>CAWCJO010000038.1:0-88859 GCA_963795935.1 Bryobacterales bacterium | reverse complement strand
ATCAACACGCATCACGCGGAGATGTTCGCGTACTATCTGGACAAGCTGCGCTCCACGCCGGACGGCGACGGCAATCTCCTGGACCACTCCATGATCATGTGCGGCAGCAGCATCAGCGACGGCAACCGGCACACGCACGTCGGCCTCCCGCTTCTGCTCGCGGGCGGCGGCGCGGGCCGCATCAAGAGCGGCCGCCACATCCGCTATCCCAAGGGAACGCCCATGACGAACCTGCTGTTGGCGATGCTGGACGAGATGGGCGTACCAGCGGAAAAAATAGGGGACAGCACGGGCGAGATCGCGCACCTTCGGAAGTTAAAACTTGCTACGATTTTTGGCGTCGGCGGCGGCGGAAATAGTCCGCGCACCCGAAATTTGATTTGGTCAAAAATGGAATAGTCGATGGCGTTGGCCGCCGCTGCCTTTTCGGGGAGCGGCGAACCCGAACGACGGAGTTGTCGGCATGGCATTCGCCGTCTTCCAGTTTGCGACGAAGAATACAAGTTCGCAGAAGGGGGTCATCCTGGAGCCTGGCGGACGAAGACGCCAGAGTGCCGGTGGCGGCCGAAGGCCATGCTCACGCTCGCAATACATGTGCGACGGATTACCAGACGCGTGCGCATGGCGGGGGCGGGTTATGTTGAGAATTTTATTGAGGGGAGTCGGCGAGATCGTCGAACGGGCGTTATAAAACCTGGGACTGCTGCGATACCTGGCGGATCCTCATCCCCGGTGTCATCTTGTTACCCTTGCGGGGACGACGAACAGATCGTCGATGCGGTGTGCGTGTATGCGGCGCACGGATTGAAGAACCGGGAAGGGGTGGTCCTCATCGCCACGAAAGCTCATCGCGACGCGATCGTGTCGCTTAACGGCGGAGGGCTACGACATGGAGCGCCTGGAGCATAGCCGTCAGGTTGCTTTCTTTGACGCCGAGACGCTGCTCTCTAAACTCCTTACGCGGGGTATCCCCAATACCACGGTCTTCAGGGACACGGTGGGCGGCCTGATCGCGACAGCGAAATTCGTCTCTCCCCACGCGCCGCGTGCGATGTTTGGCGGAATAGTCAGCCTTCTGTGCGGCAAGGATCTTCCGGCTACCTTGCGTTGAAGATATTGTGGATGAATTGATCCGGGCCTACTCGGTTCCTCTGCTGTGCACGTACTCACTCGGAACATTTGCGGGCAGCATGTTGCCGCACAACTCATAGGGGCGCACTCCCACTGTCTTAGCGCGTAAGCAGCCGGTATTTACGGCGGGGCGCACCGGCGACGAGGTGCATCTCACACATTTTGTATCACAACCCTGCCCTGCGGTCGAGGTTCGGAAAGCGCTGGGGGCTGGAAAGCGGCGGCAGGTCTAGCCTGGGAGCGCGGCGGAAAGTGGGCGCGTGAAAGCGTGCGTGGATGCGAAATGCACGTTCACCGGCTTTTCAGGGACGGGAATTGGCGACTATTTCTTCGTAGTACGCTCGTATGGGGGATGATCGTGGAGCTGGCGAACCGCTCGGCGGCGGTCTGGCGCGCGGCGGCGGCCATTCTTGATGCAGCTTTTCGTTTGTCAGGAGCTCGATCACGCGGCTGGCTTGCGCGGGGATATCGCCCACCGGCTCCAGGTAGCCGTCGACGCCGTCGGTAACCAGTTCGGGCAGTCCCCCTACGCGCGTGGCCACGGGCGGGACGCCGCAGGCCATCGCTTCGAGCGCGGCCAGACCGAAGGACTCCATTTCGCTTGGCATCGCAGCAGCGTGCTGGCGGGATCAACCGCTCCATGTGATCCTGCTTGCCCAGGAACGTACGTGGCGCTCGACTCCGAGCTCGCGGGCCAGCCGCTCCGCCGGCACCGCGATCCGGTCCGTCGCCAACCATGTACAGCTCGGCCGTCGACTTCGCTTGACGCACTCGGCAAAATCGGATGCAGTCGAGGACGCGCTTCACGGGCCGGAAATTCGAGATATGGATGAGGCGCTTCTCGTCCGGGCTTCGCGGTCTCGCGGATCGGGCTGATAGAGTTCGCAGTTCACGAAGTTGTGGATCACCCCGATCTCGTTTTCGACCCCGAAGATTCACGTGCGGCGGCGCATGTGTCTGGCTGATGCTGGTGATGCCGTCGGATTGCTCGATCGAGAACTTGGTGATGGGGAAATAGGACCGGTCGGCCCCGACGAGCGTGATGTCGGTGCCGTGCAGGGTGGTGATGAAGGGAAGGCGGCGCGGTGGCGATCATCTGCTGCGCCAGTAGGGCCGAGATGGAATGCGGAATCGCGTAGTGGACGTGCAACAAGTCGAGGCCGTAATCGTCGGCCACTTCGGCCATGCGCGAGGCCAGCGCCAGGCAGTAGGGCGGGTATTGGAATAGCGGATAGTTGGATACTTCCACTTCGTGATAGTGGATGCGCGGAGTGTCCGGGATCCAGCCGGATGGGGTTGGCGTAAGTGATGAAATGGACTTCGTGGCCGCGGTTGGCCAGTTCGAGCCCGAGCTCGGTGGCGACGATGCCGCTGCCGCCGTACGTGGGGTAGCAGGTGATCCCGATTCTCATGGCGTGCGCTCGGGCGCTTTACTGTTCAGGATCGCAAACCGATCTGGCCGTGGATATTCTGAGCCGGGTGCGCCACATCGCCGCCGCCGAACCAGACGCGCACTGCCGTCCGGCGACGGCAGCACCGTCGGATCGCAGATCACCTTGGAATCCCAGGGCGCGGGGAAGCTGCCGTAAAATCCAACTTCTCCCAGTGGACGCCATCGCGCGACCGTGCCACGCCGAGCCGCCGCGTTTCATCGCGCGCGCGGCCGGTGTAGAGCATCCAATAGTATCCGTGCGCGGCCCACACGGCCGGCTCGCCCAGTCCGTTTTCGTCAAACGCGCCGTATCGCCCAGCTCCAGAATCGGGTTGGTGCGCAGCTTGTTCCAACTCACGCCGTCTTCCGATTCCGCGACTCCCAGCCGCTGCCGCCGGGCGCGATCCTGTCCCAGGTAAAACAGGTACAGCTTGCCGCCCGCGCGGATCGCGTACGGATCGGCGACACCGCGCTCATCCCAGCTCCCGCGCGGGCCCAGCCCCAGCACCGGCCGCCGGCCGCTTCCAAGACGCCCGTCCGAGGAACTCGCCAACCCGATTTCGCGGCGATCGTCCGCCTTGTAAAAATAGAGGAGCTGCGCGTCCTGCGCGGTGACCGATCCATTGGCCGCAATGTAGTCGCCTTCCCAGGTACGGGATCCGGCGAGAATACCCGGCCTTGTTTTTGCCAATGGATGCCGTCGGTCGAAGTGGCAAGTCCCGTGGCCAGGTCTTGCCGTCGAAGCCCGAATACAGGTTGAGAAGCTGCCGTCGAAACGGCACGACGATGGGATTCAGGACATCGTCGGAATCCCATTCCCCGGGCGCCCGTGCGTGAGCACCGGCGCGGGGCGCTCCGTCAGGAGAAACGCGCAAGGGGGCAGCCGGATTCCTGGCGCCGGCGCGAGGCAGCGTGAAATCGGCGTAGCGGCCGCAACCGGCCAGCGCCGCGCGCGATGCCAGCAGCAGCTGCGGCATCGCGCTATGTCGCGAGGCGGATCAATAACCCCGCGCCTTGCCCGGGCTTCGAATCGAGATGCATCTCCGCGCCAGTGTTCGCACGCGGCGCTTGATGCTGGTCGGACCGAGGCGCAGCAACTCCAATTCTCGAGACGTATTCGCCCGCTGAAGGGGAACCCGTTGCCGTTGTCCTCGATGGTGATCTCCAGCGCGCGCCCGCTTTTGCGATGCTCGACGGCGACGCGGGTGGCCGCGGAGTGCTTCTGCACGTTGTAGAGCGCCTCACGAACAATCTGCAGCACCTCGAGCGAAATTTCCGGCTCGGACGGCTCGAGAAACTCCGCGCTCGACGAACGCCGCCGGAATGCCGCTGTCCTTCTGGAACTGTTCGACAACGCGGCGCAATGTCGCGTTCAGGCTTCCTTCCACGTCCACCGGCCGCATGCTGCGCACGAAGGCGCGCAGATCGTTCACCTGGCCTTTGCAGATTTCCTGCAATTGCGTCAATTCCTCGGTCGCGGCGTTGTTATCGCGCAGCAGCAGCTTGCGGATTAATCTCCAGCCGCATCTGAAAGCTGATGAAGCTCTGCAGCGGGCCATCGTGGAAATCGGCCGCGATGCGCTGCCGTTCCGCCTCGCGCGCCTTCTCGGCGTCGTAGCGGTACAGCAACATCTGCCGCGAGAGGTGCGACAGCAGCTCCTCCATATGCTCGCGTTCGGTGGCCAGCGCGCAGGCCACGATGCCGCCGGCAATCAGAACCGGCACATGATGGCCCCGTGCAGGGGCGAGGCGAAATAGAGCCCGGCTGCGGCAGCCACCGCCACCGCCAGCGACTTCCAGTAATTGTGGAACACTACGGAGGCGAAACAGGACATACCGTAAAACACCGCCGCGATCCATTGTCCATACGAAACGGGCGCAACCGCCGCCAGCAAAAAGAAAATGAAATCGATGGGCAGCGCGAACATCGAAGGCGGATCGTCGAGCGGACGCCACAGTAGCCGGCGAGCGAGTACGCGATATAGCCGGCGAACATCGCCACAGTGTCAGTGATCGCGTAGTTGAAGGCGATCAATTGCAAGGCCAGACAACCGATCGCCAAGGATCAGGCGTACGATGGCCAGGAATCTTCGCCAGAAATGGGGAAGCATCGTTAATTGGCAACCAGGCTCGGGATATGTACAGCCTGACGTTATTGCTCGGCTGTCCCCCCGCCTCCACATATATTTCGGCAGGTCCGGCGTTTACAATACGGGGCAACTGGATCTCGATCAAGTAAAACCCCACATAAGGCGCCAATACGGCGCGGCCGACCTCAACTGGCTGATCGAGGTACGCATGTAAGGAAGCGACCACGCGCGGAGGATTGGCAACGGGCCGGGCAGGCCGGTGGCCCAGTGCGGGATCGACGCGCCCCAGGCCGGTCGCCAGAATCTGGATACGCGTCCGGAAGTGCGCGGCTTCGAGGCATCCAGCATCTCACCCGAGTCGGCGTCGAGAATCATGGGAGCGCCGTCCGGACCCACAAAAATCGCCGGCGAAACGTCGCGCAGAGGGATAGGTGGTCGTCGACCGTCTTATCTGCTCCGGGGAGCGGAGGGCGAACGCCATGCTCTGCCCGGAAGCATCGAACGGGACCTGGATTTGAGTGCCGCTGGCATCGGTGGCCAGAACCGGCGCCAACATCGCGCCCGCCTGTGCCGAAGCGACGCGCGCGCCCGAGGACGCTGAGCAGCGACCCCGGGGCGGCGGGCCGGCGAGCTATAATCGGCGGCGTTCACTACGCGCGCGTCGCGGAACCGATGCGGCGCAATGGCGGCATAAACGCCGTATCCGTCGACCGCCGCATAAAGCTGGTTGGCCGCCGGCATCGAGCCGTACGTCCATGGCGGGCGCATCGGGGAGTCCGCCGCCGACCGCGCGTCCAGACGCCGGTCGGCCGGCGCTGGCCGGATCCATGGCAGCATAGAAGACGCCGTCGTCGGTTGCGGCATACACGGCGCCGGAAGCGCGATCGGCGGCGATGCCGTGCGCGGCGGCATCGGGCAAGTTACCGCTGACGTTATCCCAGAACAGGCCACCGTTCATGGTGCGGGCGATGTGCAGCGGGGTCAAGCCCGGATCGAGCGGCTTGTCGATGCGAGCCGAAAGCGGCCAAGGCGGTGCGCGCGTCTTTCGGATCGGCATAGATGGCTTCTACGGGACCGGCGCCATCGTTTCCCAGGGCGCGCTCCACGTTGCGCCTTTGTCGAGCGAAGTCCACAACCGCCCATCGGCCGATCCAGCGTAAAGGGCGTCGCCGGATGAGGCCACGGCGGTAATTTTCGCATTGAGAGCCTGCGCGGCAAACTGTTTGAGAGCGCTCTCGCGCTGCGCCTCGGTTCCCTCGACGACGCGCCAGGCGGTTCTCTCGCCGGGAGCCCATTCCAGTTCCGGGGCGTTCTCGATGGACAAGCCCAGCCGCAGCCCCACGGCGCCCGACGGAACCGTGAAAATGCGCCGCGCGGGCAAATTCGGCAGCGCGGTATTGAGGCCCGTCCAGGTAAGGCCGGCATCGACCGATCGCCACACGCCCGCGTCGTTAGATACGGTGACTTCATCGGGGTTAAGCGGAGAAACGGCGAGGTCCGTCAAGGCCGCGCCCAGGATGGAGGCGTTTTTGTAAGCCGTGAGGTTGGTCCACGTCTCGCCGCCATCATCGGACCGGAAGGCGTTGTTGCCGAAAGCGTACAAGCGGGGGCCCTGGCCGCGCACGCGCGCACCCGGCTCGGGGCTATTGGGGGCGGCGTCATTGGCAACGGAGGGCGGGACGGCGGCCGCATCCGCGACCTGTTTCCAGAGATCGAAATCGGCGGTCTGAAATGTCCGGCCGGAGCGCGTTCGGACATATAAGGCCGCTCCATCGCTGGTGTACCAAACCCGATCGACGGGTCCGGTGGCGGCGGAGGGCAGGGCGAGCTGCACGGCGCTATTTCCGATATGCCGCCAGTCGGTTGCGGACGGCGCGGCTCCGGGCGCGCCCTGCGCCCCTACGGTTTGCCCCAATGCGGCCGCACCGGCCAGCATCGCGACGGCCGCGGCGCGGACTGTGGCTTTGCGACACATGGAACGAGTCTATTGTATCCTTTCCTTGTTTCCCGTCACTATTAAAACGTCTGAATCCGAACGACTTTCTCTCACAAAATAGTACCGGGCCTCTTCTTGCTCAGCAATTTTGATGATAGACTGAGGTTTCTGTTGCACTCCGCCGATCTCACTTGTAGAGGGCATCGGTAATTAAAGTCCGTTTCTTTATGGGCAAAGTCGCGAAAGCCGTGTTCCCGCGCGCATCGGTAGGCGTCTGCCTTGCCGCCGCGCTGGCGCTGGCGGTCTGTTCGAGCGCATCGGCGCAGATTTTTCCCGCTTCACCGGCGGCGGCCGCCAAGGTCGTCGAGATGAACGGCCAAGTCTCGGTTTTGAAAGATTCGCAGCCGTGGGCGCTGAACGTGGGCGACTCCATACAGGTGAAGGAAGTCGTCATTACGGGGCCGGACGGCTTCGCCCGATTTGAGGTCTCCGACGGCAGCACGTTCGAGGTTTATCCCAACTCCAATCTGACGTTCCGCAGCAATCCGGGCAACTGGCGGGACCTGCTGGATCTGTGGGTGGGTCGCATTAAGGTCCGCATTCAAAGACTGGGCGGGCAGCCCAACCCCAATACCATTCACACGCCGTCGGCCGTGATCTCCGTGCGCGGCACGATTTTCGACGTGGAGGTGGACAACGACGACGAGAACACGGTCGTTACCGTCGAAGAGGGATCGGTGGAGGTGCGCCATGCGACACGGGGCGGATCGACCCGCGTCGTCAACGAAGGCGATTCCATGACGGTGTATAAGAGCCAGCCGCTCGCCTCCAGCTTTGTCGACAAAGGCGCCATCGCGCGCCGCGTGCTACGGGCTTTCTACGACGCGCTGTATACGTTTCAGACCACCGCGCGCGGCCCTCTCGGAACGATTGGCAGTGGCGCGGCGCCGGCGGTGGTCCGACGTTGTCCGGGCAGACCCCTCCTCCGGCTCCGCCGCCGCCGCCTCCTCCTCCTCCGCATTCCTGAACGACCGTTGCGCGGCTGCGGCGAGTGTGATCGCGTCGACGCTAAATCGAAGTTGTTATACTCGACGGAGTGGGTGTGAAGAACGCTCCCTCGGTGGAGGCGGGCCGCGGACGTGGGCGCGCGTTTGGCGGATAGAGCGGCGAACGATGCGCTACTTCACGCTGCAACAGGCGCAAAGGCTTCTGCCGGAAATTGAAGCGGCGATTCGCGAAGCCATACGATTGAAAGCCGAGTACCAATGCGCCGAAGCGGAGTTGCGGACCGAGATGGAGCGCGTAGCGATGCTGGGCGGCGTGGATCTGGACCGCGCGGCTTTTTTGGAGCGGCGCTCGCAGCGGGCGGCGAAGGCCACGCGTTTGAAGGAGTTGATCGACGGCATTCAGGATCTGGGTTGCCTGGTGAAGGACCTGGACATCGGCCTGATCGATTTTCCGGCGCTGTACCGCGGCGGCGAAGTGTACCTGTGCTGGAAGCTGGGCGAGGAAGGAATTGGGTTCTGGCACGGCGTGGAGGAGGGTTACGGCGGCCGCAAACCGATCGACCAGGAATTCCTGGACCACCATCGCGGCGGAGAGGGCGGCGAGCCGCGCAATTGACACTGTTCGCGCGCCGGCATTACACAATTCAGCAACGCAAGCCTCTACTGTGAACAGCTTGAGCCGCGGCCCGCGAGCAGCTGCCGGTTGCCAATCGTTCAAGCGATCTTCCATCGCGAGCTTGTCTTCGACAATGTTCTGCGGCCCCAGATTGCAGAGACGCCGGATGCGCACGCGGCCGCGGGCCATGGTCGCGTGAAGTCCGCTGGTTGTTGAGTGAATACAGCGAGTACATGCGGCGGGAGGACGTAAAGATGGCCTCGAGGCGCCGCCCCCATAATCCAGAACGACGCGGGTTGCGGGCGTGATCTCTTGTGACGGCGCGAAGTCGTCGAAGGCGCGCATGCGTCTATCTGTCCGCTATCGGCGAGTTTCTTGCGCGGGCGGTCCCAATAGGGCGAGCGGCAGCGCGCACTGTTTGGGTTTGCCCGCGATGCGCGGAATCCAGCGATGCACGCAACGCTAAGCCGCGACGCGCACCAGTTCGGCGTAGGAGGCGGCGATCAATCGCGTTCCTCCAGGTGTTTCAGCCGCGCGTCGATAACCTCTTCGACCCGGCGGAGCTCCGCGCGCCAAGTGTCGCGCATCTCGTCGAAGCGGTTATCGACGGCGTCGAAGCGCGTCTCGATGTGACGCTCCAGAGAGGCGAAGCGCGCGCCGATCTGATTTTCGAGCGAGGTAATGCGGGAATTGGCGAGCAGGGCCGCGATGAAAACCGCGACGGTCGGAACGCTCACCGCCACCGACGTCTGAATCACTTGCGCCACGCCGGGATCGAGCATGTCTCTCTCAGTATATGGACATAACCATAGGAGAGCAATGTCCCGCGCGCATGGCGGCGGGGCCGCGCCCGGGGGCATTCACCGCGCTTAATATCGTCGCACATGCTGTGCGCGCCTTGTTTGTTTTATTTTGTTTATGCCTTGACAACGGCGTCAACCGGCGATTCGCGAAGCGATACGATTGAAAGCCGAGTATCAAAGCGCCGAAGCGGAGTTGCGCGCCGCGATCGCGCGCGCGCCCATGCTGGGCGGCGTGGAACCGGACCGCGCGGCTTTTGTGGAGCGGCGCTCGCGGCGGCAATGGCCACGCGATTGAGAGCTCCGATCGACGGCATTCAGGGTTTGCGGCGCTCAAGAATGTCGCGATTCGCCGGCTCCTGGCGCCATTACGTACTAGAGACCCCTCTTTTCCAATAGACTCGATGCCGAACCTGACTTGTTCTTCCGTGCTAGGGAGCGTGTCTGGCCTCCTGGGGATTCCCTGGCTTACGAGCTGTTCAATACCGGCGAATCGAGCATATTCGCTCAGGCCCCCATGAACGGCCATTGACGGCGCAACTGACGATGAAAGATTCTCCGAATAGCGTGCTTCTCCGCTAGCCTAGTGCTTTTATTTCCAGACGGCAACAGTTCGCCTTGATACAGCAACCTGAACTCCATTAAACCCTTTTGCTCAATTGGCTCTCCTGTATTAACGTACAGGCGGGAATACGGCAGAGGATTTGCGATAACTCCAGTGGGCAATCCTGGCCCACCACGGAAGGGCATCAACGCTGCTTTCAGCCGCCAAGCATAGCCAGCGTCGAACCGCTGATCTAGGAAAACGGCCAAGATGACAACGCCGAACGTCGCCAGTCTAACGAGCGTTGGCGCCGCACTCAATGGATGGAAAAACGCTCAGATATTCTCGAAGTATCCAGCTCACAACAATCGGGACACGCCACATGTGAGAGAGTACACTACCCGCGAACTGTCCGACGCTGTCCGTGCCGCCCGGTTCTGTCCGCAATCCCTATTTACAGAACCGATTGCCGGGTTTGGCAGTCCATCGTGGGTTCGGGATCTCCTGCAGGAGCATGGGTTTGACATCACAATGCGTGGGGAACAGATCTACTGTCTGGCGCGCAAGAGGGGAAGGGCCGACGTGCGACGCTTCCCGGCATGCAACTGGGCGCCCTTTGCATTTTTCGGGCCGCTCAGTGGACGTGATGTTGGACCGAGTTGGCTCACCAAAGGCGCGAAAGCAACTACGCTTCGGGGCCGACGCTCTGAGGTTCTCCATGGCGCGGAGCGGGAGCGCCTTTACGCCACCTTCCAGGTTTGGCCGACGTTTGGTCGTATCGCTTCGAACCGTTCGGTCAACTCCACGCAGTCGCGATCGATAATGCGGAGGAATCCGATTCCGGCGCGCGCCAAGGCTCCGGCTTGAAAGCTTCCCAGAGCGCCGCAACCTACAATGGCGACGCGCGCGTCCAATAACTTCCGCTTGCCGGCTTCGCCGATGCCGTGGAAGAGGATTTGCCGCGAGTAGCGCCCCGCAGTGCCGGACCCCATCGATAATAGAGTAACAACGCGCTGGAGCGCGGCAGCGGCTGCGATAACATGGTCGCTTGTGTCGATTGCCCGGCGCGCAGGGATAAGCGTGTTCCTACTCGCCATATGCTGCGGGGCGACGGCGGCGGGAGCTGAAAATTACGAAGGCAGGACGGTGGCGGCCATCTCGTTCGATCCCGCCAGGCAGCCGCTGACCTACGAACAGCTCGTGGCGATGCTCGCCGTCAAGCGTGGCCAGCCTTTGCGTCAGGAAGATCTGCGCGCGTCGATTCAGAGGCTCTATACGACGGGCGAGTACGCGGACATCGCCGTGGACGCGACGCTTGAAGACGGAAACGTCAAACTTCGTTTTATCACTTCGCCGGCCGTTTTCATCGGCAACGTAAGCGTAGAAGGCGTGCGCGAGCCGCCCAATCGCGGCCAGGTGGTGACGGCGGCGAAGCTGCAGATCGGAGGGGATTATTTGGAGCGCGACGTGCACCAGGCCGTTCAGAGCGTCAGCGGGCTGCTGCGGCGCAATGGCTTCTTTAACCCACTGATCGCGCCCCAAACCACAATGCGTCCCGATGTTCAGGAAGCGAATATCGATTTCCAGATCATTCCCGGGAGACGCGCCAAATTTGCCGGCATCCGCGTAACCGGCGCGCCGCAACAGACCACGCTGTCCATTCTTCGCGAAACCGGCTGGAAAGGTTTTCGCGCCTGGTTTCCGTGGCGTCCGCTGACCGATAGCCGCCTGCAGTCCGGAGTGGAAACGGTGCGCTCCTGGTATTTGAAGCACGGCTATCTTCTGGCGAAGGTGGCGCTGACCGGGCTGAACTACGATCCTGAAACGAACCGGGTGGCGCCATCGCTCAACATCGAGCCGGGCAATAAGGTCGACGTTGAAATCGCCGGCGCGAAAATATCGAAAGGACGGCTGCGCAGCCTGCTCCCGATTTATGAAGAGCGCACCGTCGACGCCGATCTGCTGCATGAGGGCGCCGGCGATCTGGTCGATTACCTGCAATCGGAGGGATATTTCGAAGCCGAGGCGAGTTACAAGAGGAGCACGAGCGCATCGGGCGATCAAACGATCGTCTATACCGTCGACCGGGGAGGGCGTCACAAACTGGTGCTGCTCGACATCGAAGGAAACAAGTACTTTACGACACGAGCCATTCGCGAGCGAATGTACATCACTCCGGCGGCCTTCATCCGTTTTCCCCGCGGGCGCTACAGCCGCGAGTATCTGGATCGCGATACGACGGCGATCCTCGATTTGTATCGCGCCAATGGGTTCCGCGACGCGCAGGTAACCTCGCGGCAGCTCGATGATTACGACCATAAAGCGAACCAGATCGCCGTTTTTGTGGACATCAGCGAGGGGCCGCAGTGGTTCGTATCGCGGCTGAAGATCGAGGGCGTGTCCGCCGCCGCCGAGGGCTACCTGCGCGCCATTCTGCATTCGACCGAAGGAGAGCCTTACAGCGAGGTGGCCATCGCAAGCGATCGCGACGACATTTTGCAGTATTACTACGACAACGGCTATCCGCAAGCGAAGTTCACGTTTACATCGACGCCTTCCGACGAGCCGTATCGTCAGGATCTGACGTACGCGATCGAGCCGGGGCCGCGCGTGTTGGTGCGCCGCGCGGTGATTAATGGCTTGCAGGCGACGAGGCCAAGCCTGGTGGAGGAGCGCATCAGCCTGAAAGAAGGCGATCCGTTGTCGCAGAGCCAAATCACGGAAAGCCAGCGCCGGTTGTACGACCTTGGTATTTTCGCGCGGGTCGATACGGCGATTCAGAATCCGGAAGGCGAGGAGCCGTCGAAAGACGTCATATATGCGATGGAAGAGGCGCGCCGCTATTCGTTCACGGCCGGAATCGGCGCCGAGATCGCGCGCATCGGAGGGGGAACCACGACTCTGGACGAACCGGCCGGCGCGACCGGGTTCAGCCCGCGCGTGACGCTCGGAATCAGCCGCTTGAACATGTTCGGGCTGGGGCATACGGCGACGCTGCAGACGCTGGTCTCGACATTCGAGCAGCGCGCGCTCTTCGAATACCTGCTTCCGCAACTCGGAGGCAACCCCAAGTTAAATCTCCAATTCACTGGATTTTTCGATATTTCGAAAGACGTGCGCACGTTCTCGGCGCGGCGCGAGGAAGGCTCCGTGCAGTTGGGGCAGCGGCTCTCGAAGGCCAATGCCGTGCAGTACCGCTTCGTATTTCGCAAGGTGAACATTCTGGGGACGCCGCTGGTCAGCCCGGAGCTGATTCCTCTGCTGGCGCAGCCGGTGCGCGTGGGATTGATTTCGGGAACGTTCATTCAGGACCGCCGCGACGATCCCATCGACGCGCACAGCGGCATGTACAACACGGTCGATCTGGGCGTGGCTGCGAAAGCTTTCGGATCGCAAACCGGGTTTGGCCGCGTCATCGCGCGCAACGCGACGTATCATCGCATCACCCGCAACGTCGTTCTGGCGCGCAGCACTTATTTCGGCGATATTTCGCGCTATGCGGGGCTGGCCGACATTCCCTTGGCCGAGCGCTTTTTCTCCGGCGGATCGAGCTCCCAGCGCGCCTTCCCGGACTTGCAGGCCGGCCCGCGCGATCTGGAGACCGGCTTTCCCATAGGAGGCGACGCGCTGTTCATCAATACCGTCGAACTCCGTTTCCCGCTGATCGGCGACAATGTAGGCGGCGTGCTCTTTAACGACATGGGGAACGTCTACAGCAGCCTGAGCAATATCAGTTTGCGATTCAACCAGCGCAACCTTGCCGATTTCGATTATGGCGTGCAGTCCTTCGGGTTCGGCATTCGCTACCGCACGCCGGTGGGGCCGATTCGAATCGACCTCTCGTTCAGTCCCAATTCGCCTTATTTTTACGGCTACCAGGGAACGTACGAGCAGTTGATTTTCGGGACCGGGCAGAAAGTGGTGCAGCGGATCAATCTGTTCCAGTTTCATTTCACTTTGGGGCAGCAATTCTGATGCTGCGCGCGCTGCTGGTTTCGATTTTTATTTTTTGCGCCGGGCGGAGTGAGATCGTCGATCGTATTGCGGTGTCGGTCGGCGACAGGGTCATCACGACGGACCAGATTCACGACGAGATCGCCGTCACGGCGTTCCTCAATGGCGCCGAGCCGGTTTTTGGGCCCGCGGAGAAGACGCAAGCCGCCGAACGGCTGATCGAGCAGGCCCTCATCCGGCGCGAAATGGATTTTACGCACTATCCGCTGCCGCC
Organism: Bryobacterales bacterium; assembly: GCA_963795935.1. GTDB lineage: Bacteria > Acidobacteriota > Terriglobia > Bryobacterales > Bryobacteraceae > JAICMB01. The sequence goes on along the minus strand of CAWCJO010000038.1, from coordinate 75,075 downwards.
GCTCTCGGAAGCCGATGGCATGGTAAAGAACACGGAGACCCGGTATCCGGATCACGCAGTATTTCTGAAGGCGCTCGCAAAATACGACATCACGGAACAGGATTTGCGGCAACATCTGTGGTGGCAATTCACGCTGTTGAAGTTCATCGACGAGCGATTCCGCCCGGCGGTTCAGGTCGGCAACGCCGAAATCCGGCAATACTATCGCGAGCAAGCCGCCAAATGGGAGCGGGAAGGCGTGAAGCCGATCCCTTCTTTTCAGGAGAGCCGGGCCGCCATGGAGAAGGCCTTGACCGAGGAGCGGGTGGACAAAGCCGTGGACCGTTGGCTCGGCGACGCCCGCAGGCAGGTGGACATCCAGTTTCGCAAGGGCGTGCTGCAGTGAGATTCCGGCTGCACCGGCTGTTCCTCAATACGGTCCTCGGATTGGCGGCGGCCATTCTGGTTGTGACCATTGCCGCGATTTTCGTTTTACAGAGCGGCTGGTTCCGGAACAAAGTTCGGGAGCGCATCATTACGGAGGTTGAGAACGCGACCGGGGGACGCGTCGAGGCCGGCAACTTCGATTACAACTGGGAACGCTCGACCGCCGGCATCGGGCCATTCACGCTGCATGGAACGGAGCCGGCGGGCTCGCCGCCGCTGTTTCACGCGGACAAGATCCAAGTCGGCCTCAAGATCGTTTCGTTTCTGGAGCGCAAAGCCGATATCGCATCCTTGACCATCGATAGACCCGTTGTGCGCCTGCTCGTGAATCCCGATGGAACTCTGAATTTGCCGACACCGAAAGCGGCCGCGCAAACGCGCAACCTGATGGCCGGAATCCTGAATCTCAAGATTCAGCGCATTGTGTTGTTGAACGGGTTTGCGGAATACAACTCCAGGAGGTTTCCCCTCAACGTGCGCGGAGAAAACGTGGCCGCATCGCTGCGTTATCTCGGCTCGCCGGAGCGCTACGAGGGGGAGTTGCGGATTCATCCCGTGCGTCTGACGGCGGCGGATGTGCGAGACGCCATTTTCGATGTGAGCGCGAAATTCGCGGTGGAGAAAAATCGGTTTCGGATTGAAAGCGCGTCTCTGAAGCGGAATCGATCGGCAGTGGAACTGGCCGGCGCGGTGGTCGATCTGGCCTCTCCGCGCGCCAATTTCGAGGTAAAGTCGCGTATTTTTCCGGCGGACATCGCCAATTTCATCCATCTGCCTTTGGAAGCTCGCGGAGAAGTTGCCTTCAACGGCAAAGCGGCGATTTCATTCGAGCCATTGCAGTATCGTTTCGATGGACGGCTGAACGGGCGCGATCTTACTTACAGCAACGCTGGCATCCAACTGCGGAATTTTTCCTTTGCATCCAAAATCAGCGCGAAGCCCGGCATGGTGGACCTGTCCAGCGTCGATTTAAGGGCGCTGCAGGGCGGGTTTCGTGGCGCGCTCGCGATCGAGAGCGGCAGCCGTTTCAAATTGGATGGCACAGCCGAGGGCTTTTCGCTCCAACAGCTCGCCGAATTGGAAGGACAGCCGGCGGGGGAGCTGAGCGGATCCCTCGCCGGTCCCGTTCACGCGGAAGGCGCGATCGAGAACGGCCGGCCGAAGGACGTCACCGCGCAGGCAACGCTTCACATCGCCCGCGGCGCGACGGGCGTCCCCGTCGAAGGCTCGGTGGAGCTGAATTATAACCAGCGCGCTGGAGCGCTGGCGCTCGGAAATTCGAACCTGACGCTGGGGACCACGCAGGTGGCCGCCTCCGGGAATCTGGGGCAGGCGCTGGCCGTTCATATCGTGTCGCACAATCTGCGCGATCTGTTGCTGGCGCTGCCGCTGGTGGGACAGAAGGCGCCCAAGGAACTGCCCGTGGCGCTGATTCACGGCAGCGCGGCGAGATTTGACGGGACCGTGGCGGGCCCGCTCGCTAATCCCAGGATCGCCGGGCAGCTTCAACTTGGCGCATTCGAAGCCGACAAGCGGGATTTTAACGATCTGTCGGCCAGTTTCGAGGCGACGAAGTCGGGCGTAGCGGTGAAGAAACTCGCCCTCGATAGCGGCTCGTTGCACGCGACTGGTTCCGGGCAGCTGGGGCTGGTGAACTGGGCTCCGCGCGATCGCTCCCCCGTTCGCGGCTCTTTGGAAATCCGCGGCGCGGACGTGCAACAACTGCTCCAGGAAGCCGGGCGCAAGATACCGGTGAGCGGCATCGCGAGCGCGAACGTTACGATTGCGGGCACGTACGGCGACCTGGCCGGATCGGCGCGGGTACAGGTGGCACATGTGACGGCGTACGAGCAGCCATTCGATCGGGTAACGGCGGACGCGACCTTCCGAGACGATACCGTTGAAGTTCAAAACGGACAGGCTACGAGCGGCAAGGCGTCGGCCGGGTTCAGCGCGATATGGAACAATCGGCAGGGGAACAATGGACAGCTTCGCTTCGACATCTCAGGGAGCGGATTTAACCTGGCGCAAATCAAAGCCGTGGCGAAGATCCGTCAAGGCATCACCGGCAGCGTGGAGGGTCACGCCACGGGCGCGGCGCATCTCGTCAAAGATGAATTGCATCTTGACGACCTGAACGGCCGCGTTTCGATTCAAAACGCCAGCGCTGACGGCAAGGCGATCGGGAACATGACCGCCACGGCGAATACGCGCGGCGGGCTGCTCGACATTCGCGCGGATGCGGACGTGCGCGGCAGCCGAGTGCATGGGCAAGGCGAGTGGACATTGGCGGACGATTATCCCGGCCGTGCCACAATCGACATCCCGCATGTCGCGCTCGCAACCGTAATGGCGCTGTTGCCCATCGGTAACGGGCAGGAACTCCCCTTCGGCGGTTTCCTGTCGGCAACGGTAAATGTCTCGGGTCCGCTGAAGAAGAGCGATGAATTGCGCGCGGACGTCACCGTTCCGGAATTTCAGATGAACGCTTCTTCGAGCCTGGAGCCGCGGGCCGGCGCGCAGGCCAAGGATCTGATCCTGCGGAATGCGTCGCCGCTTCAATTCGAGGTCACATCGAAGGGCCTGGAGATTCGCAGCGCCCGGTTCGCGGGCGCCGATACGACGCTCGAAGCCGCGGGGCGCGTCGGATTCGGCGATAACGCGCCTTGGAACCTGCGCGTAACGGGAGCGGCGAACCTCGCGATTTTACAGCTCTTCAATCACGATCTGCTCGCCTCCGGGATAGCGACGGTGAACGCGACGGTGCGCGGGCCGTTCAAACAACCGGAGCTCGGCGGACGGCTGCAATTGCGCAACGCTTCACTGTATCTGGCCGATCTGCCGAACGGCGTGGAGAAGGCGCACGGCACGATCGTGTTCGATGGCAGCCGCGCAACGGTGGAGAGGCTCTCGGGCGAGAGCGGCGGCGGGGCCATCGTGTTCGAGGCGGGCAGCTTCGTCGGCTTCAGCGGTCAAACGCTGATTTATCACGCGCAGGCCCAGGCGGAGCACGTCCGCTATCGCTCACCCGACGGGATCAGCATCACGGCGAACGCCAATCTGAGCCTTTCGGGAACCTCGGAGCGCAGCACTCTTGCGGGGACGGTCACGGTGACGCGCGCCGCGTTCTCGCCGCACACCGACGTGGGCAGTCTGCTCGCTTCGACCGCCAGGCCGGTATCCGTACCCGTCACACCCAACGCATATCTGACCGGCATGCAGCTCGATATTCGCATCGACAGCGGGCCGAACCTGGAAGTGATTACGTCGCTTACGCGAGACATTCAGGCCGGGGCGGATCTGCGGTTGCGCGGCAATGTCGATCGTCCCATTCTGCTCGGCGATATTTCCGTGACGCAGGGAGAAATCGATTTCTTCGGGAACCGCTATACGATCAACCGCGGGGACCTGACCTTCTCGAATCCCGCGAAGATCGAGCCCGTCGTGAACATGGATCTGGGTACGCGCGTGCGCGGCATTACCGTGGACATCGCGTTCACGGGTCCGCTCGAGAAATTGAATTTTTCCTACCGTTCCGATCCGCCGCTGGAGAGCAATCAGATTATCGCGCTGCTGGCCGTGGGCCGCCAGCCGGTTGGCCTGGGAGCGCTTGCCAACAGCCCGGCCACCGCGAACACCAGCTTTTTGGCGATGGGATCGAACGACGTTCTGAAGCAGGCCATTACGGCCCCGGTATCGGGACGATTGCAGCGCTTTTTCGGCGTCAGCCATATCAAAATCGATCCGCAGCTTACCGACATTACGTCGGTCCCGCAGGCGCGGCTGTCCTTCGAGCAGCAGATTTCGAGAGACATTACGTTGACATACATCACCAACCTGTCGCGCACCTCCGAGCAGATCGTGCGGGTGGAATGGGACCTCAGCAGGCAGTGGTCGGTGGTCGCGGTGCGGGACGAAAACGGATTCTTCGGGGTCGACTTCCAGTACCGGAGAGCGTTCCGTTGAGACTGCGCCGGCATAACGACAGGTTGAAGGTGGAGCACAGCATTCTGGACGGGGTGCGAGGAATGCTGGAGCGGCTCTTGAAAGAAAATGCCGAGGTGCGCAGCGTAATTCCGGGCGTGATCCGGCCGGTTCGCGACGCCAAGGGGGAAGTGAAGGTCCGCGTGACCGTGCCAACCGGCAACGGTTGGAAGGCCATTGCGTTGAGCGACGGCGCGCGCCAGGAACTTTTCATCAGCACGGCATGGTCGAAGGAACAGCTCGAAAAGGCGTTCGAAGAGGCGATCGAGAAGTGATCGATTCGCGTCTGGAGCTTACGAGGGAAGAGATGCGCGCCTTGGGGTATCGCGTGATCGACATTCTGGTCGAGCATTTCGCGACGCTGCGGGACCAGAGGGTCGGGCGCAAGGCGGTTCCTGAAGAGATTTACGCCAAGTTGTCGGAGCCGCCGCCGGAGCATGGATCGGCCTGGGAGCCGTTGCTCGAGCAGCTTCAGAGGGACGTATTTCCGTCGACCATGCACGTCGATCACCCGCGCTTCTTCGCATTTGTTCCGGGACCGGGAAATTACGTCGGGACGATGGCGGAGGCGCTCGCGGCGGGTTTCAACGTGTTTACGGGAACGTGGCTGGGAGGGTCCGCGGCCGAAGCGCTGGAGACCGTGACGATCGACTGGCTGCGGCAGCTTTGCGGGTTTCCCGATACCTGCCGCGGGCTCTTCGTCAGCGGCGGGACCATGGCGAACCTGACGGCCTTGACTGTGGCGCGCCACGTGGTGCTTGACGATCGACTGGAGCGCGCCGTTGTTTACATGTCCGACCAGGCGCATTCGTCGCTGGAGAAGGCGCTGCGAGTGCTGGGGTTTTTACCGGAACAAATTCGGCTGATCGCGTGCGATGACGAATTTCGTTTGCCCCCGGAGGCATTGGCGGCCGCCGTCGAGCGCGACCGGGCGGACGGCAAGCGGCCGTTCTGCGTCATCGCCAGCGCCGGGACAACCAACACGGGCGCCGTCGATCCTCTGCCGAGGTTGCGCGCTCTGTGCGATGCGGCGGGCATGTGGCTGCACGTGGATGGGGCCTATGGGGCGGCGGCGGCGCTGGCGGAGGAAGGGCGGCGCATGTTGGAGGGATTGCCGCTGGCCGATTCGCTATCGCTCGATCCGCACAAGTGGTTGTACCAGCCGTTTGAATGCGGTTGCGTGCTGCTGAGCCGCGGGCGGCGAGCTGCGCGCGACGTTCCGTCTGCTGCCCGATTATCTGCAGGACGTGCACCGCAATGGCGAAGAGGTGAATTACACCGACCTGGGAATTCAGTTGACGCGCAATTTCCGGGCGCTGAAGCTATGGCTTTCTTTCAAAGTATTCGGCATCGCCGCGTTTCGCGAATCGATTTCGCGCGGGTTGCGGATGGCGGAGTTGGCCGAGTCGCGCCTGCGCGAGATGCCGGACTGGGAGATTGAGAGCCCGGCGCGGATGGCCGTGGTGTGCTTCCGGCACAAGCGCGGAGGGGACGAGTTTCACGCCGGACTGGTGGAAGCGATGCTGGAAGATGGCTTCGCGCTATGCACCTCAACGACCCTGCGCGGGCGTACGGTGCTGCGAATGTGCACCATCAATCCGCGGACAACCGCGGACGACGTTCTCCAGACGATCCAGAAGATCGACGACTTGGCCGCGGGCGCGCCCGATGTCGGCCGCGATGCTGCAAGCGCGCATGACCGAAGCTGACGCAGATCGAATCGCCGGTTGCCCTTTAGCCCGGAGCGGAGATGTTACCATCGGATGTTTCCAAGCCCGCCCCGCCGTGGGCCTGGTTGCTCAGGATTTCTCCAGAAGTTCGTTTCTTATGCTCACTCCGAAAGTCTCCATCTTGGTCCCTCTCTACAATGAGGAGGAGTTCATCGAAACCTTGCTCGAACGGGTCATGTCGGCCGCTCTTCCGGAAGGAATGGATCGCGAAATCGTCGTGGTCGACGACGCTTCCACCGACAGCTCCGCGGCGCTGGTGGAGAACATGGCGGCGAAGTATCCGGGCTCGATCTTCTTGTTTCGCCATGACCGCAATCAAGGCAAAGGCGCGGCGCTGCGAACGGCGATCGATCATGCCAGGGGTGAATTCACCATCATTCAGGATTCGGATCTGGAGTACGATCCGAAGGAGTACGGAAAGCTGCTGCATCCGTTGTTGGAAGGCAGCGCGGACGTGGTCTATGGTTCGCGCTTCATGAGCTCCGGCGAGCGCCGCGTCCTGTATTTCTGGCATTCCGTCGCCAACCGCTTTCTCACGCTGTTGTGCAACATCGCCGCCGATGTCAACTTGACCGACATGGAGACATGTTACAAGGCGTTCCGCACGCCTTTGTTGAAAAGCATCCCGCTCCGCAACGATCGATTCGGCTTTGAGCCGGAGATTACGATCAAAGTGGCGCGCCGCCAGGCCCGAATTTACGAGACTCCCATCAGTTATCATGGGCGCACTTACGAGGAAGGCAAGAAAATCGGTTTTAAGGATGCGCTCGAGGCTGTTTTCCTTATCTTGCGCCTGGTTTGGACACGCGATATCTATAAGGAGCCGGGGCCTCAAATTCTGGATTCCTTCGAGGCGGCGAAACGCTTCAACCGCTGGATGGCCGATACCGTGCGGCCGTATGTCGGCAGCGATGTCATGGAAATTGGAGCGGGTATCGGAAATTTGACGCACGCCTTGATCCCGCGCCGGCGGCGCTACGTGGCGGCGGATATCGATTTGGAGTCTTCGGCGCGGCTGCGCGCGCGCTTCCAACACCGGCCGCAGCTCGAGATTCACCGCTGCGACTTGGCCGATCCCACGGACTTCGAGCCTTTTGCGGGCACCATGGATTCGGTCGTGTGCCTGAACGTGTTGGAACACGTGGAGGACGATAAAACAGGATTGGCAAACATCCATTCGGTGTTAAAACCCGGTGGACGCGCGATTATTCTGGTACCCGAAGGCCAGCAAATTTTTGGTACGCTCGACACCGTGCTCGGTCATTACCGCCGCTATTCGCAGGAAGAATTGCGGACAAAGCTGCAAAACGCGGGATTCCGGGTGGAGCGCATTCTGGAATTTAATCGGGTTTCACGGCCAGGCTGGTTTGTCACCGGCCGCATCCTGAAGCGGAAAACGATCAGCCGCTGGTCTTTAAGCGTCTTTGACCGCTTCGTTTGGGTGTGGCGGAGAGTGGACGGGTTGCTGCCGTGGAGACCGACCTCCATCATCGGGATTGCGGTCAAGACCGGCGATCGCGAAGTTCTTGCGGCGAATGAAGAAGCCGATAAAGAAATCGGCGCCTTCGCGGAATCCCGGAACTGAGGGGCCCGAGTCCGACGCTTTCCGCGATAGTAAATTCATAGCCGCACAGGTCCGCGGCGTGCAATAATTCAGGTTCGCACATGAGAAGGTATACCCGCGGCGGCTTCCAGACCCTCGTCGTCCTTATTCTGCTCCCTGTTTTCACGGCCTTGGCGACGGCGCCGCCGGTCGTCAAATCGGTGGACGTGCGTGGGACGCGCCTGCGCGTGAATTTGCAAACACAGGTGGGCCATCCTTATGACATACGGGTGATCGACGGCGACGTGAAGCGGCTGTGGAAGACGGCCCGGTTCAACGACATCAAAGTGGAAACGGCGGAGGAAGCGGAAGGGACCGCGGTGGTGTTCAACGTGGTCGAGAACCCCACACTGAAGATCCATGAATTCCGTTTCGAGCCGCACAGCTACGGCATCCGGCTCAATCTGCCGGAGGGTACGCCGATCTCGGCGCTGCGCGCGCACCAGATCGCGTTGCAGGCGCGGGACGAGCTTGTCTCGAAGGGTTATGTGGACGCTCGCGTGGATCCGGAGATGGTCCCCGTGGATGGGAACGCGGTCGATCTGAAGCTTGCCATCCATGCCACGCGCGCGGTCAGCGTGAAACAGATCGAGTTCGTGGGCAACCCCGGGCTGGACGAGAAGGAGCTGCACGGAGCGCTGCAGGCGCTGCGCGTGCATCGGCTTGTGCCGAAGATACCAGGCATCTGGCAAGGCTGGCGGCTGTGGCCTTCGTACAGCCAGGATGCGATCGCGGCGGATCTTGCGCGGCTCCATTCTCTGTACATGGCCAAAGGCTATTTCGACGCCAAGGTGCGGCTGGACGATTCCGAGATCCGCGGCAAGGACGCGAGCATACGTATTTTCGTGGACTCCGGACCGCGCTACAGCGTGCGGGAGTGGTCGCTGGCCAGCGCCGGAAAGCCCCCCGTGACGATACCGTCCAGCGACGATTATTCGAAAAATCTGTGCGACACGGTTTTCAAAAAGCAGCGCGACGCAGAACGGCAGGGCATCCTCGATTTCAATGCGCGCATGCAGGTGCGGACCTCCGGCGGGGATTCCGGGGCGAAGCCGGCGGCAGACATCATGGTGAGTCTCGACGAGGGGCGCGCTTATAAAGTAGGGCGCATCGAATTCTCCGGCTTACAGCATTTCAAAGACGAAGCCGCGCGCAGTAATTTTGTCCTCGACGAGGGGGAGCTGTTCGACCAGCAGTTGTTGCGGAAGAGCGTCGAGCGGCTGAATCAAAGCTCCATGTTCGATCCGGTGGGCGTACACGACGTGGTGATCCAGTCGGACGAAAAGACGGGCATGGCCTCGGTCAGCGTGCGGCTGCGGGAGCGCAAGCGCGGCGCATGGTCGCTCTCGGGACCCGTCGGCCCGGCGAGCGTGGGCGGGCCTTTGCAGGCCTCCATCATGTCGCGGCTGCCGTCCTGGGGACGCGGCGTCTACGAATTGTCGACCTACAGCTTGTCGCTCAGCGTTCTGGCGTTTGCCAGTCCGCTGGCGCCGGTTCTGGGTCTCAGCACCAAAGCGGCGCTGCTGCCGATCGTGGCGTTGCGGCGTCCGTATTCGCCCGGCCAAGGATGGAAATCGGGGTTCTTCATTGCGCCGCAGCTGGGCTGGCAGTACATGACGCTGGGCTACGGCATCACGCAGCTGCAGCGGCGCGCGATTCCACTGTTGCAGGGCGAGAACAGCGGCGTCCCGGACCTGGTCATTACGGTCGAAGGGCCGAAGACGGAAGGTCCGCTGTTCTGCGCGCCCCCGCAACCTCGCTTCTACGTGGCGCGGCGGGTGGGCGTGGTGGCGCTGCAGTTCCTGGGCGCGCTGGCGTCGTTTTAGCTTCCGGCGCGCGACGATACCGCTCGAAGCCGATGTTCATTCGCAATGCAGCGTGGCGGACGACTCAACGCGAGTGGAACGCATCGCCGAGCGTCCAGACTCGATCGCCTTACGCGATCCTCTCTCCCCCATCCACCTCCATCGCATACTAACGCGCGCGATTATGCGAAAGTGAAATATATCTCATCAAGGTGGCGCTGGAGATCGATAAGCTTGATCTCAACTCTGACCAGCGATGTCGAACGGGCCCTGGCATCGGAAGCCGAGGCGCTGCGGCTCAGCGAGGGTAGCGATTAGGTGAACAGCCGTTCGCGATCGCCCCGGCCAGGGCTGGACGCGGCGGTGAAGGGTGGGCCATTCGCGGCCGCCTGCGCGAAGCGGCGGCGAGCCGTTACGTATTGCCGCTCGCCATGGTGAATGCATGTATTGCGATGAATGACATCGAAGGCGCGCGCGCCGCGGCGGAGGTTTGCGATTGACCGGTAGTCCAGTGTTGTCGGGCCGTTGGACGATCCCTCTGTCGGCCCTTCGCCGCTTACCCAGGTTGAAGAGCCCCCACCGTGAACCCAGCTAGGAACGCGCACCGCGACCGGAGCCTGGAAGAGGCTTTATGGCTCGACCGCGCCGGTCCGCGGCACTCGCTATATTGGAGAATGACTTCACAAACATGCTGGTCGTAATGGAGGAAGGGGCCGACGAGTCCCAAATTCAAAAGATCATCGATCGCCTGGTCGCGTTGGGATTCACGGTCCATCGCTCGACCGGGGTCACCCACACTCTATTGGGCGGCGTAGGGCCGGTGGCCGATTTCGATCCCGCCGATTTCGAGGTGCTGGAAGGCGTCAAGGAGTGCCATCGCATCGTATCGCCGTACAAGCTGGCGAGCCGTCATTTCCGGCCGGACGGTACCGTCGTCCGCATTGGAAAGGTGGAGATCGGCGACGGCAAGGTCGTGGTCATGGCGGGCCCGTGCAGCGTGGAAAACCGCGACCAGATCGAGCAGGCGGCAGAGATTGTCGCTCGCGAAGGCGCCGCGGTGATTCGCGGCGGAGCGTTCAAGCCGCGCAGCTCGCCGTATAGTTTCCAGGGGCTGGGCGAAGAGGGACTGAAGCTGATGCGCCAGGCGGCGGACCGTCAAGGTTTGCTGGTGGTCAGCGAGGTGATGGACCAGACGCAGATCCCGCTGTTGTGCGAATACGCCGACATCCTGCAGGTGGGCGCGCGCAATATGCAGAATTACAACCTGCTGCGCCAACTGGGCGAGATCCGCAAGCCGGTGCTGCTGAAGCGCGGCATCTCGGCGACCATCGAGGAGCTGCTGTTGAGCGCGGAGTACGTGCTGTCCGGCGGCAACTACGACGTGATCCTGTGCGAGCGCGGCATTCGCACTTTCGAAGGCTACACGCGCAACACCATGGACATCTCCGCGATCCCGGTGGTGAAATCGCTTTCGCATCTGCCCATCGTCGCCGATCCGTCGCACGGCACGGGGCGCCGCGACAAAGTCATCCCGATGGCGCGCGCGGCGGTGGCGGCGGGCGCGGACGGTCTGCTGGTCGAAGTGCATCACGATCCCGACCATGCCCTGAGCGACGGCGCACAATCGCTCAAGCCCGGGCAATTCGCCGAAATGATGCAGCAGATCCGCATCATTGCCGGCGCCGTGGGCAGGACGGTCTGACCCGCGCCGGTGCCCTTTTGTTATGGAAACGGTCGCGATTTTCGGCGTCGGCCTGATCGGCGGATCGTTTGCATTGGCGCTGAAGAAGGCCGGTTTTCTGGGCCGCATCGTGGGCGTCAGCTCGCCCTCTTCGATCCGGCGGGCGCGGGCGCTCGGCGCCATCGATGGCGATGCCCCGGCCGAAGAGGCGGCCCGCGCGGCCGACTTGATCTATCTGGCGCAGCCCATCTCGGCGATTATGGAAACGCTGCCGCGCCTGCGCTCCTGGATTCGTCCCGACGCCCTGGTCACGGATGCCGGAAGCACCAAAAAAGCGATTGTGGAACGCGCGGAGGAAGCGGGGTTGAGCCCGCAGTTTCTGGGCGGTCATCCGCTGGCTGGGAAGGAGCGGCGCGGCGTCCAGCATGCCGATCCCGATTTGTTCGCGGGCCGCACCTATGTGCTGACGCCGCGCGCCGAAGAGGACTTGCGGCGGCCGGCGGCGGGCCGTTTCGTCGCATCTCTGCGCGGCATGGGAGCTCACATTGTCGTCGACAGCCCGCAACATCACGATGAAGTAGTCGCCTATACGTCGCACTTGCCGCAACTGGCCTCCACCGCGCTGGCGGCCTGCGTGTTCCGCAACTTCAACGGCGGCGTCCCGGCCATCTGGGGACCGGCGCTGGTCGACAGCACGCGTCTGGCATTAAGCGATTTTGAGATTTGGGGAGACATCCTGACGACGAATCGCGAAGCCATCGATGCCGCGCTCGAAACCTACATCGCCCAAATGCGGGAAATGCGGGAGATGCTGGCGGGCGGCGGGATGGAACGCACGTTCGCCGAGGCCGGTGAGCTCGCCAGAGGCGTGCGCACTTCAGGTTAAAACTTGCCCCCATCAAGTTACAACAGTACCCGATCAAACGATTTTATTAGTGTCTTCTTGACGCAGGGAATATAATAAACAGGATTACCGCATGGAATCGCCGTCGAGTTCAATAGCCGTCATCGTCCGGACAGAGTTGCTGCCCCTGGAGGGCATCGTCAAGTTTTCGCCCAACCGGCGCTTCACGACCTTGTATGCGGAGGGCAGCCCGGCCGACTCCGTGTTCTTCCTGGAATCGGGGCTCGTTAAATTGTGCAAGCGCGGCGAGGAAGGCAAAGAGATCATCCTACAAGTGATCCCGCCCGCGGAACTGTTCGGCGAGCAATGCCTCGGACTGGAACACACCCGCGCGGCCGCCGCCGAAGTGCTGCAGGAGAGCGTCGTTTACGCGATTCCGAGAGATGTCTTCGTGCGCTTCTGCGACGGCCACCCGCACATGTGGCGCTATGTATCGCAGATGCTCGTGCAGCGCAAACGCGAACTGGAACAGAAGATCGAGCTGCTGTGCATGCGGGACGTGGAATACCGCATCCTGCACTATGTCGCGGAGCTTGCCGTCTCCATCGGGTCGCGCGTCGAGGGACAGGAGTACGCCATTCCCCTTTCGCAGGGCGAACTGGCCAGCCTCATCGGCGCCACTCGCGAGACCACCTCGACGACGCTGAATCTGCTGGCGCGGCGCGGGCTGATCCGGCTGGGACGCCGCCAGTTGATCGTGACCTCTCTCGAAGCCGTGCGGAGCGCCGCCCGCGAACGCACCGCCAAAGCGGTCGCTAAGGCGTAAGAGCGGCGGCCATTTTACTCTCGATTGCCGCGCCATAACTCTTGCAGCAGCCTGAATTCCGGCTGCCGCTGCTTGTGGGCGATGGTTACGGCTGTCTCCCAGTCGATCGCGTCGCGGCTTGCCTGCGAAGGACGCATCCACTGAGTGCGGCTTTGGACCGAGTGAATGCCGGAATCGGCGTGACAACCGAGACAGCGCTCCAGGATGACTCCCTGGCGCTCGGTTTTTGCGGACTCGAACGGGTCCCTGCCGTGCGTGCTGAACGTCGCGTACTCCGTTTCACCGGAACGCACTGCCACGAGTCCGCCGCCATGCTGGGCAAACAACTCCGGACGGCTCATCCGGAATTCAAAAAAATCCTGGTCGTGACTCGAAGGCCCGTTAATGTAGTTGATGTATTGCGTTCCCGGAGTGATGGCGCGATAGACGCGCAGTTGCACGCTTTCGGTCAGCGCGGTGGGAACTAACTTGCCGTCGGCGTCGATCGCGATTGCCTGCCGCACCAGCGCTACCTCGGTCCCGGCGGGAAACTGCGGCAATGCCAGATTCAACAACGGCGCGCCAGTGTCGCCCACGATGACGGGCGGCGTGGGCCAGGAGCGCAGCTTGGTCACATACGCCAGCGTCGCATCGCGTCCGCCGGGCAAGCGCATGAATAACAGAAATCGCGACCGCCCGGAGAAATGCACGATCGCGGTTGGCCGCTCGGAAAACGCGCTGAGACAGATCCACCCTCCATCGGAATGGAACAACTCCGGCGGAAGGAACGGCTGCGCTGGATTGCGAGGATCGTACGCCGGCGCGAACCGCTTTGCTGCCAGCGCGGCGGCGTAGGTGTCCGGCAGGGCGCGAATCTCGTCCGCCGTCAGCGCAACGCGGCGGATCGCTTCCGCCAAGCGCGCCTCCAATTCGCGGCGCTGGCGCGGCGGATCGCCGTCCGCGGCCGCCCAGTCGAAGATCGCCCACAGATCGCGCTGCATAATGGCGCGCTTGAGCGGATCTTGCACGGCGCGCTCCGCGTGGACGCGCAGAAATTCGTCGAGACACGCCAGCGCCGCGCGATGCGAATCGCCGGCCAACAGCCACTTCGTCTCATGCCATAGCGGAGGATCGAGCGCGTCCGCGCCGTACTCGGCCCCGTACGCGCTTGGCCGCATCCACAAACAGCCATGGATGCGGTTCCAGATGTGATTCGGGTTGGAATCGAAGATGGCCGGCCCAGAGGGCGGATCTGGCGCGGCTTCGGCGCGACACATGCCGCACAGCATCGCTGCTGCCGCTAGCCACACAATAACCGATGCCCCGCCCACTTTCGAATGATACAAGTTGCGTGCGCAAGCGGAAAGCGCATCGGCGCGGCGCTACGATGGCTCACATGGCGGCGATCGACCCGCAACTGCAACGGCGCGTGGACGATATTATCGACGCCGCCGCCGATTTGAACCCCGGCGATAACATGACGCCCGGGGTTCTGGCCGCCATCGCGAAACATGCCGGCAACCTGGACGTGCGGCGATCCGTCGAGACTGGGGCGGGGGGAAGCACCCTCCTGTTTTCCCATTTGAGCGCGCGCCACACTTCCTTCGCCATCGAAGGGGAGCGCCGAATTATTACGCGCGTGAAAACGTCGCTGCTTTTCAACCCCGCGACGACGGACTTCGTCGAAGGACCGACTCAAACCACGCTGCCGCGGTACAACTTCGACCAGCCGTTGCAGGCCGCGCTCCTCGACGGCCCTCACGCTTTTCCGTTTCCGCAACTCGAATATTTTCACCTCTACCCGCATCTCACGCCGGGCGCCCTGTTGATCCTCGACGACATTCACATCCGCACGATACACGAGCTTTACAGCTTCCTTTGCGCCGACGAAATGTTCGATCTGATCGAGGTCAACGGAAAGACCGCTTTTTTCCGGCGCACCGCCGCTCCCTTATTCGATCCGCGCGGCGACGGTTGGTGGCTCCAGGCCTATAACAAGACGCCGCTCTGGCGCTACGTCTGGCGAGAGAAGCTGCGCAACTCGCTGCCGGCCCCTTTGCTCGGGTTCGCGCGGTCGCTGCGCCTCGCTCGATCGCAAGGTCTTAAGTTGCACTCGCCCCAAGCCATCCGGCTTGAAGCGCCCCGTGAAGGGCAGACCGTCGGAGCAACCACGCTGGTGTGCGGCCGCGCCGCGCTACCGCCCGCCGCATTCCTATGGGTATTCGCGAAGCGGTCGGATGCGGCGGGCTGGTGGCCGCAGGCAGGCGCTTCGGCGGCCTTCGAAGGGGAGCATTGGACGCAGCTCTGCAAATTGGGAGACGCCGACAGCAACGGCCACGCCTTCGACATCGCGGCCGTTGCGGTCGACAACCGAACGCACCATCGCATCCTGCGTTGGTTTCAGGAATCCGCGTTAACGGGACGCCTCTATCCCATGGCGCTGCCGGCTCCGGTACGCGGCGCGCGCATCGCCGCCGTAACAGTCCAGCGGGTGGATGCGGCCACGCGATGACGATGCAGCCGTGCGGCGGGTTTCGCGATGCATTTCTGCGCGCCATCGTGGTCTTCGGAGCGGCCCTGACGGCCATCACCGAACTGCTCAGCCTCTTTGGAGCCATTCGGGCCGCGCCATTAACGATCTGCTGGATCGTTGTCGCCGCCGTTGCCCTTGCGATCCACATCAAGCGGCGAACGCGGCCCAGTCGCGTGCGGCGCCCCATCACGCGCGACCCGGTGGTGTGGATCTGCATCGCCGGCAGCGCCGCGATTCTCATTTTGACGGCCATCACGGCCGCATTCAGCCCTCCCAATAGCGCCGACGCCATGGCGTATCACATGCCGCGCGTCGTCTATTGGGCCGAGCAAGGGAGCGTGCGGTTTTTCCCAACGCCGTACCTCAACCAGATCATGTTGCAGCCGTTCGCCGAATACGCCATGTTACACACCTTCGTGCTGTCAGGCGGAGACCTTTGGGTCAACTTCGTGCAGTGGTTCGCGTCGCTCGCGAGCATCGTGGGCGTTTCCGCGGTGGCGCGTCTGCTTGGCTCCGGCGCGCGCGGGCAGTCCATCGCGGCCCTGTTCTGCGCCACCCTGCCCTCCGGCATCTTGGCGAGCTCCGGCGCGAAGAACGATTACGTTCTTGCGACGTGGCTGATCGCGACGGTCTACTTCGCGCAGCGATTCGCGGCCAATCGCGGCGCCGGCGACGCCCTCTTCTTTGGCCTCGCGCTTGGGCTGGCGCTGCTGACGAAAGCAACGGCTTACCTGTTCGCTCCATGGCTCATCGCGGCCGTATTCCTGGCCCGCGTAAGAAAGGCTCCCGCGCAACTCGCGCCTGGCGCGCTTGCCGCCGCATTATGCGCCTTGGCCTTGAACGCTCCGCAATACGCGCGCAACTACAACCTCAGCGGCTCGATTCTGGGCTTCGATTCCGCGCAGGGAAACGGATTCTTCCGCTGGAGAAACGAGAGTTTTGGCTGGAAGCAGACCGCGTCGAACATCCTGCGCAATCTCTCGGAGCAAGTTGGGGCGCGCAGCCCACGCTGGAACCAGGGCGTGTACCGCTTCGTGCTCCGAGCCCACCAGGCGATCGGTATCGCGCCGGACGACCCGGCAACGACGTGGCGCTGGTCTACTTATGCCGCGCCGAAAAATGCCAACCACGAAGCGGACGCGCCGAATCGATGGCATCTCGCCATCCTATACCTGATCGGAATCGTCTTGTCGTGGAGGGCCATGCGCGGCCGCGACCGCGAACGTTTTTATTACATCCTGGCGATCGCGTGCGGATTTATTGCCTTCTGCGCCTATCTGAAATGGCAGCCGTTTCTGGCGCGGCTCTTTCTACCATTATTCGTTGCGGGCGCGCCGTTGGCGGCCATGGCCGAGGAACTGGAGATGCGCTCAAGAACCTGCGGCGCGCTGGCGACGGCCGCCCTATGTCTGTTTCTGCTCAACAACGCCCGCCCCGCCGCGCTTGAAAACTGGGTGCGGCCCTTGAAAGGACCAGCCAGCGTGCTGCGCCGTCCGCGCGAAGCGCAATATTTCTCCGACATGAAACAGTGGAATAACGAGAGTTCCTATCGCGCCGCCGTGGACCTGCTCGCCGATTCCCCATGCGCCACCGTCGGCCTCGACATCACCGACCTGCAGCTTGAATATCCCCTCCAGGCCCTCTTGCGCCGCCTCCATCCCCGCGTTCAATTTCTGCATACCGGAGTCGCGAACGCCTCGGCGCGCTATCGCCCCTCCGTCGAAACGAAGCCGTGCGCGATCGTTTGCCTCGACTGCGCCGGAGATCCCGCGCGCCTCGCCCTGTACAACGATTTCGGGACAAGAGCCACGGTCGGACGTTTTGCGTTGTGGACAAAACCGCCGCGCGTCGGCCACAGACCCGAAACCCGATGACTATACTGAGGACATGAGATGCTCGCGCATGCGCCTGCACTCGTTTTTTCCCGCTTCTCGGACGGGAGGCGGCTTCACGCGCGCGCCGGCTCTGGCGTTGTGCTGCGCACTCGGTTTTTCTCCGCTCGGTTTTTCCCGGCAAACGCCGTCCCGGCCGGAGAAGATTCCGACTCCCGAGCGTCAGGCTCTTCAGGAGCAAATGCGCGCGGTACAAGCGAAACGCGGCGTTCTGCGGAGCGAGGCCACACAGGCATTCGACGCCGAGATGGCCCGGCAAAAGGCCGGCGATTGTCCCGACGCCGGCAACACCTACCAATTTAATATTTGCTACGCCAAAGAGGTTGCGATCGCAGACCGCAATCTAAAGACCTATGAGGGCGCCATTCGGGATCTCCTGGGCCTGAAATATCCCAATCTGACCGGCCAGCCACCCAGGCCCGGACCCGCCGGACCCGTGCTGACGCCGGAAGAGTTCGTCGCGGAATTCGACCGCGTGGAACAGCTCTGGCATTCCTATCTCTGGGCAGCCACGACCGCGGCTTTTCATCAATTCGGCGGCGGCACGGGCGGACCCAGCTTTGAGATGGAGAGCCATTTGCGGCTCGTTCGTAGCCATATGCGACAGCTAAACGATATCTACGGTATGTTGCTCCGCCTTTGACTTGGGCAGCCGCGCACCTGGAACACGGCTCGGTTCCAAACTCAGTTCCAAACTTACCGGTTGTGAAACCTCATTCCGGATTCCAACGGAACTCAACAATCAGCGGTCCGCGATCGTAATCCGAATAGCGAGCCCACCGGGGCGCCACTCGCCAGTAGACCAAGTTCTGCCATTGCGCCCGTTGCCGCCCCTCAGGCCAAGCCTCATAATAGGCTTCCCGGTAAACCTCATCCTCGGCGGCCTCGGCCGATACCGGCAACGCCACTCCCTCATACTGCAGTGTCTGCTCGCCCGGCCCGCTGAATGTAACCGCGATTCGGCGGTCACGCTGCAAGTTAGCGTGCTTTCGAGTAGTGGAAAGCGTATCGAACACCACTTCCAGCGCTTGTGTAGCTCCCACGCCGACCAACGCCGACTGTGGGCCGCCATCCACGCCGATCGTTGCGACTACCGCGAGTTTGTGCCGTTGCATGTACGCGAGCGCTTCCCGTTTCCCGAACGATTCCACCGCACTACATTAGCAAGTGGGCCGCACCGGATACTTCACCGGCTTGCGCCCAACGTGCAAGCATGATGCCGGTACCGGTCGCACAGGCTCAGTATCGCGCTGCGGGGTTTGACAAGTTCACGAAAAAACAGCAGCGTCCATTCGGGCAAGCGGGTTTCCATCGAAGGCCAGACAGCGCCGCGCCGCTGGTTTCAGGAGTTGAACGGCTTCCGTTTCGCGGGCCGGCGCCAAGGGTTTGTTTTAACATTGCAGACGCCGTTCCTGGGCATCCGCTCGCACCCACGCGGGTTCCGCGCGTTCGAACACCCTCGTTGCAGCCCGATAGCGGGACCGCTCGAGAACGAACTCGCGCGCGCCCGGCGCTTGCGCGGCAGTCGTGCCGGAGCGACGCCAACCGCGCCGCCCCGGCGCCGCAACCGTTCACTTCGAGACTTCGCCCAGCAGCTCCTTCACCGCCGCGTCCAATTGGGAATCCCGCCCCGTGTAGCTTTCCCCGACCGGACGAACCACCTCAATGTCGACCGGACGGGGGTGCATTTCCATATCGTTTCCCTTCGCATCGGTAATGCGCGTGCCGGGCAAGCGCAGGCTCGAGCCGTCGATCAGTTGCGCCGCGCCGGTATAAATAATCCAGCCCGCCGTAGGCTCGCCGACCACCTTGCCGAGTTTCAGCGCACGATAACCCTCCGTGAAATCTTCGGCGTCCGATAGCGAGTGCCGATTCGTGACCAGCACCGTCGGCGCTTCGAGCGAGCGCTGTCCCAGCACGGAGCGCGCCGGCGATTCCGGCTCGTCGCGCGACGTCATCTTCAGATACCCGCGCCGCGATAGCACGTCAATCGCGTACACGTTCACAAAGCCGCCGTTGTTATTGCGGATATCGATGACTACGCCCTCTTTGGACTGGTTGTCCGCGTCCAGATCGATCGCCAACTGCGCCAGCGCGTTCGCCGACATGTCCTGCATGTGAACGTACCCCAGCTTGCCGCCGCTGATCTTGTTTACATAGGCGCGTTTCTGCTCCACCCACGCCCGGTACAGCAGACCTTTTTCGGTATTGGTGGTAACGGGTCTCACCACGGCCTCGCGATCGGCGAGCTTGAGCACCGTGCGGCGGTTTACGGTGTGATCGAGCAACTCGTCGAGGTTGGTCCGCCGATCGACCGCCGTGCCATCGACAGCCAAAATCGTATCGCCGATCTTGATGCCGGCCAAAGCCGCCGGGCCGAGCGGAAGCGCCTCCGCAATTCTAAAAGACCCGCCTGCCTCGTAGGCGGCGCGATCGAAGCGCACGCCCAGCCGCCCGGTAGTGGAAGCGTCCGGCCTCGGCGGCGCGGAGATGCCGGAGTGCGAGGCGTTCAGATCGCCCAGCATCAACGAAATAATTCGGCGCTCTTCGTCGGGCGTCTCCGCGCCCGCGATATACGGCTCATATTCGGTCCGCGCCGCCTCCCAGTTCACGCCGTGAAACTTCGGATCGAAGAAGTTGTCCCGAATGAGCGACCAGGCCTGCTCGAAAACCTCCATCTTTTCGCGCGCGAAGTCCACGTCCAGTTGCGCCGAAACCGCCAGTGGCTTGGGCTGCCGGGCATCGAGCGAAACTATGCTGACCCGGCCCTGCTCCAAATAAAACACCTGCTTGCCGTCGGGTGAGAACTGCGGCGAGGCCTTCATCCCCGGCGTCGAAGTCAACTGCCGCGCCACCGCCGGCTCCTTCGCAAGATCGTCCAGCGAATAGGTATAGAGATTCTGCTGTCCCGCCGCCGTCGCCGAAATCAGCGCCGTCTTCCCATCGGCGCCGATCCGCACTGAAGAGCTCACGTCCAGTCCCACCGGCAATAGGCTGAGGCGCTCGCGGATCCCGTCGAACACGATCGTCACCGGCTTTGCGGGCGCGGTTCTGCCCCCCCGCGCACCGGCCGGCTTCTCGTCCGATGTTGCCTTGCCCGGCTCCCCCGCCGGCTCCGGCGTTTTCTGAGGCTCCTTCACCGGCTCTCTGAACAGGTCGCGAAACTCATCCTCCCGGAAATGCGGCGTTCGCGGAATCAGGTCGATGCGCGCCAGTTGGCCCGGCTCCGTCCTCTGGCCCGTGGTGAAAAGCAGAAAGGTCCCGTCCGGACTCCAGGAAAGCCCGCCCGCGCTCACGTTGGCCAAAAAAGATACCTGATGAGATGCTCCGCCCGCGGCCGGCGCAACGTACACATGACGATACGAACGCGCCGCCCCGGACACGTACGCGACCCACATGTTATCGGGCGACCAGGCGAGCGACCCTCCCGCAAAACGTCCCGGCTCGCGCGCGAAATGGCCGCTCGCCAGCGCGGTCTCTTGTTTCGATGCGAGATCGAGCACCCGCAATTCCCGCGCGTTGCGCTCAAACGCGATGCGCTTTCCATCCGGTGAATAGCGCCCCTCGATATCCGAGCCGCCGCTGGTCAATTGCGTCTCTTTGCCGCTCGCAAAGTCGTATTCAAAAAGATGCCAGGCGCCGCCGCGGTCGGAAACGTAGAGCAGACGCCGGCTGTCGGGAGCCCATTCCACTTGCGTCTCGTTCGCCTCCGTGCGCGTGATGCGCTGCGCCTCGCCGCCGTCCTTCGCCGAGGCGGCAAAAACCTCGCCGTGCGCCGTGAACGCGATCTTTTTCCCATCGGGCGACAGCGCCAGATTTTGAAATTGATTTGTAAGCGCAAGGCGCTGCACCGCTACGCCCGCCGGAGCGCCCCAGCGCTCGATATTCACCGCTTCCGCCTTCCCCGTCCCGGTGTCGAGCTTCCAAACGCCGAAGTCGCGCTCGAACGCGATCACGCGCCCGTCGTAGGAGATGGCCGGCCACACCACGCGCCCGGCCGTGAAATGCGTCACCGGCTTGGCGCGTCCGGACAGCGCCTTTTCCCAGATATTCTGCGCTCCGCCGCGGTCCGACATGTAGTACAGGTTGCGGCCGTCGCGGCTCCACATCGGCCACGCCTCCTTTGCGTCCCCGCCGTCGCTGAAGCGCCGGTATTGCGGCGTGGACCCGCCGATGTCCACCAACCAGATTTCCGATTCATCCAGATGGCTATGTCCCTTGCGCCACCACTGTGAATTTGCGATCCCGCGAGCCGTGATGGCAAGCGTCTTCCCGTCCGGCGCCGGGGCCGAGAAATATTCGCTCGCATAACGATCCGCCGCCACCGGCATGGGCGTGCCGCCTTCCGCCGCCACCCGCAAAACGTCGTTCATGCTGGAGATATCATCGCTCGAGGTGGAAAAATAAATCCAATGCCCGTCGCGCGACCAGCCGTCCAACTGGTCCATTCCATCGCTGAACGTGAGCCGCTTCAGCTCCCCGCTTGCGAACGTCAGAACATAGATGTCGCCGTTGCCCGTGCGCGTCGAAACAAACGCCAGCTTCTTCCCATCGGGCGAATACATGGGACGCGATTCCGTCGCCGGATGCGAAACCAGCAGCCGCGCAATTCCCCCCTTGGCCGGCACGGTCCAAATATCTCCGGCGGAAACGAAAGCGATCTCGGAGCCGTCCGGCGAAGGGCAAGGATCGGACAAATAGGGCTTGGATTCGGCCGCGCACAGCGCAACCGCGCAGCACATCGAGAGCAGAAAAACGCGCATGAAGGATAGAACACATTATCGCGCGCCGCCCCGCCCCGCGCGCCTTTCCATCTCAGGCCTGGCAAAGCGGTTCCCGGAAGGAACGTTGAAAATATTGTGGCGTGTTTTAAAAAAGGTCCAACTTGAACGTGTGCCTTTCACAGCCCAAGCTCACTATGCGATCCAAGGCGCACAAGTTCGAGGCTGTCGCGATCCGGCTTGCGGTAGATGAGAATAAGGTCCGGCCTGATGTGGCAGTCGCGGCGATCGTTCCATTTGCCGGACAACGGGTGATCGAAATTCCGGCGCGGCAGCGGCGTGCCGGCGGCGAGCACGTTGACAACCTCCATCGGTAGGGCATCCAGCTTCTTGTCGTGCCGGCCGGATTTTCTCGTTTGTAGTCACGCTGAAAGCGGATAGTGTATTTAATCTCCCGCATTCAGACTTCGCAGCAGTTTGTCCGGCTTGCCGGCCTTGACTAGCTCGCCCCGGCGCGCGGCTTTCATGGCTGCTACGGTTTCGGCGTTGGGATTGAGCGGCTCGAACGGCGGGGCCTTTTCCGCCGCGACGCGTACCAGCAGCAGGCGAAGGGCATCCGACACGGTAAGACCGATTTTCTTCAGCGCCGCGGCGGCTTCCTTCTTGGTGCGTTCATCGATGCGGGCGCGAACGACGGAACTGCCAGCCATGGCATTACCTCCTCTTGAGCTACACTGTAGGCCAATCGCCGCGACACGTCCAAAGGTTCTTGTGAGACACGCGTTGAGCCAAGCGAAGCTGGTGAACCTCCGGCCTCGCGCTCACCCCGCAAAACGTCGTTTATGCCGAGTCACGGCCGTTAGATCCCACGGCCATCACTGAACCTGAGCCGCGCAAGCTCCCGCTCGCGAACGTCAGAACGTAGATGTCCCCATTGCCGGTGTGCGCGTCGAAACAAACGCCAGTTTCTTCCCATCGGGCGAATACATGGATCGCGATTCCGTCGCCGGATGCGAAACCGGCAGCCGCGCGATGCCGCCCTTGGCCGGCACAGTCCAAATGTCTCCAGCGGAAACGAAAGCGATCCCGGAGCCATCCGGCGAAGGGCAAGGGTCGAACAAATGCGGCTTGGATTCGGCCGCGCGCAGCGCAACCGCGCAGCACATCGAGAGCAGAAAAGAGCGCATAACAGGGTAGAACGCATTATCGCGCTCACCGCCGCCCGGCCCCGCGCGCTGTTCCATCTCAGGCTTGGCAAAGCGGTTCCCGGACGGAACGTTAAAAAGATTGCGGCGCGCTTCAAAAAAGGTGCCTTGTGCAAGAATCCGGCAAGGCCGAAGTCACGAGAGGAACCGCGGCTCCACGCCAAATTCGCGCTGTCGCATGCGGTAATTTAAGATCTATGGACGAGGAGGGAGTTAATGTCGCCCGTACGCTTCAGAGCCGTTATCGAGATGTCATTTCCCGACGCCGATCCTTGGGACCCAACTGATTACGACAGTTTGATTGAACTGTGGAGGAGATCGCTGGAAGACAGCACGCTCTTCAACTGCAAGGACGTAGTGATCAGGGAAATCCTGACGATTGGGGGCACGGAGGACGACTATGGAACATGGCGGCATCAAGACCTCTCCTACGTTCGGCCGGGAATTCGTCTCACGAGTAAGTCGGAATAGGCAAAACGGCCCGAGGAATCGTTGTCTCACAACAGGCCCTTTTGAGACACACGCCGAAGGACGCTCGGTCCTCTACGCGACAACGCGGGCGGCCTAATTCGCGAAAATCGATTTGGCACGGGCAGGAGAATCTATGCGCCGCGTTCGGTATTCGGTGGTGATGAGTTTAGATGGTTATATTGCGGGACCAAACGGCGAAGCCGATTGGATTACTATGGACCCGGATATCGATTTCACTGCGATATTCAGCCAGTTCGACACACTCTTGGTCGGGCGTCGGACATTTCACGCCATGATGAGGGCTCGACGCGTCTCGATGCCCGGTATGAAGACGATCGTTTTTTCGCGGACGCTGAGGCCGGAGGATCATCCTGAAGTGGCTATCGTCGGGAACAATCAACAGGAGACCTTGGCCGCTCTAAAGGCGAGCCCCGGGAAGGATATCTGGTTATTCGGGGGTGGATCGCTCTTCCGCGCTCTCGCCGAAGATGGACTCGTTGATACGGTTGAAGTCCGCATTGTCCCGATCCTTCTTGGCGCGGGAGTTCCTTTGTCGGCCGACTCGATGAACCGAATCAAACTCGCGCTCACCGCTCATAAGGTTTACCAAAGCGGTATTGTTTCGTTGGAGTATGCGGTTAATTAATACTCTGCCGGATACGTTGTCGTCGCTGGCTCCGGGCGAAATCGGTAGACTGGGCGTCTGTTTCATAACGGTTGCTTTGCGAGATGCTTCGACGAAGACTAAAAACTTCGAGAAACTTTAGCCGCGGGCAACTTTTTAGGCGCTTCCGGCTATTTAGTGGCGTCCGGGGCAAGGTCGAGGCTGCCCCAGTGGAAATAGATCGCATGCACGAAGTTCTGCTTGTTCTGAAAGCCGCGCGCCGTGTACTTCACCCATTGGATCTTGGCGTTGATCGATTCACTCTGGCGGCGTTCGTAATTCGATGCCGCAAGTACGTAATGATGTTCTCGAATCGGCGTTGTAGCATCCTGGCCACCTCGATAATCGGTTGCAGCCGACTGCGTACTGCCCAGTTGTGCCACCGACGGAAGTGCTTCCTCGCCGGCCGTTCATAAACGTAGCTGTATAGCGCCATCGCGGTTTCCTTGAGCCCAAGCCCGCGCCGTCTTCAATCCGCTCTTTCTCAGTTCGGCGAATTCCTTCCGGTCCTTCGGTTCCATCGCCGCCGGATTCGCCAGTTATAACGCATTCTTACCAAGCGGTCATCTCCGGATGCTTTCAGCGTTTTGTTTTCTCTTCCCCGTATTTTGTTCACGGCATCGCCCTGATGCTGGGAAACGTGCAACTTATCGAAGACGATCTTGCCGTCCGCCTCCGGCCCGTGCTCCCTTGCCGAGGCAATGTAGGGATCCTACATATCCATAGCGATCGCTCCGAGATGCCCCCGATTTGCTCCTCCGTCAGCGTCCCCCAGAACCCGTCCAAACTGCTCTGCTTGCGGTCTTCCGCTACGTACAGCGCCCGGTCCCGATTCAAAGTCGTTCACCAGCGTCAGGTAGCTGTGTCCCTTCCGAAACGCCTTCTCATCGACACCGATCTCACTGACCGGTTCGGCTTCGCGGCGCTTCAACCCGCGCTTCACTGCCCGTTCCAGGATGCCGTGTATTTCGTCCCAACTGAGCTTCAACAGCCCCGCTACTGCTCAAATAAATGCCGTGAAGCGGCTCGAGGGATCCGCCCACGGCAGTTTTACGATGCGCACTCCGTGCCCACCGCATTCGCTGCGCGGCGGCTCGGCGTGGAGGATTGTCCGATATTGGCGCGTATCCAAATGCGGCCACCGCCGCTCCGGCTGGTGGTCATGCAGCTTGCACGCCGCGCCACATTCCCGACACCGCCAATCGATCATGTCGTGATGCCCCAGCCGCACGTGGACCTGTTTTCCCTCTGCCGCCAACAGGATGATCTGCGCACGTTAGGGCGGCCAAGATCGAGGACGTCGTCCGGGAAAACCACGCAGGCGAAACCAGGCAATGCCACCCGCTGTAGTACCCGTACCATGGCGGAGGCCAGTGGCATCAGTGAAAAGAGCGTGCGACGGATCCGGCATAAAAATGGCCTGAGGCCACATTTGCTGCGCACCTGCAAGGCCGGCAATGATCCTCAGTTCGCGGAGAAACTGGAGTCCCTCGTGGTCTCTATCTCAATCCGCCGGAACACGCGATTGTTCTCTGCGCCGACGAGAAGAGCCAGATCCAGGCGCTGGATCGCACCCAACCAGGGCTACCACTGAAAAAAAGGCGCTGTGGAACCATGACCCACGATTACAAGCGCAACGGAACCGCGACCTTCTTTGCGGCCCTGAATACACTCGAAGGCGCCGTGATCGGCATGTGCGCCGACCGGCATCGCCATCGGGAGTGGCTGAAATTTCTGCGCGTGATAGACGACGTCACGCCACAAGAAAAGCCAAATTCACCCGATCGCGGATAACTATGCGACCCACAAACATGCCAGGGTGCAAAAATGGCTATCCCGCCATCCGCGCTTCCACATCTACTTCACGCCGACCAGCAGCTCATGGCTCAACATGGTCGAACGATTCTTCCGCGAGCTGACTCAAAACCGGCTCCGCCGTGGAATCTTCCGCGATGTCGAGGAGTTGACCACGGCAATCGGAGCATAACCGACAAACACAACGACCAGCCAAAACCTTTTATCTGGACCGCTAAGGCATCCGATATCCTGGAAAAGATCAAGCGCGCTCGCGCCAGGCTCGATAATTGTTAATCCGTGCGCCGCACACCACTAGATTGCGCGGCGGCGCGTGCGGCCGAGGAGCTCGCGGGCGCGGGCGATGGCTTTGGTTTCGGCATCTTCCTTCGTGTTGGCGGTGATGCGGGCGAGGTTGGCTCCGGGGGAGACGTTGTCGGCTTTGGAGTGGTATTTGCCGTCGAGTTTATAGGTGACCAGATGGACGGGCCAGCCGTCGATTTCCAGTGTCCGTTCGGAGTAGTCCTCCGGTTTCACACTCGGGCCTTTTGGGCGGCGCCTTTTTCGACCGGCGCTCCGACCAGATTACCCCACTCCGTCCACGATCCGTCGTAGTTGCGGACATTGTCGTAGCCGAGCAGGTATTTGAGGGCGAACCAGGTGTGGCTGGAGCGCTCGCCGATGCGGCAATAGGCGATGGTGGGAACGGATCCGTCGGCGCCTTCGGCGGCGTAGAGGGCCTTCAGGTCTTCGAGCGATTTGAACGTCCCGTCGTCGTTGCAGGCCTTGCCCCAAGGCACGTTGCGGGCGCCGGGAATGTGGCCGCCGCGCTGGCAGGTTTCGGGCAGACCGGGCGGGGCCAGAATCTCGCCCGTGAACTCCTGCGGGCTGCGCACGTCGATGAGCACCGTGCGGCCGCCCTTTAGAGCCTCCTGCACTTGGGGTAGGAAGGCGCGGAGGGAAAGATCGGGTTCGGAAGCGCGGTAGGGCTCGGAGGCGGGCGCCGGCTTGTTGGCTGCCGTCTCCATATCGCGGCCCTCGGCGATCCATTTTTTCCGTCCGCCGTCCATGAGGCGAACGTCTTTGTGGCCGTACACTTTCATCTGCCAGAAGGCCCAGGCAGCGAACCAGTTGTTGCTGTCGCCGTAGATGACGACCGTGGTATTTTTCGCGATGCCGCTATCGGTCATGAGCTTTTCAAACTGGCTCTTGCTAAGAATGTCGCGAACGGTGGGATCCGCGAGCTGCGTGGTCCAGGCCCAGGCAATTGAGCCGGGGACGTGCCCTTCATCGTACGCCTTGGTGTCGACGTCGACTTCCACGACGCGGACGTTGGGGTTATTTGCGTGGTCGGCCACCCACTGGGTGGTGGCCAGGACTTCGGGGTGGGCGTATTGCGCCATGTGGATTTCCTCGCTCTTTTGACTGTCTCGCTACCGCTCCCTAACGGTCGCGGCTCGGAAAAATGCCGGTTACCGCTCCCTAATGGTCGCGGTTCGAAAAACGGCGCGGTTCGAACATCGATAGGTTCGAAAAAGGGCCGCAGTTCAAAAACGGTCGTGGTTCGGAAACAATGCTGTTAAGCCAGATCGAATTTTTCGTGATGCAGCAGCGGATCGCCCTTGACCAGGACGGGGCGCCGCAGGATGCTTTCGAGCTCCTCCAAATAACGATTCTGCGTCGATTTCAGCGTTTTGGCAACCTCCGGGTTGACGCGCAGAATGACGTTGTTCTCGCCTTCCACAGCGGCGGCGATCTTGTGCGCCTCCTGGAGAATTTCGCCGACGATGGTGGAGACGGATTTGACGTATCCGGCGCCCTCGCAATAGGGGCACGGCGAGCACAGGGCGCGCTCCAGACTTTGCTTGACGCGCTTGCGCGTGATGGCGACCAGACCGAAATCGTTAAACTGCAAAATTTTGTTGGGGGCTTTGTCGGCGCGCATGGCCTCTTCGAGCGCCTGCATGACCTTCTGACGGTTCTTGCGCTCGTCCATGTCGATGAAGTCCACGACGATGATGCCGCCGAGATCGCGCAGACGGATCTGGCGCACGATCTCCTTCACGGCTTCGGTATTGGTTTTGACGATGGTGTCCTCGAGGCGGTTTGAGCGGCCGACGAACTTGCCCGTGTTCACATCGACGGCGACCAGCGCTTCGGTCTGGTTGATCACGATATAGCCGCCGGATTTGAGCCACACTTTGGGACGCAGCGCCTTCTCGAGCTCCGGGGTGATGTTGAAAGCTTCAAAGATGGGCGCGGGGCGCGTGTACAGCTTGACGCGGGTGACCAAACCGGGCTGGAAGCGCTGCACGAAACCCAAAATGCTCTCGTAGACTTCTTCGTTGTCGACCCAGATGGCCTTAAAATTTTCGGTGAACTGATCGCGCAGCAAGCGCTGCACGATGTCGAGATCGTGATGCAGCAGCGCCGGAGCGGGCTTTCTCTCCGCCTTCTGGCGGATGTCGAGCCACAGGTTTGCGAGGAAGCTCATGTCGTTCTTGATGTCTTCTTCGCTCTTCCCTTCCCCGGCGGTGCGCACGATGAAACCGCCCTGAATGTCGCCGCGATGGGCTTGCAGGATGCGTTTGAGCCGCAACCGCTCCTCGTCGCTGGCGATTTTGCGGGACACGCCGGTGTGCTCGAGCGTGGGCATGTAGACGACGTAACGGCCGGGCAGGGCGATGTGAGAGGTGATGCGGGCGCCTTTTTGCCCCAGCGGCTCCTTGGCGATCTGAACCAGGATTTCCTGGCCTTCCTTGAGTAGATCGGTGATGAGCGGCACGGCGCCTTTCTCGGGCCGGGGGGCGCGGAGCTCGATTTTCGCGGCCGCCGGAGCAGCGGCGGGTATGGGGGCGGAGGATGCCTCGAGGCCGCCGCGCCTTGGTTCGGGCTCGGAGCGCGGTTGGGAGCGCATTTTGCGCCGCATGCGGCGCGAGAGGCGATGCTGCAGATAGCTCCCGCCGCGCTCGCGCAGGGAAGCTTCGGCCGGCGTATTCGGAGCGGCGTCGTCCGGCGCGGCGTCGACTTCGCCCGCGGCGGAGTTTTCGCGGGCCGCGCCGCTTGCGGCTTCGGGGCCGGAAAATTCGGGAGGGGCTTCGGCGTCGGCCTCCGCTTCCGGCATGTGGGCGATCGCTTCGGCGGCTTCGGCGCGGGCCTCGGCGATTAATTCCACTACCTCGCTGTCTTCGGCGAGGGAGTCTTCGGTGGAGGCGTCTTCTGTAGAATCGTCGTAATCCAATTCGGGTTCCGCTTCCGCGGCGGGTTCGGCCGTTGCGGACTTCCCTCGGGAAGCGTGGCCGGCATCCGACCCGGGTTCCGCTTCCACGGCGGCCGCGGGCGTGGCTTCACCGCCGCGTTTGATTTTGTAATCCTCGGCCGGGATCTTGTAACCGTCGTCCGGCTCCTCTTCAGATGGCGCGGCGCCGCCAGGCCAGCGGTGCGCTCGCGCCGCTGCGATCCCGTTTTCCGCCGGCTCGTTTTGGGATGGCGCGCTGGGGGTTTCGGGCGCCGGACCTCGCACGGGCGCGGCGGCGGCGCTTTCTTCGCGCTCGCCGCCGTTGGATGCGGGAGGCGGGCCGCCGCGATACTTGGCCAGGGACTCTCCGGGTAGGACGGCGAAGTCCGGGGACGACTCGGCCACGTCGTGCGAGGGGGCGCGCTCGGGAGCGGCGATGTTTCGCTCCGGCGCGGCATGGGTATGCGCGGACGGCGCGGCATATTTCGAATCCGGAAGGCCGCCGGGGCGGTTGCGGCGGCGGCGCGATCTGCGTTGGCGATCGCGATCGGCGTCGCCGCGGCGCTCCGGACCGCTCGATTCCCGGGTCGGCGGCGCGGTCTCGACTCTTTCGGGGGCGCCATTGGGAGCGCTTTCCGCGCCGACGGCGTCGCGGAGAATGGGCCCGGCCGGTTCCTCGCGAGGGGCGCGCGGCTCGCGCGCGGCCCGCTCGGCTCGCGGCTCGCGCTCCCCGCGGGCGTCGCGCTCGGACGGGATCTGGTCGTACTCCTCGTTCTCTTCGAAAAAGTCCGAGACGTACAGGAACGTGTCGCGCTCCAGCCCCACGTCCACGAAGGCGGACTGCATGCCGGGCAGCACGCGCGTTACCCGGCCCTTGTGGATGCTTCCGGCGAGGGAATATTCATTCGCCCGCTGAAAATACACTTCCACTAATTGATCGTCTTCGAGAACCGCCACTCTTGTTTCGTGGCGATTCGCCGAGATCACCATTTCCTTGGTCATTCATATCTCCGCGCCGGATCGCCGGGAGACGGTTTCGGAAAGGAGAGATAGAAGATCAAGCGCAGCCGCCGGGGTGATCCACGAGCGGGCCGTTGCCCCCCAAGCCGCGCTAAAAATCTTTTGCGAATCCGCCGCTGGAGCTACCACTTCAACAGCGGCGAACACCCTGGGACCGCTTCGAAACCAGCCGGACGCCGGCCGCAGCCGGCTGTCGGGAAAGCCGCATCCTTACGATCCTTCAATCTCCCTTACGAAGCCGGCCGCCCTTTGACCCGCTTCAATTTACAAACCGCCGGAGCCGCACGTTATTCACCAGCCCCAGCATTAAAAAAATCGACAATATATTCGAACCGCCGAAACTCATCAGCGGCAGTGGAATGCCCGTTACGGGCATGCGCCCCACGACCATTCCGGCATTCACCAGTATGTGAAACAACAAAAGCGTCGCCACGCCCATGCAAACGTAGGTCCCGGCCCGGTCCGGCGCGGTCTGCGCGTTTTGGACGATTTGCATGAGCAGCATAAAGTACAACGCTAACACCACTACCACGCCTACGAACCCGTGCTCCTCGGCGAAGGTCGCAAGAACGAAATCCGTGTGCGAGACGGGCAAAAACCGGAGTTGCGTCTGCGTTCCCTTGGTGACGCCCTGTCCCCACAGCGCGCCGGATCCGACCGCGATTTTCGACTGAATAACTTGATAGCCCGTTCCCTTCGGATCCTGACTGGGATCGATGAAGCTGACCAGCCGGGCCTTCTGATAATCCTGGAGAAGATAGTAGCCGGCGGGGAGCACGATCGCCAACACCAGCACAATCGTGGCGGCGTGCTGCCATCTGAGGCCCGCCAGAAACACGCCGACCACCAGGATCGGCAGATAGGTAAGGGCCGTACCCAAATCGGGCTGTCTCATGACGAGCACCATGGGGAGACCGACCAGCCCGCCCAGCTTCAAGAGGTCGCGCCACTCCAACTGCTCCGTCTTGATCTCGGTCAAGTAGCGGGCTACAAGCAAAATCAGTACCAGTTTAACGAATTCGGAAACCTGCAAGTGGACGCTTCCGTGGCTGATCCAGCGGCGCGATCCGAAGACCTTCTGGCCGACGATGAACGTCGCGATCAAGGTGGCCAAGGCAATGCCATACAGCGAAAAGACATGCCCCAGCAGCGTGTGATAGTCGATCAGGGTGACGATCCACATCAGCAGACTGGCGGCGGCGATCCACACGATCTGCTTCCACCAGGCGTCGTGCCAGGGCGAGCCGTGGGTGTCGCTGTAAATCTGGAGCACTCCCAGGCAGCAGATGGCATAGACCAGCGCGAACATGGTCCAATCGAAATCGCGGAGGGAACGATACGACGCCATAACAGCTCAGACTCCGGCCGGCGGCTCGAAAAATTGCGGGAGGAGCCGCGCCATGGCGGGTTTCTCGTGGCTGAGGCGCGCTTTCTTATCGAAGTAGGCTTTCACGACGTCGCGCACGACGGGGCCCGCGAAGCTGCCGTGAATGCTGTTTTCGAGCAGGGCGACGACCACGATCTCGGGCGAGTCTTTGGGAGCGAAGCCCACGAACCAGCCGTTGTCGAGCAGATCCTTCTCGGCCTTTCTGCCCTTGAGATATTCGTTCGAGACCAACTGCGCGCTGCCGGTCTTGCCGCACAACGTGATTCCCGGAATGCGGGCGTCTGCCCCCGTCCCGCCCGGCTCATTGATCACGCCGTACATGCCGCTAATCACTTGGGCCACGTTTTCGAGATTCAGGTCGCTGCGGCGCGCCGGCTGCGCGGCGGGCGAGTCCTTAATCATGTGCGGCGTCTGCCACACGCCCCCGGTAGCGATTCCGCCGATCGCCGTAGCTAACTGGATCGGCGTGACGGTGGTCGCGCCCTGCCCGATGGAGACCGAAATGGTCTCGCCGGCGTACCATTTCTCGCGGAAGAGACGCTCCTTCCACCGCGTGGACGGCATCGTCCCCTCGGCCTCATGCGGCAGATCGATCCCGGTACGGTGGCCGAAGCCGACCATCTCGCCATACTTCGCGATCTTGTCGATCCCCATTTTGTTTCCAAGTGTGTAAAAGAAAACGTCGCACGATTCGCGAATGGCGCGATGGACTTCCACCGTGCCGTGTCCGCCCTTGCGCCAGCATTTGAAATAGCGGCCATAGAAGCTCGCGCCGCCGCTGCAATGCACCTTGAAATCGTCGTCGATGGTTCCGGTCTCGAGGCCCGCCAGCGCCATGATCGGCTTGAACGTAGAGCCCGGCGCGAACTGCGCCTGAATGGCCCGGTTCAGCAGCGGGTGGTCGGGATTGGTGACCAGCTCCTTCCAGTCGGCCGTGCGGATGCGCGCCGCGAACAGGTTGGGATCGTACGCCGGGCGGCTGACCATCGCCAGCACGTCTCCGTTGCGCGGATCGAGCGCCACCACGGCCCCTTTGCGGTCGTGCATGGCCAGCTCCGCCACTACTTGGAGGTCCAGATCGATGGTCAGTTGCAGGTTGCGGCCGGGGGTCGCGGGTTTCTCTTCGAGCACCTGGTGCTCGTTGCCCATGTTGTCGACCATGACGCGGCGCTGCCCATCGATGCCCATCAAGACGTCGTTGTACTGGCGCTCGATGCCGTCCTTGCCGATGACGTCGCCCTGCTTGTAGCGGGCGAAATCGGCGCTGTCGAGTTCCGCTTCGCTGATCTCGCCGACGTAACCGATGACATTGGCGGCCAGACCATCTTTGGGATACAGCCGGCGCGCGGCGTGGATCAACTCCATTTCGGGGAAGGTGTGGGGATCGCGATGCGATTCGACGAAGGATAGCTCCGTCGGCGTCAGCTCTTCCTTGATGATGATGGGAACGTATTTCGGCTGCGACTGGAAGCGCCGCACGCGGGCAACCAACTGATCGTAGTCCAGGTTGAGGCCCTGAGCGATGGGCTGGAGATGGTCCATGTTCAGGTTTTCGCGCGTCAGGATGAGGCTGTAGGAATCGTGGTTGTCCACGATAACGCGCCCGTCGCGGTCCAGAATTTTGCCGCGGGGAGCGAGGACCGGGATGGACTTGATGCTGTTCTGCTCGGCCTGCTCCTGGTAGAGCGCGGGATTGCGGATCTGGAGGCTCCAGAAGCCGGAAATGAGAAACAGGAAGACGGCGACGGCAAGGTATTGAAAGAAAGCGATTTTGGTGGAGGCGAACTTGACGTCCTCGCGCAGGAGGCCGTTGCCGTTCACCCGCCGCTGTTCGCTTTGCTCAAGATCGACACTCACTATATTTGCTTTGACCCGCTACGCATATTTGCTTTGACCCACTTACGCCGTTACTTTCAGTTTATCCAATAGTTTGAACAAAGGGACGCCGACGGCGGCATTTAATAAGCCGAATATCAGAGTCTGGCGAGGGTCGAAAGGCGCCATTTGGCCCAGCAGCGCCCGCACCAGCACCCAATAGAAGAACTGATGGAACACATAGAAGAAGAGCGCCAGCAGGAATGTCATCAAGGGGTTTTCGACATCGAAGCGCATGCTGACGGAGGCGGCGAAATAGCCGACCAGCGTTTTGACGATGCCGTAAAGGCCGATGGGCTGGTGGGAGAGGGAGTCCTGCGCCAGGCCGATGGCCGCGCCATAGAGGGCCGAGGAGATGAGATGGCGGCCGCTGAGGGCGAAGTGCAGCGTGATGAGGAGCGGGAGTTCCAGGTAGGAGAGCGCCTGCACGAAGCGGGGGACATAAACTTCAAAGAGAATGGCGGCCAGGGGAATCAGGATCAGACTGACGGCGCCGAGGCGGCCGGGCTTGCCTTTGCGCGGGGCGTGCGAAAGCAGGGGGCCGCTGTATTCGTTCATTGCGTGGGCGCGGTACGCGGTTTGGGGTCGATGGATTTGGCGGGCTGCGGGATTTTGGGAGCGGGGCGTTTCGGGGCGGGCGCGGGGGCCAGGATCTCGGTGTTGGCGTCGGAGGAGACGACGCG
Organism: Bryobacterales bacterium; assembly: GCA_963795935.1. Lineage (GTDB taxonomy): Bacteria > Acidobacteriota > Terriglobia > Bryobacterales > Bryobacteraceae > JAICMB01. The sequence goes on along the minus strand of CAWCJO010000038.1, from coordinate 40,714 downwards.
GCTGGGGCTGAGGGCGCGCTGGGCCTTTTCCGCCGCGGCTTCGTTGGCGGGGTCGGCGTCGGCCGGATCGGTCCGCAGCGCCGGGGAGCGCGGCTGACCTTGCAGCGGAGCCGCCTGGCGGCTTGCCGTTGAGGTCCGCGGCGCGCCCGCAGTCGTTCTAACAGCCTGCCCGCCGGGCGTGACAGTCCGCGGCGCGATTCCTACCGGCGGCGCCGTCGCGGTGGCGCTGCGCTGTCCCGGCCCAACCTTTTCGACCGCCTTCCCGGCCTCCATCGCTTTCGGAGTTAGCCCCGCCGCGCTCCCGGCCGGAAGCTTGGGCGCAGCGGCATTACCGGCGGGCGCGGGCTCGCTGCCCAGCTTCGAAAAATCGGGCGGCTTCCCCGGGCTTCCGAATTGAATCTTTTCGCGCTCGCCCACCTGCTCGTATTCCTTTTTCAAGCGGTCGGCATCCGTGGTCAATGCGGCGGCGGCGCTTTGCGTTTTGCCGTCGTTGGCCGGATCCGCCGGCGGGGCCTGTATCTTGACCGGAGCCGCCGCCATGCGCAATTCCGGGATAGCCTGGTGAATGCCCTGGGTGACAATCAGCACTTCGTCCAAGCCGCCTTGCCAACCGCTGGGGGTGAGGTAGATCTCTTTTGAAGCTCGCCCGTTGGCGACCGACGACACTTGCCCGGCCGGAAACCCGCGCGGGAACACGCCATCGTCGCCGGAAGTATAAAACCACTCGCCGGGGTCGACCTTCTCTTCGTTCTGCACATAGTCGACCTTACACTTCGGACCGCCGGTCCCCTTCAGCGTGCCGTGAACGTGGTTTTTCTGTGAAATGACGCCCGCCGCAAAGGACGGATCCGTAACCAGCATGACCAGGGACGCCGTGGGATAGGCCGCCACCACCTTGCCCACGATTCCATCGGGCGTGATCACCGCCATGCCGTTTTGCGTGCCGGAGGCGGAGCCGCGGTCCACGAATACCACCTTGGAGTTCGCTCCAGTGCCGTTGCCGATGACCTGGGCGGCCAGGGTTTTCGATTCCGTCTGACGCTGAAATACGCTGAGCTCGCGGGCGCGGTCGGCGGTCGTCAATTCATTGCGCAGAAAATGATTTTCGAGCTTCAGGCGCGCCATCTCGCGCTGCATTTTGGCGTTCTCGTCCTGCACGTGCAGCAGCACAAAATAACTCTCGGCGACCCCGATGGTATTGCGCCGCAAAAACTCCAGGCCCTGCTCGACCGGGGTGACGGCGGTGACGGCCCAGACGCGCATTAAAGGAACGTCTTTGTTGGATTTGACTTGATAGGCCAGCAACACCAACTGGGCGGCGATGACCAGCAGCAGCACCGTCAAGTTGCGATAGCGGGTTAAGAGGAAATCCATACTTCACCAGCCGGGTATTGGCGGACGGCCCGTCTACTCGATGGCGTCTATTCTATTGCCACTCGGCGCAGCAGCCGGAAGTCGGTCAACATCTTGCCGGTACCCAGAACGACGCTGGCCAGCGGATCTTCCGCGATCGAGACCGGAAGTCCGGTTTCCTCCCGAATGCGCTTGTCGAGATTCTTCAGAAGGGCGCCTCCTCCTGTCAATACGATGCCACGATCGCTGATATCGGCGCTCAATTCCGGCGGCGTCCGTTCCAGCGCTACGCGTATGGCGTTCATGATGGTGGCCACGCATTCCGAGAGCGATTCGCGAATCTCCCCATCGTCGATCGTGATGGTTTTCGGAACGCCCTCGATCAGGTTTCTTCCCTTGATTTCCATCGTCAGTGGGCGGTCCAGAGGATAGGCCGAACCAATCTGAATTTTAATGGTCTCGGCGGTGCGCTCGCCGATCAGCAAATTATACTTGCGCTTGAGGTATTGCATGACGGCATCGTCCATTTCGTTGCCCGCCACGCGAACGGAGCGCGAATACACGATGCCGGACAGGGAAATGACGGCGACGTCGGTGGTGCCGCCGCCGATGTCGACCACCATGTTGCCGGAAGGCTCCGTCACGGGCAGCCCGGCGCCGATGGCCGCCACCATGGCCTGCTCGACCAGATGCACTTCGCTGGCCTTGGCGCGGTAGGCGGAGTCGATGACGGCGCGCTTTTCCACCTGCGTGATTTCGCTGGGGACGCCGATGACGATCCGGGGATGGACCAGCATTTTGCGGCCGTGCGCCTTCTGAATGAAGTAATTCAGCATGCGCTCGGTGACCCTGAAATCCGCGATGACGCCGTCTTTCATGGGCCGGATTGCGACGATGTTGCCGGGCGTGCGCCCCAACATGTCCTTGGCTTCTTTGCCGACCGCCTCCACGTCGCCGGTGGTCTTGTTGATGGCGACGATGGAGGGCTCGTTGACGACGATGCCTTTACCCTTGGCGTAAACCAGCGTGTTGGCCGTCCCGAGGTCGATGGCGAGGTCGGAAGAGAAGAGGCTGAACAGAGATCGGACGTTCATTTCGGGCGAGGTCCAAAGTCCTTCAATTTGTTGCGACCAATTTGCGCGGGCTGTGGATTACAACCCGAAAAGGACGGTACCTTCAAAGCGTAACACACCGCCCGGATAGGATCAGAATCGTCCGAGAGGCCTTAAAATCCAATAACTGTTTCCGTTAGCGGGCAGCTCGACGGCGTCGACAGGCCGTCCGTTCTTGTCGATTGCGCCGATATAACGGGCCGTATCCCGGCCCCGGCCCATTAATATGATAGATAATCCTTTATCCGGGTACGTCATCGCCAGAAATCCAAGCCCGTTTGCTCCCATTTTCCAGGCATTCCGCGCGGGAGTTCCGAGCCTTGCAACCACCGCGGCATAGCCGTCGCGATTGGTCAAGCCCAGGCCGGCCCGAGGGATCGCCGGATAGGCGATGCGGTTCCCGATAATTTCGCCTCGGTACAGGCTGGCCACCAGCGCGCAGGCCACGATGGCGACCGACGTTCCCGCTAAAAGGACCCGGCCGACATTGCCTTTTCGCGCCTCGCCGGTGCGGATTCCGACCACTTGGGCGGGCTCCCTCGGCAGAAGCCGAACGGCCGGGCGGAGAGGCGTTTCCTGAACGGCGGCGGGCATCTCGATGACGCGCCGCACGGTGGGCCGGAGCGCGCCCTCGCGGTACTCCATGGCCTTGCTCAAGCGCACCGTCATGACCGGGTCGTCCACGCCGGAAATAGCTCCCAGCAGCGCCCTGGGGATGGCGATCTCCTGCCCCGTTGTGGTGTTGCGCACGAAAATATCCGACCATGTGGCCCGCTGGTAGAGCCATTCGTTGTGCGGCAGGTTGCCTATGGGAGGGTAAAAGGAAAAAGGCCGCGGTCCGAACTGCTCGATGGGGGGCGGCGCGGCGGGTACTGCCATTCGCTTCCATTTTAGGCCAGGCGGGAATGGCGCGCCAGCAGGGTGATGCGGTCCGGGCTACTCCAGCGGTATTAAGGCGGAGCGCAAGTTAGTGGGCGCAACGGTACATAACGGAAGTTAGCTTCGACAGGACTATCGTGTAGTTCTAAATCCGGCCGCGCTCGCCCAGACTCAGATCATGATTTCACGTATCCACTCTATTCGAACGACAATGAGCAGAGCGGCCATGGTGGCCGCTGCGAGCTTGGCGCTCTTCGCTTTGCCTGTGCTGCAGGCAAGCACCATCTACGGCGGCCTGGAAGACACGCATCAGGGCGGCGACAGCGACTATAACGATTTAATATTCAGCTTGACGGGCAATCTCGGATTGCAGTCCGCCTCAGGCGCGCTGCAGGCCAACCCGGCCCTCGGCATCAGCGGCACTCCCTATTGGAACAACGCTTCGTTTGACGGCAGTAATACCGCTCAACACGATACTTACAACGTTGGATATTGCCTTTACGGCGGCGGCGCTTGCAACGGCGGAACGGCGCTGGCCTCCTCTCCCGGCACGCTGGATTACTATGCCAACGCGAACGGCTCCGCGCCCGGCGACATCACCTTTACCAATTCCGGCGGGGACGCGGCGTCCCTGATGCTGCAGGTCAGCGCGGACCAGAATATTACTGCATTGTATTGGTATGACACGTCCAATGCAGGTGTTTTGCATCAGATTTTCTCGGGGCCGGCGGGAGATGGAACATCCCTGAACTTTACTCCGACCGCCAGCTTTGGCCTTGCTTATATAATCGGCGACGGCGGGTCCTGTAATGCCGGCACGGGCAGCGGGTGCAGTTATGATGCCGCTAACGCAGTTTACTCACAAAGCAGCATGAACGCTGTATCAAACCACAATTGGCAGGGATTCGCTTTCTTTGAAGACCCTTCCGCTCAAACCGCGCCGGAGCCGGCCAGCCTGGGGCTGATCGGACTTGGGCTGGCCGCCATCGGACTGGCCGCGCGGAGAAGGCGGACGGCCGCGGTATAAAAAGGGGCGCGGCCGCGAGAGCTCAGCGCAGAGCTACCGCGGCCGGTTCCCGTGCCGCAGCGAGAGCTAATTAAGCCCCGCACGCGGGTTGCCGTTGGACATCCCCGCTCCATCGAGTGCTTCAATGTTGTTCCGCCGGATGCCTATTCAAGCGGGAGTTGGCCGCGCAAACACATCATCCACCGCGTCACCCGTCGAATAAACAGGCCCCGACTTGATCACGGCGCGGGAACGTACACTGCGCCCTCAACGATCTCTTTTCCGGCATGCCTGAGGTCGTTCCCGCTGAGAATGTATGCCGGCCGGCGCCGTCGCGCTTCCACCCACGAATACGCCGGTCCCCGCATCCGGCCGACTGTCCGCGATGAATACGTCGCTGGTTTTAAGCAGACCGATGGCAGCCAGGTTGCCATTCGCCACTGCCGCACGGCCCTGAAACCCACGAATCATGAGTTGCCGCACGCCGGAAAAGTACAGCGCATGCCGCTCCGGGATTTCGCCGCCCGCGTCCCAACGTAGCCGAACGCCGTCGAGCGTGACACCGTTCGCGTTCGCCACAACGAATGCCGAGGGCGTTGGGGCGTAATTGACTCTTCGCGCTACAGGGCTCACATTAGCCGATCCGCGAGGCTGCGAGGCCCGCTCCAACGACTCGAATCCAGTTATGCGAATAAATAGATTGCGGAAGGTCAGGTTTTCCAAAGCTTGCTCCGCCATCCCTGTCGCGAGGACGCGGCCCTTGGTGTCAATTGCGATGTCGCTGAACGTAATATCGCGAATCCGGCTTTGCCGCGATTCCGGGTGCGCCGGTCCAGATCGATATAAATCGGATAGGTCCGCCGCTTGTCGATGGAAGAGGTTTCGATCGACAGCCCCGAGAAATTCACGTCCTCGAACGTTCCGCCGTCTTTGCCATAAATCGCCACGCCTTCGGCGCTCTTGCGGATCACGCAATTGGAGACCCGGATATGACGAAAATCGCCGTAACTTTCCGTGCCGAGTTTGAGCGCGGCGTCGTCGCTCATCAGCACGGAGTTGGTAACCGTGACGTTTTCGGTGGGCGGCGCGGGCTGTCCGAGCCGTCCCGTCGTCTTCAGTACGATGGCGTCGTCGCCGGTCTCAATATAGGTATCGGAGATGAACAAATTACGGGTCGAGTCCGGATCGATGCCGTCGGTGTTGGGGCCGCGGTAATCGGTGATCATGGAAATACCGCGGATCACGACGCGATCGCAAAGAAGCGGATGAATTCCCCAGCCCGGCGTGTTGCGAATCCGGATATTCTCGATGCGCACATCCTTACATTCGACCAATTCGATTTCCGGACTCGGCCGCCTGCGCTTCGGTCTGAAATCGGCATTCCAAAAGGCATCGCCATTGCCGTCGATCGCGCCGCCGCCGTCGATGGCAATGTTCTCCGCGCCGCGGGCATAGATGAGATGGGGCTGCGCGTAATCCTCCATGTTGCGGCTGCCCCACAGCGTCGCGCCGGGCGACAAACGAAAGATGACGTTGCTCTTCAGCTCGATGGTCCCGCTGAGGAAGTTGCCATTGGGGAAGTACACAACTCCGCCGCCGCTTTTGTGACAGGAGTCAATGGCTTTCTGAATGGCCGCGGTGTCAAGCGTTTTCCCGTCGCCTTTGGCTCCCTGCGCCGTGACATCGAACACAACCGGCGGCGTCTGCGCCCCCAGCCACAGGCACGCGGTTAAGCCGGCAAGAATAGAGTTGCGGACGATCGTCATATAGCCCGATGTTAAACGGCTGGCCGTTGGCGATATACGCACGGCCAGCCAACTGGTTATGGTTCAGAACGCGAAACGCAGACTCAACTGGATCTGACGCGGTATACTGGCCGTGCTCGTGATGCGCCCGAAATTTGAGCTAGTGACCGTCGTGTTGGGCGCAGAGAATTGCGGGTGGTTGAACGCGTTGTAAAACTCAGTCTTGAACGTGAGTTTGAGGCCTTCTTTGATGAAGAAGGCTTTCATCGCGGTAAGATCCCAATCCACGATCCCGGGGGAGAGCAAATCCGCCACTTGCGGCGAGAGTTGCGTCAGCGTGTATGCTTGGTGTACTACGAACTGATCTATATCGAACCACTCGGCGATTGTGCCCGGGTTGGCATTTGACTTATAGGCCCGTTCGGCGCCTGAAAAAGACAGCGGCGACCCCGACTCGATAGTACCGATCCAACCCGCCTGCCATCCTCCTACGATCTGCTTCAGTACCGGATTGCCAGTAGACAAAAAAGGCTTGCCGGGACCGAACGGCAGTTCGTATGTGCCGTACAACGAGACCAGGTGAGGGTGATCGGCGCTGGAAACAACGTGCGCCGGCGCGGCGTCGTTGGCGTTCAAATACGAAACGGCTTGCATATATTTCGAGAAGGTATATGCGCCGCCGAAGGTTAATCCTTTTTCCATGCGCTTCTTCACCTCAACCTGCAGCGAGTTATAATTCGACCGCCCGTACGGCAGTAACGACTGCGTAATACCGGTGTATTGTGGGTAGGGCGACAGCAGTTGCGCAACCGTGATCGTGCTCTTGCTGAGGGAACTTGTCGGATCTGCGATGACGCCGTAGAAGGGATTTGGAACTTGCGCATTTAGGCCCGTACGCAGCGCCAGATACTGATTCGGGTACTGGTCGATGTTGCGCGTTATGGTGAGCCGCTGCGAAACATTCCCAACGTAAGAGGCTTCCATGGAAACGTGCGCCGGCAGCAAAAACTGGAAGCCGGTCGAGAACTGCTCGCTCATGCCGTTCTTAAAGTCAGGCGCCGCGCCGCCGGACGCAATGACGCCTTCCGTCATCGAGTGTCCAATATCGGTCAGCAATCCTCCCGCTGCGCCCTGCGGCGGGGTGAGACCACTCGGGAAGGGATTGGATAATGTGTTATAAGGAGTGAGATTACCGTCCAGCGAGGTGACCATATTGGTTTGCGTGCTGAACCCGTCCATTGCATAATTCGACAGGTTGTTGGGAATGTAGAACAGCCCGAAGCCGCCCCGCCACACCATGAAGTTAGTCAGCCGCAGCGCGTACCCGAATCGCGGCGCCCACATCAGGTTCGACGTGTTGAACGCGCCTCGCGGGGCTCCATTGGCGCCCACAAACTGCATACCGCCTTGAACATTCAGCGAGGCCAGTTGCGGAATGGGGTTCGCTGCATAGTTTGCCTCTGCTTGCGCCGCTAACGGATTAGCGGCCGAGGGGTCAAACCCGGCGTTGAGGCGGTTGAAGCGGTCGGTAACCGCGGTTTCATGTTCCAGACGGAGTCCCAGGTTCAGTGTCAAGCGGCCCGTGACCTTCCAGTCGTCCTGGACGTAGCCATCGTAATATTTGTTTTCGAGCGCCGGGTCCGCGGCGATATTCGCGTAGCCGCTCGTGACGTCTCCAAGGAGGAACGAAGCAAGGTCATCCCCGTCGTTGGTTGCGCTCTTGGTCGGGTCGGGTCCTTGGGTGAAGGTACGGTCGAATGTAAATTTGCCCGTAGAGCGAAGTGGGTTGATTAAGTTTTCCTGTGCGACCTGATACTCGAACCCATACTTTATGGCGTGCCGTCCGATGTCGCTGTGGATATTTATGCTCGGATTGTACTGGACAATCTTCGTTCGGTCGGGTTCCGAATTCGCTCCGAGGGAATCAAGATCGTCGTTCATGACGAAACGCGGGAACTCCAGGTGCGTCACGCTATTGACGAACGAAGGCGCAAAACCAAGCTGCGCGATATTGAAGTTATCTCCGAAGATATAGTCGCCGTCGAAGTAGCGTGTGACCCCCATACGAAAGTCGACCACGGTGCGCGGGCTCACGATCCACGTATAGCCGACGCCGCCGGTTATGTTGCCGCGCCGGAATTCATCGGTGCCGTTGGTATTGCCGGCGGCAGTGCAGCAAGCCGCGCCGTAGGCCGGTGTGCTGGGGTCGAAGCGAGTGTTCCAGCCGTAACGGACAAACAGTTTTTGCATATCGGTCACGCTATAGTCGGCCCGGCCCAGGAGGCTCGTCCAATTCGTCCCGTTGAGCTGCGGGGTTTGAAAGTTCTGCTGCGAAGTCGACGTACGCGCCAGGTTGGGCAGGGGATAATAGGCCAACGCTTTGATTGCCACCGGGTCCATCCGGCTGCCCGGAATGATGTTGCCCGGAAATGGATCGCGGATATATCCGGAGCCGCTCGGACGCGTGGTCGCCGGGTCATATATGGTGTACGGCCTGCCCTTTACGTCGGTTGTCTGCGAGAAGTCGCCCATCCGCTCGAGCGTGGTGGGAACGATGGCGCGCGCCTCGTCGGTCTCGCGAAGACGGAGGCCCTCAAAATTGAAGAAATAAAACGTGCGATTCTTTCCGTTGTAGACTTTCGGAATCCGCACCGGACCCGCCACAGACCCGCCATAGGTGTTGTTGCTGAATGCTCCCTTTGAAACGCCGTTGAGGTTATTGAAGAAGTCATTGGCGTTCAGCGCATCGTTGCGAAAGTACCAGTAGCCAGTTCCGTGGATCTGATTTGTACCACTGCGGGTTGAAGCGTTGATAAAGGCGGCGCCAGTGTGGCCGTACTCGGCGTCGTACGCATTGGTCTGTGCGCGCATCTGGTCCACCGCATCGGGCGATGGGATGAAACCGGCCATATCGACGCGCATGTTGGGAATACCGTCGAGTAAGAACTCCGAGACCGAGGCTGATCCGTTGGAGTCAAACTCCGAGGCGCCATGGTTGTCATACGCGTGGATGTTCTGAGTGTCGGTCGTGTATGCGATACCGGGCGATAGCTTTAGCAACACATACGGGTTACGGCCGATCACCGGCAGGTCATCGAGCATCTTCGTCGAAATTGTGGAACCAAGACTGCCCGTTTCGGTTCTCAGCAGCGGAGATTCGGCATTGACTGTCACGGTCTGCCTCTGCTCGCCTACCGTGAGCGTGACGTCCACTGTCGTCGTCTGCCCCGTAGAGAGCTCGACAGGTTCGCGCACGAACTTCTTAAACCCGGCGCGTTCCACTTCGAGGCGATAGTTGCCGTACTTCAGCGATACGAAACGATAAAGCCCGGTCTTGTCGGATGTCTGGGTAAAACTTTCTCCAGTGCCAATGTTGGTTAGTTGAATCGATGCGCCCGCGACGGGTGCGCCGGAGCTGTCCTGAACCACGCCGGTAAGGTTGCTTTCATTGACCTGGGCGTACGCCAAGACGGCGCTCATGGCGGCGATGGCAAGCCCTCTCAATATCACTGACAGGCGTTTATTTGTCATGTTCCCTCCTCTGGCGAATGCTTAATCGATAAGCAAAGCGCTACGCGGCCCCAATCAGCTCCCGCATGCGGGCGATGAGTTGCGGCACGGCTACGCGCGGGTTTTCTTCCAATTCGTACTCCAGAGCCAGATAGCCTCGATATCCAGCCTTCCGCAGAATGCGGAGGATTCTCGGCCAGTCGGCCGACTGGCGCCGCCCGGCCACCCGGACTTGCGACTTGAAATGCACATTACTGGCGAAAGGAGCGCAGACTTCGATCTGCCGGTATGCATCGTCGACGAAATTCCCGACGTCGAGCGTCACGCCGGTCCAGGGCGAGTCTGCCTTCTTTACGATCTCCACGGTTCTTTCCGCGGTGGTGGTTACGCCCCCGTCGTCTTCGAGGCCCAGAATGATGCCCTTGCGGCTGGCCTCTTCCGCGCAGCGCTTCAGGGTTTCCACGGCCCAGCCCACTGCCTGATCCTCCGTGGCTCCCCTCGGCACATCGCCTCCGAACACGCGCAGCTGGCTTGCTCCGAGACGCTCCGCGACGTCGAGCCATTGGCGCACCATCGCGACCGCGTCATCCCGCAGTTCGGGCGAGGGCTGCGCCATGCGCGCGCGAATCCCGACGGAGTAAATGGACACCGCAAGCCGGTATGCCAGCCTTTTCAAAGCGAACAGCGTCTCATCGTTCGTGTCGGGCAGCCAGTAGGCCGTGAGATCGACTCCGTCGGCCCCGGTGCCGGCAGCCATGCGGATCACGTCGGCATAGGTCATCTGCCCGCTCTTCAGCTCATTGCGGAACGAATAGGCGCAAATGGCGGGGCGGAACAGGGCGGGCTCCTGCGCTGCTATCGATGTCGATGCAAACAGCGGAGCCGCGGCGAGCAGCTTAAAACATCGACGTCGGCTGGTATTCATCGCTACGGCTGTCCGGGCTTATCGCGCCACATCCCCTGCAGGTCATAGAGATCGATCAGATGCTGCTGGATAATGCGCTCGCCTGCGCCCACTTCGATCGTGGTGGATGCATCGGCGCCATAACCGCCGTGCGCGGCCGAGCGCAGATCGGGAATATATCCGGCCCAGGTTCCGCCGTTTGAATACGTGTAGCCGAAGAAGAACGGGTACGCCACGTCGGCCTGTGACTTCCACATCTTCTGCAACCTGTGAAAAGGCTCGCCGGGCACGGTGGCGATGGCGATATTTTTTCCGATCAGCACCGTTGTGATTCCGACGGTGAGCTTCTTGTTTTTATCCCAACGGTTCCGGAATTCCAGCAGTTCGCTTCGCGAGCGAATCGGACCCGCTTCAACCGCCGGCCGTCTTCCGGTTCGCTTTTAAAACCTCCGCCGCCAGCAACTCCCCCATTTTTTGCGCGATGCCGAAATCGGTCGCTTCATCCCCCGTACGCCCCATAAAAAGCGGGTTGATATCGCCCGCGCCGCCCTGGACGAACATCACCTGCGCGCCGGGGATTTCGCGCTCGACGGCGGCCTGCATCACGCCTGGATAGTCGGCGGAAAACTTACAATTCGTTTTCCCGAGCACAACCCCGTGCACGGCATACTGTACGATCAGGGCGCGCGTGCGTCCGGCCTCATCGTCGATCCGCAGCAGCATGAATTCCGGATCGACCGGGCCATACGGGATGCGCTCCGGATTTCGATAGGCGACGCGCGAGCGGCCATCCTCTTGGGGTATGAGGCGGTTATAGCCGAGTTGAATCGAGCCTCGTCCAGCGGCGAGCTTTGCGGAGAACATGGATCTCGACGCCTGCTCGACGGCGCCGAAGATCTTCCGCTCCAGTTCGGCTTGATACGCGGCGCCGGAGCCGCCGCGAACCGGGGCGCTTCCAAACGGCAGGAAGGACGGGGCCGAGTGGTCGTGGGATGCCGACAGCAGCAGCACCGGAATATTCAGTTTCGTTTTCACCTCATCCTTGAGGTGTTCCGAGACGATGCTGCCGAGATCGAGCGTGACGATCGCGATGCGGCCCCCGCCGCTTTCGAGCACCAGCGCTTTGGCGTGCAGCGGATCGTGGATCCCGTTCGACGGACCGCATTCGCGGTTCTCATAGCCGTACATCGGCATCGAAACTGTGGGCGTGATGTCCGCGCGCGCCACGCCCGCGCGCAGCGGGGTTGTCTCTTCCGCCGCGGCGCTTGCGAGCATGCACAGGAAAAAAACAACGATCTTCATGTCTCAGACCACTGCCGGGACCACATACGGGGGCCGGTAATCCCGCGAGAAGAGCGCATTCGCGTCGGCAGCGTCGATGAACTTTCCCGTGGTTTGCGAAACCCGGAGCGTGCGGCCTGTCCTCAGGCTGATGTTGGCCAGATGGACGAACGAGGCCGCGCGGGCGCCGATAGCGATGTCCGCGTTCAGCTTCCGGTAATCCCGCGCGCGCACCGCGTCCAGGAAGTTCTTCATGTGCGGCTTGGTGGCTTCTTCATCTCCTTCCACCGCTTTCTCGTCCATCGTTTTCTCGTACGTCTCGGCTCGTCTCGCCTCGGGCTCGCCCTGTCCGGGGCGGACCCCGGCCAGCGTGCTCCGGTAAACCTGGAAGCCATCGGCGTCCACGACCAGAACGCCGAGATCGCCGAAGAAGATATTCCCGATGAAACTCCGTTTGCGCATCGGGACCAGACCCTCGGGCGTGGTGGGCATGTTGCGCACGTCGAACGTAATTTGCGCGCCGTCGAATTCGAACGCGGCCTGCTGGGTATTGGCTGTCTCCTGGTCGTCCTTCCAGACGTACTTGCCGCCGGTGGAGGCCGCCGTTGAAGGCCATCCGCCGCGGCCCAGGCCCCACAGGCAGATGTCCAATTCATGAGGGCCCTGGTTGCCGATGTCTCCGTTGCCCGTGTCCCAGAACCAGTGCCAGTTATAGGCGAACTTGTTTTTGCTGTACGGTTTCATCTGCGCGGGGCCGAGAAAGAGGTCCCAGTCGAGGCCCGCCGGAACGGGCGCGTCCGGCGTGTGCCCAATCGAAAAGCGGCGGCGGAAGCAAAGCCCGCGCGCGTGATACACCTCCCCGATGATGCCATCGCGCAGCAACTGCACCGCGTGTTTCTTGTGAGTAATAGAGCGGCTCTGTGAACCGACCTGCACCATGCGCTTGTATTTGCGCGCCGCCGCGACCATTTGTCCCGACTCGAAAAGATTGTGGCTGGCCGGCTTCTCGACGTAAACGTCCTTGCCCGCCTGACAGGCCCAGATCGTGGCGAGCGCGTGCCAGTGATTCGGAAGAGGCAGGGAAACGGCGTCGATCTCTTTGGAATCGAACAGCGCGCGCATGTCCGTGTATTCGGTGGGCGCGTAGTTGTCCAGCTTGCGCACCAAGGCGCCGGCGCGCTCGCGGGCCGCCTGATTTACATCGCAGATCGCCGCGATCCGGCAGTCCGCCGGGAATGTCGAGTAGTACTTGATGTGATCCGTTCCTCGTCCGCCGAGGCCTACAACGCCGAGGGAAACCCGGTCATTGGCTCCGAGAATCGGGAAACCGGCGGTGGCGATGGCCGCCGTCGCGCCGTAAACGAACTGCCTTCTTCCGACTGTTTGCATTTCTAATTCCTTCGCCGCCGTTCGGCGAGTGCCGAGGTCACCTTGTCATACGCCGCAATGATGTCATCTTCGTCCCGTTGCGTCAGGCAGGACGGAATCGGGAGAATGAGCGTGCGTTCGAACAGGTCGTCCGCCATGGGGCATGTTCCGCGCTCGTAACTCCCGCCGAGTCCCTTGTTGGCGGGATGACTCCATGGAAACCCGCCGCGTTCCACGCTGCTGCGCCGCAGCAGGCTCGTGATGTTGTAGTAAGGGTGCAGTCCGAAGTCCTTTAGCAGAATGTTGGCGATGCCTTGGGGATGCGTGACAATGCCTTCGGCCCGCAAAGAATCGCGCGCGGCGACCGCCGTGACGGCATCGCGGAACATGGTGAGCAGGAAACACGACGTGTCGCCGGCGGGATCGATCAGCCGCCGCAGGGCCACTTCCGGCATCTCCGCCAATGCGGCGCGCATCCGCTGCTTGCTCCGCCGCATCGCCTCGACAATCCGAGGCAGTTTGGACAGTTGCACCCGCAGGACGGCGGCGCGGAGCTCATCCATCCGGTACCCGCGCCCCCACAGCAGCAGATCGGGATCGTCCATGACGAGGCGCCCGTTTTCGTCCCGCATGAAGCCGAGATCGTGCGACGCAAACAGACGCTTGAACAGGCGGTCGTCGCTCGTGACAACGCAACCGCCCTCGCCGGACGTCATGTTCTTGTTCATCTGAAAACTGAATGTGGCGACGTCGCCGAACGTACCCACGCTCTGTCCGCCCACCGTGCCTCCGGCGCACTGCGCGCAGTCCTCGAGCAGGAACAGGCCGTGCAGCCGCGCTATTTCGCGTACGCCGTGAATGTCGCCCGCGGCGCCGCTCATGTGAGCCATCACGATCCCGCTCGTGTGGCGTGTGATGCGGCGTTCCACGCCGGCGGGATAGAGGCAGAACGTATCGTCGATATCGGCGAGCACGGGAATGGCCCCTAGATTCACCACCGCGGCCGCGATGGCCACCCAGAGGAACGCGGGGACGATCACTTCCTGGCCCGGTCCCACTCCGAGCGCGGCGAGCGCCACGTGCAGCGCCCCAGTGCCGCTGCCGACCGCAAGCGCGTGGCGCGCTCCCGTGAACGCCCGAAACTCCGCTTCGAACTGGTCCGCCTCGAACTGCGGGTCGACGCCGTAGTAGCGGAAAAGCGATCGCGAACGCAATACGCGCCCAACCGCCTCGACCTCCCGCTCGTCGATGAAGTGGACTCCGGGGAATTCGAGTGGGAGCGGCTCCGTGCGCACCGGAGCGCCGCCGTCAATCGCCAGCTTCTGCTCAACAGCCGGTATCATTAGTATGTTCTGCCGAGGAGATCTCAGTCAGTATACCCGTCGGCGTGACGAGCGAACAGCGAATTAAACGCCGTTTGCAGCACTTAATTGCGCGGCGCCAGATCGAACAAGTACCGGGGCGAAGCGGTATTTCGCTGTTCGAAGCGCGCTGAGGCGCTCAGGCGGGCCGCCGGCTGTACTCGGCCGGCGAGCAGCCCACCGTGCGGCGGAACACGCGCGCGAAGTAGCTGGCATCCTTGAAGCCGCATTGCAGCGCGACCGTGGACACATTGTGGGCCGGATCGAGCAACAGCCGCCGCGCCAGTTCGACGCGCCGCCGGACGACGTAACGCTCAAACGTATCGCCGGTAGCGTGCCGGAAAACGCGGCTCAGATGGCTGGCCGAAATTCCAAGCGTCCGTGCGAGCGAGCTCTGCGTCATCGCCGTACCACGGGCAATGCTGCGCTCCACCAAGCGGCAGGCGCGGTCTACCAAACGGCTGCGCTTGTCGAGATATATCTGGGGGAGTTCATCGAAAATGCTTTCGCCGAGGCGGGAATAGGCTTCCTGCAATTCAAAAGCATTATTGGCTCTCGCGAGGCTTTCCCCGGCCTCGGTCCGCAATTCCGCGGCGGTCGAGGAGTCGCAGCCGAGCTTCTGCCCGGCCGCCAGCATCGCGCCCAGCGTTGACAGCAGAACGCGCCGGCTCGCCTGGACATTCGCACCGAACTGCCTCTCGACGTAAAAAGGCAGCGAGTGCAGCGCGAGCCGCGCCTCTTCGAAGCGCCGTTCCTGCAGCAGATTGGGAATCTGCGTAGCCAGCGTGGTTGCTTCGCATTCCGGTTCGGAGGAAGGCCGGTAGGAGGCGATAGCCGCTTGCGAGACCGACAAGGCCACGCTCGCTTCGTGGTACGATTCTCCGAGCCGGGCGAACTCGGATTTGATCTCGCCGATGCCGATCCGCACCCGAAGCGCGCTGCGTTCCGCCACGGCGTGCAGGATCGTCTGTGCAAGCTCCTGAGCGTTGGGCCGCCCGGCCTGTCGTCGGGCACCCGGCCGTTCCTGGATGAAAATGCAAACGCCGCGGCCGGGGATGTAGGCGTGAACGACGTTATCCAGGCGCTCGCAGATCTCGTCAATCGTGTGCAGGACGGCGGTGACATCGCGGTCCGAATCGACGCGCGACGGACCGGCGGTCGTCTGCCATTGCGCCACGAGGGCGCGGTTCGGACAGGTCCGCAGACCTACGCGGGCCAGCGCGGCCCGCGCGTCGGCCGCCTCCGCCGAAGAGCCCGTCAGCACCAGATACGCGAACTCCTTCCGCCGCAGTTCGAGATCCCGATAGTGCTGCCGCTCCTGTTGTACGGCTTTGCAAAGACGCTCCCAGGAGGACGCCAAGTATTCGGCGAAGACCTCGAGAATTCCCACGGTGTTGCGGATGTCCTCATCGGAAACGACAGCGGAGTTCCAATAGGCTTGACGCAGGTCATGCACGCCGACCCACGGCAGGTGCGCGACGTCCAGCGCGACGCGCGCGAATTGCTCCTCGGTGGGCGGCGCGTTTAGCACCTGCCCGCTGAACAGCGTGGCGATGTGCGCTCCATTCGAGATCACCGGAACCGCAATGTCAATTAGCCCGAAGTGGCAGCGATAAACTTCCGCCTTGCCGGTGCGCGACACGCGCTCTTCAGCGGCCTTGTCCGAAAGCGAGCACGATTCCCGCTCGCGCAATCCGTGGTCGTTGATGATATTGCAGAACGGCGGATGAGGATTGCCGGGCGAACACTGGAGCAGGCGGGAGCAGGGGCTGCCAAGCGCCTCAATCGTGCCCATGTGCCGCCATCCCGAACGCCCCGCGGGTCCTCTTTCGGTCCACACCAGGTCCACATTGCGAATGGGGCAGGACCGGTTCATCAAGAGCATGAATATCTGGAGAAACTTCACATCCTTTTCAAACTCTGCGAACAACAAGTCTCGTTCGGGGCCCCGCGGCGATGCCGCCCCGGAAATGCTGGACATGCTGATGTTACTCTCCCGTTAAGATATCACGCATACAGCGTACAGCATCTTTCCAAACCGCTATCGAACTAATGCAGTGCGTCGGAATTGCCGGCCAGTATTAGTGGATAGATGCGGCCAGCTTGGCGAATGGTCGCCGATTGCGACGGTCGCCTTGTCGGCAACAGAGCAAGAGCCGGTCGCGCACGGACTGATTACTCTGCATTCGCTGTGCGCACTACGCTGTCCGCGCCTCGCGGAGGCGCCATCGGTTCCGAAGTGTATCTAAAACTAACTAACGCAGAGCTACCGCAGCCGGCTCCCGGGCCGGCAGCGACACCGGGTCGCGCGGCATCACGATCCAGGCGATCACGTACGCAATCAATCCCAGCGGCAACGGGAAGAAGATCAGTATGAGCCAAATGACGCGTACGATAGTGACATCCACGCCGAAGTAACGCGCAAACCCGGCGCACACGCCCGCGATCTTTTTGTCGTAAACGGGCCGGCTGAGGCGTGGATAAGCCGGGACGGAGAGCGCCGGGACGTAGTTCTCCGTTTGCGTGCCGCATTCGGAGCAGAACTTCGCGTTTTCCGGCATCTGAAAGCCGCAACGGGTGCAGTACATAAGACCTCCAACATCTTAAACGCATGTCCGGGCCGCAATGTTCCGTCGCTAAGCGTTCGCGCCCGCGCCGGCGCCGGCCAGGATGCCGCGGATCTCGCCGATAACCTGGTCCAACTCCTCGTCGCGGGTATAAAAGTGCGGCCCGATGCGGATGCCGGCGCCGGGGCGGAAATCGACCAGGATATCGCGGCGCAGCAGCTCTTTCGCGACCGCGGCGCCGTTGGGGACGTCGAGGACCACGGTCCCGCCGCGCTCCGCCGCCGCTGTAGGCGCGAAGGCCGGTAAGCCAGCCTCGGCGGCCAGATCCAGGAGCCTTTGCGTTTGCCGCAGCGATTTGGCGCGAATCGCTTCCACGCCGATGGCGGCGATAATCTCGTAACCGGCGCGGGCCGCATACAGGGA
Organism: Bryobacterales bacterium; assembly: GCA_963795935.1. Taxonomy (GTDB): domain Bacteria; phylum Acidobacteriota; class Terriglobia; order Bryobacterales; family Bryobacteraceae; genus JAICMB01. The sequence continues at coordinate 23,205 of CAWCJO010000038.1, read as the reverse complement.
CGGAATGGCGGGCGTGCCATTGAGAAAACGGGCGATGCCGGCCGCGTAGTCCATGCCGCCTTCGAAGCCGAAGGGGCGCTGGTGCGCCATCCAGCCGGTGAGGCGCGGTTCGAGGCGGGGCCAAAGATCGCGCCGCGCATATAAGTAGCCCGCGCCGGGGCCGCCGCACAGCCACTTCACGGAGCCGCCGACCGCAAAATCCACGTCCCACCCGCGCACGTTCACGGGCACGGTTCCGGCCGACTGGTAGACGTCGGCGACAACGAGCGCGCCAACTTCGTGGGCACGCCGCGTCACCGCCGCCATGTCCTGAATAATTGCGCTCTTGAACAGCACGTGGGAGATCGACACCAGGAGGGTGCGATCGTCGATGGCCGCCAGCAGACGCTCCAGCGGTATGCTGACGCCATCGCCCGAGGCCACGGTCTCGAGCCGCGCGCCGAGTCTCGTCAACTGCTCATAGAGATATAGGTTCGTCGGGAAATTCAGCTCTTCGACGACGATCTTGTTGCGCCGGCCGCTCCAGTGGAAGCAGGAATTCACGATCCACTGCGCGATCGTAACGTTGGGCAGCATGACGACCTCGTCCGCGCCCGCGCCGATAATGCCGGCGATGAGATTGCCGAGTTCGACGGGCATCTCCCACCAGCCTTCCTCCCAGGCGCGTATGCCGCGGTCGGTCCAGGCGTCGGCGTACTCGTTCAAGCGCTCGCGGGCGGCTCGCGGCATCGCGCCGAGGGAGTGGCTGATGAGGTGGACGGCGCGCTCCAGAGTGGGAAATTCCTTGCGCCACTCGAGCAGGGAATCCATTCGATCTATGTTACGCCCGCTTTTAGCAAATGCTTCTGCACTTTGCCCAGCGCGTTTCGCGGCAGTGTTTCGACGGCGATGAAGCGGCGCGGAATTTTGAACGACGCCAGCTTGGCGCGGCAGCGCTGTTCAAGCGTCTTGGCGTCCACGGGCCGGCGTAGAACAAGGTACGCGACCGGCACTTCGCCGCGAATTCGATCAGGTTCGGACGCAACCGCGGCTTCTGCAATCTCCGGCTGCTCGAGCAGGAACTCCTCAATCTCGCGGGGATAGATGTTGAAGCCGCCCGAGATAATAAGGTCGCTCTTGCGCCCGCATAATGTGATGTAGCCGTCGGGGGCGCGCGAGGCCAGATCGCCCGTGCGGAACCATCCATCTATGAAGGCCTCCTGGGTCGCTTCCTGGCGGCGCCAGTAGCCGGCAAAAACATTGGGGCCTTTGAGGTACAGCTCGCCTGTCTCGCCGTCCGCGACTTCCCGGCCATTTGCGGGATCGACGATCTTCGCCGAGACTCCGGGAAGAGGAAAGCCGACGCTGCCGGGCCGCCGCTCGCCCGCGTACGGATTCGATAGGTTCATGAGCGTCTCGGTCATGCCGTAGCGCTCGAGAATGGTGTGCCCGAACAGAGTCCGGAATTCCTCGAGCACTTGCGCTGGAAGCGGCGCCGATCCCGACACGAACAGCCGCATGGCGCCTCCGATTTCACGCGCGGTATCGGGTGGCGTGTCCAGCAGACGGACGTAGATCGCGGGTACGCCGAAAAATACGGTGGGGCGGAAGCTTAGAAACTCCGCCGCGGCCTTTTCACGCTCGAAACGCTCGAGCAGTCGCATGCGGCATCCGGAGAGCAGCCAGCAGTGCAGCCCGTTGCCAAGCGCGTGGACGTGAAAGAGGGGCAAGGCGAGCAGGAACCGGTCCCCTGCCGTGAACCGCCAACAGGCATGGAGATTGACGGCGTTGGCGGCTAAGTTATTGTGGGTTAGAAGGGCGCCTTTCGATTTGCCCGTGGTCCCGGAAGTGTAGACCATGGCCGCGGGAGCGCCGCCCGCGAGCGCCTCTCTTGCAAGTTCCGGCGATTGGGACGCCGCTGCGTGGTTCAACGCTTCGAGTTCCGCTTCGCGAATGAAGAGTTGCGGCTCGGCGTCGTCCAGGATTTGGGAAATCTCGCGCTCGCGGTACAGAATGTTGATCGGCACGAAGATGGCGCCCAGTTTCACGGCGGCGAGATACAGGTCGATCAACTCGATGCGATTGGAAAGATAGACGCAGAGGCGGCTGCCGCGCTCGATTCCCCGGGCGCGCAGGACGTGAGCCAGACGATTGCTTCGCGCATCGATGTCCCCGAAAGTGTATTCGACGTTCTGCCATTCCAGCGCCACTTCGTCGCGCCGGTCCACTAACGAGAGATCGAAAAGATCGCGAAGATTCATTCGGGCAAGGGCTGACCTTTGGTTTCTACTCCAAAGGGTATCAAGGCGAGGCCGACGAGAAAAGCGATGGAAGTGAGCGCCACCGGCAGTCCGATAGTGTGAAAATAGGCCACGCCGGCGCCGACCAGGAACGTGATCCCGGCCCCGGCGAAGCGGCCGATGGAAGTCGCGAACGCGAAGGCAGTGGCACGGCACTCCGTGCGGTACTGCTCGGGAAGCCATAGTGTATAGACCGTGAAATTTGCGCCTCCGAATCCGAGAAAAAACAGCACTGCATAAAACCATCCGAGCGCGTTCTGTTTCAGATAGAACACGTAGCCGAAGCCGATCGCGATAGAGAGAAACATCAGCAGGAAGAACCATGCCAGGGTCTTCAATCTTCCGATTCGTTCGGCGAGCGGCGGCACGGCGAGGCAGCCTAGAATCGTTCCTACCGATAAAATGACGATCGCAAGCGAGGCTGCGCGCACGGCGGCGGTATGCGCCAGGCCGGCTTCAAGGGCGAGATGTTCAACGCTCGCCGGAACCCACACGGAGCCGGCCCACAGCCCGGCAATCGAAATGAGGAGATAGGCGGAATTGAGAACGGTGCGCGCGCGGTACCGCGGCGAAAACAGCATCCGGAGCGGCCGCGAATTGCGATTGGATTTTCGCCAGCGCGCGGGCTCGCGAACGCCCCGCCGGATGAAGAGGAGCAACAGCGCCGGAAGGCCGCCTATCGCGAACATGGCTCGCCATCCGTAATGCGCGCCGAAAGTCGCATTCAGCAGCGCGGCGATCAGAATTCCGAAATAGTAGCCGGTGTGCATCAGACCGGCGCCGGTCACGCGCCGCTGCTCCGGCCACTCCTCAGCGATAAACGTTCCGCCAAGCGTCCATTCGCCGCCGATTCCCACTCCGGCCAGCAAACGGAGGATCGCTAGCTGCCACACGCGCACGGCGACGCTTCCCAGAAACGTGAACGCCGAGTAGCACAGGATGGTGAGCATCAGCGTGCGAACGCGTCCGAAGCGATCGCCCACGGGCCCCCACAGGAACGAGAATCCCCAACCGAGCAGAAAGAGCGCGAAGAGCAGGCCGCCGTAATATCCGATTTGTGCTTGGGAAGCGGAGTGTCCGGAGAGAGGGAGAAGCTCGCGGAGCGCGGGCGCCAGCACCAGCGCGTATATGAACGAATCCATTCCATCCAGCGCCCAACCGGCCCACGCGGCCCAGAAGCCGCGGACTTGGTTGCCCGTCAGCTTCACATTGGAGTACATCCGTCCTCCTCCCGCGCCGGCCCCGACAGCAGATCCGAGAGATCGCGCCTGTGTGCAGAAGGCATGCTACGGCGCGGCGGCTTCCCCATGCCTACCATAAATACAGCGGACATTTATGGCGGGCTCCTACGACGCAGCGATCATCGGATCCGGTCCCAATGGACTGACGGCCGCTATCGTTCTGGCGCGGGCGGGGCTGAAGGTCCGCGTCGTTGAAGCCGCCGCGGCGCCCGGCGGCGGCGCCCGCACGGCGGAGTTAACGTTACCCGGCTTCCTTCATGACGTCTGCTCGGCCGTGCATCCGATGGCGCTCGCATCGCCCGTTTTTCGGACGCTGCCTCTCGCCGAATACGGCGTCGAATGGATTCATCCCTCCGCGCCGCTAGCCCATCCGCTCGACGATGGCGCGGCCGTCATGCTCGACCGCTCGATCGGCGAAACCGCGCGCGGTCTGGGAGAGGACGCAACGGCCTACCGCAGCATCGTCACGCCATTCGTCGAGCGCTGGGAAGCCCTCATCGAGGCGTTTCTTGCGCCGATCCATTTCCCCCGCCACCCTCTCAAGATCGCGGCGTTTGGCGTTCAAGCGCTCCGTCCGGCTGAATCGTTCGCGCGAAGTTGGTTCGAGGGCGAACGCGCCCGCGCCTTATTCGCCGGCATTGCGGGACATTCGCTTCTGCCGCTCGACAAGCCCGGCACGGCGGCCTTTGGGCTGCTGCTCGGAATCCTGGCGCACGCCGTCTGCTGGCCCATTCCAAAAGGAGGCTCGCAATTTATCACCGATGCGATGTGCTCCTATCTGCGCGCGCTCGGCGGCGAGATCGAGACCGGGGCTCGCGTCGACAACATCGACCAGTTCGCGGACGCGCGAGCCGTGCTTTGCGATCTGACCCCGCGCGAATTGCTGCGCATCGCCGGCCATCGCTTCACCTCTTCGTACCGGCATTGTCTCGAGCGCTACCGTTATGGTCCGGGCGTCTTCAAAGTCGATTGGGCTTTGGCCGCGCCGATCCCCTGGAAAGCGGCCTGCTGCGCTCGTGCGGGCACCGTCCACCTGGGAGGGACCATGGAAGAGATCGCCGCTTCCGAGCGCGCGGCATGGTCAGGCAAGCGCTGCGAACGCCCCTTCGTTCTGCTGGCGCAGCCTAGCCTGTTCGATCCCTCGCGCGCGCCCGCGGGCCGCCACACCGCCTGGGCCTATTGCCACGTCCCCAACGGTTCGCGCGAGAGCTTCCTCGATTGCATCGAGAACCAAATCGAGCGCTTCGCCCCCGGCTTCCGCGAAACGATTCTTGCCCGCCATACATTCACGGCCGCCGAGATGGAGCGGTACAACGCCAACTACGCCGGCGGCGATATTAATGGAGGCGCGCAGGATCTTTCGCAACTATTTATCCGCCCCTCCATCCGTCTGTACCGCACCTCCGCTAGAGGCGTTTACATCTGTTCGGCCGCCAGCCCGCCCGGTGGAGGCGTACACGGAATGTGCGGATACTACGCCGCGAAAACCGCAATCCAGGATCTTGCCCGGACGCGGCGCGCTCTTACTTGATTCCGATCACCATGGAATCCGGCCCCGCCAAGTGCTCCACGCGCGTCTCGCTGAAACCGGCTTCGCGCAACCAGCCGGTGCAGTCGGCGCCGGTATAATCGAAACCTCCCTTGGTTTCGATCAACATGTTGAGGCTCATGAGCAGGCCGAAAGCGTTGTGCCGCCGCTCGTCGTCGATGAGCGCCTCAACGACAACCAACGCCCCGCGCGGCGGCAGCGCTTCATAGGCTTTACGGAGCAGCATGCGCTTCTCGTCCAGGCTCCAATCGTGCAGAATATGTCCCATGACAAGCACGTCCGCCCGCGGCAGCGGGTCGCGGAAAAAGTCGCCCGCGATAAAATGCACGCGATCTTGCAGCCCGAACGAAGCGACGTACTCTTCGAAGACCGGCTTCACCACGGCCAGGTCGTACCCATGTCCCGACAAGTGCGGATGGGCGAACGCTAATTGCACCGGCATTGCGCCCTGCGCCGCGCCGATGTCGCAAAAAGTCCGGTATTCGCTCCATGGGAACTGGCGCGCCACGATGCGGGCAGTCACCGTGCTGATGCCCGTCATGGCCGACAAAAATTCGCGAAGTCGCGCCGGGTCGCTGTACAGCTCGGTGAAAGGTTCGCAGCCGCTTTTCGTCTCGTTCTGGGGCTGACCCGTCCGCAGAGCTTCCGTCAGACTTCCCCAGAACGGATACAACCGGGCGCTTGCCATCTCCAGCAGTCCGCCGGCGTAGGCCGGCTTCGCCCGATCGAGAAACAGGTCCGTCTCGGGCGCGTTCGAGTAAACATCGCCCTCTCGCCGCAGCATCCCCAACGCCGTCAGCGCATCGAAAAAATCGCGCGCGGAGCGCTCATGAACGCCCAAGCAGCTGCATAGTTCCTCCAGTGGCCGAGGCCCTTTGGCCAACTCCGTAAATACGCCCAGCTCGACGGCGCTCAGCAAAGTTTTGGCCGGCCAGAAACCCAGGCCTGTCGAGATGATCCGCTCCGGTGTGAGCGTGGACTCTTGCTGTACGATTGAAGCCACGTTGTTTATATAGCCATTTTCGCACGGCATCTAAGAGTTGAAGGCCGCGAACAAATGCGCCGGTGGCAAAGCTTCGAGGAACAGCTCGCGCGCCATCTCGCGGCAATTCTCCGCCACGCGCGGATGGAAGCCCATGCGCGGCGCAATGTCCCGCTCCAAATCGAGACCCGGAGCGATCTCCTCCAGCGTGACGCCCTCGCGCGTCAGCCCGAACACGGCGGCTTCAGTAACGTACAGCACCGTCTGTCCGCACTCCAATGCGCGCGCGCCGCTGAACGTGATCTGATGAACGCGGGGAAGAAATTTCGGCGCGCCGGCGGCTTCAAAGCGAACTTCGCCATCCTCGATCGTAGACCCTGCGCGCACCGCCAGCGTCCCGCAGAACACGACCTTACGCGCCTTCTGCGAAATGTCGATAAACCCGCCCGTACCGATGATCGCCGACTCGATCTTGCTCACGTTCACGTTGCCCTCAGCGTCGATCTCGGCAAACCCCAGGAACGCGATGTCAACCCCGCGGCCATGATAAAACGCGAACTGGCGGCCGGTCTCGACGATCGCCGTGCTGTTGTACACGGCGCCAAATTCAAGTCCCTCGGCCGGTATCCCGCCGATCTGCCCCTGCTCGATTGTCGGGACAACTTGACCGGCGAAGCCCTGCTCGCGCGCCACTTTCATGACCCCATCCGGCACGCCGAAGCCGAGATTCAGCACCGCCCCGGGGTACAGCTCCATTGCGGCGCGCCGCGCGATCGCCTTGCGCACGCTGAACGGAAAGGACGCAAATTCGCACTCCGGCTTGCGCGCCTCGCCGCATAGCGCCGCATCGTAGTCGATCTCGTAAGTCATACCCTGCGCGGAATCGACCACCAAATAATCGACGAAAATTCCCGGCACGCGCACCCGCCGCGGATCGAGGCTGCGCGCCGGAACGATGCGCTTCACCTGCGCGATCGTGATTCCACCCGCCAGCCCGCGCCGCCTGCGCCATGGCGCAGTTATCCCACGGCGCGACCTCTTCGTGCATGCTGAGGTTTCCTTCTTCGTCCGCCTCCGCCGCGCGGATCAGCGCCACATCGATCGGAATCGCCGGATAAAAAAGATATTCCTTGCCGTTGCGTTCCCACAACTCGACGATGTTCTCTTGCGCCCGCGCATTCAGTCTGCCGCCTTCCCACCCGCGGATCGATAAACGTGCGCAGCCCGATTTCGCTGATCCATCCCGGGCTGCCCGATGCGGCGGCGTGAAATAGTTGGACGATGATTCCCGCCGGCAGGCAATACGCCTCGAACAGATTGCGCCCCGCCAGCTTCGCCATCGACGGCGACATCGACCAATGCCCGCCGATCACGCGCCGGTACATCCCGGCATGGGCCATGTGCTCCAGCCCGCGGTCCTTTTGATTGCCCACGCCGAAGGCGTGCAGCAGCGTCATATCCCGGGGCGCCGACGAATCCCGGAAGCGACGCCCGATCGCCTCCAGCACGCGCTCCGGAATCGAATGCCCCGCGCCCGAGCCCCCGATTGCGACCGTCGCTCCATCGCGGATCAGCCCCGCCGCTTGCGTCGCCGTCACCACCGGCTTCTCCAGAACGGAAGGCATCACTTGCCCCGAAACGCCGGCCGCCGCTTCTCGAGAAACGCCGCGATCCCTTCTCTGCGATCGTCGCTCGCCGATGTTACCGCATAGCACGCCGCCTCGCGCCGCAGCCCTTCTTCGATCCCGCGGCGCATCCCAACATCCACGCATTCGAGAATACAAGCGGCGGCTACCGGCGCGTTTTCGAGAATGCCGCGCAGCAGATCGCGGCAGAAAACGAGTAGCTCACCGGGCTCGACAACATGATTGACCAGCCCGATACGAAACGCCTCGACCGCGTCGATGGGCCGCCCCGTCAGCATCATTTCGAGCGCGCGCCCGCGGCCCACCAAGCGCGGCAGCCGCTGCGTTCCTCCGTTCGCCGGGAACACGCCGATCTTGATCTCGGGCAACCCCAGCATCGCCGTCCGCGCCGCCACGCGTAGAGAGCAGCACATCGCGAGCTCCAGCCCGCCGCCGAGAGCGTACCCGTTGATGGCCGCAATTGACGGCTTGCCCATGGTCTCCAGCCGCCCCAGGATGGCCTGATCGCGAAGGCAGCGCGCCTGGCCTTCGAGCGGCGTGGCTCCGATGAGTTCGTTAATATCGGCCCCCGCAATGAACGCTTTCTCTCCCGCCCCCGTCACGATCAATCCGCGATGCGCATCCTCGCGTTCCACCCGCGCAAATGCCTCATCAAGCTCGCCCATCGTGGCCATATCGAGCGCGTTGAGCTTCTCCGGCCGTTCAATCGCGATCGTCGCGATCCCGTCCGAACCACCCGTAAACCCGATGTTTCGATACGGCACGGCGAATTAAATCCCGCTCGCCCTGGCGAGTTGATAGCGGCCGCCCGGATACCCATGCACAACGGCGATGCAGGTCGCGGGAATTGGCGTCAGCAATTTCCATTGCGGCGCGCCCTTGCCCGGAGGATATTGATCGTCAAGCGGGAGCTTGGGGTCGTGCCGAATCTCAGCGAACACCTTGACGAGCCGATCCGGTCCCTTCAGCGACCACGCCGCCGCCGCGTTCTCCTTGATCTTATCGATGTTCAGGTCCGTTGGAAGCTGAAAGCGATGCTCCGCGATCATGGAATACGCGGCCAGCTGGAACTCGTTCTTCAACGGCAGCCGATCCAGCGCCAGCGACCGAGATGCCCTGCCGGAAACGGCCCCGCTCGAACCCTAAAATCTCTTCCATGGCCTCCAGCGTTCGCCCTAGAATGAACTTGTCCTGCGTGACGTAACCGGAAACGAATGCGCTATCCCCGATGTTCATAAAACAGAGTGTACTGCGCCCGGCCGCCCGTTCGTCGATAGAATAATGATGTCAATGCGCCTTGTCCTCACCTCGCTGCTCGCGTCCTTAGCCTCCCTTGCCGGATTGCCCGATCTGCAACAAGCCCGCGACAGGCAGGACCGCGCGGCCCTGGACCGCATGGCCGCAGAGTTTCACGCCGCCGCCGACAAGCAGCCCAACGACGCCGCCGCGCAATATCGCCTCGCCCTGGCCGAATCCTACGCCGCCGAGGTCGCCATCGAGCTCAAGGACAAGGCGCAGGCCAAAACCCACGCCGAGGCTGGAATTCAAGCCGCCGAAAAAGCCACCGCCCTGAAGCCCGATTCCGCCGAGTATCATCGCATCCGCGGCACGCTCTGCGGCCAAATGATTTCGAGCAACGGTCTGGCGGCGCTCAAATACGGCAACTGCGCGCTCTCGGAGGTGAACCGCGCCATCGAGCTGGACCCCAAAGCGGCCGCCAACTACCTCAGCCACGGCGTCGGCAACTACTACTTGCCGGCGGCGCTCGGCGGCGGCATCGACCTCGCCATAAAGGATTTCCAAAAGGCCATTCAGTTGGACCCCAAATCGGCCGACGCGTATCTCTGGCTCGGCATCGCGCTGCGCAAGGAGAACAAGACCGCGGAGGCCCGCAGCGCCCTCGCGAAAGCGGTCGAGCTCAACCCCAACCGCCTCTGGGCCAAACAGCAATTGGATAAAACTCCGGCGCAATGACGCGCCCCCAAGCCGCTGTCCTCGCCTCCATCTCCGCCCTCACGCTCCTCGGTTTTTTCCAGTTTCCCGGCCACACCTGGCTGCAGCAGGACACCGCAAATCTACGTCCCCATGCTGGAACGCATCTGGGACCCATCCGCCCTGCAACGCGATCTCGTCGCCTCCAAGCCGCACCTGTCATTCACCATCTACGACGAGACCGCCATCGCCCTGCGCTGGGCAACGCGCACGTCGTTCGAAGCCATGCTCCTCGCCGAGCAAATCGTGTTCCGCGCGCTCGAACTCCTCGGAGTGTATCTGCTGGCCCGATCGTTCCCCCTCTCCCGCCGCGCCTCCCTGCTCACGGCCGCATGCTTCGGTCTAGGCGCCGCGATCGCCGGCCCCGCCGTGCTGACCTTCGAGTATGAGCCGGACCCCCGCGGCTTCGCGCTCGGCCTGCTCTTTCTCGCCATCGGCCTGGCCGCGCGCGCGAGCGCTGTTGCCCGCCGCCTGCTCCGCCGCCGTCGCCTTCCTGTACCATGCGCCGACAACGATCCCCGTCTGGATCGTTCTCTTCATCGTCGCCATCCGCCGCCGCGATTATAAAATCTTGCTGCCCTTCGCCGCCGCCTGCCTTGTCCTTGTGGCCGCATCGCGATTTCAAGCCGGCGCCACCGAATCCCAGCCCTTCTTCGCGCGCATCGATCCGCAATGGGAAAAACTCGAGCGCCTGCGCGCCTCCTACAACTGGGTCTCGACCTGGGCCGGTTCTCTCCTGTGGCAATATATCTTTCTCTGGGCCGCCTCCCTCGCGGCGTTCCTGCGCTTGCGTCCCCGCGGCGGCCGCCTCTTCGCCATCGCAACGCCGGCGATCGGCATTCTGAGCGTCCCCCTATCCTATCTCCTGACCGAAAAATTAAAGTGGGCGCTGATGCCGCAAATCCAGCCCGCCCGCTCGCTTCTCTTCGTCACCGCCTTCGCCGTCATTCTCGCCTCCGCCGCCGCCGCGCGCGCCATGGAGCGCCCCATGCGGCCGACTGCCTGGTGCGAATCCATCCTGTGGTTTGCCCTCGTGTTCGCAATCCCGTTGCAGACCGTCCTCATCGACATCACCGCCCGCCGTCTGCTGCTCGCGTTCGCGCTGGCCGCCTTGGCCACCGCCGCTCTGGCGATCACGCGCCGCAAATTCGCCATCGCGGCTCTCGCGACGGCCGCCATCGCGCCTTACTTCGCAATTCCCTTCCTCGGCCGCGTCGAAAATTATCCCCATCCGCCTATGCGCGAGCTCCGCCAACTCGCCCAATACGCCCGCGCCAACACCCCCAAAAACGCGATGTTCCTGTTCCCCGACGCTGGCCGCGCGCTCTATCCCGGCCGCTTCCGCGCCGAGGCCGTCCGCGCCGTGTATGTCGATTGGAAAGCCGGCGGCCAGTTGAATTATTTCCGCTCGTTCGCGGAAGAGTGGTGGACGCGCTGGCAGTCGACCATGTCCGGTCGCGATATCGCGGCCAACCTGAATCGCTTCGCCGCGCTCGGCATCGATTACGTCGTGCTCCAGAAACACGACGCGCTCGGCGCCCCAACGCCCGCGTACACAAACGAAGATTACGTCCTCTATCGCCTCAAAAACTCGTCCACCTCGGCGCGCGTCGGCACGGAGCTCTGCGCCCCCGCGCGCGTCACCGAGATCGCCGCCGCCGCATTCGCGAATCGCAGCGCCTCTTCAATCGGCCTCTCTTCGGCCAGCGCCACCGCCAGCGCCGCGTTGAAAATATCTCCGGCCGCCGTCGCGTCCACCGCCGCGACCGCAAACGCCGGGCTGAAAATGGCGCTCACCTCGTCCAGATAAAAGCAGCCCCGATCTCCCAGCTTCAGCACCACCGCGCGCGGCCCCAGTTCGCGCACCCGCCGCGCCACCCGCGGAGCTTCCTCCCGCGAAAACCGCGCCGGCGCCTCCCCCAGAAGAATCGACGCCTCCGTCTCGTTCGGCGTCAAAATATCCACTCGCCGCAGCATCTCCGCCGGCAGCGCCTGCGCCGGCGCCGGATCCAGCATCGTCCGGGCGCGTTCCTCCCGCGCCAACTTCAGGGCCGCCGCCACTGTTTCGAGCGGCGTTTCAAGCTGCAATAGCGCAAAGCGCGCGCCTCGGAACGACGGCCTCATCGCCTCCACATCCGCCGCCGCCAGCGTCCCGTTCGCGCCCGCCGCCACCACGATCGAATTCTGCCCCGCCCGATCCACCCAGATCAGCGCCACGCCGCTCGGCTGCGATCGCGTCGCGTGTACCGCGCCCACATCCACGCCCGCCGCCGCCAGGCTCGCCTTCAGATGATCGCCGAAAACATCGTGGCCCACGCGCCCGATCATGCGAGTGCTCAAGCCGTCGCCCGCGAGCTTTGCCGCCGCGCACGCCTGATTGCCGCCCTTGCCGCCGGGCAGCATCTGGAAATCGCGCCCCAGCGTGGTTTCGCCCGGCGCCGGCAGCCGCTCCACGCGCACGACGAAGTCCATGTTGAGGCTTCCCGCTACCACGATCGCGTCCATCTCGCGGCGCCGCTGCCCCTAGCGGCTCAGATCGATGCCGAGCTTCTTCAATTCCTCGGCGTAATAACGGCGGTGCAGCAGGTCCCATTCCTCGGTCCCCTCCGGAATGTCCTTCTTCTGCGTCCGGATCTTCGTGCGCGCGGCGCGATCCACCTTCTCTTCCGCGGTCAGCAGTTCCGTCATCGCCTTCACCACCGCCAGCCGCACGTCGTTCTGGTCCCTCTTCAGACGGAATTCGCGCGATTTGCGGAATTCCGCCACCAGCTTGTGCGAGATGTCGTTGATCTTGTCCCGCGACAATTTCATGTTGTCGCCACTGTCGCGTCCCGAAGCGCGAATCACCTTGCGCTGCGAAATCAGCGTGTTCTTAATGCGGCGGAACATCTCCTGATAACTGACGTTCTCGCGCCGCATGTACTCGCTGTATTGGCTCAACAAATCGCGGACTTCGTCGTTCAGACGATCTTCCACCGCCAGCTCGTCTTCGACAATGTTCGCGATCGCGCCGGCGGCGGCCTGCGGATCGGACGTCTCGATGACCTGCGGCGTCAGCCTGCGAACGAGCTGGCGCGACAAGTAAGCGATGAATTCTCTGGCAATCAGCATTTCGCGGTGTCGGGGGTTGCGTTGCTGAAGCTAGTGTAATGGCGGCGTGCGAACAGTGTCAATTGCGCGGGCCGCGCCGCTCCTCGCCGCGATGATCGTCCAGGAATTCCTGGTCGATCGGTTTGCGGCCGCGATAACCCTCCTCCACGCCGTGCCAGAACCCGATTCCCTTCTCGCCCAGCTTCCAGCACAGATACACTTCGCCCCCGCGGTACAGCGCCGGAAAATCGATCAGGCCGATGTCCAGGTCCTTCACCAGGCAACCCAAATCCTGAATGCCGTCGATCAGCTCCTTCAATCGCGTGGCGATGGCCGTCCGGCGCGAGCGCCGCTCCACAAAAGCCGCGCGGTCCAGATCCACGCCGCCCAGCATCGCGACGCGCTCGATCTCGGCCCGCAACTCCGCTTCGGCGTTTTCATACTCGGCTTTCAATCGTATGGCTTCGCGAATCGCCGCTTCAATTTCCGGCAGAAGCTTTTGCGCCTGTTGCAGCGTGAAGTAGCGCATCGTTCCGATCTACCCCCCAAACACGCGCCCGCGTCCGCGGCCCGCCTCCACCGCTGGAGCGTTCTTCACACCCACTCCGTCGAGTATAACAACGTCGATTTAGCTGTCACTTTCAGAATTAAATGGCATAGATCCGTCAACATTATTTGGCATACGCTGTTCGGGAACGCGGCTCCCGTGCTAACAACCGCGATACGGTGGCAGGATGGATTTTGAACAGTCGGGCGGCATCAGCTGCGGTCTTCCGACCTTTGGAAACCATCTTTCGGATCTCTGCCTGTTGCCGAGGTGATAGCTTTGGACGGCGTCCGCCAATCCGGCCCTCCTCACGGGCAGCATCCAATCCAGCTTTGGTTCGTTCCTTGAGCATGGCCTTTTCGAATTCCGCGAAAGCCCCGACCATCTGCATCATCATTCGACCCGCGGGTGTGGTCGTGTCAATCGCTTCCGTCAAACTGCGAAATCCCGCCCCGGCTTCCCCAAGCCGCTCCATGAAGGTGAGCACGTCGCGAAGGGAGCGCGAGAGCCGGTCGAGTTTCCACACCGCCAGCACGTCGCCCTTTCGGAGTTGATCGAGAAGCCGGTGGAGTTCGGGCCGGTCCCAACGTCCACCAGAGGCCTTCTCGCGAAAGATGCGCTCGCAGCCGGCAGCTTTCAACGCTGCCGCTTGCGCCGCAGTGTCCTGGTCGTCGGTAGAAACTCTGGCGTACCCGATCAGCATTGCACAAATGTATCGCCAATCGAACCAGTAATGCAATACCTTTTTGCAACGCAAGAAGCCCAGGAATTCCGCCTACGGCCGACTTGTTGCAAAATCGTTCGTTTGTGCAATGCAGTCAAACGCGAGGAATCTCGACGAGGCGGGGCTGCTGCGGCTATTCTACTTTCTCTGCACAATAGCGGACAACTCGGGCTTCCCCCTGCCCAAAATCGGCGACGGTCAGAGGCTCTTCATATCGCACCACGCGAAGGTTGGGGAAGAGCTTTATCAACTCGCGGGTATCGAATACACCCCTCGGCCAATGGCGCGTCCCTTCGTCGCATCACGATGATAGGCCTCGACCACCAAGAGCCCGTGCGGCTTGAGTGCTCTTTCAATCTTTTCTGTCATTCCTCGGGCGCCAACATAGCTGAGCAGGATCAGGTCCCATCGGTTCTCACCGAAATCAAATTTTTCCGTCGTTGTTATTTCAGTGTTCAAGTGGACTCCGAGACGCTGGGCTGTCTCATTGGCGAGAGCCACAGCTTTATCTGCGGGATCGAACCCGGTGGCAGCCCAACCATTCTGCGCCAGCCAGATCGCATTTCTTCCTTGCCCCATGCCAACGTCAAGCGCTGCGCCGGGCCTCCTGGTCTTGGCCATTTCGACGAGAAAGGCGTTGGGGTTGGTGTTAAATTTCGGCTTTTCCGCCGTGAGGATCTCGTTCCAGCGCTGTACTTCAAAGTCTCTTCCACGGTCGGTGACAATCTTAGCCTGCGCCTCGATATCGGCCTCATCAAACCCCTGGGCCTTCAGATAGACCCGATATTTCTGCATCACGTCGGCACTGCGTTGGATATCCACCGACTGCATGCTCACCCAGTGGCGAAAACGTTCATACGCACGCTGGTCTGGTGGGAGTTTGGCGAGACTGATTTCGGCCTGGTCGCGTGTTTGTGGCGTTTGCGAGAAGACGGGAGCAAAACAGAGGACGCTCACGGCGAGCGCGAGAATGGTCCAATTAGTTCGCATGGCAGACAAGTATACAAGCTTCACCATTGGTTTCAAAAACTGGACCGTAATGAAAACACGGGAAAAGTCGCCCCATCCTGACGTGTAATGCCGACTCTTGAAGCGGCTCCTCCCGATACTAGATGGTTGGTCGCGTACTCGGAAGTTGGGACGCAAGCCAGCGTCGGCTAGCAGCTCCGACGTTGCCTGCACGCCTCGGAAGACTCAGGCTTCGCCGATCACCAAGCTTTCCCGAGCCGCTTCCACAACTGCCTTCGTGACGTCTTGAAGGGCATTGATTTCGAGAATTCTCTCCATCTGAGCGAGTAGACGATTCAACAAGCGGAAGTTGCCACCCGTCATCCGGATGATTGTCGCGACTGTTTCCGGCTCCCAAGGCTGCTTGGGTAGATTCACGCCGGGTGGCACCAGCTCTGCTCCAGCAGTTGGCGAGTCTCTGCTGGCAGCCCAGAGGCCGAAACTCATGGACAAATCCGATGCGCGAGTAGAACTGCGGGTAGCGTGCAAGGCGCTTCTCCAGTCCTGGCATTCCAATTAGGATCACGCCGATTTCTCCGGCGTCGAAGATTGCTCGTACCTGTTCGAGGCTGGCCATTCGGAGGCGATCCGCTTCATCAATAAGAATGAGCGTCGTCGGGTCACGGATCTGCATGGCCTTGACGTTGTATTCTTTTGCAACTTCACCTGCAATCTCATCGTAAGTCGGATGGAGTTCTGGGAAGGGCTCTGCCAACCAATCATGTTTATACAGAAGATTCTCGTGATGCTCCTTTTCGCGCTGCCGAATCGATTCCAACTGTTCTGCCCTTTCCAAACGGATTGGACGCTGACCAGATCCTTTAGCGTGTCGCGGGCATGCCTGATATCGGAGTCGATGCTGTGGGGGGCATTGACAACCGAGGGGGTGTAGAAAACCGTATCGAGCTAGGGTCGTCGGCCAGGGCCTGGGGTCCAACGGTCTGATTCCTTCACCTTCTCCCAGCGGCTATAGCTCCTCGCAGAGAGGGTCTTGCCCACACCGGGTGGACCATAGCAAAGACCGATGTATCCATAACGCCGGCATGCATCGCAGAATTCGGCGAACCGCCGGTGCTGGACAGTCTCCACAATGGTCGATCGGTGATCGCTATTCGTTTCGGTATCGTTTGAGGACAGGTGCTGATTCCTGGTTCTTGCGGGTTGTTCTGTTGGTGGGGCATCTTCTTTCTCCAGAACCTCTCCGCGCTTGATTTCGAGCAGCGTTCCACGGCAGCTTGCCGGTCTCGCAGGACGCCGCGCAGCTCGCGTCCGACGCCGATTCCGGGCTCGAAGAATCTCTCGGAGTGGAACGGTTTCACCAGCCAGTTCCGCGCAGACCGCACGGCACAAGAACCGTTCGTTGTGGAAGACACGGATCTCGGCTATGTCGCGCGGATCGAACCGCAGAGTGACCGTTTCACCAACGTACGCTGCGAGCGTGGTTGATATATAGCGCAAGCCCTGGAAGTGAATCCCGTCAACGCGCACCTGGCGCGCCTTTGCCACCTGAATCAGCAGCAGGTCCAGTTGCTCCAGCGAGTCCGGCATCCGCGGAAGGAAACCATTGGCTTCCCAGCGTTCGATGGGGGGCATCTTTGTTTCGGCGCATTTTCGCGGCGGTGGTAAACGTCCAGCAGGAAGGCGCGGAACCTCGCGTCGAACTCCGCTAACGTCAGCGTTGGCTTTCCGCGCATAACGCCGCCAGCCGGAGCGTAGCCGTCCAACTCGCAAAGGAACATCTCGTTCACAGTCGAGAAGAACCGTTCGATGCGGCCTCGGCCCCTGGGCTTGCCGGGAATGGAGAATATCAGCCGGATCTTCAAGTCCGCGCCCACCTGTTCCAGATGTTGGGATGTGAAGTCGCTCCCATTGTCTGTATAGAGAACGTCAGGAATACCGCAAACGATCCAGCGCGAGTCCTCTTTGCGCCAGATCGCCTGACGCAGCGCCAGAGATGTGTTTAGCGCGGACGGGTCTTCGAATGAGAGGAAGTACCCAGCCACAGCGCGGCTGTGATCGTCAATCACCGTGGTGAGCCACGGCTTGGCAGCATCGCCGTCGGGACGAATCAACAGAATGTCGAGCGGCGTGTGATCGGCCTGCCAGATTGCGTTCGGCCCATCCGCTTCTCGCCGGTGCACTAGCTCGAATGCGTTGCTGTACGCTTTCGTCCCTTCATGGGCGAGTGTGACCAGATCGGCGGGCAAGCCACGGACGATGTTGAAGACGGTTCCGTAGCTCGGAACTTTCACTCCAACGTCCTGCGATAAACGCTGCACCTGGCGGTACAACGCCGCGATTGGCAGTGGCGGTTTTTGTAGGGCGAGGCCTTCGATTGCCTCCTGGAGCTTCGTTGAGATTGCGCGACGCGTACCGTAATCATCTCGCGCTTTTCTACCCAAGCCCGCCAGACCAGACAGCCGATACTGGGTAAGCCAACGGTGCGCAGTTCGATACGGTATGCCGGCAGTTCGGGCTATCGACCGTAATGACTGGTTCTGCTCAAGGTGAGGCTGGGGGAACCGAAACCGGTCGAGGGCAAGCTTTCGGACGTCTTCCGGAAGACCGGCAAGTTGGTCCATACTCGAACAGTATGCCAAATAATGTTGACGGATCTATGCCATTTAATTCTGAAAGTGACAGATTTAGCGCCGGCGCGATCGCACTCGCCGCGGCCGCGCAACGATCGATTAGGGATGCGGAGGTGGAGGCGGCGGAGGAGGTGGCGGGGCCGGAGGCGGCGTCTGCCCGGACAACGTCGGACCGCCGGGGCGCCCCGCTTATTGTTCCGAGAGGGCCGCGCGCGGTGGTCTGAAACGTATACAGCGCGTCGTAGAAAGCCCGTAGCACGCGGCGCGCGATGGCGCCTTTGTCGACAAAGCTGGAGGCGAGCGGCTGGCTCTTATACACCGTCATGGAATCGCCTTCGTTGACGACCCGGGTCGATCCGCCCCGTGTCGCATGGCGCACCTCCACCGATCCCTCTTCGACGGTAACGACCGTGTTCTCGTCGTCGTTGTCCACCTCCACGTCGAAAATCGTGCCGCGCACGGAGATCACGGCCGACGGCGTGTGAATGGTATTGGGGTTGGGCTGCCCGCCCAGTCTTTGAATGCGGACCTTAATGCGACCCACCCACAGATCCAGCAGGTCCCGCCAGTTGCCCGGATTGCTGCGGAACGTCAGATTGGAGTTGGGATAAACCTCGAACGTGCTGCCGTCGGAGACCTCAAATCGGGCGAAGCCGTCCGGCCCCGTAATGACGACTTCCTTCACCTGTATGGAGTCGCCCACGTTCAGCGCCCACGGCTGCGAATCTTTCAAAACCGAGACTTGGCCGTTCATCTCGACGACCTTGGCGGCCGCCGCCGGTGAAGCGGGAAACATCTGCGCCGAGGCGCTCGAACACACCGCCAGCGCCAGCGCGGCGGTAAGGCAGACGCGTACCGATGCGCGCGGGAACACGGCTTTCGCGACTTTGCCCATAAAGAAACGGACTTTAATTACCGATGCCCTCTACAAGTGAGATCGGCGGAGTGCAACAGAAACCTCAGTCTATCATCAAAATTGCTGAGCAAGAAGAGGCCCGGTACGATTTTGTGAGAGAAAGTCGTTCGGATTCAGACGTTTTAATAGTGACGGGAAACAAGGAAAGGATACAATAGACTCGTTCCATGTGTCGCAAAGCCACAGTCCGCGCCGCGGCCGTCGCGATGCTGGCCGGGGCGGCCGCATTGGGGCAAACCGTAGGGGCGCAGGGCGCGCCCGGAGCCGCGCCGTCCGCAACCGACTGGCGGCATATCGGAAATAGCGCCGTGCAGCTCGCCCTGCCCTCCGCAGCCACCGGACCCGTCGATCGGGTTTGGTATACCAGCGATGGAGCGGCCTTATATGTCCGAACGCGCTCCGGCCGGACATTTCAGACCGCCGATTTCGATCTCTGGAAACAGGTCGCGGACGCGGCCGCCGTCCCGCCCTCCGTTGCCAATGACGCCGCCCCCAATAGCCCCGAGCCGGGTGCGCGCGTGCGCGGCCAGGGCCCCCGCTTGTACGCCTTCGCCAACAACGCCTTCCGGTCCGATGATGGCGGCGAGACGTGGACCAACCTCACGGCTTACAAAAACGCCTCCATCCTGGGCGCGGCCTTGACGGACCTCGCCGTTTCTCCGCTTAACCCCGATGAAGTCACCGTATCTAACGACGCGGGCGTGTGGCGATCGGTCAATGCCGGCCTCACCTGGACGGGCCTCAATACCGCGCTGCCGAATTTGCCCGCGCGGCGCATTTTCACGATTCCGTCTGGCGCCGTGGGGCTGCGGCTGGGCTTGTCCATCGAGAACGCCCCGGAACTGGAATGGGCCCCCGGCGAGAGAACCGCCTGGCGCGTAGTCGAGGGAACCGAGGCGCAGCGCGAGAGCGCTCTCAAACAGTTTGCCGCGCAGGCTCTCAATGCGAAAATTACCGCCGTGGCCTCATCCGGCGACGCCCTTTACGCTGGATCGGCCGATGGGCGGTTGTGGACTTCGCTCGACAAAGGCGCAACGTGGAGCGCGCCCTGGGAAACGCCTGGCGCCGGTCCCGTAGAAGCCATCTATGCCGATCCGAAAGACGCGCGCACCGCCTTGGCCGCTTTCGGCTCCCATCCCAAGCCGCTCGATCCGGGCTTGACCCCGCTGCACATCGCCCGCACCATGAACGGTGGCCTGTTCTGGGATAACGTCAGCGGCAACTTGCCCGATGCCGCCGCGCACGGCATCGCCGCCGATCGCGCCTCCGTCGCCCGTATGCCGCAACGACGATGGCGTCTTCTATGCCGCCATGGATCTGGCCAGGCCGGCCGTACCGGCGTCTGGACCGCGGTCGGCGGCGGACTCCCCGATGCGCCCGCCATGGACGTGCGGCTGGATGCCGGCGCCAACCAGCTTTATGTGGCGGTCGATGGCTATGGTGTGTATGCCGCCATCGCGCCGCATCGTTTCCGCGACGCGCGCGTGGTGAACGCCGCCGACTATAGCGGCCGCCCCGCCGCCCCCGGATCGCTTCTCAGCGTCCTCGGGGCGGGCGTCGCTTCGGCGCAGGCGGGCGCCATGGAGGTTCCGGTGCTGGCCTCCGATGCCAACGGCGCACAGATCCAGGTCCCCTTCGACGTTTCCGGCGACAGCATTGCCCTCTCGCTCCGCTCCCCCGGCGATAAGACCATTGCGGCCGCCTATCCTCTGCGCGACGTTTCGCCCGCCATTTTTGTCGATCCCGACGGCACTCCCATGATTCTCGACGCCGACTCCGGCGAGATGCTCGACGCCTCGAAGCCGGCCCGTTCGGGCGCCCGCATCCAGATCCTGGCGACCGGCCTGGGGCGCGTCGATCCCGCCTGGCCCACCGGCGCGCCCGGCCCGTCCGTCAATCCCCCGCGCGTGGTCGCGCCCTTGCGCGCCTACCTGGACCAGCGGCAGATTGAAATCGGCCGCGCGGTGCTGGCGCCCTATGTGGGCTTTTACCTGATCGAAATCGAGTTGCCCCGTATTGTAAACGCGGGACCCGCCGAATTATACGTGGAGGCCGCGGGACAGCCCAGCAACCACGTCCGGCTCTATATCGAGCCTTAGGTATTTTTGATGCTTCCGCATTCCTGGCGAAGATTCCTGGCCATCGTGCGCCTGCTGTTGGCGGTCGCTTGTCTGGCCCTGCAACTCATCGTCTTCAACTTCGCGATCACCGACACGGTCGCGATGTTCGCCGGCTACATCGCCTACGCACTCGCCGTGCTGCTGTGGCGGCCGTCGGACGATTCCGCCTTCGCCATGCTCGCTCTGGCGATCGATTTCATTTTCTTTTTGCTCGCGGCGCTCGCGCCTGTTTCATACGGCCAATGGATCGCGGCCGTGTTCTACGGCTACCTCCTGCTCGCCTCC
Organism: Bryobacterales bacterium; assembly: GCA_963795935.1. Lineage (GTDB taxonomy): Bacteria > Acidobacteriota > Terriglobia > Bryobacterales > Bryobacteraceae > JAICMB01. Next base: position 2,235 of record CAWCJO010000038.1, on the reverse strand, counting down.
GTCGTGCTGCACAATTACTGGAAGCCGCTCGCTGTGGCGCTGGCCGCCATCGCCGCCATCTATTTCAGCGGCCCGCTGCATGGCGCCATTCTCATGCCCGTCCTGATCGCCGGCGGCATTGTGGCCTGCGCGCTCGCCATCGAGCGCGGCCATCTGAAGGATCTGCTGACCCAGCTCTCGCGCCAATGCTTGCTCTACCGCTACGACGCCGAAAAGGCGCGCGAGGCCGAGCGCCAGCGCATTGCCGCGGACTTCCACGATGGGCCGCTGCAAAGCTTCATCGCCTTCCACATGCGCCTGGAATTAATCCGCAAGCTGCTGCTGCGCGACACCAACGCCGCCACCGAGGAGCTGACGCAATTGCAGGAGATCTGCAAAAGCCAGGTGAACGATCTGCGCGCCTTCGTGCGCAGCATGCGGCCGGTCGATGTCGAGGGAAGTCTCAGCGCCACGCTGCGCCGCGTCGTCGAGCAGTTCCAGAAAGACAGCGGCATCCCGGCGGCGTTCGTCGGCGCGGAATTTATCGAGCAGGCCGAGCCGGAGGTCTCGCTCGAGCTGCTCCAGATTGTACGCGAGGCGCTCTACAATGTGCAGAAGCATTCGCGCGCCACCCGCGTCGCCGTCGGCATGCGCAAAAGCGGGCGCGCGCTGGAGATCACCATCGAGGACAACGGCTCTGGGTTCCCCTTCAGCGGGCGATACGATCTCGATGAATTGGAGTTGCTGCGCCTCGGTCCCACCAGCATCAAGCGCCGCGTGCGGACTCTCGGCGCCGAGATGCATCTCGATTCGAAGCCCGGCCAAGGCGCGGGGTTGTCTATCCGCCTGGCGACCTAGCGCATGCCGAAGCTGCTGCTGGCCATCGCGGCGGCGGCGCTGGCCGGCTGCGGCCGCTATGCCGATTTCACGCTGCCTCCCGCGCCGGGCGCCCAGGAATCCGGCCGCCCCCCTTGCGCGTTTCTCCTGACGGAGCGCCCCGCGCCGGTGCTCACGCATGTGCGCCCGGCGAATGGGATTCGAACGACGCGCTGAATCCATCGGTCGTGCAATTTCGAGGACAACTGCTCAACCTCTATTCGGGATTCAATGGAAAAACCTGGGCCACCGGACTCGCCACATCGTCCGACGGAATCCATTGGCAAAAACAAGGCCGGGTATTGGCGCCGGACCCGTTACCTGGGAGGGCGATTACATTGCGGCAAACGGGTCTGTCACCGCGCAGGACGCGCAGCTTTTCTATTTTTATCAAGGCGGACGATCGCCGGAAATAGGGCTAGCGAGTTCCTCGGACGGGCGCGCTTGGAAGCGGCGCGGCGGTCCGGTGCTGGGGCCCGGCCCGCGCGGCACTTGGGACGAGCGGGGCGCCGCCGATCCGTACGTCATCCGCGCAGGCGATCGCTATATCTCTTCTACCTGGGTCAGGATCGCGCCCGGCGGCAGCGGCTGGGCGTAGCGGGATCGGACGATCCGTGCTGGACAAGCTCCGCTCAACCCGATTCTGGAGCTCGGCGCATTCGGCGCTTTCGACGAAAACGGCTTGGGCGAACCCGCCGTCTGGGCCGCGCACGGTTACTATTGGATGCTCTACACCGGCCGCGACCACGAAAACCGGCGGCTCGGTCTGGCCCGCTCCACCGATGGCGCCACTGGAAGAAGTTGGACTTCCCGCCAGTTTCCGCTCGCACCCTGGAATTCCAAAGTACTCTGCGACCCCACCGTAATCCGCCGCCGAGACGAAGTGCGCGTCTGGTTCGGCGGCGGCGATATCGCCAGCCCCGACGAAAACATCAACGGCCAGATCGGTTTTGCGATCCTGAAACAGTAAAGCGCCCGGGCGCACGCCATGAGAGTCGGAATCACCTGTTACCCCACCTACGGCGGCAGCGGCATCGTCGCCACCGAGCTTGGACTGGAGTTGGCCACCCGCGGCCACGAAGTCCATTTCATCACTTACGCCAATCCCATCCGCCTCGATACCGGAACGCCCGCATCCACTATCACGAAGTCGAGGTTTCCACCTATCCGCTATTCCAATACCCGCCCTACTGTCTGGCGCTGGCCTCGCGCATGGCCGAAGTCGCCGACGATTACGGCTCGACCTCCTGCACGTCCACTACGCCATTCCGCATTCCATCTCCGCCCTGCTCGCCAAGCAAATGCTGGCCCCGCGCATCAATTGCCGTTCATTACTACCCTGCACGGCACCGATATCACGCTGGTCGGGGCCGACCGGTC
>CAWCJO010000037.1:0-16321 GCA_963795935.1 Bryobacterales bacterium | reverse complement strand
CCCGCCCCCAGCACGAACCCCGTAACCGAGCCGCGACCTCGTAACCGACCCGCGACCGTGAGGAAGCGGATTTCGCCGCGCCTCTGCTCCAGCCGCTCCGTGATGGTCACCGGCTGCTCCGCGCGGAAGCTGACCCGCGTCTCCACTTTGATTTCGGCGGGCTTGCCGCGCGTCATCATGACGTCGCCCGCTCCCGCCGCGCCGCCCGCCGCGGTGCCGATGCCCGCTCCCCGGCCGCCGCCGCAATGGCCCCGATGATAGCGCCCAGCGCCGCGCCGCCGCCGACCTTCTCCGCGTCCTGGCGCCGGCTGGTTTCGGCATCCTTGCCTATAGAGGCGGTACGAATCTTGATGCGTTGCCCGTCGGAGGTGTGCAGGCTGGTCAGCTCCACTTCGAGGTGCGCCAGGCCCTTGACTCGGCCGCCCGGATCGGACTCCACCACGCGGCCTTCGCATCGCGATCCGCGTTCCGCGATCACAAAACCGTCAATCACGAGCGGCTGGTGAGCGTGGCCGGAAACGTGTCCCCTGGTTTATTGCGCTGCGTCGTCAATGTCTCGCCGATGCGGACGGAAAGTGGCGTGCCGGCTATGAGCGTGACGCTGTGCGGCTGCGGCGGTTCCGGCTTGGGCGGCTCCGGCGCAGGCGGCGGTGGAGCGGGAGCAGCAACCGGCTGAGCGGGGGCGGGGTCCGTTGCGGCGGGGGTGGGCGTAGTAGCCGCCGAAGCCGCGCTGGGCGCTGCCGCGGGCAACGTCGGCGGAGTAACCTGCGCGATCTGAACGGGTTTATCGCCGCCGTGGCGAAGATGCCGCTCCTCACGCATTTTTTCGCGCCGCCGTTCCGGCCTGGTCACTTCCGACACAACGGGCGACCTCTGTTCGCGCGCCGTTGCCTGTGCATCCGTATCCGCCGGATAGGCCGGCGCCGGCTTTGCTTTGGGCGAGTCGACGATGATCTTCGTCTCCGGCTTCGGAGTCCGGCTTGACGGCCATATAGACAATTCCCGAGGCCAGCAGCGCGCCGCCCAAAAACGCCAGTAAGATCTTCGAGTTCATGCACCAACCCCTAAAAACGTTAAACGTACCATCATACCTTTAAGTTTCGGAACCCAACCAGTTAAAATACATTATGAATGCCTTGTTTCCCCAGTGAATTCCGCATCGGCGGCGTCCGCATCGCGCCCGCGACCGTGCTGGCGCCCATGGCCGGCGTTACCGACACCGTTTTCCGCCGCCTGATCCGCAACCAGGGCGGCTGCGGACTGATGATGACCGAATTCACCAGCTCGCATGGCGTAGTCGATTGCATGCGCGCGCGCAACAGTACGAACAAGAAAGCCACGCGCACGTTCCGCTACCTCTCTTTCGAGCCCGAGGAGCACCCCATCTCGGCGCAGCTTTTCGGCTCCGACCCGGACGTCATGGCCGACGCCGCCAAGGTCTGCGAGGATCTGGGCTTCGACATTGTCGACATCAATTTCGGCTGCCCGGTGAACAAGGTCGTGAAATGCAACGGCGGCTCCGGCCTGCTGCGCGATCTGCCGCTGGTGGAGGAGATTCTGACGCAAGGTCCGCGCGGCCATCACGATTCCGCTGACGATGAAGTTTCGCGCCGGGTGGAACGACCAGGAACTGGTGCATGTCAACATGGCGCAGCTGGCCGAAGATTGCGGGTTGCAAGCGGTGGCGCTGCATCCGCGCACGCGCGAGCAGGGCTACAGCGGGAAAGCCGATTGGACGCGCATCGCGGAAGTGAAGGCCGCGGTCAAGATTCCGGTGATCGGCAACGGCGATATTCTGACGCCCGAAGACGCCGTCCGCATGGTGGCGCGAGACCGGCTGCGACGCCGTGATGGTCGGCCGCACGGCATCGTCAAATCCCTGGATTTTTCGTCAGATCGAGCAGTACCTCGCCACCGGCGCGCTACGATCATCCGCCGGAGCGGCAGCCGCTACGACATCATGAGGACCTACTACGCGATGCTGCGGGAGCAGCGACGCCCGGATGCGGTCGGCAAAATGAAGCAGTTCGCGACCTACTTCACGCATGGCGTGCGCAACGGCTCCAAGCTGCGCGTCGAGATTTATAGGGCGACGGAGGCGGCGCAGATTCTCGACGCGTGGACGCTTTTTTCGAACGGCGAGCTTACCGCAACTGCCGCCTGACCATCGCTTGAAAAAGGTCCAGTTCATCACCGACGGCGCATGCAAGGGCAATCCCGGGCCCGGCGGGTGGGCGTGCATCCTGCGCTACGGCGAACATGAAGAAGGAATTGTACGGGTCCGAGCCGCACACCACCAACAATCGCATGGAGATCATGGCCGCGATCGAGGGACTGCAGGCGATCAAGGAAGCTGTGCAGGTGGAGATTGTGACGGATTCCAATTACCTGAAAGACGGCATCACCAAGTGGATTCACAACTGGAAGCGCAAAGGCTGGATGACGGCCGGACAAAAAGCCGGTGGTGAATCAGGATCTCTGGCGGGAATTGGACGAGCTGAACAACAGCACAAAACCGAGTGGGCTTGGACCAAAGGCCATGCCTCGCACGCGGACAACAATCGCTGCGACGAACTGGCCACCATGCCGCGCGCACGCAAACGACAAACGTGAAGCCGTCGCCACACCGGGCCGCGCCCGCCGCATCCGCCGAATCGTAAAAGAGCGCTTTCAGGCCGTTTCAGCAGCGGAATCGCGCATGCCTGCGTAAGGTCGTGCCGGCCGTAAAACCGCAGTTCCTCTCCGTTGCGCTGCACCTCCTTTGCGTTGCGTTGCTGCTTATTCTCGGCTCGCGCACGTTCACCGCGCCGCCGCGCATTGTCGTGGATCGGGCGCACTCGATTCTGCTTGCGCCTCCTCCGCCTGTCCATCTGCCGGCAGACCGCGGCGGCGGCTCCGACACATCGGCCGCGCCGCCCCGCCGTGGAATCGCTCCGCCGCGTTCCTATCGAACCTTTATTCCGCCGCGCGCGCTGCCTCAGCCGAAGCTCGCGATGATGCCCACGATTGACTTCGATGTTCCGCCCGCAGTGGTCGCGACGAGCAATTTCGGCGATCCGCTGGGCAAATATGCGAGCGGCCTGTACGGCGATAAGGGCGGTAGTGGAATCGGCGACCTGCCGCGCGGGCGCGGAATCGGCAACGCGCCGGGAGCGCGGGGCCTTTCCGGCAGATTCGGAATGCCCACGAAACCCGCCGAGCTGATCTATCGCGTCGATCCGGAATTCTCCGAGGAGGCGCGCAAGGCGAAATTTCAGGGCATGGTCGTGCTGACGATCGAGATCGGCGTTGACGGCCGCGCGCACAATCCCGAGGTGGTCGAATCGCCTGGCCTGGGGCTTGATCGAAAAGCCGTCGAAGCGGTCCTGCAATGGCGATTCAAGCCCGCCCGGCGCGGCGGCGCGCCGGTCCCCAGTACCGCCCGCGTGGAGGTCCATTTTCACCTGCTGTGATCGCCGGCGCGCTACAATTCGCGCATGCGAAGCGTCGCTCTCTTAATACTCTTCTGTCTTTGTTCCCTCGCGCAGGAACCTGGCTTCGTCGCCATGTTCGACGGCAAGACGCTGAACGGCTGGGATGGCGACCCGCGCTTGTGGAGCGTTCGCGACGGCGTCGTCATCGGCTCGACCGACAACGCGCCCATCGATCACAACGAATTTCTCATCACCAAGCGCTCTTACTCGGACTTCGTGCTGCGCACCGATACCAAGCTGCGCAATCACAACAGCGGCATTCAATTCCGCAGCGAAGTCCTCCCCAAGTGGGGAGTCAAAGGATTACAGGCCGACATGGCGGAGGGCAACTGGTGGGGTTCCATCTACGATGAGAAGGGCACGCGCGGAACGATCGTGAATGGATGGAAAGGCAAAGCGGAAAAGGTGGTGCGTCCGCACGACTGGAACCAATACGAGATCACGTGCGATGGCGATTTCATTCAGCTCAAAGTGAACGGCATGGTAACGGCCGAGTTGCACGACGCCTCGTCCCCGCGCAGTGGCGTGATTGCGCTGCAACTGCACATGGGCCAGCCCATGGAGGTCGAGTTTCGAAACATGCGCATCAAGGAATTGCATCAGTGAGGGCCTTGGCGGCGCTGCTGTTGCTTGCGCCGATCGCGTGCGCGCAGCATCTTGGATTCGGCATTCGGGCGGGCGTGCCGCTTACGAGTGCATTCTCAACCGGTGGTCTCAACGAAACGGACCGCTTCCTCATTGGGCCAATGATCGAGCTTCGTTTACCGATCGTCAGCGTGGAGGCCGACGCACTGTTTAATTCCGATTCCTACCTGCCCCAGACCACCGCGACGTCGCGCGCCAGCGCTAGCTCGTGGGAATTTCCGATACTGGGCAAGGTGCGGCTGCCGCTCGCGCCCATTGTCAAGCCGTACGGTGAGGCGGGCCTCTCGTTCCGAACTTTTACGGGCTTGAGCCTGAATGCGCCATCGAACAAGGGTTTTGTCATCGGCGCCGGAATCGACATTCACGCCGTCGTCCTGCACATCACGCCGGAGCTGCGCTACACGCGTTGGGGCGGCAACGGGCCTGTGACTCCCAATGCGTTTTTCTCGGTGCTGCAGGCGAACCAGAACCAGTTCGAATTTCTGGTCGGCCTCTCGCGCTAACGGATAATAGGTAGGTTGCGACTCGCTCTCTTTGGGGGCACGTTCGACCCCATTCATTGCGCTCACCTGACCATCGCGCGCGCCGCCGCCGATCGCTTCGCCCTGGACCGCATCCTCTTCATTCCCGCCGCGAACCCGCCGCACAAGCCAGCCTCCCGCGGCGCGACGTATGAAGACCGCTTGCGAATGGTCGAGCTGGCCTGCGAAGCCGATCCGCGCTTCGAAGCATCGCGCCTGGAAGAGGGCAGCACAAAAAGCTATTCGATCCTCACAATTGAAAAACTCCTCGCCCCTCGCCGCCGGGTTTTTTTCATCATCGGCTCCGACGCCTTCGCCGAGATTCGTACCTGGCATCGTTGGGAGGACGTGGTCCGCGCCGTCGAATTCATCGTCGTTACCCGTCCCGGACACGCTTACGACGTCCCGCCCGGCGCGCGCATCCTGGAGCTGAACGGCATTGCCCTGCCGGTATCGTCCTCGGAAATCCGCGAGCAGCTAGCTAAAAACGAGGTCCCGCCGGAGCTGCCCGCGAAGGTAGCGGACTACATCGTAGAGCGCCGCCTGTACGGCTATTCTCTATTGCGATGACCCGCCCAAATACCCCAGGCTGCGCAGCCGTTCAATCGTCTGTCTGTCAAGCTGCGTCGCCCCTTTCGGTCCCAACAGCAACCGGACCTTGTTCTGCGCGTCGATCCACTGCACCAGTTGAGTCATCATGCGCTCCACCTCGCGCGGATGCTCCGCTGCGATGTCATGCTGTTCGGACCGGTCCGTTACTCGATCGTACAACTCGACCTTGCGAATACCGGCCTTGGCGGCTTTATTGCGGTAAATAAACTTCCGCTTCGAATCGATAATCGCAAAGCTATCGGTCGAGTTTTCCGGAACCAATCCCATGGGGTTCGCCGCCGCGAAACGCGAAGACATCACCAGTCCGCGCCTTTGAAACGGCCGTCCCCGGGCCAGCGGCGCAAGGCTCTGCCCCTCGATCGGCTCGGGCGCCTTGATCCCGAGCAGGTCCAGAATCGTGGGCATGACATCGATAAGCTGTACCGGCTCGGAGATCCTCCGCGGCGATGAAAACAGCTCAGGGCATGACATCACGAGCAGACAATGAGTCAGTTCCTGGTACACCGAGTGCCCATGCGCGGTCCAGCCGTGGTCCCAAAACTCCTCGCCATGATCCGAGATCACGACGATCAGCGTGTTGTCGAGAACCCGCATCTCCCTCAGCTTTCCTGCCAGCAGCTCCAGACTGTGGTCGTTGTGTAGGATCTCGCCATCGTAACGGTCCACGGCTTCCTTGATGAACCGCCCCGGATCGATGCCCGCCTTCAGGCACATCTCGCGATTAATGACCGCGCCTCCCCCGTATTCGCGATTGGTCTTGAAGCCGGCATATTCGCGATCAAACTCGGGCGTCTCGGCGGGATTGGCGAACTTGCCATCGTATGGCCGCGGAGGATCGTACGGCGCGTGCGGATCGGTAGCGTGCGCGTAAAGAAAAAACGGCTCATCATGATGCCGGTCGAGCCACGGGAAGACGACCTTGTTCAACGCCGCGGAATCCGTTCCGCGATCGGTCTGCTCATTGCGATGCCGCAGCACCACCGGATCTTCCAGCAGGTAGTCGAACCCGCGTTCCAGCCCCGTCGCCCGTCCCACGAAAGGCGATGCCACGATGCTGGCCGTAACATAGCCACCGGCGCGCAACTGCTCGGCTAATGTCTTCGCCCCCGCCGGTATGGTGTCAGCGTCCCGCACAATGCCGTGCGTAAAAGAATACAGCGACGTCATCAGCGACGCGATGGACGATTTGGTCCACGTCGCCTGCGCCTGGCAATCGTCAAACACAATGCCGGAGGCGCCCAGCTTCTTCAGAAACGGCGTTGTGTCCCGCGCGTAGCCGTACACGCTGGCGTGGTCGGCGCGCAAAGTATCGATGGTGTAAATCAACACGTTCGGCCGCGGCTTCGGCGCTTCGCCGGTCAGCACGGGGTTGGCCCACAGCCCGACAACGCCGTCGCGGGCCTCGGTTTTTAAGATCAGCTTCACGGTCCGGCCCTTCCATGGCGAGAGGTCGATCGCGGCGTCCCGCCATTCGTCCGGGTCGCTCAGCGTGCTCGAAAACACAGCGGCCTTGATTCCTTCAATAGACACCGTAAACTGAACCGGATCGTTCCGGCCCGTAATGCCGATCCCGAAATGCAGCCGGTCGTTATTGCCCACCGTAACCGGAAACGCCATCTCGGAAGGCGAGCGAACGTAGACGCAATTTCGATATTCGTCGCGCTTGCCCAGGAAGGCGCGTCCCGCCGGTTGAGTAAAAGCCGCCGGCTTGGGAATGAACTTAATAGAGTGGATCGCCACCATGTCGTAGAGGCTGTCGGTGGGCATCAGTCCCAGGCGTCGGCTGCCTTTAGGGGCATCCACGTTGATATCAAATCGGTAGAGATTGTATTGACCGGCGGGCCCCAGTTTCTGCTTCGCTTCGAAGTCGCCGATCCTTATCTTGATCTCGCTTCCGCCCTGCGCCGACATCCGAATCTCGACGGCTTCATAGAGTTTCCAGTCGATGGCCGGTTCCTTGGGCGACAGGATTACCGGCGTCGAACCTTCGCCTTTAAGCGCGAGATCGCCGTTGCGATAGCCCACGCGGCCGCGCACGAGCTCCCATGTGAAATCGGAGCGGGAGAAGAAGTTCTGCCACAGCAACGGCTCGGCCGCAACGGCCGAGGATGCCGCCGCCGAGGCTTTTATGGAGGCGGAGGAGAGCCGATCCTCTAAACGAACGAGATCGGAGCGCGCCGCGCACCAGCACGGCGCCGCCAACGCGAACAACAGAACAAATTTGTACAACCGCAATACTTTATATTAGCCGCGCGATCAAAACTCCAGCCGCGCGCCAATCTGGATAATACGAGGCGAGTTTGCTTGCACGCTCAAGTTGATCAGGCCCGTGGTCGCATTCGGATTCTGAAGCGTCGGATGATTGAAGACGTTAAAGAAATCTCCGCTCAGCCGCACCTTGATGCGCTCGCCAAAGAAGAAATACTTGAACAGCGATGCGTCCTGGTCCCAACTGGGAGGCCCCAGCATGTAATTCCGAGCATTCCAACTGACGTTATCGGTAATCGAAGTTTGTACCACTGTTCCGTTGGCAAGAGTCTGCGGAACCTGATTGCCAAACGTCGCCCCAACCGGATGAATGACCCGGTTGGCGCGGTTGACCGGCACAATTTGTTCCAGCGTAGCCAGGTTCACGTTACTGGCCTGAGTAGGATCGAAATCGCCGGCGAACCATAACATTTGATTCTGACCGAAAATATTCATGGTTAAGCGCTGCCCGGAGCCGAGCGCGGGATTTCCAAATTGATATTCACCCGTCCCGTTGCCCATCCAGTAGCCGCCGTCCCACGTGCCGATAAAGTTGATCTGCCACCCGCCCGCGATTTCATTGACGACCTTGCTGCTATTCAAAAACCGCCGGCCCTTCCCGAAAGGAAGCTGATAAACGCCATTCCAGGTAATTCGCTGCGGAGGCACCTGGCTGGAATTGGTGTAAAGGAGCCGCAAGCGCTGGCTGTTCGACAGGTTCGGATTGCCCAGTATCTCATCATTGGCGGGCACCGACCCGGTTGCGCCGCTCTGGCTCGGTCCGGAGCTGTTGGCGTTAATGCCGCCGCCGCCCGGCGACGAGAACCCGCCGGTGTCGCTCGTGGTCATGGCATGCGTGTAGGTATAGAACAATTGGAACGACAACCCGCCCGCGAAACGCCGTTCGATATCGGCCTGGAAAGACGTCGAATTGGAATATCCGTCGTGCTCCAGAACGCCGCTCGCCCCCGTCATAGCCCAGTTGGGGTTCACTTGGCGCAAGTAGGCGAGTGACGGCGCCAGCACCCCCGTCTGCGCCTGGTAATTATATTTCGACGTCGGAGCGTTTACATCCCAATTCATGGGCAGGTTGCTGGCGTGGTTGCCAGTGTACGACAACTTGAGCACCGTGTTGCGCATCACCTCGCGCTCCACCGTGAAGGTCCAGTTCTGCGTCATGTTATCGGCCCAGTGGTTCACGTCCATGGCCAGGAAGCTTTGCGCGGCGCTCGATGGCGGCGCCGGGCTGACCGTCGCCCCTCCCGGTCCCAGCATGTCGCTCGCGGACGGAACCACGCTGAGGGCATAAACGCCGTTCTGGGCGTTGAGAGAATCCACGCTGTTCACATAGCGCAGATTCAGCGGCGGATTGATCCGCATGGCTTGCAAAATCTGCGACAGCGGCATGGGCCAATAGAACGTGCCGTAGCCGCCGCGCACCACCCATTTATCGCTCAGCCGGTATGCCACGCCCACGTGCGGCCCCAGATCGTTCCACACGTTCGGCGTGAGCGCTCCCGGAAAACCGATCGAATTGGCCGAAACGGCGGTCAGACCGCGCGCCGCCCAGGCGCTGCCGATCGCGCTCGGAAAATCGGGAAGCTGGTTCAGCGTGGTGTTGTATGGAAGCACCACCTGCATCGAGCTCGGATTCGAAAGCAGCGTGTTCAGGTCCACGTTGACCAGCCGATTGTACTTCTCTTTGTACGGCGTCCAGAATTCCCAGCGCAGCCCGAGACTCACCGTCAACCGCGGAGTCACGCGCCACGTGTCGGCGCCGTAAAACCCAACTTCCTTCTGCTGGAAATAAAAAAACCCGCGATTATATTGGTTCGAAAGATAACCCGGAAGCCCCAGCTCCAGACTCGCCAGTCCCGAGCCCGTGAAAGGAACGGCAGCCTGCGACGTCGGATCGAACAACGCCGTCCACGGACTATCGAACGTTTCCGATCCCTGCGACTGCTGCAATTCCTCGACGTTATTGAACTCCTGCCGTCCCTTGAACCCGAACTTGAAAGTGTGTTTTCCTTTCACCCAGGTGGCGTTGTCGTCGATTTCGTACTGCGTCAGGTCCTGCGCTTTGTGATTATCGTTATCCCAGCCGCCGCCGTAAAACATGTTGTACGCGTCGGTATAAACGGTGGGCCAACCCGTGGCGCCAAAGGGATTGGGAAGTCCCAGTTTGGAGTCCCAGTTGACGTTATCCGAGCCCGTCCCCTGGTTGGCCCCCTCGCGATTCGCCGCAAGCTGCAGCTCATTCGAGGAGTCCAGGCGTGAAGACGTGCGTCCAATGGGTGGTGATGTTATAAACATTCGCGGTCTGGCTGGATGTGCCGGTTGCATTCGTTACTCCCGGAGGCGGAAAACCATAATGCCCGCCGTTCTGCAGGTAGTTATAGAGCGACTGCGTGTAGCGTCCCGACAAGCTATCTTTGGGCGAGAACACCTGGTCGATCTTGGCCGTGAGCGTGTTCGCATTCGTCGCTTGCGGATAATAGGTCTGGTAATTCTCACTGATCCAGGGATTCGCGCCGGCATTGGGTCCGTTCGGCAGCGGCGTGACGCTCTTGAAGGCGTTGACCAGTTGCGTGTTCAACAGGCTCTGCGGGATTACATTGCCCGGAAACGGCGTGCGCAAGCCCTGCGCATTCGTGCTGTACGGATTATAAATCGTGATCTTATCGCCGCTGGTATCCACGGCGTTGCTGAAATCCCCGTTCCACATGGCCGCCGTCGGCACGGCCGTTTGCGCGAAAATCTGCTGCCGCTGCCTCCATAGCTCCTGGTCGTAAAAGAAGAAGGTCTTGTTCTTGATAACCGGTCCCCCAACCCAGCCGCCGAACTCGTTGCGGATCAGCTTGGCCGGCGTGTTGCCGTCGGAGACCGCGCGCGCCACCAGGCCGCCATAATTGTTCCGGAAGGTTTCATATGCCGCCCCATGAAACGCGTTGGTTCCACTGCGCGTGACCAGCTCGATGGTCGCCGGCCGGTCGAACTCCGCCCCCGATCCCGCCGTCTCGATACGGTATTCCTGAATCGTATCCAGTCCCGGCTGCACCCGCGATATCCCGCCCCCAAAGCGGTCCACGTACGACATGCCGTCCAGCAACATCTCCGTCGAACCCACGGTCATGCCGTTCGTTCTGGGATTTGAGCCGTTTTGCGTGTTCTGTCCACCTTCCACGCCCGGCGTCAGCGTAAACAGGTTGCTGATCTGGCGCCCGTTCAGCGGCAGATCGTGGATGGTGAGGGCGGTCTTGACGTCGCTGATCTGAGCGCCCTCGGTGGCGATCGGCGAGGCCGCCGATGTCACCTCCACCTTCGTTTGCACGTTCCCGACCGCCAGGGTGGCATCCACCGTTACCGTCTGACCGGCCTGGATCAGGAAGTCCGTTTCCCATTTCGTAAATCCCGGCGCTTCCACGGCCATGTGATACGGCCCCACCTGCAAGCTACCGAAGTAGTAGATTCCGGCCTGGTTCGTCTGGGCCGTGTGAGCCACCCCGGTAGCGGTGTCCGTGAGCGTCACGACCGCGTTTGGGGCCGCCGCGTTGGAGGGATCCCGCACCGTACCCGTGACGATGCCTAATCCGGTTTGCGCTACGAGCGTCGAAAGGAATATCGCCGTTACCGCGCCGAGCTTTCCGGCGTTCCGCAAGAAGAGCCCCATATAGCCTCCTGAATCGCGACTGAAATTACGGTGAGAATATCAGAGGCGCGCGCAATTGTCAATGAAAGTTATTGAGCCGCCGCGGGCTTACTTGCGCAACGAGAGAAACCGCCGGCCGAGTTCAAACGGCGGCTTCCGCGGCGCGCCGCCGGTTTCCCGTCGCGAACACGTTCGTAAACGGCAGGGTAGCCGTCCCGATCAGCGCCGCTTCGCCCCCCAGCGACGAACGCCGCAGAGCCAGATGGCGAAAATTCAGCAGCTCGCCCCGGTCCGGGAATTGTCCCCGGATTGCCGGTTCCACAAGCTCCCAGGCGTCCGCCAGCACGCCATCCACAATGACCACGTCGGCATTCAATCCCCACACCACATTCGCGATCCCGATGCCGAGATAGGCCCCGGTTTCCATCACCGTCTGCCGCGCCGCCGCGTCGCCGGCCAGCGCCATCTGCGCGATCCGCCGCACGCCGGCCGTCGCGTCTCCCAGGTTCGCTTGACGGCGCCCGCCCGCAATCGCCGCATAACGATCGCACACCGCAGTGTTGCAAACCAGGCGTTCCAGACACCCTGGGCGGTCGTGCCGCTCCGGCCCCCCCGAAGCCGCCACCACCATCTGTCCGAATTCGCCCGCCGACATGTGCGTTCCATGATAGAGCTTCCCGCTAAAGACGATTCCGATCCCTACCCCTTCGTCGATCTTCAACAGCAGAAAGCATTGCCCGCCGAGCGCCTCCAGCGAGCCATAGTTGTATTCACCCAACGTCGCCGCGCGAACGTTGTTCTGCACGAACACCGCCACGCGCAGCCGCTGTTCCAGAATCCGCTTGATTGGAACATCCGCCCACCCCAGGCGATTGCCGAACTGCAGCACGCCCGTATCCGAGTTGACGATGCCGCGCACGCTCACGCCAATGCCTTCGATCCGCTCCCGTCCATAGCGCTTGCCGTAAGCCGCGAACTCCTCGACAATACGCTTCAGCGCGTCCTCGATCGCCTCCGGCGTATGGAAGCGCCGCGTGTCGATAATGCGTCCTCGCATGGTCGCGATCGAGCAGCGCATCTCGAAATTCTCGATCTCCACGCCCATCGCCAGCCTGCTCGGATCCAGTTGCAGCCGCTTCCCCGGACGGCCCCCGGTCGAGTTTTCCGCCCCGTCCTCCCCGACCAGCCTTTCCTCCGTCAGCTGCGCGATGATCCTTGACACGGTGCCTTCCGAAAGCCCGCTCTGCCTCGCAATATCCGCCCGCGACAAGCTGTCGTAGTGCCGCAGCAATTGCAGCACGACGGCCCGATTTGCGCCGCGCACTTGCGGCGGACGTAAAATTCTTTCCTTAGCGGCTGCGTGTGATTGCATTCTGTGCTGTCGCAAGTAAGTCTAAAGAATCGCATCGAGCGCAGTCAAATCGTATACTTTTATGCAGTCGGCAAGAAACATGAAGACCCTTGCGATGTCTTTCTCGCTCCTGACCGCTTTCGCCTGCGCCCGCGCGGCCACGGTCTCGCCCCTTTACGCGCGAGGCTACAGCGTGCTGCCCCAGCCGCAACGCGTCAACATCGGCGCCTCGGATTTCAGCGTCGGCGCCGACCTCCGCCTCGAAACCGCGGGTGTTGCGCCCACCGGCATCGAAGTCGCCACCTTGCGCGAAGAACTCGCCAAACGGTTTCGCATTCATATCTCGCAATCCGGCGCCGCCGCCGCGCTCCGCCTCGTTATTGCGCCCGGCTCGGTCGCCGTTGGACCCGCCCAGGACAACGACAAACAAGCCATAGCCGCGCAGGCTTATGCGATCGACATGAAACCGGGCCGCATCGCAATCAAAGCCAATGCTCCAGCCGGGTTATTTTACGGCGTTGTGACCTTACTTCAACTGCTCACGCCGAGGAACGGCGCCGCACAGCTTCCCGAGGGAACCATCGAAGACTGGCCCGACCTGCGGGCCCGCCACATCTATTGGGACGATGCCCATCACTTGGACACCACCGAAGCGCTGAAGCACGCCATCAGACAGGCGGCCTTTTTCAAAATCAACGGAATTGCGATCAAGCTCGAAGGACATTTCCAGTTCCACAGCGCCCCGGCCGTAACCGAGCCCCAAGCCTTGTCTCCAGCCCAACTCCAGGATCTGACCTCTTACGCTCTGCGCTACCACGTGCAGTTGATTCCTTACCTCGACGCCCCGGCGCACATCGCGTTTATCCTCAAACATCCGGAATATGCGAGTCTGCGGGAGTTTCCCGATAGCAATTACGAGATCTGCGCCACCAATCCCGCTTCCTACCAATTGTTTCAAGGAATGTTTCAGGACCTGCTCGACGCCAACAAGGGCGTCCAATACGTTTATCTCTCGACCGACGAACCGTACTATGTCGGCCTGGCGCACAATAACCAGTGCGACGAGCGGACGCGCGCCAAAGAGTTAGGCAGTCCCGGCAAGCTGCTCGCGCAATTCGTGACGAAACTCGCCGAATACCTGCGCGGCCGGGGGCGCACGGTAGTGTTCTGGGGGGAGTATCCGCTCAAGCCCTCCGACATTCCCGCCCTGCCGCCGTATCTGGTCAACGGCGAGGTCTACGGCCCGGAGTTCGATGCGGCATTTCGCCGCCGCGGCATCCGGCAGATGATCTACACCTCTTCCGAAGGCGAAGAAAAACTGTTTCCCGCTTATTACAATCTGCCTCCATCGAAGCGGCTCCACGCAGGCGCGGCGCCGGCGCCCCCGGTCGCAAATACGTTTGAAAAAATCTCTTACGATACCGCGCGCAAGGATGCGGATCTCATCGGAGCCGTCAACGCCGGTTGGGGCGACATGGGCCTCCATCCCGAAACATTTTGGCTCGGTTACGCAACCGCCTCCGCCGCTGCCTGGCATCCCGGCGCGCCCGATCCGGACGAAAGCGCGGCTACCTTTTACCCGCTTTATTACGGCCCTTCGATCGTCAACATGGATCGCGTATACCAACTCATGAGTACGCAAGCCGAATTCTGGTCCGATAGTTGGGAGACGGAGCCGTCCACGACGCGCAAGCCGATCTGGGGCAATTCCGCTGGAATCTTCAACCCGCCGAAGCCCGCGCACGATCAAACTTTGCCGCTTCCCCCCGCGCCGGCCGCCGACCTCACGTACCGTTCCGATTGGACCCAAAGCAACTCCCGGCGCCTAGAGCTGGCCGCCGATTTCCAGACCGGATGCGGCCAATTATTCGCGCTGCTCTACCAGAATCTACGCCGCGCGGACCAGAATCGCTACAACCTCGAAGTGTTCCTTTCCATCGCAAAACTGTACCGGCAGAATCTCGAAACGATTCGCGGCATCGGCCAGATGGATGCGCTGCTGCGCGATGCCGCCGCGAGCGCCAAAAGTGGCCAGAGCCGCGAGGCCGTGCGCCTCGCCGATCGCGCGATCGCCGCCGCGCGAGCCATTCAACTGTCGCGCAACCGCGCCCTCGCCGACGCGACCACGACCTGGTACCAATCATGGCTGCCGCGCCTGAAAGAAGCCAACGGGCGGCGCTTCCTGCATCAGCTCGACGACGTCAAGGACCATCTGCCCGACCGCACCACCGACATGAGTTATCTGGTCTACCGCGAGCTTCTCCTTCCCTTCGGCGATTGGGTAAACCAGGTGCTCAACGCCCGCAACGCCTATGCGCTGGCCCATGGCATTCCCGCGCGTAACGGCCGCTTCGACTGGGCGGATCTGAAACCCGTATCCGAATCGCAATTGTTCGATATTCCGCTGGAGTAAACCATGAAATCATCGCTGTTGGCGATTGCGTTCCTCTCCGCCGCGCTGGCGCAAGAGACGGTCGTGCGCCCCCAGGAGATCGACGATGTACTCGTGAATCCCGGCATCGGCTTCACCACGTTTCAGCGCTTCAACGGCGACGATCTGAACCCGGGTGAAGGATGGACGGAAGGCTATCCCATCGTCTATCAAAATTTCAAGGGATCGCTCGACAACAAAGATTATCCGCAAACTTCTCTCGCTTACTTTCGCGTGTACTGGCGATTCATCGAACCGGAAGATGGCAAGTATCGCTGGGACCTGCTCGACCAGGCGCTGCGCACCGCGCATGATCGGCATCAAACGCTGCTGTTGCGAATTGCGCCCTATGGAACGAAGGACGACAACGACGTGCCCGATTGGTATCGCGCCATGGTAGGCCCTGAAACGGGAAAAGTGTCAATTGCAAAATGGAGGACGAACCCCGAAGATCCACGCTATGCCGAGTACTTCGGAAGAATGATTCGCGAGCTTGGGAAACGCTACGACGGCGATCCCCGCCTTGAAAGCGTCGATCTCGCCATCGTCGGGGCCT
Source organism: Bryobacterales bacterium (assembly GCA_963795935.1). Taxonomy (GTDB): domain Bacteria; phylum Acidobacteriota; class Terriglobia; order Bryobacterales; family Bryobacteraceae; genus JAICMB01. The sequence continues at coordinate 836 of CAWCJO010000037.1, read as the reverse complement.
GGGGCGAGGGCGCCGGAGCGGACCAACTGACGGACGCCACCCGCCGCGCTCTGGTGGACAGCTACGTCGAGTCGTTTGACAAAACCCCGCTCGTGATGATGCTGACCGACGCCAAGACGAACGGCTACGGGCTCTCGAAAAAGCCCGTCGGCTGGCGCGTCGACTGCCTCGGCGACATGGGAGGATTCTCAAATCCGAATTGGTCTCACATGCTGGATCGTTATCCGGAATCGATCGTCGACTTCGGCATGTCGAACGCGTGGAAAAAGGCGCCGGTCGAGTTTGAGGCCTGCTGGGTCATGCGGCATTGGCTCGATAAAGGATGGGACGTGAATTACATCATCGACCAATCCCTCAAATGGCACATCTCTTCCTTTAACGCCAAGTCGTCGGCCGTGCCGCGCCAGTTGCAGGCCGCCGTCGACCGTTGGCTGAAGAGAATGGGTTATCGGTTCGTGCTGCGCAGGTTCACATATCCCGCCGCCGTCGGCGTTCAGGGCCGCATCGGCTTCACGACCTGGTGGGAAAACAAAGGCGTGGCGCCGTGCTATCGCAAGTTTCCTCTAGCTCTGCGCCTGAAGAGCGCAGGCGCGGAACGCATCCTGCCGACTGACGCCGACATCCGCAACTGGCTGCCGGGCGATAACATCTACGACAGCGCCGTCTTCGTTCCGCCGGACTTGTCTCCCGGCAATTACGCTTTATCTCTCGCAATTGTGGACCCGATGTCCCACGCGCCTCGCGTCAAACTTGCCATCGCGGGCATCGCGGACGACGGCTGGTATCCGCTCGGCGCGATCCGAATTCAGCAGTAGACGCTACCGCGGTTGCAACTC
>CAWCJO010000036.1:0-61809 GCA_963795935.1 Bryobacterales bacterium | reverse complement strand
GAGAAACTCCGCCGCGAGCTCAGCCGTGAGATTGGATTTCATGGGATACAGAATTCAGAGTACCCGGTTTGCGCGCCTCGGTACAGACCGGTAGCTTGGGACCCGGCGGTTCGGATTCAGCCCTGTTCCTTTATCGCCATTTGAGCGGTATCCGGCGCAGCATTCAAAATCCGTTCCCGGCCCATTCGTAGTATGCTTTCGCACAATACCCGGGCGTGTCGCCGCCCGTCGTATCGAAGCAGCCTTCCGCTATAAGAAGCCGGCTGTTCAGGCGATAAAACAGTCCGCCCTGGACCTCGCGTCCACGCTCATCGTGAAAGGGATCGGTGATAAGCGCATAGAACGGCATCTTGGTTGCGATCTCGCCGGTCTCCTCGTTGATCACCGCAATGTACACGCAACTGGCGCCGCAGGAAGTTTCGACGATCGTATACTTGCCCGCAAACGTAAGACCCTTCGCCGCTGCCATTCCGGCCGATTGGCGGAACCTGGGATCGCCTTCCGGCCAACTATCGTATGCGCCTCGAAACTTTGGCGCCGGCGCACGCCTTATCGCAACAGGCGCCGCGGGATACTGATCGAACCTGGGAACGGAAGATGGCGCCTTCGAGGACTAAGCGGCGCCCGAAAAAGGCATGATCGCGCAGGTAAGAATGAACGCTATTCGCATCGCTTTTCGAGGCGCATCCACTCGACCGGCCCTCCACTCGCACGGCGCGAATCCGGCGTCAAGATTTCGCGCCTTCGATTCGCCTCCAACGGCAACCCTACTATAATCGGCAATGATGAAACGCGCCCTGCTGCCCCTGCTCCTCGCCGCCCTGGGCTTAGCCGCGCAGGTTCCCCGCCCCGAATACCCGCAGCCCCAGTTCGAGCGCGAAGCCTGGATGAACCTCAACGGCACCTGGCAATTCGATTTCGACGACCAGAACGCCGGCCTGGCGCAATTCTGGGCGGGAGGCTCGCACCGCTTCAGCCGCGCCATTACCATCCCTTTCTGTTTCGAGAGCAAAAATAGCGGCATCGGCGACACCTCCTTTCATCCCTGGGCCTGGTACCGCCGCGAGTTCACCGTCCCGCGCGACTGGAACGGCAAGCGCGTGCTGCTCCACTTCGGCGCCGTCGATTATCGCGCGATGGTGTGGGTCAACGCCCGCTTGGTGGGCACGGCACGAGGGCGGCAACGTGCCGTTCACGTTCGACATCACCGACACCCTGAAGCCCTCCGGTCCCAATGTCGTCGTCGTTCGCGCCGAGGACCCGCCCACCGACCGCTACATCCCCCGAGGCAAGCAATATTGGGAGCCGAAATCGCGCAGCATCTTCTACACGCGCACTTCCGGCATCTGGCAGACCGTCTGGCTGGAGCCCGTCAACGACAGCCACCTCGAGAGCGTCCGTATCACCCCCGACATGGAGGGAGTCGCCTCCATCTACGCCCATATTCACGGCAGCCAGCCGGATCTCGTGCTCCGGACCACCATCGGCTTCGGCGGCCAGACAATCGCGACCACCACGGCCGCGGCCGCGCCAAGCCACGGGTCGCAACCACCGTCTCGGTCAGCGAGCCGCGGCTGTGGTCGCCCGGCCTCGCCGCAGCTCTACGACATCGCATTTGAGCTGCTGAAAGGCGACCGCGTCCTCGACCGGGTTCGTTCCTACTTCGGATTCCGGACGGTCGCGACCGACGGCCGCTACGTCCTCCTCAACGGCCGCCCCTACTACCCCAAGCTGGTGCTCGATCAGGGCTACTGGCCGGACAGCATCCTGACGCCGCCCTCCGACGAGGCTATCCAATACGACATCCGCATGACCAAGGAAATGGGCTTCAACGGCGTTCGCAAGCACCAGAAGCTGGCGGACCCGCGCTACCTCTTCTGGGCCGACAAAATGGGCCTGCTGGTCTCGAGCGAGATGGCCAACGCGCAACGCTTCGACGACGGCTACGTCGAGCGCTTCACCAAAGAATGGATGGCGGCGGTCGAACGCGATTACAACCACCCGTGCATCTTTATGTGGGTACCGATCAACGAAAGCTGGGGCGTCCCCAACCTCCACGACCCCCGCCAGCAGAACCATCTGAAGGAGCTCTACGCCCTCACGCACGCCTTCGATTCCACCCGCCTGGTCGTGGACAACGACGGCTGGCAGCACACCGACATGACCGACCTGTTTACCCTCCACGACTACGCCCGCACCGGCGAGGCGCTGGCGGCCAAGTACAAGGATTTGGGCCACCCCGGCGCCGCCATTCCCAACGTCGGGCCGGGTTCGCTCGCGCCCGGCTATCAATATAACGGCGCCCCGTTCCTGCTGTCCGAGTTCGGGGGAATCGCTTATATCCCGGCCGGGCACGAGGTCCCCGCCGAAGCCTGGGGATATTCGGGCGTGGAGAAAAGCGAGGCCGCCGCTCTCGAGCGTCTCAGAGACCTCTACGGCGGCATATCCAATGTTCCTGCCTTTGTCGGCATCTGCTACACCCAGCTCACCGACGTCGAACAGGAGATCAACGGCCTGCTGACCTACGACCGCAAACCTAAGTTCCCGGTCGCCTCCGTCCGGGAGATCAATCGGCTGGTGGGCGTCCGCTAGCCGCCCGTGTCGGCCGGCCGCCGAATCGTTACAACGAATTAATCGGGTCACAACGTATCCCGGAATTCTTTCATCACATCTAAAGGTCAGAAACGCAAAAGACGATTGGCATTTTAGATTCGGTGCGATAAAGTTGAGATTCACGCGAACCTGGTAACACTGAATCAGAGAGCCTGTACTATGTCCGCCTTACCAATTCGGGAGCTCCCGCTCCGGCCCAGACATCTCGACGAGGCCATTCCCCGCCCGGAATACCCTCAACCCCAGTTTCAACGCGAAGAGTGGTTGAACCTGAACGGCTCCTGGGAGTTCGAGTTCGACGACGAAAACATTGGAATCGAGAACTATTGGGCCAACGGCGCCAAGGATTTCAGCCAGTCGATCCTGGTGCCGTTTTGCTTCGAAAGCCCCAAAAGCGGCATCGGCGACCCAGGCTTCCACCCCTATGTCTGGTATCGCCGCGTGTTCCTGCTGCCCGATGAATGGAAAGGCCGCCGCATCCTGCTGCACTTCGGCGCCGTCGATTACCGCGCCACGGTGTGGGCCAACGGCCGGCTCTGCGGCGAGCATGAAGGCGGTCACACGCCCTTCAAGTTCGACGTCACCACCTTCGTACACCCCGGCCCCAACCACGTCACCGTGCGCGTGGAGGACCCCCCGAAGGACCGCTACATCCCGCGCGGGAAGCAACATTGGCGGCAGGGCTCCGAGAGCATCTTTTATACCCGCACCACGGGCATCTGGCAGACCGTCTGGATCGAGCCGGCGGGCGAAAGCTACCTCGAAAAGGTCCGCATCGATACCACCATCGACGGCGCCGTGACGTTTGACGCCAAGATCGGCAAGGGCGCCGCGGATGTGCAGTTTTACGCCGTCATCTCGTTTGAAGGCGAGGTGATCGCGACCGCCATGTCGCGCGTCGAAGGCTCGCAATCGACCGCCGCGGCATTCGTCCGCGACCCCCACTGGTGGTCCCCCAAAACGCCCAAGCTCTACGACGTCACCTTCGAGCTGACGCGCGGCAATCGCACGCTCGATCGCGTCCACTCCTATTTCGGATTCCGTCAGGTCTCTACCCAAGACGGCAAGGTCGTCCTCAACGGCGAGCCGCTCTTCCTGAAGATGGTCCTCGACCAGGGCTATTGGCCGGATTCGACCATAACGCCACCGTCGGACGAAGCCATCCGTTACGACATCGAGATCGCCAAGGCCATGGGTTTCAATGGCGTGCGCAAGCACCAGAAAATCGAAGATCCGCGGTTCCTATATTGGGCCGATCGCCTCGGCCTGCTGGTTTCGGCCGAGATGGCCAACGCCTACATGTTCGACGGCGAATCCGTCGGCCGCGCTCACCCGCGAATGGATCGACGCCGTCAGCCGCGATTACAACCACCCCAGCATCGTCATCTGGGCCCCTCTGAACGAGAGTTGGGGCGTGCCGAACGTTCGCGACGCCCGGCAGCAGGCCCACATGAAGGCCATGTACATGCTGACCAAGTCGCTCGATTCCACGCGGCTCGTCATCGACAACGATGGCTGGGAACACACCGACTGCACCGACCTCTTCGCCGTCCACGATTATTCGCGCACCGGCGAGCTTTTCCACGACCGCTTCGCCAGCGTCCAGGAAGGCAAGATCCCCGTCCCGTTCCAGGGCAAGATGTTCCTCGCCCCCGGCTACGACTACAACGGTTCACCTATATTCTTATCGGAATTCGGCGGCATCTCCTACGTCCCGCCCGACTCCAAAGTACCCGACAACTCCTGGGGCTACGAAGGCATCGAGCGCAGCGAAGGCGACACGCTCGAGCGCATCCGCGGCATCTACGAGGCCATCGCCAAGCTGCCCAAGATCATCGGCATCTGCTACACGCAGCTGACCGATGTCGAACAAGAAGTAAACGGCCTGCTCACCTACGACCGCCGTCCCAAGTTCGACGTCCACGCCATCCAGGCCATCAACAAGCTCCTGAAGTAAGCTCAGTCCAGATATTTCGGCTCGCCCACGATTTTCGTCGCGCCCGTCAACACGCCTGTCGTCGCCGCGTCCGCCGCCCCGGTGAAGCCCGGCTGCTTCCCCCGACCGAAATTTCCACCTCCCCCGGCTGCACCGCCCTGCGGTTATCCGCTCCAATGACCCGTAACTGGCGCGCCGAAAGCGTAAACTCTACCACCTTCTTTTCTCCCGGCCGCAGCGCCAGCCGCTCAAAACCCTCGAGCGACCGGATCGGAAGCCCCTCTTCCGCCCCGCGATGACTCAAATACAACTGCACCACCTCCTCGCCCGCGCGCTCGCCCGCATTCGTAACTTCGACGGAAACCTTCAGGTCGTTTCCCGTCTCGATCTGTTTCGGAATTCGCAGATTCGCGTACGAGAAGCGCGTATAGCTGAGGCCATAGCCGAACGGATAAAGCGGCTCGCCCTGGAAGTAGCGATACGTCCGCCCTTTCATGTCGTAATCCTCAAACGCCGGAAGCTGCTCCTCCGACTTGTAGAACGTCACCGGCAGCCGGCCGCCGGGATTATAGTCGCCGAACAGCGCATCGGCCAGAGCAGTCCCGCCGGCCTGCCCCGGATACCAAAGTTCGACGATCGCCGGCACATGATCGCGCGCCCAGTTCACCGCCACCGCGCTGCCGTTCAGCAGCACCAACACGACCGGCTTGCCCACCGCCGCCACCCGCTTCAACAAGTCTTCCTGCACGTCCGGGATCGCCAGCCTCACCCGGTCCCCGCCCTTAAATCCCGCCACCTGCACCTTCATCTCTTCACCTTCCAGGCGCGGCGAAAGCCCCAGAAACATCACGACAACGTCCGCCTGGGCGGCAACCTTCAGCGCTTCCGCCGCCTCGTCCCCCCGCGGCCGCGCCCACACCAGCCGTATATTCGCGCTCCCATGCACTTCATGGAAATCGACGCGCAGCGCATAAAGCTTCCCCGCTTCCAAATCCACGGGCGAGTAGTCGTAGGCGCTCTCATGCTCGCTGAAGCGATGCGCGATCCGCTTGCCCTCCAAATAAACTTCGTATCCGTTCAGGCCCGTCGCTCCCAACTCGTATTTGCCGCTGACCGGCGCCTTCAAATACCCCGTCCAGCGCACGCCGAAATCGTCGTCGTTCATGTCCGCGCGCGGCGCCGCATCGCCCCAATTGAAATCGATCCGCGGGTCCACTCGCGTAAAGAGCGCGTGCGCATCCGGCGGCATCGCGGCGGCGTTGAAATACTCCCCCGTCAGCCCATTCTGACCCCGCTCGCCGCTGAAAAGCGCCGACGGCGGAACGGTTTCAAACGTGGGCATCCCCGCCGCCAAATCGCAGCCCCGCGCATAAAGAACGCGCATGCTGTTCCCCACTTTTCGCCGCATGCCCGCCAGCGGCGTCACGGGATGCGACGGCTCCCCGTTATAGTTGCCCAGCAGCGATTCGACCGAGTCCGCGTTCGGCCCGATCACCGCGATGGTCTTCAAATCCCGCCGCAGCGGCAGCGCGCCGCCCTCGTTCTTCAACAGCACGATCGATTTGCGGGCCGCCTCCAGAGCCAGCTCTGCGTGCGCCGGACTATCGTTCACCTCATACGGAATTTTCGTCCAGCGAACCGTCTCCGGCGGGTCGAACATCCCCAGCTCGAATCGCGCCGTCAGCAATCGCCGCACCGCCCTATCCACGTCCGCCTCCGCCAGCAGCCCCTGCCGCACCGCCGGAACGATATTCTTGTACTCCAACCCGCAGTCAAGATCGGTCCCGGCCTTCACCGCCATCGCGACGCCTTCAACCGCATTCGGCGCGGCCTTGTGAGTCCGATAAATATCGCCGATGGCCCCGCAATCGGAAACCACGTACCCCGCGAATCCCCACTGCCGCCGCAAAATGTCCCCCAACAGCATCGTATTGGCGCAAGCCGGCGCGCCATCCACGCTGTTGTAGGCGCACATCACCGATCTCGCCCCACCCTGCCGCACCGCGGCCTCGAATTGCGGCAAGTAAGTTTCGCGCAGGTCGCGCTCGCTCACCCGCGCGTCGAAAACATGGCGCGTCGGCTCCGGACCGCTGTGTACGGCGTAGTGCTTGGCCGTCGCAATGGTCTTGAGGTAGCGCGGATCGTCGCCTTGCATCCCGTGTATGAACTGCACGGCCAACCGGCCGCTCAGATACGGATCTTCCCCATACGTCTCCATCCCGCGCCCCCAGCGCGGATCGCGGAACAGATTAATATTCGGCGTCCAAAACGTGAGCCCCTGGTAAATCCCGCGCTTCCCGCGCCTGACAAACTCCTGGTGCTTGGCGCGCGCTTCGTCCGATATCGCGGTCGCAATACGAAACATCAGCCCGGCGTCCCAGGCCGCCGCCATCCCGATCGGCTCCGGAAAAACGGTCGCCACCCCGGCGCGCGCCACCCCGTGCAGGCACTCGTTCCACCAGTTGTATGCGGGAATGCCGAGCCGCGCGATCGCCGGCGAATCGCTCAGCATCTGCGACGCCTTCTCCTCCAGCGTCATGCGCGCGATCAGATCGCCAACCCGCTGCTCGATTGCCTGGCCCTCGGGCCGCTCGACTTTCACGTGGGAGAAAATCGCGGTCTCAAGCACGTCGGCATCATGCGAGCAAACCCCCAACCCGACATACACCGGATCGCTCAGCGCAACCGTAACCGGTCCGGCAGGCTTCCAATCCTCGCCCGCCTTGGCCGCAAACATCGTGAACTGGTTCCCGCGCCGCTCGAGGCGGATACGGTCCGGAGCCGTAATATCCGATCGGATCTCTTGCGTGATCGCGCCGGTTGAGGGGCGGGCCTGCAGCGCCGTCAAACCGCTTCCGTGCAAGGCGGCATCGGCGTAGGCGGAATCCGCATCGAGATTCTGACGAACCAACAACACCGCCTTGCGATGCTCCACCGCGCCGGTCCCCACAAAGCGCACGTCCGCCGTAATCGTGACGTCGCCCGATATCTTCTTCCAGACAAATTGGAAGGCATCGGCCCTCGCCCACATGTTCGCGCCGCCGCCGGTCACCTTATATTCCCCGCTCGCCGCATCGAACGAGGCCGAGCCGCTTTTCGGCGTCTCCCCCACATCCGTATGTCCCTCGAAAATGCCCAGCGTCTGGCCGGCGCCGCTAACCCAAGCGCAGGCGGACAATCCCAGGATCGCCAAAAAACTTCTCATCCCTGTCATATTACGCAAGAATGCCGCGAACAACGTCCACGCTCACATTACGCCCGAAACAACCGCAACCGCCGGCGACGCCATCCCTATACTGCCGGTCAGGCCAGCATCCAGCGCACTGCCGCGTATTGCGCCAGAATGCAACGAACACCCGGCGACAACACCGCCCCCGCTTTACCCCCCCGCCAAGCCGCGATCCTAACGGCCGATGCCTCGATCGGCGTATTACGCAAGAATGCGCCGAACAACCTCCAGACTCACATTACGTCCCGAAACCACCACAACCGCCGGCGACGACACCGTCCCCGCCTTGCCCGCCAGGCAAGCCGCGATCGTCACGGCGGCCGATGGCTCGATCAGATACTGATGCTCGGCCAACATCCAGCGCACGGCCGCGTAAATCTCCTCTTCGGACACGAGCGCCACGCCGCCCATGCGCGAGCGTAGAATCTCGAACGGCAACGCGCCGATGCCGCCCTCCACTCCGCCCGCCACCGTGTCGATCGCCGGCAGTCGCGTAATCGCGCGGCCCGCATCGAGCGATGCCCGCAGCCCGGGCGAGAGTTCGTGCTGGCATCCAACAACGAACGAGTCGCGATACTTCTCGCCCACGTGAAAAGCGAAACCCGCCGGCAATCCGCCGCCTCCTACCGGTACGACGAACGTCCGCGCATCGGGAACTTGTTCCAGAACCTCCGCCGCCAACGTCCCGCCATTTCCCGCCATGATCGCCACATCGTCGAACGCCGAGATGAACGGCTTTCGTTCGACTCGCGCCTGCTCCAGCGCCCAGATTTGGGTGTCATCGTAACCGCGATATTCGGAAACGCGAACGTCCGCCCCCAGCGCCGTCATGCCCTCGTACTTGGCCCGGTCCACCGAGCTCGGCACGCAAATCGTGGCGTGGATTCCCAGTTCGCGCGCCGCATAAGCGATCGCCTTGCCATGGTTCCCCGCCGAGCAAGTCAGAATCCCGGACGCGCGTTCGTCATCCGTTAAGCGAGACAGCCGGAACCACGCGCCGCGAATCTTGAACGATCCCGTCAATTGCAGCGATTCCAGCTTCAGCCATACCGGGACGCCCAACAAGGCCGCCAGCTTCGGCGACGGCTCGACCGGCGTGCGGCGTATTTTTCCCTCGAGAAAAGCCGCCGCCTCGGCGATTTGCGCGCGGAGTTGCGCCTCCAAATCCGATGATAGACTGAAAAACATCATGCTGCCCCGCATCGCGCTCCTGCTGTGTCTTGGATTCTCGCTCGCCGCTCAGCAACGGCCTCTCACGCACCAGGACTACGACGCCTGGCGCAGCATCCGCGACTCCCACCTCTCGCGAGACGGTAAATTCCTCGCCTACGCTCTGTTTCCCCAGCAAGGCGACGGAGAATTTGTGGTCCGCAATCTCGCCAGCGGGAAAGAGTGGCGCGAATCCTGCGGCCAGACGCCTCCTCCCCCCAAGCCGAATTACGCCCAGCCCGAGGATGCCCCGCCCCCGCCCCGCGCTATCGCCATCGCCTTCACGCGCGATTCGAAGTTTTTCGCCTTCTCGACCTTCCCGCCCGACGCCGAGGTCGAAAAGGCCAAGCGCGCGAAAAAGAAGCCGGACGAAATGCCCAAGAACGGCCTCGTCATCCTGAACCTCGCAACGGGCGCCGCGAAACGCGTGGAGCGAGTCAAGAATTTTCAACTTCCCGAAGAAGGCGGCGATGCCATCGCGTGGCTCGAAGAACCCGCAAAAGCCGCCGTCAAAACTTCGCCGATGGTCCTCTACGACATGGCGTCCGCCTCCGAGCGGAAGGTCGACGGAGTGTCCGAATTCACGTTCAGCAAAGACGGCAAAACTCTCGTCTATGCCGCCCACGGCGTCTATGCCCTCGATGCCGCCAACGCCGGAACACCCGCCGCCGCCCTCGCCGCCGCGCCTGCGAAGTACGCCAAGTTGACCTGGGATGAAAACCAGGACGAGCTCGCCTTTGTCAGCGATGCCGGCAATCTATACCTATGGGATCGCCACCGCCCCGCGGCATCCGAAGTCGCATCCTCACCCACGCCCGGACTCGAGCCCGGATTCACCATCAGCGACAAAGCCAACGTCGCATTTTCAAAAGACGGCCAGCGCGTTTTCTTTGGCTGCGCCCCGGCCGCGAAACCCGCTCCCAAGGCCGACGACACCCCCGACGACGAGAAAGTCTCCTTCGACCTGTGGTCCTGGAACGACGACTATATTCAGCCCATGCAGAAGGTCCGCGCCGCCTCCGAGCGCACCCGCACGTACCGCGGCGTGTATGATATCGCCAACAAGAAGCTGCTGCAGTTGGCCGACGCCGCGATGTCGGAGTTAACGCCCAACGATGACGGCGAGTGGGCCATCGGCGGCGACGACCGCGAATACCGCCGCCTGATCGAGTACGACACCCGTTATCGCGATGCATTTCTCGTCAACACGCGGGACGGCTCCCGCAAGCTGCTCGCTAAAAAACATACCGGCAACGTGAGCTGGTCGCCCGACGGCAAGTATGCGCTCCTGTTCGACGGCCACGATTGGAACAGCATCTCCGTTCCCGACCGCAAGACCGTAAACCTGACGTCGAATCTCGGCGTGCGCTTCTGGAACGAGGAGCACGACGTTCCCGGAACGCCCGCGCCGTACGGTCCCGCCGTCTGGACCAAGGATGGCAAATGGGTCCTGCTCAACGACCGATTCGACCTCTGGCGGATCGCCCCGGACGGCAGCATCGCGCGGAATCTCACGGCCGCATACGGCCGCACGAACCATCTCATGTTTCGCTACGTCCGCCTCGACGCGGACCCCCGCGACCGCGGCATCGACGCTTCAAAACCGCTGCTGCTGCGCGCCGAAAGCACCGACACCCACGACACCGGTTTTTTCCGCGCCGCCATCGGCCCCGGCGAGCCGCCTCGCAAGCTGCTGTTCGCCGCTAAAAATTTCAGCGAGCCCATCAAGGCCAAAGACGCCGACGTCCTGGCGCTCACCGCCTCCACCTTTAACGAGTTCCCCGACCTCCAAGTCACGGACATGAGCTTCCGGGAGCTTCGCAAAGTCAGCGACGCCAACCCGCAAAAGTCGAAGTTCCTGTGGGGCTCGGCCGAACTCGTCCACTTCAAAAACGCTGACGGCATCCCGCTCACCGCGACGCTCTATAAGCCCCAGAATTTCGATCCCAAAAAGAAATACCCGATGATCGTGTACATCTATGAGCGGCTTTCGCAAAACGTCCACGCCTTCATCGAGCCGCGCCCCAGCCACAATATCAATCCCACTTACTACGTCAGCAACGGATACCTCGTGCTGGAGCCCGACATCGTCTACACCATCGGTTATCCCGGCCAGAGCGCGCTCAAGTGCGTGCTGCCCGCCGTGCAGTCCATCGTCGATCTGGGATTCGTCGACGAGAACGCCATCGGTATACAGGGGCACAGTTGGGGCGGCTATCAGATCGCCTACATGGTGACGCAGACCACCCGCTTCCGCGCCGTCGCCGCCGGCGCTCCCGTCGCCAACATGACCAGCGCCTACGATGGCATCCGCTGGGGACCCGGACTTCCGCGCCAATTCCAATACGAAAAAACGCAGAGCCGCATCGGCGGATCGCTGTGGGAATATCCCATGCGCTACATCGAAAATTCGCCGCTCTTCCAGGCCGATCGCGTGCAAACGCCGATCCTCATGATCCACAACGATGCCGACGACGCCGTGCCGTGGTATCAGGGAATCGAGTATTACATGGCCCTGCGGCGCCTCGGAAAACAGGTCTACATGTTTTCCTACAACGGCGAGCCGCATGGTTTGCGCAAGCGCGCCAATCAGAAAGACTACACCGTGCGTCTACAAGAGTGGTTCGATCACTTCTTGAAGGGAGCGCCCGCGCCAGACTGGATGGAGCACGGCATCCCCTACATCCAAGGGCATCCGGCGGCTCGGGGCGCCGCGGAAGCGACCGATATTCCCTGATGCGCGGCCCGGCTCTTCCGATTTTCGCGCTCGTGTTTGCTTCGGTCGCGGCGGCCGCGCCGGCGCAGGACGCCAAGTACGTCTTCACGTTTATTGACGTTCCCGGCGCCTGCAGCACAAGCGCGAACGCTATTAACAACAAGGGCCAGATCGTTGGCTCCTACACACTGGCCCCCGGCGGCCCGCCGCACGGTTTTCTACGCCAGCCTGACGCGTCCTATGTCTCCTTTGACGTGCCCGGGAACCTGACGACCAGTGCGCGGGAAATCGACGATGCAGGTCACTTCGTGGGCGCCTCACTGCCGGACCTCGGCAACGACGACGAAATCGGCTTCGTTCGAAGCGTGGGCGGCGGATTCGCCACAATCAATCCTCCCGGGAGTACCCGGACAGAGGTCACCCGACGGTGGCCTACGGCGTTAACGACCGCGCTGACATCGTGGGCTTCTACGATACTGGCGTGGACGGCGAACAACGCAGCCACGGATTACTGCTCGACCGCCGAGGCGGGTTTGTAACCATCGAGGGCCCGGGAAACGATGGCACTGTCCTGACCGGTATTAACGATGCAGGCCAAATCGTCGGCGCAACGGCGACTCGCCCGTTCTTGGCGGATCCTGTAACTGTCCGCCGCTCGCGGCCAAGATAAGTATCCGGGCCCGAAAGCGCGCGAGCCGCATAAGCGCCACGTATACGCATAAGCGCGCCCCGTATGATCGAGAGAGCATGGCAAGGCTTTGAAAACGCAAATGGCCGGCAGCCTCAAGCTGCTCGGCTTCCACTCCCTGACGCTCCCTCTCGAAGTTACCGCCCGGCTCGCTTAATTCAGTGCTGCAACCTTAAGGGCGGCTCATAACTGCGCGGCGTTTTATCCGTTCTTCCTGCGCCCCTCACTCCCGTTTTCGGCCGTTCGGTGGACCGTCCGTACTTGTGACAACTGCTCCCGACGCTTCCGTATCCAGATCCCTTCCTTGAGGAGATATTTCTTTTCTACGACGAGCACGTCTTCAATCGCCCGCAGCACCAGTGCATCGCCTTCCCGCCGCATGCGGACGGCTCGCTCGACGGCTCTCTATAATTCGGAAAGTCGGCTCGCCACCCCGAGCGAAGAGATCCTGCAAGGAGCTTCCGCCGGGACCGCAACTGTCGTAGTATATTACTGTACGTCGGCTAGAGGAGAATTCATGAAAGCCATATCGATGCAGAGCTTGGCGCGTCTGTACTCATGCGCGGCCATGATTACCATGCTCGCGGCGCAAAACATTACGCCCCCAAAAACACATCTGAAAGTTGGGGACGAGGCGCCCGATTTTACTCTTCCCGACACCAACAACAAGCCCGTCAAGTTATCCGATTTCCGCGGCAAGAAGGCCGTTGTGCTCGCTTTTTTCCCCGCGGCTTTCAGTGGTGGCTGAACGAAGGAGATGCTGGCGTACCAGTCTGGTATCGCGAAGTTCAATGGAATGGATACGCAGGTTCTTGCCATCAGTACCGATTCCACGTTTGTATTGAAGCACTGGAAAGAGGAGTTGAAAGCGGAGTTTCCGATGCTCAGCGATCATATGCGTAAAGTATCGGAACTGTATGGCGTTCTGATTCCGCAACTCGGCATGGCGAACCGCGCGACCTTCGTTATCGACCCGGACGGAAAGATTGCCGACATCCAGGAAGGAAGCGGGGCGATCGATCCCACGGGCGCCGAAACGGCGTGCAGCCGCTTAGGCCATAAATTGCCGAAGCAGTAAACTGCGCCTTCACCGGAAATTCCGGCTCGTCTCATCTGAATTCTTCAATTTCACCGCCGGCGGTGGAATTCCAGATCGACCCTTCCCAGGAAATAAGGACCCGGGATGCGGCGTCGCTCCGCGGAGATTTGCGGCGGAGACATCGCCGCGCCGCCCGGCGGAAGCGACAGGCCGCTGCCCATAAAGCCCCTTCCAGAGCGTGGCTTTTCCGCCGATCGCGGGCGATCAATCCTGGAACAATAAATCGCCAAGACATGATCGGCGCGTGCGCTCCGACCGGGGTCGGCAGCGCGCAACTGACTAACGGGCGCTGGACGCGCATCCCGCCACCTCCGCCGACGACCGATGGATGTTCACAGGCATCGTCGATTCCGCGGAGTGCCCCGGCGGGCTCTACGCCGTCCGCGGCATCTCCCGGCCACGCCGGCAACAGGTCGGCACGATTTCTCTTGTACCAGACAAGAGCGGCCCGTCCGCGCTCGGCGTTAGCCGTAGTACGCAGTCGGGTCGTTGATCACTCGGCGCACCTCTCCGCCGGGTACACGACTTTAGCAAATCTACGAGGCATCCCCGAGATGGTCGCCTGCCTCACAATCAATCGACCCCGAGCAGCTTACTTCAAGCGAAATATCTGCGATGTTTCACTGTACAGCTTTGCCCTGAGCGGGAGTCAAATAAAATCGAATTCTTCTGGCCGGAACGCCCGAGCCGGCTTCGTTTGGCTGAAGCCTCGGTCTGTTCGCCGCGTCGGGCGTCGACGGCTGAAGGAATTGTGGGAGCGGAAACAGTAACGCTCATCCGAGTCTTGCCCATCCCCATGCGGCGGCGGGTCAACCATAAATTAACGACAGAATCAAATGCGAGAAGAGGAGAAATTGCAGAGATGAAAAGGTCTTTGAATCGGCCCGCGCGCTCGCTGCTCGCGGCCGTAGGCGGATGCTTGCTATTCTGCGGCGGCGCCCAGGCAGCTTACATTTTTCAGAATATCGTGGACAACGCGGACCTTACCTTCAATCAGGCGCTCAGCATAAACAACGCCGGCACAATTGCCGGTTATTTCGGCAGCGGCACGATGAACGCCGCTCCCCCGCCCTTCACCTTGCACCCGAACAAGGGCTATACGGTGGCGCCGCCATATACGTCGTTCACGAACGAGAACTTCCCGGGTTCTTCACAAACACAGGTCACCGGCATCAATAACGCCGGAACGACGGTGGGGTTCTATGCGGACAGCAATGGCGCCACGACGCCGAATTTTTTCGGCTTCGTGGACCAGAATGGCACTTTCACCAAAGTTACGGACCCTAATACTCCCATAACGGGTCCAACTACGAACCAGCTCCTTGGTCTTAACAACCAAGGCCCCAACGGCGACACGATGGCCGCGGGGTTCTACGTGGACGCGAACGGCAACATGCAGGGGTTTGTATATGACATCAACACCGGCGTCTTCAGCGCCATTACGCCCGCGAACGCGACCATGTCAGCCGCCTCCGGGATAAACAATGCGGGCTTGGTTTCAGGGTTTCTCACCTTAGCGAGCGGAAACACGGAAGGCTTTCTCGACAACGCCGGAAGCTTTACTTATTTCGAGGCGCCGGGATCCACCAACACGCAATTTCTGGGCGTGAACAACAGTGGCCAAGCAGTCGGCTTTTATGTGGACGGCGCCGGAAATATGCACGGCTTGGTGTATAACATTGCAGGCGCTACCTTCCAGACCGTGGACGATCCCAACGGGATTGGGACCACTACTTTCAACGGCGTCAACGATAGAGGCCAGATCGTAGGGTTTTATGTGGACGGGAACAATAACACGATCGGCTTGTTGGCTACCCCCACTCCGGAACCAGCCTCGTTCGCGCTCGCGGGAATCGGCTTGCTGGGGCTTGCATGGCGCAGGCTCCGTACTCGTAGGAGCTAGAAGGCTGACAGTCGTCGAACGACGCGGCGGCGGCCCGATCCCGCCGCCATATTGCGCGCTACGCTCGAAGACATGTCCATCCGCGCTGAAGTCGAGCAACTCGTCCGGCTAGCCGAGGCCGGTCAATTTCTGGAGGCCATCGAAACCTTCTACGCCCTCAATGCTACGATGCAGGAAAACAATCAGCCGCCGCGCATGGGGCTTCCCGCACTGCTTGAAAACGAGCGGCAAGCGCTGGCGCGCTTCAAGATCATACACTTAAAAAAAGCCGCTTCGTATATCGTCGATGGCGACCGCGCCGCCATCAATTGGATCTTCGACATCACGGACCAAAGCGGCCACCGTTTCCGTCTCGATGAGATCGCTTATCAGGAGTGGCGCGACGGCAAAATCGTGCGGGAGCGGTTTTATTATGACCCCGCGCAGCGGCTGGGCGATCCGGTGTAAGCTACGGTCATGGAGCCTCTCGAAAATTTGGAGCAGTGGGACGACTTTGTGCGCGATCGCTACGATCCGGACAAAAAAGCCGAGGACTTCCGCGTGTATGACGACAACACGCCGCCCGGAGTGCGCGAATTCTATCGTCTGAACCACACCTTCCAGACGCGCGAGTTCGCCCTCCGCAAGCGCGAAGAATACCTCCCCAAGCGGAGAGCCCGCATGAGTATCTGGGAGGCGCTCGATTTCCTGAATACCCTGGTGGACGACAGCGATCCCGACACCGACCTTTCTCAAATCGAGCACAATCTGCAAACCGCCGAAGCCATTCGCAAGGATGGCCACCCGCGCTGGATGGTTCTCACGGGCCTCGTCCACGACCTCGGCAAAGTGCTGTGCTTGTGGGGCGAGCCGCAGTGGGCCGTGGTCGGCGATACCTTTCCCGTGGGATGCGCTTATTCCGATAAGATCGTGTTCCCCGAGTTTTTCCGGGATAACCCGGATGCCGCAATCCCGCAATACCAGACCAAGCTCGGCGTGTACCGCGACAGTTGCGGGCTCGACCGTGTCGATCTGTCATGGGGACACGACGAGTATCTCTACCACGTCGTCAAAGACTATCTGCCGGAGCCCGCGTTATATATGATCCGGTATCATTCCTGCTATCCGATCCATCGCGAGGGCGCCTATAACTACCTCATGAACGACCACGATCGGGAGATGTTTGATTGGGTGCGGAAATTCAATCCCTACGATTTATATTCGAAGAGCGCGGATCGCCCCAAGCTGGAGGACGTGAAGCCGTACTACGAGGAACTGGTCGCGGAATTCTTCCCCCCGAAGATCGCGTTCTAATTTCACGCCAGCAGTCCCAGCGGAGATTTGCTTTCTTTGGCCACCTGCGCCATCACGCATTGACGCGCTGCTTTGTCGGGCCGCCAGCGGAGGAATTTTGTCCCGTGCCGGAACCGTCCGCCGCTGAAATGGTCGTATTGAACTTCGCAAACCAGCTTCGGCGCCAGCGGTTCCCACTCGGTCGAGCGCTCCGTGCTCCAACGGCTCGGCCCGCCCGGCGCCTTGCCCGTGAATCCAGGAGCCTCGATCAGCTTCTCAAGTTTTGCGGTCACTCCGGGCTTATCCGCGGATTTGATAGACGACGTGAAGCCAACGTGATCGAGCAGCCCTTGATCGTTGTATAGTCCAAGCAGCAGCGAACCCACCAGCTTGCCTTTACTCGCATAGCGGAAGCCCCCGACGACGCAGTCGGCCGTGCGCATGTTCTTGATCTTCAACATGGAGCGCCGGCCGCTTTCATATGCCAGCCGCGTGTTCTTCGCAACGACGCCGTCGAGTCCGCCGCCCATGGTCTTGAACCACCGCCTCGCTTCGCCGATGTCAGGCGTGGCGGGCGATAGCGCAACGGAGCTCGACCCTTCGAAGTACTTGGCCGCGAACTTTTCGAGATGCGCGCGCCGTTCGGCCAAAGGCGCTTCGGCCAGCGATTTTCCGTGCTCGTCGACCAGAAGATCGAAGGCGATCAGCATTGCGGGATGCTCTTGCGCCAGCTTGCGAATACGGCTTTCGGCGGGGTGTATGCGCAGCAGCAGCTCGTCGAAGGAGATGTTGCCGCCCTCCGGAATGACAATCTCCCCATCGAGCACGAATTGTTTCGGCTTGAGCGCGAGCAGGCCGGCGACAAGCTCCGGGAAATAGCGCGCCAGCGGCTGCCCCGCTTTCGATTGCAGCTCCATGCCGGCGCCGTCGCGAAATGCGAGGCAGCGGAAGCCGTCCCACTTCGGCTCGTATTGCCATTCGGGGCCGCTGGGAATCTCGTCCGCGGTTTCGGCCTCCATGGGCAGATAGGGCGGGTGCAGAGGCAGGCTCACGCGGCGTTTCCCTTAAGGAATTTCTCGAGTTTCAAGCGCCCGGTCTTGAGCAGCAGCGGCCGGAAGAGATCGCCCAATTCGCGCACGCGCGCCGGCACGTTATCCAAACGAAAGTCCTCCATCTTTATGCCGCGCTCGATCTCTTCCCACTCGACCGGAGTCGAGACCGTCGCGTGCGGCTTGGGACGCGCGGAGTAGACCGAGGCCAGCGTGCGGCCCCAGGCGTTCTGATTGTAATCGACCAGAACGTGGTTCTTGGGCCGTTTCGCAACCTTGTACTCGGCGGTGATGAGTTTCGGGTTACGCGCCGCCAGCATGCGGGCAAGCTCCTTCGCAAAAACCCAGACCTCTTTCTGCAGCGGACCGCGCACGATGGGCACATAGATATGAATGCCCTTGGAGCCGGTGGTTTTTGGATAGCTCTTGATCTTCAGCCCGTCGAGCGCTTCTTTTACCAGTAAAGCGGTCTCCAGCACGCATTCAAAGCCCGCCGTGGGTACGGGGTCGAGATCGAAATGGAGATAATCGGGACGGTCGACGTCGTCGCACTTCGCGTACCACTGGTTCAGATCGATGCAGCCGAGGTTAACCACCCACAGCAGCGAAGCGAGGTCGTTGATGACGGGAAAATCGACAATGTTGCCGGAAGAGTGCTTGATGGAACAGATGGGAATCCATTCGGGACGCGGCGAGGGCGCGCGCTTCTGAAAGAAAAACTCCCCGTAAGCGCCGCCGGGATATCGTTTCATCACCATGGCGCGCTCGCGGATATGCGGGATCAGCCATTCCGAGACATCGGCATAGTATTGCAACAGGTCGCGCTTCGTGATGCCGAGGTCCGGCCAGAAGGGCTTGTCGAGATTGGTCAGTTTGATGGATTGTTCGCCGATCGCGACCACGGTGTTCTTCTCGCGCGGGATTTCGACGGCGGCGGCCATGCATTTTAATAGACGCGGTTTAGAGGTAACATCGTGACTTATGGTTTTTAGATTTTTGCCGGCCGCGGCGTTGCTTGTGAGCGCCCCGCTCGTTTGCGCGCCCCAGGAAACGGGTTTTCTGAATCGCGCCGTTATGGTCGATGAAACGACTTACCGCTACGTTGTGTACGTGCCGGCCGACTTCACCGCCGACCGCAAGTGGCCGATGGTTCTGTTTCTGCATGGCGCGGGCGAGCGCGGCGACGACGGCTTACAGCAAAGTGAAGTAGGGTTGGGCGCGGCCATCCGCAAGCACTCCGACCGCTTTCCCGCCGTGGTCGTCATGCCGCAGTGCCGCAAGAATACCTGGTGATCGGTTCCCGCCATGGAAGCGCAGGCCTTGGCGGCGCTCGATGCGGCCTCGAAGGAATTCAACGGCGATCCCGACCGCACTTATCTGACCGGACTCTCCATGGGCGGTTATGGCTCATGGGATTTGGCGGCGAAATATCCCAACCGCTTCGCCGCCGCAGCCATCGTGTGCGGCGGCATTCGAGTTCCCCCGCAAGTCGCGAAGGCGCTGGGCGTGCCGGAGCTGAGCTCGGCGGACCCCTATGCCGACGAGGCGAAAAAGGTCGCCGCGCTGCCGATCTGGGTGTTTCACGGCGGCGCCGATCCCACCGTCCCTGTGACCGAATCGCGCAAAATGGTCGCGGCGTTGAAGGCCCTAAATGCCGATGTGCGCTACACCGAATATGACGGCGTCGGGCATAATGCCTGGGACAAGGCGTACGCCGACCCGGAGCTCCCGGCGTGGATGTTCGGGCACACGAGAAGCGCGGCCGCGGGAACCGCCGCGCGTTAGAGCCGCTTGAGAAAACAAACGATGCGATCGACTTCCGCGTAGCCCAGTTGCAGGTGCGCGTGGATGCCGCCCACGTTGTCTACCGCGGCGTCCGAAGCCATCTCGGAGCAGCCTTGCTTTCGCGCCCAATTTTCGCCGGCCTCGACCAGCATGCGTCCGATGCCTTTGCAGCGATATTCGGGCTCCACGAACCAGCCTTCCAGATAGCCGACCGGCGATGTGTCCGCCCCCTCGGCGTATTCGCGCAGCCATACTTCGAGAAAGCCCACGCAGGCATCCTCCGAGCAGGCGATGAAGACGGCCCAGTGCTCCTGGTCGCTCAGTTGTCCCTGCACTTCCTCTTCGTTTTTCGCCGGTTCGATGTCCCACATTTCGGAGCGCAGGCGGGCGTAGCTGGTAACGCTCGAATCGCCGGGTTTGAGATGAGTGATCGTGATATCGGACACGTTGGTTAAATCGCGGAGGCGGGGTAGCCTGCGTCTCGCAGAACATAGCGAGACACGGCATCGGCTTCGTTTTCGCTCTCTCTTGCCGGGCCGAGGAGTTTTGAAGGAAGCACGGATGACTGATAGCGTAAGCATCCGAAAAATGCGGCCGTGTTATTTTCGGTCCTCTGGAGCATCGGCCGGCGGGTAGCAAGATGTCCGATCTCATGGGCGAGAACGGAAGCCAGCTCAGGCTCCGTGCTGTACTTCGCAAGCAGACCCGTGGTAAGGAAAACGATCCCGCCCGGAAGTGCGCCGGCCGATACGTTGTCTGTTTCGAGCACCACGACCCGCACCGCATATGGCAGAAGAGCAACCTTCTCCAACCGATGCGCGATGCCATTGACATATTGGTTCAAGTGAACGTCGCTGGTGGGCTCGGCTCCTTGCCGCTCGATATTCCCAAGCATTTCCTCGCCGAGCGCGGTTTCCCGCGGCAGCCACGCCGTATTGGACGACGCGTCGCTGGCCGGGAGATTGTATTTCGATAAAAATTCGCGAATCGTAGTGAAAATCCGCACGCGCTCCTCAGGCGTGAACCCGCCATGCTTGCCGCCCGGAATAGTCAGCAACTGATTCGCATCCCCCACCTTATCGAGAGCTTCCTTCAGCCGCACCGCGTGCGCATACGGAACAGTCGGGTCCGCGTCCCCGTGGATCGTCAGAATGGGCGGCAGGCCGGGGCGCACATAAGTCAGCGGCGAGACGCGGCGGGCGATCTCTTCCCGATTCGGAAAGCTTGCCAGCCACGCCACGGCGTAGCTCTTGCGGTTGGGGCCGTCGAGAAGATCGGCCACATCGGTGATGCCGTACCAATTGACGATCGCCGCGACTTTCGGCAGCGGCGCCCCGGGGCACTCGCGATCCAGTCCGGCGCTCTCCGGCAGCATGCCGGTCGTGAGCGCGAGATGGCCGCCCGCCGAATCGCCCGTGACTACCAGACGGCTCACGTCGACGTGATACTCATTGGCGTGCGAGGCCACCCAGCGCAGCGCGCATAGGCAGTCCTCGACAGCCGCGGGCGCCAGGGATACCCGCGCCAGCCGATACTCGACATTGACGACGTTCCAGCCCATTTCAAGATAGGGCATGAACGCCATCTGCGCGGCTTCCTTAGTGCCGCCGACCCAGCCGCCGCCGTGGATGTAGATGAGCGTAGGCTGCGGAGTCGCGGCGCCGCGGCGCTCGTAGACGTCCAGCTTGTCCTCGTAATTGTTCGCGGTCAGATAGGTAATGTTCGGAAAAATCTGGTACTCGTTGGCGGCGTGTGTCGCCCAAGTCGCGGCGGGCGGCAGTTGGGCAAAACCTGACGAGGCGGCGAGAGCTAGCGAGAGCGGCGCGAGAAACGACCGGATAAACATGCGCGTGAACACCTGAGATTCATCATAGCCTCTCGCATTATTCCGAGCGCAGGATCACGGCGGGATCGATACGGACGGCCCGGCGCGCCGGCAGAAGAGTCGCAGCCGCCGCCGCGATAAGGAGCAGCGGGACCACCACGGCAAACACCGCCGGATCGAGCGGCGCGGTCTCGTACAACTGCGATTCCAACGCTCGCGCCCCGGCCGCCGCGCCCGCCATGCCGAGCAACACGCCTGCGATGACGGGACGCATGCCGAGGCGTAGAACGAAACTCCGTATATCGCGGGCCGTGGCGCCAAGCGCGCCGCGAATCCCAATCTCGTGCCTCCGTTGCGTTACCGAATAGGAAACAGACGCGAAGACGCCGCTGATTGCCAGCATAAGAGCGAAGCCGGCAAAGATCTCCATCAGGGTAGTATGGAAGCGCGGGTCGGCCGTCGCTTCGCTCACCCAATTTCGCATGGTCTTGACTTCCGTGACGGGCTGGTCTGGATCGATGTCGTGAATGCGCCGGGCCACCGTTTGCGCCAGGGAGAGAGGATCGCCGCCGGTGCGAACGACCAGCGAGCTTGCGCGCGCCGCCGTCGTGTCCTGCGCAAACGGCCGGTATAGCTCGGCAGCGGGCGCGACGCGGAACACATCGCGCGTGCTTTCGACCACTCCGGCAACGGTGAGCCAATCGCCCGGTTTGGGATTCTTGTCGCGCGATACGCGTTTCCCGATAGGGTCCTGGCCGGGCCAGAAATGACGCGCCAGTTCATCGTTGATAATCGCGACCGCGGGCGATGAATTCGTATCGCGGTCGTTAAAAACACGGCCTCTCAGAATGCGAATCCCCATCGCTTCGAAATAGCCGGGCGTCACGGACCGCAGGCGCACGGAATAATCGGAATCCGCCCGGCTCGCGCTATCCTCCGCGCTGAACGGCGTGGTCGCAACGAGATTGCTCATCGGAAGCACGGTAACGATGCCGCAAGAGCGCACGCCGGGGATGGTATCGACTCGATCGAGCACGCGGTTGAAGTAGGAATTGAGCTCGGGTTTCGACTTCAGCATCGGCGGCGCGGAAACGCGGGCCGTCAGGACGCCGTCGGGGCGAAAACCCAGCGGAGAATCGAGCATTCGAACCAGGCTCTTGAGCATCACGCCCGCCCCGATCGAGAGCATCACCGCAAGCGCGGCCTCCAGCGCGACCAGTGCGGCGCGCGTGCGGTTGGATACGCGATCGGAGGTGGCGTTTGGCGAAGAGGCGTGCAGCGCCACGTTCAGATTTGTCCGCCACAGATCCCAGCACGACGGCAGCGCGCAAACAATGGTCGTGGCGAAGACGGCGGCTAGCGTGACCAAGAGCGACAGTGGCGTCAGCGAGGCGCGGTCCGCCGGCAAGAACGATAGCGCCAGAAAGGCGCGCAGCAACGCCCATGCAATTGCAATTCCCGCCGCGCCCGCGCCGATGCCGAGCAGGATGCTTTCCGTGAGCAACTGCCCTGCGAGCCGCAACCAGCCTGCGCCGAGTGAGGCGCGGACGGCGAACTCGCGCCGTCGATGCGAAGCCCGCGAGAGCAGAAGATTGGCCGCATTGGCGCATCCGATCGACAGGACCAGCAGCACCGCGCACCATAGCATGTAGAGCGCCGGGAGTGATGAAGCGGTGTACGCCGCAATGTAGGGGCGCAGCAGCGCGTGCCAGCCCGGCGGTTCTTTAGGATCGCGCGGCATGGCCGGCGCGATCGCGTCCATCTGCCGTTGCGCCTGTTCGAGCGTGGCGCCGGGGCGGAGTTGGGCCATGGCGCCATAGCCGTGCTTGAGATCTTCCTGGGCGGCATGAAAAGGGTTCAGCGGAGTCCAGATTTCATACGCGGGGCTGCTGAAGAAGAACCCGGGACCCATGATGCCGACCACCGCGTAGCCTTGGCCATCGAGTAGGATTTGCCGGCCCACCAGAGATGGATCGCCATTGAAGTGACGCCGCCAAAACTGATAGCTGACAATAGCGACGGGCGGCGAGTCGCTAAGAAAGTCGCGCGGGCTGAACAGACGGCCGCGCAACGGCGGAATGCCCAAAATATCGAATGCGCGCGGGCTGACTTCCAGATCCCAGAGACTTTCCGGATCCTCCACGCCCGTCAACATCAGATCGCGCCAGTGCCAGATCGCCGACTGCGCGAAAGCGGGAACACGGGTTCGCCAGAACTCGAATTCGGCGGGCGAGATGCCGGCCGGCTGGGCCTTGGCATTGAGACCGGTGATATCGACGAGGCGATCGATCTGGTGGTACGGGAAAGGATGCAGAAGGACGCGGTCGATGATGCTGAAAAGGGCGGCGTTGGCGCCGAGGCCGATCGATAGCACGGCGGCGACGAGCAAACAAAATCCCGGCGTCCTTGCGAGCGAACGCACCACCTGCCGCATCATTGCAAAGGTATCACCGCCGAAACGGTCTGGACGTCGACTCCCGCTACCGTGGGGACATACTTGCTTTCCGCACAGATTCAGGACGCGCGTCCCGAATTAAATTCCCTCACAGTCTCAAAATATCCAGAGCCGTCAGGCGCTCCCTGACGAACGCGGCCCAATTGCAAGTCCGGTGCGGCCTGTGGGGAGCGGGAGTTTCACCGTTGGCCGCCTCTGTCTTCGCGGCTTCGCTTCGCTAAGTAGAGTTCCGCGGCGAGCTGCTCCTGGTCCTTGTCCCTTGCCGCCGTCCAGGATGTCAGCGCCTTCACCCGCAGCCGCTCCAGCAGTTCGAAGCGCCGATGCGCCTCCAGTACGCGCAGGCGTTGCTCCTCGACCCGGGCCTGCGTTTCGCGCCGCCGCCCTTCCAGACGGCGTAATTGTTGTGCCGCGTATTCCCGGAACTTTTCAAGCGACGCAAGCTCCTCCGACGCTACCGAGGACTGGCTCAGCACGTTCCTGCGGCAACGGTCCACTTCGGAGGCGAGCTCCCGCTGCTCTCGCTCGATGCCGCGCAACTCGCTGCGGAGCGGCTGCAGGCGCATCTCCTGCAGTTCCGATTCCTCCTGGCGCCATTTGCGGACCCGCTCCAACGGAAACTGGAAGCGCTTCATCCTGCTTGCAGCGCCAATTCCTGCATCCTGGCCAGGGTTTCTTCAAAGCGCGCGTTCACGGCCGCGTCCTGCTTCAGGAAATCGAGCACCTGCGCGCGGGAGCGAATGGCGGCATCCAGCTTGGGATTGGAGCCGCCTACGTAGGCGCCGAGATTAATGAGATCCTCCGCCCGTTCATAGGTCGCCATGGCTTCACGGATCTTTTGCGCCGCGCTCTTCTGCTCCGGCGTTGACAGCCGCGACGCCAGGCGGCTGACGGACTGCAGCACGTCGATCGCGGGGTAATGGCCCTCGGCTCCCAATTGCCGTGAAAGAATAATGTGACCATCCAGGATTGACCGCACCGCGTCGCAGATCGGCTCGTTGAAGTCGTCGCCTTCAACCAGCACGGTGAAAAAGCCAGTGATGGAACCCCGCGCGAAGCGTCCGGCGCGCTCGAAAATCCGGGGCAGCAGGTTGAACACCGAGGGGGTATATCCCTTTTGGCTGGGAGGCTCGCCCGCCGCCAGTCCGATTTCCCGCTGCGCCATGGCGAGCCGGGTCACCGAGTCCATTACCAGCAGCACGTTGGCGCCTTGATCGCGAAAATATTCGGAAACCGCCAACGCCACAAAGGCGGCGCGCAAACGCAGCGGCGCCGGGTGGTCTGAAGTGGAAACCACCACAACCGCTCGCTTCAGGCCGCCCCGGCCCAGTTCGTTCTCAATGAAATCGCGCACCTCGCGATTGCGCTCACCCACCAGCGCAATGACGCTCACGTCCGCCGAGTTGTGCCGCGACATGGCTCCGAGCAGGGTGCTCTTCCCTACGCCGCTGCCGCCGAAAATCCCGATCCTTTGACCCTTTCCACAGGTCAATAGGCTGTCGATAGCCCGTATCCCGGTGACGAGCGGCTCCCCGATCGGTTCGCGCTGCATGGCTCCGGGCGGAGCGCAAAACAGCGGATAGGCCTCCTTGGCGCCCACCGGCCCAAGCCCGTCCATGGGCTTGCCAAAGCCGTCGAGCACGCGGCCGAGCAATTCCGGCCCCACCTCCATGAGCGCGTCCTCTTTGCGCGCCGCAATAGTATCGCCGAGTTGCAGCCCGGCGGTCTCTTCGAGCGGCATCGAAAGCACGCGGCCATTGCGAAACCCGATCACTTGCGTTCGGATCGAGCGGCCGGCGGAGGTCTGGATCTCGCAGAAGTCGCCGATGGCGGCGGCGGGACCGCTCGATTCCACGATCAAGCCGATCAATTCGGTGACGGAGCCCGTCCAGCGCCGCGCATCCATGCGATCGAGCTTCGAATGGTAGGCCGCCAGATTCATGGCGCGCGTCCGATCACATCCGCGAAGCCGCGCTCGATCTCGTTTAACTGTGTTTCGACTGAGGCATCGAGCGAGCCGTGGGCCGTGTCCAACAGCATCGCTCCCCAGTCGAGCGCCGTATCCGGGACGATCTCGATTTTGCGGGGAGAGCCGATCTTTTGAAGGCAGCGCTCGACGGCGGCCGCATCCCGGGGGTTGACGCGAAGACGATGGACCTCGCGGCCGTCCAGCTTGTCGAGTGCGGAGCGCAGCAGTCCCCCTAAAGCGTCCGGATCGGTGGTCAGCTCGCGGTGCAGCACGCGCCGCGCTATGGCGATGGCGAGTTTCACGACTTCCCCTTCCGCCTCCTGCCGCAGCCGGGGCTTCATGCCGGCGATCTCCTCGACCGTTCTCGCCAGCCGCTCGAGCGCCGTTTCCAATTGCGCCGCCCGCTGCTGCCGTTCCGCCGCGCCGCCCTCTTCGAATCCACGCCGGTAGGCGGCCTGATCGCGTTCCTGGGCCTCTTTGTCCAAGCGCGCCTGGACCTCCGGAAGCGGTTGCCGCGTCGCGCCCGTGGGCTGAAGCGCCCGCGGCGAAATGGGAAGGCTGCGGTCCGTTGTTCGAACCCGGCGCCCAGGGGACGGCCGAACTGGCCACTGTCCCGCCTCGATGCAACTTTGACGGCATAGCGCGCTCTTAGACGACGTACTGCTCGCCCACCGTTCCTTTCAGGCTGATGACGCCTTCGGACTCGAGTTGCCGCACCACGGCAATGATCTGCTGCTGCCCGGCCTCCACTTCCTTGATCTTGATCGGGCCGAGCGCATCCATGTCCTCGCGCAGCATTTCCGCGCCGCGCTGCGACATCTGGTCCAGGAAATGCGTCTTCAGTTGATCGCTGGTGCCTTTTAAGGCGATGGTCAATATCTTGCGGTCGATTTTCGCAAGCACTTCTTTTACCGCTTCCGGACCGAGCAGCAGCAGATCCTCAAAAACAAACATCAGATGGCGAATGGTCTCGACCAGACCCGGATGACGTCTGCTCCATGCTCTCGAGGACTTCCTTGCTGGTGCTGGAATCGAGACGATTGAACATTTCCGATACCGCGCGCACGCCGCCATAGGACTCGCGGCTGAACTCGCCGAGGGCCTTCAATCTCTGGCCGATGATGGCCGCGATCTTGGAGATGATTTCGGGCGAGATCTGATCGAGGTTGGCCATGCGCAGGGCCACGTCGGAGCGCATCTCGGGCGGAAGAGAAATCAGCAGGCCCGCCGCCTGCGAAGGATTCAAATGCGACAGCACCAGGGCGATGGTCTGAGGATGTTCGTTGTGGATGAACTTGGCCACCTGTTGGGGATCGGCTTTCTGGAGAGCGTCGAAGCTCGCCATTTCCGATCCCAGGGTCTTGACCAGGCGGTCCATCATCTTTCTTGCCTGCTCCGGCCCAAAAGCGCTCATCAGAATCTTGCGCGCATAATCGATGCCGCCCTTGAGCACGTAGTCGTGCGCAACGGTCATCTGATAGAACTCTTCGAGCAGGGTTTCGGCCTGCTCGCTCGTAATCGAGCTGAGCCGCGCCACCTCGCGGCCGATCGACTGGACCTCGTCCTCGTCCATCTGCTTGAGGATCTCGGCGCTGGTCTGCTCGCCGAGCGTGACCAGCAGCATTGCGGCCTTGCGAATACCCGGTATATGAACGGGCGCTTCTATGTTCTGGATCAATTTACCGGTCCGCCTCGTTGATCCAGTTGCGCAGCACGCTCACCATGCTGGTGGCGTCTTTCTTGGCCTCCTCGGCGATGTGCTTGGCGAGCACCTCCGACTTCTTGGTGGTTGCTTGGGGCAGTTTGAGCGCGCGTATCGCCTCTATTTCCTGCCGCCGGCTGGACTCGATCTGCTCGGCGAGCTGCGCCCCCATCTGGTCGGCCGGCTTTTTGAACGCCTTCAGGCCCCGATTTCGGCGCGCCCGGGCCGAGTTGAGGCGCCATCTCCGCCCGCCGCTTCTTCTTTTTGCGGAACAGCATTGCCGCAACGGCGGCCAGAACGAGCATAAGCGCCGCGCCGGCGCCCGCTCCGATCAGCGCCATGCGATTGCCCAGTAAACCCTTGAGCCATGCGGGCGTGTTGTCGGGCGCCGGGGCCGCGGCCGGAGCCGGCATCAGCGAATCCGGCGCTAAGGTCGCCTCGAACGGAAGCGCTTCAACGACCAACTGGTCGCCCCGTTCCGTGGATAATCCCACAACTCCCGCCACCAGGTCCCGAATCGCTTTGACTTTCTCCGGCGAAGGCGCTTCCACGATGCGCTTCATTTTCGCCCCGCTGCCCTCCCATCGGACGCCATGATCGAGCAGAATCGAAACCGACATGTGCTTCACATTTCCCTGCGGAAGCTTGACGTGGCGAACGGTGCGGCTCGATTGATAAGAGATGTTCTCGGTCCGCCGCGTAACCCCTCCCGATCCGCTGACGGGCCGCGCCGCCGGCCGGGGGAGATTCGATTGCGTCCCAGGCACGCCGGAAGAAGCCGCGGTTGAGGCTATATCTTCAGTTCGCTGCGATGTCACCATGACGGATTTCGCCGGATCGAAGGTTTCCTCGCTTTGCTCTCCGCTCGTAAAATCGCACTCCACCGAAACTCCCGCCCGGAACTTGTCGGCCCCGAGCAACGGCTCTAAAGTAGTGTTGATCTTGGCCAAAAGATCTCGCTCGATCTGCTGCCGGTATTCGAGCGCCCCTTCGGACGGTTCCACATCGCCGGGAGAGGCGGCCCGGCGCGGGCGGCTCAACAGACTCCCTCGCATGTCCACCACCGACACCGCATCGGCCTGCAATCCCTCCACCGCGCTGGCCGTGAGTTGACAAATTGCCACCACGTTTTGCGGCGAGAGCGCCGTCCCGGGCCGCAGTTTCACCAGTACGCTCGCCTTGGCCGGCTGGCGCGATTCCAGAAAAATCGACTCCTTGGGGAACGTGATGTGTACGCGCGCCTGTTCCACCTCCGCCAGCGACATGACGGAGCGTTCCAGTTCTCCTTCGAGCGCGCGATGATAGTTGACCTGCTCCGCAAAATCGCTGGCTCCGAAGTTGGCCTTGTCGAACAGTTCGTACCCGATCCGTCCGCTTCTGGGCACGCCCGCGGCGGCCAGTTGCAGCCGCAGCTCGGCCACTTTGCCGGAGGGCACCAGCACGGAGGAGCCGCCGTCGGCCAGGCGGAACTCGCTCCCGCTTTCGCGAACCTTGGTCAGGACCGCCGCCGCGTCTTCCTGCGCCAGAGCGGAGTACAGCGGTTTGAAGTCCCGCTCCCGGTTCCAATGCTGCAGGCTCAGCAAGCCCACGACCACCAGCAGGGCCACGGCCCCGATGACGATCTTCTGCGTAAGGCTAAGCCGCGCCAGCAGTTGTTTTAATTGGTCCATCGTTCAGCGCCGTGTGCAGCCGCTCACATCTGCATGCGCATGACTTCCTGATACGCCTGCACCACCTTATTGCGTACCTGAAGGAAGAGTTCGAACTGCAGTTCGTTGCGCTGCGTCTCCAGGACCATGTTGTGAACTTCCTCGTTTTCTCCCGAAAGAAAGCGGTCGACGCTCCCCGCGGCGCTCTTGGTGCTGCCATCCATGCGGCCCACGGCATTGGACAGCATGGATGCAAAATCCCCCGCCGGGCTCGACGCTTTTGCGGGCGCGGAGACGGTTGCGACAACCGGAGCGGTAATGGGAGCGATCGGCGCGGGCATAGTGTGCAGCCTACTTCATCAGATCGATGGAGCGGAGAATCATGTCTTTTACAGCCGCAATCGCCGCGATATTCCCTTCATAGCCGCGCGAGGCGCCCACCAGATCCACCATGTCTTCCGCCGGATTGATGTTGGGGAACGCAACATAACCGTCTTTGTCCGCGTCGGGATGCCCGGGAATATACCGCTTCAGTGGATCGCTCTGATCTTCAATGACATCGGAGACCTGCACGCCCGCGGAGCCGGGATTCAGCTCGGTTTGAAAAATGGAGGAAAAATCGGAGCCCTGCGGCGCGCTCGTGAAGACGGCGTCCTTGCGGCGGTAGGGTCCCCCCTCGGCGGTGCGGGTGGTCTCGGAATTGGCGAGGTTCTGGACCAGCAGTTCGGCGCGCGCCCGCTGCGCCGTCATTCCCGAGGCGCTGACCGATAACGCGGTAAAAAGGCTCATCCGTTCTTGTCCTCCTCGATGGCATCGCGCAGTAACGTGAGTTGAGAGCGCATCAGGTTGGTTGCCAGATTGAAGCGGATCGCGTTTTCCGACAACAGACGCGATTCCCGGTCCATGTTGACGTCGTTGCCGTCGTTCTTGACCGCCAATCCCGCGACGCCATTCACGTTCGGGGTCCCGCCTTTCACCAGGCTCATAAACTCGAACTGGAAATCGATGTCTTGCGTCTTGTATCCCGGAGTATCGACGTTGGCGACATTCGCCGCCACGATCTTTTGGCGCGCCGCCAGAAGATCCATGTAATGTTCGATTCGCGCGCCGATCGCATCCACCACGCAAGCCATAAAGCAAGTTCAAAACCAAAGCGCCGCGGCCGATAAGCATCAATAGGATGGGCCTGTTAATCGCGCTAAAAAACTATCTCATCGGCGACAGTATTTTGCCGCCGGGTTTCAGATCGGGTTCCATCCTGAACCCCAGAATCCCGCAATGATACAAGCGCCGCAATGATACATTTGAAATAGATGGCGCTCCCATCGCAAGCTCGTCCCTCGCTGTTCGGCTCCGACTAGGGGCTAAGCCTCCACTCGCTTTTTCGTAGCTCGCGGCTTTCGCCCGCGGCCCAACTATTGCTCAGGAGGTACCCGATGTTAACCGCCGAATCCATTCGCAGCGATTTTCCGCGGCTTGTGACCACCCTGCCCGGCCCTCGCGCGCAGGCCATCATCGAGCGCGACGCCGCCGTCTTGTCCCCCTCTTATACGCGCACGTATCCGCTGGTGGTCGATCACGCCGCGGGCGCGATGGTTGAGGATGTGGACGGCAACCGCTTTCTCGACTTCAATGCCGGCATTGCCGTCGCCTCGACGGGACATTGCCACCCGCGCGTCACCGCCGCGATTGAGCGCCAGGCCGGCCGCCTGATTCACATGTCCGGCACCGATTTTTATTACACCAACATGGTCGAATTGGGCGAAAAGTTGGCTACGATCGCTCCCGGCGATGTCGCACGACGCGTTTACTTCGGCAATTCCGGCACGGAAGCGATCGAAGCGGCCCTCAAACTGGCGCGTTATGCCACCAAACGCGACAAGATTATCGCTTTCCATGGATGCTTTCACGGCCGCACCATGGGGTCGTTATCTCTGACCGCGAGCAAATCCGTGCAGCGCGCCGGTTTCGGATCCCTGCTGGCCGGCGTGTTCCATGCCCCCTACCCTTACCCCTACCGCGGCGCCCCGGGACAATCTCCGGAAGACTGCGCCATGGCATCGATCCGATTCATCGAGGACACGCTTTTTCGCGCTCTCGTCCCGCCAGAAGACGTCGCCGCCATCTTTGTCGAGCCGGTCCAGGGCGAAGGAGGCTATGTCGTTCCACCGCGGCTCTTCTTCGATGAACTGCAGCGCCTCGCGACCCGTCACGGCATTCTGATCGTGGCCGATGAAGTCCAGTCCGGCATGGGCCGCACGGGGAAGATGTGGGCGTCCGATCATTTTGGTTTCGTGCCGGACATCCTCGCCTCCGCCAAGGGCATTGCCAGCGGCATGCCGTTGAGCGCCATGATCGCGCGGCGCGAGCTGATGACCTGGCCGCCCGGCGCGCACGCCTCCACCTTCGGCGGCAACCCGGTTTGCGTCGCGGCCGCTTTAGCGACCATCGAACTGCTCGAAACCGAGCTCATTCGGAACGCGGCTGAAGTCGGGGATTTCATGATGGCCCGCATGCGGGAGTGGCCGCAACGCTTCCGCCATGTCGGCGAGGTCCGCGGCCTGGGGCTGATGATCGGCATCGAGATGGTGCGCGACCGCGCTACGAAAGAGCGTGCGCCGGATCTGCGCGACCGGGTAGTGATGAACGCGTTCGAGCGCGGATTGCTGCTCCTCGGCGCGGGCCGGAACGTAATCCGCCTCTCGCCGCCGCTCGTCGTCACGCGCGATCAGGCGAGCTTCGCGATGGATACGCTGGAAGACTGTTTCCGCGAAATCCACGCCGGCCAAACGTAGGAATCTTAAGCTATAGATTGATGCCTCCAGCCGAACAGCGGGCGCCGCCGCCCGCCCCGCGCGTGCTCGACGTCGGCTGCGGCCGGAACAAGTTTCCCGGCTCCATCGGAATCGACCGTAACCCGCGCGCCCGCGCCGATGTACTGTGCGACCTGGACCGCTTCCCTTATCCTTTCGCCGACAATGCCTTCGACTCCGTTCGCGCCATCCATGTCATCGAGCACGTCGCGGACGTCATCCAGGCTGTCGAAGAGTTTCACCGCATCCTGCGCCCCGGCGGCCGCCTCCTGATCGTCACGCCCCACTACACCGATTTCAGCTCCTTTTGCGACCCCACCCACCGCTGGCACCTGAACAGCTTTTCCTTCCGCTACTTCGGCGACGACCACGGCGGCTTCGGCTATTACTCCCCCAGCCGATTTCGTGAGATTTCGGTGCGGCTGAAGCTACTTGCTTTATGGCGCTGGCTGGGATTCGAGTTTATGGTCAATCGTTCGCGGCGGCTGCGGCTGTTCTGGGAGCATTATCTCTGTTACGTGGTTCGCGGCAAGGTCATGACGTTCGAGCTCGAATGCAAGAAGTAATCCCGGCTCCGGCGCAATCGATCCCACGGGAGCGTCGATGATCAACCTCCTTCACGCCCTTAGCGATTCCTTGCGGCAGCGCGGCCGCCGCCGCCATCTGAACCCGGAGCATGCCCTCGGCCGCCGCGGCGAGGACATCGCGCACCGCTTCCTGCAGCGCGCCGGCATCGTCGTCGTCGCGCGCAATTATCGCCTCGGCTCCGGCGCGGGCGAGATCGATCTGGTCGGCTGGGAGCGGGACGCGCTCGTATTCATAGAAGTCAAATCCCGCCGCACGGATGAGTTCGGATCCCCGGATCGCGCCATCGGCGAAGAGAAGCGCCGCCGCATTGTGCGCGTGGCGCGAGACTACGCCCGCCGCGCGGAAGCGCCCTGGGACAAGGTGCGCTTCGACGTCCTGAACGTGGTCTTCTCCAGCCCGCCCGCGGTCACGCACATGCGCGATGTTTTCCGCGCGCCGCGATAGTCCCCGCGCTGTGCCTCGGCGCAACTAGTCCTCTTCGCCTCTCCCATCTTGCGCGCGCGCCCGGCCCGCTCACCCGCTTGGGACGGCAGTCCATTTGCGCCAACCTCATGCCGGCATCGCGGTCCTTCCCGATCCCTGGAGAACCGTCGCTCCGCGAGAACCCGTTCGCCGGCGAATTCGAGGCCCCAATCCGCTTATCTTGCAATAGACGATTTTCCGCTTCAACTCCGCGCCCCCATGTAATACAATCCAGGCTATGCCGCAAGCCGCAGCCAAGCGTCCGAAGCGGCCGGCTTATCACCCGCCCCTGGTCATTTCCGTTCACGGCATCCGCACGCACGGCGAATGGCAAAAGCTATTTTCCGCCGCCCTCAGCGGATCGCCGTCGAGGACCGAGCCCTTCGACTACGGCCGGTACGGGCTTTTCCGATTCCTCGCGCCGCCTTTCAACGCCCGTCTGGTGGATCGGTTCTATAACTGGTATAGCTCGGCCGTGAAGGGTTGCCCCGCCGTCGATTTGGATCGCTTTGACAAGCGGCCCTCGGCCGTCGCCCACAGCCTGGGCTCGTGGATCGTGGGCAACGCAATGCTGAAGTACGAGGACGTGCGCTTCGACAAGCTGGTCCTGGCCGGCTCCATCCTGCCGTCCGACTTCGATTGGGCCACGCTCTTCAGCCGCGATCAAGTCTCATCGGTACGCAATGAATGCGGCCAGAAGGACCCCTGGCCCGGATGGGCCGGCCGCCTCGCCGCGCGCGCGGGAACGGGCGGATCAAAAGGTTTTGAATGGTTCGGCGCGGGCGTCGAAAATGTCCGCTGCGAGTGGTTCGGTCACTCCGATGCTCTCATGCGCGGGCACATCGAAAAACTCTGGCTTCCGTTCTTGTCTCACCCGCCCTCGCCCCTGGCGCTGCTCCACGGCCGCGACATTCACGATCGTGTCCAGTTCTCCACAATGCTCGACCACGCCGCGGACGTCATCGATGCCCAGGCGTTCGGAGCCATACCGCATTACGGTGAGATCGAACTTCCGCGCGGCCTTTCGCTCTCATGGATCAAGATCAATCCCGATATCTACACCTTCCTGATCGATCGTGAAACCCGCAAGCTTGCCGGCTATATAAACGCCATGCCGGTGGACAACTCCTTGTATGCGAAGATCCGCGCCGGGATGGCGGACAACACCGTACCGGCTTCCGGCATTGTCCCCTACCTCGGCAGCGGAACCGTTAAGATCTATTTCATGTCGATCGCCATCGACGAAGAATACCGCCGTTGGGGCGAGGGCATTTGGCAACAGGCCTACGTGCGGCTGCTCAATGGGTTTCTGGATAAACTGGTGTACTACGCCGTGAACCACGGCGTCCGCGCCACTCACTTCGTGGCCACCACGTGGACGGATGAAGGCCGCAGAATTTGCGAGTTCTTCGCCATGAAAGAGGCCGGCAAGGATCGCTTCGGCCACTCCGTCTTCGAAATAGATGTCGAAGCCTTGCAGGCCGCGCCGCCGCGGAAGCTTGTGCCCGCCCTCAAGCGGCTCCTCAATGTATACCGCCAACTGGCGCGCTGATTGTATTTTTCAGCGCCTCGGCGCCTTCCAGGCCGCCGTGGGAGCTATAATTAGCCCTTCGTGCGCCATCGACTCCATGCTTGGGGAACTTCATTTGCCAGAGCTGCGAAAAGACCCGGTCACGGGCCGCTGGGTGATTATCTCGACGGAACGAGCCAGACGCCCCACGGACTTTATGCGCGAGCGTGTGCTGCCGAAAGGCGGCGGCGTGTGCCCTTTTTGCCCCGGCAATGAAGACCGCACTCCGCCCGAAATCCTCGCCTATCGCAACGATGGACAGTGGCAGCTTCGGATCGTCTCGAACAAGTTCCCGGCCTTGCGCATCGAAGGCCAACTGAACCGCCAAGGCGACGGCATCTACGACAAGATGAACGGGATCGGCGCCCACGAGGTCATTATCGAGACGCCGGAACACAAAATCTCCCTGGGCGAATTGCCGGAAAAGCGCATCGAGGACCTCTTTTGGGCCTTCCGGGACCGCGTGCTCGATCTGAAGCGCGATCATCGCCTGCGCTATGTCCTGCTGTTCAAGAACCACGGCGAGGCCGCCGGGGCTTCGCTCGAGCACACCCATTCGCAGTTGATCGCCCTGCCTGTCGTTCCCAAACGGGTGCAGGAAGAGATCGATGGAGGCCAACGTTACTTCACCTTCCACGAGCGCTGCGTGTTTTGCGACATTCTCCGCCAGGAGAGCGAGTCCGGCGCCCGCGTGATTCTCGAAAACGACGAGATTCAGGCCATCGCGCCCTATGCGGCGCGATTTCCCTTCGAGACCTGGATCGTCCCGAAGCGGCACATCTCTCATTTCGAGACCTCCGACGGGCGGCTGCTCCAAAATCTCGCCTGGGCCATACGCGCCACCATCCGCAAGCTCGAAAAAACGCTCGAAAATCCCGCCTATAATCTCATCGTCCACACCGGCCCGGTGCAGGAAGCGGCGATGTTGCATTACCACTGGCACATCGAGATTATTCCGCGCCTGGTAAAGGTCGCCGGATTCGAGTGGGGCGCCGGCTTCTACATTAATCCCACGCCGCCGGAGGAGTCGGCCCAGTTTCTCCGCAATGCGGGTATATGAGACTTCCCTACGCCAGCATCTTCGGCGCCACGTTTCCCGACACATCCGTGAGCCGAAAATCGCGCCCCATGTGGTGATAGGTCAGACGAGTGTGATCCAGGCCCAGGCAATGCAGCAGCGTCGCCTGTAAATCGTGCACGTGCACCTTGTCCTCGTCGATCTTCATGCATAGGTCGTCGGTTTTTCCGACCACCGTGCCGCCCCGGATGCCGCCGCCGCCCAGGAACAGACTGTACGCCAACGGGTGATGGTCGCGCCCGGCATTGTTGACATCGCGCGGATCCCGGATCTCCACCATCGGCGTGCGCCCGAATTCGCCGCCCCATACCACCAGCGTGCTGTCCAGCAGCCCGCGCTGCTTCAGATCTTGAATCAGCGCCGCGGTTGGCTTGTCCGCGATCGCGCAGTTCTTCTTCAGCTTGCGGTTCAGATCCGTGTGGTCGTCCCAGCTTGCATGCGTCAACATCACGAACCTCACCCCGCGCTCCACCATGCGGCGCGCCAGCAAGCAGTTTGTCCCGAACTGCCGGGTCGGATCTTCGTTTACCCCGTACATTGCCAGCGTCTCCGGCGTCTCCTTGGAAAAATCGAGCAATTCCGGCGCCGCCATTTGCATCCGGAACGCCAGCTCATAAGAGGAGATCCGCGATGCAATCTCCAGATCGCCGGTACTCTCATAATGTTCCTGGTTGAGGTCCTTCAGCGCGTCGAGCCCGGCGCGCTGCATCTCCCCGCTGACGCCCGGCGGATTCGAAAGGTACAGCACCGGATCTCCCGAGCTGCGGAATACCACGCCCTGGTACGTGGACGGCAAAAATCCGCTGGACCAATTGGACGTCCCCCCGCTCGTCCCCACGCCGGATGCGAGCACCACGAATCCCGGCAGGTTCTGCGACTCGCTGCCCAGGCCATACAGCACCCACGCCCCCATCGTCGGCCGGCCCACCTGGATGCTGCCGCCG
Organism: Bryobacterales bacterium; assembly: GCA_963795935.1. Taxonomy (GTDB): domain Bacteria; phylum Acidobacteriota; class Terriglobia; order Bryobacterales; family Bryobacteraceae; genus JAICMB01. Next base: position 25,258 of record CAWCJO010000036.1, on the reverse strand, counting down.
AACAGCAGCAACTGGCCGGGATGATGATTGAACGCATCCGTGTACATCGACCGCACCAGGCATAAATCGTCCGCGCACGACCCGATGTGCGGGATGTAGTCCGAAAATTCGATGCCGCTCTTGCCGTACGGCTGGAACGTACGCGGGCTGGCCAACACAGCGGCGTTGGGCTTGGTGAAGGCCAGGCGCAGGTCCTTCGTCATCGACGCCGGCAGTGGCTTCCCGCTCCACTTTTGGAGTTCAGGCTTCGGATCGAACAGATCGAGCTGGCTCGGTCCGCCCTCCATGAACATGAAGATGACGTTCTTCGCCTTGGCTGGGAATTGAGGTTTCTTGGGCGCCAGCGGATTGATTTCCAAAGACGCCGCGCGCCCCTCCCCCGACATCAATTCGGCCAGCGCCGCGATCCCGATGCCGCCGGCGCACTCCTGAAAGAAGCTGCGCCGCGTTTGAATCTTGCGAAACTCTTGTTCAGTCATAATGCCCAATCATAATGGAAGGCCCACGCCTATTCCCTCGTGATGAACTCGTCCAGGTTGAGCAACACGCGGCTCAACTCCACCCACGCCGCGGCCTCGGCTTGCGGCGTCCCTTCGATGCGGTTCGGAAACAGCTCCGCCACCGTTCGGGGATCGCCTTCGAGCGCGCGCAGCCTGTCGTCGTAAAATCGGCCGAGCCGTGCGGCTTCGCGCGCGCTGGCGTCGCGCCCCACCGTAACGCGCATCGCATAATTCAGACGCTCGCGGAACCCGCCTCCCGTGGCCGCCCCTTCCCGCATCACGCGAAACGCAAGCCCCTGCGCGGCCTCGAAGAATACGGGATCGTTCATCAGGTTGAGCGCCTGCAGCGGCGTGTTGGTACGCTCGCGGCGCGTGCAGGACAGGCTGGCGTTCGGAGCGTCGAAATTCGTGAGCTGCGGATACGGCGTCGTCCGCTGGAAATGGATGTACAGGCCGCGCCGGTAGCGATCCGGCCCGCTCGACTCCGCCCACTTCACCGAATTGGCATATGACAGCTCCGCCACCCCCTTCGGCTGCGGAGGTTTCACGCTCGGCCCGCCGATCCGCAAATCCAGCAATCCGGCCGCGGACAGCGCTTCGTCGCGGATCGGCTCCGCCGGCAGCCGCAACCGCGATTGCCGCGCCAGCAGCGTGTTCTCGGGATCGCGCGAGGCGAGCTCCGGCCGCGCATTCGACGACTGCCGGTAAGTCGACGATGTCACCATCAGCCGCACCATCTGTTTCATGCTCCAGCCGCGCGCCACGTACTCGCTGGCCAGCCAATCGAGCAGCTCCGGATGCGTCGGACGATCTCCCTGCGCGCCGAAATCGTCCGATGTGTACACGATGCCGCGCCCGAAGATTTCCTGCCAAATCCGGTTCACCGCCACGCGCGCCGTCAACGGATTCTCCGGCGACGCCAGCCAGCGCGCCAGCGTCAGCCGCGTCGCCGCTCCCGCGGGCAGCGGCGGCAGCACCGCCGGCGTGTTCGGCCGCACTTCCTCGCCGTGCTCCCGCCAATCGCCCTTCACGTGGACGTACGTCTTGGGAGGCGTATCGTTCTCGATCAGTACCGGCGCGTAGCTGTAGGGCGGCATCTGGGCGTTCAGCTCGTTCAACTTCGTCCGCGCCTCCGCCAGCTTCAGCCCGGCGCAGTGCTGCTTGGGATACAGGTTGCCGCAGGAGCCGAGGAATAATTCCGTCATCTGCGCCTGTTGCAACTCGCTGCGTTCCGCCAAAGGCTTGAACAGCACTTTGCGCGCGTTGTCCACGCTGTGCGTAAACTCGCCATAGGCAAAGCTCCAGTCGTCGTGCTCGCCCGGATGCAGCGCGGCGTAGCGTAGCTTGTCTTCCCAATCGGCCTGGTTCTCCGGGATGCGATACTCCATCAGCAACGCCCGCCGCCGCTCGTCGTAGGCGGGCCGCGCCGCCAGATACGGTCCGAGCTCGCCCGGCATCGGCGCCGGCACGTTGACCTCTTCCTGCGTATTGAAGAACGCGGCGAGCTGATAAAACTCCTTTTGGCTGATCGGGTCGAACTTGTGGTTGTGGCATTGCGCGCAGCCCACCGTCAACCCCAGCCACACCGTGCCCAGCGTGGCCGCCCGGTCCAGCACCTGCTCGTCCCGAAACTGCTCCGGATCGGTGCCGCCCTCGCGATTCGTCAGCGTGTTGCGGTTGAACCCGGTCGCCACCAGCGTGTCCGTCGTCCGGTTGGGCAGCAGATCCCCCGCAAGCTGTTCCACGGTGAACTCATCGTATGGCATGTCGCGGTTCAGCGCGTCGATGACCCACTGCCGGTATCGCCAAGCCCAGGGACGCGAACGGTCCTTCTCGTAGCCGTCGCTATCGGCGTAGCGCGCCAAATCCAGCCAGTAGCGCGCCCACTTCTCGCCGTAATGCGGCGAATCGAGCAGGCGGTCGACCACGCGCTCGTAGGCGTCCGGCCGATTGTCTTCAAGGAATGATTCGATGTCACCGGGCGCCGGCGGCAGACCCGTAATATCCAGGCTCACCCGCCGCAGCAGCGTTGCCTTGCCCGCCTCCGGCGAGGGCGCGATGCCTTCGCTCTCCAGCCGCGCCAATATGAAGCGATCGATCGGATTCCGCGCCCACGCGCCGTCCCGCACACTTGGCGGCTCCGGGCGCCGCACTTTCTGAAAAGACCAATGCCCGGCCGCCGCCGGAGAGCTCGCTGCCGCCGTGGACCACACCGCGCCCTGATCGATCCACGCCCGCAGCAGCGCGATTTCAGACTCGCTGAGCCGCTCGCCCACCGGCGGCATCACCACCTTTCCCGCGCCCGAGACCATCCGGATGAGCCGGCTGGCCCCGCTGTTGCCGGGCTGGATCACGCGCATCGCCGATTCCCGCTGGTCCAGCCGCAGGTTGCTCATCTGCTGTTGCGGTCCGTGGCAGAGATAGCAGCGCTTCTGAAACAGCGGCTCGATGTCGCGGGTGTAATCGGAGCCGGTCTTCGGGACCGCCGGCGTCTGAGCGTATGAGACAAGACAAACCAAACCCACTGGCCACGCCGGCAACGCTCTGAGCATCGCAATAATTATAGGCCGGCGCATAACCTTCCCGCGCCTCTGCATAACGGGCAGTGTTCCGCCGCGCAGCCCCCCGCCGCCCTCACAGCTCATTCTTCCGCGCCCGCTCCAGCAGCTCGTCGCATCCGCGCGCGGCCAGCGCCATCATCGTCAGCGTCGGATGCTTATCGCCGCTCGTAACGAAAGCGCCGCCGCCAAAAACGTATAGGTTCCCCACGTCGTGCGTGCGGCAAAACGAATTCAACACGCTCGTCTTCGCGTCCGCGCCCATGCGGCAGCTTCCCACTTCGTGAATCAATCCGCCGGGCACGCCCATTCTCGGACGCGCGTCCGTAATCTCGCCTCCGGCCGCCCGGAATAACTCTTGCGCGCGCTCGAAAAAGTCTGCGTACAGCTTGCGATCGTTGTCGCAATGCTCGCAGTGGATTTTAAGAACCGGGATTCCCCATGCGTCCCGCACTTCCGGATCGATTGCGACGAAATTCTCGCGCCGCGCCAGCATTTCTCCCCCCGATAGCCACACGCGCGCCCGCGCCGGATAAAGACGCTTCACCCGCTTCTTGTACTCCGAGCCGAACCCCGGCAGCTCCGCCGCGAAATCCGGAAACATGGCCGCGCCGCCCGACGCGCTCATGGCGTAACCCCGGATAAAGTTCGGATTCTTCCCCGCCCTGTTGTTTAAATTCGGGATGTTGTTGAAATTCGGAATATAGATGCCGCCGGACTTGCCGTCGTCGTTGCGAATGGCCGCGCCTTTGAGTTGCGGAAGAAATCCCTCGACGGCGGCGCCGCCGATCTGGTCCATCAGATAGTGCCCCAGAACCCCGCTGGAATTCGCAAGTCCCCCGTTGCGCGAATTCAGCAGCAGGCGCGTGTTCTCGAGCGACGAGCCGGCCAGAATCACGACCCGCGCCCGCGCTTCCACCGCCTTCTTCGTATAGCGCTCGAAATAGGCCACGCCGCCCGCCTCGTTGCCGCCGTTCATCACGACGTGGCTCGCCACCGAGTCGCACCGCAGCGTCAAATTCTTAGTTCGCAGCGCCGGCGGCAGCGTCACCGCAACCGTATTGAACATCGCCCCCACCTCGCACCCGTTCACGCAATTGCCGCAATAATGGCAGGGCGGGCGGTTGTGATGCATGCGCGTCAACTGCGCCACGCGGCGCGGCGTCGCCGGCAGCCCGCTCTTGCGGCAGGCGGCGTCGAAAATCGTTTCGGCGCAGTTCAACGGCATCGCCGGCAGAAACTTGCCGTCGGGGAACTGCGGCAGCCCCGCCGCGGCCGCGGAAACGCCGATGAAGCTTTCCACCCGGTCGTAATACGGCGCGATGTCGGCATAACCGAGCGGCCAGTTCTCGCCGTAACCGTCGCGCGAGGCGGCCTGGAACTCCAGGTCCGACATGCGGTCCGTCGCGCGCGACCAATGCAGCGTGCGCCCGCCCAGCACGCGCGACCGCGACCAGCGGAACGGCTTGCCCGGGGGGGTTGTATAAGGGTTCTCCCGGTCGTCGATCATGATGCGGTAGTTGTATTCGCTCGAGCCTTTGAAGTATTTCCGCAGAAATCCCGGCTGTCCCCGTCCCCGGAACGGCAGCTCGTACGGCCAGCGATGATGAAAGTCTTTCGCCGGCGCGATGGACGACCCGGCCTCGAGCAGCAGGACTTTCATTCCCGCCTGCGTCAGCTCCATGGCCGCCCAGCCGCCGCAGGCGCCGGAGCCGACCACAATCGCGTCGAAGCGTTCCATCTCTATATATTCCTGTGCTCGGCGTGAGTACAGGCGGGAAACTCGGTCAGATAAGCCAGCCCCTGGTACTCCAGATTATCGACCAGTCCGGCGCGCGACGTGTAGAACGCGAAGACCGTCATTTCTTTGATGAGGGAGTAGACGGCGAAGCCATCGTGCTGCGCGGAGCGGTCGCGCTCCGGCGCGGCCATCCCCTCCACCAGCGCCAGTCTCTGCGCCGGCGTCAGATCGAGGAAGCGTTGCGCGCTCAGCCAGGCAAGCGCCTCGCGCCATTGCCGCTGCATCTCCGGCGCAAACTCCTGCGCGGCCGCCACCACGAAATCGATGTAGTGCGCCACGTGCGCTTCGCGCGCCCCCGGCGTCTCATCCGTGGGGATCAGAATTTCCGTGTAAGCCTGCAATATTTTGAATTGTTCGGGGGAAAAGAAGCGCGGCGGGTAGTCGTTCGGGAATGCCGGCTGGGGCGGAGGCGAAGAGTGGGAATGACGCTCCTGAGCGTGAACGGAGGAGATCCACAGAGCCAGGAAAGTCTGTCCCGCGGCGGTCCCGAAAACGCGGCTGGTTAGCGTCATCAGATCGCGCCGGGTCATTGGCTGTATTTTATCGCGTCGTGGCGGCCTCTGCCGTGTCCCTTTCTTCGCCGCTTCCTTCCGCCACGTCAGGTATGGCGTTCGGCAAGAATCAGAATCTTAAAGCGGGACGGCACTTAAAACTGCGCCGCGGACGCCTGCGAAGGCGCCCGCGGCGGAGCGGCGGACGTTAAGGGTGCGGCAGCAACGAAAGGACCTGCTGCGGAGCGGAATTGGCTTGCGCCAAGGCCGCCACGCCGGCCTGAATCAGAATCTGCGCCTTCGTAAGATTAGCGGCTTCCTTGGCCATGTCGGCATCCCGGATGCTCGCTTCCGCCGTGGCGAAATTGGTCAACTGCGATTGCGCCAGGTTGATGGCGTAATTGAACTGGTTCTCGCCCTTGCCGACCACCGCCTGGGCGCTGCCCAGTGCGGCGATGGAGTTCGCGAGCGCCCCGACGGCGGCCTGCGCCCCCGCCTGCGTGCTGATATCGGCCGTGTTGCCGACTCCGACGACGGCCGTCGTCTGAATGGTGTTGGGATTGCCCATACCGTGCGCATCCGTCGCGCCTGCGGCGACCGTCGCGCCCGTGCTTACCGTGAACGGCGTCGTCCCATTGCTCGACAAGGTGATATCCGTGCCCAGCGCCGTCCGTACTGGCAACGATGCTCTGCAGCGCCGGATTATCGGTTGCCTGAAGCTGCTGGTTAATCTGCCCAATTGCCAGCGCCGAAGTCAGGTCGGTGGTGGCCCCGGCGTCCAACTTGATCTTCACCGTCTGGGGTGTGCCGTCGGAACTGTTGGCGCTCACTGTAAGATACTGCACGTCCTGACTGCCGGCGGTCGCATTGTGAACCATGGTGGTGAACGCCACCGAATACTGCTGCGTTCCCCCGCCCACGAAGGCCGAATCGGCGGCTATGGCGCTGGGAGCCGGGGAGGTCGCGTTGTCGTCGCCCGGATTGTTCTGGCCCGTCAGGTTGCCCATCAGGCCGTTCGCCGTCACATCTCCCGCCGTCACGTTAAACGCGGTGTTGGCGGACGTAAATACGAGCTGCTGGTGGCCGTCGGCCCCGGTATGAATGGTGGCCGCGATGTTGGCGGCATTAAATGCCCCCGCCTGCGCCGTTCCCGCTTGCGAGGCGGCTTGAATGCCGGCGTTGATTGCGTTCACCAGCGAGGCGCCGTCGCCCACGTTTTGCAGATTCGCCGTGACCGTGATGGCGCCGCCCGCGCCAGTCGCAAATCCCGGTCCCGAGATCACAAAGCTGGTGCTCGTAGCGCCGGTGTTGGCGATAATCTTCGAAACGCTGGTCGTGCTCGAATTGCCCAAATCGTACAGCCCGGAATCCGCCGCGCCCGCCGCCACTTGGTGGCCGGACGTAAACCCTTTTAACCCCAGGCTCTGTGAATCGACCGTCGAGTAGCTCAGGTCGAGCGAAACCGAGCCGTTGGTGATGGCCGCCGCCGCCGTGGGACCCTGGCCGCCTCCGATAAACACCGTCAGGTTCTTCGCGAAGGTTCCCCCCTGATTGAGGCCGATCGCCTGCGATTGCCGGTCGATTTCTCCCAGTACGCTTTGAAATTCGTTGTTCAAAACCGTGCGGTCGCCCGTGAACGTGCCCGTCGCGGACTCCGTCGCCAGCGTGCGCGCGCGGTCCAGCAACTGCGAAATGTTGTTCATGCCGCCATCGATGATCTGCAATTGGCTCAGACCGTCGTTGGCGTTCTGTACGCCCTGTGTCAACACCGCCTGGTCGGATCGGTATCCGTTGGCGATGGCCAAGCCAGCCGCGTCGTCGCCGCTCTGCACGATGCGCAGACCGGAGGTGACTTCGTTAATCGTCTGGTTCTGAAAATTGCTGTTGATGCGCAGGAAATTCTGCGCTTGCAGCGACGCTACGTTGGTATTAATGTCGAAAGACATGATTCTCTCCTTGAATTTGAACTCGGGCCGAAATTCCTTTGCGGCCCCGCCGCGCCGCCCTCGGCGCAATGCTCTCACCTGCCCTTATCGCCCCCGCGCGCCCTTTCCATGAGTCCAATCCCGAAAAATCTCGCGCCGAGCGCCGCAGCCGCGCCAGCGACGCTCCGCTTCGCCGCGGCGGCGTTGGCCTCCCCGGTCGTCCGTAATTCCTTGCGGAGAATAAAGACGCCCTGGGGAGCCCGGATTCCCACCTTGACCCCCCAGGAGCCGGATTCCAGCACCTCGATCTCAACGTCCTCTCCGATCAGAAGCGTCTCGCCCACGCGCCGCCGAAGTATCAGCATGCGCATTCCTCCCGCCCGCGCCGCAAAGCCTGCTCGTGCGAGTAGACGGCGTCCGCAGCGGATCGCCTGCAACGCGCGGCGGTTCGCCATATTAATGACCAGCGGCGCCATTAAATTGGCGGTCGTGGCAGCGCCCTCGCGGATCGACGAGCAGCGTCAACACCAGCGCCTCGCTGCCGATGCGCGGTTGCCGCCCGGCCGCAAAACCGAGCGACTCCAAATCCTCCCGGCTCACCGCCAACCGGTACGACGGATCCGCCGCCAGGATCGGAAGCGCCACGAAACAAAGCGAGGGCGTCTCCGCGCTCTGCACAAACACCAGCGGACGATAGTCCTTCTTTTCGATCAGAAGAAAGCGCCGCTCCCCTTCAAACGCCGGCAATCCGCAAGGAAAATCGAAGCACGACCGCTCCTCGAACGTCATCGCGACCGAAATACTTGGTTTCAATCGTAGGCACGTCGCAGCCTTCCCTTGCAGTCGCGGGTCCAGCGCCATTTTGGGACCCCACGGCGCGCCGTACTAACCCAAGCGACAGTATGTCGTACGGGTAAGGGACAAAATGTCCCAATACGGCCACCCTCCCACCCGCTCTCAGTAACTTGCGGCGGGGATCGAAGTGCACATCTTTTCCTCGATGGTACGTTCCATCCGCGCCAACGCCTTTCTCGCCGTCATTGCCTTTATCGGCTCTGCGGAGCTGGCCATGAGCTGCGCGCACTGGAACGGCGCCGTTCCCGCCCGCTTCCTGTTCTACCTCGCCATCGCCGCCGCCGCCTCCGTTTTGAAAGTGACCATCCCGGGCGTCCCCGGCTGCGTCAGCGTCAATTTCCTGTTCGTCTTGGTGGGCATCGTGGAACTGCCCGTTCCCCAAGTCGTGGTCCTCGCCGCCGCCGCCGCTTTAATCCAGTGCGTGTGGCGGCCGAAAGCGCGGCCGCTGTTCGTGCAGGTCCTATTCAGCGTCGCCAACGTCGCCATTGCCGCCGCGCTGGCGGGCTATGTCTACCATTTCCGGCCGTGGTACGCCCCCCGTCTCCCGGAGCCGCTCCCGCTGGCTCTCGCCGCGGGCGTTTATTTCCTCGCCAATACCTTCCCCGTCGCCGTCATCGTCGCGCTCACGGAAAAAAGGCCCTTGCGCGCCACCTGGACGGATTGCCATTGCTGGACGCTGCCCTACTATATGATCGGCGCCGCCGTCGCCGAGGCCGTGCATATTACCACCCGCCAATTCGGCTGGCAGTTCGCCGTCGTGGTGCTGCCTTTCGTCTACCTGATTTTCCGCTCCTATCGCCTCTACCTCGGCCGCCTCGAAAAGGAGAAGCGCCACGCCGAGCAGGCCGCCGCGTTGCACCTGCGCACCATTGAAGCCCTCTCGCTCGCCATCGACGCCAACGACCGCAATATGTCCGAACATCCCCGCCGCGTGCAGACCTACGCGCTCGCAATCGCCCGGGAGCTCGGCCTCGGCGAAGACGAAACGGACGCCTTGCGCGCCGCCGCGTTGCTGCGCGACATCGGCAAGCTGGCCGTGCCCGAGCATATTATCTCCAAGCCCGGAAAGCTGACCGCGGAAGAATTCGAGAAGATGAAAATCCACCCCATCGTCGGCGCCGAGATCCTCGAACAAGTGGAGTTCCCCTACCCCGTCGTGCCCATCGTTCGCGCCCATCACGAGCGTTGGGACGGCTCCGGCTATCCTTTCGGCCTCAAAGGCTCCGCCATCCCCATCGGCGCCCGCATCCTCGCCGCCGTCGATTGCCTCGATGCCCTCGCTTCCGACCGCAACTACCGCCGCGCCCTGCCGCTCGACGAAGCCATGGCGCAAGTCGCCCTCGAAGCCGGCAGCAGCTTCGACCCTCAAGTGGTCGAAATTCTCGCGCGCCGCTATCGCGATTGGGAAGAAAAGGCCCGCGCGCTGCCGTCTTCGAAGCGCGGCCCCTCGCCCCGCTCCCGCCTCGCCGCCGCCCCCGCCGGCTTCGAAACCCCTCCCGGCGCCGTCCCCGGCGAGCCTCTGCCGTTTCTCGATTCCATCGCCGCCGCCCGCCAGGAAGTGCAGGCCCTGTTCGAGCTCACCCAGCACATCGGCAATTCTCTCAGCCTCAGCGAAACGCTCTCCGTCCTCGCCGTCCGCCTGCAGCGCATCGTCCCTTACGACAGCATCGCCATTTATGTCGTCAAGGACGGCCATCTGTCGCCGGAGTACGTCAGCGGCGACGATTTCCGCCTCTTCTCTTCTTTGAATATTCCCCTCGGCGAAGGTCTTTCCGGGTGGGTCGCCGAGAACAACACGCCCATCGTGAACGGCAGCCCATCGGTCGAGTCCGCCTACCTGGGCGATCCCGCCAAGTTCAGCGTCTTGCGAAAAGCTCTCGCCGTCCCGCTCCAGGGGGCCAACGGCGTCGTGGGCACTCTCACGCTCTACCGCGCCGCCGGCAACGCCTTTTCGAATGATAATCTGCGCGTGCTGCTGGCCTTGAGCTCCAAAGTGTCCCTCGCCATCGAGAACGCCTTGCGATTCCGCCAGGCCGAAAGCTGCGCCACCACCGATTACCTCACCGGCCTGCCCAATGCGCGTTCCCTCTTTCTGCACCTCGACGCCGAGCTGAACCGCTCCAAGCGCGCCGCCACCCCCCTTGCGGTGCTCGTTTGCGATCTCGACGGCTTCAAGCAGATCAACGACCGCTTCGGCCACCTCGAAGGCAATCGCCTCCTGCAAATGGTCGCCGCCAGCTTCAAGGAACATTGCCGCGAGTACGATTACGTCGCGCGCATGGGAGGCGACGAGTTCGTCGTGGTTCTCCCCGGCATCTCCTTCGATAAACTGGCGGAAAGAATCGCCCGCCTCGAAGACGCCGTCCGCCTCGCCGGCAAAGGACTATGCGGCGAGCCGCTGGTTTCCCTCAGCGTCGGCGCCGCCGTCTACCCCGCCGACAGCGCCGACGCCGAGGGCCTCCTCTCCGAAGCCGACCAGCGCATGTATCAAGTCAAGCGCGGCCAGAAAGAACGCGCCCCCGCCCCCGCCGCATTCGCCGAAACCGGCCTCGTCGCCGCCGCCCAATAGCCGCCGCTCGCTCCCGCTCGCCTCTTCGACTTCGATTCGGACCACCTACAATGAAAATGATGAAGAGTAAGGTTCCCAAGGCTTTCTCCTATTCGGTGTTCTACGAACAAGCTTCGGAAGGCGGCTACGTGGCGTTTGTTCCGGCCCTGCCTGGTTCTCACACCCAGGGTGAAACCCTGGAACAATCGGAGCGCAATGCCACGGCGAAGCCCTTCCCGAGGAGGGCCGATCGTTTCAAGGCCGGGTGACCGTTCCCGTTTGATCGCTGGCCAAGCTTCCCAGGCGCTCAAGCGCGCCGGATTCGTCGAGCATAGGCAAAAGAGAAGCCACTTAGTGCTGATCCATCCCGAGACGAAGGCCCGGACCGTAGTGCCGGTCCATCATGGCCGGACCATTAAGGGAACCACTGCTACGCGCCATCGTTCGGGATGCGAACCTCTCCGTCCCCGAGTTCATCCAGTTGCTGTGATCTCACCTTACCGCGGCTCTTTATGGAAGCGAGCTATGAGCGCGTCCAATTCTTCTCAATATGTCCCCATCGCGAATCGCATCATCGCCGTTCACGCCGCTCTTCCTCCGCGGGCGCGTTCGCCCCTGCCGCCTCCCGATAGCCGCTACGCACTCCGTGCCGGTCTCCTCGCCTTCGGCGCAGCCTCGAGAACGAATGCGCCACCCACCGCTGCCTGACAACCGCGAATCTGTTCGCCTTCACGAACCGTCGGCTCCCCGATCTTCTTATCTACTGTGCGCTGGTAAATCGCTGTACAAGCCGCACGAGTCCTCTGTCGTTCTTCGGCTGCTTTTGCATCGTCCTCGGACTGTTTTTGTGCAGCTTCGGATAACTCTCGCGTTCGACGTGCCTTTTCAGCCGCTTCTTTCTTCGCTTGCTCCGGGCCGACGACGCGGCGACACCCATGGACTTTTCCCTCTAAGGGGTCGTATGTCTCTCCGTACACATTCCCGACGATATGATCTTCGCTCCACCCTAAACTCGTCGTCGCCGGAATCGACCAATGGCGAGGCGTTCCGTTGCACATTGCGACGATGTTGAATTGCAGAGCAACGGTCCACCACGGCACGGAAGTATGGTTTTCGATTTTGAAGGACAATTCCGCTACATATGAGCCGGATTCCGCCACCCGGATGAAACGACCGTTCCGAATAAATATCTCGCCACCATCGAGCGCGAGAGTGATGTCCTCACCGTACGCGACTGCCCCCAGCAATGCGGCCACGATCGGGAACCGCATTGGTCAATTCTATTCCTTTCCTACGCCGTGATTTGAAAGCATGGCGGCAGGCAATATAAACTCGGGTATAAACGCCCCTATTTGCTTCGCCGCGGCGCTTTCGCTCCAGGCGCCGGCTTAGGATGCTCCAGATTCTCGAGAATCGCCCGGATCTGCCCCGCCAGCTCGTCGTATACAGGATTCGGAGGCTGCAGCGCCGACGCCGCCCGCCGGTACAGCTCCTTCGCGCTCCCCACATTGTTCTCCGCCTGCTGTTCCACCGCCTCTTGAGCGAACCCCGACGCCAGAAAATGCGCCCGAATCGCGTTGGCATGCTCGGCCGCCGCCTTCGCCAGGTCGAACTTCTTCTGCCCGGCGTAAAACACCGCCAGCTTGTCATACGCAATCGCGACCATGGGATGCTCCTTGCCCGCCGACGACGTCCACAAAGCAATCAGCCGCTGGTACAGCGGCTCCGCTTCCTCGTATTTCTTCTCGCCGAAGCAGGCGTAAGCAAGGCCGTCCACGGTCGCGATCAGGTCCGGGCTCTCGCGCCCGAAAAGGCTTTCCCGAATCACCAGCGCGTGGCGATAACTCTCCTCCGCACCCTCATATCGCCCCAGCGCGATCCGCGCCGCGCCCAGCCGATCCAGATCCCCCAACAACGAAACATCGTACGTCCCGGCGATCTTCGAACGGATCGCAAGCGCTTGTTCCAGCGCCGCCGCCGCTGCTTCGTTGTTCTGCTCGTCCACGTAAATTTGCGCCATCCTGCTCCAATCGGACGCGACCGGCAAACTCCCGGCGCCCGCGCTCCGCAAATGCATGGATCGCACGCGCTCCAGGATCGCCATGGCGCGGTCATAGTCCGTCATTCCCCGGCACAGAGTGGCCGATTCGAGCAGATCGTCTGCTATCTTCGGATCATCCGCGCCCGCCGTGGTCTCCCGCCAGTTGATTGCCAGTTGCAGGTAATTGTCCGCCTCCGCAAATTCGCCCTGCGCGGCGCGAATCGCCGCCAACCGTTTCAAAATGTCGTAGCGCGCCGGATTACCCGCCGGACTCCGCCGCGCGATTTCCCAAGCCTTCTCATAATTTGCCCGTGCAGCTTCATAGTCCGCTTTCTGATACGCCGCCGCCCCCTCGCCCATCGACGCGTCGATTTGTTCGCTCCCCTCGTCCCAGCCCCGTGCCGCCGTCATGCCGAGCGCGCAAACGAAAACCGCCAGCCGCATCATACTAATAAATTAGTACTAGCCACATAAGAAGTCAAGCCTGCTACCCTAAACCTCGCCGCCCGGCGGCCACTGCCTGAAATGGACGCGCCCTTCGACGATCCCCGCTTTCTCGACGTCAACGGAGTGCGCCTCGCCCTCTTCGAGCGTCCCGGCCGCGATCCCCCTATCCTCTTCCTGCACGCCACCGGATTTCACGCGCGCTGTTGGAGCCGCGTCGCCGCGCTAATTCCCGGCCGCCGCGCCCTCGCGATCGACATGCGCGGCCATGGCCTCAGCTCCAAGCCCGACCCACCCTATGAATGGTCCGGCTTCGGCGAGGACGTCGCCTCCGTAGCGCGCCGGCTCGATCTCCGCGGCGCCTGCGGCATAGGCCACTCCATGGGTGGACATTCGCTCGCCCTCGCCGCCGCGCTTGCGCCCGAAGCTTTCTCCAAGCTGCTCCTCGTCGATCCCGTAATTCTGCCGCCCCACTCCTACGCCGCCGCGCCCCGCCCGCCGCACTACGCGCGCAAGCGCCGCAACCGCTGGACCTCGCCCGCCGAAATGTTCGAGCGCTTCAAAGACCGTCCGCCGTTTCGCGATTGGGACCCCGCCGTCCTGCGCGATTACTGCGATTACGGCCTTACCGCCGCCCCCGATGGCGACGGCTATGTCCTGGCCTGTCCGCCCGCCATCGAAGGCGCCATCTATGAAGCAAGCGCCTTACCCGGCGCCGACCTGTATGGCCGCATCGAACGCATCGCAATCCCCGTAACCGTCGTCCGCTCCGCCCGCGCCCTAGGCGCCAATGCCGGCATCGACATGGCCGCATCCCCCACCGCTCCGGACCTCGCCGCGCGCTTTCAGAACGGCCGCGACCTCCCCACCCCCTATTCGCACTTCATTCCCATGGAAGCCCCCGCCTTCATCGCGGACCTCGCCGCGGCGCGGCTGTAAAGGCGCGGTATCGGCTCCCACCCGGTGGACCCATCGGCGCGAGCGGCACGACGCCTCATCCTCCCGAATCGTCCCGAAATCCGGGAGCCAACCTGACCGCGAAAAAGAGATCGTGGCGCCTCAGGCGGGGAACGAACCGGAAAAGCACAGCGTACAGAATGGCGACTCCAGCGATTGCGGCGGCGGCCGGCTCGATTCGTCGCTTTAAACTCGCGCCGGCGCATCCCGCTCTTCACAGCGCGCCTCTTTCGAGCCTCCGCGCGCTCTTGGTCGTCTCCCGGGCCAATGCGTTCGGTGAAACGCCTTCCCCCAGCGCCCGCGCAACAAGCTCCCGGAGCGGGCGCGCAAACTCCGCGATGACGCTTGAGCTCCAGCCAGCCTTCGCTCGCGAGCTGACGGTAGGCTTCCGCAACTGTGTTGGTGAAGCCCCAAGTCGATTGCCCGGGCACGCGCGGTCGGCAGCTTGGCGCCGGGGCTGAACCGCCCCGAGACAAGTTCGGCGCCGAGACCGTTCGCGATTTGTCCGTAAACCGGCGCGTACAATTCAAAATGGGACGTGGCGGCGCTCAGTCGATGAAGATTCTGATCCTCGAAAGCGTAACGAGAAGCTTCGGCGATTTCGTCGCCGTCGACAACCTGAGCTTCTCGATCGACGAAGGCCAGGTGGTCGGTTTCCTGGGCGCCAACGGCGCCGGCAAAACCACAACGTTGCGGATGATTCTCGATATCGTTCGTCCCAGCTCCGGCAGGATCGAAGTTCTGGGCGCTCCGCCTGGCCGAAAGAACGCGTTCGAAATTGGTTTTCTCCCCGAAGAGCGCGGCCTCTATCGCGGCATGACCGCGATCGAGACCGTCGTCTATTTCGGAATGTTGAAAGGTCTCTCGCGCTCGGCCGCCCGCAAGGCCGCCGCTCCGCTGATCGAGCGATTTGGTCTAGGTCCGTTCGCCGGCCGAAAGGTCGAACGCCTCTCCAAGGGCATGGCCCAGAAGGTCCAACTCGCCACCGCCCTGGTCAATTCACCGCGCTTGCTTTTGCTCGACGAGGCCTTCTCCGGTCTCGATCCGGTGAACCAGACGGTGCTCGAGGACGAGATTCTGGCCGCGGCGCGCCGGGGAGCGAATATCCTCTTCTCGACGCACGTCATGGAGCACGCCGAAAGGCTGTGCACGCGTCTGATCATGCTGGCGCGCGGCCAAAAAGTTTTCGACGGCGACCGGGAACAGGCCAGAGCGATGCTGCCGGGCCGCGTCCGCCTGCGCGCGAAAGCCGATCCATCGAGTCTGCCTGGAGTGTCTCGCGCCGAGCGGCTCCCCACGACAGAGGATGGCTGGACCGACTGGCAAATTGTATTACAGGCCGGCCGCGAGCCGGGAGATCTGCTCGAAGCTTGTACCGCCAGGGGATTCGCGCTCCGGGATTTCGAGGCGCATGGCGCGACTCTGCACGATGTCTTCCTGCACTTGGCCGGGCCGCCGGCGGGAGAACGGCAGTGAGACGCATTCTGCTCGTCACCGCGCGCGAGTACTGGCGCATGGTCACGTTGCCGGGATTCTGGATCACCGCGCTGATCGTGCCGGTTTTCATCCTGGCCGCGCCGATCGCGCGTAGATTCCTCGGCCAGTCAAAAACCGCCGGCTACGTTTTGGCGGTTAGCTGGTCGAAGGTAAGCCGCTTGCCGATAACGCCCCGTACCGCAACGTCGAACCTCTCTGCATCGCTCATGTTGCGGTTATTAAACCGGAACGCCTGTTCGTCCAGGTAGCGGAATAAATGAAACGGTTCAACGGAAACATACGTTCCCGCGATACCGCGTTTCAGGAGCGACCAGAAGTTTTCCAGCCCGTTCGTATGGACATTTCCATCCACGTAGGCAACGGCGTGATCGATCACTTGATGCCGAAACTCATCCAGCCCTTCGTACGACTTCAGCGCATCGCTGTACAGCGCGGCTCCGGCTTCAACGTGCTTGCGGACTTCGGCCTGAAGTGCGTGTTTCTTTCGGTTCGGTATCACGGTCGTGCGGACCTTGCTTCGTACCGTCCTTGCCGCGTTCGAGAATGCCCATGACGGCGGTCTTGTCCTTCCCGCCCGTGCCGGTAATTCGCCGCTCTCGCTTGCCGGCGTGCATATTACGCGCCTTGCCGCCGATGATATATAGACAAGTCCGGGCGTTACGAAGCGCAAATTAACCGGCGCCTGGATCTCGATTATCAGCGTCAGGCGCTGGTCCAACTGTTGGCGTACGCCGCGGAATGGCGCGCCGGCGGCGCCACTCCGGCTATTCAAACCGCGCGTCAAGAGGTTTCGTCTTCAAGCGATGCCGTCATCGACGGCTTCATCGCAGCCGGTGGCGCCCCCGCGCTGCTGCGGCGCCTGAAACCCAAACTGCTGGCCGGCGCGCCCCCCTTTCAGCCGCCCCCGCGTCCACTCGTTGAGATCCCCGTCCCACCGGGCCTCGACGCCGCCGACGCCGATCGATTTGGCGCCTCCATCGGGCCTTACTTCCAGCAATCCTCGAAGACCGCCGCCGGCAGCGTAGGCTTGGCCGTCGCTGTCTACATCCCGGACAATATCGATTCCGGTGGGCAAGTCCGCGTCTGGACCAACGGCCCCGCCGGCGCCGCCCTCGTTCAAGACCTCAGGATCGAGCTGACGCAAAGCCTGCGCCTCAAAGCCTTGCGCGCGGCGGGCGTCGATCCCCTTTCAGCCGCCCGGATCGAGAGCCTGAGCGTGCCTATCTCAATCGATCCCCCGGAGACGCCGGCGTCGAGCCGCGCGGCCAAGGTCCATTCGATATTGCCGCTCGCGTTGGCCGATCTGCTGCTCGCTTCAATGATTATTACCGGGTCGATGATGCTCCAGGGGCTCATGGAAGAGCGCTCCAACAAGCTTATGGAGGCGGTCCTCGCATGCGTCAGCCCCCGCGAGTTGATGGCCGGCAAACTCGTGGGAATCTCCGCCATCGGGCTCTCGATCGTCGCGATTTGGGTGGCCGCCGCGGTCGCGATCGTCAAAGCCCAGCCGTCTTCTCCCCTAGGCTTCCTCGTACCCGCGCTCGCGGCCTTATTGCAAACGCCGGGGATCGCGGCCGCGATGGTTTTCTATTTTGTGGCCGGCTATCTCACCATCGGAATGATCTTCCTGGCCGTCGGCCTGCTACGCGACAACATGCCGGAAGCGCAAGCCTACCTGATGCCGCTGGCTCTAGTCATTGCAGTGCCGTCGGCTTTACTAGCCTCCCTGATTTACCGCGATCCGAACAGCCTGGTTCCGCGAATCTTCTCCTGGATCCCGCTGTACACTCCCGTGACGATGCTTGCCCGGCTTCAGAGCGGCGTCTCGCGATTCGATCTTCTCGGCACAGCGGCCGTGCTTGTGGCCTTCGGCGCCGTGGAGCTGTTCCTGCTGGATAGGCTCTTCGAGAACAACCTCATTCAGACCGGCCGCGGTTTTCAATTCACAGGCAACATACGCCGCGCGATTCTCGTCGGACTTGCCGTCGTGGTTATGGCCGTCGCCTTCGCAGTGCGCCATCGGCGTGCCCCCGCGCAAACCGCCTATCAAAGCGCCGCTCATCAAACGGCGGCCCTCCTCTCGCACGGCCAAAGCGTCTTCAAAACAGCCTGCGCCAGTTGTCACGATCCGGCCATCGGACGCGCGCCGAGCCGGGAACAACTCGCTTCTCTGGCGCCCGCGGATATCGTCAGCGCGTTAACGTCCGGCACTATGAAAACGCTGGCAACAAGCCTGACCAACGCCGATATCACGGCTGTCGCCACCTACCTCACCGGCCGGCAACCCGCGGCAATTGTCACCGTGGCCGATCCTCCGGCCTGTCCGGCTTCCACAAATTTCAGCATGGCGGGTGGCGGCTGGAACGGTTGGAGCGTCGATCCACGCAATTGGCGCCTCCAGCCCGACCCCGGCCTTCGAGCGGAGCAAATCCCGCGCCTGAAGGTCAAGTGGGCCTTCAGCTACCCTGGCGGCAACTACGGCCAGCCGGCGCCGGTCGGCGGCCGGCTTTTCCTCACCAGCAGGTCCGGCGCGGTCTATTCGCTCGATGCCAAAACCGGCTGTCTATACTGGCGCTTCGCCCAATCGGCGCCGTCGCGCACCACCGTCTCAGTGGGGCCGCTCTCAGGGGTGGCGCCGAGCGGCTATGCGGCCTATTTCGGCGATACCGGCGCCACCGTCTACGCGGTGGACGCGGCCAGCGGCGCTCTTCTTTGGAAAACGCGCGTCGATTCCCATTCTCGCGCCGCTCTCACTGGCTCGCCTACGCTGTTCAAAGGCCGGCTTTATGTGCCGGTGTCGTCTTACGAAGAGGGAGTCGCATCCCTAGCCGCTACTCTTGCTGTACATTCAGGGGCAGTGTAGTCGCGCTGGACGCCGCCACCGGCAAAACGCTCTGGAAGGCATTTGCAATCGACCGCCCTCCCGCTCCGACAACCAAAAACAGCGCGGGCACACAGATGTATGGTCCCGCGGGCGCCGCCGTCTGGTCATCCCCGGCCGTTGACGCCAAGCGCGGCCGCCTCTATTTCGCAACGGGAAATTCCTACACCGACGCAAAGGAAGAAGGGTCCGACGCGGTTGTCGCGGTGGACCTGGCGAGCGGGCGCACGCTCTGGCGGCGCCAAGTGACCCAAAACGACGACGATCTTTCCGGTTGCACGTCAGGGCGCAAGCTCGTGAATTGTCCCACCACGCATGGCCACGACTACGATTTTGGCGCGTCGCCCATTCTGGCCCCGCTCTCGAATGGCAAGGATGTACTGGTGGCCGGACAGAAGTCCGGCGTTGTCTTCGGGTTCGATCCAGGCTCCGGCGCCGTCTTGTGGCGCACTCAAGTCGGGGTGGGAGGCTTTCTAGGCGGCATCCAATGGGGAATGGCGGCCGACGGGCGGAGGGTCTACGTGGCGAACGCCGATGTCGTCGTGGCGGAGAACGGCCGCCCCGGCCTCTTCGCCCTGGACCCCGCAACCGGCAAAGACATTTGGTATGTCCCCTCTCCCAAAATCGCGTGCGCTTGGTCGGGCAGCGCCCCATGTTTCAACGCCCAGTCGGCCGCGCCGTTCGCCATACCCGGCGTGATCTTCGCGGCAACCACCGACGGCCACGAGCGCGCCTACGCCGCTTCCGACGGCCGCATCCTCTGGGATTTCGATACCGCGGCCGCCCCATATCGCACCATCAACGGCATTGATAAGCAGCCCGGCGGCTCCATAGACGTGACTTCCGGATCGCTCGCGAATGGAATGCTCTACGTAATCTCCGGCTACCGCGGCATCCTGGGCGGAGGCTCGAACAATGTGCTGTTGGCCTTCTCCGTCGATGGCCGCTGATGTGTGCCGAGAGACCGCATTTCGCTTCTTCCGCGCCTTTGGGGGCGAAATTGTGATGTTTATTGACGCGCACCGCCGTGAAACATCGCCGCGTGTTTGATTTACCGGGCCGCGGCCGTCAGGGAGCGGTCTTGCCCTCTGAGAAGACGATAGCCATTCTGTTTGCCGCGGACCACCAGCGAACCGAGCGCAAGCTCAGCTTCAGTGTCCGCCACTGGCTTGGAAACGCCCGCCCCAACAAACGCGAGAATTCAAGCGATAACTGAAGCTTCAGCTCGCCGCGTAAACGCTCTTCCCCTGTTCCGGGCACGGCAGTCTATCTGTTGCTCACCGGCAGCGCCATCCACCCTCACCTCCGCTCAGCTCGGCAAATCCGCGCTGTTTTTCGGTGCGCTGATAGAGTTCGGGCTCGAGAGCCTGCGAGTGCTCGATGCGCATGGCCTCATTGAGGACCAGGCGCACGGCATCGGCCATGTGCGAGAGTCCGTTTTCAGAAAGCAGTTGAACCACAGGCTCAATTACGTTAGAGTCGGGCTGGTAGGCCATCGTTTGCTCCTCCATGAATCCGGTTGTTCATACCAGGAAATCAAACTTGGCCCGCCAAAACAAGAGCCCCGAATTGCAATCGGCGTCAATTTACAGAAAGAAGCTTACACGAACTTAAAAATCACGCGTTATCTTCCGCTCCAGGGCGATGCTGCCAGCGGTTACTCAATTCCCATAGCCATCGGTAAAGGGAAAGGTGCCCGCACCCATCTTCTTCCCATTTCGTTCAGTGGTGACCCACAAACGTCTGTACCGTTATTGCTGTTTCCGGGAGCCAGCGGTGAACTGGACAAGCTCTGGATCTGTAGGGGCAAGGTGTTCTATGTAGAAGGCACTGAGTTCATAGAACACAACGAACTCATCATGCGCATTAAGCATGTCGCACTATCGGAGGAAAAGAAACAGCAACGTATCCAGCACGAGGTCCAGGCGCTTGAGAATCTTCAGGCTACGGAAGTAGCGGGGCGTGAACGTATCCCCGATGATGTCAAGCTTTTTATCTGGCAACGCGACGAAGGGAAATGCGTTCGCTGTGGCAGTAACGAACGCTTAGAATTTGATCACATCATTCCTGTCGTCAAAGGCGGCAGCAACACCGCTCGTAACATCCAACTGCTTTGCGAACCATGCAACCGCCAGAAAGGGAAAAGTATTTAACGATACTATTCAACGTACCTTTCAGGCATTACCCATGTTGCGCCACTTTGATAATGTCGCCATGCGGCCTCGATAGAAATGTCCCCCTAAACTGAAGACCTCCTGCGAGCGAGGAGGTCGGATTGAGGCGGACAGCATTGAGCAAGAGAGAACTGCGACGAGGCGGAGTATTGGCGCGAGTGAAAGCCGGGGAGCTGCGGCTGAAGGACGCTGCGGAGCTCATGAGAACGAGTTACTCCTACGCCCGCGTCGTTGTGCCGGATCACAAGCAAATCCGTCCGGGTACTCTCCGTCACATTTTAACCGAGGCGGGCCTGACCGTAGAGCAGCTTCTGGAACTACGCTGAACTACTATTAGTCGGCCCAATGCGCCGCAACGGAAACCACTTGAGCGATTAGGTCTCTGACCGCTTAGAATATTTGTGTTTGTAACCGAACCTACGGCGTGCGGCTTTACGGTCGAACTTCCAGTTGATTTTGATCCGCTCGCGGTTCATCCGGCGGTTCCATGCTTTAGTTTCTCGCTCCAGCGCCTTAAGGTCGGGGATTCGCCGCTCCCCTGACATCGGCGCGCAAACAGGCCGATCTCGATTTCCGCCTGATTCAACCAACTGCCGTGCGTGGGGGTGTAATGGACGGTGAATCGGTCCCAGATCTCGCCGCCGAATTCCTCGCCATATAGGTCTGTGAGCGATTTGCGGGTATGACTGCTGAGGTTGCCCATCACCAGATGAATGGTCTTGGCATTCGGGTATTGGCAGGCTGACTCGGCGATGGCTTGGGCGAGCTCAAACCCCGAGCGATTCGTCCTTCTTGTCCGAACGTAGGCCGCCGCGAACGCAAACGCGTCGCCGTCACAGCGGATCTTTACCTAACCTCATACCATACGGCTTGCGCGTGTTCACAGGGCGGCCCCATCGTCCGTGCCGAAATCGCAGCCTGTTTTTTGAGACAGGGATCTGCGATTTTCGACAGGATCGCGAACGCGCGGCCTGCTCAGCCCCGCTGAGCAAACCCCGCGGCCCAACTCAACGACATGCATTCTGTTTTGAGACTGAATTATGAGACCCTGAAAGGGCTGTTTTCATTGGCCTCGCCGCGCGTTGCAAAACCTACCCATTGTGGGACACGGTCGCACTCAAGAGTCTTGATCTTCAGTTCATGCCAGAACCAGCGGGGGATTACTCTTCAGGGTACAGGCTCAGTGAACTTGAGTTCATTTCCGAAGTCATCCATGACGCGAAAATCCCGGTTACCCCAAGGTTTTTGCTCGATACCCTGATGAATTGTCGCGCCCCGCCCTTCGAACTCTTTACTGAGGTCGTCGAGTCCCTTCGTAAAGATGTGAATTGATCCGGGTGCATTACCTTTGCCCGCCCGAAACAAATGGATCGCTACGTTGTCGCGTTCGACTACAGCGTAGTCGCGCTCCGGCATTGTCATCACGGTTCGAAAGCCCAATTTTGCCTCGTAAAATTCAAGCGAAGCACTGAGATCGGATACAGGAAGTTCGGGTGCAATCCGTTGGAGCTCGGGCATTGTTTTATTCTGCCATGGATTCTGCCCTGCAAGGGGGTGAATCCCGAAACTTACCCTATTTGGCACGAAGGAAAAATCCGCGCCGGTAGGTGGCCGACGCGGGGCAGGGGATTTCACCCGATCGCTTTTGCAATTACGTTCAGACAAGCTGAACTGGTTCTCAGCGCTCCACTCGCGAGACTTGATAGACATCCCGGCCCGTTCGAGAAACTCTGAAATCGTATGAAACGGTGCTCAGAGTCGTCGTACATCGTCGCAACGACAGGGTATTCGCGCCACCAGATTTCGCGGCCATCGCATTTCAGATCGTAAGAGGGTTCGTTCTTCTTATCGCGCCCGCGATAGCGCAACAGCCCCTCGGCCACCACCTTCTTTGCTCGCTCTAGAGGCACGTTGCGTCTGATGTCATCAGAGGGACTCTCAATCAACTCAGACAAGTAGTGCGCGGCAACGGCTTCGGCTTCTGGGCGTTTTGCCTCGTAATCACCATAAGGAATAGACCCTTCCTCCCAGGAAACCGACTCGGTGCGGCCGAACCATCCGGCAATTCCGACGAATTTCAGTAAGCGTCCGGTGAACACCGGCCCAAGGGACTCCTGGACAGCCAATAATGGACCGTCGGGTGTTAGCTCTTGGTGGGTGCCCAGTTATGGGGCATCAGCTCGTCGAGTTTCGTGACAGGGTGGTCGGCGATGCGGGCCAGCACATCGCGGAACCAAGCGAACGGATCGATTTTGACGAGTTCACATGAGGCGATGAAGCTGCGAAGCACCGCTGCCGTTTTCCCGCCGTTGTGGCTGCCGAAGAAGGTCCAGTTATTTCGTCCGATGGCTATGCCGCGGATCGCGCGTTCCGTTCGATTGTTGTCGATCGGAAGATCGCCGTCGTCGCAGTAGCGCGTCAGCGCCTTCCAGTTCTTCAGCGCGTATGCCACGGCTTCGCCAGCCTGGCTCTTCGGCAAAACCTCATCCTGAATTTTGATTAAATATCGATGCAGGCGATCCAGCACGGGGCGTGAGCCCTGTTCTCGCGCCAGGCGCAGATCTTCCCCGTGCAAGCCGGCAACACGCGCGCTCTTCTCCACCGCATACAACTGCGCGATCATCAGCATGACCCCACTCATGCGCGCATGGTCGCTTTCCAGAGCCTCGCGAAAGTGGCGCCGGGTATGGGCCCAACATCCGACCTCGGTCATCCCGCGTTCCGGGTCGATGAAAAAGCTGTCATAAGCCGCATAGGCGTCGGCCTGCAAATGTCCCCGATATTTTTCGAGAAACTTCTCCGGCCCGGCGCGTTCTCGCGTCGCAGTGTAGTCGTACACCACCGCCGGATGATTGCGGTCCCCGATATACGGCCAGATCCGGCCTTTCCGCGCCTGCCGCAAGTTTCGGTCCAGCACCTTCACCGGCGTGTCATCGGTCCCGACCACCTTCGAGGCCAGCACGAATTTCTTCATCCGTTCATACAGCGGATTCAACAGATCGGCGCATTGCGCCATCCAGCCGCACATGGTCTGCACCGGAAAATCTACTCCGGAGCGCCGCAACATCTTCGCTTGACGGTGCAGAGGAAGATGATCGGCGTACTTAGCGACGATCACCTGAGTAAGCAGCCCTGCGCCAGCATTGCTCTTCTCGATCGGCTGCGCAGGCTTGGCCGCCGTTTTCACAGTGCAAGCGCAAGCGTACTTCTTGCGCACCTCTTCGATTACAATCACTTGCGCTGGAAAGTATTCGTACCGCTCACTGGTTTCTTCGCCAATCGGCCGGAGGTCCTCGCCACAGGCTGCGCAATGCTTCTCGGCTGGGGCCAGATCGTGCACGATGCGCTCTCGTTTCAGATGTTCCGGCAGAGGACGCCGGCCATGCGGCTTTCCTTTCGACTCGCCCACCGGGGGCGGCGGAGAATGGTCGTCCGCTCCGCCGTGCTTTTCGCTGTCGCTTTCGCTCACGCCCGCGTCCACGCCTTGCGCTTTTAGTTCCGCGGCGAAGAGCGCCAACTGATCGGCGGAAAGCTGTTCGCTTTTGCGGCCGCTCTTGGCCTCTAACAACTGCCGCAGTAAACGTTCGGTCTTAATGCGGCGGAACTGTTCGGCATCCAATTGCGCAACCAAGTCGAGCACCATCTGCCGCAACACGCTGGCGTCTTCCGGCAGTTGCTCGCGATCAATCGGCACTAAGATAATTTTACGGGCAAAACTGCGGCTCGCCAAGTAAAAACATCAGAAATTCGATATGTTTTTTATAGGGCGGCAATGTTGCGCCGATACCGCTTTCGCCGCCGGGCCTGGCTCAGATCGATGCCTGAAAGCAGCGCTCCTAACTCCTGCGCCGTGATCTCGCGCCGGGTTTCACCGCCATCGTCGAAGGGCATGGCATAGGTGCCCTCTTCCAAGCGCTTGGCCCACACCGCGAATCCATCCCGATCCCAATACAAGATCTTGACCCGATCCTTTCGCCGGTTGCCAAACACGAATAAATGCCCGGCGAAAGCGTCCAACTGCAACCTGTCGCCGACGAGCGCATGCAATCCATCAAAGCTTCGACGCATATCACACGGCGACGCGCACAGATATACGCGCACGCTCGCCGGCATGTGCATCATTGCCGCTCCCGCAACACCGCCAGCACCGTGCGCAAGGTTGAGGCGTCAACGCCCGACCCGATCTGCAAACGCTCGCCACTGCTCAGCCATAACTCCAACCCGGCTCTGTCCTGCTGGCCGGCCTCCCGCGGTTCCACCAACGCAAACCGTACCGGCTGGCTCCTGGCTAAGCGCTTCCGCCATTGATAAAAGGAATGCCAACTGACTCCGTGCTGCCGACAGAACGTCTGCACCGGCAAGCCGCTCTTTTTCTGCTGAAGGATCAAGTCCCGCCACACTTCGCCCCTTGCGGACGCCACTTCCGATGTTTTCATGAACTCTACTATGCGGCTGGCAAGCGTGGTACGCCAGTGGTGTTCACCGGACGCTTACGAATTTCATACCGGTCCAGTTAATCGCTCGCCGAAAAATACCACAATCAAGCTGTCATCGACAACTTGGATGTCCTATCGCACAAAGGAGCC
>CAWCJO010000035.1:0-82160 GCA_963795935.1 Bryobacterales bacterium | reverse complement strand
CCGCCAGGCCAAGCGGCTGTGGAAGAGATACCAAGAGGGCGGAGCGGCGGCATTCAAGCACGGCAACGCGGGACGGAAATCCAACCGTGCGCGAGCGATGAAAGAGCGCAACCGGTAAAGTAGGGGACATTTCTAACTAGGGTTGACACGATCGTGGTCCGGCATTGACACAAGCTCCTGGACCCCCTACCCTGAAAGCGCATGGAAGTCCATTTCACTCCAGATCAGGAAACCCGGCTCTCGCAGCTCGCCAGCCATGCCGGTACGGACGCCGAGCTTCTAGTGAAGAATGCCGCCTTGCGCCTGTTGGAAGAAGCCGCTTCTTTCCGTGAAGGCGTCGAGCGGGGAATCGCGGCGGCGGAGCGTGGCGAGTTCGTCGAGCATGAAGAAGTCTGGGCTAACGTCGAAAAGATCTTGCAGCCCTGATGCGGCTGCGATGGACCGCGCCCGCTGCCGCTTTCTCGCGATAAGCCGTTTCTCCGCCGGGAGCAGGCGAGCAAGGCGGAATCAGCCGGGCCGCTTGGCTGCTATTATGAAACCGAAGGCCATTCCTCCATGCGCTATACAGTTGTCATCGAGCGCGAATCGGACGGTGGATACGTCGCCACTGTGCCGGCGTTGCCCGGATGTGTGTCCCAGGGTGACACCCGTGATGAGGTAACGAGGAACATCCGCGAGGCGGCCGATCTTTACATTGAAGACTGTATCGCCGCTGGCGACCCCGTCCCGTCGGAAGCGGGGATAGAATACTTCGAGATCGCCACCAGCACTCCCCAGTGAAGCTGCCGACGGATGTTTCCGGCCGCGAACTGGTCAAGTTGCTCTTAAGGGTAGGATTTGTCGTGAACCGCCAACGAGGGAGCCACATTGTCCTCAGGCGCGGTGAGCCCACGCCCGCGTCGTTGTGCCGGATCACAAGCAAATCCGTCCGGGTACTCTCCGTCACATTTTAACCGAGGCGGGCCTGACCGTAGAGCAGCTTCTGGAACTACGCTGAACTACTATTAGTCGGCCCAATGCGCCGCAACGGAAACCACTTGAGCGATTAGGTCTCTGACCGCTTAGAATATTTGTGTTTGTAACCGAACCTACGGCGTGCGGCTTTACGGTCGAACTTCCAGTTGATTTTGAGTAAGCGTCCGGTGAACACCACTGGCGTACCACGCTTGCCAGCCGCATAGTAGAGTTCATGAAAACATCGGAAGTGGCGCCCGCAAGGGGCGAAGTGTGGCGGGACTTGATCCTTCAGCAGAAAAAGAGCGGCTTGCCGGTGCAGACGTTCTGTCGGCAGCACGGAGTCAGTTGGCATTCCTTTTATCAATGGCGGAAGCGCTTAGCCAGGAGCCAGCCGGTACGGTTTGCGTTGGTGGAACCGCGGGAGGCCGGCCAGCAGGACAGAGCCGGGTTGGAGTTATGGCTGAGCAGTGGCGAGCGTTTGCAGATCGGGTCGGGCGTTGACGCCTCAACCTTGCGCACGGTGCTGGCGGTGTTGCGGGAGCGGCAATGATGCACATGCCGGCGAGCGTGCGCGTATATCTGTGCGCGTCGCCGTGTGATATGCGTCGAAGCTTTGATGGATTGCATGCGCTCGTCGGCGACAGGTTGCAGTTGGACGCTTTCGCCGGGCATTTATTCGTGTTTGGCAACCGGCGAAAGGATCGGGTCAAGATCTTGTATTGGGATCGGGATGGATTCGCGGTGTGGGCCAAGCGCTTGGAAGAGGGCACCTATGCCATGCCCTTCGACGATGGCGGCGAAACCCGGCGCGAGATCACGGCGCAGGAGTTAGGAGCGCTGCTTTCAGGCATCGATCTGAGCCAGGCCAGGCGGCGAAAGCGGTATCGGCGCAACATTGCCGCCCTATAAAAAACATATCGAATTTCTGATGTTTTTACTTGGCGAGCCGCAGTTTTGCCCGTAAAATTATCTTAGTGCCGATTGATCGCGAGCAACTGCCGGAAGACGCCAGCGTGTTGCGGCAGATGGTGCTCGACTTGGTTGCGCAATTGGATGCCGAACAGTTCCGCCGCATTAAGACCGAACGTTTACTGCGGCAGTTGTTAGAGGCCAAGAGCGGCCGCAAAAGCGAACAGCTTTCCGCCGATCAGTTGGCTCTCTTCGCCGCGGAACTAAAAGCGCAAGGCGTGGACGCGGGCGTGAGCGAAAGCGACAGCGAAAAGCACGGCGGAGCGGACGACCATCCTCCGCCGCCCCCGGTGGGCGAGTCGAAAGGAAAGCCGCATGGCCGGCGTCCTCTGCCGGAACATCTGAAACGAGAGCGCATCGTGCACGATCTGGCCCCAGCCGAGAAGCATTGCGCAGCCTGTGGCGAGGACCTCCGGCCGATTGGCGAAGAAACCAGTGAGCGGTACGAATACTTTCCAGCGCAAGTGATTGTAATCGAAGAGGTGCGCAAGAAGTACGCTTGCGCTTGCACTGTGAAAACCGCGGCCAAGCCTGCGCAGCCGATCGAGAAGAGCAATGCTGGCGCAGGGCTGCTTACTCAGGTGATCGTCGCTAAGTACGCCGATCATCTTCCTCTGCACCGTCAAGCGAAGATGTTGCGGCGCTCCGGAGTAGATTTTCCGGTGCAGACCATGTGCGGCTGGATGGCGCAATGCGCCGATCTGTTGAATCCGCTGTATGAACGGATGAAGAAATTCGTGCTGGCCTCGAAGGTGGTCGGGACCGATGACACGCCGGTGAAGGTGCTGGACCGAAACTTGCGGCAGGCGCGGAAAGGCCGGATCTGGCCGTATATCGGGGACCGCAATCATCCGGCGGTGGTGTACGACTACACTGCGACGCGAGAACGCGCCGGGCCGGAGAAGTTTCTCGAAAAATATCGGGGACATTTGCAGGCCGACGCCTATGCGGCCTATGACAGCTTTTTCATCGACCCGGAACGCGGGATGACCGAGGTCGGATGTTGGGCCCATACCCGGCGCCACTTTCGCGAGGCTCTGGAAAGCGACCATGCGCGCATGAGTGGGGTCATGCTGATGATCGCGCAGTTGTATGCGGTGGAGAAGAGCGCGCGTGTTGCCGGCTTGCACGGGGAAGATCTGCGCCTGGCGCGAGAACAGGGCTCACGCCCCGTGCTGGATCGCCTGCATCAATATTTAATCAAAATTCAGGATGAGGTTTTGCCGAAGAGCCAGGCCGGCCAAGCCGTGGCATACGCGCTGAAGAACTGGAAGGCGCTGACGCGCTACTGCGACGACGGCGATCTTCCGATCGACAACAATCGAACGGAACGCGCGATCCGCGGCATAGCCATCGGACGAAATAACTGGACCTTCTTCGGCAGCCACAACGGCGGGAAAACGGCAGCGGTGCTTCGCAGCTTCATCGCCTCATGTGAACTCGTCAAAATCGATCCGTTCGCTTGGTTCCGCGATGTGCTGGCCCGCATCGCCGACCACCCTGTCACGAAACTCGACGAGCTGATGCCCCATAACTGGGCACCCACCAAGAGCTAACACCCGACGGTCCATTATTGGCTGTCCAGGAGTCCCTTGGGCCGGTGTTCACCGGACGCTTACGGATTCTGCTACGCTGATCACGATCCGCTCGCGGTTCGCATCCCGCGGTTCCATGCTTTAGTTTCTCGCTCCAGTGCCTTAAGGTCGGGGATTCGCCGCTCCCCTGACATCGGCGCGCAAACAGGCCGATCTCGATTTCCGCCTGATTCAACCAACTGCCATGCGTGGGGGTGTAGTGGACGGTGAATCGGTCCCAGATCTCGCCGCCGAATTCCTCGCCATATCAGGCTAACTCGGCGATGGCTTGGGCGAACTCAAACCCCGAGCGATTCGTCCTTCTTGTCCGAACGTAGGCTGCCGCGAACGCAATGCGCCGCCGTCACAGCGGATCTTTACCTGACCTCATACCATACGGCTTGCGCGTATTCACAGGCGGCCCCATCGTCCGTGCCGAAATCGCAGCCTGTTTTTTGAGACAGGGATCTGCGATTTTCGACAGGATCGCGAACGCGCGGCCTGCTCAGCCCCGCTGAGCAAACCCCGCGGCCCAACTCAACGACATGCATTCGGTTTTGAGACTGAATTATGAGACTCTGACAGGGCTGATTTCATTGGCCTCGCCGCGCGTTGCAAAATCTACCCTTTTGGGGACGGTACGGGAGATCATGAATTTACCCTCAGGCTATAGTTGTCCATGCCCAACAACACATGTGAACACTGCGGCGGTTCACAACTCATCAGCGGCCTCACTGTTTCTGCTTCTGGTGGTCAGGGTGACCTACGTCCCGGCCTCCTCTGCAAAGCGAAAAAGAAGCGCTTGTTCGGATGGTCCTGGGGAAGGGAAAGAATTGAGACCCTTTTTGCTGACCTATGCACCTCTTGTGGCACTGTAAAACGTTTATACGTGAAAGACCCGAAACGTGATTGGGTCGTCTAACTTTCACGGTTTCAAGCCGGGAGTGTCCCCGGCCCAATGGGCGCAAAGGACCCTTTATGAGACGCGCCTCTGTTCGGCAGAAATGGATTGCCTATTTCACATCGACGGCAGGATAGCTTTCGACGTACTGCTCCCCATTGCATCCATAGTAGGCGACCGTGCGGGCCGCGAAATCGACATCGTAGCGTATAACCCCGGCCTGCCATGAGGACGCGAGAAATTCGGGAAACGTGCTCTCTCCGGCTTGGTCGGTTCGTAACGCCTTAATAAGGTAAGCGTCCGGTGAACACCGGCCCAAGGGACTCCTGGACAGCCAATAATGGACCGTCGGGTGTTAGCTCTTGGTGGGTGCCCAGTTATGGGGCATCAGCTCGTCGAGTTTCGTGACAGGGTGGTCGGCGATGCGGGCCAGCACATCGCGGAACCAAGCGAACGGATCGATTTTGACGAGTTCACATGAGGCGATGAAGCTGCGAAGCACCGCTGCCGTTTTCCCGCCGTTGTGGCTGCCGAAGAAGGTCCAGTTATTTCGTCCGATGGCTATGCCGCGGATCGCGCGTTCCGTTCGATTGTTGTCGATCGGAAGATCGCCGTCGTCGCAGTAGCGCGTCAGCGCCTTCCAGTTCTTCAGCGCGTATGCCACGGCTTGGCCGGCCTGGCTCTTCGGCAAAACCTCATCCTGAATTTTGATTAAATATTGATGCAGGCGATCCAGCACGGGGCGTGAGCCCTGTTCTCGCGCCAGGCGCAGATCTTCCCCGTGCAAGCCGGCAACACGCGCGCTCTTCTCCACCGCATACAACTGCGCGATCATCAGCATGACCCCACTCATGCGCGCATGGTCGCTTTCCAGAGCCTCGCGAAAGTGGCGCCGGGTATGGGCCCAACATCCGACCTCGGTCATCCCGCGTTCCGGGTCGATGAAAAAGCTGTCATAGGCCGCATAGGCGTCGGCCTGCAAATGTCCCCGATATTTTTCGAGAAACTTCTCCGGCCCGGCGCGTTCTCGCGTCGCAGTGTAGTCGTACACCACCGCCGGATGATTGCGGTCCCCGATATACGGCCAGATCCGGCCTTTCCGCGCCTGCCGCAAGTTTCGGTCCAGCACCTTCACCGGCGTGTCATCGGTCCCGACCACCTTCGAGGCCAGCACGAATTTCTTCATCCGTTCATACAGCGGATTCAACAGATCGGCGCATTGCGCCATCCAGCCGCACATGGTCTGCACCGGAAAATCTACTCCGGAGCGCCGCAACATCTTCGCTTGACGGTGCAGAGGAAGATGATCGGCGTACTTAGCGACGATCACCTGAGTAAGCAGCCCTGCGCCAGCATTGCTCTTCTCGATCGGCTGCGCAGGCTTGGCCGCGGTTTTCACAGTGCAAGCGCAAGCGTACTTCTTGCGCACCTCTTCGATTACAATCACTTGCGCTGGAAAGTATTCGTACCGCTCACTGGTTTCTTCGCCAATCGGCCGGAGGTCTTCGCCACAGGCTGCGCAATGCTTCTCGGCTGGGGCCAGATCGTGCACGATGCGCTCTCGTTTCAGATGTTCCGGCAGAGGACGCCGGCCATGCGGCTTTCCTTTCGACTCGCCCACCGGGGGCGGCGGAGGATGGTCGTCCGCTCCGCCGTGCTTTTCGCTGTCGCTTTCGCTCACGCCCGCGTCCACGCCTTGCGCTTTTAGTTCCGCGGCGAAGAGAGCCAACTGATCGGCGGAAAGCTGTTCGCTTTTGCGGCCGCTCTTGGCCTCTAACAACTGCCGCAGTAAACGTTCGGTCTTAATGCGGCGGAACTGTTCGGCATCCAATTGCGCAACCAAGTCGAGCACCATCTGCCGCAACACGCTGGCGTCTTCCGGCAGTTGCTCGCGATCAATCGGCACTAAGATAATTTTACGGGCAAAACTGCGGCTCGCCAAGTAAAAACATCAGAAATTCGATATGTTTTTTATAGGGCGGCAATGTTGCGCCGATACCGCTTTCGCCGCCTGGCCTGGCTCAGATCGATGCCTGAAAGCAGCGCTCCTAACTCCTGCGCCGTGATCTCGCGCCGGGTTTCGCCGCCATCGTCGAAGGGCATGGCATAGGTGCCCTCTTCCAAGCGCTTGGCCCACACCGCGAATCCATCCCGATCCCAATACAAGATCTTGACCCGATCCTTTCGCCGGTTGCCAAACACGAATAAATGCCCGGCGAAAGCGTCCAACTGCAACCTGTCGCCGACGAGCGCATGCAATCCATCAAAGCTTCGACGCATATCACACGGCGACGCGCACAGATATACGCGCACGCTCGCCGGCATGTGCATCATTGCCGCTCCCGCAACACCGCCAGCACCGTGCGCAAGGTTGAGGCGTCAACGCCCGACCCGATCTGCAAACGCTCGCCACTGCTCAGCCATAACTCCAACCCGGCTCTGTCCTGCTGGCCGGCCTCCCGCGGTTCCACCAACGCAAACCGTACCGGCTGGCTCCTGGCTAAGCGCTTCCGCCATTGATAAAAGGAATGCCAACTGACTCCGTGCTGCCGACAGAACGTCTGCACCGGCAAGCCGCTCTTTTTCTGCTGAAGGATCAAGTCCCGCCACACTTCGCCCCTTGCGGGCGCCACTTCCGATGTTTTCATGAACTCTACTATGCGGCTGGCAAGCGTGGTACGCCAGTGGTGTTCACCGGACGCTTACACATTTCTCGGCCCAACGGCGACACAGTATTTCATCCCGATCGTGTTATCGTTCAACCCATGCGTCTGTTGAGATCCAAGAACAAAGTTTGTCGCGCCATTATTGTCCCAGACCGTATAAGCACATTGGTCATTCGGGTTCGTTGCACCACACTGAAATAATGTTTCAGCGGAGAGGGCGTCCCAACTTTAGTTGAAGGTTGGTAGGCGGCGGTTGGCGCCGATTCGATAGAATCCGGTTGCCAGACGGAGAAAAACCGAAAGGAACCTACCGCCGTGAAAAAACCTTATCACATCGTGACCCGCGCCGCGCGCGAGTCGGCAGCCGTCATCGAACAGTTCTGCCAAGCCAACGGGCAGATCCTGCTCCCCATCGTCAACTTGATCCGGAATGCCAGCCAGATGGTGGAGACCGTGATCTATGAAATCGGGCATCAAACGCTGGAACAGATTCTGCTCCTGAGCGCCGAGCAACTCGCCGGCGCACGCACTCCCGGCAAAGCTAGCGGCGAGATCCGCCACCATGGATCGCAAGCGGGCAGTGTGCAACTGGCGGACCGGAAGATGAAAGTGAAACGGCCCCGGCTACGGCACAAGAGCCAAGGTGAAGTGAAGGTCCCCGCCTATGAGATGCTGCGCCGCGATCGAGGTCTCGCTCAGCACATGTTGGGCGCTCTGCTGCGCGGGGTGTCGACCCGGGAATACCAGGAAGTTCTGCCGCGGATGGCGGAAACGGTGGGGGTGTCGCGCAGCGCCATCAGCCGCAAAGCCATCGAGGCGAGCACGGCGCAACTGCAGCAGTTGCAAGAGCGGCGCTGGGACAAGGTCGAAATCCTGGTGATCTACATCGATGGCCAACGCTTTGGGGCACAGCACGTGCTCAGCGCCGTGGGAGTCGATGAGGAAGGAAAGAAGCACATCCTGGGTATCGCGGCCGGCGCGACGGAGAACGCGGCCGCAGTCAAGACGCTGTTAACGCGCTTGCGAGAGCAAGGTTTGCCCACGGACCGCAAATACTTGTTCATCATTGACGGCGCGAAAGCCTTGCGAGCTGGTATCGACGAAGTCTTCGGCTCCGATCAGCCGGTACAGCGGTGTCGCAATCACAAGCTGGAAAACGTCATGAAGGAGCTGCCCAAGGAACAGCAAGGCCAAACGCGGCACCTGATGCGGGCGGCCTGGAAGGTAAAGACGGCAGAGGAAGGTGAGAAGCGGCTGGAGCAAATCGCGCGCCTGCTGGAGCGCGATCACGAATCCGCGGCGCGGAGCTTGCGTGAAGGAATGAAGGAAATGTTCACCTTGCAGAGGCTTCAAATCCCGGTAAGCTTGCACAAGTGCCTGGCTACCACCAACCTCATTGAAAGCCCACACAGTGGAGTTCGTCATCGCACGGATAACGTGAGCCGCTGGCGCGACAGCGACATGGTGGAGCGTTGGGTGGCATCGGCCTGGTTACTCACTGAAAAGCATTTTCACCGTATCGATGGTTATGAGCATCTGTGGGCTTTGGCCGCGATCCTTGGCCGGGAAACCAAGTCAGCGAAAAAGGAGAACGTAGCGTAACATGAACTCAGCCGCCCCCATCAACCTTCAACTAAACTCGGGACGCCTTCTCAGCGGAAGCATGGCCGATGGACACGACAATACATATCGTCAGGCAAAAAAGCAGTTTTTGTCGCATTGAGACAGGATACAACCTCAACGGGCAAATCACATTGAACCATTTAGCAACAGTGGCGGTCGCCGGGCGCCGCTACTTCGAGCCTCCGCCGGTGGTTGTCACCGTCGTTGACTTGTGGTAGTTCGGATAGGCGGGGCGCTTGTGCTCCGGGTAGGGGTGCTCTTTCAACTGCTCCATCACGACCGCGACGGCTTTTTCGAGCTGCGGGTCGTGGCCGGCGCGAATGGCGGCGGGGTCCTGTTCCACTTCGATATCGGGCGCAACGCCGTGGTTCTCGATTTCCCAGTCGGTCTTGGCGGGATCCCAGAAGGCGAGATTGGGAGCGGTGACGGACCCTCCGTCGATTAACGGCGGGAAACCGAAGATGCCCACGAGGCCGCCCCACGTGCGCTTGCCGACCAGCGTGCCGGTGTGGCGTTGACGGAATATCCAGGGCAGAGCGTCGCCTCCGGAGCCGGCGTATTCATTGATGATCATCGCCTTGGGGCCGTAGATGGCCTGCTGCGGCGTGGTGAAATCCTGGCCCCAACGCGTGGCCCAGTGACTTAGCTCGGTACGGTTGAGGGCGTCGACGATGTAATCGGCAACCTGGCCGCCGCTGTTAAAGCGCTCGTCGATGATGGCGCCGTCCTTATCGACTTGCGCGAAGTAGTAGCGGTTGAAATTGGTGAATCCGCCCTGGCCGGTGTCGGGAAGGTAGACGTAGGCGAGCTTGCCGTTGCTCATGCGGTCCACTTTGCGGCGGTTGCCTTCGATCCAGGCGAGATTGCGGAGGCCGGTTTCGCTTTCGACGGGGACGACGGTGACTTCACGCGAGCCGCTGCCGTCGGGGTTGGGTCCGACGCGCAGCAGCGTCTGCTTTCCCGCGGTCTCTTCGAAGAAGCTGTACACGCTTTCGGGCGCGCGGACGTCGCGGCCGTTGACCGACAACAGGTATTCGCCCGCCACGACGTTGACACCCGGTTGCGTCAGAGGGGCCTTGAGCTGCGGATTCCAGTTTTCGCCGTTGTAGACGCGGGCAAAACGGTAGCGGCCGTTTTCGATTTTATAATCGGCGCCGAGCAGGCCGCCGCGGACGCGCTTGACCTCCGGCATATCACCGCCGCGGACGAAGAGATGACCGACGGTGAGCTCTCCGAGCATCTCCTCGAACAAGTAGTTCAGGTCGGCGCGGCTGGAGATGTTATCGAGATAGGCCTGGTAGCGGGACTCCGCCTGCGCGAGGTTGAGTCCGTGGAGGCCGGGGTCGTAGAAGAAATCGCGCTCGATGCGCCAGACTTCGTTGTACATCTGCTTCCACTCTTCGCGGGGGTCGACGCGGATCTCCATGGCGTCGAGGTTGAGCTTGCCTTCGCCGGGTTTGAGCGGCGCGGAAGTGGAGGCGATGAAGATGTTGGTGGGGTTGGGCCCTTGGCGGTACATCATCTTTTCGCCGTTTTCGGAGACCTCGAAGAGGTGGATGTTTTCGAGCAGCTTGTCGGTCTTGCGCGTTTTTAAATCGAATTTGTATTCGGTGGAAGAGGGCGGTTGGCCGGGGGTTTCGATCTCTTCGCGAACGAAGAGGATGCCGCCCTTGCCGGTGTCCATGCCGCGGTAGTTGCGCGCCGGGATGGGCAATGCGACGATGCGCTGGTCGATGCCGTCGAAGTCGATTTTGACGGGTGGAGGCGGGGAGGCCGGCTCGGCCTTCTTCGCGGCGGCGTCGTCGGGCTTGGGTTTTTCCGTCGCGGACTTTTCGGGGGCGGCCTTTTCCTCGTCGCTTTCCGGGGCCAGCGGCGAGGGATCGGCCTTGCTCAGGACCGCGGCATAGACGTTGAGGTTGGTGGTGTGGTCGTCGCTCGACATGTCGAGCCAGGCGGGGGTGAGGCCCTCGTTCGTGCTCGCCATAAAGTAGAGATACTTGCCGTTCTTGTCGAAGTGGACGTAGTTGGCGTCGCTCATGCCGTCGGTGACCTGACGCGGTTTCGCTTCTTCAACGGAATAGAGATAAACGGCGCGGAGGTGGTTCTTAAGCAGTTTGGTGTAGGCGATCCATTTGCTGTCGGGCGACCAATCGGGGTTGAGATCGTGAAAGGGAGTGTCGTAGGTATCGGCGTCGATGCGGACGGGGATTTTCTTTTCGAGATCGATATACCAGAGCTGCAGGCGGTTGTCGGTGTAGGCGATCTTTTTGTTGTCCGGCGACCAGACGGGCTGGTAGAAAAACGCCGGGGGCGTGCCGAGCGATATCTTTTCGACGCTTCCCAGGCCGTTTTGCGGGCGGATGTGGAGGGCGTATTCGCCGGATTCGTCGGAAAAGTAGGCGATGCGTTTGCCGTCGGGGGACCAGGAGGGGTCGCGCTCGGCGACGCCGGGCGTGTTGGTGAGATTGCGGATGTCGCCCTTCTCAGCGGGGGCGGTCAGGATTTCGCCGTGCGCTTCAAAGACGGCGCGCACGCCGCTGGGCGAAAGGCGGGCGTGTTGAAAGCGGCCGTTGACCTTCTCGAAGGTGGGGCGGAGCGCGGGGATATCGCCCGAGACGCGGATGGGGACCTTTTTCGCCGCGCCGGTCTTGAGATCGTAGAGATGAATTTCGCCGAACTGCTCATAGACGATGGCGCCGGCGCCGGCGGAGGCGGACTTGATGTCGAGGCCGCCGTTATCGACGAGCTGCTCGACCTTTTTCGTGTTCAGGCCGTAGGAGAAGAGCGTGACGGGGCCGTTGCGGTCGGAGAGGAAATAGATTGTATCGCCGATCCACATGGGATCGAAGTCGTTGGAATTATTGCGCGGGATTTTTTCGATTTCGGCGTCGGCGAGATTCGCAATCCAGATGGGGGTGGTGCGGCCGCCGCGATAGCGTTTCCAGGCGGCGAAGGCGGGATTGAGCGGCAGATAGGCGATGCGCCTGGAGTCCGGCGAGAAAGCGCCGGAGTCGGCCATGGGCAAATCGATGGGGGCCGGGAATCCGCCTTCGACGGGAACGGTGAAGAGCTGCGAGAAGCGGGAATAGCTATCGCGCGTGGAGCGGAAGACGACGTTCTTGCCGTCGGGAGTCCAGCCTACGACGGCGTCCGCGCCGGGGTGGTATGTGAGGCGCTTGGGAACGCCGCCCGCGGCGGGAATGACGAACGCGTCCACGTTGCCGTCGTATTCGCCGGAGAAAGCGATCGTGCGGCCGTCGGGCGAGAAGACGGGGTTGCTTTCATTGCCCGCGCCGGCGGTGAGGTGGATGGCGTCGCCGCCCGCGCGGGGAACGCTCCACAGGTCGCCGGCGAAGGCGAACACGATATGCGTTGAGTTTACCGTGGGATGCTGCGCGAGAATTTTGTCGTTCGCGGCGCGGCCGAGCGCGGCGGCGGCCAGGAAGAGCAGGAGAAGACGGAAGCGGAACATGGCTGGACTCCTTTGCGGAACGGAAGCTCTAATTTTAGCGGAAACGTCTCTCGCGGTCACTGGGGTTATCCGAAGTTTTGAGCCGTAGTCCGCGCTGTTGCGGGGCGGCGATTTCGGAGGCGCCGATTGCAGCGAAAGCCGTCTCCGCGAGCGATCTGGCACAGATTTCTGGGGCTGTGAGCGGGAGGGTTGTCGGTTCGAGTCCTACCTGCGGAGCCGAGTGTTCGGAGTGGCGAGCTCTGTCCATCCAGCAGTCCTGCTGATCGCCGCCGATGCGGGGCGAATTCTTGTCAGCCAGGATCGGCCGACAATGCCTGTACATTTTGCTCGCTTCGCGGCTGCCACGAGGAGCCCCGGTGTAATCCTGCTGCGCGAAGCAATTCCTATCTCGACCCGCGATCGAAGAACTCCTTCTCATCTGGAGTGCGAGCGATGCTGAGGAATGGAAAGGCCGACTCGTCTGGATTCCGTTATGAAAAGAACCCACCCATTCGCCCACCCACGAACGTGTTTAGGGTACTCAAACTGCATTTTCTTGCGAAAATACTACTCCCGTGATCAAGGAGCTAGGGATGCCACTTGGCTACGAACCAGAAGTCGCATGTTCGAGTCATGCCGGGCCGCATCATAAATCCCAATCAATCGCACGATTCTGGAGAGCTGCCCCTGGGGACCCGCCGCCCCGCGGCGTGTTAGCACCATCTGATTGAGCGCCTGCGGGGCCTCGGTCGCGCAGCGCCCTTCAGCCCCCGCGCGCATCGGCGTGCATCTACATTATCCCGACCCGGGCACATGCCAACGTCACCGGCGGCGATGCTCGATCGGCTCGACCCCCGGCGCGCCAGGGTGCTGGCGTAGGGCGCCATCGGGAACGCGGCTTTGACTGACATGCACGATCCATTTACGCTCCCGATTGCCGCGTTTTGGTCGAGGCGGCCCGGGTAATGCGGGCGAGCCTGGATCGAACTCTCGGTTATCTCGACTCGCGTTCCGCGACTCGCGAGTATCCGCCCGGCCGAAGTGTTCGTACGGGATTCGATGCAATGCCGTCACCGCGGCTGGTCGCGTCCGAATGGCCGCGAGCTTTTCTATCAGGCGCCGACAATTGGCCCTATACGGCGCCGGTCGAGGCCCCATGTCGATTTGCCCAGTCCAAGCATCTGTTCCGCATTGCCGGCGCCCCGCAACTTTGGATGCGCAGCCGCGGATCGACGCCTATTGCAGCGTCATCGCCGGAAGATGGAGCGCAGGAAGGTCCCGAAGTGCCAATGACGGCCGGGGCATTCGATCCAGTCCGATGGGGCGAAGCTGATTAACTTAGTAGCGCGATCGACGATGAGCAGCATGGGCTGGGCGTGCGGGTAATCGATGCGCAGCAGCACGCCGTTGCCGCAGGTTTGCGACAGGCCGATGTGCGCGTTGGTGTCGTTAGCGTGCGGGCTATTAGGTCCCCAATCTTCCAGAAATTTGGAATAGCCGTAATCGCGGCAGGGATGCTGCGCCGTGCAGCCGAACATGCCATAGGCCGCTTGGTACTGGCGATTGCGAAGATCGGCCAGGAACCCTCTCACGCGCTGCTCCGGGCCGTAGTTTTTGAAAATCGTGTAAAGGAACAGCGCCAGAATAACGAGGCAAACGAACGCGATCAGGGCGCGCTTCAGGATCTGTTTATTGCGGGCCTTGCGTTCCTCAATCGCTCCGTAGCTTTCGAGGTAACTGGCCATTTGGGTCTCCTATTTAGTAGACGCGGACGCGCCGGGAGGATACGTTTTATCGTACACGGCGGTGACCTCGGCGGTGAGGTCGAGGGCCGGCTTATAGAACACCGTGTTCGCCGAGTCGATGACGACGTCCAGGCCCTTTTCGTTAGCGATCTTACTGACAATGTCGCGCATGCGCTGGCTCGTGCGGGCCAGTATGTCGTTGCGATCGCGGTCCACGTCGGCCTGTAAATCTTCCTGAATGCGCTGCAGCTCGCGTTCCTTATGCTGACCCGTGAGAGTAACGTCCTGCTGCTGCGCCGGGCTCAATTTCCCGCTCTGGATCTGCTGCTGCAGACCGGCGAGCTCGCGCTGCAAATTGGCCATTTGATCCTGACGCCCCTTATATTTCGACTCCAGATCGAGCTGCGCTTTCTTGATCTCCGCGGTATCGAGCATCGCTTTTTGCGAATTGACGACGCCGACCTTGGTTTGGGCCACCGCGAAAGCGGCGAGCGCGGCCGCGATGGCCGCCAGGCGCGCAATCCTGCTCATTTGTCCAAGACTCCCAGGATCTCGTCCTCCCTGAGAATTAAATAATCGCTGCCCTCGATCCTCACTTCGGACCCGGAGTACTTTCCCAGGAGGATGCGGTCGCCCGCCTTGACGTCGAGAGCGGAGCGCTCGCCGGTCTCGAGCAGCTTGCCGCTGCCGACGGCGATCACTTCCGCCTCCTGCGGCTTTTCCTTGGCGCTATCTGGAATGTAAAGGCCGCCGCGCTTGGATTCCTGTTCTTCCAGACGGCGGACAAGAACGCGGTCGTGTAACGGACGAAGGTCCATAATTCTGGTCTCCCTGACGATGCAAAATAGTGGGGTGGCGGACAGGCGTCGGTGAAGCTCTGGCCCGTCAAAAGCGAATATAACACAAACGCCCCAGCCTCACGATTGATGTTACACGCCGTTATGGACGCCGGCCGGCGTGGACCGGAGCCGCGCTGGATTCTCCGCTGGATCTGTTGTTGGAGTAGATCAGGGCATCGGGATCGTCGGGGAGCTTCCCTTCATACTGCACGATGGCGGTCAGCGTCATGCACAGGATCGCCCCGATGGTGGCGCACGTCATGTCGCGCTGCGAATCGAAAATATCGCCCTGCATGCCGACGTATTGCTCTTCCATGCCGGGATAGAGCTGCGCCATGTAGGCTTCGATGATCTCGAAGAGGGCGCTCACGGCGAGCACGATGCTGACGGGCATGGCATACGTCCAGAACTTGCGGGTGCGGGCGGCTTGCAGGAACATCTCGCGGATGGGTATGGCCCACAGGAAACCGAAGCTGAAGTGGACGATGCGGTCGTAATCGTTGCGCTTAAAGTGGAAGGTGTCCTTCAGCCAGTAGCCGATAGGCACATCGTCGTAGGTGTAATGCGCGCCGACTTCATGCAGCGCCAGGAAGACGAAAATGGCGCAATAGGAGAGATCGGAAAGGCGTACATGGCGGTATCCGGCGGCGGCCACGGCCAGCAGCATCAGCACCAGGATATTCTCCATCCACCAGTCTTCCCGGCTGACGGGCGCATAGGTAGACCAGATGAAGATCAGAGAGAAGGCGAGGCACAGGAACCACAGGATGGGGCGTTGTCTAAACCGTACGTTGCTCATTCAGAGCCGGCGGAGGGCTCGTCAGAGTTAAGACGCTCACCTCGGGACGGCAATTCACGCGCACGCCGCCCAGGTTCCCAACGCCCCTCGTAATGTAGATGGATCTCCCGTTCCAGTGTTTCAGGCCGGAGATGAAGCGTTTGTCGCGAACCGGAACGAACCGCGTGCCGATCACCGGTACCAGTATCTGTCCGCCGTGCGTATGGCCGCACAGCATCAGCTCCCAGGGCCTTTCGGCGACCAGGTCCTTGGTGTCGGGGTTGTGAGCGAGCAGGACGGTGGGCAGGCGCGGCTCGACCGTTGAGAATGCCGCCGGGGGGTCCACTTCGCCGTTCCACAGGTCGCCGACGCCGGCCATGCGCAGCTTCCGGCTTTTGATCTTCACCACCTCGGAGCGGTTGTGCAGCAGGCGGAAGCCGCTGGCGGCGAGCAACTCGCGGACAACCGAGGTGTCCTGGTAACCGTCGCTGTGCCGCGCCGCCCAGGGGCCGCCGTCGTGGTTGCCGAGCGAGGCATAGACAGGGGCGCGGGCCGAGAGCTTTCTGAGAATACGGAGGTATTCCGCGCGGTCGAACGGCGCTTGCGTGGTGATGAAGTCCCCCGTGACGCAGATAATGTCCGGCTTGGCTTCCAGTCCCATGTGGACGGCCCGCTCAATGAGTGAGAAAGGCACAAACGAGGAAACGTGGAAATCGGCCAGGTGCAGGATGCGAACGGGGGCGGCGAGGCCGGGCATGGGAACCGCGCTGAAGGTCAAGTCCAGCCAGCGGGGCTCGATTCCAAAGGCGTACGAAGGCAGCGTCGCGCCCAACGCAAGGCGCCGGAAAAGGGTTCTACGTGTCAATACCGGTGCTTCTATTGTCGCATGCGTTCAGGGGAGCATTGATATCGAAGCGCGGGACGTGCCGGTCGTCGAGTGCGATGCCCCGTCCCGCGCCGCAGTTCGACAATCCACTATGCAGGTCGGTGTTATTTGCAGACGACTCCGTCTTGATCGCCAACGCGTGGGGACCGTCCCGCGGACGCCAACCTTTACGGGCGGCACGGGTGAATTCGCGGGCGCGAGTGGCTCTGTCTCGGGGCGGACAGTAGTAACCGCGAGCGGTGCCGTTCGCGATATCGTCCAATGTCAACTTTTGGCGGCTGAGCCGAGCGTGACGGTTCTCGAATTGAGCAAATCGGCGCCGCAACGGTATCCCAGGCGAAATCGGGAAAACGATGGTTAGGTTAGCCAGGTTTGACACTCAACGACGCCGACGCACCACCACCACCGCCATAGCCTCGGGCAGCCGCACAACTCATCACTGCGACTGGCAAGGGCTGCGTCCAGATCCCTTCCAGAACACAGATCAGGAATTGTCCGATATCGGTCCAAGGAATCTGAATTCCTTGTGCCTGCACTTCAGTCATAATCTCAATGGGAGATACGTTTTCAGTCACCGGAGCGGATTCTATTTGGCGCTGCGGCACTCCACCCGCAGCGTCGATCATTTGCTGCAATTGGGCATTCGTGTATTGTTGACTCATGAACAGATTATAGTTGCTTGTTCCCGACCGCCTCGAAGGGGCGCCGCCGTCCGAGGCCGCGGCGTGGGTGGAGTTCCGGCGGACGCCACGCCGGAACGGGAGCAGGAGAGCCATGCCGAGGAAGGTATATGAGGAGTTATGCAGAATGAATCAGGGTTTCGACGAGGTGCGGCGCGCGGCTTCGATTCGGCCGGACGTCGACGAAGCCGCGTACGGCGTCCCGGAAACTTATAACATCAGCGGCAGTAACAACGGCTACGAGGCGAGTTGACTGTGCGGAGATTTTAGTTCCGCCCGCCTTGGTCAACCGCTGGGGCAAAGCTCTTCCTGAAGAGGCAAAAATGAGGGTAAGCACGTTGCTCGGGATTTCCAGAAGTTTGTTGGTAATTGAATTCTGAGAGAGACGGCTCTCCAGCCCAAAACCTGTGATAGAGTCTTGGGCAATTCCCAAAACAAGGAGAGCCGTCAGATGAAAAAAGCGTACCAAATCGACGAACGGAAGGCCATTGATCGCTTCCGCTCTTACCTCAACACAAATCCAGGAAATATCCAGATGGTGCTACCCCTGGCCGACCTCGCGCAACGACTGCGTCATGGAGTCTCGCAGATGCTGTTCGACACCGAGCGCGATCTTCCGATGCTGATCATGAGCCAGGAGATCAAGTGGTTAAGCCAAGAGCACGGGATGGAACGCTGAGGCACGGCGCCAGGGTCGGTGATCATTCACGGGCGGAAGGCGCCCGTGCAACGGCCGCGGATTCGCGACCACGCCAAGGAAGGCAAGCTGGGCAGCTACGAGTTGTTTCGGCTCGATGACGAGATGCAGCGCCGTTTATGGGATCGTGTGATGCGAGGCCTGAGCATGCAGTTACGATCCCATGATTCGAGAATCCAAACCCAGCTTCGGCATCGGCAAGTCTGCCGTCAGTGATCGGTTCGCCATCGCCAGCGGTCAACGGGTCGAAGATCTGCGCAAGCGAGACCT
Organism: Bryobacterales bacterium; assembly: GCA_963795935.1. GTDB lineage: Bacteria > Acidobacteriota > Terriglobia > Bryobacterales > Bryobacteraceae > JAICMB01. Next base: position 64,124 of record CAWCJO010000035.1, on the reverse strand, counting down.
GTCCAAGCTGCGGCTGTGCGCGCTCATGCTGGATGGAGTCGAGTTCCGCAAGGAACTCTTCGTAGTGGCTCTGGGCATCGATAAAACGGGGTCGAAAACGATCTTGGGCTATCACCAAGGAGCCACCGGGAATCAGCAGGTGTGCGATCAACTGTTGTCGAGCATGGCCGCGCGAGGATTGGATCTGCGGCAAGTCATGTTGGTGGGGATAGACGGAGCCGGCGGGTTGCGCGCCTCCGTTCGGAAGCACTGCGGTGATCGGATTTTGCTAGTGCGCTGCCAAAAACACAAACAGCGCAACGTCTGCGAACATTTCGGCAAGGACCAATATCCATATTGGGAGACGAAGCTAGAGAAAGCCTACAACCTGTTCGGATATGCGGAGGCCAAACGAGCACTCCAGCAGCTCCAGCACGAATTAATGGGCGTCAATCCCAGCGCCGCCCGGAGTCTGGAAGAAGGACTCGAAGACACGCTCACCCTGCATCGTCTGCGTGTGCCTGAGTCGCTGCGCAAAACCTTGCGGACGACAAATCCGATTGAGTCCGTTTTCGACACGGTTCGCGTCGCCTGCCGCAACGTCAAACGATGGAGACCGGGCGATCAGAGGGAACGATGGATCGGATCTGGTTTGCTGTCCGCCGAGCAGAAATTCCGCCGCATCGACGGCTACCGCGAGCTCCCGCAGTTGATCGCAATTCTCGATTCGCAGTCCGCCGCACCGAAGGTGAAAACAGAAACCGCATGATTTAAACTGGGGGCGGTGGAGAGCCGCTCTCACCAACAAAAAACCGGACATCCCCCATTCGAGCGAGAGCCCCCGCTTATGGACCAGGCGGAGCCATGCTTCGTTCACCAGCGCTGTGGGTTCGAGCATCGAGTCCCGGCTTTGGCGGCGCAGCCCGGAACGAGCGAGATGCCGCAGCTCGCCGTAAACCAGGGGCACCAGTGCGGCGAAGGCCGACTCGTCGCCGCCGCTCCAGCGGGCCAGCAGACTGGCTCACATCCCCAGCCCTATCCGATTACCTCGAGGGGATCCCGCGGACTTCACGGTTGACATAGCAGGAGGATCTCATGTTATCGCAAATCTTATTCAGAACCGGCGCGAGCGCCGCGTGTCTTTTGGCGGCCGGCGTGGCCGCCAGGGCCGCAACGATCGGCGTCAGCTACAGCTTCGCCGGAGCGGCCACCGGGCCCCCGGTCATTTCCGGCGGTTTTTTGACTGTGAACGGTCACGCTACGGGTACATTCGACCAGTTCAATTCGTTTGTGAACGCCGCCTGGAATCCCGTTATCTTCGATACAATGAACCACGCGAATCTGGCGACCGGTTTAAACAACGGCAGTTTCATCATGACGTTCGCCACTGGCGAGACACTGTTCGGCAACCTCTTTGAAGACGACTCCGTCTTGATCGCCAACGACGCCGGAAACGTCCCCCAGACTTTGACCTTCACGGGCGGCACCGGTGAATTCGCGGCCTCGAGTGGCTCTGTTTCCGGGCGGGCGGTGGTAACCGCGACCGGGTTCAGCACCTCCGGCAGTGGAACGCTGACCTACACGGGAATTTCGTCGCCGGAACCGGGCACGATGGGGCTGCTTCTTACGGGTTTGGGGCTGCTGGGTCTGTTGCGGCGGCGGTCGCTTTAGCCGTTCTCTTTGTACTCGTCGAGCCACGCCATTTGGATGGCTTCCAGTTTGCCTTCCGTCGATTTTTGCGGATCGTCCTTGAAATCGTCCAGCTCGACGATCCACTTATGCAGGTCGGTGTAGCGTAAGTGCGTGGGGTCGAGCTCGGGAAATTTTTCCGCAAGCGCGAGGGCGATTCCGTCGGGGTCGTCCCAGGTGAGGGCGGGCATCAGAGTTTCGTTCCTTTCAACGCGCCGCGCACGGCCGTGTTCATCATCGTCTCCGCCAGCTTCATGGTTACGCGATTGACCTGCTCGATTTTGTCGCGAATCAGGTGGTGGTCGTCCGAATGGTAGACCAATAGCAGCTCGTTGACGCCGCGGTCGATGGCGGCACGCTCTTCCTCATCGAGATCGAAGAAGGCGTCGTTCTGGCGGGCTTTGTCGACCGCGGCCAGGATTGTGTCGGCTTCCACGCGGACTTCGCGGACCTGGCGGTCGTTGAGGTCCTGCTCGGCCTTCTCGAACGACTCCTGGATCATGCGCTCCACCTGCTCGTCCGTGAGGCCATAGGACGGTTTTACTTCGACGCTCTGCTCCTTGCCGGTGCGGCGGTCGCGCGCCGTGACGCTGAGGATGCCATTAGCGTCGATCAGGAAACGCACTTCAATGCGCGCCATTCCGGCCGGCAGCGGGTCGATATCCTTGAGGTCGAAGCGCGCCAGACTGCGGCAATCCTTGGCCAGCTCGCGCTCCCCCTGCAGCACGTGAATCAGCACGTTGCGCTGACCCTCGACGCCGGTGGTGAAGCTCTCCGTGGCGCTGGCCGGAATCGTCGAGTTGCGGTGAATCAATTTCGAGACCACGCCGCCCATGGTTTCGATTCCGAGCGAGAGCGGCGTTACGTCAAGCAGCAGCTTGCCCTCGACGTCGCCGGCCAAAATGCCCGCTTGCACGGCCGCGCCCAGGGCGACCACTTCGTCGGGATTCAGCTCCGTGTGCGGCTTGGAAAGAAACAGTTTTTCGACTGCGTCGCGGACCAGCGGAACGCGCGTCGAGCCGCCCACCATGACCACTTCGTCGATGTGCTCCACCGCGACGGCGGCGTCCTTGATGCAATCGCGGCAGCGGCCCAGCGTGCGGTCCACAATCGGCGTGATGAGCCGGTCGAACAGGGCGCGGCCGATCTCGCGCCGGTACTGCTTGCCGCGATATTCAAGCTCGATCGACGTGAACGGAACGAACGACAACCGTTCTTTGGCTTCAATAACAGCGCGGCGCAGGCGCTGGATGCCTTCGTTGTCTCCCGAGAGATCCGCGCCCCACTCGCTGGCGATGTCTTCCAGCGCGATGCGCAGCAGCAGGTCGTCGATATCGTCGCCGCCGAGGTGCGTGTCGCCGTTGGTGGCGAGAACTTCGAAGATGCCGTCGTGCAGCTTCAGGATGGAAATATCGAACGTGCCGCCGCCAAGATCGTAGACGGCGATAACGCCGTTCTGGCGCTTGTCGAGACCGTAAGCTAGCGATGCGGCGGTCGGCTCGTTCACCAGGCGCAGAACTTCGAGCCCTGCGATGCGGCCGGCGTCCTTGGTGGCCTGGCGCTGCGCGTCGTTGAAGTACGCCGGCACGGTGATGACCGCTTGGCCGACCGGCTCGTTCAAATAAGCCTCGGCGTTGCGCTTGAGTTGCTTCAATATTTCCGCCGAGACTTCGGGAGGGGTGAGCGTGCGGTCTCCGAGCTGCAAATGGATGACCTGCTCGCTATCGGGTCCAATGCGGAACGGGAACAGCTTCAGCTCCTCGCCCACGTCGGCGAGGCCGCGGCCCATCAGCCGCTTCACGGAGTAAACGGTGCGCTCCGGATGCGTCAGAAGCATCTCGCGCGCGGAGCCGCCAACGACGATGCCGCCGTCGGAAGCGACGGAGACGACGCTGGGGACCAGATTCCCCCCGTCCGCGCCGGGAATGATTTTGGGACCGGTCAGGTCCATGAACGCGGCGAGACTGTTGGTGGTCCCCAGGTCGATGCCTACAATTCGGGGCTTTTCGCCGAAATCGATTTGAAAGGTGGACATTCTTCTTATCCCAGCGCCCGTTCCACTTCGGTGACCAGATTCAGAATGTATTTGCGGCGGTTCAGCGCCGCGCGCACCCGCGCCAGCTTATCGCGATGGGGCGCCGCGTCATACGCTTCAAAAAGAGATTGCAGCTCCGCGTCGGCTTCAGAGAGCATGCGCGTAAAGTTCTCGCGCGCCGCTTCGAGCTGGGGACGCGCCGACTCGTCTCCGGCGCGCATCTCTTCGAGCGCCATGTTCAGCTCGAAGACCTCTTCGAGCAACTCCGGGGGAACGTCTTTGGAGCGCTGCTCGCCGATATCGAACCCTTCGCGCGCGAGGAAATAGTTGGCGCGCTTCACGGGATCGCGCAGGGTGCGGTTGGCGTCGTTCAGGATGGATGACGCATCCAGCGCATATTGGCGCTCTTGCTCCGGCCGCCGCATAAAGAGATCGGGGTGCAAGCGGCGGCTCAGCTCATAAAAGCGGCGTTGCAGGTCTTCTGTTGAGAGATTCAACCTGGGCGCGAGTCCGAGCAAGCCGTAATAATCGGCGATTGGCTGTTGCAGCGCATCGCAGGCTGCGCAGAAAAGTGCGTCGCCAGTCTCATGCCCGCATTGCCAGCAGCCCAAGCTGGTTGCCGCGCTCACGCCGAAAACGAGGTTCCGCAGCCGCACCGTTTTTTGGCGTGCGGATTCTCGAACTCGAAGCCGGACTGAATCAGGGAATCCTTCCAGTCGAGCGTCATGCCATCCAGAAAAACCATGCTCTTGGGGTCCACCAGCACCTTCACGCCGTCGAATTCAAAAACGTAATCGGTGGGCCGCGGTTTCGAGTCGAACTTAAACTGGTAGCTCAACCCCGAGCAGCCGCCCCCCAGCACGCCCAAACGCAGAGCCCCCGTGACGCCCTGCTTGGCGAAGGCCTCGCGGATCTTCGCAACGGCTTTCGGCGTGACCTCAATGTGATGCGTGGCGGTTTCGGGCATTGTCTAACGCGCTCTATGCCGATGCCACGCTCTCCGGCTGCCGCGTCCCCGCCTTCTTCTTATAATCGGAGATTGCCGCCTTGATGGCGTCTTCGGCCAGAACGGAGCAGTGAATCTTGACCGGCGGCAAGCTCAGCTCACTGACGATATCGGTGTTCTTGATTTCGAGCGCTTGATCGACCGTCTTGCCGCGCAGCCATTCCGTCGCGAGCGAGGAGCTGGCGATCGCGCTGCCGCAGCCGAACGTCTTGAACTTGGCGTCTTCGATGACGCCGGTATCGGGATTCACCTTCACCTGCAGCTTCATCACGTCGCCGCATTCCGGCGCGCCGACCATGCCGGTTCCGACGTTCGGATCGGTCTTGTCGAACGATCCCACGTTGCGCGGGTTGTTGTAATGATCGAGAACTTTATCTGAGTAAGCCATTGATTCCCTCTTTAATTAGATTCAGGCCGCGCCCGTTTTAGTGCGCGCTCCATTGGACCTTGGCCAAATCGACGCCTTCCCTGGCCATTTCGTATAACGGTGACAGCTCGCGCAACTTGCGCACCACATCGATCACCTTGTCCGCTACGTAATCGACCTCCTCTTCCGTATTGAAGCGCCCCAGGCCGAAGCGGATCGATGAGTGCGCCAGATCGTCGCCCGCGCCCAGCGCCTTGAGCACGTAGCTGGGCTCCAGCGTCGCCGACGTACAGGCCGAGCCGCTCGACACCGCGATATCGTTGATGCCCATCAGCAGCGATTCGCCTTCGACGTAAGCGAAGCTGATGTTCAAGTTGTTGGGCAGACGGTGCTCCAAAGTACCGTTGACGTACACTTCGTCCAGCTCGTTCATGAGCTTGTCTTTGAGTTTATCGCGCAGATAGCCCAGCCGTTTCGCCTCTTCCCCCATCTCGCGCTGGCAAATCGCGCAGGCTTCGCCCAAACCCACGATGCCCGGCACGTTCAATGTCCCGGAGCGCATCCCGCGCTCGTGCCCGCCGCCGTCCATCTGCGCCGTGATCTGCACTCGCGGAGCCTTGCGCCGCACATACAAGGCGCCCACGCCCTTGGGACCGTACATTTTATGCGCGGAGATCGACATCAGGTCGATGTTGTCCTTGAGCACGTTGACCGGGACCTTGCCGATGGCCTGCGTGGCGTCGCTGTGGAACAACACGCCGCGCGATTTCGCGATCCTGCCGATTTCGGCCACCGGCTGCAGCACCCCGATTTCGTTATTGGCGTACATGATGCTGATCAGGATGGTCTTGTCCGTGATCGCTTCCTTCAGCATGTCGAGATCGATCAGCCCATTGGCCTGCACCGGCAGATAGCTGACGCGCAGACCGTGCTTCTCCAGCCGCTTGCAGGTGTCCAGAATGGCCTTGTGTTCCGTCGCGGCCGTGATGATGTGATTGCCCTTCTCGGCGTACATCTCGGCCACGCCCTTCAGCGCCAGGTTGTCCGATTCGGTGGCGCCGCTGGTGAAGACGATCTCTTTGGGATTGGCTCCCACCAGATCGGCCACCTGTTTGCGGGCGCGTTCCACGGCCTCTTCGCCCTGCCAGCCGAAGCTGTGGTTGCGGCTGGCGGCGTTGCCGAACAGCTCCGTGAAGTACGGCGTCATCGTACTGAGCACGCGCGGATCGGTCCGCGTGGTCGCGTGATTGTCCATGTAGATCGGCAGTTTCATTTCCGTTTCCTTAACTCTCCTCAGAGCGCGGGCGGCGCCGCTGATAACTCGTACAACCGCGGCGGCTCTTCTCTCACGCTCGGTTCCGCGTTTTCCCCCTGCGACATGTCCGCTATGGTGATGCTCGAAAGCAGCCGCAGGATGCCCTCGTGTACTTTGCGCAGCGGCTCGCGGACGCTGCACCGCTCCGTGTGGCTGCAGGCGCCGTGTTCCGTAAAGCAGGCGGTCAGGACAATCGGCCCGTCGATGTGGCGGATGACTTCAAGCGCGGTGATTTCGCGAGCCTGGCGGGCCAGCTTATACCCCCCGTTGGCGCCGTGTTCGGAGCGTAGAAATCCCGCCTTTGCGAGCTTCTGAAGAATCTTCGAAAGCAGCGGGAGGGGGATTCCATAAGCGTCGGCAATCTCTTTGGAGCTGGCGCTCTCCTCTCCTTTCACGGCCAAATGCTTGAGAGCAATCAGCCCGTAATCCGCTTTCTTAGTAAGCTTCAGCATGCCTCGACGCGATACCGGACCGGATTAGTCCTACTTAGAGTATGCACCTTGGCGCGGAGCGCGTCAACTCCGCTGTTTCAGACAGATAGAGGAACGTTGGCGCGCGGGCCGCATGGGGGTTCTTCGCGGCCGGTGCTACACTTGGCTGTTAAAGCCGATCCCGATTTCTAACGATATCACCTATAGATGGTCCGGCTCTTCCGAGTTTTTGTCCCCGCCAGTGTCCTGGCACTGCTGATCTCGGAAACCATTCTACTCATAAGCTGTTATATCCTCGCGGCTTTCCTGGTCTTGGAGAGCGATCCTTCGGTTTTTCTCCTCTATGACGGTGGTCTGGCGCGGATTGCGCTCGTGGTGGGCTGCGAGATGGTGGGCATCTACTTCCACGATCTCTACACGAAATTCCGCATCCAGTCCCGCATCCTTTTAATCCAGCAGCTCTGCCTGGTGGTCGGGATCGCCTTTTTGACGCAGGCATTCCTGAGCTACCTGCGTCTGCAGGGATGGATCCTCCCGGCGCGCCTGATGATTGTCGGCAGCGCGCTGGTGCTGCTGTCCCTGCCCGCCTGGCGCATTCTGTATGCCAGCGTCGTAATGAAGGCGCTGGGATCGGAGCGGGTGCTTTTCCTGGGAGCATCGGAAGTGGTTCAGGAGATCGCTGAGCATCTGACGGAGCATCCCGAGCTCGGTCTGGCCGTAATTGGATATCTCGATAATTGTCAGGATCCCTCTCCGGAGCCCTCCGGGATGGCGCGCATCGGCTGCGTTTCCGATCTGACCGAGTTGGTGCGGCAGGTAAACCCCGGTAGGATCGTGGTCGGGATGACGGAGCGGCGCGGGCGGCTGCCGGTCATGGATCTTCTCGATTTACGGTTTTCCGGGATTCGGATCGAAGATGCCTTGACCACCTTTGAAACCACGTTCGGACGGGTGTGCTTGCGCGCCTTGCGTCCCTCGCAGTTGATTTTTTCCGCCGAGCTCGGTCCGCGGCCCAACCGGGTCTATTGGCAGGCTTTCTATTCCTTCGGGATCGCCTTGGTTGCGACCGTTGTTTGCGCGCCGGTGATGCTGCTGGTGGCGGCGGTCGTGAAAGCGACGTCCCGCGGTCCGGCGCTGTTCCGCCAAGAAAGGGTGGGGCGCAACGGGACGCCGTTCACGCTCTATAAATTCCGGTCCATGTATGCCGACGCCGAAGCGGGCACGGGACCGGTGTGGGCCAAGAAGGACGACCCCCGCATTACGCCTGTCGGCAGATGGCTGCGAAAGCTGCGCTTGGACGAGTTGCCGCAGTTGCTGAACGTGGTGCGCGGCGAGATGGCCATCGTGGGACCGCGCCCCGAACGGCCGGAATTCGTCCAGACCCTGACGGAAAAGATTCCGTATTACCGGCAGCGGCACTGCGTCAAGCCGGGCATTACCGGTTGGGCGCAGATCAACCACAAATACGGCGATACGATCGAGGACACCATCAAGAAGCTGGAGTTCGACCTTTTTTACATCAAGAATCTGGCGCCGAGTCTGGACGCCTACATCATCTTTCACACCTTGAAGGTAATGCTGCTGTCGCGCGGGGCGCAGTAGGGCCGCGGCGGATCGAACGCGTGGCGCGCCCGCTTCCGGCGCGAACCCAGCTAAGGCTCAGCTAACGCCCCCCGCCCGTATCCCACGCCAATCGCGCCTTTTGGCTCCTCCCAGCTTTTTTCTGAAACTGGCGTGCCGATGAATCGTCCCCGCTGATCTGACGCGCCCTGCGGAATTCGGCTGTCGTACCCCTTCATTTCGCCTTGCGCAAGCCACGCAGAGTAGCCCGCCTCCGTCCCGTTCAGGACACGGCTACCGGCAATTTCAATTTCCGCCCGACAGGCCTCCCGCGCGGGATTTTTCGGCTTTTACTGCTTCGCCCCGGTCTCCCGCGCCAATCGCACCTTGGCCCCTTCCAGCTTCTTCTGGATTTTCGCGACATCGCTTTGATCCATATCCGACGGCGCGCTGGCGTCGTAGTCCTTCAGCGAACTCTGCCATTGCGCGATCGCTTCGCGAATCTTGCCCTCATGAAAATAAATGTCCCCGAGATGATCGTGTACCGTCGGATCGGTCGACATCAGTTGCAAAGCGCGGCGAAGATTCTCTTCCGCCTCCGGCAGCTTGTTCTGGCGGAAAAATACCCAGCCCATGCTGTCCAGATACGCGCCGTTGTTAGGGTCCTGGTCCAGCGCTTTCTTGATCAGGCTCTCGGCTTCCTGAAGCCGCACGTTTCGATCCGCGAACATGTAGCCGAGATAATTCATGGCCGATGAATTGTCCGGATTGATCTGCAGCACCTTGCGGAATTCGGCCTCGGCCTCGTCATATTTCTTCATGCGCTCGTACATGGCCCCGCGCATGAAATAGATGTTCTCCTTGTCTTCCTTCGAGGCCGCCAGCTTCTCGGCCTGATCGAGCGCTTTGCCCATTTCCGCCCAGTTCTTCGCTTTATCGTAGATTTGCGCGAGCGCAATCCACGTATCGCGGTCGTTCTTGACGTTGCCGTCCAGCAGCGACTTGGTCTCGGCCACCGCCTGATCGGTCTTTCCCATGTCGGCCAGCAGGGAGGCGTGCATGGTCTTTACCGCGCGGTCGTTGGGATATTTTTTCAGCGCCGCGTCGGCTTCCTCCCGCGCCTTCGCGAAATCCTTGGCCGTCCGGTAGGTGTCCACAATCTGCGCCTCGGCCTGGCCGGCTTCGTCCGGATCGACCGTGACGATCTGGCGGAACGATTCCACCGCCGGTCCCCATTGCTCGCTCTCGCGGTACAGGTACGCCAGCCGCGTCAGCAATTCCGCCTGCATCTTCTTTTGACCCTCGTCGTTGCCCGCGTGGGAAATACTGGCGATGATCTCCTTCAAGGCGGCGATCGCCTCCGGCGCTTTGCCTTCCGCCTCTAATACGGCGACCTCGTTATAGCGGACCTCAATATCGTTCGGGTCCGCCTCTTTGGCCTTATCCGCCGCCGCGCGCGCTTTCGTGAAGTCGTGCTTTTGCCGGTAGATCTGCGAAATGCGCAACTCCGCTCCGGCATCCTTCGGATCGGCCGCCGCAAGCTCCTCGAAGACCTTTAGGGCGGCGTCGGTTTGGTCCGCCCGCAGCAGGTCGTCGGCGTAGGCGTGCTTCAGATCGGCATTGCCTTCCGACATGTCGAGCGCCCGCCGCAGCGTCTCCGCCGCCAGCGAATAGTCCTTCATCTGCTCGTAAGCTTTCGCGAGCGCCGCCAGGCTGCGGGGGTTGGGGTCCTTATCGGCGGCCTTGCGCAGCAGCTCGGCGGCCTCCTTGGTGTTTCCCACCTCGGCGTAAACCATCGCCAGCCCGGTGATCGCGTCCTGATTGTTGGGATCGATGTCGAGCGCCTTTTTGTATGCATTCTGAGCTTCGACGGTGTTGTGCGCCGCCGTTTCGAGACGCCCCAGCATCAGCCAGCTTTCGCTGTCGGAGGGATCTTTCTCCGTGATCTTCCGATACTGCTCGATGGCTTTCTTCAGCATCGTCTCGTCGATGCGGCTCTGCGGATCGCCGATCAGCCGCGTATAGATGCGGGCCAGCACGCGGCGCGCATTCAAATCGTCCGGATTTTGTTTGAGCGCTTCCTCCGCCTCGGTAACCGCCTCGCGCAGCCGGCCGGATTGAATGTAGAGGTCGGAGAGTTCCTCGCCGATAAAGCTGGCGCTGGGGTCCTCTTTCATCGCCAGCCGGTAATTCTCGATGGCTTTGTTAAAGTAATCTCCCCGGTTTCCGTAGGCGCCGGCCAGTTCCGCGTAAAGATGGCCGAGGGAATAGTGATAATAGGAGGCCGCCTTGTCCGCGCCCGGCGCCGGCGTGGCCGCCGCGGTTTTCTGGTTCTGGGCGCACGCGGCGCCCGCCAAGGCCGCGGCCACGCAGCACATACGGAAGGAGGTGAAGTATCGGACCATCTGGTGTGTGTTCTCTTTCTCTTGGGAAGACGCGTTTGGCCGGCGCCAAGGTTGCGCGCCGCGAAAAGTTTTCCCGCTCCAGCAGTGTGTTGCCGTAGACCTCACACCGCTTCATCTTTAGTATAACCCGCGCCTTTTTACGGCCGGACGGAAGCCGCCGCGCGCCGCCGTTCGAGCGCCTGTACGCCGCGTTTCCATGTGAAAATCGTGTTCACGCCGTAATTCCAAACCGAACTGACGGTCATTCCCAGTATTCCGGCCAAGTACCAGGGCAGACCCGGCCGTCAGCAGGATCTGCGCGAAGCTGAAATTCGTCACCGCGCCGATCGAGCACGCCACATAATAAATCAGCAGCCCCGTGAAGATCTTCGCTCCCCGCAGCCGGCGATCCCGGAAGGTCGTCATATTATTGACCAGGAAATTAAAGGTCATGGCGACGAGCGTGGCCACCGCCTGCGCGTACAGGAATTTGTAGCCCGCGAAATAATACAGCAGCGCCAGCACCGCCAGATGCACCAGGAGCCCCGCCGCCCCCACGATGCCGAACATGACGAAGCGCGACGGCAGCACGTTGCCCATGAGCTTGTCGATCAGCAACTGCACGTATTCCAGGCCCACGTTGATGTCGAGCTTGCTCTCGCCCCGCTCGCGATTGCGGAAACGGTAGGGCACTTCCGCAAACCGCACCGGCCGTTCCGATGACGCCACGATGTCGACCAGAATCTTGAACCCCACGCCGGACAAGCGGTACACGACTTCCTCAAAGAATCCGCGTTCCACCAGGAAAAATCCGCTCATGGGGTCGCTCAGGTTGCATTTGCACACCGCCCGGCTGAGGCGCGACCCCAGCCCGCTGAGCATGACGCGCTCCTTGGCGAACTCGCCCATGCTGCCGCCTTCGATGTTGCGGCTTCCGATCACGACGTCCAGCGATCCGGCGCGGATCTTCTCGTACATGCGCGGCAAAATCGTTTCATCGTGCTGCAGATCGGCGTCGATCACGGCGATGTAAGGGGCGGGCGTTGCCAGCATGCCCTCGATGCAGGCGGAAGCGAGGCCCCGCCTTCCGATGCGCTGAATGACGCGGACCCGCGCGTCCGTGCGCGCAATCCGGCGCACCACCGCGGCGGTGCCGTCCGGAGAATTATCGTCGACGAAAACCGCTTCCCATTCAATTCCCCGCAAGGCCGCCCGTAGGCGTTCGAGCAGCGGCATGACGTTGGCGCTCTCGTTATATGTCGGAATCACGACCGCTAGGTCGAGCGCCGGGCCGGACGAGACCGCTTCGAAGGGCATACAGGCGTATGGTATCGAACGGCTCGATCCAGCCGCATTACCCCTTGGGCCTATGTCACAATTGTGAATTAGCGCGATTAGCCGCCATTCTATGCCGGTCTCGAACGATAATGCCGTGGGTCTTCCGCGTTCGGACCCGCGCGAAGCGCCCTCAGAAGACGCCGCGCCGCTTCCGTTCGAGCCGCTGCCCGCCTTGGCCGGCATGTTGCGTGACGAGCCCGCTCTGGCCGCCAACGACGGCAAACGCATCGGAATCCTGATCGTCACTTATAACGCTCTCACCACTCTCACGAAAGTGCTCAAACGCATCACTTCCGAGGTCTGGAAGAACGTCGAGGAGATCGCCGTTTTCGACGATGCCAGCCAGGACGACACCTATGAGCTGGCCATGGGCCTCAAAGCTTTGCGCGGTCTTCCCAAGCTGCAGGTTCTGAGACACCCGAGCAATCTCGGCTATGGAGGAAATCAGAAGGCCGGCTACCGGTACTTCATCGAGAAAGGCTTCGATATCGTCGTTCTATTGCACGGCGACGGGCAATACGCCCCCGAAATCCTTTCCCACCTTTATCATCCCGATCGTGAAAGGCGAGGCCGACGCGGTGTTCGGCTCGCGCATGATGAAGACCTACGGAGGCCCGCTCAAGGGCGGCATGCCATTCTACAAATACCTCGGCAACCGCATTCTGTCGGTGTTTGAGAACCGCGCGCTCGGTCTCAATTTGACCGAATTCCACAGCGGCTACCGCGCCTACAATCTCCATGCGCTGAAGAAGATCGATTTCACGTACATGACCGACGATTTCCACTTCGATACGGAAATCATTATCAAGCTCCAGCACCAGCATTTCGCCATCCGCGAGGTGCCCATCCCGACTTATTACGGCACCGAAATCTGTTACGTGAACGGGATGAAGTATGCGCGCGATGTGTTCAAGGCCGTGCGGCGATACAAGCAGACCGCCCGCTCGCTGCGGCGCCACGCGGAGTTCCAGGAATATTTCGTTCACTATCCCATCAAGCACAGCAAGTATTCGAGCCACTATTACGCCCTGCGCTTCACCGGCGCGGGCCGCGAGGTGCTCGACATCGGTTGCGGCGAAGGGTTCTTGGCGGCGGAGTTGGCGAAGAACGGAAACCGCGTCACCGGCGTTGACGCGCTCCCGCGTCCTTCCCAGGCCGCGGCCCTGTGCGACTATCGCAGCGCCAATCTGAACGATGGCTTGGACGGCGTGATCGCGCAGCTCGATGGCAAGCGCTTCGACCGCGTTCTGCTGCTCGATGTTCTGGAGCACCTGCAGGAGCCCGAGCGAATTCTGGAGCAGTGCCGCGCCGCGCTCGGAAACAATGGGGAAGTCGTCGTTTCAGTCCCCAATATCGCCAATATCAGCGTACGATTGATGCTGCTCTTCGGAAATTTCGATTACGCCGAGCGCGGCATATTAGATAACACCCACCAGCGCTTCTTTACGCGAAAAACCGCCCGCCGTTTGCTGCTCCAATCCGGTTATCGCATCTTAGAGGAAAGAGCGACCGTGATTCCCCTGGAGCTGGCCCTCGGATTAACGCCGGATACGCTGCTATTCAAGACTCTCAACCGTTGTCTCGGCGGCGTAACGCGGCTGCTGCCTTCTTTATTCGGCTATCAGATCGTTTTGGTCGCCCAAAGCGCGAGCGCGAATTAGCCCCGGCTGCCCCGGGTCACGCGGATTTCGCGGCGGCCGCGTTCTTTTCCTCGTGGTATTCCATCTCGGTGTTGAGCGACCATAGACCGTCCCGGCTTCCGACGCCGGCAATGATGTTATCCACCGCGGTCATGGCCGCCAACATGGAATGGTCCTGGTTATTGTACTTATGCATGCCGTTCCTGCCGATCAGAAATAGGTTCTCGAATGCATCGGCCCACTCTATAATCCGCGGGAACTTGTCATAAGTTCCAAAGTACGCAGGATATGTCTTCGGAACGCGTATCACCGTTGCGTCGAGAAAATCCTTGGGGTCCAGGATGCCCAACTGGGCCAGCTCACGCTTGGCAAGGTCGATCATGGCCGCGTCGGGAAGGCTCCAGATTTCATCGCTTTCGTAGCAAAAGTACTCCAGTCCGACCCACGTCTTGGTTTGATCGGCGACCAGGTATGGACTCCAGTTATTGAAAACCTGAAGTCTGCCGACCAGCACGTCGGGCTCCTGGATGTAGATCCAGTTGTCCTTCACCGCCGAGCCATCCGCATCCGCAATCTTAAGCCGGTTGCACAGGATTCCGACCGTGATGAAGTCGCGGTAAATCAATCCTTCGGCGATAGCGCGAACATCGGCGGGGGGCGGCGGGGTCATAGCGTTTACAAGTTCCTTGACCGGCATCGTGGAGAAGTAGTAATCGCCCGCGAAGCGGCGCCGCTCCCCGGTCCCGGTATTCCGCGCCCAGACCGCGGCGACCTCGCGCCCGGAGCTTTCGATGCTCTCGACCGCCCATCCGGTCAGAATTTCGCCTCCATTTTCGATCACCCGCTTGGCCACTTCCTGCCACATCTGTCCCGGCCCGTATTTCGGATACATGAACTTCTCAATCAACGACGTTTCGGTCGATTTCTGCGAGATGCCGCCGGAGGAAGGGGCGCGCCGCAGCCGTTTCAAGGCGTGCAGCAATGTCTTGTAAATGGATAATCCCTTGACGCGCTGCGCGCCCCATTCCGCGCTGATCTTATCGCAGGGAACGCCCCAGACTTTTTCTGTATATGACTTGAAAAAAGTCAGGTACAGCTCCCGCCCGAACCGATTAATAAAGAAATCTTCCAGCGTGCGCTCCGGACGGCGGAAAGCCGCCGACCAAGCATAGCTGGCGCCGATGCGCGCGACCTTCACCATACCCAGTTTCCGCAGCGTGTCTGCGCTGAGAGTAATCGGATAATCGAAAAACTGGCGCATAAAGTAAATGCGCGATAATCGACTCCGGATCAGCATCACGCTGTCCGTGTTATTCGGATCCGGACCGTCCGCTCCAGCGGCGAACGTTCTGGCCTTATTCCGATATGTGAATCGCTCCTCGGTATTCGCGCTCGCTTCCAGCGGCAGAATTCCGAGCCACCATTGCATCACCCGGTCCGATTTTGAAAAGAACCTATGGCCGCCTATGTCGATGCGATTACCTTTGTAACATGCCGTCCGGGAAAGGCCGCCCATCTCATGGCTCTTTTCCAGCACGACGGGGCGCACGCCCGCGCGGGCACTCAACTCCAACGCCGCGGTCAGGCCGGCCGGCCCCGCTCCTATGATTACTGCTTCTTTCATGTCTTTTGTGAATTACATCCTACTTTGGTTCGTTGAAGATGGGGCGGCCTCTGGAAGCTTGCGTCAACTCACTGAGTGTAGCACTTCCATGGCGGACGGCCGCCGGTAGCGTCACGTCGAAAATATCAAGACCGCCCACGGTTGCCACGTATTGCCGCCGGGCCGAGATATGCGCCAGATGGGTCATAAGCCACTCGTTCACGCCTACCACCGGCCCGGCTGAAGCCACATAGAAACTCTGGTGAACGGCCGCATACCGATCGTAAGCTTCTATATGACCGCAAGAGCGCTGGACAAGCGCCCGATAGACCCTCTCCACCGAGTCCGTTCCAGAATATTCCACCGACTTATCCGTGTCGTATAGGTAAACCTCGCGGGATCGCCCGGCGCCGCCGCTCTCATACAAAGGTAAGAAGAAAAATGGCGACGCAATGACGATGTCTTTATGTAAGTCGGGCAGCGCGCGTTCCAATTGCGTTAGCGTCGTAAATTCATTGCCGCGAAAATAACCCGAAGTCCCGCGCGCAAATATAAATGAGACGTGTCCCGCAAAGGCCACAAACAGAGCAAGACCCGCCACAAGATTGCGGCCCGAGGCGGCGCTCAAGCCAATCGGAACCGCAATCAGAACGCCGAAAAGCGCGAGCATTAAATATTTCGCTACGAAAAAATGGGGAAATAAGGTAGCCGTAAGCGAAACCGGTAACAGGCAGGACCAGGAACCCGGCGGCCACGCCCGGCAGCAGGCGCGTTTCGGAGGAAATCTCGCGCGCCGGGGACGCCGCGACTTTGCCATTTGCGGCCAACGCCAGGCACGCCAATAAAAGCAGGCCCGCGAAGGCGGGCAAAAATACCGTTTCATTATAGAAGCCATACAATGCCTCCCACGTGACCGCGCCGAAATAGTGCTCTTGAAAGGACGCTCCCGCTCTCAAAATAGACATCCACAGCAGCAGCGGCGAATCGCCCGCTCCCATCGCTATGAGAGAGCCAAAGCCGGCCCCGCGGTTGAGATAGAGCTTGAACAGTTCGCCCGCGCCGAGGCCAACCAGCAGCAATACGCCAAATAAGTGAGAGGACACGGTTCCCGCGACGCTGCAGGCAAGCGCCAGCAGCCAGGCGCCTCGGCGCGACGATGTTTGCGCCCGATCCCAACACAAAATCGCGCACACCGCGCAGCCGCACATGAAGCCGTAAGGCCGCGCTTCCACCGCCTGCGCCCGTATGAATATCGCGAGGGGCAGGAATAAAGCTCCCGCCGCGTAAACCGGCGGAGCATGCTTCGAGACCAGAAAATAGAGAGCCACGCACAACATTCAGAAGCCGATCGCCGACGGTATGCGCGCCACATCCACGCTCGCGCCAAACAGCCGGAACATTGCGTGCACCCAGACGTGAATAAGCGGAGGATCTATATTGACGCCGGCCATCAGCGCCGCCCAAATGTCATGAAACGCGGGAAGGCGGGCAATGGACGTTAAAATTGTCTCCTCGATTTCGGGAGCTTTGGCGTGAAAGTAACCAAGCGTCGAAAGCAGATATGCGATGGCCGATTGTCAAAAACAGGGGCCGGTGCGCCGCCAGCCAGGTGTTCGCCTTCTTCGCAACACTCCGCAGAAGAACGCCGCGGCCGCCGTTTGGCGAGGAGAGAAAAAGTACGTCCAGCTCCCGCGGCAATCTCTTACCAACCATGCCGGAACGATCGGTCGATTACGAAGCGCGCAGTAGAGGAAACGACTTAGTCCAGCAATCCGCCTTTCCACAAGCGCTGTCCCGCCGTGGAGACGTAAAAACCCCAGGCCGCAAGCGCGACAACGATGGCCTGCAGCAATACCGCGTTGCCGAAATACCAGACCGCTGAGTTCAACGGAACCGGCGCGACGTCCAACACGTTGGTGACAAACATGGCCACGGCCAGCATCAGAAAACCATAACGCAGCACCGACACCGCGATCAGTACGAATATCAGCGCGCTCGCGGCCGCCGAAGCGGCCATATGCTCCGGCGACGACAGCGCGCCAAGCGCGCCGAAGACGATTGCGAACGCCGCGGCGGCCACCCATTGGTTGCGCAACAACACGCGCAGCAGGAACAGAAGAAAGAAAAATATCAGAACGTTCGGGACGGCGCTCGCCAGTGGCTTAAGAAGAGCGGCCAGCGCGCCCCGGGCGCCATGGAGCGCGTCCACCGGCGTCAAGCCCGGCTCGGATCCGCTCCACGCTCTGGACGCGCAATCGATCAGGACCCAGGTCACGCCCAGCGCGGCGCCGAAGAGAACGTCGCGGCCTACAATAGGATCTCGCAGCCTGCCGCTCAGCACGCTGGTCCATCCGATAATGCTGTGCGGCCAACGCCGCCGCACGTACGGCTCCAGCGCGATGTACAGCGTCCACACCAGAACCGCATAGAACAATGCCGTACACAGAGCAATGAGAAACATGGCCGCAATGCCGAGCGAGACGGCCAGGTGCACGCGGAAAATCCACAGCGCCATATGGACGTACAACAAGAAGAACGCCAGCCGGATCGCGCCGCGGCGGTCGCTGTGGCCCCTGGCAAGATTGTGGCGCGCCAGCAAAGCCGCTCCGAAGCAAACGATAACCGCGATGCCCAGCAGAACGCCGGCCAGAATTTCGTCGTTGCCGGACGACTCGCTCGAGACCATGCGGTCGGGTTTCGTCCACTCGCCCGTCAGCGAAAAGGCCACCGGCTTGCCGCGCAGCGCCGCGCCTTCCACTCGCAACGGCCGCCCTGTCCCCGGCCACGTTCCCGTCCAAGCGAAGCGCGTGTCCGAGGCGCCCAGAAAAGTCCACAGAGGATCGGCCGCTTGGAGCTTCGCCGCGTCCAGACCGGCCGCCGCAAAAAGCGGCTTCCAGTCTACGGCGGCCTTCTCATCTTGGCGCGGCGCCTGCTTTTGCGCGGGAATCCGCTCGTAATTCAGCAACCGCCCCTGTACATCCAGAATGACCTGCGCCATGCCCGACAGTATCGGCGGCGGATCGTCGCGCTCCACCATTCCCGGCGTCAACAGATCGTCGTGAAATTCCAGCGCGGTCAGCGTATCCGGACTCTCGCGATACCAAAACCGCAAAGCCGACGGCCGCTCGGTCAGGACCTCGTCCCAGCGCGGACGCGGTTTCCCGCTTCGCTCCAGGTACTTCACATAATCGCTGTCCCAATCGAAATCATAAGCATGATCGGCGGATCGCGCCTCGCCCCCGGCCGCGCGGATCGCCTCGCGGGCCTTTTGCGACAACACCTCGGGCGCTAACTCCGGCCGCGATCTTCTCGAGCGCGCTCGACCGGTTCAGCAACACGTAGCTGACCGCAATCCCCGCGATCACGGCGAGAAATAACGGAACGGCCACGGCCGGCCGCAGGCCCGTTCCTTCCCCGGCGGCCGCCACCATCTCAGGCGAAGGAGTCTCGCCGGCCGCCAGCGCCGCCGCCAGCGGATCGCCGCCCGGCAGCGCCGCCGCCACCGCCAGCGCCGAAGGCCGGCCGCCGCGACGGCTCCGCTTCGAGACAGCGCAGAATCACGCGCTCCACCGCCGGGTCCAGATCGCGCACCAGCGTCGTGATGCTTACCGGCGTCGTTTCCGAGCGCAGGCGCACCAGCTCCGCGATCGTGCCCGCTTCAAACGGCCGCTTCCCCGTGAAAATCTCGTACAACACCAATCCCAGCGAGTAGATATCGCTGCGGATCGTTACTTCCTTGCCCGCCAGCTGCTCCGGGGCCATGTACGCCGGCGTCCCGCTGCGCACCTCGTCGCCCTCGATCTGACCCGCAATGCCGGCCAGTCCGAAATCCGTGAGCAGCGCTTGCCCGCGCCCGTCCAGCATCACGTTCCCGGGCTTCAGATCGCGATGCAAAACGCCCTTTTGATGCGCCGCCGCCAAGCCCGCGCAGAGCTGCCGCGCGATATCGATGGCCTTGTCCGAAGGCAGTCGCCCGATGCGCCGCAGCAGCGCTGCCAGGTCCTCGCCATCGACATATTCCATGGAGAGAAACAGATGTCCCTCCACCTCGCCCGCATCGTACACGCGGCACACATTGGGATGCGATACCTGCCGCGCCACGCGAATTTCGTTCCGGAAACGCTCCGCCGCCTCGGGATTCGACGCCACCGCCTCGGGCGGAAACTTCAGCGCCACCTGCTGGCCCAGCGTCAGATCGTCGGCGCGATACACCTCGCCCATCCCGCCGCGCCCCAGCAGCGCGACGATTCGATAGCGATTCGCGAGTATCTGCCCCGGTAGAAACCGGCTCTCGGCGGCGCTTTTCGAAGCCGCGGTTTGCAAAGCGGAGCCCGCGCTGCCCGACGACGGCCGCGCCACCGTCTGCGTCACCAGCGCGGCATTCGCCTCAACGGAACGCCCGCAGGAAAAACAGAACCTGCTGTTGGCGGGAATCTCGCTGTCGCAGGAAGGACAAGTCGCCACGAAACAGCCAACATACCACGACTTTTTATCCGACACTCCGGCGCAGGCCAACACGAAAATCGTGTTACACTGTGTCCGTGGCCCTCAAGAATGTAACCATCACCGTCGAGGAGGACGTCGCCCGTTGGGCGCGCCGCAAGGCTGCCGAAGAAAATACATCGGTTTCAAGACTTGTCGGACGCATGCTGGAGAAGGAAATGCGCTTGAATGACGAATACTGGCGCGCATATAAGAGGTGGAAACAGCTTCCCTCGATGCCTGGACTCGATGCCGGACCAAAACTGACGCGAGAAGAGTTGCATGAGCGTCGCTGAGGCGTTTTTCACCGATACAAATCTGCTGTTGTATTCCGTCGGAGCGGCCTATCCCGACAAGAATCGGCTCGCGCGCCGTTGGGTAAGCGCCCTATGGTCGACCGGCGCGGGACGGCTGAGCTACCAGGTTCTCCACGAGTTTTATGCCAACGCCGTTAAAAAGCTCGGCGTTTCAATCGCGGATGCGCGTGAAAACGTGCTGTTGTGGAACGCGTGGCAGCCGGTGGATACATCGCTGCCGCTGATCCAACGCGGGTGGCACTGGATGGATACTGCCCAATTGTCGTATTGGGATGCTCTCATTGTCAGCGCCGCTGAATTGTCGGGCAGCCGCTGGTTACTCACCGAAGATTTGCAGGACGGCCGCGCTTACGACACCGTCACGATCGTCAATCCATTCCGAGTCTCTCCCGAAGCGTTCAACATTCCGCATCGGGACTCCTGAACCGCGCCAAGGCCCCGGGGCCAACTATGCCACCGCGTCCTCATATCTCTCAAACTCGAGCTGGTCCCCAGCCACCGTCCGAGTCGCTTCGCACACCCCCGCGGGCAACTCCAGCACCGAGTGCGCCCAGAAACGAAGGGCCATCCGCCACTTCCCCATCCCGCGCCGGATCCCCACGACCTTCCTCTTCTTATTCAAAAAAACCACGTCAATCGGAAACTTCATCCCGATCGTATGCACGCCCGCGCAAGGAACGATCCATAGCCCTTCGCCGCGCTCCAGCCCCGCGCGCTTCAACAATCCGCGGTTGCGCAGAGCCGCCGTATCCGCAATATCGGCGCGATCCGCAAGCTCCGTAAGCCGCGTCTGGTTCCGTACCCGCAGCTTATTTGGAACCCGTCCTCGCATTGCTCCTTCTAATCACCATAATGGGCACGCTGCTGCAAGATGTCCGGCACGCCCTGCGCATCCTGATGCGCAATCCCGGCGTAACGGCCGTAGCCATTCTATCGGTCGCAATTACCGTCGGCATTACAGGCGTGGTTTTCACGGCCCTCAAGACCGTCCTGATCGACCCGCTGCCGTACGCCCGGCCCAGCCAGCTGGTCGTGCTGCGCAGCGACAGGCAACACTTCCAACTGGGTCTCCTGGGCCGACATGGAAGACGTGCGCCGCCGCGCGCGAACCCTGCAGTCCGTCGGCACGTATCATTACGCGCTTCTGAATCTCCGCGGCGACGCCGGTAATCCGCCCGAGGCGCTCTACGGCCTGTACATCACCTCCGACCTATTTCCCACCCTCGGCGCCGCGCCCATGATCGGCCGCAACTTCCTGCCCGAGGAGGACCGCCCCGGCCGTGACCACGAATTGATCCTCAGCTATGGTTTGTGGAAGCGCCGCTTCGACGCCGACCGCAACATCCTCGGCCGCGCCATGGCCGCCAACGGCTACGAGTACAAAATTGTCGGCGTCATGCCCCCCGGTTTCGATTTCCCGCTGCGCCTCGCCACTACCGTGCGCACCCCCTCGCGCTACATGGAATTCTGGGCGCCCTACGGACAGGATCCGGCCAAGGCCAACCGCGCCTACACCGGATCCGCCGCCGTGGCCCGCCTCCGCCCCGGCGTCAGCCCACAGCAAGCCAACCAGGATCTTGCCCCTATCGCCGCGGCGTTGGCCCGCGAATATCCGCGTCACAAATAAGGACCGCCCCATCCAGGCCATTCCGCTCGCCGCCCAAACTTTCGGCTATTCGCGCCCCGCGCTTCTCATCCTGATGGCCGCGGCCGGCATGTTCCTGTTGATCGGCTGCTCCAACGTCGCCAATCTGCTGCTCGCCCGCGCTCTCGCCCGCCAACGCGAAATCGCCATTCGCCTCGCCTTGGGCGGAACCCGATCCCGCATCGTGCGCCAGCTCCTGACCGAAAGCTGCATCCTGGCCCTCGCCGGCGGCCTATGCGGCTATCTGCTGACCGCCGCGGCCTGGATCTTCCTCCCCGCCATTACGCCCCAGAGCATCCCGCGCCTGGCCGAGGCCCGCGCCGACTGGAGCGTCTTCGCCTTTACTCTCGCCATCGCCGTCGTGAACGGTCTGCTGTTCGGCATCGTTCCCGCGCTGCGCTCCTCCGCCCACGATCCCGGCCGCCGTCCATGGAGAAAATGCCCTGCGCGAATCCGGCGTTCGAGGAAGCGGCGCAAGCGGAACCGGCGGCCCGTCCGGCAAGCGCCTGCGCTCCGCATTCGTGATCTCCGAGATCGCCATCACCGTCGTTCTCGTCGTCGCCGGCGGCCTCCTGACGGGCAGCTTCATCCGTCTGCTCCACACTCCTCTCGGCTTCGATCCCGATGGCGTGCTCGCCTCCATCATCGTTCCGATAGGCCCGGCCTACAACACGCCCGCGAAATGGGGAGCGTTCTTCGGCCGCCTCCTCGATGCCGCGCGAACGCTGCCCGGCGTCACCTCCGCCGGCCTCGTCGACGCGCTTCCCTTCAGCGGACAAAACAACGGCGCCGACGTCCGCACCGGCCATCCCGGCGAGACGCCTCGCAATGCCGCCGCCGTCGCCGAATTCGATCGCGTCAGCGCCGATTATCTCCAGACTTTGCGCGTCCGGCTGCGTGAGGGCCGCTGGTTTCACAAGCAGGATGAAACCAATAACGGCGATATCGTCATCATCGACGAGAACGCCGCCCGCAAATTCTTCCCCGGCCAGGACTCCATCGGCAAAAGCCTCTGCATCAACTGCGACGAAGGCCGCAAGCCCGACTGGAAACGCGTCATCGGGGTCGTCAACCCGGTGCGGCATTATTCGCTCGACGCTCCCGCCGACCCCACCGTCTACCAGGCCTTTGAAGCCCTTCAGAGCACCCAATTCCTGGTTCTGCGCACTCGCGGACGCGCCTTGGATCTCGCCGCCCCGCTGCGCCGCGTGGTCGCGCAACTCGATCCCGGCGTTCCCGTTTACATCAGCGCCGAAATGAGTTCCTTCGTCGGAGACTCCATCGCCGACCGCCGCTTCATCATGGCGCTGCTCGCCGTCACCGGCATCCTCGCGCTGGCGCTCGCCGCCGCCGGCGTATACGCAGTCGTGTCTTATTCCACCTCCCGGCGCACCCAGGAAATCGGCATTCGCATGGCCCTCGGCGCCACCCGCGCCAACGTTCAGGCGCTCGTGCTCGCCGACGGCATGAAGACCGCCGCCGCCGGTCTCGCCATCGGGCTGGCCGCGTCGTTCGCCGTCATCCGCGTCCTCGGAGGCGTGTTGGCCGGACTCGGTTCCTCCAGCGCAGCCGCCATCGCCGCGGCCCTTGCGCTCGTCACCGCCACCGCCCTCCTGGCCTGCTTCATCCCCGCCCGCCGCGCCACGCGCATTGACCCCATGGCCGCCCTCCGCCATGAGTGACCTAAATCCGCGAACAATGATTGGTAACAATACACCTGTTTACCAACGGTGTTAGGCTTGGGCGTATGGCGCAAACCGGAAACACGTTGAAAGCAATCGCCAATACGCTTCTGGTGATGCGGGCGCTAAAGGAAACCTATATCCGAGCCGCCTCATCTGTTCCGCTATTTGGACGACCAGCCGTTTCACTTGGATAACGTGAGGATGGGAGTGGGTGACGGCGGTCGTTTCACAGTAATGCTAAGCGGATGCATTGGCAAGCGGGTCGCATAGAAGGGCTTGACCGGAAATACAAGCGAGGGAAACGTAGAGTTATGAAACAGCATCTACCGACGGCGGCACTGCTTGGAGCGCTTGTCATCACCTCCACCGATTGCACTTCCCAAGAAGAACGACTTCGCCAAATTCGGTATGGCTTCCGAGAACTCAATTTACCAATGCAGCTTGACAATGACGAACTCGCCTTGAAGCGCGACGAGCTGAGTAACGACATAGCGCATCAGAAAGGCAAACCGAAAGAGCCGACACGGATTGCAGTAGATACCTTCATGATAGAACAAGACAAAGCTGCGATTGAGATCATGAACAGGTTTGCCGAAATATGGTCATTTACCATTGACCACGGTACTATGAAAGTTACGGTAGGCGACACTGGCATCAAAGAGCTTCAACGTAAGTTCTCGGAGATGGAAAGGCGGTTCGATGCCGCAAACACTGAGTGTCACAAGCACGCCGATTCGCCGCCTTTCGATTACGTTGCTCCCAAGACGGTCAAAGAGGCTGAAGCACGTTGCGCCGGTCTGCGTAAGATCTACGCAGCAGTAATTCCGGAAGCTACTTCTGTCCAGCGCACCTTCGCCAGCGCTCCTGCCAGAACCGGAGGATGCGTAAGTGAAATTGACGAGGTCTCCTATTTCGCTACGGTTGAATCCAGCAATCACAAAATCGCTCGTCAAAACAAAGACAAGGCCCAACAGCGGTGTGATGAGACTCTTTCAGCCATGAAACAAGAGTCCGCCAAATGTAAAAACCTCGCCGAGACCAGCGACGAAACTGACGCCGATCAAACTGAGCGGTTGGCGTGTGTTCAAGAGGAAAATAGGTTGTCGGCAATAGGCAATACTCGATACGCAGAGCTAAATGCCACCGTGCGCCGCCTGAACGCTGCTACAGAAAGCGAAAAGTCAAAATAGGACGGCGAGTGGTTAGGCTCTGTGCGTCAACTGAAGGGATTGATGTCTGCCGCCAACCGTTCAATATCCGTTGATTGCAGACCCAAACGTTCGGATAGCTGTTTCGGCGTCAACACTAAAACATCTGTCTTGATGTTCCTTTCTTGATTATGAACAACATTCCAAAACCGCTTATCCATCGTCAGGAATGTGTCGAGGCCCGCACTTTCGGCAGTCCACAGATGAAATGCGTCATTAATATGTGCATCTCCCGTAGCCTTGCTGATTTGTAAGAACCTGGGATCTTGGATTGATCGGAAGAACTCCATTTGATCGTCTTTGGTAACACCGGCACTTGCGGTTCCTCCGAACACGATTGACCTTTGCACTGGACATTGAACCTTCTTCATCGGTACGCCTCGAAGGAGGTCCATTCCAAGGCAGCCCTGAGGTGAACATTGCTGACGACTCGCTTCCATAAGCAACTCGAATGAGGTAAAGAAGTCGACCCTACGCTGTCTGGCTAAATTACAAAGAGACACAAGGTATGGAAGCTCTTCTATAAAAAACGTGCCGTTCACCGGTCGATAGGCCCGCCGCGCTACATCAATTAGCACGTCATGCGCGCCCCACTTAAGCCTTTGCGGAACCAGTTCAGTCACGTGAGTAACGGCGAGTCTTTCGACACACCTATCGATAAGGATCTTCATCGCCACTATCGTTCTACCGAACATATTATAAAACATGTCAAGAGCGCTGGACGGCGCTACAGCCTTGCCCTTCGTCCCCTCACGTTTCACCGCAGCATTGTCCTTTCGATCTGCCGCTTCTCGACGTCGAGCCGTGCTATCACCCTGTTCCGGCGTCTCGATATCTGATTTTAGAACGGCAGGAGTTTGAGTGGTTTGAAGCGGTCCTGTTCGGACTGTTCATGCAGACGGCGGTGGACACGTTCCCGTTTACATCAGCGCCGAAATGAGTTCCTTCGTCGGAGACTCCATCGCCGACCGCCGCTTCATCATGGCGCTGCTCGCCGTCACCGGCATCCTCGCGCTGGCGCTCGCCGCCGCCGGCGTATACGCAGTCGTGTCTTATTCCACCTCCCGGCGCACCCAGGAAATCGGCATTCGCATGGCCCTCGGAGCCACCCGCGCCAACGTTCAGGCGCTCGTGCTCGCCGACGGCATGAAGACCGCCGCCGCCGGTCTCACCATCGGGCTCGCCGCGTCGTTCGCCGTCATCCGCGTCCTCGGAAGCGTGTTGGCCGGACTCGGTTCCTCCAGCGCAGCTGCCATCGCCGCGGCCCTTGCACTCGTCACCGCCACCGCCCTCCTGGCCTGCTTCATCCCCGCCCGCCGCGCCACGCGCATTGACCCCATGGCCGCCCTCCGCCATGAGTGACACAAATCTGCAAAAAATGATCTTAAATGTTCACAATGACTTACCCTCGATTCGTCCGACACCGCCTCGCCGCTGCGCCCCACCGCGGGCTTATCCTTTGCACAGGAGTCCGTTGCTCTTTCGTCAGAGAGGCGGATCGTTAAAGCGTGGGAGCATCCCGGGCAACCCCGCGAAAATCTGCGAGTGACGAACGGCCACCATTCCGTGATGTGGGTTCCGCGCCGTAGCGGGTGAACAACACGGCTTGAGAGGCCTCCTCGAAAACCTCCGTGTATGGCGAAGTTTCGTCGGATCGAGTCAATTCGAACCCAACTTCGCCGTCCGGCCAAAAGTCCGCGGCAGAACTGCGGTCATTCTTACGGCACAACGTTACGGCACAACCACGACTGGAGCCTGCCAGAATGCCGCCTTCTGTCCCGCCGGGTCCAGTACCGTCACTTGGCAGTCGTACTTGCCGGGCGCAAGGTTGTTCAGAGCAATGCTGAACTGAATCGGCATCGTTTTCAACCGGTCGTTCAATCCCTCCCGCACCTCCATCGCCTGCGTTTCGAACGTCTTCCTTTGTCCGCGATAGAAGCTCACATACGCGACCAGCGGCTGAACGCTCGCCGCCCCCTGCTCATACGCTTGCAGATAAATGTACATGCCGCGATCTTTCGTGAATACCCGCGTGACGCTGGGAATCAACTTCTGTCCCCTCTGAACCAAAGGATTCGCGGCCTCTCCTTTGTCCTTGTCCTTCACGGCGTTGTATAGCGCATCCTTAAGGTCCACGCGCTGGCTGCTCAGCACCACGGAACTAATCGGAAGGCGCTTCTCTTCTTTGTTCAAGTTCGGAACAAGAAATGCGGTCTGATAAGTCCCGATGCGCCCTGTCTCGGCGTCGCGCGCGAGAAACTTGATCGTGTATTTTCCCGGAAGCAGAGTAAAGCCCGCGTCGTATTCAATAGGTCGTTTTGCTAGCTCGCTCGCGGTCGCATCGCTCAACTTGACGTTCACCTTATCGCGCACGTTCGTGATCGTCGTCCCGTAATTATCCTTGATCTCGCCGATAAAGTCGATCAGCGTGCGCTCGGCCCCGCCGCGCTTCGCCAGCGCCAGTTCGCGGCCCGGAATCTTCACCACGATAGGAACGAAATATTCCGCTCGGTTCAACTGAAAGTAATCGACCTCCATCGCTATGGTGAGTTCCGTAACCGGATCGGGCAGCATCAGAGCATCTTCCAGTTGCCGCTCTTTATCGGCGGAAGTAAACTTACTGAATTCTTTGCCGGCGAAGTAGCCCTGCCGGTAATCCAGATTCGCCGCCACATTCGCCCTCAACGAAATCTTGATGCGCCGGAACTTGCCGTCCTGGGCCGTATTCGTCGTGTAGTATCCGACGATGTAATAGCTCGAAACGGACCGCTCCGCCGCCAGGATTCCTTTGGCAAGATCGTTATAGTCGAGCAGAGCCTTCCCGCCGGTATCGCCGGCCAACGCATAGAGCGTGTCCTGCGATTGCTGAAAATTCGTTGTGTTGGCGAGCGCCGCGGCCCCGGAATACATGCCGACATTGCCGGGCGATCCTTTCGTCGCATCCCCCAGAGGAGCCTGCGCCACCAAGCCGCGCGCATCGATCGGCCAGAACGACACGCCCGCCCGGATCGCGGCATTGATGGTAGCGTGCAGTTGCGCCTGATTATTCATGCCATTCAGCCGCAAGCCGCTGGCGAAGTAGATGAGCGATTTCTTTTCGCTAAGCTGACCTAACATCTTCGCGGCCGTCTGCAGAGCCGATAACTGGCGATCCGTATTGAAGATGTTGAACTCGCTGTCGTCCTGACCAAACGCCGCGCCGGTATCGGAGGCGCTGGCGTCATCCGTCGATTCATCCAAGCCCTGACCTTCTCCCACAATCATGGTTTGAATGATGCTCAGCAGCCGATCGTGATCGGCGGTGAAATCCTGCAGTACGTCAACCGCGCCGCCGGAATACCGCAGAATGGCCATCAGGTCCGCCGCTGTCATTTGCGTCCGTATGAACTTCTCGGCCGCCCCCAACGCGCGAATTTGATCGGCGGGCGGCATGGCCGTCATGTCGAAGTAGAGCGCCAGCAATCGCCGGTCTTTATAACGAGCGCTTCCGGGCGATTCGGGCGAAATGTGCGTCAGGCCGAGCTTGTCGTAGATATGGATGTGCTCCGCCTCTGCTGGGGCCGTGGACGCGGCGGCGGGCGTTTCCGGCAACTTCTGGTGTTCGAAAAAACGGATCGCTTGCGGCACGCCGTTTTCGGTGACTGTAAAATCCTTCGACGTCAATCCTTCAATGGGACTGCCTTTCTTGTCCGTAACGACTACGGTCTCGATCACTAACTGCGTCCCGCTCGTAAAGGTCGCCGCGCCATTGCTACCCGCGGGCGCATTTTGTCCGATCTGCTGCGCCGCTGCGATCAATGTCCAAAAAAAAGCCGCGAATATCGCCCGTCGCATACGTCAAAACCTCAACCGCAATGTAGTTTGCACGCTGCGCATGGCATTGGCCGCCGCCGCGAACCCGAACTGCGTACTATTCACGGTAGTGTCCCAGGCCGTGTAGTTGACATGGTTCAGAGCATTAGTAGCGTCAAAGCGCAGATCGAGATTGAACCGGTCATTCAGCCGGAACGTACGCCCCAACGAGGCGTTCAAAGTAAACTGCGCCGGACCCGTGATGGTATCTCTTCCCGCGTTTCCCCATTGGCCCGCGGGCGGCGCCGTGTAAGCCGCGGGATTCAGGTACAGACCCGCGGGCGCGGCATAAAGCGGCGCGCCGCTGTACTCCGGCCGGATCGTTCCCGTCACGCCCGTGCCCTCTACCGGCGCCAGATAAACAGGAGTTTGCGGCAGTCCGCTGCCGGCCGTGATCTGCGCGCCAAAGGTCCACTCTTTGAACAGCGCCCCTCTCCAGCCGCTCAGCAGCGTTCCCCCCGCCATTCCCATTCCCGTGGTGTACTGTATTTGCGCGGTCAAAAGATGTCGCTGATCGAAACTCGAAAGCCCGCGTTCCGCACTCAGATCGAGCCAATTCTGAGCGATGGCCAACGCTCTCGGGGGAGCCGCGGGAATCGTAGCGCCCTGCCCTCCCAATACCGCGTCGTCGTCGATCGATTTCGAAAAAGTGTACTCGACCGCGGCGGTAAAGCCGCTGTGCAGCCTCCGCCGCAACTGTATCTCCGCCGCCTCGCGCGTCGAATTGCCGTTGGACGTGAGATAAGCAAAACCCGCTGGACAAGAAGGGCAGGGATTCACCGCTCCGGCCGGATAAGTATTAGGCAGAAATTCCTGCACCCCGCGCGTCCCTTTAATCCCCAGATACGTCGCCGTCATTTGCAGGGATCCCGGCAGGTCGCGTTGCACGGCGAGATTCCAGTTCTGCGCATACCCGACGCGGAAGTTCGGATCGATCGCGAACGTGTTACCGGCGGGAACGGCGTTGAAACCATTCGCCAGCGTCAACGGATTCGCCGCGCTGTTTTGCACGCTGAAGGTCTTCGATAACGGCGGCTGCTGCGCCATCTGAACGGCAATGGTTTGATAGACCGAAGTATCGTAGTAAACGCCATAGCCAGCGCGAACCACCAAGGACGAACCCGATACTGGACGCCAGGCGATGCCAATGCGCGGCTGAAAACCGCGCTTATCGGGCCGCACCAGCGAGTTGGGATATTGTTCGCCCGTCAGCGAGCCCACCGGATTGCGCGCCACAACCGGCGCCGCGGCCGCAAACCCAGGAGCGATGTCCAGGTTTACCAGACGGTCCTACAACTCCGTAATCGGCGCCCCGTATTCCCAACGCAGGCCCGCATTCAAGGTGAGTTCCGGACCGATTCTCCAGTCGTCCGTGATATAGGCGTCGTAAACCGATTCCCGAAAATACTTGTCGGCGTTGCCAAAAGCAAGCGAGCTCGCATCGGGAATGCCCAGCAGAAAATCGGCGAAATCCGACCCGCTCGCCGCGCCCGTAAATGTGAACGTCCCGCGCGGATCCTGCTGCGATAAATAATTGAATTCCCGCCTGTGAAAATCGCCGCCGAACATGACGTTGTGAGCGCCGCGATTCCACAACATCGAATAGGATAACCCGCTCGTCTGATTGCGATCGAAAGAGCTTTGCGCATCCGATAGCCCCGCGATGCCGCTCGAGAAGACAAGCGTCGGTGGACCCCAGTTCATCGCGTCCTGATCGTTTCCCGAAATCCCGGCTTGGCCCGAGACATTTTCGCGATTCTCGAAGTAAGGCGTGACGTGAGTAGCCAGGCGGCTGAACTGCGTTCCAAGATTCAGAAACCAGCGCTGGTTGAAGCGGTGCGACCAATTGGCGCTCGCATTGATCCCCAGCGTGTCCGTCGTATCGACGAAATCCGAACACATTCGGGTTGTCCGCGCGCGTGTCTTGAAAAGCGAACCGGCCATAGACCTGATTCTTGGAATCGAGAGTCTTGTTCAGCCGCGCTTGCAAGGCGTCCTGGTGCGTGGGGCTGACAATCGGAATTTGATAGTTATACCCCGCGTTCCCTGCAAAGTTCGGAAGCGGATAGAACTTCAGCAAAGCTTGCGCTTGAGGACTGATGAGGCTCGCTGGGATGACGAAACCGGGGAAGATCCCGTTGCGCTCCGCCATATCCGGCATAAGAGCGGATTGAGTAGTCGCATTGTTATTCCGCGTCCACTGATAATTGATGAAGAAATTCGGACCGTTCTTAAACAGATGCGGAATCCGCAGCGGACCGCCCAAAGCGAGAAGCCCCGTCATTTGGTTATAAGCCGCCTTAGGCGTGTTCTGGCCAGTGAGTGAAAACGGCCGGGCGTCCAGCGCGGAGTTATCGAGAGTCACGCCGATTCCGCCGGTATACAGCCCCTTCCCGCCGCTGCGATTATTACCGAACGCCGCCAATTGCGCAAATGGCGAAGCGGCTCCGTTGTTCATGCTGCCATTGATGAGAAAGCCATCCGCGGCGCGCTCGCCCAGGTCCTCTTCCGATGTCTGCGTTTCAGGCGCCTTGACGCTCTCGGGCGGCGGCGCCGACGTCACCGGCGCCTCGGACGGAACGATCTGAGCCTGGATTCGATCGAGCGGAAGCATCTTCAATTCCCAGTTCGCCGCGGGCGCGTCCGGCGCAATTGCAACCTCCTGTTTCACGGGAACGAAGCCCAGCATCTCGCACTTCAATCGTCCAGGTTCCCTCCGTCAGATCGGCAAAAGAATAGAAGCCTTGCGGATCGGTGATGGCGGTGAATTTCTTCCCGTCCCGCGACCGCCGTCACCGTGGCGCCAGGAACTGGCAGGCCATTGAAAGTGACCTGCCCGCGATGTTCCGCTGCCGCCACGTCCCCTATAGCGAGACATGCCAGCGCGCACAGACAGAAATAGCTACGAATGCGCACTTCGCGCCCGCTAATTTTCCGAGGGTCTCTCCACGCTCTCGATCACTAGGGTCTCGACCGGCCCTTTCTGCGATTCGAGCTTCAAACCCAGTTGTTCCTGCAAAGCCGTGAAGATCGTCGGACCGGACGCATCGGTCGCCGGCGCCGCTTCCCCTCGCGGAGGTCCCTCTCCACCATCCGGCCCTCCAAACATTCGGCCTTGGCTCTCGTCCGGCGTCCACTTCAGCGTGAAATCATAGTTGCCCTTGAGCCCCGTTTTATCCACAACGTTGCGGCCGAGTTGCCGCGAGAGCGCGTCGGCCAACAGACTGGTAGGCGCCGCGGTCATATTAAGCTGACCTCGCCCCATCATCGCCATGCGGCGGCCTTTGAGTTCGTCCGCTCCCTTCAATCTATCGGGGCCAGGGACATCCTTCGATTCCTGAAGTTTCGGACCGTTCTTCGCCACAACCAACGCGAAAACCGGAAGCTCTTTCGTCTCGCGGCGCAGCGTCAGCTTGAAACGATCGGCCAGCAGCGACTGCATCATCAACCTGAGCTGCTCCTGCCGCTCGTCCGGGCTAAGCTTCCGCGTCTGATCGGCGAAAGCGTCACTCACCTTCGCCTCCACATCGTATCTTTCGGAATTGATCCAGCCCGGCCCTCCGGAGATCTGCGGGTCTTTGACGTTATAGGCGTACTCAATAAGAAATTTTGTCGTTACGTTCTTGGCGCTGATTCGCCCGGGCGGCATCATCAGCGCAATCCGGCGATCCCCGGAACGATTCGGCTTGATCGAAGCCACTTCAAACGACGGCAACGGAGCGCCGCTCGCCGAAGGCGCTTGCGCCCGGCTCTGCGGCGCGTTCACGAGACCGAACGCCACCGGCCCCGCAATCGCCGCCACGCCCGCGCCGGTCAACAGTAGTTTCCTGCCGAAACTGAGCTTGCTCGTCAAACGCTGCGTCATAATGCACACGATCCTCTTCTTCAGATCCGCGCCGGTGATTCCCGACACGCACGCCAAAGGCGATTCCAGATAGAACTGACAGGTCCTTAAAATGCTCTCCGCATAAATCTCCCGCTCGCTGCCGAGCCGCAGCACTTCTTCATCGCAGGCGCGCTCGCGTTCTTCCACCAGTCGCGCGCCCAGCCACCACACCAGAGGATGAAACCAGAAGATCGCTTCGACCGCCATGTGTATGGCCGCCGCTAAATTATCCCGCCGCCGCACGTGGCACAATTCATGCGCCAGAATCGCCTGCAGGTGCGCCGGCGCCAGCCGCTCCGTGATGCCTTCGGGCAGCAAAAGCACAGGCCGGAAAATTCCGAAAACTCCCGGTTCCAGAAGCTCCGGCGAGCAGAGCACCGGCACCTCCGCTAGAATATCCAGCCGCGACCCCGCGCGCACCGCGGCGCGGACGCGCTGCCATCGCCGCCACCACGAAAAAGCGACGGCCGCGAAACCGCATATCCATATACTGAACAGAATGATTGGCAGCGCGCTGCCGTTGTGCGCCGCAACCGCGGGGGCGATGGCGCCGGCCGTGGACTGCGCCGCTGGAAATGGTTGCGCGATCTGTTCCATCACCGTTGACAGCGCCGGTTGGGCCATCGGAGCAGGCGTCAACCATCCCAAATAACCGCCCAGGGCCACCAGCAGCGAGAAGGGAACCAGAAACTTCACCGACGCAATCAGCCACAGGCAGTACCGCGTCCGGGCGTGGTTCTGCCGCAACGCCAGCGCCAGCAGCGCCGCCACGGCCGCGAACACCGTCGATTGCCATAAATGATTGCCCAGGGCCGCCATCATCGCGATGCCTCCTTCGAAAGTTTGCGCAGCGTCTTTTCCGCTTCCTTCACGTCTTCCAGCGAAAGCTTGCCGGATTCAATCAGGTGCGCCATGACCGGTTGCGTCCGCCCGCCGAACAGCGCCAACAGTTCATCGATCAATCTCCGCTGCGCCGCATCGCGCGAGATCGCCGCCTCGAAAACATGAAAGTTCCCGATCTTCCTGACCCTCCGCAGCGCCTTCTTCCCCTCCAGACGATAAACGGTGGTCTGGATCGTAGTGTATGCCGGCCGATCCTTCTCCGGAAAAGCTTCCTGAATCTCGCGAATAGAAGCCGTCCCCCGCGTCCAGACCGCCTCCATAATCCGCAGCTCCAGTCTCGTCAATTTCGGTTGCGCCATCGCTGTTCTACTATACCTGTGTGTAATCCTACTACAGCAATAGTCCAAGTGCAAGCTTTGTTTTTAGCTGGCACTGCTGCCCGAGGAATGTGACGCGCGGGTTCAGGCTTCGTTAGAAATAGTCCTCTTCGGTTAAGAGCGGCGCTTCTCTTCTGCGGTGGACCCCTCGGCTGAGACAAACAGATAACCCACTGGTCGCCGTTCGCTGAAATTCCCTCGACCGGCAATACTCTTTCATAGCAGACTGATCACATCCGGCGAAGCGGAGGCGGGCTCTGCTGGAGAGCAACTCGCCAAGGAATAGCCGGTGCGACTCATCGCGGACGATGAGCAGGGGCGCGACTCTCTCGCGCCCTTGTGCGAACCTGCAAGGCCGCAGGCGAAGAGCGCCCTCGCCGTCCTCATCAAAAACAACAACATCGGACCGATAGATCGCGCATGCCTTAGAAAACTCATAACGACAGCTCCGGTTGAACCCCTGCAGCCCGAGGCGCCAGCGCCAGAGAGCGTTCATATTCGGCCGGCGGCACGTACTTCAACGCCGAGTGCAGCCGTTTGCCGTTGTAGATCGCTTCGATGAACTCGCGGATGCGGACCTGCGCGTCCGACAAGTCGCGGTAATCGGCCCGATACACCTCCTCATATTTGAGTGTCTTCATGAAACTCTCGCATTGGGCGTTGGCGCGAGTCGTCGAATGCACCTCATCAGGGCACATCGCGACCATCTTTCCAGGTGACGCACCCGTTTCATCCGTTGTTCGGCCAGGAGTATGAGCTGGTCGTGTATCGCCATAACTGGGGCGAGGACCGCGTGTACTTCCACGATCGACAAGGTGCGTTGTGCTCGCTCCCAGCGAGTTGGACGAATGCGATTTCGCCAGATCCGTTGTTAATTGCTCCGGCCGGTGCCACTTCCGTTGGCAGGACTTGATTCAGCTTGCGGAGGTGATAACCGCCGCACAGGGTGGTCGGGAGGAAGCGATGTGTAAAGCAAACTTCGCCGCTACTGTAAAGGAAACTGCGCCGGGAGGACTGGCCATGCTGGTGATTTTACTGCTATAAATTCGGATGTATGCTATGAATATTGCAGGGGTTGGCGTCACAAAAGGCTTGACAAAATTCCTGCTGTGGGCGTAATTATATTTACAGCAGCCGATGCCCAAAACACCCGATTCCAAGACTCAGTCGCTTCGCCAGAGCGGCACGCTCAATCCACGGCCGCAGGATGTCCGCGACGAACTGTTTCGACAGGAGGAATTCTTCGATGCCCGCGATCTGGTTCAGGTCAAGTACGAGATGTGCGTCGTGTCAGCCAGGAGGGGCATTCCGTCAGCCAAACCGCTGCGACTTTCGGATTCTCTCGTCCCTCCTTCTACCAAGCTCAGTCCGCCTTGGAGGCGAGCGGGTTGGCTGGTCTGGTCCCACAGAAGCGCGGTCCCAAAGAAGGCCACAAGCTCACGCCGGAAGTTTTGGAGTTTGTGCGCCAGGCGCGAGCCGACAACGCCCAGGTGACAACATCGGACCTGGTGAAAATGGTGCAGGAACGGTTTGGCGTGGAGCTTCATTCGCGGACGATCGAGCGCGGTCTGCTACGGGATCAAAAAAAACGCCGCTGAATCCGATGACCATCGACTCCGGCGCCGGACTGATCACTGAGTACGAGGATCTGCGCGGCCAAGCCGTTTCGCAGTCTGCCGGCGTGCGGAGTCTCGGATACGTATTGTTCATCCGGCAAGGCATGGCGGCATGGGGATGCGCCTGGCGCAGTTCACGGTCGAACCGCCAAGTTCGGCCCCTCCGGCGACGGATAACCCAATGCCGCTGGAGCTGCGCAGCCAAGTGGCGGTCGTGTTGGCGGGGATTATTTTCAATCTTCAACGAGAGGAGGTCTGCTCATGTTGACAGCCGAGGCGCATCAGAAAGTCACCGCGGCTCATTCAAAACGGAATGCCTATCTCTACATTCGGCAATCCACAATGCGGCAGGTGTTCGAAAACAGCGAGAGCACGAAGCGGCAATATGCGTTGCATGATCGTGCTGCGGCGTTGGGCTGGGCGCTCGACCGGATCATCACCATCGACAGCGACCTGGGCCAATCCGGCGCCTCCGCCGTGGATCGAGAGGGCTTCCAACGGCTGGTCGCCGAGGTTGGTATGGGCAAGGCGGGTATCGTGCTGGGACTGGAGGTCTCCGCCCTGGCTCGCAATTCGACGGACTGGCATCGACTGTTGGAGATCTGCGCTCTAACCGATACGCTGATCCTGGACGAGGATGGTGTATACGATCCGGGCCACTTCAATGACCGTCTCCTATTGGGGCTGAAAGGAACGATGAGTGAGGCGGAGTGCATTTATTACGCGCACGCCTCCAGGGCGGCATCCTGAATAAGGCGCGCGCGGCGAATTAAAGTCTCCGCTGCCTGTCGGCTTTGCTTATGGCGCCGAGGACCGCGTCATCCTCGATCCTGACCAGCAGTTACGACAGACGATTCGGTTCTTGTTTGAGGCATTCCGCCGCACCGGCTCTGCTTGTGCGGTGGTCGAAGCGTTTCGGCGACAGTCGTTATTTTTTCCGCGCAGGCTGAAGAAAGGCCGCATAAGGGAAAGCTGCTCTGGGCCGAAATGGAGCACAGTCAGGTATTGCGGGTTCTGCATAATCCTCGCTAGAAGCAAAAATATACGAGTCAACAGTGCGATGGTACGTAACTTACTCGACGGGCTTGGCATTCCGGATCTATCGAGCATGTGGCACTCGTGACCGGGCTAAAGCATTATCTAGGACCGTTTGAGGCATACGGGAAGGCAAGTCTGCCGGCAACGCCATTCCGGGAAGAGCAGGGACGTCTGGACATCGAGAACTTCTACTACGCACAGGAAGACGAGCTGTTTGCGGCAGCCGCGAGAGACGGCTTCGGATGGAGCGTACACCGTCCGCACACGATCATCGGTTATGCCATCGGAAACGCAATGAACATGGGTGTGACACTAGCCGCGTACGCGGGGATACCAGGAGACGGGGAGACCTTTCGTGTTTCCCGGTTCGGCAGCGCAGTGGAATGGGTTGACCGATATGACCGATGCCCGCATCCTAGCGCGGCATCTTCAGTGGGCAGCAACAACTCCGGGAGCGCGCGACGAAGCGTTTAACGTGGTGAATGGCGATGTGTTCCGGTGGAATTGGATGTGGGGCCGCCTTGCGAAATGGTTCGGCATTGAGCCCGCGCCGTTTCCAGGCGCTGTATTCCTCTGGAGCGCCAACTTGCGGACGCCGCACCGATCTGGGAGCAAATCGCTGTAAAGTACTCGCTGGCTGAACGTGACTTGAACGTGCTTGCGTCTGCCTGGCACACAGATGCCGACCTCGGGAGACCAATCGAGGTAGTGACCGACATGAGCAAGAGCCGCAAGCTCGGATTTCTGGATTATCAAGCTACGGACGAGAGCTTTTTCGACCTGTTTGAAAGATTGCGCGAAACACGTGTAATTCCGTGAGGATGTGCTTGAGCCGAATGGGACAGGCGTGCACCAGTCAGAGGGGAGAGAGATGCATCGGCCACCGCGGCCCGGTGGTGCCTGCTATTTCACGATGTTCCTGCCGAAGTGAAAAGCAGGACCGACAGACAGGCGCACTGTGTTACGGGGGCTTTTGAGGATGTTTGTGAAGAGATCATTGTGCACGTAATCGGCCTGAATGCGGAGGCTTCCGTGGCGGATCAGGTTCAGTTCGAATCCACCGCCGAAGCCGTAGAACGGTTCCCAATCCTTTATTTTTCCCGAGGGCGCCAGTTCTCCGACGATGCCAGTGGTGAAAGCGTCGGTGGGGTGGGGCGTCGCGGTTTCGTGGATGGCGCCGATGGACGGATGCGCGAAGAATGTGACGCGCTGGAATCTACGGTATTCCCATTGCGGACCACCGGCAAAGTCTGGGTGGTGGACGCGGTGCCGACCGCGACCTGATAACCGGGCGGGAGTAGGCCGGCGCCTTCGAGCGCTGTCACCTGTGCACCGATTTGCGCCTGCAGAGAGGACTTCAGAAGGTTCGGTACCAGGGTGACGTTGCCCTGAACGACCGAAAAATCAAAGCCCAAGGAAAGCCAGGTTCTTGCGTTAACGCCTGCCTGCAAGTTATAGCCGCGCTCCGTCAGGTTTGCACTTGGACTGTCGAACCACGCGAAACCGTTGTAGATGTCGAAGAGGCCGACGTAGTCCTGGTTCGCAAAGATGCGCGCCGGGCTGAGCAGTAAGAGCGAAAACAGGAGAAGATTGAGCGACTTGGTCATGGGGATAGGGTTCATTTAACGCGTGAGACAAACGGGGTGATGAATGCTTGTGCTCCACTGGTCGATTCTACTGTTTGGTATTGGCACTGGAGGGTGGAGATGAGCAAGGGGCGGTTGGAAGCATTCAGCGATGGAGTGATTGCAATCATCATCACGATTATGGTCCTGGAGATGAAGGTACCGCATGGGAATCGCCTGGAGGACTTAGTGCCAGCTGTTCCCGACCTTCCTCAGCTATGTTTTGAGTTTCGTTTACGTGGGCATTTACTGGAACAACCATCATCACCTGCTGCATACCGCCACGGTGGTGAGGGGCCGATGCTCTGGGCTAATCTGCACTTGTTATTCTGGCTGTCGCTGCTTCCGTTCGCCACTGGTTGGATGGGCGAGAACGGGTTTGCCGTTGCGCCCGCGGTCCTCTACGGCGTTGTGCTGTTGATGGCTGCAATCGCGTACTACGTGCTGGAGCAGACGATCATGCACGTTCAAGGGCAAGCGTCGATTCTGAAAGAAGCGCTTGGACAGGATCGGAAAGCTAAGGTGTCAGTGGTGCTGTATTTAGCGGCGATCGGGACGGCGCTGATCTCACCGCGGGTGGCCGACGCGGTGTTCGTGGTAGCTGCGCTGCTCTGGTTGATCCCTGACCGTCGCATCGAAAAGCGTCTCGCGAGATAAGAGGAGAGCCTGGCGATGGAGCACAAGGACAAGTAGGCATTCGCAGAAAGAGACGTGATGATGTGCGCCTAAGGTTTTCGTGCGACGTTCAGGAAAAGGGTTACAGACGACCATACCGGGCTCACCGAGGTCACGGTCTTTTACGCTGGAGAGCCAACGTATGGGCTCGTCATTCCGAGTAGTCTCGGCTAGCCGTAGGGCGGTTTGCACGATGTCAAACACCTGGTCCGATGCCTCAAACGAGGGAGCGACGAGGAGGGCACCCTGGACCTGTATGTCAATGAATCCAGCCTTACGAAGCTCGTTCCGCAATTGACGGCCAATCCAGGGATTGCGGAAGCTCTCTGCCCAGAACTCGGCGATGTTTTGCACCATCGGCCGGTTCTCGTGATCTATGGTGAACGTACCCCAATCGGGTTCAGCGCAAACGACCACACCACCAGAACGAACGGTTCGGAACATTTCCTGGAGGACAGCGGAGGGCTGTTCGATGTGCTGCAAGGTGCGGTCTACCTTACAGGAATGGAGCGATCCGTTCGGAAAGGGCAAGTTCTGAATGTCAGCGTTGATCAATTCGAGGCCGGCGCAATGGCGGGCCATCAAGCGTGCCGATTCAAGAAAGGCGATGCTAGAATCTACACCGATAGCGCGCCCTCGTGGTGCGACAAGCCGGGCCAGGCGCATCGCATCGAAGCCGAGCCCACAGCCAAGATCCGCCGTGACTTCTCCGGCGTGCGGGTTCATTGTTTCAAGTATCAGATTTTTGTAAAGGTGAAAAGAAGGGAGCGAATCCAGGTAGCGCAGACATCGCTCCACCTTTTCAGTGGCCCCGCATCCACGTCGCGGAAAGCCCGCGCGAGGTAGTATTCTTTGGGCTGACTTACGCTCTTCATGAACGGCTTGACGAGAACTGTCAGTTACAGTTTATTCACACTTCGCGGAAGTTGCAGAGCTTCAGAATTGAACATCGTGGACCCCGCTGCCGGTGCGGCTTTGCGTTCCGGACAATCGCTTTCAATCGGACTACCTCAAATGCGGGTAGACTGGCTTTTTGACCGGCAAGGATCTGTCAGGTGGCCGTCGAAGGTAGAGCGCAGCGCACAGGAACTTCGGATCGTTGGAAAACCGTGAAGTGAAAAATGGCGAGCTGACACCCCAGCAACTAGAGCGGGTGTTCGAGCTGTTTCTTGCCAGCCGAGAAATGGACGACGAAGCCCGGAGCCTGTGGCTGGAGGACGCCTGCGGTGGCGATCTGTCGTTGCAGCAGGGTGTGAAGAACCTACTCCGCGAAGACGCGAGCGCCGAAGGGTTCTTGAGCCGTCCGATGAGTTTGGTCACGCATGCTTTCTCCTTCGAAATTGCGGAACGGCAGCGCTTCGGGCGTTACACCATCACCGGCTTTGTCGGACGGGGCGGCATGGGAGAGGTGTGGAAGGCGCACGACGAGGAGTTGGATCGTGCGGTTGCGTTGAAGTTCATGAGGTCGGGCTTCGCCGTGAATCAGCTGACACGGGAGGCGCGGATGGCATCCGCACTGAACCATCCGGGGATTGTGACGATCTACGATGTGATCGTCCGGCAGAGAACTCCTATCCTCGTAATGGAACTAGTCGCTGGCACTCCCCTTTCACGATTCTGTGACGGCCTGATGCCCGAGGCACAACTGATTTCAGTCGCCGCGCAGGTTTCAAGCGCGTTAGCCGCGGCCCACGCTGAAGGAATTATTCACGGAGATCTGAAACCGGACAACATCATGTGGCGCGCGGACCAGTTTGCCAAGGTCCTGGACTTTGGATTGGCGCGGAAGGTCGCGAGTGTGGGTGGGGCCGCACTGGCGGGGACACCCCTTTACATGTCGCCTGAACAGGCGCGAGGGGAGGCGGTGGGAACTGCCTCGGATGTGTACTCTTTGGGCCTGGTCCTGTTTGAGTTGGCAACGGGTCAGCGTCCGTTCGGGCGTCAAACCGTGGATGAGATAGGCGCCAGACGAAGCAAGCCTCCGAAGGCGTCGCGTACGCGGTCCGGGCTCACAGCTGGCCTGGAACATCTCATTCATCGCATGCTGGATCCTGATCCGGCAAGGCGCATCAGCATGCAGGAAACGGCAGAGTTTTTGCGCCGGTTCGAGCGTCCGCCGCATCTGCACCCAGTTTTGAAGATGGCAGCCGGCGCTTCTCTGACCGTAGCGGCCGCCGTTATTTTGTTCTTGTCGGCCGATCGGAGAATGCTTCCGGATTGGCTTCGTCATTCGCACGAGCAGATCGGGTTGTCGCGGATGACCGTCCGGCCGCTGGCTTCTCAGCCAGGGTTGGAAGATAAT
Source organism: Bryobacterales bacterium (assembly GCA_963795935.1). Lineage (GTDB taxonomy): Bacteria > Acidobacteriota > Terriglobia > Bryobacterales > Bryobacteraceae > JAICMB01. The sequence goes on along the minus strand of CAWCJO010000035.1, from coordinate 23,226 downwards.
CCATCATTTTCCCCCGATGGACTCTGGATATCGTGTTTGTACCGAGCGCGCGCGATCGACCGTCCGCAGCTACAGGTACATTCGATGAAAGGCGGCCCGCCTGTAGTGATTGAGACAGGTGGGCTGGTGGTGCAGGGGCCGGCCGCATGGTCGCCGGATTCGAACGAGCTGATCTTTTCTACACAGGAGGGCTCGCGTGAGCACGCGCTTTACCGGGTGCAGCGGACCGGGGGACCGCTCAGGCGAGTGATCAGGTGTATACCGAGAGCCGACAGGGGTTGCGAGCCTGACTGGTCGCCGGACGGAAAAATGCTGGCGGTAGCCGACCGGTCGCCAAACCATTCGGAGCTGTACCTTCTCGATTTAGCCAGTGGCAGGCGCCGCGGGATCTGATTACACCCGACAAGCTTTACGTCACAACACCACGCTTCTCGCCGGATGGCAAATGGATAGCGTATTTGAAGCAACCCTCAATGACCAACGACGATCTCTATGTCGTTCCCGTGGCGGGCGGGCCGCCAAGGCGGATCGTCCAAGGCGCCTCATTTCTGAAAGGTTTTGCGTGGGATACCGATGGAAAGAGCCTGGTTGGTGTTTCATCGCGGAAGAGCAACACGTTTCAACTGTGGCAGTTTCCATTGAATGGCAGCGAGCCGTCTCGTGTGGGGGAACTTGATGGAGGGCGCGGTAGTGACCCGACTCTGTCCCGTAGGAAGGGCTCTCTGGCCTGGGTGCGCGATTTGAGCGCGAACAGTTTGTGGCGCATGCCCACAGATGAATCGGGCCAGGCGCCAGAGCTGTTGGTCAATTCAGCTGCAGTGGATGTTGACGCCGAATGGTCAAGCAGTGGACGAATGGTTTTTCGCAGCGACCGGTCCGGTGCGAACGAACTGTGGATCGCAAACGCGGACGGGTCCGCGCCGCGGCAGGCGACGCGGTTCCGAGGGCCGTTCGTGGGCGATCCCCACTGGTCGCCGGACGGCCAGATGATTGCGTTCACGAGTCAGGCAGACGGAAACCCGGACATCTTCGTCATGCGGTGTGACCAGAAGGCGGCGGCCTGCAGCCAACCTCGGCAACTGACCCGAACACCAACTCCTGACGCGAATCCGATCTGGTCACGCGATGGGCAGTTCCTCTACTTTTCTTCTTCAAGAAGCGGAGAATTTGAAGTCTGGCGAATGCCGGCCGACGGTGCTGCCGCAGCTGAGCGGATCACCTGGAATGGCGGGTACATAGGGCGCGAATCAGCGGACGGAAACTGGCTGTATTACTCGAAACTCTGGGAATCAACCGGATTCTGGCGGATCGCGCTGCCGGCGCACGGCCGTGGACAAACGGAAATGCCGGTGGCGATGAACGTTCCGTTTAGGGCTGGCGCGACGTGGGCACTTGGCAAGCACGAGCTGTTCTACTATCCCTCAACGAATGATCCCGCGATGCCGTTTCCCGCAGTTCGAGCCGTCGATCTAGTAACAGGCAGCACCCGGGACCTCCCATTGGGCAAGGTACTGCTTAGCCGAGGGCTCTCGGTTTCGCCGGATGGAGCCTGGCTCTTGCGTTCGCAGAGCGACCGCGCCTTGACGCTGATCATGATCGCCGAGTGAGAAAGGCATGCTATTCTCGACCCACACCTAATGCAGCCGGAAATAGACGGTGCGGCAGTTACTGTGCTGCTGCGAGAACTGCAGGACGGAAGCTCAGGGGCTGCGGATCGTCTGATTCCAATTGTTTTTCGGGAACTGCGCAACCTGGCCGAACTCTATATCAGGCGGGAGGGACCGAGCCACACCTTGCAGCCGACAGCGCTGGTGCATGAAGCCTATTTGCGGCTTATTGGTGACCAGGCGCGCGACTGGGAGAGCCGCGCGCAATTCATCGGTGTGGCCGCCTCGATCATGCGCCGTCTGCTGATTGACCATTCAAGAAAGAAGCGGGCAGAGAAGCGGCAGAAGCCTGAATCGCATGAGTTGGCGGCTGGAATGACGCTTCAGGAAGCCGAGCAGTTGCTGGACCTTAACCTGGCGTTGGACCGGCTTGTACGATTGAACGCACGGTACGCGCGCGTTGTGGAACTCCGTTATTTCGGGGGGCTCTCGATTGAGGAGACGGCGGAAGTGATGCAAACGTCGCCAATGACCGTGAAGCGGGATTGGACGGCGGCGCGCGCCTGGCTGAAACAGCAAATACAGCCGTCGAAGAGCGATTCGTAGCGATCCGTGCTGGGGGTGAGGTTGTTCTCATTCTTCATCGAAGTAATCTCTGTCGAATTTGGGTATCTTCACCGTGCGCGCGGTCACGCCGACCTCGTACTCAATCATCAGGTCGGCGAGCCGATTTCCATCGACAAGAACAATTCGCTCGACCGAGCGTGCGAAATCGACAGCCTGTGCCGTGAATGTAGAAGTCGTGAGGAATACCCCTTTTGTCGCACGCTGCCCAGCTGGTGAGAAGCAAGATACCGGAGTATTGGCTCGATGAATTTGTCGTACGCTGGGACGGGCATCGCCTGTTCTTGTCAGACTATCGAATGCGTTACGTTGCGAGCCTCCCTGTCCTGCGTTTCCGCCTCGCAACATGTGGTTAGAGAAGCAAAGCGATTGCCACGCGCGACCGTCGATTAGTACTTCGTCTTACTGTCGATCTTCTCGCACGGATTCAGATTAAAGTTCGTCGGTAACAAGTGGGAACATGAGTGAGGATGGCTGCGTATCTGAGACGCTGGCGCTTAAATTTTTTCCAGCCCCATGTCGATTTAGGGTCATCTGGTTCGACGTATTGACGTATTCAAGAGAGAACGATTCAAGATGGTTTGAGTCGCCCGAAACGGAGTTGTTGAGTTGCGGCACTGCGCTTTCGGGACTTATGTAAGTGACAAAAGGAGATTGCACAAATGACAGTACAGACATTAGGTACACAGGAAGTTGCCGACGGCCTCGTCAACCTCTGCGCACAGGGGAAGTTTGAGGAGGCCATGAAAGCATTCTATTCGCCAGAGATTGTCAGCGTGGAAGCCGGTGCACCGCCGGGACAATCAAGGGAGTCAAAGGGGATTGCTGCTGTTATCGCTAAGGGTGAGTGGTGGATTGCGAACCATGTCGTTCACTCGGTTAAGGTAGAAGGCCCGCTGGTCGCCGGGTCACACTTTGCGGTGGTGTTCAAAATGGACGTGACCTTCAAGCCACAAAGCAGACGCTTTCAAATGGAAGAAGTAGGGGTTTACAAGGTCGTGGACGGGCAGGTGGTCTACGAGGAGTTCTTCTACAGCATGTAGCTGGTGATTCTTCGATCCGAGCCTGAGCAGCAGGTTCCTGTGTTGCTCAGGCGGGATTATTTTCATTGCCGCGCGGCAAGTTTGGCGCTTGGCGTTGCGTCGGCTTTCAGATCGCCCAGCATGAATTGGATACCGGCCAAGAAATACTTCGCGAGAACGGGCGTTGCGAAGAGGGTCGGGTTGTGACCCAGAATGCAGAAGAAGACATGGCCTTTGCCGTAATCGCGAATCCAGCTTACGGCGTAGTCGGAATCCGGGCGGGAAATGTGCGAGCCGGGAACGAAGACATCGCCCTGGTTCATGTCTGTCTTGGCCACATCGATGCTGAGTAGAACGTGCAGCCTGGTGCGGGAATAGGGCGGATTGGGAAAACGGAAATACTCATCCTCATAGAAGAGTTCTTTGTCGTCGAAGGCTTGTGTTAGCGGGCTTTTGGGATCGTCTACTTTGATCCATACTTTTTCGGTCGAAGCGCGGTGCACTCCTCGCCTCACCCCGATCATGTCGTGAAACTCGGGCCAATCCATGGAGGCGTGACTGGTACCGTGATTGCCGCCGAGGCCTCCGCCTTCACGCACGAACCTGAGGAGTCCGTTCCGCACAGCAGGGTCGACAAAGATCATTCCGACGGTGTTGTTGAGATAGATTGCGTCGAATTGCTTGATGGCAGGATATTTCAGGTTCTCCAAGTCATTGCTGAATACAGCTTCGTAAGCGCCGGTTTCTTTGCCCATCTGGGCGAGGGCGAAGTTTTCGGCCGGGATGGAGCGATGACCACCATAGGCAATGTTCAAGTCGAGGACAAGAAGCTTACGCGGCTTCTGCGGTTTAGCTTGCGCTTCTTTGGGTAGTGCGGCCTCAATGCGTTCACGGTCTTCAGGACTGAGCCTCTCGGGACCGCGGATTGGCGAAGCGCGGGAGATTTCGTCGACCTTCTTGGCCATCACGGGCTGGAGGGCTTTTTCGAAGTCGTCGAAGCAGTGCTCCAAGGCTGCGATCGAAGTCCCGGGCCCCTTCGGTCCGACGGTGATTAAGGCCGGTTTGAGATTGAGGCTGGATAACGTAACAAGGAAGTCCGCCAGTTTTGCCGTGCTGCCGATGCGGCCAAGGTTGATGACCAAAGGCTTATCTTTGAGCTGAGCCAGTGAGGCGGTGGAGTCTGTATCGAGGCACGCGCCGATACGTTTGCTCAGATGAGCGGTGGCGTTCGCCACGGCTTGGGCACTCCCGCAAAGTGCAACGTCGATTCCGAATTCGCCGGCTAATTGATCTACGGCCGGAAGCGAGTCGGGGATTTGATCGGAAACGATGGTCTCTATGCTTAGCACCTTTGCGAATTCGAAGATGCGGCGCATGGCGGCTTCATCGGCTCCCAGAGATGGAACGTGATAAGCGGCGAGACGCATGTTGACGGCATTAAGTTTGTCTTTGACGGCGCGCATTTCGCCGGGCTGCAGATCAGGGCCCAGGGGTTTGGGTACGTCTTCGCTGACTTTCTGGGTGCTGAACCCTTCAAAGTCGCCGACGCTCAGCGCGTCCGCTTTCTCGACAGCGTCGGAAAAGGTGAGCTGACTGAAGCTGTCGCCCGCGACGCCGACTTTCCAGCCTAGGACGGCTGCGGCTCCGGTGCGCATTGACGACCAGGGCTCCCAGCGCTTCGATTCGACGCCTCGGCCGGGAATCACGATTCGTTGCGGCGGGGCAGCGGCTCCGGTTTGGGCGGCGGGCAGGGAAGTTGGTCCTGCTATGAGGGTGAGTGAAAGCAGGAACGGGAACAGCGTGTGCTGGTGAGCTGATCGATTCGATTTCTTCATTTAGCTCGTTCGTGATGATTCCTGCCAACATACTGTATCCCAGTCGGCGAGCCGTTCCTAGCGACTCAGATAGACTTGCAACAGTCAGCCAAGCGCGACCGGTTCGCGTACCGGGACCTCGTCACCGTCGCGGTAAGCTCGCGGGCCTGATCGGCGGCCGTCCGTTGACGCTCAGCGGCGCCATTGTTCAATTGCTGTTCGCATCTTCGCCGACGCCGGCCAGTCCGGGTGGTGTTGAAGGAAGTCGTCGAGTTGATCGGCGGCTCGCCGCAGATCCTTCCTGCGGAGATACAGTTCGGCGAGGAAGAGTTGAGGATGGGAGAAGTGGCTCGGGTCGAGTTGACGTGCAGCGAGCAGGTGACGCTCGGCGAGGGTGAGATCGTTCATCATCATGCATGTCATGCCGAGCTGGGACTGAGCGAGCGGATCCTGCGGCCGCTTGAGCACTGCTTCGGCGTTGTATTTACGAGCTTCATCAAGCTTTCCAAGGTTGATGAGAACACCTCCCAGATTCACCAATGGCTCGTAAGCGTTCGGGTCCGCCTGGATGCCCTGGCGGAAATAGCGTTCAGCATCTGCGTAATGCTGGTTTTGATAAGCGATCGTTCCCAGGTGATTCCAGGCTTGAGCGAATTGCGGTGCGAGTCGAACTGCGCGGCGGAGGCACGCCGCAGCGCTGTCAAAATCACGCTTGGCCACCCGCCGGTTCGCTTCCTCATACAGATGCCGGGCCCGATCAGGAATCTGCCATTCGCGGGCCGAGACCGTGGTGTCCTGGTTCCGGCTGAGTAAGCCGCTGGCCGTATCAACTTTGATGACGACTCGACCCCTTTTGTCGGCCGTTCCTGGTCCAACCTCCACACTCAAACGCGTCTCCCCGCGATGTTGCACGTAAATGGAAATCGTATAAGTCCCGGCTCCGACATTCTTGAACCGAAACTCGCCATCCCGGCCGGCGATCGTCGACGTGGCAAAAGGATTGACCACGGCATGAAGGCTTACCGCCGCCGTGTTATGCGGTAGTATTTCGCCCAGGATTTCGTATCCGGATTTCGCCGATCTCGCACTGAGGCAGGAGACCGAAGCAGCGAGTAAGACCAGCCTCCACATGCCCCTAGGATCAAAATACTTCAAACTGATTGAGCTTGTGCCCGGTCCGCAGAAGGTCGTTGAGGCACGAGGACCTATACGAAGGGCGAAACCCGTGACTCGTGCGTTCAATCCATGAGAATAGATGCCGCTTCGCACTGCCGTATTGTTTCTGGTTGCTCTTGCCAGTCTCATTGCTCCCGGGTGCAAGGTCAATCAGGGCAACGGCGCAGCGCAGCCCGAAAACACTGGCAAGGGATACAGCCCCGACAACGAGAGAAACAACGTTCGGAACAGCAAGTCCGACGGGGCGAGCCACACAACCCCGAGCGCCCCAGGAGCGGACCAAACACCCAGTCAGCCTGCAAGCAAAGGGGATCGCACCCACTAGGACTTCGGCGTTCAGGATAACTCAATCGGGCTCCTGGCCGTTCCAGGCCAGTCAGAGGTATTCCGCCGAACCATGGACAGGGTTCGCGTTCATACTGGGGAACGGTCCGCGCAGCTCTCGGTCGAGCCACACCGGGTGGATTATTTTCGGCTGCTTGATACTCTGTCGAGAAGCTAACATATAGACTTCTCCGGGGGTATCCGCCGGTTTGGCCGCTAGAGGCGACTCAAAGTTGAATAATCCGTTTTTTGAACAGCCTATCCTTAACACTCCGTACAGCTACCCTGGCCGTCATTGGGAGCTCGACGAGCAAGGGCAACCGACGCAGCGCGATCATCGACGAACGCCGAAAGGCCAAATATGTCACGCCCATTCCGAAGCCCAAAAAGCAAAAGAAGGCTCAGCGCGGGCTGGGCTTCGACGAAGGACATGGGCTTTCCAGTGACGATCAACAATACGAGGAGACGGCGTCGCGCATCAGCGAGGTGCGCGCGTTTGTGGACCAGTGGCGTAATCTGCCGGAATCCGCTTGGGGTGTCACTCCCGAAACAGCGCGGTTGTTGAAGTATTGGCGGCACTACTCGTTCAGCGACGTGCGCCCGTTCTTCTGCCAAATAGAAGCGGTTGAGACAGCTATTTGGTTGACCGAAGTTGCTCCGCACGCGACGGCCGCCACGAAGAAGCTTGTCGGCGACATCGAACGCGCCAGCCGCAACAGCAATCCCGACCTGTTCCGCATTGCATTGAAGTTGGCCACGGGTGCCGGCAAAACGACCGTGATGGCGATGATAATCGCCTGGCAGACCGTCAATGCCGTCCGCAGCTCCGGGCAGCAAGACATTTACGCGCGGCTTCCTAATCGTAACGCCGGGATTAACGATCAAGGACCGGCTGAATGTGCTGCTGCCGAACGATCTCAGCAACTATTACGTGCACCGAGAGCTGGTGCCGACCGACATGGTAGCCGATCTCGGCAAAGCCAACATCGTAATCACGAACTATCACGCCTTTAAGCTTCGGGAGCGGATGGACATCGCGAAGGGCACGCGGGCGCTGCTGCAGGGCCGCGGCGAGCCGCTCTCGACGCTCGAAACAGAGGGGCAGATGATCCAACGCGTTATGCCCGGATTGATGAACCTGAAGCGGATCATGGTTATCAACGATGAGGCGCATCACTGCTACCGGCACAAGCCGGACAGTCACGAGGAAGATGAGCTGAAAGGCGAGGACAAAGAAGAAGCCAAGCGCAACAACGAAGCAGCGCGGCTGTGGATTTCGGGAATCGAAGCTGTGAACCGCGTGATGGGTGTGGCACGCGTCATGGATCTTTCGGCGACGCCCTTCTTTCTGCGCGGCTCCGGCTATGGCGAAGGCACACTGTTTCACTGGACCGCGAGCGACTTCTCGCTGATGGATGCGATCGAGTGCGGCATTGTGAAACTACCGCGTGTGCCAGTAGCGGACAACATCGCGGGAGGCGACGTCCCCAAATTCCGCAACTTGTGGGATAACATTCGGGCGGAAATGCCGCGAAAGGGCCGCGGCAAAGCGGAAAACCTGCAAGCGGTGAAGATACCGGTCCTGCTCGAGACCGCGCTTCAAGCTCTATACGGCCATTACGAGAAAACATTCCATTTATGGGAAGAGAAGCAGATTCCCGTTCCGCCCTGCTTCATCATCGTTTGCAACAACACGTCCGCTTCGAAGCTGGTGTACGACTACATCTCCGGCTTTCATCCGAAGTATGAAGACGGCTCGGTTGGCTTTCAGAACGGCCGTCTTCCGCTGTTCCGAAATTTCGACGAAAATGGCGAACCGATCCCGCGACCTCGCACGTTGCTGATCGATAGCGAACAACTTGAGTCGGGAGAGGGGCTGGACGACACTTTCCGCAGCGCGGCTTCAGATGAAATCGAGCACTTCCGTAGAGAGCAGGTCGCACGCACAGGCCAACAAGACTTGTCTGACAGCGAGATTCTGCGCGGCGTGATGAATACAGTCGGCAAAACAGGCCGTCTGGGCGAATCGGTGCGCTGCGTAGTGTCGGTATCGATGCTGACGGAAGGATGGGATGCGAACACAGTGACGCATGTGCTGGGCGTGCGCGCGTTCGGCACGCAATTGCTGTGTGAGCAGGTCATCGGCCGCGCGCTGCGGCGGCAATCGTATGAACCGAATGACGCAAGGGCCTGTTTGATGTTGAATATGCGGATATTCTGGGCATCCCGTTCGACTTCACGGCGAAGCCGGTGGTTGTCAGTCCGCAGCCTCCACGCAACACGATTCGCGTGGAAGCGGTATCGCCTGAACGGGACGCTCTCGAAATTCGCTTCCCGCGAGTTGGCGGATATCTCTTTGAACTGCCGGAGGAGCGGATCGAGGCGGCGTTTACTGCGGACTCCACTCTGGAACTGACGCCCGATCTGATTGGACCGACCGAGACGGTAGTTGAGGGCATAGTCGGCGAAGGCGTCAAGCTGACGCTGGACCATCTGAAGGACATGCGCCGGTCGAGCATCATCTATCACCTAACGCAGCAACTCATCTTCAAGCATTTCCGCGACGGGGACGAGCAGCCTAAGATCTACCTGTTCGGGCAATTGCGGCGGATCGTGAGAGAGTGGATGGACAATCACTTGGTCTGCAAAGGCGGAACTAGCGAAGCGCAGCTTTTGTTCGGATCCATCGCGGATCGGGTATGCCAAAGGATTGTCGATGCGGTTAACCGGGCTGAAGTTGAGCAGGGAAAGCGTCAGGTTCGGGCGGTGCTCGATCCATACAATCCAACAGGCTCCAGCCGTTTTGTACGGTTCAATACTTCACGCGAGGAACGATGGAAGACCGATTCCCGGCGTTGCCATGTGAATTGGGTAATTTTCGATAGCGATTGGGAAGCTGAATTCTGCCGCGTCGTGGAGGCACATCCGCGTGTTCGCGCGTATGTGAAAAACCATGGCCTGAATTTCGAAGTTCCTTACCGGAGTGGCCGGGAGGCGAAGCGGTATTTGCCGGACTTCATCGTGCTAGTCGACGACGGGCACGGCGACGATGATCTGCTGCACCTGGTGGTGGAAATCAAAGGCTACCGGCGGGAAGACGCTAAAGATAAGAAGAGGACGATGGAAACGTATTGGGTTCCCGGTGTGAACCACCTCGGGACGTATGGACGTTGGGGCTTTTTGGAATTGACGGAAGTGTACAAGATTGACTCAGAGTTCAGCGCCAAAGTGGAGGCGGAATTCCAGAAGGCGTTAGACCAGGCCGCGCCGGTGGTGGCGCTTGCCTAAGAATTCCGGGCCTAAGAAAGAGGTTGTCACCCTCAAGCACGAGGAAGCTTCGCGGAAGAATATCCCGACGGCTGAGTTCCAGTCGGTGATGCAGCCGGAGGAATTGAATCCGGTTGCGGTGACTTACGAACGCAACGGCAAAGGCCTGGATCGTGAGAAGGAGCAGCGGAATCGCGATCTGGACCCGCAGCTCGTTTGGCGCGGCAAGGATCAGCAGGACTGGTCCGACCTGGTGGTGCAGGCTCCGCCGCTTTACATTCAGGAAAAGATTCACCCCAAGGTGCTGATCGATGATCTGCTGCGCCGAACGGCAAGCGATCAGCAGGCTGCCAACGACCAGTACGGATTGTTTGCTGACTTTAATGGGTTGCCTACGCGAAGCCGCGCGAACTGAGTTTTATCAGCACGATGCGAACTGGACCAACCGAATGATTTTGGGCGACAGTTTGCAGGTCATGGCGTCTTTAGCTGAACGCGAAGGACTGCGCGGCAAGGTACAGTGCATTTACATTGATCCGCCGTACGGGATCAAATTCAATTCGAATTTCCAGTGGTCGACGACGAGCCGAGATGTGAAGGATGGCAATGCCGGTCATATCACGCGTGAGCCGGAGCAAGTTAAGGCGTTCCGGGACACCTGGCGAGATGGAATTCATTCGTACTTGACTTATCTGCGCGATCGGCTTATGGTGCCCGGGACTTACTAACGGATTCGGGATCAATCTTTGTTCAGATTGGGGATGAGAATGTTCACCGAGTAATCGCGCTGATGGACGAGATTTTCGGTGGTGCTAATCGTGTATCAATAGTGACCCTTAAAAAGACGGCGGGCCAAGACGAGCGTCTGATCAACAACGTCGCGGATTATGTGCTTTGGTATTCAAAGGACAAGGCTCAGGTAAAGTTTCGGCCGCAACTATCCATCAGATCTCCAAACTATCAGGAGCTCGGACAGTACTCGCGCATTCAGTGCGGAAGACGGAAGTCGCCGGGCTCTGACAAGGACGGACTTCACAGCAACAGGGGACCTTGACGCGTCTGGGCGTCCCTTTCGGCTCGTGATCGCAACATCGAGTGGTTACGGAGGCAACACAGCATATCCTGTCAGTTTCTGCGGCCATGAATTTCTTCCGACCGCGAATCGCCACTGGAGCACGCATCCGCAGGGTTTTGTCAGACTCATTCTTGCCGACCGGATTGCGCTGTCAGGAGCGACCCTTGCGTACATCAGATTCTTTGATGATTTCGTAGCACAATACGCAAACAACATCTGGTCCGAACTTGGGACTGCTACTGACAAGCGCTATGTCGTCGAGACCGCTCCGAGCGTCATTCAGCGGTGCATTCTCATGACCACAGACCCGGGCGATCTTGTTCTTGATCCCACCTGCGGGTCGGGAACCACGGCCTACGTAGCTGAACAGTGGGGCCGACGCTGGATCACCATTGACACTTCCCGCGTAGCGCTCGCGCTAGCGCGAGCTCGAGTTATGGGCGCGCGCTATCCGTATTACCTGCTCGCCGACTCACCCGAAGGACAACGTAAAGAAGCGGAGGTGACGCGCAAAGAACTTGTGACCACTCCGACTCACGGAGACATTCGGCAGGGATTCGTTTACGAGCGCGTTCCACACGTAACGCTCAAGTCCATCGCGAACAACGCCGAGATCGATGTCATCTGGGACAAGTTTCAACAAACGCTCGAACCGCTATGCGCGAGGACCTCAACCGTGAACTGAAGCAGAATGGGAAGAGTGGCAGATCCCGCGGGAAGCTGAACGAGAAATGGTCGGCATGCGGGAAGCAATTTCATGCGGAATGGTGGAAGCAAAGCATCGCTCGGCAGAAAGAGATCGACGCCTCTATTGCTGCAAAAGCAGAGTTCGAATTCCTCTACGACAAGCCGTACGAAGACAAGAGCAAGGTGCGGGTAGCTGGTCCGTTCACGGTAGAAAGCCTGTCGCCGCATCGGGCGCTGGCGGTAGATGAGAACGGCGGCATTGTGCAGGACAAAAACGGTGGACCGGATTTCGTGCAGGTCATCCTGGAAAACCTGCGAACTGCCGGTGTGCAGCAGGCGCACAAAGAAGACAAGATCACCTTCACTTCGCTCGTGCCGTGGCCGGGCGAACTGATCTGCGCCGAAGGCGCATACGATGAGGGCGGAAAGCAGAAGCGGGCCGCTATTCTGATCGGCCCCGAGTTTGGCACCGTTGCGCGCGCCGACCTGGTGCAGGCTGCGCGGGAAGCCGGCGATGCCGGTTTCGATGCGCTGATTGCCTGCGCGTTCAACTTCGACGCGCACTCGTCGGAACTGAGCAAACTCGGACGGCTCCCGATTCTGAAGGCGCGCATGAACGCGGATCTGCACATGGCGAGCGATTTGAAGAACACAGGTAAGGGAAACCTGTTTGTGATCTTCGGCGAGCCGGACATCCAGATCCTGCCCGCTGGGGATGGGCAGATCCAGTTGAAGATCCACGGAGTCGATGTGTTCGATCCCACTACAGGAGAGATTCGCAGTGACGATCCGGACCGAATCGCGTGTTGGTTTGTCGACACTGATTACAACGAGGAAAGCTTCTTCGTGCGGCACGCGTATTTCCTGGGCGCAAACGATCCCTACAAGGCGCTCAAGACCACGCTGAAAGCTGAAATCAATGAGGATGCCTGGGCGACGCTGCACAGCGATACGTCGCGGCCGTTCGAAAAGCCGAAGTCGGGCCGGATCGCAGTCAAGGTGATCAACCACTTGGGCGATGAGGTCATGAAGGTTTTCCGGGTTGTGTAATGCCGAGAGCAAAGCAAGAACCGGCCTCGATGAAGGTCATCGTCATTCGTCAGCCTTGGGCGTGGCTGATCGTGAATGGGTATAAGGACATTGAAAACCGCACTTGGGCCACTCGATATAGAGGCACGCTGCTCATCCAAGCGAGCGCCAGTCTGCCCCCGAAGGCGAAGTGGGCCGAGATCGAGCGCTGGGTTCGAAAACGTGGCGTCGAACTCCCGGATAATTTCGAAACGGGAGGAATTGTCGGCATGGTCGAGATCGAGGACTGCGTTACTCGAAGCAAAAGCAAGTGGTTCGAAGGGCCGATTGGCTGGGTCCTGAAGCGTCCGAAACGCGTCCGATTCGTGCCCTTGACTGGCCGTCTCGGCATATTCGATCCACCGCCAGGAGTCCTGAAGCAACTGAAGGTGCTCAGATGATGGTCCCCGCCCAGGCTTGAAAATGTGTTACATGTGTTACTAGGAATACGAGCTCATGGACACGACGATCCGCAATTTGGATGAGCAGGCGTATAAAGCGCTGCGTGCCCGCGCCGTCCTCGAAGGGCGCACGGTTGGCGAAGTGATCAATGAGGCGATCCGCGGTTATCTGGCGCGGCCCACTCCGGGCAAACGCAGCTTTCGAGAAGCGCAACCCTTTAATCTGCCTCCCGGGAACGAAAACTTGAGTTCCGAAATAGACGAAATCGTCTATGGCGTCAGCAGGTGATTGTTCTCGATTCCAGCTTTCTCATTGGCTTTTACAACTCCCGAGATGCCCACCATGCCAGGGCAGCCTCTCTGAGAGGCGAATTCCTGGACGGACGCTGGGGTAACGGATTATTGCTTGAGTATGTTTATCTGGAAGTCGTAACCGTGCTGCTGACGCGGGCCGGGGCCGCGGTTGCCGTAAAAGCAGGCGGTGACTTGCTGGAATCCAAAGAGTTCGAATTCGTCCCCTGCTCGGAGCTGTTCGCGGAAACAGTCAGGAACTTCAACGCTCAACAACACACGAAGCTAAGCTTTACCGACATCGCTATCGCAACGGTCGCGCTGAAGCGAGCGGACGGCCTGGTGCTTACCTTTGACGAAGAGTTCCGAAAATTGCCGGCGATCCGATTGGCTGAATAGCGATGGAATTCCGGATCGCCGACACCTTTACGGATAGCCTGGGCCGGCTGAATACTGAGGAGCAGAAAGCGGCCAAGATCACCGCTCTCGATCTGCAGCTGAATCCGGCGCATCCAAGCCTGCAATTTCACAAACTGGAGAAAGCCAGAGATAAGCAGTTCTGGTCGGTTCGCGTGAACAGCGACGTCAGGCTAATTGTGCACCGCACGGCAGACAGTCTACTGCTGTGTTACGTGAACCATCACGATGAGGCATACCGCTGGGCAGAGAAGCGGAAGCTGGAGACACATCCGAAAACGGGCGCTGCTCAGCTTGTGGAGATTCGGGAAACCGTTCAGGAAGTCGTTGTTCAGCGGTACGTAGAAGTGGACAGGCCGAAGCCGCTGCCGTTCGCGCATATGCCCGACAGCGAACTTCTCGGATATGGTGTGCCGCAGGCGTGGCTAGCGGAAGTGAAGACGGCAGACGAAGACACGATTCTGACGGTTGCTACTCACCTCCCTGCAGAAGCGGCTGAGGCGGTTCTCGAGATAGCAGTAGGTGGTAAGCCGCAACCGCCAGTGAGACTTCCCGCGGGAGCGAATGCCTTTGACCATCCGGATGCCCAACGCCGCTTCCGGGTGATGGCGAGTGCCGAGGAACTGGCGCGCGCACTTGATTTCCCGTGGGAGAAGTGGACCGTTTTCCTGCATCCTGCGCAGAGGCAATTGGTAGAGCGAAGTTACCACGGTCCTGCTCGCGTGATGGGATCTGCCGGCACGGGCAAGACGATCGTGGCTCTTCATCGCGCTGTGTTTCTGGCGCGCAAGAACGAAGACGCGAGAGTCCTCTTGGCCACGTTTTCCGATGCGCTGGCAAATGCGCTGCGGACAAAGCTGCGCTATCTGATTAGCAATGAGCCGCGTTTGGGCGAACGAGTGGAAGTCCACGCGATGAACTCTATCGGGCGGCGGCTGTATGAACTGAATTCCGGACGGCCGCAGATTGCGGGTTCAAACACTATCCAGGGATTCATCAGTGCCGCATCCCAGGCCGTGGGTGAGCACCGGTTTCCGCTGAATTTCCTCTGCACCGAATGGGAACAGGTGGTGGATGCCCGGCAGGTGAGTTCATGGGAAGCGTATCGCGACGTTCCCCGGTTGGGCCGGAAGACTCGCCTCCCGGAGAAGCAACGCGCTGTCCTGTGGTCGATCTTTGAGCGTGTACGCGCAGACATGAAATCGCGTGGGCTGGTTACGTATCCGGAGATCTTCGTCCGTTTGGCCGCGCGTATTGCGGAGACATCACGGGCGCCGTTTGATTTCGCCGTGATCGATGAGGCTCAGGACGTGAGTATCGCGCAACTGCAATTTCTGGCCGCGATGGGTGGATCGAAGCCGAATGCACTATTCTTCGCGGGCGACCTCGGGCAACGAATTTTTCAACAGCCGTTTTCGTGGAAGGCGGTTGGCATTGATGTGCGAGGCCGGTCCGCCACGTTGAAGATCAACTACCGGACGTCGCATCAGATTCGCACACAGGCGGATAAGCTCTTGGCGCCCCAAGTTTCCGATGCCGACGGCAATAGCGACGACCGGAAAGGGACCATCTCCGTATTCAATGGAGCGCCGCCGAATATCCAGGTCGCCGCGACGGAGAAGGCTGAGACTAAGGCGGTTGGGGAATGGTTGGCGGCGCAGCGTGCTGAGGGTGTGTTGCCGCATGAGATTGGGGTTTTCGTCCGATCAGAAGCGGAACTGAGCAGGGCACAGGCCGCCATATCCGAGGCAGATTTGCGGTTCAAGCTGCTTGATGAGCACGTTGAAGCAGTCAGCGGACGAGTGGCGGTGAGCACGATGCACGTGGCGAAGGGGTTGGAGTTTCGCGCGGTGGTTGTCATGGCTTGCGATGATGAGGTGATTCCATCGCAGCAGCGCATTGAAACAGTCGCGGATGAAGCGGACCTGGAAGAGGTCTACAACACCGAACGGCATCTGCTCTACGTAGCGTGTACAAGGGCACGAGACTTTCTGCTGGTCACGGGGGTAAAGCCCGGGTCTGAATTTTTGGGTGACTTGAAGGGCATCTGACCCGTGATGTGAGTGCGGTCTACAGATGTTATTTCCACAGCCAAACTGGCTCAAATGAAGGATAGTCGTCCGCGTGCCTGGACAGTTCAACCAACACCCTAGCGAGCTGTCGTGTTCATCCCGGCAAGCTGCGGCGGGGCGATCCTCGCGGGGGCTTGTTCGACGACCTGGGTGGGTTGATTTCCCCACAATGCGGCGTTCGCTTTGTGCAACTTGCGCAGTTCTTCCGGATCGATAGCGAGTTTGTCTTCCCGGTTCTGGTGGTTAATGATGTCTTCGGGTCAGCGCCATCATCCCGAGTTCCTCTATATACGGTTCTGATGTTCTTGCGCTCTAGTAACTGGAGCAGAAGAATTGGGAACGGGGAAGCAATTGAAAACAAGTGGTTCGAAATGGTGGGCGCGACAGGACTCGAACCTGTGACCTCCTGCGTGTGAAGCAGGCGCTCTAACCAGCTGAGCTACGCGCCCCCGGCAGGCGCCATTCCAATTCTAAACTACGGCTTACAAGCACCGTTATGAGACCCTGACTGCATGGCCTCGCACCACTATACCGCCCTGTTCAGCGACATCGGGGGCGTGATCGGAACGAACGGCTGGGACACTTCCATCAGGCTTAGAGTGACCAAACACTTCAGCTGCGATCTGGAGCAGGTCGAGGCTCGCCATCATCTGCTCTTTGATAGCTATGAGCGCGGTTTTCTGACGTTCGATCAATATCTGCAAAAGCTGTTCTTTTCGGAACCCCGTCCCTTCACTCTCGACGAAGTGCGTGAATACGCCTTTGCCGAGTCGGTCCCATGGCCTGAAAACATTTCCCTTCTCGCCAGTGTGAAGCATGCGAACAGCCTGAAGCTAGCCTTGATCAGCAATGAAGGCGAAGGACTCACGGAGCATCGCGCCGAGAAATTCGGACTCTCGAAGCTTGCCGACTTCGCCATCTTTTCCTACTTCGTTCACATGCGGAAACCAGATCTCGGCATCTGGAAGATGGCGCTGAAGCTCGCCCTAGTAGAAGCGGCCGAAACGATTTACATCGACGATCGTGAGCTATTCACTGAGATCGCGGCCGATCTGGGATTCACAGTGATTCATCACGTCTCACTCGAGGACACGCGAGATAAACTTCGCTGCCTCGGATTGACGGTAGCGTGAGCGACCAGGCGGAAATTGTCCTGCGTTGCCGCCTGGTCTTCTCCGACAACTTACTTAAGCTGGTTATTTACTTCGTCCCAATTCACGACATTCCACCAGGCGCCAATGTACTCGGGCCGGCGGTTTTGATACTTCAGGTAGTAGGCGTGCTCCCAGACATCCAGACCCAGCAGCGGCTTTTTAGCATCCATCAAGGGGCTGTCCTGATTGGCGGTCGAGATGATCTCGAACTTGCCTGAACCGTCTTTCACCAACCAGGCCCAGCCGGAGCCGAATCGTCCCGTGGCGGCGGCATTGAATTTTTCTTTGAAACTGTCGAAGCTTCCAAAGTTGGACATGATTACGCCTTCGATTTCCCCTTTCGGAGCCCCGCCGCCTTTGGGAGAAAGAAGCTTCCAGAAGAGTGAGTGATTGGCGTGGCCGCCGCCGTTGTTCCTGACAGCGGTCTTGATCGCTTCCGGTACCGCCGCCAAGTTATTTGCCAGCAGCTCCTCGACGGACTTATTCGCGAGATCGGGCGCCGACTCCAATGCTTTGTTCAGATTCGTAACATAAGCGCCATGATGCTTGTCATGATGGATCTCCATCGTAGTCTTGTCGATGTTCGGCTCGAGTGCATCCGAGGGGTAGGGAAGAGGCGGAACTGAAAATGCCATTGATTTCTCCTGTCTTAACTCTTACTTCGATTCACTTGCTGGGGACTAGTTTCCCAAAAAGCAAGATACATCAGCGGGCGAGCCGGTCTTTTGAAGCGAGATACACGCTGGTCCCGGCGAGAATCGTCTCAACCACCGTTAGCCGAAAAACCGTCTCGTTCCAGCGATAGCGCACCAGGTCCGCTTTCTCGCCGGGCGCGAGACCGCGGCGTCTGCCCGCGATGCGTCCCACGCGCGCAGCGTTCACTGTGGCCATGGCAATGGCATCGCGAAGCGAGATCCCTCCCAATCGGACGGCGTTGCCGATAGCGTGATCCATACGAAGCGAAGATCCGCCTAAGCGCGTCCCGCCGCGCAGCACCACACGTCCGTCATCTTTGAGTTCGACCTCAACCTGGCCGAGTTTGTAAGGACCGGGCGAACACATGGCAGGCATCACGGCATCTGTCACCAAGACACTCCGCTCGACTCCCTTTACTCTTAACGCGGCGCGCAGGAAAGCACCTGGAATGTGGATTCCGTCAACGATGAAGCTCGCGGTGAGCCGGTCTTCTACCAGTTGATCCCAAATGTAATTCTGCGTCTTCGGCAACAGCGGATGCGCTGCGTTCCCCAGGTGTGTAGACATGGTTGCGCCAGCGTCTATCAGCGCCGCTATCTGCTCGGCCGTAGCCTTCGTGTGTCCTACACTCGCCACTACGCCGTTCCGGATCAGATGCCGTACATACGCGGGTGCGTTCTCCCACTCCGGAGAGAGTGTCACGAGTCGGATATTTCCATCGGCGGCTTCCTGCCAGCTTTCGAATTCCCGGACAGACGGCGGCCGGACGTGGTCAATGGGATGTGCTCCGCGCGGCCCATCTTCCGCGGATATGTGCGGCCCTTCTATATGGAAGCCCTCGAGCGCCGCGGCTTCAACGGCCCCGTCCTGTTCAAGCTGTTTCTTGACCGCCGAGAGATTCCTCAGTGCACCCGTGATGCGTTCCTCAGCACCGGTGATGATGGTTGGAAAAAATCGCGTCACACCGCAGCTGAGGATCGCCCGAATCGACGAGAGCACGTCCTGCGCCGATACTCCAGGGTCGTTATAGTCGACGCCCGCGAAGCCGTTCACCTGCAAATCGATGAAGCCGGGAGCAAGGTAGTCTTCGGTCGCGGGCGGACTGATCAGGTCGTCAACCGCGCCAATCACCGCATCGTAGTCAATTTGCACGACCCCGGACGAACCCGCTACTTTGCCCACGCTGCGATTTGGGGGCCCGCCAAATGCGCCCTGCTCAGACATCACAATCCATCCTTACCTTTTTCACAGCTTACACACAGCTGAAACCCCGTATGTTGTTGCCACGGATAGCGATCAAAGGTGTTGAAAAGCGGATTCAATTTGCCGTAAACAGCTGGCAGGGAATGCGCTTTTGAGGTACAAAACCTATAGATCCGGCGCGGACGCTTGGTCGGCAGGTAATCTCGGGGGAGGTGGCTGCCCATTGAGTGTTCGCGTACCGGACCGCCTGATTCGTTCTAATAATGAGCCGTTGGGCGTTGCCTTGACTCCGAGAAGGGCTAGGCATTGACGGTTTCCGGAACTCCGGTGACAGGCGTCAGCCAGCCAAACTCATCCTTGTATTTCCCGCCCGTGATTTCGAAGAATCGCGTTTGAATCTTTTCCGTGATTGGCCCGCGCCGACCCGAACCAACCACAATCCGGTCCACGGAACGAATGGGTGTAACCTCGACGGCGGTCCCCGTAAAGAAAACCTCATCCGCTATGTAAAGTAGTTCCCGCGGAATCAAGGTCTCGATGACCGGTAGTTGCATTTGCTCGGCTATCTTGATGATCGTATCGCGCGTGATGCCCGGCAAGACACAGGCTCCAAGAGGTGGGGTGAGGATTTTCCCTCCTCGAACCACAAAGATGTTTTCGCCCGAGCCTTCACTTACGTATCCAGCAGTATCGAGAGCAATCCCTTCCGCATAGCCGTTTGCGGCGGCTTCCATGCGAATCAACTGAGAATTCAGGTAGTTGCCGCCTGCCTTCGAAAGCGCCGGAAGCGTGTTAGGAGCGATTCTGGTCCAAGAGGATACACACACATCCACCCCGTGGGTGATGGCTTCTTCGCCGAGATACTTGCCCCAGCTCCAGCAAGCAATGTACGTTTCAACCGGGTTGTTCTTTGGAAGCACGCCTACATCGCCGTACCCGCGTAGCACGATTGGCCGGATATAGCACGAGCTGAGATTATTGACGCGTACCACATCGATCATCGCCCGGGTAATTTCGTCAGCCGAGTAGGGCAGCTCCATGCGATAAATCCGGCCGGAATCGATTAAGCGCTGGGAATGCTCGGGTGCCCGGAAAATCGCCGGCCCATGTACCGTGTCATAGCACCGGACCCCTTCAAATACCGAACTGCCGTAGCTGACCACGTGCGTAAGAACGTGTATTTTGGCGTCATTCCAGTCGATGAGCCGCCCGTTGTGCCAGATCTTTTCGGTAGCTTGCAGCATGCTGCGATTATAGCGACTTGCCGAGGCCTGCCGCCGTTGGCAGACTATGCGGAAGCTGAACGGCTTTTGACTTGCTCGGCTCGGCGCGAGCCGCGGAGCCAGTTACGTTCGGCATGCATGCGCTTGTCAAAAGCGGAGGCAAGGTAGAAGCGGGAGCGGCATTCTCGGCAGCGAAAGGGCCGCAGGTCGACCAGCCGCATGAAAAGGTCCCAAATAGTCCGTTTGCGCGATGCCTTGATATCTGTCGAGCGACAACGTGGGCAACTTCCCGAACCGTTCACATCTAGAATGTACATGCTTTCAGCGACTTAGGCTAGAGGCTAGCGAGTATGACAGTACTAGGTCAAGCGTTACGGGCTATGGGGTGAGTTGTTTAGCGGAGAAAAGACCGATAACACATATTATGTAAACTTCGCTGCGCTTGTCTCTTGCAGGCACGTTCGAAGCCAATCGGTGAAGAAAGCAGATCTCCCTCCAAAAAAGTGCCGCTCCAGCCTTGTCAGGACGGCCGGAGCGGCTGAGGGAAATTGTACTAATGCCTATGGCCGCTGCCGCCACCGGAATGGCCGCTGCCGCCGCCTGAGTGGTTGCTCCCACCACCGCCCGAGTGGCCGCCGCCGTATCCGCCGCCGCCGCGCGGCTCACTATAGCGCGGCGAGCTACCACCGTGATTTGAATAGGAAGGTGAACTGTAGCGAGGCTGCTGCCCACCATAACTTCGTTGCTGGCCAAATCCGGATGCCCCGCCGCGCGAATAAGACCCGCCCGATGATCCATAGGAGGGCTGCTGATGCGGACCGCCAGAGCCGCCCCAGGCATTCGGCTGTCCCTGTGACGATCCATACCCGCGTGTCATATTGCCGTGCTCGGCCTGTCCGAAGCTATGCCATCCGCTTTGCCCGCCAGCGAAATTCTGGCGTGTCCCCGTGCTGCGTCCGGTGTCTCCGAAGCGCTGCCAGCCGCCACTGGCATTTGGCGCCGCTCGTCCGTTCTGCGTACTACCTGCCATGACGTGCTGCCCCTGCCCGGTTCCGCCGAATCCATTTCGCTGAGCATGGCCAAATCCGCCGCCGCCCATCGCGCCAAACTGCGCGTGTTGATAGAACGTACGGTTGCCCGCCGACGCGAACCTGGGATTTGCCGTTGCCTGCCGGTTGCTGAAGCGGTAGCTCGCCTGCGTGGGACGAATCGGCATCTGGCCGCGGAATCCCGTCGCTCCGGCCAGTTGCTCACGGGTCGCCGGACTGAATCGTCCTGCATGGGATCCAAATTGCCCGTAGGCTGCGGTCATTGCACCGCCCCGGATGGCAGCATTGTGATACATGCCCGCATAATTTCCGCGGAATCCGCCGAAGCGGTCGTATCCATAGCCACCCCGAAATCCGCCGGCGTAGCCATGCCCCCACCAGGGATGGAACAGCTCAAAGGGGGCGAGGGCGACCCATCCGATTCCGCCCAAAATTCCCGCCGCCAGCCCAGCGCCGAACCCGAAGAAGCCCACCAGCGCCGGACTCCAGTAGGCGTGCACACCGACTGCACCGGGCCACCAGCACCAGCCGCGTCCTCCGTTCCAGAACCATCGGCCGTAGTGATACGGAGCCCAGCCCCAGGGGGCGTCATCGACCCAGCTCCATCCGTAATAGTTCACCCAAACCCAATGCCCATTGCTGTAAGGCGACCAGTCCGCGACCGGAGGTCTCGGGTTCCAGACCGTTCCGTACTGGGATGGCACCCAACTGCCATAAGCATCGAGATCATCCGCGCCGTTCACGTCCGGATTGACGTAGCGATAGCTCTGCGACTGCATCAGGTCTGCGTCGCGATGCATGCTCCAATCGTCCAGCTGATCGCGTCCCGGTTCGGAGCCGCTTTGGAATTCTGGGTCTGCCGGGTTGCCCCTGACCAGCATCGTCTGGTGCGGTCCAAGCTGCTGCGTGCCCTTCGGGCTATAAACTTCGACATTGCCAGACCGCACGGTGATCTCCGTCGTGCCGTCTTCCGATACGGAGATCCGATACTCGCCCTGCATGGTGGGGCGGACCGCGATGCTGGGCGTGTCTATCTCAACCTGTGACGGCGAATTGCGAAGCACGCGATAAATCACGGCACCTGTGCCCAGCTGTAGTTGTGCTTTCTGGTACTCTACGTCGCCCAGACTCAAATCCGTATTCGGCCCAAGCCGAACCAGATTGCCATAATCGAGCTCAATCTCCGCTCTCGATCCGCCGGATGTCTGCACCCGATCGTGAGTCATCAAGGGAGCGTTCGGACCAGCCGCCACCAGCTCGCCCGAATCGCCGCGCCTGACGTTCACATCGCCTTGCGCAATGCTCAATCGGGCAACGCCATGCTGCTGGTCTGCGGCTACATCCTGCTCTGGGGCACCTTCCTGTCCCTGGCCTTGCGGATAACCTTGCCCGCCAGCTTGCGGGTAGCCCTGTTGGGATGGGTAGCCTTGTTGGGATGGGTAGCCTTGTTGGGATGGGTAGCCTTGTTGGGATGGGTAGCCTTGTTGGGATGGATAGCCCTGTTGGGATGGATAGCCCTGTTGCGGTGGATAGCCCTGTTGCGGTGGATAGCCCTGTTGCGGTGGATACTGCTGCGGATACTGACCCTGCGGTGCTTGTTGCGGCGGGTAGGAAGGGTAACCGCCATTCTGCTCCGGGCCGTACTGCGCCCCGATTTGCGGGTCGAGCCCGAACAGCACCACCGCAAACGCCACAAATAAAGTGAAAATTTCCCGCCGCATACCCTGCCCGACTCATGTATTACACGCGGCGGGCCAAACAGCTAACTTGTTGATATTAAGGCAGTTTGGCAGGTGAGTTTATCAACGAGGGTGGCTCAAAAGCACCACTCTGCGCCTCCTCCACCGCACAGCACTGAAACCCTCGCGCACGTTCTATTACTCAGCGACCTTTCGCTGAGTGGAGAGATGATGCTACGCTGAGCGCACTCCTAACCCTACAGGGGTATATGACGATTGTTAAATCGGTCTTTATTCCTATGCTCGCGTGGCTCGTGATGACCGGGCACGCACGATACCGGCAGTTGTCGGCGCCTATTCGGCGCCTGTTCCTGATC
>CAWCJO010000034.1:0-56198 GCA_963795935.1 Bryobacterales bacterium | reverse complement strand
TTCCGCGACCGGGCGCACGTAGCCGGAGCGCAACTGCTCTCCTTGTTCTCGCCGAACATATTGAACGAACTGCGTTTCGGCTGGCCTTACCGCAATGAACAGCACATTGCCGATCCGCTGACGGGCACGGGTGCCGGATCACAATCAACGGAATTGCGAACTTCGGCGGCAGCACGGCGGTAGGGGACCGTTTCCAGGAGAAAATCCCCAACCTGAACGACAACTTCACGGTGATTAAGGGCGCGCACGCGTTCAAAGCGGGGTTCGGCTTTCAACAGAATCTGGACACGCAGGCGGCGGACATTTATACGCAGTATGTGTTCCCGAGCATCGCAGCGTATCAATCCGCGTTATCGGGCGTGAATCCGTATGGGTACACCACGTTCAACGCGAGCGTGGGCGAGCCGGGGGCATGGTATCACTCGTTTTTCTGGAACTTTTTTGCGCAGGATAGCTGGCAGATCAGCCGAAGCTCTGGCGGTGTATGGGGTCCGCTACGACCGGTTTATGGGACCGGATCGGGATCCGAATGCGCAGTTCCCATACTCGCAACATTTTCGGAGTCCCGGCGCGGACTTCGCGCCCCGGCTTGGTCTGGCGTGGTCGATCAGTCCGAAGACGGTGGTGCGCGCGAGCTCGGGAATTTTCTATGAAGCGCCGCCGACGAATCTCTGGTACAACGCGCTCTATAGCGATGGAGGAACGAGCGCGTACACGGCATCGATTGCCGGAAACGCGCCGGGAGCGCCGGCGTTTCCATCCGCCGTCGTGAACGGCACTTTGCCGCGTTCATCGCAGACGATTTATACCATCACGCCGAATTTCAAAGATGGATATGCGATCAACTCGAGCTTGCAGATTACGCGGCAACTCTCCAAGAACGATGCTTTGACGGCGGGGTACGTGAATACCGGCGGCCGGAATCTGGAATATCTGCGCAACATCAATTTGATCAATCCGACGGCGTTTCTGGCGGATGGACGACCGGTGTTTTCCTCGACCATCAGCGCAGCCACGCGGCTCTACCCGCAGTTCAATAACGTCGCGCTGCAGGATATCGCGCCAACAGCTCGTATAACGCATTGATCGTGAATTATCAGCACCGCTTTTCGGGAGGTCTGGAACTGAATGCGTCGTACACGTGGTCGCACTCCATCAGCGACGCTCCGGAGGCGAACAGCTACGATCAAGGGTCGCTATTCATTGAAGATCCCGCGAACCGCAACCGGGACCGCGGCAACAGCGCGATTAACCGGCCGCATGCTTTCTCTCTAAGCTCGGTTTGGGCTCCGTCGAACGAGGGTATCGACAACCGGGTTCTGAGATATTTAGCGAACGGCAATGAACTCGCGGCGCTGTTCGTGGCCACCTCCGGGGATGAGCAGAATCTGACGGCGAACCGGGTGCTGAACGGAGACAGTCTGGCGGGCAGCGGCTCGGGAAATGCGACTCGTCCCCTGTTTGTGGGACGCAATACTTTGCGAACCCCGAATGTTTACCAGTTGGACTTGCGCTACACGCGGACTTTTTTCAAGCTGTGGGACCGGCTGCAGCCGAGATTTTTCGCGGAAGCGACCAATGTGCTGAATCACCCGAATATCACGACCATCAACACGACGGCGGCGGTGGACGTAACAGGCGCTATTACGACGCCGCCGACGCTCGCTCCCGTGTCGACGCTGCTCGAAGGGAGAATCATCCAGTTGGGCGTGCGCGCGGACTGGTAAGCTCTATGCCCGGGAGGCCCCGAACAAGGGTCCCGGCTCATCGGAGCAGGGTCGAGGCTGCACGCGATCGATTACAATCCAGCGCGCTGCCACATTGCCTTTTTGAGTTATTGCCAGCCTCGCACCCGCGCCCGGGCTGCGAGTTTTCGACGAGGCCGCGCAGGGCGGTGCGGACGGCGTTGGAGAAGACGAGATTGGGGACGGACTGTAGGACGGCGCTCCGCCCCAGGACCGCCGTGCGCCGCTGGGCATTCGTAGCGGAATCATCCCAGCAGAGGTTGAGGCCTGCGCTGGAGCCGATTTCGAGTAGACGCAAGGCAGGCCAGTGCGCTGGGCGATGAGCGGAAATCCGCCCCAGCAGGCTGCCGGAGAGCCCGCGTCGTTGGTTTGAACGGGCCGGTTCACCAGCGCGCAGTGATTCCCATCCGCTCCGCGATCGTATTTCAAAAAAAAACCAAGATGCCTCAATCGCCAGCGAACCGGCGGCGATGGATAGAAGCGCGCCAGTTCCGGAGCGTGGCCTTCCAGCACGAGGCGGTGCACGGCGGCCGCCATTCAGCTGCAGCGGAAGCGCGATTCCACGGCGATCGTGCACATGCGGATCGAGCAGCTCCCGCACGGGCCCGCCGGCATGTAATCCTCGGCCGCGCGCGACAGCAGCCGCACATAGAATGCTAAACCTGTGCGACGAGCTTGTTCGCAGGACAAAGCCCTGGCTGGACGCGCCGATCGCGCGGGAAGGACTGATCGCTAGCGTTATCAAGCGCGGCACTGGCGGCTCGGCAGCACCGCTCCGGGGCGCGGTTCGCAATAATCGTCAATTTCAATCTCTACTTTTATGTTGAAGATGCGGCGTGGAAGTGCCGAATGGTATGGGGGAGAGCCGTAGGGTTGTAGCGGGATACCATCAAATGAAAGTGCTTCGATCGAATTCGATACCCCGCCGGCGCGGGTGCGCGGGCGCACGCGGGAAAGTTCTGTTGCTGCTGCTGTGCCCCGCTCTGTTTGCCGCCAATATTCACATCACAGTGAACGGCGCTACCGAAACGCAGATCGCGATCAACTATACGGCCACGAGCGGGGCGCCGTGCACGATCTCGGCGGTGGACAACAACAACGGTCCCAGCGTTAACGATGTGGACCCCACGAAATTTCCCGGCGCGAATATCGACCTGAGCCGCACGGTTGCGAACGGGTTTCGCTGGCCTACGATCGCCAATGGGCTGAACCGCACGGTGTTCATCGGCGGCCACGACGAGATCAAGCAAGGCTCGGACACGAGGTGGTATTCGACGGCGCTGCAGGTGAACAGCTCGCATACGATCGGCATTTCTTGCAACGGCGGCGCGGATACGGGAAGCGCGATAGCGGCGACCGCCAATCTGCCGGTTGCGTCGTACTACCCGGAGCTGAAGATTCCGACGCCCGGTTCCCCGATCGGCGGCATGCCGCAGTTCACGGTGGATTGGAGCGTGGCGGGAAGGAAAGCCAAGTACATCGACCCGATCACGGGCGTTCTGATCGAGCGCATGTCCGGGCCCACCGATAACATGGACGACGGGAATCCGTCGGCGGTGGTTTTTTCACAGGTTATTGACGTCAATGGGGCGTGGACGAATTCCCCGGCGGCCATCGCAAATGGAAATCCCCCGACGGCATACGCGACAACTTCGACTGCAAATGCGCCATTGCATGTGGCATTCGGGGGCAATGCGCCGTATTGCTGCGGGATCGATTACAGCGACATGCAGGTTGCGTTGTACGGCAGGGGATCGGGCGGAGCGCAAGCCGAGCTATGCATCTCCGAGGACGGAGGCCAAAGTTGCGCCAGCGGGGCGATCGATCAGACATTCTCGACCAGCACCGGGGCGCAAGGCAGCGTGCCGAGCGGATTTCCGGGCGGGTACTTCTCGGATTGGGGCAACGGGTTTGCGAACGCTCCGTTTCTTGTGTACGATCTTGACAACTTTTCCTATCCCGGCGCGAGCGGCTCCGGGAGCACGCTGTCTCTTGCAAATACGGGGACGCTTCCGGGGTTCAATCTCGACCGCAAGCCGGGCAGTCCTTTTTATGTCTACAACTGCGCGAGCGGTGGTCCGGCGCTGCTTCACGTTGCGCACACGGACACGGTGACGAGCCTGACGACGCAGGAAAGCGGCTTGAATCTGTCCAACTGCACCTACCAGGACCTTGCGGCCGGTCTGCGCATCGTTTTGAAGAATACGGGAACCCTGACTGTTTCGCAACAATCGGTTTTCGCGACGTCCCGCGGGGGCAGCACGGGCGTGAATGGCTCGCGTTGGATGTGCGCCCGCTCGAAAGTGACGGACATCGCCACCGACTGCGACGGCAACACGCAGAGTCCGCCTCTGTCGGGCTCGCTTTGCTATGTGAATAACATTGGTCTTTTCGTAATGCAGGACAACGGGCGCGCCTGCCTGCAAGGTAACGGGTATGGCGTGCCGGGCGTACGCGCGGCGGCCTTTCCGGACCCGCAGAATTCCGGCTCGCCCTGGATCGACAGCAGGTCGCTGTTAACGGTCGATTCCACGGGTGTTCTTTGGAAGCTGATTCACAAGCCCAATAACTATACGGAATATAATCCCGGCTTTCCGCACACCAACACGAACGACAATTTCATCTGGACGAATCAATCGACCGGCACGACCGCCATCGCTTCTCAGATTACGGCGCAACTGCCGAATACCGAGGTGGCCAAAGCGATCAACAGCGGGTTATGGGGCAATCCCGCGGTCGACGATGTGATCGAAACCCCCGGCATAGGGAGCGGCGCGGCGCTGCAGTACCGCTGGACGGCTCCGGGCGGCGGCGACGGCTTATGCATGTTGGCTTGGGCGGATGCGGCGACGAACAATTTAATCTCTGTATTCGCGACCTGGAACGGCCCCCATGGAGTCGCGGCGGCGGCATGCCATTTCAGCCCCATTGGGGTCGGCGGCTACTCCGTGGTTTCATTCGCGGGAAACGCGGACGGCAGTATCGGTCCGCGCAAATTTAACAAGAATGCCCTATTAGGCGGCCCATTCGTATCGAGGGGCATTGGTTTGCATCATCCGGACGGCAGCTTCAGGGTTTGGACGCTTCCGGCGATTGCCTCGGCGACGAATACCAGCCCGGTAGTTCTGAACTTTGCCGCGCCTCACGACATCGATAACATCACGGGACGTTATGGCGGCTACGGAGCGCAAATTACGTGCTCGGGAGGGACCGGGAATTGGGCGGCGCTGAATGGCGTCTTCTTCGCGCACGATATCACGGACAATAACCATGCCGCTCTCTATTCCGACGCCTTGGGAGTGCAACCGGTAGACAGCAGCCTGTGGGGCAACTTCGGCGGACAGACCATCGCGTGCACAACGATGCCGCCGGTATACGGGATCGTGGTCAGCGCGATCGCGAGCAATGGCGGGACGGCTCGCATTACCGCCAGCGACGTTTATTATGCCGGATATAACACTTACTATCCGTCGGGCAATCTTCCGATACGGGACGGCGACCCCATCACCTTCTTTAGTATGCGGGCGACCTATCCGCAATACTATGCGCACACGGGATGTTCAGGTTGTACGGCGGCGCAATTTGACGTTTACGCGGATGCGGCCCTGACGATTCCGGCCACATTCGCGGCGCTCGCTCCCTTTGTCGGCCAGAACGACATCGTAAATTATAGCGAGACTTGTCCCGATCCGGCGACCGTGGATACAAGCTGGTTTTTCGCGGATCAAGGCATCGGAACGCCAGGCAATCCCATATCGCGCTGCGTCACGATCCGGCTAAACACGGAACCGTGCAGCGATTTCGCGTCGGCGGGCGAACAAGGCACGTATCCCTGTCCCAGCGATCCGAACAACACATCGCGTTCCAGTATTCATGGCATAAACGTGGGCGACTCCTTTTACGACTTATCGCACTTTGGCTACAATCACGAAGTTTTCGGAGTGATTAAGAAAGTGAAAGTGAGCGAGACGCAAATCGACGTAACTTTGATCCGGGATTACGGGGGGCAAAGCGGCGGAGTGTGCAACACGTATGGATATTGCGCCGGGACCTTAAATACTCAACAACACGCGGCGGGCTGGACGTTGTGGCAGATCGCGTCGCTGGAACTTGGAATTGTGCCGATAACGGGCGGCGGCGCGACGCCCACGATTATTCCGACGTATTATGGCTTGGGCGGGCACGTCGATACAGGGTTAGGGCAGACTTCCGGGAATCTGACATTCGCGGGCACGTACAGCGCCGGAGCTCCCGACGCGGTGATTAACGTTCCGGCGCTTACCTTGTTCGAGACGCCCCAGACGCATACGACTAATAACTATCCGATATGGGCAAACGATACATCGCATCCTTTCACGAATCTGCAGCAATCGTATAGTACGCTGCGGCAGGTTCCGGGAGTGGCGCCCGATTCGGAACTTGTATGGAACGGCAACTGGGCGGCCATGAACATCGATTTCGGGAACGGCGCAAACAGCATGGATAGCGGTTGGTGTCCGCGTAGCGTGACGGCGGCCCCGGGAACGAATAATGTCTATAAAGTGCAGCCTTGCGGAACGCCCTCGATCAAGTTATTTCCTCTTCTGGTGTTCAACGGGGAGCATGGTACCTTCGTTGACAAATCGGGACCCAATTCCGTGTTGACGGACGCGGATCTGGGTAAATACTGTTATGCCTATAATGCGGGAGAGTGCATTAGCGGATCGAGCGCGGGCGACATTTACGCTTCGATGAGGCTGGGGCTGGAGAACGGGCAATGCACCTCGAACAGCGGAACGATCGGAACCACATGCGCGATCGTGCCGGCGACATTTGCGGGTTGGGCGCATCCAGCAGCGCATTGTGCCGCCGACATTCGATGGGACCGGAGTACGGCGGCTGACCTTGGGGGTCGCGACGCTCCCGTCGCAACATTACACCTTTCGGTCCTGGATTCCGAGCCCCGACGCGCAGTGGGGATTTTTCCCGGACAATCCCGTGGGTGGGCATCCGATGATGACGGGCGGGACAAGTATGCACTGGTGGGCGATGAAGCTGCCGCCGTGGCCGACCAACGACGATTCGAAATCCGTGAACCGCACGACTTTCGAGCCGATCACGAGAAGCTTCGGCCGTTCGCCGGGAAGTACGATCCGGATCGCTTTCGGCTATGCGGAGAACGGCGATCCAGCGAATCTGTACTGCACGACGCGTAACGAGACGTGCTGGACGTCGGCGTCGGCGGCGCCCGCCGCGCCGTTCGTTTACGACAGCGAGCCGCAACAAAAGACGGCCTGCGATAACGGCTGCTCGGTTTCGATTCCGGCGATAGCGGGCCGGGTGCTGTTTTTCCGAGTTGAGCGGAGCAACGGGTCTAATGTGACGACCGGGCCGCTGGAGTCGGTGGTAGTGCCGTAAGAGGACTGCGGGGGTCGGCACGCCGGAATTGAGCGTTCGCGGGCACTGGGAGCGGCCGTTGATTGCACGCATGAAATCCGGAAAGGGCAACTCCGGTCTCGCGGCCGTTCTGCCAAGTGAGGACACTATGTTACTCCTCATGGTATCCTGACTTCAAATTTCTTCCGAGGAGGCAAGCTCGCCTCCGGGTGAGCAAGTCCCTCGTAGGCATCGGTCCGGGCCGTAGGAGGAGTTGTGAAACTCAATCGACTTGCTTGCGCCGCTAATGTTGCCGGCCTTGCGTTGTTCTCGTTTTTAGCGCCGTCCGGCTGGAGTCAACAGGTCACGGCCGCGATCACGGGTAGAGTCACCGACCAGTCGGGTGCTCCCATTCCGAATGCGAATGTGACGGCCGTCGATATGGAACGCGGCTCCACATGGCCAACTGTAACCAATATGGAGGGTATCTATGACCTTCCGCGCCTCCCGGTCGGAACCTACAACGTGAAGGTGGAAAATGCGGGCTTCCAAACCGCCGTTCAGTCCAACATTGTGCTCGTCCTGAATCAGACCGCGAGGCTAGATTTTGAACTGCGCGTCGGCAATGCGGCGCAATCGGTCGACGTCACCGGGGCCGCGCCGCTGCTGAAGACCGAATCCACGGAATTGAATACGGTGATCGACGAGCGCACCAATGAAGCGCTTCCACTAGCGACGCGGAACTATGTCCAACTGACATTGCTGGCCCCGGGATCGATCACGACGAACCCTTCCGAATTTACGGGCGCGCAATCGACTTTCAATGGCGGCCGCCCTTACATTAACGGCAATCGCGAAGAGGCCGACAACTTCCTTTTGGACGGACTGGATAACAACCAAGTCTCGGAAAATGCCGTAGGATACACGCCGAGCGTGGACGCCATTGAAGAGTTCAACATGATCACCCAGAACGCCTCGGCCGAATTCGGGCACTTCATGGGGGGCATTATCAGCGTCAGCATCAAGTCCGGTACAAATCAGTTTCATGGCAGCGCGTTCGAGTTTATCCGCAACGACGCATTGAACGCGAATTTATGGCAGAATAACTGGAACCACCTCCCCAGGCCGCTCCTCCGCTGGAACGAATTCGGGGGAACTATCGGCGGGCCGATCCTCAAGAACAAGCTCTTCTTCTTTGCCGACTATCAGGGATCGCGGTTCGACCAACCGGCCAGCAGCAGCGCGTACTCGGTTCTCACGGCGGCGGAGCGGACGGGGGATTTCTCGCAACTGCTTACGCAGGGGATTCAACTGCACTACCCCGGAACCAATACGCCGATCGCCGGCAACATTATTCCCGCGAGCGCTCTTGAGCCCCCAGGCGCTGAACATCGTATCGTCCTCTTTTTACCCGCAGCCGATCAATGGCAACCTGGCGCGGAATGCCATCAACTCCACTCATTCGTACACTAACCAGGATCAGGGCGATTTGAAGATCGATTGGAACGCATCGAACAGAGATCATATTTTTGGACGCTATTCGCAATCGCACATCAGTAATCCGACTATAAATTCGATCGCTCTGCTCTATAACACCGAGAACACGTATCCATCGTTCAATGGCGTGTTCGACTATACCAGAACCATAAGCCCGTCATTCGTGAACGATTTTCGGGCAGGCGTGAACTATACTCCTTACATAAACGGGGCGGTTAGCGGCAGCGCCTTTACAGCTCAAAGCGTCGGGATACCGGGAGTGCCCACGACAATTCTTCCGGGGTTTGTGTTTGGGGCGGGCAACTTGAGTGGAGGCACTTTCGGTAACCCAGAAGTTCTTTCGGAATTCGCCGACACCGTCGGGCAGATTGAAGATACCGCGATCGTGTCGAAAGGCGCTCACACGATGCACATCGGGTTCCAATTTTTCCGGTACCGCATTGACACCTATTATTCAGGCAATGCGGGCGTTGCCGGCCAGTTCGATTTTTCGGGACAATATTCCGGTGCGGCCGAAGCGGATTTCATGTTAGGTCTGCCAACCGAAGTGCAGGGTGGCATTGCCGGGGGCACGTGGGGGCAGCGCTCCAGTCTGATGGCGCCATTTTTCCAGGACGATTGGCACGCGACGCGAAACCTGACCTTCAATTTGGGCTTGCGCTACGAGTTGGTCACGCCTTGGATTGAGGTCGAAAATCGTCAGGCCAACTTTGGTCCTATCAATGGCGTGGAGTACATCGCGGGCGCTTCGGGCTGCCCTTACAGCAACTGTAGAGCGCTTTATAACCAGTACAATGGCATTACGAATTTCCAGCCGCGTCTCGGACTTGCGTGGACGCCGCGGGGCAAGAACACCGTCATCCGCGCGGCCCTTACGACATCCAGTTTCCTGGAGGGAACCGGCACGAACGCCCGGCTGCCGCTGAACCCGCCATTCGCCACCGAGCACGATATTCAGTACTCGCCGAGCCAAACGCCTTCGACTCTGGCCCAGGGTTACACGGTCTTTGGGGCCGGCTCGAATCCCGCAACGGAGTTCGTCGGAGCCGACCTTCGACTTTGGGATCCAAACAATCGGCCGGCCGTTTCCAACCAGTGGAACCTCACCATTCAACATCAGTTCGGAAACTCCATGACGCTGCAGGCCGGTTATGTGGGCGAGCGGAGCACGCATTTGATGGCGTCGATCTATGTTTCGCAAGAGATCCTCAATCCGGATGGAACTGTTCGACCGAGCTCCTTCCTGAGCGGGAATCCAACGCTGCAAGCGGAAAACGGGTATGCCAAGCTGACGCAGTCGTCCGCCAACCAGGACTACGATGCGCTTCAAGTCTCCTTCCAGAAGCGGTTGAGCCGCGGACTGGAGTTCCAGGCTAACTATACATGGTCGAAGTGCATGACGGACTCCTGGGGCTTTTATGGACAGTTGGGTTCGGGCGGCCAGGCCGGACCGCAAGGCCATTTCCAAAACACCTATGATGCCGCCGCCGATTGGGGGCCTTGTTATTACGACGCCACGAATGCCTTCAACGGCTATGTTACCTACGACATTCCGTTCGGCCGCGATCGCTCTTATGGGAGAAATATTAACAAGGTGGTTAACACCATCCTGGGCGATTGGCGGGTCAACGTGATCGCCAATGTTCACGGCGGCTTCCCGCTCACGATCTATAACTTCGAGGACAGTTCTCGAACACGGGGGAAGGGCGCGCGGGCAAATTGCGTCGCGCCGCCGGATGTATTCGGAGAGATGGATTCGCCTCGCGGGGGCTTTCAATGGTTCAACCCGAATTCCTACGCCGCCCCGCCGCTCGGCACATTTGGAACGTGCGGCGTCGGAACGGTTCGAGGGCCTGGATTGAATACGGCCGACCTCAGTCTTTCGAAAGAATTCGTCTTTACGGAACACCAGAGACTGGAGTTGCGAGCGGAAGCGATCAATGTGACCAACACTCCGATTCTGAACGCTCCGAATGTAACCGTGCCCGGTTTCGTGGTCGGCAACGGCAATATCGGCACCGGAACCTTCGGGCAGATCACCAGCGCCCAAGGCGCGCGGAACATCCAGTTTGCATTGAAGTATCGCTTCTGAGGCGCCAGGGTTATTGCCGAACGAAGTCGACATACCCGTGCTTCTGGAGGAACTTGAAATAGCCGACGAAATCGAATTGCTGCGGCCCCATTTCCAGCTCGGTCAGGCGAATGACCTCGGCCAAATTCCGTTTGCCGTCGCACCAATACAAAGCCGCTGTCGGCACGCCCCAAAAAGAGGCGGCGGGATAGCCCTCGCGCTGCGCTTGCGGCAGGTCATCGAGCGGGAGAGTTCCCATGCGCTTTCGCCGAACAATAATCCGTTCCGCTTCGGGCTTCGGTTGAGGCGCTATTGGCCGGATCTTGTCAAGTCCCAACGCCGCGGCGCGAGCCTGAACTGCCCGATCCAGCCGGCGCTTCTGTTCATTACCGAAGGACGTCAGAGCCGTTAAGCCATCTTGAAGATCCCAAGCGGACAGTACGGCGCGCCTCTCACGATTCATGGTGTAGGCGATCAGTTCGCCACCATGATAAAGCAGATGGCCGAGGGCGGCTCCGTCTCTCGCAATCGCAACTTGGTCCAGAATCTTTTCGGTGGCAGCGGCCACTTGATCATACGCGCGGGTCAGCGCGAGTTGCGCCATCCAGCGTTTTTCAGCGGGTCCCGCGGCGGCCAGAAAGTAAGTATAGGCGGCATTCATGACTATCATGTCGCGCAGTGACTTTGGATCTACCGTGGCGGGTGTGTCATAGCTGTTATGGTGGGCAAGCACGCCGTAGCCTCCGCGCGGCATCACCGTTGGAATCCCGATTGAGGGGTCTCCCAGATAATTGTCGGTCGAGCTGCGATATTCCGTCCAATGATATGGGCGGCCGACGCTGGGATAATACTCCGCGGCCAACCGCAAAACGAACGCGTCCACGTAGGAACTCGCGGAGTGGGGATTCAGGATCCACGTGTACTCCGTGCCCGCGAGGTTTTGCAGTCCGGCTGGTGAATCGATACACATCGCCGCCACCGTTCTTTTCACCCGATCCTTGTTGTGCTCCAGATAGTACATCGTGCCGTAGCACTCGCCCATGCCCAGAATACGAATGCTGCGTTTGGGCCGGGGCAGCTTGCCCTCGACGATCAGACGATTGAGGGTCTCGACCGCGCCGAGGATCGAGGAGAAGCCGGTAGCGTTGTCGTGCGCGCCTTGCTCGTACAAATGGGCGAGCGATAGAACTTCTTCCGCCTGGGCGCCGTCCGTTCCGCGGATCACGCCGGTGACATAAGGATAAACGCCGGAATAGTAACGGCTATCCACTGTCGCGCGTACTTTCACCGGCCCCTTTTTTAGGAGGTCGCGCAGAAGATGCGATCCTCGCGGCGTAATGGAGAAGCAGACGAGCGGTGAACTGTCCTTCGTAAAACTCCAGCCGTTGTCGCCGAACGAGTTCACCCAGCCGCGTTCATCCACCAGATCGGGATTTTCAGTGGTCTCGCTAATCATCCCGAGCGCGCCGGCCTTGGCGAGCGCCGTCTTCGAAACCCGGCCCAGCACAAGCTTGCCCCTCAGATCCTGGTTCCCCGAATTTTCTGAGGGCAGAACGACCTCTGTTTCCACTCCGCCGGGTGGAGTCGGGCCGCTCCACATGCAAACCGACGCGGGGACCTTTTGGTAATCGGCGAGGACCCTCAGATCGGCGGGAATTTGCGGCTCTACGATCTCGAGCTTGGCGGCCTTCACGTCCCATGCCAATGGCTCGGTCCAAAACCCGGCCTGAGTGACGCCGTCCGCGGGCACGTTGCCGATCTCGACATCCTCCAGACCCGCGCGATGCATCATCGCCGCTACATTCTTAGCCGTCTGCTCGAACTTGGGGAAGGTAAACCATCGGTCGGTTGCCCAAATTGTGTGCACATCCTGTACCGCCTGATCCGGATTCACCGCTTCCTTCAACGTGTGGAGCAGCGTCGTTAAAGGACTGGGCGTGGCGGTAGCGCTTCCCCGGGCCGCGCTGCGTCTCGCGGCGTTCTGACCAAAGGAGAGAAGCGCGCCGGCGATGAGAAGCATTGTCGCCTTACGCATGAAAATACCAGTATGGTGGAACGTCACCTGACGCTGCAATGTGGGCCATTGCAAAGCGCCGCGGGCGAGTATCGAGAGTGCCCGCGCCTCGAATGCTACAATCGCCTCGATACCCCATGTTCACGGGACTGGAACACACCGCCATTGCATCGCCCGACCCGGCACGGCTCGCCCAGTGGTATGTTCAGCACCTCGGCTTCCGCATCAATTACGAATACGGCGGCAATTACTTCGTTCGCGCCCCCGACGGCGCCATGCTTGAAATCATTCCCTCGGAAGGGGAGCGGCCCCCGCAGAATCTGAAAGACCCCGGCATCCGCCACATCGCCGTTTCCGTGGCCGATTTCGATGCCGCTCACGAACAACTGCGCGCCGGCGGAGTCCACTTCCTGACCGATCCTTACGTCAACCAGGGCAACCGGCTGGTCTTCTTCAGCGACGGCGATGGCAACATCCTCCATCTCATCAAACGCGACAAACCCCTCCCCTGATCCATCCGGACCGGGCCACGGTGGACCAAAGCCCGGGGGAGTGCTGCGGCGCGTTTTCAAGGCATTCGAATATCGCGATTTCCGCGTCATGTGGCTGGGCGCCTGCACCTCCAGCATCGGCACCTGGATGCAGAGCCTGGCGCAAGCGTGGCTCGTTTTCGAACTCTCCAAGTCCGCCTTCTATCTTGGCCTCGACGCCTTTCTCGGACAGATTCCGATCGTCCTGTTTTCGCTGATCGGAGGCGTCGTCGCCGATCGCCGCGAGCGCCGCAACATGCTGCTTCTGTCGCAGGTTATTCAGATGAGCTGCGCCTTCATTCTGACCGTGCTGTTCGCCACTGGAACGGTCCGCATCTGGCATATTCTCACGCTCTCCTTCTTCACCGGATTCGCGCAATCCTTCGGAGGCCCCGCGTACTCCGCGCTCATTCCGAGCTTGGTGAAGACCGCGGATCTGCCCAACGCCATTGCGCTTAATTCCATCCAGTTCAATCTCGCGCGGGTGATCGGTCCCATGCTGGGCGGCATTGCGCTGACCACTCTCGGCGCGGCGTGGTGCTTCGGGCTGAACGGCGTCTCGTTCGTCGCGGTGATCGTATCGCTGCTCCTCATTCACACGCGTTTCAAACCGGCCCGAACCGGCGAGTCGATCGCGGCCAGCCTGCGCCAGGGCATCGGCTTCATTCGCGGACAGAACGCCATGACCGCCCTCATCGTTCTAGCGTTCTCCATGACCGTTCTGGGCATTCCGTTAATCGTGTTCCTGCCCGTTTTCGCGCGCAACGTGTTCAAGGGGAGCGCCGATCTGTACACGCTGTTCCTGTGTTGCTCCGGCGCAGGAGCCGTTTTTGGCGCCCTCATGGTCGCCTATTTGGGCCACTTCAAGCACCAGGGCCGCGGCGCACTGGTGATGCTGCTGCTCATGGGAATCCTAATGTCGTGCTTTGCGATTTCGCGCTCCGTCACGCTCAGTTGCGTCATGATCTTCGCGGCCGGCGCGGCCATGATTGCCGCCATGGCGACCGTCAGCTCGCTGGTGCAGTTGATCACCGCCGATAACATGCGTGGAAGAGTAATGAGCGTCTACAACGTCGCCTTTCGCGGCGGCATGCCGGTTGGCAGCCTTATCGTCGGCTCGCTCATTCCGCGTTTCACCGCTCCCGTAGTGCTCGCCTGGGATGGCGCGTTGCTGGCTTTATTGGCTGTGTACTTTCTGGGCGGACGCGGCAAGATTGTGACCCTGTAATTCCTCGCCGCCTTTGCCGCCTCCATCGGGCGGATACAAATGGACCTGCAGCGGCGGCATTCCTACGAGTTCGTAAGTGCCCGATGCAATGCCGATCTTGGCCTTGTCCAATTGGTCGATGATTTCGCGGCTGATCTTGTCCTTCAGATCGCGAACGCCGTACGGCCGCGCCAGGAAGCGCACCGACATTTCGATCCAGTTGTCCGTGAGACGCCAGTACACGCGCGGATTCAGCTCCGAGCGGCGCATGAAATAGCGATGTTCGAGCTGTTTCAATACGTCCTCGCCCAGTTCCTGGATCTTCTCGGTGTGCTTTGTTACGGCCTGCAGCAGAATCTGCTCCGCCTTGCCGCGGTCGTCTTTATAAGAAATAGGAATATTCATCTCTTCCCACAGAAATGGAAACTCGCGGGAGTAGTTATAAACCGGCTCATCGAAGATCTTGTCGTTCGTAATGGTAACGATGCGCCCGGTGTACTGGCGCGCGCGCACCCACATGGCCGGAGGATCGCTCTGCTCGCCCGGCGGCTCGCCCATTTCCATGATCGTGGTCAGAATGAATCCGAGCGCTACAACATCGCCCCGCACTCCCGCCATCTGAATGCGGTCCCCGACGTTGAACGTTTTGCCGCGCAGGATGACGAAGTACGCCGCCACCGCGGTGACCACCTTCTGCAACGCGAATGCCAGGCCCGCCGTCACGAATCCGAACGCCGTTCCCAACCGCGCCGGATTATTGAACCATATCGAAAGCAAACC
This sequence comes from Bryobacterales bacterium, assembly GCA_963795935.1. GTDB lineage: Bacteria > Acidobacteriota > Terriglobia > Bryobacterales > Bryobacteraceae > JAICMB01. The sequence goes on along the minus strand of CAWCJO010000034.1, from coordinate 40,999 downwards.
GACGATGATCAGAATCGCCATCGCCAGACTGATTCCCTGGCGCACCCAGAAATCGACGCGCTGGTTCTCGCGGCCGTACTTAAAGATGGCGCGCGAGGCAGCCCGCAGAATCGTCCTGAGTATGTATAGAGCGGCGATGAAGATGAGCGTCAGTAGCAGCTTCCGCCCGTTCTCCGACGTAACTCCGACCAGTTTTACCCCAAATAGCTGCACCATGCTATTAGACCTCCGGCTTCGGCGCCGTCACGCCGCCACCGATTGTTTATAATTCAACACCGCGACTAACGCTACCCCCCCAATGACATTCCCGATCAGCGATGGAATCATGTACCCGGAAAGATAATGTCACCCACGCCATGCTTCCCGTCACGACCAGGAAAAGCACTTCGATGGAGCCTACGATTACGTGCGCGAAACCGCCCAGACCCACGATGTAAGTGGGAATCGCAATGATGGCGACTCTGCGCGCATCCGCCGCCGCGAGCAGCCATACCACCATCGCGATTAGCCATCCCGCGAAAATGCCGCGCAACAAGGTCGTGCCGAATCCCAGACCGGCCGATTCGCGCGCGATCTCCTCGAAGGCATGCCGCACCCGCGCATCGAACATCGCCGTATTCCCGACTGTCCACGAGAATACGTGCGCGCCCACAAGGTTACTCACCAGCACCGTAATCCAGACCCGCCCGACCTGCGCTAAAGTCCCCAGGTCGCGCCGGACAAATAATGGCAGCACCACCGTGAGCGTGTTCTCGGTGAAGAGCTGCTGCCGCCCGACAATCACCAGAACGAAGCCCAGCGGATACCCCATCTTCGACAACAACGGACGCCACGGTTGATCGGGCAAATGCGACCGGATTAATGCCTCGGCAACGAAGGAAAAGCCCATCGACAGGCCGGCGGCTAATCCGGACCACGCCAGCGCGGAGGTGGGGCGCTTTAACTCCGCCTCGCCCTCGTGCCGCACCGCCTCGTGTACAACGGGAGCGGAGACCGCGATCCTTTGCTCGATTTCCTTCTCTTCGGTTTCGTCTATCTCCGGCGCGTTCGAGGCGATCCTTGCTTACCATCCTTTTCCATCAGTAAAGGAGACGCCGTGGTTGAAACGAAGGCATCGCGCCCGAATCTAATTTTCGAGGGAGATCAGACACCGATGCGTACGTACGTAACATTGTTAGCATCAACTCTGCTTGCCGGCTAGTTTGGCTTTCGCTCAAACAAGCGGCAGCGCAAACAGAATGACGAATTCGCAGTTGAGTAACGCGGATCGAACGTTCATGATGAAAGCCGCGCAAGGAGGAATGGCCGAGGTCAAAATGGGCGAGTTAGCCAAGGACCACGGCAATCTGCAAGCGGTTAAGGATTTCGGCCAGAAAATGATCGACGATCATAGCAAGGCCAACGATCAACTTAAGGATATAGCCGGTAAATTGAACGTGACCCTACCGTCGGGTCTGGCCGCCCACGATCAGGCAACCTACGACCGCCTTTCCAAACTGAATGGGGCCGCGTTTGACAGAGCCTATATGCGCGACATGGTGACCGACCACAGGAAGGATGTCGCCGAGTTCCAGCGCGAGGCCAACAACGGTAGAGATCCCCAGTTGAAGGAATGGGCGGGAACTACTCTGACGGTTCTTCAGGGACATCTGCAAACGGCGGAGAGTACGGAGAAGCAAGTCACGTCGAGCGGCAAGTAAGTTTCAAAGGGTGCGCTTGAGATACGCGCAGATATAATAGCCGTCGATGAATTTGAACGGCGTCTCTCCGAGCGTGTAATGTCCGCAGGGCAGCACGACGACCTTATGGTCCACCTTGTGCTGCCTTATTCGCTCTACGACGTTTCTCGATAACTCCGGTGGAAAAGTGGTGTCGTATGTTGTGTAGATCAACAACGACTTACTTTTCTGCGCGGCAAATTTGGCGAGATAATTCACGGGGCTGATGGCGCTCCAGCATTCCCGCAACTGCTCTAGGTCGATGCTCTTCTCCAGCGCTGTTCGGATGTGGGTTGACGAGAGCCCCGTCCACACCACGTCGGCAAAATAAGTAGAGCAATGATTGAAAACGTTGACCCGAATCCTGGAATCGTGCGCGCTTGCCAGGCAGGCATAACAGGACCCCAGGCTTGTTCCCACTATCCCCAGCCGCTCGTATCCCTGGCGCTCCAGCCAATCGAAGCAGCAACGCACGTCGATGACGGCCTGCCGGGCCGCGTCCACCGTGCGGCCGATATTGGACGACACTGCGTAATCGGCCCTCTGCAGCTCCGGCGGCATGCGGTAATCGTGATAGGGCAGGCTGATCCGCAGCGCCGAGATCCCCAGCCGCTGCAATCCGCGGCACAGCGCGTTGTGGCCGGTGGGAGGCGCATTCCAGTGCGGCAGCACCACCACGGCCTTGCGGCTCGATTTCGCCGGAAACCACTGCGCATAGACAATGTTATTTTCCGGATACGGCGTTCGAACCGGAGATTGGAAGCGCACCAGCCCATCGCGCAGATCGAAATCGCGCGGGGTTTGATAGCCGAAAAAGGCGTCACTGTTGCGCAGAGCCGCCTGGTTCAGCTTGCGCAAATATTCATAGGGACCGTCGCCGTTCGGAGGGATTGCTTGCGCGACCGGCCACTGGCGCGTCCATTCCAGGCCCCAATCGAACTCGCGCACCACGCGATTGGTGGATCGTTGGCAAAGCCGTCTTTCCCAGTCGTCGATCAACTTGCCGTACAATTTTCTCATGGCGCATGATTTGCCCGCGTAAACTCCCGCTCCAGCGCTCCACCGCGAGCGCAAACCCTATCCCAGAATACCTTGCGGCCGAAACCACAGGACCTCGCGCGCTTGTCTCAGATCCAGGAGGATCGTCGTGAACTCGAAGCTTTTATGCGTCCTCGCAGCGGCATCGGCTCTCCCGGCCGCGGCGCAAACGCCTTCCCCCGACGTACGCTTCATCGTCAAAACGGCGCAAGCCAATCTCGCCGAGGTCCGCATGAGCGACTGGGCCAAGGACCACGCCCTCAGCGATGAAGTCCGGCAATTCGCCGCCAAGGTGCTCGACGATCATACCAAGCTGGCCGACGAGCTGCGGGAGTTGGCGGCCAGGCAGAACGCGCCGCAGGCGCCGGAGCTCGATCCCAAGGACGCCGCCGAGATCGAACACATGAAAACGCTGGAGCCCAATCTGCTTGATCGCGCCTACATGCGCGAGGTCCTCAAATGGCACCAGCGCGACGTGGAAGCGTTCAAGCGCGAGATCGAAGAGGGGAAAGACGCCGACCTGAAAAATTGGGCAGCGGGGATGCTGCCCAAGATTCAAGACCACATCAAGAGCGGCGAGGAAACCGAGCGCGCCATCGGAATGGAAGTTACGGGATCCGTTCGCCGCAACGCGCCAACCGTCCCGTCAATCGGCTGAGCGCTTTACCTTCTCGCCGGCGTCTTTCATCTTCTGGCCGGTCTTGTGGGCAGCGTCTTTCGCCTTACCGGCGGCTTTATCCGTAGCGTCCTTGGCCTTGGCGGCGCCTTGGTCGATTTTATCCTTCACCTTTTCTTTATCCAATGCGAATCTCCTTTTGAGCGGACTCTGAATGTACCTGTAGTATGATGCTCCGCGGAGAAATTTCAACACGCATCTGGAGGCGTATTTTGTTACGCTCGATTTGACGTATCCGGAGCATTCCATGGAAACCAAAACTGAAAAGATAGCGGGAGGCGCCGTGTCGCGCCGAACGTTCGCCGCGGCGGCCGCGGCCGCATTCACAATCGTCAAGCCCCGGCGAGCGAGCGCCGCACAGGCAAATTCCGCCTTGACGGTGGGGCTGCTCGGCTGCGGCCGGCGCGGAACGGCGATGAGCCGCTTCTTCGCCCAAAACGAATTTGCGCGCATGGCCGCTCTGTGCGACATCTACGACGACCAGCTTGCGGCCGCGGCCGCCAAGTTCTCGGGCGCCCGGCAATTTAAGGATTTTCACGAGATGCTGGCGAGCGATGTGGACGCCGTTTATATCGCGACGCCGCCTTACCTTCATCCGGAGCACTTCGAGGCCGCCGTGAAGGCGCACAAGCATATTTTCATGGAAAAACCGGCGGGCGTGGACCCGGCGGGCTGCCGGCGCGTGCTGGCCGCCGCCCGTATGGCGGACCCGCGCAAAACGATCGTGATCGATTACCAGCAGCGCTACGGCCGCGAGTACAAGGCCGCCTACGAGATCGTCAAATCGGGGCAACTGGGCGCAATTAAAATGATCCGCGCGGCGTGGCTGGGCGGCGGCCTGCCGGTGCGCAAAGGGTATCCGGAATCGCAGGAGAAAATGCGCAATTGGCTTTTCTACCGCGAGCGCTCCGGCGACTTCATCGTGGAGCAGGACTGCCACAATCTCGATGTCGTGAACTGGTTCATGGGCACGCACCCGGTCAGGGCGAGCGGTTATGGCGGCCGGGCCGTGCGCAAGGACATCGGCAATATTATGGACAACCTCGCCGCCACTTTCCACTTCGACGACGGGACCGTGTTCAGCTATAGCGCCAATCAGTTTTCGACCGGCGGGTTCAAGGACGTCAGTGAAACGTTCATCTGCGAGAAGGGCGCCATCAACACTTCACGCCGCGGCTACACGTTGTGGAATGGAGCGGGCAACGCGCCGCCGACGGTCGTTTCCACCGATTACGACATCACCAAGGACGCGGTGGACCAATTCGTCGATGCGGCGCGAAACGGAAAGGGCGGCAACGCGGCGCCGGCGGCGGTGGAGAGCACGCTGACGGCGATCATGGCGCGCGAAGCCATTTATAGCGGCAAAGAGGTCACGTTCGACCACACGGCGAACGCCATGCCCGGCACGGGCGTGCCTTCGGCGGGCGTGGCATAAGGGGTTCCGATCAATGCATGCGAGACTCAGTGGCGTAATTGCGGGCGCAGTGCTGATTTGCGGCGCGTGTTTCAATGCCAGGGCGCAGGTGGCGCCGAACACGACTCTGTCGGGCACGGTCATCGACGCTACGGGCGCGGCCGTGCCTCGGGCAGCCGTGAAATTAACGAATACGAACACGCAATGGAACAGGCGCGCGGACACCGACCAGCAGGGCCGCTTTCTGTTCGACCTCGTTCCCCCCGGAACATACGGCCTCAGCGTCGGCGCCGGCGGGTTCTCGACGTATAACCAGCAAGGGATCACCTTGGACGCCAATGTGCCGGCGAACGTGCGGGTGCAGCTTGCGGTCAGCGGCGTGTCGGCGCAGGTTACGGTGCGGGAAAACGCGCCGATGGTGGATACGGAATCCGGCACGCTGCACCAGGTGGTCTCGCAGAAGTACATCGAAGACCTGCCTCTCAACGGGAGGAATGCGGCGACGCTGATTTATATGGCGCCCGGTACGGTGGCGGGAAAAGGCGAGGACACTGGAGGATATGCCACTACCAGCGATACGATTGCCGTATCTGTGAACGGCACATACGGCGACCAAGTGAGCTATAAACTCGACGGGGCCTCGCACCAGGACAACATTACGAACACGAATGCGGCGTTTCCGAACCCGGACGCGCTGGCCGAATTCAGCGTTCAGACCAACAACTTCGACGCGCAATATGGCGGGTCCGCGGGGGCCGTCGTGAATATCGTGACAAAGTCCGGAACCAACGCGCTGCATGGCTCCCTGTTCGAATATCTGAGGAACGGCGATCTGAACGCCCGCAATTTCTTCGCGCCGCAGCAGGACGCGTTGAAGCGCAACCAGTTCGGAGGCTCGGTCGGCGGCCCGATTCTCAAGAACAAGCTGTTCTATTTCGGTTCCTATCAAGGGACGATCATCGGCAATACGAGCTACGGGAACACGGCATTCGTGCCCACGGCGGCGCAGCGGGCGGGCGATTTCTCCGGCTCGAAGGCGATCGTCAATCCCGCGACGAACCAGCCCTTTCCCGGCAACCAGATTCCGGCGAACGAGATTTCACCGATCGCGGCCGCGATTCTGCAGGACGTTCCCACCACGTCCGACCCCACGGGAAAGCTGCTGTACGCGGTCCCGAGCAATACGAACAACGAACAGGCGCTGGCGAAGGTGGACTACAACACCGGAGCGCATCAGATCTCCGGCAGTTTCTTTTATCTGCACTATACGGATCCCGGCTGGAACGGAGGCGGCACGCTGCTGAATTACAAGATCGGGCAACTGCAGACGACCGATGAATTCAAAGTAAGCGATACGTGGACCATCACGCCGCACCTGTTGAACTCGCTGGTGGCGGATGGGCTGATTCTCGACTCGATCCAGACCAGGACCGCTCCGTTCTCGATCTTCGATTTCGGCAATATCGCCGCGACGAAACCGGCCCCGCAGTTTCAAGAGACGGCCATCACGATCAGCGGTTATTCCGGCTGGGGCTCCGGCGGATCGCAGCCGCCGGGCGAGTGGATTCGCGATAACGTCGAGATCGCCGAAACGCTGAGCTGGATCAAGGGCGGACACTCCATGCACATGGGCGGAGAAATCACGCCCTATACCAGATTCGATTCGAGCACGGGATATCAGGAAGAGCCGGTGATTAATTTCAACGGGACGTTCACCGGCAATGCGCTGGCCGATTTTCTGCTGGGCAAGGTGAACACATTCACGCAGACGGCGGGAAAAGCGAAATTCACGCGCGGCCGGGAATTCAACGCGTTTTTCCAGGACAACTGGCGCGTGACGCGGCGCTTTACGCTGGATCTCGGCCTGCGATGGGAGCCGTTCCTGCCGTATTCGGACCCGGTAGCGCAGCAAGTAGGCGGCTATATTCCCGGATTCCAGTCGCAACGGTTTCCAAACGCGCCACCCGGTCTGGCATTTGCGGGCGATCCCGGATTTCCATCCGCCGGCATGTATGCGAACTTGGGAAATTTCGCTCCTCGAACGGGCTTCTCCTGGGCGGTAACGCAGGGCAAACATCCCACGACGGTGCGTGGGGGATGGGGCATGTTCTACGAGATGCCCTTCGTGAAGCTGTACAACAACTTCGTGCAGAACGCGCCCTTCAGCCCGTCCGAGACGCTGTTTGGAGTGGACTTGGCCAATCCCGTATGGATCGGCCGGCGTGACCAATCCGTTCCCGCCGTTTGCGCCGGTGCATCCCACGGCGAGCACGCAGTTCTCGCTGCCGCTGACGTATCAGTATTTCGATCCGCACTGGCATCTCGGCCATGTCAACGCATATAACTTCACCATTGAGCATCAATTCGCGGCGGATCTTGTGGCGCGAGTCGCGTACGTGGGGACCGCAGGGCGCGAGCTGCAATATTTCGAGGAGCGCGATCCTGCCATTTTTGGTCCGGGAGCGACGGTGAGCAACACCAACGCGCGGCGGCCGCTGGCTCCGGATTACGCCTCGCTGCTCGAGATGACGAACGGAGGACTGTCGAACTACAACGCGCTGCAGGCCACGCTGGAGAAGCGCTTCAGCCGCCAGTTCGCATTTGTCGCGAATTATACGTATTCGAAATCGCTGGACAATCAATCGGTGGATCAGCAGTTCAGCTTATCGAATCCCGATCCGTTCAATAACCGGTTCAATTACGGGCTATCGGACTTCGATACGCCGCAGAACTTTTCATTGTGGGGACTGTGGAACCTGCCGCGGCTCTCGCACGCCGCGGGTTGGATGAGGGGGCCGCTGGGCGGTTGGGAGACGACGGGCATCTGGAGCTGGCGCAGCGGCACTCCGTTCACGGTCGTATCGGGACAGGACCGCTCGCTCAGCGGCGTCGGCCTGGACCGCGCCGACCTGACGGGCAATCCTTTCCTGAGCGGCGATCGATCGACGAACGCTGTCATCAATCAATTTTTCAATACGGCCGCGTTTGCGCTGAACGCACCGGGCACGTTCGGAAATTCCGGTAGAAACCTGCTGCGCGGGCCGGAATTTTTCAACGTGGACTGGTCGCTACAGAAGCAGTTTGCGATTCGGGAACGTTACCGTTTACAACTACGCGGCGATTTTTTCAACTTATTAAATAACGTACATTTTAACGCCCCGGGGGCAAATGTGAGCAGCGCCTCGACATTTGGAAAGATCACGTCGGCGGGCGATCCGAGGATTATTCAGGTAGCGCTGCGTATTACGTTTTAGCTGTATTTTGGGCGGGCTTGCGCGCCCGGTATCGCTTAGCGCGTCATGGCGGCCACTCGCTGGGGCGGGGTTGCCGAACGTCTAAGCGCTTCCACCGGCGGCGCTTCGAGGGTCTCCCGCTGCTCCAGCCATCGCACCGGCCATTGGCGCTGGCATTGCGGACACACGTAATGGTTGTGGATCGGCCACATCGGAGCGGGATGCATGCTTCTGCACCACACGCGGCCAGCTCCCGAAGATACGCGCCGAAACAGGCGTCTCATAAAAGGCCTCCTGTGATCTCATTTAGTCCGGAAATTCGTTATTCCGTGACCGCCTAATAAGATCCTCCACCCATAATAGATGCAGGTACCCTGGAATTGGTTAACTTTTTGATCTTAGACCTGACTAGGTATTACCGGCGGCGTACCGTTACCGATGGGGGGATGCGGCGGAGGAGCCGGCGCAAGCGGCCGTTTCGGCGGCCCATGTTATCCTGGGGTTTAAGTCCTTCCCACCCCAGGTCAACACGCCTTGAAAATTGGGTTTGTAAGTCTCGGCTGCCCCAAAAATCTCGTCGATAGCGAGGTCATGATGGGACAGCTTGCGGCGCGCGGCCACCACCTCACCAGCGATCCCGGCGAGGCCGAGGTCATCGTCGTCAATACGTGCAGTTTTATCGATCCCGCCAAGCAGGAATCCGTCGACACGATTCTCGAGATGGCCGACTACAAGAAATCGGGGCGGGCGCGCAAGCTGATCGTGGCGGGGTGCCTAGTGGAGCGCTACCGGGGCGAGATCCGCAAGGACATGCCCGAAGTGGACGCCATCGTGGGCACGAACGAGCTGGAGAAGATCGTGGCGGCGTGCGAGGGCGGCGAGGCGTCGGCGACGGCGTACGAGCCGTATCTATATCACGACCTCACGCCGCGTCGTGCTTTCCACCCCGCGTCATTTCGCGTACATCAAGATCGCCGAGGGTTGCGATCATCCCTGCTCCTTTTGCGTGATCCCGCAGTATCGCGGCAAATTTCGCAGCCGGCGATTCGAATCCGTGGTGGCCGAAGCCACGCGCCTGTTCTCCCAAGGCGTACGGGAGATCAATCTGATCGGTCAGGACACCACGTCATACGGCGAGGATCTGGGCCTGAAGGACGGTCTGGCGCAGCTGATGGCGCGGCTGGCGCAAATTGAGACGCCGCACGAAAAATGGGTGCGGTTTCTGTATTGCTATCCGAACCGCATCACGCAGAAGCTGCTGGACACGATCGCCGAGCACAAGTCGCTGGTCAAGTATATCGACATGCCGCTGCAGCACGCCAGCGCCGCGGTTCTGAAGCGCATGAAGCGCGGCTCGCACGGCGATTTTTTCCTGAAGCTGCTCGAGCGCATCCGCAACACCATTCCGGGCGTCGCCATCCGCACCAGCATGATCGTCGGCTTTCCCGGCGAAACCGACGCCGATTTCGAGACGCTGTGCGATTTTGTGAAGGCGGCGCAGTTCGACCGCCTGGGCGTGTTCTCCTATTCCGACGAAGACACCAGCGCGAGCTACCAGCTCGACGATAAGGTGGACGCGCGCACGATTTACAATCGCAAGCGCCGTCTGATGGCGATCCAGCGCCGCATCTCGCGCGCACGGAACACGCAAATGATCGGCAAGGACGTGGATGTGCTGCTCGAAGGGCCGTCGGCGGAAACCGAGCTGCTGTGGCAGGCGCGCATGCCGACGCAGGCGCCGGAGATCGACGGCGTCTGCTACATTAACGATCTTGGCTGCGGAGTGCGCCGAGCCGGGCCAGATCCGCCGCATGCGCATCAGCGAAGCTCACGATTACGATCTGGTCGGAGAGCTGATCGATTCTCCAGGAGAGCAGATGACGGACGCGAACCGCCTCGATCCGTTTCCAGATCCTGGCTGCGCCGCGTCCGCAAACGACTCCTCTCGCGCGGTAGGCGCATGCGAGTGCCCGATCTGCAAGAAAGAAGTCGCGCGCGACAACGAATTCCTGCCGTTTTGCAGCGAACGCTGCAAGCTGATCGATCTCGGCAACTGGGCGTCGGAGAAGTACGTGGTGTCGACGCCGGCGCAATCCCTTCGAGGACCCCGAACAAACGGACGGCGATCTTGAACGCGACTTGGACTGAGCGCGCCGGCGACGGTCCTCGCAACGTGGTTTGGGTGCGGCTACGCCCCGTTCGGCGCCCGGAACGGCGGGCTCGGCGGCGGCGCTCATCATCGCCATCGGTCTTCACCATTGGCTCGGCTGGCCGCCGTACTGGTTTGCCGTGCTGGCGGCCGCTTTGGTCATTCCGGGAATTTGGGCCGCGGGCGTAATCGCGCAGCCCTGGTGGGTAAGAAAGATCCGGGGCTGGTGGTCGTCGATGAAGTGATCGGGCAATGGATCACGATCGCGGGCGCGATCACGCTGAACTGGAAAAGCTGGCTTGGCGCATTCCTCCTCTTTCGCCTGTTCGATATCTGGAAACCGCCGCCGGTGCGCCAACTGGAGCGCCTTCCCGGAGGCGCGGGCATCGTGGCGGACGATGTCATGGCGGGAATCTACGGCGCAATTGTTATATTCATAGCAGGGAACCTGCACCTCTACTGACATGGCTGTACGGAAAGACTCCAACGGGAGACCACAGATCGACGCGGTTACGCCGGCGGCGGCGATACCCGGCGGAGAATTTCAGATTCGCGGCAAAGGGCTGACGCGGTCGCGCAGTCCGCGCGTCACCATCGGCGAGGTTGCGGCTTCCGTCGTCATCGGCTCCGATTCCTACCTGGTCGTTCGCGTTCCCGAGGGCGCCTCCGCGGGCGAATTGATCATCGAAGCCGGCGATCAGGCCAGCCGCCCTTACACCTGCGACATCGGCATTCAGATCGCCGAAAATCTGTACCCGGTGGCCAACCCGGCGGTGGACAGCTTCGGCAACGTCTACGTCACCTTCAGCGGGTCTCGCGGGCAGAAGACGCCGGTCTCGGTGTATAAAATCGATCTGAATTACGCGGCGCGGCCGTTTGTGACCGACGTCATGAACGCCACCGGTTTGGCGATCGATCGCGAAGGCGTTCTATACGTCTCCAGCCGCTACGACGGAATTGTTTATCAAGTCACCCCGAACGGCAATGCCTCGATTTATGTGGAAGGCATGGGCGTGGCGACGGGCCTGGCGTTCGATCCCGAGGAAAACCTGTACGTCGGCGATCGCAGCGGCACGATTTTCAAGATCAGCCGCTCGCGGCAGATCTACGTTTTCGCGACGCTGGAGCCGTCGGTGGCCGCCTATCATCTCGCATTCGGCGCCGACGGGCATCTTTATGTCTCGGGGCCGACGACCTCGAGCTACGACGCCATCAACCGCATTTCGCCCGCCGGCGAAGTGGAGACATATTTCCGCGGCTTGGGCCGCCCGCAAGGGATCGCGTTCGATGCCGAAGGCCGTCTTTATGCCGCCGCATCGCTCGAGCGGCCGCCGCGGCGTGATCCGCTTCGACGCCAAGCGCAACCCGGAGCTTTTTCTTTCCGGACAGGGCATCGTGGGCTTTGCGTTCACGCCCTCGCGGGCGCTGATGGTGTGTACGAACAACGCGCTGTTTCGCGTCGACGTGGGGATCGCCGGAAAACCGCTTCCCTAAAACATGGCGAGCGCCGAGATCATTGCGGCCGGCTCGGAGCTGCTGACGCCGCCAAAGCTCGACACCAACTCGCTTTGGCTTACCGCGCAGTTGAACGATCTGGGCGTCGAGGTGGTTCGCAAATCCGTGATCGGCGACGAACGGGCGCGTCTGGCGGCGGGCATCTCCAGCGCGCTGGCATCGTCCGACATCGCCATTGTGAGCGGCGGGCTCGGCCCCACCGAGGACGATCTGACGCGCGACGCCGCCGCAACGGCGACAGGCCGCGAGCTGGTGTTCAGCGAGGAGATTCGCGACGGCATTGCGGAGCGCTTCCGGCGGTTCAACCGCAAAATGGTTGAGATCAACTTGCGGCAGGCTTATTTGCTGCGCGGCGCGGAGCCGTTGCCGAACGATCGCGGGACCGCTCCGGGCCAGTGGATCGAGGACGGCGGGAAGGTGCTGATCCTGTTGCCCGGTCCGCCTCACGAGATGAAATCGGTTTTCGATAAGCAGTGCGCGCCGAGGTTGAAGCGGATGCTTCCGCCGCGGGCGATCCGAACGCGTCAATTTCGCGTTTGCGGCGTGCCGGAGTCGAACCTCGACCAGTTGATCGCGCCAGTTTACGCCAGGTACTCCAATCCGGTTACCACGATTCTGACCAGCGTGGGCGGAATCGACGTGCATCTGCGGGCGCAATGCGACACGGCGGAAGAGGCCGAGAAGCTGCTCGATGAAGTAGCGGGCCAGATCGAGCCATTGCTTGCGTCCCGTATCGTATCCCGCAATGGCGATCCGATTGAAAAGGTAATTGGCGATCTGCTGCGCGCCCGAGGCGCGTCGTTGAGCGTTGCCGAAAGCGCCACGGGAGGCATGCTGGGGGAATGGATTACGGCTGTGCCGAACAGCTCGGATTATTTCGTAGGCGGATTTTTGACGTACACGGACGAGATGAAGACCCGCTTGCTGGGCGTGCCGGAGCGCGTCCTAAAAACTCATACAGCGGTGAGCGAGCCGGTTGCGAGGGCCATGGCCGAGGGCGCCAGAAGTAAGACAGGGTCCGACTATGCGCTATCGGTCACGGGTTACGCGGGACCGGACGGCGCTGAAGTCGGACTCATGTACATCGCGCTGGCCGCGCCGGAAGCGACCGAGGTCCGCCGCTTCAAACTGCCCGGCGACCGCAACCGCATCCGCGCCCTTACGGTCCAGAATACGCTCGATTTTTTGCGCCGCCATTTGCAGCGCGCCGACGCGGCGTTGGCTGGCGGTTCCTTCGAAATATGAGATTGTTCGCACTTCTGGTGTTCTGTTGCGGTGCGGCGTTTTCCGCGGATCTTCTCATTCGCAACATCGACATCGTGGATGTGACGTCGGGCGCGATCCTCCCGCGGCGGTCGGTTCTGATCCGCGGCGGCCGCATTCAATCGATCAGCGCGAGTACGCGCGCGCCGCGCGGCTCGCAATTGGTGGAGGGGCGCGGGAAGTACCTGATCCCCGGTCTGTGGGACATGCACGTCCACCTGTCGCGCAAGCAAAACCAGTTTGCGATGTTCCTGGCCTGGGGCGTGACGGGTGTGCGCGATATGGGCAGCGATCTGGCGCAGGTGAAGCGCTGGCGCGGTGGGATCAAGTCCGGCGAACTGCTCGGGCCTCACATCGAGACGTGCGGACCTGCGGTGGACGGTGTTCCGTCGGAAGACGCAAAATTCCCCGTGCTGCTGGTGCGCAGCCCGGCGGAAGCCCGCACCGCTTACGATCGCCTGGAACAGGACCTGAACGTCGATTTCGTGAAGGTCCGTTCGCGCCTGCCGCGCGACGCCTATTTTGCGCTGATCGAGCGCGCCCGCAAATGGGGGTTGCCCGTGGCCGGGCGCGTGCCTTACGAGGTAATGGTGGACGAGGCCATCACGGCGCGCCAAAACAGCATCGAGGCCCTTTCGAACGTGCTTCTGGCCTGTTCGACGGAAGAGCGCACGATGCTGCTGCCGCGCGCGGCCGTGCTGGAGCACTGCGACTCGAACGCTGCGATGACCTATGACGATCGCATCCTCGCCACGTTCGATGCGCGCAAGGCCGACGCGTTGTTCGAAAAAATGGCGCGGTACGCCTGTTATCAGGTTCCCGCGTTGGTGAAGCTGCGCGCCGCCACGTATGGCGATGCGGGCGCCCCGGCCCTCGCTCTCCTCGAACGCAAATTCGAGAGAGAATCTTACATTGTCGATCGCATGCAGCGGCTCAACGCGCCGATCATGGCCGGCGCCGGCGGCGGATACGATCTGCATCGCGAGCTGCAATTGCTGGTGAAGGCCGGGCTGAATCCGCTGCAGGCTCTTCGGGCGGCAACCATCACGCCGGCCGTGTACCTGGAAGCGGACGAATCGCTGGGGACAATCGCAGCGGGGAAAATAGCCGACCTGGTCCTGCTCAATGCCGACCCGTTGAAAGACATTGCCAACACGCAGAAGATTTCGGCGGTCGTGCTGGGTGGGAAATACCTGTCGCGGGCGAAACTGGATGCGATGCGGCGCAGTGCGGGAACATGACGCCCGCGTTCGAGATTTACGAGACCGAGGCGCACTCGATTCTGAGCGCCACCAGCGGGTTCATCGCGCAAGCCGGCTTTACGCATTCGCTCAGCCCGGCCCGCAACTGCACGTACGCGCTGTACCTACTGCTATGTGCCGACCATGGGGATTTATGGCGGACTGAAGCCGGACGATTGGCGCAGGTGGGGGCAGTTCACGACCTTCAAACAGAATGCGCCGCGGCTCCTCGCACGCCAACTCCGCCCGCGACCAGGTCGATTTACTGCTCTCCGCTGGTCGACCCCTATCAGCCCGCCGAAGCCGAAGCGCAAATGATGCCTCGAATCCTGAATGAGCTGATCGCGAGGCCGCCGCGCATCTTCTGTATTCAGACGCGCGGTCCGCTGATCGCGAGGGACTTGGAACTCCTCGTCGAACTCTCACGCCGCACATCGCTGCGCGTAAGCTTTTCCTTGACGACCGATCGGGAAGAGGTCCGGCGCTGGTATGAACCGCACTGCGCGCCGCTGGAGGCGCGTCTGGAAACGATGACGCTGCTCCGCGACGCAGGCATTCGCGTTTTTGCGGCGCTGGCCCCGCTGCTGCCGTGCAACCCGGAACATCTCGCGGATATTGCGCTGCATGCCACCTCCGAGAACATCATCGGCGACCCGCTGCACGTGCGCGCGGTGAAGCGCCACGGCGCCACCACGCGCGAGGCGGCATACCGCATCAGCCGCGTCCAGCATCATGAAGCCATGGCTGGAGCCGGCTTTTCAATCCGGGATCGTCGAGCGCATTCGATCGCGTTGCGGCAAGCGCGGGCCGGCGCTTCGGCGTGGGAACGGAGGGATTCGCATGGTTGGCGCAGTGACCGTTGCTCCGATAATGGACCGGCTGGGAATCGAGCCGGTCAACGGCCCAATGGAGCGTCAGGCCGCCACCACGCGCCAATCGGCGCTCGTCAACCGCATTCATCTTATCGCCGCGGGCGCGGGCCGTCGCTTCGGCGTGGGAACGGAGGGATTCGCATGGTTGGCGAAATGACTGCCGCCCCGATACTCGACCGGCTGGAAATCGAGCCGCTTAACTCCGGAGCCTGCGCGGGCGACTGGATCGCGGCGCCGCAAGGCCCGATTCTCGAATCCTTGAATCCCGCGACCGGAGAGGTGATCGCGCGCGTCCGCATGGCGGCGGAAGAAGATTACGACGAAGCGGCGTACGACTCGCTCGAGGTCTTCAAGCGCTGGCGCATGGTCCCCGCTCCGCAGCGCGGCCAGATCGTGCGGGAGATCGGCGACGAACTGCGCCGCTTCAAGGACGACCTCGGCGCGCTGGTGACGATCGAAATGGGCAAGATCCTCGCGGAAGGCCGCGGCGAGGTCCAGGAGATGATCGACATCGCCGATTTCGCCGTCGGTCTTTCGAGGCAGCTCTACGGGCTGACGATGCACAGCGAGCGGCCGCGGCATCGCATGTACGAGCAGTGGCATCCGCTCGGCGTTGCCGGCGTCATCAGCGCCTTTAATTTCCCCGTCGCGGTGTGGTCCTGGAACGCGCTGATCGCGGCCGTGTGCGGCGACTGCGTCGTATGGAAGCCTTCGCTCAAAACTCCGCTGACCGCCATCGCGGTGCAGAAGATCTGCAACCGCGTGCTCGAGCGGCATGGCTGGAAGGGCGTTTTTAACCTTGTAATCGGCGCCGACGAAGTGGTGGGATCGCGTCTGCTCGGCGACCGCCGCATTCCCCTGATCAGCGCCACTGGTTCCTGCCGCATGGGGCGCATTGTCGCGGAAACCGTTGGACGACGGCTCGGCCGCACGCTGCTCGAATTGGGCGGCAATAACGGCATTATTGTGATGGACGATGCCAATGTCGACTTGGCCGTGCGCGCGGCGTTGTTTGGCGCGGTGGGAACCGCCGGCCAACGCTGCACCACGCTGCGGCGCTTGTTTCTTCAAAAAGGGATCGCCCGCAAGATGACGGAGAAACTGGTCGCCGCCTATAAACAGGTTCGCGTCGGCGACCCGCTCCACCCCGAAACGTTGATGGGTCCGCTTGATCGATGCGCAAGCTGTCGCGATGTTCAACGGCGCGCTCGAGCGCATGAAGGAGCAGAGCGCGGAAGTGCTCTGCGGCGGCAAAGCTCTGGGCGGCTGCTTTGTCGAGCCTACCATCGTGAAGTCCGCGCCGCAAATGCCCATTCTGAAGGAGGAGATCTTCGGCCCGATTCTTCACGTTGTCGAGTTCGGCGCGCTCGACGAGGCCATCGAGTGGCACAACAATGTCCCGCAGGGATTGTCGTCCGCCATCTTCACCAACGGCCTGATACGCCGCGGAGCGCTTCCTGAGCCACGCCGGGAGCGACTGCGGCATCGCGAACGTGAATATCGGCACCAGCGGCGCCGAGATCGGCGGGGCTTTCGGCGGCGAAAAGGATACCGGCGGCGGACGCGAATCGGGCAGCGATTCCTGGAAGGCCTACATGCGGCGCCAGACGGTGACGATAAACTGGTCCGACGATCTGCCGCTCGCGCAAGGCATCAAGTTTGAGCTGTGAACAGGAGCGCCTCGAGTTGGTCCAAAGCCTTGGTCCACGCGCCCTTCTCGATTGCATTGCGATAGACGGGATTCGTCAAATGTTCATGGCGCAAACTGATTTCGGTGTCCGCGCCGTCGTGGCGCAAATCGACTGTCAATAGCGCCTCCATTGGCCCTTCCGGCGCCATCGGGCCTTCGTAAACCCAGGTCATAACGATACGCCGGCCCGGCGCCAATTCCCGGTATTCGCCCGTGACCACATGAGCCCCCTCCGGCTTCGATACTTCCAGGCGGAAACGGCCCCCGACTCGCGCATCGGCCTCGGCAATCGGCGCTAGCCAGCGCCGCAGCGAGACCGGATCGATCCAGGCTTTGAAAACTTGCTGCGGGGACGCGGCGAGACGGCGGGTCACCAAAACCGGCTCGGATTCGGCGGCGCTCATGCTACGCCGTCCGCGGCTGCTTGAAGAACAGTATCCAGGAAATGCCCAGATTGCCGTGCTCGTCCTCCCACTCGTTTCTGTTCGTGGTAACGAGCTCCCAGCCGTTCGCTCCGTATTCGTCCAGGGTGGATAAAAGCGTGTCCCCGTCTTCAGCCTCGACCACCTGATAAGACCAATTCATAGGCTCTTCTTTGTAACGCGGCGAGGGCCGCGTTGGCAAGCCGCCGAGCGGCGGATTTAGAACGCCTGGCTGGAGTGAATGCCGTTGGAGTGCAGCACAACCTGCATTTTTTCGAGCGCCGATTTGTGGATCTGCGATACGCGGCTCTCGTTGATTCCGAGCACGCCGCCGATTTCCTTCATGGTCATCTCCTTGGTGTAATACAGGAGCACGACCTTCTGATACCGCGCCGGAAGCGCCTTCATGGCGACGCCCAACAGCGAGCGCATCTGCTCCCGCGCGCACATGTTATCGGGCTGCGTCGCGGGACTGCTGGGGAAATCGGGAGCGGGCAGATCTTCGTGGTCGATGTTGCGCGCCGAAGCCGAGATCAGCCCCACGCTGCGCAGATCGATCATCATTTGCCGCCAGCGGTCCACGCCCACGCCGAGCTTTTCGGCGATCTCGGCTTCGGTCGGATTTCTCTGCAAAACGGAGGCGAGCTCGCGCGTGACCGCTTCCAACTGCTTGTGGCGCCGCCGCAGATCGCGCGATGCCCAGTCGAGTTGGCGAAGGCTGTCCAGGATCGCTCCCTTGATTCGATGCTTGGCATAGCTCGAGAAGGCGACCTGCTTGTCGGGATTGAATTTCGTCGCGGCGTCGAAAAGGCCCAGGACCCCGGCGTGCACCAGATCGTCCAAGTCGACGTGAACAGGCAGATTCTCGTGGACGCGAACCGCGATGGCCTTTACCAGCGGCAAGTGCTCCAGTATGATGCGGTCGCGAATCGCGGTCTGTGCTTCACTGGCGGCAATCTTGATCCTCTTCATGCGTCATCTCTCCGTTGGAACGGTTCCCTCGTCCCCAGGTTTTTTTATCGGTTTTGTTTCTTCCGATGAACCATGAGGGTGCAAGCCGTTCGCCAGAGGTTGCCCGCATCGGACGCGGTTGACGCCAAGCGCTTTTGCGGTTTCGCCCATGCGGGCTTTAGTTGCGCGAATACAACGCGATGGGAGTCGTCGTTGCGATCGCTTCAACCCCGTTGCCGGCCGCACGTCCGAGCCCGTCTTCATGCGCAGGGATCTCGTAATGAAACCGCCGGACCACCGTGCGGTTCCGCTTTGGCGCCTCCGTCCCGTATTGAAACGGGCCGATGTTCCTCTTCTATGGTTTTGTTATCGGCGCGGCGCGGGCATTGTTTAGAGGTCTAAGTAGAGTTTGAGCCCGGGCGAGGGTTTATGTGTATTCCACTAGGGACTATTGCTCCCGGTTTTATGAATCCAAGTCTTTACGGCCAGCGCCGCCAGCATCAGCCATACCAGCACGCGCAGCCGGTACTCGAACATGGTCGGCCCGTTCAAGGTCAACCCGGCCAGCAGAGCCAAGCCGGCATATGCTGCCATGGCCGGCCAGAAACGCGGACCGTCGCGCTTGCGAAGCCCCACCCCTTCATCGGCGCCCGCGTCGTCCTCCGCGGGCGTGCGATCCTCTTCCATGTCCATAGTTTGGCGCAGTTCCGCAAAGCCCGTTGAAACAGTTTGCCCACCGCCGGCGTCCCAGCAGTTTACGTCCAACCGTGAACAGAGTTACAAAAAGAGCAACCAGAGGAGCGTGTGCGCGCTGGACCGTTGTTCTGGCGTGCGGTTTGACCTCTTTAGCAGCATGCCATCGTGCCCGCAGCGCGCCCGCCAGCGCCATTAACATGGGTGACCGCAAGCACGAGAACCAGCTAATTTCCGGATTCTATCCCCCGGAAGGGAGTGGGTGGCGCTGGACTGCCCGCAAGTTCACCCTGGCGCTGGGGCCGCCGCGGGGAGCCGCGCAGCATGGGGCTAAACTCGTGCTTCAATTATATGTTCCGGCCGGTCAAATCGAAAAGCTGGGGCCGCTGACGCTCAGCGCCGAAGCGGCGGGCCATGCGCTGGAGCCGGAGACGTTTTCGAAGCCGGGCAGTTATGCCTACGCGCGCGAGCTGCCGCCAAGTATCGCGGATACCAATATCGTGCCGCTGAACTTCACGCTCGATAAGTTCACGCCTCCTTCCGCGGAGGATGGCCGCGAGCTTGGAGTGGTGGTCAACTCCGCGGCGCTGCAGCCTAATCAGTAATGAGCCAAGAAACAGCAACTATGAAGACCGTGCTTGTAACCGGAGGCGCCGGATTTTTCGGCGGGATTTTGAAGCGGCATATCCTGCAATCGGGCTATCGCTGCATCAGCGTCGACATTTGTCCGGATGAAGACCGCGACCCCAATCTGATCTCGAAACAGGTAGACATACGGAATGCCGCGGAGCTGAACCGGATCTTTGAAGCGCAGCCCATCGACGGCGTCGCGCACTGCGCCGCGATGCTGGCCCACGGTTCGGAAGACGAACGCGGTCTGTGGTCGAGCAATGTCGACGGCACGCGCAACATTATGGATGCCATGCGCGCGCACGGCGTTCGGCAGATGGTCTTCACATCTTCGAACTGCCTGTGGGGCGAGGGCGTGAAGCGTTCTATTCGCGAGGAAGACGATCCCAACCCCGTCGAGATTTACGGGAAATCGAAGCTCGAGGGCGAAAAAATCATTCGCGAGTACCAGGACATCAATTCGGTAATCATCCGCTGCCCCACCATCATCGATTCCGGGCGCCTGGGCCTGCTCGCGATTCTTTTTGAATTTATCGACGATGGCCGCCGCGTATGGACCGTCGGCGGCGGACGAAACCGTTATCAGTTCATCCACGCCGGAGACCTCGCGAATGCCTGCGTCATGGCGCTCGAGTATCCGAAATCGGAGATCTTCAACATCGGTTCCGACAACGTCAAATCTTTCGCGGATGTTTACGAGTATGTGATCCGGCGCGCCAACAGCAAGTCCAAGCTGGCGTCGCTTCCCAAAGGCCCCACGATCGCGGCAATGAAATTGGCCTATCATCTTCGCATTTCTCCGCTCGGTCCCTACCATTACAAGATGATCGCCGAGGACTTCATGTTCGACACCTCGAAGATCAAGAGCCTTCTGGGCTGGCGGCCGACGCTTACAAATGAAGAAATGCTGTGGCGGGCGTACCAATATTACGGCGAGAACCGCCGCGAAATCGAAAGCCGGCGCGATGTTTCCGCGCACCGCAGAACCGCCAAAATGGGGGTCATCCGATTCCTGAAATGGGTGTCGTAGCCGCCGTCCGGCAGCGAGCCCCGCAAACGCGCGTTCTCTCCCCTTTCGCGTTGTACGGCGCGGCCGCCGCGTACGCCCTGGTTGCAGGCGCCGCGATTTGGCATCATGAACCGTGGGCCGACGAAGCGCAAGCCTGGCTGCTGGCGCGCGATGCAAGCCTGGCGGGCCTGTGGACCCATTTGCTGCATTATGAAGGCACGCCGGGACTGTGGCACACTCTGCTGCATGTCGCGATCCGGCTCGGATTTCCCTACGCCGCGTTGAACGTACTCTCGGGAATCCTGGGTTTCGCGGCCATCTGGCTGTTACTCCAGCGTGCGCCGCTGCCGCTCGCCATCCGCCTGTTTCTGCCGTTCACGTTTTTTCTCTGCTACCAATACCCCGTGATCGCGCGGAGCTATTCGCTGACGCCGCTTCTGCTGTTCGCGTGCGCGCCGCTCTATACCGGCGCCCGGCGGCGAGTGGGACTGCTCACCGGGTTGCTCTGTCTCCTGGCAGCCGTCAGCCTCCATGCTCTGGTGTTGTCCGCTGGGGATCTGGCTCGCGTATCAGATCCGACTGGCGCGGGAATGGAAGGAATTGGGCGGCCCCGATCGAAGAAAAATTCTCTTCGACCGGCGCCGCGTATGCCGCGTTCGTAGCCGCGATGGCCTGGGCCGCGTGGCCCGCCTCCGACGTCGCCTTCCCGACCCACCGCGACTTCTCCGCCGCCCACTTGTTCTTATTCTCAAACGCGGCATTCAGCCAAGCGTTCACCGGGAAACTGGCTCGCATCCTGGGCGGCCATCGCGCTTTCGATTCCGTTCCTTTTCAAAGGCCGCGCCTTGCTCCTGTTCGTCCTCACGGCCTCTTTTCTCTGTATAACGGGCGCCACCGTGTACGCGAATGTGTGGCATGAGGGGTTCCTGTTCCTTGCCTGGCTTTTCGCGATTTGGATCGCGGCCGCCCGCATCAGGCCGGGCCGCGCGGCCGTAGCGTCGCTCACCCTCGTGATCGCCGTGCAGTGCTATTGGACCGCGCGTTCCGTCGGCTACGATTGGGCGCGCCCTTACTCCGGCAGTAAAGCCGCCGCCGCTTTCCTCCAGCGTTCCGGCATAGCGGCGCGGCGACTATACGGACTGGGATTCGTATCCACCGCGGTGCAGCCTTATTTCACGCACAACGTGTTTCGAAACTTCAACGGCGGAGGGCCGGCATACTGGGATTGGTCGACCCGCAACAGCACTGACGACGCCGCCGCGCTTTTTTTGCCCGATGCTCCCGCTTACGTTTTGGCCGGATATAAAACAGCCGCCGAGCGAGAGCGCTGGACCACTCTCATGCGTCTGGGCGGTTACGCCCACATCGAACATTTCGACGGCAACGTGTATTGGCGCACTTCCATACTGCAGCCCGAATCGTTCGACCTTTACCGCGGCGGCGCGCGCCCCGCGGACCCCTCGGCGGTGAGCGTCGTCACCATGGCCGATCCCAACTCGGCGCGGCAACTGCTCTCCGGATTTTATTCCGTGGAGGCGAACGCCTGGCGCTGGACGGCGCGAAACTTCGAGGCGCTGTTAAAGCCGCCTCCGGGAGCCGGACGGAACGGCGCCACGCTCCTGCTACGCTTGTTTCTGCCGGACAGCCAAATCGCTAAGCTTGGACCGATGACCCTGACCGCGAATATCAACGGCCATCCGCTGCCGCCCGAAACATTCACGCAAAAGCGGCGAAGGCGCCTACTCGGCCCTGGTTCCGCCCTCTGCGCTGGCCGCCGCCATTGTGCCCGTGAGTTTCAGCTTCGACAAAGCCTCGCCTCCCACGGCGGCCGACGCGCGGGAGCTCGGAGCGGTCGTTCATTCCGTCGGTCTCGAAGTGAAGTAACACCGCCACAACGCGCTGCATGAGTTTCCCCGAAGGCCTTCATCGCTTCATCGACGACACCACGCGCTTTCTCGCGCCCATGCCCATTGCAACCGAGTGGGTGCTGCTGGCGCTCGCGGCCCTTCTCATCGCGTTTGCGCCCTTCGGGTCCAGCCGTCTGTTCACCGCCGCGCGAAATGCGTTCCGCCGCCTGGCCGCGCGCAAGCGCCTCGCCATTGCAATCTGCGGCATCCTGCCGATCGTCATCCGCCTCTCGCTTCTCGGCTTGATGCCGGTCCCCGACCCCAGTATTCACGATGAGTTCAGCCATCTCTTGCTCGGCGACACGCTCGTGCACGGCCGCTTGACAAATCCCACGCATCCCATGTGGCGCCACTTCGAATCGATCCACATCATCCAGCGCCCCACCTATAACTCCATGTACCCGCCTGGACAGGGCGCGTTTCTGGGACTCGGCGAAGCGCTGTTTCACGAGCCGTGGGCCGGCGTCGTGCTCAGCGTCGCCATCATGTTCGCCGCGATGTGTTGGATGATGCAGCAATGGCTCCCGCCGGCCTGGGCGTTCTTCGGTACGCTGCTCGCTATTTTTAAAATCGGAATCTTCGGATTCTGGATTAACAGCTATATGGGTGGCGCCGTTCCGGCCATCGGAGGAGCGCTGCTCATCGGATCGCTTCCCGCGCTGAAGCGCGGCCATTGGCGCGCCGCCGGCGGACTTCTCTTCGGTCTTGGCCTGGTCGTATTGATGAATACGCGCCCCTTTGAAGGCGCCATCCTCGGAGCCGCCGCCGCGATCTATGTGCTCCCGGCCCTGGCGCGCGGCTTCGTAAAACACCGCAAGCCCGTTCTCCGGGTCCTCGTGTCGGCCGCGCTTATATTGGCGTGCGGCGTCGCTTTCACCGGTTACTACAACTGGCGCGTGACCGGCAATCCGGCTCGCATGCCCTACCAGGTAAATCGCGATACCTACGGCTGGCCGGAGAATCTGATCCTTCTCCCCGCCAAAAAAGTCGTGCTCCAGCACAAGGTGCTGCAGGCGATGTATCAACAGGAACTGAAGCAGCGTGAGCGCTTCAGCACCCCGCTGAACTTCGTCGAGAGTCTCGACGTCCGGCTCTACGATAACTGGACGTTCTTCTTCGGACCCTTGCTCACCGCGCCGCTGCTTCTGCTTCCCTGGATTTTCCGTGACCGCCGCACCCGGCCGTTGGTCGTTTTTTTATGCGTTATTGCCGCGGTGAATCTGGTCCAGATGGTTCTGTATCCCTATCATCTCGGACCCGTCGTCCCCATCATGTTCGCCATCGTGGCGCAAGGCATCCGGCATATATACGTCAGCCTCTCTCGCCTCGGCAGGCCGCGCGCGGTGTACCTCATGCTGGTCCTGCCGCTCTGCGCCATTTTGATAGGGGCCATGAAGCAGGCCGCCGACTACCTCTATATTCCGCTGGCATATTGGGAGCACGCCGCCGAACCGCACCAGGAGCCGCGCGCCGACATCGAAGCATGGCTGTCGGCGCGGGCACGAAAACAGCTCGTCATCGTTCGATACGCCGCCAGCCACCCGCCCAACCAGGAATGGGTTTACAATCACGCCGACATAGACGGCAGCAAGATCGTCTGGGCCAGAGAAATGGACCACGCTTCCGACGCCCGATTGCTGAAATACTTCTCCGATCGCGAAGTCTGGCTGGTGGAGGCGGACGTGTGGCCGCAGTATCTGCAACGTTATTCCGAAGCCGCCGCCGCGCCGGACGAATCCACATTACTCTCGCGCGAAACAAAGCAGCCTTGACCGATCGCATTCTATCCGGACCAGGCTGGAAGTGGAAGGCCCTTCTCGTCGTCCTCGCGATCTCGCTCTTCCGCGCCTTCCCCAGCTACGACGCACTTGCGACGCCCTTCGTCGAGACCACCTGGCGCAACGCCCTCATCAAAGTGGATCATCCCATGGCCGACATGGCGCGGCTGTTTCCGCCGGAATCGCACGAGAGTAAGCTGACGCTGCGTCTGGCTGTGCCGCTGCTCGCTCATGTTCTGCATCTCGGTGAGACGGGTCTGCTGATCTTCTCCGGTATCGTGGGCGTGCTGCTGCTGTATGTCGTGCTTACGCTCGCCGCCAAGCTCGGCGCCGGACGAAAGACTGCGCTCTTCACATGTCTCGCGGTCGCGTGCGCGTGGCCCGGCGAAGCGGGATTTCACGAGCTGCGCGGCGGTTTCTACGACGCGCCGGCGCTGTGCCTGCTGCTGCTCGCGATGCTATCCGATAGTGCGCCGCTCGCCGCGCTGTGCGTCTTTCTCGCCGCCTGGACCGACGAGCGCGCACTCATCGCTTCTCCCTTTGTGATCCTGCTCTCCCTTGCGTCGAGCAAGCGCAGATTCGCGAAACCGATCGCAATCGGCATCGCCTGGATTGCCTATCTGGCGACGGTAACGCTGCTGATCCAAGCCTACTCACTGTCCATCGCAACCGGCGGAGTCGGCCTCGCCGTACTGAGCAGTCAGATAAACATGATCCCGCTAGGCATCTGGACCGGCCTCAGCGGCGCCTGGCTGCTCGTCGCAGCCGGCATCGCCGCGGCCTTACGTCAAAAGCGCCCCGCAATAGCCACCGCGTTCTCGGCGGAGCTCGCCCTAATGATCGTCACCGCCGTCCTGGTCGTCGACATCACGCGGAGCATGGCCTACTGCCTCCCCGCCGTTCCGCTCGCATTAGCCATGCTGATCCGAAGCGTCTCGCCGGAACGCCTCGAGCGAGTCGCCAAAACCAGCGCCATCGTATCGCTCGTAGCCCCCACTTATTACGCGCAAGGAAGCACGGGCCTATGGTGGCTCTTCCCGCTGCCGATCCAGATCGCGCGTTGGCTTCATCAATCGCTGTAATCACAAGCGTATCCCTCCGTGCCAATATCGATGAGACACTTACCGCTATTCAGGAGGAATTGTGTCGAAGTAGGCCCCGGAAACGGGACCGGTTTTGCGCGGCTTCCGATATTCGGATTCTCGAGCGGCTGCAGGTACTGTCCGGCCCCATTTCGCACGTAGTGGGCATGCCGGATATGGCCCTCACCTTGGGTCAGTTTGGCGTGATTTCAAGCCAAGCGAATACGCCGACGGCAGACCCAGTTCGTACTGAAGCTGCTATTTTGATGGCGATGGAGACGAATCGACGAAAATTCCTGGAAAGCGCCGCCGGGTTGCTGGGTGGCGCCGCCAGCGGCCGGGATGCCACGCCGCAGCCCAACGTTCTTCTGATCTTGGCCGATCAATTTCGTTACGACTGCCTGGGGGCGAATGGTAACCGGCTGATCCGTACGCCGAACCTCGACCGCTTGGCGGCCGGCGGCGCGAACTTCTCCGCCGCTTTCGTGCAAGCGCCGGTGTGCGTTCCCTCGCGCGTCACCCTGCTTAGCGGCCGCTATCCGCACAGTCACAAGAACCGGGTCAATTATACGCCCTGCGATCCGCGCGAAGTCTTCCTCCAGCGCATGCTGCACGATGCCGGCTATCAGACCGGCTCGGTTGGCAAGCTGCATTATTGGCCGCCCACGGCGGAGCACGCACGCTCCACCGGGTTTGACCGCGTGCTGCTGCATGACGGCGTGCGCGAGTTAGACAGGTACTCCGCTTACGCGGCGTGGCGCCAGGCGCATGATCCGAAAGCCGGAACATATTATCTTGCCAGCATCCCCGGCGGCGCCAATCCCTTCCGCGGCGCCATCGATTACGAATTCACCCCCACGCACTGGACCGGCGAGCAGTCTTGTGAAATGCTCCGCGACTTCGCCCAGTCGCCGCGGCCTTTCTTCCTCCACTGCTCGTTTTTCAAACCGCACGCGCCCTACACAGTGCCGCCGCCATATGACGCGATGTACAACGCTGTCGAAATCCCCCTGCCCGCGCGCGTCTCGCTCCAGGAAATCCAGAAGCTCCCGCCCCCGTTGCAAAAGCAGATCTTGCGTTTTCATCCGCAGTACGATATGAGCCGTGAGCGTCTGGAGTGGATTTACCGTAGCTATTACGCCTCCGTCTCCATGGTGGATTACGAGATTGGGCGCATTCTCGACGAATTGGAGCGCAGCGGACGCAGCCGGGACACGATTGTGATCTTCACCACGGATCACGGCGACCAACTCCTGGAACATGGCTTGCTGGACAAGAACGTCTTCTTCGAAGCCGCCGTGCATGCGCCGCTGTTGGTGCGATTTCCAGAGCGAGTGCGCCCAGGCCGGCGCAGCGAACTGGCCGGCGCAATTGATATCCTGCCGTCCATTCTCGACCTTTGCGGCGTGCCGGCGCTCCGGAACGTACAGGGGCGGAGCTTCGCTCCTCTCCTGACAAATGCCGGGAGCTACGCTTCGGCGGAGGCGGTTTTCGCCGAAAATATCATTCCAGAGGTGATCACGGGCGGGCAGAGGGATTACTATTTTAGTCCCGGCGAGGGAATTAAAGGCATCCGGCACCCCGATGCGAAGATGGTGCGAACGGCGCGCTGGAAGCTCAACTACTATCCGGGCAATGGCGCCGAACTGTACGATCTGATGGAAGATCCGGGTGAGACGCTGAACCTCCATGCAGAGAATTCCCGCTCCGAAGTTGCCCGCGAGATGAAAGACCGGCTCATCGAGTGGCTGATCACTGCCGATGAAAACGACCAGATTGCTTCGAAATGGCTGCTCTAGAAGGGAGCGTAGGGATCTGGAGCATTCGGCAAGGTTCCGCCCCTCTCAGCCATGTCGCTTTAGAACCTCGCCCTTGCAAGGAGTCATCCTACGACCAGATTTCTCCAAGTGGTTCTCCTGCCCTTTGCAACGGGCGAGCCGAGAATGCGCTGAATCCCAGGAGATCGGCGGCAAGCAGCGATGTTAGCCGGTTCTGGTTCGGCGGTATCACTCCGCACCGCCGCTGCACAGTTGGAGCCGGAAGCGATTCACGAGCCAAGATATCAGCTTGGCCATGAGTTCACCTCCAGAGGGAAATATCCCTGTAAAGATTGTAGATTGTGGCGGGCATAGCTCGGGGGCGGCGAGCATACCGGTAGTTGCAGGTGGTTGGGCAGGCTGCGCAGCGCGGCGCGCCTCATGAAGCCGCGACGGACGGCGCCATCGTCATAACCGCTTCGAATTAGTACGAGGGATTCCTATTTTGTTCCCGGGGAGGGAATTAAAGGCACGTGGATTGTCGGCCTCTGGAGCGTTTCTCAGTTTCAATCGTCATCACTCTCGCATGTCGGTCCAATAGACTGCCGCACGAGTGTGCGCGGATCGCCCACGCACTCCACGAATCGCCGTGAACCGCCGATTACTCCCAACGCAGCGCCCGCGCCGGATCGACCAGCATCGCGCGGCGCGCCGGGATATAGCCGGAGACGATGGCCACCACGGCGATTCCGGCGGTGGCCAGCACAATCGTGAGCGGGTCGGTCGGCTGAATTCCGTAAAGCTGCGATTTGGCGAAACGGGTCAGGCCCCAGGCGGCGGGCAGGCCGATGGCGATGCCGATGCCGGCCAGCAGCCATCACCTCCTTCATCACCAGCCACAGGACATCGGAATGGGCCGCGCCCAGCGCGATGCGAACTCCGATCTCACGCGTGCGCTGCGCCACCATGTAGGCTATTACGCCATACAAACCAATGGCGCCGAGCAAGGTCGCCAGGATTCCGAATCCAGTCGATAGGGCCGCCACCAGACGCTCGCTGATCAGCGATTCCTGTTGCTGTTTTTCGAGAGTCTTCATACTCGAAACCGGAACATTCGGGTCCAGCCGGTTCACCACTCGCCGGACGCTCGAAAACGCTTGTTCCGGCGGACGCGCCGTGCGAATGTAGGCCATCATGCCTATGACGAAGTTTTGCTGCCGATATGGCTCATACACTTCGAACGGAATCTCGTCGCGCATGCTCTCGTACTTGGTGTCGCGGGCCACGCCGACGATCTCGATATCGAGCTTGGTTCCCGGATCTCCGCCCATCCCAATGTGCCGTCCGAGCGCATAGCCATCCTTGAAATAACGGCGCGCGAATTTCTCATTCACGATGCAGACCTTCGGCGCGCCCCGGCCGTCGCTCATGCGGAAGTCGCGTCCGCGCAGGATCGGAATATTCATAGTGGCGAAGTAATCGGGCGAGATAAACTGCATGTGTGAGTCGGGGGTATCGCCGGGTTTGTGGGCAAAGCCCTCGACGGCCATGCTGTTGTCCCACTCCTCGCCGGTAAGAACGGGGACCACGGCCAGCGCCGACGATTCGACGCCGGGAATCGCATTCAGATTGTCGCGCAGCTGGCGATAAATATCCAGACTCCGCTCCGGCTTGTATCCGTTCAAGGTGGGGTCGATGGAGAACTCCAGCAGGTTTGCGGTGCGAAACCCGGGATCGAGATCTTTCAAATCCCGCAAGCTGCGAATGAACAGGCCGGCGCCGATCAGCAGCACCAGCGAGAGCGTGATCTGCGCCGCCACCAGCGCCTTTCGCGCGCCCACCGTAGTTCCGCCGGCGATGGAGCCCACCTGGTCCTTCAACGTTGCCGCCAGCTGCGGCCGCGTCGCCTGCAGCGCCGGAATTAGCCCGAAAATAATTCCCGTCATCGCCGCCACGGCGAAGTTGAACGATAAAATGCGCCAATCGGGCGCCGTCGAGATGGTGGGCGGCGTGTCGCCGGTGGGCAGAAAGCTCAGCAGCGCCTTGTCCATCCAGATCGCCAGGCCCAATCCGAGGAAACCTCCGGCGATGGCCAGTATCAGGCTCTCGATCAATAATTGCAAAACAATGCGCAGTTGGCTCGCTCCCAAAGCCAGCCGCACGGCGATCTCTTTCTGCCGGGCGCTGGCGCGCGCAATCAGCAAATTCGCCACGTTGGCGCAGGCGATCAGCAATACCAAGCCAACGACGGCCATGAGCACCAGCAAAGCGCTCGAAAACTGGCGGCGCAGGTTCGAATCGCCCTTCGCGGCCGGCAGCAGATCGAGCCACATGGTCAGAAATCGCCGCCTGGTTTCCGGCGCCGCGCGCGCAAACTCCTTTTGCCGTACCTCCATTTCGAGCATCTGATGAAAATATGGCTGGAGCGCGGCTTTGGCTTCGGCCTCCGTCACGCCCGGCCTCAGGCGGCCAAAAGATTTCACCCAGCGGCCGCGCCGCGAAATGAGATTGTAATCGAACTTCGAGCCAAACTGATCCATTTCGGCCTTCATCGTCACCGGCACGCGAATTTGCGGCGAAGATCCGGGATCGGTTCCATCGAAGCCGGCTTGGCTCACGCCGATGATGGTCAGCGGATATCCGTTCACCAGGATTCTCTTTCCGATCGCGCTCGGGCTGCCCGCGAAGCGGCTCATCCAATAGCGATAACTGAGCACCGCAAATGGCGCGCCATCCGGGGTCTTATCGTCGGCGGGAGTAAACAGGCGCCCCAGCGCGGCGCCCACGCCGAGCACCTGAAAATACGTGCCCGAAACCAGCTCGCCGTCGACGCGCTCCGTCTTGCCCCCCGCGCTTACGTTCATCGAGGTGTTCCACGCGCAAAACATCCCGCTGAAGACCTGGTTGTGATCGCGAAAGTCTTCATACATCGGATAGGAGAGCTTGTAACGGCCGTTGTTGCTGCCATAATGTGGACCGCGTCCCCAAAGCAGCACGAGCTGTTGCGGGTCCTTGACGGGAAGCAGGCGCAGAAGAAGCTGATCGACCAGCGTGAAGATCGCCGTGTTGGCGCCGATGCCGAAAGCCAGCGACAACACCGCGACCAGCACAAACAGCGGGGACTTCCGGAACGTTCGCCCCGCATAGCGCACATCCTGCCACACATCGCGCATGCCCGTTAATACTCCTCTAGCACCTTAACGTTACAGGGCCGCCGAAGTTAGGTACGTCTCACTCGCTGTAAATAAAATACGGATAGCGGTTGACGGCGAGCGACGAGCGTTTCACGGCCAGGCACCAGGTCTGCTCCCCGCGGTTCTCCGTGTCATAACCGTTCTCCTCCAAAAATTTCAGGAGCGGCAGGTGCGAAGAAAATTCCTCGATGAAAGTCGTGAAGAGTTGCTTCACCTCGAAGCCCGCCGCCTTCACCGTTTCGCCCAGTTCAAAGGCCGTGTATTCGCGAACGTGTCCGATCTCCGGCTCCTCGCCCGGCCTGGGCCGCTTATATAAAAAAAAGACCTGCGGGTTGTCGCGCCCATCGAGCGTCTTCGCCACGCTTGTGATGCTGCCGGCGTTCGGCGTGGTCAGCAGCAGGAACCCGCCTTCGCAAAGAACGCGCCGGGCCTCCAGCAGCATGTGCATGGGATCGGCGGTGAGGTGCTCGATGATTTCTCCCGCGACCACCACATCGAAATATTCGTCCGGATAAGGGAATCGATCCCGTTCCGCGTCGAAATGATCGACGATAGCAGGCGAACTCGCCGCCCGGCAGCTGCATTGTCTTTCGATCGGTCCTGCCCAGCGCGCCGTAGTACGCGCCCCGCACTTCGCGATACCCGCACAGCCGTTCCAGCAGCGGCGTAATCTGCATGTAGCAGCCCAATTCCAGCGCCCGGCTCGTCCGTTGCGGCGGCGGAACCAGCGCCAGCGTGCGGGCCAATCGCGGAATATGCTTTTCCAGATATGCCTTCGCCCCCGCGTCGGGAACCGGCATATGCTCCAACGCCTGCCGCGCTTGCTCCAGCCGCCGCTCATCGAACGGCTCCCTGAAATCGCGCCGCGTCGCGGACGTCAAATGATAATTGAGCGAGCGCAGCAGATGGCGCACGAGCCGGAGAGGGGCGGGTAATGCGGTCGCCAAGCCGGAGTTTACCATCTTGACCGCAAGCTCCGATTATATGTATCATCGACACATATGGCTGAGCAGGATGTCTATTCGAAAGCCCTCCAGAAGGGCAGCGCGGAGATGATCGTCCTCGCGCTGCTCGAGCAACGGCCGCGCCACGGCTACGAGCTCGCCAAGCTGATTGAAGTCCGCAGCGAGGGCAAGCTGGAGTTTCACGTCGCTTCGCTTTATCCCATGCTCTATCGCATGGAGGCCCGCAAATGGGTGGAGGGCCGCTGGGTGGAAAAACCGGACGAGCGCCGCAAGCGTTATTACCGCATTACAGCGGCAGGCCGCAAAATCCTGAAGGCCCAGCGCGAAAGCCTCCGCGAGTTCCTCCGCGCCCTCGACCGCGTCACCGGCGTCCTTCCCGGGTGAAACAATGATGGACTGGAAACAGTACGTGCGCGCCCATTTGCCCGCGCTGCGCCTTCGGCCGGAGCGTGAATCCTCCATCGTCGAAGAGCTCGCCTCGCAGCTCGAACAAGCCTATCGCGACGCCCTGCGCGCCGGTGAGCCGGAAGCCGCGGCCGAGCAACACGCAAAATCCCAGTTCGGCGATTGGGAGGCGCTGGGCCGCGCGATTGAAGCCACGGAGCCCACCGCGCGGCGTCCCTTCTCCGGGATTTCTGGCGATGTGCGGCATGCCTTCCGCGCGTTGCGCGGTAATCCGTCGTTTTCATTAGTGGCCATCGCGACGCTCGCGCTCGGCATCGGCGGCTGCACCACCATCTTCAGTCTTATCCAAGCCGTGATTCTCCAACCGATCGGCTATCGCGAGCCCGAACAACTCGTTATGGTATGGGAAAACAATCCCAAACACGCCTTGCATAAGAACTCGGTCGCGATGGCCGACTACCTCGATTGGAAGGCCCGCAGCCACGTCTTCGATCGCCTCTGCCTCATCTTTGACCAGATCTGGAATTTCACCAGACGCGGTGAGCCTCAGGAGTTGAAAGGCATTTCGGTCAGCGCCGATTTCCTCGCCATGCTCGGCGAACAGCCGCTGCTAGGACGCTCGTTTCTACCCGGTGAGGCTCGCGCCGGCGGTCCGCACATTGCTCTCATTAGCCATAAACTCTGGGTGGAAAGATTCGGCGCCAGCCGCTCCGCCATCGGCCAGGCAATCACGCTCGATGACATCTCGTACACCATCGTCGGCGTACTGCCCGCTCGTTTTCCGTGGCTCGGGACGCCGCTCGACGTGCTCACCCCAGCGCAGTTTCCCAACCGCGATTGGCGCCACAAAGCGGGCCGTTTTCTGCGCGTAGCCGGCCGTCTCAAAGCGGGCGTCTCGATCGCGGACGCGCAAACGGAAATGAGCGCCATCGCGCGCCAGCTCGAGGCCGAGTATCCGGAATTCAATCGCGACTGGGGCGTGGAACTCGTGCCCATGGCGGAGCACTTCGCGGGCGGCTCCCAAACGGCTCTGTGGATACTCATGGCCGCGGTCGGCCTGGTTCTGCTCATCGCCTGCGCCAACGTGGCCAATCTCCTGCTCGCACGCGCCGCCGTGCGTGAGCGCGAAATCGCGATCCGGACCGCCCTCGGGGCCAGCGCCGGCCTGCTGCTGCGGTTGCTGTCGATCGAAAGCTTAACGCTCGCAATCGCCGGCGGCGCCCTCGGCGTGGCCGGGGCCCACTTCGCCATCCGCGCAATTCAGGTCTACGGTCCCCAGGACCTCACTCGTCTCCAATCCGCCGGCTTGAACGCGCCCGTTGTGATCTTCTCCGTATTGACCAGTTTGCTGACGGTAGCGCTCTTCGGAATCGCGCCCGCGTTCGCGGCGCTGCGCTTGAATCCCGCCGCGACTCTCAAGGAGGGCGGACGGAGCATTATGCAGGATCGGCGCGGCAATCGCCTGCGAGGCGCGTTCGTTGTCTCCGAAATCGCGCTCGCGCTGATCCTGCTGACCGCGGCCTCTCTGCTCTTCGAAAGCCTCGTCCACCTCTCCACCGTCCCCACCGGTTTTGATCCTCATAACGTTCTTACCGCCTCCATCAGCGTCAGCGGCCACATCGAAAACGCCAAGTTGGCCGCGCAGTGCCGCGACATCGTCGACCGCATCGGCCAGCTTCCCGGAGTGGAGCGGGCCGGCTTCATCACCTTCCTCCCGTTTGCCGGCCTCGGCGCCGCTACCGATTTCGCGGTCGCCGGCCGTCCCCCTGATCCTCCCGGCCAGGGGCACGCCACTGACGTGAGAGTGGTCCAGCCCGGGTACTTCGAAGCCATGCGTATCCCGCTGCTCGCCGGGCGCCTTTTCACCGCCGCCGATAACGCCTCCGGCGCGCCACTGACGATCGTCGTCAACCAGAAACTCGTCAAAGACATGTTCGGCGCCGGCGATCCCATCGGACAGCGCCTGATCGTGGACATGGGCGACAACCGCCCGCTTCAAATTATCGGCGTAGTCGGCGATACCAAGACCGTGGCGCTCGATGGCGCGATTTACCCGATGGTCTATTATCCGCAAATAGAACTGCCCATCTCGTACGGATCTTTTGTCGTCCGCACCAAAGGCCAACCCGAGTCCATGGCGCGGGCGGTGGTCGCCGCAATTCAATCGCTGCGGCCGGACCAGCCGGTCTACGACGTCAAAACGATGGAGCAGTGGATTGGCGACTCCTTCGCGCGCCAGCGCTTCCAGACCGCGCTGCTCGGCGCTTTTGCGATTATCGCCGTTCTGCTGGCCATGACCGGAGTCTACGGCGTCATGACGTACTCGGTCGAGCAGCGCACGCACGAAATGGGCGTGAAGCTCGCCCTCGGCGCCGATCCCGCCGCCCTGAAACACCAGGTGACGGCGCAAGGAATGCGCCTGGCCGCCATCGGCCTCGGCATCGGTCTGGCGGGCGCCGCCGCATCCACGCGGGTCTTAAAATCGCTGCTCTTCGAGATCGCCCCGCGCGATCCTTTCACCTTCGCCGCGACCGCCCTGCTGCTCGCAGCGGTCTGCCTGGCCGCGAGCTACGTCCCCGCCCGCCGCGCCACCCGCGTCGACCCCCTGGTCGCGCTGCGCTGGGAATAGAGCGCTTGGGCTGATATAATCGGACCAAAGCGCGCCCGTAGCTCAGTCTGGATAGAGCGTTTGCCTCCGGAGCAAAAGGTCGTAAGTTCGAATCTTACCGGGCGTACCAAATCCTCTTAGGATCGCCGCCTGAAACCTTCCGCCCTCACGAAAGAATCTCTGGAGCAGTACATCGCCGCGTTTTTGGATTCCAATCCAGCGTTGGACCGCGTCTCCGCGGAACGCAACGGCGCGGCGCAAGCGGTACACGCGGATGGCGCTGCCGTCGTGGACGTCTCCGGCCTGCCCTTTATCTCCGACACGACCCAATTCGCGCGCGAAACTTACAGTCGCATTCTCAACCGCCAGCCCAGCGATGCTGACGTGTGGGAAGTTGCCCGCACCATCGATTCCGGCATCTCCAAGGCCTACATCGTCTTCTGCATAGTGAATTCAGCCGAAGCGATGCGCCGCGGCGTCGAGTTCCACGGCTATTCGAAGCCGCTTCCGGCGCCGGATCTCGCACGGCTTCGGGGCGCTCCTCTTGTCCGCGCTGCCTTCCGAAGCATCCTGTGGCGCGAACCCAAATCCGAAGAGTTGTACGGGTTTCTCAAGTCCTTGTCCCGATCGGGCCGCAGCGGGCAAGTCGTTCTTGAACTTTCCCAGACGCCGGAAGCTTCCCGCTATCCTGCCCTGGAAGGACTCGATGAGCTTCGCCCGCGGGAACTCTCGGCCCTCCTTTCCATCCCGGAAGATACTGCATTTCTCAACGACGCGTATGAATCGATTCTGGCCCGCCCCGCCGATCCCGGCGGCCTGCGGACGCATCTTGCCTCGCTGAGAAGGCATTCCAGATCGCGGGTACTTTGCGCCATCGCAATGTCCCCCGAGGCCCAATCCGGGTGGCGGCAGTTCCTGCTCAACGGCCGGTTAATCGCGGAAGGCTCCGGCGTAATTTCGAGGCGGCGCGGCTTTCGCGATCTAGTCGCCGCTATGATCGCGCGATGCGCGAACCTCTTGCTATCGGGTTTGCAACCGCGCTTTGCATCTATCGAGTCCCGCCAGGATGTCCTCGTCGAGACGCTGGCGGCGATCGAGGAAAGAACCGGGGACGCGCTTTCGTCCGCGCTCGATCGGCATGCAGCCCAAGTAGGGGTCGAATTCAAGAGCGCGGAGGCGGCGCGCCAGCGGTTGGAATCCTCCCTCAACCGGCAGCGCGCCGAGGATGTGGCGGCCACCAGTAGGTTGCAGCGGTCCGCCGCGGCCCAATCGCAACAACTCCAGGATCTCAATCGCTTCACGACGGAGAAGTTAGCCGCCCTCTCCGCGCAGGTCGCGGCACAAGGCCGGTCTTTCCTGTCGGCGACCGGTTATTGGTCACTATCGTCAATGGATTTGCGATGCTATTGCCCGCCGACGATGTCCCGCTCGCCATGTATCTTGGCATTGGCGGCAATGTCGACCCTGGGATGGTCCACTTTCTTTATCGAATCGTTCAACCCGGCATGACCTTTGTAGACGTGGGCGCGAACATCGGCATCCACACATTACTTGCCGCCTCCCGAGTTCAGGAATCCGGTCTGGTCCATAGTTTCGAGCCCACCCCGCGCACGTGCGAAATCTTAAGGACGAACGTCGTGGTAAATGGATACTCTGGTCGAGTCCGAATTCATGAATTAGCGCTGACGGACAAGCGTGGCGCCGCGAAATTGTGGATTGGAGATGTTTGTGGGCACAATACGTTATTCGGGAAAGAGCGGGACCCCCGGCGCAGCATCGAAGTAGAAACTCTTTCCCTCGACGAAGTGCTTGCCGGGGTCCCCTCCATTGATTTCGTCAAGGTCGATGCCGAGGGCGCCGAGCCATTCATTTTGCGGGGAATGCGGCAAATCTTATCGCGATGTCCGAGGTTGCAACTTGCCGTCGAGTTTGCTCCGGTGTGGCTCGAAGCGGCCGGCCTTCACCCCTCCGATTTTTTAGACGAAATTCACGGAATGGGATTCAGCATTGAGCGAATCGACGACATCACCGGCGAAACCGCGCCGGTAAGCCTCGATACCATGCTTCATACCGAGTCCATGAATCTTCATCTCCGCCCCATGGCCACGTGAGCCGCCTCGAACTCTTCCTGGTATTCGGCTCTGCGGCTATGCTGACGTCGTCATCGATATGCTGCAATCCATCCATAGGCGATCGGGATATCGTCGGCGGTGTCGGTTCCGCGCCGGATGAGGCCGCCTTGGGCGTAAGCCTCTCGGGTGGGATGCTATACTCTCTCATTTGTTGCAATCGGGCGTCCGCGGTGCGTTGGCGGTCGGCGACAATCGCTATGGCCGGAAGATTGCCGGCCTTCTCCTTACGCTTGGCTTTCAGTTGCCAAATGCCGTCAGCCCGGGCGCCGTCGTCTCCCGTCACAACTTTGGAAGCGGGATTGCCGTTTTGCCGGGCGCTGTCGTGAACGCGGGCGCTTTTGACTATTTCGCCATCGTAAACACCCGCGCCAGGGTAGATCGCGAGTTCCATCGTATCCTGGTCTCACGTGGGCCCAGCGCCAATCTCGCTGCGGAAGTCCGCATTCGGCAAGGCGCTTTCATCGGGACCGGCGCCATGATTATTCCAAGGCGTTGCGTTGGCGATCGGACGGTCGTCGGCGCCGTCCTCTTTTCGCGATCTGCCGGCGCAAGCGGCATTGCCGGGAGTACCCGCGCGGGAACGACGGAAAGACTGACAATGAAATCATCCCTCGAATCCAGCGCTCCATCTATCTCCGTTGGCTACCCGGCTCTTTCGCGCAATGAGAATAAATATGTGAACGAATGTCTGGATTCTTCCTGGATTTTGTCCGCTGGCAGCTTTAATCTCTCAACTGGAGGAACGTTCGCCGCGTTCCGCGGCGCCCGCTATGCCCTCTCTTCCAACAACGGCCCACGGCGCTCCTTTGCCCCTTGTTGCCCTGAACGCCGAAGCGGAGATGCGGTCGTCGTTCCTACCCCCACTTACATCGCCGGCGCCGACGCCGACCGTTATTGCGGTGCGCCTCCTGTGTTTGTGGATTCCGAGCCGCGCACCCGCGGCGGAACGATGACGCGCCTCGTCGCGCGCGGAATGAGACCCATCTTGTCTTGTACCCCATGCGTGTCCTGCCTTCTCATCTCGACGCCGCGTCCAATTAACCCGCCGCCGATTTGCTGTCAACGCGCGGCCGATCTGCCGTCGCACTGGCCGCTCGCCGGCCGCGATGTGCGACGCTCTCGTCCGGCAGATTCGTTCATGCTTCCGGATTAATCCTCGTGGATATTGTAATTGCCAGCACTATTACGCCCTTCGTGAAAGGGGGCGACGTTGTTATTGTGGATTCGCTCGAAGAAGCGCTTACCGCCCGCGGACATTCTGTCTTCACATTGCGAATACCCTTCGATCCGGATTACCGGCTGATGGCGGACCAGATGCTGGCCTTGCGTTTGCTGGACGTACGGAATTATGGGGAGCGCCTTATTGCCATTCGGCCGCCGAGTTATCTCCTGCGCCATCCACATAAGCTTCTTTGGTTCATCCATCACCATAGGACCGCTTATGACCTTTGGAACGAGCCATATCGGGAGTTCCCGGACAATGAGGAAGGGCTCGCTTACCGCGACCTGATCTACAGCTCCGACATGGCCGCGCTTCGCGAGGCGCGGAAAATATTTACGCTTTCGAGCGTAGTCTCGCAACGCCTAAGACATTTTAACGGGATTGAAAGCGAGGTCCTCTATTCTCCCCTTATGAATCCCGAGCGATACGCGCCCCGCTCTTTCGGAGATTATATTGTTTATATCTCGCGCCTGGTCCCTCATAAACGCCAGCACCTGGCGATCGAGAGCATGCGCTACGTCACAAGCGATGTAAAGCTGATCTTGGCGGGAGCCTCCGAGGGCTCGAAGTATCGAGACCAACTCTTGAATGCCATCGCCAAGCACGGCCTCCAGGAAAAGGTCACATTACTCGATGGCTGGATATCGGAACATCGCAAGATCGAGCTGCTGAGCGACTGCGTTGCAAGCGTCTACATCCCACTGGACGAAGATTCCTATGGCTACGTCTCGCTGGAGACCTACGCGGCCGAAAAACCGGTAATCACGACCGCCGATGCGGGTGGAGTTCTGGAATTGGTCGACGACGGGATCAATGGCTTGGTGGCCGATCCGGACCCGGTTTCCATTGCTAAAGCGATTGACACTCTGTTCCTTAACAAAGAACTGGCGCGCGGGATGGGCTTGGCGGGAAAAGCTCGCATTCACGATCTTGGCATCAGCTGGGATCGCGTGATAGCGAGGTTCTTGCTGTGAACATCGCCATCGTAAATAACTGTGTTCCTTTCGTGCCGGAAGGGGCGGATCGTCTTGCGAATGCCTTGAGGGGGAAGCTAATTGAGTACGGGCATGACGCGATAATAATAAATATACCGTTTAAGTGGAACTCGCCCTCCGCTATTCTTGAGCATCTCCTTGCATGCCGTTCTCTCCGGCTTTCCAATGTCGATTTGACGATCGGCCTGAACTGTCCGGCCTGCTATGTGCCCCATCCAAACAAAGTCCTCTGGCTCATGGGCCACTTCCGTCAGGCCTATGGTCTCTGGGGATCCTCTCATGGGGACTTACCGGACGGCGATGATGGCCGGCGCATTCGCGATATTATTATTCGAGCCGATAATACCTACCTGCGCGAAGCGCGGAAGGTCTATACCGGCTCCGAGCTAACGCGGCTCCGGTTAGGCCAGTTCAACGCCATTACAAGTGAAGTGCTCTATCCGCCGCTGTTTCGTTCGGACCATTTAGGCCACAAACAGTATGGCAATTATGTGTTCTGTCCGGGCCGGATTACGCGAGGAGAGCGGCAAGCTTTGGCCGTCGAAGCAATGAGGTTCGTGAGTTCGAATATTCGATTAGTCATTGCAGGACAGCCGCAAGACGAAGCTGATCTTGCGGCATTACAGTCTATCGTCGCTTCTCATCGGCTCGACGGCCGCGTCACTGTTATACCGCGGGTTATTTCGGAGGAGGAGAAGGCCGGCCTGCTCGCAAGCGCGCTCGGTTGCATATACATTCCATACAGTGAGGATGCCGATGAATACGCGACTCTCGAAGCCTTTCAGTGCCGCAAGCCGGTGATCGCGTGTACCGATTCGGGGGGTCTTTCATTGCTCGTTCGCGACAAGGTTACTGGAAGAGAAGTTGCCCCGGAACCCGCGGCTTTGGCGGAGGCGATTGAAAGTTTCGCCGAAAATCGCCACAGGGCCGCCGAGTGGGGCAATGCCGGATATGAGCGCGCCATGGCGCTCGGATCGAACTGGGAAAACGTCATCGCGAAACTAACGTCATGAGAATCGCTTGGTTCACGCCGTTTACAAGAAAAAGCGCAATCGGCCGTTTCAGCCAGGCGGCCACGAGGGAGCTTGCCAAGGCGGTTCAAGTCGATTTGTGGATTGCCGATGTCGAGGATCTGCTCGACTCCGCCCTTCCAACGTTCAGGTAT
Organism: Bryobacterales bacterium; assembly: GCA_963795935.1. GTDB lineage: Bacteria > Acidobacteriota > Terriglobia > Bryobacterales > Bryobacteraceae > JAICMB01. The sequence continues at coordinate 1,275 of CAWCJO010000034.1, read as the reverse complement.
GACCTCGACCGGCCCTTGGAGCAGTGGTGGCCTCAGGGCGTGTACGACTTCGCAATTTGTAACTTGGGAAACTACTTAGGATTCCATCGCGAAATTTTTGTGTTCTCGCGCAAAGTGCCCAGCATCGTCGTGCTTCACGATTACGTAATGAACAACTTTTTCGCCGGAATCGCGGAGGTTGTCTTGCGTGACATCGATTCGCACTGCCGCCGTCTCGAAGAATTGTATGGCGATTCGGCGGGAGAAGCCAACGCCCTCGCCCAGGCAGGCAAAGCCCCGTGGATTTGGGATACGGATCGAGTAGTGGATTTTCCCATGTTTGAAGACTGCCTGCGCGGCGCTCTCGGCGCGGTCGTCCATTCCGATTACTTGCGCAAGAGAGTAGCCGAAGTTTTCCCGGGGCCTCTTAAGAAAATCCACCTCGCCTATGAGACTCACGGCGATTTGCCGATCGCCTCGAAACGGGAGCTCAACCTACCCGAAGACCGGCTTCTCGCGCTGACGGTCGGACACGTGAATGCGAACAAGCGCGTCGGAAGCGTAATCCAATGCCTCGCCGCTAACCCGGACCTCGCAAACCGGATCCACTATCGCATCTGCGGTCAAATTGAGCCTGCATACCGTAGTGAGTTGGAGGATCTCATTCAACGGTCGGGTCTTTCCGGGACGGTGCGCCTGAGCGGCCACGCTTCCGATATCGATGTGCGCTCCTGTTTCCATTGGGCCGATCTCTGTATTAATCTCCGATTCCCGGCCACGGAAGGAGCATCGGCCTCGCTCGCGGAGTCGATGCTCTACGGCAAGGCGGCAATCGTGACCGACACCGGAGTCTACAGCGAAATCCCCAATGACTGCCTCCTCAAAATCCGTCCGGACCACGAAATGGAGGATCTGGCGCGCGCCTTGAGGCAACTAATAGGAAGCCCCGATCTGCGGAAGCAATTCGGCGGCGCCGCGCAAACGTTCGCTCGCGAAAACTTCAGTCCCGCCACCTATGCGGATCAACTGCTTGACTTTCTGAAAGAAGCGCAGGCTACCAAACCAGTTCTTTCCATGCTGAACCGCACCTCGCGCATTCTAGCGGAAATCGGCGTCCAACCCGGCATGGAGATCGTCGGCAAGGTTGCCGCCATGTCTAAAGAGCTGTTTTGCGGCGACGCTTCCCAAGCCCCCTGGAACAAGCGCAACACCGGCGATTGAAATCGTCACCGCCGGCTGACAAAACGGTTCCCCGCAATAAAAAAGCGCAAAGGCCAGTCGGCGCAATGGACGATG
>CAWCJO010000033.1:0-44595 GCA_963795935.1 Bryobacterales bacterium | reverse complement strand
CTTCTCCCTCCGCGGTTACAATCCTGGTTATGTTGCAGAGGGTTCGTGCTTCGCAGTAGGGCTACTCGCTCATTCGTCCACCCTGCTCTAGCGGGGAATCCAAGATCGTCTGTCCGGGGGAAGATCCGAAAGAAGGGCGTCTGATTGATATTGCCGCGCAGCACGGCGGGCACTGTATTTGGAGCGTTGCGGTAAAATACGACGATCGTCGCCAGCTTCTGGTATCCGAGCCCGAACTTATCATTGACGCCTTTGAAGTAGTCCAGACGTTGTTTTTCGTCTTTGCCGAACAGGCTGGAATTCGCATGGAGCGGACGCTCGGCCTTCAGTGAACGTGCCGGTAAACGCCTCAATGCGGCGTTCGCTGATCTCGTAATAGGCCTCCTCGCAAATGCTGGTGGCGATTAGGAACTCCGAAAACGTCCCTATGAAGTTCTGGGCCGCGAAGTCGCGCTCGCCGCAGAACTGGTTTCCAGTGCCAACAAAATCATCCACGTAGATCAATGCGCCAACCCCGACCGCGTTCATGATCTTGTTGAGCCGGAGCGTGTCATGGGCATCGACAAATTGCACCCGAGCCGTTCCAAATTCGCCGCATCGCGCAGAAGGTTGAGCATCACCGGGCTGCTGCTACCGGCATCATGGACTTGCACATAGATCAACTTCTTTGGCGAAAGGCCCGCCTCCTTCAACCGCAGCATCAGCGCCGCGTTTTGCTCAACCAAAATCCGCTTGGTGTGCGACTCGGATAGATAGATGTAAGCGTCCGGTGAACACCGGCCCAAGGGACTCCTGGACAGCCAATAATGGACCGTCGGGTGTTAGCTCTTGGTGGGTGCCCAGTTATGGGGCATCAGCTCGTCGAGTTTCGTGACAGGGTGGTCGGCGATGCGGGCCAGCACATCGCGGAACCAAGCGAACGGATCGATTTTGACGAGTTCACATGAGGCGATGAAGCTGCGAAGCACCGCTGCCGTTTTCCCGCCGTTGTGGCTGCCGAAGAAGGTCCAGTTATTTCGTCCGATGGCTATGCCGCGGATCGCGCGTTCCGTTCGATTGTTGTCGATCGGAAGATCGCCGTCGTCGCAGTAGCGCGTCAGCGCCTTCCAGTTCTTCAGCGCGTATGCCACGGCTTGGCCGGCCTGGCTCTTCGGCAAAACCTCATCCTGAATTTTGATTAAATATTGATGCAGGCGATCCAGCACGGGGCGTGAGCCCTGTTCTCGCGCCAGGCGCAGATCTTCCCCGTGCAAGCCGGCAACACGCGCGCTCTTCTCCACCGCATACAACTGCGCGATCATCAGCATGACCCCACTCATGCGCGCATGGTCGCTTTCCAGAGCCTCGCGAAAGTGGCGCCGGGTATGGGCCCAACATCCGACCTCGGTCATCCCGCGTTCCGGGTCGATGAAAAAGCTGTCATAGGCCGCATAGGCGTCGGCCTGCAAATGTCCCCGATATTTTTCGAGAAACTTCTCCGGCCCGGCGCGTTCTCGCGTCGCAGTGTAGTCGTACACCACCGCCGGATGATTGCGGTCCCCGATATACGGCCAGATCCGGCCTTTCCGCGCCTGCCGCAAGTTTCGGTCCAGCACCTTCACCGGCGTGTCATCGGTCCCGACCACCTTCGAGGCCAGCACGAATTTCTTCATCCGTTCATACAGCGGATTCAACAGATCGGCGCATTGCGCCATCCAGCCGCACATGGTCTGCACCGGAAAATCTACTCCGGAGCGCCGCAACATCTTCGCTTGACGGTGCAGAGGAAGATGATCGGCGTACTTAGCGACGATCACCTGAGTAAGCAGCCCTGCGCCAGCATTGCTCTTCTCGATCGGCTGCGCAGGCTTGGCCGCGGTTTTCACAGTGCAAGCGCAAGCGTACTTCTTGCGCACCTCTTCGATTACAATCACTTGCGCTGGAAAGTATTCGTACCGCTCACTGGTTTCTTCGCCAATCGGCCGGAGGTCCTCGCCACAGGCTGCGCAATGCTTCTCGGCTGGGGCCAGATCGTGCACGATGCGCTCTCGTTTCAGATGTTCCGGCAGAGGACGCCGGCCATGCGGCTTTCCTTTCGACTCGCCCACCGGGGGCGGCGGAGGATGGTCGTCCGCTCCGCCGTGCTTTTCGCTGTCGCTTTCGCTCACGCCCGCGTCCACGCCTTGCGCTTTTAGTTCCGCGGCGAAGAGAGCCAACTGATCGGCGGAAAGCTGTTCGCTTTTGCGGCCGCTCTTGGCCTCTAACAACTGCCGCAGTAAACGTTCGGTCTTAATGCGGCGGAACTGTTCGGCATCCAATTGCGCAACCAAGTCGAGCACCATCTGCCGCAACACGCTGGCGTCTTCCGGCAGTTGCTCGCGATCAATCGGCACTAAGATAATTTTACGGGCAAAACTGCGGCTCGCCAAGTAAAAACATCAGAAATTCGATATGTTTTTTATAGGGCGGCAATGTTGCGCCGATACCGCTTTCGCCGCCTGGCCTGGCTCAGATCGATGCCTGAAAGCAGCGCTCCTAACTCCTGCGCCGTGATCTCGCGCCGGGTTTCGCCGCCATCGTCGAAGGGCATGGCATAGGTGCCCTCTTCCAAGCGCTTGGCCCACACCGCGAATCCATCCCGATCCCAATACAAGATCTTGACCCGATCCTTTCGCCGGTTGCCAAACACGAATAAATGCCCGGCGAAAGCGTCCAACTGCAACCTGTCGCCGACGAGCGCATGCAATCCATCAAAGCTTCGACGCATATCACACGGCGACGCGCACAGATATACGCGCACGCTCGCCGGCATGTGCATCATTGCCGCTCCCGCAACACCGCCAGCACCGTGCGCAAGGTTGAGGCGTCAACGCCCGACCCGATCTGCAAACGCTCGCCACTGCTCAGCCATAACTCCAACCCGGCTCTGTCCTGCTGGCCGGCCTCCCGCGGTTCCACCAACGCAAACCGTACCGGCTGGCTCCTGGCTAAGCGCTTCCGCCATTGATAAAAGGAATGCCAACTGACTCCGTGCTGCCGACAGAACGTCTGCACCGGCAAGCCGCTCTTTTTCTGCTGAAGGATCAAGTCCCGCCACACTTCGCCCCTTGCGGGCGCCACTTCCGATGTTTTCATGAACTCTACTATGCGGCTGGCAAGCGTGGTACGCCAGTGGTGTTCACCGGACGCTTACAGTTGTTACTACCAATACGAGGTCGGGGAAACGGACGCCGGCGGTGGGCCGCATTTCGGGGCACGCTGCGGCAGGCGCGAAGAAGCCTTTCCATCGGGTCTGCTCCGTGAAGGGTTTCAATGACAAAACCAGATGATCGCAGTTCCGCAGGTGGCTCGGAAGTGGTTGTGATGATCGAGTCTCGCCAGCCGCGCCGCGTCGCAGGTCGTGATGAGCCAGCTCATCACCGATTTCGGGCGCACCAATAAGCTCATCGAATCCGCCCGGCTGCGCGCGGGCTCGCAGAAACTGCAAGTTGACGAAACGCGCGCCGAGATACGTCTGGAGGTGGATCAAGCGTTTTATCAGGCGCTCGCCGCCGACGCCGTGCTCAGCGTGTCGACCGCGACGCTCAACAATCGCCGGCTCACGCTGCGGCAGGTGCGGGCGCTGGCGCTTCTGGGCCCCGGTGCGGATCAGCCCTTTTTAGGCGGGCTGCGGCAGGAGCCGATCAAGGAAGTTTCCCGAGTTGCTTTCTTCTCTCCAGAGAGCGTTCATGGGAGTGCGTGAGTGAACGCAAAGAAAAGAGGAGAAGGAGCAATGGATTCCATACTACGGAGAGAGATCGAGGAGCTGCGGCGCGCCCCCCTGGCGCAGATTCGGGCGCGGTACCGGGAGGCGTTTGACGAAGAGCCGCGCTCGAAACACCGCGAGCATTTTTCGCGGCGTCTGGCTTGGCGTCTGCAGGCGGCGAGCGAAGGCGGGCTCAGTGACGCGGCGCTCCAGCGCGCCCTGCGATCGCGAACGAAGCCGATGTGCGGGCGCTGCCGCCGCGCGGCTTTCTGTCGGCAGCGGCGCCGAGCATCGCGGTAACGAGCCGCAGCCGCTGGCGTCTCGACCGCCGCATTCCCCCTCCCGGCGCCGTGCTGCAGCGCGATTACGACGGCCGCAACATCACCGTCAAGATGTTGGCCGACGGCTTCGAGCATCAGGGTAGACACTATGGCTCGCTGAGCGCCATCGCGACCCAAGTGACCGGCACGCGCTGGAATGGTCTGGTCTTTTTCGGACTGACGAAAGCGCCGCACGGGAGGAGGCAGTCTGGCCGATCCCGATAATGCTTCGCCGCGCCCGGTCCGCTGCGCCATCTACACCCGCAAGTCGAGCGAGGAAGGACTGGATCAGGACTTCAACTCGCTCGATGCGCAGCGCGAGGCCGCCGAAGCCTTCATTCAGAGCCACGCCAGGAGGGCTGGCAGGCGCTGCCCCACAGCTATGATGACGGCGGCTTCAGCGGGGCCAATATGGAACGGCCTGCGCTCGCCAAGCTGCTGGAGGACATCGACAGCCGGCCACATCGATTGCGTCGTTGTATATAAGGTGGACCGGCTGAGCCGCTCGCTTCTCGATTTCGCGCGGCTCATGGGCGTGTTCGAGAAGCACGGGGTGAGCTTCGTTTCCGTGACGCAGCAGTTCAATACCAGCACGCCGGTGGGGCGGCTGACGCTGCACATTCTGTTGTCTTTTGCGGAGTTCGAACGGGATATCATCAGCGAGCGGACGCGAGACAAGAAAGCGGCGGCGCGCAAGGGCAAATGGACCGGCGGTTACGTGCCGCTTGGCTACGATCTCGATGCGCGGGGTGGCAGGCTGCTCGTGAACGAGGCGAAGCAGAACAGGTGCGGGCGATGTTTGCGCTCTTCGCCGGGAACCGTTCTCTGGCGCTCACCTTGGAGGAGGCGCAGCGGCGCGGCTGGAAAACGAAGAGCTGGGTGACGGGAAAGCAGAGGCGGCATACGGGCGGGAAGTTTACGGAGAGTTCCCTGCGGCGATTGCTGGCCAACGAGGTTTATGCCGGCGTGGTCGCCTATCGCGGCCAGAGCTATCGCGGCGAGCATCGGCGCATCGTGGCAGCCGCGCTTGTGGAAACGCGTGCAGCGGTTGCTCCAAGTGGCCGGCCCGCGACCGCGGCGCAAGCCGCGCAACAAACACGGCGCGCTCCTCCAGGGTCTGCTCCATTGCGGCCGTTGCGGCAAGCCGATGGCGCACCTCTCGACCGCGCGGGGCGAGCGCCGCTATCGCTATTATGTGTGCCGCACGAGAGACTGCGCCGGCGAGTCGGTAGGCGCAGCGGCCTTTGAAGCCTCCGTCGTGGAACAACTCGAGAGAGGGGCGCGGCGGGCCTGCGGAGAGGACCTCACCGGCCTTGCGCGGGTCGTGGAACGAGTGACGTACGACGGGGGCAATGGTCAGGTCTCGATTCGACTGCGCGCGGCCAAGGAGCAAGGCCATGGCTGAGTCCACGCATGAGGTTCGCTACCGCTTCGAGCAGCGGCGGCGCGCCCGCCAACCAGACGGCGCCACGGCTCGATCGCAACCGCGAGGCGCGGCGCTGCCGCGGATCACGCGTTTGATGGCGCTGGCCATCAAGCTGGACGGCCGGCTGCGCGAGTCCGCCGATCTGGATCGCCGGGCCTTAGCTCACTTCGGGCGCGTGTCGCGCTCCCGCATCACCCAGATCCTCAATCTGCTGCAACTGGCTCCCGACATTCAGGAGCGCCTGTTGTCGCTTCCGCCGCTGAAGCGTGGGCGCGAGCTCATCACCGAGAGCGCTATTCGACCGCTGACGGCGGAGTACGATTGGCAACTGCAACGCGCGCGCTTCGAACAACTCCTGCGCCGCCGCGCGGAAAGCCAACCGCGGGCAGCCGGGGCAGAGGGGTAGAGCATGTTGCCAATCACTGCATATCGGCGAGTCTGTCTCGCCAGGATGGTGCTGCGCGTGGGAGGCGGGCGGGATTGTCGTGCGAAGCCAGTAAGCTGGGCTTGGCTGCCGCCGGGCGAAGGGGACAGAGTACGGTTCCGAATTCCCCTCGCGCTGATCGAACAGATCCTGGCGCGGAAGCGAGGGCAGCTTGAGAATGCCCCAGCCGTTGAAAACGCCCCCGCCGCGCCAAGAGCGACTCCGCCCGAGATCCGCTTCGGGCTGCCGCTCGCCCGTGTCGTGATGCCACTGACGCTACCGCGAGGAGCAAGTAGGCGGCTGAATCATGATCGCTCTAACCGGCGGCTCAGCAAAACGTGACTGGATGCATTTTCTGGAAGCAGGAGCAGAACCGCCGCCGGATGATTGAATCCGACGGCGGCTGTTGAGGCAGGCGGGAGTTCTATTTGGAACAGCGGTAGATGCGGTCGCCGCCTTCGTTTTTCGAGGACTCGATATGGACCTTGTGCTTCTTGCCGGCGGTGGAGAGGAAGCCGCGCACGCTGTGGGCCTGCCAGCCGGCGGCCTTCATGATCTCGGCGAGTGTGGCGCCTTTGGGCCGTGCGATCATCCAGGATTTTCGCGCCCTTGCTGGCAGCGCGGGGGGCATTGGCCTTGCATTCGCCTTTGGTGGCCTTTTTGCCAGCCTGGGCTTTCTTGGGGGCGCGGCTGGGGCCTTTTTGTGGGCCGTGGGCGCGCCCTTCTTCCGGCTGGCGCCGTTCTTCGAGGGGGCTGCCTGCGGCGCGACGTGCGCGCCCGGCGCCGCAATAGCGGCGGCTTTGCCGTTGGTCTCTGTATTCGTCATGGCTGTTCTGGTCATCCTTTTCTTGCGCGTTCTTCGCGCATGACGATACATCACTCGGGTTGCCCGCAAAGGCAAGGGAAATGTGACCGGCTCCGCAACATAGTCGGGAGCGGCTGGACGCAAGCTCTTTGTGAGCGATCTGGCTCACTGTGTTGGCGCTAAGCAGGCCATGCATTCTGCCGCGCGGCCTATGCGCCGGCGCCGTTCTCCGAGGCCACTTGAACGGAGCGGCCCACAGGAGCCAACATGCGAGGTGCCCGGCGGACGCCACGCCGGAACAGGAGCAGGAGAGGACCATGCCCGGGAAGAACGTCTATGACCAGTTGTGCAGAATGAATCAGGGTTTCGAGGAGGTGCGGCGCAGCCTGCAGGCGCTGTCCCGCTACCCGAGCGATTCGCCCGGTAGCTACCACGCTTACCGACAACTACATGGGTGGAACCTCCCTCCACTGATGACCTGCGCCGTTAGGGCGCACCGATAACTCACGGATCCTTGGGTCTGGGAGGCGCTCGTGATCGGCCTTATCGCGACGAAGCCTTTCTCCTACGCGAATTGGCTCTCGCCTCTCGACTAAAACCCGCCATTTCAGGCGGCGCGCTGAGCAGCTGCCGTCGTCGGCTACGCGCGGCAGTTTCTCGTCGGCAAGGCGTATCACCAGACGCTGGGATATTTCCGCGATTACGAGGACGGCGCATCGAAGCAGATCATCGGCGATGAGTTCGAATCGACGCGCATTTTCCGGCCTCTCGACGGGCTGCAGGTGACCAAACAGCCCGCGGGAACAAGCTTTCCCTTGCAAATGGGTTTCGAATCATCGGCGCGCGCCGGTGAAATCTACATCTTCTGCCTGAGCCTGTCCCTTAGCGACGAGCTGATCAGCGAATTCAAGGCCGTGGCGGTTGTCGAGATCCTCAAGCCCCCTGCCTTCATCAACCGCTGGCTGGCCGCCTTGCCCGCCGGCGCGAAGCACTTCGCGCAAAAGGTTAACTACTGCCGGCGCGAGAACGTGCCCGGCGATATCTGGCCGCAGCCGGACCTGATTGCGACCACCAAGCTCGACCGCTTTGCCTACCCAGAGGGAGTATCGCCTCGGCTTCTCAACGACCGGTGCCCTGGAATTCGGGCGGACGACGCAGGAACTGATCGACCGCAAGGCATACCACCCGCAACGATCCCTCGTAACGGATCAGTGGACCGGGGCGAGAAACCCTGGAGGGCCGCGCCACACGCCCAGCACCGAACGCCTCCGGCCTCAGAGTCTCAGATTCCTAAAGCAACTTCAAGATGCAGCTCCGCCCTGCCCTCTTCTGGTACGCCCGCTCTTTTTTTTATATAGAGAGTGGCCAAGACCACGCGAGCCGCGGATTCTTCTTTTCATAGATTGGTTTGATAACGAGATGAACCGCATCAACTCTGCCGCCGGGCGCTTCGGGCGAAGAAGCGGCCCGCTTCCGTGGTTTCGAGCGTGCCCAATGCCTGCAGCAGAAAAGAATTGGTCGCGGCGCGAGCTTCCGCGACCAGGCGCTCAAGACGCTGGATCGCCTGGGGCTGCAGGACCGCATATCTATTCAACGCGTGATCTTCACGGAGCCAATATGGACCGCCTGGCCCTGCGGCGGCTGATCCAGGACATCGAAGCGCGCCGGGTCGACTGCGTGGTGGTACGCGACGCGCTTTTTCAAGGAGGGCATGGCGTCGCATGCGGCATCTGAGTAATCGTGCCGTCGTGGCTTTTCGGCTGATACCTTACATGCATGACAATCACAACCATATTGGCGATTATCGCCCTCGTACTCGCGATCATAAACGGATTCAACGCTCGGGTGCCGCTGTGGATTCCCGTGGCACTCGTTGCACTGGCACTGATCGTTCCGGCGTTCGTCCACGTACGCCCCTAGTGACATTCTTTTCAGCCTCGCCCTGATCTGGCGAGGCCTTCCGGCGCAGGCGGAAAGCCCAAGCCGCCCTCCATCTCGGTTGGCACAAGCGGCGTGAAGGCCCAGCGCGGCGGCTGAGCAGGGTGCTGCGGGAAGCCGTTCTCGTCGCAAAGCCCGCACAACTCCGGTACCCAGGTGGTTTGTCGAAGGGCGCGGCCGCCCCGACTGCGTACGGACAGGGCTGGCGAACAGAACCTCCAGCTGGTTGTTGGCTGCCAGCGCCGGTTCGTGAACGATCAGCGCCAGTGCAAGGAGTCCCACGGGAATCCACAGCGGCACCCGAGCGTTGAATCCGTTTATGATTGCGAGTATAAGGGTGATGATCGCCAATATGGTTGTGATCGTCATGCATGTAAGGGGCTGCGCCGCCCGCGCAATCTCCTCATCATCTTGTAATGCGCCGCGTGCGGCGAATGAGATAAATTGTTCGAGATGACACAATTTAAACGGCGTGAGTTCGTGCAAATGGCCGCACTCGCCGGCGCCGCGTCGCAATTTGCAGGCGCCGCGCCCGCGGCAGGCGGCATGCGGCTCGGGCTGATAGCAGGTGTGCGCTCGTCAAACGGCAACCCCACGGCAAGCCGCGGATGCGGCCATTCGCCGCGTGCACGATTTCGACGTGCCCACGTGCCAGGTATCCATCGGCTCCTTCGGCAAAGATGCTGCCGAGGCGCTGCGCTCCGCTCTCGACGAGTACACAATCGAAGCGACTTGTGTTGTGACCGGCGGCCCCGGACGCGATATTTACAACTTCTACGACGGCCCGCTCACTATCGGACTTGTTCCGCGCGCAAAGCGGCGGGCGCGCATCGATCATCTCAAGCAGGCCTCCGACTTTGCGAAAGAATGCGGCATTGCGGCCGTGCAGACGCATTGCGGATTCATACCGGAGAATCCCAACGAACCGCTCTACGCCGAAGTTGTGCAGGCTATCGGCGAAGTAGCGAAGCATTGCAAGGCAAACGGACAGAATTTCCGCTGCGAAACCGGCCAGGAGACGCCCATCACGCTGGTGCGCGCTATACGCGATGTCGGCCTTGATAACGTCGGCATAAATTTCGATGTAGCGAACCTGATTCTTTACGGCAAGGCGAATCCCGTAGACGCCGTGGATCTGCTCGGTCCATATGTGCAGGGTGTACACGCCAAGGACGGCCTTTACCCAACCGACACAAAGCAACTGGGCCGCGAGGTGCCGATCGGTCAAGGCAAAGTCGATTTCCCTGAGATCATACGGAGGCTGAAGAAGATCGGCTACAGCGGAGCGCTCACCATTGAGCGCGAAATCTCCGACCCGAAACAGGCCGAAGATATTCGCGCCTCCAAACTCTATCTTGAAAAGCTGCTCGCGTAATTCGGATCGCGGAAAGGGGTGGGCAGGCTTGTCGACCGATGGCTTCCCCCTATTCGCGTTCTTCATCCGTATCCTCGCGCCCGCTTCGACGCTAGACATCGAAGGTAGGAGCCGTATGCGGGCAAACCGCACGTACGGATCTGTGCGGGGCCGCCCTGCACAGGACCCAGGGGGCACATGAAACGCATTTTCGCGCTCGAATACGAGGATGGGCCGTGACGTTCGTCGTGGTTTGGAACTGGAAATGCAACACATGTGGAGGATGTAAATCTATGAAAAAACTTAGACACCTTGCTCTTTTGACTCTCACCGCCGGGTTTTTCATGGCTACCGGGAATCGTGCGTCCGCGCAGGTTTCGGTCAGTATTGGACCGCCGCCCGTTTGCCCATATGGGTACTACGAAGTCCCGCCTTACAACTGTGCTCCCGATGGCTACTATGGCCCGGAGTGGTTCAATGGCGGTGTATTCATCGGTGCGGGACCTTGGTATCACGGGCGGGAACATTTTTACGGTCATGTCGACCACCGTTACGATTTTCGCGAGGGCTACCATGGCGGTTTCCCCGCGCGGGGTGAGCGCCCGACAGAACGCCGCAGGGAGTTTCACGGCCAAGCCAGGCATGACCCGCATGGACATGAAGCCCCTCGCGAACACAGGTAAGCCGCAAGTGTTGCGTGTCTGATCGTTCGCATCCACCGGCGTAGGCGGAAGCAACGGTGCAATCTGCGAACCACCCGGCCAAAGGGCAGATAATCGAAGCACTCCACTACTCCCGCACTCGCGTTTGTTAGCAGGCGCGTGCTGCCTAATTGATCCGCCGTGAGGTACGTCATCCCTGTCACGTTCGGCGACGAGCCGCCGTATTCGGCCGCTAACTGGCCCGAGGCATCGTAGGCGTACACCGTCGTGGTCGATCCCACGCTTTTCATCACGCGGCGGCCGTCTCCATCGTAGCTGTAACCGATTGAAAACTGAGAGCCGGAACCGCTTTGCCGAGCCAAAGAACTCTCGCCCCGCTTTCTCAAGCGCCGGTAACTCCACATGCTCCTGCCGTCTGTCCGCGGCGTGATCGCTTGTTGTCGCAGCGCTCGCAAGCGGATAATATAGCAATGACATTGCCGTCGGCTCTCGGAGCCCGTTTTGCGGCGGCGCTGACCCTCATAGGGCTGGGTGTCCCCTGCCTCGCGTTGAGTCCACATAAACTGATCACGCAGTACTCGCGCAATACCTGGAATCAGGAGCAGGGCTTGCCCCAGGATACAGTCCAGGCAATCGCGCAAACCGTCGACGGCTATCTTTGGCTCGGGACCGCCGAGGGACTGGTCCGCTTCGACGGATACGAATTTGTGGTCTTCGATAAGGAGCACGATCCGCTGCCGTCCAACTCCATCACGGCCCTGGCCGCCATGGCTGACGGCTCTCTGTGGATCGGCACTCCCTCCGGGTTGGTCCACTATCGCGAGGGACGTTTTACTACATTCACAACCCGCGAAGGTCTCCCGGACCTCGCCATCGCCGAGCTATATAGCGGCCACTCCGGCGTCCTCTGGATCGTCGCCGGCCTGCACCTAGTGCGTCTGCACTCGGGCCATTTCGAAACCTACTCGCCGGGACGCGACATACCCCTCACCTCCGTCCGTGCCGTATGCGAGGACCGCACAGGCGAGTTATGGGTGGGCGGCTTTGGCGGTATCGCCAAACTCGTCGGCGGAAAATTCGAGACCGTCGTTCCCGGTATCGCGCTCCGCGAGCATATGATTTCCGCGATGATCGCCGATCGGGGGAACAATCTCTGGATCGCGGGCTCTCAGGGCGTATTTGTACGATCCGCCGCAGGCGCGCTTCGGCGCTACAACTCGAAAAGCGGTTTGCCCGATAATCTGGTCCGCGCGCTTCGAGAGGACCGCGACGGGAACATCTGGGCGGGCACCAACGGCGGGATTGCGCGTTTCGAGGGCGGTCGCTTCACCGCGCCGGCCTGCTCCGAGAGCCAGCCGCGTGAGGTGGTTCTTTCTCTCTTCGAGGACCGCGAGGGAGATCTGTGGGCCGGTGGCAATAACGGCCTGACCCGTTTCAGAGATGACATATTCACCGTCTATGGGAAGAACGAGGGATTCCCCAGTGATTTACCGAATGCGGTTTTCGAGGATCGTGCGGGCCGCATCTGGGCGGGCTTCCTCGATCGGGGTCTGTTGCTGCTTTCCGGTCGCGGCTCCCCGCGGCTTTTCAGTACTCGAGACGGCCTCGCTAGCGACGAAGTCTTTGCCGTTCGGGAAGCGCTCGGCGGCGATCTTCTGATCTCTACGCGCAAGGGATTAACGCGCGTGCATCGCGGCGCCTTCAGCACGTATCTCGTACGTGATCCGCTGGAGCGCCGCACCGTCTACGATGCGGTTCAGGACGGCCGAGGCCGGCTCTGGCTTGCCATGCCGGGCGGACTTGGTGAGCTTGTTGGCAGGCGCTTCCATGTTGCTGTTCCCGGGGGCCCGCTGCTCAGCAGCGCATTTGGCGTCCTCTGCGCAGGAAAGGACGATACGATTTGGGCGGGAACTCTCGGCAAGGGATTGTGGAGCGTGCGCCATGGCGCCGCGCGCCAATTCACCACCGCCGATGGGCTCGCGAGCAACGGCATCCGCTCGCTTTTCGAAGATTCCGATGGAGTGCTCTGGATTGGCACATTCGGCGGCGGTCTCAATGCCTTACGAAACGGCAAATTTGAAGCCTTCACCGCCAAAGACGGCCTGCTTAGTAACAATGTCAACCATGTAATCGACGCCGGCGAATATCTATGGCTGTCGACTACGCGCGGCATCTGCCGGCTCGAGAAGTCTCAGCTGCGGGACTTTGCCGCGCATCGAACCCCGCGCCTGACGCCGGTAAATTACGGCGTGGAGGATGGTCTGCGCAGCGCGCAATGGGCTCCCGGCAATTTCGTCGCGGGCGGAGGCATCCAAAGCTCCGATGGCCGGCTCTGGTTCCCGACCAGTAAGGGATTGGCCGTCCTTGCGCCAAACGCCAAAGCGCCGCAGCTTACTGCTCTCTCCGTCCATATCCTGTCCATAGCTGCCGAAAACCGGCTGCTCGATTTAAGCACTGCGGCGAAACTACGGCCGGGCGGCACGCGCCTTCAGATCCGCTACGCCGCAATCCACCTGAGCGCGCCGGAGCGCATCGAGTATTCATACAGGCTGGAAGGCCTCGAAAAGGAATGGGTCCATGCCGCAGGACGGCGGTCGATCAACTACAACAATGTCCCTCACGGCGATTACCGCTTTCGAGTGCGGGCCCAGTTACCCGACGGTCCCGCCGGAGAAGAAACGTATTCCTTCAGCGTATCGCCTCACAATTACGAAACCGCGCCTTTCATCGCACTTTGCATCCTCGCCGTGCTGGCCGCGATTGCCGCCATATATCGGCTACGGTTGCAACGCATCCGCAATGCGTTTCGGCTCGTCCTCGAAGAACGGCTGCGGCTCGCGCGTGAAATTCACGACACGCTCGCGCAGGGTTTTGTCGGAATCTCTTCCCAACTCGAGGCCGTTGCCATGTGCATGCCGAAGGAGGCCCAAACGGCCAGCCAGCATCTCGGTCTGGCCCAGAAAATGGCGCGCTATAGCATAACGGAGGCCCGCCGTTCGGTTATGGACCTGCGCGCTTCGGCGCTTGAAAAAGAAGGGCTCGCGGCGGCGCTCGAATCGGGCGCGCGCTCCTGGGCGCGGGAATCGGGGGTCGACGTGGAGCTCGACATCGTTCCCCCCAAGCTTGAACTTCCGCGCGAAATGCAGCAGCAACTTCTCCGCATCGCTCAGGAAGCGGTTGCGAATGCTCTGAAGCACGCCGCCCCCTCCACCATTCGCGTACGGCTCCATGCTCAGGGCGGCAAATTGTTCCTGCGCATCGCCGACGACGGACGAGGTTTCGAGGGCCAAACTGTTTTTTCCACCTCCGGAGGGCACTTCGGTCTTGTGGGCATGCGCGAAAGGGCCCAGCGCGTGGGCGGCCAGTTGCGCGTGGATAGCAAGCCTGGCCGCGGCACCGCAGTGGAAGCGATCGTACCGTTCGAGTGAAAGAGGCAAACCCAGTTCGGATTCTGGTCGCTGAAGACCATCTCATCGCGCGCGTCGGCGTGGTCACGATTATTAATATGCAGCCCGACATGATCGTGATCGGCGAGGCGGCTAACGGCCGCGAGGCGGTCGAGATGTATGGCGCAACCAAGCCCGCTGTCACCCTGCTTGACCTCCGGATGCCGGTCATGACCGGAGTAGAAGCCACAATTGCGATCCGCGCGTTCGATCCGGCGGCAAAATTGATCGTCTTAACGAGCTATGGCGGAGATGAGGATATAGGCCGCGCCTTCGCGGCCGGCGTAAGCGGATATCTCACCAAGGACGTCCTCCATGACGGCTGCTGAACGCAATTCGCACCGTTGCCGCGGGCAAGACCTTCACGCCGCCGGGGATCGCGGCCGTCCTCGCGAGCCGCACGCCCGGCTCTGGTCTCAGCGCGCGTGAAGTGGAAGTATTGACCCTGATCGTCAAAGGGCTTGCCAATAAACAGATCGCTTACGCGCTCAGCATCGCCGAAGACACGGTGAAGAACCACGTTAAGAAGATACTCAGCAAGCTTCGCGTACAGGACCGTACGCAGGCCGCTACGGTGGCTATTCAGCGCGGCATCGTTCATCTGCAGTGAGCGTTTGAGCTTCTAGCTAGCAGAATGCTGAAAAAGGATGCGGGCTACCGCTTCCTCACGGCCGCGCCTCGGTAAGTTGCTGCAAACACGCAGGTGCGATTCCGAGCGGCGCGCGTAAGCAAGCCTTTTTCGACGTCTTTCAGCATCCTGGTTAAGTAGCCCCTGGGAATCTCACCCCGAGGCTCTCCCAGAACTGTACGTGAGCGTCTCCACTCATACAGCTCCTATGGTGAAAACCGACTACGCTGTGCTCCCAAAGTGCAAGCAGGTCTGGCTGACGATCGAGAACCTGCATCAGCCAGGCCCATGCCCGACTCCGGTGATTGCGTAGCTTCTTATATCTCCGACAAGCCCAGCGAACCAACGATTGGCCGACATGCCTCTCGATGGGCCGGAGCGCTGAAGGCGTGAAGCGCCCATAGTAGTTGAACCATCCCCGAAGTTTGGGATTGATCTTCCGGGCAAGATCTTCGATGGCCTGCCCTGTACAGCGATGCAACTTCCATCCTCGGATCTCATCCCGGATTGTCTGTGCCGCACTCTTCGAGATGGCTGGACTGAAACTACAAAAGATCTTCCCTTTCCGATTCTTCGCTCTCCGAGGCCGAAACGTAAACCCCAGAAAGTCGAACTTCTCGTTCGGGTGAATCTCTTTCCGATTGGCATCCTTGCAATAGACCACTTTCGTCTTCTCCGGATGCAGTTCCAACCCACACTGCTTCAACCGTGCCGCTAGCTTGACACGCACCTGGTTCGCTTCCCGCTCTGTCCTGCAATGGACGATAATGTCATCCGCGTACCGCTCGAACGGCAGATGCGACCAATTTCGCCACATCCACAAATCGAACGCATAGTGCAGAAACAGATTGGCCAACAGGGGGCTGATGACTCCTCGTACGCAAAAGATAACTTGGTCCGGAGGGCGGAATCGGGGGCGCTGGAACTGGTCCAGGCGATGCATCCAGCCCTGGCCCGGGGTGCGGAGTTGGAATCGAGTGCCGAATCGTGACGGTCTCCTTGCCCACCAGGATTTCCTTAACCAGAAGCCGTAAAATTTTCTGGCGTGCATCGACGTCCAGGCTATCGGCCCGGGCTCGAAGTCGGCAGCGAAAATCAGCGAGTGTCTCCGCCAGACGAAGATATTTGGATTGATCCGTTGCCGCCTCGGCCAATGACAGCAGTTCTGACTGTAGCGCTTGTTCCTGCCTGCGAAGGTCCGGCATGCGTTGGCGCAGTTGTTGCAACGTGACCAGGCTTTCCTGATACACCGTTACTAGTCGGTCGATGTTCTTTTGAATTCGCACTTGTTCACGCTGCAAGCTTTCCTCTCGCTTGCGTAAAGGGTCCGCCTTCCTGGCTGCTTCCATTCTGCGATCCAACTCCGCTTGAATCAGCGCCGGATCGTCCAACAGACGCAGGATCTCCGTCCAGATGAAAGAATCCAGGTAGTCCTGCCGAATCGGCCGGTTGTCGCAGACCGCTCCGTTCGGGTAACGATAAGAGTCGGAACCCAGACACCGATAGTAGTAGAGCTTTTGCCTGGAGGTTTTGGCTGACGAGCGGTACAACGCGTAGCCGCATTTCTCACAGACCAGCATCCCTTGCAGCAGGCTCGGCTCGATCGTCCGCCGTGGAGAATGATGCTTGTTCCGCTGTAACTGCTCTTGCGCCAAGGCAAACAACGATTCACTCACCAAAGCAGGCACTGGAATTTCGATCCAGTCCTGGCGCGGGCGTTCATGATTTGCGCTGTCCCGAGTGGCGTGTCCCTGACGTTGACGTAATGGACGCGTGATGCGCTGTCGCGGTCGGAGTTCGGTCTTGCCGAAGCAGGCTCGCCCTACATAGGCCGGATTGCGCAGCATCGCCCAGACGGTGGATCGCTCCCACCGGGCGATTCCTTTGCGTGTTGGGATCTGGCGCTCATTCAGCATTCGCGTAATCGCATTGATGCTCGACGCCTGTTCAACGTAGGTCTGGAACACTAGCCGGACCACATCCGCCTCGCTTTCCAACACCTCGTAGTAGGCGGCCGTCGAATCGCTTTTCTTCACGTACCGATAACCGTATGGCGCTCCCGACAGCACGCTGATTGACCCTTGTTGGGCGCGATGCCGCTTTCCTCGCCTCGACCGCTCCAGAATCTGGGCGCGCTCATACTCGGCGATCATGCCTTGAAACTGTACCAACAGTTGATCCTCCGGCGTGGTGACCGAAGGACTCTTCACAAACCGCACCGCAACGCCATGTTTGGAAAACTCTTCCGCCAACAGTACCTGATAGGCGTACTTCCGGCTCAGCCGGTCCGGTGAATGAATCAGCACCGCTTCGATGTGTCCTTCCGCCGCCAAGTCTCGGATCGCTTCCAAACCCGGCCGAAGAAGGCTGCTTCCGCTATAGCCTTCGTCTTGAAAGACCCACTCCTTGGGCACGCCGAATCCCTCCGTCTCGGCGAACTGGATCAGCGCCGCTGTCTGGCTCGCGATTGTGTGCGCCTCCTTCTGGCGATCCGATGACACTCGCGCATAGATGGCTGCCGGCCTTATCATTCATGCCCTCCCTGGTTTCGGCGACTGCGCCAATGATCCCGAGCTTTTCTGGCGCCAAGGCCTGAAAGACTTGTGCCAGCTTATCTTCAAACAAACGATCAAACCGATATTCAAGGCGAAGGTTTCGAGAGGCGCCGCTCTCAGCCACGCCCTCGCCCTCGTGGCAGTACTGCTAGCAAGGCACGGCTGACCACTTCGCTGATGGAGAGGTTCTTGACAGATGCGTACAACCGGACCCGCTGAATCAAACTGGGTTCCAGTTTCACCGTAAAGGCCAACTTCGGTGCGCTGACGGCCAGTGGCTCCTTCAGCCGTTCGGCTTGTTGGAGGTAACGATACGCCTGGCGGGGAGAGATGGAACAATCTTGTGCCAGCTGCTCGACGGCCTCGGGCAGTTGATCGAATTCGTGTAGCAGACTGCGAGCGCGATTGAGACGCTCGGCCTTTTGGGCATCGCTGGCCCGTCCCATGTGTCATAAATATACAACCGGCTATGACATATTGCAAGTAAGGCGAGGACATCACCGGTACCTAAGCACCCGTTCGAACGCAAAGTTATCTTTTGCGTACGAGGAGTCATCACTCCTCCTTGCGGAGTACCTCGTTCACGCTTCAGCAGACGTCCCTCTTCATCTTGCGCCGGTGCTTTCAGCCAACGCTCAATGTAAAGTTCCATCCACCGCTCTTGCGCGTGTTTTCTTACCGCCCGCATCATCAGATCGTGATCGAGATTATCGAAGAAGCCCTTGATGTCCAGATCGCAAACCCAGTCATAAGCCCAATGCGGTGGACCCCTCGGCTGAGACAAACAGATAACCCACTGGTCGCCGTTCGCTGAAATTCCCTCGACCGGCAATACTCTTTCATAGCAGACTGATCACATCCGGCGAAGCGGAGGCGGGCTCTGCTGGAGAGCAACTCGCCAAGGAATAGCCGGTGCGACTCATCGCGGACGATGAGCAGGGGCGCGACTCTCTCGCGCCCCTGTGCGAACCTGCAAGGCCGCAGGCGAAGAGCGCCCTCGCCGTCCTCATCAAAAACAACAACATCGGACCGATAGATCGCGCATGCCTTAGAAAACTCATAACGACAGCTCCGGTTGAACCCCTGCAGCCCGAGGCGCCAGCGCCAGAGAGCGTTCATATTCGGCCGGCGGCACGTACTTCAACGCCGAGTGCAGCCGTTTGCCGTTGTAGATCGCTTCGATGAACTCGCGGATGCGGACCTGCGCGTCCGACAAGTCGCGGTAATCGGCCCGATACACCTCCTCATATTTGAGTGTCTTCATGAAACTCTCGCATTGGGCGTTGTCGTACGGATTCGCTTTTCGGCTCATGCTGATGCGGATTCCGTGCTCGAGCAACAAAGCCGTGTATTCATGACTGGCATATTGTACGCCGCGGTCGGAATGATGCACCAGTTCCGGCGTAATCCGGCGGCACTGCAAGGCCATGCGGAGCGCCGCCACCGTGAGCGAGGCCGCCAGCGTGCGCTCCAGCGACCAGCCGATCACTTGCAAGGAAGAACAGGGACATTTATCCATTGGATAGGAGGCCGCGGTGCTCCGCCCCTGGGCACGCGAGTAGGCGTCCAGAATCACCGCCAAATAGACGAACTCCTCGGCCAAGCGGATGTAGGTGATGTCGGCAACCCACAACTGATCCGTGCCCGCCGGCTCCAGTTGCCCGGCCAAGTTGGGATAAACCATGAAGCTGTGTTTGGAATCGGTGGTAACCACGAAACTGCGCTGGCGCAGGCACAGCAGATTGTCCTCCCGCATAATGCGCTGCCACGCGCTTGCGGTTCACTCGCCAGCCGCGGCGCTTCAACTCCGCCGCGATCCGGCGGCTGCCATATGCCGCCATATCGACTGCGATCTTCTGAATTTCATGCCGCAGGCCGATCTCCTTCGGCGTGCGCCGCGTCTCCACCGCTTCCCGGAAGCGGTAGAATCCCCCCCGGCTGACGCTGCCGGAATTGCACATTTGTTGCACCGTTAAGCTCCCGCCCGCGTCTGTTTCTTTTTCGATCTGCCGGTAGATGTCGCGCCGCCATGCAGTGCCCGCAGCAGGCGCTGTTCCTCTGACAACGCTGCAAGGCCCTTTTTAAAAAATCGATCTCCATTTGTTGCCGGCCGATCTTGCGCTCCAGTTCGGCCACCCGGCTTTCTTCCTCCCGTCGCACTCCGGCGCCGCCGAAAGCCCGCTCCCCATGTTCTTGCAGCTCCCGCCGCCAGCGATGCAGATCGCTGGGGTGAACTTCGCAGGCCCGGGCCACGTGAGCGATCGTGTCGCCCGCTTCCAGCCGGCGCACGGCCCCCAGCTTGAACTCCTTTGAAAACTTCCGTCGAGACAAACTCATGATTTCCCCTTTGGATGAATCTTAGAGGTTATCTGGTTGTCTCAGTTTAAGGGTCCACTCCACAACACATCTGCCGGGCCTGTCCCACCGCATCCAGCGCCGACTTCTTCGGGCGATACCCGTACGATGCCGGCAGGAATAGTGGATCCACCACTGCTTCCAGTCGATTCTTCACGACCATTTGTGCAATTCGATCTGAGACCGTCGGTATCCCCAGCGTCCTCTCTCCGCCATGGGCTTTCGGGATCTTCACCGTCCGCACTGGCGCTGGAAAGTAACTCCCGGATGACATCCGATTCCAGATCCTGTAAAGGTTCTTCTTCAAGTCCCTTTCAAACTCCTCGATCGACTGCCCATCCAGGCCTGCCGCCCCTTGATTGCTCTTTACCTTTAAATAGGCTTCCCAGACTTCCCATCGTGAAATACAAAACGGTTTTGCTTCATCCTTCAGGCTCCTCCCCTTGCGGGTTGGCCCAATCGATGTCGCTTCACTGCACACACTCCCTTCGCTCCGTCGGCTTTCGCCGACTTCATCGCTACTACGAAGTGTTCCGCCCCTTGGCGCCGCTTTCGTACTCTCGCCCTCGTGGTTCATGCCACTTGTGGCTTCTCCGTTAGCATCGGCGCCGAAGGTTCCCATGTTCCGAATAATCGCCTCACCCGAGCTCAAGCCACCTATATGCCGGATACCGTCCCGCCCGTAAACAGGTCCCGTCGGAACTTGTCCCGCAGCCTTCTAACAAACCACGGTTTTGATATCGTCTGGATTCTTTTCGACATGAGAAACGGTGATTCACTTTCGTTCTTCTTCTCGGATGTCACCTGACCCAATCTTGCCGGGCCTTTTCCTTCCCTGCTCACTACCACGGCTTTTGCCCGCAGCAGCGGGAGGTGGTTTGGAACCTTCTCCTGTAAGACGGTTCCGAGGGGCCTGCCCTCATCGACTACTCAGTTACGCAAAAGAGCCGTCTGTCGCCGTCTCTTTTGCTCATGGCACACCTAGAAAATAAATTTGAGCGCCATCGCCATATTGCGCGGACTGTTGCGCTGGTCGGTAATCTTCCCGAGCAGCGGCTGCAACTGGTACCCCGGAACGCTGGTATCCACGACGCTGACGAACGACGGCAAATCGAACTGCACGCGGTTCATCAGATTGTAGATCTCCGCGCGGAACTGCAGATGAGTGCGCTCCCCATACAGGCGCATGTCCTTGACGATCGAAAAATCCCAGTTCTCCTGACCGGCCGCCCAGAACGTGTTGCGCCCCAGATTGCCCACAATCCCGCTGCCCGGATACCACGGCCACTGCTTCGCCGCCGCCTGCGCCGCCGTCGGCAGGAACGCCGACAAAGGCAGCGCCTCCTGTCCATACTGCAAGCCGGTCGCCGGATCGACGCGCGCATTGCTGACCGAGTGGCCCAGGATACTGGGATCGACAATAAACGGCCGGTCGCCGCCAATGCCATCGCCGTTCAAATCGTAACCGAGAAACACCGTGAACGGATTGCCCGAAGCGAACGTGGTATTGCCCGCGATCTGCCATCCCCCCAGCACGCGGCCGATGACAGGCGCAAACCGGCCGAAAGAATCCGGCCCCTTCTGCCCTCTGAAAATCGGCAGATCGTAGACATAGCTGAACACCAGACGCTGCGGCTGCGCCAACCGGCTATAACCGCGCAGACTGGCCATGCCCTGCGTTTCGCTCACCGCCGCGTTGATGTCTCCGGTACCCACCGACGTTGCCTCCGAACCCGTATCGATGTTCTTCGACCAGGTGTAATTCACCTGCAGATTCAATCCCCGGAAAGCCTGCTGCCTGTAAGTGACCTGCAGCGCGTTGTAATAGGACCACGCCGCGTTGCTCACCACCAGGTACGCGCCATAAGCCCCGTTGGGCCGCCGCGCCGATGTGCGCGGCTGCGTCAGAGAAATCATGCCCGGGGGCGGGTTCGAGTCGAACAGATTCGGATCGATCTGATTAAACAGCACCCCGGTGAAGTATCCCTGCGCCTGGCCGCCATAGCTCGCCGGCTGCGTCGAAACGATGGGGAACTCCGCGCGATTCTCCCAGTTGTAAAACAGCAAGCCGATGCCGCGGTTGCCCATATAGGACGCCTCCAGCGCCGCCTTGCCGGGCAATTGCCGCTCCACCGTAAAGTTCCACTGCTCCGTGTACGGCATGTGCAGGTTCGGATCGGAATAGGTCAGGCTCACTTGCGAGGTCGGCGGCCCCGGCGTAAATACGTATCCGCCCGTCGGATTCGCCACTTCCTCATTCGGATTGCTGAAGCCGACCGTTGCGGCGTTCGGCGGATTGAAGCGCGAACTGGCGCCGATCTGGCTGTAGATGGACTCAAAAATACGGCCGCGGAAGATGCCGAATCCGCCGCGCACGACGCTCTTCCCCGCGCCGCCCGTCAGCTTTTCCAACAAGCCGCCCGAGAAGTTCGGCGACCACGCAAAACCAAAGCGCGGCGAAATATATGAGGTGGCCTTGTAATCCGGCGGGATCAGATTGTTGACCTCGTTCGGCGCGCCGACGCGTTCCACGCGCGCGCCCAGGTTCAGCGTCAAACCGCGCGTCAGCCGCACGTCGTCCTGGGCGAAGAAATTCAGCTCCGTAATGCGCTCGCCGATGTAATCCGGCCCAAAGCCCTGCGTGAACGACTGCACGATTCCCTGCTGGAAGTTCTGAAACGCGGTAAGACCATTGGCGGAGCTGAATTGCCACAGTCCGCGGTTATAGTTCTCCTCCAGGTCGTTCAACTGCGTCCGGCGGATATCGGTTCCAAACTTCAGCGTCTGTTTCGATCCCAGTTCCCAGGAAAGGTTGTAAACGTACTGAAAATCGTTCTGCACCCGCAGCGTGGGATAGGAGCTGGCGTTGCCAAGGATGTTGCTAAAGCCGGAGACGCTCCAACGGATAATCGGCGGAGTGTCGCTGGGATCGAGAAAGCTGATATCGATGTGGCGGCGACCGTAGCCCACCCGCGCTTCGCCCGTGATGCGCGGCGAAAAGATGTGCGTCCACGTGAAGCCCCCGTTCAGGAAATAATGATTGCTCAGCACGTTCTCGCCTTTCACCGGCTCCGCGGTAAGGCCCGAGTAGAAGGTGCTCCATTGGTAGCGCCCGTAGATCAGGTCCTTGTCCGAGTGGCGGTAATCCACGCGCGCGGTATAGTCGTCGGTATGGCTCGAACGCGGCTCCGGCCCCTGCCACGCATAAGGGCTGATGGAGGGCGCGTTGGGCGTCAGGTTCGTCGGGAAGCGCGCCGCCACGCTCTTAATGAACGCCGCGTCCGCCGCCGCATTGGGCAGCGCGGGATTGACGTCGGGCGTCAGATACTGCGGCGGAATCAGATAGGTGGTCACCAGCGTCGACCCCGGCGCCCAATAGCGCTCGTAAGAGCCGAAGTAGAAAAGCTTGTCCTTTACGATCGGGCCGCCGAGGATGCCGCCCACGCGGTCCGATTTGCTCGAAGCCTTGGCGACGTTCGGAACCAACTGGCCGGCGGAGTTCAAGTGGTTGCCCGCGGCGTTTGAAAAATAATCCCGCGCATTCAGCGCGCTATTGGTGTAAAACCAATACGCATCGCCATGAGTCTGGTTGGCGCCCGATTTCGTCGAAACCAGAACTACGGCCCCGTCTCCGCGGCCGAATTCCGCCGAAAAACTGTTCGTCAGCACGTCCATCTCTTTGATCGTTTCCACGTTGACCTGCTGCCGGTTCTGGTTCTCCGAATAATCGTCGTTCCCGATGCCGTCGGTCATGAACGAGGTGCTGCGCGTGCCGGTGCCGTTGAAGGAAACGGAGCTGCCGCTCGAAAGCGTGTAATTGTTTTGGCCGGACGTCGGATTGGTTTGGAATCCGGGAAAGATCGTGACGAGCGACTTGAAATCGCGCCCCGCGACGGGCAGCTCCGATACCATCGTGTCTTCAATACTGCGGCCGATCTGCCCGCTCGTCGTGTCGATCAACTGCGGCGTTTCATTTACCGTCACCGACGCCTGCACCGCTGAAAAGCTGCAGCTTCAAGTTCAGCGTCGTGGTTTTATTCAAAGTGACCGTATTGCCGGTCGCCACCAGCGTTGCGAAGCCCGTTGCCGTGGCCGTGACGTCATACGTGCCGATGGGCACGAACGGAATCTCAAAATAACCTACGCCATTGGTCTGGGCCGTCCGTTCAACCCCCGTCGCCGCGCTGCGGGCCACCACCTGTACGCCCGGGACCGCCGCGCCCGCCGGGTCCGTAACATGTCCGTCGAGGTTTCCCGTTACCGTTTGCCCGTGACCAGTGCCGCTTAGGACTGCCCCTAACAGACCCAGTATTAAGGTACATGCAAACCGCCTCATTGTGACCTCCCTCAGTGCATCTTCGCGGCCCGCGCTGGAAGCTGCTCCCAGATCCGCGGATCTTCCGATCCGAGCACCCACGCCGAAATGCCGTGCAGCCCCTTGCGCCGCGCCAAATCGCAGCGATCGCGGAAACTGCGCGCGTCGTTGTAGAAAACGTACTCGCGGCGCCCGTCGCGGTAAAAATAAAACCAGGGCACGCGCTCCGCCTCGTCCCACTGCGGCGCGACCTTCATGCTCGCAGCAAGATCCACGGCATCGGCCGTATTGATGGTCGCGATCAGTACTTCGGGATCCTTGTCCCGCATCCCGGCATACCAACGGCGGCCATACAGCGCGATGCCCAGTGAGAGTTTTTCCGCGGGCATTTGCGTGAGCGCGTGCTCCAGCAGATCCTCCATCCACGACATCCCCGCAACCGGTCCGGGCGGCGTGCTCCGCCCGTGCTGGTCATAGGTCATCAGCGAAACGAAGTCGGCATGCTCCGCGATGTTCTTCAAATCGTAAGCGCCCCGCCAATTGATATACGACCAGCGCGCGGCGTCCCCTCCGCCGGGGTAATCGGAGGCTTTTGGGACGGTCGCAATGGAGAGCTTGAATCCAGACTGGTGCAGCACGGAAGCGGCGACGTAAACCAAATGCGTGAGATTATCGCGATCCAGATAGTTGACGTTCTCGAAGTCGAACTGAATGCCATAATAGGCGTACTTCTTGCATTCCGCGACCAGAGTCGAGATCATGCGGCCGCCCGCCACCTGATTCGCCAGCAGAGCATGAATCATGTCTTGCTTAAATCCGGGGTTCACGATAATCGGCATCAACGCGACGTTGAAGCGCCGCGCCGTTGCGATGATGCGCGGATCGGGCGCCCCCAAACCAACCCATCCCCGTCAACCGAATACACGGTGGGAACAATGATGTCGATTTTCGAGGCATTCGCTTCGAAGGAGCGAATCGCGGCCGGCGACTCTGTCATATAAAAGAGCGCTTTAGGCTGGCCGAACAGGCCCATGCACAGGGCCGCTGAAACACAAAAATGACGCCTTGCGATGGTGAGGCTACCCGTGTTCTTCGCCAGCGGGCGGCTCATAGAATTACGTTGATTATAGATCAACCCGTGTCAAGGCGGCATTCAGCTTTCAGCTTCCGGTATGGAGACAACTTTGGGGTCACCCGCACGCCGGAGTTTCACAATTTTCAATCGAGGCTCGCCGGCGATCGGCTCCGGGCGTGAGAAAAGTTCCGATCGCCTGTAGCAATCGCATCCGCGGTCCGGAGGCCTTCAGAACCCATGGCGAGCCATTCCAGTACTTCACATAGACAAAGGTATTCCCCGCCGTAGATTTTTCGGTCCAGGCGATATAGGGTTGTCCGGACCCTGAGCAAAGATTTTGGAATTCGCTTGCTCGCCAGAGAAATAGCACGGCCTCCGAAGGCGCGAAAGTCGACTGGCCCAACTGGCTGCTGGGCTCTTGGAGAGGCGGAATTCCAGGCGGCCGCAGGCCGGAGGCTGGGCCGGGTCCGATTTGCGTATCCGCACAGGTTCAACATAGGCCGTCGTTCCGCGATTGTCGAACCAAACTCGCCTTGGAAGGCGATATGAGTTGGAGCGGTACGGGTGCAGTTCGGCACATTTGCGTCGCGATCTGCCGGCCGGCATGCCCCGGTGATCGCGCCGCGACTGGTCTCATGCCGCACCCGATGAGCGGTGCGTCGATCCGGCTCAATTGAGCCGGACAGGTTGGGGCATGCGCGCCCAGACTGGTGGGGTGAGCGGCAAAGTACGTTATCGTTGCCGCCGCCGTTGGCCGTACAAGAGGCGTTCAGTTTACTTTCTATACCGCGCAGTGAACCGCGCAAGCTGCGATCAATCCGGCGATAACTTAAGCCGACCGGGAACCTTGGCCGCAACACGTCCTTTCTCGCGCGTATAGGTTACGTCCTGAACATAAATCGAAGGATTTGCTGTACCCGGGCGCTCGGTTTGGCAGCTTCGATTCGCGGAGCCCACAGTGGCGATGAAGCTATGAAAACCTTAACTGCCGTTACTGGAGCGGATAACCGGGGGTCAGTTTCAGCGTGCGATTCCAGCGCGTTTTCGTGAAGAAATGAGTCGCGAGGTCGATCAGGTGATGCAGGTTGTAGTCGCGCAGGTCGGCGGTATTGGCGTCGTAGGACCAGAAGACGATGGTCGGCTTGCCGGTGATGTTTTCGCGCGGGACGAATCCCCAGTAGCGGCTGTCGAGCGAATTGTCGCGGTTGTCGCCCATCGCGAAATAGTTGCCGGGAGGCACCACGACTTCGCCGTTCACGACGTGATTCTGAAGCATGTCGTTGGCGCGCTCCGGTCCCATGCCGGGCGAAGGGGAGCCGTACAGCAGACCTCCGTTGGGGAACTCGTCGCGATAGGGGTCCATATAGTCGGTGATGTGAATCACGTAAGGCTCGTTGACGGGGTGGCCGTTGAGCCAGAGCTGCTTATGCACCAGCTTGATATGATCGCCGGGGACGCCGATGACGCGCTTGACGTAATCCTCCTGGAGCAGAATGGGGTGGCGGAAGACGATGATATCGCCGCGCTTGGGGGGCGTATACGGCACGATGTATTTGCTCACCGGTCCGGGGTCGGCGTAGGCGAGCTTATCGACGATGAGGTGATCGCCCGTCAACAGGGTGTTGTGCATGGAGGAGGTAGGAATGACGAACGGCTGCGCGATGAGACAGGTGCCGTAGATCAGCAGCAGGAATGTCACGATCCATTCGGCAAGGCCGTTCCGCTCCGGGACCGGCTTGACCTTTTTCGCGCGCGTTACGGGCTTAGTCGTTGCTGTTGTAGCCATGGATGAGCATCAGGGTCCTGCCCCAGCGGGTTTTCGTGAAAAAATGTTGCGCCAGATCGCCGAAGTGGCGGCTCAGCGTGGAAAACGACGATCCCACCAAGCTTTGCGTGTCCGTCGCGTAGGACCAGTATACAATCAGCGGTTTTCCGATGATGTTGGCCCGCGGGACGAATCCCCAGTAGCGGCTGTCTTCGGAGTCGTCGCGGTTGTCGCCCATCGCGAAATAGAATCCCGGAGGGACGACCAAGTCGCCGTTAACGACATGATTCTGGAGCATGTCGCGGCCGCTCTCATAGGGGCTGGCGGCGGCGTCGCCGGGGAAATTGTCGCGGTAGTAATCGGGGTACGAGGCGCTGAAATAGGCGTACGGCTCGCGCAAGGCGAGGCCGTTGCGGTAGACCTTCTTGTTCACGATCCGGATATGGTCCCCGGGGACGCCGACGACCCGCTTGACATAATTGACGGAGATATTGAGCGGGTAACGGAATACAATGATATCTCCGCGCCGCGGCTCCTCATAGGGCAGCAGAAATTTGCCGATGGAGCCGGCGGGAGAATAGGCGAGCTTGTCGACCAGCAGGTGGTCGCCGACCAGCAGCGTATTTTCCATCGACGGCGTCGGGATCACGTAGGCCTGCACCAGGGTGGTGGCGCCGAACAGCAGCAGGAGAATCGTGACGGTCCACTCCGCGATGGCGTTGCGGGGCCAATCCGTTTTGGCGGGAGCGGCGGGCGCGGGGGAGGCGGCGGGGAGCGCTTGGGGATCGGCCGCGGGCTCGGAGGATTCGGCGACCGCGGTTTGCTCGCGCCCCTCAAATTCGTTCATGACGGAATGATTTCATTTTAGCAGCCCGGCTCACGGAAGCCCGCCTTGCTCACGAAGCGCGCCTGAGGCGGGACACTTCGAGAAGCGAGATGTAGATATTGACGGCGCCAAGGCCGCTGATTGCGCCGCGGAAATAGGGGTTGTCCCACACGCCGGAGAGCCAGTGCAGAAGGACTGGTATGGAGGTTTTGTCCCAGCCTTGCATCCAGGGGAAGACCAGGAGGAAGAATCCGATCTCGAAGGAAAAGACGATGAATAGGAGGACCTTGAATTTCAGGTACCAGCGGGCGGAGGATGCCGGGACCGCGGCCTGGACGCCCGTTGGCGGGTTCAGCGGCACGCCGCCGCCTTGTGGGAGGCTGGAGCGGCATCGTCGTCCGCCGCGATATTGATTTCGGGCGAGGCGCCGGCGGGGACGGCGATTGCGGGCGCGGCGATGCCGGAGTCGACAATACCAGCCGAGGCGCTGACTGGCCCTGCGATTACGGGCGCGGCGATTCCGGCGCTGGCGCGGGCCGGCGCCGCGAATTCCGGGGCGGCGGAATCAGAGTCCGGGAAGAGGTCCGTTTGCTGGGGGTAGCCGGTCCACAGAGCGTGCGGGCAGTGGGCGCGGACGGGCCAGAAGCTGAAGCGGTGCAGAGGGGTGGGTCCGTACTTCTCGAGCGCCTGCCAGTGCTCGTCCGTGGAATAACCTTTGTGGCGCTTGAGACCGTAGAGCGGGAAGACCCGATCCCATTCGCACATGCAGGCGTCGCGCTCCACTTTTGCAATGATAGACGCGGCGGCGATGGATTGCGATAGCGCATCGCCGTGAACGATGGCGCGCTGGGCGATGGCGAGGTCGACGGCGATGGCGTCCACCAACAGAAAATCCGGGGCCGGGCAGAGTTGCTCGACGGCGCGGAGCATGGCGAGACGCGAGGCTTGGTAAATGTTGATGCGATCGACTTCAAACGCGTCGATGGCGGCGATGGCCCATGCCGCGGCGCGCTCGCGGATGCGGACTGCGAGTTCCTCGCGGCGCTCCGGCGCGAGCACTTTGCTGTCGCGCAGACCGCGAATGGGGCGTTCCGGGGAGAGGATGACGGCGGCGGCATAGACGGGTCCGAACAGAGCGCCGCGGCCGACCTCGTCGAGACCCGCGATGCGGCTGAACCCGAGGGAACGGGCCTCGCGCTCGTACTTGCTCTGGCACTTCACGGTTTGATTCCGTCCGGGCGCGAAACCGGAGCGCGGGCGTTACTCGCGCTCGCGCAGACGGGCGGCCTTGCCCTTCAGGCCTCGCAGATAGTAAAGCTTGGCGCGCCGCACGCGGCCGGTGCGCACGACATCGATGTGATCGATGACCGGCGCGTGGAGGGGGAAGATGCGCTCGACGCCTTGGCCAAAGCTCACCTTGCGGACGGTGATGGTCTCGCCCATGCCGGTGTTTTTGCGCGCGATTACGGTGCCTTCGAAGGCCTGCAGGCGCTCTTTATCGCCTTCCCTGATTCGGACGTGGACGCGGATGGTGTCGCCGGGGCGGAACTCGGGGAGATCCTTGCGCTTATTTTTATCGATGACCTTGCTCAGTAACGCCGTTTGCATGGGTTTTAAAATCCTTTTTAATCCTTTATTGTAATAGATCGGGGCGGTTACGCGCGGTCTTTTCGCGGGCGGCATCGCGGCGCCATTTGCGAATTTGCTCGTGATTACCGCCGAGAAGCGTTTCGGGCGCCGTCCAGCCGCGAAATTCGGCGGGTCGGGTGTATTGCGGGCAGTCGAGCAGGCCCTCTTCGCCGAACGATTCGCGTAGCGCCGAATCGGGATGTCCGAGAACCCCGGGAAGGAGGCGCGCGACGCAGTCGACGATGAGGGCGGCGGCCAATTCGCCGCCGCTCAACACGAAATCTCCGATGGACAGCTCTTCGTCGGCGAGGTGGTCCGCTACGCGTTCATCCACGCCTTCGTAGCGGCCGCAGATCAGCAGCAGTTCTTCGAAGCCGCTCAAACGGCGGGCGGCGGCCTGATCGAAACGCTTGCCGGAAGCGGACAAGCAGCACGACGCGGCGTTGCGGGGTGCGCTCCGGCCAGATGCTTTCGACGGCCTTGAAGATCGGCTCGGGTTTCAGGAGCATGCCCTCGCCGCCGCCGAAGGGGCGGTCGTCCACGGTGCGATGCCGGTCCGTGGTCCAATCGCGCAGGTCGTAAACGTGGATCTGCACGATGCCCGATTCGACGGCGCGCGGGACCACGCCGTGGCGGAAGGGGCCATCGAAAAAGTCAGGGAAAATCGTGAGGATGTGGAACTTCACAGGTCCTCTAATCCCGGGGGCAGATCGACGATAATCTTGCGGCTCGCAACGTCGATTTCCACGCAGATGGATTTCGCGAACGGGATCAGGATTTCGCGGCCGTTGGCGTTCACCGCCAGCAACGGCGGGCCGCCATACTCGCGCCAGTCTTCGACGATGCCGATGGTTTTACCGCCGCGCGTCTGGACGGCGCAGCCGACCAGGTCGGTCTGATAATACTCGCCCGCCGGGCAACGGCAGGCGCTCTTCCCGCGGGATCGCGACGTCGGCGCCGGCGAGCTTTTCGGCGTCTGTGATGGAGTCGATACCTTGAAATTTAAAGACCACGAGGTCGCCATGACGCCAGACGTTCTCGACTCCATAGGGCGCGCCGTTGATGAACACGCGGCGCACGCGTTCCGGGTTGTCGCTGAGAGGGAACGCCGCAAGCTCGCCCTTGTTGCCGCGGGGGCGAAGCGATTGGGCGATGGTGACGAAGTCCGGTTCCAGAACCCTCACTCGAGAATTTCGAGCGTGAAACGGCGGTTCAGCTTCATGCCCGCGGCGCCCAGCAGCGTGCGGATGGAACGGGCGGTGCGGCCTTGTTTGCCGATCACTTTCCCGAGATCGCTGGGGGCGACGCGCAGCTCGAGGACGGTGGTTTGCTCGCCCTCGACTTCCCGCACGACGACCTGCTCGGGCAGGTCCACAAGAGCTTTCGCGATGTCTTCGACAAGTTCTCGCAATGTTCTACGCCCTATCCCGGCGCATTACGCGGCCGGAGTTGGTTCGGGAGCCGTTTCGGCCGCCGGCGCGGGGTTCTTCTTCAGCAGACGGCTGACGGTATCGGAAGGCTGCGCGCCGTTCTTCATCCAATACTCGAGGCGGTCGCGCTTCAACGTGACCACTTGCGGCTGGCTCACGGGATTATAAAATCCGACCACTTCCACGGCGCGGCTATCGCGGGCCCTCTCTTTTTCGATCACTACCAAGCGGTAGGTTGGTTTCTTCTTCGCGCCGAAACGCGCCAGTCGTATCATCAACATGTTTTTGTCTATTCCAGAATAACGTATTGCGGCGGCGCGAGGGCCGGTGCGTCCGGCCGCTTACTTCGTGCGCGGCTCAAGTCGGATCGGAAGCTTACCGCGCCGCCGGCCGCATCGAGGAATGACCGAGCCGCGACCGCGGGGAGCGGAGTTCCGCCACGGAATCTAGTGTCCGCCCATTCCGCCGAACAGGCCGGGAGGGAGTTTCTTGGCGAGGCGCTTGCCCATCATGCCGCCGACTCCGCCGGTCAGAGACTTCATCATTTTGCGCGCCTGCGCGTACTGCTTCAACAGGGCGTTGACTTCCTGCACGGAGGCCCCGCTGCCTTTGGCGATGCGGCGGCGGCGCGCTCCGTTGATGATCATGTGATTGGCGCGCTCCTGTTTCGTCATGGAGTCGATGATGGCGACAACGCGCGTGACCTCGTTTTCGTCGACTTTGACGTTCTTGAGATCCTTCAACGGACCCAACTGGGGCATCATGCCGAGCAGCGATTCGAGCGGCCCGAGCTTGCGGATCTGGCGCAACTGGTCGCGGAAATCCTCCAGCGTAAACTCGTTTTCGAGAAGCTTGCGCTGCGTCTCTTCGGCCTGCTTCTCGTCGATATTTTCCTGGACTTTTTCGATCAGCGAGAGGACGTCGCCCATGCCCAGAATGCGCTGCGCCACGCGGTCGGGATGAAAGGGCTCGAGCGCGTCGGATTTTTCGCCGACGCCGACGAACTTGAGCGGCTGGCCGGTGATGTTGCGGATGGAGAGCGCCGCGCCGCCGCGCGCGTCGCCGTCCATTTTCGTGAGGATGACGCCGGTGATGCCGAGCTGTTTATGAAACTCGTCGGCGGATTTGACGGCGTCCTGGCCGGTCATGGCGTCGGCGACGAAAAGAATTTCGCTGGGATTGAGCTGCTCTTTCAATTCCCGCAATTCGAGCATGAGCTGCTCGTCGATGTGGAGGCGTCCGGCGGTGTCGACCAGCAGAACGTCGCGGCCGGTCTGCACGGCTTCGCGGCGGGCGGAGCGCGTCAGATCGAGCGGCTTGGTTTCGTCCTCCGTGCCGGCGTAAACCGGCAATTTTACGTCGCGCGCGATCGATGGCCAACTGTTGGCGCGCCGCCGGGCGGTAGACGTCGACCGACACCATCATGGGATTATGTCCGTTTTTCGAGAGCCATTTTGCGAGCTTGCCCGTGCTGGTGGTTTTTCCGGAGCCTTGCAGGCCGACGATCATGATGGCGCTGGGCGGCTCGTTCGAGAAACGAAGCTTGGACTGATGGCTGCCGAGAAGATGGACCAGCTCGTCGCGCACGATCTTGATGACCTGCTGCGTCGGCGAGAGCGCAGCAAGCACTTCCTCGCCGATGGCCTTCTGCCGGATGTTCTCGATGAACTGCTTGACGACGCGGAAATGGACGTCGGCCTCGAGCAGGGCGACGCGGATTTCGCGCAGCGCCGCCTCCATATTTTCGGCGGTCAGTTTTCCTTCGCCGCGCAGATTTTTGAAGACACGCTGCAGCTTGTCGGATAAGTTATCAAACATGAGGGAATGGAGCGGCTGTGCGGCCCGATCTCTATTGTAGCTTGTAGGATGTAGGAACAGCTCATGGTGAGAAGCCTTCTGCTGGCGGCAATGGCGCCGATTTGTATGGCGCAGACGTGGACGGCGCAGCATAGCGGGAGCGCGGCATCGCTGCGGGGCGTCAGCGCGGTAAGCGAGCGAGTAGCCTGGGCCAGCGGCGCGAATGGGACGTGTCTGCGCACCACCGATGGCGGCGCGAGCTGGCGGGCGATTCAGGTTTTTGGCGGCGGGCAGCTCGATTTTCGCGGCGTGCATGCGCTCGACGCCGATACGGCATGGCTGTTGAGCAGTGGAGCGGGCGACAAGTCGAAAATTTACAAGACATCGGATGGCGGGGGGCATTGGACGCTGCAATACACGAACCCGGACGCCAAGGGATTTTTCGATGCCATCGCGTTTTGGGACGCCTTGCATGGAATAACGTTGGGAGATCCGGTGGATGGCCAGTTTGTGATTGTCACAACCGGCAATGGCGGCGCGACATGGAAGCGCAGACTGGGGGTGGCGGCGCTGCCGGGAGCGGGCGCGTTCGCGGCCAGCAATTCGTGCCTCTTCGCGCTGGGTCGTTTGAACGCATGGTTTGGGACGGGCGGGGGGGCGGCCGCTCTGGTGTTCCGCTCCTCCGATGGCGGGCGGACGTGGATCTCGGGCGCGACGCCGATCCTCGGCGGAGCCGCGAAATCCGGGATTTTTTCGATTGCTTTTTCCGACGATCGCCATGGGATCGCGGTGGGCGGCGATTATGCGCACCCGGCCGTGAGCGGGGCGAATATCGGCATCACGGCGGATGGCGGCAATTCATGGCGCGCGCCGTCGGGAGAGGCTCCGCATGGATACCGCTCCTCGGTCGTCTACTCGGCCGCCCGCAAGGCGTGGATCGCGACGGGCATAACGGGAACGGACGTCTCCGTGGATAATGGAGAGAATTGGAAACAGTTCGATGGCGGCGCCTACAATGCTTTGAGCGCGGCCGGCGATGCGGTTTGGGCGGTTGGTCCCAACGGCGGGATCGCGCGTTTGAGCTGGCGGTGAAAAGAGGGAAAAAGGAATCATGTTCACGAAAGGACGAGGCGCCTTCGCTGCTTGCGCGCTGGCGATAACGCTGACGGCCGTTGCCCCGGCGCAGACGGCGCGCCGGCTGACCACTTCGAAAGAGGCGCTGGGATTCGACATCGGCGACGATTACTATCTCGCCAACTATACGCAATTGACGGCGTGGTGGAAGAAGCTGGCGGCGGAGTCCGACCGCATGAAGCTGGTCGAGATCGGCAAGACGGAAGAGGGCCGGCCGCAATGGATGGCGATCATCACCTCTCCGGAGAATCAGAAGAAGCTGGCGCATTATAAGGAAATTTCGCGCAAGCTGGCGCTGGCCGAGGGGCTGACGGATGAAACTGCGCGCGCGCTGGCGCACGAAGGCAAGGCGGTGGTCTGGATCGATGGCGGCCTGCACGCGTCCGAAGTTCTGGGGGCGGCGCAGTTGATGGAGTTTGTTTACGAGATGGTGAGCCGCAACGATCCGGAGACGACGCGCATTCTGAACGACGTCGTCATCCTCGCCGTGCAGGCCAACCCGGATGGAATGGAGCTGGTCTCGAACTGGTACATGCGCGAGTCCGATCCGAAGAAGCGCTCGACGAACAATGTCCCGCGGCTGTGGCAGAAATACATCGGCCACGACAACAATCGCGATTTCTACATGTCGAACATGAAGGAATCGACGAACATGAACCGCGTGCTGTACACGGAATGGTTCCCGCAGATCATGTACAACCATCATCAGACGGGCCCGGCCGGCGCGGTCATGTTCGCGCCGCCCTTCCGCGATCCCTTCAACTACAATTTCGATCCGCTGATTCCGATGCAGATCGAGATGGTGGGCTCGGCCATGCACAGCCGCTTCATCGAGGAAGGCAAACCGGGGACGACGATGCGCAGCGGCGCGCCCTATTCGACCTGGTACAACGGCGGCCTGCGCACGACGACGTATTTTCACAACATGATCGGGCTGCTGACGGAGACGATCGGGAATCCCACGCCGTTTGAAATCGCGCTGGTTCCGGAGCGGCAGTTGCCGACGGGAGACGAGCCGTTTCCGGTTCCTCCCCAAATCTGGCATTTCCGGCAGTCGATCGAGTATTCGATGACGGCGAATCGGGCGGTGCTCGATCTGGCTTCGAAATATCGCGAAGATTTTCTGTATGACATTTATCGCATGGGGCGTAATTCGATCGCGCGCGGCAGCCGCGATTCCTGGACGGTGACGCCCAAGCGGATTGAAGCGCTGAAGGAGATGGCGGCCAAAGAGCCGGCCGCGGGCAGGGTTGGCGCGCGCGCGGCGGCGGCCGGGGCCGGCGCGGCAACCGGCGCGGCAACGCCGGCCGGCGATGTTTCCGGAAATTTCGGCGGCCGCGGGGGCGGCGTGCCCGTGAAGCTGTATGACGCGGTGCTGCACGATCCCGCGATGCGCGATGCGCGCGGGTATATCATTCCCGCCGATCAGCCGGATTTTCCGACTGCGACCAAGTTCATCGACACGCTGATCAAAAACGGAGTCGCGATCGAGCGCGCGACCGCCGATTTCGACGTCAACGGCAAACATTACGGCGCCGGTTCGTGGGTGGTGAAAACGGCGCAGGCTTTCCGGCCGCACATTCTCGACATGTTCGAGCCGCAGGACCACCCCAACGATTTCCGCTATCCGGGCGGACCGCCGATTCCACCCTACGATGTGACCGGCTACACGCTGGCGTTCCAAATGGGCGTGAAATTCGATCGCATTCTGGAGGACTTCAACGGGCCGTTCGAAAAAGTGAGCGGATTGCAGAAACCGCCCGCGAGCAAAATTCTGGGACCGCCGCAGCCGGCCGGGTATCTGGTCAGCCACGAGCAAAACGATTCCTTCATCCTGGTGAATCGGCTGCTCAAAAACGGCGACGAGGTGTATTGGTTGAAGCAGCCGGTGGACTTGGCGGGGCGGCGCGAGGGGGCGGGAACGATGTATGTGCCGGCGCGCGCGCAAACGCGCCCCATTCTCGAAAGAGCCGCGGCGGAACTGGGCATCAGGATTGAAGGCGTCGCAAGCAGGCCCGCCGGCGACACGATGAAGTTGAAGCCCGTGCGCATCGGACTGTGGGATCAGTACGGCGGGTCGATGACGTCCGGTTGGCTGCGCTGGATTTTCGAGCAGTTCGAGTTTCCGTTCGAGGTCGTGTATCCGGCGGCGCTCGATCAGGGCGATATCGCGAGCCGCTACGATGTGCTGGTATTTCCAAGCGGCGCGATGCCGCGCGAGCCGGGAGCGGCTGCCGGCGGACGCGGCGGAGGCTTTGGATTCCGGCAGCCTAAGCCGGAGGATATCCCCGAAGAGTTTCGCAAGATGCTGGGCCGCGTGACCGCCGAGAAGACGATTCCGCAATTGAAGCGGTTCGTGGAGGCGGGGGGCACGATCGTGACCATCGGCGATTCGACCAGCTTGGCGCAGTTCTTGGGGCTGCCGGTCGAAAATGCGCTGGTCGAGAGAACGCCCGATGGACGGGAGCATCCGCTGCCGCGCGAAAAATTTTACGTGCCGGGATCGGTGCTGCAGGTGAGCGTGGACAACACGCAGCCCGCCGCTTACGGGATGGCGAACGTTGCCGACGTGTTTTTCGAGAACAGCCCGGCGTTCCGCATGCGGCCCGATGCCGGCATGAAGGGCGTCAAGCCGGTGGTGTGGTATGCCGGCGCCACGCCGCTGCGCAGCGGTTGGGCCTGGGGACAGGGATATCTGGAGGGCACGGTGGGCGCGGCCGAAGCTCCCATGGGCGAGGGAAATGTTTTTCTGCTGGGGGTCGAAGCGGCGTTCCGGGGGCAGCCGCACGGGACGTATAAGCTGTTGTTCAACTCGATTTATGCGGGGGCGGCAAAGCCGGTGAAGCTGGAGTAAACGGGAGGCCTTCGCCCTTTGCCGCTCAAGCTTCGTGAGATCGTTCGCCTTCTCGAAGCGAACGGATCGCGGTGATCTCCGACCGCTCGGGAGTCGACGTCAGGCCAGGGAGGTACAGGGTTTTGGGGCAGATGGCCGAACTCCCGACTATCCTTATCACGGGACGTTCCCCGGAAGAGATTGTGGCGCGCGCGGGCGAGGCGATTCAGATCTATTGGGATACGGTCGCTGGGGCGCACTCCCTTTAAGGGGAAGGAAAAAATAGCTCGTCGATTTTCGCTGCCAGGATGAAATCGTTCTCGCTCAGGCCGTCGATCTTGTGGGTATAAATCGTCACGTCAACCTGGCCCCAAGCGAGGCAGATATTGGGATGATGACCTTCCTGTTCGGCCAATCCACCGACGCGCATAACGAACGCGAGCGCTGCGGCGAAATCGGGAAACAAAAACGATTTCTCGAGATGATGTTCCTGGACGATTTTCCAAAACGGCACGGCGCGATGCAGTTCATCGAGGGCCGCGCCGGTCAAGGGAGGCACTCCGCCGCGGCATGGCGTACAACGGCGTTTCACAAGCTCGCTCATGGCACGTCCACCCAGATTTCGCCGCCGCGCACCTCGACGGCGTACTTTGAGAGCGGTCGCAGTTGCGCGCCGAGGCCCGGAATATCCTTCGGATATACGTTACGCGGGAAATGATTTTCGCCCGTCCGCAGGTCGTATTGAAAGTGATGCCAGGGGCAGTCCAGCAGGTAATCGACCAACGTCGCCCCTTCCAGGGGATTGCCGCGATGCGGGCACAAGCCCTGCGTGGCAATGAACTCGCCCTGCACATTCGCGACAAGCACGGGCTTGGATGCGGCCACGAAGAGACGGGTGTGCCCGGGCGGAATCTCCTCCGTCCGGGCGATCTTACAAAACGCCACTGGCGTCCGGTCTAGTCGCTGAAATCGGCGGACATGAAGCGGCGCACATAAGGAGACGTTCCGGGCTTGCCGCGGCGGAAATGGCCGGAGGGGCCTTCGGATAGAAATTCGGAGAACCACGCCTCGTGCTCGACCTCCTCGTGCAAAATCGCGAGCGCGACGTCGTAAGTGCGGTGGTCCTTTCCGAAGGTCATGTTGCAGATGTCGGTGTAGGTGCGGATGGCGCAGCGCTCCGCCTCGACCAGCACTTCAAGCAGCGCCTTATTGTCACGGGGATTGGAGGGGAGAAATGCGTCGGGACAGCCGGCAATATCGGCGAACTGGCGGATATCGCGCGGCAGCGCGCCGCCCAGCTCGTAAATGCGCGGCGTCAGCGCCTCGAAATGGTTCCGGTCTTCAATGCGCGCGTCTTCAATAATCTCTTTCAGGCCTTCGCCTTCAAAGCCGATGGCATTGACGCGCAAAATCGTGTAGTAATAAAACGTCGTGAATTCGGCGCCGGCGGCGCGCACCAGCTTATCGATCAGGACGTTGACGTCGACTCCGGCCTGCTCCACCATCTGTCTTGCGACTTTTCCCATTCTGTTCTCCTTTGTGTTCTGGTATTACGATTGGCCGCGGCCCGCGGGACTTCTTTCCGGCGCCGCAGCGGGCACACACGCCCAGGATTTCGACTTCGCAACGCTCCATGCGAAATCCCTGGGGCAACGAGCGCCGAAACCGGATCGGCGCAATATCGTGGCTATCAATATCGACAATTGAACGGCAATTGCGGCAAATCAGGTGGTGGTGATCGGAGAGGTTGGGGTCGAGCCGCAGCCGCTCGTTCGCCGGCGCCACCTGCCGTACCGCGCCGATAGCGATGAACAATTTTATGTTGCGATAAACCGTGCCGAGCGAAATACTCGGAATGCGCTTGCGAACGCTATCGTAGACCGCCTCCGGGGTGGGATGCCCGTGTGACTCCGCTATGGCGCGAAAGATCGTCTGGCGTTGGTGAGTGTTGGCCAGCCCGCGTTCGGCGCAGATCCGCCGCAACGTGGCCATGCGGTCTTCGGGGCGGTCTTCACGGCGATCTTCGGGCGGCAAGCCCCATTACATAACGAGCGGCCGCGTTTGTCAATCGGATCTCGAATGATAATCATTATTAAACGGTGACAAGTGACGGCGCCGCTTCGGGATCTCAAGGGCGCGGATCCGCCGCCTATCAAAACCCATCCCAAACGTACGCGGAGAAGTCGCGCCGTTTGATGAATCCCATGCGCTCGTAAACCGCGATCGCCTGCGTGTTGGCCGCCGTCACGGTGAGGCTGGCGCGGCGGCAGTTGTTGCGGGCCAGCGATTCGAGCGAGCGCCGCAGCAGCTCGTACCCGATGCCGCGGCCGCGCGCCGCATTGGAGGCGCATACCTGCGTGATGTGCCCGATGTCGTCGGCGACGAGGCTGCTGAGGCAGATTCCCGCCAGGCGTCCGGCGTGCGGCTCGACCGCCACATAGGAGGCCGGGGGAAAAAGGTGCCGCATCCCGGATATTGGACGATATTCATCAGAAATCGCCGGGCGCCAGCGGGCGAGCGATATTGATCGTTGATTTCGCTGTCGATGTGGCCCCGATAGGCGTTGGCGATCAGTTGCCCGGCTCGTCCTGCTGCGGTCGGTCCAGCTATCGATCGCGAGGCCCGCGCCGCCGCCCAGGGAAGCAGCTCGAGGGCGCGCTGGAGGTCCATTTCCATGAAATTCCTGCATACACTTTCAGGTAGCGCCAGTACGGGAGGGCATGTCCGCGTGCCGCAGCATCATCAGTTGGGATTCCACTCGGTTAATCAGCGGAGTTTTCACCATGCCGTCGAGCACGGTTTCGAGCAGCAGGCCTCTCGTTTTCCACCGAAGCGAACTCTTTCAAGACGTAGAGGTCGCCTATTAATCCTTTACGCTCTTCCGCGACGTAATATGAATAGCCGATGGGGCGGCCGTTGATCAGCAGTGCATACCCGGTGAGGGACTGGATGTCCACAAAGCGCCGGACTAGCCGGCGGAAGCTTCAAAATCCCAGTCCAGGATCTCCTTCCAGCTGGCAGTCTCTTCCTCCAGCAGCGCATCGAGATCTCAGCGCGAACATGACGCAGCTCGACCAGCCGTGAATGTGAGGATCCGACGGCGGCCATTTGTAGACTACACCCGTCTAAAGCTCGTTTTTCAAGAATCCTTGAATGGAC
Source organism: Bryobacterales bacterium (assembly GCA_963795935.1). GTDB lineage: Bacteria > Acidobacteriota > Terriglobia > Bryobacterales > Bryobacteraceae > JAICMB01. The sequence continues at coordinate 4,995 of CAWCJO010000033.1, read as the reverse complement.
TTTGCAGCTTGACGGATACGGTGTTCGTTCTCGATCAGACCGAAGCGCACGTGGCCTTCTCCCATGGGGCCGAAACCAATGCCGGGAGACACCGCCACCAGCGCCTTTTCCATTAACAATTTGGCGAACTCCAGCGAACCGGCGGCGCGATGGGGCTCGGGGATCGGCGCCCACACGAACATGGTGCCGCGCGGCGAGTCCACCGGCCATCCCGCGCGATCGAGCCCTTCACCAGAACATCCCGGCGCCGTCTGATACGTGGCCGGATCTTTTCGGTCGTCCGCCGCACTCGCGCAGCGCGATGATGGAAGCAATCTGGATCGGCTGGAAAATCCCGTAATCGAGATAGCTCTTAATGCGGGCAAGGCGTTGATCAGCTTTGCGTTCCCCAGGCAGAACCCCACCCGCCATCCCGCCATATTGAAGCTCTTCGAAAGCGAGTAGATTTCCACCGCGAGCTCTTTGGCGCCGGGAACCTGGAGAATGCTCGGCGGCCGGTAGCCATCGAACCCCAGGTCGGCATACGCGAAATCGTGCACGATCATGCTGCCGTGATGTGAGCCAGCGCTACGATCTCTTTGAAAAAATTGAGGTCGACGCATTGCGTGGTGGGATTGTGCGGGAACGAGATCAGAATCAGTTTGGGCTTCGTGATGATCTGGCGTAGAGGTGTTCCAAACCGTTCAGGAAGGTCGCCGGATCGGGCATCGGTAGCATGCAGGCGTGCCCTTCCGCCATCATGACGCCGTACTGATGAATTGGATAGGCGGGTTGGGAGAAACCACCGCGTCACCGGGGCCGATGATGGCGAACAGCAGGTGCGCGAGGGCATCCTTGGCCCCGATGGTGACGATCGCTTCCTTGTCGGAATCGAGCTCGACATCGTAGTCGGTTATAGCGCTTCACGATCTCTTCCCGGAGATTCTGTATCCCGCGCGATACGGAGTAGCGATGGTTGCGGGGATTGCGCGCCGCCTCGATCAACTTCTGGACAACGGTTCGCGGCGTGGGACCGTCCGGATTGCCCATGCCCAGGTCGACAACGTCCTTTTGCGCGGCGCGGGCCTTGGCCTCATCTCATTGATGACGGCAAATACGTAAGGGGGCAGCTTTTGTATGCGATAAAACTCGTTGGAAAAGGACGGCATGAAATCTCATTGTACGTTTGGCGCGCGCAGCAAGAGAGCACGCGCTAGCCTGTAAGCAGATGAAGGCCTGCGTGCTCCGCGCCCCCGCGCCGGTCGAGAGCAATCCTCTGAATGGGCCGAAGTCCCTACGCCGCGGCCAGGCGCGAAGCAGTTGCGCGTCAAAGTGCGCGCCTGCGGGGTCTGCCGCACGGACCTGCACGTCACCGAAGGCGAGCTTCCGCCGCGCAAATCGCCCGTGATCCCGGGGCATCAGGTAGTCGGGGTCGTGGATGAGACCGGAGAAGGGGCGCGGCGTTTCGAGCGCGGCGATCACGTGTGGGGGCGTACCACACCGACGGAACTTGCGAATATTGCCGCGCCGGTCGCGAAAACCTCTGCGACGCCCCCGATTTTACGGGATACACGGGTGGACGGCGGTTACGCCGAATATGTCGTCGCGCCCGAATCGTTCGTCTAGTCGCACTGCCCCAGGGCTTCGCCGACCTGCACGCGGCGCCGTTGGCCGTGCGCCGGCATCATCGGGTTCCGCTGCCTGCGCCTGGCGGGCGTGTCGAGGCGCGCGGGTCGGCTTGTCAGGCTTCGGCGCGCGCGGTGCACGCGGCGATTCAGGTCGCGCGCCATTGGGGAGTGGACGTTTATGCCTTCAGCCGCGAGCCTCGCCACGCCTGCCTAGCCGCGGAACCCCGGGCGGTGTGGACGGGCGGATCGTTCGATCAGCCGCCTGAAAAACTGGACGCTGTGATTGTCTTCGCGCCCGCCGGAGAGCTCGTTTCTCGCCGCTCTTGAAGACGCTAAAGAAGGGCGGCGCGGTGGTGCTGGGGGGCATTCACATGAGCCCCATTCCACAATTCGATTACGACATTCTTTATCATGAGCGCGTGATTCGCAGCGTGGCGAACAATACGCGGCGGGACGGGGAAGAGATCCTCTCAAAATCGCTGCTGAAATTCCGATTCACACGGAGACGCGGCTGTTCGCCATGGCGGAAGCGAACGTGGCGTTGAACGCGCTGAAGCACGATGAGATCCGCGGCGCGGCGGTGTTGGCGCCCGGCGAGGGCGGGTCTTAAGCTAAATACGAAAACCTGTTTCCCACGATCGATTCGGTAAAAATGCGCCATGTTTCATTCGTATCTCAAGGCCACCGCCGGATCGACTTTCGAAGCGCGCCGCGCGGGTAGAAAACTAGCCACGGCCCCGATCGCGCCAAGCAGTCCGGCGGCCGTCACTAGCGTCGGCGGGTCGTACGGTTTTAAGCCGAACAAGAGCGAGCTGGCGCCGCGTCCCTGCAGCTAAAGAGAGCGCTATCCCGATTACAACTCCAATGAGCAGCAGCAGCCCTGCTTCGTTCATCACCATTCCGACGATCTGGCTTCGGTTAGCGCCGAGCGCTGCGCGGATTCCAATCTCGCTACGGCGCCGTATTACTTCAGATGAGATGACGCCGTACAGACCAACTGTCGCGAGCACAATCGCCAGTGCGCCGAAAAAGCCCGAGAGTGCCGCCATGAGGCGCTCTACAACGAGCCGGTCGCGGATTGCCGTTTGGAAGATTTGAAAATCCATTTGCATAGTGGGATGAGCGCGGCCGAGTTTATCTTTAACCGCCGAAATCAAGCTCGACATTGGGGCTGATGAACGGATCAAGATTGGACCCCATGGTCCTTCGGTCGGATACTGTTGTGCAGCACCAAACACTTCGGGCGGGGTCGCCTCGCGCAAGATTTGCATATTTCGTATCCCTCACTATGCCGACGATTTCGTAGGTAGCAGCAGGATAGTTCGGCTCGGCTATGCTCAAGATTGTTCTGCCGATCGGATTCGCTCCACCGCAAAACTCGCGAACAAACGTTTCGTTCACGATAGCCACTCGCGGCGACGACTCCGTGTCGCGATCGTTGAAATCGCGCCCAGACAAGACAGGAATGCGCAACGTCTCAAAGTATTGGGTGCTGACCCAAGTGAACTTCGATGAACCACGAAGAGCCATTGAGATAAAAACCGAGCGTCCAACTGCTGCCATCGAGCGGAACGTGAGTTGACATGGCGGCCGATTGAACCTGAGGAATGCTCCGAATCTCGTCGAGCAATCCGCGTTGCAAAGGTTTAAGGGGCTGTGGTCGAAGGCTTCTGAAGTTTATCTGGGTCAGCAGGATGCCCTGTTCGCGAAAACCTGGGTTGAATGTCATCAGATTCCTGAAACTACGCACAAACAGGAGAGCACTGGTAAGCAATACGAGTGAGATCGCAATTTGAGAGACCACAAGGAAACGCTGAAATGAAAAGCGCTCCCGGCCTGCTGTGACGCCGCGGGTTCCTGCCTTCATTGCCGCGCCTGATTCCGTTCGCGACGAAACGCAGGGCAGGCACAAGGCCGAATATCACGCAAGTCAGAATCGCCGCCACGGCGGTGAAGATGATGACACGCCAGTCGATACTCAGGTCTAGCTGCAAAACATTGGTCTCCGTGCTGACGAACCATATGATCGCGTGGCTGAGCGCCCGAGCCAGGCAGAGACCAAGCAGGGCGCCAATGAGAGCGAGCAGCAGGCTTTCCGATAGTAACTGCTGTATCAAGCGCCGGCGCGATGCTCCCAGCGCCAGCCGCACCGCGATTTCGCGCCGCGCGTGTACTGGCGCGGGCAAGCATCAGATTCGCGAGATTGGCGCACGCGATAAGCAGCACCAGGGCAGTAATCCCGAGGAGCAGCCAAAGAGATGTGTCAAATGTCTGGCGCAGCGGACTCACTCCCTTTCCAGCCGGGTAAGCGGCGAGCCGGAATTTGAGATATTTTTCGAGCGAAGAGGCTTGATAACCATTCGGTACGGTCGCCTCGAATAGGCCACGACTGATCGCGCCGAGGTGCGCTGAGGCGCGTTCCAGCGTCCAACCGCGTTTTAACCGTCCCATCACGGTGAGCCACCAGACATCACGCCGCCCAAAGGAAGCGTTCGTCGATTGAAGAGTTGCCAGGGAACAAATCGGCAGCGCCACATCGAAGTTCCTGCCGACGTCCAGCCCCACAAAGCCCGGCGGACTTACGCCAATCACTTCAAAAGAATGATCCTGAATCGTGACATTGCTGCCGATGGCCGAATCGATGACCGCCAAATTCGGCTTTGCCACAGACCATAGCTGATCACCGCGACCGAAGATCCGCAGCCGTGATGATCATCTCGAATGTTGAGCAGGCGGCCGCGAACGGGGGAAATACCCAACACAGGAAAGAAACTGCCGCTTACCCAAAGCCCGTGTACATTGTGCGCATCCGCTCCCTCGCCCAGACGAAACGTATCCGTGCCCCAGGCGAAGACGCCTGAAAAGGCCTCCTGGTGGTCCCGAAATTCCTCCCAGAGAGGGTTTGTCATCTGGGGATTGTCGCCGGTATTCACGCCCATGCCGTTACCATTCGCGACCCGCACTTCGGCCAGTTCCTGGGGATTCGGCACCGGCAGACTGCGCAAACGAACCGTGTCGAGCAATTGAAAGATTGCCGTGTTTGCGCCGATTCCCAACGCAAGCGACAGAGATAGCCACGAGCGCGAACACGGGGCTGAGCCTTAGCTGGCGAACACCGTAGCGTAGGTCCTGCCAAAAGCGTTTCCAAAGAAGTCCATCCCCACATTTCGCGCACATCCTCTTTCGATCAAAGTTCGTGTTGCCGAACGCGCGCCGAGCGGCGTAACGGGCTTCCGCGGCGGACAGGCCACTTCTCCTGCTGCTCAGCAGCCTCCAATTCCAAATGCGCGCGCAAGCTCGCGCTCCAGATCCTGCTCTTGCTGTTTCCTTACGCCACCCCCAGCGCATCTCAGCCCTCCTTCAGCCGGCCACATGATTCGCGCGATCG
>CAWCJO010000032.1:0-11894 GCA_963795935.1 Bryobacterales bacterium | reverse complement strand
AACGCGCCTCTATGCTATTAGGGCGCTGACGTGACCCCGGCTCCGCTCTCTATAAGAGCGCCCGCGTCCATGTCCGGCGGAAGCGCGCCGTACACGCTTCCGCCATCTCCCGCCAGCCGCGTCGCGCAAAACGCGTCGGCCGCCGGCGCGCTTGCAAAACGGAGCAGCAGCGAACCCTGCAACGCCACTGCGAAACGCCCCGCGATTCTTCGCGCCGTGAACTCCTCGGCTTTCGTCAGATCCGCCTGCAGCGAACGCACAAAAGCGTCGAAGCGCCGGTCCGCCGAGCGCGCCAGCAGCGCCTCCCGCACGACGGCTTCGGGCGCCGCCGGATCCTTTTTCATCGCTCGCAGAATATCGAGGCAAATGACATTGCCGCAGCCTTCCCAAATGGAATTGAGTGGCGCTTCCCGATACAGCCGCGGCATCATGCAGTCGTCGATATAGCCGTTCCCGCCGAGGCACTCCATCGCTTCGGCGGCCAACGCCGGTCCGCGTTTGCAGATCCAGTATTTCCCGATCGGCGTGGCGAACCGCGCGAAAGCCTGCTCGGCCGCGTCCGCTTGACGGGCATCGAAGGCGCGCGCCAGCCGCATCGTCAGCAGCGTCGCCGCCTGCGATTCCAGGCTCAAATCCGCCAGCACGTTGCGCATCAGCGGCTGCTCGATCAAGAGGCGTCCGAAGGCCTTGCGATGTCGCGCATGATGCAGCGCCAGAGCCAGCGCCTGCCGCATCAGCGCCGCCGATCCGATGGCGCAGTCCAGCCGCGTATGCTGCACCATTTCCATGATCGACGGAACCCCGCGCCCTTCTTCGCCGATGCGCCGCGCCCAAGCGCCCTCAAACTCGACCTCCGCGGAAGCATTGGAGCGGTTGCCCAATTTCGGCTTCAGTCTTTGTATCCGAAACGCGTTCACGCGGCCGTCGGGGGTCCAGCGCGGCAACAGAAAACAGGTTAGCCCGCGCGGCGCCTGCGCCAGAATCAAAAACGCATCGTTCATCGGAGCCGAGCAGAACCATTTGCTCCCCGTCATGCGATACTCCGCGCCGCCGAGCGGTTCGGCGCGCGTCGTATTGGCGCGCACGTCGGAGCCGCCCTGCTTCTCGGTCATCGACATCCCGATGAGCGCTCCTTTTTTCTCCGCCGCGGGACGAAACTCGGGATCGTAGGCGCGCGACACGACCCGCGGTATCCACTCGGCCGCAACCTCCGGTTCCCGCCGCAGCGCCGGAACCGAAGAGTACGTCATCGACAGCGGACAGGTATGGCCGGCCTCGTTCCGCGAAGCCAGAAACAGCAATGCCGCGCGCGCCACATGCGCTCCCTCGCGCGGCTCCTCCCAGGGCAGACTGTGCAGCCCGTTTTCGATCGATAATTTCATCAACGCGTGCCACGAAGAGTGGAATTCCACGCGATCGTTTTCCCCCAGCGCCGGCGGATTCTCGTTGGCCTCGAAGCCCAGCCGAATGGCGTCTTCCGTTCCCATGCGCCGCCCCGAATTGTTCCAGATGCGCCCTCGCCCACCCCGCTCCTTCGCGCTCGACCGCATCCACCAGCACACCGTCGGAGGTGAACAGATTGTAATTGGCGAGCGCCGGCGGCTGGTTCGAATCGCTCATCATGAAATCCTTATTGTAGGGTCCCACGGGCGCATCATGGCCGTCGCGGGCACGCTATGTATTCATGAAGCTGACAGCTTAGACGGCGAGGGAGTAAGTTCGAGCCGGTGATAATAACGTCAAGCCCGAAGCAGAACGACTGCTGTAACAAGAGATCCAGAACGCTCACTTCCGATCGGTTGACGAGATTATTATCGAAGGTGTCCAGGCCTGGCGAGAGAAGCACCGGTCGACAGGGCGATTCTCCTTGGCGTAATTTCAATCAAGGAACTGACCCATGAAGGCCATCGTTTGTGAGTCAATGGATCACCGACGCGTCGCTTGCCCTCGGCGGGTGCCTGCCCTCGGCTGGTACTTAAAAGATGGGCGACCGAACTTACCATCTTGAGATTCTCGCCGGCTGAACACGAATGAAGCGCTCGTGCCCTTCCGTTGGAGAGACGAAGTCGCGAACGGCCTCGTGATGGCGCAACGGCGAAAACGGCTGGCGGAACCGGATATCTCGACGATTCTCGAACTTTTGAAAGCTCTGGCGATCGCCATCGACCGCATCGAGACGGTTCGTCCGTAAATCGGACCGAACCCAGCGCGAATAAAACGCCCTCGCCCATCCCGCTCCTTCCCGCTCTACCGCGTCCATCGACACCCCGCGGAAGGTGAACAGATTGTAATTGGCCAGCGGCCGCGCCTGGCCGAATCGCTCATCATGAACTTCTTGTTAATGAACTTATTTTCAACAATATACGTGCACCGCGCCAGCTCCGCGGCGCTTCTAAACAGTAGCTCTCATCAACGTTCATGGAACGGACATTCGTATTCTACGATCCTACGGGCCGACGCTGGGCGCGCGTCCGGCGCATCGCCGCCATTGCGGGCATTGCCGCCGCCGCGCTGATCGCGCTCTTTATCGTGGCGCTCCTCAGCAACCCCATCCTGCCCGCGCTCGGTCTGCCCTCCGTCCAGCGTCTCGCCGATTTCAGCGAAATCGCCATGATCGCGAAAGGCGAGAAGGCCGCCCGCGCCGTTCCGTTTCGTCCGCGCAAGGTCAGCTATGTCAAGAACGGCGGTAATCCCGTCATCCACGCCAAGACGGCCGCAACGCAGCATCGAGGCCAGCCGCTCGTCTTCGGCTACTACGTCAATTGGGACCCCGCCAGTCTCGTCTCATTGCGCTTTAACCTGAGTCGCCTCACGCACTTGATTCCCGAATGGATGACGCTTCAGAACGGCAAAGGCGATTTGAGCGACGAATCGGACCCCACGGTCGTCAAGATCGCCCACGACGCCAACCTGCCCATTCTCGTGCAGGTCAACAACTTCAGAAACGGATGGCAGACGGGCGACCTGCATCGGACTCTCACCGATGCCCCCGCCCGCGCCAACCTGATCGATAACATCTATAGCAACATCGTCGAGCATAAGTTCGCGGGCGTCAGCATCGACTTCGAGCAACTGCAGCCGCGCGACCGCGCCAAGCTGGTGACCTTCATGCGCGAGCTGCGCGCCAGGCTGCAACCGTTCGGATATGCGATCGCGCAGAGCGTGCCCAGCGACGACGATGTCTCCTACGACCTGAAGGCCCTCGGCGCCATTGACGATTACATCATTCCGATGGTCTACGATGAGCATTACCAAACCAGCCCGCCGGGTCCCGTTGCGTCAGAAGACTGGTTCCAGCGCCAGCTCGATATTCTGGCTAAAACTCTCCCCGCGGACAAGACCGTGATCGGATTCGGCAACTACGGCTACGACTGGATTATCGGCACGCGCGACGGCGGCGTCGAAGTCACCTATGGGGACGTCGTCTCCGCCGCGGAAGCAAACCATGCGCCGATTGCCTGGGACGATACGGAGCAGAACCCGGTGCTTCGTTACAACGCCGGAAAAGACCGCCACGAGGTCTGGTTCCTGGATGCCGTGACCGCGCTCAACCAGATGCGCGACATCGCGGGCGAAGGCTTTCGCGGCGTCGCGTTATGGCGTTTGGGGGCGGAAGACCCGGGACTGTGGAGCGTCTTCGATCCGCATCAATGGCCCAGCGATAATTTCAGCCCCGCGCCTCTTTTCAAACTGACGGCCCAGAAATCCGTCCAGCACTACGGCGCGGGAGAAGTCCTGCGCATCGTCGACACGCCGCACGACGGCAGCCGCAACGTCTGGCGCGACACCGACGGCGACTATGCCGAGCGCTACCAGGCCTATCCTTCCTACTGGGTCGTCGAGCACACCGGCGGCGCGGCCGGAAAACAGATGGCCATAACATTCGACGATGGTCCCTCCGAGTTCACTCCCAAGATCCTGGACATCTTGAAGCAGAAGCGCGTCCCGGCAACATTTTTCGTCGTCGGAGAGAATGCCGAACAATATCCCGCCTTCGTGAAGCGCGAATACGCCGAAGGCCACACCATCGGCAACCACACCTATTCGCACCCCAACATCGCGGCCGAATCCGAGGACCGTACCAGGTTGGAGCTGAGCGCCACGCTGCGGCTGATCGAGCACGACACCGGGCATGGAACCAAGCTCTTCCGTCCCCCTTATAATGCCGACAGCGAGCCGATGACGCCCGCCGAGATTCTGCCCATCAAGCGCGCCCAGGACCTAAACTACGTCACCATTGCCGAAAGCATCGATCCGCGCGACTGGGAGCCCGCGACGACGCCCGACAAGATTCTGAACGAAGTGCTCGCGGAAAAAGATAACGGACACCTCATCCTGCTGCACGACGCCGGCGGCGATCGTTCCGCTACAGTGGCGGCCTTGCCGCGCATCATCGACGCGCTGCGCGCCGATGGCTACAGCTTCGTTCCTCTGGAAACTCTGATGAGCGATTCACGATCGGCGTTGATGCCCGTCCCGGGCGCCCGCGAGAAGCGCTGGGCCAGCGTCGAAGGCGAGGCGCTCACGACCAAGGGCGCAATCCGGAAAACCGCCGGCGTTCTATTTTTACTCGCGATTTACCTGACGCTGGCCCGGTCCTTAATATACGGCGCGCTTGCCGTCGTTCAAAAGCGGAAAGCCCGCCGCCGCTCGTTCGCGCCGGATTTCCAGCCGCCGGTCTCGGTCGTCATCGCAGCCTATAACGAAGACAAGGTCATTGCGCGCACGATCGATTCAATCCTTGCGTGCGCCTATTGCAACCTCGAGATCGTCGTCGTCGACGACGGCTCGAACGACGCAACCCTGCGCGTACTGTACGATAACTTCGGCCAAAACCCGCGCGTCCGCGTCCTCACGCAGCCGAATGGCGGAAAATCCGCGGCCCTGAACCACGCCATTCGGGAATCGCGGCACGATATTCTCATCGCGCTCGATGCCGACACGATCTTTCGCAAGGACACGATCGCGAAGCTCGTGCGCCACTTCTCCCGCCCTCTTGTCGGCGCGGTCTCCGGCAATGCCCGCGTGGGCAATCGCCGCAAGTGGATCACGAAATTCCAGTCCATCGAGTATATCTACGGCTTCAACCTGGACCGCCGCGCCCTGGATGTCCTGAACGCGATCACGGTGGTGCCCGGCGCCGTGGGCGCCTGGCGCAAAGACCTCATCGCCGCCTGCGGCGGGTTCCGGGACGACACGCTTGCCGAAGATACCGACATAACGCTCTCGATCCGCCGCCGGGGCTATGAGATTCGATACGAAGAGGCCGCCATCGCCTACACCGAAGCTCCGGAGAACACCAAAGCGCTCGCGAAACAGCGCTTCCGTTGGGCCTTCGGCACGCTGCAAGCCGCCTGGAAGCATCGCGACGCAACCTTCAATCCGCGATACGGCTATCTCGCATTCGTGGCGCTGCCGAGTATCTGGATCTTCCAGATCCTTCTGGCCGCGCTGTCGCCCTTCGCGGAAGTCGCCATGATCGTCGCGCTATGCGCCGGCAATTGGCCCTTGGTGCTGCTCTATTACTTCTGCCTGTTCGCCCTGGAATTGCTGACGGGCGCCCTCGCCTACTCGCTCGAAAACGCCGACGCCTGGGATTTAACGCTGCTGTTCCCGCAGCGAATCTTCTATCGCTACTTGATGTACTACGTTCTCTCCAAATCGATCCTGTATGCCCTGCGCGGGCGGATCGTTGGTTGGGGCAAACTCGAGCGCACCGCAAACGTTGCCGTCGCATGATCGCAACACAGAGTCGCAGCGTCGGTCGGGACCGCAGGCTCCCCGGCGTAGCCGTTTTCAAAGCTCCGGCCGGCGTCATGCAAACAGGTAATTGCAGAGCAGGCGTTTCATTTCCGCGATAACGCGATCACGCTCCTCTCGCGACGGCTGCGCGTACGCGAAAGCGATGAGACGGTCGCCGGTCTCGGTTGCGACTCGGATTTTCAGGTTCAGCTCCCCGGAAGTGTCCATGCCGAGTCCGGCGATGAAGCTTTTAACCAGGGCGGCCGGCCCGCTCTCGGCCGCGAGTTGGCGTTCGCGCGTCGCGGCGCCGATATGGGCGCCGAGAGCGATGGCGCGGAAGTCCGGGCGGGTATCGAGAAAGGCGACATAGGCGTCAATGACCAAATCGAGGAATTGCTTGGGATCGACGCCGCCCGTCGCCGCCAAAGCGGTTTCGAGCGCAGCGCGGAACTCTTCGACGGCGCTCACGGCGATGGCGTCGATAATCGCTTGCTTGTCGGGGAAGAAGCGATACAGGCCGCCGATGGATATTCCGGCGGCCGCGGCGATGCGGCTGGTCGTGATGTGGTGAAGCGGCATTCTCCCGAGCAGGGCGGAAGCGGCGGCCAGAATTTGCTGGACGGTGTCGTTGCTGCGCTCCTGGACGGGAGCGTGGCGTAACCGCATAGTTGACATTTTCTCACGTTTGATGCTAAAAAGCGAAAGGGAATTCGCGTTCGCGAATGGGCGGATGACCCAGGAAGGCGGTTTCGATGCCAGTGCCCGTTTCGCAGATGTGGACCGTTGCGAGCTATGTCCTGAAGCAGAAGCTGAAGGGGCGGAAGCGGTATCCGCTGGTTGTCATGCTGGAGCCGCTGTTCCGCTGCAACCTGGCGTGCGCGGGATGCGGCAAGATCCAATATCCGGCGCACATTTTGAAGCAGAATCTATCGCCGGAGGATTGCTTCCGGGCGGTGGAGGAGTGCGGGGCTCCGACGGTGGCAATTCCGGGCGGGGAACCGCTGATGCACCCTCAAATCCACGAGATCGTGGCAGGGCTGGTGGCGAGAAAAAAATACGTTTATTTGTGCACCAACGCGCTGCTGCTGAAGGAGAAGATCCAACTTTTCAAACCCAGCAAGTACCTCAGCTTTTCGGTTCACATGGATGGACAAAAAGAGCACCACGATTTTTCGGTGTGCCGCGAGGGCGGCTACGAAATAGCGGTGGAAGGCATTCGGGAGGCGCTGCGGAGGGGTTTCCGGGTGACCACGAACACGACTCTGTTCGATGGCGCGGATGCCGCCAGCGTGCGCGCGTTTTTCGACGAGATGATGGCGCTGGGCGTGGAAGGGATGATGCTTTCGCCGGGGTACTCCTACGATAAGGCGCCCGACCAAGGGCATTTCCTGGGGAAGGCCCGCACGCGGCGGCTGTTTCACGCCGTGCTGTCGAATCGCAAGCCGGGCTGGCGCTTTAACATGTCGCCCCTGTTTCTGGAATACCTGATGGGAAAGCGCCATTACCGCTGTACGCCATGGGGCATGCCGACCTACAACATCTTCGGGTGGCAAAAACCTTGCTATCTGATGCAGGACGGCTATGTGGACAGCTTTGCCGAGCTGCTAAAGACGACCGCATGGGAGCGCTATGGGACGGAGTCGGGAAATCCGAAGTGCGCCAACTGCATGGTCCATAGCGGGTATGAGGCTTCGTCGGTAGACGATACTTTTGGCTCCCTGCGGGGTTTCGCGGCGACGATTCGCGCGACGTTTTCGAGGTACCGGGACCCCGAGGCGCTGGCGCGGCTCGAAAAGGGAGGCCCGGCGGGGCTAGTGCAGCTCAGGGTAGACGTCAAGGAAGAGGTGGGCGTTTGAGCGCGGTGAATCCGGACGAGCTCGAGATCGCGCCGGGCGCGGCCCACGAGAATCTGCAAGGCGCCGTCTGGGCGACGGCAACGGAAGAGGACCTGCGGCAAGGGCTCGAGCGGGCCTTCGATTACCGCGGCGATGTCACCATTACAAGGAAAGACGGGAGCGCCGTCGAGGGATACGTTTTCGATCGCCGGCCGGGCGCTGGCCTGGCCGACTCCTTCGTCAGGATCATGCCCAAGGAGCGGCCGGGAAAGATCGCCATCTCCTTTGCCGAGATTGCGGGTCTGGAGTTCACGGGGCGCGACGCGGCGGCGGGCAAGAGTTGGGAGGCCTGGGTAAGAAAATGGAGGCAGGACCGGGAGCGCGGGGATCGTCCCGGAGCGGCTGGATAAGGCGCGGTGTTCTCGAGGCGCGCCCGGCATGCTTGAGCCGGAATCGCCGAGTTGATTCCGCTACTACTTGCCCGTGCCTTGGCGCGTGAAGCCGGCGGCGGCCAAGGATGGCCGCCGCCAATCGACATTAGTAAATCTCGATGCCGCTCAGCTTCGGCACGCTGCCCGACGTTGCCGCCGTCACCTGAATCGTGACCTGCCCGCTGCTCGATGTATTCGGGAACACCAGATCGTAGGCCGTATTCGGGCCGACGTGCTGCAGGATATCGAAATAGCCGTCGACCAATGCCCCGTTGATATAAATGTTCATGACGCGCTCACCCGGCTGCGTTAAATAGATCTCCGCGAAACGCAGTTTCACGGTGAATGTTCCGGAGGGAACGCTGAGCGTGTATGTCAGGCCGCCCGCTGCATAGGCTTCCTTGTTATAAATCGTCTGGATATCGGCATTCGCTATGTAGGAAGCTGTGGAGCTGGTATTGCGGCCCGAATCCGCCTGCCAGGGGTGTCCGGACCCGTCTGTAAATGCGGGACCTCCACAGTTGACGCGTACGCCCGCGAACTGCGTGCCGGCCTCCGTCGCCGTGAAACTCTGGCCCGCGACCGTAATCGTGCCGCTCAGCGTCTGCGTGCCGCCGTTCGGGCCCGCCGAAACTGTCACGTTGCCGCTTCCCGCCCCGCCGGAAGGCGATACGGAAACCCAACCCGGACCACTCGCGCTCCAGGAACAACTCGAGGACGATGCATTCACGCTGATGTTTGCGGACCCGCCGCCGGCGCCGAACGACAGATTGCCGGGACTCACGTTAAAGGAGCATGACGGGGGCGGCGGCGGCTGCGGCGGAGCCGAACTCCCCGCCGCCGGCTGCGTAGCCACGGCAATGGGATAAACGCCGACGCTCGGGACCGTCCGGATCACCGAATAACTGTTCGTGTCGAGCACCGATAGGGAAAAACCATATTCGTTGGTTACGTACGCTTGCGTTCCATCCGTGCTGATTGCCACCGAGGTGGGCAGGATTCCGACGGAAGCTGTACCGATCACGCTTCTCGATCCCGTATCGATGACCGATACCGAGCTTCCGCTTTCGTTGACCACGAAGGCCCGGCTGCCGTTCGGAGTGATTGCGATCGAGACCGGGTAGACGAATCCGCCGATCGTCCCCACCACATTACCGGAGGGATCGTGAACTGTAACTGAATTGCTGTTCTGACAACTGACATATATACGTTGTCCGTCCGGAGTCACCGCAATGCTATTCGGCCCCGATCCGGTAGGAAAAGTATTAACGACCGTACTGGAGCCGGTGTCGATTACCGAGACATCGTTCGACCACAAATTTGTGACATAGGCGCGGCTTCCATCGGGACTGAACGCGACCGAGGTCGGCCGCGAGTCTACCGGAATTGCCGCCACCGCCGACATGCTGCCGGTATTAATGACGGAGATCTGGTTCGAGCTTTGGTCCACCACGTACACCAGCGCGCCGTTCGGACTCACCGCCAAGTGCGACGGCGTCGCGCCGACGCCGATGGTGGCGCGCACGGAGAGGCCGGATGCGCTGACGGCCGATACACTGTTCATGTACGGCAACGAAGCATATATGGTGCTCCCGTCCGGCGAAACGGCTATGCCGCCCAGCGCGCCGGGAAGCCCTACCGAACCGCCGACCGCGCCGGCGTTGCCGTTAATCATGGCAATCGAGCCGCTGCCGCCGTTCGCCACATAAGCGTACGGTTGAGCGCTCGCCGCCACGGTACAGGCCGTTACGGCCAGAACCATGGATTTCCAATTACTTAAATCGCGAAAGCGTGCAGACATAATTCTCCTCTGTTGCCGTTGGTCACACCAAACCTCGATGTGAAATTAGTCTAAGCCGGGAAAAGAAAAACTTCCCCGCTTTTTGCGCCTTTGCATCGGCGCTTAGTACTGTTGCGAACGTCTGAAGATCAGCGGCCTTGCCGCGCAGACAACAATCAGGTGCGCGGCGCGCCTGCCGGCGTCCGAATCACTCCGCTCCTCATCCGAATGTGCGGATACACTTACCCACCTTGCGCTGCGAAACATCCTGGCCCCGCTAATCCGGGCTATCAAGCCGTAATGCAACTATTCACGAAACAAATTGCTGGTTCTCAATAAGAGTACGGCCAAGGCGCCAATGCTCTCGCAAAAGTACGCCGCAAAATTCGGGAGTCCTGTGTCGAGCGGCGCATCTGGTAAAGCAAGCGCCTCCGGTGCATTCCTGCGCGTGGGATGTTCCGCCAGCGCTGGCCGTTGTGCGCATTCCCAATTGCCTCCTACTGCATATCGCTCGCGAATGCCGGATGGCGGCGTGTTTAGTAATATGGATTACCAATACGCGGGGACCTATGGTCAATTTTGCCGTCCTTAGGACTTCGTACTGGTAGTTACGTAGATGGCCCTAAGACTTTTCCCTTGCAGTCCTTGCTGAAATGGTCCAGACTAGCTTAGGTGCCGTCCTGAACGGCCCTGAAAACTGGAGGAGGGTACTCTGAAAATGAAAAATACTTTGAGGAAGACAGGTTTTGGTCAACGAACGTTTATTCTTGCGTTGGCCTTATTGGTCTGTTTTGTATTCGGGGGCTTGGCCCAGGCTAGTGTACTCGTGCCCGCGATGGGCGTGGAACTGCCGCCGGATATTTTCACAACTTGCACGGGATGCACTTTGCTGGCATCCACGGGCCCCCAAATGGTGCTCAGTTCCAATTCAAACTGGGAAGTGAATCTTATCGCCGCCGTGTATATGGATCCGAATGCGGTTGCGGGTGTTCGCACGGGCGCCGGTTTGGATTTCATGTACCAGGCGACGAACGTTACGCCCTGCGCCGGCTGCACCTCGGGTCCCGACGCTATCGGGCGCGTCACCGCTATCAATTTTACGGGATTCGGTACGGACGTGGGCTACAACACCGGGGGAGCCGCGCTCGGGGATGGATTCACGAACGGGACTTCAACTCCTGGGCTTGTTGACCGTAATACCGCGGATACGATCGGCTGGGGCTTCAGCGTCCCAGGGAGCGTGCCGTTGCTGCCGGGCGACACATCCGTGGTCCTTGAGGTTGAGACAAACGCAACTAGTTATACTCAGGGTCACGCGGCCGCTCTGGACGGCGGGACGGCGAACGTCCTGTCCTATCAACCGGCCTCCGTTCCGGAACCCGCTTCCACGCTCCTGATGGCCGGCGGTCTTCTGGCCCTGGCTGGTCTCCGGCGCTTCCGCCGCTAGGCCTCGCAATTCCCTCTCGTCTTCCCGTGGCCTGACCCCACTCCAATCGATGTGGGGCAGGCCATGCTCTTCTGTGGCCTGCCAGACCCGGCAGCGGGATTGACCATGCGCCTCTGAAAGCCGCATTCTTGGAGCGGGAACCCCGGTTGCAGGCCTTGGTCGAACACGGAGATGGCGCCCGTTCCAGCGTGAGTTTTCATCCGGTCCATCTCATACGCGCCCCCCCGCGGTCTCTCCTATATATAAGTCGGCGCAACGCGTGCTGCGCGAAAAGGAATCGGCGGCTGAACCTGCCCGGTTCCTGGCCATCCTCGCCGTACCGTCCCACGATTTCCCGAGTCTGTTCCCCGAGCCTCATTACCGACAGAGGTTTTCAGGGGTCGGGACCGAAATTTCTTCGAACCTCCCACGGGCTTGGGCGGCGGCGCGGCGGGTTGCGCGTTGAACATGCGCAGGCGCTGCGCCAACGGCGAGCTTCTCCTCTTCTTCTTTGTGGGGCCGCGTAGGGCAAGGAGGCATCGCAGTCGCGGCCCGCTTCTTTTTTCGTCCCCAACGCTTTTTCGCAACGCGTTTTGCCTTCGGCGGCCGACACCACTCGCCAGCGGCCGAGCACCAAATCGGGCCGTGGCGCGGGATTTCGAGCGCGGCCGCCAACCAGT
>CAWCJO010000031.1:0-99854 GCA_963795935.1 Bryobacterales bacterium | reverse complement strand
CCATTTTTGAGAATTGAGGACAGGTGCTATTTGGAACTTCCAAATGCGCCTGTTCGCAGGTCTTTTTCAAATTGGACAACCCATGCGGTGCCGTGGCCGGCTTCGTAGGTCCGCTCAAGGCCGTTTAGCTTGTTTTTTACAGTCACCGAACCGGTGACGGGTCCGACACCTTGCGCGGGGAAGGGATTTACCTTTGGGATAACCTCGAAGTTCTCTTTTTGGTATCCGGCGCGGGCAAGGGCGTTGTCGAAATCTTCGTTCTCGCTTGGGCTAATAAGCATCGAGGCAATTTTAGCGTGACGACCGACACCGGCGACGCGCGGACCTTTGCAAATCGGCCAGACCCCGGACAGCAGGCTGTGCGCTTCGCGCGCATCGTCGAAGAAGTTCCGCGCGCGCGGCGAGCGCGAGATAGGATGCCGCACGCGGACGGGCCCCCTGCGCGCTAATAGCCCTCAATAGTCGGGAAGGGTTTACGAACGCCTCCGTGGGAGCAGTCGCAAAAGCGGGCTACCAGGCAGGTTTCCCCCCCAATCCCCCCCCACCCCAAACCCCAGTCACCACCATCTTCTCCCCCCAATTCAACAACTTACAAGCAAACACTTGCACCCCACCCCCCAATAATAGATATAGAAGGACAAATATGCCCCGCCTCCCCAGCCTCTCCGAACAAATCTTCAACCACGCCATGCGCTTCGCCGCCCCCTTCGCCTCCGAGCTCGGCCACGCCTGGACCGCCATCCCCGCCGGCCCCTGCACCCACGAGCCCCTCTCCCTGGCCTCTGTCCGCTTCCGCGAATGGCTCGCCCACGGCTTCCACCACGAGCACGGCATCTTCCCCACCCCCCATTCCCTCCGCCACGCCATCTCCCTGCTCCAAGCCCATGCCCGCTTCTCCACCCCCGCGCGCGAAGAAATCTTCACCCGCATCGGCTGGCGCGGCGACCCGCTCTGCCCCCGATCCGTCCTCATCGATCTCGCCAATCCCGCCCGCGAGGTCGTCGAAATCGACCGCGAAACCTGGCGCGTTCACTCCCACGATGGCTGGCGATTCCGCGCTCTCGCCCAACGCCCGCCCCCTCCCGCGCCCCCAGCGCCATTCCGCCCCGCCCTTCCACCACCTGCAATCGCTCCTTAACCTCACCGGCCCGTCCTATCGCCGCATGCTTTCCTGGCTCTTCGCCGCCCTGCGCCCCACCGGCCCCTATCCCGTCCTCATCCTCACCGGCCCTCCGTCGAGCGGCAAATCCACCGCCGCCCGCATCCTCCGCGCCCTCCTCGACCCCGCCGCCGCCCCCTTCGACGCCCTCCCGCATAACGAGCGCGAGCTCTTCCCCCTCGCTCTCCACAACCGCGTCCTCGCCTTCGACCACGTCCCCCGCCTCGCCCCCGCCATCGCCGCCGCCCTCGCCCGCGTCGCCGCCGGAACCGCCTTCACTCATCGCGGCCCCCACCCCTTCGATCCCTCTCTGCGCTTCCCCATCGAGCGCCCCATGATCCTCACCGTCCCCTACGCCGATTCCGCCGCCCCCCAGTGGACCCGCGACAGCGCCCTCGCCAACCTCGCCATCGCCGTCGACCTCCCTGCCATTTCTTCACACCGCATGCGCCCCCGCTCCGATATCCTGCGCGATTTCGACGCCGCCGCGCCCCACATTCTCGCCGATCTCTGCAACGCCGTCTGCGCCGCCCTCGCCGATTCCGCCGCCGCCGCCCGCCCCCCTTTCCGGCCGTCCCGCCGAAATCCACCGCTGGATCGCCACCGCCGCGCCCGCCCTCGGCTTGACGCTCGAAGACGTAAACTCCGCCCTCTCCGCCGATCCCCTCATCCGCGTCCTCACTTCCTTGCTCGGCCAGGATGGCGGCCAAGCTGGTGACCACGGTCAACGTGAATGGACCGGCTCCGCCGCCGAGCTCCTCGATATCCTCCAAAACAACGCCATCCCCGATCTCCCCGCCACCCCCAAAGGCCTCTCCCAGCGCCTCCACAAAATGCCGCTCGCCCTCTTCGGCATCGCCCTCACCCATCGCCTCACCCATGAAGACCGCCTGCTGAGAATCGCCGCTACGCATCGCCCCCACGATGCCTCGCCCGGGAAACAATTATGCGTAGCGAGCTAAAACGGCTCAACGACTTATATCCCACACCACCGCAACCGGTCTCCTCCGCCGCGCCGCCGCAACGCCACCCGGTGACACAAATCGCGAAACTCTATCCGCTTCCCTTTCACCACCGTCCCCGCGCACCGCGCGCCCCGCCCCAGCCCGCATCCTAAACTCATATTCGAAAACGGTTCTCGCGCCGGTCTCGGCCCATGCGCCGTTCACTTCGAATAAGGATGCCCCCGCAGCATCGTAAACGCGCGATAGATCTGTTCACTCAACATCACTCGAGCCAACTCATGCGCAAACGTCAGCCGCGACAAAGAAAGCAGCGCATCCGCCTTCTCGCGCCAGCCCGGCGGATACCCGTTCGCGCCGCCGATCGCGAACACCATATCGCGGCTCTCCTGTTCCGCTTTCCCGATCCACTCCGCGAACTCAAACGAGTCCAGCGTCTTGCCCTCCGGATCGAGCAGGATCTTCTTCGCCGCCGCATGCTTCGTCCACAAATCGAAGCGCGCCGGATGAATCTCCCTCATCGCGCAGCGCGCATAGTGCTCCGTGCGCTTCATGTATTCCGCCGCCATGGCGTTGGCGTGGGCGTCCCGCGGCTTGCCAATATAGTAAAGGAAGACTTTCATCGCATGAAATGTTGTTGCCTCGTGGCGTTGCTGGCCCTTCCATGCCTCGCCGCGAACCGTCCGCCCCTACAGCCTAACGCCTTCTACCCGCTCCCGCTCGGCGCCGTGAAGCCGCAAGGCTGGCTGCGGCGGCAGCTCCAAATTCAGGCCAACGGCCTCTCCGGCCACATCGACGAATTCTGGCCCGATCTCGAAAATAGCGGCTGGCTCGGCAAATCCGGCGAAAGCTGGGAGCGCGGCCCCTATTACATGGATGGCCTCGTGCCCCTAGCCTATCTGCTCGACGACCCCGAGCTGCTCCAGAAAGCCAACAAGTGGGTCAACTGGACGCTCGATCATCAACGCCCCGACGGCTCCATCGGTCCCGAAAGCAATAAGGACTGGTGGCCCAACATGATCGTCTTGAAAGCTCTGACGCAATTTCAGGAAGCCACCGGCGACTCGCGCGTCATCCCGCTCATGCAGCGCTATTTTCAATATCAAGCCGCGCAGCTCGCCGCCAATCCTCTCAAGAGTTGGGCCCAATACCGCTGGGAAGACGAGATCCTGACCATCGAATGGCTCTACAATCGCACCGGCGACGCCAAACTGCTCGATCTCGCCCGCGCCCTCCACGCGCAAGGCTACGACTGGAAAGCGCAGTTCGCCAACTTCCCCTACCACGACAAACTCGCCGCGAAAGACCAAATCAATCTCAAGACCCACGTCGTCAACAACGCCATGGCGCTGAAAGCCTCCGCCGTGTGGTGGCTTATCAGCGGCGATAAATCCGACCGCGACGCCGTCTACAAGCAGCTCGATGAAATGGACAAGTATCATCTGCTCGCCAACGGCGTCCACAGCGGCGACGAGCATTATGCCGGGCACGATCCCACGCAAGGCACGGAGCTTTGCGCCGTCGTCGAAGACATGTTCTCGTTCGAAGAAATGATGGCCATCCTCGGCGATCCCTCGTTTGGCGACCGCGAGGAAAAGATCGCCTACAATCCGCTGCCCGGCGCCTTCAGCGGCGACATGTGGGCCCATCAATACGATCAGCAGGCCAACCAGGCGCTGGTCGACGTCAACCGCCGCCATTGGGTCGACAACGGACCGAACGCGAACATCTTCGGCCTGGAGCCGAACTTCGGCTGCTGCACGGCGAATTATCATCAGGGCTTCCCGAAGTTCGCCGCGAATCTTTGGATGGCAACTCCGGGTGGACGCGGCCTCGCGGCCGTCTTCTACGGTCCCAGCAAAGTCGCAACCGCCCTCCCCGACGGAACCAAAATCGCCATCGCCGAGAAGACCGAATATCCGTTCCGAGATAAAATTCGCTTGACGATCCAACCGGAAAAGCCGGCCGCGTTTCCGCTCCTGTTGCGAATTCCCGCCTGGGCCGATCGCGCCGCCATCGACGTGAACGGCAGCCCTGTATCCGGCATCAAGGCGGGCGCGTTCTATACCATCCAGCGGACGTGGAAACCCGGCGACCAGGTCGACATGCATTTCCCCATGCGCGTCCGCGCCACGCGCTGGTACCACTATTCGGCGGCGCTCGAACGCGGGCCGCTGGTTTTCTCCCTCAAGATCGGCGAAGATTGGGAGCGCATCAAGACCGTAGGCCCAGCCTCGGACTGGAAAGTGGAGCCCAACACTCCCTGGAACTACGGCCTGATCCTCGACACCAAACACCCCGACAAATCCGCCCAAGTGATGGAGCGTCCCGTGGGCGATTTTCCCTTCACGCCCGCCGGCGCTCCCGTGGAACTCGAAGTCAAAGGCCGCAAGCTGACCCACTGGACGCTGGTGGACGGCTCCGCCGGTCCGCTCCCCGGAAGCCCCAACTTCAGCTTCCAGCCGGTCGAGAAGCTGACGCTGATCCCCTACGGCTGCGCCAAGCTCCGCATCACGGAATTTCCGGTTCTGCTAAGATAAACGCGCATTATGCCCGCCGTTGCAGTTCCCACGATGTCGCCGGATCTTCTGATCCACACCCCCGACGGAAAAACGCGCACGCTCTCGCTCGACCGCGACCGCTTCACGCTCGGCCGCGCCAATACCAGCGAGCTGTGCTACCCCGACGACGCCGGCCTCTCCCGGCAGCACCTGGCGTTCGAAAAATCCGGCAATTCGTGGACCGTCCGCGACCTCGGAAGCAAGAATGGAACCTACGTCAACGGAGTGCGCCTGACGGGGCCGCGAACGTTGGGCCCCAACGACCGCGTCACCGCGGGTCATCTGACCTTCGAATTCGCCAACCGCTCGCCGTCCTTCGACAACACTGTCGTGTTCGTGGAAGGACCCGCCGCCGAGCCCACCACGTCAACGCTCGTCGCCAGCCTCGGAGACGTCCTGTCGAAAGAGAAGGAACTGGGCGGGGCCGCGCAGATGCGCGCTCTGATCGAAGCCGGCCGCGAGCTCGCCGGGCACATGGAGTTGGGCCGCCTCTTCGATCTCATCCTCAACAAATCCATCGAAGCCGTCGGAGCTTCGCGCGGCGTCCTCATGACGCTCGAGGGCGGAGAACTGGTGGTGCGCGCCGCCCGCGGCGAGGGTCTGCGCATCAGCGCCGCCGTCCGCGACCGCGTGTTGTTGAAGAAAGAATCCCTGCTGGTGCGCGATGCCCGCCTCGACGCGGCCTTGGCGGGCCGCATGAGCATCGTCGAGCAGCAGATCCGCAGCATGCTCGCCGTCCCGCTTCAAACCGAAGGCCGCGTCATCGGCCTGGTCTACGTCGACTCGCCCTTTTTCGTCCGCGAATTCAAGGAACAGGATTTAAACCTGCTCACCGTCATGGCCAACATCGCCGCCGTTCGCATCGAGCACGCGCGGCTCGCCGAAGTCGAGCAGGCCGAGCGCCTCATGGCCAAGGAGCTGCAGCAGGCTTACGACATACAGCGCCGCCTCTTGCCCGAGAAAGCGCCTGAAATCGCGGGTCTCGATCTGGCCGGCTACAACGCTCCCTGCCGCGGCGTGGGCGGCGATTATTACGATTTCATCTCCTGCGTGGACGGCCGCGTCGCCTTGCTGGTGGGCGATGTGGCGGGCAAGGGCATGCCCGCGGCGCTGCTCATGTCGAACCTGCAGGCGCGCGCCCAGGTTCTGTTCGACGATCCCGCCGATCTCGCCGCCACGGTCGTGCGATTGAACCGCGTTCTGAAAACAAGCTGCCCCGTCAATCGCTTCGTCACGTTTTTCGTCGGCATCATCGATCCGGCGACGGGCGAGATGACCTACGTGAACGCCGGCCATAACCCTCCCATGCTCGTGCGCCGCGACGGAAGCATCGAAATCCTCGAAACCACCGGCCCCATTCTCGGAATCCTCCCCAAAGTGGCGTACGAGGAGAGGACCTGTTGTCTCGCCGAAGGCGACGCCGTTCTCCTTTACAGCGATGGCGCCAGCGAAGCGTGCGGCCCCGACGTAGACGAAGAATTTGGGGAGAACCGCCTAGCCGACATCGCCTCCGAACTACGCGCCTACCCCGCCCAGACCATGATCGACGGCATTCAACAGCGCCTTTACGCCTACATGCAAGGCGCCCCGCCCGCCGACGATATTACCTTGGTCGTCGCCCGCCGAACCACGGCGCCCCGCGCCGGCCCCGCCGTTCCGGCCACGGAAGCGGAAACCCGTTGATACTCCCCGGCAAGGATGCGATCGGGGGTGGATCTTAGAAAGTAATTCTTACGCCGGCCTGCAATTGACGGGATGGCGCGGCGGCGAAAATCTTCCCGAAGTTGGCATCGACGAAGTAGCTGCTGGGATTGGCGAGATTCACGTTGTTGAAGACGTTGAACGCCTCGGCGCGCAGTTGCAGTTGCGCGCTCTCCCACAGCCGGAAGTTTTTGAAGGCGCTTAGGTCGGTATCGCGGTAATTCGGTCCGCGCAATGCGTTTCTCCCGACGACATCGGTATAGATTTGGGGATAGGGAAGATTGGGATTCGGATTGGCGAACGCCGCCGGATTGATGTAGCCGTTGATCATGGAGTTGATCGAGCCGCTGTTGTTCAGGTACGGATTTTGTAGAACCTGAATGGGCCGCTGGAAATTCAACCCGGTTGGGAAGACGCTGTTGTAGCTGTATATAGTGATGGGCGTTCCGCTGCGTATGGAAAAGATTCCATTCAACTGCCAACCACGCACCACGCCATCGAGAAATCTATTGTGCGTACTGGGAATGGGCAATTCCCATACCAGGGACGCGATGAAGTTGTTGGGAAGGTCGAAGTCGGAAAGACCTTTATCAAGGTTCAAATTGTAGGGGTCGACGGGATTGAAATAGATCGTTTCGGTCGAATCGGAGTGATCGTCCATCGATTTTTCGCGGGTGTAATTGGCCGTAAACGTGATCCCTTTTGAGAAGCGTCGGCTGAACGCTGATTTCGAGGGCATTGTATTTGGACCACGAATCGAAAAACGGCGTATTGGTGTACCCCAGGGTGGGGTAGAATGGCCGTCGCTGATTGACGTTGGCTTGAGTTGCGCCCGGAGTCCAAGCCGGTGGATTGCCGTCCCGCACCCAGATGAGGTGGCTGCCGTGGCTGCCGACATAGGAGGCGCGGGCGACGATGCCCCCGGGGAGCGCCCGCTCGAGCGAGACGTTCCATTGCTGAATCGTAGGCATGTGGAAATCCGAGAAATAGAAGAGACCATTGATCGGCGTGGCCGGAAAAGAGGAGTTCTTGTTGGGGTTGAATATATTGAGGATGGGATTGGGCTGCCCATTGAAGGGATTCTCATAACTGTAGGGGGCATTCCCCGGAGCGAGGAGATAGGCTACGGCGCCGAACGGAGGATTGTCGTTGGCGTGATTCCACATGATATCTTTGGGCTGATCGTAGAAGATGCCGTATCCTCCACGAAAGACCGTCTTGCTGTCGCCGGTCAGATCGTAGGCAAATCCGATTCGCGGGCCGAAGTTTCTCCAGGCGGCGTTTGTGCCGCCCTTGGGCACGCCGGGATCTCCGTAATAGAGAATGCCGGCGGGCGCATTAGGATACACCTGCGAATGCACGCCCGTGGCGGCGTCTTGCGGGGAGAACTCGGCGATCTTGTTTATGCCTACATAATGGGGCGGAATCCAGGGATCCCAGCGCAAGCCTAAGTCCAGCGTCAGCTTCTTCGTTATTTTGTAATTGTCCTGAACGAAGAGCGCCCAGCCGGTGAAGCGCGTATCCATCTCCTGGTATCCGCCCTCGTATAAGTAGAACGGTTTGCCGAGCAGGAAGTCGGCCAGGCCGTTCCCCGTAAAGGAGCCGTTGAAATCGTAATTGGGGAAAGCGTTGTTGAAGGTCCATTTCTGCTGGATGCGTTGTACCTCGCCGCCCCACTTGATCAGGTGGCGGCCGATACTGAGCGTCGTCGCATTCTGAATGGTATAGGTGTTGCGCGTATTTGGAACCGGCGGCTGAAACGAAACGCCGCTGTAGCCCGCGATGCTGAGCGTCATGGGATCGGGCGGCTGGCTGAAAACGTCCAGACCGAGTTGTCTCGAGGTGATGTACGGCGGAAGAAATTGATCCGTATAGAGGCGGTTGAATCCTACCGTAAATAGATTTACGAGCCGCGGGCTGAGGGTGGACGTCAAGATGATATTGGCGTTGTGATTGAGGCCGAGTACGCCGGTGGTGGAGGCCGGATACTCCCCGGAGGGCGCGGCATAGTAGGGCGTCTCGTAATGCCAGTGAAAATAGCGCAGCGTCAGGTGCTCCGTATCGCTGATGTTTTGGTCGCCGCGGATCAGGAACTGGTCGTCCATGGTGCGGTTGGGCTGAATGAAATAATCCTTGGTGGAGGCGCTGAGGGCGGGATAGAGGAGCGCGAGAGTTTTGGTGGCGTAAGGATCGATACGGTTGGCCGGAATGATGTTACCCGGGAACGGCTGGCCGGTGTTGGGATCGGTGATGGGCGTGGAAAGCGCGGAAAAGTCGCCGCACGCCTCGGCGGCGGTCGGGACAGTGAGAAATCCGCTGGAAGAAGCGGAATGAGCACGCGTACCTTGATAAGAAAAGAAGAAGAACGATTTGTTCTTGCCGTTATATAAGTGCGGGATCAAAACGGGGCCGCCCAGAGTGGCGCCGAATTGATTGCGGTTGAGAGTATCGGTATTGGTGGTCGAGAAGAAGTTTCGGGCGTTGACATCTCCGTTTCGAATAAACTCGAAGGCGCTGCCGTGGAGAGAGTTGGTCCCGGACTTTGTAGTGGCGTTGACGATGGCGCCGGAGTTGCGGCCGTACTCGGCATCGTAGTTACTGGTCTGCACGCTGAACTCGGCCAAGGCGTCGGGATTGGGCATGGGGTCGGCGACGTTGGTGTACGGGTCGTTGTGATCGTTCCCGTCCAGCTCGAAGTTAACGGTATTGGTCCTTTGGCCGTTCACCGAGAAATAGGATTCACCCGGCACGGTGGAACCTTGCGCGTTGGAGCCACCGCCGGTTTCGAAGACGCCCGCCGATAGGGCGACGAGCTGCAGCGGGTTGCGGCCGTTCAGGGGAAGATCTTCGATCTGTTTTCTATCGATGGTGTCTTTGAGCGTTCCGGTTTGCGTGTCTACCTGCGCCGCGGCGCCCGAGACGGTCACTGTTTCAGTGACTTCTCCGACCTGCAGAGGGACGTTGATGGTGAAGCGTTGATTGCCGACGAGAGTGATATCGGGCTGAACGAATTCTTTGAACCCGGGCGCCCGCACCGTGATCTGGTAGCGGCCGACCGGCAGATCGGGAAAGGAGAACTCGCCAACGCCGTTTGATTTCGTGGTGGAGGTTGCGCCGGTGTCGACATTACGGATGGACGCCGTGGCCTGGGGGACGGGCGCGCCCGAGGGATCGGTAACGACTCCTCGGACGCGGGCCGAGCCCACCTGCGCGGAGAGGGGGGTGGAAATCAATAATATGAGAAACGCCGCGCGAGAGGGTATCGAGCGAAGAATAATCGACATTGGTCCTACCAATTTATATTTCCAAACCCTTGAGGCTGTCAAGCGAAATTTTGCGTTACAGGAAGGTTTCAAGGGCAATTTTGCTTGACAGGCGCCGTGACGTTTGAGTTAAATAGAGGCTAGCCGAAACGATTGGTAGGACCATAACTTTCGATGAGCTATCCGGGAAACAGTAAACAATGGCCCGACGAAGAGTCGATGTTCCGGCAGGTTCGCGGCAGCTTGCACACCGCCGTGGTAGGCGATCTGCTCGACTCCATGGGTTTGTATCATCAGTTTCTGCCGCAGGCAATTCAGCCCTTGCGCGAGGACATGGTCGTGTTGGGGCGCGCCATGACGGTTTTGGAGCAGGATCTGGACGATCCGGACGCGGCGGTGTCGGCCGAACGGTCGGGTAGACCATTTGGACTGATGCTGGACGCTCTGGACGATTTGAAGCCCGGCGAAATTTACTTTTGCACCGGCTCATCCGGCGCTTATGCGGCGTGGGGAGAACTGATGTCGACCAGGGCCATGCAAGTGGGCGCGGCCGGCGCGGTCCTGGACGGCTATTCGCGCGACACGCGGGGAATCCTGAGATTGGGTTTCCCGACTTTCTCGCGCGGCCGTTACGCTCAAGACCAGCGCCCGCGGGGACAAGTGGCCGATTTCCGCGTTGCAGTGCGGTGCGGCGGGGTAGAGGTGAATAGCGGCGATGTGATTTTCGGGGATTTGGATGGCGTCGTGGTGGTGCCCCGAAAGATTGAGCGCGACGTATTTTTACAGGCTCTGGAGAAAGTGGAGAAGGAGCGCATGGTGCAGAAAGCTTTCGAGGAAGAAGGATCGAGCGCGCGCGACGCATTCGCCAAGTACGGTGTCCTGTGAATGGAGCCGGATCGACGTTCGCTTCTTCCCGGACGGCGCACTCGCCGGAAGCTTCCTCGGCCCTGTCGAGCCTGCGCGCTTACATTCAGACAAGCGGGCTGAAAGCCGGAATGAAGCTGCCTGCCGAACGCACTTTGGCGTCCGTACTTCAGGTGGGAAGGCCGGCTCTGCGCGAGGCCATCAAGGCGTTGACTATTCTGGGAGCGGTGGAAAGCCGGCGCGGCGATGGCACCTACGTCAAATCGCCGGCCGCGCTGACAGCGGGTTGGCCGGCCGCGATTGAAGTTCCCGAAACCGGGTTGGATTTGTTGGAGCTGCTGGAAGTGAGGAAGATGGTGGAGCCGGTTGCGGCCGCGTTAGCAGCTTCGCGCGCCAGCGTGGAGGAGCTCCGCGATATTGAGAAAATTCGCCTCGGAATTGAGAACGCCGGTTCCGATTGGAAGACGGTCGGCGAACTGGATTTCGCTTTGCACCAGGCAATCATCGCGGCCGCGGGCAACGGCATTCTGACCGGGATGTACAAGAAACTTACTCCGTTGCTGCTCGAAAGCCGTGAGATTACTGCCAGGACGGCAACGGATTGGGGCAAGATGGCCGAAGATCACAGGCAAATCGTGGACGCTCTGGTGCGGCGCGAGCCGGCCGGCGCGGAACGGGCGATGATGGAGCACCTGCACCACGTCGGCTTCGATCTTATCGCGACCCGCAAACGTTGAGCGACTGGAAGCGATGAAGATCGAACGAATGAAGACCTGGCTTGTGGAGGGCCGGGCTTATAACTGGACTCTGATCAAGATCTACACCGATGCCGGAATCACGGGGATCGGAGAGGCCACGAATTGGCCGGGTAGTCCGATGATCGCCTCGGCGTGCGAGTACATCGGCAGTACTTTGATCGGCGAAGATCCGAGCCGCATCGATTATATCTGGAGCAAGCTTTACCGGGATTTCAACTGGGTAGGGCAGGCCGGAGTACTGCTGAGCGCGATCAGCGCCGTGGATATCGCCTTGTGGGATATCGCGGGGAAGAGGATGGGCGTTCCGGTTTTCGATTTGCTGGGCGGAGCTTATAGGAAGCAGATTGAACTGTACGCGAACTATTGGTTTGTCGAGGGCGACGGCGCGCCGGACGATTACCGGAGGCAGATCCGGAAGGTCGTGGAGGCGGGATTCACCGCTTGCAAGTTCGACCCTTTCGCGCATACGAGCTATCTGTACGGGACGCATCTTAAGGAGAACCTCTCGCTGAGCGTATCGCAGAAGGAAACGGCCATGTCGCGTCTTCGGGCGGTTTCCGAAGCGGCCGGTCCGGACTTTCCCATAGCGGTTGAGACGCACGCGATGTTGAACGGGCCGACGGCGATAGAGATGGCGCATCGGATCGCGCGCTCGGGAATCAATTGCATGTGGTATGAGGAGCCCGCCGGACCGGAGTTTCCGGATGCGATCGCGCGAATCCGGCGGGATATTTCTCTTCCCGTTTGCGTGGGCGAACGCCTGCATAGCCGCTTTATGTGTCTCCCGATTTTGGAGAAACAGGCGGCCGACATATTGATGCCCGATGTTACTCGATGCGGAGGCCTCAGCGAGTTGAAGAAGATCGCAAACCTGTGCGAATGCTTTAACGTTCCAATAGCCCCGCACAACCCGAACGGCCCTGTTTCGACGATCGCTTCGGCTCACGCGATGGCCGCAGTGCCTAATTTCTTTCGTCAGGAATTCATGTTCAGCGACGTTCCGTGGCGGGACACGGTTCTCGATAAGCCGCTGCCTATTAAAGATGGGTTCTTCCATCTCGACGACACGCCGGGTTTGGGTTTCGATTTGAACGAAGACGAAATGGCGCGGCATCCCGGGGTGCGCACGCCGCGAAAGGGCTTTTACGTTTAGCTCGGGGTTTGGGAACGGCCGGAGGTGACCTTACATGCGATCGACTATGCGGTCATCGTAGGTTATTTCGTTCTCATCCTCGCGATCGGCTGGTTCGTCAAGAGGCGCGTAGCGACGAGCGCGGACTTTCTTACGTCGCGCCATTCCGTTTCGCTATGGATGACCAGTCTGGCCTTTATCGCGGCCAACCTCGGCGCCCAGGAATTAATCGGGATGTGCGCCTCGGGCGCGAAGTACGGGATGATGACGTTCCACTTCTACTGGGGAGGCGCTATTCCGGCGATGTTGTTCGTGGGCATTTTTATGATGCCGTTCTATTGCGGCAGCCGCGCGCGCAGCGTGCCCGAATATCTGAGGCTGCGATTCGACGAGAAAACAAGAGCGTTCAATGCGTTCAGCTTTGCCGTAATGACGATCTTCTCTTCGGGCGTGTCTCTGTATGGCCTGGGGTTGCTGTTTGAGCTTGTTTTGGGATGGCAGTTCTCAACTTCGGTGTGGCTATCGGCGTTGATCGTGCTCTTGTACACGGCGACGGGCGGGCTGACCAGTGCGATCTATAACGAGGTGCTGCAATTCTTTTTGATTATTGCGGGTTGCGCGCCGATCGCGGCGATTCTGCTGATTCGGGCGGGGGGGTGGCATGGGATCCAATCCAGGCTTCCGGATTCCAAAACGCGCTCCCGCAGATCCTCCGTTATGCCGGGCGTGAAGGTCGAGAGGATGCCGCCGGATTTCTCCTGATGATCGTCAATCGCGTCTGTGGTTTGGTGCTGCCCGGCTCGACGAAATTCCTGGTCACTCGTGACGCATCTCTGGAAATACTCCGCTCACGCGTCGAGTAATCCAATGGGCGTGGACGGATTCGGACTTATCGCCGACCTAGGCTTCGTGTTGGCGTTCGGATATTGGTGCACGGATTTTTTGGTATTACAGCGCGCGATGGCGGCGAGATCGTTGAACGATTCACGATTGACGCCGGTTTACGCCGCGTTCCCAAAAATGGCGATGCCTTTTCTCATTGTTCTGCCGGGGCTGGCGGCGGTTGCGATCAGCCACATGGGGCTGAACTATGGAATTCCAATGCGGAATGGGCGGCCAGACTATGACGAAACCATCATTTCTTTGATGGCGCGGTTTTACCCGGAAGGAATGATCGGGATCGGAATCACGGCTCTGCTGGCGTCGTTTATGTCCGGGATGGCCGGGAACGTTACGGCGTTCAATACGGTGTGGACTTATGACATCTATCAGAGCCATATCAGGCGAAAAGCGCCCGATAGACATTACTTGCTGGTTGCGCGGATCGCCTCGGTGGCTTGCGTGGCGCTATCGGTTGCGACCGCTTATATTGCCCGTTCGTATAACAACATCATGGATGTTCTACAACTGGCATTCGGGTTCGTCAACGCTCCTCTGTTTGCGACGTTTTTGCTGGGGATGTTCTGGAAAAGAGCGACGGGAAACGGGGCTTTTGCGGGATTGGTTGCGGGAACGTGCGCATCGGCGCTGGTGCATGGTCTGACGGTGGCCGAAGGAAAAGGCGGTTGGTTGGGAACGATTACCGTTTTCCCGACGGTAATGGCGCAGAATTTCTGGATTGCAATTTTCGCGTGGACGGCGTGCTTTGTGGTGACGATCGGGGTGAGCGCCGCGACGATTCCGAAGCCGGAAGCGGAATTACAAGGGCTGGTATACGGCGTTTCCGGGATCCCCAAGGAATGTTGCGCGCCCTGGTATCGAAGGCCGGTATTGATGGCGACGATTGCAGGCGCTGTCTGGTTGGCGCTGAATCTCATATTCTGGTGATGCACATGTCTCTACGCGAACAACTGGACTTCAAGGGGAAAGCCGCCCTGATCACGGGCGCCGGCTCCGGCCTGGGCCGCGGCATAGCGCGGACGTTGGCGGAACAAGGCGCGGCGGTAGTTATTAACGATATTCGCGAGGAGGCCGCGAGAGAAACGGAACGCCTGATCTCCCAGGACGGGTCTTCCGCGGCGGCCGCGATCTTCGATATCTCCGACCCGGCTGGAGCTAAGGCCGCGGTCGAGACCGCGCTGCATGCCTTTGGACGACTGGATGTTCTGGTCAACAATGCCGGCCGCCAGCTTATTCGAGATGCGGCCGATATAGAGCCGGAGGAATGGCGCGGCCTGATGAGCGTCAATCTGGACGCGGCCTATCTCTGCTCAAAATACGCCATCCCGGCATTGACCCGCACGCGTGGATCGATTATTAACGTCTCCTCCGTGCACGCCCAGGCGACCATTCGAACGTTCGCCGCCTACGCCGCATCCAAGGCGGCGCTGCTGGGATTGACTCGCGGCATGGCGCTGGAATGCGCCCCTCTCGGTATTCGAGTGAACGCGATCAGTCCCGGCGCCATCGAGACGCCGCTGTTACAGGAATTCTTCAACGCCAGCGCCGATCCCGAACTGGCGCGCCAAGAGGCCTTGAAGAGCGAGCCCATTGGACGATTTGGAACGCCCGCGGACATCGGGAATCTGGTTGCATTCCTGGCCAGCGATGCGGCTTCGTTTATAACCGGAGCCGAGATTCTAATTGACGGCGGCATGACGGTGTTATTGCTGAACGATCGGAAGTAATAATGTTGCAGCCGCTCCTTCCATGCCTTTCTTTTCTGCTGCTGGCCGCTTGCCTTGCGCGCGCCGGGGCACAGACGCCCACGCTTGCTCCAACGCCGCCGATGGGCTGGGCCAGTTGGAATCATTACTTTTGCGATTACGACGAGAACACGATCCGGGGACAGGCGGACGCGCTGGTTAGTACCGGATTGCGGGATCTCGGCTATAAGTATGTACTCATTCAAGAGTGCATTGCGCCGCGGCGAAATACGGATGGGAGTTTGATAACCGACCCGAAGCGCTTTCCGCATGGAATTCCGGCGCTGGTGCGGTATATTCACGACCGTGGTCTTAAGGCCGGCATTTACACCGATATCGGGACAAAGACCTGTTTTCCGAATCCGCGCTATGAAGGGATCTACGGACACGAAGAGCAGGATATCCGGACCTTCGCTTCATGGGGCATGGACTTAGTCGAGGTGGATTACTGCAACCGGGTTCCGCAACATAGCGGGCGGGAAATCTACGATCGCGTGGCCGCCGCCATTCGCGGGTCGGGAAGGCCAATGCTGTTATACATCTGCTCCTGGGGAAACGAGCTTCCCTGGGAGTGGGCGCCGGGCGTGGCGCAGATGTGGCGTACGGATTTCGATGTGAGCCTGCAACGCAATCGAGCTTTTTGGGATCGGATCGTGAGCAACTTCGAGTCGAACGGGAGACATGCCGTGTTCAATGCCCCGGGGGGTTGGAACGATCCCGACATGCTGGAGGTTGGAAATCCAGGATTGAGCGGGGAAGAGGCGCAATCGACGCTTGCGATGTGGGCGATTTCGGCGGCGCCGTTGCTGTTGGGAAACGATTTGACCGCGATGGACGGGGCGACGGGCAAGCTGCTTTTGAACCCGGAGGTGGTCGCAATCGATCAGGATGCGCTGGGCGCTCAGGCTGCCAAGTTATGCGATCAACCCGTGGGGCGCGAGATTTGGGTGAAGCCTCTGGGTAGTAAGAGCAGCGGAAAGGTTGCCGTTCTGATGCTGAACCTGACGAATGAAGCGGCGGCGATGAACGTGCGATGGGCCGATCTCGGCCTCGACGGCGGCCCCAGCGTTCGCGACGTTTTTGCAAGGAGGGACCTTGCGGCCTCCGGCTCGGAATATAGGACGGAGCTTGCGGGGCACGGCGCACAGTTGCTTGCCATAAGCGGCCGCTTCTCGTGGAAGCACGGCGTTACGTATGAAGCAGAATGGCCGGGAAACGAAAAGCGCGGAGAAGCGGAGTTATTCACGTGCGGGGAGTGCTCGAGCGGGTATGCGGTCACGCTCGGGAGCGATGGAGGGAAGGCGGCGGGTTCCATTGTTTTTCATCACGTTGACGTGACGGAAGAAGGCGAGTACCGCGCGATTCTCGATTATGTCCGCAACGGTCTGGGCGATCAAACGGTTCGCGTGACCATTAACGGCGGCGCGCCACAAGATGTGCGGTTATCGATGCACATGGTTGGCGCGGCATCATTCCCGACGCGGCTTCGTCGAGGGGCGAATTCGATCGCCGTTGAATCCGCGGGTCCGCACAAAGTTTTTCTGGACAAGGTGCGGCTGGAAAAGGGGAGCAAGCCGCGATAGGAGGCGCGGCGCGTTTCACGCGTTCGGCGGTTGGCTTTGCGCGCTGGGCAGCTTCAGCACGGAGGCCGTTGAGCTCCCGGAAGGCGGGAGATAGCGGGGCGGGGTGAGGCATGGGCGCGCCCGATTCGCGTTGAAGGTCGCGAGCGATCACGGCGATCTACCGTGGCGTCCCCGTTAAATCCCGACAACCGCTCCTTCACAGTCGCGGCTCAGACCGTTAGCCCGGCTAACGCCAGGTCAGCAATTCCGGTGAGTCCAGATGGGGGAAGGCGTTGAAGGCCGCAAGGGAGAAGCGGTCGCCGGAGAACAGGAATTCGGAATAACAGGCGTTGCGGGGGGCCCAGCTTAGCTCGAGGGTCCGCAGCGGGGAGAGATCGAGAGCGATGCGCGCGGCCGCCGCCATGACGCCGCCGGAGCTGAACACGACGGCGCGCCCGCCGCCGCGGCGTACTTGCGCGATGCCTTCAGCGACGCGGTCGCAGAAGGTCTGCCAGGACTCGACGCCGGGGGAGGCGAGCTCGCCCGCGACCCACAGCCGCGTGACGCGCTGGAAGATCTTCTCGAAGGCGCGCGCGGCGGCGGCGCGCTCGCCGGCGGCGGAGCGAAATTCCCGCTCCAGCAGACGAATGTCTTCGTGCTCCTCGATGAGCCGGGGGAGGAACGCGCGCATCACTTCGATGCCCGGGTACTCGTCGAAGTGGGGAAGACAGACCGGCTCCGGCCAGTCGAGGCCGGCGGCGCGGTAGCGCTCGCGCACGATCTCGCCGGTCCCGGCTTGGCGGCGCGCCGGGCCGTAATAGACGCGATCGAAGCGGACGCCGCGCGCGATCCAATAGTCGCCGAGCTTGCGGGCCTGCTCCTCGCCGAGCTTGGAGAGTTTGTCGTAATCGGCTTCGAGGAAGGAAGCTTGTCCGTGCCGTACGACGGTCAGGAGGCCCATGGGAAAGACTAGAGTAACTGAAGGGAGTTTGCGAGAATGCCCAGCAAGAGCGATGTTCCGACGGCGGCGCCGTGGGTTCCCCAGCGTCCCACGCTGCCGAAGCTGATGGCCGCTTCGAAGAACTGCGAGGGGTGCGATTTGTACCGGCACGCCACTCAAACTGTGTTCGGCGCGGGGCCGGCGCATGCTCCCGTAATCATGGTCGGCGAACAGCCGGGGGATTCGGAGGACCGCGCGGGCGCGCCGTTCGTGGGACCGGCGGGGCGGCTACTCGACAAAGCTTTGATTGACGCCGGCATCGATCGCGAACAGGTGTATGTGACGAACGCCGTGAAGCATTTCAAGTTTGAAGAGCGCGGCAAGCGGCGCATTCACGCGAAACCGAACGCGATCGAGATCGAGGCGTGCCGGCCGTGGCTGGAGGCGGAAATCGAGGTCGTGCGTCCGGAGTTGATCGTGTGCCTGGGAGCAACGGCGGCGCAGGCGCTTCTGGGCCGCGACTTCCGGATCACGCGCCAGCGGGGAGTGTTTTTTCCGCACGACCTCGCGAAAAATATAATGGCGACGGTACATCCCTCGGCTTTGTTGCGCGCGCCCGATCCGGAGCGAAGGCGCCAGGAGTACGGTCTGTTTGTAAAGGACCTGGAAGCAATTCCCGAGAAAGTCGCCGGAATCCGGCTCAGTGCTTAGTAAGCATTACCGGAAAAACTGACCTACTTAGTACTAAGTGACTGAAAACAGGTATTGAGCCAGTCTGGAATTGAGCGTGCATCCTAGTCCGCAGGAGGTAAGGACCAAATGCTGTGGTACGTTTGGGTGTTCCTGGTAATCGCGATTCTGGCGGCGATTTTCGGCTTCGGCGGTATTGCCGCGAGCGCGGCCGGTATTGCGAAGATCCTATTCTTTATTTTCATCGTGCTGTTCGTCATCAGCCTTCTGTTCGGACGACGCTCGGTGGTTTAAAGCCGCAGACGATGCGGCTCCCTTCCGGGCGGTAGCGCTTACGTTGCCGCCCGTTGACTCCTTCCGCTAAAGTCCATGCCGATCCTGGCCGGCATCGCCGGCGCCTTCCTTATCGTTATAATCCTTTGGGACGCATTCGAATCGATTGTGCTGCCGCGGCGCGTGATGCGGAAGTGGCGGCTCGCGCGCGGTTTTTACCGCGCCACCTGGAAGGTATGGTCGAGCGCGGCGGCGCGGTTCGCGGCGGGCAAGAAGCGCGAATCGTACCTGAGCTTCTTCGGTCCCCTCTCTCTGTTGATGCTGCTGGGGGTGTGGGCGACGGGGATCGTAATTGGATTTGGAACGATTATGTGGTCGCTGGGGTCGCCCGTGGCGGGCCACGGCTTGGGGCGCGGCTTCTTATGGGATCTGTATTACAGCGGCAGCACGTTTTTCACATTGGGAATGGGCGATCTGACGCCGCAAAGCGGCGCGGCGCGACTGGTCAGCGTTTTGGAATGCGGTCTCGGCCTGGGATTTTTGGCCATGGTGATCGGTTATCTGCCCGTCATCTATCAGGCGTTCTCGCGGCGCGAGAGCGATATTACGTTGCTGGACGCGCGCGCGGGCTCGCCGTCGGCGGCGGTGGAGTTGCTGATCCGGCACGCGAAGTCCGGCGATTTCGCGCAAACCTCGACCGAATTTTTCTCGCATTGGGAGCGCTGGTCGTCTGAGCTTTTGGAGAGCCATTTATCTTATCCGGTGCTGGCATATTACAGGTCGCAGCACGATAACCAATCGTGGCTGGGCGCGCTGACGACGGTGTTGGACGCCAGCGCGGTGGTGGTGGCGGGATTGGACGGGCGCGTGGCGTGGCAGGCGCAGCTCACTTTTGCGATGGCGCGCCACGCGATCGTGGATCTGTCGCAAGTTTTCGGCGCGGCGCCGGAGGGTCCCGCGCAGGACCGGCTGCCGCATGGCGATGTGCGGCGCGCCGTGGAAATTCTGATGGGCGCGGGGATTGCGATCGACACCTCCGCCGATGGGGGGGAGTTCTTCGAACGCAAGCTGGCGGATTTGCGGCGCATGTATGAGCCGTATGTGAACTCGCTGTCGAAGCGGCTGATCATGTCTTTGCCGCCGTGGCTCCCCATGCCGAAGCGCAAAGAGAATTGGCTGACGAGCGCGTGGGAGCACGCCACGACGCCGGAGAGCGCGATCAGTTCGGAGCTGCGGCCGGAGAGGCGGGGCTCGCGATAGGCGGGGAGATGGCGGCGCGCGCGGCGGGCGATGCCGAGGAGGGCGAAATAGGTTAGGGGCGCGGAGCTGCGACCGGGCAGGCGGGGCTCGCGATAATCTCAAGAGATGCGGCACGCACTGCGCGTACTGTGGAGGACTCCGGCGTTCACGCTGGTAGCTGTGTTGACGCTGGGGCTGGGCATCGGCGCGACGACGGCGATATTCAGCGTGGTTCATGCCGTCATACTGGCTCCGCTGCCTTATCCGGATGCCGGACGGATCGTGGCTCTGGGGACGCGATTTGCAAAGACGGGGCACACGACGCCGCGGCTTACGGGCGGGGATCTGGTGGATATTCGCGATCAAAACCGCGTTTTTGACGCGATCAGCCAGTGTCCCGGCGGCGAGATGGGAGTGCAGCTTCGCGATCGGGCGGAGTTCACGGGCGCTTACTTCGTCAATGCCGCGTTTTTCCGCGTCTTCGGCGCGGCGCCGGTTGCGGGTCGCCTGTTCAGCGACAGTGAAGTGAATCGCGCCGTGGTGGTCGGCGCGGCGTTTGCGCAACGCAACTTCGGCTCGGCGGAAGATGCGATCGGCCGGGTTGTTTCGGTCGAAAATCGCGCTTATGAAATTGCGGGCGTTCTGCCGGCAGGTTTTGAATACCCGCGCCATGCCGAGGTTTGGATTCCGGCGCCCTATACGCCGGAGAACCTCAATCGCACGGCTTACAACTATCCTGCGGTTGCCAAGCTGCGCGCGGGAGTTTCGCTGGACGCCGCGGAAACGCAACTGGCGACCATCGGCGCGCGGCTCGCGGCGGCGTATCCGGCCAGCAATCGCGGCAAGACGTTCGCGGCCACGGAGCTGCGCGACCAATTGGTGGGGCCGATTCGTTCGACGCTCTATTTTTTGATGGGCGCGGTCGGATTGGTTCTGCTGATCGCGTGCGCCAACGTGGCCAACCTGCTGCTGGCGCGCGCGACGGCGCGATCGCGCGAGGTTGCCGTCCGGACGGCGCTGGGAGCGAGCCGGGGAAGAATCGTGCGCGGCTTGACGATTGAAAATGCCGTGCTGGGATTGCTGGGCGGCGCCATCGGCGTGATCCTCGCGGCGTTCGGAATCTCTATTTTGATCCGGCTGGCGCCGGAGAACCTGCCGCGCATGAGCGGGGTTCACGTCGATCCCGTGGTCCTGGGGTTCGCGATCGCGATCTCTTTACTAGCAAGCCTGCTGTTCGGACTTGCGCCGGCATGGCAGACCTCGCGGACCGATCTGAACGACGCACTGAAGCAGGGTGGTTTACGCGGGAGCGTGGGAGGGCGCTCGAATGGCTTAAGAAACGCGCTCGTTGTGGCGGAGATTGCTTTAGCGTTCGTGCTCGCGATCGGCGCGGGGCTGTTTTTCCGCAGCCTCATGACGCTGGACGCGACGCCGCTCGGCTACCGCAGCAGCGGCCTCCTGGTAATGTATGCGCACGATCCGGCGAGCACGCTGGCGCAGTATGTGCAGGCGGGGCGGTTTTTCCAGAACCTCAGCGAGCAACTCGCCCAAATTCCCGGCGTGACATCGGCGGCGGTTGCGATGGGCATTCCGGCGGGCCAGTACGGCTCGAACGGGTCGTATGCGGTGGAAGGCAAGAGCACGTTCGGTCCGGGCCAGAATCTGCCCGAGGCCGGATTTCTGCTGGCGGGTCCGGGATATTTCGGGACGATGGGGATTCCGGTGTTGAAAGGCCGCGGCTTCAGCGTTCGCGACGATTATGACGCTCCGTTCGTGGCGATCGTGAGCGAGTCGCTGGCGCGGCAGACGTTTCCGAACGAGGATCCTATCGGCCAGCGCGTTGAATGCGGTCTCGATGTATTGAAATGGATGACCATCGTGGGGGTGGTTGGGGATGTGCGGCAGCAATCGCCGGCATCGTCGCCGGGTCCGGAGTTGTACATGCCGGTGCGGCAGCATCCGTATCACGGCAACGAAGTGCAGGTTGTGATGCGCACGGCGGCGGAACCTTCTTCGCTGGTCGCGGTGGTTCGCGAAAAGGTCCACGCGACGAATCCGGTGGTGGCGACGAAGTTCACGACCATGGAAGCGATGGTGGCATCGTCGATTGCAGCGCCGCGGTTCCGGACATTTCTGGTTACGGTGTTTGCGGGATTGGCGCTGCTGTTGGCTATGGCGGGGGTGTACGGCGTGATGAGTTATGTGGCGGCGCAGCGGACGTCCGAGATGGGATTGCGCATGGCGCTGGGGGCGGAACGAGGGGACATTCTGCGGCTGATATTGGGCCGCGCGGCGATGTTGATGGGGTTGGGATTGGCGGCGGGGATTGCGATATCGGTTGCGGTGGGGCGCGTGGCGTCGAGCATGCTGTTCGGCATTGAGCCGACCGATATTGCGACTTACGCGGGCGTGCTGGCGGCGCTGGCGATTGTGACGTTGGCGGCGGCCGCGATTCCGGCGTGGCGGGCGACGAGGATCGATCCGGTGACGGCGCTGCGGGAGGAGTGAGGTTTACTCCGTTACCTTCACGACGAAATACGTGAATTCTTTGGCGCCGCCGAGCAAGAGCTGGTGCGGCGTTTTGGGGGCGATATGGACGATATCGCCGGGCCCCAGGCGGTGCTCCGCGCCATTGCGGATGGAGGCGCCGCGAACTTCGTTCGGAGCCGTGGTCTTGGCGCCCACCATCTCGCCGCCCACGATGAGGGTGGCGGAGCCGGATTCGACCACGAAGATGTCGGCGTCTTTTTCGTGCAGCTCCGCCCCGCCGTTCCCCTCGCGGTGGGCGATCATGGTGGAATGATTGGCGAATTTGTCGAGCTGCCGGGAGCTGAATTTTTGGCTGTCGACCTTGCCCGTCAGGTTCTTCTCGATTCCTTTGATCTCGGAGGCGCTCCAGATGACGAATCCGGGCGGATCGGCGGCCATTAAGGGCAGCGCGCAGAACAGAAGGAAGAATTTTGTTTTCATGATGCGGTCCTTACTCGCGGGATACGCGACTCCACCGGAGGCAGAGCCGGAAAATCCGTATACGGCTCCGCTTGATACCAGTAACACACCGAGAAGAAGTTGTCTCCGCGATCGTTGGCGTGTCCGTGCTCGATGGTGTGCTTCATGTAGCGGTCGAACGCGACCGGATTGTCGCCGTGCCAGCGATAGCATTGATAACGGCCGCCGGTGCGCTCCGCATCGACGATCAGCGGCGCGCCATACATTTTATGGGCGAACGGCATGGCCCCGTCCCGTCCGCCGAAATCCCAGCTTCCGAGAAAATAATCTTCCGATCCCGTGCCGTTGATGAGCGGCTTCGATTCGTCGTCGATGAAAATCATCTCGTCGCCTTCGCCCCACCAACCATCCGCGTTTTGGAGCACGCCCAGAGTGACGCCCAGGAGGTGTCCGCGCCCGCGCGTCTCGCCGAAAACGTAGTTCAGTTTGCCGTCGAGGTTCAGCTTGCTCCCGGTATTCGGTATGCAAGGCGCCGCTTGCCGGTACTGCGCGTGAAAGTAGAGAATGTCCGGGGGAAGCGCGGGCAGCGTCTGGTAATCGATATTCGAATAGAATGCGGCGATGTCTTCGGGGCCCTCGTTGGCGACGGTCAGCCGCGCCGATCTTTTATAGGGCATGGCGAAGTAGCAGTTCAGGGATTTGCCGGGCGAGCAGGCCAGGTATGCGGATTCGTAAATGGCGTATTGTGCGAGGTTCAGGGCGAAGAAGTCGCCGATGGGAGTTTCCACGCTGGGCTTGGCGTTGCCGTCCCAATACGCCCGCAGCACGATTTCTTTTAAGTGATTGGGGCTGCGCGCGGCAATCGTGAACCAGATATGCGTGACGATGCCGGGGCCGGCGGCGTTAAAGACCTCGCGGGTTTCGCCTTTGCGTACTACCCAGGAGTCGCGATTGCCGCCCGTGCGGTCATAGCTGGACTGCTTGAGGGACTTGTAGTTCGCCAGGCGCGCGTAAGAGGGGATGGGCGGCGGCGGGGCAGAGTCCGGTGGAGCGGCGGCGGCTTGCGGAGCGGGGCCGGCCAGCGCGGCCGCGCCAAAGACGCGCCGCAGGAAGCCGCGGCGTCCGTGCGGGAAAAGGGCCATGTCTTATTGTTGCTGCCGCGAACTATTGTTGTTGCGAACTTATGTACTGTACCATGGCGTTCGTAAACGCCTGGACGAACGTGGCGCCGTGGTTGGTCAGATTGTCGACCGTCATGTATTCCTGAACCATGTCCGGCCGAACCCCCACGTTTTCGATGTACGAGGTGGCGGGGAAATCCGGCGTCGAGATCGGATTCTTGCGGCTCATGAGCGATTCCGTCACGGTCGCGCCCGCAAATGAGTAGGTGGTGACCGGATAGTCGTTGACGTTGCCGCCCGCGCCCATGGTGCGGGCGCCGAAGAGAACGGCGCGCTGATTGTCCTGGATAATTCCGCTGAACAACTCCGCCGCCGAGGCGGTGAATTCGTCGGTCAACAGCATCAGGGGCTTGGTGTATGCGATGGAGTTGCCGGAGGAGTCCGTGAGCGGCTGCAACGTCAACGAAGAGGAGCAAATCGGCAGCGGCAGCGTGTGTCCGCTGGGGGTCCCATAGGCTTGCTGAACCTGCTGCAGCAACTGCTGGTATTGCGTAACGACGTCGTTCGGAGCGCCGCCCGCCTGAGCATCCTGAAGCGCCTGCTGAAAGTCGAGCACCCATCCCCAAGTTGCCCGGATCTCCAGCCCGATGGTCTGGAACGGCGTCGAGAAGAAGTGCTGGGCCGTGTTTTCGGCGACGCAACCATCGCCGCCGGGATTGCGCATCACATCCACAATGAGGCCATCGGTGTTCTGTTGCATGTAGGCCAATTCGGCCTCCAGGTCCGCCGAAAAATCGTATTCGAAATCCGGAATGCGGATGTATCCGATGGTCAGCCCTGAAGCGGGAAATGTGCCAGTGTACAGAAAATCGAATTGGTTGGCGCCCATGCGGATTTGGAAACCCGACGGCAGACTGAAAACAGGCTGGGAGCTGTCCAAGCCAACGATAAACTTATCGCGCCTCGACTGCGATGGCGTTCCACTCGATCCCAGGCGCGTCGTGCGGTTCCGCTCGCCGCCGCGGTGCGCAAACTTGGCGGCCGGCAGACGCATGTTCCTCAGCTTCAGTAGAGGAGCCATATAGTCGCCCGCCGCCAGGGCCTTGGCCGCCGCTTGCGAATCGGGCAGAAAAGGCGAAATCACCGGACCGACAAAAGCCAACGCAGTGCCCGCCGTGGCCCAGGGTATGAGATACGTCTGGGCGCCGCCGCTCTGCCGGTTAATGACCACCGTCGCGGCGGCGCCGATCTGGGGCGCATGCGGCATGATCTCCTGCGGCCGGACCGTGAGCAATTGCGCGGCGGCGCGCTCCGGTACTGACGGCATTGGCAGCGACCGAATACTTCATGAACGATTGCACCAGGTCCGCGGCGGCCACACCGTCGATCGAGACCAGCTCGTCTCCGATCTGAAAGGGGTATCGCCGGGAGCTCAGTTGCGTCCGGTCGATGGAGTCGATGAGAATCTTGCCGTCGTAAATATCGGCGTAGAAGCCGAGCGCGGCCTCAAAATCGGAGGGAAGCTGGAAATAATCGTGCGCATCGTTGAGATTCGCGACATAGGCCACGCACACTTCATAAAATCCCAGATCGTCGGTCGAGTTCACCGCCTGGTTCAGCCAATCGCCGATGTTCAGGACATCGACGTTGAGCGCCGTCAGCTTCCACTGCAGAGGACCGTAATTGATCGCGTACGTTGACGCAAGCTGAACAAAATCGGCGTTCTTCTGCTGCGGCGTCATTTGGGCAGAACACAGGCCCGCGGCCGCGGCCAGAGCGAAAAGAAAGCGGTAGCGCATAAGCGGTAAGTATATTCCTGTTGTACTGTTGTTCGGCCAGTTTTACCGTTTCACCAGCTTTACTGTTTTTCCAGCACCATCTTAATTTCGAAGGCTCCCCGCGGGGTCGTCATGCGAGTTACGGAAGTAAGCGTCTTGCCGTCGTCCGACAGCGACCATGTTTCGCGCGTAACCGCCTCGCCTCCCTCGATCTGCCGCGTGGTGGTCAGCTCCAGGTCGCGTCCGGACCATTTCGCGACGGTTTTTGCGTCTCCGCCGCGGTATTTGTTGATCGTCTCCCGGCCATCCGTCCGGATCAGGGCATCGACAATTTGCTCGCCACTCTGGTTGGTCTGGCGGACCGTCAAGCGCACGATGGGGTCGCGGTGATCGATTTTCCGC
The DNA here is from genome assembly GCA_963795935.1 of Bryobacterales bacterium. Classification (GTDB taxonomy): domain Bacteria; phylum Acidobacteriota; class Terriglobia; order Bryobacterales; family Bryobacteraceae; genus JAICMB01. The sequence continues at coordinate 73,855 of CAWCJO010000031.1, read as the reverse complement.
TCGTAGGCGGCCGGCGCGGGAAGCGGGCCGAAGGCGCTCTTGGCCGGGTCCATTTTCCAAACGCCTGTAAAGTTGGGCCTACCATCGGACGCCGCGAGCGCGATGGCGGTCAAGCAAAGGACAGTGAACGCGAGTGCGCGCATAACACCCCATTCATCGGCAACCGCCCGATGAAACTGTACCGCACGCTAGACTGGTCGCATGGCGAAACAGTATCCCGCGGCGCCGGACATGGCGATCGACCCGCACAAAAAATACAGCGCGACTCTGGACACCTCGAAAGGAACGATCGTGTGCGACCTGTTCGCGAAGGACGCGCCCAAGACAGTGAACAATTTTGTTTTCCTGGTCCGCGACGGTTTCTATGACGGTACCGTCTTCCATCGCGTCATTGAGAACTTCATGGTGCAGGGGGGCGATCCGACGGCCAGCGGCCGCGGCGGTCCGGGATACCGTTTCGAAGACGAGGTCGATCCCAGGAAGAATCCCAACAAGCACAAGGCGGGCTCGCTTTCGATGGCCAACGCCGGCCCGAACACGAACGGCAGCCAGTTCTTCATCACCCACGTGGCTACGGATTGGCTGGACGGCAAGCATACCGTATTCGGGCAGGTCCGGCAGGGTCAGGACGTCGTCGATAAAATCAAGCAGGGCGATCGGCTGAACGCGGTGACGATTGAGGAGATGTAGCCGGGAGGACCGTTTCCTGGGAGCCGGGGTTAACGCAGGCGTTCAGCGTCAGCCCGATTAACGCGCCGATCTGCCCGGCGTCGAAGCTCGCCGGATAGGCCACGCGTCCCGCGAGGAAGCGGTCGCGCAGCATGCCTTCGAACATGCCCATCAAGGCGGAGCGCACCGCCTGCGGCTCCAGATTGGGGCGCAGTTGTCCGGATGCCCGCATCTGTTCGAGCACTTCGTCGATGAGTTGCACCAGGCTCATGAAACCGTCGGTGAGCGTGATGAGCGGGCCCTCGCGGCGGATGCGGCGGCCCTCCATCAGCATCAGCAGCTTCATTTCGGGATCGCGTTCGATGGCTTCGAGCGCGAGGCGGGAAATGGATTGCAGCTTTTCTATGGGCGAAGCGATGCCGGCGACGGCGGCGCGAATCTCGCCGGTGATGCTCGACCAGCCTTCGGCGAACATGGCGTCGAGGAGTCCGGCCTTGCTGCCGAAGTGCTTGATCAATTGAGATTCGCTGGTTTCGGCCGCCCGCGCGATGGCGGAGGTGCTGGAATGCTCGTAGCCGCGGGCGGCAAACAGCGCCTTGGAGACTTTCAGGATGCGTTCACGCGTTCCAGCGCGGCTTGTCACGGCAACAGTATACATCCAGGGCGGGGTGCGTTAATGCGGTTGCGCGGGCAACGGGGGGTTGGCCGTGGGTTGCGGATATTAAGGGAGACGGGAGGGTCGCAATCGAGGGGTTTGTCCTTCAGGCGGGCGGGGATGAAGCGCCATGGACGCATGGTGTCCGGGGCGATGCCGGCGAGGCGCTCGCCGGAAGGGCGATTTCTTGGGGTGGGGCTTCGTTATTGCGGGGCCTGTTCGAAATGCCGGACGATCTTGCAGCCGCCGCGGTAAGAACAAGGTCTGCCGTAGCCGATCTGCGACTGCGTGGCTGAACGGCCATTCCAGGAGTTCACCCATTCACCGGCCGCACTATTGGCTTTTTGCCGCTTTTTCGGATGTTGCCCGGTAGCTCGCCGATTCTTGGTCCGGCGCGGGCGGGCTGCTCGCATGGAATCTCGCAGGACGTCCATCGCCGATTTCCAGGACCGTTCCCTCAGCTACCTTCTTGGGCCCTTCGAACAGCGCAAACGTACTGCACGGCCGCAACCATTCCACTGGGGCCTTTTCTTCCCCGGCCAGGAAGCGGACCCATGCCGTCTGACTTAAGGTTTCGTCGGGAGTTCCCTCCAGATTCAGAACGAGGCTCCAGGCGTCCCTACGCCACTCCTCTTCCGTCTGCGCTTCAAACTTCGCAACGGTTGAATACCGTGGTCCGCGGGGCGGAGCAACTCGGCCCCCTTCGCCTGGTTTCAACCAGCGGATTTTCGCGAGCACGCTCATTTGCCAACCACCTTCAGCGCCGGTATATTAATTTGCTTGAGCTCGCATGAGACCGTCCGCGTTCGCGTTTCGGAATCTCCACGCGGATAATCTCGTAGTTCCCGGGGCCTTGCAGCAGATCGCCCCACTTTGAGGCGTCTTCGGCCGTTTCCGCGAAGAATTTCCCGCCTAAAGAATTTTCGCCGGCTTTAAATGCACCCTCCGCCAATACTTCTGCGTACTCTCCCCTGCTGACGGCACGGAACAAAGTCACAAGTTTCTTCGACTTCGCCGCCAGGGATAACCAGGAACCATAGTCCCCGCGAATTGGCGCCGAGGCGGAGGATTTAGATTCCTATAGAACTATGTCCTCCGCTGTGTTCCAGACGGACACACGCGGCCAGCGCTCCGGCTTTGCCGTGCTGGAATGCTCGTAGCCGCGCGCAACAGCGCCCAGTTTTCAAGATGGGTTCACGCGTTCGAAGCGCGCTTTGGCAAGGCAAGAGGGCCGGTTACTGGCGTTGCGCTACCACGCCGTCGGCGGTGGGGTTGCGGAAATGGAGGGTGACGAGAAGGTCGCAATCGACGGCTTTGTCCTTCAGGCGGGCGGGGGTGAAGCGCCATTGGCGCATGGCGTCCGCGGCGATGCCGACGAGGCGCTCGTCGGAGCGCGGCGACATCAGTTGGATCTCGTCCACGCGTCCGTCGGAATCGACGGCGAGTTTCAGATCGACGCGCCATTCTCCGGGCATGTCCTTGGCGAGACGCGGCGGAACATGAGGCGTGACCTCGCGGGAGGGCCGCGGCGGAGTGAAGTCCCCTCCCGCTTTGTAGCGGTTGTGGGCGAAAGTTCGCAACAGCGGCACGTGGTGGACCCACTTATCGACGCGGGTGGGGGCTACCGGCTCGGTCGTAATACTGACGGTCGGCTCCTGGCGAACATGCGGCTTTTCGAGGGGCTGGAGCGCGGCGCCCGGCGTTTGGACAACAGGGCGCGCCGAGGCGGGAGGAGCCGTCTCCGGCGGAGGCACAGCTTTCGCAACCTGCGCCGGGGGCTCGGGTTGTTGACGGGGCGCGCTTGCGAGCGGCGCCGCGGTCTGTCGCGTTTGCGCGGGAATACGCCGGTCGGCGCCTTCCTCGGGCTGAGTGCGGCGCGCGATTGCGGCGCGGGCGCGCTCGGTCTCGCTTCTATGAGCCAGTGGGGGAGCCAGCGCGGGCCTTTCGTCGGGTATTGTGGGCGGGGGCAGCGGCTGCCTCGTTGCCGCCGTTTGCGCGGGATTGCTTACGGCAGAGCCCGGCGGCGCAGGATTTGTCTGGACACTGCCGGCGGGAACGGGGGCGGGCGAGCCGGGCGGTGGAGGCGCGGAGCCCGCATCGGCGTCGGCGATGTAGCGGACCGATTCGCTGGCCTGTTCGGAGATCCTCCGCAGATCCAACCGGAAATTCACGTCCGGCGACTGCGGCGTGTACACGTAACTGCCCGCTTGCAGCGCCTCGGGCTTTAATTCCAGTCTCTTGCGCGCGCCGCCATCGGAGATCCACAAGATGCCGTCATTGGCGCGCGCCACGGCCGGGGCGGTGGGGTCCCAACTCAACCGCAACTTGTCGCCTTGGCGTTCCACATTCAGGGAAACGGCCGTGGGGCTTTCGCGGCTGCCCGATCGCATGAGAGCAGCCGCCACCAGCGCCGTCAGGATGAGGGCCGCGCCGAGCCCGGCGTAGAGGCCTTTGCGGACGGTGCGACTGACCACAAGCGGCCTTGTGGCTCGACCAGCGCTTGGGTTTGCGGCCGCTGTGGGGCGGGTGGGGGCGGCGGGTTCCGAGGCCGCCAAGGGAGCGGCCTCTATAGGATAAGCTCCGGAGGAAAGCCGCTCCGCGTCCAAAGGAAAGTCGGCGTACGTGCCGTGGCGGTGCAGGGCGCCTTCCTCCCAGACGAAGAAACCCGCGAGGGGAACGTCGCCCGGCCGCGGCCGCGCCACCAAAAACACGTCGGTGGGGCCGGCGAAATGGGATTGGAACAAGGCAAAATCTGCTTCATCCAGGTAAATACCTTTCCGCAGATGACTGCGGAAGAATCCCACGGGAAGGCTGCCGCCAGCGCGGCGCGAGCCCGCCAAGTAGCGCTGTAAAGCCTTGGTATCGCGCGCACTTAAGGCATAGGCCGGTCCGCGCACGTGCTCCGATTCGATGGGCGCGAAATCGTCCACCCAAACACGCCGGGGGGCGCTGGTGTTTTGCGCCATTTCAGAACGTCCCAGAAGCACTCCGCCAATCTCTTCGTTCCCGGATGCCTTCGTCAGGCGCTGTAAATGTTCTACCAGGGACAGCTTCAGCAGGACGACGACGTCTTTCGCCGGCGGCTGCCAGGCGAAATAGCCTGCATCGAGATAGCCTGCATCGAGCGGCTTTTGGGCAGAGTCCCGCATTGCTTTCCCCCGAACCTCCTTAGCAATTCGCATACCGCAAAGCGTAACGGAAATTACGCCCGAGATCCCGCGCACAACTACTGTGTAACGCGCGTCTCACAATTGTGCCCATGCCCGACGACCAGCCCCTCGAATCGCAACACTCCGCCCATAACAAGCCGCCCATGCGGGCCACGCGCGTGCGCGTCTCCTGGATTGTGATACTGGCGATCTTCGTATTGCTGGGGGTCACGGCGGCCATGATCATGTCCCGTTAGACGCGCCGCGGCGTTTGAAAGATGCGTATGATGCAGATATGCCGCGTCGACTCTTGGCGTTCCTTGTATTGGCGTTGCTCGTATTATCGACCGCAACGGTTTTCTGCCTCGGCCAGCCCGCATCTGGGATCAGCCGGCTGGACGAGAAAATCTCCACGGCGCTGAACTCGACCGGCGCGCCGAGCGTATCGGTGGCGGTGGTGCGCAACGACGAGATCGTGTACGCCAAGGCGTTCGGAAAGGCCGACATGGAGCATGGCCGCGCCGCCGATAGCTCGACCCGCTACGCGGTAGGGTCCATCAGCAAGCAATTCACCACGGCGGCGCTGCTGCTGCTGCAGCAAGAGGGCAAACTGTCGCTGGACGATCCCGTTTCGAAGTATTTCCCGGAGCTGACCCGCGCCGGGGAAGTTCACATCCGCGAATTGCTCTCGCACACCTCCGGATATGAGGATTACGCGCCGCAGGACTACATCATCCCGGAGTGGACCAAGCCGATTTCGCCGCGCGAGATAATGGACCGCTGGGCCAGGAAGCCGTTGAACTTCGATCCCGGGACGCGTTGGCAGTACAGCAACACGAATTACGTCATTGCGGGGGAGATCTTCGAGAAGGTCTCGGGTCAGCGGCTGGTCGATTTTCTTCGCGCCCATATTTTCAAGCCGTTGGGGATGACTTCGGCGGGCGACATTGTCGATCATCGGGCCAGCGACGCGGTGGCGTATACGCGCTATGCGCTGTCGCCGCCGCGGCCGGTCGAGCGCGAGGGCGCGGGCTGGATGTTCGCGGCGGGCGAGCTTGCGATGACGCCGTCCGACCTGACGCGCTGGGACATCGCGTTCATCGATAAAAAGATCCTGTCGCCCGAATCGTACGCGGAGTTCACGCGGGAAGTGAAGTTGAAAGACGGCAAGCCGACGCATTACGCGCTCGGCTTGCAGGTGGGGGGAGCTGAACGGCACGCCCATGATCTCGCATAGCGGCGAGGTATCGGGATTTCTGGCCATCAACACGGTATTTCCAGCGAAGGGCGTAGCTATTGCGATCTGCTCCAACGAGGACGGCGTCAGACTGATCGGCCCGCTTTCGCGACAGATTGCGCTCGCGGTTCTGGGAGAGCAGGCGCCGGAATCGGAGCGGGAAATCGCCCAGGTGCGCGGCATTCTGGAGGGATTGCAACAGGGCCGCATCGACCGCGCGCTGTTCACCTCCGACGCGAATTCTTACTTCAACGACGCGGTTCTGCGCGATTACCGGAATTCGCTGGACGGCATCGGCAAGCTGCAGGCGGTCTCAAAGAGCAGCGAGCAGCTTCGCGGCGGCATGACGCATCGGGCTTATCGGGCGCAGTTCGAAAAGAAAACGGTGCTCTTGAACATCTATGTCATGCCGGACGGCAGGTATGAGCAGTTTCTGGTCGAGGAAACGATCCCATAGCTGTGCTACGCCTGGGTTCGGATATCGCGCCATGATCTGCCCGCATCGGCGGCTATAATCGGATTGTCATGAATCGCAAGCTGTTCATTGTGGCCTTGTGCGTCGCCAGCGCCTGCTCCGCCCAGCGGAAAGAATACGATAGGCCGGTACGGCAGGCTGTGCGCGGCACGCATGGCGCGGTTGCCGCCGGATCGGAATTCGCCACCGAGGCCGGCATGAGGATGTATTATCGCGGCGGCAACGCCGTGGACGCGGCCATGGCCACCATGTTCGCCGCCTGCGTCACGGAATTTTCGCATTTTGGCATGGGGCGGCGAAGCGCCCATTCTGATCCGCACCAAAGCCGGCAAAGTTTGGGCCATCGCGGGCGTTGGAACGATGCCGAAGCTGGCGACCGCGCGATTTTTTCAGACGCGCAAAATGGAGCCGGGCGAGATCCTGAGCATGGAGCCGGGTGGGATGAAAGGCATTATTCCGGTGGCGGGGATCATGCCGGCGCTGGTGCCGGGCATGGTGGACGTCGGGCTGGTGGCTCTGCGCGACTTCGGGACGAAGTCGTTTGCCGAAGTCGCCGAGCCCGCGATGGAGCTGGCGGACGGCTTCCCGATCGATGAAATGCGCTCGGGCTCCATTGCCCGTTCGCGGCGCTTCTTCGAGCTCTGGCCCGATTCGAAGCGCGTTTTTCTGCCCGGACGGCCGCGTGCCGATGCCGGGCGAGATTTTCCGCCAGCCGGATCTGGCGCGCACGCTGCGCGGCATGGTGGACGCCGAAAAGAAGGCGCTGGCGGCGGGCAAGAGCCGCGCCGAAGCCATCGACGCCGTTGCGCGATTATTTTTATCGCGGCGAGATCGCGCATAAGATCGATGCGTTCATGAAGGCGAATAACGGCCTGCTGCGCTATGAGGACATGGCCGCGTTCCGTCTGAAACCGGAAGAGCCGGTGTCGACCGAGTACCGCGGCTACCACGTCTACAAGCCCGGCTTCTGGAGCCAGGGACCGGCCATGATCGAGGCTCTGAATATCATCGAAGGCTTCGATCTGCGGTCCATGGGCTGGAACACGCGCCGACTACATCCACAACGAGGTGGAAGCGCTGAAGCTGGCCTATGCCGATCGCGACACGTATTACGGCGACCCCAAGTTCAACACCATTCCGGAGGAAGTGCTGCTCTCGAAATCATATGCCGCGGAGCGCCGCAAGCAGATCGGCCCGAAGGCTTCTCTGGACTTCGAGCCGGGCGTAATCAACGGGAAGAAGGGCAAGCATCCCTCGGAGCTCGATGTACAGCAGGCGCAAGCATCGACGACGAGCTGATGGCCCGGGACACCACTTGCGTCGACGCGATCGACAAGGACGGCGTCATGTTTTCGATCACGCCCTCCGGCGCGTGGCTGCCCTCCGTGATCGCCGGCGACACCGGCATTCCGCTCACGGAGCGCGCGCAGAGCTTCCTGCTGGTGGCCGGTTCTCCGAATGAGCTGGCGGGCGGCAAACGCCCGCGCGTGACGCTGAGTCCGACGCTGGTGACCGAAGCCGGCGGCAGGCCCGCCCTCGCGCTTTCCACGCCCGGGGGCGACAACCAGGATCAGAGCCTGTTGCAGCTGATGCTCGACATCCTCGAATTCGGCATGAACGCGCAGGCGGCGGTGGAAGCGCCGCGCTTCCAAACGCGGCACCTGGTTTCGAGCTTCGACAACCACGCCTGGAATCGCGGCGATCTGCTGCTGGACGAACGCATTCCCATGCAGGTTTTCACGGAGCTGGTGGAAAAAGGGCACAAGGTCTCGACGCGTTCGCGCTGGGCCAGCGGCGCGGCCCCGGTTATGGTGCGCTTCATGCCCGATGGGGTGATTGAAGCGGGCGCGGATCCTTACGGCTATCGCGTCGCGCACGCCTATTAGTGTGGCGTCCGTGTGTTAAAACCCGACAACCGCTCCTTCACAGTCGCGGCTCAATGCCGAGCAGTGCGCGTCAGCAAGCCTCAAGCGTTAACCGGACGGGAGACTAGCGGATATCGTCTCCGCTTGTTCGTGGACGGCGATTGCGCGAGACCGATACACGCGGATCCGGACCCGGCGCGGCGGCTTCATCGGCGGCGCGTCAGCAACGCCGACTTGTCCGGATCATGGGAGGGACGCTTCTTCCGGAGCGGTGTCAGGGCAAGCGTTTGGCATGCGGATGGCAATGCGCCGCGCGGCATGGAGTGCGCTGGGGCCGATGCCGCCTAAATTGCGAAACATTCCTGCCGCCTCGCTGGTCCTAACTAGTGGCCATGGCGGCGCTCCGATGGCGCCGCCGCGCCGATTTCAGGATTGGGAGGTGAGCGTGACTTGTAGAGAACTGATGACGCCGAATCCGTCGTATTGCGTGCCTGGCGATACGGTGGTCAGCGCCGCCATGATTATGAAGAGCCAGGACGTGGGCTCCATACCGGTCGTGTCCGATCGCGATTCCCGCCGCGTGATCGGAATCGTCACGGACCGCGACATCGCGATGCGCGTGGTCGCCGAGCAGCGTGAATATTACGCCACTCACGTGAACGATGTTATGTCGAAGGATGTCGTCACCTGCCAATCCGGCGACGATTACGATGAAGTGCTCGCTGCCATGAAGGAGCACCAGATCCGGCGCGTTCCGGTCGTCGATTCGGAAAAGCGTCTGGTCGGCATCATCGCGCAGGCCGACGTCGCGCGTGAAGATTCCGATTCCAAAGAAGTCGGAAAAACGGTGAAGCAGATTTCGCAGCCGGGCTCGTCGGAAGGCCGCAACGCGGGCGGCGGTTTTACCAAAACCGGCCTGCTGGTGGCCGGCGGTCTGGGCCTGGGCGCGGGGTTGATTTACCTGCTCGATCCGCGCTGGGCGCGGGGGGCGCGCCAATCGGTAAACGACGCCGCATCGAAGGTCCGCGACACTGTCGCGACGGCGGCCGATAGCGTACGCGAATCGGTCGCTGGCGCCGCCGACAGCGTGCGCGAATCGGTCGCGGGCGCCGCCGATTCGCTGCGTCAGACCGCCGATCGGATCACGGGATCGGGCGCCGAGCGGGAGCCGGATCGATCTAGCGAGACCGTAAACCGCTAAGGAACGCAACGTAGCGGTCTGCCGAGCGGCGGACCGCCGCCTTCGCGTCCGCGGCCACGGTCATCTTTGGGAAGGCGCCGTATATCCGTTCGAACTGCAACGGCTCAACGGCCGCCAGCAGCCTTGCGACGGCCGCCGCACTTAACGGGATGTAATTCGGGTAGCTGTACATAAAACCGACCCAGCGCCTGTCCGGCACAACCTGGATGATGTCGCCCGTCAGCAGCGCGCCGTGGCCGTTCGCGCCCGCAGCCCAGTGCAGCATCGTACCGCCCGCGAAATGGCCTCCTCCCCGGACCAGCGTGAGGCCGCCAAACAAGCTGTTCGTCTCGCCGTCCCAGAACCGAATGGCGTCGTCGGGCCGCATCACCCACTCGCGATCCGCCTCGTGAAGATAAATCGGCGCGCCCTCAAAGGCCCGGCTCCACTCCACCATCGTCGCGTAGTAGTGGGGATGCGAGATTGCGATGGCGCGCAATCCCCCCAATTCCCGCACTCGACGGACGGTCGCATCATCGAGCAGGCTGACGCAATCCCATAGAATATTGCCGTGCGGCGTCTGCGCCACGAAGGCGCGCTGCCCAATTGCAAACTTCGGCGCCGTCGCGAAAGATGTCAGACCGGTCTCTTCCGCAACCGCCTCGTTCTTATGTTCTTGGGCGAGATCGTTGAGGGTGGTCCACTTCTGCCCTTCGATCCCTACGTATTGGCGCTCGTCTTCGCAAATGGGACATCGCGCCGGGGGACCGGTTGATTCTGTGAATTGGGTCCCGCAAGTGACGCAGATGAAATTCACGCTAGGAGAATAGTTGGCTGGCCGGGAGCAGAAAAGCCCGGAAGAAGCTCGCCCGCTGTCATTCAGGGCTACAATCTCGCCGCCGGCCGGTGCGGCATCGACATGATCGGATGGCGCGGCAATTCCTGCGCGCCGACGAGCCGCGCGGGCGTCGAGATCCCTCATGACCCGAGTGTATTACGAAAGTGCCGGGCGATTGACGCCTTCGCGGGCCCTCACAGCTCCCGTTTATGGGAGGGTGAATGCGACGAGCGCGTCTCCGAGTTTGATGGGGAGCTTGCCATGGCCGCCGGCGGCGATCACGACGAATTGCTTTCCTTGCGGGCCTAGGCGGTAGGTCATGGGCGTCGCCTCGGCGGGCGCGGGTAGGCGGGCTTTCCACAGTTCGGTTCCGGTTTCGATATCGAAGGCGCGGAAATACCCGTCCCATGCGGCGCCGATGAATACCAGACCGCCGGCAGTTGCGATGGGTCCTCCGAAGCCCGCCAGTCCGTAGGGGGCGGGCGGATCGAGGGGGAGCAAACCGGCGGTGGTCCCGAGCGGCGTTTCCCAACGAATCTTCCCATGCTCAGGTCCACCGCCGTCAACACGGCTCCACGGCGGCGGCGTGCAGGGAAGTGGACGAGGGCGAAAGGAGCGGCCTCGCGGCTCATGCCGTAGGGCGTGCCATGTTGCGGCGAAACTTCCGCCCGCATTTTGCCTAGCTTCGCGGCTCGCTCGTCGCCAGATATTGATCGCGAGGAATGAGGTGAACCTCAAAGGGAACGCGCAGCGTGTTTGTCACGAGGATGCGCGCGTTCGGGTTGAAAGCGTAACCGCTCCAATTCATGCCGCCGATGTTGCCCGGATAAATCAGCGAGCCTGCGACCGTGGGCGGCGTGAATGTGTCCTTCGTTCAGCAACTTCCCCATGCGTTCCCGGCACGCCTCGCGTTCCGCCGGGGTCGAGGCCCCAAGCATCGTCGGCGCCGACCCGCTGAGGCGATAAGGGAGGCGGAGCGACCGGGAACGGCTGCGTTTGAGGAGGTCTGCTCTCCGGGCACGTTGCTTTGCGGCACGGGACGTTCCTCGACTGCGAAAACCGGCATTCCGCTATCGCGATGGAAGCACGAAGAGGTTGCCGGTCTTGTTGCCCTGAACCACCACCGGGATGCCGAACGCCACCACGGACCAGCGTGGTCAGCAGCGGCGGCGAAGCGCTGTCGTAATCCCAGAGGTCGTGATGGACGAGTTGAAATCCCCAGGCGACTTTACCGGTCCGGGAATGTAGCGCGACGACCGAATTCGCCCATTTATTGTCGCCCTTTCGCTCGCCGCCGTAATAGTCCGGGCTGGCGCTGCCGGTGGGAACGAATACCAGATGGCGCGCTGGGTCGGTGGCCATCATGGACCAGGCGTTTGCGGCTCCGGTCTGGCGATCCGGCGGAATGGGGTTCCAACTCCAGCGCAAGGCGCCGGTGCGGGCATCGAAGGCGCGGACAACTCCGCTGGGACTCTCCACGCGATCGTTATCCGCGACACCGGAACCGACGATGACCAAATCGTCGACGATGGCGGGGGAGATGTTTCCTCATACTCGCCCTGGCGGACGATGTTCCTGACGCCCTGCCTCAGGTCGAGCTGGCCGGCAGGGCCGAAATCCGCGCAGGGCTCGCCGGTCGCGGCATCGAGACAAATCAGGCGCGCATCGATGGTTCCGATGAAGATTCGTCTCTTGTATGAGGCGCCCGGCTCGGCTGTCGGCCCAACGTGGAGACCCCGCGATTCATGAGGCCTTCAGAATACTCGCCGTTCAAATCGATTTCAGGATCGTAGCTCCATCGCTCGGCGCCGGTTTCGGGATCGAGAGCAATGACGCGGTTGAAGGCGGTGCTGAAATAGAGCGTGCCATCCACCAGAATCGGGGTGGTCTCGAACGCGCTTTTGCGGCGATATTTCGTGCCGTCCGAGACGTCGCCCGTGTGATAGGTCCAGGCTACCTTCAGGTTCTGGACGTTGGTGCGATCGATTTGCGTCAGAGGGGAGTAGCGCGAGCCGCCGGCATCTCCGCCGTAATAGGGCCAGTCCGCAACCTGCGCCGGGTTTGACGCCGGCAGGAGCAGCGCCGCGGCCGCGGCCAACGTGGCGATGTACCCGGATCTTCGCATCGCTGGGTTTAGTCTACCTTGGAAGCTCAGTCGAAACAGGCCGTGCTCCCCGGCGTCAACCCAGTGAAGTTATGCCGCAGAACGCTTCCGGCTCCATTCCCATGCGCCCATTCGGGCGGCACGACGTCAAGGTTTCCGCGCTCGGCCTGGGCGGCCATCATCTAGGCGACGCTCGACGACGAGAAGACCGCGATGCAGATTGTTCAGCGAGGCGGTCGATGGCGGCATCACGTTTTTCGACAATTGCTGGGAGTACCACCGCGGCAAGTGCGAGGAATGGCTGGGCCGCGGCCTGAAGGGGCGGCGCGACAGCGTGTTTCTGATGACGAAGGTTTGCACGCATGGACGCGATAAGGCGTCTCGCGATGCGAATGCTGGAGGAGTCGTTGCGCCGCCTGCAGACCGATCATCTCGACTTGTGGCAGATTCATGGCGTGAGCTTCGACAACGATCCGGAGCTTTTCATCCGGCCGAACGGCGCGGCGGAGGCGCTGCGAACAGGCCAAGGAGCAAGGCAAAGTCCGGTTCGTCGGTTTCACCGGGCACAAGGATCCGCACATTCACCTCGACATGCTGAATACCGGGTTTCCGTTCGACTCGGTGCCAGATGCCGCTGAACCCGTTCGACTCCCATTTCAGCAGCTTTCGAAAGCTGGTCCTGCCGGAGCTGAACGCGCCGCGGCATCGCGCCGCTCGGCATGAAGCCGATCGGCGGCACGGGCGAGCCCGTCAAGAAGGGAGTCGTGACGCCGGAGGAGATCCTGCGGTACGCCATGAGCCTGCCGGTGGCGACAACGATCACGCGGCGTGGATAAGCTCGAGGTGCTGCATCAGAACCTTCGCATCGCGCAAAACTTCAAGCCGATGACCGCGCCGGAATGGAGGCGCTGCGAGGCTCGAGTACGCCTGATCGGGCGATGGGCGTTTCGAGCCGTACAAGGTTTCGCTGAAATTCGACAATCCCGAGGCGCGGCTGGCGCACGATTTTCCCGCTCGATCTGCAGCAGAAAGAAGTGAAGGAGATGATCGGCGCGACCGAAAACACCGGCAAGCCGTATCCCAAGTACAGTCCTCAATAGCGGCGGCCCATGCATCGAGCAGCGACACGATATGTCACGATCGAATCTCACGACGCAATTTTCTTGCAGGCACGGCCGCAACGGGAGCAAGTCTTATGGCGCAGGATGCGAAGCAGGTCCGCCCGCGCGGAATAAGCGATCCAGTCCCCCATCGCTCTTTGGGAAAAACGGGGATACAGGTCTCCGTGATGGGCATGGGCGGGTACCACCTGGGCACAGCCAAGACGCAGAACGAGGCCAATGAACTCGTCAATCGCGCGCTCGACGCCGGCATCAACTTTTTCGACAACGCCTGGGAGTATCACGACGGCCGCAGCGAAGAGATACTCGGGGCGGCGCTGAAAGGGAAGCGCGACAAGGCGATCTTGATGACCAAGGTGTGCACGCACGGACGCGGCAAGGATGTCGCCATGCGGCAGCTGGAAGAATCGCTGCGCCGTTTGCAGACCGATCACCTGGACGTGTGGCAGATTCACGAGGTCATCTACGACAACGATCCCGACCTGATTTTCGCGCCCGGCGGAGCGGCCGAGGCGCTGGCGGAAGCGAAACAGCAGGGCAAAGTGCGATTCGTGGGATTCACCGGACACAAAGACCCGGCGATTCATCTGAAGATGCTGTCGCACAACTTTCCGTTCGATACGGTGCAGATGCCGCTGAACTGCTTCGACGCGAGCTTCCGCAGCTTCGAGCAGCACGTGCTGCCGGAATTGCAGAGGCGCGGGATCGCGCCGCTGGGCATGAAGAGCTTCGGCGGCAGCGGCGAGATGCTGAAATGGGGCGCGGTCACGCCGGCCGAAGCGCTGCGCTATGCCATGAGCCTGCCGGTCGCGGACCACCATATCGGCATCGACACGATGGAGGTCCTGACCCAGAATCTCGGAATCGCGCGCGGATTTCAGCCATTGCCGGCCGCGGAAATGCATGGCATACGCGAGCGCTGCCGCGTCTACGCCGGCGACGGGCGGCTGGAACAGTTCAAGACAACGGTCAAGTACGACGGGGCGGTCGGGCGCGAACAGCACCATTTCCCGTCGCCTGAAGAACTGCCGGTTTAGGGGCTCCTCGCAACGTCAATTTTCCCCGGCTGCCGGGAACGGATACTTCGAACGGACCGCGAGTATGAGGGAGTGCGGCTCGCCGTCAGTTGTGCCGGAATAAAAGCCGACGGTTGTATTCAAGCGGAAGAAGAAGGCGTCCCCATCTTTCGATGGGTAGCGCCCCTCATCTCCATTCTCGCCGCCTCCCGCCACCATGTCGCCGTGACCCCTTAGAACGTAATAAATTTCTTCCGCGGTCTCGTGGTGGTGGGGGATGTTCGTGCCACCCGGCGCAAAGTCCATGATGAAGAGGCTGACCATTACATTGGCGGCCGCGAGACGGTCCCTCTTGCTTGCGGTTGTGCCCATGAGCAGCTTGAAGAGCGCCGTGGGTCCATGCGATTGCAATTCCTGGAGCTTTACGTCATCGGCATTCGCCAGCATGAGCTTCGAGGGCACGGACGCCTTGGTTCCTTTAGGAATCTTGAATCCCATTACTAAGAGCCGAACGGGCTGGGTCGATGAATTCGCCACGCCGTGCTTGATCCCCACCGGGAGATACATGAAATCATTTCTTTTGATCGGAACCTTCCGGTCTTCGTACAGCAGAGTGCCATTGCCATGGAGGATGAAATAGACCTGTTCCTCGGCCGGATAGCTGACGATTTCGCTGCTGCCTCCGGGATCGACCGTAAGCTCGCCGTATCGCGCAATCCCCTTGAGTTGTTTTTGCGCGGGATCGCCAACGCCGAAGATCGGCCTGTAATGCGCGGTATTGGTGGTGAGGTCCACCGGCTTGAACTGGATGTTTGGTACGTACCGGTGCAGGAAGGTGGGGTCCGCGGCAAAAAGTTGCAGTGCAGCAAGAGCGAAGACGGTCGCGAATTTGAGTCTGAAGTCGAACATACGAGCAGTTTGTTGCGCGGCGTGAATACATAGAGTAGCAAGGGGCACTTCTCCGTCCGAGGAATGCACGCCCCGGTGTATGGAAGGCGCCTCAAGCGGTGTGAGCCGAACGGCGACGCAAGTCAGTCGTGCCGAACCGCGGTCATGGGGTCGATTCGAGAGGCTCTGCGCGCGGGCGCGTAGCCTGCCAGGAGCGCGGCGCTCAGAAGAATCGCCACGGCCACCGTCAGCGCCCGCGGATCGTAGGGCTTTACTTCGAAAAGAAGAGATTCGACAAGCTTCGCCGCGCCGAGCGCCGCCGGCACGCCGATCGCGAGCCCGGCGGCCGCCAGGATCGCTACATCGCGCATTACCATCCAGACTACGGTTCCACGCCGCGCCCCCAGCGCCATCCGAATCCCGATCTCGCCCGTGCGCCGCGCCACCGCGTACGACATGGTCCCGTACAATCCGACGCACGCAATCGCCAATGCCAGCATCGCGAAACCAGTACACAGCCGCGCGAACAGGATCTGCTCACTCATCTCCGCATCGATCCGCGCCGCCTGCGTGCCGAGATTCGTCACCGGAATGCGCGCGTCGGCTTGATGCACGATCTGGCGGACCGCGTTCGCGTACGTCAGGGGATCGCCCGCCGTGCGCAGTAAGAACGTCATCTCCTCGACGGGCACGTTCAAGTTCTGCTCGAAGGGCATATAAACGATCGCCGGAAACTTGCCTGTCAACTCCTCGTAGCGGGCGTTCTTCGCCACGCCGATTATCTCCATCTCGCGCGGCTTCAGCCCGGGCCCGAGGCTGACGACGCGCTGCCCGATCGGATTCCGGCCCTCGATATTCGCCTTCATCCACGCCTCATTCACAATGGCGACGGGAGGCGACCCGAGGCGGTCCCTGGCGTCGAATTCGCGTCCGGCCAGCAGCGGAATCCGCATGGTGTTGAAGAATCCCGGTCCGGTTGCCAAGACGCGAGTGGCCGTATCCGCCATGCCGGAGCCGTACCCGGTGGGCGCGTGCGCCGGAGGCTGCTTGCCGAGAGGAACAACGGGCCAAGCCCACGCCCCATCGCCGATCAGCGGCGAATTCGCCGCGGCCGCGCTGCGCACGCCCGGAATCGCGGCGAAGCGCTTTGCAAGATTTGCGTAAAACGAGAGTATCTCCGGGTCGCGATGGCCGGCCTGCCGCGCATTGAGCTTGAACACCAGAATGTTCTCGCGATGGAACCCCATATCAAGAGATTGCAGGTTCGAAAGAGTCCGCACAAACAAACCCGCCGCCGCCAGCAGCAACAGCGAAATCGCGATCTGGGAAACCGCCAGTATGTGGCCCAAACTGAATCGCAGGCGCGCACGACGCCGCCGCTCGCCCGCTCGCGTTTCCTTGAGCGCCGGCATTACGTCGACCCGCGTCGCCTGAAGAGCCGGAGCCAGTCCGAACAATAACCCCGTGATCGTCGTCAACGCGGCTGCCGCCGTAAGCACGCGCCAGTTCAGATCCGCGTGCAGGGGGAAACCATTGCTTCCACTCGCCAGCAGCAGAGTCAGAAGCCGGACGCCCCACATCGCAAACAAAATCCCAGCCGCTCCGCCGATCGAGGCGAGTAATAAACTCTCCGTCAGCAACTGGCGGATCACGCGCCATCGCCCCGCGCCAATGCTGAGCCGGACCGCCATCTCGCGGCTTCGCGCCGTGGCGCGCGACAGCAGCATATTCGCGATATTGGCGCACGCGATCGCGAGGATCAATCCCGTCATCGCCAACAAAATGTACATCGGCTGGGAATATTCCCGGCGCAGATTATCCAACCCGCTCGCGCCTTCTTGGAGCAGGAATTGCGGCAAATTCTTCCGTTCCCGATGGCTTGCCGCCGTGGTCGCCACCCACTGTTCAAAGGCCGTCCCCAAGGCCGCTTGCGCCTGCGTCATCGTAACGCCCGGCCGCAACCGCCCCATCATCTCGATCCAGTAATAGTGTTCATCGAGATACCGCGCGGCAGGGTTGGCGCCGAAACCCCGCTCGGGATTCAGCAGGAGATCGGCGTGCATCGGAAGATAAAAGTCCGGCGCCTTCGCGGGATCGACGCCAAAAAATTCCGGCGGCGCGACTCCGATCGCCGTGAACGGAATATTGTCGATCAGCAGCGGCCGTCCAGCCGCGCTGGCGGCATTCCCATATCGCCTTTGAGCGAATGCGTAGCTGAGCACGGCCACCGCCGGCGCGCCCACGCGATCGTCGTCGCCGGTAATCAAACGCCCCGCCGCCGGCGCCAGCCCCAGCCCCCGAAAATAGTCGCCCGAAACATACTCGCCATCCGTAACCTCGGCCTGGCCCTGGATCATAATGTTCAGTTTCCGGGCGGGGTGATATGCCAACAGGACTGCAAGCGTATCGGTGGATTTGCGCAGCAGCTCGAATGCCGGATATGGAAAAATCGACGCCGTATGTCCCATCCTGGGGTCATCATCGATGGAGCCGCTCACGTGATCCACCACGGACTCTTCCAGACTCTTCTTTCCCGTGACGTGCCACTTGAGCGTCACGAGCGATTCCGGATCGGCGACCGGCAATCGGCGCATCAGCAACGCGTCCATGAAGCTGTAAATCGCCGTGTTCGCCCCAATCCCCAGCGCCAGCGACAGCGCCGCCAATATTGTGAACGCTGGATTGCGCGGGATCCCCCGCGCCGCGTAGCGCAGGTCCTGAAGCAATTGTTCCAGCAGCGTCCAGCCCCAGGCCGCCCGCGTCTCTTCCCTCACGATGCCAAGGTTTCCGAGCTCCCGCCGCACCGCCCAACGCGCCTCCTCTTCGGGCAAACCGGCCTCCCGGCGCTCGTCCGCTTCTTCTTCCAAATGGAACCGCAATTCCGCGGTGAGCCGATCTTCCTTGCCGCGCCGCCGCGCGAGCCAACCTACTTTTCGAAAAAACGACATCATTGCCCCTCCCGATCCGCTGGATTCAAAATCAATCCCATCGCACGCGAGAACGCCTCCCACTTCGATTGTTCGGCGGCGAGCTGTTTTCGCCCGCGCCGCGTGAGCCGGTAGTACCTGGCGCGTTTCCCTTTCTCCGACAGCTCCCAGGAAGCCGCGATCCAGCCCTGGGCCTCCAGCCGGTGCAGCGCAGGATACAAAGAACCCGTCTCGACCTGCAGCAGGTCCTCCGACGTTCTCTGAATGTGTTTGGCAATGGCGTGGCCGTGCCGGGGTCCGGCGCGCAACGTCCGGAGGATCAGCACGTCGAGGGTGCCTTGCAGGAGTTCCACGCGCGCGGGTCTGCCGCTCATTGTGTAGATATTCTACTACGTTATTGTGTAGGCTGTCTACCTCGACTTTTGGGCCACGCAAGCGGCTCGAAACATCCGCATCGCGTTTCACCGCCCGAATCTGTCAGACTGATAAATAGAACCATGCGAACACCCGTGCCCACCGCCGTTCTGGCGGTTTTTGGGATTCTCGCGCCGCTTTCCGCGGCCAAGCTGCCCAAATACGAGATCACGCCCGATGTCCAGGCGGCGCTGGAGCGCATTTCCGCCAATTCCTTGCGGGGAAATCTTTCGTTCATCGCCTCCGACGCGCTCGAAGGGCGGGCGACACCCTCGCGGGGGCTCGATCTGGCAGCCGACTATATTGCCGCCCAGTTCCGCCGCGCGGGATTGCAGCCGCCCGTCAATGGAGATTATTTTCAACTCGCGGAGATGGTAGTGAAGAGTCCCGACATGGAGGGCTTCAGTCTGGAATTCACGAACGGCAAGCGGGAAGTCAAGGTCGCTTCCGAAGACGCGGTCGTGGAAACGCAAGACGCCATTGACGTCAAATCCGCCCCGGTGTTTCGGCTGACGGCGGCCGATTCGCACAATGCAGGGGACCTGGACGGGAAAATCGTTTTGGTCGAATTTCGCGATGCCCGCGCGGCGCGCGCGCTTCTGAACAAGGCGCATCCGGCGCTGGTTGTGATGATCGGCCGCACGCCGGCGGGCGCGTTCCCGCACGAATCGCTTGTGGATCCAACGCTACCGGCCAAGCCGGCCCCGCCGCGCGTCATTGTATTCTCCGCGAAATTGGCGGACTTCGCCGAATCGCTGCACGCCGGCGGGAACGGCGCGACGGCTTCCATCCACATCGCGGCGCCGGTCGAACGCAAGGCCGCGGTTCGCAACGTGATCGGCCTGCTGTCCGGCTCCGATCCGGTCCTGAAAGATACCTACGTGTTGGTCACCGCGCATTACGATCATCTGGGGATCAAGCCGGAGGGCCCGGGGAGCGCCCATAAGGACGGCGACCGTATCTACAATGGAGCGGATGACGACGGCAGCGGCACGGTGTCGGTCATCGAGATCGCGAACGCGCTTTCCGGGATGAAGAAGCACCCCGCGCGCAGCATCGTGTTTATGACCTTCTTCGGCGAGGAAGAAGGCCTGATCGGGTCCGGATATTACGTGCGCCATCCGGTTTTTCCGCTCGCGAAAACGGTTGCAGACGTGAATCTGGAACAACTCGGACGCACCGATTCGAGCAAAGGCAAAGAAATTGCAAACGCCGCGCCGACCGGCTATGGATACAGCAGCATGATCGACGACTTCCGCAAGGCCGGCGAGGAGACCGGAGTAAAGGTGTACGACACCGAGCCGGAGAGCGATCGCTACTTTGCGCAAAGCGATAACCTGGCCTTCGCCGAAGCCGGCATTCCCGCACATACCTTCTGCGTCGCCTTCGAGTTTCCCGATTATCACGCCGTCGGGGACGAATGGCAAAAGATCGACTACGACAATATGGCGAAGGTGGATCGGATGCTCGCGCTGGGCGTAGTCATGCTCGCCGGCGACGCCAACCCGCCGCGCTGGAACACAAACAATCCCAAGGCGAGACGTTTCGCCGAGGCGCGCAAGCAGTAGCCGCGCTGTAGGATGAAAGTGATGCTCGCGGCGCGCGCCGGCCTGTCGAAATTAAGCGAGCTGGAACTATCTTTAGCGGGCATCATCCGCGGAAAGGCGGAAGCTGTCCGGCTCGCGCTGGTTTGTCTGCTCGCTCGCGGCCACCTGCTGATCGAGGATGTTCCGGGCGTCGGCAAAACAACGCTTGCGCACGCGCTGGCGCGTTCCGTGGAATGCAACTTTCACCGCCTGCAATTCACCAGCGACATGCTGCCGAGCGACGTTCTGGGCGTGACCGTCTACAACGCGCACACGCAAGCGTTCGAGTTTAAGCAGGGGCCCATTTTCACGAATTTTTTGCTGGCGGACGAGATCAACCGCGCGACTCCGAAAACGCAGTCGGCGCTGCTCGAGGCTATGAACGAAGTGCAGGTGACCATTGAAGGCCGCTCCTACCCTCTGACGCAACCGTTCATGGTTGTCGCCACGCAGAACCCGGTTGAGCATCACGGGACCTATCCGCTGCCCGAGAGCCAGCTCGACCGGTTTCTGATGCGCATGAGAATCGGATATCCGGACCGCGAAGCGGAGCGCGGCATCGTGCGGCAAACCGGAAACGCCAACTCGGGTGCGGCGCGCCCCGTCGTATCCGCCGACGATCTGATCGAATTTCAGGCGCAGGTGGAGCGCGTGGCCGTTGACGATGCCATCGTCGACTATATGCTCGCCATTGTGGAGCGCACGCGCGCGCATGAAGCGCTCGCCTTGGGCGTCAGCCCCCGCGGCGCGCAGGCACTGTTCCGGGCCGCGCAGGCGCTGGCGTTGGTTGAAGGGCGCGATTACGTAATTCCGGACGACGTAAAACGGCTGGTGCTTCCCGTCTGCGCTCATCGCATCGGCATCGCGCGCGCCACGCTCGCTCAACGGACCAGCGAGATGAGCGAACGCATCCTACAGGACATCCTCACTACGATCGAGGTCCCACTGTAGGCGCGGTGTTTACCGGACAGCAATGAAGACTGCAATTATCGGCCTGCCGATGACAGGCAAGACATCGCTGTTCACGATTCTTACCGGCGTACACGAGGCGACTCGCGTAGGTTCCATGGAAGCGCGCGTCGGAGTGACCAAGGTCCCAGACCACCGCTTGGAGGAGCTGGCGAAGATTTTCGAGCCTCCCAAGATCACCCATGCGACCGTCGAGTACCTCGATTTTCCGGCTATCTCCAAAGAAGCTCTGCGGGACCCGAGCTATCTGGCCAGCATGCGCGTGGCGGACGCCCTGGCGCACGTGCTGCGGCTGTTTGAAAGCGAAGTCGTTCCGCACGAGAAGGGCTCGGTCGACCCGGTGCGCGACCTGGAAGACGTCGACATCGAGCTGATCCTCAGCGATCTCGCGGTCATTGAAAAGCGCATGGAGCGCCTCGATAAGGATCGCAAGAAGATCAAGAGCCCGGAGCTGGATCGGGAATTCGCGCTGCTGGAGCGTTGCAAGACGACGCTCGAACAGAACGCTCCGCTGCGCACGCTGGAACTGGACGCGGAGGAAGAAAAGATCATTCGCGGCTTTCAGTTCCTGTCTCGAAAACCGATGCTCTACGTGCTTAATATCGGCGAGCGTGACGCGGCCAGGCTGCACCAAATCGAGGAACAGTACCGCGGCGGCGCTCTGGCCGGCCGCGCCCGCACGGCGGTGACGGCCATCTGCGGCAAGATCGAAGCGGAGCTGGCGGAGTTGCCTCCCGCCGAGGCGGCGGATTATCTGGCGAGCTATGGTCTGAACGAATCGGGTCTGGAGCGGCTGATCGCGGCGACCTATTCGCTGCTGGGGCTGATGTCGTTTCTCACGGCGGGCGAAACGGAGGTGCGCGCCTGGACAATCCCGCAGCACAGCACCGCGCAGAAGGCGGCGGGCGCGATTCACAGCGACTTCGAGAAGAAATTCATTCGCGCGGAGGCGGTGAATTGGAAAGCGCTGGTCGATTACAACGGCTACCCCGGCGTAAGGGAGAAAGGTCTGCTGCGTCTGGAGGGCAAAGAGTACATCGTTAAGGATGGCGATGTGCTCGTGATCCGGCACGGGTAAGCAATCCGGCACTGATTTTGCCGATCTCTTCTATATCTTTCACTCTTTCCGACCTGGCTGGCAGCGCTCTTGCCACTCTGCTTTTTTTCCCGGCGCTTTTCATTCCCGGGTACGCGCTTGGCTGGATAGCGAATCCTCTGGGGTTTCGCAGGCTCGATCTGAACTGGCGAATCCTTGCCGCGCCGCCCTTGTCCGTGGCGCTGACTCCGATCCTGCTCTATTGGTCGGCTCGCGCCGGTGGGGCATCGGGCATTTGGGTTCTCTACGCCTGCTTCTGGGTTGCCGGCCTGGCGCTTTTATGCGGCCGCTTTGGTCACGAGAGTTTCGGCCGCTCCATCCGCCAGCTCTCAAACATACCCGTTTCCAGCGTCGTTATAGCGCTGTTATGGTTCGCGATCGCAATCTGCGCCTTGGCCGATCTGCAGATTGGCGATCGGCTGTACTACTCGGTGATGACCTACGATCACGGATTCCGAACGGAGCTTACCGACGCTATCACGCGCACGGGAATTCCGCCGGCAAATCCGTTTCAGTTCACAAGCGGACCGACGCCCATGCGGTATCACTACTTCTGGTATGCGATCTGCAGCTTCGTGGAGCGCATGGGCGGCGCAACCGTGAATGCGCGCTCCGCCGTGGCGGCGAGCACGGTGTGGTGCGGCTATGCGCTGATGTGCCTGGTAGCATTGTTCCTGCGCTTCTTCGATCGCAGGGGGGCCGACGCCATCCGCCGGCGCTCCCTCATCGGCATCGGCCTGCTGGCGGTGACCGGGCTCGATATTCTACCCACCGCGCTCACTTGGCTGCGGAATGAAGTTCTGCCGGAAATGGAATGGTGGAACGAACAGGTGACTTCATGGACGGGCACAACGCTGTGGAACCCGCATTCCACGGCGGCCCTTGTTTGCGGACTCATGGGGTTTCTCATCGTTTGGCACGCCGTTGAGAGCCGCGAAAGCATGCGCGGCCGGGCCATTAATGCCGTTCTGGCGGGAGTGGCGTTCGCGTCCATGACCGGCTGCTCTATTTACGTGGCGATAGTTGTGGCCGCCGCGCTCTTGGTATGGTCGTTGTTCGCTCTTCGGAAAGGATGGAGGCAGCACGCATTGATACTGGCCGTGGCCGGGCTCGCCGCCGCCGGGCTCGCCGTTCCCTATCTGCTACAGCTGACAAGATCCGGCTCGGTTACCACGCCGTTGATGCTAACTGTCCGCAACTTCAAGCCGCTTTGGGAACTCATGAATCGGTTTCACATCACGAGCGGTTTCGCGGTGGTTGGTCTTCTCCTTCTGGCGCTGCCTCTCAACTATTTTCTCGAGCTCGGTTTCTTTTTCCTGGTTGGGATATTAAAGCTGCGCGATTATAAGCGCCGCCGCAACGTTTCGACACAGGGCGCGGCCGAGTTCTGTATGGCGGGCACGGCCCTGTTGCTGTGCACGTTCGTTCGATCGAATGTCATTAACAATAACGACTTGGGCTGGCGAGGTTTTTTGCTTGTGCAGTTTGTATTGCTGCTTTGGGGCGTCGATCTACTGGATGAACTGTGGCGTCATCGCCGTCCGGATGCTATCCCCAGAAGTTGGAAAGCGGCGCTCGCGATCTGCCTGGTTCTGGGCGTGAGCGGCACGCTTTACGAGCTGGTTGTTACGAGGTTTTATTTTTGGTGGGCCGACCATGGCGCCGTCGCGCTATATTGCTCTCCGGACAGACAACTGGGAAAACGGACATTTGCGTTGCGCACGGTCTACGAGCATTTGGCGAAGACCCTTCCGAAGACGGCTATTCTGCAAGACAATCCCGAGCAGCCGTGCGACACCGATTTCCCATTCGGCTTGTATGCGAACCGCCAGACCGTCGCCTACGGGATGAATTGTGGAGTGGCTTTCGGCGGGGATGTTAAGGAATGCGCCGACGCTGTCCCGTTCATCTCCGCGCTGTTTCAGGCAGGCCCCGGCGCTGATTTTCAGAATGTAGAGTCCGTCTGCCGCCGTTTTAAGATCGACGCTCTCATCGTTAGCGATGCGGATCCGGTATGGAAGGAGCCGCATAGCTGGGTTTGGCAGGGTCAAGCGCTGGCAGCGGCGCCGCACGCGCGCGCGGTGTTTTGCCGCGATCTCCACGCGCCCTCAACCGCCTTGAATCTAAAGTAACCGGCCGGTCGGGGGCGGCGAGCCTGGCGAAAGAACCACGGCGCCGTTGGTCCGGACGTTCGTCAGCGTGCTGTACGATGTGTGTGTAATGACCGAAATGAATTTGCCGAGCCGACGGGCGATTTTGCGGAGCGCGGCGCTTCCGTTCGCATTCGGGTTTGCGATGGAGGCGCAGGAACCGCATCGCGACTATGAGGAGTCAAAGGTCAGGCGCTATACGCTGCCCGATCCTTTATTGTTGTCCGATGGCGAACGCGTCAGCGGCGCTTCGATGTGGGAACAGCGGCGCCGGGGCGAACTGCTGAGTCTGGTTTGAAGCCAACATATATGGGCGCAGCCCGGGTCGTCCGGCCGACTTGAGCTTCGAAGCGCGCTCCAGCGCCCGCGATGTCTTGGGCGGGAAAGCTGAGCGTAAGCTGGTGACCATCCGTTTCAGCAAACAAGCAGCCGAGCCGTCTCTCGAGTTGCTGATCTATCTTCCGAAGAACCGGCCCGCTCCGGCGCCGTTGTTCCTCGGAGTAAATTTCCGCGGCAATCACACGGTTACTCGCGACCCCGGCGTTCCGCTTACGACGAAATGGGTGTACAACAACGGCCGTTCTTTGACGGACCATCGAGCTAACGAGGGAACCCGCGGGATGCAGGCAAACCAGTGGCCCATAGAAAGGATCCTCGACCGCGGCTATGGCCTTGCAACATTTTATTCCGGAGATGTTTTCCCCGATTTCGAGGGCGGCTATGAGATGAGCGTTGAGCCGCTCTTTTACCATCCCGGTCAGACGCGCCGCGACGCGGACGAGTGGGGAGCGATCGCAGCCTGGGCATGGGGCCTGAGCCGCGCCATGGATTACCTCGAAACAGATCCCGATGTGGATCGAGGCCGCGTCGCGGTGATGGGACATTCCCGAATGGGGAAGACCGCTTTGTGGGCCGGCGCCCGCGACACGCGCTTCGCGATGGTCGTTTCAAACTGCTCCGGCGCGGGCGGCGCACTCTGGCGCGCCGCAGGTTCGGCGAGTCGGTGAAAGATCTGAACGATAAGTTTCCCTGGTGGTTCTGCGAGAACTACCGCCGTTTCTCGGACAATGAAGATGCGCTGCCGGTAGATCAACACGAACTTATCGCGCTTTCCGCGCCGCGGCCGATTTATATAGGGGTTGCGCAGGACGATCTCGGTTCGGATCCTCGCGGGCAGTTTCTTGCGGCTCTCAATGCCTCGCCGGTGTACCGCCTGCTTGGAACCGATGGCTTGGGGGCGACCGAAATGCCGGCCGTCAATCAGCCCGTGACCACGACCATCGGTTTTCACATGCGCCCGGGTCGGCATGACATCACGGCGTACGATTGGGACCGTTACATGGATTTCGCCGATAGGCGCATGGCGGACGGGGCCTGGATCAGCATGTTCGACGGCAAGACGCTCGATGGATGGAAGCCGGAGACCGCCAATACTACATGGACAGTGAGAGACGGCGCGATTGCCGGCGAGGGACCCAAGGGCAATCTGGTCTGGATGGTTCGCGAGGTTGAGAATTTTGAGTTCAAGGCCGATGCGAATATCAACGACGGCGGGAATTCCGGCATGTTCTTCCGCAAGGGGTTCGGTCCGGGCACGCCCAAGGGGTATGAAGCCCAGATCAATAGCACGCATGTGGACCCAAAGAAAACGGGGAGCCTATATAACTTCAAGAACGTCTACGAGGAGCTGGTCCCGCCCGGCGTCTGGTTCACTCAGCACATTATCGCGCGCGGAAATCACATCATCATCAAAGTGAACGACAAGGTCGCGGTGGACTATGTCGACGAGAAGAATACGTACACGAAGGGCTATCTGGCCCTGCAGCAGCATCACTCGGGCAGCGTTGTGATGTTCAAGAATCTCTACATGAAGCCGCTGCCGCCCGGACCGGACAAGTCCTAATATTCGGGCGAGATCAGTTTATCCAACTCCGAGATTGAGAAGTCTTTCGAGCGGCATAGGTCGATCATCTTTCTCTCTTCGAGATCGATTCGAATTGCCGCCTCGGCGACCTGACGCGCGATAGCTCCTGGGATGACCACGGCGCCGTGCCGGTCGGCATGCACCAGATCGCCGGGATTCACCGTCATTCCGAAGACCTCGACGGGCCCGTTGAAGTCTTCCAGATGAGCGAAACCATGCGAGACGCTCACGCCGCGCGCAAACACGTGGAAGCCGCTGGAGCGAACCTCTTCGATATCGCGCGCCGTGCCGTTCGTGATCACCCCGATGCTTCCGAGCGCGAGATGTATATTCGCGTTGACCTCGCCCCAATACGCGCCTCCCGGCGTGCCGCTCAGATCCTGCACGACGGTAATTTTAGGACCCGGCGCGCGCCGCGTGTGCTCCCAATAGTCCGTGCGCGATACCAGCCGTTTCGCCGGAGCCGGCTGGGCCGAGACAATCGTCGCGGTGCAGGCATAGCCGGCCATGGCGCCGAATTCGGGAAAGAGGCAACAGACGCCCGCGGACGTGACGCCTTCGCCCCGCGGCCGGTGTTGAAAAGTTTCTATCGCGTTTGCAACGGTCGGCGACGTGATGCGCCTCAATGCCGCGATTTCCCGCTCTGTAAGGAGAGAGTCTTGCTCCAATGTCGATTGTACGCGCATTTCAGTAAGTAGCAGCAGTATAGAGCGGGCAGTATGAAATTGCAATTGAACTTCTTGGACCGCCCATTCACGATTTGTGAATCGTACACGCCTCCGCGGCCGACGTTTGAGGTAGCCTGTTCGCATGGAGTTTAGAGAACTCAGGAGCTTGCTCGCGTTGCATGAGACCGGCAGCATTCGCGAAGCCGCCATGATCTGCAATATCAGCCCGGCTGCCGTGCACAAGCACCTCAAGACGCTCGAACGCGAACTGGGCATTCGCATTTACCGCAAGCGGGATGGAAGCCTGCGCTTCACCGAGCCCGGCCTGCTGGCGCTTCCGTTTGCCAAGCAAATCCTGCTCGATCATGACGCCGCTTTCACCGCCATCGCGGAATGGAAGAGCGGAGGCCGCGGGATTGTCCGCGTGGGCGCGGGGCCGAGCTTCAGCAGCTACATGCTTCCGGGTCTTATTAAACGCTTCCGCCGCAAGCTTCCTCACATCGACGTGTATGTGGAGACCGGCGACAGCAATCACCTGATTTCGCGACTTCAGGCCGGGCGCGCTCGATCTCATTTTCGACCTCGCGGCATCCGCGTTGACCGATAGCAGTCTCGAGCAAGCGGCGCAGTGGGAAGCGCAAACGGGGTTTATATCCGCGCGCGCCGACGTTCCGTCCCACTGCCGCCTGAGGGATCTTCAGAA
The DNA here is from genome assembly GCA_963795935.1 of Bryobacterales bacterium. GTDB lineage: Bacteria > Acidobacteriota > Terriglobia > Bryobacterales > Bryobacteraceae > JAICMB01. The sequence continues at coordinate 46,221 of CAWCJO010000031.1, read as the reverse complement.
TGTCCCCTTTATCCTTTTCGGCAAAGGCACTCTGATGGAATCGGTTGTACAGCACTACTTGGACTCACTCGATTTCAGGCCCAATGTGATGATGCGGTCGGACAGTTCGGAAGCGATCAAGGCCATGATTCGCGCGGGCATCGGCATTTCCGTGCTGTTTCTGTGGAACATCAATGTGGACCTGCGAAGTTCCATTTTCTCCGTCATCCGCACGGACGCTCCGCCGCTGTCGATGCGAATGGCGTTGATCCGACTGAAATCCAGCTACGCGCCGAAGGCCGTCGCGGAATTCACGCGGCTGGCGAGCGGTATGAATTGGAAGAACCTGCACTTGGTCAAAAGCGCGGTTTGAATCGCAGCTCGCGCGTTGTTCACATTACGTGAATTGTAACTCACAAAAAGTCAGTTGCCTTGACCCGGCGTTCCCAATATAATCCTTGCATCGCGGAGGTTTCTCCCAGGTTGCAGACGCGTGCGTCTAGATCCATATCGTGGCCGTTGTTATTGCTGTGCGGACTTTCGGTTTCCATAGGCTGGGGAATTCGCGGCCAATTCGGCCACGAATACGGCGCGGCCTTGGCTGGGGCGTTGGGCGGCATGGTCGTGGCTCTGCTCAGCGGCCGGGAAGATTGGCGCCGGCGCGTACACTACTTCGCACTATTCGGCGCTGTGGGTTTGGCTTTCGGCGGCGGCATGTCGTACATGAAAACGATCGCCTACACACAGTCGTCGGACCCTTCGACCGTTCTTTACGGCTTCGCGTGCGTTTTCGTGCTTGGCTTTATTTGGGCCGCTCCGGGCGGCGCGGGCATTGCTTTGGCGGCTTTCCTGGATCGCGACGAACTGACCAAAATGTTCGTCCCGATGACTGCGGTTTTCATCGCCTGGTATCTGCAAAGCGCAACGCTGCCGTGGTATCGCGGCCTGGGTCGAGGAGTGTCCCGCTTCCTAATCGGCCAAGCCATGAGCGCGCTTCTCGCGGCCGCGGTTGCTCTCGCGGTCGGGCTTGTCAAGCGCAAATATTGGGGCCGCGGATGCGCCCTGATCGTATACATGGGACTGGGGTGGTGCGCGGGACATCTGCTGCTGATTGAACTGCTCCACCTCGATATGAATCCGCCGCGCGGCGATAGCTGGGCGGGTTACCTCGGACTGGCCGGCGGTATTCTCGTTTTCTGCTGGCGATATCGAATGGGGGGAGTAGGGTTCGCCACCTTGGCCGTCGGCTTCCTCGGCGGTATTGGTTTTGCGCTCGGATCCGCAGTCAAGGTCGTGATCATGGCGAGCGGATTCGACACCAATTGGCACAGCATCATGGAGCAGACGCAAGGATTCTTTATCGGAATCGCCATTGCGGTGGGATTGGGCCTGCTCATCCAGCGAGCGCCGCAAATTTCCGATTCGCCGCCCGTGCGCCCCTGGACGGAGGCGTACTGCGTCGTGTTCGTCCTCTGCCTGCTTCCTTATCTGAACATTCGCAGAAGTCCCGGCGAATGGACAAAAGAAATCGCCACGCTTACGCCGCGTCTTTACGGGATTCCTATCAGCGGCGACTTACTGCCTTCGCGCGGCTTCATCGGCTGGCTCGACATTGTCTATCTCGCCATTGCATTTGCAATGATTTTCCTGCTGGCGCTGCATCTCCGCCGCCCTCTGCCCTTCATTCCGGCGGACTGGCTTGGGAAAGGGCAATTGTTCTACCTGGTGTTTCTGTGGTCGATCGTTACCCTTAACTTCATCGACGTACTTCCGCGCTTCACCCCGATTCGGCTGGTCACCGAATGGTTCATAACGCTGAACGCCGTAGCTTGCACGATTTTGCTGATTTACGGATGTTTCGCCGCGCGCGCCGGCGTCCCGGCGGCGCTTCCCGATCGGCCCTATTTACCTTGGATTCGCAACGTCGTCGTATTTGGAATACTCGGAGTAGTCATCGCGTGCTTCGCGAGTTGGGGCGCTAAGCAGGCTATTTACGGCGAATAGCCCGGCGGGCAAGGTCAATCACGACCAAATCCGCTTCGGAGCCAACAATACTAACGCCATTAGATAATGCCCTTGAATAGGATGAAATAATGACGCCTTACAAATTTCAACGAGCTTGCCTCGCCTTTCTCGCGCTTCTTTGCTTCAGCGTGGGCGTCCATGCCCAACTCGATCGCGGCCAGATCTCCGGCTTCGTGCGAGACCCGAGCAATGCCGCCATGGTCAACGTGAACGTCGTCATCCGCAACGAGACCACCCTGCAGGCCACTCAGGTCAAGACGAACGACAGCGGCTACTATCAAGCGCCCGATCTGGTGACCGGCTTCTATACCGTTGAGGCCGAGGCCACCGGCTTCAAGAAATTCGTTGAAACGCACGTCAAGCTGGATGCCGCGTCGATCGCCACGGTCAATATTACGTTAGCTGTCGGCACGCTCAGCGAATCCGTGGACATCGTCGCGAACGCAACGCCGCTGCAGACCGACAGCGCCCAGGTCGGCCGCGTAGTGGAAACGAAACAAATCGAGGATCTCACGTTGAATGGACGAAATCCTCTGTACTTGCCATTGCTGCTGCCCGGCGTAAACAGTTCATCTTCGATTGCCACATTCGATCCCGACGGTTTGGGAAACGGCAACTTCAGCATTAACGGCGGCCGAACGGACGAGAACATGATTTACGTCGATGGGGCGATTGCGCTGCGCACTCGGGCTAATGGGGCGATCCTCGGAACGCTGAATGTGGACACCGTACAGGAAGTCCAGGTTCTCACGGCCGATTACAGCGCCGAATACGGCCGCGTTTCCGCGGGACAGATACGCTACATCACGAAAAGCGGCGGCCACGACTTCCACGGCGGACTATGGGAGTATCTCAAGAACGACGCTCTGAATACGAATACCTGGGCCCGCAACGCCTCGGGCGTCGCCAGCCAGGCCAGCCCCGCGCCCTACCGCTTCAATGAATTCGGCTACGCCTTTGGGCGGTCCCGTCTACATTCCGAAAAAGTTCAACGTTGCGCGGAACAAGCTGTTCTTCTTTTCTTCCCTTGAATGGATTCGATACAATCAGTACACCACCAGTACGGGAACCGTGCCGTCCCTCGCCATGCGCCAGGGAAACTTCAGTGAGCTCCTGAGTCCCACCAATATCTACTTCGGAAAGACGCGCGTGATTACCGATCCGGTAACGGGCCAAGCCTTTCCGGGCAACATCATCCCGGCAAGCCGCTTGAGTCCGAACGGCATCGCGTTACTCAACACCTACCCCGCGCCGACTCCAGGAATCGCCGTTGTCGGGGCGACCAACTGGACCGCGACACGGCCCCGACCCCAGGACACCAGTCAAGACACGTTTAAAGTCGACTACCGGATCAACGATAAGAATACTTTCTCCGTCCGCGGATCTATCTATGAGTTTCACGAAATCCAGCCGTTCCGAGGCACGTTTAATCTCGTTCAGCTTCAATCCAATCGCCCCAATTATACGTCAGTCGCCAGTCTCACGACTATTCTCAGTCCGACACTGATCAATGAAGCCGCATTGACGGCCAGTGAGGATCGCGACTGGAACGTTCCTTCCAATAATGGCCTATACGACCGCTCCCAATATGGAATCAACTACCCTTATCTGTTTCCCGGAACAAAGGACATTCCGAACAAAATTCCTACCATCAGCATTGCTAACTTTTCCACGGTGGACGGGGGGCCGTATCCGTCGTATTCGGGCGGACCTATATTTGTTTGGACCGACTCAGTTACGAAGATATATGGGAACCACACATTTAAGTTCGGGGTTTATATCGAGCATTCCGGCGAGAACGACCATGACGAGCTGCAGTCGAGCTCAACTTCGGGTTCCACCAACAATCCCAACGGGCAGTTCAATTTCAGCGACACGGGAACCGCTCTGACCACCGGCGTCGCGGTGGCGAACGCGGCGCTCGGTCTGTTCAACACGTACGGGGAAGTCGGGAAGAAAGATTACACGCCATATCGCGCGACGGCGACGGAACTGTTCGCGCAAGACGGATGGAAAATTACGCCCCGGCTCAAGCTTGAGTATGGACTTCGGTTTGAGCATTGGCCGCCCTGGTCCAGCTTATGGGGTAACATCGCCTCGTTCAATCCACAATATTACAATCCGAATAACGCCGCCATTGTCGATCCGCAAGGCCGGCTATATTGTGAGCGGTCCACTCTACAATGGGATGACGTTGCCGGGCTCAACGTGGAATCCGGCCGAGATCGGCCGCGTGCCCGCCGCCGGAGACGCTTCCTTGCAGTATTTGTTTCACAACCTTCCGGCTGGTTTGGCCCAAACGGACAATATCTTCGATCCGCGGCTTGGAATCGCCTATAGCATCGACAATAAGACGGTTATCCGGACGGGGGTTGGCGCGTTTCACGATCGTCTTCCCGTGAACGACAACACTTTGCTCGGCGGCAACGCGCCTCTACAGGTGATACAAGTGGTAAGCAATGGAATCGCCGACGCGCCGGGAGGCTCGGCCGCCGGTCAGTTCAACTATCCTTCAGCCGTGACAATGCAGGATCCCGTTAATAAGGCTCCCATCGCCTGGAACTGGAATTTCACCGTACAACGCGAGCTTCCTTCGTCCATGACTCTGGAGGTTGGATATGTCGGCCGGGCCGCCTATCATCTTCCCCGCGACCGCAACATCAATTCTCTGCAGCCGGGAACGGTGCAGGCCAACCCGGGCATCAATCAGGACTCTCTTCGTCCTTATCTGGGCTACAGCACCATTACATTAGCGGAAAATGCCGCGCAGGCTAACTATGAGGGACTGCAGACGCAACTAAACCGCCGTTTCAGGTCGGGTTTGAGTTTCGGCGTTTCCTATACTTTCTCGAAGAGCATCACCAACGCCGACACGAAGAGCGAACTGCTTTTCGATCCTTTTAATGCGAGTCTGTCGCGCGGTCCTTCCACTCTCGACCACACGAACGTTCTCGTGTTCAACTACATTTACGATCTTCCTTTTCTCAAGCACAACACCGGCATTTTCGGCAAGACCCTCGGCGGTTGGGAGATTTCAGGGATCAGCCAGTTTCAGAGCGGTGCGGCTCTTTCGGTGCTGGGAACGGTGGACCAGGCCGGCATCGGCACGGGCAACGGCGCCCAACCATGGAACGTGAACGGCAGTCCATCCATAACTAACCAAGCCTTCTCGATTTCGAATGGAGATCAGAACTTCTTTTTCAATCCTAAGGCTTTCTCGCTTCCCGCGCCGGGTACGTTTGGAGACGGCGGAAGAGGCATCATTCGGGGCCCCAGTTCCTATATATGGAATTTCGCGGTTCGTAAGAATTTTGCCGTTACGGAGAAGCTTAGGTTTCAGTTGCGCGGGGAGGCCTTTAATGTGTTCAATCACCCCAACTGGAGCAATCCGAACGTAACTCCGACCAGTTCCTCTTTTGCGCGCGTGCAGAGTAAATCGGGCGACCGAGAAATTCAGGTTGCTCTAAGAATGGATTTTTAGAGACGGATGGCAATACGATGATTTCAAGAAGAAAGTTTTTTTTCGGTGGCTTGATGGCCGGCGCGGTGCCTATCGGCGGCTTCGGCAGTATCAGTTCGTTGACGCATCTCGGCTATAAGTCGCCCAATGAGAAGTTGAACCATGCCGCCATCGGCGCGGGGGGTAAGGGATGGACCGACATCAACGGATGCCGGACCGAGAACCTTGTCGCCATGGCCGATGTGGACGACAAACGCGCGGCGCGCGCTTTTAAGACGTATCCGAATGTGCCGAAATACAAAGACTTCCGCAAGATGCTGGACAAAGAAGGCTCCAACATCGATGCCGTGACCGTCTCCATTCCGGACCACATGCACGCCATGGGGGCCATGTGGGCGATGGAGCGCGGCAAGCATGTCTACTGCCAAAAACCTCTGACACATACTGTGTGGGAGGCGCGCGAGTTGGAGAAGGCGGCGCGGAAATACAACGTCGCCACGCAAATGGGCAATCAAGGATACTCGACCGATGGCGCCCGCCGCTGTTGCGAGATCATCTGGGCGGGCGAGATCGGCGACGTCTCGGAAGTTCACGCCTGGACCGATCGGCCGCATTGGCCCCAAGGACCGGAAGTCGTGCCTCAAGAGGCGCCCGTGCCCGCCACGCTCGATTGGGACACTTGGCTCGGCGTCGCTGAGTCGCGTCCGTATAGTCCCGCGTATGTGCCCGGCTCCTGGCGCGGGTTCCCGGACTTTGGCAGCGGAGCGATCGGCGACATGGCTTGTCACATTTTGGGGACGCCAAATATGGCTCTGCGCCTTACCGCTCCGGTGAGTGTCGAATGCATCGAGCAGGAAGGAAAGGGCAAGTATACTTTCCCGAAAAAGAGCGTCATCCGCTTCGACTTTCCGGCGCGCGAAGGAATGCCGCCCGTCAAAATATTCTGGCACGACGGATTGAAGGCGCAACCGCGCTTCGAGGGCATTCCGCCCGATGAGCTGCTCGGCGACAAGGACATAAATGGTAGCTTGTTCATCGGCAGCAAGGGGTTTGTTACGACAGGCTGCTACGGAGAACGCACGCGATTGATGCCGGACGCGCGCATGAAAGACTATACCTTTCCGCCCGAGTTGCTGACTCGCTCGCCGGGGCACTATCGCGATTGGATCCGAGCGTGCAAGGGCGGCGCGCCTGCCTGTTCCAACTTCAGTGTTGCAAGCCCGTTTGTCGAGTGGATGCTTCTCGGCGTTATTGCGCTGAAGTACGACGGCAAACTCGAATGGGATGCATCGAAAATGCGGTTCACCAACAACTCCGAAGCGAATAAATATCTGAAGCCGCACTATCGCAAGGATTGGGGCTTCGCTTAGCCTGAACGAGGTTGAACCATGATAACTACTACGCGACGCGCCTTACTCGCCGCCATTTCCGCCACCGCGGCCGCTCAGACCCAGCGCCGCCATTTCCTGAATTGGAAGCCCCGGCTGGGCGTGCTTGGGAAATATTCGGACGCCAACCTGGAATTTGTGAAATCCGAGGGCTTCACCAGCATGGAGCTGCGGCTGGACCCCCGGCGTCTGGACGATGCCGCCATCGCGGCCATTAAAGACAAACTCGCTAAAGACGGAATTTTTGTCTCTTCCCTCGACGTCGGCGGCAATCACATCGACCCCGATCCGGCCAAGCGCGAGGCGATGAACCAGCACACCATTCAGTGTCTTGAACTGTGCGGGAAACTGGGTATTCCGTATATCGGCGGACAATCCGGAACCATCAAGGGCGAGCCGCTCCAACAACAGGTGGACGAGATCGTGCGCGTCTACAACGAGCGCTATTTTCCTGCCTGCCAAAAGTACAATGTCAAGATTTTATGGGAGAACTACGTCGGCGGCCCCAACATCGCGACGGGACCCGTGGGCTGGGAAGCGCTCTTCAAAGCGTTCAACGGCAGCCCCTATGTCGGCCTGCAGTTCGATCCCTCGCACTTGATCTGGCAATTTATCGACCCCGTGCAGGCCGCGCGCGATTTTGCGGACAAGATCTACGACGTTCATCTCAAAGACACCGAAATCCTATGGCACATTGTCCGGCGCGCCGGGATCGAGCCGGTCGACCATCGCCGCTGGTGGCGTTTCCGCGTGCCCGGCTACGGTTCCGTGGATTGGAAAGGGTTCTTCAGCGTGTTGGCTGAGAACGGTTACACCGGCGCCATGAACATCGAAAACGAAGATCAGTTCTATTATCCGAACTATAACGGGGACGACTTCACGGAACAATTCAAGCGCGGCTTTCACGTCGCCCATGAGTACTTGAAAACGCTGGTGCCGCCGTTAACCGCCTGATCGCCGGTAACAGCGCTTTAGTTGCCGCCGCAAACAGACGATTTCGGCCGGCATGATGATGGTTTTGACAGTGGCTTACCCTCGGCTGTTTTGCCTCGGCGCGTTGCTTTTCGGAGTCAACCCGTATGAACCGGGGACGATGTTCATGGTAGCGTTCGCGCTCGCGGCAATTGCGTTTTCCGCCACCTTTATCCCGGCGCAACGCGCCATCCGGGTCGAGCCAAGGACCGCATTGCACCACGAATGAGCTATCGCGGGCTGCTATTATTCCGCTCCCTGCCGCGCGGCGCCTGCCACGCAGGTCCGCAAAATCACGCCTCTTGCTTCCAGATCTTTTACTTGCTCCGAATCGAGATCGAGTAATTCCGTCAGCGCCTGTTGCGTATGCTGCCCTAATAGGGGGGCGGCCGTAAGCGCGTTGCCGGGCGTCTCTGAAAACTTTAACGGAAGACCGGTCGCTTGGAGCGGACCCGCCGTGGGGTGCGAGTGTTGAGGAAACATGGCGCGCGCCGCCGACTGCGGATCGTTCACGACGTCGGCGATCGTTGCTACGGGGGCCGCTGGAATTCCGGCCTCGGAGAGCTTCGTGAACCAGTTCGCCGCCGTGTCTTCGCGAAAGATGGCGGCCAGAAACGGCTCCAGTTTCGTCCGGTTCCGCACGCGCAAAGCATTGCTTCTGTAATCGGCATGGTCGATCAGCTCGGGATGTCCGATGACGCGGCAAAAAGCGTCCCACAGCTTCTCGCTCCCTACGGCCATGGCAATCTCACGGTCCATGGCCTGGAATGTGCGGTACGGAACGATGGCGGCGAACGTTGTTCCCATGGGACGGGGCACGACGCCGGAGCCAATGTAGTACATGAAATTCGACGTCATTGCCGAAATCATGGAATCGAACATTGAGACGTCGATGAATTGCCCGAGACCCGTTTTGTCCCGCGCGTGAACCGCCATCAGAATGCCGATCAATGCGAACATCCCGGCGGTAATATCGGCCACCGAGTGGCCGCTGCGCACTTCGCGTCCATCCTCCGTGCCAGTGATGCTCAGCAGACCCGAGGAAGCCTGCAGGATCAAATCCATCGCGGCCCGATCTCGCGAGGGACCGTTTTGGCCGTAGCCCGAGATGGAGCAGTAGATCAGGCGCGGGTTGCGCGCGCGCGCCGCCGCATAGCCAAGCCCCAGCCGTTGGAGGGTACCGGGACGGAAATTCTCGAGCAGCACATCGGCTTTTTCCACCATGCGCAAGCACAATTCAACGCCCTCGGGCCGCTTCAAATCAATGCACACGCCCTGCTTGCCGCGGTTGACCCCAAGAAAGAAGGCGGCTTGATCTTCGAAGAAGGGAGGCCCCCAGGTGCGGCCTGTATCGCCACCCGAGGGCGATTCAATCTTGTATACTGTGGCCCCGTAGCCGGCCAGCAGCAAGGTGCAGTAGGGGCCTGCAAGCGCATGAGAAAAATCCAGCATCCGCAATCCCGCAAGAGGGGCAGCCATACGATCATTATGGCGGACGGCGGAACTTTAGCTCTCCAGCGGACTATCGCAGGGAGCTCGTGCGCGCGCCCGGCCCGCTCGGGGAGGAGATCCGGCGCCGGGAATTCTGGAAATTTCTCCACCGCATTGCTCCCGAGTTGGGCAACGAAATCCAGGGCTGAGGTTGGCGGAAGCTAACCGAACGCTCGCTTCCCTGGCGCACTGCGCGCCGCACTTGCGGATCGCCATGGCTGACGGGCATTGTCACCGAAGAGTTCGCGACCGGCTTGGTTTTTCAGCGTACCCATGACCTTACTGCTGAAGGCCACCCGCTGCCCGGCGGGTAAGGATCTTTCGCGCGGACTGCTCTTCTTTCTCATGATTTGTCCCGGGATGCGGCAACGCAAGCATTTCGCTTGCAGACAAAGGCTGTGCCGGCGAGCGTGGGAGCAATGCGGCGATGTATGTTTTGCACGTGACCGCCAGGTGGATGCTGCCGCGACGACGCTGTATGGCGCGGCGCTGTGGCCCGGTTCCGCAGGGCTGTATCGGATCGCGACGCCTGTTTTAGGTTCGCCAGACCATGGAAATTGGCCCTTGCCGGATGGGGTCGCGGGCGCAACGGGCAGCGCAGCGCGGCCGCCCTACAACAAACTCAAGAGTTGATTGAAGTTTGCCGGGGTTACCAGCCGGAAATGGACTTCGAGCGCCGTGAAGCCGCGCAGGCCGCGCGTCATTTCATCGGTGGGGACGTCGGGCGTCGCTAAATGCAGGCTTCCCGAGGCGATTTTGAAGGGGAGAACTCGCAGCTTCCGGATCACGTGGCGAGGCAAAGCGCGGGCCGCGTTGGGCGCGATATCGGCGGCGGCCAGGAGTCCGGCGGGAAGACCTTGTTGGAGGCTGAGGGCCTCGTAAAGTTCTTCTTCCGTCAGCATTCCTTTTACTACAAGATATTCGCCGAGGCGCATGTCGTGCGGCTTCATTTCGAGCGCGTGTTGTAATACGTCTGGTTCGACGTAAGCGGAGCCGGTGAGAATTTCGCCAAGCTTTCGCTTGTGCGCCAACAGAGTGCTGCGCGAGGGGTACCCGTGTTCGGTCTTGAGCCAGACCAGAGGTTCACGGCGGATTTTTGCGCGCGTGAAGCGATAAAGGGCGCGAACGCTTGCCACGGAGTTGATGAAATTGCCGCAGACGGCGCGAAGCGGAACACCCAGTGCGAACACGGGGCCATAGAGGCGTCCCACGCAGGCCATGCGGACGGAGGCGCGCCACACGAATAATGCAAGCGTCGCCGACACCAGACGGCGGTCGACCGAGTGCATGGCCGGAAGCCACCAGTATGTCGCGAGGCCATAGAAAAAGAGAATGTTTGCCAACAGGCTGAGCGGGTTCCCGAGCAGTCCCTTGCGGTCGCGCCAGTACCAGTAGACTTGGCCGGGAGGTCCGCTCCAACCGTGACGCTGCCAGGTTTGCAAGGCGATGCCCGTCACCCAGCGCGTGCGTTGGCGGATGGCGGCGCGCAGGTTGCGCGGGAAGTATTCGCGGGTGGCCACGGCGCGGTCCGCGTTCGCGGTCAGCGGAATGAAGATCTGGCGGCAGCCGAGCTGGTGCAGCCGCATGCCGTTTTCGTAATCCTCGGCGAGGCACACGGGTTCGAAGATGCAGTTGCTGGAATCGGCGGCGAGTTTTTCGAGCGCCTGCCGCGTGTATCCGGCGCCGACGCCGCTGGCGGGGGTGAAGCTCCCCATCATGGCGCGGACGCGCATGTCTTTGGTCTGAAACTCGGCGAATTCGTCGCAGTAGAGTCCGTGGACCAGCTCCCGGAGCGGGGTGGCAAGAGCCAGGACGGGCACCTGGATCATGTCGAAGCGGTCCGCGTATTCGTTCATGACGCGCAACGATGCGGGGTGGATGAGATCTTCGGCGTCGTGGGTCACAACGAGGTCGAACTCAACGTTATGTTGCTCCTCATAGAGGAGCATGCGCTGGTAGATCCAGTTCAGGCAGTCGGCCTTTGAGGTCGGGCCCTCATGGGGGCAGACCGCGAGATGGACTTGCGGATGGCGCGATTCGAGGCCGCGAACGGCCTCCAGCGTGGCCTCATCGTTGGGATAGGCTCCGACGAAGAAGGCGTAGCTGCGGTAATCGATCGCGGCGATGTTGTGGTCCAGCATGCGACCGATGACGGCGTGCTCGCGCCACAGGGGAACGAAGATGGCGATGCGCTTTTCGGAAGAAGGCGGCGCAGGCCCGGAATACCGCCCGAGGCAGGGGCGGCCGTAACGGCGGCACACGGCGCCGGCGAGCCAGCCGCAGAACCAGACGAGATCGACGATCAGGTCGTCGAGACCGCCGGCCAGGATGGCGATTGCGAGCGGCGTTAAGCAAGCCGCGGCCATCGCATCCCCGCGTAACAGCCATGTTGGGGCAACCATAGGCAACCGCGGCGCGGACCGGGTCATCGAGTTAGTAGCGACGGCCGGCGAAAATCTCCGATTATATGCGCGCGCTCCCAGCCGGACATCCAGATCGTATTCAACCCAAAGTCGAATCGCTCGCGGAAGCTGCAAGAAGATCAGCCCGCTCACTGGCCAGCCACCCGCGTATTTTGGATATTGCATTTCGCGAGCAGGCGGCGGCAAGATTATCGAAATTTTATCGGGCATCGGGCGAACGAATCGACCCTGCCACTCTCTAGGACGGTCCCGATAGACGCTTGAACTACAATGCGATAGGAAAGGTCGCTTTCTTGAAGACGCAATTGCGCTGGCGGCGCAGCGCCGGCATCCTAAGGGCGGGTGAAGTGTACGCCATGATCTGGACAGTTTTCGGCCGTCTGATAAGTGGAGCGCAGGCTCGCTTTCAAGACAGCTCGGACCGGCCCGCTGCCAAACAGCCGGCGCGCGGAGCGGCAAGCGAACAGATTCAAATGGGCGGACCGTGGAGAGCCGCGGGCTTTCCATAGGCCGGCGCCTGGCGAGGCCACCGTCGATTGCAATGATCGAAGTCCGCGACGTATCGCCCTCAAGGAAATGCCATGAAGGGACCGTTACGACCGAGGCGCTGAACCAAGTGTGGCGATGCCACAGCAACGCACACCGCATAGGGAGGGCGCGCTGTAAACATCTCGCCGCCATCGATCACTTGAACTGCCAATGAGAGCTAATCCTCGGGGGCGTAGCCCGCGATCGCGATTCCCGCTTCCGCCGCGCGGCGGACCATCTGCTCGCGGTCGAGCAGTAGCGTCCGCCCGGCATCCACGGCCAAGAAAGTCGCTCCCGTCTCGCGCATGACCTCGATCGTTTGCAGGCCCGCCACCGGAACATCGAACAGCAGGTGCTTGCGGCGTTTCGATGTCTTCACAAGGGTGAGGCGGCGGCCGTTTACGAGCGACGCGGCGCGGCGCAGCATTGCGTCGGTGCCCTCCATTGCCTCGAGAGCGACGCAGGCGCGTTCGCAGACGACCACGCCTTGGCCGAGGTCCAGTCCCGCGAGCGCATTCGCGATAAGCCGGCCGTAGGCGGCATCTCTCTCCTCCGGCGCGGTCGGCCTTCGTTTTGCGATCGAGCCGGCCCCCGCGAGCAAAGGTTTCAGCAACGCCGTCGAATCGGTAAGGCGAATTCCTTCCTCTTCGAGGATCTTCCCAACCCCGCCGATCAGAGCTTCGGTATTGCGCTCCGGGAGCGAAGCGAGCAGTTTTAAGAGGCGCCAGTCGGGGCGCATGGACGAGAAAATGCTGGCGTGCTTCACCTGCCCGGCCATCACGATCTCGGCGAGGCGCTCCTGTTTGCAGATCTCGATCAGACGGCTGAGTTGGCCGAGCGAAATCCAATAGCACCGCGCTGCGAGCTTCTCGATTTCCTCGGACGCTTCGTTTTTAATTGCGATGGCGACGACTTCATCGCCGATCTGGCGCGCCGATTCGAGCGCCAATAGCGGAAAACGGCCGCTCCCGGCGATCAGTCCATAGCGGCTCATTTCACGAAGCCGCGTTCGGACCGCGCGATGAAGGCGAGCAGATCGTCGATTTCGGGCGTGTGCTCGATCTCGGCGTTGATCTTCTCGACGGCTTGCGCGGTGTTGAGGCCGGACTTGGCCAACAGACGTAACGCCTTGTGCAACGCCTCGATCGCGCGCGGCGAAAAGCCGCGCCGCTCAAGCCCCGTCCTGTTGGCGCCGAATATTTTCGACTCGCGCTCGCTCACCACCATCGAGAATGGCAGGATGTCCTGCGTCACGACGCTGTAACCGCCAATCATGGCGTGCTTGCCGACGCGGCAGAATTGATGGATTCCGGTCCAGGCGCCGACCACGGCCCAATCCTCCAACGTGACATGGCCACCGCAGGTGGCGCCGTTTGAAAGCACGATGTGGCTGCCGATCCGGACGTCGTGCGCGACGTGCGTATACGCCATCACGAGATTGTCGTCGCCTAATTCGGTGACCATGCCCCCTCCGCTGGTACCGCGGTGAATCGTAACGAACTCCCGGATTTTGTTGCGGTCTCCGATGCGGGTGCGGGAGCGCTCGCCTTGGTATTTGAGATCCTGCGGCGCGACTCCAATGGTCGAGTAAGGATGGAAGACGTTATCGGCGCCGATTTCGATGGGGCCCTCGACGAAGATGCCGGCCATCAATCGAGTTCGCGGGCCGATCACGGCGTCCGCTCCCACGATGCAGTAAGGGCCGATCTCGGCGGAGCCGTCGATCCGGGCGCCGGGATCGACGATCGCGGCCGGGTGGATCGGCATCAGACTTGCGCGACGGCCGGTTCGAGCGAGGGTTCGGTAGGCTTATCGGCGAGTTTGCACATTAGATCCGCCTCGGCGGCCACAACACCATCGACCGTCGCCATTCCGTGCATCTTGGCGACCGTGGCCTTGCGCTTGGTGAGTTGCATTTCAATGCGAAGCTGGTTACCAGGAACCACGGGCCGCCGGAATTTGGCCTGTTCCACCGACGCCAGCAGCACCAGCTTGCTGTGGCGATCGGGGATCTGCTTCAACACCAGAATGCCGGCTACCTGGGCCATGGCTTCGATGACCAGCACGCCGGGCATGACTGGAAAATCGGGGAAATGGCCCGCGAAAAACGGTTCGTTGATGGTGACGTTCTTGATTCCAACGATGCGCTGTTCTTCTAGCTCGACAATGGCATCCACCAGCAGCATGGGATAGCGATGCGGCAAAATATCGCGAATTGCCTGGATATCCAGGATGGCCATGGGAGTGGTTATTATAGCAAGCGATGAGATCCTTGCTCGCATTTGCGGCCGCTCGCGAGCGCGAGATCGCGCGCTTGATTCGCGAGCTGGTGGAATGCGAATCGCCGAGTTTCGACGCCGCCGCGGTGAACCGTTTCGTCGATCTGGTGGGCGACAGACTCAGCGCTATGGGGAATGTCCGAACGTTGCCGGGCGGCCGCTTCGGCAAAAATCTACGCTGCGAGTTTAGACTGCCCGGGCGCAAAAAAGACGGCCAGTTACTCGCTCTGGGACACTCCGACACGGTGTGGGAGCTGGGCACGCTGAAGGGCATGCCGTTCCGCCAAGCCGATGGAAGGCTATGGGGGCCGGGCGTGCTCGACATGAAATCCGGGATTGCGTTTTTTATTTTCGCGATGCGCGCGCTGGTTGAGTTGGACCGGCCCGTGAAGCGGCGCGTGATGCTGCAATTGAACTCCGATGAAGAGGTGGGCAGCGAATCGTCGCGGGCGCCGACCGAAGAGGCCGCCGGCAAGAGCGTTGCCGTGCTGGTGCTCGAGCCGGGGACGGGTTTGAGCGGAAGATTGAAGACCGCGCGCAAGGGCGTGGGAGATTACACTGTGACGGCCCGCGGAAAGGCGGCCCATGCGGGTGTGGATTTTGAAGCCGGCGCCAGCGCGATCGTGGAGTTGGCGCGGCAGATCGACCGCATCGTGGGATTCACGGACTTGCGGCGCGGCATCACGGTAAATCCCGGCGTGATTGCCGGCGGGACACGCACCAATGTCATTGCGGCGGAGGCGCGGGTGGAGGTGGATATTCGCGTTCTTAGGCCGAAGGACGCGGCGGCGCTGGACCGCAAGTTCCGGGCGCTCCGCCCGTTCGACAAACGCTGCGTTATTGAAGTGGAAGGCGGGCTGAACCGGCCGCCGATGGAGCGCTCGGCGGGGATTCGCGCGCTCTTCAAGACGGCGCGGTCCCTCGCTCGCGAGATCGGCGTCGAGCTCGAGGAATCCACCACCGGCGGCGGATCGGACGGCAGCTTCACGGCGGCTCTGGGGGTGCCGACATTGGACGGCCTCGGCGGCGTCGGCGAGGGCGCTCACGCGCAAAACGAGAGTATCCTGATCGATCGCATAGCCGATCGCACGGCGCTATTGGCAGGACTGGTCGAGCGGCTCTAGCGTGACGGTTGCCGGAAGCGCGTCGATGTGAAAACGATCGGCGAGCTTGTGCCGCGGGTCCGCGAGGAAAATCAGCTTATACGGATGCTCACGAAGGAATGCGCGGACAGTTTGCGACGATTCGCGGGAGACCGCCAGCACAGTCATTTCGTCCGTGACCTGGGATTCCAAACGCGCCAGCTCGGCACGGCAGGGAACGCACCACGTGGCCCAGAAAGCGATCACCACAGTTTTCTCGCGGTAGAAGCTCAAGCGTAATTGAGCGCCGTCCAGCGCGGTGAGCGGCGGGTCCAGCAGATCGGCGAGATCGAGCAGGGCAATGCGCGCTCGAATCGAGGGGTTATCGAGTCCGGCGCTGAGCTGCCGCGCGCGAATAATCTCGGCAAGCGCCTCGTAGGCGGCGGGGTCGTCGCCTTCATGCTCAATCCGCTGAACCAGCGCATTGATCGCGGAGTTGCTGGAAACTACGGCCGGCAGTTTCAAACGGCGCGGCGTTAATGCCGGTTCGACCTCCGCGGCCAGCGCCTGGAAGTGAGCTGCCAAGCAGGGATTAACGGGTTTGAGGAGGGTCGCGGCTCTGCGCAAAGTATCGAGCCGCGGAACCGCAGGCTCTTTGGCGGCGAGAAACTCGATGCGCGCCGCAAGCTCTTCGACGTCACCCGCCAGCGCCGGAAGCGTCAGGGCCAGCATCAGGAACGCCGCGCGACGCATTACTGTTTCTTCGCAACCACGCCGTATTTGCGCAGGATGTCCATCGTCCTGTCTATGGGGAGCGCCTCGACCGTGTGGCCGCGGCCGCTCGTTGTAGTAGCCATGAAAAGCGAGTTGTACACAGCTTCCTCGGTGGCTTCAATGGCCGCCAAAAAAAGCGGCGACATAGCGTCGTTGCTCACAAGATCGTTCGAGCGCGACGTCGAGAAAGCGATGGCATAATCCCCGCTCCCATTACTTCCCGACGACCCCGTGCGCCCTAGTCCCAGCATCGTGCGCGCCGCCAGCCGTTTCAAATTCCGCGAATCGACGGGAGCGTCGGTCGCCACGACGATCATGCAGGATCCTTTGCCGGAGTCGAGCTCGCCGCGCAAATAGTAGCGGCCCAGTTCCCGCCCCACAGGCGCTCCCGCAATCGTCAGGATGCCCCCGAAGTTGGTCTGCACCAGAACGCCGACGGTGTAGCCACCATACTTGGCTGGAACCTTTCGCGACGACGTCCCGATGCCGCCTTTAAATCCGAACGCCACGGTTCCGGTTCCGGCGCCTACCACCCCTTGCTCCACCGCGCCGCCTTTCGCGCCGCGAATCGCCGACATTACGTCCTCGGCGGAGATATGGCGCCCGCGTATATCGTTCAAATATCCGTCGTTGGTTTCGCCCACCAGCGGGTTGATGGATTGCACGCCTTCGTTACCGGGAAGCGAGAGCATGTAATCGAGCAGGGCGTCGGCCACGCGCGGGACGCTGAGCGTCGACGTCAGAAGAATCGGCGTCTCGATTTCGCCCAGTTCATTAACTTGCGTCGACCCGGCCAGTTTGCCGAAGGCGTTACCGATGAAAACGGCGCCCCGCACCTTTTGTTGGAACATGTTCCCCGCGTGCGGCAAAATAGCCGTGACCCCGGTGCGGATGTCATCGCCGCGGACGATGGTCGTGTGGCCCACCGCTACTCCGTCCACGTCCGTTATGGCGTTGAGAGCGCCCGACGGCAGAATACCGACCGTAATGCCCCGGTCGCGAAGCGTGGCGCGGCGATCCGGTTCACCGTTGAAGTCGATTTTCGATGGCATTTCGCCGAGTCCATAGTAATGCGATTCGAACTTGCCGTCTTTTACCATCACGATGCGGAAGCCGGAAGGGTCGTTTCCAATGGGCCTGCCCACTGGGCCGGTTGTGATCATCTCCAGCGCGCCGTCCCGGCCGTAGTCGTTGCGATGATAATGGCCGGCGTAGATGCGCTCGACGCCGTATTCGTGGAACAGCGCGAGATAACGCCGGCGAGTCTCGCGCGGGATATTGAAGTATTGATCCGGCTCGTCGGGATTTTCGAGAAAGAGCGATTGGTGCAAAAAAACAATGACGTGTTTCACGCCGTCGCGCCGCGCCTTTTCCAGTTCGGCGCGCAGCCACTGCTCCTGTTTCGCGGCCTCCTCCGGGGCGTGTTGCGGCGCTTTCAAGAGATTCCCGTCCAGCGCAAAAGCGGCGATTCCGTGCGTGCGAAACGTGAAGTAGTCGGGACCGAAGCGCTCGCGATAGGCGGCCAGCGATTGGGGCGTCGGCTCGTTGCCCTCGTCGTGATTCCCGGGCACGCTGTAGAGGCGGATGGACGGGTCGAGTTTCGCCGAGATGCGCTTGTACTCGGCAATTTGCACGGCATCGCCTGGTTTGTTTACCAGGTCGCCGGTAACGATGACGAACGCCGGTTTCAGACGATTGGCCGTGGCGATCGCGAAATCGAAATTGGCGGTCTCCTGCTCGAACCCGCGATTATTCGTATACATCCCGAATTGCGGGTCCGACATCTGGATGAAGAACCAGGGTTGAGATTGCGCGCCCAGAGGCAGAGCCGCGGCCAGCAGCAGAAGTATGCGCGGGAGCATTGCCTTAGAGTTACCATACGCCTTGGCGCTCCGCTTCTACAACACCCTTACCCAAAGTGTCGAAGAATTCAGGCCTTTGGACGGCAGGACTGTCCGCATGTACACCTGCGGGCCGACCGTATACAACTACGCCCACATCGGCAACCTGAGGACCTTCGCATTCGAAGACGTGCTGCGGCGCTGGCTGCGCGCGCGCGGCTATGAAATGGACCACGTCATGAACATCACCGACGTGGACGACAAGATCATTCGCAACGCCGCTGAAGAGAATAAATCCCTGCAGGAATACACGGCAAAATACACGCAGGCTTTCCTCGACGATGCCGCCATGCTGCGCCTTGAACGGCCCGAGCGCATGGTGAAAGCGACCGATCATATTGATGACATGGTCCACGCCGTCGAGGCGCTTCAGGCCAAGGGATACACCTACTCGAGCGAGGGTTCGGTGTACTACAGCATCCAGAAATTCCCGCAATACGGCAAGCTCTCCCACAACGATTTCAGCGGCGTCCGCGCCGGCGCGCGCGTCGATCAGGATGAATATGACAAGGCCGACGCGCGCGATTTCGTGCTCTGGAAAGCGCCCAAGGATGGCGAGCCGTTTTGGGAGACGCCCATAGGACCGGGCCGTCCCGGGTGGCACATCGAGTGCTCCGCGATGGCAATGAAGTGCCTCGGCGAGACTCTCGACATCCACGCCGGCGGCGTCGACCTGATTTTTCCTCACCACGAAAACGAGATCGCGCAATCGGAGGCGATCACCGGCAAGCCCTTCGCGCGCTTCTGGCTTCACTCCGAATTTCTGAACGTCGAATCGCGGAAAATGGCGAAATCCGCGGGCAACTTCTACACCTTGCGCGACCTGTTGACACTGGGGCACGCGCCGGAGGCGATCCGCTATCTCCTTATTTCCGTGCCCTACCGCAAAAAGCTGAACTTCACCATCGAGGGTTTGCAGTCCGCCGCCACCTCGATCGAGCGTTTGCGTAATTTCAAGCAGCGCATCGAGACGGAGAGGTTTCCGGAAGGCGCCAACGAGACCATCGCGGCCCGCACAGAGGCCGCGCGCCGCCAGTTTGAAGAAAGCCTTGACGACGACCTGAACATGGCCGAGGCGCTGGCGGCAATGTTCGAATATGTCCGCGACGCCAACTCGGCCATGGACAGCGGCGCCTTCCGAGCCGGCAACGCCGCTGCCGCGCTCGAATTTCTGGAACTGTTCGACTCCGTAGCCGATGTGCTGAAGCCGGGCGAACGGCAACAAGCCGGATTACCGGACGCCGAGGTGGAACACCTCGCCGCCGAGCGGCAGCAAAGCAAGAAAGCGCGCGACTTCGCGCGGGCCGACGAGATCCGCAGACGGCTTGACGAGGCCGGTATCATACTCGAAGACACCAAGGAGGGAACGCGCTGGAAAAGGAAATGAAGCTCGAAACGAAAGCCGTACACGCGGGGGACCGGCGCAAACCCGCCGCATCCATTCCCGTGACAACGCCGATCTACGGCGCTACCACGTACCTTTATGAGAGCACCGCGCAGCTCGACCGCGTCATGGGCCGCGAGGAGGAGGGCTTCTCCTATGGCCGCTACGACAACCCCACCAACGCGGCGCTGGAGCAGCTCATGGCGGCGCTCGAAAACGGCCACGGGGCCTTGGCGTGCGCCTCCGGAATGACCGCCATTCATACCGCCGTCCTGGCCGCGTTAACGGACCGCGCGAAATCCATCGTGGCCGCCAATGCGCTCTATGGAGCGACCTCGGCGCTGCTGACCAACATCCTCCAGCCGCTCGGGGTCGAGATCGAGTTCGTCGACGTTTGCGATGGGGCGGCGCTCGAGAGCGCGGTTGCGCGGCGCCGCCCGGGCTGCATTCTGATGGAGACCGTCTCGAACCCGCTCCTCCGGGTAGGCGCGGTCGACCGCGTCGCCGAATTGGCTCGCAAAAGCGGCGCCGCTTTGGTCGTGGACAATACCTTCGCCACCCCGCTGCTGCTGAGGCCTCTCGACCTCGGCGCGCACATGGTGGTCCATAGCCTCACAAAATTCCTGGCTGGACACGGCGACGTGCTCGGTGGAGCGATTGTCGCCGACGCCGAGCATGCCAGCGTGATGCGGACCATCTCGCGCACCATCGGCCCGCTACTCGGTCCTTTCGAGAGCTATCTTACGATGCGCGGCATCAAGACATTTCCCCTTCGCATGGAGCGCCAATGCGCCAATGCCTGCCGCATCGCGAATTGGCTGGGATCGCACCCGGGAGTCTCGCGGGTTCATTATCTGGCCGACGCCAATCACCACGATGCCGCTACCATCCGGCGGCTGCTTCCGAATGGACCGTACGGAGCGATCGTGACGTTCGAAATCAAGGACGCGAGGAAAGCGGACGTCTTCCGGTTTATGGATGCTTTAGAGTTGGTCGTGCGCGGCACCTCCCTCGGCGATGTGCATAGCCTGCTGCTCTATCCGGCCATGGCGTCCCATCGCGACATTTCGCCCAAGCAGCGCGAGCGTCTCGGCATTCACGACGGCGTCGTACGGCTGTGCGCAGGCATCGAGGCCGTCGAGGACATTATCGCGGACTTGGACCAGGCGTTGGCGCGCGCCGCGGCGTGAGCGGCGGGGCGGCTTGCCGGCATTAACGATGCGGGTCCCTGCCGGTGAACGGGAAAATACTTAAGGGTGTTTCCGATTTCCTAGCCAATGAAACTGCGGCGCATAAAGGGCAATAACTTAATCGTCCGACCCGTCGGAGAGTAATGCTCGTGATATGATCGCGCCATCACATCCTTCGGGCGCGTTCGACGCATTATCTCGATCTTGAACACCGGCCCCACTGGGGCCGTCGGGAAGCGCGGGATGTTGCGAGTAGAATTAGGGGTTATCTCCCAGGCGCTTGACTGTCTCGAATTCGGCGCCGTTCATGTCCTGAATCCAAAGCCGCACCTGTCTCGCTTTGTCGAGCTGCGTTTGCGGAACGTCGAAGCGCACCGCGACCATGCGATCGATTGTTTGATGCGGAGCGATCTTGTCCTTAATTGCCAATCCGTCGTTGAACTTCCTGCCCAGGAACTTGTTATATTGCAGCAGCTCGCCGATCTGAGACTTCGAAATTACATCGCCCTCGTCTTTAGCGCCGTCCGGCTCTTCGGCCGTGACCTTCAAATCGCGCACTTCAAACAGTACGTCGGAAACATTCTGCAGGCGGAAATCGAGGACCGCGGCGCTGTCGTGTTCGTCGATCGCACCGGTGCGGATCTTGATGATCTCGCCTTGGAGCTCCAGATGGCTGCCGCGATTGCCGTATACGATCAAGGCGACCCCGATCGCGACGATCGCGACGCCTACTCCGAAAAAAATGGCGATGTTCTTCGACATGGCCGATCGTTTAATCCCCTAGCAATTTGCCGTAACCTTCAAACCCGCTCACGTTATCGCAAACCGACTTTATGCCCGCTGTGATCGGGATGGCGAGCAAAAGACCGATGCCGCCCCACAGGGTTCCCCACAGCATTAACGCCACGGTAACGGCCAGGGGATTGAGGTGTACGCGCGAGCCGATCATCTTCGGATACAGAAAATTGAGAGCGATCAAGTGCAATAGTCCGACGACCGCGGCGATCAGTACGTAAATCCCGGGACGGTCGTAAACGGCGAGCCCGGCGAGCAATGGGGGCGCCATGGCCAGCGGGAGCCCTACGTACGGAACCATACTGAAAAATCCGCTCAAGGGTCCCATCAACGGCCAATACGGAAGGCGAATGGCGAAGAAAAAAATGCTGCTGAAGAGCGCCACGACCAAACCCAGCGCAAAGTTGCCGATCACATATCCGCGCGCAACCTCCGCGATGCCCTCCCAGGTCCGTCCCACGGTACGGCGGTCCTCTCCGCTGAACAGGCGCAGAAAGCTGCCGCGCAGATGGTCGCGCCAGCTCAGCATAAAATAAACCAGGAATGGAATAAAGCTCGCCATCAGAAGTATGTCGTAAAAGGAACGGATATACCCGGCGACGTAGGAATAAAGCGGCTTCGGGTCGCTATGAATGCGGACTTCCTGGATCGCGGGGGGTTGCGCCGCGGTGTCCTGCGCGGCGGGTTTCCGCTTCCCGCGCTGACGCGCGCCGCTTGGAACGGGAACCGGAAGCGGCGCCTGCTCCTGGAAGCGTTTGGGTACGATGAGTTCGTAGGTCTTCTTCTCCGCTGCGTCCACCCGCGACCCGATATTATCGGCGAGGGAGTTGATGCGCTGGCTGTACATCGGCAAGTCCTCGACCAGACTCGCAAACTCGGTGTAGACGCCCAGGCCAAGAAGATACAGAATAAGCAGTGCGATGCTGCAGACGAGGAAGCTGGCGAGCGAGCGCGGAACTTTCAGCTTCATCGCAAAACTGACCAGCGGATCGAGAAGGAACGCGATGATTACGGCGATCATCACGGTAATGAAGAACACGCGGCCGAAATAAAGCAGCGCCAGTATCGCCGCCGCGGCAAGCACGGGAACGCCGGCGCTTGCGGTCCGGCGCGGCGGCAGACTCGGGCTAGGCAGCGGTGACATTCAATTCCCTAGACTCCATCATAACCGTGCATCGCGCTCATGGTCACGGACTATTGCGCGGCGGAACGGCGCGAGTACATCTGAACTTATTGGGCTGCGGCGCCCGCGTAGACTGAACACGCCGTAAGTGCGTGACTGTCATGGGAGGCCAATTGACATTCATTAATTTCTATTCGGCCACCCCTCGCCTCTTGGGAGGAATCTGACGAGCAGATTGGCGCCGCGAAAGGCGTTCCGGTGTTCGGACTCGATGCCCTTGCGCTCGCGGCATAGGAACCTCAGGGCGGCGCTTACGCTCGTGATGCCTGTGGGCGTGGCTGGCCTGACCTACATATTCCTGTCAATCTGACCACCTATCGTTCTTTAAATATTGTTTTCTTTGACGCAGCCGCGGCATGCGAACCCGTGAATGCGCCTAAGTTCTGGCAACTGACCGTATAGGATCCGCCGTCGCCCGGATATGCCGCGCAATGGTTTGGCGATAAGGCGCTGGCATTAGCATTTACCACGGCGACGGCCAGCGCCGAACATCGCGCGCCGGTGCGTCCACCTCCGGCTGGAGCGCATCAACGGGGCGGAGCGCTATCCGGGCCTGACTTGATCGGCAGATATAGCGGATTTATCGAGGGGATGTCCACTTCAACGCAATTGGATGGGAGTGCGCCCGGCGCGGGGTCTTACGATTTCCGCCCGTCGAAGCTCTCGGACGGCAACACTATGCCTGCTGGTGTTCGCTCGAGGTTTTCGATTCCGCCATATCGGCGCTCATCATGGCGTCCGATGCGGCCGGCGTATCTTCGCGGAGGGCTGGGCCAACCTTAGCCGCAAAACCTAATCCGGCGCTTCAAAACGGATTTCCTTGCGGAACCCGCGTGTTTTATAGAACCCGAAGATAAGGCCACCGAGGAGCCACGTAGATCCGACAATCTTGGCGGGCGTTCCCAGACTCAACCACATGGCTAGACAGATCGCGAAACCGGCTAGCGGCGGCGCGAAGTTGCTAATAGTTTTTTCGCTGGAGCGAAGGAAGTAGCGGACGAAGGCCGCTAAGTTCACCCCCATGAAGCCGATGAAGGCGCCGAAGTTCAGCATCTCCGCCCCGAGCTCGTAATCGATCAGGAAGCTGCCCGCGAAACAGATTCCGCCGACGAGCAGAACATTGTAGCTGGGTACGTGAGTTTTCGGGCTGATGTGGCCGAAGATGCGCGGCGGAAGCGCGCCATCGCGCCCCATCCCGTAGAGCAGCCTGGCGCCCGCCAGTTGCGCTCCCGCGCCCGAGCCGATCGAAGCAACCAGCAGCGTCAGGTTCACCGCCTGGAACAGGACGATGCCGCCCATGCGCCCGGCCACATGCACGTAGGCGGTGTCCACGTCGGGAAACTTCAGGCCAGGCGGCCAAACCAATTGCGCGGCATAGACTTCGATGGCCGAAAAAATCCCCGTCAGCAGGCAGACCAGCACGGTGGCGAGAAGAATGTTGCGGCGTGGATTCTCTACCTCTTCGGAGAGCGTTGAAATGGCATCGAAGCCGATGTAGGTAAGAGCCGCAATCGAGGTGCCTGTGGCGACCCTGCTTGCCGAGAAAGTCTTCGGATTATAAAAAGGACGCAGAAAAAATTCGGCATTAAGCGAAGGCATTGCCAGCACATAGCGGACAGCGTACCAGAGTACCGCTATTATGACGACGCCCATGGCCGCCGCCATGATGGCGTTGACCCGGGCGGTGGTGTGGACCTTGCGAAGATTGAGGAAGGTGAACAACAGGGCGAAGAATAATGCCCAGACTCCGTAAGGAATAATAGACACGATGTTGGCGGCGGCCTTGCTGCACCAGATTGTGCAGATCAGCGGATTGACGATGTAATCGAGCAGCATGCTCCAGCCGGTGGCATAACCGAGCGCTGGATGGAGCTCGCGGCCCACGTACGTGTATGCCGAGCCGGCGCTGGGATAAACGCGCGCCAGGCGGCCGTAGCTGATCGCCGTGAACAGCATCGCCACCATGGCGATTAGGATCGTAGTTACGACATGCCCTTTCGCCTCGACGTAAATGACTCCGAATGGAGGCATGGGGGCAGTGGGCTGCACCAGAATGATACCGATGACGACCAGATCGCGGAGGCGCAGACTTCTGGTGAGTTTGCCGGAAGGGGCCAAGAGATCAGCATACAATACGCGGGGCTACTACAGACCATTTTTTCCATCAAAAACGAGAGGGAGCGAGCGCCGGGCCGCGATGTATTCAGAAGACGCAAATCAGCATATTTTTACAGCCGTTGCGTCAGACTTTTCGGGCTTACAATTGTAAGATGTAGTTTCAGCGTGAGGCAAACTTTTATATGAATAGTCGAATACCGTTTGGCGTCCTGGGATTGCTTGCTGTCGGCTTCCTGCCGGCCGGATTGGCGCAAGCGCAGCGGCAGGCATACCAGCTTGAGAAAGCGGAGAACAAGACGATCCTGCTGTTTACGCCGCACCCGGACGATGACACCTTCTGTTGCGCCGGAACGCTGGCGCTTCTCGCAAAGCAGAACAACAACATCCACATCGTTCTGTACACTAATGACGACAAGGGATCCTACGATCCGGATATGAACAGTCAACGGCTGGCGGAGATCCGGGGAGGCGAAGAAGAGGAAGCGTGCCGCGTCATCGGCATTCCCAAAGACCACATCCACTGGATGCAGTTTCACGACGGCATGCTCGAATACGCCAATCCCTTTGATCTGGTCGAACAGGTGACTAAGATAATCCGTACCTACCGGCCGGACATTGTTATGTCCATCGACCCCGGGTCCGAGTTCGTGCGCTGGCATAAGACGGACCATCGCATGTCGGCCAACAACACCGTGGACGCGATCCGGGCCTCGGAATGGCACCTGTATTTTCCCAACCAACTGCTGCACGATCACCTGCAGCCCTGGCATGTGCCGGTCGAAGCCTATTTCTATGTACTCCCCCAGGAAGCCAATTACTGGGTTAACATCGATCCGGTCATTGATCTAAAGCTGCAGGCGGCGACGGCCCATGTGAGTCAGTTCGATCCCTCAATCCGCAAATACCGGCCCGATTGGGAATCGAAGGATCTAGAGAAGGTGAAGACCGGTCTGCGCAACAGGCAAACCAAGAAGGACGGGCACTTCGTGGAGGCGTACCGTATTTCCGCCAGTTTCAATCAACAGTAAATTCAGGCCGGCGATGGGCGGAGCGGGAACAATTTCCGCTCGCCCTGCCGAGGATCCCGATACAGTTCCGCGCCCACCAGCGCCAGCGTCGCCTTGAGCATCTCGTCCTCGGCGTCCAGCGACCAGCCGACCGGGCAGGTATACTGCTCCCGGATCACTTGCGACTGATAAAGATCCAGCCGCACGTTCTCCCGAGTGGGGATGTATAGGTTATGCTCGCCGAAATAGCCGAAGACCATGGCCGGCCCGCGGTTACGCAACACTTCCTTTAGGCGCATGCCGATCTGCGCCAGAGGCTCTCCTTGGATCGCTACAAACGTGAGCTTGCCGATTTGCGCGCCCACCACTTCCTCGAAGCGGCAAGGATATTTGCGGGGCTGGTCGAGTTTATCGACCAGAAACTCTTCGTCGGTACAGATATAATCGGAAATCTTGGTTGGAAAGGGAATCCCTTCCTTATAATGAGTGACGAGCGCGCGGAGCCAGTTAGTTTCCCGCGCCGGATCGGGGAAGGCTTTGAACCCGATGTCGAGCGGGATTCCCTTCGCCAGCTCGAGCGCTTGCTTATAAGGAATAGGGGGCGCCAGCGGCAGATCGAGAACTCTTAGCTTACTCGCGATCGGTCCCGTTACCTCTTCGAGCGGACCATCGGCGATCTTCAGGGCCGTTTCGGCCAATTCGTGGCCGCGCGCTTTGCAGGATGCCAATGGATCGGCGCCCTCTGGAGCGAAGGTGTATTGGTTGCCCCCGCAGGCGTCGGCATAGATTGCCGTCAGATTGGGGATTCTGGCTTCAAGCTCATCCATGGCGAATCCCGGATGCGAGGCGCCATACATATTGCGCGGTCCGAGCTGCGGGTGGCTCGGATGATTGAACAGCAGCGCCGTGGTGCGATTGCCGACTTGCACTTTGAGCAGCTGGATCTCATAATCCGGCGGAAAGCTCATCTGCGAGCGCGTGAAGTAGCCGTAGCCGTTGCCGAACAAAAGCGTTGCCGGACCTTCTTCGTTGCGCATGGCTTCCCGGATGGCGTCGAAAATCTTCGCGGCAACATCGCGGCCGTAATCGAAGTTCTCGGCCACGATCTGGATCGGACCTTGATGATTGTGGGTCGCAAGCAGGATGAGGCATTCGGGCGCGATACCCAGTTCGCGCTCGCAACGTTCCCGCAGAATGGGCGTAGCGACGTCAAGACAGTTGAATGGATAGTTCACGACGGCCATGCGGCGCCGGCCGTCGAAGAGCGTCATACAGCGCGAGACGAGGCGAGCATACGCGCGTGGAGGATTGGGCTTATCTCCGCTGGCGCACAGGCGCGGCTTGTCCGGCGTCACATCGACGCGGCCGACGCCGACATTCATGCGTTGGAATGCCGCCGGGACGGCCGCCGATTGCGCCAGCGCCGGCAGGCCCATGACAACTGATTTGACGAAACCTCTGCGATCAATTGAGGTGTTCATGGTAAAGGTTGATGAGCCTTCGATTGAAGCTTGCCGGTCCAGTAACCAAGACGTATGACGGCTGCGTCTATCATGCGGTTGCCTGCCCCGACTTCGATATAGGAGCCGATCTGGCTGGCGCCATATCCGCCGTCGACGGCCGCCCGGATCGTTGGGACATAACCGAGGTTTCCATTTGTGTACCCGGCAAAGACGATCGGGAAGTCGCGCACGCGCTCGCGAAGATCCATTTGAAAATCCACGAAGATTTCGCACGGCACTCCAACGAACGCAAACTCGTGACCCAGCAGCAAAGTCGTGACTGGACCAGTGTAGGGACCGCGAGTCGCGGCTTCAATATGCATGCGCCCGCTGAGTGACATCTTTTGCAGGTCCAGACCGGCCATTACTTTGTCATGGTTGTAGCGCGCCTTGAATTGCAGCGGGTCGCGCGCGATGCGGAGCTCGGTATCCGGCACATCGTGCGTTTTAATTGCGGCCGAAGTCCGCATAACTTCTCTGGCCAGTATGTGGCCAGTCTCACGCATGACGAAAACCGCATCTTGGATCAGCGGGGTTTTATCGTAATAAGGGTTGATATTGCCGGCGCCGCCCTGCACAAATAAACAGACCGCGCCGGGATACGCCTTCTCGACGGTGCGAGCCATTTCGCCTGGATAATCGGCGGAATATTGCAGGTTCTCCGGTCCCAGCGTGACCGCATGACAGGCGTAATTGACGATTATGGCTTGCGGAGCTCCATCTTCGGAGTCAACGCGAAGCACCATAACGGTCGGGTCGACCGGGGAGGTAGGAATACGCGTCTCATCGCGCCACAGCATCTTGCCATGCCCGCCGGACATATCATAAAGACGGTTATGGCCGATGCGAACGGAGCCGGTTCCGATGCCAATTCGGGCCGGCCGGCGGTCCCTCCAGGCGCGCTCGATACCAGCCGCGATATCGTCCGCCGCCTGGAGCTGCCATGGCGGAGGGTCCTCTATGACAAGGGGACCCGAGTGCGTGTGACTGACGTTGAAAATAACATCCTTAATGCCTGTCGAAGACTTGACCAACTCACGAATGTGATCCAATTGCGAGGTCGGGAGATTGCTGACCAGGTCCATCGTAACCAGCGCTATGGCGGTGTTCTTGCCTTCGAGCACCAGGATCTTGGCGTGCAGCGGGTCGAGCACTCCTTGGGAGACTCCGGTGCGTGCGCCGTAACCGCCCATTACGTAGCCGAGAGGCGGGTGCAGTTCCACGGCCGCCACGCCGGCCTGCAACTCTTTCGCATGCAGCGGCGCTACGGGTAATGCCACGCAGGCGAGCATCGTGAGTATGAGAAGGCGCATTTTCAAGGCATGTTCCTTTCAGGGCTTGTCGGGAACATCCCGTAGTTTGCCGAGTTGTTCGTAAAACCACACGACCGCGCGGTCGACCATGTTTTCACCGGCGCCGACCTCTACGCGGGTTGCGTAATTCGCGCCGTAACCGCCCTGTTCGGCCGCCTTGATCGTCGGAACATAGCCGCACAGCCTTCCTTCACCGCCAAACGCATACCCGAACAGAAAAGTCTGCCGCAGAGGCGACTGGTCCCGCAAATTGATTTGAAAGTTCACGAACGGCTCGCCAGGAATCGCCAGGACGCCGACGTCTTTGCTAAACATAAAGCGCGTTACCTGGGTTGGGACGCGCGCTCCGGGATCGAAACGATCCTTAAAATCGTAGCTCTCCCGTGAAATCCGGAGATCGAAATCTTCCGCGGACGGAGGCTTGTTGGAGAGCGCCTTCATGACGGCATCGCTCATGGACTCCCCGGTGCGCTGCGCGATGGCGTAGGCATTTTCCGCGAGCGGCGTCTTATCGTCGTAAGGGTTGATATCGCCGCCCGCTCCCGGAACGAAGTAAGACACGGCATGTCCTCCGAGTTCCTGTTCGATCCGGCGAGACATGTAACCCGGCCAGTCCGCGCTGAACTGTAGGTTATCCGGTCCGAGCACCACGGCGTGGCAGGCATAATTCACCAGCAGCGCGATAACATGGCCGTCGGCGCCGCTGAATCGGAAAATGCCGATGCGCGGATCGACTGGATGCGTGGGAAGACGGTCGCTGTTGCGCCACAACATCGTGACCGTCCCGTCCTCGCTCACTCTGCGGCGGTTATGTCCGATATAAATGGAACCTTCTGTAACCCCGAATTGCGCGGGAGCATAGTGCGACTGCGCCGTCTGCAGGGCGCCGAGAACTTTATCCTCCATGCCGCGATACCAGGGATCATGTTCGGGATCTTTGGCGTCTTTCGGCACGGGCCCGGAATGAGTATGACTGGCGATCTGCAACACCGGAGAGATCCCCAACAACTCTCGCGCCTCACGGGCCACGCGATCGGACGCGATCCCGACTAAGTCGTAGGTAACGATTCCGAATTGCCGCCCGCCGGACCTGATCAGCAGCGCCTTGGCCATTAGCGGGTCGTGTACGCCGGTGCTCACGCCTTTTCGAGCGCCGTAGCCTCCCATCGGGTAGCCGACCGGAGCAGTGATGTCCACGGCCGCCGTCGCGACCTCTAAATCCGCTGCCTGCGCGCAAGCTGCCGGGAATGCCGCGACCAACAGAAAAGTAGTTCTAAGCCCGCGCAAGCGCCTGTTCCACATCGTGTATATTTTCCGCATCGCAGGCGTATGCCGCCGCCGGAGAATGTCCTGAACGATGCTGTGGATCGTTAGCAAATTCGGTCGGAGAACAACCTACGAATTTTCGGAAGACACGCGCAAAGTAAGCGGGCGTGGAAAATCCGCAGGACTCCGAAACGCTACTGACATTGTTGAGCGGATCCAACAACAATCGCCGCGCATGTTCAACCCGCTGCGACATGACATACTCGCGGAACGTCATTCCGGTCATCCTGCGAAAGGTGCGGCTGAGGTGACCGGTCGAGACGGACAATGCCTTTGCGGCGCTGGAGAGTGAGAATGTGTCCGCGCTCCGTCCCATCCTCAGACGCCTCTCGAGCATCTGTTGCACGCGCGCAATCACCTTTTCGTGCTTACCTCCGAGCAGGCCGCGGAACTCCCCGGCAATGATATCTCCGGCATCCAGAAAAGCTCTCTGAACGTCGAACACCGTGGCAGCGCGCACCAGTTCCAGTTGAGCGTCAGTGCGAGCGCGAGCGATGCTTTCGTTGTCGCAGCCGGCTTTTAATGCGGTAAGGCACAGCGATTCCAGGGCCGATGAGAAGAAATTGCGGTGATCCGGAAGGGCGCTATTACCCAGCCGCCGGTTCGCCTGCAGCGGCAGCGAGCGTAGCGTCATGCGAGCCTCCTGAATTCGATGGTCCAGGAGATTTTGACAAGCGATCTCCGTTTGCGTGGTCAGTTCCGACGGCGCCACGCGCCCGTCTCCGCAAATCGCGATCGGATCTTCAGAGGCGGCCAGCGCCAGACAACCCTCATGATAGGATTCGGGTAAGTGCTGCCATGCGGACTTGAGACCGCCGATGCCCACGCGGGCCCGCACGCTCGAGCGGCTCGGTATTTCCTGTAAAATTTTTTCGGCTAGCGACCGCGCGCGCAAGCCGGCGGAGGGCCCCTCGGTAATGTCCCGCAGAAAAACGCAAACGCCGCGGCTGGACAAGTACGCTACCGCCATCTGTTTGGTGCGTTCGGCAAGTTCTTCGACCGCGTGCAGGGCGCTTGTAAACATGACGTCGAAGGAAGCCGAGGGCGGATCAAACTCGTTTGCGCCTTGCAGTTTGACCACTAGAACGCGATTGGGCGGCTGAACAAAGCCAAGCTGTTTCATCAGCAGGAAGAGGCGGCCGCGGTCCTCCAGTTCCGGCTGTAGAATCAAGTAGGCGAATTCCTTGGCGGCCAATTGGCGGGCCCGCAGCTTTCCGCGTTCGGTCTTAACCGTGTCGCCTAATCGCTTCCACAGGCGCGCAAGAAAATCCGCAAAAAGCTCCAGAATTCCGACTGTGTTCTCGATGTCGCCTTCGGAGACGACAGGCACTTCCCAGTAAGCCTTTTCGAGTTCTTTAACATCGACGTAGGACAGCCGTTTCACATCTCCCAGGACTCGTTCGAGTCCCGCTTGTGATGGCGGCTCCGTCAGCACTTGCCCGCTGTACAGAGTTGCAATGTGGCGTCCGTCGGCGAGCACCGGGACAGCGATGTCCGTGAGACCGGCGTGGCAACGGTACACCTGCGCGCGGCCGCTCTCCCCCACCCTTTTCTCAGCGGCGTTCTCGCACACGCCGCAGGATTCCGCGGCCCGCTGGCCGTAGGCGCTCACCACGTTACAAAACCGCTGGCTGGGGTCCTCGCGATCCCATCGTAGATAGCGCGAGCACGGCGCCTTCGCGGCCTGGATCGTGCCGATCACTTGACGTAGGCTTTCATGGCCGTCCACCCAGGTGATGTCGACGCTTCCGGTCGCGCACGACTTACTGATCATCAGGATAAGGAACTCGATAAACTCCACATCCTTTTGAAACTCATGCGCGAAGAGCCGCTGCTCATCGATCGGCAGAAAGCTAATCCCTGGGGCACTTTCCATATTTCACATCCTGTCAGGTTATAGAATAACCTATGCGTCAGAACGATAACCGCAGGCTGACCTGTACCTGCCGCGGAGAATTGAACTGGCTGGTGATCGCGCCGAAGCTGGGGTCCTGGAGGTTGGTGTCGGGGTTGCTGAACTCCGGCGTGTTTGTCAGGTTGAAAGCTTCTCCGCGAATTTGCAGGTGCAGCCGCTCCGTGATAGGGACGTCCTTATACAATGCGAAATCCAGGTTCTCCAGTCCCGGGCCACGCACGTTGCCAAGATTTCGTCCGACGTTGCCGAACGTAAACGGCGCCGGCTGGGAAAAATCGGCAGTGGTGAAGTATTGCGTCAAACGGCTTTCCGGCGAACCGCTCAAGGCCGGGTCTTGACCGTTATTATTCGGCCGCAGATAGCCACTGCCGGACTGGGAAGTGTCGGTAGTGGTAAGTGAAAGCGGAATGCCCCTCTGCAGACTGAGGATGCCGGTTACTTGCCAACCGCCGAAAATTCCGTTGAGCAAGGGATTCCAGTGGCTGCCCAGCGCCCTGCCTCTTCCAAACGGCAGTCCGTAGGTGAACGATCCAACCAACCTCTGCGGCACATCCTGATCGGATACCGCATAATCGGCCTTACGATCATATCCGTTCTGGTGACCGGTCGCCGGCTCCAGGAATGTCTCCAGCCCAGAGCCGTTATCGAGCAGCTTCGAAAATGTGTACGAAACCAGAAAAGTGAGTCCATTCGAATAACGTTTTTCCAATTTTACCAGAAGCGCATTGTAGTTCGAGATCGCTTCCGTCGGCTGAAAAACCTGGACCGAACTGTACTGCGGGAAGGCGTTGATGAGCTGCTTCAAAGGAACAGTCGGGCTCGCGAGAGTACCTACGGAAATAATTCCGTAAAAGGGATTGGCAACCTGCTGCGTGATTTGCGGCCCGAGTTGGCTCGGCTGCAATTGGGTAAGATAATAGCCGACATCGGCTAAGTGCGTTCCTTTCATGCCGTCGTAGGCCGCCTCGACCACCATGGAATGGCCCAGCTGCTGTTGCAGACCAAAGTTCCATTGCTGCATGTAGGGAGTTGCTTCGTGCGGCTGATAGTAGCCGATTGCCAAACCCAGGTTAGCGGCCGGGCTCGGAGTGGCGCCGAGGCCAAACGGCTGGACCAGTCCGTTCGGGAACGGATTGGAGATAGTAGCAATCGGCGTGGCTCCGTTAAGCGTGCTGACAAAGGGCGTGGACTGCGAGAATCCCGCGCCGACGTTGCCCGAAGTGTCGTAGGGATTCGGCGCATAGAACATTCCATAAGCCGTGCGCAGGACGAGCTTGTCCGTCAGACGATAAGCCAAACCGAAGCGCGGCGCAAGATCATGCATGTTCATGATGTAAGGATTGCGCTTGCTGTCGCTCGCAAAAACGACGGCGCCTTTTAGATTCAGGCCTGGCGCTTGTGACGCGATGGGCGATGGCAGATTCGGATCGAACCAATCGAAGTTGTTGTTCTCTTCGACCATTGGAAACTGCAGATCCCAGCGTACGCCGATATTCAGGGTTAATCGCTGGCTTACGCGCCAATCGTCCTGAACGTAATAAGATTGCCACCAACTGTGGGCGATGCTGGCTGTCGATAGGTTTAGCCGCGAAGTGGAGGCGGTGTCGGCCAGTCCGAGGAGCGCGTCCGCAATGGAGCTGCCCGAAGTACTTGATGCCGCAAGCGCATTCGGACCCTGAGTGAAGGTGCGCGAGAAAGCAAAACTCAGGTCGCCTGGCGTACTGGTGAAACGGTCGGCGTAGTCGCGGCGAACCTGCGTTCCGAACTTTATATCGTGGTTACCCGTGACGTGGCTGATATCGGCAAGCCATACGTTCGAATTCTGTTTTCCGGTCATGGTGTTGGAAATAGGGCCCATCCCTTCTTGAGTTCCAGTCAGATCCGAGAACGTCAATCGAGGAAATTCCATTTCCTGAACGGCGCCCGCCAAGGATTGCGGGAAATCCCAGGGTCCCTATGTTGTATCCCAGACTGCCGGGCTGCTGTGCGTAAAAGATGTTGTTATAAGCGTAACGGACTTCAGCGGTCCACGTCGGGCTGATGGTGTACAAGTAACCGGCGCGCATGCTGTCCGGATCCGTCGGGTACTTGAACTGAATGGGGTCGGAGATATTACCGATACACGTCGGGATTCGTGAAAGTGCGATTGTCTTTGGCGTAGCTGAAATAGACCCGCTGCTTATCGCCGAAATTCTGATCGATACGAGCATCCACGCGGTTATCGTCAATCGTCTGCGTATAGGTCTTGTTGAAGTTGGATGCGCCCGTGAAGGGTAGGCCCGGATTTGTTGGCTCGGGGAAAAGGGCCATGATGTTTTTGGCAATCGGGTTGATTTGGCTGGCCGGTATGATGTTTCCTGGAAACGGTGTGCGAGTGTAGACGCCGGTCGCCGGATTCAATGTCGTCGTCGACGGGTCATAAACGATCACTTGCTGCCCCTGCGCATTGAACGTCTGGCTGAAATTGCCCTGGCGCTGCAAGTCCGTCGGAACGGTAGTAGTGAAGGGCACGCCGCCGAGCTGGTTCAAGCTTTCCCAGCTCACGAATAAAAATGTCTTGTTCTTACCGTTGTAAAGCTTCGGAATGATTACGGGGCCCCCAAATGCAGCCCCGTACTGATTGCGCTTGAAGCTGGCCAGCGGAATGCCGCTTTGATTGCTGAAAAAGCCGTTGGAATCCATGGCGCTGTTGCGCAGAAACTCAAACATGGCGCCGTGGTACTCATTTGTCCCGGATTTGGTCACGATATTCACGATTCCGCCTCCCGAACCTCCATACTCGGCCGGCATGGAGTTGGTCTGCACCTTGAATTCCTGGGTACCCTCGACCGTGGGAAAGATGGTAACCGCGCGGAAGGCGCCGGTGCTGCCTTCGGGCATGGTATCGGGGGTGCCGTCGAGGAGGATTTCGTTGGTGTCGCCCCGGCCGCCACTGATCGAGAAATTGGGCGCGCGATTGAAGGGTTGAGCGGCGTTGACAATTTGCCGATTTGGGATTACCCCCGGCGCCAGCAGCACCAGCGTGAACGGCTGCCGCTCATTCAAAGGCAGGTCCCCGATTAGCTTGGTCTCGAGCACGGCGCCGGTAGCGGAAGTCTCGCTTTGCAGCAACGGCGCCTCCCCGCTGATCGTGACCGACTCGGTTGCCGCCCCCAGTTGCATTGTGACTGGAATATCGATGCTGTCGCCGACGCGAACGGTAATTCCGGTCTGGACGAAATGCTTGAAGCCGGCGGCGTCGGCGTCGACGCTATAGACGCCGGGCGCGAGATTGTCCGCGATGAAACGCCCTTGCTCGTTTGTGGTGTACGCCTTGCTGGCGTTCGTATTCGTGTTCACGACGTGGACGGTAGTGGCCGGCATGACGGCTCCAGTGGTATCGGACACGGTACCTGTGATGCGCCCGAAGTCCTGGGCCATCAGTTGCAAAGAGAAAATAAAACAGGTCAAAAAGCCAAAATGCACGCACCGGCCCCGCATAAATCAACTCCTTATGGAGGATAAGTATACCGTCTAGCCGCAACGGTCCAATAACACTTTTGTGATATTTTCAGCACTAAGCTCCGCTGGCCGATGCGTGACGCAAAGATCACAAATTCGCGCTATGTCCCGGGCCGACGAATTCGATAAGCTCGTGGAGCGGGGCGGCGTCCAGCCCGGCTTTTAAGGAGGTCGAGGTTAATGAGTGAATTAGCGATTTTGGGAGGGGACCCAGTTCGGCGCGGACCGTTTCAGCCGTGGCCGCAGTACCTTCCCGCCGACGGGAAGCGTCTGCAAGAGGTCTTTGAAAGCCGCCACTGGGGTGGTTACCCCGTTCCCAGCCGGTATGCGCGTGAGTTTTCTGAACGTTTTGCGGACCTCCACGAAGCCAAGTACGGCATTTGCGTGGCGAACGGCACCATTGCGCTGGTCGCGGCTCTACAAGCGGCGGGCATCCATTTCGGCGACGAAGTGATTGTTCCCGCATACACCTGGGACGGCACTGCCACGGCCGTTTTATTCGCGGGCGGCATTCCGGTCTTTGCCGACGTGGATCCGGATACGTACTGCCTTACCGTCGATGCGGCGCGCGCCGCCATCACTCCGCGAACGCGAGCCATACTGCCGGTACATCTGGCCATGCGCTTTGCCGATATGCACGAACTGCTGAAGCTTGCCAGTGAGCATAAGCTCAAGATCGTCGAGGACTGCGCGCATGCTCACGGCGGCCAATATTGCGGAAAAGGCGCAGGCTCGATGGGAGACCTGGGCTGCTTCAGTTTCCAGGAAAGCAAGCTCATGACGGCCGGCGAGGGCGGCATGGTGATCACGTCCAACCTCGAACATTTTGAATACTTGCAGTCGCAGGTGAATTGCGGACGCGCCAGCAGCACGGATCGATATCAGCAGCGCGTGCTGGGTTCGAATTATCGCATGACGGAACTGCAGGCCGCGCTGTTGATCGGTCAACTGGATATGCTGCCGGAGCTGGCGGCCAAGCGCTCGCGCGCCGCCAAGAGGCTCGGTCAGGCGCTCTGCTCGATCGATGGAGTCCGGCCGCTGCCTGCGCAACCCGCCGTCACTCGCGATACCATCTATTGCTACGTTTTCCAATACCGCCCGGAACAGCGTCGCGTCAGCCGCGATATGTTCGTGGCGGCGCTCGATGCCGAGGGGATTCCCTGCGACGGGCGTTTCTACGAGCCCGTTTACCGCAGCGATCTGTTCTATGCGACGCCCGCCAATTCGCCCCAACTCGCCATCGGCCGGGATCAGCCCGTCGATTACTCCACTGTCCACTGTCCCGTATCGGAACGGGCCGCCTATGACGAAGCGGTGTGGCTGCCGCAATTCCTGCTCATCGGCGAGGATGAAGACGTGGATCAGGTCGCCGCAGGCATCGCCAAAGTTATGACGCACATTGACGATCTGGCCGGCGCCGATCCCGAACTGGCGGGACTCAAAGCAATGAGCCGCGCCGAAAGGCCCAAGCACGAGCGACAAAAAAATTATTGACCGATTTACTGCGGACTGGGCGCCAACTCGCGCGGCTTCCCCGGAGTCTCCGAAAGCATTCCCAGCAGTTCGTAAATCGAGATCAGGCCGGTGTTGAACATGCGCTCTCCCGTCCCGACCGCGGTGGGATTCACCGACGAATTAGCGCCGTAACCGCCCCGCACCGCCGCCGCAATGGTCGGCAGATAGGCGAAATAGCCATTCGTGTAACCAATCAGAAACGAGTTCGGAATGGGACTCTTGGTACGCAACTCCATCTGAAATTCGACAAACGGCTCGCCCGAAAAACCAACAAATACCAGGTCCCGATTGGGCGAGCCCAGGTTCAGCAGCAAAGTTGTCACCGGCGCCTTCATCTCTTTCACCAGCAGACGCCGGGCAATCCCGGAGGTAGTGTGATAACGCGCCTGCAGCGCCGCCTCAAGCTTTTCGGTGTTCCAGCGGTTGTCGACGGTCAGCACCACGGTTTTCGTCTGGATCTGAGCGTTCGCCGCCGCGCGGGTATCGATCGTCGCGGCCACGCGCGACGCTTCCCGGCCAAGCTTTTCCCCGGTCTCCCTCATCACGGCGACAGCATCTTCGATGGGCGGCGTCTTATCGTAAAAGGGATTGATATCGCCCGTCGCGCCCTGCAGAAAAAATGCCATCGATGCATGTCCCATGGCCTGCTCCACCGTGCGCCGCATTGCGCTCGGATAATCTGCCGAGTAAACCATGCTTTCCGGTCCCAGCACGACCGGATGACAAGCGTAATTTACCAGAACCGCGAGAGGTGTTCCATCGTTGCGATCGATGCGGATGACGCCGACGGTCGGATCGACTGCCATAATCGTGGGTACTTTCGGCTCGTTGCGCCAAAACATTTGCACGGAGCCGTCCAGTTCGATGTAGCGCCGGTTGAACCCAATGTAAGTCTGACCCCAACCATTGCCGATCCGCACCGGCTGCATCGATTTCGCCGCCGCCTCAATCGCGCCTACCATGCGGGGAACGGCGTGTTGCAGCGCGTCGGGAGCTTCGGAATACGTCGGGCCCGAGTGGGTGTGCGAAGCATGAAAGATCACTTCGTCAACGGCCCCCCGCACGTCGCTCCGAATCTGGTCCATCACTTTCTCGTCGAACGTGAAGCACAGATCCAGCGTCACAAACGCGATCGTGCGGTTTCCGTCGGAGAGGGCCAGCACGCGGGCCTCAATCGGATCGAGCGTGCCTTTTGCCAGACGCCTCGCGCCATATCCCGCCATCGGAATGCCGAGCGGCGGGTCGAGGTCCGCCTTTGCGATGCCCGCTCGCAATTGCGCCGCTCCCAATGGCGGCGTCATCGCAACAGCAATCAAAATCAATGTCCGCATTAGTACCTCGGGTCCGGCAAATCTTTCAGCAGCCCGCGCAGTTCAAATAGCTTCACTACGGCGCGATCGATCAGCCGTTCGCCAGTGCCCACCGCGACTGTCGTGTTGTAATCCGCGCCGTAGCCACCCTGGACCGACGCCAAAATGGTCGGAATGTAACCCGCCCAAGCGCCTCCGACCGAGTACGAATAGCCGAACACCATGGAACTGGCGCACTCCGCCTTCTCGCGAAACATCATCTGAAATTCCACGAAGGGTTCGCCCGGCAGCGCCGCGAAGCAAAATGAATCGCCAAATGCTCCCGCTGTCCAACCGATTGGAATCGTCTCGTTGGAATGCCAGCGATTCTTTACGTCGAGCACCTCGGAATACGTGCGCAGGGGTCCTGTCACCGGCTTCGTCTTCCCCAAAATAGAGACGACATATTTTCCCAGCGCTTGCCCCATTGCCTCCACGGCTTGAAATTCGGTGGCGACGGGTTCTTTGTCGTGATAAGGATTGATATCGCCCGCGGCGCCTTGAATGAACAAAGCGGTCGCGCCGGGGATCGCCGCTTCGATGGCGCGCTTCATGGCGCCGGGATAATCGGCGGAATACTCGTAGTTTTCGGGTCCAAGCACGGAGGGATGGCAGGCGTAATTCACCAGCACGGCGCGCGTCTTTCCCTGCTCATCCTTCACTTGCAGGACGTTTACGGTGGGATCGACAGGGTGCGACGGCAACTCCTCGGCGTTACGCCACCACATCACGCCTTTTCCGTCGATGATTTTACGCCGGTTGTGGCCCAGGTAAATCTTCCCCGTGGAAACCTCAAGCGTGGCGGGAAACAGCGCTTTCTTCGCCTCGCCGATCGCTTCCACCATCTTGTCCTCGGCCTGCGCATACCAAGGGCTTCGTAATTCCCATGTCAGCGGCCCGGAGTGGTCGTGCGCAACGTCGATCAGCGTGTTCTTGATGCCGAACCGCTGTTTCGCCAACTCGCCGACCCGCGTCGATACAAACGATCGCAGATCGCAAGTCACCAGCGCGATGCTGTTATCGCCGGATTGGATCACCAGCACGGTGGCGTACAGCGGATCGTGAATGCCGGTCGAGCCATGTTTGCGCGCCGAGTACCCGCCCATTTCATGACCCACCGGCGGGGTGATGTCGACGCGCGCGACTCCCGCGCTATACTCGGCCGCGGATGCAATCAAACAGAACAGCGGCAGGCACCACAAGCGCATGACTCATTCTAGGATAATGGCTCGAACCCGCATGGCCGCGTGTGATTCCATGACTTTTTGAATAGGAAGCTGATCGATCACAATAGTGCGCGAACGGTTCGAAGAATGCAACTCCGGCCCGCGCGAGTCGCAGTATACTAGCGATTTGCAGTTCCGGCCAACTTCCGAAATAATGGCAGCCCTGGCTCTTGCGCTGCTTCCTGCCGTTGCGCAAAGTCCCACGGCCAACGTCCCGACCCATGTCCCCCCCAAGCGATCGTCGCAAATTCACAGCGGATTCGGAATCAATTCCGACCTGCCGCG
The DNA here is from genome assembly GCA_963795935.1 of Bryobacterales bacterium. Classification (GTDB taxonomy): domain Bacteria; phylum Acidobacteriota; class Terriglobia; order Bryobacterales; family Bryobacteraceae; genus JAICMB01. Next base: position 6,310 of record CAWCJO010000031.1, on the reverse strand, counting down.
GGAGCCTTACCTGCCCTGGAACCGCTGGTGGTGGACGCGCATGTTCGACGCCGGCGTCAGTTGGATCCGCATCGGGCAATATGAGAACAGTTCCGACCCGACCAGTTGGGATTGGGTGGAACAGAAGCGCGGCGTCTTTGCGGTCGCGCCCGAAGTCGACGACTACGTCAACTCGTTAATTGAGAACGGCGTGAACGTTCAGGTCCAGTTGATGTATGGCAATCCCATGTATACCGGTCCCAATGGCAAAAAACCGGACCAGATCACGCCCGAGCCCGGCAGCTTCCACAACGACGACCGCAGCATAAATTCCGTTTTCTGGCCGCCCAAATCGCCCGCCGAGATTACGGCTTTCATCCGCTATGTGAGATGGATGGTGAACCACTTTCGCGGCCGGATTCACTACTACGCTTTATGGAATGAGCAGGACATCGGATATTGGAACCCGCATGGGAATCCGGAAGAATATGGACACCTGTTGAAGGCCTTCGCTCCGGCGGTGCACCAGGAAGATCCCACCGCGAAGGTGATCTATGGCGGCCAAGCGGATCCGATCAGCGATTGGGCCAAGCGCGCCCTCGATGCGTGCCAGTGCGCCTCGCAAATCGATATCTTCGCCTATCACACGTACCCCGGTTATGGACAAAATCTCAATCCGGAGTCGATGGACGCGGGCGCCTACGGAGCCGAAACGCCCACGAAGCTCCGCAATCTCGTACGCAGCTATCCAGGAATACGCAAAGATATTGAATTCTGGGACGATGAGTTCAATTCCATCCCTTCCTGGATCGGGTCCGACGAATCCGTGCAGGCCAAATACATCCCTCGCGGGCTTATCTACAATCTCGCGGCGGGCGTTCGGACGTTCGTTTGGTTGTTGACGGCCGGCGTGGATGGAAACGAGTACGACGATTTCGGCCTTATTCACGGCTTCCGCAACCTGCCCGACGATTTCACGCCTCGCCCGGTATTTTATTCGCTGCAGAACACCAACGCGCTATTCTCGGACACGCGCCTCGATCCCTCGATTGGCATTGAGGCCTCGGCCATTCCGGATCTGCGGCGAAGGGGCCACGCGGAGTTCCTGCACTATGGTTTCCGCAATGCTAACGGGAAAGCGATTATCGCCTACTGGGCCGCGGCGCACAGCATTCCGGGTGGCGCCTTCGCTCCGCTCACCGTCAACTTGACCTTGAAAAACTCCGGAATCGTCAATCCTGTTCTGGTCGATGTTGTCTCCGGTGAAATTACGCCGCTGCAATGGAAGTCGGGAACCAATGGTGCGCTGGAGGCGGTGCCCGTACGCGACAGTGTTCTGGCCATCGCCGATGCCAGCTACTTCAATTGGCCGCTGCTGCCGGAAGCTCCCAGCGATTTGACCGCGCGCTCTTCCGCCAGCGGCGTGGCGTTGCGTTGGGAAATGCACGGCGGCGGCGCAACCAAGGTTGCAATCGAGCGGCGCGTAGGGAATACCGGCCCTTGGGAGCGCATTGCCACAAAACCGGCGTCAACCGAATTTACCGGCAGCGGCGAGCCGGGCGCATCCATGATGTGTTACCGCGTGCGGGCCATGAACGCCAACGGCGAGTCCGCCTACTCTAACGTTGCGCGGGTAGCGCGTTAATCGCCTTCAGCGTTCATAATGGAGCATGATGCTCCGCCAACTCGCCTGCCTGCTTGCCATCATGGGAATCATGAGCGCCGCGGACACCAGCGCCGGTTTAAAGAAATCTCCCTTCGGCAAAATGCCGGACGGCCAAGTCATCGATCTATACACTCTCACCAATCACCGCGGTATGCAGGCGCAAGTCACCAACTACGGCGGCATCCTGGTGCGCCTGCTCGCTCCGGACCGCGCCGGCCACATGGACGACATCGTCCTCGGCTTTGACAATCTCGACGGCTACCTGCAACCCGGCGAGCCGTACTTCGGAGCGCTGGTCGGCCGTTATGCCAATCGCATCGCGCACGCGCAATTCAAGCTCGACGGCGTTGAATATCACGTCCCTAAAAACGACGGCGACAATAGCCTGCACGGCGGCACGAAAGGCTTCGACAAGCGCGTTTGGACTGCTCGTGATCTCCCCAACGGCTCGCTCGAGCTCAAGTACCTCAGCAAAGACGGCGAGGAAGGCTATCCCGGCAATCTTTCCGTGACCGTCGTCTACGCTCTAAACGCGAATAACGAGTTGCGCATCGATTACTCCGCCACAACCGATAAGGACACCGTTCTCAATCTGACGAACCATTCTTACTTCAATCTGAAAGGTCAAGGGAACGGCGACATTCTCGACCACGAGATCATGATCGAGGCCAACCGCTTCACTCCCGTGGATTCCGGTCTCATTCCGACAGGCGAACTGCGCGCCGTCGCGGGGACGCCCTTCGATTTCAGAAAATCCACCGTAATCGGGAAGCGCATCAACGACGACAACGAGCAGTTGAAGCTAGGCAAAGGTTACGACCACAACTTTGTTCTCGACGGCTCCGGCCTGCGGCTCGCCGCCCGCGTGACCGCGCCCGCCACCGGCCGCATCATGGAAGTTCTCACCACGCAACCCGGCATCCAGTTCTATAGCGGCAATTTTCTCGATGGGAAATTCCGCGGCAAAGACGGCAAGGCCTACGGCCACCGCTACGCGCTATGCCTCGAAACGCAGCACTATCCCGATTCCCCGAATCATCCCTCGTTCCCCACCACCGAGCTGAAGCCTGGCCAAAGGTTCCACCAGACTACCGTCTATCGCTTCTCCGCGTCAAAATAGCGTGGCTTTCCGCGCGACAACGTGGGCGGGGTGGGCAGCGATGGTTTCGCTTGTTACTTCGGCACAGACGCCTCAACCAATCCCGATTGAAACCGCGCGGAAGTACTTCGCTGAGGCGCAATCTCTTTGCCAGGCCGATGGCGGTCGACTTTGGGGCGTATCGCTTTGCGGGCCAATCATGTTCGTCGATCCCCAAACCCGGTCCATCGTCGCGAGTCGTGCGGATGCGTACGGAATCCTAAAATCCGAAGATAGCGTCTTCGTGGGCTCTCTGCCTACGGATCAGAATATTGCGAACACGGCGGTGGAATGGTCGGGCGTCCGCTGGACACAGATGCAGTGGCGGCTTCCCGATGACAAACACAAGCGCGATACATTGATTGCGCACGAACTCTTTCACGGCATCCAGGACCAACTCAATCTTCCGAAAATAAAAGCTGGAGAGAACGTCCATCTCGACACGCTCGACGGGCGCTACTACCTGCAACTGGAATGGAGAGCGCTTGCGCGAGCCTCTTGAAGCCCCTACGTCCGAGGGGCGAAAGAACGCGGCGGCCGATGCCGTTCTCTTTCGCGCGGAGCGATACAGACTGTTTCCCAACGCCGCCGCCCGCGAACAAGCGCTGGAGTTGAATGAAGGATTGGCCGAGTACACCGGTGTGCGAATCGCAAGCCCAACAACACAAGAGCGGATCAAGCTTGCTTTGAACGATCTTGCCGTCCACATAAACGACCCCACCTTCGTCCGCTCCTTCGCCTACGCCACGGGACCTGCTTATGGCTTGCTGCTTGACCGCTACGCTCCAGAATGGCGGCGGGAGTTAAGAGCCGGCGATGGTTTTGACGTGTTACTGCGGAATGCTCTCCACATCGCGCTGCCCGCCAATCTGCAACAAGCCGCGGAACAGCGAGCCGCCGGGTACGGTGGTCCGATCCTTCGCGCTACCGAGACAGCGCGCGAAGCCAAGCGGCAAGAGATCATCGCACGCTACCGTGCGGAATTCATCGATGGTCCCGTGCTCATTATTCGCTTCCAGCATATGCGCGTGCAGTTCGACCCCAGAAATCTTCAACCCCTGGGAGATTATGGAACCGTCTACCCGAATCTGCGGATCTCCGACGATTGGGGGGTGTTGGAGGCAACCAAGGGGGCGCTTATGAAATCGAACTGGAGCGCGGTCATCGTTACGGCCCCTCAATTTGTTGGCGGCAGTAGCATCAAAGGCGATGGATGGACGCTCGAACTGAAGCCCTCTTGGCATATCGTTGCCGGAACTCGTCAAGGCGACTTCACGCTGGCGTCCGGCTCGTAGTCTCACCGATCGCCGCCGATTCTCGGCAGACAAATTGCTCAACTCAACCCACCGGACATGAAGCAATCTTGTTTCCTGCGTTTGCGCCGCCCGGCGCTGCGATTTGTGAGGCATTTTGCGCCGCCCCTGCCGCGATTTGGGACAGCTCTGTTCCTGACCGCATGCTCAGTCTGTCCAGCGCAGGTGTATACAATTTCAACTGTCGCCGGTGGCGGGCCCCCGGTAACCCCGACTCCCGCCGCTACATCGATCAGCGGTCCCGGCGGAATCGCTATCGATGCCCTTGGCAATGTCTTTTTTTCAAGCGGAAATTGCGTATTTAAATTGGACGCAAGCGGCTCCATCAACCTTGTCGCTGGGAACGCCCGTCGGGGCTTCTACGGTGACGGCGGACCCGCTAATACTGCGCAACTGAACGAACCCGCCGGTCTGGCCTTGAATGGCGCGGGCGACCTTTTCATAGCGGACAGCGCCAACTACCGCATTCGAAAAGTCACGCCGGCGGGCATCATCACGACCGTCGCCGGCGCGGGCATTTCCGGCTTCTCCGGCGATGGAGGACCGGCGGTGGAGGCCCAACTGGGGAATCCCACTAGCGTCGCCGTCGACGCGGCCGGCGACTTTTATATCGGCGACAACAATTACGTGGAGGCTCAAACGAACATTTCGCATGTGCGGAAGGTTTCGGCGAGCGGCATCATCAACAGTGTCGCGACCGGCTTGCCGATCGACGGCGCAACCGCATTGACGCTGGACAGCGCCGGCAACCTGTATATCGTGGACCTGGGAAATCGCCGCTTTATCAAGGTCTCTCAGGACGGGAGCGGCGTTATCGTGGCGGGCGGCGGCGCGATATTGCCAACCAATGCCGTATCCGCGACCGCTGCTTACCTCGTTGCGCCCGGGACCGTTGCAGTCGATAACGCCGGCAATCTTTTTATTGGGGACCTCGGCTTTGAGGGTGGAGGAGATCGTCCTTTTTATAACCCCAGTCTGCTCGAAGTTTCCGGCGGCATCATGACTACGGTCGCGGGAGGCGGCGAAGAAGAGGGACCCCCGCCACCTGTGCTTTTGGCAGGGACTCCCGGCGCCTTGGCGACAGATGCCGCTGGGAACCTGTTTATGGGTCTCGACGGCGAGATTGTGAAGATGAACGCCCCTGGCAGCTTTACTGTGATCGCCGGCAATGGCAATGTGGCGCCGCTACCGGGCCGCGATGACGATGGTGAACCCGCTACCGCCGTACAACTGGTACTGTCCGGGACGGGCGATCTCGCTGTCGATACCGCGGGCAATCTCTATTTTCCCGACGGCGCTCGTATTCGTAAGGTATTAACCGACGGCACGATCACGACCATCGCCGGAACGGGCGTTTTCGGTTTCTCCGGCGACGGCGGCGCCGCTACGAGCGCGCAATTGAGCATCCCCCAGGCCGTGGCCTTGGACGCGGCGGGCAATCTCTTCTTCGCGGACGCCGGCAATTGGCGCATCCGAAAGGTCTCGAATATCGGGGTAATCAGTACGGTCGTGGGTAATGGCCAGGAAGGCTTTTCCGGCGATGGCGGACCGGCATCGGCGGCGCAAATTGCCGACATCTCCGGATTGGCGGCGGATGCAGCGGGCAACCTTTATTTTGCCGACAGCTACTTCGTTGGCGCGAGCTCCGCCTATCACGTGCGCCGAGTATCGGCCAGCGGGATCGTCACGACAGTTGCCGGTAACGGTATCCGGGGCTTTTCTGGCGACGGCGGCCCCGCGATAAATGCCGAATTAGACGGTTTGGAGGGCATCGCCGTGGATACCACCGGCAACCTTTATCTCGTCGATAACTCCCGCATCCGGAAGGTTTCGACCGCGGGAACTATCTCGACAATCGCAGGCGAGGGATCTAACGCGGCGATCGGTGGCCCCATCTGTGTCGCCGTGGACAAAGCCGGCGACGTGTTCATCGGAGAGGCGAACCCTTGGCAAGTACAGAAGATTTCCGCCGGAAACATCGTCACCACGATTGCGGGAAACGGTACATACGGTTACAGCGGAGACGGTGGGCTCGCCACCAACGCCCAGATGTCAGATCCCTCAGGCCTCGCCGTGGACAGCGCCGGCAACGTGTTCGTGGCCGATTCCGATCCCGATGTGGACGGCCCTGCCAACGCACTCACAGGCTATTTTGACTTTAATAACGCTATCCGCCGGCTGCAACCCAGGGGCGAGGAGTTCGTTATGGCGGTT
>CAWCJO010000030.1:0-26358 GCA_963795935.1 Bryobacterales bacterium | reverse complement strand
CGAGTACGCCACCCAGTCGCCTTCGCCGATCGAGACACGTTCATCCGGATCGAAGCCGTAGTCCAGTAGCAGCCGGAGCGTGTCCGGCTTGTTGTGCCGCACAGCGGCCGTCAGCAACCCGCCGTCATCCCATCGGATCGGGTTCACCAAGCTTCCTTCCGCGTGTCGCGCGCGCAACCACTCGATATTCCCCGACGCGACCGCCGCGCGGGCAGCGTCGGCGCCGATCGCCCTCACTTCGGTGCATCCTCCGTTATCTCGCCGCGCCGCCGTTCCTCCGCCTTGATAACGGCGACGATTTCGTCGTACCCTTGCTCCTTCGCGATGGTCCAAGCCGCCGTGGCGGCGCGATGCGGATCGATGCCTTGACGCGCATTTGCCCCGTACCGCATCAGCAGCCGCACCATCTCTGGCCGAACGTTGCATCACCGCGTAGTGGATGGGCCGATGCTCGTCGCCATACGGCATCGTCAGGTCCGCAATCTCAGGCCGCGCCTGGAACATTTCTTCCACCCGAGCCAGATCGCCCGCGCGGATTGCCTCGGCTCATGTGAAACAGACGTTACCCACGCGCCGGATGTCGTCGTATTGAAACCGGCTTCTTCCGCCATTCGGAGGAGATCCCCATTTGTCGATTCTGCCCAGCCTCGCTCATAGGCTGTTTCTATTGCATGTCCGATTAAGAAGTATCGAAGCGGAGCAGGCGTGTTATGGTCAAGCAGTATCCGCACGGGAGGCCCGTCACGCTGCCAACGGATCGCCCAAGCTGCGCGATGCGTGCTCCAACACTTTCTTTACATCCTCGCGGGATACGCCTGGAAACCACTCCAGGAACTCGTCAATTGTGGCGCCGCCCTCAAGATTCGAAAACAGGGCGGGAACCGGCACTCGCGTTCCCCGAGACCCCAGGCGCCGCTAAATCTCGTCGGCATGCCGCTCCACCGCCGGGCAGGATATCCAGTCGAGCATAGGGAAGGTCTCTCCCATTATCTCAGCAGCCGAATCGCGCCGCGCCAAACTGCGGAAATTCACAACTAACGGAGCTGGCTCTCCACTTCCTGCAGCCAATCCGGCCGCTTCAACACCTCGCGCGGCTTGCTGCCGTCCGGAGGACCGATGATGCCCTCGCGCTGCATCATATCGAGAATGCGCGCCGCCCGCCCGTAGCCTAATCGCAAGCGGCGCTGCAGCGTCGACGTCGACGCTTTGCCCAACTCCAGCACGACGCGCACGGCGTCCTGATACACGGGATCTTCGGGCCCGTCGATCTCCTGCGCCTCCTCGTCTTCGCCATCCTCGGCCGGAGGAGGCAGCAGGAATGTCTGGTCGTACTCGGGGCGGGCCTGCTCCTTCCAGAACTCGACCACGCTGTTCGTCTCCGTCTCCGTCACGAACGCCCCGTGCACGCGCACCAGACGCGACGAGCCGGGCGGCAGAAACAACATGTCGCCTTTCCCGAGCAGGTGCTCCGCGCCCATCACATCGAGAACGGTACGCGAATCGACGCGCGTGGCGACGCGGAAGCTGATGCGCGCGGGGAAATTCGCTTTGATCAGACCGGTAATCACGTCCACGCTGGGCCGCTGCGTCGCCAGCACCAGATGCATCCCGACCGCGCGGGCCATTTGCGCCAGCCGCGTCACCGCCTCTTCGACATTGGCGCGCTCCAGCATCATCAGGTCCGCAAGCTCGTCGATCAGGATCAAAATATACGGAAGCGGCTTCAAGTCCTCGTCCGCCGGCTGCCCCTCATCCTCGAACAGCTTGCGCGGCTCGTTCATCAAATCGCGAACCTTGCGATTGTACTGGTCGATATTACGCACGCCCAGCCCCGCCATCACCTTCAGGCGGCGCTCCATCTCCGCCACGGCGTTGCGCAGCGCGTTAGTCGCCTTCTTGGGGTCCGTGATGACCGGCACGAGCAAATGGGGAACGCCTTCATAGACGCCCATTTCAACGCGCTTCGGATCTATCAAGATCATGCGCACTTCGTCCGGCGTCGCCTTATAGAGAATCGACATGATCATGGAGTTGAGCATCACGCTCTTGCCCGCTCCGGTCGATCCGGCGATCAGCAGGTGCGGCATCGTTTCCAGCGCGCCGACGCGGATGCGGCCATTGATGTCCTTGCCCAGGCAGATGGTCATCTTCGAAGGCGAGTTGCGGAACTCCTCCGACTCCAGGATCTGGCGCAGGCTGATCACCTCGCGCCGCGTGTTGGGAACTTCGATGCCCACCGTGGGCTTACCCGGAATGCGCTCGATCAGGATCGACTCGGCTTGCAGACCGAGACAGAGATCTTCGGTGAGCGTCGTGATGCGGCTATATTTGACGCCCGCTTCCGGCTTCAGCTCAAAAGTCGTAACCACCGGCCCGGGGTTGATCTGCACCACGGAGCCGAGAACGTGGAACTCTTCGAACTTGGATTTAATGCGCGCCGCGATTTCTTTCAGCTCCTGCGAATCGTAGGCGTTGCGCCCCGGGATCTCGTTCAGCAGCTCGGTCGGAGGCAATTCATAAACGTGCGGACGCAGCGGCTCCGGCTCGGCCCGCTTTACGCGCGATGCAACCGGCGCGGGATCGGGCAACGGCGCAGCGGCAGCCGAGGCAGGCGCCGGAGTATCGTATTCGAGAGCATGGATCGGAATCTCCTTCAACTCTTCCGATTCCGGCTCTGGCTCGTCGACGTCGAACGGAGGAGTTGTATCGGCCACAGCGGCGGACACCGGTTTAGCCTCAGTCGTCGCCTTTGCCGCGCGCGAACCGCGCTTCCCGGCGCGCTGCTGGGCGCGCTCCATGGCGATCCGCCGTTTCTTCGCGAGCCAGCGCGCGAAGCCTTCGCCCAGCGACCGCCACCAGCGGATCGGACCGGCAAACCATACGGCGAGACGCGACATCGAGAACGTTGAAATGAGATAGACCGAAGCGATGAAGGCTATGGCTGCGACCAGAATCGTGCCGGTCAGGTTCAAAACGGAGATCGAATACTCGGCCAGCAGCGTTCCCAGCACGCCGCCGGGGCCGAAGGAAATGGGCCAAGACCGCCAATAAGGACCGAGCGCCAGTCCGCCGCACACGCTGAACAGCAGCAGCAGCGAGCCTATAATTTTCACGCCAGCGTCGGCGATCGGCTGCGAGCGAATCCATTTCCACGCCAGCAGCCACAGCAGAAACGGAATCGCGAACGCCGCGAAGCCGAAAGTTTGCAGCAGCAGGTCGGAGATGTGCGCTCCCGCGAGGCCGGTCAGATTGCGCGCGCGCGCCGCGCTCGAAACGGCATTCCACGACGGATCGTCGGGATGATAGGAAACCAGGCTGAGGATCAGAAACAGCCCGCCGAACAGAAACACGAATGCAAGTGCCTCGTTCAGCCGATCGAAGCGAGTTGGACCGAGTAACCTCATTCCGCGTGGAAGCGGAAAAATACAGCCAGAGCGATTACTATTATGCCAAAAATGACGCGGTACCACACGAAAGGCGCCAGACTATGGCCGCGCAGATAGCGCAGAAACAATGCGATGACGATGGCGCCGGCGATGCCGCTGACCACAATCCCGAGCGCGAATGGAACCCGCATCTCATGCGGCAGGCCGCCGCTCTTGTGAATGTCCCAGGATTTTTTCGCCACGGCCGCGGCCACCGCGGGGGTCAACAGCAGGAACGAAAAGCGCGCCGCGGTTTCCCGGCTGAAATCGCGGAAAAGCCCGGCCGTAATGGTGCTGCCGCTGCGGGAGGTCCCCGGCACGACGGCGAATGCCTGCGCCAACCCGACCACGATTGCATCGATGCCGTTCACCAGGCCCATGCCCTTGCGTCCGTTCGTCCTCCTATCTGCAATCCCCATCAGCACGCCGACGGCGATGAGCATGGCGCCGATCAGATAAGGATTGCGCCAGGTAGTCTCCGCCTGCTTGTCGAAAAGCAGCCCGGCGATGCCCACCGGAATGGATGCGATCGCGAGCAGCCACAAAAGCCTGGGATTCTTCGCCAGCTCGCGATCCTGCCCCCGCGGATACCGAACGCCTGCGCCACAATCTGAATCCAGTCGCGGAAGAAATAGATGAGCACCGCGGCCAAAGTGCCGGCGTGAAGCGCGACATCGAACGTGAGGCCGCGGTCCTTCCACCCGAAAAGCCACGGCACAACTTCCAGATGCGCGGAGCTGCTGACAGGCAGAAACTCCGTCAAGCCTTGAACAATCGCAAGGACAATTACCTGGTATAAAGGCATTTCGGTGAAGCGCTATGGTACCGTAACGCACCGGTGACCACTCAAATATTCCGCCGGGACCGCCGGCAGAGCCCATTAACATGATGACTGCTTTCATGCGCGCCGTTTCCAGCGGCGTGTAGAGTCGGCCCAGCTTTACTTCTTCAATCCGGCTTGCCAGTTCAGATCCACTGTAATTGCATCGGAGATAATATCCGGATGCACGACCTCCGCCAGAAATTTCTTTCCGTCCGGAGTTACGGTCCAGGCAGGATTCCGGTTGAACCGCCGGCGCCCAACACGGAAACCTCGAACAAGGGCTTGGGCGACTCAGGCTGAAAGCATGGATCCGGCTTCACCTCCACGGCCATAATTTTCCAGCTGGTGCCGCCGGCGCGATAAAACAATTCCCGGCTGTCCCCGCGCCAGCGGACCTCGACGCCCGGGCCATGCGAGATCAGCCCATCGCGATGGGGGGCGAGACGCTCACTTCGGCCTTACGATGAAGGGCCAGATCGTGGGGACGCTGCTCTATATGTCGCCGGAGCAGCTAAACGGGAACGAGGCGGGTCCGCGGAGCGACATTTTTTCGTTTGGGCTGGTGCTGTATGATACTGACGGGCCAGCGGGCGTTTGAAGGGTCGATGCCGGCCAGCGTGATCGCGGCGATTCTGGAGCGCCCCGCGCGGTCTCTACCGGACAGCGCGCCGCCGGTTTTAGATCGCGTCCTGAGGCGCTGCCTGCGAGAAGGACCCCGCGGACGACGGCAGAGCGCGCGCGATCTGAAGGCGGCGCTGGAACTGATAACCGCGGGAGAAGCAACTGCGCGGGAGGCTCCTGGCGGCACGCGAGTTTCAGTCTGTCCCGCTGGCCCTGGGCGATTTCCGCGGTCCCGGCATCGGCGTTAGCCGTCCTGGCGCAGAATTTCAGGAGGCCCAGGGAAAAGTCTCTCCGGATGGGCGCTGGCAGGCGTATGCGTCAAACGAGGGCGGCAACATCGAAGCCTATCTTCGCTCCTTCCTTGAAGGCAATGGGAAGTGGCTTCTCGATCTTGACCAAGCCGAAATCCAGCAGTTTTATGCCGGCCTTGGTCACCGGAATATCGGCGGGTTTCAGATCGCGATGCGTGATCTTCCTGGTGTGCGCGGCATCCAGAGCGTCACAGATTTGCGACGCATATTCCAACGCCCTCTCAACCGGCAACGGCCCCTTCGGCGGCTCGCCTTCCAGGTATTCGAAAACCAGAAAGTTCGGACCGATGTCGTACAGCCTGCAAATATGCGGATGAGCGAGCGCCGCTACGGCCTCGGCTTCGCGCTCAAAGCCTCCGGTGAACTCCCGCTTCGAAACCTTGATGCCGACCATGCGGTCCAGCGGCGTGTCGCGCGCCTTCCACACCTAGCCCATGCCGCCCGCGCCGATTCGACGCGAGCATCTCGTACGGCCGAATTTTATCCCAGCCGATAATGGCATAGTGATTGACTCATCTTATCCCACAAGTCCGCGGCCGAGATGGGAACGTGGGTCGCCAGAGCTACTGCCGTCCTCAATCCAGCCGGGTTCGAGAAAAACAGCGGCCTGCCGAAGTGATCGAAAAAATGACAAATATCGACGCGCCGAATCGGTAGGTGCGCCGCTTTCGCCGACTACTTCTTGGATGCTACCGTTACTCGAATGGAACGAGAACCGGTAATCCATTGTGCCCCAGACGCCTTGACGGCGCACTTCATCGGTTTGCGGCGGGTCGTTTCAGCAGCTTGGCTCGCTTTGATCGCATCTATGCTTGCGCTTTCCGGTTGCGCGGAATCTTACGCAACCGGGAGCGCGGAACAGGTGACAGGCGGTAACGCGCACGTCGGCCGGCATCTGGTCTATTCCTACGGATGCGGCTCTTGCCACGTGATTCCAGGCATAGCTGAAGCGAACGGAGTTGTCGGTCCAACGCTCCAGGGATTCGCGTCCCGCGTGTACATTGCAGGCTCGCTGACAAATGAGCCCGAGAACCTATTCCTGTGGGTCACAAAGCCGCAGCGCGTTATTCCCGGGAATGCCATGCCGGATCTCGGCGTCACGGAACCGCAGTCTCACGATATCGCCGCATATCTATACACGCTGCAATGAATCGACATATATGAAGTTCTATAAGTACATTACTCGAATTGGCATCGTTGCCCTCGTGTTGTATGCCGCGGTCGATGAGATATTCAGGCCCGGTTCGAGTGCCGGCGTCCGCGTTCCCGTTGTCAGCCCCTGGAAGGCGATCGTTAATACCGCTCTCGCAACAGCAGTGGTTATCTTCATTCTCGAAGCACTCGGCGGATTTTTGTTCATGGCGTCCGGGCTGTACAACATCGCGGCGGATCAGCCGCACTTTGAACCCATAGGTTGGTTTCTAAAGACAGCCAGCACGCGCTCCGTGATCTTTCACACCGAGGCCGAGAGGATTCCAAATCTTCACGATCCCTCGCTCGTTGAGCAAGGCCTCACATTATGCCGGAAGAACTGCCAGCCTTGCCACGGCGCTCCTGGCGTCGCGAGCGAATTGATAGGTCGCGGAATCAATCCGAAGCCGCCGTCCTTGGCGACCATGGGAAACGATTGGACCAACCTGCAACTATTCTGGATCGTTTCCCATGGTCTCAAGATGAGCGGTATGCCTGCATTCGATGAGCGGCTGAGTGAGACAGACCGCTGGGCCACTGTCGCGTTTCTTCGGCGCGTCGTGCTGTTGTCGCCGGCCGAATATGCGCGTTTGACCGCGGCCGCCCATGCGGGCGTTCCCGACGAATCGCTCGCGTCGATCTCCAATAGCGATTTTGGATTTCAGGAGCTCAAAACCAAGGGAGATGCTATAAAGGGGCGAGAACTGGTGGGCAGCTATGGCTGCGGCGCCTGCCATGCCATCGGCAATATCGCCTGGGGCAGCGTGGGACCGCCGCTGTCGAATTTCGCCGAGCGCCAGTACATTGCGGGCCTCCTGGTGAATGCGCCCAAAAACCTGGTCGCGTGGATTAGGAATCCGAAACGGTTCAAAGAGAACACCGCAATGCCAAATCTGAATGTTTCGTCACGGGACGCAATCGACATAGCCGCGTATCTTTATACGCTCGGAAGTCCAAAACGCCTGGAAGTTCTGCGGCAAGCAGCCGGGACCCGGCCGTTCCCGCTCGGCGCCGGATCTTGACAAACCCGGGCGCACCCTTCCAAATCGCATGGGCATCGCGGCGGCCCGCTACTGCACGGCGATAGTCGGGAGCGCCGGCCCGGACGCTGGGAGCATCTGAAGGTTCGGAACGATCATGACGCCGTACGGCGCTGCCTTCACGCCGCCAAGATCTTGAGGCACGCGCACGTTGATTTGGAAAACGCTCGAGAGCAGGCCGGGCGCCGAGCCGGCATAGACCACGGTAACGACTTGGCCTGCAATTAAGACCTGCGGAGGAATAATAAGCTGCGACAACGGGTCCGCCGGCCAGATGCCACCCGTAATTCCCGGCGGATAGACCGGCCCGCCGCCGGTTCCGAAGATCGCCACAATGCTGCCCGCTTTCGCGGGGTTCGAAAGAGAGTTCGGCGTTCCGTCCTGATTGAGAACCGCGGCCTGCTTTGAGGAAAAGTCCGCGATGAAAACCCCCGGCGCGGAGGTTGTGACGGGATTGCTGAAGCTGTTCGTGAATACGCCGTTCACCTGCACGGTAACCTGCGTCTGGCCCCCGTACGGGACGCTGTGATCCATATCGATGAGCCACGGCACGACGGCGTTGATCTGTGTAGACTGCGCGTAAAGCAGAGGCACGGGCCGGCCATCGAATAGGACCTGCACGCCGGCGAGCTGCACCGGAAGCGTTCCATCAGACCCGATCTGTCCCGAAACGCCCTGCTCCGGACCGATGCCCGGCGCCTCGAATCGTCACGATCTCGCCACCCGCAACGGGACCTCCCATGAAACTGGCGCCGTTCTCGAGACCTTGCGAAATGCACGGCCCTCCCGGCGCTTGCGCGTTATCAATTTGAATCTTTGCGACGAAGCTGAGTGATTCAGCGGAGACCGCGCCGGTAATTCCGGGAAAGTCGATGGAATAGGTCTCGCCTGCGATATACGGCCTACCATCCGCCGAGGCGGCGATTGCAGCCCCCGTTTCCCCTCCCGTGCCGCCAAGATAGCTTGCACCCGCGAGCTTCCCGCCGGGAGTGAATTGCGCCGCGAACAGGTCGCTGTATCCACCAGACATGCACCGTTGAAAAGCTCCCGCCGTAACCGGGAACCCATACGAAGCGGTTCCCAGCACCCACGCGTTTCCGGCGAGGTCGACGTCGAGCGCCGCGGCGCCGCTCAAGTATGTCGAGTAAACCAGCGCCGTGCCGGCCGGATTAAAAGCCGTCAAAAAGCTTCCGATCGTGCTGTTTGCGACCGTCCAAGGCGCACTTGGTCCGCTCGCTTGCAGCGCCCCGGAGGTCACCGGAAAATCCGTTGAGGAAGTGGTCCCGAGTACGTAGGCGTTCCCTTGGGCGTCGATTCGGATCGCGCTGCCTGCATCGGCGCCGGTCCCTCCGAGCAGCGTGGAATAAACCAGGGCGGAGCCGCTGGGATTCAACTTGGCCGCGTACGCGACCGCCTGCTCAGTTGGCGGCTGTGTACGGAAAGCTCCCGGAGTCACCGGGAAATCCGGCGAGACGGTCCATCCCGTAATATAAGCGTTTCCCGAAGCATCCACCGCAATCGCCTCCGCGCCATCGCTGGCGGCGCGCCCCGAGATACGTCGCGTACACCAGCGCCGAGCCGCTGGCGTTCAACTTTGCGATTGCTCCCACGCCGAAATGATTCGGTGAGGAGGGTTGGAACGCTCCGGCGGTAGTTGGCAACGCGCTCTCCAGCGGCCCCACATACGCAGTCCCTGTGATGTAAGCTTCCCCTTGCCCATCGAGCGCCAAAGCGGCCTTGCCGCTACCTCCTGCGCCCGGAACAACGGTCGAGTAAATCAGGCGGTTCCCGGACGGGTTCAGCTTCGCTATAAAAGCGTCTCCAAACGTGGCGCTTGGCTTCGTAAATGCCGCGCCGGGCGTGGTCGGGAATGTGTTTGCGTTGGGAAGATTCGGCTGCGTCGTTCCCCCGATGTAGGCGTTTCCCGACGCATCGACGGCGATCGCGGTGGCCGCATCGTTTCCATTTCCGCCCAGGTACGTCGCGTACACGACCTTGCCCGCCGGGTCCAGCTTGATTACGAACGCATCGGGACACGGAAAGTAATATGCCGGAAACGTTCCTACTTCCTCCGAGCAAGTTCCGCCGCCCGGCGAAGGTTGCGCGGAACCGGAAGTCGCGTCAAAGCTCGACGACTCGGTCGCGCCCGCCAGGTAGATGTTCCCCGCCGCATCGACCGCCATGGCGCTGAATGGCGCGGCATCGCCGTCGGTCGAGAAGAGCACCGGGTCGACGATCAACGGCAAATCGGGATCGTGCGCTCCAATGACAAAGCTCACTGCGCCGCGGGCCAGCGCGTAGTCGACCGCAACCATACGGCGCCCCCTTACTGAATCCTGGTACGCGAGAGGTTTGCGCTGGCGCAACTCGCCCGCCGGCGCTTCGACGATTAAGCCGCCGTCCCGGTCGAGCCGCACGCGCTTCGCCAACCTCCAATTCAGGCGGATTCTCGAAGCATCGGCGCCGGGCGCGATCAGGAAATCATACTCGATGGCGCCATCGGCCCCATGGAACTCCACGTCAACGCCGGGATAAATCGACGAATATCGAACGCGGCTGAAGGTGGGGATGTCCGTCCGCGCGACGGCGCCCGAAAAATAATTGTGGCGTTCCGCAAGCCGCGCAACCCCGTGGATACTCGCGTTCGGATTGCCCCCGGCGAATTCGAGCCGCACGCCCCGCGTCGCCAGACCCGCGCTGGTAAACTCGACCAAGCCGCCGCGGCCGTGTGCAAGAAAGCGCACCTCGCGACGCGCCTGGCCCACATTGGGTTCGAAGCTCAACGCCCCGTTTGGCGCAGGCCGCGGAATGCCGGCGCTTGCGGCCGTCGCCGCAAACAGAGCGATGGCCGATCGCGTCAGATCTTAATCCGTCGTCGCGGGGACGGTTCCGGCTCCTGCGGCTTCGGCCGCGCCGCGGGAGTCAAATGAATCACCGGAATCAGCGATTGCCTCGATTCCGATGCCGGCGTCTTGGCGTGTATGGCGAGTTCCTGGTTCAGCGTGGCGATGAACTCCTCGATCTGCTTCTGCATCGCCTCCATCTTCTCGCGCATGTTCAGGATGATCTCGACGCCCGCAAGATTGACGCCCAGCTCCCGCGTCAGCTTCAAAATCACCTCCAGACGTTCCAGATCCTCGTCCGTATACAGACGCGTATTGCCTTCGCTGCGCGACGGAGCGAGCAGCCCTTCGCGCTCGTAGAGGCGCAGAGTTTGGGGATGGATCTGGTACTGCTCCGCCACGGCGGAGATCATATAAGCGGCCTTCGATCGGCTCCTTGGCATTGTTATACCTTGCTCCACATTTCGTGCCGGGGATCCTCGGGATGCAACTGCGCCAGCTCCCGCAGAATCTCCTTGGTGCGCTCGTCCTGCACCTTGGGCGCCTGAATCACGACCTCGACGATTTCGTCCCCGCGTGTGCCCTTGCGCGTGTTCACGACGCCGCGCTCGCGCAATCGGAATTTTTGCCCGTTCTTGGTGCCTTGCGGCACTTTGAGCAGCGCCCGGCCGTCGATCGTCGGCACCTCGATTTTGGCGCCCAGACCCGCTTCGGTGACGGTGATCGGGAGCTGAATCTCAATATTGTCGCCGGCGCGGTTGAAGAACGGGTGCGGCTCCACGCGCACCGTAACGTACAGATCGCCCGCCGAAGCGCCCAGTTTTCCGGAATTGCCTTTGCCCGCGATGCGCAAGCGCGATCCCGACGAAACGCCCGCCGGAATGCGCGCCTCCACCGGCTCGCTGCGCGAAACGCGGCCGTCGCCGTGGCACGTGGGGCAGACGTTTTTCAGACGGCCGCGTCCATCGCAGCGCGGACACGTCAGCGTAAACTTCATCGCGCCCGCCATCTGCGTCACGTTGCCGCTGCCGTCGCATTCGGGACACACATTTGTGTTCCCGCCGCCCGCGCCCGTCCCTCCGCAGGTCTCGCACGTCTCCTGGCGCGCAATATTCAGCTTGATCTGCGCGCCTCGAATGGCTTCCCAGAACCCGATGTTCAGACCGTATTCGAGATCCGAGCCCTTCTCCGGAGCCGGAGCCGCTTCGCGCCCTCTGCCCCCAAAAAACTGGCCAAAGATATCGCGGAACCCGCCGCCGCCGAATCCGGCTCCCGGCTCCGCTCCGCGGCGCTGTTGCTGGTTGACGTACTCCGAAAAATCGAAGCCGCCGAAATCCGGGCCGCCGTTCGGCTCCGCTCCGCGCCCCGCTCCGCCGGCAGGAATGTTATCGGAATAGAAACCGTACTGATCGTAAACCTGGCGTTTTTTTGCGTCGCTCAGGACGTCGTAGGCGCCCTGCACCTGTTTGAACTTCTCCTCGGCGGCCTTGTCCCCGGGATTCAGATCGGGATGATACTTGCGGGCCAGCTTGCGGTAGGCCTTGCGTATCTCGTCGTCCTTGGCGCCCTTCGGGACGCCAAGGAGTTCGTAATAGTCTTGTTTGCTTGTAGCCGGCACGCTCGCCTACCGCCCCGTTACTTCTTGTCTTCAACGTCGACGAATTCAGCGTCGACGACGTTGTCTTTGGGCTTCTCGCCGCCGGTGTGTCCATCGCCCGAGGGTCCGCCTTGCGCGCCGCCCGCGGGTCCCGCGCCGCCCGGACCACCCGGCCCACCCGCCTGCGAAGATGTTCGGTACATGGCCTCGGCCAGCTTGTGGCTCGCCGTTTCCAGCTTCGAGGTTGCCTGGTTGATCTTATCCACGCCGCCCTCCTGCATCGCCCGCTTGGTCTCTTCGAGCGCCGTCTCGACCGCCTTGGCGTCCTCGGCGCTGACTTTATCGCGATGGTCGCGCAACATCTTTTCGATGTTGTAGACCATGGAATCCGCGCGGTTGCGCGATTCGATCTCCTCTTTCTTTTTGCGGTCTTCGCCGGCGTGCGATTCGGCGTCCTTGGCCATTTTCTCGACCTCTTCCTTGCTCAGGCCGGAGGTCGATGTGATGGTGATCTTCTGCTCGTTGTTCGTCGCCTTATCGCGGGCGCTCACGTTAATAATGCCGTTGGCGTCGATATCGAACGTAACCTCAACCTGCGGGATGCCGCGCGGGGCCGGTGGAATGCCCACAAGCTGGAAAACGCCCAGAAGCTTGTTGTCCGACGCCATGGCGCGCTCGCCCTGATAGACCTTGATTTCGACCGAAGTCTGGTTGTCCGCCGCCGTCGAGAAGATCTCGCTCTTGCGCGTCGGAATCGTGGTGTTGCGCTCGATCAGGCGCGTGAACACGCCGCCCAGCGTCTCGATGCCGAGCGACAGCGGCGTCACGTCCAGCAGTAAAACGTCCTTGACTTCGCCGCCCAGAACGCCGCCCTGAACCGCCGCGCCGACCGCCACCACTTCGTCCGGGTTCACGCTCTTATTCGGCTCTTTGCCGAACAGGTTGCGCACGATCTCCTGGACTTTCGGGATACGCGTCGAGCCGCCCACCAGAACCACTTCGTCGATCTGCTGCGGGTTCACCCCGGCGTCGGCCAAGGCCTTTTTGCAAGGCTCGATGCTGCGGTCGAGAATGTCGGCTACCATGTCCTGGAACCGCGAGCGCGTCAACTTTTGGGTCATGTGCTTCGGACCGCTCGCGTCCGCCGTTAAGAATGGCAGGTTGATTTCGGTCTCGAGCACGGTGGACAGCTCGATCTTGGCCTTCTCGGCCGCTTCCTTCAGGCGCTGCAAAGCCATCTGGTCGCGCGAGACGTCCACGCCGGTCTCTTTCTTGAACTCCTGCACCAGCCAGTCGATAATGCGCTGGTCGATGTTGTCGCCGCCCAGGTGCGTGTCGCCGTTGGTCGATTTGACTTCGACGACGCCGTCGCCCACCTCGAGGATCGAGATGTCGAACGTGCCGCCGCCGAAATCGTACACCGCGATGGTCTCGTTCTTCTTCTTGTCGAGGCCGTAAGCCAGCGCCGCCGCCGTCGGCTCGTTGATGATGCGCATCACCTCAAGTCCCGCGATCTGGCCGGCATCCTTAGTCGCCTGCCGTTGCGCGTCGTTGAAGTAGGCCGGAACCGTGATCACCGCTCTCGTCACCTTCTCGCCCAGATAGCCCTCGGCCGCTTCTTTGAGCTTGGTCAGGATCATGGCGGAAATCTCGGGTGGAGAATACTTCTTGCCCATGATCTCAACGCGCGCGTCGCTGTTCTCGCCCGAGACCACTTTATACGGCACCAGCTTCATTTCCTCGCTGACTTCGCCGATGCGGCGGCCCATGAAGCGCTTGATGGAGTAAATGGTGTTTTCCGCGTTCGTCACGGCTTGGCGCTTCGCAACCTGGCCCACCAGCCGTTCGCCATTCTTGGTAAAAGCGACGACGGATGGGGTAGTGCGGCCACCCTCCTGATTAGGAATTACGACCGGCTGCCCACCCTCCATCACGGCCACCACGGAGTTCGTCGTTCCCAAGTCTATGCCTATGATCTTATTCATGTTTGTGAGTCCAATCCTCCCGGAGTACTTCGGCTCTTCCTATTAGCCTGATACCAGTATTAAACATGAGTCTCAGATTGTCAAGCAAAGCTGCGTGGTACCGTCACCTTGGCCACCCCTTGCCGTCATACCGCTTCCCATCCCCGTTCCGAAACCTACTTGCAACATGGGGAACAAATGGCGAATATATGGAGAGAGAGGCAATGTGTTGTTCGAAGACTTCCCTTCCCCGCCGTTAATCGGAATCGCCAAACTCGCGGCCCAAAGCCCTCTGATCGAGGCCAAGCAGCGCGTGGAATATTTCGAGATTGAAGCGCGCAGTTTCGTGGGCCGCTGCTCGGGTACGCGCATGCCTTTTGTGTGGACCGTAAACCCCTACCGCGGGTGCGAATTCGGCTGCAAATACTGCTACGCGCGCTATGCCCACGAGTTCATGGAATTGCGCGATCCGCAACAATTCGAGCGCAAGATTTACGC
This sequence comes from Bryobacterales bacterium, assembly GCA_963795935.1. Taxonomy (GTDB): domain Bacteria; phylum Acidobacteriota; class Terriglobia; order Bryobacterales; family Bryobacteraceae; genus JAICMB01. Next base: position 12,045 of record CAWCJO010000030.1, on the reverse strand, counting down.
CAAGCGTTTCCGTCCGGCGCTGTTCCGCGCCGAGCTTTCGAAAGTAAAAGCGGGCCAATCGCTGTGGATCGGCACCGCAACCGATCCTTACCAGCCGGCCGAGCGCCGTTACGGAATAACGCGAAAAATCCTGGAGGTCATCGCGAAAGAGCGCGGGTTGAAAATCGGCATTACCACGAAATCGGACCTCATCGCCAGAGACGCGGCGCTGCTAAAGAGCGTCGCGGAGCATAACGTGGCGCACGTCAATCTCACGATCACGACGATGGACGAAAAACTGGCGCGTCTGATCGAGCCGCTCGCGCCACGGCCTGAACTGCGCCTGAAGGCGGTGCGCAAACTTGCCGCGGAAGGCATCGGCGTTACGGTACTCGGAAATCCCGTGATGCCGTTCCTGACCGACAGCGAGCGCAACCTGGACGCCGTCTGCGCCGCCGCGGCCGATGCCGGCGCGGTCGCCTTCAGCGCCAATCCTCTATTTCTGAAGCCGTGCTCCCGCGCCGTGTTTTTACCGTTCATCGAAGAGCGCTTTCCGCACCTCCTTTGGAAATACAGAGGGCTGTTTGCGAACAACGCCTACCTGCGCGGATACTATCCCGAAACGATATCCGCACGCGTCCAGGAAATCGTGGCGCGCCACGGCCTGCGCCCGCGCCATCCTTCTTATATTCCGGAACAGTTTGCCGAGGCCCAATTGTCTTTGTGGTAACGCTGAATACGTGGTCCTCAAAATCGTTCAAGCGGGCGACCCGGTGTTGCGCCGCCAAGCCCGGCCGCTTTCCCGCGATGAAATTCGCTCCACCGCCGTGCGGCAACTTATTGAGCTGATGCGCGAGACGATGTACGACGCCCCGGGCGTCGGCCTGGCCGCGCCTCAAATCGGCCTGGCGCTGCAGCTCGCCGTGATCCAGGATCGGGAAGATTTGTTGCGCGGCATGAATCCGGAAGTCCTGGAGCGGCGCGAGCGCCGGCCCATTCCCTTTCAAGTAATCGTCAACCCCGTCATTACTCTCGAAGAGCCGGAGGTAGAATTCTTCGAGGGTTGCCTGAGCCTCGCCGGATTCAGCGCCATCGTCCCGCGCGCCCGCCGCGCCCGCGTGGAGTGCCTGGATCAGGACGCTGAACCTTGTGTCATCGAGGCCACTGGTTGGCACGCCCGCATCCTGCAGCACGAAATCGATCATCTGCATGGGACCCTCTATATCGACCGAATGATGGCGCGCTCCTTCACAACGGCCGAGAACCTGGGCCGCTACTCGAAGGGCAAATCCCCCGCCGGCGTGAAATCCGATAGCAACCCATAGCTGCAGTAGTACACTGCGATGGTGAGTGAAAAGCTGCGCTGGGGCGTGCTGGGAGTGGCCGGGATCGCGACGAAAAAGGTGCTGCCCGCGATGAAGCAGTGCCGCCGCGCAGAGGTCGCCGCTATCGCCTCGCGCGACCGCGCAAAAGCCGAACGGGCCGCCCGCGATTTTGACATTGCCAAAGCGTATGGCTCATACGAAGAGCTGCTGGCCGACCGCGAGATCGATGTCGTTTACAACCCGCTTCCGAATCATCTGCACGCGCCGTGGTCGATCAAGGCGGCCGAAGCCGGCAAACACGTGTTGTGCGAAAAGCCCATCGCGCTTAACGCCGCCGAATGCCGCGACATGATCGCGGCGCGCGACCGCGCCGGAGTAATAATGGGCGAGGCGTTCATGGTGCGCTCGCATCCGCAATGGCTGCGCACGCGCGAAATTGTCCGCTCAGGCCGCATCGGCGAGCTCCGCTCCATCCTGGGCTTCTTCAGCTATTACAACGTAAACCCGGAGAACATCCGCAATGTCGCGGCGTTCGGCGGAGGCGCCCTGATGGACATCGGGTGTTATCCGATCACGATTTCCCGGTGGATTTTCGACGAGGAGCCCACCGCCGCGAGAGCCGCCATCGATACCGATCCGGTTATGAAGACCGACCGCCTCACGTCGGCAATTCTGGAATTCCCGTCGGGCCAATCGATTTTCACGTGCAGCACGCAGTTGTTCCCCTATCAGCGCATGCAGTTCTTCGGAACGAAGGGACGCGTCGAAGTCGAGGTCCCGTTCAATGCGCCGCCGGATGCACCCGCACGCATACGGATCGACGCAGGCAGCAGCGTGGAAACCGAAGAATTTCCGGTCTGCGACCAATACGCCCTTCAAGGCGACGATTTCTCGCGGGCCATTCAAGAAGGGACGCCGGTTCCAGTCCCGCTCGAGGACGCCCTTAAAAATATGGAAGCGGTCGAAATGGTCCTGGCGGCCGCTCGCGCCGTCTTGTGACCCGAAAAGACCTCTAGAATCTCTCTCGTATCCGCTTAAGGGAAGCGCAAACTCTCTTTAAATCGGGTCTCTACAGCGGTGCGTACTATCTTGCAGGGTATGCCGTCGAATGCGCGCTCAAAGCCTGTATCGCGCGCCAAACGGTGAGGTACGATTTCCCGGATAAAAGGAGAGTAGTGGGCAGCCACACTCACAACCTGCTGGAGCTTGTCAGAACGGCCCAACTCGAAAAGACGCTTCAGGAGTCCACCAAACTGGATGACGCGTTTCGTGAAAGCTGGGGAATCGTGGAGGCATGGTCGGAGCAAAGCCGGTATTGCTATCTATGATAGACAGTCGGCTGCGAGTCTTCTGGATGCAGTTGGAGATCGTACTCATGGAGTTCTGGTTTGGATAAGACGTCTCTGGTAAACCCGGATCTTCTAAGAGGGTACGAGATATTGGAAGCGTTGGATCGGGCTGGCCTGAAGGTCAGCGTGGCCATCTGGGCCGTACTTCCCGAGTACGAAGATTGGCGTTACGTGTTGGCTGCCCGATCGCTGGATACCGGAACTCCGCGAGAAGCCTATAGATCAGTCAACCAAGCGTTGCTCGCGGCAAATATCGGCTTGGGGCAAACGCCGCCCCTGTTGATACTGCGGATGGCGGATCCTTTCATTCGCGCATTGCGCCGCGGTTATGGAAAATACCCGAGCGTCGAAGGCACGCGCATCGGCGGACACATGATCGGGGATCGCTTCGTTGAGGATGCCTTCGCCTACCGGATCAAGTGATCGTGCCTCCCGCCGCTCGCCTTACTCCTGCCGCAGCGCAACGGTCGGATCGGCGCGCGTCGCCCGGCGGGCGGGCACGTAGCTGGCCAACAACGCCACCGCCAGCAGCAGCGCCGGAATCGCCACGAACGTAAGCGGATCGTTTGGTTTCACCGCGTAGAGCAGTTTCGAAAGCGTGCGCGACAAAGCCAACGCCAGCACGACTCCGGCGACCACTCCGGTGAGCGCCAGGCGCGCGCCTTCGCCGAGAACCAAGCCCAGCAAATCGCTTTTTTGAGCGCCCAGCGCCACGCGCACGCCCAACTCGTTGGCGCGCTGGCTCACGGAGTAGGAAACGAGACCGTACAGCCCGGTTACGGCGAGCACCAGCGCGACCAGCGCGAAGATGCCGAGGAGAAACGCCCGGAAGCGCGGCTGCGCGACGGACCCTTGCACCAGATCCTGCATGGTGGCAACCTGAAAGACGGCCTCTTCGGGGTCGAGAGCTTGCACCTGTCCGGCAATGGCGCGCGCCATGGGGGCCGGCTCGGCCCCGGTGCGCACCAGCAGCGTCATGGAGCCCTCGACGAAGCTCATGAACGCCGGCGGCACTTGCAAGTACGGGTAATACATCTCGGGGTTTGCTTCGGCGTCCAGTCCGGCGTGCTTCACGTTGCCGATCACGCCGACGATGGAGCACCAGGGACTGCCCTCGAACCCGCTCTGAATGCGTCTTCCGAGCGGCTCCTCGTTCGGGAAATAGCGCTGCGCCATGGTCTCGTTAACGATCGCGACGGTGGGCGAATGCGCGGCGTCCGAGGCTGTAAAGTAGCGTCCCTTGATCAGCGGAATTCCCATGGCCGCAAAATAATCGGCGCTGACGGCGCGATACTTGGCGCGCGGCTGGTCGCTCGAGGCCAGGGCCGGGCGATGCTCCACTATGAAGTTCAGGCTGGGATCGCTCCCGCTCATGGGTAGATCGCGGGCGACTCCGGTCAGGAGCACGCCGGGAACGTTCCGCACGCGGTCGATAAGCCGGCTATAGAATTGACCCACCTTGGTTCCGTCGTAGCGCGATTCCGGCAGTGCCAGCCGCATCGTTAACAAGTGGTCCGGACGGAAGCCCGGATCGACGCTCTGCAGCTCGGCGAAGCTGCGAATCGTCAGCGCCGCGCCGGTCAGCAGCACAACGGAGAGCGCCACTTCCGCAACCACCAGCGTACGGCCCAGGCGGCGGGTCCGGACGCTCGCCATGGAGCTGCGGCCGGCTGCTTTCAGGACTTCGTTTAAGCGATTCCTAGCCGCCAGGATGGCCGGGCCGGCCCCGAACAGCGCGCCCGTGAGTATGGAAACCAACAGCGTAAACAGCAGCACCCGTCCGTCGACTGAAACCTCATCCAGGCGCGGCAAGTTTGCCGGGCTGAGCGCCACCAGCGCGCGTACGCCCCAGTACGCCAGCGCCAGCCCGAGCAGGCCGCTAATGAGGGACAGCAGCAGGCTTCCGGTCAGCAATTGGCGCACGATCCGCCACGGTCCGGCGCCCAGCGTCAGGCGCACCGCGATTTCCTTTTGACGGGCGCGGCTTTGCGCCAGCAGCAGATTCGCCACGTTCATGCACGCGATGAGGAGCACGAAGCCGACCGCGCCGAGCAGCGTCCACAGAGTCGGCCTGATATCCCCCACCATCTGTTCATCCATGCGAACCACGTTCGCGCTCCAGCCCGCATTGGTATCCGGGTACTCCCCCTCCAGCCCGCGCGCAATCGATTGCATCTCCGCCCGCGCCCTCTCGACGCTAACGCCGGGCTTCAAACGCCCGATGACTTTAAGCGTGTGCAGCGCCGAGCGCGACGCATGGGCTGGGTCTTTGTCGCCCCTTTCGAGCAGTTCCTTGGCATCGAGGGTGAAGGGCAGCCACATCTCCGCCGGGGTGTCCGGCAGCCGGAACCCGGGAGCGGTGACGCCCACGACGATGTAGTCGTTGCCATCAAGGGTCAATGCTTTGCCGAGGACCGCGGCATCGCCGCCAAAGCGCCGCTGCCACAGGCCCTGGCTCAACACCACCACGCGGTTGCGTCCCGGGACGTCTTCAGCGGCTTGAAAAGGACGGCCGAGCCAAACGCCCGCGCCCAGCAGCTCGAAAATACCGGGCGAAACCAGGGCTGTATCGATTCGCTCCGGAATACCGCGCCCGCTGAGGATGGAGGGCTGCGCGCGGAACGCCGCGACAGCGTCGAAAGAACGCTGCAGTCCCTTCCAGTCGCGATAATCGGGAGCCGTAACGTCGAACTCGTGAATTCCCTTACTCAGGTTTGTTTCCCAAAGAAACGCCAGCCTCTGGGGGTTCCCGTAGCGCAAAGGCCGCAGCAACACGCCGTCCACGACGCTAAAAATCGCGGTGTTCGCGCCGATCGCGAGCGTCAGGGCCAGCATGGCGATCAGCGTCGAGCCGGGATTTTTCAGCAGCATCCGGCTGGAATACCTAAGGTCGTTTATTAAAGAGGAAAACAACGAGTCCATTTCAGAATTCTAGCGTAAATTAGATACCAAAAACATTTTGGACCGCGTCCTCCGGTGGAAGGGGCCGCGGTCCAAATCTGTCGTCGCAATCAAACGTTTTGCAGGCGCTGACTAAGTACCCCAAACCGCGCCGCCGGACTTTACTTTTGTTCTGATTTTCATCGCTTTTCTCCTTTCGTGTTTATCGCTGGCGTCGTGCGTGTTCGAGCTCCGCGGGGCCTAGGTGCCCCAAACGGCGCCGCCGGACTTTACTTTCGTTTTGATTTTCATTTTTTTTATTTTTTCCTTTTTTCTGTGGTGGCTGACGCTCTTTCTAAGGCAATCGCCTGACCAACTTTCGTACTACAGAGAACGCCCGAGTGCCAACTAGGTAAATCGCTGATTCCACTGAATCGTCTTGGCTAAGGGGCAGCCAGGGTACGCGCCGCGCAAGGCTCCAGCGCCTATCCGATTGGATAGGTCTATCCGATCGGATATTCCCGGACGCCGTCGAGCTTAGAATTGCTGAACAGCCGCGCGCACAGTCGTGGGCAAATCCGGAAAACGCGCGCGCAGCCGGCGCGATTCCGGCCATCGTTCATCCGAGCGCGCTCGCCGCGCGGGCGAAAAGTGACCACCGGCCCGATGGCGGTAAAATGACAGTTGAAGCCCAAACGCGAACCGTGGTTCTGGATCTATTGGGGCACGGCGATCACGATGCTGTGCGCGATCGGCATTTTTGTCTGGTCCGTATTCCAATCCCGTCGCGACGCCGGAAACGGGGTGACGGCGAGTTTTTCCCCGCGCACGGGAGGAGGTCTCGCGGCGGGCGGCTACGCGGAGTTGGCGCGTTCAACCCGCCCACATACCATGATCTGGGAGGCGCTCCCCTCCACTCCTCCGATTTTCGGACTGCGATGGCCAGTTACTCGCAGCGCGATTATGGAACGCCATCGGCAGCCTCGAAGCCGCTATAAAGCTCATCCCGAAGCGGTGGAGGCGCGGTTTTACCTCGGTGTTTGTTATCTTTTCACCAAGAATTTCGCGGCTGGAAAGATCGGTTGCGCCAGGTCGTTGCGGCCGGGGAGACGCCTTACCTGGAACAGGCGCGCTTCTATCTCGCGAAAGGTCTGCTGGCGACCAACAACAAGGCCGGCGCCCGGCAACAACTGGACGCCGTCATCGAACTGCATGGGAATCTGGAACAGCAGGCCGAATCTCTTCTCGCGCAGTTCCGGTAACCGGTTCCAGTGTTACCTTTTTCCGGCCGGCGCTGCTGCGCGTCTCGTATCTATAGCGCCACATTGGGGCAAGACGGTGGCATTTGACGTGCTTCTCTAGTCCAACGAAACACGGAGGACAATTTTACGCCTATTACGAATACCGCCACGCCGCGGCATCAAGAAAGCAAAAATGTCAGTCAACCGGAGCGGCTGGCTTCGGTTCTAGGCGGAGCGGCCCTCGCCGCCTATGGCCTCCAAAAAAGATCCTGGGGTGGAATTGCGCTCGCGGCCGCTGGCGGAGCACTGGCTTACCGCGGAATGACGGGACACTGCTCCGTGTACCAAGCCTTGGGCGTAAGTACTAACCGCCGTGGCAAAGGGCGCAACGCCAGCGTGCCTTATGAGCTTGGAGTGCGCGTGGACGCGGATATTGCCATCAATAAGTCGAAACAGCAGTTGTACCGCTTCTGGCGCAATCTTGAAAACCTTCCCCGCTTCATGGGACACCTGGAATCGGTCAAGGAGATCGACAACAAGCACTCCCATTGGGTGGCGAAAGCGCCCGCGGGAAGGAGCGTGCAGTGGAAGGCCGAGATCATTAACGAAGTCGAGGACGAACTCATTGCTTGGCGCTCGCTGCGTGGATCCGATGTCGATAACGCGGGCTCAGTCCAGTTCAAGTCCGCCCCGAACGGCGAAACGATCGTACAAATCGAGCTGCATATAACCCGCCGGGCGGCGCCGTGGGAGCGATGGTGGCGAAGCTGTTCGGAGAAGAACCGTCGCAGCAGATCGCGGAAGATCTGCGCAAATTCAAGGCGTTGATGGAAACGGGCGCGATTCCGACGGCGGAGTCTCAAGCGGCTAAGGTACGCGCGAACGCCGCAAGAGGCTGGCGGCGCGATGAAGTTGGACAAGCCTCCGAAGAATCGTTTCCCGCCAGCGATCCTCCCGCCTGGACACCCGCGGGTCTGGCGCGCTAGAAGATCGGTTGAAGCATCCGGGCCGGTTTGGCGCCGGCCCGATTCTCCTATCGGGAGCGGGATCCCGAGTTGCCTTTGGATTTCCGCGAAGCCCCGGCGCGAGTTTGTTTTCCCCCTGCCGCGGCGCGCTTGGAAGCTCCCGAACCGGTCCACCCGGACCGCCCGCGGGAGGTTGAAGCTGCTTTCTTGCCGGCGCCGGCGCGTTTCGTATTGCCGCCCCTGGCGCTCGATCCCGATGTTTTCCGAGCGCCCTGCGCTTTCTTGGCGCTCTGCTTCGTTGCCTTACCCCCGCCTCCGCCAGCCGCGGCGGAGCTGCCGCGCCCCGAAGAGGATTTCGCGCTCGTCGATGTTCGCGAAGTCGCTTTCGCGCCGCGGCTGGACGCTTTGCCGCTGGCCCCCGAACCACGGCTGGCGCGACCCCGCGACTCGCCTGTTTTGCCCCGGCCGCCGCTCTTGACCGCCTGCGCTGTCTCGCGGCTCACGAGTTTGTTAAAGTTGCTCCGCGCGCCGCCGGCCGTCGTCTGCTGGTAGAGCAGCGCGAGATTTCGTTCGTCGAACTTCTCGAACCAGTCGTCCCAGCCTATGTGCTGCAGCGATTCCTCGCCGCTGAAGCCCGGAAAATCGAGCCGCAGCATTCCGATGTCGCCTTCGTTTCCCGTTCCCTTTACACAGGACGGCTGCGCATTCCGGGCCTCCGCCCATTGCCGGATTTCATCGTGATCGGTGGTGACGTTTGATTGGGATCTCGTTGCCATGAACATCCTCCTTCCGGGATTAGACGCGCTTCGCGCCGATATTCGTTCAGCCGTTGACCACTTCGCCGCCGTTTGGATGCAGCACCTGTCCGGTCATATAGGAAGAGTCGTCCGAAGCGAGAAAAACATAACAGGGCGCAACCTCCTCCGGCTGTCCCGGCCGCCCCAACGGCGTGTCTTTCCCGAATTCCTCGACGCGCTCTTCCGGAAAGGTGGCGGGGATCAGAGGAGTCCAGATGGGACCCGGCGCTACGCCGTTGACGCGAATGTTCTTCTTCGCGAGATTCTTCGCCAACGACCTCGTGAACCCGACGATCGCGCCTTTGGTCGAGGCGTAATCGATAAGGTGCTCGCTCCCGCGGTACGCGGTTACGGACGTCGTGTTCACGATAGCGCTGCCTTCGCGCAGATGCGGCAGGGCGGCGCGAGTCAGATAAAACATGCCAAAAATGTTTGTACGGAACGTCCGTTCCATCTGCTCCGAAGTGACGTTCTCAAAGTCTTCCTGCTCGTGCTGTTCAGCCGCGTTGTTCACGACCACGTCCAGCTTCCCGTATTCGCCCACCGTCTTCGCAACAGCTTCCCGGCAGACTTTTTCGTCGCCCACATCGCCCGCGATCAGGATGCAGCGCCGCCCCTTTTCCTCGACCAGGCGCTTCGTCTCCTTCGCGTCCTGGTGCTCGTTGAGATATAAAACGGCGAGGTGGGCTCCTTCCTTCGCGAACGCGATCGCGACGGCGCGGCCAATCCCGCTGTCCCCGCCTGTGACGATGACGATTTTATCCTGAAGTTTTCCGCTGCCCCGGTGCGATTCCTTTTCCTCCCGGGGCTTATTCTTCATTTCGGCTTCAACGCCGGGCTGACGTGGTAACTGCTCCGCCATATCGCTTGCCCTCCTGAGATTCGAGTCCCGCTCCGGACTCAAGCTGGATAGACTCAGGCGAGCGGAATGCGATTTCGGCTTATTCAGAATTTCCAACAGGTACCGCTCCAGCTCGGCGGCGCGATGCGCGGCCGTGTGGTTGGAAATGACCCGTTTACGCGCCGCGTTGCCGATCTTCACGCGATCCGCTTCCGTGGTTTCGCGGAGGTAGCGCAGCGATTCGGCGGCGTTGCGCGCAACGAGAATTTCGGTCCCGACTTTCAGGATCGAGTCCAGACCCTCCCAGTAATCGCTGACGATCGGCGTCCCGCAGGCCGCCGCTTCGAAAAGGCGAACGCTCGGGGAGTACCCCGCTCGCACCATGTCGGCCCGCGTGACGTTCAACGCGAAGCGCTGCGAATTGTAAAATTCGCGATGCTCCGCCGGAGCGAGGTGGTCGATGCGCTTCACGTTCGTCGGCCAGCGGATCGCGGCCGGATACATTGGACCGGCCACCACGAACGAGCCCTCGCGCCAGCGCCGGGCCGGCTCCAGCAGCAGCGCGTCAATCGTGGGCTGGCGGTCCGCCCCGTAGGTGCCGAGGTATCCCATGGTCCACTTTTTGCGGCGTTCTTCGGGATAATAAGCCTCCGGATCGACCGAACAGTAGAGCACGCGCGCCGCCGGCGAGCCATATTGCGCTCGATCCGGCCGGGCGTCCCTCCGCCGGTGAACGAAAGATATAGATGGTAGCGCGGGATCAGCTCCCGCGATAGATACTCCTCATCTCCGCGCTCGAGCTTCGCCAACGTGACCGGCGTATCGATATCGTAAAACGCCGTCGCCCTTTCGCGGTCGAGGTCGCCCATTTCCCGACCGCGACTCCGTCCGGAACATATGATCCCACAATTACCGCGTCGGCCTCGCGCACGTCGTCGGAAAAACGGTCTTTCAGCTCCTCCAGACTGCCGTACAGCTCCGTCCGGCAGAACGGCGGATCGGGCAGGTCGCGATTGTCGGCATACCAATAGGTGTCCCGCTCGAGGAACAGGATTTCGTGTCCGCGCCGGGCCAATTCGCGCAACAAAGCCCGATAGGTGGTGGCATGGCCATTTCCCCACGAGGAAGTTATCGAGAGGCCGCATATGACGAGCTTCATGCCACCGCCCCCGCCGTGGCATCACCAGGCCAGATCGCATCGATCAACCGCGCCCGATGAGCGTAAGTATGCTGCGCCAAAATGCGCTTCCGCGCTGCCCGCCGATCTCGCGGGCGCATTGCTCGCTCGAAGTGGCGAGCGTACCGGCGCTTCCTCGCCGTCCGGCGCACCAGCGTCTCCTTCCCGGGCTCCAGGAACAGCTCGATCCCGTCCCAGGCGTCGGTAAGCAGGCATGCGCCCGCGCCCGCGGCTTCGAATACTCTCGTAGCCGGCGAGAAACCGTAGCGCGCCATGCTCTCCCGGCTGATGTTCAGGACCGCTCGCGGAGTCGAGTTGAACGCATTGTGATCGGCGGTGTACAAATGACCGGCATACTTAACTTGAGGGGCATAGTTCCCGCCTGCCATTGCCGCCAGCAGGAATCGCTGCCGCGGCGCCAGTTCCGCGGCACGGAAAAAGAACTCCTCGACCCGAGCCTCGCGATCCGGCAGCCGGTTTCCCACGAACCCCAGGCCCCTCGAACCGGGATCGGGAGGCGCGGGGAAATGAGTCGATGGATCCAGCGCATTGTAGATGGGCACGCATTCCCGGGCGCCCTGGGCCCTGTAGGCCCGCAACGGGTTCGCCGCCGCCATAGGTGAAGACCAATCGTACCGCGGGATCAGCGCGCGCAAGCGATCGGTCGGATTGCTCTGCACGCGATCCAGCGTGGCGGGAGCGTCCACGTCCCAAAAGACCGCCAAGCGTCCGGCCTCTTTACATCCAGCACGGCGGCTTCGAGCAACTCATCGAAGACGCCAACGCCACTCGCTTTGACATCAGATCGCCGCGCGCGCCTGATCCAGCCGCGTCCACACTCGTCCCTTCCTTCAGCTGAGTACACGACCACGCGCGCCCATTGAGGATCGCCTATGTCGCGATGCTGCTGGCGGCCATATGCATCGGGCTCATAGAACGTAATGACGTGGCCAAGGGCGTTGAGCGCCCGAATATGCCCCCGTAATAAGTCGCGGCGCCTTCCAATACGCGGAGATGAGGCTGGAACCAAAAAATGCGATTCTCATGCGTTTGACAGCGCGGCCGCCCCTTGGCGCTCGCCGATCTCTTCGCGGATCGAGAACAACCGATCCACCCGGTGCGCGCAAGTGTGCCGCGCCAGCACGGTCTCTCTGCCATGCGCAGCCAATTCGCGAGCCAGGCCGAGGATCGGTCAGCACCAACTGCAGCTGCGTGCGCATCTCTTGGCCGTTACGCGCCACCAAAAAATCCTTACCCGGCGTAAACAGTCTCTCGGAATCCACCCAGGGAGCGGAGACCAGCGGAATCCCGCATGCCAGCGCCTCGAACGGCCGGATCGTTGGAATACCCGGCAGCGCCAGTCGCATACGGACGCCGGGGAATATGCACGGTGGCGCGAAAACGTCCGAAGACTGCGGGAACTTCGTAATTCGGCAGCCAGCCGCCGTACTCGATACCCGCCTTTTCTAACGCCGAAATCGCGCTCTTGGG
>CAWCJO010000029.1:0-154098 GCA_963795935.1 Bryobacterales bacterium | reverse complement strand
ATCAAAGAATAGCCTGTGGTGTTGCGGGTTGTGAGGCGGCACGCCCGCGGATGCAGGCTAAGCGATTGCGGCGATTGAAGATTTATTTAGCAGATTTCCGTGATTGCAGGGGCGCATAAGCCGAATGGATGGCAGAATAGGGGGACGGTGAACGATGCTGATGTGCCGGGAACAGATGGCAGCGATGGAGCAGACGCGGAAATCGCGTTCGAATGCGAGATGGCGGACCACATTCGGCGAGTTCGCTCCAGCGCGGGCGAACTTTATGGGAGACGACTGCCTGAGAACGATGGTGGCGGACCGGCATAGCGAGGGCGAGAGGGCACGGGTTCACCTGCCGGTGTCACGGTTTCTTTTACCTGGATCTGATGTGTCTGTTGATGGGTTTTGACACGGATCCGCAATGCCGCTGGAGCCGCCGTAGCGCTGAGCGATCCCGAGCCGGAGATGGAGATGCAGCGCGCTGCTCGTCTTTACGACCGCGCCATGGAGTTTATGAGTTTAAATCGCCGGTCCGGGCCGCGACTTGCTTGTGCTCGGGCTGGAGCGAATCGCCGGAACGCCGCTGCATCAATTCCTGTCCGGAGGACCTGGAGCGCTCGGTTTTGGACGCGCTATGCCGCACTTACCCTCAACAGAGCGAAGCTTACGGGTCAAGAGGGACTGCACGCTCTGTTCGCGAAGGCCTGCGGCGGGGCGCAAGCGTTGCATTTGAACGCGCCGGGTGGAATCGCACTGCTATCGCTCACGATGTTTGCCGCCGGGCATGGCGTGATCGGAACATCCGATTGATGGCCGGCGAATCCCAGCAAGCGCTCGCGGACGCGCCGGCAATTGATGCGCGCATCAGCAGGCTTCAAGATGGTGCGGCCGGAAGATCTGGAAGAAGCATTGTGGAAGATGTTGCGGGCGGCGGCGCAGCGCAGGGCAGGGAATAACCGCCCAGTTCCATTATGTGGGAGGATCCCCCACATCCCAACTCTGGTCCAGGCGCAGCGGCGCCGCCCGGCGCGTGCGTTCATTGTCCTCGAAAGGTGGTCAGGATACCACGTGTGCAAGGTTCCCACGACACCGCCGTTCACGAAAGCGTGGAGGATTCCACCGCCGCAAAAATTTCACGAATTCAGCGGCGACTCGAATAACCAGGCTCTCGACGCTAATCATCCTACCGTTCTGGTTCGAAACTGCGGCGCTGTACTGTTGGAAGCGGTCACCGATCCGCCCAATCAAAAGGACGTTGCCTGGGCGGTACTGCCGAATCCCGGCCCGGACCCCAACCCTGGCTCCCCGCCGCGGCGGGCATTCATTCCAGTCTGACGACCAATGCGTCCGGAGGGTACGCCGTATCCGCCACGCTGGACGGTACGACGGTTTTCTGGAACGTCGTGTTCGTGGACGTAACGATTATGGAATCGGCGATGAAGGGAGGGGATTTGAAAGATGCTCTCGAATGCCGCGAGCGTGGCAATTAGCAGCGGAATATTTGACCCGACTGACCAGCCTCACTGCGGCATGTGGGTGCAGGCCAAAGTTCTTGTGCTTGCAGGCGGTCAGCCGCCACTGAACGAGTTCCGCAAGAAAGTTCACGTCGGCTTCTTACAGAACCTAGGGAGCGCCCGAAGGGGGTCAACGATCGGAGCCCGCGCCGCATAAAACCAAAAAAGGCTATGAGCATTGGCGTTTCGCGAAAGCCGGGACACTGGGACATCTCTGGGACCCAATTACCACCCTTGGCGTTAAGGTGACCGACATCGGCTTCCCCATTCTGGACGCCAGTCTTGACCCTTCCGGTGGCGATGATGCGTTTCTACACCATGGGAGTTCCGATCGCATTACGGATCCGAGCGCTGATTTGGACGCTCGTGTTGTTACAGCGTGCGACAGTCGGGGACAATCGTATTGATCTTACCTGCCTGAATTCGTTCCTGGGGGCGTACAAACCACGCGAGCAGCTAAAGAGACGGCCGGTATACTCCGGTTCAGGACCTATCTAGCGGCTTTTTGCACAACACTGATGTGAATTTTTGCCATGAGTATTGGGCGATGCCGACTTGTGTTTGGACATAGGGGGAACAATTGACTGGTTTGCAACGGACACGGTCGGTGCGAAATGGATCAAGGATCGCAAAGATTGGCGAGGACACGAAACTGACGGAAATCTACCATGGCAAACAAGTTAACGAGGCGGGCTGCGAAGTACGCCGCTGAACTCGCTGCTCTGTCTGGCACCGTGAGGTGGAAGCTTCACGACGCGATTCGCCGAGAGCAGCTTCCTTCAGATCATCGGAAGACAAAAGACGCCTTTCATCCCAAGCCGGGCGCCGTCGGCGACGGTGCAGGACGGGACGCCGGACGTCATCTCCGGCGAAGTACAGCTCGGCGATGTCCATGAGATCAGCCGTGGGCTGGGAAAGGCGGAGAGCACGCCAGCGTTCTGTACGCCCAATACCGCAGTCAGGCACGGCGCGTACAATCCGGCGGCCAGGGATGGAACGGCGTGGCGCTTCGGCCCGGAATCTATCTCGTAATGGCGGTTCGCGGCACGGAGCCGCCATTTGAGGCTGGGAGCGTCAAGGAAGTCAAAACACTCGACGATCCCCTTGTCGGGGAGTTGCGGTGGATCCTGGCCGCCGAGGAGGTGGAGCAGCCGGCGCAACGGGTGGATCTGATTCGACAAGCGATCCTCAATGGGACGGGCCTCATTTCTGTATACGGCCATTATGCTGCGGGCCCGCTACACCGCATTGACAGGCGGGATGCGGCCGCAGTGGAGCTGGAGGTTTTGGCCAACGCGTCGCAGGCGCAGGACAATCGCCGGGCGGCGGCAACGAACCTGGAATTGCAGCTGTGGAAATCCGGCGACGCGCAAGACGCGATAAACCGCGGCATTCTGAACGCCTTCTTTGAGGCGCTTCCAGGCGCGCCGGAGCAACTCCAATCCGATATCGTCGATGCGCTTTCGCGTTTGCTTTTCGGGAACGCTTCCAGGGAGGAAAAAACGGCCGAGCGCTACCGGAGTGAACTGCGGCGAACGGCGGGGATCGGTTCCGAGGCCGCGCGCTTCACGTCATGAGTGAACATGAGCGCCGGTGCGGGAGCGAGCAAGCTAAAGGCGATACCAGAAGGTTGGCGAGCTGGGTCCGTGGTTACCGAATCTGCCGGTGCAATGGCAGAAATCGGTCCGTAAAGGCTCGTGTGCTTTCGGCAGGGGTGCGCCAGTCGGCATTACCGCCAAACTCTCTTGCGGTCAGGATGAAAAAGCGGAGAAGCGTTAGAACATCAGGTTGCGTCGCCTACCTCCAGACAGGCGCAGTTTCAAGATGACGTGAAGCGACGCGTTGATCCACACGAATGCAATATTGCGGCCGAAACCCTGAACCTTGTTTATAGCTGACGCGGGGTGCGCAGCGTTACAAAGAGGCAGACGAGTTACTGCTTGAGGATCTATTCGTCGCGCAGCATCGTGGCCGGGTCGATTCGCACGGCGCGGATCAGTGCGGGCAGCGCGCCAGAAAGGCCACAGCCAGAATAATCAGCGTGGGTATTGCCAGCATACTCGGGTCGGTAGGTTTCACTTGATAGAGCAGAGCCTGGATGTATCGCACTGACGCCCATGCCGAGCGCCGTATGGCGCTACCCTGGCGCGGGTGAGGGCGAGTGTCTCATGCGCTCTTCGCGATGAGCTAATGACGCGCATCGTGAACCGGCGCTCCACGCCAGATCTTTTCGTTCCGCCACGCCTTTTTGAGGCTTGGCATCCGGATCGCTCCGCGAGGCAGTCAAGTGGGATTGTGTGACGGGAGTCGGTTGCCTCTGTCGCAATGGGCCTGCCTTGACTTTGTAAGCGGCGCCAGCGGGCATTTGCGAAATTTGCCGGTGAATTGGGACGAGGGATCGAGGCGTCCATCTGCTGCCGGTCCCAATGTCCGGGCCGGTAAGCCTGTGATCCGCGGCACGATTATAGCCGTCGAGTTCGTCCTTGAGTTGCCGGCGGCCTGCCAATCCGGAGCGAGATCTCTGATAGGGTCGTCAAAGACGACATCCTTGCGTGCTCTCTTATGCGGGCTACCTGGTGCACGAGTACAGACTATCCCATCGCCGCCCGATGAAAATTCGGGCGGATGAGAACTTCCCTCGAACAATCGTCGAGAATTTACGCATGCAGGATCACGACCTTGTCTGGGCGCGGGCCGATTGCCCGGGCCGCAAAAACCGCACTGCTCGAAAAAGCGCGAAGCGGATGGCCGGGTCGTCTTCACCCTCGACAAGAACTTCCGGCACGTCGGCCTTTGAACCAGGCGGCGCGCCGGCGCGGCCGCCGGGTCCGATTCCCCTCAAATCTTGCGGTGTAATTCTGTTTTGAGTGTTTCCGCAATTGCGCGAGAACCTGAACTTATCGATTCCAAGCTGCGCGCCGGGCACTCGCGGATCGGGCACGTCGGCATCCCAGCCGAAGACGGCATTGAGATGATTTGGGCCGAACGACAGCATTTTTGAAGCCGACTCCGCCTCAGGTTTCCGTTGACCCGTCAACCTTCTTCCCCCAATACCGGCCGCTCTGTAAGGAGCGATTGATCGTGCCCTTTTTTGAGGTTCATCGCGCTCCCCGAAACCGGGTTCCGCTCCGCAACGGTCGCGGATCGGTGACGCGCTGAATCTACTTGCACACAGGTTGCGAGGAGAACAAGGCTCCTGTCAGCTCGGCAACGCCGCCGCGGGAAACGCAAATTACCAACGGCTTTTCCATTGCCGCCACCAATCGGTTTTTCCGAGATCGAGAGCGTTCCAGGCGGCGTCCATGGCCTTATCGTCGCCGTCGAGAATGGCTTGGCGGGTGATCTGGGGCGGCAGAGTTACGAGTGAGGCGAAGCGGTCGTATACTTGAGCCCTTTGCGCGCCGTGGGTCCGGATCATCAGATGCCATAGAGAGAGGGCATCGCGGCGCCGGGATGCGGCAATGGCGGAGGCGAGCGCGGCGGGGTCCCGCGAAGAATCGAAACTGGAGAGAGCGTTTATCAACGCTGGGGACGCGTCGGTGAAATAGGGAGTGCCGGGTTCCCGATCGGGACGCGTGACGCACGCCGCGCCGGCCGGTATGAACGATTCGATTTTGTCGCGTTCGAAGGCGACCCAACCGAGTTCGACCGTGAGCAGGCCGGTTCCGTTGTTCAACACGCGCAGCGTGTAGCGGCAGCCCAGGTCGATGGTCTTCGATGAAGGCGTGTCCACGACGAAGCGGCCGGGAGGCGCCCAGATGAACGCGTGGATCGCGCCGCGCCGCAGATCGAAGCGCTGCTCCCGAGCGGTGGACGCAAGGAGCCGCAGAAGAGAACCCGGATCGATGGTAACTTCGCCGGTATCGGAAGAATGGATCTTCGCCGGCTGCGAGGCGCCGGTTACGATCGTCTGACCGGCGCGGATGCAGCGGCCGTCGGGCAGCCGCCAGCTTGTGAGAGGGCCGCGGAACAACAGCGGAACGGCCGGGATTGCAGCGGCGAGAACGGCTGCGGCGGCGAGCCACCACGCGATCGCCGATTTGCGCGGGGATTTATGCGGCCGCGGCTGGCGCGGGGGGACTGCTTCGCCGGAATGTCTCAAGGGGCCGAGTAGTTTTTCGAGGCGTACGATTTCAGGATCGGGTTCGCCCGTGCGGTCCCACAGATATTCTTCATTCATCGTTTTGGCTCCAGTCGCTCGCGAAGCAGTTTCATTCCGCGGCAGAGATTCACGCGCACGGAACTGTGCGTCAGGCCGGTGCGCTGCGCAATCTCCGGGCCCGTCATGCCCTCGACGAGGCGTAGCGCCAGCGTCTCGCGATAGCTTTCGGGAAGGCGCTGGATTATCGCCAGCGCTTCGAAAGCTTCGCCGTCCGGCCTTTCGCCGCCCGCAACCGCGCCGGGCAACTCGGCCGTCGACCGTATACGCCGGTGATGATCGAAAGCCGCGCGGCGCGCGATCGAAGCCAGCCAGCCGCCAAAGGCCGCCGTTTCGCGCAGGCGCGGCAGTTGTTCCATGGCTCGAACGAAGACGTCCTGCATGAGATCCTCGGCATCGCCGTAAGAGACGTGAGCGAGGAGGATTCCGTGGACCATGCGGCTGAACTGCGCGTAGAGGGCTCCGAAGGCCGCGCGGTCGCCCGCTTGCGCGGCGCGGACCAACGCGGCTTCGCTGGCGCATGGCTGAGGGGCCGGGAGCACGCCTATCTACTCAAGCGTAGTTTGTTTAAGCACTCCGTTTACTTCATCGGCCGAGGGTGCGTGATAGAACACCTTGGCGTCTTCGCGGCTGGCCGCGTCATTGCGGATGGGAACCACGACGGCGGTGGCGTAATTCCTGTATTCGGGATTGGTGGCGATCATCTTCACGGTCCAGGCGCCATCGCGCGGCCACTCGTGGGACACGGCGAAGACGCCGGGTTGGGAGAGATAGAGGACCTTCAACGGGACAGTCCGGCGTTGGCCGTTGACGATGCCCTCGGCGGTGGCGGCGATGGTTGTCTTTTCCGGCGAATGGCAGGCGGTGATGTGGGCGACAACGAGGGCGTTTTTCGCGATCGCCTCGGGATTGGCTTTCAGGTCGTCGATCTGAATGGTGAGGGCGCGGCAAACACGGGCAATGCCGCGAAAGCCGCTGCGAGAGCCGCTATGAGAAGTTTTCGCATGGTAAATCTCCTTCGTGGACAAGACGGGATGGGAGGCGCGGGTGTTAGCGCGCTTTTTCCCGCGATGCGTTAAAACGGGCGAGCAGAGGCTGGAATACGATGCGTTGGCCGCGGCGCTCAAGGAAGACCCGAACTTGCCGAAGCCGGAGCGGATTGGTGGCGCAGCGGGAGAGCGGCGCGGCTTGCATGTAGCGAAAGGGCCGCTGAAGGCCGTGACGATTGCCGGCGGGGAAATGCTACGCGGGAGAGCGCAACCATTTCGATGCGCGGAGTGGATTTTCCAGTCCGCCCAGACGAGGCATTCTGAGGATGTATGCCGCACTCGAAACAAACCACGAAGCGGAGCGGACGCGATAATCGAAAGCCTCGCAAAGACGTCGCTCGAAAAGCCGACTCACGATACACTGTCGCACTAGCCCCCAGTCTCGCCGGTCGAGTGGAGCGGTACGCCCAAACCGCCGACGCGAGCCTGAGTAAGGCAATCGCCGCGCTCGTTCGGCTTGGACTCGACGGTCGGGAAAGCCGGAAGCGGGAATTCTTCAAGATGTTGAAAGCGAATTTACGGGATGACGATCCGAACCAGCAGGATCGGCTGGTCGACAAGTTTCGGTCTCCGATTCTCGGCCGCTGAAGCAGGCCCAGGATTTAGTGGGAACGGCTGCCAAGGGGCCGCACACGCGCGCCGCTCGGCAAAATATCGGAGACGCGGCGTGAACTTTCGTAAGCGGCTGGAGATTACATGCGCCGCGGCGGATTCGCGGGTAACTGGGCCGATTTGGAGCGGGGGGTGTTTTTGGTTATCTAGTTTGCGCGGGATTTCGATTCCTGAGATGCTGGAAACGTCGTGCGATTGGCGGCGTGCTCCTTTTCGCGGTGGTTGTATTCGGTCAGGCCGGGACGGGAGAATTGCGGATCGCGGTTACCGATTCGAGCGGGCTGCCGGTCCGCGCGACGGTGGAGCTGGTCAGCGAGGCGAACGATTACAAGCGCAGCTTCGCGGCGGACGCGTCCGGCAAAGTGATCGCGAAGCGGCTGCCGTTCGGGATTTACAAAATCAATGTTTCGAGGGAGGAGCTGGCGCCGGAAACGCGTCTGGTGGATGTACGCTCGCCGATTCCACAGGAGGTGAAGTTCGCCCTCGCTCCAGCGCAGGTGCGTACGACAGTGGAGGTGAAGGACAGCGCCACGCTTCTGGATCCGGAAAGCATCGCATCCGCGGACAAGATCGGCGGGGCGACGCTGGCGGACCGGTTGACGGGAAGGCCGGGAAGATCGCTGGCGGACCTGGTCGCGACCCAGCCGGGATGGGTGTTTGAGGCGAACGGCGTGTTGCATCCGCGCGGCGAGGAGTATCAGGCGCAATACGTGATAGATGGGCTGCCGATGACGGAGAACCGCTCGGCGGCGTTCGTTCCGGATTTCAATGCCGCCGAGGTGCAGGAAATGAGCGTGCTGACGGCAGGCTTTCCGGCCGAATACGGCAGGAAGCTGGGAGGCGTGATTGAAGTGGAGACGCGGCGGGACACGCGTCCGGGATTGCACGGCAAGGCGGAGTTGGCGGGCGGAAGCTTTGACACCGCGAGCGGATATCTGGAGGCGCAATACGGATGGGGGAGGAACACGCTGACGCTGAGCGGGGATGGATCGGCCACGGATCGATATCTCGATCCACCGGTCACCCAGAATTACGCCAACCGCGGGACGACGGGCGACTTGATGGCGCATTACGAGCGGGACATCGACGACAGAAATCGCATCGGGATCGTACTGCGGCGGGAAGAAGCGAAATTCGAAGTTCCGAACGAGATCGTGCAGCAGCAGGCGGGACAGCGGCAGGATCGGGACAATTACGAGGCGGCGCTGCAGTTTCGCTATCAGCACATTTTCTCGGCGAATGTTCTGGGGGATTTCAGCGCCATGGCGCGCGATATCACGGCGGGGTTTTGGTCGAACGATTTGGCCACGCCGATGATCGCGGCGCAGGACCGCGGTTATCGCGAGGAATATGCGAAGGGGGCGATTTCGATCCACGCGGGGAAGAATGAGCTCAAGTTTGGGGGGGAGTTCGATTATGCCGCGATTCAGGAGGCGCTCAGTTATCTGATCACCGATGCGGCGCAGTTCGATGCGGGGACGCCGCCGTCGTTCGATTTCCGCGCGTCTGCGCCGGACAGAGAGCAGAGCGGCTTCGCCCAGGACGAGGCGCATTGGAAGAATGTGACGCTGAGCGGCGGCATGCGCTTCGATCATTACGATCTGCTGGTGAACGAGACGGCCTGGAGTCCGCGGGCGGGGATCGCTTATTACTGGCCGCGGGCCAAGATGGTATTCCGGGCCGCGTACGATCGCATCTTCCAAACGCCGGCGTTTGAAAACCTGCTGCTGTCCAGTTCGCCGGAGGTGAGCAGCCTGAGCGACCAGGTGCTGCGGCTGCCGGTGCGGCCGGCGCGGGGGAATTATTATCAGGCGGGATTTGCGCGGGATTTTTTCGGGAAAGTGAAACTAAGCTCGAACTTGTACCGGCGGCGATACAGCAATTTCCCGGACGACGATCTGCTGCTGAATACGGGCGTCAGCTTTCCCATCGCGTTCGCGCGGGCGGATATTTACGGGGCGGAAGTGAAACTGGAGATCCCGCGGTGGGGACCGTTTTCGGGGTACGCGAGTTATTCGAATATGCGCGGAAACGGGTATTTTCCGGTGACCGGCGGGTTGTTTTTGGGAGATCAGGCGGCCACGGCGGTGAGCGCGGCGGGCACGGTGTTTCCGGTGTCGCAGGACCAGCGCAATACGGTGCGGGCGCGGCTGCGCTATCAGGCGGCCAAGCGCGTCTGGACGGCCATGGGAATGACGTACGACAGCGGGCTTCCGATCGATTTCGAGGGCACCTACAGCGACGCCGTGGGGCAATACGGGCCGGACATTCTGAGCCGCGTGAATTTCTCGGATAACCGTACGCGGCCGCTGTTTTCGTTGAACGCGTCGGTGGGCGTGACGTTGAGCGGGAGCGAGAAATATCCGGTGCGGTTGCAGGTGGACGCGATCAATCTGACGAATCGATTGAACGTGATCGATTTCGCGGGGTTGTTTTCGGGGACGGCGATCGGGGCGCCGCGCAGCGTAACGGCGCGGCTGGTATTTGGGTTTTGAGAGCGCGTGGGGCGCGCGCTATCGGCCTAGTTTGATCTCGGTTGTTGCGGCGCCTACCGTTACGCGGAGGCGTTCTCCGGGCTTAACGGTGATGTCAAGGGGCACCACGTAGGCTTCGCCGGCGCGCAGTTCCAGGGTGGAACCCGCGGCGGGGAAGAGGGTTTTCCAGGCGGGGGCGGCGGCGTCCGATGCGAGGATGGCGAGGGCTCCGGGTAATCGCGGGAAGAGGGTCAGGCGAACGATGTCGCCGGAACGCAGGGCGCTGGGCGGGAGAACCGTATCAGTTCCGTTTTCGAATTGTTTCGCAATGGTATAGGCGATGCTGTCCGGCGCGGTTCCCGGCGCGGTTCTTGGATGCGCGGCCGTGGGGAGTGCGGACATAGCTTGCCGTTGCTCACGGAAAACGGTCGCGGGGCGGGGCGGGGCGAGCACGCCTCCGATCACTCCGGTAACTCCGGGCGAGGGCTGGGGGGATTGCTGCATGACTGCTGCCGGCGATGGCGCGGCGGTCTGGGGCGGCGCTGCCGCAGATGGGGAAGGCGGCTGATAGCCCGCGATTGGCTGGTTTGCGAGGCGCGAGGAAGATGGCGCTGCGGGCGGGTTGAAAGGCTCCGTCGCGGCCGTGGGCGGGCGTGTCGTCCCCGAATCGGCAAGCTGTTTGCGGGGCATGGAGCGCGCGAGTTTTTGGAGATTGTCGAGTTTTGCGGCGCGCTCGCGATGCGGTGGCGGCGGCTGGGAGAGTGGGACGGCGGGCGTCGGGACCGGTTGCGCGGCGGCGGCGCGGCTGGCCGGAGACGGGCGACGCGCTCCGGGCGGGGTGTTGGGCGCTCCGAATTGAGAAGCATGATGGTGAGCAGGGCGGCGGCGCCGATGCTTGCGGTCAAGGCCCAGATCCAGCTCCGCTCCCTGACGGTCGCGGCTCGGTTAGGGACGGTCGCGGCTCGGTTATGGGCACGGCGGTTGGGCGGGGGCAGATTGGCGGCGGCAGCCGTGTATACCTGCTCGCGCGAGATGGGATCGTCGAGCAATTCCTTTAGAGCCTGCTCATCCTGCAGCGCGTCGAAGAGCTCCTGATCTTCGAGCGCGGCCTGGAACAGCCGGCGGCGCTGTTCTTCGGTGAGCGAGCCCGTGGCGTAACCGCCGATCAGGCGGCGTATGTCATCGGGTTCCATAGGCGTTTCCATTGGTGGTTCCCCGCGGGCTTCGTTCATTTGCGCCCGTCCCAGCTGCCGCCCATGAATTCGAGCAACTGCTTGCGGCAGCGCAGATCCCAGGTGTAGACGGTATTGATCGAGGCGGCGCCCATAATTTTTTGAATCTCGATGAAGGTCTTGCCCTCCAGCTTCAGGGCCATGAGGCGGTGGCAGCGCTCACCCAGGCGCTCGACCGCTTCGATCAGCATGCGGCGCCGCTCGCGCAGCTCCAAATCCGCGGCGATGTCGACGCGGGCATCGGGAAGCTGAATGTCTTCGACCGATACGCGATCGTATTCCCCCCTTCTGACGGCCTTGCGGCGCAGCGCCATCATCTTAAAGCGCAGGATTTCAAAAGCCAGCGGCGTCAGTTCTTCGATGCGCTCCAGGCGCGCGTATTTTTCGTGAAGGACGATCAGAACTTCCTGCGCGATATCCTGCGCGGCATCTCTCTGTACTCTTGATGCCGCGTAGCGCAGAATCCTTTCGCGCAGTCGATCGAGGATCTCGTCGCGGGTCATGGCCGGGCGCCGGAGCGGACAGAGGAATAATACTACGGCGCGCACACTACAAGCGTTTGCGAGCGCTGAAGGTAGCGGCGCACAAACAGAATTTTCGTTGGTGCGGGCGGCATTCGGGTGAAGACCGCGCCGCGGCGGGGTTAGGGCGCGGAGCCCGGGCGCCGGTGGGCGCGAGGGTGGAACTTGTTACGATAAAACAATGGTAGATATATTTCTACCTAGGAGGATTAGCCGCTGACCCTAAATATCAAAGACCCGGAGGCCCACGAACTGGCCAAAGCCCTTCGGCGCGAAACAGGCGAGACGATGACGCATGCCGTGACGGAGGCGTTGCGCGAGCGCCTGGAGCGAGTCAGGCGGCGGAGCAAGCCGGATGCGATGGCGGAGGAGCTGCTCAGGATTGGACGCCGTTGCGCGAAGGCGCTGAAAGGCCCCGCCGTGAATCACGGGAGGTTGCTTTATGACGAGCGCGGGCTGCCCCGATGATTGTGGATACTTCAGCCGTGCTCGCGATCCTGTTCAACGAAAGCGACGCCGCAACGTACGCGCGCGCCATGAGCGAGGCGGACTCGCTCCGCATGTCGGCGGCCACCTTCGTGGAAGCGGCGATCATGGTCGAAGCGCAGACCAAACTGAACGGGAGCCGCCAGTTCGACGCCTTTTTCCGGCGCGCCCGTATTGTCATTGAGCCGGTCACGGAAGAGCAGGCGCATGCCGCCCGGCAAGCCTATACAGATTTTGGGAAGCGACGACACGCGGCGGGGCTGAATTTCGGAGATTGCTTCGCGTATGCGCTGGCCAAAGTAACCGGAGAGCCTCTGTTGTTCAAGGGAAACGACTTCAGAAAGACGGATGTGAAGCCGGCCCTATGAGGAACGTCGGGCGAGAGCGGCGGCGAGGATTGCCGATGGGTGTGGTTCAGGGCGGCGGGCGCGCGGGACAGGCTGCGGCGCGGCGTGCTAAATTAGGCGCAAATGCGCTTGTTTGTGGCCGCTTGCTTCGCGGTCGCGTGCGTGGCGAGCACCAGCGAAGACCAGCAGTTCAACGGCCGATGGGACATCGCGGTGAAGGGGGACAACGGGTCGCGCGCCTGGTGGCTGGAGGTGTCGGGGGCGGGATCGGACGTTATCAAGGGCAAGTTTGTGGGCGCGCCGGGCGGGCAACTCGACGAAATCCCCAAGATATCGGTTTATGATGGCGAACTGCGGTTCACGCTGGATAAACGGTACCGCCGGGATCCGAAGATATCGCCGCGCGACCCCAAGAGTTTGCAAAAGGGCCTGTACTGGGCGAGGCTCGACGGGGGCAAGCTGAAAGGCACCTTCGAGATCGACGGCGAGCCCGCGTCGTATCTGGAGTGGACCGGCGTGCGGGCGCCGGCGATTAACGATAAAGACGACGCGAGCTGGAAGAAGGGCGAGGCCGTTAATCTTTTCGACGGGCGCGATCTGGCGGGCTGGTCGGCGACCGTGGCGGGGCGGCCGCCTTGGACGGTGAAGCAGGGGATACTGACCAACGCGCCCGGGTCGGGCGACCTGGTTTCGGACCGCAAGTTCTGGAACTTTATTCTCCACGCGGAATTCCGGATCGGCGCGGCGGGCAACAGCGGCATTGGGCTGCGCGGGCGTTATGAAGTCCAGATCCTGGACGATTTCGACAAGGCTCCGTCGGTCCATGGCAACGGGGCCATTTACGGCCGCATCGCGCCGGTGACGAATGCCAGCAAGGAGCCGGGGGAGTGGCAGACGTTCGACATACGACTGGTGGGACGGCAGGTCACGGTGACGCTGAACGGGATCAAGATCATCGATAAACAGACCATCGATGGGTTGACGGCCATCGCGATCGACCCGCACGAAGGCGATCCCGGACCGATTCTGCTGCAAGGGGACCATGGCGTCGTCGAATTTCGCAAGCTGGTCGTGTATCCGCTGACCAGAACGCCTTGAAGACGCAGCCGGCGAGCAAGGAAGGGCGCAAGTACGTGATCCAGGGGCGCGTGCAGGGGGTCGGCTTTCGAGCTTTCGTCGAGGAGACGGCGGCGCGGCTGGGAGTTTGCGGCTGGGCGAGAAACTGCGGCGATGGCAGCGTGGAGGTGTATGCCACGGGCGAGCGAGAACGCTTGGCGGAGCTGGCGGGCTATCTACGCCAGGGCCCGCGAATGGCGGACGTTCGCCGCGTGGAGGAAACGGAAGCGGCCGTCGAAGAATGTACCGGTTTCAGAATCCGCCATTAAATCATGAATGCAAACGCAGCTACACTCACGCCGGATGCCGCGCAACTGAAGAAGCTGATCCGCGAAGTTCCCGATTTTCCAAAGCCAGGAATCAATTTTTAC
The DNA here is from genome assembly GCA_963795935.1 of Bryobacterales bacterium. Lineage (GTDB taxonomy): Bacteria > Acidobacteriota > Terriglobia > Bryobacterales > Bryobacteraceae > JAICMB01. The sequence continues at coordinate 140,235 of CAWCJO010000029.1, read as the reverse complement.
GACATCACGACGCTGCTGAAGGACAAGGCGGGACTGCGCGGGGTGGTCGATCTGCTGCGCGAGCATTATGAAGCGGCGCGCGTGGATCTGGTGCTGGGCATTGAAGCGCGGGGCTTCATTTTCGCGCCCGCGCTGGCCTATGCGCTGAACGCCGGATTCATCCCGGTGCGCAAGCCGAAGAAGCTGCCGGCGCCGTGCGAGCGGGTCGAGTATGCGCTGGAGTACGGCACGGACATTCTGGAAATTCACAAGGACGCCATCGAGCCGGGCCAGCAGGTGCTGATCGTCGACGATGTTTTAGCAACGGGGGGAACGGCGGCGGCGGCGGTGCGCCTGGTCGAGAAACTTCAAGGGAAGGTAGCGGGTCTGGCGTTCGTGCTGGAGCTTGAATTTCTGAAGGGCCGCGAAAAGCTCAGCGGCCGCGACGTTTATTCCCTGCTGCGGTATTAGCGGCGCCGGCGCGCCGGGCACTGCGTGCGCGGGACGGGCCGCAGCTCGATGCGGACCTGCTTCTCCATGCACAGCCGGACAGCCTCGATGCGTTCTGCGATCCAGGCGCGCGGCATGCGCAGCGCCGCCGACAGATCTTCGACGGAGACGCCATCCTGATGTTCCCTGTAGAGCTGCAGTCCAAAAGTTCGCGGAGTTTGGGGCAAGAGCATTGAATAACCTCACGTTTCTGATCGGCCGCGCTCCTAAATAAGATTAGGGCGTATCACCTATGTGAGAATCGTCCTCATGAACGTTTCATCTAGCGGGGGGATCGCGATTCGACGGGCGGCGGAAGCGGACGTTCCGCTCGTTTTGTCCTTCATTCGGGCGCTTGCGGAATACGAAAAGATCCCGGGGGAGGTGGCGGCGACGGAGGAGATGCTGCGCGACAGCCTGTTCGGTCCGCAGCGGGCCGCCGAAGCCGCGCTCGCCTATTACGGGGACGAGCCCGCCGGATATGCGGTGTTCTTTCACAACTTCTCGACCAATGCGGGCCGCCGCGGGATGTACCTGGAAGACATTTTCGTCCACGAGGAATATCGCGGCCGGGGCGTGGGCAAGGCGCTGCTCAAATACGTGATCGACACGGCAAGAGAACGGGGCTGCGCGCGCATGAACTGGTCGGTTTTGAAATGGAACCGGCCCGCGATCGAGTTTTACGAAAGTCTGGGGGCCCGCGCGCTGGCCGACTGGACGGTATTCCGGCTCGATCTGCCGTCACGCTGACCGGAGGCGGCGATGGCGAGCATCCTGCGCTGGCAAAACCTGGTCGACTACTGCGCCATCGCGGTCTTCCTTTACATCCTGCTGCATCTGGCGCGCGAGGCGCGCGCGCTGCGGACGGCGTTTGCCATCGTGGCCCTGTGGGCCGGCGCGCTGCTGGCCCGCAATTTCGATCTGGTGATTACAAGCTGGGTGCTGCAGGCGACCGCGTTCATCGGAGTCGCGGTTCTGGTGCTTACGTTCCAATCCGAGCTGCGCTATGTATTGCTGCGTCTGAACACGTTGTTCCGCCTGCTGCCGGAACAGGCCGGGCCGGGAGCGCAGGTGGGCCGCGCAGTGGCGGAGGCCGCGCTTGCACTGGCTAGCTCGCGGACAGGCGCGCTGATCGTGATCCTGGGTCACGACGCCATCGGAGCGCTGATCGGCGGCGCGGTACGCATCGGGGCCGCGGTGACGCCGCAACTACTGGAAGCGATCTTCCAGAAGACGTCGCCGCTGCACGATGGCGCGGCTGTCATCGCGGGCGACCGTGTGGTGGAAGCGATGGCCATTTTGCCGCTCACCGAGCGGCGGGACGTACCCTTGGTTTACGGAACGCGGCATCGCGCCGGATTGGGATTGTCGGAGCGCACCGATGCGCTGGTCATCGTCGTTTCCGAGGAGCGCGGCGAGGTGACGCTGATGCGGGCGGGAAAGGCGCGCGCGATCGGGAGCGCCGAGGAACTGGCGCAACTGGTGCAATCGAGCCACAGCGGCCATCGCATTCAGTGGCGGCGGAGGCTGGCGGCGCTGTTCGTTTCCGACGCGAAACTGAAGCTGACCTCGGCGGCGCTGGCCGCGCTGATCTGGTTCACCTCCGTGGTCGCAGCGGGCAGCACCATTCGCATTGTGAGCGTGCCGGTGGAGTTCAGCGACGTTCCGCGCGGCCTGAATATCGCCGATCAATCGGCGCCGCGAATCACGCTGCAACTGCGCGGCAGTTCCTGGCTGATGAACTCCGGCGATCTCTCGGGTCTTATGGTGCGCTTCAGCCTCGGGAAGGCGCACGAAGGGACGCAACGCCTGCGGGTCGGCGCGCAGAACGTCGATCTTCCTCCCGGCATCGTCCTCGACGCGGCATCGCCGCAAGATCTTTCACTGCGGCTGGTCAAGCAGCAAGCGGCGGCGCGGCCTTAGATGTGACAGTGCGACAGCCCCTTCTTCGCCAGATATTGTTGATGATATTCTTCGGCGCGGTAGAACTGCGAGGCCGGGACGATCTCGGTCGCGATCGGTTTGCGGAACTTCGCTTGCGCGCGCGCCATCGATTCCCGCGCCGCCGTTTCCTGCTCCGGGGTGTGATAAAAAATAGCCGAGCGGTATTGCGTGCCCACGTCGGGACCCTGGCGGTTTTTGGTCGTGGGATCATGGTTGGCCCAGAAAGCGTCGAGCAACCGCTCGTAGGAGATTTGGGCCGGATCGTAGTCCACCTCGACCGTCTCGGCGTGACCGGTGGCTCCGGCGCAGACGTCGTGGTAGGTCGGGTTTTTCGTCGTGCCGCCTTCGTAGCCCACGGCGGTCGCGGTCACGCCGGGTAAATTGCGGAAGGCTTCCTCGACGCCCCAAAAACATCCCGCTGCAAATGTCGCTTTCATGCTGGCTCCTTCTTCACTGTCACACGAAACCATGTCGCGGGAAAGGGGGGCGCGGAACGGCCCACACGGAATGGATCACGCGGAATGGGGGACGCGGCGGGAACGGGTCTGCTCGAATTGCCAGGCGCTGGCCACCATGTCGCGCAACTCCGGATAGCGCGGTTTCCAGCCGAGAGCGCGCCGCAGCTTTGCGGAGTCGGCGACCAGCGAGGGAGGGTCGCCTTCGCGGCGCGGACCCATCTGGCGTGGGACCTTTTTCCCGGTCACCTCTTCCGTCGCTTGCACCACCTCGAGGACGGAGTGGCCCGTGCCGGTGCCCACGTTGAAGGCGTCGGAGCCGCCGCCCGAGAGCAGTTTCTCCACAGCGAGCACGTGCGCCTCCGCCAAGTCGGAGACATGGATGTAATCGCGGATGCAGGTACCGTCGGGAGTATCGTAATCCTCGCCGAAAATCGTGATCGGCCGCCCCGTTTCGACGGCCCGGAAGAGGAGCGGGATGAGGTGCGTTTCGGGCTCGTGCTCCTCGCCCAGCCCGGAGGCCGGATCGGCTCCGCAGGCGTTGAAATAGCGCAAGGCGATACCGCGGAAATCGCGAAACTGGTCGAGCCAGCCGAGCACCTTCTCCACCATCACCTTCGTTTCGCCGTAGGGGTTGACGGGCGCGAAGGGGGAATCCTCCGCGACGGGAATCGTCGAGGGCATCCCATAGACGGCGGCGCTCGAGGAGAACACCAGCCGCTTCACTCCGGCTTCGATCATGGCGCTGAAGAGGGAAACGGAACCGGAGGTGTTATTCGCGAAATACAGTTCCGGTTTTTGGGTAGACTCGCCGACGGCGATGTAGGCGGCGAAATGAATGACGGCATCGACGCGCTCGGCCGCCAGCAGAGCGGCGACGTCGGCCGTGTCGGCCGTGTTTAGCCGGTGATAGGGCAGGCCGCGAACGTTGTGCTCGTGGCCGCGCGACAAATCGTCGAGTATGACGACATCGAAGCCGCGCTGCCGCAGCACCCAGGCGGTTGTGGAACCGATATAGCCGGCTCCTCCGGTTACTAGAATTTTAGGCATAAAAGTTCAAGATAAGGGGGCGCAGTTGCTCACGGCGCGGATGCCGCCGGCGCGGGCGGGGCCGTCAAGAATTCGTATTCGCGTAGGGTTTTGGGATCGGTGATGCGCGACGGATCGCGGTAGAAGGCGATGATGTTGGCCCGCATCGCCGGGGAAGGCTGCAGGTTTTTGTCGGCATAGGTCCGCAGCAGCTTCGCGTAGGCATCGTCGGCCATGCGGTAGGCTCCTTGTTGGGTCAACTGGCCGGTATCGAAATTCGTGTTCGGCAACGTTAGATCGCCGGCCCGCTGTTGGGCGGTGTAGCCTCGGAGGCGCGCCAGCGTATCGTCAAAGCTTTTCATAAAGATTGTTTCCCCGCGCGGCGGCGGTATCTTGAAGTGGAGCGTCCGGAAAGGGCCGACTTTGGGAAGGATGCGCAGGAAAAAGGCCAGTATGCGGGCGCCGCACCCCGGCTTTTGGTAGGTGGCGTCCCATTCCTTCTGGTAGCTGGAGCGCGAGATGTTGTAGATAAAGGACCGCTCGGTTGCGCTGGGGTGTTCTTTGCGGATGGCGTCCTTTTTCTGCGCCCAGGCGGCTTTAGTCATTTCCGGCAGCAGCCCGCTCACGGTATGCCGGTATGTTCCGAGCGCGAGGTCCAGGTCCTTGAAAATGTCCTTCAGTGGAACCGAGTAGGTGTCTTCAAAGCCGCGCTCGAGCAGCGGTTTGGCAACTTTGAAGCCGATGAAATCGTGATAGGACTGCGGCGCATAGTTTCCTCGGGCCACTTCGAGGACATCGAAGCCGAACTCCGTTCTGAGATGATCCGTGGGGTTGTCCTCATAGGTCACGCGATCGCCGTACTTGCGCCGGATCTTGTGATACAGCATAGGTTCGACGACGTTGACCGCCTCGGCATGCCCCGTGTTGTCGGCGGCATAATGGGCCAGCGTTCCGAGCGCGAAAGCATACTCGTCCAGGTCTTCGGAGTCCTTCAGCATGTTGAGGACGAAGTCGCCGCTGCGCACATAGTGAACTAAATCGCTGAAAAATTTGCTTCCGAACGGGTAGTAGCCCATATCCTGGATGATCGATCCGCCGTACGCGTAGGCGTGCGCGGCCCGCAGGTCTTCCGGCGTGGCTGCTGGGAAGCGTTTGAGCAGTAAGGGCTTAAGAGCCGGATCCCACAAGGCGTCGATGATGGCTTCGTGGGTCAGCACGGAGTAGGCGGAGGCGGCTGGAGCAGCTAGGAATGCCAATTGCAGAAAGATGAGCGTGCGGCCGATAGTGCAGGTACAGGGCATGATAGCGATAAGCGGGTTGAAAAAAAACCGTTTCCGAGCGCACCTCATTTCAGCGGACGCCCTTTTTATAACACGCCGTTGCCGAATAAACGGAAACGAACCGTATAGTACCACCGCATTTTTGCCGAATAGCACTGTGAGAACTGCGTAGAGGAAGCCACCGAATGCCAGAAGCCTTGATTGTTTGCGCGATTTTCCCAGCGACGTTGGGAGCGGCGTACTTTGCCCAGAGGGGCTTACTGTCGCTGCTGTTTCGGGCCATGAGCCGGAACCAGACCCCGTAAGGGGACCTTTGTAGACGACTTTCCGCGCTGGCTCGGTATGCCATTCGAGCTGTCATCAGCGCGGGCGGGTGGCCCTCAGTCGCGTTGCCGTTATCGGCAGTTTCTCTAATCCCGCGGCTCTCCACGGAGCACATGCGATAGAATCGTAATGGGATCGGGTGTGCCAGCGGATGAACTGGTCCGGTGAAAGTCAGGGACGTGATCCGCATGGTTGAACGTGATGGATGGACCCAAGTCCGGCAAAAGGACAGTCATCGCCAGTATCATCATCCAGCAAAACCGGGAACGGTGACGATTGCTGGGCCTCCCGCGATGGATCTCGATCAGAAAACGGAAAAGAGTATTCTGAAGCAAGCAGGGCTGAGCAAATGAGCAGGTATGTCGCTTTGATTGAGAAGACCGCGACCGGCTATAGCGCGCATGTCCCGGACCTGCTCGGCTGCATCGCCGCTGCCGCTACATACACCGAGATTGTCAATTTGATCCACGAGGCGATCGAATTCCACGTCGAGGGAATGCGGATGCATGGTGAGCGTGTACCGGAACCGACGACGTTAGCCGAACTGGTCGAGGTCGGCTAAAGTCCGGTTCAGGCCTGGACGGCAGCGGGCAATCCGCTGGGCAACATGCGCTATAATCGTGATTCGATGTGTTCAGGCGATGGGCGCGGATTGCGGCGCACGTGATCGGCGCTGAGAGCTAAAGACCAGATTTCAAAGAGCTGGACAGGTGGGTGAGTGGTTAAAGCCAACAGACTGTAAATCTGTCCCTCCTTGCGAGGTACGAAGGTTCGAATCCTTCCCTGTCCACCAGGAGTTTCGAAGGCCGCCGAGGGTGGGCGGTTGCGCCGTTGTAGCTCAGATGGTAGAGCGCGTCCTTGGTAAGGACGAGGTCACCGGTTCAATCCCGGTCAACGGCTCCAGTTTGGCGAGGCGATGGTAGGCGAGGTCGGTGGAGGCGGGAGCCCATAGATTATGGCGAGAGAAATTATCACGTTGCAATGCACCGAGTGCAAGCGGAAGAACTACAGCAAGACGAAGAATAAGAAGACCAAGACGGAGCGGCTGGAGATGAGCAAGTTCTGCCCGTCTTGCCGGCAGCACCGGCCCCACAAGGAAATCAAATAGGTTGTAGGATGTAGGTGGGATTGCCGGGTTGCAGGAGCCGCGGAGTGTTTTACAGGGGCATAGGCTAACGGTAAACCAGCGGTCTCCAAAACCGCCTTTGGGGGTTCGAATCCCTCTGCCCCTGCCAGGAATTTAGCGCCCAGGACGTTAACCGGATGAGAAGCATGGCAATAGCGCGAGCACAAGACGACGAGAATACGCAGCAGAGCTTCATGGAGCGGGCCACAAGCTGGCCGGTGCGAACGAGAGACTATGTCGCGGAACTCCAGATGGAGATGCGGCGGGTGTCGTGGCCGAACTGGAAACAGGTGCGGGCCACCACTACGATTGTGATCATCGCGGTGTTCGCCTTCGCGGCATATTTCTGGATCGTGGACATGGTGGTCAACAGCATTGTTCAGAAAATCTTCAACGCGCTGACGCGCTAAGCGAATGCCGGACGACGACATTTTTCAAGCCGAGGGCGAGCCGGAACAGACGGCGCCCGAAGACGCCGCTCCCGAACACGGGGCCGCGCCCGAAGACGGGACTGCCGCGGAAGCGAGCTCCGGCAACGGCGATGAAACAGCCCCGCAAACCGGCGAGGGGGCCGATACGGACGCGCCGGTGGCCAACGCTGCCGAAGCCGCGGCGCCGCCCGCGGTGGACGATCCCACGAAGAATTGGTACATCATTCATACCTATTCCGGATTCGAACAAAAAGTGGCCGATTCGCTGCGCAGCCGTTCACAAGCGTTCGGGTTTGCCGACAAGATCGGGAACATTCTGATCCCCACCGAAGAAGTGGTGGAATTGCGCAACGGCAAGAAGGTCACCAGCAAGCGGCTGCTTTATCCCGGCTACGTTCTGGTCCAGATGGAAATGAGCGACCAGTTGTGGCACGAGGTGAAAAACACGCCGCGCGTGACTGGTTTCGTGGGCGGCGGCAATAATCCCGTGCCTTTGAGCGCGGACGAAGTGAACCAAATTCTGTACCGGCAGGCGACGGCGGCGGAAAGGCCGCGGCCCAAGCTCACCTTTGAGAAGGGCGAGACCGTGAGAATCAACGACGGTCCGTTCGCGAACTTCAACGGCCGGGTGGACGACGTGAATCCGGAGAAAAACTCGGTGCGGGTGCTGGTTACGATTTTCGGCCGGTCGACGCCGGTGGATTTAGATTTTCTTCAAATCGAGAAGATGTAGGTATACGATGGCTAAGCGAATTACCGCTCAGGTGAAGCTTCAGATTCCGGCCGGCAAGGCAACCCCGTCGCCTCCCGTGGGCACGGCTCTCGGCCCGCAGGGCGTGAACATCATGGAGTTCTGCAAGGCGTTCAATGCCCGGACCGGCTCCAAGGACGAGGAAGGTCTGATCATTCCGATTGTGATCACGATTTACTCCGACCGCTCGTTCACGTTCATCACCAAGACGCCCCCGGTGCCGGTGCTGATCAAGCGCGCGGTGAACCTGGCGAAGGGGTCGGCCGAACCCAACAAAATTAAGGTCGGGACGATCACCGAGAAGCAGGTGGAGGAGATCGCGAAGTGGAAGATGCCGGATCTCAACTGCTTCGACCTGCAGGCCGCGATCCGCAGCGTGAAGGGAACGGCGCGAAGCATGGGCGTCGACGTGGCGGGTTAGGCGCATTTTATTCCCGACGCAGAGCGCAAATGGCGCGGAGCGCAATCGGCGCACAGCGGAATTGGTCTTCAACGCCACTCGTCGCTAACGCAACTGGCGCGCGCGCGGCTCTATGTTCTCCCGACGCGCAAGCGATTGCACAGGGCCGCCCTCCGCGCCCGCCGGCGGCAGCCGTTTTCGATCGGGGGCGCGCGCCCGTGAAGGTGCCTGGGGGGAGGGACGGCGCGCCTGGATTCCAGCAGAAAATAAGGGTCAGGGGTACAGTACCTAGCGACGGCGGACGATTGTCTTAGTACGAGCGCCGCGCAAGCTAATATGGCGCACGCGCTTGCGGCGCCGGGCTGTGCCGCCGGGCGGCATTGTAAAATGGGAACGAGTTTTTGGAACCGGAAGAAGAGGAGATTATCGAACGTGAAGTTTCGTCTGGCTTGCTGTTTGCTGGCAACCCTCCCGATGGGGCTGATTTCGGCGCAGCAACAAACGCCTCCGGGTCAGGCCGCTCCGAGGCCGGGCGCGCCGCCCGGGGCGGCAACGACGCCCGCCGCGCCGGGCGTGGGGCAGCCGGTGGACCCGAACCGCTACAGAATCGGACCGGAAGACGTGCTGTACATCCAGGTATGGCGGGAACCGGATTTCACCCGCCTGCTGGCGGTGCGCCCCGACGGCAAGATTACGATGCCGCTGATCGGGGAACTGCAGGCCGAGGGATTGACGCCGCTTGCGTTGACGAAGGAGCTGACCGAGAAACTGTCGACTTTAGTGAATCGGCCGGACGTGACGGTGAGCGTCGAACAGGTGAAGAGCAAGCGCTATTTCATCGACGGCGGGGTGGGCCGTCCCGGCGAATACGCCTTGGTTTCTCCGACGCGGGTGCTGGAAGCGCTGAGCATCGCCGGGGGATTCCAGGAGTTTGCCGATAAGAAGCACATCAAGATCCTGCGCGGCGACAAGACGTTCAAGTTCAATTACAACGACGTGAGCAAGGGCAAGCACATGGAAGAGAATATTTGGCTGGAGAACGGCGATCATATCATCGTCAAGATCTAGGCGCCGGGAGGGACTCTGATGCAGCCGCAAGATTCATTAACGGTAACGCGCCGCGCGCTCGACATCGAGGATTATATCGACATCGCCAGGCGGCACAAGGCGTGGGTCTTCGGTCCCGCGTTCGCGGGGCTGGTGATTGCGGTCGTGGTCGCGTTTCTGTGGCCCAATACATATTTATCGTCGGCGATCATTCGCGTGGTGCCGCCGGAGGTGCCCGAAAGCTATGTCGCGCCGAACATCACCACCGACATGCAGGGGCGCATCAACTCGCTCGAGCAGGTAATCCTGAACCGGGCCTCGCTGACGTCGCTGATCAACAAGCACGGGTTATACAAGAAGGAGCTGTCGCGGCTGCCCATGGACGACGTGGTCGAGACGATGAAGACCCGGGATATCAAGATCGGGCCGGTGCAGACGTTCGCGCAATCGCAAAGCAGGCAGGTAGTGCCGGCGTTCATGATCGGTTTTCAGTACAGCAATCGCTTCATCGCGAAGAACGTGACGGAAGACCTCGTGGCGAGCTTCATGAGCGAGAGCCTTTCGGAGACCTCCGACGAATCGATGCGCACGACGGAACTGCTGCAAAAACAGTACGACGACGCCAAGGCGAAGCTGGACGAATGCGATCAGAAGCTGCAATCGTTTCGAGTGGCGCATTTGGGGGCGCTGCCGGACCAGCAGCAGGGAAATTACTCGGAGGTGAACTCGCTGCAGGCGCAGATGATGAGCATCGACGCGTCCATGAACCGCATCCAGCAGGACAAGTTGACGCTGGACAACGAGATTCGCATCGTCAAGCAACAGCTTTCGCAATTGAAGGACCCGAACGTCGAGCAGCAGGTCATCGATCAGAAAAACGAGAAGCTGGCCGCGAAGGACAAAGAGATCGAGAATGCGGAAACATATCTGGCGCGGCTGCGGGAGCGCTACAAAGACACGTATCCGGATGTGCAGAACATGATTCAACAGGTCAGTCTGTTGAAGAAGCAGCGGGACGATATCGCGAAGGAGGAGGCCAACAAGAAACCGGAGGAGCGCGCGGCGCTGCCGCCGAACCCTCAGTACTTGCGCGAGCGCAGCCAATTGCAAGCCAACATCTCGCGTCTTACCGCGCTCGAGGAAACGAAGGACCTCCAGCTTAAGGACTTGACGAAGCAATCCGACCAGGTGACAGCGGCGCTGAAATCGTTTCAAGGCCGCATTGAATCGACTCCCTTGGGTGAGAAGGAGTATACCGAGCTGATTGCGAACCGGGACCTGGCGCTGCGCTCTTACCAGGAAGCCGATCAAAAGCTTCAGATGTCCCGGCGGGCTTCGGACGTCATGAGGCGGAATGAAGGCGAGAAGCTGCAGATTTTGGATCCGGCCTATATTCCCGAAACGCCCACGGAGCCGAAACGGCCGATCATCGTCGGCGCGGGGGCGGCGCTGGGTTTGATATTGGGGCTGGTTCTGGCCGGAGTGCGCGAAGTGAAGGATACATCGCTCAAGAACCTGAAGGACGTACGGGCCTACACGCGGCTGCAGGTGCTTGGAAGCATACCCTTGCTCGAGAACGACTTGGTCGTTCGGAGGCGGCGCAGACTAGGGTGGCTGGCGTGGTCGACAGCCTGTCTGGTGGGGATCGTTATCATGGCCAGCTCTGTCGCGTATTACTACCAGACGAAGCTGTAAAGCGCGGGACAAACGAGGCAAATTTCATGAGTAGAGTTCACGACGCACTACGCCGGGCGGAGAAAGGCATGGTGGGGCAAGCCGCGGCGCCCGAGCCGGGCATTCATCCGCATCCTCCCGCCCCGCTGGGCGTTCCGCCCGCGCTTCTGGGAACGCCTCCCGCGGGCGGCGGCGTCGCCACGGCGGTGGAACCGGACACGCTGCACGGCATCCTGGATCTGGTGCGGGAGATTCCGTACAAGCCATCGCGCGAAGCTCTGCTGATGGATCCGACGCACCCGGACGAAGCGCCCGCGGAAGAATTTCGAACCCTGCGGACGCGGCTCAGCCATATGCAAAGCCTGCAGCCGATCCACACGGCGGTGATCACGAGCCCTTCGCCGGCCGAAGGCAAGAGCTTCGCCGCGATGAATCTTGCGATGACGGAAGCCCAGCTTTCGGGCAATTACACGCTGCTCTGCGATTTCGATTTCCGGCGTCCGATTCTACACAGCATGCTGCAGACGGAGCGCAGTCCGGGGATTACGGACTACCTTCTCGGAAAGGCGCCGCTGCACGAGGCAATGCGGCGGGTGGCGGGCACAAACCTGTTTATCATGCCTGCCGGGGAGGCCGTGATTAACCCGCTTGAACTCCTCAATCTGAAAGAAGTCAAGCACATGCTCGAGCGGCTGCCGAGCATCTTCAACTGGGTAATCCTGGACAGCCCGCCGTTGCTGTTCGCGGCCGACGCAAACCTGCTCGGGTCGTTGTGCCACGGCACCATTCTGGTGGTGCGCATCGGCTCTACCACGATCGATTCGGTGACGCGCGCGATGCAATCGCTGTGTGAAAACAACGTGCTCGGCATCATCGTCAACGGAGCGCGCCGGGGCGAGCTTTACAGCAAGTACACGTATTACCATTCCTACTATTCGCCGAAAAACGTCGAGGGCGGCGGAGAAACCGAAGAAGAGGAGTAAGGTTGGGAGGCGAAGCGCCGCCGATCTTATGCTCGTTTCAAGACCTCTTAAGCTCGCCTCAACACCAGGGCCGAGTTCTTGCTTCCGAACGCGATGCAGTTGGCCACGGCGTACTCAATCGCAAGCGCCCGCTTGTTGTTCGGCACATAATCCAGGTCGCATTCGGGGTCGGACACCTCGAGATTGATCGTCGGGGGCGCTACGCCGTCGCGCATGGCCAGCAGCGTGGCGGCCACGCCAGCGGCGCCGCACGCGCCTTGGGGATGCCCGATCATGCTCTTCAGCGAGGAACCGGCGAGCCGTTGCGCGTGCTTGCCGAAGGCGAGCTTCATGGCGCGCGTTTCGATGCGGTCGTTCAGCTCCGTCGATGTCCCGTGATAGTTGACATACTGGACCGCTTCCGGCGGAGTACCCGCCTCCCGCATGGCCATGCCCATGGCGCGCGCGGGCTCTTCGCCGCATTCCTCGAGGCGGACGCGATGATAGGCTTCGCAGGTCGAGCCATAGCCCGCGATCTCGCCGTAAATGCGCGCGCCTCGCGCCAGCGCGCGCTGCCGCGTCCTCCATCACGAAGAACCAGGATCCCTCGCCGAGAACAAAGCCGTCGCGATCGCGCGAGAAGGGGCGCGAGGCGCGCTCGGGGCAGGCATTCCATTTCGAGGCGAGAATGCGCATGAGAATGAAGCCGCGCAGGATCAGCGGAGCGAGGGGAGCGTCCACGCCGCCGGCCACGACTGTATCGAGCATTCCACACTGTATGTGCCGGTATGCATAGCCGATCGCGTCGGTTGACGACGTGCAGCCTGTCGAGACGACATGGCTCAGCCCGCGAAATCCGAAGCGCATCGAAATTTCGCTGGCGAGAGTTCCGATGGTCGACGTGGGAATCACATAGACGCTGCATTGCTTCTGCTTGCCGGTGTAGTAGAGCCGGTATTGCTCTTCGGTGAACTCCTGGCTGCCGCCGCCGGAGCCCATCATGACGCCGATTCCGCGCAATTCTTCGAGCGGCATATGCGCGCGGAGAAAGGCCTGCATCGGCGAGGGCCTCCTCGACCGCGGCGAGAGCCAGCGGAACGGCGCGGGAGACGTGGGGGCGATCTTTCGGGGCGACGTAAGGGCGCTCGTCGAAGCCGGGGATCTCGCCGGCGACTTGGACCGCGAATTGCGACGCATCGAACATCGAGATGCGTCGCACCCCGCTACGCCCGTTCTTCGTGGCTTCCCAGAAAGCTTCGCGGCCAATGCCATTCGGACTGACGGCTCCGATACCGGTGATCACGACGCGGCGCTGCATTGGCTTTACAAGGATACCAGCGACCGTGACGGATTTTCTCACCTGGGCGCGCGCGGCACGCGCGCCTTCAGGTAGAATAAGAACTTCATCCTCACGTCGAACCGTTCAGCCGGAAACCGCGGGTTCAGGGTGGACGTCTGGGAACCTTAACCCGGCAGCGCCATGGAAAGGAATCTGTATTTAGATGATGTTGAACAGGCGTAACCGCCTGCGTGCGTTACCGGCAGTATTTTTCGCGGCAGCTTGGAGCGGGTTTATCGAGGGCGCTCCGCAAGCTCCGGCGCAGCCGTCCACGGCGCCGCCGGCGAATTCGCAAACCCAGAATCCGCCCGCGCAGCAGCCGCAGAAACCAGCCGCCGGCCTCACAGCAGCCGAACCCGTTCGAGAACGTTCCGCAGACTCCGGCGCAGCAGCCGCGGCTTGAAACGCCGCCCACGCCGCCCACGCAGCCGCCGCCCAACGCCCAGCCGCGCCAGACGGTTCCGGGGGCCCCGCCTGAGAACTACATCGAAGAGATCGATTTCCGGGGAGCGCGGCGGGTTCCGCAGGATACGCTGCGGGCGCTGATCTACAGCAAGAAGGGCGACCGCTACGACCAGGAAACGCTGCATCGCGATTTCATGGCGCTGTGGAACACGGGCAAGTTCGACGACATCCGCTTGGAGCGCGAGCCGGGCCAGTTCGGCTGGATCATCCGCTTCGTTGTGACGGAGCGACCAGTGGTGCGCACGATCAAGTACGAAGGCAATAAGTCGATCAGCGTTTCTGAAATTCTCGACCGCTTCAAGGAACGCAAGGTCGGCCTGAGCGGTGGAGCAGCAGTACGACCAGAACAAAGTGCAGCGCGCCAGAGTGGTGATCCAGGAATACGAAGCCGAGCGCGGCCACCAGTACGCCACGGTGACTCCGGAAGTGCATCGCGTGCCGCCGTCCTCGCTCGAGATCGTCTTCAAGGTGGACGAAGGTCCCAAGGTGAAGGTGGGCAACATCTCGATCGAGGGCAACCAGGTTTTCACGGACCAGCAGGTGATCCGCGCGATGCATAATCTGAAGCCGATCGGAATCCCGTATTCGATCTGTTGCGAGAACCTGTTTGCGCGGACGTTCGATTCGAGCAAGCTCGAGGAAGACAAGAGCCGCATCCAGGACTTCTACCAGCAGCACGGATACTTCGTGGCGCGCGCCGTGGATTCCTCGGTCAAGATTTACGATGTCGGCGGCCCCAACGCCCCGGGCGCTCATATCTGGCTGATCCATCCCAACAAGCCGGGCAAACGGGCGGACATTTCCGTCACGGTCGACGAAGGCCTGAAATATCATCTGCACGGCATCACCTTCACGGGGGTGAATTTCTTCCGCACTCCGGAAGCGCTGATGCGGCCGTTGTTCGGCATGGGGCAAGGCGACGTGTTTTCGACGGCGAAGCTGCGCAAGGGCATCGAGAACATGCGCAAGCTGTACGGCGAATTCGGGTTCATCGATTTTGTCGCGGAGCCTTCCTTCGATCCCGATACCAAAACAGGATCCATGGATATGTCCTTGTCGGTGGACGAGGGCAAGCAATTCTTCGTGCGGCGCATCGATTTCAGCGGCAACAGCACGACGCGCGATAAGGTGATCCGCCGCGAGCTGCTGATCGACGAAGGCGACATGTTCAACACGCGTCTGTGGGACGTGAGCATTCTGCGCCTGAATCAATTGGGATATTTCGAGCCGTTGAAAGAAGGCGAATCGACCACCATCAAGCGCGATACGAAGACCGACACGGTGGACCTCAAGCTGAACCTGAAGGAGCGCGGCAAGAACTCCATCCAGTTGAACGGCGGAGTGTCGGGCATCGCGGGAAGCTTCGTCGGGCTGTCGTATTCGACCAATAATTTCCTGGGCCTGGGCGAGACTCTGAGCCTGAGCTCGCAGTTGGGCACTCGCCTGCGCAGCGTGCAGTTCGGCTTCACGGAGCCGTACCTGTTCGACAAGCCGATTCAGACCGGCTTCACGCTTTATACGCAGCGCTTCAATTACGACCAGGCGCGGGAAGCGTCGATTCTGTCGGGCCAGAACCTGATTCCGCTCTATAACCAGCTGGGCTCGCAAAACCTGTTGAATTACGTGTCGAACGGCTATGGCGCCACCGTGTTCATGCAGTATCCGCTGCGGCGGAGCTTTGCGCGCGTGGGCATTACGTACGGCTACGACATCTCGAATCTCCAAACGCTGACGGACGCCGCCACGGCATACTTCACTTATCTCGATTTCCAGGGCGTCAGCGGGCCGAATTCGTTGAGCGGCATCCGCACCAGCAAGGTCACGCCTTCATACACCTTCAACACGATCAATAATCCCATCAATCCATCGGGCGGCAAATCGTTTTTCGTGGCGACCGGCCTGGCGGGGCTCGGCGGGAACGTCAATACCATCGAGCCGACCATCGACTTCAAGTATTTCCGGCACGGATTCAAGAAGGGCCACGTGATCGGGTTCCATGTGCTGGGGCGCATGATCACGGGCTATGGAGGGCAGGTGGCGCCGCCGTTCGCGCGGTACTATATCGGCGGCGAAAACGACATCCGGGGATTCGATATTTGGGGCATCAGTCCGATCGGATTCATTCCCAGCGAGGTGGCTGTCAACGTGATGAACGCGGACGGGACGATACGCCAGCAGAGAATCGTGGACCCCACGACCGGCGCGATTTCGTTCCAGAACGTCACCCAGACAATCCCGATTTACCAGTTCGTCACGCCCGGCGGCGACACTAACGTGACGACCAATTTCGAATACCGCATTCCGATCGTGGGACCCGTGACGCTGGCGATCTTCGCGGATGCCGGGGTGGACAAGCTGGCGTTCGCGAGCCAGCTGAAGTTAAATCCGGGGCGCGTTGCGCAGCTCAATCAGGAATTCCCGGAAGCGGGCTTTAACAGCGGCGTCGTGATCGCTCCCGGAACGCAGGCGATGCGCATGTCGACGGGGCTGGAGCTTCAGGTATTGATGCCGGTGGTGAACGCGCCTTTCCGCGTATATTGGGCCTACAACCCGCTGAGGGTGGGAGAGAACCTGCAGCCGCCCATCGTGTTCGACCGTTCGATGTTCCCGAACACCGCGACGTTTAACAGCGCCGTGGCTACTTACGGCGCTTTGCTTCCGTTTTATGAGAGGGCATCGACGTTCCGTTTCTCGGTCGGGCGCACCTTCTGACCGCCGGCGCCATTGGATAAGATGATATTAATCGTAAAGTTTAGGAGTTCTATTGTGACAAGACAGCTTGTAGGGTTGGGCGCTCTTGCCCTGGGTTTCGCGGCCTTCGGGTACGCCCAGCAACAGAAGGTCGGCACTATCAGCGTTCAAAGCGCGCTGGTGGCGACCAAGGAGGGCCAGAAAGCCGCCGCCGAACTGGAAGCCAAGGCCGGCCCGAAGCGCAAGGAAATCGAGGCGAAGCAAAACGAGATCAACGGCCTGAAGGACCAGCTCCAAAAGGGCGCCAACACGTTGAGCGACGCGGCGAAGAACGATCTTTATCGCACCATCGATCAAAAGACCAAGAACCTGAATCGCGAGATGCAGGACGCCGAGGACGAGATGCAGCAGGAATCGCAAAAAGTCCTGAGCCAGCTCAGCCAGAAGCTGCTGGCGGAGATCAAAAAGTATGCGGCCGATCACGGCTACACTTTGGTGATCGACGTCAGCAATCCGCAGACGCCGGTACTGGTGGCATCGGACGCGTTCGACATTACGCGTGACATCGTCGCGCTGTACGATCGCGATAACGGCGGCGGCGCCAGCGCGCCGGCGAGCTCGAAGCCTCCCATCAATACATCGGCGCCGGCCTCCACGCCGGCCGCGGCGGCGCGTCCGGGAACCGCGGCCCCGGTCCGCAAACCTTAACGTCTACTCGGGGCCGCAGCGTGGCCGTGGCATCGACCCGCTCCGCGCGCGCCGATCCCTGGGCCAGGGTGGGGCGCCGTTCGCGGCCGCTTCGTCGAGAAGATAAGTAAAGTGGAGCCGTTCGACGCGATCGTGCTTGGCGCGGGCGCGGCGGGGATGATGTGCGCGATTGAAGCGGGCAAGCGGGGGCGCCGCGTGGCGCTGCTTGAACACGCGGACAGCGCCGGTAAGAAGATCCTCATCTCCGGCGGCGGGCGTTGCAACTTCACGAATCTGCATTGCGCCCCGGACAATTTTCTTTCGGCGAATCCGCACTTCGCGAAGTCGGCGCTGGCGCGCTACACGCCGGCCGACTTCATCGCGTTGATCGATAAATATCGCATTCCGTACCACGAGAAGAGGCTGGGGCAGCTATTCTGCGACGGCTCGGCGCGCGATGTCACGAACATGCTCGAGGAGGAGTGCCGCCAGGCCGGCGTGCGGGTTTTCCTGAAGACGCGCATTCAGGAAGTCCGCAGGGCAAGCGGTTTTGCGATCCGGACGGAACATTCCGAATTTGGCGCGCCGGCGCTGGTGGTCGCGACCGGCGGTTTGTCGATACCCAAAATGGGCGCCACGGGCTTGGCATACGAGGTGGCGCGGCAGTTTGGCGTAAAGCTGGTCGAGCGCCGGCCGGCGCTGGTTCCGCTGACGTTCAATGCCGCGGATGCCGCAACATACGGACGACTGGCAGGCATTTCGGCGGAGGTTGTCGCATGCGCTGGAAGGCAGCGCTTTCGCGAGAAGATGCTTTTCACGCATCGCGGCCTAAGCGGCCCTGCGATTTTGCAGATCTCCTCGTACTGGCGCGATGGTCAGGCCATCACGATCGATCTGGCGCCAGGGCGCGACGTCACGGCCCAGATGCGCCGGAGCACGGGAGGGCGGGACTTCGCGGCGGCCAAGTCCGCCGTTCGCGCGTGGCTTCCCAGCCGCTTCGCCGACGTCTGGGCGGAGTGGCACGCGACAGAGGTTTTGCATGGGCGATGGACCAATGCCGCCCTCGCGGAGTTTGAGCGGCGGCTGCATCAGTGGCAAATCAGACCCGCTGGAACCGAGGGCTACGAGAAAGCCGAGGTGACGGGGGGCGGCGTCGATACGGACGAGCTCTCCGCGAAAACGATGGAGAGCCGAGCGGTTCCTGGCCTTTATTTTATTGGAGAAGCTGTGGACGTCACGGGGCATCTCGGCGGATTCAACTTTCAATGGGCTTGGGCGTCAGGTTTTTGCGCGGGTCGCGCCGTGTGAGTACCGAAGTACGCACTGTTACTTGCGCCTCATGCTTAGAACCTTTGTACGGAGCGAAGATGATCGCGTATGCGGGACGCGATCAAAAGGGAAGACTTGCTACTGCTGGCTCATTTCACGAGAAACTGGCTGCATTACGGCGTGATTGGCTTTGCGGCATTGTGTGTCGTGGCAGGCGCGTTGCGGGGCGTCTTTGCGCTGTCATGATCGGCTGGGAGCAGCGACATTTGGCGCGAAGCCGACATGCGGGGTTGGTCGCGCGCCGGGCCGTCAATAATATCAGCCGTGGCTCGTAACGCTCGCGCTGCGCGGCGAGCGATTGGAGGGCGCGCGGACCGAGTTTCTTAAGAAGCAACAGAGAGGGAAAATCGTGGAGCTCCCGCTCAT
Organism: Bryobacterales bacterium; assembly: GCA_963795935.1. Lineage (GTDB taxonomy): Bacteria > Acidobacteriota > Terriglobia > Bryobacterales > Bryobacteraceae > JAICMB01. Next base: position 121,467 of record CAWCJO010000029.1, on the reverse strand, counting down.
AGGCAGTCGCCAGCGCGGCTCCGAGCGCTCGAGGTCCATGTTCTGCGGGCCGAGGCCGCGATGCGGCGGCATGAGGACCCGCCGCGGACGTTCCCGCGCATCGTAAGGAGCGCGGCATGGGCCGGCGCAGCCTGGCGATCGAACCGTTTCACGATAATGCTCGCATTTGGGAGCGGCAAGACGCGTGATAGGGTGAGAGTAGGAACCGGCGATGGCCACTTCATTAAGGGGAGAGCGCGTGCGGGAAGGCGGCGTGCTGATGCGGGGCGTGGCGGTCACGAAAATCTACCGCTCCGGGGATCGCGACGTGAGCGTGTTCACAAATATGGACTTTGAGATTCCGCGGGGGGAGCGGGTGGCGATCATCGGGGAATCCGGGGCGGGGAAGAGCACGTTGTTGTATTTATTGGGCGGCCTGGACAGGCCTTCGAGGGGTACGATATACTTCGAACATAAGGACATATCCGGCTTCCCGGACGCCGAGCTCGCGGAATTCCGAAACCGGGAGATCGGGTTTGTATGGCAGAATCACGCGCTTCTGCCGGAGTTTTCGGCTCTGGAGAACGTGATGATGCCTTTGTTGATCCGGGGCATGGGCAAGCTGGAAGCCGCGCCCGTTTCGCTTGCGAGGTTGGATGAAGTTGGTTTACGGGACCGCGCCTCTCATCGCGCGGGAGAACTATCGGGCGGCGAACAGCAGCGCGTGGCTCTCGCTCGCGCGCTGGTGGGGAACCCTTCGGTCCTGCTGGCGGACGAACCGACCGGCAATCTCGATTTTCGGACGGGCGAGATGATTGTGGGTCTGCTGGCGGAACTGCACGGCTCACACGAACTCACATCGATTTACGTTACGCATAATCTCTCATTCGCGCAACGTTGCGACCGCATTCTTCAGTTAGATAAAGGCAGGCTGGTTGAGACGGTCCCGGGCTCCGCCGCGGGAACTTTGACGTCTGAAGCGGCATCACTTAATTACGGCGAAAAATATGTTTGAACGTTATACCGAAAAGGCGCGCAGGGTGATCTTCTTCGCGAGATACGAGGCTAGCCAGTTCGGGAGCCCTTATATCGAGACGGAGCATCTGCTGCTAGGTTTGCTGCGCGAGGACAAAGCGCTGGCGAACCGTTTCCTGCGATCGCACGCGGCGATCGACTCGATTCGCAAGCAGATCGAGGCGCACACTACGATTCGCGAAAAGGTGTCGACCTCCGTGGATTTGCCGCTCAGCCATGAGTGCAAACGCGTGCTGGCCTACGGCGCCGAAGAGGCCGAGCGGCTGAACCACAAGCACATCGGGACGGAGCATCTGCTGTTGGGGCTGTTGCGGGAAGAGAAGAGCTTCGCGGCCGAAATCCTGCATGAACGCGGGCTGCGGCTGTCGCAGGTGCGCGAGGAGATCCAGCGGTCTTCCTCGGAGAAGGTGTCCTCGAACAGGCCCAAGGAAAGCTCGCTGCTGGCCGAATTCAGCCGCGATTTGACGCAGGCCGCGGTCGACGGATCGCTCGACCCGCTGATCGGGCGCGATTACGAACTGGATCGCGTGATCCAGATCCTGTGCCGCCGCACGAAAAACAATCCGGTGCTGATCGGGGAGCCGGGCGTGGGCAAGACCGCGATTGTGGAGGGTCTGGCGCAACGCATCGCCGATGGGGACGTGCCGTCGTTCCTGGCGGACAAGCGCATCCTGGCGCTCGATCTATCGCTCATCGTGGCGGGAACCAAGTACCGCGGGCAGTTCGAAGAGCGGCTGAAGACGATCATGAAGGAGCTGATGGAAAATCAAAATGCCATCATCTTCATCGACGAGCTGCACACGCTCGTTGGGGCGGGGTCGGCCGAAGGATCGCTCGACGCCGCGAATATTTTGAAGCCGGCGCTGTCGCGCGGAGAGATCCAGTGCATTGGGGCGACGACGCCGGGCGAGTACCGCAAGTCAATTGAGAAGGACCGCTCGCTGGAGCGCCGCTTCCAGGCGGTGAAGGTGCCGCCGCCGTCGGAATCGGACGCCATTCGCATCCTTTTCGGGATCAAGGAGCGGTACGAGAAGTTCCATGCGGTGGCGTACACGGATGAGGCGGTGGAATCGGCTGTACACACCTCGACGCGGTTCATTCCGGACCGCTTCCTGCCGGACAAGGCGATCGACTTGATCGACGAGGCGGGGGCGCGCGTGAAGCTGCGGCAGACCACGCTTCCAACGGAAGTGGCCGATATTCAGAAGCGCATCAAGTTTATCGTGCACCGCATGGAGAACGCCATCGCGAACCACGAGTTCGAGAAGGCGCGCTTCTACTCCGACGAAGAGCGCAAGGAACGCGAGAACCTGCGGCAGCTTCGGGAGAAGTACAACCTGGACGATACCTCGACGGGTTGCGTGACGAAAGACGATATCGAAGACGTTGTCGCGCGCTGGACGGGCGTGCCCATGACGGCTATTAAAGAGGAAGAAGTTTCGAAGCTCCTGCGGATCGAGGAAGAGCTGCACAAACGCGTCATTAGTCAGGAGAAGGCGATTTCGGCGCTGGCGCGGGCCATTCGCAGATCGCGTGCCGGGTTGAAATCGCCCAAGCGGCCGGCCGGGTCCTTCCTGTTCCTGGGACCGACGGGCGTGGGCAAGACGGAAGTGGCGCGGGCGTTGGCGGAATTCTTGTTCGGTAGCGAAAAATCGCTGATCCGCTTCGATATGTCGGAGTTCATGGAGAAGCACTCGGTCTCGAAGCTGATCGGGTCGCCTCCGGGATACGTGGGCTACGAAGAGGGCGGGCAGTTGACGGAGCGCGTCAAGCGGGCGCCATACTCGATCATTTTGCTGGACGAAATCGAGAAGGCGCATCCCGACGTTTACAACATTCTGTTGCAGGTGTTCGAGGATGGCCAGTTGACCGACGGGCTCGGCAACACGGTCGATTTCAAGAACACGATCATCATCATGACCTCGAATCTGGGGGCGCGGTTCCTCGACAAGAAATCCTCGATTGGTTTTCAGGCGCCCTCGTTGAGCGGGATTCCGCCCAAAGTGGAAGATCAGGTGATGAGCGAGGTGAAGAAGGCGTTCAATCCCGAATTCCTGAACCGCCTGGACGAAGTAATCCTGTTTACGTCGCTGACGGACGAAGACCTGATGAAGATCATCCAGTTGCTGGTCGAGCAGGTGAATACCAATCTGGTGGCGAAGCAGATCAAGATCCGGGTGAACGACGACGCAGCGCGCTACATCCTGGAGAAGACGCTGGTGGATCGCAGCTACGGGGCGCGTCCGTTGCGGCGGGCGCTGCAGAAGTATATCGAGGACCCGCTTTCGGAAGCGGTTATTCAAGGATCGCTGCCGCGGCCGTCCGAGCTGGAGATTTACCTGAGCGATACGGGGATCTTCTGCCGTCCGGTGGCGAATCAGGAGCAGCCCGTCGGCGCCGGAGGGGTGGCGGAAGAGGTCGAGCCGGCGTTGGGAACGGCGTTGTACACGTTTTAGAACGACGGGTGAGTTTGAAAGTCGGGCGCCGCGGGCCGGGATCGGTTCCGCGGCGTTCGTGTTTTCGGGCGCGGTAACGGGGCGTTGTGCGATCACTTGCGCGATAGCGACGAACGATCCTGCATCCACATAGTGGGGAGAAATGCCAAACCCGAACGAACTGTCGCCTATCCAGTGCCACGGTCCGTCGGCGATGCGATAAATTTTATGGATTATGGCCAATTCCATTTGTGATAATCAGAGAGCGCGCGTGAATCTGGAGCATTTTCTGGCGTCGCGGACGTGGTACACGCGGGGGCGGCGCGTAGCGGCGGCGCAGATGCTCGTTGCGGTTCTGGTTCCGTTCTGTTCGAGCATGGTGCTGCTGTGGTGGAGCACGCAGGCCGTCAAAGCCTGGATCGCTTTCTTTGGAATTTCGGCGGCCCTCGCCGAGGCCGTGGTCTTCGATCCGTTCGAGAGGCGCTATCGGGGCAATGGCGCAAAGGAGCAACAAGTATTCGACAGCGCCGTTCTGCAACTACCCTGGCCGTCTTGCATAGCGGGTTCCCCTCCCGGTCCGGAGGCGACGGCAGAGGCCATCAAGGCCTGTACGCCCGCCGAAACCGCCATCTACGAGAACTGGTATCCGGCGCAAGTCGCGTCTCTCGACTTGCCGCTCGCGAGAATTCTGTGTCAGCGATGTAATTCGTGGTGGGACTCGAAAATGAGATCGCGGTACGCGGCCATTTTATTGGTTCTGGTGGTCCTGATCGGAGCCTTGGTCGTGGCCATGGGGCTCGCGAGGCGGAGCAGCTCCGAGGATCTTATTTTGACCATATATGCGCCCATTTCGCCGCTGGTGTTGTGGAGTTTGCGCGAGGAGCAGCGGCACCGGGAGGCGGCGGAAAGCTCCGGGCGCATTCATGCCCATGCGGATCGGGTTTGGGACCAGGCGACGAAGAAAACCATGTCGAGCGATCAGATCTCGCAAGAGTGCCGCGAAATGCAGGCGGCCATTTATCAGCGCCGCGACACGGCGCCGTTTGTGCCCAACGCGATCCAGGCGCGACAGCGCAAATCCTATCTTAAGCTGATGCTGGCCGGGGTCGACGATATGATTGCGCGGGCGAAACGCGACGGATATATACAATAAGAACCGCGCTTTAGCTGGATCGGCTTCGCTATAATAAGCGGGCGCCCCGCCGGCGCCGGCCGGCGCTTCGATGTCTTCGCGAGCCTTTCGCATCCTGCACATCACGGATCAACATTTTTGCAACAGCTATCTCTGGGCGCCCGAGAGAGACCTCCTGGACACCGAATTTACGCCTGAACTCGCGGAATCGATCGCGCGCAGACATTTTGACGAGTTGCGCGGCGCTCTCCAGGGCCAGCAGGAAACGCGCCCGCCGTTCGACGCCGTCGTTCTCAGCGGCGACTTCACGCATCAGAACTCGAAGTATGGATTCGAAATCGCCGCACGCTGGATACGCTTGCTGGTGGAGGCCGATTTCGCCCCGAGCCATAAAATCCTTTTGATACCCGGCAATCACGACGTCAATCTCGGAAGCGAGATCAAAAACAGCAAAACGCGCCTCCCCATGCCGCGTCTGGCCGCCGAAAAAGCGTATCGCGAGTTTCTGAAGGCTCTGCCGCTTACCTCCGGCAGCCCTCGCGATCTTTCAATGGCCGCGCGCGTTTCGCGCGATGGGGAAGCGACGGGCCTCGTGCTGATCGGGCTGAACTCGTGCCGGACCGAGCGCAGCGACGCGCGCGGATGGGGTTATGTGGGTCTCGATCAGCTCGATTCCGCGATGGGCCGCATCCTCGACGGCGAGGCCGGATTCGTCGCGCGCGAGGGCGATATCCTGATCGCGTTCATACATCACAATCCGCTTCCGATCTGGGATGTAGGACTTCCGGAACTGAGCAAGACCATGGACGACCGGGCAATAAGCTTCCTTATGGACGCGCCATCGTTGCTTTCGGCGTTCAATGCCTTCGGGTTTTCGATTCTGATGCATGGACACGCGCACTTGGCGAAGACGGCGCGTTTGGAAGGGTACGACCCGCGGCCGGATCGCATCACTCGCTCCCTCATTGTCGCCGGACAGGGGAGCTTTAGCGTCAAGGATTGCGACCCGCACCATTTCGCCTTACTCGAGATCCGCCCGGTGGACGGCGCATTCCGGGACCGGGCTCTGAACGTCTCCAACTTTTACGCGCATGCCGGGAACCCTCGGACGTGGTCCGGCGAGGGGCCCGATTACTGGCCGCTAAACGACAATGGCTGGCGCGCCGCCGCAGTGAGAGAGGCGCGCCGGCTCTTCGCCGGTCCAACGGTTATGGCCGCCGACCAGTGGAACATCCGGGAATCGTGGGCGCCATTGTACGAGCGTCCCGTGAAACCCGAAGATCGGGAAACTTCGCCCGAATGGCGCGCTATTGTGGAGCGGCTCGCGAAAGAGGTTGGGGCCATGGCAAGGAAGAATGTGCCTGTGGCGCTGGTAGAAGAACTTATTGACGGCATTTTCGAGCAGAAACAAAATGCCAGCGATATCTCAGGCTACTACCTGCCGCAGTTCCTGGCATGGAAACTGAGGGAGCGATGAGCGGCGCGGGGGACGACTACTCCGGCTCGGACGACTACTCTGCTCTGAACGACGCGGATCTGGCGTTGGCCTGCGCGGCCCGTCCGCCGCGGCGGGAGGCGTGGGACATCCTCTACAAACGCTTTCGCTCCTTGGTCGAAGCGAAAATCCGGCGCCTCTCCGGCGCCGCGTCGGACGCCGAGGCGCAGGAACTGCGGCAGGAGACGTTCTTGCGCGTGTTCGTTTCTCTCCCCAATTACGACTTTTCGCGGGGTTCCCTGGCGGCGTTCATTTTACGCATCGCGAGTTCCGTGGTGATCGACGCCTGGCGGCACAGCCGCCGTGAGCGCGAGGCCTCGGTTTCGTTGGAGGAGCGGCCATTGTCCGCCTTGGAGGAGGCCGCCGACAACCATTTCTCCAGCGAGATGGTGGAATCGATCGCTCGGGCGGCCGCCGACTCCTTCCCCGATCCGCTGCACCGGCGCATCGCGCATCTCGTGCTCGATCACGAGAGCGGGCCCGCCATTAGCGCCAAACTGGGCGCAAAACGGCATGTTGTCTATGAGATACGCCATAGACTTGATCGCGAGATCCGAGCTTCTCTGGAACGCAGCCGCGGCGATCCTGGATAGCTTGGCCGAAATTTATTCGCTATTCCAAAAAAAGTCACGCCGCCTCCGTATACCTAAGTGGAGGGACAACTGTGATGCGAGAACAGACGACAGCAGCCAGGGTAGGAACCCCTATTTCTCCCGTTTGCGGACGCGCCGAAGCGGAGACTAACAACTGGGGAGCCCGTGGCAAGAGCCCCGAATTGGCCGAAGCGCCCGCTCGCTTACGCGCGCGGCTCAGTAGGTACGTTCACCTGAGCAAGTGCTTGTGGAGAAACGGATGAGCGTAGAAGACGACGCGCAACCTTCCGGAGAGACGTGTCCGGCCGGAGAAACGTGTCCGGAAGGTTTTGGAGCTTACGAATTGCGGCCCTATTTTGCCGCGACGCATTACGGGACGCAGCCGTTGCCTCAGAACATGGCTCGGCATATGGAGAGATGCGCCTGCTGCCGCGAGCGCTGGCAGTTTCTGATTGACACCGATCCCAAGGCGTCGAAGCAGTATTGGGAAGAACTCGAGGCCATTAGTGAACGAGTGGCCGCAACCGAGGCGGCGCCTGCGAGCGCTTCCGCTCCGCTGGCCGACGAAGCGATTGTGCGTCTGGCCGAATCTCCCTCCCCGGACTTCGCCGCCGTGCGGGACGCCTGGAAAACCGTCAAGGCCATGGGCGCCGATGCCGAAAGGTTGATCCAGGCCGAGAACCTCGCGGCGGTCTCCGCAAAGATACTGGACCAAAGACCAGCGGGCCGCAAGGCTCTGGACGATTTTATGACGGCCTTTCAAGGCCCCAGTCCGTCGATCGCGATTCGAAGCGTCGAACAGATGCTCTTTCTCGCCACACTCGCTTCCACCAGCTATATCCGCGAATACCAGGTAGCGAAATTCGATGAATCCGGCGGAGTCTGCGACCGCAATGAATTTCTCCAAGCCGAGCAGCTTTATCGATCGCGCGTGAACGCTTTGCTTTCGACGCGCTGATGCCAACTCCATTTGTGTTCGCCTGCGGCGGCTCGCTCGAAGCCGCCGCGGACGCCGTCGTCCGGTTTCTGCGCGTTATTTGGAGCGCCGCGTCCGACCACTCGCATTGGCGCGACGGATCTCTCGTTATAGAAACGCGTTCCCTGAGCAGCGAGTTGCCGGAGCTCGCGCCGGCCTGCCTGGAACGGCTCGTCGAGGGGCTGCCGCGCGATGCGGAAAATCCGCGACTGCTGTCCATCGGGTTGGCGGACCTTGGCTATCGCGCAACGGTGAAACGCCTTTTAAGCGGGGCGGCCCGCGATCGCGATATCCGCTATCTTGCGCTGCGCTCGATTCGCAGGACGCATGGCGTGCGGCTCTCCTCTTTCGTTCTCCACGAATTGCAACTGTATGCGCGCGTGGCGGCCGCGTTGATCGAGAGCTCCGAGGATGGCGCGTCGCTGCCCAGCGCGGAGTTGCGCGCGCGGATCGAGGGCGCGCGGGAAGATTCCAGCGCCGGGTCATTGGCCGAGGCTTACATCGAGGCCGGCCTGCTGCTCGAATTCCTGACGCCCGGCCCCGAGTTTCAGAAGCTTTTCGTGCAGCCGCGGGCGGGAGACGCGGAGTATTTGCTGAGCCATTTATTCGGCGTTCCCAGTTCGATCCGCGGCTTCGACGATCTCTTCGGCGGCGGCGGACTCATGTTGCTGGACACCGAGCCCGATCTTGCGGCGGAGACAGTGCGACCGACAGGGGCGGAGCCGATCGGCTCGCGCACCGTCCTGACCATCGGCCCATTTGGCAGCGGGAAGTCGCTGTTGAGCCTGCAAATGGCGGTCGAGGTGGCGCGCAAGGGCGGCGTTGCGTGGTTTATGGCTCTGGAGCAGAGCGAGGATGAGTGCCTCTATGCGCTGGAGGCGATCGGCGTCTCGACGCAGGACGATTCCTTTGAAATCGTGCGCGGATTGGGGAGCGTTTTCGTGGCGCTTACGAAGCCCGCCCCGGCCAAGGGCAGCCTGATTTTTCTGCGCCCGGGAGAGGATTCCTGGATCGAATTCCTCAAAACAATCACGGGCCAGTTGTCGTGGATGCGCCAATACTCATTACGTCTGCTGGTTGTTGATCCCGTGAACGCGCTGCTGCAGGGCGAGCGCAAGGACGCCGATCTGCGCGGCGAGACACGCAAGCTGTTCGCCGATGCGAAGAAGGCGCGCGTCAATGTATGGCTCACGAGTGAACTGCCGGAAGCGGGAAGAAGCCAGGACGACTTTGCCGAGAACATCGCCGACACGGTGATCCATCTGGGGGCCGAACCGGAATATCAGAAACGCTATCTCAGAATTACGAAATCGCGCCTGCAAGGAGAGCAGTCGGGACGTCATGCCATGGCGATCGAAGGAGGGCGGGGAATTCGCATCGACATGTCTTCGGCGGCGCCGCAACGCCTGGCGCCTCCTCCCGTTCGCGGTCTGGAACCGAACCCGCCGCTGCGCTTTGGCGTTCCGGGCATGGATGAGCTGCTGGGGACCGATAAACTGCAGCCCGGCGATATTATCGCTCTGGCGGGTCCGGGCAAATCGAAGACGCTGTTGGGGGGCGATTTTCTGCGCGCGCGCGGCTCCTCCGGGGACTCGCCGCAAAACGGCGGCGCCCGGCGGCGCTCCGTGTTCGTGTCGGACTACAGTCCAGAGCGGACAAGGAACTTCCTCGACGAGCTTTTCCCCAGGATCGAGGGGCGCGAGGACGACCGCCGAAACCAAGGTCGTGGAATTCCGCCATACGCGCGGCGCAGGGAGGATGTGCGCTATTGCGCCGTCTCGCCGGGCTACGTCGATCCGGCGCGCGTGCTGCAGGACATCGAGGATGCGCTCGAGCGCGCCCGCGGCGGCGATGGATCGCAGGCGGACCGGGTGCTGATTACCAACATCGCTCGTTGGGAGCGGGAGATGCCTCTGCTGGCGGCGGACTCCACCTTTGGCGTGGCGCTTATCAACCTTTTGCGCCGTTATCGGGTCGCGGCGGTGCTGGTATGCGGCGACGATCTGGCGCGAGGCCAATCGCGTCTGCGCGACGTGATCTCCGACTCCTGCGATTTTCTGCTGGAATTCAATCGCGTGCAGTCGCGGGGATTGGAGCGGACGTTCGTACGCGCGGTGAAGACGCGCTTCATGCGTCATCCCCGCATTGCGTTCGAGCTGATGCTGGACGGGTCCGGTCTGAGCGTGGCGCCGGCGCCGATGCTGAATATCAATGCGGCCGGAGAGGTGAAGCCGGTACGCATCCGGCTGTTTCTGCATTCCGAGACAGAAAATCATCAGCGCTATAACGACCGCCTGGCGGGCGCGCTGCGGACCTCCGTGTCGCCGGACACGCGCTTGGCGAAACAAAGCGAGCACTACGATCCGACCATCCTTTCGATGACGCGGCTGTCGGCCGTGGACGAGCTCCAGATCATACAATTGGATGAGTTTCAATTGCCGCATGCGGCTGCGCTGCTGTCGCAGTTCCCGGCGGCGCGCGGCCGGGACCTGCTCGACGATCGTATTCCGGATCTGCTGCGCAACGTCTTCGATGCCGATCGGGACAAGTTCATCGCCGTCCCGTTTTACGAAAACATCAGCCTCCTGGCGCACACGTTGGACCAATTGCCGCCTTCGTGGGAGGACTTGGCGCGCTTGTGCGACAATCCGCAACCGCCTCTTAAGGAGAACGAGGTGGTGTTTGCTTGCCCGGTGTACGAGGAGGCCGTGGAAACGTACAACTGCATGTTCCTCGAGATCCTGCAGACGCTTCGTCCGCGGCCAGTGAACGGCGCTGGGGACGCAAACGGCGATTGCGAGCTGTTGGAATGGCTCTCCTCGCCCGAAGCCGTGGAGGCCGCGCTTCTGTTCCGACGTTTATGCTGCCTCTCGCATTTGAATGGGTACCGCAAAAAAGTGAAGCCCGTCGGACGCGTGGCGCGGCATTGGTATAACACTCTGAACCAGGAACTTTCCGACCGGGAGCCCGCGGAACGCCAGGGACTGCAGGTGACGGCTCTTTATGGAGGCGTATCGACTGCGGGAGAGTGGTATCTCGCGGTTCCCGCCTACTCGGCCTCACCCGATGTGGGTCTGGAGATCATTCGCAACCTGACTACCCCCGGCCGCGAGATGGAGCGGCTCTACATGGGCGTGGGGCTGCCGACGCGGCGCAACTTCTATGAAGGGGGCGCGGATTCCGAGATGGCGGCGAAGGCGGCTACGTCGCGCTATTTCCGCTTTGCGCACGACGACCTGAAGAAGCTGGTGGGGAACGCGCTGCGCCGGTCGCGGTTCGGTTGCTACCAATCGTTCGCAAGTACGCTGTCGTCTCACCTGCTCTGGGTGCTGGAGATTCCGGGGGCTCCGAAGGAGCGCGGGGTGCGCGACGAGGTTGAGCTCGCGATGTCGAGCCTGGTGAGTTCGATGAGTTTCCTGCGGCAGTCTTTGCCATGCTGCGGGTCGTCTTAGGCGTCGGCGAAGGCCGTCGAGTAGGGCGGCCCGGGCATGCGTGTTTTTGGTCGCGGTAACGGGTGGCGCGGGAGGACGTCCATGCTTTCAACGATGGAGAGAGGATTTCAGGATGTCCGCGGGGCGCTGCGGATGCTGGCGAAGAGCCCGGGCTTTACGCTGGTCGCGATTGCGACTCTGGCGCTGGGGATTGGGGCAAACACGGCGATCTTTACGGTTGCAAATGCGCTGCTATTGCGTCCGTTGCCCTACGCCCATCCCGAGAGGTTGACGCTGGTGGCGACAACGGACACCGCGTCGGGGATATCGCTAAGCGGCTTTTCGTTTCCACGATTTCAGTTTCTGGTGGAACATGCGCGCGCATTTGCGGGGCTGGCGGCGTTTACCGAAGAGTCGTTCGATTATGCGGAGCGGGGCGAGGCGGAGCAACTGCGGGCGGCACGCGTGTCGTGGAACTTCTTCGACGTGCTGGGCGTGCGGCCGGCTCTCGGGAGGGCGTTTTCGCCACAGGAAGACAAGCCGGGTGGGCCCGCGGTCGTTGTCCTTGGCGACAACTTATGGCGCAGGCGCTTCGGCGGAAGCGGCGGCATTTTGGGGCACAGCATTACGTTGGACTCGCGGCCCTACACCGTTGTCGGCGTCGCTCCAGCCGGGTTTCAGTTCTCGCTTGTGGGCGCGGAGGTGGACATCTGGACTCCCAAGGTTTTTGAGTTAAACATCGCCACGCCGCAGCAGGTTTATGGCGGCTCCATGTATCTGGAGGCGGTGGGGCGGCTCGCTCCCGGGGTGAGTATCGGGCAGGCGCGGGCCGAGATGGCGGGGCTGAGTCAAGAGTATCTGCGTGCGCACGCGGGACTGGCAGACGCCAATCCGAAGCTGCAAATGGCCGTGGACGATTTGCGCGAACAATTGGTCGGAGATGTACGGCCGGCCATTCTGATCCTGTTCGGGGCGGTGGGCCTGGTGCTGCTTATCGCGTGCGCGAATGTTGCGGGGCTGCTGCTCTCCCGCGCGCTGGGGCGCAGGAAGGAATTTGCGATCCGAACGGCGCTGGGGGCGAGCCGCGGCGCGATTGTCCGGCAATTGCTGACGGAGAGCGTGCTGTTGGCGGTGGTGGCGGGAGCCGTGGGCGTACTTCTGAGCGCCTGGGCGACGCGGGCGCTGCTGCCGCTGGCGCAGGAGAATCTTCCACGCGGCGCGGAGGTTCACATCGATTTTGCGGTCCTGGCGTTCAGTCTGGGAGTTGCCGCGCTGACGGGCGTTTTGTTTGGCCTGCTGCCGTCGTTGCAGGCGTCGCGGCTGGATTTGAACGCAAGATTGCGCGATGAAGGGCGCGGATCGACATCGGGACGAGCGAAGAATCGCTTGCGGGCGGCGCTGGTGGTGGCGCAGGTGGCGCTTTCGATGGTGTTGCTGATCGGGGCGGGGTTGTTGATTCGCAGCTTTGCGGCGATTCTGAATGCCGGGATCGGCGTCGATGCGCGCAATGTGCTGACGATGCAGATCACCGTGCCGCCGGCGAAATATCCATCTCCGCCGCTGTTGGCAATGGGAAAGGCGGTGAACGATTCGCGCATGGTGCAGTTTTTCGAGCAAGCCGCCAAGCAAGCGGAATCGATTCCGGGTGTGCGATCGGCGACGCTCGCTTCGGCGCTGCCGCTGAATCCGAGCCGTTTCGCGCCGATGTTGTTCGAAGGACAGGCGCCGGTCGAGATGGCGCGCAGGCCGCACGTCGTCATCCAGACGATCGGGCCGGATTATTTTTCGACTATGCGGACGCCGCTGTTGCGCGGGAGGACGTTCACGGAACACGACGACGCGGAATCGAACCGCGTGGGGATCGTGAATGAAACGCTGGCGCGGCGCATCTGGCCGGGAGAGACTCCGTTGGGCAAACATGCCTATCTGGGATCGAAAAACATAGCGATCGAAGTGGTTGGCGTAGCGGCCGATATCAAGAACGTCACCTTGGCGGGCGGGACGCAGCCGGAGCTGTACCTGCCCTATCCGCAGTTGCCGACGCGCAATATGTATATCGCGATGCGCACGGCGGGCGATCCGCACGCGGCGATCGCGGATGCGCGGCGCGCGATCGCTTCGCTCGATGCGGAGCAGCCGGTAACGGAGGTGCGGACGCTGGAAGAAGTGTTGGCGGGGTCGCGGGCGGGGCCGCGGTTTATCATGCTGCTGCTGTCGATATTCTCGGGGACGGCCTTGATTCTGGCGATCGTGGGGCTGTACGGGACGATCTCCTACGCGGTGGCGCAGCGCACGCAGGAGTTGGGGATACGAATGGCGCTGGGCGCGGACCGAGGGGCCATATTGGGGCTGGTGATGCGGCAGGGCGCGATGCTGGCGGGGTTGGGAATTGCGGCGGGCGTGGGGGCGTCGCTGGCGTTGACGCGCGTGATGTCGAGCCTGTTGTTCCACGTGAGCGCGACGGACCCGCGGACCTTTGCGGGAAGCGCGCTGGCATTTGCGGCGATCGCGCTTGCGGCAAGCTACGTACCGGCGCGGCGCGCGACGCTGGTCGATCCTACGGAGGCATTGCGCTGAGGCGATGAGATGCGGTTGGATTGCCGCGCGCCGATGAATACCGTGGAATCCGGCTCCGGCGTCTGCACGGGGATGGCGCGGCTGAAGACATAGAATTGGTTCGCGGCCGCGCTCGGCGTTGCGGCGCCGGTAGCGGGGTCGACCCCGAAGTTCCGAGCGCCTGTGTTGGTGGCCGCGATATCCGCCAATCGCCCGTACACATAGGCGCCCAGTCCGTTGTTCTGATTCAAGCCGGTATTACCGATCGGCGTTCCGGCTCCACTGACGTCGGCATGTAGAGGAAGTCAACGCTAAAGAATCGCGCTTTCAGAGCCGGAATCAGGGCGCAGGATGCGTTATCTTGAATCCGAAAGGATCTTAACAATCATGCGGCGTTTCGTTCCAGCTTTCGTCATGGCTGCATCTCTCATTGCCTTCTCGATTGTGGCGCAAGCCCAGTGGGGACCCGGCGGCGCCTACCGTCCGGAGTCGGTTTCGGCGCTGATCGATCGCGTCCACGTCGACCTGAACCACGGCTACGCGGCGTGGCATCTTTCGCATGGGGACCGCGACCGGCTCACGCACGCCGAGCATCAGCTTCGCGATTTCGCCAAGGACTGGCGCCGGGGCAAGTTCGACAAGGGCGATCTAGACGATTCAATCGCGGCCATTCAACACGTTCTCGATAACAATCACCTCAACGGGCGCGAGCGCGATGCGCTGTGGGAAGACGTCACGCAACTCCGCAAAATGCGCGAAGCCTACGACCGGCACGAGATCGGGCGCCGGTAACGGCGGCTCTTACTCCTCGATTGCAATAGTAGGCCGCTTTTCGGCCATGGCTTCGGCGGCGCGGCTTTCGACGGCGCTTGCGAGCGCAAGAAAATCCTGAGAGTCTGACAGCGCGACGGGCGCGCCGCTATCGCCTCCGATGCGGATGGCGGGATCGAGGGGCAACTCGCCGAGAAAGTGTATGTTCATGGTCTCGGCGGTTTGACGGCCGCCGCCGTGGCTGAAGACGTCGATGCGCTCGCGGCAGTGCGGACAGAGCAGGTAGCTCATGTTCTCGATCAGACCGAGGATCGGGACGCGCACTTGCTGGAACATGTGGATGGCCTTGCGGGCATCCTCGAGCGAGACGTCGGACGGCGTGGTCACGATAATGGATCCGGTGAGCGGCGCGCTTTGAATGAGAGAGAGCTGCACGTCGCCGGTGCCGGGCGGCAGGTCAATGATGAGGAAATCGAGCTCGCCCCAATCGACATTGCGGAGGAACTGCTGGATGACGCTGTGCAGCATGGGGCCGCGCCAGACCAGCGGCTTGTCACCGGGATTGAGGAAGCCCATGGACATGACGCGCACGCCGTATTTTTCAAGGGGCTGGATGCGTTCGCCGATGGCATGGGGCGTGGCGCGGAGGCTCATCATCAGCGGTACGTTGGGGCCGTAGACGTCGGCGTCCATGAGGCCGGTCTTATGGCCGAGGCGGCTCAGAGCTATGGCGAGATTGACCGCCACGGTGGTCTTGCCGACGCCGCCCTTGCCGGAGCCGACTGCGATGAGATTGCGGACGCCGGGGATGGGAGGACGCGCCTGCCCGGCTTGCGGGGGATGGGGACCCATGAAGTTGTATGGTAGCGGAGGCGGGAGCTAGAATATTTCCATCCTTTATGTTGTTTCCCCGGGCTCTCGCCGCCTGCGCGGCCGGTTGCATTACTGTTTCCGCGACCACCTTGGTGGCGGTGTGGTCTCCAGAGCGGCTCTTGATCGGGGCCGACAGCAACGTGATTACAAGCGCTCCCGACGTGATCGGCACGGGCTGCAAGATTTCGCGGGACGGTCCCAGCGTGTACGCCTTCAGCGGGCTTGTGGAAGACAGGTCCGCCGGATACGATATCGAGCGGCTGGCGCATGAAGCGGTGCAAGGCGCCGGGGACCTTTCGATTCATCTCAATCATTTTCTGGAATTGACGCGCGATCCGCTCTCGCGGGCGGTGGCCGCTCTCAAGAAAGATTCGCCGGATCAGTATGCTTATCTGCAGCAGAGCCATCCAGTGTTACAGGCCATCTTCGCGGACGTCGAATCGGGCGCGCCGGAGCTGGGCCTTGCCGGGTTCTCGCTTGCGCCGGACGGGAGTCTGATCGACTTTACGCGCATTGTCGCGCGGGGGGACGATGGCCGCGGCGCCAGAATCGTCTACGCCGGCCAGCAGAAGCATCTGAAGGAATATCTGCGCGAACATGGCGACTGGGGATCCGCCGACCCGGAGCAACTGATCCGTAATCTGATTCAAAGCGAGATCGATGCGAGCGAGGGCGAGGTGGGCGGCGCCATCGACATCGTGGCCGTGGAGCCGAACGGCGCGCACTGGGTGCAGCGCAAGCCGCAGTGCCGATAGCCGCTGCCCGCCTGCCTGCGCGCATGGCGGCGGGGCGACTCGACCGTTCCGGCGCAAGCGATCAATATGCTGGGCGAGGCGCCCGATTCGGACCGGTGCACGAAGCGGCACTAGTTTCATCGCATGACAATCGAGGAGCTGCGGCGCGGACCGGATCGCGGCAACGCGCCGGTTCTCCCGCTGACCGTGACGGCGGCGAAGACCGAAGACGTAACGCCGGGATTTAATATTACGGACGCCGCCGGTCACAGATATCCGGCTGAAGTTCGATCCTAAGAGCAACCCCGGGATGGCCAGCGCGGCCGACGTGATCCGCATCGAAAGTTTTCTACGCCTTCGGGTACAACGTGCCGCGGAACTACATCGTGAATTTCCGCCGCGAGCAGATTCGCGCGATCTGAAAAGGCTCGTATTACCGGCGCCGATGGAGTAAAGCGCGCCATGCAGGAGCGCGATCTGGACGCGGTGCTCGACGGCGTCCCCCGGAATGCCGACGGCTCGTATCGCGGTATGGCCAGCTTCATTATTCCGGGGGACCTGATCGGGCCTGTCCGTTACGCCGGAACGCGGAAAGACCACTCCGGAACACAGCGTCTGCATTCCGCGGGCCGGGAGCGAATATCGGTGCGCGGAGATCTGGTCGGACGATGCCCGCAAAAGCGTCAGCATATACCTGCGCAATGGCAAGGTAGTGGGGATCGAACGCAGTTATTAGGGCCTGCCTGCGATCCAGACTTGCGCTACAACTGTATTTCCGTGGCGCAACGAGCGTGGATCGTTACCGTGTGTCTGATGGCGAGTGTGGGCGCCGTGCGGAGCGACGAGCCTGGAGTGGTGGCGCATGTGACGCTGGAGCGCTTGGTTAAGGGAGATTGGGAAGCGGTTAATTCGCATATTGTGCTGCGGGGCGGCGAGCGCGCGCGTTTTGTGTTCCGCTCGAATAGCGTTGGGCGCTTGTACGTCGTCCAGTGCAGCCCACCGAAGGACTGCCGTTGGTTGGGGGAAGGGAAGCCGATCGAGGCCGGGAGGGATTATATTATCCCGGAGGAGGGCTTCGAGGTGAGGGCCGAGCCTGGATATGACACGACGTATTGGGTCTTGTCGCCGGAAGCCATGTCCAGAAAGGCTACGCCCGGCGCGCCTGGGATGGAAAACGACAAGACGCTCCCACCGCCGCATTGCGTTCACCTGCCGCTGGTGAAGCGGCGCGCCTGCGAGGCGCCGGACGCGGGCCCGCATCTCGTACCGCCAATCACTCCACAATGGTTTGAAAAGGGCGGCTCGATCGAATCGCAGTACGTGAATATCGACGATACGAAACCGAGCGTGCGTATTCTCATGTCAGCCGACTTCGATCAGCCGCTGGTGTATGCTTTTCGCATCGCGCATGAATAGAGCGCGAGGGTTCGGTATTCTACTTTCATGAGGCGCCAAAAACTATTGCCGCTCGCTTTGGCTGCGCCGCTCGCCTGCGCGGCGGCGTTCTCGCAGGCAACGCCTCCCCCGACCGAGGCGCCCACGGTGTTTAACGGGAAAAAGCCAACGAAAGAAGAAAAGGCGCGAATGCGCGATCTGTCCGGCATCGTCAGCGACGAGAGCGGCGCGCCCATCGAGGGAGCGGTGGTGCAATTGAAGGACATGAAAACCGGGCGGGAAATCGAGTTCATTACCAAAAAGAACGGCAAGTATACGTTCACGGATTTGAACATGAACATCGATTACGAACTGACGGCGAAGCGCGACGGCTACGCGTCGGCGGAGAAGAAAAAGCTCAGCAAGTACGATTCGCGAAAACCGGCGACTCTCAATTTCGAGCTGCAGCCGCAAGGCAAGAAGAGTTCCTAGGGCAGGTTGGCCAGGAATCGCTCGATGTCCTCCGGGCTGATGTAGAAATGAGGCGAAGCGCGCAGCCAGCCACCACGGAGGGCTGTCGCGAATTTCCGCTCCCTGAGATGCTGGAAGAGAGCGCGCGCATCGATGCCGGGTTTATGGAACGAGACGATTCCGGCGCCGGTGGCGGGGGTCCGGGCACCGAGCACCTTGTAGCCTTTCTCGATCACGCCTTGAGCGATCTGGTCGGCCCGCGCCTGGACCTCCGGCTCAATGTGCTCGACTCCAACTTCAAGTATGAATTGAAGCGCGGCGCGTAAACCGAATATTCCAATCGTATTTAGTGTTCCCGGCTCGTAGCGGCCTGCATCCGGGCGCAGCGTCATGTCGCGGACGGTGTAGTCGGTGAACGCCGCTACGTTGGTGTACCCGAATTCGACCGGATCGATCTCGTCTTGACGATCTTTGCGGACGTACAATATGGCGCAACCTTCCGGCCCCAGCATCCATTTATGCCCGTCGGCGGACAGGGCGTCAACATGGTCCGCCTCGACGTCCAGCGGGAATGCCGCCAAGCCCTGAATGGCATCTACGAAAAAGAAACATTGTCGTTCGCGGCAGATATTACCTATCGCATTCAAATCGGCTCGCAAACCGCTCAGGTATTGTACAAAACTGATGGCTAATAAGCGCGCTCCCCGGCACGCCTGGTCGATGCGGTCGAGCGGATCGGAGGTGGATAACCACTCGATTTTCACGCCTACCGATTCGAGGCGCTGCCAGGGGTAGAAATTGGCGGGAAACTCTTCGCGAAATCCGATTACCTTATCGCCGGGCCGCCAGTCGAGCCCCAGGGCGATGGTGGCGATGCCTTCGGAGGTGTTCTTGACGATGGCGATTTCCTCCGGCCGGGCATTGATCAGCCGCGCGGCCGCGGCGCGCAGGCCGTCGTATGCATCCAACCAATCGTCATAATGGAAGGAGCCGAATTCGCAGGCGTCGTCCGCAAAGTTTTTCATGGCTTCCGAAGCGGCCCGCGAAAGGGGCGCGACGGCGGCGTGGTTAAGATACGTCAGGCGGCGCGTGACGGGGAACTGGTCGCGGTAGGCCATCCATAGCGGGGTCGCCGTTTGGGCTTCCGTTTCCTTGAAACGCATACATCCCACTATACGTACAAGTCATGAAGGTTTATACTGTACGTAGCAGGAGCAGCGCATGAAACGTCTTTTCCCCGCCAGGCTTTTTCCCGCAACGCTGGGCCTTCTGGCCGCCCTCAGTTTTCTGACGGCGACCGGTTACGCGGACGACAAGAAAAAAGATCCCGATGAGATAGGCAATCGCGACGTCGGTAAGGGCGTCAATTTCTACTCCATCGAGAAAGAAATCGCGCTGGGCAAACAGCTCGCCAACCAAGTGGAGCGGCAGGCCAAGATCATCGACGATCCGGTGATCTCGGAGTACGTGAATCGCGTGGGACAGAACCTGGTGCGCAACTCGGACGCCAAGGTGCCGTTCACCATTAAGGTGATCGACAGCGAGGACGTCAACGCGTTCGCGCTGCCGGGCGGCTTCTTTTTCGTGAACTCAGGTCTGATTCTGAAGGCGGACAATGAAGCGGAGTTGGCCGGCGTGATGGCGCATGAGATCGCGCATGTAGCGGCGCGCCATGGCACGCGGCAAGCAACGCGCGGCGAGATCGCCAACCTTGCCACCATCCCGCTGATCTTCATGGGCGGGTGGGCCGGCGACGGTATCCGGCAAGCCGCCAGCGTCCTGGTTCCCGTCGGATTCCTGAGGTTCTCCCGGGCGTTCGAATCCGAAGCCGACATGCTCGGACTCGAATACATGTATAAGACCGGCTACGATCCGACGGCTTTCGTGGACTTCTTCGAAAAGATCGAGACACTGGAAAAGCGTAAGCCGGGCACAATGGCGAAGGTATTCTCGACCCACCCCCTCACGGACGATCGTATCCGCGCCGCCCAGAAGAACATTCAGGAAATTTTGAAGGCCAAGCCGGAATATGTGTTGAACACGTCGGAGTTCAACGAAGTCAAAACGCGGTTGGCGGCCTTGCATAACCGCCGCAAGATCGACGACAAGGACCTGAACAAGCCCCGCCTGCGCCGCGCCCCGGGTTCGACAACCGGACCGGTGGACGCCGATGAAGACGGCAAGAAGCCGAAGGGCGATGACGACGAGCGGCCGACGCTGAAACGCCGCCCGGATTCCAGTTCGGATTCGTCACAGCAGTAGCGGGAACGCGCACGCGATTTTTTCTCGCCGACGGCCATTGGGCACACGCGGGCGGGAAAGTAAATGTTTCCCAACTGGCAAGCTGAATTTTTTCGCGGCATCGCGCTGGATTTGTGGCGTTTGGCCATGACTCCCGAACAGACCCGCGCGGAAGCGGAATTTCTTCAAAAGGCGTTGAATGCGGGTGAGGGTTCCCATCTGCTCGACGTGCCGTGCGGCAACGGCCGCCACTCCATCGCTCTCGCCCAGAGAGGTTGTCAGGTCACGGGAGTAGATCAGAGCGAAGAGTGTATCGCGGAAGCGAAGAACGCAAGCGGCGGGCTGGCGGCAAGGTGGATCGCCGCCGACATGCGGCAGCTCGCCTGGACCGCGGAATTCGATGGCGCATTTTGTTTTGGAAACAGCTTCGGCTATCTGGACCCGGAGGAAGGCCGCGCGTTTCTGGCCGCAATGGCGCGCGCGCTCAAGCCGGACGGCCGATTCGTACTGGAGACGGGCATGGCCGCCGAATCCATTCTCGCCAGCCTGCAAAAGACGCGCTGGCACAAGATAGGCGATATCCACATGCTGAGCGAGAACGAGTATCACCCGCGCGAGGGGCGGCTGGATATCCAATACACTTTCATTCGCGACGGACAGGTGGAGACGCGGCCGAGCAGCAGTTACGTCCTCACAGTCAATGAGATCTGCCGCATGCACGCCGCGGCCGGCTTGCAACCGCTGGAGCTACTGGGGTCGGTTGATGGAGAGCCCTATCAATCGGGATCGCCCAGGCTGATACTGGTCGCGGAGAAGCGGTTGCGCACGCCGTAACGGGGCGGGAAACCGTTACACGCGTGACCGAGGCGACTGCGTCGGAGTCGTATAGGACGGCGAGGTGCTTTGCTATGTGCGATTATTCTCTGTCCGGCGTGCCTAACCGTAAGGCGGTTGAAGGCGAGCGGCTTGTGACGTACCGTTTTCCGAATGGCGTGACGGGATTTGTATCCCAGCCTGAAGCGGTTGCATTCGAGTGCAAACACGCGACGCTTTGGAGCAAAATTCGAGCTTGGTTCCGGTCCGATACCCCCTGTGCTGTTTGCCTTTCCGCGGGGGCAACGCTAGTTTTACGCGATGTTCCCAATTGGCTTCGCGGGAATAATTCCAGCGAGGCCGATCAAGTCGCGACCTTCACGCAGAACGGGTCGTCGTTCGAGTATCGCGACGCGATCGAGTTTTCCTGGGGATCGCGGATTCTCATCCAGCAGTTCGGAGCAGGGCAGGTGGCCGACGTGCTTTCTCTCAGCGGACCCCGAACAATTGAAGCGAGGCTTGAGGCCCCGGCGGCGGCGGAGCTTCGGACCGGGAGCTGACGTTTCCTACCGCGGGGCGGCCACGTAGGCCTTAGCCGCAGCCACAAGCGACACGTGCGGGATCTCCGTGCGAACCTTAACAGGCTCGAGTCCGGCCTTGGGGCCGGACTTCGCCATAAAGGTTACGAGAAATTGGTTGTTCAAGCGGCGTGTGAAAGCGTCGAGGTAGGGCGCGAGCGCGACGGGATTCGAGAGGCCCTGCCAATAAAATTCTCCACCAGTCTCGTCCGCGAGTTGAGACAAATCGTTCTGCCCCCAATTCATTTGCCAGTAGCTGTGACCGGCGTGTCCCGTGGTTCCGAAATAGATGGATGTGACCACGACTCCGGCGCGTTGGGCGTCCGCGATGGCCCTTAGAAGATAGGGATTTTCGGGGCCGGGGCCGTAGAGCAGATCGATGCCGCTCGTAATCATGAGAATTTCGCGCGCGCGTTCCGTCGGGGGCCATTTGTGGATTAGATCGGTAAGCGAAGTATAGGGACTGGCCGAGATTCCGGGCTCGCCGAGAGGAAGACGAATGGCCTTTGCGACTGCGCCGTGATCGGTGGTCGGCGATTGCGCCGTCAGGACTGTTCCGTTGCGCAGGTAGCCGAGGCCGATCTGCATCCAGGGCGGCTGCGCGGCAATGAACGCGCGCAGATCGCCGAACTGGTTGCCGATGGTGGAATCGGCCGAATCGTCGAGCAGAACCCAGAGTTGTACGCCGGCGGCGCTTACGGGACTCCACGCAGTCGCCCGCGCGCGCGCGTTGTTTTCCTGGACCAGGATGTCGCCGGCGGTCAGCTTCGGCGGGGTCGCGCCATGGCTGGTTTCCACCGTTACGATCATGCGCACCGGTACGCCTGCATCCTGGGCGTGGGCGCAGCAGAGAGGGAGCGCAAGCAAAAGCGGCGCGATTTTCATCCTATAAGACTGGACGTGGCAGTGGCGCTGGAAGGTTCATGGCAGATTCGAACCGTTATTCAGGTCTCGTCGAAATAATCCCTATCCAGTTTCCGAACGACATATCGCTCGATCTCACTCACGCCTACGCCGAAGTCAATCATGAGTTGGGCAAGCCGCTCGCCGTCGATCAAAACTATTTTCTTTTCAATTCGATTTACGTACTCGCGCGCGTCTTTCGTAAACTGCGAAGTCGTGATGAACACGCCTTTTCTCGCGCGGTGGCCTTCCAGGCTACCAGCGAAAGATTGCACCTCTGGCCTGCCTACAGCGCCGCTCCAGCGTTTAGCCTGGATGTAAACTTGGTCCAGTCCCAAGCGGTCTTCCTTGATAATGCCGTCTACGCCGTCGTCGCCGGACCGGCCAACGGCTTCACCGGCGTCCTTAAGAGAACCGCCGTATCCCATCCTTACGAGCAAATCCAGGACAAGGCGCTCAAAGAACGATGGCGATGACACTGTTACGGTTTGGAGCAATTCGTCCGAGAGCTCGTGTCGCAGCCGCCGATATGCGCTATCGAGGGTTTCGAGAGGAGTTTGGTGTCCTGCGGCAGGCTCTTCCATCGCCGATCCCTCCGGCACGCTCTCACCGGGTTTCGGTTTCAGAAACTCCAGGAATTCTGGAAACTGCCGTAGGAGTCGACTGTCGATTCTGGATGGTCTCGATTTCAGCAATTCCATACCGCGGGCCGTAATTCTGTATCGCGCGCGCGATTCGGGTTCGATCAGGCCCGCTTTTTTCAGATATGTTCTCGCCCAGCCGGTCCGGCTTCCCATCACGGTCGATTGACCACTGGGGAGTCTCTGCGAAATCTCCTCTGGGGAGAGATGGAACTGTTTCTCAAGCGCCTTCGTGATTTCACCCATGTGGCGCACTTGGCCGTCCGATAGAAGCGTCAGAAAGGGAAGCATGACGGTCTCGTAGTCAGGAATCGGCATGATAAAACCGTAAGCCTCCCGGAATCATCCAGCATATCGAACCGGGAAACGACGGGAGGAGGGTAGCTTGGTTCGTCGTTCAGTACGGCGGTTCGGCATGCGCAAATCGATTTCGGTGCTGTAAAAAACAGCCGTTTTGCGCGTCCAACCGGAGGACGAACCAGCGCCCGTGTTTAGCGATACAACACAGTTCCTCAAACGACTTGAAGAAGATGCAGCGGAAGTGGATCTTGAGATCCGCGAAGGCAGATTTCAGCGCGGACTGGCGCTGATCGCGGGACTGTCCTCCATTCTGGGGACCGCCGAGGTGGCCTACATGCATTACCGCGGCAGCTTCAGCCGGCGCGTGATGTACACGCCTTTGTTCTGCGGAGCCGCTCTGAGCGCGGCGGGGCTGTGGGGGTTCGCAAGCCGGCGGGCAGCGAAGACCGTTCTACCGGCGGTTTCCGCCATCACGCTTGCCGACGGCCTCATCGGGTTCTATTTCCATATCAAAGGGGTGCAGCGAAAGCCCGGTGGATGGCGTTTGCCGGTGGTGAATATCATCATGGGTCCACCGCTGTTCGCGCCGCTGCTGTTCTGCATCAGCGCTTACCTGGGATTGCTCGCGGCCTTTATGCGGCGGGGCGGGGAAGCGGCGGCGTTCAGTTTTCCGAAGGCGGCGAATCCGCATCATCCAGTGAGAATGCTGCCGGGCGCGAAGCACGAACAGATTGGTTGGGAGCAGGACCTGCGCGAGGGCCGATTTCAAAAACACATGGCGGTGGCGACCATCATTTCGGCATTTTTCAGCGGCTTCGAAGCGCTCTATTCGCACTATAAGAATGGTTTTCAATATAAGATCGCGCAATCGTCGCCTTTGATCGTCGCTCCGGCGCTGATGGCGGCGGCCGCGGGTGCGATACGGAGCAAGCGCGTGGCGCACACCGTGCTGCCGGTGGTTTCGACCATCGCAATGGTGAATGGCGGAATCGGAGGGTTCTACCACACGCGCGGGATCCTGCGGCGGCCCGGCGGGCTGAAGAAGCCGCTGTATAACTTGCTCTACGGACCGCCGGTATTCGCGCCGCTATTGTTCGCGGCCTGCGGATTCGTGGGCTTGCTGACAAGCTTGCTGCGGAGGGAAAAATGAGAACCAAGATCGATACGCGTCCGCTCGATGCGCGCTCCGGAAAGCCGCTCGAGTTGAAGGCGCAGCCGGGGTATTATCCCGGTTTCAGCACGCTCGCGCAGCAGAAATATTGGGACGCGAAAACGCGCGAGGTAGTCGTCGGTCGCGTGGAGCGGGTACCGCTCGATTCGATTCTTCACGGCTGAAGAAACGCGGCTGATGGAGACGATCTGCAAGCGCGTGCTCCCGCAGGACGACCGCGACGACGCGTATCGTATCCCCATCGTGCCGCGCATCGACGAGCGGCTGTATGAGGACCGTCACGATGGTTATCGCTTCGAAAATATGCCGCCCGATCGCGAAGCTTACCGGCTCGGCATTCGCGCCATCGACGAGATCGCGCATGAGCTGCACGGGCGCAGTTTCGTCCAGATCGAACCGTTGGAGCAGGACCTCATCTTGAAATCGCTGCACGATTGTAAGCCGGCGGGGGCCGCGGAGACCTGGAAGCGAATGCCGGCGCATCGGTTCTGGATGTTGCTGGTGCAGGATTGCGCGGAGGCGTACTACGCGCATCCGTGGGCTTGGGACGAAATCGGATTCGGAGGTCCGGCGTATCCGCGGGCGTATATGCGGCTGGAAGGCGGCTTGCCAGAGCCGTGGGAACGCAACGAGAAGCGCTACGAGTGGGCCGCTCCGCCCGATTCGGCTTCGGACGTTTACGAATATATCGCTGGAGAAGAGAGCCACTTTGGCACGCCTGGCGAAGGGGGGACGCATTGAAGTCGCCTTTGCTGGGGAAGTTCGGAGCGCCCCAGGACGATTCGCACTGGCTCGGTCCGATGCAGCGCCTTCCCAAGCCGATGCGGACTTTTCCGCCGGGCGAAGAGGTGGATTACGTTATCGTCGGCGTCGGCGCGGGAGGAGGCGTTCTCTCTCAACGGCTGTCGCGCGCGGGCTTTCGCGTCATCGGATTCGATGCCGGTCCTTTTTGGGATACGGAGCGCGATTGGGTGAGCGACGAAGCGGGATCGCACCAGCTTTACTGGGAAGACCAGCGCATCACCGGCGGCAAACATCCCTTGGCGCTGGGGGCCAACAACAGCGGCAAGGGCGTCGGTGGCAGCACGGTGCATTGGGCGTCCTTTGCGCCGCGCCTGCATCCCTCCGATTTTCGACTGCGCACGGAAGACGGCGTGGCAGTGGATTGGCCCATGCCGTACGAAGAGCTGAAGCCGTATTACGAGCTGATGGAACTGGAGATGCCGGTCTCCGGTCCGGCCTATTTTCCATGGGGCGACCCCCACGGCTACGCCTATGGTCCGCATCCGATGGGCGGGGTGGGCGACATATTGATCCGGGGATGCACGAAGCTCGGCATCGGCGTGAGCGCGGGTGGGCCGGTCGCGATTCTGGAAGGCTCGCATGGCGACCGGCCGCATTGCATTTACCGCGGCTTCTGCATACAGGGCTGCAAGGTCGGGGCGAAGGCGAGCACGCTCATTACGCACGTGCCGGACGCGATCCGAAATGGCGTGGAGATCCGTGCCAATTGCATGGTGTCGCGCATTCACCTGGGACCGAACAGGCGGGTCGACGGCGTCACGTATTTCGACCATGACGGGAAGGAACATTTTCAGAAGGCGAAAGCCGTTATCGTCGCGGGATACTCCATAGAGACTCCGCGTCTGCTTCTGAATTCGGCCTGCCCGGGATTTGAGAAGGGGCTGGCAAATTCGAGTGGGACGGTTGGGAAATACTTAATGGCCCAGGCGGGCAACGTGGTGCTGGGGCGGTTCGAGAGTTTAATCCGTATGTATAAGGCTCCGCCGGCCCACTGCATGACAGAGGAATTCTACGAAACTGATCCGAAGCGCAATTTCGTGCGGGGGTTTGCGATTCAGAGCGTCGGTCCGCTGCCGATCTCATTCGCCAAGCAAATGATGCAGGCGAAAGGCGCGTGGGGCTGGGGTCTGCGGCGTGTCATGATGGACTACAATCATTGGGCCGCGATCGCTGTGCTCGGCGAGATTCTTCCACATGAGGAGAACCGCGTGACGCTGGCGGACGAGAAAGACTCGCTCGGGCTGCCGGTGGCGAAGGTGACGTTCAACCTTCAGGAAAACGATCTGAAGCTGATCGAGTTCGCAAAGAACAAGACCAAGGATGTGATGTGGGCGGCCGGCGCGCAGGAAGTGGTTCAAGAGGCGCGCTATGCGCACCTGGTCGGCGCGGCGCGCATGGGCAGCGATCCCGCCACGTCGGTGGTGGACCAATTCGGCCGCGCGCACGATATTCCCAACCTGTTTGTCTGCGATGGCAGCGTCATGCCGACGCAAGGCTCGGCCAATCCTGGGCTCACGATTCAAGCGCTGGCGGCGCGCACCGCGGATTACCTGATATCGCAAGGCGAGGCCATCTTCACCTCCGATAAGCGCAACATGGATCGTCCGCCTGTGCGCCGCGAGTTGGCGCCTCCGGAAACGTGGGGTCATGGCGCCCCGCGCGTCACGTGAGAGGACCGCTTCAGGGCGTTTCCGATACCTTGGGTTGAATCCAGGTCTTCTTATAAGGGAAGTGATGCCAGTCCGGGGCGGCGCGGCCGTTCAAATCCCAGGCAACCTTCCCGGCGCGAATCGTCATCTCACAGGCGATGCGTTGCGTGCCGTCGTTGCGGGCGCCAGCGGAATCCACGAAGCCGAATTTCCCGTGGTCCACGCGCAGAACTGTCACATCGGCGTCCGAGCCGACGTCGAGATTTCCCAGTTGCCGGTGCTTGATCTCCTTCGCCGGGTCCCATGTGGTCATGCGGATCACGTCGGGCACGGACGATCCCAGGGTTAGCAATTCCGACATGACGTTGGTGATGTCCTTCATGCCCCCGTTCATGCTACCGGTGTGCAAGTCCGTCGAAATGGAATCGGGATAGAAATGCTCTTGGTAAGCGGGCACGGCGACGTACCAGTAGAAACTGCCACCGCCGAAACCGATGTCGAATATAATTCCGCGCTTGCGGCCGGCCTCCATCGCGGGATTGAGCTTTCCGTCGGGTAACAGCTCGTCGCGATGGCCCGAGAAACAGTGCGTATAGATATCGCCGGGGCGGAGCTTGTCGAGAAATAACGTGTTGATGTTGCGCTTGGGGTTGATTTGGCCGAAATCGACCATGACGGGAAGATTAGTCAGGTTGCCGGCTTTGACAGCGTTCTCCTCGGCTTCCCAGCCGGGTCCGCGATAATGAGCGGCCTTGAATCCGACGATGATGTCCGGATTTTCCTTGGCCATTTTGGCGGCGGCTTCAGCATCCATCTCGGCCGGATCGTCTTCATGGCCGGTCCCCATGCCTGCGCCGACGATGTTCAGAAAAGCGAGAATGCGGGTCTTCGAATTGGCGATGATACGGCTGTGAAAATCGGGAAAGGTCTTCCAGCCGGACGATCCGGCATCGACCATGGTCGTGATGCCGCTACGGAACGAGAAGGCGTCGGCTTGCACGCCCTCGCCCTTGCCGCTCGCCCACATATAGACGTGAGTGTGGATGTCGATCAGTCCGGGCGTGACATAAAGGCCGGTTACATCGGCGGTCTTCCGGGCTTCGGAAGCGTCGATATGCGGAGCGACGCGGGCGATTTTACCGCCCGCGATCGCAACGTCCATGGCGCCGTCGATCCCGTTCTTGGGATCGATAACGTGGCCGCCTTTCAGCAATAAGTCGTAGCGAGGCTGCGCGCCGAGGGCGCCGGCAAGAGCGAATAGAACGAACGCGGTTCTCATGATGCGATAAATCTAGAAGACGAACTTGGCTCCGAGTTGGATTTCACGATTGTCGATCGATGTCGAAGTGATCGATCCGAAAGCTGCCGTTCCGAAGGTCGCGTTAGGGTTGCTGAACTCCGGCGAATTCGTCACGTTGAAAGCTTCGAAGCGTATTTCGAGCCGGGCGCGCTCGTGAATCTGGAAATTCTTGAACAGCGACAAGTCCGTGGTGAACAGGTGCGGGCCATACAAAATATTGCGGCCTGCGTTGCCGTAAGAATAAAAAGGTGGAATCGCGAAGGCGGTGGGATCGATACAGTTGGTCAAATGCCCGTCGCCGCAGTTGTCCGAAGGCGGTCCGACGAGATTGGGCCGGTTCGTTCCACCGGAGCTGGTGTTGGCGGTGTCGGTGCCATAGCCGACATTGAATGGGAACCCGGTTTGCAGCGTGGTAATGCCGTTGATTTCCCAATTGCCCAGCACGTTCCTCAGGAGCCCGTTAGCCCCTTTGAAGAAGGGAATATCCCAAACGTAGCTGGCGACGAAACGGTGGCGGAGGTCCCAGTTGGAATTGCCGTAATCGGCTCGCCAGTCGTATGGAATCATAGGCGCTCCGCCACCGTTTGAGTCGGTCGAAACATCGAGCGTGTGCGACCAGGTATAGCTGGCCAGGAACTGAAATCCCTTCGAGAAACGCTGCCGCAGCACGACGCTCAGTCCTTCATAATTTGCGATCTCGTCATCCTCCACCGTCCGTATGGAGCCGAATAGCTGATTGGGCCGGCGGGACTGAACGCTACCAGGTCCGGGGAGATAAGGAGTGTTGTTGTAGTAACTGCGGTCGAGATGATAGGAGTGCGACCCGAGGTACTGCACTTCCAGACCGGCGTTGCGCCACAAAACGCGTTCCACGCCAAGGCTCCATTGGTTCATTCGCGGGGTCTTCATGTTCCAGTCGTCGGTGATGATATTGGCCACCGGCGGAGGAGGATTCGCTGGCCCTCCCAGTGGGTTGGAGAGGAACAAGTTGGGCGTGGTGGGATTTCCCGTGTAGGTCGAGTAGTTCGCAAACGGCGGGTTGGTATTCAAGAACGTCTGACTGTTTGTCTGGTTCGGATTGTAGTAGATTCCCCCGCCTCCCCGGACCACGGTCTTTTCATTGAACCGGTACGCGAAGCCGAGCCGCGGGGCCCAGTCCTTGTGTTGGGGATACGTGAATTGGAAACCCGGTACGGGCGGATTCGCGGGTACGAGCGCGGTTTGTTGCGCATTCAACTCCGTCCCATATCCGTTGACGGTATACGGAACCGTGGGCAATTCATACCGGATTCCGTAATTAACAGTCAGTTTTGCATTGACCTGCCAATTGTCGAGCACGAAGAAGCCGTCGCGCCACTGGGCAACGAGGCCGCGGACTTGAGTGGCGTAGCTCTGAAGACTGGACGGGACACCAAGGAGAAAATCTGCCGGAGCATAGCCCGAGTATTGGCCGGAGAAGGTGAAGAACCCGCGTGAGCTGTTCGTGGCGGAGCGGCCTGTTTCCAGTTTACGCAACTCAAAGCCGCCCATGATGTTGTGATTGCCCTTGTTCCAACTGAGTTGTTCTGTACCCTGCCAAGTGGAATCGTCCTGATACCAGTTGGTTCCGGAAACGCCCCAACCCGTGAATCCGTTGACGTTGAATTCGGGCAGGCCCGGGTTATTGCCTACCACGTCTCCATTGAAGCCGGGGATGCCCAGATCCGCGCCGGCGGTCGTCAGGCCACTCGTCAGGAAATAATTCACGGTCGAGGTGTTATAGTAGTTGCGCCCAAAGCGCATGTCGTTTACCAGATGCGGCGTCAGCGTGTGAGTGTAGCCGATATCGTAGTTGCTCAGGTAAACAGGCGTGGTGGTGGTATTCGTCGGGTTAGCCGCGCCGACCAATAAGTTCATCTGCTGGCGCTGATACCGGAAGAAGACGCGGACACTGTTACCGAGGTTCTGATCGAGCCGGTCGACGGTTTGGTCCGTGTTGTTATTGTTGGGCAGCACGGCGGAGTAGTTGTTGGTGATGCCGGGCAGATTCGGAGTGGGGTAATATTTTTGCAACTCCAATGCGTACGGCGAAATCAGCGAGGCGGGAACAATATTTCCAGCAAACGCCTGGCCTGTGAACGGATTGGTAATCGGTTTGCCGTACTGCGAAAAATTGCCCTGGAACATCTGCGGCGTCAAGACGGTTGCCAGGGAGACGCTCTCGCGGATCTGCCGAAGGCCCTCGTAAGAGCCCATGAAGAAGGTCTTATTTTTCCCATTGTAGAGTTTCGGGATGATGATGGGCCCATCGAACTCAAAGCCGAATTGGTTCTGACGCAGCGGGCTCTTTGACGATGTGGCTGGCAGAAAATATGGCCGCGCATCGAAAACGTTGTTGCGGACAAACTCCAGCAGCGCGCCATGATAATCGTTCGTGCCGCTCTTCGTGATCATGTTGATGTGGACGCCAAGATAAGCGCCGTACTGCGCCGAGTACGTACCGGTCTGCACCTGAACCTCCTGTATCGACTCAACCATCGGACGCGATGGCGTGGTCGTGATGAGGTTGTTCATGATGCTGATGCCGTCCAGCG
Organism: Bryobacterales bacterium; assembly: GCA_963795935.1. Taxonomy (GTDB): domain Bacteria; phylum Acidobacteriota; class Terriglobia; order Bryobacterales; family Bryobacteraceae; genus JAICMB01. The sequence continues at coordinate 90,639 of CAWCJO010000029.1, read as the reverse complement.
ACATTTCGTTCTGGATTTCGCGAGTGCCCGCGCCGATAAAGTCTTCCCCCGGAGGTACGCCGTTCGCGGCCTTCTGGCCTTGAATAACGCCGGCGGTGGTAATCGCCAAGTGCATGGGATCGCGGCCATTCAAAGGCAGATTCGCCACGTCTCGAGTCGTGATGTTCTCCGAGACGCTGGCATCGTCGGTCTTGATCACCGGCGCAGTGGCCTCGATCGTGACCGATTGGGAAACTGAGCCGACCGCCAGCGTGACGTCGTTTCGAACCGTCGCGTTATTTTCAACAATGACGTTCTTGGTCTGAGATCGCTCGAAGCCTGGCTTCTCAACGGTGAGACTGTAAGTGCCGACATGGACGAACTGAATATTGTAATAACCCTGGTCGTTCGTGGTTGCCGTGTACGTGTCGCCGGTGCCCTCATTCACGGCCGTGATCTTGGCGCCTGGGACGGTTTGACCGGTCGTATCGGTAACGGTGCCGACCAAAGCGGTGGTTGTAGCGAGTTGCGCGTACATGGAGCACGCGAAAAGAAGTCCTGCGAGTGCGGAAAGCGGACGCGACATAAATTTTACCCCTTGCAACATACGGTGTTGAAAATTAGTATACCTCTATAGTGGGAGGCGCAAAGGACGGCATGAATCGGGAACAAGAAGCGAAGACGCGGCGGAAGGCCTTGGAAGCGGCGGCCCTGTTGCTGGCGGGCGGGGGCGCCGCGCAAGCTCAGAGCAAAGCTTCCGAGAAAGCGCCGGAGTGGGGTCCGAAGAAGGCGGCCGCGGGCGGACCGATCCGCTCCGGTCACCTGCTGTTTCTGGGCGGCATTGGAGGCTGGTATCCGGAGCGGCGTCCCAAGCCGGGCGATGTTCGCGAACAGACCGCCGACGCCCTTCAGATGATGAAAGCCGCGCTGGAGAAGGCCGGCACCTCGATGGACAATGTTCTTAAGGTGCAGGTAGCGCTGGTCGACCCGGAGCGCAACTGGGCGCCGATGAACGAGGCCTACAGCCCGTTTTTTAAAGACCCCAAACCGGCGCGCTCCTACTTTGGAGCGACCGGGTTCAGACACCCCGGCCAGCTCCTCCAGATCGACTGCATCGCTTATATCGATTAGCTATTTGAAATTGCTGTAAGGCCCGGCCTTGCTTGAATCCGGCATGCTGAGGCCCCCCGTGTCCCACACGATCCGTCCATTGCGCACCGTCAACACGCAACGAAAGCGCCGCGCCGCATCCAAGCGCCGGCCGCCCGAATCGAGCAAGCCGAATTTTCCGTCTTGAATCTCGAGTATCGCGACATCGGCAACCCCGCCCTCGTTGAACGCTCCCAGTTCCGGCCGCCGGATAGCGCGCGCGGCGTTCGCGGTCACGCGCTCCAGGATCTGTTGCGGCGTCATGCCCAGGTTCAGAAATTCCGACATGGCCGTGAGAAGATTGTCGCCGGGTAACACGGCATTGGCGGCGTCGAGTCCGCTCGAAATAATATCCGGCGGCAATCCGTCTTTCAAGGCCACCTGCGCGGCTCCAATCCGCAACTGGCCCGCTCCGCACTCCAGAAGAATGCCGCGCCGCCGCGCTTGTCCCACCTCTTCGGCCGGCATGGGCGAGCCATACAGCCCCGTTACGATATCGCCAGGTCTCAACTGCGACGCTCCCTTACGGCTTAGCGCCTCAATCGGAGCCATGGCCGGCGTCCCACCCCGGTTGACCACGACATCCTGATCGCAACCCTCGCCGGAGCCGGAAACAAACGCCAGAATTCTCGTCCTTGCCCGATCGATGACGCGCTTCTTGAAATCCGCCAACGTCGCGCAGGTCTCGTCCCCCGCATCGACCGCCGTCGTCACGCCGTTCGGCAGAGTGTGGTAATCGGGCCGCACGCCCCCGCGCGCGAGATCGAAGTGCGCGTTGATGTCGATAAGACCGGGACTGACAATATACGCCCCCACGTCAACTACGACCCGTCCGGCGGCGGCCGGGAGATCCGGAGCGACCCGCGCGATCTTATTTCCGTCGATCGCGATGTCGAGCCGCGCATCGCGCCGGTTCGCCGCATCGATCACGCGGCCGTTCTTCAACAGCAGATCGTAAATCTGCTGACCCTGTACGCCGCCGCAGGCCAGCGCCAAAACGAGCAATCGCCTCTTCATCGCGTTCCGCTCCAGGCCGGGAAAGACCGCGCGTCCCGATCGTAAACAATGGCGCCGTTTCGAATCGTCAACACGCAAGCCAGCCGTTTCGTCGCCAGCCGTTTCGCGGGCCAAGCGTCCTTGAACGCAAAAATGCCGCTCTGCTCTTCGAGCACCGCAACATCCGCCGTCCGCCCCACGCCGAGCGTCCCCAGCTCGGGATAACGCGCAATCTCTTTGGCCGGGTTCACCGTCGACCGCTGCAGCACGTCCGCCAAACTCATTCCGAGGAACATCAGTTTCGACATTACGTTCGGCATATCGGACTGCTGGATGAAGATACTGCCCGCGTGCAGGTCGGTGCTGATGCTGTCAGGGTAAAATCCTTGCGCGATGGCGCGGCTCGCCACCGGCCAAAGAAAGCTTCCGCCGCCGTGCCCCACGTCGAACCGCACGCCGCGGCGCCGCGCTTCGATCACCCACGGTTCCACCTTGCCCGTAATACGGTCGACCAGCTCGATCTGGCGGTCGTTGAACATGTGCGTGCGGATGTCGCCCGGACGCAAGTGATCGAGAAGCTCCTCGCGCGTGGTGCGCTGCGAATTGGTGAAGATGTGAGAGTCCACCATGACCGGAACGTGCGCCAGCCGCCCGGCCGCAACCGCGCGATCGATGGCCGTCCAACCCGGCTTGGCGAAATGGGCGGTCTTGATGCCCACGATCACGTCGCGATTGCGGCCGATCATGGCCGCCGTTGCCTCCGGGTCCATGTCCTGGGTGTCGCTCTCGTAAGGCTCGCCGATCATGCCTTTTCCGACGATGTTCAGCAAAGCGAGCACTCGCGTTTTGGAGTGCGCCATCACGGTGCGCCGGAACTCCTCAAAGGTCCGCCAGCCGCTGCCCCCAGCGTCGACAATCGTCGTCGTTCCGGCCGGCAGCGCCGTGTCGTCCGGTGAAATGGCTCCCTCGTAGCCGAAAACATGCATGTGCAAATCGATCAGCCCGGGGACTACATAAAGCCCCGCAACATCCACAACCTTGCGGGCTTCCCCATCGGGAATCGCCGCGGCAACGGCGGCGATGCGGTTCCCTGCGATCGCCACGTCCATCACGGCGTCGACGTTGTTGCCCGGATCGATCACGCGTCCGCCGCGCAGAACTAAATCGTACTGCTGCGCCGACGCTGCGCCCATGGCCAAAAATAGAAGCAATTTCAGGCGAAGCATGAATCACCAATAGTAAACCAACCGCAGTACAATAGCTTTTACCGAGGAGTTATCGATGTCCAAACCATCCCCCGCCATCAGCCGCCGCAATTTGTTTCAAGCCGGTGGCGCCGTGGCCGCTGCCATGGCCGGCGCGGCGCCCGCGGCCGCGGCAACTCCGTCCGGCGCCACTCCGGATGTGTACACCCGCATCGGCGTGCGCCCTTTTATCAACTGCACCGCGACGCTGACCATCAACGGCGGATCGCTGACCTTGCCGGAAGTGATCGCGGCGATGGAGCAGGCGGCGCACTTTCACGTCGACCTCGATGAGCTCATGGACAAGGTGAGCCCGCGCCTCGCCGAATTGTTGCAGGTCGAGTGGGGCATCGTAACGGCGGGCACGGCGGCGGCTCTGACCCACGCCACCTCGGCGTGTCTCATCGGCATGGACCCCGAAAAGATCCAGCGTCTCCCCAATCTCGAAGGACTCAAGGACGAAGTCATCATCCCGCGCGAGTCGCGCAACGCCTACGACCATGCCGTTCGCACGCTCAGCGTCAAGGTGATCGAGGTGAACAACGTGGACCAACTGCGCCGCGCCATCGGTCCGCACACGGCGATGATTTACATCCTCGGCAACTATTTCGGGAAAGCGCATTTGGATCTCAAAGATATCGCCCCCATCGCGCGCGCCGCCGGCGTTCCCACCCTCGTGGACGCGGCGGCCGATTATCTCATCGTGCCCAATCCATACATCGCGCAAGGAGCGGATCTGGTCGCTTACAGCGGCGGAAAAATTCTTCGCGGACCTCAAGGCGCCGGCCTTCTTCTCGGCCGCAAGGACCTGGTCGAAGCCGCTTGGGCCAATAGCGCTCCCCACCATTCCTTCGGACGCGCGCTGAAGGTGACCAAGGAAGAGATCATGGGCATGCTGCAGGCGGTCGAGACCTGGCGCGGCGGGCGCGACATGGAAGCGGATTTTCGAACATGGGAAGGCTGGTACACGCAGATGTCCGATCGCATCACGCGAGTGCCCGGCGTGACCGCGCAAGTGCGGCCGCCCGCGCGCGGCGGTCCGTTTCCCACCCTGAACGTCGCCTGGGATCGCGACAAGGTCGCTTTGACGGCGGGTGAAGTAGGGCGCAAGCTGCTCGACGGCGAGCCGCGAATTATGACGCACGCCTCAGGCGAGGGCTATTCATTCCTGATCCGTCCCGTCGCCATGAAACCCGGCGAGCACACGATCGTCGCAGCGCGGCTGGTCGAGATTTTTTCTGCCGCTCCCAAAGGCCGTCCCGCGAAAACGCTCGCAGCTCCCGCGACGGACATCTCAGGGGTGTGGGACGTCGAAGTGCAGTACGAAGTCGGTTCGGCGCGGCACAAGTTATTCCTGACCGCCAGCGGAAATCAGGTCAGCGGATCGCACCAGGGTTGGGCGTATCAAGGCGACTTGAAAGGCCATATCGACGGCGATCGAGTCAGCTTGCGAAGCACGCTCCCGGCCGACGGCAACACTCTTAATTATGTATTTACGGGTTCCGTATCAGGCGCCGCCATGTCGGGCGACCTCACAATGGGCGAGTACGGCAGTGGCCAGTGGCGAGCCCGCCGCCACGGCGCAACCGCTTGAAATAGTCATCCTACGCCGCGCTCTTGCTTGCGTTTTCCTGAAACAGCTTTCGCGCTACCGGCTTAAGCTGCGCCAACTGAGAAGCGTTCAACGCGGATAGAAACGGCGACAACGGACCCGTCTCGGCAATGCCTGCCAACGCAACTGCGTGATGCAGCACGCGCGGCGGACCCCACGCGCTGCGGAGGTCTTCCAGCGGCATGAAATACTGCCGCCATTCTTCCGCCTTGGCATAATCTTGCGCCAGGCAGGCGCGCAGCAACCGCAGGCACAACGCCGGCGCCAGCACTCCGGACCCGGTCGTGAATCCGGCCAGCTTGAAATCGCGAAGGTGGACGATGGCGGGCCGTTCTCCGATTCCACTGACCACGCGGGAAGGATCGACGCGTTTGAGCAGCGCGCGCAAATACGGGTCCTCGGCGGGATTCTTGCGCACCACGGCGTACTTGATCGAGAGGCAGACTTTGGAATCGACCAAGCGGCCGATCACGTCAAGACCCGCTTCTTTGTCAGCGCCAAAATTGGATTCGTCTTTGATATACAACGAGAGCGGCAGGCCCGCCGCTTGCGCGATTTCCCGGAACCCGATCTCGAGTCCCGCGGCGTCGCGAGGATCGCTCCCGGGCAGCGCCAGCAAAGACATGAATCTGCCCTTTCGAACGATGGCGGCGTGGTCCATGGCGCGTCCATACGACGGTCCAATGCCCGGTATGATCCGGGCCTTGGAGGTCAATCCCGATAGCCAATCGATCAGCTCCGAATACTCGCTGAGCCTGAGATGATAGATCAGCGCGTTGCCGCCGTACACCACGCTTTTCATGCCCTGCCCCAGCAGGAAATTGAAAATCTTGTCGTTCTCCGGGATATCCAAAGAGCGCTTGGCGTCGTTTTTGCGGGCGAGCGGAGGAACAGGATATACGTCCGTCAAATCGCCGGCGGCGTTGCGAACGTCTCCGGCCTGCGCCAAGGCGGCGAAACCCGCCGCGGCCGTCGCGGTTCTTAGAAAATCTTTCCGAGTCATACGCAATCTCAGTGAGAGTTATAGCACATTGGCGGCGGGATGCCGTATATTGAAGTCATCATGAGCGGACGCAGAGAGTTCTTCGGTTCCTTGCGGAATTTATTTGCGGTTGGAGGAATCGCCAGCCGCACGAGCTTATTCGCGGCAACGCCGCCATCGGTGCATGCGCCGGCTGAGCCCGCGGAAGATTACTATGACAAACTCGGCGTGACGAAAATTATCAACGCCGCCGGCACGTACACGATTCTGACCGCGTCCACGATGCCGCCCTCCGTTCAAGCGGCGGTGGCGCGCGCGGCCAAGCATCCCGTGCGTCTGCTCGATTTGCAGAAAGCCGCGGGCCAATATCTGGCGCAAAAGCTCAAATGCGAGGCGGCGATGGTCACGGCGGGCGCCTCCTCCGGGTTGACCATCGGCACGGCGGCATGCGTCATGGCCGCCAACAAATGCGGCATCCGCGACATCCCGTCGAAAATTCCGGGGATGAAAAACGAGATCGTCATTCAGAAGGCGCACCGTTACGGTTACGACGAAGGCCTGCTGTGCTGCGGCACGCGCTTCGTCGAAGTGGAAACCATGGAGGATTATCGGGCCGCTTTCAACGATCGCACCGTACTGGCGCACTTCTTCAATGCCGCGGAAGGCGGCCAGATCGGACGCGAAGATTGGATCCGCGTGGCGCACGAGCGCGGCGTCCCTTGCTTCAATGACGCCGCAGCCGATGTGCCGCCGATCTCGAACCTCTGGAACTACACGCAGATGGGTTTCGATCTGGTCACCTTTTCCGGCGGCAAGGGAATGCGCGGTCCGCAAAACGCGGGCCTGCTTTTGGGCAGAAAAGACCTCATCGCCGCCGCGTCCGAGAACAACAATCCGTTCGACGGCGTGGCTCGCGGACAGAAGGTCGCAAAGGAACAGATCGTGGGCATGGTTGCCGCAGTGGACTGGTTCCTCAGCCAATCCGACGAGGGGATGGAGGCCGAATTCCGGCGCCGCGCCAATCGTATTGCAGCGCATTTGAAAGGCATTCCATCGCTCGCGCCCGAGGTCTTCGTGCCCGAGGTTGCCAACCACGTGCCGCATCTGCTGCTTCGATACGACCAGCAAAAAGTGAAGATTTCCCCGCGCGAGGTTCTGGTTCAACTCCGCCGCGGAACGCCGAGTATCGAGCTGAACCCTTCCACCGGCAGCAAGCATGCGGCGTCCGCCGGGATGCCTGTCGACGAGAACACGATTGTCGTAGGCGTCTGGATGCTGGAGCCAGGCGAGGACATGATCGTCGCGCGCCGGCTTCATGAGGTGCTGGCGGCCGCTGCCCGCTCGTGACCACGGTTGTCGCCGCGGTGATTGAACGCGACGGCCGCATGTTGATCGCCCAGCGCCGTGCGGGCGCGCCCCATTCCTTGAAATGGGAGTTTCCCGGCGGCAAGGTCGAGCCCGGCGAAGAACCTCGCGAGGCGCTGGCGCGCGAGCTCCGCGAGGAGCTCGAAATTCGCGCCGAAGTTGGCCCCGAGATCGCGCGTTATCGATATGAATACCCCGGCCGCGCTCCGATCCTGCTAATCTTTCATAAGGTCCAACGGTTCCTTGGCGAGCCGCGCAACCTGATTTTCGAACAAATCTCGTGGGTTCTGCCCCGCGATCTGCCCTCCTGCGATTTTCTTGAAGGAGACGTGGAATTCATCCGCTCGCTCGCGCGATGACCGGCGGCGGGAGTGTGGAATTGCTTTACTCAGCTACATAAGATGCTAGCTTTAGGAATTCTAAATGCGAACTGTTGACCTGATCCACCGGAAGCGCGACCGCGAAGAGCTTTCGCCGGAAGAAATCAAGTATTTCGTCGACGGCTATACCCGAGGCGACATTCCAGATTATCAAGTCTCCGCGTTTCTGATGGCGGTTTTCTTCACCGGCATGTCCGATCGCGAAGTGAGCGCGCTGACCGAGAGCATGATGCGTTCGGGCTCCGTTATCGACTTCAGCGACATTCATGGCGTGAAGGTCGACAAGCATTCCACTGGCGGAGTGGGCGATAAAACCAGCCTCATCGCCGCGCCGATCGCGGCCGCCGCGGGCGCCATCATACCGATGATCTCCGGCCGCGCGCTCGGGCACACCGGCGGCACTCTCGACAAGCTGGAATCCATCCCGGGTTTCCGCACCGACCTCACCGTTGCCGAGTTCAAGGACCAGGTCGGCCGGCTCGGGTTAGCGTTCGTCGGGCAAACGCCGGAGCTGGCGCCGGCCGACGGGAAGCTGTATGCGTTGCGCGATGCCACCGCGACCGTCGAATCCATACCGTTGATCGCGTCTTCGATCATGTCGAAGAAAGTCGCGGTGGGTCTTGACGCATTGGTGCTGGATGTCAAGGTGGGCGCGGGCGCCTTCATGAAGAAGCAGGTGGACGCGCGCCGCCTGGCGCAGATGATGGTCGGCATCGGCCGCCGCCTCGATAAGCGCGTTCAGGCGCTGATCACCGACATGAACCAGCCGCTCGGATATGCCATCGGCAACGCGCTCGAAATCATGGAAGTCTCGCAGACGCTGCAGAACGCCGGCCCGACCGATCTGACGCGCCTTTCGCTCGAACTCGCCGCGCGCATGATCTTTCTCGGCAAAATTACGAAGACGCTCGACGAAGCGCGCGACTTGGCGCAGCGCAGGCTTCTCGACGGCTCCGGATATCGCAAGTTCAAAGAGGTCATCCAGGCGCAAGGAGGCAATCCGCTGGTCCTGGATCGCTTCGAGCTGCTTCCGAACGCGACCGGCGCGCGCGAAATCACATCGCCTCGACCCGGCTACATTACCATCATCGACGCCGAGTACATTGGTCAGGCGTCGAACATGATCGGCGCGGGCCGCGACACCAAGGACGACCTCATCGACCCGGCGGTGGGCGTCATTCTGGAAGTGAAGGTGGGCAACAAAATCGATGCCGGCGGGGTTCTATGCCGCCTCTACTACACCAGCGAGGAGCACGTCGAGGAAGCCGCCCAAATGGTCGAGGACGCCTTCCGCATTTCGGGCACGGCGCCCGACGAGCGCGAACTGATTCTCGAAGTGGTCGGATAAACTCATCCAGATGGGCCGCTTTACTGGCCTTCTCGGGTTGGCGTCGATCCTCGCGGTGTGTCTGCTGTTCTCAAAACACAAGAAGGCGATCCAGCCCCGCATCATTGTGTGGGGCATCTCTCTGCAATTCCTTTTCGCGTTCATCGTTCTGAAGACGCCGTTTGGGCTGGTGTTCGAGACGGCGAGCGCCGGAGTCAACGCGCTACTCGGATACTCCGCCGCGGGCAGCAAGTTTGTGTTCGGCGATAAGCTGGGCGCGGCGTCACCCGAGTTCGGCGTAGTTTTCGCGTTTCAGGTCCTCCCCATTATCATTTTCATCTCGAGCCTGTTTGCGATCCTCTACTACTTCGGCGTGATGCAGGTTTTCGTGCGCGGCATGGCGGTTATGATGCAGCGCGTCATGGGCGCGAGCGGCGCCGAAGCCACCAATGTCGCGGCCAGTATCTTTATGGGCCAGACCGAAGCGCCCCTCACCATCCGCCCCTTTCTCGCTGGCATGACCGAATCGGAGCTATTCACCATTATGGTCAGCGGCATGGCGCACGTCTCCGGCGCCGTAATGGCCGCTTATGTCTTGATGGCCCATGTCTCGATCGTGCATTTATTGACCGCCGTGATCATGACCGCCCCCGCCACCATCATGCTTGCGAAAATACTGATCCCCGAAATCGGGCAGCCCGCGACAGCCGGCGGCGTCAAGATTGAAGTGGAGCGGCCGGGCGTGAACCTGATCGACGCGGCCGCGCGCGGCGCCGGCGACGGACTGAATCTGGCGCTCAACGTGGCCGCGATGTTGATCGCGTTTCTGGCCTTGATCGCGCTCGTGAACGGCGTTCTCGGCAACTTCCACACCTCCATGCAGCAGATCCTCGGGTACGTCTTCTCGCCCGTTGCGTGGCTGCTGGGAGTGAAATGGAACGATTGCCGCTCCATCGGAAATCTCCTCGGGATCCGGCTCGTTCTGAACGAATTCATCGCCTTCCAGGAGCTTGGTCCCTTGAAGCCGCATCTCGACCCGCGCTCGTTCACCATCGCGACTTATGCGCTGTGCGGATTTGCGAATCTCAGCTCCATCGCGATCCAGATCGGCGGCATCGGAGCGCTGGCGCCATCGCGAAAATCCGACCTGGCGCGCCTCGGTTTGCGAGCCGTCGCCGCCGGGACCATGGCGAACTTCATGTCCGCGTGCATCGCCGGCATGCTGTTGTGACCCGCGGCCAGTAGGCGAGGCGGTCGATCACATCCGGCGCCTGACTCAGGCCGCGCCGCGCATCGGCGTGGTCCTGGGCAGCGGCCTCGGCTCCTTCGCCGATGAGCTCGCCGATCCTCTCGCGATCCCCTATGCCGGCATTCCCGGATGGCCGCAAGCGACCGCCATCGGCCACGCCGGCAAACTGATTATCGGATCGCTCGACGGTCTCGAAATCGCGGTTCTCTCCGGCCGCGCGCATCTTTATGAAGGCTACACGCCCGCGCAAGTGACCACCGGCGTTCGCGTTCTGGCGCAGCTCGGCGTCAAGTCCATGGTCTTCACCAATGCCGCGGGCGGCATCAATCTCGCCTATAAACAGGGCGCGCTCGTGCTCGTTTCGGACCACATCAACCTGCAAGGCATCAATCCTCTCGTCGGACCCAATGACGATGCGCTGGGCCCGCGCTTCCCCGACATGACGGACGCCTACTCGGCCGCTTACCGCGCCATTGCGCGCCAGGTCGCGGCCGAAATGGGCATCGAACTGCCCGAAGGCGTCTACGCCGCCATGCCCGGCCCCAGTTACGAAACGCCCGCGGAGATTCGTTTTCTGCGCGGCATCGGCGCCGACCTGGTCGGCATGTCCACGGTTCCCGAAGTCATCGTTGCGAACTATCTCGGCCTGCGCTCGCTCGCGATCTCCTGCGTCACGAACATGGCCGCCGGCATTCTTCCGCGCAAGATCCATCATGAAGAAGTGCTCGAAACGGGACGCCTCGTTCGCGATACCCTGGTAAATCTTTTGAAAGCTCTGCTGCCCCGGCTTGCCCATGCCTGATCTCCTCTTCGAAGCCGCCCTCATGGCGCGGGAAAACGCGCACGCGCCGTTTTCGAAATTCAAAGTAGGAGCGGCTCTCGAGGACGAATCCGGCCGCATCTTCACGGGCTGCAACGTCGAGAACGCCAGCTATGGGCTAACGGTCTGCGCCGAGCGCGTCGCCGTATTCAAAGCCATCTCCGAAGGCGCCGCGGATTTCCGCCGCATCGTGGTGGTCGCCGACACAGGCCTCCTCACGCCTCCCTGCGGCGCCTGCCGCCAGATTCTGTGGGAGTTTTGCGGCGACATCGAAGTGCGGCTCGCAAACCTCCGCGGAAAATCGGAAACGTTCCAGATGAAAGATCTCTTCCCAAGGCCGTTCGATGCGTCGTTCATTGAATAGGGCCTGCTTCCTCGCTCTGCTTCCTTACTCTCGCCGTATCCGCCGAAACTGCCGATGCCATCTACTCCGCGCGCTACGTCGTCACCATGGACCCTCACGCCGCCTCATCGACAACGGCGCCGTGGCCGTCCGCGGCGACCGCATTCTCGCCGTCGGCCCACGCGCCGAATTGAGAAGCGGCTACCAGGCCGCGCAACGCCTCGACCGGCCCGACGCGATTCTCATGCCGGGACTGATCAACACGCACACGCACGCCGCCATGTCGCTGCTGCGCGGCATCGCCGACGACCTCACGCTGCAAGACTGGCTCGAAAAATATATCTTCCCCGCCGAATCGAAAAACGTCACGCCGGATTTCGTGCTCTGGGGAACGCGCCTGGCGTGCCTCGAGATGATGCTCTCCGGCACGACCACCTTCGTCGACATGTATTATTACGAAGACCGCGCCGCGCAGGCCACCAAAGAAGCCGGCATGCGTGGCATTCTCGGCGAGACAATCATCGGCTTTCCGGTCCCCGACGCCAAGACCCCGGCCGATTCGTTGCGCTTCACCGAGCGCTTCATCCAGCAGTTCAAGAACGACCCGCTGATTGTGCCCGCCGTCGCGCCGCACTCCATCTACACCAACAACGATGCGCGATCTGCGCGCCGCGCGCCTGCTCGCGAATCGCTACGGCGTTCCGCTTGTGATTCACCTCTCGGAGACGAAGCGCGAAAACGACGACTGCGAGGCCAAACGCGGCATGAGCCCCACGGAGCTCCTCGACGTGCTGGGCGTTCTCGACGGCACGACCATTGCGGCCCACGGCGTGTGGCTCGACGATCGCGACATTGCCATCCTCAAGAAGCACGGGACCGGAATCGCCCATTGCCCCTCCAGCAACATGAAGCTTGCGAGCGGCGTCGCGCCGGTTTTGAAACTGCTTGCAGCCGGCATCCCCACCGGCCTCGGAACGGACGGCCCGGCCGGCAGCAACAACGATTTCGACTTGATGGAAGAGATGAACCTCGCTTCCGATCTTCAGAAAGTCACGAGCGGCGACCCGCGCGCCCTGCCCGCCGAACAGGCCATCGAAATGGCGACCATTCTCGGCGCTCGCGCCGCCGGGATGGACAAAGAGATCGGATCGCTCGAACCCGGCAAGCGCGCCGACTTCATCACTCTCCGCCTCGATCGCCCCCACGCCGTTCCGCTGTACAACGTTTACTCGCAGATCGTCTATGCGCTGAAGGGGAGCGACGTTCAGGACGTGACCGTCAATGGCAAGCCCATCGTGCGCGACGGCCGCTCACTGACGCTCAATCAAGCGCAGATTATTGCGAAAGCCAAAGAGTACCGCGCTAAAGTCTCCGCCTCGCTTCGATAGTGGGTTTCGCCGCATATGGCCCTCCTTCTCATGCGATCCACCCTGCTCATGGTCGCCGATCTGGACCTTAGCGATCGGCATGGCCGCCAACGGTGCCGGTAATCTATCTTTGGTCCGGTTGCCGATCCCGCGGCGATCAAGCTCCGGCTGGTATCGGGGCTCCGCGCGACAAACGCTGAGCGCCGGCAATACGAAAAGGGTTGATGAACAATCGACCGCTTGAGAACAATGACATGCCCGCCGAGATTTCAGCAAAGGGTTCGCGGCCTTCATCATATCCCCCCGTAGCCAAGCTGCTGATGCCCATCTCAATCGAGAAGAGCGTGTGTGGGAGTATCTCTCCGGGAAAGCCGAAAAACCAGGTGTCCCGTTATCCGAGCTTGTGACCGAAGTACTGAAGCGCGATATCGAAATCATGAACCTTTGATAGAACGCGTCCAGCCGTCTTCTCCCGGATTTTTCCTGCGACGCCGCGGCTGCATTCGAGTAACTCTTTCTCCCATCCATCGTATTTGTATAGTGGGGATCACAGGATGGATTTTCGATACGCCTTTCGCAGCCTGAAGAACAATCCGGGATTCACCGCCGTAGCGCTGCTCTCCCTGGCGCTCGGCATCATGGCCACCACGGCCATGTACAGCGTTCTCTACGCGGTTGTCATCGATCCGTTTCCGTATAAAGACGTCGATACGCTGATGAGCGTGAAGGTTCAGGACCAGCGCAGCCGCGGTTACCGGCTCTATTACACGCCCGACGAGTATCTCGAAATCGCGGAGCGAAGCGCCATCTTCAATGGCGTTATTGCCTCCACTATCAGCGATGTTCGCTGGACTGGCCGAGGCTCGCCGCTCCGTCTGCGCGGCAACTACGCAACGACGAATACGTTTCTGGTGCTCGGCGTTCCACCGCTTCTCGGCCGCGCCATCGTTCCCTCCGACGGCGCGAGCGATGCTCCCGCGGTCGTGGTGCTGGGCTACAAGTTCTGGCAACGCCAATTCGGCGGCGCGCGCGAGGTCCTCGGACGTCAGATGCTGCTCAACGGGAAGATGCGAACCGTTGTTGGCGTCATGCCGCAGCGCTTCATGTGGCGCGGCGCTGACGTCTACCTGCCCATCACCTATCATCGTGGTCAGGTCGTCGACGATGTTCAGATCGTGCATGTACTCGGGCGTTTGAAACCGGGCGTTACCGCGGCGCAAGCCGACGCCGATCTGCAGCCGATCATTGCGGATCTGAAACGGCAATTTCCAAACGATTTTCCCGAGCAATGGCGAGTGGGACTGCTCTCGTTCAAGGAAACATTCCCGAGCAGCATCCAGCAGGGGCTATGGATCCTGTTCGGCGCCGTGGCATTGCTCTTACTCATCGCCTGTTCGAATGTTTCGAACCTGCTCCTATCAAAAGGCGCGTCGCGGCAAAAGGAAATGGCGATTCGCGCCTCGCTCGGAGCGTCGCGCGGCCGCCTGCTGCGGCAGCTATTGACCGAAAGTCTGGTCCTGGCGCTCGCGGCCGGCTGCATCGGCGCTGTGCTCGCTTATGCCGCGCTGGATGCCATCGTCGCGATCGTGCCGCCGGGCACAATTCCCGACGAATCGCATATCGCCATGGCAACGCCCGTACTGCTGTTCGCGCTGGGCGTTTCGATGACAACCTCAATTCTGTTCGGCCTCGCGCCCGCGCTGCACACCGTCAGGCGCGACCTTGCCAATCCACTCAAGCAGGCCGGCCGCGGCATGTCCGGGTCGTCGGCCCAGGGGCGATTCCGTAACGGGCTGGTCGTCGGCGAGGTCGCGCTTTCCCTCATGCTCCTGGTTTCGGCGAGCCTCATGATTCGCACACTAATCGCAATGCAGGCCCAGGACCTCGGGTTTCGTTCCGCGCGCGTGCTGACTATGTCGATCCCTTTGTCGCCTGAGCGCTATCGCGATGCGACGCGCCGCAATGCGTTCTTTGAAGAGCTGCTGCGGCGCACCCAGGCCCTGCCGGGCGTGCGCGCCGTGGGTCTGAACACGAGCATGCATCCGTTCGGAAACTGGTCCTCTCCAGTCGAGGTGAACGGCGCAAATCGCGATACTCGTCCAGTCCAAATCCAGCAGACCAACGAAGCATACACTGCCGCGCTCGGCATACCGCTACTCGAAGGCCGCATGTTCACCGGCGCGGAGGTAACGGCGAGGCAACGCCTGGCCGTTGTAAATCGAGCATTTGCGGATCGCTATTTCGGCGCGCACGATGCCGTCGGCCGCACGGTGCGCATTCCCCGCCTGCTCACGGCGCCGTTTCGGGTCACAGACAATTCATTTCAGATCGTCGGCGTAGTTCAAAACGCGATGAACAGCATCATGCGCGAAGAGATCATGCCGGAGATCTACATCCCGTACACCATCGCCGGCGTTGCGGACACGCTGCTTGTCTCCACCGATTTGCAGCCCATGGCGCTGGCGAATGCCGTGAGGGACCAGGTTTATGCCATCGACAAGGATCAGCCCGTGATGCAGGCGCAGGCGCTCGATACGGCGCTGGATCAGTGGGTCTATGCCGGTCCCCGCTTCAACCTGGTCCTGTTTGCGTTGTTCGCGTCCCTCGGATTAACTCTCGCGGTGATCGGAGTCTATGGCGTCATGTCCCACATGGTCGATCGGCAGACTCGGGAGATCGGCGTGCGGATGGCGCTTGGCGCCACGCTCTCAGACATTACGGGGATGGTGATCGGCCGCGGATTGCGGCTGCTTGCGGGCGGCGTCGCAGCGGGGCTGATCGCAAGTTTGTGCACGGTTCATCTGCTTTCAAAACAAATTTGGGGCGTTTCGCCGTTCGACCCCCTGTCGTTCGGCCTCACGGCGGCGATCTTGCTGGCCGCTGGTCTACAAGCCTGTTTCTGGCCGGCGCGGCGAGCGGCGCGCATTGATCCAATGAGCGCTCTCAGGCATGAATAAGCTGGTCCATCACTGTTGGGCGGGCGTATATTGATAATCGCCGCGCAGCGGCTTGACGTGTTCCATCCAATCCGTTGGATCGATCCATGTCACCTTGCGAGGCTGGATCATATCGAGAAGATCGCTGAGGTCCCACCTCAACGCGAATCCGGGGAGCGCGGCATCATGCAGATCGCGCGCAAGTTGCTCGCGCAGAGCCGCGCGTAAGCAGTAAGGCGTTCCGCGCAGCGTGACGGACTGGATGCGGGAATCGGCGGCGGCCGCCATCAAAAGCCAAATTCCGGAAATTCCGTCCGCTTCCGCCCGAATATGCGAGGCATCGACGTCGCCCCGCGCCGCGAGCGAGGCAGCCGCGTTCACGATATCGTGCGCCCGCATGCCCGGCAGATTGGCGCCAATCAACCACGCGCGCGTATTCATGATCCAGCCGCCCGAAAAGATGCGCCCGGGGTTGCCCGGCTCCGGCAATCCGCGCGGAAAAAATACCTGAACAACGTTGCCTGCTTCCGCGAGCTTGCGCGCCCTTACGTCCAGCGCCGCGCTGACCCGCATCTCGACCAGCAGCACCGCCGGCCGCTTGCCGGCCGCCTGCGCGGGAACGATGGGCTCTGGCGCAATGGAACCGAATGCGGAAGCGCCCTCTGGATCGGCCATCCAACGGGTCAGCGCCTTCGAAAGCTCTTCCTTGCTCCCTCGCGTCTTCTCCTTCTCAAACCGCTCCCGGATTACGTCGTAGATGTCGCGGCTCCCCGCCAAATCCGAAACCTCTCCCGTCCTGGTGGCCCATAGCTTGAAATCCGGCAGCAACGGAACGTCCTGCTCCTTCGCCGATCCCTCGCCGTTGTTCAGCCAGCGAATCATCCATTCGTAAATAGCTTCGCGCACAACCAGCGGCGTGCCATGGCCGCCCCGGCCGACCACCCATTTCACGCGCTCGCCGGCGTCGAAGATGCGGTACCAATGCGCCGCTTCTTCGTACGCCATTTTCGTCCCCGCGATCGGAAAAAAATCCCCTTCCGTCGAGCCGATCAGCCAAGGCTTCGGCGCGAAGGCTTCGACAAAATCGACCTGATCGAGACCCGACGAAATGAATCCGGGAATGCTCTGCTCCGAATCTCCGACCGAGCCGCGAAACAGCTCGCGAAAAGAAGTGATATAGCAGGCCGGCGCCGCCACCTTGATGCGTGGATCGAGCGCCGCAATATAAGTCGTCAGCGTGCCGCCGCCGGAGCAGCCCGTCGCGCCGATGCGCTCCCTATCCACCTCCGGCCGCGTGACCAGGTAATCGAGCGCGCGCTTGGCATCGAAAATCCGATCCCGCGCGAAGCTCTTGCCGATGAGAATATCCTTCGCGCCGGCAAGAAAATGCTGTTCCGTCGAAGGCCCGACTAATGATGCGCCGATGCGCCTGTCGTAGGCCTGCAATCGCTCGCCCTGGCCGATGGGATCGTAGGTCAGCACCACGAAGCCCTTCAGCGCTAGATTGCCCGCGATGAGCTGCACCGCCGGTTTGCCGTACTCCCAGTGCCCTAGCGGCAGAAGCACGGCCGGGAGCCGCCCGGATTTTTCCGGACGGTAGAGGTTGGCCGTGACGTAGAGTCCCGGCAGACTTTCCCAAACGATCTTCTCGATCAGAAACCCGGGTTGTTGAATTCGCCCCGTGATGCGCGCGTGTAAAGGTCCGGAGTAATCCGGCAAACCTCCGATCAGCGCGATCGCTTTTTCACGCACGAACTTCTGCCGCTCGCGGGCTTGCGCCTGCGTTGTGATGCCTTCGATTGCGGCCGCGCGACGGTCAAGCTGACGCTGCGCGATCCCATCCATCCAGCGCAACAAATCGTCTGGCCCATTCGCGCCGAGAGCGGCGCCGCACAACAGCGGAATAAACGCCATGTATCGCATGGACTCAAGCCTTTCCTATAGTCTCTTCAAGAGGCCTTCCAACACCTCTACGATCTCAAAAACCGCGCGATTCTCGATGGCCGCGGCGTTGGCCCGGAAACGCTCGAAATTCGCGGGTTCCAGCAACTCCGCCAGTCCCGCATTGATGTCGCGAAAGGATTTGAGCGCTACGCCAACTTCTTTCTCACGAATCCATCGGGCGTTGTAGCGCTCCTGCGGCAGCGTCCAAGCATTGTTCTCCACAATGATGGGGAGGTTCATCGCAATGGCCTCGCTGATGCTCCCCGGACCCGGTTTACCGATAAAAAAATCGGCGAGCTTCATGAAGTAAGGAATCTCGCCGCTGAAGCCATGCACCGAAGCGGGCACGCGCATGACGGTCGCTCGCAACCGCGCCGCCAGGCGCTCATTTTTTCCGCAGATAAAGATGAGCTGCACGCCGGCGTTCACGGATTTCGCGATATCGAGCATCGCGCGCGATCCTTCGCCGCCGAACAACACCAGACCCGTCGGCAACTCCGGCCTCAGCCCGAGCTTGATCCGTTCGGAGGCGCGATCCACCTCGCTCGACTCGTAAAACTTCGGTCGTAGGATCATGCCGGAGGTTCGAAAAACGCGCTCCGCCGCATGTCCCATTTCGAGCGCTTGCCCGGCTGCCCGCTCCGTCCCGCAAATGAAAAACTGCTCCTGCCCGCGCTCGATCCAGAAATGGGGAGGATAATCCGCCAGGTCGGTAAGAATAGTCACCAGAGGCGCACGCCCTTCCAGGCTTCGATGCAGCGCGCGATTGAAGTTCGGTACCAGCGACACCACCAGGTCTGGCCGCGCCCGCGCCCAGAACTCCTTCAGCAGCTTTACTTGGCCGCCGTGATAGATGCGGATGATGCCGTGCATCGCCGCCGTAAGCTGCGGCGATCCGAGCGTCCACCCTTTCTTGAGCATGGTGTTGTAAACGTCTTCGAGACGCAAACCCGTATACTTTCGAAAGATATCGAGCGGATCGAGGATTTCCTGAAGATTCACCAGTCGAACGTCCCAAGACAGCCCCTCGCGCTCGATGACGGCCTTCAGGGCGGTGGCCGCCGCGCGGTGGCCACCGCCGGCGTCAAAGAAGATGAAGTCGAGTTTCGGTCGCGGCTGGTAAGACAAGGGAACTCGCATGGTATCGCCGTCGTGGTTGGACGGGAGGGTGATATAATGACATTGGATGTCTGCTTCACTTCCGCGTCCGCGGATGCCGGTTCTTCCCCCACCCCAATTCTGCGCGGTTCTTGCCCCCGCCGCAACCAATGTCATTGCGTAAGGAGGTAAGCCCCTTCCCCTTCGAATGAAACTAAGCGTCCAGATCAGTCGTGGTATCGAGTCTCTATTTGGAACCCGTGACGAGAACATAAGGCTTCTCGAGAGCGGATTAAAAGTGAAAACCCGCTTGCTGAACGACTCCCTCGAGATTGAGGGCGAGGAGCCCAACGTAATCCGTGTAGCGAGCATCCTCGAAGATTATGCCGACTTGGTCAAGAGCGGCACTACTTTCAACAACGGCGACCTGAACAGCTATCTGCGCGTCGTGACGTCGGACCCCGAAGTGACGCTCCGCGGCATGGTGCAGAGCGGGCGGCAACGAAATTTCGGGAAGAAGGTGCTGGCGCCCAAGACCATCAATCAACGCCGCTACGTGGAGGCCATTGAGCGGCACGACCTGGTCTTCGGCATTGGCCCGGCGGGTACCGGCAAAACCTATCTGGCCGTGGCGATGGCGGTTTCCGCGCTGCTCAACAAAAAGGTCAGCCGCATCGTGCTGACGCGGCCCGCGGTTGAAGCGGGCGAGCGGCTCGGCTTTCTGCCCGGCAACGTACAGGAGAAGGTCGATCCCTATCTGCGGCCGCTATACGATGCGCTTTACGACATGTTGGAAGCGGATAAGGTCGAGAAGCTTCTGGAGCGCAATACGATTGAAGTCGCGCCGATCGCGTTCATGCGCGGACGGACGCTGAACGACAGCTTCATCATTTTAGACGAAGCGCAGAACAGTACCGCGGAACAGATGAAGATGGTGCTGACTCGCCAGGGTTTCAGCTCGAAAATGGTCGTGACGGGCGATCTGACGCAAGTCGATTTGCCCCCGGGCAAGCGCAGCGGCCTCGTCGACGCGGTCGATGTGTTGCGCGGGGTTGAAGGCATCAGCTTCGTTTATTTCGACGACAAGGACGTGGTGCGGCACAACCTGGTCCAAAAAATCATCAAGGCCTATGAGCGCTACAACGATCTGAACGGAACGGGACGGCAGCTTGCGCTGAAGCTGAACGCGGATGCCGCCGTGGAAACGCCATCCGAAGGCGCGATCGTTCCCGTTTCCGGCTCGGACGCGGCGGCGCCGGAACTCCCGCTGGCGTAAGCGGCCATGTCCGGCGGCCACAGTAGCCTTCTGTTTCACGTTCCAGCCCACGGGCTGTCGCGCCGCGCTCTCCGCGAATTCGCAAGCGGTCTGAAGGATCGGCTCGCGGCGGGGCGGCCGTTCTGCTGCCTCATCGCAAGCGACGACGAATTGCGGGACCTCAACCGCCGCTTTCGCAAGAAGGACTATACCACCGACGTGCTCTCGTTTCCCCCGGCCGAGCCAAACGGATCTCTGGGCCAGTTGGCGATCTCATGGGATCGCGCGCGGGCCCAGGCTGCCGAATACGGCCACTCGGCCGCCGAGGAAGTCCGCATCCTGATGCTGCACGGCGTACTGCACCTCACCGGCCTCGATCACGAAAAAGACCGTGGCGAAATGGCGCGGGTGGAGACGCGCTGGCGGAAACGTCTCAACCTGCCGCCCGGCCTGATCGCGCGAGTATCGTCATGATCGGCCTGGTCGTCCTCGCTATAGTGCTCGCCTGCGCGTTGTGCATCGTCACGCTGGTGCAGATTCTATACATGGAATCGCTGCGGCTGCGCACGCGCGAACTGCCGATGCTCGAGTTCTTCCGAAGCACGCTCGAAGAGAAGATCGGCATCCGCGACGAGCACGGCGCGCTCGCCTTCTCCATCGTCAAGCACACGTCGTTGCTCATCATGGCTCTGGCCATCATGGCGGCCCGGATGGATGGACGAACGCGGTTGTGGCAGGCCCTGCTGGAGTCGGCCGGAATCGCGTGGCTGGCGATGCTCGTCACCACCTATCTCATACCGCATCTGCTGTATCGCAAGACGAGCGGCCGTTGGCTCGCGCCGCTGGTTCCGTTGCTTCGAGCCTTGAGCGTAATGGTTCGTCCTTTGGCGGCGGCCCTGGCATTCTTCCAATCTTTAGTGGACCTCGCGGAACCGCAGAAGGCCGAAGCGGAGGTCGCGACTCCGGCGGAACACATCGAAGCCCTGATCGCCGCCGGAACCGAAGAGGGCATCATCGAGGAAGGCGACCGCAAGCTGATCCAGTCGGTGGTGGCGTTTGGCGATAAGACGGTGCGCGAGGTGATGACTCCGCGGCCGAACATGGTCGCCATCGAGGAGAACCGGTCGCTTGAGAATCTGCGCGAGCTGGCCATAGAACAGCAGTATTCGCGCGTCCCCGTTTATGCCGGCACGATCGATCAGGTCATCGGCTTTATACACGTTCGCGACATGTTCGAACTGGATGAGGAGGAGCGCAAGGGCCGCACCGTGAAGGCGCTGCTGCGTCCCATCCGCCTGGTTCCCGAAACTAAGCCGGTCGATGCGCTGCTGCGCGAGATGCAGCACGACGGAGCGCACATCGCGATCGTTGTCGACGAATACGGCAACACCGCGGGCCTCGTCACCATGGAGGACATGGTGGAAGAGATTCTGGGCGAAATACACGACGAGCATGAGCCGGAGCGCGACGTTTTAGAGGAACCGCACGGGGCCTATGTCGTATCCGGCAGCGTGGACGTGGACAGGCTCGAGGAGCTGCTCGGTTTCCGGCCTCAGGAAGAGACGGAATCCACCACCATCGGCGGGCTCGTCACCGAATGGTTGGGACATGTGCCGCATATCGGCGAAACCGTGGAGCGCGAGGGCATCCGCATCGAGGTGCTGGCGGGCAACGAATTGAAGGTCGACCAGGTACGGATCTCGAAGGCCGCGCCCGCCGCCACGGAAATCCGCGCTTAGCTTAGCTAAGGTAGCGCCCGGGAACTAATTCAACAACGCCGGTGTCTATTCCGGCATGTTCGAGCAATCCATTCTCCCCGCTCAACAAACCAATAATAAGTGGACCTTCGCCGTTTCGCTCCTTATTGAAATAAGCGCGGTATTACTGGCCATCGCAATGCCGCTTATCTATACCGGCCAATTACCCGCTTTGAATAAGTGGACGGGAACAATCTCGGCTTCTCCGCCCGCCGCTGCGCCGCCTCAACAAGTTCCGTCGCAAGCGAGGACCCGCCCCGAGGCGCTCGATCCACATATTTTCAGAGCTCCAAAAACCATTCCGCGGAAAGTAGCCGAGCTACGCGACGACCTGAGCCTGACGACGACTCTGGAACCTTCTTCGGCGATTGGAGTAGCGGGCGCGATCGGCGCATCGGTTGGCGATGGGGCGCTCGGGAAACTACTGCGCAGCATACTGCCTCCGACGAAGCCGCCCGAACCTCTGCCCCCCGCGGCTTCCAGTCGGCCGCGCGGGCCCATGCGCGTCAGCCAGGGCGTCCAGGAAGCGAAGCTCCTGCGTCGCGTCATGCCGGTCTATCCGCCGCTGGCCATTACGGCTCGCGTGCAAGGCACGGTGCATCTGGTGGGCGTCATCGCAAAGGACGGAACTATGCGCGATCTGCAGGTTATCGACGGACATCCGCTCCTTGTCCGGGCGGCTCTCGACGCCGTGAAGCAATGGGTTTATAAACCGACCATGCTGAGCGGAGAGGCGGTCGAAGTAGTCGCTCCTATTTCGGTCACATTTACTCTTGGCCGCTGACAACGGCCCGTAACTTACGCCTTCGGTCAATTACTTTTATCAGTAAGTAGAGAATACCGAACAGCGCCGCGGATAAGACGAGTAATTCCAAGACATGATGTTCCAGATAGGGCAATGTTCGAGTGCCAAGCCGTCTGCCCAACCATGCCAGGAAAAAGTAGCGTGGAATGCGCGCTACCGTGATTACGACGGTAAATACGAAGGGATTCACCTGGAACGCTCCGGCCGCGATAATAAAGAGCTTCAGCGGTAGCGGAATCGGAATCATCGCGGGGATCAGGACCGTTAACAATCCGTATTCCTGAAACCATCGCTTCATGCGGACGCCGCGAGCGCTTTGAGCATGGCGTTCGAAATACGCCTCTCCGCCGCGCCGCGCGATCGCGAACAGGATGAGGCTCCCGATGATCGAGCCGAGCACGGCAATGGCGGCGAC
Source organism: Bryobacterales bacterium (assembly GCA_963795935.1). GTDB lineage: Bacteria > Acidobacteriota > Terriglobia > Bryobacterales > Bryobacteraceae > JAICMB01. The sequence goes on along the minus strand of CAWCJO010000029.1, from coordinate 67,616 downwards.
GCTGTAAGCCTCGGCCGGATTCCGTACCGCGAAAAGGACGACGAGACCATCGACGCCTCCCACGACCGGAATACCCGCCGAATCGACGATTGAAATAACGAGCACGCCCAGCGGACCCCACTTCAGTAGGGTTGCGAGGAGCCCCTTCACCGCAACATGTCCAAGAGCTCGGATTCGCCGATGACGCGAACCCCGAGTTCGCGAGCCTTGTCCAGCTTCGATCCGGCGTCTTCCCCGGCCACGACATAATCGGTTTTCTTGCTCACCGATCCCGCCACTTTGCCCCCCGCGGCCTCGATTCTGGTCTTGGCCTCTTCGCGCTTCAACGCCGGAAGCGTTCCCGTCAATACGAAAACCTTTTTGGCGAGTGGGCCAACCTCCTTCCTGGGCTTGATCTGCTGTTCGAATCGCAGGCCTGCCTTCCGAAGCCGTTCGACCAATTCGCGATTGCGCGGCTCGGCAAAAAACGTCCGAATACTGTGTGCGACTTTGGGTCCGACCTCTTCGGCTTCCTGCAGCCCCGCCTGGTCCGCCTCGGCAATCGCGTCCAGACTGCCGAAAGTGTCGCTTAGGATTTGCGCCGTGCGCTCCCCCACAAAAGGAATTCCGAGTCCGTTAAGCACCCGCGCTAACGGCTTCGACCGCGACCCCGCGATATTCGCAACGATCTTCGCGGCCGACTTCTTTCCCATCCGCTCCAGATCCATCAGCCGTTCCATAGTGAGATCGTAAATATCGGCAACGCCTCGGACCAAACCGCGCGCAACGAGCTGATCGACCAGCGCGTGCCCCAGGCCATCGATGTCCATCACGCCGCGCGAGGCGAAGTGCAGCACCGATTCCTTCAGCCGGGCCGGGCAATTCGTGTTAATGCAGCGGCTGGCCGCTTCTCCCTCTTCGCGAACAATATCTCCGCCGCAAACCGGGCAATGCCGGGGCATGCGAAACGGCCGCCGCTGTTCCCCCTGCGCCGTCACGCGCACGATCTTCGGGATCACGTCGCCGCTGCGCTCGATCAACACGCTGTCGCCGATCTCGACGCCCAACCGTCCGATCTCGTCCTCGTTGTGCAGCGTGGCCCGCGAAACTGTCACCCCTCCGACGTTGACCGGTTTCAGGTGAGCGACAGGCGTCAGCGCGCCGGTTCGCCCCACGTACACCTGAATGTCTTCGACGACCGTCTGCTCCTGCCGCGCGGCAAATTTGAACGCGATCGCCCATCGCGGAGCTTTCGCCGTCCACCCCAGCGCCCGCTGCTGCGCCACGGAGTCGATCTTGGCGACCACGCCGTCGATCTCGTATGGCAATTCCTCGCGCTTCGACTCCCATTCGCGGCAGAACTCCAGAAGCTCCTCCAAGCCGCCGCATTTCCTCTTGTACGGGTTAACCTTTAACCCCATCTCCTCCAGCGCGGCGAGCGACTCCCAATGGCTGCTATAGAAGAAATCGCCATTGACAAGCAGAAAATAAGCGAAAAAATCGAGACGCCGTGAAGCCGTCACGCCTGGCTCTAAATTCCGCACCGCCCCCGCGGCCGCATTACGCGGATTCGCGAACCGCGGCAAACCTTCCGCGTCGCGCTGCTCGTTCAGACGTTCAAACGCGGCGCGGTTCATAATGCATTCGCCGCGCGCTTCGAAGACCGGCGGAATCGATCGCGCGCGCAGAGGAAGCGAGCGAATCGTTCGCGCATTTTCGGTCACGTCTTCCCCCACCAGCCCGTCCCCGCGCGTAATGGCCTGCTCGAAAATGCCGTCGCGATAACGCGCCGCCATCGACAGCCCATCCATCTTCAACTCCGCCACGTATTCATAAGGAGCGCCGCCCAGCAGATCGCGCACGCGGCGGTCGAACTCCCGCAGCTCGCCTTCGTTCAGCGCGTTATCGAGGCTGAGCATGGGCGAGCTATGGGCCACTTTCACGAAGCCCTCGCGAGGCTTGCCGCCAACGCGCTGCGTGGGAGAATCGGGGGTGATCAACTCGGGATGCGCAGCCTCAATGTCCTGGAGCCGCCGCATGAGAGCGTCGTACTCGGCGTCCGTAATCGCGGGCGCGTCGAGGACGTAGTACAGATGTTCGTGCCGTCGAATCTCTTCGCGCAACGCTTCCGCCTGGCGCGCGGCCGGCTCTCTGCTCATCGCGTTTTCTATACTAGAGTACTGACATATCGTAAAGCGTTCATCGTCTATAATCCATACGCGGGCAAGTTGCGCGGCCGGGCGGACGTATTCGTCGGCCGCGCCGCTCGCATTCTCTCCGCCGCCGGACACCACGTCGAAGCCGTGCCCACGCGAGGTCCCCGGAGCGGCGCCGCCGTCGCCCGCGAGTGCCTTGCCGCCGGGGCCGATCTGATCCTGGTCGGCGGCGGCGACGGCACCATGAACGAGGTCGTTAACGGCATGGTCCATTCGGATGTTCCCATCGGCATTCTTCCCGGCGGAACGGCGAACGTCCTAGCGATGGAGTTGGGCATCGGCAGTCGCCTGGAGCGCGCCGCGAATCTCATCTCGGACTGCGTGCCGCATCGGATCTCTCTCGGCTTGCTGCGCTGCGCGGGCGAGGAACCCAGGTACTTCGCGTTGATGGCGGGCGCCGGCCTGGACGCGCTCATAGTTTACAAGATCAGCGCCAAGCTCAAATCGGCGCTCGGCAAAGTCGCCTACTGGATCGCTGGATTCATACACGGCCTGCGGCCGCTTCCGGAGTTCACGGTCGAAGCCGCAGGCCGGCAGCATCGGCCCACCTTCGCGCTGGCCAGCCGCGTGCGCAACTACGGCGGCGACCTCGAAATCGCGCGCAATATCACTTTGCTGGACCACGACTTCGAAATCGTGCTGTTCGAGGGCGTCAATCCTCTGCGCTATATCAAGTATCTGACGGCCGTGCTCTTGGGACGGACCGCCGGCCTGCGCGGAGTCACCACCTCACGCTGCGATTCCTTGACGCTGGCTTGTCCGGAGGACCGCCGAATTTATGTCCAAGTTGACGGCGAGTATGCCGGCCGCTTGCCCGCCGCGATCGAAATCGTTCCGCACTGTCTCACGATGTTGATGCCGCCCGGCTTCGGCGCGCGCTTGGCGGACCGCGATCGTACATGGACAACCTCACTCACTCGCTGACCGGCTTGATGCTGAGCAGGGCCGGCCTGGCGCGCTTTCACGCTCGCGCGCCGCTCGCGCTGATTTTGTCCGCCAACGCTCCCGACGTCGACGGCCTGGCCATTTTCTGGGGACCGCTCGCCTATATTCGCTATCATCGCGGCCTGGCGCACGCCATCCCGTTTGTTCCGGTCATGGCCCTTCTGCCTATGCTGATCGTGTGCGCGCTGATGCGAAGTTTTCAGGGTTGGATGCGCCTTTACCTGCTGTGCATCGCGGGCGTCGCGAGCCATCTTCTGCTGGACTGGACCAACACCTACGGCGTGCGGTTCCTGTTGCCATTCTCGCCGCAATGGTTTCATCTCGACCTGAACGCCCTCGTCGACCTCTGGATTCTCGCGGTGCTCCTGTTCGCTTGGCTGCTGGTCTACGTCTTCCGCATGGTCAACGCCGAAATCGGAGCCAAGCCCGGCTCCGGCCGCGCCTTGGCGATACTCGCACTGCTGCTCGTATTAGGTTACGATTTCGGCAAGTTCTTGCTGCACCAGCGTGCCATCGACGTTCTAAACTCCCGCATTTACGCAGGCTCCGCTCCGCTGCGCGAAGCCGCGTTCCCGCCCGGCTCGAATCCGGTCCAATGGCGCGGCTGGGTCGAGACGCCGACCCTGTTCAAGGAGTACGCCTGGAACGTCACCGCCCAGTTTGATCCCAGCGCCGGCGCGACATTCTACAAACCGGACGATGCCGCCGCAATCGCCGCCGCGCGCGGCACTCCGGTATTTAAGACTTTTCTGGCCTTCGACCAATACCCCAGATGGTCGCTCACGCCCGTCCCGGAGCCGGAAGGCGGCAACCGCGTTGAATTGCACGATTTGCGATTGCCATTCCAAGCCATCGCAATCCTGGACCACGCTGATCGCGTCCTTCGATCCTGGCTGCAATTTTAATTTGAAGGCGGGCGCGCCCCTTACAATCCGCCTTGATACAATCGTTACTTCGGATGTCCAAATCCATTGCAGAGCTTCGGCACGACATCGTCGAGATCGGCAAGCTTGTCTTTCAGAAGGGCTGGATTGCGGCGAACGACGGCAATATCAGCATCCGCCTCGACGACCGCCGGATTCTCTGCACTCCCACCGCTGTCTGCAAAGGAATGATGTCGGCCGACGATCTGATCGTCTGCGACATGGAGGGCAACAAGGTAGAAGGCGCGCGCGCACGCACGTCCGAAATCGCGATGCACCTGACCGTCTACCGCCTGCGCCCCGATATCCGGAGCGTCGTTCACGCTCACCCCCCCGTAGCCACGGGATTCGCCGCCGCGGGCCGGCCGCTCAACCTCGCTCTGCTGCCCGAAGTCATCATCGGCCTCGGCAGCGTTCCCGTCGCCGACTATGGCCTTCCCGGAACTCCGGCCCTCACTGATGGAATGCTGCCGTATATTCCCAAGTACGACGCTATCCTGATGGCGAACCACGGCGCCGTCTGCTACGGAACCGACGTCTACGAGGCTTACTTCCGCATGGAGACGGTGGAACATTTCGCGCGCATTACGTTTGTGGCTGAAATGCTCGGCGGCGCCAAGGTCCTGCCGCGCGAAGAGGTTCGCAAGCTGTTCGAATCCCGCGGCCGCTATGGCGTCACCTCGCGCGCCGCCATGGAGCCCGGCAATCCCGTCGTAGCAGAGGATGTCCAGCCGGCAACGGAACGCTTCGAAATCACGCGCGCCGAGCTGCTGTCCATCATCGACGAGGCATTGCGCGCCCGCGGCGTCCTGGCGTGACGCTCAAGCCGGTTTTTGCGCGGTCTGTCCTGGGGCTTGACTGTGGCCGAGCATTGCGCGACGAATGTAAATTGAGGCAACCACAAGTCACAAATAAAAGGATTCTGAGATTGTCCGGGATTCGCAAGAACACGAGATTGGGTGGTGCGAACTGGAAGCCAAGTCCGACGCCGTGGCTCTCGAGCAACGTTTGCTGGAACTATTTTTCGAGGAACATGGCGAAAGACCGTCCCAGAATTTCAAGGGTTGATCACGAGTTGTCGGGCGGTTGCATTAAACTAGATCAACGCCGAATCAGCGTCTTCCTCCGATTCACGGGCGGCGGAAGCAGAAGTTTACTCTGGGTAGTCCAGTTTGGGCGTTGAACAACTGGGGTCCGGCTTCGTGCTGATGTCCAACAGCAACTCCGTACGTAACGGCCCTCATCGCCTGACATCTATGCCAACGCCTTGGCCAGCTCCGACGCCCTCTCGAACATCATCCCCATTTCGCTGCTGCAGCCCAGAAAGCGCATGCCCCGCTCCCGCCAGAACTTCGCCAATCCCAGCGACCGCGTCTGCGTTCCCGGCGTAACTCCGCGCGCCACGCAGCTATCGCGGATCTTTTCCATCGCATCCACCATCTTCGGATTCTCGAAATCGCCCGGCACTCCCAGCGAGATCGAGAGATCCACCGGTCCCACCATCACGGCGTCGATGCCGGGCACGCTCAAGAGCTCGTCGCGCGCCTCCAATGCCTTCCGCGTCTCGATCTGCAGCACCACCATCGTATTGGCGTTAATATGCTCGATCATCTGTGCGATGCTGACCTTCTCGAAGCCCGCAAACAACGGAGAAAGTCCGAAACCGCGCACGCCGAGCGGCGGAAACTTAGTCCAGCTCACGGCCGTTTCGAGTAACTGCGGCGATTCCACGCGCGGAAAAATAATTCCCTGCGCGCCCGCATCCAGCGCCCGCGATACCAGCGGGTACTGCATGTCGGCGACCCGCACAATGGGGCTGAAGCCCACGAAATTCGCGACGCGGCAGATGTCCTGAACCGTCTCGATCCCAAAGCCGCCATGCTCCGTATCGACGAAAGCCCAGTGAAACCCCGCCGCGGCGAGAATCCGCGCCACATCCTCCGACCGGAACGTGCCAAACCCACAACCAAGCTGCACCTTGCCTTCGGCAATCGCTTTTTTAACCGTGTTGATTTGCATTTATACAGTCAGTATTTTATGATCCGGGCAATCCAGATGAATGCTCTCGTACAGGATTTCGAGCAGCCCCGATCCATGCTTCGCGAGAAAGGGCAGAATCGAGTAGAAGCGCTCCTGCAAATGCTTCTCGGGATAAACGAGGCGCAGCAGGAACGCCGCCTCTTCCGACGCCCGCTGGTTGCGCCGCAGCGCCTCGCGTCCGGTTTTCGACTCCAGTTTGGAAAGCTGGTAGATCATCTTCGCGCGGCTGCGCCCCAGCGCTTTTGACAGCGTCGGATCGAACTTCGTCACATCTCGCTCGAGTGCGTCGAGCGACCGCGTCAAATCCTGGCGAACGCCGGCGAACTCGCGCCGCAAATCGCCCGGCAGCAGCCTGCTCGCGATCTCCTCGCGCACCGCGGCGTCCGGCTGCAACAGGGAAGATATACGCATCTCATAGCGCTCCAAAAGCTTCGCCGCGCGATGGTCGAGAATCGTAAACCCACTGCGCGCCACCATCACCGGCATACGCCCCAACAGGCGCTGATACAGCACCTGCGACTGCGCCATGTAAGCCAGTTCGGCCGGACCGCCGACGTATGCGATGGTGGGAAGCAAGTAGTCTTGAACCACTGGCCGCAGCAGCGCGTTGGGGGAAAGCTGCTCGCAGCGATCCGCAAGCTCGGCGATGCTATAGGTCCGCTCCTTCGAAGCGTAATCGCCGTTCTGCCTTCTCAATGAAACGCGGCGATTGCCATCCAACAGAAAGAATAGCGACGTTCCCGGCTCGATCAAAACCTGCGCGTGATAGCCGGCCTCGGCCAGTTCCTGGTTGCGCCGCAGCAGATCCGCTTTCAGGTCGCTCGCCTGCCGCAGCGCGTCACCCAGCAATGGCGCCGCGATGCGGCGCAGGCTGCCTTTGAGCGGATCGACATAGAGAATGCCCCATTTACGCAGCAGACTCTCCAGCAGCCGTTCGAACGCCTCGCCATAAGTCGCGCCCGAAACGTAAGCCTTGGCCGCAAGGTCCGCAGCTTCTTCGCCGTATGGAAATCCCGCCAGCGCTTGCCGCAACTGCTCGACCGGGGCCCCCTCGACCGGAATCCCGCCCACTGGCCGCTGCCCCGCGTTCCCATTTTCGACTTGCAACCGCACGCATTGATATGCCGCGTCGAAAACGAAACAGTGGTTGATCTCGCGAAAATCGTGGTCCTCGGTCGCCAGCCAAAATACCGGAACGGCTTCGATGCCTTGCGACCGTAGCTGTTCGGCAAGCCGCGCCGCCGTAAGCGCCTTATAGATCGTGTACGCCGGCCCCGAAAATAGCCCGACCTGCTGCCCCGTTACGACCGCCACCGCGCCCGGCTTCGCCAGGATCTCGAGCGAGGGGTTCCCGGCATTCTGGTCGCGCAACGCCGCTACCAGCGCCTCGCGCCGCTCCTCCGGGTAGTTCAATTGCCCGGCCGCGCGCAGGTACGATTCCGGGTCGCCCGGCCAGCCGTTATAAAACCTCGACACGCGATCGAAATGATATTGAAAATCGGAAAACAGCTTGGACGTGGCAGGGATTTCGGCGTAGCGGAGACAGGCGCTTTCCATTGTCAGTGAGCCAAACTACCAGATGCCGCGCTGCGGCCCCACGGCGCAAGAAATCGCGTAGCGCGCGCCCGCGAAACTAGCCTAACATGAAAAATGGCGTTATCCCGCTGATTCATGGACGATCAAGACTTCCAAAAGAGAGCAGACCAGGAGTTGAATTCTCTCTACCAAAAACTGACGCACGCTTCCGAGGATGCCGGCTTCGAGGCCGATTTCAACAGTGGCGCGCTCGCTATTGAATTTGAAGACCCCCCGGCAAAGTTCGTGGTCAGCCCCAACTCCCCGGTCCACCAAATCTGGGTGTCGGCGCATTCGAAGAGCTTCAAACTCGACTGGGACGGCGCGCGAGGCGCATTCGTTCTGCCCGCGACCGGCCAGACGCTCACGGAGGTCATTCAAGACGCCATCGGCCGGCAACTGGGTGAAGAAGTCGCGCTCTAATGGCCGGAGTCTACATCTCCTACCCGTTCTGCTCTCAAAAGTGTACCTACTGCAATTTCGCCTCGGGCGTTTTCCCGCGCGAGCTGGAATCGAGGTACATGGCCGCGCTCGAACTCGAAATAGACGCGTACGCCTGGCAATGGATTCCCGAAACTCTGTATCTCGGCGGAGGCACCCCCAGCCAAATCCCCATGGAACGCCTCACTGCGCTTCTGTCGAAAGTGCCTGGCCGCCCGTGGTCCGAAGCCACAATGGAAACCGCTCCAGGCACAATCACTCTCGAAAAACTCCGCGCTTGGACCGCGCTTGGCTTAAACCGCGTCAGCCTCGGCGTCCAATCCTTCAACACCCGCGAACTCGCCCGCACGGGCCGCAGGCACACCGCCGCGACCGTCGTTCAGGACCTCGCAATGCTCCGCGCGGCGGGCATTTCGAACATTAATATTGACCTCATCGCCGGCCTGCCCGGCCAGACCATGCCGTCGTGGCTCGACTCCCTCGCCGCAATCGAAAAACTCGATCCGCCGCACGTCTCGGTCTACATGCTGGAAGTCGACGACGACAGCCGTCTCGGCCAGGAAGTGCTCTTGAATGGCAAACGCTACGGCGCGCCGGACGTTCCTTGCGACGCTCTGATCGCCGATATGTACGAAACCGCCGTCGAGCGGCTCGCCGCAATCGGAATGGAACGGTACGAGATCTCGAATTTTGCCAAGCCGGGCTTTGAATCCGTCCATAACTTGAAATATTGGCGCCTGGAGCCCTATGCCGGTTTCGGAGCCGACGCCCATTCATTCGATGGCGTCCTGCGCCTCCAAAATGTCGAATCCCCGCGGGAGTACGCCGCCCGCGGGGAGCGCCGCGAAAATCCGCGCGCCTCCGCGACCGAAGCCAACTTGCAAGAGGAGAAATTCTTCGTAGGTCTGCGCCTGACCGCTGAAGGCATCCGGCCCGCCCCCCAGGAATGGAGCCGCTTCGAGCAGCCCATCTCCCGCTTCATTGCCGAAGGACTCCTCGAATCAAGCGGCGGCGCGCTCCGCCTCACCCCTCGCGGCGTTCTCTTTTCCAACGAAGTTTTCGAGGAGTTCATCACCGTTGATTAAATTCATCGATCTGCGCAGCGACACCGTCACCCGTCCCACGCCCGCCATGCGCCGCGCCATGGCCGAAGCGAATGTTGGCGACGATGTGTACGGCGAAGACCCCACGCTCAATCGCCTGGAACAGCGCGCCGCCGAGATCTTCGGCAAAGAGGCCGCCCTCTTCGTTCCCACCGGAACCATGGGCAATACCATCGCGATCAAACTCCATACCGAGCACGGCCAGGAAGTAATCTGCGAATCCCGCGCCCACATCCTCGATTGGGAACTCTCCATGACGGCATGGTTCTCAGGCTGCCTTGTCCGTCCCGTCTACGCCGAAGACGGCATTCTCACCTGGGATGCTATCGAGAAATACCTGCGCGGCTTCAGCCCCAACAACGCTCCCACTTCGCTGATCGAGATCGAAAATACGCATAACATGGCGGGCGGTACGGTCTACCCCACGGAAACCGTCGATGACATCTGCGGCAACGCGCACGAGCGCGGACTCAAGGTCCACATGGACGGCGCGCGCATCTTCAACGCCGCTGCCCATCTCGGCAAGGCCGGTTTCGGAAATCGCCGCCCAGGCCGATACCGTCATGTTCTGCCTCTCGAAAGGTCTGGGCGCGCCCGTCGGCTCGATGCTGGCCGGCAAAGCCGACGCCATCGCGCGCGGGCGCCTGTATCGCAAGCGCCTGGGCGGCGGGATGCGCCAAGCCGGCGTTCTCGGCGCCGCCGGTTTGATCGCGCTCGAGGAAATGCCTCAGCGCCTGGTCGAGGATCACGCCAACGCGAAATACCTGGCCCAGCAACTAGCCGCAATTCCGAGCCTGCGCCTCGACCCGACGAAGGTGCAGACCAATATCGTCATCTTCGATATCGGCGGAACCGGCGTGACCGCCCCGGAGCTAAGCAAGAAATTAAAATCCCGCGGCATCCTGATGAACGGCCCCACCCCCACCACCATGCGCGCCGTAACCCACTACGATGTCGCGCGCGCCGATTGTCAACAGGCCGTTAACGCCATCCGCGAGGCCCTCGGCGCCGCTCAGGCCCGATCGGCGTAAACCAGAGTGGCCCAAACGAGGCCCCGTTACAGCTCACGAAGATTCTCCTCCAGTTCCCCACGTGTGACTACCGGGCCATCGTCATAGCATGGCTTTAACGCCTTGATCGAAACTGAGGGGAATCTTGGGGAGAACGGATTTATGACTCGCACCTGTCCATACAACTGTCCATCATTCAAATCCTCGGAGTAGACCGTGTGACATCCCAGAGCCTCGGCGGCCACAAGAATCGCCGCGTCCCAGTAGGAAATCGCATATCGCTCGGATTGCTCAATAGCGACGCGCGCCAGTTGGTGACGATAACCTTACAAGGAAATGCCGTCCACTGCTCGATCCATTCCAGCGCCTGGGAAGCGGAAAGCGGGCATGACGAATGCAAGCGGCGGTCGCTCACCGAAACGCACGACGATTGCGCCAACATCGCCTGTGCCTGTTCCCGCCCACCATGGCTCGCCGAATCTCCGATAGCTGGGATTCGAAGCCGATTACAAAAGCGAGTTCATGCTCGCTAACCCGCGCTACTGCTATACGCTCACCGTTACCGGCCATGACAAGCCCGCTTTCACCGCGTTTGAGCGCCTTTTCAAAGATCGTGGTTTGCCGCGGGCAATCCATTCCGGTAACGGCGTCCCGTTCGCTTCTCCCAACGGGCTTTTCCATCTCTCAGAGCTTTCGGCGCCATGACAATATAACGAGCGGCCTCACGAAGCGCTCCAGATGAAATGTCCGGCTGAGATCTAATCGCCTTCTCTTAGGATGTATGAGGCATACCGCAACCGGACTGCCCGTTCCGCGACAGAACCGTCGTCGTCGCCAACTGCGGCCGCCTGTGCGTCTATCGCAAGAAGATCGACCTCAGCACGCGTCAAAGAAGTCGAACGCGAAACTGGCTCGTCGGCTTTATGCAGAACGATTGGGGTTATATTGACCGGAACCAAAAAACTGGGCACCCTCCTCGACAACCCCTTCGGGCCGCAAGTGTCACCCACATCTTAGGAACAATCTCTTACATACGGGTCCGGAATGCACAAAATGAGGTTGGTTGCGGGGGTAGGATTTGAACCTACGACCTTTGGGTTATGAGCGTGCCGGGCATTGGCTATCTACTTAAAACCAAGGCACGAGTGGCACTCGAAAGAACCCTTGGGAACGGTTGGAAACCGATAATGGGAGTCGAACGGGAGTTGACGGGGTACGGTACGGGGCTTGCGTGGTCCTGACCCGTGAAGTAAACTTCATGGCACAATGCTCTGCATAGTTTGCAAGCGGCCTATCTTTCCTAGCTGGCGATACTGCCCACAATGTAATGCAGCGATTCCGCCTCCACAACCGCCCTCGACGCTGCCCAGATTGGCGAACGCATCGAACGCTGGCCATGTGCGCATGACCGATATATGTCAGAGGGGTTCCCAACGACCGTCATATCGATGGTGGGGCCTTCTCGGCGTTGCCGTCCTGATCGTGTCAGCACTGATTTTAACCTTTCGCGGACAACAAAGGCCGGTAGGCGTTAAGGCCACGGCTTCTGAAGAGGAATCGCGCGACCGATTGAACAAACTCCTAGACCCGCCAAGCGCGGCACCGCTGAACGCGGCCCAGCATCTCGAAAGAGCCAAGCGCCTGCTTGCAAAAATAGATGTTAGCGACTACGAAACAGCCGATGCCCTGATTGATTTGGTAACGACACATGGTGTTGAGGCGAGAAGAGACAAGCGCACGAAGGCTCAAGCCGATGCTGTTCTGAAGCAGCTCGGGGATAAGGCGCTCCTGGTCGTCGAAACACGCGCTTGGAATAGTCCGGGCAGCAGGTTCGCGGCACAGTACGTGTGCAAGCAATTCATTGAGAGGCGGTTAAAAGCCCCGTCTACAGCGGACTGGGGAACTGTACAAGTAGGCCGTTGGGACAAGCATCCCGGATACTTCATTGTTGATTACACGGTAGATGCGCAGAACAGTTTCGGTGCGAAGTTGCGGGAGATATACGAGTGCAGGGTTGTATGTTTAGGCTCAGAGGGGGCTTGCCAAGTAAAAACCATGTACCCCACCAGATAGCAAATGTTTCCCGCCTCTTTAATAACTTTTGCCTAACAAGTTGACAAGTAAGCTCGCATTTTGCTACTCTGAAAATAGGAAGGTGTATCTAGGCCAGTCTGCCCTGATGAGGCGACTGGCTTTTTTTGTTGACGCGCCTTCTGCTTACACAGCGCGTTGTCAGGGACACAGGCTGTCAAGGACTTTATTACGTCTTTGGCGGCCTGTTCTATTTGTAGGGCAACGTAGCCCAGTAAGTCACTTTATCAATCTTAGACTTCAAAGGATACACCGCATTCCAACCGCGCAAAGCAAGGTTTCCCAAAGCACAGGGGCGACGACATCGGCCCCAGCATGTTCTATCTAGTTCATTACTAGGTACAGTCTTACATACCGAGCAACAGACTCGATGCCAACGACTATAGGCTTTCTTACACTAGAGGCCAACCTTCCTATGCAGGTGAAGAGTGTGAATTACACTCGCCGTGACAAGTACACTTCCTCTTAAGCTTTATGAAAACTTTAGTAGATCGCAAGCCGTAGCAGACGCCCTTTCAGGAGAACCAGATCTATACTACCGGGCAGAGAAAATAAGACACTGCGGGCGGAACCTATGCGAACACGCCAGCGGCTTCACTCAACGCTTCAAGTGTGGAGAACGCCTGTGTCCGGCTTGCAAAGGGCGCGTGGGCCGTTCCAGGGCACCCTATAGGGACGCTCTCTCAAGCCTCCTTCTCCACCTGCCCAATGCGGTTGTGACATCCCTAGCTCTCTCGCCTCGCAATTGTGACGTTGGGGAGGTCCGAAGGGGCTTCAGCACCATGCATAAAACCTTTGCCCGGTTGCTTCGCAGAGACCCGCTCAAACGCGCATTCACCCACATGCGCGCCGCCGAAGTTACGCGCAGTGCCGATGGATCGGCTCATGTGCACATGCACATGCTGGTAGTCATGCCCGACGCCCGCTATGCGGAACAGCTTGCAGAGGCAAGGTTACCCGAATTGTGGGCAGATGCCGCAGGTTTGGATTATCTCCCCAGCGCACACTGTGCAGTCGTACACAGCCCAAAAGACATCAAGGCGTACTTCGGGTACCTGTGCAAGCCCGCTATACCGATCACGGAGGCTGTCATTGCCGACCGCCCCTTTTTGCAGGAGCTATCGCGCCAGCTATTAGGAACGCTCCTGTTTGCGGTTGGAGGGGCAGCACTGAAGGCCATAGCCAGACAGATACGATTGGACAGAAAAGATGGCTTACGGGTGGGGAGTGGACCGCGCGCGCAAGCTGATACTTGCAATAGGTCGTATTTGGCTATTATAGCCCCGTGGTGAGGTCGTCGGTCATGAGGTGAAGGTATCCATGGGCGAATGGTCATTGGGAGCCGCCAGGAGGCTTAAACGCTTGAATTCGCCGATGGGACGTCCTTAGCGAATCGCTACTGAAATCCCGCGTGTAGGTCCAAGAATAAGTATCTTAATGTTCACTTGGACGCCCATCTCTTTCACTCCTAAGCTACTTAGGCATGAGAACGCCAATGGGATTCGGAGTACGAGATTTTCGCTCAGTGTAGAATCAGTTATTTAGCGGGCTGCTTCGGACGGCCAAACTCTCCGAACGCCCGCTTGGCGGGAACATAAGAGGCCGAATTCGGATGAAATTAGATTGTCCAACCTGCAAAGTGTGCAAGTCACGGTCTACAGTTGTCAAGGGGATTGGCCTACCCCGCAGGAGGCGGGTAAGCACGGCGACGGCCAGTTAGCTGAGGAGAGGTCTTACGGTTTCGTTCACCATGCAGACGCAAGGTTCCCCTTTTTTCATGCAGGAATTGCAAACAGCCTGTTGGCACGCGCGACAAATCGTAACGTCTTCGAAGTCGAACACATCCCCACAACCGCAGCACTTTCGGCAGTCAAACGATTCAAGAATTCCTGCCTCCAATAATTCGGCCATTTCCGATTCGCCCGCATCGCGCAAACGCGCAACACCCTGTAACAGCAGATCCGCTGCTTCCTGTAAATAGTCAATCATTTTATCCCTATCCTTTCTGAATAAGTGGTACAGAATTCAACGCTTACTACGGACCCATTCTTCTAGCAGGCTTTCCACCAGCTCGCTAAACTCGCGCCGCCCCTCCTGAATGAGCCGAATCCCCACACGGTCGTATGTGTCGCGGCGTATCCAGGCGCTGACTTGCCTGTAGTCGGGGTCAGAACTCTTGCCGGTTTTGGGCCTGCCTCTGACTCGTTCGGCCTTGCTAGCTTTCTTCGTCATTACAGGCTCTAGGCTGCATCCGCTGTGTGCAGCGGGTTGTTTGCCACGTCTTTAACGCTCTGAGCGAACCAACGGCTTCCCAGCTTGGTCGGAACACCTTCCTCGTTCAACGCCTCGGCAATGCGCCGCAAAGTCCAGCCATTCGACCTGTACAACCGAATGCGGCTGATAACGGCCTGTTCATCCGCTATCGGAAGCAACGCGTCGCCATCGCGGCTGAAACCATACGGCAGGTGGTTATAGACCTTCCGATGCGCCCGTTTGTGTTGCAGGGCAGTAGCGGTACGCTCCCCGATTGCCTCCCTCTCCCATTGCGACACAGCCGTCATGATGTTCAGGACGAGCCTACCAGCAGCGGAGCCAGTATCGAGCGATTCCGCGACGGATACGAGGGACACGCCGCGCCTTTGGAACCGTTCGAGCAAGTCCGTTAAATCCTTCACTGAACGCGTGAGTCGGTCAAGTTTGGCGATTATGACCGTTTGCACCTTGCGGCTGTCCACCAGCGAGAGCAGCCGGACCAATCCAGGGCGGTCCATGCTGGAGGCGGACTCACCCGCATCCGTGATGATTTCGGCTAGTCTCACACCATGCACCAGCGCCATAGCACGTATCTTCTCTGCTTGGGCTTGCAACGAGACGCCCTTGTCCGCTTGCTTATCCGTAGATACGCGGACGTAGCCAATTGCCAGAGTCTCTTGTTTGTCAGTTGTTAGCATTCCAGGTACCTGAGTACATAATAGGCCGAAAGAGGACCGCCCGTCAAGAAAAATCTGTAGGCGCACGTCCCTGCGTTGACAGCGGAGGGCTGCACGGCAAGCGACACCCGGCAAGCGACACCCGGCAAGCGACACCCGGCAAGCGACACCCGGCAAGCGACACCCGGCAAGCGACACGGCAAGCGGTCCGCGTAACCGAACCGCGCCGATCCGGGCAAGCGAGCGGACACCACTCCACCCGTACGTATATTGAAGGCTGTGGCGATTCAAAATGGCCGCAAGATATGATGGTAGGGGATACGTCTGCGTAACCGAACCGCGCCCGGGTGCTCAGAAGTTTTTTCATCCCAAAAACATCGCTTCAATTCCTAAGGGAACTTAATATCCAGTCAGAAACTACTGGAACGCGAACCTCAGAAACTTACATCCGCCACAAACTTGACTTGTTAGACTCTGGCGTGCTAACGTTGTGTCTAGGTATCTACGGAAACGTAGTGCTTTGCGGGATACAGAGGCAGACTGTAACCGCAGCAGGACCACCGACTGGCGAGTTCCTGACGGGGTAGTCAACTCCGATAAGAAGTACTTGACTCAGTCCCAAAACTGAGGCAAGGTGCCGGTAGCAAGAAGCCTTGCACGCCGGAGCGACAGCCCAACACGCAGCCATAAATAATCAAGGTCCTATCATAGCTCGGCTGGGCCACCGGCACCCGCTGTCACGCAGCGTACCCCATTTCAAAACCTTGGGAGATTATTTTGGGACTGCGGACATGCGCGTAGCAACTGCTGCGAACCCCTTCCAATTTCTTCCATTCACATTTTGACCTGTCAACGGGCCGTGGGGCCTGTGGCAACCGGCTGTCGTTTATTTTTTGCAGCACCCCTGTAGGTTAAGCTCTCGATACACGACAAGTAAATTGAAGGAGTGATTAGATGTTAGAAGACATTACAGGACAGGGCGATGCCCCCAAAGAACTGGAGCGTCAAAAGAACGAGGCACTGAAGGAAGTTACGCGCCTCAAAACCCACGACATGATGAGGCGCTTAGCCGTTCAGGAGGGCTTTATAGATGGCGATATGGCCGCCAAGCTGATTGCATCCCGCGTGCGTTTGGACAGGGGGATTGTGACCGGCGTGGACGGAAGAGACGTGCGAGAGATTCTGAAAGACTTCGCCCGAGACAATCCGTTTATGACGTGGGACGCACACCCCGAGCTTCAACGCCCCAGTTTCAAACCTGTGCCACCAGTGCAACTTACACCGGAAGAGAGAGATATAGCGCGGGCCAAGGAAGTTTTCTCCGATAGCGAAAAGGCTAATAAGCTCGCAATTAACAACCTTGCGGAATATCACAGACTGAAAGCTATCGCGAGGTTCCATGGCATTGTCAAGTATTAGGGAGCAACCACGGTACGTACATCCGACAACCGGGATGTGCAGAAAACGCCCCTCTTGGCACGGGACAATCGTTGCGCTTGTCTCCGCGTTCGTCGTGGAGCGTCATTACAAAGCGATGTTTTACTTTGCGTCATTGAAGGAGAACTTATGAAGCTGATTCACGGAGCCAGCATCGAAAAGCTCGCAGCCCTTGCCATTTTTGGGTTCATGGTCGCATCCGCGCCCGCTCAGGCTCAGAGCTGGCCTCTTCCGGCGGGCCCGATGTACGGCGATGGCGGGATGAGCTGGCCACAGGTCACGGATAACGTGCTCACGAGCTGTTTATCGACACAGCTACCGTCCGCCTCCGGGTTGCTTGGCAAGATCGCCTACGTGGTGAATACTGGAGCAACCGCCGCCGTCAAGTGCCGATCTAATGGGCTTGCATGGATTGCGGTAGCTGGTACCTCGATGGGCGTCCATACGCAGTATTTTACCTTCGCGGGGTCAACGGCAGTAGGCGGGACATACCAAATCGTGGACGTGCCGAACGGCGATAGTGGGTCGGTGACGTGTTGCACATTCGTAGACAACGCCGATGTAGGTTACGGCATCTCGTTTGCCCACAACTCGGCTGGCTATGCGATGCTGCGCATCGACCTAGGATCGTGGGACGGCGCGTCCCCATTCAGGCTGGATCTATACGGCGGGAGTCATAACGTGGCGGGCGGCGACGTGGTTGGTTATGCCATACAAACCGCGTGTCTCACATATTCCGCCGCTGGAAGTAATACCGCCCCTAGTTTCGGGACCGCTCAAAACACAAATACGTACGTCGCGCCCATGTTCACCGAGAAAATGTACGACCTATCGATTTCATCGCTCACGATGACGGGTTGCGGTGTGGGCCATGGAAACGTAATGTTCATAAAGATCAGCCGCGCGTCTGGCGGCGACGCTGGGGCTTCTCAAATATTGAGCGCGTCGGCTACTGGAGTCTTCTAAAAATCCGGGCGCTTCAACATGCGCCAGGACAGCATCGCAGCCCAAGGCAGACATGAGTGTTGAACCCAACCTTTTGTATGGCTAGCCGCTGAAAGACATCGCTCGCGCGCAAAAGGAATTATTAAGTGCTAGAGCAACCCACGGGGACGGGCTTGGTAGTCCCCGCATCGCAGTAGCGACCCTCCAGCGCGTTCCGAGGCGACGTAGAGAGGGCAAAGAAGTCCACCAGAGGAGACCGATTTATTATGGAAATGTGCGAACCGTTCATTACAACGCAGCAAGCAGCCGCGATTTTGCAAGTCCACCCCAAAACTCTCCAGAAACTGGCCCGGAAGTGCTCCGTGCCGGGTCATCGGATTGGAGACCTGTGGCGCTTCCGCGCCTCGGAGCTAGACGAGCACATCCGTTCTGGAGTATTCTCTAATGGCCACTCGTGCCGCTAACACGAAAGGAAGGTCCTTCGTTGTTCACGCGAGCGCGATTCCAGTATGGAAGTTTCAAGACAAAAGAACGGAAAAGAGGAAAGGAGGTATGGGAGTTCAGATATTACGAACCGGACGCTCGGGGCAAACGACAGCGGCGGTCTGTCACGGTGGGGACACGCGAGAAGTACCCCACCGAATCCGACGCGAAGAAGTCTCCCGTGGCACAGGCGATTCTATTGCGCCTGAATGCAGAACACCCGGCGGCGGTGGGAGCTGCGGTTTTTGGGGCAGTGATCGCACGGTACGAGCAGGAAGAAATGCCTGAGCGGTATTCAACAAGGGCGGCGTACCAGTCGTACATCAAGAATCAGATCCGACCGCGCTGGGCTAATACTCCCATGAACGGCGTAAAGCCGATGGCGGTTGAGGACTGGTTGAAGAGCCTGAAGCTTGCTCCGAAAACCAAGAGCCACATCCGAAGTCTGATGCACACGATTTTTCAGTGTGCGGAGAGATGGGAATTGATCGAGAAGAATCCGATCAAGCTCGTTCGGGTTAAGGGTGGGACGAAGCGCCTCAAAACGCCCCGCGTGCTCACCCCTGAGGAATTTCATTCGTTGCTACCCCACATCCGGGAGCCGTACCGGACCATGGTGCTGATCGCGGGGTGCTTGGGGCTACGGGTAAGCGAAATCGTAGCGCTTCAGTGGCGGGATTTCGATTTCACGGGACGCACGCTGCTGATAGAGCGCAGTGTGGTTCACGGCAGAGTGGGGGACGTGAAGACCGAGTATTCGCGGGATAGGGTTCCGCTGGATTCAGCAGTGGTTGAGGCTCTGATGCTCCACAAGGAACGGTCCTTCTCGACACCGGAGGCGTGGTTGTTCGCCAATCCAGTAACCGGGAGGCCGTACCACCAGGAGGAGATTCAAAAGAAGCACATTCGCAAGGCTGGTATCGCCTCAGAAATCGGCGGCGATATCGGCTGGCACACGTTCAGGCACAGCTATCGGTCGTGGCTGGATGAAACCGGGGCACCGCTCAGCGTCCAAAAGGAGTTGATGCGTCACGCCAGTATCCAGACCACGATGAACGTCTACGGAAAGGCCATGACGGACAGTAAGCGTCAGGCTCACAGCAAAGTTGTCGAGATGGTGTTAAACAGCAGCAAAAACGTCCAAAGCGCCGACCGCAAGAAGCCGGTCGCCGCTATTGGGAGTTAATGGGAGTCTGTAATATGCCCGGAAAAGAGCGTAACCTATTGAAAGGATTGGTTGCGGGGGTAGGATTTGAACCTACGACCTTTGGGTTATGAGCCCAACGAGCTACCAGACTGCTCCACCCCGCACTCCCATCCTAGCCCACGCGACCGAAGGCGTCAATCGGCGATTGTCATCGCTGCAATCGAGCGCCGCACGGCGGTCGTCCGTGTATACTGAAAGTTAGGCCTAATTCGCCGAATCCGAGTATGCAGGGTCGCGCCGTTCGAGCGCGCGGGCCCGTTCCGATAAACCAAAATGCCGAAACGCACATTTCAACCGAATAATCGCAAACGGGCCAAGACGCATGGCTTTCGCGCTCGCATGAAGAGCAAGGACGGCCGCGCCGTGCTGTCCCGGCGCCGCGCCAAAGGCCGCCACAAGCTGACGGTAAGTGACGAGAGAGCCGTCCGCTACGCAAACTAGCCCGCAATGGGCCCGGCGGCGCCCCTCTCCGCGGTCCAGCGGCACTGCCGTCGCGCCCTTTGCGGCTGTTACTTATTTTGCCGCTGTTACTTATGAGGTGTTGCTTTCCGAAAAGCGCGCGCATTCTTCATTCGTCCGATTTCCGCAACGTGTACGACGCCGGTGTCCGTTTGCCTGGGCCGTTTTTCGCTGCATTTTTATTGCGCGTGGAGCGCGGCAACGGCGGCCCGCGCGTGGGCTTCACGGTAGCCCGAGCTTTTGGAAAGTCGGTCAAGCGAAACCGCGCCAAGCGCCGTATCCGCGAAGCGCTTCGCGTGCGGCTACCCGAAATCGCTCCGCACTGGGATATCGTTCTCAACCCGCGCCGCCTCGTTCTCGAGGCCTCGCCTGAGGAACTGCGGCGCGAAGTGGACCGGCTGGTATCGAAATGCGCGAACTCTTGATCGCAACTTTGCGCTTTTATAAGCGCTGGATTTCTCCCCTGCTGCCCTGCGCCTGCCGCTTCGAACCGACTTGTTCCGAGTACATGCGGGAAGCGGTGGAGCGCTATGGGACGGCGCGCGGCGTCGCCAAGGGCGTGTGGCGTCTGATGCGTTGCCACCCCTTTCACGCGGGCGGCTTCGACCCCGTGCGTTAGCCGCATCCTAAAATGGCCGAACCCCTTCAGACTCCAACTCAGCCCGGCAAGCCTCCGCAAAAAGAGATGTCCATGGAGATTCGGCTGCTCATTGCGTTCCTGCTGATGGGCCTGGTGCTGTTCGTCACGCCGTATTTTTATAAGCCGCCGGCGGGTCCCAAGCGAACCACGCCCGCGCCCGCCCCCGCGCAGGCGACGCAGGAAACGAAGCAGCCCGCGGCTCCGCAACAGCCGCCGCCGGCGCCGGCCGCTCTGTCGCCGGGGCAAATCGGCGCGGACAAAGAGCAAACCTTCACGGTCGATACCGCGCTCTATCGCGTTCAGTTGAGCAACATCGGCGGCGTAGTCCGAAACTGGACGCTCAAGAAGTTCCTCGACTCGCGCGGCAAGCCCCTCGAACTGGTAAACGAAGCGGCGCTCGCAAAAACGCCGCCTCCGTTCGCGATAATTTATAAGGACGGCAATCCCGCGGCGCAACTAAACGCCGCAAAGTTCAAGGCCACGCCCACCGCCGACGGCCTCGGCGTCGATTACGAGTACTCGGACGGCCAGACGCATTGCGTTAAAACCTTCCGCTTTGCGCAAAACAGCTACCTTTCCCAGATCGCCTCCCAAGTAACGAAGAACGGCGCCGGCATCCCGCATCTTCTCGAATGGCGCGGCGGCTTCGGCGATCTCACGGTCCTGAATCGTTCGTCGGCGCAGCAGACCGTCTACTACGACCTCTCCAACTCCAAGCTGAATACGATGGCCGCGGGCAAGGCTAAAAATGGACCCGTCACCGCCGCCGGCACATACTCCTTCGCCGGCATCGAGGACACCTTCTTCGCCGCCGTCATGCTGCCGAAGGAAGGCGGTACAACGGAAGTTCAGACCTACAAGGACGACCTGACCGCTTCTAAAGACGCCAAACCGGAATCGTTCGTCGGCGTCGGCGTGGGCGGCGATGCCGTCAACGACTTCTCCGTTTTCGTCGGCCCCAAGGACATCGACATTCTGAAGCGCGTCGACCCGCGCTTGCCGCAACTCATCGACTGGGGATTTTTCGGAATCATCGCCAAGCCGCTGTTTCAAGCCCTGCACTGGATTAACGATCGTCTCGTGCATAACTACGGCTGGGCCATCGTACTGATCACCATCATCATCAACGTCGCCCTCCTTCCTCTGCGCTTCAAGAGCATGAAATCGGCGAAAAAAATGCAAGCCTTGCAGCCCCAGATCAAGGCCATCAACGCGAAATATAAGGACGTCGGATTGCGCGACCCGAAGAAGGCCGAACAGAACCAGGAGGTCATGGATCTCTACAAGCGTGAAGGCGTCAACCCCATGGGCGGGTGCCTTCCTATGGTGGTCCAACTTCCGCTTCTCTATGCGTTCTACAGGGTTCTGGCCGTTACCATCGAGCTGCGCGGCGCGCACTGGCTGTGGGTCACCGATCTCACCCAGGCCGAAACGCTTCCCATTCACGTCCTACCGATTGTCATGGTTGTGACGCAATTCCTGATGCAGCGCATGACCCCAAACCCCAGCGCGGACCAATCGCAGGCGCGCATGATGGCTTTTATGCCCCTGTTTTTCGGCTTTTTTTTCTACAATATGTCGAGCGGGTTGGTATTATACTGGTTGACCGGAAACGTGGTGGGCATCGCGCAACAGTGGATCATGAATAAGACCACGCCGCCCCCGGTTGTCGCCACGCCCCCACCCCAAATTGCGTCAAAAAAGCTTGCCCCAAAGAAGAAAAAAGGATAGCGCGTGAGCGAGGCCAAGTACACCATTTCGGAAGTCGGACCAGACATCGAGGAGTTTCTCGGCTCCATCGTCCGGCTCGCGGGATTCGAGATGTTCTTCGAAATCGCGGAGGGCCTGCACGCGCACCCCGATCTTGAAGACCCCGATGTCGTGGTCAAATTCAGCGGACCCGACGTCGATCTGCTGCTCGCCAATCGCGGCGAGGTCCTGCTCGCGCTTGAGCAGCTCACCATGGAGGTCCTCGGAATCCCGCCTGAAGACCATTCGCTGCTCTGCTTCGACGCCAACGACTACCGTTTGCTGCGCATCGAGGAGCTGCGCTTAAGCGCCGCCGCCGCCGCCGAGCGCGTAAAACAATCCGGCAAGCCCTTCCACTTCTCCCCCATGACCAGCCGCGAGCGGCGCATCATTCACCTCAGCCTGCGCAATGAAACCGAAGTGAAGAGCCTCAGCACCGGCGCCGGTCCCTGGCGTCAGGTCGTCGTCATGCCCGCGAGCATGGAACAGGTCCCCGAGCCGATCCGTCCGCCCGCCCCGCGCCCGGACTTCGTCCCACACGGCCGGCCGCGCCGCGAAGGCGAGCGACACGGTCCCGGCGGACATGGCCGCGGCGGACCGCCCGGACGCGGTAATGAACGCGGCGGCGATCGCGGCCCGCGCCGCCCCCGTTAGCCGGCGTTTTTCCCCCTGCAACTTCACGACACCATCGTCGCCGTATCCACGCCTCCCGGCCGCTCCGGCATCGGCGTCGTTCGCCTCTCCGGTCCTGAAGCGCGTTCTATCTCGGAGCAGATCCTGCGTTTCCACGGATCGCACGCCTGGCGCCCCTGGACCTCCGCCCTTGCCGAGCTCGTCGACCCCGCCAATGTCATCGTCGACAACGTCGTCGTAACCTTTTTCGAAGCGCCGCGATCCTACACCGCCGAAGACGTCGTCGAAATCTCCTGTCATGGCGCGCCCGTGATCCTGCGCTTTTGCCTCGAGCGCGCTTGCCAGGCCGGCGCCCGTCCCGCCGAACCCGGCGAATTTACGTTGCGCGCCTATCTAAACGGACGCATCGATCTTCCGCGCGCCGAAGCCGTGCGCGACCTCATCGACTCCACCACGCTCTACCAGGCCCGCATCGCTGCCCAACAAATGGAAGGCTCCGTCTCGCGCCGCATTCAACCCATCAAGGAACAACTGCTCGAGACGATCGCTTTGCTCGAAGCCGGCATCGATTTCGCGGAAGACGACATCAGCGTCGCCTCCGATCAACAAATCTTAGGCCGCTTGGACCCCATTGCGGCCGCGCTGGCGCAACTCGCCGCGACGTTCGGCTACGGCCGTCTGGTGCACTCCGGCATCACTCTGGCCATCGTCGGCCGGCCCAACGTTGGAAAGAGCAGCCTCTTCAACCGCCTCGTCGAGCAGGACCGCGCCATTGTGACGGAAATTCCCGGCACCACAC
Source organism: Bryobacterales bacterium (assembly GCA_963795935.1). GTDB lineage: Bacteria > Acidobacteriota > Terriglobia > Bryobacterales > Bryobacteraceae > JAICMB01. The sequence goes on along the minus strand of CAWCJO010000029.1, from coordinate 44,011 downwards.
GCGATCTGGTTTCCGAAGTCGCCGCCATTGAGGGCATTCCCGTCAAGTTCGTCGACACCGCCGGCATCCGCGTCGGCCAGGATGTTGTCGAAACCCTCGGCATCGAACGCAGCTACCGTGCCATGGCCGACGCCGATATGGCAATCGTCGTATTCGATTTGTCCGCGCCCTGGACCGAAGAAGACTCGGCGCTGCTCGAGCGTGCGCGCCAACAGGGCCGCCATGTCCTCGCCGGCAACAAATCGGATTTGTCGCGCACGGCGGAACCGCCCGGAGACTTCATACCGGTATCGGCGCTCACCGGCGCCGGCATTCCCGAGCTTCGCCGTAACATCGTTCCCCAACTTCCGCAAGAAGAATCCGGATTCATCACCAGCCTACGCCACGAAACCCTTTTGCGTGAATCCCTCGACGCTCTCGACGAGGCGCGCCGCGCCGTCAACGCCGGAATCCCTCATGAAATGCTGTTGCTCGATCTCTATGCCGCTCTGCGCCCCATTGACGCCATCACGGGCGCGACGTCCGCCGACGATATTTTGAACAGAATTTTTTCAACTTTTTGCATAGGTAAGTAGATATCATGTAACATTTTCCCTATACAAGTGGTCTACTTACTGAACACCTAATTGGAAGACAGCAGAGGGGCGCGGATCCGGCAAGCCGCTGCCCGGGCTTCCAATTGCGCTACTCTCATTCCCGCCAGGCGTTCACGCGTCCCCGCATGAGATTCCCCGTCCATCGCCCAATTGCTAAATGCGCCACCGCGCTGGCCGCCCTGATGATACTTCCGCCTTCCTTATTTGTCCCGGCGAACGATCCGGCCCGCATGTTTATCAAAGTGCCGGTCCCCAGTGCGCCCCACCTCACCTATGCCGACTTAATCGTCCCCACGGCCCATCGCGTCGGCGTGAACGCGGCCCTCGTCAGAAGCATCGTCAAAGCGGAGTCGGGCTTCAACCCCGACGCCGTCTCTCCGAAAGGCGCGCTCGGACTCATGCAGGTCATGCCCGCCACGGCGCGCGGCATGGGCCTGGATGCGAGCAAGCCGGCGCAGAATCTCGAAGCCGGAACGCGCTACCTGAAATCGCTGCTCCATCGATACTCGAGCCGCAAGAACTCTCTCGTGAAAGCCATCGCCGCCTATAACGCCGGTCCCGGCGCCGTCGACAAATACGGCGGAGTGCCGCGTTACCGCGCGACCCGGTCGTACGTTGCGCGCGTTCTGCGCTATCTCAAAGCCTACGCCGCCGCCGGCTAAGTCAATCCAATCGCCGCCCGTACTCGTTCGAGTGCGCCACCTTGTTGAAGTAATCGAAGATAATCGCGGTAACAGGCCCGACGGGATTCACCCGATCGTCCAAATAAGCCGACATCACGCTCACGATGAACGGCCGCTTCGGCAAATAAATTAACCCCGTCTCGGTCCGCACCCCATCCAGATCGCCCGGCTTCGACGCCACCGCGATGTTATCGGGAATCATCGGACGCATATAGGCGTCCACCTTCTTCATAATGTCCAACATCTCGTGGCATGACGCGGCATCGGCCGCCTTGCCGTCGTAAATAAGCCGCACGATGCGCACCATGTCGAGCGGCGTCGCAACGTTTTCATCCCCGCGCGTGGCCGCGGCGATGTCCATCATCTTGCGGCGCAACCGCGTCTTCTCCATCCCGAACTCGTCTAATAAACCGTTCACTCGCGCCATCCCCACTAACCCGATCAGCTTGTTCGTCGCCGAATTGTCGCTGTACTGGATCATGTTCTCGAGCAGCTCGCGCACGGTCACCGTCACCGGGCCCTTATTCAACGCCGCCTGAAACGGCCCTCCGCTCCCTCCCGCGTTCTCCGCCGGCCCCGCCGTTACTTTATCTGAAAACTTAAGCTTGCCCGCCTCCACGTCGCGGAAAAGCTGAATCATAATCGGAATCTTGATGGTGCTGGCGGTCGGAAAAACGGCGTCGCCATGGTACGAGAACACGCGCCCCGAAGTCAGATCGATCCACGCGACGCCGAGCACGCCGTTCAAACCCTCGTCCAGCGCCTGAATCTTGGCCGACTGCTTCGCCTCCCAAAGCGCCGCCACATCGGCCCCGGAGCAAGCCCCCGTGGTGAGGGACAACGCAGCAAGCAACAGCGCCACGATACGCAACGTCATTTCGCGATCAACCCCCCGAGAACCGGCAGCGGCACGGCGCTCTCCTTCAGCGCTTTTTCGTGAAACTCCGTCAAATTGAAAGCCGCGCCCTTTTGGGTCTTATAACTCTCTCGCGTTTGCAGCCACCCGCGCCAGCCCACGAAATACATCGGCAACTGCGCCGAAGAGAGTTTCGCCCGCTGCAGCTTTGCCGTCGCTTCTTCCTTCTCCTGAAAACCCTGCTTCAGCATCAGGTCCATGGCCTGTTCGTCGCTCATATCCATGGTCTGCATGCGCACGTCCATGATCGCGTTGGTAATCACGCGCAGCATCTGTTTGAGAAACGTCATCCGCAACGCCGCGCTGTTATCAAGATATCCTTCATCCGACATAAGTTGTTGCGCATAAGTCGCCCACCCTTCCACATAGGGCCCGTTACCCCAAATATTACGCAGCAGCCGCCGCGATTTCGGCTGCACATCGTTGGCATAATCGAGCTGCACATAGTGGCCGGGCATCGCTTCATGAATGGTCAACTCCTGCATGCCATAAGTGTTGTACTCGCGCAGCTTCGATTCAATCCGCTCCTTGGGCCAATCCGGCGGAATCGGAGTGACCCAGTAAAACGCCCCCAACTGCGGCTCCAGCGCCGGGGCCGGATTAAAACCGCCCACCGCATAAATGCCGCGCATAAACTCGGGCGTCTCGATTACCTGCAAGTTGCCGCGGTTCGGAAGCGGAACCAGATTTCTGGCCTTCACAAAATCGGTCGCTTCCTTAAGATCGCGTTTCGCTTCGTCCATGTACTCCGCGGGCGCGACGTGCTGCCGCGCAATGGCATCCAGCGCCTCGGAAATCGATTTTGCGCCTGCCAGTTTCTTCATTTCGTCCTGCACCGTTTTCAGCGCCGCCTCTGCGTCGGACAACACCTGCTCCGGCGTTTTCCCCACATCGAGCGTCCACTTGAACTTCAAATCGTACAACTCTTTCCCCGACTGCCACGGCCGCGTTCTCTTCGACAGATCGGTCTTGAGGAAATCGTTGAAGCTGCGCAGGGCCTCCAGCGCTTTTGCCGCCGCTTTGTCATATTCGCCCTTCAGCTCCGCCGGCGCGTTCGCTCGCAGCGTCTGATCGATCAACCGGATATTGCCGGCGTTTTCCTGCTCCGCCACTTGCGTCCAAATCGCGGGCGAATCGCGCAAATTTTGGCGCGCTTCCAGCATCAGCGCCGGAACGCGATCCAGCCGCTTGATAATCTGCTCGAAACGATCCCGCTGCGGGGCATACTTCAGCACGAACGGGCTGAACAGCGCGTTCCCCACCAGCTCGACATACATAGTAGGGTTGTGGACGTAACTACGGACGCGGTTCAACTCCAACAGCGCCAGCTTGACCTGATCGTCGATCAGGCGGGCGTCGGCGCGCTCCTCCGGCGTGAGAGACTCCGGCTTGACGATCTCCAGCCGGTTTTCAATGTCGCGATAAAAACGGCGCTGCTCATTAATGCCCGCGGGACTGAAATCGTCCAGCATTTCATCCAGCCGTTTGCCGTTATGCTCGTGATACCCCGCGGCGGTAGCGCTGACAGGCGACAGCGCCAGCGCCCCATACACAAAATCGTCCGTGATCTGACCGATACTCTGCCGCTCTCCCGGCATCTTGCATCCAATGAGGAACCCCGCCATCGCAGCCGCGGCAAAGTAGCGCCTCACGGCAGCTCCTTCAATTTCAAGTTGCGAAATTCGATGCGCGTGTACTCCGCTTCAAGGCCGATGTAGCCCTTCAGCCGGTCGCAGTCGAAATGGCTGGTCTCGACATCGTTGACCACCAGCGTGATCCTGGGACCTTCGGCGCGAATATCGTAAGTGTTCCACTCGCCGGCATCTTTCACCGGATCGGACGGCATCGCCGATTTCAGATTGATGCGCTTTCTCGCCCCATCCACCGTTGCGTAGTAGAAAAAATAACCGCCGTTCGAAGGAGGCCCGATCTGCGCCTGATACCAGGTCGCCCCATCGGCGCTGTTCCGCACATAAACGCCGCTGTTGTATTTGGCCCCTTCGACTTTCGTGAAGCGCCATTCGACATGCAAAAGAAAATCGCCGAGTTCGCGATCGTAGCGCAGAAACTCGTGGCCGTTCTCGCGCGAGCCGTTGCACACCAGATCGCCATCCCGCGCCACCTTCCATTGCGATGGGGGAACCAGCCGCGTCGTCGGCTCCATCGGCACGCGCGTCCAACCTTGCAATGAAGCCGCGGGCTGGATCGAAATCCAATCCCCCGCGGCAAGAGTGCAACAGAAAAAAATACTAAGCGGCAGCCGCATTGATGTTGTCCAAATCGGCGGGATTGCCGAATTTTATGCCTTTAAGAGCAGGGTCGATGTTGCGCAGCAGAGCGGTAAGAACCGATCCCGCGCCCACTTCAATGAAGCGCGTAGCCCCCTGCGCGGCTAGCAACCGCATCGATTCAAGCCACCGCACCGGATTGGGAACTTGCTCGTACAACCCCTGGCGCGCCTCGGCGCCTGTCCGCACCAGGCGCGCCTGCCAATTGTTGACCAGCGGAACCGTAAGATCGGCGAACGGAATCGCATCCAGGTCCGCCGCCAAGCGCTGCTGCGCCGGAATCATCAGCGGGCAGTGAAACGGCGCGCTCACGGGAAGCAAGACGGTCCGGCGCGCGCCCGCGGCTTTGGCCAGATCCATCGCGCGCTCAACCGCGCCCACGTGCCCGGCGATCACGACCTGGTCGGGAGAGTTTAGATTCGCGGCCGTGACCACTTCCCCTTCCGCCGCCGCCGCCAGAATCGATTCAATCTTGCCTTCGGGCAGCTTCAGAATAGCCGCCATCGCGCCCACTCCCGGCGCCGCCGCTTCCTGCATGTAACGCCCGCGCTTACGCACCAGCGTGAGAGCGTCCGCGAATTGCAGCGATCCCGCCGCAACCAGCGCCGAGTATTCACCCAGGCTATGCCCCGCCACAAAATCGGGCTGAAGGCCGTGCTCCCGAAGAACCCGCAAAGCTGCAATGGACACCGCCAACAGGGCCGGCTGCTGATTTTCAGTCAGCTTCAGATCCGCTTCGGGCCCATTAAAACAAAGCTCCGAAAGCGCAAATCCAACAGCTTCGTCCGCCTCGGCGAAGGTCTCTCGGGCCACCGGAAAAGCATCGGCCAGCCCCTTCCCCATGCCCGCGAACTGCGAGCCCTGCCCCGGAAACAAGAACGCTGTCTTCATGCCGTCTGAAAGCAAATTCAAGAATAACGTGATCGGCTATGATGCAGTTATGGCGACTCACACCTTAATGACCGCCGAGCAGTTCGACGCCCTGCCCTACGATGAAGAGCGCCGCCTGGAGTTGCTGGACGGGGAACTGATCGAAATCCCGAATGCCGCGCCATTGCACAGTATCGTCGTGGTGAAAGTCGCATCCTCTCTGGAGTCGTTCCTGCGTCGCAACCGGCGGGGCAACGTACTCATCAACACCGATTTTGCTTTCAACGAGAACCGTTTTCGCCCCGACATCGCCGTCCTTTCCGCATCGAAGTGGTCACAGGTTAATATCGAGCGATCTCCGGTGCGCGTCGCTCCCGACATCGTCGTTGAGGTAGTCTCGCCCTCCGAAGCGGCCTCCTATCTCAACCGCAAGATCGCCGTATACCGCAACAATGCTGTCGCCGAAACATGGGTCCTCTATCCCGACGGCCCCCATGTCTTCATCTACGCGCCGCAAGGCATCCGTGAACTGCGCGACAGCGATACGCTCGCGTCCCCGCTCCTCCCCGGCTGGTCGCTGCCGTTGGCCGAACTCCTCCCCTGACGTCACCCGCTTCCTTACCGTTCGGCTGCACTTTTTACCGCGCCCTTTGCCCGTCCCTGCTGAGATCCTGTTCCTTTTCTTTACAAATTCACAACATCCCGTGGCATCCCGCTTGCGTCATAACGATTGACAGAGGGAGAGAAACACCATGAATCCTCAAGCGGCAACCGATAACAAGACTCAAATGCGAGCGCGCCCGGCCGCGGAATACAGCGCGTCGGTCTACTGCCCCATGTGTACACACACCGTACACGCAATTGTGCGGACGCAAGGAAAATCCACCGCCGTGAAAGCCGGCCAGAAGTGTCCCCGTTGCTCCTCCGCGCTTGACGCCGGTTACGTTCTGCATCTCAACCGCGCCGCCTGACGACCAAGCAGGCGGTGGTCACAGACGCAACGGCTGTACCGGAGAAACTTCACCGCCTTTGCATGGGTAGCCGCCGGCCGGGGTAAACTCATCGCTTTCGCGAGCCGCAAAACGGCGTATCTGGTCGCAGCGATTCGCGACGGCGGCTCGGCATAAGCCCCCGTGCCCGCTACAATAAAGAAGTCCCCTCCCCATGCTCGACCGCATCACCGTGCACGGCGCACGGCAGCACAACCTGAAGAACATCGACGTGGAGATCCCGCGCAACACCTTCACCGTCATCACCGGCCTCAGCGGCTCCGGTAAATCGTCCCTCGCCTTCGACACCATTTACGCCGAAGGCCAGCGCCGCTACGTCGAAACGCTTTCCCCCTATGCGCGCCAGTTCCTCGACCAAATGGAGCGCCCCGAGGTCGACTCCATCGACGGCCTCAGCCCCGCCATTTCCATCGAGCAAAAAACGACCAACCGCAGCCCGCGCTCGACCGTCGGCACCATCACCGAAATCTACGACTATCTGCGCGTCCTCTACGCCTCCATCGGCGTGCCGCATTGCCCTAACTGCGGCATCGAAATTTCGCGCCAAAGCACCGAGCAAATTCTGCGCCAGATCATGACGCTCCCCAACGAAGCGCGCATCATGATTCTCGCCCCCATCGTGCGCGGCCGTAAAGGCGAATACAAAAAGGACCTCGAAAAACTCGCGCGCCAGGGCTTTCTGCGCGCCCGCATCGATGGCGTCCTGCGCTCGCTCGACGAAGAGATCCCGCTCGACCGCCGCAAGAACCACTCCATCGAGGTCGTCGTCGATCGCCTCGCCCTACGGCCCGGCATCGAGCAGCGCCTCGAAGCTTCCATCGAGACCGCCGCGAAATTGGCCGGCGGCCTCGTCCTCGTCACGGTCGTAAACGGCGAAGAACGCCTCTACTCCCAAAAGCTCGCCTGTCCCGAATGCGGCGCCAGCGTTCCCCAACTGGAGCCGCGCTCGTTCTCGTTCAACAGCCCCTTCGGCGCCTGCGAGGAATGCAACGGCCTGGGCAGTAAATGGTCCTTCGATTCCTCCAAAATCATGGCCGACCTCTCCAAGCCGCTTCTCGACGGCGGCCTGGTCACGATGGCGGCTTCCACGTACATCTCGCAGCGCCTCACGGACGCCTCCGAGCGGCTGGGCATCGACATCGGCGCGCCCTACGACGAGCTGCCCAGGAAAACACAAACGCTGCTGATGGAAGGCGGCCCCGGCTTCCCCGGGATTCTCAAGCTTCTCTCCGAAGCCTTCGACGACGCCAGCCCCGGCTATCGCGAATGGCTCATGGACTACATGTCGCCATCCCTCTGTCCCGCCTGCCGCGGCCGCCGTCTGAAGCCCAGCAGTCTATCGGTGCGAGTGAAAGGCCTTGGCATTGCCGACCTCACGGAGATGTCCATCTCGCGCGCGGAGGAAACCGTCGGCTCCTGGGAGTTGAACGAGCGCGAGCGCCATATCGCCGCCCGCGTGGTCGAAGAGATCCACAATCGTCTGCAATTTCTGTGCGACGTCGGCCTCGATTACCTCAACCTGGCCCGCTCCGCCGCCACGCTCTCCGGCGGCGAAGCGCAGCGCATCCGCCTGGCCACGCAGATCGGCTCCAAGCTGCGCGGCGTTCTATATGTCCTCGACGAGCCGTCCATCGGCCTGCATCCGCGCGACAATCACAAATTGCTGGAAACTCTGGCGCATCTCCGCGACCTCGGCAACACCGTTCTCGTCGTCGAGCACGATGCCGAAACCATCGAGCGCGCCGACTACGTCATCGACCTTGGTCCCGCGGCGGGCCGGCTGGGCGGCCATCTGGTCGCCTGCGGCACCCCGCTCCAAATCCAGCAAAACCCAAAATCGCTTACCGGCCGTTATCTTTCCGGTCAGCTCTCCATCGAGGCGCCCGCTCCAGAGGCGCAAGGGAAACGGCAACAATCTCGTTGTCACCGGCGCGCGCGAGCACAACTTAAAAGGCATCACAGTCGAATTTCCCCTCGGCAAATTCATCGTCGTCACGGGCGTTTCCGGCAGCGGAAAATCCACGCTCGTCAACGACATCCTGTACCGCTCGCTCGCCCGCGAATTATACGGCTCGCGCGATCGTCCCGGCCTGTACGACGCCATCGCAGGAATCGAGCACATCGACAAGGTCGTCAAGATCGATCAGGCCCCCATCGGACGCACCCCGCGTTCCAATCCCGCCACCTACACCGGCGTCTTCACGCCCATTCGCGAGCTCTACGCCATGCTTCCGGAATCGCGCGAGCGCGGCTACAAGGCCGGCCGCTTCAGCTTCAACGTCAAGGGCGGCCGCTGCGAAGCATGCCAAGGCGATGGACTGAAGCGCATCGAGATGAATTTCCTCCCGGACGTGTATGTCACCTGCGACATCTGCCGCGGCCGCCGCTACAACACCGAAACCCTGCAGGTGAAATACAAAGGGCTCTCCATTGCCGATCTGCTCGAAACCACCGTCGCCGAAGCCCTTCCGGCGCTCACCAATATCCCGCAGATTCATGCCAAGCTGAAGACGCTGGCCGACGTCGGCCTCGGCTACGTCCATCTCGGCCAGTCGTCCACGACGCTCTCCGGCGGCGAGGCGCAACGCATCAAGCTCGCCAAGGAATTGAGCAAGCGCCAGACCGGCCGCACGCTCTACATCCTTGACGAGCCCACCACCGGTCTTCACTTCGACGACATCCGCAAGCTCCTCGAAGTTCTGCAACGATTAGTGGACCTCGGCAACACGGTGATCGTGATCGAGCATCAATTGGACGTCGTCAAATCGGCCGACTGGATCGTCGACATGGGACCGGAAGGCGGCGAGAAGGGCGGGGAAGTGGTCGCCTGCGGAACTCCCGATCAGTTGCTGCGCGTGCGCCGCAGCCACACCGCGCGCGCCCTCGAAAAAGTGTTGCGCAACGGAAAGGTCGCGTGAACTCCAAAACGATGACCGCGTCAGCCAACGCCGCGGGTACCCAATGCGGCGCGCTAACCAACGCCGCGCGTCAACCAACGCCGCGCGTCAACCAACGCCGCGCGCTAACCAACGCCCCAGCGCTAACCAACGCCGCGCGTCAACCAACACCGCGCGCTAACCAACGCCCCAGCGCTAACCAACGCCGCGCGCTAACCAACGCCACGCGCAAACTAACGCCGCGCATCAACCAACGCCGCGCACCGTACCGAGCCGCGACCGTGAGGGAGCGGTTTCGCGAAACCCTAAAACCTCCCATCGCCCACCGCGCGTGCTCGAAAAAGCGTTACGAAAAGGTCGCGTGAACTCTAAATACGATTGTGAGCCGCTGGAGTTCGCCGGACTCAAGACGGTCTCCATCCACGCCCGCGGCGGCAAGGTCCGCGTCGAGCATTTCGCCAAACCGCATGTCCGCGGCTCGGGCATCCAAGCGCTCCTCGATTCAATGCCCAAAATCCTCGCGGCCGAATCCTTTCGCGCCGTAATCGCCGCCATCGCGGAAGCGCGCCATCGCAAGCGCGCCATTCTTTGGGGCCTCGGCGGCCATGTCGATCAAATGCGGCCTCGCGCCCATCCTCATCGACCTGATGCAACGCGGCTACGCCACCGCTTTTGTGTTGAACGGCGCCGCCGCCATCCACGATTTCGAGATCGCCATCGCCGGACAAACCAGCGAAGATGTCGAAGCCGTCTTGCCCGACGGCAGCTTCGGGTCCGCCCAAGAGACCGGCCGCGAGATGAACGAGGCGATCGTAGAAGCCGCGGGCCACACCGGCCTTGGCGAAGCGCTTGGCCGGCGTCTCGAACGCATCGCCGATCCTCGTTTCGCCGCATGCAGCCTGCTGCATGAAGCCTATCGCGCCCGCGTTCCCGTAACCGTGCACGTCGCCCTGGGCACGGACACGACGCATACGCACCCCGCCGCGCAAGGCGCCGCCATCGGCGAAGCCACGCACTACGATTTCCGCCTGCTGTGCTCCCTCGCCAAGCCTCTGCACGACGGCGGCGTCTATCTCAATGTGGGATCGGCCGTGCTCTTGCCCGAGGTTTTTCTGAAAGTGGTTTCGACGGTGCGAAACCTTGGCCATCCCCTGGCCGATTTCACAACCGCGAATTTCGATTTCATCCAGCACTATCGCCCCACCGCCAACGTGGTCAACAGGCCCCACGCCCAGTCCGGCGGCCGCGGCTATTCCATCACCGGCCACCACGAGCTCATGATCCCGCTGCTCGCCGCGGCGCTTCTTGAGCGCGAATCATGATCCCGCCCGAAATACCCCCCGCCGAAATGCCGCCCGCCGAAGCCGCCGCCGGCGAACAGTCCATGCTCCTGCGCCCCCCCTGGACCTACCAGGATCTATTCCTTTTCCTGGGGCTCCTCACAGCCGGCGTGCTCGCGGTAAACCTTCTCGCTATCCCGTTCCGCCGCCTGCCGCAATCCTATCTGCTGCTCCTGGTGCAAGCGCTCGTCTACCTTTTCGCGTTGGGCGCCATTGCCGCCATTCTCCGCCTCCGTCACGATCGTCCCTTCTGGCGCTCTTTGGGCTGGCTCCCGACCTACCCCGGCTACGCTTTCACGAGCTTCGCCATCGGCCCCGTGCTGGCCATCGCGCTGGGCGTCGTCGGAACGTTGTTGCGCGCCAAACCGCAGCCCCTGCCATTTGAAAACATGCTCAACAGCATCGCTCTGGTCGTGCTGTTCGGAATCCTCGTCGTGATCGTGGGTCCGCTCTGCGAGGAGCTCGTCTTCCGCGGTTTTCTGATGCCGCTGCTGATCCGCTCCCTCGGCGTCGCGGCCGGCATTATTCTCACCGGCGCGTTATTCGGAGCGATGCATTACTTCGAGTACCAGGATTGGCGCGTCGTGGTTCTGGTCGCGGCCGCCGGCGCGATCTTCGGTTGGCAGCGCTATCGCACCGGGTCCATAATAAACGCCGTCCTGATGCACGCCGGCTTCAACTTCATCCAATTTGGCGCGCTCCTGGCCGCGCAGCGCGCCCATCTGCGCTGAGCTCCTTCAACCGCGCCCGATAAACGGCATCTTCGTCGCCATCACGGTCATGAACTGAACGTTGGCCTCCAGCGGCAAATTCGCCATATACACAACCGCGTCGGCAACGTGCTTCACGTCCATGCGCGGCTCCGCCATGGTCGTGCCGTTCGCCTGCGCAACCCCCGCCGTCATGCGCTCCGTCATTTCCGTCGCGGCATTGCCGATGTCGATTTGACTGCACGCGATATCGTAAGCGCGCCCATCGAGCGAAATGCACTTCGTCAATCCCGTGATGGCGTGCTTCGTCGCGGTGTACGGAGCGGAGTTGGGGCGGGGAAGATGCGCCGAAAGCGAGCCGTTGTTGATGATGCGCCCGCCCCGCGGCTCTTGCGCCTTCATCGCCCGGAACGCCTCCTGGGCGCACAAAAATGAACCCGTCAGATTGACGGCTAAAACCCGATTCCACTGCTCCAGCGAAAGATCCTCAAATGCGGCGCGGGGCGATCCGGCGCCGGCGTTGTTGAAGAGTACATCGACGCGTCCGAAAGCGCCTACGACCCTGGCAAACAACGCGCGAACGCTCTGGGGATCGGTAACGTCCGTCGGGACGCACAAAACCCCGTCGGGGGAAGACTGCATCAGTCGAGCAGTTTCCCCAAGCGCCGCCGCCCGCCGCCCCGCCAAGGCGACTGCATAACCCGCCGCCCGCAAACCCAGACCGGCGGCGCGCCCGACGCCGCTGCCGCCGCCCGTTACGATCGCAATTCTAACCGTTGAACCGGCCTATTCCGCCGAAACGGAATTAATCGTGACCGTGTCGCCTTCGATGTTGCCGTCCACTTTCACTTTCTGTCCAAGATAGTCCGTGACCTTGTCCTTGGAATCGGACGCGATCTTATAAACCTTCCCATCGTGGAGGAAAACTGCGTCCGCTCCGCCTTGAACGCATTTCTTCACGCAGGCTGCATTCAGTTTGGCCTCATGAGCGTCTCCGCATTTGGAGTCGCCGATAACGCCCGTCATGCTTTCCGCCATCGCGCACACCGCGAAAAGCATCGATGCTGCAAAAAATCTCTTCATTGTTGACCTCTCCTACCTGGAAGTACCCCAGGTTTCTTGAATATACGCGAAATACGCTGGCGCGCGCAACCTACGGGAATACGTATATGGCCCTAGGGCCGGTTTTTGCTTTTGACAGCCCCACCCGCGCCTCGACCCCATTCCGGACCGGTTATCTGAATGCTCCAGATCGGTCCTTCCGGGTACAACGCCTCGTCTGCCCGGACAAACGCCGGCGCTCCCTCCCCGACCACCCAGACCTTCGTATCGGCCGGCTGTTTTCCTACCAGAGGCGCAATCATTCCAGTGATGCCGCCGATCTCAACCTTCACCACAAAAAGGGTCGCTTTGTGATGAGCGCCGGCAACGGAAAACGTTTCTTCGCCGTTAGGCTTGATCGAGAGATGCACAAGCCGCGGTTTGGGAGAGGCCCCCACGTAGGACACTTTCGTCTCCTTTGTATCGGGCGAGATGTTTTTTAGGACATTGAGAAGCATGCCGTTTGCTACATCGGGCGGAAAGTCCATGTGGTCGGTCTCCACTTTTTCGCGGCCTTTGTCCCGATAGCGGACCGTGACCTGGCCGCTGGCCGCGTTGATTAAGACATTGGACGGATTTGGGAAGCTCCGCCCTTTCTGAATGTGGTGGTCGCTGATGAGCCGAAAACTTCCCCGTTGAGAAAAGACCGTCGTGTCGTCGTCAACCGAGCCGTCCTTAAAGCGAAAAACGAGATGCGACACCACCCTGTTCCCATGAAGGACTTCGGTGAGATCGCCCGAGGCAAGCAGTTTTCCCTCCAGCGTGCGCAGCGCCAAAAAGCCATGGACCGTGCCTTCGGGATAGCGTACGGGTATGGGGTCGGAGGACAAGGGGCCGGGAAAGGATTGCCCTTCATCCCTTGGGCTGCGCCTTCTAACGGTCCGAAGTACCTTCGCCGCCGCTGCGCCGTTCCCCCGCCGCCCGCACGTCCGGGTGGCCCGCTTCCGCCGCTGCCTTCTCAATTTCGGAGTTTGCCTCGCCGCCGATAAAAATAACGGCCCCGGTGACATAAAGCGACAACAGAAGTGTGGCCACCGCGTTCAATTTTCCGTAGATCCTCGAGGTACCGAAGTGCTCCTGGTACACCCGCAGCAGCACTGTAAATGGAATCCATAATGTGACGGCGGCAACCGCGCCGGGAATACTCCACTGCCAGCGCCGATCCTTTAAGTTCGGCCCGAAACGATACAGCGCGGCAAACGAGAGTAGCAGCAGAATTAAGATAGCCGCCCACTGTACCGCGCGCTGCAGGAACTGCAAGTGATTTCCAATTCGATTGCCGTAGACCATGGCGGCGAGCGCCAGCAGGCCCAGAATACTCAGAGAAGTCGTCAGGCTCAACATGATATACAAAACCCGCCACCACGGGCGCTTTTCCTCGACTTCGTACGCCTTGTTCAGGCCGGTCATGATGGCCCAGGTTCCATTCAGAGATCCCCAAGCGGCATATACGCCCGCCAGTATGGCTCCAGCGCCGCGGACGGCTCCCGCGTTTAGCTGCTGTACGGTCTGGGTTATGAGCGCCGCCGCATCTTGAGGAAGAACCTGCTTAAAGGAATCGAGCAGTGCGCCGCGCCACTCCGATCCGTCGCCTGCGGATCCCCCGAGCAAAATAAGCAGCAACAGCAGCACGGGGAATAGGGCGAAGAAAAAATAAAGGGCCATGCGGGCCGACTGTCCGAAACAATATAGTTCCGTTCCTTAAACAGGAATCATATCTCACTTCCGATAACGAATAGCATGTGTCAACTTCCGCGAAGCGGAAACTCCCTAAGAAAATTCTGAGGAAGGCAAGAACCAGAATCACGCCGCCTGATCCTTGCGCACGGCGTATTTGCCGGGGCGGTTGCGGCGCCACTCGCGGCGCTGCTCCGGGGTGAGGCGCGACCAGCGCGCGATGGCCGCGGCGCGCGCGTCTTCTCGTAGCTGCTTGGCCGTCTTTTTCCTGGCGCTGGCGCGGCCGGCCTTGCGCGCGATCTCCCGGCGCCACTCGGCGTTCTCGGGTCCCTTTGCGGGCATATTTTATTCATGCTATGCCGACGAATCCCGAATGTCCAGACCTATTTTTTGAGATAGGAACTACGCTTCCAATGTCCCGATCGCCGATATAGGAAACGCAGTTCCGATAAGTCACGAAGCGCAGTTCCGGTCTCATACGAACCCGGATTCCGGTGCATCCTTATTAGTCAGATTTGAACTTAGATTAAGAGAAGGAAGTGGGTGAGTGAGTATTCCTCTACAACCGGGCCGCTCCGGAATCGCCCACCCACCCGCGTTCGCTCAGCCGCGCCGCAAATTCATCGTGGATGAGACCGGCCACGCGGTTGCGGTCCCCGGCTTCGACGCGCTCCAACTCGCTCTCGAGGTAATCGTGGATCCTGCGGCCGATCGCTGCGAGATCCGGCGCGTCGAGTTGATCCTCAATCGCCCGCCAGGCGAGCGGCGCCAGGTCGACGGCCCAATCCCAGGTCGAGGACCGCGCGCGGCCCAACTCGATCCAGCCGTCGCCGCGAAATTGCCACAGGATGTATAGGTACTCGCTCTTGTTGTGCCCTCGCCCCGGTTTCGCAATCCCGGCGCATTCGAGCAGCAGCGGAATCTCCGGGTAATCGACGGTCGGACGCAGCTCCGCCTCCATCACCACCGCTCCCGGCTTGAGAAAACAGCCTTCGAAGTCAAACCCAGAGCGCGGCACGCGCCGCACCCGCCGCAATAACTTCGCGAAGGTCGTAAAACGGTGTCCGCGCGTCGAAGAACACGGGATGCGAACGGCCGCGGTCGAAAATTGCTGCACATCGGCACAGTGAATGCGCGCCCGCGATAGGTTTCGGCGACCGAGTACCGGGTCCGGCTATTACGCCGCGCGCGGCAGCGGCGAAAACAGCGCCGCCGTCGCTGCGTTGCGTTCGTAGCCGATCTTCTCGCGGTAGCACTCCAGCGCGGCGGCGGACGCATCGCGGCGTTCGACGGCCGCGACGAGCTTGGGATAGTGAACCAAGCTCCCGAGGTTGAAACCCATGTCGGTCAAAGCCAGCCGCCACGGATCGGGGAGCGACTCGAAGTCGGGCAGTTCCATCAGAAGCCGCCGCTTGGTAATGAGCAAATCTCCCGCAAGCAGATCATCGATATCGGCATCGAGCATGGTCAGCTGCGCCAGCGGGCTGTTCGGGAGGATGGGGATACGCTTCACCCGGATGTACTCGTTCGCGATATCGTCGGGGCGAGCGATCGCGTCGGGGAAGCGCAACCGCAAGCCCTGCGCAAGAGCCCGGCTCCACACCGCGTGCCCTACGCCGAGCGTCACGACGGCGCCCGCCATATCCCAGTACAGATGCCGGATGCGGCCCTCGTGCGACTCGATCATCGAGCGGACCTGCTCGTCGAAGGTCATAGCCATCTATCGGCGCCGCGATGTAAAGTAGGCGCATGGCAACCCAACAACAGCAAGCCAGCCCGAGTCCCGCCGTGGATTCTGGAATGATCGGGCAGGCCGCCGCTCCGGGCAGCCGATGAGTTGATCGCGTATTACCGGCCGCCATCGCCGGCGCAGAACGTGGCCGCTCCATCCTCAGATCGCAACGTGTATACCTCGCTCAGCTACATCGAGCAGCTCAACCTGGATTCAGAGCAACGGCGCGTCAGCGACAACAATCAGCGCGCATTCGTAAACTACGAGGTCGCCGTCCGCAATTGGGCATCGAACGGAAGCGTCGGACCGCCGCCCGCTGCTCCGGCCTATACGTACATCGACATTCCCGGCTTTGAGGCGTGGTGGAGCATCTATACCGCTTCGCTGGGCAATCCGCCGCCAGCCACCTACGAGCACCCCGTCGCGATCCTGCCGCCGCCGCCCACCATCCAAGCGACGGCGCCGACCATCGTCGGCAACGCGATCCTTGGGGATTTCGACGGCGGCAATATCTGGGCGTCGACGCTGCTCGGCCGGCTGTATCCAAACGGCGCGGGCCCGTTCGCTGATCCCACCGGCCAGGTGCCGGGCATGTTCACCAAGGTCGTGCAGCAGGAGCCGATGGGCGTGGTCCATTATTGGCAGCGCATCACGACGACGACGAATCCGGGCCAGGCGTCGACTGGTCCGTCGACTGGTCTCTCCAGCGCCGCAGCCTAAAAGGTTTTGACCGCGCGCATTGCCGAGAAATTGCGCCTGGCGGATCTGCCGTTCCGGAAGCTGTGCCGCGATTGCGGCTGCGAGATCAGCCGCAGGGCCCAACGCTGCCGCCGCTGCGCCGGGCACCGCCGCATGGCGATCGCAGCCCTGCCGCCGCCCGCGCGCATCGGAGCGCGCGAGCTGAACCGCGCCGTGCTGATCGTGTGTTACCTGCAGGAGCGGCGGCGCGAAACGCAGGCGGCGTTTCCCATTGCGCTGCGAACGATGTTCGATCCGTGGCGCGACAGGCTGCTCTATGGGCAGTTGCCGGACGCATCCGGAATGTACTGATAGTCGACGCGGAAAATGCCGCAGGCGCCCGCGCCGCAGGGGGCGAACATAGGGTCGGAAAAATTGAAGTCGATCGCCGAGAGCTTGTGCGCGTCGGCGGGCTGCACGTAGTAGTAGCCGACCGGCTGCACCGCGCCCACATCGGCGGGAGTGCCGCCGAACAGCAGCTGCGACCCCATCCACAGATGAATGGTGCCGGGCGCGGCCGCGCACTTCAGCGTCAACACGTAGCCGGTTCCGGGCTGCGTCGCGTCCACCGAGCCGGTGGGAATCTCCTGCCACATCCAGGGCGCGCGCTGCGCGGCGTTGGCCACGGCGGGGCAGGCGGCGAGCGGAGCGGTGGAAGATCCGGGGCTTAAAACCAGATAGGTCGAGGTCGACCCGGCCGCGGTCGAGGCCGTGACGGTGAGAAATTGCGCGGCCACCATGGAAGCGGGCGCGATATAGAGACCGCTCGCGCAGATCTGGCCCACCTGCGGAGCGATCGACCAAACGGAGGGAACGGTCGAGCTGAACTGCACGGTTTTGCCCGGCGCGGCAGCGCCTGGAGCGGGCGTGATGGCGTTTTGCGCGGCCAGGCTGGCCAGCAGCGCCGCGGCGAGGAAGAGAAATCTCATAAATGAGTATCGGCTTTAGGCAGCGATCGCTGGCGCGCCGAGCATCCGCGCGCGCATGCCCTCCGACGCGAAACACGTCCGTGCCCAGGTCTTCCGCGATGTCCTCAAGCTCGGAAGCATCCAGCGGCCGGGCGCTTCCGAGTTCGTCCATCGCGCGCAACCAGCGCCTCAGATCCGGCGACAGTCTGTGAGCCGCCAGCGGCGTCGGCTCCGGATGCGCGGCATGCAATGGGGAGGATCGTCGCCAGGCCTCCGTTCTTGCGGCGGCGATACATGGTCGTCCGCGAGATCCCGAGCGCCTTGGCGGCGCGCGTGAAATCGCCGCCCGAGCTGACGAGAGCGCGCTGCAGGTGCTCGCGCTCCACGTCAGCGAGCGGGCGAATCAAAGCGAAACCATGCAGTACTTAGTGTACGCAGCGGGCCTGGAAATCTCCGGGTTTGTAACGTGTTGTGTCACGTACACTTAGAGCACACCCCGGTGCCCCAGAAGCGAAGCGGAACGGCTCTCTTATCCAGCGGATAAGTCGATGGTGTTCTCTGCCCGTGGGCAAAGGAGCTTTATCTGGACTGCAGAGAGTCCGCCGCCTGTTTCTCGTTCCGGCCGCCGCCGCGCCGCCGGCGCTGGTCGAGGAGTGCTTCGGCGCCATGGTCCGCTATGTCGACGTGATCCTGGTTTGGGAGCTGCCGACGATGCCGCTGCGGCATTTGTTTCTCGCGCTGCCTGCGGAACCATATTCGCGGCCGTTCCGACGCGGTATTACGCATCGAGGACCCCGGCGCCGACCGCCACGAGCCGAAGATGCCCGGCGCGCACTCGGCGCTGGTCGACGCGCAGTTGGGCGAGCTCGTCCCGTGGATGGATCGCTGGTGTTTCGGGCGGCTGCCCGAGCCCGCCGCGCAGCGGGCCTTCTGCGCGCTGCTGCGCGATCACCTCAACCGGCGTCTCGACGCGGTCGACGCGGAACTGCTGGCGGGGGCGTAAAACGGCCCGGTTCTTTTTTTATAGAGGGTGACAAAATGCGGGGCGGGAAAGGATGGAGTTTGGAACCCCGCCCCATTCGGAAATGAAACCAACAGACACACCGATCCTATCAGGCCGACGGTCGCGAAACGTCCAGCAGAAACAATTCGGCTTGCGCCGCCTTGCTTTCGCGCGGCGTTTCGCCGCCGCCAATCCCTTAGCGATCACTTCGTCGAGAAGGGTCTGTTCGCGCGTCAGCGGTCCCATCGGAACGGCGAACCGAAACGCCAAGCGGAACTGTTCCGCTACATATTCGAGCCTTTGGCTTGATTCGACATCCCGAGCCCTCCAGCCGCGCGGCCGCTTCGTCGCGGCGCCGATCGTGATCTTCGCGTAGACCATCGTGTTCTGGATGTTCACGTCGCCCAGTGATCCTGGACCAGCTCGACGCCTTCACCGCGCTCCATCAGGTGCGTTCCGCAGGAGTGTTTGAGCGCTTTAAATTGCCGGACGTCCTCGGGCAGCTTCGCCGCGGCGCCGTATTGCTTCGCGAGCACGTCGATCATGCGCGACGAAATTCCCGTTCCACGATTCGACGGAAAGAGCGGCCTCATCGTATCCGCGCACCTCCAGCCACGCGTCGAGAGCGCGCCGCTCATTGCGGGTCAGCCGGTACTGGCCGGAGTTCGAACCTTTCAACCGGTGGACCATGAGCCGGCCAGCTTTGATTTGATAGTGGCTGAGCTGCAGCATTCCTATCTCGCTCGACCGCAAGCCGCGGTGGTAGCCGACTCGGAAGATCGCGACATCGCGCGGGTTCCGAATCACCGAAAACAGGCGTTCGACCTGTTGTGTTGTCAGATACTTAGGGGCTTCGTTTTTGGATCGCGGCATTGCTGACATTGTATATAGTCGGCAATTCCGGCACCCATCCGCACGAAGAATGTAGGGTTTAGCTGCTTTGATGCGGCGAGGAATTGCCGAGTACAGCGACCGCAGGGATTTTCTGCCGTTCGGCGAGGGAGCGCTTGGCGCAACGCGCCGAACAGTAGCCATCCGCCCGCGCCGGATGCGGGCAGCGCCGGCAGGACGATCCGGATTCCGCCGTAGGGGCGGCCAGGGCGCGCGCAATGCGCCGGCGGATCTGTTCCTTCACACCACATAAATCGGCGCGCCTGCGGGCGCGCAAGAACAAACCGGGCCGCCCCAGTAAAGGGCGGCCCGGCTTGGAAGGAGAAATATGAACGAGCTGCTATCTACATCGGCACTTTCGCATCAGATCCCGCCACCCTGATCGTTGTCATCCCACATTCGCTCGACCTCGGGATCTCGAGAGGCGGAGGCGTCCGCCCAAACCAAGCGATCAAGGCCAGCAGCGCCCAGGCCACCGCGCTCACGATTGCCTCTTGCGCTTGGCCTTTTCGATGCGCTGCCGGTCCGCCTCGGCCTGCGCGGCGGCGAGGAACAGGGAAGAGTAGGTGAGTGAGTATTTCTCGCGCGTGCCCTTGCGCCAGATGGTGATGGCGCGCGGTGCGATCTCGATCATGAGCGGCTCGCCGCGCTCGACGGCGGCGGTTTCGCGTTTGAGGACGCGCGTGATTTTCACGGCTTCACCTCCTCGGCGAACCGCACGATCAGGTCGCGGTTGAACGGGATATGATTGCAGCGTTCGCACAGCGCTGTCTCAACGCCGGCGACCACCCAAACCAACCCCTCGCCGTCGTCGTATTCATCGCCGGGCTGCTCAGCGATGGCGTCCTTCGCCGTCCAGATGGCTTGCTCGACGGTGTCCGCGTTGACGATGCACACGCGGCGTCCGAGGGAGTGCAAAAGATCCTGCCTAGAGATCTCGCCGGGGCGATGCCCATGGGCCAGATGCACCGTCAACTGAACCTCAAATACGCTTCTGATTCGAATGAGCATACCTCTTCCCTTCACGCCGCCGCCCGCGCGTCCACCGCTGCGAGCGCCGCCAGATCGCGCCGCACGTGCTCCATTGCGGCGGTGCAGATCCCGGCGGCATCGTCGGCGAAAAGCTCGGAGGCGAAATGCGTCGTGATCGGAATAGCCTCCGCCGGCTCGCCGTTGCGCGCCGGATACAGCATGACCCAGCGATCGCTGTCCAACCCATCGAGGCGGACGGCATCCGGGACGCGGAGCAGATAGTAGCGCGGCTCTTGTAGCCCCGATCCATCGCAGGCGGCGCAGGTCACCGCTTCCACATCCGGGTCCCAGCTCCCTTGGCTCTCGTAGACGCGGCCCGAGCCGCGGCACTCCAGACATTTGATCGTGATCTCGATATCGCTCATGTGAGTGGCACCTTTCCGCCGAACTCGGATTCGCACGCCGCCCAATAGGAGCAATTGCGCCGTGAGCAGAGGTTCGAATTCCGGTTCGGCATGTAGAGCCCGGAGCGCATCGCTTCCTGGGCGAGTGGATACTGCGTCTCGATGGCGGCCACGTCGGCGGCCTCGATGGTTCGCGTGAGCTGAACGTATTTCGGGGTCTTGGTCTTTATCAGCCCGTGAATGCGGCCCTCGCCGGACGCGCCAGGAACAAGAGCGGTATAGGTCGCGAGCTGAAACACGTCGGCTGGCTCCCAGCCATTCGGGCTTGTTTTCCTGGTCTTGAAATCGTGCACGCGAGCATCGATGTCGAGGACATCAACGAAGCCGCGCACCGGGACGCCGCCGATCGCGCCCGCGACCTCCAGTTCGACCGCGATGGGCTGGATGCGATAGGCGCCCTGGCGCATGAAAACGTCGAGCAGTGCGCGGCCGGTGGCGGCGAGCTGCTCGGGGTTATCGTCGCCGGTGAGTTCGGTTGCTGAGAGCACGGCGGGCCAGGCGGCGTCGAACGCGGCCTTTACCTCTGGGATCGGCAGATCCTTCCCGGAGCTGATCTTCTGCGCGAACTGATAAGCCAGCGCCTCGTGAACGGCCGAGCCGATTGCGAGGTTGGCGTTGGCGCGCGAGGGCAGCTCGTCGATCTTCTCGAATTTCCAGCGCGCCTGGCAATCGAAGAAGGTCTTGAGCTGCGATGGAGAGAGAAGCGCGGCGACACCGGCGGCGG
The DNA here is from genome assembly GCA_963795935.1 of Bryobacterales bacterium. GTDB lineage: Bacteria > Acidobacteriota > Terriglobia > Bryobacterales > Bryobacteraceae > JAICMB01. The sequence continues at coordinate 22,491 of CAWCJO010000029.1, read as the reverse complement.
CATTGGCGGCGATGATATCTGAATGCGCCGGAGCCGCGGCCGGCCACTGGCGGCCGATGCGGCAATTCGTCTGAGGCGTCTTGCGGACATCGAGCGAGGCGGCCAGGCGCACGGCCAGATCCGTCGGCTCGCCGCCGAGGCGCGCGCGGGCCCCTTCGAGTTTCCGCTCGATCTCGGCGATCGGGATGCGGAAGTTAATTTGCGGCGCCATGGTTGGCGGCTCCGTTGGCATGCGAGCGCGGTTCGGCGCGCGGCAGGTTGATGCCGTTCTTCGCGCGGAATTCCTCCATGCGGCCCTCGCCGATGTACAGCGTCGAGACCAGCGCCTGGATGTTTTCGCCATCGAACCTTGCGCCGTTGGCTTCCGTCTCGGCCAGGACGGAGCGAATGCACGGCGCCGAGCACGCTCCGCATGTGGGCCTCGCGCTCCAGGTAGCGATCGGCGATAGGATGGGCTTGTGCAACTCCAATCGCAGTCGGGGCGGCCTCTTTCTTCTCGGGCCGCTGCTGCCCACTAGCGATGGGCAAGGGTGGCGCGGGCACGGACCCCCGCGCCGTCTCCGTATCGTATCCCGGCGTATCTGTAGGGCGGAATTCGGCGCTCGCGTAAGCTTGCTCTTCCCGGCTCGCGCGGCGGCCATCAGGCGCGCCCGCATTGACGCGCCGCACGCTCCAACGGGTAACGTTCGCGCGGCCCTGCTTCTCGACCACCTTCTCGACGAAAAAGCGCTCGCCGGGCTGCATCTCCTCGGCCGTGATCTGCTGCTCGACGACCGGCGGGACATACATACAGCGGTTGGCCGTGAGCGAGTAATAGTACTGATCGCCCCAGCCCTTCGTGCTTTCGGTGAGCTTGCCGCCGCCCGCGAATTCGAGCGCCACTTCAACCGGCTTGTTGGCTTCGAAAACGACCTTATCGCGCGCCACGGTCGCCTCCGCGCGGGGCGCGCCCGATGAAGTCTTCCAAGTGCGCGACCATGCGCTCGCGGCGGTCGGCGGTCTTCTCTTGCGCGGCGCGCCAAGCCAGGTATACGGCCGGCAGGCACAGGGCGATGAGCGTCAGTTCGGTGGTCATTTTGTGTTTCTCTCCTCTGTGCTAATTATGCGTGACTATCGGTAGTAACGCAACTGGTATTTATACCTAAACTACCGCTAGTTAGGTATGCTTAGTACCGGATGCCGAGACGGGGTAAGAATGCGGCCGCAGTGGCGCTCGCTCAACGCCGCATGGAGGTCATGTCCGCTGAAGAACGACAAGAGGTTGCCCGCAAGGGCGGTCAAGTCGGAGGCAAAGCGCGCGCCGCCAAACTGACGCCGCAGGAGCGAATCGAGAGCGCCCGCAAAGCCGCTCTTGCCCGGTGGTCTAAGAAGAAACTAGAGTAGGCTCGGCGCAATACCGGATTGGGAATTCGCATGCCGCACCCGACAATGGATCTCCATGAAGCGATTCCTGTTCTCGCTCAGCTTTGCAGCCATCGCGGCGTTCGCCGACGATAAGAAACCGGAGCCTACGCCGCCCTCGACTCCGCCTGCTCGGACAAGGCCGGCCGCGCCGCCCGGACAACCCGGCCGGATTCGAACCGCCGCCGGTCGCGTCGTCGTCGTGGCGCCGAGATTCTGGTGGCCCGGTCTCGCGATGCAGGCGGGAGTCGCCGCCGGAACCGCCGCAACCCGGCCGCTCACCAATTGGCTGGATGAATCATTTGACGACAGCGCCGCTCCACAGCAGTCTAATGAGGAACTATACGGCCCTCTGCCGCAAGCGATCGGGCGCCTGACGTCGCGCAACCGGCCGCGCCGCCGCCGCCGCAACCGAAGCCGTGGGAAGTTCTTTCGGTGAACGGAGCCGTCGTCGATTCAAATGGATCGATCTGCCATTATTCCTGGAAAGCGCTGGTGAGGAATAACTCGGATCAACCGGCTTCGTTCACGGGCGACGTGACCTTCGTCGATAAGGATGGCTTTGCCGTCGATTCCGCGAACATCGTAGCGTTTGAGATCCCAGCGCACTCCGAACGCGAAATCGCCGGATCGAAGATGATGACAACCGATGCCGCGCAGACCGTCGCGCGCAGCGAAGCAAAGCTCAGCGCCCGGTAGGCGATAAGATGTCTTTCCGTCCGTCGTTTCCGCCGCCGCCGCCCGCGCTGGGCGCGACGTCTGACGCTCTTGATTTCGTGAAAGTGAAGCGAACGCCGGAGTCGATGTATCTCACCATCAAATTCCCCGAAATCTATCGCGCCAAAGTTTTAGGAGGTTGGCTCATGCTGTGCCTTTTTCAAGTGCAGCACTCCGATAACTTTCGTCCCTGACCCGGAGCACAGGTGGGATGGTCGCTCACCCTTATGAGGTCGGCGGCTCCAATGTTCCCACCTCGCTGAGCACGGTATTCGCGATGGCGATGCTGTTCGGATTCTTGATGAACACGGCCGCGGCGATCTGCCGGCGATCAAAACGCCGTGCCAGAAGATCGGCGACTTGAACATCGTGGCGAGCGTCGATTTGAATTTCGTCATGGGTGCATCAGTCCTTTGAGGCCGCCGTCCTTGGCGATCGTGAAAATGATATTGGCCAGCAGCAGCAGGGCGCTTACCAGCGTGGAAGCGCACAGCCCCAGGAGCCAGCGCAGGATGGTATCGAGCTTGCGGTCCGTGGAATCGGCCTTGCGCTCGACCAACTCGACGCGCACCTCCAGTTTCGACACCGCGGTGTGAATCTGAACGAGGCTGATGGCTTCCGGCGGCGCATGCATCCCGCCGAATAAATCGGCAGTTTAGAAGCTGTAGCTGGGCGATCCGCCGCAGGAATACGGCACGTTGCGCAGCGAGGTCAGGACCTCGACGAAGTATTGCGTCACGCGCGCCACGCCCGCGCCCGGCGCGGACAACCCCCACCAGGCGCCGGAGGCCTCGCCGGCGGTCCAGCGCGTTGACGCATTCACGAGCGAGTATTCCGAGAGCGCGTGCGCGATCGAGTAACCGTTCTGAAGGTCGTACGCGGCGCCGACGTTGAGGCCGCCAGGCGCGGGTTCGGCCGGCACAGCAGTTGCGCCTGCGCCGCGATCCCTGAGTCGCGCCGCCGGCCGGTGGCATTGGCAGCGGCCGCGAGAATGCGGCCATAGCAAGGGACCGTCGCGATTTCAAACAGATCGTAATTACCGCCCGCGCCGTCGATGGTCGTTGTGTCGCCATCGCTCGGGTGTTCCTGCACGCACCCGGCGTTGGTGATCGCGCCGTGCGGGGTGAAGCGGTTCTGGCCGCTGTTTTGCGACACGAAGTGCGTCGTGATTTTCGACGGTCCCAGAAAATTCGCGGCCGCGCCGGAGGAGTCGGTCAGACCGCTGCCGATGTACACATCCGAGATCGCAAATCCTTGCGTGCCGAAGTGCTGCCAGTACCACGTCGCGCGGTCCGGGTTCGCGGCGCCCAATGTGAGGCTCGGGATCGTCAGGATGGCGACGTCGTCGTAATGGACCTCCAGCATCCCGCCCGTCCCGAAACTCGCTTTGATTTCGATATAAACCCACTGGCCGAGAGTCAGCGGCGGCAGTGCCGTGTGCGCGAGCGCGGTTCCCGGCGTGGCGTTGGTGCCGTTGGCGCTCGACGACCAGGGATAAAATTGCAGCTGCCCCGCAGCGTCGAAGGCGATGGTTAGCTGCGCGTGCGCGCTGCTGTTCATCGCGTCGATATTGCCGGGCCCGCTTTCAAGACGCAGGAAAATGCCCGGCTGAATCACGTTTCCGGTCAGCTGAAAATTGAACCCCATCCACCACAGCGCATTTGCGCTCACGACTCGGGACATGGCCCAGGATCCAAAAGCGGTATTGAAGGGGTTGAGCGCGGCCCCGATCGGAACGCCGGGCGTCGCGCGCCCCGGAATCATGGCTCCGCCGATGAAAGAGGGCGCCTGCGCGGTATTCCCCAGCGCCGTCGCGCCGTTGAAATCGCAGTAGCCGAAACCATCGATGAGCTGGAGTTGCATCGTCATATCACAGAAACGCGCCGTGTGGGGGAGTGAAAGTTTTTGTGCAGCGTAAGACATGGCCCAGCGCGCTTGAGCGTGACTCCCGATGCGGGAGTGGGATTCGGCCCCGTCACCGAATAGGACACGTTGCAGTTCAGCACGTCGCCCGCGAATAGATAGAGCTGGTTGGCGGCCGGGACCGGAACCGTGATGAGCTGGTTGGCCGCGGTCGTCGCCGGCATGGTGAGCGTAGCGATCGCTACGCCTCCGCGCGTCACCGCGAGCACCAGAGTTTCATCTGCGGGCGGCGCCGAGGCGGCGAGCAAAAACTGAACCATCAAACCGGTGCGCCCCACAATGTAAGGATTGGTCGTCGATACCCCGGAGCTGAGCGAGGCGCCCGCGCCCAGCACGAAGGTCGCTTCCTCGTATTGCAGGATGGGCAGCGGGTTGCCGGTGCGCGCGACCAAGCGCTCATACCACTTGATCCAGTTGCCGGGGTCCAAGTTCGACGTCGCCTGCACTTGCCAGCGGAAGCTGCCGCCGTTGGCCAGGCCGGGCGGGATGTAGACTCCGGAGACCTTGGTAATCAGTAGCTGCGCAGCCGGGATTCCCGAATTGGGAATGTTGATCGACTGCAACTGGCCGGGGCGCAGGCCTGGGTAATCGGTCTCGTAATCGACGATGGTCGGCACGCCGCCGATGCGGGCCAGCTCCGCCGCGGCGATGGCGTTAAGGTCCGTCTGCGAGCTGATGTTCTGCACCTGCAGCACGCCCTCGTATAATCCGCTTCCGCACGTTCCCAAGGGCGCGCCCATCGGATCGAGCGGCGCGAGCGCCGTGCCGTATTGCGCCAGAGACGTGTTGGTCGCCGAGGCCGGAACGTACTGCACCACGATGGTCGCTCCAGCAGGCGGCGGATAGGTCCAGCTCAGCTGATTGTTGCCATCTGCGAACCACCATAGATAGTCGGTCGACCCGCTGCGCGTCTGGCCGGTGTACGACTGCAGGAAATCGTACGTGGTCTGCGCATCGCCGTTGACGGTCATCGACAAAATGGATCCGATGCTGACGCTGACCCGCAGGCCGACCGCGAGCGGCGCGCCGCCGGGGCCGGGCTGCGTCACGATGCCGGGGTCGCCGGTCGTAAAGGTGAACGTTTCGGTGTAACCGGACCCCGCGCCGCCGCCGCCGCCCGATCCCGAGCCGGGCAGGATGTTGAGGTTGCTCACCGCGTAGAGCTTGTTGTAGTAACTCGACGTCGTGCGGCTGACCGCCAGGCCATACGACTGGCCCGCGCCGCCCGCGGCTCCCTGCGGAGCCGCCAGTTCGCGCTGGTCTCGGTCAGCCCGAACGGCGCAGCGGGCAGCGCCGTCAGCGAGGCGAAGTAGAGAACGCAGAACGAATCGATCCACCAGACTGTACCCGTGAGCGTTGCAATCTGGTCGAAGGCGTTGGTGACCGTGGGAAAGTTGAAATTCAGATCGCTCTCGAGAGCCCCCAGCGAACCGTCGTTCGGAACGCCGCTGGTCGTGATGCCCTCGCCGTTGAGGAAATTCGCGACGATATCGAGGATCACGCCCGCGACGTCGGCGGGGTTGCCGTAGATGTCTTTTGCCGGGTAGACCTTGCCGGTGATCACTCGGTGGTCGCAAATTCCCGACTTATCGACGGCCGTGACGTGATAGGCGATCGAGTCGGCGGTCGATAGAAACCGGTCGGTTACCACTTGCGTGATGCATCCTGCGAACACGCGCCGTCCGAAGTCGAGCACCAGGACCGTCTGGCCGAGCACGGGCGCGAAACTTCCGGTCGCGTCATAGAGGTCGAAGGTCGCGGTCCAGCGTCCGATGGTCTGCGACTGAATCTGAAAGGTCTGGTCGACCGAGGACAGATATTGCGTGCGGTCGATGCCGCTCAGGAACAGAAACACGCCGGGCGCGCCGCCCGTGATCGTGGGCGCGGGCCAGCTCTCCTTGCTCACGATCCCGATCAGATTGAGATAGCGGATCGAGCCGCGCACGGCGGGCGCAAACCAAGCCTCGCCCGTGGCGAGCAGCGTCGGCAGAATGCGCTGCACCAGATCGACCTGGATGGTTGGGTACCAGGCCTCCGCCGTGGCGATTTGCGCGGCGAGCGAAATGCGCTGCTGGATGTTAAGAAACGGCGTGAACCAGGCCTCGCCCGTGGGGATCGCCGCCAGTGGCGTGATGACCCCGATCGCTGCAGAGACGCCGTGAACCACGCGGTGGAGCTGGGGATGCCCGTGACGGTGATCGGCCCGGCGACGTCGGCCACGCGCCACGTTTCGCCGCTCGCGATTTTCGCCGTGAGCGTGATCGTGGCCGCTCCGGCTTGCAGGATCGTGGCGCTGGGCCAGGTCTCGCCGCTCGGCACGGGGCCGGTCAGCGTCACGTCGCCCGCCGGAATCGTAATCACGATGCGGGCGTTCTTGTACTGCCAGTTGAGATTCAGCGCCTCGCGATAATTCGGCGTCAGCGCCGTCGCAGCGAAGCTGGGCGTCTGCGCCCAGGCGGAGCTGACGCTCGTGAAGGACAGCCGCTGCATGCGCGACTGATCGGGCAGAATGGCGGTCTGAATGCGCGCGCGCCCGTTGAGGTTGGTCCCGTTGCGGTAATGCGGCGTCAGCGCCGTCGCGGCGAACGCGGGCGTCTGCGCCCAGCTCCAATCCGCGATGTTCGAAATGTAGTAGCGAGTGCCGTCGAATCCCACGGCGTGGCTCTAGGACGTCGCGAGAATGAGGCAGCCGCGCAAACCGCCGATTTGGCCGCCATTGCTGTTGGTCAGGAACCACCAGTTGTGGCTGTTGAAGGTATCGGTCTGGTCCGCTACGTACGAGTCGGTGACGATGGCCGCCCCGTAGAGGAGGCCTCTCTTTTTCCCGACCGCCGTCAGCGAGGTAACCTCGAAAGCCAAGATAGGGTCCACGGTGTCGGCGGAGCCGTCGTGCCATTGGTAGCCGATGGCCGCATTATTCTGGCAATTGATGGTGTCGCCGCCTCTCCAATCAGCCGCTGCAGAGCGGTCCCGCTGTTGTTGCCGCCGCCAGTGAAGACATTGTTCTCCATCTCTCCGAGGCTTCCATTGAGAATCATGGCCTGATTGGTGGCATTGTTCCCGCCGCCAGTTATGGTCCGGTCCGAGCTCAAGGAGGTCCGGAAGGTGTCGTGAAACGATGTGTCCGTATCCGTGTAGGCATTGCCGTGACCGTAAATGCACTCGTACACGCCGCTCGATCCCTGGATGAACCCTGGAATCCACAATATCCCCGCGATGCAGAAACTCGCGATTGATCGACGTGGAGCCAGACGTAAAGACGCACATGTTGTGCTTGTTGGCGAGCACGTGAAAGGTCTTGGCGGCCCCGGGATTCAACATGAATCCGCCGCTCGTGGAATTTACAGAAGCCTTACCGCCGCTAATATTTTCAATCGATACGGTCGCGCACGTGCCGGAATTATCCTTCACGCGAATCCGTCCCATGAGCGAACCGCCGGATGCCGCCGACACGCTGCATTGCATCAACAGATTGGTCGTGCCGCTCCCGGATACGGTGACCCATCCGGCGTGCAGCAGCGCCGTCTCGATTCCATTGATGATGTTTGCCTTGGTCGCGCCCGTGAAAGTGCCGGTAACCGCTGTCGCGCCATCGCAGTACGCGCCGCCGTGATAGGGATTGGTCAGAAACCAGCCCAGCGTCGCGGCCGCATTGTTGGCGGGCGCGCCGAATAGGATGGTGCTCGAAGCTCCCAGCGCCGACGTCGTTTTGATCTGCACATAGTTGACCGATCCGATGGCGATCACGCTGGCCGTCGCGCCCGTGAGCGCGGAGAGATTGGATACGATGTTCGCGGCCGTCTGCGTCGCGCCGCTGCTCAAAGTAAAGTTCTGCGCCGAGCCGCCGTCGATGGTGATGGTCAGAGCGTTGTTTGTGCCCGAGATGTTATAAGTCTCCGGGATGGCGCACAGCGCATAGGCATTGGAGTCAGGGTAAACAAGAGCCATGGAGTTACCCCAGCACCACGCGCGGCTCGGGCACCCACAACCCCGGCGCCCGCATGGCATCGCGCACCCAATCGCGCAGCCGCGCGAGCGCCGGGCGGTCGCGATCCCGCAAAGCTTCGAACAGGGTAAAGATCTGGCCGCTCGACCAAGCGACCGTGATATCGCCGCCGTTGGGAGTCACGGGCAGGCCTGTCGCGGTGTCGATCAACCCGATCAGCGGCGAGGTGGAGGATGTCCCGGTGTCTTTGTAGAGACAGAGATAAGCCGCCTGCGATCCACTTACCGCCGTGAAGATAAGTTCGCCGCGCTCAGCGTTCCGGCCGAGCCGGTGCGGCTGCTCAGCGCCACGCCCGCCGCGATGATGGCGCCGCCCGCGATGATGTTATAGAACTGATCCGTCGCGTAGTTCGGCGTGTAACTCGCGGAGGAAACCAGCGAGCACTTCAGCGTATCGGTGAGGGCCGCAATGGAGCCTTCGAGAAACGCCTCGCGGCCCTTGTCATAGAGCTTATTTGCCAATTGAGACTCCTTGCTCCAAGTGTTTCGGGCCGCGGCGGGCCGCTTTCTTCCGCTCCCAGGCTCGCTCCCAGTGCGGGGTGAGAATCGCCATTTCGGCGCGCAGCGCGCGCACGCGCCGGTCGCGCATGTGCAGCTCGGCTTCGAGCTGTTCGAGGGACATCGTATCGATGTCCATCTCCGTAAGTGTGGGCGTTCCTTATGATCGCAGTTCCTAGCGGTTCTGCATCCCGGCCTGCGAAAGTCTGCTCACGATGGTCGAGCCGACCATTTCGGCGAGCTGCTGCATGCCGTTCGCGCCGGCCACGACCCCGGCCTGCACGGTGACGTTGACCGTGGGCGCGGAGGAGGGCCCGCCGACGCCGGGACCGAAGGGCGTCCCGGTCGTGCTCCCGACTCCGGCCGGAACGAGGAACGTCCCGTTGGGCGTCGTGATGGTCGTGGTCGCGCCGCCGCCGAGTCCGGCGCCCGCCGTCGCCCCGGCGATCGCCGCGGAAGCGGAAGCCGTGGTGGCCGCCGCGGCCGCGGTAACGTCGGAAGCCGCCGCCGTCACGGAAGTCAGATCGGTGACCGAGGATGACAGACCGCTCATCGAAGAGGACAGCGTCGCGCTCGAATCACTCAGGATCGTGTTGCCGCTACCCAGCGCCGATGTGAGGTTTGCGATGGACCCCTGCATCGCGGCGTCGAGGCTGCTGAAGTCGAGGTTCATCTGGGCGATGAGATTGGTCGACGAGCCGCGCCGCCTCCTCCGCCCAGATCTCCGGCCGCCGCCAGCTCCGCAATCATGTGGATGTCGGCGGCCATGGAGCCGAGGTCGGCCTCGATGTTGACCAGCGTCCCGTAGCTCTCCATCGCCGTGCCGCTGATGACGTCGAGCGCCTGCAGGTGCGCCAGGTAGTCCAGCACCGCGCCCTCCATGACGATGTCCATGCGGCGCGTGGAGTCCTCGATTCGGGTCAGAAGCGTGTTGGTGTGCGCCAGCTCGAACGACGTCACGATGCTGGCAATGGCAGTGAGCGCGCCCGTCACCATGTTAAAAATCGAGCTGAAGGCCTGCAGCGCCGACTGACCCACCTGCTGCACGCCTTGCGTCGTCTGTTGCGCGAGCCCTTGCACCTGCTGCGACATCTTAGACATGGTGTCGCCCATGGTCTGTGCCGTCTGGGTCATCTGCTGCTGCAGCTTTTCGAGGGTTTGCCCGACCGCGCCGGTCGATCCTCCCGCGCCGAAGATGCCGTTGAATACGGGCTGAAATTGCCGAGCAGATTGGTGTTGGTCAGGATGGCGTCCTTGAGCTGTGTCATCAAATAATTTGTGACCAGCTCCGCCAAGCTCTTTTTTCAGACTGTCCAGGACCGACGTCATGGCGGCCCCGAAGTTCTGGCCGCTAACGGCGGCGTCGGCAATGCCTTTCCCGAGGTCGGTCCAGGCCGCGCCGAAGGCCTTCATCATGTTCGAGTAGGTCGTCGACAGCAGCGTCGTCTGATCGAGGATCGCCTGCTGCTGGACCTTTACGTTCGCGAGCTGCTCGTTCCAGACCAGCATCTGGCCGGCGTTGACGCCATTCTGCGTTCCCTGCTTGATAAGGGTATTGAGGATGTTCTCCTGGACCTGCAGCTGGTCGTTCAGAGGCGCGCCCATCTGCTGCTCGGCGGCCAGAAGCTGTTGCGAGGCGGCCACGTTGCCCGCGACCTTGGCCGCCACGTTTTGCCAAGCGGTCGCCAGATCCTGCGCCGAAACCTTATTGATGCCGGTCCCGGCATTCATCTGATTCAGCAGCAAGGCGATGGCTTTGACGTCCGCCTGAACCGTTGTCCCATAGGCGGCATCGGTCGTTACCGCCAGGTCCTTCGTCGCCTGATCGAGATTCAGCGTGGCGCGATAAGTGGGATCGAGCGCCATGGCGAGCTGGCCGAAATCGAGCTTCACCTTGTCCACGCTCATGGCGATCTGCGGCGTCAGATCGTTGATGGTCGCGAGCGGAATCATCGCGGCCGCGAGGCTCTGCGTCCAGAGCTGCGTGCTGGCGAGAACCTGCTTGGTGTTATCGCCGATCGATGCGAGCAACTGGTTTGTCTTTTCGAACGGGATCGAAATATCGGTAAGCTGCGCCTGCCAGACCTTGTACTGGTCGATCGTCGTCGCCAACTGCGTCGCGTACGCCTTCTGTTGGTCGGTAAGGATGCCCCAATGGGTTTCGAGGCCGACCAGCTCCGTCTGCATTGCCTTGATGGCGTCGTTGAATTTCGTCCACTCCTCGGACGGCTTGAACTTCCCGAAGTCGGATGAAAACTGCTGGTATGTCTGGTCCGCGTTCGTCAGCGACGCGACGACCTTTTTGAGAACCGCATCGAGCGCGTTCTGCTCAGCGGCTTCGGCGCGCGCCGCGGCCGCCGCAGTCTGCTGCGCGTCGGCGACCGCCTGTTGCTTGGCCGCGAAGCCGGCCGGGTCGAGAGCTTTCTGCGCGGCGTCGACGGCGGCCAGAGCCGCTTGATACTGGCCGCGCCGGCGGCCCCGGCTTGATAAGCCGCCGCCACTTGCGCCAGGTTCGCCTGCGCGGAGGCCAGCGCCGCCTTCTGCGCCTCCCACGCCGCCGTGATCTTTGCCAGCGCAATCGACTGCGCGTTCGCCGCGGCATCGAGCTGCACCATCTGATCGGCCAGCGTCTTGGTCGCCGATGCGAACCGCGCCGACGTCAGAGCCAGGCTTGTGCCCGCGAGATCGGCGTTGGTGGCCAAATCGTGAAACGCTGGCGCGAGTTGGCCGATCATCTGCAGCAGCGCCAGGCCGGGCGCCACCACAGCCATCAGCGCGTCTTTGAGCGAGGCCCAGGCGGCGTCGGCCGCCTGCGTGGCGTTGGCGTCGTCGAGGACCGCGCCGGTGAGCTTGCCCTTCCAGACTTCTTTGAGAGCTTCAATCGCAGCGATGCCGGCGGACTGCGCCACATCGGCCAGCGCCGCTTCGACGGCGACGAAGGCGTTGACCACTTCCAGAGCGCCGGTGACGATCTGGCCGAGATTGGTAACGAGAGTCAGCAGCGCCGCGCCCAGCGCCGGAGCCACGTCGGATGCCAAATGCGCCAGATCCGCTCCGAGCGTTGCCAGCGACTCTCCGATCTCTGCCGCGATCGACTGCACGTACGAGAATGCGTCCCGGAAGGCCGCGCCCAGCTCCGGCACGGCGGCCGTGAGTCCCGCCACGGACGCGGAGACCAGCGCAATGCCGCCCACCACGGTGGCGATCTCCGGCGTGATGAGGGCAAACCCCGCGGCGATGGGAGCCACGGCCAGGGCGATCGCCGCGACGACCGGCGCCACGCCCAGCAGCACCACCGCGAATTCCTGGACCGGCGCGGGAAGCTGCTGGAAGGCCGCGGCCAAGCTCTTCACGCCGGCGAGCAGCGGCTCCAGAATTCCGGACATGATCTGCTGTGCGATCGGAGCGAGCGTCGCGCCGATCGAGTCCATCAGCATATGGAACTGGTTTTCTAAAATCTGGATTTGACCGGACAGTGTCTGCCCGAGAGCCACAGCCGCGCCCGCGTACTTGCTGTTGATGGTGTTGAGTACGGCCGTTAAATCGTCACCGCATCCTGGCCTCCCTTGGCGAGTTTCGCCTGCGCATCCGCCATGGACACGCCCATCGCCGTCGCGATGTCCTGCCAAGAGACGCCCAGCTGGATGAGCTGCCGCGCCGTGACCGCGCCGGTTAGCTCGATTCGTCCAAGTGCGGAGGCGACGGCATCGAAACCATTTCCGGTCGCGGCGGCGGCATTCGCGGCCGCCTGCATCGTCGATGTCAGCAGCTCGCCCTGGATGCCGAAGGCGGTGAGGCGCTGGACCGCCGGCAGCAGCTCGGGGAAGGAAAACGGCTGCGTTTGAGCGATCTGTTCGATTTGGCCGAGTACTTCCTCCGCCTTCGATGCGCTGCCGGTCAGCAGCCCCATCGAGACGGAGAAATTCTGCACCATTTCGTAAGCGTCAGCGCCTCGCTCGCGAATTCGCGCAGGCCCTCGACGACGACCAATGCCTCGCCCAGCGCCGTAAGCTTCTCCGCCATGCCGGCGAAGCCGCCGGCTGCCCTGCTCCGCTCCGGCGGCGGCCTCTTCCGACGCTCCCGCCACATCGTGCATCGCGGGCGGAAGCTGGCCCAGCCCGGCCGTCGCGTCCGTGGCCGCGTTTCCGATGTCGGCGAGCGCGGCCTCCATATCGCCGCCGAGATCGATGCCATCGAGCGCGGAGGCAATCTCCTGGCCGGCCTGCTGCGCTTGGCTAACCGCCTGAGCGAAAGAATCCGAAAGCCCCGAGAGGCCCGCGCCGACGTCGACAACTACATTCCCAATTACGGTATCGTCCGCCGCCGCCATCATGCGCCTCCCTTGACGATCTGTTGCGCGACGTCGAGCATGGCCGCGCGCGCCGCTTCCTTCTGCGTTTCAAACGCCGGCCGCATATACGGCCGCGGTCCCTGATGGTAATTACGGCCGAGCGAGTCCTTGCCGACAAAGCCGAACTCGAGTCTGCGGCCGTACGGCACATCGGGTCCCACGGAGACCACCGCGCGCGTGGGCGTCAGCTCCGTGGTCAGCACGTGGATGGAGCGGCGCAGCGTCCCGGTTTTCAGCGGCGCGAGACGCATGGCCTCGTTCATGATCGGGTACGCGCCTGCCGTGGCGATCTTTTCGAGGCCCGCCGAGAGTGCGCTTTGGATGGATTGCGCCGCCGCGGTCTTCGTCGCGCGGGATTTCGCCGTGAGCTTCATTTCGCCTCCGCGGGAAAGAATCCGGCGGTGATGGCGCGGATCAACTCGATCGCCGGCGCGTTCGCCTTATCGAGGTCGAGCGGCAAGGCCGGCGCGGCCTCGCGCGCGGAGCGCAGACGCATGAATTCGAGCGGAGAGTAGGGAGTGGGCCGCGCCTTCGGATCGCGGTTCACGTTCGCGAGCGTGGACTGGATCGCCGCCGAGCGGTAGTCCTCGCGGTCCTGCTTGCGATTCCAGACGTTCAGGTGCGCGACGAGTTGCGGGCTGGTGAGGCGGCCGAATTCCCGCGCATCGAAGCCCAGCTCAATGCGGCCGAACGCCCACAGCTCGGCCCAGTCGGTTACTCGGCCAGCGTAGGGTAGTCCGCTTCGTCCGCGGCGCGCGTCTTCTTCGGCTGTGCCTGGATGAAGGCGCCCAGCCTCTCGACGCAGTAGGCGATGTTGGGCGGCGTGATCCAGCCGCCCACCGTCTTCGGCGTGAAGTTGGTCTCGCCCTTGTCGTCGGCGTCGGTGATGAGAAAGGCCCATAGCATCAGCCGCACTGTGGCGAGCGTGGTCTTGCCCGCTTCGAGAAGCAATTGCAGGCTCTCGATGTCCTGCCCCTGCTCGGAGAGCCCGCAGAGGGCGTTGAGGTCCAAACGCAGCGTTCGGACCTTTTCGCCGAGTTCGATTTCGACCGTATGTGACATAGAAGTCCTATGCGAAGGTCGGCTGGCCGCTCAGCTTCAGCGTGATCGACGCCGTGAGGACGCCATCGGTCGGAGCGGTCGGCTTGAAATCCTGAATGGTCGCCGTGAACGCCCACACGGTGTGCCCGCTATCGGGAAACACCCACTGATAATCGCGCTTGGTGCGCGTCGCGAAATCCGAGAAGACGCCCGAGGTGTACGACTGCGTCGTTTCCTGCGGCACGAAATTGATGTCGAAGGTGATCGTTCCGCCATCGAGCAGCGTCGAGATGAACTGGCGCCACGGCACGGCGGAGCTGTGCGTGGTGACGTCGTCCTGCTTCGCGCTCATGGTCCAGGTCAGCGATTTCACTTCAGCGATGGTCGTGAAGGTCTCGGGCGAGCCGCCGTCGCCGCGCTTCAAAAATGTCCCGAAGGACTGGATCGCAATGCTGTTGCTCATGGGAGTGTCTTCCTTACGGGATCTGAATCACGGCGAACAGCACGAGCGCGTTCGACGCCGCGATGTTGATGTGTCCGCTCGAGTCGGCCCAGCCGGTTTTAGCCAGCGGTCCGTAGATGTGATAGGCTCCGGCAGCCAGCGACTCGGCCGTGATCGTCGCCGTGCGGCCGAACGTATCGGGAGTGCTCGTCACGGTCACCGTGTAGGCGCTCACGCCGGAATTGAACGCGATCAGCAGTTCGCGGCCGGTGGACGGAAAATAATTTCCATTGGCCACGTCGGCGGCGGTGTAAACAACAACGAGTCCCGCGGCCGGATACTGGCCGGGCGCCACATAGGGCGTGATGAGAGTCTGAGCCATGCCAATAAATCGGCACTCGCGCGGCGGTTCGCTCAGCCGTTGTTCGAGATGTAAAAATCGAGGTGCGTCTGAAAGAGATTTTCCGCGCCCTCGAAGCGGTCGGTCTGGCTGATCAGGAAGCAGGGGCCGAGATTATACCCGCCGGCCGCGCCCTCGAAGCCGTGCAGGAATCCCCGCAGCGCGCGCGCCGCAGCCATGGCGTCGGACATGGTCTGGCCCCAGCACGTGAATTGATAGCGCGTCTGGAACAGCCCCGATGATCCTTGCTGCGTCTGAGCCCAATCCCTATCGGCGATGCGATGCCAGGTGAGAGCCGGAAATACGCCCGTGGTCACCGCGCCCGAGCTGTTGAGCATGGCCTCGGGCAACAACCCGGCCCACATGGCGGGCGTTCCGGAAGCGGTCTCGCCCAGGACGTCCGTAAGCGCCGCCGCGGCGGCGAGCAGCGCGAACAGCGCCTCGTCAACGTTGGCCGCCATCTACGTGATGACCTCGACATAGAGCTTCGTGGAGGCGCGCTGGGAATCGGAATAGACGCTGCGAATGTCGTACGCGGTCGTGCCGTACTGATCGGAGATCGTCGCGCGCATCTTATCAGTGATCGAGGGGTAGTCGCCGGCCAGGTGGATGTGGAAATAGCGCGTCGTGAAAATGTTTTCCGCGCCGCGGATCTCGTTGCCTGAGCGGCTCTCAAACTGCGAGCGGTAACAGGGAATCGACTGCAGTCCGGTCACGGTCGCCCAGTCCGAGACCAGCGCCTCGCCGATCGCGTTCTGTTCGTCGGTCGCCGGGAGTTGCTGAATTTCGCAGGCCTGCGGAAAGAACTGCGGCATGGACCCGAACAGCCGCGGGTCGATGAGCGGCGGCGGGTTCATGGACGCGACCTCATTGCCGCAGCCGGAGCCACTGCTTGTAAATGCGCTCGCGGGCGCTGTAGGGATCTTCCACCATCTCGGCCACGTCGAATGCCGCCATGTCTTCTTCGGAATCGCGCAGCTGCTTGGCGAGCGCGCGCAGCTCGGTCGAGAGCGTGGCGCCGTCGGTTGTGAGATCGAGCAGCTTGATTTGTTTCTGGATCAGGACCTGGCTCGCGGCGATGCAATCGAGCGCCGCGGCGGCCGCGTAGCGGATCACGCCTTGTTCGAGCGAGAGAAATACGGCTAGCTCCTCGTCCTGAAAAATTGGGCCGGGCGGTGACGAGCTGGTGTCGGTGCACAGCAGGCGATCTGGCCGTTCGCGGTGGTGGTGTCGTACGTAAACGACATACCGGTTTACTTGCGCTTCGGCCGGCCGGCCGCGGCTCGCGCAGATCGACGATCCCCGCGGGCGCCGCGGACTGCTGGCGATCGCGCAGGAGCTCTTCGAGAGCCTGCCGGATGGCTTGGAGCGTCTGGTGTATGGCGGCGAGGTATTGCTCGCCGCCGTTAATCGGATGAGGAAGAGCCACGCGGCCCTCCGTTAGCTGCCGGAGCCGTTGCTCGCGACGGCCATGATCGGATCGATCAGAGAACCGCCGAAGATGTGGCGGAGCTTGTACTGGATCGTATCGGTGTCGAAGTCCCCGTCGATGGGGTTGAGCGGGCCGCCGCCGACGCGCACGGCGTTGGGCTGCTTCATGAAGATTTCGGGCGTCTCGTGTCCGCGCAGGAACCCGATCTGGATCGCGGGCCGGCCATTCTGCGGCGATGCGAATAGGTACCACGCCGTCGAGCCGTGAGTGGTATCCACGATCGGCAGATAGTAGTTGGTGCTCAGGCGGAACATGCCCTTCAGCCAGTTCTGGCTGATCAGGCGCGAATTCGTAGTGCCGCCCTGCTCGTTCAGCCACAACTGCGTGCTGTTGAGGATGTTCTCGGCGATGACCATCAGGGACGGAGGAACGACCAGCTCAACCGCCTGCACGGCGATCGGTTCGCCATCTTTGTCGACTTGGCGCATCAGGACCGTGAGGGCATCCTGCAGGCCGTTGACCGACAGCGGCGGATTGGTGTTCACCGCGCCATTGGCGGGATCGACCTTATTCTTGTTGGTGTCGGAAAAGAACGTCGCGTTCGGCCCCGTGGAACTGACGAACAGCTGCGTCGCGAACTTCTCTTCCGAGCGCCGCGCCGCGCGGCCGAGCCGCCGGGGCGTATCTTCGAGGGCGCTCAGATCGTCGTTGATGATCGTCTCCCAGGCGAGGGGACGCGCGGCCGTACTTGCCGACCGCGTACGAAAAGACGCCATCCGACAGCTTCGACTCCGGATACTCGGTCTGCTGCGCCACGGCGGCGAGCACGGCTTCGGAGCCATCGACGCGGAAGCGCTTCACGGTGTGGAAGTCGCTCACGGTCGAGATGTCGCAATAGTTGCGATAGGTCTGCGGAGCCTCCTGGTAATTGCTCAGGACCTGCCGGTCGAGAATGTCGCCGAACAGATTGGGGAAGTCCGACGTGGTCATGGCTTCCTGCAGCCGGTAAGCCGGAGTGCGGCCCTTGACCACGTTGGCGATGAGCGCGACGGCCTCGGCGAGCGCCGCTTTGTAAGCGGGCGACTTGCGCGCGCCGGATTGCACGGCGCGGCCCTCGCCGTTATAAAGCGCCGCGACGGAGGCATCCTGCGCGCGGTATGTTTCGAGCAATTCAAGGAGTTGCATTTTTCGTGGTTCTCTCTTTTTGCGCGCGCCTAGGGCCGCGCGAGAATGACTTCGATGGTTGCGGTCGCTCCGCTGGCAATGACCAGCGCGCCCACGGCGACGGCCGCCGAATAGGCGTAACCGTAGAGCACGCCGGTCGCGATCTTGGTGATCACCACGGACCCGTTCGAGCCCGCGGCGTACAGCGGATCGCCATTATTCACGGCGACGTTGCCGCCGGCATTGGTGCCGGTGACCGGCAAGAAATAGCTGCCCATGCGGTCGACCGAAGCATTGCCGTTGACGTCGGCGTTGTTCAACGCGACGCCAGGCAGCGAGCCGATCAGCACGGGCTGATTCGCCAGCACGCCGACGCCGACGAGAAAGGGAAGTTGAATCGCGAGTTCGTGAGCTTTGTTTGTGGCCATGTTCGTTGTCCCTTTTAGTTCCGGCCGCGCGCGGCGAGCTCGGTTTTCTCTTTGCTCCAGCCGAAGGCTCCGAAGGCCTCTGCGAGCTTCTTGTCCGCATCGGCTTCCGTCAAATCGGCGGGAGCGGTTGCGCCCATGCCGCGGATCTGGCCGGCGCCGGTGATGGCGGCGACTTCCGCGGCGGCGGCCTTCAAGGCCTCATCGCAACGGAGCTTGTACGCGACCATGTCGAGAACGTTTTCCCGGATCGGCATCGCGGCCACAAGCTCGCGCGTCAGGCGCTGCTTCGTGATGGCGGGCAGTTGCGCGGCGGCGAGCGCGTCGTTGACGAACGTCGCGGCCTGGCCGAGCACAACGGTCTCGCGCAATTTCGCAATCTCTGCGGCTTGCGCGGCCAGCTGCGTATTCGCTTCCTGCAAATTCTTGGCTTCCATGTTTTCCTCGTGACTGGCAATAATTCGGCGCCCGGCCGCCTCGAACAACTGCAAAATTTCGCCGCCCGCTCCGGGCGTGGTGACGAAGTCGACCGACTTGGCGCTGGCGATCGATTCGATCACCGGACCCTTGCGGCCCTCGGCGTCGCCTTCCTTGGCGCGGCCGGAAGCGCGGATCGACACGCCGATCGACTTGGCCAAATCGTTCACCGAGCCGCTGTAGGCGGCATGGACCTTGATCGGCGCGTAGAGGCCGGGCCCCGTGAGCCCGTTTTCTTTCCAGCGGGCGTTGCCGGTGAGCTCGCCCGCAAGATCGTTCAGGTCGCCCTCGGGGCGCGCCGATTCCTCGGCGGTGGTCTGGTGATTCCAGAACATCTTCAAGCCGCTCGTAAAGACCTGCGCCCGTCGCGCTTTAAAACTTCGGGCGAGTAATAGCCGCTCGATCCCCAGCCGGGCTGGATGAGTTTGATTTGCGCGCTGCCGTCGGCGGCCACGGCGCCCTCGCGGAGCTGCACGTAATCGCCGCCGATCGCGACGGCGGCGGACTCAACGACCTTCTCGCTGTCGATCGCTTCGGCCCAGGCAGCGGGCAATTGAGCCGTAAAAGCGGATCCCTTTTTATTGGCGATCGCGATGATGTTGCTCTTCAGCTTGTCGCTCGAATAGTTGTCGGAGCCGGCGCGGCCGATCGACGAAGCCGCGGCTGCGATGTCGGCGGGTTTTACGATGGGAAACGATTTGCCCTTGCCCGCGAAGTCGCCGGCCGTGAGGGTCTTGCGAACGCTCTGCGGAATGTTCCGCTCGCGCATGCGGACGTTGGCGCGCCTGGCGCGCGCCTCGATGATGTCGTCGCCATCGGTTGCGGTCTGATCGTCGGGCGCGTCCTTGGCCGCGACGTAGGCGACGTCGACTTCCATCGGCTCGCCCAGGACCACGTCGTCGCCATCCTGATCGCCGCCGGCGTTGACCTCGTACGGGATCTGGTAAATGCTGTCGCCGACCTGCACCACGACGGCGTCGTCGAAGCAGTCGCGCACGTAAACGTAGGGACTGGAATAGCTATAGGGCGAGTTCGGATCGGGCGGCTCGGCGAACATCTCCTGCGCCGCCTTGCGGAGCGCGGAGATGCGGGAGTCGAACGAATCGTCGGTGCGCAGCGTTTCGAGAAAGCGCAGCGACTCCTTGGTTTCTTTATCGGCCGGCGCGCACACCGCGCCGAGCGCGGCCATCTGGTCGTGCGCTTCCTGGATGCGCGCCTGATCGACGGCGGCGTTACGCTTGCCGGCTTCCGCGAGTTTCTTGTTTCGAAAAGAGCCGCTCGCCGAATAAATCGGCAACGCGGCGGAAGATTGGCTGCGCAAAAAACTGAGCGCCGCGGTCAACGCCTCGTCTTCGTCCAGAAATAGGGGTTCAACATTTTCGAAGAGGTGCAGCATGGCACTGCTTGAATCGGCTTATGCGGCGGCCGGCTGCCCGGCCTTCACGGTCCGCACCATGAGGGCGCAGCGGCAGCCGGGATGATCGAGCGGCGCGTCGACGCCCGAGGGAAAGTTGTCGCCGATGTCGATCCAGCCCGCGTCCTCGTTCTCCTGGCAGTCGTCGTCGACCTTATCGTCGCCGGCCGTGAGCCAGGACTTCTCGGTTTCGATGCCGGCATCGTCGAGGTCCTTCGCTCCGCCCAGCGTCCCTTGCGAATAGGCGTTTCCGATTTCCGTCGTGGCGATCAACTGCGCGCGGCGCGGCCCGAAATCGTTGAACGCGGATTTGATCGTTCCGGCGATCTGCGTATAGCTCTGCTTCGCTTCGAGCCCGTCCGTCAGGATTCCTTTCAGCGCCCCGTACGTGGTCTCATCGATGCCGGCCGAAATCCGCGAGAAGGCGCTCTCTTCGAGCCACGCGACGGCATCGGGGTTGTCCAGGCCGAATTTGTAGGTTTGGCTGCCGCGCGCGGCCAGCACTGCGCAGCGCATCGTTGAATTCGGCCGCGCTCATGGTGCCCTCGATGTAGTTGACGCCCGCCGCCTGCGCCGCCTTGATGAGCTGGTCGAGTTGCTTGACCTGGTCGGGGTCGTCGAGCCACTGATTGATGAGGTTCGAGACGGCTTTGGCGCGCGCTGCCTCCATTGGGTCGGGGTCGGCAGCCTCGGCGAACAGGAGTCTTCCGATGGCATCTGACTCGGAGAATTTCTTGAGATGCGGCAGAGCGTGAGTCAAGAACCAGTCGCGCTGCGCCTTGAACCGCGCGCGCAGCAGCTTGGCGTAGGGGCGGATGATCTTCGCTTGGTCGCGCTTCTGCTGCGCGGCATTGGCCCGTTCGCGGAAGCTGTTGAGGATATCGAGAAGCTCGGTGTGCGCGCTCATGCCGACCGCGCGTACTTCGCCTTGAAGGCAACCAGCGCCTCGCGCAGGTCGTTCACGGCCGCCGTGAAATGCGCCCGCTCGGTCACGGTGGCGCTGCGCGCGAGGTCATCGTCGATGTACGGTTCGGCTGCGGATCGTCGTCGGCCTGGTCCGGCGCCGGGCAGATTCGTGGGGGGCGGATCGGGCGGGTTGGCAGCCTTCGCGAGGCGCACGGAGTCGGGCAGCGGCTTGCCCGTGGGAATTTCCTCGCCCTCGGGAAACAGCTCCTCCAGAATTTCGTCGATGTCCTGCGCGCCGAGCTCGGCGCAGCAGCATGCTCGATACGGTCTTGAGATCCATTGTCCCGGCGAGCTGGCCCATGGTCGAGCCGAGCGTCGCCGCCTGCACGATGGCCCCGACCTGCGCGATGACGTCGTGCTCCAGCAGCGACGGAAAGGTGATCGCCACGTGCCGGTCCATTCCTCGCCGGATTTGGGATCGGAGCGGGAGCGGACGTCGCCGGGCGCGTCCCCCGCCTGCTTGTTCTTCACCAGCATCATGCCCACGAGCGGGCCCGATGGAGCCGCGGCCGCGCGGTCGATGACGAAATCGAGAATGCGCCGCAGGACCTCCGCCCACAACGTCTGGCGGTCCAGCATCTTGAGTTCGGTGGGCCGGTCGAGCGACGTCGCGGCTGCGATGCGACCGTCAACGGATAGACCGCCCGGCGGACGGTCTGCGAGAAATGCATCGCGCTCGCCAATGCGAAGGCCGCTGCCGCGGCGACGAGTATCCCGAGCAGGATCTCCTCGGCTGTCACCGTGAAGTTCGACCACAGCAGCGAACGGTCGGAGTACAGAGCCCGCGCCACCTGGTGAAGTGGCGGCAGGATCAGCTGATGGGTCGAGCTGCTGAGGTCGGCATACAGCCCCACAGGCCGAAAAGCGCCGCGAGCAGCACGCTGGCGGGCAGGTATTGACGAGCGCGCCTCACGCCCCACCCCCAGCGCCTCCAGCGCCTGCTCGCGCAACGCCACGACCGCCGGGTCGGCGCGGTGGCGGGGCCTCGGCTCCTCAATTTCGATCTCCGCGATGACCCGCCCCGGCCGGGCGGACATCACCGCCACGCGGTCGGCCAGCACGACGGCCTCCTCCACATCGTGGGTCACGAGCAGCACCGTGCGCGGCTCGCGCTCGAGACGTGCCAGAGCCAGCCCTGCATCTCCAGACGCGTGATCGCGTCGAGCGAAGCGAACGGCTCGTCGAGCGCCAGTACCGGCTTGCCCGCGAGCAGCGAGCGCAGCAGCGAGACGCGCTGCCGCATCCCGCCCGACATCTCGGCCGGCTTGGCCTGCCGGAACTCTTTGAGCCCGAACCGATCTAGCCACGGAGCGGCTGCCTCTCTGGCCTCGGCGCGACCGACGCCGCGGGCGCGCAGCGCAAGGGCCGCATTGTCGACTGCACTGAGCCACGGGAGCAGCAGGTCGTGCTGGGGCATGAGCGCCGCGGGCTCGGACTCCACGTCTCCTGAGTCCGGCTGCTGAAGGCCGCACACCAGCTCCAGCAGCGTGCTCTTGCCGCAGCCGCTGGGACCGACCACCGCGACCAGCTCACGCGGCCGGGCACGCAGGGTCAGACCGGCCAGCGCCGTCACGTGACCGCGCTTGGTGCTGAACGTCCGGCTCACCGCCTCGACCCGGAGACCTCCGGGCCCGTCCAGAGGCGGGGCATCGATGACTGCCTCTGTTGCTCCCTTCGCGGGCATTACCCACACAGGTTCGAAGGGTCAGCGCCGGGTGGGTAAAGCGCTATCTCAGCCGGCTTTCCCGCCAGCCCCCCTGGGTTTCTCTATGACTTGTGAATGATGCTACCGGGTCCCGCGCCCGCGCAAGCCGGCGCGCGCGGCCTCACTGCCC
>CAWCJO010000028.1:0-16090 GCA_963795935.1 Bryobacterales bacterium | reverse complement strand
AAGAAAATCGGCGACCGGCGCGGCGAGGAAATTTACTCCGCCCGAGCGACGTTGAGCCATCGCGCCCTCGCATCTAAAAGGCCCTACGGTTTTTTGTGGTTCTGGATTGGCGACCACGAAGCCTAGTGAAGACCTCATCGCTTAGAGTACGTCGCGCAAAGGGTCCTTTGCGCCCCGAATTTTGTTCCATTGTCCTCCGATTTCCGCAACAGTTACAATAGAGGGTCCCAAAGGCGTCTTCCATGGCAATGAAAGATTGGTGGTGCCTAATCGCCACCGTGGTCAGCCCGTTCTTAGCTGCGGGACTCACGGCGCTGTTTACCCTCTATTGGCAGGATCGGAAGGGGAAACGAGACGCTAAATTGAAAGTTTTTTCTTCTCTTATGTCGGTGCGCGGCAACATAACCAACTTCCAAGCCGCTCAAGAGTGGGTTCGCTCACTCCAACTCATCGATGTCGTCTTCGCCGACGCGCCCAACGTGCTCAAGAAGTGGCACGAGCTATACTCAATGCTCCAGTATCAGGAAGCGCAACCGGGCCAAGGCCACAAGATGATCGAGCTTCACTCGGCCATGGCCGCAGACTTGGGATTGCCACTCCAACAAGTAGATATTGATAAATCGCACTTTCCGAAGGCCCTCGCTGATCCAATTGCCAAGGTCAACGAAATTCAGGAAGAATTACTGCGGGTCCTCAAAAAGACCGACAGCATTGTCGTCCAGCCGCTACCCGCTTCCTCGCTCGCTCGGAAGTTGCCGCCTCATTAAGTGACCTGCCTGTTTCCAAAAGGGTAGAGCGGTGGGTTCCAGAATGGGTAAGTTTTGCAACACGACAATGCCCCTGAATTTTGTTTCAACGCTCCGTGTCGGGTACCCTTGTAATCAAGCAATCAGACCACCCTCCTGAGGGGGATCGAAGAAGGCGAAATCCAATGCGTCGGATACTAAAATCTGAACTATTCTGGTTTGCGCTGGAAATCGTTCTAAATTTTCTCCCTTGGTAAGCCGCGCCACGTCGTCGCTGGTAGACCGTTCCACAACGGGTAAGTTTTGCAACACGCGATCCTGCCATGCAGCGCCCCTCGGAAGCCGCGGTCGCCTTTGCCGCCGCGGGCGGCCGAGCCTACTCTTCCGGCTTGACGGCGTAGTAACCCTTGCGGGCCTGAATCTTCAGATCGTTGTTCTTGGCGCGTATCTCAATGCGCCGAAACGTGCCGTCTTTAACGGCATTCGTCGGAGAATACGCGATGGCGTACTGCGAACGCATGTCTTCCTGAATTTCCTTGAACACGTCCTCGAGCGTATGCTTGCGGTCCACCTTAAACACGTGCCCGCCGGTCTCGTTCGACATGCGGTTCAAGACGCCCTCGCCCCCGCCGCCAAAGTTGAATCCCCCGCCGTTGCGCATGTAGAAGCCGCGATCGACATAATAGATGCTGTAGAGCACCGCGTCGGCTTTCTGCGCCGCTTCGATGGCGTCCTGGATCTTGTAACGGCTGCCCTCGTCCTCGCCGTCCGTGATCAGAACCAGCGCCTTGCGCCCGACCTGACCTTTCAATTGATCGTGCGCCGCCAGATAAACGGCGTCGTACAGAATCGTGCCCCGAGGCTGATAAACCGTCGGCACGGGACCGGGGTTCAGACCGCCCACGCTCGCATTGACTTTAAGATCCTGCAAGCCGGCGCGCAGCAGTTTGGGCGAGCTGGTATAGTCCTGCAGCAGGTCGGCGTCGGCCCCGAAGCTGATCAGAAACGCGAGATCCTTGGGCCGCAACACCTGCCCGAAAAACTGATACGCGGCCTGCTGCTCGATCCCGATCAGGTTCTCCTGACTGGGGCTGACGTCGACCAGCAGCCCGATCGTGATCGGAATATCGGTCTCGCGCGTGAAATATTTGATCTCCTGCTGCTTGCCGTCCTCGGCGATCGTGAAATCGTCCTTATTCAGATTGCCGATCAAGCCACCGCGCTTGTCGCGCACGGTAAACAGCACGTTCACTAGTTCAACGTTGACCTGAATGCTGGGAGGCGCGGGCTCCTGCTGGGCGGAGGCGGCCGGAGCCGGGGGTTGCGCAAGAAGCAAGGCCGGGGCGGCGAACAAGACGGCAATACGCATGTCTATTTATACTTATTTAATAGATGCGCCGTGCAGCGCATCCTTTTGATAGATGCGCCGTCGGCGCGGCCAGTTCCATGCATGAAGCCATTGTCCATCTGAAGCAGTCCGATCCGGTGCTTGCGGCCATTATCGACCGCGTCGGGGAATACCGCATCGAGTTTCGCGACCCGGATTTTCAATCCCTGGTGCGCTCCATTGTATATCAGCAGCTTAACGGTAAAGCCGCGTCCACCATTCTGGCGCGCCTCATCGCGGCCCTCCCGCCAGGCGGCGTTACGCCCGACGCCATCCTCAGTCTTACGGCCGCGGAGATGCGCGCCGCCGGTCTTTCCGGCCAGAAAACCGCCTATATCCGCGACTTGGCCGAGCGCACCCGCTCCGGCGAGCTCGATTTCGCCGGCTTTCCGCGGATGACCGACGAAGAGGTCATCGAGCGCCTTACGCGCGTCAAAGGAGTAGGCGTCTGGACCGCTCACATGTTCCTGATCTTCGCCCTGCGCCGCCCCAACGTCCTGCCGATCGGCGACTTCGGCGTCCGCTCCGCCATCCGCAAAGCCTACCGCATGCGCGCGCTCCCGAAGCCCGCCAGAATCGAAAAAATCGCCCGCCGCTGGCATCCCTATTGTTCGGTCGCGTCGTGGTATTTATGGCGCAGCCTGGACGGAGACGCGGCCGTTTAAGGGCAATTCGAATGCGGCCCCAGCGCCGTTCCCGGAAATCTGCAAAAAAGATCTCCGTGTGCTCACAACCACTTACCGCGATTTCGCGCGGCGCCGCTTCTGCGCTTCCCCGAACCGCGAGCTTATTCTTTGCACAGGAGTCCGTTGCTCTTTCGTCAGAGAGGCGGATCGTTAAAGCGTGGGAGCATCCCGGGCAACCCCGCGAAAATCTGCGAGTGACGAACGGCCACCATTCCGTGATGTGGGTTCCGCGCCGTAGCGGGTGAACAACACGGCTTGAGAGGCCTCCTCGAAAACCTTCCGCGTGCGGCGCTCCGGCAACTTCGCCATTGCGCCGCCGCCGCCGAGCAACAGGTTTGCGGTCCGCGCTGCATCCCTGCGTTTCCGTACACAGCGGAGAACTGCGCCCGCACGCCGTCGAACCATCTACATGCTGTAGAAGAACTCTTCGTGCACGATCTTGCCGCCGGCCACTTTGTAGACCGCGATCTCCTCCATGGTGAATCGCCTGTTTTGCGGCTTAAAGGTGACGTCGAACTTGAAACTCACCGAGAAGTGCGCGCCCGCGACGAGCGGGCCTTCGACTTTCGACGCGTGGACTTCGTGGTTCGCGACCCACCATTCCCCCTTCGCCTTCACCGCCGCAATCCCCTTGGTTCGCGCGATTGTCCGGGAGGCGCGCCGGCTTCGATGCTGACGATATCGGGCGAGTAAAGCGATTCCGCGGCCTCGTCGAACTTCGCCGCGGAGCACAGTTTTACGAGCTTGTCCGCGATTTCCTGGGTTGTTATGGTCGATTTCTGGTCCATTGTCGGTGTCATGAGTACAACGTATCACAGGGAAATTGCGCTTTCCAAGAACAGCTTCAGCCGCGCCATCGCCTCTTCCAGGATCTCGCGGTCCGCCGCATAGCAGATGCGAATCGATCCTTCCCCTCCGGCCCCAAACGCCACGCCCGGCGCCAACCCGACCTTCGTCTCGAGCAGCAGGCGCTTGCAAAAATCAAAGGAGTCCGTCATCCCCGCAATGCGCGGGAAAAGGTAAAACGCGCCGTCCGGACTCGGCACGGTGACGCGCGGCATTTTCCGCAGCGCCGCCAGACAAAAGTCGCGATTCTCGCGCAACCGCGCCAGCATTTCCCCCAGCACCGTCTCGCCCCAAACAAGCGCCGTCTCGGCCGCGCGCTGCGTAAAACTCGGAGCGTGCGAGACCACGAATTCGTTCAATTGCCCGGCGCGCAATGCCAGATCGCGCCGCGCCGTCAGCCAACCCAGCCGCCACCCCGTCATGCAATATGTCTTTGAAAACGATTGCACCACCGCCACGGCGTCTTCGCGCGTCGCCAAACGCAGAATCGACGGAGCCGGATCGGTCGGCTTCGCTCCCGTATAGTTCAATCTCTCATAAACCTCGTCGGCCATGAGCCAGATGTCGTGCCGCCGCGCAAAATCGAGTAGTTTGCGCTGCTCCTCGATCGTCGCAACCCAGCCGAGCGGATTCGATGGAGACGTGTACAGCAGCAGGCGCGTGCGCGGCGTAACCGCGGCCTCCAGAGCCTGGAAATCGATCGCGTAGCGCTCGCCAATAAGAGGATGCGGAATCTCCACCGGCGTGGCGTTCGACATCATCACATTGGCCGAGCCGTTCGGCCACGCCGGAGTCAGCACGATCGCTTCGTCGCCGGGATCGAGCAGGCACCGGATCGCCACATTCAGCGCCTGAACGCCCGATGCCGTCACCACAATCTCGCCCGCGGGGTCGAGCGCGACCCCATGCCGCTCCTCGTAATAGCGCGCCAGCGCCTTGCGCAGCGAAGGCAGGCCGGCGTTCTCGGTATAAAACGTGAACCCGTCCGCCATCGCCTTTTGCGCCGCGCGCTTGATGTATTCCGGCGTCGGAACGTTCGATTCGCCGAAGTACAGCTTCAAAACGTTGTCCATCGACATCGCCATTTCCGCCAGTTCGCGGATGCGCGAGTACGGCACGCGGGCCGCCGACGGCGCAACGGCCGCCTTCAATATGGGCTGCGCTTGCGTCATTTTATTGCCTGGCCTGCAAAGAAAATTCTCCGCTCTTTTCAAGCTCCCTGAAAAACCCGACGAATTTCGCGGCGTCAATCGGCCCGAACTCCGCGCTCACGGCATCGCGGATGTCGAGAATCGAACGTTTGCCGTCCGCGAAGCTCCGCGCCTCCATGGCGTTGAAACCCGTCAGCGGCGCCTGCGCCGTCCCCCGCCCTCCGCCCGCCCCTCCAAATCCCTCGGGCGCGGGCTTGGCGCGCACTGGCGTCAGGCTTGCCGCCTCCTTTTCCGCGGCATTCATAGTGTATGCCGGCGGCGCGCCGCCGCGGATAATACGCGCGTACTCGTTCAGCCGCGCGACGTCGGCCTTCTCGCCCGTCTCGACGAACGTCCTAGCCATCTCGTCGATCCGCGCCGTCGTCTCGCGATTCTCTGCCAGAACCGAAGCCGACCGGATGGCGTCGCCTTCCCTCTGGTAAGCCTGCCGGATCAGGTTCAGCGCCTCGCGGTAGCACGCAGCGTCCGCGCCGCCGTCGCCCACCATCTGCATGGCATGACGCAACTCCGTCGCGGTCCGTTCTCCCGCGTAGCCCTCCGTCAACTCCGCGATGCGCAGCGCTGTGCGCGCCCCGGCGCTCGCCATCGCATGCATGCTCGCCAGCCCGATGAATGCCACGCGCTTGAGCTGCGTCGGATCGGCGTTGAACGGCCGGTCTTCGCTCGTGTGATACGCCACGTCCGGCCAGTTGTTATACAGAACCGCCGGAATCCCGTCCGCCAGAAATACGGCGTGATCGGAAGACCCGTAATGCTTGTCGATGACGTAATAAAACTGGTCGCGCGTGCCCTGCGGATCGAGAATCGGAAACAGATACGAATACGCAATTCGCCGGTTCTGCACTTTCTCCCGGTTGGTATCGCCCACATAGTCGAAGAATTGCTGCGACACCTCGTTGACAAAGCCATTGGTCGAATACGGCGTACGCATCAAGTGCAGTGAGTTGCGATTCTTAGCCACGTCCTCGCCCACCATATCCATCGAGATCGCGGCCACCATGCGTTTCGCCTCCTCGGGATAACGCCGCAAGTACGCGCGCGTGCCCGCAATCTCGGGAATCCATAGAAATCGAATCGTGCGCCGCGGACGCGGCAACACCCCGTCGTTGATGAGCTTGGTCCAGGCGCGCGCAATCTCCAACGCCACCGCCGACCCCGAGGCGTCGTCCATCGCGCCCTGTTTGGCAATGCCCTCGAAAAGGTGGCCCGTCATGGCGATCTCCTGCTGCGATTCGCCGTTTCCGCGGATGATCGCGGTCGGCACTTGCATGTCCGCGTCGTACTCGGTCGCCTTCGCGCGCGCCCGCAGCGTGACCTTCTCCCCACGCTGCAGCATATCCAGCAGTTCCATGCCGAGCCGATGCGAGATATTGAACCCGAACGTCGTCGTCCGCGCGGAGCCTTGCGGACCGAAGCCCCGCGACAGCCCGTTCCAGGCGATCTGGTCCGGCCGGTCGATCGGCTTACCCGTTGCATCGTTATAAGAGAGGACCGCCGCGGCCCCATATTTCCGCACCGCCAGATTATGAACCGCGCCGATGGACCCGCTCGCCAGCACCAGCTTACCCTTGACGTCTTTACCTTCGTAATCGCTCTCTTTTTCCCCGCGCCCCACGTACGCCAGTTCCGCGGTGACGTCTCCCGAATGGCTGCCCGTCGCGAGCATTGCGGGCACATCCCGATAGCTGATCAGAAGCCGCTTCTCCGCGGGCGCAATCAGCCACAATTCGCCCAGCTCGCCGTCCCAGGTTTTGTTGGGCAGCTTGAAACGCTCGATATGCACGTCCTCGAGACCGTACTGCTTCGCCATTTTCTCGATGTACGCCGATTCGCGATAAGTGGAGGCGTACTCCTCCGCGAGCCGGTCGTGCTCATAGCCCGCCAGATCGAGAATGGAATTATAGGCGAGAGTGCCGCTGACCTCGTTCGCAATCGCCTCCAGCGTCGCTTGCGGGAGCAGCGTCTTAGGATTCGGTTGCTCCTGTCCGCGCAGCGCCGCCGCCGCGAGGGAGAGCATAAAAATCAAGATGGTTGTGCGCATCGGCGTTTTCGTGTAGTTCTCATTGTAGAAACTTTCATCCCCAGTATCGTGGAGAAGCGCTCACCTATACCCCCGCATCGGCCAATATTACTGCCGCGCCGCACGTCCGCCCGAACCCGCGGATGATCGATCCAAGCGCGACAACAGCGAGCTCTCGTCCGGTGAAGTTTTGGTCTTCCCCTGGCGCACCGGCCGCGAGAATCGGCCCACGTTCCTGGTATGCTTCACTGCCGCGGAAGTCCAGCTTCACAATTGTCGCGAAACGAGCGTTTCTGGACCCCCGGAATGAAGCCGAATTCTTCTATGTGGTCCGGAAGTTGACGTAGAGTGAAACGGCTCGCCGTATTGTCTTCCAGGTCGTAAAGCTCGAACGTCTGGAAATCGCTCAACACGCGCAGCGCGAAAGTCAGCTCGTCATGCCATAAAAATAGTCGAGTACCTGCCGCTTCGCTCGAATTAAATCCCGGCCCGCGCTCTACTGCTCGATAACAAGCACCCTTCCAAAACAGGCCGATGAAGGCGCTCTCGTCACCGAGCTTCGTGACGGGCTCTTGGAAACCGACCACGCGCCGGGCGCCTCACGCCGAACACCTCGGAGAATTCTATATAAAAACTCTGGCTTCGCCTCTTTCGTGATAAGCGTTCTTCGTAGAGAAATCGCGCGCCCGCGCCCTCTCGTTCCCGCTAAGGCGCAGTCAGTCTCAGGCTTTTGAAGCCAACCTCGCCCTTACGATTGTTGAGATATCGTGAGTCTATCGGACATGGTTGAACTCTCCATCCAGAACGCACCGCAATATCTCGCCGCGCATGGTTTCCCTTGGCCGCGCTCCGTCACGGAGCTTGGGGGAGGAGTTTCGAACACCGTTCTGCTGGCGGAATCTTCCGAGGGCCGTTATGTACTCAAGCAGTCGCTCGCGAAACTGCGCGTCGCGACGGAGTGGCTCTGCGATCCGGACCGTGTTTTCCGTGAATCGGCGGTGTTGCGTATGCTCGCGCCGCATCTTCCCGCTGGATGCGCGCCGCAAGTGCTCTTCGAAGATTGCGGCAATCGCGCCTTTGTGATGACCGCGGCGCCGGCTTCCGCCCAGACCTGGAAAGCGCAGTTGCTCGCCGGCAATGTCCTTCCCGAAACGGCCGCGCGCGTCGGCGAATTGCTGGCGGCCATCTGGCGCCTGAGTTGGCGGGACCAAAAATCGGAGTCACTGTTCGGCGATCAGGCCGTCTTCGATCAGTTGCGCCTCGATCCTTACTATCGCTTCACGGCGCGGCGCTACCCCCGTCTGGCCCCGCATTTCGATCGGCTGATGCGGGATTCCGCCGCGCGGCGCCTTTGCCTGGTGCACGGCGATTGGAGCCCCAAGAATTTCCTGGTGGACCGCGGCGTCGTGATGGCCATCGATTTTGAAGTCATCCATTTCGGCGACCCGGCTTTCGACGCCGCGTTTCTCCTCAACCACCTCGCTCTCAAGTCGTTCCATCGGCCGTCTTCAAAACTCGCATACCGCGAAGCGGCAATGCGGTTCTGGAACGTTGTAATTGACGCGCTGCCCGAGCGTGCGGGCTGGTTTCCCGAGGCCGTCGTCGCGCACCTCGGCGCGCTCATGCTGGCGCGCGTGGACGGGAAATCGCCTGTTGAATATCTGGCGGATGAACCATCGCGCAATTGTGTCCGCGCGTTCGCTTGCCGGCTGATTGAAAACCCTCCTTCCACGATCGACGGCATATTCGACCGTCTATGAACCTCGCAATTCACAAAATTCATGCCATCGAGATTTTGGATTCCCGCGGCAATCCCACCGTGGCCGCTACGGTGGAGCTTGCCGGAGGCGTCAAGGCGGACGCCAGCGTGCCGTCCGGCGCCTCCACCGGAAGGCACGAGGCCAGCGAACTTCGCGACGGCGATCCGAAGCGCTATGCGGGCGGAGGGGTGCTTGGAGCGGTCCGGAATGTGAATAAGATCCTCGCCCCGGCGCTATGCGGAATGAACGCCGCCGGCCAGAGCGCCATCGATGCCCGCATGATCGAGATCGACGGCTCCGCGAACAAATCGAATCTCGGAGCCAATGCCATTCTGGCTGTTTCCTGCGCCGTCGCGCGGGCCGCCGCAAGAGCGCTCGATGTCACTCTGTGGCGCCATCTGAAGGGGAATCGAACCGCCCTGCTGCCCGTGCCGATGATCAACATTTTTTCGGGCGGACGTCACGCCCGTCACAATTTTGAGTTCCAGGATTTCCTCATCGTTCCACGCGGTTTCGCTCGATACGAAGAGGCGCTGGAAGCCTCCGTCGCGGTGCACCGCGCCGCGCGTCTCGTCCTCGAGGACCGCGGGTTCCTTGTGACGGGCGTAGCGGACGAAGGCGGCTGGGCGCCCCGTTTGCCGTCCAACGAATCGGCGCTCGAGCTCCTCACCGCCGCCATCGAGCGCGCCGGCCTTCATCCTGGAGAACAGATGGCCATCGCCATCGATGCCGCCGCCACTCAGTTTTGCCGCGATGGCCGCTACGAGCTTCCGAGCGAAGGCCGCATCCTCAGCGCCCCGGAAATGATCGATAGGCTGGACGATTGGTCGGCGCGCTACCCCGTCGTCTCCATCGAGGACGCGCTTTCGGAAGACGACTGGGAAGGATGGGTGAGCCTGACCGCGAAGCTCGGCAAGCGATTACAAATCGTCGGCGACGATTTGTTCGCGACAAGTCTTGAACGATTAGAGCGTGGCATCGCCCGCCGCGCCGCCAACGCGATTCTCGTCAAGATGAATCAGATCGGCACGTTAACGGAAACGTTCGCGGTTGTCGATCGCGCCCGCCAAGCCGGCTATCGCGCCATCGTTTCCGCCCGCTCGGGCGAAACGGAGGACTCCTTTCTCGCCGACCTCGCCGTGGCTTCCGGCGCCGGCCAGATTAAGGTCGGCTCCGTGCGAAATTCGGAGCGTCTATCCAAGTACAATCGCCTGTTGAAGCTCTCCGGCGAAGGCGGGCTCGAGTTTGCGAGAGATCCCGCTGTCGCGCCGTAAGACCGTTCCGCAAATGCTGGAGCGCGCCGAGCGCCAGGAGCTATCGCCGGTCTCGATTGCCGGGCGAACGGAAAATGGTTCTGCAAGATGTGCCGAAACCGCAAGACATTAAACAGATCGTCGACGGCCGGGCTTACCTCCGATGTATCGCCTTCATCGCCAGCCGTGGCTCATAGGCGATGATCCTCAACAGGGTAGCTGCCGGTCCGGTTGGACGGCGGCGGTCTTGCTCCCAGTTCTGCAAGGTCTTCACGCTGACCCCGATCAAGCGCGCGAAGTCCGCCTGTGAAAGTCTGGTTCGTTCGCGAATCGCCCGTATCCCGGAAGACCCAACTTCAAACCGGCGCGACGCCTTCCTCCGCCCGCCTAGAATCGCTCCGCCTTCGCGCACGCTTTCCAGCAGTTCCTCAAACATTTCCGCTTTCATCCCTGAACTCCTTCTTGACTACCTCGGCGAGCTGCGCCACCTGCCTCGGGGTCAGATCTGTCGACGCGTTCTTCGCATACGCATAGAGCAACAGAATCAGGTCTCTTCGAACCGCCCAGTAGTAAATGACGCGGGCGCCCCCACTCTTGCCGCGCGAACCAACCGCTACGCGAACCTTACGTATTCCGCCGCCACCCTTAATGACCGCGCCGAAACCCGGATTTGCCGCCAGCCGCAACTGAAACGCCCTGTAATCTTCATCGCTGAGCAGAGCCGTGATCTGCCTCGTAAATATCGAAGTCTCGATCAGCTCCACTTGCTGTCAATTATACGCCATTGGCGGATAGCGTCGAGGCGCTGCCGGACCATCGGCCCTGGGCGGCCCCGAACCGATTACATTTCGCGCCCCAGACCTGATATAACAGCTATTCCGCTCAAAATACCGGAAACAAATGCCCAAAAAAGCCGGAAAGCCCCAAGCCGCGGCTGCCGCGGCGGCGGCCGATAGCGGCGCGGCCAAGAGCTACGCCCACCCCGAAGCCGAAGCCCTGATGCGCCCCGATATCGGAACCCAAGCGCAGTTTAAAAAGAAAAAGGAGCCGAAGAAATACCGCTACGATTCTTCGCTTTCCCCCTCCCTCGATTGGGATGGCCAAAACCCCGCCCGCGAGCGCGGCGAAGCTCTCATTAAGGAGATCCTCGACGCTCCCGGCGTGGACTTGCCCGAAAGCCTGCGCCAGCAGGTTGCCGCCGCCAAGGGTGACCTGTTCGTCAGCGCCATGGCCGACGCCCTCAACACAGCGGAGCAAAGCATCCAGACGATGAAAGCCGCCGCGGACAAGCTCCGCCGCCTTTCAAAGCCGTTTCTAAATTGGGCCGGCAAAGCCGAGCGCCTCTCCTTCGACGTCCCCACGCTCCCCCTCTTCGTCCACGAGCGCCTCTCCACCAAGGCCATCCTCGAAACCCTTCAAGGCCATAAGCGCGACAAGCAGCTCGATATGTTCGACCTCTTCGGCGATCCCAGCCATTCCATCGCCGACCAGGTCCTAAAAGCGTACGAGCACAAAGAACGCTGGGTCAACCGCATGATCCTCGGCGATTCCCTCGTCGTAATGAACTCCCTGCTCCAATACGAAGGCATGGGCGGCAAAGTCCAAATGATCTACATGGACCCGCCCTACGGCGTGAAGTTCGGATCGAACTTTCAACCGTTCGTCCGCACGGCGCTATGCCGCCAGCTCCGTAACGACGTCGGCCCGGCGGCTCCAGGCCACCGGCTGTATGTGATAGATGCGAAACGCGTCCAATACGCCCGCTGAAATCGACTGCTCCACGTCGTTGAGAACGGCGTAAGCTCTCGACTCCGGCGGCCGCGCCTCACGGGTGTCGCTCCATGCGTAAATGAGCGCTTCCGCGTTGTCGCGCGTCGGGCGATTGATCGCCTGCACGATGCGCTCGGGCTGCTTGCGGGCGGACTTTGGGATAACGAAATCGAACAGATGGTCGAACCCGCTTGTTCCCGTAAACTTCACCTTGGGAGTGAAACGGATCTCATTGGCTTCGAGCCATGCAATCACGTCTTCAAAAAACAGGCTTTCAACAACCGGCTTTGCAAGATAGAAAAGATCGTTCACGGCCAGGATCGCTTGAATTAGATTGTGTTTCCGCGCCGGAAAGGTTTCAGCCGACGCGTGGACTACAAGGGCCTCGTTATTCATTCGAACGCCGAAGCCATTCAATGTCATTTTCAAAAGGTCCTGGCGCTTTTCCGTGTTGAGATTGCAGCCGGACGCTTCGAGGTCGTGAATGGTATAACTATCATCCGTCAGCAAGTAGCCCCCGTTTTCCGCGCGGACATAGATTTGCAGCGCATCGTTATGACGGTCAAGATAAGGCGTCGTGATCTCAACCCAGGCCCCGTTCACCTCGCGTAGCGTCGTTTTGTCCTTCAGCCACGCGCGGTAATCGTTCAGCAGTTTCTCGATCTCCTGCGCCGTCGTCATCAGAACAGTCCCCTCTGAATCCTGGGCGGTTCGACGATGTTGCAGTGCTGCATGAACGCCTCGCATATTGAGAACAGATCCAGCGTATTCCTGTATCGTTCAACGGGAGCGGGGATCGCCCACTTGTCGCCGTAGCCTTCGCGATAAATATGCAAGTGCGGGCAAGAGATTTCCTCCCCGTCGGGGTTGCGGTGCGGTGGACCGTCAAGGTCCAGCCGCATAAGCACGATCGCTGCCCGTGCGCGGTTCTGGTACGTCGCCTTCGTGAGCTTAATCCGCGCGCGAGTCATATCCAGCATGAAGTTCTCCCGCTTGTCGAGGGACGTCAACGGAATCGCAACGCTGTCGCCGGGCGCCGGGAAGAACCAATCCGTTTCATCGACGGAACGCTTTTCCATCGCCATCAGCTTGTCCGCTTCGTCCTGAGTGATATCGATGTCGGCCATCTACGTTCGCCTCTTTGACCGGCGCGCCGGCTGAAGCGCCGCCGCAATGAGAGGCGCAACAAGCTTTTCGTAAAGTCCGAAAAGATGCTCGGCGCGGTCGCGATCCCCAGTGAATGCAGCGGACCGGTAAAGCTTGTCCACGGCGCCGTCGAGGGCGCGGTGGGCCTTCCGCAATTGCGGCGGCATCGCGTCGGCATCGTAGAGGTCGGCTAATGTTGAGTTGGGAAACTGCGTGCGAGCGTCGAGAACAGCCTGAGCAAGCGACCGTATTTTCGCCCGCTGCTGCTCCGTAGCTTCGGGCCAGGGGAATGTATTGTAAACGATCCCGACAGAATACCGGTAGTCGCTTTTCAGCCGTCCTCCAATCTGACGCAACCACGCCATGTGCATGGCCGATGTCAGCACGCCAAAGTGCCAAAGATCGGCATCTTTGAGCGCGAATACGAGATCACTCGGGATAATCGGAGGAGATAGCCATCCGATCGGCACATACTCCCTCCGCTCCGAACTGACCTTCGGAATCACGAGAAAGGGCCTATCTGGCGCCACAGTGACGTGGAACCGTGTTGGCGTTTCCGATAGCTTTTGAGTACCGGGACTCTTGCTTTTTTGCCGAAACTGCCGAACGGCGGCAATGCGTTCTTTCACTCTGGGCATTGCCCGAATATCCTCCGGTAATGCCCCGTCCAGATACAAAATCCATCTCTCGATACCATAGAGAAATTCGTCGGCACCAACAAACGGGTGCATGTACTTCTCTGCGCCGGGCTCTCTGTGCAGAAATTCCCCGCGCTCTTCGCCAGAAAAAATATATTGTCCTTCATCGATCGGCTTGGAGCCGATAATCAACTTAGGAACGTCGCACAACGGGCGGCTGACCTCTTCAACAACCAAATGACGATTTACGACCGTGCCGGCATCGAAAAGGTACGGCGTGAGCGCCTGATGCCCGCTCTCGGTCGGATCGCCCCGAATATCGCTATAGCTGAACAACCGCTTGAGAGGCGGCTCCTGCTCGCGGCGCGTCAAGCCAATGATGACCACATGAACGTGCGCCATCCCGCGCGCATCGCTGCCCCATGCGAAGGTACGGTGGGCAAAGCTGATCTCAAGCCCGAAACTGTCAAACAGAACGGGCCAAAGCTGCGCCACTTGCTCCCCC
This sequence comes from Bryobacterales bacterium, assembly GCA_963795935.1. Lineage (GTDB taxonomy): Bacteria > Acidobacteriota > Terriglobia > Bryobacterales > Bryobacteraceae > JAICMB01. The sequence goes on along the minus strand of CAWCJO010000028.1, from coordinate 2,122 downwards.
TGCGTAACGGAGTTCGTCGCCACGAATCCCACGCGCGCCCGCGAATGCCGTAAGTAAGCGCCCGCGGTGATAAACCAAGCGGTCACATAATCGAGCGTGCCGCCGCTGCCGCCAAGCTGCGCAATCCGCCGTACCTGCTCGCGCTGCTTTGGGCTTTGGTACTTAGCCCCGCCAAAGGGAGGATTGCCGAGAACATAGGAGCAATCGGCCGGGGCAATCAAACCGGCCCAATCCATTTCCAGCGCGTCGCCATGCCGGATGTGCGGCGACTTCTTCAAGGGGATGCGGACGTAGCTTTCGCCGAATTCCAGCGAGAGCTTGTTATTCATAATATGGTCCATCATCCAGAGCGCGACTTCGGCGATGCGGGCGGCAAATTCGCCCAATTCAATGCCGTAAAACTGATCCACGTCGATCTGGCACAATGCCGCGACATTCAGCTTTAACTGGGTGTCCTTGCGAAGCGCTTTCAAGAGCTCGATTTCAAGAAGCCGAAGCTCTCGATACGAAATGATCAAAAAGTTTCCGCATCCGCACGCCGGGTCGAAAAACCGAAGTGCGGATAACTTCTGGTGAAATGTTTCGAGCGCTTTGCGGCGTCCACTATCCCGCCGCTCGGTCAGGCGCTTGAACTCCTCGCGCAACTCGTCCAGAAAAAGCGGCTCGATCACCTTCAGGATATTTTTCTCGGTGGTGTAGTGCGCTCCTTGACTCCGGCGCTCTCGCGGATTCATCACCGACTGAAAGAGGGAACCGAATATAGCCGGCGATATGGCGTCCCAACTGAAATCGAGTGCGTCAAGTAGATGCGAGCGCATCGCTGCGTTGAAAGAGGGCAGGGAAAGGCGCTCTTGAAACAAGTCGCCATTTACATATGGAAACTGCGCCAGGTCTTGATCTAAATTCTTCTGACGCTCGGCAATAGGCTTATTCAGCACATCGAAAAGCTGACTGAGCCACAATCCGGTGTCGCTGCCGTCCGGGTTCGTCCGCTGCGTAATCAGCGCCGAGAAAATGTCCCGAGGTTCGAAAATTCCGGTATCGTCGGCGAAAAGGCAGAACACCAGACGCACCAGAAACCGTTCCAAATCGTGGCCCTCGTAACCGGAATCCTTCAGCGCGTCATGGAGCTTGCCCATGATCTCCGAGGCCTCGATGTTTACCGGGTCCTGATCGCGGAACGAGCGTTTCTGGACCCCGAGAATGAAGCCGAATTCTTCTATATGGTCGGGAAGTTGACGGAGAGTGAAGCGGCTGGCCGTATTGCCTTCCAGGTCGTAAAGCTCGAACGTCTGGAAATCGCTCACCAGCACGTAGCGGGGAAGTTCATGCTCTTTCAATCCGGGAAAATAATCGAGTGCTTGCTGCTTCGCTCGAATTAAATCCCGGCCCGCGCTCTTCTGCTCAACAAGAAGCACGCCCTTCCAAAACAGGTCGATGAAGCCCCTCTCGTCTCCAAGCTTTTTGACGGGCTCCTCGAAACTGGCGACGCGCCGCCGCGTGATGCCGAACACCTCGAAAAACTCGTTATAAAATGTCTGACTTTCGCCCTTTTCGTAATGAGCGTTCTTCCATTCGTCGGCAAAACGCGCCCCCCGCGCTCGGATCTCATTCCAGCTAAGGCGCACTCAGTCTCCCACCCTTGGACGGACTTGCGTGAAGCCGATCGAGAAAAATCCCAAGCCGCCGGGACTTCCACCCGCGCCCACCAAACGCCGCTCTGTCATGAGTCAGAGGTTATCAGAACTGACGGACCTCGCGCCTCCGCGCACTTCGCCGGCCAAGCGTTCGGAGTTCCATTCGAAATGATCCCGTTCAAAGCCGACCCCGCCGACGCCCCCGCGAAGAAGGAAAAACGCCATCACGTCTTCGCTCCTGGAAACGCCGTCCGCTGCGGTAGGGGTTGAGATTCACGTTCTCGACGGGGCCGGGAGATATCCGCCCTTCACATGCACCTCGGGCGGGATCGTGCCGGGCGTCAAGCCCAGGAGCGGCAGAATGGACCAATCCAGCGACGCGATTGCGGATCGCGCGGGTGTAGCCTTCGACTCGGGGATAGCGAATCTCGAACTTGGCTTTGGAAGGGAGGGCACTGCCCCCCTTTCCCCCGGAGACACGGCCC
>CAWCJO010000027.1:0-116020 GCA_963795935.1 Bryobacterales bacterium | reverse complement strand
ACGGAAGCTCTGATCGACATCCGCGGTTGACCCGGCGCCGCCGTGGGGCTCCAGTTGCTCGAATCTCTCCATGATCGCGTTGCGAACGAGTATCCGCGAAAGACAAGACGATGATACAACAAGGTGTGTTTTCGGCGGGGGAGAGGGAGGTTCGTGCCGCCACGACCCAGACCCCGATGGGGTTTGCCTTCAATTCCGCAGACGGCAAGCAGATCTTTCAGGCGCGACGGGACGGCTTCACTTTCAGCCGCCTTCGACCTTACGGCAGTTGGACGGAATTGCGCGAACGAAGCCTGGCGATTATGGGAGATCTACCGAGAAGTCGTTGCTCCCGAGAAAATTACGCGTGTCGCGGTTCGATACATCAATCAGATCGATATCCCCGTGTTGAAGATCCACTATAAGGACTACCTTCGAACAGCGCCGGAAGTGTCGCCCGTGCTGCCCCATCAGCCATCAGCGGGTTCCTCATGCAACTGCATTTCCCGCAGCCGGACTTTGGAGGCTTGTTGATTCTTACGGAAACCGCTGTCCCGCCGCCCGCTCCGGACACAAATTCCGTAATCTTAGACCTTGACGTGTTCAGAGAAACCGATATGGCTTCAGATGATAAAATTTGGGCATTGCTCGAAAGACTCCGCGACCGCAAGAATGAGTTCTTTGAAGGCTGCATCACGGAAAAAACCCGTTCTCTGTTTGGAGAAAGGCAGGAGTACTAAATGCCGGTATCGACAGTGATGGATGACCCAACCACCGGAATCGACGGCTTTATAAGCGAGAACGATGAGGCCATCACATCGGCAGCTTACGCCCCTGCCATTCGCGCCTTCCTTGAGCACATTTACACGAGCGCCTACTGGATGAATAAAGCGCCGTTCTCCGACTTTCGAGAGCAGTTAAACCTGCTGGCCTCATTGGGTCACGGTTGGGACAGTCAGGGCGCGGCTCCGCCGAATGCAAACGCGCGTACAGTGGTAAAGAGAATCCTCGGGCTCCTTGAGACAGCGTCGCTGCCACCAACGCGATTGACGCCCACCGTTGAGGGTGGAATTGCCCTCTCCTTTGTGGAGGATTCCAGTCGCGCCGTGATTGAGGTTTACAACACGGGCGAGATCGCGGCGGCAACCTATTCGGATCAGGGTGAGCCTGCGGTTTGGGAGTTCGATCCGAACGAGGTTGCAATACTGGACTGTATCCGGAAAATCCGTGTACATCTCACCGCCTGAACGTCCGGAAAGGATGTACAAGCGTGGCCGCGAAGCCGTTCAACACTTCGACGGTCAAGAACGGCTCTTCCTAAGATACATGCGCCAAGATTTCCTGCGCGGGCAGCTACTGCCTCAAGCTATCCGATCTCAGTTAAAGCAATCTGTCAATCGAGGCAGATTCAGCGAGCCCGTGGACGTTCTGTTTTCAGAGACGGGGCAATACAATGGCCTCGGCGTAGTCCAATTCCTGGTAGCGGACGTCCCGCATCGTCTGGACCAGCCGCACGGCCCCGCCTACGTATTCTTCATGCGGCATGAGCCGGAGGAAACGAACTACTCGCATAGCGAGATCTGGGCAGACCACGAAATCCGGACTGGCGGGTTCCGGCCACCCAGTAAGACCGTCAGCTTGGAATTTCGTATTCGCCTCTGTAAATCTATCCGTGAGGAGCAGGTACTTATCGAAGCTGAGCGTTGAACCGTTGTATGTTGAGGCTCGGCAGCGATCGATCAAGTTAAATCACCCGCCGCGCATTTCGGAGATCCCCGTAACCGCGCGTGGATCGGCAAGTCCTTATACCGCAGTTTGCCTCGAAAATACTCGGATTCCGCTTTTGCCCAAATTCCTCAAACGCTGAAGGGATCCCGGGGCAGATCTAGCGAAAATTCCGGGAGCGCGGCCGCACGATCATTGCGTCACCCAAACGATCATCGGCAGGGGTTTGCCGGGTGAGAAGTTTATGATCGGGCCACCGGAGCCAGGCGGTAGCGCCAGCGGCCCCACTGGCGCGCCGTTGTAGCTCAAGATTACGTTAACCTCGTTTTCCGCCTGACTGGGGCTGCTGCTTTCCGCGCAGGGCAACAGCGACGCGGGCAGGACCACGTCCACTTTGTATACGAAGCCATTGATCATTGACGCGTTGGTGACCGCCGCCGAGCATAAGCCGACAAATGCCTGCAGGTTTCGTAACTGCGGCGGCGGGAACTCGCCGATGCCATGCACGAAGAACGACACCGTCGAGCCGTACTGCGCCGGATTCGTACAGGAATTGAAGGAGCCGTCCGCGTTTGCCGCTACGGGCTGAAATCCGTTGGCGGTGGAGTGCGCGCTGGGGCAGGAAATCTCGTTCGCGGACAGGTCGGCGAAGAGATTCAGGTTGGAAGCGGTGAACGGAAACTGCCGCTGCACACTGGCGCCATTCACGGACACCTGCATCACCGCCGGGAGCAAACGCGGCGCCGGGACGGCGATGTTGATCTGCGAGGCGGAAACGTACAGCAACGGGGCGGGTGTGCCATTGAACGTGACGGACACTCCGGCGATGGATGGATCGGTTCCATCGGGGGCCGGAACGCCGGGCGTGGGACCGAGATTGGCGCCGAAAATTGAAATCAACTGGGATACCGCCACAGCGCCCGCGTGCGTCAGGTTGCCGCCGTCCAAGACGCACGCAACTACGGGTCCGGTGTTTACGCCGCCGGAAAAATCGGCAGCGGATAAATAAGCGCCTGCCAGCAGGCCGGGCCCGAGGTTTTGCGGCGCGAGAACTCCGGGCGAAAAGGGCACGTCAGGGGCTGGCGTGGCGCCGGTGATCCACACTTTGCCTCCGGCCAATGTAATTCCCGCCGCGCCGGGGGCCGAGCCGTCGATCCACTGCCCGTCCTGCACCGTGCCGCTGGCCGCTTCGATTTTCATGACATACGCTTCGCTGCTCGCCACGACATTGTCGGGCCAGCAGGGCTGCGGTATCCACGCGAATATGGGCGGAGGAGCAACCGGTTTGGTCGTAGGCACTAAGCCGACGGGATTGGAACTGGAGACGATGCCGCCCACATAAACGGCTCCTGAGGAATCCAGGTGCACGCCGCCTCCGCCCAGGGGAAGCGAAAAGAGCACGTTCGCTCCGGCCGCATCGAGCTTGGTGAGGTAGCCAGAGTAGTTGTTCGGAGCCGCGACGGTGAAGGGATACTGCGCTTCGAGCAGCGTGCCGGTGACGTACGCGTTACCCGCGGCGTCCACCGCAAGACCGGTGTTGGTGGTGGAACCGGCGAGGCCCGTGGGGTCGTTGAGGCCCGTCGAGTAGATCAGCTTGGAGGCCGCCGGATCGACCTTGGTGACGTGTTGCAGGCCGCCTGAAAAACCGATTTGGCACAAACCGTAGCAATAGAAACCTTGAGCGAAGGTCGTCTGATAGGCGCCCGGCGTAGTGGGATAGTCCGTCCCGGGGCTGCTGCCCGCCAGATAGATGTTGCCTGCCGCATCGAGCGCGACGGAACTGCCGCCGATTCCGGTGGCGGAAAAAATCGTCTTGGCGGCGGATGCGTCCAGCTCCATCAGGAACCAATGATTTTTGGAGCTCGCGAGGCTGTATGCTCCGGGCGTGGTGGGAAATCCGGCGGACCCGGCGAGGCCGCTGACCAGAATTTGGCCTTGCGGCGTGAGCGCGATGCCTTTCGCCGTGGATATTGCGGAGCCGCCGATCGGAACCGAAAACACCACCGCGCCTTGTGGGTCCAGCTTGGTTACGAAGGACCGCGTGTCGTTGCCGTCGCCTGTTGGCAGTGTGCCGAGCGCGCCGTTACCCACGACTGGGAAGTTCGGATTCGTGGTCCATCCCGTAATGTAGGCGTTTCCCGCGGCGTCGACCGCGATGGCCGACACTTGGTCGTTGGCGGCGCTGTCGAGATAGGCGAGATAGAGATAGTGGGTGGCGTTCGGATCGAGCTTGGCGGCCAAAGCTCCGGTCGACTGCGACGCCGGGTCGATTACGGCGCTGCCGGCGAGATAAATGTTGCCTTGTGGGTCCGAGGCGATGGCGGTGGGCGTGAAGCCATCTTTCAAATACGTGGAGATTACAAGGTTGGCCGGGAAGCCGGTTTGCGCGATTGCGGCCGCGAGAAGAAACGAACGGAGTCTGTTCATGGGACATCCTGCGGGAACGGGGGGAACGCGGCAGATTCATCTTAGCAGTTCGATTGAGATATTTTGCGGGATACGGCACTGCATAGGCATGCAACCTACGCCTGTGCTCGACCCCGCCGCGCGGCAACGCGCCATTGACGCCGCGCTCACCCAAATGGAGAAGCAGTTCGGCAAGGGAAGCGTGCTGCGGCTGGGATCGCGCAGCGCGTTGCCGGTGAGCGCGATTCCGAGCGGGTCGATTTCGCTCGACTACGCTCTGGGCGTGGGCGGCTTTCCTCGCGGACGCGTGGTCGAGATTTTCGGCCCGGAATCGTCGGGCAAAACGACCTTCGCATTACAGGTGATCGCGGAGGCGAACCGGGCGGGCGGCGCGGCGGCCTTCATCGACGCGGAACACGCTCTGGACCCCGGCTACGCGCGCAAGCTGGGCGTGGACGTGGATAATTTGATCGTGTCGCAGCCGGATTATGGCGAGCAGGCGCTGGAGATCACGGCGGCGCTGGTGGGCTCCGGCGCGATCGACGTGGCGGTGATCGATTCGGTGGCGGCGCTGGTGCCCAAGGCGGAACTGGAAGGCGAAATGGGCGAGAGCTATATGGGACTGCACGCGCGGCTGATGTCGCAAGCGTTGCGCAAGCTCACCGGCGCGGTGGCGCGCACCAACACGCTGCTGATCTTTATTAATCAGATCCGGGAGAAAATCGGCGTGGTGTTTGGAAATCCCGAAACGACAACCGGGGGCCGGGCGCTGAAATTCTTTTCGTCGGTGCGGGTGGAGGTGCGGCGCGCCTCGGCGATTAAGGACGGCGATACGGTGGTGGGGAACCGGACGAAGATCAAGGTCGTTAAGAATAAGGTAGCCGCGCCGTTCCGCGAAGTGGAAGTGGACATCTTATATGGATTGGGAATCTCGCGCGAAGGCGATCTGCTCGATTTTGGCGTGGCGCAGGGCGTGGTTGAAAAGAGCGGGTCGTGGTACAGCTACGGCGGCGACCGCATTGGACAAGGCCGGGACAATGCGCGCGCGTTCCTGATGGAGCATGCCGATATTCGCCAGACGCTGGAGGTGGAACTGCGGCGCATCGCCGGACTGGGAGAAGCGGGGGCGGCGGCGGTCAACTCCGAAACGGCGCAAGGCGGTCCGATCCGTTCCGGCGGGCAGGACGGCACAGGCTCAAACCGCGTAGAATACGGTCTTGGGCGTTGTGGAATGCCTGAAAACCGCGCTGTGACGGGCTTTGGGAGGGTCCAGGGGCAAAAAAGCCTTGGAAAAGTGCGATTTCTTGCGATTTCAGGCTTTACATCGGGCCTGCCTTTCCGTATGATTGAGTTGCAAAAACATTTTTGAGCGGTTATGTTCAATAGCCGCGCGGGAAACAGCAAGCAACCAACTCAACATCAAGGAGAGCACCATGGCAGCGACGAAGATGACGCAGACTCAGATCGTGAAGGAACTGGCGGGCGGGACGGGAGTCCAAACGAAGGTGGCGAAGCAGTTCATGACCAGTCTGGCGGACCTGGCGGTTCGCGAGACCAAGAAAAACGGCATGTTTGTAATCCCCGGCATCGGCCGCCTGGTCCGCGTGGACCGCAAGGCGAGAACCGGCCGCAATCCCGCCACCGGCGAGGCAATCAAGATACCCGCGAAAAAAGTTGTGAAGTTCCGGGTGGCCAAGGCGGTGAAGGACGCGATTGTTCCGCCGAAGGCAAAGAAAGCTTAGGACAGGCGCAATCCGCGCTATGCGGGCACGCAGAACTAAAAACCCCGCGTTTGGGACCGGCGCGGGGTTTTCGCTTCAGTTGAAGAACAGCCGATGGGGACCAGGCTCAAATTGCGAGCCGGTCCGGAAGCCTTACGCCTGCTTCTTGTCGTCGGCGCCGTCTTTGAGGGAGTCTTTGAAATTCCGGATTCCCTCGCCCAATCCTTTGGCCACCTCGGGAATCTTCTTTCCGCCGAAAAGCAGAACAGCGACTACCAAAATGACCAGCAGCTCAGGCAGTCCGATGGACCTCAGCATATGGCCTCCTTGTAAGATACACTTCTATTGTATGGAGCTTCGATGGGCGGCGTCAAGCCGGGTCGCTCACTCATACGCTGAATAATACGACGCACGGCAGGGCGCGCCGGGAACGTCGGCCCGGGCTTTCCTTCAAAAAATGTCCGCTGCAAAGAAACAGCCCAAGCGCTTCGATCAAAACAAAGGGGTGCGAAAGCTGGCGCGCGAACGCGTGGGGACCGTCCCGCCGGCGCGCGCGATTGCGCCGAAGGACCGGCGTAAGAAGCCGAAACACAAGCGGAATCCCGCGGAGAGCGATGAATAGAGAGCAGGCCCGGGCGGCGACTCGCGCGTAACGGCCATGCTCCCATTCACGCTGCTGGTGCTGCTGGCCGCGATGGCGGCGGGATTTCTGGGTTCTTTGACGGGGCTGGGCGGCGGCGTGGTGGTTACGCCGGTGCTGGCGCTGTTATTTCACGTCGATCTACGCTACGCGATGGGGGCATCGCTGGTCTCGGTGATCGCGACTTCGTCCGGCGCGGCCTCGGCGTACGTTCGCGAGGGCTATTCCAACGTGCGGATCGGGCTCTTCCTGGAGATTGCGACGACGCTGGGGGCTTTGGGCGGCGCGCACCTGGCGACGATCCTGCCGACGGCGGTGCTGTCGATCGTGCTGGGACTGGTCCTGCTTTATTCCGCCTATAGTTCGCTGCGCGCGCACTCGCGGCAGGCGCAAACGGCGGCGCCGGACCCGCTGGGCGCGAAGCTGCGGTTGAACGGAAGCTACCCGGAAAACGGCGTTGCGAAGAATTACGAGGTGCGGCGGGTGAAGGGCGGATTCGCGGTCATGTTCAGCGCCGGCGTGATGTCGGGGTTGCTCGGCATCGGATCGGGCGCGCTGAAGGTGATCGCGATGGACCAGGTGATGGGTATTCCCTTCAAGGTTTCCACGACGACGAGCAACTTCATGATCGGCGTGACCGCGGCGGCGAGCGCGGGCGTGTATCTGCGGCGCGGCTACATTGTGCCGCAGATCGCGATGCCCGTGATGCTGGGCGTGCTGGGGGGCTCGCTGCTGGGAGCGCGTCTGCTGGGCGGGGCGCGCATTCAGCCTTTGCGGGTTCTGTTTGCGATGGTGGTGGGGGCGCTCGCCATCGAGATGCTCTACGGCGGCATTACGGGGCGTTTGTGATGCGCTTGAACGACCGGCAGATCGAAAAGGCGGTCGGCATCATCCTGCGCACGGGCGTTCTTGTGGCCGCGTTGCTGGTCGCCGGCGGCGGAGTCTGGTATTTGGCGGGGCACCTTGGGCCGCGCCCCTCCTATGGCGTCTTTCGCGGCGCGCCTGGCCCGCTGAGGAGCGTCCGCGCGATCGCCGCCGGCGTGGCGAACGGCGACCCGCGTTTTGTTATTCAATTCGGACTGCTGCTGCTGATGGCGACGCCGGTGGCGCGTGTCATCGCGTGCGCCATCGGGTTTGGGCTGGAGCGGGACTGGAAATACGCGGCGATTTCGACCATCGTATTGGCGGCGCTGATGGCGAGCCTTGTGGGATAAACCGGCGTCCGCCGCGAGCCTCGGCAAGGGAGCGGTTGCGGGCGGCGTATCGCGCGCCAAGACGCGGCCGGGGCTTCGGAATGCCTCGGTAATTATGATCTAAATTTAATGCGTTTGCCGGGAAAATATCGCAAACTAATTTTAATAATTGCCAGTAATAACGTAATTTAGCCATAATGTCGGTATAAATCTGCAATTAACCGCTGAGAGCGCCCCTTCAGATGTTGAGCGGCGAAGGCGGCTGCGTTATAATTTGCTTGCCGATGGCGTTTACTAAATGGTCGAAATAGCGAGGATAATGAGCGTGGAAGACCCGGAGCAGAAGCGCGTGCAAATTCTGATTGTCGAGGATAATCGCGCCGATGTGCTCTTGGTAAAAGAAGCTTTAAAAGAGTCCGCGCTGAATTTCGAGCTCCTGCACCTGGGCGACGGGGAGCAGGCCTTCCAGTACCTGCGGCGCTGCGGCGAGCATGCGAACGCCGCGCGGCCGGATCTCGTTTTGCTCGATCTTAATCTGCCGAAACGCGATGGCTGGGAGGTTCTGAGCGAAATTCGCGCCACCGCGGAATTAGAATGCACGCCGGTGGTGATTCTCAGCTCTTCGGGCAATCCCGACGACCGCGACCGCGCCGCGCGCGGCCCCGCGGGCATGTACATCCAGAAGCCCACGACATTGGATGAATTCATGGCGGTTGGCAAGAGAATCGAAACTTTCTGGTTTCAGGTCCGCGCGGCCGCCGCTGCGGCTTCAGGAAGCGAAGACGGCCGCCCCGCGAGCGGCGCGCTCGAGGGAGAGGAGTAAGGGCCTTACCGGCGGAAGCCGACTTCGTCCTTGAAAGCTTCCAGGCTGTTATAAACGATGGGGCAGTAAGTGGCGCGATCGGGCATTTCCCAAAGCCGCGAGAGAAACGATCCGGGGCCTCGCGCCAAGTGGGGAAAATCTTGGCACGTATGCGGGCGGCCTTCGTAGACGGTGCATTCGTTCCCGCTCAGAAAGACGCAGCCGCTTTCCGTCCTTTTCAAGATGAGGCCCTCCTGGGGGTCCTGGACGGCGTAATTCCGCAAAAACTCCTCGCGGCGCATGCCCAGGAAGCGAGCCAATTTCTCTACATCGCGCGGAGTCAATTTCGTGGTTGCGACGCGGCAGCAGTTGGCGCAGGCGCGGCAGTCGATGGCGCCGGCAACTTCGTCGGCCAGATGTTTGAGCCGCCGTTCGACGAAGTTGTGGCGCTTCAAGTGGGCCCGCAGCCGCCGGTTCTGCTCCATCTTTTTCTCGCCCAGACGGCGGATCTGGACGAGATCGGTGACCATGCTTCAGTATGGCGCGGTTGCCGGCGCGCCGTCCGCGATTACCAGATCAGGACCGAAACGATGCGATCTTCTTCAACCTGAAAGCTCATGCGGAGGTCGTCGACCTCGGCGACATTATCGTCGGTCCAGCGGATGTTGTAGCGGTCCGACAACTCCTCCACGCTGCCGCCGGGGCCGATGCCGGCGGCGGTCTTGAACGATCGCGCGTACACGCGGATGGCGGTGACGGCGCCGGCCGCGATGTCGAACGAAAGGTCGGGGCGGCGTTGCGAGGGCGAGGCTAGGAATACGTGCGCTTTGCCTCCGTTCTCGTCGAATTTCATCGCTCCCTCAAATTCCGCGCGCAATTGGGGCACGGACATGCCGATGCCGAGATCGCCGGCCGCGCCCGGCCGCAGCAGCCGCCGGACCCTGGACAGCGGGGCGTTGGCCGCGATCCCCAGCAGCGAAAAAAGCAGGGACGAGCTGCGCAGGACGATTCGCATGCAGCTAACATTATGCGCCGGATCGGCCACGGCAAATTTCTCCGGCGTTCGATGGAACAAATCGATCGAGCCGCGCGTTGTTATTCGTGACTCCTGTATAATGGAGCCAACCATATGGCCTCAAGCTCGCCGGATCGGGAGTGGAAGAAAGGAAGCGCGGAGCTTCTTGTATTGTCGCTGCTCGAGGACCAGCCTCGCCACGGCTACGACATTTCAAAGTCGATTCAGATGCGGTCCGGGGCGCCTTGCGGTTTCACGTTACTTCGCTTTATCCGCTGCTGCACCGGCTGGAGGAGCAGGGGTGGATCGCCGGACGCTGGGTGGAAAAGGCGGAGCATCGCAGGCGTCGTTATTACAGTTTGACCCCGCAGGGCCGGAAGGTGCTTCGCTCACAACGCAAAAGCTGGAAGGATTTCGTCGCGGCGATCAGCCGGATTACGGGAATCGAGCATGCCTGATTGGAAGAGTATCGTTCGCGAACGGATCGCCCCCTTACAGCTGGAGGCGGAGGCGGAAGCGGATCTCGCCGAAGAATTGGCGCTGCACCTGGAAGACGAGTTCCGGGCGCTGCGCGCCGGCGGGGCAAGCGAAGAAGAGGCCTATCGGAAGGTCGCGGCGGAACTGGGCGATATGCGCCCGATCCGGGAGTTTGCAGGGAGGCGGCAAATGCCAAAGAACGACGCGCCGGCGGCCGGGGACGCGCGGCCGGCCAATTTCACGGAGGACCTGTGGAGAGATCTTCGCTATAGCAGCCGCGCCGTGCGGAAGAACCCCCTGTTCACTCTGTTTGTGGTTCTGACGCTGGGGTTGGGAATCGGCGCGAACACGACCGTGTTCACCGTTATCAATACGCTGATTTTGAATCCGCTTCCGGTTGCGGATTCGTCCAGGTTGGCGGCCGTTGCAGTAGCCGAAGAGAAGAGCGCTTCGAAATCGCAGGCGCTGTTGCCGATTTCATATGCCAACCTCGCGGACTATCGGGCCAGGAACGACGTCTTCACCTCGCTGGCGGGCTACACATCCGTGCGGATTGTAACGTTGCGGGAGGGCCGCGTATCGCAGCGCATGTTCGCCGAGGTGGTGACGGGCAATTACTTCTCGACGCTGGGCCTCAGGCCCGCCCGGGGCCGCTTCTTTCTGCCGCAAGAGGACGGCGTACCGGGCGCGCACGCGGTGGCGGTGATGAGCTACGGGACATGGGAAGCGCACTTCGGCGCGGCGGACAACGTCGTGGGCAAAACGCTGCTGCTGAACAACGTGGAGTTCACCGTGATCGGCGTGGCGCCCCCCCGATTCATTGGCGTGAATGCCATTTTCGGACCGGATTTTTGGATACCGGCGGCCATGGCGGGACAACTGCTGCCGAACGAGATGCACGACGCCTTGAGCGAGCGGAGCAAGGCGATATTCCAGGGCGTGGGGCGATTGAAGCCGGGAGTCGGCCGTGAGAGGGCGCAGGCCAATCTGGCAACCGTCGCGTCGGCATTGGCGCGCCAGTACCCGGAAGCCAACGAAGGGCATACCGCGACGGTGCGGCCGATCGGCGATGTCGTGTTCGGCAGCGTAAGCGGCGGATCGGCGTCCATTGTGTTTGGAAGCGCGGTGCTGCTGGTGGTTGTGGTAATCGTTTTGCTGATCGCGTGCTCGAACGTGGCGAACCTGCTGCTGGCGCGCTCCATGGCGCGGCAACATGAGATGGCGGTGCGCCTGGGGCTGGGGGCCAGCCGCGGCAGACTGGTGCGTCAACTTCTTACCGAGAGCGTCTTCCTTGGATTTCTGGGTGGTGTTGTGGGGCTGTCGATCGGGTATGCGGGATTGCAGCTCTTATGGTCGTCACTGCCGTCGGCGGCGAACTTCATTGCGCCGAAGTTGGATGCGACGGTATTCATTTTCGCGCTGGTTGTCTCGCTAGGGACGGGTTTCCTATTTGGAACGATTCCAGCGCTGCGGGCTTCGCGCACAAGCGTGGTGGAAGGGTTGAAAGAAGAATCGCACACAACCGGCAAGAGCCGCGGCACGGTTACGTTTGCGAATGTTCTGCTGGTGGCTCAAGTGGCGTTTTCATTTCTGCTGCTGGTAGCGGCGGCCCTGTTTTTGCGGAGCATTGGACGAGCGTACGAAATCGATCCGGGGTTCCAGACAAAAAACCTTGCGATCTTCATGACGAATCCCGGTCAGGCCGGATATGCCAAGCCGCAAACGAAGGAATTCTACAAGGAGGTTCGCGAGCGAACGGCGCGGATTCCGGGCATCGACTCCGTATCGTGGGCTTCGAACCTGCCGCTGTGGGCGCGAATTGCCGGCGGATTTCAAGTGGAAGGCCGCGGGCAGCGATCGAAAGCGGACGTTATTGCGGCCGTGCTGACGACCGTGGATCTAAACTATTTTGAGACCGCGGGCATCGCGATCGACAGGGGGCGGGAGTTCACCAAATTGGATCGAGAGGGATCCACTCCGGTGGCGATCGTCAATGAGAAAATGGCGCACGATTATTGGCCGGACCAGGATGCCATTGGGAAGCGCATTCGGCTTCCGGGCGAAAAGACGATGCGGCAGATCGTGGGGATTGCCAGAACCGCGAACTATTCCACCTTTGCGGAGCCGCCGCAAGCATGCGTTTATGTGCCGCTGGAACAGAACTATTCCGACGCGATGATTTTGTATGTGCGGAGCGCGGGAGATCCGCTGGGGATCCTGAGGCCGGTTCAGCGCGAGGTGCGCGACGCGGCGCCGGGGATAGGCGTGACCGATACGCGGACGGGACGCCAGATCGTCGACGGAGGCTTGTTCCAGGCAAAAATGGGCGTGGTTTTGCTGGGCGTGTTCGGACTGCTGGCTCTGGCGCTGGCAAGCATCGGATTGTACGGGATCATGGCGTATTCCGTCAATCTGCGTCAACGGGAGATCGGCGTGAGGATGGCTTTGGGGGCGGCCCGGGCCAGCGTGTTGCGGCTGGTTCTGCGGCAAGGCATGACGCTGGTTTTGAGCGGAGTGATAATAGGCTTCGCCGGGGCTCTGGGGGTGGGGCGACTGCTGTCGAGAATGCTGTATGGCGTGAGCGCGAGCGATCCGATCAGCGTGGCTGGAGCGGCATTTGTGCTGCTGGCGGCCGCGCTCCTGGCGTGTTACTTTCCTGCGCGCCGCGCCAGCCGCCTGGATCCCTTGGCGGCGCTCCGCGAGGGATGACGGCGGCGGCCACGCGGGGGTGGCCCGATCGTTTGGCCGATGCGAGGGCGAAGCGCGCCTGGTCTTAAGCCGCTCAACGTTCGCATTTTGCGGCGGACGAAAAAAAATGGGCTATCGATTAAGCCGGGCGAACGAGCGGCAGCCGCTAGACCGGCGCCTGATCGACAATTTCGATGCCGTACGCTTCGAGGCCGGCCACTCTGCGCGGATGATTCGTCAGCAGACGGATTGTCCGCAAGCCCAGGTCCGCCAGGATCTGCGCGCCGATTCCGGCCTCGTGTTGCAGCTTCGGAGCGCCGCCAGGGGTCCGAAACGCGCGGTGGTCGCGAATACCCGGTCCGGTCTGATGCAGGTACACGAAGACTCCCCTGCCCTCATCCGCGATGCGCTTCAGAGAGCGGCGGATCATCTCGCGGCAGTCGCATTCGGTCGAGCCGAAGACATCGCCATAGACGCAGTGCGAATGCATGCGGACCAACACCGGCTCATCCGAGTTCAGTTCGCCGCGGATTAATGCGATGTGCTGCTCCGCGACGATCGTACTGGCGTACGTTATGGTCCGGAAGCTGCCGAATTCCGTGCGCAGGCAGCCTTCCGAATGGCGTTCGATATAGCGCTCGTGATCCAGGCGGTAGCGGATCAGATCGGCGACGGAGATCATGGTGAGGCCGTGCCGGGCGCAGAACTCGCGCAATTGCGGGACGCGCGCCATGGTGCCGTCCTCGTTCATGATTTCGCAGATGACGCCGCCCGGGCGCAGATCCGCCAGCCGCGCCAGATCCACCACCGCCTCGGTTTGGCCGGCGCGCACCAGAACGCCGCCTTCGCGGGCGCGCAGGGGAAATACATGTCCCGGCCGCGCCAGGTCGCTGGGGCGGGAGTTGGCGTCGATCGCCACTTGGATGGTGCGCGCGCGATCCGCCGCCGAAATGCCGGTCGTGACGCCTTCGCTCGCTTCAATCGATTCGCAGAACGCCGTCCCGAACCGCGAGGTGTTGCGCGAGGTCATCATGGGCAGCGCCAGCGCGTCGCAGATTTCCGGACTGAGCGAAAGGCAGATCAGGCCGCGGGCGTGCATCGCCATGAAGTTGATCGTCTCGGGCGTGACCTTTTCGGCCGCAATGGTGAGATCGCCCTCGTTCTCGCGATCTTCGTCGTCCACGATGACCACCATGCGGCCGGCGCGAAACGCTTCCACGGCCTCCGGAATCGGCGCGAATGACATTCTCAAATCCAGAATAGCGTGGGCGAAAACCGGACCCGGCCGAAGCATGGGGCCAAGGCGCCTGTAATGAACGCGGGTTACCCTGTGGGCATGCGCGCCCCCGTGCGATTCGTAGTTCTTCCGGCCCTCAGCGCCGTGACACTATACTGTCAGCCCTATTTCTTCCGGGACGAAGACGTCAAAGTCGTGGGCGAGCTGCAATACGGGCAGACCAGCGAGAAGGTCGAATACGCGAACCAGCCGCGCTACATGGCCTTTCACTTTGAGGGCCGGGCCGGCGACAAGGTCGACATCCAAGTCGATTCCATCAATGGCCAAGCCATGGCCGCGCTGACGGACAGCCGCTACAAGCCTATCGTGAGCAACTTCGGTTCGCACGTTACGGCGGTGCTGCCGCCGAGCGAGGACCCGTATCCAAACCGTTACTTCATCGTGTTCGAGGAGGAGCGGCGCAATCCCGCGACATTCACCGTCACGCTACGCAAGGTCGGGTCGAGCGAGGCCGCAGCCAAGGCCGATTACCTATCCTGCAACGCGGATTCGGATTGCATGGCGGTCGCGCGCGAGGCCTGCTGCCATAACGGTTATAAGGACGCGGTGAACAAGGACAAGGTCGCCGCTTATCGCACCGCGAACGCCTGCCAGGTTACAAGTCCGCTGTGTCCCCATTTCATGGTCGAAGACACGCGCGTGGCGCAATGCAATGCGGCGTCGCATCAGTGCGAAATGGTGGAGCCGAATACGATCCGCTGCGGCGGGAACGCAGCCGGCTCGCACGCCTGTCCCGCGGGTTATAGCTGTAAGACGACAGGCGCCGCCGGCATTGCCGGGATCTGCGCCAAACAGTAGCTTACTTCTTGACGTACTTGCCGGGCGATTTCGCGAACTCCTGCTGGTCTTCCTTGCTGCAGAAATAGTATGTCTTGCCCTTGTAGACGTATTTGGCTTCGGCTGTTTTAGGGTCCATGGTCATGCCGCACACCGGATCTTTTTGCGGAGTGGTTTCCTCTTTGACTTGCTGCTGGTTCCGCGTGGGTTTCTCGTCGTTCTGCTTGGCGGTCTGCGCGGACAGGCAGGAGGCGGCGAGGGCGGCAATCAGCCATGCTTTCTTCATACGTTCAGCCTACGAGGTCATGCGCGGGCGTGTCAATGGCCACTGGATGCTTCACGCCGAGGCGCTGTGATATAGTGAGACCGATCCCTCCTGAAATGGGCCTGTGGCGCAGTTGGGAGCGCGCTTCCATGGCATGGAAGAGGTCGTGAGTTCGAATCTCACCAGGTCCACCAAAATATTTCAAACACTTACCGTTTTCCCCGCCCGCTAAAACGTGGTCGCCGGAGTCCAACTGGAATCCAAACTCCATTTTGAACACGAGCAGGCATGGGCATCGTGTGGATTTCGGCATCTGCCCACGATCAAGTCAGCCGATTCAAGGCGTTGGCGAGTGTGGGCGCCCTGGACACCGTCTTTCGCGTCGCCGTCTTCCTGAGACGACAACATTTCGTTTCCTATATAGCTATATAGGAGGATGCCCACCCCGCCCAACGCCCGCGACTCCTTCAGGTTTCGACTTTACTGTTGACGACTGAGTTACGCGCCTGATATTCAAAAGATGAACGTTGCAGCGCTGGAGCCTCCGAGAGACGGGACTCTCGCGAAACTCTTTCCCTCTATTCCCACAACTGAAGTGTCTTCAACGCGCGAACAGTCCCGATCTACGCGGCAGACGGGATCTCCCCGGGCTTTCGGTCGCTTCAGGCAGCAAAGCGACTCATAGCAAGTGGTATGTGAATCCAGCCTACGGTCGCAAGGGTCACCTCAAAGCAATTTGGCTACTCCGGGAGGACGGCGGCAAGGCCGTTGAAACACATGCGCATACCGGCACTCGATACAGCTTCTTGGAGAACATCGAGACCGGCCGCTGCTGGAAGCTTCGACGTCTGCATGGGCGGGACGAGGATAGGCACGTTGTGAGTATCGCGGGGCTTTTCTTCAGTTTGCGGATTGCCTCGTCCCGCCGCGCAACGGCGAAAAGCCGGTGGGCAGTACATGGCGCGCCTGACGCGTTTTATCCGGCATCGCAAACGCCAGGCCAATTGAAATAAAAAGGTACTTCCGTGCGACCTGCGGCGGCTGGTGGAATGATTGCCGCGCCACTCTTCCGTCAGACCGCAAAAAGAGGTCGTCGGTATACACGTCGTCAGGGGACGCGCAGTAGTCATTTTTCCGTTTATGGAGGTTGAAAAACAAATGAGCCCAGCGATGGCCAAGGCTATTGAAATATGGACACTGGACCGTCTGGTCCCGTACGACCGCAATCCTCGCACCCATTCTGATGAACAGGTGATCAAGATCGCCGCCAGCATTGTGGAGTTCGGGTTCGTGAACCCCATCCTGGTTGATAGTCAGGACGGCATCATTGCCGGGCACGGCCGGTTGTTGGCAGCCCGAAAACTCGAGATGGCCGCGGCTCCGGTCGTTGTGTTGGACCACCTGACTCCCGCGCAGCGGCGAGCCTACGTCATCGCCGATAACAGACTGGCGGAACTCGGCGGCTGGGATGAGGACCTGCTGCGCCAAGAACTGCAGGAGCTGGAACGGGACTGCTTCGACCTGGAGCTGGTCGGTTTCAGCGACGAGGAATTAAAGGATCTGCTGAAGCAGCCAGACCAGCTCACCGGAGGCTTGACCGACGAAGACGCCACGCCGGAGGCTCCCGGCGCGCCCCGTGACGACCACTGGCGAACTGTGGGTTGCCGGTCGTCGCTTCGTTCTGTGCGGCGACGCTGCGCAGCTGGAGGCGGTACAGAGGCTCATGGCGGGCCAACAGGCCGACCTGGCCTTCAGCGATCCTCCCTACAATGTCGGCTATGAGGGGTATACGGATCAGAAGCTGACCATCCAGAACGACTCGATGACGCCCCAAGCCTTCGAGCTGTTTCTGCGCAATTCGTTCGCCGCTTTCGGAGCGCTATCAAGCCGGGCGGGTCACTGTACATTTGCCACGCCTCCTCGGCGCAGCGGGACTTTGAAACCGCGCTGGAGGCCGCCGGATTCGCGGTTCGCTGCCAGATTATCTGGGCGAAGAACACGTTCGCATGGGGCTTCGGACGCTACAAGTTCCAGCATGAGCCGATCTTCTATTGCCATGTGGAGGGGCACAGTGATCCCTGGTATGGCGACAAATCGCAAATCGACACTGTGGCAGGAGAAGAAGCCAGCAGCGAACAAGCTGCATCCGACCATGAAGCCGGTCGAGTTGATCGAACGGGCTCTGGTCAATAGCAGCAAACCCGGAGACTGCGTCCTCGATCTGTTCGGCGGCTCTGGCTCGACGCTGCTTGCCTGTGAGCGGCGCGGCCGCAACGCTCGGCTCATGGAGGTAGATTCCCAAGTACTGCGATGTGATCGTGAAGCGCTGGCAGGAATACGACGGCGGACGGGCGGTCCTGGCGGAAACCGGGCAGAGCTTCGATGAGGTCGCCGCGCAGCGACTGGCTGCCCTCTGATGGCGACCGCGCTAGAGCCGATGAGCCTGCGGGCCTACTCCCGGCGCCGCGGCGTGAGCCTCCGCGCAAGCTATGAGCCTGGAGCAGATTCGGGCGTTTTTGGCCGGTGCCGGCGAGGCCCGGTTTGCCGGGCAAGGGCGCGACGAGGTGTACCGCTGGGTGGAACGGACGCTGGTCCGCCAGCAGTACGCGAGCCTGAAGCGGCCCGAGAGGGGGTTGGTGCGGCGCTACATCGCGCGGATGACGAGCTTGAGCCGCGCCCAGGTAACACGGCGCCTCGCTGCATACGGCAAGACCGGCCGAGTGAAGGCAGTAGCTTATCGGCGCACCCGTTTCGCGAGCCGTTATACCGCCGCCGACCTGGATCTGTTGGCCTACGTCGACAAGGCGCATGGAAACCTGAGCGGACCGGCGACACGGCGCATTCTGGAGCGCGAATACAACGAATACGGCCAGGCTGCATACCAGCGGCTGGCGGCGATTTCGGTGGCGCATCTGTACCGGCTGCGCAACTCTCAGGCCTATCGAAAACGCAACACCACGTATCAGCCCACGCGGCCCGTTGTCATCCCCATCGGCGAGCGGCGCTGGCGCAGGCACAGCAGATTATCCTGCCGCATGATGCGCTGCACGCACTTGCGGTTCACTCGCCAGCCACGCCGCCTTAACTCCGCCGCGATTCGGCGGCTGCCGTATGCCGCCATATCATGGCGCAGACCGATCTCCTCCGCCGTGGGCCGGGTCGGTGCCGCTTCCCGGAAGCGGTAGAAACCCGCCCGGCTGATGCTGCCCGCTTCGCACATGCGCCGCACTGTCAAGCTCCCGCCCGCCTCCGCCTCCTTTTCAATTTGCCGGTAGAGGTCGCGCCGTCATGCAGCGCCCGCAGCAGTCGCTGTTCCTCGGCGCCCTGCAAGGCCCTTTTTAAAAAATCGATCTCCATTTGTTGGCGGCCGATTTTGCGCTCCAACTCTGCCACCCGGCCCTCTTCCTGCCGCCGAACTCCCGCGCCGGCAAAGGCGCGCTCGCCATGCTCCCGCAGCTCACGCCGCCAGCGATGCAGATCGCTGGGGTGGACTTCGCAGGCGCGCGCCACCTGTGCGATCGTATCTCCCGCTTCGAGCCGGCGCACGGCCGAAAGCTTGAACTCCTTTGAGAACTTTCGTCGAGACAAACTCATGATTTCCCCTTTGGATGAATTAGAGGTTATCCGGTTGTATCGGTTTCAGGGTCCACTCCAAACCATGAGATGCTGGAAAGCACGGGACAATACTGGTGAGGACAGGCTATGGGGGGGTGTGGAATGAGAACAGAATCACGGAATCACGAAATGATCGAAGGGCCGGAAGCATGGGAACGGTTCCGCACAGCCGTGAAGAAAGTGCTGACAGTTCCGAAGAGCGAGGTGCCTAATCCGTTCGGCAAGAGAAAGGCGAAAAACAAAAAACCGGCCAAGCATAGGGCTTAACCGGTTTACGCTTTCCGCGCCGTTGGCGCGCACGTTCCTTTTCAGTTCGGCCACGTTTCGCTGTCGTGCGTCTTGCCGGTGACTTGTTCCCAGGTGATCCGCTTCCCAACGATCTGCGATGCCGCGAGCTTGAACCGCTCGAAATCGCTCATTTCCTTGCCGCGATTATTGAACCGGTAGAGGCTTGCTCATCGAGGTAACGGAACAGATGAAACGGTTCGACGCTAACGTAGGTTCCGCTGATAGTCCGCTGCAGGAGCGAGCAAAAGTTCTCAAGGCCATTAGTGTGAACCACGCCGTCTCTGACGCATTCAACGGCATGGTCTACGACCTTGTGCGCATAATCACCGGCCAGCCCTTCATACGAAAGAAGGAAATCGGTATACAGTGCCGAACCGGCCTCAACGTGCTTGCGGACTTCCAGCCTGAAGCGCCGCCTTCTTACGATTCGGAACGACTGATGTACGAACCTTGCTCTTGCCATTCTTGCCGCGTTCCAAGATTCCCATCACCGGAACTTTGTCTTTGGTTCCGGTCCCAGCAATGCGGCGCTGGCGTTGGCCCGCTTTCCCGCCGGTGAAGGTTTCGGCCGCTTCCACGTGACCGGACATCTTATCGAACGAACCGGAGTACAGCGCAAAGCGGATTCTGTGATCCATGAACCATGCAGACTTTTGGGTGATACCAAGATCCCGCGCCACTTCGCACGAACTGATACCATTCTTGCAGTTCACGATCAGCCACATGGCGTACAGCCACTTATCCAGACCGATTGGCGAATCCTCAAAGATAGTCCCGACCTTTAGGGAAAACTGAGCTTTGGGATGCTTTCCGTAGCACTTATAGCGGTTCACGCTGGCAAGATAGGCAACATTGTCCGAACCGCAGTAAGGGCAGTGCGGCTTGCCGTCCGTCCAGCGAAGGCCCGCGAGAAAGTCATTGCAGTTCTTGGGATCGGCGAAGTAGACAACCGCCTCTTGCAGGGTGGATGGTAGCTCCATGAATCCAGTCTACTGGAAAACGCGCGGTTAGTCAAGTCAATAGCTACGCCGGGCACGCGCTGCAGTGCAGCCGCAATATAAACGTACGATCCAATCTCAAGAGCGCTAACTTCTCCTTCTGCCGGACGTACATATGAAAGCGTGCGAAGGACACGTTGGCGATGCATGTTAAAGTAAGCCAGCTGGTCAGGGTCATTGATAACTAATGCCGATAAGAGTCCCTCCAACTCGAGCACGTGGCCATTCGTGGCCGCACCTTTCGCAGTGATACCCCACTGTTCACGCTCAATCGTGTTATCGATGTTCCTCAGCAGTTTTCGAATAACTCTGAGGGCTAATTCCCGCATTTTGTCAGTATAAAGCAGTCCGCCAGCTGATCCGCCCGCAGTGCGCGCAAAGAGAGGGATCGGGAATTCGACTGACAATCTAGTTATTACCGCAAATGCGGCAGATCCGTGGAAATGTTTGCAATTGTGCAGCTCACGTCCACCAATAACCGATTGAAAGCCCTGCTACTCTAAGATCGATGGGGTCCGGCACTACGGGGCGCTACTCGCGGCAAATCCTCTTCCACGGCATCGGCGAAGCCGGCCAGCGGAAGTTATTGGACGCGCGCGTCGCCATTGTGGGTTGCGGCGCTCTGGGAAGCTTTCAAGCCGGAGCCTTGGCGCGGGCCGGAATTGGATTCCTCCGCATTATCGATCGCGACTGCGTGGAGCTGAGCAATCTGCAGCGCCAGTGGCTATTCAACGAAGCGGACGCGCGCGATGCCACGCCAAAAGCCGCCGCCGCCGCGCGCGAGATCGGCCGGATCAATTCGGAGATAAAAGTGGACGCCGCCGTTGCCGACATGACGGCCGGGAACGTCGAAGATCTGCTCGGCGATGTGGACGTCGTGCTCGATGGAACGGACAACTTCGAAACCCGCTACCTGATGAACGATTACTGCGTCAGCCGTTCGCGGCCCTGGATCTACGGCGGCGCGGTCGGCTCTTACGGCATCACCATGCCGGTCGTCCCGGGCATAACCGCGTGTTTAAAATGCGTTTACCCGGAGCCGCCCGGCGGCCTGCAGCCGACCTGCGAAACCGTGGGCGTGCTGGCGTCCGTTACGGCGCTGATCGCGAGTTTGCAGGTGAGCGCCGCCATGCGGCTGCTCTGCGGCCTACAGCCAGCTCAGCGGATCACCACCGTCGACGTCTGGAGCGGGGCCATGCGCCAGATCGGCCAGCCACCGCCCGATCCGGAGTGCAGGGCCTGCGGCAAGCGCGAGTTCACGCATTTGGACGCGAAGCGAAGAACGCCCGTGAGCCTGTGCGGCAGAAACGCCGTGCAGCTCCACGAACTCGCCCGGCCGCTGGACCTGCGCCATCTCGCCCACCGCCTTACCCCGCTCGGCGCCGTCCGCTATAACGATGTCGCGCTCCGTTTCGATACGCCGCCCTATGAGCTTACGGTGTTCCCCGATGGGCGCGTCATTATCAAAGGCACCACGGACATCGGCATCGCGAGGAGCGTTTACGCGCGCTATATCGGGGCGTAATGCCATGCGGCTCGCCTGGGCGTTCGCGCTCCTCTTCGCCGCTCATGCGCAGGATGCCGCGGATATAGAAATTTCGAAGGTCGCCGCCGGCTTCACGTTCACCGAAGGCCCCGCCTGGTCCCCCCAAGGCTTCCTCTACTTCAGCGACATCCCCACGAACCGTATCCTGAAGCTTACGCCAGGACGCCCCGTTGAAGTTTTTCGTAAAGATTCGAACGGCGCCAACGGCAACGCCGTGGACGCGCAGGGCCGCCTTTATACCTGCGAAAGTCACGCCCGGCGCGTCACGCGCACCGATCGCAACGGCAAAATCGAAACCATCGCGGAACGCTTTGAAGGCAAGCGTCTGAACTCCCCCAACGACATCGCAATCCGCAAGGACGGCAATGTCTACTTCACCGACCCGGCGTTTGGTTCGGCCAACGACGCGCGCGAGCTGAATTTCTACGGCGTCTACCGCGTCACGCCCAAAGGAGCGCTGGAAGCGATTGCGAGGCCCAAGGGGAGGCCCAACGGCATCGCGCTTTCCCCCAACGGCCGCATTCTTTATGTCGGCAACTCGGACGAGCGCAATATCCGGTCTTACGATCTGGCGCGTGGCGGCGAAGCCTCCAACGAGCGCGTCCTGGTGACGGGAATCGCGGGCGTGCCCGATGGATTGCGCACCGATCCGCGCGGAAACCTCTACCTGGCGGCGGAAAAACTCTTCGTTTACTCGCCCGACGGACGGCAGATCGAGGCCATCGCGATCTCCGAGACTCCCTCCAATTGCTCCTTCGGCGACGCCGACGGCGAGTCGCTCTACGTGACGGCGCGAACCTCGCTGTTCCGTATCCGCTTCAAGCCTGCGGCAAATGAGAAATAACGACGACCGTAGCTATCCCGACCGCCCGTTCCTCGGCATCGGCGCGCTCGTGTTCCGGCGGGAGCGCGGCCAACTCGAAATCCTTTTAGTCGAACGCGGCAACGAGCCGCTGAAAGGCTATTGGTCGCTGCCCGGCGGAATCCTTGAGACCGGCGAAACACTCTGCGACGGCATTCGGCGCGAGGTCGGCGAGGAGACCGGTCTGGATATCGAGCCGCTGTCTGTCTTTGAAATTTTCGAGCGCATCATACCCGACCAGGCGGGCCGCGCCGAGTATCATTACGTCCTGATCGACTACATTTGCCGCGTGACCGGCGGAGTGCTGCGCGCCGCGACCGACGTGAGCGCGGCCACCTGGGTGGCGCGCGAGCAATTGCGCGACTATCGCATCACCGGCGGAACCCAAGCCGTCGTCGAGCGCGCCTTCGAGCGCCAAACGGCCATCTGACCCGCCATGGGTTTCACGCACAATGAAAGCATGATCCGGAGCAGCTCCGATCTGTTGGAGTTCGAGGGCCTGCGGCAACTGCTCGGCCGCTATGTCCATAGCGCGCTCGGACGGGCGGAGCTCGGCCACGTCGAGCCGCTCACGGATCGCGCCGCAATCGAAGCCTCCCTTGCGGACGCCGCCGAAGCCGTTGAGTATGTAAGAATCGCACAATCCCCGCAGACGCCGCAACGCGGGGCCGCCATCTGCCCGCGCTTCGATTCCATTCCCGATCCCGGCGCGGCCGTGGCGCTGCTCAAGATCGCCGGCGCCGCGCTGGAGGCCCGCCAGATCTACGAACTACAGCAATTATTAGAACAGGCCGCCGACATCCGCGCTCTGCTGACCGCTCCGGCGGAACGATTTCCGCGCATCGCCGCCATGGCAGGCCGCCTCGCCGATCTCCGTCCCCTCGTGCGCGAGCTGCGCGGCAAAATTCTTCCCGACGGCTCCGTCGCCGACGACGCCAGCGTCATGCTGCGGCAACTGCGTCGCGATATCGACCGGCAGCGCAAGCAGGTGCACATTTCGCTCGAGCGCTTCATGCGCTCCCATCGCGACGAGGGAACGCTGCAGGAAGACTTCGTCACGATTCGCAACGAACGCTTTGTCGTGCCCGTCATCGCGGGGCAGCAGCGCAAAATCGGCGGCGTGATTCACGGGACCAGCGGTACGGGACACACCTTGTTTGTCGAGCCGCTCGAGACCATCGACCTCAACAACGAGCTGGTACGGCTGCGCGAGGAAGAGCAGCGCGAAGTCGACCGCATTCTGCGCGAGCTGACGGAGCGCTTGCGGTCGCACGTGGGCGAGATCGCCGCTTCGGTCGACGCCGTCGGACGTCTCGATCTGCTCTTCGGCAAAGCTCGCTTCGCATCCGATTTCGGCTGCGTCATCCCCAAGCTGAGCGCGCAGGAAAACCGCAGGCTGACGTTAACGGAGGCGCGCCACCCGCTGCTCGAAGACGTGCTGCGCAAACAGCGCAAGCCGGTCGTGCCCATCTCGCTCGCGCTCGACGAGAAGTGCCGGACATTTCTGATCAGCGGTCCGAATACCGGCGGCAAAACGGTGTCCATGAAAACCGTGGGGCTGCTCGCGTTGATGGCGCAGGCGGGATTGCCTGTCCCCGCAACGGAAGCGGAATTCCCCCTATTCGAGCAGGTGCTGGCCGACATCGGCGATAACCAGTCCATAGCCGAAAGCCTCAGCACGTTCTCCGCCCACATCGAGCATATCCGCGAAATGCTGGACGCCGTGACGCCGGATTCCCTCGTTCTGCTCGACGAGCTCGGCCGCGCCACCGATCCCGAGGAAGGCGGCGCCCTCGGAGTTTCGATTCTCGACCGCTTCCGCGAGTACGGCGCATTCACGCTGGCGTCGACGCACCTGCTGGCCATCAAGATTTACGGCGCGACGAAAGAAGGCGTGGTCAATGCGTCCATGGGCTTCGACGATGAAACACTGCAGCCCACGTACGCCCTGCGAGTAGGCGCGCCGGGAAAATCGGCGGGACTCGACATTGCCCGCCGTCTGGGCATTCCCGCGGACATGATCGAGCGAGCGCGAGCCGCCATGTCGACCGGGGAGCGCGACATCGCGCGCTTTCTTGCGGAGCTGCACGAGAGGCTCGCGCGCGTCGACGGGCTGCAGCGGCAACTCGAAGACGAGCGCCAGGCGCTGGCCGCGCGGGAAAGCAAGCTGCAGCGGGAATTCGAGCGCCGCGAAGCCGAGAATCTGAAGCGCATCGAGGACCGCTGCGATGCCGCCATCGCCGCCTTTGAGGAGCAGGCCCGCGAGACGATCGGCCGCATTGCCGAAGGCCGCCAGCAGCGTAAAGCGGCCGAGCAGGCCCTGCGTGGCGTCGCCCGCGCGCGCCGCGAGTTTCAAGAAACGGTACAGACTCAGGTGCTCGGCAACGCCGCGGAGCCGAAGCGGCTGCCCGCGATACAGGAAGGGACCCGCGTGCGTCTCAAAGGTATACGCGAGCCGGCGCGAGTGCGGCGCAAGCTCGCCGACGACCGGCTGGAAGTACAAGCCGGCTTCATGAAAATGCAGATCTCGATCGACGATATCGAAGAAGTCCTGCCCGCTGGCCAGGAGAGCGCCCAATTGCCCACCAACATTTCCTACGAGCCCGGCCCGGCATGGAACGTGACCTACCGTGAGGTCAACGTGATCGGCAAACACGCCGAGGAGGCGATGGAAGAAGTCGATAAATTTCTGGACAGCGCCGCCATGGCATCGGTCGACCGCGTGCGCATCGTCCACGGACACGGCATGGGCGTGCTGAAGAGAGCCGTGGCGGACCTGCTCGCGCGCAATCCCCACGTCCAGAAGTTTTACGCCGCTTCTCCGGCGGAAGGTGGAAACGGCGCCACCATCGCGGAATTGAGGTAACCGAATGAAGCTTCGAATTTACGGAAACTCCATCAGGCTTCGCCTCAGCAGAACCGAAGTCGAGCGTTTCCGCGAACACGGCGCCGTAACCGATGCGGCCGTATTCGGGAACGGCCGCGCACTGACGTACTCGCTTGGCTATGACCGATTCTCACGACCTCGCCGCGACCTACACGGATTCCGCGATCCGCATCGAGGTCCCGCGCTCCCTCGCCCGCGATTGGACCGAGACGGACCGCGTCGGCATCTCCGCGCAGCAGCCCGCGGGCAACGGAACTTCCCTCCAAATTCTGATCGAAAAAGATTTCAAGTGCATTCACCAGGACAGCGAGGGCGGCGAAGACGCCTACCCCAACCCGCTCCAGAGGCAGCCAACATGACGCCCGAAGAGTTCCGCGCCCTCGCGCTGAGTATGCCCGAAGCATCCGAAAGCGCTCACATGGGCCATCCGGACTTTCGCGTGAACGGAAGGATCTTCGCCACGCTCGGCTACCCCGATGCCCACTGGGGAGTCGTCATGCTCACCCCGGAGCGGCAGCGCGAATTTCTCCAGACGGCGCCGGCCGCCTTCGAGCCCGCCGCCGGCGCCTGGGGACTGAAAGGCAGCGCCAAAGTGCGTCTCGAAAGTATCTCCGAACCGCAAGCCCACGATGCCCTGCGCTCGGCTTGGCGCAACGCCGCTTCAAAAAAACCTGCGCGCGCCAAGGCTAAGGCAAAGTAACGACGAACGGCGCCTGCACGGCATTCCCGTCCGGGTCCACTACCTCGACCGGTTGAAACGAGAGCGGCGTCACGCGCATCGTTTTGCCCTCGATCTCCACCTCCAGAAAATGGTTCTGCGGCGCCCACGCCGCAATGTGAG
Source organism: Bryobacterales bacterium (assembly GCA_963795935.1). Lineage (GTDB taxonomy): Bacteria > Acidobacteriota > Terriglobia > Bryobacterales > Bryobacteraceae > JAICMB01. The sequence continues at coordinate 89,998 of CAWCJO010000027.1, read as the reverse complement.
CCTTCCGCATCTTGCGCCGGATATTCCCCGGCCGCAGTTCCCCGCCCGCGCCCGATGTGAAAAAGCGTATGCCGAAAGTACTGTCGTCATCCTCGGTCATCTGAAAGTTATGCTCATGCCCGCTGAACACAACTTTCACGTGGGCTTCCTCAAACAGCGGCAGCCAGTGCTGCAAATCGCGCAAGCTCGGCGGATGCAGTGGACCGGCGTTAAAAAAGGGATGATGGAAATACGGAATCACCCAGGGCGCCTTCGCCTTGGGAAACTCCTGTTGCATCCAGCGGAATTCCGCGCTGTCCTGCGAATAAGCCGCGCGCGGCGGCCCCGAGTCCGAATTGCGCGTGCTGTCCAGACCGAAAAAATCCGCCAAGCCGCCGTAATTGAAATGGTAATAACGCGCCGGCTTGCCCCCCGGAAACGGCATATTGTCGAGATAGGCGTTCAGATCGCCGCGCGACTCGGTCTCATTCCCATCGTGGTTCCCGAGCGTCGGAAACCATGGAATGCGCGCCAGCAGCGGCTCATAAGGCTCGAAAAACTTGGTCGTCCAATCGATGTCCGACGCGCCGGTATGGCCGATGCCCAACAGAAAACCCGAAACGTTGCCGTAAATATTGTCGCCCACGCTGATCACAAATCGGACCGGGTTGTCGCTGTTCGCGCGCTTTTGGAATTCCTGCCACATCGCCCTGGCTACCTGGTATTGCAGCGGTTGGCCGGTCCCATAGTCGCCGATCACGAAAAAGCAGACCTTATCGGATTGCGCGGGCCACGTGCGCACCTCCCCTCCCGCGAGCCGCCGGCCGCCCATCGAAATTTCGTAAGGGTAGGAATGGTCCGGCTCCAGTCCGGACACGGTAACGGTACCGAGGCGGGAACTAAGGGTGCGCCCCGCAATTCGTATGGTCGCTTCACCGCGCGAGGGAGACGAGCGGCCGATCGTATTATCGCCGTCGGTGGTTCCCCACGCCAACTGCGCATAATCGGGGCCGACGTCGTCCACGTAGCCGTAATATTTCTGGGCCCAGGCGATCGCGGAGGCCAGCAGCAGCGCCAAGGCGCAGCGCAGCGCCCGCCGGATTATCATCGCCTCGCGGCTCCGGCGGCAACGCAGCGCATCAAGGAATCGTCACGCGCTCGGTGTGGCGCGGCAGATCCGTCAGCACCACGTCGGGGCCTTTTTGCGTAATTTGAGTTTCGAAAAATTTCACCAGCAGATCGCGCCGCGCCAGCAGATCCGCAATCGCCGTCTTGCTGATATAAGGCAGCAGAATCGCTTCGAGATTCTCTTGCGTAAGTCTCTTCATCCCCTCCAGCAGTTTGTTGCTGATGCGCCGCAGCACTTCCGGATTGCGCAATTGCGGTATTTCGCGGAAGGAGCGCGAATGATCGATCGCCCACACCCGCCAATTCCTGTCGATCAGCAGATTGCCTTGATTGCGGTCCACGTTATAGATCAATTGATCGAAGTCGCGGACGTCGTTCATCTGTTTTCCCCAGTAATTGAGATCCGGCGGCTCGGCGTTCTTCTCGCGCCTGCCGGCCTCGTCGAACATGACGTTGTCCACCCACCAATCGATCGCCGAAGGCTTCCCATTGATCACGCGGTACACGCACACCGGAACCATGTCCATGCCCAGCAACTTGTCCAGCCGGTAAGCCGCGATGTTGTACTTATAGGAATCGGTGAAGTTCTTCTCCACCCCTTCCTTCGACCGGTATTCGGCTTTATATACGTCGATCTGCTGCACGTGCGCATCGTGATAAATCTTGCCGTTCGACAACGTAACGCGAAGCGTGTGCGTGATTCCGAGCGCGACCGGTTTGGTCGCCACGATATCCGCCGTGCGGAGGAACTCCTCCATCTGCTCTTTGGTGAGGTCGCTGGCGGTGACGTGCCTGGCCCCGTTCAGGGGCGGGTGGGCGTGCGGCGCCGTACTCGCCGCCGGATAACGCGCTCCGGTTGCCGGAGCGATGGGCTGCGTTACCGCCGTCTGCGTCCACAGCGGCGGCGCGGCAACGCCAAAACCAAAAAGCAGAGCCACGAGAGGCGCAATACGAATTTGCCGCATGGGAGACCTCACGTTATAGATGCGTAACATTTCGAAAACCTTTCGTTTGTTCCTGGACCGGGCCGCCTGAATCCATCTTCACAAAATCGGCCGACCAAGAGTTCCCGAGCCGCGACCGTGGGGAGCGCTGTACGGGAACGTTCGCAAGTAACTAGTAGTACCTTGGAACTTGGAACTTGAGAAGACCCTGTTGCATAAGGTTGGCGATGCGATCTCCCGCTTCAAGATGATTCGGGACGGCGATCGCGTCGCGGTCGCGTTATCGGGCGGCAAGGATTCCCTCACCCTTCTCGAGGCCCTCATCACCCTACAAAAGCGCGCGCCGATCGACTTCACCGTGTGCGCCTTCACGGTCGAGCAAGGCAAATTTCTGCGCCCCATCGAGCCGCTCGGCGAGTATCTCAAACAGCGCGGCATCCCGTGGACGTATTTTCACGACCGGCCCTCCTTCCGGCTGCTCGAAGAACAGCCCGATCACGGCTGCGACCTGTGCAGCCGCTACCGCCGCCGCGCCGTCTACGAAATCGCGCGGGGTCTCGGCGCCAACGTCATCGCCTTCGGGCACACCGCCGACGATTTTTGCGAATCGTTCCTGCGCAACGCCATGTTCACGGGCCGCATCAGTTCACTCCCGCCCGTCACCTGGTCCGGCGCGCGGGATTTCAAGCTCATCCGGCCGCTGGTGTTCGTGACGGAAGACATCACGGCGCGCTATGCCGAATCGCTCGGCGCCCCGTCATCCCCTGCGGCTGCTCGCAGCGGACCGGCACGGTGCGCAAATCCATTCGCTCCCTGTTCGCGGATATCGAAAAGGGCCATCCGCACCTGAAAGAAACGCTGCTCTCCGCCATGGGCAATCTGGAGCCGGACCGCCTCCTCGACCGCCGCTATCTCGACCTCGACGGCCACGCCCCCCACAGCGGCGCCGCGCCTCGAAGCTCAGGAGCCGCCGTCCAAAGGCCTCCCGATTTCCCAATGATGTCCGAACGGATCGACGATCCGTCCTAAGCGCCAACCGTACTCGTCGTGCACGGGCCAGACCACCGTAGCTCCCGCGGCCACGGCCCGGTCGAACGCGGCATCCGGATCTGCCACCGTCATCACCATCCTCACCGTACCGCCGCCCAGAGATTCGGGGCTGAAATTCAAGTGCTCCGGAGATTCGTCGGCCACCCACAATTCACCTTCCCCCACCGACAGCCGCGCCACCACCGCTCCACCCGGATCGTCGACGCGGAACGATTCGCTTGCGCCGAACGCCGCCTTGTAAAACTCGATCGCTCTCGCGCCATTTCGTACCGAAAGCATGGGCGCTATGGAAGTCTTGCGATCGGGCATTTTCATTACGCCCTCGTCCATACCCATGCAGAATACTATGCTGTGGGCCGTTTTTGCGCGGCTCGCATGATAAACTGAGGTCGAGACCGAACCTCGCGCGGCGGCTGTAGCTCAGTTGGTAGTAGCGCCAGATTGTGGTTCTGGATGTCGTGGGTTCGAATCCCACCAGCCGCCCCAAGCGCCCCGCCTCTATTCAGCAAAACAACAAAGTTGACAGGCCGTCTTGCGGGCCGTAAGACACGCATAGTCCTCTAGGCATAGGAGGCTATGTTAAGGAGAGGCAAACCGCGCTCGAATCGGTTGCAGAACACGCTCGACCTGCTCATCCTCAAGACGCTCGCGGCGCGCGGCGCGCTGCACGGATACGCCATCGTCAGTCACATCCAGCAGGTCTCCGGCGAGGAATTGCGCGTCGAAGAAGGATCGCTGTATCCGGCGCTGCACCGCATCGAGAGCGAAGGCTGGATCGCCTCCGTATGGACCACCTCGGCGACGAACCGGCGCGTGAAGATCTACCGCATCACGGCGGCGGGGCGAAGGCAGCTCGAGCGCGAACGGCAGAGCTGGGCGCGTTTGACGCGGGCCGTCGGGAAGGTGCTGCGATTCGCATAGACCGGATTTTCAAAGGAGGGCACCGCGCGTGACGTGGCGGTGGCGAATTCGATCTCTGCTGGCAATCATAGCCGGAAACCGGCGGACTGATACTCAACGCGCGTGAAGCTGGCCTCCCAGAGCCGCGAGCACAGCTTCAGCGGCGTTCAAATGAACTATGAAGAGGGGTGGATTCAGCGCGTTACCGAGCCGCGACCGTGAGGGAGCGGTGTTTTGACACGGGCTGCTGGCGAATGGATGAAAGCTGCGGCAACAGCGCGGGCAATCGAGATCTTCGTTGTGATCGTTGTTGCGGCTCATGCTCGTGGCGACCGGGTTTTAAAGCTTGTGCGTGCTCTCTAACAATGGCTTTGACGAGTCGAGTTTAGGTTCGGCAATGTCCAGAGCCGGTCGCGGCGGGTGGCAACATAGGCTTCCGCGGCGCCATAACAAACCGCTCGCGGCACACGTTGGTTCTTGGGTGGACACGGTGGGTGGGCGATTATTCTTTTGTGAGCATCTCACGGGCATTGATGATTGTCGTGTTCTTCCAGCGTGCGGGGAAATGACGTTTGTTGCCGGTGACTAGGTACTCTGCGTGAGCGGCCTCAGCACATTCTAGAAAACGATTGTCCGCCTCATCGGGAGATTCGTCCAGTGTAAACTCCGGAGTGACCATTTCAGACCCGGCCGCGAGCGAGAGCACCGCGGTGACATACGCTTCAGAAAGCTGGGAGAACTTGGGCCGCCGGAGGACTGCTTCGTACTCAGCAATAACCAGCGGCGAAACGCACCAGGTGAGGCTCTTCTCGGCCACGGCAAAGAGCACGGCAGCCTCGGCTCCGTGCTTCTTGAGTAGTGCGGAAACCAGCACATTGGTATCGATAACCACTCTGGTCATTTACGAGCGCGGTTACTGGTCTTTTTGGCTTTGGCGCGCATCTCCTTGCGCGCGCCTTCTACTTCGGCGTTGATCTCGGCCCTGGTCATCTTATCCAGGCCGGCCCGGCGGGCGTCCTGTTGGATTAGGCGGATAACGGTTCCGAGATCGCGGAGAAGGGCGCGCGAGGGACGTTGTTCCTCCTGTTCGAGCCGGCGCAAACCCTCCCGGAACAGTTCGCTCATGGTGCGGTTCTGCTTTTTGGCGAGGCGCTCGGCAGTCTTGAGCTGCTCTGGCGGCAGCGAGATGGTGATGAATTTCGACACACGCATAGGAGCACAGACGTTCTTGCTTGTAAACACTTAGCAAGAAGTGTGCCTGAAGTGTAGCAGGGGTCTGGATTTCGGTCAAATCAGTCGGCCAAGTTTAAAAAATTGTCTACGGCCGGCGAGGCCCAGATGCGTTTGAACGCGAGCTCAGGCTGCTGCGGTTAGAGGGCTTTGCCGGCGTTGTCGCTGCGGATCTGCTGAAAAATAATTCGCTCGTGGTAAACCAAAACAGGGGAGAGGGTTTCCCCGATACGACGGGATAACGGGCGGCTTCGCGCAATCCGCCGGTCCAGTTCTTTTCCGTGCTCTCAATCGGAACCGTGCCGATGCCGTGCACGTTATAGGGGTTGCTGCGTTGCCGTTGCTGTTTGACGATGCAATGCACGGTGGGCGAGGAGTTTGACCTTAAAGCGCGCGGTGTTCTCCCGCGATCAGCTTCGTAGAGGAAATGGGAAGGGCGGTTTTCGGGGAGACCCAGGGTGAAGAAGGCGTCCGGCCGGATCGATATTGCACGATCAATGGCGCCCCTCGCCGCCCATCAGTTGAGGCCAGTTGAATACGACGCTCAGATCGCGGGCGTTCACCGGAGGCCTTGTGTTGAGCGCCAGAAATCTCGCGCCCCCGCGCGCAACATCGTAAGAAAAGCCGGCGTCTGGCGCCACTTGTCCCGGAAGTCGAAAAAGCGCCTTGGGCCCGGCGAAAATCGGATGCACGGGATCTGCGATCGCCGCCGACATCAGCGCGCCGCCGGGCGCCACGTAAAACACTTCTTTCCCGTCGCGTGCCCAGCGCGGTTCAGTCCCGCCGGAAACCGAAATACGGCGCCGGGTGCTCAGACCGGGAAAGTCCGAAACATAAATCTCGGAGACTCCGCTTTCATTGGATTGATACAGCAGCCATTTTCCGTCGGGGGAGAACTGGCACCTTGAAAAAGAAGCGGGCGGGGACTCGAACATTTTCCAGGGCGGCTGCCCACCCCACAGGAACCCGAGGCCGCCCTGGGTTCTGCCCATCCAGTGATCGGCCGCGAGCGTTCTGCCGTCGGGCGTCAGGCTTCGGACGTCATATCGCTCGGGCGACGTTATCACGGTCTGCGCGGGAGAAGCCGAATTCAACCGCCGCATCAGGATGCGGCTCCCCTTTTCCGCCCACGACGTGAAGTAAAGGCTGGCGCTGTCGCGCGACCATGCCAGGCCCGCGCTTCTCCCCGTGGGATCGGAAAACAGACTTTGCAGATTGCGGGCGAGATCGATCGTCTCCACCCAAAAACGACCCTCGCGGGAGCGGTGGTTCAGCACCGCCGCGTAACGTTCGTCCGGCGACAACGAAACATCCCAGTAGTCGCCCGGTTGCCCTACCTGGCCCGCGGGCTTCCCGCCGCGGTCCACCCACGTCACGGTGCTTTGCTCCGATGTCGCGCGGCGGAAAACAAGCGTCCCTGTCGCGGAAAGACTGAATTGCCCCACATCGTCCGAAATGGCGAGCTTGTCGCCCGCGAGCGAGCCGGCCCTCTCATCGAAGCGTTGCGCCCACAGTTGGCCGTCCTTCGGGAAGACCAGGAAATCGCGGCCGGTAAAGGGATCGTGTCCCAGCGCGGAGGGCCCATCGGAGGCCGCCAGTTTCTTTCGGGGAACCTTGCCCACCGTGTCCAGCGCATCCAGGTACACGGCGTGATTGCGTGGATCGAGAGTCCGCGAGAAGTAAATGAAACGATTCCCGTCGGCGAGGAAATGTGGGAATCGAAGAGAGTTCTCCTTAAGGCGATCGTCCAGGCCGGCAACGAGGACGGGATCCCCCCCGTTTTCGGAAATCCTCATCAGCCCTTTGTAATTCACTCCGAAGAGAATGACGCCTCGGGAACTCCAGGCCCCGCCCCGCGCTGTTTGGGTCGGCAATTCGCAAAGGGCCTCCGGAACGCCATGAGGCATTTTGATCTTCTTCAGCTTTCCGTCGGCGAAGAAGGCGATCCGCGTTCCGTCAGGCGACCAGAACGGCTGACTGGCGGTACCCTCCGTACCTTCGAGACGCTCGAAGCGGTCTGAGTCGAGCCGCCGCATCCAGAGGGCGGAACGGCCATTGGCGAAGAGCGCCAGGACGACCACTTTACCGTCCGGCGAAATGACGGGCGGGCCGCTCAGTTGCCCAGGGTCGGAGACCAGCCCCTCGGAAGGGATCGCCAAAGCGAGCCTCACCACCGAAGGGGCGGCCATTCGAGGCATGACCCCCTTCCACACCACGGCCGCAAGCATGAGGATGAGAGCGGCGGCGATCAGCCGAGCCCGCCATAAGCCCGCATCCGGTTTCGAAGGAGCGGAAGCGGCGGGTTGGGCGCGCGATATTTCCAGCATATTGGCAAGGTCGCCGGCCGATTGCCACCGCTCTTCCGGATCTTCGCGAAGACATCGATCCACAAGTTGCGTGAATTGCGGCGTTTCCGCCGGACCGGAGGAGGCTTCCTCGCTTTCCACTGGCCATCTCGCGAAGGATCAGTCCCAGCGCATAGATGTCGGCGCGGTGATCGCAGCGCCTTCCTTCTCTCTGTTCGGGAGACATGTACGCCGGTGTTCCCATAACCGCGTCCGCCACCGTCAGCGTTTCGTCTTCCGCTGCCTTCGCCAGTCCAAAGTCGAGCACCTTTACCCCGCTTTTGGTCAGCATGACATTGCCGGGCTTCAGGTCGCGATGAACGATGCCTTTCGCGTGGGCGGCCGCCAGGGCGGAGGCTATCTGCGCGCCATATTGAAGGACGATATCGATGGGCAACGGCCCTTTCTTCAGGCGCGCCGCCAGTGTTTCGCCTTCAAGAAGCTCCATCACCAGAAAATCGGGGCCTACGTCGTACAGCGTGCAGATGTGCGGGTGATTGAGCGAAGAAATAGCGCGCGCCTCGCGTTCAAAACGATTCCTGAATCGCAGGTGCAGAACTTTGATCGCCACGCGGCGGTTCAGGCGAGTGTCGCGTCCGCCAAAGACTTCTCCCATACCGCCGGCGCCGAGCGCGCCTTCGATTTCATAAGGTCCCAGCCGCGCGCCCGGAGCGGGTTTCTCGCCCTCCGGCCCGCCGAAGGCAAGCCATGAGGGACGATTCCGGGCCGCCTCCGGAGACGACTCATCCCGGCGGAGCAGTGACTCGACTTCTCTGCGCAGTTCCACATCCTCTCCGCAGATCGCCGCGATGTAAGCGCCGCGTTCCGGCGGCTCGCGATCCCGCGCCGCCCGATACACCTCTTCAATTCTTTGCCGGCGTTCGGGGGTCATGCTTAGTCTGCGCAAAGTATATTGCGGAAAGTATACCCCGGAAGACCACCCCACGAGCCATAGCCGGACGAAACCGGCTGCGTGAATCGCGCCGTTGCAAATGTACGCCTGAACAGTCGATTGGCTGCATCACGCCGAAGGACATGCCCACCGGGCATCGGAGGGAGGTCCACGCTGGCAGAGATCGGCAGCTGGAACTGGTTCAACAACGGCGGATTCGCCGCCGGTCGGCCGCGTGAAAAAAGCCAAGGCGCGGCCGGCGATGCGGAAAGAACGCCCTATGCCTGAGCGACGCTGGAGAAGCTGGCCGGCTCGGAAATTTAGGCCGCTCTCCGTTTGCTTTTGCGAGCCGGGATTGCAATCAAGCCGAGCAGCCCGATGCCCAACAAAAATAGAGAACCCGGTTCCGGTACAGCACTCGCGGTCAGGGAGACGGGCACTCCGGTGGGCAACATTGGATCGGCGCCGCCGGCATTAGGATTATCGAGAATGGTCGTTGCATTCCCATCGCCGGCCGCATAGGTAAGCCCCCGAACTGGCATGTTGCCATCGCTCCAAAGGACGCCCACGTTTCCCCCGGCCACGTCGAATGCGACCCCATAAACGTCGAAGTCGCCGCCAAAAAAAGGGTACCCGGCGCAGTTGTTGGGAGAATTTCCCGCAGGGTAAAACGTGTCGTCGTAAGAAAAGCCGGCTGCTGTAAAGGCCGGGTTGCCGGCGGGCGGAGCGGTGTAGGATACCGGCTGGTACAGCCCGGTAATCGCGCCGGAAATACCGTCGTTCGTGTCCTTAAAGCTTCCGCTGATGCCGGTAATTTCATCAAAACCGGGAGTTGAACTCGGGGAAACCGTGAACGTACCGGAACTGCTTATGCCGCCTCCACTGAATGCAAAATTAAATGTGTCCGCCAATGCCGCCGGCGCGAACGCAAGAAGCGCGGCTAGTGCGGATGTTACGCAATTCTGTTTCTTCATTTTTCTCCTCTGGGGTCCCGCTGCGCGACCTCAAGGAGCGCTAGCGAGAGTAGACGCGAATGCGCATGGGACTTCCCGAATGTCCTCGCGGATCTCCGCCCCATTCCCCTCGAAGAAACCTTACTACGAACTGGACCGCTCGTCAACCTGAAAACCGTGTGCGAACAATCTAATCCAACGTAACCAGGGGAGGCGAATGCAGTGCCGTGGGCTGAGGAGCGACTATCTTGCATATGCCCGGGAACACATCATGCTCATTTGCCGGCGGCTGAAACGCGAGACATTCCCCGGAAGACCACCCCACATGCCATAGCCGGACTGAAACGAAACCCTGCCGTCAACCATCGCGGGCCCGAACCGTGTATCGAGCCGCCTCTCGCCTCAGCCCGATTCACCGTCGTAAATTCGCGGGCCGCGAAATCCAGATGTTGCGGCCGTCTCCACTGAAATACGCCCGCATGTGTCCATCCTCCGAGCCGGAGAGGACCGCCCCAGGGCGCGGAAGAATTGGCTGGCGCTGACCGCCGCCGATTGAGCGTGACTACAATTCTTTCGCCGCAGGCAGCCAAGCGGAGGCGTAAACCACACTTTTTTCGCCCATCGCGACGCGAAGAGCCGAACATTCGCGGGCCCCTTTTCCGCGCCTACCGGGATCCCGCCGCCTTGGCTTGCCTGCCTGCCGCCTTCACGTAGCGGTCGAACCAGGCAATAGCAAGGTCGCGCGCTTGATCGCGCGCCGCCGGCAAATAATAAATTCCGTAGTGCAGGATGCCCGGAATCGTGACCAGGTTCTTGGGGCCTTTCGCGCGTTCATATGCCCTCAGCCCATTCGCCTTGTTATCGACCAACTCATCCTTTCCGGCCAGAACGAATTGCATTGCGCAGTTTGGAATGCGATCGATATCTTCAACCGGAAACCACGATGCGAACTGATAGCGGATGGGAGCGCCGTGTAGATGCGCCACCGCCACCGCGCCCGGCAACGGATACGGCGTATCCGTCTCGGCGCGCCGCGTCGATTCGCCGTACGTTAATTCGCGGTCCCGCGCGGTTGCCAGCACCCACCTGCCGTCCAAGGCGGGCACTTGGCTGTGTATTGCCTTGACGCGCGCATCTCGCGCCGCTACGGAAACCACTAATCCTCCCGAAAGGCTCGACCCCCACAAACCGATTCGATCCGGATCGCATTGCCGATCGCCCACCGCGAATGCCAGCGCGTTCTGCCAGTCGATCACTTGGTCGAGCGGGTCCACTACTTCGCGCACCTCCACCACTTCCGCGGAGAAGCGGTGGTCCTTCACATCGCTGGGCTCGCGCTTCCGGACCAGAACGAGACGCGAATCGCTCGGCCCCCAACCGCGGTAGTCGAACGTCAGAACCAGGTACCCTGCCTGCGCGAATGGGACGGCTTCGCGCTCCAGGCCGGACGCCAAGCCGCCCCAGCCGTGCGCCATGATAATCGTCGGCAGTTTCTTGCCGGCATTCGACTTGTCCGAATAAAACTGTCCCGACATTCGGACGCCTTCGCTGTAGATATCCACGTGCCGAACTTCGACCCTGTCCGGAACATGGAATGGGGGCAACGGCGGATAATCCGTCGACTGCCCGGTCGCCTCCACGGCGGTCAAGAGACTCAAAACGAATGCGAATGAATTGAGGACCCTGGTTCGCCGACGGCAGCCCGGTAACGGCCTTTTTCGAAATTCACCCACCCCGTATCCGCTTGAATCGTCAGCCCTAAGCAAGTTTCCCCCGCGCTCGCCGACCCTGCCTCGCAATCTCATGACCGATACTGAATTCGGAACCTATGCTGCCCATTACCATGTCCGGCGCCAATTATATCGAACATCGCCCCCGCTGGCGAAAAGGCCCCCAGACCTGCCGCCGCGGCTCTCATATCAAATCGATAAGTCTTCTACATCTAACAACTTGTCCTATGTATGACAGTCCTCCGCCATCCGCCGCGCCGCTCGGTTCCTCCCGCGAACCGGTCGACCAAGGACACAAACTCATTCCATTTTCGAGGCTCCTCACAGACGCCGCGGCGCCCCGCAAATATTCAATCGCAAGCCTGAGATGCGACGGCCGGCATCGCGTCTTACTCAATAGCCGATCGGAGTAGAGGGTCTTTTTGATGGGACGATTCATTCACATCGCTGTGATGGCCGCGGCGCTGCCGCTGGCCGTTTTCAGTCAGGAGTTTCGCGGCGCCATTAGCGGCGCCGTTACCGATCCGACGGGGGCGACGGTGGCGGGCGCCAAGGTTGTCGCGGTCGAAACGCGCACCAACACCAAAACGCAAACGGTAACCAACGGAGCGGGACAATATACCATTCCGTTTCTGGCGCCGGGGCAGTACGACGTCTCGGCCGAGGCGACGGGATTTAAGGAATTCGTGCGCCGGGGCATTCAACTCGGCTCCGGAGAACACCCCGTCATCGATATGCAACTCGCGGTGGGCGAGGCGGCGCAGGCCGTGGAGGTGACGGCGGCCGCGCCGCTGGTGAACTCCGAAAACGCCTCCGTCGGACAGGCGATCACCACGAAAGAAGTGGAGGATCTGCCGCTCAACGGAAGAACCCCGATGATGCTGGCGCAACTGGCCATCGGGGTCATCAATACCACGCAGCCGTCGCTGGTACACCCGTTCGACAGCGGGGCGCCGGCATCCATCAGCATCGGTGGAACGCCTTCGCAGACCAGCGAGCTGCTGCTCGACGGCTCCCCCGATGCCACCTGGGATCTGCGCCTCGCCTATAGCCCGCCGCAAGACGCGGTGCAGGAAGTGCGCGTCAACGCCTTCGATACCGACGCCGCTTACGGGCACACCAGCGGAGGCACGGCGAACCAGGTGCTTCGGACCGGCACGAACAGTCTGCACGGGTCGCTGTGGGAATTCAACCAGCCCGATAATCTCGGAGCAAACACGTTTTTCAACGACAAGAACGGCCAACCCACGCCAGTGACGCACTTCAACCAGTACGGGCTGACGGCGGGCGGTCCCGTGGTGCTTCCGAAATTTAACGGACGCAACAAGCTGTTCTGGTTTTTCGCCTGGGAAGGAATTAAGGATAGCCAGCCGAACACGACCATTCTGACGGTGCCGACGGACGCGGAGAAGCAGGGCAACTTTTCCGCGCTGCTGCCCCAGGTGCAGCTTTACGACCCCTACACCGCGGTGCAAAGCGGTACTACCATTACTCGGTCGCCGTATCCGAACAACGTCATTCCGCAGAGCGAAATTAATCCCATCGCGGCCGCGTATCTGAAGTTTTATCCGGAGCCGAATATCGCGGGCGGAAATCTGGGCGTGAATAACTACATCAGCAACGCCACGACCAACGACGATTTCAACAACGAATTGGGGCGCCTCGATTACAACATGTCGGACAAAAGCCGCATGTTCTTCGATATTCGCCGGACCGGCTACACGCAGGCGAAGAACGATTATTTCGGGAATCTCTCGGAAGGCTCGCTGCTGTTCCGGGATAACTGGGGCGGCACCGTCGACGAAGTGTATACCTTGAGCTCGCGGACGGTGCTCGATATCCGCGGCAATTTTACCCGCATGTATGAAGCGCACGGCGTGCCGAGCGCGGGCTTCGACCCCACGCAATTGGGATTCCCCTCTTACATCGCGAGTAACTCGGAGGCTTTGCAACTGCCGGTCGCCAGCCTGAGCACTTACGAGACGCTGGGAGCGAACGGCGCCAACAAACTTCCCTCGCAGTCCTTACAGCTCTTTGGGGACGTGATCACCATAAGAGGCAACCATACGCTGAAGATCGGCGGCGATGCGCGGCAATACCGGCTGAACGTGATCCAGTACGGCAATTCCACGGGCACATTTTCGTTCGGCAATACCTACGTGCGCGCCTCCAGCAGCGCCTCCTCCACTGTGGCGCAGGGCCAGGATCTGGCATCGTTTCTGCTGGGGCTGCCGACCAGCGGGTCTTACGATCTGAACACGTACAGCTCGTTTTACTCTTACTATTTCGCGCCGTTCATTCAGGACGACTGGCGCGTGACGCGCACGTTAACGGTGAATCTCGGGTTGCGCTGGGATTTTGAAACGCCGTATACGGAAAAATATGGGCGCACCGTCAATGGGTTCGATGTCACGGCCACAAATCCGTTGGCTGCGGCGGCGGCGGCCAATTATGCCCAGAATCCCATTGCGCAGATTCCGGGCAGCCTCATCGTTCCAGGTGGATTGACGTTCGCCAGCCCGGGCAACGGGGCGGCGTACAACGTAACGTCGCATCCGCTGAGCCCTCGTCTGGGATTCGCGTGGAGTCCGGGGGCGTTGCATGGCAAAACCGTGTTTCGCGGCGGGTTTGGGATGTTCGTCGAGCCGATTACCATCGCGAACCTGAGCGTGAACGGGGCCTACTCGACGAACCCCATCATCAATCAGGAGGGGTTCAGCCAGACGACGTCGTTCACGGTCCCGGGCAGCGGCGTGGTGACTCCGCAGGTGACCCTCGGCAATCCTTTCCCGGGCGGTTTAGCGCGGCCGGTGGGCGCGGCGAATGGCCTCGCGACGTACGCGGGGCAAAGCGTCAGCTTCTTAGATCCGAACATGCAGAATCCCTACTCGCTGCGCTGGGATTTCAATATCCAGCAGACGCTGAGCCCGAACACGATGCTGGAGATCGCCTACATCGGCAATCACGGGTTGCATATACCCGTTTCCGTGACGCAGCTCAATGGAATTCCGCGGCAGTATCTGAGCACTTTGCCGGTGCGCGACAACGCGGTCAACACCGCGTTATCGGCGTCCGTGCCCAACCCCTTCGCGGGCCTGAACACCAGCCAGAACACGGCCACGACGAGCGTGGCCCAGCTTCTGGCGCGGTTCCCGGAATTTCCGGTAGGGGACAGCAGCGGCGGCTGGAACGGGGGGACGGGCGTGCTGGAGGACAATCTCACGGAGGGGCGCTCGTATTTCGAGGCGCTGGCGGTGCGCATGGAAAAGCGCTTGTCGAAGGGCCTTCTGATCACCGGGAATTACATGCTGTCGAAACTGATCGAAGCCGATACGTGGTTGAACGATTCGGACCCTACGATGGAGAAGCGCATCTCGCCTTTCGATCACACTCATCATTTCGTGCTGGCGAGCAGTTACGAGATTCCTGTGGGTAAAGGGCGGGCGCTCGATCTGCGATCGCGCTGGGCGAATTTCGTGATCGGGGGATGGTCGTTGAACGGCATTTACTCGTTCCAGACCGGCGCGCCGGTCACATGGGTGAACGGCAGTACTACCAGTCCCGGTGACTACGTGTACTTCGGCGGGCCTGGTCAATTGCAGGTCGATGCGCGTCAAACTAACGGGCCGGCGTTCAGCACGTCGCTGTTCGCGACCAGCTCCAGCCAGACGTTCGCGTATCACATACGGACCTTCTCGACAACGTTCCCCAACGTCCGGCAGGACGGCATAAACCAGTTGGACGCGTCTCTGCTGAAGCGCTTCAACGTCAGCGAGCGAGCGTATCTGCAACTGCGTCTGGAGGCGTTCAACGTGTTAAATCACCCCACGTTCGCGGCCCCCAACACCACGGCGACGAACGCCGGCTTCGGGCTCATTACGTCCCAAGCAAACCGGCCGAGGCAACTGCAGTTGGGCGCGCGGTTCGTGTTTTAGAGCGTCTTCATAGAATGCGAAAAAGGAGGCTGTCTTTCGGATGGGCGGCCCAGGACGCCGCCGTACCGATTGCGCTTGAATGGCGGAACCGTAGTAGTAGCTAATGTCGCGAGCACGATCCGTTAATCAAACAGTCTGCGAGCGCCGGACCGGTCCGCCGGTGCTCGACCACCGGGTCAGTTCCGTGCAGACTAACACTTCTACGGCTCGGCGACAAGCCAGCCAAGTGAATTCGCGAACCAGTGAGGCGGAAAATCTGGCTCAGTTTTTGGGACAGGGTTGTGGATCGCACGAAGGCGGCCGCAGGACCGGTTGGCGCACTTTTACGACATATTTTGGGACAGAGATTTGGGACTGTGGAGGCCTTGATTTCAGGGCCTTCCGATTTTGTACCGAAACTTACCGTTTATGAAACCCGCGCGGGAGCAGGACTTTTGGTATGACGGAAGGTATGACTTGCTCGCGATATGTCACGGCACGGGTAAAAGACTGTGTTCCGCATGCGGAGGCTCTGGGAAAGAAACATGTGTCGTCTGCGGTGGGACAGGCGTCCATCCACTCGATCCGGGTCCGGTTTGCTATGCCTGCGACAGTATCGGATACACCGGCGTCTGCACGGAGTGCCACGGCGATAAGGCCGTACCTTGCGATTGCACGTAAAATTGACCTCTCAAAAAGGACCCTTTATGAAACGCGGTGGTTCCATCTGTCGATAGCTTCGGCTTCCGTCCACGTTTCGGTTGGTGAAATGTTGGGGCCGGTGGTCTGACATTTACAGCAAACAACGAAAGGCGTTTTGCGCTTGGTTTGGGCAAGCTCTACATCGTTGCTGACACAAAAAGGGCAGGGCTTCAAAGTGGGAATTATCATCGACGGGCCGCAATGGCCTCTTTAAGCGCCGCATGCCATCACCTGCGCTTTTGTGGCGCTCTCGCGTTTAAGGGTGTAGGCGATAATCAGTTTTGTTTCGGTGCGGGTGAGCGTGGCCGGTGCGGTCGTGTTTCGCATGTTCCAATTCGCCCATGCAGCTTTTTCGCTTCGTCCGGCGCGGCCAGTAACCATGCAGCTACACACGACAACGCGCCATACCTCCGGCTTGTATTTTCCATTCGCGTGTTGCGCCTGTACCTCGCATGGCAGGGTAATTTGTTTGTTGCTGGCGCAAAACGGACAGCGTTTGTGTTTGAGCTTCGGCATGATCGCCCCATCACTGATATTCTGGAAACGATAGCGAGAAGTTGCGGAGCAGGGAAGGACGAAAACTACCCATTATGAAACATCGGCGGAAGAAGGCAGCGTTTTCACTTTCCGGATGCCTCTTGACTCTATACCTAGATACAGGGTTTACGCTGAAGGCGTGAGTTTGAAAATCGGCGAAGTTGCGGAGCGCGGCGGCGTCAACCTGCAAACCATCCGCTATTACGAGCGGGAAGGATTGCTGCCGGAACCGCCGCGCCTTGCGTCCGGTTATCGTATGTTCCCAGAAACAGCCGTGCGCCGGGTACGCTTCATCAAGCGTGCGCAGGAGCTCGGTTTTTCGCTGACGGAAATCCGCGAGCTGCTTTCACTTCGCGAAAATGCCGGAGCTGGGGCACAGGAGATGCGCGAACGTGCCAAAGCGAAAATCGCGGATATTGAGGAGAAAATCCGCACTCTGCGGGCCATGAAGGACGCCCTGAACCGGCTGGCTGAGAAGTGTCCAGGCTGCGGGCCATTGAGTGATTGTCCGATCCTCGATGCCCTCGATGCAAAAGGAGTGCCGGTCTGATGTGGAAACAAAGTCTCGCCGTCCTGCCGGGTGTTGGCGTCTCGCTGTTACCGAAGTTGATGTGTCCAATGTGCTGGCCTGCTTATGCAGGCACTGTTTCGGCGCTTGGTCTGGGCTTTCTTATTTCGACAAAGTATTTGGCGCCGCTGACTGCCGCCTTTCTTGCGATCACAGCGGGGGCTCTCGGTTTTCGTGCATCATGTCGCCACGGCTACGGCCCGCTCTGTCTCGGCCTGCTCGCGGCGGCCGTGATTTTGACTAGCAAGTTTTATGTCGATGCGGCGCCAGCGGCCTACGCAGGAGTGGGGCTGTTGATCGCTGCATCGGTCTTGAGCAGTTGGCCGCTTCGCGCCGTTATAACCCCGTTCTGCCCTGCTTGCGTTCAGGCAGGGGCGGGTTTCAACGAAAGGAACGCAGAAGGAGAACAGGTACATGAAACAAAAAATTGAAGTCTTCAGTGCCGGGTGCAAAACCTGTACAGACACCGTCGAAGCCGTCCGCAAGCTGGCAGGCTCCGAACATGAGGTGGTGGTGCGTGACATGCATCAACAGGAGATTGCAAGCCGTGCTGCGCAGCATGGCGTCCGGCTGGTTCGCCATTCGCCCTTACAATCCGGGCGGCTTCTTCCGGCTGAACGTGCCGCATTCGACCGTCTGAAATGAACCGGGCGCGGCGTTGTCGATAGCGGCGATTATCTTCGGCAAGTTCTCCCGGATAATGGGTAGCTGAATGGCGGAAAGCGCGACAACCGCGAGCCGTGCGCCCGGAAAGGTTCTGCTCATGGGAAAGGGTTTGATCGCCGGTAAGGAACACGTCAAAACCGTTGGCCTCCGCTGCCTGTAAAAGCTCGCCGTTCTTGAGGCCCGCCCAACCCAGATACGTGACGGTCACAACGTCGTGCTGGCCTAAAAGCTTCCGCAATGCGTGGTCGAGGTTCTCGTCGAGCAACACTCTCACGGGCGCGGCTGCCCTCGCTGAGCGTGGGCAAACTCGATCAGCCGTTTTATCTGCGCGACGGAAAGAGCGGGAAAGCCTTCGTGAAGTTCCTCGATGCTTTCGCCGAGGTCGTAACTGTCAACGATGGCATCCGGCAAAATGCGCGTGCCGCGCACGATGGGACGGCCCGACACCTTGCCGGGAATTTGCTCAATGAGTTCGCACTCCGTCCAGTCGATTTCCGTTCGTACCTGAGCCATGTTGCCGCCTCCTTTCATCGTAGCTTTTTACCACGGTTCCGCGGAAGCGTCATGCATCGGGTCAGGGCCGCGGGCCGCTGTCTAACGTGTCACAAAGGACCCCTTTCGGGACGCCGTGCTTTGTACCTGGCCGTATAACGCGCAAACCGCCAATTTGTGCGGCGGGCCCGTTCGGGAAGCGGCTCAGATTTCCAAACTGGCCCATCACCCGATGTTCCGGATTTTCACGCGGGGCGCCTGGAAATGGTTCGGGCATCGATCTACGTTGCAGGCGGTCAAGCCTTAAATAGTCGCCCACAGGAACGGCCGAACGCGGCTTTCCACGGGTTCCACGCCGAGACCCGGACGGCTTGATACGGCAACGGAGCTGTTGCGCACATCGAGTTCGGGCGCATGGTCGACTAATGCGAAATGCTCCGGAATGCGGAAGGGATATAGCTCCTGGATGAGGAAATTCGCAATACAGGCATCCAGTTGCAAAGCCGCGGGGGTGGAGACGGGGCCGGCGCAATTGTGTGCGGTTGGATGCGCGCATGTTGTATGCCTCCGCCATGGCCGCCGCGCGCAGTTCCATTACGCGCCGGACTGATAGCGCGTATACATGCGCTCGCCCGTTGCAACCGGGATTTTGACGTGTTCGGCGACTTCCTTCAGCGCCTCGGGATCGAATGCGTCCACCGGCTCCTCGAGAAACGTAATGTCGTACTCTTCAAAGCGCCGTCCCAGCCGTCTAAGTGCGTCGGTTGTCAACTCGCCGCTGATGTCCAGCATGAGGTCCGCATTCGGGCCGATTGCGCTGCGCACGGCTTTGACGCTTTCGACGGCGCGCACTTCCATGGCGCGATCGATGGATCGCTTGGCAACATGGCGGATGTGACCGTCGGGATCCAACTCCGGCGTCGCCAGCGGGTAAAATTTCAGCGCGGTGTATCCGCGCGCGACAGCGCGCTCGCTTCGCGGCTGAAATCGTCCGGCTTCACGCAGCGGAAGGACCACCATTGGCATAGACGCGCACCGCATCCCGAACCTTGCCGCCGAGCAACTCGTAAACCGGAACGCCCAGGGCTTTCCCCTTGATGTCCCAAAGGGCCTGCTCGAGAGCGCTGATGCGGGTGAAAACGATTGGACCGCCGCCCTTGGCCCAAACGTGTTGTCGTACATGTCGCTCCAGATCGCTTCGATGGCGAACGGATCGCGCCCGAGCATAATTCCTGGGCCAGATCTTTAATCATTCCGGCCGCCGCCGTTGCGCCCGAGCCGTATGCGATTGCAGCCTCGCCGACCCCTGTCAGGCCTTGGTCCGTGAGGACCTGGGCGAGCACGGGATGGCGTCCGCCGACCTGGACCAGATAGATACGAACTCCGGTCACTTTCAAGCGCGCCGGCGTTTTCGTTTGCGCTAACGAGTGTGCGCCGGCGGCCAATGCCGCGCCCGAAGCGCGCAGGAAATGCCGACGATTCATCGTGGCTGTTAAATTACCAGCTATTGGATAAAACAACCGGAAGCAGTACTGGGCGTGTCAGCGAGTGTACTTGGAACGGGCATCGCAGCGTCCCATAGCGGGATGGCCCCGCCGTCACACGAGCAGGAGCTGAAGCGCAAGACCCGACTGTTGTCCATCGCCGTGATCGTGAGCAACGTGATGGGGAATTTCGCGTTGAGCATGGGCATGAAGGAAGTGGGGCCGACTGTTTCGGTATCCGTGCTGCCCTACTTGCGGGCGCTTCTGAACCCATGGGTGATCGGGGGGGTTTGCCTGTTAGTGGTCTGGCTGCTCACCAATCTGTCGCTGCTCAGTTGGGCCGATCTGAGTTACGTCCTTCCGGTAACGTCGACGGCATACGTGATTACGGCGATTCTCGGGCGCGTTTTTCTGGGCGAGTACGTGAGCAAAATTCGTTGGACGGGAATTCTGCTGATCCTGACGGGCGCCATCATTGTGGGGTTGACGATGCCGCGGACGACTCCGGAACACGAACAGGACATGAGCGGGGATTTGAAATGAGGTGGATTCTGGTCCTGGTGATCGTCATCGGCAATGCCACCGGAGACCTGCTGAACACGGCGGGGATGAAGAAGCACGGGGAAGTCCGCGGGCTGCGTCCGCGCGCCGTGACGAAGCTGCTGAAATCGCTGGCGAGAAACGCCTACGTGGTGGGCGGCGTCGTAGCGATGGCATTTTCATTTTTCGCGCTGCTCTCGCTGCTGTCGTTTGCGCCCTTGAGCTTCGCCGTACCGGCGACGGCTTCGAGTTATATGGTGGAGACGATACTTGCCAAGTACTTACTGGGCGAGCGGGTGACGTGGCAGCGCTGGTTCGGCGCGTGTGTGGTGGCGTGCGGCGTCATATTGCTGGCCTTCTGAGTGGTGTTGGTTCCGGTGAGGCCGAGAAAGACAAGTCCGGCGACCACGAGCGCGGTAGCAGGCGAATTTTGCCAGCAGCGTAAAGCCGGTGAAGTTCTCGCATAGCCACTTGGGCCGCCATCGCGTGATGAGATAAGCGCCCAGAAAAATGATGACGTAGCGGATGCCGGTAATGGCGTCGACCACGGCGGGGCTTTGCAGACTTATGGCGTAGAAGATCAGAAAAGATCCGACGCCGGCCATGAAGCGGTTGACCATATACCACGTCTTGCTGCTGGGGCTGGCTTCTTCGGAGTGCTCGAAAATCTGATGGCGCCAAGCGGGGCGCAGGAGAAGCAGCAACGATCCGACGAATGTCCCGACCGTGAAGAAGACATAACCGGAGACGAAGTTGGTGCTGTTGAAGACGAGCTTTTCGAGGACGTTGACGACGCCGAACGCCGCGGACGCGGAGAGGACCCACGCGATGACGCGGCGCAGCGACAGACGCTCGGAGAAGAACATCACAAATCCGCCGGCAACCATCAATCCGAAGCCGAGGACGTTTCCCTTTCCGATGGGCGCGGCCAGAAGGGGGATGCCGATGAGGGCCGTGAAGACGGGCGAGAAGCCGCCCATCATCGCCAGGGTCTCCGACGCTTCGCCTTTCTTGAGGGCGCCGTAGTAGAGATAGTTCGCGAGCAGATGAAGGATGCCGGTGAAGAAGGCGAGCGAGGTGAGTCCCCAACCCGGGAAAGTGTAGCCGAACGGGATGAGACAGAGGCCGAAGACGCTGATGAAACCGAGCCAGAAGACGTACGACGCAAGATTTTTCGTCTGCGGACGTTTGAGCAGAATTTTGTCCCAGATCAGAGAAATGGCAATCAGCCCGTGAGCGATGATCGCGATGAAGACGCCATTTTTGAAGACGCTCCAGTCCACGGTAATGAGATGCGGCGGGAGCGATTCAGTGTCTGGTCAAGGCGGTTAGGGCGGCGTCGATTTGAGGATAAGTGAAGGGGAAAGCGGCGGCCTGGGCGATGGCGGGAACGACGCGCGCGCTCGCGAGCGCGGCTTCGGACATTTCACCGAGAGCGATTTTCAGGACGAAGCGGGGGGCTCTAAGCAGCGCGGGCCGGCGCAGCGCGAGCGCGAGAGCGCGGGTGAATTGCGCGTTGGTGACGGGATGCGGCGAGGTGACGTTCGGGGGACCGCGGATGGTTGGGCGAGAAAGAGCGAAAACGATCAGGTCCGCGGCGTCCCCGATGTGGGCGCCTTCGATGTCAATGCAGGGCATCCACTGGCGGCCGGAGCCAAGCGGTCCGCCGAGGCCGATTCGAAACGGCATTGCGATTTTTGGGAAAGCGCCGCCATGAAGGCCGAGGATGACGCCAAAACGGAGGTTGACCACGCGGGCGCCGAGCGGCTCGGCGGCGCGTGCGGCGTCTTCCCAATCGGCGCATACGGAGGCGAGGAAGCCATCGCCGGGGGGCGACCCTTCCGGTGAGAACTTCGTCGCCGCGGGAACCGTAAATTCCGACGGCGGAGGCCGCCAGGAGGGTTGCAGGAGCGCTTCCTATTTTGGTTTTGGCAAGGGCGGAGACGAGGTTGCAGTGCCATCGACGCGGCTTTCGCGGATGAGCCGCTTTGCTGCGGCGGTCCAGCGTTGCGCCACCGATTCGCCGCCGGGTTCGGACGAGGCGTCCCAGCGATAGAACGGCAGACCTTCGACGGGGCGTCGTCCCGAGCGTTCGAATATCGTGCCCGGCGGCGCGCAGTTTGGGAATGAGATGGGCTCGCGAGAAGCCCCTGCCGCCGGCGATGGCGATTTTCATCCGATGGGAGAACCCCAGGCGGCTTCCTGGCGCAGTTTCCCTTTCAGGATCTTGCCGCCCGGGTTGCGCGGTAAAAGGTCCTTTCGAAAGATCATGAATTGCGGAATTTTGAAGTCCGCGAGCGCGGCCGCGCAGAAACTCGCGGATCTCTTTCGCTTCGGCGGCCGCGCCGGGCTTGAGCACCACGATGGCGCCGACCTTTTCGCCCATCATCGTATCGGGGACGCCCATTACGGCGGTCTCGAAGATTGCGGGATGCGCGGCGAGCGCGTTCTCGACCTCGACGCAATAGACGTTTTCGCCGCCGCGATTCACCATGTCCTTCTTGCGGTCGACGATCTGCACGAAGCCGTCGGCGTCGATGCGCGCCAGGTCGCCGGTATGCAGCCAGCCGTCGACGAACGTACTGGCGGTCGCCTCGGGCTTGTTCCAGTAGCCCCGCACGACGTTGGAGCCGCGGATGAGCAGTTCACCGACGCCGTCCGTGTCCGTTTCGAAGAGTTCGAGATCGCAAACGGGGGCGGCGAAACCGACTGTTTCCGGCCGCTTGCGCGCGTATTGGTGCGGCAGATAGGTGGCGATGGAAGATGTTTCCGTCAGGCCGAAGCCGTTGCCGACTTCGGCGTTCGGAAACGCCGCCAGGATTTGGCCGACCAGATCGGGAGGCATGGGCGCGCCGCCGTATCCGAGGCGCTCCACGCCGCTGGTGTCGATGTCTTTGAAGTTGGGCTGGTTGATGGCGTACCAATAAATGGCGGGAACGGAAGCCATGGAATTGATCCGCTCCGCTGGAATGGCGTGGAGGAATGCCTGGACTTCGAAGCGCGGCAGAATCACGGTGGCGCTTCCGGTGGCGCAACAGGGCAGCAATTGGCTGTTGCAGCCGGTGACATGAAAGAGCGGGACCGAGACGAGCGAGCGCACGCTGCCATCCTCGCGATTGCGGGCTACGCGCTTGCCGTTTTCGATATTGCTCAGAAAATTCTCGTGCGTCGTCATGGCTCCTTTGGGGAAGCCGGTGGTGCCGCTGGTGTAGAAGATGGCGGCCAGATCGGCGGGCGCGAGAGCCTCGACGGCGTAGGGCTTTCCTTGCGGCAACGCTTGCTCCGGCAGGAACACGAACTTCGATCCGGAGTCGTTCAGTACGTATTCGACCTCCGGTTCCGTGAATCGCGTATTGACGGGCACGACGATGGCGCCGGCCAGCAGACTGCCCCAGAACGCGAGGCACCAATCGAGGCCGTTTCCGAGGCGGATGGCGACGCGATCGCCGCGCGCGATGCCGAGCTCGCGCAGGCCGCCGGCGACTTTCGAGGCGCGGTCCCACAGCTCGCCGTAGTCGATGCGCGGACCTCCGATCTCGACAATGGCCTCGTTCGAGGCGCGGTTGTCCACGGTGCTGCGAAGCATCTCCACTAATGAAGGCGGCAGAACGTTGTAATGCGCGATGTGGTTGGCGTCGCGCGCGATGCCGGTCATGTCGAAGGGGCGGATCATGTTATGTACACTCCGGCGAGCATCGGCAACCACTTCCCGACGGTCGCGGCTCGGTTATGAGGCTCGTGCTTGCGGTTACGTGCGCGGTGCTTGCGGTTATATGGCTGCGGCTTGCGTTTACGCGGGTGTGCTTGCGGGTATCGGGGTGGCGCTTGCGGTTACGGGGGTGGCGCTTGCGAGCGGCGGCGGCGCTTTCCATCGTCAATATCCTCCCTGAGTCTCGAAGATTTTGCGGGGGTTGTCGACCATCATGGTTTGGATCTGCTCTTGAGGGATGCCGCGGTTGAGCAGCGCGGGGATGACATCGTTGTGGATGTGCAGGTAGTGCCAATTCGGCAGCATGGCGGGCAGCGCCTGCTCGGGCAGCCAGTCGATGAAGCAGGAGGCATCTTGGGAGAGCACCATGCGGTTGGCGTGGCCGCGCATGCACATTGCGGCGACGGTGTTCACGCGATCTTCGAAGGGGAGGATGGTGTCGATGCCGAAGCGGTCCATGCCGATGTAGGATCCGTTCGCGATCAGTTCCTGGAGGTAATCGAGATCGGTGGTGTCGCCGGAGTGGCCCACGATGACGCGCGTGAGATCGACGCCTTCTTCGCGGAAGATTTTTTGTTGCTCCAGACCGCGGCGCGAGCGCGCGTGAGTGTGGGTAGTGATGGGAACGCCGGTGTGGCGGTGAGCCTGCGCGACGGCCCGCAAAACGCGTTCGACGCCGGGGGTGAGACCGGGGGCGTCGGTGGCGCACTTGAGGATTCCGGCGCGAACGCCGGTGTCCGCGATGCCGCGCTCGATATCGCGCACGAACATCTCGGCCATGATCTCGGGGCCGCCCAGCACCGTGCCTGGCCCGCGGTAATGGAAATATGCCGGAATATCGTTATAGGTGTAGATGCCGGTTGCGACGACGATGTTGATGGCTGTGGCGGCGGCGACGCGCTGGATGCGCGGTATGTTGCGGCCCAGTCCGAGGACGGTCAGATCGACCAGCGTGCCCACGCCGTGCGAGCGCAGTTCGTTCAAGCGCTTGATGGCGCCGGCGATGCGAAGCTCTTCATCGCCCCAGTCCGCGGGATAATTTTGAAGGATTTCCGGGGAGAGCACGAAGATGTGCTCGTGCATCAGCGTATGGCCGAGCTCGGAAACGTCCACGGGTCCGCGGACGGTCTGGACGATGGGCATGGGCGATTTGTCCAGCGTACATCAAAAGCGGCGGCGCAACGCTTGAGCGTGGCAACGCTTGGCTGTAATTGGCGTCTAACACACGTACTCGGGAATGGAAGACCCGCTGTGGTATAAAGACGCGATTATTTATGAGCTGCACGTGCGCGCGTTCCACGACAGCGGCACGGACGGCATGGGGGACTTCCGGGGCCTGACGGAAAAGCTGGATTATCTGCAAGACCTCGGCATCACGGCGATCTGGGTTTTGCCGTTTTCGCCTTCGCCGTGGCGGGACGACGGCTATGACGTCTCCGACTACACCGACGTCCACTCCGCGTACGGCACGTTGAAGGATTTTCAGGCTTTTTTGAAAGAAGCGCACCGGCGGGGATTGCGGGTGATCACGGAAGTGGTGGTGAACCACACCTCCGATCAGCATTCCTGGTTTCAACGCTCCCGCCGCGCTCCGGCGGGGAGCAAGTGGCGGGATTTCTATGTATGGAGCGATACGCCGGAGAAGTATAAAGAAGCCCGCATCATATTTAAGGATTTCGAAACGTCCAACTGGACCTGGGACCCGGTCGCGAAAGCGTATTACTGGCACCGCTTCTACTCGCATCAGCCGGATCTGAATTTCGAAAGTCCGCATGTGCGGCAGGCCGTTTTCGACGTCGTCGATTTCTGGCTGGACATGGGCGTGGACGGATTTCGCCTGGACGCCATTCCGTACCTCTTTGAGCGCGAGGAAACAAACTGCGAGAATCTGCCGGAGACGCACGCGTTCTTGAGGGAGCTGCGGGCGCATATCGACGCCAAATATAAGGACCGGATGTTGCTGGGCGAGGCCAACCAGTGGCCCGAGGACGCCATCGCCTATTTCGGCAACGGCGATGAATGCAACATGGCGTTTCATTTTCCGGTGATGCCGCGCCTGTTCATGGCGACGCGCATGGAAGACCGCTATCCGATTATTGAGATTCTGCGCCAGACGCCTCCCATTCCGGAGAATTGCCAATGGGCCATGTTTCTGCGCAACCACGACGAGCTGACGCTGGAGATGGTGACGGACGAAGAGCGCGATTATATGTACCGCGTTTACGCCGAAGACCGGCAGATGCGGATCAATCTGGGAATCCGCCGCCGCCTGGCGCCGCTGCTGGGCAACGACCGGCGCAAGATCGAGCTGATGAATGGGCTGCTGTTTTCGCTGCCGGGCACGCCCGTCATTTATTACGGCGACGAGATCGGGATGGGCGATAACATTTATCTGGGCGACCGCAACGGCGTGCGCACGCCGATGCAGTGGAGCGCGGACCGCAACGCGGGCTTTTCCTGCGCCAACCCGCAGCGTCTGTACCTGCCGATCACGAGCGAGCCCGAGTATCACTACGAGACCATCAATGTCGAAACGCAGCAGGACAATCCGAATTCGCTGCTGTGGTGGATGAAGCGCGTGATTCAGCAGCGCAAGCAGCATCGCGCGTTCAGCCGCGGATCGCTGGAGTTTTTAAATCCCGAGAACCGCAAGGTGCTTGCGTTTTACCGCCGTTATGAAGGCCGCACGGTGTTGGCGGTGGCGAATCTTTCGCGCTTTCCGCAGTATGCGGAGTTGAATTTATCGAAGGCTCGCGGCTTGGTTCCCGTTGAGATGTTCGGAGGAGTGGAGTTTCCCAGAATCGGGGACGCGCCCTATCTGCTGACGCTGGGCGGGCACGGTTTTACGTGGTTCTCTCTGGAGGAACGCGCCGGCCGCCGGGAGTCGATCGAGGTCTCGGGCCTCCCGTTTGCGCCGGAGGCGGTCGAAATCGCGTCGTGGGATCAACTCTTCAGCGGGAACACGCTTCGCGCTCTGACCGCGCGTCTGCCCGAGTACCTGCAAACGCGGCGCTGGTTCCGCCGCAAGGGCCGCGTGATCCGGTCCGTCGAGGTGGACGACGTGATTCCCATTCCGGACGCGAAGTCGCACATCGTCCTCGTGCGCATCGAGTACGTGGAAGGCGATAACGAACGCTATCTGTTGGCCGCTTCGGAGGCGCGGGGCGAGGAGGCGGCGAGGGTGCGCGCGCAGCTGCCCGACACCATTTTTGTTCCGGTGCGGGTGCGCGACGGGAGTGAAGGCGTGCTCTACGGCGCATTTTACAATCCGCAATTCGGCGAAGCGCTGCTGGGGGCGATCGTGCGGCGCAAGAAGTTCCGCGGCCGAGTGGGCGAGCTGACGGCATTTCACAACCAAAGAATGCGCGCCGTGTGGGGCGCCAGACATCCCAATCTGGAAGCGTCGCTGGCGCGCTCCGAGCAGAGCAACAGCTCGATCGTGTTCGGCGACCGTTTCATCCTGAAGATTTTCCGGCGCATCGAAGAAGGCATTAATCCCGATCTCGAGATCGGTTCTTTTCTGACGGAGCGCAAGTTTCCGTTCACACCGCCGGTGACGGGGCATCTGGAATACCGTTCGCCGCAGGGGCAGTCGATGCAGGTGGCGGTCCTGCACGGTTACGTGGCGAACGAGGGGGATGCGTGGCGTTACACGCTGGACGCTCTGAGCCGGTTTTTCGAAGCCGCGCTGGCGCGCGCCGATCAAGATCCAACCGTGCATTTGAACGAGCATCCACTGCGGCTGGCGGGCGAGGAGCTGCCCGCGGCGGTGCGGGAGTTGTTGGGCGAGTACGCGCCGGCGGCGCGCTTGTTGGGCGATCGCACGGCGCGAATGCATCTGGCGCTGGCGGACCCCGGGGCCCCTCCGGACATCGCGCCGGAGCCGTTCACGGACCATTACCGGCAGGGACTTTATCACGGCATGTTGAGCCAGGTGAACCGCTCGCTGGAGATGCTGGAACACGCATTGCCGTCGTTGCCGGAAGCGGCCGCCGAGGACGGCCGCGCGGTTCTGGCGCGAGCGGAGGAGATCCGGGCCAGCATGAATCCGCTGCGGGCGAGCCGGATTCACGCGCTGCGCACGCGCACGCATGGGGACTTTCATCTGGGGCAGGTGCTGTATACGGGCAGGGATTTCGCGATCATCGATTTTGAAGGAGAGGCGGGCCGTCCTTTGAGCGAGCGGCGGTTGAAGCGCTCGCCGATCCGCGATGTGGCCTGGATGCTGCGTTCTTTTCAATACGCCGCTTATGCGGCGCTGTTTGGAGGCGTGGCGGGGATTACGCCGCGGCCGGAGGGCGTCAATACGCTCGAAAAATGGGCCGCTTACTGGACGTTTTGGGCCAGCGCAATGTATCTGCGCGGGTATCTGGAGGCGGCGGGCAACGCGCCTTTCGTGCCGCAAAAGGCGGAGGAGCTGCGGACGCTGCTGGACGCTCATTTGTTCGAGAAGGCCATGTACGAGGTTGCTTATGAGCTGACGAACCGGCCCGCCTGGGTGCGTATTCCTTTGCGTGGGACGCTGGCGCTGCTGACGTGAGGAGGGTTGCGATTACTCGCCCGCCGCTTCTGGTCTCGGACTTCGGAGTGCGCCTGGCAAGCGACTGGCGCTCAAAGATCGAATATGAATCGAGAAGCAATCTTCAACATTCCGCATTTCGTCTGTGAAGGTTTCGCCGTACAAGAGCATGGTTACCCGGTTTACCGTAAATGTCTAGATTATCGTTCCCGATGTGGAGTTCGCCATGGAGATGTCATCGATGAACGGCTTCAAGGCGAATCCCGGTTCCAAAATGAAGGTTACCGACCGGGACACAAGAGTGGAAGTCGATCTTCTTCCGGGCGGCAAGAAAGTCGATCCGGGTCCACTCACGTTTCCAATTCCTAGTCACGTCTCCGAAAAACCGCAAATTCTTGCCTTAGAGAAACTGATTTCTGCAAAATTGTCTACATACATTGGAGTCGGCGTTCACCGGGCGCAGGATTACGCCGATATGGTAAAGCCGATTCAAGCTAATCGGCTGTCACGGGAGTATGGCGTCGATTCCAGCGGTCCGAAGCGAATATCAGAAGATTTGGGACGAGCTTCATCAGCCAAAGAACGCCCGGTGAGGCGAGATGCAATTACCCGCCCGCCGCCGCGGCCTTTTGGGCTTCGGAGCTTCCGGTCCAGCAGCAGTGCGAAGCATCTTCAAACTACGTTGTGAGGCGCGCGAGTTTTGAGGACGCGTGCGCTCAACCCGCGAAATACCGTAGGGTAAGCGGCGCTGCGCTTTCACACAGTGCATGCGCATGTAGTCCCGAGGGCAATGGTATGGCCCGGTATGGCAATATGGTAAACATATGGCCACCGTAAAGGTCACGTTTACGCTCGACGCCAAAGCCATCCAGCAGCTCGAAAATGCGGCGGACCGGTTGGCGGTTCCAAAAAGCGAAGTTGTCCGGCAAGCCATCGCGGAGTATCACGACCGGCTTGGACGTTTAAGCGAACGGGAAAGAACGGCTTTGCTGCGGACCTTTGACGAGGTGGTTGGGCGCGTCCCGCCGCGCAGCTCGAGAGAGGTTGACCGGGAGTTAACAAGAATACGGCAAGCCAGAAGGACCGGAGGGCGCCGGACATCCGCGGAGCGAAAGCGCTCACTGGGATGACCGTCCTCGATACATCGGTTCTCATCGACAGTCTTTGCGGGACGAAGAGGTCGGCAGGCGCCCTGCGCGCCTCGATCGCAGCCGGGGAGCGGATTGTCCTTCCCACCCTCGTCCTTTATGAATGGCTTCGGGGGCCGCGGCTGGCGCTGGAGATTGCCGCGCAAGAGGCTTTGTTCCCTTCCGAAGCGGCGCTGGCCTTTGGGGCTCGCGAGGCCGCCGTGAGCGCCGGCCTTTACCGCGCAATCAAGCGTCCGCGAGGCCGGGAATTCGACTTGGCGATCGCGGCTTGCGCATTGGTCAGGGATGCCGATCTTTGGACGCTCAACAAAGCCGATTTCAGCGACATTCCGCATTTACGTTTGCGGCGGCAGGGGCAGGCTTCCCGGTAAAGCGGCGACGCTTCGCTCCGCTGATTTACGACCCAGGAGACGTTTACGGCAGGCTTCCCGGTAAAAGCGGCGACGCTTCGCTTAACGTCGCAGGGGCTCCGGCGGGGGATGTTGAGACCCGTGTGTATCGAATGGCTCTCCGCCCAGGGTCCGCTCCGGGCGTCTCCCGCCGCAAGCCGCTCGAAGGCGGCCTCGTTCCATTTTGCGGTTCTATTTTGCGATATCCCCGCGGACGCCGCGATCGGGGGAACACAACCTTCCAAACGCAGTACGATGAGAATTATGTCGCGCCTCGTTTTGTGCGCCCTGATTGCGGCGTCGGCGTACGCCGCCACGCCGCTGTTTGAAGCTTCTTTCGACGGTTCCGGAGCGGGCTGGACGGCCGTGCGCGGCGCTGCCGCGGCGGATACATCGGTTGAGCGCGACGGACGGGCCTCGCTGCGGGTCGAGCCCGGCGCCGCGCCGCGACGCCTCCATACGCTCCGCTCCGATTTCACTTACGATCGGAAAGCGCTATCAGTTGAGCGGCTGGGTGCGCACGGAAAATATCGCGGTGCGCGATCTCGACCGCTCCCCTATCGCGACGGGCGCAACGTTGACCATGGCCTCCATGCCTTTCGACGTCCACGCGGTTTCGGTCGGCGGCACTCACGACTGGACTCGTCTGACGCTGAATTTCATCGCGACGCGCGCGCGCGACAATATCCTGCTGACAGCCGGCAATGGCGGCGCTTTTAAGGGCAAGGCTTGGTTCGACGGAGTCAGCATCGACGAGGCTTCGAATCGGGGGGCTTGGCCGGTAGCCGAGGCGATCTCTAAATATGGTCCGGCGTACCGCTACCCGTATGGCGGCTGGATTTACCTGCACATCGAGGGAAAGCCGTACGAGCGCGGCTACCAGCACGGCAGGCTGATGGCGAAGGAGATTCCGCAATACCTCGATCGTTGCCTCGCCGATTTGGGCTACAAAGACGCGGAGGGCTGGCAGCAGGCGCGAACGGTCGCGAACGCGCTTTTCCTGCGCGGCTTCGACGATGAAATTCTGCAGGAGATGAAGGGCATCGCGGACGGCGCGGCCAGCGCGGGCGCTAAATTTCAGGGCCGAAGCGTCGATCTGCTGGATATCGCGACCGCAAACGTCGAGGTCGAAATGGGCGAACTGCGCAACGCGCTGCCGGTGACGCCGAACGGTCTCGAGGGGCTGCATCTCACGCCGCCCGATTATAAGACCGGTAGTCCGATTACGGAGCGTTGCAGCGCTTTTGCCGCCACAGGGAGCGCCACGCGCGACGGCAAGATGGTGATCGGCCACGTCACGTGGTGGCCTCTTACGCTGGCCGAAGAGACCAACGTGATGCTCGATATCAAGCCCGCGAGCGGGCATCGGATCTTGATGCAAAGCTATCCCGGCGGCATCGAAAGCGGCACCGACTGGTATCAAAACGACGCCGGCGTGGTGCTGACGGAAACGACAATCCGGCAGAGCCCCTTCAACGAGCGCGGCACGCCGGTCGCGTATCGCGCGCGGAAAGCCATCCAGTATGGGGGCAACGTGGACCAGGTGGTCGAAGCTCTCTCCACCCGGAACAATGGCCTCTACACGAACGAGTGGCTGATCGGCGACGCCAAGAACAACGAGATCGCCATGTTCGAGCTGGGCACGCGCGCGACCAAGTTGTGGCGCAGCTCGAAGAAGGAGTGGTTCGGCGGCACGGAAGGATTTTACTGGGGTTGCAACAACGCGAAAGATTTGAACGTGCGGCTGGAATATAAGCCCAGTCCGTTGGACGCGCCCGAGTATCTGCCTTATGTCCCGTCCATTCGCGACGTGGCGTGGCAGGAGATGTATCGCAAGTTCCGCGGCGCGATCGATGAGCAGTTCGCGTTCCTGGCATTCCGCTCCGCGCCGCTCGTCAGCCGCGGCACGATGGACGCGAAGGTGGCCGATGCCGACATGGCCTCGCGCATGATGGTGTGGGCCGAGTTCGGACGGCCGAATCAGACCGTGTGGATTCCCGCGGCGCGCGCCTCCGGCGAGTACGCAAAAAATGACGGGCTGTTCCCGTCCGGCTATCGGCTGTTCACGGTAGATCGTCCCGAGGCCGTCGATGCTGCCTCCGGTGCGAGCACGGCTGGGGAGGATACTGCCGCGAAGCGAGCGGCTACGCCAGCGGGACGCCGGCGGCAACGTGGCGGCGCGCACTCCTGGACGGGCTGGGTGTTGCCGGCATCGGACGCCGACGCCTGGTTCGTCGCCGGTTCGGCGGCTTACGACGAGGATCTCAATTCCGGCAATCTCGACGACGCGGTGCGGGCGCATTGGGCGGCTTATCGCCGTTTGCAATTGGAACCGCCGGACGAGCGCGCGCGCTACGGTCTGGAGCTGAACAAGGGCGCGATTTTTCTCGATTCGCTGCGCCGCAACATGGGCGACGACAAATTCTTAAAATTGATGAAGGATTATTTCGAGTCCCACGCGACTCAACGCGTCACCGCGCAATCCTTCCTGGACGCCGCCGGCGTAAAATTCGAAATGCCGCCCGATAAAGGCGGCGCGATCTATCTGGCGCGAGACATCACGGGGCGCTCCCGCACGGCGCTCATTGTTTATGGAACCGGCGCGGACGCGGGCGCCAACCGCTACGCCGCCGAGCAGATTCGCAAACGCGCGTTTATCACGTACCCGAGCGAGATTCCCATACGGAAGGACTTTGAAGTCGCGGACGACGAACTGCGAACGCACGACGTCATCTTCGTGGGACGTCCGGAAAGCAACTCGGCGCTGGCGACCGTGGCGGACCGCCTGAGGCTCGATTACGCCGCGGCGATGTTCCGCATGGAGGCAAGGCGCACGCCTACGGGCGTGACGCGCTGGTGTACGCCGCGCCGAATCCGTTTGATCGCCGGCGCATGATTTTGGTGCTGGCGGGCAACGATGCGCTCGATACCGCGAAGCTCGCCGGGGCGGGTCTGCCCGCTGCGCAATACGCGATTTACGAAGACGGGCAGCAGGCGAGCGCCGGATTTTCGGGCTTGTGGTAAGGTGTCGATAATGAAACGTCGAGATGCGCTGCGATCTATTCTGAGCTTGCCTGCCATCACCGCTCTTCCGGCGGCGGCGCAACAGGCTCCGGCGCCGGAGAAGACGCCGCAGGCGCAGCAGAAACTTCCGCCCGAGATGAAGCCGCCCGCGGTCGAGGAAACGCCCAAGTTGACGATGACGAACCCCGACGCCGCGGCGGCCGCCGGTCCCGGGTTTCTTCTCTCGCGAGCAGTTCGAGACGCTGCGGCGGGTTTGCGAGTTGCTGGTTCCGGCCGCCGATCCGAAGCCTGGCGCGCGAGAGGCGGGCGTACCCGAGTTTCTCGATTTTCTTCTGGCGCGCTCTCCGCGCGATCGCCAGCTTCTTGTATCAGCGCGGTCTCGATCGGTTGGATCGCGAATCGCGCAGCCGCTTCAACAGCTCTTTTTCCAGCATCGGCGCTTCCCAAGCAGCGCTGCTTCTGGAGCCGCTGCGCGCAGTCGTGGACGTTTGCCGGCCCTTCGGACGATCTGGCGCGCTTTCTTGCCGCGGCCAAGGACGACGTGCTGCGCGCGACGGTGAACTCGCGCGAATGGTCGGCGACGGCGGCTTCCACCGGCCGGCGGCGCGGCAGCGGGGTGGGAACATACTGGTACTCGCTCGATTGAGTCTCGGCGGCAAAACATGAAACAGGATTACGATGTTTTGATTATCGGCTCGGGCGCGTCCGGAGGCATGGCGGCGTACACGTTGACCAAGCTCGGCGTCCGTTGCCTCATGCTCGACGCCGGACCGCATGCTCGACTTCGATCGCCAGCGCGCGCTCAAGCCGGTCTACGATCTTCCTTACCGCGGTTTCGGCGAGCCGGGCCGCTTCCCGCACGTCACGCAGGCATCCGAATTCGACGCCAACCTGTGGGCGGACGAGAAACTGAATCCCTATACGCTATGATCCCGGCGACCCGTATTACTGGGTCCGCATCCGCCTGATCGGCGGCAAAACGCTGCGCTGGGGCCGCGCCTCGTGGCGCATGAGCGATTATGAGTTCAAGAACAAGGACCACGACGGCTTCGGCGATAACTGGCCCATTTCTTACGCCGACTTAGCCCCATATTACGACCGCGTGGAGCCGCTCTTTCGCGTCTCCGGCCGCAAAGAAGGATTGCCGCAACTTCCCGACGGCATTTTCCTCGAGGACAATTCGCGCGACAGCCTCAGCGTGCAGCGCTTCATCGAGTCGGCCAAACGGCTCAACGTGCCCACGACGAAGGAGCGCGTGGCCACGGGAACGCTGGCCAGCTCGGTGAATCTGTTGCTGCCGGACGCGCTTGCAACGGGCAAGCTGACCATCATTCCCAACGCAGTGGTGCGCGAGATCAGGGTCGATAAGAACAGCGGGAAAGCGAACGGCGCGTCATTCGTGGACCGCCAATCCAAGCGCGAATATTTCGCGCCGGCGCGCGTGGTGGTCGTGGGCGCGTCGTGCATTGAGAGCACGCGCCTGCTGCTGAATTCCAAATCGCGGCAATATCCCAACGGTCTGGCGAATTCGAGCGGCGTGCTGGGGCATTACCTTTTCGACCAGTTCTACGTCAAAGGCGTTATGAATGCCGTGGTACCGGAAGCGCGGGGCGGACGCGCCCCGCATGGATCTGATGGGCGGCGGCGGATACATTCCGCGCTTCCGCAATCTGGACACGCGCGAAAAGAGATTTCATCCGCGGATACGCTTTCGATTTCGGCAGCGGCGGCACGCCCGCCGCAAAATATGTCCCGCTTACGGCGAAGCGCTGCTCAAGGAATTGACGGACCTGAACGGCGCGGCATTCAACATGACCACCATGGGCACGGTCCTGCCGCGCTTCGAGCACTTCGTCGGCATCGATCCCAATGTGAAGGACGCGTGGGGCATTCCCGCCGCTCACATCACGCAGCGCTACACCGACAACGAGTACGAGATGGCGAAGGATGCCATGAACGTCGCCGAGGAGACTCTGCCGCGGCGCCGGATTCGAGATTCTCTCCACGCACTTCGAGATGGTTCCGCCGGGAGAGAGTATCCATGAGCTGGGCACTTGCCGCATGGGAGACGACCCGAAAACGTCGGTGCTGAACAAATTCAACCAGGCGCACGATGTGAAGAACCTGTTCGTGATGGATGGCAGCTCGTTCGTTTCGGGCGGTTCGCAGAACCCGACGCTGACTATTCTGGCGCTGGCGATGCGCTCGTCGGAATATCTTGCCGAAGAGCTGCGCAAGGGCAACGTTTAAATACCAAATTCGGAGGAGTGAGGAAGTGAGCAAGGTACGAGTATTGGTCGGTACGCACAAGGGCGCGTTCGTTCTGACATCGGACGGCAAGCGCGAACAGTGGGACGTCAGCGGCCCCCATTTTGCGGGCTGGGAGATGTACCACCTGAAGGGATCGCCGGTCGATCCGAATCGGATTTACGCGTCGCAGACCAGCGGCTGGTTCGGGCAGATCGATGCAGCGCTCGAACGATGGCGGCAAGACGTGGGAGCCGGTGGGCAACAAGTTCGTGTACGACGGCATCCCGGGGACGCATCAGTGGTACGACGGCACGCCGCATCCGTGGGAGTTCAAGCGCGTGTGGCATCTGGAGCCGTCGCTGACCGATCCGGAAACGGTTTACGCCGGAGTGGAGGATGCCGCGTTGTTCCGCTCGACGGACGCGGGACAGACGTGGGAGGAGCTTTCGGGGCTGCGCGGGCATGGCACGGGGCCGCGCTGGCAGCCCGGAGCCGGCGGATTGTGCCTGCACACGATTCTTCTCGATCCTAGCAATCCCGGACGGATCTTCATTGCCATCTCGGCCGCGGGCGCCTTCCGTACGGACGATGGCGGGGCCAAGTGGAAACCGATCAACCGCGGACTGAAATCCCAATATATTCCCGACCCGGATGCCGAGGTGGGCCACTGCGTTCACCGCATCGCGATGCACCGCTCGCGGCCGGATGTGCTGTTCATGCAGAAACATTGGGACGTGATGCGCAGCGACAACGCGGGCGATTCCTGGCAGGAGGTCAGCGGCAATCTGCCGACCGACTTCGGGTTCGCGATTGATGTCCACGCGCATGAGCCGGAAACCATTTACGTCGTCCCGATCAAGAGCGACTCGGAGCATTTTCCGCTGGAGGGAAAATTGCGCGTGTACCGCAGCCGGACGGGCGGAAACGAGTGGGAGCCGCTCACCAAAGGCCTGCCGCAGAGCGATTGCTACGTCAATGTGCTGCGCGACGCGATGGCGGTCGACTCGCTCGATTCGTGCGGCGTGTATTTCGGCACCACCGGCGGACAGGTGTACGCGTCGGCCGATGCGGGAGACAACTGGGCGCCCATTGTCCGGGATCTTCCGGCGGTGCTTTCGGTCGAGGTTCAGACGCTGCCGTGATCCGGGTGATTCTGCCGGCGCATCTGCGAACGCTGGCGAAGCTCGGCCCGGGCGAGGTCAAGCTTCAGGTCGATGGTCAGGTGACACAGCGCTCGGTCCTCGATGCGCTGGAGGCCAACTATCCCATGCTGCGCGGGACGCTCCGCGACCAGGTCACCGCGCAACGCCGGCCTTTCGTGAGATTCTTCGCCTGCGAGGAGGACGTTTCGCACGAGCCGCCGGATACGCCGCTGCCCGAAGCCGTCGCCTCGGGCAAGGAGCCATTTTTTATCGTCGGCGCCATCGCCGGCGGTTCGCTACAAGTAATATTACGGCCAGCAGCTCCCAATACGACGATGGCTCCGGAACAGTTGCTGGGGTTACGGCGGGCGCCGGCAGCGTAAAGGCGCTCCCCGGAGCAGAGCCAAAAGTAGAGACCTGAGGGGTGGCGCCGCCAGCCAAGCTCACGTCCAGAAACTCGCTTGCCGGGCCAGTCGTCGGGAGCTCGTTGCCGAAACTATCGAGGATCGCCAGCGTGAAGAGATCGGGCGTGCCGCCGGGATCGGCCACGTTCGTGGTGTCGATCTTGAACGAGAGGACGGCTCCGGGGGTGAAGTTTTCGAAATACTCGTTGAAGAAGGCGGTATCGTTCAGTGTCAGGCCCGACGCGAGGCTGCCGGAGGCCCCGCCCGTGGCCGTCCCGCCGCCCGATGGAGTGCCGGCGCCAAACGTGAAATTGGTTAATTGAACGGTATTGTTGTTCAGGTCGGCAGGCAAACCGCTGCCGTCGAGAAACTGCAGGTCGAGCGTGAACTGGCCCTGTCCAACCAGCGAACTCGTGTCCATGGTGAACGTGTAATCGATACCCGCTGTGGCAAAGGGCGCGAGCGAAAGCGTGAATGCCAGGATTGCCAACGATTGTTGTTTCATTTCTCATCTCCCTCCCGGACCGGCCAACACGCGGACGTTGTACGCGAAACCCGTCTGCGCCGTATCGATGAATTCGACCGTAGCGGTCACAGCCGCTCCAGGATCGAGCGACGCGCGCGGCGAGATTCACGTATGGACTCCCCTGCGGGGCAGCGCACAAGGTCGCGCCGTTGATCCCGAACAGGCAGGCGTTCGCCGGCATGTTATCGAGCGCCAGAGAAATGGGCCCGGCAATCGAGTCGCCGCCGGTGTTCGTGAGGGTAACGGTTTGGGTGAAATGCCCCGTGCTGTGGTTGTAGCGAAATCCGCCGCGGGTCACTTGCACCTGGGAAGTGACGTCCTGCCCGCACGCGCCTGAGGGACTCAGCAGGTATAAATACCCGCCGGGGCCGCCGGGCCGGCGGCGATTTGGCCGGCGTCGTTGAGCGAGGACGGTGCGGGGAAGTCATCGGCGAAAAAGAGTCCCGCGGGCAGTTGAAGCGGCGTCGAGACGCCATTTTGCCACATTGCAATACAGCCCGACTCGTAACAGTGAACCGCCGATAGTGTGCGAGGTGTCCAGATAAACCACTTGGCCGGCCTGATTCATATACCCGTAGCCGCTCGGCCCAAGATCGTGAACGCCGTTGTTGTCCCAAACGATAACGTGCGACGGGTCAGTGCCGCCTATCACGTCGCCAACGTTGTTGATGGCCGAGCCTGTCGCTCCGGAGAGGCTACCCACGGATAGGAACGAATAGCTATTGTTGGTCTGGGTCACAAAGGGGTCGGATGACCACGCAACGCCAGTCGATGTGAAAGGCGCGCCGCAGAAGTAGTTGTTCTCGTTCTGCAGGATCACATCGGCGTCATTGATAGCCGCGAAACCCACCGAGCTCACCCCTGGGTAATAGCCGAGGGGCAGGTTCCAGCATTGGGAAGGTATTGGGCCGGGCCACTCGGGATACGACCAAGCCAGGCTGCCGGCGCCGGGGTAGGACCCGTACTCAAGGATCCGGAACGTTGCGCCGTTGTACACCCAGTCCGCCGAGCACGACGGTCCGCCAGGCGTACTCGACGGATAGCTGGTCGATCCTGTAATGTGGCCAGCCGCGTTGATTCCATAGGGAATACTGGAGCCGGCTCGCGCTAATATACGCACTGTTTGCGGTACATATGCCACTCGAGCCCACGAGGGGCGCATCCGGCAGAATATTCGGTACGCCGCTCGTCCATACCGCGACCTTGCTCAAGCTCCCACACCCTACCCACCCATAGACCGTGCCCGAGTCGTTGATGCCCCATTTTCCCGCTTCCGGGCTATAGGTACAGCCCGTCGGGATCGGCAGCGGCGTGATTACGCCATCGCTCCACACTCCCGCGAAGCGGTTTACGCCGTAACAGCTCCCGTTGGCGCAAATATCGACCAGCACCTGTCCGTGATTATTGAGTCCCCACACATTGGCAACTTGATACGGCGAACCCGCCGGTTGCAGGTTTGTGGCGGTGTACGTTGTGGCGGCATTGGCGGCGGCCGCCGCGACGAATAGGATCGAAAGCAATCTCATGCTGTCAGCTCTCTAAAAGTGGAGTTCCTCGATTCTGCATGGCGCAGAAACCGGGCGAATCGCGACATTCCGGAGTGGGTTTTTTGGAGGCGGTTAGTTCATCTTCGCGATCTGCGACACGCGGCCCGGAGCTCGCCGCGCGCCGATCTCAGGTGAACGGGTCACTTCTTTCGCTTCTCCCGCCTTACGTTGGCGCGCAGAAAGGCGCCATAGGCGGCCTCATCGAGTGTGCCGGCCGCGAGTTCCAGGACCGCTTCCGCCGCCGCCTCCTCGCTGGCCTTGAAGCGATAGCCGTTCAGCTCGAGAAAAAGGATGCCGGCCACGAAGCCCGCGCGCTTGTTTCCGTCAACAAACGGATGGTTGCGCACGATGGCCGCCGTATAGATTGCGGCCAGGTCGACGATATCGGGCGAACTGCCGTAGGCATGGTGCTGTTGCGGCCGGGCCAACGCCGATTTGAGCAGCGCATCGTCGCGGAGGCCCGATGCGCCGCCATGGAGCGCGAGCAGCCGATCGTGGAGCGCCAGCGCATCCCGTTCGTCAATCCAGAACGGCTCCTTCACTTGGCAAGGACATGCAGCGTGTTCCGGTAGCGGTTAATAATGTCGTCAGCCTTCGCCATCTT
Organism: Bryobacterales bacterium; assembly: GCA_963795935.1. GTDB lineage: Bacteria > Acidobacteriota > Terriglobia > Bryobacterales > Bryobacteraceae > JAICMB01. The sequence continues at coordinate 50,682 of CAWCJO010000027.1, read as the reverse complement.
CTTCTTGAAATCGGGATCGTAGGGCGTCAGGCGGTAGCTGCCGTCCGGAGCCTCGATCAGAAACAGCGTCTCGCCGTCGGCGGCATGGAGACGGTTGATGACCTCTTTCGGCAGGACGACCCCGAGCGAGTTCCCGAATTTCCGCACTTTCAGCTCAACCATAACGGCTCCTCCAAGGAGTTATTACTATTGTAATAACATAGGCCGCCGGGCGAGCTGGGGGCCAAGGCATCGCCGACCCCACTCGAACGGGGCGTCACATGATCGCGTCTGGGCGCCTCCGGGTTCCACGCCGCCACAGGAGAAGCGCGGCCCCCAGCCCCAAGCCAACCAGCGGCAGCGAGCCTGGTTCCGGCGTCGCCACGGCAGCGAAGTTGTAAACCCTGTCCGTTGCCGCGCCCGGCGTGGTTGCGCCCGTCGCCGGATTAATTGAATACAGCCGCCCGCCGCTTCCAACCGCTCCGAATGCGATCAGCATCCCGTTATCGACCGCGCCGATGCTGTTGTTCATCGGCAGAGAAGTCAGGCCCACCAACGTGCCGCTGCCGTTCGAAGGGTTGATGGTATACAGGTCGCTGGGAGCCGTGAACGTTGTGGTGTACATCGTATTCCCGAGAAAGCGGATATCGTCAGCGGAAGTGGCCAGGGGCGCGTTCAGCGCCGCGATAAAAGATGTTGCGCCCGTCGCTGGATCGACCGTGTAGAGGCTCTCCGGATTGGGCGGATTGTAGGAAGTGCCATAGAGCGTTCCGCTGGGACTGAAGGCAATCGAATTCAGTCCCACGGTGTTGGGAGCGATATCGGCGATCGCGCCCGTGCTGGTATTGATCGTGCCGAATTCGGCGGGGCCCGAGCCGGTGAATGGCACGGTCAGCAGGTAGAGTTTGCCCGTCGTGGATAGCGCCAGATCGGGCACGAAGATATTGTTGAGCGTCGCGATCTGGGTAAAGGTCCCGGTGTTCAGGTCCAGCGTACCGAAAACGGACGACGTCGCGGAGGCTTGGGCCGTGGCGTATGCGATCGTATCCCCCCGCGCCTCCTGGTTCGAGATGAAGAAGGCGGCGGCGATCAGCGGAAAAATGGCGGCCAAGCGAATCATTGTGGCTTCCTCGCGTTAGTTTGCCGCCGGCGGAGCGCCGCCAGCAGGCCGAGACCGCACAGCGCCAATGCGTAAGAGGCTGGCCCGGCGTCGCCAGGGTGTAGGTCAATTGCACAATGTTGCTGGAAAGTTCGACCGTGCCCGTTGGTGGGAATCCCGCGCCGTCGGTTTCGCTGGTGACATCGGCTATCGGGCCGCCGGGTGGATTGAAGCTCTCCACGTCGAATTGGCCGGTAGACGACCCGCCGTTCAATGCCGTAAATTGTGTATCGATCATGAGGAAACCCTGGGAGGGATTGTACACAAACGGGTGCGCGTGATAACCATGTCAAAGGGACACGGGCCTGGTCCGGCGCAACCGGGGCTGCTGACCAACGTGCCGGGGCCGGCGGAATACACCAGCGTATTGTTCGAGCCGAGGTTTGTGGCGAATGTCGGCGTTATCAGGGTATTGGACCCGGTGGTGTTGGGGGCATACATGCTCGTGGACATATAAACCGAAACCGACGTGGCGGTCAGGTCTATAGGGCCATCGCCGGGCGAGGCCCGATAGGCGTACTGCGTGATCGACAGGCTTCCGGGAACGGAGGCGAACTGGCCTCTACCGAAAACCTCTTGGAACTGGACGTCTCCCTTGAATCCGGAGAGATCGCCGCTGCTATCGTTCCCCGGCGCCGATGTTTGGGCGTTGGGGATAACGATGGTGGCCGCGAAAGCGGGCGCGATGCTTGCCGCGAACAATAGAATCGAAAACAATCTCATAAGCTAACTCTAAAGTGGAGTCCTCCATTTTGCATGGCGTCGCAAGCGGGCGAATCGCGACATTCCGGAGCTGTCTTTTGGTACCTGTTAGCGGCGTTTTCTCGGATACCCCCTCGAGTGCACACCCATGATGCGTCCGAAACTCGCTTTCATTTATGTGGACGGTGTGGAGACTCAAGAACGGAGGGGGGTGGAGGAACTCGGGTGCAAAACCCGCGTCTAGTGCTGAACCGAGAGCGTCACGGCGCCGGGGGACTGCGCGCCCGCCACGGTTGCGACGATTGCGTAATCTCCGTCCGCAAGCGATGCCGGGATCTGGATCGCGATCTGATACAAGGCCGCATAACCGCTCAGCACGGCGCCGAGTACCGGGACGGCGGTTCCGGCTAAGGTGACGCTCACCGGACTCTGGGTCGGTGGCGCCTGGACTGCCGGCTCCTGCCCGGCAGGCACGGCGGGATTGGCCGGACCGAAGCCTGTGCCCCACAGCGTGATCACTTCACCTGGCTTTGCCGGAACGGTCGTCAATTCCGGGAATGTTCCGTTCTTGGCGGCGATGCTGTAGTCCAGATGCGTGGCCACCGGCTGATTCCCCGGCCAAGGAAAGAAGGCTGGGCTGTATAGTTGCGAATTGGTTGCGAATGGCGCGCTCGCGCCGCCGCCCGTGGTGACGACCACCTGGACCGGACCGTTCCCGACATCGGGCGCCTGAACATTGATCTGCCCGGGCGTGACGGCGTCGACGTAGGCCGGTTTGCCTCCGATTGTGACGCTCACGCCGTCCAACTGCGTGGGAAGCTGCCCGTTCGCGATCGACTTGCCCCAATCGTCATAGGGAAGCGGCGTGAAGTTCGATCCATAGATGGAGACGAACGAGCCGGAAGCAACGCCGGACTGGCCGCCTGCGGCGTTCACAACGCTGGTGACGACGGGAGTTGCGAGATGAATCGGATCGGCCAGCAGGACAATGGCATCGAAGGGGCCGACCGTGAGATCGCCGGAGACGGGCTGCCCGTTGTTCACATCGGGCGCTTGGGACCCCTTGATGCGATGGAGACCAGTGCGGTTCAGGGCACCGGCGATCTCCGCGGCCGTAAAAGTGTACGGTTGGCTCAGCGGGTTCACCAGGGCGATGCCGTTTTCGAAGTCCCGCCGCCAGGGGCCCACGCCGCCCTGGTAGATCCGGAAGTTATCGATAGCAATACTTCCGCCGCCGTTCTGCAAAAGCAGCCGGATCGTCCAGTTGCCGGCTGTAGGTATGGTGAACGGGAAATTCACGGTTCCGGAATCGCCCGTAACTTGGATCGGGAACTTGTAAATATCCAATTGCTTGCCATCGCCATACACGTCGATGAGCATCAGGCCGTCGAACGTGTCCAGAATGCGCCAATCAAAGGTGAGCATGTAGGTGGTGGAGGCGGCGAACCGTAGCCCGGCGGGATTGATGTTCAGCCCGAAGTTCTGCGACTGGGTGCGATCGGGGTTATTGAAGACGAGGCTGCCGCCGCCGGAGATGACCTGGCCAGGCGTTTGCGTAATGTAGGCGCCGCCGGGCACGCTCGGAACGAAGGACGGCGGGAGAGAAGCCGACTCGAACTCCTCGTGAAAAACGAGGGCGCCCGGCTGTGTCAGTTCCACCGCATCCGCCAGCGGCTGGCCCAGGTAGCCTTTGTTCGATGGGTCCTCGATCGCGGTCCCGGTGGAATCGACCGAGTATTCGTCAAACCAAAGCGGAACACTAAGGCTTCCGTGTAGATCGTAGCTGTAGAAGCCGTCGCTGAGCAGCGCGGTGCTGAGGGTAAAGCGCTCCTGCTGGATATCCGCGGCGGTGGGAGTAGATGAACCGCCGCCCGGCATGACTGCGTACTGCTTGCCGGAGCCTTCGAGTATATTCAGGTGAGGCGCCCGCGTAGTGGCCTGCATGAAGCGGTAATCCTCGAACGCCTGACGCCACCCGGCCATGGATTCGCCATTGGCGTAGAGCGACTGGAAAAACGCCCCGTCCCAATTGTTTGTGACTCCTTCGAAAACGTAGCCATTGACGTAAGGCGCCATGCTCAATTCCGGCAGGTCTCCATTGTTTCCGACGACCAGTTGCATGTCTCCGTTGGCGGCTCGAAACTGCTGCAGCATCCCGATGGTCGCGGCGCGCGTCATGTCGCTCACCCAGGCGGGCGTTTCGCGAACGCCGTCGCCTTTGTAATCGACATCGATCAACGCGGGATTCGAAGAGTTCAGGATATGCCCGTTTATATGACCGAAGAGATTATCGAAGAAGATGCCGTCCCAGATGCCCGAAGAGAAGATCGGCGCGCTTAGCCAATTTAACAAGACGCTGAAATAGTTTTGACCGTTGACGACCGGGCAATACGGGGAGATATTCATCTTGCGAATGTCCGGATATTGCGGATCGGGGACGTAGTTTCCTTGAGTGTCGCGAAGATACCATGGGTCGGCGATCTGTTGCTGAACCTGATAATCGGCGCTGATGTCGGCCGTCTGGGGGGCGGTGATCAAACCTTGCTCTTCTGCAATGCGGTAAGGCAGGATCACGGCGTTCGGATTGAGAGCGCGCAGGCGCCGGACGGAGTCGGGATAGCGGGTCTGGCTATCGGCGTCGATTCCGACGATCACGTCGGCAAATGCGAGGCGGCTCTCCACCTGGTTAATCGAGACGCGATATGGAGGGCCTTCGGCTAAGCCTCCCGTCTGCGTCTGCCAGAACGTGGTCCCGAGCATGTAAATGCCAATGCGCGGATAGGGGAGCGAGTTCAGCTTGCTCCACGTAGCCGGCGTGGAAGCAGCCGACGCATCCTGGCGATAGAACGCGATATTGTCGACCAGTACATCCGACCCAGTCACGGCCGAAACGTTGAGCGTATAGGATGCCGCGCCGGCGGTCAGGGCGCCGCTCGAAAACGTGCCGCTCGCCGGCGCATTCTTCAGGAGCCCCGAAAGGTCGACCTGAGTTGCGGCAGTCCAGGCGGTTCCGGCCGGCTGCAACCATAAATGCAGGGCCTCGTCGCTAGTGCCGTAGTTGAGAACGCGATATTGCATTTCAATGATGACGGTGGTGTTGGCTGGAATCGGAAGAGAGACCGGATTGTTGGAGAACGTCGCATTGCCGTTGAGTCGGAGAGATGCTTTACCGCCGATGACCAGGGAGGGATCGGTGACGACGGTGGCTCCATTCAATTGCAGGCCGGATCCGACAGTGGGAGAGAGAGTGTTGGCATTCTGGGAGACTACGACGGCGCCGGTTACGCCATCCGTGATCCGGATGTTATCGATGGAAATGGCGCCGACCCCAATTACGTTCCAGCTGGCCTGGTAATCCGAGTAAGGTCCCAGTGTGTTGGTCAAGGTCGCGGTTCCGGTGGCGCCGCCTGCGCCCGTGATGATGGTAGAAGGCAGAAAGCTGCCGGCAGCGCCCCGGTGGGTGAGTAGAAAAGAACCTCAAAACCCTTATCGGGCGCGGCCAAGATTTTGTACTGGAACGTGATGCGGTACGGATGATTTGGCGACAACGCGACGACGGTGGGATCAGTGGACAGGTAAGGCGTATAAGATCCGCTGCCGGAGTACGCGCCCTTGATTGAGTAGGATCCGGAGATTACCTCGGAGGCGTTCGAGGTGAAGGAGCCAGTGGAACCGAAGACAAATCCGGGAGATAGAGCCGGGCCGACAGCCTCGACATTATCCGAGTAGATAGGTGTGTACTGCGCTTGGTACCGGGTGAGGGCGGCGCCGGCTCCCTGGGCAAACGAGTAACAGGGTAAGAGGCAACTGAGCAGGAAGATTCGCAAACGAAGTCTCCAGTATACATTAGGGAGTTAGCTCATCTTCGCGATCAGCGATACTCAGCCCCGGAGCTCGTTAAAGTAGGAAGGCCCTGGAAAATGACGGCGGCGCAGAGCCTTTCCGAACATGACAATCCCTACGATTCCCGCAATGACCAGGGGGAGCGTGGCCGGTTCTGGTACGGTCGAGACGCCATTAGGTCCGTAGATTGCGCCGGACGCGCTTTGAATGCTGAAACTGCCGACCGTGTTTCCGTTGGAATCGAGGACGCTGAGGCCGGCGATCCGCATGGTTGAGAGGAAATCGGCGTTCACGTCGGTGCTGGTGACTCCCAAGCTGGGCTGGAAAACGCGCGCCGATATATAGAAGCCCAGCCATGAAATCGAACGGTGTTCCCGGCTGGAAAGGAATACCTTGCATTTGCACGGTTTGTGAAAAGGAAGGCACCGTAGCATCAAAGGGGAGGTTTTGGCTCTGGGTAGTGCCATCGGGAGTCCATTCAACGGCAGCGACGCCGACCTGCTGGTCCCCTGGAGCTGTCACGCCGTTCCAGGTAGAAGTTCCGTGGATCGTAATAGTCGAGACCAACAGGTAAGTACCCGATCCTACAGGACCTGAGATCGTCAAATCGCGCAACCGGGGCGCACGGTGCGCCCGCAACGCAAGCGGCCGGCCACGCAGGCCGGTTCTGGTGAGCGTCGCGCCACGCCGCCGAAAAGCCTTGGGAGCAGTCTGTTTCCCGCTTGGCGCGCGATCCATACGGACCGATTCTGGCGCTGCGAGCCGAATAATTTCTGCTGATTCGAATCCTCAATGAAAGGGGTTTCTTCTTCGAAATAAAAAGAGGACCCGCAATTCAAAAATGCAGTTCAAGAACCGGGGTCCCAGATGGTGACCTGAATCGTCCGCTCCTTGCGCGGTTCCGTGGCCCAGTAATACGCTGTCACGATTTTTCCGTCGGGCCGCTGCACGCTTCGGGAGTAGCCGATATCCCATGCGCCCGCGTTGCCGCGCAGGATGATATCCTTGCTCCAGGTCGCGCCCTCGTCCGAGCTCAAGCGCGCTCGCATTTCAAATGGAGGGGCGCGATGGCCGTAGGTGATGGCCAAGCGCCCGTCGCGCAATCTTACCAGGCTCGGAGGATTCCCGCTCTTGTCTCCGGTGTCGGGCGCCGGGCGGCTCAGGTATTTCCAGCTTTGGCCGTCGTCCCCGCTCACATAGGCGTCAATCCGATTCGGGCCCTTCCGCTTGGAATCCTCGTGACGGACCGCCGTCACGATTTTCGTTTTCGATAACCGCACCGACGACGGCATGATGGAAAACCCCGCTCCAGGGTCCGGCGCAATCCAGGACACGAATTTCCACGTCAGCCCGCCGTCCGTGGTATGGGCCATGAACGGACGACCCTCGCCACCTCCCGCCTTGGCTGCGGTGAGGAACACCATCGCATCGCGTTTTCCATTCACGATATAATCCGTGCGCGCCATGATGTCCGTCTGCCCGAGCATCGGGAAATTCACCGGACCCCTCCACGATTTGCCGCGATCGTAGGAGTAGAAATACCACGAGTGCCCTTTTTTGCCCCTGGGTCATGCGGAGCGTCATGCAGAAGCCAGGAGCGGTGAAGTCGATCGGTTCCGCAAGATCGCTCGCCTTGCCGCCGGGGCCGGAGGCGGTGTACATGCCTTCGGGCGGAACCAGAGCCGGCGCGGGTTCTATCGTCCAGGTCTCGCCGCCGTCGAGACTGCGTCCAAGATATGGTTCCTCGGGCCTCGAGCGGTCATAGGGGTGCCGATCCGGCCCCAACCATTGGAAATACGCAGCGCTGAACCCGACAAGGATTTCGTTGCCCCAGGACCATATTCCATGGTTTGCCGGCCAGCCGCCGTAGCGCCCCGCCCGCGAGTAGACCGTAACGTTTTTTACCACCTTGGTGGGTTCGCCAGCGAACGCTCCGTATGAAAGCGTACCGGCGAACAATGCCGCCAACCACCGTTTTGCCATAATTGACCTATTATACGTGGACGCGAGCCATCGGGAGGACTGAACTGATATGGCGTTTCACATTTTTGTTTGACATTTCAATTCCGGTGATCCTAGACTTGGGAATGCTGCTCCTTGAGCCCATCGCACGAGTTGCCGCAGGCGCCAATTACCCGCTCCTCCACTGCGTCAAGCCCAATTCCGGATATGGCGTCTTATGCGCGGCGGCAGCGATCCTGAGCGTTGCGATGCTCCAGGCGCAGACGCCGGATTTGAATCGCCCCATCGCGCCCATCGAAGTTCAGCGGCTCAATGGCCCGCCGCTTCAGATCTCCAATTTCGCCGAGCACGGGGCCACCGTGATCCTGTTCCTGTCCACGCGCTCGGATAAAACGGCGTCCGCGGCCGCGGCGATACAACGGCTCAATCGCATGAGCCGCCGCCAGCGCGTGATTTTCGCCGGCGTTTTTCCGAATCCGGCGGAATCCGCGGACGAGGTGCGGGCCTTTTGCCAAGACAGCGGTTTCATTTTCCCGTGCTACCGCGATCCGCGGCATAAAGCCGTTGCCCAACTCGGCGCAACCATCACGCCCGAAGCTTTCGTGATCGATAAGGAGGCCCGCTTGCGCTATCGCGGGGGCGTTGGAACACAGGACGGCGCGGGAGGATTAGCCGGGGCTCTCAAGAGCTTAGCGGCCGGCCCTCCGCCGCCGCAGTCGTCGAGCCCGCGGATGGAACTCCCATTTCGAATCCCGGCCACACGCCGCTGCTTAAGGATCCTTTCGAATCGATTCACTTCGCCTCCGAACTGATTTTCGACAAGATACCCGGCGCTCCGGCGCATCACGCTTCGAGTATCGCGGAGGCGCCTAATGGCGATCTTCTCGTCACATGGTACGGCGGCAGCTACGAATCGTCCGACGACGAGGCGTTGTACATTGCCCGGCGGAAGCGGGGCGAAAGAAACTGGAGCGCGCCCGAGGCGCTGATCCGCGATCCGTCGCACCCGGTCGGAAACGCCATTATCTTCGTCGATCCCGCGAAGAAAGTTTGGATCCTGTGGGGCCGCATGGAGGCTACGCAGCCTTTGATCGCGCACACCGGCTGGGACGGGGCGCGCCTGATGTATCGCGTCTCGAGCGATAGCGGCAAAACCTGGACGGAGGATGTCCTGTTCCCCATGGACACGTTCGGCTGGTTGCCGCGCAATCTGCCCATCACTCTCCCTGGCGGTGAGTTGCTGGTTCCTTTGAGCGACGAGCGCGACAACGTGGATAAATCCTTTTTCGTCAAAACAAACGACGATGGAAAGGCCTGGGTGCGCTCGCAAATCATTCCTAATAAGAACGCCAGCGGTGAACAGCCGACCGTGGCCGCAAGGCCCGACGGATCACTCATCGCATTCCTGCGCCTGCGGCCGACGCTGTTGCAGACCGAATCCACAGATGGCGGACTCACCTGGACCATGGCGCATCAGACGGACCTGAAGTGTCCCGACGCCGCCATTGCGCTTCGTGCCCTGCGAAACGGCCACTTGTTACTGGTCCACAACGATTCGGAACGCGCGCGCACGCCGCTGAGCGTCACGCGATCCATTGATGGCGGCAAGACCTGGAGCAGTCCTCTGGCGCTCGAATCGAATCCTGGCGAGTACTCCTATCCTTCGGTTCTCCAGACCTCCGACGGCCTCATCCATGTCACATACACGTATCGCCGCTATGCGATCAAGCATGTGGAGTTCGACGAAAACTGGCTGGATCACTTGACCCGGCCGAATTGAATTTCTATGCGCGTGATTGGAGTGATCCCGGCCCGCTACAAATCGTCGCGTCTCGAAGGCAAGCCGCTTGCGGACATTCATGGGAAAGCGATGGTCCAGCATGTTTATGAGCGCGCCCGGCGCGCAGCCGGCCTGGATGACGTGGTGGTCGCCACCGACGACGAGCGCATCCGCGCCGCCGTCGAGAACTTTGGGGGCAAGGTCGCGATGACCAGCGTGGACCACCGCTCCGGAACGGATCGCGTCGCCGAAGCCGTCCGCGGCATGAATGCCGACGTGATCCTTAATATCCAGGGTGACGAGCCGATGCTCGACCCCGCGATGCTGACCGAGGTCGTCGAACCATTCCGAAAAGGAACGAGCGCTGCTATTGTGACGCTGAAAAAGAGAGTGCTGCGCGAGCCTGAATTCGCGGATCCGGGCGTGGTCAAGGTCGTGACCGACGAGGCCGGCTATGCGTTGTACTTCTCGCGATCGCTCATCCCCTATCCGCGCCGGCGAACCTCCCAATTCGCCGTCTTCGAGCACCTCGGTTTGTACGCGTACACGCGCGGCGCCCTAATGCGCCTCGCCGGGCTGCCGCCTTCGCAGCTCGAAGAGATTGAAAGTCTCGAACAGTTGCGGGCGCTCGAGAATGGAATTCGCATTCTCGTCGTCGAGACTGCCTCGCGGGGCGAAATGCTGTCAGTGGATACGCAGGCCGACCTCGAACGGGCCCGCGAATTGATGGGCGCCGCGACAGCATGATTACGCCCGGCCGGCGCACCATCGAGGGTTGGGGCGATTCTCTTACGGAACGCTCGCGCGCAAACCTTCTCGAAGCGGCGAAAAAAATCGTGGCCGCGAAGCTGCGAGGCGGCAAGGTCGTAGTTGTCACGGGCAGCGGTCCCAACCTCCACGAAGGCGTGACCACTTTGATCGCGGAGCTGATGCACAAGGGCGTAATCGACGGCGTCATTACCAGCTCCGCCGTCATCGCGCATGAGATGGGCGGCACACTCGATCGGGTGAAGCGCGTGTCCGCCCGGGAGCATCCCGATCTGGCGATTCCAAGTTCGCTCCTGCCGCGCGGCGGACTGTTCGAGATCACGCTCTTGACCGAAGACCAAAAAGCGTCGATACGAGCTGAAATGGACCCCTGGTGGGAGCCCTACGATCGTATTGCCGCTCTGCCTGGCCCCGTCGTCATCAAGGCGGCGGGCAACATGTCCTGGCCGATGGGCCCCCGCACCGAAGCCTTGGCGCGCGAAGCCGAGCGGATCGCGCGCGACAGCGGCCAACTGCTCGAGCGCGTGGTGGGTTGCGGCGCCGATCCGATGACCATGATCGGCGCGGGCGCGAAGCTGGGCCTCCCCGTCGTCGTATCCATACCGCAACTGGTGGGTGGCGGCGCGGTCGGCCTGGCCATCGGCGACGCGGTCTCGATCACGCGGCGCGCAACCATCGTGGCGGAGACGCTGGCGAGCGCCGACGTCATTGTCGAATCCGCTATAGCGCTTTCGCAGGAGATCCACGACGGTCCTTTCGAAACCTACACCGGACACGGCATCTGGTCCGAATGGAAACGCGAGTACGCCTACAGCTTGCGAGGCAAAAGCCTGGTTCGCATCGACCTGGATCCCAATTTGGAAATGGCGTGGAACAAGGAGCGGCAGAGCGCCGAGGTGCAGCGCGCGGTGGACCAGGGCCTGCCGAAAACGAAGCTCACCGGAATCCCGTTCCGCATGGAGATGTCGGGGTTTGCCCGGCTTGAAGATAGTCTCCCGGTGACCGCCGACATCGGCGCCGCCTGGCCGGTTCTCGCCGCCGATGTCGCCGAGCGGTTAGGCATAAAACTAGATTTCATTTCCGCTCCGCAGGAAACGGAGGAGGGGAAATGCATGCGGGAGTGGATCGCGGACTCCATTCAATTCGTGGAGCGCTGCCGGATGCGCGCATAGACTGGACAACTCACCGCGCCGCCAATCGTCGATGAACAAAAAATTTCCGCGCATCGCAAGCAGTCCGAACTATAAATGGTACGTCGTAGGCATGCTGTGGTTCACCGGCTTCCTGAACTATGCCGATCGGCAGGCAATCTTCTCCGTGTTTCCGCTGCTCGAAAAGGAGCTAGGGCTCAATTCGGTCCAACTCGGGCTGCTGGGCTCGTCCTTTGCTCTGGTCTACGGCGTTTGCGCGCCGTTTGCCGGCAACGTCGTCGACCGCGTCCGGCGGAAATCGGCGGTGCTCGGTGGCCTTCTTGGCTGGAGCATCATTTGTTCCGCGACAGCGATCTCGCGGAACTTCGTCCAACTGCTGTTTTTCCGTGCGGCCGAAGGTCTCGGCGAGACCTTCTATTTCCCGGCGGCCATGTCGATGATCAGCGACTATCATGGCAGGCGCACCCGCTCGCGCGCCATGGGGACGCATCAGACCAGCGTCTACGCGGGCACGATCGCCGGCGGGTTCCTGGGCGGACTCATCGCTCAACACTACGGATGGCGTTCTTCATTCGTCATCTTCGGCGGGCTCGGCATCGTTCTCGGATTCGCGCTGATGAAATTTCTGGTCGAACCTGCCCGCGGCGCCGCCGATCTCCAGGATTTCGGCGCGACAACCCATAGCGTCAAGGACAAGATGCCCATTCGCGACTTTCTGAAGGTCATCTGGACAACTCCCACGGTCCTGCTGCTCATGATCGCTTTCATGCTCGACAACTTTGTCGGGATGGTGCTGCTGACGTGGATGCCGAAATTTCTCTACGATAAATTTCACCTGAGTCTCGCCGTTGCCGGCCTGACGGCGACCATCTTCATCCAACTGGCAAGCATGGCGGGGTCGCCCATCGGCGGCTGGCTCGCCGATGTGCTGCGCCGGCGTTTTGCGGGGGGACGCATCGCCGTGCAGATGATCGGCCTGCTGGGCGCCGCGCCGTTTGTGATCTGGTGCGGCCAAACGATATCGGTCCAATCGCTCATGATCAGCTTGACGCTGTGGGGATTCTTCAAGGGCCTGTACGATGCCAATATTTTCGCCGCGATGCTCGATGCCGTTCCGTCAAAGGCCCGCGGAACGGCCGTCGGATTCATGAATATGACCGGCTGGCTGGTGGGCGCCGGCAGCGCTCCGGTCCTGATCGGATATATTGCGGGTCGATCGAGCCTGAGTTTTGCGATCTCAATCGCGGCCATTGCTCTGGTGGCCGGGTCCGCTTTCTTGTTGACCGCGATTCTTTTCACCGTGAACCGCGATATGGAAAACGTCAGGGTTCAGAGCCTCGGGAAGTGATCGTCGTCGATAATTTCGGAGATACGCGCCTGAGATGGCATCGCGAGCCCTCCACCTGGAGCATCACGGCGGGACGCCTCGTGATTGCGCCGGATGCGCCGACCGATTTCTGGTCGAAAACGCATTACGGCTTCGAGGCCGATAACGGCCATTTTCTGTTCGCGAATATCGCCGGCAACTTTTGTTTATCCGCCGGAATCCTCATGCAGCCGCGCAGCCAGTACGATCAGGCCGGGTTGATGGTGAGGCTTTCGAAATCCTGCTGGCTTAAAACATCGATCGAATTCGAGCCGGATCAAATGAATCGCTTGGGGGCGGTGGTGACGAACGCGGGCTACTCCGACTGGTCGATGCAGGATGTTCCATCACAAGTGAATCGATTCCGGTTGCGGGTGTTTCGAGAGGCAAGCGACTATCTTGTGGACGCATCTCTCGAGGGCGGCCCTTGGACCCAGTTACGAATCGCGCATCTACAGGAAGACGTCGATCCCGCGGCTCCGGTCGAGTGCGGCGTTTACGCTTGCAGCCCCAAGGCCGCCGACTTTATTGCGGAGTTCGAAAACTTCGTCATTGAGGCTTGAGCCGCGGAATTCGCAGTGTAGCGTCGAGGGAGGGCGCTAGACCGGGACCTACTGGCAGCCGGCGGTTTCCCTTCCCCGCTCGTCAAACCGGACGGGCCCATTTCGAGCATCCGGCTTTCCGACAGACTTCATCACACAGCTTTCGGAGGAACGCTGCGAGACAAGGCCCGCAGGCGGAGTACGCCCCACGTCCCTCTACTGAAGAGTTGCGCCGTTGGGGCGCACCGTTAACAGTTTGGCTCGATCATGACCTTCAAACAATTCCCTCCCCCGGTAGAACGAAACGCATCGAGAGCCTTTTGGAGGGGAAAGCGATCCGTCACCACAGCTTCCGCATTCAAGCGTCCGCTGGCAAGCAAGTCGAGAGCGCGGGCGATGGTGTTCGGGTTGTTGTACGACCCGCGGATCGTAATCTCGTTATCGTTCACCCAGAAGGGATTGATTTCCAGATTCCGATCCTTGTGGCACACCCCAAAAAGCAGCACCGTCCCGCCGCGCATGACGACCTCGAGCGCTTGCCGCACGGCGGCGATATTGCCCGAGCAATCGAACACAACCTCGATGCCGTCCGGATACCGATCGCGGATCGCCGCTATTACGGGTTCCGATGCCGGATCGAGCGCCCAGGACGCGCCCAGCGATTCCGCCCGTTTCCGCCTGCCCTCCTGCGGGTCGATTACGACCGTTTCACTCGCTCCCTGCATCCGCGCGAGTTGCAGAATGATGGCGCCCATGGGACCGGCACCGAAGATGACGACGCGATCTCCCGAAGTAATGCCCGCCAGATCGACGCCGCGCAGACAGCACCCGACGGGCTCCGCCAGCGCCGCATGCGCCAGCGGAAGACTTTTCGGAACCTTATAAGCCTGCGATACCGGAACGACGCAGAACTCGGCGAACCCGCCGGGGATATTTACGCCCAGCGCGACCAAGTTCTTACAAAGATGCACCTTGCCCCGGCGGCAGAAATCGCATACGCCGCAGAGAATATTCGGATCGACCGCCACATGATCTCCCGGCGCGAATCCCTCGACGCCATCACCGCAGGATTCCACAACTCCCGCGTATTCGTGGCCCGGGATGAGAGGCAGGTTCGCCGGATAAAGACCTTGAAGAATATGCGGATCGGTACCGCAGATCCCCGAGGCCGCGACCCTCAGCAAGAGCGTGTGGGGACGAACCTCGGGTTTGCGCGCATCAACCAGGTGGAGCTTGCCAATTTCCGGTATTTGTAAAGCCAGCATGAAGTTTTCGATTGTGAGAGCGCTTCAAAAATAGCTGTCGCCGGCCGCGAATGGCACGACGTGCATGTACTTGTAATCGGCGAGGTCGACCCCGCGGCGGCACGCCATGTAGTAGAGCAGCCACAGTTGCGATTGATACAGCACCAGCGCATCGAACATCGGATGCGCCCCCGGAGCGAGTTCGCGGCCGTCAAACACTACGGTCTTGGCGCCGTTCCCTCGACCGAATTGAATCGCGGCTTCCGCGAACGGACGCGAATCGTCGTTCCCCATCAGGAACAACATTGTCGGTTCGCCAGGACGTACGATCTCGAGCGGCCCGTGCCGAAATTCGCCGGAATGAATAAACGCGCAGTATTCCTTTAGAAATTCGCCGAACATGTCGTAGGCCATCATATGACCGAGCGTGTAAGCGGAGCCCCCGGAGAGCACCAGCAGTTTACCCCGATCCAGCTCCGGAGCCAGGCGCTCGGCCATTGCGCGGCTTGGCTCGGCGATGTCGCGGAGCAATTGCGGCAGCGCTTCGAGAGCTTTCTCGAAGCGCTCGATCTCCTTAGACCACTCGCCGCGTTCGCGGACCATTTCGATCACGAGCAGCATGGTCAGATAAGCGGGAGAACTGTAGAGCGCGATTGATTCATAGCTGGCGGCCCAGGTAGCCCCCTTCGCCAGCTCGGCGTCCGCTTGCCGCGTGATCGTGAACAGCGGCGCTCCGTGCTTCAACAACCGATCTTTGGCGCGCACGGTATCCACCGTCTTGCCGGAATAGCTGGCGCTAATGGCGATGGAGTCCTCATCGAGAAACGCCGGGCGGAGGCTCATGATATCCGGACCGATCAAGTAATTCACCGGCAGCTTCAGATATTGCAGCGCCGCCCAATAGCCGCTGTATAGCGCCGCCGCGGAGCCGCCGCTCGCCGTGAAGATAATGTTCCTCGGCTTGCGCGCCACAATCTCTTTGGCTACCCGCCGGATCGCCGGCCGCTTTTCGTTCCACATTCGCGCGAGCTCATCCGCGACCACGGGAGCCGAGAAAATCTCGGCTTTCAGGTTCTTCTCGTCCAACGTCATCAGTGAGTGCATAGTCCTTTTCAGTTCTTAGCCGCGGCGGAACCGAGTGCGGATTCCAGGGAATCCATGACTCCGTGGCTCGGCCGGTAACCAAGTAGAGTGCGTGCTCTCTCAATGTTCAAGGAGTAGGAATGGATGCCGCGGCAGCGCGCCTCGATCACCCGCAAGCCCGACTTCCCGGCCAACCTCGGACCGATTTCCGTATAGCGAAACGCCTCCGGCCCGGCAATGTTAAACGCGTGGCCTGGCGCGGCGTCGCTCTCTACCGCCAGCACGACTGCCTGGGCCGCATCGCGAACGTCGCAGACATGTTCGAGAAAAGGCGCCCATTTTCTTCGAGAGGCGCCGCAATCACTCCACCCCCGTCCCATTTTCCGCGATCTTCCGCGATCAAAAAATCTTTGTAGGGCGCGTTTATAAATAGGTCCAGAATCTCGGAAGGTTCCAGCGTCCACACGAACCGCAGCCGCACGACAGGGATCTTGTGCATCTCCTCGAAGTAGAGACACATTCGCTCTCCCAGAACTTTCGAGAGGCCATAAAAGCCCGTCGGGTGGTGCTCGGTTTCTTCCGTAATCGGTTCGGAATACGAACTCAGACTCCATCCGGTGCAGTATGTCGCGTCGGAGCTGGCAAACAACAGCCGTGGTTTATTTGCGAGCGGAGCGACGGCTTGTAGAAGCTGACAGGTCCCCTCGATATTGGTGCGGAAAACCTCGTCGTCAACGGCCGGCGGCATGATCCCCGCAAGGTGCACGACCGTATCGACGGCGTCGAGCGCCTGGGCCAGGGACTCCCGAGCGGGAAAGCTCAGTTGAATCGTTTCCACCTCGTTGGCCCAGCCGTGAGCCGGAGACGTACGATTTATCGCTACGCGTACCCGGTAACCGCGATTGAGCAGCAGCGGCACAACATGCTTTCCGATGCGGCCGCTTGCTCCCGTTACCAATACTGTCCGCATGAGTTTCCCTTTAAACCCCGCCTATGATCTGCACGAAGACCATTCTCGCGAGCGGTCCATCGTATTCCACGAAGTAAACGCGCTGCCGCCCGCCCCGCACCACTTTGCCGTCCTCGATCGGAAAGAACGTTTGGATTCCTCCAATGACACTTTTCAGATGGTCCGCGGCATTGTACCCGAGGCGGCCGTCGAAATCGAGGAAGCGGTTATGGTAGTAGCCATAACTTCCGATCGGCGGCTCCTTGGGCGCGAGGCGCTCGAGATGCGCGGGGATATCGCGCTCCAGACACTCCACTCCTTCGGTCACCACGATCCCGGAAGTGGTGTGCGCCGTAGTGACGAACACGATTCCCTGTTTCGCGCCGCTCGCCTCCACCAGCCGGTCCATCTCCGGCGTGATATCGATCATCTCCATCTCTTTGCGGGAGACGACTTCAATTCGATGGAGTTGGATCAACACGGCTTTCGCTCCAGCAACTTCTCCGCGTTGACTCGAAAGATCAGGTCCAGGCATTCATCGGAAAAGCCCAGGCCTCGAATCGCTTTCGCCATGCTCTTGATCTCGATACGCGGATTGTTCGACCCGAAGACAAGCTGATGGCGCAGGCTGCGCTCAAACACGGTCAAAGGAACCTGTTGGGTCATCGCGTAGATAAGGAAGTCGCGCGGATTATTAAAAAACAGCGCCGAAGTGTCCAGATAGATATTGGGGTATTTCAATGCCAGCGCAACCGCGTCCACCACCCACGGCCACGCCAGGTGCGCCAGAACAATTCTCAATTCCGGAAAATCCGCGGCAACGTCCTCGAACCGCATGGGATGGCCGTATTTCAGCCGGCTCCCCGGCTCCCAGCTCAACCCCGCGTGGAACAGGATGGCGATGCCCAGATCGCGGGCGCGCTCGTAAACGGGATAAGCAAGCTTCTCGTCGGCATAAAACTCTTGCATCGCCGGCGCGAGCTTCAAGCCGCGCAAGCCAAGCGTTTCGATCGCATGAGTCAGCGTCTCGGGCGCGGAGCTCAGGTGCGGATCGACGCTCGCAAAACCGATCAGGCGGTCCGACATTGCGCAGACCTCGACGATCTGCTCGTTGGAGTAAACCGTCGCGTTACGGCTCGTCGTAGCGTCGATCGGCAGCACGACGGCTTTGTCGATCCCCGCGATGTCCATCTCGGCAAGCATCACTTCCAGCGGCTGAAAATTGTTTCCGCAGTAATAGATATCTCGCGCCGCCGCGGCCAGCTCGGAATGCCGCGCGATCATCTCGCGAATCAGCACCGGATGGGTGTGAAAATCGATGCCGCCTTTCATGCTCCCGCCGCTCGCAGGAAATCGTAAGCTTCCCGCTCGGTCGGTTGTGCGCCGGTTCCACCTAGTCCGCGGATCGAAAACGATCCGCAGGCGACGCCTAATTCCAGCGCCCGCCGCGCATCCCATCCCTGCAGCCAGCCGTGCAGAAAACCGGCGTTGAAACAATCGCCGGCCCCCGTCACGTCGACCGCCTCCGCCGCCGGAGCCGCAACTCGTACGGCTCCGCCGTTGTGCAGCGCCATTGCCCCTCGCGATCCCAATTTGACAATGCTCAGCGTTCTGCCGTTCTGGAGCGCCCGCAAGCCCCTCTCCGGATCTTTCTCTCCCGTGATGCCTTCGAGCTCGATTTCGTTTGGCAGAAACACGTCCACCTGGCGCAATACTTTTTCCAACCCCGACTTCCACTCGCCCCCTGGATCGCAGGCGGGATCGAGCGATGTGGTGATCCCCCGCCCGGACGCCCGCGCATACAAATCCTCAAAACCGTCCTGGAGACCCTTCTGCAGAAAATAAGAGGAGCTGTGTACATGATCGAAGCCCGTGAACGCATCGTCGCCAATATCCGCCGTCGTCAGCGCGGTGGTGGCGCCCAGGTAGGAAACCAGGCTGCGGTCCTGGCGCGAAGTGAACGACACCGTTACTCCTGTTTTTAGCCCCGGCTCGAGCCTAACTCGCGAAACGTCCAGCCCCAACGCCGTCATTCTCTCGACGCAAAACCTGCCTCCCGGATCCGCGCCGGTTCGGCCGATGAACGCGGCCGAATGGCCCAGCCGCACAAGCCCGGCGCCGGTAATCGCGCAGGAACTGCCCAGAGTCATCTCGAAGTCGTCGACCAGAACCTCCAGCCCTGGCACCAGAGCCGAGTGAAGTCCCCAGAGAATGATGTCGAAATTGAGCTCCCCTATAAGAAGAATCCTCAAGCTCCATCCTACGGCAACGCCGGGGCAGGTGCCTTCAACCATGCCAGGTTGAACGCGTAATAATTTTTGCTGCTGATCAGATGAATCACGCCGTTCTTCCCTTGCGTGATGGCCAGGTACCCGAAAGTCTCGGCGCTGCTCGGGCTCATCGTGAACATGCGCCGGTCGGTGGTCTCAACCTGCCGCGCCGGACCGTCGTCGCTGATCAGACGGCGCGCGGGCCACGTCTCGCCTTCATCGAAAGAGAGCGCGGCGTAAAGACCCTCCACGGGCCGCTGCTTGCCGGAAGCGTCGGTGATCATCATGTCCCGCTTGCCGGGCTGCGTTTTCGCGCCGCAGAAGGAAATGAAGAGCAGCGGTCCCTCGCGTAGGCGCATGAGTACGGCTCGTTGCATGCCGCGCAGCGGCTGGAACGGAGTCGCGGAATAGGTCCACGTCTTGCCCATGTCCGTTGAGATGCTTTTCGGCAGAAAGCCATCGATATCTTCCCCGCGGCCGAGCGCCATCAGGCGGCCGTCTTTCAATTGCACCACGCCGGCGTGAATGCCCGCGATCCGTCCGCCCGCGTCGGCCCATGTCTTGCCGTTATCGTGGCTGAGAATCACCGTCGATCCCGGATTCGCGTCCGAAGGCAGCACGATCGTCCCGTCGTGCGCCCGAAACACGGACTGCACCGGCATGTGCCGCTCTTCGTGTTCCGGTCCGATCAGCTTCGCGGTGGACCAGGTCGCCCCGCTATCCTTAGAGGTACGCATCACCAGGGCGAGGGTCCCGATGTAAGTCGCGGCGGCCGAAAGTCCGTTGAACTGGTAGATGGTGTCTTTGCCGTCGAACCACAACGCCGGCGCGTGATCGTTGCGATCGGGCGCATCCCAAAACGGCGACGCTTCGTCCCATTCCTCATGGCCGTAGCGCAGCCTGCTCGCCAGCAGTGCAAGTTCGCGGCCGGTTTCCGAAACGCAGGAATAGTAGATCGCCAGCAGGTCGCCGTTAGGGCACTCCACGATCCCTGGATCGTGATTATGGGTCGAGAACATCGGCCCGTACGAATTGGGAGGAATCTTTACGTATTTCTGAGGACCCCGGAAGTATGGCTTATCCGGATCCGGCCCTTTGCTCAGGTCGTTTGGGACGGCCTGTGACACGTTCTGCTGGTTCAACGGCGGCGGCGCAGCGGCGAGCGGTTTTGTTCTCGGCATCGCTCCCAACGCCACGCGAAAACCGATCAGCCCTTGCTTGTCCTCTGGAAGCGTTCCCATGCGATTCTCCGAGCGGAGGAAATACGTCTCGGTGGAGTGGCTCCCGCCCCGTGTCACCCGGAAATCCCCTGTTACTCGTCCAACCGGATCGGTTTGCTCGCCGGGTTCGTAGGGGCCGTACCAATCGAACACCCACTCCTCGACGTTGCCGTGGATATCGTAGAGGCCCCACGCGTTTGGCGGGGATTGGCCAACCACCGTCGAAACCGGCATGGGCGGAGGGTACGGGCTCACCGTGGCGTTCTTCAAGTACGCCGCCGGCAATGTGTCGCCGGTGTAGTAGTGCGTGGTTGTTCCGGCGCGCGCGGCATATTCCCATTCCGCTTCCGTCGGAAGGCGATAGGGCTTGCCCTCTTTTTTCGAAAGCCATTGACAGAACCGCTTGGCGTCTTCCCAATTCACGAACACCACGGCTTCGTTGTCTTCTTTCGAAAACCCGAGCTTTCCCCGAAGTGCCCTGTGCGACGGATCGAACCGTTCATACTGCGCGTTGGTGACTTCGAACGCGCCCATGTAGAAACCCCTGCCGATGCGCACTGCATGCGCGGGGCGCTCGTCGAAGTCGCCATTGGCGCGCCACGCGCGGACGGCGATCGCGGTTGAAAGCGGCTCGCCCGTGAACCCCATCGTGAATGTTCCCGGATTGATCCACACCAGCCGCATGCCAATCGAGTTCGTCGTCTGCTTCGGCCGGGCCGCGGTAATGTCCGCAAAAAATACGGCGCAAACGAAAAACGAAACGAGGGCCCGCGCATCGATCTCCGCGCCGCCTTACCAGAGGAACCGCAGCGCCAATTGCAGAATGCGAGGATCGCCCGCAGATGTGATTCGCAGGAAGTTGGCGCTTGTGATGGTCCCATTCGGCAGTCCAAAGTTGGCGTGGTTGAGCGTGTTGAAAACTTCAAAGCGGAACTGCGCTTTTACTCGCTCAGTGATTGGAAAATCCTTATGAAGGCCCGAATCCCAACCCGCGCGCTCCGGGCCGAAGAAGGTGTTGCGGCCGATATCGCCGTAGGTTCCAAGAGCGTTCTGCACAAAGGCCAGTCTATTCAGGTATTGATTCAGCATGGCGTTCTCCGACTGCGCCCCCAAGCTCGGGTTCACGCCCGTCAAATCGGCATGCTGGCCGCCCTCTCCGCTGCGCGCATTATCGACGCCGCTGGCGATGGTGAACGGAAATCCGCTCTGGATGTTGATAATCGAAGAGACGTTCCAGCCGCTGAGCAGGAATCTCGCCGGCGCATTATTGAACCGGCCGGGGATCGACCACAAGCCGGAAAAGTTGAACACCACGGGCAAGTCGAAGTCCGACGGCCCGCGGTCCAGACGGTGGTTGAACGGATCCGTCACGTTCACCCCGTTGCCCTTGTTGGCCGAGCCCTGGACATCGTCGATGCTCTTCGCCCAGGTGAAACTGCTCAGGACCGAAAAACCCTTGCTGAACCGCTTTTGCGCCGTGATCTGAAGCGAGTTGTAGCTGGAATTCCCCACCGGCTCGCTGAGCGGAATGGCGGCGTAGAGCTGATTTGGACGGCGCAGATTTGTGGAAGCCGTTGTCGCGCCCGGAACGTAAATCGCGGAATTAATATCGCGAACGCTGACCAGAGCGGTACCCTTCGAGCCGGCGTACGCAATGCGCGCCAGCCAACCGCCCCACAATTCGCGCTCCAGCGTAAGGTTCCAGGAGTCCAGGTATGGATTGCGCGAATTCTGCGCGTACAGGAATGGCTGGTCCGGGATGACGAAATTAGCGTTCTTACCCGGGTTCAGCGCCGAAGTCCCCACCGCGCTGAAGCCCACCATCGGCAGAGGATTGCCGCCCGGGAATCCCGCCCACGGCTCACTGAAATTGTTGGTGTTGTTGCCCAGCGTGGTCACCGTGGTGCCAAACGGAGCCTGGTCGGTCTGGGCGTTCGTGGTGAGAGTATTAGGCCGATCGTAGAAGATGCCGTAACCGCCGCGCAGGCTGGTCTTGCCGTTGCCGGTCATGTCCCACGCGAATCCGACGCGAGGAGCGAAATCTTTCCAGCGCGTTGCGTAGCCTCCTGCGGGCACGCCCGGATCACCCGGGAATAACAGGCCCACTGGCGCATTGACGAAGCGCGTCGATTGCTGCCCCGGCGCCCAGATCGCCAGCTTGCCCAGCGTGTCCGTGTAAGGGAAGAACGGCTCCCACCGCAGCCCCAAATCCAGCTTGAAGCGCCGGCTCATGGCGATCGAGTCGTTGAAGAACAGATCGAAAATCGTGAACCGCGTGTCTTTGAACTCGCCCACCGCCTGCAGCATGCTGGCGAACTTGCCGACCAGGAAGTCGGCCGGAGCGTAACCGGTGAACCCCGACGTAGGGGTGAAGCTAAACACGCCTTCGCCCTGATAATTATTCAGGATGCCCCCGAGTCCGCGGCCATACTCGCCCCCCAGCGTGATCTGGTGGCGTCCCTTGGTCCAGTGCACCGTATCGAGCGCTTGATACTCCTGCCGCAGGAACCCGTTGGTATCGCCCGTATCGATCTGAGACAGACCCGTAATGTTGACGTCGACCTCCGGATGCCCCTGATCTTCGGAAATATTCGATCCCAGGCTCTTGACGGTGCTCTGTGGATAAATCGGTTGGTTGAAATTGTTCGTTCGGTTGTATTCGAACAGCGCGGTATTCAACACCGTTGGACCGAAGACGTGAGTATCGTCAACCACCACGCTGGTGTTTTGCCACCATGCGCCCACGACCGAGTCGAAATAATTCGATTGGACCAACTCACTGGGCTCCGATGCGTGCGACACGAAAATACGGCCGCTGAGACGGTTTGAGTTGCCGATCTGCTGGTCGATCTTGCCCAGATATTGGTTGTCGTTTAGGTTGGTCAACGTAGTGGTCACGATTTGCCCCAGGCCGGCGACGGGCGAAGCGATGGTTGGAAGCGGCACGCAACACGCCAGCAACCCTTTCGCAACGGGGTTGATTTGGGAAGCCGGGATCTGATTATTCGGATAGAACCCGCCGCCGAAGGGATTGACCAGCGGTGTCGCTACGGCCGAAAAATCACCATTGCGCTCGGCCGCGCCCATAACCGTAGTGAACCCCGCCGAGGGCCGCTGCCGGATCAGGGTGCCCTGGTAAGAGAAAAAGAAGAACGTCTTGTTCCTGCCGTTGTACAGCTTCGGAAACACCACGGGACCGCCCAGCGTCGCGCCGAACTGGCTGCGCTTCAACCCGTCGTTCAGTTTCGTGCTCGGATCGGCGGGATTCACCGGAGCGAAAAAGTTCACGGCGTTCAAGGCCGCGTTGCGCAGGTAGCCGAACGCCACGCCGTGTAGCGAATTGGTGCCGGATTTGGTGACCGCGTTCACCACGCCTCCTAGATTGCGCCCATATTCGGCGCTGAAGTTGTTGGTCTGAACGCTGAACTCCTGCAAGGCGTCCGGATCGGGCATCGGGTTCGGCGCGTTGTTGTAGTGATCGTTGTTCTGACCGCCATCCAAAATGTAGTTGGTGGTGTTGCCGCGGCCGCCGTTGATGGAAATCGGGACCACGCCCGTTCCACCCGAACCGGGATAGGAGGTGCCCGAGGTCACGCCGGAGCCGTTATACAATCCCACGCCCGCCACCAGGCGCGTCAACTGTACCGGATCGCGGCCGTTCAGAGGCAGATCTTCCACGCGCTGCTGGTCGATCACCGTTTTGAGAACCGGGCTTTCGGTGTCGACGTGAACCGCGGTCGCCTCCACATCCACCGATTCCGAGGTGGCCCCAATCTGCAACGCCAGATCCACGCGCGAGGTCTCGTTTACCTGCACGCGGATTCCAAGCGCGTCGTACTTTTTGAAACCCGCGACCGACGCCGTCAGGTTATACACCCCGACGGGCAGCGAGCGAATTGCATAAGCGCCTTGATCGTTGGCCGTGCCGCTGTAGGCGGCATTGGTTCCAACATTGGTCGCGACGACCGTCGCGTTCGGAACCACGGCGCCGGAGGCGTCCTTGATCACTCCCTCGATAGCGCCCGTTACGTTTTGGCCGACCATCAGCGAAGCGCCGCAGGCCACCAGCAATATAATCCGAATAGACATCGCTTCGGCAAACGACATGGCAGACCTCCCAGGTGAAAGTTCTTTCCAGATTAAGGTCACTCCACCGCGAAGTCAAGGAAAAAATGAAACGCCGTCTTAATTTTTGTTCAAGCCGGCCGGTATCCTTGGGACGGCCTGCAGCAGCAGTCCGACTTCCCTCAGAGCCTGCCGGACTTGGTCTTGCCCGGCGCATTCCAGTCGCTGGAACGGCTCCGCCATTGCGTCCGAGCAGATACCGGCCAGCGACAGCGCGCACTTCAGCCCTTGCAGGTAGTGTTCACCCGCCGAATATACACCGCGCCCAAAGCGCAGAAGCGCGTTCTGGAGATAATCGATCTCCTCGCGCCGGCCGTCCCGCGCCGCCTCGTATAGTTTCACGAACAACGCCGGGAACACATTAGAGCCGCCGCACACCCCGCCGTGCGCCCCCATGCTCATCGCCGCGACCAGAAGTTCTTCCGGCCCCATGAGGAGTGCGAACTCCGCATAGCCACCCACGGATTCGAGCACGGCGCGAAAATATTCCAGATCGCCCGAGCTGTCCTTGAGCCCCTGCACGCCCGGAAGATCCGCCAATCGCCGCACCGTATCAGGCTCAAAACCCACTTTGGTATGGCTTGGCATGTTATACAGAAAAAACGGCAGCGGCAGATCCGGCGCCAGACGCTCGACATAACCCGCCAGATCCGTTTGCGTCATCGGATAGTAGTAAGGAGCGGCCAGCACCAGACCCGCTGCCCCCTGCTCGGCGGCGAAGGTCGCCAGCTCGACGGTTTCCGCCCGCGAAGTATCCGTGACCGCTACCAGCACCGGAACCTTGCTCCCGGCCAGGCGGGTCACCCGTTCAATTAGCTCCCGGCGCGTGCGGCGGCTCAGACTTGGCCCTTCGCCCGTCGTTCCGAGGATGAAAAGCGCTTGCACCCCGCCTGCCAAGATGTTCGTCGCCAGCCGCTCCAGTCCGGCAACGTCCAGTTCATCGGGATCGGCCAACGGCGTGGCCATCGGGGCAATCAAGCCCCGGAAAGGTCTAAGGAGTTCCATTGGCCCGTCGCCACTATATTATGGACGGTGTTTCAATTTTGATCAAGCAAGATCGAAAAATTAAGTCCGCGCCCCAGCGCGCACCCGCCTGGGCCTTAGTGCGACCATTCCTCCGAAATCGCCCGCGCCGTTTTTACGACGCCTTCAATCAGTTTCCGCTGGTTCTCGGCGGACCCGATCCGCGTCTTCGGCATCGAAATGCTGATGGCCGCCATCACCTCGCCGGCGCCCCCGAAAATGGGGCAGCCGAAGCATTGGCCGTCCACCGTGGTCTCCTCGCTGTCGAGCGCATAGCCTTGTTCGCGCACGCGCCGGAACTCTTCCCGCAGCAGCGTTTCATCGGTAATCGTGTGCGGCGTCATACGCACGATGCCGTAGCTGCGCAGCAGGCGCTCGCAGCGGTCCTCGGATTGAAACGCCGCGATGCTCTTCCCGATCGCGCTGGCATGAGGTTGCAGGATGCGCCCGGGCGTGTTTCCCATGCGAATCACTTGCGGGCTCTCCACCACCGCCATCGCTTCGATATGATTGTCGAACAATAACCCGGCGGCCGTGCTCTCGCGGAATTGCCGGGTCAGCTCTTGCAGTTGCGGATTCGCGATGCGCAGCAGCCGCGTCACCAGGCTGGTGGGAATCAACGGCCGCCGGTCAACCGAGATCAGGTATCGCCCATCCGCCGTCTTCTCGACGTACCCCGTCGCCTCGAGCGTGTGCAGGATGCGAAAAAGCGAGCTTTTGGTGAGAGCGACCTTGGAGGTGAGCTGGTGAAGCGCCTGCGGTTGCGCGCTGCGCTTCAGGATCTCCAGAACCTCCAGCGCTTTGCCCACCGCCCTCGAAAAATACCTGTCTTCCTTCGGCTGTTTCCGCGCGGATGGGGATGCGCGCCGCCCCTTGATCGCCGCCGCTACTTTACCCAGCTCGCTTTCCTTCCTGACGGTGAGCGCCCTATTCGTCACCATGTTATGCCATTGCGATCCCCGGCGGCCTTACCTGTTCTGTTCGCGGACCAACCATACTTCAGACACCTGGTTGCCGCCGCCCGCGCCGCCCCTGCCTTCGGGCCGCGTCCATTCGAGCGTGAGAGTCCCCGTCTTGGTGGCTTCCCTCGGGATCTCAAATTCCGCTACCGGCGGAAGGCTCTGCTTGTTCACGTAGTCGTGGATCTGCGTCTTGCCGTTCGCAAACAGCCGGATTGTCCCCCTTCCCGCTCCATAGGAAACGCGAATTTTGTACTGCGCGGCGGGATCGAGATCGGCGTACCTCATGCGCAACGGCTCATCGAACAGAGTCTCCGCCTGATCGTAGGTGGAGACTCGTCCACCGCGATTCGGCGACGGATTGCCCCATCCGATAAACGCCGTATGGCGCAGCTCGGGATCCTTGGCGAATCCCTCTCCAGTCAACAGATGCGGCTGCGCCGCCGCATTGCCCAGGTCGTCGTAAAACCCGCCCGGTCCCGGGTTGGTCCAGTTGACGATCTCGTCCAGTTTTGCGAGCCGCTCCGGCTCGGTCTTGAGCTGGCGAATTTCTGCGAAACGATTCTCGAGCCAGATGCGGTCGTTCAGGGGATAATCGATGGCGTCCAGATTCGCTCCCCGGCCGATCGCGATCGCTTGGTAGCGGACGACGCTCAACTGCATCCGGATGCTCTGGAAAAGAGCCTCCGCCAGTTCGAAGGCGCGGCTGCGAAATTCGCGCGCCGAGGGCGTCGCCGCGTCCTCTTCGAGCGTCTGCTCGGCCGCCGCCATCGCGGCGTTCGAGCCGTGCGTCTTCGCCATAGCCAGTTCGCCGAGAGCCCGGTTTTCCTGCTCCGTCTCCGTGCGCAGCCTCGCTTGCAGGAACGCGTCGTAGTTGGCGCGATACACCGCCTGCTGGAAGCGCCAGCTCAAGCGCAGCCGCGGCGTGGCGCTCGCTTCCATCTGCCGGAATTGCTCTTGCGTAGTCGCCACTCCGGCGTTCGTCAGCAGCGGACCCTTCCAGTCGCGCTCGAGCGCCAGCAGCCCCTGCGCGAAGCTCTCCGCCACGTCGTCGCCCATGAAAAAACGGCTGTACTCGGTCAGAAGATCCTTCACGTTCGCGCTCCGGATTCCATCCCAGACCGCTCCAGATAAATTTATTTACGTCGTCGTTGCAGCCCTCCGAGTACGTAACGAAGCCTTGGAAATAGGGCCGGAACGCGCGGAAAATCGTCGCCTCGGCGAGCGGCCGCGGGTTGATCACCTCGCGCCCCTCGGTCAGGGCATAAGCGAAATCCCAGTCGGGCACGGGAAACTGGCACTGAAGCTGTGCGTGATGTCCGGATAAAAGCCGGATCGGGTAGCGCTTCGGAATGCGCGCGCGCAATTCCGGCAGGCTGCATCCTCATCTGCGGTCCAAAGACAACGCCGCTAAGCCAGGCGGGCTCCGTCTTCATGATGGCGAGGTACTCCTCCATCCATTCTTGGTTGAAGCCCTGCGGCGACATCCACATCTGCGCCTTGGGATGATAGCTTGCGCAGGCTCGCCGTTTGCTTTTCCAGCAGCGCCATCAGGTACTTCGGCTCGCGTGTGGCCCGGATCGCCGCCCGGCACGAAGACCGCGTCGATGCGCGGCAGCCGCCGGAAAACCTCCGCCCACTCCTTGAGCGCGAAGTCCACCGTCGCCGGATTCGAATAGTCTTTGTCCATCGCCGGATACCAGATCGACACGTCCAGCCCATACTCGTCGGCGATGCGCGACATCTCCACCATCATGTCCATTTGCGGCAGCGGGAAATGCGGGCTGTCGTCGGCGTCGTCGGAGCGCGGCGGGATCAGCTCGACCGTATTCGTTCCGAAAATCGCCAGTTCGCGGATATATTGATCCCACATGGGCACCGTCCAGCCGTCGTAAGCGTTCGTCTTGGGACGATATCCAAGCTGATGGCCGCGCACTGGGATTTGGGGCGAGGTCGTGATATTCAAGCCGGACTCAAGCTCCAGGCGCTGCCGGCCCATGCGTAGTTGGCGCAACAGGTACCCGGTCCCGAAGACGACCCCGCGGTCGTCGAAGCCCGTGACGACGGCCAGCGGCGTTGCTCCTTCGGGCCCCGATCGAAACGAAAATCCTTCAGCCTTGTCCGGCGCGCCCGCCAGTCGCGGCGCGACCGATTTGATCTGCTCCGCCCGGCCCAGCACAAACTCCGGCCCGTCCGCCGCCCGGGTCTGCACCTTCAACCGCAGTTGCGTGCGTTTTTCGATTTCCTCCGAAAGCATCGTCGCCGCTTTCCGTTCCGGCGCGGACGCGTTCGACGAAATCACGATCGCCGCGCTTCGAAAATCGAGATTCGCCGCCGTGAGCGGCAGGACGAGAACGACCCCAAAAAACGCCACTTTAGATTTTCGCAACGAACACCCTCCCTCTCTCGAAAACTTGGTTTTCTACGAAATCGCAACCGAACGCCGTTTTTTGCAACTACGTTCCAGCTCCTCGGGTAGTGTACACCCGATTGGTCACGGCCGGTTGAGAAAAGCTTTTGAGCATCCGCCGTACAGGCCGATCCATGCGTTGAAAGCGGATTTCAATTTTCGCGCTTATTTCGGACCGGCGTCCACATTTCTGCGCCGCCTATGAGGCGCAAGCGTCGGCAGGCCATCTCCGTCGAAGCTGCCCGTCCACTTCGGCGAATCATCCGTGAGCAAACTGAGCTGAATTCCGTGGCTCCAGCCACACGGACACGCAAGAGCGGGGACCACTGCTCGTTGACGCCGATGAGATATAAAGACGGCAGACCTCCAGCAGGCCGGGCAATTCGTCAACCGCATGCTCTTGATGAACACGCTCAAAACTTGCTCAGGGCGCACGGCGCAGACCTTCGCCTGAACTTTCGAGTCGCATCGTGCCCAAAGGAAAAATCGGCCGGCCCCGCAACGCAGCCATAAGCGAGGCTGGAGCCGGCTCTACAGCTTAGGCGTTCCAAGATACTTAAATTGTTTGGCATAAACCGCGAGGGACAGAGCTCGCTTCATCCGCCGTGCGAACACGATTTTATCGCATCCCCGTACTCAATCGTCCGCGCGACGCAGTTCTTTGAATTCTAGAGATCGCCGATATGTCCACGAACGCAATAAGATACGGCTGCCTCCGGTACTCATCCTGCCTATAGAACCCGGATGTCGCCAGTGCGGCTAGGCGGAATCGCAATGGGCTCACCTGTGAATGGCGCCGTTGAAAATGGGTCCGAACAGTTTCGTCTGGACGAACTCATCCGGCGGGACCTGGCTTCGTGCAAGGAACCACGCGAGGTAATCTCCGACCCGCACGGGCGCTACTATGGGTTCGCGGTGAGCGAGAGGACACTGCTCCCTAAAGATGACGCGCGAGGCGGAGAGACGCGCTTCGAGGGTTCGGTCAGTTCACCTCTGCGATCGCCAGGACAATTCAGGTCGGAGCTAGTTTACGTTTAGCCGGCTTGGGTTACGTTAAAATTTCGGGAATCCGACCGAGGCCGCTGAAGGCGCAAGGTAACCATCTTTGTGCGCCTGTCGCTGAATCTTGGCCAAGTTCAGAAGCTCATTGCGCAGGGCTTCCTATTTTTCCTGGCCGGAACAGAGATAGGATTCATGGCTCAGCGGCGCAACAAGTTCCTTGATCGTGGGCAAGAAGTACCCTTGACCGAGCCCAAGGCTTTACTGAACATACTTGGTCTTATATGCGGCTGCCGGAATTACATAAGCAGATGTGAGCCGCGAGGTTGAGATGAGGATTAACGCCTCAATCCGGGCTAATTTAAAGGAGCATCGTTAACGTGATCGATCGTAGGAACTTTCTCAACGCGGCAAGCTTGGCCATCGGCAGTAACTATTGGTGGAGGCAATCTGCATGTGATAGCGCAAAGCCAAGGCGAGGCAAGCAAACCTGCTACCATCCCTGGCACGCCGGAAGAGCCGGTGCGGGTTCTGAACGGTCAGATCGATCTGGACCGTCACGATGGGGGGCTGAGCCCGGCGGTCGGCGTCGAGCTGATCCAGGTGATGCGGGCCAACCGAACCCATCCGGAGTGGGCAGAAGGCTTTGGCTTCACATACAATCATGCCCCGATGCTCTGCTACTGGAACGGTAAATTCTACCTCGAGTGGCTGAGCAACACCTACGGCGAGCAGGTGCCGCCGGGACATACGCTTGTGGCAACTTCAATCGACGGCCGCAACTGGGGCAAAGCTAACGTACTATTTCCAATTTACTATTTTGACGTTCCCCCTTTCCACAACTCAACGAGCGAGCCGGGCATGGCAATCATGCACCAGAGGATGGGCTTCTACGTCGCGCCCAACGGGCGCCTGCTGGTCCTGGCCTTTTATGGCTGGAATAATCCATTCGGGCCCGGAGGCGTCGGCCGAGTTGTTCGCGAAGCGTACGCCGACGGCACTTACGGACCGATTTATTTCATCAAATATAACCCCCACTTCAAGCAAACCTTCGGGCGCGAGAGGCAAGAGCAAGATCCGGGCTGGAGCGAGGACAATACGAAGGATCCGTTCACGCCGGGCGAGACGCCGATGCCCGTGTTGTACTACAAGCACTCGCCGGACTCAGGGTTTATTGAGGCCTGCGACGCGCTGCTGGCGGACCGGCTCAAGACAATGCAGTGGTGGGAGGAGGAGGGCGATCCGGCAACACTGTTTAAGTCGGCGCCTTCGGCTCGTTTCCCTAAGGGGCGCATGAGGCGCTGGGAGGCGCCTTCGGTCTATCACCGCAAAGACGGTGTCGCGGTTTCCGTATGGAAGTGGTCGGGAGCGGCCTTGTCCACTGACGAAGGCAAGACCTGGAGCAATGTTGTGGCCGTGCCCACCATCGTCACCGCCGGGGCCAAGGTCTGGGGCGCAGAAAACCTCTGACGGGCGATATGCGTTGGTCTACAACCCGGCCAATGACGGATACCATCGATGGCCCCTTGCTATCGTCTCCGGGGACGACGGCATCACCTTCGATCATATGTTGCTAGTGGACGGCGACGTATATCCGCGCCGTTACATGGGTCGCGCCAAGGACTTTGGCTTCCAATATATTCGCGGCATCTCGGAAGGTAACGGAACCCCTCCCGGCAGCGAAATGTGGTTGACGTATAGCACCAAGGAGGACATCTGGGTTGCCCGGGTTCCCGTCCCGATTCGCGGCACAGTAGAGGGCCCTGTTTCCGATAATTTCGACGACATGGAAGTCGGCGGAGCGATCAAAGACTGGAATATCCGCCGCGGCCCATGGATTCCGGTGGGGATTGTCGCTTTTCCCAGTGCGAGGAACAAGAGTCTGCAGCTCGAAGACCGTGATCCTTACAATTACGCCAAGGCTGAGCGCGTGTTCGCCCAGGGAGCATCGAAGGTTATTTCGACCAAGGTGTACGCGCATCAGGCGAACACCGGGCAGTTGAATGTGGAGGTCTTGAATCATACGGGGAATCGGGCGGTGCGGCTGGTCTTCGGTCCGGACGGCCATATTTGGGCAACCGATGGGCCGAAATCCGTGGACGCCGGACCATACAAGGCTCACACCTGGTACAACCTCATGATTACGGTGGACGCGGAGAATGGAAAGTACAATGCCACGCTGGACGGAAAGCTGATCGCGCGCCAGGCTTCCTTCATGGAGCCTGCCTCGGACGTAAATCGGCTCTGCTTCCGCACTGGCGAGCCCTACATCGAGCCGACCCGCAAGACCAGCCGCGACATCGGCGGGCGCGATGTCCCCAACGCCGGCGAGCCTAGCCCCGGCGCCGTTTACAACATCGATGATGTTTCGGTGAATTAGGCTTACTTTAAGGAGAGGAAACGTTGCAAGGCCATCACATCGGGGTAACCCGCCAAGCCGGCCAGATAATGCAATACGACGTTCTAGCTCAGGGTTCGGTCGTCTCGATTCGGCTAAGCCCAAGATCAGAAGAAAAAGCAGATCACTGATACGGCGATAAACCGCGACCTCGAAGCGCTCCGACGGTCCACCAAGAGCCGACAACGAGAACGGGCAGCTAGCAGCCCGTGTCTAAAAACACTTTCCATCAGAAATGTTTCACCTTACAATCAATCATGGCGATGGGGAGAAGGCGAGACCGGGAGCAGCAGGAAGAGCTGTTCTACGCGGCCGAACAGGTCGAGGCGCCTGGACATCCGTTTTACGAACATCTGAACCGGGTGCTGGAAGGAGCCGGGTTCGATACGTTCTGTGAACGGGAGTGCGCGAAGTTCTATCACTCGAAATTGGGACGGCCGTCGATGGCGCCGGGCGTATACTTCCGGACGCTGCTGATCGGGTTCTTCGAAGGCATCGGCAGCGAGCGGGGGATCGCGTGGCGCGTCTCTGACAGTCTGAGCCTGCGGCGTTTTCTGAAGTACGGACTGGCGGAGGCGACACCGGATCACGTGACCATCTCGCGCACGCGGCGGCTGATCGATGAGGAGACGCACTCTGCGGTCTTCACGATGGTGCTGGGCGAGGTGGCCAAGTGGGGATTGTTGAAGGGGAAAACGATCGGCATCGACGCAACGAGCTTGGAGGCGAACGCGGCGATGAAATCCATCGTGCGGCGCGACACGAGCGAGAGTTACATGGAGTATCTGCGGCGGCTGGCGAAAGAAGCGGGCGTGGAAGGCAGCGACGAGGAACTCCGGCGCGCTGACCGGAAGCGCAAAAACAAAGCATCGAATGAAGAATGGAAGAACCCGCACGATGCCGACGCGGAAGTCACCAAGATGAAGGACGGCGCGACGCATTTTGCGTATAAAACCGAGCAAGCGGTCGATCTGGACACCGGCGCGATTGTGGCGATCACCACGCATGGCGGAGCTACCGGTGACAGCACATCGGTGGAAACTACGCTGCCGGAAGCGGGTTTGGCGATCGCTAATCAGATCGATACGCCGGCGGCGGATGGGGAATTCAAGGTTCACGCACAAGGCTTGCAGGAGGTGGTGACGGACAAGGGATACCATAGCGACGCCAGCCTGCAATCGATGGCCGAACTGGGATTGCGTAGTTATGTTCCCGTTCCCAAGCAGAAGCGAAATTGGGGCGGCAAGCCGGAGGCCAAGGCCGCATTTCTGGCCAATCAGCGGCGAGTGACAGGCGAACGAGGTAAGCGGCTCTTGAAGCGGCGCGGCGAATTCCTGGAGCGTCCGTTTGCGCATCAGTATGAAACCGGCGGATTGCGCCGAGTGCATGTGCGCGGATTGAAGAACGTTGCCAAGCGAGTGTTGTTGCAGGCAGCCGCATTCAATCTGGCGCTGATCCTGCGTTCGATCACAAAATCCGGGACACCGCGAGCTTTGGCGGAGCACACTTTGACGCTTCTTCGAGCTATTCTGTGCCTATTAGCGGCTTTGGAACGTACTGAATGACTCTGCGCCGATCAACAGCGGAAGATTCGCGGATCTGGCAGTTTCAACGGCATCATCGTTCCAAACGGCTCCGTCGGTGTTACTTGACTCTCCCGTCAAAAACGAGGCTTTTGACACGGGCTGCTAGACGTTGTCATGGCGCTGTGGACCAAAAACTACTTTCATGATGATGATCTTTCAAGGTACAGGTGTTGAACCGATTCCGAAGCCCGACCTGGCCACGCGTCCGAGATCGTTGGCTCCGATCGGTGCGGGTGGAATGGGCGAAGTCTACAAAGCTGGGGACACTCGTCTGGACCGCGACGGCGCCAACAAGATTTCGAGAGGCGACTTTCCCGAGCGATGCCGGCTCGAAGCCCGGGCCGTCGCTGCCCTGAGTCATCCGAATATCTGCACGGTATACGATGTCGGACCGAACTACCTCGTTATGGAATGTATCGAGGGTTCGCCTCTGAAAGGTCCCCTGCCGCTCTATCGCGCCCTCAAATATGGCACAGATCTGCGATGCGCTCGATGAGGCCCACCAGAAGGGCTCGATTTCGGATTGGCCAAGCAACCCGCGCCCGCCGGGCCGAACGATGTCACGCGGTCGCTGACGCAGCAAGGCGCCATCGTTGGCACGCTGCAATACATGTCGCCGGAGCAGCTCCAATCGAACGAAGCCGACGCGCGCAGCGGCATTATCAGCTTCGGGTGCGTGCTGTACGAAATGCTCACGGGCAAGCGCGCGTTTAAGGGCGCCAGCGGGGCCAGCGTGATTGCCGCAATCATGAAGCGGCCTGCGCCCGCGATTGAAGATATCGCATCGGCGGCGTGGACCTAAGGATACCGTTGAGATGCTTGCATTTGCACTATGCCGCCAGAGTTGGATCGTCTTCGTCGGAGGCCGTACCCGGTAAACTGTGCGCCGTCGGCGAAGGGCTTTGCGGCGTGCTATGGTTTAGCGAAAGCCTCTTTTGCAGTTGGTTGGACGGGGAAAGCTGCCCAGTCATGCTTTGCAGGGCAATAAAAGACTCGCGGCGTTTGCGCCGCCGTGTTCGGTGGATGGATAATGGCACAGTTGCGAACTGGCGAGGTTGCCTCTGCCGATTTATCAAAGGATAAACTACAAAACGCGGCGGGACTGTTGGCAGCGGCTGAAGGAACTTTGACAGCAACATGGCCCAACGACGAAATGCCCGCGCGGTGCACATGCATACAACCTTATTGTTGATAATTGTTTTGAACCTGGCAGTATTCCGGCTGGCAGGTCAGACGAATGGTAGCGTTCTTCGAATCATCGCTATCGGCGCCCACCCGGACGACTGCGATGGCAAATTCGCCGGCTCCGCCGCGAAGTTTGCGAAGGCCGGCTATGCAGTGAAATTTCTTTCCGTCACCAATGGAGATGCCGGCCATCAAAAGGAGGGCGGCGGCTCGCTCGCCCGGCGCCGTTATGCGGAAACACAAGAGTCCGCGCGCCGCCTCGGAATCGCCGAATACGAGGTCCTGGGCAATCATGATGGAGAACTGCTGCCAACCCTCGAGGTGCGCAGGCAAATCATTCGAGCCATTCGACAGTGGAAGGCCGACATTGTGCTCGCGCCTCGGCCCAACGATTACCATCCCGACCACCGCTATACAGGGGTGCTCGTTCAGGACGCCGCGTACATGGTGGTGGTGCCGAATATCGTTCCGGAGGTTCCGGCCTTGCGGAAAAATCCGATATTTCTCTATTACGAAGACCGTTTCCAGAAGCCGGCGCCGTTCCGTCCAGACGTGGCGGTATCTATCGACGACGTGTGGGACCTCAAGAAATTGCGGCGCTGGACGCGCAGACGTCGCAGATGTATGAATGGTTGCCGTGGGTGGACGGCCGGCTCGACGAGGTGCCCGCCGACCCTGCCGCGCGCAAGCAGTGGCTTTCTAAAGTGCGTTCGGAACGGATTACTCCAGCCGTGAGAGCGGCGCTGGAAAAACGGTATGGCGCCCAGGGCCTACAGATCCAGCATGCCGAATCGTTCGAGCTGTGCGAATATGGGCGGCAGGCGAGTCTAGAGGAGTTACAGCTTTCCGAAATAGTCGAGGTTTAGACCTGTCGGGATTGACGGCATTGCTGCGCCTGCAGGCTGCCACTCGTCCTGTTTGTCGCCCTCCTGTCAAAAGCCACCCGCGTCGAGCCCATTACGCTCCTGCGCTACGAAGAGGCCGCCCCCGCGGCCCCCGTTTCAAAAATCACGCCCCGCGCTCGCAAATCCTCCATTCGATCCCCGTCCACATCGATCAACTCCCGCAGCGCCTCTTGCGTATGTTGCCCCAGCAACGGAGCCGGCGTAAAATCGCCTCCCGGCGTTTCCGAAAATTTGATCGGCAGACCGGTCGCTTCGATCGGCCCCGCCGTGGGATGCTCGTGACGCGGAAACATATCGCGCGCCGCCGCCCGCGGATCGTTCCTCACGTCGTCGAGCGTAGCCACGGGAGCTGCCGGAATTCCCGCCTCCGAGAGCTTCGCAAACCAGTTCGCCGCAGTATCATCGCGAAAAATGCCGGCCAGCAGCGGCTCCAGTTTGCCGCGGTTGCGCACCCGCAGCGCGTTGCTGCTGTAATTGGGATCGTCGGATAAATTATGGACGCCCGATCGCGCGGCAAAAAGCGTCCCACGACTTCTCGCTCGCCACCGCCATCGCAATCTCCCGGTCCTTCGCTTCGAACGTGCGATAGGGAACTATGGCCGAGAACGCCGTCCCCATGGGGCGCGGCACGACGCCCGAACCAATGTAGTACATAAAATTCGAGCTCATCGCCGAAATCATCGCATCGAACATCGAGATGTCCACGAATTGCCCCGCGCCCGTCTGATCCCGCGCGCGCAGCGCCATCAGAATGCCGACCGTCGCCAGCATCCCCGCGCTGATATCGGCCACCGAGTGACCGCTGCGCACCTCCCGCCCCTCCTCCGTCCCGGTCACGCTCAACAGACCCGAAGAGGCCTGCAGGATCAAATCCATCGCCGCCAAGTCTCGCGACGGGCTGTTTTGCCCGTACCCCGAAATCGAGCAGTAGATGAGACGCGCGTTGCGCGCCCGCGCCGCCTTGTACCCGAGCCCCAGCCGTTCTAAGATTCCGGGGCGGAATATTCTCCAGCAGCACATCGCTTTTTTCCACCATGCGCAAGCACAATTCCAAGCCTTCCGGCCGCTTCAAATCAATGCACACCCCCTGCTTGCCGCGGTTCAGCCCCAGGAAAAAGGCGGACTGATCGCCCTTGAACGGAGGTCCCCAGCTACGGCCGATATCGCCCCCCTGCGGCGATTCGATCTTGTATACCTTCGCCCCGTAACCTGCCAGCAGCAGCGTGCAATAAGGACCCGCCAGCGCGTGGGAAAAATCCAGCACCCGCAATCCCGCAAGAGGACGTGCATAAGCTCATTATGATGTCAGCCCAACTGGAAATCTTGGATCGGCACTTCGCGATTCGGGTTCGCTTGCCGGTATTCCTCGCACAGCAACTGCAGAGTCACGTACTTATTGCTGCGTAACTGCTCATGAATCGCAGTGAAGTCCGGTGGCGTTCGCGCAGGTTGTGGCTCGGTCGCGAGTGGCGCGCGCCCAGGAAAACCGCCGCTTTACGAGCGCCAAGTTGCAGATAAAAAACAGTTTCAGTTCTTCTTATATCCCTTCTCGCGCAACCACTCTACTAAAGGACCGGGTCGATCGGATTGAAGCCCATCGGCGCCGGCGCCAATGGCCGCCTGCCAGCCCTCAGGCGCGTCGGTTTTGCCCATAATATCGACGTAAATTTTGGCATTCGCTTCCTTCGCGACGGCAATGATATCGGGCTTGAAATCTGCCGCGCCGAACGCCAATACCTTTGGATGCAGTGTATCCACCAGCATGCGGGCGTGCTCTACCGAGCTCGATTCGGGCATTACTTTGAGCTTCGGATTCAGATCCTGAATCTGCTTGCACATCGCGGCTTTGCAATACATCACCACGTGATCGGCCATGCCGTGGCCGTCAATGTGATTCACCAGATCCTGAGCGGTGGCGTTCTTGATATCGACATAGATTCCAATTTTTCCGCGCGCTAAATCCAACGCCTGATCGAATGTAGGAATTCTAGTCCCGGCAAATTGCGGACCTTTTTTGATCCCCGCGTCCAGCGCTTCCACCTGTTCGAAGGTCATGGAATCGATGCGCCCTTTGCTGTCGGTGCACCGGTCGACGGTCGCATCATGGCTTAAAACCAGTTTTCCGTCGGCCGTGGTCTGAACGTCCACTTCGAAGAAATCCGCGCCCACGCGAATGGCTTCCTGGTATGCCGGCATGGTATTTTCGGGGCGCTCCAAATGTTCGCCGCGGTGCGAGATCGCAACGATATTTCGCTGCTGCGCGATCAGGGGAAGGGCCCAAATCAGAAGGAGTGTGCATTTCATCACTTAAATGCTGCCGCAACTCGGGTTCCTTGCGCGACCTTCGCGCCGGATGGGGGGTGCCGCAGTTAACAGGAGGACTGCTTTCGATAAAACACTTGGGGGCCCGAGTGTTCGGACTGCGAAGCTCTCTGGTCGCGCTGTTAACCCAGGATCGCCAGTTGGCTTTCGAAAAAGTCCCGCGTGGTTGCGCGCCAAGAGCTGTGCGAAGCTTCGGGGCAAGGCGTCGCAAGACACCGTCGTCTATATCGGCGAAAACGTAAAGGTCGACAGTTCTGTCACATTCAAGTGGTAACGGAGATATTATGAATTCCCGCAGCTTTCATTGGATAAGTCAGCTCCTAGTCGGTGCGTTGACTATCTCGCTGGTAGCTCCACCGCCGAGCTTCGCGCAGGGCGCACCTACGCCCGCGCAGATTATTTCCTGGGGTGCACCGAACGCCGCTGGATTAAACCACTGCACGCCGTTTATAACGTCATGTGAGCCGGACTGCTGGCCCGCGTAAAGTTGTCCGTTGAGTACTGCATCCGCACGGCCTCCCCACCAGCCGATGATGTTAGAAGGCACGGTGAAGTTGACCGGCAAGGGGGCTCCGCAGCTCAAGACGGTAATTCCCGAAATGGACCAGCCTCCTATGATCCCATCCAGGAATCTACTCGAAATATCGAAGGTCGCCCCGTGCCCCACGGGTAGGTCGTATTGGTCGGGCACGGTGACGTCGCGGCGGCTGCTTTGTCGTTCATTTCTGCGTGCTCATGGGTTTTCTGCTACTCTTTTGTGGGCGTGCTTGGCGCATGGCGATTCATCACTCCCGTTGCATGGGAAAACTGGGGGAAGTCACCGGATGCGCAACATAAGATTCGGCGCCGAACTGCTGCTACTTGTCGATTCGCCGCTGCGCTGGAAGGTTCTTTATGACCAGGGATCTTTCGGAAATCCACCATTTTGTCAGCGATTTGTTCGCTGAGCCGAAATCGAAGCAGGAGTGGGGACAATACCGGCTGAGTGATGAGCAGGTCGCGTCTTTTCGGCGGTGCGGATATTTGGCCGGCATTAGAATTATTGACGACAGGCAGGCGAATGCTATCGCATCCGAAGTGAACGCGATCATGAGTTCTAGCGCTTCGGGTAAGAACCTGTTCCATGAATATTATTCGAACGAATCCAGCGACCAGTCGAACGTGCTTTTTCACGCTTTGGGGGGCTGGAGGGTAACGCCGGGTCTACATGACCTGCTCTGGAATCCAGCATTCCTCGTACCTGCCTTCCAGTTGCTCGGCGCACCCGTGCGATTCTGGCACGACCAGTTGTTCTGCAAACCAGCGCGGCACGGAGGCGTAGTGGCCTGGCATCAAGATTACTCGTATTGGACGCGCACGCAGCCGATGGCGCATCTGACATGTTGGATCGGATTGGATGAGAGCACGGTCGAAAATGGGTGTCTGCATTACGTGCCTGGCAGTCACCGTTGGCCGCTGTTACCGATTACCGGCCTCGCAGGCGATATGGAGGAGATGCTCTCAGTACTCGATGCGGAACAGAAGGATCAGTTTAGGCCTGTTGCCGTTCCGCTGAAGAAGGTGAGGCGTCGTTCCATCATCCCCTGACGGTGCACGGTTCTTATGAGAACAGGACCGAGCGGGAACGGCGCGCGGCGGTGATCAATGTGTTTGAAGACGGCGTGATTTCGGCGACCGGGACGGAACTACTGCGGGGCATACCGGTGATTCTTCCTGGCGAGAAGGTTGAGGGGCAATTCTTTCCCTTACTATTTAAAGGTCTGTGAGCCAGATCGCTCACCAAGGAACCTGAGCATGACGGGCGCCAGATACTTCCTGCACAGGAAACCGAGCGCGGGTTGATGGCGACGAGCCGGTCACTTTCTCTTGCAGGCCACAAGTTACCCGACCAAAGAGGGCCTGAAGCAGGCGCATAAAAAGGATTTGTAAACGAAGAACGGCTGGATCGCCGCAGGCGCCTCCTTGAGAGCGCTCGTGATCGGCTTCTTCGAGACGGAGCTGACCTAGGCCCAGGTAATGCGAGCCGCTTTGGCGCTCGAGCTCAAACTATCGACGAAGGCCGTTGCCGCGTCCGTTGCAAAGTAGTAACCAAGAAGCAACAGACCTCCAAACGGGAAAGCTATCAAGGTTCTCCTGAGCGGCGGCGCAACCCGTGCTCCTGGAGCTCCGCCGCTGCGCCTCTGCCCAGCAGGCTAACTCAGGGCTCGCCCACGAGGATGAACCCGGCCCAGAAATAAGGGTTTTCCGCCAGCGTGACTGGACCTGCCGGCGTCCTGGCGTGAATCGGCCGGCGCGAAGGTCTCGTATGAGGCTCAACTGAGCTTGGCGCAGAGCGGCGGACTTGTCCTGCTTTCCCGGCTATCGGCGGTAAAACTGCTTTAACAGCGCGGACGAAAAGGCATCCTCCACATCGTGACCATTACGGAGGATGAGCCGGCATAAAAAAAAGCGCGGCCAGGTGCGTAATGCCTTCATTGCCGATCGACACGATATCCGATCCCGTGCGGCAGGCGCTCAGGACGATGAGATCGGCTTCCAGTTCGAGTCCGTAAATCTCTTCTACAGTCAAGCGCCCGTCGTTTTCAGATTGAGATTGCCCGGTAGTTCGTAGAAAGTAGCGACTCTCACTCCCGAGGCGTGATAACCTCAGGGAAATTTCTTACTAGGAAAAAGGAGAGTCGCTATGAAGAAACAATATCAGATCGACAAGCAACGAGCCGTGCAGCAATTCCGCCGGCTCGCCACCGAACATCGACATTCAAACCGTTTTGCCCCTGGCGGAGATTGTGGGGTTGCTGCAAGAAGGCGTCGGGCATCTGATGCGCGAAGCGGGACTGTTGCTGATGATGGGGATCATGGAAGAGGAAGTTCGCCATGTAGTGGGCGAGCGGTCGGTCCCGAACCCTGACCGCCAGGCGAGCCGTTGGGGAAAAGAGCAGCGGCTATTGCGTTGTGGACGGTCAGAAGGTGCCGATGGCGCGGACCCGCGTGCGCGACAAACACAAGCGCGAGGTGAAGCTGGGGAGCTACGAATTATTCCAACGCAGCGGGCCCCTGCAAGCGGCCGTGTGGGACAAGATGATGCGAGGCTTTCGACTCGTAACTACGGTC
Source organism: Bryobacterales bacterium (assembly GCA_963795935.1). Lineage (GTDB taxonomy): Bacteria > Acidobacteriota > Terriglobia > Bryobacterales > Bryobacteraceae > JAICMB01. The sequence continues at coordinate 9,641 of CAWCJO010000027.1, read as the reverse complement.
CGGTAGTGAAGGATTTCGCCAGCGCCCATGGCGTCGAGAAATCGGCGGTGAGCGAAAACTTCATCGAGGCCAGCCGCGAAAAATTGAAAGAGCTGCTGGAGCGGCCGCTGGGCGATCTGCAGCTATGCGCGGTGCTGATCGACGGCACGCCGTTTCGGAATCCGGCAGATGATTGTGGCCTTGGGCATCGGCTGCGACGGCACGAAAACGGTGTTGGGATTGCGCGAAGGCGCGACGGAAAATGCCACTGTAATGGGCGCGCTGCTGAGCGATCTGATCGAGCGCGGACTAGATTTCAGCTAGCCGCGGCTTTACATCCTGGATGGCGGAAAGGCGCTGCATGCGGCGGTGAAGCGCATGCCGGCGAGGCCGCGTTCATCCAGCGCTGCCAGGTGCATAAGAAGCGCAATGTGGTGGATCATCTGCCGGAGAGTACAAGGCCGACATCAAACGGAAATTGCAGAACGCGTACTCCATGGTGGAATATGCGGACGCCAAGCGCGCACTGGAGCAGCCTGCATCGGGAGCTAATGGACATGAATCCGAGTGCCGCTCGCAGTCTCGACGAAGGCATGGAAGAAACGCTCACCGTGCATCGGCTGGTGTGCCGGAGCAACTTCGCCGGACTCTAGCCAGCACCAACGTCATCGAGTCGGCTTTCTCGATTGTCGAAACTGTTTGCCGGAATGTAAAGCGATGGCGGGACGGCGATCATGTCGAGCGATGGATCGGCTCTGGGTTATTGATCGCCGAGCGGCAATTTCGGAAAGTGATCGGTTATCGGGAAATACCGGCTTTTGTCTCCTCGATGACCAACGCCGTATCGAAACAATCGATTGCGAAGGGGGCGGAGGTCGCTTAGTCTATGAAGTGCCGAGAGTCGCTAACTTTCAACGGCGTTCCGGGCAAATTTCATTTCGGGACGCCGAAGTTGACTTTGAACTACGGCCTCCGCTACACATACCAATCACCGTGGGTGATGTGGGACAATCGCGCGAGCTATCTGGATCTCAGGACGGGTAAGCTCGCGCTTCCGGAAGACTCGAATACCATCACAGTTCCTCCGCTGGCCATCCCCGCGCTAATCTCGGCTTATCCTTTCGAAACCACACAGCAGGCACCCCGTCGCAAGCGGTTTCCGGACGCGGTGCTCGCCTTGAAAGCGGCCGGCGCTTCCGACAAGATCTTCGCGGCAGTTGTAAACAAAAGCAACCCAGCGGTGGGGGTCGCTCCCGCACGAGGCTCACTTACAGCTCCGCTAGGAGCTCGTCCGGATACAGGCCGGGTTCATCGTATTACGATACTGCGTTGGCAAATCCGGCAATGGCCGGCGTGTTGAACGCGTAGCTTGGGACCGCAAGGCGGCGCGTAACAAGATCAGGGAATTAAGCGAATGCTTCCTAGTAAGTAAACCTTTCAGGATGATTACGTCTCCTGCTTCGGACAAATCCCGGAACCTCGACTGCTAGTTAAACACGATGCGATCCTTGTGCGACTCGAATTTGGCGTAATCGATGCCCGGAGCGTTCTTCAGCTCATCGAGTGCGCTGATGGGCCTGTGTTTGTCGCGCCAAGCGACGAAGGCGAGCGCTTGCGAATGCCTAACCGTCAATGCCGCTTCAATATCTATTGGGCGCGCGGTGTTGATTTGCAGCTTGGGCGGCTCCGCCGCTGGAAAGTTCTTTGCAAGATAGTCGAGGATAGCCTCGAAGTCCTCTGGGCTAGCCGTCGCGCCCAGGGAAACCATCTTTTGTATAGTTGCCTGCCACCCTGCGAAGTCCTGATGAAGCGACACAGACCGGGCCAGTTCGTGACATTGGCTGCATACCCTGGCGGTAGCTTCTTTCCCCGGTCCGTCCGGAAGAATTTGGGACCTTGCGGGTGCAGCGATCGTAAGCGACAGGATTAAGACCACGAGGCCGCTTGCGCGCTTATTGATTTTTGTTTGCATTTTCTTCCATAGATCCGTACGAGTTACGGCAACCTTAGCGTTCGATCCAAGCACCGAACGCGTACAAGCTTCCATCATCGGCGCCGAGATAGATTTGGCTCGCTCCGCCGGAGAGGCTGCCGTTGTGAGCGGAAGACGCGATTACCTTGCCGCTGTTCCAGAGTTCCTTTCCCGTAGTACCGTCGAGGGCGTAAATCACCGATGGTGAGCGGCGTCTGCTTCCTGTCTCAACCGGATCTGCATTGGAAGCGGCGAATACTACACCATTGACGATCATGGCAGAGGAAGGCGAAGCGATTTCGTGAGATGTCCAGCCCAACGCGAGAGAGAGGGTTCCGTTCTGTTCTTTCACTTGCCAGGCCTCGATGGCGGCTGCGCCCGAAGTTGTCCCCGGCAGCACTAACCAGCGGCGGGCGCCGTTATCCATCCAGCTTGCAATGCTTGTCGAATCGAAGCTTTGGCCGCGCCCCGATTTCGTTTTGAAAAGCGGTGTGCGGTGGTCCTCGCCGCCTGGCGACTTGGTATCGAACAACACGAGTCCGCCGCTCTTCGTTGCCACCACACCTAGCACTCTTTGCCGGTACTGGAAGATCACAGGCGAGGAGGCAAACGGCTCGCCCGATTCGAGCCTATCTTTTACTTCGAGTGTTTTGGGATCGAGGGCAAACAAGTCGCCAGCAACAGTACTGACGTAGACAGTGCCATCGGGACCGAATGCGGGACCCTGCTGTCCAGCGATCTGGCTTGGCGCTTTCCATGTGCTTGTAGCGCCGGATTTGATGTCCAGAGCTACGACGCTGCTCGATGCGCGCGTGCAGGCGACCATCGCCGCATAGGCAACCTCGTTCACAACGATGAAGCCTCGCGCCGCGGAATCAGGCGGGATAAACGGAATGGCGGGTTTGGGCTCCTGGCCATTAGAGACATACATTGTATGGAGCATGCCATCGGCGGTTAAGCCGTAAAGGACCGCGGGAGCGCGCGGCGGCCGTGTTGCAGATGCACCCGGAGCCTGCGACACCTGGAGCGTTCGGGTAACTTCGGAAAGGCGGCGCCGGAGCTCCGGAACCGGACGGAGCACCCGTTGTAACCGCAGGAGGAGGTCGGAAGCCGTAGCGGCCGGCTTCCGCGAGGGTGACGGCGCCCTCATAGGGTTCACCGACCGCGGAGCGCGCGGGTCCGCCGCGGCCGGAACCGAAGCGTGGGGCCGCAGTCGGGAATGAAGCAAGCAGCGTCCGGGCTACGCCGTTCAGCGTCACCGGCGGGGCACGATGAAGCCTGCGCATGCGCGTCATGTACGGCCCATTCGATTCTGCCCAAGTCGATGTCGACACCGTATATGCCGACTCCCTCGTTTGCCACGAATGCAAGGTCGCGAAATCCGCGGTACCCGATATAGTGGTTCAATAGAATCGCGGAGCTAAGCGAGTTTGCACGCGACGATTTGTCGGCCAGGTTGACTTTCCATAGAAATCTGAACTCGGGCTTCTGCACCCCCTCCCTCGATATCTTAGGATCGCTACGCACCCATGACGATCGTTGGGCATCCGCTCCAGCCGTTTCCCAGGAGGACTGACCACGAAGAAAAGCGGCCATCGCCGCTCGCGTTCGCGCTTCCGCGGCCGCAGCAGCTGGATTCGCGGGGGCGTTCGGAATGGCGGCCGGCGCACTTTGGTGCCAGAAGCGTATCGTCTCGCCGGGGGCTGCGATGCAGGCGGATTCGTGTTTTGGGCGGCGCTGGTGAAACAAAAGACCGCCGCACAGCAGATTGTGAAGGCGGCGAGTTGCTCTGCTCATTCCAAATCTCCTCTACTTTTTAATGCCGAAGCAGTACAAAGTGCCATCGAATGTGCCGATGTAGACACGGCCGTTTGCGACGGAGAGACCGGTCCAGTGATTCCACGACGTGATCTGGTCGCCGCTGGACCACAATTTCCTTGCCCGTTTCAGCATCGAGAGCGTAAAGAACGGCGTGTGTCGAAGCCGGTATGCGCCGGGATGCGACGTCGTCCAGCCCGATATCGGGATAGGCCTGATCTGTATTTTCACCGCTGCCGTAGGCAAAAACCACTCCGTTGGCAATGACGGGAGGCTCGGCGCGATTCATGTCGCGCGACATCCAGGCGGGCGTGAGTCGATCTTGCCATTCTTCTCCTCCACCTTGAACGCAACAATGGCGCCATGCGTTACCTCGCCATACTCGATGGGAGCGCTGAAATTTGGAGTGCGGCGGACCCCAGAACGGACTGAGCACCCACCGGGTTCCTTTCGCATCCTCCCAACTGGCCATGGATCCCCAGATGCCCGCGCCGGCGAAGTTCACGTCTTCATTGCAAATGCAGAGGCGTGGGGTAGAGAGGGTGCGATGATCGTCGCCGCCGATCGATGCCGTATCCATCAGATAGATGCGGCATTCCTTGCCCGCATCACCATCAATTCCTTGCCTTTGAACGGAAATATGGCGGGAGTGACCTGCATGTCCAGGTCGTGCGTGTCAAGCCATTCCGCGTTCGTCGGCGCGAAGTAGTCGGCCAGTTCCAATGCCTTCGTATCGGGATTCTGTTTCAGGCCGATGATTCCGTTCCCGAAGATGCCATCCTCCGGGTCCCAGCGGCCGTCTCCCGTTCCCGTGTACATGGTGCCGTCTGGGCCGATTGCGGGGCCCGTGCGTCCCCACATGCCGCCGCCCGCGGGGCCCCAGGAACCAACCTTGCCCGTGGCGCAGATCGAAAGCGTACGCAATATTCGGATTACCGCCGCACCTTGCGCCGTTGCGTGTAGATGACGTTCTTCCAGAGGTTGAGAGCATACGGCTTGCCGTTGGGCGGCATGAACTTCGCCGGGACGCGCGACTTCCTCTCCATCCGCAACATTGATCTGGTGCAGCCGTGCCGTCCCAGGAGACCGCCAGAATCGTGTACTTGCCGGGCGTGTCGGCCGGCTCAATGACGGGCGTGGCGGTAATGCCACCGGGGCAGAGCGGGTCGCCGGCGCTGCGGACCGCGGCGGCGTCCAGGTACTTTCAAAATGCTTCTTCCAGATGAGTTCGCCGGTTTCTACGTCGATGGCGAAGAGATTGTCGGACACGCCGGCCACAATCGCGATCTGCTTCGGCCGCCAGACGTGTTGACTCTTATCGACGATCAGCGCCGGGAACAGGTTGTGCATTTCGCGAGGCTCGCTATCGAGCTTGATTTTCCACAGCAGCTTGATGTCTTTCGCGTGTTGCGGGACTGAGGATTTTCTCGTCCCGCTGCCAGGCGGTCCGCTGCGGATTGCCGCCGTCCGTCAGCCATTCGGCTGCATGCACGTCGGACATGTGAGCGCCGCCGCGAAAAGCGACAGCAGCATCTGAATTTATTCATGGAGAAAGCCATCATAGGTTCTTGATCCGGATATTCCGGACCTCAATTTTCATCGCAGGGCCCTTGTGCACTTGGATACCGAGCAGGCCGCTCATTTTCCGGCCGGCGGGATCGTCGTCGGTCAGCATGCTCATCACGCGGCCGTTGATCGATTGAACCAGCGCGTTTCCGCGGGCCAGGATCTCTAAGTCGTTCCAGTCTTCACTCTTGATCAGGTTCTTCAGCTCATTGCCATCGCCGACGGATCCGACCACGCCGGGCTTGCCGCCGCGCCGATATACGTGTATTCGCCGCGAAGCGCCAGGAAGCCGCGGCCGCGCTCTTCGTAGATCTGACCCGTGTATCGCTGCTCGCCGTCCATATCCGCCTGGTATCCTTTCATCGCCCACTTGATATCCGGCAGTTCGATGCTGCGATATTGAATGCCGCTGTTGAAACCGGTCAGCCGAACTGCAGCTTCAGATCGAAATCGCCCGGAGTTCCGCCGCGCCAGATCAGAAACGTGTTTTGCGCCGGCTGTTTGTCGGTCGTGGTCTGGCCGACGATGGCGCCGTCCTCCACGCGCCAGAACTTCGGATCGCCATCCCAGCCTTCAGATCTTGCCATCGAAGATGGACTGGAAGCCGGTCTCGGGCAGCGGCGGGATCAGCTTCGACAGGTCTCTCGGGAACGCCGCCTCTGCGCGCCGGGCGCCGAGCCAGGCTGCTGCGCGACTCAGCACGAGACCGGCGCCCCAGGCGCAAGCTGCAAGCAGGAGCGTTCCGTTTGTCATCGATAGTCATACGATTCCTCTCGTTCTCCGATTGCGGACCGGAGTCCAAGCTCCGGCTGGCTGCGGATGCCAGAACGGCGTCCGTTACATAGTCGGTAGAGAGCGCTTCGCGGAAAGTCGGCGAGGCGTCCTGCGTTTTCGCTCAGAGCCTGCAGAAAAGTCCGCTACCTGATGAATGAATGTGTGCTCGTATCCGATCTGTAGGCCGGGCACCCACCAATGCTTCATGTAGGGATGATCGCCGTCCGTTACGTGGATGTTTCGCCAGCCGCGCAGTCGGCCTTCATCGCGATGATCGAAGAACTGAATCCGATGCAGATCGTGCAGGTCCCACATGGCGGAAGCATGCTCGCCATTGATCTCGAGCGTGTACAGCGCCTTGTGCCCGCGCGCATAGCGGGTGGCCTCGAATGTCGCGAGCGAGCCGTTGCGAAATCGACGCTAAGAAACGCGCTGGCATCGTCGATCCGTACCGGCTGCAACTTTGCCGGTCAGGGTATGTTTGCGCTCTTTGATGAATGTCTCGGTCATGGCGGAGACTTCGGCGATGGGACCATTCAGCCAGAGCGCCGTATCGATGGCGTGCGCCAGCAGATCGCCCGTGACTCCGCTGCCCGCCACTGACGCATCCAGCCGCCACAGTCCTTCACCGCCCTGCGGAAGTTCGCTCGAAATTGTCCAATCCTGCAGAAACTTGGCCCGATAATGGAAGATCCGGCCGAGTCGGCCCTCCTCGATCAGCTGCTTCAACAGCACGACGGCCGGAACGCGGCGGTAGTTGTACCAAACCATGTTCGGCGACGCCGGCGTGCTCGACAGCCTCCACCATCGCTTTCCTTCCGCGGCGTTGCGGCCCAGCGGCTTCTCGCACAGCACCATCTTGCCGGCTTTTGCCGCAGCAATGGCGATCTCCGCGTGAGTATCGTTCGGGCTGGCGATATCGATCAGGTCGATATCGGTGCGCTCGATCAAGTTTACGCCAGTCGGTCTCGACCGATTCGTAGCCCCAGTTGTCGGCGAATTCGCTTGCACGCTTCCGCGATTTCGCGCGCAGACTGCCTTCAGCACTGGCCGATAGGGCAAATCGAAGAAACTGCGCCGCCTGGCGGAACGCGTTCGAGTGCGTGCGGCCCATGAATCCAGCACCCACCAGCCCAATGTTCAGACGTCGTTTTGCTCATGAGCGCTTCTAGTTCCAGCCGTGTGCGTCGCGCACTGCAATCATGACCCGCAAGAATGTCTTGCCAGGTCTCCGGCCGCATCATCATCGTGTTCGGGAACATGCAGCCGTCCCAGCAGATGTGTTCGAGACGCTCGCGTAGGCTGCCCGTTCTCATCGCGCATCCAAGCGCCCGCGTCCCGTGACGATGTCCATCTTGCCGTTCGGATCATTTGGCAGGCAGTGACGGCCGGTTTTGTCGTGCGACCCAGAGCCCTTCACGGTGCGCATCGTTCTGCGCCACATGGAAGTCGATGGTCCACGGCCGCAGGCGCATGCGCCATGCTTGCGCAGCGCTTCCGCCAGCACGTCGTGTTCGTCCCAGTCGAAATTCTCGGGCAAGATGCGGTCTTCCGGCGCGTTGTATCCAAGCGTGAACAGCAGCGTATGTGCCATGTCGGCCTGAAATCCGAGCGTCTTCGGCCGGTCGACGCAGCTCCAGCAGCTCCACCATGTGCCGCCAACTGTGCATGCCGCCCCAGCAGATCTCGCCTTCGGCCGCGAGCCGTTCGCCAAAATCTTCCGCAATGTCGCAGGCCTCGCGAAACGTGTCTGCGATCGTTGCGTGTTCCCGGCTGGATTCTTGGCCCACTCCGCAGGGCTCGCTGCCGAATCGATACGAATCACTCCGTACCGACGGACGCCCAAGCTCGCGCAAGCTTGCTGCCGATCACGCAAGCTTTGCGCACCTGTGTGAGAAAGCGTCTGCGCTCCTCTTCCGACGCCCATCGCCGAGCCGCCGCCGGTGGGAGGCCACACTGGCGCAACCAGGGACCCGACGACCAGATTCTCGCGGCGAATACTTATCCGCGAAGCCGCTTCAAATCATCGTCGGTGGAATCGATATCCATATGCGGCAGCGAACAGGAACAAATCGACGCCGTCGAAACGGGTTCCGTCCACCTCTGCAGCCGCGGTCAGATCCAGCATCGTGTCCAGATCGATGGCGGTTCGGCGCCGTCGCCCTTGCCGACCAGACCCGGCCACATCGCGTTGTGAAGCGCTGGACTTCGGAGTGCGCGTGCTCATTAGTTGCTCCATTGCCGCTTACGCAGGAGCTGCGGCGTCGGGATTTCCCGGACCGAAGTGCTTCAGAGATTACCAGCGGTTCTGTCGTCGCTGAGATTCTCGATACGCACCCCGACCTGCGCCGCCGCCTGCGCGTGACAAAGAACTCGTCTTGGGTCATCTCGCCGAAGCGGATCATGGACGGCGTCGGCACGGCGTGCTTGCCGATGCTGCCGTGGCCCTGCGTCAGGATCAACCCGTAAGCGGCGGCATCGCTGATAGTGACGCGCTGCGCTTCGGGCAACACCGTCAGTTCCTTGGCGGAGTAGTAGCCGCGTGCCGTACGTGATCCAGAGTTCGCGGTAGCCGCTCCTCTTCGATTTCGGCAGAACGGCCTTGAACCGGATTGGGGAACCGACTCGGTTGTCTTCGCGAACTCCGGATTCACGTTCGCTTCCCAATCGAGCATGCTGATCAGGTAGTCGAGATCGTGATGATGTTCCGGCTGCACATCCTTAACCAGCAGAGCTCCAATCGACGACGCGCCCATCCACCTCGGACTGGAACATTGCGAATACGTCGCTATTGACCTGCGGCTCATAGGTGACCAGCGAACCCGGCGCGTGCAGAATGCCCGGATCGATCTGCCATCCTGTGCCGGGCTGCAGCCGGTAAGCGCGCGAGAAAGACACAGAATCCCGTTGTCGCCCTGGTTCCATCTCTCCAGGCACCGCCGGACGTCTTCTTTGGTGGTGCCCGGCTCCAGGCCCATGTAGGTATGCGGGAAATTGTTTACGTCTGATGTTGTATTGCGGCGGGAAATAGTACGCTTCCGGCTTGCCCGCTTGACCGACCAGCGCCGCAAATTCGTCAGTTCTGGTGCATGTGGTGCGGAATCGGGCCGAGATTGTCGAAGAACTTGCAAAGCAGATTCCAGCCGCCTTCGCGCTCCATGACTCGGATGCCCAGGAAGATCGCCGGCCTTCTCGATGGCTTCCTTGAACAGGAAGCCGCTGGCCGTTCTAGACGGACGTAGCTCAAGCCTTCGTCTCGGGCGTGTCCGGGTCCATTCGATGCGTTCGTCGTCGAAGAGAACCAGCGCTCGTTGATGCCGCCTCGATTTGCCCCCAACGCGTACAGGTCATCTGGATGCAGCTTCAGCCGGCCGCCCGGGATCATGAAGGATCGTGGCACCCAGCACGGTTCCAATCTCAAAATTCCTTCGCCGGCTTCCAGTGCCTCAGTGAACGAGGATCTATGGATTACGGCTGCGTGAGTCATGTTGAGCAAGACCTGAACGACGAAGGGGCGGCAGGGAAAAAAAAA
>CAWCJO010000026.1:0-29087 GCA_963795935.1 Bryobacterales bacterium | reverse complement strand
ATGGAAGCGCGCTCCCAACTGCGCCACAGGCCGATTTCAGGAGGGATCGGTCTCACTATATCACAGCGCCTCGGCGTGAAGCATCCAGTGGCCATTGACACGCCCGCGCATGACCTCGTAGGCTGAACGTATGGAAGAAAGCATGGTTGATCGCCGCCCTCGCCGCCTCTTGCCTGTCCGCGCAGACCGCCAAGCAGAACGACCAGAAACCCACGCGGAACCAGCAGCAAGTCAAAGAGGAAACCACTCCACAAAAAGATCCGGTGTGCCAGCGTGGCCATGGACCCTAAAACAGCCGAAGCCAAATACGTCTACAAGGGCAAGACATACTATTTCTGCAGGCAAGAGAAAACCAGCAGGAGTTCGCGAAATCGCCCGGCAAGTACGTCAAGAAGTAAGTTACTGTTTGGCGCAGATCCCGGCAATGCCGGCGGCGCCTGTCGTCTTACAGCTATAACCCCGCAGGGACAGGCATCCGCCAGAAGGCCGCGTCACCGCCGCAGCGGATCGTATTCGGCTCCACCATTTCGCACTGATGCGACGCCGCATTGCATTGCGCCACGCGCGTGTCTTCGACCATGAAATGGGGACACAGCGGACTTGTAACCTGGCAGGCGTTCGCGGTGCAATAAGCGGCGACCTTGTCCTTGTTCACCGCGTCCTTGTAACCGTTATGGCAGCAGGCCTCGCGCGCAACCGCCATGCAATCCGAATCCGCGTTGCAGGATAGGTAATCGGCCTTGGCTGCGGCCTCGCTCGACCCGACCTTGCGTAGCGTGACGGTGAATGTCGCGGGATTGCGCCGCTCCTCCTCGAACACGATGAAGTAACGGTTTGGATACGGGTCCTGGCTGAGCGGCATTAACGACGTAACGTGCGAACCGAAGTTGCTCACGATAGGCTTGTAGCGGCTGTCCGTCAGCGCGGCCATGGCTTGGCCATTGATGGAATCGACTTGGATGTCGACCTTGTAGCAGGCCCGGCCCTCAAAGTGAAAGGCCATGTAGCGCGGCTGGTTCGCGTATTCGACCTTCTCGCTGGTCTGCCCGTATTGCAGCTCGCCCACGACTTTTAAGTCTTCGTCCCGGAAGAAATAGGGCTGACAGTCTAGTGTCACGGCGCTGAGGGCCGGAAGAACTACGAATCGCACGGGGGCGCGCATGCCCACAGGGTAACCCGCGTTCATTGCCGGGGCCGTGGCCATTGCTTCGGCCGGGTCCGGTTTTCGCCCACGCTATTCTGGATTTGAGAATGTCATTCGCGCCGATTCCGGAGGCCGTGGAAGCGTTTCGCGCGGGCCGCATGGTGATCATCGTGGACGACGAAGATCGCGAGAACGAGGGCGATCTCACCATTGCGGCCGAAAAGGTCACGCCCGAGACGATCAACTTCATGGCGATGCACGCCCGCGGCCTGATCTGCCTTTCGCTCAGTCCGGAAATCTGCGACGCGCTGGCGCTGCCCATGATGACCTCGCGCAACACCTCGCGGTTCGGGACGGCGTTCTGCGAATCGATTGAAGCGAGCGAAGGCGTCACGACCGGCATTTCGGCGGCGGATCGCGCGCGCACCATCCAAGTGGCGATCGACGCCAACTCCCGCCCCAGCGACCTGGCGCGGCCGGGACATGTATTTCCCCTGCGCGCCCGCGAAGGCGGCGTTCTGGTGCGCGCGGGCCAAACCGAGGCGGTGGTGGATCTGGCGCGGCTGGCGGATCTGCGCCCGGGCGGCGTCATCTGCGAAATCATGAACGAGGACGGCACCATGGCGCGCGTCCCGCAATTGCGCGAGTTCTGCGCCCGGCACGGCCTCACCATGATCTCCGTCGCCGATCTGATCCGCTACCGCCTGGATCACGAGCGCTATATCGAACGCCATTCGGAAGGCTGCCTGCGCACGGAATTCGGCAGCTTCCGGACCATAACGTACGCCAGTACGATCGTCGCGGAGCAGCACATCGCATTAATCCGCGGCGAACTGAACTCGGATGAGCCGGTGTTGGTCCGCATGCATTCGCATTGCGTCTATGGCGATGTCTTCGGCTCGACCGAATGCGACTGCCGCGAGATGATCCGCCGCTCTCTCAAGCGCATCGCGGATGAGGGCAGGGGAGTCTTCGTGTACCTGCATCAGACCGGACCGGGTATTCGCCGAGACCACCACGCGTCTCGGACCCCTTGGCGGCGCTCCGAAGCTGCAACGCGAGGCCGGAATCGGCGCGCAGATCCTGGCGGACCTGGGCTTGCGGACAATCCGTCTGCTGACGAATCATCCGCGCAGAGTGGCAGGCCTCGAAGCGTACGGCATCGAAATTGTCGATCAGGCGCCGGTCTAGCGGCTGCCGCTCGTTCGCCCGGCTTAATCGATAGCCCATTTTTTTTCGTCCGCCGCAAAATGCGAACGTTGAGCGGCTTAAGACCAGGCGCGCTTCGCCCTCGCATCGGCCAAACGATCGGGCCACCCCCGCGTGGCCGCCGCCGTCATCCCTCGCGGAGCGCCGCCAAGGGATCCAGGCGGCTGGCGCGGCGCGCAGGAAAGTAACACGCCAGGAGCGCGGCCGCCAGCAGCACAAATGCCGCTCCAGCCACGCTGATCGGATCGCTCGCGCTCACGCCATACAGCATTCTCGACAGCAGTCGCCCCGCCCCGAGAGCCCCGGCGAAGCCTATTATCACTCCGCTCAAAACCAGCGTCATGCCTTGCCGCAGAACCAGCCGCAACACGCTGGCCCGGGCCGCCCCCAAAGCCATCCTCACGCCGATCTCCCGTTGACGCAGATTGACGGAATACGCCATGATCCCGTACAATCCGATGCTTGCCAGCGCCAGAGCCAGCAGTCCGAACACGCCCAGCAAAACCACGCCCATTTTTGCCTGGAACAAGCCTCCGTCGACGATCTGGCGTCCCGTCCGCGTATCGGTCACGCCTATCCCCGGCGCCGCGTCGCGCACCTCGCGCTGAACCGGCCTCAGGATCCCCAGCGGATCTCCCGCGCTCCGCACATACAAAATCATCGCGTCGGAATAGTTCTGTTCCAGCGGCACATAAACGCATGCTTGCGGCGGCTCCGCAAAGGTGGAATAGTTCGCGGTTCTGGCAATCCCCACGATCTGCCGCATCGTCTTTTCGCCCGGAAGCCGAATGCGCTTCCCAATGGCATCCTGGTCCGGCCAATAATCGTGCGCCATTTTCTCATTGACGATCGCCACCGGAGTGGATCCCTCTCGATCCAATTTGGTGAACTCCCGCCCCCTGTCGATCGCGATGCCCGCGGTCTCAAAATAGTTTAGATCCACGGTCGTCAGCACGGCCGCAATAACGTCCGCTTTCGATCGCTGCCCGCGGCCTTCCACTTGAAATCCGCCGGCAATTCGCGCCCACAGCGGCAGGTTCGAAGCCCACGAATAAGGAGTCGATGCCCGGAATCCGCGCCGTTCGCTCGCGAACCTCCTTGTAGAATTCCTTCGTTTTCAGCGGCTTGGCATATCCGGCCTGACCGGGATTCGTCATGAAGATCGCAAGGTTTTTTGTCTGGAACCCCGGATCGATTTCGGATTTCTCGCTCGTCCAATGCTCCGCAAAAACAGGGCCGCCGCTACCAGCAGCAGAAATGAAAACGCCACTTGAGCCACCAGCAGAACATTCGCAAACGTAACCGTGCCGCGGCTCTTGCCGGTTGTGTGCGATTCTTCTTTCAACCCTTCCCACCACGCTTGTGCGCGAAGCCCGCAGCGCTGGAATCGTTCCAAATAGGAAACCCGTCCCTAGCGAGACAACCAGCGCGAAAATGAATACCGTCGCATCCAACTTCGGCGCAATGAAGTTCGCCGCCGACGGCAGTGACGACCATAAGAGCTGCAATCCCGCATACCCGATCGACAGCCCCACAACACCACCTAGAAATCCAAGGAAGACGCTCTCGGTAAGAAGTTGACGCACCAGTCTGCCGCGGCTGGCCCCCAGCCCCAGGCGCACCGCCATCTCATGTTGCCGCGCCATGGAGCGCGCCAGCAGCAGGTTCGCCACGTTCAAGCACGCGATCAGCAAAACGATTACCACAACCACCAGCAGCACCGCGCTTCCAAACACAATGGACGCCGATCCGCCGCTTACGCTGCCGAACACGACATCGCCGATCGGCCGCACCGTCGCGGTATGCCCTTCGTTGGCTTCCGGGTACTGGCGCGCCAATGCCGACGCGACGGTTGCCAGATTGGCCTGCGCCCTCTCACGGCCGACTCCCGGCTTCAATCGCCCCACGCCCTGGAATATCGCCTTGCTCCGCTCGCTCAAGGCGTCGTGCATCTCGTTCAGCAGCAGTTGTCCCCGCCATGGCCGCCGGTATCCAAAAATCCGGTCCGAAAATGGCATTCACGCCAATGAATCGGGGGGGCGCCACGCCGATCACGGTGAACTCCACGTTGTTCAGCAGCAGCGTTTTGCCCACGACGTTGTCCGCCGCGCCGAAGTGCGCTTCCCATGTCCCGTAGCTCATCACCGCCACCGCGTGCGCGCCCGGTACGCCGTCCTCTTGCGGCAGAAGAAGCGGCCCCGGGCGGGCCTGAGGCCCAGCGTCGAGAAGTAATTGCCCGTCACCACCTCGGCGAACATGCGCTGCGATACGCGGCCCTCCCGCAACGTTACAATCCGCACGGATGTGTAGCCCGCCAGCGAGGTGAAGACGTCGTTCCTGGCCCGATAGTCCGCGAGGTTGGCATATGAAATCGGCAACAGCGCCTGCGATTTCGAAGCGCTCTTCTCTTCGGCTACTGCAACGGCCGCCAACCTGGACGAATCCGCAACCGGAAGCGGATTCAAAATCAGCGTATTGATAACGGTGAACACGGTCGTGTTCGCGCCGATTCCCAACCCCAGCGTCAGAACCACAAACAGAGTGAACAGGGGGTTCTTCCGCATGGCGCGGCTGCTATAGCGAAGATCTCTCCACAGGTCCTCCGTGAAATTGGCCGGCCGCGCGTCCCGGCCGCCGGCGCGTCGTTCTTTGGCATTTGCCGCCTCCCTGCAAACTCCCGGATGGGGCGCATATCGCCCAGTTCCGCCGCGACCTTCCGATAGGCCTCTTCTTCGCTTGCCCCGCCGGCGCGCAGCGCCGGAACTCGTCTTCCAGGTGCAGCGCCATTTCTTCGGCGAGATCCGCTTCCGCCTCCGCCTCCAGCCGTAAGGGGGCGATCCGTTCGCGAACGATACTCTTCCAATCAGGCATGCTCGATTCCCGTAATCCGGCTGATCGCCGCGACGAAATCCTTCCAGCTTTTGCGTTGTGCGCGACGCGCCTTCCGGCCCTGCGGGGTCAAACTGTAATAACGCCGCCTGCGATGCTCCGCCTTTTCCACCCATCGTCCGGCGATCCACCCCTGCTCCTCCAGCCGGTGCAGCAGCGGATAAAGCGAAGTAACGTGAAACCCCGGCGCCCCTGACCGCATCTGAATCGACTTTGAAATGTCGTAGCCGTGGCGAGGCTGGTCCTCGAGCAGCGACAATACGAGAAGCTCCGCGCTTCCTTTCTTCCACTCCCGATCCGGCGAGCTTAAGGCCATATGGTTGGCTCCATTATACAGGAGTCACGAATAACAACGCGCGGCTCGATCGATTTGTTCCATCGAACGCCGGAGAAATTTGCCGTGGCCGATCCGGCGCATAATGTTAGCTGCATGCGAATCGTCCTGCGCACGTCCCTGCTTTTTTCGCTGCTGGGGATCGCGGCCAACGCCCCGCTGTCCAGGGTCCGGCGGCTGCTGCGGCCGGGCGCGGCGGGCGATCTCGGCATCGGCATGTCCGTGCCCCAATTGCGCGCGGAATTTGAGGGAGCGATGAAATTCGACGAGAACGGAGGCAAAGCGCACGTATTCCTAGCCTCGCCCTCGCAACGCCGCCCCGACCTTTCGTTCGACATCGCGGCCGGCGCCGTCACCGCCATCCGCGTGTACGCGCGATCATTCAAGCCCGCCACCGGCATCGGCCCCGGCGGCGGCGTGGAGGAGTTGTCGGACCGCTACAACATCCGCTGGACCGACGATAATGTCGCCGAGGTCGACGACCTCCGCATGAGCTTTCAGGTTGAAGAAGATCGCATCGTTTCGGTCCTGATCTGGTAATCGCGGACGGCGCGCCGGCAACCGCGCCATACTGAAGCATGGTCACCGATCTCGTCCAGATCCGCCGTCTGGGCAAGAAAAAGATGGAGCAGAACCGGCGGCTGCGGGCCCACTTGAAGCGCCACAACTTCGTCGAACGGCGGCTCAAACATCTGGCCGACGAAGTTGCCGGCGCCATCGACTGCCGCGCCTGCGCCAACTGCTGCCGCGTCGCAACCACGAAATTGACTCCGCGCGATGTAGAGAAATTGGCTCGCTTCCTGGGCATGCGCCCCGAGGAGTTTTTGCGGAATTACGCCGTCCAGGACCCCAGGAGGGCCTCATTTTGAAAAGGACGGAAAGCGGCTGCGTCTTTCTGAGCCGGAACGAATGCACCGTCTACGAAGGCCGCCCGCATACGTGCCAAGATTTTCCCCACTTGGCGCGAGGCCCCGGATCGTTTCTCTCGCGGCTTTGGGAAATGCCGATCGCGCCACTTCTGCCCCATCGTTTATAACAGCCTGGAAGCTTTCAAGGACGAAGTCGGCTTCCGCCGGTCAGGCTCCTTCTTCCTCTCCCTCGAGCGCGCCGCTCGCGGGGCGGCCGTCTTCGCTTCCCGAAGCCGCAGCGGCGGCCGCGCGGACCTGAAACCAGAAAGTTTCGATTCTCTTGCCGACCGCCATGAATTCATCCAATGTCGTGGGCTTCTGGATGTACATGCCCGCGGGGCCGCGCGGGCGCGGTCGCGGTCGTCGGGATTGCCCGAAGAGCCGAGTATCACCACCGGCGTGCATTCTAATTCCGCGGTGGCGCGAATTTCGCTCAGAACCTCCCAGCCATCGCGTTTCGGCAGATTAAGATCAAGCAAACGAGATCCGGCCGCGCGGCGTTCGCATGCTCGCCGCAGCGCCGCAGGTACTGGAAGGCCTGCTCCCCGTCGCCAAGGTGCAGGAGCTCGAAATTCAGCGCGGACTCTTTTAAAGCTTCTTTTACCAAGAGCACATCGGCGCGATTATCCTCGACAATCAGAATTTGCACGCGCTTCTGTTCCGGGTCTTCCACGCTCATTATCCTCGCTATTTCGACCATTTAGTAAACGCCATCGGCAAGCAAATTATAACGCAGCCGCCTTCGCCGCTCAACATCTGAAGGGGCGCTCTCAGCGGTTAATTGCAGATTTATACCGACATTATGGCTAAATTACGTTATTACTGGCAATTATTAAAATTAGTTTGCGATATTTTCCCGGCAAACGCATTAAATTTAGATCATAATTACCGAGGCATTCCGAAGCCCCGGCCGCGTCTTGGCGCGCGATACGCCGCCCGCAACCGCTCCCTTCCCGAGGCTCGCGGCGGACGCCGGTTTATCCCACAAGGCTCGCCATCAGCGCCGCCAATACGATGGTCGAAATCGCCGCGTATTTCCAGTCCCGCTCCAGCCCAAACCCGATGGCGCACGCGATGACACGCACCACCGGCGTCGCCATCAGCAGCAGCAGTCCGAATTGAATAACAAAACGCGGGTCGCCGTTCGCCACGCCGGCGGCGATCGCGCGGACGCTCCTCAGCGGGCCAGGCGCGCCGCGAAAGACGCCATAGGAGGGGCGCGGCCCAAGGTGCCCCGCCAAATACCAGACTCCGCCGCCGGCCACCAGCAACGCGGCCACAAGAACGCCCGTGCGCAGGATATGCCGACCGCCTTTTCGATCTGCCGGTCGTTCAAGCGCATCACAAACGCCCCGTAATGCCGCCGTAGAGCATCTCGATGGCGAGCGCCCCCACCACCATCGCAAACAGAACCCGCAAAGGCTGAATGCGCGCCCCGCCCAGCAGACGCGCTCCCAGCAGCGAGCCCCCCAGCACGCCCAGCATCACGGGCATCGCGATCTGCGGCACAATGTAGCCGCGCCGCAGATACACGCCCGCGCTCGCCGCCGCGGTCACGCCGATCATGAAGTTGCTCGTCGTCGTGGAAACCTTGAAGGGAATACCCATCACCTGGTCCATCGCGATCACCTTCAGCGCGCCCGATCCGATGCCGAGCAACCCCGACATCACGCCGGCGCTGAACATGACCGCGAATCCGCCCTTCACCCGCCGCACCTCGTAATTTTTCGCAACGCCGTTTTCCGGGTAGCTTCCGTTCAACCGCAGCTTCGCGCCCAGCGGGTCCGGCGCCGCCGTTTGCGCCTGCCGCGAGTGCGCGCGCAGCGAACTATAGGCGGAATAAAGCAGGACCAGTCCCAGCACGATCGACAGCACCGCCGTCGGCAGGATCGTCGCCAAGTGCGCGCCGCCCAAAGCCCCCAGCGTCGTCGCAATCTCCAGGAACAGCCCGATCCGCACGTTGGAATAGCCCTCGCGAACGTACGCCGAGGCCGCGCCGGACGAAGTCGCGATCACCGAGACCAGCGATGCCCCCATCGCGTAGCGTAGATCGACGTGAAATAACAGCGCCAGCACCGGCGTAACCACCACGCCGCCGCCCAGCCCCGTCAAAGAACCCAGAAATCCCGCCGCCATCGCGGCCAGCAGCACCAGCAGCGTGAATGGGAGCATGGCCGTTACGCGCGAGTCGCCGCCCGGGCCTGCTCTCTATTCATCGCTCTCCGCGGGATTCCGCTTGTGTTTCGGCTTCTTACGCCGGTCCTTCGGCGCAATCGCGCGCGCCGGCGGACGGTCCCCACGCGTTCGCGCGCCAGCTTTCGCACCCCTTTGTTCTGATCGAAGCGCTTGGGCTGTTTCTTTGCGGCGGACATTTTTTGAAGGAAAGCCCGGGCCGACGTTCCCGGCGCGCCCTGCCGTGCGTCGTATTATTCAGCGTATGAGTGAGCGACCCGGCTTGACGCCGCCCATCGAAGCTCCATACAATAGAAGTGTATCTTACAAGGAGGCCATATGCTGAGGTCCATCGGACTGCCTGAGCTGCTGGTCATTTTGGTAGTCGCTGTTCTGCTTTTCGGCGGAAAGAAGATTCCCGAGGTGGCCAAAGGATTGGGCGAGGGAATCCGGAATTTCAAAGACTCCCTCAAAGACGGCGCCGACGACAAGAAGCAGGCGTAAGGCTTCCGGACCGGCTCGCAATTTGAGCCTGGTCCCCATCGGCTGTTCTTCAACTGAAGCGAAAACCCCGCGCCGGTCCCAAACGCGGGGTTTTTAGTTCTGCGCGCCCGCATAGCGCGGATTGCGCCTGTCCTAAGCTTTCTTTGCCTTCGGCGGAACAATCGCGTCCTTCACCGCCTTGGCCACCCGGAACTTCACAACTTTTTTCGCGGGTATCTTGATTGCCTCGCCGGTGGCGGGATTGCGGCCGGTTCTCGCCTTGCGGTCCACGCGAACCAGGCGGCCGATGCCGGGGATTACAAACATGCCGTTTTTCTTGGTCTCGCGAACCGCCAGGTCCGCCAGACTGGTCATGAACTGCTTCGCCACCTTCGTTTGGACTCCCGTCCCGCCCGCCAGTTCCTTCACGATCTGAGTCTGCGTCATCTTCGTCGCTGCCATGGTGCTCTCCTTGATGTTGAGTTGGTTGCTTGCTGTTTCCCGCGCGGCTATTGAACATAACCGCTCAAAAATGTTTTTGCAACTCAATCATACGGAAAGGCAGGCCCGATGTAAAGCCTGAAATCGCAAGAAATCGCACTTTTCCAAGGCTTTTTTGCCCCTGGACCCTCCCAAAGCCCGTCACAGCGCGGTTTTCAGGCATTCCACAACGCCCAAGACCGTATTCTACGCGGTTTGAGCCTGTGCCGTCCTGCCCGCCGGAACGGATCGGACCGCCTTGGGCGCCGTTTCGGAGTCGACCGCCGCCGCCCCCGCTTCTCCCAGTCCGGCGATGCGCCGCAGTTCCACCTCCAGCGTCTGGCGAATATCGGCATGCTCCATCAGGAACGCGCGCGCATTGTCCCGCCCTTGTCCAATGCGGTCGCCGCCGTAGCTGTACCACGACCCGCTCTTTTCAACCACGCCCTGCGCCACGCCAAAATCGAGCAGATCGCCTTCGCGCGAGATTCCCAATCCATATAAGATATCGACTTCCACTTCGCGGAACGGCGCGGCCACCTTATTCTTAACGACCTTGATCTTCGTCCGGTTCCCCACCACCGTATCGCCGTCCTTAATCGCCGAGGCGCGCCGCACCTCCACCCGCACCGACGAAAAGAATTTCAGCGCCCGGCCCCCGGTTGTCGTTTCGGGATTTCCAAACACCACGCCGATCTTCTCCCGGATCTGATTAATAAAGATCAGCAGCGTGTTGGTGCGCGCCACCGCGCCGGTGAGCTTGCGCAAGGCCTGCGACATCAGCCGCGCGTGCAGGCCCATGTAGCTCTCGCCCATTTCGCCTTCAAGCTCGGCCTTGGGGACCAGGGCCGCGACGGAATCGATCACCGCCACGTCGATCGCGCCCGAGCCCACCAGCGCCGCCGTGATCTCCAGCGCCTGCTCGCCATAATCCGGCTGCGACACGATCAAATTATCCACGTCCACGCCCAGCTTGCGCGCGTAGCCGGGGTCCAGAGCGTGTTCCGCGTCGATGAAGGCCGCCGCGCCGCCCGCCCGGTTCGCCTCCGCGATCACCTGTAATGCGAGGGTAGTCTTGCCCGAAGATTCCGGGCCGAAAATCTCCACCACGCGTCCGCGAGGAAAGCCGCCCACGCCCAGAGCGTAGTCGAGCGAAATCGACCCGCTCGGAATCGCGCTCACCGGCAACGCGCTGCGCGATCCCAGCCGCAGCACGCTTCCCTTGCCGAACTGCTTCTCCATTTGGGTGAGCGCGGCGTCAATGGCGCGTTGCCGCGCGGCGGGGTCGAGCACAGGCGTAGGTTGCATGCCTATGCAGTGCCGTATCCCGCAAAATATCTCAATCGAACTGCTAAGATGAATCTGCCGCGTTCCCCCCGTTCCCGCAGGATGTCCCATGAACAGACTCCGTTCGTTTCTTCTCGCGGCCGCAATCGCGCAAACCGGCTTCCCGGCCAACCTTGTAATCTCCACGTTTTTGAAAGATGGCTTCACGCCCACCGCCATCGCCTCGGACCCACAAGGCAACATTTATCTCGCCGGCAGCGCCGTAATCGGCCCGGCGTCGCAGTCGACCGGAGCTTTGGCCGCCAAGCTCGATCCGAACGCCACCCACTATCTCTATCTCGCCTATCTCGACAGCGCCGCCAACGACCAAGTGACGGCCATCGCGGTCGACGCCGCGGGAAACGCCTACATTACGGGATGGACCACGAATCCGAACTTCCCAGTCGTAGGCAACGGCGCGCTCGGCACTGCTCCGACGGGCGGCAACGACACAAGGTCGTTCGTCACCAAGCTGAATCCGCAAGGCGCGGTGGTGTTTTCCGTGCTGATCGGCGGCTCCGCAATATCCACGGCGAAAGGCATCGCGCTCACGCCGCAAGGCCAAATTCTGGTCAGCGGCCTCGCCGGGTCCGCCGGATTTCCCACCACGCCCGGAGCATACAGCCTCGCGGACTCCAAAAATCATTGGTTCCTGATGGAGCTGGACGCATCCGCCGCCAAGACGATTTTTTCCGCCACCGGAATCGGCGGCAGTTCCATCGCGCTCGATGCGGCAGGCAACATCTATCTGGCGGGCAGCAGCCCCGGGACGGACTATCCCACTACGCCGGGCGCCTATCAGACGACGTTTGCTCAAGGTCACTATTGCTACGGTTTGTGCCAAATCGGTTTTTCAGGCGGCCTGCAACACGTCACCAAGGTCGATCCGGCGGCCTCCAAGCTGATCTACTCGACGGGCCTCAACGACCCCACGGGCCTCGCCGGTTCCACCACCAACACCGGTCTTGCGGTGGACGCCGCGGGTAACGCGTACGTCACCGGCACGCTGCTCGAAGCGCAGTATCCCTTCACCGTCGCGGCTCCGAACAACTACTCTGGCTACCTCACCAAGCTCGATGCGGCCGGAGCGAACGTGATCTTTTCGCTTCCCCTCGGCGGAGGCGGCGTGCACCTGGATTCCTCAGGAGCCGTTTATGTAGGCGGCATCGTCTCCAGTTCCAATCCCGTCGGCTTAGTGCCTACGACCAAACCGGTTGCTCCTCCGCCCATATTCGCGTGGATACCGCAGCCCTGCTGGCCCGACAATGTCGTGGCGAGCAGCGAAGCGTATGTCATGAAAATCGAAGCGGCCAGCGGCACGGTGCAGGACGGGCAGTGGATCGACGGCTCGGCCCCCGGCGCGGCGGGAATTACATTGGCCGGAGGCAAAGTGTGGATCACCGGCGCCACGCCAGCCCCTGACGTGCCCTTTTCGCCCGGAGTTCTCGCGCCGCAAAACCTCGGGCCCGGCCTGCTGGCAGGCGCTTATTTATCCGCTGCCGATTTTTCCGGCGGCGTAAACACCGGACCCGTAGTTGCGTGCGTCTTGGACGGCGGCAACCTGACGCACGTGGGCGCTGTAGCGGTATCCCAGTTGATTTCTATTTTCGGCGCCAATCTCGGTCCCACGCCCGGCGTTCCGGCCCCCGATGGAACCGATCCATCCATCGCCGGAGTGTCCGTCACGTTCAATGGCACACCCGCCCCGTTGCTGTACGTTTCCGCCTCGCAGATCAACATCGCCGTCCCGGCGCCGCGTTTGCTCCCGGCGGTGATGCAGGTGTCCGTGAATGGCGCCACTGTACAGCGGCAATTTCCGCTCACCGCCTCCAACCTGAATCTATTCGCCGACCTGTCCGCGAACGAGATCTCCTGCCCCAGCGCGCACTCCACCGCCAACGGATTTCAGCCCGTAGCGGCAAACGCGGACGGCTCCTTCAATTCCTGTACGAATCCGGCGCAGTTTGGCTCGACGGTGTCGTTCTTCGTGCATGGCATCGGCGAGTTCCCGCCGCCGCAGTTACGAAGCCTGCAGGCGTTTGTCGGCATATGCTCGGCGACGGTCACCAACGCGTCAATGATCAATGGCTTCGTTTACAAAGTGGACGTGGTCCTGCCCGCGTCGCTGTTGCCCTGTGCGGAAAGTCATAGCCCCAGTCAGGCGGAAAACGAGCTTAACGTAACCTTGAGCTACAACGGCGCGCCTGTGGGGCCGCTGGCGCTACCGCCTGGCTCCGGTGGCCCGATCATAAACTTCTCACCCGGCAAACCCCTGCCGATGATCGTTTGGGTGACGCAATGATCGTGCGGCCGCGCTCCCGGAATTTTCGCTAGATCTGCCCCGGGATCCCTTCAGCGTTTGAGGAATTTGGGCAAAAGCGGAATCCGAGTATTTTCGAGGCAAACTGCGGTATAAGGACTTGCCGATCCACGCGCGGTTACGGGGATCTCCGAAATGCGCGGCGGGTGATTTAACTTGATCGATCGCTGCCGAGCCTCAACATACAACGGTTCAACGCTCAGCTTCGATAAGTACCTGCTCCTCACGGATAGATTTACAGAGGCGAATACGAAATTCCAAGCTGACGGTCTTACTGGGTGGCCGGAACCCGCCAGTCCGGATTTCGTGGTCTGCCCAGATCTCGCTATGCGAGTAGTTCGTTTCCTCCGGCTCATGCCGCATGAAGAATACGTAGGCGGGGCCGTGCGGCTGGTCCAGACGATGCGGGACGTCCGCTACCAGGAATTGGACTACGCCGAGGCCATTGTATTGCCCCGTCTCTGAAAACAGAACGTCCACGGGCTCGCTGAATCTGCCTCGATTGACAGATTGCTTTAACTGAGATCGGATAGCTTGAGGCAGTAGCTGCCCGCGCAGGAAATCTTGGCGCATGTATCTTAGGAAGAGCCGTTCTTGACCGTCGAAGTGTTGAACGGCTTCGCGGCCACGCTTGTACATCCTTTCCGGACGTTCAGGCGGTGAGATGTACACGGATTTTCCGGATACAGTCCAGTATTGCAACCTCGTTCGGATCGAACTCCCAAACCGCAGGCTCACCCTGATCCGAATAGGTTGCCGCCGCGATCTCGCCCGTGTTGTAAACCTCAATCACGGCGCGACTGGAATCCTCCACAAAGGAGAGGGCAATTCCACCCTCAACGGTGGGCGTCAATCGCGTTGGTGGCAGCGACGCTGTCTCAAGGAGCCCGAGGATTCTCTTTACCACTGTACGCGCGTTTGCATTCGGCGGAGCCGCGCCCTGACTGTCCCAACCGTGACCCAATGAGGCCATCAGGTTTAACTGCTCTCGAAAGTCGGAGAACGGCGCTTTATTCATCCAGTAGGCGCTCGTGTAAATGTGCTCAAGGAAGGCGCGAATGGCAGGGGCGTAAGCTGCCGATGTGATGGCCTCATCGTTCTCGCTTATAAAGCCGTCGATTCCGGTGGTTGGGTCATCCATCACTGTCGATACCGGCATTTAGTACTCCTGCCTTTCTCCAAACAGAGAACGGGTTTTTTCCGTGATGCAGCCTTCAAAGAACTCATTCTTGCGGTCGCGGAGTCTTTCGAGCAATGCCCAAATTTTATCATCTGAAGCCATATCGGTTTCTCTGAACACGTCAAGGTCTAAGATTACGGAATTTGTGTCCGGAGCGGGCGGCGGGACAGCGGTTTCCGTAAGAATCAACAAGCCTCCAAAGTCCGGCTGCGGGAAATGCAGTTGCATGAGGAACCCGCTGATGGCTTGGGGCAGCACGGGCGACACTTCCGGCGCTGTTCGAAGGTAGTCCTTATAGTCGATCTTCAACACGGGGATATCGATCTGATTGATGTATCGAACCGCGACACGCGTAATTTTCTCGGGAGCAACGACTTCTCGGTAGATCTCCCATAATCGCCGGGCTTCGTCGCGCAATTCCGTCCAACTGCCGTAAGGTCGAAGGCGGCTGAAAGTGAAGCCGTCCCGTCGCGCCTGAAAGATCTGCTTGCCATCTGCGGAATTGAAGGCAAACCCCATGGGCGTTTGGGTCGTGGCGGCATGAACCTCCTCTCCCGCCGAAAACACACCTTGTACGTACATACGTCTTGTCTTTCGCGGATACTCGTTCGCAACGCGATCATGGAGAGATTCGAGCAACTGGAGCCCCACGGCGGCGCCGGGTTCAACCCGGATGTCGATCAGAGCTTCCGTGATTGGTGCGTTCTCGTAATGTATCGCCACGCTTCTCCAGTCCCAGCGATTGGGACGCAACTGTAGAGTTCGTGCCAAACAAAGTGTAACAGAACTGTTTGGGCGGTACGGCGGGCGACGCACCACCCCGAACATGCCGAATTTTTCGCTAAACTGAGATCGGACACCCCCACATGGAAGACCTCACACGTCGCGATGTAGTGAAACTCGCGGGCGCGACCGCCCTCGCCGCCGCCCCCGCCATCATCAAAGCCGCTCCCGAGCAGGTGAAGTACGGCGTCATCGGAAACGGCGGTCGCGGCGGCTATCTGCTCGAAGCACCTCACCAAAATCGACAACGGGCATTGCGCCGCCGTCTGCGATCTCGATCCCAAGAAAATGGACCAGGTCTCGGCCGTCATCGGCACCAATCCTTCGAAATACAAGGATTATCGCGAGCTGCTCGCCGACAAGAACGTCGAAGCCGTCATCATCGCCGTCCCGCTGTTCGAGCATTACCGCGTCACCAAGGACGCCCTCGACGCCGGCAAGCACGTCTTCTGCGAGAAGAGCCTCGTGTTCAAGCCCGAAGAGGCGCACATGGTGCGGGCGCAAGTGGCGCAGCATCCCAAGCAGGTTTTCCAGGTCGGCCTGCAGCGCCGCTACAGCAAGTTCTACCAGCTCGCCAAGCAGATGGTCGACAAAGGCGTGCTCGGAAACGTAACCCACATTCAAGCGCAGTGGCATCGCAACCCCGGCTGGCGCATGAACGGCTTCAACTGGCGCCTGTACCGCGAATACTCGGGCGGCCTCGCGGCCGAGCTCGCCTCCCACCAGATCGATGTCGCCGACTGGTTCTTCGGATCGTCTCCGGAATGGGTGATCGGCGTCGGCGGCCTCGACACCTGGCACGACGGCCGCGACGTCTTCGACAACATTCAGCTCATCTACAAATACCCGAACAACCAGAAGTGCATTTACAGCGCGATTTCCACCAACCAGCACCTGCCCTATCTCGACAGCACGCGCCCGGAGTTCGGCGAGTGCATCATGGGCACCGAAGGCGCTCTCGAAATGACCATAGGCGATGGCGAGGTGACCATGCCGACCGCCATGTGGTTCAAAGAGCCGGCGCATGTCACCATCATGCCCGCCGTCCAAAGCTCCCGAAAAACCCGCCGCGGCCGGGGCCACCTTCGCCCTCGGAGCCGGCCAGAAAGGCATGCCCATCGCCATGGCCACGGGCGAGCTCGCGATCCGGCAGAACGACTCCTTCTTCAATCGCGAATCGAAATTCGCCAAGCGCTGGCTCTACTCCAAGGGCATCATGACCGACGACGAGGATCGCAACCCCGTCGAAACGGAGCTCGAAAGCTTCTTCAACGATACGCGCACCGGAGGACATCCCAAAGCCGACCTCGAAGTCGGTCTCGCCGACTCCAAAGCCGTCATCCTGTCGAACCTGTGCCTGGACCAGGACCGCAAAGTGCAATTCAGCGAGTTCGACAAGCTCGGCCGCGACGTCTCGCCGGAGCAATGGCAGGCCAATATCGCCAAGTCCGAGCAAAGCTACTTCAATTCGCTCGCCGCCAAAAAGAAGATGCCCGCTTAACGGCCCGGCTCCGGCGCCGGGCTCTTGGCGGCCATAAGTTTCTTTAGCAAATTCGACGTGCGGTCGATGGTGCGCAGTTCGGTATACTCGAGCGCCGTCCTGCCGCGCGCATCCTTGACGTCCAGCTTGGAGCCGTGATCGGCCAGCAACTGCACGATCGCGTTGATCTTCGTTTCGTCGGTCGCCAAAACCGCCGAGTGCAGTGCCGTCTGCCCCGCCCTGTTTACGGCATTGATATCGAGGCCCGCCTCCAGCGCGGCCTTCACGGCTTCGATCTTCCCGCTCCCCGCCGCCGCCATCAGAGCCGTTGTGCCGTCTTGTGACGTCAATTTCGGGTCCGCGCCCGCCTTCGCCAGAACGGCCATAACGCCGGCGTCGCCGGCTCTCGCGGCCAGCAGAAACGGCGTCGCCTCGCCGTTGCTTTGCCCGAAGAATCGCCCCGCGCCGGCGCGCGGCCGCGGCTCCGGGGCGAGGCGCGCATTCGGATCCGCTCCGCGCGCCAACAGATCTTTGACGAGCTCGACATTACCGGACTGCGCCGCGGCATGCAGCGGCGTCTTGCCCATGCCGTCCTTGGCGTTCGCATTGGCGCCCGCGTCAAGCAGCGCCTGCGCCACGCCCGCATGGCCGAAGGCCGCCGCCACCAGCAGCGCGGTGGCGCCATTCTCCAGCGCGTAATGCAAATCCGCCTTGGAGGCGAGCAGCAGGCGCGCCGATTCCGCGCCGCCCTTCTGCGCCACAAACAACAGGGGAGTAAAACCGCCCTTCGACACGGCATTCACGTCCGCCCCATGCTCCACCAGAATGCCGGCGACCTCGGGATGTCCCTCGGCCAGCGCCCACATCAGCGCCGTCTGTCCCTTTCTCTTGTCCGCCGCGTTGACGTCCGCGCCGCTCGCCAGCAGGGCGTTCACAGCCCCCACGGCGCCGCGCCCCGCCGCGATCGTCAACGGAGTCTCGCCGTTCCAGCGCGCCGCGTTGGCGTTGGCGCCCGCTTTCAGCAGGTCCTCGACAAGCCGCGAATTCGCGTTGGAGCAGGCCAGCAGCAGCGGCGTCTCGCCGTACTCGTTCGCCGCATTGACGTCGGCGCCGGCCTGTATCAGCAACTCCGCCATGGCGAGGTCGTCGCGATGCGCGGCCCACGCCAGAGCCGTCTGCCCGTCCGGCGGCGCCGCATTCAAATTCGCATGTCCGGAGACCAGCAAACGGACGGTTTTGATGTCCCCGCCGCGCGCCGCCTCCACCAGCCGAAAATCGCCGTTCGACGCCGCGGCATAGGCTGCCGCCGCGCATACCAACCAGAACAGAAAGCCGCTCCGCAACATCATTAAACCTTCATTTTACCCTCTATCCCGTGATAAAATGAAAAGGATTCAATGTCCCCGCCCGAACCCTTGCTCGCGCGATTCCGCTGGGTTCCCCTGGCTGTCGCGGGGCTGTGCTTCCCGGCCGTTTACGCGCCCGCTGGAACGCCCAACACGACCGCCGCCCCGGCCAATCCGCATCGCCAGCTTCTGAACACGTACTGCGTGGTCTGCCACAACGATAAACTGCGCACCGCCGGCGTATCGTTCAGCGGCATCGACGTCGACGACGTCAGCCACGACGGCGCCACCTGGGAAAAAGCCCTTCGCAAATTGAGCACCGGCGAAATGCCGCCGCCGGGCATGCCGCGCCCCGACTCCGGCACGCGCGCCGCCTTCACAACTTGGCTTGAAAGCTCGCTCGACCAGGCCGCTGTCAGCCACCCCAACCCGGGCCGCCCCGCGATCCACCGCCTGAATCGCGCCGAATACAGCAACTCCATTCGCGACCTGCTGGCCCTGGATATCGATACGGCCTCGATGCTGCCGGCCGACGACTCCGGCTACGGCTTCGACAACATCGCCGACGTGCTGTCGATGTCGCCCGTGCTGCTGGAGCGCTACATGATGGCGGCGCGCCGCATCAGCCGCCTGGCGGTGGGCGATCCCAACATCCGGCCCAGCATCGATCAGTACGCCGTGCCGCGCTCCACCGGCCCCGGCGACATGTCGCAGAAATTGCAGATCAGCGAGGATCTCCCGTTCGGCTCCCGTGGCGGCATCGTCATCCATCACCGCTTCCCCGTCGACGGCGTCTATGCCATTCGCGTTCTGATGCGCCCCACCAACGGCGTCAGCGACGACAAGCCGTGGCACGAAATTCGCGTTCCGGTAAAAGCCGGCACGCGGCTGATCGGCGTCACGTTTCTCGACGACACTACGAAGAGCGAATCCATCGCTCCCGCGCCCAAGGGCGCCGCGGCTGCGGCCGCCAAAACAGCCGAACCCAAGCCGGACGAAGTACCCCCCGCCGAGCTCGACCTTCGCCTGGACGATGCGCGCCTGAAGCTGTTTGAAATCCCCGGCTTCAAAGCCGCCATCGACAGCGTCACCATCGGCGGCCCCTACGAAATCGACGGCCCCGGCGATACCGCCAGCCGCAAGCGAATCTTCGTCTGTCACCCGGCCGGCAGCGGCGAGGAAGAGTCCTGCGCCAAAACGATTCTGTCCACGCTGGCGCGCCGCGCTTACCGGCGCCCGGTTACGGATACCGACATCGCGCCGCTGCTCGGCTTCTATGAAACGGGCCGCAAGAGCGGCAACTTCGAATCCGGCATCGAGCACGCGCTGCAGGCGATTCTGGTGTCCCCCGATTTTCTGTTCCGCGTGGAGCGCGACCCGGCTGCGAGCGCCCCAGGCAGCGCCCACCGCGTCAGCGATATCGAACTGGCGTCGCGCCTCTCGTTCTTCCTGTGGAGCAGCATCCCGGACGACGAGCTGCTCAACGCCGCCGAATCCGGACGACTCGGCGACCACGCCGTTCTCGTGCAGCAGGTCAAGCGCATGCTCGCCGACGAAAAATCCCGCGCTCTGGTGACGAACTTTGCCGGCCAATGGCTGTATCTGCGGAATCTCTCGATGGCGCGCCCCGACCCGGTGGCGTTCCCCGAGTTCGACAGCTCCCTGCGCGACAGTTTCCAGAAGGAAACCAACCTTTTCCTGGAAACGATTTTCCGGGAAGACCGCAGCGTTCTGAACCTGATCGACTCGAATTTCACGTTCGTCAACGAGCGGCTGGCGCGCCACTACGGCATCCCCAATGTTTACGGCAGCGCCTTCCGGCGCGTCACATTGACCGATTCGAACCGCGGCGGACTGCTGGGCCAGGGTGCGATTCTAACGGTGACCTCCTATCCCAACCGCACCTCCGTTGTGCAGCGCGGCAAATGGATTCTCGAGAACATTCTGGGCGCGCCGCCGCCGCCACCGCCGGCCAATGTGCCCGATCTGAAGAATCACACCTCGGACGGCAAGCTCCTGACCATGCGGCAGCAGTTGGAAATGCATCGCGCCAATCCGGCGTGCTCGTCGTGTCATTCCCGCATGGACCCGCTGGGCTTCGCTCTGGAGAACTTCGACGGAGTCGGCAAATGGCGCACGAAAGACGCCGGCTCCGATATCGATGCCTCGGGCGTGATGCCGGACGGCACGAAATTCGAAGGTCCCGCCGGACTGCGCCAGGTGCTGCTGAGCCATCGCGAAGAATTCATCGAAACCGTCTCCGAAAAACTTCTGACTTATGCCCTCGGCCGCGGCCTGGAGTACTATGACCGCCCCGTGGTGCGATCCATAGCCCGCGAGGCCGCGCGCGACGATTACAGAATGTCGTCGCTGGTAACGGCCATCGTCGAAAGCACGCCATTCCAAATGAGAAGGACGCCTGAACAATGATCCTCACCGGAAAATTCCTGGCCCGCCGCACGTTTCTGCGCGGCGTCGGCACCACGCTGGCATTGCCGTTTCTGGACGCCATGGTCCCGGCCTTCGGCGCCTCCCGCGTCACGGCCTTAAAACCGGCCCTGCGCATGGGCATCGTGTACGTCCCGAGCGGCATCATCATGGACCATTGGACCCCGGCGGCGGAGGGATCGGCATTCGAATTCCCGCCGATCATGCGCGCGCTGGAGCCGTTCCGCGACCGCCTGATGGTGCTCAGCGGGCTGGCGCAAGTCAACGGCAACGCCCTCGGCGACGGCCCCGGCGACCACGCGCGCGCGGGCGCCACGTTCCTGACCGGCGTGCACCCGAAAAAGACGCAGGGCGTGGATATTCACGCCGGCATCTCGGCCGATCAGATCGCCGCCAGACAGCTCGGCAAGACGACGCAGCTGGCCTCGCTCGAAGTCGGCCTGGAAGCCCCCGGACTGGTCGGGAGCTGCGATTCCGGCTACAGTTGCGCCTACAGCAACACCATTTCGTGGCGCACCCCGACCACGCCGATGCCCATGGAGGTGAATCCGCGGGCGCTGTTCGAGCGGCTTTTCGGCGATGGCGAAAGCACCGATCCGGCGGCCAGAATTGCGCGCGCCGAAGACGACCGCGGCATTCTCGATTTCGTGCGCGAAGACGTGGCGCGCCTGCAACCCGGCCTGGGCCCGCGCGACCGCGGCAAGCTGAGTGAGTATCTGGACGCCATCCGCGACATCGAGCGCCGTATTCAGATGATCGAGGACCGCAGCGCCTCCATGAAGCTGCCGGCGATGGAACGTCCCATCGGCATTCCCGACACGTTCGACGAGCATTGCAAGCTCATGATCGACCTGCAGGTGATCGCGTTTCAGGCCGACCTGACGCGCGTCATCACGTTCATGATGGCCCACGAAGGCAGCAACCGCAGCTATCCATCGATCGGCGTCCGCGACGGCCACCACTCCGTTACGCACCACCAGAACGACCCCGAAAAGATCGCGAAAGTCGTCAAGATCAACACGCATCACGCGGAGATGTTCGCGTACTATCTGGACAAGCTGCGCTCCACGCCGGACGGCGACGGCAATCTCCTGGACCACTCCATGATCGTGTACGGCAGCAGCATCAGCGACGGCAACCGGCACACGCACGTCGACCTCCCGCTTCTGCTCGCGGGCGGCGGCGCGGGCCGCATCAAGAGCGGCCGCCACATCCGCTATCCCAAGGGAACGCCCATGACGAACCTGCTGTTGGCGATGCTGGACAAGATGGGCGTACCAGCGGAAAAAATCGGGGACAGCACGGGCGAGATCGCGCACCTTTCGGAAGTTTGAACTCCCTACGATTTTCCGGGCGTGGGCGGCGCCGGAAATAGTCCGCGCACCCGAAATTTGATTCGTCAAAAATCGAACAGTCGATAGCGTTGGCCGCCGCTGCCTTTTGGGGGAGCGGCGAACCAAACGACGGAGTTGTCGGCATGGCATTCGCCGTTTTCCAGTTTGGCGCCGAAGAATACAGGTTCGCCAAAGGGGGTCATCCTGGAGCCTGGCGGACGAAGACCCCAGAGTGCCGGTGGCAGCCGAAGGCCATGTTCACGCTCGCAATACATGTGCAACGGATTACCAAGACGCGTGCGCATGGCGGGGGCGGGTTGTGTTAAAATTTATTCAGAGGGGAGTCGGCGAGATCGTCAAACGGGCGTAATGAAACCTCAAACTGCTGCAATCCTGGCGGATCCTCATCCCAGGTGTCATATTGTGTACCCTTGCGGGGACGACGAACAGATCGTCGATGCGGTGTGCGTGTATGCGGCGCACGGATTGAAGAACCGGGAAGGGGTGGTCCTCATCGCCACGAAAGCTCATCGCGACGCGATCGTGTTGCGCTTGACGGCGGAGGGCTACGACATGGAGCGCCTGGAGCATAGCCGTCAGGTTGCTTTCTTTGACGCCGAGACGCTGCTCTCTAAACTCCTTGCGCGGGGCATCCCCAATCCCACGGTCTTCAGGGACACGGTGGGCAGCCTGATCGCGACAGCGAAGTTGGTCTCCCCCACGCGCCGCGTGCGATTGTTCGGCGAGATGGTCAGCCTTCTGTGCGGCAAGGATCTTCCGGCTACCTTGCGTCTGGAAGAATTGTGGAATGAATTGATCCAGGCCTACTCGGTTCCTCTGCTGTGCACATACTCACTCGGAACATTGGCGGGCAGCATGTTGCCGCAGCAACTCATCGGGGCGCACTCCCACTGTCTTAGCGCGTAAGCGGCCGGTATTTACGGCGGCGCGCGCCGGCGACGAGGTGCATCTCACGCGTTTTGTGTCACCACAACCCTCCCCTCCGGTCGAGGTTCGGAAAAGCGCTGGGGGCTGGAAAGCGGCGGCGGGTCTAGCCTGGAAGCGCGGCGGAAAGTGGGCGCGTGAAAGCGTGCGGGGATGCGAAATGCACGTTCACCGGCTTTTCAGGGACGGGAATTTGCGACTATTTCTTCGTAGTAGCGCTCGTATTGGGGGATGATTAAGGAGCTGCAGAACCGCTCGGAGGCGGTCTGGCGCGCGGCGGCGGCCATTCTTGCATGCAGCTTTTCGTCTGTCAGGAGCGCGATGGCGCGGCCGGCTTGCGCGGGGATGTCGGCGGCGGGCTCCAGGTAGCCGTCGACTCCGTCGGTAACCAGTTCGGGCAGGCCCCCTACGCGCGTGGCGATGGGGGGGACGCCGCAGGCCATCGCTTCGAGCGCGGCTAGACCGAAGGACTCCATTTCGCTCGGAAGCAGCAGGGCGTGGGCGAGCGGGATCAAGCGCTCGACGTGATTTTGTTTGCCTAAGAACGTTACGTGGCGCTCCACTCCGAGCTCGCGCGCCAGCCGCTCCGCCGGCCCGCGGTCGGGACCGTCGCCGATCATGTGCAGCTCGGCCGCGACTTCCTTGCGCACCCGCGCGAAAATCCGGATGCAGTCTAGGACGCGCTTCACGGGGCGGAAATTCGAGATATGGATTAGGCGCATCTGGGTCCGGCTACGCTCCGCGGATGGCTGGTAAAGGTCGCAATTGACAAAGTTGTAGATCACGCGAATATCGTCTTGCACGCCGAAGAATTCCTGCGTGTGGCGCCGCAGGTCCTGGCTGATGCTGGTGACTCCGTCCGATTGCTCGATGGAGAATTTCGTGATCGGAAAGTAAGACCGGTCGGCCCCGACCAGCGTGATATCGGTGCCGTGCAGGGTTGTAATGAACGGCAATTGCAGGCGCGGGGCCATCATTTGCTTGGCCAGTAGGGCCGAGATGGAATGCGGAATGGCGTAGTGGACGTGCAGGATGTCGAGGCCGTAATCGTCGGCGACTTCGGCCATGCGCGAGGCCAGCGCCAGACAGTAGGGCGGGTATTGGAATAGCGGATAGCTGGAAACCTCGACTTCGTGATAGTGAATGCGCGGCGTTCCGGTATCGAGGCGGATGGGATTGGCGTAAGTGATGAAATGAACTTCGTGGCCGCGATTGGCCAACTCCAGTCCAAGCTCGGTGGCGACGATGCCGCTGCCGCCGTAGGTGGGGTAACAGGTGATTCCGACTCTCATGGCGTGCGCCCGGGCGCTTTACTGTTTCAGGATCGCAAAACCGATCTGGCCGTGGATGTTTTCGGCGGGGTTGGCGACATCGCCGCCGCCGAACCAGACGCGCACTCCGTCCGGCGACGGCAGCACGGTCGGGTCGCAGATCACCTTGGAAGCCCAGGGCGCGAGGGAAGCTGCCGTAAAATCCAACTTCTTCCAGTGCGCGCCATCTTTCGACAAAGCCGCGCCGAGCCTCCGCGTTTCATCGTGGGCGCGGCCGGTGTAGAGCATCCAATAGTAACCGTGCGCGGCCCAGACGGCCGGCTCCCCCAGCCCGTTTTCGTCGAAGGCGCCGAATGCGCCGAGCTCCAGGATCGGGTTCGAGCGCAGCTTGGTCCACGTCACGCCATCGTCCGATTCCGCGACTCCCAGGCGCTGCCGCCGGGCGCGATCCTGTCCCAGGTAGAACAGGTACAGCTTGACGCCCGCGCGGATCACGTACGGATCGGCGGCGCCGCGCTCGTCCCAACTCCCGCGCGGGCCCGGCCCCAGCACCGGACCGCCGCGCCGCTTCCAAGCGCGCCCGTCCGAGGAACTCGCTAGCCCTATTTCCGGCGATCGTCCGCCTTGATAAAAATAGAAAAGCTGCGCGTCCTGCGCGGTGACAGACCCGTTTGCCGCAATGTAATCGCCCTCCCAGGTAACGGGGTCCGGCGCCAATACCCGGCCTTGTTTTTGCCAATGGATTCCGTCGGACGATGTGGCGAGTCCGGTGGCCCAGGTTTTTCCATTGAATCCCGAATAGAGGTTGAGCAGTTGTCCTCGAAACGGCACGACCGATGGATTCAGCGCGTCGTTCGAATCCCATTCGCCGGGCGCACCATGCGTGAGCACCGGCGCGGGGCGCTCCGTCAGGAGAAACGCGCAAGGGGGGCAGCCGGATTCCTGGGCGCCCGGCGCGGGAGGCAGCGTGAAATCGGCATAGCGGCCGCAGCCGGCCAGCGCCGCCGCCGCGATGGCCAGCAGCAGCTTCGGCATGCGCTAGGTCGCCAGGCGGATAGACAACCCCGCGCCTTGGCCGGGCTTCGAATCGAGATGCATCTCGGCGCCGAGAGTCCGCACGCGGCGCTTGATGCTGGTGGGACCGAGGCGCAGCAACTCCAATTCATCGAGATCGTATCGCCCGCTGAAGGGGAACCCGGAGCCGTTGTCCTCGATGGTGATCTCCAGCGCGCGCCCGCTTTTGCGCATGCCGACGGCGACGCGGGTGGCGCGCGAATGCTTCTGCACATTGTAGAGCGCCTCGCGTACAATCTGGAGCAGCTCGAGCGAGACCTCCGGCTCGGCCGGCTCGATAAATTCCGCGCCGACGAACGCCGCCGGGATGCCGCTGTCTTTCTGGAACTGCTCGACGACGCGGCGCAGCGTGGCGCTGAGACTTCCCTCGACATCGACCGGCCGCATGCTGCGCACGAAGGCGCGCAGATCGTTCACCTGGCTTTTGCAGATCTCCTGCAATTGCGTCAGCTCCTCGGTGGCGGCGTTGGTGTCGCGCAGCAGCAGCTTGCGGATTAATTCCAGGCGCATGTGGAAGGCGATGAAGCTTTGCAGCGGCCCATCGTGGAAGTCCGCGGCAATGCGCTGGCGCTCGGCCTCGCGCGCCTTTTCGGCGTCGTAGCGGTAGAGCAAGCATTGGCGCGAGAGCTGGGTCAGCAGATCCTTCAAATGGCCGCGCTCGATGGCGAGCGCGCAGGCCACAATGCCGCCGGCGATCAGGACGGGCATGAGAATGGCGCCATGCAGCGGGCCGCTGAAATAGATGGCGGCATGGCCGCCAGCGCCACCGCGAGCGGCTTCCAGTAATTGTGCAGCACGACGGAGGCGAGCAGGAGGTAGCCGTAGAACACGGCCGCGATCCATTGGCCGTATGAAATGGGCGCGAGCGCCGCGAGCAAAAAGAAAATGAAATCGATCGCCAGAGCGAGCATGGCGAAGGCGGAATCGTCCGACGGCCGCCACAGCAGCACGGCGAGTGCGTAGGCGATGTAGCCGGCGAACATCGCGACCGTGTCGGTAATCGCGAAGTTGAAGACGATGAGTTGCAGGGCCAGACAAGCGACCGCCAACAGCAGGCGCACGATGGCCAGGAATCTTCGCCAGGAATGCGGAAGCATCAAAAATACCTAAGGCTCGATATAGAGCCGGACGTGGTTGCTGGGCTGTCCCGCGGCCTCCACGTATAATTCGGCGGGTCCCGCGTTTACAATACGGGGCAACTCGATTTCGATCAGGTAAAAGCCCACATAGGGCGCCAGCACCGCGCGGCCGATTTCAATCTGCCGCTGGTCCAGGTAGGCGCGCAAGGGCGCGACCACGCGCGGGGGATTGACGGACGGGCCGGGCGCGCCGGTGGGCCAGGCGGGATCGACGCGCCCCAGGCCGGTCGCCAGGATCTGGATGCGGGCGCCCGAACGGGCCGGCTTCGAGGCGTCGAGCATCTCGCCGGAGTCGGCGTCGAGAATCATGGGAGTGCCGTCGGGATCGACAAAAATGGCGGGCGAAACGTCGCGCAGAGGATAGGCGGCCGCGATGGTCTTATCGCCGGGGAGCGGAGCGAGAGGGCAATGCTGTCGCCGGAAACGTCGAAGGGGACCTGGATC
Organism: Bryobacterales bacterium; assembly: GCA_963795935.1. Classification (GTDB taxonomy): domain Bacteria; phylum Acidobacteriota; class Terriglobia; order Bryobacterales; family Bryobacteraceae; genus JAICMB01. Next base: position 2,378 of record CAWCJO010000026.1, on the reverse strand, counting down.
TGTGCGCCGTTGGCATCGGAGGCCAACACCGGAACCTCCATGGCGCCCGCCTGCGCCGAAGTGACGCCCGCCCCGAGGACGCTGAGAAGCGATCCGGGGGCGGCGGGAGCGGCCGCTATAGTCGGCGGCGTTCACCACGCGCGCGTCGCGGAAACGATGCGGCGCGATGGCGGCATACACGCCATAGCCATCGACCGCCACATAGAGCTGGTTGGCGCCGGCATCGAGCCGCACGTCCATGGCCGGCGCATGGGGTGTCCGCCGCCGACCGCGGTCCAGACGCCGGTACGGCCGGCGCTGACCAGATCCATGGCGGCGAAGAAGACGCCATCGTCGGTTGCGGCATACAGGCGCCGGAAGCGCGATCGGCGGCGATGCCGTGCGCGGCGGCATCGGGCAAGTTGCCGCTGACGTTCTTCCAGAACAGGCCACCGTTCATGGTGCGGGCGAGTGCAGCGGGGTCAAGCCCGGATCGACGGCTTGGCGATGGGAGCCGAAGGCGGCCAAGGCGTGCGCGCGTCTTTCGGATCGGCATAGATGGCTTCTACGGGACCGGCCGCCAGGCGTTTCCCGGGCGGCTCCAGTCGCGCCTCTGTCGAGCGAGGTCCACAACCGCCCCTCGGCCGATCCCGCGTAAAGGGCATCTCCGGAGAGGCCACGGCCGTTATTTTCGGTTGAGAGCCTGCGCGGCAAACTGTTTCAGAGCGCTCTCGCGCTGCGCCTCGTTCCCTGGACTACGCGCCAGGCGGTTCTCTCGCCGGGGGCCCATTCCAGCTCCGGGGAGTTCTCGATGGACAAGCCCAGCCGCAGCCCCACGGCGCCCCACGGTTGCCGATCGTGAAAATGCGCCGCGCCGGCGGGTTCGGGAAAGCAGTATCAAGGCCCGTCCAGGTGAGGCAGGCATCGACCGACCGCCACCGCCCGCGTCGTTAGATACGGTCACTTCATCGGGGTTAAGCGGGGAAACGGCGAAATACGGCAAGGCCGCGCCGAGGATGGAGGCGTTTTTGTACGCCGTGAGATTGGTCCAGGTATCGCCGCCGTGGTCGGACCGGAACGCGTTGTTGGCGAAGGCTGTATAAGCCGGAAGCACGTCCCGCGCAGCCGCACCCGGCTCGGGACTATTTGGCGGCGTCTCATTGGCAATCGTGAGGGCGGGACGGCGGCCGTCTCCGCTACCTGTTTCCAGACGTCGGAATCGGCGGTCTGAAATGTGCGGCGGGAATGGGTTCGGGCGTATACAGGCCACGCCATCGCTCGTATACCACACCCGATCGAGGGTGCGGTGGGCCGCGGAGGGCAGGGCGGGCTGCACCGCGCTATTGCCGATGTGACCCGCCAGTCGAGTTGCGGACGGCGCGGCTCCGGCGCGCCCTGGGCCGCTACGGCCTGCCCCAACGCAGCCGCCCCCGCCAGCATCGCGACACGCCGGCACAGTCTGTGGCCTTCGACACATGGATCGAGTCTATTGTTTCCTTTTCCCTGTTTTCGCCGCTCCAAAACGTCTGGATCCCAACGACTTTCTCTCGCAAAATCGTTGCCGGGTCTCTTCTTGCTTAGCAATTTTGATGATAGTCTGAGGTTTCTGTTGCACTCCGCCGATCTCACTTTTGAGGGCATGGGTAAATAGAAGTGCGTTTTCTTTATGGGCAAAGTTGCGGAAGCCGTGTTCCCGCGCGCATCGGTACGCGTCTGCCTTCCGGCCGCGCTGATGCGCTGGCGGTGTCTTCGAGCGCTTGGCGCAGATCTTTCCGCTCCCCCGCGGCGGCCAGCCAAGGCCATCGAGATGAACAGCCAAGTCTCGGTTTTAAAAGATTCGCAGCCGTGGGCGCTGAGCGTCGGCGACTCCATCCAGGTGAAAGAAGATCGTGATTAAGGGCACGGACAGTTTCACCCAATTCGAGGTTTCCGACGGCAGCACGTTCGAAGTATATCCCATTCGGATCTGACGTTCCGTAGCAATCCCGGCAACTGGCGGGACCTACTGGAATGTGGGTCGGCCGCATTAAGGTCCGAGGTCAAAAACTGGGCGGGCAGCCCAACCCCAACACGATTCACACGCCTTCCGCCGTCATCTCCGTACGGGGCACCCTTTCGACGTAGAGGTGGACAACGACGACAACGCCGTCATTACCGTGAAGAGGGATCCGTGGAGGTGCCGTGCGACACGGGGCGGATCCACCCGCGTAGTCAACGAAGGCGACTCCATGAGTGTGCTTCTAGAGCCAGCGGCTCACTTCAAGCATTGTCGAAAAAGGCGCCATCGCCCGCCGCGTGCTACGCGTTTCTACGACGCGCTTATTGGTTTCAGACCACCGCGCGCGGCCCTCTCGGCACGACAGGCAAGGCTCCGGGCGGTCCAACGTTGTCCGGGCAGA
>CAWCJO010000025.1:0-168741 GCA_963795935.1 Bryobacterales bacterium | reverse complement strand
TCAATTGCGCAGGCGTAAGTTGATTTAAGGCAACGGAGGTCGGCAGCGCGACGGGCTCGTCCCGGTATAACCCACGTTAAGAAGCATCTCGAACGGCAATTGCCGTTGGATATCGAACGACCATTCCGCCGTATAGGGCAGGCGCTGATCGCGTAACGGGCCGCTGATGGATTGGCCTACCAGCGTGCTTAACCCGAGCGAATTTCCCGTGGGCTGGATCAAGCCCTGGGGAAACGGGTTGCTGAGGTTGAAAGTGGGCGTGACGGTATCGGATTGCGTTACAAGGTTCGACGTCGTTCTGGTGAAACCCTGTGAGACGTCCGTATTCGGAACCAGCGGGCTGTGAAAGATTCCGGCTCCAGACCGGATCACGGTCTTGTCATTCACCCGGTACGCAATTCCGCCCCGCGGATCCCAGTTGTTCGTGTCGGCAATCTGAGTCCGCGATCCCCGGCCATTTACGCCCACAAAACCAACTCCGCCAACCAAGTTATAACCGGGGACTTGCAAAGAAGAGGGGTCGGTCAAATCGAGGAAGATATCGCTGTTGTGAGCTTCGTGAATCGGCAACTCCAGGTTGTATCGGATTCCGAGCGTGACGGTCAGGTTCGGCGTCGTGTGCCATTCGTCTTGAAAGTACGAGGCATAGTATGGGTGAGTCTGATAGACGGGCGGGTTGATATTGTATGAGACCGAGGCAGCGCCGAGCAAAAGCGATGCGAGACCGGATCCCGTGGAGGTGGCGGCCGCCTGCGGGTTTGGCCCCGCCGTATAGGCGCTGTTTGCGGATATGCTGAGAGGCAGGGGATTGTTTATCGAGACCGTGAAATAACGCCAGTCAAAACCGGCTTTAAAGTTATGGCTTCCCCGTAGCATTGTGATGGAGGCTGCATACTGATACGTTCGCGAGATCACGACGTTATCAGCGGTTCCTTGCGGCCCCAAGCCGCTCAGTCCCGTAGCGGAGAGCACGGGAAAATAGGCGGCTGTTTGCCCCGTGGTTACCGTGGATGGAAAGCCGAGCGACGCTTGATCGAAACCGAGCGTGAGCGGAACCCTGTTCGTCTGGCTATTTGCCAGCGAGAAATGGTGCTCGAATACAACACGCGGGCTAATCACCCAGGTATGATCGACCATCCAATTCGTGCCCGGGATGACGTTTGGCGTCTGAACCGGAGACTCCGGGTTGCCATATACCAGAGGCTGGGAGTTCAAGTCGTTGAACCAGTCGCCACGCGCGAAAATACTGTGCTTCTCATTAAACTGGTGATCGATTCGGGCGTCGACGCGATCGTTCGCAAGCGTATTCGAGGCGGAGCTCAAGAAGTTATTCGTGTCGCTGAGGCCGATACCTTGCTCGTTCGGCAGCGGATAATACTTCAGAAGATTCGTGGCGATTGGATTTAAAAGATTGGATGGGATAATATTGCCAGGGAACGCATCCCGGATGTACCGGGTAGTTCCGGCGGGGGCCGTTGGATCGAGCCGCGTTGTGGTTGGGTCGTAGATCGCGATCAGCTTGCCGTTGGTGTCGAATGTATGCGAGAAGTCCCCCTGCCGCTCGGCCGCAGTGGGCACCGTGCCCAGGAAAGAGGCATAGCTGCTCTGGCGCAAGCCCTCATAACCGACGAAGAAAAAAGTCCGATTCCGGCCGTTATAGAGTTTCGGAATGACCGCGGGACCGCCCAATACAAACCCGTACTGGTTCTTGCGAAAGCTCGTGCGAGGCTGGCCGCTTTGTTCGCGTTGAACCCATTTGCATCGAGTAAATAGTTCTGTAAAAACTCATGCAAGTTGCCGTGAACGGAGTTTGTCCCCGACTTGATGCTGTAGCTGACGACACCTCCGCCGGTACGGCCAAACTCGGCGTCATACGGGTTGGTGTTCACTCGAAATTCCTGGATCGCGTCAACCTGCGGTATACCCGAAACCTGGTTGTTGTATGTGCCGGTATCGGCCGCTCCGTCGAGTAGAATCTCGTTCGTGTTACTGCGTGATCCATTGATATGAAAATTCGCCGTGGTTGATTCGCTCAAAGTGTTATCACCGGGATTGACGGAGCCCGGAATCACGCCCGCGGCGAGCCGGAGCAGCAGGAGAGGATTTCGCGTATTGAGCGGGATCGCTTGAACGAACTCGTTTTCGACCACCGATCCGCGATCCGCTTTCTCCACCTGCAAGAGCGGCGCCCGCTCACTCACATTGACCGACTCCGTAACTGTCCCGGTCTTAAGATTGAAATCAATCGTTCGTGTCTGGCCCACCTCAAGAGATACGGCTTCGAGGCGAGTAGTCGCAAATCCCGTTGCTGAACAACTTGCGTCGTACACTCCGGGAGGCAGGGGCGGCACGATATAACGGCCTTCAGAATTGGTCTGAGTGGTGACCTTCACTCCTGTCGAGCGATTTGTGAACTCAACTGTCGCGTTCGGAATTACCGCTTCCGTTGGATCGGTTACGCGCCCCGATACCGTGGCATTCTGACCCCATGCGCACACGCAGAGCGCAAAAAGCGCTACAAGAGATTTCATATCAGCCGGAGTATAACATAGCAAGCTTCGCCTCCAGGTAATTTTTGTGTTCCTCGCTGAAAAGGCCGTCGGCCTCAGGCCGCGGGTAAGATCTTTGAGAAAAGGACACCAATACTCTTGCCTGTTAAGTAGCCCCGGGGAATCTCACCCCGAGGCTCTCCCAGAACTGTACGTGAGCGTCTCCACTCATACAGCTCCTATGGTGAAAACCGACTACGCTGGTGCTCCCAAAGTGCAAGCAGGTCTGGCTGACGATCGAGAACCTGCATCAGCCAAGCCCATGCCCGACTCCGGTGATTGCGTAGCTTCTTATATCTCCGACAAGCCCAGCGAACCAACGATTGGCCGACATGCCTCTCGATGGGCCGGAGCGCTGAAGGCGTGAAGCGCCCATAGTAGTTGAACCATCCCCGAAGTTTGGGATTGATCTTCCGGGCAAGATCTTCGATGGCCTGCCCTGTACAGCGATGCAACTTCCATCCTCGGATCTCATCCCGGATTGTCTGTGCCGCACTCTTCGAGATGGCTGGACTGAAACTACAAAAGATCTTCCCTTTCCGATTCTTCGCTCTCCGAGGCCGAAACGTAAACCCCAGAAAGTCGAACTTCTCGTTCGGGTGAATCTCTTTCCGATTGGCATCCTTGCAATAGACCACTTTCGTCTTCTCCGGATGCAGTTCCAACCCACACTGCTTCAACCGTGCCGCTAGCTTGACACGCACCTGGTTCGCTTCCCGCTCTGTCCTGCAATGGACGATAATGTCATCCGCGTACCGCTCGAACGGCAGATGCGACCAATTTCGCCACATCCACAAATCGAACGCATAGTGCAGAAACAGATTGGCCAACAGGGGGCTGATGACTCCTCGTACGCAAAAGATAACTTGGTCCGGAGGGCGGAATCGGGGGCGCTGGAACTGGTCCAGGCGATGCATCCAGCCCTGGCCCGGGGTGCGGAGTTGGAATCGAGTGCCGAATCGTGACGGTCTCCTTGCCCACCAGGATTTCCTTAACCAGAAGCCGTAAAATTTTCTGGCGTGCATCGACGTCCAGGCTATCGGCCCGGGCTCGAAGTCGGCAGCGAAAATCAGCGAGTGTCTCCGCCAGACGAAGATATTTGGATTGATCCGTTGCCGCCTCGGCCAATGACAGCAGTTCTGACTGTAGCGCTTGTTCCTGCCTGCGAAGGTCCGGCATGCGTTGGCGCAGTTGTTGCAACGTGACCAGGCTCTCCTGATACGCCGTTACTAGTGTAGTGCGGCAAGCAGATTAACCATTATCGAGCGCTTTGCGCGTGTTGAGCGCCTTGCGTGCACGCTTGACCTTCTCGAGAATATCGGAGGCCTTTGCGGTCCAGACGAAGGGCTTGGGATTTTGGTTGTGCTTGTCGATGTACTCGCCAAGCGCCGTGATCAACTCCTCGACATCGCGAAAAATCCCGCGGCGGATTCGGTTCTGCGTGAGGTCGCGGAAGAACCGCTCGACCATGTTGAGCCAAGAACTGCTGGTGGGAGTAAAGTATACGTGGAATCTTTTGTGGCGGGCCAACCACTTCTGCACCTTGGGATGTTTGTGCGTGGCATAGTTATCGGCGATCAAGTGGATTTCCTTGCCGCTGGGTGTAACTTGATCAATCACGCGTAGGAATTTCAGCCACTCCTGGTGGCGGTGCTGGTCGTCGCACATGCTAATGACCGTGCCATCGAGCGTATTCATCGCAGCAAAAAGGGTGGTGGTTCCATTGCGTTTGTAGTCATGGGTCATGGTTCCGCAGCGGCCCTTTTTGATTGGCAGACCGGGCTGAGTCCGGTCCAGAGCCTGGATCTGGCTCTTTTCGTCGGCGCACAGCACAATCGCATGCTCGGGCTGGTTGAGGTAAAGCCCGACGATGGCTTCCAGTTTTTTGGCAAATTCCGGATCGTTACTGATTTTGAAGGTTCGTGACAGGTGCGGCTTCAGGCCATGTTTGTGCCAAATGCGGCGCACGCTCTTTTCGCTGAGCCCTGCTGCTTTTGCCATGGTGCGCGTACTCCAATGCGTCGCGTTGGCGGGTTTCTCCCGCGTGGTTTTCCGGACCACGTCTTGCACTTTGGCCGGCGTGATCGTCGGCGTACGGCCCGGTCGCGGCGCATCCTTCTCCAATCCGGCTAAGCCAAGCTCCAAGAACCGCTTTCTCCAACGGGCGGCCTTTTGATTACTGATACCGACCTCCGCGGCAATCTCCAAATCCTGTTTTCCGCTCGCCGCCAAGAGGACGACGCGGGCGCGTTCGACTTGCCGAGCAGGCAGAGACCGACCCCGTGCCCATTGCCGCAAGGTTCGCTGCTGCTCTTCGGTCAGGACTACTGGGGGTGCGACACGCATACGATTCGTCTCCTGTTATATAGAGACGGCGGCGGGACGTTATTAGTTACTATTTAGGCCGCACAACACTAGTCGGTCGATGTTCTTTTGAATTCGCACTTGTTCACGCTGCAAGCTTTCCTCTCGCTTGCGTAAAGGGTCCGCCTTCCTGGCTGCTTCATTCTGCGATCCAACTCCGCTTGAATCAGCGCCGGATCGTCCAACAGACGCAGGATCTCCGTCCAGATGAAAGAATCCAGGTAGTCCTGCCGAATCGGCCGGTTGTCGCAGACCGCTCCGTTCCGGTCACGATAAGAGTCGGAACCCAGACACCGATAGTAGTAGAGCTTTTGCCTGGAGGTTTTGGCTGACGAGCGGTACAACGCGTAGCCGCATTTCTCACAGACCAGCATCCCTTGCAGCAGGCTCGGCTCGATCGTCCGCCGTGGAGAATGATGCTTGTTCCGCTGTAACTGCTCTTGCGCCAAGGCAAACAACGATTCACTCACCAAAGCAGGCACTGGAATTTCGATCCAGTCCTGGCGCGGGCGTTCATGATTTGCGCTGTCCCGAGTGGCGTGTCCCTGACGTTGACGTAATGGACGCGTGATGCGCTGTCGCGGTCGGAGTTCGGTCTTGCCGAAGCAGGCTCGCCCTACATAGGCCGGATTGCGCAGCATCGCCCAGACGGTGGATCGCTCCCACCGGGCGATTCCTTTGCGTGTTGGGATCTGGCGCTCATTCAGCATTCGCGTAATCGCATTGATGCTCGACGCCTGTTCAACGTAGGTCTGGAACACTAGCCGGACCACATCCGCCTCGCTTTCCAACACCTCGTAGTAGGCGGCCGTCGAATCGCTTTTCTTCACGTACCGATAACCGTATGGCGCTCCCGACAGCACGCTGATTGACCCTTGTTGGGCGCGATGCCGCTTTCCTCGCCTCGACCGCTCCAGAATCTGGGCGCGCTCATACTCGGCGATCATGCCTTGAAACTGTACCAACAGTTGATCCTCCGGCGTGGTGACCGAAGGACTCTTCACAAACCGCACCGCAACGCCATGTTTGGAAAACTCTTCCGCCAACAGTACCTGATAGGCGTACTTCCGGCTCAGCCGGTCCGGTGAATGAATCAGCACCGCTTCGATGTGTCCTTCCGCCGCCAAGTCTCGGATCGCTTCCAAACCCGGCCGAAGAAGGCTGCTTCCGCTATAGCCTTCGTCTTGAAAGACCCACTCCTTGGGCACGCCGAATCCCTCCGTCTCGGCGAACTGGATCAGCGCCGCTGTCTGGCTCGCGATTGTGTGCGCCTCCTTCTGGCGATCCGATGACACTCGCGATAGATGGCTGCCGGCCTTATCATTCATGCCCTCCCCTGGTTTCGGCGACTGCGCCAATGATCCCGAGCTTTTCTGGCGCCAAGGCCTGAAAGACTTGTGCCAGCTTATCTTCAAACAAACGATCAAACCGATATTCAAGGCGAAGGTTTCGAGAGGCGCCGCTCTCAGCCACGCCCTCGCCCTCGTGGCAGTACTGCTAGCAGCCCGTGTCTAAACCGCCCATTTTCGGGCCGCCGCGGCGCGGGATAAGTCTGAATCGTGATATGGTGCGTGCACCTTTTCGGCCGGACCTCGGCTGATACGATCGATACAGCATCCAGAAGCCGTAAAAACGCAAAAAGCATGCCCGCAACCCTGTCCTTCAGGGCTTTCGGGCTGCCCGCTCCAAATATGTTCCGCAGCAACAGCGCTAAATTGTACGCCATTGCCTGCAGCAGCAGCTTTTTTCGCACATTCACTTTGCCGCGTACCCGCAATCTCCGCAGCCCTCCGGTCGCATACATATGAGCGAAACAGCGCTCCAACTTTATCCCCCGCTGCCGCAGCAGATCCTTCCCGCGCTCGCCCCGAACCCGCCGCCGGTTGCCATAGACGGCCCGCTGCTCCGCTTTCTTGCCTTCCCACTTGCGCCGCCCGCGCTTCGGCTCCGCGACATAGGTGCGCACTGCCGCTTCCTGCGATGCCCGGAGCACCTCATTGGAGTGATACCCTTTGTCCGCCACCAATTCCTCGACGCCGCCCAGGTGCACCGCCGCGGCGTCCCCGTCCTGCGCTTGCCCGATCTGCTCCGCAATCGCCTCGCCGGCCGCCGGCAGAGTTTCCTGAATCGATGCCGTATCGCCCGTGGCTCCGCCATGAGCCGTCACCGCCACCACGGCGCCGCTTTCCATGTCTACTGCGTGCTCCGCTTTGTAGCCCAGTTCCGTGCGGCCGTCCTTCATGCGCGTAATCTCGGCCTGCGGGTCGTTCGGATTCATCCACTCCTCGTTGGACATCTTCTTAGGACGGCGCCGGTCCATCCGCTGCGCCGCTGCCGCGCCGCCTCCACTCCTTCAGCTTGCGCCAGGCGCTTGACGTAGTCGCCATACTTCTCTTGCGTGTCGCGCCGCACGATGGACTTCATCGCGGCGTCCGCTTCCAGCGTCGTCGCGTCGATCCCAATGGTCTTGCCTTTCAGCAGACCCGCCTTGGCCAATTGCCGCAGCACCCAGTTGAAGATCTCTTGATGCGTCTCCGCCTTGATGAGCCGCCGCGTGCGTGAAATGGTGACATGATCCGGCGTCGTCTCATCCATGCCGATCCGCAAGAAGCTACGTAAGGACAAGGAATCCGCGATCCGCCAGGCAATCCCGCGCTCGCTCTCGATCCCTTCGAAGAACCCAATCAGCATCAACCGGAAATACGTGCCCGGCGGCAGCGAAGGGCGGCCCAGTTTCCCGTGATAGAACTCTTTGCACTTCTCTTCGCAGTGGAGGTCAAAGCCGGCCCCGTCCAGGATGCCGTTCAGCTTGTCGTAGAAGGCGTGGCCCGGGCCTTGGGCCAGTTCGCCGCTGTACCACAAATCTCCCTGGCGCTCCCGCTGCTTGCGCGTCCCCATGGCCATGCCTTATTCTAAGCTAAAACATTTTTATATGAAAGTGATTTTAGACACGGGCCGCTAGTGTTGTGCGGCCTAAATAGTAACTAATAACGTCCCGCCGCCGTCTCTATATAACAGGAGACGAATCGTATGCGTGTCGCACCCCCAGTAGTCCTGACCGAAGAGCAGCAGCGAACCTTGCGGCAATGGGCACGGGGTCGGTCTCTGCCTGCTCGGCAAGTCGAACGCGCCCGCGTCGTCCTCTTGGCGGCGAGCGGAAAACAGGATTTGGAGATTGCCGCGGAGGTCGGTATCAGTAATGAAAAGGCCGCCCGTTGGAGAAAGCGGTTCTTGAGCTTGGCTTAGCCGGATTGGAGAAGGATGCGCCGCGACCGGGCCGTACGCCGACGATCACGCCGGCCAAAGTGCAAGACGTGGTCCGGAAAACCACGCGGGAGAAACCCGCCAACGCGACGCATTGGAGTACGCGCACCATGGCAAAAGCAGCAGGGCTCAGCGAAAAGAGCGTGCGCCGCATTTGGCACAAACATGGCCTGAAGCCGCACCTGTCACGAACCTTCAAAATCAGTAACGATCCGGAATTTGCCAAAAAACTGGAAGCCATCGTCGGGCTTTACCTCAACCCGCCCGAGCATGCGATTGTGCTGTGCGCCGACGAAAAGAGCCAGATCCAGGCTCTGGACCGGACTCAGCCCGGTCTGCCAATCAAAAAGGGCCGCTGCGGAACCATGACCCATGACTACAAACGCAATGGAACCACCACCCTTTTTGCTGCGATGAATACGCTCGATGGCACGGTCATTAGCATGTGCGACGACCAGCACCGCCACCAGGAGTGGCTGAAATTCCTACGCGTGATTGATCAAGTTACACCCAGCGGCAAGGAAATCCACTTGATCGCCGATAACTATGCCACGCACAAACATCCCAAGGTGCAGAAGTGGTTGGCCCGCCACAAAAGATTCCACGTATACTTTACTCCCACCAGCAGTTCTTGGCTCAACATGGTCGAGCGGTTCTTCCGCGACCTCACGCAGAACCGAATCCGCCGCGGGATTTTTCGCGATGTCGAGGAGTTGATCACGGCGCTTGGCGAGTACATCGACAAGCACAACCAAAATCCCAAGCCCTTCGTCTGGACCGCAAAGGCCTCCGATATTCTCGAGAAGGTCAAGCGTGCACGCAAGGCGCTCAACACGCGCAAAGCGCTCGATAATGGTTAATCTGCTTGCCGCACTACACTAGCAAGGCACGGCTGACCACTTCGCTGATGGAGAGGTTCTTGACAGATGCGTACAACCGGACCCGCTGAATCAAACTGGGTTCCAGTTTCACCGTAAAGGCCAACTTCGGTGCGCTGACGGCCAGCGGCTCCTTCAGCCGTTCGGCTTGTTGGAGGTAACGATACGCCTGGCAGGGAGAGATGGAACAATCTTGTGCCAGCTGCTCGACGGCCTCGGGCAGTTGATCGAATTCGTGTAGCAGACTGCGAGCGCGATTGAGACGCTCGGCCTTTTGGGCATCGCTGGCCCGTCCCATGTGTCATAAATATACAACCGGTTATGACATATTGCAAGTAAGGCGAGGACATCACCGGTACCTAAGCACCCGTTCGAACGCAAAGTTATCTTTTGCGTACGAGGAGAAGGCGTCCCGAGTTTAGTTGAAGGTTGATGGGGGCGGCTGAGTTCATGTTACGCTACGTTCTCCTTTTTCGCTGACTTGGTTTCCCGGCCAAGGATCGCGGCCAAAGCCCACAGATGCTCATAACCATCGATACGGTGAAAATGCTTTTCAGTGAGTAACCAGGCCGATGCCACCCAACGCTCCACCATGTCGCTGTCGCGCCAGCGGCTCACGTTATCCGTGCGATGACGAACTCCACTGTGTGGGCTTTCAATGAGGTTGGTGGTAGCCAGGCACTTGTGCAAGCTTACCGGGATTTGAAGCCTCTGCAAGGTGAACATTTCCTTCATTCCTTCACGCAAGCTCCGCGCCGCGGATTCGTGATCGCGCTCCAGCAGGCGCGCGATTTGCTCCAGCCGCTTCTCACCTTCCTCTGCCGTCTTTACCTTCCAGGCCGCCCGCATCAGGTGCCGCGTTTGGCCTTGCTGTTCCTTGGGCAGCTCCTTCATGACGTTTTCCAGCTTGTGATTGCGACACCGCTGTACCGGCTGATCGGAGCCGAAGACTTCGTCGATACCAGCTCGCAAGGCTTTCGCGCCGTCAATGATGAACAAGTATTTGCGGTCCGTGGGCAAACCTTGCTCTCGCAAGCGCGTTAACAGCGTCTTGACTGCGGCCGCGTTCTCCGTCGCGCCGGCCGCGATACCCAGGATGTGCTTCTTTCCTTCCTCATCGACTCCCACGGCGCTGAGCACGTGCTGTGCCCCAAAGCGTTGGCCATCGATGTAGATCACCAGGATTTCGACCTTGTCCCAGCGCCGCTCTTGCAACTGCTGCAGTTGCTCCGTGCTCGCCTCGATGGCTTTGCGGCTGATGGCGCTGCGCGACACCCCCACCGTTTCCGCCATCCGCGGCAGAACTTCCTGGTATTCCCGGGTCGACACCCCGCGCAGCAGAGCGCCCAACATGTGCTGAGCGAGACCTCGATCCCGGCGCAGCATCTCATAGGCGGGGACCTTCACTTCACCTTGGCTCTTGTGCCGTAGCCGGGGCCGTTTCACTTTCATTTTCCGGTCCGCCAGTTGCACACTGCCCGCTTGCGATCCATGGTGACGGATCTCGCCGCTAGCTTTGCCGGGAGTGCGTGCGCCGGCGAGTTGCTCGGCGCTCAGGAGCAGAATCTGTTCCAGCGTTTGATGCCCGATTTCATAGATCACGGCCTCCACCACCTGGCTGGCATTCTGGATCAAGTTGACGATGGGGAGCAGGATCTGCCCGTTGGCTTGGCAGAACTGTTCGATGACGGCTGCCGACTCGCGCGCGGCGCGGGTCACGATGTGATAAGGTTTTTTCACGGCGGTAGGTTCCTTTCGGTTTTTCTGCGTCTGGCAACCGGATTCTATCGAATCGGCGCCAACCGCCGCCTACCAACCTTCAACTAAAGTTGGGACGCCCTCTACGAGGAGTCATCAGCCCCCTGTTGGCCAATCTGTTTCTGCACTATGCGTTCGATTTGTGGATGTGGCGAAATTGGTCGCATCTGCCGTTCGAGCGGTACGCGGATGACATTATCGTCCATTGCAGGACAGAGCGGGAAGCGAACCAGGTGCGTGTCAAGCTAACGGCACGGTTGAAGCAGTGTGGGTTGGAACTGCATCCGGAGAAGACGAAAGTGGTCTATTGCAAGGATGCCAATCGGAAAGAGATTCACCCGAACGAGAAGTTCGACTTTCTGGGGTTTACGTTTCGGCCTCGGAGAGCGAAGAATCGGAAAGGGAAGATCTTTTGTAGTTTCAGTTCAGCCATCTCGAAGAGTGCGGCACAGACAATCCGGGATGAGATCCGAGGATGGAAGTTGCATCGCTGTACAGGGCAGGCCATCGAAGATCTTGCCCGGAAGATCAATCCCAAACTTCGGGGATGGTTCAACTACTATGGGCGCTTCACGCCTTCAGCGCTCCGGCCCATCGAGAGGCATGTCGGCCCATCGTTGGTTCGCTGGGCTTGTCGGAGATATAAGAAGCTACGCAATCACCGGAGTCGGGCATGGGCCTGGCTGATGCAGGTTCTCGATCGTCAGCCAGACCTGCTTGCACTTTGGGAGCACCAGCGTAGTCGGTTTTCACCATAGGAGCTGTATGAGTGGAGACGCTCACGTACAGTTCTGGGAGAGCCTCGGGGTGAGATTCCCAGGGGCTACTTAACGAGGAGCCGGCTTCGATCTCCTTCTCGATTTCACTCAGCCGATAGCGCTCCAGCAGCGCGTCGCTCGTCGTTGCGGCGTCGAACTCGCGCGCGCGCAACGCCGCCGCGAGCTGGCGGAGTTGGCGGACGTACTCGCCGCCGCGCCTGCGCCGCGCCTCCGATAGACTGAGAACCGCGTCCTCGGCTTGCGGGATATCGCCGCTCTCGAACTGCGCGACGGCGGCGGAGAGTTTCGCGCGCTCCTCAACCGCCTTCTCTCCCTTGGCCGCGGCGAAGGCCTGGTTCTGTTTCAGAAGCGCGGCGAGGTCCGTATGAATCTTCGTTGTCACGCGAGTCCAATCCTGCAATGGAGGCGCGGCGCCCTCGGCGGGGCGGCGGTACGATGTCGGACTGGACACCGCGGGCGAGTCGTAAATAGCGTTGAAGATGAACTTATAAGTGCCGTGCGATTGCCCGCGCCATTGTGGCCGGAAGCCGAACAGATAAACGCGCCCAGCGCCGTAAAATGCTTCAAGAGCCGCGGCCTTGCCCTGGATCTGCTCCGGATGCAGGAGATAGCCGCTCGCCAGAGGATTGCGTTCCCGCGAGTAGGTCGCCAGTATGGTTCCGTGAAAGCCCGCTTTCGTATCGAAGGCCGGACCGCGCTCGAACATCACGATCGGCTCGCTGGGCAGGCCCCACAGATCCGGATGCGTTGCGTCTCCGAGCTGCACGCGAAGCAGAGAGCCGGAGCAATAGAACTGATCGTTGTTAAGACCCGCCAGAGCGTTCGTCACGGGCAGACTGAGCGCCTCGATAGCAAACTGCGATGCGTTGTTGAACGCGATCAACGTGCCGCCGCCGCGCACGAATTGGCGCAGCGCGCCCGCGCCCGCATCGCCGATGCCGCCGGAGTACTCGCCCGGGACCGATCCGACAGCGAAACCATCGTGAATCATCCGGGCGCTGCCGTCGGGAAGAATGATCGCGTCGAGCCGTTCCCGCAGGTGCCCGGCCTGAATATCGCCATTGCGAAGCGAGACCGGAGCGAAGCCGTAATTTTCGAGAATCCAGCGCGTCCACCCTTCGTCGATGTTCGGCGTCCAGGAGCGGTACAGTCCCACGCGCGGCTTCTTCGCTGTCATGATGTTGGCGGGCGGCTTTGGGACAGCATGAAGGGTGCTGTAGCGCTTGCGGGCGATGGCCTCGAGCGCACCGCGATCCAGGCCCGAAACAACGATCGAGCCCGCATCGGAACCGCTCGAAACGAAAGCCGCTTGGCCGCCTTGCGCGAGCGCGTCGTTGAGCGCCTGGAAGCTGGCGTTTACCTTATCGTCGAGGGTGTAAGCCGCGCCGGCGCCCTCCACGCCGCCCGCCGGCCAGGCGACCGCGTCGATGCGCTGCAATCCGCCGCGCTGGTCCTCCGTTACCGGTTGAAACACCTCCGCGACCTCTACGCCCATCTGCATCGGCAGCGTCCAGCCTGCGACATCATACGGCTTGATGGGCGGCCCGCCGGGACCCTGGCGCAAATCGGGATAGTGCTGCACCTCGAAAAGCTCTTTGACCAGCGCGGCGAAAGGTTGGTCCATCAATATCACCCAGGCATTGCGGTACAAGCGGCCATTGGCCTCAAACGGCCGCGAGGTCCGATGCACCTCGATGCCGTTCAGTAGAAGCCGATCAATCAGCGTGGCGGCCTCCGGCGGATCGCGCTGCTCCCGCGGGATTATGTATGCGTAGGGCGGCTCGTTGCGAAAGCGCGCGATATTATCGCGGCCGGCCTGGTAGCGGTTGTACAACAACTGCTCGCGATATTTGGCAGCCGTATCGAGCACCGCCATGGAGCCCCCCTCCATATAGCGGACGGCGTCGGCGAGACGCCACCAGCCGCCTTTCCAGGGGCTGCTATAGAGAACCTCGGAGGTGAGCTGCTGGCTTTCCTTGGGGAAATCCGCGACCGTGTAGAAATGCGGAGTGGCGTAGCGGTACAGCGCCGTTTCGGTGAAGAAGGAAATGCTGTTGCGGAAAATGTGCGTGAAATCGAGAAAGCCGGGATACCAGTTGTCGAAGCCGACGCGATGAACCGCGCCCGGCATGCTGTGCTCGTCCAGATACGCCGCCATGTCGATGCCGAGCACGTTGAGCCAGCGCAGGATGATGGGGTCGATGTTGGACGAAATCGGTTCCGTGAACGGCGGAATGAAGATGCGCGCCGGGAAAGGCGCGGTTTGGTGGTGGCAATAAAAAATGACCGGGTCCCACTCGAGCTCGGCTTTAGTGACATCGCGCGATTCCAGCATGTTGAGCATGTAGCCGTCGCGATTGTTATCGTGTCCGACGTACTCCTGATACAGGTCGGGCAACGGACTGACCTCGTAAGGCGTTCCGAGATTCTTGCGGTACCATTTCACGACCTCGTTCTGGCCGTCCGGATTCAGCGTCGGCCACAACATCAGGATGACGTTGTCGAGAATGGCGTCGACCTGTGGGTCGCCTTGAGACGACAGCAGCTTGTAGGCCAGCGCAATGGATTGCTGCGCGCCGGCGACTTCGGTGGAATGCATTCCGCCGTCGATGTGGACGATGGCTTTGCCTTCGCGCGCCAGCGCCCGGGCCTGCTCGTCCGTCAGGCCGCGAGCCGACGCCACGCGGCGCGATATTTCCTTGTACTTGTCGAGCTGCGCGAGGTTGCGCGGGGAAGAAATGATTGCGATTTCCCAATCGAGCCCGCGCGTGGTTTTACCAACGCTGAGCAGCTTAATGCGATCGGAGCCGGCCGCCAGCTTGTGAAAATAATCCCGGGACTCGTCGTAATTGGCGAGGTAAAAATCGTCTCCCGGCTTGTGGCCGAGAACGGATTCGGGGGTCGGAACAGTCTGGGCGCGCAGCGCGGAGAAACACAGAGCGGCGCCTAGAAAAATAAAACCGCAGCGCATTCAAAAATGATACATCGTTGCGCTATTTCCAGCCCCAGAATACGGTGCAGTCCGACATCGTGGCCTTGTGCGCATATAATTTGTCGAGCCGGAGTAGTTCGATTTTGTCGTCATCGCAGGTCGAGATTGTGGCGTACGCGCCGGCTTTTACGCGGCGGTCCAGTTCCGGTTCAGGCAGGATGTGCAGCATGGCGGCCTGAGAGAGGGGCATTTCGAGCTTATGCGCGGGGGCGAATTCCATGCCCTCCGGCATCGGGCGCCCCGTCAGGAAGTAGATCTGCTCGTCGGCCCAGATGACGCCGTTAGGAGGCGTGACCTGGTCCACTTTGCGGGCGATAGCTTCCAGATCGGGCCAAGTGAGCGCGTCCGCATCTTCGTACAGCGACCTGCCCAACGACAACAATAGGAGAGCCGCCATGACGGCGACGGGCCATCGCGGCCGGTCGGGATGGTATAGGCGCGAGGCGGCAAAATAGAGACCGGCGGCCGCGGGCAAAGCAAGAAACGGGACAATGAGTTGGAAGTACCACCAGAAGGTCGGGTGGGCGGCTCCGATCTCGAGACCCATGGCGGCGGCCATCCAGGCGGCGAGGTAGAATTCGGCGCGGCGGACGCGATCCCAGCCGCTGGTCTTGGCCATATAGAGCAAGCCGGCTATGGCGAGAACGCCGAGCAGCAAGGCTTGCGAAGAATCCAGCCAGGAGGTGAAGACTTCGAGGTCGTGCCCTGTGGCGCCTTCCCAGTGGACGCGGCGATAGAAGAGCTGATATCCGAGCACATTGAAAAAGACCGGGCGAGGCGCTTGCGCAAACAGCCACAGGACCGGCAGGAACGGGATCGCGGCGGCCGCGGCGAAGGCGCCGAATTTCTTCGCGCGGCTGCCAGCCCGATTGTAGAACAGCATCCACAAGGCAATGGCCGGGACGGCGGGGGCGGTCAACAGCGAAGACGCGGCGGCGGCCCCCGCGAGAAGACCGGCCCCGGCGGCGAACAACGGGCCGCGGCGGTCGACTGCCGCGACGGCCGCTCGAAATGCCGCAACCGTCAGCAGGAGACAGAGCGCGTAAGCCTGGCCGATGGCGCCGAACTCGAAGACGCCCTCGTCCAACACGATCAGCAGCAGCGTGGCGAGCGCGAGGGGAAAGCGCCATCGCCGCGCGGGGAAGCGCTTCAGGACGAACTCGGCCATAAATAGGGCTGCGGCGCAAACCAGGAACGCCGCGACGGAATGCAGCAGCCGCCAGCTATCGCCGAAGATCCAAATCCAGGCTGCGTTCCAATAGGCATTCAGCGGCGTCTGCGGGAACGCGAAATCGAGATAGGGCCGCTTGCCGGAGGCGATCAACTTCGCGGCCATGACGTGGAACCCTTCGTCCCACGCGAAGGCGCGCGTGCGGGCGTAGGCGAGCAGTGCGGCAAAGAGCGCGGCGGCGAGGGAGCAGAGCAGTATGAATTGCCGGCGCTCGGACCGCGGATTTTCGATTGAAGGAAGAGGCGCGGTCTCGACGCCGGCGAAACTTGAATCCTGCATACTGCCTCTAAGCGCCGGCTCGCGCAAGCCGCGTTAACATTGTACCTATGTTTAGAATTATCGCTCTGTTTTGCATTTCCGGCGCGGTCGCGGTTGCCGCGGACGGCGATGCGGCGCGCGGCAAATATCTGGTCGAGGAGGTCGCCAAATGCCAGGATTGCCACACGGCGCGGACCGAAAGCGGCGAATTGGACAAAGCGAATTGGATGAAAGGCGCAACGCTCGACTTTCAGCCCACGCATGAGATGAAGGGTTGGCATAAGACGGCGCCCGACATCACGGGACAGGGCCGCTATTTCAAACGGTGGGGAGACGAGGGAGTGACGAAGTTTCTCGAAACCGGAGCATGGCCGAACGGGAACAAAGCGGACCCGCCCATGCCCGCGTACACGCTCAAAGCGGAGGACGCCGCAGCCATCGTCGCGTATTTAAAGACGTTGAAGTAGGAACGGGTGAGCGGAAAGCGCTGGGCCGGCGTCATAGCGCTGTTCGCGGGCGTCGTTTCGGCGCGCGCTCAGACGCCGGCGAACGTACTTATTGTCGTCAACGCATCGTCGGCGCTGTCGCGGAGCGTCGGCGAGTATTATGCCCTGCGGCGGCACGTGCCGCTGACGAATATTTGCCGCATTCACGCCTCGGAGGCGGAGCAGATTGCGCGGGACGATTACGACAAGATTGCGGCCAACGTAGCCGCTTGTCTTAAAAAGAACGGGCTCGCCGAACGCGTTCTCTACATCGTGACGACCGGGGGCGTTCCGCTGCGCGTGACCGGCCCGGGCGAGGGCATGCAGCAGGAAACGGCCTCCGTCGATTCCGAACTTGCGCTGCTGTACAGCGACATGCGCGGACGTCCGCATCCGGTAGCGGGCCCGCTGCGGAACCCCTTTTTCGGAAGCGCGGAGAAGTTCGCGCACCCGCGTTTTCCGATCTATCTGGTTACGCGCCTGGCGGGATACGATTTCGCGGACATTAAGGGATTAGTGGATCGTGCGCTTGTGGCGAAGAACAAAGGGAATTTCGTGCTCGATCTGAAAGCGTCCGACAATTCGTCGGGCAACGATTGGCTGCGCGACGCCGCGCGCAAGCTTCCGAAAGAGCGCGTCGTCATCGACGAGAGCGGCCGCGTGCTGCTGAACGAGAAGAACGTGATCGGCTATGCCGGCTGGGGCTCGAACGACCCGGCGCGCAAGCAGCGCTTCCTTGGCTTTCAATGGCTGCCCGGCGCGATTATGACGGAGTATGTATCGTCGAATGGACGAACCTTCGCGATGCCACCGGAGAATTGGACCATTGGCCCGTACAGCGGCTCGATGAAGGGATGGTTTGCCGGTTCGCCGCAAACGCTGACCGCCGATTACGTGCACGAAGGCGTGACCGGCGCATCGGGCCATGTCGCCGAGCCCTTTCTGGCCCTAACGCCGCGTCCGGACCTGCTGCTCCCGGCTTATTACGCGGGCAGGACGCTGGCGGAAAGCTATTACGCCGCCATTCCAGCATTGAGTTGGCAAAACATCGTAATCGGCGATCCGCTGTGCGCGCTGGGTAAGCCGTAGGGTTTCAGAGAATCGACGAGAAGGGCCACACATGCGGCAACAAGAAATTTTGAAGCTGGAACTGCTGGAGATCGAACGGAAGCCGGCGGGAGACGGCGTCGAAGAGGTCCGGCTGCGAACGAACGACGGGACCATTCCGTGCAGGTATCATGCGGCGGCGGAAGGGGACTCGGCCGTTCTGTGGGTCTTTGGATCCGGCGGGGGATTCGGCGGGCCGGCGGGTGGAATCTACGGGCGGCTGGCGGAACGGCTTGCGCCGCTGAACATAGCCTCGCTACAGCTCGACTATCGCAGACCCGGACTGCTGATCGACTGCGTGCTGGACGCGCTGCTGGGGATTGGATTTCTGCGCAAGGAGGGGCGCGGGCGGATAACGCTGGCGGGGCATTCCTTTGGAGGCGCGGTGGCGATCAATGCGGCAATTGCCAGCCAGGCGGTGGTGGCCGTGGCGGCGTTGAGTTCACAAATGAGTGGGGCGGACGACATCGCGGAGATCAGCCCGCGGCCGATCTTGCTTGCGCACGGCACTTCCGACGAAACCCTGTCCGACATCTGCTCGCGGGAGCTGTACGAATTGGCCCGGGAGCCGAAGGAGCTGCTATTGTATGCGGGCTGCGGGCACGGGTTGGACGAGTGCCGGGAGCAGTTGGAGCGGGATCTGATGGCGTGGTTGCTTCGCGTAGCGCCGGGCTAGGGGCAGGCACACTTCGGCCCCGCGCGTGGTCAGAAAAATCTTAGAAAAGCTTGACCCCCGGCCGATCCCACGTACGAGACCGGCCGAGGCGCCCGATTGTCCGCATTGGATGAAGACTTACCAACTTCGGCCGGCAGTATCTTCCAGAAGCGCTGGACGGGGTACAGGCTCAATGCCCATTCCCGCAGACCTCGCTCCTGAATGTCCAAGCTTCGTTGTCGGCGCCACGTCATATGCTGACCGCCGGGAGCAGCTCCATCGGTTCACAGCGTTTCGAGTTGCACTCCCCATGTTTGTGGGGGCCACGCCGGCCGGTTTTTCAGTAGGTGAATTCGGTTGGCCAACCTGTCATTGCCCTCACCTTACAGGGTTGGGGCAGGTAATCAGCCTTGCCAACTTCATGAAATGGAAGGAGAAGATGGATCGGAGTTTTCATCGCGGCAGAATCGGGTCGGGGTCAGCCAGAATCGGGCTGCGGGGACTTCGGCTTGAGGTGGAAGCGAGTGTCGGCCAAATGGACCGCACAGACGCTTGTGTGAGGGCTAGGCTTTGCCTTCCACAACCTGCTGCGCCGCCTCGCCTCCGAAATCGGTCATTGCCACGACGGCCGTTGCGGCCGCGGCGTGAACGTAGAAGAATTTGCTTTCCGGCTCTTGATTGAACCCCAGGAGCTTCGGCAGCGAAGCGACCATGGAGGCGGTTCCGACATCGATGCGGCCGTGGGCCGGGAAACTGATCAATTTGAAAATGCCGCCCGGAAAATCAGTAATCACCGGGTTGGTCAACTCCACCGCGCCCGTAATCAGCGCGCCCACTCCCGCCACCTTATGTCCGGCCTTGAAAAAGACGACGGCCGCCGCAATCGCTCCCGCAGCCATGGCGTAATCGGCGACGGCATGGGCCTTCGGCGAGATCACTTTGGGCAGCTTTTCGACCGCTGCGCCGGAAAACATCTGAAGCCAGTTCATGAAATGAATTTCTCCCCAGGGTATGACTCCGGTTACGGGGAAGCTGTGTCAGGCCAAAGGCAGTTGAGCGCTCGCTTTGGTTTCGACGTCGTCGTCGGAAACCAGGTCCTCAAACTCGGGCGCGATCCGTACTCCGCCGAAGCTATTCAGATAGCGGCAGGTCGCGTATCCCGCGGCCGCGGACCGGTATTGGGCTCCCACTCGCTCATGCGCGCTTGCTCTTGCGGAGGCTTCAAAGGGAAAGCTGACGGGCGGGGCGGGCACGCCGCAACTGGATTTGAGGCTGAGGCGGGCGCGGAAGGACTGTTGGATATCGCATAAGCGCACGTACAGCGGGTCGGCTCCGAATTGCCGACATCGCTGAGTCGCTCGGCGGAGCGCCGGCCTGGAGCGCTAAGTTTGTCATCGGGAGCCGGTATCCGGCGGCGTTTTTGTAGACGCGGACAGACAGATTGTCGGCCTCGGCGACCCGCTGGACGGGGGCGTTTTCTCGATCGATATCGGCGAACATCATGTCGTCCGTATTCATAACGCGAGAGCGGCGGGCCCTATCAGGCAACCGGGTTGGTTAGGAACGGGTTTCCGGTGGTCTGGGAATCGAGGCGCTGGAGCAACTCCGCCGCGACGGCGCCGGCGACATTGGCGCAATCGGGGGCGGTCAAGTCGTTCGAATCTGCGAGGGCCTGCTGGAACGCGGGCCAGAGGCTTCCCAGGCGCTTGCGCTTTTCATCGGTCGAGAGATCGGCGTCCGACGTGACCTTTTCGAACTGGGGATTGTATTGGGTCATGATGGGCAAAGTGCGCCAGTCTTCTCTCTGGTCGACGCGCTCAATCGCAATGACCATGTAATCGCGATCGGAGTAGGGGGTGGCGGAAATGGCGTTGGAGCCTTTGGTCAGGCGGCCGTTTTGCAGCCACAGTTGAGAGACATCGACGGAGGCTTGCGGGGCGCCGACGCCGACCCAATAGCCGGATGTCAATGGCGCGGTGGCGCCGCCGAAAGTACACTGCACGCCGAGCTGCAAACTGGACTGATCGATGCCGATTAAGCCTTCGATGCCGCTCTTGACGGCATCGGCGAGCGGCGCCAGTTTCGCGGCGGTGGTTGCGCCGGCGCTGCCGAGGGCAATGCCCGCGAGCGTGGCAAGAGTGTCGACGAGGACCTTGGAAGAATCCTGGGAGGGCACGGAATAAAGTCCGGCGATGAGGGTCACGTCGCCGCCGGGAAACGGGGTGGGCCCGAGCAGGCGTTGATTGAGATTTGTGATGCGGTCGATGTTGGAATCGCCGAGCGCCGTCAACTGGCCGGGTCCGGCGACGGTCTGGCTCGTTGTTCCCCCGACGTCGACATAGGCGTGGATCATGGGATAGAGCTGTTTCCAGAGTTTGCGGCAGGAGTTGAGGTACATCTCGGTGACGCGGATGACGAAGTAAGACTGGCCCGCTTCAAAGGTTTGTGGCGCGGGGGCGCCGAGGACTTGCGCGGCGGGGAGGGCGCGCCAGAACAGTTGGGTGGCTTTGCTGCCGAAGATCGAGGGTATGTCCATGCGGTTTGAGGGTAGCGGGCGGTGAGGGGATGGCGCGAGCGGCGGGGCGGCGGGCGAGGGGAAAGTGTAGAGAGTTCAGAAGCTTGGAGGGGATAGGATTTTTGCATTTTGTGGTGAACGGGCGGAATGCGGGCCGACGAAGTGGGCTATATTCTCCAGCAGGAGAATGCGATTGCTCAATTCGAAGCGCGGCGGGTGGATTCTAGCGATGCTTTGCCTTAGTTTCCCGATGGCGGGGGCGGATCTGAAGGTCGATCATGCCACCGTGGCGGCTCTCGATCTGCAATTACTCGAAAGCGACTTCGTGGCGGCGGGCCTGGAGCCGGAGTATGGCGGCGAGCATCCGGAACACCTCACCGAGATGGCCATTATCAGCTTCGCCGACGGTTCGTATCTGGAGTTGATCGGCAAAGCTCCGGACGCCGATGCGAAGAGTTTCCCGTCGCACCCCTGGGCGAAATTCATGCAGGCGAATGCCGGGCCGTGCGCCTGGGCGGTGGAGCCGCAGGATTTGAACGCGGAAGTGGACCGTTTGCGGAAGACGGGACTGGACATCGCGGATCCCAAGGCGGGCGGACGGGAGCGGGCCGATGGAATGCGTCTGGTTTGGACAACGGCGCAGGTGAAGGGCGATCGGGGCGCGTTCTTCCCTTTCATGATTCACGATGTTTCGCCGCGTCAGGATCGCGCGTTTCCCTCGGCGGCCCCGGGGGCGCCGCAGATCAATGGGGTGCTGAAGGTGGTGATCGCCACGCTGCATCTCGACGACGCCATCGCGCGGTACCGCAAGGCGTATGGGTGGGCGGAGCCGAAGCGGTTGACGGATGAGAAATTCGGCGCGATGGAAGCGGATTTTGAGAACACGCCGGTGATTCTGGCGGCGCCGCTGGCGGCCGATAATTGGATCGCGGACCGGCTGCGGCAATATGGAGACGCTCCCTGCGCTTTTATTCTGAGCGCCGCGCAGCCCGGCAAATCGGGCGCGATCCGCTGGCTGAACCTGCCGTCGATTCACGGGCGCATCGGGATCGAGTGAGGCTGGCGCTAACTTAAATCGGCGATCGTGGCGCATGCCAAACCGCTTGCTTACGCGCGCGGCCCGGTATCGGTTTTCGAGCCGCCTCACGGCGTGAACTTCACGCGGACGTGCGGGGGAATAGCCGCCGCTTCCGGCGACGCCGGGCAGCTATTGAGCACGTCAAAAGCTTGCTTACGCGCGCGGCTTGGTATCCGCTTTCGAGCCGCCTCACGGCGTGAATTTCACCCGGACGTGCGCGGGAAAGAGCGCCGCCGCTTCCGGCGTGACGCCGAGCAGGCTGTTGAGAGTGATTTCGCGGAGCCGCGGGGCGGCCGAGATAAGTTACGCCGGCGTTGGTGATAGCGGGGCATTGCCGGAACTCGAGGCGTTCGAGCGACGGCATTCGCGCCAGAATTTCGAGGCTGCGGTCGGTGATCCTGGTTTTGCCCGCGTAGTAGGACTTCAGGCGGGAGAGGCCGGCGATGTGCGCGGTGGCAATGTCGCCCGTGTCGCGGCAATACATGCACCACAAGGCCTCGAGGCGATCGCAATTTCCCACGTGACGGAATCCTTCGTCGGGGACATCCATGGGCAGGAGTTCCCGGAGCGCGGGGAAACGCGGCAGGGCGGACAGCGACGCGTCGTCCACGTTCTTGCAGCTCACCGCCAGCCCGCGCAGGGCGGGCATGTGACGCCAGCGCCGTGAATCCGCGCCCGGCGAGGTTGGGGCACTCGCGACCCCAGATGTATTCCAGAGTTTGCGAACGGCTGAGCGCCGCAAAACCGGCGTCGCCCGCCACGGCGCCTTGCGCCTGCAGCATACGGAGATGGGGCATGGCGGCGATGTGATGCATGGCCTCGTCATCGCAGTGTTCGCCTCCACAGCCGAGAAAACCGAGGCGCGCGAGATTCTCGAGGGGCTCGAGGCCGCGCGCTGTGAACGCCGGACAATGCCAGAAGAAGCTGAGGGCAAAAAGTCCGTCCAGGTTTGCGAGAGCGGCGAGTCCGGCATCGGTGAAGGGACCGTCGACGACGAGATGCGTGGGCGCGGCATCGGCGCTCATGAGGCCGTAGGCGATTTCGCCGCCCTGCCACGTTTTGAAGGCCGGGTAATTTTGGAACAGCGCCAGTCCGGCGTCGGTGACGCTTTGTCCGGTCTTGAAGCGGCGAAGGTTGGGCTTGCCGGCGAGGGCACGGATGGCGCCATCGCCTGTCGGGGTTCCCAGCAGGTCCACTTCTTCGAGATGTTCGCAGAAGGCGAGATTGGCCATGCCGGCATCGGAGACGTTCTGCTGCCAGCACATCTTAAATCGCCGGAGGTGGGGCAAATGGCGCAGGAACTGGAGGCCGCGATCGGTGATTTGTCCTTTCCATCCGCTGAGATCGAGTTGGCTGAGGCGCGGCAGGCGGGCGAGGTGAGCGAGTCCGGCGTCAGTGAGCTGGAGCGAGCCGCCGAGATGGAGATGGGTCACATGGTCGAGGGCGCAGAGGCGCTCGAGCGCGGCGTCGGTCATGCGGCCGCCAGCCGTCGAGAGCCGGCGATCCCTTGCTCCTTCATCGCGGCGAAGACGGCATCCCAGTCTGTATCGGAGAGGAGCGGGCCGGGCGAGATGGTGTTGTCCTTCGAGTCGATGCGGTAGGGCGGCGACGTGGAGATTTCAGAGCCGAGTTGCCGCGCGATGAAGAGCCGCGCATCGGATAGCGTGAGATCGCCGGAGGGCGTGAAGGCGTTCCCGAAAATGCCGTTCACGCGCCGCAGCGCATCGGCATCGCCTGACAGCTCGGATCAGATCGTGCGCCAGTCTCTCGTATTGCGCGGGGGTGTTGCGGCCCTCGACATGGCGCTTGAGTTTTCCCAAGTCTCAAACCCATATTCGCGGGCGAGCACGAACTGAGCGTCGGCGAGGGTTACGGCCGGGGTAGGCCGGGAACGCGGCGCGAAAGCGCTGCGCGGCGGCGGTGTCGCCTGCGCGGTATTGACGGAGCAGTTCCTTAGCCTGTTTGTGAAGTTGTTCGAGCGAGGGGCGCGCGGGAAGGCGCGGCGGGAAATCGGACATGACGATCTCCTTTCGAGGATGCCCGCGTCCGCACGACGGGCTGAAAGAAGATCGAAGTTGTGTGAACGGGCGACTCGGTGGGCTCGGCCCTTTCCCGCGGACTGGAAGCGCCCTTCGCGCTCGCTCTACTGTAACGCCCGGGGGCGAAGGGGGTCAATTGCTTTGCGAGTGCTTAACGGGGAAGCTCGAAACCGCGCCGAGCGCCATAATGGCTTGGGATGGTACAGCGCGCGCGCTTCCGGATCGGCTTTCATCACGCGCGCCGGAACGATGGTGGCCGATGCAAACAATCGGTCGCACTGCCGGTGGGCTGCTCGATTTATGAACCGGCAAGTTAAGCAAGCTGGTGAATGGCCAGCTCGTCCGGCGCGTCGACGTCGGTCGGCATTTCACCGATCAGGCTCAAAAAAGCCTTCACTTCCTCGAACATCGCTCTTTTGCGGTGGACCTGAATGAAAAGCGCATTGGCGATTTCGTAATACCAGAGCCACGGAACATGGGCCGATGCTCGCCGCCGAGGAACGCAGAACGGGCAAGCTGTGTGCACGGTCGTTTTCATCTTCCAAAAACATTTCAAGGCAATGGAAGTATCCAGAACGAAAGCGCTCACTGGGAAAAGCGCATTTCACGGAGAAGTCCTTCAACCGTTTCGCCTTCGGGCAGCTTCACGGAATAGGTACTGGAAAACTCGATCGTGCGGTCGACGGCGCTGGGATACGAACCGCGCCCGGCGGTGAGGCAAGCGGCCTAAAGCAGCAGTGAGGACTTCATCGACCGATTGAGATCCACAGTCATTACTCCAACCTGCTCGAAACGCGGGGCACAGGGTTCGAAAGCACGGTCGAGAGGCTGTACCTGCCATCAAGGAACATAGTGGACCGGGATGAGCCGCGAAGACTACGGCCGGCGATCCGTGAAGTATTGTTGTCTTCCGGCCGATACACGGTTTGGCGGGCGCAGATACAATCGGTGGCAACGCGGCGGGCGGGTGCGAGTACGCGGACCTGCAGGCCTTGAAGACCGCTCTCGATGGCGCGGCCGCGGCGCCGGGGGTTGGCTCGCCTGAGCGGGCGCGGCCCAGCGCCGTTGCTCTGATTTCCATCGTCGTGCCGACGCACAACGAAGGCGCGAATATCGAAGTTCTACTGCGGCGCATCTCGGCCGTTTTCGAGAACTTGCCGGGGTGCGATTTCGAGCTCATTTATGTGGACGACAGCAGCGACGAGACGCCGCGCATTGCCGCGGACCTGCATCGGTCGGACCCGCGCGCCAAGCTGGTGCGTCTTTCGCGGCGGCAGGGGCAGGCGATCGCGATAGCGGCGGGGATCGATCGCGCGGCCGGAGATGCCGTTATCGTGATGGACGCCGATCTGCAAGATCCGCCGGAGGTGATCCCGGAAATGATCGCGCGGTGGCGGCAGGGCTACGAGATCGTCTACGCGCAACGGCCCAGCGCTTCCACTTACGGGCTTTATAAAGTCTTCGCGTTTGTCTTTTACCGGCTTTTGAAAAAAATCGCTTCGGTGGATATTCCCGTGGACGCCGGAGAATTCCGGCTATTGGATCGGAAGGTCGTGGGATATCTGAAGAGTTTGACGGAGCACACCAGATTCCTACGCGGATTGACGGCGCTGCCGGGATTCCGCCAAATCGGCATCCCGATCGAGCGGCCGCGGCGGATGCGCGGGCAGACCAAGTACAACTTCAAGCGGTCGAGTTTAGTGGCGTTGGACGGCATTCTTTCGTTTTCGATAGTTCCGCTGCGCCTCGCCACGCTGCTGGGGGCCGCCGTCACGACCGCGTCTTTTGGAATGGCCATCGCTTATGTCGTCTGGAGAATTCGGGACCCAGCGGCGTTCGGGGCGGGCTGGGCGAGTCTGTTCGTGAGCCTGTTCTTTCTCAGCGGCATCCAACTGCTGGTCTTGGGCATTTTTGGAGAATACCTGGCGAGGATTTTCATCGAGGTGCAGAACCGGCCTGTTTACTGGGTCGATTATGAGATCGGTTTCGAGGCGCGCGCACGGGCCCCCACGTCACGGGTTGTAGCGCCGCAGCCAGTCAACGATCTCGCGGAAAACGTCCCGGCGCTGTTCCCATAAGACCGGGAAGTGCGGCGAGCCGGGATATTCGATCATGCGCGTCGTTTTGCCGCGGGCGGCAAGGGCTTCGAACAATTCCCTGCCCTGGTAGGTAGGAACGCGATGGTCGCTGCCGCCATGCAGGATGAGCAGCGGCGTGGTTACTTTGGCGGCATAATCGACGGCGGAGAATTTGCGGAACGCCTCGGGGTCCTCGCCGGGCCAGCGGGCGTCGTAATCGATTTGCTGGACATCGCTGGTCCACATGAAGCTGGCCCAATCGGTAATGCCCGCGCCCTCGATGGCGGCGCGATAGCGGCTGGTCTGCGTCACGGTCCAAGCTGTCATGAAGCCGCCGGCGCTCCAGCCGAATATGGCAAGCCGCCGGGGGTCGGCCCATCCTTGCGCGACGGCATAGTCGGTGGCGCTATCGACGTCGCGAAAGGCGCGGTCGCCGAAATGCTGGTAGATGTCGTCGAGGAATTGGGTTCCATAGCCCGTCGATCCGCGGTACTGCGGCTGCAGGACGACATAGCCGAGACCGGCGACGATTCGCGAGAAGGGGTCCAGCGCAAGCAGGTCGCTCGCTTCGGGGCCGCCGTGGGGCAGGACGAGGAACGGATATTTTTGGCCCGGCGCGTAGCCGGCGGGAAATGTCGCGATGCCTTCGAGCGGCGTTCCCTCTTTGCTGGTCCAATGAACGGCGCGCACCGGGCCGAGGGCGGTTTTTGCGAGCTGATCGTCTCCCTCGGATGTGATTTTGCGCAGGCCATTTTGTTGCGGCACGGCGACGTTGCCGGCGTGTTGGGGATCTCCGACGGTGAACGCGATCTGGTCCGCTGCGGCGGCGTATTCCGAAGAGACCGGCGTGGTTGCGATATATCCGTCGGGCCAACGATAGGCCGTGGTCAGGGCTTCATCGTGAAATTGGGCGGCTTCGGTGTGGACGCCGCGGTTGACGAGCACCCATAAATGGCCGCGCGGATCGGGAGCGAGGCGCACGGCGCTGGCGTCGAGATCGGGGGTGCGGTCGACAGGTTGGCCGCCGGAAGCGGGGACGGTCCAGACGTGGTCGGGCGTGAGGACGGGAGATGTGGTGCTGAGAAATGCGATCTCGTTGCCGTCCTTGGCCCAGCCGATTCCGTTGGCGGCGTTCGGGATTTCGGCAACGCGGCGAGCGCCGGAGGCGGAACACACATCGATGAAGGAGCGGACGTAGTGGAAGCCGATTTTGGGGGTCGATGAGAGAACGGCGAGCGAGGCGCCTCCGGGGGCCCAGGCGATGTCGCCGATGCCGGCGATGTTCTTGAGACCGGCGCACCACCACTGTCCGGCGGCGCCGTCGGTTTTTACGACGTAGAGGCTGGTCTGGTCCGGCTCAATAATGATGCGTGTCCCGGCGAGAGGGTCGGGCAGGCGAGGATCGGCGAGGATGGCGAAGCGCGTTCCGTCGGGGGATGCGATGGCGGACCGGATGCCCGCGGGCAGCATGATTACGGACGACGGCGTTGCCTTTGCGTTCAACGATTTCAGCGGGAACAGGGCGAGCTGCGTGAGGTTGTTGAGCTTGTAGGAGCCATACAGAGCGGCGCCGTCGCGCGTGAAACCGAAGGGCTGGAAATCCGCGGGCAGTTCCAATTTGCGGTGCTCGGAGCCATCGGGGCGGATGAGATGCCATTCGTGATTGGTGCGGCCTTTCGCGGCGCCGAAATCGACTTCATAGAGGATGGAATTGCCGTCGGGGGAGATGGCGGCGGCACGGGCGGTATGGATGGCGGCCCAATCGTCGGCGGTGAAGGGGTGGGTTGCGGAGGGCTGCGCCTGAGCGGAAGCGATCATGACGAGGAACGCGGCGAAAAGGGGGAATCGCATGCTGTCTAGTGTAGTGCGCTATGTGGAATGGGGATCGCCGCCGCTCACCTGGGAAGACCGCTCCCTGAACTGTCGCGGCTCGGTAAGGGATTGCGGAAGCGAGTCGGTGAGGAATTGCGGAAGCGGCGCGGTATAGGACTTGCAAAGCGGCGCGGCATAGGACTTGCAAAGGGGCGCGGGTAGGGCTTGCGAAGCGGCGTGGCAGGTGCTTGTGAGGCGGCTCGGTTGGTGCTTGCGAAACGACTCGGTGAACTTTTGCGACGCGACTCGGCCGGTGCTTGCGAAGCGGCGCGGCGAGGGGTTGCGAAGCGGCGCGGTAAAGAGCTTCGAAGTGGCGGGGTACGAGGTTGGGACGCGGCTCGGTAGGCGCTTGACGCGTGCGTGGCGGGATTATTCCGTTCGCAGCGCCTCTAACGGATCTCCGACGGCCGCTTTCCAGGCAGGGTGCGCGCTGGCGGCGGCTCCGATGGCGAGTAATAACGCGGCGGCGCTTAGATAGGTGAGGGGATCGGTGGCGCCGATTTCGTAAAGCAGACTCGACAACAGGCGGGAGAGGAGCAGCGCGGCGGCGACGCCGATTGCGAGGCCGGCGGCTAAAGGCATCATGGCATCGCGCACCACAACGGCGGCGATGTTTGCGGGAGTAGCGCCAAGCGCCACGCGTATGCCGACCTCCCGCAGCCGCAAGTTGGTGGTATAAGCGATGACGCCGTAGACGCCGGCGGAAGTGAGCAGTAACGCCAGGCCGCCAAGTACGGAAAACAGCCAGGCGGAAAAGCGCGGCCGCCAGATGGAATCCGCGATGACGTCGTCCATGGTCTCGATCTTTACGACGGGTTCGTTTGGATCCACCGCCCATACTTGCTTGCGTAACGTTGAGGCCAGCGAAAGAGGGTCGCCCGAGGCGCGCACGACGATGGTGGACAGAAATACGCCGAAGATATACTGCCGGTAAGGGAGGTAGAGCTCTCCTGTGGGGGCCTGCGCGTAACTCGATTGCGGCGTGTCCCGGACAACGCCGACCACGGTGTGAACCGGCACGTTTCCATTTTCGGGCGGGAGCGCCTGGCCGATCGGATTGCGGCCGCCGAACAACTGATGCGCGAGGTATTCATTGACGATCGCAACGGCGGGCGCGCCGGTTTGATCGGACTCCGAGAACGAGCGACCCGCCAGAAGCGGAATCCCCATGACCGAAAAATATTGCGGACTGATGGTGCGCGTGGAGAGCAGGATCGACCGGCCATCGGGGAGATTGAGCGGCGTGCTGGTGTTGAAACCGGATAGGGGGAGGTTATTGACGACGGCGGCGGCCCTCACGCCGGGCGTTCGGGCGAGCCGCTCCAGCACATCGCGATAAAACTCCATCTGGCGAGGCTTGGTATCGTACTGGCCGGTGGGCTTGAGTTGTGTGCGGCTGCCGATGGGTACGCGCATGGTCAGCACCTGATCGGGGTGAAATCCGTGGTCGACCTGCTCGAGTCGGACAAGGCTCCGGATCATCAGCCCGGAGCCGACCAGGAGCAAAAAAGCAAAGCCGGCTTCCGAGGCGATCAGGATGGAGAAGAGGCGCGTGGAAGCCTTCGATCCTCCCGTTCCGTGCCCGGCCCGCAGCACCGCTTGCAGGTCCGTTTTGGAAGCCAGCAGGAGCGGCGCGACGCTGCATAGACAGGCCAGCAGAAAACACAAAGCGGTGGCGAAGAGGAACACGCGGCCGTCGATGGCGGCGTTGCGAAGATGGGGAATGGCGATGGGCAGCGCGTTCATTCGCCGCGACAGATATGCGAGCGCGTAGTGCGCCGCCGCAACACCGGCGACGCTTCCGAGCAAAGCCAGGACGAAGCTCTCGGCCAGCAATTGCCGCACGACGCGCCAGAATCCGGCGCCGAGCGAGGCGCGTATCGCGATTTCACGCTGGCGTTGTACGGCGCGGCTGAGCAGCAGACTGCCCACGTTGGCGCAAGCGATCAGCAGAACCAGGCCCACCGCCGCCAGAATGAAAATCAGCGTCAGTTCATATTCGCGCTCGACGACTTCGCGCCAGGGCGAGATTTCAATTTCGAGACCGGCCCTTTTTTGCGGGTCCTGGCGCTCCGCTTCACGGGCCACAATGTCCATTGCCCCTTGCGCCGCGGCAAGCGACACCCCCCGCTTGAGGCGGCCGACCGCGTGCACCCAGAGGACAGAGGCGGGCGTGACGTGGAGAGGAACCCATAGCTCGACGTTGGGAAAGGGGAACTCGAATTCGGGCGGCATGACGCCGGCGATCGTGAAGAGCTCGCCCGATAGCGTCATGGGACGGCCAATGGCGCCGGGATCGGCGTGAAACAAGCGGCGCCACAGCCGGTCGCTGAGGACGACGGGATTGGGGCCGGAGAGCTGCTCGTCGGCGGGGAGGAGAGTGCGGCCCAGTTCGGCGCGCACCCCCAGCATGGAAAACAGGCCTGGCGACGCTTGTACCGACGTGAGCTGGTCGGGGTCGCCCGTGCCCGTGAGCGTCACGACGTCCATGCGATACGCGGCAATCTTTTCAAACAGGTCGGTGTGATCGCGCCACAGCAGATAATCGGCCGCCGTTGTCCCCACCAGCGAACGCTTGGGGCTGCTCTGTTCGATGCGGACCAATCGGTCCGCCGCGGCGTACGGTAGTGGCCGCAGCAGCACGGCATCGACAATGCCGAACACAGCGGTATTGGCGCCGATGCCGAGCGCGAGAATGGCGACGACGGCGGTGGCGAACAGCGGGTTCTTGCGCAGCCAGCGCGCCGCCCAGAGGAGGTCCCGGGTCATACTAACGAATTAGTATAGACCTATTGAGCGCCCTCCGTGGGATGTGGGCCGGCCGCGGGCGCGCCCGTGACCAGACTGCCTTGCGTGGCGCGCGAATAAAACGCGGCGAGGTCGGATTTCAACTGCTTCAACGCGTCGACGTTGAGGTAAATCATGTGGCCGGAGTGGTAATAAGTGAACTCGATATTGCCGCGCAGGCTGGGATCGAGCTGCATGTGAGCGAGATCGTATTCGGTGATGAAGAAGGGCGTGGCGAGATCGAAAAGACCGTTCACGGAGAGAACTTTGAGATGCGTATTCTTACGCATGGCATCGGCGAGATCGCCGGCGACATAGGCGTCGCGGAGCGGCTGCGCGCGGGCGGAGCCGAATCCGCTGGCGGAGGGCGGGCGGTGGGTGTGATCCCACGATTGGTTCACGTTGGGGCCGCGCGGATAATAAGTTTCTTTCGAGGAGTACTTCAGCTCGCGGTCGAGATAATCCTCGAAGGCGGACACGAATGCGCCGGTGATGCCGGTGCTCGATGGATCGTAGCCGGGGCTGTCGCCGGCGGCGTCGACGTCGGTTCCCTCGAAGCGCGCGTCGTAGCGTCCGAGAATGATGCGCTTGTCGCGCAGCAGCTCCTTGCGGAAACGGGTCGGCGTCACGCGCAGATTGGCTTCCTTAATATATTGCGGGGTCAGGCCGGTGAAAGCGGCGAGCTTGGCGGCCATCGCGTCCACCTGCGCCGCCGGAAGATTATCTCCTTGCGCGAGGGCATCGGAATAGGGACCGCGCGCGAAGGCGCGGACTTCGTTGAGAAAGCCTTTTCGTCGCGTCCGTTATGCGGAACCTTTTCGTAGTGCCAGGCGATGGCGGCATAGGAGGGCAGATTGCCGATGAACATTTCGTCCGTACCGGGCGCCATGACGAAGTAATTGAGAATGGTGGACATCAGGATGACGCCGTTGCAGGACATGCCGCCGTTCTCGAGCTCGTCGACGAGCGCGGCCGAACGGGTTGTTCCGTACGATTCGCCGAATAAAAATTTGGGCGAGTTCCAGCGGTGGTTAACGCCGACATAACGGTGGATGAAGCGGGAGAAGGCCTGTACGTCCTGGTCGGTGCCTGCGAAGTCCTTCATGGTGGCCTTGCCGACAGGGCGTGAATAGCCGGTGCCGACGGCGTCGATGAACACGAGATCGGTTTTGTCGAGAAGCGAGTACTGGTTGGGGACGAGCTCGTAGGGCGCGGCGCCGGTGGCATCGGGGCTGGCGGTTACGACGCGCATGGGGCCGACCGAGCCCATGTGCAGCCACAGGCTGGCGGAGCCGGGGCCGCCGTTGTAAAGGAACGTGACGGGGCGGGTGCGGGGGTCGGTAACGCCGCGCAGCGTGTAGGCGACGTAGAAGACGCTGCCGTAGGGCTTGTCGTCGGCGCCGTTGATTATGAGGGTGCCGGCGGTGGCGGCGTAGTGGATGGGTTTGCCGTTCAGCGTGAGGTCGTGATCGGTGGTGGAATTCGTTTCCGGCGGAATGGGCCCGGGAATCGGCGCGGGCTTTTCTTCAGCGGCCGCGGCGCTCTGGGGAGGGTTGGGCGATTCGGCGGCGGGCGGCCGTTGCCGCTGCGCGGGCGCAACGGGGGCGGTGATGAGAGATAGGGCGGCGGCCAGAAAGAACGCGGCGTGGCGTTGCTGTGATTTGTACAACAAGAGGGAGTTCTCCTTTTGGCGTATTTTCCCATAGTTGCGGGTACGCGGGCGGATCGAGGGACGGGTACTTTGGGGCGGCAACTTAGCGCTTAACATAGGTTACAGCCATTGTTATGCGACAATTGGGTGTCCCAGCCGCACCGCCATTCCGATGAAAATTCTGCTATTTAACCCCGACAACGGCGTGACCGCGAATTTCATGCCGCATTTGTGGATGTTTCTGCTTCAGGCGCGTACCCCGCCCGGCCACGAGGTACTACTCCTGGACGGCAATGTAAAACGAATGAGCGACGCCGAAATCGTGCAGTACGCAAAAGACCGCCAGGTGGATCTGGTGGGGATCGGGGCCATGACGCGCATGATTGCGCGGGCCTACCGGGCGGCGGACGCACTGCGCGCGGCGGGTTTTCGCGTGGTGATGGGCGGGCCGCACGTCACGGAATTGCCGGACGAGGCGCTGGGACGGAGCGGCGGCGCGCGTCACGCGGATGCAGTGGCGCTGGGGGAAGCGGATGAAACGTGGCCGCGCATTGTGCAAGACGCGGCGCGGGGGGAAATGAAGGAAGTCTACGCGCCGGTGGACGCGTTCGGGCAGGAGCGCAAGCCGAACTTGGCGGAGTATCCGCGCATTCCGTGGGAGTCGCTCGATCTGGAGCAGTTCAACAGAATGCCCGCGTTCTTCCGGCCGATCATGAGGTATTTCAAGATCGATTGGCAGCGCTTCCACCTCATTCCGATCGAATCGGGCCGGGGCTGTCCGTATGGATGCGAGTTTTGCACCGTCACGGGATTTTTCGGGGACTCCATTCGTTTTCGTACGAACGAGAGCGTCGTGGACGAGATGTTGCGCCTGAAAACGCGGGCGCGGCAGAGCGGCGGAAAGGTCGCCGTCTTTTTTGTCGATGACAATTTCGCCATTAATGTGAAGCGCACGAAATCGCTGCTGCGGGACATCATTGCCGCCAACGCCCAGCTTGGCCTGGGTAGCACAGATCAGCGCCAACCTCCTGCGCGACGAAGAGCTGGTGGATTTGATCGCGGCGTCCGGGGGCAAGTGGATCTTCATCGGCATGGAATCGCTGGACGCGGCGAACCTGAAAAACGTCAATAAGAGCTTCAACAAGCCGGCGGAGTTTGGCGCGGTGTTGGAGCGATTGGCGCGGCGGAATGTGTACGCCATTACGTCGTTCATCTTCGGGTTGGATAACGACACGCCGGGGGTGGCCGAGCGTACGCTGGAGCAGATTCGCGAGTGGCCTCCGGGATTGCCGGTATTCGGCCAGATCACGCCGTTTCCGTCCACGCCGCTTTATGAGCGGCTGAAAAAGGAAGGACGTTTGACGCGTCCTACGCACTGGCTCGACTTTGCGCCGTTCCAGATGGCGCACACGCCGTTGAAGATGACGATTCCGGAGGTCCACACGGAGGTCGATTACGCCTGGACGAATTCATACAGTCCGGCGACGACGGCGAGAGCGATCGCAAAGATCGCGGATGCGCCCGTTCCTTTCAAGATCAGCCATCTGGTGGCGCGCCTCTGTTTCCGCGGGATTTACTTCCCGCAGAAGGGGCGCCGAGCGTGGCTGAAGGTGATTCTGGAAAACAGGAGCACGATTTTCCAGATCGTGCGGGAATCGTTCACCAAGTGGCGTGGATCGGCGGCGCCGGAAGTGCGCCTGGATTTCGACGCCGGAATGGTGCGCTCGAAAGTGGAACCGAGTTAGGACCGCCGCGCGCGCCGTACACATTTTTGTAAACGTTGCCGATTGAGAGAACAGTGAGTACTCACCAAATAGAAGTTTCTGAAGTTGAACGAATAAACTGGCCTATTACCATCGTGATGGCGTTGCTGCACGCCGGAGCCATCGCGGCGCTATTCATGTTTAGCTGGAAAGTCCTGGCGGCCGCCGTCTTCCTGTACTGGATGACGACGGGTCTGGGCATCAGCATGGGGTATCACCGGCTGCACACGCATCGCTCTTACAAGGTGCCCTTGGCGGTGGAGTACTTCCTGGCGGTTTGTGGGGCGCTGACGCTCGAAGGAGGGCCGATTTCCTGGGTCGCCACGCATCGCATCCATCATCAGAAATCGGATCAGCCGGGCGACCCGCATTCGCCGCGGGACGGGGCGTGGTGGTCGCACGTGGGATGGCTCATTTACGGACCGGCCAATCACAATAAAACGCAAAAGATGTCGAAGTATGCGCCCGATTTGGCGAAGCATCGTTTCTATGTGTGGCTGAACAATTATCACTGGATCCCTAATGTCGCTCTGGCCGTTTTGTTGCTGGCCGTGGGCGGGCTGCAGTTGATGCTGTGGGGCCTTTGCGTGCGCATCGTTTTCGGTCTGCACGCCACGTGGCTGGTGAACTCCGCCACGCACATGTGGGGCGGCCGGCGCTTCGCCACGCGCGATACGTCGCGCAATAACTGGTGGGTGGCGCTGCTCACCTTCGGCGAAGGCTGGCACAATAATCATCATGCTCATCCGGCTTCGGCGCGGCACGGCTTGGCGTGGTATGAATTCGACGCGTCGTGGATCCAGATCAAGCTGCTCAAGTTCGCCGGCATCGCAAAAGGGATTCAGGTGGCGAAATTGCCGGCTACAAGCCGGGATTGATGCCTTCGCGGAGGCAGGGCGCGCGAATGTTCCATTCGCGATTTCCGATGTAAGGCGGGAGCCGGGCTCTCGAATTCGGCGCGTCGGCGGCGCGATCGTGACTTCCTTTTTGAACCTGGGCCGTCTTTCTAACCGCGGGATTTCCGTGTGCCTCGTTCTGTTGCTCGCCGCTTGCGTGGCGCGCTTGTGGCTGATGCCGCTCGGATCGAGCTTCTGGGTGGACGAAATGGTGACGGTTTTCGTCGTCCAACACGGGACTTCGGATCCTTCGCTCGCGGCCGCCCCGCAGGTCGGCGAATCGCTGTACTACATTCTGCCGCGCGTCTCGGCTATGCTGTTCGGCGTTTCCGAGACTTCGTTCCGTTTGCCTTCCCTGCTGGCGATGGGGATGGCTCTGTTTCTGATTTCACGCATCGCGGCGCGCCTCGTTCATCCCGGCGCCGCATGGTTTGCCGTTTTCGCGTGCCTGGCGCTGCGCGGCATCGACGATCAAGCCGGCGACGCGCGTCCCTACGCGTTGGGAACCTGTCTGGCGGCCGCAAGCGTGCTGTTTCTGATCCGTTGGCTCGATTCGGCGCGATGGCTGGACGCCGTTCTGTTTCTGCTCTTCGCCGCTTTACTGTGGCCGGTGCATCTGCTGTTCTGGCCTTTCTATATGGTCTATGCGGTGTACGCCGGGGTGCGCCTGATTCGCCGCGAAACTCCCGTGACGTGGATCGGCGCGGCGGCCGTTTTTGCCGCTCTCGCCCTGGCGCTCGCGCCGGTGGCGATGGAGGCGCTGGCGTTATTGCGGCAGGCGAAAGCGCACGTCATCGTTTTGCCTCCAACATGGCGGGACCTGAAAGGAACGCTCAAGCTGGGCCGTATCGTGAGCTGTGTGGGGCTGGCATGGCTGGTCTCCTTCATGGGCCGATGGCGGCGCGATGGGGCCCGCCCTTCCGTGGCCGCGTTATCTCTGATCGGCGGTTGGTGGCTGATCCACCCCGTGGCGCTGTTTGCATTCTCCGGATTGACGGGCAACAGCGTGTTCGTAGCTCGCTATCTGAATCTGGCGCTTCCAGGCGCGGCGCTGGCCGCAACCGCGGCGGCGGCTTTCTTCTTGCCTTCGGCGCAGTGGAAACCGATGGCCGCGGTGCTTGCAATGGGCGCTCTTCTCTCGATTGGACAATGGGGGACGGCGTGGCCGCCGCATCACAACTCGGACTGGCGCGCCGCCTCGCGCGCGATCGGCGCATTGAGAATTTCGCCCGAAACCGCGGTCGTCTATCCCAGCCCGTTTATAGAGGCCAAGCCGCCCGCCTGGCGCCCGGATTATCCGCTGCCGGGCTTCCTGTACGCGCACATCGGCGTTTATCCGGTGGGCGGGAAACCATACCTGTTGCCGTTTGAAAAATGTCCCGAGGGCGAGGCCTATGCGGCCGAGCTGGCGCGAAAGGCGCTGCAGGCATCGCGGCGGTTCGTCGTTTATGGCGGGGACCGCAACGTGCGATTCTGGCGCGACTGGTTCGCGGCGCGGCCCGAGCTGGCGGGGTGGCGGCATGTGGAATTGGGGCCTTTCGGAGATGTCGACGCGGTGCTGTTTGAGAAGCCCGCGAGCGATCAAAACGTTGCCCGGCGCTAGTCTCCCGTCCCGGTTAATACTTGCGCTTGCTGACGCGCGCGGCTCGGTACCGGCCGGCCGGAGTACCTTCGTGTAGGATTCGCTCGTTTCTGGCAGAATATTTTTCGTGGCATGCGTTTCGTCCAATGTTTACGGCCAGGAGCGGTTGTCGCCCCCACTTTCGCGAATCCGACCGGGCCGCACGGTCACGGAGCGGTTCCCGGTAGTGCAAAGCTTGTTTGGTTCCGGCTACGCCATAGGAAGCGGTTCCCGGTTTTTCAACGGAGCGGTTATCGGGATTTTACGCGGACGCGACACTAGTTGGCGGCGCGTAGTATCCGGCGCGGCTGCGCACGCGCAGCGGCGGCCCGCCGGGCGCTGATAGTGACGCGAACGCGCCTGTACTTGCCGTCGCGCGCGGCGCCCGATGGGGCATAGCCGATTACGTACTGGGTGCGAAGCTCGTCCGCGATCCGGGCGCAAATATCGGGGAGCTCGTTCAGGTTGCGGACCGGGAAGTGGCGGCCTCCGGTTTCGGCGGCGATCTCATCGAGAAGGCGGGGACCGTTGCGCTCTTCGCGCGTCCGGGAATGCGCGTCCTGGGGGTCGAAGATGCCCATGGCGTAGACTTCCACGTCCGCTTCGAACATGGCGTTCTTAATTTCTCGTTCGCTGTGGCGGCTATGATTGTCGCCGCCGTCGGAGACGATCACCAGCGCTTTGCGGTCGTAGCGGGCGCTCTTCATCTGGGAAATTGCGAGTTGAATGGCGTCGAGCAGCGAAGTCTGTCCCCTCGTTTTCGCGCGCGCCAGCTCCGCGCGGATATCGTCGACGTCGTTCGTGAACGCGACGGCGAGGGCGGGCTTGCTATTGAACTCGATAAGGAAAAACTCGTCTTCGGGGTTGGCGCTTTCGAGCAGCCCGATGGCGGCTTGCGACGCTTTCCCGATCTTGTCGCGCATGCTGCCGCTGGTGTCGAACAGCAGACCGATCGAGACCGGCGCGTCCTCTTTGGCGAAGGTGGCGATGCGTTGCCGAACGCCGTCTTCGAACAACTTGAAATTGCTCTCGCTCAGGCTCGTCACGGAATTGCCCAGAGCCGTGGCGACATGGACCGGAATCAGGACGAGGGAAGCGTCCACGCGCAAATCGGGGCGGAGAAGATTCGCTTCGGCTGGTTTCAAACGCGGGACGATGGCGACCCGGTCGGCCGAACCGGCGGTCTCGTTCTGGGCGGCGGCCCAAGAAATAAGGACCAGGCCGGCCGCGGCAACGCGAATGCGATTCGAAGCCAACGTGGGATGCCGCCTCTCCAGGCGGATTCAGTGTATCACCCGCATTCCGGAAAGAAAAACAGTACTTCTGGCCCAGAACGCACAAATTCCGAACCGTTCCCCGCGGGGGCGCCCGAAGGTGTATGCTTGATGCACCTTTGAAATCAGGCACATTTGAAATTCCTCATGGCACCCTTGTACGCCGGCGCGGGTCTTGTTGCGCTGGTGTTGTTCGGCGGAGCACCAGCGGCGGCGCAGAGCAGCAGTTTATTTGGGCCGCAACCGGCCGCGCAACCGGTCACGCTCGATAGCTCGTTTACGCCCCTGAGTCTCCGTCAAAAAGTTCTATACACGGAGAACGAAGTATTCGGAGCGCCGCATCTTTTGCAGCTTACGTTCGTCGCGACTTTGCAGCAGTTCACGAATCAGCCTCGGGATTGGGGCTGGGGTTCGGATGCCTTTGGAGTACGGCTCGCATCGGAGCTGGGGCGTAGCCTGATCCGGCAGAACATCGCGCTGGGCGTGCGCGCGTTCGATCGCGAAGATCCGCGCTATTTCCTCCTGGGACATGGCACGCACTGGCATCGTGTACGTAATGCGCTTGCGCAGGCCGTGATAGCGCGCAATGACAACGGCGGGTGGATGCCGGCCTACAGCCGCTTTGTCGCCGATTACGGCATGCCGTTCATCGCGCAGCAATGGAATCCGTATCGCTTTCGGACGGTGGGCCAAGGCTTGCGGGCCGGAACCGTCGGAATCGGCTTGGCGGCCGTATCCAATGTTTGCCAGGAATTTTGGCCGGACATCCGGAACAAACTGCGCCGCCGCGCTCCGGCTTGGGTGGCGTCTCGTTTTCTCGATAACAGGCCATAACGGCGCGCTGAAGCGGCCTTCGCGTTATCGTAGATCGAAAACGCGATGGAATCGGCGCGCGAGGTCCAACAGCATAGCGCGGAGCTGAAAAAGAGCTCGGTCTGCGCGACCTGGTCCTGGCGCAGATCCTTTACGTCGTTGGGTCGGCGTGGGTCGGGACGGCGGCGCGGCTGGGCGATCAACACCTGGTCTTCTGGCTCGCCGCCATCGCGCTGTTCTATCTTCCGCTGGCAGCCGTGATCGTCTATCTGAACGGGCTGATGCCGCTCGAAGGCGGGCTGTATCAGTGGGCGAAATTGGGGTTCAACGAATTCGCCGGGTTCCTGGTGGGATGGAACCTATGGCTATATATCATCCTGTTCATTTCGTCCATGGGGTTGGTGCTGGCGACCAATCTCTCGTATGCGCTGGGGCCGCGCTACGCCTGGATCGGGGCGAATAAGTGGTGTATCGGTGGCGTAAGCCTGGCCTTGGCGGTGGGGCTGATCGCTGTGACGACGCTGGGGCTTAGGATCGGGAAATGGGTGCAGAATGCCGGCGCCTTGTTTCAGATCGCAACGTTCGCCGCGTTGATTTTACTGCCGCTGACCGGCCCGGCGCGCGACTACGCGCCTTTTGGCGCAGCGCTTCCCACGATCTCGCTGTTCAGCCTGAACATTTTCGGAAAAATTTCGATGGGCGCGTTCAGCGGCTTCGAGTATGTCGCGATCCTGGCCGGGGAATGCCGCAGTCCGGCGCGCACGATCGCGCGCTCGGTTCTGATTGCGTCCCCGGCGATCGCGTTGATGTTCATTCTGGGAACCAATTCCGTATTGGCGTATGTGAGTCCCGCGCAAGTAGACCTGGTGGGACCCGTGCCGCAGACGTTGAGCATCGGACTGCGGCGGTTTGGAATCGCTTCGTTCGCCGCATCGGCCATCATTCTGATGCTCATCGGGCGCCAGATCGGGGTCGCCACAATGGCCGTAACGGGCGTCACGCGGCTTCCCATGGTGGCGGGCTGGGACCGTCTGCTGCCGCAATGGTTTTCAAAGTTGCACCCCAGGTACAAGACCCCGGTGAATTCGATTCTGTTCGTGAACGCGCTGATTTTCGCAATGGCGCTGGCGGGAATTGCGGGCGTCGGGCATCAGGAAGCGTTTCAGATTTTGGATAGCGCATCGAACGCCTTTTACGGGATCGCATACTTATTTCTGTTCGCGATTCCGCTGTGGGGATTGAAAGGCGCGGTGAAACGCCCGGCCGCGTGGCTGCGGGCGGCGGCGGTTTCCGGATTCGCCGTCACTCTGCTGTCGTGCGCGCTCTCGGTCTTTCCGATTGTGCAGGTCGGGAGCCGGCTCTCGTTTGGATGCAAGGTGGGCGGCGTTATCGTTTTCGCGAACGCCATTGGGGCCTATGTTTATTCCGCGCGCCTGCCCACAATTCTTTGGAACTCTTGGCATCCTGGCGGTGAAACATAGCCGTAGAACCAAACGGCCCGCGCTCGAGGCCGTCCAGGATGCAATGCAGGATTTGGCGCAGGCTAGCGACGACGACCTAATGCGGCGCATGATCGCCGGGGGCGAAGACGCTTTCACGGCGCTGTACCGGCGGCATCACCCGGGCGTTTACCGCTTTGCGCTGCACATGAGCGGGCGTACAGACGTCGCGGAGGAAGTTACGCAAGAGGTTTTCATGTTTTTGATTCGCGCCGCCCAACAATACGATTCCCGGCGCGGTTCCCTCGGCGGGTTCTTATACGGAATCGCAAGGAACCACGTGCGGCGAATATTGGAGCGGAATCGCGTCTATGCAGAGCCGCCCGGCGATATGCGCGAGGCAAACGACGACGCCTTCGGGGAGCTCGTTCGAGGGCGGCGCATCGACTGTTTGCGCAAAGCTTTGTTGGCGCTTC
This sequence comes from Bryobacterales bacterium, assembly GCA_963795935.1. Taxonomy (GTDB): domain Bacteria; phylum Acidobacteriota; class Terriglobia; order Bryobacterales; family Bryobacteraceae; genus JAICMB01. The sequence continues at coordinate 128,119 of CAWCJO010000025.1, read as the reverse complement.
CCGAACACTACCGCGCGGCGCTGATCCTCTGCGAACTCGAGGAATTGGATTATGCGCGGGCCGCGGAAGCGCTGGGGTGTCCCGTCGGCACGGTGCGGTCGCGTTTAAGCCGGGCGCGCGCAATGCTGGCGGAAAGATTGCGGGCCAACGAGAGGTGTCCGGTATGAACGGCGATCGGCTGGATGAAAAATTGCGGCTGCTGGCCGGCGCTGGTCCGCGGCAAGCGCCGGATTGGGTTGAGGCCCGGCTGCGGGATGCGTTCCGGCGCGATCGCCGCGCGAGGAGGATGCGTCGTTCGATCATGGCGGCAGTTGCGGTGGGAGCGGCGGCCGCGGCCTTTTTCGGTGTGTTGTTTTTTACCCGGCAGCCGCGGCAAGGAGCTTTCGCCGCGATGCGGCCGGCACTCCGTAACGCAACCCCCAGATCGCTCGCTGACGCGCGCGGCTCGGAAACGCTTCCCGAGCTGCGGCGCCGTGTTGACGCGCCCCTTCACAAGCCGCGCCGCAAAGAGCCGGCGCGATACGCGGCGACGGATTTTATGCCGCTCCCCTATGGAGACGATTCGCTCGTGAATGAGAGCGCCACGATTGTTCGAATGGAGCTGCCAAGCTCGGCGCTGCGGCTGGCAGGCTTTGCCGCGCCGGAGGATCGTCCCGATGGCCGCGTTCAGGCGGATGTTGTCGTGGGACCGGATGGAATAGCGCACGCGGTGCGATTCGTGCGCCAGGCGGAATAATTTTTTAAAAGGAGAGACGTTATGAAGTGGATTTTTATCGGCGCATTGACGGCCGCCGCCGCGTGGGCCCAAGGCGATGTTTCGCTAAGCAATGTTTCGCAAAACAATATTTTCTATTTTGCGGGCAAGCAAGTTGAGTTCGAAGGCAAGGTGGTGACCGGCGCGCCCTACTCGGCGCAGGCGACCACTGAAACTACGCAGGTGCTCGCGGACGGAACGCGAATTTCGCGCAAGACCTTGTCTTCGGTTGCGCGCGATAGCCAGGGACGCACGCGACGGGAGCAGAGCCTGGAATTAGCCGGCCCGTGGGCCTCAGGCGATGCGCCGCAACTGGTGTTCATCGGCGATCCCGTGGCCGGCGTACGGTACACAATCGATGCGAAGTCGCGCTCCGTGACCAAACTGCCGGGTTCATCGATGAACCTGACCGTGCAACTGCGGCAGGGAGCCGAGGCCAAGCTTAAAGCCGAGATGGGGGCGCAAGTCCGCCGCGAGCCGGGGCCCGCAACAACCACAAAGACCGAGTCGCTCGGAACCGAGGCGCTCGAAGGCGTTCAGGCGGAAGGAAAGCGCGTAACGGAGACGATTCCAGCGGGGGCGATCGGCAACGACCGGCCCATAGAAATCGTAAACGAAACGTGGTATTCGCCGGAATTGCAGACCATCGTGATGAGCAAGCATAGCGATCCGCGGACGGGCGACGTGGTCTACAGCATGACGAACATAGTCCGCGCGGAACCGGATCCTTCGCTATTCTCGCCCCCCGCCGATTACAAGGTGAGAGAAGAATCGAAGTGGTTTCAGATCAAAGATAAAGATTAGGCTACGGCGCCTTGCGCTGCAGCGCGGCCGGAACGCGCTCGCGGTCGTGGCCCTCAAGCTGAAACGTCCACTTCAGCGGCAATTCCTGGGGCAGGTAGCACATGCGATCGTCGCAAGCCTGATACCGCAGCGTGCCCTCGATTGTGAACTGCCCCGATGCATCGGTTAAAGCTTTAACTTTCGGCTCGGCGGCGATGGTGATGTCCCGCACGATGCGAAATTCGCCCTGATAGACCGGAACGGTTTCATCGATGACCGGAAGGTGCAGCATCTTCGAGGGCGGTAGAGCAACGGCGTGGGCCGTGAACGCGGGCGATTGTTTCATGGTCCATTCGATGGGAATGTAATGTTCGACGCCGGGCGCATAGACGTGCATTCCCGGCTTGAGAGTCGCATCGATCGCGAGGGCCACTCGCTGGCCGCCGCGGACGACGAAGTTGCTCGCGGAAACGATCGCCGTGAGCTGTTTCCCGGTCACTTCATGGCGGTCCGCGGCGGGCGCGACGCCGAACTGGCGGGTGAGAATGTCGCCCGCGGTAAAGCGCTCGCGAAAATCCTCCTCGAAGTACTTGGCCTTGATCATCCCTTTCGAATCGAGGATGAAGGTCCCCGGATTCGGTATTCCAAAAAAAGGGCTGTTGCGCGGAACCGTTTCGTTCAGCAAGCCTACGGACCGGATGATCTTCGAATCCGGATCGGAAAGCAGCGTAAAGTGGATGCCGCGGCGCTCCGCGAAATCCTGTAGGATTGCGACCGAATCGTAGCTGAGCGCGGCCAGCCCGAGCCCCAGTTTTTCGAATTGCGCGCGGCTATGCTCCAGTTCGACCAACTGGCCCTTGCAGTAGGGTCACCAATCGGCCGAACGGAAAAACACCAGCACGGCGCCGTTCGGACCGAGAATGTCGTGGAGCGTGCGCGTCCGTCCATTTTGATCCCGCGCCTCAAAAAGCGGCATGGGAGAGCCGATCGGCGGACCGTAATCGGCGCCGTACCCCGCGCAAGACGCGGCGAGCGCGGCGACGGCGAGGAAACGGTTCATTCATCGCGACAATAGCATGATCGAAGCTGGAATTAGGCGAGTCTCTTTGATATGGCTTGAATCGCGGTACTCGAAAGACACTGCTGAAGCCTGCGCCCGTTGTGTCGCTAACGCGCGCTTTCCGTTGGCGGATGCGAACGTAGTGGTCTCTTTACTCGGATACTGTTAGCCAGACGGCTGTTCAGTCGTCTACGGTAACTTGTGAGGCTTTGCCCGTTCCATTCCGAATGGAAAGAAGAATGATAGATATGGAATAATTCGTGGCTGATTAGTACCGAGAGATCCGCGCGTGGACCATCCATCTTTGCGATGGTGTCAAGTCCAAAAACAAGAACATCTTTGCCATTGACGGAGCCGCCGCCCGCATCGAACACGAATAGGTTGGGCATGAAGACAATCGAGCCTTGCCACGTGAAGTCCGGCAGCTCTCTTTGAAAGGCAGCAACCTTCGTATCGAAATCGGCCGCTACCCAGCTATGCAGACTATCTATGGCCGTTACCAGAGGCTCGACTCGCTCGATATATCGAGTTGCGCGCTCGAGAGACACCGTCCCGGTGAAGGCATCGTATAAATCGATATTGGGTTGAACAACGAACCGTAAGAAACGGCCGGCGCGCGTTTCAGACGGTATCCGATTCGTCTCATTCCATAAGCTGAAGGAATGCAGGAAACAAATCGATCTTCGGAATCGCAGCCGTCTGCGCTTTAACCTACAACATCCCGAACCGAGCAGCAATAATATGCCGCGTCGTGAAACTTGGACCGGCTGCAACTCGATGCCTCTACGCCAGCAGCGCTTCCACAACTTTCCCCTTGCCGTTATTCGTCACATAAAACGGGCGGCCTTCGGTCACGTAATTGGTGTCCGCCGCGAATCCCAACGCCCTGAAAATCGTCGCGTAAGCGTCGATCAGCGGCACCGGATTCTCGACCGGCTCCATCGGATGCCGCTCCGCCGTCTTGCCGTAAACGAAGCCCTTCTTGAATCCGCCGCCGAAGAACAGCATGGAACTGCAACTGCTGAAATGGCCATGGAACCCGTACATTTTCTCGTTCTCGATGACCAGATTCTCGCCCGTGTTGCGCTCCGCGAAACCGTCCGGTTCCTTGCCCGCCGCCGGCGCCGAAGCGATGGTGCGGCCGAATTCCGTCGCGATCACGACCAGCGTCCGATCCAGCAGCCCGCGCTCGTCCAGATCCCTGATCAGCCGCGCAATGGGCCGGTCGACCTGCTTCTTCATTTCGACCATGCGCCGCTGCCCGCTTTCGTGCATGTCGAATCCCTTGAACGGGCCATACTGATATTCAACCTGTATAAATCGCGCGCCCGCTTCCACCAGACGCCGCGCCAGCAGCAGCCCATGGCCGAAGCGATTGCCGTAATAATACGACTGATCGAGCAGGTCCTTCTCCCCGATCTCCGGCTCATACTCCTTGACGATCTCGGGCTTCTCGTCCTTTGCGTAATCGAACGCGCGCTTGACCGGCGAATCCATCATGGCGCGCGCGTCCTCCATCACCTTCATGTAGTCGCTCGCCTTGCCCGCCTCCAGCAGCTCTTTCTGCGACACGCCCGCAACCGCTTCCAGATATTTCTGCCGCCGGTCGAGCCGGTCCATGCTCATGCCCGCCGCCGCGTTCAGCGTCGCCAGCCCTTTCGCCGGCTCCGGAATCATGAACGGCGCGTGGTTCACCCCATAAAAGCCCGGCCCGATGTACTCGCTGATAAAAAGCTTCTCTTCGTCGCTGGTATCGACGTCGCGGCCGATGTAGATGTAAGCCGGGATGCGCGGATTGCGCCGCCCCAGCGTGCGGCCGACGATCGCGCCGATGCTTGGAGCCTTCACGCCGGACGGGAACAGATAGCCGGTATTGGCGTAATATTGCGCCTTCAGATGCACGGCGCCGAACTTGGTCTCGCTCGCCAGCGTCCGCAGGATCGCGCCCTTGTTCATCACCGACGCGACATTTTCGAGTCCCTTGCCCAGGAAAACCCCGTCCGCCGCCGTTGGAATCTTCTCGCAGGTCCCCAGCAGCTCGCTGCCTTTCATGCCCGCGTCGATAAGGAGTAAATTTCTTGGGGTCCCACAGATCGGTCTGCGCCATGCCGCCCGGCAGCCAGATGTAAATGATGGAATCGGCCTTCGGCGCGAGCTTTTTCTTGTCCTCGGCGGGGCGGGGCTTCTCCTCGGCGGCGCGCCCGAGTTGCGCGGCGGCGATTCCCGCGGCAATAAATTCACGGCGGTTCACTGGCATTTCATAACCTCAATTGATGTACGTAAATCCCGGGCTGGCGAACAGAGACCATAGCATGTCTCCCAAATCTTCCGGCCCCGGATTATCGCTCAGAAAATCCTCGCCCAGCTTCAGCTCTTGCGGCGTGGGCGCGCGGCTGAAGACGGCCCAGTACAGCCGCTCCACCGTCGGCTTCTGCTTCAGAATCTCCGCGCCGTACACGCGGTCGTGAAACTCCTGCCGTTGAGAAGCTCCAGCGCCTGCACGACCGCGACGTCGTCGGGCCGGCCCGTGCTGACCTCGTTGCGCGCCGCCGGACGGCCCAGCGCGCGCGTCAAATCCGTCGATTCGCGCTGCAGATACGTCCGCGCTTGCGGGTCGAGCTTCTGCGTCGCCGCCACCTGGATGCTGTCCAGCAGCTCCTCGGCCGTAAGCCGCGCAGCGAAGGCGAACGGAAATATCGCGGCGCCGTCGGCTTGGCGACATCGAAATGATCTTCCAGCTTCGGATCGTACTTGAGCTGATACGTGCGGCTGGTCAGGATCAAGCGGATGGTGTGCTTCAGATCGTAGCCATGCTGCATGAAATCGTAGGCCAGCCAATCCAGCAATTCGGGATGACTGGGCGGTTGGTCGACGCGATAATCGTCCACCGGCTCAAACAGGCCCAGACCCAGGTAACGCTTCCACAACCGGTTGACGATCGTTTTCGAGAAACGCTCGTCCGTCGGATCGGTCAGCAACTGCGCCACGCGGTGCAGGCGCGACGTGATGTCGGTGGGCACGTCCGCGGGCGCGTCCGGGAAGCTCGAACGGAAACTTCGCATGCACGAATTTCCCCGCTGCGCGCCTCGCAGCGGACCACCTCCAGGTCCTTCTTCGCAAACAGACCCGCGAACGCCAGAAAGCGCGTCTGCGGCCATTCGCGATTTAGAAAATGGTTGTGGCAACTGGCGCACTTCATGCCCGTGCCCAGGAAAACCTGCGCCGTATTGGCGGCCGTTTGCACCGTCTGGTCGTGGTTGGCATTCAAGACGAACGACGGATAGGCGAAATAATCGCCATCCATTTTCTGCGGCTTCGGCTTCTGATAGCCGGGCATGGTGGGGTCGATCAACTCGGCCGCCATCACATCGTACGGTTTGTTCGAAACGAAGCTCTGATAAATCCATTTCCGATAATCGCCGTGGCGGACGATCCCGCCGACGACTCCGGTATCGGAGCTGGCCAGCGCTTCTTCCCAAAATGGTGTCCAGTTCGCGGCGTAATCGGCGTTACGCGCCAGAAGCGCGTCGATCAGCTTAACGCGTTTGTCCGGCGCCGGATCGTTCAGGAAGCGCTTCGCTTCATCAATGGTGGGGATGACTCCGATAACGTCCAGATAAGCGCGCCGCAGGAACTCGGCATCGCTCGTAAGCCCGGGCCGCTGCTTCGCCTCCGCCAGTCCGGCCTGTTGCCATTTGGCGAGGATAAACTGATCGATCGGGTTCGTATACGACGCGTCCGCCCGAGGAGGTTCGGGCGGCTTCGGCACGTAGGCCAGGCGCACGCCGCGCCGCAGTACGAGCGACTGCTCGGCATTGGCGCTGAACAGAGCGGCGTTGAGCAGTTCCTCGGCGTTCGTCAGATGATGAGTCGTCACCGCCGGGACCGCCGCCGTTATTTCCGCCGTGTCGTCCACCGCGCCCGCCGCGATCCAGTCGCGAACCATCGCGATCTCGGCGGCGCTCAACGGCGTCATACCCTTCGGCATTTGCGGCTGCCGCTTGCCCGTCACATATTGAATCAACGGACTCGCATCGGCGTTCCCTGGAACGACCGCCGCGCCGGCCCTCTTGCCGCCCGTAAGCAGCGTCGCCACGCTGGTCACTTCAAAATTGCTGGTCCGCGAGTCGGCGGAGTGGCACATCCCACAGCGCTCCGCAAGAAGCGGCTCCACCTGTTTCGAAAAACTGACGGCATTGGGCGCCGCGAACGCCGGCGCAACCCACGAGAAGAGGATTGCGGTTTCTAATAACCGCATTTCCCTATTTTAGCAACTCAGCGCCGCTTCATGACCGCCGCGATCTCGCCTGCCTTATGAGCGGCCCACGCACAAATGATCCCGTCTTCTCGAGCGGGGCACCCACGGTCGAAATTTCGTCGATACCACCACTGACCGGCCTTGATATAATCGATAAAAGCTGGGCGCTATCGTCTAACGGTTAGGACGGAGCCCTCTCAAGGCTTAAATACGGGTTCGATTCCCGTTAGCGCTACCAACATATTTAAAATCAATAGTTTACAAAATCGCTGTACAGATTTGACCCTGTGAGGTTGCCCCAAAAGGCTTGGCCAAGGCCTGATTCCAAAAACAAATCCGCGCCGTAATGCCGGAACAAAGTTTTCCCTTCGAAAGTAATCGAGGCGGGCAAGTCGTCTGCTCCACGCTAATGCGTCATATCTAACTCCCTACCTCAGATTTGGAGTAAAATATGACTCAGTATGCCCAGACAAGTACCGCCAATCCTACCGCGGCTCTCTCGACTGCTCGCAGGCCTTGGAGAGAATCTCAGGAAGGCACGGCTCCGTCGGGCTTTCTCCGCCGAGACGGTCGCCGAGCGGGCGGGGATCACGCGCAAGACTCTGCACCGCGTTGAACAGGGTGACCCGGCGGTCTCCTTGGGTATTTACGCCCGGGTTCTCCAGGCATTACGCCTCGAGAACGATCTCGCCGCGATTGCTCTCGACGATCTGCTTGGACGAAAACTGCAGGATGCCAGTCTCGGTCCGAACCGGCGAGCGCCCCGGCGCTCTCGCGCTACCGAATCTGCATCCGTGCAAGATGCAAGGGCGGTCCCCAAAAAATCCAAGGAACTGTCATGACGCCGAGGCGTCCCGAAGTTGTCACGGTCCTTGTCGACCTGCCCCAGTTTGAGGAACCGGCCTTGATGGGTACACTTCGTTGCCAGAGCAGCCGCACTGGGGACATCTTGTCCTTCGCGTATGACGATGGGTGGCTCAAGCGGCCCACAGCGTTCACGTTTGACCCCGATCTCGCGTTGGTTACAGGACCTCAGTATCCCGGTCCCGATCGCACCAACTTTGGCATTTTCCTTGATTCCTCTCCAGATCGATGGGGCCGGGTCCTCATGCAGAAACGGGAAAACCTGCGAGCGCGCCAGCAGGGACGCAGAGCCCGATCGTTGACCGAGTGGGATTTCCTGCTCGGCGTTCACGACGAAACAAGGTTGGGCGCGCTCCGCTTCCGAGATCCGGATTCCGGGCAATTCATCGATAGTGACGATCAGTTCGCGGCGCCGCCGATCACGTCGCTACGCGACCTTCAGGCCGCGAGCCTTGAGTTCGAAACCCACGCGGATGATGAAGAGCATCCTGATTATCAACGGTGGCTCGCGCAGTTATTTGCTCCAGGAACATCTTTGGGTGGCGCACGCCCCAAAGCATCTGTCAGGGACGAAGACGGCGCCCTCTGCCTCGCGAAGTTTCCCAGCCGGCAGGATCGGCGCGATGTCGGCGCTTGGGAACTCGTTGCCCATCGCCTGGCCGCCAGAGCAGGCATCAACGTTCCGCCAACCCGAGGATTGCGTGTGCCGGAGAGCGCATACACGACGTTCCTGGCGAAAAGATTTGATCGCACTTCCGACAATCGACGATTGGCATTCGTATCGGCGATGACGCTGACGCAACGGAGGGACGGAGAGCCCGGTGCAAGTTACCTCGAACTGATTGATCTGTTGCAGTCGCAGGGCGCCAATACCCGCGAAGACTCCAGAGAACTCTTCCGCCGAGTCGTGTTCAGCATTTTGATTCACAATACTGACGATCACCTGCGCAATCACGGGTTCTTCATTGGCGAGCGAGGGATTACCCTTTCTCCAGCGTTCGATCTGAATCCTTCGATTGAGCGGGACGAACTCTCACTGGCGATTAATGAAGTCGATTCCGCCTGCGATGTCTCAATCGCCCGGGAAGCTCACCGGGAGTACGGGATGTCGAAGACTGAAGCGGAAGAAGTCGTCGCGCGGACAACCCGGGTAGTCGCGGAGTGGAGGCACGAAGCAGACAGGCTTCGCATTCCTAAAGCGGAGCGGGAGTTAATGGCGCCAGCATTCGAGACAGCGGCCCCATAAGACTCCCGCGCGAAACGACATTTTCCAGAACTGTATGGTAAGCGTCCGGTGAACACCGGCCCAAGGGACTCCTGCATAGCCAATAATGGACCGTCGGGTGTTAGCTCTTGGTGGGTGCCCAGTTATGGGGCATCAGCTCGTCGAGTTTCGTGACAGGGTGGTCGGCGATGCGGGCCAGCACATCGCGGAACCAAGCGAACGGATCGATTTTGACGAGTTCACATGAGGCGATGAAGCTGCGAAGCACCGCTGCCGTTTTCCCGCCGTTGTGGCTGCCGAAGAAGGTCCAGTTATTTCGTCCGATGGCTATGCCGCGGATCGCGCGTTCCGTTCGATTGTTGTCGATCGGAAGATCGCCGTCGTCGCAGTAGCGCGTCAGCGCCTTCCAGTTCTTCAGCGCGTATGCCACGGCTTGGCCGGCCTGGCTCTTCGGCAAAACCTCATCCTGAATTTTGATTAAATATCGATGCAGGCGATCCAGCACGGGGCGCGAGCCCTGTTCTCGCGCCAGGCGCAGATCTTCCCCGTGCAAGCCGGCAACACGCGCGCTCTTCTCCACCGCGAATACAACTGCGCGATCATCAGCATGACCCTACTCATGCGCGCATGGTCGCTTTCCAGAGCCTCGCGAAAGTGGCGCCGGGTATGGGCCCCACATCCGACCTCGGTCATCCCGCGTTCCGGGTCGATGAAAAAGCTGTCATAAGCCGCATAGGCGTCGGCCTGCAAATGTCCCCGATATTTTTCGAGAAACTTCTCCGGCCCGGCGCGTTCTCGCGTCGCAGTGTAGTCGTACACCACCGCCGGATGATTGCGGTCCCCGATATACGGCCAGATCCGGCCTTTCCGCGCCTGCCGCAAGTTTCGGTCCAGCACCTTCACCGGCGTGTCATCGGTCCCGACCACCTTCGAGGCCAGCACGAATTTCTTCATCCGTTCATACAGCGGATTCAACAGATCGGCGCATTGCGCCATCCAGCCGCACATGGTCTGCACCTGAAAATCTACTCCGGAGCGCCGCAACATCTTCGCTTGACGGTGCAGAGGAAGATGATCGGTGTACTTAGCGACGATCACCTGAGTAAGCAGCCCTGCGCCGAGCATTGCTCTTCTCGATCGGCTGCGCAGGTTTGGCCGCCGTTTTCACAGTGCAAGCGCAAGCGTACTTCTTGCGCACGTCTTCGATTACAATCACTTGCGCTGGAAAGTATTCGTACCGCTCACTGGTTTCTTCGCCAATCGGCCGGAGGTCCTCGCCACAGGCTGCGCAATGCTTCTCGGCCGGGGCCAGATCGTGCACGATGCGCTCTCGTTTCAGATGTTCCGGCAGAGGACGCCTGCCATGCGGCTTTCCTTTCGACTCGCCCACCGGGGGCGGCGGAGGATGGTCGTCCGCTCCGCCGTGCTTTTCGCTGTCGCTTTCGCTCATGCCCGCGTCCACGCCTTGCGCTTTTAGTTCCGCGGCGAAGAGCGCCAACTGATCGGCGGAAAGCTGTTCGCTTTTGCGGCCGCTCTTGGCCTTTAACAACTGCCGCAGTAAACGTTCGGTCTTAATGCGGCGGAACTGTTCGGCATCCAATTGCGCAACCAAGCTCGAGCACCATCTGCCGCAACACGCTGGCGTCTTCCGGCAGTTGCTCGCGATCAATCGGCACTAAGATAATTTTACGGGCAAAACTGCGGCTCGCCAAGTAAAAACATCAGAAATTCGATATGTTTTTTATAGGGCGGCAATGTTGTGCCGATAACCGCTTTCGCCGCCTGGCCTGGCTCAGATCGATGCCTGAAAGCAGCGCTCCTAACTCCTGCGCCGTGATCTCGCGCCGGGTTTCGCCGCCATCGTCGAAGGGCATGACATAGGTGCTCTCTTCCAAGCGCTTGGCCCACACCGCGAATCCATCCCGATCCCAATACAAGATCTTTACCCGAATCCTTTCGCCGGTTGCCAAACACGAATAAATGCCCGGCGAAAGCGTCCAACTGCAACCTGTCGCCGACGCAGCGCATGCAATCCATCAAAGCTTCGACGCATATCACACGGCGACGCGCACAGATATACGCGCACGCTCGCCTGCATGTGCATTATTGCCGCTCCCGCAACACCGCCAGCACCGTGCGCAAGGTTGAGGCGTCAACGCCCGACCCGATCTGCAAACGCTCGCCACTGCTCAGCCATAACGCCAACCCGGCTCTGTCCTGCTGGCCGACCTCCCGCGGTTCCACCAACGCAAACCGTACCGGCTGGCTCCTGGCTAAGCGCTTCCGCCATTGATAAAAGGAATGCCAACTGACTCCGTGCTGCCGACAGAACGTCTGCACCGGCAAGCCGCTCTTTTTCTGCTGAAGGATCAATTCCCGCCACACTTCGCCCCTTGCGGGCCGCCATTTCCGATGTTTTCATGAACTCTTGACTATGCGGCTGGCAAGCGTGGTACGCCAGTGGTGTTCACCGGAGATGCTTACACTGTATGGGTCCCCTGGTCCCTCCCAGCAATTCTGAAAAACCGTCGGCCAAGTCCCTGTACATGTTTTGTACAAACAGCCTGAGATCGCTGCGGACAAGGCGATTCCTGCGATTGTGGTTTCAGTAACTTAAAGAAAACACGAGAAGGCGGAAAATACGGGTTCGATTCCTGTTAGCGCTACCAACTCTTTTATAATCAAATAGTTACGAAATGGCTGTACAGGATTGGCCCTGCCGCGCCGCCAAAAGTCATGGCCAAGGCTCGATTCCAAATCAGTATCCGCGGCACCATAGAGAAAATCGAAAATTTACCCTTTTCTCAAAAGTGATCGACCGGATCGATTTTCATCCCCATGGTCAACTCGCTCTCCACTGATCACAGCCGAAAGAAATCTGATTTGAAGCGGACGCCAGAACCATGGAATCAGAATGCGCGCGGAAGTCGCGGGATGCGCCTCTTGCGTTTCCCGGGGTAACGGACGGCTCCGGGTAGAGTTTCAACCCAAGACCGCTTCATCGCCAACTCGGAGTGATTGTTCATGGTGGTGGTGATGACAACGATGACGGTGACGTCAATGACGACGACACCGTCGACGATGGTGAAGATGATGGTGGTCTTGGAGGCAGTGGGGTTGGATCTCCGTCCGCATCGCGCCGGGCCGGAGCACAAAAGCCTAGAAAGTCCTCGACTGCATAGCCTAGATATGCTACAACATAATATCCTAATTTTAGAACAACACAAAAACCTAGTTGTGACACGTCATGGCGACCCCTTCCGAAAAACTGGCCGAATCCCTTGAGGTTCTGCACAAGCTCCAGAACGCCAACGGCGCGGCCGCCATTCGTGCGCGCGACCTGACCAGGACTCACCGGGAGCGCCTTTTGAAGAACGGCTTTCTGCAAGAGGTCATGAAGGGCTGGTATATCCCGAGCCGTCCTGATGACGGCAAGGGCGAAAGCACGGCGTGGTATGCCTCCTTCTGGCGTTTCGCCGCGGCCTATCTGGAGCACCGGTTCCGCAAGAACTGGAGCCTGTCTCCGGAACAATCGTTGTCGATCCACGTTGGGAACGGCACCGTTCCCCGCCAGTTGGCCGTACGCTCGCCCAAGGGCACCAACAGCGTGACAAAGCTGCCGCACGGAACGTCGCTTTTCGACCTCCAGGCGGCGCTGCCACCGTCCGCTGACAGGGTCGAAAGGGATGGGTTGCGCCTGTACGGATTGGAGGCTGCGCTGATCGAAGCTTCGCCCCGGTATTTCATGAATCAGGCAACCGACGCCCGCGCGGCCCTGGCGATGATCCGCGACGCCTCCGATCTGCTGGGCAAGCTGCTGGACGGCGGACACAGCACCATCGCGGGCAGGCTGGCGGGCGGGTTCCGCAACTGCGGACGAGGCGCGATTGCCGACGAGATCATTGCCGCCATGACCGCCGCCGGCTACGCCGTGCGCGAAAACGATCCGTTCAGCGAGCAGCCGGTCATGACGCTGCCACCGCGGGAAACCTCGCCCTACGTCAATCGGATCAAGCTTCTCTGGCAGAAGATGCGCGGGCCGGTGATTGAGGCGTTTCCGCACGCGCCGGGTCTGCCGCGTAACAAGGCCGCTTACATGAAAGGCGTGGAAGAGGCCTACGTGACAGATGCCTATCACTCGCTATCGATCGAGGGCTACCGCGTCACGGCGTCGTTGATCGAGAGGGTGCGCAGCGGAAGCTGGAATCCCGAGATTCACGAACAGGACCGCGAGCAGCGCAACGCCATGGCCGCGCGCGGGTATTGGCAGGCCTTCCAACTCGTCGAGCAGAGCATCGGCAAGGTGCTCAAGGGAGAAAACCCGGGAGCCGTCGCCGAGCAGGATCACCGGGCTTGGTATCGGGAGATGTTCGCGCCGAGCGTGGCGGCGGGCCTGTTGCGGGCCTCGGACCTTGCCGGTTATCGCAATGGCCAGGTTTTTATCCGCAACTCGATGCACGTTCCGCTGAACAAGGAGGCGGTACGGGATGCCATGCCAGCCTTCTTCGATCTGCTGCGCGCAGAGGAACATCCGGCTGTCCGGGTGGCGCTCGGGCATTTTATCTTCGTCTATATCCATCCCTACATGGACGGCAACGGGCGCATGGGACGGTTTCTCATGAACACGATGATGGCGGCGGCAGGCTATCCCTGGACGGTTATTCCGCTCTCGGAACGCAAGACGTACATGGCCGCGCTCGAAAAAGCGAGCGTCGAGGAAAACATCGGGCCGTTCGCGGCTTTCCTTGCCAAGCTTGTCAGGGATCGCCTGACCGGTTCGCCGTTGCCTGCGATTCCCGCGTCTTAGCCAGCAAACACTGAAAACCTTTGGCCAATTCCGTGTACATGTTTTGTACAAACGGCCTGAGATTCCTGCGAATACGGTGATCCCTGAGTTTGCGGTTTCAGTAACTTAAAGGAAACACGAGAAGGCGGCAAATCCGGGTTCGATTCCCGTTAGCGCTACCAAACCTGACCGGGGGAAACTCGGCCCAATGGGGCGCGTTGCGGGACTCCGATAGCCCCTTAGACCGGTTCGGAAGAGTCCTTGGCGCCAACTAAGTGTCCCGCGCCCCCTTGGGATCCCAAATCCCGGGTTTTGTCCCGCTCATGCCGCGGTGGATCGATGTGTATGCGCCGCTGCATTGCAAAAGCCTGAAGACGATCGAGCGATATCGGGAACCGGCAAACTACATTGTTGGGGGCCGAGGGATCGCTCGCACCGGCCCGCTCCGGACCTCGGCGCCGAACTGCTTAGCGTATGAGGCAGCCGCCGAAGCTCTTGCCTGCCATGAAGCTAGCCGGCCCGCTTGCCGCTCGCTCGCCGGGGCTTCGGCTTGTTCTTGCCCTTGAGATTGAGCGCCACCGCGGCGCGGATAAGATCCTTTAAGGCCGTCTCATCGACCTTGTCGCCTTCGTGGATGTCGATGGCGCGCCTGACATTCCCATCGAGGCTGGAGTTGAATAGACCTGCAGGGTCCTTCAACGCAGCTCCCTTGGCAAAGGTCATCTTGACGGCGTTCTTGTACGTCTCTCCCGTGCAGACGATGCCGCCGTGGGACCAGACGGGAGTCCCCGGCGATGTCGGCTTGACCCACTTCCACTCTTCGACAATCTCAGGGTCTGCCGCTTGTACGATTTCGCGCACTTTCGCGAGCGCCTTCCCGCGCCAATCCCCAAGTTCCTTGATCTTTTCGTCCATTAATGCAGAGGCGGATTCCACCGGGACGTGCCTTTTCATGTGCAGCTCCAACTCTCGAACCTATTTTAGCCGCGCTCACCGGAAATCCGAAATGCGTGCTCTGTTGAACGGCCGGCGTCGGCGGAAGGCCCCGCGATCGCGCCTACAACGTCTTGAGAAACGCGATCGGCGCCTGCTTCTCTTGCGGCGGCAACTTCAGCCCGAATTCGTGGCCCTGGATTGGACCGGGTCCCAGGTGACCCCTTCGGCGCGTAATTGTCGTTCAGCCGCGCCGGATCGAACCACTCTTCCAGCGTCTCCGCCTCTCCGCCATGCCCGAAGGCGCCGCGGAACCAGACGCCCTGCAGTGAGGAACCTTGTAGAAATCAGTGCCCCGGCGCGTCTTCAATGCAAGATGGTTGAGGACGTCGTCCGATTTCAGAACTTCCTCGGGGACGGTGAAGCCTGTCGCGGGCGTGAGTTTGTTGTTTGTATAGAACCGAGGCGCGTGGCATCCCGCGCAATCCTGCGGCTGGAATATGCGCCGACCTCGTCGTGCACGGTCGTCGAACGGATTAGGTTCGGCGGCGGCTTGAGTGAAGAGATATAGAGAGCCAATGCGTAAAGCTGTTCGTTGTTGTATCTCTATCAGCGCTGAAGTCGCTCGGGCCCGGCTGGAAATCGCCGAAATACGCCAACGTATCCAGTCCCTCGTTGAGGATGGCGTCGCGCATGGGATCCGCGGGAGACCGATTGCGCTCATGGCCCGTGGCATCCGGAAACTTGCGTTCCTGAACGCCGATCGGCCACGGGTGTGAACGGGATGCGTGTCGCTGGTCCCCTGCCGTGCCATGACTCCGTAAACCTGGGCGGCAAATTCGCGGATGTAGAGATCCTTCGTGAAGTGCGCGTCAAATTCCTGCCGGCTCATGACCCAGAGGGCGCCGGATGAAATCCAGTTGTTGTTCAAAATCCGGCGGAACCCTGTCCGGCGTCACCGCTCTCGCCCGTTATATTATTTGAGCGGCCGAATGTAAGGGTAGAGTACCTTGCGCGCCCGCGGCGTAGAAGCCATCGAACATGATGCGCGTGTGGCATTCGGCGCAGCGAGCGATAGTTCGAGGCCTTGAACCGCGCAGTCGCCCCGGACTCTTGGAATATCCGGATGAAAACTCTTGCGCGGGGAGGAACAGGCGAAAGCGAGAATCGCGAAACCGATCGCGCACGCCGCGGTTTGCATGCAGGTCCTTCTGAGTTTTTAGGCTCGTACCGCGAGGTACGCCCCGGCTGGACCCCGGCGACCGCGGGACGAGCCGACTCCTGGAACATGGCGAGCGGATCGCGCGCAGCTCGGAAGCTGACCACTACTGGAACGATGGTGGCAACCCGCGGGTCGGCGTCAACGGGAGGATAGGTCGCACAGCCCGCATTTCCGAACGTCTGCGAAAATCCCTCCTCGGCGCCAACGCGGCGGGCGGGCGACGCCTGCACGTCGCCGGCATAGCCTCGCTTCTGGAGGCCGAGCGCAATGCGGGCGCGAACAACTTCGATCCCCCGGCGCCGGGCGTTCTCGAGCGGCTTCTCGCCGTGATTGGCCCAGGTGAACAACAGTGGCCATCCGCTGGCCCTTAATTTTGCGGCCGTCCGAAGCAGATCGCATACCCGCTGTTGTCGACGATCTCGAAAGCTCGAAGGCCGTCGCTGGTGTCGGCAAGTGGGCGGTGCATGGGTACGGCATTCGCGACGTACTCCGAATAAAGCGAGTCGGGATCGGAAGTGTAAACGTACGCATCCCAGCGCGCCCATTCATGGCGGAAACGATTCGGCTGGGGATGAATCTCGGCCGTGATGGCCTTGAGCATGATCATCACGCCGTCGCGCTGCACGCCACCAAAGAAATCTTCGCCGTCTCCATTTCCTCCGCCTGTGTAGGCGATCTCAAATCCCAGCTTGGAGCGATAAAAGTCAAGGCTTGCCTGGAGATCGTCTACGATAAAAAAGGGCGCAATGCTGTTTAGAGTCGCCACGTTTGCATCCTATCATCATGGAAAGGCGCGCGATAAACTTCTGAGCGGAGAACGAGCTTCGACCCACGACCGCCTCCTCGCACTCCTACGACCTAAACCGCCGGCGGCGGCCGCCGGGCCCGACGCCTCCGGGCCATCATCGTGCGGCTGGCCGCCCGTTCAGTCGATGCGTCCTCCGCTGCGCCACTTGCTGGCATACGGCAGCACGAACAAGTACAGACCGGTGAACAGGAGCAAGGCGAGCGGGAACACCGCCAAGAGGCCCACCCTGGAGCTATACTTTCCCTGTACCACGGCGACGATGTTCACGATGACAGCCACCGTAAAGGCAATGGAGAGCCAGCGGTGGGTCTGCCGAACCCATTTATTCCAGTTCAATGGCCGCCTCCGCGGCGTGCTGGGCGCACTCCTTTTGCGATCCACCTCGATTCACGACTTTGGAGCTGCCTGAGGCGGCCAACCGGGCGTCTGAACGCCGAACTGCTTGGCGTATTCGGCGTTCAATCGCTGCCAACCGTCGAACTTCAGGGCATCGGGGCCGGCGATGCGTCCAATGGGCTGACCGGCGAGAAGCCGATCCAGCACATCGAAACAAATGTGCCACCCGGCGGCGCCCATGGAGATGAAGCGGCGATCGATTTTGTGCCACAGCGTCAGGCGCGTGCCGCCACCATTGGCTTCGAGTTCCCACCGCATATCGTCGTACTCAAGCGCCTTGGGTGCGTCGGCTCGCGTCACTGTTGTTTCGAGCGGGGTGGGCGCCGCTCCCATCCAGGTGAGCTTCACCGTTCCAATCGTACCCAGGTTCTCATCGGCCTCAAAGGGCGCCCACTCGCGCAGGTGCGCCGGCTCGGTTAGCGCCTGCCACACTTTTTCCGGCGAGTGGCGCAGGTCTCTGACCAGAATGAGCGTCCACTTCTCTCCGTCCTTCCGCACCTGCGCCCCGCTCGCGGGACCTGGCGTGTACTGCTCCCGATCGGTCATCTTCTTCTCCTTGTCTTCCGTTTCGTTGATGTGGATTGATCCATGCGGTCGAGGTGGCGTTCGAGAGCGTCTACATGAGCGGACCAGAAGCGGCGGAACGGAGCCAGCCAGGCATCCACCTCCTGCAGTAGTTCAGGTTTCAGCCGGTACAGACGGCGCTGTGCGTCCACCGTGGATTCGACGAAACCCGCCTCGCGCAGCACTCGCAGGTGCTTCGACACCGCCGGCTGCGGCATACGAAGTTGACGCTCGATCTCTCCAACCGACTGTTGCGACGAGACCAGGAGGCTCAATATCGCGCGGCGGTTCGGCTCCGCAATGATTTCGAACACGGATTCCACGCTCTTAATATACTACTCAAAGTATATGCCTGTCAAGGTATATACAGGATCGGCCCGCGCAACGGCTTCAGCCCGCGCGCCGGGAAGGCGCGACCCGATGCGTTTTTGGCGGGTGCGATTCAGAACGCCGCGGGCTCCGGCCGCTTCAGCGTTGAGGCGGGACAAGGGCTGGCGCCCCTTCCTCCGCTGGCGCATCCTTCCTACGCCCGCTCCGGACAGTTTCTCTTGGACGAAGCCGAACGCTTTCCAGTGGAAATTGCCGCTTAAGACTGGATCGGACCACGTTGGATGGAGCGAAGGTGGTTCGATTCCCGTTAGCGCTGCCGGCTACGCCGCTGCATGGAACACGCGCTCGCCGCCGACAAACGTTTCGATGATGCGCAACTCCTTCGCATCGTCGTCGTACCGGAACCGTACCAGGTCGGCGCGCTCGCCCGCCGCCAAGCCGCGCTGCCGCAGCGCGATCCTGCCGACGCGCGCCGGATTGCGCGTCGCCATCGTGACCGCGTCCCGCAAACTCACGTTCCCCAGGCGAACCGCGTTCCCGATCGCATGGTCCATCAATAACGCCGACCCCGCCAGCCGCGTCCCTCCCGCCAGGCGCACGCTGCCGTCCGCACTCAGTTCGACGTCGATCTCCCCCAAGCGGTAACGTCCCGGACTGCAGCCGGCCGGCATCACTGCATCCGTCACCAGGACGGCGCGCTCCGTCCCTTTCGCGCGCAGGGCAACCTTGAGGAACGAATTCCCCAAATGGATTCCGTCCACGATGAAGCTGGCGTTCAGCCGGTCTTCGGCGAGCTGTTCCCAAATATAGTTCGGGTGCCGCGACATGACGGCATGCGCGCCGTTGCCGAGATGAGTGGATAACGTGGCCCCGGCGCGCACCGCGTCCGCGATCTGCGCGGCCTCCGCCTTGGTGTGGCCGATACTGACCACCACCCCCCCGCTCACAACGCTCTCGATGAAATGCGGCGCCTCGGACCATTCCGGCGATATCGTTATTAAGCGGATGTGCCCCCGCGCGGCATCCTGCAAACGGCGAAACTCTTCGAGGTCGGGCGGCCGCACCCAGCGCTGCGGATGCGCCCCGCGCGGCCCGTCCTCCGGCGAGATATATGGCCCCTCGACATGAAACGCCTCCATCGCGCGGCCCTCCGGGATTGCCTCCCGCGCCGCCGCCAGGTTCCGCAACGCGCCGGCCATGCCCTCGGGCGATCCCGTGATGACGGTCGGAAAAAATCGCGCGACGCCCGTCGCGTACATGCAACGTATGGAGTGCGCGATCGCTTCGTGCGATGCCTCCGGCGCGTTGTAATCCACGCCCGCAAAGCCATTCACCTGTATGTCGATGAACCCCGGCGCGAGGTAGACGCGCTCCTCGGGAACGGTCAACAGGGTATCCACGCCGTCGATCGACCCATCGAAAGAAATCTGGGTGTGTTCACCCGTGACAACATCCATGCCGATACATTTCATAGCGATGCCGGTTTATACACAGCGTTTCCACGTCGAGAGTCTGTAAGTGGCGGAATCGCGGCGCAAACCATCTGTTGAAATCCCTCTCTTATCTTTCCGATTGCTCTGGCGCATTCGCGCCGCCGCTGCTACAAGTAGATGCAGATCGCCCGCAAGCGCGATCCAGACGGGAATCTCGGGGGAGGTGGCCGCCGGGGTCGCGCTTGCGGAATCTTTTTCAGTTTACGCTCCGCCGCGCAGCTCAAACTCCCACGGGCTGCCGCACATTCACGGGAGTGAGCCAGCCGAAATGGTCCGGCGCGCTCCCGTCGATTACGTCGAAAAATGCGCGTTGCAGCCGCTCCGTTACGGGACCGCGCGCGCCTTTCCCGACTTCTATCTTGTCCACCGACCGAATCGGAGTGATTTCGGCCGCCGTCCCGGAAAAAAACACTTCATCCGCGATATACAGCATTTCCCGCGGAACAATGGTCTCGACCAACGGAATGCCCAGCCCCTGCGCCAGTTGAATCACGGTGTCGCGCGTGATGCCCGGCAGCACGGACGCCCCCAGCGGCGGCGTAAGAATCCTGCCGTCTCTCACCACGAAAATGTTCTCTCCCGACCCCTCGCTGACATAGCCGTTGTTATCGAGCGCGATCCCTTCCGCGTACCCGTTCAGATGCGCTTCCATGCGGATGAGCTGCGAGTTCATGTAATTCGCGCCCGCCTTCGCCAACGCCGGAAGCGTGTTCGGCGCGATCCGCGTCCAGCTCGAAACGCACACGTCCACGCCCTGCGCCAGCGCGTCTTCGCCCAGATACTTGCCCCATTCCCAGCACGCGATGTACACGTCAATCGGATTATTGAGTCCGAGCACGTTCACATCGCCGTATCCGCGCATGACGATCGGCCGGAAATAGCACGCCTCGAGATTGTTCGCCTGTACCAGCTCGCGCATCGCCGCCGCCAGCTCCTCGCCATCGTAGGGAAGCTCCATGCGATAAATCTTGGCCGAGTCCAACAGCCGCCGCGCATGATCCTTCACGCGGAAAATGGCCGGTCCGGAAGGCGTCGCATAGCAGCGAATCCCCTCAAACACCGAGCTGCCGTAACTCGTCACGTGCGACAGCACATGAATACGGGCGTCGTCCCAAGGTATGAGACGCCCGTTGTGCCAGATTTTCTCCGTGGGCTTCAGCATGTACAAATTATAGCCGCCCGCTGGATTCACCTACCGCTACGCCCCGCCACCCCACGGACGCGCTTTAGCATCCCGCTGTGGGGCGTGAAGGCGATCATCGAAAAATATTTGCTCGAAGCGCTTCAACGGGAACCGTCTTCGAAGCTGGCGGTTGGGGCGCGAGCACCACGCGCATTGCTTGTGCCCGTCGGTGCCCGGGCAGTTCGTCCGAGCCATGTACGACTTCAATGAGACCGGCGGATATGATCCGGGCACAAACCCAGGCTTACGTGAAATCCTTCTGTCTTTTGCCCCTCATCGCAGCGCCGCTGCCGCGACCACGGCGTCGTGCCAGCCAACGTAATTCCGCATCACGCGCCAGCAACCCACTTCCGAAACCCAATCTTCTCTGCCGCGGCTTGTCCACGCGCTGGTGGCCGGCCCCCGCCTCGACTGCGCGACCATGATAGTCGTGGCGGCTTATGACGCGATTCTGTTCGACTTCGACGGCGTTCTCGCCGACACCGAACCGCTCCACTTCCGCTGCTGGAAAGACATCCTCGCGCCGTTCGGCATCGCGCTCGATTGGAATGTTTACGCCGCCAGCTGCATCGGAATCACGGAACGCCTCATGCTCGCTCGTTTCTGCGAACAGGCATCGCCGCCGGTGACCGTCGACGCGCTTCTGGCGCAATATCCCGTCAAGCGCGACCGCTTCCGCGCCATGATCGCCCGCGAGCTTCCGTTCTTTCCCCGCTGCGGTGAATTTCTGGCTTCTTTGCGCTCCTACAAGCTCGCCGTCGTCAGCTCCAGCGGACGGCTCGGAAATTGAGCCCGCGCTCGAGAGCGCCGGCCTGCTCCAACATTTTCAAACGTTGGTATGCGGCGGCGACGTCCGCAATCACAAGCCCGCCCCGGATCCTTATCTGCTCGCGGCCGAGCGGCTCGGCGCACAACGTCCGCTCGTCGTCGAAGACTCGGATGCCGGCGAGGCCAGCGCCCGCGCCGCCGGATTCGACGTCGTTCGCGTCACAACCCCCGCCACCGTTCCCGCCGCGGTCCGCGCGCGCCTGTCATAGCGCACCCGTGTGCTGTACTGGGAATGAACCCCCATGCCATCCGAGCTGGTCTGCTTCGAGCACAGTTGCCGCGCCCTCTACCCCATCACCGCCGCCATCTATGTCTGCTCCAAGTGCGGGGGCCTGCTCGAAGCGCGCATGGACCGCGCCAACGCCGACGCTGCGGCGCTGAAGCGCCTCTGGAGGGAGCGGCGCATGTGCAACTCCGTCCTCGATCAAAGCGGCGTCTGGCGTTATCGCGAGCTGTTGCCGTTCGACGAGCACGCCTCCCGGGCCGTCTCGTTGCGCGAGGGCAATACGCCGCTGCTCGACGCTCCGCTCGCGGCCAAATACGGGGGTCTGGCGCGGCTGGCGTTCAAACACCAGGGGTTCAATCCCACCGGGTCGTTCAAGGACAACGGCATGACCTGCGGGGTAACGCAGGCTGTGCGGCTCGGAATGAAACGCGTCGCGTGCGTTTCCACCGGTAACACGTCGGCATCGATGGCCGCCTACGCCGCCGCCGCCGGGCTGGATGCGATTGTCTTCATCCCTCACGGCAACATATCTTATGGCAAGCTGGCGCAGGCCCTCGAATACGGCGCCCGCACGCTGCAGAGTCGACGCCAATTTCGACCAGATTCTGGCGCTGGTGCGGCGGCTGGCGGACCGGCTCGGGATCTATCTTCTGAACTCCATCAATCCGTTTCGGATCGAGGGACAGAAGACCATCGTTTTCGAAATGCTCGACCAGCGCGAGTGGCATCCGCCGGACTGGATCGTGCTGCCGGGCGGCAACCTCGGCAATACCTCGGCATTCGGCAAGGCGTTGCGCGAATTGCGGGAATTCGGGTTTATCGAGAAGATGCCGCGGCTGGCCGTCGTGCAGGCCGCGGGAGCGGCGCCGTTTTACGATTTCATGCAGACCCGGGAATTTCGCAGCGTCGCCAACCCCGAGACGCTGGCGACCGCCATCCGCATCGGCGACCCGGTATCGTGGCCGAAAGCGCGGCGGGAGCTTGACGAAACGAACGGCGTCGTGGAAACGGTTACGGAACAGGAGATCGCCGACGCGAAAGCGGTGATCGGCCGCTGCGGAATCGGCTGCGAACCGGCGTCGGCGGCCACCCTGGCAGGCATCCGCAAGCTGACCGCGAACGGGACCATCGCACGGGATTGCGACGTGGTAGCGGTGCTCACCGGGAATCTTTTGAAGGACCCCGATTACATCTACCGCTACCACACCGGGCAATTAAAGGCGCCGAACGGCGACGCGATCCGGCCGGCGTTCGGCAACCAGCCCACGCCGGCGCCGAACGATGAGGAAGCGATCGCGGCGCTGTTATTGAACTGATTACCAGCGGTTCCGGCCGCCGCCCCCGCCGCCGCTGCGATTGCCGCCTCGGCCGCCGCCGCCCCCGCCGCCGCCCTCGCGAGCGGCCATCGGGCGGGCTTCATTGACCACCAGCGCGCGGCCCATCAGATCGCGGCCGTTGCACGCCTCCACCGCGCGATTCGCCACCGCCGGATCGTTGATGTCGACGAAGCCGAACCCGCGGGCTTCGCCCGAAAAACGATCTCTCATTACGTTCACGGCATCGACGGTCACGCCGGCCTGCGCAAAGAAGCTTTCAATGTCGGACTCACTGGCCCCGTAAGGCAGATTGCCCACAAAAAGTCTCATGGAATTTCAACTCCTGATTTTCAAAATTCGGAAGAGGCAGGGTACGACCGCGGACCGACACGGAACACTGGCGAGACCGGGAGGGTAGACTGACACTCAAACCTACGTCAATATTTTCTCAAGAAGCCCCGCAATCTGTCAAAGATGAGTCGCCCCGGGCGGTCAGCGGCGGCGGTAAATGGGCTTTCCATCGAAGATCGTCATGTCCACTTCAGCCTTCTGAATTTCTACCGGATCGATGGTCAGGATATCGGAGGACAGGACGACCATGTCGGCCAACTTTCCGGGGGCGATGGCGCCTTTTATGTTGTCGTCGAAGCTGGCATAGGCGGAGCCCCAGGCGTAGGCGCGAATGGCTTCCTCCACCGTGATTTTCTGTTCCGGAATCCAACCGCCGGGGTGTTTGCCGTCCAGGGTGCGGCGCGTCGCGGCGGCGTAGATTCCGAGGATCGGGATCATGGGAGCGACGGGCCAATCGGAGCCGAAGGCCAGCACGGCGCCGGTGTCGAGCAGCGATCGGAAGGCGTAGGTCGTTTTGGCGCGCTGGTGGCCGATGCGTTTTTCGGCCCAGCGGCCGTCGTCGATGGCGTGATAAGGCTGCATGGAGGCGATGACATGCAACTTGGCGAAGCGCGGGATGTCGGCGGGGAGAAGATGTTGTGCATGCTCGATACGAAAGCGGCGGTCGCGCGGGCCGTTCTTCGCTTCGGCGGCTTCAAACATGTCCAGGATGTCGTGATTGGCCTTGTCGCCGATGGCATGGATGGCGACCTGTAGACCGGCGCGGTCCGCATCCGCGATGTGCGCGGCCATTTTGCTTTCCGGGATCATCTCCGCGTTCGGCAGACCCGTGGTGTTGGGAGCGTCGTTGTATGGCTCGAAGAAGAGCGCGGTGGTGGAACCGAGGGAGCCATCCGCGAAACCCTTGAGACCGCCGATGTGGAGATTCGGGCCGCCGAAAGCGGCCAGGAGGCCGACATCGGCGAGACGTTTCCACGACGCCAGGGGCTGATGGCCGGAGATGCGCACGGTAAGCTCGCCGGATTTGAGCAGCCGCTGATACGCGCGGAAAATATCCGGGGCGGCCGACATGTCCTGGACGCTGGTGACGCCATGTTCGGCGGCGAAGCGCATGGCGGCGCGGATGCGCTCGGCCATTTCGGTCGGCCGAGGGCGGCGGGATAACGCGGTCGACGGCGCCCATGGCGGCATCCTTCAGAACGCCGGTGGGCTCGCCGTTCGAGTCGCGAACAATCGTGCCGCCGGGGGGATCGGGCGTGTTGCGGGTGATTCCGGCGAGCTTGAGCGCAATCGTGTTGGCGAGCGCCATGTGTCCATCGAGCCGGTTGACAAAGACGGGGTGATCGCCGGCGGCTTCGTCTATGAGCTGGCGCGTGGGGAGCGCGGCGGGGGTCCAGTTTTCGTGGTCCCACTCGCCGTTGAGAATCCAGCGGCCGGCGGGCTGCTTGGCGGCAAACTGGCGGATGCGCTCGCGAAACTCGGCCTGGCTCTTCGTGTCGCGGAGCTGCACGCTGGAAAGTTGCGAGCCGCCCTCGTAGAAATGCACGTGGGAATCGTTGAAGCCGGGAAGAACGAGCTTGCCGCCGAGGTCGACAATTTGCGTTTTGGGGCCGGCCCACTTCTGAATGTCGGCGGAAGCGCCGACCGCGACGATGGTGGATCCGATGGAGGCGACGGCCTCGGCTTGAGGCTGCGCCGGGTTAACGGTCCAGATTTTTCCGCGGGTCAGAATGAGGTCCGCGGTGGGTTGCGAGAACATCGGAAGAGATAACAGCATGGTGAGCAGGGCGGGCGAGAGAAGGGGATTTGCGGCGAGTCGGGGCATGATGTGGGGTTCGACCAGATTATGACGCATTCAGGGGCGTGGGCGGGCGAGATCGTTGACGTCGATGCGGCCTTTCATGCCGTTGTCGCGTTCATGGGGATCGAGAATCGCTCGCGCTTGCGCGGCCGCGCGCGACGCATCTTTTTTGCGATGCGTAGCGCGCAATCCCTCGGAATAGGCGGCGAGAATCATGGCCGTGCGCGGGCTGGCGCTTCCCCAAGCTTGCGCGGCAACGGCCAAAGCTCTTGTGAACAGGGCAATGGAGGCTTGCGGGCGATGTTCGCGTACGCAGACAATGGCGAGGTTTGCGAGCGTGACGGCGAGATTTTGCGTGTCCTGGAGCTCTTCAAAGGACGCGCGGGCGTGGTCAAGGCGCTCGCGGGCTTCCCTGTAGCGGCCGATGGCGATGTAGAATGCTCCAAAATTGGCTTCGGTGGCCGCGGCGCCGCGTTTGGCATTTGCCGCCGTTGGCCCGATCCGATTGGCCCAGGCATTGAGGGCTTCGCGGAAGAGGGCTTCGGCGCGCGCGGTCTCGCCCCGTGGGCGGCGATGACGGCGAGGTGTCCCAGGATGCGCGCGAGTTGCGGATCGCCGGACGGCAGAGTGTCGCGCGCGATGGCGAGCGCGCGGTTGGCGGCCTGCTGAGCTTTGGTATACAGGCGCAAATCGACATAGTCGGTAGCGAGGCCGTCGAGGATATATGCGAGGGTGGGATCGTCGTTGCCGAGCAGGGCGGCGGCTCGCAAGTAGTTGTTTTCGGCAGCGGCGTAGTGGCCGAGGTCCTGCTCGGCCATGGCGAGGCGGCACAGAAATCTGGCGCGGGTGGAAGCGGTGGCAGGGCTCGCTCCGGCGGCGGGATCGGCGGCGAGCGAGCAGATACACGCGAGCAGAACAGCGCCGATTCGAAGGCAGGTCATGGCATCTCCCGCCTGGAGAATATCGGGCGCGGAGCGGAGATTCGCGAAGGACGGGAGGGGTGATGGGGTTAAGTCGTTATAGGTGCAGTGGGTGAGGGGGTCGAGATTTGTGAAAATCGTTGTGAATGCAAATCGGGAAGATTGGCGTGGAGCCGACGATGATGCTCCGCAGGAGGGAGCGCAACGGCATCCGCACCGTTCAAGGCGCCGCAAATCCGCTGCAGCTCGATTTGAACGCCAGAGGCGTCGATGGCCTAGCAGGTTGGCGCGTCTGAATTGGGTGTGCGCTGTGCTGTCTGAGAAAGGCTAGCGGTACAGACTCGGCATCCGCGCCGACGTGCTTGAAGTCGCGGAGGCACTTGCGGGCCCGACGGCGATCGTGGCTTGTCCAGTTGTTCCGTCCGGGCCGGCGATGATCAGCGGAAGTTCGATGAAGGTGGCGCCCGCCGGTATGATTTCGGTTGCCCGTACGGTTACAGAGATATTCTCCACGCCCCCACCGCCGAGGCTCAGCGCCACCGAATCAACCGTGGCCAAGATGTTTCCCATGGTGACCATGATTGATGACGCGGCAAGGGGCGTGGAGGAGACCGAATCCGCCGACACCGCCTGAGCTGGGGGTACTGGAGAGACCCGTAGCAGATACGGTTATCGTTTCGCCAGGGACTGCCGGATTGGCCGGTGTCACCGGCAAGTTCGTCGAGGCGTGAACCGCCACCGCGTCGTTGAGTCCGTTTTCGGCTTGGGTGAAGATACCGGGATTCGTACTATTCACGTATGCCCATACGATATTCGACTGTTGCCCGCCATTTGTTACCTGGATCTGCGCGTAGTCGCCGCTGCTGTGCGATGGCAGGAGGCTTGGCGGCACTATCGCCGTCACTTGCTTAGGCGTTGCATTGAGCACCGGAGCCAAAATCCCGTCCATGGTCACGGTCGGCATGGTTCCGCTGGCAGCAAGATTCGATCCGAAGATCGCGATGACTTCGCCAGGAGAGATCTCGGATGTATAGGGCGCGAAACTCGCGGCGTTGACCACGCCATCGGGATTAATGTAAACGGAGCCCGCCGGAGTTGCTGGCAATATGGGAGCCTCGATGCCGCGATGTTGATACCCAAGTTTGGAGGTATTCCGAAGCCGAGTCTCAGGGTTCCGTTTCCCCCAATCACGTACTTCCTCTCGCTACCCACAATTCCCATGTACGCACCCATATAGCCGGTGTTAAAGCCGAATGCCAGGTTATATGTGTCGGCGTATGTATAGCCAAAGGGCTGATAGGGGTAGCTGAAAGGTGGATAGGGATAACTCGTGGGTTGCAGCGGTGAGCGGAGCGGGGCCACGATTCGTTGGTGCTCCAAAAGGACTCCGGAGGATGGGTTGAAGGTTCCAAAACCGGGGCCCGCGTTGAACGCGCCGTAATAGGTCTGAAGGGACGCAGTGGCGTTGGGGCCGGGGATCGAAATGATTTCGTCTATTCCGGCTTGATAATAGAGCCCGCCGAAATTGCCGACTCCGAATCCGGCGTTCGGCCCAGTTGCAACCGTAGCCGGCGCCGCAGTGCGGATGCCCACGAAAAGGTCGAATGCGCCGGAGCCTCCCCCGAAAATCAGGTTCCCGTCAGGCGATACATAAAGGAGCTTGTCATTTGAGATCGCCTCGCCAGCGCTGGGAAAGCTAAGGATGCCGCTGCCACCGGCCACATTGCTTCCGGCGATATTGACGGAGGCTTGTTCAGTGATATCGATAGCACTGCTGCCGCTTCCTTGGTACATCTCAATATTTACCGGGCCGATGTTTCCGTTTCCATTCGGAGCCATCTGGAAGCCCGCAGTGACGATGTCTTTGACGAGGCCGTCCGGAAAGTCGATGTAAGCTACCGAATAGGAGCCTTCAAGCGATGTATCGGTATTTGTCACGGCAGCGGGAGCGGCAATGAACAGATCGTTGAAAGGATGTTGTGTTTCGGTGGTGCTGCCGACGAACACGCCGGACTGGGACACTAATCCCCAAATCGAATCGCCTGATAAAAGAGGATTACTGAGGAACCCAAAGCCGCAGGCTGCTATCGAGTAATGGCCTGGATATGTCTCACTTACGGCAATTGGGGACAGCGAACTTGAGTCCAGTAACATCCCGCTGATGGCGTAAGTTCCGCCTTGCTGGAAATTGATAGTCCCATAGAGCGCGTAGGCGTGGCTTAGGTCGCCGTTGAGGTCCCCGACGGTATACTGAACGTAGCGGAAGTTATAAATCCCATTCAGCATAGTGTTACCGCTTGTATCCCAAGAAGTTGTGGGGCCGCTGGGTGTCGCTCCGCTGGTTCCAGCGGTGCAGTTTACCGGCGTCGATTGCGCGTATGCGGAGACTGCCAACATTGTGATGAGCACTGGGCTTTTCATCTTATGAACCCTCCTCGCACAGAACTATCGGAACGTGAGTCCAAAGCGGATCTGGTAATACCGCGTGTCCGCGGTGGCCGGGACACTCCCGAATAGTTTCAATACCCGGAACTCAACGTTAAGCCCCAGGCGCTCCCCAAACCAGTAATACATGCCGCCTCCGGCGTTGAAGCCGTTGGCCGTGAAATCTCGAAACGCTATGGAATATCCAGCCGTGGCGTAGAAGTTCAGCTTGGCGTCCTGCCCATCGCGCCATGGCCAGTGGAAATAGGCATTCGGCGAAACTACGCCCACGCTGTTATTAAGTACTTTCCCACCGCCGGGCAGAATGCCGGCCAACTCGATGCCAGCGCCGAGCACGCTCACTACGCCAGTACCACTCGCGACGGAATTGAAGCGCTCTTCCAATCCCAAGCCCGCCGCATACGTATTGTTGGCCGGGGGGACTAGCGGCGGGGGCGTGGGAAGAATACCGAAGCTAGCCTGACTGGAGCCGCCATTGTTCGGAGCCGGCCCGACGAAAACGTATGCGCGCGTAGCTTGAGCTCCCGCGATCCGCATAAGCAGAAGGGCGCACGTCAGTACGAAATACAATCTTGATAGGGAGAGCTTCACCGTTTTTTCACCGTTAATGTCAACGAGACATACGTCTTGTCGCTGAGGTAGAAAAGCAAGGTCACTGGAATCGGCTTTGCCGTGATATTGGTAGGCACTTTCGGATCATCGATGATCAGGGAGGAATTGTCGGATCCTGGCGTAAATGAAAGCTGCAGCCCGTTGCCCCAAATGCTAACTACCTGATCCAAGTTGGATCCCGTGATCATAATGTTCGGGTCTCCCGTGTATACCTGGGGACCCGCCTTGACTGTGGTAGTGGCTGCTGCGGTTGTGGCCGACGATGGGGGCGCTGAAATAGGCAAAGAGAACGGCGCGTCAGAGCCGCACTGCAGGATCGCGGCTTGCGCCGTCTTCGCGGCCTTGCTATCCAAGTGGAACAGGAACAAGGTGGAACTCGATCCGGCATCCGGCTGGGCAAGAGGCGAGAGCAACTTCAGATCGCCGTGATCGAGGTTTTGGCCGCGTACTGCGTAGTAACTGTTTTGACCCTCGGACCGGAGAAAGGCGATGCTCGAAACAGTCGCCGAACACCTCGAGGTGCCGAGGGGGAGATCCTGTGGAGGAATCGCGTAAACCTTGCGTTGATTCCGTTCGGCTGGTTCAAAAAGATACTCCCAAACGATCTGCTGGCCCGGTTGCGTCAGAAGGCTGCTCTGCGCAAACAGCGTGACGCTTCCTTGTGAAGGGGGCGCTGCAAAGGGGTGGTCGCGAAGACCAAAGGCGGTGGTCCCGATCAGAACAACGGGCAATGGCGGAATCGTGTCTTTCGAGGCGTCGAGGATAGGCACGTTCGTGAGTGTGACTTGGGTCAGCGTGTCGTTGAACGGAACCAGCCGCACTTCCGTTGAGGGCGCGGGCGGCCGCGGCGGAGCGATCGATTTCAGCATTAACTGCTGTTTCTCGAAACCTGGAAGGGGAAGAGCGGGCGCCTGCATCTGTTGGGCAAAGAGAGCCGGGGGCGGCGGCTGTTCGTCGAGAGTATTGCGGGGACTTGAATCCGGGGGCGCCGCGATGGTGAGGGTCAGCAAGGCCGTGTCATCTCCGGCCCCGTTGCATGCGTGCAATTCTATCAGGAAGGTTCCCACCGACCGGGGCTTCCCGGAGATTACTCCCGTGACCGGATCCGTCCACAGTTCCGGCGGCAAACCGCGCGCGTAGTACCGTGTGGGCGAATTCGTAGCCTCGATCCGATAATAAAACAGGCTTCCCACCGTGCCGCGGGGGTTGCGGCCGACCGAGATGACGGGGCGCGCCAAAATGGTTAAGGTGAGCTCGGATGTGCCTTTGCCTTTGGCGTTTCTAGCGCTCAGCGGTACTTTGACGACCTCTGTTTTCTTGGGCGTTCCAGTGATGACACCTTTGCTGTCGAGATGCAAGCCATATTTCGACAAGTCAGGTGGCGCGAAGTTCGAGGGCAGGTGGGTAGCGCGGATTCGATAGGAGGGGAACGGGTGTCCCTCTTTGATTTTCAAAGCTGCCGGCTCGATCACTGGGGTGCCTTCGCCAGAGATGCGGAGCGTTAGATCGGCGGAGCCTGTTCCGGCGCTATTGGTCGCACTTATCTTGATAGTTTGATTCCTTTTCTCCTTGGGGGTTCCGGAGATTAGACCGGTTTGTGCGTTCAGCGTAAACTCTTCGGGCAAGTCGGGCGCGGCATACGTCGTTGGATCGTGCGTGGCCTTGATTTTATATTTAAACCGAGCGTTCACGGCGCCGGTTGCCAAGCTCGAACTGGTAATGACCGGGGGCGCAGGGTCGACGTATATTGTGAGTCTGGCGACGCCGCTTCCATATTTGTTGGTGGCTGTCAGGACCACATTTGACGTTCCCGGGGCGGTGGGCTTCCCGGACATCCAGCCGGAAATCCTGTCTACCGACAGGCCGGCCGGCAATCCCACGGCATCGAAACACAGCGGTGAATTGCCGGCGGTGATCTGGTAGCGGAAATCGTCTCCCACTTTGACCCTGGCCGAGTCTCCGCTCGTAATGACGGGAGGCGCCGCCGTTATGGTTATCGTAAGGAGGCCCGTGCCGGTTCTGCCGCGGTTGTCCGTCGCGGTCAGATTTACTCTACGGGTCCATGGTTGGGTGGGCGTGCCGTGGATCCTGCCGGTGTGAGTGTCGAGTTCCAGGCCCAAGTCGACCGGAAAATCCGCGCTATACGTCAGGGGCGCAAGTCCAGGTCTAAGCCGATAGGAGACGGCCTTAATGTCGTAGGAGAACTCGGATCCTACTATTCCATTGGCGCTCTTGGGGCTGACGATTTCGGGCGGGGTCGAATACTGCGCGAGGCGGAGAGCGCAGGTAACCGTCGGAGGAACGGGCTCGCCCCGGACAATCTCCGCCTCAAAGCCGTCCGGATTCACAAGCATGGCGCCCTGGAGGGCGATGAGGTTGGCGGGCGCGGTGAACTTTATGTACTTCGTGGTTGCGTAAAAACTGTTCGGCGTCGGCGCGGGAGTGGCGGCGTTTGTGGAACTCTGGGGCGGCGGCGTGGCCGCAATCTGCACCGTGCCTTGGATTTGAAACGTCGTCTGGCCTGGGGCAGGAGACGCCGCGGCGGGCGGGGCGCTGGGGCTATTGTTGCCGGTGGCGGCGGGAGCCGCACTGCCGTTTGCCGGTGCCGGTGCGGTGTTGGAAGGGGCGCCGGGCTGGGGCTGGGCGGGGGTGGTTGCATTAGAGGCGGAGTTGTTGTTGGCTGGTGTCGCCCCGGGAGAGGCGTTCGGAGCCGCACCGCCTGGCGCTGGATTGGCAGGCGATCCGCACGAGGGGGTCCCCGCAGGACCTCCCAGAACGAGGCAACCGACCCGGACATAGGTGTTGCTCTTGAATGAACCCAATGCTCGAACCGTCAAGGTCCCATCTCCGTTGTCGTCGACCAGGACGTCCAAAGGAACCGGCGGGGAGTTGTAAATGGGTGCATGAGTGAAGATGGGATTGGGTCGCTTAATGAACTCCGCGCCGACGCGGCCCGTTTTTGGATCGTAGTGCCTCCACGCCAGACCGATCTGGACGGGATCATCTTCGCAGCTCAAGCTTTGCTCAAAATCGCTATCCCTCCCTTGTGAGCGAGCAGGTGAAAACGATAATTGCGCAAATGTCTGGCGCAAGCCGTCCTGCACCACGGATTGACCGAGTACCGGTTTGAACTGCCACCCGAAGACCACTGGCGAGTGCGACTCTTCGTGAGGGCCCTTTTCCGGGTCGAACACTAGATATGTGCACCTACGGTTCGAAGGATTAGGGGCGTGCTGTAGGGCAATCGTGTCCTGGTCTTTTACGAGGTAGTACGTCTGGCGGGAATGCAGGAAACTACCTCCCAAGGTGAGAACCCCGGAAACGGCCCCGCCGCCGATCTGGGACGACTTTGTCACGAGGCTTGCTACGTTATAGGTCTTGGCTTGGGGCAGGACAGTGATCAAGGATGGGGCCTCGCCGGCCGTTCCCTCCGGCGGGCACACGGAGATTTCCACCTCCGCTACGGCATTTCGGTATTGGTAACCGACGGGCACATTGATGCTGATCGGAAATCCCAGCGTCATGCGGGGCTTGGGAAGGCTGGTTCCGGGTTCGAGTTGATCGGTGAGCGCACCCTGCATTAGCAGACGGAGACTTGTGATGAGGGCGCTCAACTGTGTTTCTTCGTTGAGTAGGTCCGTGGCCGATACTCCTCCGGGCGCGGTCACGGATGGAGCAGCAAAGGAGGGCTGATTGGTGGAACCGGACGGCAGGGTATACCCGGCGCCCTGCAATTGGAGGTTGGTCTGCGTTTGGTTCAGACTGAGGCCCTGGACGGCGCCCAATCCTTTGATGAGCGTGTTCTGGTCGAACGGCGTCAGGTTGCCAAGGCTGCTAGACGCCGCTTGCAATAGAGTCGTCAGTCTGAGTGTCGTCGTAAACCTTGGGGTAATCGACGAAGATCCCGATGTCGGATTGCTGCTTCTTTTTGGCCGTTTTCTTTTGTCTTTTGTTAGGCGGGGGAGAGGTCTGTGCGGTTGCAGTGGCAAAAAGGGCGATGAACGCGCCAGCAACCAGCAAAGTCGTGATCGTGCGCGGGTTCATCGCTTAGGTTCCTCCGGGCGGCGGTTCTCGTTCAAGGTGCAATCGCAGACTCCATAGGCTGATCCGCCGGGATTGTCAATGTGCCGCGAAAACTCGGGACGCCCTCATTGGAGTTGTAACGGAATTGGCCGCTGGCCTTGATGCGCGGATCGGCGATCGAGGCGACAGACGAGGGGCCGGCGGTAAAGATCCAGAGGCCGTGGTTCAGGGTGCTTTTCACGGGAATCAGCAGGGGCACGGGCGCAGGCTCATTCACCTCCCATTGCCAATCTCTTGAGTTGTCATCGCGCCGCAGAATCAGACTCATTCTTATGCCCCTGCTGAAGCATTCCCCAATCCATGTTCCGTGGCAAAAATCCGAGTTACCGGCATCGAGCAGGCTTAGACGGCGATCGATGGCGGAAAACAACTGGCGAATGTCCGTCGCCAATTGAGTGTCGCCGTAGGACCATGAATCAAGCGACTTCTTCAAGCTGCAAAGTTCTTTCGTTCTCGCATCCACATCCGATTGGTGCGTCTCTTCTTCAAAGCACAACAGGGAACGCGAATCGAGGTCGTCCTGAAGCAA
The DNA here is from genome assembly GCA_963795935.1 of Bryobacterales bacterium. Lineage (GTDB taxonomy): Bacteria > Acidobacteriota > Terriglobia > Bryobacterales > Bryobacteraceae > JAICMB01. The sequence continues at coordinate 94,349 of CAWCJO010000025.1, read as the reverse complement.
TTTCTTCAATTCCGCGATCTTACGCGATAAGCGGCGCGGCGCGGGCGCCGTTTTGGTCAAGCTGTCTATGGCATCCGAGAGGGGCTTAGAGAACTCATAGAGCGGCGGGGCGATGCCAATAGCGATGGTTGGCGATATCCACTTGTTGTTTCGATCGGTTAGCTTAATGGTCGATGATCCGAGCTCCGTCGGAGTACCCGCGATGGCGCCATGTTTCAGGGACATTCCTGGAGGGGGATTCACGGCGGTATATGGGGGGAATCCCCCGATAATTTTCGTTCGTGGGTAAGGCTGAAGAATCACTCCACGCGGCAGCGATGAAGGGCCGGTTGCCAGCGCCTCAGCGATTTTGATTTGGAAGGTTTTTTTCAAGATCGTGTTGTTCGGCACGCGATTGTCGCGTACTTGGGCGCAGAACTTGTAAGTGCCCGCTGACACGCCTTTCTGGAAAGATACGTTTCCTTGCGCGTCCACCTGAAGCCAATCGGGCGAGGACGACGAGGCGCAAGCCGACCACTGGGGGTTCCCGATGCCGCCGGTGGTCGTCAATTTATCGGCGTAGGTCTGGTCGACATAACCGTCTTTCAGTCTCTCGCTGCTTGAGATCGCGAGGGGCTTCTCGCCAATGATCAGGGTGAATGGCTGTGACGAGCAGTTTCCGTCGGCGTCGTTCACCGTGACTGTAATCGTGTAAGAATCCTTTTTCTTCGGTTTTCCCTTTAGGACGCCTCGGGAATTGATAGCTGGCCAGTTAGAGGTCGGCTTTCTTTCCGTGATGTCCCAGGTGTATGGTGTTTTCCCTCCGCTGGCTTCAATCGGGCATGAATAATTGCGTCCGACATATCCGCTACATAGCGGCGACTTGGTCTTGATCGTAAGACTCCCTTGAGCCCAGGAAACCGTTGCCGAGAGCAAACAAAGGATGGCGACGCGCACTTTTGTCATGGAGGCATCCGCAAAATGCGTCTATCTTATCACGATTCCCGAAAATTTCAATCGGGAATTTCATTTTCCGCCGCTGCGAAAAGCGTGTTTGATGTTTCGGCGTTTCGGGCCGTACGCCAGCGCATCTCGGGTCCGAAACGGGTCTTTTTTGGAATTCGATCGATAATTCCCGGCCTGAGCCTCAGTTCAGGCGTGCCGGCTCCATCCGCTCGTAGACCAACCGGCAGCGAGACCCCGCCTCTTGCAGAGGCTTTTCCTTCAGAGGTCCAAGAGGGCTTCGGCGCGCGCGGTCTCGCCTTCGATGGGCGGCGATGACGGCGAGGTGTCCCAGGATACGCGCGCAATGCGGATCGCCGGACGGCAGAGCGTCGCGCGCGATGGCGAGCGCGCGGTTGGCGGCCTGCTGAGCTTTGGCATACAGGCGCAAATCGACATAGTCGGTAGCGAGGCCGTCGAGGATATACGCGAGGGTGGGATCGTCGTTGCCGAGCAGGGCGGCGGCTCGCAAATAGCCGTTTTCGGCAAGGGCGTAGTGGCCCAGGTCCTGCTCGGCCATGGCGAGGCCGCACAGAACTTTGGCGCGAGTAGAAGCGGCGGCAGGGCTCGCTCCGGCGGCGGGATCGGCTGCGAGGGAGCAGACACACGCGAGCAGAACCGCGCCGAATCGAAGGCAGGTCATGGCATCTCCCGCCTGGAGAATATCGGGCGCGGAGCGGAGATTCGCACTGCCGCGGGGCGGCCGGCGGGTTAACTCGTTAGCGATCCAGGGCCGCGGGGCTCTGAAGATTTATGAAAATAGTTGTCACCGGCGCGTTGGCCGGTTACGAGCCGTTCTGAGGCGCCGGGAGCGGGGTACTGAATGCGACGTTTTGGCGCCATCATTTGATCAGCAGGATTATGCAACGCAGAGCTTTTTTGAACGCGCTCGCCGGCGGCCTTACATCGTCCGTTTGCCGCGCCGAGCAGCAGCGGCCCATGAACGTGCTGTTCATGCTCATGGACGATCTTGGCTGGCACGACACTGGACCATTCGGCAATGGCTTCATCGATACGCCTAACCTGAACCGCTTCGCCGAGCAGAGTGTCCGGTTCACCAATGCTTATGCCGCTTGTCCGGTCTGCTCGCCCACGCGCGCCAGCATTCTAACGGGCAAGTACCCGGCGCGCTTGCATCTGACGGACTGGATTCCGGGCCGCAAGCAGTGGCCCTATGCGAAGCTGCTGACTCCGGCGTTCAATCAGGAGCTGCCGCTGGCGGAGACCACGCTCGCCGAAGCGCTGCGCCCGCTCGGGTACCGCTCCGCCGCGATCGGCAAGTGGCACCTCGGCGGAACTGGGTATTCACCCACCGATCAAGGCTTCGATCTCAATATCGCGGGCACGGCGAAGGGCTCTCCGCCGAGCTACTTCGGCCCGCTGCAATTGCCCAACCTGAAGCTGGAGCCGGGCGAGTTCTTGACCTCACGTCTGGCGTTCGAAGGATCGCGTTTCATGAGCGAGAATCCCGCGAAACAGTTCTTTCTCTACGAAGCGCAGTTCACGGTGCACATGCCCCTGCAGGCTCCGCCGGAGCTGATCGCGAAATACCGCAAGCGGGACATCGGCGACGTCGACCCGACATACTGCGCCATGGTCGAGACCGCGGACGATTCCGTGGGGCGTCTGCTGCGCTCGCTTGAGGAATCGAAACAGGCGGACAACACCATCGTGGTTTTTTTCTCGGATAACGGGGGCGTGCGCTATCAGGCGAGGCGAGCGGCGCCCGTCACCAATAATGCGCCGCTGCGCGCCGGCAAGGGACACCTTTTTGAAGGCGGCATCCGGGAGCCGCTTCTGATCCGCTGGCCCGGCGCGTCAAAGGCCGGCGTTACGGTCGATGAAGCGGTTTCGAGCATCGACTTTTTCCCGACATTTTGCGAGGGGCTGGGAGCGCGCGCCGGCGCAGTCGACGGCGTATCGATCCGCCGTCTTGTCGAAGGCGGCTCGATCGGGCAGCGTCCGCTCTTCTGGCATTACCCGCACTACAGCGACCAAGGCGGCCGTCCCTCGGGCGCGGTGCGTCTGGGAGATTGGAAGCTGATCGAGTTTTATGAAGACGGGCGGCGCGAGTTATACAACCTGCGCGCGGACATCGGCGAGCGCAGCAATTTGATAAATCGCGAAGCGGCGCGCGCGAAAAGGCTTTACGAAACGCTCGCGGACTGGCGCAAGTCCGTTGACGCCGCGATGCCGACGCCCAACCCGAATTACGATCCGGCGCGGGCCAGTGAGGGCTTGACGGGTTATGAAGCGCCGACTCCGCCAGTGTAGTTGTATTGCGGCGAGGGCTGCTAAATTAGCTGCCAGGAACGCCGTTTCCGTGATTTTGCGCCGCTGTGTTCCCCGCCTTGAGGTCTCCTCCAGCGGGGAAAGGCGCGCAGTACACCCGGCAAGGGTACTCGTAAACACAACGCCGTTGCTCGCGATCTGTCCGGCGGCTGCTTATCCTGCGCGCCGCAGTTCCTCGCGGATTACGCGACGCAAGGTTGACTCCAACGGCTCGCGGCTACGATCCACGAAGTCCCGTAATGCGTGGTTGATCAGACGCTGGTAGTTACCGCCGCCAGCCTTGTCGACTTGGTCGCGGAACCAATCCAGAAGGTCGTCATCCAGGCGGATGGTCACTCGGGTCTTGCCGGTCGAGGCCGGCAGCACGGTTCCCCGTTTGCCCTTGCTGAAGTCATATTCCTTTTTCATAAGTTGTCCGGATATGCCGGCTTTCGCGCGCGGTCGCCCGACGCGCAGAGACGATACGGATCTTCGCGCCGCGCCAGGGTACACAATCGCGAGAACCCGGCCCAATGCGTCCATGCCGATTGTGGCCCACCTCTCCTCGCCGATGGAATCGTCCAATACGGTGATAGCTCGATCGTCTTCAAGTACCGATACGGCGCCGGCGAATCTAATTCCATGTTTGCGTACGTTGCCGGCCTCTTTCCTTCGATCCCATTCGAAGGCCGGCGCCGTGTACGATTGTACACCGCAGCGGCCATATATTCCGGCATCTGCAATTTAAGCGGCAGCCGCGTTCTGCTGCAGCCGCAGGATGACAAACTCCGCGGGACGAATCGGCGCGAATCCGACGATAATGTTGAAGACGCCGTTTTGGATATCGGCGGACGTGGTGGTGGCGGCGTCGCATTTTACGAAGTAAGCCTGGCTAGGGATGCCGCCCACAAACGCGCCCGCCTCGAACTGCCCCTGTAGAAATGCGCCGACGGCGAGGCGGATCTCCGACCACAGCGCTTCGTTGTTCGGTTCAAAGATCGCCCATTGCGTCCCAGCCACGATGCTTTGTTCGAGGAACAGCGCGAGCCTTCTCACGGGGATGTACATGTATTCGGAAGGGGGCGCCGCAAGCGTTCGCGCTCCCCAGGGGCGATGCCGATGGAAGGCAGCTGCCGGATACAGTTTAAGCCGACGGCATTGAGGGATTCGCCCTGTGCGCCGGAAATGGGGAAGGTTGGAGATGAGGCGCCGTAGATTCGCGCGCTGTTTCCGGCGGGGGCATGCCAGACGCCGCTCGCGCTGTCGTTGCGCGCGTATACGCCGGCGATGGAACCGCACGGCGCCACGGTGCGGGTCTCGCCGATGTTCAGAGGGTCGGGAATTTGCAGCCACGGGCCGTAGATTGCGAGAGAAGCGGCATTGAGCAAGGGCGGGTGGTTCATCGATGCCAAGAGCAACTGCGGCGTGTTCGCGTTCGGGTCCGAATCGGCGATCAGAAAGGCGCGGCGCTTTTCGCAATAGAGGGCGGCGGCGGCCAATACTTCCCGGCCGGTTACGCCTGGGAGGCACAGCAGGTTGAGGAACGGCGCTTGATCGAGCGCTGCCGCGGCGGACGCGAACGTTCGCGCGGCGATGGTCTCGATCCGAACGATGGTGCAGCCGCCTCCGCCGTTCGCAAAAAATTGATTTACCGCGAAGCCCATTTCGGAGCCGATCGCCGTCACGCCAAAGGCGGCTTGGTAGGCGGCGAAGCTTGCGATGTGCGTGGCGGCGCGGAATGGGCCGGATTCGGAGATGCCGACGAAAGCGGTGAGGGAAGTGGGGGCCGCGGCAATGGGGTGGAGGGGCATGGTACAGCATTATCGCGCAGCAAGAATCCCGACTGCCGCGTCTGGGGTGGCGTCCACTTGCGTAATGGCATTTATGTACCGCTTCCTCTCGCGGCGGCGGCCCGGAAGAAGCGGCGGGGTTCGCAGCCGCGCGGGGCAGAACACTCGAGCCGATGAAAAGCAGCCGGCATTTACAGTCGAGCCCGTGCGTGCCCCGGCATGGTTGCAGCGGCGGCAAGGGCGGCGGCTGAACCTATATAGCGCTGGGCGGACTTTCTTTTGTACGCTTGTAATTAGATCGGTATGGACGAGCAGAATATCCTGTTTAGACTGCGTGAAATTTGCTTGGGGCTCCCGGGGGCGAGCGAGACGGTGACGTTTGGACACCCGACCTTCCAGGCAGGCAAGATGAAGACCTTCGCGGTGCTGGAACGATATAAAGGCGAGCTTTCCATCAGCTTCAAGGTCGGCAAGTCGATGCAGCCGGTGTTTCTGGACGATCCGCGCTTTTTCAAAACGCCCTATGTCGGACAGCACGGCTGGGTGTCGCTGCGCGTGAACGGCGGCCGTCTGGACTGGAAAGAAATCGCGGAGCTGGCGAAAGGCAGCCACCTACTTATTACCGGAAAGAAGAAGTGAACGCGCCCGAGAGGGTCGGGTACAACGTAGCCCTCGCAAGTATCTTTATCAGCGCGGCGCTGGCGACCGCGAAGATTCTGGTCGGCCTGAAGGCGAATTCCACGGCGGTGGTTTCGGACGGCGTGGAATCGGCGAGCGACGTGTTGTCTTCCAGCCTCGTTCTATTCGGGCTGCACATGGCCGCCAAGCCGCCGGACGCCGAACATCCCTACGGGCATGGACGCCTGGAAACATTATCGGGCCTGGCGGTGGGAATTCTCCTGGTCGTGATGGGATCTCTCATCGCGGTGGAGTCGGTGCAGCGCGCGCTGCGGCCGCACCCCAGCCCGGCGGCATTCGCGATTTGGCCGGTGGTGGCCTCCATCGTGGTGAAGTCGTCGCTGTACGGCGTCAAGCGCCATTACGGGCGCAAGCTGCGCAGTTCTTCTCTATCCGCCGATGCGTGGAACGACGGGGTCGATACTCTCTCCGGCGCGGTCGCACTCGTGGCCGTGTCGCTCGAAGCCTTCGCCCGGGAGCGCTTCGGACCGGCCGACGACATCGGGGGCGCGGTGGTGGGATTCATCGTCATTTTTCTGGGCATCAAGATTGTGCGCGACACCACTTTGCAACTGATGGACACCATGCCGGACCGCGAGATGCTGGCGCAGGTGCGCAATGCCGCATTGACAGTGCCGGGCGCGCTTGGGATCGAGAAATGCTTTGCGCGCAAAACGGGCCTGCGCTATCACGTCGATCTGCACCTGGAAGTGGACCCCGCGATGAGCGTCAGCGCCTCGCACGAGATCGCCACGGAGGTGCGCGGCCGAATACGCGCGTATCTTCCGTGGGTCGCCGATGTCCTGGTACACGTGGAGCCGCATGGCCTCGCTACAATCGACACCGGGCATGGAGAATCGTGAGATTGCGCGGCTCCTGAGCGAGACGGCGGACCTGATGGAGATCGCCGGGGAAGATGGCTTCCGCATTCGCAGCTACCGCAACGCCGCCTCCACGATTGAAGCGTATCCCGAAAAAGTCTCCGATGTCGTTTGCAATCCCGAGCGCAAGGCGACCGAAATTCCCGGCGTCGGAAAGGGAATTGCTTCCGTGCTGCAGGACATCTGCGCGCGCGGATCGTTCCCCACGCGCGATCAGCTTCTGGCGCGTTTTCCGGCGTCGGCGTTGGAGCTGCTGAAAATTCAGGGCCTGGGTCCCAAGAGCATCGCGCTGCTGTATGAGCATTATCAGGTTGCCGGCATCGACGATCTGGAACGCATCTGCCGCGAGCAGAAGCTGCGCGAGCTGCCGCGCATGGGCGCGAAGCTGGAAGAGAAGGTGCTGCGCTCGATTGAGCGGCATAAGCAAAGCGCGGGCCGGTTCCGACTCAATTTCGGGCATCGCGTCGCGGACGAGTTGATGAAGTATCTAGCGGAGGGTGAGGGGTTGGAAAAAGTGAGCGCGGCGGGCAGTTTGCGGCGGGGCAAGGAGACTATCGGAGATCTGGATTTGCTCGCCACGGGACCTGGCGCAGGGGACGCCCTGGAGCGTTTTACCGCGCATCCGCGCGTTCACGAAGTTCTCGGGAAAGGACCGAACAAAGCCAGCGTGCGCTTCGGGCTGGAGGGCTTGCAGGTGGATCTGCGGGCGCTGCCGCACGAAAGTTACGGCGCGGCGTTGCAGTACTTTTCCGGCAGCAAGGAGCACAACGTCAACCTTGCGCACGCGCGCGCTGAAGCTGGGGCTGACGCTGAACGAGTACGGCCTGTTCCGGCTGGAGGGGAACGAGCGCGTCGCGGGAGAAACGGAAGAGGAAATATACGAAAAGATCGGTCTGGAGTGGATTCCGCCGGAGTTGCGCGAGAATTGCGGCGAGATCGAGGCCGCGGCGGAGCGCCGTCTTCCGAAGCTGATCCATCTCTCCGATATCCGCGGCGATCTTCACATGCACACCACCGAAACGGATGGGCGCGCCACGCTCGAGGAGATGGCGGAGGCGGGGCGCGAGTTGGGCTACGAATACATCGCCATCACCGATCACTCCAAAGTTATGGCGATGTCCAATGGCCTGGACGAGCAACGCGCGGTGGCGTTCGCTAAGCGCGTCCGCGAGCTCAACGACAGCGGAAATCTGGGGATCCGAATTCTGTCGGGGCTGGAATGCGACATCCGCAAAGACGGCGCGATGGATCTGGCCGAAGATGCGCTGGCCGAACTCGACATTGTCGTCGGCAGCGTTCACAGCTTGATGAATATGGAAGCGGCCGAAATGACGGATCGCCTTTTGCGCGCGCTCGAATCGCCCCATATCGGCGTTCTGGGCCACCCCACCGGGCGCGTCATTCTGCAGCGCGAGCCGTTCCCGTTCGACTTCGAGCGCGTCGCTTCGGAGGCCGTCCGGCGCAATGTATTTCTCGAGATCAACGGCAGTCCGGAGCGGCTGGACCTGGGCGGCGCCATGGTGCGCACCGCGAAATCTCTGGGCGCGAAGTTCGCTATTTCGACGGACTCTCACCATCCGCGCAGTCTGGCGGCCAATATGCCGTATGGAATTTTGATGGCGCGCCGCGGTTGGCTGGAAGCGTCCGACGTTTTAAATACTCTGCCGTACGAAGAACTTAAGCGAGCTTTGAAAAAATCATGAAGATCGTCTCGTCCATCGAGAAGTACAAGAACAGTCTTTTTTCCGTTACCGAAGATCATGCCGTAGATCCGAGCGGCTTCGAAATCAAGCGCGGCATCGTGCAGCATCGCGGATCGGCCGTGATGATGGCCGTCGACGATCGCAAGCGCATCCTGCTGGTGCGGCAATACCGGCTGCCCGCGCGCCAGACGCTTTGGGAATTACCGGCCGGCAGCCTCGACGAGGGGGAGACGCCTCTGCAGTGCGCCCGGCGCGAGTTGCAAGAAGAAACCGGGTGCCGCGCGAAGGTTTGGAAAAAGCTTGTGAACTTCTATCCCAGCCCGGGTTTTGTCGCCGAAAAGATGACCATTTATCTCGCCACGGGGTTGAGCCAAGGCGAAGCCGCGCCGATGGAAGACGAGCGCATTGAGGTGCGCTGGTGTCCCGCCAAAGAGGTGAAGAAGATGATCCTGGACGGCGAGATTATCGACGCGAAAACGATTATCGGTTATTTTCTCTGGAAGCAAGCCGGGAAATCGCGGAAATAAAACCGCCCTGGTTTGCACGGGCGTTTCACGGTTACAGGGCGCATCGATTCGCGCCCTCGCGTCACACAACCGACCGCAAAAATTATATTTCTGGAGACTTGATGTATCACCATCTCAAAAAACTCATGTATACGGTGCGCGTGGGCACGCCCGATCCCCGTTTCGGCAAGATGCTGCTGGAGCAGTTCGGCGGGGCGAACGGCGAACTGGCGGCCGCGATGCAATATTCCATTCAAGGACTGAACTGCGACGATCCGGAACGTAAGGATCTTCTCATGGATATCGGCACCGAAGAGCTGAGCCATCTGGAGGTCGTCGGAACGCTGGCCCGCATGCACCTTAAGCCGATGAAGGGCGACCGGACGGCGGCGGAAGCCGATCCGCTGATCGCCATCGCGGGCGGCGGCGGAGTGTCGCTGAACAACTCCGCCGGGAATCCCTGGACCGCGGATTACCTGAAGGTCACGGGGGAACTGGACGTCGATCTTCGCAGCAATATTGCGGCTGAAGCGCGGGCGAAAATCGTGTATGAACGGCTGATCGATTTCTGCGAGGATCCGGGCAGCATCGACGCGCTGCAGTTTCTGATGACGCGCGAGATTACGCACATGAAAGCTTTCACGCTCGCGCTGGAGAGCCTGGGCAAGCCGCTCATTGTCGATCGGGCAGATCCCGCCCACGGCCGAGCTGGTCAATCAATACTTCAACGATTCGACCGGTGTGGGCGATCACGGCGAAAAGGACGCTCGCGGACCTTGGAATGAAGGGGGCGACTGGCAGTACATCGACGCTCCCGCGTTCAAGGAGTACGAGTCCGAGAAGTTGGGCACGCGCTCGCCGGACGGCTCGGATGGAGGCAAGGCGAAAAGCCGGGAGCCGGAGGAAAGCCGAGCGCGGCGGCGATAGCATAAAGCCTTTCGCGGGGCGTGCCGCCTCACGCCCCATCGATAAAACCTTCCCACATTTAAAGCGCGGCATCTAAAGCGCCGAGGGGACGCTTGCTTGGCCGTCAAGGCCAGAGTAAACTTTTCCCCGGCATTCGCGTTTATATAGCTATAAGGATGTTGCGAATAACCCGAGTCGTCGCCGCGGTTGCCTTGGCTTCCGTCGCGGCATTTCCCGCTCTGTCGAAGCGCGCTCCGTCGAAAGACGATCGGGCGCGGCAGCAGGCCAAGCTGTTTCACGTCAAGCTCGACAAGAATAAACAGATCATTACACGCGCTTGACCGGCTGACCTTCGGCCCGCGGCCGGGCGATGTCGACACGGTCCGCCGCATGGGGCTGAAGAAGTGGATCGACCAGCAATTGCATCCCGAGCGCATCGCGGAAAATCCCTATCTTGAGGCCCGTCTCGCGCCGCTTGAATCCCTGCGGATGACGCCGCTCGAGGCGGTCCAGCACTACCCGCCGCCGCAGCTGATCAAAGCCGTGGCGGAGGGCCGGCAACCCCTGCCCGAGGATCCCATTCTGCGCGCGGTCGTGGAGCGCCTGATCGCTCGTTACCGGCTCAAGAAGGGCGATAACAATTCCAGCCCTAGACACGGTTGACGACATGGAGCCGGTGAAGCCGCTGGACGAAATTCTCAGCGCGGGAGGAGTTGCGGACGCTGCGCACCGGCGCCCCGGATGAAAAGCGAGCGCTGCTGGCCGCGATGCCCGCCGACGAGCTTGAAGAGGTGGTCGTGGCGCTCCCGCGGAATCTGCGGCAGCAATTGTTCGCGTTCGCGCCGACGGACGTGAAGCGCAAGCTGCTGCTGATGAACGCGCCGCAGCAGGTGGTTGCCTACGATCTGCTGGCCTCCAAGCTGATGCGCGCCATCTACAGCAACCGGCAGCTTGCCGAAGAGCTCGACGATTTCTGGTTCAACCATTTCAACGTCTACTACGACAAAGGCTCCGACCGCTTTCTGATCCCGGCCTACGAGCGCGAAGCGATCCGGCCGCACGTGCTGGGCAAGTTTCGCGACCTGCTGGAGGCCACGGCGAAGAGTCCGGCGATGCTGTTCTATCTGGATAATTTCCAGTCCGTCGGCCCCGACTCCGCGGTGAATGCGCAAGCGCCAAGAACCGCAAGCGCGGCCTGAACGAAAACTATGGCCGCGAATTGATGGAGCTGCACACGCTCGGCGTGGACGGCGGCTACACGCAGAAGGACGTGACCGAAGTGGCGCGCTGCTTCACCGGCTGGACCATCGAGCAGCCTCGCAAAGGCGGCGGATTCTTCTACAACGACAAGCTGCACGATAAGGGCGAAAAGGTCGTGCTCGGCGTCACGATCCCGGCCGGGGGCGGCATGGAGGACGGCGAAAAGGTGCTCGACATCCTGGCGCGGTCGCCCTGCCACGGCGCAGTTCATCTCCACGAAGCTGGCGCAGCGCTTCGTTGCCGACAATCCGCCGCCGGCGCTGATGGACCGCATGGCCGCGACATTTCTTAAGAGCGATGGCGACATTCGCGAAGTCATGCGAACCATGCTGAACTCGAAGGAATTCTGGTCCGTGGGCGCGTATCGCGCCAAGGTGAAAACTCCGTTTGAAATGGTGGCGAGCGCGGTGCGGGCCATCGACGCCAATGTGGACGACGCCTTCGCTCTCGCCAACCAGATCGGCAACCTCGGCGAGCCGCTCTATCGCAAGCAGGAGCCGACCGGCTACTCCAACGTCAACGCCGAGTGGGTCAACTCCGGCGCGCTTCTGGGCCGCATGAATTTCGCGTTGGCGCTGGCTCAAAATAGAATTGCGGGCGTGAAGGTGGATGCTTCCAAACTTCCCCGGGACCCCGTTGAAGCCGCGCACAAGCTGCTGTCGTTCGATTTGTCCGCGCCCACGCGCGCCTCGCTCGACACGGCGTTGAAACAGCAGCAGACCAAGAACCCGAAACAGCAGACCCCGGCGCTGCTGGCCGGCCTTGTCCTCGGTTCGCCGGACTTCCAGAAAAGGTAGCGATATGCAATCCCGACGATTATTTTTGAAAAGCTCCGGCCTGGCGATTTTCGGCGTGGGCGCGGCTCCAGCGTGGCTCTCCCGCGCCGTCTATGCGGGCGAAGCGCCCGCGCGCCGCAACAAAATTCTGATCGCGATTTTCCAGCGCGGCGCGGTCGACGGCCTGAACGTGGTGGTTCCGCATGGCGAGAAGCGCTATTACGAGATGCGCCCCTCCATCGCCATTCCCCGCCCCGACGGCACGCTCAATTCCGCCCTCGATCTCGATGGCATGTTCGGGCTGCATCCCTCGCTTGCGCCTTTGAAGCCGCTGTGGGACGCCCAACAGCTCGCGATTGTGGAGGCGGTCGGCTCGCCCGATCCCACGCGCTCGCATTTCGACGCGCAGGACTATATGGAATCCGGCACGCCGGGCATGAAGGGCACGACCGATGGATGGCTGAACCGCGCGCTGCCGAAGGAGACCGCCGCGACATCGCCCGTGCGCGCCGTCAGCCTCGGGTCGACTCTGCCGCGCACTCTGCGGGGCCGGAACGACGCCATCGCGATGAACAACCTGAACGATTTTCAGGTGCGCGATCCTCGCGGCGCGCAGACGTTCGAGCAGATGTACGACAACAGCATCGACACGGTCCTGCACGGCGCGGGCAAGGAGACGTTCGACGCGGTGCGCATGATGCAGTCGATGCAGAAGCAGACATACGCGCCCGCGAACGGCGCCGCCTATCCCAACGGCCGCTTCGCGCAGAGCCTGCGGCAGATCGCGCAGCTGATCAAGGCCGATGTGGGGCTCGAAGTCGCTTTCGCCGATGTCGGCGGCTGGGACACGCACGTGAACCAGGCCGGCGCGAAGCCCACGGTGGGCGTGCTGGCGAATAACCTGGCGGAATTCGGCGGCGCGCTGGCGGCTTTTTATAAGGACCTGGGCGACCGCATGGCAGACGTCACGGTCGTGACCATGTCCGAATTCGGCCGCACCGCCAAAGAGAACGGCAATCGCGGCACCGACCACGGCCACGCGAACGTGATGTTTGCGATGGGCGGCGATGTACGCGGCGGGAAGGTCTATGGCGATTGGCCGGGGCTGGAGCAGGAGCAGCTTTACGAGGCTCGCGATCTGAATCTGACGACCGATTTCCGCGACGTTCTGGGAGAACTGGTATCGAAGCACTTGGGGAACGCGCGTCTGAACTCCGTGTTCCCGGGCTATGCCGCGCCGAAATTCCGCGGCATTTTAGGCTGATCGACGCGAGAGCATGGCAGAAGCCCTCGCCCATGTTCGTAACGAGTTTGAATTGAACCTGCAGGCGCCGTACGGCCGCGTGGCGCCCTTATTCGGCGCCTATGCCGAGCGCGCCTGGGCTGGTCCCGATTGGGACCCACGACCCGTTTACCCCGCTGCGCTGCCGCCCCATGATGTCGCCGGCGAGGTTTTTAGCATCTCCCGGGGCGCCGAAGACGCCACTTGGATCAACACCGCCCTCGATCTTCAAACAGGTCATATTCAATATGTGTATTTCATCCCCGGCGCAATGGTCACGCTGATCGACATTCACGTTGCAAGGTCGCCGTCCGATGGAACAAAGGTGAACGTCGTCTACGAGCGGACCGCCTTGAGCACGGCCGCCAACGGGCGCGTCAGAGATTTGGGTGAAGCGGACCACGGCTCCGGCCCAGGCTGGCAATCCGCGATTGAAGCCTGCCTCAACGCAGGCTAGTGAATCGTTCGCGTCTTGCGGTTCATGTAGTCCATCAGCAGATACTGCCCCAGATTGTACGGCGTCGTGAAATACGCCTTGCCGCGGCACAGCTCCGTCACTTTCTGGACGAAATTCACCAGCCCGAAATCGCTCGCCAGCATGAACGTGTTGATCAGGATGCCCTGCCGCTTGCAGCGGCTCACTTCTTCAAGCGTCTTGCTGATGACCAGCGGGTCGAGCCCGAAGGCGTTGCGGTACATGCGCCCGTCCTCGAGCGTCAGCGCCGACGGCTTGCCGTCCGTGATCATGACGATCTGCTTCATGTCCTTCTTCTCCTGGGCAAGCAGACGCTGCGCCAGAATCAGACCATCGCGCGTGTTCGTATAATAGGGACCCACCTGGACGCGCGCCAGATCCCCCAACCGCAGCTCCTCGGCGGAGTCGTGGAACAGCACGCAGCGCAGCGAATCGCCCGGATATTGCGTCCGGATCAGATGCGCCAGCGCCAGGCCACCTTCTTCGCCGGCGTGAAGCGGTCCTCGCCGTACAGAATCATGCTGTGGCTGCAATCGAGCATCAGCACCGTGGCGCAAGAGCTTTGATACTCCGATTGATGCACGTGCAAATCCGAATACTCGAGCGAAAGCGGCATTGTCAGCCCTTCGCGGCGGAGCGCCGAAAACAGCGTCGCGTTCACATCGAGATTGAGCGTATCTCCGAATTCGTAGACCTTCGCGGCCCCGGTCGTCTCCACGCCGGTGGCCAAGTCGCGCGTGTCGTGCGCGCCAAAACTGGATTTGCCCAACGATCCCAATAGATCTTTTAGGGTCTTGAACCCCAGAAAGTCGATGGACTTGTCCGTGACCTCGATCTTCACCCGCCGGTCCGCATTGCCCTGGCCAGTCATTCCGGGCTGATCTCGCGTCCGGCTGATTCGCGTTGGGCTGTTCCAGATCGATGTAGCCTTCTTCCGCCAGCTTCTGAACGAGCTGCTCGAGCAATCGATCGATCTGCTCCGCGGACATGTTCTGGAGCTGGCGCTGAATTTCCTGGGAGCGCTCGTCGTCGAACATCTTGCCGTATTCGAGCGCGCGCTGGATCGCTTCCTTCAGTTGCTCCAGCGTATGCTCGTTCCATTCGCTGAATCCCATGTATTGGTTGTGGAAGCCGCTCTCGAGGAAAAAATCCGAGAGCGCGCGCATGAGATCCTCCGCCGAGATCCCGAAATCGCCGCCGGTGTATTTTGAATATCGAACCGATTTCACGGCGCGCCCCCTAATTAAATTGCCTGCGCGACTTCGGCCGGCCGCCCTCGTCGCCCCGCTCCCGTTCGCCGCGCTCGCGGCCGCCTCGTTCTCCCGGCCGCGAACCCCGTCTCCTCGTTGCGGCTGATCCGGCGGTGCGCATACAGCCCTTCGAGGATAAACTCCGCCGCCGAGGCCCGCGCCGCGTCCGGCTCGCTCACGCCCAGGCCCAGCGCCGCGGTCTTTTCCAGCAGCCCTTGAATTCCCTGGAGCTGGCGCACCATGCCGCGCGAATCCGCCGTCTCGTCGAGCTTTAATGTACCGCCCAGCTCGAACCACTGCACAATTTGGCGAGACGTTCACGCCATCGAAATACGAGGTGTAAACCTTGCCCACCGCCGCCCGGATGAGGTCGCGCGCCACGTTGTCGCCGCCCTTCAGCTCGCCTTCGTATTCCAACTCGATTTTTCCCGTCATCGCGGGAAGCGCCGCGTAAATGTCGAGCACGCGCGGCACGGCAACATCCTCGCCCGCCGCCAACGCGCGCCTTTCCGCGTTCGAAACCACGTTCTCGAGCATCGAAATCGGCAGCCGCTGCGAGACGCCGGAACGTTTGTCCACCTTCTTGTCCTCGCGCGCCAGAAACGCGATCTGCTCCACGATCTCGCGAATATAGGCAGGCAAAACGATCCTTGCCGGGGAGGCCCGCTCGGTCCACGATTCCTGTTTCGTAATCGCCATGCCGTGGTCGATGGAGGCCGGATAATGCGTCCGGATCTCGCTTCCGATGCGGTCCTTCAAAGGCGTAATGATCTTGCCTCGCGCCGTGTAGTCCTCCGGATTCGCCGTGAACACCAGCACCACGTCGAGCGGGAGGCGCACCGGATAACCCTTTATCTGAACGTCGCCCTCCTGCATGACGTTGAACAGGCCGACCTGGATCTTCCCGGCCAGGTCCGGCAGCTCGTTGATCGCGAAAATGCCGCGGTTGGCGCGCGGCAGCAGGCCGTAGTGTATGGTCAGCTCGCTCGCGATGTCGTGGCCGCCTCGCGCCGCTTTAATCGGATCGATGTCGCCGATCATGTCCGCGATGGTCACATCCGGCGTCGCCAGCTTTTCCACATAGCGCTGCTCGCGCGCGAGCCACGCGATGGGCGTCTCGCCGCCGCGCTCCGCGCAGCAGGTCGATGCAGCGGCGGCAGATGGGCCGGTAAGGATTGTCGCGTATCTCGCAGCCGGCGATGTAAGGCGTCTCTTCGTCGAGCAGCGACGTCAGCATGCGGATGATGCGCGTCTTGGCTTGTCCGCGCAGACCCAAAAGGATGAAGTTGTGCCGCGATAGAACGGCGTTCACGATCTGCGGCACGACGGTGTCTTCGTACCCCACCACGCCGGGAAACAGTTCTTCCCCGCGCTGAATTTTGCATAGCAGGTTCTGGCGCAGCTCGTCCTTGACGCTGCGATTTCCTATCGAACCTTCTGAAAATTTGGAATTTTTGAGGACGCCGAGAGTTTTGGGCGGGTCGAACATAACAGCGTTACAACCTATTCGCGATCGATCCAGCCATCCTGCCCGCCGCGGCGCGGCGCCGCATCGAGCGCCGCTTGCAAGCGATCGTCAGCATGTTTTCGCATCGGTACTCCTCGCCAGCTACTATAGCGCCCGCCATGCGGGGCGCGTCAAGTCGCCGCTATTCGCGGAACGCAGCGGCGCGCCCGCGCGTATGCATTTTTAATGGCAACGCTGGCGGCGGATATGCGGCAGGCTTTCCGCGTGATGCTGAAGAGCCCCGCGTTTACGGCCATTGCGGTTGCGGCGCTCGCGCTCGGCATCGGAGCCAACACGGCTATCTTTTCGGTGGTCAACGCGGTGCTGTTGAAGCCGCTGCCCTATCCCGATTCGGGCCGCATCATGGCTCTTGCGCGGAGTTTCAAGGACGGGCGCGGAACCTCCGTCTCCATCCCGAAATTCATGGCCTGGCGCGACAACGGCGTGTTCCAAGCGATGGCGGCGTACAACGGCGGCGGTCCGGGCATGAATCTCGGCGGCGGCGACCGGCCGGAGCAAGTGCGCGGCATTCACGCTTCGCTCGACTATTTTCGCGTCTTCGGCGCCACGCCCGTCGTGGGCCGAACTTTTAACGCCGAAGAAGACCGTCCGGGAGGCCCTCGCGCCGCGGTGCTCAGCGAGAGCTTGTGGGAGCGCCGCTTCGGCCGCGATCCGAACATCGCGGGCCGCATCGTTCACCTCAATGACGATCCCTATACCGTCGTCGGCGTCATCTCGAAGAGCTTTCAACCGGACCCTCCGGTCGACGTTTTCATCCCGCTGCAACCCGACCCCAACAGCACCAATCAGGGTCACTATCTCGCCGTCGCGGGTCGCTTGAAAGCGGGCGTTTCGCTTGAGAGGGCCAAGGCCGCAATGAAGATCGCCGGCGAACGCTTCCGGCGCGCCAATCCGAAATGGATGAACGATGGCGAGGGCGTCGCGGTGATACCGATGCAACAGTTCGTCGCCGGCGACGTGCGCCTTCCCTTGCTGATCCTGACGTCCGCCGTCGCCTTCGTGCTTCTGATCGCTTGCGCCAATGTGGCGAACCTGCTGCTCGCGCGCGCCGCCGGCCGTCAGCGCGAAATCGCCATACGCGCGGCCATCGGCGCCAGCCGCTTCCGCATCGTGCGCCAGCTCCTCACGGAGAGCATTGTTCTGGCGCTGACCGGCGGGTGTCTGGGCCTCCTCATTGGGGCGTGGGGCGTACGCGCTTTGCTTACTTACGCGCCCGGCGACGTCCCCCGCGTGACCGCAGCAACGTCGGGCGGCGGCAACTCCGTTCTGCTCACGCTCGATTGGAGAGTGGTGGCGTTTACTTTCGGAGTTGCGGTGCTCACCGGCATCGTATTCGGACTCTTCCCCGCCCTGCGAATCTCGCGCACGGACTTGAGCTCCACGCTGAAAGAGAACAGCAGCCGCGGCGGAACGAGCCTGCGTCAAAACCGCACGCGAGGCGCATTGATTATCGCTGAGATCGCGCTCGCGCTGGTGCTTCTGGCCGGCGCCACGCTCATGATTCGAACCTTCGCGGCCCTGCGCGGCGCCGACCCCGGCTTCGATCCTCGTAATGTGCTTACTCTGCAGACGTCCCTCGGCGGCACGCGCTATTCGAAAACCGCGCAGGTTGAGAATCTCACGCGCGAAGTGCTGCCGAAGATCGAAGCGCTGCCGGGCGTGCTCGCCGCCGCCAGTTCCATTTCGGTCCCCGCCGACGGGAGCGGCGTCGACCTTCTCTTCACTATTCCCGGCCGTCCGCTTCAGGGCAAGTCTATGTATCACGGTGACGAGCAATGGCGCTGCATTTCGCCGCATTACTTCGCGGCCGTGAAAGCGCCACTTTTGCGCGGGCGCTTGTTCGACGATCGCGATACCTTGAAATCGGCCGGGGTCATGATCGTGAACCAGGAAATGGCTCGTAAGTACTGGCCCAAAGCCGACCCTATTGGGCAACAAGTTGTCGTAGGAAAAGGACTGGGGCCGGAGTTTGAAGAGCCTGCGCGTACTGTCGTCGGAATCGTCGGCAACATACGCGAAATCAGTCTGGCCGACGGCGTTCAGCCCGTGATGTACGTGCCAGTCGCTCAGGTCACGGATGGAATCACGAAGTTCGCCGCGGAAGTAGTTCCTACCTCCTGGCTCATTCGCTCCTCCAGTAATCCGCTGGCGCTCGCGAACGCCGTGGAGAGGCAGTTCCTGGCCGTCGACAGCCAGCTCCCCGTTGGCAATATCCGCTCCATGGAGCAGGTGATCTCACATTCCATCGCGCGGCAGAATTTTAATATGCTGCTGCTGACCATCTTCGCGTTTATCGCGCTGCTGTTGTCCGCCGTTGGAATCTATGGCGTTATGTCGTATTCGGTGGAGCAGCGCAGCCACGAGATCGGCATTCGCATGGCGCTTGGCGCGCGGGAGAGCTCCATGGTGCGGCTGGTCGTTCGCGACGGCATGAAGCTGGCCGCCGCCGGACTGTCGATCGGTCTGGCGGCCGCCTTCGGACTGACGCGCTTTATGTCGGCGCTGCTGTTCGGCATCCACCCCAATGATGTTTCAACCTATGCCGTCGTCGCGCTGCTGCTGGGGGCGGTGGCATTCGCCGCCAGCTACATCCCGGCCAAGCGCGCGGCGAAGGTCGACCCGATCGTGGCTTTGCGCTACGAGTAAGCGCCGCTAAGCCGGCGCAAAGAATACACCCCAGGGGCAACGCGCCTTAGAAGCGCAATGTGATATAAGTTGTGCCTCACGATCCATGATTAAACTATTCCGCAGTGCCGCCGCGTTTGCGGTGTTCGGCGCCGCTGCCGTTGCGCAACCTTATATCATCAGTACAATCGCAGGCACTAATCGGGTACTTGACGGCAGCCCGGCGACGTCCGTACCACTTCGCGAGCCAATCTCTACGGCGGTGGACTCCTCCGGCGGGCTTTATATAGCGGACAGCCTGGATAACCGCATTCGCCACATCAATGTCCAAGGAGTTATCGCGACGATTGCGGGTAGCGGCATTGCGGGATACTCCGGCGACCGCGGCAAAGCTGTCTCGGCGCAACTCAGCGATCCCCACGGCGTCGTTCTCGATGCGGGCGGCAACATTTATATCGCCGACTACGGGAACAATCGAGTGCGGCGCATCGCTCCGGATGGAACCATCAATACCATTGCGGGGAATGGCACTCCGCTCTACACGGCCGATGGTCAAGCCTTGAGCATCGGCTTTTCCCCGCAGTCCATCGCTGTCGACAGCAGGGGGACGACTTTGTACATTGCGGACGATTCCGCGTTCCGCATTCTCAAGATGGACCTGACCTCCGGGAACATTACCGCGATTGCGGGCACCGGGGTCCTGGCCGATCCCATTTCAGGCGACACGGGCCACGGTCTGAACTGCCGCATCGGCATTGTGACCGGCATGGCTTTGGATGCGGCCGGGAATCTATATCTGGCCGACGCGACTGATGCCAGAGTCCGAAAGATCGACGCGAGCGGAAACCTGACGACCGCCGCGGGCAGCGGAACGTACGGTACGATTTCGGACGGGTATCCGGCGACCGGAGCAGTCATGCTTCCTCTTTCAGTGGCATTCGACGGCAACGGCAATATGTTGATCGCGGATTATAATCGCGATCTCATTTTTCGCGTCGGCGCCGACGGGCTGATTCGCACTCTCGCGGGCAACGGCATTACCGGCTATTCCGGCGATAACGGCCCGGCCACGGGGGCGGAATTGAACACGCCGCGCGGGCTGGCGGTGAGCGTCTACGACGGCTCGGTGTATTTCGCCGATTGGGGCAACTCACGCGTGCGCAAAATTTACGGCAGCGTCATTTCGACCGTCGCCGGCGCCGCTATCCGGGACGGCGGTCCCGCCGGCTCCGCTTTCCTGAGCTTTCCGTTCGGCATCGCGGTCGACGCGAACGGGCGCATGGCGATCTCGGACAGTGAGAACTACGAGGTCCGCGCATTTACGGCGGGGGGAAACATCAACGCCATCGGCCAGTTGAACGGCGCGTCGCCGCTGGCGGCGGCGGCCGATGCGGGCGGAAATTTTTATATCACCGACGATGAGCCAGTGGTGCTGAAGATTTCGCCCGGCGGGCGACGGCAACTATTGCCGGCAATGGAAACGACGGCTATACCGGAGATGGCGGAAACGCGATCAACGCCTCCATCAGCGGCGATTCCGGAGTCGCCGTCGACGCGTTCGCGAACGTTTACATTACCGACTACAATAACAGCCGCATCCGCAGGATTACCGCGGCGGGGACGATAGCGACCCTGGGAGGAAACGGAAATTCTGTAGCATCCGGCGATAACGGGCCGGCGACGGCGGCCGGCATGGACCCTTTTGACGTCGCCGTGGACGGCAGACAAAATGTCTTCATAGCGGACCGCGGCAACAATCGTATCCGCAGGATCGCGCCGGATGGAACCATCGCTACGGTTGCGGGGACCGGACGCCGCGGCTATTCGGGCGATGGCGGGCAGGCCATCTTCGCGAATCTTTCCGGGCCTTCCGGTGTGGCCGTGGATAGCGCCGGGAATCTCTACATCTGCGATCGCGATAACGGAGTGGTGCGGCGCGTAACCGCGGGCGGCTTGATTACGACCATCGCCGGGAACGGCCAGGGCGTGCCTGCAAGCGGCGATGGGGGAATCGCCACGGGCGCGCAACTGGATCCCTGGCGCGTGGCGGTGGATAGCGGCGGCAACGTCTACGTCAGCGATCTGTTGAACGATCGCGTTCGGAAACTTACGCCCAAAGCCGTAACCATATCCTCCATCAAGATTACGGGCGGAAACAACCAGAGCGGGAATACCGGCGTCGCGTTGTCGTCGCCTCTGGCCGTTCAGGTGGTCGATGGAACCGGCGCCGGCGTGCCCGGCGCGATCGTGAATTTCAGCGTGACGCCCGCCGGGGCCGCGGCGGTGTCGCCCTCCACCGCCATCACACTGAACGATGGCTCCGCGGCTACCAATGCAACGTTGGGAAATACCGCCTCAACCATCACGGTAACGGCGTCAATCGCGGGGGTGGCCGCGAGCGCCTCGTTCTCCCTCACCATTACCGCTCCGGTCTCACCGACGGCGCCTGCCATTTCTTCCGGTGGAGTCGTCGGCGCGGCCCTCAGCCATCCCGTCATACAGACCCTTTCTCAAAACGGGATCGCGACGGTGTTTGGAGTGAACTTCGCCCCGCCCGGCGCCGCGAATCAGATCGGCTCCGGCGATCTCGTGAATGGACAAGTACCGACCCTTTTTGCGGGTGTTTGCGTTCAGGTTGGAAATCAGCGCGCGCCAATTTTCGCCGTCTATCCGAACCAGATCAATTTTCAGGTTCCCGCCGCGGCCGGGCCCAATGCGACAGTCCAGGTGACGACGAACTGCGATGCGGGCGGTGCGCAGACGAGCAACCTGGCGCCGGTAGCGATGCAGGCGGCCGCTCCCGAATTTTTCTATTTTGTATTGAATTCGGACGGCCACAACCCGATCGCGGCGATCGATGCGGCAACCGGCTCTTACGTGGGAGCGCCGGGGCTGATCTCCGGCGGCGGGTTCACGCCCGCCCAACCGGGCGATATCCTTACGTTGTTCGCAACCGGATTCGGCGCAACGACTCCAGCCTTCCAGCCGGGCGAGCTTCCCGGCGGGGCCGCTAGCGTTAATGGCACGGTTACCGTCACGTTTGGAGGAATCGCCGTGGACGCCGCGGACATACTTTATACCGGTGTCGTCCCCGGTGACGCGGGCTTATATCAGTTGAACGTGCGCGTGCCGGATGCGGTCCCCAATGGGGATGAGGCCGTTATCGTCACCATCGGCGGAATCTCCTCGCCCGCAAACGCGTACATTCGGGTCGGGCAATAGGCGGCGTTAACATGGGCGTGTGGCCGAGCCGTCGCGCGCCCACTTTCGCTTTTACGCCGAGTTGAACGATCATCTGCCGCCGGACAAGCGGCAGGAGACGTTGGAGCGGACGTTCCACGCGCCTTCCTCCGTCAAGGACATGATCGAAAGCTTCGGCGTTCCGCATGCCGAAGTCGATCTCATCGCCGCCAACGGAGAGTCCGTCGATTTCGCGTACCTTGTCCGTAACCACGACCGCATCGCCGTCTACCCCGTGTTCGAGTCGATCGACATCACGCCGGAGCTGCGCGTGCGGCCCGCGCCGTTGCGCGATCCGAGCTTCGTCCTGGACGTACATCTCGGCAAGCTGGCCGCCTACTTGCGCATGCTCGGCTTCGATACGCTCTATCGAAGCTGCGCGAGCGACAAGGAGATCGCGGACGTCTGCGCCGCCAGCCATCGCATTCTGCTGACGCGCGACCGCGGTCTGCTGAAGCGCGCGGCCGTGACGCGCGGCTACTGGGTACGCGAAACGGACAGCCGCCTGCAAGCCGCCAGCATCGTACAGCGATTCGATCTGGCGCGCCGCATCCGCCCGTTTACGCGCTGCATGGCGTGCAATGGCGTATTGACGCCGGCGCCGCTGGAGCAGATTCGCGATCGGGTCCCGCCGCGCGCGGCCGAGTTGCACGAGGAGTTCCGAGAATGCCCGCAATGTGGACGCGCGTATTGGAAAGGGTCGCATTACGACAGAATGCAGCGCTGGATCGCGGCGCTGCTTGAGCGTTGCGCCGTCCCCTCCCGATGACGCCGGCCTCGAACCCGCTCGCGGCGCATCCCAAAGCCTTAATTGCCGTGTCAATGGCATGGGCCGCCGGCTTCGTCGATGCCGTTAGTTGGCTCGTCCTCTATCACGTCTATTCCAGCCACATGACCGGCAACACAGCCGGTTTCGCGCAGGGTCTCGCGGATTCGAAATGGCGGGACGCCTTTTATCATGGCTGGCCGATTGCGCCGTTTCTCGCGGGGCTGTTTTACAGCGCCGCTACGTCGAAAATCGCCCGCCGCCGGGGATTCCATTCCTCTTTCTCGGTGGCGCTGATAACGGAGCTGCTGGTTCTGATTGGTTTCGTCGCGGCCGGCTCGCGGTATCTGGGACCGAACGGCGAATTGCAAGCTCCGGCGCCGTGGATCGCATATCTGATGCTTGCCTTGCCTGCCGCCGCCATGGGAATGCAGACCGTCACGGTCACTCGCATCAACGGACTGCGCGTCTATACGACGTATCTGACGGGGTCTCTTTCCAAGTTCTCGGAGGCGGCGGTCGATTATTCGTTCTGGTTGCGCGATCGGATGAGCTATCGCTTTCCGCATCGCCTGCGCCGCGTCCTGCGCGTTACGCCTCGCCAGAAATCGTTGCAGCATGCGGCGCTTACGGCGGGTCTCTGGATGGGATTTTTCGGAGGCGCCCTGTGCGGAGCCGTGACCCAGGCGCGTTTTGCGCTTTTATCGCTGCTGGCGCCGATGGCTATTCTGGTCCTGGCCGTGGTGGTCGATATTGTGCGTCCCGTGGCCGCGGCCGACGAAGCGGTCGAAAGCGACTCGGCCCACTAGTAGGGGAAGTTAATACAGACGGCCCGTTGTCTTCCAGTTTGCGATACGCGAAAAATGATACTGAAAGTACAAGGTGTTGAAGAAGAACGTCATCACGCCGTCCAGCCGCAGCCCGATCGGCTCTATCGTGTTGTAGTAGTTTTGGATCGAGCGGCGCATGCTGAAGTGTCCGGCGACGATGCACGCGATCGCCACGCCGTAGCCCGCGAATAGGACCAGAAGGGCGGGACCGACCAGCACACCACGACTGACCGCGCCGCCCGCGAGGGCAAGCACAAAAAAGACGACCAGGGCGATGGGAAGCGAGAGCATGGCAATGCCGTACAGCTTTCGCGCCGTGCTCGCCGGATCGATCTTCTTGACGAAGCTGGCCTGAATGAAAATCCAGATCAATCCGAAGACGCCGGTGATGCAGGAAAGCAAAAGAACCACGGCCCAATGCAGGTTGGGGGGCATGGGCCCGGCGGCGCTGGGCCGAGGGGCGTAAGCGGCGTTGTATGCGGGGGCAACCGCCGCTCCATACGCGGCCCCGCCAGCGCCGGATACGGGAGCCGCGGTTTGAGGCAGGTACGCTTGTTGCGGAGAGTACGGCTGCGCCGGCGCGTAGGCCGCCGTTGCCAATACCTGCGATACCGGAACCCAGGACGGCATGCCTTCCGCCCACGCGACGTCGTTCGCCTCGATCAGGCCTTGCGCGTTCATGTTGCGCAGATCTTCGAGCGCGTAGGGTCCGAACTGTTGGCCACCGCGGCTGATGTGATATTTCATCCTTGCTTACCTCGCTTCGCTTTTGTCACATCAAGCGGCCGGTCTGTTTCCATTGCGCGATGCGCGTGAAATGATACTGGAAATAAAAGATCGCGAAAAAGAACACCATCACGCCGTTCAGGCGCAAGCCGATCGGCTCGACGCTGTTGTAGTAGCTCTCGAGCGAGGCCTTCATGTTGAACACCGCGATGAGCGCCAAGACCCAGCTTGCGAGTCCGATGATGTCGGAGAGAATCGAAATTCCCGTTACGGAACCAAAGCTTCCGGACCGCGCCGCGCCGAGAATCATGAAAGCGACGGCCCAATTTACGCAAGCGCACACGACGACAAGAACGAACAGCATGATCGCCCTGCTTTTGGGGTCGATCTTCTTGACGAAATTGGCCTCCACGAAAGCCCAAACCAGGCCGAAAATGCCGCACGTCACAATCGTCAGAATCAACACCAGCGCCCAGTGAAGAGAGGGCGGCGCGGGACCGGCGCCAGGCGTGGGCGCGGCGTAGGCGTTGTACGCCGGATTGGGATTATATGCCGGCGCAACATATTGGCCCTGCGGCGGCTGATACGGCGGTTGTTGCGGCGCCGGCGGCGCGTATTGCTGCGGCGGCGTGGATCCCGCCACGTTTGCCAACACTTGAGAAAGCGGCAGCCACTCCGGCATCCCTTCTCCCCACGCCAGATCGTTGCCCGTCACTTGACCTTGCGCCAGCATATTCTGCAGATCGGCGAGCGCATATGGCCCGTACTGCTGCCCGCCGCGGCTAATGTAGTACTTCATCCAACCCCCGTATTAGTGAAATCGACATCATGTCCGTGTCGTCGTTGGAGCAGATTCCGCCTCCCGAAAAGATCGCCGTCTAGAGAAGCAGGTACCAATGTTATCGCAAGCAGCAGCCGAAGTACGACGCCCCGGCCGCCACGTATGTCCCTTACCGTCTTGTCGCTAGCGGAAAAGGCCCAGAAGATAGGCAATAATGAGAATCACGATAATCGTGCCTAGACCGATTCCCATCCCTCCCCCGGAACCCCAGCGGCCGTAGCCGTAATATCCTCCGCCTCCGCCGACTAACAACAAAACAATGATGAGCAGGATAATGAGCATGGGTCTTCCTTTCTACTGAATCTTACCTCAGCGAAGTCGCCGTGTCCGTGAAAAAGACGACCAAACAGTCTTTCGACCGAAAACTGGAATGCCTCGACGAACTGCGCTCGGCGTCCGATCCGGCGGCGGCGATCGAGCGCCTCCGCAAAGCTCTCCAGGACCGCAATAACTATGTCGTGTCGAAAGCCGCCGCCATCGCGGCCGAATTGCAGTTGACGGACCTGACGCCAGACCTGCTCGCCGCATTTGACCGTTTTCTGATCGACGCCGTCAAAACAGACCCGCAATGCTGGGCGAAAACCGCGGTCGCAAAAGCGCTGAAGAACCTCGGCCATCGCGGTCCTGCCGTATTTCTACGCGGCCTCTCGCACGTGCAGATGGAGCCGGTGTGGGGCGGCCGTGAGGATTCCGCAACGGCTTTGCGGGGCGCCTGCGCGCTGGCACTCGTCGATTGCCATCTCGACGATCTTGAGATCCTGACATATCTCGCCGACGCTCTGGCCGACGCCGAAAAGCCCGTCCGCATCGACGCCGCCATTGCGATCGCGCAACTCGGCCGGCCGGAGGGCGCTCCGCTGCTGCGGCTCAAAGCGACGTTGGGCGACCGCGAGCCGGAGGTCACCGGACAGTGTTTCGCGGCGCTGCTCGGTCTGCAACCCCGGGAATCGGTCGACTTTATTGGACGATTTTTGAAGGCGAAGGACGACGATGTGCGCATGGAAGCGGCCGGCGCGCTGGCGCAATCGCGAGAGCCGCAAGCTGTGCGGTTGTCGATCGAATTCTGGCGCCAACCGCTGCCGCCCGAAGCGCGCGGCGCGCTGCTGCTGTCGTTAAGCGCATCCCCGCTCCCCGAATCGGCGGAATTTCTTTTGTCGGTCGTCTCGGAGGGCGCACTCGATCTGGCGGCGGCCGCGCTCGCGGCGCTCGCTTCCAGCCGCTTTTGCTCCAGTATGCGGGAGCGGACGGCGGTTGCGGTCGAGGCCAGAGGCGATGCCGAAGCTTGCGAAAATCTTCGAGCGGGAGTTCCGCCCGCGTCAGACAAGCTAAGAGGCGAGGCGCAATCTACAACAGGGTTCCCGCCGAAGCGTTGCGGCTCGCTTCCGAACCCTTCCAGTAGTTTTCGAACAGTCCCTTCATGGCCTCGCCCAGACCGGCGTGCTCGAATACGACGGAGGTCCACGACGGCTTCGTAATCACCGGATCGAGCAATGCGATCAAGCCGCGCTCGCCGTCGAACAATGCGAGCTTCAACGGCAGGGACGCGGCCTGCCGCACCTCCACGCCGTTCAACGCGTATTCTTCGAGCCGTTGCCGGTGCGCCTCGTCGACGGTCCCGGCTTCCAGCAGCAGCCGGCAGAACACTCCGCGCTCCCGCGCGCTCCTTACGAGCTGTTCGTCGAGCGGATCCACGGCATACGGCGGGCGCGAGAATTCGAGATATTCGGTCCGCACTTCGGACAGCATCTTGCGGTAATGCAGCGCCGTCTGCCCGGGGTCGCTCACGATGCGCAGGAAATCGAGCGTGCCGCGCCCGCCCTGGCCTTCCGAATAGGACGCCGCCAGATCTTCTATCAGACCGCCGGCCAAGCGGCCCTGATCGGTGAATTCCTGCTGCAGCGATTGCGCGCGCTGCGCCAGGTAACTCGGAATCGCGAGGCTGGGCTCCACGGCCGAAAACAGTTTCGTCTTCTCCTGAACGACCTGCGCAAAGCCCTTCTCGACGAGACTGTCCAGGACTTCGTAGATCTTCTGCCGCGGAACGTGGGCCCGCGCGGCCAGTTCCAGAGCCTTGAACCTGGGGTGCCCAACGAGGACCAGATAACTGCGCGCTTCGTATGCGTTGAGACCTAATTGCTGCAGCCGCCGCCAGAACCGCTGGAAATCGATTTCGGGCAAATCTCTCGACATGTTCCGCGGTTTGAGCATAGCAGAACGCGCGTTCCGCCGGACGCCGCGATTTCGATTAAAATCACTGAAGCAGTACCAATCCAGAAGGAGAAGGGAACATCCATATGAAACGCGTACTGAACTTGCTGCCTTGGGCGGCAATGGCCGTAATGGGGATCGTTTGCCTGCCGCAAACGGGGATCACGCAGGAACGGCACCCCCGCATCCATGGCGCGCTCGAATCGCTTCGCGAGGCGCGCAACGAGCTGGAACATTCCGCGCACGATTTCTGCGGGCACAAGCGCGATGCGCTACGCGCGACCGATGAGGCCATGCGGCAACTGCGCTTCGCCGAGGAGTGCGACCGGCGCTAGCCAAGCTTGCTCGATTAAGAACGGGATACATCTAAAATGTTCAAAGCACTGGCGGCCGCGATCCTTGCATTCACGCTCCCTCTCGGCGCCCAGGAGTACAAGATCGCGGTCGTCGGCTTGGTGCACTCGCACGTCTGGGGGCACTTGCCTCATATGTTGAAGGCGCAAGGCGCCAAGCTGACCGCGATCGCGGAATCGAACCCGGAGCTCGTCGCCGAAGCCAAAAAACTCGGGGCCGACGTGACCTACTACGACGATTACAATAAAATGCTCGACGAGCAAAAGCCGGACATCGTTTGGGCTTTCGTCGAAAACAACCGTCATCTCGAGATCGCCCAGGCGTGCGCGCCGCGGCATATCAACATCATGTTCGAGAAGCCGCTGGCGTCCACTTACAAGGACGCCGCCGCCATTCGCGATCTGGCGCGCAAGTACAACGTCCGCGTCATGACGAATTACCAGATGGCGTGGTGGCCGGCCAACTACGCCGCGAAGAAGGAGGCCGATTCCGGCGCGATCGGCAAGATATGGCGTTTACACGGCATTGTGGGGCATGGTGGCCCCGGATCGGAAGGCGCGCGCAACAAATATTTCTTCGCATGGCTCACCGATCCCGTGAAAAACGGGGCCGGAGCTCTGATGGATTTTGGCTGCTATAACGCGCTGTGGAGTTTGTGGTATTTCGGCCGGCCCGAAAAGGTGTACGCGCAGGCCAACCATCTGCGCCCGGAAACTTTTCCGAAGGTGGAAGACAACGCCGATCTGGTGTTGTCCTATCCCAATGCGGTGGGTATTTTCGAGGCCTCGTGGGACTTGCCGCGCAGCTTCCAGGACCTTGAAATATACGGCGTCGGCGCCCATCGCGGCGAGGGCGGCAGCATCTATATGAAGCAGTCCGGCGCCACGATTCAGAAGGGCCGGGAAGCGAATCCGATTTCCGCCGCGCCGCTGCCCGCCGATCAATCCGAGCCCATCGCTTATATGGTGAGCGCGATTCGCAACAACAAGCCCATCGAGGGCCTTACGGCCATTGACATCAACGTCGGAGTTCTTGAGATTATCGAGGCCGCGAAGGAATCCATACGGACGGGAAAAGCCGTCGTGATGAGCCAATTTTCCGCGCGGCGTTAGCTGGACTAGGCGCGCGTTTGACCCCCCTGCGTGCGGAATTCGTATTGCTGAATTTCGACCGCCGCCAGGCCCTCTTCGGCGCGCACCACGCGGCCGCGGGCGACCAGCTTCAACGCCACCTTGCTGTCCAGTTGCACCGGCCAGCTTATGGCCAGTTCGACTTGCCCGCCAGGAAGCAGCAACCCTTCGGTCGTGAACAGGACGCCGCCGCTGCTCATGTTGACGGTTGTGCCCGAGCCGGCCGCATCGGTTGTTTTGCGGCTCACGACCTTGTAGCGGATCTCCCGTTCCAGCGGGAAGCGGTCCGATGCTCTACGGTCATTTGTTTGTTTCGCCGTGTTCAAGGCTTTGTCCCCCGTAACGATGCCATTAATCATGACAATTCAGATTGACGTAGAGGCGGCGCGGGAACAATAGAAGCAACGGACCATTTTCAGGTAGTACTCGCGTTTGGCAGGAGTGGTACCCGCGCCGAGTCGCTCCTTCAGCGCCGTCTTTATTTCCCGCGGCGCCGGCGCAGTTCTTCGATCCGCTCTTTGATGCGCCGCTCCGCGCCTCGCTCCGTGGGCTCGTAGAAGATTCGTCCGGCCAGGGAGTCGGGAAGGCACTGCATGTCCGTTACGGCGTCCTCGAAATTATGCGCGTGGCGATAGCCCTTGCCGTACCCCCAATCCTTCATGGCGCGCGTCGGCGCATTGCGCAGATGCAGGGGGACCGGTTCGGCGCGATGCGTCTGAATCTGTTCCAGGACGGAATTCAGCGCGCGATAAGCAGCGTCGGATTTCGGCGCGGCCGCGAGAAAGATGGCAAGTTGCGCCAGCGCTTGGTCGCCCTCCGGCTCGCCCAGAAAATGAACCGTCTGCATGGCCGCAATGGCCTGCTCGAGCGCGCGCGGATCGGCCAGTCCGATATCTTCGATCGCCATGCGAACCAGGCGGCGCGCGATGTACAAGCGGTCCTCGCCCGCCGTCAGCATGCGCCCCAGCCAATACAGCGATGCATCCACATCGCTCGAGCGCACCGATTTGTGCAGGGCCGAAATCAGATTATAGTGTTCCTCGCCGGACTTGTCGTAGAGCAGCATCTTGCGCTGCAAAGCGTCCTCGACGGCTCCCGGCGGTATCTCGCCTTCCTGGGCGGCCGCCGCGGCCAGTTCCAGGACGTTGTACGCGATGCGCGCGTCGCCGTTTGAATACACCGCGATCTGGCGCAGCAAAGCTTCGGGGGCGCGCACGGCAAGCGCCGTAAGCGCGCGCTCCAGCAGCATCACGATTTCATCTTCGGTGAGCGGGCGCAAGGCGTAGACCTTGGCGCGGGAGAGCAGCGCCGCGATCACCTCGAAAGACGGATTTTCCGTCGTCGCGCCGATCAGAATGACATCGCCGCGTTCCACGTAGGGCAGAAACGCGTCCTGCTGAGCTTTATTGAAGCGATGAATCTCGTCGACAAAAATGACAGTGCGGCGGCCCAGACGGCGATTGCGCTCCGCCTCCGCCATTACGGCCTTGATTTCCTTGATCCCGCTGAGCACCGCGCTGAACGGCACGAAATCGCAGCGCGTCAGGCGAGCGACCAGTTGCGCCAGCGTCGTCTTGCCGACGCCCGGGGGTCCCCATAGGATCAAGGAGCTGAGCTCGTCGCGCTCGATCTGCATCCGCAGCGGCTTGCCGGGCGCGAGAATATGTTCCTGACCCACGAACTCGTCGAACGATTTAGGCCGCATGCGCTCCGCCAGAGGCCGTTTCCCGGGATCGGCGCCAGGCAGCGCATTGGTCTCAAAAAGACTCACGGCAGAGCCATTCTTTGGCGCCTCGCCTCGTATAGCGCGATTCCCGCAGCCAGGGCCGCGTTCAACGATTCAACCGCGACGGTCGGAATGCGGAGATCGATGGCCTTAGCGCGCAGACGTTCGCTCACGCCGCGTCCTTCGCTCCCCACTACGATCGCGCAACGCCGCTCGAAGGCCGCCCGCGAGACGTCGAGCGAGCCAGCGGGCATCAGCGCGTAAATTTCCAGCTTGCGGTGGTCGATCGCGGCGAGCAGCAGTTGCTCCTCCAGTCCAGCCACCAGCGGCATCCGAAACACCGACCCGGCGGAAGCGCGCAGGCACTTCGGATTGTATGGATTCACCGCTCCCTTCAGCAGAGCCACGCCCGTCGCTCCAAAGGCCTCCGCCGAGCGGACGATGGTTCCGGCGTTCCCGGGATCCTGCAATCCATCCACTACGATCAACAACGTATGCCCGCGAAAAAGCTGCTCCAGCGTCCACGCCGGCGGCCGCACCAGCGCGATCACGCCCTGGCTCGCCTCCGTAGACGAGAGCGAATGAAACAGATCCTCGGGCAAAGCCGTCACGCGGACCTGTTTCAGCCCGCGCACGTGGCTTTCCACGGCCGATCGCACGCTCTCCGCGGCGAAGACGTGCGGAATCTCGCACTCCCCGCGCAGCGCTTCTTCGAGCAGGTGAAACCCTTCCGCCACGCACAGCCCCTGCTCCGTAAGACCGCCTCGCAGCACCGCCCGCCGCACATCTTTGAGCAGCGGATTCCGCGCGCTGGTGAGTACCTGCATACAATATGGTGTGGGCGTTGCGCTGCCCAAGTCCGCCTCTGCTCCCGGACATATCTATCATGAAATGGATCGTCGGCACGGCGCTACTGCTCGTTGCGGCGGCGCTGGGCTACCTGGGTCATGTCGCCGTCCCAGATCCAGAAGGAATCGACAGTCGATGAAGAGCATTCCGCCGACGCCATCGTCGTGCTGGGAGCGGCGGAGTATCGGGGCCGTCCCTCCCCGGTGCTCGAAGCGCGTCTGAACCACGCCCTGTTTCTCTATCTGAAAGGTCTCGCTCCGCGCATCATCACGACGGGCGGCGCAGGCGGCGACCCCATGTTTACAGAAGGCGCCGTGGCGCGGAGTTATCTGACGCGCCACGGCGTTCCAGCCGAGGCCATTACGGTTGAAAACGAAGGCGAGAGCACCGCGCACAGCATCGTGGCGGTGGGCGAGATCATGCGCCGCATGAACCTTAGATCGGCCATCGTCGTGAGCGATGGCTATCACATCTACCGCGTCAAGAAGATGCTTCAGGCGAGCGGGATGAAGGTGTACGGATCGCCGCGCCCGTCCTTCGGCAATAGCGGCTGGCGCGAACGCTGGCTGTATTTCCGCCAAGCGGTCGGCTATGCGCTGTGGCGCGCCGGCATCACCATTTAATGTTGCGGCTGCCCGAACCGCTCTTGGCCGGGTTGCTGACCTCGACGTCGCCCGCGAAGTGCGCGAATCTGATGCCTCCGGCGTAGTGATGCAAGACGAGAGTGGCGCGCGCCGGGGCCTTAATAATATATTGCAACCCCATGCGCCCGCGCTCCGCGCGTCCGGTCGAGATCTTCAGCCGGTCTTCGCCCTGCTTCAGCGCCGTGAGCGTTGCCGATGGGCCGGCCACGCTGGGGCGAATGGTCGTGATTTCGACTTCGGCGCGGTCCCATCCTTCGATTTCCATGTCGCCGAACGATTGCTCGATCTGGATCACGCCGTCGGGGTCGAAGGACAGAGTCTGCGTGGTTGAAAGCGTGGCCGTCTCATTCAAGACGCACGATATCTTCGGAGCGGCGAGTAGAGAGCCGGGAAATGTCAGCAGTCCAACAGCCAGCGACAATATGACAGGGCGCATAAATGCCTCCACTTGCTAAGACTTGTTCTGTATACGCCGCGTGCAGAACGAAGGTTCCCAAAATCAGCGCCTCGGCCGCGATCGTTTCGTTGTTTGAGCGGAGAGGGCGGCGACGATCGGGCCGCCATTACCGATTTATGCGCCGTCGCGGGGCCGGAGATCCCCGGCGTTGGCAGAGCCGTGGCGAAGCACAGCAATGCGCCTGCCGCGCCGTACCCGGCCACAATGCGGCTCGCCAGGCGAAGCGGGGAACTCGATTATCCGCGCGGAGCAGCGCTCGTGGCGGCCGCCTCTTCGTGAAATCCTGGGGATTTGAGCGCTTTGATGCGGTCGCGAATGGCCGCCGCTTTCTTGAAATCGAATTTCTTGGCGGCTTCGCGCATCGCCTCTTCCAGGTCGCGGAGGAACTTCTGGCGTTCCTCGCCCGTCATTTCCTCGACCGGATCTTCCGGTTCGAGGGGCACCGTGACGTAGTCGCCCTCAGCGATCGCGATGAGAGTCATATCGATAGGTTTGACGATCGACTGCGGGACGATGTGGTTGTCCTCGTTGTACTGTTCTTGAATCCTGCGCCGCCGGTTTGTCTCGTCGATGGCGCGCCGCATGCTCTGCGTAAACACGTCGGCGTAAAGAATCGCCTTGCCGTTCAAGTTGCGCGCAGCGCGGCCCATGGTCTGGATCAGCGATCCCGCGGAGCGCAGAAAACCTTCCTTATCGGCGTCGAGCACAGCGACGAGCGACACCTCCGGCAGATCCAGGCCTTCGCGCAGCAGGTTCACGCCGATCAGCGCGTCGAATTCGCCGCGCCGCAGATCGCGCAGGATCTTGATGCGGTCGAGCGTGGCCACTTCCGAATGCAGGTAGGCGCAGCGCACGCCCACTTCGGAGTAGTATTCGGCCAGGTCCTCCGACATGCGCTTCGTGAGCGTCGTCACCAGCACCCGCTCGTTCTGTTCGGTGCGCAGGCGGATCTCGTTCAACAGATCGTCCACCTGCCCTTTGATGGGCCGGATCTCGACCGCCGGATCGACCAGCCCCGTCGGCCGGATGATCTGCTCGACGACCACACCGGAGGATTTGGTCAGCTCGTACGGCCCCGGCGTGGCGGAAACGTAGATTGCCTGGTTGACGCGGTTTTCGAATTCCTCGAACGTCAGCGGCCGGTTATCGCGCGCGCTGGGAAGCCGGAAACCATAGTCGACCAGAACGTTCTTGCGCGAGCGGTCGCCATGATACATGCCTTGCAGTTGCGGAACGGTCTGATGGCTCTCGTCGATAAAAATCAAATGGTCGTGAGGCAGGTAATCGAGCAGCGTGGGCGGAGCTTCGCCCGGTAAGCGGCCCGAGAAATGACGCGAATAGTTCTCGATCCCGTGGCAGTATCCGATCTGCCGGATCATCTCCAGATCGAACATGGTGCGCTGGTACAGGCGCTGCGCTTCGACCGGCTTGCCCTGTTTTTCAAGCTCCGGATGCCACCACAGCAGCTCTTCTTCGATGCTTTTCAGGGCCTTCTCGCGCGTCTCGCGCGTCATCACGTAATGCGTTTTGGGATAAATCGGCAGACGCAGATAGGTGTGGCGCACTTGTCCCAGCAGCGGATCGACCTGCGTCAGACTTTCCACCTGATCGCCCCACAGCTCGATGCGATAGGCGTAATCGTCGTAAGTCGGGAAAACCTCGACGATGTCCCCGCGCACGCGGAAAGTGCCGCGGCGGAAGTCGCTGTTGTTGCGCTCGTACAGAATCTCGACGAGCTTGGACGTGATCTGCTCGCGGGTAATCTTCTGACCCTTTTCGAGCATCAAAAGCATCCCGTAATACGCTTCGGGCGAGCCCAGTCCATAGATGCAACTGACGCTCGCGACGATGACGCAATCGCGCCGCTCGAACAGCGACTTGGTGGCGGCAAGCCGCAATTTATCCAGTTCGTCGTTGATCGTCGCTTCTTTTTCGATATAAATATCGCCGGATGGGATGTACGCTTCGGGCTGGTAATAATCGTAGTAGCTGACGAAGTATTCAACGGCGTTGGAGGGGAAAAACGTTTTGAATTCGTGATAGAGCTGCGCCGCCAGCGTTTTGTTGTGCGCCAGCACCAGCGCCGGCGGCCCGCCTTCTCGATCACTTTCGCCATCGAAAACGTTTTTCCAGAGCCTGTCACGCCCAGCAGAACCTGGTGCTTTTCGCCGTCCAGAACGCCGCGAAAAAGCTGGTCGATGGCCGCGCCCTGGTCGCCGCGCGGCCGGTAATCGACAGCCAGATGAAACCCCATGCCTTAATTGTCCCAAACGCAGCCGGTTGAGCATACAATCGAGCCGGTTGGGCATACAATCGGGAATATCATGAGGCGCCGGCATTTCCTGGGCTGTTTGGCGGCAAGCCTTTCCGGCGCTCCGAAGAGCGACTTCACCCTACGCATCGCGCCGGTGTCGATTGAGATCGCGCCGGGCCAAGTCGTGAAGACGATCGGATACAACGGGATCTCGCCGGGGCCGCTGCTGCGAATGCGGGAGGGCAAGACCGTTATGATCGACGTGTTCAACGATACGGGCGAGCAGGAGATCGTGCACTGGCACGGGCTCCACATTCCAGCCGAGGTGGATGGATCGGTGGAAGAAGGGACGCCCCCAGTGCCGCCGCGCGGTCGCCGCTCCTATACGTTCACTCCGGCTCCGAGCGGGACGCGCTGGTATCACACGCACACCATGGCGGGACGTAACCTCAAGCGCGCCACCTATACGGGCCAGTTCGGCTTCCTGTATATAGATCCGAAGAGCGAGCCCGGCGCTTACGATCAAGAAATCTTTCTGGCGCTGCGCGAATGGGATCCGTATTTCACCACCGGCGGCGAAGACGAAGGCTCCCTGGATGTGGCCTATAAGAGGTTTTCAATCAACGATCGCGCGCTGGGCTACGGCGAGCCGATTCGCGTGAAGGAGGGACAGCGCATCCTGTTGCGCATTCTGAACGCCAGCGCGACCGTAATCCGGAGAATCGCAATCGCGGGGCACACATTCAAGGTTGTCGCAATGGACGGGAATGCGGTGGCGAATCCGGCGGAAATCGAGGCGCTGGAGCTCGGTCCGGCGGAGCGAGTGGATGCAGTGGTTACGATGAATGATCCGGGCGTTTGGATCTTGGGCGCGGCGGACGATCGCGATCGCAGCCGGGGCATGGGCATAGTGGTCGAATACGCGGGCCGGACCGGGCCAGCCCGCTGGGTCGCGCCTGGCGTGACGCGTTGGGACTATACCAAGTTCGGCGTGGCGCCCCGATCGGACGACCGGAATTTTGAGCGAATCCCACTGGTATTCGAGAAAAAGTTTGCCGGACACAATTGGGTCGACAAGTGGACCATAAACGGCAAGTCGTTCCCGAAGACGGATCGGATCCGTATAAAGTCGAATAACCGCTACCGGCTGCTGTTCGACAACCGCAGCGATGAAGCGCATCCCGTTCACCTGCACCGGCATACGTTCGAATTAGTGAGAGTGGAAGGGGTGCCGACGTCGGGCGTCCGCAAGGACGTTGTGGTCGTGAGGCCGAATACGATGGTGGAGGCCGAGCTGATCGCGGATAATCCCGGCCCGACGCTATTCCACTGCCACCAGCAGATGCACATGGATTACGGGTTTATGGAGCTGTTTGAGTACGCGTGACTTGCGTGTGCCGCCAAGTCGCCGGGATGCTCAATCGCATAATCCGGCTCCCACTTGAGCAGTTCTTCGCGCGCGCCGTAGCCATATAGAACGGCGCAGGTCTTGACCCCGGCGCGGCGCCCCGCTTCCATGTCGGCGGGAGCGTCCCCCACCAGCAGGCAGTCCCGCGGTTCGGCGCCGAAAAAATTTAGAGAGGCGAAGATAACATCCGGCGCGGGCTTTGCCGGGAACCCATCGGTGCCCTGCACATGATCGAAGTACGGCAGCAGCCCGAATTTTTCGAGCATCAGACGGGTCATGGGAGTTCCCTTGGTCGTCGCCGTGGACTTGCGGCCGCGCAGGGAAGCCAACATTGCGGCAACGCCCGCATAACACCGCGTCATGGAATGGTTGCGGGCCGGATAAACCTTGCGGTAATGGACGATCAGGTCCTCCAGCTGCCGCGCGTCGTAGGCGGGGAACACGTCCTGGAACAGATCGAGAAGATGCAGTCCGATGTAGCGGCGCAGAAAAGCATCGGAAACATCGCCGCGGCCGTTGGCGCTCAGCACGTCCTGAATGGCTCCGCAAATATCGCAAGCGGAGTCAACCAAAGTGCCGTCGAGGTCGAACAGATAAACCGGAAATGCCGGGATCGAACCGGCCATTTAGGCCGGCGCGGGGCGTTCGCCGCCAAGCAAACCAGGCAAGGGGTGCCCGCTTTCGGGGCGTACCGCCGGTTTTTCGGGCTCCGGACCGCGCGGCGGTTTGCCGCTGGCGGGCATCGGCGGCAACTCCTCGCCTTCGATCAGTTTTCTGACCTCGGCGCCATCCAGGACTTCACGCTCCAGCAGCGACTCCGCGATGCGGACCATGGCGCTGGAGCGCCCTTCAATGATCTGGCGAGCTTCCGAATAGGCATTTTCGACCAGCTTGCGGACCTGCTCGTCAATGCGTATCGCGGTCGCTTCGCTGTAGTCGCGGTGCTGCGCGATTTCGCGGCCCAGAAAGATCTGCTCTTCCTTTTTGCCGAAGCTCATCGGTCCGAGCTCGCTCATGCCCCATTCGCATACCATCTTGCGGGCCATCTCCGTGGCGCGCTCGATATCGTTTCCCGCGCCGGTGGTGATGTGGTGCATGAAGATCTCTTCGGCGATCCGGCCGGCCATCAGAATGGCAAGCTGCGCCTGCAGATAACCCTTGTTGTAAGAGTGTTTGTCGTCGATCGGCAACTGCATCGTCACGCCCAAGGCCATGCCGCGCGGGATGATCGTTACTTTGTGCAGCGGGTCGGCGTTGGGAATGATCGCGGCGACCAGAGCGTGGCCCGCCTCGTGGTAGGCCGTGTTGCGCTTCTCGTCGTCGCTGATGATCAGCGATTTGCGCTCCACGCCCATGATGACCTTGTCTTTGGCCAGCTCGAAGTCGGACATCGCGACCAGCTTGCGGTTCTGACGCGCCGCCACCAGCGCCGCTTCGTTCACCAGATTCGCCAAGTCCGCGCCCGCGAAGCCCGGAGTGCCGCGCGCCACGACGCTAAGGTCGACATCGTCCGCCAGAGGCGTCTTTTTCGAATGGACCCGCAGAATCATCTCGCGGCCCTTTACATCGGGCCGTCCCACCACCACGCGGCGGTCGAAGCGGCCGGGGCGAAGCAGCGCTGGATCGAGTACGTCGGGCCGGTTCGTCGCGGCCACCAGGATGACGCCTTCGTTCGATTCGAAACCGTCCATCTCCACCAGCAATTGATTCAAGGTCTGCTCGCGCTCGTCGTGTCCTCCGCCGAGACCCGCTCCGCGGTGGCGGCCGACGGCGTCGATTTCATCGATAAAGACGATGCAGGGCGCGTTTTTCTTGCCCTGCTCGAACAGGTCGCGGACGCGGCTCGCTCCGACGCCGACGAACATCTCGACGAAATCCGAACCGGAGATCGAAAAGAATGGAACGCTCGCTTCCCCGGCGATGGCGCGCGCCAGAAGGGTTTTGCCCGTTCCCGGAGGCCCGATCAGCAGAACGCCCTTGGGGATACGCCCGCCGAGTTTCTGGAATTTTTGCGGCTCGCGGAGAAACTCGATGATTTCCTGGAGCTCTTCCTTGGCCTCCTCGACGCCCGCCACATCCTTAAACGTCACCTTTTTCTGTTGCGAGGAGTGCAGCCGCGCGCGGCTCTTCCCGAAGCTCAGGGCCTTATTGCCGCCGCTCTGCATCTGCCGCATCATGAAAATCCAGAACGCCAGCAGCAGCACGAACGGAATCGCCTGCACCAGGATCGAGACCCAGCCGTTAGTGGTTTCCTTGCCGTACTTCACGTCCACGCCTTTGGCGGTCAGCTCGTCGATCATTTTCGGGTAATTCGTCGGAACCACCACATGAAATTCCTCGCTGCTGCCGGCATACGTGCCGTGCAGGTCGTTGGCGGTGATCACCACCGACTTGACCTTGCCTTGCTCCACGTCGTTGAGGAATTGAGAGAACGACGGCTGCGCGTCGGGACGGGATTTGGTCTGACGGACGACGGTCCAGAGCAGGACCACCACCATTAATATGACTACCCAGAATATTGCTGTTTTTACGTTAGAGTTCATTCCATCTCCGTACAGACCCGCCGCCGGGCGCGAGACGCCTCACTATGTTTGACGTCCCCATCCCCGATATCGATTCACGGCAACGGCCGGTTTGAGTCCTCAATGCGCAGGATTGTTGTAGTGAACGCGCCGCGCTCAAATCCCTCGGCGGGGCCGAACGTGCGACTCCACACAATGACCCCTCCGGCCGTGAGCACCGGCCACGAGCGGCGATCCCATAAAGGCACGCGAGCCTCCTGGAATAAAAGCTTGATTTTTTCGTCGTGTCGCCGCCCCGCTGGTCGATAATGGTCACCCGGTCTCCAGTTGCGCAGTTCCAGCCAACCAGAACTGGCTCCGGCGGGCGCCGGTGAGGAAGAGATCCGTTGCCAATCTAGCTCGTCTACCACGTTAGCACACGCCTCGGGCAGCGTCCCAGCGCCTTCGCGATCAAGCAGTTGGAACCGGATTGCGCGCGCCGCGCCGGGAACGGCGATCTCGGCCGGGGGCTCGAACGGAATCGAAAAGTCCCGTTCGCGCATATTATCATGACCGGCCGGCGCGAAACGGATCCATTCGAAGGATCGGAACACGTCCACGCCGGGCACTTGCAGCCGCCCGTGTCCCTCGCCCGAGCGAGCCATCTCGAGCACCGCTTCGACGTGATCGAAAGAGATCTGGAGCAGGTCGCCCTTGATCGCCTGGATTGCTTGCCGGACGATGCGGCGAGCGGGCGCGGGGTGGCCGCGCAGCCGCTCGATAGGAAGGCGGAAGGCGTCGCCCGGCAGGGGGTCGGCGTCCAACCGTTCCGTCCAGTATTCCTCGTCGCCGCGGGCGAGTTCGGCCATATTCGCGAGCGTCTCGTCGACACGCGGGTTGTACTCGCGCCGGAGCTGCGGGAGCAGGACGTGGCGAAGGCGGTTGCGGTCGTAGGACAGATCCCGATTGCTTTCGTCTTCCCGCCACAGGATGTGCCTGTCTTCGAGCCAGGTCTGGACCTCGGCGCGAGTCGAGTAGAGCAATGGCCGCACGATTCCGGCGCGGTCGATGGGCCGGATGCCGGCCAAGCCTGCCGATCCCGCTCCGCGCAGGATGCGATAGAGCACGGTTTCCGCCTGGTCCGAGCGAGTGTGGCCGGTAGCGACGCGCTCGACGGCTCCCGCTTCGAGCAGTTCCAGAAAGAATTGCCGGCGCACGCCGCGGGCCGCCTGTTCCAAATTGTCTTTCAGAGCGGGGACGTTAACCCGGCGGAAATGGAAAGGGATCGAGAACTGTTCCGCCAGCGCGCGCGCGAACTCCGCGTCCGCCCGCGAGGCCGCGCCACGGATCGAATGATCGACGTGGATGACGGCGAGCCGGAGGTCCCAATGCGGCGCCAGTTCGCGGAGGACATGCAGCAGACAGACCGAATCGGCCCCGCCCGAAACGGCTACGCCGGCGCGCTGTCCGGGAAGGAACATGGCGTGGCGCTCGACGGTTGCGAGAATGCGGTCCGCGAGCACCGGCTAAGTCTGGCGCACTTTGTCGAAGTCCCAGCCGTTCTCGCGGCACATGGCGCGGACGTGACTTTCCCACGTCGGTTCGGCCGCGGGGCGGCCCGCAATGAAACAGTCCACGCTGAGGTAGACCAAACGCTCGCTGCCGTCGCACAGGATGCGGTGCGGCGTGTCCCGCGGAATACGGACCAAATCGCCCGGCCGCACCGCAACCTGGTGGTCGTCGCCGATGTGCAGGACGCCGCTTCCCCGAGTCACGAAAAAAACCTGCTCGGTGTCGGAGTGCCGGTGCAGCGGCGGAGCTTCACCCGGCTCCAGCACCACCATGAAAGCCTCGGACGTCTCGGCCTCGGCGCGGTCCATCACAAGGTCGTTGGTGTGCGTCGGGAAACGATACCGGATCGTGTCCGCGGTGCTGAACACATATCGCGTTTGCCGAGGCGCGCTCATAGGAACTATTGTGCTTGAAAAAGGCCAGCGGCGCGGAGAGCTGTTGCCGCGTCCCGGAACGGCGGCGCCATGACGGTCGACCTTCTTCCGTCCTTGGCTTGACGCCGGCTATTTATGCCGCGCCGCTTGCGTGCGGCGGTAAATTGTTTCAAAGTCCGGCCTGGATTGCATTCCGACGCTGCTCGAGCTCGACGTTCCGGGAACATTTGTCCCCGGCGTAGGACGCGGCCCCACCGGCTGCGTGTCGGGAACGTCGGCGTTCGTCCTGGTCTCTTTTGTGACGCGGCTGCCGTTGGCGGGCGGCCGATAATCGATGCGCTCGATCTCCTCCTTCGGAATCGCCACTTGTTCGTTTTTCAGAATGACGATGAGCGCATCGTCGCTCACGTCGTCCATCTTGACGCTGATAGGCTGCTTGGCGCCGGTCTTGTAAACGCGAAGCTCCGTGCCGGTCTTAAGATGCTGAACCTTGCTCCAGTCGTTGTCGGCCGCAACCGCCAACGCCGCGGCCAGGAGAAACAAAACGATTTTGGGCATAACGCCTCCCCGCCCTTCAAGCGAGTCTAGCAAACGCGCGGAGTTGGCATTGTGAAACACTATGAAGCGGCGTGGGATTCGCGCTGTGGATCGACGGCGACCTGGCTTGGGCCGCCGGGACGTATGAGTATAGGGCGCTGGGAGCCGCGGCGATCGCGAACACCGATCTTTTTCGCGCCGCCGATTTCAAGCGCGGCCACACGGCTCGACTTACTCCCAGCGCGCGGTTTGCCGGGCACTTCGCCTCGCTCGGGGACATGAATTACCATCTGGAGCAGTCGCGACGGCCCGGCCGGCTCAACG
This sequence comes from Bryobacterales bacterium, assembly GCA_963795935.1. Lineage (GTDB taxonomy): Bacteria > Acidobacteriota > Terriglobia > Bryobacterales > Bryobacteraceae > JAICMB01. The sequence goes on along the minus strand of CAWCJO010000025.1, from coordinate 52,696 downwards.
CGGCGGCGCCGATAGGCCATGGTAAGCGTGTTACGGTGTTTGCCATCGGATGTCCCGATGCGTGGGGTTGGCGGCGGTGCTTATCGCGTTCAGAGCGAGCGCGGCCGCCGCGCTGCGCTTCGGGCAATTGCGGCAATTTTTCGAGCATGCGGGCTTCGCTCTGAGCAGCCGTCCGCCGGTCCGCGTCATAGGATTCCGTTCCGCCGCCGAATACAATCCTACCGCTCACGTCTCAGCGGCGGACGCTTACTATGCCGGCCCGCAACAAGCGACTCTATCGTGCTGCCGGACTTGAGCCCGAGCCATTTCAACCTGGCCGGCTTATTCGTAGCGCAGCGATTCGGCGGGGGCGATGCGGGTCGCGGCGTGCGCGGGATAGATGGTGGCGACAAAGCTGACGAAAATTGCGGCGCCGGCGATCCAGATGCCGTCCAGCCAGCGCGGCGCGAACGGCACGTAGCTGAGCGCGTAAACGTCGGGGTCGAGAGCGATCCAGTGATAACGATCGGCGAGAAACGATAAGGAATACCCGAGCACGAGACCGAGCGCGGTGCCGACCACGCCGATCAGGACGCCTTGATACATGAAAATGCGCCGGATCTGTTGCCGTTTTGCGCCCATCGACATGAGCACCGCGATGTCGCGGTTCTTTTCCATTACCAGCATCACCAGCGTGATCAGAATATTGAGCGCCGCGACCAATTCGATCAAGCCCACCGTGACGGCCGTGACGATCTTCTCCATGTTGAGCGCGCTCATGATCTGGTGGAACTGCTCCATCCAAGTGTTCGCGGCCAGCTTGGGACCGGTGATGCGCTCGGCCTCCTTCGCCACTTCGGGCGCCTTGTAAATGTCGTCCAGGCGCAGCTCAATGGTATTGACAACGTCCGGCAGTCCGAACAGCTCCTGCGCCGATTTCAGAGAAGTGAAGGCCCAGCCATTGTCGATATCGTAGAACCCGGTCTCGAACAGACCCGCGACGCGGAAGCGGTCGAACGTAAGATGGGGACCGAAGGGCGTCAACTCGCCTTGCGGGCTGATGATTTTCACGACGCTGTTGAGCATCATGCCGGTGCTCTGCGCCAGGCGGGCGCCCAGAATGATGCCGGGCAGCCCCGCGGGCTCGCGCAGCCCGTTGAAGGAGCCCTGCTTGAGATGCCGCAGCATTTCGGGCGTCGTGTCCACCGGAATGCCCTTGAGAACGGCTCCGGTGGATTGCATCGGACCGACCACCAGCACGGTCCCATAGAGCCCCGGCGAGGCGCTGACCACGTGCGGAATTTTCCGCAGCTTGGGATCGAGCGCGCGCCAGTTCTGTATTCCGAACTCCGGGTTTTTCTCAAGTATGGTCACGTGCGCCGTGGCGCCGAGTAAGCTGCGCTGCAAAGTATTGCGAAAACCGTTGTTGATTGCGAGCGCGACGACCAGGGCCATGACGCCCGCGGCGACGCCCAGAATCGAGATCACCGTGATTACAGATATAACGGCCTGCTTGCGTTTGGCGCGCAGATAGCGGCCGGCGACGAACAGCTCGAATGCGCTGGTGGCCGCCATGGTATTTCAGGACGATTGCTGGTCGAGCGGACGCAGCAGCGGAAAAAGAATAACGTCCCGGATCGACTTCGAGTTGGTCAAAATCATGGTCAAGCGGTCGATTCCGATTCCTTCGCCCCCGGCCGGCGGCATGCCATAGCTCAGCGCGCGCACGTAATCCTCGTCCATCTGGTGCGCTTCTTCGTCGCCCTTGAGCCGCTCGCCAAGCTGCATCTCGAAACGGCGGCGCTGTTCGAGAGGATCGTTCAGCTCGGTGAAGGCGTTGCCGATCTCCATGCCCGCGGCGTAAATTTCGAAGCGGTCGGTGAAATCGGGATTATCGCGGTTGTTTTTCGAGAGCGGCGAAACTTCCACGGGGTATTCGTAGACGATGGTCGGCTGAATCAGCGTGTGTTCGAAATTGCGCTCGAAGGCCTCGACCAGCTCGTGTCCTTTCATGTCCGGCTCGCCTACAATTTCGCGCATGGTGCGGCGCGGGATAGCGCTGAAATCGAGGCTGTGTCCCTGATAGTCGACCACGGGCGACCCGGTAGCGGCGACCGCAGCCTCGCGCAGCAGTTCCACCGAGAGATCCATCATGCCGTGGTAGTCCGTGTAAGCCTGATAGAACTCCAGCATCGTGAACTCGGGGTTGTGCTGGGTAGAGATCCCCTCGTTGCGGAAATTGCGATTGATCTCGTAGACGCGCTCCAGGCCGCCGACGAGCAGCCTCTTCAGATACAGCTCCGGGGCGATGCGCAGGTACAGATCGATGTCGAGCGTGTTGTGGTGCGTCATGAACGGCCGCGCCGCCGCGCCGCCATAGAGCGGCTGCATCATGGGCGTTTCGACTTCCAGGAAATCATGCTGGTTCAGGACCCGCCGCAGCGCCGCGATGATCTTCGCGCGCGTATAGAACACGGCGCGAACTTCCGGATTCGCGATCAGATCCAGATAACGCTGCCGGTAGCGCGTCTCGACGTCTTCCAGGCCGTGCCATTTCTCGGGCATGGAATACAGCGTCTTGGCGAGAAAATCGAGCTTCTCGACATGCACGCTGAGCTCGCCCGTCCGGGTGCGGAAAAGGTAGCCTTCGGCGCCGACGATGTCGCCGATATCGAGCTGCGAAAAGAGCGCGTAATCCGGCTCGGGAACGGCATCCTGGCGAACGTAAATTTGGAGCCGTTGGCCGTCCTGCTGCAGGTGCGCGAACCCCGCTTTCCCCATGCGGCGGATGGTCGTCACGCGCCCGGCGACGCGGACGTCGATGCGCGGCTCTAATTCCGGGGCGGTCTTGGCGCCATAGTCGGCGAGTATGCGCGGAATCGTGTGGGTGAGGTCGAAGCGATGGCCGTAAGGTTCGAATCCCAGCGCTTCGATATCGCGAATCCGCTGCAGCCTTTGCCGGTAAAGGTCGTCTTCGAGCGACAATCCCTATTCTCCCGAATCTTCCGAACTCATGGCTCCATCGAGCAGCATCGAAAACTCACGCGCCTTCTGGTCCACGTTGTCGCGCAGCTTCGCTAAATCGTCCTGCACGGTCTGAAGCTGATCGGCAAGATGCAGGCAGGCCAGGACGGCGACGCGAGTGGCATCGATATTTCCGCCGCGCGAGGCGATCGTCTGCATCAGATCGTCGATCTTGCGCGCGAGTTCCTCGACCCTGCCCGGTTCTTCCCCGGAGGCGAGGAGCGAATACGTTTGGTTGAAGATCGTTACGCGAACCGCTTCAGGCCGCGTCATATTCAGGCCGCGCCATATTCAGGCCGCATGGAAGCGCCGATCTCCTAGGCGCCGCTCAGCAGATCCATCTGGCCAAGAAGCTTCTCGATGCGCGCGCGGACCTGCTTGCGTTCGGCGCGGAGCTCCTCGACCTCCTGGGTCAGACGAAGCGTCTGGGCCTTCGCCGAATCGGCGGCGGCGTGGGCTTCCGCTGCGCCGGTTTGCGCGGCGGTCAGTTCTTCGCGCGCCGCGTCGCGCTCCGACGTGATGCGCTCTAACTCCGTCTCAAACGTCTGCTTCTCCTCACGGAGTTGCGTCACCAGGTCGACGGCCCGGGTGATGCGCTCTTCGAGACTGGAGAGAGAATCGATTTCTTCGGCCTGTCTTGCTCCTGCTGGCATGGCTCTATTGGGCCGGGGAGTGCGCCGTCTTGGCGCGCTCGACCAACGCCGCGAATCCCGTTTCGTCGTTCAGCGCGATTTCGGCCAGGATCTTGCGATTCAATTCGATCCCGCCCTTTTTCAATCCACTGATAAACCGGTTGTATGAAATTCCCGAGGCGCGGCAAGCGGCGCCGATGCGAACGATCCACAGCGACCGGAAATCCCGTTTCTTGAGCCGCCGCCCTTTGTAGGCATATATCAGCGACTTCTCGACTGCTTCCTGCGCCGCGCGATTCAGCTTGCTCTTAGTAAGAAAGAAGCCCGAGGCGCGCTCCAGCGTCTTGTGGCGATACTCTCGTCTCTTGGTTCCTCGTTTGACTCGTGGCACGTTTTCACTCCTTTTGAGGATTTACGATTCGTGGGCGGATCCGGTACGGCCGTGACGCGGCCCGCTCCACGGGAAGGTTATGAACCTTCTAATACGGCAACATCCGCTTCAGACTCGGTTGATTGGTCTTGTCCGCAATGACCGAGCCGCCCAACTTGCGTTTGCGGGAGCGCGCCTTGGAGGTCAGGATGTGACGGGCAAACGCATGGCGGCGTTTTACTTTGCCGGTGGCCGTCTTCTTGAACCGTTTAGACGCACCCTTATGTGTCTTTAATTTGGGCATTTTGCTTGTCCTGGGTAAACCCCGGGGTCGCCGAGGGCAATTGGTTGACTCTCACAGCTTAACACACCGGCCCGAGCGCGGGATCGGACGGTTATCCGCGTGCGGCACGCTTTCAAATATGAAACCGATCCTGGCGAACGCCGGGTGCATCTTCCGGTTGGCGCTCGCCCTGTGTGCGAGCTGGTCTCTGTGGGCTGCGAATCCTCCGCGCACTTCCGACGCAGCGGGTGTAGTGAAACGCCTCACCGTCGCTTCCTTGTCCGGTTCGGGCCAGGACTCCATCCAAGCGATTGCAACTGACGCACAAGGTTACATCTACATTGCCGGCACGACGACCTCGCCCGATTTGCTGCAGCTCGATTTGTCCGAGAAAAATGCGTGGCAGCCCAACCTTGATGGCGCCAATATCGTGCGCTCTCTCGATCGCGGCGCGACTTGGTCGCGGCTCGCGGATCCACCGGCGCTCGCGACTACAATGGCGGCCGACCCTTCTTCGCCCCAAACGCTCTACGCGGGCAGCGCGACAAGCATCTATAAGAGCGTCGATGGAGGTCAGACCTGGAAAACGATCAAGACCTTCCCGCCGGTGCAGAGAGGAAGCGTAACCGGCATCGTAGTGGACCCCGGCAACCCGCTACGCATTGCCGCCGCGTACGCGTTCGGCTCTGGAATCGCAACGAGCGTCGACGGCGGAGTAACCTGGGGCGAATCTGCTTGCCCAGACCGGTATTGCTTGCCCGTCCCGCAACCCCTTCTTGTCGATCCCCTCGGTTCGGGAACGCTATTGCTGGGTCTGACGAGCGGGCTTTTCATCTCTCGCGATTGGGGGAAAACTTTCACGCCCATCGGTCCCACTTTGTGTTGCGGACCCGTAACGGCGGCCTTCGATGCCACGCATCCGGGCTGGATCTACCTCGATCGGGCGCTAAGCGGCCAAGAGCACCTCTTTCTTAGCACTGACAATGGCGCGACGTGGACTGAAAAGGCCATTTTCCCATCTTCCTTCTCAGAGATCGCCTATCTTGCGTCGGACCCTGGCGAGGCGAATCGGCTGTATGCGGTGAATATTCTGGGCGCGCTGTTCAGAAGCGACGACGCGGGGCAGACTTGGAACGCTCTTTCCGGCGCGCCCCCGCTTTCGCCTTTTTCCGGCCTTGCGATCCTCAATCGCCAGTGCGGACCGGGAGGCGCACTCGTCGCCGGTTCGGGTTCTAACGTCATCGCGAGCACCGACGCCGGCGCAACGTGGCAGATGCGGCAAATCGGCGGCGTGCAGCAGCTCGTGACGGGGCCCGGATGCGCCGTGTATGCGGCTACGTCGATTTTACCGGATGTTTTCATCGCGAAGCTATCACCCGGAGCGCGCGACACCCTCTGGTCGACATTTCTCGGAGGCTCCGGCCAGGACACGGCAACGGCGCTCACTCTCGATGCGCAGGGTGACGTCTATGTCGCTGGCGAAACGCAATCAAGCGATTTTCCCGCAACGGGATCGCTTATCGGCGCTTCATCTATCTCCTCACGGCAATTTCTCGCCCGCTTCGATCCGGAAGGGAGGCGTATCAGCGCCATTCTGATCGGCGGTTTCGCCCTCGTCACAGGCATCGCGGCGGACGCTCAGGGCGATACGTATATTGCGGGGTACGGCAGTCCCGGGCTCACCGCCTCCCCGGGAGCGTTCAACACACAGCCGACCGTGAACTGGATCGCCAGAGTGGGACCCGATGCATCTCTCCAGTACGCCTCGTTCCTCGACAGCGCCGTAAAAGCCATCGCAGTAGATAACAAAGGCGATCCAATCGTGGGAGGAGACAGCCTTGTATTGAAGCTCGATCCGACTCTGTCCAAGGCCGTCGCTTCCGCTTCCATCGGCGGAGCAATGGTGACGTCGATCGCGCTCGATGCGCAAGGGAACGTCTACGTGCTTGGCAGCACTCTTGCCAAAAATTTTATGGTTACTCCCGGAGCTTATACATCGCCCCGATTTTCGGGTCCATGCGCCACGGGAAACAACCAGCCGGACGCTTCCCCGAGCGATCTTTCCGTTGCAAAGTTACGCCAGTCCGATTTCGGACTTGTCTATGCGGCGCTGCTGGGGGCCGAATGCGGTAGTGGAACCGGAGTTATGGATGTAGACCCGCAGGGCCGGGCGACTTTCTCACTCACTGCCGGCTCCGGATTCCCGTTACGCAATCCGGACGTCGATCGGCCCGTGTGCGATATGGGTCCCTATCCGCTACTGACGATGGGCGCCGCAATCGCACAACTGAGTCCGGATGGATCGTCGCTCTCGTTTGCGACATATGCGGGCGCATGCGGGAATTTTTCCATGCCTTTTTACTCTGGTCCAGCGCTGGCGACGGCTCCCGATGGGTCGGTCTACACGGCTGTCAACATCGACGGGCACGCCCGGATACTCCGCTTTGAGCCGTCGCGGAAAAATGCCCGGCCGCCACACCGCTGATCTGTTTCGCGCCGGGCCAGACTTGTCGGGAAACTCCGCCGTGCGCTTGCAGACTAAGTCGAGCGCGGCTGGACGGGCAGCACGCCATCGCGGTGCAGTCCTAAGACGAGAATCGCCGGTGACGCGAGTTCCTCAAACTGCACTGTCGCCTCCTCCGATTTGGCGAGCGCCACGGTGCGCCATCCGGCCAAGAGCGCGGCCACGATGAGAACGACGAGCATCCTGGCGTAGGCGGGGGGATCGTGGAGCGCGCGGCTCTCGAGATCGACCCCCATGCCTATCAATTGGGCGAGGACGGCGGCGGCCACGAAGGCCATGTGAAAAAACGATTTGCCTGGTAGATAGGAACAAGCAAAGGGAATTTTTTGAAAGCCGCGCAGGCTGATGTAAGCGAGAGCGATGCCCCATAACCCCATCACGACAAGGTGCGCGGCGGCGGGGCGCCACGGCCAGATCGCCAGGAAGAATGCAGCGGACGCCAGCCATACCGGCGCCGCGGCGAGGATGAACAGCGTTCGCCGGATGGCGGACAGATATTCGCGTGCTCCACGAATTTCGGTAACGCGAAAGATCCAGTTGGCGCGCAGCGCCAGAGGCATGGAGAACACCACGCGGGTTCCCACGATCCAAAAGCACATCATTATCAGGCTCGCAAACAGCAGGGGCGCGTTGGCCGGATCCGCCAGGTGGAGTCCATGAGCAACGCCGCCCTTCACGATCAGGATTACCAGCGCGAATCCGGCTCCCAAATAGAAAGCGAGCATCATGCGATGCCGGCGGCTGCGCAGAAGCGTGCGGATGCTGAATTGGACGATGGCCGTTGCGAGCGAATTGCCAAAGCGCGGCAACCAACGCATGCCGTGTGAGTCCGGCATGATGTCCGGCTCCTCGACAATTTTCTTGAGCGTGCGGAAATAAGAAAGCAGAAACGTTGCGCCGGCGCCGCAGCCTGCAACGGCCAAGCCCGTCCAGGCGCGCCACGCCAGGGGAGCAAGCGCAACGGGCATGGAGCCGTTCAATTGCTGAAAAAGGCCCAGGAACCAATAAGACGGCAGCCAGGCGAGCAGGCGTTGATTTTCTGCGGCGGCCAAGGCCCTTGGCGTCGTCAACGACGGTTCAAAAAAATACACGCATATGAAGAAGCAGAAGGCGGCCATTTGCAAGAAGGACGAAAGCCGCAGGAATCGCCTGTAGGGCAGCACCAGCGCGCCCAGGCCTTGCACGCACAATACGGAACAGAAGACGAATGCGCCGGCCGAGAGCATCGCGATCCAGTAGGCGGCGAATGCTCGATAGGGCGCGAACGACAGAACAAGGTCCAGAAGGCCGTTGTTCCAGGGCGCCAAAACCATTGGTAAAGCGATACCCGTGGCGGAGTTCAGGGCCGCGACCGTGACGCTCAGCGCGGTGGCGGACGCGGCCACCTTGGCCAGGAAGAGCGTGCGGGTTCGAAGCGGCAAGGGAGCGAGCACCAGGACGTCGCGCCGGTCCGGGAACGTCGAATCCCAACTCAGCACGGCGAAGAGGCCGACTGCCAGCATGGTCGTGGCAATCAGAAAATGTTCCATGCTCCAGGCGGCGATCAGATTATTGCCGCCGATGCCGAGGGCGCCGAGCGAGCACCACACGCTGAAGAAAACCAGCAGCGCCGCGAACTGCCCGAGCAACTTGCTCATGTCGCCCTGCGCGTGAGCCGACAGCAGTTCGAGATCGACCATGCGGAAGAGAAACTCGCGATACAGTATGCGAAATTGGATCTTCTCCATACGCGATGCCTCAGGCCTGAATCAGGTCCGCGATCTGGCGCGAAATCGCAATCGTGTCCTGCTCGACCGCGAGCTGCGAGAAAATGCTTTCGAGCGTGGGCAGCGCCATCAGCGTGCGCAGCCGCTCGATGGAGTCGTCGGCGACGATCTTGCCCCGATGCAAAATCACGACGTGGGAGCAGACCCGCTCCACCGTTTCGAGTTCATGGGAGCTGAACAGCACCACTTTGCCGCGCGCGGCCAGCTCCTCGATGAGGCTGCGCAACACCAGCGCCGTGCCAACGTCGAGTCCGGAAAAGGGCTCGTCCAGCAAAATGAGATCGGGATTGTGCAGCAGCGCGGCCGAGAGCAGCACCTTCTGGCGCATGCCTTTCGAATAGGCCGAAATGGGCGCGTGCCGGTCGTCGTGCAAGGCGAGTAACCGCAGCAGCCCATCGATGCGCTCGGCGGTCGGTTTCATCGGCAGTCCGCGCAATTGACCCACCATGACCAGATACTCGAGGCCGCTGAGATGCGCGTACAGATGCGGTTCCTCGGGCACGTAGCCCATGCGCTGCCGGTATGCGATCGGGTCGCGCTCGATGCGCTCGCCTTCGAACAGGATCTCGCCCGAAGTCGTTTCGATCAGCCCGGTGATCATCTTCATGGTGGTGGATTTGCCGGAGCCGTTCGGTCCCAGATACCCGGTGATTTCACCCGCGCGCGCCACAAAGCTCACGTTATCGACGGCGGCGATACCGGAGAAGCTTTTCGAGACATTACGAAGTTCGAGCATGGACGGCCATGCGCAGTTGGACACCGCGCGGCGGAGTTCTGTTCCCGTTCACCCGTTGCCGCCGCGCGGGATTATGCTAAATAAATATGCTGCGCTTACCTCTCTGTGCAACCGCCGGTTTCATTGCCATGCTGCTCCCCAACGCCCAATCCTTTGACAGCGCCCCCGTCCAGGATCATCTGCTGGTCGCCAACAAGGGCGACCGCGCGCTAAGCATCATCGATGCTTCCGCCGCCCGCCAGATCGCGGAGGTTCCCGAAGGCGGTACCACGGGCCACGAAGTGATTGCATCTCCCGACGGCCGCTTCGCCTATGTCCCGATCTATGGCGACTCGGGCGTAGGTAAGCCGGGCACCGACGGCACGAACATGGTCGTGATCGATATTGCCGCGCGCAAAGTTACCGGCAATGTCGATTGGGGGCGCGGCGTGCGTCCGCACTGTCCCGTGTTCGGACCTCGTAATGGATTGCTGTATGTCACGACCGAGCTGGACAAGACCATCAGCATTATCGACCCGAAGACGTTGAAGATTGTCGGAGCGGTGCCCACCGGACAGGCCGAATCGCACATGCTGGCGATCTCGCACGACGGCAAGCGCGGCTATACGGCAAACGTCGGTCCCGGAACCGTCTCGGTGCTCGACCTCGCAGGCCAAGAAAACCCTCGCCATTATTCCCATTTCGAAAGAGACGCAACGAATCTCCATATCGCCCGACGACAGCATGGTCTTCACCTCCGATCAGACCAAGCCGCAACTGGCCGTCATCGACACCGCGACGAACAAGATAAAGACCTGGGTTCCGCTGCCCGCGCCCGGTTACGGCACATCATCGACGCCGGACGGCCGCTGGCTGGTAATCGCGGTGCCCAAGGCGAACAAGGTTGCGGTGGTCGACCTCGGAACGATGAAGGTCGCGCACGAGATCGATGTGCCCGCCGCGCCGCAGGAAACGCTGGTCCGCCCCGATGGCCAGATGGCCTACGTCTCCTGCGACCGCAGCCATAAAGTCGCCGCGATCCGCGTTTCCGATTGGACCGTCGAGAGTCTCATCGACGCGGGCAAAGGCGCGGACGGCCTCGCGTGGGCCGCGAACAGATAATCTACGACAGCGCCGCCTGCAGCATCGCTCGCGCATACCCCACGTTGTACGCATATGCGGCGTAAGCGCCGCCTCCGGGATAGTAGGATTTAAAACCCGCTCGCGCGCGGTCGGCGTCAAGCGCGCGCGGATGCTCGGGATAGACCAGCCGCGGATATTTCTGGCGCACCAGTTCCTTCATCACCGCGAACATGTTTACCTGCCCTTCATCCAGAAACACCTCGGTGTATTTCTCGCGCGGAACGCGCACCCGCACGTTGCGGTAATGGACGTGATTGATGCGGTCGCGCGAACCGAAGTAACGGCACACCTCGACCGGATCCTCGCCCAGCTCGCGCGTCACCCCGCAATCGAACGTAATCCCGTTGGCGTGGCTCGGCACGATGTCGATCAAGCGCTTCCAGCCCGCCAGACTACCCATGATCTGTCCCGATCCGCGGCTTACCGGAGCGGGGGGATCGTTGGGATGCAGCGCCAGCCGCACGCCCGCCTCTTCGGCCACGGGCACCACCGCCTTCAGGAAATAAGTAACGTTGTTCCACATCTCGTCGATCGTATGGGCGCCTTCGGCGGGAAGCGGCGGCAGATCTTTCACGCGATCGTAATCGAACGCCGTAAGACCGGCGCCCGCTCGGCCCGTTTCCGCGTAATAGCCTTCCACGATGCGATGCGCGTAAAAGTTGTATTCGATGACGGGTAAGCCCGCCCGTCCCGCCGCGCGAATGGATTGCCGGACCTTATCGATCTCCTCGTCGCGCCCCGGCCGTCCATAAATCGCATTCGGAAATCCGGAGATCATCATGTTGCCGAGCGTCAGTCCACCTGTCTTCAACTGCTCCATGCGCGCGCGGATCTCTTCCTCGCGCCACGGAATCGGCGGCCCTCCCATCAGCACATAATTCACTCCGAGCTGTTTCACGCCCCTCATGCCCGCTTCGTCGAGCGCTCCCGCCGCCAGCGTCCCCGCGTTTGTGCGCCGCGCCGACAGCTCCAGACAGATCTTGGGCGTATCCGGACCTTCGTTGCGGAAGGGCTCCGTTGCGGCGGAGCGTCCCACGGCGGGCGTCAGCGCCGCCGCGCCCGCGGCCCCCAGAATGCGCCGGCGCGAAACGCGGGATGTCATTTAAGATGCTTGTCCAGGAACGCCGCGCTCGCCTCGTAAGCCTGCAGCCAGCGGCGATGCGTCAGAAATCCGTGGATCTCGTCGGGGAAGATCAACTGCTGGAACTCCACGCCCTGTTTGCGGAGCGCTTCCACCATCCGCACGGTCTGGTCGAACGCCACGTTGCGATCGTCGTCGCCGTGTATCAACAGCACCGGCGAGCGCCACGTGCTCACCGACGCCATCGGCGACGATTCGTAGGCGATGCGCTCGGCGTTTTGATCGGCTTCGGAATTGGAGGACGCATTGAAATTGCGCATCCGCCCGGCCCAGTTGTGGACCCCGTGGAAATCCACGCCCGCCGCAAATAAATCGGACGCGCGCGCCAATCCCAGCGCGGTCAGATAACCGCCGTAGGATCCGCCCCATAGCGCGATTTTGTTCCCCTCCACGTCCGGCCGTCCGCGCATATACAGGCCCGCGCCGAGCACGTCGTTAAATTCGCTCGCGCCCGATGCTCCGTAATTCAAGGCCTCGCGGAAGTTCAATCCATAGCCGATACCGCTGCGATAATTTACCGAAAGAACGACATATCCGCGGCTCGCCAGGTATTGATTCATGGCGTAGGCGTGATTGTAGTAATCCATGTAATGCCAGCCCAGCAGCATCTGCCGGCGCGAGCCTCCATGAAAGAAAATGGCTGCCGGATGCTTTTCCCCGGGTCTCGCATCCGGCGGCAAAAACAACTGACAATGGATTTGCATTCCGTCCGCGGCCGAAATGATCACCGGCTGGGGCTTCACCAGATCGTTCACGGGAAAATCGGCCGGAATCGCTTGCGGCGCCATATCGCGAATCCCGCCGCTCCCGGCTTCGGTGGTCATAACGACGGCGCGCGCCGGACGCCTCTCGTCGGAGGTAAAGAACGCGATAGCCTTACCGTCGCCGGTTTCCTCCGCCGCCCAACTAATACCGCTCTTGGTAAGCTCCCGCATCTCTCCGCCGGTTACCGGAACGCGCGAGAGTTGCCGCCGGTCGATATCGTATTGATTGGAATTCAAGATCACGTCGCGGCGATCCGCCGATAACGCCATGTCTTCCACTTCAAACGGCTGGTCGGCGTTGAGCGCCGTGGGATTATCGCCGTGCGTCGACACGGAGTAAAGATGGACGTAGCCGGTTTTCTCCCACGGAAACACGATGCGATCGCCCGCTCCCCACAGCAGCTCGTTTTCGGCGGTGATGGGGTGAAAGGCGCTGCCCGGACCCTTGGACGCCTTCCAGAGCTCGCGGCCGGTCCCGGTCTCGATGTCCGCCAGACGAATCGACCAAGGCTCCTCGGCATCGCGGTGGGCGCCGCGAAACCCCCGGCTGGAGGCCGCGATGCGTATGAACGCGACCTGTTTGCCGTCCGGCGACACCACCGGGTTCGAATCCGAATCCACGCTGGGATCGACGTACCACAGCTTTCTCGCGCCGAAATCGTACGCGCCCACCAGCGCGTGGTCGCCGCGATTATTGATAAAGATAATGCGAGATCCGTCGGGCGACCAGCGCAGCATTCCGGGCCGCCCCTTGGCGTGAATGAGCTGCGTCGCCTTGCCGTCGGCCGCCAGCGGCGCGGTCCAGATTTGTCCGGCTCTCACAAACACCAGGCGGTCGCCTTGAGGCGACAATTCCGGCTCGCTGCCTTGCGAGATCTTGCGCGCCGGCTCGCCCGTGAGCGGCGCGACCCAGATGGCCTGCTCGACCGCATCCGGCGAGCTGGCCGGATTGGGATTGTCGCCATGCGTTTCGAAATCCCCGCCGCGCACGTATACGATCGACTGCCCGTCGGGAGTCCACGCCATTTGCGCGATCTCCTGGCCGTCGTCCGCCGTGAATCGAGTCAGACGGCGTCCTTTATAATCGGGCGCCTCGGCGACCCAGATATTGCGCGCTCCATTTTCGTCGAGCACCCACGCGACCTTTCCGGAATGTGGAGCGGTTTTCAGCTCCGAGGGAAACGGAGCGCTCATGACCTGCTCCAACGTGAAATGCCCCGCCCACGCGGAGGCGATCGTAAAAACGGCTGCCAGACAGCTCTTCCATGCCATACGAACTGTTATACACTGTCGGAGCGGAAGCCACCTAGAATGCAAAGCTACGCGCGCGGACCGGACACGCCGCTGCTGACCGAAACGATCGCCGAGGCGTTCGCGAAAACCGTCGCGCGCGCGCCCGATAACGTTGCGCTTATCGTGCGCCACCAAGGCGTCCGCCTGAGGTTCCGGGAGCTCGCCGACGAAGTGGAACGAACGGCGCGGGGTCTCGCGGGACTGGGGCTCGGTTGCGGCGATCGGGTCGGCCTGTGGTCGACCAACTGCCTAGAGTGGGTGCTGTTGCACCTTGCCTGCGCACGCATCGGCGCGGTTCTTATCAACGTCAACCCGGCCTACCGCGCGCACGAGTTGTCCTATATCCTGCGCAAGTCGGCAATGCGCGCGCTGTTCCTGTGGGAGAAAGAAGCGCACTCGGATTACCGCGCTATTTTCGAGGAGGCCCGCGCCGGCCAGACGCTCGCACTCGATCACGCCGTCTATTTCGACTCGCCCGCGTGGACCGCAATGCTCGCCCGCGGCGCCGCTCTCCCGGCGGTCTCCATCTCGGCCGGCGACGTCACGAATATACAGTACACCTCCGGCACGACCGGCTCTCCCAAGGGCGTTCTGCTGACGCATCGCAATCTGCTGAACAATGCCCACATCGTGGCCCTTGGCGCCCGCATTACGGATCGCGATATCGTGTGCGCGCCGGTGCCGCTGTACCACTGCTTCGGATGCGTCTGCGCCACGCTCGTGTGCGTGCTGCGCGGCGCCGCGCTGCTGCTGCCGGCCCCCACGTTCGATCCGCTCGCCACCATGCGGGCCATTCACGAGGAGCGCGCCACCGCCGTCTACGGCGTCCCGACGATGTTCATCGCGCAGCTCAATCATCCCGAATTCGACCGCTTCGATTTTTCTTCGCTGCGCCTGGGAGTGATGGGAGGCGCGCCCTGCCCCATCGAGATCATGAAGCGCGTCGCCACGGAAATGCATTGCCCCGGCATGACCGTCATTTACGGCCAGACCGAAAGCTCGCCGGTCATTACCATGTCGGACAGCGATGACGACCTGGAACGCCGCGTCTCAACGGTCGGCCGCGCCTGCCCCAACACGGAAGTGAAAATCGTTGCGCCCGACGGCGGGATCGTTCCCGTGGGCGAGCAGGGCGAGCTATGCGCGCGCGGCTATCTGGTCATGGAAGGCTACGACCAGGAGCCCGAGGCGACGGCGCAGGCCATCGACGCCGAAGGGTGGCTTCACACTGGCGATTTGGCGACCATGCGCCCCGATGGTTATTTTCGCATCACCGGCCGCGCCAAAGATATGATTATCCGCGGCGGAGAAAATGTCTACCCCAGGGAAGTGGAGGATTTCTTGTACTCGCATCCCAAGATCGCCGACGTTCAGGTGATCGGAGTACCGGACTCCGCGCTGGGCGAAGCTGTCGCGGTCTGGATTCGGTTGCGGGACGGCGAATCGGCCCATGAGGATGAAATACGCGAGTTCTGCCGGGGCCGCATCGCGCACTTCAAAATCCCGCGCTACGTCCGCTTCGTGGAGCGATTTCCCATGACCGTGACGGGCAAGATCCAGAAATTCCGCATGCGGGAAATCGAGATCCGCGAGCGCGGTCTGCAGGCCGCCGCCGGCATCCGCACCGCGTAGCGCGCGGCTTCTTAACATCGCGCCGAGAACAATTTGCGTTCCAACCCACTATGTGGTTTAAACGCAATGATATTAAAATCTCTGGCCTGTATGGCCGCGCTACTCGTGTGTCCGGTATTTGCGGACAACGTACTGCATCCCGGAACGCCCGTGCTGGACCGCCCCACGTTGACCGTTCTGGGGGTGCAGTTGCCGATCTCGGGGGACGACAATTTCAACGCGACGGTGGCGGTGCGCTATCGCCCCTCCGGCACGACGGCGTGGATCCAAGGGCTGCCGCTGTTTCGCGTCCACCCCGAAAATACAGTGCTTTATACCGTCATGCCGCAGTTCGCCGGCAGCATTTTCAACCTCCAGCCGGGGACGAGCTACGACATCGCTCTCGATATTACCGACGTCAACGGACACGTCTCCCAGACTCTGACGCTTAGCGGGACCACGCGGCCGGTTCCGAGCGATCCGGCGCCATTGCGGGTGGTCAATGTCACGAATGTCGCTTCTCTGGAGGCGGCGTTAAGCTCCGCGCAGGCCGGCGACTTGATTCAAATCGCCGATGGTACTTATCAAGGCAGCTTTTTCGGACTGCAGGCCTCCGGAACGCCTCAAAATCCGATCGTAATTCGCGGAGCAAGCGAGGAAAATACGGTGCTCGACGGCGGCGGTTGCACCCCCTGCAATGTGCTGGAGGTGTATGGCAGCTACGTCCACGTGGAGCGGCTTTCGCTGCGCAACGCCGAGCGCGGGCTGCGCTTTCAGGGCAACGGGGCCACCGCCAATGTGGTCCGCTACGTACACATCTCGAACACATCGCTCGGCATCGGCTCGCAACCCAACGAAACGGATTTCTACATCGCCGACAACATCCTCGAAGGAGTGTTGGTCTGGCCGCATGTTTACGCCGACGACAATGGCCAGTACGCGAACAACGACGGCATCAACATGCAGGGCAACGGCCACGTCGTCGCTCACAACACCATCTCCGGATACGGCGACGCCATGAAGACCTCGCAGAATGGCGACCGCGCCGACGATTTCTACGGCAACGACATTCTTTGGACCTACGACAACGGCATCGAGCTCGACGCCAGCGAAGGCAACACCCGCTGTTTCCGCAACCGCTTCACCAACGCCTGGGATACGCTCAGCGTGCAGCCCATTCTGGGCGGCCCGGCCTATCTGTTCCGCAATATTGTCGTAAACTCCGCGGACGAACAGATGAAGTTTCACGCCGTCAACACCACTCCGCCGCAGGAGCCGAACGGGGTGCTGGCGTATCACAATACCTTCGTGTCCGCCAAGGGCGACCTGTATCTGTGCACCTCGAATGCCAGCCATCACTTCTGGATCGAAAACAACATCTTCGTTGGGCCGCCCACGCCGGCCAATAAAGCCGTGATGTGGTGCGGCGGCGTGGACGACGGTCATTTCGATTACGACGGCTATTGGCCGGACGGCCCCATGAGTTTCAACCTCGCCGTTCCGGGCGGGTATGCCTTTTCCAATTGGCCCAATTTTGCAGCCGTGCAGGCGGGCGGTCTGGAGACGCACGGGCTGATTCTGAACGGGCAGATCTTCGCCAATGGCCTGGTCGGGATGCCGACGTACACGAATCTGCTGCCCCCTCAGGACGTGACCCTCGCCTATGGATCGCCCGCATTGGACCGCGGCCTGGTGTTGCCCAACATTAACGATGGGTACACCGGCGCGGCGCCCGATCTGGGAGCGCTCGAATCCGGCTGCCCGCAACCTACTTATGGACCCCGTCCCGCCGGCGTGGATGAAACCAATGAACCCATCGGCTGCGCCTCGTCGTCCCAACCGCCCGGCGCCGCCGGTCTCGATTTCCATCTCGATCTCTCCAACGTCGGTGACGCTCGCAGCCGGCCAATCGCAAATATTCACTGCCTCCGTCAGCGGCGGGGCGGATACGAGCGTCAGTTGGTCCGTAGCTCCGGCCGGCGTCGGAACTTTTTCAAACGGCGTCTACACCGCTCCCAGCGCCATTACCGCTTCCCAAACAATCGCCGTCACGGCTACCAGCAATGCCGATCCCACCAAATCGGCAACGGCCACCATCACATTGCAGGCATCCGCCCCCGATCCGCCGCCGTCCGGGAACGTCTCGGTGGGCATCTCGCCCGGCTTTACGTCCCTTGGGGCGGGCCAAAACCTGCAGTTCAGCGCGGCCGTTACCGGATCGAGCAACACCGCGGTGAGGTGGTCGATCGCGCCCCCCAGCGGCCAGATTTCCTCCAGTGGCCTGTACACCGCGCCCTCCAGCGTGGCTTCCAGTCAGATCGTCACGGTGACCGCGACGAGTCTCGCCAATGGCGCGGCGTCCGCAAGCACGGGAGTGCTGCTGAATCCCGGCGCCGGCGTCGGCATCACGCTTTCCCCGCCTGTCGTAAATTTGCAGGCGGGCGCGAGCCAGACCTTCACTCCCACAGTCACGCAAACTTCCAACACCGCCGTCAGTTGGTCCTTTGCGCCCGCGGTCGGGCAACTCAATAACGGCACTTACACCGCTCCCGGCCACATTTCGGCCGCCCAGACAATCACGATCACGGCGACCAGCCAAGCGGATCCTACGAAGTCCGCCACGGCAACCGTCAACCTCGTTCCCGCCGCTCCCACGATTGCCGTTTCTCTTACGCCGCCGAATGTCAGCCTATCTTCGGGCGCATCGCAGGTCTTCACCGCGACCGTGACGTGGATCGGCCAATACCGGCGTGAATTGGACGCTCACTCCGGAAGGCGCGGGCACTCTGGCCAACGGCGTCTATACCGCGCCGGGAGCGATCTTGACCGCGCAAACCGTCGCGATCACGGCCACCAGCCAAGCCGATTCAACGAAGTTCGCAACCGCGACGGTTAACCTGGTTCCCACCGTTTCCGTTTCACTAACGCCGCAAAGCGTAAATCTCTCGGCGGGGCAGTCCCAAACCTTCGCGGCCAGCGTCGCGGGCAGCGCCAATACGGCCGTGAACTGGAGCGTCAGCCCTTCTGAATGTCGGCTCCTTCTCGAATGGGACCTACACGGCGCCCGCGACGATCGCCGCCTCACAGACAATCGCCATCACGGCCACCAGCCAGGCGGATGCGACAAAATCCGCTTCCGCAACCGTAACGCTGCAGCCCGCGCCCGCCGCGCCGCCATCCGGAAACGATCCGGCGCCTTCCGTGGCCATCGTGATCGGGCCCCCCGGCGTGACGCTCTATTCCGGCCAAACCCAGCAATATAATGCCACCGTGACGGGATCCTCGAATACCGCCGTGGTATGGTCCGTATCGCCCGCGCTGGGCTCCGTTTCGCCCTCCGGACTGTTCACCGCGCCGGCGGCCATTCCCTCGACGCAATACATCACGATAACGGCCCGGAGCGTCGCCAACCCAAATACCTCGTCCAGCACGTATTTGGTCCTAAATCCGTAACTCGTTCGAAAAGCGCAACCAAGCTGCGTTGCCCCAGTCCAATAGGTGGACGGCGTTTCCAGCGCTCGTCCCGCCTGGAGGGCTTACAATGTTCGGCCGCGGCATCAAGCTGTTCAATTTAATGGGATTTGAGGTCCGGCTGCACTCCAGTTGGGCCATCCTGGCCGTTTTGGTAGTGTGGTCGCTGGCCGGCGAATTCTTCCCCTACCGTTTCCCGGGTTACTCCCACGCCGATTATTGGTGGATGGCCATCGGGGGCCTTGTCGGTCTGCTCTTCTCGATCGTGATCCACGAGTTCGCCCACTCCGTCGTGGCGCGGCATTACGGCATTCCGATGCGGGGAATCACGCTGTTCATTTTCGGCGGCGTCGCCGAGATGGGAGATGAGCCTCCCAGCGCGAAATCGGAGTTTCTGATGGCCATCGCCGGACCGCTCACCAGTTTCCTGATCGCCGCGGTTTCATTCGGGGTCGCCGCCGTTTTGCTGACGGCCGGAGCGCGCGGCGTCTCGGCGGTCTTCTCGTACCTCGCTTGGATCAACGGCGCTCTCGGCCTCTTCAATCTGATTCCCGCTTTTCCCATGGACGGCGGCCGCGTCCTGCGCTCGGCGATTTGGGCGAAGAAAGGCGACATCGTCAGTTCCACGCGCATCGCAACCTGGTTCGGAAAGGCCTTCGGATATTTATTAATTCTCCTCGGCGCCTGGAGCGTATTTCGCGGCGATATCGTGGGGGGAATCTGGTGGTTTCTCATCGGCATGTTCGTGCGCAACGCCTCCGATGTATCGTACCGGCAAGTGCTCTACCGCCGCGAGCTGGAGCGGCAAAATTATCGGGAAACCCTTGCGGGCTTCCCCCCGCAACGCGTCGTCGATGCCGGACCGGTGGAGGACGGCGAACACGAGCGCCATACGGTTTAGCGGCCCTGAGCGCGATTCCACTTTCCGGTAGTGTACTCTCCCGAAATCCAGATTAAGAGGCGCCGCGCATTTCCAATGGAGCTGAAAAATCCTGTAATATCAAAGAAACGTTAAGCGGCTGACGTGGCAGCCGAAATGCACGAGCCAGCCCAGTCAGCGATTATATACTCCGCGTGTGTCCATCTTCCGATCGGCACGGGCGGCTGCGGGACGATCGGGTGGGACGTTGAAGGATCTCAAGGCCCAATTTGTCGGCGCGCTTCTATTCATCCTTACGGTTGCGGCGGTGTGTTGCGCCATCATCAATTTCCGGCGCCAAACGCTTGACCGTCTGCCCGACGATGGCGTCACGTGGGTCGATCGCAAAGCTCCCCAAGATGGTAATAACGTAACCGCGCTCTATGTAACTCCAGGCAGCGCCGCATCCCGCGCAGGGCTTCGCGCCGGAGATGCCCTGAGCGCTATCGGCTCCTTCCCGGTCGCGCAAGCGAACGACGTTCCGCAGATCCTGTCTCGCATCGGAGCATGGGTGAAAGCGGAGTACCACGTCAGGCGGGGCGGCGTGGAGGTTTCGATTCCCGTCGTGATCGGCGAGGCTGTTCCGGATAACGCCGTCTATTATCAATACGCCGTCGGGGCCATCTACCTCGCGATCGGTCTGTTCGTGTATTACCGGCGCGTCAACGCGCCCCGCGCGGTACATTTTTATATCCTTTGTTTCGCGTCATTTGTTTTATCCAGCTTCCATTACACCGGGAAGTTGAATCTGTTCGATAAAACGATATATTGGGGCAATGTCATGGCGGGCATTTGGGCGCCCGCGATTTTCCTGCACTTCTGCCTGGTGTACCCGCAGCGGCGTCAGTGGATAGCCTCGAAACTGCGTATCGCGGCCGTTTATATTCCGGCGACGATCCTCTCCGGCATCTCGATTTTGATCGCTCTGGGCATCCTGCGGGTGGCCGCGCCCCTCATTGAAGTGCGCTGGTTTCTGGATCGCATCTGGCTGGCGTATCTCGTACTCTGCTATCTGCTCGGCGCGTTCGCGCTAAGCGTGCAGTTCCGGCACGTGGAAGACGCCGTCGTGGCGCGTCAACTGAAGTACCTGCGCAACGGAGCGATCCTCGGTATTGTCCCGTTCGCTTCCCTTTACGTTCTTCCTTACATTTTTGGAGCTATCCCCAACCATTATCAGAAGATGGCGGTACTGTCCCTGGTCTTTATCCCGATCACCTGGGCGTACGCCATTCTGCGCTACCGCTTGATGGATGTGGATATCATCTTCCAGCAGGGCTACGTCTACACGCTGGCCACCCTGGCGGTGATCGGCGTCTTCTACGGCCTCATCATCTCATTCACCCACCCGGACGATCTCGGACCCGCCATGATCGTGGGCCTGATCCTGTTCGCGACCTTCATTTTTCAGCCTATTCGCGACTGGCTGCAGGAACAGCTCGACCGCCATTTCTTTTACAAAGACCGTTACGATTATCGCCGCACGCTGCTGGAGTTCGGGCGCGAGCTCAGCTCGGAGACGAATTTGGACGCCATGCTGGTGGCAGTCGCGGACCGCCTCGTTCACACGCTTTCTATCCAGCACGTGGGATTTTTCCTGGCGCGCGAGAACGACGATATTTTCGAGTTGCATACCACCCTCGGCCATCGCAAACACGCGCCGCCGCTCCCCGCCACCCCGACCTGTCCTTTCTCGCGCGGCATCCCGAGAAGCCCTATCTCTTTTTCGAGAGCACGCGCCATCTCCTCGACGTGGTTTCGCATCGCTGGCCTACTTCTGTCCGCTCAACAATTTCCGAACTGGATCTCACCTATTACTTTGCCTGCTCCGTGCGGGGACGCACCATCGCCTACCTGGGGCTCAGCCGCACGGATAAGGGGGACTTCCTTTCGAGCGAGGACGTGGAGCTGCTGACCACGCTCTCCGGCTACGTCGGCATCGCGATCGAAAACGCCCGGCTGTACCGCTCGCTGCAGCGCAAAGTCGAGGAATACGAGCGCCTCAAAGAGTTCAGCGAGAACATCGTGGAATCGATCAATGTCGGCATTCTCGCCGCCGACCTCGACGATCGCGTGGAAAGCTGGAACACGCAGATCGAGCGCCTCACCGGAATCAGCCGCGAAGCCGCCGTCGGGCGCTGTCTGGCGGAGCTGTTCCCGCCGTCCCTCGTCGAGAAGTTCGACCAGGTGCGCGGTCATGTTGGGGTCCATAATATCTACAAGTTCGTGCTCGAACCATTGGCCGCCACGGCGGCGGCCGCGGGGAACGGCAATGGCGCCAATGGCTCCTCCTCGCACGCGCCACCCGCCGCCCACACCCTGAACTTGGCCATCGCCCCGTTGGTCTCGAAAGACCTGGAGCAAATCGGCCGGCTGATCATTTTCGACGACGTCACGGATCGCGACGAGTTGGAGCGCCGGCTGGTGCAGGCCGATAAGCTCAGCTCCATCGGGCTGTTGGCGGCCGGCGTGGCGCACGAGGTAAACACGCCGTTGGCGGTCATTTCGACCTACGCGCAAATGCTCGCCAAGCAGGTGTCGGGCGACGAACAAAAGGCCAAGCTGCTCGAGAAGATCGCTAAGCAAACCTTCCGCGCAAGCGAGATCGTCAACTCGCTGCTGAACTTCTCGCGCACCTCCTCGACGGAGTTTGTGGAAGTGGACCTGAACCGCGTCGTGCGCGAGACGCTGACGCTGATCGAGCATCAATTGCAAAAGGCATCGGTCCAGGTCCAGACCAATCTGGACGCCTCGCTACCGCCCGTAAAGGGCAACGCGGGCAAGCTGCAACAGGTTTTCTTGAATCTTTTCCTTAACGCCCGCGACGCCATGGAACAAGGCGGCATCCTGACCGTTACGACGCTGGCCAACGGCGCCGCCGCCCGCATCGAGGTCGCCGATACGGGGCAAGGAATTCCGGTCGAGAATCTGGCCCGCATCTACGATCCGTTCTTTACCACCAAGGGCGCCCGCAAGGGCACGGGCCTGGGACTTTCCGTTACCTACGGCATCATTCGGGAGCACGGCGGTAGGATTGAGGTGGAAAGCCAGCCCGGCGCGGGAACGCGCTTCCATGTGGAGGTTCCGCTGGTAAGAAAACTGGTGCATGCCCGATAAATTTCCCGTAGAGGACTCCGCCGACGGCCACACGAACGTCCACACAAAGGGCCGCATCCTGGTGGTGGACGACGAAGCCGATATACGCGAGAGCCTGGAGACGCTGCTGGATCTGGAAGGATACAGCGTGGATCTCGCTCATAACGCCACCGAAGGCCTGAAAAAAATCGAATCCGGCGCCTACGATCTGGTCCTGCTCGATCTGATGATGCCGGACCGCTCCGGCATGGAAGTTCTGCACGATGTTCGCGCGCGCGACGCCGAGACTCCCATTTTTATGATCACGGCCTATGGCTCGGTCGAGGTCGCCGTGAAGGCGCTGAAGTCCGGCGCCAACGACTACTTCTCCAAACCCTGGGACAACGAAAAGCTGGTGCTCGAGATCGACCGCATGATAGCGCGCACGCGGCTGGAGCGCGAAAACACGCAGCTCAAGCGCGCGCTCAAGCAGCGCTACAGCTTCCCCAACATCGTCGGCAAGAGCGAGCGCATGCTGCGGATTCTGGATCTGGTGGCGCAGGTTGCCGCCAGCCGCGCCACCATCCTGATCACCGGCGAAACGGGCACGGGCAAGGAGCTGATCGCGAAAGCGATCCATGCCAATTCGCCGCGCGCCGAAATGATGTTTGTACCGGTAAACAGCGGGTCGGTGCCGGCCGACTTGCTCGAATCGACCCTCTTCGGCCACGTCAAGGGCTCCTTCACAAGCGCCATCGCCTCGCGCAAGGGCTACTTCGAGCTGGCCAATAAGGGCACCATTTTTTTCGACGAAATCGGAACCATCACCCCCGAAACGCAAGCCAAGCTGCTGCGCGTGATTCAGGAGCGGGAATTCATGCCGGTGGGGTCGAACGAGACGGTGCGCGTGGACGTTCGGATTCTCGCCGCCACCAACGCCGATTTAAAGAAGCTGGTGGACGAGGGGAAGTTCCGCGAGGATCTCTACTACCGTCTGAACGTGATCAATATACCGCTCCCGCCGCTGCGCGACCGGAAAGAAGACATCCCGCGCCTCATCGAATTCTTCTTCACCAAGTATTGCCGCGAGAACGAAAAATTTCTCGACGCCGCCGAGCAAAGCGCGCTGCGCTTCGAATCCGACGCCATACAGCTTCTGATGGATTATCACTGGCCCGGCAACGTGCGGGAGCTTGAAAACGCCGTGGAGCGGGCCGTGATCCTGGCCTCCGAACAAGTCGTTCCGGTCTCCGTGCTGCCCGATTCCATTCTGCAAGCGGCGGGAGTGCGGATACGCCGCGACGAAAGCGGCACGCTTCCCGCCGATGCCTCGCTGTTCGAAATCTGCGCCGATTTCGAGCGCCGCAAAATCGTCGAAGCGCTGGAAGCCGTCAACGGCAGCCAGACCGAGGCGGCGGAGCTTCTGCGCATCCCGCTGTCGACCCTCAATCAGAAAATCAAGCGCCTGAACATCGAGATCAAGCGCAAGGGCAGCAGCGGCGCCGCGGGTAGCTAACCGCCGCGTTGCCCGACCTGTTACTGGGTTTTTTCCGAGACCTTCGTTGCGCCCTTGTGGACGCCCTTCTTGACGGCGTGGGTGCTCTTTGTAGCGCCCTTTTTCACTGCCTTCCCGGTATTCTTCCCGGCTTCTTTGGTATCCTGGCCGGCGTTCTTCATGTCCTGCTTGGCGGTGTCTTGCGCGAACATTCCCGCTAC
Source organism: Bryobacterales bacterium (assembly GCA_963795935.1). Lineage (GTDB taxonomy): Bacteria > Acidobacteriota > Terriglobia > Bryobacterales > Bryobacteraceae > JAICMB01. The sequence continues at coordinate 28,273 of CAWCJO010000025.1, read as the reverse complement.
GGAGAAAACGGCGACTACGGCGATGGGCAATAAGCGTTTCATATCAATTAAGATGCTTGCGGGGGTTAACCCGGCGTGAAAATGGTATTAAAGTGGCTTAAGTCAGCGGCGGTCGAAGATCCAGACCCGTGTTTTGCCCTGGCCCAAGCCGCTTACCGTAAGCCGTTTGCGATCGGGCGAGAGCGCATATTTCACGCGGTCGGAGGTACGCTCGGCCTCCAGCGCATCGCGAACGGAGCAGACTAAGGCGTCCGCTTCCCAGCGTACGGAGACAGCCAGCTTTTCTTCTCCGTAGGGCACGACGACGGGCTTTCCGTCAGTCCGCAGCTCGAACTTCATGTTCTTGGTTTCGAGCGGATAGAGCAGCGTGCGATGAATTGCGAAATTCGGCTCGCGGTGCTCGATAGTAAAGACCGCGCCCTTCAGGCGTGGCTCGTCGACGTCGCTCTGTTGGATATTGAGGGTCCAGGAGCCGGAGAAGTCCGGCCGCGCTTGAGCCCCGCCGAGAGCGGCGCAGGCGAATGCGAGAAGAAGGGCGCGCATGGCTCCGGCCGGCTTAGGCGGCCTGTTCCGGACCGGCCGCTTCGAGCGGGCGTTTGTATTTGCATTCGGCGTTGGGACACTGCGCCACGCCTCCGGCCTTGAGCCATTTTTCAACCATGTAGCTGCTGCCGCAATCCGGGCACTTCTCGTTGAGCGGCTTGCCCCAGGTCGTGAAATCGCATTCCGGGTAACGGCTGCAACCGTAGAAGGTCTTGCCGCGCTTGGATCGCAGCTCCACAATTTCGCCCTGCGAGCAGTTCGGACACGGCATGCCGATCTTCTTCTGCTTTACGTATTTGCACGCGGGATAGTTGCTGCAGGCGGTGAACTCCCCGAAGCGCCCGTACTTCATGACCAGATTGCTGCCGCAATTGGGGCACTTCTCTTCGAGCGGCACGTCCGCCTTCTTCTCCGCTCCGATTTGTTTCGTCGTTTTGCAATCGGGGTAGCCGGAGCAGGCGTAAAACGTTCCGAACCGGCCCTTCTTCAAGACCATGGGACGCCCGCAGTTGACGCAATATTCCTCGGCGCCCTGCTCGGTCAGATCGGTCTTGTCCACGTCCGGCAGATCGACGGTCAACTCGCGCGTGTTGGTGCATTCCGGGTATCCGGTGCAAGCGATGAAGCTGCCGTGGCGGCCCCATTTGATGACCAGGGGCTTGCCGCATTTTTCGCAGATCAGATCGGTCGGCTTCTCCATGCGCTTGATGTCGGTCATGTGCCGGCCGGCGTGCTCCAGATCTTTCTGGAAGCGGTCGTAAAACTCCGCCATGGAGGCGCGCCAATCCGTCTTGCCTTCTTCGATCTCGTCCAACTGCTCTTCCATGCGGGCGGTGTAGCGCACGTCGAAGAGATCTTCGAAGCTCTCGAGCAGCAGGTCCGCGACCACCATGCCGAGCTCGGTCGGCGTAAACTTGCCGCCTTCCTTCTTCACGTACTCGCGTTCCTGAATGGTGGAAAGAATGGAAGCGTAGGTGGAGGGCCGGCCGACGCCATCGGCTTCGAGTTCTTTGACCAGCGTGGCTTCGGTGAAGCGCGGCGGCGGCTCGGTAAAATGCTGCGCGGGATCGAGCGATTTCAGTTTCAGCTCCTCGCCTTCGGATACGGCCGGCAGGCGGTGCTTCAACTCCTCGTCTTCCTCGTCCTTCTGGTCCTTGCCTTCCTCGTAAATCTCGAGAAAGCCTTTAAATTTGGGAACGCTGCCCGTCGCCCGGAACCAGTATTTCGCGCCGTCCTTGCCGTCGGCGGCGATGTCGATGCTGGTCTGGTCGAAAACCGCCGGGGTCATCTGGGAGGCGATGAAACGCATCCAGATCAGACGGTACAGCTTCAGCTCGTCTTCCTGGAGAAACTTCGCGATCTCTTCCGGGGTGCGCCGGATGGAAGTGGGGCGAATGGCCTCGTGCGCTTCCTGCGCCTCTTTCCTGCTCTTGTAAACGTTGGGCGCCTCGGGACGGAACGGCTCGCCGTAGCGCTCCACGATATAGGCGCGAACGTCATCGAGCGCTTCGGCGGAAACGCGCGGCGAATCGGTACGCATGTAGGTGATCAGACCGACGGAGCCTTCCTCGCCTAGCTCCACGCCTTCATACAGCCGCTGCGCCAGCCCCATGGCGCGCTTGACGCTGAAGCGCAGCTTGCGCGCGGCCTCCTGCTGCATGGTCGAGGTGATGAACGGGGGAACCGGATTGCGCCGCTTCTCGCGGGTGGAAACGGACTGCACGATGTAGCGCGTCACGCCCTCGAGTTGCGTCAGAATTCCCTTGGCGGCGTCTTCGTTGGCGATCTCCGGCGTCTCGTCGTTGCGCTTGTTGAAGCGAGCGGCGACGGCGGGCGGCTTCTTCGCCGCGAGATTGGCGTCGATGGTCCAGTATTCGCGCTTCTGAAAGGCGCGGACCTCGCGCTCGCGTTCGACAATGAGACGCAGCGCGACCGTCTGGACGCGTCCGGCCGATAAGCCGCGCCGGACCTTGTCCCACAACAGCGGCGAAATTTTGTATCCCACGAGGCGATCCAGAATGCGCCGCGCCCACTGCGCCTCGACCAGATGCAGATTGACCACGCCGGGCTTCTCGAACGCCTTTTTGATCGCGTTTTGCGTGATCTCGTTGAACATCACGCGGTAGACGCGGGGACCTTCCTTCTTCGCTTTGCCCTTGCCGGGAACGCCGTCCAGCTCTTCCTGGAGGTGATAGCAGATGGCCTCGCCTTCGCGGTCGGGGTCGGCCGCGAGGTACACGGACTCGACGCCCTTGGCGGCCTGCTTCAACTCGGCGATGAGCTTCTTTTTGCCTTCGATGATCTCGTAATGCGGCTCAAAATCGCGGTCCACGTCGACGGCCAGGTCCTTCTTGGGAAGGTCCTTGACATGCCCGAGCGAGGCTTTGACGATAAATTGACTGCCGAGATATTTTCCGATCGTTTTCGCCTTCGCCGGCGATTCGACGATGACGAGAGATTTTGCCATTGCTTGAATCCGTTACGATGAACTGCCTTGCGGCTTAGGGAAACCTACCACACTCTAACAAAGTTCTGGCCGGGGAGTTGCCGGGCGAGCCCCATCATCTCCAGCTCAAAGAGGGCGGCAATAGTTTCTGATGAGGAATAGACCTCAAAAGATTCTAAAAGCGCATCGAGGTGCGCCGGGATGTCTGGCCGGAGCTTTTTCAATAGGTTGCGAGCAATGGGGGTCAGTTCGGCGGCGGCGTTCGCCTCATCCGTTCCGCTTTCGGAGGGCTCCACCAGTTCGAGTCCGCCTTGCCGCGCCCTGGCCTTGGCGACGAGCTTGCGGCGATCTTCGGCCGCCAGTTCCGTGACGACGTCGTTCCAATCCTGGACCAGCTTGGCGCCCTGTTTGATAAGCAGATTCGGCCCCCAACTCATTTTCGACATGATGCTGCCGGGTACCGCAAAAACCTCGCGCTGCTGCTCCAACGCCATTTTTGCCGTGATGGAGGAGCCGCTGTACTGCGCGCCCTCGACGACCAGCACGCCGGCGCTCATGCCGCTGATGATGCGGTTGCGCACCGGGAAATTCTGCGGATAGGCGGGCATTCCCATGGGGAACTCCGAAAGGAGCAGTCCTTTCGCGGCGATTTCCTCCATCAGCTTGCGATTCTCGGTGGGATACAGGACGTCGATGCCGCACCCGAAGACGGCAATGGTATCGCCGCCCGCCGCAAGCACGCTCTTATGGGCGGCGGTATCGATGCCGCGCGCCATTCCGCTGGCGATGGTGAGGCCGGCGCGCGCCAGATCGGCGGAGAGGCGCTCGGCGGCGGCGATGCCGTAAGGGGTGGGACGCCGCGTCCCAACAACTCCCAGCATTAACGATTGCAGCAGCTCGATGCGGCCGCGCGCGAAGAGCATCACCGGAGGATCGAAAATCTGGCGCAGCAGCGCGGGATAACGGGGATCGGCGATGGGGATCAGCTCCGCGCCGCGATCGAGCAGCAGTTGATGCTGATCGACCGCTTCTTCAAAGGCGCAGCCGCTCGCGATGGAGCGCGCCACGCTGCCGGAGACGCCGGCGCCCTCGAGTTCCGAGGGCGAGGCGCGGAAGATCGCTTGCGGCGTGCCATAGCGTTCGAGCAATTGCGCGGCGCGCCGGGTCCCCAGCCCGGGAACCAGCTTCAAGGCGAGCCAATGCAGTTGTTCGTCGTTGCCGATGGCGGTGACGTTCATGAAATTGTAGTGCGATTTGCGCGCGCAAGCTCTCACTCCGGTTGGGAGCTTCGCCGTGGCTCGTGCGAGAGCCGCTATGAATAACCAAGAACGTCATGCCTGCAATGAATCCGGCGCTGGCCAGCCAGTCGCGGGCAGGACCGGAGCGCCCTGCCAGTGGTGGGCGAATCACGACGGGTTTGAGCGCGGCGTGCGCCTATTCCCGAGCCTCCACCTGAAACGATAGCGTAAGCTGGAGTGCCGTAAATACTTCGCCTTCCACGGCGCCGGTTGGCTTATGGCCGATTGTGGATTTTCCTGACTGCAATGAGGAGAGCACGTCGGACACGAACGCCGAGTTGGGGTCGAGCTGGCGAAGCTCTATGAACCGCGCCACTCCCGCAACAAAGTTCTGAACGATGCTCGCCGGAGTTGCGCCGAGGCAAAACATCGGCCCAAACGTCAAGGCGGGCACTTTGCCTGAGGTCGGATCCTCGTAGAATTTCGCCTGCTGGAAAACCTCCTCTGGTAATTCCTGGTCCCAAGGAACCAATATTCCGGACCCAAACAGCGCTGTCGTGAATCCGGGCCTGCAGGAAGACTCGATATGAAAGCCGGTCTGCGACCGACCCGGATATACCTTCCCGCTGATGTCGTCCTGAACCCACATCACCAGTCGACCCAATGGTTCACTAGGCAGCTCCACCTGCCGGATAATTGCCGGCACGGAAATACCCCCATGCCAGTTGTTCGAACCTCTGATTGTGAGCTGCTCGCTTCCAGCCGGGATAATCAGCCACCACATCTGAATTGCATCCTTTGCGGAGGGCGCATTACTGATTGTGTAATCGAAAACGTAGCCCGTGGAGGAGCGCGTCATTTGCGCTACGATGGACGGCTCCAAGCGATTGTGTAGGTCGTAACGGAGATCCGCCGGCTTGCCGCTTCTTACGTACTCGGAGCCGGGAGGCACGCGAATAATCAACGCATCTCCGCCCCTGGTCCGGAAAACGTATTGATGTTCCATGCCGGGCGGCGGTGCCCCCGTTCCCGGCCAAATCGGCGGCTGCGGATATCTGGGCGCGCTCGGCTGCTGTGCCGCGGCAAGAAAGCCGAGGCACAGCGCAAGCCCGATTAATGCGCCTGGTATCGTGGCCGTGGCGCGCGCGGGTTCCCACCGCGTGCTGGGGTTTTCTGGAGGGCAGAACATGATTCAATTCCACCTCGCCATGAAATCGATTCGAGCGCTCTCGGTCTGCGGAGCATTACAACCTCCAGGGTAACCCCGGCTTCGCGTGAGCTGTTCGGAGTGCCCGAGATCCGAAGCGACGTCAAGGGCAAACAGCGGCGAGTGTACCTCAAGCTCTCACTCCGGTTCGACGCCCCGCTACAATAGCAAGTGCATGTCCCCTATCCGGCGCCGTCGGTCCGTGCCCGTTCAAATCGGCAACGTTTACGCGGGCGGGGATCATCCCATCGTGGTGCAATCGATGACCAACACCGACACCGCCGACGTGATGTCGACGGTGAATCAGGCCATGGCGCTGGCGGCGGCGGGGTCGGAACTTGTGCGCGTGACGGTGAACACCGAACCGGCGGCCGCAGCGGTGCCGAAGATAGTCGAGACTCTCGAAAGATTCGGGGTACGCGTTCCGATTATCGGGGACTTCCATTACAACGGGCATATTCTGCTGAAGAAATATCCGGAGTGCGCGCGCGCTTTGGCGAAATACCGCATCAATCCGGGGAACGTCAATATCGGCAAGAAGCACGACGACAATTTCCGTACCATGATCGAAGCGGCGATCGAGTATGGTAAGCCCGTGCGCATCGGCGTGAATTGGGGCTCGCTCGATCAGGCGCTGCTGGCGCGCATGATGGACGAGAACGCGCGGCTGGCGGAGCCGCTCGATGCGGCGGCGGTGATGAAGAACGCGATCGTGCGCAGCGCGCTCGATTCGGCGCGGGCGGCGGAGGGCTACGGCTTGCCGCGCAACCGCATTATTCTGAGCGCGAAGGTGAGCGGGGTGCAGGACCTCATTGAGGTTTACCGCATGCTGGCGGCGAGCTGCGATTACGCTTTGCATCTCGGGCTGACGGAGGCGGGGCTGGGGTCGAAAGGGATCGTCGCCAGCACGGCGGCGATGTCGGTTCTGTTGCAGGAGGGCATCGGCGACACGATCCGGGCTTCCTTGACGCCGCTGCCGAATGGCGATCGCACCGACGAGGTGGTGGTGTGCCAGCAGATCCTGCAGGCGCTGGAGCTGCGCAGCTTTACGCCGCAGGTTACGGCATGCCCGGGCTGCGGCCGGACCACCAGCACGTTTTTCCAGGACATGGCCGACCAGATCCAGACCTATCTGCGCGAACAGATGCCAGTGTGGAAGGGACGCTACGCGGGCGTCGAGGACATGAAGGTCGCCGTAATGGGCTGCGTCGTGAACGGGCCCGGGGAATCGAAGCACTCGAATATCGGCATCTCGCTGCCGGGCACGTTCGAGGAGCCGGTAGCGCCCGTGTACGTGGACGGCAAACTGAAAACTACGCTGCGCGGCGATCGCATCGTGGCCGAATTTATCGACATTCTGGAGGCCTATGTGGAGCGCACTTACGCTCCGCAACTGGCGGCTGTGGAATAGCGGTCGGGTTTACTTCTTTTTCTCGAAATCGAGAGACGCTGAGTTCATGCAATAGCGCAATCCGGTGGGACGCGGGCCGTCGGGAAAGAGATGTCCGAGGTGGGCGTTGCAGCGGCTGCACACCACTTCGACGCGGCGCATTCCATGGGAGCTGTCCTCTTCGGTCTGGACGGCGTCGTCCGATTTAGGGGCGAAAAAGCTGGGCCAGCCGCTGCCGGATTCGAACTTGGTGTCCGAATCGAACAGCGGATTTCCACAACAGACGCACTTGTACACTCCTGGTTCGTGATTGTCGCAGTACTTGCCCGTAAACGCCGGTTCTGTGCCCTTCTCGCGCGCGACGTGATACTGCTGGGGGGTCAGTTGCCGCTTCCATTCCTGGTCCGGCTTTTCTACTTTTTCGACGCTTTGCTTCACTGCTTTTATCGTCGCACAACTTTGCGCGACTCACTTCGACAAACACGAAAGTTTGAGGAGGCCTCCCAAGCCGCGTTGTTCACCCGCTACGGCGCGGAACCCACATCACGGAATGGTGGCCGTTCGTCACTCACAGATTTTCGCGGGGTTGCCCGGGATGCTCCCACGCTTTAACGATCCGCCTCTCTGACGAAAGAGCAACGGACTCCTGTGCAAAGAATAGCGTGGGGGCGGCGCGAGGGCGTGCGGGGGAGATACGGGAATCCGCGTAAGCGCTTGCCGATAAAGGGAATTTTTGTTTGCAGATTTCCGGAACGGCCGATTTCTCCGGGCCGCACGCCGCATTATTGCAGCAGCCGTACAATTAAGGCATGGAACTGGTTGTGAACGGCGAGCGCCGGCGGGTCGAGAGCAGTCCCGAACGGCCGCTTCTTTATGTTCTCCGCGACGAACTCGATCTTACCGGAACGAAATACGGGTGCGGCGAAGGCGCCTGCCGCGCGTGCACCGTGCTGTTGGACGGCGCGCCCGTACGCTCCTGCGTTACGCCCTTGAGCAAGGCCGCGGGCAAGCGCATTACGACCATAGAAGGGATTGCGAAGGACGGCCAATTGCATCCAGTGCAGCAAGCCTTTATCGACGCCGACGCCATGCAATGCGGCTATTGCACGCCGGGCATGATTGTGGAGAGCGTGGCGCTGCTACGCAAGAATCCGGACCCGGGCGAGGCCGATATCGCGCGCGGTCTGGAAGGACATATCTGCCGTTGTGGGACTTACCCGCGCATCGTGGCGGCGGTGCGCCTGGCTGCGCGAACGACCGCGCGGATGAACGGAGGGCAGCATGCCTGAGACGTTCAACGAAATAGAACTGGAGCGTTACGAGCTACGCGGCGAGCCGGCGTACCACTTCGCGCCAGGGCGCCGGGATTTTGTCAAGCTGCTGGGCGGCGGCATCGTTCTGTTTTTGGCGCTGAGCTCCGAAACGGAGGGGCAGGAATCGGGAGGGCGGCGCGGCGGGTTTCGCGGCGAGCCGCTTCCGCAGAACCTGGGGGCGTGGCTGCACATCGGCGAGGACGGATCGATCACGGTATTTACAGGGAAGGTTGAGGTCGGACAGAACAGCAGAACGGCGTTGACGCAGGCGGTGGCGGAGGAGCTGCGCACGCCTCCGGAGCGGATCCGGCTGGTGATGGGCGATACGGATTTAACGCCGTACGATATGGGAACATTCGGCAGCCGTACGACGCCGACCATGAATCCGCAGTTGCATAAGGCGGCGGCGGCGGCGCGCGAGATGCTGCTGGATCTGGCGGCGCAAAAGTGGAATACGGACCGGGCGGGGCTGCGCTGCGAAAACGGACGGATTGAGAACGGCTCGCAGACGATTTCGTTTGGTGAGCTGACGAAGGGGCAGGCGCTGACGAAGACCATCACGGCGGACGAGCCGGTGACGCCGGCGCCGCGGTGGAAGATCGAGGACAGCAATGTTCCGAAGGTGGACGCGCGCAAGATGGTCACGGGCGAGCACCGCTTCGCGTACGACATGACGCGGCCGGGCATGCTGTACGGCAAGGTGGTGCGGCCGCCGGCGTTCAATTCGAAGCTGGTGTCGGTGGACACGTCGGCGGAGACGCTGCCGGGGGTCACGCTGGTGCGCGACGGCGATTTCATTGGTCTGGCGTGCGCCGATCCGCAAAGGCTGGCGGTGGCGGCCGATTCGATCAAGACGAATTGGAGCACGGAGCCGCAGATCGGGGCGAGCGAGCTGTTTTCTTATTTGAAGAGTCAGGCAAGTCCGAAGCCTGGCGACGAAGCTTTTCGCGCGGCGGATGCGAAGGTGGAGGCGACCTATACGATCGCCTATATCGCGCACGTGCCGCTGGAGCCGCGCGCCGCGGTGGCGGAATGGAACAACGGCAAGCTGACGGTGTGGACGGGAACGCAGCGGCCGTTCGGCGTTCGCGACGAATTGGCGCAGGCCTTCGGAATTCCAAAAGAGCGCGTGCGCGTCATCATGCCCGATACCGGGGCGGCATACGGGGGCAAGCATACGGGCGAAGCCGCGGTAGAGGCGGCGCGCCTGGCCAAAGCTGCGGGCAAGCCGGTGAAGGTCAATTGGACGCGCGAAGAAGAAATGACCTGGGCATATTTCCGTCCGGCGGGCGTGATCGAAGTGCGGGCGGCAGCGCGCAAGGACGGGACGATCGCGGCTTGGGATTTCGATAACTACAATTCGGGGCCGTCGGCGGTGAAGAGCTCGTATAACATTCCCAACGAGCGCTCCGAGTTTCACGCGACGAAATATCCGCTGCGGCAGGGGTCGTACCGCGGGCTGGCGGCGACGGCGAACCACTTCGCGCGCGAGTCGCATATGGACGACCTAGCGCACGCGATCGGCATGGAGCCGCTTTCGTTCCGCTATAAGAATATCGCCGATCCCCGGCTGCGCCGCGTGTTTGAGACGGCAGCGGAAAAGTTCGCGTGGGGCAAACCGAAAACGCGCGCGGGCCAAGGATTCGGCATCGCGGGCGGGTTTGAGAAGGGCAGCTATTTTGCATGCTGCGCCGAAATCACGGTTCCGGCGGCGGGCGCGCCGATCAAGATCGAGCGCGTGGTGGAAGCGTTCGACTGCGGACCGGTGGTCAACCCGGAGCAGTTGAAAAATCAGATCGACGGCGCGATTATTCAAGGGCTCGGCGGAGCTTTGTTCGAAGCGATCGAGTTTGAAAACGGGCGCATTCTGAACGCGCGGCTCGCGAAATACCGGGTTCCGCGTTTCAGCGACGCTCCCGTTCATATTGAGAGTGTGCTGATCGATCCCAAGGACGTGCCGGCGGCGGGGGCGGGCGAGACGCCGATTATGGGGATCGCTCCGGCGATTGCGAACGCCATTTTCGATGCGACGGGGAAGCGCATACGGTCGATGCCGCTGCGCGTTGCGTAGTTTTTATGCGGAGCGCTCTATTGCTGGCGCTGTTGTGCGCGCCCGTTTTCGGTCAAGTGGGGTTCGCGCCTGCATCGGCGCCGGCCAATCAGCCCGAAGTTCCGAAGCCGGAGGTTAAGCCGGAGGACAAGTGCTCGATCGAGGGCACGGTGGTGAACGCGCTCACGGGCGAACCGCTGAAGAAGGCGCAACTGCATCTGCGGGCGATCGGACAGCAGGACGGCGTTTCTTATGGAACTACGACGGACGCGGCGGGGCATTTTCTGATGGATGACGTCGACCCGGGCCGCTACTCCTTGAGCGCGGACCGCAATGGATTCGTTACGCAATCGTATTCGCCGCAGGGCAACACGAAGCGCAGCACGACGCTGACGCTGGCGAACGGGCAGAAGTTGAAGGAGCTTGTTTTCAAGCTGACGCCGCAGGGCGTGATTGCCGGGCGCATCCTGGATCAGGACGGCGACCCGATGGCAAGAGTCCAATTGCAGGCGATGAGCTGGATCTACATGCGCGGCAAAAAGCAATTGATGCCGGGAGGCTCGGCATCGACCAACGACTTAGGCGAATTTCGGATGTTCGGCTTGCGGCCGGGCAAGTACGTCCTGAGCGCAACGTATCAGGGCCAAAGCTATATGCAGGCAGCGGAGCGCACGGTGGGCCAGGCCGCGCCGGAGGAGGGATATCTGACGACTTACTATCCGGGCGCGACGACACCGGAAAGCGCGACGCAACTGGAAGTAACGCCTGGGGCGCAGATACAGGGGATCACGATGGCGCTGGTGCGCACACGCGCGGTGCGAATCAAGGGCCGCGTCGTGTCCGGCCCGGCAAACGAGTCGCCCAAAAACGTGATGCTGATGCTGGTACCTCGCAATAACAACAGCTTTGCGATGTTACCTCGCAGCATGATCCGCGTCATGGATGTGAAAGGCAGTTTCGAGGTGCGCGGCGTCGCTCCGGGCTCGTACTATCTGACGGGCAATTCCATGTACGACGATCAGCACTATAGCGCCCGCGTTCCCATTGAAGTGGGAGATTCGAATATCGAGGGCGTGGAGGTGACGTTCCATCCGCCGGCTGAAGTTTCAGGCCGCGTTGTGGTGGAAGAAAACGGTAATCTGAACGGCGCGAGCCTGAACATATTTTTGCAGCCGAAATCGGACGGTCCGATGATGGGCGGCGCCTTCGGCGCGATGAAAAACGACCTTACGTTCAAACTTACGAACGTGACCCCGGATCCGTACGACATCAATTGTCAGCCGGTTGCCAGCGGGGTTTTATGTCAAGGCCGTGCGCATGGGCGATCAGGACGTTACGTTCACCGGAGCCGATTTCACGGCGGGAGTTCCGGGCGGCGAGATGACCGTGATTGTCAATCCGAACGGCGGTCAGGTGGATGGCAGCGTTCAGAACGCCAAGGGGGAAAATGCCGTGGGCGCGACGGTGACGCTGATCCCGGAAGAAAGTTATCGCTCGATTTCATGGCTGTACAAGGCCGCGAGCACCGATCAGAACGGACACTTCACGATAAAGGGTATCAGGCCGGGCAAATATAAGATTTATGCGTGGGAAGAAATTGAAATGGGGGCGTATCAGGATCCCGATTTCATGAAGCCGCATGAAGCGGCGGGCCAGGATGTGACGGTCGAAGAGAAGGGTCACGAGACGGTGCAGTTGACGGCTATCGCAGCGGAGGAAAGCGGGGCGCAACGGTAGTGCGCGGTTCGACGCCTACGGTTTGACGGGCAGCAGCTCCGCCACATTACGGATCATTTTTTGCTCGCCGGAGTTGAAGCGGGCCTTGAAATCGGGGCTGTTGAAATAGGCCTTGCGCTGCTTGGCGGTCATGGCCTCGAGCTGCTGAAATTCGGCATCCACGGCGCGCTTTCTGTCCGGCGTCAGATCGGAAAAATCCTGGACGCTCCGACGGACCTGTTGGCGCCGTTCCGGGGAAAGCGACCACAATCTCTGCAGCCGCTCTTTCTGCACCGGGGGAGCTGGTCGTAGCGCTGCAGTTGCTGACGGATCTTCTGCTGGCGATCGGGCGGCAGCTTTTGAAGCGCTTTCTCGCGCTGGTCGGGGGACATGCGCTCGAACTCCTCGACCGGACCAGGCCCTTCGGCGGCCCTCTCTTCGCCGTGCGTGGGAGCGCGTTCTATTTTCGCTCCAGCGCCACCCCTGCGGCCCTGCGCCAGACCGTTTAGGCCCGAACATAGCGCGGCCACAACGAGCGCGGAGATGAAGATAGCCGTGGGCAGACGCACTCGCGGTTTCCTAGATTTTCCTGGTATCGGGACGCTCGGAGCTTGCGGCGAAGCTCATCTGCTTCAACATGTCCATGTCGTCGAGAGCGCGCTCGACCTGTTCGATGGAAACCTTCTGGCGGCCGGCGCCGGGAACGCTATGCGTCGCGGCCGGTTCCTTTAACAGGAAGGCAAAGGTGAGGGCCGCGCAGGCCGCCGCTACAGGCATGACGGAACGGAACGCAAAAGACGCGCGCGGCTGGAAAGCGCGCCGCCACCAGGGCAGCGAGGCCTCACGCGCGACCCGCGCATAGAGGCGGCTGTCGAATGCGGCAGAGACGGGGGCCGGCGTCCAATCGTCGAGGGCGTCCCAAACAGTTTTCTGGGCCGCTTCGAGCGCGCGGCATTTCGGGCAGACGCTCAGGTGACGCTCGAACTCCCGTTGCATTTGCGGCCGCAGCGTTCCCGCGGCATAGCCAATCAGAACTTCCGCGTCGCTCTCGTTCTCTTGTGGACACAGCATCGCGATCTCCTCTGAAGTTACGCCATATGCGCCAGCCGTGAACGTAATGTTTCGTAAGCTCGAAAGAGCAGCGATTTCACGGCCGACTCCGAGCAGCTCAACGCGTTCGCGATCTGCGAATATTCCATTTCTTCGTACTTGTGCATCAAAACGGCGGCCCGCTGTTTGGCCGGCAGGACGTCGATCGCCTGCCGCACCTCCGCGAGTCTCGCGCGGTATACCAATTCCTGCTCCACTGTCCGGCAGCGGTCGGCAACCTGCACCGTAACGCCTTGCGCCACCTCCCGATCGAGGCTGTCCTGGGCCTTTTCGTTGCGGCCATCCCGGATCGAGTTCAGCGCCAGGTGAGTGGCGATGCGGAACAGCCAAGTCGTAAACTTCGCCGTCGGCTCGTAGGTCGTTCTGGAGCGGTAAACGCGCAGGAAAACCTCCTGCGCCAATTCCTCCGAGATCGCCTGATTCTGCACCATCCTGTAAAGGAAGTGGATCACCGGAGCCCGATGCCGGTCGAGCAAAACCGCAAAACTAGCCTCGTCCCCTTGCCGCACGCGCAGCATCAAATCGGCATCCCTTTCAAGGGAAGCCACTGCCGCCATACCTTCACAAACCCGCTGTGGCAAATAAGGTTGCGGAGCGCTATTAACGGCGGAGGCGTCTGTAATACGTAATTTCATTCGTCTTTCAGCTTGCGGTCCATCAATTCGCGGATCGCTTCGCGAGGCGACCGGCCGCCGCGCAGAATCGAATCCATCTGCTCGGTAATGGGCATGTTAACGCGAAACTGGAGTGCCAGGTCCACGGCCGCAGGTATCGTTTCGACGCCTTCGGCAACCATGGTCATGGAGCCGACGATGTCTTCGACAGAGCGGCCTTTGGCCAGTTCGACGCCGAGTCCGCGATTGCGGCTCAGTTCGCCCGTGCACGTCAGTACCAGGTCGCCCAGGCCGGCGAGGCCCGCGAGAGTCTCCGCGCGACCTCCCATGGCAACGGCAAGCCGCGTAATTTCGGCGAGGCCGCGCGTGATCAGCGCCGCCATGGAGTTGTTGCCCAGTCCCATGCCGTGACAGATTCCGGCGCCGATGGCAATGACGTTCTTGAGCGCCGCTCCGATTTCGACTCCGATGGGATCGGCATTGGTATAGAGACGGAAAGAGGGACCGGATAAGGCGCGTTGAATTGCGGCGGCCAGTTCGCGATCGTCGGAGGCGACCACCACGGCGGCGGGCTCGCCTCGCGCTACCTCGCGGGCGAAGGTGGGGCCGGAAAGGCAGGCGACGCGGGGAGGGAATTTCGCGCTCATCACGTCGCGAAGGACCTGGGACATGCGCAGCCGCGTGCGATGTTCCAAGCCTTTCGTGGCGCTGACGAACACCGTTCGCTCGTCGACGAACGGCAGCATGCGGGTATAGACTTCGCGGGCGTGGCGCGATGGCATGACGCCGAGCGCGACGGCGGCGCCGTGGAGGGCGGCTTCAAGATCGGGCATCGCCTGGACATTGCGCGGCAGCTCGAATCCGGGGAGAAAGACATCGTTGACGCGGCGGGATTCGAGGCGCGCGGCGAGGTCCGGGTTGTGGGACCACAGGCGGACGGTCTCGAAGCGGGGCGCAAGAACGATGGCGAGCGCGGTTCCCCAGCTTCCCGCGCCGACGATGGCGAGTTCTCTCACCGCTTTCCGCTGAACGTGAAGACGTACTCGTTGCCGGCGCGAATGCGGGCGATGTTGGCCTTGTGCCGGTAAACGACAAACGCTCCGGCAACGGCCGCGGCCGCGACCTCAATTGCCGGAGGGTGCAAAATCAGCCAGACGGCGAAAGGAAACGTGCCGCACGCCACAATCGATCCAAGGGAAATATAGTGCGTTGCGGCGACCACGACGATGAAGAGAAGCAGCGCGGCGAGGAGCGGAATGGGAGTGAGATAGAGGAAGGCGCCGACGAAGCTCGCGACGGCTTTGCCGCCCTTGAACTTGAGGAAAATGGGGAAGGCGTGTCCGGCCATTACGGCTAGCGCGGCCGCGCTCATCCAAGAAGGCGAGTTGGCGGTGAAGCGGGCCAGCAGCCAGACCGCGACGAAACCTTTCGCGATATCGAGCAGCAGGGTCGCGATGGCGACGGCGCGTCCGGTGGTCCGCAGAACGTTGGTTGCGCCGATGTTGCCGCTGCCCAGGGAACGGACGTCGCGCCCGCTGGTCAGACGCACGATGATGTATCCGAACGGAATGGCGCCGAGAAGGTAAGCGGCGAGGAGCAGCGCGATGGGGATCATTGCGGGACGCTGGTGGGATCGGGAACGCGGCGGGATGGGGCGGCGACAAACTGGAATTCAGAGAGCTTGGTATAGATGGAACCGGCGGCTCCCGGCTGGCTGCGATAGAGATAAAAGCCGGAGGCCGTGAAGGAGGCGAAATCGGTGTTTTCGATATTGTCGACGAGGCGGTGCAGGTGTTCCAGCGGAACGGGCTGCTTGATGCGGGCCAGGGTGAGGTGGGGCGAGAATTCGCGTTCTTCTTTGGGGAGCCCGATCGGCTCGAGCGCGGCGTCGATGTCGCGGGCCAGCGCCGCGAGCTCGTTGCCGCCTTCGACGCCGGCCCAGAAAACACGGGGATGGCGGGCATTGGGGAACCAGCCTAGCCCGCGCAGAACGATACTGAGGGGGGCGCGCGGGCGCCACTTTGGCCAATGCGGCTTTCATTTCTTCGAGTCTTTGTTCCGGCCACTCGCCGATGAAGCGCATCGTTATGTGCAGGTTATAAGCAGGGCTCCATTTCAGATGCGCCGCCGGCCGCAAGCGCGCCAGCAATCGGTCGAAGACTTCGACGGCGTCCTCGGGCAGATCGATTCCGGTGAACAGCCGCATGCTAATCTCCTAGCATACAGGACGTTTTCTCCCTTCCCGCCCTACTTTCAGCATCGCAGTTATTGAGTGAAGAATTCTACTCGCGGGAGGCCGCCGAGGTGGCGCGCGGCGCGCTCGGCAAGGTCCTGATTCATGGCGCTACGGCGGGCCGCATCGTCGAGACGGAAGCGTATCTGGGACTCGACGATCTCGCCGCGCATGCCTCGCGGGGCATCACGGAACGCACTCGGGTCCTGTTCGGTCCGCCGGGCCACGCCTATGTGTATTTTATTTACGGCATGCACGAATGCCTGAACTTCGCATGCGAGCCGGAGGGGAAAGCCGGCTGCGTTCTGATTCGGGCGCTGGAGCCGCTGGCGGGACTCGATATCATGTTCCGGCGGCGCAAAAAAGCAAAGCGGGTGGAAGATCTGGCGTCGGGTCCAGGGAAGCTGACGCAGGCGTTGGCGATCGCGCGGGCGCTCAACGGCAGCAGCCTGGTGGAGGGACCGTTGACGGTGCGGCGTCTCAGACGGGAGCCGGCGATCGAGATCGAAGTCACTCGCCGGATCGGCATCGTCCATTGTTGAAGGAGCGCGCCGGCGCCGTGGCCGATAGATTCATACCGGCCGCAGCCGCAACGAGCAGGTTTCGCTCGATACCAGGCTGTGGCTGCGCGAAGAGTGCGGACGCGCGCGCGAGCTGCTTCGCGGCCTAATGGGGGCGCTGCTCGATCTCGCCGCCCGCTATCCCGCTGCCGTGATCCCCGGCTACACCCACATGCGGCGCGCCCAGGCCGTGCTGTGGCCCCACTATCTGCTTGCCTATTTTGAAATGTTCGCGCGCGATGGCGAGCGGTTGCGCGAAGCCCGCGCCCGCGCCAACGTCTCGCCGCTCGGTTCCGGCGCCTTGGCGGGCAGCGGCTTTCCTTTCGATCGCGCGCCATGGCGCGCGACTTGGATTTCCTCTCCATCACCCACAACAGTATGGACGCCGTCGCGGACCGCGATTTCGCCCTCGATTTTCTCTACGCGGCCCGTCGCGATGCTTCACCTGAGCCGCTTGGCCGAAGATTGGATTCTCTACTCCAGCGAAGATTTCGGATGGCTCGAGCTGGCCGATAGCGTCACCAGCGGTTCCAGCCTCATGCCGCAGAAAAAGAATCCGGATTCGCTCGAGCTTATCCGCGGTAAATGGGGACGCGTCATCGGAAGCTTCACCTCCCTGATGGTCACCATGAAAGGCCTGCCGATGACCTACAATCGCGACATGCAGGAGGATAAAGTCCCGCTATTCGAGGCCGCCGATGAGCTGGCCGGAGCGCTCGAAATGGCGCGCGTCACCGTCGAGTCGGCGACCCTCCATCCCGCCAAGCCTGCCGCCGCGGCTGAGGAAAGCTGGGTCGTCGCCACCGATTTGGCGGAGGCGCTGGCCCGCGCCGGGACCCCTTCCATCAGCGCGCACCAAATCGTCGGCGCGCTTCGTCCTAGAAAGCATACGCTCGGGAAAAAACCTTCGCGATTGGACTGCCGAAGAGATGCGCGCCTTCGCCCCCGAATTTACCGCCGGATTTCGCCGCCTCCTCGACCCTCGCCCCGGCATGGAATCGCGCGAGCTCCCCGGCGGCACGGGCCCAAGCCGTCGCCGCGGCGCTCGCCGAAGCGCGCGCCCGCCTCGCCCAAATGCTCTGAGCCGGTTATGAGCAAGAGCTATCGCCAGGGACAGATCCTGAAGCTGATCCGCGCCAAGCCCATAGCTACCCAGGAAGAGCTGGCCAGCGAGCTCAAGGCGCTGGGCATCGCCGCTACACAGGTGACGCTATCGCGCGATATCCGCGCTTTGCGTTTGGCCAAGACTCACCAGGGCTATCGCGAAATGGAGGCCGGGAAAGCGGCCCCCAACTTGCCATGCTGGCCGCCGAGTTCCTGCACGACGTCGTTGCGCGCAAAATCTGGCGGTGCTGCGCACCGCCCCCGGCCACGCCAATTCCGTGGCGGTGGCGCTCGATAACGAAGATGGCCGGAGGTCGTCGGAACCTCGCCGGAGACGATACCGTTCTGGTCATCGCCCCCGATGCGCCCACCGCCAGGACGGTTGCCGGCAAGCTGCTGGCAATGCTACGCATGCGGTGAATACGGACGGAGTGAAGCTGAAAAAGGAGAAGGAAACGGCCATGCTCTTCAAAAGTTTTTCATACGCGGCGCGCACGTTGCGCAAGAGCCCGGTGTTCACCATTACCGCGGCGCTCACTATCGCGCTCGGGATGGGCGCCGGCACGGCCATTTTCAGCGGTTCCCGCGCGGTGCTCCTGCGCCCGCTGCCTTATCGCGATCCCAGCCGCCTGGTGATTGCCTGCGGCGACATGATCAAGCGCAACGTGAAAGATTTTCCGCTCTCCAATGTCGATTATCTCGATATCCGCCAACAGGCGCGCACCGCCTTTCAGGATTTCGCCGCCGTCCAGACGTTCCGCGGCAGCCTGACGCGAACCGACACCAGCGCGCCCGAGCCGGTGATCGGCGCCATCGTAAGTCCGAACTTCTTCCGCTTACTGGGCGAGCCCATCGTCGCCGGACGCGATTTCAACGAACAGGATGGCGCGCCTCAACCGCCCGCGCCCGCGACGCTCCCCCCGGCGCCCAGCCTCCCACCCCACTGCCCAGATTCGTAGTTCTGAGCTACGAGTTTTGGCACAGACGCTATGCCGCCGATCCTTCCATTTTCGGCCGCCTGCTGCCGGGGAGCCCCTGCGCAAAATGGCCTCATCGCCATCGGCGTCGCTGCGCCCCATTTCGAGCTTCTGTTTCCACCCGACGCCAATCTGGAATCCTCGCCCGATTTCTTCGTTTGCGCCCGCATCCCCTATGATCCGGCTAACCGCAATAACGTGCAGTGGCGCGTAGTGGGAAGAATGAATCCGGCAGTTTCGCTCGACCGCGCCCAGGCGGAGGCGGATTCGGTATCGGAGCGCATCCGGCAGAGCAATGCTATTAAGCAAACCGCCTGGTTTCATCTTCGTCTCGACCCGATGCACGCGCATCTGGTAGCTGAGGTGCGGCCGGCGATTCTCGCCTTAATCGGTGCCGCTTCTTTCTGCTGCTGATCGCCTGCGCCAACGTGGCCAACCTGCTCCTGGTGCGGGCTTCCTTGCGGCGCGGGAGCTGGCGGTTCGCACCGCCTTGGGCGCCACCCGCTGGCGGCTTACCGGTCAGATTCTAGTGGAAGCGCTGCTGCTGGCCCTGATCGGCGGCGCGGGCGGCGTGGCGCTGGCATGGCCGGGTATCCACGAGCTGCGCGCCATCGCGCCCGCCAATCTGCCGCGGCTGAACGCGATCGCGATCGATCCCGCCGTACTGGCCTTCAGCCTCGCGGCCGCCCTCGTCTCTGCGGCCCTCTTTGATGGGCCGTTTACATCGCTTTCCGTGCGGCCTTAATCGATCAACTGCGCGCCGCCGGGCGCAACTCCGGGCTGTCGGTGGGGGCGGCTCCGCAGCGCGGCCGCGGTGGCGCAAGTAGCTCTGGCATTCGTACTGCTCATTGGCGCGGGGCTAATGTTCCGCAGCTTCCTGGCGCTGCAGCAAGTCAATCCGGGTTTCGATCCCCAGAATCTGCTGACCTTTCAACTGCAGGCCGGCCCGCAACCGGTAGCGGCCCAGCGCGCGGCCTTTCAACTGAATGTGCGCGACAAACTGGCCGCCATTCCTGGTGTGGTTAGCGTCGCCGCGGCTGTCCCTCTCCCGCTGGCCGGTGGATTCAGCCCCATCCGCTGGGGCCGAGCCGGCCCTTGCCGACCCTTCCAAATATCAGGCTGCCGATTTGCAGTTCGTCCTGCCCGGATATTTCGAAACCATGAAAACGCCCATGTTGGCGGGCCGCGCCTTCACCCCAGCCGATAACGATCCCAAGCGGCTCGTCATGATAATCGATGGATTGCTCGCATCCAAGGCGTTTCCCGGCCATCCGCCGTCGGCAAGCGATTACTCACCCGCATCAATACGCCCGATCCGGTATGGATGGAAATTATCGGCGTTGTCGCCCACCAGCGCGAGAGCTCGCTCGCGAGATGGGCCGCGAGCAGATTTTCGTCACCGACGCCTACGTCGGCAGCTTCGCCAATAACTGGGCAGTGCGCACCTCCGGCGCCCGCGCCCTACGCGCCGCGTGTGCGCGCCGCCATTGCTTCCGCCGGATCGCAGCTTCTCATCACGAACTTGAAACCGATGGATTCGCTGGTTGTGGAGGCGCAATCCGCCACTCGTTTTTCGTTGTTGCTAATCGGCGTGTTTGCCTCCATGGCGGCGATTCTCGCCGCCGTCGGATTGTACGGCGTCCTCTCCACTTTGGTGCGCCAGAGGACCGCCGAGATCGGCGTCCGCATGGCGCTCGGCGCCGCGCCCGCCGGTATTTTCACCCTGATCGTGGGACAGGGGTTGCGCCTGACCGCCGCCGGCGTGGCGTTCGGTTTCATCGCCGCCCTCTTCCTCACCCGGAGCATGGCCGGCATGTTAGTCGGCGTGCGTCCGGTAGACGCCATCACATATGCCGGCATGGCCGTTTTCTTTTTCACCGTGGCCGCGCTTTCCTCATGGGCGCCCGCGCATCGCGCCGCGCGGCTCCATCCGGCCGGAGCTTTGCGCGAGGAATGACGCCAATGGCGCTCCCCACAGTAACCCACCGCATTCCGGGCGCGTCCGGTTGGAAGAGGGATTTGTGACATTTGCTAAATCGACCGCTATTGTGCTCTTTCTATCTACCGCCGCATTCGCACAAAGCTGGGACGCCACCGGAAACGGGCTGCTGAAGGGCACTTACTATTTCCGGCAGGTATTTTACACTGTCGGCTCCGAAAACGGATCTTTATCCGAGGCTACGGCGCTTTACGGCTCGATGACATTCAGCGGCGCGGGAACCTATACCGCGCAAGTTTCGCTGCACGATAGCAGCGCGGGCCTCGAGAGCGGACCAATTACCGGCGGCACATATACAATTTCGGCTTCCGGCTACGGTTTCATTAGCAATCCAATCTACAGTGGAGACTTTGTTTTCGGCCTCGTCAACCAATCCGGCATTTTCGTCGGCAGCACCACGGAAACCGGTAGCGGATATAACGATATGTTCGTCGCCGCGCTTCTCGCCTCCCCGCGCCTACCGTGTCGAATTTCAAAGGAACTTACAGCATCGCCGGCGTCGATCTCTCAAGCGGCGCGCCTTCGAGCACCGTCAATTATATGCTTCAGGTAAATCCGGACGGCGTCAGCAGCCTGGGCACGGTGAGCGCTGCGGTCTATGTCGGCCAGAACGGATCGAACAAGTATACCCAGAACATCGCGGGCGTCAAGTACGTCGCGAGCGGCGGAGCCATGGTGGTCACGTTCCCCAATTCGGCATGGCTCTCATCACCGGCCAAAAATACCTTTATATTTCTCCGGACGGCAATTTCATCTTCGGCGGATCGCCGCAGGGCTGGGATATGTTCGTCGGCGTGCGCACCTCTTCGAGCGCCCCTTCCTTCGGCGGCCTCTATTATCAGGCCGGTCTCGATCAGGACGAATCGACGCTGCTCACTCAAGGCTATGCCAACCTGGATACTTACTACGGCTCATTTAGCGCAATGAACAAGGCGATTATAGGTCATCAGCGCCTGTTGTCGCCCTTCAACGGCAGCGCCTATGACTATACTTACAGCGATAGTTACACGAATCTCTCGAATGGCGCGTACTCCACGCCTGCCATGAACTATGTTGTGGGTCAGAATGGCGTGCGCATTGGCTCGGGCATCGGTCCATCGCTGGGAATCAATGTCGCAATCCCCGCCCCCGCCTTTACCGGCAGCGGCGTCTATCTGAATCCCACCGGGGTGGTGAACGCCGCCAGCTCCGCCCCCTTCACCGCTGGCATCGCGCCGGGAGAGCTGCTCACCCTCTATGGGACCAATCTCGCCGATTCGCTCCAGGTCGCGTCCTCCATTCCGTTTTCCACCACCCTGAACAACGTGCAAGTGACAATCGACGGCGTGGCCGCGCCCATTTATTATGTCTCGCCCGCGCAGGTTTCGGTTATCGTTCCCTACGAGACCAGCGCCGCCATTGCGCAGATTCAGGTGACCACCGATGGAAATGCTTCGAACATGATCACGGAGTACACCAATGAAACATCCGCCGGCGTCTTCACGGTCCCGCCCGGAGGCATCGGCTACGGCGCGGTGTTGCATCCCAACGGTTCGCTGGTAACTCCCTCCAATCCCGCTAAGAGCGGCGAAACCGTTTCAGTCTTTGTCACCGGCCTCGGCGCCGTCAGCCCATCTATCCCCGATGGCGCGGCCGGCCCATCCGGCACATTGAGCCAGACCACCAATACCATTACCGCGGATATCAGTGGAACCACGGCCACCGTGACCTATGCCGGCCTCGCGCCGCAGCTCGCCGGCCTTTATCAAGTGAACCTCACCATCCCCGCCGGTCTGACCGCGGGCGATAACGATCTCGACATCGCCGGACCCGATTCCTACACGTCCGAGGTTCTGATCCCGATCGGCAGCGCCGCCGCCGCCTCCGCGGCTCAGGTGAGTCCGGCGAAAACGCGGCGCCCACCCCCACGGCGCGGCAAGGCAGTGGTTTCCCAATCGCGCCGCAAGCCGGAGTCACATCTTGACTAAGATCGCGAGCGTAAAGCGATTCTCGTACTTACGCAAATCGGGCGACCATCCGGGCACGAACGATCCCGCGGACCTGTGTTTCCGCCCGGAGGCGTAATGCCCCCGGCGCCAGAAAAATACGGAACATTAGACGCGCGATGGTTAAACTCCGAGCGGAACGTGATGAACTGACTCGGCATGTAATCGAACGTCAGCGACGCGTCCCAGGCCTTGTAGGGATCGCCGGGGTTTTCCGTAAAGTAGGGGTATCCGGTGGAGGCCGTCGCGCCGTTGATGGGCGGCAGCAAGACCAGATAGCGGCCCGGATTGTTAATCGCGCCGCCGCCCAGAGTGAGGCCGAACAGGTCGCGATGGAGCCAGATACGGTTGTAGATCATGAAGCCGAGAAAATATTGCGCCGGCCGCGCCGCCGTGCCGCTTCACAGCTTACGCCACCGCCCCATTCGCAACCCGCGTCGGCCGTGATCGTGAACGCGGCCTTATCGAGGCCGCGCTTGGGCTGGTCGAAATACTTCATCTGCATGCTGTTATCGGAATGGAACCGCTGGCGGTTGGGAATACCGAGGTCGTCGGTTCCCCAATAGTTATTACTGAGCACGGAGAGCGATCCGTTCGGGCGCCATAGAATCTGCGCTCCTACGCCGGGATTCTTGTTGAACTTACCGTAAGATTGCCAGCCGTTGATAATCCACGGCTCGATCTTCAGCTTATCGCTGGGAAAAATCTGAATCCGCATGCCATTGAAGAACCAGGGCGTGTTGGACGAACATAGGAGGGTTGATACGCCCAGTTATCGAATTGATAGTAACTGAACAGTCCCACATAGGACATGAATATCCCGGCATCGATATTGACGCCGTTCAGCTTGTCGATGTGATAGCCGCCGTAGGCTTCCGAGATGTAGCGATAAGCCGTATCGAGATCCCATTGGCCGCGCGACGGACTGGCATCGTTGCGCGGCGTCGTGCTGGAATACATGCCGAATTGCGTCATCAGCCGGCCGCGGACGTTGTCGCAATGGAAGTCGCCGCCGACGCCGAGCTGCGTCACCTGCAATTCGTTCGAGCGGAAGATTTCGCTCGAGCCGCCGATCGTATCGTCTTGAGGATGATTCAGGTCATTGGTGAATTCGACATCGGCGCGGAATTCGCCGGTGAAGCATTTGGAGTCGAAAGGCGCGTCTTGCTGCGCGCGTTTCCTGTTAGCCACGTGAAATCGGCGAACGCAAATGGCTCGGGCTTCTTGGCGGCCGGCGCAGCGTCGGCCGTTTCGGCTGAAGGGCGCTCCACTGGGGCCATGGCGGGGGATGGCGGCGGCAATGGCGGCGGGGTTGCGGATGCGCCTGGCGCTAGCTCGGCGCGGAGTTCATCCAGCTCGGCCTGCAACTGCGCGATCTTTTGCATCAGCTCTTGCGAGGTTTTGTCCGGGAGTTTTGGCGGATCGTCCGCCCAGCAGATCGAGAGAGTGCATACGAGGACTACGATGGACCAGCGTGGTCCGGTGATTAGCTTAGGCACAGGGTTTCCTATTTGAGCGCCAGATTTAACTGGAGAACGTTTACGCGCGGTTCGCCGAGAATTCCGAATTGCCGGTTCTTGGTATGAGCGGCGATCAAGCTGCGCACTGTCGCGATGGGCAGGCCGCGGGCGTTCGCGACGCGCGCCGCCTGCGCCTCGGCCGCCTCAGGCGAATATCCGGATCGAGCCCGCTGCCGGATGCGGTCACGATATCGGCCGGAACCGGACCACTGAACGCGGGGTTTTCGGCGCGAAACCTCTTCACGTCCTCGCGGACGCGGTCGATTAGTTTTTGGTTTGTGGGGCCGTAGTTCGAACCGCCGGACGAGAGGCCGTCATATCCATCCGTGCCGGCCGCGGATGGGCGGCCGTGAAAGTATTCGGGCTGGGTAAACCGCTGCCCGATTAGCTCAGACCCGATCGCCTTGCCGTCGGCTTCAATCAAGCTACCTGCCGCCTGGCGCGGGAAAAAGAGTTTCGCCAATCCCGTAACTGACAAGGGATAAAGCACGCCGGTGAGAATAGTAAGTACGACCGTCGCTTTAATTGCGACAAGAATCTGTTTCATAGTTATGCGAGCCTCAACAACCCAGTAGCCGGTCGATCAGCCAGATGCCCGGAAAAGGCGCAATCACTCCGCCCACGCCGTAGACCAGCAGGTTCCGGCGCAACAGCGCGGCGGCGGCCATGGGCCGGTATTTGACTCCGCGCAACGCCAACGGAATGAGCGCGACGATGATCAGCGCGTTGAAAATTACGGAAGCCAGGACGGCGCTCGCGGCGCTGTGCAGGCCCATGATGTTCAGCGCGCCCAGCGCGGGGTACGCGCCCATGAACATCGCGGGCAAGATCGCGAAGTACTTGGCTATGTCGTTGGCGATGGAAAAAGTAGTTAGGGCGCCGCGTGTCATTAGTAATTGTTTGCCGATGGCGACCACTTCAATTAGCTTGGTTGGATTGGAATCGAGGTCCACCATGTTGCCGGCCTCCTTGGCGGCCATGGTGCCGGTGTTCATGGCCAGCCCGACGTCCGCTTGGGCAAGCGCCGGCGCGTCGTTGGTTCCGTCGCCGGTCATGGCGACCAGCCGTCCGCCGGCCTGCTCCTTCTTGATGAGATCCATCTTGTCTTTGGGCGTGGCCTGGGCGAGGAAATCGTCCACCCCGGCTTCGGCGGAGATAGCCGCGGCGGTGAGCGGGTTATCGCCGGTGATCATCACCGTGCGGATGCCCATGGCGCGGAGTTGTTCGAAGCGCTCGCGCATGCCGCCCTTGACTACGTCTTTGAGATGGACGACGCCGAGCGCGCGGGCGCGGTCGGCCACCACCAGCGGCGTTCCGCCGGAGCGGGAAATGCGGTTGGTGATCGCGATCAACTCTGCGGGTGACCCGCCGTGCTCCTGGCAGAATTCGAATACCGATTCGGTGGCGCCTTTGCGGATCGAGCGGCCATCGATATCGACTCCGCTCATGCGCGTCTGCGCGGTGAAAGGAATGAACGCCGCTTCGTGCTCGGCGACTTCGCGGCCGCGAATGTTGTACGCCTGCTTGGCCAGCACTACGATTGATCGGCCTTCGGGCGTCTCATCGGCCAGACTCGCAAGTTGGGCCGCATCGGCGACCTCTTCCGGGGTAACGCCGGTAACCGGAATGAATTCCACCGCCTGGCGATTGCCGAGGGTGATGGTGCCGGTCTTATCGAACAGCAGAGTATTGACGTCGCCGGCGGCTTCGACGGCCTTGCCGCTCATGGCGAGCACGTTGTGCTGCATGACGCGATCCATGCCGGCGATGCCGATGGCGGAGAGCAGGCCGCCGATGGTGGTGGGGATGAGGCACACCAGTAGCGAAATCAGCACGGCGACGGAGGGCGCGGCGCCGCTGTATACGGCGAATGGCTCGAGCGTGACTACGGCGAGCAGAAAGACGAGCGTGAGGCCGGCGATGACGATGTTGAGCGCGATCTCGTTGGGAGTTTTCTGCCGCTCCGCGCCTTCCACCAGCGCGATCATACGGTCGAGAAAGGTCTCGCCGGGGTTGGATGTGATCCTGACCTTGATCCAGTCCGAGAGCACCTTGGTGCCGCCGGTTACCGCGCTGCGATCGCCGCCGGATTCGCGGATTACGGGCGCGCTTTCGCCCGTGATGGCGGATTCATCCACGGTGGCGATGCCTTCGATTACGTCGCCGTCGCCGGGAATGGTTTCGCCGGTTTCGACGCGCACGATATCCCCGCTGCGCAAGCGTGTGGCGGCCACGATCTCCTGCCGGCCGTTGACCAGCCGGCGGGCGCGTGGTTTCGGTTTTGGTCTTGCGCAGCGTGTCGGCCTGGGCCTTGCCGCGGCCCTCGGCCATGGCTTCGGCGAAGTTGGCGAACAGAACCGTGAACCAGAGCCAGAGCGTGATCTGGAGCGTGAATTCGAAACCGCCCGCGCGAACGGCAGGTCGCGGATGGTGAGAACGGTGGTCATGACCGCGCCCACTTCCACCACGAACATGACGGGATTTTTCATCATCGTGCGCGGATGCAGCTTGGCGAAGGAATCGCCGATGGCGCGGCGGACGATCGGCGGATCGAACAGCGGCCGGGCGCGCGGCGCCTTCTTCGGATCAGCGAGGTGCTGTCGCTAGGGCGGAGGTGGTTCGATGGCGGCGGCCATATCAGCTCCAAGCCTCCCTTGAAACATTAGGAAGTGTTCCACGATGGGGCCCGAGAGAAAGCGCCGGGAAAGAACGTCAGCGCGCCTACGATCAGAGTCACCGCGACCAGCAGGAATACGAAAAGCGGACCGTGCGTGGGGAAGGTTCCGGCCGAAACCGGCACTTGTTTCTTTCGCGCCAGGCTGCCCGCGGCGGCAAGCAGCGGGATCATCATCAGGAATCGGCCGAAGAGCATGCGCGAAGCCGATGGTCGTGTTCAGATATGGCGTATTGGCGTTCAGCCCGCGAAGGCGCTGCCGTTGTTTCCTGCGCCGCTCGAGTAGGCGTAGAGGATTTCCGAAAGTCCGTGGGGGCCATGGTTGTTTAAGCTGTCTTTTGACCGCCTTCAGCCCGCGCCCACGCCGGCAAATCCGAAGATGGTGAACGCCAGCACCAGGACCGAGAGCATCATCATCTTGACCTCTTTCTGCTCGATCTTCTTGCCGAGATACTCGGGCGTTCGGCCCACCATGAGGCCGGCGATGAAGACGGCCAGCACGGCGAACATCAGCATGCCGTAGAGGCCGGAGCCGACGCCGCCGAAGATCACTTCGCCGAACTCGATGTTGACCATGGGCACGAGGCCGCCGAGCGGCGTGAGGCTGTCGTGCGTGTTGTTCACCGCGCCGCAAGAGGCATCGGTGGTGATCACGGTGAAGAGGCCGAAGTCGGCGATGCCGAAGCGGACCTCTTTGCCTTCCATGTTCCCTGGCGCCACGCCGAACTTGAGTCAGATTGGGATTGCCGGGCTGTTCGGCGCGGATACATGACGCAAACGCCGGCAGGAAGAGCGCCAACATGGCGGCGAAAATCGCCCACCCTTGCCGCGTGTCGTTGACCATCTTCCCGAAGGTATAGGTGAGTCCGGCGGGAATGAGGAAAATAAACAACATTTGGAGGAAATTGGTAAGCGGCGTGGGGTTTTCGAAGGGATGCGCGGAATTGGCGTTGGTGAGGCCGCCGCCATTGGTGCCGATCATCTTGATGGCTTCCTGCGACGCGAACGGGCCTTGCGGGATGGTCTGCACGGCGCCTTCCAGGGTAGCGGCCTTGGTATAGGGCGAAAAATTCTGAATCACGCCCTGGGAGACAAAGCAAGAGCGCCCGCTATGCTGAGCGGAAGAAGTACGTAGACTTGGCGCGCGTGAAATCCACCCAGAAGTTGCCGAGCGAGTTCACCGAATGGCGGGCGAAGCCGCGCACAAAAGCGATCGCCACCGCGATCCCGACGGCCGCGGAAAAGAAATTGTGAGTGGCCAAGCCGATCATGGTCGTGAAGTAGCTCATGGTCGTTTCGGGAGTGTAAGACTGCCAGTTGGTATTTGTCCCGAAGCTGTTGGCGGTATTGAAGGAGAGGGCGGGTCCCACATTGCCGAGCCCTTGCGGATTGAGCGGCAGCCATTGCTGCACTCGCTTGATGGGATACGTCAGCAGAATGCTCACTGCGCTGAACGCGAGCACGGCGCCGGCGTAGCGGGTCCAGTGCTGCTCGGCGGTTTCGTTGACGCCGCACAATTTGTAAATGGCGCTCTCGACGGGCCGGAGGAGGGGGTGCAGGAATGTGCGCTCGCCGGCGAAAACCTTCGCCATAT
>CAWCJO010000024.1:0-24882 GCA_963795935.1 Bryobacterales bacterium | reverse complement strand
CTTGGGAATGGAGGTCAGCGGGATCTTTGCATAGAGGCCATTCGCGGATGCGACTGTCAACCCGGAAGCCCTTTATATTGTTTTTATTTTTCTATTGATTTTCTTGCATGGGGGGGGGATAATATTTTTGTGAATATCCATCATTTTCTATGGTGTTTGGTTCTTGCAGTTTCCTTAGTGGTGAACGCCCAGGACGACTGCCTGCAGGAGGAGTACTCCGGCGACGGCTGCGGCGGCGGCTGTGCTATGCTGGCTCTCAACTGTACAACGCCTGCACGGGCCAATATTGTGATGTGCAGTCCTATGACTGCCAGGATGGCAGTGGCGGGATTAACTGGAGCTGCAGTGACTCAGGACACCTTTCGCCATGCGATGGTTAAGAAGGGAGTCGGCATGCTAAAGACGCTTATGGCCGGTTACGCGGCATTGACGATTTGCAACATTGCGGCAGTCGCTGAAACAGGCAATCTCCGCTGGAAAATCGATCAGCATCACCTTGCATTAGAAGGTAGGCTGTTGACTATTGATGTTGCCGGCAACGGGGGAGGAGTATGTCTTCAGTGTAATGCCGTCTCCTTCCAACGTTGCGACCTTTCAGGTTGCCCGAGCGCGTATGTCCCCAACCCAATGCTGTGCAGGCAATAAGGGCCGCGTTGGCTGATCAGCGCGATAGAAGAACTCGATGGGCAATATATTCAGACCTCTCCGGGGCACTTGGCCATCCGCGGCATGCCCGAAATGGATCGCCCCGTTCTTTTGGCAGTACGCGTGCCGCTGGGCACGACCGTCCGGCTGACAGTGAACAACAAGCCGGTGTTGGACGCGGCAATCGACAGGCGGTTGTTATCCAGGACGGCGAGGTAGTTCCTGGGCGGCTGGCGGACTAGCGCCGCTCGTCCGAAGGGTTCTCATGCATGATGTCTCGGGCGCTGCGACGGCATCTGCCTCTGACACCGTCACGCTGGGTTCGGACGGGCGTTACCATGTCTCTCCGCGTGCGCTTGCGCTACACCTTAAATCTCCCCATCCTCCCGACCGCGCCCAATGGATCGTTCGGGATCGCCTTTGTTGATATTGCGATTGATGAACAGGGCAAGGTCGTGCAGGTCACGCGGAGGCAGGGACCGGATGCTTTGCTAGCTGCGGTCGAGGAAGCCGTTTCAAACTGGCAATTCGAGCCGTTTGTTGGGGCCGGTAACGCCGTCCAGAGAAACGCGAATTTGATGTTCATATTCTCCGATAAGGGCGTGTCGTCACCCGTTCTGAACCAGTGATACGCGATCTCTCGCGGGAAAACCCGGCCGTTTCAATGAAATCGGGACGCGCCGCAATCAAACGGTGGCGCGTCAGCGGCCAGCTTGACGGGGCTTGCGCCGGCGCAGGACGACTTGCGCGCGCCCGGGTGGCGGGATCGTGTCTTCAGGACTGATTGATGCGATTATCCCGGGGCGCAGCAAAACTTGGGAAAGCTCCAACACTACCGCTTCATTCTCGACATTGGGACCCGCCGGAACGTTATAGCGGCGCTCGCCGTCCGCGGCGTCGATCCGCTCCACGAACTCCCGCCTCGCGCCGTTCTCTTTCCACACGTGCGTAATTTGTAATTGTCCGGCAGGCGGCGCCGCAGCCGCATAAACCGCAAGGCGAATATTATCGATCGACGGCCCGCTCGTCCGAAAACGCACATAGACGCGCTTGCTTCCGCGCGGCACATCGCGGACTTGCTCGAAAGCCTCCGGCCACAACAGCAGCCGGTCGATCTTCTCGCCGTCCCGCCACACAAGTTTCTTGGGATACGACCAGAGCGGATGAAAGGGACCGTCCGGCGATAGCGACCATTCGATGGAAGCCGCTCCCGCCGAACTCCTGACTGCCGTGTGCCGAACTTCCGCCGTCAGCTTGTCTGGAGCCAGTCCGTCGCGCAGATCGAGAAAGCGCGCTCCCGCATCAAAGCCCGTCAGCGCACGCCCATTCGCCGCTAATTCGAACGTCGCGACGCCGGTTTGGCCGCGCGCCGGCTCCAGAAAGGACTGCCCGGACTCCGTGATCAAATCAAGGTCGCGCGCATGGACGCGATCCAGTGAGACGGGGACGGCAATGCGCGTCACCGGCGCGCCGCTCGTATAAATCATCTGGTTCTCGCCGCTCGCGATGGCGGGCAGCGTGCGCGGATTTAGTTGCACGCGCGTCGTCAGATTCAGCCCCTCGATCCCCGCCGGCGGCCCGTTTCGCGTGATTCGCACTTTATAGCCATAGCTGCCGCTCACCGCCGTCCAGCGCCCGTGCTCCGTCTTCACAATCACCGCCGGCTCCACGCTCCAATCGCCGTCGTATGGCCCATGCAGTTCTCCCGCATCGTCCCAAGTTGCGCCCCCATCTCTCGACGTCGCGATCGAAACGGAAGATGCCGCCGATGCCATCAACGCATGCATTCGAAAGCGCGCGTCCATGATCACGTAAGGGCTGGGCATGTCAAAAATGAGCGCTCGCTCGCCGCCGATCTTTGGGGGCGCATATTCAATACGGCCCGTAGCCCACGTCCGCTTGTCTTTTTGACTGCGCGGGCCGTCTTCGGTTCGGATACGATAGGCCGCAATTTCCTGCGGAAACTCGCTCCACTGCTTACCGTCAAACTTATACGGAAGATAGAACAGTCCCGGCTCTTCCGGCCGAAAATACCGGATCAGCTTTTCTCCGGGCCGTAAAGTGAAATCCATGCTGTTACCGGTCGAGTATCGCGTGTACGGAAACAAACGATTGTCGTTCGTAGTCGTAAACAGGTTGGCCAGATCCGGAATTGCCGCCGCCCGAACATCCGCCGGATACCACGGGTAATCGACCGTTCCGTCCTTCGTCTGTTTGGGCGAAGCGAGTTTCCCAATCATGATGTCCGGGTCCTGTTCAAGCTGCCTGACGCAAGCCACGGGCTTCCCGCGAAAGCTTCCTTCTCCCGCGACGTTGTAGCCCATCATGTCGGAATCGAAGTAGTGATACGCGCCGTCGTAAAACACTTCCGTCACTGTGTGTCCCGTCAGAAACCACACCCGCGCATCTTCGAACCCGCCCGCCTCGTACACCGCTTCAAGCAGAGGAGCGATGTGGTAGCAGAGTCC
This sequence comes from Bryobacterales bacterium, assembly GCA_963795935.1. Taxonomy (GTDB): domain Bacteria; phylum Acidobacteriota; class Terriglobia; order Bryobacterales; family Bryobacteraceae; genus JAICMB01. The sequence goes on along the minus strand of CAWCJO010000024.1, from coordinate 21,769 downwards.
GAATCCGTAGCTGTTCAGCAGCTTCATCGGGTCGAGCACCTCGCCCGCGGGCTCTTCATAGGCCCAGCCCGCGATGTGATACCAGAAGCCCGGTTTGACGAACCGTCCGTCCGTCAGAAAAAATCTCCAGATCGCTTCGGCCTTCTCGCGCGGCGTTTGGGCGTGCGCCTGCCCGTAAATGGCCGCCGCGAATTTCTTCAGATCCGTTGAATCGGGCTGCCCCGCGCGCAGAACTTTAGGCGAATAGACTTGAGCCGCAAGCGTCCAGCCCAGTGCCGATATCAGGCCAAATGCAATAACACTGCGCCGCAACATGAAAAAGAGTGCCCCAATCATATCACGCGCCGAAGCGCCTTCCTTGCGCTCGGCACGGAAGGTCGCGTTATAATCGGCCCATCCATGGATAAGCTCACCTTCGTTCTGGCGATGGCCGCCGCGGCCCCCGCGGCATGGGGCGCTCAAATTATCCTCCCTGCAACTTCCTTCGAGCGCGATGCCCCCGTCCACGCCGTCTTTAAAACCGAACGGCTCGCCACCGGAACGGGCCAGCTTCAGATCGACTGGACCGATGTGGACGGCCGCCTCGTCGACACCCGGACCATCCCGGTAGACCTGGACGACGAAACTGACGTCGGCTTCGTTCTCGATCTGCGCCGCGCCATCGCCATGCAGAACGAGCTGCGCGCTCACTTCACCTTCGATGGAATGGACAAGAAGGGCGCGAAGGATCACCGCGACGAGACCGCAACCGTAGCCTTTGTCGCCAAGCCGCCCGTCCATCGATGGTGGGACTACAACATCATCATGTGGCAGCAGCACAGCCCGGAAATGTTTCGCGTCCTCAAGACGCTCGGCATCGACGGCGGCGAATACGGCGGCCGCTCCGCTACGCCGCCCGAGTTTTTCCTCCAGAACGACCTGCGCTGGTACGCCGAAAACATCGCCACCGATTTTTACTCCGCCTACCATCACTATTACCCCGACCGCAATAATGGCTGGGAATATCGCGCCGCCAAGCTGCTTTACGAGAAAGACCCCTCCAGCCTGGAGCCCTTCAAACGCCATCCCAGCCTGACCGATGCCGCGTGGCTTCAAAAAGTACACGATCGCCTGGTCGAATCGGCGCGACGATTTTCACCCTACCGGCCGTTCTTCTACAGCCTCGGAGATGAAACCGGCATCGCCGAATTGGCCGCCTTCTGGGATTTCGATTTTTCCGATCAGTCGCTCGTGCCCATGCGCGAATGGCTCAAGCAGCGCTATGGAACGCTGGCGGCGCTGAACCGTCAATGGGGCTCGAACTTCACCAATTGGAACCTCGTCATCCCCATGACCACGAACCAAGCCATGAAGCGCGCCGACGACAACTTCTCATCGTGGGGCGACTTCAAGGAGTGGATGGATATCTGTTACGCGAACGCGCTGAAGATGGGACGGGAGGCCGTCCAATCCGTCGACCCGGAAGCCTACGTCGGCATCGGCGGCGGCCAGATGCCCGGTTGGGGCGGCTACGATTATTCGCGCATCGCGAAATCTCTGAACGCCATCGAGCCGTACGATATCGGCAACAACATCGAAATCATCCGCTCGCTCAATCCCAATATGGCCGTTGTGACCACCGGCTTCGCGCACGGTCCCTGGGAAAAGCACCGCGTCTGGTACGAGTTTCTGCACGGCAATCGCGGCCTGATCCTGTGGGACGACAAGAGCGAGTTCGTCACCAAGGACGGCCAAATTGAAGAGCGCGGCCGCGAATCCGAGCCTTACTACAACGAGCTCCGCGGCGGTCTCGGCGCGCTGCTGATCAACAGCCGCCGCCTCGCCGATCCCATCGCCATTCACTACTCCCAGCCGAGCATGCGCATCGAATGGCTGCTCGAGCGCCGTCCCCAGGGCGATGCCTGGGTGAAGCGTTTCTCCAGCAACGAATATCGCGACAGCAACTTCTTGCGCCTGCGCGAGTCTTACTGCCGCCTGCTTGAAGACGCAGGCATGCAGTACAACTTCGTTTCGTACGGCCAGGTCGAAGATGGCGAGCTGTTGCGCGGCGGCTATCGCGTCCTGATCCTGCCGCACTCGAGCGCATTATCGACATCCGAAGCCGCCGCCATTCACGATTTTGTCGCGCAGGGCGGTATCGCCGTCGCGGACGGCAACCCCGGCGCCTTCGACGCGCACGACCGCAGGCTGCCTGAATCGCAGCTCGCGGATCTGTTCGGAGGCGCTCACGATACGGCCGCAAGCTCGCGCGCGTTCGGCAACGGCAAAGGCGTCTATCTCAACCTCGACGTCATCGACTATCATCGCAACCGCGTCGTCGGCAAGGGCCAGGACGCGCTCGACGCCATCGGCCATATCCTTCGCGATGCCGGCGTACGCCCCGCGTTCACCGTAACGGACGAGCAGGGAAAATCGTCCCAAGGCGTCGAAACCCACGTGTTTCAAAACGGCGGCGTACGCATCGTCGCACTGCTCACGAATCCCGAGTTGCGCATCGAGGATCTGGGTCCGCCCGATTTCAAATCGAACGAGCGCTTCGCCCATCCGCGCACGCTGAAGCTGACCTTGCCTGAGGCCTCCTACGTTGTCGATATTCGCCGCGCCAAGGCGCTCGGACGAACAACTTCCGTCAGCGTGGAACTCGATCCCTACGAGCCTTCCATCTTCGCCATATCGCCCGAGCCGATGCCGGATCTCCGCGTTGCCGCGCCCGCGCGCATTGCGAAAGGGCAGACAGGCCGCATCGGCTGCAGCTTCGGCGCAACGACGCCCGCCGCCATGCACGTCCTGCACATCGACGTCGACGACCCGTCCGGTAAACCCGTCCCGCATTATTCGGGCAACCTGCTCGCGCCCCATGGACGCGCAGCGTGGACGCTGCCGATCGCGTGGAACGACCCCGCCGGCGCCTGGCGCGTTCGGGTGAAAGACCTCTTAACGGGCCAAGCGCGCGACGCGCGCATTGACATTTACTGACGCGCTCCGCACCAGTCGCCGACAAACAGCAACAGGGCCTTCGCAGCCGCCACCAGCGTATCGATCTCGACATATTCGTCGGCGGCATGCGTATTGCCGCCGCGCGCACCCCACAGCACCGCCGGCATCCCGGCCTGGTGCATCATGAACATATCGCACGGACCTTCGATGCCGGCGATCGGCGGAGCCGTTCCCAGGACCGCCTTGGCGCAGTCGGCCAGCCCCGTCACCAGCGCTTCCGTTTTCGAGATCGCCGAACCCGGCAGCCAGCGGATCGGAAATGCAACTTCCGGCCGCACGGTGAAAAGGCTCGGAGCCGAATCCACCATTGCGTTCATCCACGCAAGGAAGTCTTGCTCCACTTCGCAGCGCGTCTCGCCCGGCATCAGTTGCCAATAAAATTCGATCTTGCAGCTCTCCGGCACGGTGATCGGCTCGGAAAAACCCCACGGCGAAGTAGAAATCTTGGTGATCGAGACGGGCACGGGGTCTTCGAGACCGGCATACATCTCGTGCGTGGGAGCTTTCGCCTTGCGCTCGGCCGCGAACTCGCGCGTCTTCGCCAGAAAATATTCGATCTGCGGAATCACGCCCCGTGGAAACTGCCCGTCTGAGAGCACGCCCCCGGGCGCGCGCAACGTGATGTGCGCCGTCCTGCCGCCCCGCTGCGCCGGACAAACCCGCAGAAACGACGGCTCGGAGATCACCGCCGCATCGGCGTTATAGCCCCGTAAACGCCCCGCCAACGTCCCGTTCGACCCGCCGAACTCTTCGTCCACCACGCTTTCAAAAATCAGGTCGCCTTCCAGTTGTAGCCCCAACTCCTCAACAGCCGCCGCAATGAACAGGTTGGTCGCGATGCCCGCCTTCATATCGTTCGCGCCGCGTCCGTAAATGCGGTTCCCCTCCACCTCACCGCCAAACGGATCCCGCGTCCATGCCTGTGTTCCGCGCGGAACCGTGTCGATGTGCCCCGAAAGAAGCAGCGATCGTCCTCCTGTGCCCTTCCTGCGCGCGCCGATATTAGGACGTCCCGCATAATGCCGCCCGCCCTCAAACAAAGGATGCTCCGCCAAGCCGTCCACATCGGACAATTCATAAACATCCGGCTCCCAGCCGTGATCGCGCAAATATCCCGCAATCATCGCCTGACAAGCGCCCTCCGCCCCCACCGGCGGCGTATTCTCCGAAGGAACGCGAATCAACTCCCGCGTCAGCGCAATCAACTCCGATTGCCGCCGTTCGACATAATCCTCAAGAGCCGCCGCGATGCCTTGAATATAATTTGCCTTCCGCAAGTAAGCTTAAGGGACACTGCCCGTGCGCGTCAAATACTGACGCCGCAAGTCCGGCGCGGCCACAAGATTTGCGCATCGAGCGTGGGGACGTTTATCGGAAGAGACAAATGCAGCGCCGGGCAGTCTGCTGCTCAAATACATTGCGTCCGCGAGTTCAATTTCCTGAGCCGTGAGCGCGAGGGCGGCGTGGCGACCTCCTCAAATCCATACAGACGCGAAGGAGCCAGCCAGTTTCGAGCAATACCGTTTTTTCGAACCAGATTGGTTCGGCCGCGAAGAGGGACCGCGCGGCGGCCTCCTGCTTGGGTTCGCCGCCAGTCAGCAGGCGGGCTACTACATTAGTATCGACCGCGAGCACGGCGCCGCATCATTTCCCGGCCAATAACGGCACGCATCTGGCCGGGCGTTTTCGATTTGTGCTTGGACTTCAGCCAGCCGGCGACTTCTTCGAGGCTGCTCGCTGGGAAAGGCGCGGCGGGACGGAGCAGAACTCCGTCACCTGTGTTTTCGGCCGTGACTTCCTCCCTCGAAAGCCGTCTGGTTTCCATGAAAGGCTCCAGTAAGAATTATCGCGCAGTGCGACTTTCTTAACCCGCCCCGCCCTCCGCCGCTCCAAGCGCGCCCGCCAGCGCCCGCGGCGGTTTACGGAAACCGCGCGTGACGATCGCGAGATAAATCGTCCCGATCGCCAGCCACGCAAAGCCGGCGATCTTCGCCTTCTCAGTCAAGCTCATCCATATATACCCGCACACCAGCGCGCCCAACGCGGGAAACACCAGGTTGGTGGCGAAATCCAGGCCGCTCCGCCTTCGCAACCGGATGTAATAATGCCGGATCACGCTCAAGTTCACCAGAATGAAACCCACGAAAGCGCCGAAATTCAGCAGCTCCACCGCAAGCTGAAACCGAATGAAGACCGCGCCCACGAGCGATGCCGCGCCCATTACGTAAATGCCACGGGTCGGCGTCGAAAACTTGGGATCGATGTACGCGAACACGCGCTTAGAAAGCACGCCGTCGCGGCCCATTCCGTACAGCAGCCGCGACGCTCCCGCCTGTCCCGTCAGCGCGCTCGCGAGCCCCGCCACCAGCAGCACCAGCGTCAGAAACCCGAACATCCATGCCCCGCCGATCAGCCTCCCGATGTCAAGAATCACGGTTTCCGGATCGGCAAAGGTCCGGTAATCCGGCCACACAATCGCCGCCGCATACACCGTCACGAAGCAAATCGCCGTTTGCAATACGCACACCAGGATTGTCGCGACGGCAATGTCTCGCTCCGGCCGCAGCGTGTCCTCCGCCAGCGTCGAGATCGCGTCAAAGCCGATATAGGACAGCGCCGCAACGGCCGCGCCCAGCATCAATGGCCGCACTGCAAACGATTCCGGCCGGTATAGCGCGCGCAGCGATAACAACCCGCCGGCCCCGTGCGACGACACGATAAAGCGCGCCGCCAATGCCACGAAGAGGACGGCGCACACGCTCATGATCGCCATCATCACCGTGCTGGCGCGCGCCGTCATGCGAATCCCCGGGATATTGATCGCCGTCAACGCGAAGGTGAACAGCGCCGCCCAAACCAGGTACGGAACTTCCGGCAGCAGCCGCTGCGCCGTGAGCGCGACATAAATAATACTGACCAGCGGGATCAGAAAATAATCCAGAATCATCGCCCAACCCGCCAGAAACCCGACGTTATCGTTCAGCGCCCGTTGCGCGTAGGTATATGTCGACCCCGCCGAGGGAAACGCCCCCGACATCTTGCCATAGCTCGCCGCCGTGAACAGCATCGCGACCATGGCTACCAGGTAACTCAGGGCCGCGTGTCCGTGCGATGTTTGCTGCACGATGCCATACACGGGATACGGCGCCGTGGGGCCCAGCAGCACCAGTCCATAAAGGATGAGATCGCGCCGCGACAGCACGCGCTTCAGCGACGCTGCCGAATGGTTCATCGCCCGGCCGCGACAAAATCGACGTAGCCGTGCCGCTCGAGAAACCGGAAATATCCCACGAAATCGAAATGAACCGGACCCAGTTCGAGCCGCGTCAGCCGTATCGCCTCCGCCAAGTTGCGGCGCCCATCGCACCAGTACAGCGCGATAGTCGGAACGCTGGCCCATGCGCCCGAAGGATATCCTTCGCGCTTGTCCGGCGCCAGTTCGTCCAACGGGATCGTTCCATAGCGCTTCCGCTTTACAACGATCGAGCGCGCTTCCGCGAGCTGTGGATCGGGCGGAGCGGGCACCGCCACAACATCGCCCAAGCCGAGCTCCGCTCCCCGCCGATTCGCCGCCGCGTGCAACATGGCGTCTTCCCGATTGCCCAATTCCGCCAGTCCCGCGACAAAGGGCCGGAGCTGTCCCCGCGCCTCCTCCCGCCGTTCCCGGGGAACCAGACGCAGCACCGACAAAACCGACTGGCTTTCCCGGTCCACCGCATACGCGATCTTGTCGAGACCATCCGCGAGCGCACGTCCGATTTCGTTTGCGTTCGCCCCCGCGATCATACGGTCCAGATACGGCCCGCTCGCCGCCGCCGATCTGCTCATACCCACGGCGCTGCGCGACAGCGGCCAGCCAATACGCCTGCGGCTCACCCGCCGCCGCGATGTAGTACAGGTAAGCCGCGTTCATGATCGCCAAATCGCGTAGCGATCGTTCGTCCACGCGATCCGGCGTGTCCTCGCTGTTGTGATGCGTCTCGACTCCGCTGCCGCTGTACGGCCATGTGGTCGGTATTCCCACGGTCGGCTCGCCGAGATACGCGTCCGTTCCGCTGCGGTATTCGCCCCAATGCCACGGCCGCGGCACGCTCGGCAGATATTCCTGGGCGACGCGAAGCACGAACGCGTCCACGTACGATTTCGCGACGTGCGGATTCAAATAGAACGTGTACTCCGTCCCCGCCAGCGCGTATAACGCGGCGGGCGTGTCCACGCACATTGCCGCCACCGTATGCCGCACGCGCTCCGGAAATCTCCCGACGTAATCGAGCGTCCCGTACATTTCCGGCATCAGCAGTATTCGAATCGTACGCTTCGGCCGCGGCAGCTTGCCCGCTTCGATCAGGCGATTCAGTGTGGCCAGCGATTCCACCAGCCCCGCCACTCCCGTGGCGTTATCTTCCGCGCCTTGCTCCGACGTGTGGCCCAGCGTCAACACCTCTTCTTCCGAGCTCCAAGCCTGGAATCACCGCCGTCGTGTACGGATACGAGCCCGCGTAATAGCGGGTTTCGACCAGCGCGTGAGCTCGCACGCGTTTGCCGGAGGCGAGCAGGCTCCTCACGTACGCGGCCTGCCGCGGCGATATCGAAAAGCACAACAACGGAGTGCTCGATTTCGTGAACGCCCACCCGTTGTCGCCCCAGGCGTTAATCCATTGCCGCCCGTCCGCGAGATCGGGATTTTCCGTAAACGCATTGATCGCGCCCAGAGCTCCGGCCTTAACAAGCAGCCACTTGATCCCCGCCGGATTCACCGGCGTCAGCACCAGCTTCCCGCGCAGGTCCTGACCGGCGATGCCGGCCGGGCTCGCCTGCTTGATTTCGACGATATCGGCGTCAACGCCGCCCGGCGGAGTCGGTCCGCTCCACATTCCGAGCGACGAGGGAATCGCTTCGTAATCGGCGAGCACGCGAAGATTCTCCGGAGCGTTGGAATTCAGCAACTCCAGCCGCGCCCGCTTCACATCCCACGCCAACGGCATGGTCCAGAAGCCCGCCTGCGTGACGCCATCGGCGGGCGTTTCGACAATCTCGGCGCGCTTCAATCCAGCCTTTTCGAGCGCTCCTTTCAGATATTCCGCCGTCTGATGAAATTTCGGAAACGTGAACCAGCGGTCCGTCGAATAGACGGTGCGCATCACGTCCATGGCCTCGCGCGGCCGCACCTCGCCCCTGACTTGTTTCACGACTTCGGTAAGAGGCGCCGCGCCAAACGCCGCTCCGCCCAGCATCAAAATGCCGAGGGCAAGCGGCGCAGTCTTAACCCTCACCGGTCTTCCTCAACAGATCCGTCATTCGCCGCGAAAGCTGTTCCGTCAGCGCCGCGTAATTCGGATCGCCGTAGAGGTTGCGATTTTCGCCGGGATCGGTCTGGAGATCGTAGAGCTCGTATTCTTTGGGATTTTCCTCCCAATACTCGATGAATTTATAGCGCTCCGTTCGAATACCGCGGTTTTTGGCAACCATGTGAACGGCGGGATATTCGTAATAGGTGTAGAGCCAATCGGTGCGCCAGCCCGACGGCGTCGCCCGCGATGAGTGGAAGCAGGCTGCGGCCCTGCATGGCGGCAGGAACGGGCAGGCCCGCCAACTCGAGGACTGTGGGCGCGATGTCGAGGTTGAGAACCATGTTCGCGTTCGAGGAGCCGGCCTTGATTCGCTTGGGATAACGGATCATCAGCGGGACGCGAATGGAAGGCTCATGCATCAGACGTTTGTCGAACATGTGCCACTCGCCCAGGAAAAATCCGTGATCGGCCGTGAAGATCATGGCCGTGTCGTCGAGCTTGCCCGTACGGGTGAGAACGTCGAACACCCGCCCCACGTTATCGTCGGCGCTGACCGTCGTCGCGTAATGATCCTTCACCAGAGCTTCGAGCGTACGGACGTCGGCGAAAGACCCGATCTTGTTATCGGCGTTGGCGACGGCGCGCGGTTTTCCGGGATAATTGCGGAGGTCGTCGTCGAAGGTGGCGGGCTTCGGAATCGCGACGCCGTTGTAGAGATCGGCGAGGCGGCGGGGCCGTTGAAAGGGGCGGTGCGGCGAATAGAGCCATAGAAACAGGCAAAACGGCTTGTCCCGCCTGCCCTCCAACCATCCCAAGGCGGCGCTGGTCAGCAAATCGTCGACGTAGCCGCGGTACGCGCTGTCACCGCCCACGCGGCCGTTGAAGCCTTCCGCAATGAGCGGCGTAAGATAGTCGGGCTGGCCGACGGGACCGAAATAATAATCCCAGTAACGGTCGCGCAGCGATCCTCTGACGTGCGATTTGCCGCAGAACGCAATTTCATAGCCGGCCGTATGCAACAGATCGGAGATGAGCGGAATTCCGGAGGCGATGGGACGGTCCTTATTATCGATGACGCCGTTGGCCCTCGAATACAGCCCCGTGAGGATGGTGCCGCGGGCCGGAGCGCAGAGGGCATTAATGACGAATGAGTTTTCGAACCGTATGCCCTCGCGCCCGATGCGATCCATGTGGGGCGTGCGAATGATGGGATGGCCGGCGATGCTCAACTCGTCGGCGCGCTGGCCATCGGTCATCAATATGACGATGTTGGGGCGTGGATCGCCGGGCCGCGACGCCTGGGCGCCGGACGGCCGCGGTCCCGCCACAGCGCCGGCTCCGATGGCGGAAATTCCTCCCAACGCAATTTCGCGGCGTGAAGGGCGCGCTCCAAGTCCCATGTTTTCCATGGTACTCGCGCGGCGCCCGCTCCTTAAAAGCGGAAGGTGAAACCGGCTTCTCCGGAGAAGAACTGCGGAATCACGACGGCCGAGGGAGTGACAAATCCGGCGGGCGTGCCAAAGGCCGCGGTGCGGATATTGGCGTTGTAATCGCCGCCGAAATTGGCGCGATTGGTGAGGTCGAAGGCCTGGAAGAAGAATTCCAGGGTCGCCTTCTCACGGATATGGAAGAGCTTGCTGAAGCGCGTGTCGAGTTGGAAGAAGGGCGCGCCGCGGGCGCTGTCGTAATGGGAGATCAAGCAAGTTCCGGAAGCGAGGCAGCTCTGCACTTGCGAGAGGCTATAGGCGGCGGTGGCGGTGTAGTTGCTTGGATCGCTCTTGAGCACCACGGCCTGCTCCGAGCTGCCGCTGGTGCCGTATCCGAAATAGTCGAGGCCCTGGACCGGAGTGTAGGGCCGCGCGGAGGCGAGCTGCATGATGGGAGCGAAGCGTATTCCCCAGGGCAATTCGAAAACTCCGCTCACGACGCCGCGATGCGTTTCGTCCGAAGGGGTGGGGCCGAAGTCGTAAGGGGCGAGATAGTTCGTGACGTTCGAGGGCGCGCTGCTGTAGCTTGCGGCGAAGCCGCGATAGGCGAGGGCGCGCGAAAGCACGTAGCTGGCATTCATGCTGAAGCGTTTGCTGAAACGGCGGCGGTAGGACACGTTCAGCCCGTCGTAGCGGGAGCGGCCGGAGGACGTCAGATCGGTCACAGTGGAGAGGGCCGGGAGACCGGCGGCCGCGAATGCCGCGTTGAGCACGCGCGGGGCGCCGGGCAGCGCCGGGTTCTTGTAATTGATGTTGACGGCCTTGTCCTCGCGCAAACCGAGGACGTGAACGTAGTCGAGCTCGATGACGTTCGAATCGTTGAGCGCCCAGGAGTAGCCGATGTTTTCCTGCTCCGTGTAGGGATTGTGATAGTTGGGGTCCATGATACGCGCGGTGGAACCGGAGGCGAGCTGCGTGGGCGGCGGAGGAACCGGCGGAATCGGATCGATGCCGTATTGCCACTGGGAGAGCAGCTTGCCCGTTCCGGGGACCAGATCGGCGGCGGTGCTGGGCGCGACGCCGGCCTGCGGCGCCGCGGGATTGCTCAGGCTGAGGACGGTCGTGAAGATCGTCGAGTTGGCCTGCTGCACCATGAAGAGGGGAATATTTTCGAAGATCTGGCCGTAGTAGAGGCCGAATCCACCGCGCAGCACGTGCTTGCCGCTTCCGGTGAGATCGTAGGCGAAGCCGATGCGCGGACTGAAGTCCTTGGTGTCGTCGTGAGGAATGCCGGCGTAGGGACTCCCGATCGCTTTCAGCGCGAGATAGCCTCTGCTCAACGATTGCGCCGAAGCTCCGTTGAGGTTGAAGTCGCGGTCGTAGCGGAGGCCCAGATTCAACGTCAGACGGCGGCTCACTTTCCAGTCGTCCTGGAAGTATAGGCCCATCATCTTCGTGCTGAGAAGAAAATATGGATTGCCGGCGGTCTCGGCGATGGATTGCACCGCTCCCGGAGTTTGGAAGCCGAGCGGGTAGTCGGCCTTATCGCTCAGGATCTTGCTGGGATCGTCGAAGAACGTGATGGTGGGCGTGGGGTTGTTCTCAAAGAAGCCGCCCAGTATCGGCTCGTCCAGAAAATCGACGCCCATTTTGAAATTGTGATTTCCCCGCGTGATGGAGATGTCGTCTTTGAATTGCCATTTCTTCTGAAACGACTGCTGCGGGACATTAATGTTCGTGCCCAGAGTGGCATCGGGAAAGGTGATGTTGTTGGCGCGGATGGTGGAGTCGATGAGGTTGTTCCAGTACTGATAGCCGATGGTCGCCGAATTGACAATGGTGGGGGTAAGGACGGAACTGAGATTCACGCTGGCGAGGATGAGCTGGTTGGTGGTGAAATTTCCCGCCGTCAAGTCGTTCGTGGAACCAGATTGATCGTTCAGCCCGTTGTTGTGCTGGTTATTGTAGGTCACCGATAGATTATTGGCATCGTTGAAGCGATGGTCCCAACGTCCGCTGTAGCGCCAGTCGAAATAAGGAGTGGGAATGGAGGTCGCGGGTTGCGCGGCGAAACCGGCGCCTTTGGCGAGGACGAGCTCGTTGTAGGCCGTGGGATTGACGGCGATGGCGGTCGATTCGCGCTCGCGCTCCAGCGCGAAGAAGAGAAAATCCTTGTCCTTGCGAACCGGGCCGCCGATGGAGCCGCCGAATTGCTGGCGTCCGTAATCGGGCTTGGGATTGCCGGCCTGCGCGTCGAAATAATCGTTGGCATTCATGGCCTGGTTGCGGTCGAAGAAATAGAGAGAGCCGTGCAATTGATTGGTCCCGGACTTGGTGATGGCGGTGATGAGCGCGCCTTCACTGCGGCCGTTGGCGGCCGAAAAACGCTGCGTGCTGATCTGGAATTCCTGAACGGCTTCCAGAGGAAGCTGCATGACGGGACCCCCGACGGTGTTGTCTTTGTCGTCGATGCCGTTCACCGTCACGTTGACGTTGCGGCCGCTGGAGCCATCGACGGCGAATACGCCGATGCGATTCTTGGTGGGGTCGTAGGAGTTGACGGGACGGGCGCCGGGGGCAAGATAGGCGAGGTTGACGAAGTCGCGTCCGTTGAGCGGCAGGTCCTCGATTTCCCGGGTGGTGACCGGCAGACTGACGTCGCTTCTTTCGGTGTCGACGAGCGGAGCGCCGGCGGATTCGACCGTTACGACTTCGGTCTGGGAACTCGGAGCCAACGCGGCGTCGATGGTGGTGGTCTGACTGACGGAGAGGCCGACGTTATCGAACACCGCCGAGGCGAAACCCGGTTTGGAGATGCGCACCTCGTAGGTTCCGGAGGGCAGCAGATCGAAGCGGTACTGTCCGGCCTCGTTGGAGGTGACCGCGCGGGCGAGTCCGGTCTGTTTACTGGTGAGCTTCACGTCCGCCCCCGGCACGACGGCGCCGGACTTGTCGGTGACGGTTCCGATAAGCGCGCCGGTGGCGTTTACCTGAGCATTGGAGGGCGCGCCAATAAGCAGTAAGCAAAGCGGCAGCGCATAACGCGATATTTTCATAAGATCCCCTTTCCCTTGAATGGCCGAACAGCGGCGACTGGGCCCCAACATTTACCGGGGAACGCAAACTCGCGTCCGCGGCATTTTCTTGCGATGGAGGGAAGTATACCACAGAGGTCCTGCCCGCTCCTGCGCCTTCGAAAATTATTTCAGCGTTGGGCTGTAGGGCGCGGTGATGTTGAGAATTTCATCCCAATGAATCGAGTTGCCGAGCGACGTTTCGCGGGGCTAAGCAGTTGAATCCCGGGGCATTTTGGATGCGGCGCCGGATCGGCGCACGCATGCGGAAAGCGCGCGTAGGGGCGGGTTGGGATGAGTGGGGGGGACGGATCATCGTGATTTGACTCTACGGATAGAGGGTGGCGGGCGCAGGTTACGGTCAGGAGATGGAATGGCTTCGGTAGTGTCGTTGACGATTCCGGTTCGGTTCGCCTATGGTGGACCGGCATGGACTGCGGCCGTCATGGCTTGGGGGACATCTTCGGGTCTGCGGCACAATGCGTAGAGCCATTTTCCGTAGGTGCCTTCGGCATTGACAGCGGCGACCCAGCGTTCGGCGGCGTGTTTTTTGTGTTCGGTTAGCGGGTCGAAGCCTTTCGTTTCGAGGATGAGATGGGATTCGGGCGTGGTCTTCAGTCGAATGATGAAATCGGGAATGTAGTCGTGCGTTTGGCCGTTGTGGAGATAGGGGATGGAGAATCCGAGTCCGGCGTTTTTCACGAACGCGACGGTAGCGGCGTGGTTGTCGATGTAATAGGCGGCGGATTGTTCCCACTTCGTCGTGTCGGGGACCATGTAGTTCAGGTGGGAGCGGACGACCTCGCGGGGTTCTTTGCTGGTCCAGAAATCGACGTCGGCGGTAGAGCCAGGTCCGCGGTTTGCTTCGTAGCGGGGAATTTCGGGGGCTTCGCCCTGCGATGTGTCGGGGCGGATGGCCTCTACCAATCGCTCCACGATCCAGCCGTAGTAGGGCGATAAGAACACATCGAGGATGTTCGCGGGCGGGACGGGGTCGACGAACTCGCGCAAGTAACGGTCGACGATCTGGACCATTTGCGGGAACAGAACGTGCGCCGGGGCTTCGCACGTGGGTTGCGCGCGGTAATCCCCGGTTAATGCGGCGGCCATATCGAAGACGAGTTCCTGGAAACGCCGTCCTTTGCGGTAGGGGTTGAGGTTGACGTTCTCGACCGCGCCGGGGCCAGTCAATGAAAAGCGGCCCTGATTGTTGGGCAATCCGCCCTTCACGTCCACTTCTGGAGGGATCGCTCCGGGCGTCAAGCGCAAGAGCGGCACGATGGACCAATCGACAGCGACGCGATTGCGGATCGCGCGGGTGTAGCCTTCGACTCGGGGATAATGAATCTCGAACTGGGCCTTGGAAGGGAGGGCAAAGACGTGATGGCGTTTCTCTTTTTTCGCGGGGGCGCCGGCTGGGTCGGCTTTGAACGGGATCATTTCGAATGGGACGCCGAAGACTTTGGCGACTTCTTCCGAAAATTTACCGTCTTCCGTCAGCTCGTAGCTGGCCCGGCGAAGCCCGCGGCCGACGACTTGTTCGCAGAGAAGTTGCGACATGAAGGGCCGCAATCCCACGATGTGCGTGACGGTGTTGCAGTCCCAACCTTCGGTCAACATTCCGACGCTGACGATGCAGCGCACGTCACGTCCAGGCGGGTCGAGCGGCTTCTCCAGTTTTTGCGCCAACGCCTCGAATCCGTCGGGATAGAGCGATCTTCCCTGCGGATCGGTAGGCCAGGACAGCTTTCCGATGGTATCGAGCGTAAAACGCATCCAGCGGGATTCGTCGGATTTGGCTTCGCCGGTGTCCGTCTCATGCACGACCTTGGAGTCGACTCGAATGGTTACGTCACATCCATTGGAGTTCAGGAAGCCATCGATTTTTGCGGGCGGAATTCCGGCCGGCTGCTTGTTTTCTCCTAGCCATTCGTGAATCATCTTCGCAATTTTGTGTTCTTGCAGACCAGAATGAACACGGGCGGACGAGGATCGTCCTTGTTCTCTTCCCATTCGTGGCGTAGCTGCTCCCATAATCCCGCCAACATCCCGATGGGATGGTGAGCGTACTTCAGGATCGCTTCCGGCTTGGGATTTGTCTCTTGGCGCCACGCTCAGCACCGTGAGCTGCAGGAGAATCCAATTCCAGATATTGAGATAGCCGGGGATGGCAGCTCCCGTGTGTATCGCGAACGGCAAGCTGGGGAATTTTCACGAGGCCGGATTCAATTGCTTCCACCAGTCCGAAGTCGCTTACAACCCAGGGAAAGGGCCGGTTAGCATCCTGACCGACGCGTCCCAGGAAGAACGGCGTGGCGGACAGGTCGAGGCAGAAATTGATGCCGCGCATTTTGTGGATGCGGTCCAGTCCTTCCACCCATACGGTGGCCTCTTTATAGAAGTAATCTTTGTCGTCCTCTTCTTCTCTTCGCCGTCCTCGTTGTCGTTGCGGATGCGGTAGGCGTGATGGGCCTCGTCGTTCATGACGAGAATGTTTCGCTTGCCGCCGACTTCCTGGCCGAGGATGCGGTTGATCCAAGCGGTATCGCTCTCGACGTACTTGATGGATTCGACCCGCACCTTTTTGAGATTGCCTTGGTTATCGCAGCTCCTCTTTCATGACGGCCATCAGTCCGGCGGCGATTTTACTATCGAGTTCCTGGAGGTGATGTAACGGCTTCCCCCGCGCTGTCGTGGTCTTCGGCGCGATGGTGAAACGTTCGGTCGTCCGGACGGGTACGCCGACCTTGGTGACCTTCGCGGAGACGCCGCCGGTTTGAGGAGTCTGAAGCTCAAAACCGTGCCAGTTCGTGACGAGAACCTTGCCTTGGCGGAGAGAGGGCATGAGCTGAGAAGGAACGAGGTCGCGCTTGCGATAGATGCTGGCCTCGCCCGCTTCCGGGTAAAGCTCCGCGAGGCGGGAACGGATGGTGACGTTGGGGCAGACCACGAAGACGACGTCGCTGAAGCGCGCATCGCTGCGATTGGCGACCTTGTTCAAGATGCTCCATGCGGCGATCATGCCCATGACGGTTGTCTTGCCGCTTCCGGTGGCCATTTTGCAGGCATAGCGGAGGAACGCTTTGAGGCCGTCGGATTGTTGCTGCGCGCTGGGGTCGTCGAGCGGCACGGCGATGCCCTGGCGGAAATCGGAGCGGGATTCGTTGAGGAAAATAACCGTCTCGGCGGCTTCCATTTGAGCGAAGAAAAGGCGGGCGAGGCGGCCGTCGCGGCGCCAGTATTCGAGCAGCTCGAGCGTGGTGCGGGAGGCGCCGGGATAGCCTTGCACCCGCCAGGCCTGGACTCGCTCGCGGATGAGATTGACGAGCACGATTTCGTAGGCACCGGGCGGATCGGCGCATTTTTGGAGCGTGCCGTCGGAGGTATCCCATTCGTGTTTCTGATTGCGCGGTGGATAGACGATGGAGGCGCGGCGCCCTTCGCGCTGCTGCGCTTCTTCGCCTTCGCGGATATACCAGTAGAGGGTTGGTTGCTCGAATGGCGGGTTCAGAATTGGAGTGGGGACTTCGAGGGCGCTCTTTGTTTTTGACGGCCTCGGACAGCGATTTCAAGACCAATAATTCGTTGCCGCGGTCGTCGATGACTTTGACGGCGATCTGTTTGTGATTTCCCGGCTCGAATGGTTCGCTGATGGTTCCGGCGAGATGGTCCCAAACGGAATCGTCGTAGGTTCCCTTGAGCGCGCGTTTCAAGCTGTCCCATGCGGCGGTGCGGGGGAAGAACGCTTGGGAGACATGGAAGCAGAGGCCGTTGTAGTCGGTGTCGAGGAACCATGCCGGGACCTTATCGCTGTCGGCGGCGTCGTCGCCCTTGTAGTGTTTCGCCTGCATGGTGATGGGATCGAAGACATCGAGGCCGAGCAATTGTACGCGGTACCCGGTTGCGCCGTCGGCGGATTTTTCGGAGTAGAGTTTGACGTCGGGCAGGCCGCACACGCTGAAGATTTGGCTGCTGCGCATGGTTTTGAGCAGATCGCTCATGGTGAGGTCGGTTGTGGCTTGGACGTAGGTGGCGGGAGTGCCGACGACTTCGGCGCACTTCTGGACGAAGCTCCTTGCTTTCGCTTCGATGGCGAAACCGATGACGAAGAGATGAGCGTAGCCCTTCATGTAGGCTTCTCTGGCGGCCTCGAAGACGAGGCTTTCGGTTACGGCGCCGTTTTCGGGTCCGAAGACGAAGGCGACGTTTCGTTCGTCGCCGTTGACGGCGATGCCTTCGGCGGAGAGGGTGAGTGATTTGGCGGGTGGGCGGATGTTTTTCAGGGTGAGCGTCTTGTTTTCGCCGGTGTGCAGGGCGGGGCTTTTCCGCAGAACTTCGAGCATTCGGCTCAGATGACGTCGCTTTCATTGTCGTGCGGTTATTCAGGAGTTTTTTCGATTCCGAGTCATCAGCCATATCGGATGGCGATGGAATTGTGGACTCAACGCAAAACGGCCCAGTTACTCGTGTGATCCGTTTGCTTGGTTCGGGCGATCCACGAGGACTTCTTGATGGGAGGTTCATCGTTGGCGAGGCTCTTTAATGTGCCATGAGGAACGATGCCGCCGATCTCTTCGCCTTTGCTGTTTTGCTTCCTGGCTTATCGAAATCCTCCCGCTGGGCCACGGCCCTCATCTTTAAGTTCATACCACGGATAAGTTGCCGTCAACAATCGTTCTCGCGCGAAAGCTAACGGAACTCGGCTCACGTCAACCGTTATCCAGCGACGACCCCATTGTTCCGCCACATAGGCGGCAGTTCCGCTGCCGCAAGTTGGGTCTAGGACGAGATCACCGGGATCAGTGGTCATGAGCAAGCATCGTTGAACGGCCGATGTGGAGGTTTGGACTACGTAGACCTTGGGATCAGAACGACTTTGCACGCCACCCGAGATATCTGTCCAGACGTTGTCAATTTCTTGGAATGCAAAGTCATGAAGGTAACGAACGTAGCGCAGGGTTCCTCCCTCAGTTGCAACAATGCGCTTTGCAGCAATCAGGCTCTTGAATCCTTCCACACCGGTTTTCCAATATCCAGTGCGCGGGCGATAGCTCCTGCCATTAAGTTCGACAGGGAAATTTCCGGGCGGACGTGTGCTTGTCATAGCGCTCAGTTGGAACCGCTTTGCCTTTTCAGGAATGGTCCGAGGGTCTTTCTTCTCCCCCGAGTCAGAGGTCGCCGCTCACCGTTTGGCAATTAAGCTGATCGTATCGTTCAATAAGCGATTCGGTGAGTTTGCTCGTGAAGAGCCGTCGGTACTTGCAATTTGCCTTGTCCTTGGCGAACCAAAGTATGTAGTCACAGGTCGAACCGATAAGTTCGGCTGTAGCACTTGCCGTTTTCTGCACGACGATGATACCAACCAGGTTCTCTGGATCGAACACCTCGTCCATGAGTTCACGAACGTGATGGAGGTTTTCATCGCTGATTTGTACGAACATGCTACCCGTCGAAGCTAGCAAGTCTCGACAAAGTGACAGCCGGTCCCGCATGTAGGTAAGGTACGAATGTAAGCCGAGCTCCCAAGTATCGCGATATGCTTGGACCATCTCGGGTTCTCGTGTCATATGGGAGTCATCCCCGTGGACGACGTCGCGCTTGCGGACGAAGGGCTGGAAGTTCGAGCCGAACTTCACGCCGTAGGGCGGGTCCATGTAGATCATCTGGACCTTTCCGCCCATGCCTTCGTATTGCAGCAGGGAGTTCATTACGACTAAGGAATCGCCGAGGATCATGCGGTTTACCCAGTCGTCTTTATACTCATATGCTTTTAGGACCTGGTCGGCAATGGAATGGCAGCGGTCGCCGAAGAGGTCGAACATAGTCGAGCTGCTTGTCGCGCTTATGGCCTTGGAGGGTTTCGAGGATGGCCTTGGTGGAGAGGCGCTCGTGGACGAAGAGGGGGAGCGTGGGGACATCGAAGGAGAGGCGCTCGGCTTTTCCGGCCCAATTCAAAAACGGCGTTGAAAGGCGGCGTAGCTTGTCCGCGGCGGCTTTCATCGTCTGGATGCTTTGCTCCGCTGTGTTGAGGGCGTCGGCCATAGCGCTGACGAACAGGTCACCCTTGGCGGCGGCAACCTGCTGGCGCAGGCTTTCGGGCAAGTCCACGCCGGGGGCGTCGAGGATCTCCTTAATGAGAGCTTCGCCGCGCTCGCGGGCGGGGTTTTGGCCATCCTAATCGAGGGAGGGGGAAAGCGAAGAATCGTAGCGGTATTTCTTCGGCTCCTTTTTCTTTTTAAACTGCGCCTGCGTTCCGATATCGGGGCGCATCAGGGCTTCGGCTTCGGGGTGGGCGTAGCTCTTGGCCGCGCCGCTATCGGCCGCCGCCGCGGCAGCCGCGGCTTGGGGCTTTCCGGCTTTTTTGGGCATTTGTTTCCGGTATTTTGAGCGGAATAGCTGTTATATCAGGTCTGGGGCGCGAAATGTAATCGCTTCGGGGCCGCCCAGGGCCGATGGTCCGGCAGCGCCTCGACCCTATCCGCCAATGGCGTATAATTGACAGCAAGTGGAGTTGATCGAGACTTCGATTTTTACGAGGCAGATCACGGCTCTGCTCAGCGATGAAGATTACAGGGCGTTTCAGTTGCGGCTGGCGGCAAATCCGGGTTTCGGCGCGGTCATTAAGGGTGGCGGCGGAATACGTAAGGTTCGCGTAGCGGTTGGTTCGCGCGGCAAGAGTGGGGGCGCCCGCGTCATTTACTACTGGGCGGTTCGAAGAGATCTGATTCTGTTGCTCTATGCGTATGCGAAGAACGCGTCGACAGATCTGACCCCGAGGCAGGTGGCGCAGCTCGCCGAGGTAGTCAAGAAGGAGTTCAGGGATGAAAGCGGAAATGTTTGAGGAACTGCTGGAAAGCGTGCGCGAAGGCGGAGCGATTCTAGGCGGGCGGAGGAAGGCGTCGCGCCGGTTTGAAGTTGGGTCTTCCGGGATACGGGCGATTCGCGAACGAACCAGACTTTCACAGGCGGACTTCGCGCGCTTGATCGGGGTCAGCGTGAAGACCTTGCAGAACTGGGAGCAAGACCGCCGCCGTCCAACCGGACCGGCAGCTACCCTGTTGAGGATCATCGCCTATGAGCCACGGCTGGCGATGAAGGCGATACATCGGAGGTAAGCCCGGCCGTCGACGATCTGTTTAATGTCTTGCGGTTTCGGCAAATCTTGCAGAACCATTTTCCGTTCGCCCGGCAATCGAGACCGGCGATAGCTCCTGGCGCTCGGCGCGCTCCAGCATTTGCGGAACGGTCTTACGGCGCGACAGCGGGATCTCTCGCAAACTCGAGCCCGCCTTCGCCGGAGAGCTTCAACAGGCGATTGTACTTGGATAGACGCTCCGAATTTCGCACGGAGCCGACCTTAATCTGGCCGGGCCGGAAGCCACGGCGAGGTCGGCGAGAAAGGAGTCCTCCGTTTCGCCCGAGCGGGCGGAAACGATGGCGCGATAGCCGGCTTGGCGGCGCGATCGACAACCGCGAACGTTTCCGTTAACGTGCCGATCTGATTCATCTTGACGAGAATCGCGTTGGCGGCGCGGCGGGCGATGCCACGCTCTAATCGTTCAAGACTTGTCGCGAACAAATCGTCGCCGACGATTTGTAATCGCTTGCCGAGCTTCGCGGTCAGGCTCACCCATCCTTCCCAGTCGTCTTCCGAAAGCGCGTCCTCGATGGAGACGACGGGGTAGCGCGCCGACCAATCGTCCAGCCTATCGATCATTTCCGGGGCGCTGAGGATGCGGCCTTCGCTCGGAAGCTCGTAGCGGCCAGCGCGGCAAAACTGAGTGGCGGCGGCATCGATGGCGATGGCCATCTGTTCTCCAGGATGAAGGCCGGCGCGCTCGATGGCGGCGGTGAGGAGCTCGAGCGCCGATTCGTTGGACGGCAAATGGGGCGCCCAGCCGCCTTCGTCCGCTACGCCCGTCACAAGGAACCCGCGGTCCTCGAGGACGAGACGCGCGGCGCGGTGCACCGCGACGGAGGCTTCCAGCGCCTCTTCGTATCGAGCGAAACCGCGTGGAACGATGAGGAAATCCTGGAACTCAAATTGTGACGGGCGTGACGTCCGCCCGAAAAAATATTGATCATCGGCACGGGCAGCAGGGCGGTTCGATTCCCCTTCAGATGGCGCCACAGAGTGACATCGAGCGCTCTTGCGGCGGCCCGCGCGACGGCGCAGGAAACAGCCAGAATGGCATTGGCTCCGAGATTCGATTTGTCCGCGGAGCCGTCGATCTCGATCATGCGGGCATCGATGGCGCTCTGGCCGGCGGCGTTCATTCCGCATAGCGCCGGGGCGAGGATCTCATTCACATTCCGGACCGCTCCAAGCACCCCTCCGCCCGCATAGCGCTTCGGATCGCCGTCGCGAAGTTCGCTGGCCTCGTGCCTTCCGGTGGAGGCGCCGGACGGCACGCTGGCGTCTGCCTTGACGCCTCCGGCAAGCTCCACCGTAGCGGCCACGGTGGGATTGCCGCGGGAATCCAAAATCTCGATGGCATGAATTTTGTGAATTGCGAGGTTCATAGACGGTCGAATATGCCGTCGATCGTGGAAGGAGGGTTTTCAATCAGCCGGCAAGCGAACGCGCGGACACAATTGCGCGATGGTTCATCCGCCAGATATTCAACCGGCGATTTCCCGTCCACGCGCGCCAGCATGAGCGCGCCGAGGTGCGCGACGACGGCCTCGGGAAACCAGCCCGCACGCTCGGGCAGCGCGTTAATTACAACGTTCCAGAACCGCATTGCCGCTTCGCGGTATGCGAGTTTTGAAGACGGCCGATGGAACGACTTGAGAGCGAGGTGGTTGAGGAGAAACGCGGCGTCGAAAGCCGGGTCGCCGAAATGGATGACTTCAAAATCGATGGCCATCACGACGCCGCGGTCCACCAGGAAATTCTTGGGGCTCCAATCGCCGTGCACCAGGCAAAGGCGCCGCGCGGCGGAATCCCGCATCAGCCGATCGAAATGCGGGGCTGGTG
>CAWCJO010000023.1:0-100883 GCA_963795935.1 Bryobacterales bacterium | reverse complement strand
GGACGATGGTGCTGATCCTGTTTGGAAATGGCGTGGTCGCGATGGTGAACCTGTTTGGACACAACCTGCCGGGCGAAGTTGTAAACGGCGGCTATACCAACATCACGATTGCGTGGGGGCTGGGCGTGACCATGGGAATTTATATCGCGGGCAAAATCAGCGGCGCGCACCTGAATCCCGCCGTTACTCTGCCGCTGGCGATTTTTCGCGGGTTTCCGTGGAGCAAGGTATTGCCGTATTGCGTGGCGCAGATTGCGGGCGCGTTCGTGGCGGCCGCTCTTGTTTTCTGGAACTACCGGCCGGCGTTTCTCGCGGTGGACCCCACTCTGGAGCACACCGCGAACATCTTCACGACGTTTCCCGCATTTCCCGCCCAGCCCTCCGCCGGATTGCTCGACCAGATTATCGGGACGGCTCTGCTGCTGCTGCTGATTTTCGCGCTGATCGATGAACGCAATCAGCCGCCCGGCGGCCTCGGTCCGCTGCTGATCGGGCTGGTGGTGGTGGTCATCGGAATGTCGTTCGGCGGGATGCACGGGTATGCGATTAATCCGGCGCGCGATTTCGGTCCGCGCCTGTTTACCGTCGCGGCGGGGTTCAAGCGCAACGGGCTGACGGACGGCTCGCTGGTATTCTGGGTGCCGATCGTGGGGCCTCTGGTGGGTGGCGTTATAGGGGCATTGGCGTACGATTCTTGTATTCGGCGCTTCCTGCCGGCTGCGGCTAGACGCCGGAAGGCGCCTGTTCTCCGGGTCCGGCAGCCATACTTGTATGGCACCATGGTATGTATGAAGAAAACCCTCAACGTCAATGACCAACTGTTCAGAGAGGCGAAGGCGGCCTGCGGTGCGACAACGGATACAGAGGTCGTCCGGTTGGGCCTTGAAGCTCTGGTGCGCCGCGCCGCTTACGAGCGCCTTCGGGCGTTGCGCGGCGCGGAACCGCGCGCTCAAGATGTACCCCGGCGCCGCGAGAGGCGATCGGCCGCAGACAGGGCGGTCTGATGGTCCTGGTGGACACCTCAGTGTGGATTCGGTTCCTTGCGAACCAGGCGCCCTATGCGGAGGAGTTGGACAGACTCCTCGGGCTGGATGAAGTTATAGGACACGAATTGGTCTATGGAGAACTCCTTATCGGTGATCGCGGAGGCCGCGGGAAACTTCTGGCCGCCTACGAGCGGATGCATCAGGCGAGCTCCGTTGCCCACCGCGAGGTCCTAGCCTTCGTTCGCGATCGGGATTTGCATGGCCGCGGGGTTGGTTGGGTCGACGTCCACCTGTTGGCGTCCGCAATTGTCGGGCGGTTGCGGCTGTGGACGGCCGACCAGCCCTTCGCCGCTGTGGCCGGCGGACTCGGCGTCGGGTACGAGGTTCCGGGTTCGCGAGAAGTGTCTTAAGGTATCCTTGATAGCGGAGCCGTGCGCCGGGAATTAGCCAGTTCACTTCTTTCGTTACTGCTTCTCGCGACCCTTGCCGTGGGCGGCTGCGTTTCCTGCGAACAGTACTTCATGTGGCCGGGCGTGAAGAGTTGCTGCGCCCCTGACGGGCATTGCAAAACGAAAGCGCCGGGGCAGCGGAATTCAGGGCCCGAATGCAAGCAGATTGCTTTCGACCATCAGAAATCGGTCGATCCGCGCGTTGACTTACCGGTTGCGGCGGTTGTCGTGTTCAATTTGCCGCTGCGCACCGTCGAGTCGCTTGCCAATGGACGCCGCACGCGTCCGTTCGAGCCATCCCCGCCCGATCCGCAGGTCCTTTACTCCACCTTTCTAATTTAGTTTTCCCTTTCCAGTGCTTCGGAAGTGGTAAGCATGCGTGCGTGCGCGTGCTTGTTTCCGTGGAAAGGAGAAACAAGATATGCGGCAGTTCAATACGCGCCGGCGGGCGGTGGCGCTTGCCGCGGCGCTCATCGCGGCGCAACAGGTGAGCGCCGCCGATCATGGGCCGGTGTTCGGACTGGCGACCCCCACTAATCCGCAAGGCGGATGGAGTTTCGACCTCGGCGTGAACGGGCGCGGAGGCGCTGCCTCGAATCTCGAGGCGGAGCTCGCCTACGGGATCACTGCCAATCTGAAGCTCGCCGTCTCGGGGCCGGTCGTTTTCCAGCCGGACCCGTATCCGCGCTCTTCGGTGACTACGAGCACGCCCATCAGCGGCGATTTCAGCGGGCTTGCGTGGTGGCGTTTCGAGCGCAAGGATTTCGCGGGTAAGCGCGTCGAGAGTACCGCTGTCGCCGGTGTTCTTGTTCCCGGACCGCAACAGGAGACGGGACTTTACCGCGGCCTGAACAGCGGCGCGGGCTACCTTGTCGGCGGGGTGAGCGGCGTGGCATCGCGGAGTCACTATATCTGGGTGGGCGCGACTTATCAGAGTTATGCGGAATCGAAAGGCGACCGCCGCCCCGACTTACTTACTTACACTGCCGTGTACGGCTACCGTCCGCTCGCCTGGCGCACCGATTATCCCCGTTGGGATTGGCGCGTCTTCGGGGAGTTCACCGGGGAGCGAACGGGGGCGCCGTCGCGCCAGAATGTTGAAGTACCGGGCACTCAAGCGCAACAGATGTTTCTTGGTCCCAGCCTGCTCGGAGTCTATCGCGCCATCGGGATCGAAGCCGGAATACAGTTTCCGGTGTATCGGGATACCGGTCCGCTCTATCCGAAAGAGCGTTACCGCTTTGCAATCAACTTTGCCTATTTCTTTTAGAAAGGAACCTATAACTATGCGAAAAAGATTCTTGTTACTGACATGCGCTTTTGTTATCGCGGCTCCTTCAGGCCGCGCCGAGCTGCTCGAAGCAGACCTTTCCATCTTCGGCATGGATTGAATGACCTGCGCCCACATCGTGGATGTGGCATTGAAGAAAGTCGCGGGGGTGGATTCGGTCGATGTAAGTCTGAATAAGGGCCTTGCGACTGTGAAGCTGAAGCCGGGGAATACGGTATCGGTGTTTCAACTTTGGCAACTGCTTCATCGCGAGGGATATACGCCGAAAGCAACCAAAGTTACCGTTCGAGGCGAGTTGGGTAACGCGCAGGGGCGGCTTGCGCTGCAGGTCTCGGGTGGAAAGGAGATACTGGCGCTCATTGCCGATCCGAAGAACACCGCCGCGTTCAGTGCGGCTGCGAAGAAACTTGGTCAAACGGTTGTCATTCAGGGGACGATGACGCCTGGGAAGGACTTGAAAGCGTCCGCGCCGCTTGAGGTCGGCGCGGTCAATTAACGCGGTCAATTAACGCAGTCAATTAAGAGGTATAGGACAATGCAACCAAGACTCCGCGGTGCGCCGCCGCGAATCCGTGGGCGCGCACTCAGTTATCTTTCGCTCTTTACATCCCTTGGGACGCTTCTTTGCTGTGCGCTGCCGTCATTGCTGGTGCTGGTCGGGTTAGGCGCCACGGTCGCCTCGGCGCTGGCGGAAGCGCCCTGGCTGGTGACCATGTCGCGTCACAAGGATTGGGTATTTGCGATAGCGGGATTTCTTATAAGCGCCAACTTCGTCTATATTTATGCGATTGCTCCGAAGATTCAGGCGAGGGGCGCCGGATGCGGCGCGCGCGATGCGACGGCGTGCCGGACGGCCGGCCGTTTCAGTCGGGTGGTGTTGTGGTGCTCGGCGGCGCTGTACGTGGCGGGCTGCTTCACGGCTTATCTGCTCGGGCCGATCCTTGTTCGCTTCGATTCGTAAACGGAGGTTAGTGGGCCGGCCTGGAAGTCGGCAGCTTAGGTTCCGATTTAGAAGGATGTTAAATAACTCCGCGGGCCGGCAATGGTTCGACTAAGCCATTGCCGCTTTGATGGTAAATCTCTTCGTGAAGTTTCTCGAAGCGCACCGTTTCCTCAAAGGCGATTTGCAGCGCTTCGGTAGGCGTGATGAAGCCAAGATTGCGAATGAAGAAGACTCGGTGTTGGTAGATTGCTTCTTTTTTGACGCGCTCCAATTCGCCGGCAAGGAAGCGCGTATAAGGGCCCCCGAGGTAGCCTGCCAAAGCCGCGGTACACACAACGCAACGGTCGTGAAACTGAACCTCGTCTGATTGATAAGACGCTCGAATTTGACGGGCACTTTGCAGATTACCGACTACATCAAGGAACGAGGGATGCATTCAGGGTTGGGCCGTTCCTTGGGCTTGCGCGGCCGCGATGACGTCAGTAGCCGCCTCTTCGACTACGCTGAACCCGTCGAGCTCTAACTGACGAATGATCGCTGTCTTGCCCGCACCCGGCGCGCCGGTGACGATGAAGCTTCTCATGTGGTTTTCTGGGAACTCGGTCAGACTTTGCCCAAGATCAACTCCGCGACGCAAGCGGCTCAGCGGGATTCAGGACGTTACCGAGCCGCGACCGTGAGGGAGCGGTGTTGCGACACGGGCCACCAGTCTAGCCTCAGCGCGAAATCCTGCCAAGCGGGTCCTGCTCGTCGTTGGGCGGATCGTCTTCGCGTTCCTCTATTGTGCGAACCTCGCGCAACCAAATCCCGCACCACTTACACTGTTTCCATCGCTGGCCGATGCCGATTAAGACAACGTCGTGCCCGCGCCGTTTACAGATTGCGAGTTCGCCGCGATTGATCGTTTCCTCACCTACCGCGCTGAAAGCGCCTTGGAACATCGTATTTCAATTCCGACCCGTACCGGCGCGCCGCTTGATACAAAGAAGAAATAGTGTTGGGCCAACCGGAGCGGGACGCTATCGCGCGCTTGTGGGAACGGAAGCTGTCGCAGGATGACGCGAACCTGCCGCAGCGGGAGCGTCATCGCAACCTGGAGCCGGAATCGGCGGAGTTCGTTTGCGCGCTGGCGGCGGGGCTGCGGGCAAAGAGGCTGGTCGAAATAGGCGGGTCCAGCGGCATCTCGACGATCGCGCTGGCAGTGGCGGCGCGCCATGCCGGCGGGCGGCTTATCTCGATCGAGATCGAGCCGTCGCGGCAGGCCGAAGCGCGCGACAACCTTGCCAAGCTGAAACTATCCGCTTACGTGGAGCTGCTGCCCGGCGATGCCGGGGTGATTCTGCCGTCGCTTGGAGAGACCGATTTCGCGCTGATCGACTGCGAGAAGGAGGACTACGGGCGCTTTCTGGACATGCTGCATCTCGCGCCCGGCGCCGTTGTGGTGGCGGACAACATCATTTCGCATAATTTGGT
This sequence comes from Bryobacterales bacterium, assembly GCA_963795935.1. GTDB lineage: Bacteria > Acidobacteriota > Terriglobia > Bryobacterales > Bryobacteraceae > JAICMB01. The sequence continues at coordinate 95,741 of CAWCJO010000023.1, read as the reverse complement.
GGATTACGTCGCGTACGTCCGATCGCGACGCGCGGCCGAGTCCATTACGTTGCCGATCGGCAAGGGCTTGGAAGTCACTCGTTTTCCTGCGTGATGCAGCACACCTGTGCCCGGGGTTCACACCGCGGGGGCGCATGTGCTTGAGCCATAAAGCGCGGTATTTTGGTAGCTTGTTTGCCCACCGACCGGCCATGAAGCTCGCTTTGGTTCTTGGGTTTGCGGTTTTGGCTTCGGGACAAACCCAGACAAACACGATTGACGCCGAACAACCCCTTGCCCAGCCAGCCTCCCCCACCCAGCCGGCCGGCGTCCTGGAAGCGACGGCGTGGGAAGAGGCGGCCGGAAACGCCGCCGCCGACATGAACGTCAATTCCCGGTATACCGTCGAGAGCGTCGGGATTGCCAATTCCCGGCGGTATCGCATCAGCAGATCGCTGGTCGAAGATATGCAGGACCTGGTCGGGGCGCACTTCAACACGGACATGTTCGAAAGCATGGCGCGGCGCATCAGCGGCGAGCTCCACGGCCATGAAGTGGTTTTCAGGCTGACGCGCGGGGCCGATCCCGCGCACGTCCGCGTCACGTTCGAAGTGAATGGACCCAGTACGGCCTTCGATGTCGAGGGGCGGAAGCTGCTCTATGATTCTCGCGAAGGCTGGAGCGGCGAAGGCGATGCGGTCGTGTATGCCGGAAAGAATACCTTCACGTTCGGAGTGCTGAAGGAGGGAGATTCGCTGCTTGAGACGGAAGCGGGCGTGCGCGCGCGGTACGACCATATGGGACTGTTCCCGGAACATGGCTCGGAACGGGTGCGGTTGAGCTTCGAGTTCGACAGCTTCCACGAAAGCTTTGACGGCGCGACGGAAACCGCGGCGGCGCGGCAAGGGGATCTCTCCGGTTTGTACCGCACGCGCAACAGTTTCGAGCCTGCGGCCACGATCGCCGTTGCGGGACCGCTCACCTGGACGGTGGGCTTGAATTTTGAGCAGATGCAACCGCAGTTGCCGGGGACGGGAACGGAATCGTCCAACGCGGTGGTCAGCGCTTTGCGGTACGACAAGGAATGGGCGACTCGACAAACGGCAAGCATCGCTTCAGCGCCCTTTACAGCATGCACGCCGCCACCAGCTTGCTGGGCAGCGCCTACGCCTACACGCGGCACGCCATCGACGCCAGCTATCACTGGAAGCGCGGACACCAAACCGCCGAAGCGTCTTTCACCGCGGGAGCGATCCTGGGCCGCGCTCCCCTGTACGAGCGTTTCGTTCTGGGCACGAGCGGCGCGCTGCGCGGGTGGGATAAATTCGAGCTGGACCCGCTGGGGGGCAGCCGCGTTGTGTACGGGTCGGCTGGGTATGGCTATGGGATAGCGCGCGTGTTCTACGATGCGGGCGCGATCTGGGATCGTGGGATAAAAGCCGAGCCGAAGCAATCGGCGGGAATCGGAGTTAAAGTAAACGGAGTACTGCTCGCAGTCGCCTTTCCCCTCGGGACCGATCGCGTGCAGCCGGTTTTTATCGCGGGTATGAACTTCTGAATGCGTTTACGCTCGACACGGTGGCCGGCCGCGCTGTCCATTAGCGGTTACGCCGCAGCGACAATGGCTTTCTGCGCCGTGGCGCTGGCCTTGTCCACGCAGTCGCTGATGCCCCGTTGGAACGCCGATCGCCTGCAAGTCACCGCGCCGGGGCTGCATTTTCTGAGCGGCAAGGCACTCGACCGGCTGCACCGGGGCACATCGGTTCCTTATGCGTTCCAGTTGACCTTGACCACGATTCCGCGCGCCATGCCGCTGGAACGCGCGCTCGACCGCTTCATCGTCAGCTATGACGTGTGGCCGGAGACCTTTTCGGCCGTGCAATTGCGAGCGCCCCGCAGGAGCGTGAAAGGGCTGACGGCGAATGCCGCCGAGGCATGGTGCATCGAACAGATCGGTCTTCCGGCCGCCAGCGTGCCGGACGGCAAAGACCTTTGGCTGCGTCTTCAGATCCGCGCCGAAGAGAGCGCCGCGCCATCGCCGATCACCGACTCCGGGCTGAGCCTCGCCAGCCTCATCGATCTGTTCAGCCGCGCCGCCACTTCGCCGGCCCAGGAGTGGAGCGCGGAGACGCAGCCGTTCAAGCTCCGCGACCTGAAGCGATGACGGTCCGCAACAGGCTTATCGCCGGGTTTGCGATCGCGACCTTGGCGCCGCTGGCCATCACCGTCGCGATCTCGATTTCACTGCTGCAGCGCAGCCTCACGCTCGGCGAGCTCGACGATGTTTCCCGATCGCTGCAAAAAGTGGGACATGAGTTATACCAGCGCGCGGGAGATTCGCTCAAGCGGGACGCCGCCGCGGGTCGCATCGCGCCGGTCGTGTTGCGACGCCGCGGATCGCGCTCACTGGCCGGCGGAGGCCGCGGAGTTCGCCGCTACCGAAGAACCCGAGCGCATCGGCCTGGGCGGCGAAGGCGGCTCCCGCATCGACTATTTGGTGCGGCACGGGCAGGAGGTGTGGGTCTATTCGACCCCGCTGCACGGCGTGGAGCTGGGGCACATGCGCGAGGAGTATGCGCAGGCCCGCGCCAAGGTGGAGAAGGCCAACGGCGGCGAGCTGCGGCGGGGCTATGTTTACACGCTGTTGGTGTTGGCGGGGGCCATTTGGGGTCTGGCGCTTTTGGGCGTGATCCTGTGGGCGCAGCGGTTGACGCGTCCGATACGGCAGCTCACGCGCGGTCTTTCGGAGGTGGCGGCGGGGAGGCTGGAACAGCGCGTGGAGATCTCGCGCTACGACGAAATTGGCGGGCGCCATCGACACGTTCAACCGCATGGCGGAGGAGTTGCGGCATTCCCGCGAACGGCTGGTCTATGTGACGCGGCTGGAGAGCTGGCAGGCGCTGGCGCGCAAGATGGCGCACGAGGTGAAGAATTCGCTGACGCCCATACGCCTCACGATGGAAGAAGTGGCGGCGCGGTATTGCGGGGAGGGCGACGAGTTTCTGCAGCAGGCTTCGCAGATCGTCGTGGACGAAGTCGCGGCTCTGGAGCGCCGCGTTCGATCGTTCGCGGAGTTCTCGAGCGAACCTCCGGTGCGGCCTAAGGAGCTGGACGTGAATTTGCTTCTGCAGGAGCGGATTTCGCTGCTCAAGACATCGCACCCGGAGATCGCCTATGCGGTGCGTCTTTCGGACGACAAGCCGCGCGCGGTGGCGGATGAAGATCTTGTCAAAGGCGTTCTGACGAACCTGCTCGAGAACGCGGCGCAAGCGATGCATTCCGGCGGCTGCGTGCTGGGAATTACCAATGCGATAAACGGCAAGGTTGCGATTGAGGTCCACGATTCCGGACCGGGTCTTTCCCCGCACGTGCGCGGCTCGCTTTTTCAGCCCACGATTTCGTTCAAGCCGGGCGGCATGGGACTGGGGCTGTCCATCGCCCGCCGCGGCGCGGTCCTCTCGGGCGGAGATTTGGAACTGGTCGCGAGTGAATTGGGAGGCGCGGGATTTCGCGTCCTGCTGCCGCGCGCATGAAACGAATTCTCATCCTCGACGACGAGCCGAACATCTGCCGCTCGCTGCAGATGATTCTTGAACACGCCGGTTACGCCGTGACGATCGCGCGATCCGTCGAGGAGGGCCGCGCGCTGGCCGCCCGCGCCGATGCGTTGCTGCTCGACGTCCGACTGCCCGATGGAAGCGGCATCGACCTGCTGCGGCAATTGCGCGAACAAGAAATTTCCGCGCCGGCGGTCATGATATCCGGGCACGGAACGATCGCCGACGCGGTGGAGGCGACGCGCGCCGGGGCGTTCGATTTTCTTGAAAAGCCGCTCTCTCGCGACAAGGTTCTGGTGACGCTGAAGAATGCGCTGGAGCAATCGAGTCTGCGGCGTGAAAACCAGCAATTGCGGGAGATGGCCGGCGTGGGACCGAAGATGATCGGCGCCAGTCCGGCATTCCTGAAGGTGGTGGAGCAAGCGGCCATGGCGGCCCGCTCCGACGCTCGCGTCCTGCTGATGGGCGAATCGGGTACCGGCAAGGAGCTGCTGGCGGAGCACATTCATCGCGAGAGCCCCTTCGCATCCGGCCCCTTCGTGAAGGTGAATTGCGCCGCCATCCCGTCCGAGCTGCTCGAAAGCGAGCTGTTCGGGCACGAAAAGGGAGCTTTCACCGGCGCCGTCGCGATGCGGCGCGGGAAGTTCGAGATGGCCGATGGCGGCACGATTTTCCTCGATGAAGTCGGCGATCTGCATGCCGGCTCACAGGCCAAACTACTGCGGGTTTTGCAGGAGGGCGAGTTCCAACGCGTCGGCGGAGAACAGACTATTCGCGTTTCCGTTCGCGTGGTGTCGGCGACCAACCGCAACCTGCAGGAGTTGGTCGGCCAACAGAAATTCAGGGAAGATCTGTACTATCGCCTCTGCGTCGTGCCCATTCGCGTGCCGGCTCTGCGCGAGCGGACGCGGGACATTGCAGCGATGGCCGAGTATTTTCTGAGTGAATTCTGCACCCGCAATAATTTCCATCCGAAACAGATCGACCCCGACGTGTTCCGGCCGCTGGAGGAGTATTCGTGGCCGGGAAACGCACGCGAGCTGCGCAACACGATCGAGCGGATGGCGATTCTGAACTCCGGCGATATTCTTACGGCGGAAACGATTCCCGTCGAGATCCGGATGGGCTCCGATGCCGCGCCTCGTTCGAACCTGCGCGAAGCCCGCGACGCGGCGGAGCGCGATCACATCCTGCGGGTGCTGGAAGAGACGAGCTGGAACGTCTCGGGGGCGGCGCGGGCGCTCGGCATGGAGCGGACGAACCTGCATAAGCGCATTCGCGCACTCGGCCTGCACCGCGGGATGCGAGCGGGGGCCGCGGGCTAGCCGACCGCGGCGGCCGCGTAACGGTAAGCCCCGTACGCGCGACCGTACTAGAGGCCGGCGGCGGTCGCTGAGCCCTGGCCCGCGACTACATGGCCTCGAGTTGAGGGCAACTTTTCTCTTGCGCGCCGCGGATCGATTTGAGATACTATCTCCAGTTTTTCAACGATTTTGACGCCATCGATGGCTACATTTACGGCGGGCGGCACGGTAGGTTTGCCACGCTGTTTCGTCGTGTGTGTTTGCTCACAGGGGCGCCGAAATCAGCAGACCAGAGCTAGGAGAGACAAGTAGTGAGAGAAAAAGGAACCGTAAAATGGTTTAACGCCGCCAAGGGTTATGGATTTATCCAACGCTCCAACGGCGAGGATGTCTTTGTTCATTTTTCAGCGATCCAGATGAGCGGCTATCGCACGCTCGATGAGGGTTTGGAGGTGGAGTTCGAGGTCAAGCGCGGGCCCAAGGGCCTGCAGGCCGAGAATGTCATGCGGCCGTAGAAATCGATTCCACATAATTCTGAGACAACGTCGAGCCGCCCTGGGAATGGGCGGCTTTTTCGTTGTATGCCGAGCGCCGCGGTAGACGCGCCGGCCGCGTTTCTGCTAAACCTGGAGCCACGCTGGCGGGCGCGAGCGTGGCCATGATCTTCTGCGAGAATCTTACGAAGCGCTACGGTGCGTTGACGGCGGTGGACCGGGTCGGTCTCGAAGTGCGGCGGGGCGAAATCTGCGCGCTTCTGGGTCCGAACGGGGCGGGGAAGTCGACCCTCATCAAGATGCTGTGCGGGCTGCTGACGCCGGATGAAGGGAGCGCGAGGGTGGCCGGCTTCGATCCCGCCGCGAATACGCGCGAGCTGCGCCAACGCATGGGCGTGGTTCCGGACACGCTGGCCTTGTTTTCCGAGTTAACGATCGAGGAACATCTTGCGATGGCGGGGCCGATCTACGGACTCGATCGCGCGACGACGCGCTTTCGTTCGGAACAACTTTTGCGCGTGCTTGGGATCCATGAAACGCGCGGCACGTTTGCGAAGGATTGCTCGCACGGCATGCGCAAGAAGACGGCGCTCGCGATGGCGCTGCTTCACAACCCCGCGGTTCTGTTTCTGGACGAGCCGTTTGAGGGGATCGATCCGGTGTCGGCGGAGACCATCCGCCTGCAACTCCGTTCCATGGCATCGCGCGGCATCACGATTTTTCTGGCTTCACACATTCTTTCGCTTGTCGATCGGGTAGCGGACCGGCTGATTTTGATGCGCGGCGGCGCTCTGGCGTGGAACTCCCCGATCTCGGAGATTGAGACGAACATCGAGGCGCTGTATTTCGAATTGGCCGAGACGCCGGTAACGGAACAGCTTACATGGCTGCAATCGCAGCCATCCTGAGCGGCATTGCGCGCAGTTCCTGGCGCGATCTGCGGAGTCTGGGGTCGATCGCGGGCAATAATCTGATAGCCGTCATCGTGCTGATGAAGGCCGAGGAGCCGTCCAACCGGGGCAGCAGTACGAGCTTCTTTCTGCTGCTGATCGGGGTGCTGGTTCTATTTCCTTTGTCGGCGGACGTGCTGCGGCAGGTTCCGGCGGAGCGATTCCGCTTATGGCCCTTGAGCGGCGCTCAGCGCATCGCGGTACGCGCGGGGGCGCTGGCGTTGAATCCCATGCTTCCGATCGCCGTCTTGTTTGCGGCCGTGGCGAGGGAAATGGTGGTGGGAATCGCGCTGATCGCCGCCAGCATTATCGCTCAGGCCGTCATGAGCGCCGCGGAGGGATGGTCGAGAGGCCTGCCGCACTTGCATCCGATGCGGGTGGTCCCGCGCTTTCCGGGACGCCTCGGTGGACTGGCGCAGAATCAAGTACGGCAACTGCTGGGATCGCTCGATGTCTACTTCGCCGCGGCGCTGGCGATCGGCGGGGCTATTTATCGTTTCACGAGCGCGCATCCGGATCCCGCGGCGCGGCTGATGATGGGCTTGATGACGGTCTTGTTTCTGAGCACGCTGGCGCAGTGCCAGTTCGGATTCGACAGCGCGGCCGAAGAGATCCGCTATCGTCTGCTGCCGCTCTCGGGATGGGGCATTCTGCTGGCGAAAGATGCGGCCTGGTTCGCGGTGGCGCTGTTGTTGACCTGGCCGTTCCGGCTGCTTCCCGATGTGGCGGCGTGCGCGGTTGCATTGGCCATCGGACACGATACGGCGGTGCGCGAGCCGATCCGGCAGCGGCGCTGGCGATTCGCGGAAGGGCGTCTGTGGCCGGCCGGATTTTTCCAGATTGCCGGGCTGATTTCGGCGGGAGTGGCGGTCGACCGGTACGGATGGCGCATAGCGCCGGTATTTCTGGGCGGGTACGCGGTTTCGCTGTGGTGGTACGCGCGGCAATGGGAAGAGGGGCGCGAATGATAATAGAGACAGATGTCTTCTTCGCCGGCCAAGAGCCTGACCGCGCGCCAGTTTTTTTCGCGGCAGGGCATTCTGTCGCAATGGCATCCGAATTACGAGTTCCGGCCGGGACAACTTGAAATGGCGGAGGCGGTCGAGTCGGCGATCGCTGAAAAAAAGCATCTGTTGGTGGAGGCGGGAACCGGCACGGGCAAGACGCTTGCCTATTTGATTCCAGCGATTCTTTCGGGCCGGCGCGTGGTGGTGTCCACGGGCACTAAAAATCTACAGGAGCAGCTCTTTTATAAAGACATTCCCTTTCTGCAGGAGCATTTTTCTCAGGAATTGAAGGTCTGCTACATGAAGGGACGCGCGAATTTCGCTTGCCGGCAGAAGATTTACGACGCCGACCGCGAGCCGGTTTTGACGGGACTCGAGGAAGTGGCCGATTTCCAAATCATTCGCGATTGGGAGGGGCGGACCGCGACGGGCGACCGCGCGGAAATCAAAACGCTGCCAGAGCATAGTTCGGCGTGGATGAAGCTGGATGCGCGGCGCGATCTTTGCACGGGCCAGAAATGCCGGCAGTTCGAGCGCTGCTTCATAACCGAAATGCACCGGCGCGCGTTCGCGAGCGACATTATCATTGTTAACCACCATCTCTTTTTCGCCGACCTGGCGGTAAAAGACGAGTTTGGCGGCATCATTCCCGAGTACGCGGTGGTGATCTTCGACGAGGCGCACGAGATCGAGGACGTCGCGGGGCAGTACTTTGGCGTCGGCGTCAGCACGTATCAGGTGCAGGATCTATCGCGCGACGTGTCGGCGCTGTCGCGCAGCAAGCAGTTTGGCTCGCAGGAGCTCGATCGGATCGTCGAGATGCTGCTGGTGCGCGGCGAAAACTTTTTCATGCTGTTCGGCGCGGCTGAAGGGCGTACCGGGTTTCGCGGGCACGACGCGTTTCTGGAGGAGCACGGCGATAAGTACGACAACTTTCAACGGGCGCTGGAGCTGCTGTCGGCGCACCTGCAGGTGATCAAGAACGCGCCGGAGGACGTCGTCCCGCTGTTGCGGCGTACGCAGGAGCTGGGGCGGCGGCTCGAATTCTGGATGAAGGGCGGCGACAAATCGTACGTGTACTGGCTGGAGCGGCGCGGGCGCGGCTGCTTTCTGAAAGCGACGCCCATCGACGTGGCGCCGATTCTCGAAGAGAAGCTGTTCGACGCCCTGGATACCGTGATCCTGACGTCGGCGACGCTGGCGGTGGAAGGCAACTTCGATTTTGCCCGTAAGCGGCTGGGCATCCGGAACGCGCGGCCATTAATCGCTCCGAGTCATTTCGAGTACGGACGGCAGGCGCTATTCTACGTACCGCAGCATCTGCCGGAGCCGCGCAGCCCAGCGTTTCCCGCCGCGGCAGCGGAGGAAGTCGCGGCCGTTTTGCGGCACAGCCGCGGACGCGCTTTCGTGCTGTTCACCAGCTTTCAGCAGATGCGGATGGTATACGATCGGGTATCGCTCGCGATCGAATATCCGACTCTGCTGCAAGGAACCGGACCGCGCAATGCGTTGCTCGAGGAATTCCGGCGCACGCCGAATTGCGTCCTGTTCGCGACATCGTCCTTCTGGCAGGGCGTGGACGTGCAGGGGGATGCGTTGAGCTGCGTTATTATCGATAAATTGCCGTTCGCGGTCCCCAGCGATCCAGTGGTGGAGGCGCGCATTGAGAATATCCGCGAGGAGGGCGGCAATCCGTTCTACGATTACCAGCTTCCTCAGGCCGCGCTCGCTTTGAAACAGGGCTTCGGCCGGCTCATACGCAGCCGCTCCGACCGCGGCGTACTGGTTTTGCTCGACAATAGGATTACGAAAACGCGTTACGGGCAGGTTTTCTTCGACAGCCTCCCGGAATACGCGTTTACAACGGCAATCGAGGAGGTAGAACAGTTTTTCGATGTTTGAAGTGACCGTGCTGCAGACCTTTTCGGCGGGACACGCGCTCCGCAATTATCGCGGCAAGTGCGAGAACGTGCACGGCCACAACTATCGCGTGGAAGTGACGGTGCGCGGAGAACAGCTTGATTCAACGGGTCTGTTGGTGGATTTTGTCGAACTGAAGCGCGTGACCAGGGGCGTGATGGAATACCTCGACCATCGCTTCATCAACGATCTGCGGCCGTTCGACGAGATCAATCCGTCGGCGGAGAACATTGCGAAGTTTTTCTACGATCGCATCAGCGAAGGGCTGAACGCGGGGACTCCGATCCACATCGCGGAAGTAAAAATCTGGGAGACGGATACGAGCTCGGCGGTATACCGGCCGTAGGGGGCGCGGCAAGAATCCGCTCCCTTACGGTCGCGGCTCGGCATGTGACGCGGCTCGGTAGCGTGGCGGTCGCGGCTCGGGAACGTGAGCGGGCGTCGGCAAGCGGGCTAGAGCGGGCGGGGCATCAACGCCCGAAGAACGCGGCGTTTTTTTGCGCGAAATCCTGCCACTTGTCGGGCAGATCGTCCAATGCGAAAATGGCCGAAACCGGGCAAACGGGGACGCAGGCGCCGCAGTCGATGCACTCGACCGGATCGATATAGATCATGTCGTGCTCGCCGAAGTTCGCCGCGTCCTTTTTGGGGTGAATGCAGTCGACCGGGCAGGCATCCACGCAGGCCGTATCTTTGACGCCAATGCAAGGTTCCGCTATAACGTAAGCCATATTTCCCGACAATCCCGTCTCGACGTCCAAACGCGCGAGCAGGAGATGTGCGCCGCACAGCGGCGGCTAAGAATTCATTATACCGAGTGCGGGCGGAGGCGCGGGCAGTTCCTCGCCGTCGAAATATCGCGGAGCGCGGCGGGCTTTTGTCGCGGTCTCAAAACCGTACGCCAAGCGGAACAACGCCGGCTCCGTCCAGGCCTTCCCGAAAAACGAGAGTCCCAGCGGCAGGTCCCGGTAATATCCGGCCGGAACCGTGATGTGGGGATATCCCGCGATCGCCGGTGGACTGGAGCACCCGCCCGTATCCATGTCCCCGTTCACCCAATCGATCAACCAAGCGGGCCCCGACGTGAGGGTCACGATCGCGTCCAGCTTGTATTTATCCACCACGGCGTCGATGCCTTCCTCGCGCGCGAGCCGCAGGCATTGCCGCCGCGCGTCGATATACTTCTGTTCGGTCAGCGGACCCTTGGCTTGCGATTGCTCGAACAGCTCCTGCCCGAAATAGGGCATCTCCCGGCTGCGATTTTTCTCGTTGAACTCGATCAGCTCTGCCAGGGTTCTCGGATGACGGGAATCGGGCAGCTTCGCGAGATAGGCATTCAGGTCCGTCTTGAACTCGTACGCGAGAACCTCGCCCTCCGGCTCGCTCCATTTTCCCTGCGAAGGCAGATCGGCCGGATCGATAACCTCGGCCCCGGCGCGCCGCAGCGCATCCACGCATTGATTCAGGAACGCGTCCATGGGCGCGTTTTTATCGAAAAACTTCCGAGCAATCCCCAATCGCGCGCCGCGCAGCCCGTTGGGATCGAGAAATTTCGTATAGTCTGCCTCGAATTTCCCGGCGGATGCCGCCGTCGCCGGATCGTCCGCATCCACTCCCGTGAGCGCGCTCAAGAGCATGGCCGCATCCCGCACGGTCCGCCCCATCGGCCCGGCTGTATCCTGGCTGTGCGAAATCGGAACGATACCGGCGCGGCTGATTAATCCCAACGTCGGCTTCACTCCTACCAGTCCATTGATGGAAGCGGGGCTCACCACTGAACCATCGGTTTCCGACCCGATCGCCGCGGCGCATAAATTTGCGGCCACCGCCGCTCCGGACCCGGAACTGGATCCCGATGGGTTGCGGTGCAGCGCGTAGGGATTGCGCGTCTGCCCTCCGCGGCCGCTCCAACCGCTGACGGAATGCGTCGACCGGAAGTTCGCCCACTCACTCATGTTCGTTTTGCCCAGGATGAGGGCTCCGGCAGCGCGCAGGCGCGCCGCCACGAACGAATCCTTCGGCGGACGCCATCCCTCGAGAGCCAGCGAACCCGCCGACGTGCTCATGCGATCCGCCGTGTCGATGTTATCTTTTATGAGCACAGGAATCCCGTGCAGCGGTCCTCGCGCGCGCCCCTGCTTGCGCTCGCGGTCAAGCTGCTCCGCGATGGCGTGCGCGTCCGGATTTAGTTCGAGCACCGCGCGCAGGCGCGGGCCCTCGCGGTCGACGGCGTCGATCCGCGCGAGATAGAGCTCCAGCAGCCGCCGCGTTGTCCAGCGCCTCCGCTCGAGGCCGGCCGCGAGTTCCGCGATTCCGACTTCCTCGAGTTCGAACGGCGCGATTTTATGCGAACCACGCGCGGCGCCCCGCGTCCGTGCGGCCGCGGCAACTTGCAGCCCGGCCGCGCCGGAGGTCAGAAATGTTCGTCTTCGCATGGCGAGTATTGTAGCCACAGGCGCCGAGCAGGAAGAGCGCCGCTTACAATATTAGAAATGGCTGTCCGCGCCGCTATGCGTCCTAAGCCGCGGAAAATTGCCGCTGCGAACGCTCGCGCCGGGGATGGCCGCCACGCTTCAGCGCGCGACACATTTCGCCGCAACGTCTGGCTCGCGGCCGCCATCTCGCTGGCCGCTGTGCTGCTGGGCGTGGTAATTTACGGCCCCGCGATGCACGGTCCGTTCCTTTTTGACGACCTTTTCCTGCCTTTTGCGAATCCCGCCGCACCCCTTGAGCCGCTCTCGGCATGGCTGCTGGGCGTCCGTCCCACGCTCATGTTCAGCTACTGGCTGAATTATCAAATGGCCGGCGCGAGCCCGTCCGCGTTCCACCTTTTTAATGTCGAAATACATGCCATCAATTCGATTCTGGCGTTTCTCGTCGCGCTGAATCTGTTCCAACGCGCCGGTCTTGCGCAGAGAAACCGTCTTATTCTCGCGGCATTTTGCGGCGTTCTTTTCCTCGTTCATCCCCTCGAAACCGAATCCGTCGCCTACATCGCGGGCCGGTCGGAGAGTCTGGCGAGTTGCTTCTTCCTTGCCGCCTACTCGATTTTTCTCTACCGCAAGCGCGCCGCCGTATCCTGGCGCGTGTCCGCCGCAATCGTCGTGTTGTTCGCGCTCGCCGTAACGACGAAGGAGAACATGGCCGCGCTCGCTCCCGCGCTGATTCTGACGGACTGCTTTTGGAACAGCAACGGCGCCTGGAATGCCATCAAGGCCAATTGGCGTCTCTATGCGCCGCTGGCCATCTTCGCAGCCGGCGGCCTCCTCTTCATCGCCGAGGTGCTGTCCACATCGAAAAGCGCCGGGTTTCATCTTTCGGGCGTCGCCTGGTATCAATATTTTTTCACGGAGACGCGAGCCATTTGGGTCTATCTCGGCCTTTTTGTTTTCCCGATCGCGCAGTCGGCCGACCACGATTTTTCGATTTCCCATACCGCCTTCGAGCACGGCGCCGCGATCGCCTTCGCCGCTCTGTGCGTCGCGGCGGCGGCCGCGTTTCGCGCTCGCAAGCGTTATCCGCTCGGCAGTTTCGGCTTCTTTCTGTTTCTGCTACTGCTGGCGCCGACTTCCTCCGTAATCCCCATCAGCGACGCGCTGGTCGAGCGCCGCATGTATCTACCGGTGCTCGCCCTCAGCCTCGTGGCGGCGCAGTTCCTCAGCCGCTACGACCTCCGCGATCACGTCACGATGGCGCTATTGTGCATCCCGCTGTGCCTCTTTGGAGTCGCGGCGTATCGGCGCAATCGGGTGTGGTCGGATGAGCGCGCGTTCTGGGCGGACGCCGTGAACGCCAGCCCGGACAAGAGCCGCCCTTATTGGAACCTCACGCAGGCGGCAGTGGCGCGCGACAACTGCGACGCCCCCGTGCCCTACCTGCGGGAAGCCGACCGGACCATGCCCAACGATCCGCTGATCGTCGCCTCGTGGGCAAAAGTGCTTGGCTGCAAAGGACATTTTGATGAGGCGCTTGCCAAGCTCCGGCAATCGGAAAAACTACAGCCGCCGAGCTCCGTCACGCTCGAAATGGAAGGGCTCCTGTACGGCGAAATGGGGAAACTCGACGAGTCGAAGGCGGCCCTGGATAAAGCGATCGAAGTCGACCCTGGGTACGAAAGCGCCTACCTCTCCCGCGGCCTCTGGTATGAATCAAAGAAAGACTACGCCGCCGCGCTCGCCGATTATCGAACCGCCGCCGCCCTGAATCCCATGAACTCGGCGGCCCGCATGAGCGCCGCGCGCGTGCAGAGTGAGATGAAACGCTTTTCGCACTAGAAGATCGAGGCCGAAGGGGCGATGCCTAGCCGCCTTAACGTGACGCGAGTTTCTGGGCGGAGCCGAGGTAGAGCCTTTCCGCGTTCCAGTACAGGTGAGGACGGAGCGTCGCCGGCTCCACGTTGCGAATGTTGAGGGAGACGGCCGACAGTGCGTCCTCATAGATCAGAAATAGCATCGGCGCCTCCTCGGAGACGATTTCCTGCACGCGATCGAACGCGGCCTTGCGGCGGCGCAAATCCAATGTGGACGCCTGCTCCTGCATCAGTTTGTCGATCTCGGCCTCCCACGGAGTTTGCGGCGTTTTCTGGCTCGGATTCCACTGGTGCGTCACGGCCGAACTCATCCACACATTCATTTGTCCCAACGGGTCCAGCTCGATGTTCTTGAAGGACATCAGGCAGCTTTCGTAGGCGTAGCTCTGGCTGATCCGCTCGACCAGCGAAGCGAAATCCAGCGCCACCACATTCAGGCGAATGCCAATGTGCGCCAAATCCTGCTGGATCATCGCGAGCATCCGCTCGTGTTGTTTGTTGCCGCCGTTGGTGATCATCGAAAATTCGACGGGATTGCCGGCCGCGTCGGTCAAAGCCTCGCCATTGCGCCGGAAGCCGTCCTTTGAAAGCCGCCGCAACGCCGCTTCTGGGGCGTATGCTTCCGCTTTCACGGCAGCGTTCCACCACGCATGATTGGACGGCGAGACCGGACCGCCCGCGGGCTGCGCGTGTCCCCGGTACACGATCCTGCACATGTCGGCGCGGTTGATCGCCTCGGAAATGGCGCGGCGGAAATTGGCCGAGCGGAACCAGCGCTTCTTGTATTCGGGAAGCGGCGCGTTCGCGGCCTGATTGAAAAAAACCACCTCCCAATCGAGCGATGGCCCGGCGTCGACCGCCGCCTTCGGGATCTCCGACGCGAGCCGTTCGAACATCTCGGGCGCGATCTTGTTTACGAGATCGATCTGGCCCCGGCGAAACCGCAGCAGCTCAGTTTCGGCATTCTGCTGGATGTTGATGCGGATCGAATCGAGATAGGGGAGGCGATTGCCCCGTTCGTCCTTCTTCCAGTAATTCGGATTGCGCCGCAGCAGAACATAATTGCCGGCGCGGTATTCCGACACGAAAAACGGCCCGAGAACGGCCGCATCCTTCTTCGCGGACCGCGAGGACAGAATAGGAAGCTGGTCGAACTGCGAATCGAGCGCCGCGATCGCGCCCGGAAAGCGCGCCATCGCGGAGGCCTTTCCGGTGCACGCCGCCTGCGTGGGGCCGGCCGCCGAACGAAAGGCATCCGCCGTCGGGGAGTGCAGCGCCGGCTCCATCAATTGACGGATCGTGTAGGCCACGTCTTCGCATGAGAACGGCGTGCCATCGGAGAAGACGATTCCGTCGCGCAGTTGGAAATCGATTCTCCTGCCGCCCTCGGACACTTTCCAGCTTTTTGCGAGCTCGGGTTCGAGCGTATGCGTGCGTCGGTTCACGCGTAGCAGCACCCCGCCGGTCAGGTAGCGCACCGTTTCGGAGGCATCATCGTCCACGAGCAACGGATTGAACGTCTTAGGGTCGCTGCTGATCGAAAATCGCAGCTCCCCTCCTGGCTGAGCGGCCAAGCCCACAACCAGTAGAAAACCCGACACCACGCGCGTCAGCGGCATCACTAGTCTCATCGGTCTAAGTAGGCCGGGTCTTTACTTGATTTCGCCCCCCGATTCCGCAATCCGGGGGGATTGAAACTAACCCGCCATCCTGGCCGGCGCCCGAAAACTCACCTTGCGCGACGCCACGCGAAAGTTAAGGAACCCACCAAACGCCGTCACGCCACGACCACTCTCTATCGGGTTGGTTTTGGCGATAGGCGCGTAAACTCACCTGGAGGGACGTAGACGAACGCTCACATACTAAGAGAAACTGAAAACAACGGGTCCAAAAAAGCCGCAGCATGTCTACGATACTCGTAATCGACGACGACGAGAGCCTCCGCGATACCATCGGCATTCTGCTCGAACAGGAGGGATTCCGCCCTTTGCTCGCCGCCGACGGCAAGACCGGCTACGAGCGGGCGTTGTCCGCGAAGCCCGATCTCATGGTGGTTGACCTGCGCCTTCCCGGAATGATGGGCATCGAGATCTGCAAGCAATTGCGCGCCGCCAAGATCCAGACTCCCATCCTCGTACTCAGCGCCATCGGCGAAGAGGTGGACAAGGTTTTGCTTCTCGAAATCGGGGCGGACGACTACATGGTCAAGCCCTTTGGCGCGAGAGAACTGCTGGCAAGGATTCGCGCCCTGCTGCGGCGCACGCTGCCGGACGCCCGCAAAATCGTCGAATTCGGCGATGTGACGATCGACTTCGAGCGCCGCATCGTAAAGCGCAAGGGCGCCATTCTAAAAATGACTCCCGCCGAGTACAACCTGCTCACGCATTTCGTTCACAACCCCGACCGCGCCTTAACGCGCGACATGATCCTCAACTCCGTTTGGGGTTACGATTCTTTCCCGAACACGCGAACCGTCGATGCGCATGTCGTGAAGCTTCGCCAGAAGCTGGAACCGGACCCCAACGCGCCGCGCCATTTCATTACTGTCCACGGCGTCGGATATCGTTTCCTGCCCTAGCGCGGATTCCGGCGCTGCGTCTGGAGAGGATGCTTGTTCCCCAACCGGCGCGATGGCTGCGTGTCCGGCCGTCTTCACCGCGTCCCCAATCACTTAGGTATTGACCTAAGTGTAAGCCTTGCTCTATACTCGATCTTGAAGCGCCCGCGCGGTCTTCATGGGAGAACGGCGGAAGGAGCGGCGATGGGAAAGACGGTTGCGCCGGAGAACGACGCGCGCCGGCGTCGCGGCCTTCGCTGGGAGGCGAGTTCGGCGACGGATGAACAGCATGCCGAACACGTGGCTTGGACCACGATCGAGAGGGCCGAGCGGAACACCTCGACGGCGTCATCGATGAATACCGGCGCATGGCTTTTCCGGCAGTGGATCCGGCGACGCGATTATCACGTATGAGTTATCGGTCGCGAGAATCGTTGAGGAAGGAAGGTCCCGGCCGTCGTCTCCATGCTCAACGCAGTAGAGTCGATCGATAGCGTTTTCCGCGCGCTGTCCGATCCTACTCGCCGCCACGTGCTGGAACGGTTGAGCAGGAGCCCCGCCTCCGTGAGCGAGCTCGCGGCGCCGTTCGACATTGCGCTCCCATCGTTCGTCCAGCACCTGGCTGTATTGGAAAGCTGCGGGCTGGTGCGCTCCAGGAAGACGGGCCGCGTACGCACCTATCGGCTCGTCCCCAAGCGCCTGAGAATCGCGGAGAACTGGCTGGTCCAGCAACGCGATCTCTGGGAACGCCGCCCGGATCAGCTCGACAAATAGTCCTTAGATTGAATTCAAGGGGAAACGCACATGAGGCCATCCGGCTTGTAAAACCCGATCCCAAGCTCGACCTCGTGCTTGAGCGGATCATCGAAGTACCGCGGGACCTGGTCTGGACAGCTTGGACCAAGCCGTAGCATGTCGGCAAATGGTTCACGCCGGCGCCGTGGACCGTCGCCGATTGCGAGATCGATCTACGACCCGGGGGCATTTTCCGAACCGTAATGCGGTCGCCGGACGGGCAGGAGTTCCCAAGTATCGGGTGCTATCTGGAGATCGTTCCGAACGAGCGGCTGGTCTGGACCGATGCGCTGCTCCCTGGGTACCGCCCCTCCGACAATCCATTCTTTACGGCGATCGTGACGCTGGAACCGCTAGGGAAGGGAACACGGTACACCGCCATGGCCATTCGCCGGGATGAGGCGGGACGAAAGCGGCACGAGGCGATGGGCTTCCGCGATGGCTGGGGTCGGGCTCTCGATCGGCTTATAGCTAACGCCAAGCAGATGTGAGCCGCTTCGATCAAGAGAGCGAAGTGGCAGACAGTTATCGCCGCGGGGGCCCCTTTGGCTCCGTTATCCTATATCAGAGTTCTGCGAACCCGGATATGCGAATCAAATCGACGCGTCTGTTGTTTTTCTTCCTCGTGCCGCTGCACTTTGCGCGCGCGCAAAGCGCGGTACCCACGTTCCAGCAGACCGTCGGCCAAGCCTCCTACACTCTCGTCGGCCGCGATCCCGCACAGGGGGGAACCACCACCATTCCCACAATGCTCGTTCCCGTCACCCTCTCCTTTGATGCGAAGAAGACCGCCGGCAAGCGCTTTATCATGGACGCAGCTCCGGACGCGCCGCGCCTCCTCCGCTCGCCCGTCTTCTCGAAGTTCGCCTTTCCGTCCGGCGGAGCCACACAGTATGCCGACGCCATGCTGCGCAGCACCTTCTCCAAGACTGACGGTTGGCATACGCTGCTCGGCCGGCCGGACGTGAAGCCTGTAAACATCACCGTCCCCGTCGGGTATGGTTATATCCTCACCTCGAAGAGGACCGGCGGCTCCTTCGGCGTTGTCGATATCGAATTTCTGCAAAAGGAACTCTTCAACCTGCTTCCCAAACAGGAAGGCAAGCTCGTCATCGCCGTGACGCATAACACTGCTTACTACGCCCTCGGCGATGCCACGGTGTGCTGCTCCTGGGGAACGCACGGGGTCGACTCCGCGACCGGAAACTCCTTCGTGCTCGCGTCTTATCTGCATGCCGCGCCCTCCGTTGTCGAAGACAGCGACGTGCAGCCGCTCACGCAGCAACTCGGGGAATTCATCAACGATCCTCTGCACGATCCGCTGGCGCACGGCCGCAACGTCAAAGGTCCGGGAAACGTTTTTCCCGGCTGGATGCGTCCCGGCTCCGATGCATCCCGGAGATCAAGGCTCCTGCGGGGGCACGGGCGTTGCCTCCACCTACTTCCTTCTCGAACCCACGAATACGAACCCAAAAAACAACATCCCCGCATCGACTGCCTTCGCCGCCGATGTGAACGGAAGCGTCTATCACCTGCAAAACGTAGCGCTGCTGCCCTGGTATACCGGCGCCGCCGAAGGCCTCGGCAGTACGTATAGCTTTCCGGACGCACAGGCGCTCAGCGCGCCTTCCAAGCCATGCCCGGCGCGCGGCCGTCCTGCCGCGGGCGTGTATTCTGAGCTCATGGCCGGGCCACTCCCGCTGAGCGGCGCGCCCAACGGACATTGGCTCATCGGCTACTGGGCCGGCTACGGCGGTGCGGGTTCCACCTTTCCGCTTCGCGAGGTCTCGCCGCAGTGGGACGTCATTATCGTCGCGTTCGCTACGCCGGACAAAAATGCGCCGGAAGGGACCATGCAGTTCCACACGCCCGCCGGGCTTGATACCGAACAGTTCAAGGCCGACATCGCCTGGTTGAAGAGCCACGGCAAGAAGGTCATCATTTCACTCGGAGGCGGCGGCCAGCACTTCACGCTTGCCGATCCGAAGCGCGTTCCGAACTATATCTCCTCCGTTACGCGGATCGTCACCGAGTATGGCTTTGACGGCATCGACATCGACTTCGAAAGCCCTTCCCTTTCGATCGACCCCGGCGACACGGATTTCAAACATCCCACAACGCCATCCATCGTGAACCTCATCTCCGCGTTGCGCCAGTTGCGCGATCGTTTTGGCCCCGGTTTCATGATCAGCCTGGTTCCCGAAGGGACGCAGATCCCCTCCGGTTACCCCAGCTATGGCGGCCAGTTCGGCTCATATCTGCCCATCGCGTACGCCATCCGCGACATTCTGTCGTTCATCGATGTGCAGGATTACAACACGCCGCCGCTGGAGGGTCTCGATGGCGAGATTTATCAGCCCGGCTCCGTGGACTATCATGCCGCCATGACGGAGCTCCTGCTGCACGGCTTCAACGTGGGAGGCGATCCCAAGGAGTTCTTCCCACCGATGCCGGCCGATAAGGTTGCGGTCGGCTTCCTTACCGGAGATACAACGCCCAGTATCGTGAGTCAAGCGATGGACTATATCATCACCGGCAAGGCTCCCGCCGGGACCAAGTACAAGCTGCGCAAGACGGGCGGCTATCCCGGCATGATCGGAGCGATGTTCTGGACTATTGATGCCGACCGCCGTGGCGGCTACAAGTTTTCGAACGTGGTGGGCCCGCAGCTTCACGGCTATCCCAGCAAGTAAGTCAGAAATCGTACTTGAGCGCTAACTGAATCTGGCGCATGCTTGCGGCGGTCGTAGTAATGACGCCGAAATTCGAGGGTGGCGCAACATTCGAGCTGCCTCCCCAGCTCACCGAACCCGGAGTGCCTAACTCTACATGGTTCGGAGCGTTAAACATTTCCACGCGGAACTGGAGAGACTGTCTTTCAGCGATCGGGAAATGCTTGATCGCCGAGAAATCGACATTCACCATTCGCGGCCCCCTCAAGTTGTTGCGGCCGCAGTTTCCGAACGTGCCGGCGACCGGGTTTGAGAATGCCGCCGCGTTATACCAACCGTACCCGCCACTCGCGTTGGGATTGGGCAGAACCGGATTCACGCCGGCAAGGCAGTTGAGCCGTTCGCCGCTCGGCGAGAAGACCACGCCGGCCGAGTCCCATGATGCCGTTTCAGTCGCCGCGCCGCTTTGAACCGTGGTGATGGTACTGAACTCCCAGCCCCCAACCAACTGGTTCACGATCCCTCCACGATCCAGAAATTGCCGTCCTCTACCGAACGGCAGCGTGTAGAGGATGGAGGCAACGAAACGCTGCGGAATATTGAAGTCGGACGGGCCGTAGTCGCACGACCGGCAGCGCGCATTGGGAGGCACGAAGTCGTTCCCGGGGCCGCGGATCGCGCTGCTGTCATCGATGGATCTGGAATAGGTGTAGCTGATCAAGGCCGTCAGATCGTTTCCGAAGCGGTGGCTCAGCTTGGCGCCGAGGCCGTTGTAATTCCCCACGCCGTCGGCCCTCAGAAACTGTATCCCGGCAGCCGCGAATTCCGGATAGGGCAGGCGGGTCAGGACGGCGGCGGTTCCGGGTATGGGCGCATTTTCGTTTATTAGGGCGTCCAAATGGCGGCTTTCCGAGCCGTTGTAACCGACTTCCAGAGTCGTTGAGCTTCCAAGCGTGCGCTGGATGTTAAGAATGTACTGCATGCTGTAGGTGGTCGGCAGTATGTGGTCGGCGCCCCAAGTAAGGCCGATGGGAATAGTGACCGGAAGGGCGGAAGTATTGATAAAATTCTGGTAAGCGATCGTGGGCTGACCATAGGTAGTTTGCGTGACTTGCCCCGTGCGGCCTCCCAATCCGCGATTGAGATCGAAGATGGAGTTCTTGCTTTCCTGCGAGTAGAATATGCCGAAACCGGTGCGGACCACCCATTTGTTCGAGGGGCTCCAGGCAATCCCGAGCCGCGGGGCGAAGTTCTTGTAATTGGTGTCGATCAGGCGTGGGCCCATGCGGCCGTCGCGCGCAACCTGCAACGCGGGGTACCCCGTGGCGTTCGGCGCCACGGACTGCCAATAAGGCTCGTAATTGAAGTTGAGGCCGTCATAAAAGCCGCCGCTTCCCGACCGGACGTAAACGGGTTGAAGACTTGGATCCGTCACATCCGGGACCGAGGGAAGCGCCGCATTGAGCTGCACGCCTACCTCGTTGCCGGATGTGTCGAGCAACGGCTGCGCCACCTCCCATCGCAGACCGGCAGTGATGGTCAGGCTTGGCAGTACTTTCCAGGTGTCGTCGATGTAAGCCGCCCATTCGCCATTGGTGAAATTGGCCGAAGCGAGCGCGACGGCAATAATGCTGTTTTGGATATCCCCCATGAGGAAGTCGGCGCCCGAATAGCCGCCGGTCTGCGCGGACGGGGTAATGGCGTTCGTGAACTGGCCGTTGAAAAAGAACTGGCCGCGGGGAAATTCGTTGCCGAGCTGCGGAAACTGGTTGTAGCGGTACTCTCCGCCCATGCGCAGCGCATGTTTCCCGATGATCCAGGAGTAGTTATCCACGAACTGAAAATACTTGTCGTTAATTTGGAACGGGCTGCTGGTGGGGTTGCCAAAGCTGGTTAGATTGTTGGTTAGTTGGATGTTGGGGATGCCCCAGGAATTCTTGTCCGTAATCGATACCGGCACGCCGATCTCGGAATCTACATTTTCGATGCCCGCCAACTGCTGAGTGATATTGTTGAACAGCGAGCTGTAGCCAAACCGTGCCTCGTTGACTTTCGTCGGCGAGAAGATCCGCACATTTGACAGCACCCACTGGCTGGCCCTGGTGTACAAAGTTTGCCCATCGTCGCTCGTGATGCCCGGAGTAAGGGTACTTTCGTCCGTCCAACTGTAGCGGCCGAACCACTGCGATTTCTCGCTCTCGGTGAAATCGATGCGTTCGGTGACCTGGTTTTTGTCGACCGGCGTATCGGCCAGATACTCATAATTCCGATTCGGCGCCCCCGTGGCGACGGGCTGATTCGGCAGTGGAAAGAACTTCATGAGCAGCAGCGAGTTTTTGTCGATGCGGCTGGCCGGAATTTGGTTTCCCGGGAATGGCGTAGAGGCGATGTTGGGGTATGTCCCCGTGCGCGTGAGCGGGTCCTGCAAAGGGGTCGGGATGACGGAGAAATCTCCGTTTCGCATCGCTTGCGTCATTGTTGTGGCGAATTGCGTAAGAGTCTGACGGGAATGGAATCCTTCAAAGTTCGACATGAAGAAGAGGCGGTTCTTTCCGTTGAACAGCTTTGGAATCTGGACCGGCCCCGCCAAAGTGAAACCGAATTGATTCTGGCGGTACGGGTTGCTCTTTGGAGACGGATTGGTTGCGGTGCGGGTAGCGGCGCTGAAGTCGTAAGGCCGGGCGTCAAGATCGTTATTGCGAAGGAACTCGAAAGCGGTCCCGTGATACGTGTTTGTGCCTGGTTTGGTGGAGACGTTGACCTGCCCCGCTTCCCGGCCGAACTCCGCGGGATAGATTCCGGACTGGACTTTGAACTCCTGCAGAGCCTCCACCGACGGCAGCACGATGTAGGTGTTGAAGTCGACGTCGGTGTTGGTGACGCCGTCAAGAGTGTAGTTTTCCCACGTCGCGCGCGCCCCCGACAGCGCCATGGTGATGGTGGAGCGCGTGCCGCCCAGGCGGCTGCTGGCCTGCTGCGCGGGAGTAAATCCGTAGGTCACGTTGGGACTCAGCGCCACCAGACTGAAGAAGTCTCGCCCGTTCAACGGCAGCTCGCTTATTCGCTTTTGCTCGATAACCGTGCCCACCGTCGCGTTCTCGGTGCTCAGCAGTTCGGCGTTCGCGCTGACTTCGACCGCCTGCGAAGCAGTCCCCAACTTGAGATTGAAATCGATGCGGGCGGTCTGTTGCACCTGAAGCTCAAGATTCACCAGGCTGGTCTCGAAACCCGTTGCAACGGCCTTCACCTGATATTTCCCGGGCGCCAGGTCGGGGAAACTATAAAGTCCCGCGTTATTGCTCACCGTCGAGCGCGCCACGTTGGTCTCGGTATTGGTAGCGGTAACGGCAACTCCGGCGACGATCGCGCCGCTCTGATCTTTGACCTCGCCCGTGATTTCGCCGCCGGTTTGGCCCAGCATGATGCCGGATGACATGCATATCAGTCCGGCTCGCAGTATCGATGTCAACATAGGGGCTCCTCTATCCGAATTTCCGTTTGGCCGCCGATCCTCAAGAGTATACATCCGTCCGAGGACGATTACGCCGCGATAAGAACCCCTGCCGCCGAAGATCGGCGCGTCCTCAGCTCCCGATTGCATGTCTCAGGCTACGTGCATACCCGGCCACGCATCCGGGTCTCGAGTGTAATAAGCTGATTGAGATTGGCGCGATGAGAAAAATAACACAGAGGCATCCAGTGGCCGCGTCCGGCGTCGCGGCGATTTCAATTCTTCTATTGTTCGCGACGCTCGTCGTGACCGAGCGAACTCGCTCCGCGCCTCTGCAGGCCATCGGCGCGCGGCCGCAGTCTGCCTCAGCCAACACTCTTTCCTTCCGCATAACCTTCGGGGAGAAACAGGATCTTGCCGGCAACTACTCGGGGAGCATCACGCTGAGCCAAGGCACGGTGGTCCGCATCTTGCCGTGGCGCTTTGGTCCCGCCGATGCAGTCGAAGGCGGCTCTGCCTGGAAGCTCCAATTGCGCCGGATCAATTTCGAAAACCAGCCGGATGCGCCCACCCCCATCGGCCAAGCCGTTGCGCAAAACATCGTTCCCGCCGGCGTGGACGTAACGGTCGACGCGCCCGCCTCCGCCACGGCGCAGGTCCGCACGTCATCCGCGAATTTCTCGATCGCGATTGGCGATATGCGGATCGGCCGCAGGCTTTCCTTCAACGACGGCGATATCCTGGTGCAGCCGACGCTGACGCCGCAGCAGATCTCGCCGCCCCAGGCCGCCGCTGAGGTCGAGCAGCACGATTATCCCTCCCTGGCGCTGTCAAAAGATGGCTCGGTGTGGGTTGCCTGGCAAGCCTACCGCAACGACGGCGACAACGTTTACGTGCGGCACTCGATCGCCGGCGGATGGTCCGTGCCATTCCGGCTCACCACTCAAAAAGGCGACGTGTATCGGACCGCAATCGCCGAAGATGGCCGCGGCCGTATTTGGGTCGTCTGGTCCGAGCGCGCCAATGAGGATTGGAACCTGTGGGCGCGGGTTTATTCCGGCGAGACCTGGTCGGCGCCGCGGCAGATCACGTCCGCCAATAGCCCCAACATGTTTCATCAAATGATCGCCGATGCGGCGGGAAACCTGCACCTGATTTGGACCGGATATCAGGACGGCGTATCGCACGTCTACTGGAGCAAGTTGAACGGCGATCAATGGTCCACCGCAACCGAGATCAGCGGGCCGAGCGCCTGGGCCCCCCAGGGCGCGTGCGATTCCCAAGGCAATCTCTACGTCGTCTGGGATAGTTATCGCACCGGAAATTACGATATCTTCCTGCGCCGCGTCGCCTCCGATGGAACGCTCGGACCGCTCGATCAGGTTACGCAGTCCGTACGTTTTCAGGCGCATCCCACGGTTGCGGTGGACAAGCAGGATCGCGCGTGGGTGGCGTGGGATGAGTCCGGCTCGAACTGGGGCAAGGACTGGAATCGCGACGACATGTGGCGCGGCACCACTCTGTACTTCGATCGCCATCCGCGCCTTGCGGTGCTCGAAAACGGCCGCTGGAAGCAGCCCGCGGCCAATCTGTCCGACTCGATTCCCAGCCGTTATAACCGCTTCGTGGAGTTGCCGCGCGTGTTGAGCGACGCTTCCGGGCGCATTTGGATCGAGCTCGAACTTCGCACCGCCGTGAATAATAACCGCTCCGATCACTGGGCCAACGGCGGACGCTGGGAGCGTTTCCTGACTACTTTGGAAGGCGACCGCTGGACTCCGCTGGCCCCCATTCCCGAGGCCAGCTCGCGCCCGGAAAGCCCCATGCAGATCCGTTCGGGAGCGGCCGGCAACTGGATGGTGTGGGTGAACGATAACCGCACCATGCTGATGGGCGGCCCGGCCGGGGTCAACCGCAATGGCCCGAATGATCTGATTTTCGGCGCCCCGATTCCCATCGCTCGGTAGCGTCTCCGCCGGCGTTGCTCGCCGATTTCGCGGATCCACGCGGGAACGAAACACCCATTCATCGCCATGAGCCGGAGGACGTGCAACGCATCCGTTCCTATCGCGTCAACCTTGCGGGCAATGAGCTTCGCATCCTGCGCGGCGATTTCCACCGCCACACGGAAATCTCGCAAGACGGCGCGGGCGACGGTTCGGTTGAAGACTACTGGCGCTACATGCTGGACGCAGCCTCCATGGATACGGGCATTATCTCCGATCATAACGAGGGACAAGATAACGAATACACTTGGTGGCGCACGGAAAAATCCATCGATCTGTTTCACATTCGAGGACGGATGACGCCCCTGTTCGGCTATGAGCGAAGCGTGCCGTTTCCGAACGGCCACCGCAATGTCGTTTTTCCCGAGCGCGGCGTCAGAACGCTGCCGATCAGCCAGGCCGAGCAGCGCGGAACGATACACACCGGGCCGATTCTGTATCCCTATCTCAGACAAAATCGCGGCATCTGTATGCTGCACTCCCTCGCCACCGATCAGGGCAGCGATTACCGCGACAACGATCCGGTCCTGGAACCTCTCGTGGAGATTTATCAGGGCTACGATGCGAGCAGCGAATATGCTGGAGCGCCGCGCGCCGACAGCGACAACTACAGCGTTCCCGCTCACGGCAAATATCAGCCCTCCGGAATGTACTGGAATGCGCTCGCCAAAGGCTACAAGCTCGGCGTGCAATCGAGCTCCGATCACGTCTCCACGCACTCATCGTACACTCTGATTTACACGCCCACGACGAATCGCGCGGACATCGTGGAGAGCATGCGCAAACGGCACGCCTATGGGGCTACGGACAACATCGTTCTCGATTTCGAGGCGCGCGATGCCGCTGGCCGCCAATACCTCATGGGCGATGCGTTTTCCGCCTCCGCCGCGCCGCAGTTCCTCATAAAGGTGCAGGGCACGGACGATATCGAGAAGATCGAAATCGTGAAAGACGGAACGTTTGTATTTCAAACGCCAGGCACGTCCGATCGCGCCGAGTTCACCTATGTCGATAGCAACCCGGGCGGCAAAGAGAGCTGGTACTACGTCCGCGTAATGCAGAAAGACCGCAATCTGGCCTGGTCCAGTCCGATCTGGGTAAACTACGCGAAACAACCCTGACGTCCCGAACGCGGCTTGGGCCAACGCGTGCCGCTTTCGCCCGAACACCCGTCGTGCGAACGGCGCTGCCTCCGCCCGAACACGGCTTGCCGATGCGCGGCGCATTCGCCGAACACCGCTTCTTAATTAAGCCGCGCACCGTTTCCGAGCCGCGGCCGAAAGAAGCGGTTTGCGCTCACTGGACCGGCGTTCCATACGGAACCAGAGTCTTGATCCGCTCCGTATTGTCCACGCGCGAGATTTTCCAGATTCCCGCGGTCTTCACGAGATAGAAGACCTGCACCTCGTTGCGTTCCCGATAAACATATTCCACCCGCACCGCAACTTCATTATCGGAAACCTGCTTCGGCCCAAAAACCGCCAGACCCTTAATTTCCGCGTTGCTCGATTGCAAGTAACTCTTGAACCCCGCTTCCCCTTTTTCCGCGATGGTTTGGTTCAGCGCGCTTCGCATCTGTCCCGTGTAGCGCGCCAGGTACGCTGCCGTGTTGCCCGCGCGCGCCGCTTCGAGCATCTGGTAAATGGCATCCTGCGGAGCAGGATCGGGACGAGATGCCAGGCGCACGCCGCTCCTGCGAATGACCACAGCACCAAGCAAAACGATCACGACAACGATCGTCGCCGCCTTCGCTATTCGATCGCGATTCACGGCTTCGGGGCTGCTTCGCCTTTGCGGATAATCGAGAGATCCAGGTTCCCGTTCGGATCGACAATCATTTTGCGGATCTTCGGAAGAATCTGCTCCATCGCTTCGATATATAGCCGCTTCCCGGTGACATCGGCAGCCTTCGAATACTCCGCCGCAACCGCCGTGAACCGCGCCGCCTCGCCGGCCGCCTCGTTCACTTTGGACGCCCTGTACGCTTCGGCCGCTTCCGTCAGTTGCTTCGCCTCGCCGCGCGCCCGGGGAATGAGATCGTTCGCGTAACCCTGCGCTTCATCGACAATCCGCGCGGTATCGGCGCGCGCGCTGGCGACATCCCGAAATGCGTCCGCCGCTTCGGGCGGTGGAGCGACGCTTTCAATATTGACGGTCGAAAGCTTCACGCCCGTCCGGTACTGGTTCAGACGTTTCTGCGCCGTCGAGAGAGCCTCGTCCTGGATCGCCAACTTTTCGGTCGTAAGCACGGCATCCACGCTACCGTGCGCCAGGCGCCGCGCGAGTTCCGCTTCCACCGCCGCACCGGCGCATTTCGCGACATCGAGAGTGGAAAAAAGATAGTCCACCGGCACGGCAACCGAATATTGCACGACTACCCGCATGTTGATAATGTTCTGATCGCCCGTCAGAAACTGAGAAGCGAGCGGCTGCGTGCGCCCGAGCACCGCATCCGCCACATCGCCGCCGATCGCGAGGCGCTGCGTCTGGTGCACCTTCACTTTGTACACGCGGTCCAGCGGCCACGGCAGCGCGTAATGCAAACCGGGATAGACCCGCGACTCCACCACGGCGCCAAATCGCGTCACAACCGCCTGTTGATCGGGACGGACAAGATACACGCCTGAAATCGCCCAGAGGACGACCAGAATCTCGCCCACGCGCCGCCGCCGCCGTGGAGGAGCGCTTGGCGCCGCTTCCACGAAGCGCGGTTGCGGTTCGGCCGTTGCCGGCTCGATAAGCAGCGAGCTCATTTCACGCCGGCCTCGCCGTGGATCAGCACCTTCAGCAATTCGGAATCGGAGCTCAAAATCGCGGTCGTCTTATCGTCGAATATCTTCTTATAAGACTCCAGCGTGCGAAGAAGTTTATACAGCCGCGGGTTTTTCGAATACGCCTGGCCATAAATTCGCGTGGAATCCGCATCGCCCTGCCCGCGAACTGTTTCCGCCTGCTTATAAGCGACCGACAAAATTTCTTCTTTCTGGCGGTCCGCGTCCGCCCGGATCGCGAGCGCCTGTTCTTCGCCTTCAGCCCGGTATTGCCGCGCAATTCGTTCGCGCTCAGCCCGCATGCGCGCGTATACGCTCTGTTTGTTCTGTTCCGGCAGATTCAGACGCTTGATGCGAACGTCAACCACGTCGATGCCGTATTGCTCCAGCGCCGCGCGGTCCGTATTGGACGTGAGTTGGTCCAGAAGATTGCCGGCTTGAACTTTGGATTCATCCGCCGAGACGAGCGAATCCAGATCGTGGGTTCCGAGCGCCGCTGAAAGCCCCGACCAGACAATGTCGTGCAGGCGCATCTCGGCCGCCACCGGATCGCCCACGGTTTGCACGAAGCGGTTCGGATCTTGTATTTTCCAGGCCACGTAATTGTCGATGACGACGTTCTTTTTATCGCGCGTCAAAAACTCCGACGGCCTCGGATTGTAGATGCGCAGCCGCCGGTCGAAGCGCGTCGCGCTTTGGAACGGCCACTTGACGTGCAATCCCGCGGACGCAACCGTGTAGAGCGGCCGTCCGAATTGCGTCACGAGAACGAATTCGGTCTCCTTCACGGTGAAAAAGGTGAGATAGCAAAGCAGACCCGCCGCGATTGCCGCGCCTGCAACGTACTTCCGGTGAATGTGATGCATTGAAGTTTCTATTACTCTTCTGGTATTCTTGCGCCCTGCGCCGGGGGAGCGAACAGTGGACCCGCCGGCGTGCCGCCCAGCACCGCGCCGTCTTCAAGAAGAAACAGACGGCGCGCCGACTTGGTGTGATCGACGATCAATTTCCTCTTCCCCGGAAGCACCTGGTCGATCGTTTCGAAATAGAGCCGCGTCTCGGCCGGCCCGGGGGTCGCCCGGAATGCGGCCTCGCGCTGCTCAAAACGGCTCGCATCGCCCTCCGCCCGGTTCACGCGGCCCGTCGGTGTACGCGTTCGCGTTCGCAATGCGCGCCTTCGCATTGCCGCGCGCCAGCGCGATCTGCTCGTTGCGATAACCTTCCGCTTCGTTGATCAACCGGTTCTTCTCTTCGTACGCTCCGGAGACGTCGCGAAACGCGTCCACTACTTCGACCGACGGATGCACGTCTTCCAGCCGCAAGCTCCGAACCCGAATCCCGCATCCATAACGGTCCAGCCGCTTCTGCAGTTCGCGGCGCGCCTTCTCCTCAATTGCTCTCCTTCCGGATGTCAGGACGGCATCAAGCCCCGTCACCGTAATGACGGATTCGATGGCGGATTCGGCCGCCGCGCGCAGACTTCCCTCCGCATCGAATTGACGAAATAGGAAATCGTCCGGATGCGGCAGATCGTAGTGAATCGTGGCATTCAGCTCGATCATGTTCTGATCGCCGGTCAGCATCAATGCTTCTTCCGGCCGGCGTTGAAACCGTCCAGCGGCGTGCTGAACGTTCCATTCGTATGCCGCCGGCTCGGCCTCGGGCGATGTTGAATTCGAGCGGAACCCGATCTCCAGCCGCCGCACGCGCCGCGATTGTATGCGCGTCAATCGCTCCACCGGCCACGGCAGCTTGTAATGCAGCCCCGGCTCGCTATAAGGCAGCAGCTTGCGGCCAAAGCGCTGCACAATGCCGACCTCGTCGGGCCGGATGATGTAAGCGCCGTTCAATATAGCCAGCAACGCCACCGCCGCAAGCGCCGGGCGCGCGAGCGATTGACGGTGCGCCGTCAGCCAATCAATGCCCGCGGAAATATCGATGCGCCCCGTGACATTTCGCAGCCGGTCCCACGCTTGTGGAAGCGCCGTGCGCGACGCCAACCTCGCTGCCAGAGAAGTCGCATAGCGCGCCACGCGCGACTCGGACCGCTCCACCCGCAGCAGCCGCAGCGAGTTCAACATCACCAGAAACGAGGAAAGCTGGTGCGTCAGCGCCGCCCCGATCGGTCCGATCACGCCCGTCGCGGCGCAAATCACGGCGCCCACATTCACGACCCCGGCGAAAAGAATAATGTTCTGCCAGGCCGTCGAGACCGCGCGCCGGCTAACCTCGAAAAATTTCGGAAGCTTCTCCAAACTTCGCGGCAGGTAGACTACGTCCGCGGCTTCGGCCGTAATATCGCTTGCGCCCGACACCGCGATTCCAACGCTTGCGCTCGCCAGCGCCGGCGCATCGTTGATCCCATCTCCGGCCATCGCGACCGCGCCCTGCGACATCAACGCCCGAATGCGCTCCACCTTCTGTTCCGGCAACAGCTCCGCTTCGAGTTCGGAAATTCCCGCTTCCCGCGCGATCGCTTCCGCCGCGCGCCGCCTATCTCCGGTCAGCATGAACTTGCGCGTAATGCCAAGCTCGTCGAAGCCCGCCATCGCTGCACGCACTCCGTCGCGCAGCCGGTCGCGAAGCAGGATCCCGCCCGCCAGGCGATCGCCATCCGATACCAGCACGGCGGAGGCGCCGAGCCGGTCCGCTTCCTCGAGCAGCGCCGCCGTATTACGAATGCCCGCCTGCTCTAAAAATCCCGCATTGCCCACCCGCACCGTACGCCCGCCGAAGGCGCACTCCACGCCGCGCCCCGGGAGCGCCTGCGCGCTGTCAGGCGCCGAAGAGGCGATGCCCCGCCGCTCCGCTTCCTCCACGATCACGCGCGCCAAGGCGTGATCCGAAGCACGCTCCGCTCCCGCCGCCAGCGCCAGCAGCTCGTCCTCTGTCCGGTCCAGAGCAATAACGGCGACAACCTCGAATTGTCCTTCCGTGATGGTTCCGGTCTTATCGAAGACCATCGTGCCGACGCGCGCCGCCCTCTGCAGCACCGCCGCGCCGCGCACCAGAATGCCCCGCCGCGCCAGACCTCCGATTGCCGCCACCATCGCGGTAGGCGTGGCCAAAATCAGCGCGCAGGGACAAGCCACGATCAGGACCGAAACCGTTCGCAGCCAGTCGTGCGTGAAGTAAAACGTCAACGCGCCCGCCAGCAACAACGCCGGAAGGAAGTACTTCGCCACTCTATCCGCCAGGCGTTCCACCGGCGCGCGCTTTTGCTGCGCTTCTTCGACCAGCTTGATCACGCGCGCCAGAGTTGTATCCGACCCGGCGCGCGAAACGCGCACGCGCAGCAGCCCCGCGCCGTTCAATGCCCCGGAAAATACCTCGTCGCCCGGCTGCTTCTCCCGCGGCAATGGCTCGCCCGTGATGGAGCTTTCATCCACCGCCGAGAAACCGTCCTGAACCACGCCGTCGGCGGCGATCCTTTCACCCGCGCGCACCAGGATCAGATCGTCCACGCGCCAGCGATTCGGCGTCTACTTCTTCCTCGCGCCCCTCCCGCAACACGCGCGCGGTGCGCGGCAATTGCTGCACGAATCGCTCGATCGCGGCCGCGGTCCGGCCCGCCGCATACGATTCCAGGCCTTCCCCCACCAGCACGATGAACATCGCTTCCGCGGCGGCAAGATACTGGCCCACCGCCAGCGCCGCGATCACCGCGACGCACAACGCGATATCCGCCGAGATGCGCTTCTCCAACAATGCCGAAATCGAGTTGTAGAAAGTCTTGTAACCGGCCAGCAGCGTAATGAACACCGCCGTGTCGATCCCCAAAAAAGTCCGGAAGATTCCGAGGCCGTTCAGGGCCAGCAAAATGCCGACCACGGCGGCAAAGGCGTAATAGCGAATTCGTTCCTGCCGTTCTTCGTCCATCGATGAAATACGATTTTACTTTCCGGTGTATGTGATCCACATCGGCGAAACCCACAC
Organism: Bryobacterales bacterium; assembly: GCA_963795935.1. Classification (GTDB taxonomy): domain Bacteria; phylum Acidobacteriota; class Terriglobia; order Bryobacterales; family Bryobacteraceae; genus JAICMB01. The sequence goes on along the minus strand of CAWCJO010000023.1, from coordinate 64,033 downwards.
GATCTCGCCGTTGTCCTGCTCGCCGCGAACGTAGTAGTAGCTGGTCTTCGATGGCTCGGCGGCGTTATCGATCCACGAGAAAGACACTGTCGGTGAATTGGGATTGACCGAATAGACGTAGTTGTTGTCTTTCACGACGTACACTTTCGAGAAGTTCGAAGTGCCGGTCAGGCTCACCTGTAACGCCGGCGGCGACGCCGTCGAAAAAACGTCGCCCATCATGTGATCGCCGCTGCGAACGTCGGCCAGAATGTTGTCGGTCGCGCCGTAAACGTGCCGCTTCTTCAACCCGTCGAAAACGGATTCGCGCGTGGCGTCTTTCACGAAGATATTACAGTAGCTCAAATGCGTGGAGACGTGATCGGAGCTGGCTTGAAAGCCCAGCCGGTAGCCCTTCGCAAGCGCCAGATTGACGAAACCCTTGGGACGCCATCCCCCAATCGCGTCATCGGCCGAGCTCGATCGCGGCGCGTCCGGCATTTCGTAGCTCTGCCGGTCGCCTTGATAAATCTCCACTACCGGCTCCAGATTCGGATCGTTGTCGCGCCAATCCGTCCCCATGTTGGTTCCACTCGTGTGGGAGCCCACAACGCCGTTGAAAAATCTCAGATACGCGTACAGCATCTGCGTGTCCGGAGCGTGCCCCGGCGTATCCGGCGCCATCTTCGGCAAACGTGGCAATGTCCGGATGCCGCGTTGAACGAAAATCACGTTGCGATGCCCCTCCGGATACGCAACGCTCCGTTCATAACTGAACATGGGCACGAATTGCCCGGGCGCGTAATAAATGTCCGTCAGCTTCTGCGCCAGCCACCACGTGTACTCGCGGCCGCCGCCGTTGTCGTGGTCGCAGCATCCCACCCAGTCGAGCGATGCGGAGTCTAAAATGTAGCGCCATTGGTCGAACAGCGTGCCATCATACCCGCCGTCGTGCGATAGCTCGCTGTGCCGGTGGAACTCCCCGCGCACGATTCGCATTCCAGTTGAAGGCATTCGATATTCGCGCACGCGTTGGATGGCGGCCGCTTCCTGAGCCGCCCCCGGCGGCGCCTCGCCCGCCCGCGGCGCCGCCGCCGTCACAACCCTTTCCAATCCGCGCCCCGCCCCCAGCGCGATCTCATTCGCGAACAGATCGTTATTGTACGGATCGCGCAGCGGCGTTCCCAAGCCGCCGTATCCTCCGCCGCGCTGCTCGCCTAACAGGTAATCGCGCCGCCCATCGGACGAACCGACCACCATCAAATCCCCCCCACTCGCCGATGCCAGCGCCGGGCGGTTGTCCAGCAGGTTTCCGCTGTGCGGCAGAAACACCGGCCCCGTCCAGCTCGCGCCGTCGAACGAAACCACGAATTCCGTCCACACCGTGCCGATCGGATTCCACCAGATGGGATGGTAGCTGCGGAACGCCAGCCACATCCGCCCCGACCCGTCGATCAGCAACCGCGGCAGGCTGTTCTTGGGGTTGAGCTGATTCAGCACCGGCCGCCCCGGAACGCGATCCTTGGCCCCCGCGGGATCTGGATCCAGACCGTCGCTTCCGCTGGGCATGCCATTGGTCTCCGCCTTCAGCGTCGGAATCCCCGGCAGCACCGTCGCGACATCGCTCGGAAGTTGCACCGCGCGCCCATTCGGCTCGAATCCGCGAATCCGAATCACGCGCCCTTGATAGACCGACACGCCGCCCGTGCGATAAGCGCCGAAATCTTTGCCCCACCCCTTGCCGCCCTCTTCATACGCCACCCACAGCCGGCCCGAATCGTCATAGGCGATCGATGGATACGCCTCGTACCGCGCCGTCGCCGCCAGCGGCGTTTCCGCGCCCCAGTTGTTTGCGCCCGAGGCCGTTCGCGCGTAAACGTCGTAATTCCCCGCGCGGTAGGAGTCCCACGCAACCGTCACGCGTCCTCCCTTCGCGGCCGCAATCGCGGGATTCCATTCATTCCCCGAGGACTTCGAAACCGCCGCCGGCGCCGCAAATCCATCGCCGTTCTGCACCGCGGCGAAGATCCCCGCGCGCCCGTTTCTCCAACCCTGCCAGGCGACCCACACCGCCCCATTCGAATCCGTCGCCGCAACGGCGTCCACATCCGATCCGGGCTCGCGCGAAAGCTGCACCTGTCTTCCCGCTCTTCCGTTTTCGATCGCGCGTCCGAAAATATCGAAGTTGGCCCTAGTACCGGTGGAGACATTCGCGGACCAGAAAACCCACGGACGCCCTCGTCCATCCACCGCGACCGAGCAGCGGTACAGGTCTCCGCCCCCATCCGTCATCGCCACCGGATCGTCCCAATGCCCGTTCGCATAGCGCCGCGCCATGATCCGATCTCCTCCCGTCGGCGCTTTCAAACCCGCAAAATCCGTCACCGGCGTCGTTCTTGGAGCCGCCAGCGCGTCGTGGTTCGGATTATGGCGGAACACCACGTACGCGATCCAGATATCGCCATTCTTTGCCGTCGTCGCCGCGGGAAAATCCTCTTCATCCGGAGTCTCGGTCAGACGTTGCGCCGCCGGCACGCGATCCACAAACACCCGCCCATTCAATTTCAAAACGCTCGTTCCATACGGAATCTCGCTCAGCTTCACGTCGAAGTTGCCCTGCGCCGTTTTAACGCGAAGCGCCGTATCGCCGGAAGCCTGCGGCACATTCACGACCACGCCGTTCGCCACCACGTCCAGGATGGGCGTTCCGTTCACCTGCCTTCCTTGACTGAACAGCCGCACCTGGTGCGTGCTCGCCTTCCACGTCGTGCCCGAGATGGTGTCCGAGCCATCAAATCGCCACGGCTCCAGCGTCGCCGTCCCGCTCCCTGCAACTTCCACCGAGCCGTCCCAGGGCGTCGCCACCTTATCGCTAATGCCCAACAGAATCCGAACGCTCGCGGGACCTTGGGCCATCGCCGCCGAGGCCGTCAATGCGATTACAAACAGTGAACGCGTGAATGCCATATGTGTTTAGAACCGCCTAGAAATATAATTTCAATGCAAGCTGATTTTGACGCTCCGGGTTGACCACCGACGTGATGATGCCTGCCATGGGATTTCCAATCACCATGTTCGGCAATCCAAAATTAGGATGGTTCATCAAATTGAACGATTCCGCCCGGAACTGCAAACGGAACCGCTCCCCAATCAGAAAATCGCGCAGCACTCCCAGGTCGAGATCCACGAAACCGGGCGCCCTGATAATATCGCGGCCCGAATTCCCATAGCACACGCAACCCGGGTTGACGAATGCCGCCGTATCGAACCAATGCGTGGGCGTCCGTTCATCTGCTGGAAGATTGCCATCGCTGATCCGGTTCGGCCGCGCCGTCGTGCCCGTTCCCGTCGGATCCGTGCTCAGCGTAATCGTCAGCGGCTGCCCGGTTTGAGCCGAAAAGATTCCGGATAGCTGCCAGTTCTTAACCAGAGGCGAGAAGAAGCCGCCCGATTTCCCGAACGGAAGTTGATAGAATCCGCTCACCACGAAACGATGCCGCACGTCGAAATTCGACGAGCCTTTCTGTGCCTGCAAATCGCGCGGATTCTGCGGACCCGGATCGTTACTGTCGTTCTGATTGCCGCCGCCGTCAATGGAGTGCCCATACGTGTACGACGCGAGCAGGCTCAGGCCTTTCGAAAAGCGCCGCTCCAGTTTCGCGATCAACGCATTGTACGTGGAATTGTCCAGCGGTCCATAGAAGAAAATATCGCCAATGCCCTGGTACGGACGCCGCGCATTCACGTTTCCCGTGCCCGGATACGCCTGATTGACGTTGACCACCTCCGGCAACTTGTGCGCTTCCGAACCCGTGTAGCCCACTTGCGCGACAAAGTTCCCACCCAGCTGCCGTTCCACGTTTAAGTTCCACTGAATCACATACGGGACCGGGAAATTAAACGGATAGCTGTTCACGGTGGCGCTCGGGCTCGCCAGAGATAATGCATCCGAGGGGAATCCGTTCTGCAGCAGGAACGTGGGCGTAGTCTGGCTCCCCGTGAACGAAGAGCTGGTCACGAACGGCGGGTTATTGGGCAACCGCCGCTGAATTCCGAGGTCTTCATCGCGCCCATAAAAAACGCCGAAGCCGCTGCGGACTACCGTCTTCCCCGTCGCCTGATACGCCAGCCCCACTCGCGGCGCGAAGTTGTTGTAATCCGTCCGCGTCAACGCTCGTCCTATGCCGCACTGCCCGTCCTGAGCGACCGTGATGAGCTGCAAATAGCATGGCCCCTGGTCCAGCACGAAATTCGATTGGCGATCGTGCGCTTCGACGAATGGCGTCGGCAGCTCATATCTCAACCCGATGTTGAGCGTCAACCTGCTCGTCGCTTTCCAGTCGTCCTGCACGTAGCCGTTGTAAACGTACTGCTGCAGGGTATCGAGTTGCTGCTCCGAAGTGGACGCGCTGTAAACATATCCCAACAGAAAATCGGCCAGAGGGGAACCAGTGTACGTTCCGTTGAACGTATAAGTCGGCCGCGCGCTGTTGGTCGCATACGCGAAAATCGTGACGCGCTCCAGATCGACGCCGAACTTGATCGAGTGCCGGTCGTGTATCCAGGAAAAATTATCCAGAAGCTGCCACAGTTTCCCCGATTTCTCGGCCGGAAAGTTGCCGCTACCCGACGCCGGAATCGGCGTGTTGCCCGGGTTTTGCGTGCCCAAACCGGAAAAGCCCGTGATGGTGAACACGGGCAAGCCCTTGATCCTCGGCTCGTCGAGCGCGCCCTTGATCCCAAATTGCGAAAACAGCCGCGGCCCCAGAACGTCCTGATTGTTCAGCGTGTATGTGAAACCCAACCGGAATTCGTTCAGCTTGTTCGCGCTCAGCGTATGCGTTTCGCTCACCATGATTTGCCGCTGCGTCAGATCCGTGAAGCCCTGTTGATTCGCCGGTTGCGGCAACAGCGTGGGAAGAAAATTTTCTCCCCAGCCCTGCGAGATTCGCCCGAACAGGTAATCCTTCGAGTTGAAATGATGATCGAGCCGTAGATTATAAGTGTCGCTGCTGACGCGTTCCTTCGGGTTGTAATAAAAGTTATTCACAATGCCCGGCTGGTTGGGCGCCGGATATAAAGCCACCAGCGCCGCGGCAACCGGATCCCAGCGGCTCATCGGAATGGTGTTGCCGGGGAACGCCGCGCCCGTCGCGGGGTCCGTGATCTTGGACGGGAAGACGCCCTGCTGCTCCGCCGCCGTCGGCACGGAAGCGATCTGCGGAGCGGCATTTTCCTCTCGCGAGCTCTGCCAACTCCCGAAGAAAAATGTTTTATTCCTGACGATCGGCCCGCCAAACGTCGCTCCAAATTGGTTCTGGATAAACAGCGGCTTGCCCCCCGCCGGTTGGAAATACGGCGTCGCGTCCAGGTCGGAGTTGCGCAGAAACTCGAACAGATCGCCATGGAAGCTGTTCGTTCCCGATCTGTAGCGTCACGTTCACCACGCCGCCCGCCGCCTGCCCGAACTCCGCCGAAAACGTCGATGTCTGTACCTTGAACTCCTCGATCGCATCCACGATGGGCTGCACGATCTGCGCCGAGCTCTTGTCGAATCCCAGGATGCGGTTCTTGTTGTCGATACCATCCAGCAGGTAACTGTTTTGCACCGCCCGCGCGCCATTCGAGATAAAATTGTCGCGCTCCGGCGTCCGCGTCGAAGGCAGCGTTCCGGCCGTCAGCGTCGCCAGTTGTATGAAGCTGCGTCCGTTCAGCGGCAAATCGGTGACCGTCTTCTCTTCGATCACCTGCCCCAGATTCGAAGTCTCCGATTCCAGCAGCGGCGCCGCGGCCGATACCGTCACCTCTGACGTCGTCGCGCCCACTTCGAGCTGAAAATTCAGCTCCGCGCGATCCTGTACCCGAACCTCGAATACCTGACTTTTTTGAGGCCGGAAGCCTTCTTTCGTAACCGTGATCTGATACTGCCCCGGCTGCAGCGACGGAGCCGAATAAAATCCCGACTCATTGGTCTGCAGGGTGGTTTGAAAATTCGTTTCCTTCTGAACGATTTGAACCGTCGCCCCTGGCACAACCGACCCGGTCCGGTCCGTGACCACGCCCGAAACAGCGCCCGTGTCTACTTGCGCCCACATCGCCGCGGCGCACACGACCCCGATCAAGATAGCTCGCATAGGCTCTCCTCGCCGGTCCTGAACGCAAAAGGGAAATCATATCATCATTCAAGGCGCCGGATAATGGAAAAACAATGCTGCGTCGAACTCTGATCCAAATTGCCGCCGCCGTCCCGCTGGCCAATGCCCAATCGCAGCCACCCTCATACAAGCTGTCCGTTCGCGTGGAGCCGCTCTTCAAAGGCCTCGCCCTTCCCGCACAAATGGCGAAAGTGGCCGAAGCGCGTTATCACGGCTTCGAGTTCGGCAATTGGCGCGCCGCCGATCCCGCCGTCATCACGCCGCTCAAAAATAAATTGGGCCTCGAGTGCGCCTGCATTGTCGGAAATCGCGGCGTGAACCCCAAGGGCATGGGCTTATGCGATCCCCGCGATCGCGAAGGATTCCTCGCCGAAATCCGCGCGTCACTTGAAGCCGCCAAGCGCTTCGAGACCCATCGCATGGTCACGCTCACCGGCAATGCCGTCCCTGGAATGAGCCGCGAGGCGCAACATAAAAGCATCGTCGCCGGGCTTCAAGCCGCACACGACATCGTCGCCCCTCACAACGTCACGCTCATCGTCGAGCCGCTCAACACGCTTGTCGATCACAAGGGCTATTTTCTCGATCACACGGCCGAAGCGTTCGAGATCATGCGTGAAGTCGACAGTCCGTTCGTCAAAATCCTTTTCGACATCTACCATGTGCAGATCATGGACGGAAACCTGATCGATACCGATCCGCCGCAACATCGGCGCCATCGATCATTTTCACGTCGGCGACGTGCCCGGACGCCACGAGCCCGGTACCGGCGAGATCAATTACGCCAACGTCTTCAAGGCCATTCAAGGGTCCGGCTTTAACGGATTCGTCGCCATGGAATACAACCCCTCCAAAGATCCCATGCGCACGCTCCAGGAAGTCCGCGCGCTCTACGAAGCGAGCCTCGCTGCGGGCTGAGAACGCGATTACTTGGGTTCGCGATAAGGCCCCGGCTCGCTAGGCTCGTAATCCCAATGCACCGGCGTGCCGTGTTGATCGCTCGATCGAATCAGCAGCCGCTCTTGTTGGCTGCCCATAACGGCCCGCTTCAGACCCGGACCGTCCCAATTCTGTTCCACCTTCGCAAGCAGTTTCTTTTCAACCGCAGCGTAATCGCGCTCACCCGAAAGATTCACCGTCTCCCCCGGATCGCGCTCCAGATCGAATAGCTGCGGTCCGTAGCCGTTGGTCACGATAATTTTGCGCTGCCCGGAGCGCAACATGCGAATGGGCTCGAGCGCCCCCTCGCCTAAATATTCCGCCACCACCTCGCGCTCCCGCCCGTCTTCGCTTCCGTTCAGCAGCGGTATCCAGCTCCGGCCGTCCAGCGGAGTTTCGAGCTTCGCTCCCGCCAAATCCGTCAGCGTCGGGAACAGATCCACCAGCGACACCAGCGCCGTATTACGCCGTCCCGCCGCAAATCGGCCGGGAGCGCTGACAATCAGTGGAATGCGCGCCGACCATTCCAGCATCAAGCGCTTCGACCACTGCCCGTGCTCGCCGCACATCTCGCCGTGATCGCTCGTGAAAATTACCACCGTGTCGTTCGTCATCCTTAAACGGTCCAGCTCGTCCATCAACTGGCCAACGCGGTTGTCTACCCAGGAGATCATGCCGAGATAGTTGCGCCGCCCCTCGCGGATCTTTTCAGGCGGCAGCCGTTCCAAATTTGTGCCATGAAAAATTTCGAACCACTCATACGTAGGACTCAGCTTCTTGATGTCGCCGTCATCCCGCGGCAGCGGCATGTCCTCGGCGCGATACAGATCCAAAAATTCCTTCGTGGTGGTGAAAGGGTCGTGAGGCTGCGTGAACGAAACATTTAGAAATAGCGGCTGCTCCCGTTTCCCGGTCGCGTAAGCCCGCAGCCGCGCCATGGAACGCTGAAACGCCTCTTCGTCGTATCCGAGCTGCTTCGTCCACGTGGAAGGCCCGAGCATGCGCAGCATGCTCTGCATCGACGTTCCATTATTGAGCCGCGCGCCCAATCGCCAGTCCGGCAGCATCGCAAAACCCGCCGGGAAAATGCACGGCGTCAACCGCTCGTCGAAGCCGTGCATCTGATCGGGTCCGATGAAATGCGTTTTCCCCGATACCACCGTGCGGTAGCCCGCGCGCCGCAAATAATGCACGAAGGTCGGGCGGTGCGCCGCGAATTCGGCGGCGTTGTCCCATGCCTCGATTTTGGCCGGCAGCGTTCCCGTAAACAGCGACGTGCGGCTCGGCACGCATAGCGGGCTGTTGCAATAGGCATTGTCAAAAACCGTCCCGCCCTTCGCCAAACGATCCAAATTAGGAGTGCGCGCGGCCTTCTGTCCATACACGCTGGTCATGAAAGGCGTCAATTGATCCGCCATGATCAGCAGTATGTTGGGCTGTTTTCCCGCGCCCGCTACCGCTCCGGATCCAGCCTGCGTCGCCGCTCCCGCCGAAGCCTGAGTGGCCGCCAGTGCCCCCGCAGCATTGGCGCGAACAAAATCTCTCCTGGTCACAACACCTGGATTCTACCGCGTACACTGGAAAAAATGTCCGACTCATTCAGCCGCCGGGAATTTCTCGCCAGCGCCGCCGCCGCCGCTCCGCCCGCGCTTGCGCAGGAAAAAGCCGCGCGGCCGAACATCGTCTTCTTCATGCCCGACGAGCTGCGCGCCGAAAGCCTCGCCTGCTACGGCCATCCCCTCGCCAAGACGCCCAACTTCGATCGCGTCGCCGCCGCGGGCGTTCGCTTCGACCAATGCCACGTTCAGAACACCGTTTGCGCCCCTTCCCGCTGTAGCTTGATGACCGGTTGGCCCGTGCATGTCCGCGGACATCGCAGCCTCTATTACGCTCTGCATCCCGACGAGCCGAACCTGCTCCGCTACCTCAAAGACGGCGGTTACGACGTCTACTGGTACGGCAAAAACGACCTGTTATCGCCCGATGCTTTTCCGCTGAGCGTTACCGCGTGGGCATCGCTGCCGGGCACGGGTCCGGTCCCGCGCAATCCCTGGCCGCAAAACGATCCCCGCTTCTATTCCTTCCTTTACGGCCAGCTCGGCGATCGCCGCTCGACAAAGGATTACGCCAATGTGCAAGCCGCCATCCGCATCCTGGAGCGCCCCTCTCAAAAGCCTTTCTGCATCTATCTTCCGCTGACTTTTCCCCACCCTCCTTACGCCGCGCCCGCCGATTTTCACGACATGTATCGCCCCGCGGACGTGCCCCCGTTGCGCCCGCCCGGCCTTCCCCGCAGGCCCAATTTCCATCAGGCCATACGTGAAACGCGCCGTCTCGACCGCCTCACGGATACTGACTTCCGCAAAATCAATGCCGTTTATCTCGGGATGGTCAGCTATAGCGACTGGCTACTTGGTGAACTGCTGGCAGCCATCGACCGCGGCGGACATGCCGGCGATACCGCCCTGTTTATCTTCGCCGACCACGGCGATTGGGGCGGCGATTTCGGTCTGGTCGAGAAATGGCCCAATGCCATGGAGGACCCTCTGACGCGCGTCCCGCTCCTCGCGCGAGTGCCCGGCCACGCCCGCGGACACGTCTCAAAGGAAATCGTGGAGCTGTTCGATGTCATGCCCACGTGTCTCGAATTATGCGGAATCCCGCCGCGCCATACGCACTTCGCCTCGAGTCTCGTTCCTCAGCTCCTCGGCAAACCCGGCAATACGGACCGCGCCGCGTACTGCGAAGGCGGCTACAACACTTATGAGCCGCAGTGCTTCGAACCTTTCCAGGATTTCAGTACTCCGTCGAATATCTACTATCCGAAAGTCAAGCTCCAAAATCAACGGCCTCAAACCGTCACGCGAAGTACCATGATCAGGACCCTGGACTGGAAGCTCATTCTGCGTCCCGACGGCCAAAACGAGCTTTACGACATTACTCGCGATCCGCGCGAACTGAATAACTTATTCGGTCAAAGCTCATATGAGAGCCGCAGCGCGAACTGGAATCGCGTATGCTCACCTGGTATGTGCGCACCGCCGATGTCGCGCCCTGGAAGCGCGATTCGAGAGCGCTTCCCGCGTAGATATAAGAAAAGTCTTGCCAGCCGATTGATTTTTTCAATTTGCTATTCGCGCCACTTGTAACTTATCGTTGTTGTAACAAGCAGATGAGCCGGGGTAGCTCTCTGCTCCCGCAGCGGACCTCGTAAGTCCTAATCGAGATACGAATTATCTTATGCAGCGTCTGGTTGTAGCCGGCAATGGAATGGCGGGCGTCGCTTGCGTGGAACAAATCCTCAAGCATGCGCGGAAGTTTGAAATTACGATCTTCGGCGATGAAACCCATCCCAATTACAACCGCATACTTCTATCCTCGGTACTGGCCGGCGAAAAATCGCTCGATGAGATTACTCTCCATCCGCTCGACTGGTACCGCAAACATCGCATCGCCCTGCGTCTCGGCGTGCGTGTTGTAGAAGTCGATCGCGGAAACCAAAACGGTCACGGGCGACGATGGCGGCGTAACTAGTTATCGACAAGCTGCTGCTTGCCACCGGCAGCTCGGCTTTTATCCCTCCCATCGCCGGCGCGGATAAAAACGGCGTCCTGACCTTCCGCAATATCGACGATGCGCGCAGTCTTCTCGAACGCTCGCGTCCGGGCGTAAAAGCCGTCGTCATCGGCGGAGGGCTGCTGGGCTTGGAAGCGGCCCGCGGGCTCCAGATTCAGGGATGCGACGTTACTATCGTCCACCTGCTCGACACGCTCATGGAGCGGCAACTTGATTTCACCGCCGGAAGCTATCTCAAGCGCAAGATGGAGCGCTTAGGCATCCGCGTACTGTTGAGCCGTGGAACATCGGCGATCCTGGGCCACGACTGCGTGGAAGCCATCCAGTTCGCCGATGGCGAGCGGATCGCGGCGGACCTCGTCGTGATTGCGGCGGGCATTCGGCCCAACGTGGACTTAGCTCGCCGCGCCGGTCTCAAAGTTAATCGCGGCATCGTCGTGGACGACTACATGGAAACGTCGCAGCCGAACATCTTCGCGGTCGGAGAGTGCGTCGAACACCGCGGCGTCTGTTACGGCCTGATAGCGCCGCTGATCGAGCAGGGCAAGGTGTTGGCCGCCGCCATCACCGGCAATCGCGGCCTGACATTCGAAGGCGCCGCGCCCGCGTCCAAGCTGAAGATCATGGGCGTGGACGTTTTCTCAGCCGGCGATCTCGCGGAGAATAGCCCCGCATCGGCCGCCGAAACAGAGATCGTCCATTACGAAGACGCCGTCTCTCGGTATCTACAAAAAGCTGCTGCTCACGGACGGTAAGCTGACCGGCATCATCCTGGTGGGCGACGCCTCCGACAGTCACCGCTACATGGACTGGCTGAGGAACGGCCTCGATCTCACAAAGCAGCGCCGCCGCCTTCTCTTTCCCGAAACTACCGAAGACCCCGGACTCGACGTGGCCGAAATCGCCGACAGCGAAATCGTCTGCGGTTGCCACGGCGTCGGCAAGGGTGACATCATCCATGCAATTCACGAGCGCGGCGTAAACACCCTTGCGCAGCTCAAGGAGTGCACCCGCGCCTCCACCGGCTGCGGAAGCTGCACCGCCCTATGCGAGCAATTGCTTCGCGCCGTCACCCCGCAATTCGAAGAAGAGCCCCGCACCACGCTGTGCGCCTGTTTCCCATTCTCTTACGAGCAGCTCCGCGAGATTCTGCTCAGCCAGAAGTTGAAATCGGTGCAGGAAGTCCTAAATGTCTATGGCAACCGCAAGGGGTGCGAAGTTTGCAAGCCGGCGCTAAGCTACCTGCTCGACATGGTCTGGTGCGGCGATCACGAGGAGGATCGCTCCGCGCGCTTCATCAACGATCGCGTCCACGCCAACATCCAGCGCGATGGCACTTTTTCGGTGGTGCCGCGGATTCGCGGAGGCGTCACTTCGGCCGCCGAGTTGCGCCGTATCGCCGATGTCGCCGAAAAGTACAACGTCCCCATGATCAAGATCACCGGCAGCCAGCGCATCGACCTGCTGGGCGTAAGCAAATCGGATCTCCCAAAAATATGGGCGGACCTCGGCATGCCCTCCGGCCAGGCTTATACCAAGGGCGTTCGCATGGTGAAGACCTGCGTGGGCACGGAATTCTGCCGCTTCGGCGTGCAGGACTCCACCGCCGCCGGCATCGAGCTGGAGCGGCGCCTGGAAAATCTCTACACCCCTCACAAGGTCAAAATGGGCGCCGTCGGCTGCCCCCGCAACTGCGCTGAAGCGACCGTGAAAGACATCGGGCTCGTGGGGCAGGAGGGAAGCTGGCAAGTGGTCGTTGGCGGCGCCGCTGGCAAGAAAGTTCGCAAGGCCGCTCTGCTGCTCACCGTCGAAACCACGGCGGACGCCATCCGCGCCGCTGAATTATTCTTTGAGTATTACCGTGAAAACGCCATTTATCTCGAACGCACGTACGATTTCGTCGAGCGCCTCGGCATCGAGAAGATCCGCAAGGAAACGGTGTATGCGACGGAGCCCGAGCAGTTGAAACTTCTCGAACGTTTGGAGCGCTCGAAGGCTCTCGCCAAAGATGCCTGGCTCGAGCGCGAAGCCCCCGTCAATCCCACTCAGTTCGTTCAGATCGAACCGCTGGAGAACGCCTTCGCATGATCCCCGCGAGCGGTTGGGTACGCATCACGAGAACCGAAAATGTCCCTTTGCGCGAGGGCCGGGCGGTAACCGCGGGCGGCGTGGAGATTGCCATCTTCAATCTCGGAGACCGCTTCCTCGCTATCGACAACGCCTGCCCGCACCAGGGCGGCCCGTTGTGCGACGGCATCGTTTCCGGCCGCGTGGTGGTCTGCCCGCTGCACGGCTGGAAATTCGATCTTGAAACCGGCGCCCCTGTCGCTGCCTCCCGCCCCGGCTGCGTGGCCATTTATCCCACGCGCGTCGAGAACGGGGTCATCCTGGTCAACATAGCCGCCGGCAGCCGCATAGAGACGGAAGAATCCGCCGCTTAACAATCCCGGGGCCGCCGCTCCAAGCGCGCCGATTCCGATTCTCTATCATGAAATCGTGCCTTGTTATGCGGCCGTCGACATCGGTTCCAACTCCATTCGAATGGAAGCCGCCGAAGCCGCCCCCGATGGCCCCGTCGAAATACTTGCCTCCGAACGCCAGGTGACGCGGCTCGGCGAAAGCGTTTTCCGCACCGGCCGCCTCAGCCCCGCCTCGATCGACTTTGCCTGCAACGTGCTCGCATCCATGGCGGAAAAGTACCGCGCCGTAAATGCCGTCGCCGTCCGCGCCGTGGGCACGAGCGCGCTTCGCGATGCGGCCAATAAAGACGAGTTCCTCCGCCGCGCCTCCGATGTCCTCGGCGCGAGCGTGGAAGTCGTCTCCGGCCTTGAGGAAGCGCGGTTGATTTACCTGGGCGTGCAGTCGCGCTGGCCTCTGCTCAAAGGAAGGCTGCTGGTGATCGACGTCGGCGGCGGCAGCGCCGAGGTGATTGTGGGTGAAAACGGACATCTCGCCGAAGCGTTCTCGAAGAAAATCGGAGCGCTCCGCATGAAGGAGGTTTTTCTCAAATCGGAGCCGCCGCAAAAGCTGGAGCTCGCGCAATTGCGCGAATACATCGAGCAGCGCCTCGAATCCGTCGTCTCCCGCCTCAAGCCGAAATCTTACGATCGCGCGGTGGCCACCTCCGGTACCGCCGCCGCCCTAATGTCGGCTGTTAACGGCGTTCATCGCTCCAAGCGCGACAAGGCCGACCGGCTCCGCGCTTCGCTTGCGCAGGTGCGCGCCTTCTACGGCAAGGTTTCCAGCCGCGATTTGGAAGGCCGCCGCAAAATCGCCGGAATCGGTCCGCGCCGCGCCGAAATCATCGTGCCCGGCGCGGCCGTTCTCCTGCACATCATGCGCGAGCTGCGCCTTCCTCGCCTGTACTACTCGGCCGCCGGCCTGCGCGACGGCATTATCGCCGATCTGGCCCGCCGCGGCGTCGGGAAAACGCCCACGCGCCTCGATGCGGACCGGCGCGAGGTCGCATTGGGCATGGCCCGGCGCTACGCCGTCGACTTGGCGCACGCACGCAAGGTCGCTCGCATCGCATCGCAGCTTTTCGATGCCACCTCAACGCTTCACCGCCTCCCACCGCACTACGGCGAGCTGCTCGAAGCGGCCGCGTATCTCTACGATATCGGCCATTTTGTCAGCGACACGCGGCATCATCGCCATTCCTCATACCTCGTCGCGAACTCCGATCTGCCGGGTTTTACCGAACGAGAGCGAAATATTCTCGCCAGTCTTTGCCGTTATCACCGCAAAGGAATGCCCGCGCCATCGCACCCCGACTTTCACGCGCTCGACGCCGAGGCCAAGCGCGCCGTCCTGCTGCTCACCCCGCTGCTGCGTCTCTCGGCGGCGCTCGACCAAACCCACGAGCAGCGCGTGAGCGCCATAGATTGCAGCTTGCGGAACGGCTCGCTTTTCGTGGCGCTGCGCTCGGAATCCGACGTCAAGCTCGAAAAGTGGGCCGCTGAGCGGGTCGCCGATATTTTCCAACAGGTCTACGAACGCGGCCTGCTCGTTGAAACGGCTAAGCCATGAAATCCCCTTCGGATCTGCTTGATCGGGCCGCGCGGGAATTGGCCGCGGCGGCGCGCAATCCGGACGCCGGCGCCATCCACGATGTCCGCGTCGCCATACGCCGGCTGCTGCAATGCCTTGATGTTTGCGGTCCGCTGCTGCCGGCCCGCGCGACCCGCAAGATCGCCCGCAAGGTCCACAAAGTACTCCGCGCCGCGGGGGAAGTCCGCGATTTCGATATCGCGATCAAGCTTCTGAAAAATTCAGGGATGCGCGGCGCCGGCGGTTTAGCCCGGGAGCTTCGAAGCGATCGGCGTGGCGCGGCGGCGGAGTTTCGGCGGGCGCTGCACAAACTGGATAACGGGGCCGCGCTGAAGGGTTGGCGCCTGGAGCGGCCGAAAAACGACGTTCCCCGGCAAGCGCTCGAGTACGCCGGAACCATCCTGCCCCAACTGGCGGCGGAGTTCTTCGACGCCGGCGAAGCCGCCGCCAACCCCGCCGCCGGCTACGGCAAACTGCACAAGTTTCGCGTCCAGGGCAAGAAATTCCGCTACACGATGGAGCTCTTCGCATCCGATTACGGACCGGCCTTGGCGCCGCGCCTGCATGCGCTTCGCAATGTCCAGAAGCGGCTCGGAGATATCAACGACTCCATTACGACGGCTAAGCTTCTCGAGAAGTATCGAAAGAGCCATCGGGCCATTGCCGGCGATGTCGTCGAATATCTTGAACGACTGGCCGTCAAGAATACCGCGGCCTTTCGCCGCTATTGGCGCAAAACGCTCGGCGCGCGCGAAAAAGATGCCTGGGTCCGCTATTTCAGCGGCCTCACGGCGCGGCGGGTCGCCTGAATGGATATCTACGTCCTGCGCCACGGAGAGGCCGAGCCGCGCGGCAAGAATATCGCCGAGGCGGACCGCAAGCTGACTCCAAAGGGCCGCCGCGACGTCGATCGCGTGGCGCGCTTGGCACGGCGCGCCAAAGTCGCGCCGGATATTATCCTGACCAGTCCTTACGCGCGCGCTCTCGAAACGGCCAACATCGCCGCCGCGGCATTCGATCCCGTGCCGCCGCTCTCTGAAACCAAGGCCCTGTTACCCAACGTCCGCCCGGAGCAGGTCTGGAAAGAAGTGCGCTCCCACGCCGCATCCCGGCAGCTCGTCCTGGTCGGGCATGAGCCGCAACTTTCGCGCCTCGCCGCCTATCTCCTCGCCGTGCCCAATCTGAAATTCGACCTGAAAAAAGGCGCGCTCGTCCGCATCTCCATGGACAAGCTGGAAGCGCAACCGCACGGCGAATTGAAATGGGTACTCACCCCGGCCCTCGCCAGAGCCCGCCACGCATGATCGCGATGTCCCCGCGCGTTATTGAACAAAAACCGTTACGTTCAGCCCGACCGGCACGCCCGCGTTGCCCACCGACAGACCCACATCCTGCGGTCCCGGTTGATAACTGACCAGATAACACGGTATGATTTGCCCATGGCCCTCCACCAACCCCGGGGCGTCCCCCACATATTGCAGTTGCACCCCGAAGGGCGCGCCGATCATGTTCAGGCTTATCGTTCCGAGCTTTCGCAGCGAAGCCGCGGGAATCGATCCATCCTCGGGCGTAGGCGTCATGGCGCCCGCTCCCTTAACGAAGAGGCTTCACCACCGACCCCGGCGCCGCCGGATTCGCCGCCGAGTTGACCGTCCCGTCCTGGTTCAACGCCATCGCCTGCCCTAGCCCGTGCCATCGAACGGAAATCCCCGGTATGCAGCCGCGACCTGCGTCTGAAATGGCGGCAGCCCTGCGCGCCGTGTCGATTTGAACGTATGGCCGTCTGCGTCTGCCCCGTGATCTCAAACAGCGTGACGGTTGATCTGGCTGGGGGAACCTACAGCAACGGAGCCGCCGCCCCGCCGATCAGACGGCGTGTTCTCGAGCGTCCTCGCCACTTGGCGGAGCTTCGACTTCAGGCCCCCGCCGCCTGTTCCGGCCCAGGATCGCGCGAATCAAGACAAGATCTCCTCCTGCGAATCGCACCTTCGCGATACGCTGAGCGGCGGTCACCGCGCAATCGAATCCTCGGCGCGATCGGAGCCATGATTTGATTCCGGGATCGCCGAACGCTGGCCAATAGATTCCGATGCATCCGCTGCAACTACCGCGCCTGCTGCATACGAGGAATAGAGGGGTCCCGTGCCGGTCGCATTGAGCCGCACGATGATGGTTTGCTAGTATCGCCCGGACCGGATTTAAGGAAAACAGGGCATGTTCGCGTTTGGCGTCGTCGCAATATCCGAGGCATCCAGGTGCTCCCCGTGACGAGAGCGTCGCCCGCGCTATCCACGGCAATTTAATCGCACCGCTGAGGTAGCTCAAATGGCCAACT
The DNA here is from genome assembly GCA_963795935.1 of Bryobacterales bacterium. Taxonomy (GTDB): domain Bacteria; phylum Acidobacteriota; class Terriglobia; order Bryobacterales; family Bryobacteraceae; genus JAICMB01. Next base: position 46,999 of record CAWCJO010000023.1, on the reverse strand, counting down.
CGGACCCATGGCTGTTCAGCTTTCCCGCGAAGCCAGGGCCATAGCGGCGCGCCATGCGCCCGCGGTGACGGGAAAATCGACCTTCGCATATAACCGGAAAATACGCGTCGCCAGCCGCATCGACCGCCAGCGCTAGAACACCATCGTCTCCGCTCCCGCCGAACACGGCCGATTACACCAGCGCCGTCCCCAAGCGGATTCACTTTGGCGACGAAGCCGTCCGCGACGATCCCCGATCCATCTACCGCCCCCGGGTAACCGGAAACGAGGTGAAACTGTCGGTCACAAGATGCGCGTTGGCCGGAACAGATGCCGTGATCCCCGCCACGTATTCGTTTCCCGCCGCATCGATCGCGAGTGCGCTCGTTATGTCCGCCAACGACCCGCCTAGTAAGGTGGCATAGATCAGCTGCTCCCGGCCGCGTTCAACTTCAGAACAAAGGCGTCCTCATGCCCCAGGATGCGATTGTTTGAAACGCCCCCGGCGTGGCCGGAAATGTGGCGCCAGACGCAGTGCCAGCAACGAACACGTCCCCCGCGCCGTCTACCGCGACCGCGTCCCCCTCTCCACCCGGCAAATAGGTCGAAAAAACCAAACCGCTGCCCGCCGCATTCAATTTGGTTATGAAGCCGTTGAAAAGTTCGCTTCCCAATCCCGTCTGCCACGCTCCCGGCGTGACCGGAAACGCCATCGAACTGGTACTTCCCGTGATATAGGCGTTGCCGGAGTCGTCCACAGCAATGGCCTTCGCATCGTCTTCCTGTTCACCGCCGAGATAGGTCGCATAAACCAGGCGCGTGCCGCTGGGATCGATCTTGGCGGCGAATCCGGGGGGCAGGGAATCGGCGAGCCAGGAAAGCCGTTTTCCGGGAACAAAACCGCATTGAGCGGGAATGGAACTCTGCTGAAACGCCCCCACGGTCACGGGAAAATTGGATGATGTCGTATACCCGGTAACTGTACACATTTCCCGCCCCATCCATCGCCGATGCCGTATCTCCGTCAAGCCTCCGAACATGGCCCTGCAAATTCACCGCTTGCGCCCACCCCGGGGAGCACAGCGCGGCGGCGATAAGCAATCTACCTCGAAGCACGCGTTCGTTAACCTGTAATTAGTCGATGATTCAGCGTCGCACATTTCTCGCGCTCCCGGCCCTCTGGTTGCTTCCCCGGGTAGCCGGCCGCTTCGAGTCCGCTCCCCCCATCCCTCCCCTCAACCGCCTGCTGTTCGGCGGCGACGTCATGCTGTCGCGCTATGTCGGCGCCGTCGCCCACGCCAATCGCGATCCCGCCGGTCCGATGCGCGAGATCGCCCCCGTCTTCGCCGCCGCCGACATTGCATTCGTCAATCTCGAAGCCCCCTTCTCCGACCGCGTCAAGCCGCCCCCGGCCGGCTTAGTCTTCAAAACCGCTCCGGACATGATCGCGGCCCTCAAGTTGGCCGGCATCGACATCGTTTCGACCGCCAACAACCACGCCCGCGATTGCGGAGCTTACGGAGTGACCTTCACCCTCGATTGGCTTTCCAAAAACGGCATCGCCGCCGTAGGCGCCGCGGCGACCCCCCAGGCCGCCCACGCCGGCGCCGTCCTCGAACGCCATGGAATCCGCTTCGGTTTCCTCGCCTACACCTTCGATCAATCGAACGGCAACTATAAAGACGCCGACGACCGCATCGCCATGCTCGATCCCGCCCGCGCCGCCCTGGACATTGCGGGGCTCTTGAAGCGCGCCGATATAGCGATCGTTTCGATGCACGCCGGAACCGAGTACAAGCCCACGCCCAACGATCGCCAGCGCCAGTTCGCCCACGCCGCCATCGATGCCGGCGCGACGATAGTCGTCGGCCATCATCCGCACGTTGTTCAACCGTTTGAGGAGTACGGCGGCGGCGTCATCTTCTACTCCCTCGGCAACCTCGTCTTCGATCAGTTTCAGCGCCCGGAAACGCAAAGAGGTCTTATCGCGGAAGTATTTTTCGCAGGCCATACGCTCGCGAAGTATGACCTCATTCCCGTCGACATCCTCAAAACCGGCCCCCGCCTCCGGCCCCGCGCCGCCGGGGAGCCGCAAGCTTGAAGACCGCGCTGGTCCTTTCCGCCGGAGGCATGTTCGGAGCGTATCAGGCGGGCGCATGGTCCATCCTCTCCGATTGCTTCAAACCCGACCTGGTCGTCGGCGCTTCCATCGGCGCCATCAACGGCTGGGCCATTGCCGGAGGCTGCGCGCCCCAGGAATTGATCCATCGCTGGCTGAACCTCGATTGCGCCGCCGCGTACCGCTGGCAGCGCCCTCGCGCCTTTCACGGCGGAATCCTCGACTGCGCTCCCCTCATGAAGCAAATCGAGGAGATCTATGCGTCCTACCGTCCGCGCATCGACTACGCCGTCGTCGTCACCGAACTGGCCCGCCTCCGCCCCCGCATCTTTCGAAACGACGAAGTCACGGCGGAACTGCTCAAGGCCACCACGGCCATCTTCGGGCTTTTCGAACAGGTGCGCGTCAATGGAAAGACCTATTCCGATGGCGGCCTCCTTTCCGCCCTGCCGATTTGGGCCGCTGCCGAGCTCGGAGCCGAGCGCATCGTCGCAGTCAATGCCCTCGCGCTGCTCCCGGGCCTCATCCCCAAAACTTTCGTCCGCGTCGTCCGGTCGTTGTCGCGCTTCCGTCCCATCGTCCCCGAAGACATCGAAATTCTCGAAATCGCGCCTGAAGGGCTTCTCGGAAACGGCCGCGACACGCTGTACTGGTCGCGTTTCAATGCCGAAAAGTGGATCGAACAGGGCCGCCGCGACGCTCAGTCCTCTCTTGAGCGAAAATAATCCCATGCCAGTCTACCGCATCCATCGCATCAAAGACGCTCCCCTGCAGCAGTTCCGTTGGGCGCCCCACACGGCCGGGTTGACCATCGTCAAGCCCAAGGATTACGAACCGGGAGCAAGCGTCGAGGCCGCGACCGCCTACGCGGCGTGGGTCGCGCTGCGCGATTCCGGCGCGCCCCTTAACATTGGTGACATACTGGAAGCGGAGGACGGCCTCCGGATCTATAAGTACGTGGGGTTTGAGGAGGCTCGCTGGTTTGTACCGGAGCCGCCGGGGTTGGCAGCGGCTCAAAGCAGCGCGATAACGTAGCAAAATATGTCTTGTGACCCGACCGGGGTCGAGTACCTGAATTCCTTCGCTCTCGTGAGCTACATCCCGGAACCGCTCGCCGGCTTCCTCGACCGTTTGCGTTGCGAGTTGGTTCCGAACTGTTTTCTTCGGGCCCATGTCACCATCCTGCCGCCGCGTCCCATTAAGGGGCCGCCCGAAAAGGCCTGGTCTCAACTGCGCGAGGCCGCTTACGATCTGAAGCCGCTCGATATCGAATTGAGCGCTGTCGAAATTTTCCCCATCTCCGATGTCCTTTACATCGCCGCCGGACGCGGACATGAGCACTTGAAGAAAGCGCACGAGGCGCTCAACACCGGCGGATTATGGTATGACGAACCCTTCGAATTCCATCCCCACGTCACCCTGGCCCAGAACCTTACCCCGGATCAGGTCGACGAATTGAGCGAGGTCGCCCGCCGCCGCTGGGCGGAATTTAACGGCAATCGCGGCTTCCGCATCGAGACCATCGACATTCGTGCAGAACACGCGCTGGCACGGCTGGGTGGACCTGGCCGAAATGACGCTGGGCCGTCCGCAGCTCGTGAGCGTCTGAGCCGCTAGCGTTCGCGCACGGTGATGTACCGATCGGCCGGCATCTTCTCGAGTGTCTGCCGCGACCCGGACGGCCATTCGATTTCGATCTGGTCCACTACCGCGCCGCTCCCTAATCCGAAATGTACCGTGGGTTCACTCGAACAGGCATAACCAACAGACGTGGTCACGTGATTCACCTGCCTTGTGGAGCCGCTCCGAATGAGGACGCGGGCGCCCAAGGCGTCCCGGTTGCTCCGATTTCCGATTAGCCTGAGGCCGATCCAGTGGTTTCCCGCTCCCATCGTATTGCGGTACAGCACCGGCGGCTCATTGAGTCTGGTGACTACGACATCCACGCGCCCATCGCGATCGAAGTCGCCGAAAGCCGCGCCGCGGTGTTGTGCCGCCGTCCCGATGACCTGCGCTTTGAATCTGCCCTTGCCATCGTTCAATAGCAGCAAGTTCTGTTGCCGCGACCTGCCGCTGGAGAACGACTCGGTGTTGTCCTGCACATCGCCGTTAGCGGTGAAAACGTCTTTCCAACCATCGTTGTCAAAGTCGAAAATGCCAATCCCCCAACCGCTCATCGCAGCAGTGGCGCCCCCGGCGAGGCTCGGATAAGTCATGTCGCTGAACAACCCGTGGCCGAGGTTGCGAAAGAACGGGAACGTCTCATGGGCGAGGGCCGTCACGAAAAGGTCCTCCCAGCCATCGTTATCGAGATCGCGGAAATCGGCGCCCATGGAGGAAATCGCTTTCGCATCATCCTTTAACGCCACGCCAGCCTGAAAAGCCACCTCGCGGAAGTGCCCGTTATGCTCGTTGTGGAATAGAAAGTTGGGGACCGTATCGTTGGCGACGAAGATGTCCATCCAACCATCGTGGTCGTAATCGGCGATTGCGACGCCCATCCCTTTGCCCCGATACGCGGCGATACCCGACGCCTCGGAAACGTCGGTGAAAGTGCCGTCGCCGTTGTTGTGGTAGAGGCGGTTCGGCAGCGGCTCGTAGAAACGGGGGTGGCAGTAGGTACGGTTCTTGCCCGCAGCATCGCCACACAACGGCTCCCGAGCCGGATCCCACTTCACATAGTCGACCACGAAGAGATCCAGAAGGCCGTCGTTATCGTAGTCGAGCCACGCCGCCGAGACTGTCCAGCGGTCGCTTTCAAGCCCGGCTTTGCGCGTTACGTCTTCGAACGTGCCATCGCCGCGATTGCGGAACAATGTATTGCCATTGACGCCGGTGACAAAAAGGTCGACATTTCCATCGTTGTCGAAATCGGCCGCCGCGGCGCCGATGTTGTATCCTTTCCCGCCGACGCCCGCCTTCTCCGTAACATCCTCAAAGCTCCAGTTCCCCTTGTTCCGATACAAGCGGTTGGAGTACTTGGGACTGCTCTTCTCAAGACCCGGCTGCGACGCTCCGTTTACAAAATAAATATCCGGATACCCGTCGTTGTCGTAGTCGAACACGGCCACTCCGCCGGCCATGGTTTCAATCTGGTGCTTCTCCGGTGTTCGGCAATTGCGCAGCACAAAATCGATTCCGGATTTCGCGCTACGGTCCTCAAAGAGGGCGGCGGGCGCTGCCGCAAGCGCCATGATGGCAACGCCCGCTGCCCATGAGGCTTTTGTCACCGCGGCTCTGCCCGGGCACCCGTCTCGCCACGGCAATCCCCCATCAATTTGACCTCTCGCTCCGCTTCGCCGCTTTCGCCCTGCATGGAAAAAACCCTGGCGAGCAGGTTGTGCACCCGGCATTCATTCGATGGCAGCGCTCCCTCCAGTACCTGAGAAGCTTCGGGTAGTCTTCCGGCATGATATAAAACCCGGCCCAATGCGAAACGGACGTCCGGGGCGTCCGGTTCCAGGCGGAAAGCCCGCTCCAACAGGCGCAGGCTTTCCGCCATCCGCCCTTGTTTGAACAGAAACACGCCATACGCAAGGCAGGGCCGGTAGGTGTTTCCCGCCAACTCCACGGCGCGCCGATAGGCCTTCTCCGCATCCTCGAACTGACTGAGGGCTTCGTACGCAAGACCCAGGTTTTCATAAACCCGGCTCTGCCCGGCGCCCAGTTTAATTGCCTGCAAGAACGCTTCAACAGCCCGGTCAAAGCGGTTGGCATCGTAATAGGAGCGGCCGAAGAAATACCAGGTCTCACGGTCGCCCGGATCGAGCGCAACAGCCCGATCGAAGCACTCCTTCGCCAATTCCCATTCCTGCCGCTCCGTATAAATGCGCCCCGCCAGCGTATACGCTTTGGCGTAGCGGTCATCCAGCGCAATGGCCCGCTTCGCTTCTTCTAAAGCCTCGCGCGGTTCGCGCATATTCAGCAGCGCCGCGCCCAGGTAAGTCCGCACGTCCGCGCGATCCGCGTAATGCGCCAGATACTCGCGATACAAACGAACCGCCTCGGCGGATCGCAGCGCCCGATAATTCGAGTTGGCCTCTTCCAGCAGCCGCGACGGTGCACTCTGGCCCGGCGCGGACTCCAACACCCCGGTCATCCCCAGGAAGAGAATTAAACAGCCTTCCGGAAATGGCACATGCTCCTCATCGGTTCCAGCGGGCAACTCACCGGATTACTCTGAAATCAAGAAAGCGGGCACTGCTTCGATGGGTAAAGACGCCGATATCGAGAGCACCCTCGGCTCCCGCCACGTCGGCTTCGCCGACCTCGCTCCAATTCTTTCCGTCCTTACTGGAGTATCCCGTGAATCGAGCGCCCTGCCGCTGCAGCTTGAGCCAGCACGGCCAGTTGGTATATCCATCGAGGACGGTCCGCTTGTCGATGCGGCCATCGCCATTTGAATCCCACTCCAGCGCAAAGCCGTTGGATGGCGAAGCGCCTAATACAAGGTAGCCGGGCGATTGCCCAGGCTTCGAAATGTCCTTACGCACCATGATGCCCGCGCGGCCAACCCAACTCGTTCGGACATCCGGATTCTCGAGTTTCACAACCGCCGAATCGGTTTCTCCCAATGCGTGGGGCAGATAGGCCGAACCGTACTGGTCGCCGTGGTCCAGCACGGCGTAATCGCCGCCTTCCCGAATGTAGAAACCACCCTCGATCTGCTCCACTTGTCCCCTGAGGTTCTGAAATGCAACATATGGCGCGTTCACCGGGTGACCGGACGGTTTAGGCCGCACCGTCACGTTCTTCACCAATTCTCCCAGCCGCAGCGGTATTTCCCCGGCCTCTTTGGACCGCAGATTGGCGAAGCCGACGCGCGCAGTTTCGTTCGCTCCCAACCAGACCGTGCGCTTGATCGCCTCATTGCCAAGCCGCAACTCGACGTCGCCAAGGCCTTCATGACCGGTGTTTTGGACTGTCGCCCCCACAAAAAACGGCTCGCCGGAAATCACTTTCCCCAACACGGGATCGAGACCCTTGAGAAGCAATTTGGCGGGCGTCGCCTCCGCGCCATTTATCGCCAATCTGTGGATACCGGCGAACAGCAGCGAGGGCGCGCCATCCGCTTCCCGTTCCGCAACGAAGCGGTCCAGCTCCAGCGTGCCGATATTCTCGCCGAAGAGGGCTGGCCGCCGGTCCTTGTCGCGATAGTTCACTCGGACGTCGTGGAGCTCCAGGTGCTCGACATTGCGGCAGTACACCCCGTACGACTGGAGCATCGAATAGGGGCTGAACCCCTGGCCGTTCGATTCCTCCTCGTCAACTCCTCCGGCGAACGTCAGCCGGGCATTTCGCAGGATGATCGATTTAGCGGGATTTTCACGAGGCCCGGCTACATAAAACGGCGTTCTGCCGCAATTAATAGCAGTGAGGTTTTCAATCACGATGCGCCCCACTCCTAAATTGTTGCCACTGTACGGAGCATCGGCGCCGAAAGCCACATAGACCGGCGAGCGGACATTGATCATCGTGACATTGGATAGGATCATGTTGTCCACCGGACCGGGCTTGACCAGCCTTGTCGAACTCGAATTCCCGCGAGGCGCGTTGTGAGGCAGAATCTGAAAGCCGGATTCCGTATTTTGGCGGAATCCGAGACGGTGGGCGTACTCCCCGGGACCGTAGATCAGACAATTGTTGATGAGCACGTTGCGGCCACCAACGCGGATCGCATTGCAGGAGCTGTTCAGAATGCAGTTGGAGACGGTCACGTTCTCCCAGTAGGCCCCAGCCAGGCTATCGTCGCCGGTGTAAAGTTTGGAATTCGAGATAGTCGCGGACCTGACGTCGTGCATATTGATGCCGTCATAGCCGTTGAACGCCGTCAGGTTGTCGATGGTTACCCGCTCGCAGGAACGCATGATGAGAGAGTAATTGCCCGCGTCTCTAATGGTGACGTCGCGCACGGCAATGTCTTTGCACTTATTGAAAAGGACCGCATGGGGGCCGCGGATATGCTCTTCGCCTCTCGGATTGGTGAGGTTTTGTCCGTTGATCGTCCCCCGGCCCATGAGCGCGGCATTATGAACGCCGTTGGCCAGGATGATCGCGCCGTCCCACTCACGCCCGCCTTCGGGCCAATGATAATCGGAGAGGTTCTTGCTGCCCAGTATCGTCGCGCCCGCGTCGATCCAGAGGGTCACGTTATTCTGAAGCTGGACGGTTCCCGACAGATAGGTTCCCGCGGGGACAAGAACGGTCCCGCCTCCGGCCTCGCGCGCCGCTTGGATAGTTTTGTTGATGGCGTCGGTATCCGGCTGGATGCCATCGCCAGCCGCGCCATAATTCTTGACGTTGAACTGGGTCCCGGGCTGCGCCAGGCCGTTACCCACGGACCAAATCAAGAGCCCGAATACCAGACCGCGGGCTATGGAATGCATTCTTTCCCCAGTTACGGAGTCTTTGCCGCTGAGCGCTTCGCTACTATATAGTCAAACGCTCCTAACTGACAACTGAATTTGTCCGGAGAGAGTGAGGCCGGCAGCGGCCGCTTTTTCAGAAGGTCCGTGGCTCGTGCGTACTCCGAAGCCGGCACGTCCACCTGTACTTTAGAGATACGGTTTGATACGTTAACCAATACCAGAATCTCTTCATTGCCCGTCCTGCGTATGAAGCTGACCACCTCATCCGGGTTGCTGTTATTGACCCACAGCAGCTCGCCCGAAGTAAGCGCCGCCTCTTCCCGGCGCATCTGAAGAATCCGCTTGTACACCCTTAGTTTCGCCTCCTGCACCCTCGCAAGACCCGTGCGCTCCTCCTCCGGCTTCCAGATCTCCCACCGGATGGCCACATGGGACTGCTGTTGAGGAGGCGTACAATCGCCGATTTCCTCTCCGTTGTACAACAGCGGAATTCCGTCCAGAGTGAAATCCAGCACGGAAGTCGCCAGCGCTCCCTTTTCGCTAAACACCACGTTCGCCCGGTTGCGATCGTGGTTATCGTTCAAGTGCAGGAAGTGAGCGCCTCGCGGGAAGGCGGCCTTCGCCTTCTCCCACTGTTGCTGAATGCGCTCGGCCGATTCGCCGTTTACCACCACCGCGGTAAGCGCCGAATAATACGGGAAGTTATAACTGATATCGAAGGCCTTAAGCTGCTGTTGCGGCACGTCCGCTTCGGCCAGCATGATCACATTGGGATTGACTTTGTCCATCGCCTCCCGCGCTTCGTCCCAAAAACTCAAAGGCACGCCGCCCGCCACGTCGGCCCGGAACCCGTCCACGCCCACGTCTCGAACCCAATGCAGCATGTTATTGCGGAAATACTCGCGCACTGCGGGGTTGGTGTAGTCCGGCATCGGCGTGTGCCAGCGCGACATCTTGAGCGCCCCGTCCGGCGTGCGCTGATAGAACCCGGGTTTGCACAGCAGGACATTATCGTTTGCGCTATGGGCGAAGACGATATCCATAATCACCTTCAGACCCAACTTGTGAGCTTCCTCCACCAGCGCTTTGAGGTTCGCTTCCCTGCCGTACTCGGGGTCGATTCGATCGTAGTCCTTAATTTCATACGGGGTCGAAGGCCCGAACACCGACGGATAGCCGTGAACGTTCAGAGGGCTCAGGTAGACGATAGTGGCCCCAAGATCGGCAATATACGGCAGGTGCGCCGCCGTGGCTCTCAGGGTCCCTTCCGGAGTAAAGGAACGCATCCACACCTGATAGATAATGGCGCGATTCAGGAAATCTGGAGCCGCGCGGGCCTGTTGCGAAGCCACCGCCGGGTTCTGGCCCAACAAAGAAATGCCGAGACCCGGCATCAAAAAGATAGAAAGAAACGTTCTGCGTTTTGTCATATTAATTTCCGCGGCAAAATTCAGAACCTTATCGCAAGGTAAAGCTGGATCTTTCTGGGGTCCGCCGCCGAAGTCACCTGTCCGTAATTCGCGCTGGTAATGCTGGTGTTGGGATCGCCCCAACGCACGAAGTTGAACGGGTTATTCACATCGATTCGGAACTGCGCGCGCAGCCTCTCTTTGATCGGGAACGATTTGCCCAACGAAATCGACTCCGCCTTCTGCCAGAACCCGCGCACCCAGTCCAGAACGGGAGCTGTATTGCCGAACTGGTAGGGAGGAGGAACGACAAAGGCGCCGGGAGCGAGATACCTGCTGACAGCGGGGTCGAAGTCGCGCGGATCGGTGGTGCCGAATATGGGCGCGCCCGGCACGTAATCCGCGAATTTGGCGGCATATCCCAGAACCGAAAGATTGTTCGCCACGGCGAAGCTTAAAGCGTCCCCGGAGCTGTAGCGCACGTAACCGGCGATGTTCCAACCGCCCGCCAGCCTCTTCAGGATTGAGTTGCCCGAATTGAGAAACTTCTTCCCGGACCCGAATGGCAACTCGTAGCTCCAGTTGAACACGAAAGTAAATGGCGGCGAATCTCCGCTGTAGACAATCGGCCGCACGGGCGTGTACTGGTCCGGTTCGAGCGTGCTCATGTTCTTCATCCAAGTAAAGAAGGTGAGCAGCGTCAGTCCGTTGGAGTATCGCTTGTTCACCTTCACCTGCAAGGAGTTGAAACGCGCACTGCCCACCGGATCGTTTTCCGATCCCGTTCCGACGGAGGTGTACTGCGGATACGGCATCAGCGCCTGGGCCACGGTATGCACACTCAAGTTCGGGAAGGTGGAGAACGGCAGAGGAACATTGGCCGCGGCGGCAGCGGCCGACCCCGCGGGTTGCAACAGCAGATTCCCTAGCGAAAGATAGCTGTCGTTTACGTAATCGAAACTGCTGCCCGCTGCCAGGTGCGTCGAATGACTCCCGATGTACGAGACATCGAGCGCCACGTTGCGCATCAATTCGCGCTGGATTGCGAACGTCCAACTCAGAATCTGCGGCAGGCGAGTCCCCGCTGGAAGCAGCCACGTTATGCTTTGCCCGTTTTGGAAATCCGGCCTCAGTTGCGGAGGCAAGCTGTAGTTCTGCGGGAAGCCGCTCGTTCCCCAGTTATAGACCGGCGTGTAGTTATCCGCCGAGCTGAAGCTCGGCGACGCGGAGAAGCCCGCGGTATACCCGCCGGTGTCCGTTGCGTCGGAGTAATAGATCCCCGCCGAAGTCCGGATGACGGTCTTGGGCGTCACCGAGTAAGCCACGCCCAGCCTCGGACCGAAACCTTTCATCCACGTCTTGACGAATTGGTTCCCGGTGCGGCCCGGCCCGCTCCCGCCGAAAACGAGCGCGCCCGGGATGCCCACCGGATTCACGACCGTGGGGCTGAAGGAACTCACTTCGCTGTTGACCTCGAAAGGCGCCTGAGCGACATCCCAACGGAGTCCGTAAGACAAAGTAAGATTCGGCTTAATCCGGAAGTCGTCCTGCGCAAATAAAGAATAGTGGCGGAACCGGTAGCCTGTCGTGTACGGTAATGTCGTGTTCGCGTTCTGCAAGTCTCCCAACAGGAAACTCGCAAAGGAACTGCCCCAGCTTGTCAGGTTCGGCGAATCCGGCTGGCTGGTCATTTGGTTACTGAACGTAAAACTTCCGGCGGTTGACGATTCGTTACGGCTGTTATTGTCATACCGCCAGTGGGAGCCGCCGAATTTCATGGTGTGGCGTCCGCGAATCCACGTCAGACTCTCGCTGATCGAGAAGCGCGTCTGCGCTCCCAAACCGTTGCTGGTGAGCCCCATGTTGATGGGCGATGCCGTGCCGCCCGTAAAACTGATCTGCGGAAACGCGCCCAGGTCGTTCGGCATTCCCGTGATACCCAGCGCTTGGTCCCAGCCCTGCCCGACGCTGGTGTTCGTGTACGGATTCACGTACCGGTCGACGCCCACGGTGAGATGGTTCAGCACGGTGGGACTGAAAATATAATCGTGGTTGGCGCGCCAGGTCTGGCTGGTTACGGTCTGTAGTTGAAAGCCTTCCAGTACGTCCGGCTCCGTGGGAAGCCCGGGCACGGCGTTGGCGGTGAATCCCCAGCCGCTATTGTTGATGAGCCGCGGACGCCACTCATTCTGGTACATAACCGCGATCTTCTGTTTCGTCGAGAAACTGTGGTCGACTTTCGCAAGCGAGGTGAAGGTGTTGAAGTAGGGAAAGGCGCCGGTCCTGTTGTACCAATTGTTCGCCTCGCTCGGAAGGTCCGGGTTCGGCAGCAAGGCCGCGATCTTCGCTGAAACCGGACTGATGCGCGAGGCTGGGATAACGTTGCCCGGAAACTGCTGGCGAACAAAGCCGCCATTGCCGTCCGGCTGCGTAGTCGCAGGATCGAAAATCGGAATCTGCGCGCCCGATGCGCTCACGAGATTGCTGAAATTGCCCGTCTTGAAGGCCGCCGCCGGAACGGTCTCGAGGCCTCCGGCGCCGCCTTGCCGTGAATAGAACAGGTCTTGGCTAAAGAACAGGAAAGTCTTGTTGCGGCCATCGTAGATCTTGGGGATGTATACCGGGCCGCCAAATTGGAAGCCGCCTTCGTTAAGCCGCAGCTTCTGTTTCACGGGACCTTGGAAGAAGTTGCGGGCGTCCAAATCGTCATTGGCGAAGGTGTCGTAGACCATGCCGTGCAGAACATTCGTGCCGGATTTCATGTTGACGGTGGTGAACCAACTCCCAAACCCGCCGTACTCGGCGTTGAAGGCGTTGGCGACCACGCTGTACTCCGACACCGCCTGCACGGTAGGCCCATTCTCCAGGACGGAGCCGCGCCGCGTGCTCCACTCGCTCGACGGGGCGCCATCGATAAAAATCTCGGTCGCGCCTGGAGCGCTGAATTCACGCGGCCCGACCACGACTCCGCCGGCTCATTGCTGTTCAAGCTCCCATTACTCGAAGTATTTCCGGGCAGGAATCGCAGGTTGTCCGTGATGTTGCTCTTTTCGGCGAAGTTGAGCAGCGGCAGATCGTCGATGAACTGCGCCGTAAGATTGTTGGGCGCGCTGGTGGCCGACACGTCCAGCAGCGGCGCTTCCGCGCTGACGCTGACGGTTTCGGAAGTGGAGCCGATTTCAAACTTAAAGTTCACGCGCAAGCTGCTCTGGGCGTTTACCAAAATGGGTTCTCGAACAACCGTGCGGAAGCCCTCCTTCCGCACAATCATGCGGTAGGACCCGACCGGCAGATTGGCTGCCAGATAATACCCCACCTCATTGGTCGAGAAATCCAGTTTGCTGTTCGTCTCGATATTGACCACCTCAATTTGAGTTCCCGGAACCGCGCTTCCCGTCGGGTCCGTTACGGTCCCTTCGATGCTGCCGCGATCGGCCTGCGCAAAGGCGATACCCGTTGCCGCCAAAACAGCCAACCCGAGAGCCCGAACCGGAACCCGAATATTTTTAAGATTCATGGTTTCCTCCCGCAAACGCCCTCCCGGCTGCCGCTTTCCGAGAAAGCATGGCATAAAATTATATCCGGACATTCAAAAAATTCAATGCCATTCGGCCTATTGTTTTCGAACAGCTCGATCTGCCCTTCCGCCGTCGGCTTCTTGCGCGTCTTCCGCAGCGCGCTCCCCACAACCCCCAATACCTGTACCTCGGCCAGCGCCGCCCGGGGTACGAAAATACGCTGTTTCTGCGCGCCGGGGTCGGGCGGAACCACCGTGAATCCGTATGGTTCCCAGCGCAGCAGGTTATTCGAGAGCAGCCCGTCCAGCACATCCCCGTCGCGAAACCGCATCCGCACCCACAGCCCCTCCATTTTCGGCCGCGTAGTGAACTGCCGCAGATCGCGGCGGTCCTCGCCGCGCTCGAAATCCTTGACGAAGGAAACCGTTTTTACTTCACCGTAAGGCAACACCAGCACTGTCCCAGCCGGAGTCAGCAATTCGACGCCTTCGGCCCGCAAATACGTCTGAGAATTCACGAATCCAGCCAGGGTTTCCCGGTCGAACCGCGCGACAAGCACTTTTTTACTGGTCGATCCGCCCAAAATTAATCCCCAAGCCGGAAGATTCCCTTCCAAACATTTTGGCGAGTATTGTATCATTGGCACGATGCGCGAAGGTGCGCCGCTTACAGCCCGGGTGCAGTCCTTTCTCGACTTCTGCCGCATTGAGAAGGGCCTTGCCTGGAATACCGTCGAGGCCTATCGCCAGGATCTGGAACGCTTTCTGGCGTTCGGCGCCGCCGAAGACGACCAACGCATCCGCCGCTACATCGATTCGCTGTACCAAGCCGGGTTGTCCAGCCGCACCATCGCGCGCCACCTCGCCACCCTGCGGAATTTCCATTCCTTCCTGCTCGAGCGGGGAGTTCTCGCATCCGATCCAACCAGTCTTCTGTCGTCTCCCAAACAATGGCAGAGTCTTCCTAAATACCTTAATACCGAACAAATTACTAAGCTGTTGGCCGCCCCCGACCCGGCCCGCCCGGCCGGTCTCCGCGATCGCGCCATGCTGGAATTTCTGTATGCCACCGGCCTGCGGGTATCGGAGCTCTGCACGGTCCGCGTCTCCGAGGTAGAGCTGAGCCTCGGCTATGTCCGCATTCTGGGCAAAGGCAACAAACACCGGCTCGTTCCCGTGGGCGCTTCCGCCATCGCGGCCATCGAGGAGTATCTGCGCTCCGGCCGCCCCGCATTTCTGAAGCGCCGCCCCAGCCCCTATCTTTTCGTTACGGCGCGCGGCGGCGCCATGACCCGGCAAGGATTCTGGAAACTTTTGCGCGCCTACGGCAACCAGGCCGGAATCTTCCACGGACTCACCCCGCATGTCCTGCGCCACACCTTCGCGACGCACCTCCTCGAGGGCGGCGCCGACCTCCGCAGCGTTCAGACCATGCTCGGACACTCCGACATTTCAACCACGCAGGTGTACACCCACGTAGTCCGGGCGCGTTTGCGAAAGACCATCGATGACCATCACCCTCGCGCGTGACGCGAAATTCTCGGCAAGAGAGCTGACCCCAAGAGAGCTGACCAATGAGCGACTTCATGTTTAGGCTCGAGAGCCACCTCAGCCCGGACCAGAGCCGGGTGGTGTCACAGGTGCAGGCCGCGGCGTTGCAGCTGAACGCCGGCCTGTTTCTGACCGGCGGAACCATGCGCGATATGCTGGGCGGGTTCCCCATTACCGAAATCGACTTCACCGTCGAGGGCCCCGCCATCAAGCTCGCCCGCTCCGTTGCGGAAAAGAGCGGCGCCCAGGTGGTGCGCATCGACGAGACGCGCAAAAGCGCGCACCTGCTTTTTCCGGGCAACATTCCCGTCGGCATCGGCATGGCGCGGCAGGAAAAATTCAGCAAGCCCGGCGGAAAACCCCACGTGCTTCCGGCCACCATCCATGAAGACCTGCGCGGCCGCGACTTCACCATCAATTCCATCGCGCTATCGCTGAGCCCCGCCTCGCGCGGGCTTCTGCTCGACCCCAATAATGGCGCCGGCGACCTCGATCATAAGGAGCTCCGCGCGGTCTCGAGCTACACGCTATACGACGACCCCATACGGCTCCTGCGTCTGGTCCGGTTCCGCACCCGGCTCGGATTTACGGTCAGCGACCGCACTAAATCGCAATACGATAACGCGCGCGAAGCCGCGCTCGAACAGAAAATCGCTCCGCCGTCGCTGCTCGAGGAACTGCGCCATATCGCGAACGAGCTGAACGTCGCGGATGTGGTCCAGGCGCTGGACGACGAAAAGCTGCTGCCGTTATACTCTCCGGCGCTCTCCGGCCCGAAATTAAACGTGCCGGGACTGCAGAAGCTGCAAAAAATCCGGCATCTTGCGCCCGTGGGCGGCGGCTTCTATTTCGACGCCTTCGGCCTGTTCCTGACGGTGTTGACCGAAAAACTCACGCCCAAGGAGAAGAGCGCGCTCATCGAAGCCGTGGCAATGGAAAAAGCGACATCGACGAATGGCACAAGACCGAGGCGCGCGCCAAGAAACTCGAAAAGGACCTGAAGTCGCCCAAGCTGCAGAAAGCGTCGCAGCTTTACAACCTGCTCTCCAAGGCGCGCGGCGACGAGATGCTGTTCATCTTATACCGCTCCTCCGAGCGCACGGCGCAAGACCGCATCAGGAATTACTTCCAGAAGTATCTGCCCGCCGCCCAGGAGATCACCGACCGCGACGTCGTCGCCGCCGGAGGCGAGCCCGGAACACCGAAATTCCAGAAAGTTCGGGATGAGTTGATAGCCACCCGGCTCGATTCGCGCCCCAAAAAACCCGTTCCGCCGCCGGAGCCGGAAATACCCGTCGGCCCGGTGCCCCCGACCGCGCCGCCGTCGCCCTTTGCGCGAAAGCTTTAGCGTCTCGTGTCGAAAGTCGGTGTCGACCGCCTGCTGCCGCGCGCGGCTCAGTGGATTCAGCGCGTTACCGAACCGCGACCGTGAGGAAGCGGATCCCCGGTTTTTCAACGGAGCGGCGTTTTGACACGGGCTCTCAGCGTCCCAGATTGAGGACGACAATACCGATCAGAATCAGTCCGACGGCGCCGATTTTCGCGCGCGTCAGCGGCTCTTTGAAGAACAGCCGGG
Organism: Bryobacterales bacterium; assembly: GCA_963795935.1. Lineage (GTDB taxonomy): Bacteria > Acidobacteriota > Terriglobia > Bryobacterales > Bryobacteraceae > JAICMB01. Next base: position 30,480 of record CAWCJO010000023.1, on the reverse strand, counting down.
CCCACAGCAGCGTCCAAACCGTGCTCAGCGAGACCAGCGGATAAAGGATCGAAAGCTCTCCGCGCTTCAAGCCGAGCACGAAGAACACGGAAGAAAGCAGGTACAACGCAATTCCCAGGAAAAGGCGCCAATTGAAAAGCAACTTCTGGATGCCGCCGGTCAGATTGTTGGCTCCGGCCTTAAACGAGACCATGCCGAAGGACCCGAACACGGAGCCGACCATCACCAGAACCATCGAGGAAACCGGGGTCGTATTCAAGCCGTTTTGCTCCTTCCCAGCACCGCGACGCCGCAGACGATAATGGCGATGCCGAGGCCTTTGAATACATTCATCGGCTCATGAAAAATGAACATGGACAGGAGCGTGACCCACACGTACGTGAGGGCGATCACCGGGTAGACGAGCGACAGCTCGCCATCGCGCAGCGCCAAGACCATCAGAATGGTATTGAAGCCGTACAGGCAATAGCCCGCAAACAGCGGCGGATTCGTGACCATGGAGACGATGGCGCCAAGGAACCCCGGCTGTGTCACCGTATCGGCGCCCGTCTTGATCAGCATCTGCGCCGCCGCGCCCACGACGGTGCACAGAAACACCAGAAACAAGGCCCGGCGGCGCTTGTCGATGGCCTCATCGCGGACGGGGGAAACGGTGGCAGTGGACAACAAAACCTCCGAAGTCTCGCTCAATAATAGCAATCGTCCCCGCGCCCTTGCCGCAACAGGGTTTTGCTCTATAAACGCATGGGAGGAGGGAGTTTTTCCTGCATGGTGCAGGCCGTTCCCGAGCTTTGTGGCCGGAGGGATGGAACCAAGCGTAGCTCCCCCCACTTTCAAACGGAGCAGTGCCCGAACCTTGGCCGTTATGACCCAGCGGCCGCGCCCGCGTTCCCAATCGCCTCCCGCGCCAGCCGGACTTCTTTGTCCAGCGCCGGGAGGCCAAGACGGGAAATCTCGAACGCGACGCCGTCGATGGACTCGAACCGCTTCCGCGCGCCGCCCGCTATTGGCCGCGGCGAAACACCGCGCAATACGAAATTCGACGACCGCCTCGATGGGCAGCGCTTTCCCTTCAAACGGCGGAATCTGCGCCAACACGCCGGAAGCTTCTCCGATCCTGCCGCGGGCAATCAGCGCGCGCGCCAGTAAAGCGGCCGTCTGCATCCGGTCCCCTTCCCGTCCGGCCGCGGCGAACGCATTCAGCGCCGCGCGGGCATGGGCGGCGGCATCTTCGAATTGTCCGCCGGCAAAACTCAGACGGGCAAATGCCATATCGATCTCCGGCGCCGCTGCCAAGCCCTGCCTGATATCGCGCGCCTCTTCGTAGCTCTTCCGCGCCGCCTCCAGATTGCCCTGCCCCATCTCGTCATCGCCCCGCTCGAGCAGCGTCATGCCGGCCTCGCCCCGCTCCTGCACATCGCGCAGGATGCGAATCGCTTCGTTTGACCGCGACGCCGCCTCCGCAAATTTACCTTCCAGCGCCAACGCATGCGCCAACGCCGCTTCACCGTAGCCGATGCCTTGCCGCTCGCCGATCCGCCGCGCAACTTCCAGCCCTTGTTCACTCAGCGCCCGCGACTCCGCGGCTCGTCCTTCCGCCGCGAACACGGCGGCGAGTTCCAGGCGGATGGGATACTCTTTCCGCGGACCGAGTTCCCTTCCTACCTCCAGCGCCGCTCGATCGTCCGCTTCGGCCGCCCGGAGGTCCCCTTGGAGTCTTTCGACATATCCGAGTCCATTCAGATCGTTGTGCTTCTCGACCAGGTTGCCCATCTCGTTGGCGATCTTGAGCGCCGCTTCAAACAAAGGCCGCGCCGCGGCCGGCGCGTTGGTTAACGCCAGGAGGTTTGCTTCCGTGCGGTATGCCGCGGCAACGCAGGCGCGGTCGCCCAGTTCGTTGCAAATGCGGCGGGCCTCCGCGCGCGCCTCCGCAAAGCCGCCCACGCTCATCACCTCCATTGCGCCCGCTTCGAGCAAACGGGCGCGCGCATACAGCAGCCTCGCGCCATGTTTAGCAGCCTTTTCTGCCGCCGCATGAGCCGCCCGGCGCGTATGCGCAAAATCGCTCAGGGCCCCGGCCGCGCGCGCTTCCGCCAGATCGATACGCGGATCGTCTCCCAGCGGCGGGGGTAGTCCGCGCAAGGCCTTTACCGCGGCGAGCGCGTCCTGCGCCTTGTCGCCATTGGTTTCGGCCGCCGCCAGCGCCAGCCCATATTCAAGATCGTCCGGCAGCAGCGTGAACAGCGCCTCGTACACCTGTATGGCGCGCGCCCAATCGTGAGCCATCTCCCGGTAACGCCCTTCGATCTCCAGTTGTTCCACTCGCCCCAGCGGCGCCGCTCGATCGAAGGCCAGCTTCGCTTCCTCGCGCGCGCGATTGTCATGGCCCAGCATGGACCACGCCGCCGCCAGACCGGAATGAACTAAGGGATTGGAGGGCGCCTCGGAGGCGGCGCGCTCCAGATAAGGGCGCGCGCCCAGGGCGTCGGCTTGCCGCAGCCGCTCCATCCCCAGCGCGTAAAACTCCATGGCGGCGGCTTCGACCGGCGGATAGCGCGAGCCGTCTTCGAGCGAAGAAAGGCGCAGGCCGAGGTGTGCGCGAATGCGTTCGGCCGCGCTCCGCGCCAAGTCTGAAATTCGCTCCTCCGCCGCCTCTTCGCCGAAAGCTGCAATTTGCCGCCCGGAGCGGGCGTCGAACAACGAAATGTCCAGCCGTACCCGTTTGCCGCGCGCCAGGTAAACGCCCGCCGCGGCATAGTCGATACCCAGGTCGGCCCGCATGCGTTCCAACGCTTCCGCCGGGTACGTGGATTGCGGCGGTATCGACAACTCCGTACGCATGCGCGCCACGTTTTCCTGCGGCACGGTCCGCACTTGCCGGCCGGAGCCTAGTTCGATATCGATCAGCTCGGAGAGAGCCGGCGCGATCCAGGCGCTCTCGGCGCGCGGCGCAAGATCGCGAAATCCCAGCACCGCAATCGAGGCGCGAACCGTCGGCCTCTCGCCGCCCTTGTGCAGGGCATAGCTCAGAGCATACCAGCCCGCCCCTGCCAGACCCAGCGCCCCGGCCAGACCCAGCGCCGCGGCCGCCAACCAGAGGAGCCGGCGCGGCTTAGAGCGCGGCGCCGCGGCCGTTTCCGGCGCAGGCGCCTGGCGCGAACAGAAATGCGGGACGTAGGCGCCCTTGGGAAGCGCCGATGACCAGCGGATCGTCGAGCCCTTCCTGTTGATAATATTCCGCCAGTTTCAAGCGCAGCCGTCGAACTTCCAACCGCACCACCGGATCGGTGCGCGGGTCGAAGGATTCGGGCCGCTCGAATACCGCAACTCCCAGCGCGTACTCCTTCAGTTCGCCGCCGCGCTCTTCCAGCGCCATCGCGGTGACGTGACGCAGCAGGCGCAGACACCGTTCCGCCTTGCGGAAGCTGTGCGATGCGGCGATCCGCTCCAACTCGCGCGCTACCGCGATTGGATCGGCGGATACTTCGGTCGACGCATTCGGCACGTTACATCCTTCGAGGCAGCTTCACTATTATGCCACTCCGCGCGAGTCTTCAAGAAGAGAAAAGTACTGGGTGTTCATGGCGTTAACTCGCGTAGTCTACCGTGCTCTTCTTGTTTCGCCGCCCGCGCCTGCCGTAACATCGCCCCATGTTCCACAAGACCTGCGCTCTCCTCCTCGCGTTCGCGATCTCCGCTTCGGCGGCCGCCATTACGGTCGATACCGGCGATCGCGGTTACTACTACTCCTACGATTTCAGCGACGCCACAAACAAGAACTACATCACGGGCCAGATTGATGTCGGCGCAAGCACGGTCTATTTTCATAGCTTCTTCGCGTTCAACGCGCTTTCCGGCCTTACTGGACCCATCGTCGGCGCCACGTTGAACCTGTACAATCCGGTGGGCGGCTATTCGAGCGCGCAGCCATCGGAAATGCTCACCATCGACGGGTTTTCGGGAAACGTGGCGCAGCTCGAGGCTGGCGGGACGGTGGCCGGCGAGTACGCTGCCCTGGCCGGCGGCCTCACCTATGGGACCCAATCCGTGAGCGCCGCCGACGACAATTCGACCATCAGCATCCCGCTTGACGCCGCCGCCATCGCCTTCTTGAACGCCGACAGCGGCAATCCCTTCGCCTTCGGCGGCTACCTCGCGGGGATTCCCCTGTCCGACGCCTCGACGCGTTTCGTCTTCGGAGGCAGCGCCTTCGTGATCGCCAACGATGGCAACACCACGCTCACCGTGGTAACCGGCCCCTCGCCGGCGCCCGAACCGCGAACCCTGTTTTTCGTGCTTTCAGGTCTGCTGGGATTTCTCGTCTTCGCGAAGCTTCGAACTACCGCGCAAAGCCGGGCAAGCGCCTGAGGGCGATATGAAATTTCACAGCCCAGCCATTCCGGGGCCCCTCGGGTTGCTCGCCTGGGCGCGCTTATTCGCCGGCGCCGCGGCGCTCCTTTTAAGCGCACCCGCAACCCAGGCGAACTCCTGCAAGTTAAAAAAGGATCTTCCGAACAAGTCTCTCATCATAACCGCCACTATCACGAACAATCCCTATCACACCGAGGCGTATGACAAGGAGTATCAGGTTAAGCTCCTCAACAACGGAGAAGACATTCAGATCTTTACGAACGGGACGGAAGTTGCCAGCTTTTCGTCGGAGTATGGCGACGACGCAACCGTGCCGGAGTTGGAACTCCAGGATTATTTCGCCGCCATCTGCAATGCGGGACCGGGGCAGTTCCAATCTTCTTTCGGCAGGGGACGCGCGATCGCGCAAAGTGGATCGTCGGCGCAAGACTCCTTGAGCGGTCAAACGAAGGGGCGCGTCGCGATAGCGGATTTTAATGGCGACGGAGTAACCGACAGCGCCGCGATCGGCTCGACTGGTATTCTCGTAACCCTTTTCAGTACAAGCGGAACAGTCCTATCGACGGCCACCTATCCCGTTGCTGGGATATCGACGAGTATCGTCGCGGCCGATTTTAACGGGGACGGGAAAATCGATCTCGCGGTTACCCAAAACGATCCCTCGGGCCCGGGTAATATCGCCGTCCTGCTTGGCAAAGGCGACGGCTCGTTTGGGCCGGCCGCGAAATTTCCCACAGGTCCCTTTGCGTTCTATCTAACGACCGGGGATTTCAACGGCGATGGCTTCCCCGACCTGGCGGTTACGAATGTGCCGTCCACCGGTCCGCCTGGCGCCGGAACTGGCGCGGTCGCCGTGCTGCTCGGCAAAGGAGACGGCACGTTCGCCCCGGCCGTCAGCTATCCCGTAGGACCCCTTCCCGTCACAATCGTCGCTGCCGATTTTAACGGCGACGGCAGAGTGGATCTTGCGGCTTTGGATTCACAAACGGGGATCGTCAATCTGGTAAATAAAGTCTGGGTATTGCTCGGCAAGGGAGATGGGACCTTTCAGCCGGCCATCTCCACCCCAACGGGAACCGGCTCCGGCTATCTGCAGTATGCCGATCTCAACCACGACGGCAAAATGGATCTGGTTGTCGCGGACCAATCCGCCAGCGCGGTAGCGATAATGTTGGGAAACGGCGATGGGACGTTTCAACCCGCCGCCGAGTACGTGATGGCCGCTCAACCCGTCTCCATTGCGCCGGTCCCGTTCCCCAACGGAGTCACGGCCCTGTGGACCACGGACAACATAAGCGGCTCCGATTTTATATTTTTTGTGCCGCCCGATGGAACCATCCCCAATCCACAACTCCAGTTCATCGGCAAGGGCCCCGTATCCGTTGCTGCTGCCGACCTCAATGGCGATCGTCAACCGGACCTGGCCATCGCCGATCCCGAGAGCGGCAACATCTATGTGAAACTCGCCACCGGCAACGGCCAGTTCGGCAACGCCATCGCCTACCCGCTCGGTTCACAACCGAGCGCGTTGGCGATCGCCGACCTCAACGGCGATGGCAAGCCCGACGTCATTGCCGCCGATTCGAGCGGTCTGGACGTGTTGCTTGGAAACGGCAACGGCACACTGGGCGCCGTCAAGACATTCCCCGCCGGCGGAAGTTTGAGTTCCCTTGCCGTCGCGGATTTTAACTCCGATGGAAAGCCCGATGTCGCCTCCGCCAACGCCGCCGCAGGCGCTGTGTCTCTTTTTCTCGGCACTGGGGATGGCGCGTTCCAAAACGCGCGCGCTATCCCGCTGCCCGGCGGTTTGGCCCCGTCCTCGGTCGTGAGCGGCGACTTCAACGGCGACGGCAAGCCCGATCTGGTTGTGGCTTTGGGTCAAGACTTCATGCCCGGAGCGCTGGCGGTGTTGCTCGGCAAAGGAGACGGAACCTTTCAAGCTCCCGTCAATATTGCCTTGCCGGGTCCCATCCTCGGCAAGCTCGCGGTAGGGGACTTTAACGGCGACGGCCATTTGGATATCGTAGCCGCCGTCCAGGCGAGCCCCGGTTCGAACCAGATTGTGGTCCTGCTCGGGAACGGGAATGGGTCGTTCCAAACTCCGCTGCTCACCAAGACCGCTACGGGGGCCCCCATGATCGCCGTCACCGACCTCGATGGCGACGGCAAGCAGGATCTGCTGCTCGCCGATTGCTGCGGACTCGCCGAAGCGAGCCTCATGATAGGCAATGGCGATGGAACGTTTCAGCCGGAGGTGAACTTTCCTTCCGGCCCGGATCCCAAAGGAATCGCGGTTGCGGATTTCGATGGCGATGGCAAGCCCGATTTCGCGATTATCGGCCAGGTACAATCGCCCGATCGCGGCACGCTCGCAATCGTCATCAACCATTTAGCAGCCGCGCCGCCCGCCGCAACCGCAACCGTGATCTCGGCCGCCAACCCCGCCGCCGCCGCGCTCGCTCCCGGGTCGCTGGCCAGCGCCTACGGCAGCGACTTGGCAAAAGGAACGCCGGGCGGGACCTCCCTGCCGCTGCCCACCAGCTTCGGCGGTACCACCGTCTCGCTCGTCGATTCCGCCGGCAAGCAGTTCCAAGCCCCGCTACTCTATGTCTCGGCCGGGCAAGTCAACTTTCTGGTCCCATCCGGCCTCGCAACGGGAACCGCCCAATTCACAATTACCAGCGGCGACGGAACCGTCTCGACCGCCGGAGCGCAAATTGCCGCCGTCGCTCCGGGGCTGTTTACTTTAAACACGGCCAACTTGGCGGCCGCCGGCGCAGTGCGAGTCTCCCCCGATGGAACGCAGACTCCGGAACAAGTGTTCGCCGTCAGTGCCGGCGCGGTAGTCGCAAACCCGATCTCTCTAGGGTCGGCTTCGGACCAGGTGTATCTGACCTTGTACGGCACGGGCCTGCAAGCCGCCGGAACCAGCGGCGTCCAAGTAACCATCGCCGGAACCAACGCCCCCGTGCAATACGCCGGCCCCCAAGGCGGCTTTGCCGGTCTTGGACCAGGTAAACATTCTCCTCCCCCACTCCCTCGCCGGCGCCGGCGACGTCACCATACAACTCACCGCATCGGGCATTCCCGCGAACCCCACCCACATCGCTATCCAATGACCGTACGTTTCCGGCAGCCCATCGCGATTCGCCATTGCTTCAGATAGCCGGTTCGCAGTCCTCAAGAACGCGAACCGGCCAAACAGCCTCGATCCCACGACTGCCACTGTGCCGCCCGGCGGTTCGCAAGTCGGCTCTAACTGTTCAACGAGTTGAAGCCGATTTGCCCCTTCCCAGCACCGCGATGCCGCACAGGATACCGGCCATGCCGAAGCCTCGTCCCAGGCGCTTGCCGCAACGGAGTTTTGCTCTATAAACGCATGGTAGGATGAAATTTTTCCCCCATGGTACAGGCCCTTCCCGACATCCTTGGCCGCATTGTCGATCAAAAAAAGGCCGCTCCGCGGCGGATCACGGCGGAGCTTGAACAGCGAGGCGGAACAGTCGCTTGCGGGGCGGCGCGATTTCGCGGGCGCACTGGCGAAAACCACGGCAGCCATCATCGCGGAGATCAAGAAAGCATCGCCCAGTAAGGGCGTGCTAGCCGAGGAGTTCGATCCGCCCGCGATCGCGCGCGCCTACGAGCACGGCGGGGCCGTCGCGCTCTCGATTTTGACGGAAGCGCCGAATTTTCAGGGTAGTCTCGAGGATCTGAAAGCCGCGCGGGCGAGCGTGGCGCTCCCAGCGCTCAGAAAAGACTTCACCATCGGAGAATTCGACGTCATCGAGGCGGCGGCGGCCGGAGCGGACGCGATTCTGTTGATCGCGGCGATTCTCGACGAGGGGCGCCTGCGGGATTTGCGGGAACTGGCCGAAAGCTATGCCATGGCGGCGCTGGTCGAAGTTCATAATGAGCACGAGCTGGCGACTGCGGCGGCGTCCGGCGCCAAAGTCGTGGGCGTGAACAATCGCAACCTGCATACCTTCGAGGTCAATCTCGACGTTGCGTTGCGCCTCGCCGAAAATATTCCCGAGGGCGCCATTCGAGTTGCCGAGAGCGGGATTCATACCGCCTCCGATATCAGAAAGCTCAAAGCCGCGGGATACTCGGCGTTTCTGGTCGGCGAACGGCTTATGAAATCGGGCGATCCGGCGGCGGAAATCAGGGCGCTGCTGGGATGATGGTGAAGATCTGCGGAATTACGAATCGCGAAGACGCCATAGCGGCGGCGGCGGCGGGCGCGACCGCGCTGGGATTCAATTTTTACCCGCCAAGCCCGCGCTATATCACGCCGGAAGCGGCGGCTGGGATCGGCGCCGGCATCAATCTTATTAAGGTCGGGATTTTCGTGAACGAAGAGTCGGAGTTCGTGGCGGCGGCAATGGAAGACGGCGGCGCTCGATGTCGCGCAGGTTTACGGAGAGCGGCGCTACGGCGGCCTGCGGACGTGGCGGGCATGCCAAGTGCAATCGGGCGATTTTGCGCTCCCCGCCGATCATGACGCCGAAGCCTTTCTGCTGGACGGTTTCTCCGCCGAAGTTTGCGGCGGCGCGGGGAAGACGTTTCCGTGGGCGCTGGCGCGCGGACTTGGCGGCGAAGATCGTGCTCGCCGGCGGTCTCGACGCAAGCAACGTGCGGGAGGCGATCGAGGCGGCCAGGCCCTGGGGAGTGGACGCCTGCTCGCGCATCGAACGGGCGCCCGGCCGGAAGGACCACAATAAAATGAAGCGCTTCGTCGAAGCCGCGCTTGCGAGCACTCTATGAACACCTCTCAACCGGACGAGCGGGGACATTTCGGGCCGTATGGCGGGCGTTTCGTGCCGGAAGTTTTGATGGCGCCGCTCGAGGAGATCGAGCGCGCGTACCTGGAAGCCCGGCACGACCCGGAGTTTCAGAGCGAATTGAAGGACCTGCTGGCGAACTACGCCGGCCGGCCGACGCCGTTGTACTACGCCAAGCGCTTGAGCGAGACGCTGGGCGGAGCGCGGATCTTACTGAAGCGCGAGGACCTGCTGCACACCGGCGCGCATAAGATCAACAACTGCCTGGGCCAGGCGTTGTTGACGCGAAAACTGGGCAAGAAACGCATCGTCGCGGAAACGGGCGCGGGCCAGCACGGGGTTGCGACGGCGACCGTTTGCGCGCTGTTTGGCCTCGAGTGCGTGGTCTACATGGGCGAGGAAGACATGCGGCGGCAGCGCCTGAACGTCTTCCGCATGCGCCTGCTGGGCGCCAAGGTTGTGGCGGTGACAAACGGAAGCCGCACCTTGAAGGACGCCATCAGCGAAGCGATGCGGGACTGGGTCACAAACGTTGCGACGACGCATTATTTGCTGGGGTCGGCGCTGGGGCCGCATCCTTATCCGCTGATGGTGCGCGACTTCCATCGCGTGATCGGCGAGGAGGCGCGCGCGCAATTGCTGCAGCGCGAGAAACGGCTGCCGGACGCGGTGATTGCGTGCGTCGGCGGCGGCAGCAACGCGATTGGAATTTTTCATCCCTTCATCGGCGATGCGGGCGTGAAGCTGATCGGGGTGGAGGCGGGAGGACGAGGACCGCGGCAGCGGCGATCATGCGGCGCGATTTTCGGGCGGATCGCCTGGCGTGCTGCATGGGGCCTTCAGTTATCTGCTGCAGGACGAGGACGGTCAGGTTTGCCTGACGCACTCGGTATCGGCGGGTCTGGATTATGCGCTGGTGGGGCCGGAGCATGCCTGGCTGCGGGAGCGTGGGCGCGCCGAGTATGTTTCGTGTACGGACGCCTGCGCTCTCGAAGCCGCGAAGACTTTGGCTCGCATGGAGGGAATTATCCCCGCGCTCGAGTCCGCGCACGCAGTGGCGGAGGCGCTGCGCCGCGCCCCGGCGGCGAAGGGCGAGATTTTCGTGGTGAATCTGTCGGGCCGCGGAGATAAAGACATCGACATATACCGCGAGAACCTGAAGGAAATGGATGAGCGGGATTAGCGGCCTGTTCGAGCGTTTACGACAGGAGGGGCGGCCGGCCCTGATCGCGTACATCACGGCGGGCGATCCCGCGCCGGAGCGCACGCCGGCTCTGGTTGCGGCGCTCGAGCGCGGCGGGGCCGATCTGATCGAGCTGGGTGTTCCTTTTTCCGATCCCGATCGCGGACGGTCCGGTGATCCAGCGCGGCGCGGAACGGGCGCTGCGGGCCGGCGCAAGCGTCCCAAAGGTCCTCGATATTGCGGCCGCCATACGGCAGCATTCGAACATCCCCATTCTCCTTTTCACTTACATGAATCCGATCCTGCGCTATGGGCTTAAGGCGCTGGCGCGCGAGGCGGCGGCGCGCGGCGTGGACGGCTGCCTGTTGACCGACCTCAGCGTCGAAGAGGCCGGCGATTACGTGGGCGCGATGCGGGAGCAGGGCCTCGACACGGTGTTTCTGGGCGCGCCGACGAGCACGCGGGAACGCCTGCGTCTGGTGGCGAAATACTCCAGCGGATTTGTGTACCTGGTCTCGCGCACGGGCGTGACGGGGGAGCGCGATTCCTTGTCGCAATCGATTACCCCGCTGGTCGATTCCATGCGGGCGATTACGGACCTGCCGTTGGCCGTCGGATTCGGCATCTCGACGGCGGAACAAGTGCGCTCCGTGGGAGCGCTGGCCGACGGCGTCGTGGTGGGGAGCGCGCTGGTTCGCACTGTCGAACAGTACGGGACGAGCGGCGATCTGGAGCGCAGACTCGAAGAGCAGGTACGGGAACTCGCGTCCGGTCTGCCGAGGTTGACCATTCCCGCGAGGACGGCGTGACGAGCGACGATCTGGCGGACTGCCGCAGGCGCATCGACGCGGTGGATGTGAAGCTGCTGGCGCTGCTCAATGAGCGCACGGCCATTGTGGAGCAGATCGGACGAATCAAAGAAGAGCTGGCGATGCCGATTTATGAGCCGAAGCGCGAAGAGGACGTTTTCCGTAATGTCATGGCGCACAATCGGGGTCCGCTGCCGCCGGAAGCCGTGAAGCGGCTGTTTGAGCGCATCATCGACGAGATGCGCACGCTGCAGCGCATGCGGCGGGAGACGTCCGGCGCGCGGTGACATGTCTAAGCCTCCGTAGCGGGCGGCAGGATGAGGCGGTCGAGGAGCTCGATCTGAAGATCGAGCGCGGGGTTGGTCTGATCGCAATCGAAGCCGCCGGCGCCATGGCAATCGCTGGCGTACTGCCAGATGAGCACTTTGCAGGGCAGCGGGACGGTGGGCGTGGTGTGGGCGCTCCAGGGTTGAGATCGAAGGCGCCGTCGTTGCGCCAGCGCGCGACCCAGGCGCCATGACAGGGCACGCCTTGCGCGGACGCGGCGGCGACGGCCTGCCATGTGGCGTTATCGCTTTGCGTGGCGTAGACGCAGGGAAGGATGCGCACGGCGCCGGAGGTGAAATCGGCGCTGTGGGTGGCGATCGTGATGGCCCAGCCGAGATAGTAATCGAGCGAGAGGCTGGGCGCGCCCTCGACGTCGAGGAACAGATAGAAGGTTCCGCCCTGGGAGGCCAGATAGGGCGCGCCGAACGTGTTGACGAGATCCTCGACGTTGGCGCGGGCGTCGGCGGCGCCTTGGTCGCGCGATCCGTTGACGTGTTTGGTTTGGCGGGCGACGGGACAGACGCGGATGCCATGTTGCCGCAGGATATCGTTCTCCTTGCGATGGCTATATTCGACGCCGGTGGTGGAGGAGCTGGTGAAGTAGCGGCCCCAAAAGACCGGCGGCTCGTTGAACAACTGCGTCGACAGTTGGATGAGATTTTGTCCCTGCTGCTGGTTCGTGACGATGGAGGCGCTGTCGGCGCCGGGTTTGCCTGTGGCCATGCTGGACCTCCAGGCTCAGGATAGGGGTGGGGCGCCTCGGAGGCGGTGCCGGCGGCGCGCAGGTAATTGGCAGGGTGGAGGATAAAAGTTTCATTTAGCGGTGAATCGCCGGAGCGGGCCGCCCAGATTCGCAATTGCGGTCCTATTATCGGACCGCTTATCGGACCGCGCCGCACGGCATCGGTGTAACCCCGCTACAATCGGGGGCGTCTTAAGCCTTTGCGCAAAAAATTGAACCGCAACACGATGGCGTTGCTGGGCGGAATTGTCTTTGGGCTGGCGCCCGCGCTGTGCCGCGGACAGGCCAGCTCGGGCTATACGATTACGACCGTGGCCGGCAATGGAACGCAGGGCTTCGCCGGAGACGGATCGCAGGCCACCAGCGCCGAGCTGGCCGGTCCGTCGGGTATTGCGGTCGACAAGGCGCGAACCCTTTACATCGCGGACCAGTTCAATCAACGGCTGCGGCAGGTCCCCAGCTCGGGGACAATTTCGACCGCGGCTGGAAACGGCACGGCGGGCTATTCCGGCGACGGAAAGGTCGCCACCAACGCCGAACTCGACAATCCCTTTGGCGTGGCCGTGGATTCCTCGGGCAATTTCTATATCGGCGATAGCGTCAATGCCGTCGTCCGCAAGGTGACGTCCAGCGACACGATTTCCACGTACGCCGGCAACAACGCCAACGGGCCCAGTTACTACAGGCGACGGCGGCGCCGCGATCAACGCGCAGCTCAGCACTCCTTCCGGACGTCGCGATCGACAGCTCCGGATAACCTATACATCGCCGACACCGGCAACAATGTCATCCGCATGGTCACCCCGGGCGGGACCATCTCGACTTTCGCCGGCAATACGAATCTCGGCGCCAGTTATTCGGGCGATGGCGGCCCCGCATCGGCCGCGGCTCTGAACGCTCCCCAAGGCGTGGCGGTGGACGCCGCGGGCAATCTCTACATCGCGGACACGGGGAATCACCGCATCCGCATGGTGTCGAACGGAACGATTACGACGGTGGCGGGCAATGGCATCCCCGGATTTTTGGGCGATGGCGGCCCGGCGCTCAACGCCGAACTCAACCGGCCGCTGGCGGTCGCCGTGGATTCCGCGAACAACATCTACATCGCCGACAACAGAAACAGCCGCATCCGCAAAGTAGTCGCGAGCGGGGCCATCGAAACCATCGCCGGCAATGGCCGCTTCGCGTATGCGGGCGACGGAGGCCCGGGGACCAGCGCGTCTCTGTATTTCCCGACCGGGGTGGCCGTCGACTCTTCCGGCAACGTATACGTTGCGGATAATCAGAACAACGTTATTCGCATGTTGAGTCCCGCCGCGGCGGGTAACAACGGGGCTCCGGCGATCGGCGGCGTCATCGAGGCCGGCGCGTTCGGCGCGCTGCTTCCGTTGCGCCGGGTTCCTGGATGGAGATCTATGGATCGAATCTCGCCACGACAACTCGCTGCTGGGGCAGTACGGATTTCAAGAATGGAAACGCGCCGATTTCGTTAAGCGGAACCACGGTCACGATTGGCGGACAATCGGCATTTGTCTCTTACATCAGCGGCGGGCAGGTGAATGCGCAAGTGCCGTCCGGCGCCGGCCTCGGCGCGCAGGCGATTACCGTCACGAACGCGGCGGGAACAAGCGTGACGTTTCCGATCACGGTGAACTCAACCGAACCTGGAATGTACGCCCCGCGTCGTTCAATATCGGCGGAAAGCAATACGTGGCGGCGTATTTCAGCGATGGCAAGACCTACGTTCTTCCGCCCAATTCCATTCCGGGCATTACGTCGCGCGAGGCCCAGCCGGGCGATACGATTACGATCTACGGCGTGGGCTTCGGCCCGGTAACGCCGAACATACCGGCCGGCCAGATTGTCACGCAAAACAACAGCGTCGCTTCGCCGCTGCAGGTCTTCTTTGGGCAGACTCCGGCGACGCTTGGAGTATCAGGGCTTGGCTCCGGACGAAGTGGGCGTGTATCAGTTCAACGTGGTCGTGCCGCAAGTGTCGTCCAACGACGCGGTGCCGTTGACCTTCACGTTAAACGGCGTGCCCGGGGCGCAGACGCTTTTCACGGCCGTGCAGAGCCAGTAACCGCGCGGTCAGCGGCGCTCGAGAGCAGCCAGGCGCTGATCCATTTCCTCGATCTTCCCCATGATGGCGTAAAGCAGCCCGCGTTGATCGTCCAAGTCGCGCCGGACCGTGTCCTTTAGATCGTCAAAGCGCCTTTGACATCGTCGAAGTCGCCTATTGAGCGAATCCCTGACGTCGGAGATTCGACTGTTTGAATAAATCAGAGTGCACACCGGAAAGATCACTGCAATCGCGATTGTGAGGATCTGAAGGCCCGTCATACGATCGCTAATATCTTACCGCAGCAAATTCTCCAACTGGATCTTCGTGTCCGTTTTCGAATCGCGATACTTGACGATGACCGGCGTATAAACCGAAATCCCCCACTCCTTGCCCGCGCCCCTCGTCACGGCTCGCGAGCCCGCCACAACCACGGCGTCTTCGGGGATGACCAGCGGCTCGGCATCGCTTGCGGCGTAAACCTGGCCGCGCACCAGATCGTAAACGGGGGTCGAACGGTTTAGAATCGTACCGCTGCCGAGAACGGCGCGCTTTTTCACCACCGTACCTTCGTACACGCCGCAGTTGCCGCCGACCAGCACGTCGTCTTCGACGATCACCGGCAAGGCGCCGACCGGCTCCAGCACGCCGCCTATCTGAGCGGCGGCTGAAATGTGGCAGTTCGCGCCGATTTGCGCGCAACTGCCGACGAGCGCGTGCGAATCGATCATCGTGCCATCGCCGACCCAAGCGCCGGTGTTGACGTACATCGGCGGCATGCAGGTGACGCCCTTGCCGATATAGCATCCATCGCGAATCGTGGAGCCGCCCGGCACAATACGCACGCCGTCGGCGGGAGTGAATCGCTTCACCGGGATATGTGGCCTTATCGAGCCAGGGCTGCCGCGCCGGAGTCGATCGACATATCGACCACGGCGCCCATTCGAAAACCGAGCAGAATGCCCTTCTTCACCCAGGCATTCACGCGCCAACCTGTTTTAGTGGACGAGTCCGGCTCCGCCGCCCGGATCGTCCCGGCGTTCAGAGCCGCGCGGAAATCCTGGAACAAGCGGAAATGATCTTCGTTGTAAGCTTGCGGCGCTTCGTCGAAAAGACGTTCGATCTCAGCGCGCATGCGCGATTGTGCCGGCCAATAGCCCGAGCGGCTCCAGGACCTTTTCAATCTTGGCGCGATTCGCCTCGCTTGGAGGCACCAGCGGCAGGCGCCACACCGGTTCGAGCAGTCCCATCATGGCCATCGCGGCCTTGACGGGAATCGGGTTCGATTCGATGAAATTCATTTCCATCAGCGGAAGGTAGCGGCGTTGCAGTTCTCTCGCACGGCAGTAATCGCCCTGGAGCGCGGCGTTGGCAAGCTGCGTCATCTCCGCCGGAATTTCGTTCGACGCGACCGAGACGATTCCCTTTCCACCGAGGGCAATCAGCGGGATCGTGATGGCGTCGTCGCCGGAGAGCACCGTGAAGCTGGCCGGAACCTGCTGGATCACCTGCGCCATTTGCGAGATGTTGCCGGATGCCTCCTTGACGCCCACGATGGTGTCGATTTCGGAGAGGCGCTTCAACGTCGCCGGCTCGACGTTCACGCCGGTGCGTCCCTGCACGCTGTAAACGACAATGGGCAACCGCACGGCGGACGCGATCGCGCGGAAGTGCTGGTACAGACCTTCCTGCGTGGGCTTGTTGTAGTAGGGCGTCACGGAGAGAATGCCGTCCGCTCCCATGGCCTTCAACTCGCGGGCGAGCTCGATCACCTCGGCCGTGTTATAGCCGCCGGCGCCGGCCAGCACCGGAGCGTTCCCCTTCGCTTCGTCGAGCGTGATCTCGACCACGCGCAAATGCTCCGCGCGGGTCAGCGTGGGACTTTCTCCCGTCGTGCCGCACGGAACCAGAAAATTGACGCCGGCGTCCAGTTGCCGCCGCACGAGAGACCGCAGCGTGGCCTCATCGAGCGAGCGGTCTTGACGAAATGGAGTGACTAAAGCGGTGCCGCACCCGGTAAACATCGAAACCTCCTTTTAGCCGCCGAACAGCGCCTCCCCGAACTCGTAAAAACCCTTGCGCCCCATAATCCATTGTGCCGCCTTCAAAGCGCCGCGCGCGAAACCTTCCCGGCTGCGCGCCGTATGGCGCAGCGCGATTGTATCGGCGCCCGAATCGAACCCGATTTCGTGCGTTCCCGGGTGCGCCCCGGCGCGATTGGAGCTCACGTCAATGGGCCGGCTATAGCCGGACTTTCTCATCGTCTCGACGAGCTTCAGCAGCGTTCCCGAGGGCGCGTCCTTTTTCGCGGCGTGGTGAATTTCCCAGGCCCACGCGCCATACTCCCGTTCGCGTTCGAGCAGCCGCGCCGCCTCCGCGACAACGCGCTGAAAAACGTTGACGCCGATCGAAAAATTCGGGCTCCAGACCAGCGCCGCATTATGCGCGGCCACGATCCGTTTCGCCTCCTCGAGATGTTCCAGCCAGCCCGTGGTTCCGATCACCGCCGGAATGCCCTTTTGCGCGAGCTTTTCAATATTCCCAAGCACGGCCGCGGGCGCGGTAAACTCGATGGCCGCGTCGGCGCCGTCGAGCGATTCCTCGCGCCCGAGGTCGAGACGCGCCGTGACGGTGAAACCGTACTCCGGCGCGAGCTGGTCCACCATGCGGCCCATCTTGCCGTAACCAACCAGCGCCAGATCAGGCATGCGTGACCTCATGATTGGCATCGAAAACCGCCGCGTCCAATTCGGAAAAAAACTCCTCGTGAATGCGCCGCACGGCTTCCGCAAGATCGCGCGCCGCGACCACGAAGCCAAAGTTCAACGCCGAGGCGCCCTGCGACACCATGCGTACGTTCACCGGCCCCAACGCCTGAAACAGCCGCGCGGCCACGCCCGGCGTATCGCGAATATTCTCTCCCACGATGCACACAATCGACTGCTCCTGGTCCACGCCGACCTCGGAAAACTCGCGCAATTCTTCGAGGATGGATGGCAGCCGTTCGGCGCTATCCACGGTCAGCGACACGCTCACCTCCGAGGTCGCAATCATGTCCACCGGCACTTCATAGCGATCGAAAATCTCGAAGATGCGCCGCAGAAAGCCGTGCGCCATGAACATGCGCGTGGAGCGTATATTCAGCACGACAATCTTCTTTTTGCACGCGATGGATTTGATGGGATTGGAGCTGCGGACTACATGCGCGACAATGCGCGTGCCTTCGTTCTCGGGGTTGCGCGAGTTCAGGATCAACACCGGGATATTCTTTTCGATGGCCGGGAGCACTGTCGCGGGATGCAAAACCTTGGCGCCGAAATAGGCCAGCTCGGAGGCCTCTTCGAACGAGATCGCCCTCACGCGATGCGCCGCCGGCAGGATCGTGGGATCGCACGTCAACATGCCGTCCACGTCGGTCCAGATTTGGATCTCCTCCGCGCCGATCCCCGCGCCGACCAGCGATGCCGTGAAATCCGATCCTCCACGCCCCAGCGTGCTGACGGTCCCGTCCTCGGTCGCCGCGATAAACCCGCCCATGACAACGACGTGGTCCTTCGCGAGCGGCGGAATCGTCGCCGCTAATCGCGCGTAAGTCTGTTCGTAAAGAGGATTAGCCTGAGTATGCCGCCGGTCCGTGACGATCACCTTGCGCGAATCGACGTGTACGGCGCGCATTCCGCGCCGCTCAAAATGGTTCGTTACGATGAGGCTCGAAAGCCGCTCGCCGAAGCTGGAAATCGCGTCAATCGAGCGCGGCGTCAGCTCCCCTAGGATCGCCAGGCCTTTGACCAGCTCGCTCAACTCCTGAAAATGCTCGTCGACGGTGCGCTCCATTCCCGATTCGCGCAAATGAAAATCGCGCAGCTCGAGCAGCTTCGAAATGGCCTGGTCGCGATGTCCGCCGACCGCGAGGTGCGCGATCTCGAGCAGCCGGTTGGTGGTCTTGCCCATGGCCGAAACCACCACCACGGGCCGGCGCTCGATGCGGGCCGCGACGATTTTCCGGACGCGCTCGATGGCGGCCGCCGACTCCACCGACGTGCCGCCGAATTTCATTACGATCATCAGTCGAGCAGTCCTTCGGAATGCATCAGCTCGGCGTTCAGCACCGCCGCGCCCGCCGCCCCACGCACGGTGTTGTGCCCCAGCGCGATGAATTTCCAGTCGAACACCGGGCAGGGCCGCAGGCGTCCCACGAATACCGCCATGCCGTTCTCCCGCTCCACGTCGCGACGCGGCTGCGGACGATCCCTGATCGGCAAGATAGATCACCGGATTGGCGGGCGCGCTCGGCAAACCGCGCTCCTGCGGCGCGCCGCGGAATGCCGCGAACGCTTCGACGATTTCGGCTTCGCTCGGCTTCTCCGCTAACTCGACGGAAACCGTGATGGTATGCCCGTCCACCACCGGAACGCGATTGCAGTGCGCGCTGACTCTGGCGGCAAGCGGCCGGAAGCCATCGCTGGTCATGTCGCCCAGAATTTTTTGCGTCTCCTGCTGCATCTTTTCCTCTTCGCCGCCGATGAACGGAATCACGTTGGCGTTGATGTCCATGGACGCCACGCCGGGATAGCCGGCGCCGGAGATGGCCTGCATCGTCGTCGTGACGACGCGCGTAATACCGAACTTCCGCAGCGGAGCGAGCGCCATCGTGAGCACCATGGTCGAGCAGTTCGGATTGGTCGCGATCTGGCCTGTCCATCCACGGCGCCGCTGTTGCAACGGGATAATTTTCAGGTGGCCCGAATTGACCTCCGGCACCAACAGCGGAACGTCAGGGTCCATGCGGTGATTGCGGGAATTGGAAACGACGGCGTGCCCCGCGCGCGCGAACGCCTGTTCAATCTCCGTGGCCACGGAGGCGTCCGTCGCCGAGAACATCAAGCGCGGCGCGCCCTCCGAAGGCTTGCAATCGGCGACCGTCAAATCCGCCACCTTCGCCGGCATCGCGCCATCCAGCCTCCAACTTGTGGCGTCGCGATATTTTTTCCCGGCCGAGCGATCGCTCGCGCCCACCCAGGTCAACTCGAACCAGGGGTGGCCTTCGAGAAACTTCACAAAGCGCTGTCCCACCATGCCGGTGGCGCCCAGCACTCCAACTTCAATTTTCCGTTCGCCGTTACCGTTCATTTCAGTAGCTCTTTCACCATGCGCTTATAAACTTGGACCGCTTCGATCAACTGCCGTTTCGGCACGCGCTCTTCCGCCGTGTGCGCAACGTGAATGGTGCCCGGTCCGATTAGAAATGGCTTTCCCCAGGTGTTTCCGAACGCCGGTATGTCGGTCGTGTAGGAGACCACCGTGGTTTCAAAGCCGGGCAGCGCGCCGAGATGCAGCGCCGGAATCGCAAGAACTTCGCGCAGCTCCGCTTTTCCGTTCACCGCCGCGCGCAAGGCCTCGCGTGTGGAGGCGCCGTCGTCGACCAGGCGGATCATAATCTCGGCTTTGGCGTAATCGGGGATCACGTTCGGCGCACGCCCGCCGGAAATTACTCCGATATTCATCGTGCTCGGACCGAGTAATCCATCTTCGGGCAACGGCGCGAAGCGTATTTCGAGAAGCGCATCGAGCAGTTTTTCGATGGCCGATTCGCCCAGTTCCGGATAAGCCGAATGCGCCATGCGTCCCGTCGCAATCACTTCGATGCGCAGCGCGCCTTTCGATCCCACGGCCAGCTTATTCCCGGTAGGCTCGCCGTTGATTAGAAACTTCGATCCGCGGTTTTCCCGCGCGGCGTGGTAGGCCCCGGCGCTGTTGCGCTCCTCGCCCACCACGAATAGCAGCGCGATGTTGCGTACGCCTTCGCTCAGTAGCTCGCGCACGGCCGCGATCATGGAAGCGATGATGCCCTTGGTATCGCAAGCGCCGCGCCCCCAGATATCTTCGGCGTCCTCGCGCGAGGCAAAGAACGGCGGCACGGTATCCATGTGCGTCGACAACGTCACGGCCGGGGTATCCCAAAATGCGAATACATTGAAGCGGCCGGGCTCGACTTCCATCCTGTCGACGCGTCCGCCCGTGCCGGCGGCGAGCTCTCCAAGATGGTCGAAGAGATACGATCCCACGGGGGATTCATTGCCCGTGATGGATTCGATATCGATCAGCGCCCGTGTTAATTCGAACAGGTCCATTCTTGAACGCCTTCCGCCGTCGGCGCGGAATTCGTGAAACGATGCGGATGGAGGAGGGATTACGCGCGGCGCGCAGTGCCCTTGTAGCGCTCCACCCGGAAATACAGGCTCCGGATGACAGTGGGCCGGATTTAGCCTGGCCCCCCAACCGGCCGCGCGTAGCCGCTTGCACCGGTTTCGGCGGAGAACATTGTTGCCCCTTTCCGCGATCCGTCCGGAGCTACCCGGAATTCCCGTTCGCGTACTCTTGGCCCCCGCGCCTCTAACAGGACAAATTTCAGAATACCAAATGGAACATTGTAATATGGCAGTTTATGACGCGATCCGATTTTCAGTCGGCGGTGGAAGAAATTCTGGAACTGCCCCGCGGCGCTCTGAAAGACTCCGACGACCGCGACAGCATCGCAACCTGGACCTCGCTCGCCGACGTTCAAATTTTGACTTTCATCAGCAGCGAATTCGGACTGGAACCCGAAGCCGAGATGATGGAAGCCGCCACGTTCGGCGATCTGGTCCGTCAGCTCGAGGACAAGCGCGTCTTGTCCTAAGCCCAATGCTGTGCGCTTGGCGGGATCATGCGCCGTGGGCGGTTACTCCATAGTGCCCATGGAAGCGGGGAGTTGTGATAAAAGGCGCCCGCCGGAGACCCTACGCCCATGGCCTAGGCGTTTTCAGTAAGAGTGGATGGCTCAGGACGCATCCCGAGCGAATTCTTGGCGCTGGGCGCTATCGCCGGGTAATGCCGCGCGAGGAGTGTTCATGGCTGCACACTACGAAATTCCCGCTTCACTGTCCATCCTATGAATGAATGATGCCGGTGGATCACAAGAATCCATGAGGACTGATTTACATCGGTCGGATTGTAGTCCGACCAATACACAAACTCTGAGCCGCCTATACTTTTGGGCTCGCGCGTCAAAAGCGCGTCAATATAAGTTTTAAGCTGGTGTCCGATTGCAGCCGGTACACTTGTCAATCCTGCGGTCGAATAGCTGACAACCTTATAATCCGAATGCAGGCGCATCCCTCGTTCGACAAAGAAAATTCCTTTGATGATCCTCGCTACGACTTTATCGAATCGAGTCAGATCCATATTGCCCAGAAGAGCGGGAACAAGCAACCCCGTTGGACCTGCAATGAACGTCTCCGTGATTCCGCGCATTATTAATTCGCGGAAATGCGCGGCCTCTGGCCTGCGCAAACAGCGAAAAGTTGCCGCTGAGATCGCATCTAAAGATGCGTTCCGTTCGCTCTTTGCGCTCAGCGCTAGTCATGGTGCGCAGATATTCGTCGTCCTTGGACGCGCCGTTGTTACAGGGGGGACAGCTTGGTATCTTATGCAAACTCGCATGTGCCGCCTTCGGATATAGCGACTTAGGCGGAATGTGGTCTGCAGTGATGATCCCCTTGCATCCGCAATAGACGCAAACACCAAGCTTCTGCTTCTCGCGGCGATTCGCCAATTCCAATTTTAACCTTGCAAGCCGCTTTCAGGACACTGCACTCTTTTACGGAATCGTGGCGTTTCAGGCACCTCAACGGGAAGGAGATGCTCCAGGATAATGATGCCAGGATCTTTGGGACGGAGCTCTCAGCGTCGATTCGGAGAGCTTTGAAGACTTGTTAAGTGAACAGCGCCTCTACAGTTCAATCCTGGTTTCAAACCGGACCGGCAGTTCGCAGCGGCGATGCACGCGCAGCGCCGGCGAGGCATGCTTTTCGGCGAAGGCGTCCGATTTCCAAGCCTCGACTGGCTCCGGCTCGCCGTCTAAAACGATCCGCCCCGCGGCTTCGAGCGATCCCAAATGCCAGAACTGTTCGATGTCGTGCTCGCCTGGGGGTCCCGCGATCTCGTCCGTAATCTCGATTCGGTCCGGCTTCGTGAACCGCACGCGCCGCCGATGCGTGAAGCCCCGGTAGGAGCACTCGGCATCGAGAAAATCATACTCGGGCGTCGATTCCCAAGCATGGATCAGCGCCGCGGGCTGCCCGGTCCAACGGAATGGCCCTACCGGCAAGGCTTGATCCGCCCCGTCGATCCGAATAGTGTTGTGCGCGACCGAGCCGCGGAACCAATTGCGCCACGTCTCGCCGCCGACGTAGGTGTACGTACCAGGATCGATCAGAACGTCTTCGTCTCCGCGCCGGACCGTGAGGCTCAGCGTATCCGAATGGCTATGGCCGGAGCCCCACGGTCCGAACGGCCCGGCGTCGAGCAGCGCGTGACGATCTCCTGACGTCATGACCGCCATGCCCGCATCGCGAAACAGACGCGACTCATACGCCGCCGGCCGCGGCTCAAATTGCAACGCCCGCGCTCCCAGCCACCATGCCGCCTGCTCCTCGCAATCCTCCTTACGCCCGATCCACTCCCCGCGCTCGAAATAGACCCCGCAAGTCGCCATGATCGCCCGCCCGAAGCGGTCGCGCGACCCGTAAGGATGAAAAAAACGGCCGCCGTCATCGTCGCCGATAAACGATAATCTGCGCCGCGGCCCGAGGATCGCGTGCAGGTACTCCGCCATGCGTTCCAGCTTGGAGCGGTACGCGCGCTGAAACATCCCCGGCAACAACGGCGTGAAACAGGAACATATCGAGCGCGTACACGTGATAGTACGTCGACTGCTCGAAGTGGCTGCCGTCGTCGCGAACCTGTTTCTCCATCTGCTCCGCCGTCACCTGCGCTCCCAACGCGCGAAACTCCGGAAACAGCGCGCCGAGCGCGTGCAACGCCACGGCTTCTCCCAGCAGGTGGGTGTTCGGCGAAAAATAAAACGAAAGATTATTTTCAATGTGCCGGGCGTGCCGGTACAGCGATTCGAGGAAGCGGCCGCGCAAGCCCGCGGGCATCTCCCGTCCAACGAAATGGTAGATCCACAGCCACGAAAGAGCGCGGAAAGCGACCTCCAGGGCGCTCGCCCAGTTGATCCCGCGCTGGAAGGGATTGGCGTTCTCCCAGGATTCGAGCTGCGCGTAGATCTCCGCGAGATTCGCTTCCTCCCCACCCATCAGCCAAGCCTGCGCCAGCAGAACCAGGTGCTGGTGACGATTCAACTCCCAGATAATCTTGTGATCGCCCGCGCGCGCCGCGTCCAGGTACGGGACCAGCCTGAAATAATCGGCGCCCGTTTCCTTGCCGTTGACGATATCGCGCCTCCATGGAATGTCCGCTCCCGTGTCAATCGTAATTCCAAGGAGCGGGAAGCGGTGCGCGCGGATTTCCGCCGCGATTCGCAGAGTTTCACGCTCCAACTCCGTGCCCCGCAAGGCCGAGGCAACCTCGCTGCCATGAGGCAGAGGAAGCGAATCGGGCGCGCCCTTCCACAACGGCGGCCGCAACAGCAGGGTGACATTTGCCGCTTCCTGCCGCAAGCGCACCGCGATTTCCCGCGCGCTACGCAAAGTACGGGTACTCCGGCGTGTTCAAGTATGCCATGTCGTCGTCGAGCATGTCGAACTCCAGCGGGAACGCCTCCGGGGGGATCAGGTTTTTCGGATCGTACACGAACACCGGCCGCTGATCGCGATAGTGGAAGCCGTTGGCCTCCAGCGCCTCGCGCTCGAAACGGTTGGAGCTCAACGCCGCCAATTCACACGCTTCCGGATCGGCCCTCGCCGCGATGGCCGCAAGCGCGTACGCGGCCTTCCAGTCCGTCGGGTCGAGCGAATCGACGCGCAGCCGCGCGATGCGGCTCTGCCCTCCCACGCGGCTGAGCGCGAAAAATCCCGTGTCGCCATCGGGATGCTCCAGCTTCCAAGCCGTCACCACTGCGGCGGGACAGCGCAGCAGATGTTCTATCGACGCATCGGGCAGCTCGCGCACGGGCCGCGCCGTCCAACGCCGCAACGGCACGGGCGGCCCCACGCTCCACATCGCGTTGCGCAGCAATCGCGCTACGGCGCGCGGCGGAGCTTCCCGAGGACGCGTACGGAACTGTTTCCACGGCCGCAGTACACGGACATAAATGCTCTGATTATCGACATGCCGGAAACCGATCCGCGGCATGATCGCCCGCGTCGCCGGGGAGCCGCCCGTTGAAACCAGCACCGGCGCAACGCCCTCGACGATGCGTCGCAACAGCGCCACTCCCATTCCCGGAGGAAATCTCACCGCCGCCCAATCGAGCAGCCCCGCCGCTTGCCGCGCCCCGGATGGAGACCGGCCACAGCGATCCATGCGCCAGCAATTTGCCGTCCCGCTCCAGCGCATAGCTGCGCGATCCTTTCCAGTCCGTCCCCGGCTCCCAATATTTCCAGCGCAGCAGCGCGGCGTCGAGGTTCGGCGCCTCGGACCCGCACCCGAACGCCGCCTGCAATAACGCCTGTATGCGGTCGAGATCGCCGGGCGTGGTGCTGCGAAATTCGAGCGGCAATTCTCAATATATCGTTAGACCCGCTGTTACACTGATCCCGATGGAGGACCCCGCATTCGTTTTTCACCACCTCGGCGTGGCGGTGAAATCGATCGAGAAGACCGTCCCCGTGTATCGGGATCTGTTCGGCTACCAGGTCCTTTCCGGGCCCTTCGACGATCCCATCCAGCGGGTCTCGGTCTGCTTCCTCGGCCACCAGGCGCCCGGCGGCATCGTCCTCGAGTTGATCGCGCCGCTTGGCGATAAGACGCCCATCGACGGCCTGCTCGCAAAAGGAGGCGGGGCCTACCACGTCTGCTACGAAGTCGCGGACTTGGACGGGGCGATCGCCACTCTCGCCTCCAAGAAATGCGTTGTCGTGAGCAAACCCGTCCCGGCCGTTGCATTCAACCGGCGGCCTATCGCGTGGCTGTTCACTCCCACGCAGCAATTAATAGAACTGCTTCAGAAATAGCGCCGCGCTCAAGCGCGGTACAGCCCGGCCACTTCCTGCGCGAATTTCTGTACCGGCCGATCCGGCTCTTCGTGAATGCGCCGCAACAGCAATGGATCCGCGCCCGCGAAGTTGATGCCGCGCACCGCTGTTACCGCCGTCTGAAATCCGCATTCGCGTACCACCTCGATCGCCTCCTCGTTATAATCTTCCGGCGTGCCGTTGGGATAGCAGAAGTGGCGCACGCGCCCGCCCAGCTCCTTTTCGAGCCGTTGCTGCGAGCCCGCGATTTCCTCCCTCATGCGATCGCGGTTGGGAAGACGCGACAGGATCGGGTGGGACCGCGTATGAGCGCCAAACTCGACGCCTTCTTTCGCCAGCCTGCGGATCTCCTCCCACGATAGCGGCTCGTATGCCGGCGGCGGCGTGCGCCGCAGGCCGGGCAGGGAATCGAGGTAAGCGCGCCTCTTTTCGTCGGGGATCTTCTTGAGACGCTGCTTGATCGTGACCGCCGCGCCGCGGTCGCCCTGTTCGATAAGAAAGTGCGTGAGCTGATCGGTCCACAGCCAGGTATTTTGATCGGGAAGATCGGTTGCGACATAAACCAGCGCCGGTATCCCGTAACTCTTAAACACGGGCCAGGCCTGCGCGAGAAAGTCGCGATACCCGTCGTCCACCGTGATCGCGACGGACCCTTCCGGCGCGCGTTTGCCGCCCCGCAGCGCCTCGGCCGCCTCGGTCATCGAGACCGGCCGGTAGTGCTTCCTCAAATGCTCGCACTGCGCTTCCAATCCGTTCGGCGCGCCGAAGCGGTGATACATCAGAATGCGCAATCCCCGGCGATTCCAATACCGGATTCCGGCTGTCGCCCCCGACGCATCGAGCAGCGTCCGCGCAGCGGCTTTAAGGGGGTTCAACCCCCGATTCTAACAACCGCGGCCGCCAGATCGGGGTTGTATACTGACCACAGTCCGCGACCCGGCATCATATGAGCTTTCGCGAAACAGTCGACCTCTCGCCATTCCCCGATCTCGTCGTGGTCTACCTGGGCATGCGCGCTAACTCCTTCCGCGGGGTTCGCACCGTGCTTGGCTTCGGGCCGCGCATTCAGAAAGCGGTCGATGCCAAGCCAGACGGCCTGCTGCTGCACGAAAATATTCTCTACGGCCTGTTGCCCTTGCACGTCGGCATGAGGCAATACTGGCGCGATCTGGCGGCGCTGGAACAATGGACCCGCGCGTCGCCTCATCTGGACTGGTGGAGGAGTTTTCATAAAGATCCGCGCGGCACGACCTTTTGGCACGAAGCCTATTTTCTGCGCGGCGGCATCGATTCGGTGTACATCGCGGGCGGCGCGCCTATCGGAATGCAGCGATTTGCGCCGCGCATCGCCGCGCACGGGCCCATGTCCACGGGCAGAATGCGAGCGCGGCCAGCGGAAGGATCCGGCCGACCCGCGCAAGACGAGCTGTACCCGCAACGCTAGATTGCTAAGCGCCCTGCGGCCGCCAGATCGCTGTGTGCCGCACCTGCTGCACCACGCGTTCGCCCGAGTTCCCCGGCGCCGCGATCAAAATGTCCAGCGCCACGAATTCATGTCCCTTGCGCTCGTATTGTTCCGCTACCCGCCCATAAACA
This sequence comes from Bryobacterales bacterium, assembly GCA_963795935.1. GTDB lineage: Bacteria > Acidobacteriota > Terriglobia > Bryobacterales > Bryobacteraceae > JAICMB01. The sequence goes on along the minus strand of CAWCJO010000023.1, from coordinate 3,630 downwards.
TGCAGCGCCTCACCGTCGCGCGCGGCCGAGAAGTTCGCGACCTCGCTCGAAACGTGGAGCCACGGTCCGAGGACGAAGTTTCGCATAAGAACATCGTTCGCCAACCCCAGCAGCACCGCCGGATGCGCGAATCGCTCGTCACCGATCGCCGCCGGAAGCGGAGCGCTCATGCGCGCCATCGCCAAATCGAGCACAGTCTCCAACGTGCCCAGTGCCGTCCCCTGCGCCAGGCTCTCTCGCGAGGCCGCCAGCCGCTCTTCCCGCGCCGGCAGGGGACGTTGCGGATAATCTTCCACCCGCGGCGCGATGCGCTCCCGCTCCCTCCACGCCGTGGCCTGCGCGCGCCCTCCAACGAGTGAAATATCCATCCGTCCGCCATCCAACTCGCGCGCCTCCACCGCGACCTCTTCGCCCTCATACACCGGCTCTTTGAACCGCACGTTCATCGCGCCCCGTTCCAGCCATTCCACGCCGAAGCGTTCGAGCACCGGCAAGGTCATGTAGCCGTACACCGTCACGCCCGGAACCAGACCACCGCGGAAACCATAAGCCGCCGCGACCCTATCGTCATGAATCCTGTTTTCGGAATCCGCGGCTGTGTTGACGGCCCGCACCCGGTAGAACGGCGGCATCCTGCCATTCTAAACCGCCATCGCTTCACTGTTGCGATAATCGAGATACATATGTGCGGCATTGCGGGACAACTTCTGTTCGCCGGAGCCGCCCGGCTCGAACGCATCCGCGCCATGTGCGACACGATTCGCCATCGCGGCCCGGACGACGAAGGTTTCCACGTCGACGGGCCCTGCGGCATCGGTATGCGCCGCCTCAGCATTATCGACCTCAACACCGGCCACCAGCCGATCTCGAACGAGGACGGCTCCGTGTGGGTGGTCTTCAACGGCGAAATTTATAATTACCGGGAGCTGCGCCAGGATCTCATCTCCCGCGGCCACCGTTTCAAGACCAACAGCGACACCGAAACGCTGATCCATCTCTACGAAGAATTCGGTCCCGAGGGCGTATCCAAGCTGCGCGGCATGTTCGCCTACGCCATCTGGGATTCCCGCAAACGGCTGCTCTTTTCTGGCGCGCGACCGGTTCGGAAAGAAGCCGCTCTATTATGCCGCCCTTCCCTCCGGCCTCACCTTCGGCAGCGAATTGAAATGCCTGATCGAAGCGGGCGTGCCGCTGGAGATCGATGAAGAAGCGCTGCGCCTCTATTTTCTGCTCTCCTATATTCCCGATCCCTGGACGCCTTATAAAGCCGTCCGCAAGCTTCCGCCCGGCTCCTGGATGATGTGCCATGCCGATGGGAAAATCGAGCGCGGCGTTTACTGGAAGCTCCCCACGCCCAGCGAATCCGCCCCCGCGGACGTCACCGAGGAGCAGGCCGCGGCGCGCGTCCGCGAGCTGTTCGATGAATCCGTGCGACTGCGCCTCATCGCCGACGTGCCGCTGGGAGCGTTTCTCAGCGGCGGCATCGATTCGAGCGCAGTCGTCGCTTCCATGGCGCTTCAGACCAGGGAGCCGGTCAAGACGTTTTCGATCGGGTTTGAAGAGAGCGAATTTAACGAGCTGCGTTGGGCGAAAACGATCGCCGAAAAATATGGGACCGATCACCACGAAATCGTCGTGCGGCCGGATTCCATCGATCTGGTCGCGAAAATCGGCCGTTATTTCGACGAGCCTCTGGCCGATACCGCCGCAATTCCCACCTTCATCGTCTCGGAATTCGCGGTGCGGCACGTCAAGGTCGTCCTCACCGGCGACGGCGGCGACGAGATTTTCGGCGGCTATGAAAGCTTTTTTTCGACCCAGCGGCTGCGCTGGGCCGATGCCGCCCCCCACGCCGCGCGCGGCGCCGTCTCCTGGCTGGCCGATCGGCTCCCCTACGCGGCGTATGGCAAGAACTATCTGCGCATGATCAGCCGGCCCTCGCCGCTGGCGCGTTACTTCGAAAAAAACACCACGCCCTATTTCCTTCGCGCGCGGCTCCTCAATAGCCGCTGGATGCTTCCCGCCGACGATGCCTACCTGGCGCGGACGCTGGCCCACTGCCTCGTTCCCAACGGCGCCGCCGTGCTCACCCAGGCCATGTACTTCGAAGCCACCGCCAAGCTTGCCGGCGACATGCTTCCCAAAGTGGACCGCATGTCCATGGCGAACTCGCTCGAGGTGCGCTGCCCCCTTCTCGACCACGTCCTGGCCGAATATGCCGCCACGCTGCCGCACGCCTGGAAAATCCGCAACGGCAAAGGGAAACAGATCTTTCTCAAAGCCATGGGCGACCGCCTGCCGCGCGAGCTGGTCGAGCGCCCCAAACAGGGCTTCGGCGTTCCCATTGCCGACTGGTTCCGCGGATCTTTACGCGACTACGTCTGGGATCATTTAACCGCTCCGCAATTTTTGAATCGGGGGATTGTATCCCCGGATTTCGTCCGGCATCTGCTGACGGAGCACGAGTCGAGGCGCCGCGATAATTATCACTATCTTTGGATGCTGCTCATGCTGGAGCTGTGGTTCAGGGACGTGGACAGCCGCAAGCCGACCCCCGCGCCCGCGAGTGTTGCCGTTTAATTGCGAATGAAAGCGCTGGTCAAATCCCGCCGCGAACCCGGACTGTGGCTGGAGGACGTTCCCGAACCCTCCATCGGTATCAACGACGTCCTCATCCGCGTCCTCCGCACCGGAATCTGCGGCACCGACCTGCACATTTACAACTGGGACGACTGGTCCCAACGCACCATTCCCGTGCCCATGGTCATCGGCCACGAGTTCGTCGGCGTGATCGTCGACGCCGGCTCCAACGTCAGCGATTTTCATAAGGGCGATATCGTCAGCGCCGAGGGTCATGTCGTGTGCGGACGCTGCCGCAACTGCCTGGCGGGACGGCGTCATTTGTGCGCCCATACGCAAGGCGTCGGCGTCAATCGTGCGGGCGCATTCGCCGAGTACATCTCCGTGCCGATGACGAATATCTGGCGGCACAAGGACAACATCGATCTCGACATCGCGGCCATTTTCGATCCTTTCGGCAACGCCGTCCATACCGCGCTGTCGTTTCCCGTGCTCGGCGAAGATGTCCTGATCACCGGCGCCGGTCCCATCGGCATCATGGCCGCCGCCGTGGTCCGCCATGCCGCGGCGCGCTACGTTGTCATCACCGACGTCAACCCCTGCCGGCTGGAGCTGGCGCGCAAAATGGGAGTAACGCTAGCCGTCAACACCGCGCAAACTCCGCTCGCCGAGGTTCAGAAACGGCTCGGGATGCATGAAGGCTTCGACGTGGGCCTGGAGATGTCGGGCAACGGCTCCGCGCTGCGCGAAATGCTCGCAAACATGAGCCATGGCGCCAAAATCGCGATGCTCGGCATCCCTTCCAAAGAAATCGCCATCGACTGGAACACGGTCGTCTTCAATATGCTCACGCTGAAAGGAATTTACGGCCGCGAAATGTACGAGACCTGGTACAAAATGACCGTCATGCTGGAATCCGGCCTGGACATCAGCCCGGTAATCACGCAGCGTTTTCTCTACAGCGATTTTGAAAAAGGCTTCGAAGCGATGCGCGGCGGAAACTCAGGCAAAGTAATCCTGACCTGGGCAACGCTATAGCCCACCTTTGTC
>CAWCJO010000022.1:0-16583 GCA_963795935.1 Bryobacterales bacterium | reverse complement strand
GCTGGAGATCAACTATGGAACGGACTGACGGCGAATAGCGTTCGCAACGACGTGGAGGACGCCGAGGGTTATAGGTGAGGACAGGCAAGAAATTCTGGCGGGTGTTGCGCATGCGAACCGGCTGACGTGGCGGCGCGTAGGCGTGCGCTTCGGCGAACGCGTCAGCCCTAGAGACGCCGTCCGGCGTGAGCCTTCCGCAGCAGCCGTTGGACGGAGAAACCGTTGCGGCGATCATCCGAACCACGGGTGGCAACTTCCGGTTGTTCAACCGCCTGCTCACTCAGATCGAACGAATTCTCGAAATCAACGCGCTACAACAGGTGACCAAAACGGCTGTGGAAGCGGCCCGCGAGAGCTTGGTCATCGGGCAGGCCTGAACCGGCTGTCCGCGAGACGTAAGTCCGGTTTTGTTCCCCCGGCCGTTGACCAATGCGTCAGCGCCTTGACCGCCACCAGACAGACAAGAGGCCCGGAAACCACAGCCCGCGAAACACCACCTGGCGAGCTATAATTCCTAAGTCTTCGAAAAAGGGGGCAGATGAGAATTACTCGAAGATTGATAATTTCATCATTTCTTGCAAACTGCTATTTGCCCGGGCAGAGCGCTGCGGCCGATCAGGAATGGGCAGCTTTTCTCAGCTGGACGAAAGCTTTGCCGCCGGGCGCCCTTCCCAACAGCAGGGATGAGCCATTCGCCACATATTTGAAAAAGCTGACAGGGAACGGAATGCCATCAAAGGATGCCGGAGACCTTATTGCGCGGCTTCGCCAACGTTCTGTCGACAACCCGGAGTGGATGGCGGTGAACCTGGATCGCGTCTATTCACAAGAGGGCTTCCATCGGGACAGACCTAACGCATTTCTCGTAGAGGTGGTTGGCCAGCTTCGTCCCGGAAAGGCGCTCGACCTCGGCATGGGAGAGGGACGCAATACTATCTTCCTCGCGCAGCAGGGCTGGGATGCCACGGGATTAGACGTCTCGGATATAGCCGTGGCCCATGCGAACGAAAAAGCCCGTATCCTCGGAGTGCGAATTGATGCCCGTGTGCAGGACGCTTACGCCTTTGACTACGGGACGAATCGGTGGGACTTAATATGCCTGCTGTACTTCTACGTTCCAGAAAGCCACTCGATCTTGTACCAGAAAATCTTTGAGGGGCTCAAGCCCGGCGGGCGCGTGATTGTTGAGGATCTCGGACAGCCGGCAATGGAAAAGTTAATGCAAGCCAGAACAAAATGGGAGGCTGCAAAGCTACACCTGCTCCGGCTGGAGTACCTCGAAGGCCTGAACGAATGGACCAATCGTCCGGGAACACTCGGGCGGCTGCTCCTTCAAAAGCCGTCGTGATTAATAAGATCCCAAAGGTCCGCGCCACGGCTCAGGGTTAACCCGTTCGCGCCTGCGGTAAAGTTCGGAGCCGAGCAGAATGGCCGAATTCGCGCCGTTCGGAAACCGAACCCTTCCTCGACATGCATAAACGATCGTTTTGCAACGAATTCCGCGATAGCGCATTTCTGTTGATATCTGCATTGCAAAAAGGTTTGCGTAATGTAACGAAATGGCAATAGATTATCGCAATGCTCATAGGCTACGCCCGCGTCTCAACCAACGATCAGGAAACCGCCACCCAAGTGGCGGCGTTGAAGGCGGCCGGTTGTGAGCGACTTATCGCGAGAAGGCCTCAGGTGGACGGTGCGAGCGGCGCGAACTCCACCGGCTACTGGACCAAATCCGCAATGGAGATGTGCTCGTTTGTTTGGAAGCTCGATCGACTATCGCGCTCGCTGCGTGATGTCCTGACGATCATGGAACGTCTGGCCGAAGCCAAAGCTGGCCTCCGCAGCCTCACCGAGGCGATCGATACTACGACGCCGGCCGGAAGAATGATGATGCAGACGGTCGGGGCATTTGCGGAATTCGAAAGGGCCATGCTCAGGGAAGGGACCAAGGCCGGATTGGATGCCGCGCCGGCAAGAAGGGCGCATCGGCGGGCGTCCGCCAAAGTTGACGCCTCAACAGCAGTCCGAGATCAGCAAGATGGTTTCAAAAGGTCGAAACACGGCAGCCGAGGCAGCCCGCCTGTTCATCCGGCGACAGTTTCGCGGCTGCTCGTCCGAACGGGTTGGATGGGGATCAGAGGCGCCAAATAATGTCGCCAGCGGTACGCCAACCAATTTTGCGAGCGATGCCAGTGCCACCTTCCGGGTGGCGCGTCACACGACCGCAATGCAAAGTCAAGCGCCGCGTTAACCTAAGTGTCAGGACTCGCTAAAATGGCGGAACGACCCACAGCCTTTGCTCAACAAGAGATCCTCGCGCGCGTGGAGCTTACGAAGGCAGAGCTTATCTATATCGCAAAAAAGATTTCCAGCGGTGTAGTACACGAAGTGCCCGCAGATTTTAAAAAAGCACTTACATCCGACCCGCAGGCGCTAACAGCATGGGAGGATATTACACCGCTCGCCCGCAACGAGTGGATATGTTGGATTGAGGCAGCTAGAAAAGCAGATACTAGAAGCCGCCGGATCGAGTGGGCTGTTCAAGCCTTAAGGATGGAAACCGACGCCCCTGTTGTTGGCCCGGATGCGCCCACCACTAATTCCAAGATGGTCAAATTGGGAGATTGCGACCGCCGGACTGGAGTCGACCAACTTCCGTTTTGCGTGATCCAGGAGTAATCCGGCCTCTTATTGGCATTGTGTACCGCTCCCATCGGTCCGGCAGTCATGCAATGCATATACAATAGAAGTGCGTTCGACTGGGACGCAAACAATCTGCGCAAGATTCGGGCGCAACCGGATCACGGCTGAAGAAGTGGAGAAAGTGCTATCGAACGGCCCGATCCCGATCTACGAGCAAGACGTGGAGTGGCAGGTGCGTTACGTCTATTACGGCGAGACAGATTCGGGACGCCTGCTGACCGTGGTACTGGTTGAGCGCGGCGAAAAGATCCGGGTCGTCACCGCGTACGACCTGGATGCCGGGCAGAAGAAGGATTAACTTGCCCGGCGCTTGCGAGGGGAGTGAAGGAATGAAAAAGAAACCGATCGTCATGCCCAAGTTCGTCAAGGAAGCACAGGAGGCGGATTGGTGGGCCAGCCGCGAAGGCCGGGAGTTCGTAAAGCAGAAGGGGGCCGGAACCGGGAAGAAAAGAGGCGCGCCAAGGGGCTCGCGCCTTGTCGGTCAGTTGAACAAGGTCGCCAGTGTCCAAATTGCGTTGCGATTGCCCGAACCCGATGTAGCCAAGGCCCGAGAACTCGCAACGCGAAAGGGCATCGGATACCAGACCCTTCTGAAGATGCTGGTGCATGAGGGGCTTCGCCGCGAAGCGCGCCGCGAGTGAAGGGTTTGCCAGGGTCGGCCACTTGGGCGCGCGGTCGGGCGCCCTAAGGCTTCGGATGCAGATCCTGATCCGCTGCAGCAAGCCCGGAGATCTGGCGTCGAAGATGTTTGAGCAGGAGCACGTGGTGGAGGCGCGCATACACAAGGACGGCGCCGGAGCGCCGATCAAGACGCGCAACGCCGAGAAGTTTTATCTGATGTTGAACAAGATCGCGCTGAACGGCGTGGGGATCGAATCGGTCGCGCCGGCCGATGACGACGTGAATTCGTTGTATGAGTATTTGATCGGCGGAGAGGAGCCGAGCAAGTGAACCTGTGGCTGGCTCAGATCCTGGCGGTGATTCGTCTGGAGCTGCGCAAGACGTTTTTCGCCAAACGCGGCGCGTGGATCTATGTGTTGGCGCTGCTTCCGCTGTTGCTTTATAGCGGGCATACGATGGTGCAGATGCGGCGCGGCGAGCCCGGCGATTTCGGGCAGGATACGAATATCTTCGCGACGGTTTTCCAATTTTTCTATTTGCGGCTGGCGATCTTTTTCGGCTGCGTGGGCATTTTTATGAACCTGATCCGGGGGGAGATGCTCGATCGCAGCCTGCATTTCTACTTCCTGGCGCCGATCCGCCGGGAGGTGTTGATGGCCGGCAAATTTATCGCCGGGCTGCTGGCGGCCTCCGTGATTTTCGGGACCAGCGCGGTGCTCCAACTGGTGGCCTTGTACTGGTATCACGATCCGCCGACGATTCAGCAATTCGTGTTCCGGGGCGACGGGCTGCATCATCTTTTCTCGTATCTGGGCGTGACAGTGCTGGCGTGCGTCGGCTACGGCAGCGTTTTTCTAGCCGCGGGAGTGCTGATGCGCAACCCTATTGTCCCGGCGGCGGTGATCCTGGTGTGGGAATCGATTAATTCGTTCCTGCCGGCGTTCCTGCAGAAATTCAGCGTCATTTATTATCTGAAGTCGCTCCGTCCGGTGGAGGTTCCGCCGCAGGTTCCGCCTCCCTTCTCGCTGTTGGCCGTCAATCCGGATCCGGCGTCGCCGCTGGTCGCGATCCCCAGCCTGCTGCTGCTGAGCGCCCTCGTCATTGTGTGGTCGGGCCGCCGCATCCGCCGGCTTGAAATCAACTACGGAACCGATTGAGGCGGGGGCGCCGGCGATGTATGTACGAGAAGCCGCGCTACTCGGTTCAGGCGCCGCTACGGCATTGGGGCGGAGTAGCGGGGTTGAGGGCGCGCGGATCGGCGCGGCCCAGTGCACAATAAGGGAAGGCTTGGAGACGTTAACCGAGCGCGGATACGATCTCGTCGTGACCCATCTTCAGCGCCCACGACCGCGGGCGCGCCCACGGCGCGGCGTCGTTCTCCTCCGGGTCCGCTCCGCTCTCGATCATCATCCGGACAAGCTGGATGCGCCCCCAACGGCAGGCCCAACCGAGAGGGGTGCTCTGGAGGATCTCGTCGCGCCGATCCGTGAGTGCGCCGGCGTCGAGCGCCACACGTCCAAAGGCGGCCACTTCGCCGTCGGCGATCCAATCGCCCATGGCCGCGACTTCGTGGAGAATTGTCCGCCCGAATGCGCCGACGACGTTCACATCGCACGATTCGAGAATGAGGCGGAAACACGCGAGATAACCTTCGCGATCGAAGTCCTTGTTGCCCGCGTACAGCCATGGGATGTGATGCCAGAACGACAGCGGCGACGCAAGCATGCCAAACCATCGCGGGTCGCCGCGAGCCCAGTTGATGCGCTCTAACGATATACGGACAATGTCGACAGCTCCTCCGTCGGCGCCGAAGCGGAGCAACTCTTCCGCGAGTGTCTTATCGCGAGGCTTGAGTCCGTCGGGTAATATGCCAAGTTCGTCGTCGATCAGCATCTGCCTTGCGAGGCCGGTCTGGCGATAGATGGCCGCGATGTCCCCTGTCACCAGCCCCCCGCGCTCCCGGAGTAAAGCCGCCATTTCCCACTGTTTGTGGCTGAAGGCGCTATAGACGGGAGACCCGCTGGAGTCGACATGCACATTTGGACTCGCGCCGCGATCGAGCAGTACCTCGGCCATGTCACGACGTCCCAGCGCCGCGCAGCACCACAACGGGTAGCCTGCCGAGTGTGCGGTCCAGTCGCCTTCGCCGCCGGAGACGCGCTCGTCGGGATCGAGGCCGCAGTCGAGCAGCAACTCGAGAGCAGCCAGGCGGTTGTTTCGGACCGCGATGGTAAGCAGGCCGCCTTCGTTCCAATCGATGCGATTCGCGAGTTTGCCCTCGGCATGACGCGCGCGCACCCACTCCAAGTCGCCGCCGGCAACGGCCCTACGAGCGGCTTCATCATCGGGCACGGGCTCTGAAGCCGTCGCCGCATCGTCCGCGGTCGAGCCTCGGCGTTCCTCTTCCTCCTCAATGATTGCCACGATCTCGTCATAGCCGCGCTCAGACGCCAACGTCCACGCGGACGTCGCATCGCGGTGTGGATGTATGCCGGCGCGCGCGTTCGCGCCATTCCGCATCAGCAATCGCACGATCCGAGGCCAGCGGTGAACGACAGCATAGTGGATCGCGCGATGCTCGTCTCCATATGACGCCGTCATATCCGCAAGCTCAGGCCGCGCCTTTATCATCGTTCGCACGAGCGCGACATCGCCGGCGCGCACCGCTTCGATAAGCCGCTTGACGGTAACGCCGTCAATGTACGCCTTCAGCTTCGGCCAGCTATCGAATCCGTAGGCGCGGGCGATCACCAGTTGCGCATCGTGCAAGGCGAATGCCGCAGCGCCGGCTCCATTGTGATGCGCGTTGACCTCGCGGGCTGCCTCAGGATCGCCGGTTTTAAAGCCGATCAGCAGCTCTTTTGCCTGGCGCTTGAGTTGTTCGAGGTTGGGATGTTCCCGCATGACGCGGGTGGCTAGCTTCTGCTTCATATGAGCTCCTTTCCATTGCGCCCGGTGTCCGCTGGCTCAGGCAGAAAAGAGTTCACTCAAGATCGGGAGAGTTGAAGTTCGGTGGGACGCTGTCCCTTTCCGCGGACACGGAGGCGTCCTGAACACGCCAAACGAGAGGATAACACCGGGCGGACGCGCTACGGTGTACTTTGCCGGATGGCGGACTGCGATTCTCCGGATTGACAGCGGATCGCGCGCCAACCGCCGGCGATCAGGCTCGCGCATCATCGTTGCGCGGTTTGGAGGACCGCGAACGATGCCCCAACGCTCACGCGAGAAACGAATGCCGCGCCGACAACCGTGTTGCCGTTACCGGATCTGGAAAGGGCGAAGTCCGCAGTGGTGAACGAGCCGCGGCTTTCTTGAATCACGCACGATGCGCCGATTCGGGAAGGATAGAATGCGGGTGGACTGCCGGGAACCTGGAATCCGACCCGTAGGCGCACTCTTGGCGACGACACGGATCGGTGCGGCCGCGCGATGAACCGTTCAGTGCTAAGCTCATCGAGTTGCTGAAGCGCGTCCGCTGCGCGCTTGAGAAAACATCCTGAACACATGAAAGCCCTGGTCCCGATCCTCCTCCTGGTGTTTGCTTGCGGCAGCTTGTTCGCCCAGAAGGCTGGCTGGCAGCCGTCGCCAGGCCACGCGCAAGCGCCGATATGGCCGGGGATGCCGCCAGATGCGCAGTTTGGCCCGCCGGCGGACACCGAAACGACGCCGGAGGCGGGAGAGGTCGACAACGTCTCACGACCCACGATGACGGTCTATTCGCCGAAGGGAAAGAATACGGGCGTTGCGATAGTCGTGTTTCCGGGCGGGGGCTATTTCGACCTGGCGATCGACCTCGAAGGCACGGAGGTCTGCGACTGGCAGACGTCCAAGGGGATTACGTGCGTGCTGTTGAAGTACCGCGTTCCGTACTCGGGGCCGCATTGGGATCAAAAATGCAAATGTCAGATGAATCCGAAAGCCCCGATGGCGCTCGAAGATGCACAGAGGACAGTGGGGCTGGTCCGCCTTCACGCCGCGGAGTACCATATCGATCCGCACAAGATCGGCGTGCTTGGATTCTCCGCAGGCGGGCACCTGGCGGCGGATATCAGCACGCACTTCGATAAGCGTTTGTATCCGGCTGTAGATGCGGCCGACAAAGTAAGCTGCCGCCCGGATTTCGCTGTGGCCCTTTATCCGGGACATCTCTGGATTTCCGATAAGAAGTTTGCGTTGAATCCGGATGTTCCGGTCACTCGCCGGACGCCCCCTACGTTTTTGCTGCAGGCGGAGAACGATCCCGTCGACAGCGTTAATAACTCGCTGGTTTACTACATTGCGCTGAAGAACGCCGGGGTTCCGGTAGAAATGCATTTATACGCGGAAGGCAAGCACGCCTTTGGGCTGCGCCCCACGAAGTTTCCGATAACGCGATGGCCTGAATTGGTGGAGAGATGGCTGGGGACGATCGGGATGATTTCGGAGCAGGGCCAGCGTTGATTTGGAGCATCACGATCGCCGATCGGTTCCGGCCGCCGGGCCGGGAAGCGGCGCGGGCGAGGCTCATTTTCGTGGTTCGGGCCGCCAGTTGAGAGCTACGGTGAGCGACGACGGTTCTGGTTGCCAGCCCGGAAAACCAGTCTGCCGGCGTCAAGGGCGCAAGAATCTCATAAAGAGCCGCTTGTGCGGTCCGCAACGGACATCTCGATCGCCGGAATCGCATGGTTTTGGCCACTGTCAACATTCCGTCCGGATGGCCGGCCAGCCGTCAACTGGGATCGATTTCTCGCTTGCGGTTGCGACGCATGCATCCGATAAGTTTTCGGGGGGCGAATGGTGTCCGCTTAGCGGCGAATGCCATTGCGAATGGCGCTTAGCCAGTCAGAGAATCGGGGGACGAGAACTCTGCGCCGAACGGGCGGCGATTCAGCGGACGCTTGCAGCAGGCAAACTATTTGAGCAGCCGCGACCCGCTTCGTAACCGTGTCCACCGCGGCGTAACGCACGACCCGGTCCCGATCGACGATGAAGACCGCGGGCTTGGCAATGCCGCCCTTCTCGCTTGGATTGTAAATATCCCAATGCCTGACGACACACCGCTCCGTATCGCACAAAATCGGAAAAGGCAACGAGAGGTGGGCGCGCAAGGCCTCCGACGCCGCAGGCGCATCTACCGAGACGGCCACTACGCTTCCGGCCGCGGCCCGAATTTCCAGATAGCGATCGCGGTAGTCCGCCAACTGGCGGAGGCAGAACGCTCACCAATTGCCGCGATAGAAGAGCAGCGCCAAACGGCCGTGCGAGACCAACTCCGATAAGCGCCGCGGAGCCCCTGTCGAGTCGGGCAGTTCGAACTCCCGCGCAAGTTCCCCCACGAGAGGAAGTTTTGGCACAGCACCAGTCTATCGTGTCTGTCGTGCGCGCCAGGCGGAAGCTCATCACATATTCGCCACGGCGAAGGTTTGGTGGATACTGTTTCGATTGTCGACCGACGGGAAATTTTGTCCCCGCATGGAAGGGCATCTGGCCGAAGCCATCGGATATGCACGATGGAGACACGTTGGCCGCCTTGCATTACAGCTTGATGCGGCGGAGGCGGAGGGCGTTGGCGATGACGGAGACGGAGCTGAAGGTCATGGCGGCGCTGGCGATCATGGGGCTGAGGAGGACGCCGAAGAAGGGATAGAGCACGCCGGCGGCAATGGGGACGCCGAGGGAGTTGTAGGCGAAGGCGAAGAAGAGGTTTTGGCGGATGTTGCGCATTGTCGCTCGGCTGAGACGGCGGGCGCGGGCGATGCCGAGCAGGTCGCCGTGGAGGAGCGTGATGGCGGCGCTTTCGATGGCGATGCCGGTTCCAGTCCCCATGGCGATGCCGACGTCGGCTTGGGCCAGGGCGGGGGCGTCGTTGATGCCGTCGCCTGCCATGGCTACGATGCGGCCTTGGGACTGGAGACGCTTGACGAGCGACGCTTTTTGGTCCGGGAGGACTTCGGCTTCGACTTCATCGATGGCTAAGGCGCGCGCGACCTCTTCGGCGGTGGAGCGGCGGTCGCCCGTCAGCATGACGATGCGGAGGCCGTCGCGGTGGAGGCCGGCTACGGCTTGTTTGGTGGAGGGCTTGATGGGATCGGCGACGGTGAGCGAACCGGCGTAGCGGTGATCGACGGCGACGTGGAGAGCGCTGGGGGCGGGCGCGGCGATGTGCAGGTCCGCCAGCAGCGCGTCGTTGCCGATGGCGGCTTGATGGTTTTCCACCGTGCCTACGACGCCTTTGCCGGGGATGGCTCGGAATTGACGCGATTCGGGTGGGGCGATGCCGCGCTCTTGCGCGCCTTTCACGATGGCGGCGGCTAGCGGATGTTCGCTCGATTGCTCGAGCGCGGCGGCGTAGCGCAACAGATCTTCGGCGGTGAAGCTGGGGGCGGGCGTTACGGCGGTGAGCGCGGGGCGGCCTTCCGTGAGCGTGCCGGTTTTGTCGATGACGAGGGTGTCTACTTTGCCTAATATTTCGAGCGCTTCGGCGTTGCGGACCAGGATGCCCGCGGAGGCTGCGCGGCCGGTTCCGACCATGATCGACATCGGCGTGGCGAGGCCGAGGGCGCAGGGGCAGGCGATGATGAGGACCGCGACGGCGTTGACCAGCGCGTAGGTGAAGCGGGGTTGGGGACCGAAGACGCTCCAGGCGGCGAACGTAATGATGGAGACCAGGATCACGGCGGGGACGAACCAGGCGGCGACGCGATCGGCGAGGCGTTGGATGGGGGCGCGAGTGCGCTGCGCGGCGGCCACCATCGAGACGATTTGGGCCAGCATGGTGGCGGCGCCGACGCGCTCCGCGGTCATGATGAAGGAGCCGGTCTGGTTGACGGTTCCGCCCGTCACTTTCGCGCCGGGAGTTTTCGTGACGGGCATGGGCTCGCCCGTGAGCATGGCTTCGTCGACGGAACTTTCTCCTTCGGTGACGGCGCCGTCGGCGGGGATCTTTTCGCCGGGCCGGACGCGCAGACGATCGCCGACGCGGATGGCGGAAATGGGGATGTCGTGTTCGGAGCCGTCGGGGTGAAGGCGGCGGGCGGTTTTGGGGGCGAGACCGAGCAGCCCGCGAATGGCGCTTCCAGTTTGGGCGCGGGCGCGGAGCTCGAGAACCTGTCCCAACAGGACGAGCGTAGTAATGACGGCGGCGGGCTCGAAGTATAGATCGAGGCTTCCGAAGGCGCCGGCGACGAGGCTGTCGACGTAGGCCGCGCCGACTCCGAGCGCGATCAGAGTGAACATATTGGGACTGCGGTGGAGCAGCGAGGCCCAGGCGCGCTCGAAGAAGGGGCGGCCGGCCCAGAACACGACGGGGGTGGCGAGGGCGAATTGGGCCCAAGTGCTCCAGTTGCGGTTGGGCAGCGCCATGGACAGCGCGAGCAGCGGGATGGTGAGGACGACGGCGAAGAGGAAGCGCCGTTTCATGTCGGCGTATTCGGGGTTGGGCGGTTCTTCGCCGGCGTCAAAGGAAAACTCTGCGGGTTCGAGCGCCATGCCGCACTTGGGGCAGGATCCGGGTCCGATCTGGCGGACTTCGGGGTGCATGGGGCAGGTGTAGGGGACGTTGGCGGGCGGGGGCGGCGCGGTTGGGGACGACCGGGGTTCGAGATACCGCGCGGGATCGGCCTCGAATTTGGAGACGCAGCCGGGGGAGCAGAAATAGTAGGCGCGGCCTTGGTATTCGCGTTCGGCGGCGGCGCGGGCGGGATCGACCTTCATGCGGCAAACGGGGTCGATTTCGGTCGCCGGCGTGGCGGGCGGCTGCACGATGGTGAAGGGGTTCGGCGGCATTCCCTTGTTATAATGATCGAGTATGGCGATACCAAACGTAAAGCGTTTCCGGCCGTTCTGCCCCACGTGCAATCAGAGTTTCACGATCATGGCGGTGCTGCCGAAGGATGCCGACGTCAATTCCTATTTGCAGGACGCGGTGGGACGGCACGATCATAAGGCGTTCCAGGAAGCGAAGAATCAGAGCTTCAAGGTGCGCGTCGGCCAGCAGAAGCAAAAGAGGGCGAAGTAAGCCCGTTTTCTTGCAGGCGCCTTTGATCCGTTCCGCCATCTCCTCCGGCGCCTTGGCGCTTTTCCTTATCGCGGGCCTGCGGTCACAGCCGCAGGGAGGGCAGCTTGACGCCAGCCCGGCGATTTTTTCCGTTATGGCGGCCATCAATGCCGCTGGATTCGACGCCGCTGTCGATTCGGCCGCCAATAGTCCGTTACGCGGCATGGTGCGGGAGGCTCTTGCGGCGAAGAAGATCGACTGCCTCGACGATCTGAAGCATTTTTTCGCGCAACATCGCAAGCGGGATTGGAACGCGGAAATGAATCAGTATATTTCCTACGCTCTGACGATAGACGGGCCGCCCGCTTTTCACTCCCGCGTTCCGCAGGCGGAGATTCCGCCCGATGCGGCGGAGCTGGGCGGGCTGGAATTCATATTGCCGCGATTTTCCAGGGAAGCGAATCTGGAAGAGCTGTGGCGCAAGGCGCAGCCATATTATGAGCGCGCCATTGCGGACTACCACGGGCCGGTTTCGCATGCGCTGCTGGAGGCGACGGCCTATTTGCGCAATCCGACGAGCGGGTATCTGGGGCGGCGATTTCAGATTTACATCGATCTGTTGGGGCCGCCGGACCAGGTTCAATCGCGCAGTTATAAAGACGATTATTTCGTGGTCGTGACGCCGTCGCGGGAGTTGCGGACGGACCAGATCCGGCATGCTTATCTGCATTATTTGCTGGACCCGTTGGCGTTGAAATTTTCAGCCGCGCTGATGCGCAAACGGGGGGTGGCCGACTACGCGCAAGGCGCCCCGGCGCTGGACCAGGCTTACAAGGACGACTACATTCTGCTGGCGACGGAGTGTTTCATCAAGGCCGTGGAGAGCCGCCTGGCTCCGGCTTCGAAGAGGCAGGCGATGGTGGATGAGGCGCTGGCGGAAGGATACACGATGACGCCGGCATTCGGGGAGCAGCTCGCGGTGTTTGAGAAGCAGCCGGTGGCGATGCGGCTGTATTTCCCGGACCTGGTGGACGCGATCGATCTTGCGAAGGAAGAGAAGCGGCTGGAGAACGTGCACTTCGCGAGCGCGCGTGCAATGAGGCCGGAAGCGCCGGAGCGCGCGGCGCCGCCGCCGTTGAGCGCGGCCGAGAAGAGCATAGACGCGGCCGTGGGGTTGTCGGCGAGGCACGACGCTCCGCCGGCGGATCTTGAAAAAGCGAAGGGGCTATTTTTGAGGTCTCTCGAGCAGACGTCGAATTCGACTTTGCACGCCAAGGCGTATTATGGTTTGGCGCGCATCGCGGCCTTGCAGAGGGACCCGGCGCTGTCGGAGAGATTGTTCGAGAAGGTGTTGGAGCTGACGCCCGATGCGGAAACGAAGGCCTGGACCTATATATATCTCGGCAGGCTGGTGGAGGCGGCGGGCGATCCGGAGCGGCGGGCCGATGCGGAGAAGAGTTATCGCGCCGCTTTGGCGGTCGCATCGGCTCCGGAAGCGGCCAAGATCGCGGCTGCGAAGGCGTTGGAGAGGCTGTCCAATCCGCGGAACTAGAATAGGAGGAATATGACGTATTCGAAGACCGTGCCGGCGGTGGTACTGGGCGCGGCGCTGGGCCTTTCCGGCGCGTGGGCGCAAAAAGCTCCGCAGCCGAAATCGAACAAAGAGATTCAGGCCCTGCAGGCCGTTCAGAACGCCAAGACGCCGGACGATCAGCTTAAGGCGATCGACAACGTGCTCGAAAATTTCGCGGATACGGAATACAAGGCCATGCTGCTGCAGATGGGCATGCAGGTGGCCGAAAATAAGGGCGATTATGCCGCCACCGTGACGTACGCGGAACGCCTACTCGATGCCGATCCGAAGAACGTTTTTGCGCTGACGGATTTGGCGCTGGAAACGGCGATGCACACGCGCGAGTTCGATCTGGATAAGGACGAGAAGCTCGCCAAAGTCGATAAGTACGCGAATGAGTCGCTGAGTTATATCAAGGACGCTCCTAAGATGCGGCCCGACTTGACGGACGAGCAATGGAACAAGATCAAGGCCGACGTTGCGGCGCAGGATCACGATGCGCTGGGGCGGGCCGCGATGCTGCGCAAGAAATACGATGTCGCGATAAACGAATTTCAGACGGCGATCAGCACGGCGGCGACTCCGGACCCGACTTATAACGTGCGGCTGGGCGAGGCGTATTTCCAGTCGGGCAAGTTCGACGACGCGGCTGCGCAATTCGACAAAGCGGCGGCGATGCCGGACGCTCCGGCGCAGGTGAAGCAGATCGCGACGCAGCGCAAGGCGGACGCGCTGAAGATGAAAGCCGCGGGGGTGAAGCCGGCGGCGCCGGCAAACACGGGCCCGGCCACGGTTCCAATAAAGCCGTAGGCGCTCTTTCGATGCGCGCCGCTCCGCAGGCGTTGGAAGCCGCGCTCGAAGCGGCTCTGGGCCATCGCTTTGAAAACCGGAAGCTGCTGGAGCGCGCGCTCAGTCACAAGTCGCGGGTGTATGAAAAGAACCTGCAGAATGTCTTGGACGACAATGAGCAGCTCGAATTTCTGGGCGATTCGATTCTGGGATTTCTTGTTAGCGAGCTGCTGACGGCGCGGCACCCGGATTATCCGGAAGGGCGGTTGTCGAAGGTCAAGGCGCATTTGGTCAGCGCTTCGCACTTGCACGAGGTGGCGCAGGCGCTCGGAGTGGGCGAGCATCTGCTGCTGGGGCGCGGAGAGGAGCTGAGCGGGGGACGGGAGAAGCCCGCGCTGCTGGCGAACGCGGTGGAGGCGATTATCGCGGCCATTTATCTTGACGGCGGAATGGAACCGGCACGGCGGTTCGTGACGGAATGCGTGGTGGGCGCGTTCACGTCTCCGGCGGAGGGAGTGGGGAACGCGCTGGATTACAAAGGCGCTCTGCAGGAGATGGCGCAGGGGTTGAATCTGCCGCCGCCGCGATATTCCGTTGTGGAAGAGCGCGGGCCGGAGCACGCCAAGACGTTTCTGGTGGAGGTGCGGGTGGGGAATGAATGGACGGGCCGGGGGGAGGGGTTGTCGAAGAAGAGCGCGGGACAGAAGGCGGCGCAGGAGGTTCTGCGGCGGCTTGGGGAGGCGGGGGGTTAGGGCGGCGTGCCGGGGGAACGGCGCGTCCCGAATCGGTCAGCTATTTCTTGCCGCGCCAACCGTTGAAAAATTGCCGAAGGCCCAAGAGTTTTAGGGAAGGCAGAGAGCCGATTCCGCGCAGCCAAGAAACTGCTCCGTGCGGGGGCGCGCGATTGAAACGAACGATCGTTTCCACCACGCAGCGGATAGGGTGGGCCTCTGAGTACCTTGTTATGCTGAGGGGACGTTCTCGTCACTTACGATGACGCGCGTTGGGTGGACCACCGATCTTCATCTCAACTTCGTCGCAGCACCCATGCGCGCCGAATTGTACGCGCACCTGAAGCGCGAAAGCCTCGATGTGCTGCTCGCCGGCGGAGATATCGGCGAAGCGGATTGCGTCGATGTATATCTTTCCGAGCTGGAACAGAATCTCCAGATCCCGATCTACTTCGTGCTCGGCAATCATGATTTCTACGGCAGCTCCATCCAATCCGTCAGAACCCGCATCGACCAACTTGCGCGAAATTCAACGCACTTGCGCTGGTTAAGTGTGTCGGGAGTGGCGCCGATCGACACAACGACAGCCATAGTCGGGCATGATTCGTGGGCCGACGGGAGGCTCGGAGACTTCTTCGGATCGGACGTTCTGCTGAATGATTTCTTCCGGATCGAGGAACTTCGGGGGCACACTAAGGCGCAGCTCTTCGCCACACTGAACGCGCTCGGCGACGAAGCGGCCAAATATCTTGGGACAGCGGTGCGAGAAGCGTTTGAAAGCTATTCGAGGGTGATCGTGCTTACGCATGTGCCGCCCTTCCGGGAATCTTGCTGGCACGAAGGCCGAATTTCCGGCGACGACTACCTCCCGCATTTTGCATGCAAGGCGGTTGGTGAGGCGCTGTTGGAGGCCGCCGAGCAGCACCCCAGATGCTCAATTGCAGTGCTATGCGGGCATACGCACAGCGGTGGATTCGCGGAAATCCGCAACAATCTTGTGGTGAGGACTGGAGGCGCCGAGTATGGGAAGCCAGCACTGCAGCAGGTTTTCGAGTTTTGATCAGGGTGCGAGTTTTGACCAGGGTATCTCGTTTAGAGAGGCTTTCAATTCCCTCGGGCTTGGGCATTGATTCCAGCGGCGCCTTATACATCGCCCGGCGCCCCGGTTGCCCGGAAGGGCGCTCGTCGAAGGTCAAGCCGTACTTGGTCATAGCCGTGCATCCGCAGAAGGTGGCCCAGGAACTCACTTGGACGAGAGTAGATTTGCCAGTCGACCAGCAAATGGCGGCAACGGCGTGTGGCGCCTGAGTGCGATAACCTTGAGAGCGGAATGCGTTCAGCCTTTAAGCATGCCCTTACGATTGCCGCGTTTCTGGCGTTGACATGCGGGGTGCGGGCAGAGGACGAGCCGAGTTCGTACGTCGTGGTCAAGGTGACCGATCCGACTCACGCGCCGATCGCAGGAGCCGAGGTTCGCATCGACAGGCCCACCGATTCCATACATCCCGTATTCCAGGCGAACGCCAATGGCCAGTTCACCGCGGATCTCAGGCCGGGCAGCTATGATCTGGAGGTTCGATCACCGGGATTTCGCTCCTACAAGAAGCGCCTGCATATCGAGCCGTCACATGGGCAGATCGTCGAGGTGTCTTTGTACGTCGGAGGATGCCCGGAGTGCCTGGAAGTCACAGCTGCTCCCGCTGGGGAGTTTGAGCCCGAGGCGCCAATCGCAAGCCCGCCTTATTCGAGTTTGCCCGCTGAGTGCCGCGGTGAATTCGATAAGACCGGCATCCCTCTCTTTTTCCTGTCGAAAAGGGCGTCCGCCATGGCGTCTCCCTCCAGGCCAACCATTTCTTACATTCGTTCGCGGTCCCTCTTCATATTTGGATCGACAATGCAACGGATTCGGCCATCGAGATGGGGTCGTGTTCCATGTTCCAAGGCTGGGATATTTACGTATGGAGCAGCTCTGACCAACGCATGCCCAAGCGTCGGGATTTCGAAGCCGGGAGCGCTCGGCCGGAAGCGATGTGGTGCTCCGCGGATATCAAAGTCAGGGTCCCGGCTAACGCCTGCACAACCGTCAGCGAACTTGACTTGGATGAAATGTATAGTTTTGTTCCCGGCTTCTACACCGTTGGACAGCGCCTTCAGGGCAAGAGTTCACCTCTCCGAAAAGGTCTGACTT
>CAWCJO010000021.1:0-173650 GCA_963795935.1 Bryobacterales bacterium | reverse complement strand
GAATTCGGCTGCAAATACTGCTATGCGCGCTAGCCCACGAGTTCATGGAATTACGCGATCCACAACAATTCGAGCGCAAAATTTACGCCAAGCGTTTCCGTCCGGCGCTGTTCCGCGCGGAGTTGTCGAAAGTAAAAACGGGCGAATCGCTCTGGATTGGCACCGCGACCGATCCTTATCAGCCGGCCGAGCGCCGCTACGGAATAACTCGAAAAATATTGGAGGAGATCGCGAAAGAGCGCGGGTTGAAAATCGGCATTACAACGAAGTCGGACCTCATCGCCAGAGACGCGGAGCTGCTAAAGACCATCGCGGAGCATAACGTGGCGCACGTGAATCTCACGATCACGACGATGGACGAGAAGCTGGCGCGTTTGATCGAGCCGCTCGCGCCGCGGCCGGAGTTGCGCTTGAACGCGGTGCGCAAACTCGCCGAGGCGGGCATCGGCGTAACGGTGCTGGGGAATCCCGTGATGCCGTTCCTGACCGACGGCGAGCGCAACCTGGATGCCATCTGCGCCGCCGCGGCCGATGCCGGCGCGGTTGCCTTCAGCGCCCATCCTCTATTTCTGAAGCCGTGCTCCCGCGCCGTGTTTTTACCCTTCATCGAAGAGCGGTTTCCGCACCTCATTTGGAAATACAAAGGACTGTTCGCGAACAACGCCTACCTGCGGGGATATTATCCGGAAACAATATCCGTCCGTGTCCAGAAAATCGTCGCGCGGCACGGCTTGCGGCCGCGGGATCCTTCTTATATTCCGGAACAGTTTGCCGAGGCCCAATTGTCTTTGTGGTAACGCTGAATACGTGGTCCTCAAAATCGTTCAGGTGGGCGACCCGGTATTGCGCCGCCAAGCCCGGCCGCTCTCGCGCGATGAAATTCGCTCCACCGCCGTGCGCCAGCTCATCGAGCTGATGCGCGAAACGATGTATGACGCGCCGGGCGTCGGCTTGGCAGCGCCTCAAATCGGCCTGGCGCTGCAGCTGGCCGTAATCGAGGACCGCGAGGATCTGTTGCGCGGCATAAATCCGGAAGTCCTGGAGAAGCGCGAGCGCCGTCCGATTCCTTTTCAGGTGGTGGTCAACCCCGTCATTACGCTCGAAGAGCCGGGGGTTGAATTCTTCGAAGGGTGCCTCAGCCTTCCCGGGTTCAGCGCGATCGTCCCGCGCGCCCGCCGCGCCCGCGTGGAATGTCTGGACCACAACGCGGAACCGTGCATCATTGAGGCCAGCGGTTGGCACGCCCGCATCCTGCAGCACGAGATCGATCATCTGAATGGAATCGTCTATATCGAACGTATGATGCCGCGTTCTTCACCACTACCGAGAACCTCAGCCGTTACTCGAAAAGCAATTCCGCCGCCGGCGTGAAGCCCGGCATCGACGCATAGCTGAGTAGTACACTGCCATCGTGAACAATAAGCTGCGCTGGGGCGTTTTAGGAGTGGCCGCGATCGCGACGAAGAAAGTAATCCCAGGGATGAAGCAGTGCCGCCGCGCCGAGGTCGCCGCCATCGCCTCGCGCGACCGCGCCAAAGCCGAAAGGGCGGCCCGCGAGCTTGGCATTCCCAAAGCGTATGGCTCCTACGAAGACCTACTCGCCGACCGCGAAATCGACGTCGTGTACAACCCGCTTCCGAATCACCTGCACGCGCCATGGTCGATCAAAGCGGCCGAAGCGGGCAAACACGTGCTGTGCGAAAAGCCCATAGCGCTCAACAGCGCCGAATGCCGCGAGATGATCGCGGCGCGCGACCGCGCCGGAGTAATCATGGGCGAGGCCTTCATGGTGCGCTCGCATCCGCAATGGCTGCGCACGCGCGAGATTGTCCTCTCCGGCCGCATCGGCGAGCTTCGCTCCATTCTCGGCTTCTTCAGCTATTACAACCTGAATCCGGAAAACATCCGCAACATTGCGGCGTTCGGCGGAGGCGGCTTGATGGATATCGGATGCTATCCCATCACAATTTCACGCTGGATCTTCGACGAGGAGCCCACGGCCGCGAAGGCCGCCATCGATTACGATCCGGTCATGAAGATCGACCGCCTCACGTCGGCAATTCTGGAATTCCCGTCGGGCCAATCGATTTTCACGTGCAGCACGCAGTTGTTCCCGTATCAGCGCATGCAGTTCTTCGGAACGAAGGGACGCGTGGAAGTCGAGGTCCCGTTCAATGCGCCGCCTGACGAGCCCTCCCGTATACGAATCGTCGGCGGCAGCGGCGTGGAAACCGAAGAATTCCCCGCCTGCGACCAATACGCTCTTCAAGCCGACGATTTCTCGCGCGCCATTCAAGAAGGCGCGCCGGTTCCAGTCCCGCTCGAGGACGCCCTGAAGAATATGGAAGCGATCGAAATGATCCTGCGGCGGCCGCTGGCGTCCGCTCGTGAACCGGAAGGATCTCCAGAATCTCTCACGCATCCGGCTTAAGGAAGCACAATCCTTGCTCAAGTTAGGTTTCTATAGCGGCGCGTACTATCTCGCAGGGTATGCGGTTGAATGCGAGCTCAAGGCTTGTATCGCACGACAAACGATGAGGCACGATTTTCCGGATAAGAAGCAGGCGGTCGCCAGCCATACGCACGAGTTGATGCAACTTGTCAGAATGGCGGACCTCGAAGAGGCCCACAGGGAAGCGATTAGAACGAATGACGCGTTTCGCAAAAACTGGGAAACCGTGGAGGCCTGGTCGGAGGAAAGCCGGTATGCTATATATCACAAGAGCAGCGCCGCGGCTCTCGTGGATGCAGTTGGAAATCTCGATCATGGAGTTCTGGCTTGGGTAAGGCGGCATTGATAGCCCCGGATATTGCTATAGGAGAAAAGGTCCTCGAAGCTTTGGACCGCGCCGACCTGAAGGTTAGCGTGGCGATGTGGGCCATTCTCCCCGAATACGAAGATTGGCGCTACGTGTTAGCGGCCCGCTTGTTGGACACCGAAGACCCGCGAGACGGTTACGGATTGGTCCACAAGGCGTTGGCCGCGGCAAATATTCCTGCCGGGAAAGCGCCCCCTCTGTTCATCATGAGCATGACGGACCGTTTCATTCGCGCATTGCGCCGCCATTATGTGAAGTACAAGATTGCCGAAGGCACGCGCATCGGCGGACACATGATCGGCGATCGCTTTGTCGAGGACGCGTTCGCCTACAGAATCAGGTAATCGGCCTACTCCTGCCGCAGCGCGACGGTCGGGTCGGTGCGCATGGCGCGCCGCGCCGGTACGTAGCTGGCCAACAACGCCACTCCCAGCAGCAGCGCCGGAATGGCGACGAACGTCAACGGATCGTTTGGCTTCACTTCGTACAGCAGTTTGGAAAGCGTGCGCGATAGAGCCAGCGCCAGCACCACCCCGACGGCGACTCCCGTGACCGCCAAGCGCGCGCCTTCGCCGAGAACCAAGCGCAGCAGGTCCCCTTTTTGAGCGCCCAGCGCCGCGCGCACGCCCAATTTGTTGGATCGCTGGCTCACGGAATAAGACACCAAACCGTACAGCCCAGTGATGGCGAGCACTAACGCGACCAGCGCGAAGATACCGAGGAGAAACGCGCGGAAGCGCGGCTGCGCCACGGAACCTTGCACCAGGTCCTGCATGGTGGCGACCTGAAAAACAGCCTCTTCGGGATCGAGCGCTTGCACCTGCGCGGCAATGGCGCGCGCCATCGGCGCCGGCTCCGAGCCGGTGCGCACCAGCAGAGTCATCGTACCCTCGACAAAGCTCATGAACGAAGGCGGCACTTGCAGGTAGGGATAATACATCTCGGCGTTTGTCTCGCTATCGAGGCCGGCGTGCTTCACGTTGCCGGTCACGCCGACGATGGTACACCAGGGACTGCCTTCGAACCCGCTCTGAATGCGTTGTCCGAGCGGTTCCTCGCCGGGGAAGAAGCGGCGCGCCATGGCCTCGTTAACGATCGCGACGGCGGGCGTATTGACGCCGTCGGAGGCTGTAAAGTAGCGTCCTTTGATAAGCGGAATTCCCATCGCCGCGAAATAATCGGCGCTGACGGCGCGATACTTGGCGCGCGGCTGGTCGCTTGAGGCCATGGCCGGGCGATGCTCCACGACGAAGTTCAGGCTGGGATCGCTTCCGCTCATCGGCAGATCGCGCGCGACGCCGGCCAGCAGCACTCCCGGAACGTTGCGCACGCGGTCGATGAGACGGCCGTAGAAGCGGCCCACTTTGGCGCCGTCATAGCGCGATTCCGGCAGCGCCAGCCGCATCGTTAATAAATGGTCCGGACGGAAGCCCGGATTGACGCCCTGGAGCTGCGCGAAGCTGCGAATGGTGAGCGCCGCGCCGGTCAGCAGTACCACGGACAGCGCCACTTCGGCAACCACCAGCGTGCGGCCAAGGCGGCGGGTCCGCACGCTCGCCATGGAACTGCGGCCGGCCGCTTTCAGGACCTCATTCAATCGATTCCTTGCGGCCAGGATGGCGGGGCCGGCGCCGAACAGAGCGCCCGTGAGTATGGAAACCAGCAGCGTAAATACGAGCACCCGGCCATCGACGGAAACCTCGTCCAGGCGCGGCAGGTTGGCCGGGCTGAGCGCCACCAGAGCGCGCACGCCGCAGTACGCCAGCGCTAGCCCGAGCAGGCCGCTAGCGAGAGAAAGCAGCAGGCTTCCGATCAGCAATTGACGCACGATCCGCCACGGTCCGGCGCCCAGCGTCAGGCGCACCGCGATCTCCTTTTGACGCGCGCGGCTTTGCGCCAGCAGCAGATTCGCCACGTTCATGCACGCGATCAGGAGCACGAAGCCCACGGCGCCCAGCAGCGTCCACAGCGTTGGCCGGATATCGCCCACCATTTGTTCGTCCATGCGAACGACGTTTGCGCTCCAGCCCGCATTGGTATCCGGATACTCCCGCTCCAGCCCGCGCGCGATCGACATCATCTCGGCGCGCGCCCGCGCGACGCTCACGCCGGCCTTCAAACGCCCGATGACCTTCAGCGTGTGCAGCGCCGAGCGCGAGGCATGCGCCGCGTCTTTATCGCCCCGCTCCAGCAGTTCCTTGGCATCGAGAGTGAAAGGCAGCCAAATTTCCGCCGCCGCGTCGGGCAGCCGGAACCCGGGAGCGGTGACGCCCACGACAATGTAGTCGTTGCCGTCAAGGGTCAATGGTTTGCCGAGCACCGCGGCGTCGCCCCCGAAGCGCCGCTGCCACAGGCCGTGGCTCAAGACCGCCACGCGGTTGCGCCCGGGGCGTCTTCAGCGGCTTGAAAAGGACGCCCCAGCCATACGCGCGCGCCCAGCAACTCGAAAATACCGGGCGAAACGCGGGCTGTATCGAGGCGCTCCGGAATACCGCGCCCGCTGAGTATCGAGGGCTGCGCGCGAAACGCCGCGACGGCGTCGAAAGAACGTTGCAGCCCCTTCCAATCGCGGTAATCGGGAGCGGTCACGTCGAATTCGCGAATTCCTTTACTCAGGTTCGTTTCCCAAAGAACCGCCAGCTTTTGCGGGTCCCCGTAGCGCAACGGCCGCAGCAACACGCCGTCGACGACGCTGAAAATCGCGGTATTCGCGCCATCGCGAGCGTCAATGCCAGCATCGCGATCAGCGTCGAGCCGGGATTTTTCACCAGCATCCGGTAGGAATACCGAAGATCGTTAATTGAGGATGAGAACAACAAACCCATTTTAGTATCTTTAATGAAATCGGAGACCAAAAACATTTTGGACCGCGTCCTCCGGTGGAAGGGGCCGCGGTCCAAATCTGTCGTCGCAATAGAATGTTTTGCAGGCGCTGACTAAGTACCCCAAACCGCGCCGCCGGACTTTACTTTTGTTCTGATTTTCATCGCTTTTCTCCTTTCCTTTTTATCGAGGCGTCGTGCGTGTTCGAGCTCCGCAGGAGCCTAGGTGCCCCAAACGGCGCCGCCGGACTTTACTTTCGTTTTGATTTTCATTTTTTTATTTTTTCCTTTTTTTTGGGTGGCTGACGCTCTCTCTAAGGCAATCGCCTGACCAACCTTCGTACTACGGGGAACGCCCGAGTGCGATCTAGGTAAATCGCTGATTCCACTGAACCGTCTAGTCTAAGAGGCGGCCACGCTAGCGCCGGGAAAGCTCCAGCGCCTATCCGATTGGATAGGTCTATCCGATCGGATATTCCCGGACGCCGTCGAGCTTAGAATTGCTGAACAGCCGCGCGCACGATCGTGGGCAAATCCGGAAAACGCGCGCGCAGCCGGCGCGATTCCGGCCATCGTTCATCCGAGCGCGTTCGCCGCGCGGGCGAAGTTTCCCGGCCCGATGGCGGTAAAATGATCGTTGAAGCCGAAACGCGAACCGTGGTTCTGGATCTATTGGGGCACGGCTGTCACGATGCTGTGCGCGATCGGCATTTTTGTCTGGTCCGTATTCCAATCGCGGCGCGACGCCGGCAACGGGGTCACGGCGAGTTTTTCCCCGCGCACCGGAGGCGGCCTCGCGGCAGGCGGCTACCCGGCGCTGGCGCGTTTCAATCCCCCCACCTATCATGATCTGGGAGGCGCTCCCCTCCCTCCGCCGATTTTCGGACTGCGATCGCCGGTTATTCGCAGCGCGATTATGCCGGCGCCATCGGCGCCTCGAAGCCGTGGTCAAAGCTCGTCCCGATGCCGTGGAAGCGCGGTTCTATCTCGGTGTTTGTTATCTCTTTACGAAGAATTTCGCGGCTGGAAACAGGGAATTACGCCAGGTCATTGCCGCCGGCGAGACGCCTTACCTGGAACAGGCGCGCTTTTATCTTGCGAAAGGTCTGCTGGCCACCAACGACGGCGCGGGCGCCCGGCAACAACTCGACGACGTCATCGGACTGCATGGGAGTCTGGAACAGCAGGCCGAATCTCTTCTCGCGCAGTTCCGGTAACCGATTCCAGCGTTACCTTTTTTCCAGCCGGCGCTGCTACGCGTCTCGTATCTTGAGCGCCCCATTGGGGAGACGGTGGCATTTGACGTGCTTCTCTAGTCCAACGAAACACGGAGAACAACTTTATGCCTATTACGAATACCGCCACGCCGCGGCATCAAGAAAGCAAAAATGTAAGTCAACCGGAGCGGCTGGCTTCGGTTCTAGGCGGAGCGGCCCTCGCCGCCTATGGCCTCCAAAAACGATCCTGGGGTGGAATTGCGCTCGCGGCCGCTGGCGGAGCACTGGCTTACCGCGGAATGACGGGACACTGCCCCGTGTATCAAGCCTTAGGCCTAAGTACTAATCGCGGCGGCAAAGGGCGCAACGCAAGCGTGCCTTATGAGCTTGGCGTCCGAGTGGACGCGGCCACTGCCATCAATAAGCCCAAACACCAGTTGTACCGTTTCTGGCGCAATCTTGAAAACCTTCCCCGCTTCATGGCACATCTGGAATCGGTAAAGGAGATCGACAACAAGCACTCCCATTGGGTAGCGAAAGCGCCCGCGGGACGCAGCGTGCAATGGAAGGCCGAGATCATTAATGAAGTCGAGAACGAACTCATTGCCTGGCGCTCGCTGCCTGGATCCGATGTCGATAACGCGGGCTCGGTCCAGTTCAAGTCCGCCCCGAACGGCGAAACGATCGTACAAATCGAGCTGCAGTATAACCCGCCGGGCGGCGCCGTGGGAGCGATGGTGGCGAAGCTGTTCGGAGAAGAACCGTCGCAGCAGATCGCGGAAGATCTGCGCAAATTCAAGGCGTTGATGGAAACGGGCGCGATTCCGACGGCGGAGTCTCAAGCGGCTAAGGTACGCGCGAACGCCGCAAGAGGCTGGCGGCGCGATGAAGTTGGACAAGCCTCCGAAGAATCGTTTCCCGCCAGCGATCCTCCCGCCTGGACACCCGCGGGTCTGGCGCGCTAGAAGATCGGTTGAAGCATCCGGGCCGGTTTGCGCCGGCCCGATTCCCCTATCGGGAGCGGGATCCCGAGTTGCCGTTTGATTTCCGCGAAGCCCCGGCGCGAGTTTGTTTTCCCCCTGCCGCGGCGCGCTTGGAAGCTCCCGAACCGGTCGACCCGGACCGCCCGCGGGAGGTTGAAGCTGCTTTCTTGCCGGCGCCGGCGCGTTTCGTATTGCCGCCCCTGGCGCTCGATCCCGATGTTTTCCGAGCGCCCTGCGCTTTCTTGGCGCTCTGCTTCGTTGCCTTACCCCCGCCTCCGCCAGCCGCCGCGGAGCTGCCGCGCCCCGAAGAGGATTTCGCGCTCGTCGATGTTCGCGAAGTGGCTTTGGCGCCGCGGCTGGACGCTTTGCCGCTGGCGCCCGAACCGCGGCGGCGCGACCCCGCGAGTCGCCTGTTTTGCCCCGGCCGCCGCTCTTGGCCGCCTGCGCTGTCTCGCGGCTCACGAGCTTGTTAAAGTTGCTCCGCGCGCCTCCAGCCGTCGTCTCCTGGTAGAGCAGCGCCAGATTGCGTTCGTCGAACTTCTCGAACCAGTCGTCCCAGCCTATGTGCTGCAGCGATTCCTCGCCGCTGAAGCCCGGAAAATCGAGCCGCAGCATTCCGATGTCGCCTTCGTTTCCCGTTCCCTTTACACAGGACGGCTGCGCATTCCGGGCCTCCGCCCATTGCCGGATTTCATCGTGATCGGTGGTGACGTTTGATTGGGATCTCGTTGCCATGAACATCCTCCTTCCGGGATTAGACGCGCTTCGCGCCGATATTCGTTCAGCCGTTGACCACTTCGCCGCCGTTTGGATGCAGCACCTGTCCGGTCATATAGGAAGAGTCGTCCGAAGCGAGAAAAACATAACAGGGCGCAACCTCCTCCGGCTGTCCCGGCCGCCCCAACGGCGTGTCTTTCCCGAATTCCTCGACGCGCTCTTCCGGAAATGTGGCGGGAATCAGAGGAGTCCAGATGGGACCCGGCGCGACGCCGTTGACCCGAATGTTCTTCTTCGCGAGATTCTTCGCCAACGACCTCGTGAACCCGACGATCGCGCCCTTGGTCGAGGCGTAATCGATAAGGTGCTCGCTCCCGCGGTACGCGGTTACGGACGTCGTGTTCACGATAGCGCTGCCTTCGCGCAGATGCGGCAGGGCGGCGCGAGTCAGATAAAACATGCGCAAAAATGTTCGTCCGGAACGTCCGTTCCATCTGCTCCGAAGTGACGTTCTCAAAGTCTTCCTGCTCGTGCTGTTCAGCCGCGTTGTTCACGACCACGTCCAGCTTCCCGTATTCGCCGACCGTCTTCGCAACAGCGTCCCGGCAGACTTTTTCGTCGCCCACATCGCCCGCGATCAGGATGCAGCGCCGCCCCTTTTCCTCGACCAGGCGCTTCGTCTCCTTCGCGTCCTGGTGCTCGTTGAGATATAAAACGGCGAGGTGGGCTCCTTCCTTCGCGAACGCGATCGCGACGGCGCGGCCAATCCCGCTGTCCCCGCCTGTGACGATGACGATTTTATCCTGAAGTTTTCCGCTGCCCCGGTGCGATTCCTTTTCCTCCCGGGGCTTATTCTTCATTTCGGCTTCAACGCCGGGCTGACGTGGTAACTGCTCCGCCATATCGCTTGCCCTCCTGAGATCTCGAGTCCCGCTCCGGACTCAAGCTGGATAGACTCAGGCGAGCGGAATGCGATTTCGGCTTATTCAGAATTTCAAACAGGTACCGCTCCAGCTCGGCGGCG
This sequence comes from Bryobacterales bacterium, assembly GCA_963795935.1. Lineage (GTDB taxonomy): Bacteria > Acidobacteriota > Terriglobia > Bryobacterales > Bryobacteraceae > JAICMB01. The sequence continues at coordinate 164,068 of CAWCJO010000021.1, read as the reverse complement.
CGATGCGCGGCCGTGTGGTTGGACATTACCCGTTTACGCGCCGCGTTGCCGATCTTCACGCGATCCGCTTCCGTGGTTTCGCGGAGGTAGCGCAGCGATTCGGCGGCGTTGCGCGCAACGAGAATTTCGGTCCCGACTTTCAGGATCGAGTCCAGACCCTCCCAGTAATCGCTGATGATCGGCGTCCCGCAGGCGGCCGCTTCGAAAAGACGAACGCTTGGGGAGTACCCCGCTCGCACCATGTCGGCCCGCGTGACGTTCAACGCGAAGCGCTGCGAATTGTAAAATTCGCGATGCTCCGCCGGAGCGAGGTGGTCGATGCGCTTCACGTTCGCCGGCCAGCGGATCGCGGCCGGATACATTGGACCGGCCACCACGAACGAGCCCTCGCGCCAGCGCCGGGCCGGCTCCAGCAGCAGCGCGTCAATCGTGGGCTGGCGGTCCGCCCCGTAGGTGCCGAGGTATCCCATGGTCCACTTTTTGCGGCGTTCTTCGGGATAATAAGCCTCCGGATCGACCGAACAGTAGAGCACGCGCGCCGCCGGCGAGCCATACTTGCGCTCGATCCAGCCGGGCGTCCCTCCGCCGGTGAACGAAAGATATAGCTGGTAGCGCGGGATCAGCTCCCGCGATAGATACTCCTCATCTCCGCGCTCGAGCTTCGCCAACGTGACCGGCGTATCGATATCGTAAAACGCCGTCAGCCCTTTCGCGGTCGAGGTCGCCCATTTCCCGACCGCGACTCCGTCCGGGACATATGACCCCACAATGACCGCGTCGGCCTCGCGCACGTCGTCCGAAAAACGGTCTTTCAGTTCCTCCAGACTGCCGTACAACTCCGTCCGGCAGAACGGCGGATCGGGCAGGTCGCGATTGTCGGCATACCAATAAGTGTCCCGCTCGAGGAACAGGATTTCATGTCCGCGCCGGGCCAATTCGCGCAACAAAGCCCGATAGGTGGTGGCATGGCCATTTCCCCACGAGGAAGTTATCGAGAGGCCGCATATGACGAGCTTCATGCCACCGCCCCCGCCGTGGCATAGCCGGCCAGAATCGCATCCATCAACCGCGCCCGATGAGCGTAAGTATGCTGCGCTAAAATGCGCTTCCGCGCTGCCGCGCCGATCTCGCGGGCGCATTGCTCGCTCAAAGTGGCGAGCGTACCGGCGACTTCCTCGCCGTCACGGCACACCAGCGTCTCCTTCCCGGGCTCCAGGAACAGCTCGATCCCGTCCCAGGCGTCGGTAAGCAGGCATGCGCCAGCTCCGGCGGCTTCGAACACTCGCGTGGCCGGCGAGAAACCGTAGCGCGCCATGCTCTCGCGGCTGATGTTCAGGACCGCTCGCGGGGTGCAGTTGAACGCATTGTGATCGGCCGTGTACAAATGCCCGGCATACTTAACGTTGGGGGGCATCGGTTTGTCGCGCCAGCCATTGCCCGCCAGCAGGAATCGCTGACCCGGCGCCAGTTGCGCGGCGCGCAGAAAGAACTCCTCGACGCGAGCCTCGCGATCCGGCAGCCGGTTGCCCACGAACCCCAGGTCCCCTTCGAACCGGGCGTCCGGAGGCGCTGGAAAGTGCGTCGATGGATCGAGCGCGTTGTAGATGGGCACGCACTCCCGCGCGCCCTGGGCCTTATACGCCCGCACCACGGGTTCGCCCCCGCCGTAGGTCAAGACCAGATCGTACCGCGGAATCAGCGCCCGAAATCGATCAGTAGGGTTACTCTGCACGCGATCGAGCGTCGCCGGAGCATCCACGTCCCAAAAGGCGGCCAGAGCGTCCGGCCTCTTCACCTCCAGCACGGCGGCTTCGAGCAACTCGTCGCAGACGCCCACGCCGCTCGCTTTGACGATCAGGTCGGCAGCGCGCGCCTCCTCCAGCCGCCTCCACACATCATCGCTGCCTTCGGCTGAGTAAACGACCACCCGCGCCCATTCGGGATCGCCTATGTCGCGATGCTGCTGCCGTCCGTAGGCGTCCGGCTCGTAGAACGTAATCTCGTGGCCCACGGCGTTCAGCGCCCGAATGATTCCCCGGTAATAAGTGGCGGCGCCGTTCCAATACGCGGAGATGAGGCTGGAACCAAAAAATGCGATTCTCATGCGTTTGACAGCGCGGCCGCCCCTTGGCGCTCGCCGATCTCTTCGCGGATCGAGAACAACTGATCCACCCGGTGCGCGCAAGTGTGCCGCGCCAGCACGGTCTCTCTGCCATGCGCAGCCAATTCGCGAGCCAGGCCGGGATCGGTCAGCACCGACTGCAGCTGCGTGCGCATCTCTTGGCCGTTACGCGCCACCAAAAAATCCTTACCCGGCGTAAACAGTCTCTCGGAATCCACCCAGGGAGCGGAGACCAGCGGAATCCCGCATGCCAGCGCCTCGAACGGCCGGATCGTTGGAATACCCGGCAGCGCCGTCGCATACGGACGCCGGGGAATATGCACGGTGGCGCGAAAACGTCCGAAGACTGCGGGAACTTCGTAATTCGGCAGCCAGCCGCCGTACTCGATACCCGCCTTTTCTAACGCCGAAATCGCGCTCTTGGGATAGCGGACGCCGTAAACGCGCGCTTTCAAACCCAAATCGCGCATCGGCTCAATGAGAAACTCGAACAGGGCGGCGGTGCGCTCCTCGTCGCCCCAATTGCCGATCCAGACGACGTCGCCTTCCTTGGTTTCGGAAGGCGCGGGGCGAAAAACGCGCGTGTCGGCGGCCTCGTGCCATGTCCAGACGCGGCGAGCCCAGCGCCGGTCGAGATAAATTCGCCGCAACACCGCGCCATAGGCGAGCACGCCGTCGTAATTCGCTAGATCGTACTTCGCCATGCTGTCGGGATCGGTAATGGAGCGATGATGCGTATCGTGGAAAAACAGATCGTAATTTTTCGCGCGGCGGTGATGCTCGCCGATGGCGCGGACCAGCTCGTGATCGTTCCATTCGTGGACGATTACGAGCCCGGCGCCGTCGAGCGCGCGATCGAGATCGAGCGCCGCAAGATCGTAAAGCGTGCTCCGCAGGCCGGGAAAGCGCGTGGAGAACGCCTGCACCGCGCTCTCGCCGCGCTCCGCCAGCAGATTTTCATAGCTCCAGCCGCCCTCCGGCTCGAATACCTCGACGTCGTGCCCACGCGCCTGCAACTCCGCTGCGATCCCACGAAGAAAATGGGCATTCCCATGGTTCCAGTCGGAAACCAACGAGTGGTAGAACAGTTTTATGCGCATGGTTCCACCTGTTCCGCGGGCGGCAGGTTGCGCGAAAGGTCAAGGCGGCCTCCGCTCTCTGCATGGAAATGCGCAAGAGGCGTTCTTGAGCCGCGCGGGTCAGCAAGCGTCGCGCAATACATTTTTATGTAGGCGGAGGCCATGCGCTCGGGCGTGAACCGCAGACCGCGCTGCCGCGCTTTCGAGGACAGCTCCCGGCGCGCGTCATCATCGGCGATCAGGGCATTGATCGCTCGCCTTATAGCGCATCGTCATTGGGGGGAACGAAGACAGCGGCGCCGTCCCAGTTTTCGCGCAGGCTCGGAATATCGCCAAGCACCAAGGCGCAGCCCGACAGAGCGGCTTCGAGGATCGACAGCCCGAACGGCTCATACTTCGCCGGCAGGGCGTAAATCGCAGCCTTCGCGTACCACTCCCGCGCGCTGGCGCACGAGAGCTTCCCAATCGTGCGCGCGCCGCCGGCGGCAAAATCCGCTCCATTGGGATGCGTCGCATCGCCCGCCACAAACACCGGCCAGTCGAGCCCGGCGGCGATTCGGTCGAGAGCGGAGATGTTCTTGGCCTCATCCCACAGTCGCCCAGCCGAGAAAACGATCGGTTGCTTCGGCCCCGGCACAAAGGCGCGAGGGTCGCACGCATTCGGAATTACGAATCCGCTCGGCAATGGACCATACCAGCGGTGAAGCTCCGCCAGCATCGCGCGCGATGGAGCGATGATGCAATCCGCCGCCGCCAAGCCGTTTCGGACCTCGCCGCGGTATCGCGCCCAACTTTCTGGCGCGGGTTCGCGCTTCACCGCGCTCCACCAGGAAAGCACGCAGGAGTGCCCGACCACGACTACCGGGCGGCCCCACTGGCGCGCCGCATGCGTGTAGCCGTTGAGGTGGACGATGTCGGGCGCCAAGCGGCTCTCGAGATCGAGAAGCCAGTCGCCCGAGGCGCGAACGTCTTCCCAAGGGTCGTCCATCCATTCCAGCCGGAACGAGCTCTCAAATACCGTGAGATTTTCGAGCGCTCGCGCCTGCTTCCATTGATCCGGCGTCAGCAGGAGCGCCCATGGTAGCCAGGTAGACGGAAACCCCATGCCGCTGCGAGCGCCTTCGCGAGCGTCAGCGAGTATGTCCATACGCCGCCGGCCGTGTCGGCTGTCATCAAAACGGAGTGGACCGGATTTTTCTGCTCAGCTCCCATGCGTCGTCAATTCAAGCTGCACCAGCGGGACTGGCCGCTCCTCTTGAATGTCGCTGAACGCGGTAAATCCGTTCAAATACGCGTCATGAGCGCGCTCCCAGGCGTCGTCGGTTGCCGCGCCCCAGCGCCGCGTATACTCGGGAGATCCCGGATACGGAAAGAGCGGCACCGGCTTGTTTGCCCACACGCCGCGCTCGATCAGATACTGCCGCCAGCGCTCGATCTCGCCTTCCTCGTCCTGCTCCATTTCGAGGAGATTGGCCTGCACGAACGGAACGCGGCTTTTCGCATAAACAAGCCGGTCGGCCAGCTCATAGGTCGACAGTTTGCATTTCTTGTCGAGCGTCTTGCGGCCTTCTTCCGTGATGCTCTCGACGCCGGCTTCAATCGAAACGCACCCCGCCTGGCCGAGCAGATCGATCATCTCGTGATTCCATAAATCGATGCGGGTCTGAACGCCGATCTTGATGTCCCGTTCCGCGAGGCCCAGCAACAATTCGCGATTGGGCAGGAAAATTTCATCGATGAAATACACGTACTCGATGCCCTTCGCGATCAGATCGTCGAGTTCTTCAAAGACAACGGCCAGCGGCCGCCGCCGGTACTTATCGCGAAAGTTGTCTTTGGCGCAGAAGGTGCAGTGATAGGGGCAGCCGCGCGAGGTCTCCATCTCGGCTCCAGGGCCTTTCGGGCCCGCCTCGAAGCGGTGATGATGGTGCGAATGGCGCGCCGCCACATCCGCCGGCCAATCGAGCGCCGGCAGAGCATCCATGTTCGATGTCCACGGCCCGCCCTGGATGACGATGCGGCCATCGCGGCGGTAGGCGATGGAGGGAACGTCTTTCCACTCGCCCGCGAGCCGCGGCAGGATCTCCTCGCACTCGCCCATCACGACAACATCGGCGGCAAGTTTATTCAACGCCGCGCGCGGCGTAGTGGAAGCGTGCGGGCCCACGGCGACCAGGGTTCCGGCCACATCCGCGACAGCCCGGACCGTTTCCTGTGGAATGCGCAGCTCCGGTGGGGCACAGCGCCAGAACAGATAACTGGGCGCAGTCGTGATCACGGTGAAATCCGGCCGGAACGCCGCTGCGCGCGAGCGTACTTCGTCAAGCGAGAGGCCATCGAACTGCGCGTCGATGATGAGGGTCTCGTGGCCCGCCTGTTCCAGCAGAGCCTTGGAGTAGCCGTATTCCAGAGGAAAGTGCGGCTCGCGGCAGCCAAAATAAATGCTGCCTTCAAAACTCCACGGCGGATTGATGAGGGCGTATTTCATACGGCCGTGGACTCCGCGACAAGGTGGCGCGCCTCGGCAAGCCACTCGCAGAGCGCCCGGATTCCGTTCGCCGGACTCACTTTCGGCGACCACCCGGTCGCGCGCTGGAATTTGGCGGTGTTCGATACGTAGTAGCGCTGATCTCCCGTGCGAGCCTGCTCGTACTGAATCGCCGGCCTTGCCCCTTGTACCCGCCGGATCGTCGCAAGCAACTCGACCAGGCTGACGGTGCGCTCCGGTCCGCCGCCGATATTGAACGCCTGCCCTGAAATCGTCGGCATGTGTTCCTGCGCCAGCAGAAAGGCGTCCACCAAGTCTTCCACGAAGAGAATGTCGCGAACCTGCAAGCCATCGCCGTAAATCGTGATCGGCCGGCCTTCCAGCGCCTGAATCAGGAAATGCGCCACCCAGCCCTGATCCTCGGTGCCGAACTGGTGCGGACCGTAAATGCAGCTCATGCGAAAAACGGCCGCGGGCCTTCCGAACGACCGGGCGTAATCGAGCACGTACTGCTCCGCCGCGCCCTTCGAACATCCGTAAGGCGTATGAAATTCCAGAGGGCGCGATTCGCAAATGCCCGCTTCGCGAATACGGGCGTCCTCCGGCTCGTAACGTGTATTGGTCCGGCGCAATTCTATATCGTGAAGGCCGCCGTAGACCTTGTTTGTCGAGGTGTACATCAACGGCGGCGGCTCCGCCAGCGCGCGCAGTTCCTCGAGCAAATTGAACGTGCCGCACACGTTCACCTCGAAATCGGTGCGCGCGTCCACGAGGCTCGTAGTTACGGCAACCTGAGCGGCGAAATGGAACACTTCACCGGCGTCTTGCACAGCATGCCTGACGGAGGCGCGGTCGCGAATATCTCCCCGAACCAACTGTATGCGGCTGCCGTGCGCGCGCTCCAGCCAGCGCACGTTCTGCTCCACGCCGTGGCGGCTCAAGATTGTCGAAAAGAACCACGCTCCGGCCTTGCGTCAGCAACCTATGCGCCAGATTCGTCCCGATAAAACCAGCGCCGCCGGTAATCAATACAGGCTTGGCGCCACTCACACCACTAGCCCTCGCGAGGCAAGTTCGTCCGTCATTTCCGAGAAGCGATCGTGCGCAATCTGGCCTTCCAGCCAAGCGGCCAAGTCCACCAAGCCATCTTCCAGGTCCCAAGTGGGCTCGTACCCGAGGATGTTGCGCGCCTGCGAGATGTCCGGAAAACAATGGCGAATGTCGCCGACGCGGTACTTGCCGGCGATTTCCGGCTCGATATTCTTACCAAGGACGCGAGCCACCTTGCGCGCCACCTCGCTGACCTGATATTGCGTTCCGCTGCCGATATTGAACACCTGCCCGGCCGCTTGCGGCGTTTCCAGCGCCAGACGGCACGCGCGCGCTACATCGTAAACGCTCACGAAATCCCGAAGCTGCCGGCCGTCTTCGAAGATCAGCGGCGGCTTGCCGTTAAGAAGCCGCGACGCGAAAATCGCCAGGACGCCCGTGTAGGGATTGGAGAGCGCCTGGTTGGGACCGAATGCATTGAAGAAGCGCATCGCGACGGTCGGGATGCCATAAGCCCGGCCGACGATCAGGCACATGCGCTCCTGGTCGTACTTTGAAAGCGCGTATATCGATTCGAGCGAGGGCGTCTTCCACTCCGGCGTGGGAACCGGCTCCAGCACCTCGCCGGCGGGACCCCGCAGCTCCCAATCGCTGCGCTTCAATTGCTCCAGGTTGCGCTCGACATGAGAGTGTATCGAGCCGTCGGGGCCTTTATATAATCCTTCTCCGTAGATGCTCATGCTGGAGGCAACCAGAAGCCGTTCCACGGGATGTTTGACAAGCGCTTCCAGCAGTACGGCTGTGCCATAGTTATTCACGCTGGTGTAGCGAGCGATGTCGTACATGCTCTGTCCGACACCGACGCAGGCTACAAAATGAACAACCGCGTCCACGCCTTCGAGGGATTTCCGGACTGCATCCGGGTTGCGGATGTCATCGACGATCAAATCGACATCGGCGCTGAGATAGGAGGGAACTTTGCGGTCCGCGCCATGGACCTGAGAGGAAAGATTATCGAGGACCCTTACCTTATATCCTTTTTCAAGAAGATCGTCTGCCAGATGGGAGCCGATAAATCCGGCCCCACCCGTGATCAGGATCTGCTCCATCCATGTCTCCTCTTAAGGGGAACTCTCACCACGTTAGGTGAGATGTTTGTAGCTAGAGGATCTTTCCTGGTTTTTTCGACTTTTTTGATGTAACTTACTTCTAACCTATTCGGGCGCTCGCCAATTCTTATTCGTTTGCGCCCGGAGGTACCCGCCGCAGCGAGTGACCCGCTTCCGTGCTGTATTCTTCGTCAGGATAAGTTGTGGCGACGGTTGCGTCCGTGGTTGCGGCTACCGGCGCCGGCTCGCCCGTAACCGCGTCCGTCACAGCCCCCGAGCGCCGCGGCAAGGGACGATCGCTGACCGCAAAATCCGCCGAAGCTTCACCGGCGGATGCGATATCTTCGCCGCCGGTCTGCTCCAGGACCGCTTTAGCGCGCTTAACCCAATCCGAATTGTCGCAATGCACGGAGACAGAGAATACCGCCCTTGCGGATGCGGCCCTCGAACCTCTTGGCCTCGTATTCGGGAATCCCTAAGCCCGTCAAGGCGCCGATAACACCGCCGACCGCTCCGCCGACACCCACGCCGCTCAGCATTGCCAGAATTGGTCCCGCCGCGATGAACGGCCCAATACCGGGAATTGCCAAGGCGCCGATCCCTGCAAGCCATCCCAGCGCCCCACCGATAATGCCGCCGGAGATGCCGCCGGTCGTCGCCCCTTCGGGAGCCTTGGTTTCCTTCTCGATCGCTAAGTCCTTGGTCCCCTCGTTGTCGGGAAATAGCACCGAGATGTCGGTATTCCTATAGCCCGCGTTTCGCAATGCGTCCACGGCAGCTTCAGCGCTCGCCTGATTTTGATAGATCCCGAAAACCGAAGTGTTCTTGCCAGCCATAAAGCCTCCTTCAGGGCACAACTAGTATAGCCACTCTCTCCGCGCCAGAAAAAATTACGCAACACGCCACAGCCGATCAGGCGCGGCGCGCCACGCTCATGATCAGCGTGACGAGGAAGATGACCAGGAAAATGAAGAACAGGATCTTAGCAATCCCAGCCGACGCGACCGCCACGCCCGTGAACCCGAAAATGGCGGCTAAAATCGCGATTACGAAAAAAGCTAATGCCCAACCCAACATTTCGTTGCGACCTCCACGCGCATTCAGGAGCAACCGCGCGGCCAAACTTGACAGCCAAACTCCAGGACTCGGCGCCAGCGTCCCAGAAGTGGCTGAAAAAGTGTGGCTGAAAAAGTGCAGCTTGCCGGTAGAGGAGAATTGATGGCATCCACGGTTTGGAAAGGCTACATGAGCTTCGGGCTGATCTCGATTCCGATCCGCCTTTTCGCGGCGGCCCGTACGGAACGCGTCAGTTTTCACATGATCCACGAAGTCTGCAACACAAGGGTAAAACAGCAGCTCTTCTGTCCCCACTGTGAGCGCGTGGTGGAGCGCTCCGAGATCGTGAAGGGATACGAGATCGACAAGGGCCGCTGGGTGATTGTGGAAGACCAGGACATCAAGAAGATAGCGCCGCAATCGACTGACACGATGGAGATACTGGAATTCGTCAAGCTGAGCGACGTCGACCCGCTCTATTTCGACGCTTCGTATTATGCGCTTCCAGAGGATCCGGGGCGCAAAGCTTACAAGCTTATGGTCGAGACCATGCAGAAGGCCGGGTATGCCGCGGTCGCCAAAGTCGGCATGCATCAGCGCGAGTACGTGGTCATCATCCGCGCGCGTGAAAACGGCTTGACCCTACACACTATTTATTACCCCAACGAAGTCCGCGCCGTGCCCGAGTACGGCAAGACCGGCGACGTGGAAGTAAAGCCGCAGGAGATTCAACTCGCCGAGCAGCTTGTGAAAAGCCTCGCCGGACCTTTCGAGCCGCAGCGCTATGAAGATGAGTATCAGAAGCGCTTGCTGAAGCTGGTTGAAGCGAAGGGCGCGGGCAAGACCGTGGAGCAGGCGCCCCACCGTAAAATGGCCCCGGTGGTGGATCTGATGGCGGCTTTGCAGAAGAGCCTCGCGGCCGCCGGGAAGCAGCCAGAGAGAAAGCCGGCCGCGAAGGCGCCCTCGAAGAAACCAGCGGCAAAGCATCGCAAGACCGCGTAGACATACTACACTCGAACTTAATTCCCGATGCTTCCGACTCGCTGCGTTTACGGCGCATTTGCGGTCCTGATAAGCGCAATTCCCGTGAGCCGCGGGCAAACCGTCCGCCTGCTGTGGCACGATCCCGGCGACGTTGCGAAAATCGACCTCGGCGGCGATGCGAGCACCGGCATTCCGGCCCCGAAACCGCCATTTACCTTTCTGAAAGAGGACATGAGCGGCACTCAGCCGAAAGCCCTCGTCAAGGATGCCTCGGGACGAACCTGGGACGTGAAGTTCGGATTCGAGGTAAAGCCGGAGTGTTTTACCTGGCGCATTCCCGTTGCCGCCGGATACTATGTTGAGCCGAGCTATTTCGTCGCCTCCGGACAATTTCAAGCGATGGTCCCGATGAAGCGGAAATCGCCGTCCGTGCAACCCGACGGCCGCTTCAAGGACGGCCGCTTTCAGATTCGCGATCCCAAGCTCTTTCAGTACCTCGAGAGCCAAACCTGGACCTGGGCGGCCAACCCTTTCACCGCAACGCCTCAACTGAAGGGCCTGGAAATCCTGGTTATGCTGGCTTCGAATTGGGACAACAAGGACGGAAGTTCCGGTCCGGGCGAAGCAAACACCGGTATCTTCGAACGCACCGTCGGCAGCACCCGGCAACTGCTCTACGCCTTCACGGATTGGGGCTCCGGCATGGGAAGCTGGGGAGATAAGAGCGGTCAGACAGACTGGAATTGCAAGGACTACGCCCAGCAAACGGCCGAGTTCGTACGAGGCCTGAACCACGGCGAAGTCGTATTCGGCTATGAAGGCCACCTTAACGACTTCAAAAGGGGCATCCGGCCCGCGGATGTGGGCTGGCTAATTCAATACATCGGACGGATCACGGATACGCAAATCCGGTCCGCCCTACGCTCGAGCGGCGCGAATCCAACGGAGGCATCGTGCTTCACGCCGGCGATCCGCGCCCGCATCGAGCAGCTTCGGGCGGTTTCAAAGCAGTAACTAAATTGTTCTAACGGCGCGGGAGATGCGCCTCGGCCTCGTTCTCCTCGCGAATCGTGCGGGCCCATTCGTCGGCCTGCTTGCGAGCCTCATCTTTCGAAAGGCCGTAGCGTTCCTGCACCTTCCCTACTAATTGGTCCTTTTTACCGGCAATCTGATGCCAGTCGTCGTCGGTGAGCTTGCCCCACTGCTCCCGCGCCTTGCCCATCACCTGTTTCCAACTGCCTTCAATGCGATCCCAATCCATATCATTCCCTCCGCGAAGTGTAGTGCACGGCGTTTGCCATTCGGCGCAATTGCCTGCCGCGCACGTCCCCGCCAATCCCCTGTAGGATAAAATCGTGCGTTGGTTGTATTTGGCGCTGCTGATTTTGCCCCATGTTTTAGCGGACGACCGTTGGGTGGTGGTCTCTTCCGGCCCGTTTCAGGTCTATTCCAGCGCGGGCGAGAAGGCCGCGCGCGAGCGGCTGAACGATCTGGAGCAATTTCGCGAAGGCTTCGCCAATACCATCGGTATAAAGGACCTGAAGCTGGTCTGGCCCTTGCGCGTTCTCATCTACAAGAAGCAGACGCCCGTGGCGCCCGCGCAGATCGCACTGGGGCGCGATGCTTATATGGCGGCGCTCGCCGAGAAGGATTCCATGCCGGCGCAAATGCAGAAGCAGCTTGCGCGCATGCTGCTCGATCAGAATACGAACCGGCTGCCGGAGTCGATCGAGAACGGGCTGGTTGAGGTGTTTTCGACGCTCCAGATCTCCGGTACGCGGCTGACGCTCGGCGCGCCCCCGCCCGTCTCCGAACGCACCCGCGATTGGGCTCGCATGCATATGCTTCTCGGTCGACCCGGCATACAGCGGGCGCACGCGCGTCATGATCTCGAACCTGGGACAAAGCCCGGACATGGACGCCGCCGACCACAACGCGTTCGAGAAGACGCCGGCCCAGATCGAGAAGCAGGTGGACGAATACATGAAGGCGGCCAATTACGGCACGACCGATGTGTTCGGCCGGTCGTTAAACCCCATGCGGGATTTCCATCCCCAGCCGCTCGAATCGAACGCCGCGAAAATAGCCGAGGCCGATCTGCTGCTCTCCGCGAAACAGCTTCAAAACGCCGAACGCGAGTACACCGGATTGCATGGCCCCGATGCCGCCGAAGGACTCGGCATGATTGCTCTGGCGCAGAGTAAAAAGGAGGAAGCGCGGCGGCTTTTGCGAGCGCGGCCGATGCCGGGAGCAAGAGCGCGCGGTTATGGCTGAACCTGGCGCTGCTTGAGACCGATGCCGCGAAATCGCGCGCGGATCTGCACAAGGCGGCGGATCTGAATCCCGAACTGGGGCGAGCCTTGGCGCCAACTCGCGAGCTTCGATCCGAACCCGGCGCAGCGCGTCGCCGATCTGAAGAAGGCGGCGGCCCTGCAGCCCCGCAATATCGATACCTGGCAGGAGTTGGCGAAGGCCGCGACCGCCGCCAATCAATTCGACGACGCCGCCAAAGCCTGGTCCGGCGCGGAGCGCGCCGCGGCAAACGATGCGGAACGCGAGCATATTCGCGCCGTTCGCTTACAAATCGAGCAGCAGCGTTCGGACTATGAGGCCGCGGAACGGAAGCGCGCCGCCGAAGAGCAGGCGCGCGAGCTTGAACGCGTCAGACAACAAAACCTGGCCGAAATCCATGCCGCCGAGGAAGGCGCGCGGAAGAACATGAACCCGAACGGAGCGCCCATTCCCAAGGCCACCGTCTGGATGGACGATCTGAATGGCGGCGGCAAAATCGTGGGCCTGCTGCGAACGCTTCGAGTGCCTCGGCAAACAGGGCCGCCTCGTGATCCAAGGCGACGACGGCAAGCTCACGCGAGTGGCGGTGCGCGATCCCGGGCAAATCGGGATTACGCGCGGCGAAAAGATGGTGTCGTGCGGCGTCCAAAAGCCCGCGCGCCGCGTCGCCGTGCAATATGTCGCGCAGCCCGATAAGAAGCTCGGGACGGTCGGCAACGCCACCACCATCGAGTTCCGTTGAAAGCGCGGCTGAAGAAACTCATCTTTGGGTTGCTCGGCAAGGATCCAGACGCCGTGGTGGTGTGTTTTGCATCCGGCGATGCCGAGCTTGCCGCGCGCATGGTGGAAGAAGTTCAGCGCCTGGTTCCCGAGCGGCGGCACTTGGTCGTAGCGAACGAATCGGGATCGGCTTGGGCCATCTACAGGCGTCTGCGGCGGCGCTTTCGGCGTTATCGCATCGGCCTCGCGCCGGTCCTGTTCACGCCAGACCCGGCGTATACGCCGCTGCGCCGGGCGGCATTTCTGCTCGCGCCAGGCAAGGTGCTGGCCTATAACGCGCGGCTGGAGCGGCACCATCTCAGATTGCGCACCTGCATCGCGTCTCTCCTGTTCCTGCGCGGCGTGCCGCTCGACCGCATCTGGCTGCGGCCGCGCTGGCTCATGCCCTGGAAGCACGATCGCTCCCTGTATCCCGCCACGACGCGCGAGTTCGAAGGCCGTCCATTTTCCCCGGCGCGCAAACGCGTGGCGATCGTGACGCCGTACTTCCCGTTCCCGTTGTCGCATGGGGGCGCGGTTCGCATCTTTTCCCTGCTGCGCGAGATCGCGGCGGAATTTGACGTCGTACTACTTGCGTTCAGCGAAAACGGACGACGAGCAATTGCAGCCCATCCTCGACCTTTGCGCGCGCGTCGTGCTGGTCGACAAGCCGCGCTATCGCGAGCCGCGCTGGTCCACTCTCGCGCCCCCTGAAGTGGGCGAGTATCGCTCGCCCGCCATGGCCGCCGCGCTGGCGCGGGTGCGCCGCGAATACGCCATCGATGCGGTGCAAATCGAATACACCGCGCTCGCGCCGTATGGCGGCGACGTGCTGGTGGCGCACGACGTCAACTTCAGCCTCTACCGGCAAATCCATAAACGCGCGCCTTCCATCGGGACGTGGTGGAACCATTGGCGCTGGCGTCGATTCGAGCGGCACTGGGCGCGGCGATATCAGGCGCGTGGCCGTGATGTCCGAACAGGACGGCGCGTTGCTGCCGCAAGCGAACACGGCCGTGATTCCGAACGGCGTGGATCTGGGCCGCTTCCAGCCCCAGTTCGAACCGCCGGGCGCACGGCTGCTGTTCGTCGGGTCGTTCCGCCATTTCCCCAACATCGTCGCGTTTCGATTTTTCATCGAGCAGGTCTGGCCGCTCCTGCTCGATCGCGTTCCGGATGCGACCCTGACCGTTGTCGCCGGACCCGACCCACGGCTGTACTGGCGCGAGCACACCGGCATCGCGGAGCTTCCCGAATACCAGCGAGTCCGGATGCTCGATTTCGTGAGCGACGTAGCGCCGCTTTACGCGCAAACCAACCTGGTGCTGGTCCCGACGCCGGTATCGGCCGGAACTAATCTGAAGGTATTGGAAGCCCTCGCCATGGAGCGCGCCGTCGTTTCCACGTCCTGCGGATGCGCGGGGCTGGGGCTCGAACACGGCGTGAACGTCTGGATCGCCGACACAGCACAGGAATTTGCCGATGGCATCGCGGCATTGCTTGCCGATAGCGATTTGCGGCGGCGGATTGCGGAGTGCGGCCGCCGCCACGCGGAAGCGAACTTCAATTGGCCGCGCATCGGAGCGGCCCAACGCGCGGCGCTGCGTGAGATCGCGGGCGCGGGCACAACGATTCGGCGCCTCCAACCCGAAGATATCGACGGCCTCCTCGCCATTCAGGCCGCCGCGCAGGAGTCCTCCCAATGGACCCGTGAAGATTATCTGGTGTACGACTGCCATGTCGCGATCGCCCGCGGCCGCATCGCCGGCTTCGTCGTATCGCGGCGTCTCGACGAAAACGCAGCGGGAGATTCTGAACGTCGCCGTTTCTCCCGATCTGCGGCGGAGCGGCATCGCGAGCGAGTTGATCCTGGCTGAACTGCGGCGCTGGCCCGGCGCCCATTATCTCGAAGTCCGCGAATCGAATGACGCGGCGCGGCGGCTTTACCGCAAGCTGGGCTTTGAAGAAACGGGAAAACGGCAGGACTACTATGACGACCCTTCGGAGGCGGCTATTGTCATGAGAATTTATTCATGATAATGTCATATCGCAGGGGGATGGGTCGGTGATCCCCTGCCGATTCAGAATGTCCAATCACGACTACCCCACCGAGCCAATCATCCGCACTCAAAGCAGCGACTCGGCGTGGCAGCCATCTCAAGCAAGGAGAAAGACTTGATGGAGAACACGCAAGAAGATTTGAAAGCGCACCTGATGCAGACGGATGAAGAGTTCCGCCGCCTGACGGAGCAGCATTCGGAGTATCATCGGCAGCTTGAAGCCCTGGAAGCCAAGGCCCTCCTCACGGAGCAGGACGAGGTGGAGGAGCACAAGCTGAAAAAGATGAAGCTGCATATTAAGGATCGAATGAACCAGATTATGAGCCAGTACCGCGCTCAAAACGTCGCCTGAATCTGGTGCGCGATACAAATCAAGACCCGGTCCGGTTACCCCGGATCGGGTTTTCTTTTTAGCGTCGTCGGGGAATGTGCCGACAACTGGCACTTTGGGGTTCCGGGCACTTCGAATAGCGGCGGAGGGTCGGACCCGCGCGGGCGAAAATCAGTGGCGACGAGGTGCCCTCAGTAAACATCCAGGTCTTGCCCGATGACACCCTTTCCGTGATAGGTTCTTCCGATCTCTGCCAGGTATTGCTCGTCGGAAATGGCGCGGTCCGCTTGGTCCGATGGCGGCGATGATAGACGATTAGAAGTCCCGGTTGCGTCTTGTTCGCGATCTCTGCGAGTTGCCCGGTCGTGGTGTGGTACCTTCAGCGCTCGACGAATCGACCCAGCATCAGCGTATTAGGGCTCCGAAATCCGGCTCAACAAATGCGGAGGCACACGGTCCTGGAGGTTGGGAGCGGTTTCTAATAACCGCTCGATGTCTAAGATATCCTTGCGACGCTTGCTAGGCCGGCGTAAGGGATCGGTGGCTGCCCACACTTTTCCATCCAGAACATCCTCGACGCTCGCCACTGGCATTCGTAATCCGAGGATTTCGCGTGGCGCGGCCCTGTCTATAAAATCGAAATATCGCGGATCTGTCTGAATCTGTACGCGGAGGTCGGAGCCGGCAGCTGAGATGTTAATCGAATGTTCGAACTCTTCCAGCCGAAAGTTCCGCCCCAACATCTCACGAGCGATATCGATCTGTTCAACGGCAATCACCAGATCAAGATCGAGGCTAACCAATGGCTCAACATAGGCGTTCACGGCCTGGCCGCCAATGACGCAATAGCGAATATCATTCCGGGCCAGTGTCGCGATTAATTCGTCAAGAAAATCCACGGCGTCCCCCGCAATTGTTTTCCAAAATCTAAGGGCTTGCATCGTAACCGCCGTAAATCCATGATAGCGGAGGCCTGGTTCTTGTTGAAACGCAAAAGAGCTCGTCCAACACCGGGCCGGGCTTCCTTTTTACTTGATAATTTTTATGGGAGCGAGGAGTCCCGAGGGCAGCGGCTGCAAGTTGTCCATATCCTGCGGCTGGAAGCGGACGCCATGCCGCAGATTGAGCAGCCGGTAGCGCGGCAGGCTTTGCCCCGCCAGTTCATTGATCGCAAGATTCGCGACGTCGATGCGGATCGCGTTGGCGCCTTCGTGCAATAACCCGCCGATCTCGATCTCGTAAGGCGGATGCCAAACGGAGCCGGCGCGCTGGCCATTGACATATACGATGGCGGCCTCCCGCACCGGGCTTTCAAGCCAAGCGCGCATGCCCGGACCAGGAGCGTCCGGACGGCGTAACCGGCGTGCCGTCACCGAAGTTCAATAGAACTTCGCGGGCCCGGTTCGTGAACCCCGGTTCCAGGTCGACGGTCTTCTCGTACTTCGCAACACCGGAAAAGTACTGCGTCGCATCCTCGGCGGTCCAGGACCGTAACTGATGCATGTCTATCGGGCCCGCGATGCCCGGGAAACGTGACGCGCCAGTCCTGGCTGATGTCCATCCTCATCGCCGGTCGCCGCCGTGAATGCCGTGGCGACGGCGTCCCTCCGTCAGAAAACACGAGAACCCGCGATTCATAAGGGGCGAGGTCCAGATGAACGGGGTCGGCATTCGCGGGCGTGATGCGGCCGCTGAACGCGTCCCACCATTCAGCTCGCGGAAATCTTGCGCGCGTCGCTGCCGTCGCATGGACAGTCTCGTTTCCGGTATTCGCGATAAAGTATACGTCCGCGCCCGGCAGCTTGCGATGAATGAATCCGATCGCCGGAACGCCGTTTGCGAAATCGGGCTTGTAGAGCTGCGCGAGTTCTGAAATGCGGGAGCTTTCGACCACAATGCCGCCGCGCCGCTTGTACTCGTCCAGCTTGCGCGCGGTCTCGGGCGGCATGCGCCCGACCGGCGGCAGAACGAGAATCGGATACGCGATGCCCATGCGCTCGATCGCGCGATCGTCGATGAAATCGAGATTGAATCCCGCGTCGAGAATGCGGGCGATGAGATCGGGACCCAGCAGACCCGGCATGGCTTCATTGACCGAGTCTTTGCCAAGAGTAAACCGCGACCAGGCATCCTCCGTTGGAAGGTAGAGCGCGACGTCGTTGGCTGGCGTCCCCTGGCGCAGCAGGAAGCTGACGCGCTGCAGGTATTTCGTAATCTCGGGCATCACCATCGACCAGGGGTTGTGATTGTTGAAAACGGCCGCGGCATAAAAACGCCAGCCCGGCTCGCCCGCATACGGCGGCGAGTAAGGCCAGCCATGCCCGATAAGCTGGTTGATGCCCTGCAGAAAGTGGACATCGGCTTCGGCTTTCATATCGAGCGGCGTGGCCCGGAAACTCGGCGAGTGCAGCCACGTCCACGTCTCGGACGACGTCACCGGCCGCCCATAGAGATGCCCGGCGGAGGAGGCCCACCGCGCCGTCGAGAAACCGCGCCATTGCGAGCCTTCGCCTTCGGGCAAATCCACCAATGCGTTGCTCGACAACATGACCGGCGGAATGCCGTATGTTTGCGAGCGGAAGCGCGTGCCGTGTCGCTTGGCCCACTCGCGCAGCGGCGTCAGATAACGTTCCTCGGCGAGCTCGGTGAGCGTCTTGCCCCAATCGCGCCGGGCGTTTATCCATTCTTGCGGGGCAGTCTTGTCGCCGATATCGCCGGCGAGCGCGGGCAACAACGGCGTCAGGTCGTAACCGCGGCGCTTCTTGAATTGATCCAAAAAATCCGGCGTCCAGTCCGATCCCATTACCTCCAGGCTGTCGCTGAACACCGCATACGGAGGATTCGGGCCGAACGCCTGCATCAGACGGTCCGCGACGACCGCTAGATGATGTTCGATCGCGGCGCGGCTGTAGTGATCGAGAACGAAGCCTTCGGCGCCGATGGCGGCGCGCTTCACCTGCTGGCCGGTACGGCTCGATATGAAAAAGAGAACGACGCGCGGGCCCGCCAGACCTTTCGGCACTTGCAAACGGCCGCCCGCGATGTTATCGACACGCTTCAGGCCAGCCGCGCTGAAGGCGTGCGCGTCCCCTGAAGCGAGAAAAGCGGCGATGAATTTCTCGCCGTTCTCAAGGCTCGGCAAAGCAATAGAAGCGGCATTGAGGGGAACCTCCACGCGGTCGCAACGCAATCGACCGGCCGCTTGCGTGACCGGAATATGCGGACCTCCATACGGCCACCCGCTGCCCAGCGTCACGTCCACGCGCAAGCCCAGCTCGCGGGCTTTCTGGGCGGCGAACCGGAGCGCGTCAAGAAAATCGTCCGACAAATACGGTAGATTGCGGACGCCGTGCGCGGGATCGTCCAGCACCACCGGATACACCGGCTGAATCTCGACGCCGCCGATGCCGTCCCGCTTCATAGCCTGCAATTCGTGCTCCAGCTCCGGCTTTTCGACGGCCGGCCCGAACCACCACCAGCGCACCATAATACGCGCGTCGTCCGGCGGGTTCTCGAATCCGCGGCGAAGTTGGTCGAGGCTCGCGCTTTGCGCGCTCAGCGACAGGGAAGCGACCAGGAATGCGAAGGCCCCGCGCATGGTCAGGCAGTCAGGATCTTCAAAGTCACGGCGTAATCGCTCGGCCTTTCCGGCGGCATCGTAACCTTCAATCCATTTTCTTTCTGAGACCAATCGAGCTTTCCGTCATACCCGAGCAGTTCCACCGTTCGAATCTTGCCCGCCGCGAGACCGAGCGGCCGTACGATCGCCTCTGCCTCCGGCCACCCCATAATAAATGCATACAGCGTTTTCCCTTTCGCCGTGAAGCGAATGTCTTCAGCCGTAAGCTCCCGCCGTTTGCTCTCATTGAAGCTGCCCTTGGCGTCAACCGCCGTACCGGGGCCCTCTCCGAAGATCTTCCACGGCCGCGTACCGTAAATGCCTTCGCTGTTCACCGCCATCCATTTCGTAATGCCCGAAAGCACCTCGAGCTCCCGGGAATCGAGCTCGCCGCTGTTCGGCAGAGGAAAATTCAGCAGCAGATTCCCGTTGCGGCTGACAATATCGACCAGCATGTCGATCACGATCTTCGGCGTCTTGTAGTTGATGCCGCGCTTGTAATGCCAGTTGCCGATGCAGGTGTCCGTCTGCCAGGCGTCCGGCCAGATCTTGTCTACAATGCCGCGCTCCAGATCCAGCGCGCAGGTCCCCTCGGCGCAGTCCTCGCGCCGCTTTGTTGTGTAAACGGCCATTGTTGACCCGCCGTGGCGCTGCGCATTTTCGTTGTAGAGATGCGCGACCATATTCAACCCGTAGTCCTCGAACGGGAGCGCTCCGTCGGTATAAAGCAGGTCGGGGTGATAATTATCGACCAGATCTTTAATGCGGAGTAGCCATTGCTTCTTCCACGAATCCGGTATTCCGTCATCGTTCCATTCGAATTTCCCCGCCGCGAATGCGGCCGCTCCCGCGTCGTGATACAGATCCGCGTACGCGGGATTCGCGCCGTCGTAGGGAACCCCGGCCAAGGGACCTGTTTTATCGCTGCCATGGCTCACGGCGAACCACTTATAGCTGATCCAAAGATGCTCGCTGACGCCGAATTTCAGCCCTTCATTCAACGCCGCGCGCCGGAACATGCCCACGACGTCCTTCTTCGGCCCCATATTCACGGCGTTCCAGCGCGTGTGCTTCGAATTCCACAGGTCGAAATTATCGTGATGCACGCCCATGCTGACGAAGTATTTCGCGCCCGCGTTTTTGTAGAGCTTTAATAGACGCTCCGCGTCGAACCGCTCGCCCGTCCAGGTCGGGACGATGTCCTTGAATCCGAACTTGCTCGGCGGGCCGTAATGCTCGACGTGATATTTATTCTGTGCGCTGCCCTGGATATACATGTTCCGCGCGTACCAATCGCCTTGCTCCGGCGCGGACTGTGGACCCCAATGCGCCCAAATGCCGAATTTGGCGTCGCGAAACCACTCCGGGACTCGGTACTGTTTGAGGGACTCGCGCGTTGGCTGGAACGGTCCTTTTGCGATGCTCACGCCTGCAATGTCGGCAAAGGCGGGAAGGCCGCCCGCCAGCAATCCCAGCGCATGGCGTCTGGTGATCATAGGTTCTTCTCCGGTCAGGCACGATTGTCTCACCTTCCACGCCGGAAATGCCGTCACCGGCACTTCGCAATCGTCAGCGTAATATCGTCCTGCTGTTCATGAGCGCTGAAGCGCCGAACTTCATCGACAACGGCCGCTATGATATCCCGCGGAGGCAGATGCCGGTAGCGCCGCAGGGCCTCGATCAGGCGCTCCTCTCCGAATTCCTCGCCCATGTCGTTGAAGGCTTCGGTGATGCCGTCGGTATAAACCGCCAACGTATCGCCCGGCAAGAGCCTTCGTTCTCCGATCGCGCAATCCCATTCTCCGAACAATCCCAGCACGGTGGCAGTCGCCTCCAACCGTTCCAGAGCGTCGTCGCCGCGCAGCAGAAGAGCCGGCAGATGGCCGCAATTCGCATAGCGCAAGCGCCGCCCTTCGTCGTCGTATTCGGCGAAGAAGAGGGTTGCGTAGGCGCTCTCAGTCGAATTCTTATAAAAGACCCGGTTAACGGATCGCAACAGTCGCCGCGGCCGATCCAAGTCCATCGCGCATTGCATCCGCAGATTCGCCTGAAGGTTCGCCATCAGAAGCGCGGCCGCCATTCCCTTCCCCGCAATGTCGCCGATCACAAGCCCGAAACGCCTCTCTCCTAAATCCAGGAAATCGAAATAATCGCCGCCGACCTGGCGCGCCTGGATGCAGACGCCCGCGTACTCGAGCGTGCCGACCGGCGGCAGAGTTTGCGGGAACAGCCGTGCCTGCACCTGTTTCGCAATCTCGAGCTCCTGCGCGGCGCGCCGTTCCGCTTCCAGCTTCCCCGCCGAGGCGCGCCGTTGCGCTTCGATTTCACGGCTCACCTCGTCCAGCCCGACCAGCGCGAAGAGATTCCCATCCGGATCTTTGAAATGCGTGAAGGCTCCGCCCCAAATCCGATGGTGATCGGCTGGAATCCGATCTGTGCTCAACGTGGTGGGGCGCTCATACCGCACGCGCCTGAGTCGCGGCGCATATTGAAAACGAACGCCGCGCTTGCGCCATTCACTGTACTTGGCGATCACATCTTCGGTGACAAAAACCACTCCGGTGTTCCGTCCGATCAGCGCGCAATCTTTCGATTCCGGCTTAGGCGCGATCAGCGCCAGCACCGCGCTGCCGTCGGGAGGCGCGACCGCAACCCAGCGCTCGCCGGATTGGAGCCGGGCGTCAAAGGCCAGATCGAATCCCAGTTGATCCACGTAAAATCGTAAGCTTTGATCCTGATCTCGAACGTAAATGTTGATAGCGTGGACCCGAAGGTAGGGGCTATTCCCCATGGCAGCGATTATAAGCGTGCAAACCTAAGCGGCGCGAGGGCTCAGGAAATAATGCACCGCCGGAGTCACGATCAACGAAAGCGCCATGGAAGCGAGCAGGCCCCCGATGATGGCGATGGCGAGCGGCTGCAGCATCTGCGAGCCGGCGCCGATCGCCAGCGAGAGTGGAATCATGCCCGCGATGGTTGCGAGCGCCGTCATGATAATCGGCCGCAAGCGCCGCTCCCCGGCTTCGATCATGGCCTCGCGCGGCGGCGATCCTTGCGCCCGGAAGCGCTGATCGGCATCGAGCAACAAAATGCCGTTCTTGGCCACGATGCCGATCACCATGATCAGCCCCATGAAAGAGGAAATATTGAACGTGGTGCCCGTCAGCAAAAGCGCGAAAAACACGCCCGAGGTCGACAGCAGCGCCGACGCGAGGATGGCAGCGGGCGCGGAGAAGGTGCGGAACTCGATCACAAGGACGGTCAACAGAAGCACGACGGCGAGCACGAGCACCACCACCAGATCGCGGAACGATTTTTGCTGCTCCTCATAAGTTCCGCCGTATTCCACGCGAACCGAAGGCGGTATCTTCAAACCCGCGACTGCGCGCTGGACGGCCTTCATTCCCGTGCCGAGACTCACGCCCTCGAAGCGACCCGTAACCGCGACGTCGCGTTGCAGATTTTGGCGCAGAATCTCGGTCTGGCCGGCTTCGTTTGCAAAATCCGCAAGCGACCCTAAGGTGGCCGTCTTTCCGGTTGCGCTGCTGGTGATTACGGCGTTGCGAATCTGGTCCAGCGTCCCGCGGGCGCTCTTGGGAAAGCGCACGCGAATCGTATACGGCTGATCGTTGAGCACCAGAGGCGTCGCGGCGGGCTCGCCCTGCAAAATGGCGCTGGCGTCGATCTCGATCTCCTGCGGGCTGAAACCCGCTCGCGCCGCGACTGCGGGATCGACGTTCATGACGATCGCCGGACCGCTGATCGTATTCTCAATGCCATTCTTGACGTCCGTTACCCCCTTGATCGCCTTGATCGTATCGGCAACGCGCGGAGCCCATTGTTTGAGCACATTCGGATCGGGCGAAAACAGCTTGATTTCGATCGGCTCGGGAGAATTCGAAAGGTCCCCGATCATGTCCTGGAGGAGCTGAATGAACTCCACGTCCAGTTGCGGGTATTGCTTGTTCACCTTCGCCCGCACATCGGAAACGATCTCGTCAATGCCGCGCCGGGGGCCGCTTTTCAGCTTCACGGAAAAATCGCCCGTGTTGGCTTCGGTGACTGTCGCAAGACCGAGTTGGAGGCCGGTGCGCCGCGACGTACTGGCCACTTCCGGCGTCGCCCGCAGGATCTTCTCAACGCCAAGAAGCACGCGGTTGGTGTCTTCGAGAGAGGAACCGGCGGGCATCAGGTAGTCGAGAATAAACCCGCCCTCGTCCATGGCCGGAAGAAGGTCGCTGCCAAGCGCGCGGTAACAGAAGAAAGAGGCGGCCACGAGAATGGCGCAAGCGGCTGCGAGCGCGAGCGGGTACGCCAACACGAATTTCAACGTCCGATCATAGGCGCGCATGACCCCGCCCATAACGCCCTTTGTCGCGACATGGCCCCTCGCATCCGCGCTTTCCGCATTGGCGGGTCCGCGCCGCCGCAGCAAATAATGGCTCAGAGTGGGAGTCCAGGTCAGGGCCAGGGCAAGAGAAGTGAGAAGAGCCGTGGCGACCGTAATCGCGAGGGCGCGGAAGAACGTGCCCGTCACGCCCGTAATCGTGATCAGCGGCAGGAAAACAACGATCGGCGTAATCGTCGAGCCGACCAGCGGAGTCCGTATTTCTTTTAAGGCGCTTCGAATGGCCTCCGCGCGGCTCTGGCCCGAATCGCGGTGCAATACGATATTCTCGACCACCACGATGGCATCGTCGATCACCAGGCCGACGGCCGCGGCCAGACCCCCCAGCGTCATCAGATTGAAGCTTTCCCCCAGCGCCCGCATGGCAATCAGGGTGATTGCGATGGTGGCTGGAATCACCAAGCCGGCCACCAGCGAACTTCCCCAATCCCGCAGGAACAGAACGAGAATCGCGGCCGCCAGAATCAGCCCGATAAGAATCGCATCGCGCACGCTCTTGATGGCATCGCGCACCAGCGTGGACTGATCGTAGAAGGTCCGCACGTTGATGTTGGGCGGCAAAGTTTTCCGGATCTGGTCCAATTCGGCGTTTACCGCGTCGGCCACGGCCACCGTATTGCTGTCCGGCTGCCGCTGGACGTTCAGCAGCACCGCGGGCTTGCCGTTTGCCGTCACGATCGTGTACACCGGCATCACCGACGGGTGTACCGTACCGATGTCGGCGATCTTCACGGGAACGCCCGCAGGCGTGGTTCGGATAACGATGTTGGCGATTTGCGAAGGATCGCGTTGGCCGGTCACCAGCGTGAGAGAAAGCTCATGATTGTTGTCGATCAGGCCCGGCGAATCGATCATGTTGCTCTTCGCCACGGCGTCGAGAATCCCAGGCACCGTCACTTGCGCCTGCAGCAGTTTGGCCGGATCCGCCTCGATCTCAAACTCCGGAACCTGGCCGCCCTGCAACACCACGGTCGAAACGCCGATGACGCGATTCAGGCGGGGTTTAATTGTGTAATTGGCCAATTGCCACAGCTCGGTTTGGGGAACCGACGTTGACGTCAGACTGTATCCGAGGATAGGAAATGCGGCGAACGTCAGCCGATTCGCCGTGAGCTTGGCCGTGGCGGGCAGCGTTGGTTGAACGCGAGCCATCGCGGCGTTTACGTATTCGAGCGTCTGGAACATGTTGACGCTCCAGTTGAAGAACAGGTCGATTTCCGCCGAGCCGCGGCTGGTGATGGAACGCACCTGCTCTAGTCCGGGCACGCTGTTCATGGCTTCTTCGAGCGGCCGCGTCACCATCACTTCCATCTGGTTGATCGGGGCGACGCCATTGTCTACGCCCACCAGAATGCGAGGAAAATCGGTGGATGGGAACACCGCCACGGGAATCGTGAACGCGAGATAGACGCCCATCGCGATCAGCGTGACGATGATGAATATAATCGGCTTCGCGAAGGCCGCTGTCCAGTGTTCCGAGGCGTCGCCGCCCGCTTCCACGGCACGGCCGGCGTCGGCGCTATCCGTAAGACCGGCACTGTCCGTGGAATTGGATTCGCTCGTTTCTTTCGCTGCTCCCATCGATCCGTGTCCCCGCGCCGCTCTAGTCCTGGCCCTCTTCCTCTTCTGCCGGAGCTTTTTGAATCACGACCTTTGCGTTGTCGTCCAAACCGAGCCCGCCGGAAGTGACCACCCGCTCGCCCTCCTGCACGCCGCTCAGGATCTGCACGCGCTCCCCCTGGCGTACCCCGACTGCCACCTTTCTTACGTGCGCGTGAGAATCGGCGCTCACAACCAAAACTTGTTGTCCTCCCTCCTCGGAATTGAGCAGCGCCGAAGCGGGCACGATGACGGTGTTCTGAATCGTGTCCGCGACAATCGTCACGTGCGCGGTCGATCCCGGCTTCAAAACCTCGCCCGGATTGTTGGCTTTGATCCAGACTTCAACGGTGGTCGTGCTGGGGTCCACCGCCGGACTCACGACGGTTACCTGGCCGCCGATGTCCCCGTCGGGACCGGCAATGCGCGCCGGCCTGCCCACGCGAATGTAGGCGGCCTCCTTCACGGGCACGTTCGCCCGCGCAACGATTTGCGAGATGTCGACGATGGAGACGAGCGGAGAACCGCTGGCGGCCATTTCGCCTTGATAAATGGGGCGATCCGAAACGACGCCCTTGATGGGGCTGCGAATCTGGGCGTAGGAAAGCTGCACGGCCGCGTTTTGATAGCGCGCCTGCGCCGCCTTCATTTGAGCTTCCGCGCCGATTATCGTCTGGCGCTGGCTGACCTGGTTCAGCGCTTCCAGGTGGCGCCGCGCAGTCTCTAGCGTGCTCTGCGCCTGCACCATCGCGACCTTGGCGTCATCCGCGAGTCTCTGGGCCAGCGCACCCTCGCGCACCAGCGTGACGCGATTATCGTAGAGCTTCTTGGCCGCATCGAGCGCCTGTTGCGCGGCTTGAAAATCGGCTTGGGCTTTGGTCCTGTCTTCGGGAACGGTGGCTCCGGTCGTGGTCTGGTAGACGGCCTGCGCTTGATCGTAGAGCTGTTTGCTCTCGGCCTCCGTTGCCGCCAGATCGCGGCTGTCCAGTTCCATCAGCAATTGTCCGGCGCGAACGTGGTCGCCGCGATTGACCAGCACTCGCCTGACGGGCGCGCCGATCCGCGAGCTGATGGTCGCCTGGTCGATGGGGTAGAGGACCGCATCCGCCGTGATGATGTGATCGATGGCGCCGCGTACCGCGGGCTCGACCGTGACGGGCGTAGCCGCCTCGGTTGCCTCCGCCGGCGCCGGCGTGTTGCCGCATCCGGTGAGCAGCGCCGCGAACACTGCCACTCCGTATACCGTCCCGTATCGCATCATCGTAAGTTTCCAGTCAGCGTTTGCAAATTCGCGATGGCGACGCGGTACCGCGCCAGACCATCGGCGTAGGCGTTCCGCGCCAGGTTCAGCGTATTCTGGGCATCCACTACTTCCAGCGCCGTCGCCTCGCCGGCTTGGTACCGCAGCAACACCAGCCGCAGGCTCTCGGTTGACAGATCCACCGAACCTTCGAGCGACGCGATCTGCTGCCGCGCCGTCGCCGCTTCGGCGTACAACGCCGCAAGATTGCTGTCCAGAGTGCGCTGCGCCGTCGTGAGATCGAGCGCGGCCTGTTGACGTCTCAGATCCGCCTGCTTCACTTTGCTGCGCGTCGCGCCCCAGTTCCAAACGGGAATGTTCAACGTCGCCTGCGCTACGTAGCCAAGATTCTGGCGATACGGGACCTCGAAATTCGGCAATGTGCTGCGCCCCGTGGCCTGCGTCGGGTAGGGCGTACGGGCGTCAAACTGGTTGGCGTCGATGCCATAGAAAACGTCGAGAGCGAAAGACGGCAAATACGCATAGCGGGCGATGCTGATCTCGTAGCCCGCCTCCTCGACCGCCGCTTTTGCCGCCGTCAGGTCGGGACTCGTCGCCACCGCCTGGGCCCGCGCTTCTTCCGCCGAGGGCAGCGGTTCCGGCTGCTGTAAATCGTCGGTCACGTCAAAGTCGGCGCTGAAAACGGGAAATATCAGGACGCCCAAGGCGATCTTCGCTTTTTCAATCGCAAGCTGCGCGTCCTGCACATCCCGGCGGCGCTGCTGCGTATCGATTTGCGCTTTCACAACATCGGCGTGCGCGGCCTCGCCGCCGCGCTCCTGCTGTTGCGTGATCTGGAGGAAACGCTCCGACTCCCGCAGACTGGTCTGCGCGTTGGCGAGCTTGCGCTGCGCCACGATGATGGCGTAATAATCCTGGATCGCCGTGGCGTTCAATCCGCGCGCCGCCACTTCGGCCTTGGCCCGCGCCAACGCTTCCGCCGCCAGGGCGCGCCGTATCTCCCCGCGCCTCACGAACGACAGCACTTCTTCATGCACCGTTGCCTGCTCGTTGTAAACGTGTACGCCGTCGTTTGCCACGAAAACTCCCGACGGCGTTCGGTTTCCCTCCGTATAAATGAACTGATTGAATGCGGACACCGAAGGCAGGCCGGCGGCGCGCGCCTGCACGCGATCTTCGCGCGCCTGCAGCACCGCCAGATTCGCGGATTGAATTTGTCCGGCATACTGGCGAGCCCGCGCTAGAACATCCTGCAGCGTTAAGACGAGCGGCTTGCCCTCCGCGGATGGCGATGGATTCTGGCACAGGGCCGCCAACGCGCTCATGCACAACGACGGCAGCATTCTTGCGATCGTTTTCAAGTTCCCTTCAACCTAAGCCCAGTGAAGCACTGCATTCTGAAGAAATGCTTAAGACGCGCGCCCGGCATTTCTTCAGCGCAGTCCATTACGATGAAGTCGTGCAGGTCCTCGTGGTCGAAGACGAACTCCGCATGGCCGCTCTGCTGCGGCAGGCGCTTGCCGAAGAGGGGCACCAGGTGGTCCTGGCCCGGGATGGTCAAGAGGGCTTCGAGATCGCCTGTTGTTCCTCGTTCGATGTCCTGGTGCTCGACGTTTTGCTTCCCCGCATGGACGGCTTGTCGATGGCGCGCAAACTCCGCGAACGCCGCAACCAGACTCCGATCCTGATGCTGACCGCCCGGGATGCCGCCGCCGACGTCGTGAAAGGTCTCGATTCCGGAGCGGACGATTACTTGACGAAGCCGTTCTCCATCGATGTCCTGCTGGCGCGCATCCGCGCTGTGGCCCGGCGCGGGGCCATTCCAAGGCCGGTTTGCCTCGAAGTCGCGGACGTGCGTTTAGATCCCGCCACTCACTCCGTCACGCGGAGCGGGCAAGCCTTGAGCCTCACGCCCCGCGAATACAAATTGCTCGAGCTGCTGATGCGCAATTCCGGACACGCCGTCAGCCGCGAGACGATCCTACAGTCGGTTTGGGGCGTGGCCAGCGACATCGGCGAAAACACGCTCGAGGTTTTTGTCCGCCAGTTGCGCCTGAAGCTGGATGCCGGCCCTCGCAAGCTGATTCATACGATTCGGGGATTCGGGTATATGTTGCGGGAGCAGTAGCGTCATGAACAGGCGCTCCATCGGATTCAGATTGACTCTGTGGTACGCGGCCGTCCTCACCGCGGGACTTGGGTTGTTTGGCGCGTTGGTCTGGTTTTCGCTGCGGCATGAGCTGCTCGCCGACGTCGATCGGGAACTCGCCGGAGGCGCCACGCGATTCGAGAACTACTTCAGGGCCGAGTCGAAGGAACCGGGGATTCAGCTCGAAGATGAACTCACGGAATTCTGCCAGGCTTTGCCTCCCGGGAGCTTCATCTCGCTGCGCGGGACCAACGGCTTCACCTTCCACTACCCCCCGGCCGATAGCGCTAACGGCCCGGCGGTTCGCATCCTGCGCAAGCAATTCCACGTAGACGGGCAGCGCTTCGATCTCGAGGTGCGCGCTTCTACCGGCGCCGTGCTCCACACGCTTGAGCTGCTGCGCCTGCTGCTGCTGGGCCTGGTACCCGTGGTGATTGTGATCGCATGCCTGGGAGGCGCCTGGCTGAGCCGACGCGCGCTGCGGCCGGTACACGACATCGCGGCGGCCGCGCTCACCATCAGCATCGAGAATCTTTCGGGACGGCTCCCCGTACCCGCCACCGGAGACGAGCTTGCCTACTTGACCCGCGTGTTGAACACAATGCTCGAGCGGCTGGAATCCGCGGTTCAGACCTTGTCGCAGTTCGTGGCCGATGCTTCGCATGAGCTGCGCACGCCTCTAGCCGTGATCCTGACCGGCGCGGAACTGGCATTGCGCCGCATGCGCGAGCCCGAATCGTACCGTAGCTCCCTCGCGCAGATTGCGCAGGAAGCGCGAAGGATGACGCAGTTAGTCGAGGATCTGCTGTTGCTGGCGCGGGGCGGCGCGAATATCGTAGAGACGCCGCTGGAGCCCGTCGACCTCCGCGGCATCGCGGGGGCAGTCTGCGCGGAGGCTCGCACTTTGGCGGCGGCGCGGCGGATTCGCGTAACTCTTTCAGCGCCGGAGCGCGCCGCCGTCGTGGTTGCCAATCCGGGCGCCCTGCACCGCCTCTTGCTGGCGCTGCTCGATAATGCCGTCAAATATTCGCGGGATGGGGGAGACGTGAATGTCGCCGTCACTCGCGACGATTCGCGCGCCTGCGTCACCGTTCAGGATTTCGGAACAGGCATCGCCGAGCGGGACCTGCCCCATATATTCGAGCGCTTCTATCGCGCCGATCGCGCCCGCGGCGGCGGCGGCCATGGCCTTGGGCTGGCGCTGGCCCAGACCATCGCGAAAGCGCATGGCGCCGCGATCGAGGTCTCCAGCGTGGAAGGCTCCGGATCGGTCTTTCGCGTCGCCTTTTCGTGCGGTCCGCCGGAGCGGGAAGCGCCCGGCCCGGCCGATGCGATGGCCGCGGTCGACGCCCAAATACCTTCCTAAGCGAATCTTCAGGCTGCCGCGATACTGTCTAATGGGATTCGCCCAGGGAGAAAGGAATCGAGAATGAAGATGCTGCTGCTCTTAACGCTGGCCGCGGCGGCCATGGCCGCTCCGCCGACTTACAAGGTCGCGGGCAAGATCAAGATCGGAGGCGCCGGCCGTTGGGATTACGTCTATGTCGATAGCGCCAACCATCGGCTCTACGTTTCGCACGCCACGCAAACCGATGTCGTCGATACCAATTCGGATAAAGTTGTCGGCACGATACCCGACACCAAAGGCGTACACGGCATCGCGGTCGCGGACGACCTCGGGCGCGGCTTCACCAGCGATGGCGCCGCGAACGACGTGACCGTCTTCGATCTGAAGACGCTGAAGGTCATCTCGAAAATCAACACCGGTCAGAATCCCGATTCCATCGTCTATGAGCCGGTTTCCCATCGCGTCTTCACCTTCAACGGCCGCAGTAGCGATTCCACGGCCATCGACGCGAAAACCGGCGACGTTATCGCAGCGTCGATTCCTCTCGGAGGCAAGCCGGAATTCGCGCAGGTAGACGGCAAAGGCCACATCTACGCCAACCTCGAAGACAAGAACGAAATCGTAGAAGTCGACGCCAGAAACGCCGTCGTGACCAAGCGCTATTCGATTGCGCCCTGCGATTCTCCGAGCGGGCTCGCCTTCGACGGAAAAAAAGGCCGCTTGTATTCGGTGTGCGAAAACAAGTTAATGATTGTGAGCGATCCGGCGTCGGGCAAAGTGCTGGCCACGCCCGCCATCGGCGCCGGCGACGATGGCGTGGCCTTTGACGATGGTTATGCCTTCGCCGCGAACGGCGCCGATGGAACCATTACGATGGTCGGCGAAGTGTCGGGAAAATTCGAGCCCGTCGCAACGATTCCCACGCAGCGCGGCGCCCGTACCATCGGCGCGGATCAAAAGGCGCACAAACTGTATCTGCCGACGGCCGATTATGCCCCCGCGCCCGAGTCCAAGGACGGCAAGAGGGTTCGCCCGCAAACTTTGCCGGATACCTTTCAGATATTAGTTGTGAGCCGCTGAGCAGGGGTCGATATATCGCCACGGCAAAGCGGACGGCATTGAAGTGCAAATCGCGAATACTAATTCTCCAGAAAAACGCGCGTAGAAGTTAAAAATCACGGAAAGACTTCATAACATGGGGGTGATCGCGCCTGGTTTGGACCTAATACCCGGCTGACTAAAAAATAACAACCCCTTAAACGCGTAAAATTGACAGGGTAGGAGTGGGTTTTTCCGACTCCTTGTTTTTTTCTTGCATTCTATCAGCGCGTCTGAAGGTTTCTGCCGTTAGTATAAATCTTCAGCTTTCAAAATCTGGTTTCTCACGGGCGCCGCCGCTATCTTTGAAATGCGGTGTGTCCAAGTGTGCCGGGTGACGGCTGGATATAGAAACACTTAGGAGAAAACACGGTGCCTACGGTTTCAACCTCCCCCTACAGCTCTAACGAGCCGGGGCAAGATTTCGCGAATGCAAACCCACTCCTCGCCCTGG
This sequence comes from Bryobacterales bacterium, assembly GCA_963795935.1. Classification (GTDB taxonomy): domain Bacteria; phylum Acidobacteriota; class Terriglobia; order Bryobacterales; family Bryobacteraceae; genus JAICMB01. The sequence continues at coordinate 132,802 of CAWCJO010000021.1, read as the reverse complement.
CGCAACGGTTTGGAGATGGGGACGACGCCGCGGCCGCGGGACTTCGTGCCGCCGTCTTCGGCAGAATACGCTGTTTCACTTTAGACCAGGCGGGAGTGCATGACGGCAGCCGCGCGCATGAAGTATTACTGGCCGTCATAACTGCCGTCCGCACGGGACAACTGCGCGACGATACTCAGTTGCTTGGCTATGCCATGATCGTGGCGGTGCGGCTGCGCGCTGCCGGCCGCAAATCTAAACCCATGACCGAAGTGCGCGGACTGGACCGCGACGCCCGCGCTGTTGAGAAACCGCCGCCCGCCGTCGACGAGGGTATGCCTCGTCGAAAAGTGGAACTCCTGAAAAAAAACATCGCCGGTCTGAGCGCCAACGATCGGGAGGTCTTAACCCGCTTCTACCTGCGGGAGCAAACGCAGGAGCGCATCTGCGCCGAGATGGATGTTTCGGATACGCAGTTCCACCTCGTCAAGTCGCAAGCCAAGGCTCAACTGGGCCGCGCGATCGGTCGCAAAGGGCCGGGGTCGCTCCTCAAGGCTTTCGGCCTGCGCAGATCCGGCTAGGCGGAGTCATCATACTGCAATCGGGCCGACGTTCCGGCAACGGCGTCTGTAGGGCCGCGCCTCAACTAACGTGTTGGTGCTGGAGGTGGGGGTCGAACCCACATGACCAGTGAAGGTCGCGGGATTTTGAGTCCCGTGCGTCTGCCAGTTCCGCCACTCCAGCGCTTCGGGCGCGATCCTTTTGCAGTTTAGCAAACTCGGGCCGGAATCACCTTCGTTTTGTTATTGAGGCTTCGCGGACGTCACGACAGCGGGGGTCGGCGCGGCGTTCAGGTTCAACCGGATGATGGCGGCGGCGGCTTGATACTTGAGAGGCTCGTGTGAATCGTCCAGATAACTCTCCAGCAGCGGGATATCTTTCGCGTCGCCGCACTTGCCGAGTCCACGGGCGGAAGCGGCTTTCACCAGCCAGTTGCCGTCTTCCTTCAGTATCCATTGAAACAGTTGCACCGCTCTGGCGCTGCACTCTTTCGCCATGTACTCCGCGGCGAGCGCCCGCCCCGAGGCGCCAGTATCTTTCATCGCTCCGCGCGCGAGGACGAATCCCATCGAAAAAGGTCCCAGCAGCGCTCCCGAGGCCTCCTGCGCTCCGATCATCGCCAGCTTCTTCGGATCGTGAAGGGTACGCCGGGCATCGCTCATCGCTCCGTCTACGAAGCCGTCTGAATTCTTACGTTCGCCGGTCAGGATCTCTTCGAACATGGCTTTACCCGTGGGATCGCCTAAATCCCACAACGCTTTGGCCGCCGAAAAGGCGACCTCGCCCGAAGGATCGTCGAGCGCGGTTTTGAGCGCCGGAATCGCCTGCGTAGCCCGCATCTCGCCGAGGGCCGCCGCGGCGGTCTGACGCACCATGTGCTCGGGATCTTTCTGCAGCACGTCTTCGAGCAACTTGATCGCTTGCGGGGCCGGTCCAATAGCGGCAATAGCCGCGACCGCCTCCTTGCGATGATCCGGATTCTTGGCCTCCTGCGCGGCGCTGGTCAGGACGTTCCAGGCGGTCACGATGGGCTGTGCGGGCGCGGCGGAGATGCCGAGCACGTAAAAAGTACCGTAAAAACAGACCCAGCGCACGTCCCAGACCTCCGCGTTACTCACCTAGCAATTCGCCTTCCGTTCAGAGAAGCCGGAAAGCCATTCATCGTTTCGCGAAATACAACGCCGCAGCGCGCTCCAGCTCGGAGCGCGTAATGCGGGGTGGCCGTCCTTCGTATTTGCCGATCGCGGTCAAAATGTTGCAGATGTCGCCCGGGTAGCAGGCTCGCAGCTCCGTGCGGCCCTCGTGAAGACAGAGCTTGCGAAGATGTTCCGCGCTGTCGGGTTCAGCCGCAATGCCGAACTTCGCGGCGACGCGGCTGAAGATCTGATCGAATGCCGATTCATCCACGGCATCCACGAAGATTTTGTGATGAATGCGGCGCAAAAACGCTTCATCGGCGAGATCGCCGGGGTCGAGATTGGTCGAAAAGACGACCATAAGCTCGAACGGGATCTGAAATTTCACGCCATAGCGCAGCATCAGATAGTCGACCCGGCGGTCGAGCGGGACAATCCAACGATTCAATAAATCGCGCGGCGACATTAACTGTCTGCCGAAATCGTCGATGATGAAAATGCCGTTATTCGCTTTCATCTGCAGCGGGGCGGCATAAATGCCCGACGATTCGTCGAGCCGCAATTCGAGCATGCTGGGGATCAGCTCGCCGCCCACGACAATGCAGGGCCGCTTGCAGAGAATCCAGCGTGGATCGATATCCGGATCGTCCGCAATGTCGAGTTTCTGGTGGACCACGGGATCGTACACGCTGATCACCTGGCCGTCCACTTCGACCGCGAAGGGCAGCAGCACCGTATCGGTGTAGACCCGCAACATCCGCTCCGCAAGACTCGTTTTACCGTTGCCTGTCGGTCCATATATAAAGATGGAGTTTTGCGAAATCAGCGCCGGCCCGAGCTGATCGAGGAGGCGGTCGGGAACGACCAGGTCGGAGAATGCCGCCTTCATCGCCTTGCGATCCACGTTCAATTGCGCCGACTGCATCTTGGTCGCATTGCTGTAGTCCGGCAACGAAACCGGGGCTGCCCCCGCATATTGCGTAATTTGGAAGCGCTCCGCCGCCAGCGTTTTCCCCGCTCCCGAGAGCGAAAAATTATAATCGTTGCCGCTCATGCCTTTTACTTCCACGAGCTGTTGCTGGCGCATTTGACGGAAAACGGCGCTCAAAATCGAAAAAGACAGGCGCAGTTTCCGGCTCAGTTCCTGAAGGCTGGAATAGCCCTCCAGAAGCACGCGGCGGAGCATCAGATCCATTACGAGCGACTGTGGAATTCTAAGCTCATCAAAGGTTTGCGGAACCTTTGGCGCAAAAACCCGAAGGTCGCGGGCGGCCGGGGAGGGTAAGGCGGACATTTATGGTGAGCCTCGCACTCTTCCCCATCGGCGCCCGCGCCCGCCAAGTTTAGGATTCTCTTCCCCCGCCCGGCCCGGGCCTGCACGAACGGCATCCAAGAGCCGTCAAGTATTGTCTAGTGAAGCTTTCTCGATTCATGGCGCCGGCCGCGTTGGCGATCGCGTCCGTCTGCTTTGCGGCACAGCCGAGCGGCGCCGAGCCGGGCGCGGCCGATTTGTTTCGAGAAGGGCAGAAGGCGGAAAAGGCGGGACAAAGCGTGCGTGCGTACCTACTTTATGCGCAAGCCGCGGCAAAGGATCCCACCAACGTCACGTATTGGACCAAGGCGCAGTCCCTACGTCCGGCCGCGTCGCTGGCAGATCCCGCGATTGGAGCGGCGCTGGGCGGCAAGCCGGACGAAAAGCCGTCTCCGAAGCCCCCCATCGATTCGTCTCTCTTCGGCAGCATCCCCGGATGGGAAATTGAGGAAGCGCAGCGTCATCCGCTACCCCCGCCCCAACTGCATGCCGCGACCGGCCGCAGGGATTTCAATCTTAAAGGGGATTCGAAGGCGCTCTTCGAGCAGGTGGCGGGAGCCTTCAACCTTCTGGTCGTTTTCGACACCGCATATCAGCCGCGGCCCGCCATCCACTTCGAGGTGGACGGGGTCGATTACCGCGACGCCCTGCGAGCGCTGGAGGACGCCACCGATTCTTTCATCGTCCCCAACAGCGACCGCCTGATCCTGGTTGCGAACGACACCCCGCAGAAGCGTACGGAGTTGGAAAGCACGGCGGCGGTCGTCATTCCGATTCCCGATCCCGTTACGGTCCAGGAGATCCAGGAGGTCGCCACCGCCATACGAGGCGTGCTCGACATACACGGTCTCATGGTCGATACGCAGCGCCGCCTGGTGGTCATGCGCGACCGCGTCTGGAAAGTCCGCGCCGCCGAGATGCTGTTCCACGACCTGATGCGGGCGCGGCCGCAAGTCGCCATCGACATCGACATCGTCACCATTGACAAAACCAAGACCAGTACCTGGGGACTCGACCTGCCGACGACATTTCCGTTGCTCAGCTTCGGAAAACTGATCGGCCGTCTGCCGCAGTATTTCACCACCAGCGGCATTCCCGCCGGGTTCGCCAGTTTTCTGACCTTCGGCGCCGGCGCCAGTTTCATGGGACTCGGTCTCACCAGCGGGACCCTGTTCGCCACCGCAACCGATTCCATGGCGACCACGCTGCTGCAATCCGAGGTCGTGACGTCGGACGGCGCGCCCGTATCGTTTCATGCCGGCCAGAAATATCCCATCATGGCCAGCAGCTATTCCGGAACTCCGGGCGTGAGCGGCCAACTCCTGCCTGCGCCGCAGATCAACTTCGAGGACCTCGGCCTGATCCTGAAAATTACGCCGCGCGCTCACGGCATGGACGAGATGAGCCTCGATGTCAGCGCGGAATTCAAGCTGCTGGGAGCGTCCAGCCTGAATGGCATCCCGGTAATTAACGATAGAAAGCTGGAGTCGAAAGTTCGCCTGAGAAATGGAGAATGGGCGGTGTTGGCGGGCCTCGCGTCTAAATCCGAACTGGAGACGGTGACCGGCCTTCCCGGCCTCACCATGATTCCGTTTCTGCGCAAGAAAACGAAGGAAGAGGACCGCTCCGACACCCTCATCGTGCTCAAGCCGCATCTTTTGAATCTGCCTCCCACGGAGGCTCTGACGCGCCTCGACTGGATCGGCACGGAAACGCGGCCGCGCGAACTGTGACCGGCTACCATTGACACATGTCGCAAATGCTCGCGGAGATCCGCGAACAGCCGGCCGCTCTCGAGCGCACCTTTCGCGAAGAGCTCAAGCCCATCGAAGAGTTGCGCCGCCGCCTGGAAGCCCAGCGCCCCCGGCTGGTGCTCCTGGCCGCGCGGGGCACATCGGACAATGCCGCGCAATTCGGCCGCTATTTGCTCGAGATGACCACCGGCATCCCGGTCTCTCTCGCGGCGCCGTCGATCTTCACGCTGTATAAGTCCTCCATCAACTTCGATGGCGTCTTGGCCATCGCGATTTCGCAGTCGGGAGAATCGACCGACACCAATTACGTTCTCGAACGGGCGCGCGAGCAGGGCGCGTTGACCATCGGCGTCACCAACGAGCCGGGGAGCACCCTGGCCCGCCTCGCGGAGCACACCTTTCTGGTGCGCGCGGGCAAGGAAAAGAGTGTCGCGGCGACCAAGACCTACACCGGTCAGCTTCTCATGCAGTATCTGCTCGCCTACGCTCTCGGCGCGTCCATTCGCACGGAGGAGATGGCGCGCATACCCGATTTCGCCGCCGCGGCCCTGGGCCTCGAAGACGAGATCGCGGCGCGCTCGGAGCGCTACCGCTTCATGGACCACGCCGTGGTGGTCGGGCGCGGATTGAATTACGCCAACGCCTTCGAGTTTGCCCTCAAGCTCATGGAGACGTGTTATGTCATCGCGGAGCGCTTCTCCTCCGCCGATCTCCTACATGGGCCGATCGCGATGGTCGGGCAATCGTTTCCCGCCTTTCTCTTTGCGCCTTCCGGAGTCACCTGGCCGGGCATGCGGGAAATAATCGAGAAGCTGAACCAGATCGGAGCGGAGACGCTCGTCATTACGGACCCGGGCAATCCCGCCGCGCTCGATCTTGGCAGGACGATTTGCGTTCCCGCGGAATTGCCCGCCTCGCACGGCGAGGCCTTGAAAGACATGTTCACGCCCATTCCGTACATCATCCCCATGCAACTTTTCGCGGCCCATCTGGCGGAGCAGAAGGGCTTGAACCCCGATCGGCCGCGTACCTTGAGCAAAGTCACGCGAACGCTGTAGGCGCCCGATACATATCTTTGCGTGCCGCCAGCCTGCGGTTCCACTCCAATACCCAGAGGTTGAAAAAAGAAAAACAACCTCGCTAGGGAGGCCAAAGGCCATGAAAAACTTACTGAAGAGATTTGGATTCGCGGGTCTGCTGCTGGGCATGCTGACGCTCGCGCCTCTGGCGGCAACCGCGCAGGAACACAACGTGTACGCGGGCGTCCACACGGATCAGGCGATGCGAAGGGCTCCGGTTCGCAAGATGGAGAGACCGCAGATCGACGCGCGATCCCCAATCCGCGGACGCAACGATCGCGACGATCGCGGCGTGGATCACAATCCCCGCCAGGACGATCGCGCCATCACCCCTGTGTTCCAAACCCGCCGCTGAGTCCACGGGAACAACCCCGGCGCGGGCGGTGTCTGAATATCGATGCTGTCCGCGCTCGAAACCACTTTTCAGGATGCTCGCTACGCCCTTCGCGGGCTGCGCCGCAATCCCGCTTTCTCCATCACAGCGATTGTGGCGGCGGCTCTGGGCATCGGCGCGAGCAGCGCGGTCTTCAGCGCCGTCGACCGCATTCTGTTTCGCGCTCTCCCCTACGCCAACGAAGACCGGCTGGTCTCGGCCGGAATGATCGCGCCGCTCGATAGCAATGAATTCCTTCTCGCCGAGCCCTATTTCGATTTACGCCGCCATCGCGGCCCCTTCGAGGAGGTAACGGCTTTTCAGGCCGGCGCCATCCCTACCGACCTTACTCAAGACAATCCCATACGGCTACGCGCCATTCGCGTAGAGGCAAATTTTCCGCGGGTCTTCGGCATCAGGCCGCTGGCCGGGCGCGCCTTCACTCGCCAGGAAGACAGCCCCGGGGGACCGCGCGTGGCCATGATCTCCTATGAGCTGTGGCGCAGCCGCTTCGGCGGCAGCCGGGATGTTATCGGCCGGACGCTTCTCCTCGATGGCGCGCCGGTCGAGATCGTCGGCGTGCTTCCCAAAAATTTCATGATGCCGACGCTCGCGCACGCCGATATCCTGCTGCCGCTGGCGCTGAACGAAACTACCGAACGCGCGGGCCGGGCTCTGCGCGTGTTCGCGCGGCTGAAATCCGGCATCGGGGTCAGGCAGGCGGCGGCGGCGCTGCAGCCGCAGTTTCGGCGCGCGCTCGAAACCGTGCCGGCGCAGTTTCGCAAGGAAATATCGTTCCGCGTGCGTTCCGTGCGCGACCGCGAATTAGGCGATGCGCGAGCGGCATCCCTGGCGCTGTTCGGCGCGGTCTTGGCGGTGCTCTTAATCGCTTGCGCCAATATTGCGAGCTTGCTGCTGGTGCGCGCCGCCTCGCGCGAGCGCGAACTGGCCATGCGCGCGGCCCTAGGCGCTTCGCGGTTGCGGTTGGCGCGACAAGCGCTGACTGAAAGCCTACTGCTGAGCGTTATCGGGGGCGCCGCGGGATGCGCACTCGCGTACGTGCTGTTGCGCGTCTTTATCGCCATGGCGCCGGCGGCGTTGCCGCGGCTCGATGAAGCCACCGTCGACGGCCGCATGCTGCTCTTCAACCTGGCGGCCTCGCTACTCTCCGGACTACTCTTCGGCCTCGCGCCCGCGCTGCGCCGTGGCGGCGCCTCGCTGCTGGCGGGCTGGAGCGCGACCCCGCGCTCGCGCGGCGGATTGCGCTCCGCGCTCGTGACCTTGGAAATTGCCTTCTCCATGGCGCTGTTGACTGGCGCCGGCCTGCTGCTCGACAGCCTCTGGAAACTCGAAAGCGTCCCGCTGGGAATCGAGACCGGCCATGTCGTCACCGCTCGTTTCGTGCTCGGAAAACAGCGCTACGCAGACGACAATCGGCAGCTCGCGTTCTTCAACGAATTGGAGCGGCGGCTGGGCGGCGCGCCGGGCTGGGAGGCAACGGCCATCAGCGACACGATTCCGCCCTCCGGCGGCATGCGTGACCGGCCGCTGGCCGCCATCGACATCGAAGGCCGGCCGCGCCGTCCGGAAGGAACCGGCGGCATGGTGGGTTGGCGTTACGTCACGCCCGGATATTTCGCGACGCTCGGAATCCCGATCGTGCGCGGACGTCTCTTCACGGAGCGCGACCGCGATCCCGCCGCTTTCACCGCGATCCTGAGCGAGTCGCTGGCGCGGCGTCTTTTTCCGCGGGAAGATCCCATCGGCAAACGCATACTCAAAGGACCGCGTGGCGAGTGGACGACCGTGATCGGCGTCGCACGCGACGTGACCAACTGGGGCCCCACGCGGCAGAGCTCGCCGGAGTATTACATCGTGCGCAAGCACTCCGAGGATTACAATTTTCAACGCGCGGAGCCGCCCACCGGTTGGCGCTCCGCGCGTCGCGATCGCGCGCACGGAGCTCGATCCGAAGCTGGCCGCGAGCTTCCCTCCGCGCCATCCTGGCCGCGCTCGATCCAGCGCTGCCGGTGGAAGTGGAAACGATGCGCCAGAGCCTGCGGGAAATCGACCAAAGGCCGCGTTTCTACGCCCTTCTGCTGGCCACTTTTGCGGCCATGGGGGTGGCGATAGCGGCGGTCGGATTGTTCGGCATCATGTCGTTTCTGGTGGCGCAGCGCGCGCGGGAGGTTGGGCTGCGCATGGCGCTGGGCGCGACTCCCGCGAGCATCGTGCGCCTGACGCTCGCCTGGGCCGCTCGTTGGACGGCGCTGGGAATTGCGCTGGGCGCGGCCGCATCGCTGCTGGCGGCGCGCCTGTTGCGCTCGCTGCTGTTCCACGTCGGGCCGGGCGATCCCGCGGCCTTGGCCGCCGCCGCGGCCGTTCTGTGCGCGATCGCGCTGCTCGCGGCGGCGGCGCCGGCGCGCCGGGCCTCGCGGCTCGATCCCGTTCACACGCTGCGCCAGGATTGAGCTCTTCTCATCGAAAAATCAGGGCGGCCGCGCTGCTGTATCATCGTCCAATGCTACGCAGGTTTCTGTTCTTGATGACTCTCGCCGGCGCCTCCGCCCAACCCATCGTGATCAACACTACGACCATTCTCGACGGCAAAGGCCATGTCCTCAAGAACAAGCAAATCGTCATCGAAGGAACGCGCATTGCAGCGATTTCGGGCGCCGCCGGACCGGCCACTTACGACCTCGGCGGGTTGACCGTAACGCCCGGCTGGATCGATACGCATGTTCATCTCGGCTGGTATTTCAATCGCGACGATCGCCTGGAGCAGGGCGGGCGCGGCAGCATCGAGACCCCTCAAGGCGCCGCGCTTTACGCCGAAGCCAACGCCTATGCAACGCTCATGGGCGGCTTTACCACGGTGCAAAGCGTGGGATCTTCCATCGACGGCGAGCTTCGCGCGCTCATCAATCATGGACAGCTTCCCGGGCCTCGCATTCTGACCTCGCTCCGCGCCGTTACGGAGAACACGGGCACGCCGGAACAGATTCGCGCCTACGTGCGAAAAATGAAAGAGGATGGCGCGGATCTAATCAAGCTATTCGCAACCAAGAGCATCCGCGACGGCGGAGCGCAGAGCATGACGGACGAGCAGATCCAGGCCACCTGCGGCGAGGCCAACGCTCTCGGATTGCGTTCGGTGGTGCACGCGCACGCCTCCGCCGGCGCGAGGGCGGCCGTGCTGGCGGGCTGCACCTCCATCGAGCACGGAGCGTTCTTAGACGACGACACGCTGCGGCTGATGGCCGCCCGCGGCGTGTACTTCGATCCCAACTTCCTGGTCCTGCACAATTACCTGGAAAATAAAAAGAAGTTTCTCGGCATCGGGAACTACAACGAGGAAGGGTTTGCGGCCATGGAGAAGGCCGTGCCGCTCATGGCGGACGTTTTCCGCCGCGCGCGGGCGCTGCGCGTACAAATCGTGCTCGGGACCGACGCGGTCGCCGGATCGCACGGCCGCAACGCCGAGGAGTTCATTTATCGGGTGCGCGACGGCGGACAACCCGCCATGGATGCCATTATCAGCGGCACGTCATTGGCGGCCGAGGCGCTTCGGATCGCGGACAAGACCGGCGCCGTGCAGCCGGGACTGGAAGCCGATCTTGTGGCGGTGAAGGGCAACCCGCTCGACGACATTACGGCCGTACGCCGCGTTGTATTCGTGATGAAGGGCGGCAAAGTATTTAAGAACGCCGCCTCCACCGGGATGTTAAAATCGGTCCGCTGATGTGGCCTGTTGCGCGCCTTCCCTGGTCCTCCCGCGTTTTTGCGATCGTCCTCCTTCTTCTCGTGGCCGGCTACGTGGCGTTAGTCGTCGCGCAAGCCCGCACGCGCAAGCCTTGGAACGACGAGGCCATGTCCGCCAGCGCCGGTTTGACGTTCGCGTCGAAAGGGTATCTGGCCATGCCGTTCTTCGATGAGGCAACCCCCGGATTCCACGGCATTCATCATCACGTCTACTACATCTTTCCGCTGCAACTGGTCGTCCTCGGGCTGTGGTACAAACTCGCGAGCTTCAGCCTGTTCACGACGCGCGCTCTGTCGTTGCTGTGGGCCATACTGCTGTTTTGGGCCGTGTACCGTTTGCTGAAACTGCTCTCGGGGAACGCCTTCATCGCGCTGCTCGCGGCCGTTCTCACGGCGTTCGATTACCAGATCGTCTCCGCCGCCGCTTTCGGGCGCTACGACATGATGGTCGCGGCGCTGGGATTTACCGGCTATGCATTATTTCTTCTTTTCCGGCAGCGAAATTTCACCGTTGCGCTGCTCGCCGGCAATGCCTGTATCGCGCTCGCCGGCATGACCCATCCGAACGGTCTCGTGTATTTCCTGGGACTCTGGTTTCTGGTGTTTTATTATGACCGGCGCCGCATAACAGTGCGGGACCTTGCGATCGCCGCCGTTCCTTATTTGATCGGCGGCGCGGTTTGGAGTTGGTATATTCTCCAGGATGTCCCCGACTTCAAGGACCAGCTTTTCGGCAATGCCGGCAATCGAGTCGGATTGTTGCATCCCTGGCAATCCCTTCTGAATGAAATTCGTTTCCGCTATCTGACCGCGTACGGATTGCTGGCCCACTCGCCGGGACATCAAAGCTCTCTCGTCAAGCTTAAGGCCATCGCCTTGGCGGGATACGCCGCCGGACTGGCGATCTGCATTGCGAGCCGTTCCATCCGCCGCAACCCCGGTTATCGCGCGCTGCTGAGCTTGACCGCGATCCACATCGTCTTCTTCACGTTTTACGAAGGTATGAAATTCAACTATTACCTCGTCCATCTACTTCCCTTATATCTTTCATGCCTCGCCGTAGCCCTCTATTCGGTATGGCAGTGGCGGCCGAGGCTGCGCCCGCTGGTGGCGGCGGTGGCAATATTACTCATGGCTGTCGGAGCAGGTGGGATCTTGCTCCATGTCCGGCTTAACGAAGTGAATCGAATCTACGATCCCGCGGTCGCATTCGTGAAACAGCGCGCCTCCGCGAACGATGTTGTCTTCGCGAGCTGCTCGTTCGGATTCGGATACGGCTTCGACTCCGGTCTGATCGATGACGACACGTTCGGATATTTTTCAAAGAAAGCCGCGCGATTCATCGTGGTCGAGGAGATTTACGCGGACGCGCTGAACATTCACAGGCAGCGGCATCCTGCAATCTACGATCACATTCGGCAAGCGCTATCCAATTACCGGCTTGTTTTCGAGAGCGGAGACTATAAAATTTATCAGCGGATCTGATTCCGCGCATTTGGAACCTGGACGGGACGCGCAGGTCTGCATTGCCGCGGGCGTACCGAATTGTATATAGTGTGTGACGTCATGACAAGCCTGAAATTCAAGTTGTTCACTTGCGTTTTCGCGCTGGCCGTGGCGCTCGGTCCCGCGGCGGCGCAGGAAGTTCGCGCCGCAATCGGAGGGCGCGTCATGGATCAACAGGGCGCTCTGATACCAGGCGCCTCGGTAGGGGTGACCAATGACGACAACAATGTCAAGCAGACCACCATTACCAACGGTAAGGGCGTATGGGTACTCGAATTTCTTTTGCCGGGCCATTATCATTTCACGATTTCGGCGCCGGGATTCAGAACGGCAAATCGCGCGGGAATCACGCTGCAGGCGGCCGACAACAAGCAGTTCGATACGCAACTCGAGGTTGGCTCGGAAACTCAGACCGTGCAGGTGACCGCCGAGACTCCGCTGATCGATACGACCTCGGCGACCAGCGGCACGGTCATCACGCACGAAGAAATCGCCGAGATCCCTTCGTCATCGCACGTCGTTACTTTGCTGGCCACGCTTTCCCCCGCGTGGTGGCGCAGGACCAGAACGCCAACGTCGCCCATCTTTGGTCCTACAACGCGGCCTCGCAGTTCACCGCCGACGGTGGGCGCAATAACGTCTGGTCGAATAATTTCCAGCTTGACGGCGCCCCCGACACGAAGGCCGGGGGCGACATCGGCTTCATTCCGCCCATGGATTCCGTGCAGGAATTTCGCGTGCAGACCAACGCGTATGACGCCTCCATAGGTCGCCAGGCGGGAGCGACGATCAATATGCAGACCAAGAGCGGGGGCAAGGATTATCACGGCCTGCTCTACGAGTTCAACCAGAACAGCGCGCTGAACGCGAATCTGTTCCAGACGAATCTGATTGGGGGCGCCGTGCCGCCCGTTCACTTCAACGAATTCGGCGGGAATTTCGGTGGGCCGGTGTGGATCCCGAAACTCTACAACGGAAAAGAAAAGACGTTTTTCTTCTTCTCTTACGACGACACGCATAATCTGAATCCGCTGGGTTCGGGAACCATTTCCGTGCCCACCGCGCTCGAGCGCTCCGGCGATTTCAGCCAGTCTTTCACCACCCAGACCATCGGCGGCCAGCAGCAGCGCTTTCCCATCCAGGTCTACGACCCCACCTCCGTGGACGCCAACGGCAATCGCACGATGTTCCCGAACGATGTCATTCCGAAGTCCCGGCTCAGCCCCATTGCTCAGAACATTCTCGCTTACCTGCCGCTGCCCAACACTCCCAGCGACGGCACCAGCAACACTTCCAACGATTACGCTCCACCCTCCGTGCGGCGCGACGTTTTCCCGCTGGTACTGATACGCGCCGACCAAAACTGGAGCAACAGTCAACATAGTTTTGTCACCATCCGCTGGCATCATCTGACCGAGGTGTCGGGCGATACGTTCGGACTGCAGGATATCGCCGCCGGAAACGACGCGCAGCGCATCGCAAAAGATATCTCACTCGATCACGTCTGGACCATCAGCTCGAACAAGATCCTCGATGCGCGCTATAGCCTGAACCGCTACGAAGAGCCTACGAACGACTTAGGCGCAGGCTTCAATTCCGCCAAGCTCGGTTTTCCGGCGAGCTTCGTGGACCAACTCGCGAACCCTTCATTTCCCTATATCACCGGCTTTGCGGGCAATTTCGGCACTCAGAATGCAGGCTCCTTCCAAGACACCACCTATCACACATGGGCGGGGACCCTGACTCAGGTCCACGGCAATCACACGTTTCACTATGGCGCAGAATTCTGGATACTGCAGCAGTCCAACGGCGCGCTTGGAAACCAGGGCGAATTCGATTTCAACAGTAATTGGACGCGACCCAATAATGCCGTCTCCGGCGGCACCGGTCAAGGCTCCACCTTTGCCTCATTCCTGTTGGGTCTCCCTTCGGGCGGCAACGTCCCGGTCAATGCCAGCGCTTTCTACTCGCAGTATTACGGCGGAGCGTTCTTCCAGGACGATTGGCGGGTTACCTCAAGACTGACCGTCAATCTTGGACTGCGCTGGGATGTCGAGCGGCCTGTTACGGAACGCTACGACCGGCTGACCGATCGATATGACCCGACGGCGATCAATCCTATCAGTGGCGCGGCGCAGGCTTCCTACGCAGCCATACTCTCGAACCCCGCCAATGCGAGTAACAGCGGCGTGCAGACGCTGCAACAGCTTCTTCCCGCCTCCCAGTTCCATGTCATCGGCGAACAGCTTTTTGCCGGCGCCAACGGAACTCCGCGCACTACGTACAACATCGACTGGCATGAGTGGCAGCCGCGCATCGGCCGGCTTACCGCTTGGGCGCGAATACCGTCATCCGGGGCGGATTCGGCCGCTTTACGCAAGCGGACTACAATGTGGGCAAACAGGACGGATTCAGCCGCACGACTACTTTCATCGCCACGCAGGATAATTACCTGACTCCTTACGACACCCTCGCGAATCCTTTTCAGAACGGAATCCTGCGGCCCACTGGATCGTCGCTGGGGCCGCTCACAAATCTGGGGTCGGCGCCCGCTTCTTGGGACAACCCCAATCTGAACCGTTTCTATTCGCTCGAGTACAGTTTGCACGTGCAGCATCAGTGGCGTAAGTGGCTGTTCGAAGTCGGTTACTCCCATAATAAGACCTACGACATATCCTGGGGATGGAACGAGAATGAACCGAGCTTCGGGTTGTGGAAGCAGTTACAGGCCCCGGTCTTCGATTCGACGGGACGACCGGTCGATATCCTGCCGTGGAACGTGCAGGTCCCCAATCCGTTTTATAACCTGCCGGGCATTACAGGCGGTTCCATCGGGAGCACCAAGACGGTCGCGTTGAATCAGTTGCTGAATCCGGATCCGCTGCTGGGCACGGTAACTGAAAATAATCCCACCGGCAAGAATCAATATGACGCCGGGCTGGGCAAGGTCGAACACAGGTTCACTAATTCGTTCAGCATTATCGGCGCTTTCACCTGGTCCAAGCTGTTTGAAGATACAGCTTTCCTGGGTCCGCAGATCGCGGGCGCAGTGATCGAGCATAAGCTGGGCGGCGAAGATCGTCCTTTCCACCTGAATGTCGCGCCCATCTGGGACATCCCCGTGGGCCGTGGAAAACGATTTGGCGGCGGGATGTCCCGCTGGTTCGATGCCGATTGTGGGCGGCTGGGAGCTGGCCGGGAACTACGACGTGCAGTCCGGCGTGCCGGTCGTATTCTCCAATCCGGCTTTCTTCAGCGGCCAGAATTTCGCGGGATTACGACTGATAGTTCAAGATTGCTGAATGGCCGGTTCCGAGATTTTAAATTTTATCTTCGCTGTCCATTGCCCGAAAAGGCGATTGGATCTATAATTCGGCAGACCTCGTTTTTAGATCCACTGATCGGTGGATTGGTTGGCTGGTTGCCGCCAACGGCGCCGTCGTTGGGGATGCCAAAAATCATCGTTGCAGAGAACAACGGCATCGTCAGGGCGCTCCGCCGACGGCAGCGTGGGAAATGGGTACTCTTCCGTTGCGTCGCTACTCGGTTTCAGAAAGAGTCAATGAGGAGTTCAAGCCGATGGGAAATCTACGCTCATTTTTTGTTCTGATCGCGCTCGCTTGCCTTAGCGCCGGCCTTGGGCTGGTCTCAAATAGCGAACGCCACGCTGCTTGGCACGGTGACTGATCCAACGAGTTCCTCGGTGCCCGGCGCCAAGATCACCATCGTGGAAACGAACACCAACATCAGCCACTCGGCCGTGACCAATGAAAGCGGCAATTACACTTTCCCGGACCTGCCGCCCGGCACCTATTCGGTTTCCGTTGAGGCGACGGGCTTCAAGAAGGAGACTCGCCCGGACGTCGAAGTGCGCGTGGACACCACCGTCCGCGTGGACACTCAATTACAGCCTGGCGCCCTCACCGAAACCGTCGAAGTCCACGCGGCATCGCCGATGCTCCAGGCAGACACCGCCGACACGTCCATGAAAATCGATACCGCGACGCTCGCCGACGCTCCCGTGCTGAGCTCCAATCGCAATTTCCAAGCGCTCTTGAATCTTGCGCCGGGAGTTGCGCCAGTCGCGGAACAGCACTCGCAATTCTTCAACGCCGCCAGTTCCCTTCAAACAGAGGTGAACGGTCAGATGCGGCAGGGCAACAACTACATGATCGAAGGTACGGACGACAACGAGCGTACCGGGTTGCTGCAGATTCTGATTCCTCCGATAGAAGCCATTCAGACTGTCGACGTATCGCTCAGCAACCACGACCCCGAACTCGGACGCGCTTCCGGCGCAGTGACGAACGTCATCCTGAAATCCGGTTCGAATACGATGCATGGGGCTGCGTATGAGTTCCTGCAGAACAGCGATTTCAATGCGCGCAGCTTTTTCAATCCTTCGGTCGGTCACCTGGCTTATAACTACGTGGGCGGCAACATTGGCGGGCCGATCCAAAAGAACAAGCTGTTCTATTTTCGCGGATTACCTTCGTGCGATGGATCATGAGGCAAATACGAATCTGGTGACCATCCCGCCGGACCCGTGGCGTACGGGCGACCTCAGCAGCGCGACCACGACCATCTACGATCCCGCGACTGGCAATCCGCTTGGACGGCACAGGCCGCACTCCGTTTCCGGGGAACATCATATCCCGTCCAGCCGCATCAATACTGTCTCAAACGAAGATCCTGAATCTGATCATCCCCACGAACCAGCCGTACAATATTGCGAATCCCAGCAACAACTACTTTGCGTTGCTGCCGTTTCAGAAGACGACCGATTCGTCTGGATGGAAAGCTCGATTACAACCTTACCCTAATGACCGGCTGAGCGGGCGATTCAGTTTCGCGCGTCCGGTTGTGTTTCAGGCGCCGCTTTTCGGTGATGCGGGCGGGGACGGGCCGGGCAGGCGCGTTTATGGGTACGGGCACCCAGAAAACCTACAGCGGGGGCGTGAATTACGATCGCGTGGTCTACGCCGTCGCTCGTTACCGAACTGCGCCTCGCCGTTGCGCACTATCACAACGAAGCCCAGCCTTCCGATTACGGCAAGAACGATTCGACGGCGCTCGGCATTCCGGGCGTGAACATCAATCCAGTTCACCAGCGGCATTGTGGGCATACAGATCAACGACGGCTTTTCAAATCCCGTGGTCGGATATTCGGCGAGTCTGCCCTGGGTGCGCGCGGAGGCCAACGTGGATGTCGTGAACACCTGGACGATGACCGCGGCAATCACACCATCAAATGGGGCGTCGATCTGAAGCGCATCCGCGACGATTTGCTGCAGGACCAGACTTACAGTCCGCGCGGTATTTATTATTTCGGCAATCAGCAGACCGGCTTGTGCACGCCCTATCAGCAACCGGCTCCAACGGGCTCGGCCACCAGTTGCAACTCTTCCAAACTCGGCATCGCCAACGATATGGCCAGCTTTCCTGCTGGATGTGCCTTACCAGCTCGGCCGCGATGTCAATACGTATTTTCCGGCTTACCGGCAATGGGAGTTTTTCGCGTTTCGGCGGTGATAAATGGCAGGTGACCCCGAAGCTGACCGTCGATCTCGGGCTGCGCTGGGAATTCTATCCGCCCGCCACGCCGCAGTTCCCGGGCGGCTTTTCCAACTACGATCCCAACACCAATAACCTGGTGATTGCGGGAATCGGGAACAATCCTTCCAATCTGGGCATGAAAACGCGCTATAACTACTTTGCGCCGCGCGTGGGGATCGCCTACCGTCTGACCGAAAAGACTGTGATTCGCGCCGGTTTCGGCATCAGCTACACTCCGTTTCCGGACAATACTTACGCCTATAACTATCCCGTCCGCGCCGAACAACTTCTATAGCAACGTAGGCGACGGGTATGCGACCACCATTCTTCCCAACGGCCAACCGGCAACTTTTCAGCAGGGCTTCCCGCTGCCAGTGCCGGTCACTATTCCTTCGAACGGCATCATCCCGGCCACGGGTCCGCTCTTGAGCAACAGCTTTAACGTAATCAACCCGAACTTCAAGAACCCCTATACGGAAACCTGGAACTTTGCCATTCAGCGCGAGTTGCCCTGGCACCTGGTGCTGGACGTCGCCTATCTGGGCGTTCACGGCGTGGATACGGCGGCGAATTACAACCTAAACAACACCAGCGACCCCGCGGAGTTGGGTTTGGGCACAGCCGAGCCAGCCGCTGTACCAGCTTTACGGAAAGACGGCGTCCGCAACCATTCGTTGGGCGGGGTTCTCGTCGAGCTATAACGCGTTGCAGGTCAAACTTCGACCGCCGCTTTTCCGATTTCACCATCACCACCGCCTTCAATTGGGGCAAGGGCATGAGCTACCAGACCGACGACGATGGCAGCCTTGATTGGCTTATCAATGGACGCCGCAACTATGCCCGAACCGACTTCGACCGCACTCTTAGCTTCGTGCAGAGCTACGTTTACCAACTTCCCTTCGGCGTCGGAAAGAAATGGCTGACGCATGGTCCGGCCACGTGGGTTCTTGGCAACTGGCAGCTCTCCGGCGTGTTGACGCGCTGACAGGCACGCCGTTGAAGATCACCGCAAGCGGCAGCAGCCTGAATACTCCAGGCGAAACGCAAACGCCGGACCAGGTTGCGGCGGTGCAGATCCTGCACGGCATCAACACCGGCAATCCCTGGTTCAGCCAAGCCAGCTTCGTCCAACCGACTGGCGTAAGGTTTGGCACCACGGGGCGCAATCTCCTGAGCGGCCCCGGTCTCTTCGCGCTGAATCTCGCCTTTTCGAAGCACTTCAAAATGACGGAGCGATTCGATCTCGAACTCCGCGCCGAGACGTTCAACTTCACCAACACGCCCGAGTTCAGCAACCCCCAAGGCAGCCTGACGAGTTCGACCTATGGCTATGTGACGGGTACCGTCGGCAGCGGTACCGGAGTCAACGGGACGGGAGGTGGACGGGCCATGCAATTGGGCGTGCGGGTGACGTTCTAACCGGGATCTCTTCAGCCCAGCGCAGCGCGCATCGCGCACACTCGTTTATCCTCAAACTGAGGAGCGCTACTTGAGAATCCTGTACGCTTTCAACGCGTTTTTTTCGATTCTGTTCCGGGGCCGAATCCCGCCCCAGCTCGCCGCTATCTACGGATTCGTTCCGAAAGAGCGGCAGCCGGCGAAGCCCGCGGCGCAACCGAAGCCTGTCCCGCAATTGAAGCCGTCCGATGGCGCGCTCCAGATGCTCGCCATCCTGCAGCGCGATTCGCGCCTCATCGATTTTCTGATGGAAGACATCGCGCCCTATTCGGACGACCAGGTGGGCGCGGCGGTGCGCTCGCTCCACGATCAATGCCGCGAAACGCTCGACCGCTACGTGCATCTTTCGCCCGTCATCGACGGCGTGGAAGGGACTTTCACCAAAGTCGAGACGAACGATCCCAACACCGTGAAGCTGCTCGGCAATGTCCCCGCCAACGGCAAGGCCCCGGGCGGCCTGCTGCGGCATAAAGGATGGCGCGCCGACCGCGTCGATCTGCCGCAGCTCGCCGCCAGCCAGAACGCCACCATCATCGCTCCCGCCGAAATCGAGGTCGAATAGAAGTTGGCCGGCAAATTCGTTATCGGAATCGACCTGGGCACGACCAACTCCGCGCTGGCGTATTCCGCTCTGGACGCCATCGACGACGCGCACGCGCTCCCTCCCGTCTCGCTGCTGCCGATTCCGCAGCTTGCTAATCCAGGCGAAGTTCGCGACGAGGCGCTGCTGCCGTCGTTTCTGTACATTCCGGGCCCGTCGGATTTTCCAGCGGGGACGCTCGACCTTCCCTGGGCGGAGGGCAACGGCAGACCCGTCGTGGGCGTCCTGGCGCAGAAGCGCGGCGTTGAAAATCCCGGCCGCCTGGTTGCCTCCGCGAAGTCCTGGCTATCGCACGCGGGCGTGGATCGTACCTCGCCGTTGCTGCCTCTGGGCGCGCCCGCGGGCGTTGAGAAAATGTCGCCCATCGCAGGTCTCCCGCGAATATCTGGCGCACATGCGCAACGCGTGGGATTCAAAATTCCCCGATGCGCCGTTCGAGCAACAACAAATCCTCGTAACCGTTCCCGCTTCCTTCGACGCCGTCGCGCGCGAGCTGACGCTGCAGGCCGCCGAGCAGGCCGGCTACAAGAACCTGCTGCTGCTGGAAGAGCCGCAGGCCGCCTTCTACGCCTGGATCGAGCGCCACCCCGACTGGCGCGAGCGCGTGCAGGTCGGCGACCTCATCCTGGTCGTCGACATCGGCGGCGGCACCACCGATTTCACGCTCATCGCCGTCACGGAGCGCGCCGGCGAACTGCAACTCGAGCGCGTCGCCGTCGGCGAACATATCCTTCTGGGCGGCGACAACATCGATCTCGCGCTGGCGCGCTTCGTCGAGCAGCAGCTTGCCGCTAAAGGCACGAAGCTCGATTCGCTGCAGCTTTATGCGCTGTGGCAGCAGTGCCGCGTGGCCAAGGAGCGGCTGCTCGAAGAAAAGAGCAAGCGCGAGCAGGCGATCACGATTCTGGGCAAGGGCACCGGCCTGGTCGGCGGAACCATCAAGACGAAGCTGGAGCGCGCCGACCTGGACCGCATCCTGCTCGAGGGCTTTCTGCCGCTCGTTTCGAGCAACGACCTGCCGCAGCGCCAGCGCCGCATCGGTTTGGCCGAGATCGGTCTGCCCTACGCCGCCGATGCCGCTATGACGAAGCATCTCGCGCGATTCCTGCGGCAGCAGGCCGCGACCGCGGAACACGGCAGCGTGCGGCGCGGGTCGAGCGGTCTGGCGTGCCCCACGCACGTGCTCTTCAACGGCGGCGTGCTGCGCGCCGGCGCTCGTGCGCGAGCGCCTTCTCGAAACCCTGAATTCGTGGCTGCGCGACGAAGGCATGGAGCCGATCCAGCCGCTGCTCGGCGAAGATTTGATGCAGGCGGTGGCGCGCGGCGCGGCTTACTACGGCCTCTCGCGCGCACGGCCAAGGCGTGCGCATCCGGGGCGGCGTTCCGCGCACCTATTATGTCGGCATCGAAACCGCCATGCCCGCCGTACCGGGCATGCCCGCGCCGCTGAAAGCCCTCACCGTCGCGCCCTTCG
This sequence comes from Bryobacterales bacterium, assembly GCA_963795935.1. Classification (GTDB taxonomy): domain Bacteria; phylum Acidobacteriota; class Terriglobia; order Bryobacterales; family Bryobacteraceae; genus JAICMB01. The sequence goes on along the minus strand of CAWCJO010000021.1, from coordinate 112,251 downwards.
GCATGGAAGAAGGCACCGAGCTGCATTTCCCCGATCGCGAATTCGGACTGGCCGTCGGCGAGCCGGCCGAGTTCCGCTTCTTCAATTCCGCCAGCCGCAAGAACGATGCGCCCGGCGCCATGATCGAAGACATCGGCGACGATCTCGAAGAGCTTTCGCCCATGCAAGTCGAGCTGCCCGCCAACGGCGATTCCGGCGATTACGTGCCCGTGACGCTCGAAACCGTCGTAACCGAAACCGGCATGCTGCAGCTCTGGTGCGTGGCGCGCGACGGACGCCGCTGGAAGCTCGAATTCAATGTGCGCGAGCGCGTACAGCAGACTTCATGAACGTCGGCATCGACCTCGGCACCACCAATTCCGCGCTCGCATACGTCGCGCTCCGCCGCCGAGCTCACGGATTACCCCGAGATCGAGGTCCTGCCCATTCCCCAATACGTCGCGCCGGGGCAAATCGAAGCGCGGCGCACGCTGCCGTCGTTTCTCTTCCTGGGCGACCAGACCTACGTGGGAGCGTACGCGCGCGAGCAAGGCGCGCTGGTGCCGACCAAGTCGGTCCATTCGGCCAAGAGCTGGCTCTCGAACCCGGAAGTCGACCGCACCGCGAAGATCCTGCCGTGGGATGCGCAGGAGGCCGGCCGCGTACTGTCGCCCGTCGAAGTCTCGACCCTGATATCTGGCGGCGATCCGCGACGCCTGGAACGACAAGCTGCATCCCGACGCAGCCGCTCGCCCAGCAAGATGTTGTTCTAACCGTCCCCGCATCCTTCGATGAAGAAGCGCGCGAGCTGACGGTCACGGCGGCGCGCGAAGCCGGCATCGAGAAACTAACGCTGCTCGAAGAGCCCGCGGCGGCCTTCTACTCCTGGATCGTCAACCATCTGGCGCAATCGCAGAAGAGCCTTTTCGATGGACAGGTGGTGCTGGTCTGCGATGTCGGCGGCGGCACCAGCGACTTCACGTTGATCCGCGTCAACCGCCAGGGCGACCGCGTCGAGTTCACGCGCACCGCCGTGGGCAAGCATCTGCTGCTCGGCGGCGACAATCTCGATCTCACGCTGGCCTGGCTGGTCGAAGCGAAGCTCGGGACGCCGCTGTCGATCCGCCAGCGCAGCGGCCTGCGCAGGCAATGCGCCGCGGCGAAAGAGCACATGCTCGCCGATCCCACGGTCGAAGCAGCGTCGAAATCACGGTGCTCGGCGCGGGATCGTCGCTGATCGGCGGCATGCTCAAAACCGCGATCACCCGCGAAGAAGCACTGGAGCTGACGCTCGACGGCTTCCTGCCCTTCTGCGCACTGGACGAAAAGCCCAAGGAAGAAAAGCGCAGTCTGTTCCGGGAACTGGGCCTGCCCTACGTCTCCGACCCCGCCATCACGCGCCACCTCGCGGCATTCCTGAGCGGCAACGAGAACTCCCGCCCCGACGCGGTCCTGTTTAACGGCGGCTTTTTCATCCCCGAAATTTGCCAACAGCGCGTCGCCGACGTCATGGAGCGCTGGTACGGCCAGCGGCCGCTCGTTCTCGAAAATCGCGACCTCGATCTCGCGGTTGCGGTCGGCGCGGCTTACTACTCCTACGTGCGCTCGACCGGCGCGGGTCTGCTCGTCCGCGGCGGTCTGCCGCGCGCCTACTACATCGCGCATCGGCGAACGAAGCCGTCTGCCTGATGCCGCGCGGAACCGAAGAAGGCGCCAGCGCTCGAGCTCGACCGCGACGATCTGCATCTGGTTGCAAACAAGCCCGTCGTCGTTCCGCTTATACAGTTCCCTGACGCGCGTTGACGACCAGCTTGGGCAAGTCCGTGAATCTCGCCGATATTCCCGACGCTGCACATGCACGCGCCCCTGAATGCCGTGATCCGATTTGGAAAAACGGGCGAGCGCCTGGTGCCCATCAAGCTGCGCATCGCGTCTGACGGAGGTCGGCACGCTCGAGCTCTGGGCCGATTCGAAAATCAGCGAGCATCAATGGCGCCTGCAGTTCGAGCTGCGCAAGGCGGCATCCGCTGCCGCGCAGCGGTCCATGAAGCCCGCCGCGGTCGTCAGCGATGAAGCGCTCGCGAAGGCCGCGGAATTGATAGAGGCGGCGTTCGGCTCCGCGACAATTCCGCCCGAAGAGCTTCCCGCGCGCCTGGAGCAGACCCTCGCGCTCGGCCGCAATTCGTGGCCGTTGAGCGCCATCCGCCGCCTCGCCGATCGTCATGATCGCGCTGGTGGCCGACCGGCGCAAATCGGCGGCGCTCGAGATGCGCTGGCTCAATCTGTGCGGCTTTTGTCTGCGGCCCGGATTCGGCTTCCCCGGCGACGATTTCCGCATCGAGCAGGCGCGCCGCGTCTATGCCTCCGGCCTCGCCTTTCCCAATCAGGTCCAGAACGAAATCGATTGGTGGATTTTCTGGGGACGCGTCGCCGGAGGCCTGAACAAGAACCAGCAAGTACGATATTTTCCAGCGCCTCTCGCCGAACCTGCTGCCGCGCGGCAACAAGCGTCCGCCGCGCCTGAACAACAGCCTGCTGCGCGAGATGTGGCGCACGGCGTCGAGCCTGGAGTTCCTGCCCATTCAGACCAAGACGCAGCTCGGCGACGCGCTGCTCGCGAAGATCAAAGCGGGCGAAATGCGGGAGACCGGCGCTGTGGTGTCTGGCGCGCCTCGGCGCCCGCAAGCTCTTCTATGGACCCATCAATCAAGTGATCCCGGCCACCACGGCCACGCGCTGGGTCGAAGCGCTCGTGAAAGTCGCAAGGCTCCGCCGACGCCTTGGTTTCGATCGCGCGCATCACCGGCGATGCCACGCGCGACCTCTCGCCGGCCGCGCTCGACTTGGTCCGCCGCTCCCTCCCCGAGCCTCTCATCGCGGTGCTCGAGGGCGAGGAGGAAGAGGATCTCGGGAAAGTCTTTGGAGAAGAGCTCCCCTCGGGTCTCGTCATGGCGGAAGCCGTTTCGTGAACGAAGCCGGGGTGCTTGAGAAGCTGCCGCGCAAGCATCGCAATCTGGCGCTGGGCATCGGCGACGACGCCGCCATCTATCGGCCCCGCGCGAATGAAGACCTCGTATTTACGGCGGACCTCTTCATCGAGGGCGTCCATTTCCGCAAGTCGCTCGCGCCCGCCGAAGCCGGACGCCGGGCGCTCGCGCGCAGCCTCAGCGATATCGCCGCCATGGGCGCGGCGCCGCGCTTCTGCCTGCTCTCGCTTGCCGTGCCGCGCTGGACCGATCAACAGTGGATTGACGCATTTTTCGGCGGAGTGCTGCAACTCGCGGCCGAAACCAACACCGCGCTGGCCGGCGGCGACCTCTCGCGCACAAGGCAAGTCGCGTGCGACGTGATGGTCTGCGGATCCGTAGCGCGCGGCCAAGCTTTGCGGCGCGATGGCGCGCGAGTGGGCGATGCCATCTACGTCTCCGGACCGCTCGGTGGATGGCGCCGCAAACCGGCAATCGCCCCGCGCCTCGATGTAGCAAAAAAACTCACCGGTAAAGCCACCGCCTGCATCGATATCAGCGACGGCCTGGCGCTCGACCTGCACCGCCTCTGCCTCGCCTCAAGAGTGGCCGCGGCGCTCGACGACATCCCCCGCCTCGAAGGCGCATCGTTACGCGAAGCCCTGCACGACGGCGAAGATTACGAGCTTCTCTACACCGCGCCTCCCCGCACCCGCGTCCCCGGCATCCGCATCGGAGCCATCGTGAAAGGAAAGCCCGGCGCAATAATGCTGGCCGGAAAACCGCTCGAACCGAAAGGCTATGACCACTTCCGCAAACGTTCTTGACCTCATCGAAGCCTTCCGCCGCTCCAAAACGATGTTCGCCGCGACAGCCATCGGCATTTTCGACGGGAAGCGCCCGCCGGAGTACAAGGAGCTCCCGCGCCTTCTCGACGCCTGCGCCGCGCTGGGCTTGCTCGAAAAGCGGGACGGCGAATACGTCAATACGCCCGAAGCCGACCGCTATTTGCGCTCCGACAGTCCCGACACCCTCAGCGGCTACGTTTTATACTCGAACACCGTCTTGTACCCGATGTGGGCCAACCTCGAAGACGCCGTGCGTGAAGGAACGTCGCGCTGGAAGCAGACATTCGATCTCGAAGGCCCGCTCTTCTCCGCCTTTTTCCGCAACGACGACGCGATGCGCGAGTTCTTGAAAGGAATGCACGGCTTCGGCCAGCTCTGCTCCCCGGCCGTCGCCGCCGCGTTCGATCTGAGCCGCTACCGCCATTTCGTCGACCTCGGCGGTGCCTCCGGACACCTGGCGCAAGCCGTGCGCGAGCGCTATCCCAATATCCAAACCACGGTATTCGATCTCCCCGCCGTCAAGAAAGCCTATCCCGCCACCGTCGCCGGCGACTTCTTCAGCGACCCCCTGCCCCCCGCCGATATCTACGCCCTAGGCCGCATTCTCCACGACTGGGCCGAACCAAAAATACGAACGCTGCTACGGAAGATCTACGAAGCCCTGCCGCCCGCGGGCGCTCTACTGATCGCCGAAAAACTGGTCGACGCCCACAACGTGCCCGCGCACATGCAGACTCTCAATATGTTGGTCTGCACCGAAGGCCGCGAGCGCACCGCCGATGAATACGCGGCGCTGCTCCACGAAGCCGGCTTCCGCTCCGTCGACAGCCGCCGTACGAACACGCCGCTCGACGCCACTTTGGCCGTCAAATGATCCCCTACGCCTAAAACCCCGGCGCGGCCAACGCCCTCGCGCCCGCGAACCTCCTCGCGTTCCGGGACGACCGCGAAGCCGTTTCCGCTCCCTCGACACCCGCCGTATAGACATGCCGCTCGACGCCCGCTTAGCCGTCAAGTGACCGAGTGCGCCTCACCCCGCCGCCGCGAACGCCCGCGAAGATCCTCAAGCCCAGGGACGAGGCGCGGCGCCGACTCACCCGCCCGCTGCGGAATCGCCTTCTGGCGAGGGTCTCCGCTCCGGTAGACTAAGGCCATGCCCGACACGCTCGCCACGCCAGCGAAGATCGGCGTGCATTATGAGAGTGGCGTGCCTGCCCCGGCCCCACCGGCGCCCGCTGAGCCTTCAGCGGGACCCGCCGTCCCGGCCCGCCCCGCGAAGCGGCTGGCGTACCTGGATTGGCTGCGCGGCTTCGCCGTCCTGGTCATGATCCAGAGCCATGTGTTCGAGTCCTTCATGAGAAGGGACCTGCGCCCCGGCGGCGCTTACAACGTCTCGCAGTTCATCGGCGGACTGGCCGCGCCGCTGTTTCTTTTCATTGCCGGCATTATGGTCGGCTTTCGCATTGACAATCGCGACCACAAGGGCCTCGGCCCGCGCGCCCGCTACGTCGACGTTTTGAAGCGCGCCGGTTACGTCTTGCTGATCGCCGAGCTGATGCTCTTACAACAATGGGTATTCCAGTGGAACCTCGGCGCGTGGGCACACCTTCTGCGGGCCGACATCCTGAACTGCATGGCGCTTGCGATCGCCGCCTCGGCCGCGATCGCTCTTGCGCCGCGTCACAGGCGCCCGGTCCTCGCCATTGCGCTCGGCGCGGCCATTGCGATTCTAGCGCCCGTGGCCGGCGCTTGGGACTGGCACGGCGTCACCCCATGGTTGCGAGCCTACCTGGTCCCCATGCCCGGCCGCTTCGCCTTTTTCCCGGAAGCCGCTTACGTCCCCGTCGGTTGCGCAGTGGGATTTGCAATCCGCCGCGCGCAGAGCGCAAACACGGAAGGATTAATGCGCTGGCTGGCGATCCTCGGATTGGCGCTGTTGTACGGCGGCGAGTTCTCTTCAAACCAGCCGTACTCGCTTTACGCCCACTCCGAGTTCTGGCTCAACAGCCCCGCGCTGATCGTAATACGGTCGGGCATTATGCTGCTGGCCGTGGCGGGGGCTTTCGCCTGCAGCCAGTTGGGGCTGGGACTGGGGATCGTGCGGCAACTGGGGACGACGTCGCTGCTGGTCTACTGGGTCCACGTGGAGCTGGTTTATGGGCGCTGGTTTAATATTTGGAAAAAGCACATGACCGCCGCGGAGGCGGCGCTGGCGGCCGTCGCAGTTACGCTTCTCATGTACGGGCTTTCGCTGGCCAAGACGCGCTTTTCGGCGTCCCGGCGAAATTAACCCGTCAACTCCTACGATTTCACGCGCGGCAGTCGCGAATCTAGCATAAAATAGATCGGTTCCCCGAGGTTGTCATGCGCGGAATCCGGTTGTTCTACATTTGCGCCTCGATTTTCGCCGCCTTCGCCGTGAGCGGCTGCCGCCATGTCGATCCGCTCGACGCCGAGACCGCCGTCGACTTGCTGAAGGACCGCAATGGCGAAACCCTCAAGCTGGTGTTCAGCGCTTCCCCGCCCAGCCCCACGGACGCGCGCGCGAATGAAGCCTACGACCGCCTGATCGACGCCCATGTGCTCACGTGCAGCGCCACCAAAACGATGGGTAAGGTTTGCCGACCCGGCCCGGCGGGAGATGCATTGGCCCAGGAGGGCCCCGCCGATATCTCCCTCATCGCCGGCCGTTGGGTCCCCGCTACGATTATGAGCATCTCTCGATCCGGAAATAGCAGCGCGGTCGCCGAGGTCCGGATGAGGTTCGAGCCGAGCCCGCTATACCGCGATTTCGAGAGCGCCTTCGACCAGGTCCAGCTCGCGAGCGGCGCGGCCGGGGCATCTACGATCGACTACAAGAGAGAAGGCAAAATCGTACACGCCTCTTATCAGAGGTACGACGATGGATGGCGGCTGGAGGGCTTGAATTAACCGTGTTTTACTGAAAATAGCCGCTGGCCAGCTCCGGTTTGACTTCCACCGCCTGTTTCCAATACTTACGAGCCTCGTCCGAATGCCCTTGCGCCTGCAGCGCGTGTCCCAGGTTGAGAAGGGCCTCCGCGAATTCGGGGCGTTCCTCGATGGCTTCGCGATAAAGCTTCACGGCGTCTTCCAGTTGACCCGATTTTTGCAGCAGGAGGCCGGTATTGTAAAAAAGCTCCGGCGAGCGTTCGCCCTGCTCTATCAGCTTGGCTTGATATTCGAGGGCCTGTTCCCACTGCTCGCGTTCCACTGCCAAGGCGGCAAGCCCGCGCAGCGCGTCGACGGAGTTGGGTTCCTGGGCAATGACGGCCTGAAAGGCCTTCCCCGCGCCCTCGCGGTCGCCGGCCTGCCACAGCGCCAAGGCGAGATTGAATTGCGCCTCCGGCCATTCCCTTTTCTTATGCACGCAATGCTCGTAGGCCTCCACGGCGCCGCGCGAATCGCTCTTCTGCAAGCGCAGAGCGCCAAGCTGGAACCAAGCGCCTTCGAGCTCGGAATTACGGCTCAGCAGCCTGGCGTAGGTCCGCTCGGCCTCCTCTTTGGAGCCTTCGGCCTCCAGGACGCCGGCCAGGTTGTACAATACGTCCTCGAGCTCCGGAGCGATCTGCAAAGCGCGCTCGTAAGAGGCGCGAGCCTTACCGGGATCGCCCGACTGTTGATATAAGACACCAAGATTGACGTGCGCCTGCTTGGCGTCGGGGCGGATGCGGATCGCTTCCCCGTATGCTTTGACGGCCCCTGCGGTTTGCCCCAGCTTTTGGTTCGCGACGGCGAGGTTGAACCAGCGATCGAAATTGTCCGGCGAATATTCGACGAGTTTGGCGCAAAAGCGCTCCGCCGCGGCATAATCCTGCCTCGCGAAGGCCGCCACCGCGAGCCCCTCCATGGCAGTCTCCGAGGCGGGCCGGATTTTCAGCAGGGCCTCTGCGTATTCCTGTGCCAGAACGTGATCCTTGCGGGCCAGCGCGATGCCCGTGAGATTCGTCAGGCACTCCTCCGAGTCGGGTTTCCGCCGTAATATGTCTTGGTAGATTCCTGTGGCTTCGTCGAACTTCCAAAGGAGCTGCAGCGCTACGGCCTTCCCGAACAGGGCCGTGGGGTTCTGCGGGTCGGCCTCGAGCGCTTTCATCACACCTTTCAGTGCCTCGTCGGGCCGTTCCAGGCGCAGATTGCAGATCGCGGCCCCGAGGAGCGCTTCGAGACGGTCGGGCTGCGCCGCCAGCGCTTGCGCGAAGGCCTCATGGGCATCCTCCCATTTGCCTGTCTTTTCCAGCGACAGCGCCAGGTTCAGATGCGCCTCCGGGAAAGCCGCATCCAGACTAAGAAGTTTCTGGTAACTGGCGGCTGCTTCGGCGTATTGCTGCATTTCGTAGTGCAGATGAGCCTTGGCCGCATGGAGCTGGGGCGTAGCGCCTCCCGTGTCCAAGGCGCGATCAACCTCCCGCAGCGCTTCGGGATATTTGCCCTCCAGGTGCAGACCGACCGCTTTGCCCAATGCCGCCCCCGCCGCCTCGCCGGCCGGGCGGCGATCCCGCGCGTTCTTATCGCTCATATGCTCCCGTTCCTTCCCTGCCCTTATTCCTACTGGCCGCCCGCGCGTTGCGGCGCGATGTAAGCGCAGAACCGGCCGAGAGTGTCATTGTGATGCGACACTTCCACGTCGCCAATCCTCGCCATCTCGCCCTTTCCGCAGAAAAACCCGATTCCGCCGCTGCTCAAACGGTCGTCTGTCCAGAAATCGGCGATTTTGTCCTGCACCATTAGGGTGAATTCGTCGCCGTGTACGACGAGACGTACGTCGAAGAAGGCATCGGCGGGGATGGCCGCCGGCACAGGTTTGCCGGACTTGGGACCTTCCCGACCTTCGATCGTCGCATAATGGATCGCGCGCAGTTCCGGCAGCGGCCCGGGCTTGGTCATAACCAAGCGCACGGCCTCGTAATTGCGCGTATCTTTCGCCCGAAAAACGAATCCCAGACCTTTCCGCTCGATGCGCGCCACGAACTGCACGTCGTAATCGGCCAACTCCAGGGTCGATCGCAACAGCCCCAGATTGCCAGGTTTTACGAACCCCACATTGTCGTAAGACCAGTTCGCCGCGCGGCCGGACGCTACCGTCCAGGCGTCCAGGCCAGAGTGGAAATCGTCGGCGTATTCAAAGCCGGCGCGCCGAGCGATGCTTCCCCGCACCTCCCGCCATTGACGCGATAAGGCGCGGCCCAGGTTCGATTGCGCCGCGGCCTTGATGGGCAGCGGCCTGCTGAACAGGCGCGGTCCAGCCGCGTCCAGCGCGAGCAGCAGAACCATGGGGACCACCAAGGCGATCAGCTTCAGATCGCCTGGCATGCGGCGCCACGCCTGGCGTAGCTGTTGAGCCGAAAAATCGACGGGATGCGCCCGGCTGCGGCCCTTGCGCGGTTCCGTCCAGGCCGGTTCCATCCCCAGCCGCGGCAGCGCCGGGAGCGGAGCGAATCCGGCGAACGGCCCTGCGCCGCGCGTCGGGCGTTGGCTCGTGGAGGGAGCGGCCCGCGCCGCCTCAAAGCGAATCGCGACTTTCCCCCCATGCGGCAGCCCCGCGCCGCTTCGCCGCGCCGTGGCCGGCATCGCAGGCAGGACAGGATCCCACTGACGCCGCTGCTCCGGCGGACGCGCTAGGGCAAGGCAGCGTCGCAGCCGCGCGGCGGGACGAGCCATCCCGACTGCCCCCGCCATCTCCGGCGCCGCACCCCCCTGATGCCATAGCCGGTGCTCATCACAACAGAAGCAGCCATGGCTGAACGTGCGCAAAATCGTTAACGGAGTGCCGCAGTAAAGACACTGCATTTCTAAAGTACTGATCGGACGGCGGCTGCCGGCAAATTATAGGGGAATTACCGATTTTTCAACCGGGGTAACGGAAAGCGCGGAACGGGCCGCCCCTGCATTAGAGCGCCGCCGGAAGACACAAGGAGGCTTTGGCGAGCGTCTTGCGGAGCACATCGACCGCCTCCAACTCCTTCAACGCCAGCGACGTAGATAGTTCCGTGATGAGCATGAAGCGGGCCCGGTCCAGCATCCTCTTCTCCCGGAACGAGAGTGGTTTTTCAGCCTGCAGCAGAACTAGGGTCTTTAGTACTTCCGCGATTTCGAGCAGGCTCCCGCTGCGCATTCTGTCGGTGTTTTCCTTGAATCGATCCTTCCAGGCGATTCGCGATTTCTCTATATGGCCACCGAGATACGCGAGCACGCGCCCGATTTCCGCGTTCCTGGTGACCTTACGCAGACCGACCTGCTCCACGTGCGAGAACGGCACGATTACCGTCATGCTGGTGGCCGTCAACCGCAGCAGGTAAAAGCGTTCATAGCGGTCGCCGAAGTCGCGCGTGCTGATGTTCTCGACGGTTCCTACGCCCTGATTCGGATATACGACCTTTTCGCCAATTTGGAAGAACTGTATAGCGCCCAAATGCCACCCCACCAAATGTGATTTGGCCTACTAACCCGGATACAAAATGTTAAGCCGAAGTTGCTCGTTTGTCAATATGCGAAAAAGCGCCGTGTCAACCCTCGTTAGAATTGTCCCCCAAGTTACCTCGTTAGAAGTGTCCCCTTTTTTCTTCCCCCTAACCAGTTCCTTTCCCATGCCGCGGGCGGCTGCCGGAGCGTAGCTCTGCGAGGCCGTTAGGCCGAGCGCTTAGGGCGTAGCGGAGGCAGTGGCCCGCGGCATCGCCGCCATCGCCCGGCCCGCCCTCCTCCACGGATGACCCGCCGCTGGCTTCCAGTTGGCTCGTCGAGGCGGCGGCTGTTCCCCCATCCGGATCGGCGCCGGCGGCTTGGCCTGCGGCGCTTCGATCTCCCGATGCGGCCGCGCCTTGTCTTGGTACCGGATCTCGATCCGCCCGTCCTCCCATTCGCACACCGTCACCTTGACCTGCCGCGGTGGATAATCGCTGCTTCGCTCCAATTGAAAATAGCGATTCCCATACCGCACCACCCAATCGTTGGAAATGCTACGCTCCGTCTCCAGACAAAACACCTGCTGCAGTTCGCGCGCGCCGGGCTTTTTGCGGTGGTAGTCCTGCGGCTCGGCCGCTTCGCGCGCAAAGCGCGCGTTGTGATCGGCCAGATATTCCTCCTGCAAAAACCGGTTCGCCGCCTCGTGCGCGCGGATCTTCTTACGTCCCATCTTCTTGATCAGCCGATCCTGGTGCGTGCCGTTGCCCCGTTCGACTCTTCCCTTGGCGCGAGTCGTCAAATGCACCTGGTCAGGGCGCATCGCGACCATCTTTCCAGGTGACGCACCCGTTTCATCCGTTGTTCGGCCAGGAGTATGAGCTGGTCGTGTATCGCCATAACTGGGGCGAGGACCGCGTGTACTTCCACGATCGACAAGGTGCGTTGTGCTCGCTCCCAGCGAGTTGGACGAATGCGATTTCGCCAGATCCATTCGTTGCCATTGCTGCCGGCCGGTGCCACTTCCGTTGGCAGGACTTGATTCAGCTTGCGGAGGTGATAACCGCCGGCACAGGGTGGTCGGGAGGAAGCGATGTGTAAAGCAAACTTCGCCGCTACTGTAAAGGAAACTGCGCCGGGAGGGACTGGCCACGCTGGTGATTTTACTGCTATAAATTCGGATGTATGCTATGAATATTGCAGGGGTTGGCGTCACAAAAGGCTTGACAAAACTCCTGCTGTGGGCGTAATTATATTTACAGCAGCCGATGCCCAAAACACCCGATTCCAAGACTCAGTCGCTTCGCCAGAGCGGCACACTCAATCCACGGCCGCAGGATGTCCGCGACGAACTGTTTCGACAAGAGGAATTCTTCGATGCCCGCGATCTGGTTCAGGTCAAGTACGAGATGCTGCGTCGTGTCAGCCAGGAGGGGCATTCCGTCAGCCAAACCGCTGCGACTTTCGGATTCTCTCGTCCCTCCTTCTACCAAGCTCAGTCCGCCTTGGAGGCGAGCGGGTTGGCTGGTCTGGTCCCACAGAAGCGCGGTCCCAAAGAAGGCCACAAGCTCACGCCGGAAGTTTTGGAGTTTGTGCGCCAGGCGCGAGCCGACAACGCCCAGGTGACAACATCGGACCTGGTGAAAATGGCGCAGGAACGGTTTGGCGTGGAGCTTCATTCGCGGACGATCGAGCGCGGTCTGCTACGGGATCAAAAAAAACGCCGCTGAATCCGATGACCATCGACTCCGGCGCCGGACTGATCACTCAGTACGAGGATCTGCGCGGCCAAGCCGTTTCGCAGTCTGCCGGCGTGCGGAGTCTCGGATACGTATTGTTCATCCGGCAAGGCATGGCGGCATGGGGATGCGCCTGGCGCAGTTACACGGTCGAACCGCCAAGTTCGGCCCCTCCGGCGACGGATAACCCAATGCCGCTGGAGCTGCGCAGCCAAGTGGCGGTCGTGTTGGCGGGGATTATTTTCAATCTTCAACGAGAGGAGGTCTGCTCATGTTGACAGCCGAGGCGCATCAGAAAGTCACCGCGGCTCATTTAAAACGGAATGCCTATCTCTACATTCGGCAATCCACAATGCGGCAGGTGTTCGAAAACAGCGAGAGCACGAAGCGGCAATATGCGTTGCATGATCGTGCTGCGGCGTTGGGCTGGGCGCTCGACCGGATCATCACCATCGACAGCGACCTGGGCCAATCCGGCGCCTCCGCCGTGGATCGAGAGGGCTTCCAACGGCTGGTCGCCGAGGTTGGTATGGGCAAGGCGGGTATCGTGCTGGGACTGGAGGTCTCCCGCCTGGCTCGCAATTCGACGGACTGGCATCGACTGTTGGAGATCTGCGCTCTAACCGATACGCTGATCCTGGACGAGGATGGTGTATACGATCCGGGCCACTTCAATGACCGTCTCCTATTGGGGCTGAAGGGAACGATGAGTGAGGCGGAGCTGCATTTATTACGCGCACGCCTCCAGGGCGGCATCCTGAATAAGGCGCGCCGCGGCGAATTAAAGTCTCCGCTGCCTGTCGGCTTTGCTTATGGCGCCGAGGACCGCGTCATCCTCGATCCTGACCAGCAGGTACAACAGACGATTCGGTTCTTGTTTGAGGCATTCCACCGCACCGGCTCTGCTTGTGCGGTGGTGAAAGCGTTTCGGCGACAGTCGTTATTGTTTCCGCGCCGGCTGAAGAAAGGGCCGCATAAGGGAGACTTGCTCTGGGCCGAAATGGAGCACAGTCAGGTATTGCGGGTTCTGCATAATCCTCGCTACGCAGGCGCGTTCATTTACGGCCGTACCAGGACACGCAAGAAACCGGATGGCAAAGAGAGCTGGTCCAAGCTTCCGCGCGAACAATGGGTACTGGTTCCCGGCATGCACGCGGCATACATTGCGTGGGAGGAATACGAAACCAATCAGCGCCGCTTACAGGAGAACGCTCAGGCTCATGGGGCTGATCGCCGCCGGAGTCCTCCCCACCAAGGTCCCGCGCTGCTGCAAGGAATCGTTATCTGCGGGATCTGTGGCGGACGGATGGGCGTCCGTTATCACAACCGGGATAAGCGCCTGGTGCCGGATTACGTCTGCCAGAGAAAAGCCATCCAGCAAGGCCGGCCAGTGTGCCAGCGCGTTACCGGCGAGCATATCGATAAAGCGCTTAGCAACGTTCTGGTGGAGACCATGACGCCATTGGCTCTCGAACTGGCGCTGACGGTTCAGCAGGAGTTGCAAGCGCGGCTGGACGACGCCGACCGGCTGCGGCAGAAACGAGTGGAACGGGCTCGCTACGAGGCCGAACTGGCACAGCGGCGCTATATGAACGTCGATCCCTCGAATCGTTTGGTTGCCGACACACTGGAAGCCGATTGGAACCAGAAGCTGCGCGCGTTAGCCGAAGCGCAAGAAGAATGTGAGCGCCAACGACAAGCCGATCGGGCCGTCATTGGCGACCAACAGCGGGAATCGGTGATGGCGCTGGCCAAAGACTTTCGGCGGGTCTGGAACGACTCTCATACGCCCGATCGCGAGCGCAAACGGATCGTGCGGCTCCTGGTGGAGGATGTGACTTTGATTCGGCGGGAAAAAATCAGCGTGCATATCCGCTTCCGCGGAGGAGTGACACAAAGCCTCACGTTGCCATTGCCAGAATCGGCGCCTCAGTTGCGGAAAACAAAACCGGCGGTCATTGCCGAGATCGATCGTCTACTGAACACGAACACGGAGCGCGAGATCGCAGCTATCCTCAATGAAACTGGATTTCTTCCGGGAGTGGGCAACCGGTTCGACCGCTCCATCGTTGTGCGCCTGCGTTACGCTTACGATCTCAAGGATCGCTTCTCCAGGCTGCGGGCCGCCGGTTTGATGACGCTGGAAGAAATGGCGGCCGAACTCGAGGTCTTACCCTGTACCGTGAAAAAATGGCGGAATCGAGACTTATTGCGAGCTCACCGGTACAACGACAAAGGGGAATGCCTCTACGAATTGCCTAACGCGCTGCTCCCGAGGAAGTTCGCCCACAAACGTCGATATCTGGCTACCAGAGAAGAAGTGGCGCATCATCTGAATGAGGTGCAGTATGAAGCCTAATCCTTGGCTTGCGGCGAGTTCGCGGCAATGATCTTGATATCCAGCTTCTGGCACATCCGCCCAAACTGCGTCACCGGCACTTTCCCGTGCAACTGCTCTTTTGCCGTGGCTTCGCGCACGTACACGTTCTTCCAGTCCGTATACAGCGCCAGCGGCACGCCATATTTATCGATCCACTGCCGTAGCACCCGCGCCGCCGCCCAGATGGTCTCCTCATCGCTGAAGTGCGCTTCCACCCTCGAGGTCGCGTCGTCCACCATGTTCATCAAACACGCCCGCGGCCCGCGCCTTTGGCGCCACTCATGAAAGCTGCCGTCCATCTGCACCAGTTCTCCAAAGTGCGCCCGGCGCTCCCGCCTCTTCCGGTGCGCCTTGCGTTTCCGCGCTTTGCTCCACAGTCCTTGGGCCAGCATCCATCGCCGCAACGTCTCCGGATGAACGTTGAGCTTGTCTTCGCTAGCCAGGTGCTCGGCCGCCAGGGTCGGCCCGAACCGCTGCTTCTCGTCTCCGCTGTATTTTTCCCGCACCCGCTTCAGGATCTTCTGGCGCTCTTTCTCCGGCCGGGCGCGGTTGGATCTTCGCCCCGCATTGCCATGCTTCAGCGCCGCCGCCCCGTGTTTCTGGTATCGCTTCCACAAACGCTTCGCCTGGCGGTAGCTGGTCCGCATCAACTCTGCCGCGTCCTTCAGCCGCAACTCCTCGGCTTGCACGCGCGCCAACACTCCGGCCCTTTGCAGTTCCTTTTGCTCAATGCTGTTCTCCCCAATCCGACCTCCTCGTTCGGGGGAGGTCTTCAGTTTAGGGGGACAGTTCTATCGAGGGATCAAGGGGAAATTATCAAAGTGGCGCAACATATGCGAAAAAGCGTGGGCACGGAGCGGCAGATCCATACCCCCGGCATCCTTTGACATCATGAACAATGTCGGCCATGCTTTCGCAACCCGAAACCTCCCCGGCTGCTAACAGCGAGACCGCGCGCGCGCCGGCCAACACCGCCTGGACCTCGTTCTGGAAACAACTTTTTCGATTCCAGCGGGACAAGATCGATGTCTGGCTGGGACTGCGGAACGCTCTGGGCGTCTCCCTGCCGCTCGCCGGAGGAGTGGCGTTCGGCATGGTCCCCGGAGGCTTGGCCATGAGCACAGGCGCGTTGAACGTATCGTTCTCCGACCTCCAGGAGCCCTATCCCCAACGCGCCGCGCGGATGTGCACCGCCAGCGCGCTGGTCGGTTTCGCCGTATTCGCCGGCGCCTTATGCGGGCATAACGACGCCGTTTCCATCGCGATTGCCGCCATTTGGGCGTTCGCCACCGGCCTGCTCGTCGCCCTCGGAACTTCCGCCGCCGACCTCGGCAACATGAGCCTTGTAACCCTGGTCGTTTACATGGCCGTTCCGCAAACGCCCGAGCGCGCCGTATATGGCGGGCTGCTCGCTTGCGGTGGCGGGCTGCTCCAAACCCTGATTTCGCTGTCGCCTTGGCCCCTGCGCCGCTACGTCCATGAGCGCGGCGCTTTGGGCGATCTCTTCATCGAGCTTGCGCGCATGGCCGCGGCTCCGGTCCAAGTCTCCCAAGCTCCTCCTGCGAGCGCGCAAAGCACCCGCGCGCAGACCGTCTTCGCAAGCCTCGCGAACGATCATGCGATCCAAGCGGAACGATACCGCTCGCTCCTCAGTCAAGCCGAGCGTATGCGCATCGGCCTTCTGGCCCTGGGGCGGCTTCGCATTCGAATCGCGCGCGAGGGCTCTCCCCAAAGCTCTGCGCTGGACCGCTACTTCGACGTCTGCGCAGGACTGCTGCGATCCATTGGCGAAGCGCTCGAACTAGGCCAGTCGCCGCGCCAAGATCCCCACGCGATACGCGAACTCCAAGATCTCAGCGAGGAATTTCGCCGCGGCGGCAGCCAACGAACTCCCGCGGCCTCCGCACTTATACTCGACGCCCGTTCGCAGATGGACGCGCTTCTGGGACAACTCCGCTCCGCCCTCGATCTGGCAGCCCATGCGACTCCCCAGGGCTCCGAGGAATTCGAGCGCGCCGAAGCGAAACGCCCCTGGAAATTGCGCCTTGCCGGCCCGCTCGCCACTCTCAAAGCCAACCTTCACCTGCGCTCGACCGCATTCCGGCACGCGCTTCGTCTCGCCGCCTCGATCGCGATCGGGGAAGCCCTGGCGCGCGGCTTCCACCTTGAGCGCCCCTACTGGATTCCCATGACCGTGGCGATCGTGCTGAAGCCGGACTTCGCCGCCACCTACAGCCGCGGCGCGCTGCGCATCGCCGGCACGCTCGCCGGAGCCGCGCTCGCGACGGCGTTATTTCATCTTCTCGATCCGGCGCTGTTCTTCCAAGCCGCCCTGGTTGGCATTTTTATGTTTTTCCTGCGCTGCATCGGTCCCGCGAATTACGGCCTGTTCGTCGCCGCCGTAACCGGTCTCGTCGTCTTCCTGATTTCGATGACCGGCGTCTCACCGGCCCCGGTGCTGGCCGCGCGCGCGTGGAACACAATCCTCGGGGGCGCCATCGCGCTGCTCGCCTATGGGCTGTGGCCGACCTGGGAACGAACCCAGATTCGCGAGAGCGTTGCTCGAATGCTCGACGCCTATCGCGATTACTTCCGCATCATCCGCCTCAGTTACGAATCGCCCCAGGCCTCCTTCGCAAGAGAGCGGGACCATGTGCGGCTGGCCGCCCGGCTGGCGCGCTCGAATGTGGAAGCGTCCATCGACCGTATGGGCGCTGAACCGGGCGCCTCCCCAGCCACGATGCACGTCCTCTCCGGAATGCTCGCCGGTTCGCACCGTTTGGCCCACGCCATCATGGCGCTCGAGGCGGGTTTGTCGAGCGGCGCCGCCGCGCCCGGCGCCGAATTTCAGGCCTTCGCGAACGATGTCGAGCTCACGCTTTATTATCTGGCCGCGGCGCTGCGGGGCTCCCGTGCGGCTCCATCTTCATTGCCCGATCTCCGCGAAGATCATGGCGCGCTCATGCGCTCCGCTCAGTTGCGCAAGGAACCATATGCTCTCGTTGTCGTCGAAACCGATCGGATTACAAATAGCCTGAACACGCTCGCCGAGTTGGCGCTTCAATTCGTCAACGCAACTACTTCGACGACGGACTTGGCATCCAGTCCGTAACCTCATCCCACCACCCTTGAATCTGGTTACTCGCGCCGTTATGATTGGCCGCGACGTTGGCGGCGTGACTGGTCAATCTGCTGCGTCAGATATTTCGCTTCGCTCGCGCGCGCCGGACGGGTTTGCGCATACTCGTTCAGAGCTCTGCCCGCGGCCCGCAATGCCGTTCGGGTTTCCGTCCAACGGTCTCGCCGCGCCGCCGCTTGCGCCACCGCAAGATTTTCGCGCGCCCGCAGCAGCGGCAAGTCGGATTCCATGCTCTCCATCACAACGCCGTTCTCAACTTCATTCAGCGCGGCATCCGCCCCCTTCCAATCGTTCTCATTCAGCGCATTCAGGGCCATCTGAAGGCGCTCTTTAGACGCGCCCACGTCCACGCCCACTTCCGTGAACCCGCCCGTCACTTCGCGCACTGCCTCGCGTTCGTGGGATTGGCCGACCGCTCGGCCGTGCCGCTCGTCGCGTTCGCATTCGCGCGAGACTTCGCGGCCCGCACCGGCCCGATAATCGAGATACGCTCGATCTCGCTATAGATCGGGACGACTTTTTCGTTCGGTTTCGCCGTCTCCATCTTCCGCGCGTCGGCCAGCGCCTCGTTCACGTCCCGTATCGCGGCGTCGCGGTTGCGGCCCCCCACCGCCTTGCGCGCATTGTCCGCCTGCGCGATCATGTCGTTCGCCTTGTGCGAGAGCGCCACTTTCCCATTGTTTCCGTTCTGAGTGTCCGCGGTGGCGGCACAGACTGGAAACGCCATCAGGGCCACGCCGATCCCAAGAAAATACCTCGCACGATACTTCTCCTATACGTCTAAATGCCTCGCATCCAGCGCGTTCCTCACTTCGATGGGACATGCGCGCGTCAAACGATGTTTCGCGGCAGGTCCCCTGGACTCCAGTGCGAGGCGTTCGAAAACTTCGAAAACAAAGTCGGCGCGCTCCCCGCGCTCGCCTACCGAAGGACTTGCTCGCGCCCCGGCAAACTCGTGGAAGACTTCTCCGGCTCTGGTGGCATTGCAACCGAGACGGACTTCCGATTGCCGGATAGACTCGCAATCGCCTCCAGCAGCGCCGCTTTGCGAATCGGCTTTGAAACATAGGCGTCCATACCCGCCGCCAGGCATTTGTCCCGGTCCCCCGCCATCGCGTGCGCCGTGACCGCAATGATCGGCGTTCGGCTGCCCATGAACCGTTCCCGTGCGCGGATGCTGCTTGTCGCTTCAAAGCCGTCCATGTCCGGCATGTGAATATCCATCAGAACCAGGTCGAAAGGTTCGCGCTCCAAGGCCGCAAGCGCCTCGCGTCCATTGCCGGCCACGACAACGGAATACCCCTCATTCTCCAGAACGCCCAGAGCG
The DNA here is from genome assembly GCA_963795935.1 of Bryobacterales bacterium. Lineage (GTDB taxonomy): Bacteria > Acidobacteriota > Terriglobia > Bryobacterales > Bryobacteraceae > JAICMB01. The sequence goes on along the minus strand of CAWCJO010000021.1, from coordinate 93,459 downwards.
TATTTCTGGTTGATGACGTTGTCCTCGGCAACGAGCACCCGCAGCGTTCTCGACGATTGCGAGCGCAGTTCCCGCCTCACCGGCCCCCTACCGTCGCGCCACGTCGAAACCTGCTGAGGCGTGGGCGGGTGCGCCGCTAGGATCTGCATAATCGTCCGCAGAAGTTCGGCGCGGCGTACCGGTTTGATCAGGTATGCTTCGGCGCCGAGTTCCCGGCTGCGCGCCACATCTCCCGCGTAACTGCCGGACGTGAGCATGATCACCGTCGGTATCCGGGAGTGAACCTTAATCTGCTTGAGAAGCTCAAACCCGTCCATTTCCGGCATGTGAACATCCGTCAAGATCAACGGAATCGGCTCCACGATGGATTCGAGAACAGCCAAGGCGGCGGGTCCGCTTTCGGCTTCAAGCGGCCGCATCCCCCACTGCAACAACCAATCGCACAGCACGCGCCGGTTGGTCGCGTTATCGTCAACGACCAGCACCGGCGCCCCGCGCAGGCCGGCGTAATCGAATGCAGGCGCGCCAGTCTGGGCCCCGGCGGCGTTTACGGGAGTCGAAAACGAGAAAATACTCCCTCGCTGGAGTTCGCTTTCCATCCACATTCGGCCGCCCATCATCTCCACCAACCGTTTGGAGATCGTCAGCCCCAGGCCGGTACCGCCATATTGGCGCGTCGTCGAACCGTCCGCTTGCGTAAAGGCCTGGAAAATCTGATCGTGTTTTTCCCGGCCGATTCCAATGCCTGTGTCGCGCACCGCAAAGTGTAAGTCCCAATCGGCGTTGTCTCCCGCGGCGCGCCTCCGGGCTTCCACCGTGACCGCTACTTCTCCGCGCTGCGTAAACTTGATCGCGTTCCCGATCAGGTTCACCAGGACCTGCCGAATGCGCAGCGCGTCGCCTGCAACCGTCTCCGGAACGGAATCGCCGATATCGCAAACGATTTCGAGCCCCTTTTGATGAGCGCTCAAAGCGAGTGCGCGGATTGTTTCTTCCATGTTCTCCCGGGGCTGGAACTCCGCGACGTTCAGGTCCAGCATCCCGGCCTCGATCTTTGAGAAGTCCAGAATGTCGTTGATCACCGTGAGCAGCGCATCGGCGGAGGTTCGCGCCATGGTCAGATATTCCCGCTGCTCGGGATTCAACTCGGTGTCCAGCGTGAGCTCCGTCATCCCCAGCACGCCATTCATCGGCGTACGGATCTCGTGGCTCATGTTGGCGAGAAATTCGCTCTTGGCCCGGCTGGCCGCCTCCGCCGCTTCCTTGGCGCGTTCCAACTGCGAAGTTCTCTTTTGTATCGTCCCCTCCAGTCCGCGCGTAATGGCCTCGATCGACGCTTGACGCTTGGCGATCTCCCACATTTCCTGCACGCCGTCGAGGCACATCTTGACCAGGATCACGTCTTCAAAAATCACCCACCCGGCGTGTTCGACCCAGCGCCAGGGGCTCGCCGTGAGAACGCCGAATACCGATTGCGGAAAGTAAATGCCGCGCAGAGCATGGTCGGCCGCGACCACAATCGTCGCCGGGATCAGCACGCGCCAGTCCCGGTAAAATGCCAGAAATGCGAGTGAGCCGAAGACGTGAAAGTGCGTCTCGATGCGGCCTCCGCTCAAATGGATCAGCAGACTCGACATCAGCATCTGGCACACCGCTACGGTATGGCGCGTGAACGCGTCCCGGGGCCGCACAAGGGTTAAGAACACCGGTAAGCTCGTAATCGCGCCGCCCAGAAACAGCGCCAGCCAAACATGCAGGTGTACCCGGCTGGTCTCGCCCGCCCAAGCGCGCGGGGAAATCCACAGCGCGGCGGCAATTCCCGCCACCCATTGCACCAACATCAGGATGGTGAACAGACGGCTGGTCTGGGCATAGACGCGACCCTGATGCTCCGCCACCAGTTGGGCCGCGCGGGGCGCGATCTCCCCGTCGATATCCGGATTTACAGCGGAGCCGGAAACAAGTGCGGCTGGCGCCATGTCATCCTCCCCTCAAACTGCAACCAAGAACCGGCGTCGCCGCCACCGGCCCGATACTCTGCCCAGCCTCGCTTTGCAGCAGCGCGGTTATCGCGCTTCGCCCGGCATTATCCCCGGAATGACCGCGAGAGGCCGTGATGCCGCCCTTGAATCTCAGGCGTCCGCGCGAGTCGTACAGAAGCGTCTGGCCCGATGTGAAGGCGCCGAAGCTCAGGGCCATGGCCGCTTCGCGATCCACGAACACGCGAACGCCCGGGATGGCCGCCGCGCTCCGCCACAGATCGGTTTTCGCCCACGTAGCCGGTTTATCGGCCGGCAAGTAGAAAAATACGTCGGCATCGAGGCGCCCCGGCGCGTGGGCCAGAATGATCGCCAGTTCGCCGAGGCTCGCGCCGGTGCAGGGGCACCGCGGATGAGCGAACATGACCAGGGTTGCCCGCGCCTTGCTTCGCTCGAGCGACACGTTTGCCGGCCAATCGGACGGAGCGGCGGCGGGAGCGCCGGGAGTGGTCGAGTAATTCCACAAGATATGAATCCCGAACGCTACCGCGGGAACCCACGCCGCTACCGCCGCGAAAATTACCGCCTGTTTTTTGAATCCCGCGAGAAAGGACATTCCCAGCGCCTGCCCTTTCAATCGGCTGGATAAGAGATGACCTTTAGGATGGAAAAGGACGCCGCGCCGCTGCCGGAACCGGCGTGGCGCTGGAACCGGTCAACCCCAAACTCCTCAAATCAGTTCTTCGCCCCCGCGCCCGCGTACCCTTGCCATATATACTCCAAAGCCTCCGGCAGCGTCTGCTGTTTCACCGCGCGGTCGGTATGTCCGGCATTGCGCGCAAACACAAACTGGTAATGATAGCCCTTCGCCGCCAGCGCTCGCGCCATGTTCTCATTGGCCAGCACCCAATCGTGCAGGTTGTCGCGCGTGATCAGATTATCCCTGTCGCCGACTTCCATCCAGATGCGCAGCGGCTTCACCGGGCTGTTGGGGATAAGGTGTTCATGAAACTCCCACGCCCCATGCGGAGTCTCCGGGTTCGGCGGCCACTGCTGGTTCACATAGGTGCCCGAGTAGGTCAGAACGCGGTGGTACAGCTCCGGGTGATACCACGCCATAATCATCGCGCAGGAGCCGCCGGAGCTGCCGCCCATCGTCGCCCGCCCTTCGGGATCCTTGGTCAGCTTCACGTTGTATTTCTTCTCTACCACGGGCAGCACTTCCTTCTCCACGAACTCCGCATACAACCCCGACATCGTGTCGTATTCCAACCCGCGTTCGCTTCCTTGGGCGTCGCCGCTGCCATTGCCGATCGAGATGGCAATCATCGCCGGCACGCGATGCTGAGCGATCAGATTGTCGAGCGTCGTGAACAAGACCGGGTCGGGTCCATCCGCCCCCACAATAAACGGCGCCTCCTCCCCTGCTACGTATTGTTTGGGAACATAAACAGCGACGCGGCGAGTATAGGGAGCGGGGTGACTTTCGACGATTAACTTGGTCGGATCGCTCGGGTCCGGCCGGGCAAACGTGCCGGCCTCGCGCGCGATGCCCGGATAAATTTTGCTGTCGCTCGATTCCATGGTGAACGTATAAACCGCTCCCTGCGGCACGCCCTCCCGCGCCGTAACATCCGGCGCCGGATCATGGGTGGGGCCAAGGATAAAGTTCCCATCGGACGTTGCCGCGGGGACGGCCCCATCGGGCAACTCTTTCGCCGTAACATAACCGGGAGTGTTCGGGTCCCGCGTCGGCGGCCTCGGGCGCGCCGGACGCGCCGGGGAGACCGGAGCCTGGGTTGAAGACTGCGTTGGAGCCTGCGCAACCGCCGGAACGAAGCCGGTTATCAGGCCGGCGAACAACGCGATACTTAGTAAACGGAACATGAACGCTCCCTTTCAAGCCGCAACGGATCGTGCCTTCACATGGTATTTCATCCTCAGGCACGACGCTTCATCTTGCCGTGCGGCTGGGGAATCCCTGGGCTCCCGCGCCCAGGCCACCCTTTCCTTCTGGGTCCAGTCCCGGAGCCTGGAGCTACGCCCGTTAGCTTGCCGCCAACGCTCGCCGCGATCTCCTGAGCGTGAGTGAGAATCGCTGACGGCAAAAACCGATTTTCGGAATAGCCAGTCTTCTCAGAGATCTTCCCGTCGAAGCTCGGTATTTTGCGCGATCTTGCCCGGCGCCGCATAGACGCGCCCGGCCTTCGTCGAAGCCCCGGTGCTCACGCCGCAAATAAGACCCGCGGCGGCTGTGGCACCTCGATTGTCTTCGCCTTGCATATACCCACGATGATTCTACCGACAGCCGGCTGGCGCCTTGCAATAACGCCGCATTACGGTCGGCGACATCGATGGCGGGCGACTGGTCCGGCGTTTCCCGGCGTGGAGAAACGCTGGCGCGTCGACCAGTGCGAAATCCCTCTATTTCGGACCGTTGAAATCTTGGCGAGCTGTGATACCCTAAACCGAACTGTGAGCCAATGTAGTTGCTCCGCATACAAGAAACCGCGCCCTTGTACTGTTCGGCGTGATCTTTAGAAAGGTAGCTGACAAAATGAAAACTGCTCTCCCATTGATACTGTTGGTCGCCGGCGCCGGCGCGATGCAGGCGTCCATTCTTGAAACAATCAGCTTGAATCTTTCGCCGCTGCACCCGGGCTCAACCCTGTCGGGTACGTTCACTCTGTCCAACGCGCCCGCGCCAGGCGATACCGCGCCCGTCGTGCTGTCGTTCAGCGATCCATCGGACTATACGCCAACGTCGCTAGCGGCGACGATTTCGATCTTTGGCGGGACCCCGAGCGGCTTTGCGGTGGTCTTCTCTCCGCTGACGTTCACCAACCTCAGCGGCGCCGCCCTTCCCGATAGATACGAGAGACGTCAGTCTGACGGCGTTTGCGTTTGCTCAATGCGCGTCGTTTCCTTGCACATCGACCGGAGGAATCGAGGACCGCAGCCCAGCGGTGTTTACGTCGACGTACACGATCGCCCCCGCCTCGGTTCCCGAGCCCGGCTACGCCCTGCTATTACCCGTGTTTCTGACGGCCATCGTCTTCGGACGGCGACTCGTTCGGCCAACAAGGTCTTAGTAAAGGTCGACTCGCATCCGAAGGTTAAGTAGAGGCTGTTGCGACGCGCTACGGGTAGCGTCTGGCCGCGCAGAAAACTAAGAGATCGCGGCTTGGTCTCCGAGCGTTCGAGCCCGGAGAGACGTCTCGTGTTTCGGGTTCAAAGGAGTAATTCAGTACCGTGCTGCATCTTCGCGGCTATGATAGACGTGTATGACCGAGCTCGTGTTCGAGGTGGTTCAGGAGGCGGACGGCGGCTACTGCGCCGAAAGCCTCACGGAGAACATCTTCACGCAGGCGGATTCGTGGGATGAACTACGCGCCAATGTGCGCGAGGCAGTCGCAGCCTTTTTCTTCGACCGGCCCGCGCCTCAGACCGTGCGACTCCACCTTGTCCGGGATGAAGTGCTGTCCGTCGCTTGAAGATTCCCCGCGACATTACTGGAGAACGCTTAGCCGCCGCGCTCTGCCGGACGTGGCAATACGCCAGGGTGCAGGTCGGAAGCCACCTAATTTTGGAGACCTCGACCCATCTCATCAGCGGATCTCGATTCCATGCCACAATCAGTTGCGAATCGGAACCCTAAACTCAATTCTGCGAGTCGCCGCGCGGCATAAGGGCGTATCTCGAGACGAAATTATAAAATTACTGTAGCTTGTGGAAATTGGAGCTCCCGCCTTCAAGCCGGATTGATCGGAGTGATGCGACGCCGGTACATATTCCAGCCGACTGAATTATCCGCTGCATGGACTTATCGGGCTAATCCAGCCAACCTCCAAGCAGGCCATATCTGGATGGCTAGGGACGGAGTCCGGGATGCCGCCTGCAGGTCCGCGTGGATTCCGTTTGGCAACGTTTTTCGCTCTCAGTTCGCCCAGATGGCGGAAACATTTTGAAAAGGCGGCGGAGTTTACTCTACCGCATATATCAGCAATACTTGGAATTCAACATCCTCTCATGCCGGAAACTACCATGCTAAGCGTGATAGCGGCGGAACTTGCCAAAGCGGTGGTGTCCGAAGCCGTCAAAGAATCGGTTAAGGATTGGTTGAAGGACACAGTTCGCGTCAGGCGTGCAATCCGGAAGACCGCGTCCGCGTTCTCAACCAAACTCCCCGGCACTGAAAACGCCCTCATCTGCTGGGTGAAGACCGATGCGTTTCGTTCCGCAATTGAGGATTTAGTGGCGGGGAGGGCTCCCCGCGAGAGCCTCGCCACAGTGGACGAGTTTCTTGTTGCCACTGGTTTGGGATTCGGCTCAGCGCCTCGCGATGTCGTGCGAGACATGCTCGCCGCGTTTTACGCGAGCGTTCGCGAGGACCTGGTCTCCTCCCGACAAGGCTTGGTCCTGGTCGACAACAGAGTTGGCGAAGCGCTTCGTCAGGTGCACGAGCTTCGCGCCGACCTCGCAGCATGGGGGTTCCCCGGGGTGCCGGAGGGAGTTCAACGCCTCTCAGCGGAGTTCTTTGACCAGGTTGCCCAAAAACAAGGCTGGGGAGCAGGTTGCAGTTTGGCGCTGAGCTTCACGTTAACCTCGAAATTCCACCTGCCGTCCAGAAGATAACGAAACGGGCGGCGACCGTGGAATGAGTCCGCGCGATATTCCAGACCACCGCCTGGTACGCGATATTTGGCGGGAGCAGTTCGGGGAAAACTCAATTGGCGATTCTCGTCGCTCAGGCTTTCACCGGGCAGAAGGTTTGGATTCGATTAGGTGGGCCGCTACCGGCCGCCGCGCTGATTCTAGAATCAGCGCTCAACAAACTCGCAGCACGCCGACCCGGGCAATCGACGCGACAGCGGTGCGAAGCGGCGTGCCTCGCTCTCGGCTCTGACGCGATCATCGTTTTGGACGATCTGCAGCGCACAGTGGGGGACGGAGCGCTTGATGAGCACGTAATCGGACTCTGTTGCGCGTGCGCACAAACGGGTGTCCGGCTCGTGACCACCTCATCCGGCCCAGTAGCGAGCGGAATACGTGCCGCTGCGGGGAGCCAGCTTCATGAGGAATCGATCCCATGCTTCTCCGACGACGACATCCGCGATATTTTCCGGGCGTATCGGGCCCCCGGAGCCGTTTCTTGCCTCCACTTGGTTTGGGTTCGTGTATCACACGGCGAAGCGGCACCCGCTACTGCTCGTTGAGGCTGCTCACTATCTGCAAGCCCGTAATTGGGTGACGGACGACAGGAGTTTCGATGATCTTTTCGAGGGAACCTTTGCTAGCTCATTGGACCTGCCGACCATTGAGCGTATCCGGCAGACCGTGCCAAAAGATACGACGCGCGAGTTTCTGTATCGCCTAAAGGTGATCGGCTGGCCGTTTGGCATAGAGGAAGTGCAGCGGATCAGCGCCGTTGGCCGCCAATAGCGTTTCCTCTCGAACACCTCGCCGAAGTAGTAGGCCTTTGGGTGCATCGGGAAGGCAACAGGGAATACGTTCTCTCGCCGTTGCTTTCGAGGCTAGGCGACGAGAACCTCTCGATTGAACTTCAAAAAGCGATTCATCTCGCGTTGGCCAATAGCATCCTGGAAAAGCGGCGACTTGGGCCCCTGCAGGCTTCCCAGGCCATCGGCCATTTCGTGGCAGGTGGTGATGCCGACAGCGCAGCACTCGTGCTCCTGGTGGCCTTGGACGGTATGTTGGGCATGTCGGAGTTGCGCGATCCGTTTGCGCTTACCGCAATCTGGGCGAACCTGCCCCTTCCACAGAAATCGCCCTGCAGAAGCGGATCTATCTCCGTGCCCTCCAAGTGATCGTGGGGCATCACATTGGCCGGGATGAGCAGTACGAACGCGCCGATCTGGAACGCCTGCTGACCGAAGGTGATTCGGACGAGAACTGCCAATTGGTAATTGCGGGCGCCGGTGCGATGCTGGCCACCTACCTCGGCCACCAAGAACCAGAACTGGCGATCCGGTCAATAGGCAGAAGCATCAAAGCGTCCCGCCGGGTCGAACCCTCCAGCGCCCGCAGCCCGGAACTCGATCTGCACACGGGCCTGCTCACACTCCTATGGATGGTTACCGGTTGGGATTCAAAGCGAGGCCCAGTATCTAGAGTGGTTCACTGCGGTTAGGGACCTGACGCCGCAGGAGGTTCGACAGTGGGACACGATTCCGTTTGCTGGCCAGGGAAGTCAGACCGTCTGCGGCGGCATCTGGACTCGCACGGCAGATCTTCCAGAGGCGAAGCGCAATTGGGACGGCGTGCTGGAGGAGTTGGAACAGCTGAAGGCCTGGGCGCGGTCCTCCAGCGTCCGTTCGCTTGCTACGTCTGCGCTGTGCAATCAAATCATCGTGATCGCTGAATACCAACGGGAACTTCCTAAAGCAGACGCCCTCGCAAGCGCTGGTATGGACGAGTTCGGCGATATGCCGCAGTCGAAATTCTCGATTGCCGACACCATCGCACGTCAGCATCACTACTTCGGCAACGCCGCTGACGCCGTCCGCTGGTTTGACACTGCGGTCGCCGTTCATGAGGTGAGCCCAGCTCCCCGCGTCAGATCGCTCACCCTTGCGGGTGTTGCCGCGCACCGTTTCAACGTTGACTTGGCGCGCCGCTACCTCGAACAGGGGGTCGCTGCCGCGGAGTCCAACGGCGTGAGCCCACTGCTACGGGTGACCGTGAGGGGCGAGTTGGGGATACTCCAGTGGAATGCTGGGCAGACACGAGAAGCATATGAACTTTGGAGTACTGCCGCACAGGAACTCCTGACTGCGCAGCAGGATACCAAGGGCTGGAAGACGTTGTTCAGACTGTTTGGAAACTGCACCGGCCATTTTCTCGGCGGCATGCGAGGTTTCGCCATTGGAGAGGCTGAAGTGATCGTGCCGTTTTCCGGCATCTTGCTGCGCGAGATCGCGGATATCGATCAGTTGCATAAACCCGAGCTTGATTGGCTGCTACCAGTGCAGATGGCTCTTTTAGCAGAAAGTGTTGGTGCTTATGAACAGTCAGTGGAGTGGGCCACACGGTCAAAAGTCGGCGCCGGGGACTTCCGCGTTGGGGCAGGCGCTCCTCGCCGGTACTCTGCGTCGCGCGACCTTGCCGAACATCGCTATAAGGAAATTATCTGCGTCGCCGCCGATCTCGGCGATCTGGATGAGAATCGAGACACTGGGGGCTTCGCGCACCCGGACGAAGAGGTACGGACGCAGCTGGCGGCTCGCTTCACCGCTCGGCTCAATTTAATCGCAGTAGCGATAGAACTTGCCCGTATTGGGCTCCATAACCGCTTGGCTATCGAGGCCCACGCCCACACCGCGGCGGAACTATCACGGGAATGTGCTGCCCGTTATGGCGGGTCGTTCTGTGGTCTGGCATAGCCGAGGTGTTTGACTCGCTCCAGAACGGTGAGACCTCGTGGCGCGAATTGTGGAAAAAGGCGGCAGAGGCCCGGCAACAGGGGAACAGCGCACTCCAGGTAACATACGGGATCGCGGCCCTTACCGTTGCTGGCCCGAGGGAGGCCGTGCAGATTCAACTCCAAATCGTGCCGTGGCTTGAACGGCAGTTTTCACCGACCCTGTACCACGTGACCGTAGCGAAATTTGTATCGGAGTATTGGCTGTGGGCGCTTGACCAGAACTCCATGAGTTTTGGCGTGCTTAATCGTACCCGGAAGACGGTTGCAGAAGCACAGGCACTCGACGATAAAGCCAGAGTTCACGCTGTACTGCATGCAGTTGCATTTAGTCTAGCCGTACGGGTGCCCGAAGACGTGCAGCGCTGGCTTGATGGCAACGCCGCGTGAAGTAAGTTAGCGGTGGGTTCGTTTCACGCACCGAGTCGGACCTCTCGTACAAATGCTTACGCCTTTCTGCGGAAGGCCATTTCGGACCACGGAAAAGGCTCGCACTGAGCAGATCAATTTTCGGATTTGGAGTATCCGGCCGTCGCGCCACTCCACCCGACACGCCCACCCGAAACGACGTCCCCCCCGCCCAGAGTTGCTAAAATCGAACTTCCCCCATGCAAATCGAGAAGGTTTACGAGCCCCAACGCTTCGAGCCGCATTGGGCCGACTGGTGGATCGCCAGCGGCATCTTCCGCGCCGACGCCGACGCCCCCGGGCCGCGCTTTTCGATCGTCATCCCTCCGCCCAACGTCACCGGCGCCCTCCACATGGGCCACATGCTGGAGCACACCATCATGGACACCGCCACGCGCTGGCATCGCATGAGGGGCGACAACACGCTATGGCTGCCGGGCACCGATCACGCCGGAATCTCGACCCAGGTCATGGTCGAGCGCAGCCTCGCCGAACAGGGCCTCACGCGTCACGACCTCGGCCGCCAGGAGTTTGAAAAACGCGTCTGGCAATGGCGCGACCGCCACGGCGGCCGCATCCTCGAACAGATGAAGCGCATCGGCGACTCCGTCGATTGGACCCGCCTGCGCTTCACGCTCGATCCGAATCTCTCCCGCGCCGTTGTCGAGGCCTTCGTGCGCCTCTACGAGCGCGGCCTCATCTACCGCGGCGCTTACATGGTGAATTGGTGCCCCGATTGCCAGACCGCGCTCTCCGATCTGGAAGTGATTCACGAAGAAACGCAGGGCAACCTGTGGCACATTCGCTATCCCGGTACGCGATTCGAACGAATCCGTTGTGGTCGCGACCACGCGGCCCGAAACCATGCTCGGCGATACCGCCGTCGCCGTGAATCCCAGCGATCCGCGCTACCAACATCTCGCTGGAAAATCGGTTCTGCTGCCTCTGATGAACCGCGCTATCCCGGTGATCTTCGACGAGCTGGCGCAGCCCGAGTTCGGCACCGGCGTAGTAAAAGTCACGCCCGCTCACGACGCCAACGATCTCGCCGCCGGCAAGCGCCACAACCTGCCGCAGATCCAGGTGATCGACACGCACGCGAGAATGACCGAAACCGCCGGCCCCTACGCCGGTCTCGACCGCTTCGAAGCGCGCAAACGCATCGTCGCCGACCTCGAGAAACAAGGACTGCTCGAGAAGATCGAGCCGTACACGCTCCCCATAGGCAAGTGCCAGCGCAGCAAAACCATCGTCGAGCCGCTGATTTCAACGCAGTGGTTCATGCGCATGAAGCCGCTCGCCGACAAGGCCAAGGCCGCGGTCGAGGATGGCCGCATCGAGTTCGTCCCCGAAAACTGGAACAAGACATATTTCCACTGGATGGATAACATCCGCGACTGGTGCATTTCGCGCCAGCTCTGGTGGGGCCATCGCATCCCGGCCTGGCACTGCGGCAGCGTGCGGCGAGTTCACCGTGTCGCGCACGCCTCCCGCAACGTGTCCCCATTGCGGATCGGCGCAGCTCGAACAGGACCAGGACGTGCTCGACACCTGGTTCAGCTCCGGCCTGTGGCCCTTCTCAACGCTCGGATGGCCCGACGACACCGCGGACCTGCGCGCGTATTACCCGACGACGCTGCTCATCACGGGCTTCGACATTCTGTTCTTCTGGGTCGCGCGCATGATCATGATGGGGCTGGAGCTGACCGGCGAAGTTCCCTTCCGCCAGGTCCACATTCACGGCCTGGTGCGCGACGCCGGCAAGCAGAAAATGTCGAAGACCAAAGGCAACGTCGTCGATCCGCTCGAAATCACGGAAAAGTACGGCACCGACGCCTTCCGCATGGCGCTGCTGCTGAGCGCCGGCGCCGGCTCCGACATCGTGTACTCGGAGGATCGCGTCGTTTCCGCGCGCGCCTTCGCCAATAAAATCTGGAACGCGTCCCGGCTCATCTTTCTCAACATGGAAGCGAGCCAAGTGGCCCCGCGCATTCCCGCCGCCGCGGATCCCGAAACACTCGAAGATCGCTGGATCTGGTCGCGCCTCGGCCGCGCCGCCGAAGAGGCCAACCTCGGATTCGAGCAGCACCGTTATCACGAATCCGCCGACCGCCTGTGGCATTCCTTTTGGGACGAGTTCTGCGATTGGTATCTCGAGATCAAGAAGCTGCGCCTGACGCCGGACAGCGGCGCAACCCCCGATTGGACGCAGTTGCTGAATGTATTCGCGGCCTTCTTGCGGCTGCTGCATCCCGTAATGCCGTTCATCACCGAAGAGTTGTGGCATCGCCTCGGACGTGAAGACTCCATCGCCCTGGCCCCATATCCCAAGGCCGAAAACTTCGACGAAGCCGCCGAGCGCGAGATGGCGCTGCTGCAGGAGATGATCACCGCCGCGCGCGCCATTCGCGCCGACCGCAACATCGATAAGAAGCTGCTCCTCAACGGCCGCCTATATTGCCGCAACGGCGCCCTCGCCATCGCGCACAATCATCTCGCGATCGTGCAGAAGCTCGCCAACGTCAACCTTGTGGCCGGCGGCGACGCTCCCGCGAAGCTCGAAGGCGCGGTCCGCTCCACGCCCGATTTCGACTTGGTACTGGAGACGCCGCCCGCCGATGTCGAAGGCCAGCGCGCCCGTCTCGCCAAGGAAATTCAACGCTTGAATAAACTGATCGAAGATCAAGACCGCCAGCTCGGCAACGAGCGCTTTCTAAGCGGCGCCCCGGCCGAGATCGTCGACGGCCTGAAGCTGAAGCGCTCCGAATACCTGGCCCAGCTCGGCAAGAGCCGCGAGGCGCTCGAAAACTTGAAATGAGCCTGGAAGACATCGTCCGCCGCGCGCTCGACGAAGACGTCGGCTCGGGCGACGTCACGACGGATCTGTGCATCCCCGAAGACGCCCGCGCCACCGGCCGTTTTATCGCGCGCGAGCCGCTGGTCGTCGCCGGTGTGGACCTGCTGCAATTCCTCTTCAACAATCCCGCCATCCGCGCGCCCCGGGGCGCGCGCCTCCGCGCGGGCGACGAGATCGCGTGCGTGCGCGGCTCCGCCCGGCGGCTTCTCACGCGCGAGCGCGTCGCCCTCAATTTCCTGCAGCGTCTCAGCGGCATTGCCACGCTGGCGCGCGCCTACTCGAGCGCGGTCGCCCACACCAAATGCCGCATCCTCGACACCCGCAAAACAACGCCCGGATTGCGCGCACTCGAAAAAATGGCGACCGCCGCCGGAGGCGTCCTCAATCACCGCATGGGCCTCTACGACGCCGTGCTCATCAAGAACAACCACATCGTCGCGGCCGGCGGCGTCCGCGCCGCTCTGGAGCGCGTGGCCGCAACGAAACTCCCCATCGAAATCGAAGTGCGAACGCGCGCCGAGCTCGACGAAGCCCTCTCCTGCCGCGCCCCCCGGCTGCTGCTCGATAACCTCACGCCGGACGAAGCCTCGGAATGGATCCGCCATATCGACGGCCGCGCCGTAGTCGAGCTTTCCGGCGGCATCACGCTCGAAAACGTCCGCGAATACGCTGAGACCGGCGCCGATTTCGTCTCCTGCGGCGCCATCACCCACTCCGCGCGCGCGGTCGATATCAACTTCCGCCTGCAAATGGAGTAGGCATGCCGATCGATCTCGATCTCCTCCAATCCCGCATGCCCGGCCGCCTTATCGACTGGCGCCCATCGATCGGGTCCACCATGACCGAGGCCGCGCGTCTGGCGGCCGCGGGTTGCCCGCATGGAACAGTCGTCGGAGCCGATGAGCAGACCGCCGGCATCGGCCGCTACGGCCGCCATTGGCATTCCGAACCCGACGCCGGCATCTACATGTCGGTCGTGCTTCTCCTTCCGGTCGGCGAACGCGAACCGAACCGCGACCGCGAACCGGCCTGCGACGGCGAACCGAACCGCGACTGCGAACCGAACCGCGGCTGCGAACCGAACCGCGACCGCGAACCGAGCCGCGACCGGAACCGAGCGACCTAAGGAAGCGGATTCCCGCTCAACCTCCAAGCTGCCGGTCATAACCCTCGCCCTCGGACTCGCCGTGGTCGACTCCGTCCAGAAAACGACCGACATGAAGTGCGACCTGCGCTGGCCCAACGATGTCCTGATCGGAAACCGAAAATGCTGCGGAATCCTCACCCAGTTCGAGCCTCCCGCCGTAATCGCAGGCATCGGACTCAACGTCAATCACGCGTCGTTCCCGCCTGAAATCGCTGAATCCGCGACGTCCCTCCGCATCGCCGCCGGCCGCGTATACGCGCGCGAGTCGATCATTGAAGAACTGCTCTCGGCCATCGATGCCTACTGCGGACTCCTCGCCGCCGAAGGTCCCGAGGTTATCCTGCGCGCCTTCGCGCAAGCCTCCAGCTATGTCGCGGGCCGCCGCGTTGCCGTCGACCAGGGCGATTCCGTCCTTCACGGCGTTACCGTCGGCCTCAATTCCTCCGGCTTCCTGCTGCTCCGCGACGACCGGGGAAAACAACACCAGATCGTCGCAGGAGGCGTGCGGCCGTGCTCCTAGCCATCGACGCCGGCAACAGTCATGTCACCATCGGCGTCTTTGAGAGCGGCCAACTCGAAAAAACGTGGCGCTTGCGGACCATTCGCGAACAGACCTCCGACGAGCTCGGCATCTACATGCGGAACTTGTTCGAGCCCGCCCGCATCGACGGCGTCATTATCGCCAGCGTCGTTCCGCCCCTCGATGCCTCGCTCGCCGGCATGGCCCGCGATTACTTCCACTGCGGAGCCATGTTCATCACGCCCGAAACGAACATCGGCATGACGGTCTTATACGACAATCCCCGTGAAGTCGGCGCCGACCGCGTCGTGAACGGCGTCGCCGCTCGCGGCCTCTATGGCGCCCCGTGCGTCGTCGCGGACCTCGGCACCACCATCAACTTCGACGTTGTTTCGCGCAACGGCGAATATTCGGGCGGCCTGATCTGCCCCGGAATCGGCATCTCCATCCAATCGCTCGCCGCAAGAACGGCGCGGCTGCCCGCCGTCGACTTCCGCCGGCCGTCGAAACTGATCGGCTCCAACACGGTCGGCAGCATCCAGGCCGGCCTGTACTACGGATTCATCGGAATGATCGACGCCATTCTCGACCGCCTCATCGCCGAGCTGGGGCCGGACACGAAAACGGTCGCCACCGGCGGACAGGCGCATCTCATCAAGCAGGGATCGCGGAGCATTCAAATCGTCAACGAGGCGCTCACGCTTCAAGGCCTCGAAATGATATGGCGGCGGAACAAGAACTAGCCTGGCCTTCGAACTACTTCAATTACTTCACGGAGGTCGAAGAGCATTTCCAGCGCGCGCGCGGCACGGCGCTGTTTCTGCTTTCGCCGCTCGATTGGGCGCTGATCGAAACGTGGAAGGACGCCGGCGTTCCGCTCGAAGCCGTGCTGCGCGGAATTGACGCCGCGTTCGAAAAGTGGCGAGGAAAAAAGAACCGCCTCGAAGCCATTAATTCCGTGGCATATTGCACGCAGGCCGTAATGTCCGAAGCCCGCATCATGGCTGGCGTCGCCCCGCCCGTCCCGGAGCATCAGCCCCGCCAAGCCCCCTTCAGCCTCGACGATTTGAAATCTTTCCTGACCGCCAACGCCGCGCATCTCCGCCCCTTGCCCGAGTACGCCGCCATCGCCGCCGCGCTCGACCGTCTCATCGCCGACGCCGAAACTCTCTATGCCGACCTGGAGCAGATGGAACAGCGCCTCACCGCGCTCGAAGACAAGATGACGGCCATTGCCCGCGCGCGACAAAGCGAGGAAGACCTGTTTCAAGCCCGCCGCGATCTGGATTCGCAACTGCGCCCGTATCGCGGCAAAATGTCGGCCGAGCAGCTCTCCATGCTGGAGCGCCAATACCTCGCGCGGCGCCTTTTCGAATCCGCCGGACTGCCCCGCTTGAGCCTGTTTTATTTGCGATAGTGGTAAACTCGCAGGCACATGAGCGCGGCCACCCCGTCGTCCCGGTCGAGCCGAAGCGTCACGCGGGTCGAATGGGCCGCCCTCATTCTTCTCGTTATCTCCGTCGGCATCAACTACGTCGACCGCGGCAATCTCTCGGTCGCGGGCGTCGCGCTCAAAAATGAGCTGCGCCTTAACGGCGAACAACTCGGCTGGCTGCTGTCCGCCTTCTTCTGGAGCTATGCCGGCTTCCAGATGATTTCGGGCTGGCTCATCGACCGCTACAACGTCGTGTGGGTCTATGCCGCCGGTTATTTTATATGGTCCGTCGCGACGCTCCTCACCGGCGCGGCCACCGGATTTGCCATGCTGTTCGGCCTGCGGCTGCTGCTCGGCGTGGGCGAGTCTTGCGCTTATCCCTCGTACTCGAAAATCATCGCGGCGGGTTTCCCCGAGCGCCAGCGCGGCATCGCCAACGGCCTCATCGACGCCGGATCGAAGCTCGGCCCCGCTATCGGCGTGCTGGGCGGAGGCTTGGTGCTCGACCGCTTCGGCTGGCGCTGGCTGTTCATCATCGTCGGAGCCGCAAGTCTGCTCTGGCTCATTCCCTGGGCCTCCATCGCCGGCCACATCAAAACCGGCGCGGCGGCGCATCTGTCCGAAGGACGCGCTGACGCCGCCGGATTCGGCGAAATATTCCGCCGGCGCGAGGCTTGGGGCACCTTTATCGGCCTATTTTGCGCCAATTATGGCTGGTATTTTCTGATCACGTGGCTGCCGCCGTACTTTATGCTGGAGCGCCACTACAGCACTTCCATGATGGCGCGCATCGGTTCCCTTCCGTTCTGGTCCATCGCCGCCGGCGCGCTAATTGGCGGCTTTTTATCCGATTTTTGGGTCGACCACGGCGGAACTCCGACGATTGTTCGCAAGACTTTCGTGATCGGCGGCATGGCATTGTTCGCCGCGATCTTCCTGCCCGCCGCGATCGTGAACGACCCCACACTTTCGCTGTGGCTGATCGTAATCGCAAGCTTCTGCTTCGGCCTGTTCAGCTCCAACCACTGGGCCATCACGCAGACGCTGGCCGGGACCGCGGCGGCGGGACGATGGACCGGCATTCAGAACACCTCGGGAAATATCGCCGGTATCGTCGTTCCGGTGCTCACCGGGAAAATTTACGATGTCACCGGCCATTTTATCTGGGCAATTGTCTCCGTTTGCGGTCTCGTTTTAATCGGCGCGCTGGCCTATTTATTGCTGGTTCCGAAGGTGGAGCCGGTCTCGTGGGCATCATAAATAACCCTGAAACAAGCCGCCTGAATGCACGTCATAAAAAATAAGACAGTATGAAAACGGTGGCCGGTTCCGGCGCGTCCATGAGTTAGGCTCGTACCTGCGCAAGCGGTACTAAGCCGGCCGGTGGGTATCTTCCTCCGAGTACTCACCGGCTTAATGCCGTCGGCCGGGTGAGCCGCAGCAGCCATCGCCCGGGAATGAACGGGGCGACGTATTCCCCCCATCCCCCCGCAATCGCGCGACGGAACGCGCTCGAGATCGCAAACGGACGCGTGACGCGCCCGCGGCACTCCCGCAAGTACGCCTCGACCGGCGTGCCCCGCGCCGCCGCCGTCCCCGCGAGCGATCCTGTCAGGAGCGCCGTCAGGATACCCGATCCGGTGAAGGGATCGATAAAGGAAAGCGCGTCCCCCGCCGGATAGGCCTCGATCGCCGCCTCGAAATGCGTCTCGAAGACAAGCGGACCGGCCATCATCCAATCCATCTTACGCCGCAGCGGTTCGAGCCGATCCCGCAACGGCGGGAAATTCCCGAGCAATTCGTCAATTTCAAAGTTGCGCGCGCGAAGAACGCGCTCCGGCCCGAGGCCGCAAACGTTCGTGTCGCCGTTCTCAACAGTGTTAAGGCCGACGTAAAATCCACCGAAAAAATAAAGCTCCACGGCATCGTCGCAGGGTCCCTCGAAGTGCGCCTTGAACCCGAACAGCCGCCGCCCCCGCGGCGCCATCGCCTTGCGCCCGTGCGCCATGACGGCTCCTGGAACGTACTTGCCCAACTCGTTCACAACGGTAGCGCCCCGCCTCCGCGCGGCGTCCAGGAGCACGCGGTCGAACTCGTAGCGGCTCATTCCGTAAGCGGCCTCGGGCAGCATGCAACGCTTTTCGCGCGACCGAAACCGCAGCAGCAGACGGCGTATCGGAGCCGGCGCTGCCGCCGCGAATTCTCCGAACGCGCCAAGGCTCTCGAGGCAGCGGGGCAATCTCTGACGAGAGGAACTCGCCGCAGACCTTATGACGCGGGAAGCGCGATTTTTCGTGAATCGTGGCCGCGGCGCCGTGCTGCAATATCCGCAGCGCCGCCGACGACCCCGCCGGTCCGCCGCCTACAATCGGAATCTCGCGCCAAGGGCGCACTTCCGGCACTATAGCACTCCGATAAACTGGATCTAAGGCCATGCTCACTCGAAAAAACTCACTCGCAGCCGCAGCTTTCGCGATCGCCGGCGCCGCTCTCGCGGCGGGACAGGATGAACAGTACGCGGCGAAACTGCCGCCGCCGTACGCTACGCCTTCGGCCGATAATCATCCGGTCGTGGTCGCGCGTCCCGGAGGCTCCCAGCTCCAAGTTCCTCACGGCTTCCAGATCGAGGAATACGCCGGCGGATTCCAGCAGCCGCGCTTTATGCTGCTGGGGCCCAATAACGAAATCCTGTTGAGCGACAGCGCCGGAGGAACCGTTTACGTTCTTACCGACAATGGCTCCTATAAGAATCCACAGCGGAAAGCGATTCTGAAAGGCCTCACGCGGCCCTATGGCCTTGCGCTTTCGGGCGGCTACCTTTACGTCGGCGAGCCGAGCTCCATCAAGCGCTACAAATTCGACTCGAAAACCATGACCGCGGACTCGCACGGCCAAGAGATCGCTTCATTCCCTGGCACGCATCACTGGACGCGCAGCCTGCTCTTCGACGCCAAGGGCGAGAAGCTGTACGTCGGCCTCGGCTCGGGCTTCGAACGACGACACCGGCGAAGACCCCCGCCGCGCCGCGATCAACCGCTACAACCCGGACGGCAGCGGACACGAAATTTTCGCTTCCGGCACGCGCAACCCCATTGGCCTGCACTGGTACCCCGGAACGGATACGCTGTGGGCCGCCGTGCAGGAACGCGATACCCTCGGCGACAATCTGGTGCCGGACTACTTCACTCATATCCAGCAGGGCGCCTTTTACGGCTGGCCCTACGCCTATGCTGGTCCTCACGAAGATCCCATCAACAAGGGCAAGCGGCCCGATCTGGTGAAGAAGACGATTGCCGGCGACGTCTTGCTGCAATCGCACGTCGCGGTGCTCGATTTTGCTTTCTACACCGGGAAGCAATTCCCCCGCGAGTACCAGGGCGGCGCGTTCCTGGCCTTTCACGGATCGTGGAACCGTTCGAAGCGCGTGGGCTACGAGGTCGCCTTCATTCCCTTCGCGAACGGCAAGCCGAGCGGCGCGGTGCGCGATTTCATGACGGGCTGGATGGTCTCGCCCGAGTCGAAAGACGTCTGGGGCCGTCCAGTGGCGGTGCTGCAACTTCCCGACGGAAGCCTGTTGGTCAGTGACGACGGCGGCAAAAAAATCTGGCGGATCTCCTATAAAGGGTGAAGCGGGGCGCGGAGCTTAGCCCTGCTGCGCGGCGGCCGGCGGCGCGGGCGTCGGCTCTTTCGCGGATTTTTCCTTGGCCGGGGCCTGCTGCTTCACGGGGCTGATAAGGACATGGGCGTTGCGGCCCTCGAGTTTAGGCTGGCCTTCGATCGACCCGACCTGAGAGAGATCCTGCGCGAAACGCAGCAACAACTTCTTGCCCAGATCGACGTGCGCGATCTCGCGTCCGCGGAACTGCACGACGGCCTTGACGCGATTGCCTTCCTTGAGGAACCGCATCGCATGGTTCTTCTTGAACTCGTAGTCGTGATCGTCGGTGTTGGGCCGGAATTTCAGTTCCTTAACCTGGATCACGTGCTGTTTTTTGCGCGCGTCGTGCTGCTTCTTTTTGTTCTCGTATTGCCATTGGCCATAGTCCATGGCCTTGGCAACGGGGGGCTCGGCGGTAGGCGCGATGAGGATCAGATCGAGACCCAGGTCGCGCGCTTTGTGGACGGCCTGCAGCGTGGGCATGACCTCCACGCTGCCGTCGGGAAAAATCGCGCGAACTTCACGAGCGCGGATGGCCTCGTTAACATTCTCCCGGATCCTGGGGCGGGGGCCGCGGGGTGGATAGCTTCTGGGCGGATTCATCGGGAGAAGCTGGGACGAATTGTCGAATAGATCATTGACGCGATGACGACTCCTTGCGAAACGAACACTTTTAACTACCGTACCCGATCTTATCAAAATCGCCGGGATGGAGGTGAGCGGCGCGGGGTCATTGGCGCGGGTCATTTGCCGCGACTGGAAAGTGGAACAGCGTCGCGTCGTGGGCGGGCGGAAGATTTAGGACTTGGGGCGAGCCGGATTGAATCGAGGGGAAGGGAGGGGGCCACGGGACAAATTTTTGAGGGAGAAAGGCTTGCCCGGTGGGATGAGGGCGCGCAAATTACTTAACCCAATAGCCGGGCCGCACGTGCACGACGGCGGCGGGATACCATTGCCGGGCTTGCGGAGTCAGATCGACGCCGACGTGGCGGAAGGTTCCGGGCTTTCCCTCGGGGGCATGATAGGCAAGCGTGTAGCGCAACCGTATGCGCTCCACCATGCGATCAAAGGAGGTGTCGGCGCGGTCGGCCTTGATGGCTTCGCCGCCGGTCTGCTCGGCGAGATGAAAAACGTCGGCGGGAGTGAAATCGGCGTTGCGGTTGGCGCTTTCCGGCGCGGGGCGGATGCCGCGTCCGACCACGATTGCATCCAGAACGGCATCGGCGTCGTTGAGAGCGCGTATCACGCGTTGATCGGGGAGCATGACGCTGATGCTGAGGTTATCGGTCAAAATAAGAATCGCGCGGCGCCCTTCGGAGCCGGCATGCCGGTCGATATATTGCGCGGCGTCGAGTACGGCCTGATTGATCTGCGTGCCGGCGCCGGCGTCGTGGTCGTGAATGGCATTGCCGATCTCGCGCGCCGCTTCGGCGAGGTTGTCGCTGAAGCCGCGATGGAGTTCGCTTTTTTTGGCGAATACCATGATAGCGACGCGATCACCGGGGGCGAGGTGGCTGAGGGCGTTGCGCCCGGTGCGGGCGATCTGCTCCAGATAGCGCGTCATACTGCCGCTGACGTCGAGCAGCAGCAGTAAGGACAGGCGCTCGGATCCGTGCGCGAAGGCCACGATCTCTTGCGGCTGGCCTTCGTCGGTGACGACGAAGTCGTCCTTTCGCAGATTGCGCACCAGCGTGTCTCCCTGGGTCACTTGCACGTCGAGGCGCACGTCGACGACGCCGGTCTTGAACGTGGGCGCCTCCGAGGTAACGGAGGGATCCTGCCCGAGCGCCGGAGCTACGATGAGAAGCGCGATGAAAAACGTGATCGCCGGAACCGCGGGGCACATCGACCATGGCAAAACCGCACTGGTCCGCGCGCTGACGGGCATCGATACGGACCGGTTGAAGGAGGAAAAAGAAAGGGGCATTTCGATCGACTTAGGGTTCGCACACCTGCGGCTTGGGGACAACTTGCGCGCCGGTTTTGTAGACGTGCCGGGCCATGAAAGGTTCATTAAGAATATGCTCGCCGGCGCCGGAGGCATGGACCTGGTTCTTTTCGTGATCGCCGCCGATGAATCCATTAAACCGCAGACGCGGGAGCATTTCGAGATCTGCCGGCTGCTGAACGTTCCGGCCGGCATCGTGGTGTTGACGAAGGCGGACCTCGTCGACTCCGATATTCTCGAGCTGGTGCGCCTGGAGGTGGACGAATTCGTGCGCGGATCTTTTCTCGAAGGAGCGCCCATGATGGCGGTCAGTTCCACGACGGGGCAGGGCATCGCGGAGCTTCGCGAGGAGCTGCGCAAAATCGCCGGCGGCGCGCCCGAGAAGGATGCCTCGCGCTACTTTCGCCTTCCGATCGACCGCGCCTTTACGATGCGGGGGTTCGGCACGGTCGTTACCGGAACGCTGCTTTCCGGAACGGTGCGGACGGAACAGGAGGTGGAGCTTCATCCCGCTTCGAGAAGAGTGCGCGTGCGCGGCATTCAAGTACACGAGGAAACGGTGGCGCGCGCCAGCGCCGGGCAGCGGACGGCGTTGAATCTCGCTGGGATCGAGACCGCCGAACTGCGGCGGGGCATGATGCTGGCCGAGGCCGGCCGCTTCAGCCCTGTCGTCCGCGTCGACTGCTCCTTCGAACTGCTGCGCGGCGCCAAGCCATTGAAACACCGCGCGCCGGTGCATTTCCATGCGCATGCGGCCGAGGTGGAGGCGGAAGTGCGAGGCATCGGGACGACCGAAGCGTTGAAACCGGGCGCGCGGCGCTATGTCCGGATCGCGCTGCGGGAGCCTCTTCTTTTATTGCCTGGCGATCGTTTCATCGTGCGCATGTTCTCGCCGGTGGTCACGATAGGCGGAGGGGTTGTGCTCGACGCCGCTCCGCCGCGGCGCGATACGCCGCAGCGTTTGGAAGCGCTCGAGAATGGCTCGGCGGCAAGCCGCATCGCATTGCTTGCGGCGGAGTCGCGCGATGGCCTGAGCATGAACGACTTGGTCGCCCGCACCGGCCTGACCGAAGAGGCGATCGCGGCGGCGGCGCGCGAGGCATCGCTCATTGTTCTGACGGCGCCGCACTACCGCGTGCTCGATCCGGCTTGGGCGCAGAGGAAGCTTGACGCGATTCAGCAAACGCTGAAAAGCTTTCATCGCGAAAGGCCGCTGATCCCGGGCATGCCCAAAGAGGAACTGCGCGGAAGGGCGCTACCGGGCGCTCCGGCGTTTCTGCTGGACGCCCTGCTGGGGCGCTCGAAGACGATCGCGGCGGAAGGAGACGCAGTCCGGCTGGCATCGCATAAGATCGCTCTGCGGCGGGACGAACAGGACGCCAGCGCGAAAATCGAAGGCGCATTTGAGCGCGCCGGTCTGGCGGCGCCGTCCACGAACGAAGTCCTGGCCCAGTCCGGGGTCGAGCCGGCACGGGCCAAGACGCTGCTGCAGATTCTGCTGCGTGAGAAAAAGCTGGTCCGCGTTTCGGACGAACTGGTGTTCCATGCTTCCGCGGTGCGTGCGTTGCGCGATCTGCTGGCCGCGCACAAGGGCCGGCGCTTCGCCGTTCCGGAATTTAAGGAGTGGACCGGCATTTCGCGCAAGTTCGCGATTCCGCTGCTGGAGTTTTTGGATCGCGAACGGGTTACGCGGCGGGAGGGGGATGTGCGGCTGGTGCTGTAGTGGGCTGTTTGTGCGGACAGTTTCGACACCAAGACGCCGCGGCGCTGGCAAGCAATTTCCCTTGGACCGCGCCGATGGCAAGCAGTATAGCGGAGGATGCGATACCGCTCCGAGGTGACGCGACTCTGGAAGACGGCAATGTCGGTCTGCTGTTCGCGGTCAACGCCGAAAACGTCGCCGTTGAAGGGCCGGGAACCATCGACGGCCAGGGCGTACAGTTTCACAGTCCCAACCGCGGCGTTCCACCGCCATCCGGGAGAGGCGGCGCGAACCGTGCGTATCAAGTGCTTTTCTATAGCTGCACGAATCTAAGAGTGCGCACCATTTACCTCGTGGCCTCCGCCTTTCATTCCGTGCGCGTGATTCAGAGCAGTTTCGTGTGGATGAAGCAGATCCGTATTTACAACCACGTAAACAGCAACAACGACGGCTTTCATTTCATCTCCAGCGAACCCGTCCACATCGACAACTGCGATGTAGAGCCGCAAGACGATGCGTGCGCGCTCTTCGGAAGTGCAAGTTCGTAACGGTGGCCAACAGCGCGTTCAGCGCTCGAGGATCGGTGTTCCGCTTCGGAGGCGGGAATCCGGAGAACGTCACGAAATCGAATTGCATCGCATCACCAGACTCAAAACCGAAAGCGTTGAATGCTTGTACATGCGGAGGTAATAATGACCCATGCCTGCCATGCCCAGCATCAAACCGGGGCGTTCGTAGCTCTCTATTCCGCAAGTCCTCGAAATATCCTCTTCGCCATCTCTCGCAATTCGCGCGTTCGCGACTGCTCGTGCAGTGCGAAGCCCGTCGTCAAACTCGGGTCCCAGAATCTGCCACCCCGACAGTAGAATGTCAGCGTTCCCTAAAAGTCCATGACAGAGGCAATAATCGCCGGTTCCGGAATTCAGCCACCCCTTCGTGGACCGGCATGTAGTCTGAAGCGCGGCGATCGCTTCCGTTTTGTACCTGGGCTCCTTGAAAACCTCATAAGCGCGAAGACGCGATAACGCAATTCCCGGAGCGCCGTGACACCAGGTAGTGGAGAAGCGTAATGGCGGCCTGCTACGTCCGCCTCCTCGCGCAAACTCACGAAAATCGGGCCAGTTGCCTGCCGCTGCGTTGAACCAATGCCGCTCATAATCGAAAGACTGCTCGGCTGTCTTGCGGTATCGCGAGTCGCCGGTTGCGCGGAACAGCTCGACGAGCGCAAACGCAACGCCGGCGGCGCCGTGCGCGAATCCGGTCAGGTTCTGGCGATACCCGGAACTTAGCGATCTCCAGGAACCTCCATAGGCGTCGACATGCGCCGAACGGAGTAGTTCATCACCGAGTCTTACGGCAAAATCCAGCAGGAACTCATCACCAACCAGATCCCAAATCATAATCAATGCCGCAATCGCTCCAGCCTTGCCGGAAAGAAAATCAAACTCAAAACGACGCTCATCCCGACTTAGTAAGTTCACTTTCTTTATTAACTGTCTGCCGCGATTCAAAAGACGATCTTCGCCTAGTAACATCCCGATGCGCGCCGCTGCAAAAGCAACGCCGGTCCATCCCGTGTAAAATCCCAACCCGGTCTCTGGCAGCGGCGCATCCAGATGCGCAAGCGCCTGGCGAATGGCTCCTAAACCACACCTCCGTGCCTCGGCGTACCCGGTAACGCGGTACAGCTCAGCCAGAAACAGAGCTATTCCACTAGTGCCCGAATAGACTTCAGAGCTCAGCGCGCTATAGCGTTCGGCAGCGCGTGAGCTAGTGGATTGCGGAACACCCTCGCCCAGCCCCATCCAATTGCAGCGACCGTAGTGCCAAATTGCCGCCTGTACCAGACGTTCACCGATTTCCGCGGCGATCCGCAGATATGCCTCCGATCTCTCTTCCGCGGCGTCGGCCCTCCTTTTGCCGTGGACCGCTCGTGGTAGAAAATCGTAATCGTCAACCATCGACGACGTAAGAAAGGGCGTCTCCCAATTGATTCCGTTTTCTTCAAAACATTCCCTGATCAGTTGTAACTGCTCTTCAATCGCAGTCTTCCGCCGCTCATAAACCCGAATCAGACCCTCGGCGACGATCCGGCAGCGATGCGATCCGTAACTCTCTCCCTGACCCGGATCCTCCGCCAATCCAACTCCAGGGGCGAGCTGCTTCGTAAGCGCCGGCACTGCGCTCTTGAGAGCGGGAATCATCTTCTGGTAAATGCTCTCAAGCAGCGCGGAAACGCATAAGTAATCGAGCTTGCGAATGTAAAGCACAACGGCATCGCAACGCTTGTAGCTGGCCGGATCGTTTAGGGCTTTGATTTTGAACGGCGCACCCGCGATGTTCAATGCTGAAGTGGCGTGTCGCACGAAGCGAATCGCGCCCTCCGCCGTAACATTCCAGTAGAGTCGGACGAGAGGTTCCGATTCAGCGTGAACCAACTCCTTCTCGGCGCATGCCACATAAAAGCCTGGCGAAATGTCCGGTAAGCCTTTCGGAAAATGCAATGCCAGACTGGCGCCGGGTTCAATCCGGGTCTCGTTAGACAACAGGCAATCCTGCCGGCGTACCCATAATTGCAGCCCGCCCTTTTCCACGGTCACATCGCCGGCATGGAAAGCCTGAACATTCCAACCTTCCGACACGCAGCCCTTCCCGGTATTCGCCTCGGAAAGCTGCCGGACAAAATCGGTAATTCCCGTGTCTCGACTCTGGTTCGCGCCCTGTCCCGCAGCGACGGGAAGGCCCGGACAGTAGAAATCCCTATAGAGCTGCGCTTGTAAGTTGTTTAGTACCCATCTGCGTTGGCGTTCAGGCGCCAAGGCTTTCGGCACTACGCGCCCCGCCCGCCGCGGAGATGTCCCAAACCACGAGTAAGTCAGCCGCGAATGAAACTGTACTGCTCCTAGCGCAGCCTTAAGTTGCTCGGCGAAGCTCATGCCGTCAAGCGCAATTCAACGGAAGACCTAATAGTACGGTAGCCGCCTCTTTGGGGCGCTTCAACATGTTTAAACTCAACTGTAACGAACAGATGACATTCCCAATCAGCCTTGGAGACAGATGCATTTGCTCGAAACACATTTGAACCAGCCTCGCCGCGCTATATCTAATCGCGCGCATCATCAGCAACTCAGTTGTTAGACGGTCCGCATTCATGTTTTGCTCGTACGATCGCCAAAAGGAGCGAAGCGCTGGATGCATTGTTTTGAGCTGATATCGAGCGTGCTGAAGAAATTCATCGGGCCGGCTCTCGGCTGCGACCGGAGTGAACTGAAGCCAAAAATTGATATAGCTGCTAAACACCGATCCCACATCCCACATTGGATCACCTACGCCGGCGAGTTCCCAATCGATTAGTTTCAATGCGGCGCGACCTTTGGATATCAATACTAAGGTATTCTCCCACTTTATATCGGAGTGGATCAACGTTTCCAGTCTCCACTCCCGGCTGAGTTCGTCCAGGAGATTAGAGAATTCGGAGTACTGCTGCAAGATCTTAATCAATTGAATGTTTGCTTCGCTGATGCTGGAAATCACGGGAACACCGGGTCGATGAAGCGACAGGATCCAGGGCTGCTTGTGTACAGGAGTGCCGCCGTCGTCCATTCGGCTTCTCGAACCATTGCGGTGAAATGAACTCAGCGCATTACCGAGCAAGGCCGCTATGCCGCATGAAAAGCGCCCACAGCGTGTACAGTGCTCTTGTAGATTCCGCGCGTTGCTCAGAAATTCCAGAACAAGGATGCGCTCATTCGGATCGTAGTCGACGTAGCCAGGAAGGTGTCGGCGTGCGAATTCACCACTGCGGGCATCCGAATTAAACAACTGGTATACTCGGGCTTCATTTGCTATGCTGGCAGCTCGCTCAGGATCGATTCCCTGTTTGAGCAGGTACGACGGACCGTTTTTACGCAGCACTGCAAAGTTATGATTTCGCCGTGAGGCATCAACAATGGTTAGGTCGCCCTCAACAATCGATCTCGCGCTGATGAGCTTGCGTCCCAGCAGGTATCGGATGAGCTGAACTCGGCCAAGCATCCTGAGTAGCCACCAGCATCGTTACCGGCTAAGGCTTATTTTCGCATGTGGTCGGATCGCGCGTCGTTCCTGGGTTCGGACAAAAGACTCCGGTACACAAATGGCGTGTGATGAAACGGCAAACCGGCGTGGACCAGACTCCCTCGATTGCATCCTCGATTCCCTCCGAAGGCGCCTTTGCCAAGAGATCGTCAACAATTACACCTTTCAGAAACTCGGCTTGCAATGTCGATCCTATGGGATCTTCCATCGGTGCTCCCTTTCTTAATCCGCAGGCTGATGTTGGGCGCGTCGCGGCAATTCGACGATTCTAGTGATTCTGAGGCCGCCTGTCAAGCGCCCGGTTTTCCGCCTCTCAGCTAGCGCGCGTTTTCTGCCGTATTTGCCTGTACTTAACGCCACTCCCGCATCCCGACAACCTGAGGCAGTTCCTGCATCGTTATCCCAGTGCTTGATGAGCAGCCAAAGGTCACACAGGATGCAAGCTGCGGCGTTGCAAAAGAAAGCGGCGATATGGCGCAGCCCAACGGCTGGTTCCCCAAGTGCGCGATGCAGCCACGCCAACCGTCGCTTCCGGTAGCGATTCGATAAGGCCGAATCTCAGTGTTCAAGTGGACCACCGTATATCAGCTTCCGTTCGGGAGGGGGAGGCCGGACCCGGGTTAGGCGTTTAATCCGAGTTGGGGCGGCGCAACCGGCGAACCACTGCGATGGGTCAACATGGACGTCGTCTTGGCGAAGGATATCCCGATCACCGAAACGAAGATCGTCTAATTTTGCGCGGAAGCGTTCAATGTGTTAACCACATCGTCTTGGGCGCGCCGGGCACTTCCATCGCACCGTTGTTTTCAAACGGAAGCCTCAGCTACGGTCGGCCGGCGTGATCAACAGCATCGCGAATACGCCGCGCCAGTTACAGCTCGCGATGAAATTTATTTTCCAGCGCTTGCGCCAAGTTCAGTGGGATATTCTATCTGCTTTTCAGCTCGCGCTACTGGCCTGCCGGCTTTCCTGATGTACAAGGCCGATAACGATCAATGCTTTGTCGTGCGGTCGTCGGCCCGGTGGCCGAAAGGCAAGCCAACCCGCAGGGTTCTCCAGATCGATTTCGACTGGGGTGCGACTAGGAAGGAATTGAATCGGCGGCGGCGGCAACGCTATCCCGGCCGTGGTGTTATGCTACACCTGTTTAGTGAAGGATTAAATTCCATGAGCATTTCCCGCCGCAAATTCATTGAGTCGGCCGCGATTGCCACGATGGGGGCCAATGCGGCGGCGACGTCCGCGATGCCGATGCGCACGTTCGGCAAGACGGGCGCGCGCGTTTCGATCCTCGCTTTTGGAGGGGGCAGCCGTTTCCTCGCGTACAAAAGGGAAGACGAGGCGATTGCGGCGCTCAATCGCGCGCTCGACTTGGGGATCAACTACATCGATTCGGCGGCCAGCTATGGGGATGGCTTAAGCGAACAACGGATTGGGAAGGCGCTGAAATCGCGCGGGCGCAATGGCCTCTGGATCGCCACGAAAGTGGAGCCGCGCAATGGCGACGAGGCCATGCGCATTATAGAGCGCAGCCTCAAAAATCTGCAGATGGACTATGTCGACCTGCTGCACATGCACAGCCTGACGACGCCGGAAGACATGGCGGCGATGGAGGCGAAAGATGGGGTGCTGAACCGGCTGTACAAGCTGCGGGACCAGAAGGTGGCGCGCCATATCGGCGTCACGTGCCACACGGATCCCGCAGTTCTGAAAACGGCGCTGCAGAGGTTCGATCTGGATTGCACGCAGATGGCTCTGAACGCCGCCCGCATCGGCATGGCCGCGGGCGTGAACTACGACGATCCTAAGACGAGTTTCGAATCATTGGCGCTTCCCGTGGCGCGCCGTAAGAACATGGGCATCACGGCCATGAAGATTTTTGCCCAGGACAAGCTGACGAACAAGGCGCGCACGGACGCGCTGATCCGTTATACGATGTCGCTGCCCGTTGCCGCCGCGGTGATCGGCATGCCGAAAATCGAGTTCATCGAAGAGAACGTAGAGACCGCAAAGAATTTCAAGCCGCTGTCGCAGTCCGAGATGCAAACCCTCTCGACGGAGTTGTCCGGGAAGTACAAGGCGAGCCTCGACCGTTATTTTACCGATCATCGGGATTGCTAGTCCTTACTTGCGGGGCCACCAAGGCAGTTAAGGCCGGCGCAGCTCTTTGCGAAGATACGCCAGCGCGTCGGACGCGACGGCGGCGCCGCTGGGGCGGAAATCGAAGACCTCGAGCGAACACCAGCCGTCGTAGCGTTGCCGCTCGAGAGCGTGGAATAACGACCGGAAATCGTAAGACCCCGTACCCGGCCTGCGCCCATCCATTTCATTCAAGTGTACGTGCCGGATGAATCCGATATATTTGTCGATCAGCTCAGGCCCGGATAGCGTTTCCCCGGCCGTGTTGTGCACATCGAACATGGTCCGCACCGCTGGATTGTCAATCTCGCGCACCAGCGCAACCGCTTCATCGAGCCGGTTCACGATGTTCGATAAATGCGGAGCGAGCGGCTCAATCAGAATGGTGACGCCGCTTTCGCGGGCGTAAGGCGCGACCGATGCCAAACCATCCTTGAATCTCGCGAGCGCCTCGGAGAGCGGAACTCCAGCCTCCGCATTGCGCTGTTTCCCGGAGCCGAAAACCATAATTCCGCCGGAGCCCAAATCGGCGCAAAGATCGACGAGCCCGCGTACGAAATTCCATGTCCGCAGGCGGATTTCGGAATTGCCGGAGGTGGCTTGCATGCCTTTAGGAATGCTTAACAAATTGTGGAGCCCGACGAAAGTTAGGCCGTGATCGACGATCGAGCGGCGCACTTCGTTTTTGCGGGCTTGCGGAATTGCGAGCGGTTCTTCAGCCAGCGTTCCGGGCATGATCTCAATGCCGGTGTATCCGATTTTGTGCGCCAAGCGGCACTGCTCCTCAAACGAGGCGTCCTGGAAAGTTTCGTTGCAGACTGCGAAGCGCAAGGGATCCTTTGGCGCCCCTGAGGCGCAAGCTGCGAACATAGCTTGCAGCCAATGCCGCCGCGTCATAGCTGGAAAAGCCGCTGGGCGTTTCCGGCGAAAATATTGCGCTCCTCGGCGGCGGGCAGGTTCATTTTTTGAACACAGCTTGCGATCAGCTTCGGGTCGACCCAGGGATGATCGCTTGAATAGAGCATGCGATCCGTACCGACGAGATCGCATCCATACTTAATGGCCTCCGGCCAAGGAGAAACCGCATCGAGCCAGATCCGGCGCATATATTCGCTGGGGGGCTTGTTAATGTTCTCGGCGCCGCGCTTGAGCACCTGCGTTTGGTGATTCATGCGCCCGATCAGATACGGGACTGTTCCGCCGACGTGCGGGCATACGAGTTTCAGCTTGGGAAACAAATCCAGCATCCCCGCGAGAATGATGCGAGTCAGCGCAATGCTGGTATCGAACATTAAGCCGAGGGTTGACGCCATTTGGTAGCCGTTCGTCTGATCGAAAGTGGTGGGGCAGGCAGGGTGCAGCAGGATCGGAATGCCCATTGCTTCGGCGCGCTCGAATAGCGGGCGGAATTGCGGCTCGTCCGGCCATTTCCCATCGAGATTCGAATAGAGCAGGACACCGCGAAACCCGAGTTTGTTGACGCAGCGCTCCAACTCCGTCAAGGAAGCGTCCATGTCCTGCAAAGGCAGCGTTGCCAATCCGAAGAAGCGAGACGGATGCGCGCGCATGACGCCCGCGATGAAATCGTGGACCAGGCGGGCGACTTTCGGCCCATCGGCTCCGAACAGCTCCGGACCGGGGTCGTTGATGCTGAGCATGGTGGTCCGAATTTTGGCGCCGTCCATGTCCGCGACCTTTGCGTCCACGTCAGTATGCTTTGGCAACACGCGGCGGACCCACTGGTTGACTACGACATACAGATCGGGCCCTTTCCGATAAGCGCGGGGCGAGCCTTCCCGCTTCTCCATTAAAGCGAGCAAGTCCGGGACATACAGGTGGCTTTGACAATCGATTCGATAGGCGCCCATCGGTTCCGCACTCGAGCCGGGGGTTGCGCCGGCTGCTAAAGCGGCCAGAAATCCTCGGCGTCCGGTATCAACTGACGACATAGGGCGCCCTGTATGGATGGCGCGTCAGGAGCCGATTCGCTGCGTCGTCTTTTACGAATCGAGTGCTCCCGGGCTCGAGCGTAAGCTTCCTCCCCGTGCGGTAACTAATGTTGGCCATGTGAATGAGATCGGCCGAGATCGCAGCCTCTTGAACTTCCGCGATGAGATCTTGACGGCGCCTGGAACGCACGGCCTCCAGAAAATTAGTCATGTGGGGCACGTCTTCGTCCTGCTTGGCCTCGGCCATCTTCATGGCCTCCCCAGGCTCGCGCTTGTCCCCGAAGAATGTCTTAAATCCACTATCTTCGACCACCATGTAGCCTTTGCCGCCGAAGAACATGACGCCAATGAAATTGCCGCCCCGCAGACCCATGCCGCCTTCTTCTCCGGTGGGCAGGCCGCGTACCTCAAACGACAGCTCGCAATCGCCGTAATCGTACACCGCAACCTGTGTGTTCGGGGTCTCCTGGTCGTCGTTGTAAACATACTTGCCGCCGTCGCTGTATGCGGTTTTCGGATTGCCGGATCTATTCAAGCCCCAACGTGCGTAATCGAGCTCGTGAATGCCCTGATTTCCAATGTCGCCGTTCCCGGTGTCCCAAAACCAATGCCAATTGTACTTGTGGCGATTCTCGTTATAGGCGCGCATCGGAGCGGGTCCTAGAAATAGATCCCAATCGAGTCCCGGCGGAACAGGACCGTCCGGTTTGTGCCCGATCGAGGGGCGGCGCTTAAAACAAATTCCGCGCGCCATGTAGACGTCTCCGAGGGCGCCTTGCCGCAGCAATTCGACGGCGCGCTTCTTATGCGCCAAACTGCGCCGCTGCATCCCGCCCTGCACGATCCGGTCATAACGGCGCGTGGCGGCAATCATGCGCTCACTTTCAAATGGATTATAACTTGCGGGCTTCTCGACATATACATCTTTGCCGTTCTGGCAAGCCCAGATGGTGGCCAGCGCGTGCCAGTGATTCGGCGCCGCGATGACAACGGCATCGACGTCCTTGTCCTCGTACAGCTTTCGCAGATCGCCATAGACTTTCGGCTTGACGTTCCGCGCCAGATAGTAGGTTTGGACAGCGCGCTCCGTTTGGGCGTTGTTTACGTCGCACACGGCCGCGAGATTCGCATCCTGGCGGCGGACGAAGTTGGCCACGTGACTCGATCCACGGCGGCCGACGCCGACAATCGCGACATTAACCTTGTCGTTTGCGGCGAAGTTCTTGGCGGGCAGAGCCGCGGCCATACCGGCCGCGCCGAGGAATTGACGGCGGTTCATTTATATCTCCTGTAGTTTTCATCTACCTTTTTTAAGCCATCCCGCTGCATCGCAGCAGCGCCTCTTCCACAAGCAGATCCTGGTCTGCGCGGATCTTCAATGCGCGCTCACCCCGCACGGCGGCCGCCAAATCGGCGAAGTCATCGACGAACCGGCGATATTGCGGCATGGGCAGCGTTTGCGCTCCTTTATGATAGGGTCCCGCGGGTTTAGCGAGATCGACCGCGATGGCGGGAGGTTCAATAGGATTCACGATGGCGCATCCGTTCGTTCCAAACACCTCGAAGGCGCGATAGCGGTTTGAATCCGGCTGTAGCGTGGACGCATGCACGGTCCCGATGGCTTTGTCCCACTCCAGCACGGCGAGCGTGTTGTCGTTTAGGTTGTCATTCAGCGGCAATTCCTTCTGAAGCCTCGCCGTGACGTTTCGCGGGCGGCCCATCAAGCGGATCATGGGATCGATAACGTGGCCGCCCAACTCGAACATCGGACCGCCTTTAAACTCCCCCCATTGCGGCCGGCGTGCCGGCGCGAGTTGGTTTGAAATCGACGCCCGCACCAGATAAACTGCCCCGAGCCAACCTTCCCTGGCGGCCTCGAGCGCCTTATTGATGCCCGGGTTATAACGCCACATATAACCCACCTGCAGCAGCTTGTTGCGGTCGCGCGCCACACGGACGATCTCTTCGAAGTCGCTCAGTTTGCTCGCCGGAGGTTTCTCGAGATGCAAGTGCTTGCCTGCTTCAAGGACAGCTTTGCCGTCCGCGGCGTGATCGCGCAGCGCCGACTCGACCGCAATAACCTGGATGCGCGGATTCGCCAATAGTTCCGGGCGCGAGAGCAGAGCTACTCCCGCCTGCTCGATCGTTTGGCGAATCTTGGGATCGGTCTCCGCGATTCCGACGATTCGCCAATCGCTGGATTCGCGCAAGACCTGAAACTTACCGTTGAAATGAGAATAACTAGCGCCCAGAAAGCCAATGCCGATCGGTTCAGCCCCGGCGCCGAGCGCTGCCGAAGAGGACGCGACTGCCGCTGCAAGAAAACTACGCCGGTCCATTAAGATGATTCCTTCCGCAGAACTGGCCTCCAAAGATCGCCGTTCTGTACCCTCAAAATATGAGCTTTGCCCCGATCTGGATGGAGCGAGCCGTGGCCGTTGTAAGTTGCCCGAAGGCCGAACTTGTGATATTCGTGACCACTCCGCCGAGGTTCGTGTGATTCAAAGCATTGAACGCATCGCCACGCAACTCGAATTGGACCCGCTCGGTAATCGCGATGTTCTTTGCCGCGGATAGATCGAGATTCCACATTCCGGGAGCGCGAAGCGCCTCGCGTCCCAAATTGCCCCCGCGCACTTGCTCTCCACTGGCCGTTTGGATCGGCACCGGCAGGAATGCCGCAGGATTGAGGAATTGCAAGGTGCTGCCGTAATTGCTGAGAATTGGACTGACGCCGGAGGCAACGTCCGGACGGTCCACCGAGTTCGCGGAATTGTTGTCGGTAATGTTAATAGGCAGCCCGGTGTTTGCAACGATAATCCCGGAAATCTGCCAGCCGTCGGCCAGCAGCCTGGCCGGTCTGCCGCTCCAACCCGTCCATTTCAGCACTGGAGGAGCGTAAAGAAAGTTAGCCCGGAATGACTGCTGAATATCATAAGGCGTGGGGCCCTTGTCCGCTCTGACATTGTTAAAATCCTGGGGCACGGCATTCAAGTTCAGGTCGGCGGCGCCATAAGATAAATTGTGCGCCCAGGTGTAGCTTATCCCGAAGTTCAAGCCGTAGGAAAAAATCTTAGTTAGCGAGGTCTGCCAGCTATCGTACCAACTGGCGTCCGAGTCGTCATAGTACTTGAAAGAGCCAAATTGCGGATCTAACACGACCCCCGTTATCCGGTCGGGAAGGTTGGCGGTGCGGTCCATGCTGATATGTACAGCGCGGTTTCCGACGTATGCCGTATCGAGCAACATGCCGAACGGAAGTTGCCTCTGAATCCCAAAGTACCACTGCATACTGTAAGGATTGGGGTAGTAAGCATTCATCGAGGTTGGCGCAACCGCATAGCCGGTTGCCTCGAGCTGCGTAAGCAAGAGGGATTTATTGACCGGAAAATTCAGGTTTTGAGCCAATGCCTGCGCGCGGCCCAACGTGAAGCGAAAGGGAGTGTTCGCATTGTCGAGGACATCGTCCACCGCGGCCGCGTACAGGGGGTGGGGATTGAAGAATATCCCGCTACCGGCCCGGATCACCGTTTTACGATCCGAGCCAAGGGACCACGCCAAACCGATGCGAGGGCCGAAATTGGGCCAATAGGAGTTATAGAGCGAGCCAGCCGGCCGGAACGGACCTGTGCCCACGCCGAGCGGGCCGGCGTCGCGATTGAACAGGCGGCCGTCCCGCTCTTTCGGAACGGTCCAATAGTCGTAGCGGAGACCCATGTTGATCGTAAGATTCTTGGTTGCGCGGAAATTGTCCTGCACGAAAACGCCAAGCTGGTACATGTGGAGCTGGTATAAGCTCAGCGGAAAATTCACCTGAACCTGGTTGGGAATGTTGTTCAGAAAATCCGTGGTGTTCGAATAAGAGAATGTCGTGGTTGTATCGTCGATGCGGCCGTCGTTTAAACGCTGGACGATTCCTCCGAATTCGATGGTGTGTCTGCCGCGGGTCAGGGAGATATTCTCCCCGGTCTCGAACGTGGCGCCCCGGATCTGATAATTTTCGGCGCCTTCGAGAGTTAATACCGCTGATCGTGATCTGATCCAGACCGGCATTGTAGCCCTCATCCAGACGGATCAGGTCGGGACGTATGTAAGCGGCGCGCGTAGCCGCGGTCCATCCCGTTGCAACGTGGGTGAACTGAAAGTTATAGCTATCCGACATCCCGGTGGATAGCCGGGGATTCTCCGCGATGACGCTGGGCGAGAGTTTAGATGGATGCGAATCGGTATAACGGAGGCTCAACCAGTTAGTGGCGTTCAGATAGTAATCGATCCGCCCCACGGCGTTGTTATCGTTTTCGATCAGTGAGCGCGCTCCTATCCACCCGGCTGTCACGGCCGTCGGGGAGTAGGGCTGGTTGGGAGCCGGGAAAACGGCGAATATCTGTGCGTACTGGGGCTGAGCCGCCGTAGCCTGGGACTCAAACAGAGGCGTCGGCACGGTTCCGTTCAAGGCCGTGAAGGCGCTCTGCCGGACTCCCTGGTAGTTGAAGAAGAAGAACAGTTTGTCGTGAAGAATCGGCCCGCCGAAGGAACCGCCGAATTGATTAAACGTGGAGCGCGGATTGGTTTTTAGAAACTGATTGCGGGCATTGTAATCGTTCAGGCTGTTGAACTCGAGCACCGTGCCATGGAACTGGTTTGTCCCGCTCTTGGTGATGAGATTGACGTTGCCGGACATGCCGGAAAAGGATGCCGGCGCGATGCCCTTTGTGATGCTGACCTCGGCGATCGCGTCCGAGTTGATTGTGTTGATCTGGTTGAAGCCTTGGTAAAAGCCAACCGTCGGCGTTTCGGGATCCGAAGAGCCGTTCGTGCCGTCGACCGTCAACAGAAAACTCGCCGGCGGCAGTCCGTTCATGCTTACACTGGAACCGCCGACCAGACTCACTGCGCTGTTCAACTGCAGCAGCCCGGTCCAATCCTGCCTCTGGAGCGGCAAATTATGGACGTTCTGGTCCCCTACGACGCCGTGTTGGTCGGCGGAGTCATAGCTCAGTGCAGTGGCTTCTCCCGTAACGGTCACGGCCTGATGCACGTCGCCCACGGTGAGCGCAAAGGTCAGGTCGAGCATCTCACCCGCGGTTAACGGAATGCCGCTCTTGGTTTGGCCCTGGAAACCATTGGCGGTTACCGTGATCGAGTAAGTACCTATGGGCACAAAGGCCAGAGTGAACCGTCCGGCATCATTGGCGGTGGCGGAGTTGGTTACGCCGTTGGCCTCGTTCGTGGTCTCGACCTTGGCGTTGGGAATCGCGCTGCCGCTTGGATCGGTTACGGTTCCAGTAACGGTCGCCGTGTTCACCTGGCCGACAACGGCGCTACAGACTGCCAGGAAAACAGCGCTGCCCAATGCATCGGCTAACCCGACCTTTTGAATGTCCCCTTCCCCATTTTGCAGGCATCGTTAGTTCCTCTCGACACTAAACGCGCTCACGGCACACAATCGGCCACCGTGACTTCTTATTGTGCTCTACCGGGGTGTTATGGAATAAGGTTCCCTTTAGTTTCGGCTCGTTCCGCGGACGTTCCGCAACGTTCCCTGGATCCTGGACGCACATGCTATATTGTCGTATTCAGGCGTCCAGTGGGGCGCACGTACGGTGGAGACCAGCCAGACCAGTCTGGACATTGAGCAGTGTCGCCGACAACTGCGCAGGATTCTCGACAGCGCCGATTTCATAGCGCGACGGCAGCTTAGCGATTTCCTGCTCTACGCTTCGGAGGCGGCTTTTCAGGGCCGCGTGCACCTCGACCAGGTTGAAATCGCCGAGCACGTTCTGCACCGCAATCGCGATTTCAATCCGGTAGACGACGCTTCTGTCCGGAAGATGGCGACTCTCACACGCCAGCGTTTGGATATGTACTATTCGGGTCCCGGGACACGCGATGCGATCATCGTGACGCTTCCGGTCCGCTCCTATATCCCGAAGTTCCGTACCCGGGAAGAGGTGGATCATCATGTCAGTCCCGAGGCGGTTCAAAGCGTCGAAAGCCTGCATCCGAAATCATCCGCCAACTCCTTCGAACCTTTAGCGGGACTCGTGACCGCATCAAGCGAGCGAATCCCGGGCCTGCGCCGCAGGCGCGTTGTGCAGCTTCTAATCGCTGGCTTGGGGCTCGCCCTTGTCTTGGGTCTCGCGCTCTTCCCCGCAGGCATTTTTCGAAGGCTTCCATTTCGCCCCTTCCGGTTTTCGATCTGACAACCGTCCGGGGCGACTTCATGCACAGCGTTCTCGACCTACCGGGCAGAGCGATCCAGGTTGGCCCCAGAATCGCGGACGTGGAGGATACGTCCGTTCGTATGTGGTTCACGCCCGAACAGGCGCTGCAGCAAGCCGGATTGTTGATCTTCAACGATCCGGACCGCTATGTCAAGCTGGGCCGCCAATTCCTGGCGCGCCCGCAATTGGAGTTTGGCTTGGAAACGCAGGCGCGTTATCGTAAGCCGCCAAATACGTTTGCCTACGATCCGCGCGCCGAGGACAGCCGTCCCGTCTGGCTTTCGATTCGCCGGGAGCATTCGGTTTTCAGGGCTTTTCTCAGCTTCGATGGAGATACCTGGACTGAAACCGGCAACGTGCTGAACATGCCGGATGCGATGCCGGACGCGCGCGTCGCCATCTTTGCTCATCATGGTCATTCAAACGCAACGCCGGCGCATGCCCGCTTCGATCGATTGAGCGTCGGACACGAATTCCATTCTTACCCGGACGGCCCGGCCGATCTGAGCCAATTCGATGGATGGCATTACGCGACCACCTGCGCCGGATCGCCGTCCGCACAGTATGAAACCAATGCATTGGTGCTCCCCATCGGAGCACAGGATGAAACCTGCCAATCGGAATTTTTCCGCGCGGCGCCTGCCGGCGACTGGACAGTTGCCACTAAGCTGGATTTTCTGTCAGTAAATGGCATGGCGGCCGGCTTGCGCGTGCGAGGTTCAAAGGGACAGTTTCGGGTGATTCGCTGGGATTTAAATGGCGGCTATTTGACGGCGGAAAACCTGGGCTTCAATCAAGGGGGCATACGCGATTTCCCGGGCAGCCCGCCCGTTGAGGCGCGGATCGATTGTCGTAACGGCGTTCTATACGCGAGCGTCAGCCGTAACGAGATCGATTACATTCCACTGCCGTTGACGGTACGACTAGCGGATCTAGGTTTGCATCCGGAGTACGGGATAACGGTCCTGAAGAGTACCTGGGGAGCGCCGGGAAAGAAGGTTACCGCACGCTTCTTCTATGTGCGGCAGTACGTGCGTAGTTTACGCGATTTCCGTTAGTTCGCGATGACGCCGCGCTGGGCGCGCTCGGCGGGATTGAGCGGCGTTGCCAGACCGTTGCGCCGCTCTCGTAACCAACCCCACAGGGTCATGCCGTTCCATTCCGCGCCCTCGCCGTGTTTTGCAAGGACCAGGCTCGCAATGTAGCCGACGCCCAGCACCAGCACGTGCGCGATTGCTCCGATCATGTAATCGTGCCATGGAAAATTGAATCGGCCGAGGTCGAGAATGGGCTTTTGAGATAACGTCAAAGTGGCCCACACCGTGAAGGTTAGGGCCGCCGTAAGGCCTACGTAGACGCCTTTCGCGTTTGCGCGCGAACTCAGGAACGCGAGCAGAAATAATCCCGCGAGGCCGCCGCTTGCCACGGCCGAAACTGTAAACCACAGGGACAGCGCGGAGCCTTTCGTGTGCGCGAGAGCCAGGGCTGTCCCGACGCACAGGAATCCCGCGACGGCGACGATGTAGCGGCCCATGCGCAACCGTCTCGGGTCGGAAACGGATGGACGCAGTAATCGATAGATATCCTCCACGCCCACAACGGCGAAACTGTTCAGATCGCTTGACAGGGCGCACATCGCGGCGCCG
Organism: Bryobacterales bacterium; assembly: GCA_963795935.1. Classification (GTDB taxonomy): domain Bacteria; phylum Acidobacteriota; class Terriglobia; order Bryobacterales; family Bryobacteraceae; genus JAICMB01. The sequence continues at coordinate 54,329 of CAWCJO010000021.1, read as the reverse complement.
ATCAGCGCGGCCATGAACAAGCCGGTCAAGCCGGGCGGCAAGTGCGTGCTCAGGAAATAGGGGAACATCTGGTCGGCTTTGGTTATGTAGGCCGGAACGCGTTCACCGGTGAGCCGGTAGTAAGACCATAGACACGTGCCCACGAGCATGAACAACGTCCAGATAGGCACGCATAGCAGCGCTCCAAAAGAAACTCCGCGCACCGCGGCGCGGTCGGACTTGGCCACAAGATAGCGCTGCACGACGGGTTGATCGGCCGTATATTTCTGCAGATACCAGAAGAAGCCATAAATCAATAAAACGGGAATGATTGGTTTCGAAAATCCGCCCGAGAATGTTCCCAGGCTGAATTTGTGATGAGCGGCGGCCAAGTGCAACACCGCGGCAGGACCGCCTGGAGGCAGGAACAGGACATATCCCAGGGACACCAGCAGACCCGCTAGAAGAAAGAAGCCCTGCACCACGTCCGTCCAGATAACCGCCTCGAATCCCCCCACGTAGGTGTAGAAAATGGTCAGAACTCCAATGGTGAGAATCACTCGATCGATGCTCCAACCCGTCATGCTGTCGATGGTCAAACCGAGGAGATAGAAGACGAATCCCATTTTTGAAAAATGGCCGATTGCAAATGCGATAGACGCATAGATCCGGGTGGGCCGTCCGAAGCGGCGCCCGAAATACTCGTAAGCGCTCATTCCAACCGCGTGCCGATAAAACGGGATCACGACGGAGCCTGCCAGTATCAGCACCACAATGACCATGAAGCCGGGGACAAGCAACGACCAGTCTCCGCCATAGGCTGAGCCTGGGTATGAAATAAAGGTGATGCTGGTGATGAGCGTGGTCAAGAGCGAGATGCCCATCGCCCAAGATGGGATCGAGCGTTTGGCAACGAAGTACGCTTCAGTGGAGGTCTGCCGACGCCTGAAATGCAGACCGAGAAGCGTCAGCCCGAGGATGTATGCGCAGACAATCGCGAAATCGAGCCAACGCATTGTCATAGATGCGAAAATTTCACTTTACACCTATTGTGCAGGCGACCACCGCTCCCTTATGACTGAAAATATCGGCCTCATCGGACTTGGGCTTGTCGGGTCGGCCCTTGCGGACCGCTTTCTTGCAGCGGGATTCGGAGTCGTGGGTTTCGATACCGATCCTACGCGCCTGAAGGAGTTCGCAAACGTAAACGGGCAACCCGTTTCGAATGCCGCCAAAGTGGTCGAGCGCTGCCGCCGCATTGTTCTGAGCTTGCCGGATTCTCACATTGCCGCCCAGGTGCTTGCCGGTCTCGGGGTATGCGTCAAATCCGGCGACATCGTCGTGGACACAACAACAGGTCATCCCGGCGATGCGGCGCTCGCCGCTTCCTCACTCGCGAGCAAGGGCGTGTTATACCTCGACGCCGCGATTGCCGGTTCAAGCCGCCAGGTACGTTCTGGCGAGACCATCGTCATTGCCGGAGGAGAAGCGGCGGCGTTCGCGGCGTGCCACGACCTCTTCCGGTGCTTTGCCCGGCAAGCGTTTCATGCCGGTCCGGCCGGACACGGAATGCGCATGAAGCTGGTTACCAATCTTGCGCTGGGACTGGAACGCGCGGTTCTCGCCGAAACTCTGGGATTCGCGCGGGCGCTGGGTTTGCCGCTCGAAAGCGTACTGCCGATTCTGAAAGCCGGGCCGGCGTACAGCCGCGTCATGGACACGAAAGGTCGGAAGATGACAACGGGCGATTTTACTCCGGAAGGGCGCCTCTCGCAGCACTTGAAGGATGTACGGCTGATTTTGGAGTTGGCGGAGCGAAACCGGTCGCCCGTCCCCTTTTCGCAACTGCATCGCGAGATTCTGGAGCGTCTCGATCAAGAGGGCTTCGGAGGAGCCGATAACAGCGCCATCATGATCGCGTTTGAGCCGGAGTAGTTGCGCCGCCGTTCGGCCGGGATGCTATAGCGGGACTGCGTTCTGTTGGATGTAGGACGCATCCATATCCGGCTCGTCGGGACCGATGTAGTGGAAGTACTCGGCATATTGGAGCTCATGAGCCTGGCCGCGCATGCGATCGCGGGCGAGGGCGAAATGTTTCGTGTACTGGCGATTCGCGGTAGCGTCGTCGGCGCCGAGAATGGGAAGACGTTTGCCCTTCGCGGCGAGGCTGCGGCGCAGACTGCTTCCCGCGTTGCCGGCAGGACCTTGCGTGGTGTTGGCAAGATTGACCGCAACTTTTTGGTCCATGAAATCCGTTATGTCCACAACGCGGTTCACCAACTGCGGTCCGCGCGCGAAATAGTAGCGTTCCTTCGGCGCGTGCGGGGTGAGTCCGGCCTTGAAGTGCTCCGGATAATCCCACTCGGTCCCGGCAATCGCCGCAGCCCATTCGACGGCCCGCGCCGTGACGTAGTGGTCGGGATTGCGCTCGTATAGGGACGACGGGTCGTAGACCACGATAATGTCGGCCTTCAGCAACCGGAACAGGAAGGTCAGACGCGCGCGCATTTCCACAATCGGCCAGGCATCCATGTTGTGATTCGGGTACTTCATGAAGAAGGCGTCTTTGCAGCCCAGCCGCTTAGACACCTCCATCGTGTCCCGCTCATTTTTCTGAATGATCTCGCCGTATGAGGCGCCCACGCCGGCCATGGAATCGTCCGACATCGTGATCAGATATCCGGCGCAGCCTTCGTCGATCAGCTTCAACACTGTTCCGGCGGCGAAGATCGGCACATCGTCACAGTGCGGCTGAATGGCGACGACTACCTGACCGAGCCGCGGCTGTCCGGTGCGCCGGCGCTCAATCGTCAGGGGGAGTTGATAGGAAGTGCCGCCGGTGCCGCTTGACTCGGCCTCGTGGGGCGCCGGAGGGGTTTGCGCCTGCAAAGCGGCAGCCCCGCCGAGCAACGAGCTTTCGAGAAAATGGCGCCGCCGCAACGCAGCCTCCTAAGCTGTAAGGTGTATCTATAGCACAGCGCGAACAAGCACAGCGCGGCTAAAGCTGAAGGAGAGCAGCGCGCTTGCCGTCGAATCGCGCCTGGCCCCACTTAAGATGGTTCTGAGGAGCGACTTTGATTGAGAAGGGCGGTTACGTCAGGGACATTCTGTCCAAGCAGCCGGGCGAGCGGCTGGATGCGCTGGGATGGGTCAAGACGCGGCGCGACAGCAAGGGCGTTCATTTCCTGCAGCTTCAGGACGGTTCTTCGGCGCGCGACTTGCAGATCGTCGTCGAAGACGGGCGCATTCCGGAGACCACGCTGGCCCAGGTGACCACGGGAGCGGCAGTGCGGGTCTCGGGCGAGCTTGTAAAATCTCCGGGGGCGGGACAGGCTGTCGAACTGCGGGCGGAGGCCATCGAAGTCTACGGGCGCCGCGGATCCGTCGTCGTACCCGCTTCAAAAAAAGGGGCATACGATGGAATTTCTGCGCGAGATCGCGCATCTGCGGCCGCGCAGCAACACCTTCGGCGCAGTGTTTCGCGTGCGCAATGCGCTCTCGATGGCGGTCCATCGCTTTTTTCAGGACAACGGGTTTCTCTACGTTCACGCGCCTTTGATCACCGCCTCGGATACCGAAGGGGCGGGGGCTATGTTCGGCGTCACGACGCTCGATCTGATGAACATGCCGCGCACTCCGGAGGGCCCCGTCGATTTCAGCCAGGATTTTTTCGGCAAGCAGGCTTTTCTTACGGTGAGCGGGCAATTGGAAGCGGAGATGTTTGCGCTGGCATTCTCGAACGTCTACACGTTCGGCCCCACCTTTCGGGCGGAAAATTCCAATACGCCGCGGCATCTGGCCGAATTCTGGATGATCGAGCCGGAGATGGCGTTTTGCGATCTCGACGATAATCGCCATCTTGCCGAGCGCTTTCTGAAGTCCATCATTCGCGAAGTTCTGGACAACTGCCGCGCCGATCTGGAATTTTTCAACAAGCGCATCGACAACACCGTTCTCGCCACGCTGGAACACGTCGCTCAGAGCGATTTCGAGCACCTGCCCTACACGGAAGCGGTGCGCATCCTGGAGCAGGCGGCGGCCAAGGGAAAGCAATGGGAATTTCCGGTCTTCTGGGGCGCCGATCTGCAAAGCGAGCACGAGCGATATCTGACCGAGGAGGTTTTCGGCAAGCCGGTGGTGGTCACCGATTATCCCAAAGAGATCAAGGCGTTTTACATGCGCCTGAATGAAGACGGCAAGACCGTGCGGGCCATGGATGTGCTCGTGCCGCGCATCGGCGAGATCATCGGCGGCAGCCAAAGGGAGGAACGCCACGACGTGCTCCTGGAGAAGATCCGCTCGCATGGTCTGAACGAAGCGGCGTACTGGTGGTATCTCGATCTGCGGCGCTACGGGACCGCGCCGCACTCCGGCTTCGGACTCGGCCTGGAGCGCATGATGATGTACTTGACGGGGATGAAAAACATCCGCGACGTGATCCCTTGTCCGCGCACGCCGGGGTCGGCGGAGTTCTAAGGTTCTAAGTTCCACAGCCGCGAAGCACATCACGTCACGGCGTATCTTACGAAGATTCCGTAAAAGCTTTGTGAATGTCGCCGATGGCCCGTGACATAGACATCGAGTGGACCGTCTGGAAGCATGGTGTGACAAGAAACCAGAAGAAAGGGACTAATGAAGACACAATCTATTCAATCGCCAGACGAACTTGACTCAACATGGACCCAGCTTATCCGGCGGCGCAAATTCCTCCAGGGCCTGGGCGCGGCGGGCGCCGCGGGCGCAACGCTGACAGGCCGCCGGTTATTCGCTCAGGATCGCGATAGCCTACCCAGGGGCGATGTTGCGCTGTTGCAGCTTGCTCTCACGATCGAGCTCATCGAAGCCGATTTATGGCAACAATACAATGAGCTCGGAGGAGCGGTCGATCACAACGACCAAAAGAATGTAGGGAACCCGGCCTACCAGGCCGCGCTTCAAAACCTCGATGGCGACATGCCGCAGTATATCTCCGACAACACCGACGACGAGATTAGTCACGCGGCTTTTCTAACGGCTTATTTGAAGTCCAAAGGCGTAAACCCGGTCGACTTGACTCCGTTTGCGAATCTGCAAGGCAGCCAGGCGATGGGGTCCAAACGTACCGGACGGATTACCAATTTACTGAGTCTCAACGTAGACACGAGCTGGTATTTTCGTTACCGGAGCACGCAAAATCCCGACTTGGGCGTCGCCTTCCCGCAACTGCTTGCGATTAAGAACCAGCCGGCCATTCCAATAAACGACAACGATACCAATCCCAACACGATCATAGCGATTCCTCCCGCTATCCCGGGTCCCAATCGCATGCAAGCCATCGCCAACACCGCGGGATTTCACTTTGCGTTTATCGAACAAGGCGGATCGAGCCTTTATCCCATACTTTCTCTCAAGGCAACCAGCCGGGAGACGCTGCGAATCCTGTTAAGCATCGGTGGAGTCGAGATAGATCACTTTTCGCTTTGGCACGATAAAGGGGCCAATGCGGTCGCTCAACCTTTGGCGGGCATCAGCGATCCTAAAACGGGTCTGACTTTTCCGGACTTCAACAATCCCGCGAACCAACATAACGCCGCTCTATCTCCCGCCGATCAGGCGGCGGCCGGCCAGATGTTTCAAACCAATCTGATTCTGCCCGAGCCCACCCAGTTTCTAAGCCCGGACTTACCTCCAGTCTCGATCATCCGGCCGACCCTGACGCGCAATGGCGGCGCCGTGGCCACTATTCAGGCTTTCCTAGCGGACAACCTTTTTATGAACCAAAGTAAGGCCTTCCTGGAACTGCTGATGGATGTCGCAACGGCAGCGGACGCAGTGCAGCCGGAGGGCCAGGATTAACTTAACACCGTCGGACGCCGGCGGCCAAGTCTACGCGGACCTTTCCGCGGCCGCCGGCATTTTCGCAATAGGAATGACCTGAGCCTCATTGGCGCGCAGGTACGCGCCGGCGCCGCCAGCCGTCATTTTTGCCGGTTGATTTTGACCGCCCGGCCGAGCTCGCGCGCGGGAAACCATCTCGCCGGGACGAGGCGATAATCCGGAGCGGGACTCCGCGCGAAGCGCCGGGGTCTTCTCGCGGCAGCGACGCCGCGCGCGATTAAAGACGGGCGTAAGCCGGCAATCCGCCGGGCCTGCTACCGTATTCTTTCGTGTCCGCCAACGGCCAGCCTATCCTGCAGCCCGGACCCGGCCCGCTGCCGCAATCGATCTGGCGGATGTGGCTGCGGCGGGGCGAGTCGCTCGACACCCACACCGCCGCCGCGCGCGACACGCATCCCTGGTATTTGGTCATTTGGCTGACCGGCGTCGATTATTTTTCCACCATCGGATACCAGCCAGGCATCGCACTGCTCGCCGCCGGCGCGCTGTCGCCCATTGCTACGGCCGTGCTGGTGGGGGTGACGCTGGCGTGCGCTCTACCGATTTACGCGCAGGTGGCGGGGCGCTCCTATGTCGGCCAAGGCTCCATCGCGATGCTCGAAAATCTGCTGCCGGGCTGGTGGGGGCGGCTGCTGGTGCTGGTGCTGCTGGGATTTGCGGCCACCGATTTCGTGATCACGATGACGCTGTCGGCCGCGGATGCCGCCACGCACGCCACGCAAAATCCGTACTTGCATCCTTTCGTCAGGGATGCGCACCTCACGCTGACGCTCGTTCTGTTGGCCCTGCTCGCGGTGGTGTTTCTGATCGGTTTCAAAGAGGCCATCGAGATGGCCACGGCGGTGTGCATCCCGTACCTGCTGCTGAACGTGATCGTGCTGGTGCGCTTGCTCTTCGAGGTCGCATCGCATCCCATCGCCTTGCCGCATTGGCGGGCGGCGCTGAGCGCTGAGGGCGATTGGCCGCATCTGGCGATCGCCGCCATCATTTTGTTCCCCCGCCTGGCGCTGGGCTTGAGCGGGTTCGAGACGGGCGTCTCCGTGATGCCGCTGATTCGCGGCGACAAGCCGGATGAAGAGCGCGACCCGCCGGTGGGGCGCATCCGGAATACGCGCAAGCTGCTGATCGGCGCGGCCCTCATCATGAGCGTGTTGCTGCTGCTTTCGAGCTTCGTGGCCGCGCTGCTCATTCCCGAGCGCGACTATCGCGAGGGCGGCCCGGCGAGCGGCCGCGCCATCGCCTTTCTGGCGCATCGCTATCTGGGCAACGTCTTCGGCTCGGTGTACGATATCTCGACCATTCTCATCCTATGGTTCGCGGGCGCTTCCGCCATGGCCGGGTTGTTGCACCTTATTCCGCGCTACCTTCCCCGCGTCGGTCTGGCGCCGCAATGGGTGGCCTACGCGCGGCCGCTGGTACTGGTGCTGTTCGCCTCCGACGTTCTGATTACTCTGATTTTCCGCGCTAACGTGGACGCGCAGGGCGGCGCCTATGCCACGGGCGTGTTGGTGCTGATGTTCTCGGCGGCGATCGCGGCGGCCATTTCGCTGCTTAAGGAACGCCGCTATACGCTCGGGGTTTACTGCTGCTTCGTCGTGGTGGTCTTCGCGTACACCACGGTCGTGAACATCATTGAGCGCCGCGACGGCATCATCATCGCGAGCTTCTTTATTCTGTTCATCGTAACCGTGAGCGGCATCAGCCGTTACGCGCGCGCCACCGAACTGCGCGTCGAGGGTCACCGCTTCAGCGACGAGGAATCGCAGACGTTGTGGAATAACATGGCCGGGGCCAAAGTGAACCTGGTGCCGGTGCGCAGTTTCGCTCCCGATATCGTTGCGAATCGCCGCCGCAAGGTCCAGGAGTATTATCGCGTCGAGGGTCCCCTGGCCCTCGCTCACATCCAACTCCTCGATAACCGCAGCGAGTTTCTTTCGCCGCTGGAGATCCAAGTTCGGATGTGCGACGGCGAGTACATGGTGGAAGTTTCGCAAGCGGTCGCGATCGCGAACGCCGTCGCGTATATGACCGAGCTGCTGCATCCGACGGCTGTTTTCCTGGGATTGAGCCGCCAGAACTTGATGCGGCAATCGTTTCGCTATTTCCTGTTGGGCGAAGGGGAGACCGGGCTGATGGTGTACACGATCCTGCAGCACTATTGGGAAAAAGCCCGCGGCGGCAAAGACCGGCCTTGCATTTTCCTGATGAGCGATTAAAATTGTCGTAGGAATGGCCAGGGGGTGGGAAAGTAAGTCCATTGAAGACCAGATGGAATCCTTCGCCTCCCGCGGCGGCTCTTCTTCGAAGGAGCAGCAGCTCAGCCCGGGAGAGCTGGAACGGCAACGGCAAAAGGAAAGTCTGCTGCTTTCGCGCACCCGCGTTCTGCACGATCTGGAGGAAAGCCATAACCAGAGGCATCGCGACATCTTGAAGCGGTCCCTGGCCTATTTGGACGGGAAGCTCGCGGAATTCGGCTGATTGTTCCGGCGCGAGATCGGGCTTGCTGACGGCCTTGCCGCCCGCAACGCGCAACCGGCCTGGCCACGCCCGCGGGTGAGCGCTGTCCGTTGCCCAGCCAGGGCGGCTCCGGCGGGTCGGCGGTCAGGCGTCCAGCGCGCTTGGACCGTTTGTGTAGTGTATACTCCAGATATGGAGTCACGCCCCCGCCGCAAGGCGGCATTGTCCGCGGCCCCGCCCATCGCTCCCGATAAGCGCCGCGACCCGAAGGTGCGAAAGCAGATGTCCGGGCCTGCCTTGCGCGCCTTCTTTAATATTGCGGCGGAGTGGCGCCTCACGGCGGAGGAGCAACGCGGACTGCTCGGCTGGCCTCCCGAATCGACATTCTTCAAATACAAGACCGGACAGGCCGGGACGCTCGCATACGACATGCTGATGCGCATCTCGCTTGTTCTGGGCATCTATAAAGATCTGCGAATTTTGTATCCGGAGCGCGATCTGGCGGCGCGCTGGGTCAAGCTGCCCAACGCCAATGCCATGTTCGGCGGAAATCCGGCGCTGGTGTTCATGACGGACGCCGGCATCGACGGCCTGTATCAAGTGCGCCGCCTGCTGGACGCGCGCCGCGGCGGCTGGAACTGATGCCGCCGCTGACGGCGGTTCGAAGCAAAAACACCTGCCGGCTGGTCCCGACGCTGTATCCCACGACCGGCATTCTGGACGCGATTGCCGCCCCGGAAGATCTGCCGTTCATTTTCGAACTGGAGAGCTGGAGCAACGACCGCGTTTCGAACGAATTGGGCGTGCTGTTTCGCATTCCGCTGGCCGAGTGGGTTACGGGGCGGCCGATGGCCAGCGTCGTCATGGCCGCTTTCTGCCATCCTCGTCCGGGCGGAGGCCGCTTCAGTGGACCCGGCCGCGGGGCGTGGTATGCGGGGACGGCGCTCGACACCGCGCACGCCGAGGTCGTGTATCATCGCACCGCGGAGCTGGCCGAGATCGGCGTCTTTGAGACCCGCGTGCAGATGCGGCTTTACCTTGCGGATTTCGACGCCGCGTTTCACGACGTACGCGCGAACACGGCTCGCAATGAGGCCTATCACGACCCCGGAAGTTATGCCGCATCCCAGAGGCTCGCCCACGAATTGCTGGCGGGCGGATCGAACGGCATCTACTATCGCAGCGTGCGCCGCCCAGGCGGGGAGTGCATTGCGTGCTTCCGCCCGCCGCTTGTCGGGAACGTCAGGCCGGACGCACACTTCGAGTATCGTTGGGAAGGCCGCCGCGCGCCGTCCATCCGGCGGCTGTAGTCCGGAGGCGCCCCACGGTAAATTGATCGTTTGCTTCGCCAGGCAAGCGTCGTAATCGAAAAAGACGCCCACGGCTTTTATGCGTGGTGTCCGGGGCTAAAAGGGCTGCCAATCTCAAGGCGCCACCCTCGAAGAAAGCGATAGAGAATGTCAAAGAGTCGATCGAACTCTACCTTGAGATCCTGTCTTCTGTGATGTCCTTCTGAGCCGCGAAATCCTGACAACCGCCGTCGAGGTGCATGCCTAAGCTGCCGCGCGGTGGACAGTGGGCATCGCTGAGCGCGCGCTTCAAAGGCCGGCTTCGAGCGCTTCCGCTTGAACGGCAGTCAATCGGATCTACGGTAAGGGCCGTCTCAGGGTGACCGTTCCGTTGCGTTCGATGGCGGGGCGATTTTAAAGTAGCTTGGCGAACCCGCCGATACAACATTCGTGGACCGCCGCAACGAATCGCGCTTCCCATCGGCCTTGGTAACTCGAGTCACGGAGCTGGACGGCAACGCGGCGCCGCTCACCGGCGAACTGATTGACATTTCGGAGTCGGGAGTCTCAGTTCTGCTCGCGGCGCAGCTTCCCTCCGGTGCGCTGGTTCGGATTGACATTGCGGACACGCAAGTCTACGGGCAAATCTGCTACACCAACCCGGAGGCTGGCGCTTACCGCACCGGAATCGCGGTGGAGCGAATTCTGCTGGGTTCTTCAGACCTCTCGAGCATTCTGCGCGCCGTTCTCGAGCGTCCGCCCGAGCCTGTTTCCGGCAACCCGCTGCAACCCGTACGCTAGTATTACGAGTGCATGGGGACCCGAGTCCCGCAAGGAGCGTATGCCCAACCCCGTCCTACGCTATCAGTCCGGCTTCGGCAATGAATTCGCGACCGAAGCCGTTCCCGCCGCCTTGCCCAAAGGTCAAAATTCGCCGCAGAAGAACGCCCTTGGACTGTACACCGAACAATTCAGCGGAACTCCCTTCACCGCCCCGCGCGCCACCAATCGCAGAACATGGTGCTACCGCATCCGGCCGACCGTCACGCACCGGCCGTTTGAGCAGATCGGCAACGGACAGATCCGCAGCGGTCCCTTCCAGGAGGTCCCCGCCACTCCCAACCAACTGCGCTGGAATCCGCTGCCCATCCCCGGCGTCCCGACCGATTTCGTCGATGGGATCGTCACGATCGGCGGCAATGGCGACCCCTCGCTTCTGACCGGCGTAGGTATCCATATATATGCCGCGAACGCCTCCATGCGCGACCGTTTTTTTTACGACGCTGACGGCGAGCTGCTGATCGTCCCGCAGCTTGGAACGCTGCTGCTCTACACCGAGCTCGGCATCATTGAAGCAGCGCCGGGCGAGATTTGCGTCATCCCGCGCGGCGTCAAGTTCCGCGTTGAAGTTCCCGAGAGCGGCGCGCGCGGCTACATCTGCGAAAATTACGGGGCCTATTTCCGCCTGCCAGAACTCGGTCCGATCGGCGCTAACGGGCTTGCCAATCCGCGCGATTTCCTCGCGCCCGTTGCCGCGTTTGAAGAGCGCGAGGACGCTTTCCAGGTCATCGCGAAATTCCAGGGGAATCTATGGGCCGCCGGGATCGATCATTCTCCGCTTGACGTCGTCGCCTGGCACGGCAATTTCGCGCCGTACAAGTACGATCTGGCGGCTTTCAATTGCATCAACACCGTCAGCTTCGACCATCCAGACCCATCGATCTACACCGTTCTAACGTCGCCCACTTCCATCCACGGCACGGCCAACATGGATTTCGCGATATTCCCCCCGCGCTGGCTGGTAGCCGAGCACACCTTCCGCCCGCCCTGGTTCCACCGCAACATGATGAACGAATTCATGGGACTGATCTTCGGCCAATACGATGCGAAAGCCGAAGGATTCGTCCCCGGCGGCGCGAGCCTGCACAATTGCATGTCCGGCCACGGCCCCGACGCCGAAACGTACGAGCGCGCCAGCAGCGCCGATCTCAAACCGCAATATCTCGCCAATACTCTGGCCTTCATGTTCGAGACGCAACTGGTGGTCCGCCCCACGAAATTCGCTATGGAAAGCAAGGTTCTGCAGCACGAATATTATGAATGCTGGCAGGGCTTGAAAAAACATTTCATGGGGCAGTTGGTCGAGAAATGAATTCCGTCCGCGCTCTGCTGGGCGGGCTGATCGATTACGCGGGTCTTTTCCCGCCTGCGTCTTTAAGCATGGCGGCGGCAGTGGAGAACTACGCCGCCTACCGCGCGGGAGAACACGGTTGGGCGCTGGACCGCTTCATTCTGCCGTTGGCGAGAGTCCCGGAGTTCGAGAGCGCGGCGGGCGATCGGGCGGCAAACTGGCGGGTGAGCCTCCTCGTTCCTCCGGGCACAACCACTATTCCGCTCGGCGCCGACACGGTCGAAATCAAGACTGAAGATCCGGGCGCCATTCGCAACATCGCGCCAGGCGTGACCGCCTACTACGAGATTCCGATCGGCAACGACCCCGCGGACCTCATCGCCGTGATGGCCGGCGTGGCGGTTCGCGCCAAGGTCCGCACCGGCGGCGTTACGCCCGAGGCGGCGCCCAGCTCCGCCGATCTTGCCCGCTTCCTGGCCCGTTGCGCGGCCCGCAAGGTCGCGTTCAAAGCGACCGCCGGACTGCACCATGCGATCCGCTCCGGCGCCACGCACGGTTTTCTAAACGTCTTCCTCGCTGCCGCTTTGGTGTGGACCGGCGCGGCCGAAGAGGACGCTATCCATGCGCTCGAGGAAACATCGCGGGATGCGTTCCAATTCGAAGATGCCGCCGTAAGCTGGCGCGAGCGCCGTATCGCCGCCGAACAGCTCGTCGATGCGCGGCGCAATTTCGCAATCGGCTTCGGCTCCTGCTCCTTCGAAGAGCCGCTCGCCGATCTGCAAGCGCTCCGCTTGATATAAATGTTCGAAAGCTGGCTCGATTCCGCCAACGACCCGCAAACCGATTTCCCGCTTCGAGAACCTTCCGTTCGGCGTTTTTCGACGCGATAGCCGAGCGGCCGTCCATCGGCGTCGCCATCGGCGGCCACATTCTCGATCTCAAGCGCTGCGCTGCGGCCGGCCTGCTCGGCCCCGCACTCGCTGCCGCCTGCGCGTCCGAATCGCTGAACGATCTGATGTCTCTCGGCCGGCCGCCTGGTCCCAGCTGCGGCGGCGTCTGACCGAGTTGCTCCAATCCGGCTCGCCCGATCGCGCGCGCGTCGAACCGTGCCTCGTGCCCATGAGCGAAGCCGCCATGCTGCTCCCCGCCGCAATCGGCGACTACACCGATTTCTACGCTTCCGTGTACCACGCGGCCAACGTCGGCGCCCTCTTCCGCCCCGATAACCCGCTTCTGCCGAACTATAAATACGTACCCATCGCTTATCACGGCCGGGCCTCGTCCATCGTCGTCAGCGGAACTGCCGATCCGCCGGCCGCGCGGCCAAATCAAGGACCCCAACTCCGATCGCCCCAGGTTCGGCCCCAACGCGCTCGCTCGATTACGAGATGGAAGTCGGCATCTTCGTCGGCCCGGCAACGGTCTTGGGCGAGCCGATCCCCATCGACCAAGCCGAGTCGCACATTTTCGGCCTCTGCCTGGTCAACGATTGGTCGGCTCGCGACATACAGGCGTGGGAATACCAGCCGCTCGGGCCGTTCCTGGGGAAAAACTTCGCCACCACGATCTCGCCCTGGGTCGTGACGCTGGACGCTCTCGCGCCTTTTCGCGTCCCGGCCTTCGAACGGCCCGCGGGCGACCCCGAGCCGCTGCCCTATCTCAACTTCCCGGACGACCGGCGGAGCGGCGGCATCGACCTCACGCTGGAGGTCGTATCTCAAAACCGCGCGGACGCCCGCCCCCGTCCTTCTCAGCCGCGGAAATTTCCGCGACCTCTACTGGACCATTGCGCAAATGATCGCTCATCACGCCAGCAACGGCTGCAATCTTCGCGCCGGCGACCTGCTCGCCAGCGGCACTGTTTCAGGTCCCAGTAAAGATTCGCGCGGCTGTCTCCTGGAGATCACGCGCCGCGGCGCCGATCCGCTCCAATTGCCCGGCGGCGAGACCCGAACTTTCCTTGAAGACGGCGATGAAGTCATCTTTCATGCCTTCTGTCAGCGCGACGGGCATCCCCGCATCGGCTTCGGCGAGTGCCGCGGAACGGTCCTGCCGGCGCGCTCGTAGGTTGCCGTTTGGTTCCGGCGCTTGCAGTGACCGGCGCTCGCGCGTTTCGCCACTGAGCTAATATCGGAACAGAGTCAGGAGGTCCGTGGCTTTTGCCGCTCGATCGCGGGGATCTGTGCAAGGGGACCAACCCGTTGCGTTTCAGAATGTTCTCTGCAACGAACTTCTCTTGACGCGTCCCTCTCACGCGCCCAACCTTGAGAACGAGAACGCCGCGTACCGGGATTTAGCCGAACAGCTCGCCAATAATCCCCAACGGATGCTCGGCACTCTGGTCGAGCGCGCCGTGGCGCTGTGCCGCGCGGGTTCCGCGGGCGTTAGTCTTCTGGAGGAGCAGCCTGGAGCCGATATTATTTTCCGCTGGGTCGCATTGGCCGGCCGCCTGGAAGCGTATGCGGGCGGCCAGACGCCCCGTGGCTCCAGCCCTTGCGGCGCCTGCCTGGATCGTGATGAACCCTGTCTGTTCTCGTATCCCGGGCGGCTCTTTCCCGTCTTCGAGGGCGTGGACCCCGCGATTGTGGAAGGACTGGTGCTTCCCTTGCGCGCCGGCGCCGAGATCTTTGGAACCATCTGGATCGTGTCGCATGACGAAGCGGCGCGTTTCGATTCCGAAGACGTGCGCATTATGACCGGCCTCGCCGGCTTCACCGCCGCAGCCCTGCGAATGAATGCCGTCAACAACCGTCTCGTCGAGGAAAGCGCCCGTTTGTCGGAACGCAACGCGGCTCTGCGGAGCGAAATCGCGGAACGCCGCCGCGTTGAAGAGGAGTTGAAGCGCAAGAGCGCCGCGATCTCCCGCTCCAACGCCGAGCTGCAGCAGTTCGCCTACTTCACCAGCCACGATCTGCAAGCGCCCTTGCGCAATATTCTGAGCTACGTTCAGCTGTTGGACAGACGCGCCGCCCACTTGGACGAGGACTGCAAGGAGTTCCTGGGATACATCGGCGGGGGCGCCCAGCGTATGATGTCCCTGATCCAGGACGTCCTGGCTTTTTCGAGGGTCGTGAACGTCGACGCCCTCGCGATGACGGAGGTGGACTCCGCCGCCGCGGTCGATTGGGCCCTGATGAATCTGCGCCCCACCGTCGAAGAGCGGGGCGCCGCCATCACGGTCTCCGGCCTGCCCAGAATCATCGCCAACCAGACGCAGCTCGTTCAACTTTTCCAGAACCTGATCGACAACGCCCTCAAGTATCGGAGCGAAGAAACTCCGCGGATAGAAATCACAGCCGAGGAGAAGCGCGGCGAATGGCTGTTCTGCGTTCGCGACAACGGCGTCGGCATCGAGCCCCTATATCACGAGCGGATTTTCGGCGTTTTCAAGCGCCTCCACGGACCCGACGTCCCCGGCAGCGGCATCGGCCTGGCCATTTGCAAGAAAATCGTCGAGGCGCACGATGGCTCTATTTGGGTCGAATCCCAGCTGGGCGGCGGCTCGAGCTTTTTCTTTACTCTGCCGGTCTGAAGAGCTTCCGCGGGGCCAATGCCAGGCCGGCAATGCGGCACGCTTCGCCGTTTGCGCTCGATCCAATTTTTCCGTACTCTGAAGGCGATGAACACCCCGAGAGCAAGACATATATGACCATCCACCTGACACCGGAGCAAGAGCGGCGTGTGCGGGCTGTTATCCACCGCGGAGCCTACGAGTCGATCGAGGAAGTCGTGGAGGCCGCCTTGTCCGCGGTTGAACAGCGCACGGCGCAGGGCTTCGAGGGCACACAAGAGGAACTGGATGCGCTGCTTGCGGACGGGTTGGCCTCGGAGGAACTCGCGGAAGACGCTGTTTGGGATGCGGTCAACAAGCGGACCGACGCCATGCTCGCCGAGCGTAAGGCCAGCCCGCATTCGTGAAGGTTTCCTATCGGCAAGCGGCTAGCGACGACATCGTGCGCCAGTTTCGCTATTACCTTGTTACCTTGAACCTTCCAGAAGTTGCCGTTCGCTTCCGCGACGCCGTCCGGAGTACCGTTCAATCGCTGCGGCCGCATCCGCTTGTGGGGCCGCGCTACAGTTCAGGCACTCCCGGGCTTCAAGATTTGCGCTCGTGGCCGGTTGCAGCTTTTGAGGCGATCCGCATTTACTACATCGCGGACGAAGGCGTCATCCGTATTATTCGCATCCTGCATGGCAAGCGCAATGTTAATCGTATCCTCGCACGTGAAAACCCGTCATCCGGCTGAAGCCGCAATTGCCGCCTATGATGCTTGTGTTTGTCATCGACGCGCAATTGAACCGCTGGGCCTGGGTGCCGCGAGGGTCCCCGCTGTCATACCGCGCAGGAAGCGTCCCCGCCCACCAATCGCTAAGTTGGCGTTGCTCTTCGTGCCGGCCTCATCTGTTCTGGGCCAGCGCCCGGCCCCTCGCCTTGTACTACACTGAAGTTTACTGGAGGTGAGTCTTCAGCAGTAGCTCGCGGAGCCAGCGCGTCATAAACGCCATCCCGCCGCCCGTCCGCCAGCTTGCCTCCGACTTCTTTGCGCTGATTTTCCCGGCTGAATGCCGCGTTTGCGGAGGGCATCTGACCGGTGGCGGCCGCATCCCGGTGTGCCCGGCATGCCTCGCGAAACCGGTTGCGTTCGCGGCGGAATACTTCTGCGCCGCCTGCCGCACCCCGTTTTTAAGCCCTTACCCGCTCGATGAACAGGGCCTCTGCGCTGCCTGCCGCCTGGGCCTGACGGGCTTCGACGCGGCGTATTGTTTCGGCTTCTACGAGGGGGAGTTGCGCACCCTCATACACCTCTTCAAATATGCCGGTATTCAGACGCTGGCGCGCCCGCTCGGGAATCTGCTGCTGACGGCGCTGCCTCGCGAGCAGCGCTTCGACGTCATTGCGCCGATGCCGCTGCACTGGTTCAAGCAGTGGCGCCGCGGCTTCAATCAATCCGAATTGCTGGCTCGCCAAGTTGCGCGGCGCTGGAATGTCCCGGTTCGGCGCCTGGTTCGCCGCATCCGGTCCACTTCGGCGCAGGCCGGCCTGACCGGCGCCATGCGCCACGCCAACGTTCAAAACGCCTTTCGCGCCAAGGCCGCCGTCCACGGTAAGAGGGTTCTGCTGGTCGACGATGTTATGACCACAGGCGCGACCGCGCGCGCCTGCGCGGCAGCCTTGAAAAAGGCCGGCGCGACGCATGTCGCCGTTCTGACGCTCGCCCGCGTGGACCGCCGCCATGCCGCGGCCGCCTTCCGCGACGATGCCGCCGCTACTACGCCACCGACTGTTTTCGTGAGCTACGAAGATGCCCAGTCTGGATCGCCTGCATAAGCCCGTCCTCGTGCTGAATGCCAGCTACGAGCCTATAAACGTGTGCGCCGCCCGCCGCGCCTTGGTACTGGTTTTAAAAGGCGTCGCCGCGGCCGAGGAACTCTCCCAAAGCTTCGTCCATTCTTCGCGCCAGACCTTGCCCATGCCCTCCGTGATCCGGCTGCTCGAATACCGGCGCATCCCGCACCAGACGCGCGCCCTCTCACGCAAAAACATTCTCATGCGCGACCGCTACACCTGCCAGTACTGCCATAAGGCGTTGCCGTCGTCCGAGCTGACTCTGGACCACGTCGTTCCGCGTTCCCGCGCCGGCGAAACCACGTGGGAAAATTTGGTTGCCTGCTGTCATCACTGCAATAACCGGAAAGGCAGCCGCACCCCCGACGAAGCCGGCATGAAACTCGCCCGTCCTCCGCGCCCGTTCAGCCTCCACACCAGCCGCCATCTGATGCGCCTGCTCGCGAAAAGCGACAATCAGTGGCGCAAATACTTGTTTTATTGATTGAGAACGCGCCGGCCGGAATTCGGCGCTACCAGTTCAGGGCCAGATGCACGAAGGTGCGCAGACGCCACGCCCGTCGGACCCTTCGCCATCTACGGCTTGGCGTCGTCGAGCCATGCCGTCCCGGCGATGTCCAGATGCACCCACGGCGTTTCGCCCACGAACTCCTTCAAGAACCATGCGGCCGTGATCGAGCCCGCCGGACGTCCGCCGATATTCTGCAGGTCGGCGAAGGCGCTCTTTTGAGCTGCTCCTTGATATTCCTCGTCCAGCGGCATCTGCCACATCTTCTCGCCCTCCGCTTTCGCCGCCTGCAACAGCCTTTTCCATGAACTGCTTCGTTATTGGTGAACGCTCCGCTGCTGCACCTCGCCGAGCGCGATCACGATGGCGCCCGTCAGCGTGGCGGCGTCCACCAGATGCGTGCAGCCGAGACGCTGCGCGTACGTGAGGGCATCGGCCAGAATCAGCCGGCCTTCGGCATCCGTATTCAGCACTTCGATGGTTTTGCCCGACAGTGACTTCACGATATCGCCGGGCCGCTGCGCGCGGCTGCCGGGCATGTTTTCAACCGCGGGAATCAGCGCCGTCACCGGGATCGCGGGCTTCAGTTGCGCGATGGCGCGCATGGCTCCAATGACGGCGGCGCCGCCCGCCATGTCGTATTTCATCTTCTCCATGCCATCGGCGGGCTTGATGGAGATGCCGCCGGTGTCGAAGGTGACGCCTTTGCCGACCAGCGCCAAGTGGTCTGCGGCTGACGGAACCGTTCGCCGGCTTATATCGAATGACGATCAGCGCCGGAGGCTCGGCGCTGCCCTGCGCCACGCCCAGCAGCGCGCCCATGCCGAGCTGGCGCATACGGTCCTGATCCAGCACCTCGCATTCCAGGCCCTGCTCGGCGGCCATTTGCGCGGGCCCGCTCGGCCAGCGCGTGGGGGTCAGAACGTTGGGAGGCTCATTGGCAAGCGCGCGCGCGAAGTTCTGCGCTTCGCCGAGAATGCGCCCACGATCCAGCAGCGGCCTCGGAAGCCTCCCGCAACCGCAGAACGCGTCGCACGTGTTTTTCGTTTTTCTTGGGATCGGTTTTGTAGCGATCGGGCTCGAAGCCGCCGAGTATCGCGCCTTCCACCGCCGCGGCTGCGAAATCGTCGCCGCCGATAAGCGCCCTCGCAGCGCGATGGCAATTCGGCGCGCGCCCTTCTCCTTCAGCTGCGCGCAACGCCGCCGCCAGCAAGCTTGCGCATCTCGGCGGAGTTGAATTTTTCCGCTTTGCCGCCGCCCGCCAGGACCAGCCGCTTGGCCTTTAATCCCGCCGGACGGTGCAGAATCGCGATCTCGCAGCGCTTTCCCGCTGAACTCGCCCGAGGAATAGAGCTCCGCTGATCTGCGCTCCTCCGCTGCTGCCGCTCATCGGCAACCCCGGGGCGCTGTTCCGTCAAATCCCACGACGACCAGCGCATCGGCTTCCACTTCTTGCGGCTGTCCCTCCGAGAACGAATGTTCATGATCCTCCCATGCGATTCCCTACGCTCCTTCCGCCTCTCCCCAATGGCGGCGCGCGCTTCGGCCTGCATCTCGCGCTCGCGCTCCGCTTCGCGCTTGTCGTGCAGCTTCTTGCCGCGGCCGACCGCGAGCTCGCACTTGATGCGCCCGGTTTTCAAATACATCTTGGTGGGAATCAGCGTCAGTCCTTTCTCGCGCGTCTTGCCCAGCAGCTTGTCGATCTCTTCGCGGTGCAACAACAGCTTGCGGCGACGCACCGGTTCATGGTTCTCGCGGTTGCCGTGCGAGTACTGTCCGATATGAGCGTTCATCAGCCAGGCTTCGTTACCGGCCACCTCAGCGAAACTGTCCTTCAATTGGATGCTGCCGGTCTTGGCAGCTTTCACTTCGGTGCCCGTCAGCGCGAGGCCGGCCTCGTAGCGCTCCAACAGATGATAATCGTGGCCGGCGTGCCGGTTGTCGCTGAGGATCTTGATGCCGGGTTCGGATTTGAGGCTCACTGCGCTTTGTTATCAACGGGAGCAAACGCGCTTACGTCAGTACCTTTTAGTGGAGAAGCAGCCGTACAGCCGACTTAGCTTTCATTATACGCCCGTTTTCTACCTGGTTTCGTCCATAAGATGAAATATTATCTATCGTTTGCGGCCCGTGGCGTTGCTTCTCGCCCTCCTCGTCCTCAGCCCCGCCCCGGCGGTTTACGCGAAGAACAAGAAGGGTGAAAAGTTTTACAAGGAAGGCGTCAAGGCCGAAGCCCGCAAAGAATACGAGCAGGCGCTGGAGTTGTACGGCAAAGCCCTCGGCGAAGATCCATCCGACCCCGCCTATAACCTCAGCGAGCGCCGCATGCGCGTGCAGGTGGGGCAGATTCACATGACCACGGCGAAAAAGCTGCGGGAGGGCGGATCGCTCGCACGCAGGCGCTTGTTGAATTTCAAAAAGCTTTCTCGGTCGACCCGTCGAACGCCCTGGCGCTGCAGGAGATCCAGCGCACTACCGAGATGATCGACCGCAATAAAAGGGGCGTCAAGCCGGGCGAGGAGTCCCTGACGCCCTCCGAGGTGGCGCGCAAGGAGGAGATGGAGCGCATCTCTTCCATCCTGCCGATCCCCCGCCTTAAGCCCATCACGGCCCGCATCGATACGCTGAAAATGAATAATCAGCCACCCAAGGTGCTGTATGAGACGGTGGGCAAATATGCCGGCATCAACGTCATCTTCGATCCCTCCATGCAGCCTCCGGCGAAGAACGTCAACGTCGATATCAGCAACAGCACGGTTGAAGAGGCGCTCGATTACATCGCCCTCGAAACAAAAACGTTCTGGAAACCGGTGACCTCGAACGCCATCTTCGTCACTGAAGACAACGTCACCAAACGGCGCGATTACGAAGAGGACGTCGTCAAGGTTTTCTACCTGAAGAACATCACGTCGGTGCAGGAGTTTCAGGAGATGATCACCGCCGTGCGCTCCGTCGCCGATACGCGGCGATGTTCACCTACGCCGCGCAGAACGCCGTGATTGTGCGCGCGGCACGGCCGATAAAGTCGCGCTGGCGGAGAAACTGTTCCACGATCTCGATAAGCCCAAGGCCGAGGTGGTGGTGGACATCATGGTGATGCAGGCCAACTCGGACCGCACCAAGACGCTCGCCATGGGGCTGGTTGGAGCCGCGACGGGCGCGACCGGACTAGAGTTGCCCATTGCAGTTCTCGCCGCGCAATCCCGTTCTTACGGGCACGACGACAACCCCCACGACGGGCACGGGCACGACGGGAACAGGCACTACGGGAACGGGCACGACGGGAACGGGCACCCCGGTTCCGACGACGGGCACCACGACCAGCACCAGCAGTTATATCTCGGCCGCCCAGATCGGCCACGTGAGCTTGAACGACTTCTCGATGGCGCTGCCCGGCGCTCTGCTGCAGGCCATCGCCAGCGATACCACCACGCGCATTCTGCAATCGCCGCAGGTGCGCGCCTCCGATGGACAGAAAGTGACCTTCAAAGTCGGCCAGAGGATCCCTTACGCCTCGGGCAGCTTCAACGCGGGTATCACGGGAGGGATCGGCAGCGTCAGTCCCCTGGTGAGCACGCAGTTCCAGTTCGCCGACGTCGGCGTGGAAGTGGACCATGACGCCGCACGTGCACGGGACCGACGAAGTGACGCTGAACGTCGCGGTGGGAATATCGAGCGTCGCGCAGGAACTGAACATCGGCGGAATTCAGCAGCCCGTCATCGCGCAGCAGAAGAACGAGGCCGAGCTTCGTCTGCGCGACGGCCAAGTGTCCATCATGGGCGGCTTGACGCAGTTGCAGGACACCAAGACTCTGGCGGGCATTCCCGGGACTGGTCAGCATTCCGATCCTGGGCACGGTGTTGGGCGGCAGCAGACAGACCGACAAATCGCACAGCGAACTGCTGATCGCGCTGATCCCGCACATCGTCCGTACGCCCACGATCGACGCCGTGGATCTGCGCGGCATCGATGCGGGTCAGGAGCAGAACATTCACCTGAACTATGCTCCCGAAGCCGCGCCCGCGACAGTGACCGCCCCGCCGCCGGCTCACCCGGCCGTTCCCGCGATGCCTCCTAATGCTCCGCCCGCCGCTCCCCGGCCGACACAACCCGCTGCCCCCGCCGGCGCACCCGCCGTGGTCTTTACGCCCGCCTCCGCCACCGCGCCGCTGGGTGGACCGTTGATCGTCACCTTGAGCGCGCGCAACGTGAGCGACCTGCTGGCGGCCTCGCCCATTCATCTCAAGTGGAACCCCAAGCTGCTGCGGCTTAACGAAGTCGCTCCCGGCGATTTCCTGAAACAGGACGGCCAGAACCCGCCGGTCATCGATATTCGCAACGATAACGGCGAGGCCACCATCAGCGTCTCCAGAACGGGGCCGCCCGGAGTGAACGGCTCGGGGGTTCTGGCGCAGCTCACGTTCACCGCCATCGGCAAGGGATCGGGAGCGGTCACGGTCACCGAGGCGGCGCTCAAGAACTCGCAGCGCCAGCCCATTGAAGCGGCGTTGCCCTCTTTAACTTTTACGGTGCAGTAGAAATGAAAGGCAGGAAGAACGAACAAGGACTGACGCTCATCGAGCTGATCGTCGCCTTCACCATTCTGGCCTTGTTGTCGACCATGGCGCTGCCGCTGGCGCGTTATAAGATCCGCCGCGACCACGAGCGCGATCTGCGCGAAGCGTTGAAGGAAATCCGCGACGGCCATCGACAAATACAAAGACTTGGCGGACGCGCAGAAGCTCGGGATGCAAAAACTGGACAGCGACAATTATCCCGAAAGCCTCGAACAACTGGTCGATGGCGTGAAGCTGGCCGGGGCGGTGGATACGAAAATCCATCTTCTGCGCCGCCTTCCCAAGGACCCCATGACGAACTCGTTCGACTGGGGCAAGCGCAGTACGCGCGACGATCCGGACGCGCAATCCTGGGGCGGGCAGAACGTCTTCGACGTTTACACCAAGAGCACGGAGAAAGCACGCGATGGGACTCCTTATTCGCAGTGGTAGCGCGGCTAATTCGTCAAAGTACGGGCTGCGCCGGCGCGGCTTCACGCTTATCGAGCTGATGATCGTGATGGCGATCATCGCCATCCTGGTCTCCATCGCGGTGCCGGTCTACAATCGCTCCATCACGCGGGCGAAAGAGAGCGTTCTGCGGAACAATCTGTTCACCATGCGCACCGTCTTGGACGAGTACACCTTAGACAAGCAGAAGGCGCCGCAGAGCCTCTCGGACCTGGTTACCGAAGGCTACCTGCGGCAGATACCGGTCGATCCCATGACTGGCTCGTCCGATACCTGGAAGCCGGTCATGGAAGATATGCTGAACGCCGTCGATCAGGCCGAGCCCGGCCTCTTCGACGTGCGCAGCGGCTCGGATAAGACGAGCCTCGAAGGCACGCCGTATTCGGACTGGTAACGGCGTCGTCCGGCCGACCGCTTGCCGGAGCGCGCGGCCCGGTAAGTCGGGATTACCGGTTCGGCGCCCGGCGATTTCGCGCGCTTCCCCGGCAGTCCGCGGCAGGGTCGCGGTTGAGACCGCGGCAACCCCGCTCATCTCCCATTTTGCGTTTGGCGCGCGTGTGCCATTCTTGATTTGTGCGGTCCGAAATTGAAGCGATTCTCGACTCCGGCGACGCGCGCCTCTACGACATTTCCGTCCGCGCTCCCGGCCCGCGAGGCTCGTTGCCTATTACGGCCGAGATGCTATTGAACCGTCCCTCGGGCGATCTTTTCGGTCTCACTCAGGATGCCGGCATGGGCTGGGATCCGGCGCGCCTGAACGGCCGCGAGTTCCTGATCCTGAGCACCCAAGGCGGCATTCGCGCGCCCGATGGCGCTCCCATCGCGTTGGGTTTTCACACCGGGCATTGGGAGGTCGGTCTGCTGATGCAGGCCGCCGCCGAGGAGTTCAAGGGCTCGGGCGCGGCGCCGTTTGCCGCTTTTTGCACGGACCCTTGCGACGGGCGCACGCAGGGCACCACGGGCATGTTCGACAGCCTGCCGTATCGCAACGACGCCGCCACGGTATTGCGGCGGCTGATCCGCTCGCTGCCGACGCGGCGGGGAGTGATGGGCGTCGCCACCTGCGACAAGGGGCTGCCCGCCACGATGATGGCGCTGGCGGCAATGCACGACCTTCCGTGCATCGTCGTACCGGGCGGCGTGACGCTGCTGGCCGAAGAAGGAGAAGACGCCGGACGCGTGCAGTCGATCGGCGCGCGCTTCGCCCATCGCCAGATCACCCTTGAGTATGCGGCCGAAATGGGATGCCGCGCGTGCGCCACGCCCGGCGGAGGCTGCCAGTTTTTGGGGACGGCGGCGACGTCGCAGGTGGTGGCCGAGGCGCTTGGGATGAGCCTCACTCATTCCGCGCTGGCGCCTTCCGGCCATCCCATCTGGCTCGATATGGCGCGGCGTTCCGCGCGCGCTCTCATGCTGATGGAATCGCGCGGGATTGCGATGCGGGACATCCTCACCGAAGCCGCATTGCAAAACGCCATGATGGTGCATGCCGCTTTCGGCGGCTCGACGAATCTGATCCTGCATCTGGCCGCTACCGCACATGCCGCCGGTCTGCGTGCGCCGGACGCCGAAGATTGGGCCCGCACCAACCGGCAGGTCCCTCGTATTGTGGACTGTCTTCCGAACGGCCCGAAGAATCACGCCACGATCGAGGTGTTCCTGGCCGGCGCGGTCCCCGAAGTCATGCTCCACCTGCGGCGCGCCGGCTTGTTGGACACGCGCGCGTTGACGGCGTCCGGCGAAACGCTGGGGGCGATGCTCGATTGGTGGGAGGCATCCGAGCGGCGGCGGGCGTTGCGCGAGCAACTCCGCGCGAGGGATGGCGTCGATCCCGCGGACGTGATTCTCGATCCTGAAACCGCGGCGCAACGCGGCCTGACCTCGACGGTTTGCTTCCCCACGGGGAACCTCGCGCCGCAAGGGTCGGTGATCAAGAGCACGGCAATCGATCCGAGCGTCGTCGATGCCGATGGCGTCTATCGCAAGACCGGCCCGGCGCGGGTTTTTCTGAGCGAGCCGGCGGCCGTCGCGGCCATCAAGGCGGGCCGGATCCAGCCCGGCGACGTCCTGGTTTTGATTTGCCGCGGACCGATGGGCGCGGGCATGGAGGAAACGTATCAGATCACGTCGGCGCTGAAGTACCTGGATTTCGGCAAGCATGTCGCGGTGCTCACCGACGCGCGCTTCAGCGGCGTTTCGACGGGGGCGTGCATCGGCCATATTTCACCGGAAGCGCTGGCGGGCGGACCGATCGGGAAGGTCCAGGACGGCGATGCGATCGAAATTGTCGTGGACCGCAAGCGGCTCGAAGGCAGTGTAAATCTGATCGGCGCACGCGGCGGACGCGAAGAAGGCTCGCGCATTCTCGAATCGCGCCCCTTGCGTCCCGACCTCGCCCCCGATCCCGCGCTGCCGGCCGACACTCGGCTGTGGGCCGCGCTGCAAGACGTCAGCGGAGGGCCCGTGGTCGGGCTGCGTCTACGATGTCGACAAAATTTTGGAAGTGCTCGAGGCCGGAAAGCGCGCCTTAGCGCCGCGTTGAATTACGCGGCGCTCAATATTGGGCACCGTTATAATACTTGACCGACCGATGTCCCTCTTCTGAGATTGATTAGCATGGGAACAGGAAGATTCCATGAAGGTCAATTGGACAACTGCGACCGCAATTGTCGGCGCTGTGCTTGGTGTCTGGAATTTAGTGCAGGGCCTATTGCAACGTCGAGTCCGGCTGAAGGTGCTTCCCAAAATTACGGCAATTAAGGGAGGCGGATTTCTGTCAAGTGACAGAGAGACGCTTCGTGGCGGATTTGCGTGCATCGAAGTGACCAACCTCAGCGCCTTCCCGGTGACGATTGCCGAGGTTGGATTCTCCTTAGTCGGCGACGATGCCCGAAGCGTGATAATACCCGATCCCACGAACCTTCTGCCGAAGAGGCTGGAGCCAAGGGAATCAATAGATATTCGGGCAACCCGAAGTGCTGGCTTTCCTCAAAAGGCACGCCGAGCTTATGCAAGTACGCAATGCAAGCGCATCTTCTATGGGGATAGTCCGGTCTTGAAGACCTGGCGGAAAGTGTCAACTGTGTGATCGTTTGCCAGGTCAGTCAAGTATGCTAGTACTCGATGTTGAAGTATAGCGCCGCCCGATGAGCAGTCCGACCCAAACGGGTCCGATAGTATCACCCTAATCATGGTGATGAGCTTGCGCGCATACTCGGTATCGATGGTCCGGAGTTTGTTAGCTTCGGCCATGGCCGCGCATGGGTCGCCCTTCAGCAGATAGGCAATGCCCAGGCTGTGGCGAGCCTCCGCGTATTTTGGATCGATCGACAGGGCGCGATGGTAAGCCGCGAACCTGCCCTCGTTATCGCCCAGTTTCCCGAGGGCGTATCCGAGATTGAACCAGGCATGAGCGTTGTCCGGGTGCTCGGCCACGGCGCGTTCCAGAAACATGCGCGCCATCTCAAAGTGCCCCGCCCCAACTTGCGCCAGGCCGAGCGCGTAGGGGTTGTCGTGAATAGGTGTTTGCGCCATGGACGATCCGGCGAACGCTGCGAACCCTAACAAAAATAGGGCCGTTCGGCGCGGATTTTGTACCATAGCAGTATCGTAATGGATTCCGGACCCCTCGATCTGAAAAAGACCGTAAACCTGCCGCGCACGGATTTCCCCATGAAGGCGAACCTTCCGCAGGCGGAGCCGAAGACGCTCGCCCGTTGGCGGCAGGAGCGCATTTACGATAAGATCCGGGCGGCGCGCGCCGGGCGGCCGATGTACGTCCTGCACGACGGACCCCCTTATGCCAACGGCGACATCCACCTCGGCCACGCGCTGAACAAGATCCTCAAGGACCTGGTGGTAAAAGTGAAAACCATGGAGGGTTTCGATTCGCCCTACGTCCCCGGTTGGGATTGTCATGGCCTCCCCATCGAGATCAAGGTGGATCACGAGCTGGGCGCGAAGAAAGCCAAAATGACGGTCGCCCAGGTCCGCGCCGAATGCCGCAAGTACGCGCAGAAATACGTCGATCTGCAAAACACGCAGTTCCAGCGGCTGGGCATATTTGGTCGCTGGGATCGTCCCTATCTCACGATGAGCGCGCATTACGAGTCCGTGATTGCCGGCGCTTTCGTCGATTTTCTCGACCGCGGCTACGTCTACAAGGGCCTGAAGCCGGTGAACTGGTGCATCCACGACCGCACCGCGCTGGCGGAAGCCGAGGTGGAGTACGAGAACCATACCAGCCCCTCCATCTGGGTGCGGTTCGCGCTGCTTTCCGATCCCGCGTCGATCGATCCCAAGCTCGCCGGGCGTAAAGTGTACGGATTGATTTGGACCACGACGCCGTGGACGATTCCGGCGAACGTCGCGATTGCGTATCATCCGAAATTCGAGTACGTGGCGGTGGAGGTCGGCGGAGATGTCTACATCGTTGCGTTGGAGCTGTTAAAGGCAACCATCGACGTGGCGGGCTGGGCGGAGCCGAAGATCGTGGCGGCGTTTCCGGGCGAGAAACTCGAAGGCGCCATCTTCCGGCATCCCTTTCTGGAGCGGGATTCACTCGGCATTCTGGCCGATTACGTCACGCTGGAGCAAGGAACCGGCGCGGTCCACACGGCGCCCGGCCATGGCCGCGAGGATTTCGACAGCGCCCAGAAGTATGGGATAGAAACCTACTGCCCCGTGGATGGCCAAGGCCGCTTTTATCATGCCGAGGGCGCGGCCGGTGTGCTGCCGGAGGAGATCATCGGCAAGACGGTCTGGCAGGGAAACCCTATCATTATCGACATTCTGAAGCGGCGCGGGGCGCTGTTGGCGCGACGCGATCTGGAACACAGCTACCCGCACTGCTGGCGCTGCCACAACGCGACGATTTTCCGCGCCACCGAGCAATGGTTTATCGGAATGGAGCGCAACGACCTGCGCCAGCGCGCTCTCAAAGCCATCGCCGAAGTGAAATGGAAGCCGGCCTGGGGCGAGGAGCGCATCTCCAACATGATCGCGACGCGCCCCGACTGGTGCATCTCGCGCCAGCGCGTGTGGGGCGTGCCGATCGTCGTTTTCTACTGCGAGAATTGCCAGCGGCCGCTTACGGACCGCAAGATTCTCGACCGCGTGGTGGAGCAATTCGCCGAGCATAGCGCCGACGTGTGGTACGAGCGCTCCGCCGCCGACCTGATCGGCGCGGGCGTCGCATGCGCGCACTGCGGACAGGCGGAGTTTCGCAAAGAATCGGATATTCTCGACGTCTGGTTCGACTCCGGATCCAGCCATCTCGCCGTATTGACGAAGGAGAACGGGCTGCCGTGGCCCTCCGACATGTATCTCGAAGGAGGAGACCAGTATCGCGGCTGGTTCCACAGCTCGCTTCTGATCGGCGTGGGGCTGCGCGGCGAGGCTCCCTACCGCGAGGCCGTGACCAGCGGCTGGACGCTCGATAGCCAGGGTCGGGCGATGTCGAAATCGCTGGGCAACGGAGTGGAGCCGGAAGATGTCATCAAAAAATTCGGCGCCGATCTGCTGCGTCTGTGGGTCGCCTCGGTGGAGTTCACCGAAGATGTCACGCTGTCCGACGTGATCCTGCAGCGGCTTTCGGAAGCATACCGGAAATTGCGTAACACCTTTCGCTACGCCCTCGGCAATCTGGCTGGCTTCGACCCGGCTCGCGATGCGGTCGATCCCGGCGAGATGCTCGAAATCGATTTATGGATTCTGGCCCGCGCCGAAGAGCTCGTCCGGAAATGCCGGGCATGGTATGGCGACTACGATTTCCATAAGGTTTACCGCGCCATCTACGATTTCGCCACCACCGATCTCAGCGCCGTTTATTTCGACGTTCTGAAGGACCGCCTCTACACCTTTGCCCCGAAAAGCGTGGCGCGGCGCAGCGCCCAGACGGCGGTCTACCGTTTGACGTACGCGCTTGGTGCGGCTGCTCGCGCCGATCCTGTCGTTCACGGCCGAAGAAGTCTGGAGTTATTTTTCGAAGCCGCCGGGAGCGCCGGAGAGCGTTCATCTGGCCTTGTTCCCCGAGCCGGAGGAAGTCACGGCCGGATTCACCGTCGCGCAGCGCGAGAGGCTGCAGAACTGGGACAGGCTTCTCCCGGTGCGGGATGAAGTGCTGAAGAGCCTGGAGGCGGCCCGCAACGAAAAGCGCATCGGAGCGCCGCTCGAGGCCCGCATCCGCCTTACCGCGAACGGCGACCTCTACCCGCTGCTGGCTGAGTACGCGCAAGAGCTGCCGGCGCTGTTTATCGTTTCGCAGGTTGCGCTTGAAAATGGCCGGGGCGACCAGGTCCTGGTCGATGTCGAGAAAGCCGCCGGCGCCAAGTGCGAGCGCTGCTGGAAATACCGCATCGAGGTGGGGTCCGACCCCGAAATGCCAACGGTGTGCGCCGACTGCAGGGAAGCGCTGGAGCAAATGGGACTGCTCCCGCCGCGCGGCGCCAAATGAATTATCGGCTTGCCCCGTTCGCCATCGCAGCCGTGGTGTTTGCGCTCGACCGCGCGACCAAGATCCTCGTCAAGACGCACCTCTCGGCTTTCGATACATGGCGGGTCATCCCTGGTTTTTTCAATATCGTACATACGGAAAATGCCGGCGTCGCCTTCGGGCTGTTCGCCGATTCGTCGAACCCCTATCGCGGTCCGATTCTGATTGCCCTGTCGGCGGCCGTGCTGGCGTTGATTGCGGCGGCGCTGCTGCGGCCTCCCAAGCCGCGCGAGATCCGCAACTGGCTGGCGCGCGTGGCCTTGGCGCTGGTGCTCGGGGGAGCGCTGGGGAACCTTTACGATCGCGCCGTACACGGGACCGTAACGGATTTCGTCGAAGTATATGCGGACGCCCACTATTTTCCCGCCTTCAACCTCGCCGACAGTTGCATTACCATCGGCGCGGCGCTTCTTATCGTCGATATGCTTAGAGGCGGCGAAAAGCAGCGCACCGTCGTGAATGCGCGGCATTAAATAGATCCATGCTTCCTAAACTATTTACCATCGGCAACTTCTTTCTGCCGACGTATGGTCTGCTGGTAGCGGCGGGGTTTCTTGTGGGCCTCTGGATAACCGTCCGGCTTGCAAGGGAAGCGCGGCTGCCTGAGGAACAAGTCACGAATCTCGTGATTTACTGCGCGCTGGCGGGCCTTGCAGGCGCGAAATTATTCATGTTCCTCTTCGATTGGAAGCTTTACTGGAACGATCCCGGCGAGATCTTTACGTTAAGCACGCTGCGCGCGGCCGGCGTTTACCAAGGGGGCTTCCTCGTCGCCGTGATCGTCGCGATTTTATACATGCGGCGCGCTCGGTTGCCGGCCCTGCGGACCTGCGACGTGTTCTCGCCGGGCATCGCCATCGCTCACTCCATCGGCAGGATCGGCTGTCTCGCCGCCGGATGCTGCTTCGGCCGCGAAACCCACCTGCCCTGGGCCATTACGTTCAAGAATCCGGACGCGCATGAGATGAGCGGAACGCCCCTGTTCGTGCCGCTGCATCCGGCGCAGATTTACGAATCCATCGCCAATGCGTTGATTTTCGTTTTCCTGTATTGGCGCTTTCACAAAACCCATGCGCCGGGAGAGATTTTCGGGTGGTACCTCATCCTCTATTCCACGGCCCGCTTCGCGATTGAGTTCTTCCGCGTTCACGAACAGGGAACGTATGGCGGCCTATCGCTCACGCAATGGATCGCGTTCGGCACGTTTGCCGCAGGCTCCTGGCTGCTTGTGCGGCCGCGGATGCCCCGTCTGGCGGCAACCCCATCGCGGCCGTAGTAGCCCAAAGGTACTAGTCCTACTAAGTCACTTGCACAATAGATTTCCGAACGCGTTGGCCCCATACTGGCGAAAGAATGAACGCCATGGAGCAACACGCGGGCGGTACGTCAGTGCACACGGTCCTGTGCGCCATCTTCATCTTGCCGCTGGCGTTCGGCATCTATCTGGCAACCGGGACGAATCGACGCAGCGCGTATGCCAACCAAGTCAGCCACGATCTGGCGAGCATGTACGCGCAAGGCGTCGATTTTTCGCAGCCCGGGAACCAGAACATCGCGGTGCGGCTGCTGGACGGCCGCGATCGCGAATCCGTGTTGATCCTGACGAAGATCCGCGTGGTCACGGCCGCGGATTGCGGGACGGCGGCAGGCGGCGATTGCGCCAATAGCGGGTACCCGGTGATAGTGCAACGAATCGTAATCGGCGACGCGGGCCTGCACTCCAGCACGCTCGGATCGCCGCTTAACATCGAAAAGGCCGGCGGCAACGTGCCCTCCTGGGCCACAGACCCCTCCGCGCGCGTTACGGACTCCGGCGTGTCGCTGCGGCCGGGCGAATTCGCCTACGCCGCCGAAGCGTTCATCGCCGGCCCGGACGATCGCACCGGCGTTTATGCCCGGACGTTGTTATAGCAAAAACGTTATAGAAAAGATCACCGCGGCAGCGACTGCAAATAAGTAATCACTCCATCGCGCACGTCCTGCTCCGCCGCGCCGGTAAACACAGAGGTGTTGGGCTCATACCCGCCCTCTTCAAATCCCTGCTTCGTAGGAAGATACCCGATCCATCCGTTGGTGTAGCCAAAATAAAACGTCTGCGTAAAGGGAGAACGGTCGCGCACGGCGGCCGCAATCTCACAGAACATCTCAACCGGCGCGGACCAGATCATTGTGTCGTTGATCCGCAGGAACCGGACCGGCAATCTCACCAGCGCCGAGCTTCCATCCATGCGTGAATAGGACGCCAACTCCGCCGGCCAATCCAGGCCTTGCTTACGCGGCGTCTCGACGATCTTCTCTCCCGCATGCAGCGTCACCTCGCTCGACGCCGCCCCGAGCCTCTTCAGACCCGCCAGTATTCGGTCGCCCAGCAGCACGTCAAATTGCGTCAGATGTCCGCTCTTTGCGTTCGGGTAGCCGCTGTAAATCGGCGCGATGTTCCCCGCGGCGCCATTCACATACAGCACCGGAACGCCAACCTTCTGTTCCACGTAGGCGGCGGCCACGCCCGGGGCATCGCCGCTGATTTGTAGGTTCGCCCCGCTCAGTACAGTCCCATGCATCGCATAATTCGCAATGACCGCGATCGGCGCGCCATCCGGACGCTCCAGCCGCAGCAGTCCGATCTGGCGGTCAACCGGCCCATCCGGATTCAATCCCAGCGACACTTTTCCATCCACGTCCTTCGCGCGCCGATTGATATTTGCAAACGCCACGCTGGTCCCCGCCGCCATGCGCGCGGGCGCCAGGTTCGCCTTCGCTTCTTTAACGCCCTGCACCACGGCGTTCTCTACCAGCGCCGCATAATCGCGATTCCATTCATGGTCGGAGCGCCCCAGCAGCGCCTTATAAATTCCCGGCGGACCCACCTCCGGCGTGGCGTGCGAATGGCTCACGCTCCACCAGACGTTGCGCGGGTCCGCGCCGATCTCCTTGCCCAATCGTTGCGCGACTTCCTGATAAACGCTCGGAGAGAATAAACAAAGGTCGCTCGCGATCAGATAGAACTGCGTGGTTCCGTCATCTATCGCCACGACGCGATGGTAGATGCGGTCGTGAACTCCGTTCGATTGGCGCGCCGCGTAACCCATCAGCCACTGCGGGCTGTCCGGCGTAATATCTACCTTCGATGCTCCCGCACGGAATGTAGCGGCGCAAAGCGGCAGCGCCGCGCATAGAATTCCAGCGCTCAGAATCCGTTTCACGAGTCCACCATGTTACTGATTGTTTTTCAAGAAGTCGAGCAAACCGGCCATCTGCTTGACCGTGATCTGCTTCTCCAGATCCGCCGGCATCGCCGATAGGTTCGTCGTATACATGTTCCTGATGTCGTCCCGCTGGATCACGTCTTCCTTGCCATCTTCGTGTTTCAGCGTAATCGTGGTGGGCGTTTGCGGCCCGATCACGCCATCGAAGTTTCCGCCGTTATTGGTTTCCACCACGTACGATTCATACCCCTGCGCAATGGACTTACTCGGAATCAGAATGTCCGTGAGCAATGCCTGTTTCGGCTGATTTCGCACCGTGCCCAGATCTGGCCCCACGTCATGGCCGGCGCCATTAAAACGGTGGCACTTCGAACAGATAGTGTCGAACATGTGTTTGCCGTCCGCCGGATCTCCCTTCAGATCCAGCGCCGCCTCGTATTTCTTCACCACTGCTTCGCGATCCTTGGGCGTCTGCTCCAGAATCGGCCTCGCCTCCGCGCGTATGGCCGGATCCGGATTCATGATGAAGCGATTTTTCTGCCGGAACGAAAGCATCCACGGCTGCACGTCTCCGCTCTTCAGCGCCGCCAGCAGCAGCTTCTGCCGCCCAGGGTCGCTCACCAGCGCATCCGCGGCCACGGTCCTCCCGGCTGGCGTGAAGTCTCGCCAGTGCTCCAGCAAATATTGCGCCGGCGCATCCCCCTCCAACCGTCCATAGGCCCGGATCGCCGCGATCTGAACCGCCTCGGGCTGACGCGGATCGATCGACGATTTGAAAACATCGGCGTATGACTCCGGGTTCGAAAGCGCCAGCAGTCCGATCGAATCGGCCCGCAATTCCGCATCCGCATGCGCGTCCTTTACCACGGCCGCGGAGTGGGCGACCGCTTTCGCCAAGCCCGCGCCGGACGGCAGCCCCGCCGATTCCAGATCCTGCAACGCCGCCCGCCGCACTCCCGCGTCGCCGGATTCGAACAGTGTCAGTAGAATGCCTTTGCTCCTCGGAAAAAGCGTCGCGTGCTTCACCCGCAGTCCCTGGTTGAATCCCTCCAGGCTCGCCGTCCGCCAGCCCGCCGCCGCTTCGCCTTTCGCCGCCTCCACTTCCGCCAGAAGCGCCTCGATCTCCGCCGGCTTTTGCCGCGCCGCAATGATCGCGCCGATGTTCCGGTACAACGTCAGACGTCCCGGCGTTTGCGTCCCGCCCAGCGCCACCGCTTTTTTGAACAATCGCGGAGCATCCGCCGAATCCGCGCTCAAAGCCGCCACCTGTAGCCATCTATCATCCACATCGCGGAACAAAATGCGGTCGCGCGCCTCTTGCGAAACCGGCGTCTTCAGGTTCCCCAAAGTCAGGACGAGTTGATACCTCACCCGTGCCGAAGAATCGCCGGCCATGCTGACTAACTTCTTGGCCAGCTCGGGTTCCGAGCTCAACCGCTGCTCCGCCAAAACGATCGCGTTCTCCCGCACTCCGGCTTCCGCATCGTCCAGCGCTTTTTCAATCAAGCTGGTATCCAGCTTACCCAGGCCGTCGAGCGTCCACAGCGCGTGCACGCGTCCCTGCGGCAGGCTCGTGCTGCTGAACAGATCCGCGATTGCCGGCGCCGCCTGCACGGCATGGCGATCCACCAATAATCTCTGCGCCGTCCTTCTCCACCAGATCACCGGGTTCGCGAGTTGCTTCACCAACTCCAGGTCGGAAGCTTTGCCGAGCTGTACCGAAACCAGCTTGGCCGGTACCGCCGTCCGGCACAATCCGGTAAATGCGCCCCATCTCCTCGCCCTTGTACAAATCCGGCGAATTATAGGTATCGCTCGCCATCCACTCCGGATGTTCGATAACCATGCGGTAGTAATCCAGAACGTACATCGCGCCATCCGGGCCAATATACATGTTCACCGGACGAAACCACGCGTCCGTCGATGCTAAAAACTCCGAGGAAGCTTGCGCCCGCTTGGCGAGATACAACGACCCGTTCTCCGAAAGCGCATCCTGATGAACGATGTTGTGCACCGGCTCGGAGGTGAACGTCGAACCCCGGTAATAACAGATGCCGCAGGCGGAGGTGAACTCGCCCACGCCGCTCAACATCTCAAAGCGCGGATGTTCCGTGATCGCGAACACCTTCGCCGCCGCGCCGTGGTCGGAGATGTCCTCCACGGCGTTCCCGATCGGCAGGTCCGGGTTGCGCCCCAGATAGCGCGCCGCAATTGCTTCCATGCGCACGTGGTTCGAATTGCTGACCAGAAAGTGCCGGCCATAATCGTCAAAGCTCTGCCCAAACTGCGACGAGCTCGCCAGCACCTCCAGCTCGCCCGTGTCCGGCCGAAATCGGATGTTATGTCCCGGCCGGTGAAGCGATGGCCCGCCCTCCCGATCCGTGTAGCGCACATCCGAGCCCTGATCGCCGAATTGCTTCTTGAACACCACCGCCGTCGCCGGATGTTCGTGCGCGATGTAAATCCAGTTGTCCAGCCCGTACACCAGCCCATTGGCGGTGTGCTGCGGATTCGTGAACGGAAATCCCGTGAGGATCTTTTTCTTGATATCGGCCTTGCCGTCTCCATCCGTATCTTCGAAGTACCAGATGTCGGGCGAATCGGCCACCAGGATGCCCTTCTTCCACCGCATGACGCTGGTCGGCAGCACCAGGCCCTCGGCGAACACCGTAACCTTGTCCGGATATCCGTCGCCGTCGGTGTCCCGCAGCATCTTCACGCGCCCCACATGCCCCTTCACATTCAGCGGATAAGCGCGGTCTTCGACAACGTAGATGTTCCCGTTCTCATCGATATCCATCGCCACCGGAGACACCACGTTCGGCTCCGCCGTGAACGTCTCAATGCGGTATCCCGGAGCGATCTTCAAAGTCTTCAGCGCATCCTTGGGCGCATACGGAGGCCCCGGGGATTTGCGCGCGCAACCAAAACTGGTCAGTAGAAAGCAGACGATAATCGCGGTTCGCAACGGCTTATCATAACCCGCCGATCCCGCCGCGCGCTGACATAATAGTTATTGCGGCAGAATATGTTCATGGCCTCAGGAGCGGGTTCTCGAGAGCCCCCGACTTTGGCGAATCCGACCGGGCCGCCACGGTCACGGAGCGGTTGCCCGGTAGTGCAGAGCTTGTTTCGTTCCGGCTACGCCGCGCTAGGGGATGTCGTGCGCCGTCGTCATCTCTCAGCCTTAGCATTCGCAGCATGCGTTCCGATCGCCGCGGCCTCGGAAAAAGTCCCGCTGACCTGGGACGCATCGGCTGTCGCCGGCTTCGAAGTGCCGCTCGCCAATCCGCGCTATTCGCCCCAACACATTTCGCAAGCCGAGTATTACAAGCTGCCCGTCCGCGCCATTTATAAGAGCTATCCCGTCTATGCTCCGGATCGCGAGCCCGCCGGCTACCGCGATTGGCTCCGCAATCGGGAGCCCGCGGTCATCGACTACGCGGCCGCAAACTTCCACACGCGCGAAGATTGGGTCCGCGCCGGCGAACTCGTTTTCAACGCGCCCATTTCCTACAGCCCCGTTTTCTTCGGAGCAAACGATGTGAGCGATCCCGCCTTTCTTAAAGAAAGCCGCATGCCCGTCGCCAAAGACGGCATAATTCCGTTTGCCCGCTGGGTGATCCGCCGCAAGGGCGAGATCGAATTGGGCACGATGGGCTGCAACACCTGCCACACGCGCGTCATGCCCGATGGAACCGTGGTCCCCGGCGCCCAAGGCAACAATCCCGGCGATCGCGAAGGCGCCATGCTGCTCCGCCGCAGCGCCGGCCTCGTCCCCGCGGACGAACTCCTGACGCGCATTCGCGGCTTCGCCCGCCAGTTCGAGCTGCCTTGGCTGCCCGCCGATCCAAACCGCAAAGCGCAAACTCTTTCCCTCGAGCAATTGATCGCCGCCGGCGAAAATATTCCGGCCGGCGTCACCGCCCGCTCCAACACCAGCATGTTCCTGCCGCCGCAGATCCCGGACCTCGTCGGCGTACAAGAGCGCCGTTATCTCGATCACACCGGGCTCGTCCATCAGCGCGATATCGGCGATCTGATGCGCTACGCCTCGCTCGTCCAGGACCTTCTTCCGCTCGACCGCTACGGAGACTTCCCCGCCCTATCCAACTCCGGCCACGCCGCGCGCTACAGCGATGAGCAACTCTATGCTTTGGCGCGATATCTTTATTCTCTGACGCCCCCGGCCAATCCGAATCGCTTCGATGCGCTCGCCGCCCGCGGGCAAAAAATCTTCGCCTCCGAGGGATGCGCAAGGTGTCATACGCCGCCGCTCTACGCGAATAACAAGCTCACGCCTGTCGACGGCTTCGAAGTCCCGCAAGCGGAGCGCGGGCGCTTCGACATTCTCGACGCACGCGTCGGCACGGATCCCCGCTACGCGCTCGCCACTCACAAAGGCACCGGCTATTATAAGGTCCCCTCGCTCCGGGGCGTCTGGTATCGCGGTCCCTTCGAGCACAACGGATCCGTTGCCACTCTCGAAGACTGGTTCGACCCCGCGCGCCTTCGCCCCGATTACATCCCCACCGGCTATCGCGGCTTCGATGGCAACAACCGCTCCGTCCGCGGCCACGAGTTCGGCCTCTATCTTTCCCCGGCGGAAAAGACCGCCCTCATCGCGTTCTTGAAAACTCTTTAGCCGGAATGGCGAAAAGCCTAACGGTCGGGCGCGGCGCGCACGGCCAAGACAATGGTGAGGACAGCGGCCAATTGCGATCGGGGCGCAACGGGCGCGCTGTGATCTATGCGCCCGCGTCGAGCAGGCCGCCTGGAAAGCCTCCAAACAGGGCGCATACACTCGACAATTGGATTTGAAAAACGATCGTCCTTACGCCGGCAATCTGAATTCGTCGTAAATTCGATGGCGCGCCCGGAGGGACTCGAACCCCCGGCCTATTGGTTCGAAGCCAATCGCTCTATCCAGCTGAGCTACGGGCGCGTCCGTTCCGAAGCATAACATGCTCCCATTATTCCTGCGCCCCTTCCTTACGCCACCGCCTTCTTCGCGCCGCTCGCCGGCACTTTGCGGATCTCCTCGAAATACTGCTGCACATATTGCCGGTACGCCAGCGGCACTTCGTCGCGGCCGATCTCCCCGCCCGTGTCCGCATGCGCGGCCTTGCGCTGGCTGTACTGCGTGCGCAACTGCTGGTTCCCCGAGCCGACCTCCACCATCGCCTCGCCGGTCACGTTTTGCGAACGCTTGCCGATAATCTCGCTGATCTTTCCCATGGCCGCCAGTTGCTCGGCCTCCTTGATGCTCTTGTCGCCGTCCTCGCTTCCGATGCCGCTCTTGCCCTGCTCGGAATCGCTTCGCCCCTCGCTCTTTCCGTTGCTCTTCCCTTGGCCGTTCTTGGCTTGCTCGGAGCCTCGCGCGTCCTCACTCGACTGGCCGTCGGGCGAAGACATTGCGTCCGTCTGCTTCTGGCCCGGCGTCGGCGCGCCGTTCTGTTCGCCGGCCTGCTTATTCTGCGCCGACTGCTGCTGCGAGCCGGCCTGATTCCGCTGCGAGCCCGCCGATTTGTCGCCGCCGCCCTTGGGCTGCATCTTCAGTTTCGAAAGCAAGTTAGCAAACGCGTCGCGCACCTTTTCCGCCAAGCTGGGATTCTCCCCGGCGCTTTGCCCTTTCTGGTCCGCTCCCGGCGGAGGAGCGCCGGCCTTGTTGTTGTCGCGCGAGGGCGAAGCTCCCCCGTCGGGCGCCTGGTCCGGACTGCCCGCGCTGCGCTCCGCATCGTCATCCGGGCTGGCCGCCGTCGAATCGGGAGTGTCGGCGGACTTGTTTCCGTTCGCTTTAGGATCGGCCGCGGGACCCGTGGCGTTGCTGTTGTCGACCTCCGGCGTGTCGATGGTGTTGAGCGCGGAATCCGGCGCCCCGCTCTGATCGATCGTCTGCGCCTGCCATGGATCGGTTTTCAACGTCGCTGGATTTTTCCAGTTCTTCGCGTGTTGCTCGTTCTGCTTACCGCGCTCGGCCGCGCGAGAATCGGCCGGCCCGAAAACTCCATCGAAGGCGATCTGGACCAGCGACGGCCGCAGGTCGAGGCTGCCATTGACGCCATACCGCAATCCGAAAACGCCGATTGCGACCAGCGTGAGGCCCCCCGCGGCATAGGCGGAGCGCGAAAATACGAACGGCATGCCGCGCCGCGGATCAGCCGCGCGCGCCGCCTCATGCGCCATCTCGCGCTGTTCCTCGATTACTGCCCGCGGCGTCGTGGTGCGTTCCGGATGTTCGCCGAAGTAGAGCGCCGTCGAAAGAGCGTCGTTCAGCGCCAGCTTGTCGTCCAGCCGCCGCGCCACCTCGTAGCTTGAAGCGAACCTCTTCCTGGCGCGCCACCCTCCTATGGCAAGGCCCGCCGCGAACAGCCCGGCGAGCCAGTACCAATCGAGAATCTGCGTTCCCACAACGAGCAATACAATGCCGCCGCCCAGCGCGATCGCGCCCGCCAGTGCCCCCTCGTCCAACAGGATTTGGAAGATGTGCCGCGTCCGGGCGCGCCGCAGCAACGCGGCAAGTGGGGTATTGTGGCTCACCTGTATTTCTGACGCGCTCATCAAAGTGCCTGTTACCGCGATGAGGCCGGAAGAGACACTCTCGCGCCCGCGTGGCTGAGATCTTCGCCGGTCCGCCGCTTAGCCTCTTCACTGTAGCGCAGCGAGCATTTGCGGGCCGCCGCCGCACGCCCCAATCGCCACGAAAAGCCAACTGATCGTTCGCGCCAAACCGCCACGACGCCCCAAACCGCCGGGACGCGCAAAGTGAGCCGCGACCGTCAGGGAGCTGACCTCCCCGAAGCGAGCTTTTCAATCAAGCGCTTGAAAACCCGCGCGGCTTGCCTTGTATCCTCCGGCCACTACCAGATAAAACGCACCGCCACTTGCGCGCGCCGCGCCGTGGTGCCGTCCGGCGGAGCCTGCGTCTGCGACAGCGTACCGTATCCGGAGTACGGCATCAATCCAATCTGGCCCGCCCCCAGTTTTGGATCGGTCGTGGAGTTGACCGTGACGTACTGCTCCGTGATGCGCGGCGTCCCTCCCTCCGGAATGGTGTGGTTGAATACGTTGAAGGCCTCGAAAATCAGCTCGGTCTTGAAACGCTCGGTGATGTTCAGCGTTTTCGTAAGGCGCGCGTCGGTGCGGTAAATGGGACCGACATTCAGCGCGGAGGTGGACTCGAACGGCACGCGAGTCGCGCCGCCCAGGCCGTTCAACGTCGAAGTGCTGAGCAACCCTGAGCCGCCCACCTGCGCCGTGCTCGGGAAGGCGGAGACGCTGACGGTGGGAGGCAGTGGGTAGGACGATCCCAGAACCTCGATGACCGAGAGCTGCCAGCCATTCACAATGTTTTTAGCGAACCAGCTCGAGCCGTGCGTGAAGCGCGGGTTGAAGATGGCGTTCGCCACGAAACGGTGCCGCTCGTCGTTGGAGCTGGACCCCTTTTCACCGGAGTAATTGCCGTTGAAAACGGAGGTCGGAAATGAAGGCGCATAAAGAACACCCGAAGATCCCGCCGGGCCGCCCGCCGCGCCGCCGATATCGTAGTCGATCGTATGGGAATACGTATAGGCGATCTGTCCCTGCATCCAACTGCTGTAGCGCTTCTGCAATTGCACGATCAGAGCGTCGTAATAACTGTTGGCGTCGGACGTCATCTCGACTATCTTCCCGTATGCCGGATTGATGCGTTGCGTGTAGACCGGGGTCGTATAGCTGCTTACCGGATTTCCGTTGGCATCGAGGATCTGATACGTAAACGAGCTGGTGGGGTTCGCGGCGTTGGCATCGTAGGCCGACGTAATATGCAGCGAGCGGCTCCAGACGCCCGAAACCGTCAGGCTTAGATTCCTGGCAAGCTGCCGCTCCAGCGCGATGTTGGCCTGCTCGGAATAAGAATTGCGCCAATTCGAATCGACGATATCGAGATTGGCGGTTCCGGCGACATTCGGCTGCGCCGCGAGATAGTTCGGAAATACCGGACCGGCCGTAACCTGCGCGGCGACATTGCTGTTCAGCGTGACGGCCGGCTGGTACAGGCCGTTATTGAGGAACAGGCTTTCGATTCCCGCCGACACATAACGGTTGTAGAAAATGCCGTAGCCGCCGCGAAACACCGTCTTGTCGTTAATTGAATACGCGATGCCGAGGCGCGGCGCCAGGTTCAAAGTGGTATCGGGAATGTGGCCGGTCTGCGGAAACGCCGGGTTCACCTGCGTCGGTTGCGGCAGGGTGGTGTATTCATAGCGCGCCCCGGGCGTGATGGTCAGTTTCGGGGTGATATGAAACTCGTCCTGCAGGAAGAACTGAATCTCGTTGAAGTTCAGGTCGATGGTGGGCGTGCCGAAGGTCTGCGAATAGCGCGTCCAGTCCTTCGCGCCCGCGGTGTTGCCGGAAAAGTCCTGCGCGAAGGAAGTCAGCGACGTATAGGTGTAGGTTCCGTAGAGGTTCGGAATGCTGACGATATAATCCTCGACGTGCGAATAATCGACGCCGAACTTTATGCTGTGGCGGCCTACTGTATAGGAAAGCGTGTCGGAGCCTTGCAGGCGCAGTTCGCTCGGCAGCAGGCGAGGATAGCTGGTCGCCGTCCCGAGGTAATTGATCGCGGGACTGCCCACGGAGACCTGCGTGGGACCGAACGGCGCCTCGAGCGAGGGACTGGCGGGGTCGAACTGGCGATCCTTGAAGAACCCGAAACGGGCCTCATTCACCATGTTGGGCGAAATGACGGTGGTCAGCCCCAGCTTTCCCGTGCGGTCGAAGACGTTAGTATTGGCGTTGTTGCCGATGGCGTTCCCGGTGTTGAGAGAGGCCTGCGTTTGAATGCCGTTGGGCGAACGGAAATCGAGATAATTCAACTCCGCCGACAAACGGTTGCGATCGCTCATCTGGTAATCGACTTTGCCGAACATCAGGTTCACGTCGGACTGGCGCGGAACCAGTTGCGGCTGCACGCGGCCCTGAATGTAAGCGATGGCCGTCTGGCATTGCGCCGCGGTGGCCGGCGCCTGGCAGGCATTCGCGCCCGTCGCGACGTACTGACCCTGGGCATTGAAGAGGTTCGTATTACTGATGTTGGACGAGACGATAGGGAAATTGCGGCGCTGCAATTCGCCGTTGAAGAAGTAGAACAGCTTGTCCTTCTTGATGGGGCCGCCGATGCTGGCGCCGGCTTGGTGACGCCATTCGGGGGGATTCAATCCCGCTGCCGTCGGGTCGGTTGCGTTCAGCGTGCGGTTGCGGAAGAACCAGTACGCCGTG
This sequence comes from Bryobacterales bacterium, assembly GCA_963795935.1. GTDB lineage: Bacteria > Acidobacteriota > Terriglobia > Bryobacterales > Bryobacteraceae > JAICMB01. Next base: position 12,750 of record CAWCJO010000021.1, on the reverse strand, counting down.
CCGTGCAGGCCGTTGGTTCCGCTGCGCGTGACGGTATTGATCACGCCGCCCGAGGCATTGCCGTATTCAGCCAGGAAGTTGGCCGAGACCACCTGGAATTCCTGCACCGCGTCCTGCGAAATGTTGTAGGTTCGCGTGCGCCCCGCGTTCTCGTCGTAAAACTGGTTGGTCGTATCGATGCCATCGGTCAGGAAGGAGTTGCCGCCCGGATTGCCGCGGAACGACATCAGACCGAAGGAGGCGTCGGCGACCACGCCCGGCGTCAGCAGGATAAAGCTGTCCACGCGCCGCCCGTTGATCGGCAGGTCCAAAATCTGCCGCGTGTCCACAACTTGCGACACGTCGGTCTTGTCGCTTGAGACCACCGGCGCCTCGGCCGTAACCTCCACCTGCGTCGTCGCCGTGCCTATGGCCAACCGGGGCGCAAGAGTGACCGTCTCGCCGACGTGCAGGTCGATATTGTGCACTTGATATGTCTGAAAACCCTGTAGACTGACCGTGACCTCGTAGCCCGCCGCCGGAACCAGCGCCGGAGCCGTAAAAATGCCCGCGGCGTTTGTCGTCAGATCGCGCCGGATGCCCTTCGATGGATTGGCAACCACAACCGAGGCATTCGGAACCACCGCGCCCGTGGCGTCTTCGACCACTCCCGTGATGCTTCCCACGCCCGCCGCGTTTTGGCCCAGTACCGTCCAGGCCGTGAATGTGAGCAGATACAGATATCGAGAGATGTTTCTTTTCATAAGACCCGTTGTCTTATGATACAACCGCTTCGTGCCTACGCGGCGCCGAAAAAGCACGCCGAAACTCAGGTTTTTGCCTCATTGCCCGCTAGGTATTTGCCGCGTACGCTGAATCATGCGCATGTTTTTCAGCGGCCTCGCCATTGCGGCGGCTTTCCTATCGCAGGCGGCCGGCCAAAGCTCCTCCGAAACTACCTCCATCGATATCAACGGCAATCGCGTGGCGGCCGGCCCGCAAGTGACCACCACGCCGCAGCCGAATGGGTATGAAACAACCGAGAGGACCCGTTCGATCAACGGCCGCATGGCGCCGCTCGAGCGCATCGAGCAGAAGATCTTGCGCGACGACCCTTCCGGCAAGCTCATCGAGCGCGTTGTCCGCCGTTATGACGGCGCGGGCAATCTGGCCGGCACTGAAAAACTCTTAATCGACGAGCATAAGGAGCCGAACGGCAACTCCACCGTCGAGACCACAACCTATGCTTCCGGCGTCGATGGCGGAATGCGGATTGTCGAGCGCTCGAACACCCACAACGAGCTTTCAGGGTCGACGCAAACCTCCGATACCGTGGTCGAGCGCGCAAGCATCAACGGCGGCTTCGACATTGTCGAGAAAAAGAACGCCGTGATCTCGAAGCGCGGCGGCGGCCAGGAGGAGGCGGTCGTCACATACCGCAAAGATCCCGGGGGGAACTTCTATGCCGCCGTGCGCCGCGTCACGGACAGCGCCGTGAACGGGAACCAGACTACGGACAACACCGCCGAATACGAAGTGGGCCCCACCGGACAACTCGAACTGCATTCGCAGACCGTCAAGACGGTTCAGAAACGGCCCGGCGGCGCCGAGGACGTTGCCGTCGATCTCTTCGACAAAAATATACCGGGTGTCGTGAACGATACCGGCGCCCTGCAGCTAAAGGAGCACGAAATCATCGAGCGCCGGCCCGCCGCCGGACGGCGCCGTGGTGGAGACCTTCAGCGTCCAGCGGCCGTCGCTCTCGGACCCCAATAAACTCGGCCCGCCTCGCCAGCTTTCCGAAACCGTCTGCAAGGGCAAGTGCGGCGATACTCCCTAGACCGCCTCAGCGGTGCCCCAGCCACATCAGCCAGCCTAAGCCGATCACCGCAACAATAAAGTAAGCGAAGCAGCGCACGCCGTACCGCAGCCGCTCGCTGTCGGTCTTCTTCGTCACCACGCCCAGCACAACGGAAGCGAACAGCGCGAACAGCAGCGAGGCCTCGAAATGCGTCAGGTTCATGATGGGGGCCATGCTAATCCTTTTTCCCCGTCGCGATTTCGTAGGCGTCGACCATGGCCAGTATATTGAGCAGACCGGCCGCGACCAGAAATTTGGTTCCGTAATCGTGCGCATGCCCCGCCATGTCGGGTTGGTTGTAGCCGAACCAAGTGGTAACGAAGTAGAACAGGCCGGACGCAATATCGCCGACGAAGCCCCCGCAATAAATGACGGTCGTGAGCAGATCGCCGGTCTGCGGGATGGAACATGCTTCCGCGCATCAACAGGCCGAAGAGAAACATGAGCGCGACCGAGCCCAGCAGGAGGCCTCCCCTCCCCGTGCGCTTCAGCATGAAATGACCCGCGCCCGGCGCCAGCCAGGACAGAATCAGCACCTTGGGCACGGACGGACCCGCGGCTGCCGGCGCCTTCGCGGCAGGGATCGGTTTAGACGGCATTTATTTCTCAGTTTAGCAGCCGAGCTTACCATGAGAAGACATGCCAAGCCGCAACGACCTGCTGCGCTTCGAATACTACCTGCCTTACGTGCTGGACGGTGTCCGCATTCTGTTTATTTTTATCTTCGCGTACGTGCTCACGGCCATTGCCGAGCGCTTCATCCGGGCGCTGCGCAAGTACTCCGTGCGCGTCATGCTGAAGGGAGGCGAGGCCACCCAGTTTGAGTTGGAGAAACGCGCGCAGACGATCGGAAATGTTGCGCGGAAGTCCGTCATTTTCCTGATCTGGACGGTGGCGGTTCTCATGGCGCTGCAGAAGCTCGGCTTTGAAATCGGCCCGCTGCTGGCAAGCTTGGGCGTGGTGGGCGTCGCCGTCGGGTTTGGCGCGCAAAGCTTGGTCAAGGACATCCTCGGCGGCCTGTTTCTGCTGCTCGAAAATCAGATCCGCGTGAACGACGCCGCCGTAATCAACGGAACCGGCGGACTGGTGGAGGAAATAAATCTGCGGACGACGGTGCTGCGCGGCGAAAACGGCGCGGTACACATTTTTCCGAACGGGAGCATCCAGACGCTTTCGAATTTGACGCGCGATTATTCTTATTATGTTTTCGAGGTCTCGGTCGACTACAAAGACGATACCGACCAGGTCGTGTCGGAACTGCAAGCCATCGCGGAGGGCCTGGCGAGCGAGGACGCCTATCGCGAGGCCGTACTCGCTCCGCTCGAGATCATGGGCGTTGACAAGCTGGCCGACTCGGCCGTGATCGTGAAGGCGCGCTTCAAGACTCTACCGGGAAAGCAATACCCGGTCGGCCGCGAGATGAACCGCCGCATTAAGAAGAGATTCGCCGAAGCGGGGATCGAGATTCCCTTCCCCACCCGCACGGTTCACGTCGTACAGGCGTTGTCGCCGGAGCTGCGGGAAGAACTTAAGGCGGTGATCAGGGAGGTCGCCGCGGAAAATCAGAGGTGATACGTAATGTACACGTACGGGTAGTTGTAGTCTTTCACCCGGCCGGTTGCATTCAAGAACGGGCCGGTGAAAAAGTGAGCCCATCCAAATCCCAGCAGCATGGCGCGGTTGAAATTGCGCTCAAAGACGAGGTCCACTTCCTCGCCCACATGACTGCTCACGTTCGCATTGGCGGATCGCACCACCAGCGCTCCCGCGGCGTTGTAGAGAGCGTCGTGCGTGTTGGCCAACCAGAAATCCTCGAAAGTCTGCCTGGTCTTCCAATTCTTCGAGACGTTTTCCTCGAGACCGGCGCGGACCTGCCGGATATTCCGCCAGCCGATGAGGTCCGCCGCGCCCAGCTTATCGTGCGATGAAGGATAGATCTGATCGAACGTGTTCCATGTCGCGCCGCTGTAATTTTTCGTTCCGGAAGCATAATTCGATTCGACAAACGGCGTCAGCAGTCCGAAGCGGGTTTGGAATCCCCTATCGACGCGCCAGTGCCCGGCCCACGCGTCGATGGTATCCGGTCCCAACGATCCCCCCTGTTTATCCATCTCGATGTTATAGGCGAACCGCGCCGGCAGTTTGCCCACCCAGCGCACGCCGCCCGTAAACTCGTTCAGCGCGCCGCGGCCCTGGTTCTCGCTCAGCCGGAGATTGCCCGGAGCCACGCGCCAGATGACGTACGGCTCAATGGTCGATTGCGGGATGAGACGGGTGAAACTTGAATAGACGCCATAGGTGTCGTTGCCGTCATAACGGTGGTCGACAACGCCGTCTCGCGCGACGACGACGGAGGACGCGAACACCGCGACATTGAAACCGGGCTGGTGCAGATCGAAGCGGACTGCATCGAATGTACGGCCCTGGTTCAACCAATCGGACGGACCGATAAGACGCTCCTCCCCAAAACTCAAAACCTGCCGTCCCACCATCAGGTCCGCCCAACCCTCTTTAGAACTGCCCAATTCTCCATAGGCCTGCCGGACGTCCCACGTGTTCTGATAGGGAGGAACGTTTCCGACGCGCTGGTTGAAGAAGACGCGCGCGTCTTGGGTTTCGCCCGCAAAGCTTAGCCATTTCACCGGCTGGAGAATCACTCCCACGCGCAGTTGCGTCAGCAAATAGCCGTCGTTGAACACGCCGAAGCCCATCCCCGCCGCCATTTCCCAGCGGGTGCGAAACCGCCCGGTAAAGCGGATCCAGGGAGGCAACTGCTTGTTCAACTGCTCGAGCGGCATGACCCAAGCCTGGTCTGCCGTCTGGTCCGGCGCCGCCATTGCCGAGGGCGGCGCGCCGGATTGCGCGAAAGCGGGGCACAGGACCGCAGCGGCAGACGCCGCAACAGCCATGGCGAAGTGATTTTTCATTTTTGGACTAGTTGCGCGTGCGCGAAACAAGTCGAGGTTTCGCCGCAATTTGCCGGGCTGCGCAGCCGGACGCCATCCCCAATCATAGCCGAAACCGGCGGCGCGGGCGGCGCTATACTACAATCGTTTAGCGAACAAACTCCACCTTCGCTCCGTACTCAACTTAGGGGAACAACTATGCCGGAAACCGCGACTTCACGTCTCAGCCAAGTACACGCGCTCTTGGCCGCCCAACGCTACTCCGTTACCGAAATCGGCGAAGATACACTGAGTATTCAAGAGATTGACAGCGGGGTGTCGCTGCGGGCCGTTCTCCAGGGCGGCATTCTGTTTTTATCTCTGGTGTGCAAGGTCGTGCCCCGCTCCGCCATCACGGCCGCGATCATGCGGAAAATGCTGGACGCATCGAACGGCATCTCGACGTCGTACTTCCAGTTATACGAAACGAACGCCGGCGAGGTCGCCGTCACGCTCAATAACTTCTGCAAGCTCCAGGAATTCGGACGCGACGACGAGGACGACATTCTTTCCTGCGTCAGCTTTCTGATGGCGGACGTGGTCCACGCCAAGGAACTGATCGGTGAAGATCTGAAGGCGGAAAGGCGAGCTAAAGGTTGGCAAAATAGAGGGGGAAGGCTATGGGATTCTTTTCAGACATTTTCAATCGGACGGGCCGCGTGGCGCGCGGCCAAGTGAACCAGGGCGTCTCCGTTCTGGAGGACGCCACCTTCGAGTCCACCGTGCGGCAGACGGTCGAGGACATGAAGACGGAGCTGAACAATGTGGTCCGCTCCTCCGCCATGGCCATGAGCAACTACAACCGGCTCGACGCGGAGTATCAGAAATACGTCAAGCAGTCGCAGGAATGGAAGGACCGCGCCGGCCTGGCGCTCGATGCCGGCAACGAAGATCTGGCGAAGAAGGCCCTGGCGCGGAAATCGGACTGCGACAAGCAGATGGGTTCGCTGCAGACGGCCGTCGAACAGGCGCGGAACGCCAGCGAGTCGCTGAAATCGCAAGTGGGCGAGCTGAAGCGCAAGATCGACGAGGGCGAGCGTACCGCAACCACGCTGGTGGCCCGCAAGAATGCCGCCATGGCGCAACGCAAAGTCTCCGAGGCGCTGGCCGGCGTCGGCAAAGCTGACAATGCCTTCGCGCAGCTCTCCCGTTTCGAGGAGTCGGTTGCAAAAGAGGAAGCGACCGCCAAGGCCTTCGATCAGCTCGCGGCCACAGGCAAGGACGCCGGCCTGGAGGCGGAGTTCGCGCAGCTTCAGGGTCATTCCGTCGATGCAGAACTGGAAGCCTTGAAACGCGAGCGCGCGCTGCCGCGGGTTCAAATCACCAAGGAGCTTCCTGCCGGGCGGAGCGGCGAAATGCCTCCCGCCGGCTCCGGCGCCTGACTTCATGTTGTTCCATCGCAAGCCCGCGAACACGGGCCCACAGGAGGACCTCGCGCATCTCAAGGTCACGGACGCGCGCCTGGGCGATACGCTTTCCGTTTCCGGCGCGGCCGAGGATTTTAGCGATATTGACTTCACCGTCGATCGCGACGATCAATTCGAGGCCGGCTCAAGACAGTGGCATGAATTGAGCGGGACATGGAGAGACCGCCGCGTATTTCTGCAGATCCATAACGACGTCACCGTCGAGGTGTTCGGCAATTTCGACGGCCGCAGGTTTACGCTCGACGAACTCGGTTTGAGCGAGGACGATCTGGGCCAAATGGACGAGCGCCAGAATCCGGCCGATTTCTTCGACTACGACGGCAAGTTCTGGATGTACCGCGAAAGCCGCGAAGTGGGCCTCTTCACCACCGGCGCGGCAACCGGCCAGGGCTTTTACTGCTGGACGTTTCAGGAACAGGATGGCAAGCGTTATCTGAGCGTCCGCAAATTCGAAGGCGAGCCCTTCACGGCATCCATTTGGAACACGGTCGAGCCCGATACCGTAACTGTTTTCCGGGGGACATGATGTTCGCAAAATGGCATCGCGCGGGGGCGCTCGCCTGTCTGGTGGCCGCCGTTGCGTTGAGCGGTTGCCATGCCCGCTTGCCCCGCTCCGTGCGCGACCAGATCCGTTCCGAGCGCGACCAGATTCAGTCGGCCGAACGGCAGCTTGACCGCTCGGCCAAGACCGTTCGCAGCGATCTCGCGCAAGCCCCCGACTTGTTTCAAGGGACGCCGGTTGCGGCGGACTGGCCCGCGCGTCTGCGCTCGGACCGCGAGAAGCTGGAATCGGCCAAGAGCGACGATCGGGAACTGGAGCGCCTGGCCCGCCAGGATCGCGCCGATGCGGCCAGCCGCGCCGAATGGCTCCTGACGAGCGAACGGAATCTGCGCGAGTCGGCGTTGCGCGATGCCGGCGAGGTGGAGCGCGACGCCGAAAAGTGGCTCGCGTTCCGGCGCAATCTGCCGTCCTCGGTCGAAAACATGAAGCGCGAATACGACGATGTTCGCGCCGTCGATCTTAGTTCCACGGACAAGGCCGTCGCCAAGGCCGAACACGACTGGCCCACGAAGAAGACGGACCTGGAAAGCCGCCTCGCCGCATTGAAAGCGGTTCCCGAAAAGGCCGCCAAGGAATGGCAGGACACCGATGCGGCCAGGAAAGACGCGCTCGCCGGGAAAGCCGGCGGAGCCGAGGTTGCGACGCTTATTGAAGCCGATGACGTGCTATCGCGGGATGCCGCCGGACTTCCCCGCCAAGCCGGCGAGCTGCGCGACGAATGCAGCCAGCTTTACAATTCCTGGGATAAAATCCTGACCGACCTCGACGTCGCGCGCCAAGGCCCCGAGCAGAGCTATCGCGAGCAGATCAAGACCGTTCTAACCCATTTCGACGACGCTTCCGCCACGAAAGGCCAAACCAACAGCGATCAAAAATGGGTGGAGGTTTCGCAGCCGCAGTTTCGCGCCGTTGAAAATGACCTTGGCATGTCGATCGCCCACAAGGATGCGGGAAAGTTCGATTCCGAGGCGCAGACGGTCCCGCAGCCCGCCGGATTTGCCTATATCGCTCCGCCCGCGCAGGGATCGAACCAGTACGGATATTGGAGCCATGATCCCTACGGCCACAGCGTCTGGACGTGGCTGCCCGCATACTTCATCATGCGCGACATGCTGTGGGCGCATAATTACCGGCCCGTGATGGCGGACGAGTACAACACGTACCATACGTTCGCGCGAGGCGGCCGCACATTTTATGGTCAAACATCGCCCAGCGCCCCGCCGGTCTATGGAAGCCACGGCACGTTCACGGAGAAGCGCTATGCGAACAGCCACTACGTGCAGTCGGGCGGGTTTAAAGGATCGACGTACGCGTCGCGCCAAGGCAGCCCGGCTGTGTCACATATGGAGCCGCGCGTGGGCGCCAACGAGCCAGGCGGCCACCGCTTCGGATCGGGCGCCTCGGGCAGCGCTCCATCGGGCAGAAGATTCGGTTCCGGCGCCAGTCACATGCCGCCCAGCCGCGGCTTCGGCTACCCGCGAGGGATGCGCAGCCCGGGGCGTTCGTTCGGGCGCCGGCGGTGAAGTGTTGGACCTGGGCGGCGCGGTGTGCTACGCCGACTTAAGGGTGGATATTGCATCGCGCTTGAAGATTTCTGTTGCGCTAACAAGCTTGGCAAGGGTCTTCCGCAGCGGCTCAACGTATCTGTGCCCGTCCGTTTGGCCGCTCATGTATTCGGCTTTGTGCGCGGTGAGAATTGTGTTGGCGCAATCGCGAGCAGCTAGAACCCTCAGAAAACGGAGCTCCAACTCCGGAAAATCCACGCTGATCAAAAGTTCGAGGCGGTGTATATCTACTTCCGTTGTGTGTGCGATCGTTAAATCCAACGCTTGATTGTATGTCAATTCGTCCCTGCATGACACGTAAATACGGCAGGTAGTGCCCGATGAGTGCATCAAAGTATTGTTGAGCGAGCGTCGAATAGTTCGTCCCCGCGGTCACGTCTTGGGCTGCCGCTCTGGGTACATCAGGCATTTTGGCTGGCTGTTTTGTATCCATTCCGGTGTCGGCCCCACGGGCGAGAGATCAGTGACGCCATGCAGGTCCTTCAATAGTTTGCGGTATTCTTCAGGTGAGTCATTGCTAAGGTCGATGCCATATGTTCCAGATAACGCCGTCGGCAGCGCGCTTTTCCAGTCTCCACTTCGCAAACAGGGACGAACTTGTTTTTCCCGACCTCGTTTACGATTTCTCCCGTGATAATGTTGCCCTCGTAACCGGCCCCTCCTTCGCGATTGTCGAAACGCCGCTTGTATGTCCCGGTGCAGACAACGAGCACGCGACAGTGCGGTGGACCCCTCGGCTGAGACAAACAGATAACCCACTGGTCGCCGTTCGCTGAAATTCCCTCGACCGGCAATACTCTTTCATAGCAGACTGATCACATCCGGCGAAGCGGAGGCGGGCTCTGCTGGAGAGCAACTCGCCAAGGAATAGCCGGTGCGACTCATCGCGGACGATGAGCAGGGGCGCGACTCTCTCGCGCCCTTGTGCGAACCTGCAAGGCCGCAGGCGAAGAGCGCCCTCGCCGTCCTCATCAAAAACAACAACATCGGACCGATAGATCGCGCATGCCTTAGAAAACTCATAACGACAGCTCCGGTTGAACCCCTGCAGCCCGAGGCGCCAGCGCCAGAGAGCGTTCATATTCGGCCGGCGGCACGTACTTCAACGCCGAGTGCAGCCGTTTGCCGTTGTAGATCGCTTCGATGAACTCGCGGATGCGGACCTGCGCGTCCGACAAGTCGCGGTAATCGGCCCGATACACCTCCTCATATTTGAGTGTCTTCATGAAACTCTCGCATTGGGCGTTGTCGTACGGATTCGCTTTTCGGCTCATGCTGATGCGGATTCCGTGCTCGAGCAACAAAGCCGTGTATTCATGACTGGCATATTGTACGCCGCGGTCGGAATGATGCACCAGTTCCGGCGTAATCCGGCGGCACTGCAAGGCCATGCGGAGCGCCGCCACCGTGAGCGAGGCCGCCAGCGTGCGCTCCAGCGACCAGCCGATCACGCGCCGCGAGTAGGCGTCCAGAATCACCGCCAAATAGACGAACTCCTCGGCCAAGCGGATGTAGGTGATGTCGGCAACCCACAACTGATCCGTGCCCGCCGGCCCCAGTTGCCCGGCCAAGTTGGGATAAACCATGAAGCTGTGTTTGGAATCGGTGGTAACCACGAAACTGCGCTGGCGCAGGCACAGCAGATTGTCCTCCCGCATAATGCGCTGCACGCGCTTGCGGTTCACTCGCCAGCCGCGGCGCTTCAACTCCGCCGCGATCCGGCGGCTGCCATATGCCGCCATATCGACTGCGATCTTCTGAATTTCATGCCGCAGGCCGATCTCCTTCGGCGTGCGCCGCGTCTCCACCGCTTCCCGGAAGCGGTAGAATCCCCCCCGGCTGACGCTGCCGGAATTGCACATTTGTTGCACCGTTAAGCTCCCGCCCGCGTCTGTTTCTTTTTCGATCTGCCGGTAGATGTCGCGCCGCCATGCAGTGCCCGCAGCAGGCGCTGTTCCTCGACACGCTGCAAGGCCCTTTTTAAAAAATCGATCTCCATTTGTTGCCCGCCTCTTGCGCTCCAGTTCGGCCACCCGGCTTTCTTCCTCCCGTCGCACTCCGGCGCCGCCGAAAGCCCGCTCCCCATGTTCTTGCAGCTCCCGCCGCCAGCGATGCAGATCGCTGGGGTGAACTTCGCAGGCCCGGGCCACGTGAGCGATCGTGTCGCCCGCTTCCAGCCGCGCACGGCCCCCAGCTTGAACTCCTTTGAAAACTTCCGTCGAGACAAACTCATGATTTCCCCTTTGGATGAATCTTAGAGGTTATCTGGTTGTCTCAGTTTAAGGGTCCACTCCATTTACACCGGCGAGTTCTGGGATATGAGCTACGTTCTCACCGACCGCGATGCGAGATCGAAAGAACACGTCTCCCGAGTCCTGGAGAGCGCTGCGGGGTCGGACGTGCAACGCGCAAGAAGCTTGCTAACGGATCTCTTTCCACAACTCAAGAACCTTTTTCGTTCGGGCAAGTACGGCGACCGCAACGAGGACCGCATTCAGCGCGGACAGCGCGTCGCATCCCTTGATTTTTACTGCGGTACCTGACATGCTCCATTCCCGCCAAGGACGAGGGCGTCCCAACTTTAGTTGAAGGTTGGTAGGCGGCGGTTGGCGCCGATTCGATAGAATCCGGTTGCCAGACGCAGAAAAACCGAAAGGAACCTACCGCCGTGAAAAAACCTTATCACATCGTGACCCGCGCCGCGCGCGAGTCGGCAGCCGTCATCGAACAGTTCTGCCAAGCCAACGGGCAGATCCTGCTCCCCATCGTCAACTTGATCCAGAATGCCAGCCAGGTGGTGGAGACCGTGATCTATGAAATCGGGCATCAAACGCTGGAACAGATTCTGCTCCTGAGCGCCGAGCAACTCGCCGGCGCACGCACTCCCGGCAAAGCTAGCGGCGAGATCCGTCACCATGGATCGCAAGCGGGCAGTGTGCAACTGGCGGACCGGAAATTGAAAGTGAAACGGCCCCGGCTACGACACAAGAGCCAAGGCGAAGTGAAGGTCCCCGCCTATGAGATGCTGCGCCGGGATCGAGGTCTCGCTCAGCACATGTTGGGCGCGCTGCTGCGCGGGGTGTCGACCCGGGAATACCAGGAAGTTCTGCCGCGGATGGCGGAAACCGTGGGGGTGTCGCGCAGCGCCATCAGCCGCAAAGCCATCGAGGCGAGCACGGAGCAACTGCAGCAGTTGCAAGAGCGGCGCTGGGACAAGGTCGAAATCCTGGTGATCTACATCGATGGCCAACGCTTTGGGGAACAGCACGTGCTCAGCGCCGTGGGAGTCGATGAGGAAGGAAAGAAGCACATCCTGGGTATCGCGGCCGGCGCGACGGAGAACGCGGCCGCAGTCAAGACGCTGTTAACGCGCTTGCGAGAGCAAGGTTTGCCCACGGACCGCAAATACTTGTTCATCATTGACGGCGCGAAAGCCTTGCGAGCTGGTATCGAGGAAGTGTTCGGCTCCGATCAGCCGGTACAGCGGTGTCGCAATCACAAGCTGCGTAACGTCATTGACGAACTGCCGAAGGAACAGCAAGGCCAAACGCGAGATCTGATGCGGGCGGCTTGGAAGGTAAAGACCGCCGAGGAAGGCGAGAAGCGGCTGGAACAGATGGCGCGCTTCCTGGAGCACGATCACGAATCCGCGGCGCGCAGCCTGCGCGAGGGAATGAAGGAGATGTTCACCTTGCAGAGGCTGCATATTCCGGAAGCTTGCACAAGTGCCTGGCCACCACCAACTCATTGAAAGTCCGCACAGTGGAGAGCGTCATCGCACGATAACGTGACCCGCTGGCGGGACAGCGACATGGTGGAGCGTTGGGTGGCATCGGCCTGGCTACTCACCGAAAAGCATTTTCACCGATCGACGGCTATGAACATCTGGGGCACTGGCCGCGATCCTTGGCCGGGAAACCAAGTCAGCGAAAAAGGAGAACGTAGCGTAACATGAACGAGCCGCCCCCATCAACCTTCAACTAAACTCGGGACGCCTTCTCCAAGGACGTCTCGGATCAGGAAGTAGATCGCTTTATTAAAGCGATTGCCACACTGAGCCAGAACGATGTTGCAGCCCGGTATCGCGAACTTGTCAGCTCGAACGAACAGCCAAGACTTCTGAACAAAATCCGTCCAGGCACACCCCTAGGACCTGCCGGCCGAATCTGCGGAGACGCTGGCAATAGTGGTTGCGAAGCACGGCCGAGATATCCAGGAACTCCGCGACGCTATTGTTCAGCCGACAGGTCTGGCAGCCTTCCTAATCCGAGAGCTGATCTCACGTGTTCAGCCAACGCGGAGGTATGATGCTGCCCTGGAGGTGCTACGGGCGGCAGAACCCATTTTCTTCGCTGTGGTTTGCCTCGACTGGATGCGGCCACAACGGGGCGACAGCCCTAGTGAGGGTAAG
>CAWCJO010000020.1:0-305417 GCA_963795935.1 Bryobacterales bacterium | reverse complement strand
CTACGTCGCGCCGGCCGGGGTTATGAACCCAACAGCATCAGAAGCAGCGCTTTTTGCGCGTGCAGGCGGTTTTCCGCTTGATCGAAAACAATGGAATTCGGCGATTCGACGACGTCATCGGTGACCTCTTCGCCGCGCTTGGCCGGGAGGCAGTGCATGAAGCGGGCGTCTGGGCGAGCCTTGCCGAGCAGGATCTGGTTTACCTGGAACGGCGCGAAATCCGCAATGCGCCGCGCGGCCTCGTCCTCCTGCCCCATGCTGGTCCAGACATCGGTGTAGACGGCGTGCGCGCCGGCGGCCGCTTCGAAGGGATCGTGCGTGACCGCGATCGAAGATCCTTGCGGTTGCGCCAGCGCGGTGGCTTGAGCCACGATGCCGCCGTCGGGCTCGTACCCCTGCGGACACGCGATTACAAAATCCATCCCCAGTCGCGAGGCGCACAGCATCAGCGAATGCGCCACGTTGTTGCCGTCGCCGGCGAACGCGAGCTTCAAACCGCGCAGGTCGCCAAATTGTTCCCGTAGCGTAAACATGTCGGCCAGCGCCTGGCAGGGGTGGTACAGATCGCTCAGCGCGTTCACCACGGGCACGCTCGACCAATGCGCCAGCTCGTCGATCGTCTGCTGCGAAAACGTGCGCGCCACGATGGCGTTCGTCCAGCGGTCCAGATTGCGCGCCACGTCTTTCAGCGGCTCCCGTTCGCCGATCGGCCCGCTGCGAGACCACGGCATCGCCGCCGAGCTGCTTGATGGCAAGCTCGAAAGTCAAGCGCGTGCGCAGCGAAGGCTTTTCAAATAACAAGCTGATATAAGCGCCCGTAAGAGCGTCGGCGAAACGCCGCGGATTAGCCTTCACCCGGCCCGTCAGAGCGAGGACGGCTTCCAGTTCGTCGGCCGCCAAATCGAGATCGCGCGTCAGCTTGCGGGCGGCAATCTTCGCCGGCGCGAAATAAGAAGCGTTGAGGGGCAAAGATGCGGCCATGCGGCAGTCCTGTGTCGCTGAATGTTTATTCAGCTAAATGAATATTTACACATTTGCGCGCCGGTGTCAATCTCATTCGGCGCGCCCGGCGCGCCCCTTTGCGGTTCTCTCCTTGACAACTTAGGAGACGCGTGCTAGCCTCCTAATCGACTTAGGAGGGATCACAATGCGGGGTCAAGGCCAGCTTCTTCCCGGCACTCTCGACCTCCTCATTTTGAAAGCGGTGTCCCTGGGCCCCCTGCACGGCTACGGGATTCTCCTGCGTATCGAGCAAATTTCCGGCCGGGCCCTGCTCATTGAACAGGGGGCGCTCTATCCGGCATTATTCCGCCTCGTCCGGCAGGGGCTCCTGAAGGCAAGCTGGGGCACGTCGGACAACAACCGGCGCGCTAAGTTCTACCAACTCACCCCGGCCGGGCGCAAGCGTTTGCGCGAGGAAGCCGACGGCTGGAATCGCCTGGTCGCCGCCATGGCATCGGCGCTCGGCGCGCAGCCGGAGGAAATATGAAGCTCCTGGCCTGGCTTCGTTCCCTCGCATTCGCTCTTTTTCATCGCTCCCGGATTAGTGGCGAATTGGACGAGGAGCTTCGCTTGCACATCGCAAACCGCGCCGGCGACCTGGAGCGCTCCGGCCTCGAGCGCGCCGAAGCGGAGCGCCGCGCGCGCATCGAGTTTGGCGGTTATCAACGAATCAAGGAGGAGTGCCACGACGCCCTCGGCGCGCGATATATCGAAACCCTCGTTCAAGATGCCGGCTTCGGTCTCCGCATGTTGCGCAAGTCTCCGGCCTTCACGGCGGTCGCGGTGCTCACCATCGCTCTTGGCATCGGCGCCAACACGGCGATCTTTTCCATCGTGTACGCCGCCCTGCTCCGGCCGCTGCCGTACTGGCAACCGGAGCGCCTTCTGACCCTCGGCGAGGCGCGTCCTCTAGAAGGCGCGACAATGCCAATGGACGCGGGCAGTTGGAGCTACGTTTCCTACCCCGATTACCTCGATTGGACGCGGCAGTCCAGGACCTTCCAAGCGCTCGCCGGTTTCCGCGGAAATGCATTCGTCCTTCGCGGCGCGGGCGAGCCGCAATTCGTTTTCGCCGCGCAGACGACCACGAATTTCTTTTCCACGCTGGGGGTAAGGCCATTCCTCGGCCGCTCTTTCCGATCCGGCGAAGACGCCCCGGCGGGCCCTTACCTGGCAGTCCTCAGCTATGGCATCTGGAAACGCCAATTCGGGGGCGATCCGCGCGTTGTTGGCCGGTCCGTCCAGCTCGACGCCAATAGCGTGCGAATTATCGGCGTTCTTCCTCGCGATTTTGAATTCGCTCCGCGCGGCAACGCCGAAATCTGGCTCCCGCTGCATCTCAACGCGGACCTCGCGACGCGCCGCAATCTCCGTTGGATGCGCGTCATCGGCCGCCTCGCGCCCGGCGTTAGCCCGGCGCAAGCCGGAATGGAAATGAAGACGATTAATTCCCGTCTTGCCGCCGCCTACCCGCAAGAGAACGGCGCGACCCAAGTCGTCATCATTCCGTTGCGAGACCGCATCGTCGGAAAGATCCAGGCGCTTCTGCTCGTCTTGTTCGGTGCGGTCGGATTCGTTCTGCTCATCGCCTGCGCCAATGTGGCCAATCTTCTGCTGGTTCGCGCGGCGGGCCGGAGGAGGGAATTTGCAATTCGCGCGGCCCTCGGCGCCGGGCGCGGCCGGCTCGTCTCGCAGCTCCTGGCCGAAAGCTTGATCCTCGCCGCCGCCGGAGGCGCGCTGGGATTTTTCCTGGGCCAGTGGGGAACGTCGTTGCTGATCGCCGCCATTCCCGGCGCGATGCTGGACGCCATGCCATTTCTTCGCGATGCCCACGCCAACCTCGCCGTACTGGCTTTCCTGTTCGGCGTGGTGCTCATAACCGGGCTGGCTTTCGGTTTGGCGCCGGCGCTTCAGGCATCCGGCGGCGGCTCCGGCGAGTCGCTGAAGGAGGAAACTCGCGCCGTCGCCGGCGGCGTCCGCACGCGGCTTCGCAATACGCTTGTCGTCGCCGAAATCGCTTTCTCCCTGGTGCTTCTGATCGGCGCGGGCCTCATGCTCAAAAGCCTCGCCGCGCTCTTGCATCGCAATCCCGGCTTCGACCCCACAAATCTGCTCACCTTCACTGTCGGCCTTCCACCGGACGCCTATCCCAAGGACGACGATGCCCGCGGTTTCGACCAGCGCTTCACCGCTCGTCTGCGCGGCGTTCCCGGCATTTCCGGAATCGCCTCCAACAGCGTCGTTCCGCTCACGGGCGGCGGCGCCTCGATCCGCTTTTTGATCGAAGGCCGGCCCACGGCCCCGGGCCACGAAGGCGAAGCCAATATCCGGGACGTCTCCAGCGGCTATTTCGCCGTAATGAAAATACCTCTGTTGGCGGGCCGCTTCTTCAACGACTCGGAGGATTCCGCCGCAGCCCCCAAGCACGTCCTCGTGAATGAGGCTTGGGTAAAACAGTATCTGCGCGGCGCCAATCCCATCGGCAAGCGTGTGAAGTTCACTTACTCGCCAACGCAGCCCTTTCGCCAGATCGTCGGCGTGGTGGGAGACGTCGCCGACGCGGGCCTCGATAGTCCCGACGAGGCCGCTCTCTTCCTGCCGTTCGCGCAAGACGCGGACTCCTACATCAATTACATCGTCCGCACCGCGGCCGATGCCGCCAACGCGATCCCCGCCGTTCGCGCCGCGCTCCGCCAGATCGATCCCGGCCTGATCCTGATCCAGCCCAGCACGATGGAGCAGATCGTTGCGGAATCGCCCTCCGTCTTTCTCCGACGTTATCCGTCGTTCCTGATCGGCAGCTTCGCCGCGCTCGCCCTGCTCCTCGCGGTGATTGGGCTCTATGGGCTGATCTCGTACTCGGTTTCGCAGCGCGGACGAGAACTGGGGATTCGCATCGCGCTGGGCGCCCGGCGCGGCGACGTGATTCGTCTCGTCCTCGCCGACGGGGCGCGCCTGGCGGTCCTCGGCATCGCGATTGGATTGGCGGCCTCGCTGGCGCTGACGCGGCTCATGCGTTCGCTGCTATTTGGCGTCGGCGCCGCCGATCCCGGCACGTTCATCGCGGTCGCCGCAATCCTGACGCTCGTCGCCGCCGCGGCCTGCTACGTCCCCGCCTGCCGCGCCGCGGGCGCCGACCCCGCCGTCGCGCTGCGCTATGAATGAGCCGCTGCGCCGCTAACGAAACCACCGGGGCCCCGTTCAACCCTTCAAGAGTCACCATTGCCGGTGACGGCATGCGGGACAGGCGCCCGCCGCCGGGGAATACGCCAAGCGCTTCGCCGCGCTGACCAAGCTGTCGCTCGCCGTGGCCGAAGCGATGCCTCCCGAGCAGTACGTTTTCCGGCCTCATCCCGAATCCATGAGCTTTGGCGAATTAATCTTTCACATCCCCACGACGAACTACCAGTTCTGTGCCGGCCTGAAGGACTCCAGCCCGCCTGCCTTGCCTGCGCCACGGACAAGGCCGCTATCGCCCACTGCCTCGGCGCTTCCTTCGATTACTGCGGCTCCGTGATCGCAAACAGTACCGAAGAGGACCTGAATAAGACGCATAACTCTCCCGATGGATGGCTCCCCGGCCGGGAACTCCTGCCGGCCATGTACATTTCACGTGGCGCATCATCGAGGTCAAGCTGAAATCTACCTTCGCGACAAACGTATCCGGCCCCCTTCCTACCGGATTTGAACGGCGCTCGCGCCGCGCAACATTTAGATACACTGTCCACTGATGCCGCCGCCGTTGAAGATTGCAGTGGCCGGTTTGGGGCGCATGGGCGTCGTCCACGCGCTTCACGTGCACGAATTGGCGCGAGAAACGGGCTCTTGTTCCCTGGCGGCGCTGGTGGATATGGACCGCGAGCGGGCGCGCCGATTCGCCCCTGAGATCGGCGTTCAGGTTCCCGTGTTCGAGTCCGTGGCGGAACTGGCGGCGGCCGGCGTGTGCAACGCGACGGTGATCGTGACGCCCACCGAAACTCACGGCGAGGTTGCCGCGACCTTAATTCGCGCAGGACATCGCGTTCTCCTCGAGAAGCCGCTCACCGGCAATCTCGAAAGCGACCGCGAGTTTGCCGGGGAATTGGACCGCGAACATCCGCACGCTCTCATGCTCGCCTTTCAAAGGCGCTTCGATGCGCCCGTCCAGTACGCCAAGAGCGTCATGGACAGCGGGACTATCGGCCGCGTGTTCAAAATTTATTCGGCGCTCGAAGATTCCAATCCCGCGCCGGACGGCTACAAGAGCGGCGGCATTCTGCCGGATATGTCGGTGCACAATATCGACGAGATCCTCTTTCTGTTGGGACGCATGCCGCGCGCGGCAGTGGTCATCGGGTCCCGTCTCTACAGTCACCGGCTCACGACATGCAAGGAGGATTTCGACGACGCCCTGCTATATCTTTGGTTCGAAGGCGAGCTCGCGGCGCAGGTGCAGGTGAGCCGCAATCACGTTTCGGGCTATCGCGTCGAGACGATCGTCTTCGGCGAGGAAGGGCAGATCCATATCGGCCGCTTCGAACAGCAGCCCTTTGAAGTGGTCGTGGAGGCGTACGGGAGGCGCGGCAGGTCCGAACCTCTGGCGCGGCGCAGTTTCAGTATGCGGAATTACGGGCGGCCGCTGCCGGAGTTTGTGGATCGCTTCGGCGATGCCTACAAGGCGGAGCTGGCGGCCTTTGTGGATTGCTGCCGCAACGCGTCCCCGTTCCCCACGTCGCACCGCGATGGAGTGCGCGCGCAGGAGGTCGTCTCGGCCGCCATGAAAGCCGTGCTCACGCCGCAGGCGCCATGTACACCCGCCGCGATCTGATGGCGGGCGGCGCCGCCGCGCTGCTGCAGGCCTGCGGACGCTCGGGACGAAAGGAGATCGCGGTGGTGCCGAAAGCGACATCGCACCTCTTTTTTGTGGCCGTGCATGAGGGAGTGGATCGCGCCGCGCGCGACCTGCGCGTCGATGTGCTTTGGAACGGGCCGGCCGATGAAACCGATTACAAACGCCAGATCGAGATCGTGGATGTCATGGTGGCCCGGCATGTCGCGGCGCTGGCGATTTCAGCGACCGATTCGCGCGCCCTCGTGGCGCCGCTGGAGCGGGCCATCGCGGCCGGCATTCCCGTGACCGTCTTCGATTCAGCCGTCGACATCGGCAACTACGTAAGCTTCATCGCGACCGATAATCATGGAGCCGGATGCACCGCGGCCCGGCTATTGGCCGCCTTGATCGGCGCCCAAGGCAAAGTCGCCATGGTGATGCAGAAGCCGGGTGGAACATCCACGGTTTTGCGTGAGCAAGGCTTCGAAGAGACCATCTCCAAGGAGTTTCCTCGCATAGAGATTGCCGGGCGCCAGTACGGCATGGCCGATCCGGCGCGGTCGCGGGCTGCGGCCGAAGATTTGCTGACCGCCCACCCCGATCTCGCGGGCATGTTCGCCTCCAGCGAGGCCGCCTCTATCGGATCGATTCAGGCTATCCGCAGCCGGCGATTGTCGGGCAAGGTGCGCCTGGTGACGTTCGATTCCAGCAGCGTTCATATCGATGCTTTGAAGGACGGCACGGCCGACGTGATGCTGGTGCAGGACCCATTCCGTCTCGGCTATGAAGCCGTGAAATCGTTGGCCGAGAAACTTAACGGCGCAACTCCGCAGAAAATATTGGAGCTGCCCGTCCGAGCGATCGTGAAGACAGACCTGGACAAGCCCGGCGTCAAAGCGCTGCTACGGATATGAGGCGCGGCGTTGCGGGATTTCAGGAGTAGCGCGGGACGGCCGGATCGACTTCGATGCTCCAGCGGTCGATACCCCCGGCCATGCTCTGGCACGCCTCCACGCCTTGCTGCCGCAGCCAGTTGACCACGTTCATGCTGCGTACGCCATGATGACAGAACACGACGACGGTGGATTCGGCGGCAAGAGCGTCGATCTGTTGCAAGTGGGCGGGGACGGAACCCATCGGAATCGGCAACGCGCCTTCGATTCGTGCGAGCGCCAACTCGTCCGGCTCGCGCACGTCGAGCAGCGCGATGTTCTCGCCGCCTTCGATTCTGCCGCGGACCTCTCGCGGGGCGACCTCAAATGGCAAAACTTCTTCGGCCAGAAGGCTATCATAGCGCCGGCCTGTGATAGCATGATGGCCCAGTGCCTTCCTCACGCGCACGCCTGCTCGCGCTCGCCACCCTCTTTGCGATCAACATCCTGAATTTCTACGACCGCAACGTGGCCGGCGCATTGGCCGAACCCATGCGCCGCGAGTTCGGGCTGACCGATACTCAGATCGGGCTGCTGGGAAGCGCCTTCATTTGGATCTACGCGATTATCGGGGTTCCCTTCGGACGCATCGCCGACCGCTACAGCCGCAAGAAGCTGCTGGCGTTTGGAATCCTCATCTGGAGCGCATTGACGGCCATGGCGGGCGTGGCCTCGACCTATGCGTTGTTGATGGTTTCCCGCATCGGCGTCGGCGTGGGCGAAGCGGTCGTCGCCCCCGCGGGCACCAGTTGGATCGGCGATCTCGTTCCCGCGGCGCGGCGGGCGCGCGCCTTGGCTTTGTTCATGCTCGGCGTGCCGATCGGAGGCGCCCTGAGCTATTTTTTCAGCGGACCCATCGCGCAGGCGTTTGGACCACACGGATGGCGAGTGGGAATGATGGCGGCGGCGGCTCCGGCGCTGCTGCTGATTCCGGTGTTACTGACGTTGAAGGAGCCCGCCCGCGGCGCGGCGGAAACGGTGCATAGCGCCGCGCCCGCGGGATCGGTCTGGCAGGTCCTGCGCATTCCGACGCTGTGGTGGATCATCGCGTCGGGCGCATTGATCAACTTCAACATGTACGCCTACGGAACGTTTCTGCCCGCCTTCCTGAGCCGCATTCATGGGCTGAGCCTGGCGCGCGCCGGAGTCGCGACCGGCATTGCATACGCCATCGGCGGAATCGCCGGTGGTACGCTCGCGGGAGCCTGGGGCGATCGCATTATTCATTCGCGCAAGGACGGGCGCATGTTGGGCGCCTCCGCGCTGGCGCTGCTCGGCGCGCCGTTGGCGTATTTCGGAATTATCCAGCCGCGCGGCCGACTGTTGCTCGCCATCGCGTTGATCACGATCGCCTACGGCACTCTGAATTCCTATTACGGGCTGGTATATTCGTCGATCCAGGACATCGTGGCGCCGACGTTTCGCGGCACCGCCATGTCGGTCTATTTCATGTTCATGTATATGGGCGGCGCCTCGTTCGGTCCGCTGCTTACCGGGAGTTTGAGCGATCACATGGCCAGAAGAGCGGCGTCCGCGGCCGGCTCGGCTCAGATCACCGAGGCATTCAAGGCCGTGGGCTTGCAGCAAGCCATGGTCGTAATCCCGATCCTCTCGGTGGCCCTGGCGCTGGTCCTGTATCTGGGATCGCGAACCATCGCCCGCGACATGGAACGCCGCGAAGAGACGGCGCGCGCGGCGGCGTAATGCGGTTGCCGTACGACAATCGCCTGGGTCGCCCGTAGGAACTCCTGGATCCGTTCCGCCGTCATCCTTGCGGCGTTCCACCGTGCGATATATTAATTCATGTTGCTTCCATGCCAAGGAAGCCCGTAGCCGGCCCCGCGACATCCCGCCCTGCCCTCCTTCCGGAAATCGCGGCAAGCGCATTGCTTTTTTGCGCGATTCTCATTGTCTATCTCCCCGCGCTCCATGGCGGACTTCTCTGGGACGACAACGGTCACCTGACCAGGCCCGATCTGCAGTCGCTCCACGGCCTTTTCCGAATCTGGTTTGAACTCGGATCGACACAGCAGTATTATCCGCTTCTGCATAGCGCGTTCTGGGTCGAACACCGGCTCTGGGGAGACGCCGTGCTGGGTTATCACCTCACCAATATCGCGCTGCACGCCTTTGCGGCATACCTGCTGGTGAGGATTGTGCGCTATCTGCGGCTGCCTGGCGCCTGGCTCGCCGGCTTCCTGTTCGCCCTGCACCCGGTGTGCGTGGAAGCGGTGGCTTGGATTTCCGAGCAGAAGAGCACGCTCTCCGCCGTGTTTTATCTGGCTTCGGCGCTGTGCTATCTGCATTTCGATCGCACCCGCCGAAGGGCGCATTATTTCCTGGCCTTGGCCCTGTTTGTTCTGGCGCTGCTGAGCAAGACCGTGACGGCGACGCTGCCGGCCGCACTCCTCATCGTGCTGTGGTGGCGGCGCGGACGCCTCCATTGGAAGCGCGATGCCGAACCCCTGCTGCCATGGTTGGCGTTGGGCGCGTCGGCCGGAGCGCTCACATCCTACGTCGAGAGGAATTTCGTCGGCGCGCGCGGTCCGGATTTTGCCCTGACCTTCGCGCAGCGCTGTCTGCTGGCGAGCCGGGCGATCTGGTTCTACCTGGGAAAACTGCTCTGGCCCGCCAATCTTACGTTTATTTATCCGCGCTGGACGGTGGATGCGGCAGCGTGGCCGCAGTATCTTTTTCCGCTCGGCCTCCTGGCGCTGCTCGCGTTCCTGTTGTGGCTTGCGGTCCAGCGGCGCCAGCGCGGGCCACTGGCCGGTTTTCTTTTCTTTGTTGCGACGCTGTTTCCGGCGTTGGGATTTTTCAACGTTTACCCGTTTATTTATTCCTATGTAGCCGATCATTTTCAGTACCTCGCAAGCATCGGAATTATCGTCCCAGCGGCCGTCGGCCTGACCGTCATTGCGCGCCGCGTTTCGGCCGCTCGCGGCCAAATGGCGTGGGCGGCGGGCGTGGCGCTTCTGGCGGCGCTGAGCGTGTTGACGTGGCGCCAGAGCGGCATGTACCGGAATGCGCAAACGCTCTACGAGACGACCTTGGCTCGCAATCCCGGTTGCTGGCTGGCCCACAACAACCTCGGAAGCGAACTGCTCGAAACGCCGGGACGGTTGCCGGACGCGATTGCCCATTTTGAAGC
Organism: Bryobacterales bacterium; assembly: GCA_963795935.1. Lineage (GTDB taxonomy): Bacteria > Acidobacteriota > Terriglobia > Bryobacterales > Bryobacteraceae > JAICMB01. Next base: position 295,522 of record CAWCJO010000020.1, on the reverse strand, counting down.
GGCGCTGCGCCTCCAGCCGAATTACCCGCAGGCATACAATAATATGGGTCTGGCGCTGTCGAATATCCCAGGTCGGCTGCCCGAGGCCGTCAACTATTTTGAAGCCGCGGTGCGGATTCAGCCGCAATACGCGCAAGCGCAGAATAACCTGGGACTGGCGCTATCGAATCTCCCCGGCCGCCTGCCGGAAGCGATCGCGCATTTTGAAGCGGCCCTGCGCGCCAAGCCCGATTATGCCCAGGCGCACAACAACCTGGGCAGCGCCCTGTGGAATACGAGAGGCCGCTGGCGCGAGGCCCTTTCCGAATATGAAGCGGCCTTGCGCATTCAGCCCGATTTCGCCGCGGCGCACTATAATCTCGCGAATGCGTTATCGGAGATCCCCGGCCGCCTGCCGGAGGCAATCCTCCAATACCGGGAAACTTTGCGCCTGCAGCCGGATAACGCTCCCGCGCACAACAACCTTGGAAGCGCGCTCGCGGCGACCCCCGGCCGCTTGCCGGACGCCATCGCCGAGTACGAGGCGGCGCTGCGAATTCAACCCGATTTCTTAGACGCGCACTACAACCTGGGTCTTGCGCTTTCCAATATTTCCGGCCGGCTGCCTGCCGCCATCTCCGAGTATGAAACGGCGCTGCGAATTAAACCGGATTTCGAGCCTGCGCGGCGAATGTTGGATCAACTTCGGGCTCAACGCGGCCTGGCGCGATAGGATCCGCGGACCGGAATCGGAGCCAAACGGTTTAACAAAATGTTGACAATTTCTTGACAATACATTGCTGCGCAAAAAAAGGGGCTTTGGGTGTATGATGAGCTATCCCGGAGTTTCAGGAGGAACGGTTGCTGAACCCACGCAAGGCTCTCATCGCATCCATACTGCTCGCGGCGTGCGCTTTCGCCCAGGACCGCGGAAGCATCACCGGAAGGGTCATCGATGCCTCCGGCGCGGCGGTCCCCGACGCGCCCATCGTCCTGTCCAATCCAGCAACGGGCGTAACGCTAAAATTCAACTCCGGCGCGAATGGTAGTTTCTCTTTCGGCTCGTTGCCGGTGGGTAGATACAGCGTAAGGGTCGAAAAGCAGGGTTTCCGTACAGCCGAAATCGCGAACGTCAGTGTTGCGGTCAACACCGACACATTCCTGGAAGTGAAACTGGAACTCGGCCAATTGCAAGAAGTCATTCAGGTCCAATCGACCGTCTCGCTGCTGCAAACGGATCGCAGCGACCTTGGAAAAGTGATCGACACGCAGGCCATCGAGGACCTGCCCTTGTTCGTCAGCGGCGGCATGCGCAGCAATCTGGCGTTTGCGATTCTCGCGCCCGGCGTCAGAACGGATCTATCGCAGGATGTCGATGAGGGCGGATCGCCGGTCATGGGGGGCGGCACCGGCGGCTCCAACACGAGCTTCTTGGTGGATGGAGGAGAGGCTTCCAGCGAGCGCCGCAACGATCCCCAAATGCGCGTGACGAGCGTGGAAGGAGTCGAAGAGTTCAAGGTCCAGACCGGAGCCTTTTCGGCACAATATGGCCATACTTCCAACGGAATTCTGAATTACGCAACCAAGTCGGGCACGAACGAGTTCCATGGCACGGCTTTCGTGCAAATCCGCAACCAGGCTCTAAACGCGAATGGATTTTTCTATGTGGCCCCGCTCCCGTCCGCGCAGACCGTGCATAACCAAAACGACGAAGCCGTAAGTATCGGCGGGCCGATACTCATCCCCAAAATCGTCAATCTCCGGAATAAAGCGTTCTTCTTCTTCTCCGGCGAGCGCTCGCGAGCCAAGGACATCGTTTCCAGCGCCCTGCTGAGCGTGCCGACGGCGGCCGCGCGTCAAGGAGACTTCAGCGGCTATCTTGGCTCCAACGGGCAGCCCATCGTGATTTACAATCCCTTCGATGCATCCGGCAACGTTCTGTCAAACGCGAATGCCCGCGTGCCTTTCCCGGGAAATATTATTCCGAAATCCATGATCAATCCGGTCTCCGCGTTGCTGCTGAGCTATGAGCCGCTGCCTCAGAATCCCAACGCGTTCATAAACAACAACCCCGTGGTGAACACCGGTCAGCGCGACCCCGGCGAGGACCAGGGCGTTTACGCCATCAAAGGCGATTACAATCCGACCGATAAGATGCGCTTTAGCGGACTCTTCAGCCGGCAATATTTCAACGGCTGTCAAATCTGTCTCGGACCCATCCCCGGTCCGGAAGGAGAAGGCTTCCAGGAGGCCTTCGATAACAAGTACGTTTCCTTCAACTTCGACTACGTCATACATCCGACTTTTTTGAATCACTTCAGCTTCAACTATTATCAACGCGACGGTCTGGAAGCGGGCAATGAACGGTTGGGGCCGAATACCGGCCCTTACGGGCTGGCCACCGAGATTCCGGGCAATCCCAGCTATCTCAAATCCCCGAACTATACTTCGTACGACACCTCGGGCAACGGGTTCGGAAACTTTAACAGTTTCGTTCAGACTTACTCGCCGAGCCGGACTTACGGCGCCCAAGATAACATGACCTGGATCAAAGGACGTCAAACTTTCAACTACGGATTCGAGTATCTGCGCATGAACTATGGGCGCTCGGATTGTAATGGATGCGATGGCGAGATCGGCTTCAACGCCACCGCAACTTCAAATCCTTCCGTGAATGGAACGACCGGCGCGGATTTGGCGTCGTTTCTGCTGGGCGTGGGCAACAGCGGCGTTTTCAACTTCAACGGGAATATAAACTACGTTTATCCTTACTACGCCTGGTATATTCAGGACGACATCAAAGTTACCAAGACCTTTACCCTTAACCTCGGATTGCGGTACGACCTGCCCCTGGCCCGCCGCGAGCCGCACGGGCAGAGCAGCAACTTCGATCCCAACATCCAGAATCCCGGCGCCGGAAACCTCCTGGGCGCTTTACTCTTCGCGGGAACCGGCCCAGGCCGCTCCGGGATGAGTTCGATCTTACAGCACAGGACCAGCGCCTTCGGTCCTCGCGCGGGCTTTGCCTGGCAAGTCTTCCCAAAGACGGTGATTCGGGCGGGCGGCGCCATCTACTACAATTCGAACAAAGAGGATGGCAACGCGGATGGCGGCATCCAAGGCTTCGGCGGCAATTTCTCGGCGCCGGCGAATTATTTCTCCTCGGGCATTTCCGTTTTGCTTCCCAACGGATCCAACGGTTCGCTGGCGGGCTTCAATCCTTATACCAGTCTGATTGCCGCCGCCGCGCCCCCCCAGGTCAATCCATCGCTGATCAACTATGGCAGTCCAAGCTACTTCTCCGATGGGAAGGTCGGCCAGTACTACGATTACAATTTCACCATTGAACAGAGCCTCACTCCCTCCACTCTGGTCCGCGCCAGTTTCCACGCCACATACGGGAATGAGACGCAGTCGAGCCAACAATTCAACCAACTCAATCCCAAGTATATTCCGATTTATGGAAACCTGTTGACGCAGTCGCTCAGCTCCATTATGAGCAACCCCACGAATAACGCTGTGCTCGTTGCCAACGGATTTACATTACCGTATGCATCCTATCCATTGACGGAGACGCTCGCGAACGCTCTCGAACCGTATCCTCAATATGGCAGTATAAACGGCACTACCAATGGCGGACACAGCACGTACAACGCCCTGGAGACGCAGCTATCGCATAACTTTGCCAATGGTCTTTTCGCTCAGGTCTCTTATACCTTTTCGAAATGGCTATCCGACAATACGTCGCCGAATGTTTATGCCGTAAACCGTGAGAAGGATCTCAATGGCGCGGACCGGCCCAACATCCTGACAATGGCCTACGTCTACGATTTCCCCTTCGGACGAGGCAAACGTTTCGGCAGCGGCACGAACGGGTTTGTCGATGCCGTTCTGGGCGGGTGGAAAGCTTCGGCGGTCATGGTGTATCAGAGCGGCACTCCCTTTGGCCTTAGTTGCGGGCAGACGCTCTATGGCGCCGGCGCCGCGAGATGCAGTTTAGAGCCGGGGGCCGGAACGCCGGCCTTACCGCTGCTCAATCCGGACTGGGATCCTTCGTCCGGCAGCAGTTCCTATCTGAACAAGGCTGCGTTTTACCAGCCTGTGAACGGCGTTTTCGGCAATGTCGGCGCAATTGTACCGGGACTACGGCTGCCGATGCAGTTGAACGAGAACGTGGCGCTCAGCAAAGTCTTCAAGCTTGGCAGCGAGAAGAAGACTCTTGAATTTCGCGCCTCGGCGCTGAATGTCGCGAACCGGCATTTTTTGACCGGCATCAACAGTACTCTTACCAGTTCCGCCTTCGGCACCTTCTCGAACCCCCAGGCGGAGCTGCCCCGTAACATCGAATTCAATCTTCGCTTCAAGTTTTAACGACGCAGTATACGGTAGTTGACACAGAAACATGTACTTTTATAAGAACAAAAGGGCTACGCGCGCTCATTTACCGGCATTCGCAGCCGCCCTCGTATTCCTCTTTCCGCTAACGGCGCTAGCCGGAGACGAATATTTTCCGCCGCCCGACAGCGCCGGGGGTTGGCGGACATTGCCTGACGCCGCTCAGATTCGCAAGGTCGCGGGCATGGATACCACCAAGCTCGATTATGCGTTTGAGTACGCTTCCCGCAGCAGCCAGCATGGCGGCTTATTAGTGGTGCGGCACGGTTACCTTGTCTATGAGAAATATTACGGCAAGGGCAGCCGCATGGCCACGCCGGTCGTAGCCTCCTGCGCGAAAGCGTTCACCAGTATCGCGTGCGGCATCATGCTGCACGAATACAAAGGTAAATTTCCGATGGGGCTGGACACAAAAGTGTTCACCGAGCAGTACCTTCCCGAAGCTTTTCCGCTCGACGACCCGCGCAAGGCGGACATTATGCTCGGGCAGTTGCTTTCGATGGCGGCCGGCCTGCATGGGGAGGGGAGCAATCCCGGCTTTGTCGACGGCGTGCCCTCCGTGAAGCTGGAGCCGCTCGGGGGCCGCGGCCGCGGACCAGGGTGGACGCCCGGCCAAGCGCCGCGTCCGCAGCCTCCCTTCGATCCCAATCGCCAGGATCAAAGCGCCCTTCATACCCCCCTTTGGACCGATCCCGGAGCGGGCTATTCTTACACCTCGCAATCGCCGCACATCGCATCCATCGTGCTGCGCCACGTCACGGGCATGGAGCTGCAAGACTACATCGATAAGAAAATGGCGCAGCCGGAGGGTTGGGGCCAGTGGGGCTGGGGCGTGTACCGGGGCGAAAACAAGATCCACACCCCCGGCGGCGCCGACATCGCGCTCCACGCCACCGATTTCCTGCGCTTCGAGTATGCCATCCTGCACCACGGGAGATGGGGCAACAAGCAGTTGATTCCCGCCGACTACGTGGCGGCCTGCGGGAAGCCGACGCCGTATCAGAAGCACGCTCCGATGAGCCTGATGTGGGAAGTCAATGCGGACGGTCACGTCGCCGGCGCTCCGCGCGATGCCTTCTTCAAATCCGGCGGCGGAGGTTTCGGAGTTGTCGTCATTCCTTCGTTGGACATGGTGATCTACAAAATGGCCGGCAGCGACCGCCAATACGATCCCAGCCTCACGCACATTGCGCAGGACTACAAATATTACGACGGCTCTCGCGACAATTGGAAGCCCGCGCCGCGTAGCCAGTTCAGCGATGGACCTATAGGCACGGACGACGGCCTGCGCCGCACAATTGAAATGGTCGTCGCCGCCGTCGTCGAGTGAAGCGGCGCCCCGGCCAGCGTTGATGCCGATGCCCGGCGTGCCATACTATTTTCGAAGCGGGCCTGCGGGGCGAGCCCCTTCAGGGCAATTGTGGTTGCATTGACGAAATTCCAGCATTCGCGGGCCGTGTTGGCGTTTCTCCTCGCGGTGTCGTTTCTGCCTGCCGGCGCGTTGGTCTACCTGCAGTACCGCTCCCTGTCGCAGGTGCAGGAGCGGATGCATCAGGCGCTGTTCGCGAATCTCCAGCAAGCGGTTACGGGAGCGCGCGTCGAAGCGGAAAACGAGATCTCGTCGTGGTATCGGCGCGCGCTGCTCGGTCCCGAAATTCATGAATGGCTGCGGCGCGGGGATCTCGTTCACATGCAAAATGTGGCGGAGACGACGCGGCGGATTTGCCCTTACGTCAGCGTCTTTTTCGGTTACCGGCTGCGCCCGGGTTCCCAGCCGGAAATTTTCATCTTCCGTCCCGACCGCGAGCAGTGGCACATGAACCTCAGCCGCTCCGACCCTGCCGAGCCGGAGATTCGCCATTTCGTGGAGTCGTTGAAAGAGACCACCGCTCACGGATACCGCGCCTTGATCGATCTGGACGGGGAGCGCCAACAGATGTTCGTTCACCTGGTTGACGACGACGCCGTGGAGCCGAAACAGCCGCATCACGCCGGAAAAATCGGCTACTACGGAATCGGAATACCCAGCGGCGTGCTCGCGAAACAATTTTTCCCCAAGCTGCTGCAAAAACATCTGGGCCGGCTTGCCACCACCTACGGCCAAATCCCGGGCGATCGCGCCGCCGGCGCCGTCTTCGATGAAAAAGGCGTTCGACTGAGCGTCTCGGCGCCGGGCGTCGCGAATTCTTTCCCCGTTCGGGAAACTTTAATTCAGGGGCAAACGGGAATCCTCCCCGGCTGGACCATGCGCGCGGGTTTCCCCACCGGCGCGCTGGCCCGCTCCGATCGCACCGATTTCGCTCGCAACATCGGCATCGTGCTCCTGATCGCGGCCGTGCTGTTGGCCGCCATCCTCTCTTTGGGCCTCACCACGGCGCGCGAGATGCAGCTCTCCCACGCCAAGACGGAGTTCGTCGCCAGCGTTTCCCATGAGCTGAAAACTCCGTTATCGCTCATCAGCGGCTTCGTCGAAACGCTGCATCTGAACCGCCTCGGCGCGCCCTCGCAACGGGAGGAGTACTTCCGCATTATCGAAGCGGAAATAGAACGGCTTTCGGGCATGATCGACGCCATTCTGGACGTCTCTAAAATTGAAGTCGGCCTCAAGCGCTACCAGCCGGAGAGCGTGGACGTCGGCGATCTGATCGAGGAAACGCTGGCTCATTTTTCACCCGAGCTCGAACGCCGATCTTTTACCGTCGACCGCCGCATCGAAGCCGCGCTCCCGCGGGCGCGGTTGGATCCGCAAGCTTTTTCGCAAGCTCTGCTCAACCTGCTGAGCAATGCCGTCAAGTACTCCGGCGAAGGCCGCAGTATCCTGGTGACGGCCGCGCGAACCAATGGGCACTTGGAAGTGTCGGTCAGCGATCGAGGATTCGGCGTCCCCAAACGGGAGCAGGAGCGGATTTTCGACCGCTTTTATCGCGCCGGCCACACCGCCGCGCTGACGCCCGGCGCCGGCCTGGGATTGGCGCTGGTCAAGCATTTCGCAAACGCCCACGGCGGCGATGTCACCGTCACCAGTGCGCCCGGCCGGGGGAGCTGTTTCGCAATGCTCTTGCCTCTGCCGCAGTGAAAGCGGATCCCATGTCTATTCCCGCCGAGAGCAAAACGCCCGCCCCGGGATCCTCCCGGAAAGTGATCCTGGTCGTCGAAGACGAAGCCGCAATGGTGCGGCTCCTGCACGACAATCTGACCTACGAGGGATACGAAGTCGTTGTCGCCGAGGACGGCGAGGCGGCGGTCGAAACCGCTCTGCGGACGCGCCCCGATCTGATCCTGCTCGACATCATGCTTCCCAAGCTCGATGGCCTCAGCGTTTGCCGGCAGTTGCGGGAACGGCGTCTGGACATGCCCATCATCATGCTGACGGCGCGGAATCTGGAGCAGGATAAAATAACCGGCTTGAAGATCGGCGCCGACGACTACATGACCAAGCCGTTCAGCGTTTCCGAGTTGCTGGCGCGTACGGAAGCGACGCTGCGGCGAGCCGACAGGAAGCCTTTCAGTACTTACGCGTTCGGCGACGTCTGCTTGAATTTCGGAAATTTCACCGCCACCAAGCGCGGCGTGGCCATCGAGCTCTCGCCCCGCGAATTCGATCTGCTGCGCTATCTGATTGAGAATCGAGGCCGCGTAATCAGCCGGACGGAAATGCTGGCGCGCGTGTGGGGCTATGGCGGCGATCTGCACACCCGCACCGTCGACACCCACATTCTCAATGTGCGCCAGAAGGTGGAAGACACCCCCTCCAGTCCCGCCTATATACAGACCGTTCACCGCATCGGCTACCGCTTCAACGGCTGAGAGATCGGGTATTACCGAGCCGCGACCGTAAGGACGCCGGCGTAACCAAGCCGCGACCGTAAGGAAGCCGGTGTTTAAACCAGGCCCGTAACTCCTCATCGCCCCCCGCCAGGACTCCCGGGCACGCCCCCCATCGCTCGCCGGCCCGGCCCGGCTTTTGACAACTTATTGACAGGCAAAGCGTTGACTGCCCCCGTGGGGTGGGATACGCTTGAATCTTGAGGACTTTTAAGGTCTCAGGAGGTCCGCTGGTGTCTTCGCGTACGCGCCGGCTCGCGCTCGGGCTGCCGCTATTTGGCTTCGTTTGCTTCGCGGTTTTTTCAGCGCCCAATCCGGCGCCGAAGAAAAGCGCCGATTTGTGGGTCCTCAAGCCGGTTGTCCGGCCCGCCGTTCCCGCCGCCGCGACCCACTCGCAGAACCCGATTGACGCCTTTCTGGCCGCGCAGTACAAGGCCAAAGGACTGCGCCCCGCCCCGCCCGCGGATAAACAGGCGTTGCTGCGCCGCGTGTATCTCGACCTTATCGGCATCCCGCCGACCCCTACCGAGCAGGATGCGTTTCTCTCCGACCAATCTCCCGATGCCTATGACAAGGTCGTGGACAAGCTGCTGGCCAGCGATCAACACGGCGTCCGGTACGCGCGCCATTGGCTCGACGTTTTGCGCTACGCCGATCAGGACGAGCGCATGTTGGCCGCCCCGGGCATCCACTATTGGCGCGATTGGGTCATCTATGCCCTCAACAGCAATATGCCGTACGACCAGTTCGTGCGCGCCATGCTGACCGGCTATCGCACCAACGATCACACCGTCATCACGTCCACCGGCGTCCGGCAGAGACTCGAGCCGCGGCCCGAAGATATGTTCGCGCTGGGATTTTTGGCGCGCGGCGACGTCATTCGCGACGGCCGCGAAGCCCACGAGATGCCGATCACGGCCGTCGAGACGGTTTCCACCGCGTTCATGGGTTTGACAGTGGGCTGCGCCAAGTGCCACGACCACATGTACGACCCCATCAAGCAGCGCGATTTCTACTCCATGAAGGCAATGTTCGATCCGCTCGAGGTGAAGAAGGTCACCCTGGCGACGCCGGAGCAGATCCTCGCTTCCGCAAAAACTAACGACGAGCTTGCCAAAAAGAGAGAGCCCATCGAGGCCGCCTTGAACGCTCTGATCGGGCCTTATAAGACGAAGTTGTACGACGCCCGTGTGGCCATGCTGCCGCCGGATGTGAAGGCGGTAATTCTGAAGCCGGAGAGTGAGCGCACCCCGGCGGAAATGAAGATTGCGGACGACTATTTTCCGGTCCTCCGCATTGACGCCGACAAGATCCAGGAGATCATGCCGGAGGCCGAAAAGGCGAAGTACAAGGAGCTTCAAGGCGAGCTCCAGAAGGCTGGCGGTGGAAGAGGTTTCGGACGCGGCGGCGGCGGACTGCCTGCCTTTTGGACCGTCGAGGTGAACCCAAAACTCGCCGAAGACCCCAGCTATATTCTGACCAGCGGCGACCCCGACCGGCCTGAAAAAGATAAGCCCGTGAAACCGGGTTGGCCGTTCATGCCCGCCAAGGTCGATATGCGCGACGGCTCCATCGATGCCTTCGCAAAGTGGCTTACCGCGCCCGAGAACCCCATGTTCGCGCGCGTCGCGGTCAACCGCCTCTGGCAATGGCATTTTGGGGAAGGCCTCCAGAAGCTTTCGAGCGATTTCGGAACACTGGGCGGCGCCCCGCGAATCCGCAACTGTTGGACTGGCTTGCCGCGGAGTTTGTCGCGCGCGGCTTCGACATGAAGGCCATGCAACGGCTCATGGTCACCTCCGACGCTTACAAAATGTCGTCGGAAGAAGATCCCCAGTTGATGACGGCGAACAACAAGATCGATCCGCAGAACTTCTATCTGTGGCGCTTCCGTCTGGAGAGGCTGGAGGCGGAGCCGCTGTGGGATTCCATTCTGGCGGCCGCCGGAACGCTCGACACCAGCGTCGGCGGCGCTTCCTTCAGCGTCGGCGGCGGTCCCCCGCGGCGCGGCGGCCGGGGTGGTCCGCAAACCCCGCAGAATACCAATCGGCGGGCGGCCTATATGGCGCGCGGCTTCTCGCCCAGCTCCGATGTCACTCCGGTTTTCCTGCAGGCCTTCGACGTAGACGATGGACGCGCGCCTTGCCCCATGCGAACCCAAACCGTCACCGCCCCGCAGGCGCTCTTCATGATGAACGGAGAGGAAGTCGACAAAGCTTCCGCGAAGCTCGCCGAGCGCGTCATGAAGGAATCGGGTGGAGACCTGAAGACCGCGGTCAACCTCGCCTACCGCATCACGCTGGACCGTCCTCCCGGGCCGTCGGAAGAGGATCTGGCGCTCAGTTACCTGAAAAACGATCCCGAGAAAATGAAGAACCTGGCCTGGCTGCTGTTTAATTTGGATGAGTTCCTGTTTGTGAGGTAAGAAATGAGCGATCTGAGCAATATCTTTCCGTGCGGGCGAATCGGCCGCCGCGATTTGTTTAAGTCGGCCGCTGGATTCATGGGATGTTTCATGGGCGGCGCGCTTGGAACGATGTGGGCCGAGGACGGCAGCATCCCCGACGTACGGATCGCTCCCACGCTGCCCGTAAAGGCGAAATCGGTCATCTTTTTGTATATGTGCGGCGGCGTGAGCCACATCGACACCTTCGACCCCAAGGACAACAAGTGGGCCGGCAAGCTGATCGACGCCACCGCGTTCGGAGACAACGTGGCGGAGGTGCGCCGCCCTGTCATTCCCATTCTGCGAACGTTCGAGCGCTATGGGAAGTGCGGCAAGCTCGTCTCCGACTGGTTCCCGAACATCGGCGGCGTGGTGGACGACATCGCGTTCGTCCATTCCATGTGGTGCAACGAAGGAAACCACTTTCCGGCGGTGATCGAAACGCAAACCGGACACCGCGGCCGCCAGTTCGATCATCCCTGTCTCGGCAGTTGGATCTCCTATGCCCTCGGCAGGGCCAATAAGAATCTCCCGACCTTCGTCAACATCGGGCGGCCCTCTTCACCGGTTCAGTTGACCGGCGGTTATCTTGGCGCCACCGTAGCGGCTACGCCTTTTCAACCCGGCGACACTCCCATTCCCAATCTCAAGCCGCCCAAGGGCAGCAGCCCCGCGGAGCGCGATCGCCAGATGCAGACGTTGACGGCGATGAACGAGGAGTTCCGGCGGCACTACGCCTTTAACACCGATATCGCGGCGCGCGCCGGCGCTTACGAACTGGCGGCGCGGATGCAGCTCTCGGCCCCCGCTGTCGTCGATTTCTCCAAGGAACCGAAGAGCGTGCAGGATCTGTACGGCATCGGCGAAAAGGAAACGGACGATTTTGGACGCCAGCTCCTGCTCGCCCGCCGCCTCTCGGAAGAGGGCGTTCGATTCATCCAGATTTGCCACGCCGGCGGCGGCAACGGCAAATGGGACGCGCACGGCGACATGAAGGAACACGCGCCGCTCTGCCGCGCCACGGACAAGCCCATTGCGGGCTTGATCAAAGACCTGAAACAGCGCGGCATGCTGGATTCGACGTTGGTCGTATGGACGAGCGAATTCGGCCGCAGTCCCTGGTCGCAGAACACCACCGGACGCGATCACAACCCGCGCGGCTATACGTCGTGGTTGGCCGGCGGCGGAATCAAGGGCGGCGTGAGCCACGGTACGACGGATGAAGTCGGATATCGCGCCGAGCAAAACAAGCATTACTACAGCGATCTCCACGCCACGATCCTCAACCAGCTGGGTCTCGACTACAAAAAGATGACTCTCCCCGTATTCGGCCGGACCATGCGCCTGGTCGAAGACGGCGACGGCCCAATTAAAGAAATCATCGCCTAATCCGCCGCTTGCAACACTCGGCCCGTCGCGGATGTTCCGTCGCCTGCGACCGCACACTTTTGGGCGCGGACAACCCCAGGCGTCGTCAACGCCCGTTCACTTCTGGGCTTCGTGACCTGCCTCAGTGCAAGCGTGGGTTCATCGCGGTCATACTCAATAACGAACACAAAACTGTTGGAGCGCGCCAGCCCCATTGTTACGGAACCCCACAGCGTCATCAACAGCGCAGGTTAACAGATCGTCCGGCCCTCCACGTGACCTGCCCTCGTTCTCTCTACCACTCATAAATAGTAAATCAACCCATTCTCAGGCCACTCTGCCGATCCGGTCTGGCGTGCCTGGGGGGGGAGGCAGGCCAGGCCGGATCGGCGGCGAAAATTCCGCCGGCGTCAGATATCCCAGCGCGCTGTGCGGGCGCTCCCAGTTGTAATGCATACGCCATTTCTCGATCTTCTCCCGGGCGTCGCCCAGGTTCATAAACCAGTTCATGTTTAAACACTCGTCCCGCAGCTTGCCGTTAAAACTCTCGATATGCCCGTTCTGCGCCGGCTTCCCCGGTTGGATATGCTGGATGCCGATCTTCTTCTGCTCACTCCATTTCTTCAGATATTCGCTGATGAACTCCGGCCCATTGTCCACGCGCAGCGATTCGGGCGGCTTGCGCCCGCTTGCCAGAATCCGCTCCAATACGCGCGCCACACGCCGGCTGCTCAGCGACGTCGCCACTTCAATGGCCAAGCACTCCCTCGTGTATACATCAATGACTGTGAGCGCCCGCAGCGTTTGGCCGTTTGCCGCCGCATCGCTTACAAAGTCCATGGCCCATTGTTGATCCGCGTGCGTCATCGCCTTCTTAACGGGCTCCGTGTGCTGGAAGCGTTTCCGCCGCTTGCGGCGGACCTGCACATGCAGTTCCTTGGTCCAGCGCTGCACCCGTCGAGATTAGGGCCTTCTCTTTCTGAATGGTTCACACGCCGCCCCGCCTTCTTCAGCAGCACGGTCACGCGCCGGTACCCATAGCGCGGATGCGCCTCGGCGATTTCGGCAACTCGTTGTTTGATTTCCGGGTCGCGTTCCGGCCTCGCTTGGTAGCGGCAACTGCTTCTGTCGATGTGCATCACTCGCAAGCTCTGCGCTGGCTTACTGCAAACTTCGCCACCGCAAACGCCACGTCTTGGCGACGGCTCGCGAGCTCCATCCGTTTTTTTGGACCACCGCCTTCAGTACTTCGCGATCCAGCGTCAGGTCCGCGACCGCCATCTTCAGCCGCCGGTTTTTCTCTTCCAAATGCTTCAGTCGCGTGGCATCGTCGCTCTTCATGCCCCCGTACTTCTGGTTCCAAGCGTACATCGTGTGCTTGCTCACCCCCATCTCGCGCGCCATATCCGCCGCGGTGCGCCCGCTCGCCATCTGCTGCAGCGCCCCGATGATCTGCTCTTCCGTGAATCGTGCCTTCTTCACCTTGCCTCCTTCCAAAACATTTAAATCGTATCCTGTTTTGGTAGAGTTTTCAGGGTTCAGGTCAGCGCCTCCTGTCCATCCCGAAATGTTGCCATCCGGGGCTGTCCAGGTGGGCCAAATTAAAACATCAAAGTGGACCAAATTAGAGTATCGAACTCACGCCCCTGGCGCACTTGAACGTTCACATCTGTGTCGAACGCACACCTGCGCCACCGTTCGGTTATCGGCTTCTATGGAACCGCAAGCGGCACGTGCCGGGCGACCAAGCAGCGCGCTGGAGTAACCAAGCCGAGCTATCTGAAAGTGGGAATCGATCCTTCAGGGGCCGGTGCCCGTTCGAAGGGACACAGACGAAAGGATTCCTACATGGCATCCCGGTAATGCTCTATTTTTGATGATTCGTTGTTGTGCTGCGCCGAAGCACGAAACAGTTTTGAGCCGATTTGCAATCCGTAGGTCTCGTCCCACACTTTTCCAAACAATAACGATCGTGAGGCGAAGCATTCCCTTTCGCCGGTTGGCGAGCCATTCGGTGAAAGTTTCACGGCATATATGGCTGGCTTTCCCATTGTTGGGGTCTTCGCAACAAGATCACGCGCACCGAGATAACGCGGGTGACCGGGTGCGTTTTCAGCGGAGAAAAGAAAAATGAACACCACGCCGGGCAAGGGAAAGCCGCCGCCATTGCCTGTGCAACGTCCGCCGATTTTGTTGCATCCGGACACTCTCTCGTCAGACGCTCTTGTGTAGACACGCCAAGTCCTGGGAAGCATACCGATAGGTCTTCATATCGACGCGCTGCTCGCATTTAGCGGCAACTGCCGGTATGAGGCAAACGCATCCGATGGCGGCGGCCAAGCCCTTCTTTGCACGGCCTAATTCAAGCCGGCGCTTCATGGATTTTCCTTCTCGTAATACTTGCCGTCGCCACCCCGGTAACACGGGTCGGTAAGCGATTCGGAGTCGCCGCCAAGGCCAGCAAGCTTCTGCGTCAAAACGGCTATTTTTGTCTGGCACCCGGCTCCTACGCTATAGGCGGCGAGACCACCATTGCCGGCGGCGATGTTCTGCGCCACGGTATTGCCGCTATTCAAATCTGCAATGCTATTTTGATTGAAGGTGTTGACGTGATTACTTACCGTATTCGCCGCGGCAGCGATGCCCTGCAGCCAGATCGGAAAGGACTCAAAGCACCTCCCGGCATGAGCCCAAATGAATCGTGCGTCCTCGCGGCGGGGGCATCTCCTCCCCACTTGCCTTCGACAAACGCGATCGTCACGAGCAGTCGCGGATCTACGTTGAATGCCGCACCGGCAGACATCATCTCATCAGCGGCTGCGAGCGTAGCCAGAGGCTTATGAGCGATGGGCTTCCGTGAGCATTAAAAGCGGGCGTGTTTTGCATATAGTTGAGCAAAGTTTGTGCGGAGAACTCGCATGGGATCTGTCTGACGTTTGATCCGGGCGATCCGCTCGGCGGAGCCTGACAATCCTCAGGATCATCGCTTTGGTCCTCATCCTGCGAGGCCTCCTCTAGACCGCTCGGGTCATTTGAGTTGGCCGGATCGCCTCCGGCATACCCATAGCCGATTCCAACTCTGCGGAGTACCGGGAGCGGCGCTTCCCATGTACGGGTCCGGCGTCATAAACCGCCCCCACCCGCTTGCGTAATAACCGCTGATCCGCATAGTCGAGCCCCGTCTGCCGAGTCTCGCGTATAGGTCGCGAAGTCCACCTGATCGGGTTGCGCCCCGCTTCGCGCTTCGCCATACGGGAAATACTTGCCGCGCGATCCCACCCGGTCCTCGTTGCCCAGCAGGCGCGAGCCGAAGTACGCGCGCGCACTCGACAGGGTGAACACCAGCGAGGATTGGTCGACGCCTCACGACGGCGGCGCGTCATACGGCGCAAACTGCGCGAGCAGTTTGCCTTGCGGCGAATAGAAGTAATATGTCTCCGTCTGACAGGCGCCGCCCCCGCTGGCCCACTTGCACGCCCAGATGCGCTTGTTCTGGCCCTCATAGGCATAGGCGACGGTGCTGTACGCCGCCCTCGTGACCCGGTTCTCCGCGTCGTACACAAGATTGGAGCCGTCCGGCCCGTACCAGGAGTTCCCGTTCACATCCGTCGTGGACAGCTGGTTGGTCGTCGGGTCTACCACGACCGACAGCGTCGGAACCGTGCCTGCAATGCTGTCTTCGCCGTCAGATTGCCGAACGGATCGTAGTTAAAGCCCTGGCCCCACGTGCCGCCCGCTTGCGCCGCGATCAGGCGGTTCAGCGAGTCGTACGCATAAGTTACATTCTCGCCCGTGATATTGTCCGTCTGCGATGTAATCTTGCCGTTGTTCTGATTCGACGAATACGCGTAAATCATATTCACCGGCGAGGCTCCGCCCGGCGTTGATGCCCGTCAACTGCCCCATCGTGTTATAGCTTCGCGATTCGCTGTTCATAGTCAACAACTGGCCGGACGCGTTATAACTCACGCCCGCGACGTTGTTTCCATCCGTGCCCGTCATGCCGCTCAGTTGAGCGAGTCCATTGTAACTGTAAGTATAGCCCGAGCCGCCGCCGGGATATCCCGCGCCGGTCAAATGGCCTTCGTTGTTATAACTCCAGGTCCCGTTGAGATCGGCGCTGATCGTAACCGGCGATCCGCCCGAGTTTAACCCGTTCCGCGCCACCCGCAGGCGCTTGCCCGCGACCTGACCCGCAATCGAGTAGCTGTACATCTCGGTCACTAAGTCGTTGGTGAACGCGATCGCATGGCCGTTCGAATCGTACGCCGTCGAAGCCGACGGAACATTGTACCCGGCAGTCGTCAACCTGCCCAGCGCGTTCTGCGAATAACTCCCGTCCGCGTTGTTTACGTCGTAGGTGTACGTCCGCAGCACCGTCGGCGAGCCGTACCAGTTCGAAGGCGTGCCCGGCATCGTCTGCACCGTCGTTACTCGCCCGTAGTAGTCGTATACATACTGCAGGAAATACCCGGCGGCCTGTCCTTTCATGTCCTGCTTCGTCGCCAGCGTCCCGTCCGCGTTGTAGCCGTATTCCACCGTTCCGTTTTCCGGGTTCTTGGCGCTCACCATGTACGCCCTGAGATAGGTGAACGTCCGCGTCTGCGTCACGGTGTTGCCCCCGGCATCTGGCGCGGTATGTTCACGTTGATCAAATGATTCAAAACGTCGTAGGCGTACGTCGTCGTGGCCTGGCTGCCCGTGTTGGTCTGCGTGGCGTCCGGCTCGACCACGCTCGTCAAGTTCCCGAACGCGTCCATGGTGAACTTCTTCCATTTACCCGCTGGATCGGTCACCGTTACCGTATTGCCCGCATTACAGGGTACCGTCGTCGCGCTGGCTCCGTCCGGCGCCAGCGTACCGCTCACCGTGCGGCCGATACCATCATAAGTATACGTCGTCCAGTACGCCGTTGCGACTGTTATCTCACGCAAGATGAGCCTGAACGGGGGCCTGGATTCTCACACAAGATGAGCCTGAAGGGAAAAATCTGGATGCTGGGGATTGATCATCAGCATGGACGATTCCGAAGCGGGGAGCCTGGAGCAGATCCGGGTGTTCCTCGCGGGCAGCGGCGAGGTGCGGTTTGCCGGGCAGCGGCGCGAGGAGGTCTACGCTTGGGTGGAGCGGACGCTGGTGCGCCATCAGTACGCCAGCCTGAACCGGCCAGGCAAGGGTTTGGTGCGACGCTACATCGGGCGCATGACCGGTCTGAGCCGCGCCCAGACGACGCGGCTGATCGCGGCGTATGGCAGCTGCGGGCGGGTAAAAGCGGCGGTCTATCAACGCACCAAATTCGTCGCGCGCTACACAAGCGCCGATGTGGATCTGCTGGCCTATGTCGACCAGGCGCACGGGAACTTGAGCGGACCGGCAACCCGGCGCATCTTGGAACGCGAATATGACGAATATGGCCAAGCCGCCTACCAGCGCCTGGCCAGGATTTCGGTGGCCCACCTGTACCGATTGCGCAACTCGCAAGCCTACCGCAAACGCAACATCAGCTACCAACCCACGCGGCCCACGCCGATTCCCATCGGGCAGCGGCGCAAGCCACAGACGCAGGGCTCGCTGGATACCTGCGCATCGATACCGTGCATCAGGGCGACCAGGATGGCCGCAAAGGGCTGTATCACATCAACGCCGTCGATCAAGTGACGCAGTGGGAGATTGTGGCGGCCACGCCGCAAATCTCCGAATACTGGCTCCTGCCGGTGCTGGAAGCCATGCTCGCGCAGTTCCCCTTCGCGATCCGCGGCTTTCATTCCGACAATGGCAGCGAGTTTATCAACTACACCGTCGCGCGGATGCTGGAAAAACTGCACATCGAGCAAACCAAGTCGCGGGCGCATCATACCGGCGACAACGGCTTAGTGGAATGCAAGAATGGAGCCGTCATTCGCAAGCACATCGGCTTCGGCCACATCGATGCGAAACACGCCGAGGCCATGGATCAATTTCACCGCCAGCATCTGAACCCCTACGTCAACTTCCATCGTCCTTGCGCCGTGCCCAAGATCCTTACGGATGCCCACGGCAAACGCCGGCGCGTCTACTTGCGCTGGGCCACCCCCTTCGAGTTATTCCGCGAGTCGCGCGATGCGAGAACCGGCTGCGGCCGGGCGTCACGCTGAAGCAACTGGATCGCTTTGCCCAAGCCCAATCCGACACCGAAGCCGCTCGCGACATGCAGACGGCCAAACGCAAGCTCTTCCAACGGTTCCGGCGGACCCAAAGCGCCTGAGACTTCGCCGCGCCCGAGGGAGCGTCGCCGCTCCGGGGGACAAAACGAAAACGAAAACAAAAACCTTCCTAGGAAAAAGAAATTCATGGCGAAAGTTTGCAGCTCCCGTGCGCCTCCCGTTGGTCGGGTACGCCAGGATAAGCCTGGTTGATCTTGTGAACTGAAAGGAGTTCACCGTGTAAATTGCCTGTTCAGCACGTAGCCGAGTGAGCGCGAGTTCCAGCAATGGGGCTGGCGAACTTGTGAGGCGAACACGCGAGCCGTAACGCAAGTGAACCCGATTCGGCCTCGATAGGAAAACGAAGGTGGCCAGTCGGCCCGACTTGGATGAAGCCAGACAAGACCGGTCGCGAAGCAACAGGCATATGCAGCGGCTCGGACCTTCCGGGGTGGTTGGGGGCAGCGCGCGTGAAAAGATCAGCCGAGGAGCCTGGGAGGCCCTGTCGGGTGGAAGCGAAGGCAACCAACGCGCCCGCGGGAATACATAACTGCGGGAGCGCCCCTGGCAGGGAGTCGGAGAGGCCCATATTAGCTGAGAAGCGGGGTAACGCCCGTGAGCAAGGGGCCTTACTGGAAGCATGAGTCTGTAAGAGGAGGAGAAATCCGCTTTAATGAAAATCCCACTACGGAGACTCGGGCAGCCGCACGAAAGGCGATGCCGGAAACGGTGAAAGAGCTGGGACTGCCGGAGAAAGTTTCTCAACTGAGACGGAAACTGGGCCAGAAGGCCGAGCACGAACCGAAGTTCCGGTTTTATGCGTTATACGACCGGATCTATCGGATGGATGTGTTGGAAGCGGCGTGGGAACGGGTGCGAGCCAATAAGGGCGCGCCCGGAGTGGATGGCGTCGGAATCGAAGAGATCGCGATGTCAGACCAAGGCGCAGCGGGATTCCTGGAAGGGATTCAGGATTCGCTGCGTACGAAAACCTACCGACCGCAGGCGGTGCAACGCGTCTACATTCCGAAGGCAAATGGAAAGTTGAGGCCGTTGGGCATACCAACGGTACGCGACCGGGTAGTACAAATGGCGACCCTGTTAATCCTGGAGCCAATCTTTGAGGCAGATTTCCTGGATTGCTCGTACGGGTTCCGACCGGGGCGGTCAGCCCACCAGGCGTTGGCGGAAATACGCGGTCATTTGCAGGCCGGGTATCAGGTCGTGTATGACGCGGACTTGAAGGGCTATTTCGATTCGATCCCGCACTCCCAGCTTCTGGCGTGCTTGCGCATGCGGATCGTGGACCGGTCGGTCCTGAAGTTGATCCGGATGTGGCTGGAGGCGCCAGTAGTCGAACGGAGTGAAGGACGGGGCGCAGGCAACAAATCGAGCAGGCCGAAGAAGGGAACGCCGCAGGGCGGGGTAGCCTCGCCATTGCTGGCGAACCTGTATTTGCACTGGTTCGACGCCCTGTTTCACGGTCCGCAAGGACCGGCACGAAGGGCCGATGTCAAGCTGGTGCGTTACGCCGATGATTTTGTGGCGCTGGCGAAACAGATGGGATCGGAAACCATCGAGTTCATCGAATCGCGGCTGGAAGGCAAATTCCAGTTGGAGATCAATCGGGAAAAGACGCGGGTGGTGGACCTGCGAGAAGAACGGGCGAGTCTGAACTTTCTGGGATATACGTTCCGGTATGACCGCGATCTGAAAGGACGTGATCGAAAATACCTGAATGCGTTTCCGTCGAACAAGGCGGTCCAACGGGAGCGGGAAAAGCTGCGCGAAATGGCGATCGTCATCAGTGCCATAAGCCAATCCGGTCCTGATTGGAGAGCTCAATCGGCACCTGAAAGGTTGGATGAACTACTTTTCTTTTGGGTACCCATCCAGTTCCTACTGTGAGATCGAACGCTACGTTCGGGACCGTCTAATCCAGCATTTGCAACGACGCAGCCAGCGACCATACCGTCTTCCGAAAGGGGAGCAATGGTTACAGCACCTGGCCAAATTGGGGCTGATCCGTCTATCGGGAACTGCGCATGCCTGAGGCGAGAGCTTTCAGGAGAGCCGGACGTGGTAAATCTGCATCTCCGGTTCGACGAGGGGAGAGCGGGTCGCGCAACTCGCGTCGCCTTCTCTCCTACTCTACCCCCGGGGCGTCGAAACATCATCGGAAAGGAGACTCAGCGCCTGATCCCCTCACCCCCCCCGTTCAGGCTCATCTTTCAATGAGAAAATGCTTTGCGCCCGGCGCGTGCAGCGACACCGCGCTGACCTTGCCCAGCGGCGAACAGGCGCAGGGCGCGTATTGTGTCTGCACGATCGATTGTGTCGCGCCGTGCGCGTCAATCGTGTCCACTTCAGCGCGCGTCCAAAGCCGTCGAGTTTCGTCACCGTCTAGCGGCCGTTGGTATTCGCGTCGTCGGTGTGCATCACGGCAGTGATTTGCGGCGGATTGATCGAATAAGTATAGGTCGTGGAGGAGCCATACGGCGTGCTGGTCGAGGCCAGCCGGCTCGCCGCGTCATAGCTGATCGCGCTGGCGTCGCCGTTCGGTCCCGTGACGCTGGATAAGCCCAGAAAGCCGGTCCAGTTCAAGCTTGTCGTCAAGCTTCCGGTCGTGATCGCGGACGGGGCCGTGTAGTTGGTCTGGCTGCTGGTCTGTCCCGACGTGACATGCCCCCCGTCGGTACGCATGAACACCGCCCCGGTGGTCGCGTAGCAAAGCGCATGCGTCATGTCCAGCCCATAACTGTCGTGACGTTGCCGCGAAACACGTTCGCCGTATTATTAGGATCGAGTCCGGAGGCCGAGCCCCAACCCCAACCCGTGGGCGTGATGTTCTGCCCATTTGTTTGACAGGCGTTCGGGTTATAGAAATCGTATAAGTTGCTGACCAATGTCGTGGTTTGGCCGTTCTGCGTCACCGCGCTGGTCAGCAGACGATTATGGATATGCTCGACGTTGTAATTCAATCCCGCCGGATGCGCCGACGTTGGACTGGAGTCGCTCAGATAAACGTTCGTGTACAGCCCGCGTCGGACTTCCCGGCGCCGACGGAGTGTCAGCGCCGGTGCAAAAATCCCCATAGTGCCGGTTGAAGATTCCCCAGCTCCTCCGAACGGTGGTGTAACCCCCGACTCTGGAATACAGAGGAGGGCGAAACTCTGTTTAGGGGAAAAGACGTGGAAGACATCAACCAACTCAAGCGAGAAGGGCTGAGTATTCTGGCGATCAGCAATTTGACGGGCTATGATCGCAAGACCATCCGGAAATATCTGTTGGAGCCGGAGGCAAGGCCGGCGTACGGACCAAGGCCGGCTCCGGTGAGCAAGTTGGCGCCATTTGAGCCGTTCCTGCGAGAACGTTTGAAGGCCGGCGTTTGGAATGGGAGGGTATTGCTTCGGGAGCTGCGTTCCCGCAGCTACACGGGCGGCTACACGATCTTGACGGACTGGTTGAGACCGCAGCGTGAGGCCGCGCATGTGATCGCAGTACGGCGGTTTGAAACGGCGGCGGGCAAACAGGCGCAAGTGGATTGGGGTCACTTGGGCTCGCTCTCAAAAGACAGCGGAAAGCATGCTCTGTGGGGCTTCACAATGACGCTAGGCTACAGCCGGAGAATGATGGCTGAAGCGGCGACGGATCAGAAACTGGGGACGCTGTTGCGCATGCATGAGGCGGCTTTCCAGGAGCTGGGTGGTGTACCGGAAGAGATTCTCTACGACCGCATGAAGACGGTCTGGATGGGCGCTGACGAACGCGGTGAGATCATCTGGAACGCCCTCTTTCTCGACTTCGCGCGGTACTGG
Organism: Bryobacterales bacterium; assembly: GCA_963795935.1. Classification (GTDB taxonomy): domain Bacteria; phylum Acidobacteriota; class Terriglobia; order Bryobacterales; family Bryobacteraceae; genus JAICMB01. Next base: position 273,509 of record CAWCJO010000020.1, on the reverse strand, counting down.
GGTTTCCGGCCGCGACTGTGCCGCCCGTACCGCGCCCAGACCAAAGGCAAGATCGAGTCGGGCGTGAAATATGTACGGCGGAATTTCCTTTGCGGACTGCTGGGACGTGAGCCGGGCAACCTCGCCGACTTCAATGCTGAGTTGCGTCGCTGGGTGTCGGAAGTAGCCAATCAGCGTGTGCACGGCACGACACACGAGCAGGTACTGATGCGTTGGGAGGAGGATCGCGTGAAGCTGCAGCCGGTCAACGGACGCCCGGCCTGTCCAAACCGCGACGATGAGCAGCGCAAGGTGGCGCGTGACGCTTACGTTTCCTGGCAGGGAAGCCGCTATTCGGTGCCGTGGCAATATGCCGGCAAAGAGGTCTGGGTGCGCGAGCAGGGCGGTGACGTGGAAGTTCGCTACGGGGCCGAGCGCATCGCCTTACATGCGCAGGCAGCGAGACGTCATCAGATCGTCACGCAAAGTGAGCATCACCAGGGCATCCCGCTCGGGAATGCGCGTACGGGAAAAACGCTAATCCACATTCAGCAGGGTGCGCCCGTTGTGGAACAGCGGCCGCTCGAAGCTTATGAAAGCCTGGCCGGGGGAGGTGCGTGATGACCACCCTCGAACGGCTGCGGACAACTCTAACGATGTTGAATCTGACCGCCATTGACGCACGGCTGGAAGCACTGCTGGAGAACGCTTCCAAGCAAGATCCTGCATATGGCGATTTCCTGCTCGAGGTCATGAGCACGGAGGCCGATGCGCGCCGCCAGCGCTATCTCAAGACCAGGCTGCAACTGGCCCATCTGCCGTACGTGAAGACTTTCGATCAGTTCGACTTCGCTTTTCAGCCCTCGATTGATGAGCGGCAGATCCGCGAACTCCGTACGCTGCGGTTCGTGCATGAAGCGTCCAACGTGATTCTATTGGGGCCGCCGGGAGTGGGAAAAACTCATCTGGCTGTGGCGCTGGCGGAAACCGCGATCCAGTCGGGCCAGGCCGCCTACTTCATGACGGCGCACGATCTGGTGACTGATCTTGGACGGGCGTACCGTGAAGGACGCCTGGATCGGCGCTTGCGAATCTATCTCGCGCCCAAGGTGCTGATCATCGACGAAATGGGATATCTGCCGCTCGACGAACTGGGCGCGACGATCTTTTTTCAACTGGTCAGCGCCCGTTACGAAAGAGGCAGCATCATTCTGACTTCCAACAAGAGCTATGGCGAATGGGGCTCGATCTTTGGAGACCCGATCATCGCCACCGCGATCCTCGATCGCCTGCTGCACCATTCGACTACGCTGAACATCCGCGGCGAAAGTTACCGGCTCAAAGAACGCCGCAAGGCCGGCTTGATTTCTTTGCCGTCACAACAGCCGGAGGAATCGCGGGCTGTCGCCCCGAGTGGCCGTGCCAAGCGGAGCATTTGAGTTTTCTAAGGCATGGGCAAATCTATCAATCCGATGTATGTTGTTTTGAAGATCCAGGGCGAGGCCATCTCTGGCTCCGCCCCGGGCCTCATCGTCTTGATGAGTTTGCAGTCGGCTATTCCTTGGCGAGTTGCACTCCTGCATTGCTCGCCTCCGCTTCACCGGCTGGATTTTATGTACCAGCTGCCAGCCGGATCTGTAAACCACCACCTTGCGAGGGCTGGGAATTTTCGACCGGAACTTTGGGGAATTTTCAACCGGTATTGACAGGAGCCCCAAAATCGTATTGCGAGATGCTGGGCGCGTTGCCGTACGGATCCAATACCTGGTCCGTGCGGTCTTCCGTCGAATTGCTTGTATTGTTGTCGAACAGGTTGTAGCTCGAGGAAAGGTACGGCCGGCCCAGCGCGTCCGATGTCCAGAAGGACCAAACGCTCTTTTTCTTCCCATAGCCCCCTGCTGTTCCGAGTAGGCGTACTCGAGCCCATAGCCGGCTTGCGTGCTGTCCAAGCCGAAGTACCAGAATTTCTGACTTTGACCGTTCGGATCCCCCACTTCGCCCCAGGTGTTGAAGCTGTACGCGGCAGCCGAGGGACACCGGATAGACCAGCGCCGGCGCTCCGCTCGACATCGATAACGTCCGCGTCCCCACCTCGCACAGCGTCGCCCCGCCTGCAAAAGGGGAATTGCCGTAACACCACGCCAGCGAGCCGCCGTACGGAAAGAAAACGTAACTCAACTTGCCCGACGCCGTGTATCCCAGCTCGGTGTCCATGCCGGTAGGAGTGTTGATCACGCTCTTTAAGGTCTGTCCCAATCCTCCTCGCGAGCCGTCAAACGGGCTCAGCAAGTTTGCCGACAGGACGGTTGACGCATGCTGCCGCCTCCGAACCATCCCGCGCCGGCCTGAGCAGTGCGCGCCCGATATGCGCGGCATGTTTCGCGAACGCCCCACGGCTCGGCCCCTTGCAAGTCCGTACGAAATCCAGCGTTCACGCCTTTGTTACGACGATCTAAAATCTAGTTTTTCCCAGTGGCTCAGCAACTTCCAGATAAACCGGCCTGCCCATCTCAGCCCTCCCCCGCACCGCCCCCGATACAATGAAATCGACTTATAGCGCGTCTCGAAACCGCGCCCGAAGCCGTCTCCACTCGCCTCTACCGCGCTCTGGAGCGTCCTTCACGGATCTTTCTCAACTGAATATGCGTCACCCGCGCTCTTCCCCACGCACTCACCGCAGTGGCCGCGCGGCTGCCCGCCTGTGTCCGCGCCCGCCCCTCCCGCGATCTAAATCACATCGTCTGCTATAACTTATCCCGTGCATTGTTTCCTCTAAATCTGGCTCCCATTACCCCGCAATTTGCGGCGGACGCGCGGCGCAACCCTGTTCCTCTTAATCCAACGGGCCTAAAAACGTCGCGACAGCCAGTGCGGGCCAAGCGCGCCCCTCGACGCAGCTTTCACGAAAGGACGGCGCTGAAGGCGGCCTGGACTAAACGGCGGGGTTGCTTCGGAACCCGGCGGCGGCGAAACCGCGCTGCACCTCGGGAGCTTGCATCATGGCGCGCCACAGCGACTGGGTGCGGAAATTTTCCGCCATGAGCAGCATGATGCCGAGGTCGATGCCGATGACGTCGGGCGAGGACCAGTCGGCCTGAGGCTGGAACGCGTCCACGAATCCGTATTTGGTCCAGACATTCTTGCCGTAGCGCTGCAGCATGGTTTCGAGAACGCGGCTGCACTCGTCGGGCAGGAAAACCAGCGATCCCCCGGCGGCGCAAGGGACCAGCGTGCCGTCGATTTTGGAGTTTGCGGGATCTTTGGGGCCGCCCCAGGCAACATAACCGAAACGCGAATCGGATGCCGTGATGCCCCACATATCGGCGCCGTACCAGGGGAACCTGGAGTGCAACGAGACGCAAAAATCGCGGTGTCGGATCGTCGCGAGGCGTGAATTCTGGAAGTAGTCGGCGTACTTGTCGCGCTTGTGCCGGAAATCGAGCCAAGCGTGCGAATACTGATGTACGAATAACGGGGCCGATGATTCGATAAAGGGCTGATTGCCGGGACCGAAGGGGATTTCGGGGCGCTTCCAGGAATCCCAGGCCGCGGCCGGAAGCGGATGGGTGGGAGATCCGAGGGCGAGCAAATACATCGCCAACAGCTCGCAATAACAATCCCAGCGGTAGGGCAGAAAGCCGTGCTCGGGCGTCCAGCCGTGGGAAAGCGTGGGGCCGCCATCCCACATCCAGGTCCAGTCCACGCGCTCCACGATTTCGTTGGCGAGCTGGTTGATTTCGGGGTCGTCAAAATGCTCGCGGGCATGGATCACCCCGCACAGCAGCCACGTCGTATCGACGGACGAGATCTCGGACCGATAGGCCCGCTTGCCCGTCACGGCGTCCGAAAAATGATAAAAGAACCCGTGCTGGTGGGCGGCGCGATGGGCCAAGTATTCTAAAGTTCTGGCAGTGCGCCGGCGGGCGGCCCCGGCGGGCAGGTATCCGCGCTGGTCGGCAATGGACATCGCGCTCAGGCCGAAACCGGTCGCGGCAATGCTGGCAACTCGCGTGGATGCGCCGCCATCGACCGGGGCGCGGTCGAGGACCAGGCCGGTCAGCGGATTCGCCTGCTCATAGAAGTAGCGGCAGGCGCGGCGCTCCAACTCGTCGAGCATCATTTCGCGCCGGCCAATCGGGGTTATAGAATTGTTAGGACGCTGGCTCCAGAAAATCGCGGGCACAACGGCCGCGGCGGAGCGTAACAGGTCGCGCCTGCTGAGTCCCGTATTAACGACCGCCGAATCGCTCAGACTCGCTGTCCTCTCTTCTTAAGACTACCTAAGCATTATCCCGTATGAAACTATTACTTGGCAAGTGGCATCCCCAACCTTTGAGCGCGGGATCTCGCGCCTCTCTCCTCCCTTAGCGGGCGGCGTCCCCGCATTCTGCCGGTCATCGTTCATGGTTGACGGCTCGAAGACTCTTCCCGGCACGTGGCGGGAGCGCGTTCGGGCGCTGCGGAACATCCCGCCGCTGCTGTCGATCGTCTGGAAATCGGGACGCGGCGTGGTGGCGGCGGGCCTGACCTGCCGCATCGGCGCGGCGCTGATTCCGCTCGCGATGCTGGCGGTGTCGAAGCGCATTCTCGACGGCGTGCAGGCGCGCTTCAGCGGTCATCCGCTGCCCGCGGGCTTTTGGTTCCTGGTCGGCGCCGAGTTTGCGTTGGCCGCTTTGGCGGGCGTACTGGGAAGGGCCATCGGATATTTCGACGCGCTTTTGGCGGACGGCTTCACGCGCTACGTGAGCGTTCGGGTCATGGAACACGCCTCGCGTCTGGATTTGGCCTCCTACGAGGACCCGGTGTTCTACGACAAACTGGAGCGAGCGCGCGTGCAGGCCACCGACCGCATCGCGATGATCCAGGCCATGGGTCTGATGCTGCAGCAGTTCGTGACGGCCGCGACATTGTCGGCCAGCATCCTGTGGTTCTCGCCCTGGCTGCTGGCGGTGCTGATCGCGGCGGTCGTGCCGGCGTTCCTGGGCGAAAGCCATTTTGCGTTTCAAGGCTATGCGCTGAATATCGGCCAGACGCCGGTGCGCCGGCAGCTCGATTATTTGCGGACGCTGGGGGCGAGCAAGGAATCGGCGAAGGAACTCAAGCTGTTTGGCTTGAGCGGTTATCTGGCGGGCGAATACGCGCAGGTTGTCGAACGATATCTACGATCAGAACGTAAAGCTGGCGCGGCGGCGTCTGATCGCGGGAGGGGCGCTCTCGCTGTTGAGCACGGCGGGCTACTACGGCGCGTATGCCTACGTGATTTACAGGACCGTTACGGGCGATCTGAGCTGGGGCACGCTGCAATTCCTGGCCGGCTCTCTGGCGGGTGCGAGCACAAATATCCAAAGCATTTTTGCGACGTTTTCGAGCATCGCCGATCAATCGCTGTTCCTGACCGACCTGGTTCAATTCTTTAAGGTCAGTCCGAAGATCCAGTCGAAGCCGGACGCCATTCCGGCGCCGCGTCCCATTCGCGATGGCTTTGTATTCGAGGGCGTCTCGTTTTCTTATCCGGGCAGCGCGCGCAAGGTGCTGGACAATCTGGACCTGCGCATCGCGCCGGGCGAGCGCATCGCGCTGATCGGCGAGAACGGGCAGGGCAAGACGACCATCGTGAAATTATTGACGAGGCTGTACGATCCGGCGGAAGGCCGCATCTTATTAGATGGAGCCGATCTGCGGGACTACAACATCGAGGATTTGCACCGCGAGATCGGCGTCATTTTTCAGGACTTCATGCGCTATGAAATGAGCGCGCGGCAGAACATCGCGGTGGGACGGATCGAAGCGGCGGATCGGAATGGGAACGTGGAGCATGCCGCCGGCAAGAGCCTGGCGGACGCGGTGATCCGGCGCTTGCCGCGGGGCTACGAGCAGCTTCTGGGGCGGCGCTTCGAAGGCGGCGTGGATCTTTCCGGGGGCGAGTGGCAGAAGGTGGCGCTGGCGCGGGCGTATCTGCGGGACGCGCAGTTGCTGATCCTGGACGAGCCCACGGCGTCGCTGGACGCGCCGTCGGAATACGAGGTCTTCCAGCGCTTCGCCGAGCTGACGGCGGGCAAGATGTCGCTGTTGATTTCGCACCGCTTTTCGACGGTGCGCATGGCGGACCGCATCGTTGTTTTGATGGACGGCCGCATCGGGGAGTGCGGAACGCACGAGCAGTTGATCGCGCTGGGGGGGAAATACGCGGCCATGTTTGAGATGCAGGCGTCGAGTTACCGATGATCGCGCAGGATGTCCGGAAAGAGGCGGGGAGCGCTGTCCAAGCGGCGGGAGAGGCGGCGGCGCGCGCCTGCCGTATCGTGCGGCGGGCGGGCACTCCGATCGCGGCGCACCGCGCGCGCGAGTTGCAGAAAACGATCGCGGCGGCGGCGAACGGCGCGCGCGACGAGCGCCGCCGCTGGGTGCTCGACAACATGCGGCTGATCCGCGCCGCGGCGCGCGAGGCTCGCGAGATCGGCCGGGCGCTGCGGGGGGAAGCCGGCGTGATCGATGCCGCGGGAGTGGAGCGGCCGCGCGCTTACGCCGTGGCATGCCAATATCTGGACTCCACCGCGGGCCGCTTCTCCGAAGAAACGCTGGCCGCGTTTCTCGACGGCTACCAGAAAGCCGCCGAATTGAACATGTCCGAGATCTGGGCGCTGAAACCGGCGCTGCAGTTGGCGCTGCTGGAACGAATTGCGGGCTCCGGGCCGGACTCATGGCAAACGCTGGTCATGAGTCTGCGCCAAGCCGGGGAGGCGCAATGGAAGGACCTGTTCGAAGCAGTCAGTCCGGTGGACCGCGTTTTGGCTCGCGATCCGGCGCGCGCCTACAGCGCCATGGAATACGAGAGCCGCGATGAGTACCGCAAGGTCGTGAGCCATGTCGCCAAGCATAGCGGCCGCGGCGAGCGCGAGGTCGCCGAAGCGGCGATCGATCTTGCGGAAGCGGCGGCGCGGAGGAGCGACGGGAGCCGAGCGGCGCTGCGGCGCGCGCACGTAGGATTTTATTTGCTGGATAGAGGGCTGCCGCGGCTCCGCGCGGTGACGGGTTACAGGCCCGGGCCCATGACGCGCCTGCGCGATGCGATCCTGGCGCATCCCAATGCGTTTTATCTCACCGGCATAGAACTTGTCACGCTCACAATCGTCATTGGGCTGCTGACGGCCCTCGATGCGCTGACGCCGGTGGTGGCCGGCTTCCTGCTGCTGATCTTGCCCGCGACGCAAGCCGCGGTGGAGTTCATGAACCACCTGGCGACCTCGCTATTGCGGCCGCGCGCGCTGCCGAAACTCGATTTTTCGAAAGGCATTCCGGAGGACTGCCGAGCCATTGTGGCCGTTCCCACGTTGCTGCTCAACGAAGCTCAAGTCCAAAACCTCGTTCTCGATCTGGAGATTCGCTATCTCGCCAACCGCGATCCCAATCTCTATTTCGCGCTGCTGACCGATTCGCCCGATTCCGATGAACCTTCCGGGCAGACGGACGCGCTGGCGGAGTTGTGCCGGGCGCGCATCGAGGAGCTGAACCGCCGCTACGGCGCGGACGGCCGCGGGCCGTTCTACCTGTTCCACCGCCATCTGGTTTTCAACGCATCGGAAGGCCGCTGGATGGGGTGGGAGCGCAAGCGCGGCAAACTTCTCGATCTGAATCAATTTATCCGCGGCGGCTTCGACAGCTTCCCAGTGAAGAGCGGCGATGTTGCGGCGCTCTGCCGCTTGCGCTACGTTATTACGCTCGATTCCGACACGCAGTTGCCGCGAGGGTCGGCCGCGCGGCTGATCGGCGCGATCGCGCATCCGCTCAATCAGGCAGTGGTCGATCCCGCGACGAAGATGGTGGTCGAAGGCTACGGCATTCTGCAACCGCGCATCGGCATCAGCGTGGAATCGGCGGCCCGCAGCCGGCTCGCTTCGATCTATTCGGGGCAAACCGGGTTTGACATCTACACGCGCGCGATCTCGGACGTTTACCAGGACCTTTACGGCGAAGGAATTTTTACGGGCAAGGGGATCTACGAAATCGACGCCTTCCGCGAGACATTGCAGGCTCGTTTTCCGGAAAACGCGCTGCTCAGCCACGATCTGATTGAAGGCTCCTATGCGCGCGCCGGTCTGGTTTCCGATATCGAATTAATCGACGACTACCCGTCGCACTTCAGCGCTTATAGCCGCCGCAAGCATCGCTGGGTGCGGGGCGACTGGCAGATCCTGCGCTGGCTCTCTTCGCGCGTGCCGGATTATCACGGGCAACATCATTGCGAACCCCATCAGCCTGATCGCGCGTTGGAAAATTTTCGATAACCTGCGCCGCAGCCTGATCGAGCCGAACACGCTGCTGCTGTTCCTGGCCGGCTGGCTCTATCTTCCGGGCGGCGCCCTGTACTGGACGTCGGCGACGGTGGCGATGCTGTTCATGCCGGTCTACGCGGACCTGCTGTTTTCCGTACTGCGGGCGCCGTGGAGCCGCGGCCGCTTCGGACCCTGGGCGAGAGACACGGCCGCGGCATTCGCCAAAGGCAACATCGTGGCGGCGCTAGGCATCGTGTTTCTGCTGCATCAGGCGCTGTTGTCGATGGATGCGATCGGGCGTTCGGTGCTGCGCGTCTTCTACACGCGGCGGCGCCTGCTCGAATGGGAGACGGCCGCGGAAGCGGAAACGGCGGTGCGTCGCAAGGCCACCGTGGACCGCTATCTGGATTGGACCCCGTGGATCTCGATTGCGCTCGCGTTCCCGATCTGGTTGGCGCGGCCGTCCGCGATGAAATTTGCGGCTCCGGTGTTGCTGGCGTGGTTTGTGTCGCGAGGGATCTCCGATTGGCTCAACCGCGCACCGCGCACGGCCAATCGCACACTGAAGGCCGCCGACGCGGAGTTGCTGCGGGAGGCCTCCGAGCGCATCTGGCGCTTCTTCCACGACTGGAGCACGGAAGCCACGAACTGGCTGATCCCCGACAGCGTACGCGAAGACGGAGCGATCGCCCCGCGAGTATCTCCCACCAATTTGGGGCTGCTGCTTAACTCCCGCGTCGCCGCGGTTCATTTCGGACTGCTGCCATTGCAGGAATTCATATTCGAAACCAAACAGACGCTGGCGCGCTTCGAGGCGCTTCCCAAATATCGCGGCCACGTGCTGAACTGGTACGACCTCGATTCCATGAGGCCGCTGGAGCCGCGTTTTGTATCGACGGTCGATAGCGGCAATTTGGTGGCGTGCCTGTGGACACTAAAGCAGGCGGCCCTCTCATTTATCAAGGGAGCGCCGGCGGAGCTGACGGCGGAGTTGAATGAAATTGCCGCCTGGTGCCACCGCTTGGCGGCGGAGATGGACTTCCGCTTTTTGTATCAAGCGCGCAAGAAAGTGCTCTCGGTGGGCTACAACGTCGCGGAGAAGCGACTGGAGGAATCGAGCTACGATCTGCTCGCGTCGGAGTCGCGAATCGCCAGCTTCGTCGCCATCGCGAAGGGCGACGTTGCGCAGGAAGCATGGTTTCATCTCGGCCGCGCGCACACCGTTTTTCGCGGCGAGCGAATCCTGATCTCCTGGACCGGGACGATGTTCGAATACCTGATGCCGGCGCTATGGATGCGGCAGCATGCCGACACCATCATGGAGCAAAGCACGAAGTCGGTGGTCGGAGCCCAGCGCGAATTCGCGCGCCGGAAGGGAGTGCCGTGGGGGATTTCCGAATCGGCGTGCCAAGCCGCGGACGGCTGCGATTACGGCTACGCCGCCTTCGGCATCGCGGAGCTGGCCATGAAGCGCTGCGAGACGAACGCACTGGTGGTGTCGCCGTACTCCACATTTCTGGCGCTGGCCACGGATCCCCGCGCGGCGCTGGCGAATCTTCGCCGCATGGAGGAATTCGGGTGGTCGGGCCGCTACGGTTTTTACGAAGCGATCGATTATACGGGCGCGGGCGGGAACGTGATCCGGTCGTGGATGGCGCATCACCAGGGCATGAGTCTGTTGGCCGCCTGCAACCTGCTTTTCGACAATCCGATCCAGCGCTACTTCCACGCCGAGCCGCAAGTGATGGCGACGGAGCTGCTGTTGAATGAGCGGGTGCCGACGGGGATTGAAGTGGATCGCGAGGAAGCGCCGCAAGCGGCGCCCGCAACGGTTTGAGATATGCTTTAGACAGCCCCGCATGAATCCCGAACTAGAGACATTGAGGCAGCAAATCGCGGAGTCTACCGCGAAGGCTATCGCGGAGTCTAGCGCGGAGTCTGAAGGAACAATTGATCGCGGTGATCGTGGACACCGCCGGATCGCTGCATACGCAGATGCAGCAGGGTTTCGAGCGCCTTGATGCGCGCGTGGGGCGTCATGGCGGCCTAATACAGGGCGGCTCCAAAGCCATCGCGCGGATGATCGAATGGTCCGAGCGCATGGACGAGATCATCCGCGTGCGGGACCGGGAACTCGCCGATATGGGAAGCAGGGTGCAGAAGCTCGAACAAGATCGCCAAGACGGATCTTAGCGGTGTTCCAATGAATCCGGAATGGGTGGAGTTCACGGAGCAACTCGCGGCTGTTATCATGGATGCCGCCGCATCGCTTCGTACCCGAATTCAAGAAATGCAAGCGACGCTGCAGGCCACAATGCGGCAGGGTTTCGAGCGCCTGGAGAAGGAGCTGTTTGGACGAGCCGGAAACTATCGCGTGCCTGAACGAATGTTGCGAGCGCATGGACGCGCTCATCCTGAGACTCGACCAAGAACCTCGAAAAAATTCTTGATCCGTTAGCGCCCCTCCGCGTTATAATTTCGCGAGATGCCGGAGCCATTGATTGACGCGGCGCAGGAACCCGCTTCCCCCGCTCCAAACCCGTGGCGCTTGATCGTGCGGACGTCGCGTTCGGCCAGCGGCAGTTTCGACACTGAGCAGGGTTGCGAGTTTGAGGCGGTGGAGCGTCCTACGGAGGAAGATAGGGAGCGCTGGCGCGGCATCATGAAAACGCGCAAGCGCTGGGAACGCGACCGGCGAGCCCTGGAATACGAGAGGAAGAAAGCGGCCGGCGATCTCGAGAGAATGTTCGGGAGCCGGTATCGGGAACTCGTTTTCGCGATCATGGACTCGGCCTTCGTGGAAATCGCGCTGAGCCCAACCGAAGACTGGACCTGGACCGCTCCGTGGGAATTTCTTCTGACGGCCGTTCGCCCGGCGGAGGAAGCCTCGCGCGCTCCGATCGTGGTCCGCACGTTCGACCAGGAGGGAGCCCCGGCGGGCAAGCAATGGACCGGCGATTGCGAAAAGCTGTTGACGGTATTAAGCACGCCTGGGCCTCTCGCCGAATATGCGTCGGCCGATGTGGTTGCGCTCGAAGAGCAGACCATGTCGCAAAATTTCGGCTCGAAGCCCGATCCCCTGCGCAATCCGAATCTTGACGACGTGAGCGCACGCATCGATCAGGCGCACCCCTGGGTCGTGCATGTGGCGGGATTCGATGTCCATCAGGCGGCCACGTATCTGGCAGCGGGCGACTATCGCGGCGAGCGGCTGAGAGCCGGAGAAGACGGCTTGGTTCTGGGACGCGACGCTCCGGAAGAGGTGGAGGCGGGCGCGCTCGCCCGCGCCCTGTGCAAATGGCGCTGGCTTCCCGTTGTGCTCGGCTGCAATTTCTATTATTCGAACCGGGTCGCCGCTTGCGCGGCCGCGGAAGGTTTCAAGGCCGCAGTCGGGTTCGACGGAGTAGTACAAGATATTTCGGCGCAGAATTTTTTCGCGGACTTTTATCTGGCGCTGCGTCTCTGTACGGCGCTGAATTTGCCGGGCTCCCCAATTTTAGAGGCGTTTCGGATCGCGTTCGACACGCAGATACGGCGTAATGAAGGGCTGCGCACCGCGGTGGTCCTCTATAGCCGGGAATCGCTGCTGAAGCCCAATGGTCTTTTCCGCGGGATGGCCGCGAGCGCGCCGCTCAAACTCCTGGAGCAGTTCGACAGTTATCGGGACAAGCTTGCCGCGCCTGGCGAGGGCGAAGTGAAAGCTCCCTACATCAGGCCCTGTGCGGAGCTCAATTATTCCATGCTTCACAACAATCGCGGGATATTCAGCTACTTCGGCCTGACCAAGACTCCCCCGCTTAAGAAACTGAAGAACGTCGCCGTCAGCGTGACGCTATACGCCGGCAATGAGCAGGCGCATTATGAATGCTCCGGCGACATGCGCTATACCTACTGGTTTTTGCACGACGATATTCGCGTTCCGTTGACGTCCGGTCTGCTGCGGTCGAGCCGCTCCACAATCGTCACCAGCATCGTCGTGCGCGTCACCTACGACGGTAAAGACGCCTACCTGAACACGCACCGCGTGAAGCTGCTGCCCATCGATCAATGGCAGGACGACGACAACAATCGCAAATGGCTGCCGTCGTTCGTATTTCCGGGCGACGGCGCGGTGCGCCGCGTCATCGATGAAAGCCAGCGTTATCTGACGGCGCTGGCCGACAGTATCGGCGCCGGCTTTACCGGTTACCAGGATGCCCCGTCCGATCTCGACGCGGCGGCGGACGATGCAGCCATTTACGAATCCGTCGACAATCAGGCGCGAGCGATGTGGTGGGCTCTTATCAACGAGCTGCCGTTGAATTACGTCAACCCTCCTCCCAGCTACTCGGTGCGGTCGCAACGCGTGCGGACGCCCAGCGACGTGCTCGAGAGCAAGCGCGGCACCTGCCTCGACCTGGCGCTTTTTTTCGCGGCCTGCCTGGAGTACGTCGATCTGAGGCCGGTCGTGTTCCTGCTGTATGGGCACGCCTTCCCCGGCTATTTCCGGACCGAGAAGGCCCATGACGACCTGCGCCGCTCGGTCTCGACCGCATCGGAGGACGAAGCGCCGTGGATGTTTCGCGGACCGGAGAGCTACGGCCTTATTCTGGACATGATCGGCCGCGGCGATCTGGTTCCCATCGAGACGTTGGCCTTGAACCAGCGCCGCGGATTTATCGAAGCGATTGAGCAAGGCGGCGTGAATCTCCGCGCGCCCGGCGCGTTTCAGTACCTGGTGGATATTAAGACCGCTCGCGAGCAAGGCATTACGCCGTTGCCGATCTGGGAAGCGCGATGATTCCGCCGGATCTCACCGCTTCGGAGTCGGCGCGTTTGGAGAAGATGAACATTCATCCGCTCGTCATGGAGCCGGGCGAGGCTTCGGATCCCAGTGTTCACCTGTTGAGGCGCGCCGTCCGCTCCTCCACGGCGCCGAAAACGCGCGTGCTCACCTTCGCAGAAGATCCCGTTACGGGCGCGACGCTCTGTTATGAAAGCTCCAGTGTTTTGCCCGCCGTGACGGAAACGCAAATGCGTAGAGGGCGCATTCCGTTTTTCCCAGGCAAAGTGGTGCGAAGGCTGAAATACGAGGAGGTCGGCCCCAACCAGATCACCGCTCATCTGGTGGATTTCGATAACGCGCTGACGCCCAATGCGGGTTTGAAGCGCCTCGATTTCTGGGATGCGGACGCGGGTAAGCGGCGTGTGTCCGACACCTCCGCGCCGTCATGCGATAAAGCGGCGGTGCTGCTGTTTGTCCACGGCACATTCAGTAATTCCGCGAACCTCCTGAATGAAATCGGCGCCACGGCGGAAGGGCGCCAGTTTATGTCCGACGCCGTGAAAGACCATGAGGTACTTCTATTCGACCACCGCACCGTGTCGGTCAGCCCGGTCCTCAATGCGCTGGATCTCGCGCGGCGCTTCGATGGATGCTCCAAGCCCGTGCATGTGGTGGCGCACAGCCGGGGAGGGCTGGTTACGCGCTGGTGGCTGGAGGCTTTCGATCGCGCGAACGGTATCGAGCGCAAGGCGGTGTTGGTGGGATGTCCGCTGGAAGGAACCAGCCTGGCCGCGCCCAAGAATCTCCGCAACGGCCTCGATATGCTGGCTAGCTTTGAGAAGATTACCGGCGAGCTGACGGCTCTGGTGCCCTGGACCGTCGTCATTGCGGGCATCTTCAAGGCGCTGTCGGTGGTGACCTCCATCGCGGCGCAAACGCCCGCGGTCGATGCCGGTATCGCGATGATCCCCGGTCTGAACGCCATGTCGCGCATGGGCGCCGACAACGCGGAGCTGGCGCGTCTCAATGAAAAGCGCCAGTGCGCCTGGCCGAAATACTATGCCATTCAATCGAACTTCAAACCGGAAGGCGTCGGCCTGAAAATCTGGCGGTTGTTCAACAAGGATCACGTGGCCGATTTCGTGGCGGACCGGCTGGTGTTTCCGGAGGACAACGACTTGGTGGTCGATACGCGCTCGATGCTGCGCCTCATGGCGGACCTCAACATCGAGGATTGCTACAACTTCGCCTCGGAGCCGGATGCCCGGCAGCGCGGCGGCTCGACCGTCCACCACACCAACTATTTTCGCCAGCCGAAGACCATTGCGCTCATCCGCAATTACCTGGGCATCTGAAGAGGAGCGGGAGCGAGAGAGAATGGATGGCGTGACGACCGGGAACTGGAGACAACTGCTGCGGCTGCTGCTTTCCCAACGGCTTGAAATCAACGCTATCGAGAGCGCTTTGAAGAACGCAAATATTCTGACGGACGCCCAGATCAGAGAGATTCGCGCGCAAGCGCGGGACACCGCCAAGGCTTGGAGCTGCGGAGCGGGACGATGTACTGGCGCTTATCGCCGTGCACTCATCGCCCGACGCCACCATGCTGGTCCCGCCGCCGCGAGATGAATAAGCCGGAGGCCCGCCCACGCGGCGCCGCTGGATTGCGAAAATAGAAGTTGATCCAGCTTTCAGAGGCCGGCAAGCGCTTCGGCCACAAACTCCTGTTCGAAGGCGTCAATTGGCTCGTCACTTCCAAGGAACGCGCCGGACTTGTGGGCGCGAACGGCACGGGAAAAACCACCCTGCTGAAAGTGCTCGCCGGGCTCGAGACGCTCGATTACGGCAAACTCAGCTTCGACGCGCGGAATGAGCGCCGGGTATCTGCCGCAGGACGGCCTGACGCTTTCCGGCCGCACTGTTTTCGCGGAGTGCATGTCGGTTTTCGCGGGCCTGCGCGAGATGGAGCGCGAAATGGAAGAGCTGACGCATCGCATGCCCGATCTCGACCCGGCCAGCGATGAATACAGCCAGGTTGCGGACCGTTTTCACCGCCTCGATAGCGAATTCAACGCCCGTGACGGATATGCGATCGAAGCGCAGGTTGGAACGGTGCTGGCCGGGCTCGGCTTCCCGAACTCGGAGTGGACCAAACGAACGGAAGAGTTCTCCGGCGGTTGGCAGATGCGCATCGCGCTCGCCAAGCTGCTGCTGGAAAAGCCCAATCTTCTGCTGCTGGACGAGCCGACCAACCACCTGGACCTGGAGGCCCGCAACTGGCTGGAACAATATCTGGCGGACTATCCCTTCGCTTTCGTCCTGATCTCGCACGACCGGTATTTTCTCGACGTCACCGTGGACAAAACCGTCGAGATCTGGAACAAGGGCATTCACTTCTACAGCGGCAACTACGAAAAATACATTCAGCAGAAGACGGAGCGGCGCGAACAGCTGGAGGCCGCCTACCGCAATCAGCGCGAGCGCATCGAACAGCTCGAGGCATTTATCAGCCGCTTCCGCTATCAGGCGACGAAGGCCAAGCAGGTACAGAGCCGCATCAAGGAGCTCGACAAGATCGAGCGCATCGAGATCCCGCCGGAAGAGAAAACCATCCACTTCACGTTCCCGCAACCGAAGCCGAGCGGCCGCATCGTGGCCGATTTCAAAAACGTTTCGAAGAGCTACGGCGCGCACCTGGTGTTCAGCGGCGTGAACTTTACGATTGAGCGCGGAGACCGCATTGCGCTGGTAGGCGTCAACGGGGCGGGGAAGTCGACGCTGATCAAGCTTCTGGCCGGACGCGAACCGCTGAGCTCCGGCGAATACGCGTTAGGGCACAACGCGCAGCCCGACTATTTCGCGCAAGATCAGTACAAGGAACTGGACGCCGACGCCCGCATGCTGGACGATTTGATGAACGTCGCGCCGCGCAATATTACGGAGCTGCGCAACCTGCTGGGATGTTTTCTGTTCTCGGAAGACGACGTGTTCAAGCGCATCGGCGTGCTCTCCGGAGGGGAGCGCAACCGCTACGCGCTGGCGCGGATGCTGCTGCATCCATCGAACTTTCTGCTGCTCGACGAGCCGACCAACCACCTCGATATGCGCGCGAAAGACGTCCTGCTCGAAGCCTTGCAGGAGTACAACGGCACGATCGTCTTTGTTTCGCACGACCGCTACTTCATCGACAAGCTCGCGACGCGGGTTTTCGAGATCGGGGGAGGCGAGGTCGGCGTTTTCCCCGGCAACTACGAAGATTATCTGTGGCGGAAGGAAGGCAAACAGATCGACCTGACGCTGGGACCCGCGGCGCCCGCGCCGAACCGCGGACCGGGACCGAGCCGGTAAAGGCAACAAGACGCGTCAATCCCATGAAGCTGAAAAAGATGAAGGACCGCTGCAAGGAGATCGAGGAACAGGTGGCGCGCGCGGAAGCCGAAATCGCCCGCTACGAGGCCGATTTGACGGCCTTCGTCAGCGCCGGCGATAGTGTTCGTACGGCCGAGCTGCTGGACCGGCGCCGCTCCGATCTTGAAAAGTTGATGAGTGAATGGGAGCGGCTTGCAAGCGAGGCGCAGCAGGTACCGTAGTAAAACTCGCATAAATTGGCGTATGGCGCCGCTCGCTGACGCGCGCGGCTCGGAAAGGGTTTCCCAGCCGCAACCGCGAAGAAGCGGTGGACGTGAACTTTCCCAAGGAAGTACCGGGAGGCTCAGGCGATGAGGAGTCCGAACCTCGCCAGCTTGGAGAGGTTCTTGTCGAGCTCTTCGAGCACTTCCGGCGCGGGGCGGGGAGGTTCGAGCAGGGGTCCAATTTCCGTGGCGAGGTCGCGGCGATCGCGCGTTCCGTCGAGAAGCGCGAGCAGGCGCAGTTCGAGATCTCCGGTGGCCTCAATGGTGGTGTGACGCGCCGTGGTGAGGGAGTGGCGTTGCCGCGCCTGCCAGCGCGCCAGCGTCGAAGCGGCGGGCCGCTCGCCGGGAACCGAAGTACAAGCCGGAGCGCGGGCGTGAAGCTCGACGAGGCCCGCGCGATGAGTGGCCAGAAGGATTTCCGACAGCTCGCCGGAATCGGCGGCGGCGCGCGACAACTCGGAGCATCGCGCCAGAAGCTCGTCGAAATGCAGCGCCTCGGGCCAGCGCTTGGCCAGAATGCCGACAGCGCTTTTCGCCAGCGGGTGGGCTGTTTTCATGGCGGCCTTGCGGGGAGCGGTGAACTCTTCGATGGCCGTTCCGGTGAGGTCGGGATCGGGAGACACCGGAGTTGCCGGGGAAGAGGCGTAGAGGGCGCGTATGCGATCGGCGATCGGCGCGTCCGCGATTTGGACGTCGGCGCGGCATAGCAGGGTTTGCCGGAATTTGCGGCATTTCAGGAAATCCATGTACTGCTCGCGCTCGATACGGCGGCCGCCCGCGTAGATGGCAAGCTGCTCACGCGCTTCGGGGGAAGCCTTGCTCGGCTCCATGTCGTAGATGGCGGCCTCGGCCAGATATTGCAGGCCGCGGCGCGCGGCGTGCGCCATGAAATCGCTGAAGTGGATGGGGAAATACGCTTCGCTCAGCTCGTCGTGAAAAAGCACCGCCGGGTCGCGATCGAGAAAGCCCTGCACTTCGTTCTGCATCGCGCCGACTGTGTTTTTAGTCGGCGGCGCGGTCATGAGAAATTCCAGAAATTTTATGGCTTGTTGGAGGCGCGAGCCCGGATCGTTCACGTCGCGCAGGTGATACAGCATCATCTCGCGCAGCATCAGGCGCATATGGCATCCAGGCAGGGCGTTGTAGCTGACATAGGCGACTCCGTGCGGCGCCAGGTGTGCGCCCACGATGCGCATGAGCTCCTCGCGCACGGCTTCCGGAACCCAGGAATACACCCCGTGAGCGATGATGTAATCGAATTCGCCGAGCTCGGGAGCGGCCGCGAGAATGTCGGCGGCGCGGAGGCGAATGTTAGTGAGTCCCAGTTGACGGGCGCTCTCCTGGCCGATCTCGATGGGAGTTGCGGCAAGATCCAGGCCTACAAACTCGCTGCCGGGCAACTCGAACGCCATAGGAATGAGATTGCCGCCATCGCCGCAGCCGAGCTCCAGAACGCGGCAGCGGTCGACCGGCGCGGGTTCCATGCCGAACAGAGCGGCCATGGTCGCGAGCCGGCTGGGATGGGTTTGAGCGTAGGGGAGCCCGCGATAGAGGACTTGGTCGTAGGTTGTGCTCACGTATTTATTATGGATTCTCATCCATTCTGGATTCGCATGCGGGCGACGCGAAATTCTTCTGGGGCCGCGGCGATGGAGATCATTATTTCTCCTTCAGGATTGGCTTGGGCTATGACTTACAGACACTTCCGCCGTGTAATCTGTATAACGAGGCGGCGGCGGCGCGCATCCAATTAACAGGAGCGGAGGCGAGCATGTTTAAGAAATTAGGGTTGCCGACATTAGTGATCGGCGCGGTTTTGATTTTTGTCAGTCCGGGGGTGGCATTGGCGCAGCGCGGAGGCGGAGGGCACGGATCCGGGGGCGGACACGGATTCTCAGGCGGAGGCGGCCACAGCTTCTCGGGCGGCGGCGGGCGGAGCTTTTCGGGCGGCGGTGGACGCAGTTTTTCCGGGGGCGGACACAGCTACTCGGGTGGCGGGCGCAGCTTCTCGGGCGGTGGACGCAGCTACTCGGGTGGCGGGCGGAGCTTCTCGGGCGGGAGCGGCTATTACGGCGGTGGACGCGCGTATAACGGTGGACAGGCCTATGCAGGCCGCGGCTATTATGGCGCGCCGCGGCGGCTACTACGGTGGACGCGGTTATTATGGCGGCCGTGGATATTATGGCGGCGGACTGTACTTCGGGTTTGGCGCTCCGTACTACGGGTATGGGTACGGGGCCGGTTACTACGACCCTTGCGCCGGTTATTACGACGCATGGGGTAAC
This sequence comes from Bryobacterales bacterium, assembly GCA_963795935.1. GTDB lineage: Bacteria > Acidobacteriota > Terriglobia > Bryobacterales > Bryobacteraceae > JAICMB01. Next base: position 254,575 of record CAWCJO010000020.1, on the reverse strand, counting down.
TGGATTGTGCCTCCCGGTTGCTACGCTTACCCTTACTAGGGTCGGCTACAATCGAGTGGGGGAAAGGTGGCCGAGTGGTTGAAGGCAGCGGTCTTGAAAACCGCCAACGGGCAACTGTTCGTGGGTTCGAATCCCACCCTTTCCGCCACCTTCGTTTGCGCGATTCTTCTTGTTAGTTTTGCGGCATTCCCGGCGGCGGCGCGATCGCACCACAGCCGCGGCGGGTCATTTTCTTATTACCTGTTGTCGCTCTCGTATGCGCCGGATTTTTGCGCGCAACCGGAAGGCGAAAAAGATTTTCGGGAATGCGGGGCCGGGCGGCGGCTGGGATTTGTCGTGCACGGGCTGTGGCCGCAGGGGGAGAACTCCCGCGGGCCGGAGCATTGCGGGCCAGCCAGTCCCGTCGGGCGCGATACCGTTCGCGCGATGCTCAACTATTACCCGACGGAGTCGCTGATCCAGCACGAGTGGGCGATGCACGGCGTCTGCACAGGGTTGAGCGCGGGCGATTATTTCGCGGCCGCGCGAAAGGCGCGCGATGCGGTGGCGATCCCTAAAGAGCTGCAGGAGCCCGCGCGCGAATTACGCTTGAGCCCATCTCAAATCGAAGCCGAATTCGCGGCCGCCAATCCTCGTTGGCCGAAGGATTCGTTTCGTACTTCGTGTTATCGCGATGGCGAGCTGCAGGAAGTGCGAGTGTGTTTCGACAAAGAGCTGAACGCGCGGCCGTGCAGCGCCAGCGCGGGAGAGTGCCGCATGGATCGCGTCGTCGTCAGACCGGTTCATTAGCGGCCGGAAACCCTTTGCCGTTCGAGGGATCTAATCAGCGAGGTCCCGCCCGCCATGCAACAGATCCCGATTCCTACGCGCGATACCGAGCCGATTGACGCAGTGGCGCCGGGCATCGCCGGACTCCGCACCATCATGGTCAACCTGTACGGCGTGAAATCGGCCGATGGTGGTTGGGTCCTTATCGACGCGGGACTGTATTTCCAAGCGAGCCGTATCCGGAGATGGGCGGCGAAGCATTTCGGCGCGCGCGCGCCTAAGGCGATTCTTCTGACTCATGGTCACTTCGACCATGTGGGCTCGCTGCAGGAGCTGGCGGAATTTTGGAATGTGCCGGTGTATGCGCACGCGCTGGAGATGCCGTACCTGACGGGGCGCTCGAAATATCCGCCGCCGGATCCCACGGCCGGAGGCGGTTCGCTGGCGCTGCTTTCGTTCCTGTATCCACGCGGTCCAATCGATCTTGATGGGCGCGTACGGCCGTTGCCAGGCGATGGCTCGGTTCCGGGGCTGCCGGGGTGGCGGTGGATCCACACGCCGGGGCACAGCCCAGGTCACGTTTCCTTTTTTCGGGACGAGGATCGCGCGCTGATCGCGGGAGACGCGTTTGTGACTACGAGGCAGGAATCGCTCACGGCGGTCCTGCGGCAACGCCCGGAGATGCACGGGCCGCCCGCGTACTACACGATGGATTGGGATGCGGCGGCGCTTTCGGTGCGGCGCTTATCCGATCTCGAACCGAACGTATGCGCGTGCGGTCATGGCCTGCCGGTAGTCGGTCCGGACGCGATGAATGCGCTGCGCTGGCTCGCCGACCATTTCGACGAAGTTGCGCGGCCCTGGAATGGCCGCTATGGACATCGGCCCGCCGTAGCCGACGAGCGCGGCGTGGTGCACGTGCCGCCATCCGCCGTGGGACCGCTGCCGAAGCTGCTGCTGGGCGCGGCTGTGGGCGGAGCCGTTTGGTACGCGGTAGCGCGGCGGCAGTCCGCGGTTTCGCGCCGCTCGCCGCAGAGAAGCGCGCTACGGGTCCGCTGACGTTCGACGGCTGCGCCGGCGATTACTATAAGATCTGGCGAACGTGAAACAGCCGTTTTATGCCGGACGACGGTTGCTGCCTCTCGCCGCCGTTACGGCGCTCGTCATCGTTTACGGATCGCTGTTTCCGTTTCAGTTTTATCGCCCCATTGGGCTGGGCAACCCTGTCTTGGCGCTACTACATTCATGGCCCGCGCGATCGGGTGTAGGCGCTTCCCCGGTTGACGCCATCATTAACGTGCTCGTGTATGCGCCGCTGGGCGCGTTCGCTTACCTGCTTTGCCGGCAAATGGGCATGGCCGCGCTGTCCTTCGCCGGACCGTTGCTGCTGGCGTTGGCGCTGTCCAGTTCGCTCGAAATGGCGCAACTATTCGTGCGTGGACGCGTTTGCAGCGCGCTGGACGTGGTCTGTAATGTGACCGGCGCCATGTTGGGCGTCGCGGCCGCGGTGCTGTTCGAGAGCAAGCCGGCGCGGGCGATGCGATCGAAAGCGATCCGGCGCGGCGCCCGGCCCAGCGCCTTCTTTCTGGCGCTCTGCTGGGTGTTTTTTCAGAGCTTTCCATTCTTCCCAGATATCAGCCGCGGGCATTTACTGGCAAAACTGGCCGCTTTCCGCAACTCCGCCGCAATAGCGCCCATGGACGTTATGACCTGTGCGGTGGGCGCGATCGCGTTTGTCGAAATCGTGGACCAGCTTGTGCACAGGAAGCTCCGCAATCTCGCGATCTTGTCGATACTCGCCCTGGCGCCGCTGCGGTTTCTGATACGCGAGCGCACGCTGGCCTGGTCCGAGGCGGTAGGTTTGGCGTTGGGATGCGCGGCCTGGCTGTGGTTGCAGCGAAGCCGCTTCCGGCGCGCGCCGGTTATTGCGGGATTGCTGTCGGCCTCCGTAGTGTTGGGCGGCCTGATGCCTTTCCGCTTCACAGCCGCCGGACATCCGTTTGCATGGATTCCCTTCACCGGATTCCTGGCCGGCGATTGGCTGTGGTCGTTTCTCGTCCTGTTTCAGAAGCTTTTCACTTATGGCGCGTTGGTCTGGTTTTTGCGTGAATCGCGTTTTCGCCTAGTTCCCGCCGCGCTGGGGGTGGCCGCACTGCTCGCCGGCATCGAAGCGATTCAGACGCACCTTCCGGGAAGGACGTCCGAGATCTCCGATCCGCTGCTGGCGCTTTTTACCGCGCTGATGTTCTATCTCTTGGACCAGACATTCAGAAAAGACGAGATGTGGGCGCCTCTACAGCCCATTGCGGTATCGCACCGATTCCAAAAATAAGCCTGAGGAGGGCGCTGTCCAGGCGGCGACGTCCAGCGAGTCGCGGCAGCGTCCGGCGAGGAGCTGCTCGAAGTCGTCAATCGCGATCTCGCCTTTCCCGAGTTTCACCAGTACGCCGGTTAACCTGCGCACCATGCGCCAGAGAAAATGCGACGCCTCGATGCGGAACAATATCATGTCCGCGTCGGTATCGACCTCCGCGGACTCGACCACAACGATGGTCGACTCCGCCGGACGGGACGCGTCGGCGGCTCGAAAGCAGATGAAATCGTGCCGGCCAGCGAGCATTTGGGCGGCCCGGGCCATCAAGCCGACGTCGAGGTTGTCTTTTACCCACCACACGTACTTTTTCGAGAACGCGGTTTTGCGCGTCGATATCTGGTAGAGGTAGGTCCTTGTCAGCGCGTCGTGGCGGGCATGAAAGCGGCCGGAGACCGGAGACGCTTCGAGGATCGCGATATCGCCGGGCAAACGGTCGTTGAGGGCCCGAATCATGCCGGCCAGGGGCTTCGAGACGCGCTGTTTCAGCCGCAGGTGGGCTACCTGCGCGAGGGCGTGTACGCCGGCATCGGTACGTCCGGAGCCCTGCATCTCCACCGCGGCGCCGAAATAATCTTCGGCGGCCCGGCGAATTTCACCTTGCACCGTTCTGGCGTTAGTCTGCTCCTGCCATCCGCTGTACTTGGTTCCGTCATATTCGATCGTGAGTTTCCAGGTCGCCACGCGCGCGAACTCCCGATCTGTAATGTTGCACAGCGGTGGACGGTAGCGCCTGGGCTGCCGGCGGGCTAGTGTGGCGTCGCGTTAAATCCCGACAACCGCTCTCCGTTGAAAAACCGGGAATCCGCTCCCTTACGGCCGCGGCCCAGCACCGAGGCGTGCGCGTCGGCAAGCGTTAACCGGGACGGGAGACTAGGGAACGATCTTCAGGCCGTACTCCCGGAGGAGCTCGCCGCCGCGGGTGAGGCGCACCCAGTACTGTCCGGGTTCGAGTCTGCCGGCTACGACCGCGCGCACTTCATGGGCCGAGCGCCGCGGGGTTCCCTTCCAAACCTCTTGTCCGGCGGAGTTGACAATGCGGACGCCATCGGGCGCTAAGTCGCCCGCATCGAGGTTCAAAATCAAGCCCGACCCGGCGCGCGCTTGGGTGGCCGCGGCGGCGCCGCGCATTGCAACGAGGTGAACTTCGGAGACGGAGCGGCCGGCATCCCCGCGGCGCAGCGGCACTGCGATCGCGAGGGCTAGAGCCGCAACAGCCGCGGCACAAAGCGGCACGGTTAACCAGGAGTGCAGCAGCGAAGAAGAGCGGACCCAGAAGGCTCGCGCCGCCGGCTTGCGCGCCACTTCGCGTAAAGCGGCCTTGGCCGCAAAAACATAGTTCTCGGTCTCGACGGTCTGATTCTGACAGGCAGGACACGCCAACAGATGCTCCTCGACGGATTCAACTTCCATCTCCGGAAGGCGGTGCATTACATAGCGTTCCAGCAGATCGTCGGCTAGATGCGGCCCGATGTTCCGATAATTCATACAACCCTCCTGGCCATGCGAACGAAAACGACTCTAGTCTGTTAGTGGCCGCCGCGGGCCGAAGCTCTCAAAAAAAGATGGGCAAGATTGCTTCTTTGCAGTTTACGTCTCCCCAGGGCACCAAATCTGGCTTTGGCGCGGGACTTGAGCAACCGGAACTGGGTATCGCTGAGATCCAGCTCTTCGCAGATCCGTTCCTGGGTATGCTCATAGAGATAAAAGCGGGTCAGGATATCGCGGTCGCGATCGCCCAGGCCTCTCAAAATGCTCTTCATCAATTCGATTTTCTCGCCGAAAGCGACCCTCTCTTCGGGGTTGCGGCGCGAATCGGGAACGCTCACTCCCGCTTCATCGCTCGCCTCCTCGCGGCGGCTCTGAACGAGATCGTCGATGTAAGCGGCAACTTGGCGGCGCACGATGGTGCGTACAAAACCCATCAGGCGCTCGGGGTCGCGCAGCTCACCGCGCTGGATGGCCTGGACAACAATCAGGAACGTGTCGTGGACCTTGTCGTCCAGTTCCTGGGGCCCCAGTTGGCGGCAAAGATAGAAGCGGATGCCGCGGGAAAAAACACTGTACAGCTCCTCGAGCGCGAGCCGTTCTCCTTGCTGGATGCGCGCGACCAAGCTTTTCCAGGTTTCGGGCCGTTCGGTTCCGTCGAGACCTTCGTCCGGCTCGCGAGGCATTTCCGCGCCGCTCTGCCGCGGACTCACGGCTTCGCCGTCAGCCGCTTCCGTCGCCGTATTCCCGTGCGTGAGGGCAGTTTTCCCAAACATGGCGTTTATTCCTTGGTCATCAAGTAAAAGGCGCTCCAGTACTTCGGGTCGGAACGCCAAGTGCTGGACCGCAGCATGTCAAGCTGCGCTTGGCGCAGCGCGGAGCTCAGCCCGGAACGTCCGGGTCTCGCCACCGCCAAGCGCGCATAAAAAGAGCGGAACAACTCGCCGGTATCGTCCGGCACGGGCCAGCGGCTGCCCACCACGGCGACGGCCCCAGCCAGAAGCCAGGCGCGCGTTAAACCCATGATGCCGGCGCCGCGGAGGGCCTTTGCGGCCGCCGAGCTGCAGCCGCTCAGGGCGACCAACGCGCCGTCGGCGTGGAGACCGGCAACGTCTTCCGCGGTCAATACATCGAGGGCGCCGGCGGATGTCAATCCCAGGTCGATCACGGCCCGGTCGGGTTCGCCGGGAGGGGAGAGGAAATGGGCGGCAATGTGGATCACGGCGGGTTTCCGGCGCATGGCCGCGACCAGTTTCAAGCTGCTCGCATTGGCCCCCTCCAGCAGCAGCGGAGGACTCTGGCCGCCCCAGGCCGCGGCACAGCTTTCTACTTCGCGGCGGCTGGAGGACAACCGCGGCATTTCCATAGGAGGCCCGATTCCGCCGGCTCCGAAAAGAGCCTGGCCACCGCGGCCCCGGAGGGCGGGCCAGCGCGCGTCGGCGGTGTTATAGATGCCGTCTCCGACTCCCATAAAAGGTCCGCTGGCGGGAGGCGGGGGCGGCGTCGTCAACGTGAGCGCGGTGGGAATTCGCTGCATCTCGTGTTTCTCGATCAGGTACACTGGCCTACCATTCTTTGTTTCGACAACCAGCGCCGCCAAAGGCGCCTCGAAGAGCGAGTCGTCGGAGGTCAATATCCAGCTCCGCTTCCGCAAAACCGCTCTTGAAACCTTTCCGAACAACTCCTCGTATAGCTCCCCTGCGAGCCGGTCGCGATCCGGGGCGCTCTCTTCGACGGAGCGGCGGAAGCCGCGCGCCAACTTCTCCAGTTGTTGGCGGCCAGCGAGCCGGCGCCATTCAAAGCCGCCGCGCGTCACTCCCCAAACAAGCGAGGCAGGCTCCTTCAAATAAAAAGAGAGAATTGCCTCCTCGGGCCCGATCCTCCCCTGGATATCACTCAGTGTATTGGGAGAAAGAAAATTCTCGTTTTTTTTATCGGTTTTATTTATATTGACGGGAATAATTTCGACCGCGGCGCGAGCTTCCGTTTCCGCAAGCTCCTGGCGGATATCGGCGGAATGACGCTCCTCATAAGAGGAAGGTTTAGCGATGCGCGCGATCTCGCTGGCGCGCAAGCGGGCGAGCTGTTCCAGATAAGCGGCGGGGCGGGCGCCGCGGGGGCCGTCGAGCAACATCTGCAGCAGGCTGGAGGAGCGCTCTTCTTCGGCGGCGAGGAAGGCGTCCCGGCCAAGATTGCTTTGAATGGCGGAGGAAATATAAGCGCTATAGACGTTTTTAAGCCAGAATTCGGCGCCGCTGCGAAGATTATCGGCGGGCGCGATCGCTTCCCTCCATTGGCGGGCGTACTCCAGCGCTTCGCCGAGATCGGCGGTAGCCGCTTCCGGCTTCTGCCGCGCGGCGCTTATCATGGCGCGCTCGTACAGGAAATACATTTTCCAAAGTTGGCGGTCGGTGGCGCGCGGCGGAACGGCGATTCCGCGATCAATCAAAGATAGGGAGAGATCGAGCCGGCCGCGGGCGCGATAGATTTGGGCGAGGGTGAGCCAGGCGGGCCGCTTTTCGCGCACGCTCGCAAGTCCGCCGATGCGCCACGCGTTGAGGGCGGCCGTTTCGGCGCCGGACAGGTCGCCGGATTCGAACAGGCGCTGCGCGTAATGGCTCCAGGCTTGAAAGCGCATGCGGTCGTCGCCATAGGTCTCGGCGGATTCGACCGCTTGGCGCAGATACTCGTTGGCGCGCGCGCCGTCGCCGGAGTTTGCGGCCAGGAGACCCAGGATTCCAAGGAGTTGAGAGCGGTAGAGAAGGGCGGCGCTGGACGGGATTATGAGGCCTTGTTCGGCGGCGTGTTGCGCGGAGGCGGTATCGCCGAGCTGCATATATAAGGAACAGAGGTTCGCGCAGGCGATGCTGAGGAAAGGCCAATATCGATTTTTCCGGGCCAAGTCACGGGCGCGGACAAACGCATCGATGGCGCCCCGATAATCGAAGGTTGCAAACTGAACGCCGCCCAAATCGTTCAGGAACACGATTTCGGCCCGCACATTGTGGTCGCCCGCGGCCCGCGTGTATCCTTCCTGGTAGATCCGTTGCGCCAGCGCATAATCGCCCTTCGCGTACGATCGGTTCGCGCGTGTCGTGTAGGGAACGAATTCCTGGTCGCCGGATCTGACATTCCAGGACATTTTTCCCGGACACGCGGCGAGTGATACGAGCGCTACGGCGAGCGTCAGTACACGCGGACCCCCAGGGGCTTTTGCGGCAGGCAATTAATTACCTGAGACGATCGTTACGCTAGCATACTTCCCTACGGAATACTAGGGTTTTCCATAATTACACGGGGCGCTATATCGCCAGAAAGGCAGGTAAACGATAGTTCGGAGCCTCTAATTCCAATTCAAAGCGAGAAAGCGAGGCGAGAGAGAGAGGCATTTTCAATCGCCGGGACGCGAACCTCATTCAGCAGGGTTCCGTTAGAAGCCGATGATAATGATGATAGGGTCAGGCATTTGAGTTCCTTTCCCGCGGATTTCAAACCGCAGTGTTCTGCCTAGAATCTATCGGCTGACTCAGCGGTTGCGACCACGGCTTGCGTGTAAGATCTTGAAAACGCGAGAGATGCAATTGCGTGATTTTGGTGAACGCGAATATTAGACTGGTTGCTGAAGGCGAATTTGTGGGCTGCTTGGCGAGCTTGGAAAAGACCGGGGATTAGAATGGAGGCGAGGCGGGTTCGGGTGCGCCCGGAGGATTTAAATCGAGATCCGATCCAGGAGAAAGAAGCGATTAGACGGGGCAGGCGCGTGGCTTGAGGAAATTGTGGGCGGCGCGAACGGGCGCCAACGGGGAATTCCGGCTCAGACGGACGAGGGCAGGCGATTCCTTGCTCCGGCCCCGAAGAAGGGGAAGCAACCGCGGCCGAGCGGCGAGCGCGGTTATCTCGACCGCTTTTCGCGTGTTCGGGCGCGGGCCCAGAGGATTCCGAGTGCGCCCAGCAGCAGCGGGAAGCTCGACGGTTCAGGGGTAGCGGCCGCTTCGATGACGGTTGCGTTCTGCGCGTCCGTGCCGCCTGGCAGTTCGATGCGCAAAGCGTCAAACTCAGCGTACGCGGAAGCACCCGACGCTACCTCGCTGCCAAAGGCACAACATAGCGCGCCCGCGAACGCATCGAGATGTAAGTGGGCCGTGAACGGGACACCGAATGTGAAGGGAAACGCGCCGGTATTGGCTATCGGGCCCAACGGATTTTGGGTACTAAAATAGCTGATGCTCACGGTCCCGAGCCGCCACTCACCTGGCTGGCAGCCCAGGAGGCGCAGGACACGTTCATCCCTAGTCGGCAGAGCGTCATATTGACGAGAACGCCCCCAGCGTCGAGTTGCGGAGCAGGCTCGTCCGAGAAGCCGCTCAGACTTCCAAACTGATTCACTACCCCCGACCAATACCGGATATGAGGTCAAGTCTTCGCGCCGGTGCACCTCGCCGGAGTTCGCCCGGAGGCTTCAAACGCGCCGAACAGTTTCTCGATCCGGCGATCGGCGAAGTCAATGCTGTCCGCTCCAGATCCGAGTCCGTCTGAACCCTTAGGGCATAGCCGCTCGCGCGCGCCGCTGTTGGCGCTCAACGGATTTGCAGCGCATCGGGTGCGCCTTGACCGGATCTACGGCCTCACCGCCGTCAAGATGCGAGACGACCGCCGATCTCCTCATTAGACTCCGTCAATTGGGCGGCGCGCGCCGAGTCGTGTTCCTCCGGAAGCCGGAGGTCTTCCCGGACGGCTTCGCTCGCCAGTTGTAGCGGCCGGAGCCAACTTTGTCATTAATCGACGGCCCTCCCCCCGGCCGATACTACCTCGCAGGCCTGCGAGTTCTACGATAATGCATTAAAGGGGTCACTATGAAACACGCGATGTTGAGAATCTATATCGCGGCCATGCTCGTGTTTGCCGCGCTTCCGGCCGCCGGCCAGACCTTCGAAGCTCAGATTACCGGCGTCATAAAAGACATAACCGGCGCCGTCATACCCAATGCGCAGCTCACGGCGACAAATGTCGCCACGGGCGTCGTCCATACCGCGACATCGAACGAGAGCGGCATTTACCGCTTCCCCACCTTGCCTCCCGCGCAGTATCGTGTTTCCTGTACCGTGCCGGGTTTCAAACGCTTTGAGGAAGGTCCCGTGACGCTGCAGGTGACGCAGGTCTTGGAATTGAATGTCACCTTGCAGCCCGGCGCGGCAACCGAGGAGATAACGGTGAACGCCGCTCCGCCGCCGCTGGAAACGGAAACGGCATCCCTCGGTACGGTAGTGACGACGCGATCGATTCAGAATCTACCGTTGAATATTCGCGACCCGATCGCATTGATCGCCTTGACCCCCGGCGTCGTGCTGGGCCCCAACTTCGGTAACGGCGGCGGCAACGACGTCGGGCGCAACTTCTTCAAGTCCGATTTCAACGTCGGTGGCGGCCGTTCCGGCTCCCAGGAAATTCTCATGGACGGCGCGCCGGACACGACTCCGGACATCAATCGCGGAATTATCGATCCGCCCGTCGACTCCGTGCAGGAGTTCAAAGTGCAGGCGCAAACGTACGACGCCCAGTTCGGCCGCACGTCCGGCGCGGTACTCAACGTGATTACCAAGAGCGGGACGAACGACGTTCACGGCGTTGCCTACGATTTCGAGCGTCACAGCGTACTCGACGCCAATACGTTCTTCAACAATCGCAGCGGGCTGAACAAGCCATCTTTCCAGCGGCATCAATTCGGCGCCGATGCCGGCCTTCCTCTCGTGAAGAATAAATGGTTCGTGTTCGGCGATTACGAAGGTCTCCGCCAGGGCTATCCGCTATCGACGATCACGACCGTGCCAACGCCTTTGCAGCGGCAAGGCAATTTTTCACAAACCTTCGCTTCCAACGGATCGCTCATCCAGATCTACGATCCGTCCACGCTGGTCAGCCTGCCCGATGGCACCCGCCAGCGCAGCCCCTTCCCCGGCAACATCATTCCGCAGAGCGATCTCAATCCCGCGGCGGTTGCGGCTCTCAATTTCATCCCGCTGCCAAACTTGCCGGGAAATCCCGTGACCGGCCAGAGCAATTACATCTATTCGGCGAACTCCACGACCAACAGCAACAAGTGGGACGTGCGCACCGACCTCGATCCCGATGAGAAGACGCGCATGTTCTTCCGCTTCTCAAGGCAGCAGGACGTGCGTTCGGTCCCGGGCGTCTATGCGCTGCCGGCCGGCGGCGGACGCAACACCACCGACACTTACTCACAGGCCGTCCTGGATGCGACGCGCATATTCTCGCCCACGGCTGTCGGCGATTTGCAATTCTCTTTCAGCCGCGCTCTGGCCGCGCAATTCGGCGCTTCCCAGGGTTTTAATCTGTCGCAGCTCAATTTTGCGCCGTCCTTCACATCGGCCGTCGCGCCGCAGTTCCCCGTTTTCAATCTCACCGACACCGTCGGCACCGGCAACGCCTCGGACTCTTTTACGCAATATCAACCTCGCAACGTTTTTGCCACCCTCGGCAGCGTGTCCTGGCAGAAAGGACGTCATAGCGTGAAGTTTGGCGGGGACTGGCGCGTTCTCGATTTCAACGAGGGACAAAACAGTCAGGCTTCCGGCACGTTTAATTTCAATCGCATGTTTACGCAGGGCCCCAACCCCGTCGTCTCGAGCGCCACATCCGGCTACGGCGTCGCTTCCTTTCTGTTAGGCGATGCCTCAAGCGGCTCCGTCATGGCCATTAATCCGATCTCGACGCAGGGCTTGTACTACGCGCTTTTTATACAGGACGACTGGAAGGCGACCGACAAGCTTACGCTGAATCTCGGCCTGCGCTGGGATGTGAATATCGGCGACCGCGAAAAATACGACCGCATCGCCTATTTCAACCCAACCGCTCCGAGTTCGCTCGCCCAAGCCGCGGGGCTCCCCAACCTGACCGGCAATCTCACCTGGATCGGCAAGGGCAACCCCAGCGATCAGACCGCGACCGACTGGAAGGATCTCGGTCCGCGCTTTGGTTTGGCATACAGTCTCACTCCGAAGACCGTGCTGCGCGGCGGCTACGGGATTTTCTATATTCCAAAAATCATTCAGGCGAATGGCGATGGCGCGGTGGAAGCCGTCCGCACGACGCCGATGGTCGCCACCATCGACAATCTGACGCCGGCGACCAGCATCGGCAATCCCTTTCCACAAGGAATTCTTCCTCCCCTGAACGATCGCGATCCCAACGCCAACGTGGGCGCCAGCATCGGCGCTCCCACGCACGGGTTTCGCAATGGCTATATGCAGAGCTGGAGTTTCGGCGTTCAGCGTGAGCTTCCCTGGGGACTCGTGCTCGATGCGCACTACTGGGGCATGAAGGGGACGCGGCTGTTGGAGACCTGGAACATCGATCAGTTGCCCGACCAGTATCTCTCGCTGGGCTCGCACTTGAACGATCTTGTGCCGAATCCGTTTTACGGCGTGATCTCTACCGGCGCGCTTTCCGGTCCCACGATTTCACGCCAGCAATCGCTGCTGCCTTTCCCGCAATACACGGCGGTCCAGCAGGTCTATGTTCCGGCCGGCAATTCAACCTATGAAGCGGGAACGTTCCAGTTGGAAAAACGGCTCTCGGCGACGCTGACTTTCTTGGCCGCATACACCCGCTCGAAGGCTATCGACGATATCCGCACCCCGCTCGATATTTACAACCGCAGTCTCGAAAAAGGACTTTCCACCTTCGACGCGCCCAACCAGTTCCGCCTCAGCGGCGTTTACAATATTCCGTTCGGCCGCGATCGGGCATTCGGCAAAAGTCTGAACAAATTTGTCAACGCCATGTTCGCGGATTGGGACCTTAACGGCATTCTCACGCTCCAAAGCGGGTTGCCGGTCGCAATCGGGCGTCCGGCGGTCAATAACGGCCAAAGCGCGCATCTCGATAACCCGTCCATTTACGAATGGTTTAACACCAGCGTCTTCACCGTCGCGCAACCATTCACGTTCGGAAACGTCGGCCCCGTGCTGCCGGACGTCCGAACCGCGCCCGTTCGTAACGTCGACGCGGTGCTCGTGAAGAACTTCAAAACGAGCCTTAAAGACCATGCCGTCAACGTACAGTTCCGGTCGGAGTTCTACAACCTATTCAATCACGCGCAGTTCGGAACGCCCAACGGCACGGTCACATCGCAGACGTTTGGCCAGGTCACGAGCTTGGCGAATAATCCGCGCGATATTCAGTTCGCGTTAAAGGTGCTGTTCTAAGTTAAAGGCGCTGTTCTAAGTTAAAGGCGCTGTTCTAATTCGTGCTCGCCGCTCCGGCGTTTTTCACGTATTTATCGAACCACGTCAGCTTCTCCCACAGGACGTGCTCGATCGTCTCCTTGCCGCGATAGCCGTGCGCCTCAAAAGGCAGAAACACCAGCCGCACCGTGCCGCCATTTCCTCGAATGGCTTCGTACATCCGCTCGGACTGGACCGGGAACGTGCCGTCGTTGTCGTCAGCCTCGCCGTGGATCAGCAGCACCGGCTCTTTGATCTTGTTTGCATACATGAACGGCGACATCTTTAAGTACACGTCGGGAGCCTCCCATAGCGTTCGCCGCTCACTCTGAAAACCGAACGGCGTCAGCGTGCGGTTGTGCGCGCCGCTTTCCGCGATCCCGGCCTTGAACAGATCGCAATGCGCCAGAAGGTTCGTTGTCATGAACGCCCCGTAGCTGTGGCCGCCGACACCGACCCGCGCCGGGTCCGCCACGCCCATCTCCGCCGCCTTATCGATCGCCGCCTTCGAATCCGCCACGATCTGGCCGATGTAGGAGTTGTTCACCGTGTCCGGGTCGCTGCCCACCACCGGCATGGCCGTGTTGGCCAGAACCGCGTACCCGTCCAGCGCGAAAAACAGCTCCGAATATCCCGTCATCTCGGTGAACCGCTTGGTCGACCCGCTCACCTGGCTCGCGGTTGCCGCGTCGCTATATTCATATGGGTAGGCCCACAGCGCCGTCGGCAGCTTCGTGCCCGGCTTGTAACCGGCCGGCAGATACAGCGTGAACGAAAGATCCACGCCGTCGTTGCGCTTGTATCGGACAAGCTGTTTTTGTATGCCGCGGATGGAGGGCTGCGGATCGGGGAACTTCGTCAACGCCGTTATCGCTCCCGCACTGGTCCGCACGAAATAATTGGGTGGCTGCGCCGGGCTCTCGCGCCGCGTCAGAAACGCATTCGCATGATCGTCGAGCAGCGCTTCCGGCGCCTCGTAATGCTCGTCGTCGCACTGAAACAGCCGTTCACTCTTCTGCGATACGAGATTAAAACGGTCCAGGAAAGGGTGGTCCCCTTGCGGCGATGCGCCCAAGCCCGTGAGATAGATGTTGTCTCCGTCCTGGATCATGGCGCGCTGCCCGTTCGGCATTTCTTTCTCCATGGGACGGCCCGGGTCGCGATAGCGGTCCTGGTTGTTCCGGCTCCAAATTAAACGCGCGGTCTCGCCCAGCTTATCGAGATCGATCTCGAACGTCCGCACCCAACGCTTGCGGCGGTCGAAATCCTCCACCAGCGCCACGCCGCCCTTCTCGCTCATCTGGATTCCTTGGAAGCGCTGCTCCGTCTCGAACACGTCCCGTGGATCGCCCGTGAACGGCGCCGGCAACGCCACAATGCGATCGCGATGCGCGACGTTCTTCTTCGGATTCCCTTCGTCCAACGCCTCCACCCAGATCAGGGTCGCCGCTTCGCTCGGCCGCCACTCGACGCCGCGCGGTCCCGTGATCACGCCATTGATCGGGACTTTGTCCTCGAGCGGCTCGCTCGCAATCTTGCGCAACACCTTTCCCGTGCGGTCCCACACCTCGATCTCTTTCGGGAAATTCCTCGCCGGATGGAGATACGAAAACGGCCGATGAATCGTGGTCACCAGCAGATCCTTCCCGTTCGGGGAAATGTGCGCCGATTCGACGATCCCCGCTTTTCCGATCAGCGTTACCCGCCCGCTCGCTACGTCCACGATGGCAAGCTGCGAGGTAGCGTAGTACTCGAATAAATCTTCATCGTGCGGGTTCTTCAGCATGTCCTCGTGCGTCACAACCGGAGCCGCCCCGCCGAGGCTTTCCTGAATGTGCGGCCCCTCCGGCACGGCCAACTCCGCCGGCGCCGCCCCCCGATTCCCGCGCACTGTGTACACCAGCAACGTTTTGCCGTCCGGCATCCATTGCACATAGCCACCGCCGCCCCCGCCGAATCTCCCGCCCGGACCCGCGGGCCCGCGCCCGCCGCCCATGACGGCGTTCAGCCGCACGCCCTGGACGCGGCGCGTCTTGCCGGTCGCCGCATCGCCGACCCACAACTCAATCCCGTTCGCGGTCGTATTGCTGAATGCGAAGCGCGTCCCCTCCGGACTCCAGAAGGCGCCGCTGAGTTTCGGATTGGGCGGCAACTCGACGCGAATCTCCTCTCCGCCGGGAACCTTCAGCAACACCAGCGAGCTGTTGAATACAGTGTTGTGCAGCCCATTCGTCTTCGGATTGATGCGCATTCCGGC
This sequence comes from Bryobacterales bacterium, assembly GCA_963795935.1. Lineage (GTDB taxonomy): Bacteria > Acidobacteriota > Terriglobia > Bryobacterales > Bryobacteraceae > JAICMB01. The sequence continues at coordinate 239,448 of CAWCJO010000020.1, read as the reverse complement.
GATGCGCAACATTGGCTGCGCCAGTTCCGCAATCGGCGGATAGCGCACCGGCCGCGCCTCGATTGCCGTCTTCCCCGAAGGGCTCAGCGATAAGACCGGAGTCACCGGAGCGTTCAACACGTCCATCACGGCCCGCGGTGGTTTTTGGTAGGTCTCGGCCGCCAATGCGGTCAGCGCCGCCGCCAACGGAAGGATCGAAGCTCGTCGTGCGTGTTTCATACTCGTACCGTGAATGTTATTGAACCATGGGCCTGAAGTCAAACGCCGCTAACATCGATAAATGACTTCCGGTTTCGCTTCGGCGGGCGGCACGGGCCGCCTGGCGTCCCGCTTCCCGCTCCTGCGCTCCGCGGGATTCTACCGCCGCGCGCAAGATCTCGAAATTTCGAATATTGGACTCGGCACCTATCTCGGCGCCATGGACGACGCCACGGACCAGGGCTACGCCGCATCCATCGTGACCGCCGTGAACGTCGGGCTGAATGTTATCGATACATCGCTTAACTATCGCCATCAAAGGTCCGAGCGCGCCGTCGGCGAAGCGTTGCGGCGGCTGTTTGCCGAAGGCCGCGCCGCACGCGATGAAATCGTCGTGTGCAGCAAAGCCGGATTCGTCGTTCCGAACGCCGCGCCTTGGCCGCTCCCGGACGACGTCGTAAACGGCGCCCATTCCATGGCCCCGGAGTTCCTTCGCGACCAGCTCGAGCGCAGCCGCGGCAACCTCGATCTTGAAACCGTCGACGTCTTTTATCTCCACAACCCCGAAATGCAGCTCGCCATTCTGGGTCGCGACGAGTTTCACGCCCGCCTCCGCCGCGCCTTCGCGTTCTTAGAGCAGGCTGCAGCCGAAAACAAGATCCGCTACTACGGCGCCGCCACCTGGGACGGCTACCGCAGGCCTCCCGGCGCGCTCCAAGGTCTCTCGTTTCCCGCCATCGCCCGCATCGCGGAGGAGACTGGCGGCGCAGATCATCGCTTCCGCTTTGTGCAGTTGCCGTTCAATCTCGCCATGCCGGAGGCCTACGCGCAAACGCAGGAAGGCGAAACGGTCGTCGCCTCGGCCGCGCGTCTGAACATCACGGTGGTGGCCAGCGCCAGCCTGCTGCAAGCTCGTCTAACCCGCAATCTGCCGCCGGATTTGGCCGCCAAGCTGACCGGCACGGTCACCGATGCCCAGCGCGCCCTGCAATTCACCCGCTCCACGCCCGGCATCGCGGTCGCGCTCGTCGGCATGAGCAACCCCCAGCATGTGCGAGAGAACCTCCAACTCGCCTCCCTTCCCCCGCTCTCCGAACCGGAGTATCGCGCCCTGTACAAATGACCTCCGCCGGGCCGCCGAGGGTCCCCACCGGCGCTTGCGGGCCGACCCTACAATGCTGTAACCTAAAGGTTTCGGCCCCACAACATCGTCCGCGCGAGGCCGCCTACTTCGATTAAAGGATCGGGTTCATCAATGTACGCAGTCATTCAAGCCAGCGGCCGTCAGTTCCGCGTCACCCCCGGCGACACCATCAGAGTGGATACGCTGCCCGGCGAAGTCGGGGCCCAGGTCGAGTTGGGCAACGTCCTCGCTCTCATGCGCGATTCCAATGAGCTGGTCACGGGTTCCGGTCTCGGCCAAGCTCGCGTCACCGCAACCATTGCCCGCCACGGCCGCGCGGCCAAGGTGCTGGTATTTAAATTCAAGCGCAAGAAACAGTACAAGCGCACCATCGGACACCGCCAAAACTACACCGAGCTCAAGATCGTCGGCGTCGACGGTTAGCGCTTCGAACGGAAGGATTCACGGATGGCACATAAAAAAGGTTTAGGAAGTTCCAAGAATGGCCGCGATTCGAATGCGCAACGCCTGGGCGTGAAAGCTTTCGGCGGCCAAAGCGTCACCGGCGGCTCCATCCTGGTGCGCCAACGCGGAACGCGCTACAAGCCCGGCGAGAACGTCGGCCGCGGCAAAGACGACACTCTCTTCGCCAAAATTCCCGGGATCGTGGAATTCCGCGACCGGGGCCGCCTGGGCAAGTTCATCGGCATCCGCTCCGACGAATAAGCCCGGCAATCTGGAACGCCGCCGCTCAATTCACGGCGCGGGCGGCTGGCCCCTCCCGAATGTTCATCGACGAAGTCAAAATCAAAGTCAAAGCCGGTGATGGCGGAAATGGATGCCTCGCCTTCCGCCGCGAGAAATTTGTTCCCCGCGGGGGTCCCAGCGGCGGCGATGGAGGACACGGCGGAGATGTCGTCATGGTGGCCAGCAACCACCACAACACGCTGCTGCATTTCCGTTTTAATCCCGAACACAACGCCGAACGCGGCCGCCACGGCGAAGGCAGCAACCGCACGGGACGCGATGGCCATTCGATCGAACTCCCCGTTCCCGTCGGCACCGTCCTCTACGACGATGAAACGGGCGAATTGCTCCACGACTTCACCGCGGCCGGGGACCGCTTCATCGTTGCCCGCGGCGGACGCGGCGGACGCGGGAATCAGCATTTTGCGACGTCCACCCACCAGGCTCCGACCGAGCACGAACCCGGCCGCGCGGGCGAAGACAAACGCCTGCGCCTCGTACTCAAGCTCCTGGCCGATGCCGGACTGGTCGGCTTTCCCAACGCCGGTAAATCCACGCTTATCTCCCGCATCTCGGCCGCGCGCCCCAAGATCGCCGATTATCCTTTCACCACGCTGGAGCCGAACCTCGGTGTTGTCAGCGTGGGCGACCGCAGCTTCGTGGTCGCCGATATCCCGGGGCTGATCGAAGGAGCGCACCAGGGCGCCGGACTCGGCATCCAATTCCTCCGTCATGTCGAGCGAACCCGCGTGCTCGTCCATCTTGTCGATGTCTCCGAGATGAGCGGCCGCGACCCCGTACACGATTTTCATGTCATCATGGCCGAACTTGCCAGCTTCGACGCCTCGCTTGCCGCCAAGCCCATGATCCTGGTGGCGTCCAAAATCGATGTCGCCCAGGATCCGGAACGCATCGCCGGCCTGCGCGCTCTGGCGCAAGCGCAAGATCTGCCATTCTTTGAAATTTCCAGCGTCACCGGCCAGGGCCTCGAAGCCCTGAAGTTCGCCATGGCCGAAGAAATCTTCCGACCGGAACCCGAAGCCGTTCCGCAATCTGTTGCGTAGAGGCAGAATTTTCGCTAAAGAAAAGCCCGCGCTGGCCGAAGAGCGTAATGAGGTGTTACTCGAATGGCCAGCCCGATTGCCAGTCCGATCTCGGTTTCCAGCCTGCAAGGTCTTCAGAACGCCGCCGCCCAATTCGACTCCGCCGCCGCCACGATAGCCAAACTCCCGTCTGCCGCGCCTTCGTTGGGCAGCGGCGATATCGTGGACCTCAGCGCCGCAATGGTCCTCATGATGACCGCGCGCGACGCTTTCCTGGCCAATGTCAAAACAGCCCAGACCGGCGACGAGTTGCAGCAGACGCTTCTCAGCATGATCGGCTGAACGCGGGAACCGGTCGCGCGCGCCCGGCCCGCGCGGCGTCGTCCGCGGCGCAGCGTTTAAGGCGCGTCACACGAATATGGACGATCAAAGCGGAGAAGATTGGGCAGGATTTCCGCTGCTGAGTCGGCGCAGCGCCGGACAGTACCGGTCTATAAAATGCTAACGTAGCTCTCTGATGCTCAGCTTCATAAACCGACTCCTGGCCGCGCATGGGGCCTTTGCTCTGGCCGCCGTTCCGCTTTTGGCGGGCGGCGGGGTGATTGTCAGCACGCGCGCGCCCCAGGACGCAACTCCGAGCGCGAACCCGGAGTCGAGCTTTTGGCGCGGCGCTAAAGCTGTTTTTGCCACGGGCGACACCATGGGCAAAACCGTGGCCGGCCATCGCACCGAAATACGATCTCGCTGGACGCCCGATTATCTTTACATCCTGTTTATCTGCCCCTACCAGGAGCTTTACGGCAAGCCGCAACCCGTCACGGACCAAGAGACCAACAGGCTGTGGAATTACGATGTCGCCGAGGCGTTCATCGGCTGGGATTACAAGAATATTCATCGCTATAAAGAATTCGAAGTTTCGCCGCACGGGGAATGGGTCGATCTCGATATCGACCGCGATCACCCTCTCCCGGGAGGAGGGGTGTCGTGGGATTCCGGCTTCAAAGTGAAGACCAGAATCGACCCCGATTCCAAGGTCTGGTATGGCGAGATGCAGATTCCCTGGAAGAGCATCGACGAGCGCAAACCAAAGGCCGGTAATGAACTGCGAGTGAACTTCTATCGAATGCAAGGGCCGCCGCCCGACCGCAAGAAGATCGCCTGGCAGCCGACAAACTCGCCTACCTTTCACGTTCCCGAAGCATTCGGCACGCTGCGGCTGGAGTAGTTTCGGCGCGCGCAAAGCGGCGGTTTCGAACCATTCGAATCGTGTCCGGAATTGCCGCCGCGCATTGGGTAAAGCGGGAGTGGACCTGGATGAATCCGGCGCGACTCGCCCCGCGCGACATCACGGCGCCGGGGAAAGGGGCTAGTGCGGCGAGCCCTCCGCCTCCGCATACGCCTGGTAATCGGAGGCCGACAGCAGGTCCTGCAGTTCGCCGGGATCGGCGAGGCGCACCTTGACGAGCCAAGCGTCGCCGTGCGGGTCGTCGTTGAGCTTTTCCGGCGACGCCGTGAGCAGATCGTTCGTCTCCACGATCTCCCCCGAGACCGGCGCATAAACGTCCGAGACGGCCTTGACCGATTCGACGGACCCCAGGGTCTTGCCCTTTTCGACGCGCGCGCCGATCCTGGGGAGGTCGACATAGACGATGTCGCCCAATTCTTTCTGGGCGTGGTCGGTGATTCCGATTACGGCAATGCCGCCCTCCAGGCGCACCCACTCGTGTTCCTTGGTGTACCGCGAATCGCTTGGATAAATCATTTTTCTCGTTTATAGAAAGGCGTCGCGACCGTGACGGCCTCGACCGGCCGATCGCGAATCGTAATCTCGATCTTGCGGCCGGGAGCCGCGCAGTCCACCGGAAGATAACACAGCCCGATGTTCTTGTTCAGCGCCGGAGAAGGGCCGCCGCTCGTAACCCAACCCGCGGGAACGCCGTCGATCCGCACCTCGTAGCCGTCGCGCCCAATGCCGCGCCCGATCATCTCAAATCCGGCGAGCTTGCGCTTGACGCCCTGCGCCTTTTGCCTGGCGAGGGCCCCGCGTCCCTGAAAATCGCCCTTGTCCATCTTGACGATCCAGCCGAGATCGGCTTCCAAGGGCGAAATGGAGGCGTCGATTTCGTGACCGTAGAGCGCCATCTTGGCTTCAAGCCGGAGCGTGTTGCGCGCGCCGAGACCGCATGGCTTGATCCCGAATTCCAGGCCGGCATCCAGAATCTCGTACCAAATGCGGCGCGCTTCATCGGGCGCGATATAGATCTCGAGGCCGTCTTCGCCGGTATAACCGGTGCGGGCGATGCGCGCCCACGCCCCCGCAATCTCGCCATCCGCAAAGTGGTAGTAGCGGATCGCTTCGAGATCCGTCCGCGTCAGCTTTTGGAGCGTCCGCAAGGCTTGCGGGCCTTGAACCGCAAGCTGCGCATAGCGCTCGCTTGCGAACTCCACGCGGGCGTGCCAGCGGTTGGAAGATTCGATATGCTCGAAATCTTTTTCCTGGTTGGAGGCATTCACGCAGATAAAATAATGGTCGTCGTCGAGCTTGTGAACCAGGATGTCGTCCACGAAACCGCCGTGATCGTAGAGCAGGCCGGAGTAATGCGCCTGCCCGGTCCTGAGCTTCGAGGCGTCGTTGGTGGATACGAAATTGACGAGCTGTAGGGCTTCCGGGCCGCGCACCTCGATTTCCCCCATGTGGCTGACGTCGAACAAACCTACGGCGCGCCGCACGGCATGGTGCTCGTCTACGATGCCGGAGTATTGCACTGGCATGTCCCAGCCGCCGAAATCGACCATTCTGGCGCCAAGTTCGCGGTGCGCCGCGTGCAGTGGAGTCGCCCTCAGCGCGGCGGCGTGGGTTGCCATGGCAAAATTCAATTCTAGCGTACGAATTTCGATTAGCCGGAGCCGTCCAGCGTGTCGCGCGAGCGCAGAGGTCAGCTCACTTCCGGGCATCGAACGCCGGTGCCGTATGCTTCAGAGGCCGGAACCGATAAGCCCGTAGCTGCCGGCGGGTTGTTACCGCCGGCAGCCTGGAAGTGAGGGCCACGGCAGCGAGGAGGGGAGCGGCGCCGCCCGATGATGGATCCCACCCCCGGGCCTGGTCAAGCTTATGCGCGATGAGGAGCGACGAACAGGCGCACCGGCCGCGCGCTCTTGGCTGCGCGGGATCGGGGGCACAGGTCGTCGTTTCGGGCGTTCTGTCGGCCAACGTCACGCAATGGCCGCGGAGGCCAACCGCGGCCGCACTCGCCGAGCGGCAAAATCGACCGCCAAGGTCAATCCCGCTAAAGCGGGCAAGCTGGTGCTGTAAGCCATGTGGAAGAAAAACGTGCAGATCGCATACACCAGCGCCGTCGAGAACAAGGTAATCGCCAATCCCAAAAATTCCCGGTACGCGGGATCGCGGCGCGCTTTCTTGTAAAGGCGATGGTTCTTCCGAAAGCACGCGACAAGCACCGCCATATAACAGACGAATGCGGGGATTCCGCACTCGCTCGAGACTTGCGTATAGGAGTTGTGCGTGCCGAGCCAAGCCTGCCAGACGCCTTTCTTCTCCGCCTCGGCGGCCAACAGTACCGGGAACTGGCCCGGACCGATTCCAAAAATGGGGTGCTTCGCCGTTTCGATCAGGCTGCGTTTGAGCAGCTCCACGCGCTCGGCCTTAGATTCGAGAGCACTGAGGTCGGCCGTATCGTCGGCGGCGCCCCCAAACACCAGCATCAGTCGATTCAAGGTCGCCGGCGGCAGAGTCGCAAGCCCCACGGCGCCGACAACGAGCGCCAGGACCAGCGCAACGACTTTCTGTCGCGAAATCACGAACATTAGCGCCCCGTAACAAATGGCCGCGATCATACAGCCGCGAGATCCGGTTTTCAGCATGTACATCGCGGAAACCGCAATGCATATGGCGGCGAAGCTTTTTTTGACGGCCCCCTTTGTATAGAACAGAAACACGAAGTTGACGATTCCAATGAGCATGCCCATCGCCAGCTCGTTGGAATTCGACAATGAAAAGCTTCCGGCTACGCTGTATCGTCCGTCCGAGTAGACTCCAAACTTGACGGCCATCAGCAGAGAAATGAATGACGCCGCAATTGCCACCAGCATTAAAGTGCGGCAGCGCTTCAGAGTGGTCACAAAGGCCGCAATGAAGAAGAGCAGAAAATAGAACCTTGGGATGTAATAGATCAGCAGATCGAAAGTGCCGCGCCTATAAATGCTGAGCGGAAGGTCGACTAACAGGCAGATCGCGAAGCCGGCCCACCACCATCCCATGCGATCCTCGAAGGCGCGGAAGCGATTGCGGCATGCCAGCCACAACACCGGCAGCGTGGCTAAGGGAATTAACCCGATATGCAGGTTTCCGGCATACCGCAACATCAAATCGTTCAAGGACCCCGCGATCAGGTACACGCATAACATCACGAAACCGATAGTCTCGATAATGTCGCTGGGAGGCTCTGGAGCGGCGCGGGGGGGCTCTTCCGCCAAGGCCACCACAGGCGCGGCCGCATCCGCGGCGGCGAGGGCCAGCGCTGCCGCGCGCGGGGAAGGATCCGGCTCGAGCGCCGTTCCGGAGGGGACGCTGGGGGGCTTAAACTGGCTCATCTTGGTGCAGCGGATCGACGCAAGTCCAATTTACCATAGGAAAGTCGGCAAACCGCGTCGCGGACTTGCGCGCCGGCTCGGAAACTGGAACCTATTCTTCTTCGCCGCGCAGTTTGGAGGGCGCCGTTAAATCTTCCAGCGTGGTGGTGTCGCGCCCTTGACTTCGCCGGTGTCGCCCTTGACTTTGGCGGCGCCGGCGAGCTCGCGCACGCACGTTTACCGGGGCATGGAGCGCGATTCGGCGGATGTCCCAGGCGAGCTTAGAGGAACGGCGGCTTCCGGCCGCCCGATGGTCGATAACGGCGGCAATGAAACGCTCGCGGCCTGCGTTTCACTCTCAGTCATGGATCGCACGAGTGTTCCGCTAAATTGCCCCGGATCGCTAGATAATCTTACCGTTATTGTTCCCACCGCCGGACAAGCCCAGTACGGAGTCGGTCACCCTGCAAATACCGGCGATTGCAGCTTGTTCCTCGGCGCCCTCGATGGCGATGGAAATCCTCTAAACCCGCAAAACGACGTTCAGCTTTATCCCGGCGGCAGCATCCACTGGTATTACCCGCCGGCCGGCGCGGTGCAGATCGTGGCCGTTTGCGACAAAAGTTGTCATGGCCAGGCGGTGCTCGAATATGACACCCCGGTCGGCTGATTTATTGGAATCGCCGGCGGCGGATTGCCGCCAGCGTGGCGAGGCCGCATAGCGCCAAAGCGAACGAAGCCGGCTCCGGCGTGGCCAGCGTGAAGCCCAGTTGCACGATATTGCTGGAAAGTTCGACCGTGCCCGTTGGAGGGAATCCCGCGGTCACGCTGTTAACGTCGGCGATCGGGCCGCCGGGCGGATTGAAGCTTTCGACATCGAATGCGCCAGTCAATCCGTTTCCATTCTCTTCCGCGGCATGTACATAAATCATAAGGAAACCCCGAGACGGGTTGTACAAGAACGGCGTGCTGAGGTTGATAACCATGTCGAAGGGACACGGGCCTGGCCCCGTACAACCCGGGCTGCTGACCCATGTCCCCGGGCCGGCGGAATAGACCAGCGTATTGTCCGCGCCGAGGTTCGTGGCAAAGTTCGGAGTGATCAGCGTATTGGACCCCACGCTGTTGGGGGCATACGCGCTCGTGGACATATAAATATTAAGCGATGTGCCGGTCACGTCTATGGGGCCGGTGCCCGGCTTGGCCCGATAGGCGAACTGCGTGATCAGCAGGCTTCCCGGAACGGAGGAGAACTGGCCTACGCCGAAAACCTCTTCGAACTGAATGTCTTGCCCAAGCAAGTCGGCGCCTAAAGGGCCGCTACTATCGTTGCCGACAGTGGATGTCTGGGCGTTGGGAACGACCAGAAAAAGTGGCGCTGCTATCAATTACAAATTGAAACTGTTGGTACTTGACTATTCTTCGTCGCCGCGTAATTTCGCTAACACAGTCAAATCTTCGAGCGTAGTGGTATCGCCCTTGACCTCGCCGGTACCGGCCAGCTCGCGGAGGAGGCGGCGCATGATCTTGCCGCTGCGCGTTTTTGGGAGCGAATCCGTAAACCGAATGTCGTCGGGTTTGGCCAGCGCTCCAATCTCCTTAGCGACCCATTGGCGCAATTCCTCCTTCAGCCCGTCGGAGGGCGGATTGCCCGCTTGCAGCGTCACAAAAGCCGAGATGCCCTGCCCTTTGATCTCGTCCGGACGCCCCACGACCGCGGCTTCGGTCACCGCCGGATGGGCCACCAGGGCGGATTCGACCTCCATGGTGCTGAGGCGGTGGCCGGAAACGTTGATGACATCGTCGATGCGGCCCATCACCCAGAAATAGCCGTCCTGGTCGCGGCGGGCGCCGTCGCCGGTGAAATACGTCCCGGGATTTTGCGACCAATATTGTTGTTCGAAACGCTCGCGGGTCGCCGTAAATGGTCCGCAACATGGCGGGCCAGGGGCGTTTTATCACGAGATATCCGCCGCCGCCGGGCGGAACCGGAACTCCCTCGCGCGTGACCACCTCGGCGGCGACGCCGGGCAGCGGAAGCGTCGCCGAACCCGGTTTGGTCGGCGTCGCGCCGGGCAGAGGGGAGATCATGATCATGCCGGTCTCGGTCTGCCACCAGGTGTCGACGATGGGACAGCGTCCGCGGCCGATCACGTCGCGATACCACATCCAAGCCTCGGGATTAATCGGCTCGCCCACCGAGCCGAGCAGCCGCAGGCTCTTCATCTCATAACGGCGCGGGTATTCGTCGCCGTAGCGCATGAAGGCGCGAATGGCGGTCGGCGCGGTGTACAGGATATTGACCTTGTGGCGCTCGATCAGGCGCCAGAAGCGGTCGGGCTCGGGCCAGTTCGGCGCGCCCTCATACATCAACGTCGTGGCGCCGTTCTGGAGCGGGCCGTAGACGATGTAGCTGTGCCCCGTCACCCAGCCGATGTCGGCGGTGCACCAATAGGTGTCGTCGTCCTTGATGTCGAAGACCCATTTGGTCGTGATATACGTGCCGACGGAGTAGCCGCCGGTGGTGTGCAGAATGCCTTTCGGCTTGCCCGTGGTACCGGACGTATAGAGCAGATAAAGGGGATGCTCGGCATCGAGCGGCTCGGCGGGACAATGGTCCGATGCCTTTTCCATCAGCTCGTGCCACCAATGATCGCGGCCCTTTTGCATGTCCAAGGGCGAGCCGGTGCGCTTGTAGACGACAACGTTCTTGACCGAGGGGCAGGACTTCAGCGCTTCATCGACCGCGGTTTTCAGCTTCACCTCGCTGCCGCGGCGATAGGAGCCATCCTGAGTAATGACCGCGACGGCTTGCGAATCGGTAATGCGATCGACCAGAGCGTTAGCGGAGAAACCGCCGAACACGACGTTGTGCGGGGCCCCGATGCGGGCGCAGGCCAGCAGCGCGATGGGAAGCTCCGGCGTCATGCCCATATATATGGCGACGACATCTCCCTTTTGAACGCCGAGCGATTTGAGGACGTTCGCGAATTTCGAAACCTCGGCGTGAAGCTGCTGGTAGGTGAGCGTGCGGACCTCGCCCGGCTCGCCTTCCCAAATCAGAGCCGCTTTGTTCTTGCGCCAGGTTTCGACATGGCGGTCGAGACAATTGTAGGAGATATTGATCTGCCCGCCCTCGAACCATTTCGCCCAGGGCGCGTTCCAATCGAGAACCTTGTCCCACAGCTTGAACCAGTGCAGCTCGCGGGCGATGCCGGCCCAAAAGGTTTCCGGATCGTCCTCCGCTTCCTTGTATAGGAAGCGGTACTCGTCGAGGCTCTGGATGTGGGCATGCGCGCGGAAATTTTCGGGCGCTTCGAAGACGCGCTGTTCCCGCAGGGTGGTTTCGATGTCGGCGGCCATGAGGGTTCTATACGTAAGTGTAAACCGGCGATGATACCGTTAGAACTTATGTCCGACAGGTTGGAGTCCGATCGATGGGAGGAAGTTCGGCGGCGCCATGCCGCGGCCGAAAACGGCGGCGGGGCGGAACGCCGCGAGCGCCAGCATGGAGAAGGCAAGCTGGCGGCGCGCGAGCGCATCGACCTGTTGCTGGACGAGGGAACGTTCGAAGAAATGGACAAGCTGGTGCGGCACCGCTGCCGCGATTTCGGCATGGATGCCGTGGTGGTGGAGGGCGATGGTTTCATCACCGGCTACGGTCGCATCAACGAACGGCCGGCATTCGTTTTCGCGCAGGATTTTACGGTCTTCGGCGGGTCGCTTTCAGAGGCGAACGCGCAAAAAATCTGCAAAATCATGGATCTTGCGATGAAAACCGGCGCGCCGGTCATCGGATTGAACGATTCGGGAGGGGCGCGCATTCAGGAAGGCGTCCTCTCGTTGGCCGGGTACGCCGATATTTTCCTGCGCAACACGCTGGCGAGCGGAGTGATTCCTCAAATTTCGGCCATTATGGGGCCGTGCGCCGGAGGCGCCGTGTATTCGCCGGCGCTAACCGATTTCATTCTCATGGTGGATCGCACCAGCCACATGTTCGTGACGGGACCGGATGTGATCAAGACCGTCACGCACGAGGAGGTGACAAAGGAGGAGCTGGGCGGAGCGGAGACGCATAATTCGAAAAGCGGCGTGGCGCACTTTATCGCGCCCGACGACCGGGAGTGCCTCCGAATGATCCGGCGGCTGTTTTCGTTTCTGCCTCTGAACAACCGCGAAGACGCTCCCTTGCGCCCGACCGACGATCCCGCGACGAGGGCGGACCCGGAACTCGATTCGATCGTCCCGCGCGAATCGAACATGCCGTATGACATCAAGGACATTATTCACCGCGTGGTTGACGACCGCGAGTTCTTCGAAGTACACGAGCACTACGCGCGTAATATCGTGGTCGGTTTCGCTCATGTGGGCGGACGGAGCGTGGGAATCGTCGCGAATCAGCCTGCGTTTTTGGCGGGCTGCCTCGATATCAATTCGTCGGTAAAGGGCGCCCGCTTCGTGCGCTTCTGCGATGCCTTTAATATCCCGATCGTGACGTTCGAGGATGTCCCCGGTTTCCTGCCGGGAACCGGGCAGGAATTCGGCGGAATCATCCGGCAGGGAGCGAAGCTGCTGTACGCCTATGCCGAGGCGACCGTGCCGAAGGTGACCATCATCACGCGCAAGGCGTACGGCGGCGCCTATTGCGTCATGGGTTCGAAACATCTGCGGACGGACGTGAACCTGGCGTATCCGACGGCGGAGATCGCCGTGATGGGCGCGGAGGGGGCGGTGAATATTGTTTACCGCCGGGAATTGAACGCGGCGGCGGACAAGGATGCCGTGTGCCGGGAGAAAGTGGAGGAGTTTCGGGAGCGGTTCGCGAATCCGTTTGTGGCGGCGGAGCGCGGGTTCGTGGACGACGTGATCGAGCCGCACGACACGCGGCCGCGGATTATACGGGCATTGGCGATGTTGGCGAATAAAGTGGATACGACGCCGCGGAAGAAGCACGGGAGCATCCCGCTATGACCTTGCCGTTGTAACAGGCGCGCGCTCGCGGCCCAGGCGTGCCGGGCCATGCTGACGCGGGGCCGCGGAAGCGGGCGCCTTCGCTTTCGAAGCTTATGCCGACAGCCAGAGGATAATGGCCGTGATGGATGCATATCTTGACGAGAGTTCCGATGAAACGCAGCAACAGGTATTCGCGGTAGCCGGTTTCGTAGCGGCTGAAGAAGTGTGGCTACGATTCAATCTTTTGTGGCGAAGCCGGACCACCGGTTTGCCGGTTTTTCATATGAGCGAATGCGAGGCAAATAAGGGCCCATTCTCACCCGAGGACGGATGGACGAAGACTGCATGTACGGCGTTCACTACCGGAGCCTGCTTGGTCCCGCGATATACAAGCCGGGCTTTTCCATAAGCGGGAGATGGGTTATAGGCCAGGCGCTCACGAACAAATCAATGCAGGGCACACCGAGCGGCGCGTATTGTGTGATGGGTTCGAAACATCTGCGGACGGATTTGAACCTGGCGTATCCGACGGCGGAGATCGCTGTGATGGGCGCGGAGGGCGCCGTCAACGTCGTGTACCGGCGGGAATTGAGCGCGCGGCGCATCCATGCAAACGCGCGCCGACGGCGCTCGGTAGATCAGAGAATCTGTACGCCTTCAGCGATTGCCGCCCGCGCCAAATCCGCATCGACTGTAGCCAGCGCGCTCGTCTCGCGCACCGCGATCTCGAGATAAGCCGCGTCATAGGCCGTTAGCCGGTGCTTACGGCAGAGCGCCTGAGTATCGGTGAAGACAATGGCCGACGTTGCGGGCACATCCACATCCACCGGCAGGCGGTCCAGGTCCTCGATAAAGGCCCGGGTCAACTCGGGTGTGATCCGTTTTCGCCTCTCCCCGACGAGAAGCGCGTTCAGCATTTCATGACGCCAGAAGGCGGGCACGACCACTCGGCCGCCCATAGCTATGCGTTCCGAGATCTCCTGGGCCTTGCGCGACTGTTCATCGGGGAAGCACCACGTCAGGACGATCGACGCGTCAAGCACGAAGCGACTCACGGCCTGCTCTCATGGAGCAGGTCCTTGATCGTCGCGCTTCCGAGAGATAGTCCGTGGCGCTTGCCAAAAGTTGCTAGCCGGCGCGCAATCGCCGCAGTGGACTCCCCCTCGGCCGCAACCTTGGGCAGGCGAAGACGCAACGCATCGAGCGCCTGGTCGAGCGCTTCCTCCGGGGTTTGCGCCAACCCCGAGTTGATCGTCTCCAAGAGCAACTGCTCCTGTTCAGGTTTCAGAATGATCGTCATCAGTGGCCCTTGGCTGTCCCCGACGCTGCATCATGCCGGCCCGAAACCGCACGGCAATGAGTGAAAACACGCTGGTAAATCAATTATGACAGGCTGCGCTTCGATTGCGGGCGGAGGTCCCCGCCTTCCGTGCAGATCTATGGTCCTCGGTGACTGAGGGCGCTCTCGACAGCTACGGAAGCGAACGCGCAGAAAATCTGCAAGATTATGGACCTGGCGATGAAGACCGGCGCGCCGGTCGTCGGGTTGAACGATTCGGGAGGGGCGCGCATTCAGGAAGGCGTCCTTTCGTTGGCCGGGTACGCCGATATCTTCCTGCGCAATACGCTGGCCAGTGGAGTGATCCCTCAGATTTCGGCCATTATGGGACCGTGCGCCGGGGGCGCGGTGTATTCGCCGGCGCTAACCGACTTCATTCTCACGGTCGAGGGTACCAGCTACATGTTCGTGACGGGACCGGATGTGATCAAGACCGTCACGCACGAGGAGGTGACAAAGGAGGAGCTGGGCGGAGCGGAGACGCATAATTCGAAAAGCGGCGTGGCGCACTTTATCGCGCCCGACGACCGGGAGTGCCTCCGAATGATCCGGCGGCTGTTTTCGTTTCTGCCTCTGAACAACCGCGAAGACGCTCCCTTGCGCCCGACCGACGATCCCGCGACGAGGGCGGACCCGGAACTCGATTCGATCGTCCCGCGCGAATCGAACATGCCGTATGACATCAAGGACATTATTCACCGCGTGGTTGACGACCGCGAGTTCTTCGAAGTACACGAGCACTACGCGCGTAATATCGTGGTCGGTTTCGCTCACTTGGGCGGACGGAGCGTGGGAATCGTCGCGAATCAGCCTGCGTTTTTGGCGGGCTGCCTGGATATCAATTCGTCCGTAAAGGGCGCCCGCTTCGTGCGCTTCTGCGATGCTTTCAACATCCCGATCGTGACGTTCGAGGATGTCCCCGGTTTCCTGCCGGGAACCGGGCAGGAATTCGGCGGAATCATCCGGCAGGGAGCGAAGCTGCTGTACGCCTATGCCGAGGCGACCGTGCCGAAGGTGACCATCATCGCGCGCAAGGCGTACGGCGGCGCGTATTGCGTCATGGGTTCGAAACATCTGCGGACGGACGTGAACCTGGCGTATCCGACGGCTGAGATCGCCGTGATGGGCGCGGAGGGGGCGGTGAATATTGTTTACCGCCGGGAATTGAACGCGGCGGCGGACAAGGATGCCGTGTACCGGGAGAAAGTGGAGGAGTTTCGGGAGCGGTTCGCGAATCCGTTTGTGGCGGCGGAGCGCGGGTTCGTGGACGACGTGATCGAGCCGCACGAAACCAGGCCGCGGATTATACGGGCGTTGGCGATGTTGACGAATAAAGTGGACACGACGCCGCGCAAGAAGCACGGGAGCATACCGCTGTGAAGGCCCTGCGGCCAAGCGTGCCGGCCACGGAAATGGGTCCTCACCCGAGCAGCAAAACGTGATCGGACGAAGCGCCGGCGATGGCCTTTAACGGAATGCCGCGGTCGAAAGTGGCGAGCTTCCCTTTGTGTTGGACGGCGAGGGCGAGCAACTGCGCGTCCGTGATCTTTTGATGGCCCGCGATGTGGTGCGGATGGACCAGCCGCGCGTCGAGCAGGGAAACGTCATCGCTCCAGAACTGGTGGGCGGCATCGGCGCAGACCTTGCGGAGGCGTGAAATGACTTCGGCGGGCGTGACATTGAAGCTCGGGTAAGCGGGATTGCTCAGGACCCGGATGCAACCGGCGATCGTGATGGGGCAGGTGGCCCAACCGCCTTTGCGTTCGGCTCCAAACCAGGCATGGGCGTCTTCATGATTGGGATGCGCGGGATCGAAGAGCGCGACCAGAACATTGACGTCGAGAAGCGCTGCCTTCACGTTTCATCGCGCAGCTTATTGACGAGGTGCAGGCTGGGTTTGCGGGCGCCGGAAGTTGGCGTGAAAAGAGGAACGCCGTTGCGCAGTTTCGCGGCGGGCTCTTTTGGATCGAGCGCCCGACGCAGGAGTTCGGAGACGATTTGGCCGGTGCTCGTACGGCGCTGGAGCGCGAGTTGTTTCGCGATCTGAAGGACGTCGTCTTCAATATCGAGCGTTGTTCTCACGAGAAGTAGTGTAGCACATCACGCATCTTGATGTTTGATGCGCGATGCGGTCCAGGCGTGCTCGGCTATGCGCACGCGGGCGCCGCGGAAACGGACGCCTTCGTTTTCGAGGCGAAGGCGCTGTTCGAGGCCGTGCTCGCCGGGCAAGGCGATGCGCCCGCCGGCGGCAACGACGCGGTGCCAAGGGAGACCCTTCGAGCCGTGCAGGGCCCAAGCGGCTTGGCGGGCGGCTCCGGGGAAACCGGCGGCTTCCGCAATCTGGCCGTAGGTGGCGACGCGGCCTTTGGGGATGCGCGCGACGATGGCCCGCATGCGGGCGAACATGGAATCGCGGAGTGACGCGGAAGATCCCGCGGAGACGAAGGCAGCGCGTTTTGGAGCCGGGGTGCGGTTAGAAGGCATACTCCATCCGTCCGGAATAATAGCGGCAAAGCGCGGACCGCCGCCCGTCCTCCTTCGCCCGAGCGGAGCGAAGCGGCCAGGGATAGCGCTGGATTAGAATCGCAGCATGCCGTTCCTCTCGCGTCGCCGCTTGGTGACGTCCGCGGCCGCTTCGTTAGCCGCTGCCGCGCAACCTAAAGCTTCCGCGGGCGCTTCGGGCCGCTTGAAAATCGTTTTCACGGGCGGTCATCCAGGAGACCCGGAATGCGGCTGTGGCGGCACGATCGCGCGCTATACGGATCTGGGGCACGAGGTTGTCCTGCTTTATATGAACCGCGGTGAAGGGTTCTGCAAGGGCGCCGACCCCAGCCAGTGCGGCTCCGTACGCTCCAGCGAGGCTGCCGAGGCGTGCCGGATTCTGAAAGCCCGCCCCGCCTTCGCCGGACAGTATGACGGACGGCCGATCGTGGATAACGCGCATTACGAGAATTTCCGGCGCTTGTTGGAGCCGGAAAAGCCCGACATCGTTTTCGCTCAATGGCCGATCGACCGGCACCGCGACCACCGCGCGCTAACGATGCTGGCGCTCGATGCCTGGTTGCGGGGCGGCAAGAAATCCGCCCTCTACTTTTATGAGGTCACGGAAGACACCATGATGTTTTCTCCCGCCGAGTTCGTGGACATCTCGGGCGTGGAATCGCGGAGGCGCGCAGCCTGCTACGCGCATGCTTCGCAGCAGCCCGGGAAGTGGTACCCCGCTCAGGCGCAGCTCACGCGCCTGCGCGGCAAGGAAAGCGGCTTCCCGCAAGCGGAGGCTTTCCTTCGCCACTGGGAGAGTCGGCGCGGCCTGTTGCCCTGAACTGGCGTGCGTTGTGGTTGTGGCCGCGTGCCGGGCTCCAGCCATGCTCGGCCCCAATGCCGGGCGGCGGGGGGCGGATGCCTTCTTCGAGATGGAGGCGCTGGTCGGAGCCCTGCTCACCCGGCAAGTGAGGCGTCCGACGGGCCGGACCGGATAGAACCTTTGGAGTTGCGCAAAGCCGCCGGGCGACTCCAGGGAAGCCGTTTGTTTCCGCATTCCGGCTATAAATGGCAACGCGACCTTATGGATTCGCCTGACGATGGCCGCCTGCAACGAACATGGGACGCGGGATTGGTTGGACGTCGCGCCGGGCGAGCGCCGCGCGCCGCTCCGGCAAGTGCGCGCAAGGAGCGACCAGCCTCGCCTTTCTAGTATTAGATCGGAATTGGTATTACGGCGCCGATAGGGCGGTAAAATAGTACTGACCACTTTTATGCTCGATACCATACTCGCCAAGGTTTTTGGGACGCAAAATGAGCGCGACATCAAGGCCATGCGCCCTATGATCTCGGCCATCGGCGACCTGGAGCCGCAAACGAAGCAGCTCTCGGACGCCGAACTGGCGGCGAAAACGCTCGATTTTAAGCAGCGGCTGGCGAACGGCGAATCGCTTGACGACCTTCTGATCGAAGCTTTCGCGGTGTGCCGCGAGGCCGGGCGGCGCGTGCTGAACATGCGCCATTTCGACGTGCAGTTGATCGGCGGGGTCGTGCTGCACCGCGGCAAGATCGCGGAGATGAAAACCGGCGAAGGCAAAACGCTGGTCGCGACGCTGGCGGTGTACCTCAACGCGCTGGCCGGGAACGGCGTGCATGTCGTCACGGTAAACGATTATCTGGCCAAGCGCGATTCGGAATGGATGGGACGGATTTACAAGTTCCTGGGCCTCTCGGTGGGCGTCATCGTGCACGATTTGGACGATATCGAGCGCAAGGAGGCCTATAACAGCGACATCACCTACGGGACAAACAACGAACTGGGATTCGATTACCTGCGCGACAACATGAAATTCCGGCTGGCGGATTGCGCCCAGCGCGGGCATCATTTCGCCATTGTGGACGAGGTGGATTCGATTCTGATCGACGAGGCGCGGACGCCGCTCATTATTTCAGGGCCGAGCGAGGAATCGACGGACAAGTATTACAAGATCAACCGCATTATTCCCAGGCTGATTCGCGGCGAGGTGATCGACGGCAAGGAGCCGGGCGAGAAGTACACCACGGGCGATTACACGGTAGAGGAAAAGCATCGCAGCGCGGCGCTCACCGAAGAAGGCGTGACGAAGGTGGAGAAGCTGCTCGGCATCGACAATCTCTACGACGCGCAGAACATCGAGATCAATCACCACGTGCAGCAGGCTTTGAAAGCGCACGTGCTGTTCCACCGCGACAAGGATTACCTGGTGCAGGATGGCGAGGTGGTGATCGTGGACGAGTTCACGGGCCGCATCATGCCGGGGCGGCGTTGGAGCGATGGGTTGCACCAGGCGGTGGAGGCCAAGGAAGGCGTCAAGATCGAGCGCGAGAACCAGACGCTGGCGACCATCACGTTCCAGAACTATTTTCGACTCTATAAAAAATTGGCGGGGATGACGGGAACGGCCGAGACCGAAGCGGCGGAGTTCCAGAAGATCTACAACCTCGACGTGGTCGTGATTCCGACCAATCGCGTGATGAGCCGCAAGGAGTACCAGGACGTCGTCTACCGCACCGAAGAAGAGAAATTCCGCAACGCGGCGAAGGAAATCAAGGAGCTGCACGAGAAGGGGCAGCCGGTGCTGGTGGGCACGGTTTCGGTGGAGAAGTCGGAAAAATTGTCGGGAATTCTGAAGCGCATGGGCGTGCGGCACGAGGTGCTGAACGCGAAGAATCACGAGCGCGAGGCGTCCATCGTGGCGCAAGCCGGGCGCAAGGCGCAAGTGACCGTTTCGACCAACATGGCGGGCCGCGGCACCGACATTCTGTTGGGCGGCAACGCGGAATTCATGGCGAAAGAGGAGTTCTCGAAGCGCAATCTCGACCCGGACGCCATGCAGACGGCGGCGACGGGGACGCCGGAGCGCGCCGAATGGGACGCCGTTCTCCAGAAATATAAGCGGGAGACCGATCCCGAGCACGATGAAGTGATCGCGCTGGGAGGGTTGCACGTGCTGGGCACGGAGCGGCACGAGTCGCGGCGCATCGACAATCAGTTGCGGGGGCGCGCGGGGCGGCAGGGCGATCCAGGCAGCTCGCGGTTTTATCTGTCGCTGCAGGACGATCTGATGCGCATCTTCGGCGGCGAGCGGATGCAGAAGCTGATGCTGCGTCTGGGCATGGAAGAAGACGTTCCCATTGAATCGAAGCTGATCACCAAGCGCATCGCGTCGGCGCAGAAGGCGGTGGAAGCGCAAAACTTCGCTTCCCGCAAACATATTCTCGAGTACGACGACGTCATGAACAAGCAGCGCCAGGCGGTGTATGGCCTCCGCAACCAGTTGCTGAGCGGCGCCGATCAGCGCGAGCGGATCATGGAAATCGTGCGCGGGATCGTGGCATCGCACATTGACGCGCGCTGTCCCGAGCGGCAGCATCCGAGCAATTGGGATTACGCGGGATTGCAGACGGACGTGCTGACGCAGTTCGGCGTGAAGATCAATCCGGCGGACGTGGCGCAGTTGAACCGCGCGGAGCTGGAAGACTTGATCTTCGACCTGCTGGAGACGCGCTACAAGGAGAAAGAAGAGCTGGTGACGCCGGAGATCATGCGCGATGCCGAGTGCATGATTATGCTGAACGTCATCGACAACCAGTGGAAGGATCACCTGTTGTCGATGGACCATCTGAAAGAGGGCATCGGACTGCGCGGCTACGGGCAGAAAGACCCCTTGATCGAATACAAGAAGGAATCGTTCGTCCTGTTCCAGGACATGATGGACCGCATCGAGGACGAATCGATCCGTTATCTGTTTTTCCTGCAGGTATCGGCGGGGCCGGAGATCGGCGGACCGGGCGATGGGGACGGCAACGGACACTTGGGCGGCCGACCGCGTCCGGTGCTGCCCTTCCGCGAGGAAGAAGACGAGTTGGAGGAGGAAGAAGGGGACGAAGAGGAGGCCGTCGCGGTCGGCGGCGACCAGCGAAGGGAAGCTCAGCTATCGGTTCAGGACTTCACGCGAAATATACAGCGCAAGAAGGACAAAGAGATGGCGGAGTTGAATTTCGTGGGCGGCGCGGCGGCGGGCGCGCAGAAAAAGCAGGCCATTTCGGCCAAGAAAGCGGGGCGGAACGATCCCTGCCCATGCGGCAGCGGGAAGAAGTACAAGAAATGCTGCGGAGCGTAACTCTAGCGCTGTTATGCGCGGTGGCGCCGCTGGCGCGGGCGTCTGTCTGGCCGACGCAGGTGGGACCGGCGACGTTGAAATCGGAGCGATCGGCGGCGGTGACGGCCGATCGGGCGTTGTGGGACGAGTTAGGCTTGATGTCGGCGACCGAAGGCGATTATGGGGCGTTCCAGGCGACGGCCTACCGCTTCAAGGACCCAACGGACGCGTTCGCGGCCGAACAGTGGCTGGCGGGGGCCGGCGCAGGCGCAATATTGGCTGGAAACTACGTCATTATCTGCCAAGGGACGTGTCCGGCGGCTCAGGATTTGAAAAAGATCGAGTTGCCGCGGCAACGGAGGGACGAGCAGCCGCTGGCGTGGGCCTATTTGCCGTCTCAGGGCATGGTGGCGCACTCCGGACGCTACGCCCTCGGTCCAGTAGGCCTGAGGCAGTTTGCGCCGCGGATTCCGGCCGCGGCTGCGGGTTTTCAGTTCGGGACGGAAGTGGCAACGGCCAAGTATCGTACTCCGAAGGGGGAAGAGCAACTCGTTCTATTGTATTTCCCGATACCGCAAATGGCGCGTCAGCAGTTGCCGCAGTTTCGGAGAATGGGCGGGGCGGTAGTGAAGCGGTCCGGCTCTTTAATTGCTGTGGTTTTGGGCGCAAATGCCGTGAATCCGCCGGACGTGGAGGCGGCGAACCGGCTGGTGGGCGAAATAAATTATCGGGCGTCGGTAAGCTACGACGAGCAGCCTCCAGTGCCGGTGAGGCCGGAGACGATCGGTAGAATGATCCTCAGCATCTTCGAGTTGGCGGGGCTTTTGATCGTCTTTTGCATACTGGCGGGGTTTGGGTTTGCGGGCATTCAGATGCTTCGCAAGCATCTTGGACCCGAAAATGCTGATGGGACGATGATTACGCTTCACCTGGTAGACAGATAAGTTCCCAAGATTCTCCACGTTAGAAGCTAATCGCGGAGGTAGGCAGGCCTTTTCCTCAAGCTTTTCCACAGCGTTGGAAATCTGGGAGTGGTTGTAAGGCTTGGTCGTCCAGGACCTTAGGGGGAATTACGGCATCCTGAGTTTTCCACTTGACGCGCCTTGCCTTGAAACCCTATCATCCAATCACAAACAGGTTTTGACGGTTGCGTTTCCGTCCGAATCTGATTCTCCCATGAACATCACCCTGGTAGAACAGGGCGTGTGAAAGTGCCTACCCGAGGGGGTAGGCATTTTTCTTTGTGAGCGGCCTATGGGCGGTGTTGGACGGATTGTTGGCGTGTCTTATCATAGCGTCTGTATTCGTGCCGGTGATATGCGCACAAGCAGTCGAACCAGCGCGGCGGGGCATGGAGTTGTGGCGATCGATTAAGCGGGCGCTGGAGGCTCCGGACGGGCGGGAGTACTTCCGCTCCTCATTGCAAGGCGCCAGGGTTCCGGGTGGGGCGAATGGCGTGTCGCGGTTGCGGGGAACGATGGTCGCGATACGACTCCGCGGGTACGAAGCTGACGCTGGCGATCTCGGACCGCGTCACCCCGGAGGTTACGTTGCGGCTGGTTTCGGATGCGGACGCCGCGCCGTTCACGCGTGGCCACTGCGACGCCACGTGTGACCGACGACGTTGAGGAGATGATCCGGGAATGGCGGGCCTTCGGGATCGACCGGTGGAGTTCGCGCGTTGCGCCGCCGGCCGAGGCGCCTGCGGGTACACCGATCGCGGCGGCCGTTCCCGGAGCGGTGGTCGAATTTGAAGGCATCCCGGTGGAGTTTTCGGCGGAGCCGTTCATGGTGACGTTCGACGTTCACCGCTCGGAACTGGTAATCGGAGCGGTTGAGTAGGGGGCCGCTTCGAGCGCGGCGGAGACGATGGACTGCGCCTCGCGTTGGATTCGCCGCAGATGCTCTGTGCCGCGGAAGCTTTCGGCGTAAATTTTGTAGACGTCTTCGGTGCCGGAAGGGCGCGCGGCGAACCAGCCGTTTTCAGACATTACCTTAACGCCTCCGATGGGGTTGCCGTCACCGGGCGCGGTGGTCAGTACCGCCGTGATTGGTTCGCCGGCGAGCTCGCGAAGAGCGGATACTTTCGGGCGATAAATTGGCGAGAACGGCTTTTTGCGCGGCATTGGCGGGGGCGTCGGTGCGCTCATAGGCGGGGTCGCCGAACTGGCGAGTGAGCTGAGCGTACACTTCGCCGGGGTCGCGATCCAGGCGCGCGGTGATTTCGGCCGATAGAAGTGCCGCGGCGATGCCGTCCTTGTCGGTAGTCCAAACGGTTCCATCGCGGCGCAGGAAAGTAGCTCCGGCGCTCTCCTCCCCTCCAAAACCGAGCCATCCGGCGGCCAAGCCTTCGACGAAGAACTTGAAGCCCACGGGAACCTCGTAGAGCTTGCGGCGAAGCCCGGCGGCGACGCGGTCGATCATGGCGCTGCTGACGATGGTTTTGCCCACTGCCGCGGCGGCGCTCCAGCCGGGGCGGTGCGAAAAAAGGTAATGAATGGCGGCGGCCAGATAATGATTGGACGGCAACAGACCGGCGCCGCGCGTGACGATGCCGTGGCGATCGTGATCGGGATCGCAAGCAAAGGCGACGTCGAATTTGTCTTTCAGCCCGATGAGGCTTTGCATGGCGTAGGGCGAGGATGGGTCCATGCGGATTTTGCCGTCCCAGTCGGCGGTCATGAAGCGAAACGTCTCGTCGATGTTGGGATTGACGATGGTCAAATCCAAACCATAGCGCTCGGCGATGGGCGCCCAATAATGCACGCCCGCGCCGCCCAGGGGATCGACGCCGAGCTTCAGGCCGGCGGCGCGAATGGCGTCCATGTCGAGCGCGTTGACGAGATCGGCGGCGTATTCGCCGATATAGTCGTGGCGGTGCGTGGAGGCGGCTCGCAAGGCCGCCTCAAACGGCATGCGGCGAACCCCGTGCAGATCGTGCGCGAGATAGGAGTTGGCCTGGTTTTCGACGGGCTGCGTAATTTCAGGGCCGGCGGGACCGCCGCTTGGGGGGTTGTATTTGAATCCGCCATCGCCGGGAGGATTGTGCGAAGGAGTGATGACGATGCCGTCGGCGAGGCCGCGCGCGCGGCCGCGATTATGGGTCAAAATGGCATGTGAAATGGCGGGCGTCGGCGTAGGCTCATCGCGCGCGGAAATCATGGTTTCAATCCCGTTGGCCGCGAGCGCTTCGAGCGCGCTGGCGAAGGCGGGTTGTGAGAGCGCGTGGGTATCGAAGCCGATGAACAGGGGGCCGTCGATATCTTGCCGTTTGCGGATATCGCAAATGGCTTGGGTGGTGGCGAGAATATGCCACTCATTGAAAGAGCAGTCAAAAGAAGAGCCGCGATGGCCGGAGGTGCCGAAAGCGACGCGCTGGTCGCGGATTTCAGGATCGGGCCGCTCGGCGTAATAGGCGGTGACGAGTTTGGCGATGTCGACCAGGCAGGCTGGCGGGAGCGGCTTACCCGCCGCGGGGCTTACGTTCATGGGCTGCGCTCCTGTTAGACTAATGCTCAATGAAAAAGCTACTTTTCTTGGCGGCAGCAATGGGCGCGGCGGCGCTGTACGGAGCCAATCCGTTCGCCGGGCGCTGGGATATTACGGTCACGACCCCGAATGGCTCGTATCCGGATTGGATGGAGGTAGTGGATCAAGGCGGCAACCTGTCGGCGCGCGTGCAGCCGCGGGGCGGCAGCGTGCATCCGGCGGCGGGCGTCGCCATGAAGGGAGATCACTTGATTGTGACGGTCACCGCGGCGGCGGCAAATCGGCCGGCGGTTACCTGGGACCTGACGGCGCAGGGCGATCGGTTCACCGGGACGCAGAGGCGGGGAGATAGCGCGGCCGCACAGATCGCGGGCGTGCGTGCGCCGGCGTTAAAGCGCAATCCTCCCAAGGCCTGGAGCGCGCCGGAGTCGATTTTCGACGGCAAAGATCTGAACGGATGGGAGCCGGACAAGCCCGCGATGAATCACTGGGTGGCGCGCGATGGCGTGCTGTTGAACGAATCGAAGGGAGCGAACCTGCGCACCACGCGGAAATTCGACGATTTCAAGCTCCATGTGGAGTTGAACTGTCCCGAGGACGGCAACAGCGGCATCTATCTGCGGGGCCGGTATGAGATGCAGGTGGAATATGAGCCGGCGGGAACGGAAGACGCTTTCCACAGCATGGGGTCGATTTACGGGATGGTGGCGCCCACGGTCGAGATGCCGCGCAAGCCGGGACAGTGGGAGAGCTTCGATATTACGCTGGTCGGGCGGAGGGTGACCATCGTTCGCGACGGCGTGAAGACGGTGGACAACCAGGAGATTGCGGGCATCACGGGCGGCGCTCTTGACGCCAACGAAGGCGAGCCCGGTCCTTTTTATATACAGGGCGACCACACAGGCGGGATGAAGTACCGGAACATCACGGTTTCGGTTCCGAAGCGCTAGCGCCGAAGGCGGCCACGAGCTCGCGGTAATCTTTGCGGTAGCAGACCTCAATACGGATGTGCGGGTAGATGGCGCGCAGGAGGCGGACTTTGCGGTTTTTCCTTGTGACGAGGGACTGCTTCATAGTGGTGAGCTCGACGTAGAGGTCCAATTCGGGGAGATAGAAGTCGGGCGTGAACGCTTCGGTGACGTTGCCGGCCTTGTCCCATTGGAGGGGAAAGCTGCGGGGCTCGTACTCCCAGCGGAGACAGCGGGAATCGAGCAGGGTTGCGAAGACCTCCTCGCTCGGGTGCGAGAACAGCGTTGCGGACGGCTTCCGGGTGCGGCTCATTCGTGCGGCTCGCCTGAAAATAGAATACCGGAACGCGAGAATGCGGGCGAGTGGATGGAGCGATTCGGTATGGAGCGGCGGGGCCGGGCAGCTACAGGATTCCATATTTTCTGTCGATGGATTGAGGTATTCTAGAGAACGCGCGCCGCGCGGCCCTAGCGGTCAGTACGGTATAGGCCCTAGGGCCAGTTTGACCAGGGAGCCATTGTGTTGTAAAGTCGAGGTTTCTAGTATTTGAAATCCAATTGTAAGGGACACGATGATCGCAACTCACCGAACTCATACTGTTCTCGTAACAATTGCGACGGCTTTCGTTTTATCTTCCGTTTTATGTAGTTGCGCGGCGAACCGTCCGCAACAGCAGTTCGCGATGTCGTTTCTGCCCGCGCCTCTTCCGGCGGCCGTCGAAACCGAGCCTCCCCCGCCCGCTCCATCCGGCCTCTACTCGCATTCGATGCCCAACCTGGCGCAACGGACTCTGCCGAATATCGAATGGCCCACGGAGGCGGACAGCCGCATACTGAAAGCGGACCAGCGCCTGGAGGCGGGCAAGAAACTGTACCAGGCCGGGGACCTGGACGGAGCGCGCCGGGAATTCAACCGCGCTGTTGACACTATTTTGACGGCTCCGGAGAACATCCCCAACCGGCAAAAGCTGGAGCGCAAGCTGGACCAGTTAGTGGACACGATCTACCGCTACGATCTGGAGGGTTTGGGCTCGGGCGAGAAGCGCGACGAGATCGTATACGACAAATCGCCGATCGACGGCATTCTGGAGATGACCTTCCCGATCGACCCCAATATGAAGCCGAAGGTTACGGAGGAGATCCGGGCGACGGTTTCGCAGTTGCCGCTGGAGCTGAACGACTCGGTATTGAGCTATATTCACTTTTTCGAATCGGAGCGGGGCCGCAAGACGCTGGTCGCGGGATTGCGGCGGGCGGGGCGGTATAAGCCGCTAATCCAGAGAATCCTGGACGAAGAAGGGGTACCACAGGAACTCATCTACCTGGCGCAGGCGGAATCGGGATTCCTGCCTCGGGCGGTTTCCTACAAGCAGGCGGAGGGGATGTGGCAGTTTGTGCAGTTCCGCGGCCGCGAATATGGGCTGATGCAGTCGGCGCAGTCGGACGATCGGCTGGATCCCGAGAAGGCCACTAGGGCTGCCGCGCGGCACTTGCGCGATCTGTACCAGCACTTCGGGGATTGGTACCTGGCGATGGCGGCGTACAATTGCGGGCCGGGGTGCGTGGACAAAGCCGTGATGCGGACCGGATACGCGGATTTCTGGCGGCTAAGGGAGCTGGATGCGTTGCCCAAGCAGACCGAGAACTACGTTCCTGCGATCCTGGCCATTACGATCATGGCCAAGAACGCGAGAGACTACGGGCTGGAGGGCTTGGACCTGGACCAGCCGGTGGACTACGACACCTTGGAGTTGAAGTTTCCGACCAGCGTGGCGTTGATCGCCGACGCGGCGGACCGGCCGACATCGGAGATCCGGGACCTGAATCCGAGCTTGCTGAAGGCGATCGCGCCATCGAACTACCAGTTGCACATCCCGAAAGGATCGTCGGATGCGGTGCTCGCGGCGCTTGCGAACATTCCCTCCGACCGCCGTATGACTTGGCGGATGCACCGCGTGGAACGGGGCGAGACGCTGGCGCTGATCGCAAAGGAGTTTGCAACGCCCGCGACCTTCATAGCGCAGGCCAATAGCAGGCTAATGGAAGCTCCGGAAGAAGGCGATCTGCTCGTGATTCCGGCATCTTACAATCCCGATGCGCCGGTCCGGAAGCGTTTTGCCGTAAGGAAAACGACTTCTGGAGGACGGGCCCGGACCGCTAAGGGCGCCTCCCGCAAGAGCGCCGCGACGCACTCCGTTCCGGAACGGATTCTGCAACACCGTGCGGCTCCCAAGACGGTGCGGACCGCGAGGGCGCGCGTGGCGCAGATTTCCGACTAGCGTGCGGCTTCCGATTTATCAGGTTGACGCCTTCACGAACCGGCTGTTTCAAGGGAACCCGGCGGCAATTTGTCCGCTGCGGGAATGGCTGCCGGACGATAAGCTGCAGGCCATTGCGCTCGAGAACAACCTGTCGGAGACCGCATTTTTCGTTCCGGACGGCGACGGGCGTTATAGACTGCGCTGGTTCACGCCCACGGTCGAGGTGGACCTCTGCGGTCACGCCACCTTGGCCACGGCCTTCATAATCCTGACCGAGTTGACGCCGGAGCGGAGCGAAGCGCGCTTCGAGACGAAAAGCGGCGAATTGATCGTCCGGCGCGAGGGAGACCGCTGGGCCATGGATTTCCCCGCTCGGATGCCCCTCGAGTGCGAGGTCCATCCCGGTTTGATCGAGGCGCTGGGCGCGCAACCGGAGCGGGTGCTGGCAGCGCGTGATTATCTGGTGGCGTACGGGACGGAAGACGAGGTACGCGCTCTCAAGCCGAATATGGAGCGCTTGGCGCAAATGGATCGCTTCGCCGTGATTGTGACGGCTCCAGGGAGGGAAGTGGACTTTGTATCGCGCTTCTTTGCTCCGTCAAAAGGGGTTCCCGAAGATCCCGTGACCGGATCGGCCCATTGCACGTTAGTTCCATATTGGTCGCAGCGGTTGGGCAAGACGAAGCTGCACGCCTTGCAAGTTTCGCCGCGCGGCGGCGAGTTATGGTGCGAGCATCGTGGCGATCGCGTCACGATCGCAGGTAACGCCGTGAAGTTTTTGACCGGGACGATCGAGGCGTAGACCGCTCGCGCTGCGCGTTTTGCGTCGGGTCGGCTATGCTACGATTTCGTCGCGCAGCGAAGACACGATCAAGAGGAGGCAACCCGATTCAGTCGATTGAGCGCCGTGAACGCTGCCTTGGGGCAGACACTGGTAATCGCCGGCGCGGATCACCTTATCTCCATCGCGGAGATCGCCTTCCAGCACATAACACTGCTCGGGTCCGGCGTGACGGTGCGGTAGGTAGCTCACCCCGGGCGCCATACGGATCAGCATAGTGACCTGGTCCCGCGCCGTATCGACATGGAGCCGTTTCGCCCAAATCCCCGCATGGACCTCATCCCAGGCGCCTTGGTCCTTGAGGACCAGCTCGATCTCCGCCGGCGGAGGCGTCCACTTTTTCCAGACCTGCGGCTCGCTCGGTGGTTTGACTTGTTCGCGGGTCAGCGCGATTACTCTTTCCCGCAGCCGCTGCGACGGTTCCACAAGCGGACGAGTGAACGCTAACATGGCAATACTTTCGCGCAACGACCTAAATTCGCTTATGCATTCGGGGCAGTTCCCTGCGAGATGGGCTTCGAGGCGGGCTGCCGCATCCGGTTCGAGCATGTCTAGGGCGTGGAGAGCGAGCATTTCTTTTATTTCGTCATGCTCCTCGCGCAGGTTCATGCGTGTGCCGGTCCTCCAGAGATGATATGCCGCAGGCGTCCGAGGGCCCCCCGGATGCGACTTTTCACCGTTCCGAGCGGCGCCTGCAAATGTCTTGCAAGTTCCTGGTGAGACATGCCCGAGTAAAACGCCAATTCTATAAGCTGCCGCTCCTCGGACGACAAACGCGCCAATGCCCCTTCGAGCATCACTCGCGTGTCCTGATGTATAGCGGAGGCAAAAGGCCCCCCTTCGGCCGCAACGTTACCGCTTTGCGCGCGCGCCACGCCGTTCGATACCAGAACCCGGCGGCGATCCATCGCGCGGCTCCGCGCCAGCATGATGAGCCAAGTCAAGACCGTGCCGCGTCCGGCATCATAGAAGCTGGATGAACGCCAAATATAAGCGTATGCGTCCAAAGCCACTTCTTCCGCATCCGCGAAGTTGCCTAAAATATTCGAGGCAACGCTGTAAATAATAGCGTGTGTCTCATCATACAACGAAGCCAGGGCCATAGGATCGCCCAGAGCGATTTTTCGCAGGTAATCGCGCCAGACCGGTTCTCGGCCAGCGGCGTTAAAAGCAGGGGTAAACTTCTCGGTTTCGCGTGAAAGGTAGGTTTCTGCTTCCTCAGACATTGTACGGAGCGTCTCGTAATGCAACGCGCCATTCTCCAGAGCAATTTAACGTCAGTGACACGAATCTGGGCCGCGGCCGGATTGGTCCTCTGCATTTTCATACCCGAAACCTGGCGTGGCAAGAGCTCCTATGCCGGAAGATAAACGTCGCGCGCGCGGGAAATATATCCTGCTGATGCCCCGCCGACGATAATAAACGACAATCGGGCGAACAACTCTCCCAAAAAAAGCGGAGAGCAGCCCCATACGGAGCTTGCTCTCCCGTTGTTGCCCTGATTCTTCCTGAATTAGCTCAGGTTCGCGGATGTCGCCGGACCGCTCGACATGTTCAGTACGCCGTTGACGCCGCTGGGGAAGAAACCACCGGCGGTCACATTTGCGGCCAAGCCATAGGCCAGGTAAAGGACTTGTCCAGGCGTGCGGTAGGCGCATAGCCCGTTATTGGGATTGGTCGAAAAGAAATTCGATCCGGGCGGCGGGGGAGGCACGTCCGCGCCGTCGAGCGCAAACGTCGCAATGCCGAGCCGCGCGATCTCCAGGCGAATGTTCCCGGTATGCTCGCCTTCCACCGCGAGAATTCGCGCGGCGGTCATCAGGTAGGGGCTCCCCGATAGTAAATTCGCGCCTCCGCTATAGGCGCTGACGCCGATGTCCTCGAAAGCCCGCGCCAAGACCAGGAACGTTTGCTCGTTAGCCAGCGATGCGCCCATGCTTGCAAGGGCATCGAGGTTGATGGCGGGTTTCGCAACGGGCGTAATGCCATTGGTGGTCAGCGCCGCGCGCAGCGTCATGACGTGCGCGATCTCGTCGCTCGAGACGTTGGCGGCGGAACCGGCGGTGAGCACCAGATTGTTGCCGAAATTCACTTTGCCGTAAGCCGTAGTCGTAGGTCCCGAGTTGCCGCTGCCGTTAATCGGGACGCCGCGCTGGGCCAGAGTCATCCCAGTCGTAGCGACGGAATAAAACTCGGCCTCAAGGTATTCGAGGTTTAGAGCGAATTGTACGACGTCGCTGGGGGCCGGCGTTTGGGCGCTTAATGGAAGTTGTGCGGCTCCGACGGCCGCTCCGGCGATTGCCAGCTTCTTCAACAAGCCGCGCCGGTTCGTAGAATTAGAAAGTGCGTCTTCAATAATGTTCTGTTTTGCCATGTTCTCCTCCTGTAAGAATCGATCAGCGATTCGCCGCTCTTACGACGTCCGCTTTCTCGCCCGCAACGCCAGCCCCGCTAATAACGGCGCGGCAAGCCATAACGTCGCCGGTTCCGGCACGGCCGACGCACTGACGGCGTTGATCGTCAGGGCATAGGCGCCGGTGCGCGTGTTTCCCATCTCATCCGTAAAACCCACACCGGATCCGAAGTTGAGCGTAAAGCCATCGGAAAGATTTGTTGCGGTCAAGGTTTGACCGAGCAGAAAGTCCATCAGTGCGACGGTGTACGTACCGCCTGGAAGCCCTGAGTCCGTCAAGTAGGCATCCAAAGCGAGTCCGGTACTCGGGTCCTTCTTAGCAACCGGAGATGAACCGGGCGTGAGTCCCGTCATCAAATAATGGCCGCCCGAATCGTAAAGCATCAGGTTCGGCTCAAAGCCGCCCGTTGCGTAAGAAGAAGTGGAGATAGTCACCGCGCTGGTCGACGTCAGCGTGAACGCCTCTTCCAATGCGGTTCCTTGGTTGGGCAAAGTCCCCGATATATTCGCGGGAAATGTGCCTGAATACGTTTGATTGATGACCGCGGCTCGATTGTTTTGAGCAAGAATGCCCAACGTCAGCGCCACGGGTAGAATGCTCGCTATGCGTATGCGATTCATGCGCCGGGGGTCCTTTCACAATTTGCAGTGACGTGATTTGTCGATCACTCTGACCTAGGTACGTTGAGACATGCCCGACTGGATGAACGCAATTGATGCATGCCGCTCACTGTAACGGTTATCAATGCAGGGCGAGACCGGCTATTGGACCAACCAGCCGTAAAAGCGAAACGGCTCAGGTACCGGGGGTCTTCGGAGGAAACAGCTTTTCGACTTCCTGCCATTGCTGCGCGGTGAGCACGGTCCGCAGTTGGAGGCCCATGTGGGAAAGGGTTCGAGTGAGCTCGGAGCGCGCCGCGACGAGGCGTTCGATGTCCTCATTGGCCTTCCGACTGTCCACCGGATCGGAGTTAAATGCGTCCTCGAGGTCGATCTCGGCTTTTTGAACGGCGGCGCGAAGCTCCTGCAGACGGGGCCGATAGTCCCTCATCGTCGCGCGCATTTGGCGCGTCTGTTGGGGGCTGAGATTGAGCTCCTTGACGATTTTGGCGTTCCACCAAGCGCCCTTAGTAGCCTGTCCAAACAGGGATAGACCGGCCAGGAGGGAAAAAGCGGCAAACGTTCGGACGAATGTCATTGTTGCGCGCCGTCTCCCACGAGAGCTTCGATGGGCTGCACGGCCATCGGCGCGGTGTTTTGGTCCAAGGATGAGACCTCGCTGTAAAACTGGTCGTCTCGGGAGGGATGAGGGCGTTGCGCGCGGTACAGTGCCAGGCTGAACGCCAATGCCAACAGCGCAACGACCGGCAACGCCCAGCGCAGCGGATGCCAGGCGCGTAGCTCCATCTTGCGGTAGATCGAGCGGCGTTGCGCGGCCAGAAAATCGCTCTCGACCTCGGGCGGCCGCACGACCTCCGCGCGCACGGCCGCAAGCGCACGCAGACGGAGGGAGCACTCCGCGCATAAGACCGAATGCTCGCTTGCGGGCCGCACGCCGTACAATTCTTCCAGGAATTCGGTCTCCGCCGGGTGATTTCCCGTCATGAATTCCTCCCAAAATAGAGGTCCCGCAACTCCGTCCTGAGTTTGCGGATAGTGCGGAACAGATGCATCTTCACGGTTCCGATATCAAGATCGAGCAGTTCGGCGATTTCATCCAGACTGCGATCTTCGTAATGGCGCAGCGTGAAAACAGCGCGCTGCCGGGGGCTCAGCTTATCGAGGGCGCGGACGAGACGCGCCTGGATTTCGCCGGCGAAGACCTCGGAGTCGGCAGCCGGCCGTGAGGAGGCGGCCCTACTCAGGATCAGCGATTCGTTTTCCGGGTTGGGACGCCGCCGCCAGATGCGCCATTTGCGGGAGCGGAGGCGGTCAAGGCAGGTGTTAATGGCGATGCGGGTGACCCATTTCGCGGGTTCATCGAGAAGCGCCGCGTCCGTTTTTTTGAGAGCTTGAAAGGCTTTCAAAAAAGTGTCCTGAGTGGCGGAATCGGCCTCTTCGCGGTCCTGGAGCATGCGCAGACAAAGCACGAAAATGCGTTTCTGCTCGGAGGTCATCCAGGAGCCGAACTCGCGGACGCCAACCCGCGGCGCGGCTGCAGCGCCCAAACGCTCGGCCATCAGGACCATCACTACGTAGGACGGGGCAACCCGGGGAAAGGTTGACAGTGGCCCTCACTCGTTCGAGTTCAGCGGCTCCGGCATGTCCGCGAGAACATAGGCCATGACGGCCATGGCCGCGATGTTGGCGCGGAGATCCTCGAGATCGACCTTATCGAGCGTGTCGGCGGCAGTGTGGTGCCAGTCGAAGTAATGCGCGCCGACAGTTCGCAGCGCCAGGCCGGGAACGCCTTCGCGCATGAGGGGAGCGATGTCGGCGCCGCCGCCGCCGGAGGTGACGCTGGACGCTCCGATGCGGTCGAGCAGCGCGCCTACATCGCGCAGGCGGGCTACGGCGGATTGCGTCCGCGGTCCCGCGCCGACGCCGAAGCCGACCGGTTTTTCCGCGCCGCCATCCATTTCAATGGCCGCGACGTGATTTTTGACCTGGCCGCCGGCCCACTCGCGATAAGCGTTGCCGCCGGCCCCTCCGTTCTCTTCGTTTACCCAGAAAACGACTCGGAGTGTGCGGCGGGGCTTGAGGCCGAGCCGTTGGATGAGGCGCGCCGCTTCGAGCGCCGTGATGCATCCGGAGCCGTCGTCCTGCGCGCCGGCTCCGACGTCCCAGGAATCGATGTGGCCGCCGATGACCACGACCTCCTCGGGTTTTTCACTTCCGGGGATTTCACCGACGACGTTGGCGGAATCGACGTCAGGCTCGGTATGGGCCTGCATTTCCAGATGCACCGTTACGGGAGTTCCCGCGCGGGTCAGACGATCGATGAGCGTGGCATCTTCGATGGTCAGGGCGGCGGCGGGAATTTGCGGAGCGTCGTCGCTGTATTCGAGCGCTCCGGTGTGCGGCAACTGTGCGGCGAGCGGCGTAATGGAGCGTACCAGCGCGGCGACGGCGCCAAGTTTGGCGGCGCGCGATGGGCCCGCATGGCGGTAGACGACCGTGCGTCCGTAGCTGACATACGGAGCGTTGAACAGTACGATCTTGCCTGCAATGGCGGAGCGGCCTTTGCGCTCCAGCTCATCGAAAGTCGCAACGGACACAACTGCCGCGGTGATGCCCCGCGCCGGAGTGGCGACGCTGCCGCCCAGGCCAAGGATCGTGAGATGGCGCTGGACGGGCCCGATGATGGAGGCGCTCTCGGCCCCGCGCACCCAATGGGGCACTCTAACGCGCGGCGTGGAGACGTTCTCGAGGCCGTCCTTCTTCATCTGCGCGGCCGACCACGCGATGGCTTGATCGAGCGATGGAGAGCCGCTGAGACGGTTGCCGATGTGGTCGCACAGGAACTCGAGTTTCTCCATCGCCGCGGTGTCGGACATGGCGGCGTCGATCAGTTGGTTGGCGGCGGCGCGGTACTTGGCCGTCAGTTCGCCGGCCGAAAGCAGCACGGCGGAGATGGCGATGGCGGCGGCGAACGGGACGAGCTTCATGAATGGACAGGATAACAGCGCGCCGGCGCTCACCGTTGACCTCGCCAGCAGCAGGGCACCATATAAGTATGCGGACCACTATAGACCTGGACGATGAAGCGCTTGAGACGGCTAAGACCTACGCAGAAGAGCGATCTAGGGTATGATCTTCGCCGGTTTGGGCGACAAGGACTGCGCTTTCGAAGCTCTGGATCGCGCCGCTGTAACGGGTCCTTTTCGGATGGGCAGGGCGCTCACATTTTCGGAATTTGCGCTGCTTCGGGGCGATCCGCGGTTGCCGCATCAGATTATCGCGGTGATGCAGTAAACCACGTTTGACACCAACAAACGGTTCGTGGCATCATAAGGGACATGCGTACCACTTTAAACCTGGAGGATGATGCGCTTGATGCGGCCAAGACCTATGCCCAAGAGCGATCCATCGCTTTAGGAAAGGCGGTATCCGAATTGGTAATGCGCGGCGTGCATCGCAAGCTTGGCTACCACATGGAGAACGGCTTAGCTGTTTTCAATGTGCCGCCGGATTCTCCGACTATAACGACTGAGATGGTGAAGGAGCTGCTCGCCGAGGAAGAATGAAGGCCGTCGCCCTCCTGGACGTGAATCTGCTCGTTGCATTAATGTGGCCGGCTCACTCGCTCCATACCATTGCTTTGCGATGGTTTGAAGAAAAGGCGCGTTACGGGTGGGCTACCTGTCCTTTTACTCAGGCTGGATTTGTACGAATCTCATCCAACCGAGCGGCATCGAGAGAGGCGCCAAGCCCGCAGGAGGCGTGGGAAACGCTTTACGTCAACACCCAGCATCCGAAGCATGTTTTCTGGCCAGCGGAGATCGGCTATGGCGAAGCGCTGGACCTAAGCGGGGCGCGTGTCGTTGGGCACAAGCAGATCACGGACGCGTACCTGTTGGGCTTGGCCGCTCATCATCGAGGGCGATTAGCGACATTGGACAAAGGCATTGCCGCGTTGCTGCCCGCCGGCTCGAAGCCGCCGTATTTACTCGAAATCGTGGGCCGCTGACGTCTACTTCGTCAGCGCGCCCGGGCCGATTACGAAATTCAGCAGCACCGAAGGGTAGATGCCGAGCAGGAGCGTGCCGAGGGCCGATACCCACAGCGTCGCGCGGATTCCGGCGCTGAGCGGCTGCAGCGTGGCCGTGGCTTCGCCCGGTTCGCGCATGTATATTACGACGAGACAGATCATAATAATGAAACGGTCCCGCAGCGGAGCCGATCTAATCGCTGGGGTAAAGGGCGATGGGTGATTTCAAGAATCCGAGTGCGTCGAGTGTGCGCAATGCGCAGCGCGCTGAAAGCGCGGAGCGGCGCCGAACAGAACATCCGTTTCGGCGTAGGTTCGGCGGCCGCGAGCATCCTAACTGGTATTTACGCGATTGGGCCGGCGCTGGATCGTCACAACGGCCTCTGGAAACTAGCCGGAGCGAGCAAGCTCTGTTTTCGGTAGTCCGCTCGTCACGGCGTTCACGTTCGGCAAATCTCCCCCTGTCGCCGTCCGCGTGCGGCCAGTGGGATTTTCGGCTCACGAAAGCGCGGCTGTTCGTCCTTATCGTCGTTGGCGCCTGCCTGTTAATGCCGGCCGCCCAAGCCGGTCCCATTTACAACCTCGTTCCACTCCCCGGCTGTCCGCCTTGTGGGGTGAACGGAATTAATAACGCGGGAGTCACCACCGGAATTACACCAGGCACCGCGGCTTTTATCGACAATGGCGGGATTCTGACCAAGTTTGACTTCCCGGGCGCGATGTTCACGGATGCGAACGGAATCAACGACGCGGGTGTGGTTGCGGGGGATTACTTCTCCGCGGATGGAAACGATCACCCCCTTATTCGTCAGGCGAACGGCACGTTTCTGACACCGCCTTCGCCGCTGGCGAACGCGACTGCCGCGTGGTTCGGCGATGTGAACAATTCGGGTGTCTTTGTCGCATCAGCCACTACCGATCCCAATCAGCAAACCGGCTACATGCCTTTCCTCTTTAACGGTTCAACATATACCCCGCTGACGCTGCCTTTTGCGAATGTGACGTCCGCGATTGCGCGGAATCTCAATAACTCCGGAACGGTTGTCGGACCGTACACAACAAGCGCGGGTGGATTCCAGGCAGGCTACGAGCTGTTTTCGAACGGGAGCGCCATAAGCCTCTCCTACCCTGGCTCTACACGGACGTACGCTCTCGGAATTAACGACAGTGGCGAGGTGGTCGGCGGGTATTTCGACTCCTCCGGGGTCCAGCATGGTTTTCTGCTGAATAATGGCATATGGACGACGATCGACTTCGTCGACGCGAACCACGATCCCAATACGAAGATCGAGGAGATCAACGATCTGGGGCAGATTGTTGGATTTGCGTTTTCGAACGACTTCAGTTCGCAGGAATCTTTTATTGGAACGCCCGTGCCGGAGCCGGGGACTTTAGGCATGGCCGGGCTCGCCGCTGTGCTCGCGTTGTGCATTCGCCTCACGCGAGTTTTCCTCCTCTCTAAGACTTGAGCGATGCTCGGTCCTGCCGTCGGCGACATACTCGAATGGAACACACGGCGACCGGATTCACCGGGCTGATCCGCATCCGCTCGTGGCGACTCGATCGTGAAATCGTGGGCCGCTGACGTCTACTTCGTCAGCGCGCCCGGGCCGATTACGAAATTCAGCAGCACCGAGGGATAGATGCCGAGCAGCAGCGTGCCGAGCGCCGACACCCACAAAGTCGTTCGGATGCCGGCGCTGAGCGGCTGCAGCGTGGCCGTGGCTTCGCCCGGTTCGCGCATGTACATTACGACGATGATGCGG
This sequence comes from Bryobacterales bacterium, assembly GCA_963795935.1. Taxonomy (GTDB): domain Bacteria; phylum Acidobacteriota; class Terriglobia; order Bryobacterales; family Bryobacteraceae; genus JAICMB01. Next base: position 202,443 of record CAWCJO010000020.1, on the reverse strand, counting down.
AGGTAATAATATGCTCCGACCGCGCTGTTGAGCAATCCAAGAACGGCGAGCCACACCAGGTTGGCGTCGAGCGCGGCTTTGAAAATATAGAATTTTCCGAAAAAACCGCCCGTCAGCGGAACGCCGATCAAGGACAGCAGGAAAACGCAGAACAGCGCGGCCGTGATGGGCTGTTTCCAACCGAGGCCGGCGAGATCGTCAACCTTGACGTAGCGCTCGCCCTGGCGCGCGAAATGAGTGATGACGGCGAAGGCTCCGATGTTCATGAGGGCGTAAGCGGCGAGATAAAACATGACGGCCGCAATGCCGATTTGGTTGTGCGCGGCGATGGCAACCATGATGTAGCCGGCGTGCGCGATGGAGCTATAGGCCAGCAGGCGCTTAATGTTGGTTTGCATCAACGCGGCGAAGTTGCCGACGAACATGGTGGCCAACGCGGACGACCATACGAACGGCTCCCAGCGGTTGGTGATGGGACCCAGCGCCGTTGTGAATACGCGCACGAAGACGGCGAAGGCGGCGGCCTTCGGTCCGACGGACATGAAGAGAGTGACGGGAGCGGGCGCACCCTGATACACGTCCGGCGCCCAGATCTGGAATGGCACAACCGAGACTTTGAAGGCGAAGCCGACGAACATCAGGGCCGCGGCGGTGCCGATGAGGGCGGGGCTGGGCAGCGTCGCTCCCGGAGACGTGAGCGCGGCGGCGATTTCGGTCAGGTTGGTGTGACCCGTGATTCCATAAATCCAGGCGATTCCGTAAAGCAGGAACGCCGTGGCGAAAGAACCCAGGAGAAAATACTTCAGCGCCGCCTCGTTGTTGCGGCGGTCGTCGCGCAAATATCCGGCCAGAACGTAGGTGGCAATCGAGGAGATCTCCAGGCCGATGAAGATCATGATGAGCTCGTTGGCGGATACCATGACGCATTGGCCGACGACGGAGAACAGAATCAGCGCGTAGTATTCGCCCTGGTTGGCGCGCTCGCGGCTCAGATATTGATAGGCGCTCAGCACGCTCAGAATGCCGACGCAAATGACCAGGGCGCGGAAGAATGTCGCGTATCCATCGATGATCAACATGCCGGAAAAAGCGCTTCCGGGGCGATCGTACGCGAAGATGGTGGCCCACAGCGCGACGAGAAACGCGATCAAGGACAAATGGCCCAGCGCCGACTTCGGCTTGCTCTCCGGCATCAGGACCTGGAGCACCATGATCAGAGTGCCCGCGACGGTCATGACGATTTCGGGCAGGAAGCGGATGTAATCGTCGAGCGGCGGCGTATTAATGGGCATGGTTCGTTTGCTTGGGGAGGACCACCAGCGCGGGAAATATTGCGATCTTCTGGGGCGACTTGGGTAGGGCGTTGCGGATGCGGGCCTGCTCCACCACGGCGCGCGCGTTCACGGGACTAATCGATGGCAGGAAGCTTTGCGCGTACGTGCCCATCCATACCATCAGAACGATCAGCGGCACGATGGCGCAGTACTCGCGGAACGAGAGGTCGCGCAAGTGCGACGCTACGGATTCGGACATCTTGCCGAAAAACAACCGCTGGTACAGCCACAGCATGTAGCAGGCCGACAGAATCACGCCGATGGCGGCGAAGACGGCCCATTTGAACTGCACGATGGCCGCGCCTTGCAGCACCAGATACTCGCCGATGAAGTTGTTGAGCATGGGGAGGCCGATGCTGGCGAGCGTGCAGATCATGAAAGCGGTGGCGAGCCAGGGAGCGGCGGTTGCGACCCCGCCGAAATCCTTGATCTCGAGCGAATGGCGGCGCTCGTAAAGGAATCCGACGAGGATAAAGAGCGCGCCCGTCGATACGCCGTGGTTCAGCATCTGGTAGACGGCGCCGTCCATGCCGGTCTGCGTGAAGGAAAAAATGCCGAGGACGACGAAGCCGAGGTGGCTGACGGACGAGTACGCGACCAGTTTTTTCATGTTCGGCTGCACCATGGCGACCAGCGCGCCGTAAATGATGCCGATGATGGCGAGCACGACGATCCAGCCGGCGTTGTCGCGCGCGGCAACGGGGAACAGGGGCACGCAGAAGCGCAGCAGTCCGTACGTCCCCATCTTCAACATGACGGACGCCAGCATAACGGAGCCGGCCGTCGGCGCTTCGACGTGCGCGTCTGGCAGCCAGGTGTGCAGCGGGAAGATCGGGACCTTGACGGCGAAGGCGACAAAGAAGGCGAGGAATAACCAAAACTGTTCGGGGCCGCTGAGCGTCAGCCGGCCGTTCTGGATGGATGCGAGGATGGTTGCGTAATCGAACGTGCCGCCCGCGCGGGTATATAGATATATGATGGCGACCAGCATCAGCACCGAGGCGGCCATGGTGTAGAGGAAGAACTTGACGGCGGAATAAATGCGGCGCTCGTGTCCCCAGATGCCGATCAGGAAGTACATCGGAACGAGCGCGATTTCCCAAAAGACATAAAACAGGAACAGATCGAGCGAGCAGAAGACGCCGATCAGGCCGAATTCGAGCAGCAGCAGAAACGCGAAGAACTCTTTCCGGAGTTTCTGGATGTAACGCCAGGAGACGAGCACGCAAATGGGCGTCAGCAACGTGGACAGAATGATGAGCCAGAGACTGACGCCGTCAATGCCGACGTGGTAGTGGATGCTCGGCGAATCGATCCACGGCTTGTCGGTTTGGAACACGAATCCAGCGGGGCTTTTAAACCAGAACGGACCGATGAGGCCGAGGGAGATGATGAAGTCCGCAAGCGAAACGATAAGAGCGAACCATCGGATAGCCCCGTGCTTGTCCTTGGGGATGAGCATCGATACGAGGAATCCGGCGAGCGGCAGCAGCAGCGTGACCTGCAGGAGATTCATCGCATGCCTCCCCCGATGCCGATGGCAATCAATAGCAGGACGCACCCAAACACAACCCAGGCGGCGTAGGTTCGGACGTTGCCGGCCTGCATTCGTTTGAGGACGCCGCCGATGCCTTTCGATCTCGCGCCGACGCCGTTGACGAGGCCGTCGATAACGCCGACGTCGACGCCGCGCCACAGCACCGTGCGAGAGCCTTCGACGACCGGCTCGACCACGGTAGCGGCGTAGATTTCATCGACCAAGTATTTGTTGTAAACCAGCCGGTAAAAACCGCCAAGGCTATCCGCGATCTGTTGCGGAAGAGCGGGCCGCGCAACGTACATCAACCAGGCCAGGAATATGCCGAACAATCCCGAGGCGCTGGCCACGTACATCAGCCAGTTCTCCGCGACTTGCTTGGTCGGCGGGAACAGCGGATCGAGCCATTTGGGAATATTGATGAACCCGCCTCCGAGCGAAAGAAGCGCGAGGACGACCAACGGGACGGTCATCGCCGGCGGCGATTCGTGGGGGTGGTGGGCTTGGCCGCGATACTCGCCGAAGAAGGTCATGAACCAGGCGCGGAAAACGTAAAAGGCCGTCATGCCCGCGGTGATCACGCCGACCCAGAAAATCCAGGGCGCCGAGTAGTAAGCGCCAACCAGGATCTCGTCCTTGCTGAAGAATCCGGATGTGTAGGGAAACCCGGAGATCGCCAGGCTGGCGCAAAACAGCGTCCAACACGTGATGGGAACCGCGCGCCGCAGGCCGCCCATGTTTCTCAAATCCTGTTCTCCGCTCAAGGCGTGGATCACGCTGCCGGCGCCGAGGAAGAGCAGCGCCTTGAAAAACGCGTGCGTCATGACGTGGAAAATGCCGGCCGAGAAAACGCCCGCGCCCACGCCCACGAACATGTAGCCGAGCTGCGAAATGGTGGAGTACGCGTACACTTTCTTCAGATCGAATTGGGTGATGCCGATGGTGGCGGAGAAGAACGCGGTCACGATGCCGACGACGGCGATCGCTTGCATCGCCATGGGCGCGTGCAAATAGATGGGAGCCGAGCGGGCGGTCATGTAAACGCCGGCCGTGACCATGGTGGCGGCGTGGATCAGCGCGGAGACGGGCGTGGGACCCGCCATGGCGTCGGGGAGCCAGACGTACAGCGGGATTTGGGCGGATTTGCCGCACGCTCCGACGAGCAGTAGGAAGCCGATCAACGTCAGGACGCCGCCCGCCGCTTCGGTCGGCATGGCGGCCGCTTTGCCGAATACCGTTCCGAAATCGAGCGAGCCGAACTGCCGGAAGATCAGAAAAATCGCCGAGCGAGAATCCGAAGTCGCCGATGCGGTTTACGATGAACGCTTTATTGCCTGCGTCGGTGGCAAACTTTTCAAGGAAGTAGAAATCCGATCAGCAAATAGCTGCACAGGCCGACGCCTTCCCAGCCCACGAACAGAACCAGGTAATTCGCCGCCAGAACCAGCACCAGCATGAAAAACGTGAACAGGTTCAGGAAGGAGAAGAAACGGTAGTAGCCGCCTTCGTGCGCCATGTAGCCGACGGAGTAGATGTGAATGAGCAGTCCGACGCCGGTGACGATCAGCAGGAACACGGCCGTGAGGCGGTCGACCGCGAAATCGACGCCGATGTTTAGCGACCCGCTTTGAATCCAGGTCCAGTAATGTTCGACGTAGGCATGGTCGAGCGGCATCAGGCCGCTCACGACGCGCAACACCCAAATAAACGCGAGCGCAACCGATCCCACGGCGAATAGGTTCACCAGCGCTTTCGGCATTCGTCTGCCGAAGATGCCCGTGATCAGGAAGCCGCAGAAAGGGAGAATGGGGATGAGCCAGAGGTTCATTGATCGCTCAGTATTTCATGGAGCTGACTTCGTCGATCTCGAGAGTCCGCCGATTCTTGAAGACGGTGAGGATGATCGCCAGGCCCACGGCGGCCTCGGCGGCGGCGACCACCATTACGAAGAACGTGAAGATGTGCCCGTTAACCTCTCGGAACTGATAGGAGAACGCGACGAAGCTGAGATTGACGGCGTTGAGCATCAGCTCTATGGACATGAAGATCGTAATGATGTTGCGGCGGAAAATAAAGCCGGCGATGCCGATGGCGAACAGCACGGCGCTAAGGATCAGGTACCAGGAGAGCGGAACGCCGCGTCATTTAGTCGACCTCCTTGCGCGCGAGCACGATGGCCCCGATGAGGGCGATGAGAATCAGAACGGAGACGACTTCGAAAGGAAGCAGGTAATCGGTGAAGAGCATTCTGCCGATTTCAGCCGGCCCGCCGTGAAAGCCGCCGAACACGACGATGGTCGAGCCGCGAAACAGCGCCTGGATCGCGAAACTGATCAGGCCCAGGAACACGATCAACAGCGGCAGCCCGGCATATTTGACTCTGGGTCCGATGACCTTAGCGTTTTCGGCGCCGGCGTTCAGGAGCATGATGACGAACACGAACAGCACCATGATGGCCCCGGCATAAACGATCAACTGCGCAGCGGCGATGAACTCAGCTCCGAGGAGCAGAAACAGGACGGCGAGCGATCCCATGACGCCGACCAGCGAGAGCGCGCTCGAAATCGGATGCGTCTGCACGACGATGTTGATGGCCGCCACCACGGCGACTATCGCGAAGACCAGGAAGACGATTACGTTCCACATTTGTACTCAGGGTTTATTCGGGAAAATGGCCACCAGGAGGCCCGTTAAAAGCAGGTTCAGCATCGCGACCGGGAACATTATGGTCCACGCGAAACGCATCAACTGGTCGTAGCGGAAGCGCGGCAGCGTGCCGCGAATCCAGATGAACACGAAGAGCAGGATGCCGACCTTGGCGCAGAACCAGAACAGCGACATCAGAATGGTCTGGAGCACCGGGATGCCATTCGCCAGAGGCGGTAAGAGGAAAGAAACGGCGTAGAGCGCGGCCAGGCCGAGGAACACGAGACCGGTGGCGGGAAGCGAGAAGCGGTCCTTGGGACGCGCCGGATTCAGGCCGCCATAGACCGCGACGAGGCCGCCAAAAGCGAAAATCACTACCGGAATCCAGTTCGACCACGGAGCCGGAAACAGCGGCGTCCAGCCGCCCAGAAACAGAAGCGTCGCCACGCACGTCACCGTGACCATGTTCGAATACTCGGCCATGAAGAACGATGCGAATTTCATGCTGCTGTACTCGGTATGAAAGCCGGCCACCAACTCGTTCTCGGCTTCGGGCAGATCGAAGGGGACGCGGTTGGTTTCGGCGAATGCCGCGACCAGGAATACCAGAAACCCGAAAATCTGCGGGCACGGGAACTGGAAAATCGTCCATTGCGGCAGCCAGCCCCAGGTGTAGCCCGATTGCTTCGTCACGATCTCGCGGAAGCTGAGCGAATTAACCAGAAGCAGCGGCGCAGCGACGGCAAGTGCGAGCGGAAGCTCGTAGCTGATCATCTGCGCGGAGCTGCGCAATCCGCCGAGCAGCGAATACTTATTATTCGAGGCCCAGCCGGCCAGCGCCACGCCATAGACGCCGACCGAGGAGATCCCCAGGACAAAAAGCACGCCGATGTTGATATCGGTAAGCTGCATCCAGGTGTGAACGCCGGCGACGTTGATTTCGGGGCCGAACGGGATGACGGAAATCGAGATCAGCGCGAGTGTGACCGCCAGAAACGGGGCCAGCAAGTAAAAGAACAGATTGACGTGCGAAGGAATGAAGCCTTCCTTCGTAATCAGCTTGATGACGTCGGCGAGCGGCTGCAGCAGGCCGTGCGGGCCGACGCGGTAGGGACCGACGCGCAACTGGATGTGCGCGATCACCTTTCGTTCAATCCACTGCAGGTAGGCCAGCGTGGTCATCAGTACAAACGCGATGATCGCGGCCTTAATGAGGCTGATAATTAGAAAATTCATTCTCGAGGTTCAACATCCGGCACGGACGCCCTGAGAACTACTACTACCCTTGAAACAGAGCCCCTGGAGCCTCGACGACGGAACGTAAGGTCTTGGAGTAGCGGCCCAACGACCCCGACGTAAACAACGTATCGCGCGAGGACTGAATCAAATCCGGCCGGGACGCCGCCGGAACGCGGCCGTTCACAGGCATGGTCTGCGCCGCGCCGCCGGAAGTAATCGCCGGCAAAGGAACATTATAACCGCGTACGCTTCCGCGAATCTCTGCAAAGACTTTGTCGGCGAGCCAGATGCCGATGTTGGCGCCCATTTCCTTGGCGAGCAGGCCCATGATCTCGAGGTCGGGCTTCGTGCCCATGTATTTAAATCCCGATTTGAGGCGCTGCACTTCGCCGCAGACGTTCGTCACGGTGCCGCTTTTTTCATAAGCGGACGCGGCGGGGAAGATCACATCGGCGCGCTGCGCGGTTTCGGTCGTGGCGAACAGATCGCTGACCACGACGAAGGCGTTTGGCGCGGCCAGTTGCGCGCGCTTCAGCGGATTGGCGCCGACCACCCAGAGGACGTCGAGATCGGGCGCGGCCAGGATCTGGTCGTACGCCAGGCCGGGGTTCTCGACCGCGCGATAACCGGGACCGAGATCGGGCAGCAGGCCCATATCGGCGGCGCCGCGGGAGTTCGAATAATCGAGCAGGCAGACGTATTTGACCGGGATGCCGAGAGAATCGCCGAATGCCACGAGTTGGCGAACCGCTTCGCCTTTTACGGTATCGGCGAACAGCACGACCAGCTCGGGCTCGGCCTTTTAGAGCGTCGCGCAGTTGCTCGAGAGCGGCGATTTCCTGGCCCGCGGCCGCACGGACGCTCCTGGCCGCGTATTTATCTTCGCGAACCGGGCCGGGCGTCACGGTGTAGATGTGCGCGCCGTGATGCCGGTAATTGGCGCGGATCTGGAACGACAGAAACGGCTGCTGCTGCGCCAGATCGGAGCCAACAATCAGGATCGCTTTACGGTCGTACAAATCGCCCGTAGTCGCGAGCGCGTTTTCTTTTCCGCTGAGCGCGTCGAGAAGCGTCGGCAGGTCGCCCGTGCGGTGATGGTCGATATTGTTCGTCCCCAGAATTTCGCGCGCGAATTTCTGCAGGAAATAATTTTCCTCGTTGCTCGTGTGATTCGATCCGATGACGCCGAACTTGCCGTTGCGCGCACGGACCTCCTGGAATTTATTCGCGACCAGGGCCAGCGCTTCCGACCACGCCACTGCTTCGAGCTTGCCGGCTTTGCGCACCAGCGGCGCCTGCAGCCGGTCGGGGTGGTTGAAGAAATCGAAGGCATAGCGGCCCTTGATGCACAGGAATTCGCCGTTGATGCCGGACGAGTCGCGGTTATTGCCGCGGATGATCTCGTTATTGCGGATGCCCAGCGTGGTCTTGCAGCCGTTGGAGCAATGCGTGCAGATGGTGCCGACGTGCTGCATCTCCCAGGGCCGCGTCTTGTAGCGGTACATGCCGCTGGTCAGCGCGCCGACCGGGCAGATGTCGATGCACATCCCGCACTCGTCGCACTCCAGGTGGTCGAAGCGGTTCGGCTCGATCTCGCAGAATACGCCGCGGTTGTTCACGCCGAGCGCGCCGACGCCCATTCCTTCATTGCAGATTCGAACGCAGCGGTAGCACAAAATGCAGCGCGGCTTATCGAAGAAGACGACCGGCGACCATTGCTTTTCGTCGACGTGATTTTTCTGCTCGAGGAAACGGCTCTCGCCCGCGCCGTAGCGGAACGTCATGTCCTGAAGCTCGCACTCGCCGCCTTTGTCGCAAACGGGGCAATCGAGCGGATGATTGGTCAGCAGCAGCTCGACCATCCCCTTGCGGGCTTCGTGGACGAGCGGAGTATCGGTGCGCACCACCATGCCTTCGGCCACCGGAGTCGTACAGCCCACCTGAAGCTTCGGGGTCTTCTCCACTTCGACAAGGCACATGCGGCAGGCGGCCTGCAAAGTGAGGCCGTCGTAATAGCAGAATGCGGGAATCTCGATGCCGGCCGTCTTCGCCGCGTTGATCAGCAGCGTGCCCGGCGCGGCCTGGATCGGTTTTCCGTCAATCGTCAAATTTACAAAATCGGCCATTTATGTTTATACCAGCGCCAACTCGCGCTTGTGCTCGAAGGGGCACTCCCCTTGCAGGTGAGCTTCGAACTCCTCGCGAAATTTCTCGATAAAGGACATCATGGGCATGGCCGCCGCGTCGCCCAGCGCGCAGAAAGTGCGGCCCAGCATGTTTTTCGAGACGTCGTACATCAGCGGGATGTCGCTGGCCACGCCTGCGCCCGAATGGAAGCGCTCGAGCACCTTCCGCAGCCATGTCGTTCCCTCGCGGCACGGGATGCACCAGCCGCAGCTTTCGTGCGCGTAGAACTTCATGATGCGGAGCATGACGCGAACCAGGCAGGTGTCCTCGTCCATGATGACGACGCCGCCGGAGCCGAGCATGCTGCCGGCCTTGGCCACGGTATCGAAATCCATGGCGAGGTCGCATTCATCGGCTTTCAGCACCGGGCACGACGAGCCGCCTGGAATCACGGCCTTCAGCTTCTTGCCGTTGCGCATTCCGCCGCCGACCTCCTCGATCATGCGCATCAAATTGAAACCCATGGGCAGCTCGTAGACGCCGGGCTTGTTGATGTGGCCGGAGAGGCAGAACAGGCGCGTACCGCCGTTCTTCGGCGTGCCCAGCTTCGCAAACGCTTCCCCGCCGTCGCGGATGATGGCCGGAACGGAGCAGTACGTTTCGACGTTATTCAAAACTGTCGGGCTCTGCCACGCGCCGGCGACGGCCGGAAACGGAGGTTTCAGGCGCGGAATGCCGCGCTTGCCTTCGATCGAATCGAGCAGCGCCGTTTCCTCGCCGCACTCGTAGGCGCCTGCGCCGGTATGCGTATAGACGTCGAAATCGAAGCCCGTGCCCAGGATATTTTTGCCCAGATATCCTTTTGAGTACTCTTCGGCGATGGCGCGGTCCATGATGTCGATCAGATAGCGGTATTCGCCGCGCGTGTAGATGTAGCCCTTGTGCGAATCGACCGCGAGGCCCGCGATCAGCATGCCTTCGAGCAACTGGTGCGGATCGTATTCCATGAGAACGCGGTCCTTGCAGGTGCCCGGCTCGCTTTCGTCGGCATTGACGAGAATGTATTTGGGGTGCGGCGACTTGCGCGGCACGAAGCTCCACTTCAAGCCGGTCGGGAAGCCCGCGCCGCCGCGCCCGCGCAGGTTGGACGCCTTCACCTCATTGATGATCTCCTCGGGCTTCATCGTCGCGGCTTTGCGAAAAGCGACGAAGCCGTCGGTCGCCAGATAGGTATCGAGCGATTCGGAATTGGGCAAGCCGAATCGCTTCGACAGCACTCTCACTTCAAGAGGACTCGGTTCGTTGTACAGCATTCGCTAACGAGGACCGCCGCCAAGCAGTTTCTCCTGGATGTCGGTTAACGCATCCCGATTCGACCGGTCGGCCTCTATCTTTCGCTTTTCGATGATCCGCGCCGCAACAGAGCCGTCGAAGGCCGGCCCCAATTCACTCTGAGCGCGGCGGATTTCCTCAACGAGATCCTCTTCCTTCAGCACCGTCAGCTTGCTGGCGAAATGCTCCTCCGCCGCTGCAACCTTTGCGCGGAGTTGCTCTTCCCACGCCGGCCGCGCACTGTCGAAATGCCGAGCATCGTTATCCATTTGCCCTCCTGATATCCTCCAACAATTTGTCCAGCTTCTCCGGCGTCACAAAATGGTGAAAATCGTAGTTCACCTGGATCGCCGGGGCCCAGGAGCACGCGCCGATGCACTCGACCTCTTCGAGCGAGAACATGCCCGTCCGCCGTCGCTTGCTTGTTCCCGATTCCGAGCTCCCGGCTGGCATGCTCGAACAACTCTTCTCCGCCCACGAGCAGGCAACTGATGTTCGTACACACCTGCACGTGATATTTGCCGAGCGGCTTGCGATGCAGCATCGAGTAGTAGCCGACGACCTCGTCCACCTGCAGCGGCGTGACCTGGCAGCGCCTCGCCACTTCTTCGACCAGCTCGGAGGTGACCTGGCCGATTTCGTCCTGCGCAAACAACAGCATCGGAATAACGGCCGACCGCGTCCGGCCCGCCGGATAAATTTCCAACATCTTCGCGAATTTCGATTCCAACTCCGGTGAAAATGTCATTGCCGCGTTACCGGTCCGTGTCCCCCAGCACGAAATCCATGCTCCCCATCGACGCGATCGAATCGGCAATGAGCGAGCCTTCGAGCAGCTTGCCCAACCCCTGAATATTCCCGAAGCTCGGCGTACGCATGAACACGCGATATGGCCGCGAAGTCCCGTTGCTAACGATGTAATAGCAGATTTCGCCGCGCGGCGATTCCACCGCCTGATACACCTCGCCAGCAGGAACGCGGTATCCCTCCGTCACGATCTTGAAATGATAAATGAGCGCCTCCATCTGCGTCTTCATCTTTTCGCGCTCCGGCAGAACGATCTTCGGGGCGTCGGCCTGCCACTTTCCGCCGGCCGGCATGCCTTCCAGCGCCTGCTTCACGATGCGCGCGCTTTGGCGCATCTCGGAGAGACGTACGCGATATCTCGCATACACGTCGTTCTCCGTCCGCGTGGGCACTTCGAAATCGAACTTGTCGTACGACGAATAGGGTTCGGTTTTGCGAATGTCCCACTTCAATCCCGCGGCGCGAAGCATGGGACCCGTGATGCCCAGCTCCAGCATGTCCTCGAGCGAAATGAAGCCCACGCCTTTCGTACGCCGCATCCAGATCGGATTGGTATCCAACAGCTCCTCGTACTCATCCACCTTGCTGGGGAATGCGTCGATAAATTTGCCGACCGCATGCCGCCAGCCGCGGGGCGGCTCCAAGGCGAGGCCGCCGGGGCGGATATAGCTGGTCATCATCCGCTGCCCGGAGAACATCTCGAAAATCTTCAGAATGTCCTCGCGCTCGCGGAAACAATAAAAGAAGACGGTCATCGCGCCCAGATCGAGCGCATGCGTTCCGAGCCACACCAAGTGGCTGTTGATTCGCGTCAGCTCCACCAGCATCACGCGCATCCATTGCGCGAATTCCGGAATTTCGATATCGCCGATCAGCTTCTCAACTGCCAGCGCGTAAACCAGATTGTTCGAAAGGTTTGCGAGATAGTCGACGCGGTCCGTCAGCGTCACGGTCTGCTGCCAGGTCTTGGCCTCGCACTCCTTCTCGATCCCGGTGTGCAGAAAGCCGATGTCGGGAGTGGCTCGCGTAATATTTTCGCCGTCCAGCTCGATTAATACACGGAGCACGCCATGCGTGGACGGGTGCTGCGGCCCCATGTTCAGGGTCATCCGCTTCTTGCGAAGGTCTTCCTGCGTCGGCTCGATGTCCAGTGTGTCCGTGTGCGCCGTCAGCTCCTGCATGTCGATTTCCTATTCGTTCTGATAACTGTATTTGTGCCCATGCACGGGATAATCCTTGCGCAGCGGATGCCCTTCCCAATCGGTAGGCATCATGATGCGCTGCAAATCCGGATGATTGCGGAAGCGCACGCCGAACAGGTCGAATGTCTCACGCTCGTACCAGTTGGCGCCGCGCCATACCCCGGTGACCGATTCGATCTCTTCGTTCTCGCCGACGCGGCACTTCAGCCGCAGACGTTCGTTGCGCGGCAGAGAGTGCAGCAAATAGACGACCTCAAAACGGGGATCGGCGGGCCACCAGTCGACCGCCGTGATGCCGCTCAGGCGATTGAACTGCTGCTCGCGCTTGAGATAGCGGCAGACGTCCACGATCGCCGCTGGAGCGATGAAGAGCGTCAATTCTTCATGTTCGTCGTGGCCGTCCGCGATGGCGCCGGAGTAGGCCGCCGCGAGGGCCGCGGCGATGGGATATTTGTTCAGATGCTCGGGAAGCATTATTATTTAACGCTGAGTTCTCCGTCATTGGGCGCCGCCAACTCCGTTTCACGCGCTTCCTCGCCCCAGTCGAGCGCGCCCTTCTTCCAGATGTAGAAAAAGCCGGCCAGCACCAGGGCAATGAAGACGAGCATTTCGAAAAACGCGAACAGCCGCAGCTCGCGGTAGACCACTGCCCAGGGATAGAGAAAGATGGCTTCGATATCGAACAGAATGAAGACGATCCCCACCAGATAATATTTGACGCTGAAACGCTCGCGCGCCCTGCCGATCGGGTTCATGCCGCTCTCATACGGCATGTCCTTGGCGCGGTCCCGCACGTGTTTGCCGAGCGCCGCCGACAAGCCCACCAGCGCGCCGGCGATCGCCAGCGCAATGACGATCTGCACAAAAACCGGGAAGTACAATTCAGGATATGATGTCGGCATCGAATGGGCTCCGCATCCCTGCTAATTTGACTATAAGGAGGCGCGAAACAGAGTGTCAAACCAGCCAGCCATCAAAATTGTCGTGAACGGAGAGGAGCGGTCCGCGCCAGCCGGCCAGAACGTCGGCGCTCTGCTGGCATTTTTGGGAATCGAAGGCGGCGGGGTCGCCGTCGAGTTAAACCGCTCGATCGTGCGCAAATCCGAATGGGACGCCACAGCCGTCGGCGATGGTTCCGCCCTTGAAATCGTACAATTCGTCGGCGGCGGCTGAACCGTAGCGCAGCCGACAGCGAGGCTCGCTTCTTTTTCCCTATTGACTCCAGCGGCAGGTTCAGTACAATCTTTATGGCTGTCTAAATCCGCGGAATAAAAAACGGAAGCGGGACTTCATGTTCAAAACAAAAAAAGGGCGTCCTGAATCGGGCGCCGCTGCGGCTGGGAAGACCTTCAGCAGCAGCGATGTAGCCCGAATCGCCCAGGTCAGTCTCCGCCAGCTCCAGTGGTGGGACGAACGCAAAGTCGTATCGCCGCGGCACGAAGGGCACAAACGCATTTATTTGCCGCAGGAAGTAATCGAAATTACAGTCATCGCCGAGCTTCGACGGAAAGGATTTTCCTTGCAGAAGATCCGGCGCGTGCTGCGGTTTCTGCAACGCGAGATGGGGCGCCGTTTGAGCGACGTTCTGGCGACCGAGTCCGATCTTCATCTGGTGACGGACGGAAAATCGATCTACCTCGAAGAGCAGCAGAGCCGGATCATCGATATCTTGAAAAACGCGAAGCAGCCGATGTTTCTGGTGTGCGTCAGCGACCAGGTGCGGCGCTTGGGTGAGCCCGCCAAGAAGCCGGTCAGGACGGAAGCGGCCGCCACCACCTCCGGGCGGCGGACGGCGCGTAGCGCCTGAAAGCATAAAACGGCTTGGCCGCATAAACGGCAACGATCCCCGGGACGCCGGCGTCGAATCCAGTGGGAGCCGTTGAATCGCGAGCCGCTCGGCGCCGGTTTTATCCCTTGAAAGCCGATATACTATGAATAGTGAGGTTTTGATGGCGCGCCGCCGGCGATCTGTTCTTTTTATCCCCATTCTCATTGCATTTTGTGCCATTGTGGGCGGGACCTTCGGCCCCGGGGCCGCGGGCGTTTCCGCTGCGACGGTGGGAGCGGGGGACGATGTCGATAGCAGCATCAAGTCCTTCACCAAGGTTTTCGCCGTCGTCGAGAACAACTTCGCCGACAAGGTGACGTCCGACAAAGCCATCTACAAGGGCGCGATCCCGGGCATGCTGCGTACGCTCGATCCGCACTCCAACTTTTTCGATCCGAAGGATTTCGATGCGCTGCGCGAAGATCAGCGCGGCTCCTATTCCGGCGTCGGCATGCAGGTCGGGGCGCGAAACGGGAAAACCATCGTGATTGCGCCTTTTGAAGGTTCGCCGGCCTATAAGGCCGGTCTGCGGCCTGGAGACGTGATTCTCGCCGTCAACGACAAGCGCACCGAGAACCTTTCGACGTCCGAAATCGCGGAACTCTTGAAGGGTCCGAAGGGTACCCGCGTCCAGGTGGAGGTCGCCCGCGATGGCGTCGATAAGCCCATCACGTTCGATATCGTTCGCGGCGAGATTCCCCGCTTCAGCGTTCAGAATGCGTTCTGGTACAAGCCCGGAATCGCTTACGTGGATGTCAGTCAGTTCAACGAGAACACCAGCAAGGAACTGGAAGACGCGCTGCACCATTTGGGCGAGGCGAACATCAAGCTTCTGATTGTCGATCTTCGCGACAACCCCGGCGGCTTGCTGAACGAGGGCGTCGCGGTAGCTGGCCATTGGCTGCGCAAGGGTGAATTGGTAGTTTCGCATCGCGGCCGTTCCTCGCCTGAGAAGCCCTACTATGCGAAAGGAAGCGCGCTAGGCCAGAATTACCCCATGGTGGTCCTGGTCAACCGCTATTCCGCCTCCGCGGCGGAGATTGTCGCGGGCGCTCTTCAGGACCATGATCGCGGCTGGATACTCGGAGAAAACACGTTCGGGAAAGGGCTGGTCCAGACCGTCTACCCGCTGTCGGACGACACCGGACTGGCGCTGACCACGGCACATTACTACACTCCCAGCGGCCGGTTGATCCAGCGCGATTACTCGAATATTTCCTTCCTCGATTATTATTACGGCAAGCGGACCGAAACGAAAAATCCGATGGATGTGAAGAGCACCGATAGCGGCCGCACCGTCTACGGCGGCGGCGGGATCACTCCGGATGAGAAATACGCGCCGCCGGCGTACAACAAGTTTCAAACCGATCTGCTGCGCAAGTTTGCGTTTTTCAACTTCACCGCCCAATATTTCGGCGGTAAGGATATCAAACTTCCGAAGGGCTGGGCGCCGGACGACGCTGTTCTCAACGATTTTCATACCTACGTGATGAAGCAGAACATTCCGTTCACGGAAGCCGACTGGGCCGAGAATCATAGCTGGATCGCGGACCAGTTGAAGCGTGAAATGTACGCCACCGGCTTCAGTTTCGAGGAATCGCAGAAAGTGGCCATTGAGGTCGATCCCATGGTGGCGAAGGCCGCCGACGCCGAGCAGGAAGCCAAGTCTCTGCTCGAGAAATCGAAGAAGCTCGTCGTGCAGCGCTTCGCCCATTCCGCGGACGATCGGCCCTAGCGGCAGAGTTTGACACCGCAAATAACCGTCCTGGACGCGGGCGGGCAGTACTGCCACCTGATCGCTAGGAAAATCCGCGACCTCGGCGTTTATGCCGAGGTGCGGCCGTCCGCCACGCCCGCCGCGGAACTGCGCGGCCGCAAGGGAATCGTCATTTCCGGCGGGCCGAGCAGCGTCTACGAACCGACCAGTCCGCGCATCGATCCCGCCATTCTCGCACCCGCCCACGGCGCCGCCATCATGGGCATCTGCTACGGCCAGCAGCTCATCGCGCACGAGCTTGGCGGGGTGGTGCAAAAAGGCGAGCGCGGCGAGTACGGTCTGGCGCACCTCAATCCCCTTCGCAAACACGCCTTGTTCGAAGGAACGAACGGCGATTGGCGCATTTGGATGAATCATCGGGATGTTGTGCAGTCCGTCCCCGAAGGTTTTGATGTTCTGGCCGCAACCGATACTTGCGAGATCGCGGCCATGGCGCATCGCGAACGGCCCATTGTCGCCGTGCAGTTCCACCCCGAAGTGGCGCATACGCGTCAGGGCCGGCAAATTCTATCGAATTTCGTATTCGGGATCTGCAATTGCGAGCGCGACTGGGACCCCAAGGGCCGCATCGGCGCTCTTGAAGAGGCTATCCGGCGCATTGCCGGGGATCGTAATATCTTTTTCTTTGTCAGCGGCGGCGTCGATTCCACGGTCGCCTATACGCTGTGCCTGCGGGCCCTCGGACCCGAGCGGGTTTACGGCATTTACGTCGATACCGGACTGATGCGGGAAGGCGAAACCGAATACGTCGAGCGTTTGTTTCACCAACTCGGCGCCACGGCATTCCATGTCGAGCGCGCGGATGCCGAATTTCTCACGGCGCTCGAAGGCGTCTGCGATCCGGAGCAAAAGCGGCACATCATCGGGGAGCAGTTCGTTTCCGTACAGGAGCGGGTACTCGGCGGCGGCCATTTCCTCGACGGCCAGTGGATACTGGGACAAGGAACCATTTATCCCGATACGATTGAATCCGGCGGCGAGACCGGCGGAAGCGCGAAAGCGGATCTGATCAAGACACATCACAACCGCGTCGCGGGCATTCAGAAGCTAATCGACAACGGGCGCATCGTTGAGCCCCTGACGTCCTTCTACAAGGATGAAGTCCGCCAGGTCGGCGCGGAGTTGGGCATCCCGGATGAGTTTCTGCGCCGCCATCCGTTTCCCGGCCCGGGATTGGCGATCCGCTGTCTGTGCTCACCTTCCGAGCATCCGCTCGAACGGCGCAGCGAAGGCTGGCTCATCCCGGTACGTTCCGTCGGCGTGCAAGGCGATTCGCGCAGCTATCGGGCCGTGCTCGCGCTTGAAACTTTGCCGCCCGGAGACGAAGCGACCGCGCTCGTAAATCGCATTTCCGATATCAATCGCATAGTGGCCCTCGCCGGATCGCGTGCTCCTTTGGGAGAATTGCGGGTCACCAAAGGATTCCTGTCAGCCCCGCGCCTCGCCCTCCTAAGGCGCTGCGATGCAATTGTCCGGAAGTTCACCTATGAAACAGGTTTCGACGCGCAGGTCTGGCAATTGCCCGTCATATTGCTTCCGGTCGGCACGACGGAACATCCCGACGCCGTGGTCCTGCGCCCCATCGATTCCGTTGACGGCATGACGGCTCAGGTCGTGCGCATGCCCGCCGATCTCCTCGCAGCCATTCGAGACGAACTGCTCCAGACGCCCGGCGTCGGCGCCGTCTTTTTCGACCTGACGCACAAACCGCCGGGTACCATCGAGTGGGAATAATCAGATGCGGTGAAAGCTCTTCAGGATCTCGCGCATCGAATAGCGCAACGCGATGGGGCGGCCATGAGGACAGCTCATTGGACAGTCGGTCGCCGACAAAGCATTCAGCAGCCAGTCCATCTTGCTCTGATCGAGTCTCATGTTGACCTTGATCGCCGCGCGGCACGCGATCGTTGCCGCCAAACCGCGGCGAAGATCGTCCAACGAGAGCTTGCGCAGGTCGCCTTCGGCGATCTCCAGGATCTCGAACACGAGCTTTTCGATATCGGCCGGTCCCACGCCCGCCGGAGCGGCCTTTACCGCGACGGTCCGGTTCCCGAACGGCTCAGTGTCAAACCCGGAGCGATGCAGTTCGTCCGCAAGGCGCGCGTATTCGATCTGTTGCGCATGCGTGAGCTCCAGCACGATCGGCATTAAAAGCTGTTGCCGCTCAACCCGGTTCTCGGCCTGTTGCCGCAGGACCTTCTCAAACAGAATGCGCTCATGCGCCACGTGCTGATCGATGATCCAGAGGCCGTCGCGTCCGGCGGCGACGATGAAGCTGTCGTGAATCTGACCGAGCGGCCGCAGCTCCGGCAGCGTCGCCAGGTTCCCGGCGCCATCGCCCGAAACCTCGCTTCCCAACTCAAGAGCCCCGTGCGTTTCCGGAACGAGGAGGCCATTGGCGCGCGCCGCGGCCGGTGGCGCTTCGCGATCGGCGCGCGCTTCCGAAAAGTCGAAGCGCGGCGCGGGCGCGTCGGTCTCGCGCAACGCGAACACCGGAAGTTCCGCGGCCGGTTCAACGGGCGCCGCCGGCCATTGCGCGTCTTCGATGCGCTGTGAAAATTCGGAGTAGGGGAGCGCGGCCGCGGGCTGCGGCTCATATCTCGGGGGCGGAGGCAGGCTCGAAGCCGGGCGCGCGGAAATCAGTTTCTCTCTGATGGAATCGCGTACGAAATCGTGAACGAAGGAGCCGTGCCGGAAACGTACTTCGGTCTTCGAAGGATGAACGTTGACGTCCACCTCCTCGGCGTCGCAGTCGAGGAATAAAAGCGCGAACGGATAACACGCCGGCGGCATCAGGTTGTGATACGCGGCCGACAGCGCGTGCATCAGCAGCTTGTCGCGGATGAGGCGGCCGTTCACAAAGAGGAAGATCGAGTTGCGATTCAGCTTTTGGACCTGCGGCCCGGAGATGAAGCCTCGCAGGCCGAACACTCGCGTTTCGCGCTCCTCGGCGACGAGCGCCTGGAACTCGCGCTCGATATAGCCCAAGTCCAGAAGCCCGTCGAGCGTTTGCGCCCCGAACACCTGATAGACGCGCTCGCGCAATCCGTCTACCGGAGTGACCTCGAGCAAATCGCTCGCTTCATTACGCAACTGAAACGATTTGTCCGCGTGCGCCAGGCTGTAATGCGTCACCAAAGACGCAATGTGGGCCAGTTCCGTCTGCTCCGACCGCAGGAATTTCTTGCGCGCCGGAACATTGAAAAAAAGATCGCGGACGGTTATTGTCGTGCCGATACCGCCGGGAAACTCATCGCAGCGGAAGAGCTTTCCGCCCGCGATTTCGACCGCCGTTCCGGTACTTTCCTGCGCCGACCGCGTTTCGAGCAGCAGACGCGAAACGGATGCGATGGAGGGGAGCGCTTCGCCGCGGAAGCCCAGCGTCGAGATTGAGAGCAGGTCCCGAACGTCGCTCAGCTTACTGGTGGCGTGGCGCTCGAACGCGAGCAGCGCGTCGTCGCGCAACATGCCGCAGCCGTCGTCGACGACGCGGACGAGCCTGCTGCCGCCATTTTCAATATCGACCCGGATCGATGTTGCCCCGGCGTCAAGCGAGTTCTCCAGCAACTCCTTGACGACGGAAGCGGGCCGCTCGATCACCTCGCCCGCCGCGATCTTATTGGCGACGTTGTCCGGGAGAACGCGGATGCGGCCCATTCGGGAATTGCCCGGTCCGTTCGAAGCCTAGCCGCTCATGGAGCCCAGGAATTCGCCGTTGCTGCGCGTCTTCCCGAGCTTGTCCAGCAGAAGCTCTATCGATTCCACCGGCGACAGCGGGCTGAGCACCTTGCGCAGCACCCAGACGCGGTTCAGCTCTTCCTTCGGCAGCAGCAGCTCGTCCTTGCGCGTACCGCTCTTGTTGATGTCGATGGCCGGGAACACGCGCTTGTCGACCAGCTTGCGGTCCAGATGGATTTCCATGTTACCGGTGCCCTTGAATTCTTCGAAAATCACGTCGTCCATGCGGCTCCCTGTGTCGATCAGCGCGGTCGCGACAATGGTGAGGGAGCCGCCTTCCTCGATGTTGCGCGCCGCGCCGAAGAAGCGCTTCGGCCGCTGCAGCGCGTTGGAATCGACGCCGCCTGAAAGGACCTTCCCCGACGGCGGGACGACCGTATTGTAGGCGCGCGCCAAGCGCGTGATGGAATCGAGCAGAATCACGACGTCGCGCTTGTGCTCGACCAGGCGCTTCGCTTTTTCGATTACCATTTCGGCCACCTGCACGTGCCGCGAAGCCGGCTCGTCGAACGTCGAGCTGATCACCTCGCCGCGCACGGAGCGCTGCATATCGGTGACTTCCTCCGGACGCTCGTCGATGAGCAGGACAATGAGAGTCACTTCCGGATGATTGGTCGTGACGGAGTTTGCGATGCTCTGCAGCAGCATCGTCTTGCCGGTGCGCGGAGGAGCCACGATGAGGCCGCGTTGGCCCTTGCCGATCGGAGTCAGCATGTCCATCACGCGGCCGGAGTAGTTTTCTTTGGTAGTTTCCAGCCTCAGACGCTCGTGCGGATAGAGCGGCGTGAGGTTATCGAAGAAGATCTTGTTGCGCGCTTCCTCCGGCGGCTCGAAATTGATGGCGTCGACCTTGATGAGCGCGAAATACCGCTCGCCTTCTTTGGGCGGACGGATCTGGCCCGAAATGGTATCGCCGGTGCGCAGATCGAAACGCCGGATCTGCGACGGCGAAACGTAAACATCGTCCGGACCGGGCAGATAGTTGTACTCCGGCGCGCGCAGGAAACCGAATCCGTCAGGCAGACATTCGAGCACGCCCTCGGAGAATATCAGTCCGCTCTTCTCCGCCTGCGTTTGAAGAATTTTGAAGATGAGCTCTTGCTTGCGCATACCGGCCACGCCGGGTACGCCGAAGTCTTTCGCTACCTGGTTGAGCTTCTGGATGCTCATGTCCTTCAGTTCCACCAAGTCGAGAGTGGCGCCGTTCTTGGGCTGGTTCTGCGCGCCCGGAGAATGCCGCCGCCCCCGCTCGCCGGCCGGCGATGGGACTGGGCCCGCGGTTCTGGGCTGGTCGCCGCCTTTAGCTTCCGGGCGCGGCTCCACCGGCTTCGGTTCCGCCGCGGGTAGGGGCGAACGCGCTTCGGACGCCGCACGTTCCGCCGCCCCGCTCTCGGCCGGCTTTACGCCCATGGCGGGTCGCGGCTCGGAGGTCTTGGCGCCATCGGGTTTCCCCCCGTTCGGCTTTTCTACCTCTGTTCGCGGCGCTTCGGGCGCCTTCACCTCCGCGGCCGCGGCCGACGGCTCCGCCGGCTTGGCCGTGTCCTGCGCCTTCGCATCCGCGCTCTTCCCGCTCTCTCCGGCCTTGTTATCCGACTTCGGTTCCACGCGCCTGCCATTGGGACGCTCGTGCTTCTCGTGATGAGCCGCGGCGGGCTTTGTTCCCTCTGGCTGCTTGGCCAACTCGGCCGCCGGCGCCTCGGGAGGCGCTACTGGCCGTTGTTCTTGATCTTCCAAATCGCTTGCCAAATTTCCCTCGCTCCCCGGCACTCGATTGCCGAGAACGGCAGGGGCTCCTCGCGCGTTTTGCCGCGGATGGACGCCATGCCGTGATATTGCTCTTTTTGAGTCTTTAACTTATCCGTCTTGGTGGCGATCACCAAGTATCGCCGGTTGTGGAACTCCAGCCAATCTTTGAGTTCCAAATCCTTTTCCATCCAGCCCCGGCGCGAGTCCAGGATCAGGAAACACATCTCCAGGGCCTTCCGCTTCAGAAGATACTGCTCGATCAGCCGTTTCCATTGAGTTGTAATCTCGACCGGTACCCGCGCATAACCATACCCGGGCAGGTCGACGAATTGAAGCCGGTCTTCTATGCGATAGAAATTGATAACCTGCGTACGGCCCGGCCTCGAACTGGTGAAGGCCAGCCCGCTGTTGCCCACAAGACAATTCAGGAGGCTCGACTTACCCACATTGCTTCTCCCCAGAAAAGCGATTTCCGGGAGGTCGTCTTCCGGAAACTGCTCCGGATGCACGGCGCTTTTTACAAACTCCGCTTTCACAGCCTGTCCGGCGCGGCGGGGGAAAGCCGCGACCTTTCAAACGACCCTCAAACCCCTAATGCGAAACTCTTTCTTCCGGCCGCGCGATCTCCACCGGCGTGGCGCTCGCGGCCAGCGGAAGAGCCACAATCTCCCGTTCCAGAGCGACCTTCAGAACCTGGTCCATCGAAGTTACGAAATGAAGCTTCATGTCCTTCCGAATGTTTTCCGGGATGTCCGGGAGATCCTTTTCGTTGTCTTTCGGCAGGACGATCTCGTGAAGACCGTGCCGGTGGGCGGCCAGCAGTTTCTCCTTCAATCCCCCGATCGGGAGAACCCTGCCGCGGACCGTAATCTCACCCGTCATCGCGATGTTACACCGAACCGGAATCCCCGTCAATGCGCTGGAAATGCTGGTAGCGATCGTGATACCCGCCGAAGGACCATCCTTCGGAATCGCTCCCTCGGGAACATGCACGTGTATATCCAAGTTGCGGTAGAAATCCCGGGGTAGGCCCAGCAGTTGCGCTCTGGAGCGCACATAGCTCATAGCCGCGTGAGCGGATTCCTGCATGACATCGCCGAGTTTCCCTGTAGTCTGCAGTTTCCCGCGCCCTTCCATTACAGCCGCCTCGGTCGTCAGGATGGAGCCGCCGACTTCGGTCCACGCCAACCCGGTGGTAGCGCCGATTTCGTTCTGCTTGTCGGTTTCGAGGTCGCGGAACTTCTGCGGGCCGAGAAAATCCCCTACCTTTTCCGGTCCAACGACCACCTTGGCGGGCTTGCGTTCTCCACCGCCGGCCGCGGCTGCGTTGTCGCGATCGGCCATGGCGTTCACGACGCTGCGGGCCACTTTGCGGCACACATTCCCGATTTCGCGCTCCAGGTTGCGCACGCCGGATTCACGAGTATAGAACTGAATCAGCGATTGCAGCCCGGTTTCCGTAAACTCCACCCGCCCGTCCGAGACGCCCGTCTGCTTCATCTGCTTGGGTACCAGGAAGCGCTTGGCGATTTCCAACTTTTCAAGTTCCGTGTAACCCGATAGGCGGATCACTTCCATGCGGTCCTGCAAAGCCGGCGGGATGGTATGCAGAACGTTCGCCGTCGCGATAAAGAAAACCTGGCTCAAATCGTACTCGACGTCCAGATAGTGATCCATGAACATGTAGTTCTGTTCGGGATCCAGAACTTCGAGCAGCGCCGCCGAGGGATCGCCGCGAAAATCGGTCGACATTTTGTCGATTTCGTCCAACATAAACACCGGATTGCGCGTGCCGGCCTTCTTCATCATCTGAAGAATCTGGCCCGGCAAAGCTCCGATGTAGGTGCGGCGATGCCCGCGAACTTCGGCTTCGTCCCGCACGCCGCCGAGCGAGAGGCGAACGAACTTGCGCCCCGTCGCCTTTGCTATCGACATGCCCAACGAGGTTTTGCCGACGCCCGGAGCGCCAACGAAACACAGGATGGAACCCTTCGGATTCTGCACCAGCCGGCGCACGGCCAGGAACTCGAGAATGCGCTCCTTGATCTTCTCCAGGCCGTAGTGATCGGATTCGAGCACCTGCTGCGCAAAATTGAGATCGCGGATCTCCTTGGATTTTTTCTTCCATGGCACCGCCAGCAGCCAGTCGAGATAGTTGCGCGAGACCGTGGATTCGGCCGACATCGGCGGCATGTTCTCCAGCCGCTTCAACTCGGCGATGGCCTTTTCGTGCGCGTCCTTGGTCATGCCGGCCGCGTCGATCTTCTTTTTCAGCTCGTCGATTTCGCTCTTTTCGCCGCGCCCCAGTTCCTTCTGTATGGCCTTGATCTTCTCGTTAAGGTAATACTCTTTCTGGGCCTTTTCCATTTGCCGCTTGACGCGCCCCTGGATAGTCCGGTCGACGTTCAGCTTTTCGATTTCAATGTCCAGCAGATCGGCTACGCGCGTCAGGCGATCGACGGGATCGAAGATCTCGAGCAGCTCCTGCTTTTCCTCGATCGTGAGTTGAAGATTGGCCCCCACGGTGTCGGCCAGCTTGGAGGGATCGTCCACCCGCACCGCCGCGACCATGGTCTCGTAATTAAGGTTCTGGCCCAGCTTGACGTATTGTTCGAACAGCGTCGTCACGCGGCTGGTCAGGGCTTCCAACTGCGAGCCCGGCTCGACGCGGTAGTGAAAGGTCTTGATGACAGCCCGGAAGTACCCCTCTTCCTCGCTCACCGATACCACCTTGCCGCGCTCTACCCCCTCCACCAGGACCTTGATGTTCCCGTCGGGCTGCTTCAGGCTCTGAACGATATTGGCCACGGTGCCGACGTTATAGATCTCGTCCGGACGCGGTTCGTCGATCGAGGCATCGTGCTGCGTTGCCAAGAAGATCTTCTTATCGCCCGCCAGCGCCTCTTCCAGCGCGCGCACGCTCGATTCCCGGCCCACCACGAACGGAGTCATCATGTACGGGAAAATGACCACGTCCCGGATGGGCATCATGGGCAAGCGTCGCGAATCGGATTTTTCCTTTGAAGTGAGCATTTATGTGAGGGAGCCAGGAACTCGTGACCGGTGGTCTTGCGATGCCTAGGGAGCTTGCCGAAGCCTGCCTAACCGGCCTTTTCCAGTAAGGCCATGTTGATTTTCTGGCTCATAACCATTTCCTTTGTGACCAGAAACTCGCGGACTTTTTTGTACGACGGGAGAAAATACATCAGATCGAGCATCATCTCCTCGAGGATCATCCGCAATCCCCGTGCGCCGACTTTTCGTTCCATCGCCAGCGCGGCAATGGCCTCCAGCGCATCGTCGCTAAACTTAAGTCTAACATTTTCAAATTCGAACAACTTCTGATACTGCCGCACAATCGCGTTCTTGGGCTTCGTCAGAATCTGCACCAACGCTTCTTTGCTTAAGTCCTCGAGTACCGCGGCCACCGGCATTCGCCCGATAAACTCCGGGATGAATCCGAACTTGATTAAATCGACCGGCTGGCATTGTTCCAGCAGGCTGAGGTCCCGGCGGTTCGACCCGAAGCGGCGGGAGGTTGCCTCATCTTCTATGGCCGCAAATCCCATCGACTTTGTGCCGACGCGCTTTCCGATCACCTTCTCGAGCCCAACGAAAGCTCCCCCGCAGATGAACAGGATGTTCGTAGTATCCACGGGAGTGAATTCCTGATGCGGGTGCTTGCGGCCACCCTGCGGAGGCACGTTAGCGACCGTACCTTCGAGAATCTTGAGAAGCGCCTGTTGCACGCCTTCCCCGGAAACGTCGCGCGTGATCGACGGATTTTCGTCCTTGCGTCCGATCTTGTCGATCTCGTCGATATATATGATGCCCTGCTGGCAGCGCTGGACGTCCCAATCCGCGTTTTGAAGCAGCCGCAGAATAATATTCTCAACGTCCTCGCCGACGTAGCCCGCTTCCGTGAGCGTGGTCGCGTCCACGATCGCGAACGGCACGTCGAGAATCCGCGCCAGCGTCTGCGCCAAAAGCGTTTTCCCCGTTCCCGTGGGCCCGATCAGCAGGATGTTGCTCTTCGACAGCTCTACATCCGAGCCGCGCTGCTTGTTCATCTGGATGCGCTTGTAATGGTTGTAGACGGCCACCGCAAGCTTCTTTTTCGTGCCCTCCTGGCCGATGACGTATTGGTCCAGATATTCCTTCAATTCCAATGGCTTGGGCAGTTTATGCGGGGTGCCATAGGGCTGCTCGTGACGGTCGTCTTCGAGAATGGAATTGCACACCGCGATGCATTCATCGCAAATGTAAGCGCGAGGATAGTCGCTCGGCGAAGAGATTAGTTTGCCGACTACTTCCTGGTTCTTATGGCAAAAGGAACAACGGAGAGATTCGTCTGAACCGGCACGCTTCACACAGGTTCTCCAGGGCTACCCAATACGTCACGATCCTGAGCTAGACCCGCTTCTCTGGATAATTCCATTATATCAGCGAACTGCCGGGACCGTCCCGGCGATGCGGCAACCTCTTCTTTTATTATCGGCCACTTTGCGGGCCGACGCCATCACCTGGCCCATGCGGCGGCATCGCGGGGTGCTCAATGTGACGATCGTCTTCGAGAATGAAATTACACATCGCGATGCACTCATCGCAAATGTAAACGCGAGGATACACGCTCGGCGAGCATATGAGCTTTCCGACTGTCTCTTGAGGCTTATGGCAAAAGGAACAACGGAGCGAATTGTCCGAACCGGCGCGCTTCACGAGCTAACTCCATTCTATCAACGAACTGCCGGGATCGATACGGCAACTGCATCCATTATCGGCCACTTTGCGGACCGCCGCCATGGCCCTTTCCTACCACATCACCCGTACCGGGTAGCGCGCAATCGCCGCGTCGCCGGTCACAATCGGGAGATCCTCCACAATCGCCTGCGCCACCAGCAAACGATCGAACGGATCCCGATGGTGAACCGGAAGACGAGCGCTCACCAGAACGTGCCGCATCTCGACCGGGAGAATCGACAGCCGGAAATACCGCATCGCCCTCTCCAGCAAAATCTCGAAATCCTGAAGCAGCCCCAAGCGGTCGATTTTCAGCGCCGCTTCCCAAACGCTGGCGACGCTAAACAGCAAATCGGTTCCGCGGTCCTGAACCAACTCCGCGACCCGCCCCGGCAACCGATCTTCTTCGAGCGCCCACCACAAGAACACGTGGGTGTCCAGCAGCAGCTTCATTTATCGGGAAAAAGCGGCCCACCGTACAACAAATCCTCAATTCCCTTGTTCAGCGCGGGGTCGAACAATGCATCGACGTTTATGCCCTTCAATAAATCCCGGCCCCACCCCGGTTTCCGAAAGTCGGCGTCCGCTTCCGGATCTTTCACCCGCACTATTCGTGCCTTGGGCTTGCCGGCCTTCGCGAGGATGATCTCCTCACCGTTGGCCGCCCGCGCCACCAGCCTCGACAGCTGCGTTTTCGCTTCGTGCATGTTTACCGTGACAGCCATGCTTCATCTTAGCTTAGTCTACGGACTAAGTCAATTCCGACTCGACCGGTACCGCCGGCTCCTCCGGCTCGCCAGCAACTTTGCGGGCATGCTCAAACAGAAAGCTCAGCGTCTTCTCGGTGCGGATGTGGTTCGCGATGCGCCCAAGAGCGCCGTCCTTCTCCAGTTTTCGCCGCATGGCCGCCACCGGCTCACGCTCCTGACGCGCGATCTGTTGAATTTCGCGGTCCACCTCGTCCTGCGTCGCGTGGATCGACTCCCGCTCCCCGATCTTGTCCAGCAGCAGCCCCGCCTTCACGTCGTGAATCGCCTTGGGACGCTGCGACTCTTTTACCTTCTCCCAATCCAGCTTCAACTGCGAAACATCGACCCCATTCGCCGCCAGACGCCGCAGCCGGTCCTCGGTCTCGTTCTCGATCTGACGTTCCAAAAACGCCTCCGGAACCGGAAAATCGTGCGTCTCCACCAGCCGGTCGATCAACTCGCCCTTGGCCTTGCGTTGCGCCCCCTGCTCGCGCTCCCGGAAAATCGTTTTCCGGACGGTCTCCCGCAGCTCCTCCAGCGTGTTGAAATCCCCCAGGTCCTTGGCGAACTCATCGTTCAACTCCGGCAACTCCTTGCGGCGGATCGCTTTCAGCTTCATGCGGAAGCGAACCGTCTTGCCCGCCAGCTTCTCCTGCCCGTAATCTTCCGGATAGGTGATTTCAAACTCTTTTTCATCGTCCGGCGACATGCCCCGCAAGTTCTCTGTAAACGCGGGCTGCGTATCCGGGTCGCCCACATGCAGCAACGTCTCATCCTGGTGAACGGCCGGTTCCACCCCTGCGATGCTGTCCAGCGAGACCATGCAGTAATCGCCGTCTTCCGCCGCCCGCGGCTCCACCGTGACGTACTGCGCCTTCTGTTCCCGCAACTGCTCCAGGCGCTCCTCTACGTCGGAATCCGATACTTCCGGCTCGGAATAATGGATCGTTATGCCGCGATATTCCTCCAGCGGAACCTCCGGGGCCACTTCGAATTCGGCCTTGAACCGCAACGGCTCGCCCTTTTCGAAGTGCACGTCCGTAACGGACGGCCGCCCCACCACTTTCAGCTCTTCCTGCTTGAATCGCTTCTCCAGGAATTTCGGGATCAGACTTTCGAGAACATCCTGCCGGACCTCCCGGGCGAAGCGCGTGCGGACGATATTGGCGGGAACCTTGCCGGGCCGGAACCCCGGCAGCTTCACTTTCTTCTGGATGTCGGTGACGACGCGCTCGGTTTCAGCTGTCGATCTCCTCGACGGGAACGACGATCTCCAGTTCGTGCTTGCAGCCTTCGATGAGCATGAGAACCAGCTTTCCCCCGAAACTGCAATCGGCGGGCCTTTAGCCGCTTACGTTCCCTCCGACCAGCTTGCCAGGTATTCTTCCTGCTCCGGCGTCAAGCGGTCGATCTTAACGCCCATGGCCTCGAGTTTCATCTTCGCGATGCTTTTGTCGAGATCTTCCGGGACCGGATAAACCTTCTTCTCGAGCTTGGCGTGGTTCTTCACCATGTAATCGGCCGACAGCGCCTGATTGGCGAAGCTCATGTCCATCACCGATGCCGGATGACCCTCGGCCGCCGCCAGATTGATCAGCCGGCCCTCGCCGAGAACGTAGATCTTGCGGCCGTCGCGCATCCCGAACTCTTCCACGAACTCGCGCGTCTGCCGCCGCGACGAAGCCACCTTGCCCAACGTGTCCAGGTCGATTTCGACGTTGAAGTGGCCGGAATTGCAAATGATCGCGCCATTCTTGAGCTTTTCGAAGTGGTCGCGCGCGATCACGTTCTTGTTGCCCGTCACCGTCACGAAGACATCGCCGATCTGCGCCGCTTCCGCCATCGACATGACGCGGAAACCGTCCATCAAGGCCTCAATCCCCTTGATCGGATCGATCTCGGTCACGATCACGTTGGCGCCCATTCCGCGCGCCCGCATGGCCAGGCCCTTGCCGCACCAGCCGTATCCCGCGACCACGAAATTGGCGCCGGCCAGCAGGAAATTCGTCGCCCGCACAATGCCGTCGATAGTGCTCTGGCCGGTGCCGTAGCGGTTATCGAAAAAATGCTTTGTCAGGGCGTCGTTGACCGCCATGATGGGATACTGCAGCACGCCCTGCTTCGCCATCGCGCGCAGGCGAATGACGCCGGTGGTGGTCTCCTCCGTTCCGCCGATGACGTGTTCGAGCGCGTCCTTGCGCTTGGTGTGCAGGATCGTCACCAGGTCCGCGCCGTCGTCCATCGTCAGATGCGGCTTGTGGTCGAGCACCGCCATGATATGCGAATAATAAACGTCGTTGTTCTCGCCTTTAATCGCGAACACCGGGATGTTGTAGTCGCGCACCAGCGACGCCGCCACATCGTCCTGCGTGGACAGCGGATTCGAGGCGCACAGCGCGATGTTGGCGCCGCCGTCCCGCATCGTCACCATCAGGTTGGCGGTTTCCGTCGTCACGTGCAGGCAAGCCGCCACGCGAATGCCCGCCAGCGGCTGCGTCTTGATAAACTGCTTCCGAATCGTTTGCAGCACGGGCATGGACTGAAAGGCCCATTCGATGCGCCGCTTGCCGGCCTCCGCCAGCCCGATTTCTTTAATATCGCAAGGGAGTGTTGCGGTTGCGTTCGTTGTCATTCAAGCTCCTGTGAAATTCGAATCGGCTAGCGGGCTGCCATCGCCGCGCGGCTGCTCATCTTCGAGCGCCTCGGCCTTGTCCGTGGCTTCCCACGTAAAGCTGTCTTCGCGCCGGCCGAAGTGTCCGAAGGCCGCGGTTTTCTGGTAAATCGGCCGCCGCAGCTTCAGATGCTCGATCATGCCCTTCGGCGTGAGCGGAAAATTGGCGCGCACCAGTTCCGTCAGCCGCGCCGCATCGAGCGTACCGGTACCGAACGTATCGACCATGACCGAGACCGGCTCGCTCACGCCGATCGCGTATGCCAACTGCACTTCGCAGCGCTTCGCCAGACCGGCGGCAACCAGGTTCTTGGCGATATAGCGGGCCATGTAGCACGCCGAGCGGTCCACCTTCGTCGGATCCTTGCCGGAGAACGCCCCGCCGCCATGCCGCCCCATGCCGCCGTAGGTGTCGACGATAATTTTTCGCCCCGTCAGTCCCGGTGTCGCCGTGCGGACCGCCCACCACGAACCGGCCCGTCGGGTTCATGTGGTATTTCGTACCGGAGTCGACCATGTTCGACGGGATGACGGCGTCGATGATGTGCTTCTTGACTTGACGGCGCAGTTCCTCGGTCGATATTTCGTCGCTGTGCTGCGTCGAGATCACCACGGCGTCGATGCGCCGGGGTTCTCCATCGACGTACTCGACGCTGACCTGGCTCTTGCCGTCGGGCCGCAGAAAATCGAGCTTGCCTTCGCGCCGCACATCGCTCAACTGCCGCACCAGCTTGTGCGCCATCATGATGGGCAGCGGCATCAGCTCCGGCGTCTCGTCGCAGGCGTAGCCGAACATCATGCCCTGATCGCCCGCGCCCCCCGTATCCACGCCCATGGCGATGTCCGGCGATTGGCTCTGAATGGTGTTCAAAATTCCGCAGGTGTGGCAATCGAATCCGTAGCTGGCGTTGTTATACCCGATGTGCTCGATCACCTGCCGCGCCAACTTGGGAACGTCCACGTACGTGGTGGTCGTGATCTCCCCGGAAACGACGCAAATTCCCGTCGTCAGCAGGACCTCGCAAGCCACCCGGCCCATTGGATCGTCCCTCAGGACGGCATCCAATACGGCGTCCGATATTTGGTCCGCCATCTTGTCGGGATGACCCTCGGTCACCGATTCCGACGTAAAAATGTGTCGCATTCGATCTACCACCGTTCTGGAAGCCTCCTGGATGCGCCAACCGCTGCCGCTGAAACTGACTTAGCGCAGGCACGGCGCAGTCAGTCCAGTGTATCGTCTTACAAAGACCGGCGCAACGAAGCGAGCCGCTATTCTTGCTGACGCGCGCGGCTCGGTCCCGAGTTCTTCATGAACTCCGTTCACAACCAAGAATGAAAAAGGCCTTTTTCGAGGGAGCCGCGACCCTGAAGGAGCGGTTGTCAGGATTTAACACGGAGGCCGCACTATTACTGCGGTTCCCGCTGCGAATCCGCGCCCGCCTGGATGCCGCCTCAAAGCCCGCCTCACTTCGAGCACTTACGATGAGTGGATTTGCAGAACCTTCACCTGCCCCGGCCTAGTCT
Source organism: Bryobacterales bacterium (assembly GCA_963795935.1). Taxonomy (GTDB): domain Bacteria; phylum Acidobacteriota; class Terriglobia; order Bryobacterales; family Bryobacteraceae; genus JAICMB01. The sequence continues at coordinate 171,443 of CAWCJO010000020.1, read as the reverse complement.
GCCTTACCAAATCGCGGATCTCGCCAAATTGCGGCCGGTACGCCGCCAAATCGTTAAAACGTGTTATCGAAGATCGAATTCTGGATCCGCCTGCTCCATGAGGCGCCCGTTCGATAGCGATCTCCACCCCATTTGCGCAACTGTCTTAACCTGATCTCCGGAAAACGCCAATCGAAGCCGGGGATTCACGACTTCGTCAAGAAGGATGAGCATTCGGCCATCTGCTCGCCCGCGAGCTCCAGAAAAAGCTGGGCCTGCCGCCGTTCCAGCGAAGGCGCCGTATCGAGGAATTCATCCAGCGAGTAACCACCTGCTAAATGGTCGATGAGCATCTGCACGGGAATCCGCGTTCCTCGGAAACACGGCGCTCCAGAAAGACGTTCCGGGTCGACCCAAACCACGTCATCCAAACGCCGCAGGAGTTCTCGATTCATACTTCAAGCTCCGCGTGGCCTGTTCACTCGGTCCTACTAGTCCAACGCACAACGATACGCCGTTCGCGTCCCCTTCGATCCCGCCGGCTGCGTGCCGAAACGGTCCCCATGCTACCGCGCGGAAGCGGCGGCAGCCTCGACCGGCCCCGCGCGGCGCGCCCCCACCAACTTCAACTCCGACTGAATCAGCGGCCGCACCGCCGCCAGTTCCATCGGACCGTTGTAATGCTTGCCGTTGATGAAAAATGCCGGCGTGCCGTCTACCCCCGCATCCTCGCCATCCTTAAAATCCTTATCGATGGCCGCGGCGAACTTGCCCGAATTCATGTCCGCGGTAAAACGCTCCATATTCAGACCGAGCTCCTTCGCCAGCGCAAAAATGCGCTCCTTGCTCAAACGCCTGAAGTTCGCAAACAGCGCGTCATGCATCGGCCAGAACTTGCCTTGTTCGTTGGCCGCCAGCGCCGCCTCCGCCGCCAAGCGCGCATGCGGATGCATGGAAAGCGGAAACTGCTTATATACCAGCCGGATGTCGTTTGGAAACGCCTTCATCAGCGCTTCCACTTCGCCCGTCGCATGGGAGCAGTAGGGACATTCAAAATCGGAAAACTCCACCAGCGTAATGCGGGCGTTCGCCGGTCCCTTCACAGGAGCTCCCGCGGTCGGAATCTTCACGGGTTCTTCCAGAATCGGACGCTTCCCCGGGCCTTTCGCCAGCGGCGACCCCTTCAATTCCGCGAGCGCCTGCGCCGGCGTCTTACCCTCGCGCACGGCCTTGATCGCGATTGCCGCCAGCCCCTTGCTGTATCCGCACGACGGATCTTTGACGCGGCATTCCGCCAGCTTCATATCGCACCCGCAGGAACAGCCCTGCTCCCGCAGGATCTTCAAAACGGCGCCTTTCTGCGCCGCCGTCAGCCCGCTCAGGTCGATGCCCGGAAGCTCCGAGGCAACCTGCCAATCCGCGGGCGCTTGGGCCCAGACCGTCCCAGCCAGCGCGGCCAACACACACAATCTTAATAATGCGCGCATTAGATCCATTATCCCGGAATCCGCTCTACGCCGGGGCCGCGGCTTGCCGCCACAATGCGTAAGGAGCCACCGCGGCAGAGCCGTGAGCGACTCGACACCCGCGTTCTCCGCCGATCGGCAAAACAAAAAAGCGCTGGACCATTCCGATCCAGCGCTTTCACAAAGAGGATGATTAGCGGACGCTACGCTTGGCGGCCAAATCTCCTCCTCCGAAGCCGAGGTCCCTCCTCACTGCTCCTCAGCCTTGCACCTTTGGCAACTTCAGCAATCCACTCTAGTTCCTGGAAAGCACGCCGCTGTCCAAAACGGCCGTGCTTACGATCGAAGAACTTGCCGTTCCGCAGTGCACCGGCCGCATAGCAGATCTTACGTATAGGCCGCAGTTTCTATCGGCCTATTACACTATTTTTCGAAGAACTGCTCTCGCGGGCGCGCCATCGGAGTCAACGAGTTTCAACGGAAGACAAATCAGTTCGTAATCTCCAGGCTCGATGGACGCCAGATTAAGCCCTTCAATAATCCAAACGCCGGCGCCGAGCAGAGCTTGATGCGTCTGGGGGCCGTCGCCGTCAAAGCCGCCGACCGAAAGGTAATCGACGCCCACGGTACGGATCCCGCTGGCCGCCAGATACGCCGCGGTATCGTGTGGGATGTGAACGAACTGTTTCTCAAAAGTCCCGCTCTTCCAAGCCACGTCCGAGTTGCGGGTGCGAAACAGCACGCGCTCGCCCGAGGCAATCTTATGAGGCTCGATCTCGGAGATGCGGATGAGTTCGGGATCCGAAATAGCAATCACGCGGGCGGGCCCAATCACGGCCTCGAACGGCAGCGCATCGATCCCGGCGCCCCCTGCGATGAAGTGGCGCGGCGCGTCCATGTGCGTGCCGATATGCACCGTACACGTCATCTTTGAAACGTTGCACGCGTCCCCCTTCGCGATCTGCAACATTTCATCGCGTTCGAACGGCTCGTCGCCCGGCCAGTGCGCCATGCCGTTGTGCAGCGGCACGGAAACGTCGATCCACCCTCCGGCGCTCATTGTCCGATCGTGATGATGTTCTTGATGCCCCCGGTCTTTCCGGTGAGCGGCTCCAGAGCATTTTCAATCGGAAAACGGCCGGTGATGATTTTCGCTACCGCGCCGGGCCAGCGCTCCAAGAACGTCCCCATGTCGCGGATGGCGGCCGCGAAGCTTGCGGGCGGCGCGTTCACGGTTCCATAGATGAGCTGATTGTTCAGCACCATGTCGCGCATGATGAAATCGGTGTCGACTTCAATGGGGCCTTTGCGGCCGGGAACTCCGGTAAAAATGAACACCGCGTTGGGGCTCAATTGCTTGATGACTTCAAACGCCAGACCGGACGCGCCGACGGCTTCGTAGACCAGATCGATGCGGCCAACCTCCTTCGCCATCTGCTCCACGGTGTGCGTTTCGGCGGGGATGAATTTTGCGCCGATGGCCGCGACGATGTCGTCCTTGTCCTCGTGCGATTGCGTGCGCGAGTAGACCGTCACGTTGAAACCCGCGACGGTCAACGCCATGGCGCCGAGCAGGCCCACCGGACCGGCGCCCAGCACGACGGCGTTATAAAGCAGATCGGCGGGCGCGTCCTTCTCGCCCGAGCCGCCACCACGGCAACCGCGTCTGTATGTCCTGAAGTTGCGCAATCGCCTTTTCGGCGATGGTCAAAGGCTCCACCAACACGGCGATGTCGCGCAAAGAGGCCGGGACAGGATTCAGATAGCGCTCTTCCTCGACGACCAACTCGGTCATATAGCCGTGCCGCTGCTTAATGCCGCGCTCGGTGAAATCGCCGGTGTAGCAGAAATCCTGGCGCCCCTGGCGGCAGGCGATGCATTCCGGATGCGGACAAGGGCGGCGCACGGTAGCTACGACCAGATCGCCGCGCTTCACCTTCGTCACCCCGGGTCCGGTTTCGACGATTTCCCCGAGAGATTCATGCCCGATGACGAGATAATCGGAGCCGGGCGGCGGATCGCCGTATTGAAAGGAGACGATCTCCTTATCGGTGCCGCAAATGCCGACGTTCAGCATGCGTATTTTCGCTTGCGTGGGCGATTGAATGTTCGGCTCCGGATGATCGATCACGCGGACCTGACGTGCACCGGGAAACACGGCGACAGCGCGCATAGACTCAGAATACACTTAGGTGGTGCGGGTCGCCCTGGACGCCACGCCATTGACGGTTTTAACTGGCGGCGTGCGGCGCTACACGGCGGAGTTGGCGCGCGCCTTGGCCCAAAATTTTCCCGCCGATGATTTCTGGCTGCTTTCGGACCAGCGCTTCGAAAATCCGGGTCCCGAATTTCCCAATCTGCGTTGCGGTCGCGGGCCGCGCAATGCCGCCGAACGGCGCTGGTGGCTGTGGGGCTTGCAAGGCGAGCTATCGCGGCTCGCGGTGGACGTTTTTCACGGCACGGACTTCGCGGTCCCCTATCTTCCCGCGCGGCCGAGCGTGATGACCCTGCACGACCTCTCGCCCTGGCTTGACCCGAGCTGGCATTCGGCCGCGGACCGGATTCGAAAGCGCACGCCGCTGCTGCTTCGCCTCGGGCTGGTCACCATGATCGTTACGCCCAGCGAGACGGTGCGCCGCCAAGCCATCGAGCGGTTCCGGCTGCGGCCGGAGCGAGTAACCGCGATTCCTCTGGCTGTGCCCGCTTTCTTCCGCCCCGCGCCGGCGAACGGGCGCGCGCGGAATTACTTCCTCTACGTAGGAACTCTGGAGCCGCGCAAGAATCTTCTTCGGCTCATCGATAGCTGGCGGGAAGTTCGCGCCCATTACGCCGTGGATCTAAAATTAGTGGGCAGGAGGCGCGAAGATTTTCACGCATTGCCGGCCGAGCCCGGCCTGGAGCTGACCGGTCCGGTTCCCGACGAAGAGCTGCCGGCTTTGTATTCCGGCGCCATCGCGTGCGCCTACCCCAGCCATTACGAAGGGTTTGGATTGCCCGTGCTCGAAGCCATGCAGTGCGGAGCGGCGGTGATCGCGTCGCGCGACGGCGCAATCGGGGAAACGGCGGGCGACGCCGCGTTGCTTGTCGACGCCAATGATGCCAGGGCCTGGACGGAGGCGCTAGCCTCGGCCGCGTCCGATCCGCCCTGGCTCGCCGAATTAAGGCGCAAAGGGCTGCAACGCGCATCGCAATTTTCGTGGGAAAGGACGGCCTCGCTGACGCGCGAGGTCTATCGTGAAGCAGCCCGGCGATTCCGAAGCTCGACCTAGGGCGCTGTTCCTTTCTCCCGAGGCGCCCTATCCGGCGATCGGCGGCGGCGCGCTGCGCTCCGCGTCGGTGCTGGAATTTCTGGCGCAACATTATGACGTCGACGCGATTATTTTCTCGGAGCGCGGATCGCCCGATCCCCGCGCCGCCTTCCCTCCCGGGCGCGCCCGAAACATATGGATCGTCGAGCTGCCGCCGCATTCCAGATCCAGCCTCGCAAGGCACTGGCGCGCCGCCTCGCGATTGCTGCGAAACCGCCCGCCGCTGATCGACCGCTTCTCCGGTTTCGAGCGGCAAATCGCAGCCGCGCTAGCCGCCCACGGCAAAATACCGAGCTGTGACGAAATACCGAGCCGCGACCGTCAGGGAGCGGTTGCCCCTGGCCACGACTACGATCTCGCCATCGTCGAACACCTCTGGTGCGCCCCCTACCTGAAACAAATCCGCCCACTCGCGCGCCGCGTGTTCCTCGACGCCCATAACATCGAATCGGCGTGGCACCAGCGCGTCGCCCAATCCGCAGGCCCGCTGCGCCGCCCGGCGTTCGAGATGTTCGCCCAAGCCTGCCGCCGCTTTGAGCGCCGCTGGCTCCCTCAATTCGACGCCGTCATGGTCGCCTCGGCCGAGGACGCCCGGCGCATTCCCGAGGCGCGCTCCTTCGTCTACCCCAACGCCATTCCCCTGGTGGACCGGCCCGTGCGCCGTGAAGAGCACGCCATCCTGTTTACCGGAAACCTCGAGTATGAACCGAACATCGCGGCGGTGCGGCATTTCCGCGACAAAATCTGGCCCCTGGTGCGGCAGCGCGCCCCGGCCGTGGAATGGCGCATCGCGGGCAAGAATCCCGGCGCCATTCAGGATTTTGTCAACGGCGACCCCCGAATCCGCGTCACAGGAGTAATGGAGGACGCCATCGCCACGCTCGGCTGCGCCAAGATCGCCGTCGTGCCGCTGCTCTCCGGCAGTGGAACCCGTTTCAAGATCCTGGAAGCCTGGGCGGCCGGGACTCCCGTGATCTCGACGCCGATCGGAGCCGAGGGATTAACGTGCAACGCGGGCGAGCATCTGCTTCTCTGTGAGACGCCGCTCGAATTCGCCGCGGCCATCGCGTTTCTTCTGGAGGCGCCGGAAGCGCGCCTGCAATTGGCGGAGGCAGGCCGGCGCCTTTATGAACGCAGTTACACGTGGGATGCGGCCTGGGATACGCTGCGGCAACAACTTATACTGGAATCAGGTGATGCGCTTTTCCGTTGATGCTCACGCAATCGGCCAAAGACTTACCGGCAACGAGACCTATATCAGGAATCTGCTGCACGGTTTCGCGCGGCTCGATAAAGAAGCGGAGTTTTTCGCGTATATCTCGCGGGAAAGCGCGATCGCGGAGCTGCCGCAACGCTTTGCTAAGCGCATCGTTTCTGACAGTCCCTGGAAGCGGCTTGGCTTCGATTTGCCGCTGCGGCTCGCCTCCGACCGGCCGGCGCTGATTCACGTGCAATATACCGCGCCCGTGATGTGCCGGATTCCGGTGGTGGTCAGCGTTCATGACGTGAGTTTTCTGGAATCGCCCGAGTATTTCACCCCCTTCCGGTCGGCGCAATTGCGCTTCACGGTCAGCCGGACGGTGAAAACAGCGGCGCGCATTCTCACCCCCAGCGAGTTCTCCAAGCGCTGCATCATGCGCGCCTACGGGCTCGACGACGAGAAGATCACAGTGATGCCCAACGGCGTGTCCGGCGCCTTTCGTCCCATGGCGCGCGAGGCTGCCGCGCACTGGCTCCAAGGCCGCCATCCCGTGCCTCCCCGATTCATTCTCAGCGTCGGCGATCTGCAGCCCCGCAAAAATCACATCGCGCTGATCCGTGTTTTCGAGGAGCTGGTTCGCACCTATCCGGAGCTGCCGCAGCACCTGGTATTCGTGGGAAAACTCGCTTGGCGCTCGGAGCAAGTGATCGCGGCGGCCAAGGCATCGCAGGTCGCGAGCCGCATCCATTTCATGGACTTCGTTTCCGACGAAGATCTCACGCGCTTTTACGGCGCCTGCGACATGTTCGTCTATCCCTCGCTATACGAAGGCTTCGGCCTTCCCATCATTGAGGCCATGGCCTGCGGGCGCGCCGTGGCCTGCTCCAACACCACCGCCATGCCGGAGGTGGCCGACTCCGCCGCCTTGCTGTTCGATCCGGCCTCCGATATCGAGATGCTGCGCGCCATGCGCGATCTCCTTCTCGACGCCGAGCTGCGCCTCCGCATGGAGCGCCTGGGAGTGCAGCGCGCCGCTATCTACAATTGGGACCGTACCGCGCGCCAAACGCTGGACGTCTACTACGAAGTCGCGGGCGCGGCCATGCGCTCGCCCGTCGGCCGCTCCCCGGCCGCGCTGCGGCGCTAGCGATCGCGGCCATGAATCCACGACCATGAATCTTTGGATCTTGCCCGCCGCGCTGGCCGGTTTGGCTGTGACGGCCGCGCCCGCCTCCGCCCCCACATTCGACGGCGAATCGCTCCATTACTCCATCAATTGGCCGAGCGGCTTGAGCTTGGGGGAAGCGCAGCTTCGCAGCACGCGCGTCAAGCCCACGCCCAAATCGGCCGAGCGCTTCGATTTCGAGTTCTCGCTCGATGCGGGTATTCCCGGCTTCGCCGTCGCGGACCGCTTCCGATCCGAGGCTTCCGGCGAATTCTGCTCCATCGAGTTCGACAAGAACGTCTCGCAGGGCAGGAAAAAGGCCGAAGAGAAGACGGTGTTCGACCCGGAAAAGGGAACCGCTACGCGCGAGACCAAGGGCGGCGGTAGATCGGACCTCTCGACATCTTCGTGCGCCAAGGACGCTCTCGCTTTCCTGTATTTCGCGCGCCGCGAGCTGGCCCTCGGGCGACTCGCGCCGCGCCAGCCGGTGTATTTCGGCTCGCCCTACGAGATCCGGCTAGACTTCGCGGGAACGCAGATGATCAAAATCGCCGACGCGCAAGTAGAGGCGGATCGCATCGACGCTTCCTTGAAAGGCCCGCAATCGGACGTCAACTTCGAAGTCTACTTTCTCAAAGACGCCGCCCGCACGCCCGCGCTGGTGCGCGTACCTCTTCCCGTCGGGACCTTCTCGATGGAACTGGTGAAGTGAAGATCGCGTTCTTCTCGCCCCTTCCGCCGGCCAGGAGCGGGATCGCCGACTACTCCGCCGCGCTTCTCGAGGAGATGAAACGAATCGCCGACGTCACGCCCTTCGCGCGCCGGCCGGAGCGGTTTACTCCCGCCGATTACGACATCGCGCTATACCAGATCGGCAATAACATTCACCACGATTTTTGCTATCGGGCCGCCATCGAGAATCCCGGCGTCGTGGCCATTCACGAGGCCAATCTGCATCATTTGATCGCCGATATGACGATCAAGCGCGGCGATTGGGACGGCTATCTGCGCGAAGTCGAGATCAACGGCGGCGCGGACGCGATCGAGCATGCGCGGACGCGCGTCCGCACGCTTCAGACCGGGCCGGATTACGAAGGCTTGCCGATGCTGCGGCGCTTGACCTCTCGTTCGCGCGGCGCCATCGTGCACAGCGACTGCGTTGGAAACGAACTGCGCGAATCCGGCTTTACTGGACCGCTGGCCCGCATCCCGCACGGGGCCTGGATTCCGGAGGCCGACGGTCTTGGTTACCGCGGCCGGCTGGGCCTCTGCGAGACCGAGCCGCTCATCGGCGTCTTCGGGTTTCTAAAGCCGTATAAACGAATCGCCGAATCCCTGCGGGCATTCCGGCGGCTGCTGCGCGTCGAGCCGCGGGCGAAGATGATCCTCGTCGGCGAGCCGCACCCCGAATTTCCACTCGAGTCTATTATCGAGTCCCTGGGACTAGAGGCTCACGTTCGCGTTCTGGGATTCACGCCCATTGACGATTTCGTCGGATATATGGCGGCCTGCGATATCGTGCTGAACCTCCGCTATCCCACCGTGGGCGAAAACTCCGGCACCCTGATGCGTTCCCTCGGCTTGGGCAAGGCCGTCATCGTGTCGGACGTGGGATCGTTTTGCGAGCTTCCGGACGAGGTCTGCCTCAAGGCCCCGGTAGACGCCTCGGAGGAAGATCACCTCTTCGAGTATTTGAATTTGCTCGTCGGCCGGCCCGATGTTCGGCGCGCCTTGGGCGAGCGGGCGCAACGCTGGGTAGAACGCGAGTGCAACTGGAGTTCGGTCGCGGAGCGCTATGTCGCTTTCTTAGAGTCCATCGTCGAAGGGCGCCCCTGGACGACGCTGAGGCCGCAGCATCGAACGGACGCGCGCCCGCCGATCCCGTCACCATGCCGCCTGCGCCGCGCATCGAGCCGCAATACATCCAGTCCTGGGCCGCGGATCGCGTCTCCCAGACCTACGTCGATACCCATTTGACCCGCCTTACGGAAAACTCTCGAGATTACGCCCCCCGGTTCCGCCCAGGACCGCATTCTCGAAATGGGTTCCTATCTGCAAATCACGCCCGCGCTGAAAACGCGGCTCGGCTACGGCGAAGTTCGCGCCTGCTATTACGGCGAGCTGGGGCGCGTCGACCATCGCCGCGAGACCTCGCTGGACGGCGAAGAATTCTACTGCGATATTGAGCTATTCAACGCCGAGAAGGACCGCTTTCCCTATGACGACGAGTACTTCTCGACCGTGCTGTGCTGCGAGCTGATCGAGCATCTGTTCGAAGATCCGATGCACATGTTGTCCGAAGTGAACCGCATTCTCAAGCCGGGCGGCCATTTTGTCCTGACCACGCCGAACATCGGCTCCTTGCGCGCCATTGCGGCGATCCTGCAGGGCTATCATCCGGGATTTTTTACCGCCTACATCAAGCCGTCGGATTCGGGCTTTGTGGATGCCCGGCACAACCGCGAGTACACGCCGAAAGAGATCCGGCGCCTGCTGCTCGACGGCGGATTCGAGCCGCTGCTGCTCGAAACCGGCCCGTTTCGTGACCAGCCCAAGCCCGAGCACGAGTGGGTCCTCCACCTGCTCGATCGCTACAAGCTCAGCCGCGACCTTCGCGGCGACGGCATCTACGCCGTCGGACGCAAGAAAGGCCCCCCTCGCGAGCGCTACCCCGCCTGGCTCTATCATCAATGACAACCTATCGCGACGTACGCGTCGAGGCGGCCGGGACCGCGATTTCAGTGCGGCTCGAACTCGAAAACACGTCGCCGCGCGAATGGAAAAAGGGCGAGTTCTCGATCGGCTGGCAGTTGTTCGATCCCCAGAGCAACCGATTTATTCGCGAAGGCGAATGGGTTGCCGCTAACCCGCGACGCTCCCTCCGGCGAGGCCGTCAGCTTCGATCTCAGCATTGCGTTTCCTCCGGAGTCCGGCGGCTACCGCGTTTACGTCTCCCCCATCGATCCTGAATTGGGATGGCTGTATGCGCGCGGCGAGCGTTTTCTCGTCATCGACGCTGTGGTGTCCGGCGGACGCGCGCAAGTCCTGAAGACGGAGCTGACCACGCATCGGTCGCTGCTGTCGCGCGGCCTCGTACGCGCCCTCCCGGCACTGTTCGCGCGCCCCTTCGCCTCCATCGCGCGCAATCGCGCCTTAATTCGATCCATGGTCCGGCGCGACATTCTGGCGCGCTATCGCGGCTCCTTCGGCGATCTGTTCTGGACCGTCCTCAATCCGCTGCTGTTGACGCTCACTTACTACTTCGTCTTCGGCGTGGTGCTGCGCGCCCGTTTCGGAACGGACCAGAGCTCCGGCGGCTTTCTTCTCTATTTCCTGGCTGGAATGCTGCCCTGGCTGGCTTTCAGCGAACCGGTAGGCCGCGCCACCAACAGCCTGCTGGACCATCGCACGTTTGTAAAGAAGCTGGTCTTCCCCCTCGATACTCTCTCGGTCAATCACGCCGTCGCCGGCATCGTCACGGAAATTTTCGCGCTCGCGGTATTCCTATGTTTCCTGGTCGCCCTACGCGGCCGCGTGCCCTGGACCATCGTGTGGCTCCCCGCCCTGCTCGCGCCGCAATTGCTTTTTACCCTCGGCGTGTGCTGGTTCCTCGCCGCCTTGGGAGCCTTCGTCCGCGATCTCGTGCAACTGATCGGCTTCATCCTGACGCTGTGGTTTTTCATCACCCCCATCTGCTACCCGGAGCAAAGCATCCCCCCAGCCGCCATCGCCATTCTGAAATGGAACCCCCTCTTCGCCCTGGTACGCGCCTACCGGGCCATCTTTCTCGAAGGACACGCCCCCGCCGCCCGCCCGCTCCTCGCCTTCTGGATCGTCGCCGCCCTGGTCTTCTTCTTCGGCCATGCCTGGTTCAACAAGCTCAGCAAAACCTTCGCCGACGTAATTTAATAGCTAAGTTCGGCACAAGAGAGTAGACTTCCGACCAGACATAAGGAGAGGTTCCATGCCGCGTCGCAGTGCGAGCGCAATTACCTACGCGTTTATCGGGCTTTTTACATCCTTCGTGAGCGGCGCCACCCTGAGTTCAAATGCATCCTGTACCGCCCAAAACCTAGGGGAGGCCGTGATACTTGGAGCCAACCAGAGCCAAACCGTCGCCGGCACTGGTAACGCCTCCTGCAACATCAACGATCCCTTTTTTGGACAGGCGACAGCCAGCGCATCAGCGATGGCTGTCGGCCGCCGCAGATATTGGATGTGTATGCGTCAGCCTCGCAGGCCGGCGTTGGCGCAGCGGCGGCCACCACACCGGCGCACCTTGGCTTGGGACTGGGCTATAACTCGACTGCGGTAGCCAGTTTCGATGAAGAGTTGACTTTCACTATTCTCGGGTATTCAGGTTCCGGTTTGGCAATTCCCGAGCTGCGCTTTGGGCTACGCAGACTATGAGGCTTTTGACCGACGCATCACTCGGTACCGTGAGCATCAGCGATGCTCGCTCTACGGCTCGCGGGAGGCTTCATCTACAACCAAGGCCAGGCGATCCCCTTCACGTTCGGGGTCCCGTTCACCGTTCACTTACATCTCCAGTCTTATGTACTGGCACTTTGCTGCGTTGGAAATCCGGCTCTCGGGGTATTACGTACGGCAATTCGAATGCTAACTTTGACGGCGCTGAAGATCGAACTCGCAGACGGCACGGACGCCTCGGGTGCAACCGTGATCGAAACGGTCGTAACGCCGGAACCCACCAGCTTCCCGCTGATGCTAGCCGCACTCGGAATGTTGTGGGCCAAGACGAGGCGCAAGGACTAAAACACAGCAGCGACTCCTCGGCGCTGTACTAGATTTCGAGCGCTGTCCCCCTTCGCGACCTAGCGAATCCGTATACGGACCGTTCCCCTGAATTCGTTCCTCCTGGCGATCATCGGACGTTTGTGAAGAAGCTGTCTCGGTCAATCACGCCATCACGGAGATCTTCGCGCTCGCGGTATTTCTGTGTTTTCTAATCGCCCTCCGCGGTCGCGTGCCGTGGACCGTCGTGTCGCTCCCCGCCCAGTTCGCGCCGCAATTGCTTTTTGCGCTGGGAGTGTGCTGGTTTCTCGCCGCCCTGGGAGCCTTCGTCCGCGACCTCGTACAACTGATCGGCTTCATCCTGACGCTCTGGTTTTTCATCACCCCCATCTGCTACCCGGAGCAAAGCATCCCCCCCGCCGCCATCGCCATTCTGAAATGGAACCCCCTCTTCGCCCTGGTACGCGCCTACCGAGCAATTTTCCTCGAAGGCCACGCCCCCGCCGCCCGCCCGCTCGTCGCCGCCCTCGTCTTCTCCCTCGGCCACGCCTCGTTCAACAAGCTCAGCAAAGCCTTCGCGGACGTAATTTAATAGAGAGATTCGGCAAAAGGGAGTATACTCCTGAAGCCATGCGCCAATCTTTCGATCGTCTGCGCCATCGTCGCGCTTGCCGCATCCATCATGAACGGCGCGACACTGGGATCAACCGTATCCTGCAAGCCTCAGGGCGCCACAAGCCAGTTTGCGGCGTGACTCGTGCAGCGCTAACGATCCGGCGCGGATCTTCGGCCCATGCGTCAGTGGGTTATGAGAGCGTGTCTACAGAGGCGTTGGCCGCACCACCCGGGAGCGAGTGCGAGCGCGGCGGCCAGTTTCGATTTGGATTTGACGCTTTACTTTCTACGGGTATTCGGGCGCTGGTTTAGCAATTCCACAGCTAGTACTCTATGCGAGGCCTTTTGAAGACGACTTCCGGGCTGACGGATGCCTACGCAGACGCTTCACTCGGGACCGTCAGCTTCATCGATTCTGATACCGGCAACCACGGACCAAACCCTATAGTTAACACCAATGCCGATTCCCTTCACATTCGGCGTGCCATTCACGGCTCACCTGCATCTCGATTCCTGGCAGCTGCAACGTGCTGTTATGAATGCGCTGAGATCGGGCGCGTCTTCGTATGCTCTCTTTGGCGGTATGAAAATCGAACTGGCGGACGGCTCGCCCGCACCGTACGCAACCACTATCGCACCGACGCCTGAACCGTCGAGCTTCCCGCTGCTGCTGGGCGCACTCGGAATCCTCTGGGCCCGCGCTCGGGCACGCGAAAAGCGGCCCAGACAACGCCAGTGAACAAAATGCCGCGGCTATGAAGGCCGTCTCACTCGCCCCCGATTTCACGGGGTGCGAACCGGCAACCGGCGATTAACCGCCTGAGACACTCTCTCCGCCAATCGCGCCGCCGCTGGGATCGTCGCGAAATTTTCGCGCTCACGGTATTCCTGTGCTTCTCGTCGCTGTGGTTTTCATGACCCATCTGCTACGCGGAGCAAAGCGTCACCACCCACCCCCACTGCTCGCCTTGTAGCTCAGCAAAACAGCTCTATTTGATAGCAAGATTCGGCAATGAGAGTAGACTTCTGACAGCCATGAACCAACTCTCGATCGTCTGCGCGCTAGCTGCATCCGTCATGAACGGCGCGACATTGGGCGCGACAAGCCGACTTCTGGCAACGCTGTTCAGCCGTCATCGCGCGGCGTTCCGAACATGCTTCGCACGTCAGCATCGGTCGTGGCCGGCTCGCGAACAAACACGCAGGTCGGACATTCGTAGGTATCGCGGTCCGACTCATCGTATGGCGTGCGCTCCTCGATCTGCTGTTCGATGCCGGCGATCTCATCACTGAAATCCACCCGGGCCTTTTTACCGAGGTCGCTTAAGGACTTATACATAGCGCCGAGATCGTCGGCCGATATGCAGTTGGAAACGTCATCGTCGATATACCATACGTGCAATATCGTTTGAACTCCCGGTCGAGCTGCTGCTGGTCGGCAAGCCTGCTGCGGAAGCTGTCATTTGCGGAAGGTCGAACAAGCCTGCGGAATACAGACTCCTTCACTGCGCGGAGCAGGTCGCGCATGGAGACCAATTACGCACAGGCAGAGGTAGTCCAGTCACCCCGGCGGAGATCAAGACGGGGAAATCGCTCTTCTGTCCGCCTACGGCCCGGGCCGTCGGCAAACAGGAAGTTGGCCCGGTGGCGGCATTCCAATGGAGGGCGGATCATTCCCGTGGAGCCTCTCTCATCTGATTTGACGGGAGACGCTGTTGGATTCGCCGGTTCCTGTGGACGTACTTCAAGGCAACCCCGTCGAAAAGTTCGTCTGCAGGGCCAAACTGACCGCCACCCGGGCGTTGGCTGGTCGTGCCACGCTAGTATTAAGCCGCTTCGTCTTGAAATGGGGTTTGGACAAAAATGTCTTCCTGGCCGCGGCTTGAAAACTTTCATCGCGGCCGTCGAAGAGCGAGGTATGAATATTAAACGTGAATTGATCCACGACATTTACGGCTGGCCGTTTCATCTGCCCGGAACTCGCTTTTTCCGGGACGGGATGTTCCATTGCCCGCATTGCGGGCTTCGCCCGCTTCCCACACACCTTAGCAAGGCATTGGCATGGCACATTGCGAGTGCAACGCATGAACGATACGAGCCGGGGGCGTCGCGGTGAGGAGCACGCTTGTCTTTTTTTATCCCGGGTCTGGCTTTGCCTAGGCTGTTCGCACGCGATGTTATCCGAGGAGGAGTCGCGCGACAATCGAATAATCATGCGAGCCTGCTGCTTTATCGTCATTGCCTTTGCCTTGACCGCTGCCGCGGGCGCGCAAGGGCAGCCCTACGACCTGATCGTGTATGGCGGAACCGCCGGGGGCGTGATGACCGCCGTTGCGGCCGCGCGCGAGGGCCTGCATGTTTTGCTGCTCGAACCGGGCCGCCATTTAGGCGGCATGGCCACGGGCGGCCTTTCGCGCACCGATTTCGGTAAGAAACAGGTGATCGGCGGCTACGCGCTGGAATTTTATTGGCGCGTCGGAGTGAAATACGACATGGGCCGATTCGCAAACGAGGTCGCCTGGTACTACGAGCCGCACGTGGGCGAGCAGGTGCTCCGCGACATGCTGAACGAAGCCAAGGTGGAGGTTCGGTTGGGCCAGCGGCTACGCGAAAAGAACGGCGTTGCAAAGAGCGGGACCAAGGTCACTGCGATTACGACGGGGCAGGGAACCATTCAGGCGCGGGCATTTGCCGATTGTTCCTACGAAGGCGATTTGATGGCGCAAGCGGGGATCGGCTACACGTGGGGCCGCGAATCGACCTCGCAGTATGGCGAAAGCCTGGCGGGCGTCCGGGAGCGCACGCCATTCCACCAGTTTCTCGTGCCGGTCTCGGCGTTCGATACCAATGGAAAGCTGCTGCCCGAGGTCGGACCCGGGCCCAAGGGAGCCGCGGGCTCGGCCGACAAGAAGGTGCAGTCTTATAATTTCAGACTGATTCTCTCGGACGATCCGCACAACCAGGTCCCGTTTCCGAAACCGCCGGGATACGATCCACACCGCTATGAACTGCTGGCGCGCCTATTGAAAGCGACGGTCGAAAAGCGGGGATCGAGCCCCGTCATGCAGCAAGTCACATTGATCGCGCCGATCCCGAATCATAAGGCCGATATCAACAACAATGGCGCGTTTTCAACCGACTATATCGGAGGGAGCTGGGATTATCCGGAAGCGTCGTATGTCAAGCGGGCTGAGATCTGGCAAGCGCACGTTGACTACACCAAGGGGTTCTTCTGGTTTCTGGCGCACGATCCGCGGACGCCGAAATCGCTGCAGGAAGAAGTCAATCGCTGGGGGCTTGCCAAAGATGAATTTCAGGACACGGACCACTGGCCGAACCAGTTGTATATTCGGGAGGCGCGCCGCATGGTCGGCGATTTTGTTATGACGCAAAAAGACGTGCAGACCGACCTCGCCAAGTCCGATCCGATCGGCATGGGTTCATACAACAGCGACTCACACAATGTGCAGCGATTCGCAAACTCCGGGGGCAACGCCGAAAACGAGGGCGATATGCAGGTCGCGGTGAAGCCCTACCAGATTCCCTACCGCGTGATTGTGCCGAAGCGCGCTGAAGCAAGCAACGTGCTTGTCCCGGTGTGCTTCTCGGCGAGCCACGTAGCGTACTCGTCGTTGCGCATGGAGCCGCAGTACATGATTATCGGCCAGGCGGCGGGCGTGGCCGTAAGCATGGCGCTGCGGGATGGCAAAGCGATGCAGGATGTCGATACGGGGCAGCTCACGGCGCGATTAAAGCAGCAGGGGGCCATTATGGAGTACCGCGAAGCGGTGGACGGACCCGCATTCTTTCACCAACTGTGGCAGAAGTATCTGCCCGATGTCTCGCGTCGCTCGCAGTTACCATAATCGACGCAAGCGCCTTGGGCGGATGCTCTTTTAATCCGGTGCTGCCCGATCAGTTCACGCGCGGAGGGCGCGGCAGCACCACGATGCCGCACCAGAATTCGTACGTCGTCGTCATGAAACTGATGAACTGGTCGAGTTCGGCCGGTTTGCGCACGAAACAGTTCGCACCGCATCTGTAGGCGTTTCGAATCTCTTCCGGATTCTCCGAAGAGGACAGGACGACGATGGGAATATGGCCAAGGTCGTCGGTTCCGCGGATTCTCTGGATCACATCCAGTCCCGACAACTTGGGCAGGTTGAGATCCAGGAAAATAATTTCCGGCACGATCTTGCCGGCGTGGGGGCCCTCCCCGCGAAGAAGCTGCAAGGCTTCCTCGGGATCGCGCAGCGCGGTTATGGAGCAGCCCGCTCCCGATTGCTTTAAGACCTCCTCGGTCAACCTTACGTCCCCGGGATTATCCTCGATTAAGAGAATCTGAATGCTGCGCGCCGTGCTTTTTTTCGTCGCCGTGTTCATGCGGTTGCACTTTGCCGGAACCGGTCCGGCACTTGATCTCCAGGATAGCAGCCATCCGCCGGCGCTCGTTTCCCGATAATATCGGGCAGTGGACAGACTTGCCGTCTGGTTCTGTTTCCTCAGCGCGGCTGCCGCGCCCTCCATTACCAAAGTCGAGCCGCCGAGCTGGTGGGCGGGTCACTCCACCGGCATCGTCCGCCTGCTGCTGCGCGGAAAGGATCTGGACGACTGCCAGGTTCACGCCGCCCGCGGACTGGAGATTCTCGAATCGCACGCCAGCGAAAACGGGAATTACCTCTTCGTCGATGTCAAGCCGCATCGTCCCGGAACCTATACGTTAAAAGTATCGAGCCGCGATGGAGACGCCGGCGCCCGCTTCGACGTGCTCAATCCGCCGCCTGCGCAGGGCCGCTTTCAGGGCTTCTCCTCGAACGATCTCATTTACGAGATCATGCCGGACCGCTTCGCCGACGGCGATGCGGCGAACGACAAGGACGGCTTCGACCGCAAGAATGCGCGGGCCTTCCATGGCGGTGATTTCCAGGGAATTCTCGACCACTTGAATTATCTGAAAGACCTCGGCGTCTCCGCCATCTGGCTCACGCCCGTGTATAAAAACAGCGCCGGCGTGGGCGGGCGCGGGATGGGGTATCACGGCTATCATCCACTCGATTTCTACGCCGTCGACGAGCATTTCGGAACGTTGGACAAGCTGCGCGAGCTGGTCGATAAGGCCCATGCCAACGGAATGAAGGTGATTCTCGACATGGTCATGAACCATACCGGCGCGGCGCATCCCTGGGTCGAAGACCCTCCCCAGCGCGACTGGTTTCACGGCTCCCCGGAGCGTCACCTGAACGAAACGTTTCAGATCTGGACAATTCCCGACCCGCACGCCGGCCCCACGCTGCGCACCCCCGTCCTCGACGGCTGGTTTGCCGATAGCCTGCCCGACCTCAACCAGGACAACCCGGACGTCGAACGCTATTTGATCCAGAACACGCTGTGGTGGATCGGATCCACGGGCATTGACGGAATTCGCGCCGACGCGATGCCCTATGTCCCCCGCAAGTTCTGGCATAACTGGAATGCCGCCATCAAGAAGGAATATCCCAAGCTCACCACCGTCGGCGAGGTGTTCGACGGCGATCCCGGCGTGGTGTCTTTTTTCCAGGGCGGCGCCGAGCGCTGGGACGGCGCCGACTCTCTCATGGACGCGCTGTTCGATTTCCCGCTCTATGGCGCAATCCGTCGCGCCTTCACCAAGGGCAGGCCCCTTCGGGATCTCGCGCTCGTGACGGGCCACGATTATTTATATGAGAATTCGAACGATCTGGTGACATTTCTCGGCAACCACGACGTGCCGCGATTTCTAAACGAGCCCGGAGCGACCCTCGCCCAACTCAAGCTCGCCTTCACGTACCTCTTGACTACGCGCGGGATTCCGGCCATTTATTACGGCGACGAGATCGGGCTGCGCGGCGGCAACGATCCGGATAATCGCAGGGATTTCCCCGGTGGCTGGAACGACGGCGTCGCCAGCGCATTCGACGAGCGGACGCGCACCGCCGAGCAGCGCGATGTCTTCGACGCATTGCGCCGTCTCGCGCATATCAGGCAAAGCACCCCCGCATTGCGGACCGGCAAGCTCACGCTTCTCGGCTCGGCGCGGGACGTCCTGGTCTATACGCGCGGTCCTCTCATTGTGATCCTGAACAATGCCGCCATCCCAGTGAAGGTCGAGGCCCCTGCCGCGGCGGGCACTTGGAAGGACTTGCTGGATGTATCCATCAACGTGGCCGTCCACGAAAATGTCCTCACGATGACCGTCCCGGCGCGCTCCGCGGTCATCATGATGCGGCGGTAATTTCGGCTCCTTCAAACATGCCGCGCAGCTTCTCGCCCGCGAGTTTCTTCACCTTCTCAACGCCGGCTTCTTTAATGCGCTCGTAGCCCCGGATCTGATCCGGCAATGCCGCGATCTCGAGCGCAATATCCAGATTCTCCGAAGTCAGCCGCTCCAACACGGTCTCGATCGTCACGCGGTACCACGCGATCAGCTCGCGCTCCATACGCCGGTGCGCGGAGTAGCCGAATACATCGAATGCCGTGCCGCGCACGAATTTCAGCGTTTTCAAAAACAGCAGAGGGTACCGGAACCAGGCGCCCAGAGTGAGTTTTCGTTTCCAGCCAAGACTCCGCAGCAAGGGAGGATGCAGATTGTAGCCGATCGACTCCGGCGCTTCCCACATCTCGCGCACGCGCTGTTCAAACTCGGGCTTGGTCAACAATCGCGCGACTTCGTACTCGTCCTTGTACGCCATCAGCTTATAGAGATTGCGGGCAACGTCTTCCCGCAGCTTGGCATTGTCGATCCCGGCCACGAATGCGCCATAAGCTCGCGCATAGGCCTCGCTTTGATAGGCGCGCAGTTCGGCTTCGCGATCGAATCCGCCGCCGCGAGCATCGACGCTTGGTCCGGCCAGATGCGCCTCCACCGCGCGCGGGTCTTCAAAATACTTGCGCCCCCATGTGAACGCCTGGACGTTGCGCGCCTTCTCAGCGCCGTTCAGATCGATTGCCTCGACAATCGCAGCGAGCGAGAGGGGTATGAGACCCGCCTGCCAGGCAACGCCCGTAAGAAAGATATTCACCGCCATATGGCTGCCGAACAAGCCCTCGCCGATCCTGCTGGCGTCTACGAAAACATTGCGGCCGCGGTCCGTCGCCGCATTCAGCGGCTCGATCATGCTGTCCGATCCGATCAAGGGCAAACGATTGCGAATCACGTCGATGGTCGGCGCCAGATCCGTGTTGACCACCGCGACGGTGTGCCCGGCGCGCGCGGTTTTGAGATTCCCGCCGCTGGTGGCGCCGATAATATCGAATCCCAAAATCAGGTCGGCATTCCCGGCGTTTACCTTCGCGGGCGCCTCGATCGGCCGTTCGCTGAGTAAGAGGTGCGATACCACCGCTCCGCCCTTCTGCGCCGTACCGGTCTGGTCGAGACTCGCCACGTGCAGTCCCTCGATCCACGCCGCGGTTGCCAGCAGAGCGTTGATCGTGACTACGCCCGTACCGCCAATTCCGGGAGCGACGATGCGGTAGCCATCGCCCGCGCGCGCGATCGTTCGTGGCGCGGGCACGTCCGCTTCGGGCAACTCCGGAAGCCGCTTCTTCTTCAGCCCCGTTCCCGGCTTGATCTTCACGGTCACAAAAGACGGGCAGTCGCCGAGAGCGCAGGAATAATCCTTATTGCACGACGACTGGTGAATGCGCATCTTCTGTCCCAGCTCCGTCGCGACCGGCGTCAGGCTCATGCAGTTGGACTGCTTCACGCAATCGCCGCAGCCTTCGCAGACCTCTTCGTGAATCACGAGCCGCTTGACCGGCTCCCGCAGCAGTCCACGCGATCGCATGCGGCGCTTCTCGGCGGCGCACTGCTGGTCGTAAATAATTACCGAGACGCCCGGGATTGTTTCCATCTCGGCCAGCGTCTTGTGCAGATCGTCGCGCGAGCGCAGTTGCGCATTCGAAGCGAACTCGCCCGCAACATCGCGATATTTTTCGACGTCTTCCGCCAGCACCACGGTTTTGCGAACGCCCTCCGCCTGCAGCTTTTTCGTGAGCTGCGGAACGGGCAAGGCGCCCGATGGTTTTTGGCCGCCCGTCATCGCGACATGCCCGTTATACAGGATCTTATACGTGATGTTTACGTTCGCGGCGACGCACGCTTCAATCGCCAGATAACCGGAGTGGAACAGCGTCCCATCGCCGATGTTCTGGAATACGTGCGAGCGATCGACGAACGGCGACATGCCGATCCACGGCGTCCCCTCCCCGCCCATCTGCGTCATAAAAGCAAAATTTCGATTGGGATCGCCGAGCCGCATCGCCATCGTATGGCAGCCGATGCCGCCACCGGCAATCTGGCCGTCCAGCAGCAGCGTCGAGCGGTTGTGAGGACAGCCGGAGCAGAACGCGGCGGCCCGCGTCGGTCCCGGCCCGGCATCGCGGCCCGTCTTGCCGGGCTGGCTCGCAAGCTCACGCGGAGCTTTGCCCAGCAGTTTCCCCAACGCCAGCGCAATCCGGTCCGGGTCCAGTTCCCCGGTGGGAGGGAACAGATCTTTGCCATGAATCACCGGCCGCCGCTCCATGGCGTACAACGCGTCCTTCAATTGCAATTCGAGGAAGCTGCGCTTCTCTTCCACCACCACGATGGTCTCGAGACCCGTGGCGAATTCGCGCGCGAATTCGGGATCGAGCGGGAACGGCATGCCCACCTTGCCGATCCGCACCGACCCCGGCGCCACGCCGAGGTCGCGAAGCGCTTGCGCCAGATCGTAATACGATTTACCGGCCGTCAGGATTCCGATGGGTCCGTCGCCGCGATACCAGTTCAGCCCGTTTAAACGCGCAAACTGCCGCGCGGCTTCTAAACGGCGTACGTTTACTTCGTGCTCCAACTCCAGGCTGATCGGCGCCACAATGCGGGCATCCGTGCGCTTTGCGTAGCCCTCCGGAATCCGAATTACGGGCCGCTCCGGATCGACCTCCACCGTTCCGCCGCCATCGCAAACATCAGTAACCATCTTCATGCCCGTCCACGCCCCCGAAAAGCGCGACAGCGCGATCGCGTACAGCCCGTACTCGATAATCTCCTGAGCGTTGCCCGGATACAAAAACGGGATGCCGAAATTCATCAGGCTAAAGTCGCTCTGATGCGGGATCGTGGAGCTTTTCGAAATATGATCGTCGCCGCACAGCACCAAGGCGCCGCAGTTGGGCCCGGTACCGGCGAGATTGGCATGCCGCAGGATGTCTCCCGAACGATCCACGCCCGGTCCTTTGCCGTACCAGATTCCGACCACGCCGTCCACGTTGGTCTTCGGCATCACATGAACGATCTGGCTGCCCATGATCGACGTCGCCGCAAGGTCCTCGTTCACGCCCGGAACGAAATGGATATTATGCTCGGCAAGAAGCGCGCCACTGCGCATCAAGGCCATGTCGTACCCGCCCAAAGGCGAGCCTTCGTAGCCGGAAATAAAGGTCCCCGTATTGAGACCCGCGCGCCGGTCGCGGCGCATCTGGTCCATCGGAAGGCGGACAAGCGCCTGTATGCCGGTCAGGTACACGCGCCCACGGTCGAGCGTGTACTTATCGGAGAGCTTCATGGCAACGCGGGTTACCGGAGTATGCTAACACGCGTGCGTCCGAGGGAGTGCTACACTGGCGAAAAGATGGCGAACAGCGACATGCAGCGGACGTTAACTCAACTGCGTCGCCGCATCGCCCGCATTGATCGGAAATTCGCTCAGGCCGCGTCGCCACCCGCGCCGCGTCCCGAACCCCCCGAACGGTATTTCCCAGAAGAATGGCTCGACGGCAGCGACGTCGAGACCGTCCATGGCCGCCACTACGAAACCGAACGCCTTTGGCAGCGCCATCGCCGCCACGGCAGCATCGGAATTGGCGATTTGGACGAGCTTCCCGCGGATCTGTTCGCTCCCATGTCGAACGGCGAAATCGCGGCCGCGCCGCCGCGCAAGTGGGCCTTCCTCGACACCGAAACCAGCGGACTCGCGGGCGGCGCCGGAACCTACGCCTTCCTGATCGGCGTCGGCCGCATCACGTCGCAAGGTTTTCAGGTCCGCCAGTTTTTCATGCGCGAGTTCGCCGAAGAGGCCAGCCTGCTCCACGCCCTCGCCGAGCACCTCGCGCAATTCGACGTCCTAATCACATATAACGGGAAGACGTACGATCAGCCGCTGCTCGAAACCCGCTACATCATGCAGCGCCTCAAATCCCCCTTCGGCCGTCTCGCTCACCTCGATCTGCTTGTCGGCGCGCGGCGGCTCTGGAAACTACGCTTTGAAAATTGCCGCCTGATGCAGCTCGAAAGCGAGATCCTGGGCGTGGAGCGTGAAGGCGATCTCCCCGGCGAGCTTATCCCTTACGTATATTTCGAATACCTCCGCACCCGCGAGGCCTTCCGCCTGATGCCGATTTTTCACCACAACGCCATTGACATCCTGACGCTCGCCTGCTTTAGCGGCATCGTTCCCTGGGCCTTCCACTCACCCTCAAAAGCCGCCTTTTCCCACGGCGCCGAAATGGTAGGCTTGGCGCGCTGGCTGCGCCAGGCCGAGCAGTTCGAAAATGCACTGGCCCTGTTCCGCCGCGCCCTCGAACGCGGCCTCCACGACGATCTCCTGTTCCGCACGCTGTGGGACATCGCCGCTCTTGAAAAGAAACTCGACCGCTTCGCGCCCGCGCTCGCCACGCTCACCGAGCTGGCTGCCTCGCCGAATCCCTTCCGCGCCGCCGCTCTTGAGGAACTCGCCAAATACTACGAGCATCGCGAGCGCAACTACGCCCTGGCGCTCGAAATGACCGGCGCCGCCATCGCAATCGAGGACCGCGCCGCCTTCCGCCGCCGCGCCGCACGCCTCCAGAAGAGACTCGATCGCAAGCTTGCCTTGAGCGCGGTCGCGCGTTTACCCTAGGCCTTGAAGACCGGTTTCAGAGACCCGCATCCTCGCTGCGGCGTTTGATTATCCCGCCAATCCGCGGCTTGTGCCGGCGCGGTCCTTGTGGGTGGCCAGCAGTTCACCAAGCCGAACGAACGCGCGCAATGATAACGATGTTGAGGCAGACTGCCCCGCCAGCTGTTGGGGACGGACGAAAAGCATTGCCACCAGTTCGGTAAAAGCATATTTCGAGCTCTTCCTTGTTCAGTCGAAAATGAAATCCTCGGGGGAGCGATCCGGGTTCCGTCTTCCGGCCTGATTTTCTTGGCGAGCCCGGCATCAACCAGAGCGTTCATAAGATCATAATAAGAGCGCTTGTTCTTACACCCCATACGAAGTAAGTGCTTAACAACGGGCGACATTGTCTGCGGGATGCCGTTTGCACGAGGAAGATAGGCCTTAAATGGTAGGCCACGCTTGGTTGAAATTTGCTTGACAGTTGCTTTCTATGGGCATTGCCGCCAACCCCCAAGGGTTCGGGCGCATCAAAACTCCCCAGTGCGGGGCTTCCGTTCGGAGGCTCCGATGGAGATGCCTCGGACAGGGTCAAAGGCGGCGGCTCAGAGAGCCGACGCGAGATCTCCTTGAGCAGTTCGGCATTCGATAGGTTCGTAATAACCATACGGCCCTTTAAGCAACACAATTTATCGTCACGGCGTCCGGAGTCGTTCGGTCACCTCCGGCCCGCATTGTGCATAGTGCCGGCTGTTCCAGCTATAGATCGCCTCCGCTTTGGCTTTAATGGCGCAATGCGCAAGCATCGCATCATAGATGGCGCCGCCCACGATACCCAGAGCCGCCGATGCTTCCAGCGCATCGGCATATTCGTCGTCGTCGAGAGCGATGATCGACAACGCGTTCACGGATGCTGGCGACGAACAACATGGCTTGTTCGCCACTGATACGATATTTCCCCGGCATACGCGTCAGTATGGAGTAAACTTCGGCCAGGCTGTGCGCTCCACAGCAGCCGGTCGCTTTATCGAATTGAATAAAGAGCGCCAGGCTGGCTTGATGCTGGACGTGATCGCCGTAGAATACTGGCACGAGCACGGACGTATCGAAAAAAACCTTCATTCGCCGTTGCCGAGATTGGCGGCGTCGCGTTCCTCGCGGATCTTCTGGAGCAACCCGTCGGTCGCTGAGGCGGGCAAAAGCTTTCCGGTGAGAAACACCCAAACGCCGTGCTCTTTCGTGAGGGGCCCCGTTCCACGAAGGGGGCGCAGAATAATCTGCTCGCCGGCGCTCTCCAACTCCAAGGTGTCGCCCGGATCAAGATGCAACGCTTTCCGCAGCGGCTTGGGAATGACGATGCGGCCAGCTTTATCGATAATAAGTCGGGAGTTCATGGTAAAATACTGTGGGTTGACCCATTAGTAAGTACCATTGTACATGAAATTGTAAAGCCCAGGTCATAGGGGTTGCTTCCCGCCCCGCACTTGGTAAGGTGAGCCGCGCCCTCAAGTTGACGAAATGAGCGCTCAGCGAAAACCGCTCAGAGAAAATCGAATGCCTGGTCCTCTGGAGGTGCTTGAAGCTTGAATTGACCGCGCCGCCTTCCGCCGCCGCGCCGCGCGTCTTGAGAAGAGACTCGATCGCAAGCTTGCCTTGAGCGCGGTCGCGCGTTTACCCTAAGCGTTGAAGACCGCTTTCAGAATCACGCCGGCCGCCGCCGTGCTTCTCGCCATCGCCGCCTGCGCCAAGCCGCCCAAGCTCTCCGCCACCGTGGATGTTTCCAGACGCGCCCCCGGCAGCATTCTGCTGATGCTCCGCGTGAAAAATCTCGGCGAGCGCGCCACGACCCCTATCGCCCCCGTGCTCGTCCTCCAGACCCGTTCCGGCGCCGCCTGGAGCAAGCCGGCGACCGAGATCGCCCCCGCCGCCTTCGTGCTCAACCGCCACGAGCAGCGCGATATTTTCAAGGTCCTAAACACAAACGCGACCCTCGTTCGCGCCACCCTCACTATCAGGGAGCAGGAAAACGGCCGCGTCGATATCAACCGCCGGATCGAGAAGACCGTGCCTACATCACCGCCGCCAGCTCCTTCCACTGCCGCCCCTGCGATTCCGCCACGGCCGGGTAAGTGATGTGCCCGTGCAGCGTATTCACGCCCTCTCGAATCGCTTCGTTCATCGCGCAAGCCTCTTCCAGCCCCATGGTCGCGATCTTCAGAAGATACGGAAAAGTGGCGTTCGTCAGCGCCAACGTGGAAGTGTGCGGCACCGCCGCCGGCATGTTCGAAACGCAGTAGTGCAGCACGCCGTCGACGAAGTAAATCGGGTCGGTGTGCGTGGTCGCGTGCGAGGTCTCGAAGCACCCGCCCTGGTCGATCGACACATCCACCATCACCGCGCCTTTCTTCATCGCCCGAACCATGTCGCGCCGGACCAGCTTGGGCGCCGATGCCCCCGGAATCAGGACCGCGCCAATCACCAGATCGGCATGCCGCAAGCTCTCGCGCACCGCCCAGTCGTTGGACGCCAGCGTTACCACCTGGCTGCTGTAGATATCGTCCAATTCCCGCAGCCGGTTCAAATTCTTATCGATGATGGTCACGTGAGCCCCCAGCCCGACTGCCATTTTCGCGGCATTGTGGCCCACCACGCCTCCGCCCAGGACGACCGCGTTCGCCGGAGCCACGCCCGGAACCCCGCCCAGCAGCACGCCGCGCCCGCCGTTCGGCGCTTCCAGATACTGCGCCCCGACCTGTACCGCCATGCGCCCCGCAACCTCGCTCATGGGCGTTAATAAAGGCAGCGAGCCGTCGCCTTCGCGAATCGTCTCGTACGCTACCGCGCTCACCTTCGTTTCCACAAGCTTCCCGGTCAGCTCCGGAAGCGGCGCCAGATGCAGATACGTAAACAGAATCAGCCCCGGCCGGAAATGCGCGTACTCGGACGGCTGCGGCTCCTTCACTTTGACGACCAGGTCCGATTCTCCCCAGACCTCCGTGGCGCTGCCCGCAATCTCCGCCCCTGCCGCAATATATTCCTGGTCGGGAATGGAGCTGCCCATCCCCGCGCCCGCTTCGATCAGCACCCGATGCCCCGCCTCACGCAGCGCCGTCGCGCCCCACGGCGCCAGTCCCACGCGCGTCTCATGGTCCTTGATCTCTCTAGGGCACCCCACGATCATGGTTGTTGTTTCGTCTCCCCCGGCTGCGCCTGCGCCGTAATGCGCTTCGGCCCCAGCCCCAGCGCGATCAGCGATAGCGACCCCAGCTTGCCATCCGCTTCCAGGTTCTGGTCGCCCTGGAAGCGGCGCAAGGCGTCCATCGAATCGGGCCCCCATGTTCCGTTCACATCGCCCTTGAAGTACCCTCTCGCCGCTAACGCCTGCTGAATTTCTTTGTATCGCTCCGGCGTGGGCGCCGCCTGGACATAGCGTCGCGGTTGCGCCAACGTTCGACGCCGCGCGCTATGACGCACGCGCGAGATCCCCGCCTTCCCCGCGGTGGTACGGCTTACGGCCTGCCCCGGGCGCTTCTTAGGCGTCGCCGCGGACGCATTTCCCAAAAGCGCCGAGAGCCCTAATAGGCCCATAAGTACTTTGTGCACTAACTTATAGTGTAAGACACGCCGAAAGCTGCTTCGGGCCGCGTCTCCCTGTCCAGCCCGCATGAAATCGCGCTTCTGGTACACTCACCATACCGGACCGTCCCCGAATGCGGCCCGATAGCGCTCGAAGGCTTGGGATGAGAAACCTCGAAGAGGCTCTGTTCTGGGAGGTCTTGTACCGCCCGGAGGCGATCCGCTCTGAGCTGGCTCGCTCCTTCCACGTGAGTTCCGCTACCATCTCGCGCTCCGTCGCGGTACTCCGTTCTAAGCGCCTGTTGATCGAAGCGGACGTAAAAATTCCTCATTGCGGCCGCCGCCCGGCTCTGCTGCGCGTCAATCCGGAGCTGGCCCACGTCGCGGGAATCGAAATCGATCGCGACCGGATTACCGCGGTGGTCACGGATTTGTCCGGTAAGCTGCTCGGACGCGGCGCTTCCGCCGGAAGCGCGCAAAGCAGCGTTCAGAGCACTCTCCAAGGCTGCCGTAAAGCCCTCCGCATCGCTCTCGCCGATGCCCGATTGCGCACGCGCATCGCCCGCATCGGGGTCGGCCACACCGCCACGCTCGATGTGGAAAATGGCGTATGTCTCGATTGGGAAGGCGTCCCGCATTGGCGCGGCGTCAAACTTCTCCAGGCGCTGCGCAACACTTTTGAAAGCGATGTAACTCTGGACGATCGAGCGCGCGCCTTGGCCTTGGCGCTGCATCTGTTGATACCAGAAAATCGCCGCCACCGCTCGGCCATTTACGTTCAAATCGGATCCGGCGTCGGAGCCGGGATTTTCGTCGAAGGACGCATGATTCGCGGCGCCACTCTGGCCGGCGGAGAGTTGGGTCACATCGTAATCGATCGCAACGGCCCCCTCTGCGCCTGCGGCCGCAAGGGTTGCGTCGAGGCCTACGCCTCATTGCGCGCCACCATCGCGCGCATCGCTCATGCCATGGACACCGGAGCGCCCACGTCCTTGCGATCGTTCGTCAAATCGTCCGCCGCCCTGACGCCCGAGATCGTCGTGGCGGCCGCCCGCCATGGCGACGCCCTTGCCAAAGATGCCATCGCCGTGGCCGGCGAAGCGCTGGGCCTCGGCATCGCAAACTCCGTGCAGCTTCTAAACCCTTCTCTCGTTGTGCTCGCCGGAAAATTCGCGAATGCCGCCAAGGATCTCCTCCTCGACGGAGTGACGAAAACGATTCGCGCTCACTGCTTCGAAACCATGTCGCGCACGCTCGAGATCCGCATCGCTCCCGTGCGCAAAGATGTCGGGCCTGTCGGCTGCGCCCTCCTCGCGGCTCTCGACCTCGCGCCCGATCTACTCCAGGCCGGCCTCTTCGCGCCGGCCGCCTGATCGCACCGGCTTCCGCCTTCGAGGTCGTCCAGAAACGGCGCGGCTCGGACGTCCGGCGTTTCGTCCGAGCCCGGCTGCACGGGCTCCAAAACCGGCAAAACAAGCTCCAGGTAATTCTTGGACATTGCACTGATTGGCGCGCCCGGCCCGGCGCGCCCTCGCGCTCGCAGCCGCTCAATAATGGAAGCGGTAGCGGATCCCCGCATAGACCTGCCGCGGGTCGTTGAAATGAGTTCCCCCGAAGGTCAGACTATTGTCGAGCAGCAGCCGCCGATCTCCGGCGTTTAGCGCGTTCAGCGACAGCGACCAGTTCTCGCCAATGCTCTTGCCGAGAGTCGCGTCGAAGGTCGTGTGCGGAGAGAGATGATCGGGTCCGCTGTTGTCGGCAAACCCCGACCCGTAGTATGCGTTCGACGCGATCCAGATCTTCCAAGGCAGATTCGCTTCGAAACCCGCATTTAATGTGTGGCGCTGATCGTGGTCCAGCAGGAACTCGCCGCTGGGCGGCGAAAAATCGGTCAGCCCGCCATTGACGGCCCCGCGCGCCAGCGCATGCTGGTAGGAGTACGCCAAGTGCAACTGCGCCCTGCGAAAAAGCCGCGGCGAACGCATCGTCGCTTCCCAGCCCCGCAATCTCGCCTGATCGATCGTCAGAGGGAGAAAAATGTTCGAATTCCCGAGCGCGTTATGATCGAAAAAATTGCGCGCGTTGGTCTGAAAATGATTGATGTCGACGTTCCAGCTCCGCAACGGAATGTTGATGCCGTACTCATATTCCGTATCGCGCTCGCCATGCAGCGGGAGAAATCCGAATCCCTGCTGGGCGGCAAAATCCAGCGCGGGACCGCTTACGGTTGCAAGCGGCGGCGGTTGATAATAGCGGCCGTAAAAGCCTCGAAAGACCCAATTGATTTTCGGAATCCGAATCGCCGCTCCCAATCGCGGACGTTGCAGCATCCTCCGAGAGTCCGCCCGAGAAATGAGTCATCCGCAGCCCGGCATTCAAGGTCAGCCACGACAATGCCCGGTACTGGTCTTCAATAAACACCGCCTCTAACTGGCCCGTCGGCTGTAACGTCTGACGGAACGACGCGCCGCCGCCATCGTTTGCCGCCAGCCGGAGATTTTCGTTATCGCTCTGGCCGAATGCATAAATTCCGGCGCGCGCATTGTGCTTTCCTGCGACGGCGGTCAGTTCCGCTTGACCGCCCGCATATGTGGACGCGCGCTGATCGTTGGTGCTGACCGGCATGTCGTTCGGCGAGCCTTCATAATTCGTGCTGTTGTAATGGAAGAACGGCGACAGCGTGAGGAGCATCGCCGCTACGAACCGTGTGTACCCAGGAAAAGTTTAGAAATCCGTCGGCCTCCCGCTCGACATCCCGGACACCCGCGGCCTGCTCGTCCGGGTCGTTCGGAATCTGATAAAAGTCGGACCGCGCCGACATGATGAGACGAAGTTGGTTCGCCGGGTTCACATTGAAGATGAGCGAACTGAACCCGCCGAACCCGCTTTCTTGATCGTGTATGATCTCCTTCACCGGCGGCATCAGGCCGTAATCGCTGCGATTTCCGTTCACGCTGGCATAATATGCGAAGCGCTCCGTGTGACTCCCAAAACTGAGCTGGTCGTTGGTCTGGCCGAAATTACCTGCCGTAATTCGCAATTCGCCTTCATTGTTGCGCTCGAACCCGGTGCGCGGCACAACGTTGAAGACGCCATAGGTGCGGTCGCCCGAATCGGCGCCATAGCCGCCGCGCTGCGCTTCGATATAGTCGGCGTCCTTGGGATCGAATTGCGGCCCGACGTTGCTGGCGATATTGGTATTCGGCACGGGGATGCCGTCGATGGCCCACGTAACCTGGTGGCCGCCGCGGACATGGAGCTGATCGTGAGTCATGTAGGCGCCCGGAACATAGTCGGTGATCGCCTTGAGGCTGTTGGTCAGATCGGCGCCCGGCGTGGCGTCTATTTCCGCCCGGCTGATCAACGACGTCGGCGTTGAGGAGCCCGGATCGACGGCGGCGGCGCGCTCGGATACGGTGACGCTCGCGCCTGCCGCGGCCGCGAGCGTGAGTTGATAATGCAGGACGCGCGCGCTGTCCGACGTTACCGTGACGTTTTCCTCGACGGCATCGAACCCTGCGCCATGAATCGAGATTTTATATCTGCCCACGGGGACCGCGTTGAATTCAAATTCCCCGTCTGCGTTCGTCCGCGCGCTTTGCGACCAGTCGGATGCTTCCGCGCGTACGCTCACTTCCGCGTTGGCGACGGGACGATGATCGGGATCGTGGACAATTCCGCGTAAATTGCCAAAAATAGCGGCCTGGGCGCACATGGAACAGACCAGCGCCGTGCCGATGAATAAACGCCTCATCGAGATTCCTCCCCTGTCTGTGCTGCGACCTTAAGTTGTTGGAGAAACTGTCAGGCGCGAGGAGGAGAACGGGGATGAAGCGAATAATCCGGAGTGGCCGGGGCAAATCGAGCGCCATATAGCCAAACAGTGCCCGGCGAGGCTAGCGAAAGGACTACCGCTGCCGCGTTCGGCGCGAGAAATTCGAGGTGTTGCGGCATCACGCCGTCGCAGGCGCATCCAAGTCCGCAGCAAGAGCGAGTCGAGCTCAGCGCGATGCCCGCCGCCGCTTGCTTCTTGCAGCAACTGCCGTGTCTGCGCCGGCAACAGGCGGGCATGCCGCCGCCGGGCGAGATCGCGCCGAACGCCGGGAGCAGAAAATCGCCGCACAGCAGGACCACGATGAGGCCGGCCAGGGCGGCACGCCCGAATTTTACGCGCCGCGCTCGACCCATACCTTCTCCGCCGCGACTGCGCCTAACTGCACCGGCTCACCCGCGATGCGCAGTGTCAGGGTGTCGTCGTAGTTGCGGGAAACGGCTTCGATCGATGCGCCGGGGCAAATGCCGAGGCGATCCAGATACTCCAGAAGCTTGCGGTCGCGTTCAAAAACGCTGACCACGCGCGCCGCCTCGCGGGGTCCGATTTCGCTCAGCGGCCGTAGGCCCCGCGCGCGCCGGTCCCGTGGAGTATCGCTGTCCACGCGATTGCCGTGAGGGCACGACGTTCCCGATCCAAGCTTATCGATTAGACGACGCTCGAAGTCGGCCGACACTGCGTGCTCAAGCTGCTCCGCCTCTTCATGTACCTTATACCACTCCATCCCGAAGATCTCGGTCAGCATGCGCTCGATCAAATGATGCCGCTGTAGAACCCGGTTGGCTATGTCGCGTCCGGCGCCGGTGAGCGTGAGCTGCCCCTCGTTTCCGGCCTCCGCGCCGACGTGGATCAGCCCATCGCGCTTAAGACGCTTGATCGCCATCGTCACCGCCGGCGGCGATACGTTGAGCCAGCGCGCCAGCGTGGCGGACTTCACTACCTCGCCTTCGCTCTCCGCTTCGGCGATGCTCTTGAGGTAGTTCTCTTTCGAGATGGTGATCTTCATGCGGACGTTAATGAAGAATATCCATCTGCTTCGCCACGCCCGTCAGAATGTCGAGCGCCCGATCCAGCATCTCGCGCGTGTGCGTCGCGGTCACGATGGTTCGTATCCGCGCCTTGCCTTCGGGAACGGTGGGATAGCCGATTCCGGTCGCGAACATGCCGTGGTCGAACAACGTCCGCGAGAACTCGTGCGCTTTTGCCGCCTCCCCGACCATGATGGGCGTGATGGGTGTCTCGCTATCGCCGGTGTCGAAGCCCGCGGATTTCAAACGTTCCTTGAAATAACGCGTGTTCTCCCATAAGCGGTCGATCCGCTCCGGCTCCCGCTCAAGGATGTCGAACGCCGCGATGCACGACGCCGCAACGGAGGGAGGATGGGATGTCGAGAACAGGAACGGCCGCGCGCGAGCATACAGGAAATCGATCAGATCGCGGCTTCCGCATACGAAACCGCCCAGAACGCCGATGGCCTTCGAGAGCGTTCCCACCTGAATGTCCACGCGGCCGTGAAGCCCGAAGTGGTCCACCGTTCCGCGGCCGTTGCG
The DNA here is from genome assembly GCA_963795935.1 of Bryobacterales bacterium. Lineage (GTDB taxonomy): Bacteria > Acidobacteriota > Terriglobia > Bryobacterales > Bryobacteraceae > JAICMB01. The sequence continues at coordinate 139,125 of CAWCJO010000020.1, read as the reverse complement.
GCCCAGTACGCCCGAAGAATGCGCGTCGTCGATCATCATTACCGCGCCGTATTGCTCCGCGATCTCGACCAGCTTGGGCAGCGGCGCGATATCGCCGTCCATCGAGAACACGCCGTCGGTGATGAGAAGCTTGTGGCCGGGTTTGCCGGCGAGCTCTGCCAGGATGTTGCCGGCGGCAGCGGCATCGCGATGCGGAAAAACGTGAATCTTGGCTTTCGATAAACGGCTGCCGTCGATAATGCTGGCGTGATTCAATTGGTCCGAGACGATGTGATCCTCGGGTCCCAGGACCGCCGAAACGGCGCCCGCATTGGCCGTGAACCCCGACTGAAAGACGACGCAGGCTTCCACTTTTTTGAATCTCGCGATCTTCTCTTCGAGTTCCAGATGAATGTCCATGGTCCCCGAGATGGTGCGCACCGCCCCCGAGCCCGCGCCATATTTCTTCGCCGCCGCAATCGCCGCTTCGACGAGCTTGGGGTGGTCCGCCAAGCCCAGATAATTGTTGCTCGCGAGGTTAATTACTTCTTTGCCGTCGAACGTCGCCACTGGTTCGCACGGCGATTGAAGAACTCGCGGCCGCTGCCACGTTCCGTCCTGGCGCCACGCCGCGAGCTGTTCGGATAAGTAGAAAAGAGGGTCCGTTCTGACCATCGAGGTTGTCCTGCGCACTTCTTATGTTAGCGAACGGATTCGCTATACTCGGCGAAGGAGTTTTTTTATGCAACCCGAGCATGCGGAAGTTCTGCGGCACGCCTACGTCGCACAGCTCAAAGCGGAGTACGAAACGACGAAACGAGTTCTCGCGGCGGTTCCAGCCGGTAAAGGCGATTACGCTCCCGACCCGAAATCGATGAAGGCCATGGACCTGGCGTGGCACATCGCCACATCCGAACTTTGGTTTATGGACGGCGTCGCCAAAGGCGAGTTCAAATGGGAAAAGAACGACCTGCCGGCGGACGTTCGCAGCGGCGCCGACGTGGTGGCGCGGTACGAGGGGGAATTCGCGAAGAGCATCGCGCGGATCGAAGCGCTCTCCGGCGATCATCTCGTGCAAAAAGTAAAGTTTGGACCGTGGGAGAACCGATTAATCGATACGCTGGGCTTTGCGATCCGGCACTCGATTCATCATCGCGGCCAGCTGGCGGCCTACTTGCGGCCGATGGGAGCGAAGGTGCCCAGCATCTACGGCCCCAGCGCCGACGAACCCATGGCGATGCCCGCCGAAGCGGCGAAGGCCTAACCCGTAACGAGCGTGTTTTTAGTCCGGAGCCGGTAATCCTCGATAGCCGGCATCCGAATGACGCGGCACATTTCGAACAGCCGCGAGCGCGCGCGCATCCCGATGCGCTCCTCCAGGAACTACTTGCTCGTGATATCGCCCTCCAGTCCCGACTCGCGCTTGTCGCCGGCCTCGGGCTCGCGCAGATTCGTCGTCGCGATCAACGGTTTGCGGTGGTTGCAGCGATGCGTGATGATCGACGTGACCGTGTCCTCCACCCAGTCGGTCACACGTTGCGCGCCGAGATCGTCGAGCAGTAAAATTTCGGCATCTAAAGCCGAACGGTACGCTTCCCGCTCGCTCGCGCCGGAGGCTTCGTTATAGCCGGACCGGATCCGGTCCAGCAGAGTCTGATAATCGAAGAACAGCCCCTCGAAGCCTTTGGCCATCAGCTCGCGCAACGCGGCGATGGCGAGATGCGTCTTGCCCGTGCCGGGACTGCCGATCAGCAGCAGGCCCGGCTTATCGGGCGCCGGGAATTCGCGCACGAAAGCGCGAACCTGAATCATGACCTGCCCAAGTGCCTTGCGCTGCGATCGGATTGTCCGGGCATCCTATTGAAGCTGTCAATCGACGCATTGCGGTAATTCGGCGGAATACCGGCGTTCTCGAGCCAGACGCCGCGCCCGATTGCGCGCGAGGCAGCCGCAGCGCTCGCGCGCCGGAAAGGCCGTCCCGCTCCGTGACCACCCAACCCGAGCCGCCGCACAACTGCGCATACTGCTTCTTCCATAAAGCTCCATTCTATTCGAGCGTTGCCAGAACGTCGCCCGCGCCCACCGTCGCTCCGTCCTTCGCCGCTACCCGAACCACGCGGCCGGCGCGCAACGCTTTCAGCTCATTCTGCATCTTCATCGCCTCGACTACAACCAGTCCCTGACCGGCCCGCACCTCCTCCCCTTCGCCCACCAGCACGCGGACCACTTTCCCCGGCATCGGCGCCTTGACGTCCTGATGCGAACTGGCGAGCGCCGTGCCGGAGCGCTCCCCTGAATTGCGCGGATCCTGAATGTCCAGCGCGAAAGTCCGGTCGCCAACCATCGCCCGCCACCCGTGCCCGGAATGCGCAATGCGCACTTCGTAGCTGCGGCCTCTGAAAATTACGGAGTACAGCCCCGGCGCAATCTCATGAACGCTGGCGTCCTCCGCGGAATCGAGCGGCGCCGCGCGGCCGTCAACCAGGATGTCCAGCTTCACCGCAGGTTTTGCGACCTTCCTTCAAGGAGCCAGGGACTGACGCTGGCGGCGCCATTGTGGGCCTCCGTTGCCGCCGCTTTACCGCGGTAGTGCTCGACCGCCGCCAGCGCAACGATAATATCCAAGTCCGGCGGCGTCCTGCCGCGGCGGTCTGCGGTCCAGGAACTCGCGCGATGAAACCGGTGTGCAGCCGGCCCGCGCGAAACTCCGCATCATTCAGAATGTCGCGAAAGAACGCAATATTGTTCTTGATCCCGTCCACCCGATATTCGCTCAGCGCGCGCAGCATGCGCGTGATGGAGGAGGCCCGATCCCCGCTCCAGACGCTCAGTTTCGCAAGCAGAGGATCGTAATCGATGGGAACGCGCCAGCCTTCGTAAACGCCGGAGTCGAGCCGCACGCCCGGTCCGGCGGGCTCCGCGAGACTTTCAATCAACCCAGGCGAAGGAAAAAAGGAGCTGTCGGGATCCTCGGCGTAGATCCGGCATTCCATCGCGCTTCCGCGCCACGTCACGTCTTCCTGCCGGATCGTGAGCCTTTCGCCCGCTGCAATGCGCAGTTGCCAATGCACCAAGTCGAGCGATGTAGCCAACTCCGTCACGGGGTGCTCCACCTGCAGACGCGTGTTCATCTCCAGAAAATAAAAATTGCGCTTGGAATCGACCAGAAACTCGGCCGTGCCAGCGTTGTAATAGCCCGCCGCGCGCGCGATTTTCAGCGCCGCCTCGCCCATGGCCGCGCGCATTTCCAGATGCCCGGCAACCAAGGGCGACGGGCACTCCTCGATTACTTTCTGATGCCGCCGCTGCAGCGAGCACTCGCGCTCGCCGAGGTGAATCAGATGCCCGTGCTCGTCCCCGAGCACCTGGATTTCGATGTGCCGGGGATTCTCAACCACTTTCTCGACATAAACTTCGCCGCTGCGGAATGCCCGTTCGGCTTCGCTGCTCGCATCGCGGAGCGAGGACTCCAGCCCGGCTTCGCTGTCAACGCGCCGCATGCCCTTGCCGCCTCCCCCCGCGACCGCTTTGAGCAGCACCGGATAGCCGATCTCGCCGGCGATCGCGCGCGCCTGATCGTAACTGGAGACCGGCTCGTTCCTCCCCGGCACGACCGGAGCCCCCGCCGCCTTGGCGAGCCTGCGGCCGTCGATTTTCGATCCCAGCGCCCGAATCGACGCGGAAGATGGCCCGATGAACTTGATCCCCGCGGTTTCGCAAGCTTCCGCGAACTCCGCGTCTTCGCTGAGAAACCCGTATCCGGGATGGATGGCCTCGGCTCCATGCTTGCGCGCCGCCTCGATCAGGCGATCGATCCGCAGATAGCTTTCCGGAGATGGCGCGGCGCCGATATGCTCCGCCTCGTCCGCCATGCGCACGTGCAGTGAGGCGCGGTCGGGATCGGAAAACACGGCCACGCTGGCGATGCCAAGCTCCCGCAGCGCTCTTATGATGCGCACCGCAATCTCGCCGCGATTGGCGATGAGCACTTTCCGGAACATGGCAGATCGATTTTAGCAGCTCGCCCACGACTATTATCGATTCAGGAAAGGAATGAGCTGCGCCGGCCTCGCGTGGGTCGCCACCGCGTTGCTGACGGGTGGCAACCCCGGGCGCGACGCCTTTTCCGCCGCTGACATCCGCGGCAAAATCGACGAGATTCGAGCCCGGGCACGGATTCGCGCAATCGGCAGTCGCGACTCGCATCGCGGTGCATTGCGTCGCGAACAGAAAGCCCGATCCGGGCAAGCACGGGAAACTGGTCCTCGACCCCGGCGGCCTTAACGTCTTTACTATCCGGGGATCTCAGCGAACCAGGCCGGAGGAACGGTAAGTTGCTGCCGCTGGCCGTGCGGCTTCCGGCGAAGTATCCTGCCGCTGAAGTCACGGCGCCAAGACGGAAGAACATATCTTGAGCCTCGTGTTTCCGGATACCATGCTCTTCATCTATCTGATTGAGGAGTATCCTCGTTTCGGCCGCCGCAACTGCTTTTCCTCGCCCAACCACAGCATTCTGGCCTTCACGATATGGATTCGTTCGCCCTCGCCGGTCGGCATAGCGCGCCAATCGGCCGGACGATTGAGATTTTGTTCGTGCGCCAGATAAAGCTTCGCAAATCCGCTCCGAATCCAGCGCAACATCGTTTCTTTGCCTTGGACGACAACAAACAGGCTGGAGGGCGACTCGCCCAGACACGCCGCTGCGGAGCTGTCGAGCAGCGCCATATCGCCGCCGCCCACCACCGAGAACATGCGCGCGTCCGGGCGCAGGCGAGCCAGGAAGATCTCCGGAGAGGCTGTCAACCGTAGGGGAGAACGGTATCGCAAGTTCGATTCGAGCGCCGTATCCCACTCTTGGCCGGGACCGATGGAATTCCTCAGCACATCCACATCGCCCGCCGCTTCGGGCATGCGCAGTGAATTCAAGTAGCTCTGCAGTTCGCGTTCCTCGAACAGATCCAGAAGCGACGAATGAAAGTAGTTTAATATCCGGTCCGCGATTTCGGGTGAGAGTTTACGCCTCCCTCGCAGCACATTGTTTATGTGAGGCTGCGACAGGCCCAGACGCCGCGCGCAGGCCCGCTCGGTGAGCTCTCCATTCTGAACGCGGTTGCGCAATTCGGCTAGAAGCCGCTCGCGCGCGGTAAGGAAATTCAATCGGGAATCCTGCTCCGGCATCATTTCAGCTTGAAATAGGGTTTTACCGGCATCAATCATAACAGAGTTTGTACCGAATACTTGGGGTGTTTACTGGGTTTAAGTTTGGCCCATAAGCCGCAGCCATAGCGCCGGTTATACGCCGGCAGCAAAGGCGCGCATCTAAGAAATCGGAAGAAAATAAAAAAATAGTTGACTTCTTTCTCTCTCGAAATAGGATTAGAAGCATCCGCGACTTCTGTTGCTTAGCTGAAGGTCGGCCCGTGCTGGCGATCTGCACGGATCAGTATGCTCTCAGTTGATTTTTTATCGTGGCTGCAAAAAGCGGCCTCGAAGAGGAAGAGAAGTTAAAAATGGAATGGTCCCGAACAGACACTCTAGCCCTGGCGTCCCCCCAGTGCGTTTACTGCCATGGCCTTGGGCTCCGCGATGGGCGCGACAACCGCCTGGAGCCGTGCAATTGCGTGTTACGCGAGATTTTCCGCGCCTGCTACGTGCGCTTCCGCCACTGCGCCACCCAGGACAAGTTCATTAGCCATAGCAGGCTTGAGTTGGTGGGCGGATCCGGTTCCCATTTCAATTGGGGCCGCAAAGACGAAGAGTACGTCGCCGATTTCTGCCTCGTTACGCGCCGTTCGCTTAGCGATTCGGAACATCGTATTTTCAAATATCACTTTCTGCTGGGAGCCGACTGGAAGCTATGCTGCCGCAAGCTGAAGATCGACCGCGGCACGTTCTTCCACCAGGTGTACCGCATGGAGCAGAAGCTCGGCAGAGTCTTTCGCGAGCTGCAGCCCTATGGCCTCTATCCGCTCGAAGAATACTTCCACGGCGAAAGGAAAGAGGCGATTCGCTCCAGCCGCCAGGTATTCCAGATGCGGCCGGTTCGGCCTCCCATGGCGTCGCGCAAGGCGGTCGAATTGCTGCCCAGAGCGGCCTGAGGCGCGCGTCCTCGCGAGACCGCTTCCCGCGGATCCCCCGGCCCATTCCCGAGGCGGTCTCGATTCAGCCCCCAGTCTGGCTCCGGGTTATCGTATAAGCTGATAACCCTTTGATCTCGTATACCCGGATTTCAACGCTCGCCCTCGCAGTGGCGCTTCCGCTCCACCGCGGCGCCGCCCAAACACCCGAGTCGGGCCAACGGCAATACCAGGCGCGCTGCGTCGGCTGCCACGGCGAAGATGGAACCGGCGGCGGACACGGCCCCGCCATCGTGAACCTTCAGCGGCCCCGCGCCACGTCGCAAGACGCCGTGCGCGACGTCGATCCTGAAAGGCATCCCCGGCGCGGGCATGCCCGCCTTCCACATTCCCGCCGGCGAGGCGGACGCCATCGCGGCTTATGTAATGACGCTGAAAACGCCCGCGAGCGGCCCCGCTACAGCGGAACGATTTTTGCCCGGCGATGCCGCCGCGGGTCGAGCGATTCTTCGCGGACAAAGGGCAATTGCGTCCGTTGCCACATGGTGCGCGGACGCGGCGGCGTGCTCGGGCCGGATCTTTCGAACATCGGACGCGAGCGCAGCCCGGCCCGGCTCGAACAAGCGTTACGCGATCCCGGCGCCGCATCGGCTTCATCCGGCGGCCGCGGCGGGCCCGCACGACGCGGCCGCGGCGCGCCTTCCTACCGCGCCGTCACCGTGCGGCTGCGCGACGGCTCGACCATTCGCGGCATCGCGAAAAACGAAAGCGCCTTCGACTTGCAATTGCTCGGCATGGATGAGAAGCTGCACCTTCTTTCGGAAGGACCAAATCGCCGAAGTCATCCCGGAGAAGTCCCTCATGCCGCAGGTCGAAGCAACCCCCGACGAAATGCGCGACCTGCTGGCCTACCTCAGCCGCCTCACGAACGATCCGAATGCCGCGCCGCTGCCCATCCTCCCCAGACGCGATGTCCCGGCGTGCAGTTCGCCGATGTGGCGCAGCCCAAGCCCGGCTCGTGGCCGACCTATCACGGCAACGAGAGCGGCAACCGCTACAGCCCGCTGGACCAGATCAACGCCGCCAACGTCGAACATCTCGCGCCCAAGTGGATGTTCACGCATTGAGGGAGCGCCCCGCGCCCTCGAGGTCACGCCCGTCGTGGTGGACGGCGTCATGTACGTCACTTCGGTAAATGAAGCCTACGCGCTCGATGCCCGCAGTGGACGCGAGATCTGGCACTACAGCCGGCCGCGCTCCGAGGGTCTGGCGGGCGATGCCGCGAGCGGCATCAATCGCGGCGTCGCCGTGCTCGGCGACCGCGTCTTCATGGTCACCGATAACGCGCATCTCCTCGCCCTGCATCGCTCTCACCGGACAGCTTCTGTGGGACGTCAAGATGGCGGACTCCAGCCAGAACTACGGCTCCACCAGCGCGCCCGCTGGTAGTCAATGATCTCGTGATCGCGGGCGTTTCCGGCGGAGACGAAGGCGTGCGCGGATTCCTTGACGCCTACAACGCCGCCACCGGCGAGCGCGCATGGCGCTTCTGGACGATTCCCGCGCGCGGGCGAGCCCGGCTCGGAAACGTGGAGCGGCCGGGCGCTCGAGCATGGCTGCGGCACCACCTGGCTCACCGGCACGTACGATCCCGCAAGCAAGCTGCTGTACTGGCCGACCGGCAATCCCTGTCCCGATTACAATGGCGACGAACGCAAGGGCGACAATTTGTATACCTCGTCCGTGCTGGCGCTCGACCCCGACATCGGAAAGCTGAAATGGTATTACCAGTTCACGCCTCACGATCTGCACGACTGGGATGCGACCGAAACTCCCGTGCTGGTCGATGCGCCGTTCCGCGGCCGCACGCGAAAGCTGCTGCTGCAGGGCAACCGCAACGGTTTCTTTTACGTTCTGGACCGGCTGACGGGCAAAGTTCTGCTGGCCGAGCCTTTCGTCAAGCGCATCACCTGGGCCGGCGGCATCGGTCGCCGATGGCCGGCCCATGCTGTTGCCGGGAAATGAACCGACGGTAGAAGGGCAGTTGATCTGCCCGGCTGTTGCCGGCGCGGCCAACTGGCCATCGGCCGCCTACAGCCCGGCAAACGGGGCTGTTCTACATGTTCGCGGAAGAGTCCTGCAACATCTACACGAAGAATGACCAGTGGTGGGAGGCCGGCAAGTCTTTCTACGGCGGCGGCACGCGCCGCGCCCCGGGCGAGAACGCGTCCGGGAAATTTTTGAAGGCCATCGATATTCAAACCGGAAAGACGGCCTGGGAGATTTCCGGCGTCGGCGGAGGCATTCTAGGAAGCGGCCTCATGGCCACGGCTGGCGGCCTGATCTTCTACGGAGACGGCAATGGCGCCTTTATCGCCGCGGACGCGCAAAACGGCAAGCTGCTGTGGCATTTCAATACCGGCCAAAGCTGGAAGGCCGGCCCGATGACCTATACGGTGGATGGCGAGCAGTACATCGGCGTGGCCGCCGGATCGACAATTCTGGCATTCGGATTGAGGTGAGCCGTCGACGCTGCTCCACGTACAACTCCTGCGGCCGCCGGAGCTCCCACGCCCACCGCGCCCGCTCCGTCTTTTCCACCTGCTTGCGCAACCGTTTCACGCCCGCGGCGAGCGCAACGCCGGGCGTTCAAGAGCCTCGCGATCCCACTTCCCTAAATCGGCGGCAGCCTCGTACGTACTTTGGAAAAACTCGAGCAAGGCGGCTTTGGGCGAGCCCGCCTGCCGGACTTCGTCATACATCAGGATGAATTCTCCCAGCCCGGAGTCGTAGAACGCAGGCGGCGGGCGCACCGCGGATGCCGCATAGCCCGCGGGCTCTGGCGCCGCGTAAGAGTAAAACGCCGCGCCGGTTACCGCGCCTCCGCCGGGCCAGAATCCCGCGCTGCTGCACTCGTGCGAATAGGCTTCGCGCGTAATCGCGTCCGCTCCCGGGCGTGGCGGCGCGCGGCGTCCCGAAAAACGCGTCGCGGCCAGGTCGAAGCTGCCCCAAAAGAAATGCACGGGACTCGCTTTCCCGATAAAGCCCGCGCGAAATTCCTTGAGAACGGCATCCGCTTCGACAAGAATGCGATGAAACCGGCTCACATGCTCGGGATCGTAGGAGGCATGGCGTTCGTCTTCGGGGAAGGGAATGGGATCGGCAATCTCGACCGGTTTCGGCCAGATCTTCACGTCGATTCCCATGGCGCGCAGCACAGCCATCGTTTCGCGGTAAAAATCCGCGACCGAGCGCGGGTACAACGGCACGAATTTCGTCTCGCCTTCATCTCCGCGGATCGCAAGATTGTGGTCGATGAAATCGAATTCCATCTCAAAAACCCGCCCGCCATAAGGGATCGGAGACGTGGTCATGCCGCGCGCGCTCACGTACAGCGGCGTTTCCCACCAGTGATTGACATGCGGACTGAGGGCCAGCCGCACCTTGCCCGCGATCTGCGTCCACATGTGGAGCGTCGCGCGCGTAGCCTCCCATTCCGCAAGCGGCAAGGGCGGCCAGCGAGTATGTTCCTCTTCGCGCATCGCTCCGCTAAATCCTTTTCTGTGTGGTGAGCGCGGTAGGAATCGAACCTACAACCTACTGATTAAGAGTCAGTTGCTCTGCCAGTTGAGCTACGCGCCCGCTTGCCGGTCGGTCGTGAATCGGCTTGAACAGCCAATCGCCAGTTTAGCATGGCGCCCTCGTGAACACGAAGCCTTACGGCGCCTTCGGAGCGCTGCCCAGAACGCCTCTCGCGACGCTGTCCTTCAAATCGCCGGCTTTGATCGTCGCCTGCTTGTAGAGTGCGAATTCGCGGTCGCCATCGGGCTTGCGGCCCATGCGCCGATACGCCGTCGCGAGTTGGAAATGCGCCTGCGGGTTGTCGGGTTCGAGCTTTGCGGCAGTTTCGAGCGGCGCCACCGCGGCGGCATCCTGGCCCGCTCCTAAAAGCGCGCGGCCCCAGCCCAAGATAGGCGTCAAAGAACCCCGCGTCAAGCTGCGCGGCGCGCGAAAAATGCGCGATCGCGTCGGGCCAGCTCTCCGCCTGCCGCGACAATTCTCCCAGCACAAACTCGGCGCCCGCGTTACCAGGGTCGATCGCCAATTCCGCTTCGAATTCCTTGCGCGCTTCTTCCTTGCCCGCCGGCGTTTCCGGCTGCGACAGCAACAGACGGCCGATGCGGTAATGGATGCCCGGCCATGCGCGGATCTTTCTCCAGCACGGCGCGATATTCGGCCAGGGCATCCTGCCATTTGCCTTGCATTTCGAGCGCTTCGGCGTTGAGCTCGTGAACTTCGGGCGAGGCCGGCGCCGTGAACAGCAATTCCTGCGACGCGCGCGTCGCGAGATCGGAGTAAACGTGGGTGGAAAGATAGAGGACCGCGGCGTCGCGAGGAAATTCGCGGTTCAGCCACGTCAGAAAATATGTCGCGTCCGCGCTCTGGTTCAGCGACATGGCGCAGCGGATGCCCGCCACGCCGACTCTGCGCTTGAGGCCGGCATTATCGATTCGCGCCGTGGATTTCTTGAGTTGTGGAAGAGCTTCGGCGCAACGGCCATGTTCCGCCATCGCTGCCGCGCGCTCGATCGTGGCAGTCGGGAGGAACGGACGCCGCCGGTTTGTGAACTGTTTGCGCGAAAACCGGAATGGTTGCCAACGCCAGCGCCAGGGCGAGAGTGCGGTACATCGATTACCAGCGTAGCCGTTTGCTCGAAGAGATGGGACCGCGCTCCGCACGGGGGTTCGAAGCGCGGTCCTCCGCTCAGAAGTGGTACTTCAAAGCGAACTGAATATTGCTCGCTCCTTGCGAGCTTTGGAGCAGACCCATCGTACTGCCCAAGCCTGTATTGGGCGAATTTAGAATCGGAGTGTTGGTCAAATTGATTGACCTCGGCTCGGAATTCAAGCTTCTGATTCTCCGTGAAGTTGAAGAATTTCGACAGACTGAAGTCGAGCGTGTGCAAGACCTGGACCGCGGACCGTGCCGACGCCGCAACTCCCGAATGTTCCCGGAGCGGCCGGACCGTAGAGGCCGGCATCGAACCATTGATATCCGCCCAAAGGCGAGTTCTGTTCGCCAAAGACGTGCGGCGGCGCGAGGCAGTTCGGACGCGAGCCGCGGGAATTCGTGCCGGAAGCGTCGGGCCCGCGAAATCGTCAGGGGGAAACCGGTGTGCAGGCTCAGAATGCGCATTGACCTGCCAGCCGCCGATGATTGCGTCGGCCACGCGGTTCATGTTGTTTCCGAACGCGCGGTTGCGGCCGATCGGAAGATCGTAGGTAGCGTAGCTGGTCAGCACGTGCGTGCACGTCGTAGTAGCAGGGACCCCATTCCGCCTTCTTGTCGTACAGGTTCTGCCAATAGGGCGAAGTCGGCGTGTCTGACCGCCCCAGGAGCCGTAGTAGCCGCTGGAATCGGTCATGCACTTCGAATAGGTATAAGCAACCGAGTATTCCAGCCCGTTGCTGAAGCGCTTCAACAACACCGCCTGCAGAGCGTTATAGCTCTGGTTGCCATTCGAAGCCGTTCCGGAGATCTGGCCGATCTCGTTCTGCAGCGTGGGATTGCCCGACAGGTACGGACTGTTCACGACCGTGCCGTTCGCGCAGCAGTTCTTTCTGCAGATAAGGCATCGGCACCATCAGGTGCGTGGTGCGCTGGCCGACGTAGCCGACCTGGAACGTCGTGCTGCTGGCGAATTGCTGCTGCATGGTGAAGTTCCATTGATTCGAAACCGCCGGGCGGACGTTGGGATCCCAAACGCGCAGCGTGGCGCCGGCGAACGGATCGCCGGATCGCGCCTCGAAGCGGCACGAAGCCTTGGCTCAGCGTCGAGCCCGGAAGCGGCAGCGAAGTGTAGTTCGCGTCGTTTTCGTGCGCGAATGGCGGATTGATCGGCAGGCGCAAGTTGGTGCCGGTGCCTTCCAGGTAAGTCGACAGCGTGTACGCCGCGCGAACCACCGTGTTCTTCCACGGGTTGCAGGCGATGCCGATCCGCGGCTGGAAATTCGTGATGCCGTTGTATTGGTTATATAGCGCCCGGCAATTGTTATAAGGGCATCTCTGGCCCGCGATGTCCAATTGCGCCGCTGAACAGACCGAAGTTGCTCTGCCGATTATGCACCTCCACCCACGGCGTGTGCAATTCCTAACGCAAGCCGAGGTTGAGCGTGAGTTTCGGCGTGACATGCCAGTCGTCCTGGAAAAATCCCGCGAAGACATTGGCGCGCTGTCCCCAGGTGCCGCCGTTCACGCCGGTGCCGATATTCGCCGGCAGCCCAGCAGGAAATCGGCTTCAGCATGCCCGGTGCCGCCGCCCGAGGTCGCCAGTGGATTCGGCCCCGCGGTGTAGCGGCCATCGAAAGTGAACGTGCCCGCCAGCCCGTTGTTGCCGGAATAAAACGTATCGATGCGCTGGCGCCAGCCCTGGAAGCCCATGTGCATGGTGTGCGCGCCCTTGGTGATGTTCAGCGTGTCTTCGTACTGAATCACGGTATCGGCAAAGAGCTGATACACGTCGGCATTGCCGATCGTCGCGGCGTTTCCCCCCGAGAATGTCATGGCCGGAAGGATAGCTGGACGGAATGCCCGGCAGCCCCACGGTCTGCGGGAAGTTGGCCACGCCGTTCGCCGCCGCGCCGTTGTTCACCAACACATAGTTCACGCCGAACGCGCGCATCGTTTACGATGGTGGGCGAAACGTGTCGCATCCAATCCAGCACGCCGTTCCACGTCGGATAATTCGCGAAAGAGTTGTAGAACAGCGGCATGTTGTTGGTGCTCGGGATTCGAGATCACGCTGCGCGAGAAGCGGCCGAACATGCGATCCTTCTCCGACGCGTTCCAGTCGATCTTGGCGTCGCCCTGATCGCCGTTGATCGCGCGTGCGCGACGCTGTAGAGATAATTGTTGATCAGGCCCGGAGCCGCGTCGGGAGCGGATACGCCGAGGAGTTCAGGATCTTCTGCGCCACCGGATCCAGCAGACTGGCCGGAATGATGTTGCCCGGGAACGGCTGGCGCTGCCCGTTCACGACTCGAGAAGGGTTGTACAACTGCATCGCCGGGAAGCAGCGCGGAGAAATTCCCCTGCCGTTCCTGCGCGGTGAAAACGCTGGTGGCGCCGGTGCTGGTCGGAGTATCGTAGCGCTGACCCTGGTAATCGACAAAGAAGAACAGCTTGTCGCGCTTGATCGGGCCGCCGAACGTTCCGCCGAACTCGTTCCAGCGCAGCTTGGCCGCGGAGCATCCTTGAAGTTGTTCGACCAGCTGTTGGCGTTCAACACGTCGTTGCGGAAAAACTCGAACAGCATCGCCGTGAAAGTGCGTTGCTGCCCGACTTTGATCGTGCGTGCTGATGATGCCGCCCATGAAGTTGCCGAACTCGGCCGGCGCGTTCTGGGTGATCTCGTTGAACTCCTGAATGGCGTCGACGCTGGGCGCATAGCCGACCAGGTTGTCCGAAACCTGGTTATTGTCCATTCCATCGAGGATGAAGTTGTTCGCCTGCTCGCGATTGCCGTTCACGTAGGGACGCCCGCTGCTGGCGGTGGTTTGGCCGTTGGTGAAACGTGGAGGATCGGGGTGCACGCTGCCGGGCGCGAGCAGCGTCAACTGCACGTAATTGCGAGTCGCCAGCGGGAGCGTTCATTCGTCCGCGAATCGATCACCTGGCCAAGTTGCGGTCGCTTCCGTCTGCAGCAGCGGCGCTTCGCCCGGTCACTTCGACGGTCGTCGCGACGTTGCCGACCTGCAGTCGGGAAATCGAGTCGTGGCCACCTGGTTCAACTGCAGAACGATATTGGATTGCGTGGCGGTCTGAAATCCCTGGTTTTCAACCCTCAGGTTGTAAGTTCCGACCGGAAGGTTCGAGATGGTGTAAAACCCGTCGGAGTTTGTCGTTGCCGGGATATTGCGTGCCGCGCTCCGTGTCCGTCGCCGTCACTTTAGCGCCCGGTACCGCGGCTCCCGTAGCGTCGGTGACCTTGCCCGTTACCGATGCGGTCACCTGTTGCGCCCAACCGCATGTTGGCGCCACAACGCAGGCGATCGAGCAGGCACGCAGCAGTGTAAGCAGAATCGATCTGTATTTGGCTTGCATGGCTCCCTCTTGAACTACTCAAAACTCCCTACCAACCGGCCGGGAAATCCGTCCGGCATCGAGTGACACGAAATTTGCAAATTCAGTGCCGTTCCCGCGCTCCGGGCGAGCTTTCCCTCACATACCTTGTGCCTCCCGCTTCCCCCTGTCCAGTTTCGAACCGTTGCGGCGGTGTTATATCCAAGTTCGTTACCTGATCGAACAGCGCTATTTTTCACTGCCTTGCGCCCGCCGAGGCAACGTCGAGCAGCAAGCCGACCGGCCTCACCGCGGCAAGGCGTCCCGAGTTTAGTTGAAGGTTGATGGGGGCGGCTGAGTTCATGTTACGCTACGTTCTCCTTTTTCGCTGACTTGGTTTCCCGGCCAAGGATCGCGGCCAAAGCCCACAGATGCTCATAACCATCGATACGGTGAAAATGCTTTTCAGTGAGTAACCAGGCCGATGCCACCCAACGCTCCACCATGTCGCTGTCGCGCCAGCGGCTCACGTTATCCGTGCGATGACGAACTCCACTGTGTGGGCTTTCAATGAGGTTGGTGGTAGCAAGGCACTTGTGCAAGCTTACCGGGATTTGAAGCCTCTGCAAGGTGAAGATTTCCTTCATTCCTTCACGCAAGCTCCGCGCCGCGGATTCGTGATCGTGCTCCAGCAGGCGCGCGATTTGCTCCAGCCGCTTCTCACCTTCCTCTGCCGTCTTTACCTTCCAGGCGGCCCGCATCAGGTGCCGCGTTTGGCCTTGCTGTTCCTTGGGCAGCTCCTTCATGACGTTTTCCAGCTTGTGATTGCGACACCGCTGTACCGGCTCATCGGAGCCGAAGACTTCGTCGATTCCAGCTCGCAAGGCTTTCGCGCCGTCAATGATGAACAAGTATTTGCGGTCCGTGGGCAAACCTTGCTCTCGCAAGCGCGTTAACAGCGTCTTGACGGCGGCCGCGTTCTCCGTCGCGCCGGCCGCGATACCCAGGATGTGCTTCTTTCCTTCCTCATCGACTCCCACGGCGCTGAGCACGTGCTGTGCCCCAAAGCGTTGGCCATCGATGTAGATCACCAGGATTTCGACCTTGTCCCAGCGCCGCTCTTGCAACTGCTGCAGTTGCTCCGTGCTCGCCTCGATGGCTTTGCGGCTGATGGCGCTGCGCGACACCCCCACCGTTTCCGCCATCCGCGGCAGAACTTCCTGGTATTCCCGGGTCGACACCCGCGCAGCAGAGCGCCCAACATGTGCTGAGCGAACCTCGATCCCGGCGCAGCATCTCATAGGCGGGGACCTTCACTTCACCTTGGCTCTTGTGCCGTAGCCGGGGCCGTTTCACTTTCATCTTCCGGTCCGCCAGTTGCACACTGCCCGCTTGCGATCCATGGTGGCGGATCTCGCCGCTAGCTTTGCCGGAAGTGCGTGCGCCGGCGAGTTGCTCGGCGCTCAGGAGCAGAATCTGTTCCAGCGTTTGATGCCCGATTTCATAGATCACGGCCTCCACCACCTGGCTGGCATTCTGGATCAAGTTGACGATGGGGAGCAGGATCTGCCCGTTGGCTTGCAGAACTGTTCGATGACGGCTGCCGACTCGCGCGCGGCGCGGGTCACGATGTGATAAGGTTTTTTCACGGCGGTAGGTTCCTTTCGGTTTTTCTGCGTCTGGCAACCGGATTCTATCGAATCGGCGCCAACCGCCGCCTACCAACCTTCAACTAAACTTGGGACGCCCTCCGCGGCCAGCGCGACCTCGCATTTGGGTTTCTCGAATTCCACTAACAAGCGGCGTTGCGCCTCAATCCAGGCTCCCGGCGCCGGCCCGCCCGCCGCAATATATTTCAAAGCTTGTAGACCGATCGCTCCCAACGTCGACAGTTCTTCCGAAATTGGAATCAATTCCCGCGCGAGCGAATTGCGATTCGCTACCGGCGCCAGCGCCGGCATAATTGTCGCGCCACTCCGTTAACGCAACGTTAAGCTCCGCCGCCGCCGTCCTGTCTCCGGATTTGAGCGCGGCCGCGCAACGCTCCAACCGGCGCACCCGCTCGCTTTCCGGACGGGCCGCATCGGCCAAACGATCGAGCGCCACCGCGCTGGTGTATTTGCGCGCGTCCCTGCGCCCTTCGATTCCCAAAGCTTCCACCGCATCCGCCAACGCGCGCACCGTTGCCGACGAATTTCCTCCCGCGATTTCAGCGAGCATCGGCTCGTAATTCGAACGATGCCGCACGCCCGCCCACTCGAGTGCCGCCGAGACATGCTCCAGGCGCTCGTACATTGCGTCCACATCGCGCAAACTTGCCGCCGACCACAGCCTCTCGGCAATCGCGGCGGCGCTGGGCCAGATGCGCGAATCGATCGTCTCCGGACTCACATACTCCGACCACATACAAGCCTCGCCGCCCAAAATCCTTGACGCGTCTCCCGGCGCCAGCGCCGCGGCAGGGCCGCTCATAGGATCGTTGGCGTAATAGAACGACGAGCGATTAACGTGATCGAGATAATACCCATACGACAGAACACCGCGATAGCCTTTGCGCGCGGCGTCCGCCAGCGACTGCTGCCCGCGCCAGGATTGGATCACCGTGTCCGCGGCCATGCCGGGGTCCAGAACTTCGTCCCAGCCGACCATCGTTTTCCCATACTTGCGAAGAATTGCCTGTACGCGTCGATTGAAATACGCGTGCAGATCGTGACTGCTCTTCAGACCGTGTTCCCGGGCGAATTTCTGGATTCTCGCCGACCCCTTCCATTGCGCGTCGTCAATCTCATCCCCGCCGATGTGAAAAAACGGATCGGGGAAGAGCGCCGCCATTTCGCCGATGAAGGCGTCCAGAAAAACGAACGTCTCTTCCCGGCTGGGGTCCATCGTCGGCTCGAAGATCCCCCAGGAGCGCTCGATGCGGTACGGCCCCGGAGCGCTGGCCAGCTCCGGCATCCCCACCATCCAGCTCGTCGTATGCGCGGGCATGTCGAATTCCGGGATGACGCGAATGCCGCGCTCGGCCGCGTAGGCAATGACCTGGCGTATTTCATCCTGCGTATAAAAGAGCCCGTCCGAGCCGGAGGCCTGCAATCTCGGGAACCGTTTGCTCTCCACGCGAAAGCCCTGATCGTCGGTGAGATGCCAATGGAACACGTTCATCTTCACTGCCGCCATGGCGTCCAGGTTGCGCTCGATCACCGCGCCGGCATCCAGTGCCGCGCGACATCGAGCATCAATCCGCGCCAGGGAAAGCGCGGCCGGTCCTCAATATGAATGCCGGGCGCTTCGAAGCCTCCCTGGCTACCCGCAACAACCAGTTGCGCGAATGTTTCAAGCCCCCGCAGCGCGCCCGTGACAGTTTCGCTCCGCAGCCGCGCCCCCGTAGGCTCCACGTCGAGAACGTACGCTTCGTCTTCGCCTACGGCCGGCAGCGCCGGACCAGCGAAGCGGCATTCCACGGCCAGCGTCGCATGTTCCGTCCCGTCGGCATTCCATTGCGTGCCGGTCATCCGTCGGATCCTCGCGCGAATGCGGCCGATTGCGCCTTCCAGCCGCGCGTCCGAATACCCCGTCGCCGCAATAGAAAAGTTCGCGCCGATCGCCAGCGCTCCCTGCTTCGCGCTCACCTTCGCCGGCCAAGGCATCAGATGCAGTTCCGCCGCCGCGGCAATCTCCACCATCGCCACTGTCAACGCAACAATGCGGATTACAAGCCGCCCGCGAACGCCGATACGATCTGCTCCCTTGCGCTAAAGGCTACGCCGAAATCCCGCCGTGTTCCAGTTCCGAACGGTTATCGATTCACGGGCGCGGCGCGTTCGTTACGTCACCGAACGTGCTTATCCTTCAATAAATTCGGACGAGATCGCCGCCGCCGCGCGAGGCATGTTAGAATCGACCGCAAGCTGCAACGGCCATGGCTCAGGGACAAAGACCCGCTTCGCCGCCCCTTTCGGACGCCGCCGCGCTGCACCCCGGTCCGCTCCCCGAACATGCCATCCGCGAGGAATTGGAGCGCGTCCTCGCCGGACATGAGTTCCGTTCCAGCAAACGCAGCCAGGACTTCTTGCGCTTCGTCGTCGACACCACGCTCGCCGGGCACGCCGACATCCTGAAGGAGCGCACCATCGGAGTCGAGGTGTTCGGCCGCGCCGCGACCTACGATCCCGGCGAGGATGCCACTGTTCGCGTCAAAGCCGGCGAGGTCCGCAAACGTCTCGGTCTTTATTATTCCTCCGAGGGCGCCCGCAATCCTCTGCGCATCGAGCTTCCCGCCGGAGCTTACGTCCCGGATTTTCACCGCCTCGACCATACCGCCGAACATCGCTCCTCGGATAAAAACGCCGTCATCGCGCCACTCCTGGCCGACGATGAAGGATTGCCGCCCCCGCCCCCGCCGCGCCGTCTTCCACGCGCAGCCTGGATGTCTGCGGCGCTAGCGATACTCGCGCTCGCCGCCGTCCCCTGGATGTGGAACCACGCCCGCCCGCCCACCGCGCTCGATGAGTTTTGGCAGCCCGTCCTCAAAGGCGCCGCCCCCGTTTCCGTCTGCGCCGCCTTCGTCCCCGTCTATACTCCGGATCCGGATCCCGACGCCAAGCAGCCCCTAACGCCGCGCACTTTCACCCTCCTGTCCGACCAATTTGTAGGCGGCGGGGACTTGATCGCCGTTTCGCGCTTATCGTCTCTGCTCACGCACAAGGGTCGGGCCTTTCGTGTGCGCATCGGCAACGAGACCTCGCTGCGCGATCTCGAGACCGCACCCGCCATCATGGTCGGATATTCGTATACGCGATGGAAAGAGATCAGCAACCAGTTGCGTTATTTTATCGACGTCTCCCGCAACCCCATCGGCATTACGGACAACGGCGCCCCTACGCGCTGGTCCTTGCCCAATCTTCCCGTCGATCGCCATACCAGCGAAGATTACGCCCTCGTGTCGCGCGTCTTTCATCCCGATACGCACGCCATGCTGGTCCAGATTGCCGGCATTACGCAATATGGAACGGACGCGGCTTCCGACCTCGTCACCAACCCGGACCTGTTCGCGGAAGCCTTGCGCGGCGCTCCGCCCTCATGGCGCAACAAAAATCTTCAGATGGTGCTCCACGTCAAGGTAATCGCAGGCGGCCCCAGTTCGCCCAAAGTAGTCGCCGTTCACTTTTGGTAAGCGCATTCGCGCAAATATTGCTCCCGCCGTTACTCGTCTTTCCACTCTGCAATCGCGGGGGGGTTGATTACGCGGCAGTTCGGCCGCGATAGCGGCCGCGGCACTCCGATTGCACTGTTACTGGCGGGAGGGTAAGAAAATGATTAAGAAAATAGTAATGGTATCTGCTTTCGCTTTAAGCACTTTGGTCATGGCGGCGCCGAGCCCGAACCCAGCGCCGGCGCAGGTTGTCGTTGTCCAAAGGCCCGCGCACACTCGGCGTGTCTATCGTCACCATCGCCACTATCGCCACCACCGCCACAATACGGTTGTCGTTGTAAAGCGCTAAGAGGGGCGGTTTTCCGCCTCACTGCATGAAACAGCGAGGTTGCGCCGCCGTCCAAGAAATGAAAGGAACTATTTCGTGCAACTCAACGAAACTGACAACATGACCGACCGGATCTCGTCGACGGCCCGGAACTATGTGGATGCCGCGGCGATGAGCGGAAACGAGACTAAAATCCGTTACGCGATCGGGTCGGCGGCCGCTGCGGCGGCGATTTTCGCTCCGCTAAGCTACAAGTGGAAGGGCGTTCTGACCGCCATCGCGGCCGATGCGATCCTCACCGGCGTCTTCGGCTATTCGCCGTTGCGCCGTCTTATCCGTACCTGAAACGAACGGGGCTTCGCGCCCGGGGATCGCTTACACTGCCCCTCTCCGCGAAGCCCTCTTCGTTACATCGCCCGCGCCAACTCTTCGGCATACAAAGCCCCCGCCGCCGTTTCTTCGTGCTTGAAAAAAACGTAAGCGTCTTTGTTCGAAGCGACGATCTGCCGTACGCGGTCTCCAATCTCGACGCGATCCGCCGGGCTATAGTCCGGCTTCCTAAGCCGCGAGTACACGAAGTCCGCGGTGATCACTTCCGGAACGACCAACTTTTCCGATTCCGCTAAACATAACGCGACGCCACGCTTCTCAAGCAGCTCGTAAATCGGATCCGCCAGCCAGCTCGTATTGCGAAATTCAAAGGCGTAGCGCAGCCCCGCGGGCAGCGCCGCGAGAAATTCGCCCAACAGCGCCGCATCGCACTTCATCGCGGGAGGAAGCTGGAACAAAACCGGCCCCAGCCGGCGAGCTGTGCGCAGCGGATCGATGGCATTAAAAAATACCGCCGTAAATTCGCTCGGCTTCAGCTTGTCGATATGCGTGATGCGCATGTGCGCCTTAACGGGGAACACGAACCCCGCGGGCGTGGCTTGCACCCAGTTCTCCAGAGTCGAAGCTGACGGCAGACGGCGAAACGTGTAGTTGATCTCGACGGCGTTCAGGCGGCCGGAATAGTGCTCCAGGAAGCGCTTCGCGGGCAGATTCGCGGGATAGAAATCCGGTTTCCAACTCGGGTACGCAAATCCCGACGTGCCGCAAAACAGCTTAGCCATGCACGGCCAGCTCGGTGCACGCGACGACGATGCCGATCGCGCCGCTCACCACCGCGGTCCAGTACAGGATCACGCGCTTCGACAAAATCGCGAGCGATGCGAACACAATCGCGATTTCGAGAAAGATCTCCCCGATATGCAAACGCAGCGCCTGACTGCCACGCAAGTGGCTCTCCCGTTCGAGCTGCGCGGCCTCCTTCGAGATCTCGTCCGACTGTTTGCGGTAGGTATCGGCGTTTTTCGAATATTGCTGGACCTGCTGGGCGGCGCCGTGGGCCGCGCCGATGATGTCCCGTGCGACTTCCGACTGGTAGCGGCGAATGGACTTGGCCTGATAGAACGACCATTGGTCCGAGGCCTTCTGCTGCAGCAGCAGCTCTTCGGTCGTCGCCACCTGGCCGAACACGGAGACCACCGCAAGACCGGCCGCAATGATCGCCATGGTCGCGGCCACCATCTTGTCGAAAGGCTCGCGCGCGTGCTCGGCGTGTTCCTTCAGCTCTTCAGTGGCTTCCATTCACCCTAGAATCGCAGAGCCGGCCGTGCCGCGCAAATCGATGGGGACGCGCGGAAGCTACAGCCGCTTCAAATCCTCGACCACCGCGTTCAGACCTTTTTTCCGGTACAACTGCACCAGCCGCTGCTCCTCCGGCGAAGGGCCCATGACGCTGCGCAGCGTCGGATCGGAAAGGTCCGCGCGGCTGGGAATCCACACCGTGCCGTCCGTGAACTCCACCGCGCCGACAAACCCCGTCATGCCTTCAATCGACAGCGCCGGAAACTTCAGCGTGGTGTCTTTCAAAATCTGGCTGCGCTGCCCCGGACCCAGATTCAACTCCGCCGGCACGGCTCCGGCTAGGAAATCGCGCCCGCCGCGGTCGTGCAGGATCCAGCCGATCTCGAGATAACGGACCGAGCG
This sequence comes from Bryobacterales bacterium, assembly GCA_963795935.1. Taxonomy (GTDB): domain Bacteria; phylum Acidobacteriota; class Terriglobia; order Bryobacterales; family Bryobacteraceae; genus JAICMB01. Next base: position 117,497 of record CAWCJO010000020.1, on the reverse strand, counting down.
ATCGGAGCGGTTCCGCACCTCCAGACTCGGCGCCCGCGCTTCGTTCCCCGCCACGCGCGCCATCCCTTGCAGCGGCTCCACCGGCGCGTCCGGCATCTTCAGAAACGCGAACTGCACCGGCCGCTCGCCATCCACATTTGTCGCGCGGCCGCCGCGCACCATCTGCACATCCATGCCCGGCCGGCCGGTCTGCCGCTGCAGCATCGCGACCATCTCGTTTTGCACCCGCTGCGGCCCGCCCTCCGCCAGCAGAGTCTTGAAATAGCGCCGGTCGCGCCGCGCCTCCATCTCGCAAACCGTCAACGTCCGCCGCGACCCGAGTTTGTCCGGACCGTAAAAACCCAGATCGTCGAACAAAACGCCGTCCAGGCCCACCACCACCGGAACCCCGTTCGAAGCCATCGCCGGACGCAACAATCGCAAGTCGATGTGTACCGGGAAGCTCTCGTTGGGACCCACGTCCAGGCTGGGAATCGTGATCGATCCCCGGCCGCCCGGAGTCACATCCTGCGCCGTCACCGTCAACATAATGCCGCGAATGCGCCGTTCGGTCGAATTGCGCAGCGACAGCGCGGCGTGCAAATCGACCAGGAAAGCCCCGCCGCGCGCCGTCTCGCTCGAACCGCTCGGATCGTAGGACAGCACCGCGACCGGCGAGTCCTTGGGCAGGTCGATCCTCGGGCGCACGTCCGCCGCCCCCGCCGCGCCGGCTAGCGTCATTAGTAAACAGCAGGCCGACGGCAACCGGCAGGCCGCGCTACTGCGCATAATAAACCCTGTTGATCGTCACCTGACCCGTTTCCGAATCCACGTACTGCGCCCCCGCCGATCCCTGCATGTTCACCGAAACCGCCACGCCGTCCGACGGCGACGTCGGAAACGACATCGTTCCCCCGTTCGCGTTCAAGATAATCGACGCCGGCGAAGCTTCCAGAACCACGTTGTCCGGCAAGGCCGCCGACAAAGGCGCGCCCAACCGGTTCCAGTGAATGGAGCGCAGCGATCCCCACAGATGGTCCGTTTCTTGGCGCGGCATTTTCAGCCACATCGCTCCCAACATAACCAGGAACGACGCCGCGACAATCGTCATCGCGTGCCACGCCAGCGACTTCGGCCGTAGCGACGGCGCCGGACCCACGCATTCGCCCGCCGCCAGACCCACGCGCACGTTGCCCCTCATTTCCTGCGCCAGCCGCGTCCAGTTCACGCCCTCCGGCATCTCATTCGCGAGAGTGCGAACGGCTTCGCGCGCCGCGCGCAGCGCCGCCACTTCCGGCCCGCACTCGCCGCATTCGCGCACATGCCGGCCCACGCGCCAGCGCTCCAGCAACCCCAGGTCGCCCGCGGCAAACAGCGCCAATTGGATCTCACCCGGGTGTTTCACGGCTTCCTCCTGTCCAGATACCGCCGGAATTTCACGCGCGCGTTGGCGATGTGCGATCGCACCGTCGCTTTCGAGCAGTTCAACTGGCGCGCCACTTCCTCCGCCGGAAGCCCTTCCACGTCCCTCAAAATCAAGGCCGCTCGCTCCCGCTCGGTCAGCATGGACAAACCTCGTTCCAAATACTCGCGATGCTCCCCGCGCAGCAGCTCCTGCTCCGGACCCGCCGACGGCTCCGAAAGAGGTTCCACCAGAGTATCGATCTCGCAGAAATTCACTTTCCCGTGCCGCCGCAGAAAATCGATCGCCGTATTGCTCGCAATGCGCGAAAGCCAATGCGCCGCCTTCTCCAGGTCCTTTAACTGGTCCTGCCGCTGCAGCGCCTTGATAAACGCCTCCTGCGTCAGATCCTGCGCGTCCGCCACGTTGCCCACAATGCGGTAAATCAGCAGAAAAACGCGCCGCAAATTCTCGGAAATGAAGCGGTTCTGCTGTTCCTGCGCCGCCTCCAACGCCTTGTCGATCTGCGAAGGCGCGCCGCGGTCGCTCATTGTGACCTCGAATTGTCCGACCAGCGCCGCCGCCATGCCTTAATAAAGCTGACGCAGGGAGCGCTAAAACGTGCAGAACCAAATCGTTTCATAGTGTCGGCGCTACCATGATTATATGAGACCCGTGGCCATCATCGGCATCGGAAAGACCGCCTTCGGGGCCTTCCCCGGCCGCGGCCTGCGAACCCTCGCCGTCGAAGCCGGAGAGCGCGCCATGGAGGACGCCGGCATCCAGCCCTCCCAGGTGGAAGCGTTTTACCTGGGGAATTTTGCAGGCCCTTCTTTCGTCGGCCAGAATCACCTGGCCCCTTATGTCGCCGGCGGAATGGGAATCACGGGTGTTCCCGCCACGCGCTTCGAGGCCGCATGCGCCTCCAGCGGATCGGCTTTTTATCATGCCGTTTCCGCCGTCGCCTCCGGCTTGCACGATATCGTGCTGGTCGGCGGGGTCGAAAAGATGACTTCCCAACCCACGCCCAAAGTGACCGAAATCCTGGCCGCGGCCGGCGACGTCGAAGGCGAGGTCCGCGCCGGCGCCACCTTTCCCGCCCTCTTCGCTATGATCGCCCGCCGCCACATGTACGACTACGGCACCACGCGCGAGATGCTCGCTGCCGTGGCCGTGAAAAATCACGCCAACGGCGCGAAAAATCCGCTTGCGCACATGCGAAAAGTCATCACCATGGAACAGGCGCTCAACGGCAAGCCCATTTCCGAGCCGCTCACCGTCTACGATTGCTCGCTCATCAGCGACGGCGCCGCCGCCGTCGTGATCGCGCCCCTCGACCGCGCCAACGAATTTACGCGCCGCGCCGCCCGTGTGCGCGGCGTCGCCCAGGCCTCCGATGTTCTGGCGCTCGATGAAAAGGACGATATCACGACCTTCAACTCCGTGAAAACCGCCGCCCAAAAAGCCTACAAAATGGCCGGCGTCCAAGCCTCCGACATCCAGTTCGCCGAAGTGCACGACTGCTTCACCATCGCCGAAATCGTCGCCATCGAGGATCTCGGTTTCGTAAAGAAAGGCGAGGGCGGTCCCTACACTCTCGGGGGCTGCACGTGCCTCAGCGGCCCGCGCCCGGTCAACGCCAGCGGCGGCTTGAAATCGAAAGGCCATCCCGTCGGCGCCACCGGCGTCGCGCAAATCTGCGATGTCGTTCTCGAATTGCGCGGCGAAGCCGGCGAGCGCCAGATCCGCAACCACTCCCTCGGCCTCGCGCAAAACCTCGGCGGCTCCGGCGCCACCTGCGTCGTCTCCATCCTGGAGGCCGCGTAGATGGTTGAACAAACAGCAACCGTTTACACCGAAACCATCGTCTATTCGCCTCCCGCGGCCTTCGTCGACGACGTGCCCTACCAGCTTGCGATCATTCAGTTCGACGATGGCCGCAAAACCACCGTCCGCATTCTGGGCGAGCGCGCCTCCATCGGCGATCGCGTTATCCTGGCCGAAACGCGTGATAACGTTCAGTACTATCGACTGACTCAAGAACAATGAAGCTAGCCGAACGCATGCGCCGCATCGGCGTCGAAACCGCCTTTGAAGTCTTGGTCCGCGCCCGCGCCCTCCAGGCGCAAGGCCGCGACATCATTCACCTCGAGATCGGCGAGCCCGACTTCGACACCCCGCGCCACATCGTCGAGGCCGCAAAAACCGCGCTCGACCAGGGCTGGACCCATTACGGCCCCACGCAAGGCCTCCCGGAGCTGCGCGAGACCATCGCCAATTACGTCAACACCACGCGCGGCATTCGCGTCGGCCCCGAGCATGTCTGCGTAGTCCCCGGCGGCAAGCCCATGATGTTCTTCCCCATGCTCGCGCTGCTCGAGCCCGGAGACGAGGTCATTTATCCCAATCCCGGTTTTCCCATCTACGAATCGATGATCGAATTCCTCGGCGCGACGCCCGTGCCCATCCCTCTGAAAGAGGAGCGCGGCTTTTCGCTCGATCTCGATCTCCTGCGCGACAGCCTCTCCGATCGCACCAAACTCGTCGTCCTGAATTCCCCGCAAAATCCCACCGGCGGAGTCGTCCCGGCCGCCGACGTCCGCGCCATCGCCGATATGCTCCGCGCCCGCGATGTCGTCGTTCTCTCGGACGAAATCTACTCGCGAATCTATTTCGGCGATCCGCCGCTCTCCATCGCGTCGCTTCCCGGAATGCTCGAAAAGACCATCATTCTCGACGGCTTTTCAAAAACCTACGCCATGACCGGTTGGCGTCTGGGATACGGCGTCATGCCCCCCTGGCTGGTCGACGCCGTCAACAAGCTGATGGTCAACTCCAATTCCTGCACCGCGAGTTTCACGCAGCGCGCCGGCATCGCCGCCCTCACCGGCCCTCAGGACGACGTCGAAAAGATGGTCGCGGAATTTCGCCGCCGCCGCGATATGTTCTGCGCCGGTCTGAACCAACTCCCTGGATTCCGTTGCGCCATGCCCAGCGGCGCCTTCTACGCTTTCCCCAACGTCGCCGCCACCGGCCTCGCGTCCAAAACTCTGGCCGACGCCCTGCTGACTGAAGTCGGCGTGGCTTGTCTCAGCGGCACGGCCTTCGGCGCCTACGGCGAAGGCTACCTCCGCTTCAGCATCGCCAATTCCTACGAAAACCTCGCGCGCGCCGTCGATCGCATCGCGCAATTCCTCACCCGCGCCGCCACCGCCTAACGCCCCCGCGCCCAACCCCCGCCGCGCCCGCCTTTACTTTGCCCGCGCCCCTCTGCCAGCATGAAAACAAGCCATGCGACATCCGAAGTTCCGCGCCCTCGGCGCCACAGCGCTCGCCGCCGCCTTCCTCCTTCCCGCCGCCGCCGCCCCGCTCGACGACGCCACCCGCCGCCTCTCGCGCGACATCTTCCAGCAATTGATCGAAATCAACACCACGGATTCGGTCGGCAGCACCACCGCCGCCGCGGACGCCATGGCCCGCCGCCTCCTCGACGCCGGATTCCCCGCCGCCGATGTCCACGTGCTCGGCCCCAACCCCCGCAAGCGCAACTTGGTCGCGCGCCTGCATGGAACCGGCCGCGGCGGTCTCAAGCCCATCCTCATCATCTGTCACCTCGATGTAGTCGAAGCGCGCCGCCAGGACTGGACCACCGATCCCTTCCAGTTCATCGAAAAAGACGGCTATTTCTACGGCCGCGGCACGCAGGACATCAAGGTCAACGACGCCGTCCTCATCACCTCCTTTATCCGCTTCCGGCGCGAGGGCTACCGCCCGGATCGCGACATTGTCTTGGCGCTCACCGCCGACGAAGAGGGCGGGAAATCGAACGGCGTCGATTGGCTCCTCAAGAATCATCGCGACTTGATCGACGCCGCGTTCGTACTCAACGCCGATGCCGGAGGCGTCACCGCCGCCAACGGCAAGCCCGTGAACGTCGACGTCGAGGCCAGCGAGAAACTCTACGCCGATTTTCAGCTCACCGCCGTCAATCCCGGCGGCCACAGCTCCTTGCCCGTGCCCGATAACGCCATCTACCACATCGCGGACGCTCTCACGCGCCTCGAACGCTCGCCGTTTCCCTTCGAATTAAATCCCGTCACGCGCCTCTACTTCGAACGCCGCGCCGCCCTCGAAACCGGTCCGACAGCCGCCGACATGCGAGCCATCCTGCGCAATCCTCCCGATTCGGCCGCCATCGCGCGCCTTTCAAAAGACGCTCGCTACAACTCCACCATGCGCACCACCTGCGTCGCCACGCGCTTAAGCGCCGGACACGCCAACAACGCTCTGCCGCAGCTCGCGCAAGCCAACATCAACTGCCGCATTCTGCCCGGCCACGGGGCCGAAGAGGTTCGCCAGGATCTCATCCGCATCTTCGCCGACCCCAAGGTCGAAGTGCGCTACGTCGACGATGCCGGCAATGTCTACGACCGCACCCCCGCCAAGCAAGCCTTCGCTCCCATCCTGCCGCCGCCCGAAGTCTTGAAGCCGCTCGCGCGCGTCGCCGACGAAATGTGGCCCGGCGCCCCGTCATCCCCGAAATGGAAACCGGCGCCTCCGACAGCATTTACACCGTCGCCGCCGGCCTGCCCAGCTATGGCATCTCCGGCATCGCCATCGATCAGGACGACGTCCGCGCCCACGGCAAAGACGAGCGCGTGCGCGTCGCCGCCTATTACGAAGGCGTGGAATTTTACTACCGCTACCTCAAGGCCCTTACTTCGTCCTACTGAGATTTCGTCCGCTCCGCGATCAACTCCGCGGCATAGGCGATTTGCGTGGCCGATCCCCGCAGAGCGAGGGCTCGAGCGGGGCTATAGGTGAATGCGAGTCGAATGTCCGCGGTGATGCGGACGAACGCCGCGGTGCGCTGAAAATCATCCACCGTGGTGGCCGCCGGAAGATAGAACACCTGCACGATACCCTCGCCGCGAGCATCGGCGATCTGATATTCCTCCGAGACCGCGCCGTGCGCGCCGGACCCGTCGAGCTCGTTCACCAGCCATGCGGCCAAGGCAACTCGATCCGCAGCCCCTCGCAATGCAATCTCTCTCGGTCTGCTGTACGTAAAGGTTCTCCGCAGGTCCGCAACGCTGCGCACCGCCGTAACGAGCTCCATAAAATCGCGTACGGTTTTCGTATGCGGGGCGCGCAAGACTCGCGCGACATCGTCGTTGCCGCCCGCTACGCGGTATTCCGGCGAGGCGGGACTTGGATCCGCCGGCGTACCAAGCTCGTCGAACAGCCACGCGGCAAGAGCAATTTGGCCGGCCGTTGCCCGCGCCGCCACAACTTTTCCCCCGTTATAAGCGAACATCCGCCGTATGTCCGCCGTGGCCCGGACCACGACCGTTACTTCCTGCAGCTCCTGAACCGTCTTGGCATAGGGCGCATAAAAAACTCGCACGACATTATCGTCCCCCGCATCCAGCATGCGGTATTCGAGCACGGCTGAACTCCGGCTCGACGAAGCTTGCTGGTTCCGCGGCTGATCGAGCTGCTCCAAAAGCCAGCCCGCGAGCGCGATCTGATCCGGCGTTCCCTGCACGCTCATGGTTCTTTCTGTCGCATCGACGGTGAGCTGCCGAATATCCCCTATCGACCGGACCACGGTCGCGATTTCCTGAACCTGCTGCGCCCCCGCCGTGTTGACGAAATCAAAAACCCGATCCTGGTCTTGTTGGGCTGGCGTTTGCCCGCACAAGACAGCGGCAGAGACGGCCGTGATCGCGAAAATCGCTGTAGCGCGCATAAGTCCTCCCGAACCGGATCAAGTCAGAACGCTTGACGCTGAATATGGAGGATACGTGCAGCGCCTCCGTTTAACACCGCAATGTAGGCCACGCCAAGCCTCCCAGGCTTCCTGCCCCCGCATGGCCTCGTCGTTCGAGGAGCGAAAGTGGCTTCCGTGTCCGGCGCCGCAAGCTGCCATACATCGTGGACCCTCCTCCGTACGCGAATACCCCCCGGCAATCCTTTGGCCGCCCCAAACCTATTCCCCCCGCCCTGAAACTCCCCACCCCCCGGCCTTGTTATTTTAAGAAGCGTCCCGTGAGCGCATGGCATATCAACCCATAGAGGATTACGGCATCGTCGGCAACCTGCGCACCGTCGCGCTGATCGGAAAAGACGCCTCCATAGACTGGTTCTGCTTTCCGCGCTTCGATTCCCCCAGCGTCTTCGCCGCGCTTCTCGACGACCGCAAGGGCGGCTTCTTCCGCATCTTCCCCAAGAACGACGACATAAACCGCAAGCAGCTCTACTGGCCCGATACGAACGTGCTGGTGACGCGCTTTCTCTCCAACGAGGGCGTTGGCGAGGTCATCGACTACATGCCCATCGGCGAGCCCCGCGACGACGAGGGATTCCACGGTCTGATTCGCCGCGTCAAGGTGGTGCGCGGCAGCATGAGCTTCCGCATGGAGTGCTTTCCCGCCTTCAACTACGCGCGCGACCGGCACCAAACCGAAATAGGCCCGGGCGGCGCGAAATTTCTTTCCCCCAATCTGAAGCTCGCCCTCGCAACCGACGTCGAGCTGCACCACAAAGAGAACGGAGTCGCGGCCGATTTCGTCCTCGACGAGGGCCGCACCGCCAGCTTCGAGCTGCATGCTCTGGACGACGGCATCGTCGAAATGTCCGATGACGAGAGCAATCGCCTTTTCAACGCGACGGTGGATTTCTGGCGGAAGTGGCTGTCCAAATGTACGTATAAAGGCCGCTGGCGCGAAACCGTGCTGCGTTCCGCCCTGGCCATGAAACTATTGACCTACCAGCCCACCGGCGCCATCGTCGCCGCCCCGACGTGCAGCCTCCCGGAAAGCATGGGCGGTTCGCGAAACTGGGATTACCGCTATACCTGGATCCGCGACGCCGCCTTCACGGTCTATGCTTTCATGCGCATCGGCTTCACCGAAGAAGCCGCCGCGTTTATCAATTACCTCGACCAGCGCTGCCACGAGCTCGAGCCCGACGGCGCCCTGCAAACCATGTACGGCATCGACGGCCGTCACAATCTGGACGAAGAGGAATTGAATCATCTCGACGGTTATATGGGATCGAAGCCGGTGCGCATCGGCAACGGCGCCTACCGGCAGCTCCAGCTCGATATCTACGGCGAGCTGATGGACTCCGTCTACCTCTTCAACAAGCACGGCACGCCCATTTCCTTCGAGCTATGGATGTATCTGCGGCAACTGGTGAACTGGGTCTGCGATCACTGGCAGGAGGAAGACGAAGCCATCTGGGAAGTGCGCGGAGGACGCCGCAAATTCGTTTTCTCGAAAATGATGTGCTGGGTCGCCGTGGACCGCGCCATCCGCCTGGCGCAAAAGCGATCGTTTCCCGCCGACTGGGGCAAGTGGGTGCGCGTGCGTGACGAAATTTATCTCGACGTTATGCAGAACGGCTGGAACGAACAGCGCCAGGCCTTCGTGCAATCGTACGGCGGCGACGCGCTCGACGCCTCCACGCTGGTCATGCCCCTCGTATTTTTCTGTTCGCCCACCGATCCGCGCATGATCCAGACCATCGAGGCCATCGACCGCCCGCCCAAAGACGGCGGACTGGTCTCGGACGGCTTGGTCTACCGCTACGATGTCGACAAAACGCCGGACGGACTGAAAGGCACGGAAGGGACCTTCAACATCTGCACATTTTGGTTGGTCGAAGCGCTGACCCGCGCCGGAGCCGGCAACCCCGGCAAGCTCTACGAAGCCCGCCTCATCTTCGAGCAGATGCTCGGCTACGCCAACCACCTGGGCCTCTTTTCCGAACAGCTCGGACTTCGGGGCAACGCCCTCGGAAATTTCCCCCAAGCCTTCACCCACCTCTCGCTCATCAGCGCCGCCGTAAACCTCGACCGCGCCCTAAGCGGCGACGTCTACGGCCGTCAGGAAGGCTCCGACTAACCTCAATACGCTTCACCTATTCGAGTCACTATCTCACGATTCCGAGATGCGTTCAGCGATCTCTCCGACATGGGGGCTACTCGCTCATATAGAACGTGCGGGACGAATATCGCCCGTTCTTAGGAAGCGGAAAGTCCCGAATCGTCCCGAGCCTGCCCCACCGAAACGATGTACCCATGATTTTCGCCGGGATGCTGGCGTCAGTCGGTCGGTAGGGCTCCTTGACTTCGCGGTTATGCTTAGGCTCTAATTGGGGAAAAGCATTTCCCGCCGAGGGCGTCGAGGATGAGGAAAACTAACCGCAGCGGGATCACTCCGCGCTTCCGCCCCCTCACGTGGCGCTGTAACGCCCATACCGCTCGCTGAGGTCCGTACGAGCACCGCAATCCGAGGAGCGGGGAGGCCGGAATCCGCCTGCCGCGAGAGCGCCAGCGGAGGCGGCTACTTTATACTGGTATAACAGTTATATCGAATGCGGTTCAGTTTCGATCCGCGCAAAAGCAAGCGTCTCAGAGCAAATCCGCGGCGCGGGATCGGGTTTGAGGAGGTCCAGGAGTTGTTCTCTCGACCCTATTGGCTCGATCAGCGGTCGGATGCCCCTGAGCAGTATGTGGCCATTGGTTGGGTCGGCGGCCGCCTGTATTCTGTCATTTTTGAAGTCCGGGAAGACGAAGAAGGTGAAATCCTACACCTCGTCACGCTGTGGAGATCGACTAAAGAGGAGATCCGATTGTATGAAGAAAACTCGTAAACCCGCCGGACCGGTTACTGCCGATGCGATTGCGCGCATGGCCGATCAAGGCAAAGATGTCGCGCATTTTTTCAAGGGCCAAGGCCGCATGGTTCAGCCCATCCAACGAGTAAACGTAGACGTTACCGCCGCCATGTTGGAGGAACTGGACAGGGCTGCTCGAGACCTCAACGTGAGCCGCCAAGCTGTTATCAAAACGCTGGTCCGGCAGGCGCTCGATCAACACTATCTGGCTCAACGCTCGCGGCGGCATTGACCAAATCCGGCCGCATCATGGCCTCGGAGTTTTCGGCCGGGCTGGCCTAATGGACTTCACTTGGCCCCGTAACGCCCGACGCTCTCCGTACGCTTGCGAATAGAAACGGCGCTTCCAACCCGCGGTATTGCGGCAAGCCAGCAAGTGGATGGCGGACACGCGATTGGCGAGCCCGGCGCAAAGCGCGGATTTTTCCCAGATTGGGATCGATCTCGAGCGCCGAACGAAGGTCGGCGGCGGCTTTGGCGTACTGGCTGCGGAAGTACTCGACGACGCCGGGATTCGCGCGCACATCCAGATTGACGCGATCGATCGCCAGGGAATTCATGGATTGCGAGATCCGGTTTCCTGTTCTGAAGGTACTTCCGGGCCTGTTGCGAATGAACTTCAACCTGTTGCCGCGAATCGCCCGCCATTTGCGCGAACAGTGGAGCCGCGGCAAGGACAAAAATAACCGGCTGGGCGGTCCATCTGCGGATCATGCGTTCAGTTTCGGATGACGGAAGCGCAACGGCCCGCGCTTCCGCCCTTAGAAAGAAATCCGCACGCCGAGCTGAATCAGACGCTGCCCAAAACTGTTGTTGGTGCTGTTGTAGTTGTTGGTCGTGGATGTAATGACGCCGGCGCCGCTGGTTCCGAGATTATTCCCCGGCGTGGAGAAATTCGGGTGATTCAGACCGTTCAGAGCGTCGAAGCGGACTTGGAGATTTCCGGTCTCATGCGGTAAGGGGAATTTGAAGTTCTTACCCAGGGAGAAATCGACGTCTTCAATTCCCGGTCCCCGCAGGATGTTTCTCCCCATATTGCCGAACGTGCCCGGCGCCGGAACCGCAAATGCCGGATTGGCGCACCCCGCCGGATAATTCGTCCCATTCTGCAAGCGGATGCAGGTGTTGAACCACTGCCCCACCGTCGGGTTCGAGACATTCGGATCGCCGATCAGGTTCGGATACCAATTACCCGAGAGAGCCCCGCTCTGATTGTTTGTGCCGACAAGCGGCGTAAATGGCGTGCCCGATTCGAGAACGTAGGTGGTCGCAAACTGCCAGCCTCCCAGGACCGCGTCCACAAAACCATTGCTGTTTAGAAATGTTCTTCCTTTCCCGAATGGCAGGTCGTACACCAGGTCGCCCTTGAACATTTGCGGTATGTCGAAATTCGAGAGCGCGTAATTCAGCATCGGGTTGTAAGCGGACTGATAAAGCTGTCCGCCATCGCGGCTGCCCCAGCCGGAGGAGTCCTGGTCGGTCAGCATCTTCGACCACGTGTAATTGAAGCTGAATTGAAGGCCGCGGCTGAACCGCTTTTTCAGCTGCAACTGCAATGCGTCGTAGTTGGATATCGCGTTATAGTTATTTCCATTGATGCTGCTGAACTGCGGGAACGGGCGGAGATTCTGCGCGTTGCTTGAATTCGCAGCGCTTTGCGGCAGCAGATTTCCCGGCACTTGATTGACGTCTACCGGGAAAGACAAATTACTTCCATGATTACCGACATAGGAGGCCTGTGCCACGAACGCCGCGCCGAACTGGCGCTCGATCGTGAACGACCACTGATACTGTTTCAACATCGGAGTATTTCGCGGATAATAGGGCGGACTCTGGCCATTGAAGGAAGCCGCCGAGCGGTTGGGCCCGATGTAATTCAGATTGGCGTAAGTGGCCTGGGAGAGAATGAACACGGGGTTGATCTGGTCGGTCGAGCTCAAGCTGCCGTGGCTGTTGGTACCCAATCCTTCGGAGCCTCCTGAATACGTATCCAGGCTCCAGGGTCCATCGTAAATGCCAAAGCCTCCGCGCAAAACCCAAGCCTTTCCAGGCGCCCACGCAAATCCAACGCGCGGAAGAAAAATGTCATAGATGGTGTTCTCCAGGTTCGTGCGCCCATCCTGGCCTCCGAACCACATCGCGCCGGGAGTATTCGTCACCGGGTTAGTAAGCGTAGGATCGAAGTCGCCGATACGGTTTGCAACTTCGTGCCACCCTTGCTGGATCTGATAGCGAAGGCCGATATTCAACGTCAGTTTCTGGGTAACTTTGAAGTCGTCCTGCACGAAAAATTGCGGAGCCTTATCGCGAAAGCCGACAATGGGCGTGTTGCTGGCGCTCCAGTTGGCTACCTGCCCCAGCAGAAAATCCGCGTATCCCAATCCACCACTGCCGCTGGGCGCCTGTTGCGTGAATGCTCCGCTGAAAAGGAAAGTGCCCGCATTGATGTTCCCCCAAGGGGTCGAGTTGTCCTGGTAATCCAGGAACTCCCCGCCGAATTTGAGGATGTGCCTGCCGCGAATCAGCGTCACAACGTCCGACGTATCGATCGCGTTTTCGACATAAATCGCGTTCGTGGACGGGCCGATCCAGGTGGTCCCGGGATTCCCGTCGAATTGCAGGCTGGGAGGCAGATTGGCCTCCGGATACGTCCAGCCTAGAGTTTGCGGAATATTTTGGTTGAGGCTCAGCGGTTCGAACCAGTTGCCCTGGCGGGTGAAGCCGACGCGCAACTCGTTCACCGTGGTCGGGCTGATCGAATACACGTCGGAGACCTGCATATTGTAGCGATCCACATCGCCCGCCTGCGCGCCTATGGGGTAGGGCTGCGGATACTGCGCCGGGTTGTCGCTTTGCGTGATGGAGAACGTCAGACGGTTTTTGTCCGAGATGTTGTAATCCACTCTTCCGAACCATTTGAGAAAGGGATTGGGCGATTCCAGGGTCCCCACCCAGTTGTTTGAATAACCGGGCTGATTGGGCTGCGGAAACAGCGATTGGAACTTCAGCGCCAGCGGATCCATCAGGCTTGCGGGAATCTTGTTGCCCGGGAAAGGAATGCGCCCGCCGTTGGCGCCCTGGCCCAGCGTATTCGGCTGGTAGATGATCGGCCACTCCGTTAAATCGGAGAAGTCTCCGTTTCTCATGGCTGTGGTGGGATACGTGTTGGTATACACGCCCGACGAGTTGTTTATGGTCTTGTCAATGTTGAAGAAGAAGAAAAGCTTGTTCTTCAGAATCGGCCCGCCGACCGCGCCGCCGAAATTGTCGAATCGCTGAAACGGGACCGTCTTCGAGAAGAAGTTTCTCGCATTCAAAGCGTCGTTCTGGAAGTATTCGTACGCCGACCCGTGCCATTGATTGGTTCCGGCCTTGCTGATCTGGTTGAAAACCGCCCCTCCCACTCCATATTCCGCGGAGAAGTTCGCCGTGTTCATCTGCACTTCGGCTACGTCTTCGAAAACCATCTGGTCGAAGTTCGCGCTGTGGGGCAGCATGACGTTTGCGCCATCTGCGAGGAAGTTGTTGTAATAGGGGAGATTACCGTTGACCGCCACGCCGGTCCCCGAACCCGCCGCCCCCGGCAGAAGCTTCGTGAAATTTGCCCAGCTCTGATTGACGTTCGGCAACACTTGCATGGTTTGAGCGTCCAGCGTGGTCGATTGCTCGCCGCTCTCCGTCTGCAGCAAGGGCTGCCCCGCCGTTACTTGAACCTCCGTCTGAGTTACTCCTACGGTGAGTTGCGCATCGACCGTGGTGACTCCTACCGTGAGGTCGATTCCGCTGCGTACCACCTTCTCGAAACCCGGCTTGGTGAAAGTGAGTTGATAATGGCCGGGCAGGATCGACACTGCGTCGTAGATACCGGCATCGTTCGTCGTCAGCTCTTTCGATGCGCCCGTATCCGTGTTCAAAATCCCCACGCTCACTCCCGGAACAACGGCTCCGGTGGGGTCGGTCACCGTGCCGCGGATCTCACCCGAATTGGTGTTTTGGGCAAATGTCAACCCAGACATGAGAACAAATAGAGATACCGGCAGCAAGATGCGTGGAACTGGATGAGAACCAACCGCTCGCGAATGCATGCTCAAACCCCTTTTTGAAGAGCGGACACATTACCCGCCCTTCGAACTTACGCCTGGAGCAAATTTACACCCGGAGCAAAGAAATCCAGAGGTGCTTTACGGTGCTCTACTCCCGTCACGGCAAATCCGCTCACCAGAAATAGGCCGCAACTACGGTTGGCGGTCCGCTCACGCCCGAGAGAACCCGGGTAGAGAGCACGATTTGAATGTTCTTTCGATACCAGTCCCTCGGCGCGTGGACTAACGCCCGCTGAAAGTAAGTTGGATTGGTAACGAATTCGGCTGCCGCTTGAGTTCCGTATTGGGCGATACCGCCCAGGATGACAATCGTTCGTTCGGTGGTGCGATTCACAACTCGGGTCACCAAAGCATAATCCTTATTGATATCGCGCCCCAGGGGCCAAGCGTCCACGAGTTTCCAATCGGTCGCCTCAGGCCTCTGCTGATCCCGAATGAACTGTGCGTGTTTCTGCTCGTCTGCTTCAAAAGTAAAACGGAGGTCGGCGGCAAGGCTCAGTGTCCAGTGGTTGTCGAAAGCGCCTATAAAAACGGCGGGCTTTCCCCGCAGATCGGCGAGCGATACCGACCGTTCGCCGCGCAAATCCACCTGCTTGCCCTTTTGCGTAAAGAGGTTGGCCAGCCGCAAGAAGGCCTGCGCATCCGTCAACGCTACCGCGTTGTCCCACACCGGCACGATTTCGTTTAGCGGCGCCGCGGCGATCGGCGGCGGTTGTCGATGGCCATCCTGCTCGTCGAACCACGAATTCAGCGCACGAGCCGTGTCGGGATTGAAAGTATAATACTGCGGCTGGCCCATGCACACCAGCACGGTTTTGCCGCTTGTAACCGGAGCCCAAAAACGCTCGAGCGGGGTGGGCCGCGAGAGCAACCATGCGGACGCCATCAAGACGGCGACGACGGCAACGGAAGCGGCTGCAATGGCCCGGTAAGATGGATTCCGGGAATGCTGTTGCCCGAGATCGGTGGCGAGCGCGGCCTGAGGCGGGCTGTTTTTCGATCGCTCCAGCGCAATAGTATGAGCCTCCGGGACATACGAACCGGGTGGCAGGCTGAATCGAAGCTCGCCCTCGCCCGCTTTGAGATAATATTGCGCGAGCCGTTTCCGTACCTCGCCGGCAGTCCCGCGGACGATGGGATCCTGGTTGGTATCGTAGTGGGGTTCCCGATCGAAGACGTCGACGCCGAGCGTGCGCTCTTTCAGGCAATCGAAGCGGCCGTCGAGAGCCGCCTCAATAATATGTCGAAGAAAGCGGCTGCATTTCCTGCTGCTATGAAACTCGTGACTTTCGAGGATCTTATCGAGTTCGGCTAAAACTTCCGCCCGCGGCAGGTCGGACCAACCCACCGCGACGCCTGTCCCCGCACTCGAAGCCTTCTCGAGCGGCCCCATTGGTCCGAATCTTACCACGTAGAGTACGTCGCGGGGCGCCGTACTCTACCGGAGAACCCCAGCTCAGTTTCCGTCGGCGGCGTCGGTAACGTGCTGACTCCACCGAGCCGCGCGCGTCAGCGAGCGGTCGATACCGAGTTCCGGCACGGGGCTGCTATCCCCGATGCAACACGCCCTTGAAGAGCGGTAACGGGCAGCGATCGCGGCGGGTTCCGGTCCGCTTGGCAGGTTCACATTCCCGACTGCTCCCAACCTACTGAACTGCCGGTGCCTCATAGGTCTCGGTCTGCGAGACGGACGGCGCTCTGATTGCGAATGTGGCCGTCGTCTTCCCCGCCGGAAGAACATACTGTGGCAATTGCAATACGATCTGATCCAGCCCCGGATATTGCGGCTGAGCTCCCGCATATAGGATCGGAGCCGCGGTTCCCTGCACTAGAATCTCGGGCTGTTGGATTGCCGCGCATGGCGCGCCGGGAGCGGCGCCATCGGGAACTGTTTGGACCTTCGCGCCCAACCCCGTGAGGTAAAGGGTAACGATGTCGCCCGGCTTTACGGGTCGGGCGCTGCCGGCGAAACCGCCGTCTTGAAATTGGACCGCGAGAATCGTACCTCCGCCATCGGCTATTTCCACAAAGTCCATCGAAACCGGAGCGATCTGGATACTGAAATTGCCGCTCGCAGCCGCAATCGGCGAGTTGCTGGCGTCCGTATAGCGGTCGACCCGGATGACATTCCCGCCCATAGTGGCATTCTGGGGAAGGACAGCGTTGATCTGGCCAGGCGAGCTGTAATAGAGGGGAAGTTTTGTAGCGCCTAAATACATCGTACAGCCGCCGAGCGCGTCCGGCAGAGGAGCGCTCGCCGACTGCGCTTGGTCGCACAGCGAGGAGCCATAAATCGAGATAATTTCACCGGGCGCATAGGCCGCCGGCGCCGGCTGGATCACGCTCGGAAAACCCGCGGTCAGGCCCCCGACGCCCGGGTTCACCCAAGCCGTGAAATCGACTGTTTGATCGCCAAAGGGCAACACTTCGGCGCTCGCCGAAGTGACACCGCTCTCGTCGGTGAGGAAGCTATAGCCGGTAAGGGAACAACTTAAAAAATACACCGGCGAGGCCGCTGGGAACGCGATAGAGTAATAGCCATTTGCATCCGTCTGTGAATAGTAGCCAGAGGCAGTACCTTGGATTCCGAGGGCCATAAACACGCCCCGCAGCGGCTGGCCGCCGAGTGTGACGTGGCCTGAAACCATGTATGTGGCGCCCGCCTGAGTTACTGTGACGTTTTCCCCGGCTACCGCGATGGTGGCCGTACGGGGAGGACCGGCATTGGCCGCGACCACCAGCGTAACCGTGGCCGGACCTCCGCCGGCGTTCTGTCCCGCAACCGTGATCCAGTCCGGCAGCCCCGCCATGGACCAGGAACAGGAAGTACCGATCGCGATATTGCCGCTGAGATTGCCCCCGGAGGCGCCCACCTGGAACGAGCTCCAGTTGACGATGGCGGGACAGCCCGTCGAAGGGACCAGTACGCGGATGCGCTGGTTGGCGCTATCGGCGATGTACGCCCGGCCCGCGGAGTCGGTGACAACGGCCAGGGGCGCGTTGAGCAGCGCGCTGCTGGCTGGGCCTCCATCGCCGCTGAACTGCGGCATGCCCGCCAGCGGCGGCGTACCGGCGCCCGCCACTGTGGCGATCGCTCCATCGGAGACTTTGCGTATACGCTGGTTACCGGTGTCGGCAATCCAGATGGACCCGCCGGCATCGGTCCAGACCCCGTTGGGTTGTGACAATCTTGCACTGGCGGCTGGGCCGTCATCGCCGCTGAAACCCGGGACGCCCGTGCCGGCTATTAGCGCTGTCCCCCCGCCGTTAGACAACTCATACACGGATGCGGCATCGCGGTTCGGGAAGAAAAGATCCCGCGAGGGATTCACTGCCAGGCCGCCGATATAGCCAGTGGAAGAAGAGTACACCGAGCCGATCGCGCCATTCTGGACTTTCCAAACCTGACCGGTCGTGACCGTAATCGGGATGTTGAAGAAGACTCCCGCCGTTTGGTACGTATAATTCGTCGCAACATAGAGGCTGCCTGAGCCGTCTGTGGCGACTGCGGAGGGAGCGTGCAGCGGCGTGCTCGTAGCTGCACCGCCAACAGTGGCGCCGGCGGTTCCATTGCCCGCCACGGTAGTAATCACGCCGCCCGATACCTCGCGAACCACATTGTTGCCGGTGTCGGCGATATATAGATTGCCGGCTGCATCCACGGCAACGCCCAGCGGGCTGTTCAACTGCGCGCTGGTTGCATTTCCGCCGTCTCCGCTGTACCCGGCGCTGCCGTTGCCGGCCACGGTTGTAATCGCCCCTTGGGAAACCAGGCGGATGACGTGATTGCCGGTGTCGGCAATATAAAGGTTGCCCCCGGAGTCGGTCGCCACTCCCGATGGATTGTCGAGCTGCGCATTGCCGGCCGGACCACCATCGCCCGCAAAGCCTCCGCCGCCGTGGCCGGCGGCCGTCGTAATGACGCCGGCGAATACCTTGCGCACCCGCAGGTTGCCGGAGTCGGCGATGTAGACGTTGCCTTCCACATCGGCCGCCACACCCTCGGGACCGTTTAACTGAGCCGCCGTCGCCGGCCCGCCGTCGCCGGCGAAACCCAGCCTCCCGTTACCGGCCAACGTCGAGATGATGCCATTCGCGACTTTCCGCACGAGCTGATTGTACGTGTCGGCAATATAGAGGTTTCCTGAGGAATCGATGGAGACGCCGGAGGGGAGATTTAGCGTCGCGCTGGTGGCCGGACCGCCGTCGCCAAGGGAACCCGGCGGGCCAGTACCCGCTACCGTCGTGATCGTGCCGCCAGAGACCTTTCGGATTGCCTTATTGTACGTATCGGCTATATAAAGGTTTCCAGTGGCATCCACCGCCACGCCGAACGGCAAAAACAAGTGCGCCTCGATAGCCGGACCATTGTCGACTGGCCCGGGGGCGCCATCCCCCGCTACGGTTGTGATGTTTCCGGCGGACACCATGCGGATGCGCATATTGCCGCTGTCCGCGATGAATAAATTGAATGCCGCGGTCGACCGCGATGCCATGGGGGTTGTTTAACTCGGCGGACGCGGCCGGCCCATTATCTCCGCTGAACCCGTGCTTTCCATTCCCCGCGATTGTCGTGATCGTTCCATCCGATACTTTTCGGATTACGTCGCTGACGCCGTCCGCGATGTAGATGGCGCCGGCGGCATCGACTGCAACTCCCGACGGATACTGCAACTGCGCACTAATAGCAGGGCCACCATCGCCGCTGTAGCCGGCGGTCCCGTTCCCTGCCACGCGGGTCAGAAGTCCGCTGCTGGAATCCATCTTAACGACCATGTGGTTATCCGGAAGCGCTAGGAACACGTTGTTCGAACTATCGACTGCGATTGCGATGACATTCCCTAAAGCCACGAGCGGGGCCGCTGCGTTGTCCGGAAACCCGCCACCGGCAAAAGTGGAAATCGTGTAAGTCTGCCCGAAGCCGCAGAATGCCATTGCAAAGCCGAGGGCCGCCAGGCCGAGGCAGCGGCGTGGCGCGGAGCCACAGGGGTGAATCGGAAGGACCCACATGCGCAGGTGGAGTACGACCGCGGCAAGCCGGCAATAATCCCCTTCCGTATTCATTCGAGAGATGTGGACCGCTAAACGACAACCTCCTGCAACTCCGCTGCCATCCACATCTGTCAAACCAGCGCTCTTGCTGGACAATCCGGCGCCCGGCGAAAGCCGCGGACCTCATGAAAGCTCAGCGTGCGCTGCAACGCGCTCAAAAATTTCCCCAGGCCTTCACCCATCTCTCGCTCATCAGCGCCGCCGTAAATCCACATCGCGCCTTCAGCGGCAACGTTCACGGCCGCCAAGGGCCTCGGACTAGCCCCAATACCGTTTCACTTAAGGGACCGGCTTTCGCACACCATCTCCCGATTCGAGGTTCCTTCAGCGATCTCCCCGAGATGCCGCCTGCAGCTCATGTCGAAGGCGATCCCCGGACGCAAGGGCGTTTGCCGGAAGGAATGTCACCGCCGCCGTCGAGGATGGGAACCTAACAAACTGTCTGTTCCCGACATGTCGCCACCCTCACGGGTACGCAATGCCGAGCAGCTTACCGGAAAATCGCAGGCAAGGAGCATCGTAAATCTGTGTATCCGATACCTTCGGCTTATGAATCGGAGGGTTCCGCCTTCCGCATAGATAAAAAAAGCCATCAGGTTCTCACTTGCAAACTCGATACATCCAACACGCAAACTTCCGGCTGGGGTGAGTCGTGATGCGCCGGCAATGACGGCGGCGCGCGCAGACAAGCGGGCAACAACCACTGTGAAGGACAAGTATCTGCCGGTTGCTGTACCCTTCCAGCCTTTCGGGGGAGCATGCTGGTGGACCAGAAGCAGAACACCGTATCGCCCATCGCTGGCACGTAGATACCGTCCACACAATTGAATATCGAGCGCATCGTCGAGTTGCTTCAGAGTCCAGCTTTCAGCCACCTTGATTTCCATCGCGACGCTCGCGTCCGTCGCTTTCGCGCGAATCCGAACATCGGGTTCCCTTTCATCGATGACGTGCGGTTCGCGTTCCACCGAAAACGCCCGGCCCTGCTTTAAGCGAAGCCGGTCGGCAACCCAGTTCTGCACATCGACCTCTTTGGGACGCGATTTCAGTGTGAGTCCCTGAGCGAAGTCCCCATGCAGGAGGTCGTGCTGCATGTCTTCGAGGCGGCTAATAAGCACCGTCCGTAGGTCTTTGGCCGTCCGCGGCGCAGTTTCGTGGTGCTGCTCAAAGGCAAATGCCTCAGACGGCGGCCATGGAGCGCTCTCGGAATCCTTAACTGCCCTATCTTCCGCAAGCTCGCGCAGTCGTGCAGGTTCTATCGGCCAATTCGGATCACTTTGAAGGCGAAGCAAGGCTTGATAGGTCGCCGCCCCCGGCGTTTCCACAAACCGGCTCAAGACCGCGTTACGTGCACGGTTGGCGTAATCGTTTTCGTTCATCAGGTAGACCACTCCAGCCGGCCGACTCCGGCCGGCAGTCGAACCATGGGTTTCGAAAGTGAGCCGAACAAGCTCCTCCAATGTCTCCGCTGGCACGTCAGTTGTATTGAATACCGAGCCTGAGATCGAATCACCGAACGAAACCGATAGAAAGCGATCCACAAGAGCGGCCTGCTCATCGGCATCCAAAAGGGCCACTCTTGCAGCCAGGACTTTGGTGGCCGCCGTAGGGTCGAGACTGAAAACTGCGGCGAGGTACTGCACGGCGGCAGCAACGTCAGCTTCCGTTTCAAATCGTTCAATCCCAAGTTTTTTGAGTCGAGGTGCTTGTTCCTGTGGGATTCCCCTCACGATGATGTGCAGAACGAGGGATAGGGCACCGAGGGGCGCCCGCACCCTCGTCGCCAGGTCATCAAGCAGCACTGGCGCGAGAAGTTCGGCGATTCCCTCATCGGCATGTGCCACGTTCTAGCGTCTCGCGATGAACTGGTTCCGTTCGTGTGATCTCATCCAGGATCTCCGCCATCAGGACGGCGCGCACCTCGGCCGGTTTGAGTGCGTCCAACAGTGACATCCATGCCCAGGAATCCGGTATTCTCCAGAATAGCGTACCAGCGGCCCGCGTCGCCTCCATGGAAGACGCGCGGTCAGCCCAGCTACTGACACTTGCGGCCTCCAGCGTCACTCCGGTCAATCCCATCAGGTCAATCCACCTGACGCTATTGCAGCATCCGCAGGCTTTCGCTTCTGAGCAAAGGTGCGGAACTCCGCCAATATGCGATCAGGCCTGCCTGAACAGCCTCTGCTACTTCGGCCCCTGCAATCTTTTCCAGCGGAGCAACACTCTCGATGGCGTAACGGGACTCGCGCTTGCCCAATTAAGAGCTGCCAGAGACGCAGCAATTCAGAATTAAAGCCGGACGGAGGCGGAATCCTTAATCTTTCCGTTTATCTCCGGATCATTTCGCAACTCGCGGATGAAGTCAATCCAGGATCTGTCCCGTTGAGCCCGCTCTGCAATGTTTTCGCTCTCGATTTCTTTGATCGCGCTCCATCTCTAAGTGCGCAGGCGAAGGCTCTCGTGGTTCGGTCAGTTCGCGATACACCCCGGATGCCACAGCGTCCGAACTCACACCGAAGAAATCTTCTCCGACAATCCGGGTGGCTCGCCCGCCGATTGCCAGATGATCAGCGCCGCGTTGATTGCCAGTCGGCGGTCATCCGCGCCCATTGCCAAGCCGTCTGCGAGCAGCCAGTCCACATCATCGACCCGAAGGCCAGCCCGGTAGCCCGACATCTCCATGTCCAAGCAGTTGATCGACCTTCTGTCGTGCACCTGAAGACTCCGAAGATTATGAGCCACGCGCCAGAAGGCATTCCGACGCCGTGAACTTGTCCGATGCAGCTCTTTCAGTGCAGAATTGCAGCGTCCCGCCCGGACGCGAGTGGCATGATCCCAGCGATTACAAATGCGAAGGATCGCGTCAACAGCAACTTCGGGTGCGGTATCAGGCGGGCTTACCTCTAACAGGCGCAGCGCCGCTGCCTCCATGGCTGGGAAATAGGTTCTCCTCACGCTTGCTGGGCGGATAATGCGCATGCTTGCCCAACTCACCGCCTACCTGCGTGAGCAGCCCACGTAGCAGCTTCTCAAGGTCAGATGCAGCGTCGAGCTTCTCGACAAGGCGTGGACCCTCTGAATCAAATCCGAGACCATCTTCTTCACTAGGGGCGTTCTTTGCTTCCAGAATCTGAAGCAGTTCCTCCACGCCGATAATAGTGGGAACAGATCCAAATCGCGTCACGCACCATCATTGCGGGTAGCGTGGAGTTTTCAGCCATCACGAGTTCGGCATAGCTCTCCCGCGCGGCTTCATCGGCTATGACCAGGAGCGCCTTCCTCCAAAAACGTGCTGTGGAATCCAACCCTGTATCGAAAGCCGCGTCGTAAGCGAGCTTGGCGCAATCCTCAGGGCTCCAAGCCACGCGATGCGTAAAAGCAAGCACGCCGCATCTTTGTTGTCTCGGTATTGTGGCCAGAGAGAGGCGACAACGCTACCGAGGTCGGGCTGAGCAAAGCGGCGGAGTTTTCATCGTCCAACTCCGGTACTTCTTGATCACCCGTGGTCAGTTCCGCCATCAGGGCCATCAGGGCGTTTCGCCGAATATCCGGAGAAAGGCTAGCCGGGTCACCGAAGCCAAGCAATAACAGCGGACCACGCCGCACGACTTCGTTCGCTACTTCCTTGTCCCACAATGACAGCCAGGCCACCGTTTCGGTCAGCGAGGGCCGGATCACCTCCAGGCCATAGGACCTCGCAAACAAGAGATCAAAGAGCGCTCTTGTTGAAAGGTTTGCGCTTCGAAGCCTCATCAACCACCGCGCTGTCAGAAAACCGCGCACCACGCCGACGTTGTCGTTGTGGAATCGAGCCCTTCCAAGAGTTGCCGGATCGAAGACAGGACGGGACAGCAGCAACAAACGGCTCTCGGGGGACCAGTCCGGCAGGACATCCGCCAGATCGAGCGGAGAGTCGGACGTGAAGGTCACTTCGCCGTCGGGAATCGCTATGGTCGCCTGACGGCCAAAAACCATTGCCGCACCGACCCGTTCAACTGCGTGGCGCGCAGCGGTGCTGTCGAGCGTGTCCCCTCTTGCGCGATCGATATTAGTCTCCTTCAAGCGTTCCGAGATGCTTCGCTCTACCATCTCGGCAAGGGAACCGAGCCGGCCTTCGCTCTGCCAGAACCGCACAAGCCAATCCAGATCCAGCGGACGGCGCGCAAAATGCCAGAGATTAGCGGCTTCTACGGCTTCCAGGAATCGATCCAGGTTCGGCGTAGACTTGCCGTCGGTAAACCGGCGTACCCGGTCACGATCAAGCGGCAGCATACGCGCCACGAACGGCAGCTCGGGAGGTGGTGGAGCTTCGTCCGGCCGCCGCTCCTGCCTGATGATCTTCAGCAGTTCTTCCTCCGCCGTCACTTCGGGCTTCGAGGCCTTCGAACATACCGGCAGCCATCTCTTCAGAGACTCCAAGTCCTTCAGAACCTCCCAATCGGTGATTCGCCCAGATAAAATGATATGCGCCCGTTGCTCAGCGCCATCGATTCCGTCGGCCAGCCTGCGCACAACCTTCTCAAGCCGAATCCCGCTGGATTTAGCTTCATCCATGGAGTCGATGAAGAACCAACCCTCCTCATTTGAGGCGCGCCACGCGTTGAGGCTTTCGCGTCCGCTGACACTCAAAGCCTGCTCCAACCCATCGCGCCCTACATCTTCGACGGCCGCGTGAAAGCTGTACTGTTGGCTTGTAGCGGTGATTCGCGCACGCTCCGCCATCTCTGTCGATTTGCCGCTCCCGGCCTCCGCCAGAATGACAACCCGGCGCTTCAGAAGCAGTTCATCCCAGCCGACGCCTCCGTCGTCAAGACCGAAGGTGTGGCGAATCCCCGGGTCGGGAGGCTCTTTGCCATCCCATTCAAAAAAGCGGCGGTTTAGCGAAATGACTGGCACAGGCTCCACTTAAGTGCTATTCCCTCCATTATCTAAACAATTCGCACTATTTTGTTTTTCTGTCACGCTCCTGAGTAATCGCAAGCGGTCTTCTCCCGTCCCGCACCCACCTCCTAGCTAGTTCGTCACGCGGCAGGAGAACATGATGCCGCTAACCCATGTTCCCTACCCCAACGTAAGGGCTGCTCTTTAACCTCAGGGCCAAGCCTTCGGAGCGCATCGAGGTCCCAAGCACATAAATGGTCGCAGCAGCGTTCACAATCAAATAGCCGACTTCAAGAACTGGAAACGGTAAGTCGGCTTGCCGACGGCAGCGGCCCGAATCGTGACAACAGCCCCTCCCGAGACGCCCTTATCGCGCTCTGCTTTTCGGGCGGTTTGCGGCCCATGGTTTTTGTGTGAACAGTATGGGAACCAACCCCGGCGCGCCACTCACGAGGCGATACTCGATCTAACGCGGTAAGAAATCTCGGCCTAGCGCAACGCAAAATCCCGGCCTTGGCCCGCGCTATAACCTTCGCGACAGATGCGACATAACCAGTGCCAACGCCCCCGCCCCCAACGCCTGCACCACCGCCGGATGCTGCGCATAAAACCGACTCGCCTCGTCGACAATCGACGGATTCTGCTTTTCGGCGTGCTCCGCCAACTGCTGCACCGTCTCCGGCGGAACCTGGTTGGCCT
This sequence comes from Bryobacterales bacterium, assembly GCA_963795935.1. Taxonomy (GTDB): domain Bacteria; phylum Acidobacteriota; class Terriglobia; order Bryobacterales; family Bryobacteraceae; genus JAICMB01. Next base: position 92,696 of record CAWCJO010000020.1, on the reverse strand, counting down.
GCTCGGGGGTCACGTTGGGCTGTCCACCGCCCCCCAACAGTCCGGCCAAACTGCCCAGTCCCCCTCCTCCTGGACCAATGGATGCAAGCAGGCCCGGACCCACCGATCCCAGTAACTGATTCAAAATGCCCGCCCGCTGCTGCCCGTTGGAGTTCCTGAAAAGCGTCGCCAGCATCTGACCAAACGGCGGCGTTCCATCGGAGCGGAACGCCTCCGCCAATCCACCCGCCACGTGCTCTTGCGGCGCATTTTCGAGCATGCCGACGAAGTCGCTCAGTGCCATCCTAATATCCTCCTATAAATAGACACCCAAACTCCGCGCCGTTCGCATCTATATTCAACTTTCTTGCTTGCGCCTAACCCGCCTGGAATGAAGCCGCTCTCGCGCTCCCGCCGCTCCCGTCGGCCGCCTAACCCGCCGCCTCCGCGCCTATACTGGAGCCGGATGGATACGGGACGCGCCCTTCGCCACCCCGCAACGCAGTCCGCGATCTTTGAAAATCGAATATAAGCTCCCAGGTGCGCCGAAGGTTCCTCCCGTCTGCGTCCGCGCCGCCGCCCTCCGGCCCATAACTTCCCCGCGGCCAACGAGCAGCCATGTTCCAATTCAAACGGAGGCCCCCGCTGCGCCAGCCTGCCTCGCCGGATCGAGCAGTTCAGCCAATCGCTTCTCGCCCAGCCCGCTCTTCTCCCGCGCCACGTCCCTCACCGTCCTCCCGCTCTTATAGGCCTCCTTCGCAATTTCCGCCGCCTTCTCGTATCCAATCTCCGGCGCCAGCGCGGTCGCCATCGATAACGATTGCTCCACGAACCCCGTGGCCCGCTCTTCATCCGCTTCCAACCCCCGAATGCAGCGCTCTTCGAAATTCCGCGACACCGCCGCAAGCAGCCCGATCGCCTGCAGCAGATCGTAAGCCATCGACCGGCATCATGACGTTCAGCTCGAAATTCCCCGCCGCCGCGCACCACGCGATCGTCGCATCGTAGCCGATCACCTGCGCGCAGGCCATCGCGACGCTCTCGGCAATCACCGGGTTCACTTTACCCGGCATGATGCTCGACCCGGGCTGCGTTTCCGGCAGCTTCAATTCGCCGAGCCCGCAGCGCGGCCCCGATCCCAGCCAGCGTATATCGTTGGCTATTTTGGTCAGCGCCACGGCGTAGGTTTTCAGCGCCCCGCTCAGGAAACAGACCGCGTCTTTCGAAGCCTGCGCCTCGAAGTGGTTCGCGGCTTCCCGGAACGGCAGCCCCGTCCGGCTCGTCCAGCTCCCGGATCACCGCCGCCGCGAATCCCGGCCGCGCGTTCAGCCCCGTCCCGACCGCCGTCCCGCCCAGCGCCAGTTCATAAATGCCTTCGAGCGCGGCCTTCACGCGTCCTTCCGAAGACGCCACCTGCGCCGCGTAGCCGCTGAATTCCTGCCCCAGCAGCATCGGAACGGCGTCCTGAAGGTGCGTGCGGCCGATCTTGACGATGCCGCTGAACTCCCGCGCTTTGGCGCTCAGCGCCGTTGCGCAAACGCTCCATCGCGGGAAGCAGATCGGAATGGATCGACACCGCCGCCGCAACGTGCATCGCCGAGGGGATCACATCGTTGCTCGATTGACCGCGATTGACCTGATCGTTGGGATGCGCCTTGGCGAGATGCCCGATCACCTCGTTGGCGTTCATGTTCGTCGAAGTTCCGCTGCCGGTCTGGAAAATATCGACCACGAACTGGTCGTCGTAACGCCCTTCGGCGACCTCCTCCGCCGCCCTCTCGATCGCCGCCGCGACCTCCGGCGGCAATTGCCCCGCGGCGCCGTTCACCTTCGCGGCCGCGGCTTTGATCAGTCCTAAGGCGCGGATGAACGCCCTGGGAAAGCGCAGCCCGCTGATCGGGAAATTTTCGACGGCGCGCTGCGTTTGGGCCCCATACAGCGCATCCTCGGGGACGCGCATTTCGCCCATCGTGTCGCGCTCTATTCGATAGCCCATAAGTGTGTAGACGCTTTGAAACCGTTACTTTGAATAAGCTTTGTTACTACATACATCCTAAATAGTGGAGGTGAACGAATCGTGATACCAACAACACGAGATACTCATGAGGGGATGACGAGGGCCGCCAGCGCGCTGAATCTGCTCGCCGGAATTTGGCTTTTCGTTTCGCCCTGGGTTTACGGCGCGTATACCTCGCCGAACGCCTGGAACAGTTGGATCGTGGGAGCGATCATCATTATTTTCGCCTCGGTCCGCATGTCCCACCCCGGCCTCCTCACTTGGATGAGCTGGGTCAATTGTATTCTCGGTATTTGGACGTTCGCATCGCCCTGGATTTACGGATATACCGGCAACGGGGGCAGGTTTATCAACAGCCTCGTCGTCGGCATCATCGTGTTCATCCTGGCGATTTTGAGCGCTTCGGGAACGCCCCGGACGGTCCCGCCGATGCCTACGCGAGCGTAGTTTAGAAATTGGTCAACCGCTTTTCTCACGGTCCCTCCGGCCGTGGGAAGGCGGTTGTTTTAGCAAAAGTTCGCGAAGTTGCGCGAACTGCCGGGCCGCCCTTGGGTTGTTCGACCAAGTATTAACGAAAGCGCGGGGCGAGTGACGGATGAGCGAGGCGCGCTTCAGCGTGGACGGCGCCTTGATTCGGCGCCGAAGCCGCAACGAGACGCATGGGCGGAAGACCGGTCCTGGCGCGCAAAAGCAAAGGACAGGAATCAAGAATGGCGCACCGCGGCAACGCTGTGATCGAGAACCGCAACGGAGTGGCGCCGTGGGGTTGTTGCAAGCCAATGGAACCGCCGAGCGGGATGCGGCGCTGCCGATGGCCGAGCGCATCGCCGGCAATCGCAGGGTCACGATCGCCGCCGGCAAGGGCTACGACGCCAAAGACCTTGTCGGGCAACTGCGCCAAACGAATGCGACTCCGCCTGCGGCGCAGAAGATAAGCGGCAATCGCAGCGGCGCAATTGCCGGCCGGACAACAAGGCGCGAAAGGCGATAAGGCCAGCCAACGCCGCCGCAAACTGGTCGAAGGGGTTTTCAGCATCAAGGCGTGAGTTGGATTTTACGTTTGCGGCTGCCGCCTATAATCTGTCGGCCGAACATGCGTAGGGCGGCGGCAAGCGTCGACTGCTTCGGCGCCGGCGGCGCACCGCGGCGGGCATACGTCAGCTTCCACCGCGTCCTGGCTCAACATTTCGAGCACGGCGCAAATCGCTCATGGCGCGGTTCTGCTTCTTGGCGAGGCCTCGGATGTAAACATGAAGGGCGTCGTCGGGCGACGGCTTCAGCGGCCTGTTAGAACCAGTTTTCCGCGCCCTTTTCGAGCGCTATGCGGACGAGCTGGCTGCGCGTCCGTACCCCCGTCTTATCGAATAGTTGCTGCAGCACCGCTTTGACGGAGCTTTCCGAGATCTCCAAACCGGCGGCAATTTCCTTGTTAGTGAATCCTTCGAAAACACCTTTGAGCACGGCCCGCTCGCGCTTGGTAAACGGTTGCGAGGCGCGCTGCTCTTCCGATCTTCCACTCGCCCCGGCGACGAGGGAGCGCACGGCCTTGGGATCGAGCCACGCCTCGCCGCTCGCGATTTTGTGGATCGCTTCGACGAGCTGCGCCGGGGGGCTGTGCTTCAAAAAGATGCCGGAGGCGCCGTTCTCGAGCGCGCGGAAGCTTCCGGCCTCGCTCATTCCGGCGGTCACCATCAGTACCCGGCCGGGGAAATGCTTGCGTTTGGAAGCTTCCAGGAACTCCAGCCCCTGCTCCTCGCCGAGGTCGTAATCGAGCAGGACGACGTCCGCCTTCTCGCGATCGAGAAGGGCGAGGGCTTCGGTCGCGGATGCGCAGCTTCCTACGATGCGGAACTCAGGTTCGGCGGCCAGCAACCGGCTCAGGCTCTCCCGAAAGAGGCTGTGGTCGTCGACCAGCAGGATCCGTATCGGCGCGGCCATGGCTGTCTTTATCATCGCCGGAGTAGACCGGCGAGAGTTCGACGATGAAGCTGGACCCGTGGGCCTCGGGCTCGTAACGAAGGTCGCCGCGGAACGATCGCAGCAGCGCCCTCGAGAGGAACAACCCCAGGCCGGTGGCTTGGGCGCCTTCCTGGAAGGGGCGGAAAAGCCGCCCGGGGTTGGCGACGCCGCAGCCGGTATCGCGAAACTGAATGATGACGCGCTGTTTGCCGGCGCACGCTGAAATTGTCAGTTCGCGGCGCTCTTCGTTCAACATGGCGCGCTCGCTGTTCTTGGTCACGTTGAGGAATACCTGCATCAGGCTCTGGCGATCGGCCCAAACGTCGGGAAGCCCGGGCTGGATGTTCCAGAGGGCCGCAATGTTTTGATCTCGCAGCGAGGGCTCGACGATGATGCGAAGCTCTTCGAGGAGGGAGCGCAGGTCGATGCCCGCCGCCTGGTTCGCCTTTTCGCGAAGATCCATGGCGGCGATCTGCTCGAGCGCCGTAATCAGCGTGCCCAAGGTTTCGAAATCCTTGTTGCCCGCGAGCAGGCCGGCGCGGGACAGATTTTCGTGCACGACGGCGATGGCTCCGCAGACATTGCGGATCTCGTGCGAGACGGCGCCGACCAGGATGCGCGAGGCCGCCAGCAACTGGTGCAGGCTAAGCTCTTCTCTGTTGCGCAGATCTTCGGAGGTATCGACCACCATGGCGGCAAGGCGCGGGCCGGCGCTGGTGCGATAGGTGGAGAACCAAACGTCGGCGAGGAAAGCTTCGCCGTCGAAGCGCTGGCCGCGGCACTGCATCACGGTGCGAAAGGTCTGGCGGTTGCCTTCGAGCGCCGGTACGGTCACCAGGGCCGGCAGGTAGTCGCGTATGGAGCGGCCGGGCAGCGCGCCGGCGGGAACGGCAAAAAGGCGGTGCGCGGCATCGTTGGCCAGCAGCACGCGGCCTTCGGAATTGGCGGTGAAAATAGCCGCGGGGCTGCTCTCGACCAGAACCTTGAGCTGCTCCTCGGCGTCGCGCCGGGCCTGCATTTCGCCCTCGAGCTGGGTAACGTGCTGCGCCGACGCCTGGCGGTTGCGAACGACCTCGTAGACGAACAGGCCCATGCCGAAGAAGGCCGCGAAGACGAGAATGTCGCGCGGGTGGGCGCGGGCGGCTGATTTGGCAACTTTTATCCGAAAGCTTGATGCTCGCCGCCGCCGGAGGCGCACTCGGCTTCCTCTTCGGCCAGTGGGGAACGGCGCTGCCGATCGCGGCCATTCCCCGCGCAGCTTGGCTCCATGCCGTTTCCGGGCGATGCACACGGCTACCCGTTGTGCTCGGTTTCTCTGTGGCGCGTTGGTTATAACCGGCTTGGCGAGATCCATGGCCGCACATGGTTTCGCGCCATGGACGCCCTTCGAGCGCCGAAGCCAAAAGATCAGGACTTCTACGAATGGCGCGCGTCCAGCCGGATTCGTTCCGTTGTTTTCGAGTCACCGGCCCACATCGATGAGGACGTCGTCCATTTGCACCTGGAACACGCACGGAATTCAGCGATACAATTGATGAACCGCGTCTGAAGGGAGTTCGTGATCTGTGTGGCCTGCTAAATATCGCAACTGGCCAACGCGGTTGCTGTTCTGTCTGGGCATTGCCGACCCTGCTCTGATCGCTCAGAGCGCCTCTATTTCAGGTGTGATTCGAGATGCGTCGGAGGCCGTAGTACCGGGCGCCGCCGTAACGGCAATTCAGGAGGAAACGCGCGTGCAACGCGTCGCGGTCGCATCAAGCGAAGGCGTTTACTCAATTCCCTTCCTGGCTCCCGGGAAATATACGGTTGAAGTGAGGTCCACGGGGTTTCAAACCGCGCGCCAGACGGGAATAAAGCTCGACGTGGGGCAGTCGGCGCAGGTAAACGTTTTCCTTCAACTGGGATCGGTCGAACAATCGGTGACCGTGGACACGGCTTCCGCGCTTGTGAATACGGATTCGGCGACAGTGAGCACAGTGGTCAACCGCCAGTTCGTCGAGAATCTGCCATTAAACGGCCGCAGCTTCCAATCGCTTATCGCGCTCACCCCCGGAGTCGTGTTGACCAAAGCCACATTTGGCGAGCAAGGGCAATTCAGCGTCAACGGCCAACGCGCGAACGCGAATTACTTCACTATTGACGGAGTCAGTGCGAACATCGGCGTTTCGGCCGGCATTACGCTGGTGCAGTCGGCCTCGGGATCGCTGCCCGGCCTCGGCGCTACCGGTGGAACCAATACCCTCGTCTCGGTCGAGGCCCTGGAAGAGTTTCGGGTGCAAACCTCCGGGTACGCGCCAGAATACGGCCGCATGCCGGGAGCGCAGATCACCATTCTCACCCGGTCCGGAACCAACCATTTCCACGGCTCCGCTTACGACTTCTTTCGTAACGACGCACTCGACGCGGCCGACTGGTTCGCGAATGCCTACGCTCTGCCCAAGCCCGCCCTGCGCCAAAACGATTTCGGAGGCGTACTCGGTGGACCGGTCCTGATCCCGAAGCTCTATGACGGGCGCAATCGCACGTTTTTCTTCTTCTCCTACGAAGGACTGCGGCTGAAACAGCCGCAAGTGGAATCGACGGACGTGCCTAGTCTGTACGTGCGGAGCCTGTCGCCCAAGGCCCTCCGCACTTTTCTGAACGCATTTCCACTCCCCAACGGGCCGACCAATCTCTTCGGCTTCTCTCAGCTCACCACAAGCTACACGGATACCTCGAACTTCGATGCGGCCAGCCTCCGAATGGATCAAATGCTCGGCCGCTTCACTGTTTTCGGCCGCTACAACTACGCGCCGTCGAACGCCGTGTCGCGGCTCTATGCCCTCAGCAACCCAACGACGACAATCGCCCTCACCGAAACCGGAACTCTCGGGGTGAACGCGCTGATTACGCCGCGCTGGAATAACGACTTTCGCGCCAACTACAGCCACACAACTGGTCAGAGCTTCAGTCAGCTCGACAACTTCGGAGGCGCCGTCCCGTTCGACCCCGCTGCCTTCTTCCCTTCGTTCGCAGATCCGGCAAACTCGTTCGGAGGCCTCTTTCTCGATGGCGGCGTCGACTCGAGCTTCTATCTCGGCAAGAACGTTCAGAACGCCCAGCGTCAGTACAATTTCATCGATACCATTTCCTTGATCGCCGGATCGCACCAGTGGAAGTTCGGGGTTGACTACCGGCGCATCGACACCCGGAACAATCCGCGCGCTTACGACCTTTTTGGCTACTTCGCGACGGCCTACAGCGCGATCGGCGGCCACACAACTCTGACCACGATCGAGGCTCAGGAAGACATCACGGTTTACTTCAACAATCTCTCTGCTTTCGCACAGGACACCTGGAAGCTGTCTCCACGGCTCACTCTCACCTACGGCCTGCGCTGGGAGCTGAACCCTGCCCCGTACGGTTCGAAGCCCCTGTACACCTTCGCCGAGACCATGGACCCTCGCTCCATAACGCCGGCGCCGGAAGGCACTCCTTTATATAAGACATCGTGGACCAACTTCGCTCCGCGCCTCGGCGTTTCCTACTTGCTCGATCCGCGCAGCGGCCGCGAAACAAATCTCCGCGCAGGGTTTGGACTGTTCTATGATTTGGGATCGGGCATCATCAGCCAAGCCGCCTCGGGATGGCCCTACTTCCGCCAGGAGAATTTCCTGAACGGAACATTCTTTCCACTGCCGGATGCGCAGGCCCAGGCGCCGCCATTCTCGTTGTCGCCACCGATCAACTCCATTTACGCCGCCCAAAACGGGCTGAAACTCCCGGTGACGTATCAGTGGAACGTCACGCTTCAGCGCGCGCTCGGAACAAGCAACGCTATCTCAGCGGCGTACGTGGCCGCCGCGGGCCGGAACCTGTTGCGGCAGGAATACTGGGTGAATCCGAACGACAACATCACGTATGCCTACCTGCTGCGCAACGATGCGTTCTCAAACTTCAATTCGCTGCAGGTCCAGTTTCAAAGGCGGCTTTCGCATGGATTGCAGGCCTTGGTCTCGTATACCTGGGCGAAGTCGCTTGACAACGCTTCGAATGATTCGTCCTCATACCTGATTGCAAAGGCGATCAATCCGAAGCAGGACTACGGACCTTCGGATTTCGATATTCGTCATACGCTTTCGGCCGCGTTCAGCTACAACCTGCCAGGCCCGCGGTATTGGAAACCAGTGACACACGGCTGGGCGCTGGACGGCGTCGCCTCCGCCCGGACCGCCACACCGGTGGACATCACCTATTCCGCTGACATCGGTTATGGTCTTTACAACTGGCGGCCCGATGTGGTCCCCGGCCAACCGCTGTACATCTCCGATCCGAATGTGGCCGGTGGCCGCAGGTTCAATCCCGATGCCTTCGAGATGCCAGATGCCTATCCGGGCCGTCAAGGAACACTCGGCCGCAACATGATGCGCGGGTTCCCGATCGAGCAATTGAACCTGACGATCCGCCGCGAGTTTCCGATCTATGAGCGTGCCCGGCTTCAGTTTCGGGCCGAGATGTTCAATGTTTTCAACCACCCCGCATTCGCGAGATCCAAGCGGGGCGATGCAGAGTACAGAGTTCGGATACTCGACCCAGATGGTCAGCCAAAGCCTGGGCCGCGGCGGACTGAACGGCGGGTTGAACCCGCTGTATCAGATTGGTGGTCCTCGATCAATTCAATTGGCTTTAAAGTTGGTGTTCTAAGTGTGCCATGAGCAAAAGAGTCGGCGACAGACGGCTCTTTTGCGTAACTGAGTAGTCGATGAGGGGAGGCCCCTCGGAACCGTCTTACAGGAGAAGGTTCCAAACCACCTCCCGCTGCTGCGGACAAAAGCCGTGGTAGTGAGCAGGGAAGGAAAAGGCCCGGCAAGATCGGGTCAGGTGACATCCGAGAAGAAGAACGAAAGTGAATCACCGTTTCTCATGTCGAAAAGAATCCAGACGATATCAAAACCGTGGTTTGTTAGAAGGCTGCGGGACAAGTTCCGACGAAACCTGTTTACGGGCGGAGCGGTATCCGGCATATAGGTGGCTTGATCTCGGGTGAGGCGATTATTCGGAACATGGGAACCTTCGGTGCCGATGCTAACGGAGAAGCCACAAGTGGTATGAACCACGAGGGCGAGAGTACGAAAGCGGCGCCAAGGGGCGGAACACCCCGTAGTAGCGATGAAGTCGGCGAAAGCCGACGGAGCGAAGGGGGTGTGTGCAGTGAGGCGACATCGGTTGGGCCAACCCGCAAGGGGAGGAGCCTGAAGGATGAAGCAAAACCGTTTTGTATTTCACGATGGGAAGTCTGGGAAGCCTATTTAAAGGTAAAGAGCAATCAAGGGGCGGCAGGCCTGGATGGGCAATCGATCGAGGAGTTTGAAAGGGACTTGAAAAAGAACCTTTACAGAATCTGGAATCGGATGTCGTCCGGGAGTTACTTTCCACCGCCAGTGCGGACGGTGAAGATCCCGAAAGCCAATGGCGGAGAGAGGACGCTGGGGATACCGACGGTCTCAGATCGAATCGCACAAATGGTCGTGAAGAATCGACTGGAAGCAGTGGTGGATCCACTATTCCTGCCGGCATCGTACGGGTATCGCCCGAAGAAGTCGGCGCTGGATGCGGTGGGACAGGCCCGGCAGATGTGCTGGGCCTTCGACTGGGTTTGCGACCTGGACATCAAGGGCTTCTTCGATAATCTCGATCATGATCTGATGATGCAGGCGGTAAGAAAACACGCGCAAGAGCGGTGGATGGAACTTTACATCGAGCGTTGGCTGAAAGCGCCGGCGCAAGATGAAGAGGGAAATCTGCTGAAGCGTGAACGAGGCACTCCGCAAGGAGGAGTCATCAGCCCACTGCTGGCCAATCTGTTTCTGCACTATGCGTTCGATTTGTGGATGTGGCGAAATTGGACGCATCTGCCGTTCGAGCGGTACGCGGACGATATCATCGTCCATTGCAGAACAGAGCGGGAAGCGAACCTGGTGCGTGTCAAAATAGCGGCACGGTTGAAGCAGTGTGGGTTGGAACTGCATCCGGAGAAGACGAAAGTCGTCTATTGCAAGGATGCCAATCGGCAAGAGATTCACCCGAACGAGAAGTTCGACTTTCTGGGGTTTACGTTTCGGCCTCGGAAAGCGAACGAATCGGAAAGGGAAGATCTTTTGTAGTTTCAGTCCAGCCATCTCGAAGAATGCGGCACAGAAAATCCGGGATGAGATCCGAGGTGGAAGCTGCATCGCTGTACGGGGCAGTCCATCGAAGATCTTGCCCGGAAGATCAATCCCAAACTTCGGGGATGGTTCAACTACTATGGGCGCTTCACGCCTTCAGCGCTCCGGCCCATCGAGAGGCATGTCGGCCAATCGTTGGTTCGCTGGGCTTGTCGGAAATATAAGAAGCTACGCAATCACCGGAGTCGAGCATGGACCTGGCTGATGCAGGTTCTCGATCGTCAGCCCAGACCTGCTTGCGCTTTGGGAGCACCAGCGTAGTCGGTTTTCACCATAGGAGCTGTATGAGTGGAGACGCTCACGTACAGTTCTGGGAGGGCCTCGGGGTGCGATTCCCCGGGGCTACTTAACTGCTGAAAGTAATACTTATTGCGGGATTATTGACTGGTATATCGACTGCGCAGACGGTCTGGTTCGAGCCAAACGTCGGCCAAGTGAAAGGGCAAACCGAGTGGATCGGACACGCGAAAGGCGCGTACCTGTACATCACCGGCAGCGAGGTCGTTTTTGCGAGCATTTCGAATGTCCACATGCGCCTGGTCGGCGCGTCTTCGCACCCGCGAGTCGAAGGGATCGAGCCGACTGGCGGCTACTCGAGCTATTTCACGGGCGGAGATGAGAAGACGTGGTTCACCGGCATCTCGCACTACTCGAAGCTGCGCTATCTCAATGTGTACCCCGGCATCGACCTTGTCTATTACGGTTCGGGACGGAATGCCGAGTATGACTTTATCGTCAAGCCTGGCGGGAACCCGCATCGCATTGAACTGGCGTTCAGCGATCCCGTGCAGCAAGATCATGGCGATCTAATCGTTGGTGGACTCCGCCAGCGCAAGCCGCGAGTTATGCAAGATGGCCGCGAGATCGCGGCGGGCTACAACCTCGATTCGCGCGGGCACGTTGCGTTGGCGCTCGCCCGCTACGACCGCTATCACGAGTTGCGAATCGATCCCGTGTTGCAGTTTTCGACTTACCTCGGGGGCCCGGGAGGGGACTCTCTTAGCGCGGTCAAAATCGGGCCGGACGGAAATGTATATGTCTGTGGCCAAACCCAATCGCCCGCCACCCCAACCCTGAATCCATTTCAGCAGACGAACATCGTGCCGGAGAGTCCACTTGTGATGAAGATAACGCCCACAGGAGATCGAGTACTTCAGTTCATCATCCTGAATACTAACGCTTTGGACTTTGCGTCCAGCTTGGCTATAGATGCCGCCGGAAATTTCCTAGTCACCGGCACCACCCGTTCTCCCAACTTTCCTCTCAAGAATCCGTTTCAAGCCAGCTACCAAGCAACATACAACAGCGGCTTCGTCACGAAAATCGCTTCCGATGGGCGCACACTCATCTATTCGAGCTACTTAGGGGGTTCAAATGACCAATCGCCGAACGCCATCGGCGTAGACGGCAATGGAAACGTGTTTGTCGCCGGTGTCACCTGGTCCTCGGATTTCCCGGTGCTGAACGCGTACCAACCGACATTCGGAGGAGGGGCCACCGATTGTTTCATCTCAAAGGTATCCTCAACCGGGAGCTTGCTGTTTTCTACTTTCATGGGAGGCCCCGGCGGCGACACGTGCTTCGCGCTGGCCGTTGATCGCGACGGGAGCGTCGTCGCTGGCGGCTACGGGGCCGCAGGCATTCCTCTGATCAATGCAGTTCAGACGACCTTGACAACGCGCTCTGCGGCGCCCATTACTCCATGGTTGATGAGATTTTCGGCAGAGGGTAAGCCGCTATTCTCCACATACATTGCTGGACCGGTTCTCGGCGAAATTTACGGGTTGGCTCTTGATAACGCCTCCAACATCTATGTGGGAGGATTTGTTACGGAAGCAGCGCTCAGCACTCACAACGCCTTTCAACCGAACTATCCCGGTGAGCCGCAGGCGTTGACCCCAGTGTGTTTCTTTATGAAGCTGTCCTCCGATGTACGCTCGACATACTATTCCAGCTACTTCGGCGGGAGTGGCCCCGCGGGGATCTGGGGTTTGGCGGTAGATTCGCAGGGGTCGCTGTACTTAAGTGGCGTAGCGGAGTCATCCGACTTCCCAACGAAAGGCAGCCTACAAGCCTTCAAAGGCGGTGGAATCAACAACTCCGATTTTTTCGTAGCAAAGTTTACGCCCGACGGACAATCCTTGCTGTATTCAACCTTTGTAGGAGGAACTAATAACGAGAATGTGGGGCGGATTGCGCTAGATGGCTCAGGCTCGGTGTACCTGGCGGGGTTCACGGCATCGCTCGATTATCCCGTTACGAATGCGCTTCAATCTACCTATGGGGGAGGCGGCGATGGCGTGCTTACGATGATTTGGGACAGTACGCCACTACCGAATTCGCCGCTAACTCCCTCGCCCGCCCAACTCATTTTTCGCTATGTCCAAAATGGCCCCCCAATCGTTCCGCAGACGCTTATGGTATCTGGAGGCGCGTTCACTGCTTCATCTTCCGCGCCTTGGCTCGGCGCTAGCCTGTCCGGAAACAGCGCTCTCGTCTCCGTCAATCCGGCAGGACTTGCACCGGGCACTTACAACGGCTCCATTATCCTAACGCCCGCCTCCGGCACGCCCGCATCGGTCGGCGTAACGCTTTCGGTTCTGTCTGCGGCTCCTACTCTGACTTCAGTTGACCCATCGTTAATTCCAGTTGGCTCGACCGACGCGGTGATCACGCTGCACGGAGGGGGCTTTACGAGCGCGTCTACGATACAGTTCAACGGCATTCCGTGGTTGACCACCCCAGTCAGTCTTGTCAATTCCAGCACTCTTCAGTTCACGATGCCGGCGGCCTACTTTATGGAGGCGGGCAATTACCCCATTGCCGTGCAGAATCCGCTTGCGCCACTATCGAATATGCTTTCCGTTGCGGTCGGGTAGCACGCCACCATTGTTCACCACCGCCTCTGTTGTGAATGCGGCAAGTTTCACGGCTGGGGTTGTTGCTCCAGGCGAGATCGTCACCATCTTCGGAAGCAACCTGGATACGACCGCCTCTTTCGATTACACACCGGCCACGGTTGTGTATACTTCTCCGACGCAGATGAACGTGACCGTTCCATATAACGTCTCCACTGGCTCAACTACGGCGCTCCGAGTTGGTTCATCCACCCCGGTCTTGCTCAGCGTCGCCCCGTCTGCGCCGGGTATATTCTCGGCCGTCGCAAATGGCGACGGGACTCTCACGCTGTATGCAACAGGCTGCGGAACGCTGACACAGGACGCTCTCGCGCTTTGCCAATTGCCAGTGTCCGTAACCGTCAACAATGAACCGGCTCAAGTGCTCTATGCGGGAATTGCGCCGGGGCTCGTGCAAGGAGTGAACCAGGTCAACATCCTCCTTCCGGGCGATGTTACAGGCGGGCCGGTGAGCATTGTGCTTACGGCTGGACTGGCCTCCAGCAAGGCTTTCTCATACAATCTGCCGTGACGTAAGCAATTCAAAGGCAAGAGTTTCAACTCTCCAGTCGTCCCTGCCGGTGAACTGAGGGGCCCCGATTCCGAGGAGCTTGTTACATTCTGATGCGAGCGCTTATTGCATTTCTAGTATTGCCGGCTGGCTTGTTCGGCCAGTCGGTCTGGTTCGAGCCGAACGACGGCCAAGTAGCGGGTCGCACGGAATGAGGTTGGCCGCTCTAAGGGCGCGTACCTGTACATCGCGGGCGACGAGGTCGTGTATGCAAATAAGAAAAACGTGCATATGCGTTTGGACGGCGCATCGAAGCGGCCAGCCGTTGCGGGCATGGAACCGACCGGCGGGTACTCAAGCTACTTCGCAGGCCGGGATGAAAAGACGTGGTTCACGGGCATTCCGCATTACGCGAGAATCCGGTATTCGGATGTGTATCCCGGCGTTGACATGGTGTATTACGGATCGGGCCGAAACATCGAATACGACTTCATAGTAAAACCGGGCGGCCATCCCGAACAGATCGAACTGGCGTTCAGTCAGCCCGTCAAGATGGACGACGGCGACTTGATCGTGGCGGGTTTGCGGCAGCGCCGCCCGAAAGTGGTGCAAAACGGGCGGGAAGTGGCGGCTGAATATCGGATTGCCGGAGATGGGCATGTCCGCCTCGCACTATCAAATTATGACCCATCATATGAATTGACCATCGACCCGGTATTGGAGTTTTCAACCTATATTGGAGGTCCGGGAGAGGATTCGTTTGATTCCGTGACGACGGATGCGAACGGGTTCATCTACGTTGCCGGTGGCACGCAATCCTCCGCGACTCCAGGGCTCGATCCCTTCCAGCAAACCAACCTGGTTGGACTCGCCCCGATCATAATGAAATTCACTCCGGATGGCCAAAAGGTATTGTTCTATGCGACCTTGGGCGCAAATGGATGGGATATTGCGACCTCGATCGGCTTAGATTCAACAGGGAATATCGTAGTGGTGGGGAGTACGAGATCCGCCAACTTCCCGCTCAAGAACGCAATTCAAACGCAACTGCTGGCCGCGATTGACACCATCTTCGTTTCAAAACTGGCCGCGGACGGCAGAACGCTTCTATTTTCGACGTATTTCGGCGGTAGCGAGCGAGACTATGCGGGCCGCGTCGTTCTCGACGATCAGGACAATGCCTACTTTGAGGGTGCGACCTATTCGAGAGATTTCCCAACCCAAAACGCATATCAAGCGGTGTATGGTGGTGGGCAGGATTGTTACCTGTTCAAATTGTCTCCCGCTGGAAGCTTAGTCTTTTCAACTTATTTTGGAGGTTCGGGTCTTGACGTGTGCGGGGGTATCGCGCGCGACCCGCAAGGAAACATCCTGATCGGAGGCGGCTCGACAGGTGATCTTCCTCTGAAAAATGCGCTCCAGTCGGAAACGACTCCGAGGACTGGATACCTAACGCCGATGCTGGCCAAGTTCAGCTCAGACGGCGTGCTATTGACTTCAACATACTTTGGAGGGCCAGCTAGCGGACAGGTGGAGTCCGTCGCTGTCGATGCAAGCGGTAATACGTACATCGCCGGCGATACTGACGACCGCCAGTTCGTGACGATAAACGGATTTCAGAGCAGCTACCCGGGATCGGCGAGCGGGTTTTTTGCAAAATTAAAACCCCCCGCTTTCGGCGGTGGAATACTCGAGCTTCATCGGGAGTTCGACCGGAGGAAGCGCTGTCGGGGATATCTCCGTCGATCACAATGGGTTCGTTTACCTCGTGGGGAGTACAGGGGGACCGGATTTTCCGCAGAAGGATTCTCTGCAAAGCTGGAAGGGTGGGGGCATCACCAACACCGATGTGTTCGCTACGAAAATTAGCCCGGATGGTAAATCGCTAATTTATTCCACGCTACTTGGTGGAAGCGGGGAAGATAACTTTCCGAGGGCCTGCATTGACAACGCCGGAACGCTGGTAATTGTGGGAGCTACGTACTCGCCCGATTTTCCCGTGAAAAATGCGTTTCAGGCTGCTCCAGGTGGCGGGCAGGACGGTTTTCTCGCAAGGATATCCGACGTCTCGGCGCCGCCCACTTCACCAATTACGGTCGCGCCCACGCGAGTGCTCTTCCGTTATGTCCAGGGCGATCCGCCGCCATCTGCTCAAAGCGTCGCGATATCCGGTCCAGGATACAACGTGGGATTATCGGTTCCGTGGCTCAGCGTTACGGCCGCGCCAGGCGGGCTGACGATCTCGGTCAATCCAGCTACGCTGCTACCCGGCGTGTATACGGGAACGATCACGTTAACGCCCTCGGACGGAACCGCGGCAACCATTGACGTGGTGGCCACAATATTGGCCGCAGCTCCGGTGCTGACGAGTATTCAGCCTGCGCTAGTCGCGATCGGGTCTGACGATACATCCGTGACCGTTCATGGCTCAGGCTTCGAAACGGACTCAGTCCTCCAAGTGGACGGGCTGCCATGGACTGCCACGCCGACCCAATTCGTCGATTCATCGACGCTCCAGTTCAGCATGCCGCGTAGCTATTTCTCCGTCCAATATAACCACGCGATCGCGGTGCAGAATCCGAATTCGGCTCTTTCCAATGCGCTCTCGCTCGCGGTCGGCGCGCTCCCGCCGCAGTTCACAGCGGCCTCGGTTGTGAACGCAGCCAGCTTCGCGGGAGGGCCGGTCGCACCGGGCGAAATCGTGACGATTTTTGGCTCCGGTCTGGCTGGAAATGTTAGCTTTGACAATATCCCTGCCATGATCGTGTACGCCTCCGCCACTCAGATCAATGCGACCGTTCCGTACTCAGTTCTTGGGCCAAAGACATCACTACAGGTTGGTTCTTCCATTCCGGTCAGCTTGGATGTTGCACTCTCCGCGCCCGGAATCTTTGCCGCCGTCGCAAATGGAGATGGCACGATCACGTTGTACGCAACCGGCTGCGGATCTCTCACGCAGGATGCGCTCCCTCTGTGCCAGCTTCCGGTGTCGGCCACCATCGATGGCGAGCCGGCCCTGGTGCTATATGCTGGAATTGCTCCGGGACTGGTACAAGGCGTAAACCAAGTGAATCTTGTTATTCCGTCCGATATCGGTTCGGACCAAATCACCATCGTTTTGCATGTAGGGACGGCGTCAAGCAAACCCTTCTTTTACACATTTCCATGAAGGTGGCGGCCTTTTGTTCACTCTCTCTTTGTGAACGAATCGTGATACCAACACGAGATACTCATGAGGGGATGACGAAAGCCGCCAGTGCGCTGAATCTGCTCGCCGGCATTTGGCTCTTCGTTTCGCCCTGGGTTTACGGCGCGTATAACTCGCCGAACGCCTGGAACAGTTGGATCGTGGGAGCGGTTATTATCATTTTCGCCTCGGTCCGCATGTCCCATCCCGGCCTTCTCACCTGGATGAGCTGGGTCAATTGCATTCTCGGTATCTGGACGTTTGCATCGCCATGGATTTACGGATACACCGGCAACGGAGGCAGGTTTATCAACAGCCTCGTGGTCGGAATTGTCGTGTTCATCCTGGCGATCTTGAGCGCCTCGGGAACGCCTCGGACGGTCCCGCCGATGCCTACGCGAGCGTAGTTGGGGATGGGCGGACGCGCTAGCTAAAACCAGTTTTCCGCGCCCTTTTCGAGCGCGATGCGGACGAGTTGGCTGCGCGTCCGTACTCCCGTTTTATCGAATAGTTGCTGCAGCACCGCCTTGACGGAGCTTTCCGAGATCTCCAAACCGGCGGCAATCTCCTTGTTAGTGAATCCTTCGAAAACACCTTTGAGCACGGCCCGCTCGCGCTTCGTAAACGGTTGCGAGGCGCGCTGCTCTTCCGATCTTCCGCTCGGCCCCGGCGACCAGCGAGCGCACGGCCTTGGGATCGAGCCACGCCTCGCCGCTCGCGATCTTGTGGATGGCTTCGACGAGCTGCGCCGGGGGGCTGTGCTTCAGAAAGATGCCGGAGGCGCCGTTCTCGAGCGCGCGGAAGCTTCCGGCCTCGCTCATTCCGGCGGTCACCATCAGTACCCGGCCGGGGAAATGCTTGCGTTTGGAAGCTTCCAGGAACTCCAGCCCCTGCTCTTCGCCGAGGTCGTAGTCGAGCAGGACGACGTCGGCCTTCTCGCGATCGAGCAGCGCCAGCGCTTCGGTCGCCGAAGCGCAGCTTCCCACGATGCGGAACTCAGGTTCGGCGGCCAGCAACCGGCTCAGGCTCTCCCGAAAGAGGCTGTGGTCGTCGACCAGCAGGATCCGTATCGGCGCGGCCATGGCTGTCTTTATCATCGCCGGAGTAGACCGGCGAGAGTTCGACGATGAAGCTGGACCCGTGGGCCTCGGGCTCGTAACGAAGGTCGCCGCGGAACGATCGCAGCAGCGCCCGTCGAGAGGAACAACCCCAGGCCGGTGGCTTGGGCGCCTTCCTGGAAGGGGCGGAAAAGCCGCCCGGGATTGGCGACGCCGCAGCCGGTATCGCGAAACTGAATGATGACGCGCTGTTTCGCCGGCGCGCGCTGAAATCGTCAGTTCGCGGCGCTCTTCGTTCAACATGGCGCGCTCGCTGTTCTTGGTCACGTTGAGGAATACCTGCATCAGGCTCTGGCGATCGGCCCAAACGTCGGGAAGCCCGGGCTGGATGTTCCAGAGGGCCGCAATGCCTTGATCTCGCAGCGACGGCTCGACGATGATGCGAAGCTCTTCGAGCAGGGAGCGCAGGTCGATGCCGGCCGCCTGGTTCGGCCTTTTCGCGAAGATCCATGGCGGCGATCTTCTCGAGCGCCGTAATCAGCGTGCCCAAGGTTTCGAAATCCTTGTTGCCGGCGAGCAGGCCGGCGCGGGACAGGTTTTCGTGCACGACGGCGATGGCTCCGCAGACATTGCGGATCTCGTGCGAAACGGCGCCGACCAGAATGCGCGAGGCCGCGAGCAACTGGTGCAGGCTGAGCTCTTCGCGGTTGCGCAGATCTTCGGAGGTATCGACCACCATGGCGGCAAGGCGCGGTCCGGCGCTGGTGCGATAGGTGGAGAACCAAACGTCGGCGAGGAAGGCTTCGCCGTCGGCCCTCTGGCCGCGGCATTGCATCACGGTCCGGAACGTCTGGCGGTTGTTTTCGAGCGCGGGCACGGTCACCAGCGCCGGCAGGTAGTCGCGTATGGAGTGGCCGGGCAGCGCGCCGGCGGGAACGGCGAAAAGGCGGTGCGCGGCATCGTTGGCCAGCAGCACGCGGCCTTCGGAATTGGCGGTGAAAATGGCCGCGGGACTGCTCTCGACCAGAATCTTGAGCTGCTCTTCGGCGTCGCGGCGCGCCTGCATTTCGCTCTCGAGCTGGGTGACGTGCTGCGCCGAGGCTTGGCGGTTGCGAACGACCTCGTAGACGAACAGGCCCATGCCGAAGAAGGCGGCGAAGACGAGAATGTCGCGGGGGATGCCGGTCTCGGGAAGCCAATCGAAGCTGTCGAAGGCCTCCGTCAGGAAGGTGCATGCGGCGGCGGCGGCGGCGATCTGCCAGCGGCTGAGAACGCTTCCGGCCAGCAGCATGGGGAAGAGATACAGGAACCCGAGGGGGATGTTGCGCTCGACGCGCCAGTCGACGATCGCGATCAGCGCGATCATGGCGGCGGCGCGAAGCAGGATGGCTTTGGGGCTGCCCCGAAGCAGGGATGACAACATGGAGATACCGGGCGCGCTTGTCTCCATTCTATTCATGGGGGCGTGAAAAAACCGGCCAATGGCCAAAAGATAAGGGTAGCAATGACCGAAAGATAATCGACAGGCGCGGGCATGGCTCGTTACCTTGCAATTTGAGAGGTATGCCGCCATTTTCGAGCTTTTGGGCTCGACGGCTTTGGCCGTGGCGTGCTGCTTTGCTCCGGCCGCTTGCGCTCAACATTCCTATACGTGGCCGGAACTGCGGGACAAATTTGAAGCGGTGAATCCCACGCTGCAGGCGGGGCGCATCGGGATTGCGGAATCGAAGGCGGAGGAGGTGACGGCGTTTCTTGCGTCCCAACCCCGATGCTAACGTTGTCGATCGACCAGCTCAATCCGTTTACGACGAACCCGAATCCAAATGGAGGGCCGAGCACGTACAATCCGTTTCTAAACGCGCTGCCGTTCGCGTCCGCCAGCTATCTGCACGAGCGGCAACATAAGCGGGAACTGCGGAAGGAGAGCGCGGTGAAGGCGACGGCGGTGGCGGAAGCGCAGTTGGCGGATCAGGAGAGAACGCTGCTGTTTAATTTGCGCAATTCGTTCGTGGCGACGCTGCAGGCCAAGGCGGTGCTGGCGGTGGCGCGCGAGAATTTGACCTATTACGACCAGGTGCTGAAGCTGAGCCGGGACCGCAAGGATGCGGGCGATATTGCGCAGGTGGATCTGGACCGGCTGGAGCTGCAGCGGGTGCAATATGAGACCGATGTGCAGACGGCGCTGGTGAATCTGCGGACGGCCAAGATTCAGCTTCTGAATCTGCTGAACGAGCGCACGCCGGTGGAGCAGTTCGACGTCACGGGGACGTTCGATTTTCCGGAGCGGATACCGGCGCTGGACGAATTGCGGGCGCAGGCGCTGGAGAACAGGCCGGATTTGAAGGCGGCTGCGCAGTCGGTGGACAAGGCCAAGACGGATTACAGGCTGGCGGTGGCGAACGGCTCGACGGACCCGACCATTGGGGTGGATTTTGCGCGCAATCCGCCGATACCAGTGTATTTCGGGGTGAGCGTGACGATTCCGTTGCGCATTTTCGACCGCAATCAGGGGGAGAAGGCGCGCACGCAATTGGACATCGGCAAGAACGAGAAACTGCGGCAGGCAACCGAGAGGCAGGTCTTCAGCGACGTGGATTCGGCGTATGCGACGGTCGAGAGCAATTTGAATCTGCTGCGACCGTACAAGGCGCAGTTTTTGAGGCTGGCGGACCGGGTGCGGGAGACGATCTCGTATTCGTACGAGCACGGCGGGGCGTCGCTGCTGGATTTTCTGCAAGCGCAGCAGGACTATCGCGCGACGCAAGTGAATTATCTGAACCTGATCGGGGCGTACAGGACGGCGGCGAGTCAATTGGATCTGGCGGTGGGCCGCGAGGTGATGGAATGACAAAATTGGTTTCCGTGGCGGGGGTGGCGATTGCCTTAGGGGCGCTGTTGACGGTGAGTTGCTCGCGGCAAACGGTGGCGGCCAAGTCGAACGAGATCGTGAGGGTGGAAGAGGCTCCCGATCCGAATATCGCGACGATGGACCACCCGGAGCTGTTTCAGGTAGTCGCGGTGGAGCTGCGCAAGGTTCCGGACGAGATTGCGGTGAACGGCTCGATCGCGCCGGACGTAAGCCGCACGGTTCCGGTGAACACGCTGTCGAGCGGGCGCGTGGTGGAGGTGAAGGCGCGGTTGGGCGACACCGTGACCAAGGGGCAGGTGCTGTTGACGTTGACCAGCCCGGACCTTTCGGCCACGATTTCCGACTACCGCAAGGCGGTGGCGGATGAAGGGCTGGCGCGGCGGCAGTTGGAGCGCGCGCAACAGCTTTACGAGCACGGCGCCATCGCCCAGAAAGATCTGCAGGTGGCCGAGGACACGGAAGAGAAGGCCAAGGTGGACGTGCAGACCTCGGCGGAACACGTGCGGATTCTGGGCGGCAGCGTGACCAATTTGACGCCCGTTATTGAAGTGCGGGCGCCGGTTTCGGGCACCATCGTGGAGCAGAACGTCACGACGCAGGCGGGCATCAAATCGCTGGATAATTCGCCCAACCTGTTCACGATCGCCGATCTGTCGCAAGTATGGATGTTGTGCGACGTGTATGAAAACAATCTCGCGGAGGTGCATGTGGGAGACCGGGCGTCGGTGCGGCTGAACGCGTACCCCGACCGCAAGATCGAGGGCCGCATCAGTAATATCGCGAGTCTGCTGGACCCCAATACGCGGACCGCGAAGGTTCGCATCGACCTGGCGAATCCGGGCGGCCTGCTGAAGCCGAACATGTTCGGAACGGCGCTGTTCGTTTCGCAGGGCAACAGGACGCGGATGGCGGTCCCGGACGGAGCCATTTTGCGATTGCAGGATCGCGATTGGGTGTTCGTGAAACTCAATGAGAAGCAGTTCCGGCGGACGGAGGTGCAGGCGCTGCCGGCGGGGCAGGATGGTTATCAGCAGATCCTCTCGGGAGTGAATACCGGCGATTTAGTGGCGGCCAACGCGCTGCAGTTCTCTCGCGCAGTGGAAAACGCCAACGAGCAATCGAAATAGCAAGGGCTTCGCCCTTGACATCCCCGCAGGATGTAGGAGTCAGGAGTTAGGAAGGCACGCTTGCTGACGCGCGCGGCTCAGTAAGGGTTTGCGAGATGCAACTGCGAGCGGAAAAAAATTTAGCATGATCCAACGGGTTGTCGATTTTGCGCTGCGCAACCGCATTCTGGTTCTGGCGCTGGGAGTCGTGTTGCTGCTGTGGGGCGGCTATTCGTTCCATACTTTGCCGGTGGAAGCGTATCCGGACGTGGCGGACACTTACGTGAACATCATCACGCAGTGGCCGGGGCGCGCGGCGGAAGAAGTAGAGCAGCAGGTGACGATTCCGATCGAAGCGCAGATGAACGGCGTGGCGCACCTGACGCATCTGCGGTCCGTTTCCGAATTCGGGCTGTCTTCGGTGACGCTGATTTTCGATGAAGAGGCGCAGGGCCAGGTCAGCCGTCAGCAAGTGCTGGAGAAGCTGACGCAGGTGAACCTTCCGGCGAATTTGAATCCGCAACTGGGGCCGGATTACAGCCCGGTGGGGCAGATTTATTGGTACACGCTGGCGAGCACGAACCCGCTGTACGACGTGATGGAGCTGAAGTCGCTTGAGGACTGGGTGGTGGAGAAGCAGTTCAAGTCCGTTCCGAACGTGGTGGATGTCAGCAGCTTCGGCGGCGTGACGCGCGAGTATCAAGTGCAGCTCGATCCGAACCGGCTGATGGAGTACGGGCTCAGCATCGGACAGGTGGAGCAGGCGCTGACGAACAACAACGTGAACGCGGGCGGCAGCTTCCTGGAACACGGACCGCAGGCGTTCAATATTCGGGCCGTGGGCTTGATGAATACGACCGAGGACGTCGGCGACACGGTGCTGCGAGCGCAGAACGGGACCCCGGTGCGGGTGCGCGATTTGGGGATCGTGACGCAAGGGCCGAAGATCCGGCTGGGACGGCTGGGCAAAACGATCGTGCGCGAGGACGGGCGCGGCATCGATTACGACGATGTGGTGGAGGGCATCGTTCTGCTGCGCAAGGGCGCGGAAACGGAAGAGACGCTGAAGGGGATTCACGCGAAGGTACAAGAACTGAACGAGCGCATTCTGCCGCCGGGCGTGAAGATTGTCCCGCATCTGGACCGCGGCGACCTGGTGCACTACACGACGCGCACGGTTCTGGAAAATCTGGGCGTGGGCATTCTGCTGGTGCTGATCGTGCTGTTCTTCATGCTGGGCAACGTTCGCAGCGCGCTGATCGTGGCGGCGACGATGCCGTTCGCGTTGCTGTTCGCGGCGATTTTGCTGGACCTGAGGCACGTCCCGGCGAACCTGCTGTCGCTGGGCGCGCTCGATTTCGGCATGGTAGTGGACGGCACGGTGTTCATGGTCGAGAACATCCTGCGGCACGTCAGCCACGAGGAGCGCTCGGACCGCAATTTTCTCGAAACGATCGCGGCGGCGGTGCACGAAGTGCAGCGGCCGGTATTTTACGCCGTTCTGATTATCATCACGGCGTACATGCCGATTTTCACGCTGCAACGAGTGGAAGGGCGGCTGTTCCGTCCGATGTCGTGGACGGTGGCGTTTGCGCTGCTCGGGGCGCTTTTGTTTGCGCTGGTGATGGCGCCGGTCTTGACGAGTTTCATTTTCCGGCCGGGCATGAAGGAGTGGCGGAATCCGATTCTGGAGTTGCTGAAGCGCCTCTACCGGCGAGCGTTGGGGTGGTGCTTCCGGTTCCGTTGGGGGTGCTGGCGGGAGGCTTCGCGGTGGTGCTGGGGACCGTGGCGCTGGTGGAGAGCGGAGTCATCGGATCGGAGTTTCTGCCGCATCTGGATGAAGGCGCGATCTGGGCGCGCGGAACGCTGGCGCCGAGCACCGGACCGACGGAAGGGGAGCGCATTGCCCGGCAGGCGCGTCTTACGATGGCCTCGTTTCCGGAAGTGACCAAAGTGGTTTCGCAAGTGGGCCGGCCGGATGACGGCACCGACGCGACGGGATTTTTCAACACCGAGTATTTCGTGGACTTGAAGCCGCGCGGGCAGTGGCGCAAGCAGTTTCCAGACCAAGGAAGAGCTGATCGCGGCGATGGACGAGCGGCTGGAAAAGATGCCCGGCGTGTTGTGGAATTTTTCGCAGCCCATCGCGGACAACATGGAGGAAGCGGTCAGCGGAGTGAAGGGCGAGCTGGCGATCAAGATTTTCGGGGCGGACCTGAAGGAACTGGAACATATCGGCGATCAGATCGTTTCGACGATGAGCCGCATTCCCGGCGTGCAGGACCTCGGGATTTTCCGCGTGATCGGGCAGCCGAACGTGAATCTGGTGGTGAACCGCGACAAGGCCGACCGCTATGGGATCAACGTGAGCGATGTGCAGGATGCGGTGGAGACGGCGGCGGGCGGTAAGGCCGTCAGCCAGATTTTGAAGGGCGAGGCGCGGTATGACCTGGTGGTGCGCTATGAGGAGCCATATCGGCGCACGATCGAGGATATCGCGAATATTCGGATTCTGGCGCCGTCGGGCGAGCGCGTGTCGCTGGGTCAGCTTTGCGATATCAAAGTGGAAGACGGCGCTTCGCAGATTTTCCGCGAGGGCAATTCGAGGTACGTGGCGATCAAGTACAGCGTGCGCGGGCGCGATCTATCGAGCACGGTGCAGGATGCGATGAAGGCGGTGAACGCCAAGGTGACGCTTCCCAAAGGCTACAAGCTGGAGTGGGCGGGGGAGTTCGAGAGCCAGCAGCGGGCCAATAAGAGGCTGGCGCTGATTGTGCCGGTGACGCTGATGGCGATTCTGCTGATCTTACATTCCATGTTTCACTCGTTTAAATGGGCGGGGATGGTGCTGCTCTCGCTTGCCACGGCGCCGATCGGCGGGCTGCTGGCGCTGCTGTTGACGGGGACGCATTTAAGCGTGTCGTCGGGCGTGGGATTTCTGGCCTTGTTCGGGGTTTCGGTGCAGGTGGGCGTGCTGATGCTGGAGTACATGAATCAGTTGCGGGGGCGTGGTCTAGGCATTTATGAGGCGGGTCTGGAAGGCGCGGTGCAGAGCTTCCGTCCGATTTTGACGACGATGCTGGTGGCGACGTTGGGGTTGCTTCCGGCGGCGATGTCGCACGGGATAGGCTCGGATTCGCAGCGTCCGTTTGCGATCGTGATCGTGGGCGGGTTGATTGTGAACTTGTTTTTGAGCGTGCTGATTATTCCTACGCTTTATGTGGTGTTTGCGCGGGTCACGGATGTGCCGCAAGTGGCGGTGAGCGGGGATTGATACTGGAAGCGGGTTGCTGCATGGGCAAGGAATACATTGAACAGCGCGACGGCGGCTACTTTATTAGAGGCACCCGCGTTTCTTTGGACTCGATCGTTTACGCATTTTTGAGGGGAGAATCCCCTGAGGGAATTGCCGAATCCTATCCGGCCTTGGGTCTGGAGCAGATCTTCGGCGCTCTGGCCTTCTATATGGCGAACCGCAAAATGGTAGATCGTTACCTGTGCGAAGCGCGGCAGGAGTTCGAGACGCTGCGTCAGCACGCGCGGGGAAACAATCCGGCGCTGTACGCTAAAATTGCCGAAGCGCGGAAGGTAATTCACCTGCCCGGCGCGTGAGGCCGCGAGCTTCAAAACCGCGCGAACGCAGGCTATCGCGTTTCGGGCGGATGCCGATTTCAACCACAAGATAGTAGTCGTTGGCCTTCGCCGGAGGGGAACCGTTGGTCGAGCTTGCCTTGCGTGCGGTGGGGCGTCCAGAAAATGGGGCAGGGGGCGGGAGATTAGTCCAATATCATTGGAATGGGGGGATCGGACCTTTCTGACGAAATTGTCAAGACTTGAAACCGGTACTGCCGGAAGTGAAACATCACAATAGGCCAGATCGCGCGCAGTTCCCCGTGGCGTGCCCATAAGACGATGAGAGTGCGCGGCAAAAGCGCGGGAGGGTGCAGCCATGAAGATTGAACTCAAACCCGAACAGGAACGGATTATCCAGGCGCAAATCGAAAGCGGCCATTTTAGCAATCCCGAGGAAGTGCTCGATCATGCCTTGGCTGCGCTGCAAGAGAAGGAGCAGAAGCGCGAAGCGACCGCGCCTCGAAAGAACCTGGCGCAATTTTTGATGGAATCTCCGCTCGCAGGCGCAGAACTGAACCTGGAAAGGCAAAAGGACCACGGACGCCCCATTGACCTATGAGCGGCTTTCTGCTCGATACGAATGTTCTTTCCGAATTCGATCGACGCGGCGATCCAAATCCGCTGGTCAAACAGTGGCTGGAAGCGGCTGACGCTGGGTTCCCTATACGCGAGTGTCCTCACCCTTGCCGAGATCCGATTTGGAATCGAGCTTCTTCCTCCAAGCAAGCGGCGAACGCAGTTAGAGGAATGGCTAGATCGTGACTTGCCGGCATGGTTCGCCGGCCGGGTCTTATCTGTTAATAGATCGATTGCGGACCGATGGGGAGTGCTTCGCGCCCGGGCGCAGTCAAAAGGACGACCGCTCTCCGTCGTTGACGGCTTGCTCGCGGCGACCGCCGCGGAACATGAGCTTACCATCGTGTCGCGCAACGTGAGCGACTTTGACGCTGTCGGGCTGGTGGTGGTTAACCCGTGGGAGGCTCAGCGTCGACAGCCCGTCTCAAAAGTCGGCAACAACCGCTCTGTCACGGTCGCGGCTCGGTAAGTTATTGCCTTGACTGAGCCGCCCGCGTACGCAAGCGTGCGCGTCAGCTACTTCGGGGGGGGTTGACACGCGCTGTTAGCGGGCGTGGCCGGGTTCGACTTCGGCTTCGACCCAGCGTTCCAGCGCTATGCGGACGAGCTGGCTGCGGGTGCGGACGCCGGTTTTTTGGAAGAGCTGCTGGATGGCCCACTTTACGGCGTTTTCGGTGAGGTCGAGCTGCAGTGCGATTTCTTTGTTGGCGAGACCTTCGAAGAGAGCTTTTAACACGGAGCGCTCGCGGGCGGTGAGATCTTGCGGGCAGTGGTGGGGGTGGGGTTTGGCGGTGGCGCCGGCGACGAGGGACTTGATGGCTTTGGAATCGAGCCAGGTCTCGCCGCTTAGCACCTTGTGAATGGCATCGATGAGCTGGGCGGGCGGGCTGTGCTTGAGGAAGATGCCGGCGCAGCCGTTCTCGAGCGCTTGCAGGGTATCGGAATCGCTCATGCCGGCGGCTATGGCAGGGGCGGAACATTAGGCAACGGCTCCGCCCTGTCTATGGCTCGTCGTAGGGCCGGAGTCTCCGGATCCAGATGTTGCGGTAGCGCACCACTTGCGCATGATCCTGCAAGCTCAGCGGTTCTTCGGCCTCGTGCGGCGTGTAGGTGGCCACGCGGCGATGAACCGCTTTTCCAATAATCTCCTGGTGGTTCTGCACCAGCACGCCGTTGTGAACTACCGTGACGTAACCCGGCTTCAGCAACTTCTCTCCGTCGAAGCGCGGAGCTTCAAAGAAGATGTCGTAGACGTTCCAATCGCCTTGCGGACGCGACGCATTCACCAGCGGCGGCCATTGCCCATAGATGGAGGCGGCCTGGCCGTCGGCATAGGTCAGGTTATCGTGCGACTCGAGCACCTGAATCTCGTAGCGCATCATCAATTCGATGCCGCTGTTTCCACGGCTCTGACCGGAGCCTTCCACCTCCTTCGGAATCATCCACTCGACATGCAATTGACAGTCGCCAAACTTTTCCTTCGTGACAAGGCGGCCGGTGCGGGGCACGATTTCCATGTAGCCGTTTTCGACTTTCCAGCGCGGCTCATGGATGGCGCCGTCGCGCCCCGAGGCAACCCATTGCGACAGATCTTTTCCGTCGAAAAGCACGATCGCATCCGACGGCGGAGCTTCGTTTAACAACGGAAGGCCAGGCGTGACCTTGCGGGGCCGCGGACGGTCCATATCGTGGACTTTCCATTTTTGCCCGGGTAATTGCGGCGTGTCGTTGTAGCCTCGTTTATCGTCGCCCGCGGATGCCGGTATGACCTCTCGCCGGCGCGGTGGCGTTTGTTGTTGCGCGGCGAGGCTCGCGGCCATCGCGGCCAGAAAAAGAATCTTCATCGCTACCGTCCTCTCAAAGGAGATTAGATGCAAAACGAATCGCCCATGCCGCATCCGCGCCGGTGTCGCGGTCGATTGGACAATTCGGCGCGTCCATGGCGCGCGGCGGCAAGGGCGGATTGATCTCTTCCCTGGCGTCCCGGCGGATGCCTGCCAGATACGTCCATCGTTCCCGGCCACGCGCGGCTCAGGCGGGAACGACGGGCGCTTTGTCTTTCGGAATTTTCTGGAGCGTCTCCTGGCTGATTCCGAGGTGTTGCATGATCAGTTCCGGGGGCGTGTGGGTGACCCAGTCGGATAACGATAAATCTTCGAAGCGGCCGGCCTTGAACATTTCGAGGAAGACCAGGTCGGTGTCGCCGACATTCTCGACGTAGTGGCCCAAAGTTTTGGGCACGTAGCCCACATCGCCGGCGTTGAAATCCGCCGTGCGCGCTTTGCCGCCGTTGAAGAAGACGGTCATGCGGCCCTGTCCTTGAACGTAGTATTGCCATTCGTCGGCATTCCGATGCCAATGAAGCTCGCGCAATCCCCCGGGCTTGACCAGTACGTGGGCCGCTGCGATGGTGGTCGAGACGGGGAAGTTGCGGGAGTCGATCACGCGCACCTCGCCGGACGCCGACTTATATGTGGGCGCCATGGAGCGCATGACGAAATCGAAGGCCAGGGGCGTCGGCCCTTTCGCGTTGGCGGCCGCGCGCTGGTCTTGGGGAAGCGGTCCCGGGACGGCGGCCTGGAAAATATAGAGACCGTCGGGGGGAAGCGAATAGACCGGATCCAACGCGCTCTCCGGCACGCCCCAGTTCTTGGCCAGCACTTCGCGGGGCGTGTGGCGCGTCCAGTCGGAGATCCCCGTGGTATTGGCCTCGGAGAATTTTCCGTCGTCAAATACCAACAGGAATTCACAGCCGTCGGGCGCCAACCCCTGGATGGAATGAGGAGTGCCGGTGGGAAAGAACCAGAGGTCGTTGACGCCGACATCCCGGACGAAGCTTCTCCCGTCGTTGTCGATGGCGGTAATGCGGGCTGTTCCGTCGAGCACCAGAGCCCATTCGGCTGCATTGTGCCAATGCAGTTCGCGGATGCCGCCGGCGGTAAGACGCATGTTTACTCCGGCGATGTCTTTCGATATGGGAAAGTCCTCGACTGTCACCTGCCGCGACCAGCCGCCGGGCTGAATTCTGCGGTGGGCGGCCGAGAAGGAGCTCCAGAAAGTTTGGACCTCGCCATGGTCGGTGGGCGGGGGCAGAAAAGTATTGGGGTTCGCTTGTTGGAGGCGCTTGTTCTCGGGTCCGGGATCGGTTCCGCTCTTGCCCCGCTCCGCCTGTTCGACTTTTTGGATATTCTGCGCGTCCGCTGGACTTGCTGTAAGCATGGTGGCCGCCAGAGCGGCCGAGCCAGCGCCTAGAAAGTTGCGCCGATCGATGCGCTCTCGATCCGCGGCGCTGAAGATGCGGGTTGTCTGAGGAATTGGTTTATCGTCCGCCATAGCTTCGTCCCATGGAGCTATTTCACCACGCCCGGCGGTCCGAACATCGTGAGGTTGCTACGATACGCCTGGGGCGCGCCGCCCGGGGCCGGACGAGAAACGGTGGGCGGGATTGCGGCACATTTAAAAGGTGCGCGTACGGCAGGAGCAGATCGATATTTTCCGTGACGGGGCGGCGAAGTCGTTTGAGGACGCCATGACGGCGCATCTGGGCAGGTGCTTTCCGGCGCGCTGCCGCGAGATGGGGCCGGCAATGGTCCGGGAACTGATCCGCTACGGGATTACGCGGGCGGCGAGGTACGGCATTGAGGCACAGCGCGATGTTTGCAAGTACATCGACGTGATGATCGTGTTTGGACGCGACTTCGACGAGGACCCGGCGCACCCGTGGGCGCAATCCATTCTGGGCGATCCATCGTTGCGGCACGCGATGGTGAGGGTCGAAAACCTTTATGAGGCCGCAAAGTCGCGGAGCAAAGGTCAATATGCCTGACGGCGATGGTGATGGATTGCTGGTCGCGGACAAAGACGCCGATGCGAATATCGGATCTCAGCCGGTGGTTCCCGTGGTGGCATCGTGCTCTTCCGACGCAGGGCCGACGGTGGTTTCAAGCGACAAGAAGCACTGGGTCGAGATTTCGCTGGTGGACGTGGAAGGGACCCCGGTCTCTGGAATCGCGTACCAAATCACGGCGCCCGGAGGCACGGTGGTGAATGGTTGTACCGACAGCCGAGGGCGCGGCAGGGTGGAGGGAATCGACGCCGGGACGTGCAAGATCACATTTACGGGCCTCGACAAGGACTCCTGGAAGCCCAAGTAGCCGGAAGAGGACAAGTCGGGTGCCACAAGAAGTGACAGCTAAGAACGGCGACAGCCTGTGCAACCTGGCCGTTGCGGCAGGTTTCTTCGATTGCCAAGCGCTGCGCGACGAGCCGAAGAACAGCGCCTTTCTCACTCGTCCTCTACAGGACGGAGATGTCGTCACCATTCCGGATCCGCGCCCACGCGTAGAGAGCGGCGGGACCGACCGGGTGCATGCGTTTGTGTTGCGCACGGCGCCTCCGGTATCGGTCCGCTTCGTTCATGGGTCGAAGGCGCAGCACTATCTCGATGACGCCACGCTCGACTTCCTGAACGTGAGCACTTATGTTACGAACCTCGGGGGGAAGGACGGGAAGGCGAAATTTCCGGACCAGTTCGAGTTCCATGAGGAAGGGGACGCGGACTTAGCGACTTTCAAGATAGAGGTGGTGGACCCGCAGGCAGGAGGGTCCCTGGACGTCACGCTCGAAGCGTTGAAGCCGGTTTTAAAGCCGAACAGCAAGACGGTCGATCACGTGGACACATTCGATGGGGCGCCGAACGCGGCTTTAAGGAAAATTCCTGCGCTGCACTGCCTGAAGGTTCGCTCGGGCGTTGCGTACCGTTCGAAATACATGCGGCTGGTGAGCGATGAACTGGACAAGAATACCGTGCTCGAGCAGACGCTGCTGGTCAGCGATGTGGCGGACGGTCAACAAGGGGCGAACGACGCGGTGGAGATCCTGGATCAACAAGTGCGGGCAACCTACGTGATCAAGCGATGCCCGGGGCTGGGCGCGAACAAGTGCGCGGCAAGCAAGCAGATTGAGGTGGGGCACAACCGGAAGCGGGTTCGCGTCGCGGTACATGTCTTTAAATCCGCCTTCATAGCGATCAAGGAGCAGGAGATTCGCCTGCGGTTAATGAAATGGATGCGGCGGATCTACGCGCAGGCGAATGTCGCTCCCAAGTTTGTGGCGCCGGAAGTTGAGTTCCTGGATCCGCCGCCCAATAATATGTTGGTCATTTCCGAGGACAGCGGAAACTTCAGCGCGGGCTTCAATAAGGACAATAAGCCATCGACGCTTTCTTTTGAGCTTCGCATTGGGGATGCGGCCGTGCCGCCGAACTTCACCTCCGATGCGAGGGTGAGCATCAATTTGAAGCCGTCGATCGATCCGCAGACGTCGCAGCTCCAGTTTCAAACTCCGTCCGATGTGGGGAGCGCTATTCAGGCGGCGCTGCCGGCGGGCTATAAAGCCGACGTGTTCACCAATCCCACGGCTTTTAACGCGGTGTTCGGGTCGTGCGACGTCGTGATCACGAGGACGGACGGCAAGATCGTCGATATTCCCGTTGCGAGCGCGGTGACGGACGACGTCAGCCTGACGGTTGCGGTGGTGGCGCTGGACATCGATAAGGTGGTCACCTCCGAAGGCAAGGACGATCTGGATCTGAACGGTCTGCTTTCCTGCACGCCGGAAATCCGGCGCGTGGTCCGGGTGGCGCCGACGAAAGAGGAACGCCTGGACATTTATGTAGTGGGCAATCTCGTAAAGCGCACGGACCGCAATCAGGCGGACCGCGATAGTTTAGGGCGAGGCACAACCATCATTCCGGCCAAGGCTCTCGATTCGGATCTGCAGCCCAAGCCGGGTCTGGCCGGGGCCGTGCTTGTGCCCTTTTATGTGATCGATGGAAGCGATTCGGAGCCGTTCGTCGTGCCGCACGAGGGTTGCCATGCTCTGATGGACGCCAGTCACACAACGAGCAGCGCCGACGACTTCGACAATCCCGCGATTGCATCTCAGCTCATGTTTTTTGGCGTGGCTGGTAAGAATGCGGTGGACCCTAAGAATCGCTTTCAGAATAAGCTTTGGCGGGTGACCAAGCGGCTGGGAGACGATCCGATGATTCTGGGACACGATGTTTTCGACGCCACAAACCCTCGTTCACGGAAGGACGTCAGCGTGAAAGGCAGCGAGGTTGGGCGTCTGCGGGACAAGGGCGGCCGTGCGATGGAGGATTGGTAGCTATGGCGGCGGCGCCGATCACCGTGGTCCGGTTCAAGGGCGCGCAGGCGCGCGCACGGCTCGACCGGTATATGTCGGCGGGACAATATGAGGACGCCAGGCCGCCGCGTGGAATCGATCCGGCGGAGGTTGCCGGATTTCTGCGCGAGCGCATTACGCCGGAATCCGAATCGAGGGATTATTCGCGAGCGCTCGACCTGATGCGGTTTTACGAACTGAGCGATGTTCTGCCGCACTTGCGCGAGGGGCTGCGGCGTCCGCCGCGGTCGCATTCGATCGACGACCTGCTGCGATGCATGTACGTCGTAGAGGCAATCGGGGATTTGGGCGGCGCGGCCGAGATCTTGCAGGCGGCGGCGTACTTCGAGCAGGCGGTGTTGACGAATCCGGAGGCCCTGAATGCCTTTGCGGCTTTGGGCGAGACGGCGATCGCGCTTACGTCCGAGACGTCGGTGGGACAATTGCAGCGGCTGCTTTCGCACGCCATCGCGAATTACCCCCGGACGGGAGCGGCGCGCGATTATCAGAGGCTTATCTCCGAGCAGCGGAATGAGATTCCGAAGCTCGAATTTATTTTAAACGCGAAACGCACGCTCTTGAAGATGGCGCTGGAGGAACGGCGGGGGCAACTGGCGGCGATCTATTTGAAGCGCTCGCCCGTTGCATCCGGGCAGATGGAGGTGTGGGCGGCGCGGCTACTGCGCTCGGAAGCGATGCGCGGCAACGCCGGCGCGGTATGCGCGGAGTTTGGGCGAGCCATGGATGCGGTGGAAGGAGTCGACGCTTATCCGCGCTTCAGGGCATTCACGATCCAGCGCGCGGCGCAGGCGATTTTGTACCTGGGGGGATCGCTATCGGCGGAGCAGCGGAACGCTTACGGGAGCGTAAAAGCGGGGGCGCCTAATTTCCTATGGGACGATTTGAATTTTTGAACGTTGACAAAATAGTGGCCAGCAACATACATTCTAAAGATCATGAAGAAATTGGGTCTTGCCGTTTTCGTCGCGGGCGTGGGGTGCGCGGGAGCCTTGCAGGCAGCGCCGTGCGCCGCGGCATCTCTGGCGCAGTACGTTGCGATGGGCAGGCGCGGGCTGCACGATCGGGAGCGCGCCGACATTTACGTTCAGCGATTTTAGTTTCGCTCCGGGCAATGCGGGATCGACGCTATCGTCGAGCCAGATTACCGTAACGCCGTCGGTGGGAAACGCCGACGCGCTGGTGCTGACGTTCAGCTCTTCCGGGTTTCAGGCCTCGAGCGGGCAGGACGTGGAATATTTCATCGGCTATTTGGAAGATCCGCCGCCGCCTGAGATAATTCGTTTCACGGACGATCTGGGCGATCCCACGACGGCGCCTGGCTTCCTCGAGCGTGGGGACGAGCCTGTGCATCGATCCGGATTGCGCCAGGGACGCTTCGCTCGACGTATTCGACAATGGCGGGTCGGGATCGCGATTTGCCGACAGCGTGGAAATACAGCCGTCGACCGTGTACGTGCAGGCGATGAACGATGTCACCCTGGACGCGAGCGCGGGCGGCAGCACCAGCATTACCGGTTTCGACAACGTTACGGGCATAACGGGGACGCCCGAGCCGGGGACGTTTCTATTGGGAGGAGCGGGGCTGGTTGGGCTGCTGCTGAGGAGACGGCGCGCCAAAGCCGGCTAGATGAGTTCTGGCGCGGGCGGCCATGTCTGAGCCGCTGTCGGGGCCGAGGATGGCGAGGGCATTGCGCTCGGCCGCGATGGCGCGTTCGCGATTCCCGGATAAATACCAGGCCTGCGCGAGGAGATCGAGCATTACGGGATCTTTACCGTGAGTGTGGGCAACTAGTTCCTGCGCGATGGCGAGGGCCTCGGAGGCATAGGAGCGGTCCCGGAGCGAGAGCAATAAGACGCAGTATTGGACCAGATCGGGGTCGGAGGCGTGGGGCGCCTGGGCCAAGGGCTGGAGCAAGGCAATGGCATTGCGGGCCACGGCATGCGCTTCGGGCGCATCGCCGGATTTGGAGAGGGCATCGGCGAGACGGCCCAGCATGACAATGCGATCGCGCTGGAACTGCTCGTTTTTGGGGTCCGAGGCGGAGAGCGCTTCCGACACGGTCAGAGCTTTGCGATAGCTATCGACCGCGCCAGTGAGCTTTCCGGATTCGGCCAGAACATCTCCGACGATGGCGAGGGTGCTTTCGATGTCGCGTTCGGCCGCGGCCCGGTCGGGAGAAGCCAGCACGAGGGCTTGGTACTCGGCCAAGGCGCTGCGCAATTTCGTCAGGCCTTCGGCAGTGGAGCCCGAGCGCGCCATGGCGTACCCGACGCGCTCGTTGCCATAGGCGAGAGCGCGGCGCGCGGGGACGCTGGGGTCGGAGGCGGCGATCTGGCGCGCGATTTCCAGGCACTGGCGGTAGGCAGCCAGCGCGCCCCGCGGATCGCCGACCTGCAGATGGGCAAAGCCGATTTTGGCCCACACGTCCATGAGATCGTGGCGCGCCGGAGGATAGCGGGGCGCGAGCTTCTCGAAGACGGACTTGGCCGCATCGTAGCGGCGCAAGGCTTCATCGCGGTCGGCGCCGAGAGAGAGCAGGTTGGCGATTTTGACGCTGGCTTCGGCGGCTTCGCGCGCGGCTTCGAGATCGCCGGGATGCTTGGCCCCGAGGGCGGCGGCGATGCGTTGGGCGCTTTCGTAGCTGCGGCGCGCCGCGGCCTGGTTGCCGATGTTGGCGAGATAGAGGTTCCCTTGGAGATCGCCGATTTTCAGGTAGGCGGCGGCGAGCTCACGGGAGAGCGAGGGGTCGCCGCCGGAATCCTTCTCGAGCCGGCTGAGATATTTCAATCCTTCGGCGACGACGGTGCGGCGCGCCGAGGTGGGGCCGGCGCGGATGGCATCGTCGAGATTGAAGAGCACGAAGTGCGCGAGCTGGCGGACCTCGTTGAAGCGGCGGTCGGCGGAGGCGCGTTCACGCTCCGCGATGCCGGCGGATCGAATCGCGACGGCGGAGCTGGCGATGAGCGCGGCGGCGATAACGGCGGCGGCTCCGACGCCCGCCGTGTGGCGGCGGACAAACTTGCCGGCGCGATAGCGGAAGGTGTCCTTGCGCGCGCTGACGGGAAGGGCGGCGAGATGGCGGGCGATGTCTTCGGAGAAACGCTCGACCGAGGCATAACGGCGGTGGGGTTCTTTGCGCAGCGCGGTTTGAACGATGGTGTCCAGATCGCCGCGCAAACGGCGGCTGAGCTTGTCGGGCGTTTCTCCCTTGACGAAGTCCGGAGTAACCAGCTTGACCGCATGGCTGGGGTCTTCGGGTGTTTCGGTCATGATGGCGTAGCGCAGCGCAAAGATGGAGGCCATGTGGCGGGCGAAAGGATGGCGGCCGGTGAGCAGGAGGTACAAGAGCACGCCGAGGGCGTAGACGTCGGTGGCGGTGGTGATGGCTTCGCCGCGGACCTGCTCGGGACTGGCGTTTTCGGGGGTCATGGGCCCGCCGGCGGTCTGCGTGATGTCGGGGTCCTCGGGATCGTCGGGGCGCTTGAGCAATTTGGCGATCCCGAAATCGAGGAGCTTGACCGCTCCGGTGGCGGTCACGAGGATGTTGCTGGGCTTAAGGTCGCGGTGAACGATGAGGTTCTGGTGGGCGTATTGCACGGCCGAGCAGACGTCTCGAAAGAGGCGCAGGCGCTCGGGGATGGGAAGCTGGCGGCGGTTGCAATAGCGATCGATGCGCTCGCCTTCGACGAACTCCATCACGAAGTAGGGGCGGCCGTCGCTGGTGGTTCCGCCATCGAGGAGACGCGCGATGTTGGGATGGTCGAGCTCGGCGAGGGCTTGCCGCTCGTTGAGGAAGCGGTGCAGCGATTCCTCGCTCAGCGCGGATTCCCGGACGAGCTTGACAGCGGCGAGCTTGTGGAACTGTTCGTCGGCGCGTTGCGCGGCATACACGGAGCCCATGCCGCCTTCGCCGACGAGCCGCACGAGCAGATAGGGGCCGACGCGGCGTCCCACGTTGGGATCGCGAGTTTTGGCGCGGGGCGGGGAACCGTAGGCGTCCGTGTCCGCCGTTGGATCGGCCATCGGCTGCTAGTTTACCAAGCGTCTAACTATAAACGACTAGCGGGAGGGGACGTCGATCTCTTCGCGGGTGTGGCGCTCGAGATACCAGCAGGGCTTATCGCCGAAGTGCGGAAAAATGGAATGGACGCACTCCTGGGCCTGTTCCTGGTCGAACATATACTCGGTCTTTTTGCTTTTGAGCGGGACGGCGTAATAGCGGCGGACCTGGACGGAGCCGAACTGGCCGCGGTCTTTGGGGATGCGCCAGCGCAGGGAGGAATAGTCGCCGGCCCAGACGGCGAGCGCGAGCAGGACGATGGCGAGGAGGATGCGCGTGACGATCCGGACGACGCGGCGCGGGATCATTGCGGGTTCACCAGACCATTTCAGCAGAACAAGGGCGGGGTGGTTGTGAAGGCCCGGGAGGCGTCGGCCGCGGGAGGGCTGAAGGCCGGTTATCGCGCACGCCGCCGCGCTGGATGGCCGGAGCAACCGTTGAAAAACCGGGAATCCGCTTCCTCACGGTCGCGGCTCGGTAAGACGCCCGGTAAGACCGGGCGGAGGCGGCTTGGGTCACTCCAGGTGGAAGTTCACGGTGATGGTGGTGACGACCTCGACGGGCTGGCCGTTCAGCAGCGTGGGCTGGTAACGCCACTGGCTGACGGCGTCGCGGGCGGCTTGCACGAGCTCGGGATCGGCGGATTGGCTCAGGGTCGTGAGCGAGAGCAGCGTGCCTTGTGTTCCAATGACGCCCTGCAGCACCACGGCGCCGGAGATTCCGTTCTGTTCGCAGCGCGGAGGGTAGACGGGGGCGACCTTGTATGTGAGTTTTGTGGCCTGGACATTGCCGCCTACGCGGATGCGTTGGGGGGTGGCCGTAGGGGTGGCGGCGTTGCCGCGTTGGCCGTCGATCTCCACGGTTTCGACAACGGAGCCGATGTCCAGCACGGGGTTGAGCTGAAGTGAGCTTGCGGCGGCGATAGTCAATTCGCGGCGATAGGGGGCAAATCCGGGGGCGCGCACTTCGATGAGATAACGGCCAGGAGGGAGGGAGTGGAAGCCATAGCGGCCGTCCGCGCCCGTGTATGCGGCCTCTTTGTTGTGGGTATCGAGGCCGGTGGCATTGATTGCGGCGCGTGGGATGGCGGCGCCGCTGGGGTCGGAGACGGACCCGGCGATGGCGGCGGCCGCATCCGTCGGCTGCGCGCGCATCGTGGCGAGGGGGACAACGATGCACGCGGCGAGAATGGCCGCGGCCGCGGCAAGCTTTGCGGTGATGCGGCGGCGGTTTGCCGTGGGGTTCAGGATGGCCTGGAGGCGAGCTTCGAAATCGCGGGAATGGAATGACACGGACATGGGGAGAGATCCTTTCGTTTGGATGGATTTCACGATGGCGAGCAAATGGCCGGCGTAATCGGACTGTTTCGTTCCCAGACGGAGGACCGCGTCGTCGCAGGCGCGCTCGCGTTCTTTTCGGAAGCGAGAGAGGGCCAGCCAGACGAGCGGATGAAACCAGTAGACGGCGCGAGCCGCTTCGGCGATCCATTGCGTCAGGCAATCGCGGCGGCGGACGTGGGCCATTTCGTGGGCCAGCACGAGGCGGCGGCGTTCGGGGGACCACGCGGCGGCGGCGGCGGGGAAGACGATGGCGGGCCGCAGCGCGCCGAACGCGATGGGCAGGTCGAGGGCGGCGGATTCGAGGATGGGGACGGTGTTCGGCTCGGCCCAGGAGGCCGGGCGCGCCGTGCGCGTCAGGAGCAGGAGACGCAGGTAGGCGAGGAGCATGCGGAGAGCGGCGAAGGCGATGCCGGCCTGCCACATGGCGATGTAAGGAAACCGGGGCGGCTGGGGCTCGGACGGCGCGGCGGGTGAGGTGGCGACGCCGGTTACGACGGATGACGCCAAGCGGCCGGCGCGCGCGGGGACGCTGACGCGCCAAGTGGGACCGAACCACTGGAGCGCGGGCAGCAATAGCAAAGCGGCGAAGAGGCACGTCCAGAGGAGATGGCGCGCGGCTGCGGAGGCGCGTCCGAGCGCGGCCGAGAGCGCAAAGCCCGCGAGGAGGATAACGGTTGCTCGAAACAGGAGCGCCGCCGGCATTGCGCTACCGCCCTTCGCGCCGGGCCTGCTCGATCATTGCGGACATGCGTTCGAGCTCCCCATCGGACACATTGACGGCGCCCTTGCCGATGAGCGCGGCCATGACTTGCTCCGCCGATCCGTTGAAGAATGTGTCGATCATGTGGCGCAGGGCGGATTGGCGGGCGCGCTCCGGAGCGATGGCCGGAAGATAGACATAGCGCAGGGCCTCGGCGCGATGGCGGACGTGGCCTTTGCGCTCGAGCACGCTGAGTTTGGCGCGAACGGCGGAATAGCTGGGCGGGTTGGGCAGCTCGCGGTGAATTTCGGCGGCGGTGGCGCGGCCGCGGCGGTAGAGGACGTCCATGATCTGGCGCTCGCGGGGGGGCAGGGCTTTGTGCTTCTTTTGCAGCACCATGCTGTAAAAGTAGCATCTTCGGGCGGGCGGCGTCAAGAGTTTTACGCGGCGACGCTGGAGCCTTACAGAATTGGCCGGGAGGCGCGGTCGAAGAGGTCGCCGAGGCGGATGCTGAAACCGGGGATCTGCGGGGAGCTGAAGAAGTCGTTTTCGGTCAGGATAGCGTCGCGCTCGGGCGTATACATGAGTGCCTCGCGCTCGTCTACATACAGAATCCATACCTCGCGCGTGCCGGCGCGGCGGTACTTGCGCGCTTTCGATATCAACATGAAGGTGTCCTCCGGTGAAACGATTTCGATGGCGAGGTCGGGGACGAAGGGCTGGACACGACGGTGGTTTTCCAGCAGCGGCAATTTGCCGGGGCCTATGAACGAGACGTCCGGGCGGTGGGCATCCTCGCCGAACGCGAAGTCCTGCTCCGAGATCATCCTGCCCAGATTGTTCTTCTCGACATAATCCAGCAGCATCGCAATCAAAAGATCGCGCAGGCGATTATGAAGGAACGTGTTTCCCGAGACGTCCACGAGTTCTCCGCCGATCAGTTCGTGGTTGTCGACAAAGGGCTTGCGGGAGTTTCTCAAAATCTTCGATCGTCATTTTGGTCATCGGGGGGTGATGAGGCCGCCGAGCTTGTCTTGTTCGCCCGCGGCGGCGCGGGGAAAGCGCGTGGAGTAGGCTTCCAGGTATTTTAAGCCAGAGCCGGTGTTGTAGAGCACGATGCGCTCGGAGGGGGTCAGGAAGCCGGTTTCCAGCAGCTTACGGAGAGCCGCGACGCAGGCGGCGCCTTCCGGCGCGGCGAAGATGCCCTCAGAGGAAGCCAA
Organism: Bryobacterales bacterium; assembly: GCA_963795935.1. GTDB lineage: Bacteria > Acidobacteriota > Terriglobia > Bryobacterales > Bryobacteraceae > JAICMB01. Next base: position 53,170 of record CAWCJO010000020.1, on the reverse strand, counting down.
CTCGATTGCGGCGTCGAGCATCTCGGAATCGTCGACGGCGATGGCCGTGCCTCCGCTCTCGCGCGCGGCGTTGAGCACCAAAAAGTCACCGAGGGCTTTGGGCACGCGCAGGCCGCTGGCCACTGTCGCGGCGTTGTCCCAAAAATCGCTGCGGGATTTTCCTTCCTCGAACGCTTTGACAATGGGCGCGCAGCCGGCGGCCTGGACGCAGATCATCTTGGGGCGCTGGGGGCCGATCCACCCGAGGGCCTCCATTTCGGCGAAGGCTTTCCACATTCCGATCATGCCGACTCCGCCGCCGGCGGGGTAGAAGATGGCGCCGGGCACGGTCCAGCCGAACTGCTCGGCGACCTCGTAGCCCATGGTTTTCTTGCCTTCGATGCGGTAGGGCTCCTTGAGGGTGCTGACGTCGAACCAGCCCTCTGAATCTTTGCGCGCGGCAACGATTTTGCCGCAATCGCTAATGAGCCCATCGACAAGCGTGACGTGGGCGCCGAAAGCTTTGCACTCGATGTAGTTCGCCTGCGGGACGTCTTGCGGCATGAAGATGTGGGCCTCCACGCCGGCGGCGGCGCAATAGGCGGCCATGGCGCTGGCGGCATTGCCGGCCGAGGGAATCGCAAATTTGCGGACGCCCAATTCGATGCCCATCGAGATGGCGCAGGAAAGTCCGCGAGCTTTGAAGGACCCGGTGGGATTGATCCCTTCATCCTTGACCCAGACCTCGGCCGCCCCGAGCCTCTCTCCGAGACGGCGGGCGTGAATCAACGGCGTCATGCCTTCGCCCAAGGAAACGATATGCGCCGGATCGCGCACGGGGAGGATGGGAGCGTAGCGCCACATCGTATCGGGACCGTCGGCGATGGAATCGCGCGGCCAGGTTTGGCGTATGGCTTCGAGATCGTAGCGGACCAGCAGCGGCCCTCCGCAATCGCACAGATTGTGCAGCGCGCCTGCCTCATACCGCTTGGAGCAGGCGGCGCATTCAAGATGAGTCACATTCGACCGTCGCATTGGTATGGGTGAAATCAGACGGTAGCACGCGCGGTTAGTCGAGGCGCATCACCGTTCGTTTGTGAAACAGGCTGTGGCTGTCGCCGATCACAAACAATGCGGGCCATCCTCCGTGGACGAGGACCAGACGGAGATGGCCAACGGGGGGCGGCGCTTCAAAAACGCGCGTGGTGAGGATTGCTTCGCCGGGCCGCAGGCGGACGCTGAGTGGGATCGCCGGACCGTTGGCGCTTTCGTAAGCGGCTTGGAGCGGGGCGGGGGATTCGTAATGGCGGCCATCGTTATTGATCAGGTAGACGCGGGCGTCGCGGGCCGATTGCTCGACTCTGAGGGCGCGGCTGGAGACTCGCAATGTCACGGCGAGCCATTTCGAATCTTTAACCGGCCAGCGCTGAGCGCGGAGCACAGCTATGCACCAATCGTCGGCGCATTGATTTGTCCCGGCGGCAATGATTCGTTGAGGGGACGCGAGCGCGACGACCACCACGATTGCGAGGTATGCCGACGCGAACGCGGCAATGCGCTTCAGCATCCAAGTGGCGGTATCGCGGCGGCCGCGCAACGCGTTCCAGCAGGCCAGGACGAGGGCGGCGGCGCAGGTCAGGAACACCAGGATGAAGAGGAGGTCGAAGATCGTCATGATCTTTAGTGAAAAGCCCTTTCCATTAAGAAGTACACTACAGCGGTGAGGAAAGCAAGAGGATTGTTGCGCGGCGACCGCGAGGCGCAGTATTGTCGTGTGGTGACCCTTACTCGCCGCACTGTTCTGACCGCCGTTTCGGCCGCCGCCGCCGCTCGGGCGCAACGCGTTCGTCCTCCGAATTGGAAGCCGAGGCTGGGGGTGTTGTGCGCGTACTCGGATTCCAACCTGGAATGGGTCAAGGGGGAAGGGTTCACGAGCATGCAACTCCGGCTGGACCCGGACAAACTGGACGATGCCGCCATTCAAGCGATCAAGGACAAGATCCAAAGCTCGGGAATTTATGTATCGTCGCTCGCCGTGGATGGCAATCACATCGACCCCGACCCGGCGAAACGCGAGCGGCAGAACCAGTACACGGTCAAGTGCATCGAGCTGTGCGGAAAACTCGGGATTCCGAATATCGGCGGCCAGTCCGGCACCATCAAGGGGCAACCGCTGGCGCAGCAGGTGGACGAGATCGTGCGGGTGTACAGCGAGAAATATTTCCCGGCGCTGGAGCGGAACAAGGTGCGGATTCTGTGGGAACCGTACGCGCGGCGGCCCCAATATCGCGACGGGGCCGGTGGGCTGGGAGGCTCTTTTCAAGGCGTTCAACGATAGCCCGAACGTGGGTCTGCAGTTCGATCCGTCGCACCTGGTGTGGCAGTTTATGGACCCGGTGGCGGCGGCGCGCGAGTTCTCGTCGAAGATTTACGACGTGCATCTCAAGGACACGGAGATCCTGTGGCACGTAGTGCGGCGGGCCGGGATCGAACCGGTCAATCATGCGCGCTGGTGGCGTTTTCGCGTTCCGGGATACGGGTCGGTGGATTGGAAGGGCTTCTTCTCGGTGCTGGCGGAAATGGGCTACACGGGCGCGATGAATATCGAGAACGAAGACGCGTTTTACTATCCCGCGTATGAGGGCGGCAACTTCACCGAGCAATACAAGCGGGGCTTCCGCGTGGCGCACGAGTATCTGAAGACGCTGGTGCCGCCGGTGAGCGCTTGATTTAATTTTAATTAGACATGGAAACGCGGCGAATCGGCTCGCTTCGGGTCTCGACGGTGGGACTGGGCTGCAACAATTTCGGGTGGCGCATCGATGCGGAGGCGACGGCGAAGGTGGTTGCGGCGGCTTTGGACAGCGGCGTGAACTTCTTTGACACGGCCGACATTTACGGCGGGGGTGAAAGCGAACAGTTTCTGGGGCGGGCGCTGGGCGGGCGGCGCGGGGAAGCGACCGTGGCGACAAAATTCGGGATGAAGATGGACGAGCGCCGCCGGGGGGCGAAGCCGGAGTACGTCCGTCAGGCGGTCGAGGACAGCTTGAAGCGGCTGGGGACGGACCGCATCGACTTATACCAACTGCATCAGCCGGACCCGGACACGCCAATCGCGGATACGCTGGGAGCGCTCAATGAACTGGTAACGGCCGGGAAGGCGCGCGAAATCGGGTGCTCCAATTTTTCCGCTGAACAGCTCAGGGAGGCGGAGGCCGCGGTGAAGCAAGGGGCGGCGCGCTTCGTGAGCGTGCAGAATCAGTACAGCTTGATGCATCGCGACCCGGAGCATGAAGTGCTGCCGGAATGCGAGCGCACGGGCATCGCGTTCCTTCCTTTTTTCCCGTTGGCGAATGGACTTCTGACAGGCAAATATCGCAAGGGCAAACCTTTTCCTAAGGGCAGCCGGGCGGACGCGGGGTTCGGGCCGAAGGTGTTTACAGAGCGTAACCTCGAGATTGTGGAGGGGCTGATTCGCTTCGCCGAAGCGCGCGGGCATACGATTCTAGAACTCGCGTTTGCCTGGTTGCTGGCCAGGCCCGCGGTCGCGTCCGTTATCGCTGGAGCGTCTTCGCCCGAGCAGGCGCGGGCGAACGCGAAATCGGCCGCGTGGAAACTCACGCCGGAGGAAATCGGCGAGATCGACGCGATCATTGCCTAAACTGGGGGCCTAAACGTGGGATGGCTCCCGCAACGCGTGCAGCCGTGGAAGTCCCGCGATGCCGAGCCAATACTGCTTAATCAAGCGGACGTTTCGCTCCAGTTCGGCTAGATCGCCGGGCACCTCGATGACCGATCCGGCTTGCTCCGCGAACAGCTCTTCAATCTCTTCCGGAAAGAGATACGTCCCGAAGACCAATACCGGGATTGGCCGCAGCCGCGTGTCGGACTTTAGCGACCGCAGCACATCGGCGGCCGTCGTAGTCGGGAACTTCGCCGACAGCAGGATGAGCAGCGGGAGTTCGCGCGCGGGATCGCGCAGCCGGTCCAGGGCTTTCTCGACGGAATACAACGTCAGCAGTTCTATGTCCGCGTCATCCTGCCGGAACGCTTCCTCGAAGAGGCGTCCATCGGGACGGCTGTCTTGGATCGAGACAATGTGCGGGCGCGTCTGGTCCGGTCCTTTTTGCGGCACTTTACCTATTGAGATCTTACGGCAAGAGACGGGGCGCCGCAATCCCGTCTGGACCCTAGACGTTCCTAGATTGGGCGGGGCGAAATGCGCGGAGGAGTGGAGTTGTGTAAGGGCGGTCCGCTGGTGATGACCGGGCGCGAAATGCGGCGGGGGAGTAAGTTCTGGGACGGAGCCTTAGCTCTTTGCGAAAAAGGAGCCCACCACCTTGAAGAGCAAGGGCAACAGCCACGCCGGCGTGATCGCGAGGAAGGCCTTCCCCTTGGATGAGCGGGTTAGATAGGCGAGGCTGAGGGCCAGCATGACGAGGTACCAGACTTCGAAGATCGAAAAGAAATTCAGGATTGCGAACAGGGGGCCTTTGAGATCCGAGAAAAAGATATCGAGGCCGAAGGAGGGCGAAAGCTGCTGCACGCTTTGAAGGTCGTCTCCCTTGGCTCGCAGCACGAAGTACATGGCGGCAAGCTGAAGCACGGTGATCAGGGAGCAGGCGCTGAGGAGCGTGAAGACGTCGCGAAACTTGGTCTTGACGCTCAGCGCCGAGCACATCAGGGAGACGAGAAGAGCCAGGAGCGCAATCATGCCGATGACAATGGCGGGACTGGCGAAAGCGAAAACCTTATATGTTGTTTCCATGATGCCGCGCATGCGCTCGAGATTCTCGCCAGAGGCGCCGTTGGGCGGATTCAGCATGATGACGCGCATCGTGATGGGGATGGTGAACCAGGCGTAGAGGACGGTGGCAATGGAAATGACGATGAGAGGCGCGAGCCACGCCCGCGGGGCCGGCACGCTCCGGGCGGTGGCGGCGGGGTCGATAAAAACGTTGAAAATTCCGGCGGCGCTGGGCGGCTTACCGCCCATATCCTCGCGCGCGATAGCGGTGGATTCCTGTGACATGGCGTTGGTGAATTATACAACACCGCGACGCCGCCCGCATGCAGGCGAGTCGGGATGACCGCGGGCGGGCGGCGCGGTCCGCCTCAGAACCTATAGAACAGACCAAACTGAACGAGGCGCGGTCCGACGCCTTCGGCGCTGTAGAGCTGCGATGTAATCTGACCGAAGTTTACGCTATTGATATTCTGGTCGCCCACGGCGAAGTTCGGATGGTTCAGCAGATTGTAGAAGTCCGCCCGGAGTTGCAGGTGCTGGCGCTCCGTGATGGGGATGTCCTTCAGGATAGCCATATTGTAGTTCTTAAACCATGGTCCGCTCAGGATGCGGCGCGCAAGTTGTCCTACCGTGCCCGGACCCGGGTCATAGAAGACCTGTCCGGAGAAAGATCCGGGAGAGGTAAAAGGAGCTATGCCTTCTCCGTTTACGGGATTGACGTTCGCCGGGTTCACGAAATACGGGCCGTTGCCGGTGACGAAGAGACCCGTGATGTTTTGCAACTGACCCAGCGTAAGATTGGTGTCGACGGTGTTCTCGCCGGAGCGGGCGCTGCGGTTGAGAGTTCCATATGCGGAGAGAATGGATACCGGCGGACCGGATTGGATAGTGAGAAAGCCGCTGACGCCCCAGCCGCCCAGGATGCGATTCAAGGGCCTGTAGCTGAAGCGGTGTCCGGCGCCTGCTGGAATCGGGTAATAGTGGTTGAGCTTGATCGCATGAGTCAGGTCCCAGGGCGCGCGCGCCCATTCCAGGTGCGGGTTGGCATTGTCGAGAAGCGCGTCGAGGCCTCGCTCGACGCTGGTATCGCTCAAGACTTTGCTGAAGACGTAGCTTACCTGAAACTGCAGACCGCTCCTGGTCCGCTTGAGAGCCTGGAGCTGCAGTCCGTTGTAGAAGGACTGGGAGTAGTTAGTGAGCAGGCTCGAATAGAGCGCGTTGGGATTAGGGAAAAAGGAGAAGTTGGGGTTATTGGTTGGAAGCAAGCCATTGCTCTGGTAGACTTGCGCGAGCGTTGCCGCTTGGCCATTGAGGATATAGCTTGCCACGGTCGAATTGGTCAGAAGCCCGCTTCCGGGCAAGGTATTAAAGAACGGCAGAGCGACGCTGCCGGGGATGGCCGGGTTGTAAGTCGCGTTGAAGCCGTGGCCCGCCGTGAGGGAAGCGTAACCGTTGGCCCGGGCGTTGATGAAATCCTGTAAGTAGCCGCCCTGGTTGATATTGATCTGGTTGTAATCGATTTGGCGCAGCAGTTTGATGGCATGATTACCGATATAACTTGCCTCCAGAACGATCCCTTTCATCTCGTGCTGGAGGCCAAAGTTCCACTCCTGAACGTAAGGGGTGCGCAGATTGGGATCGACAAGACCCTGGACGTTGTTGCCGCCTGTCGCAATAAAATTTTGGGCGGTCGTTACGGGCAGTTGAAATATAGGAGCCGCGATCGATGGCGGGGTGGACAGCCGCCCCTGGACGTTGTTCACGGTCCCGGTGCCGACCAGTCCGGTGTTGATGGAAAGCGCGTTCAGCACTCCTTCGAGCAGGTCGTCCTGGGCATAGTTAATGCTGTACCCGGCGCGGATGACGGTCTTGCCATGCCCGAATGGATCATACGCGAGTCCGATGTTCGGAGCGAAGTTGTTCAGATCGGAATGGTAGAGAGGTTTGCCAGGGGCCCCGGCGAGATTCAACGTGGCATTGCTGAGCAAGGTTTGAATCGGGTTGTTGTCGATGAGCTGCGGTTCCAGGAACAGTCCGTGCGCCTCAGTGACCGGCGGGAAGTAATCCCAGCGCACGCCGAGAATAGCGGTAAGCTTGTGGCTGAGTTTCCAGGTGTCGGAGACGTAGCCCGCATAGTCGTTGAATGAAATGTGCTGGGTCGACGGAGCTCCCGGAACATATCCGGAGTTCGCGCTGGTGACGTTGAAGCTTTGCGCTCCGTAGACGACCATGCCGGTAAGATCGGCAAGCAGCTCATTGGCGGTATTGATTGCGGTGGAATTGGCGCCGGGAATGTCTCCGGGGCTATAGCCATAGGGATTTGTCGTGGAATAGCCGAGCGCGTATTCAGGAACGATGCCGCCGTAATTGAAGGCGTGGACACGGATCTGCTGTGTCTGGAAACCGAAAGAAATCGAGTGCTTGCCGTGCACCCAGTTGGCGTTGTCCTGAATGTTGTAGGTATCCGTGAAACGGCCTTGCGGCAGGAAGGTGCTCACGGGATTTGTAAAGAGCGTACCCACCGCGGACGGGACCGGCGCTCCGGTATTCAAGAGAAACGGGGGCTCGCCGCCGGCGACATCAAAGGGAGCCTTAGTAATATTGGCGCCGCCGCGCAATTCATTGGTGAGCGTGGCCGTGGGGCTAAAGCGCCAGCTCAATGACGCGAGATTGGCGTTGTTGCGGTTGGATACCGGCGGGATGACGGAAAAGGTGCTGACAACGTCCGGACGATCGACGTTATCGCGGTTCCAACGGTAGGTGGCGCTGAAGGCGCTTTTCGGCGAAAGATTGTAGTCCAGCTTGCCGACGAGACTGTCTCGGCGCTCGTTGGACCGGGCGTTAAACTGATAACCCGTGGTGTTCAACTGATCGCCGCTGGCGGTACTGTTGCCGGCCGTAGGCATTTGGGAAAGGAGAGTTTGAATGTAGGGGTCAATTGTCAGCGGCGCGGGCGTTGCGCCGGGATTCTGCAGCACATTGAACTGCTGGACTTGCCCAGTGGGGCCGAGATACTGCAAGATGCCCTGACGCGCCGTGGGGGTCAGAATGGTGGTCAGCTCCGGCGAAAACTGGTGGAGATCGTAAGTTTCGTACGTTGTAAAGAAGAACAGCTTGTCTTTCTTTATGGGTCCGCCAATCGAGCCGCCGAACTGGTTCAGGTTCAGGAATGGACGGGAGACGCCGTCCTTGTTATTAAACCAGTCATTCGCGGAGAGGAAGCTGTTGCGGTTGTACCAGTAAGCATTGCCGTGAAACTGATCCGTACCCGACGGAGTGGACAGGCTGATGGCGCTGGCGTTGCCTCCAATGCTGGGGTTGAGGTTGGAAGTGGAGACCGTGAGTTCCGAAACCTCGCCGATAGTGAGCTTGTTCGGGATGTAGTCGATGCCGTTGATGCGGATGAAGTTGTCCTGTATATTGACGCCATCCAACGTGACGTTGGTGTTTTGAGCGCGTACCCCGTTAATCACGGTATCCGACCGGCCGTTGCTGTTCACGCCAGGCTGCGTGTAAAAGAGATTGCTGACCTGACGGTCGAGCACGGGAAGATTTGTGACCTGTTCCTGCGTGACGGTGGTGTTCACTTCGACGGAACTGGTATCCACGCTTTGAGCGGAGCCGCTGACCTCGACGGTGGCCTGGGTGGCTTGGATAGCCATCCGTATGGGCGGGAACGAAGTTTGCCGCACCGGATCGATTTTGACGTTATCGGCCGTATATTTGGTAAATCCGGAGACTTCGACCGTGAGCGTATAGACGCCGGGACTGAGGGAAGCGAAGTCGAAATTGCCGTCCGCGGTGGTTTTTGTAGTGGCGATCGGCGTCGTGCCGCCCGGCAAGTAGAGCGCGACCGCGGCCCCGGCGATATCGGCGCCGGATGGATCGGTAACGGTCCCGGTGAGGCGTCCGTTGACCTGCGCGATCACGGTGGCCGCGGCAATGAAAGAAAGAAGCGCAAGAGCGAGAAAATGCGTAGATCGAAGCATGTTTAGACCCCAAAACTTTTTATGTGACGCATAAGTAACCCCAAGATATTCACATTTTTTTCGATAAAGACGCGGAGTTAAGCGCGTGGGCGCCAGCCAGCTGTTCATTTTCGGGATTGGGAGCGATAGCGCGGGAGCTCTAGCCCGAGCCGGTGATTTTTCGGGCGTTGCGCGGTCTCTTGCAATCGCGCTGTTGCGATAAGGTGGGGTGGACGCGGCGGGTGGAAGCGGTTACGAGCGCATAGGGACGGGATTATCCGGCCACCGGGGATGAACTTCAGGTACCGCCGGGGAGTATTCCGCTACACTCAAACCGTGGGCGGACTACTCACCGATCTTTATCAGCTCACGATGGCGGCCGGCTACTTCGACAACGGCAAGGCCGGTGAAATCGCGACGTTTGAGTTGTTCTTCCGTAAGCTGCCGCGGTATCGCAATTTCGTGCTTGCGGCGGGGCTGGCGCAGGTTGTCGATTACCTTCTCAATGCGCGGTTCACGGAGGAGGAGGTGCGCTATCTGGAGGGTCTGCCGCAGTTCGCGCGCGTGTCTCGCGGATTCTTCGAGGCGTTGCGAGCGTTCCGCTTCAGCGGCGATCTGTTCGCGATGCCGGAAGGGACTCCGATTTTCGCGGGCGAGCCCTTTCTGACGGTGCGGGCGCCGCTGATAGAGGCCCAGATTCCGGAAACCTATCTGCTGGCGACAATCGGGTTTCAATCGCTGATCGCGACGAAGGCGGCGCGCATCGCGGAGGTTGCGGGCCCGCGCGAGGTGGTCGATTTTGGAACGCGACGGGCGCATTCGCCGGAGGCGGGCGTGCTCGCCGGGCGGGCTTCGTACATCGGCGGGTGCATTGGAACGAGCAATACCGAAAGCGGATTTCGCTACGGAATTCCGGTGTTCGGGACAGCGGCGCATTCTTGGATACAAGCGTTCCCGAGTGAACGGGAGGCGTATGCGCGGCTGCAGCAGATGCTCGGCGAGCGGACCGTGTATCTGATCGACACCTACGATACGATCGCTGGGGCGCGGTTGGCGGCCCAGTTGGGAAAGCCGTTGTGGGGCGTGCGGCTGGACAGCGGCAACATCGTGGAGCTTTCGCGCGTGGTGCGCAAGATTCTGGACGAGGCCGGTCTGGGCGAGGCAAAGATTATGGCGACCAGCGATCTGAACGAATACAAGATTCTGGAGTACTGCGCGGCGGGCGCGCCGATTGACGCCTTTGGGGTGGGCACGGATCTGGCGACGTCCGGCGATTCGCCCAATCTGGGCGTGGTGTATAAAATGGTGGAACTGGCCGGCCGAAATACGGCGAAGTTCAGCGAAGATAAGCACACGATTCCGGGATCGAAGCAGGTGTTCCGGTTCGGGGACCGCGATATTCTGGCGTGCTCGTGGGAATGCCACGGCTGCGATAGCGGGGACGCGACGGCGCTGTTGAGGCCGGTGATTCTGGGGGGACGATTGGTGGAGCCGCCGCCGGCAATAGGAGAGTCGCGCGCCTACGCGGCGGAAAACATGCGGCGATTGCCGACGGCCACGCGCAGCCTTTTCGAAAGCGAACAGAAATACAGGATTGAATATAGCCGCGATTTGAAACGATTGACGCGGGAGGTTCGCGCGGCGCTGGCGCCGCCGGAGCCTCAAAGGCAGGCGTCGACATGAGAACGGTTTTCTTCGATGTCGATACGCAGAACGATTTCATGCTGCCGTCGGGGGCGCTGTACGTGCCCGGAGCGGAGCGGATTCTGCCGCTTGTGGCGGAGTTGAACCGCAAGGCTCCGCTGGTGGTATCGACGATGTGCGCGCATGCGGAAGACGATCCGGAATTCGAAATTTACGGACATCATTGCGTGGCGGGAACGCTGGGGCAACGGAAAGCGGCGGCGACTCTGATAGACGATGCGGCGCGGCAGATCCTGTTTCCGAAGCAGCAGGTAGACGTGTTCGGCTCTCCCGATGTGGCGCCGCTGCTGGAGCGATTGAACGCGGAGCGATATGTGGTTTATGGCGTGGTGGCGGAGATCTGCGTACGGTACACGGCGATGGGGCTGCTGAAGCTGGGCAAGGCGGTGGAAATCGCGGTGGACGCGACGCGCAGTCTGGAGGATGCGGCGGGACGGGCGTGTTTTTCGGAATTCACGGCGGGCGGGGGGCGATTGACCACGGCCGCGGAAGTTCTGGCGGCGCTTTCGTAAGGGAGGGAGCAAAATCGTGAGCAAGGGTTGGATGAGACGGATTGGCGCGCTGTGCGCGAGCGCGGCGCTGGGCGGTGTTTTGCCGGGTCTGGCCCAGGAGGGCGCGGGCCCGCCCAAGGTCCTTCGTATCGTGCGCGAGCAGATCAAGCAGGGCAGGGAAGCGGCGCACGCGGGCGTGGAGGCTTCCTACATGCGCTTGTTGGCGAAATACAAGTACCCGGCGACAATCCTGGGGTGCGGAACGTACGCTGGTCCATCGCAGGTGTGGTTCTTCGAAGGGCACGATTCCTACGCGTCGATCGAGAGCGCCGACGCGTTTGTCCGCAAGAATGCGGCGCTGGCGCGCGAGGCCGCGGGCTTAGACCAGATGGATGGCGACTTGCGAGACAGCTCGGCCACGATGATCGCGGTGCTGCGCGACGATATGAGCTATCGGGCGGACCAGTTTGCGCAGGAACTTCCAAAGACGCGATTTTTCAGCATGATCGTGGCGCGCGTGCATCCTGGAATGGAGCCGCGCATGGCGGAGATCGCGAAACAGGGCGTGGCGGCGTACCGGCAGGCCAACGTGACGCTGCCTCTGGCGACGTATCAAGTGATGGAGGGCGCGCCGGAGGCTACGTTCCTGCTGGTGCGGCCATTGAAGTCGCTGGGCGACCTGGACGCGGCGCGCGAGCAGGCCGGCGCGATTCGGCAAGCTTTGGGAGCGGAACGAGCCGAGGGCTTCTATAAGTCGGAAAGCGAGGCGCTGGCCGCGGCCGAAACGGTGCTGCTGGAAATCGGCCCGGGCATGAGCCATGTCCCGAAAGAATTCGCGGCCGAGGACGTGGATTTCTGGACGCCGAAGCCGGCGCCCGCTCCGGCGAAGCCTCGCACTACGACGCCGGCGGCGAAGAAACCCGCAGCGACGCCTTAGCGGCCAGCGCGCGTTCGACGGCGTCGAGCAGAAGGCGTTCGTTGTCGACCGTGGTCTCGATTTCGAGCCAGTATAGGGGGACAGGGGCGAGCAACGAGGCGAAGCCGCCGGGCAGGTTCATGATGTCTTTTTGAGTTGTGACGAGGGCTGTGGCGCCCGCGCCGCGGGCTTGTGAGGCGAGGCGGCGCAACTCGCGCGGCTTGTAGACGTGGTGGTCGCCGAAAGCCCAGGTAAATGCCGGGGCGATGCCGAGAGTACGGAGCGTTTCCCAATAGCTGTGAGGATTGCCGAGGCCGCAGAAGGCGCCGACGGGGCCGGCGGGTTGCGCGGTTTCCTGGCCAGTGAAAGCGTCGATCCAGCGTTTCGGTTCGACGCGGGCGAGAAATAGCGGGGCGGCGGCGTTGAGTTGGTGCAGACGCTCGCGGATGCCGCGATATTGGCGTCCGGGCTGGGCGCGGGTGAGGACGACGATGTCCGCTCGAGAGAGGGCGTGCGGGGGCTCGCGCAAGCGGCCGCGAGGGAAGACGGCGCCTCCGGCGAACGGATCGAGCGCGTCGATGAGGACAATGTCGAGATTGCGGGCGAGGCGGCGGTGCTGGAAACCGTCGTCGAGCAGGAAGACATCGGCGTGAAGTTTTTCTTCGATGGCGCGGCCGGCGGCGAAGCGGTCGGCCGCGATGCCGACGTGAGAGATGGAGGAGCGGACAAAGATCTGGGCTTCGTCGCCGGTCATGGCGGCGGGGGCGGAAGCGGCGGCTTCGACGAGGATGGTCTTGGCGAGCGAGCGGCGGCGGTAACCGCGCGTGAGGATGGCGGGTTGGAGGCCGCGGGCGCGCAGGCGCGCGGCGAGCATGAGGACGAAGGGCGTTTTGCCGACGCCGCCCATGGAGATTCCGCCGACGCTGACCACGGGCGTGGCGAGGGAGCGCGGCTGGGGTTTCTTGAGCGCTCCGCCCCATTGCCACAACAGCGAGAGCCAGCCTGTGAGGGATTTGCGCACGCCGCGCAACCGCCAGGAAGGAACGGCGCTGTCTTGGGACGCGAGGATTTCGCGTACGGCCCGGGCGGTGACGCCGCGTTTGCTTGCGGCGAGATCGCGGGCGCGGCGGCCGAGCTCGGCGCGGCGTGGAGGGTCTTCGAAGAGGGCGGCGATGGCGTCGGCGAGCTGCGCCGGCGAGTCGATCTCGACGACGGCTGCGGCGGCGCGGAACTCGTCGGCGATGGCGGCGAAATTTTCCATGTGGGGGCCGATGACGATGGGGCGCGAGGCGAAGGCAGGCTCGAGGATATTGTGGCCGCCGCGGCGCGCCAGCGTGCCTCCCATAAAGACAGCATCGGCGAGCGGGAAGAGACTGGCGAGCTCGCCGATGGTGTCGAGCAGTAAGACCGCGGGCAGGTGGAGGGCGGTAGCGCCCGCTGAGGTTAGTTGGGAACGGCGCGCGCAACTAATTCCGCGCTGAGCGAGGGCTGCGGCGGTTTGGTCGAAACGGTCCGGCTTGCGGGGGGCGAGGATGAGCAGAGAGCGCGGATATCGGGGAGCGAGTTTCTCGAACGCGTCCAAGACCGCGGCGGTTTCGTCCACATCGGCGGAAGCGGCGGGGGGCATGACGCTGGCGGCGATCCAGACCGGCTGCGGATTGGCGACGGCGATCAGATCGGAGATAACCTGGGGCGGCTGGGACGTGGACGGCGCGGCATCATATTTCAGGTTGCCGAAGACTTGCGTGCGTTCCGGGGGCGCGCCGATCGCGATGTAGCGCGCGCGGTCGGTCTCGCTTTGGGCATAGATCGCGTCGGGGTAGGCAAGGGCGGGTTGGAAGAACGTTTTGAAGCGCCGGTAAGAAGGAAAAGCGCGGTTGGAGATGCGGCCATTCACGATCAGTAGAGAGCACCCGGCGAGTTTGATTTCGCGGTAGAGATTCGGCCAAATCTCGGTTTCAAGAATGACGACGACGGCGGGACGGATGCGGCGAAGTACGCGCCGAATGGCGAAGGTGTAATCGATGGGCGCATAAAAGATGCCATCGACGCAGTTGCTCAGCTTCTCTTCGGCGGTGGCGCGGCCGGTAAGGGTTGCGGTCGAGACATAGATGGGAATGGCGGGGTTGGCGGCGCGCAATTCCGCGACGAGCCGAACGCATGAGACCGCTTCGCCGACCGAAACGGCGTGCAACCAAACGGCGCCAGGGGCCGTCCGCTTGTAGGAGTTGGGGAGCGATCCGAGGCGCTCCATGAAGTTGCGGAAGTAGCGGGGATCGCGATAGCCGCGGTACAGGAAATACAATACGAGAAGCGGGAACGCAAGCGCCCGCGCGAGGAAATAAAGAGGGTAAATGAAGGTTCTTGGGGTGTTGGCGGCGGCGCTCATCGCCGCGGCCCCGGCGATCGCGGACAAGAAAGAGGAGGCGCGGTTTTCGCCCGGGGAGGCGTCGTCGTACGCATCCAAACAGACCAACGATAAGGTGACGATCGCGGCAAGAGCGTATGACGGCGAAGAGCTGGCGCACACCGCTTTCGGCAAGGTGAATCCATATCAGTACGGGATTCTTCCCATTCTCGTTATCGTCCAGAATGACACGGACGAAAGCCTGCGTTTGGACCACATGCAGGTAGAGTACACGGCATTCGACGGCAAGCAGATCGACAATACGCCGGCGGCGGACGTTCCGTTTGCGCTTGGGGGGCCGCGGCGGCCAAGTTCCGTGCCGAACCCACTGCCTCCGGAGTTGAGGAAGAAGCACAAGAATCCACTTTCGGGTCCGGAGATCGAGACCCGTGCCTTCGCCGCGCAGATGCTGCCGCCGCACGAGTCGGCGCACGGATTCTTCTATTTCCAGGCGCACCATCGTCCGGGAGATTCGGTGATCGTATCGGGGATCAAGCAGGCGGGTAGCGGCAAGGATTTGTTTTATTTCGAGATCCCGCTGAAGGAGTAGTACTAACTTGCGGAAATCGGCGGTCGCGCCGCAAGCCAAACCGCTTGCTTCCGCGCGCGGCTCAGCAAGCATTTCCGAGCCACGACCGTGAAGGAGTGGTTTACGCTCCGTTCAGAGCGGCTTACGAAACGAGGCGCGCGTTTCGCATCAGAGCGATGTAGAGGACGCCGGAAACGGCAAAGCCCACGAACCAGGCGTAATTGTAGAGCCAGCGCAATCCCGGAACGACGATGCCGATGAGGGCGACGAAGATGCCGGCCGCGAGGCTGATCAGAGCGCGGGGATTGACGCCGTTGCGATATTCATAGACGCCGCCGCGGCGATATAGGTCATCGACGTCGAGGGATCGTCCGCGGACGATGAAGTAGTCCGCGATCATCGTTCCGGCAATTGGTCCGAGTAGAGCGGAGTAGCCTATTAACCATCCGAAAATGTATGCTCCGTAGTCGCTGAGTAGTTTCCAGGGCATCATCAGGATTCCCACAACGCCGGTGATCATCCCGCCTGCGCGGAACGAGATTCTGCGCGGGTTCAAGTTCGAGAAATCGTTGGAGGGGGAAACGACGTTGGCCGCGAGATTGGTGTTCAGAGTCGCGAGGGCGATTGCGATCAGGGCTACGAATGCAACGACTGGTTGATGGAAACGGCCGATGAGCGCGACGGGGTCCCAGATCGGCTGGCCGAAAAGAATTACCGACGCGGAGGTCACCGCAACGCCGATGAAGGCATAGAGGGTCATGGCCGTGGGCAGCCCGAGCGCTTGTCCGACGACCTGCGCTTTTTGACTTTTGGCGAAGCGCGTGAAGTCCGGGATGTTCAGGGCCACGGTGGCCCAGAAGCCCACCATCGCGGTCAGGGAGGGGATGAAGAAGCGGAAGAACGCGGCGCCGCTTGGGAATTTGCTCTTGGCGCTTAACACGGGGCCGAGGCCGCCTGCTTTCGCGGCGATCCACCATAAGAGCAGCAAACCGACGGCGAGCATGAAGGGAGCGCCGATTCCTTCCAGAAAATGAATCGTCTCGATGCCGCGCCAGACGACAATCATGTTGAGGAGCCAAAAGGAGAAGAAGCAGATCCAGACCGAGCCCGGCGCGGCGCCTCCCGCGGGCCAAAAGATGGCGAGCAAGGAGTGAATCGCCTGGCCTCCGATCCAGGTTTGAATTCCGAACCATCCGCAGGCGACCAGCGCCCGCAGAATGGCCGGCAGATTCGCGCCGCGCACCCCGAAGGAAGCGCGCACGAACACGGGGAAGGGAATGCCGTATTTCGCGCCGGCGTGGGCGTTGAGCAGCATCGGCACGAGCACGATCAGATTGCCGAGCAGGATTGTCAGGATGGCCTGCCACCAGTTCATGCCCCCCGCGATGAGACCGGAAGCGAGCATATAAGTGGGTATGCATACGCTCATGGCGACCCACAGCGAGGCATAGCTGTAAATGCCCCAGGTGCGGCGCTCGGGCGGGACCGGCGCCAGGTCCTTGTTGAAGAGCGCCGGATCGAACAATGCCGGATCGGGGGGCGGATTTGAGGTTCGGTCTCGCGCTTCGCCGTGGGCTTGCATCGGGGGTCCTATCGTTAGGCGGGCACCTCTGCATCATAGAATAAATCGCGCGGCCTGCCGGCGCTTCGAAGACCTGGGCGAAATCGCTCCCTAACGGTCGCGGCTCGGTCGCGCGCCGCGGCTCGATCACGAGTTGGCTGGAAATCAATGAATCTGGCGGGTGAGATCGAAGCCGATGAAAAGGCCTCCGGGAGTATCGGCGCCGGGGTCGCCGAGAAATGTCGCGCGGGTTCCGGCGCGCTGCGCCACCGTTGTGCCGGGACTGGTGGTCAGGCCCAGAGTGAAGGCGTGGCGGTAGAGCTTCTTCTGGATCGCGAACGAGAAGGCGGGGCGATGGATTCCGAGTTCTCTTGCGCCGATGAGCGTAGGAATTACCTCGGCAATCAGAGCTACGGTGGGCCGTACGTCGATGGCGCCGCCGAAGCCGATCGAGAAGGCGTTGACGCCTGGGAAATCGGGGATCTGGTTTGACAGCAGACCTCCTTGCAGGAGAGGACGGTCGTTGAAGGAAGCGGTCGGCACGACATAGATCTGGGCGCGCGAGGTCAACGACCGCGAGAAGATCACTTGCAGATTTTCCGTAAAATTTTTGCGGAAATTGTCCTGGCCTTCAATAGAAACGCCGGCCGTCAGATTGAATGGCGCCTCGTGGCGCTCATCCAGGATATTGTAGTTTGCCAGCATTTGAATGGGACGTCCGATAAAAGATGGCGAGCGGTAAACGTCGACCGATAACCGGTCGGTGACTCCATAACGGAAGCCGAAGGAGGCCAGGGCAAAGTTGTCCAGTCCAAACAGCTCGGCGCCGCGATCCCGGCCGGTGAACGCGGCGTCGTAGGCGAAGCGATGCGTGAAGTTCACATCCACGGCGTGCCGGTCGAGAGGACGCCCGGTCGGCAGGCTGAAGAGGAGATCGTCGCCCGGCTGGTAAACTTTTGGCTTCTCCGGCGTGGCGCTTGAAGACACGCTCGTGCCACCCGGGGCGAATGAACGGACAAAAGAGGCGACCGCGGCGATTTGCTCGAGGCTTAGCATGCCTGAAAACGCCGGCATCTTTCCACCGGCAGCGCCTCCGCGTATGACGGCGACGATC
Organism: Bryobacterales bacterium; assembly: GCA_963795935.1. Taxonomy (GTDB): domain Bacteria; phylum Acidobacteriota; class Terriglobia; order Bryobacterales; family Bryobacteraceae; genus JAICMB01. The sequence goes on along the minus strand of CAWCJO010000020.1, from coordinate 35,754 downwards.
TGCTGGTCGGTCAAGCCGCGTTGGAACCCAGGATCCGTGAAATTGGGAGTGCCGATGCTTGGGTTCCCGCGGCCGTCGGGGCCATGGCATGTCGCGCAGTTACGGATGAAAATCTCCGCGCCCTCGTTGGGCGGATCCGGCGCCGCCTCGGCATCGATTTCCCGGATCGTGTGGGCGGCGGCGTCAATGGAGTACTTCTTGCCATCGCGCTCCAGCACCAGCGTCGAGCCTGGCGCATCGCTGAAGGAGATGCCTAGGGATTTCGCCAAGTCCCCGGAATCGGCCGCAAGCAAACCGCTCGCATTAGAGAAAGCAAAAGCAAATGCGCCGAGCAGCGCCGTCCATTTTAATGTTGTGAGTTTCAAGGCAGCTCCTAAAGTTGTGCGCGGCGTTGCGCCGCACTGGCCCTTTGTGCGCGGGCGCACGCCCGGCATCGAGCCAGCCTTTGATAAGCTTACTGCGCGGGAACTATGTCCCGGAAGGATTCACGACTGAAATTATCGCATTCGACTGCGATTGCGCCGAGCCAACCTGTACGACGACGGGGACATCGATGTTGGCGGTAGTTCCGGGAGTCAAGCCGGATGGTACGACGACGTTGAGTTGATACAGCCCCGGCGCCACAAGACCGGAGAAGGTCACCTTTGCCGAAAGGCCGCCGATGGTTACGGTTGGCTGCGTCGCCAAGGGCACGGGCGCGGTGATGAGCTGTCCGCCGGTTACCGCCGGATTGGTGGCCCCGAGCCCGTTCGCATAAAGTACGATGGTCTCACCCACGGTGGCGGGCGTGGTCGTGACGCCGGTGATGAGGCTGGGCGGTCCGATGAGGGAGTTGTTGGCGTGCGTGGCCGCGATGTATTGGTTCTTGGTCGTGGAGTTCGTTCCGATGACGAAGAACGCCGGTGCCGCTTGCGCCAGGGTCGCCGATATGGAAGCGCTGGTCAGCCCGTCGCTGGTTGTCTGGATTTGCGCCGGACCCGGAGTAATGTTGGCCGGGACGAGGAAGTTAATCTGCATGGGGCTGACGTAAGAGACGTAGGCGGGCGTTCCGTTTACGGTCACGGTGACGTGATCGAGCGTGGTCGGAAGATTGCCGCCGCTGACGTCATCCAGGTCCCAGCTTCGGGTGGTGGCGGAAAGGCCGCTCCCGAGAATTGTGACCCAGGAATTCGGGGCGATGGTGGAAGAGAAACTCGCTGCGTTCACGACGCCGCTGACCTGGAACGAAGGCGCCGCCTGAATGCTGCCGAGCAGGCCGTGCGATTGGATCGGCTCTCCGCTCGGTCCGGCGATGCCGGCGGTGAAATAGAGAGTGCCCGGGTCGCCGCCGCGGCCGCCATTGCCGAATTCCAGCGACCACAATCCGGGAAGCTCGATGGGGCTGCCGAGGGCATCGTTCAAGGCGCCCAGCGAGGCGCCTGTAGAGACATTGAAGGCGTTAATGCGGCCATCGCCAAAATTGCCGACCAAGAGCGCCCCGGCAAAATCTCCAAACGTAGAGGGAGCGATCGCCATGCCCCAGGGCGCATTCAGCGAGCCTTGGGAGACCAGGTTGGCGACGAGATTGCCGGAGTAGTCGAACACCGCGATGTAGCCATTGCCCGCGCCCGCCACGTCCACGCGCTTGGTCGCATCCTGCTTGGCGTACGCGACGTACAACTTGCCGCCGAGGTTCGCGATATTGTAGGGAGCGTAGCCTGCCGGTATCAGCAGATCGGTAAACGCGGCGGTTGTCACGGGCTGCATAGTGCCGTCCCAGACGTCGATCTTTCCGCTATTGAAGTTCGCCGCGTACAAAAACGGCGTGGCCGACGTACCGCCCAGAACGCATCCCGGGTAGACCGCCCCCGATTTTGAATTGTCGGCCATGATCTGGGCATTGGTCGCATTCACGCTCGAATTCCATCCCGAGATGGTTCCGTCCAGGGTGCAAAAGAGGAACGAGGCGGGCTTGCCGGTGGCCGCATTGAACGACGGTGAGAACGTATTGGCTATCACGCCGGTGACCGGGCCGGGCGTTGTGGCTCCGGCGGCCGCGGGCACCTTGACCACCAGCGCAACCGGCGCTCCCGTGCCGTCGTACAACGTTGACGTTCCGGTGCCGTTGTTGCCGATCCAGAAGGGACTCGAACCGCTGAATCCGTTACCCCAGGGATTGACCAGATTCTTATCCACATGGTCCGCCAAGCCGGGCAGGTCGGAGACCAGGTTATGAACGACATAGCCGTTCGCCGCCGACAGGGAACCAGCGGCGAGAGAGAATAGCGCGGCCGCGCGCATCCAGGCTGGTCCACAAAAGACTGGCCCGTGGAAGCGGCGTGCGTTGCTGAAATCGTTGAGTTTCATGCGGTTCCTCCAGTAGTGAAATCGCCATGGCACAGACGGACTTTCGCGCCATTCCGTTGCAGGGTATTTGTATAAACGCGCAACCCGCGAATCACCAGGCTCCGTCTCCGCGCAGCACTCGCGGAATTGTATCAGACAACACGCGCAGATACAATCCCATGCCATTATGGCGCACCAGGAACAGATCGAGACGCAGCCGCTGCCTATAGCTGAGCCGGTTGCGGCCCTTGATTTGCCATAGGCCGGTGATGCCGGGCCGCACGCGCAGCACCTCCGCCGCAAACCGGCCGTAGTGCGCGTCTAACTCGGCCGCGGTGGCGGGGCGCGGTCCGACCAGCGACATTTGTCCGCCCGCGACTTGAGCGAGCTGCGGTAATTCATCGAGCGAAAAACGGCGGCAGAAGCGTGCAAAGCGGCTGGTGACGCGCGGATCGCACGGCCTTTTTAGCGCCGTGGGCGCCGCCGTGATGCGCTCCAGCAATTGCAGCGCCCGATGGGCGGGGCGGCTTTGCCACATCGTGCGGAACTTCAAAACCCAAAACGGCTCGCCATATCGCCCGGCGCGAAGATGCGCAATCAAAGGGGAGCGGCCCGATAACGCCCACACCGTCGCGCCGATGAAAACAAGCAGCGGCAACAGAGCTATCAGGAGCGCTGCCGCAAATAGCCGCTCCAGCAAGTACGCGAGTTCCAGACGCCGCGCGGAGGGGATTTCCCGCACGGGCGCAAGCGATGTCGCAGCCATGGTCCCTTTAATGGATCGCGATTGTGACCTTGTTCGTGGTCGTGATATTCCCCATCTGCAATTGCAGTGGGACGGCGTCGCCGGGAGAGACTCCCGCGGGGATCATGACATTGAGCTGATTCACCCCGGGGAACTGCGGCGAGAGACCGGAAAAGAGCACCTGCGCGGTCTGGCCGCCGATGAGGACCTTTGGAACCGCGAGCGTATTCCGCAGTTGACTCCCGGGGGCGGCCCCGTTGTCGATGGGGACATCTACCGGGCCGAGTCCAGTGGCATAAACGATCAGTATGTCGCCAACGGCGGCGGGATGCGTCGCAAGCCCTGGGATGGAGCCTTCCGGAGCCGCCACCGCGCCCTGCGGGTCGTTGTTGATAACCGCGACCGCGTTCCCAACGCCGGCGGGAATACTGAATACGCCGGGCGCTGTCGCGGCGACATTGATCACCGTTGGCGCCGACATGACGCCATCGCGGGTAACGGTGAGGGTCGCGATTCCGTTGGTGGACCCGTCGACCAGGACATTCCATGGCAATTGCGCATTTATTTGACCGGGTGAAACGTAGGTGAGGCCGGCGGGAATACCATTGAATGAGACGGTCACGTTCTCAATGTTGTTCGAAAGAGGCACGGTATCGCCGAACTGGATTGCGTCGGCCAATTGCGTGCCGAAGATCGATAGCAGCGCTCCGGGCGCCAGCTCGATGGGAGTGGTGTTATCGAAGCTGGCGCCGTTCACGACGCCGTTGTTGCCGACTACGGGTATTTGGCAGAACATCGGGCTGCAACAGAGAATGGATAATATACAACCGCGGATAAAGCGCATCTTTACCTCCAGGTCTCAACGCTGCTGGGCGGAGCGAACCGTTTCTAGCGTCTTGAGTATTTCCGGCGCTCGCGCGTTGCAGGAGACCGCAAGCTCCGCCTCACGCCGGCTTTCGGGCAGCTTGCCTTCCAGCATCAAAACGCGCGCCAGGGCCCAGTGCGGCTTGTACCAGCGCGGCGCCGCGTGGATGGCCTCACGCAAGCTGCGTTCCACGTCCGAGGCATTGTTTTCGACAGCGAGCAGCGCGGCGAGATTGTAATACGCGTTCTGTTTTTCTTCCGAAGTAAGCGCCGCTCGCGCTCCAATTGCGAGGGACTCGCGCCAGGCCTGTAACTTGAGCCGCGGATTTTTCGTGGCTCCGGTGTAAGCCGTCAATCGGCGCGAGTAATAGAGGTCCACGCTCCACCCCGGCATGGCCCGCTCCAGGGCGCCCTGATATTCTTGCGTGGCGCGTTTCAGATTTCCGGCTTCGATCGCGCGCGATGCGGTCTGGACGGAATGGTCCCATAAAAACAGCCTCAGGCCGAAGGCGGCGAAAAGTATCGCGCAGACGCAGGCGATGGCGCGCAGCGTTCGGGGAGGGCGGAAGACTGGGGAGGGCGCGAGGGTAGGCGCGGCAATCAGCGCGAGTAAAACGTAAAAAAACAAAGCCGTGGGCATGACAAATGAAGTGAAGAACTGGGCGGCGATCAAGGCTGCAAGGGCCGCACCCAGTAGCGGGGAGATACGGTCGCGCGCCGCCAACGCCGTATATAGGCCGAACGCGCATAGCGCCGCCAAGATCGCGAAACCGGGCGCGCCCTGCGCAATCAACGCGTCTAGAAAAATGTTGTGCGGAGATTCGTGCAGAAAATCCGGAATAGGCGCGCGCAACTGCGACGCTTTCAAAGCGCGGGAACTCGGTTATGAAAGTTTCCGGACCGAAGCCCGCGGCGAACCGCGTGGCGGACATTCGGACAGTGTCGCGCCATAGCTGGGGCCGTACGCCTCCGGCGGTTCGGTTCTGCTCCACGTGACGCGGTGTCGAAGGCCTTTGCCGGCGGGCGAGGCATAAAACGGACGGCGGCGCACGCCACGGCGGCGCATAACACCGCGGGGCGGGCGCGAAAGGACGGACGCAGCTTCCATACGCCAGCGCCGCGCCCACGGCGAGCCCTGAGCAGAGCGGCGCGCGTCCCGCTGAGAAAAATTGCCACGAACAAAGCGCCACGCTGCCTGCCGCAATGCCGCGCCAGACCGGGAGCGTTCCACCCGCCACAAGGCCGCGGCCATGAACACCACACAAAGGAGATAGGATGCCAGATAACTGGCGTGGCCCATGGTGGACGGCGGTCGGACGATGGCCCAGGTATCTTCGCCGGCGTGGTAGGACTGCGCCGGGAGCCAGGGGTCGATCCCGAAATACTGCAGGATCGCGTACAGCGCGACTGGCATGGCTCCGGCGGCGATCGCCTTCAAGTATGTCCGCACGCGCTCTTCCGAGCCGCCGCAATCGCAAAGGACTAGAAAGGCGAACGCGAGCACCGCATATTGCGGAACAAGACCGAAACGCCGCCAGTTCCCGCCATTCCACGACAAGCCCGGGTGGGTTGAGAGCAGTGTCGAGAGCAGCAGCGACAGCACCTCGAGGGCAAAACAAAAAAGCAGGAACCGCGCTGGCTTCGACTTGCCGGGACCGTTGCGCCATGACAGCAGCCCGGCGGCGGCCGCGACAAAGAGCAACGTCAGCTTTGGCGTTACATCAAAGTACAAGAGAACGCCGGGCGCTATGATTAACGGAATGAGGGCCGCCGCCGCCGGTAGAACGGAGCGCATACAAGCATAGAGATTGCGAATTCCGCGCCGTTGCGCGTGTTTATGTCCGAGCCATTCGACGTCCACGATTACATCGCTTATCTGTCGCGGCGCTGGAGCGTCTGCGCGATCGCCTGCCTGGCGGCGGTGGCGCTCGCGATCGGCATCAGCCTCCTTCTGCCCAAAGAATACACCGCCATGGCGAGTATTCTCATCGACGCTCCGGCGGGCGCCGATCCCCGCGCGGCCACCGCGGTCAGCTCCATCTATCTAGAGTCGCTGAAATCGTACGAGCGCTTTGCCTCGAGCGACACGTTGTTCGCCGCGGCCTCGCGTAAGTTCAAGCTGGCGCAGGATCACGGTTCCCCGGCAATCGACTCTCTGAAGCGCCGGGTGCTTCGAGTAGACAAACCCCGCGACACGAAGATACTTGAAATTCGCGTCACGCTCGGGGATGGCGTGAAGGCGCAGGCGCTGGCTCAATATATCGCGGAGCAGACCGTCTCGTTGAACCGCGCGATGGCCCGCGAATCGGATCGTGATTTGTTGGACGAAGCGCGGCGGCAGCAGGACGTTGCCAAAAAGAATTTGGGACAACTTGAAGATGCCGCCGGGCAGGAGAGCGCGCGCGAGCCGGTCGACGGCCTCGAGGTGGATCTTGAGAACGTGCTGGACACGGAAGCGCGCGTGCGGCGTGAATTGCTTGGCGCGAAAGTCGACCTTGCGGAAGCCTCGGCGCGGAACGACGCAAGCGAATCGGTCCCGTTGCGGGCGCGCTGCGACGCTCTTGAAAAGCAACTAGCTCAACTGACCGCCGAGTCTAGCGCTAAGCGCATCGCATTATCCGAGCGCCGGGAGCGATGGGATGAACTGAAGTCGCAGGTCGATTCGGCGCGAGCGACCTTCGATGTGTCCGTCAACCGCTTGAACGAGCTGCAGGCCTCGACAGGAGTCCGCAGCGAGCGCCTCAAAATCATCGACCCCGGCATTGTTCCGCAGCGCCCCAGCTTCCCGAACATTCCCTTGAATACGGTGGTGGCGTTGCTCGCGGCGCTCGTGGGGTCGTGGTTGTACCTGACCGTGTCCTATCATTTGCGCGGCGCCGCGCCGCGGCTGAAAGCGGTTCCCGCGCGCGCCGCCGAGCGATGACTCGCGTTCTGCGCGCCTACGCGATACCCGCCAGCATCGGCGTTTATGCCGCGGCCATCGCGCTGGCTCGAACGCCGCAACTGAAACTGGCGCTGTGCGTGCCTCTGGTGGTCATTCCCGTGGTCATGTGGACGGCGCTGAACGCCCGCGCATGGATCGCGCTATTCTTCGCGTCGGCGCTGCTCCTGCCCCCGCTTCCGATTCCGATTGGCGATAGCGGCCCGCATCCGGCGCTGCTGGCCGCGCTTCTCGGCGTATGCGCCGGCTTGGTGCGGCTGCCGCAATGGCGTCTCACCAACGATGCTTTGTCGATCGCGATTCTTGCTTTATTTTTCGTCCTCCTGGCCAGCATTGTCTTGGCGCTGTTGTATTCAGGCCCGCAAATTGCCGCGGGCAGCTTTGCGCGCGTGCTGCTGTTTGGAATCGGCGTTTATCTTTTCTTCTATACGGCGCAAGGGCCAGGCGATTACGCGCCGCCCGATTCCGACCGCGCGGTTCGTTTCCTGCTCGCCGCGGCCTGCGCTTCGGCGGCCTTCGCCTGCATAGACTTCTACTTTCAGTTTCCCGCTCCGGCGGGCTACGGACCTCAATTTGTGTGGCTGGATTCCGGAGTGTTTCGCCGCGCGCAAGGCGTCTTTTACGAGGCGAGCACGTTGGGGAATCTGTGCGCGTGTTTTCTCGTCATGATCGCAATCGCCTTTCTGCGGAAGGACGGCTGGATACCGTGTTCCCGCCGGACATTAGGACTTTGCGGAATCGTATTCGCATTTGCGCTGGTGTTCTCGTACTCGCGCGCGTCGTTGCTGAACGTGATCGCCGCGGTGGGCGCCTACGCCTGTTTGGGGCGCCCGCGGATCGGCCGCGCGCTCCTCATTGCGACGGCATCGATCGCCGCCGCCGCCGTGACCGCGATCGCCGCGGCGCCGGATTTCGCGCAAATGTATTGGACGCGGCTCGCCTCCACGGCCCAGTATCTATTCACTTCGCCAGAAGGCGTGCTGTCGGGCCGCGTGGCGAGTTGGAGCGCTTTGGCGGATTTCCTGAGGGCGAATCCCTGGCACGCCATTCTCGGAATCGGGTATAAGACGCTGCCGTATTCAGATTACGCCGGCCGGCCGACCATTGCCGACAACATGTACCTGAGCCTGCTGGTCGAAACGGGAATCGCGGGGTTGACCGTGTTCGCGTTTTTCAATGCGGCCTTACTGCGCGCGGCCAAGCGGGCGGCAGGCAGCTCCGACGCGCGCACGGCTTTCTTTGGGCGCTGGATATTCTGCTTCTGGATCGGCCAAATGTTTCAAATGCTTTCAGGCGACCTGCTCACGTACTGGCGCGTGCTGCCGGTGTATTTTTGGCTGCTCGCGATGGCGGTGCGGAATGCGAATCCTGTTCGTCGATCAGTTTAATCAGCTCGGCGGGGCTCAACGATGTCTGCTCGATCTGATCGACCACGCGCCCATGCACGTCCTCGACGCCGCTCTGCCCGGCGCGGGGCCGCTGTCGGAGGCTCTCCGGGACGCGAAACGTACGCGTCCACGAATTGCCGAGGATCGAATACGCGCATGGCCGCAAGACCACGGGCGATATCTGCTCGTTCGCTTTCGACATCCCTCGCATGGCGCGGCGTATTCAAGCCATTGTGGACCAGCGCTCCATCGATCTCGTGTACGTCAACGGTCCGCGCCTGCTGCCCGCGGCGGCGCTGGCATCCCGCGACCTGGTCTTTCATGCGCACAGCTTTCTAGGCCGGCGTTACGCGGCCGCCATTTGCCGGTGGTCTCTTCGCTCCCGGCGGACCAGGATCGTTGCATGCTCGCGCTTCGTCGCGACGCGCCTTCCCGCCGAGCGTCTGCGCGTCATCTACACTGGTATCCGCGAGTTGCCCTTTCGCGGGCCGCTCCATCGCGGCCGCACGCCGCGCATTGGCGTTATCGGCCGTATTGCTCCTGAAAAAGGCCAACTCGACTTTATCGTTGCCGCGCGGACGCTTGAGCGGCGGGGCCTTGCGGCGGAGTACCTGGTCTACGGCGCCCCGCTGTTCTCTCCTCCCAATTACATGAAACGTGTGCTCGAGAGCGCCGCCGGTCTTCCTGTAGCGTTCCCCGGTTGGGCGGACAACATCTCCGATGCATTTTCAAATCTCGATATCCTGGCTGTCCCCTCGTCGGCTATCGATGCCGCGCCGCGAGTGATTCTCGAAGCCTTCGCGTCTGGCGTGCCGGTGATCGCCTATCCGTCGGGCGGTATTCCGGAGCTGATCGAGCACGGAGTGACGGGGGTGCTGACCTCGTCCCCCGATCCGGGCGCATTGGCCGATGCGATCGCGAATCTGCTCGCCGGACGCGAGGAAATGCAAAAGATGGCGTGCGCGGCCCGCTCGCATTGGGAACGGCGTTTTCGAGTGGAGCGCTATGCGCGCGAGGTGCTGGAATTCATAAGCAGTACCTGATCGGGATCCTTGCTCGATAGTGCCGTTCGGAGATAAATTCCCGCGATGGCCGCAAGGATCGCTGCAACGATCAGGACCGCGCCATATCCGAAGCGCCGTATCGCGAACCCGGAGAGCGCGGCGGCGATGGCCTGGCCCGACAACAGCACCAGGAAGTTCAAGGCCGACGCACCGCCGCGCTCTTCCTCCTTGGCGCGCGCCATGAGAAACGTGTACATGCCGGGCTCGCTCATGTATTGCGCGGACATATAGCAGGCGTACAACACCGCCGCGCCGGCGAGCGGAGGTTCGAAGGCAAGCAGGCCCAGAGCGGCCGCAGTGGCCATCTGCATGGCCATGATTCCCGTCGCGAGGCCGAATCTGCGTAGGACCAGGGGCGCCGCCATGACGGCGAGAGTCTGCACGAGCTGCGAAGCCGAGAATACAAAACCGATTACGCGTACCGGCGAACCGAGCTGGGTGGAAAAATAGACGTTTGCGAAGGAGTTGAAGCTGCCCGTCGCGATGCTCCATAGCGCGATGGCGGCGAGGTATCGTTTGATGGCGGGATCGCTCGGGTAGATGCGCTTGTGCGCCGCGGGCGCGCTTCCGATTTGGAGCTTCAGGGCAATCAGCGCGCCGAGCGCGGCGACAGCGGTGGCCGCCAGCAAGGCGGGCTTGATTCCACCCAGCAACGCGGGAACGGCCCCGCCCGCGGCGGCGCCCAGCGCGGCCATTCCAATGCCCAGTGAGAAAACGAGGCTGAACGCGAGCGCTCGCGCTCGTTCCGGCGCCAGACGCGCGACGCACGGAGGCAACGAGACCGCATAAAACGAGAATGAAAAGCCGCCCAGGAATGCCGCCCCGACCAGCAAAATGGGATCCGAAACAAGCGCGCGTACGGCGCAGATGAGCGGCGTGGCAACGAAGGCGAGCAACAGCGTCGGCTTCAGCCCAAAGCGGTGCGCTGCCAGACCCGCCGGCAAAGTTCCCGCCAGTGTCCCCATGGTCATGGCCGCGGCGATCAGACCGACTAAGTTTTCGCGATAGCCGCGCTGCAGAAGCCCGAGGTTGTACAGCAGAAAAAATATCGACAGCCCGAAATTCATCAGCGACGAGGCCGCCAGAAAGCGCAAGAATCTCGGAGTCGATGCCTTTTGCGTTCAGATACCAGAAGAGTCCTTGAAGGCACGCGAAAGGCAGCGTGCGGACGTGGTGCGCCGTTCTCCCCAGAGAGAAAGAGCAATAATGCGCGAGGCGTTCCAGGCGCAGCCGCGGCGTCACTTCGGAGGATTGGACGTGAAGGTGATGCGGTGCGCGTCGTTTGGCGGCCGGCAATAATTTTCTTCGAGCGACGCGCGCGATATCGCCGGGCAATGAAAGCAGTGCCGTGTGCAGCCACAACTCGCTCTTATTTGCGAAGAGACGAAGTCCTCCGGGCTCGGCGCCATGCAATTCAAACCAACGGCGTACCGGCTCAGGCAGCCGCTCGATCTCTTCTTGCGCCTGAGCCGCGAGACGGCAGCCAAACCAGCCTTGCGCGAGCCGGAACACCACCGCCTGCGGTCGCCGCAACGACTCCGCATAACGCTCCCGCCACGCGGACCACAAGGGCGCGTCTTCCGAGAAGCGGTCTAACATCGTCGCAAGCTCGTAGATGTGCCACAGCGAGAGATCGCCGCGCAACAGATGACGCAAAGCGTGCAGCGCGGAATAGGCCAGAGTGTCCACGGGATCGAGCGATGCGAAGCGCAGTCCGGCCGCTTCTCTCGTCTCGCGCCTGCCCCAGAATTCCTCGATTCCGGGCGCGGGAATCCGTTCTGTTTCCGCATCCCACAAACGGAAGTGAATCTCGACCGACGCCGGGCGCTCCGCATCGAAGTAATCTCCGCGCCAGCGCCAACCCGTCTTCCGAATCAGCAGCGGAAGATGATCGGCCGGAAACTGTTCCGCGCCGGCGACGGGTTCGTAACCGAGCCCGCCCAGCAGCTCTTGCGCTTTCGCGGCCTCTTCCGGCCGGCAGAAGATATCAATATCGTATTGCGGCCGCATGGGAAGCTCGCGGTTGTTCCAAATCCGTTGCGCAAAGCCTTTCAAGACCAGCGAATCGATGCCCGCGGTTTCGAACACCGCTGCGATTTCGCGATACGCTTCCTTGAGGCGCTCGAAGCGCAACGCGGCGCCGGACTCGTTCCGGGCAATGCGCGCACGCACTGCCTCGGGCAGTGCGCCAGCGGCGCGCCGCGCGAATGCAAGCGTAACGTGGACGCGGTCCGTAAAATCCAGGAGCGCATTCCACTGCTCCGCGTCAAACTTCTCCAGATCGGGCGAAGGCGGCGAATCGAACCGCAGCGTGGCGACCACGGCTCGCACCATGCGCGGGTCGGTCCGAAACGTCAAAAATCCAGCCTTAGCCCGAACTGTATTCGCCGCGGCTGTCCACTCGCAAAGATTTTTCCGAAGAACGGACCAAAATCGGGATACTGGCCGGGAATGCCCCAGTTCGGATGATTCAGGGAGTTGAACACCTCCCCGCGAAACTCCAGCGCCGCCGCTTCGCGGATCGGAAAACGCCGGTGCAGGGCCAGGTCGACGACTTCGGTACCCGGACTCGGCAGTATATTCCTGCCCGCATCGCCAAACGTGAACGGCGCCGGGTCGGAGAACGCGTTAGGGTTGAACCATTCCTCGGCGGTCCGCTGGCCGGAGGGCAGATTGACGCTCTGTCCCGGAACCACGTTGGGACGGTTGGGCGTTCCCGAATTCGCGAAATCGGTCGAGAAGTAAACCGGATTCCAAGGCACGCCGTCCTGAATCGTAATAATTCCCGAAGCACCCCAATGCGAGAAGAGCGGGCGCAGAAAACTCGAACGGCCAAAATTATAGACGAACCCCGCGCTCAATCGCCGTCCCACGTTGAAGGACGAAAGCCCTCGCTCCAGCCGCAGGTTGCGCTCGTCCTGGGCGCCGAAGCTGTCGCTTAGCCCGGGAATAATCGAATCCGCATCATCGATTGACTTGGACCAGACGAAACTCGCCAGCACGGATAACTTACTGGACATGCGCTTCTCGGTTTTAATCTGAAGAGAATTGTACGACGAGTTGGCAATGTGCTGGACCTGGTAAATCGGTCCCAAATCGGGAAACGTCCTCAAGGACTGTAAATCGCCGGGGCGTGGCGGCAGGTCCGCGCCGGTCTCCACCTGCTGAGGCGTATTGAAAGTGCGGAAGCGTCCGAGCTTCGTCCCCTTGCTGCCGATGTAGCTGGCTTCGAGAATCATTCCCGCGCCGATCTCGCGCTGGATGCCCGCGGACCATTGCTGTACATAAGGAGTGCGCGCCTTGGCATCCAGTCCGTAGTAGGTCGGGAGTCCTTGCAGCGCGTTTTGAGGGAATCCGTTTTCCAGCGTCAGCTCCGGCGCCGTTTCGTTCGATTCGTTTATTTGATTAAGTTGATTGTTGCGCACCAGGTTATATGCTTCCACTGCAATTTCAGGGCTGTAGAAGATTCCGTAGGCGGCGCGAAACACGGCCTCGTGTGCGGCGCCGAAAAACGTGGGCAATCGCCATGCGAGCCCGAACCGCGGAGCGAAATTGTTGCGGTCGGGCTGGGCGGCCGTCGGCACGCTGGCCAGAAGCGGATCGCGCGGCAGAGTCGAGTAATCCAGGTTCAGCAGCCGGTTGCGCGCTTCGGTAAACGGAGCGTAATACTCATAGCGGACCCCATAATCGAACGTCAACCGGCTGCTTACGCGCCACGTATCCTGGACGTAAACTCCATACGTGTTCTGCCGCAAATATGCCTGTGCGCTTCCCACGCTGCGCTGGGTCTGCGACGCATCGCCGAGCAAAAAATCGGCAAACGCGTCTCCCGTGGTGTTGGGATTGGCGAGATCGGAGGTGAACTGGCCGTTGAAGATGTAGCGTCCTCGCGCATACTGGCTTTGCTCGTAATTCATCTGGAAATGAATCCACTCGCCGCCGGCTTTCCAGGTATGCCGACCTCGCGCCAGGCTGATGCCATCGGAGAGTTGCCAGGTGTTGTCGCGCTGCGTTTGCGGCAGAAAAGTCGAGTCCGTCACGGTATCGAAGCCGCCCACGACGAAGTAGGGCAGCCCGTAGGAAAACGGATCGGTGGGCATATCCGCGATCCCCAATCCGCGCACAATATCCGTCCCGAAGGCGCTCCGCGGCAGATCGAAGACTCGCAAGCGCGTAAACGAAAGCCGCGTCTCGTTCAGCCAGTTTGTTCCAGCGTAGGTATAGCCGAGCGCCGCCTGCTGCGCGCGCAAATCCTCATTGAGCGGAAGCTCGGGAAAGTTTCCGGCTTGCAAGGAGTCTTCCTGATTCAGGTTGTAGCGCGCGAAGAACGCGCCGCGTTTTCCAAATTGCCGGTCGAAGCGGCCGACGACGCTGTCGTTTGCGTTGTTGCTTGGAGTCGCATCCAGATAGTTCGTGCCGTCGGCGGAGATGTGGTTGGGCAGCGGCTCGTATTGCGCCAGGTAGCGCTGCGCGATGGGATCGAGGCGGGATGCGGGAATAATGTTGCCGGGGAAAGGAGACCGCGCACCGTTCGCATCGACGCTGAGTGGATCGAAAATGGGATTCCGGCCCGTAAAATCGCCGCTGCGGATTGCCTCGTCAGGAACGATGTGCTCGGTAGACCTGGCCGATTCGCCTCGCAGCCCCTCGTAAGAAAGAAAGAAAAATCCCAGATGAACGGGCAACGGGCCGCCTAGCGAGCCGCCGTATTGGTTCTGGCGAAAAACCGAACGGGGGAGCGTGGGATCGTCGAAATAGTTGCGCGCATCGGTCACGTCGTTGCGTAGGTATTCAAACGCGCCGCCATGGAAGGTGCGCGTGCCCGATTTTGTAAGGACGTCGATGGCGCCACCGCCGGATTGGGCATATTCGGCCGACCCGGCGGACGATTGGATACGAAACTCCGCGACGGAATCGAGCGGCGGTACGATAACCGTCGCGTAGGTGTTCCGGTCCGTGTTGTAGGCGCCGTCCAGAATGTACGTGTTCATGGTGGATCGCGCGCCATTGATCGGCGCGTTCAAGGCCACGGCGCCGCGCGCCTCCTGGGCATCGTTGATCACGTCGTGCACGAAGCCGTTGAGCTGCCTCGGAATCGCGCCCGGGCCGAGCGTCACAAGCGACATCACGTTGCGGCCATCCAGAGGCACCTCCGAGATGGTTGAGCTCTCTAACGTATAGCCTTCGCCGGCGTCGTCGGTTTGCAACAAAGACGCGCGCGCCGTGACCGTTACGGCCTCGTGTTGCGTCCCCGCAGTCAAGTCGAAGTCGAGACGCAGTTTCCGGTCGATCTCGATGCGGACGTTCGTGGCCTTCGTCGTTCGAAATCCGTTCTTCTCCACTGACACCGTGTAGGTTCCAGGCGAGATATCGTCGAATTGATAGCTCCCCCCGTCCCCCGTTCGAACCGATCGCTGGTAGCCCGTTGCGTTGTTTATGAGCGTGACGCTCGAACCGCGCACGACTGCGCCCGATGGATCGTGGACATCGCCCATGAGGCTGCCGGATGAGACTTGTGCGCACAGGTTCGCGCATAGGACGATGTCAAGGAACACAACAACTCGAAACATCAATCGCTCCCGCCTCCTACAAGCGACCGCAAACATTGCTCCGCCCAGCTCAAATCGCGATAGTGCATTTCGTAAACCTCGACGTGTGATAGAAGAACGCGTAAGCTGCGCCGCTGCCGCTCCTTTATCTCTTCATCTCCGACACACAGGACCTGCGACAGACGCTCGAATGCGCGCTCTTTGTCATACTGAGTGAGCAGCGGCGCGCTCGGTGGCGTCCGATTCAAAAAAACAATGTGCGAAACGCGCGCGCTGCTGGCGACATCGATGCCGAGACGCGCCGTATCCAGTTCAACATTGGGCTTCCCATTGGGGCGATCGGACACCGGGCTTTCGGCGAGCTCGGGAAACAGCCGCCCGGCATCGGGGCGAAAGCGGATCTGGTGCGGTCTTCCGGCGACGCACGCCGGTGCGGCGCCAACGACGAGATGTGACGCGTCATCGGCAATATAGGTCCAGCCTGCCTTGGCGCAGGCGTAGGCCAGCGTCGTCTTTCCCGCCTGCGAGTCGCCGCACAGCAGCACGCCCGCGCCGCCCAGCGCCACGCAGGCGCCGTGTATCGGCGTCAGGTATCGCGCAATAATCATGACGTAGACGGCGGGCTCCAGAAAGTAATACCGCAAATATGGCCGATCGAGCGCGATGGACCGGCTCAGCCAACCGTACGCGAAGCCGGCGCGCAAATCGCATAAAACGAAATCGTGAGGCCCGTGAATGAACGAGATAAGGTGCTCCTCCGAGCGCGGCAGAGCGGGCGCGGGCCTCGGCTCGCCTACAGACTCCCCAAGGCCAAGGCGGATCTGTAGCGGAGGGGCTTTGTGCATTTGGTCGAAGCGGCCCCATGTTTCCTCCGCCGCATCCAGGACATTGGGCGAGTCCGTGAGGATCTCGACCGGAAATCCCAGCGGATAAAAGACGCCTCGGCGAGGCATTTGAATTTGGCGCAAGAACGGATCGGCCATTATCTTCAGAAGTATACTGAGTGGCGCCTTGCCTGGTTCGTTGCCCGGCGGCGTTCGAAAGCCGGCCGCTGCAACGTCCTGGGCTGTCCGGAACTCAATTGCTGTATGCGGGTCGCCATTGTCCATTACTGGCTGTTGGGAATGCGCGGCGGCGAGAAGGTTGTCGAGGCGCTGTGCCGCCTATTCCCTGCCGCCGACATTTTCACTTTATTTTATGACCCCGCCAAAGTATCGGATCTGATTCGCTCCCGGCGCGTCACGGCGTCCTTTCTGAACGCGGGCCGCAGACACTACCGCTCTCTGTTGCCTCTGATGCCGCTGGCGCTGGAACATTTCGACCTGCGCGAGTATGACCTCGTCATCAGCAGCGAGTCGGGACCGGCGAAGGGCGTGTTGACGCGCTCCGGGTGCCGCCACCTCTGTTACTGCCACAGCCCCATGCGTTACCTATGGGACCTTTATCCGGACTACCTGCACGATTTCGTTCGCAGCAGATTCAAGCGCGCAATAATGGCTCCGCTGGCGCACTACCTGCGCCTATGGGATTTCTCGACCGCTGCCCGCGTCGACGAGTTCGTAGCCAACAGCGAGCACACGCGCCGCAGGATCTGGAAAGCCTATCGCCGCGAATCCGAGGTGATCTATCCACCGGTTCCCGTGCAGGAATTTTTCGAGCTCCCCTCGGAAGATTATTATCTGATGGTTTCCGAATTGGCGCCGTATAAACGGCTCGATTACGCGATACGCTTCTTTTCGAGCGCCGGACGTCGCCTGCGGATCGTCGGCGGCGGCCCGGAGTTCCGCCGTTTGCGCAGTCTCTCTTCAGACCGCGTGGAATTTTGCGGCCGCATCCCCGATCCGCAACTGCGCGACCTATACGCGCGCTGCCGCGCCCTTGTCGTTCCGGGCGAAGAAGACTTCGGAATCACCATGGTCGAAGCCCTCGCAAGCGGGAAACCGGTCATCGCCCTGGGCCGCGGGGGCGCTTGCGAAATCTTGGACGGCTCGGCGGGCGCGCTTTATAGCCGGCCCGACGAGCAACATCTGGCGAATGCCGTTCGAAAGTTCGAGTTTCTGGAGACGAGCTTCGACGGCGCGAAGATGCGCGAATCCGCCAACCGGTTCTCGGAAGTTCGTTTCATGGATCGCATGGAACGCGTGATCGGCGCCGAGCTCGCGGCGGATCCACAAAATATGGACGACGTGCCCCGCGATGCTGTCCATCGCATCCGGACGTGAGCGCGGTTCACTTCCTTTCAGACGGCCCAGTTCGGCCTAACGCTTGGCTGCAAAGATTTCCGATCGCGCGACCCTCTCTTTCCCGCAGCCAACGCCACGGCAATCGAGAAGGGTTTTCGTTCCGCGGGATACCACAGTTTTAGCCGCAAGACCCCGGCTTTAAGCTCGAGACCCGAGGCGAAGGCGGAGAAGGTCATACTTTTCGCAACCTGACCGGCTACTGAGGAGCCGTTTAACGCCGAAGTCAAATTGTTGCACGCCGCCTTAACCCGAGATTCGTATACGACAGTGAGCGTGCCTGTAACGCGACCCTGCTGGCCGGCGGCTAACTTCCCGACCTGCGCGAGATCGCGGCAACTTTCCCGTGCCTTCGCTCTGCAACGCCAGGGCAAGCAGCGTTTCGGCGCGATACCAAGCTGGTAAGGAAGTCGCGGAGATGGTCAGGGCGCTTCGAAATCGTTGCGCGCCGTGGGCGATCTCATTCGTGGAGTAGCGGTGGCCCAGATTCGATTGCGCGCTGGGACGGCACCGTGGGTGGGGATGGGTGGCGGCCTTCATGGCGGCTGAAACCGGGGTCGCGAATGCCGCGTCGGCGGAGCCGCTCAACAGCGGCGGCGCCCTTCGTATTCGCCTGGTGGGGCGGGAGTGAAAGACGAAGGCCCGCGGTCGCTGGCCGCTTCCGTCAGATGCCGCTGGCGCGTATCCAGAAACTTTCGGTCCACGCTCCCCCGGCCGGTATGCTTTGCAGACCCGAATACTTGCCCTCGCGCGCCAGGTTTACCCCGCTGATGATGGTGGTGAGAGGCTCGAAGCAGATGAACGGGCGAGGCGAGCCGTCTGGCGCGGATGGCAGCCAGATAGTGGCGACGGTGTACTTCGGTCCAAAGAGGGTCTCCACTTTCTTGCCGCCCGATTCGATCGAGAAGTGGGCCCGGCCATCGGCGTCGCGTTCCAGGTCCGTAAAGCCGTCGTCCAATTTACGCCCTCGCAGAGGCAGCGGATTGGGGATGTCGAGGGGGCGCATTTCACCGGTGGGAATATTGTGCTCGTCCGCGATGATGTGTACGCGGGCGGGCAGGCGGGCGATCCACTCGTCGCGCGGGACGTCCGGAATTTGGAAGAAAGAATGGAACCCGATGGCGACGGGCATGGGCTCGGTACTCAGGTTCGCGATTGTGGTTTTTACTTCCAGGACGCCGCCGGCCAGGCTATACGTCATTTCGTACTCCTGGGCGAAGGGCCATTGCTCCATCAGGTCCGGATATTTCCAGAACTCGAGTTTGCTGGTCACGCGCGCCGATCGTTTATCCGCCGCGACCTGCGCCACGCGCCAGAGCGGGGAAGTGACGAGCAGCCCGTGAATAGGCCGCTCGCCGCGCACGTTGCCGAGCGTCATGTTGAACGCGTAACGTTTGCCGTTCGCCCAGAAGGCCTGCTCATCCAGCAAATCTGCCCATGGCGCGAGGAATGGAATGCCGCACAGACGCGGACGCTTCTGAAACTCGCCGAGATCGGCAGACGGAAAATACAGGATATTTTTTCCGTGCACCTTCATCTCGTATGCGCGATTGCCGATGGAGGGCACGATCGAGACTTCCACGCCGTGCGCGGCATCGGTAAGGCGGACGATGGAGACGCCGTGATCGGAGAGTTGCTCGGCCGAGTAGTTCCGCGCGAAGGCGACCGCTGCGAACAGCAGAAGAAACACTCCTGCCAGCGGCGCGCGCCGGATACCAGGTTTACGGCCGCCGCGGCGCTTCACGCTTCCGGCTTGGGATTCACGACTGCGGCGATGCCGTTGATTTCGAGCAGCGAGCGGCCGGGGATTCCCGCGACCGCGACGGTCATGCGCGCCGGCCCGCCATTTGGGAAATAGGTCCGGTAGACGCTGTTCATGCCTTCATAATGTTCCAGGGTCGCGAGGTAAACATTCAGTTGCAGAATGCTCTCCATCGTGCCGCCGCCGGATTCGACGATCCGCTTGATATTGTCCATCACCTTGCGGGTATGGGCCTCGATATCGGCGCCTTGCACGGGGCCGCCGTCGTTGGCGCCCTGCCCGGAGAGATAAATCAGTCCGTTGTGAACCATGGGGCCTCTGCGCCGCCGCGATTGGGGCTGGGGCTGGTCCGTGGCAGCAGGATTTCGCGGGGGGCGGTCTTGTCCGCGCAGGTTGCGCGCGCCAGGCAAGACTGCCGCTAGCGCGGTAAGGCGCGCGGCGAAATTACGTCGACTTGAAGGCTGTTCGTTTTCCATCGTTTCTCCTATTGCGCTTCAGGCGCGGACTACCGCTGCAATGCAGCTCACCTCTACGAGCGAACGTCCTGGAATTCCGGCGACCGAAACCGTGCACCGGGCCGGCGCGCGATTCGGAAAATAGGGAGCATAGGCCTTGTTCATGGCCTGATAAAACTCGAGCGTGGAAAGATAAACCGTCAGCTCCAGGACGTGGTCCATGTCGCCGCCGGCGGTCTCCACCAGCTTCTTGACGTTGTCCATCGTACGGCGGACGTGCGCCGTAATATCGAGCTCGTCCGCGGCGCCGGCGTCATTGGCGCCTTGGCCGGAAACGTAGATCAATCCGTCGTGGACCACGACCGGGGAGATTGCATCTTTCGCGGGCTGCCCGTTGTAGTCCAGCTTCTTAACGTCGGATCCCTGGTAGGGCGCCGCGCGCGCTCCCTTGTGGAGCGCAGTGCAGGTCACGGTCAACGCGGAACACAGCGAGAGCCATCGTTCGGTGAACAGCCGGCGCGTGAGAGCATATGCGGACATAACGCCTCCAGAGTTGCGACACCATGCGGCGGGCGGACTGCGCCAGCCTCGTTCTGCGTCGCATACTATCACAATTGCGCGCCGCTTCGCGCAAATAACACTTGCAATTTGCGTGGCGCGCGGGGTATAAATGCTTAACTAATATCGCGCGAAGGCGCTCGATTCCGCGCGAGAATGCGGGCTTCGGGCCCCGCATTTCGGAGCCGGGCGGCGGTGACGACCATCGACATCGTGCGAATCCGTTTTTCGGGGCGGTGTTGCGCACTGAGGAGACGCGTTATGAAGACACCCAGATTTTTGCTCGCAAGCATCTATTGCAGCGCGACGCTATTGCTGTTTTCGACGGCCATGCTTTGGGCGGACGTAACGGCCACCATATTGGGAAATGTACGGGACCAGAGTTCGGCGGCCATCCCTAATGCCACGATCGTGGCGACGAACCTGGATACGAATCAATCGCAACAGACGAACACGGACATCACGGGCCGTTACCAATTTCTTGCGCTGCCGGTCGGCCGCTACCGCGTGGAGGCGATCGCGGCCGGGTTTTTCCAAGGGTGGTGGAGGAACCGATCGTGTTGACGGTGGATGAGCAGCGCCGCGTCGACATGACGCTGGAGGTAGGAAGCGTGCAGCAGGAGGTGCAGGTCAGCGCCAGCGCCGTCCAGGTGGAGACCTCGAACACGCAATTAGGAGAAGTATTCGAGGAGAAAACAATTCTGGCGCTGCCTTTGAACGGCCGCAGCTACATTGATCTTTTTCGATACAGGCCGGAGTAGCTCCGGAGACCGGAACGACGGCGTCGGCAGGGAAGAATTTCGGTTAACGGCCAGCGCGAGTCGTCCAATTCGTTCCTGGTCAATGGAGGCGATGTCAACGAGGGCGTCAACTTCGGGACCGAGATCATCCCCAACCTGGACTCGATCGCGGAGTTCCGCCTGCTCACGAACAGCTTCGACGCCGAGTACGGCCGCTTCAGCGGCGCCGTCATGAACGCCATCACTAAGTCCGGGACCAACGGCTTCCACGGGTCCGCTTTCGATTTTCTCCGCAACAGCGACATGGATGCGCGCGGCTTTTTCGATCCGGCCGTCGCGGTGCTGAAACGCAACCAGTTCGGATACGCGGTGGGGGGCCCGGCGATCAAGAACAAGCTGTTTTGGTTCACCGATTATCAAGGCACGCGTCAAAGCCAAGGTTCCTCGAGCAGCCTGACCGTTTTGCCGAGCGTCGCCCAGCGCAATGGCGTCTTCGATCCCAGCGATCTGAACGGCACGGTTACGGGACCGTATTGGGCGCAGCTGCTTTCACAACGGCTGGGTTATACGGTCACTAACAATGAACCTTACAGCCTTCCGAGCTGTACGACCACGGCGGCGTGCGTGTTTCCGGGTGGAGTGATTCCGGCCAGCGCGATCTCTCCCATATCGGCAAAGCTGCTCAGTAATTACGTTCCTGTTCCGAACGTTGGCGCGACCGGATATCTTACTGCCAGCCAGGTGAGCACCATTAGGGACGATAAAGCGGGACAGCGCGTCGATTTCCTCACCAAGAGGACGGGCAGCTGGTATGGATACTACCACTTCGACGATACAACCAACTTCAACGCCGAGCGGATTTGGCCCGACTTATGGCAACTTCAACAGTGTTACCGATATGCGCGCGCAACAGTTCGTTCTGTCGAATACGCTCACGATCAATCCCGACCACGGTGAACGAAGCTCGCGTCGATTTCACGCGGCTGGCCAATCTGAGCGGCGAGCCGACCGACCCGGAAGTATCGCTCGTCCAGCCTGGGCTTTGTTACCGGCCCGGCACGCTCGGAATCATCAACTCCGGTCCCGTCGAACTGGCAGTCCGTGCCGCCGATTTCCTTGAATAACTTCAGCTTCGGGCGAAGCAATCAGGCGCTTGGACAATACAACAACACCTATCATGCGGCGGAGACCATTTCAAAGATTTGGAACGGCCACACGCTCAAGTTTGGCGGAGAGTTTCGGTATCTGCAGGTGAACGAGCGCAATATCTATGCTCCCAATGGGAATTTCTACGTTCGATGGCTCGGAGACGGGGAGCGATATCGCCGACTTTCTTTTGGGCGCGCCGGCGCAGTACATTCAGGCATCCTTCCAGGTACTCGATTCGCGCACGCGCTACGGCGCCGCGTTCGCGCAGGATTCCTGGCGCATCAAACCGAACTTCACGTCTGAATTACGGCTTGCGCTGGGAAGTCAGCATGCCGTGGTACGACACCCAGAATAAGATCGAAACGATCGTACCGGGCCAGCAATCGACGCAGTTTCCCGGCGCGCCTCTCGGCTGGGTGTTTCCCGGCGACAAAGGCATTCCGTCGACCCTGGCTCCGACCACGTGGAAGAATTTCGGCCCGCGGCTCGGTTTTGCCTGGGCTCCCAATGCCTCGGGCGGTTTCCTCGGTAAACTGCTCGGCGGCCCTGGAAAGACCAGCATTCGCGCCGCGGCCGGCATTTACTACACGGCAATTCAGGACGCCGGTCTTTTCGAAGAGGTCGCCGACGCGCCCTACGGTCTCTATTGGGTGAGCATCTCGCCGCCTTTGTTCGATCAGCCATTTCTAACAAGGGCGGACGGCACGTCGCAGGGACAACGCTTCCCATTCATTCTGCCCGTTCCCGGTTCCGCGGCCGCCAAGAACATCGATTGGTCGGTCTTTTTCCCGATCACGAGATCACCGGGGTATGTAACGACGAACAAGCTGCCCTATGCGGAACACTATAACTTCTCGATTGAACGGGAGCTTACTTCCAATACGCTTGTTGACCTCTGGCCTATGTAGGGACCGAGGGACACCATCTCTTCTCTCACTATGAAGCCAATCCCGGCAACGCCGCGCTGTGCCTGAGTCTGCGTGGCTCGGGCGTGAAAGCGGGCACGCTGCAGTGCGGCCCGGGCCAGGAAAACTCGACGTTTACCCTGCCGAACGGATCGCAGATCATCGGCACTCGAGAGCCGCTGGGATCCGTTTATTATGGAGAAAATAGTTATCTCGCGACGGCGGCGGACTCCAATTACAATTCGTTCCAGGCCACGCTGCAGCGCCGCGCCGGCAATTTTACGTTCCTGGCGGCTTACACCTTCAGTAAGTCGATTGACGACGCTTCCAGTTTCGGCGCCTATCAATGGATTTCTATAACTTCAAGCTGGGCCGGGCTATTTCGTCGTTCGACTGCACTCACAACTTTGTCGTGAGCTATAGCTACTCCGTGCCGTTTCAAAGAGCTTTCAGCGCGCTGCCCCGGCGTTTGACGGAAGGTTGGAGCATCAACGGCATTACGCGCTTGCCACCGGTTTTCCGATCACGCTCTCGGAGAGCGGCGATCGTTCGCTGACGGGCGGCAGCGGCGTCGATCGGCCGAATTACATCGGCGGATCTAGTGATTACTTCCGATGTAAGAAACACGCCGAACCATCAATATTTCAATAAGAGCGCCTTCACGGCGGAAGCGTTGGGGGGACAGGGTACCGCGGCGCCACGCTTCTTTTACGGACCGGGACAGGATAACTTCGACATCGGCGTGGAGAAGAATACGCGAATCGCCGAGCGTACGTCGTTTCTGATTCGCGCGGAGTTTTTCAACGCCTTTAATCACGCGAATTTCAGCAACCCCAGCGGCAGTTTCACGAGCGGCAACTTTGGCCGCGTGACCGCGGCGGCTGCCGGGCGCATCGGCCAGGTGAGCGCAAAATTTCTGTGGTAGCGCGTAGCGCCTCGTTAGGCGGCCTGCTGTGCGCGCTTGCATTCTGTCCTCGCCGCGCAGGAACCGTGTACAGTCGTGCGTCCGACGGCCACCATGACGGCGCCTCACGTGAGCGAGCCAGGCGAACTCAGCAGCGATCCCAACGATCGCATGTGGGCCGATCTGCCATCGGTCTGGATGGACAAGGACTGCTCCAAGGCGCTTCGTTATCCGAACCTCAAAACGGCGATTCGCGGTTTCTGGAGCGACGCAGACCTATATTTGCTGTTCGTCTGTCCTTTCGAAACGCTGAACCTGTGGCTGCCACCGCAAAACGGCCAGCCGCGTCGAAAGCTTTGGGATCGCGACGTGGTCGAAATGTTTCTAGGCGACGATTGGGAGAACATCCGCCATTACCGGGAGTTCGAAATTGCGCCCACGGGAGACTGGATCGATCTGGCCATCGACCTCGATCGCCACGATAACGACCGCAATTGGCGCTCCGGCTGGCATACCACCGCGCGAATCGACGAGAAAGCGCACATCTGGTATGCCGCCGCCCAAATTCCATTGAAGTCGGTCAGCGCGGCGGATGTTCATACCGGCACGCGCTGGCGAATGAATCTGTACCGCATCGACGGGCAAGGCGAAGATCCACAGCGCCACTTTTTGTGTTGGCAGCCGACCTGTGTAGTGAATCGCGATCCCAATCACGTGCCGGAAAACTTCGGTACTCTCGTCTTTGGCAAATGAGAAGACGACGGGCGCATTGTCCCGACATGTTAACGGCGCAGGCGTGCCTTCGGTCGCACGCGGTTTCGGCAGTCGTTCGGGCATTTCTCAGGACCGGTGGAGCTGGTCGCTTTCGGGGGCGCCCGAGGGAGGGCGGATCGGCGGAGTCCAGAGCCAACTGAACCGGCCGTTGATTCCGCAGTTACCCGTTGGCGCGCCCGAAGGTGTGCCGCTTGGCGGTCCAGTTAGCAGTCAAATACTCGCCCATGTCGAGGTCGCCGGACATAGAATCGCCGGTTATCTTTCCCGTGAAACGGTAAGACAGCGCCGCGCCATGCGCTTCGCCGACGGAGCTGGCGATACGAACGTCGTCGCCGGAAATGCTGCCCCGGAAATCGCGCGCCACGAAATCGCCCTGGTGCGTCCCTTCGAGCTGGTTGCCGTTCTGCTTTACAAAAAAGCTGTGTTCCGAGCTGCCGGCGGCGAACTGGATACGCACGTCCCAACGTCCCGTGAGATCGCCGGCCGGGGTTTTGAGCGTTTCCGGCTTCCACTCCGGCCGCTTGGCCGAGAGGATCTGGAAAACCCGATCGGCCACGATGGGGACATCCTCGGGCTTCATCATATACGCGACGATGTTTATCCCGGTCTGGTTCGAAGGGCCACGCCGGCCGCGTCCACCCCCACCGCCGCCGAGAGCGACCCGCGGCTCCGTGGTCCACAGAATATCGGAGACCTCTTCGCCCGTGATTCCCAGCTTCGCAGGGTCCCAATTGATGGACAGCCCTGGACTATGATTGTCGATGCCGCGAGGCTCCCTGACGGCAGCCGTGACGCCGTCGATTTTGGAGACGTGACCGGCGATGGTCTGCATCCACTTCGTCCAGACCTCGTCTTCTTTCTGGTGGTCGCGCCGCGCCCACATTTCGACCGCCGCGAGCAACCCGATCATCTCTTCCTTGCCGATCTTCATGGTGCGGCCGTGGCCATGGTGCGGGGCGCTCGAAACCCAAGCCGCCCGCAGCAGGTCTTTGCGGCCCAGCACAACGCCGGAGCACTGCGGGCCGCGCAGGCACTTGCCGCCGCTATAGCCCACGAAGGTGGAGCCCTTCTGAAGGTACGTGTTCGGCATGCTCATCATCTCGGCGGCGGCGTCTGTGAACACGGGAATGTTCCTCTTCTTGGCAAGGCCGTAGACGGCATCGTAGTTCAGCGGCCCATTCTCCATGCGGCCGCCCGACATGATGTACACCATCGCGACCTTCGGACCGAGCGCGGCCTCGTATTCCGCCGCGTCTCCTACTTCGATGATCCGGACGCCGACTGAACGAATGGCTTGGTCGTACTCGTTGCGGGAGGCTTTGGGAATGACCACCTCATCTTTGGCAAAGCCGCTGAGATCCGGAATTCGCACGTGCAAGTCGGGATTGCCGCCCGTCACGCAGGCCGCGGTTGTGTGCGCGATGCCGGCCGCGCAGCCCGCGGAAACCAAGGCCCACTCGGCGCCGGTCAGCTCCGCGAGCCGCCGCGCGATGCCGTCCATCAGCTCGTCCAGAACGACATGATGTTGGCCGGCGGATTCCACTGCTGCCCGTACTTCGGGTAACTCTAGAGACCCGCTGATTACCGTCAGGGTTCCCCGGCAATTGATGAGAGGCCGGACGCCGATGGAGCTATAAATGCTGTCAGGGGCGAGTTGCAGTTTGCCGGCGCTCGGCGGCAGCGGTGCGGCCTTTACGGCCGATCTGCTGGAAAGCGCAGGCGCCGCCGCCAGCAGGGAACCTCGCCGCAACAAATCGCGGCGGCTCAACCCGCCGACATACCGTTCGTAAGCCTGTTTCATGGAACCAATCATATCTACTCCTTAAGCCGCCATCACACGCCAAGCGGGATCGACGCTCAGCCACTCAATTTTCATTTGGATCGCGTCCGGCGATACCCTATTTTAGCGCTCCGCATTTGATGCCGGCGCGTCCACCCCGATAAGATGACATCAGCGCCGGCGGCGCGCGTATCATGGCGATGTCGCCGCGGCTCCAATTTTAGGCGATATGCAAACAACACGACGACATTTTCTAATCGCTTTCGTACCGCGAACATGTTTTGGCCTGTCCACTGCGATTCTGGCCGGCCAAGGCCCGCTTCCGGCCGCCCCCTCGATCCGTTTCCCGACGGAGCCGCGTGATCGTCTCGCGGTGGCATCTTACTCTTTTCGTACCGTCATCGACACGCCCCGGAATCGCACGCGCTATCCGCGAGGGACCTTAATCGATCTGAAGGACTTCCCCGCTATGGTCGAGAAGCGCTATCGCATCCGCAACGTCGAACTGCTGGGCCAGCACTTTCGTTCCACCGAGCCGGCCTATTTGGAGGAACTGCGGTCGGCTCTGAAGTCCGCCGGTTCGCGGGTTGTGAACATTCCGACGAGCATAGGGGCAAGTGTCTACGATCCCGATTCCGGGGGACGGGCTATTGCGGTCGAGAACGCTAAGAAGTGGATCGATGCCGCGGTAGCTATCGATTGTCCGAGCGTGCGCGTCCACATCCAGCGCGCGCCCAATGCCACCCCCGATGTTGATATTTCGGCGGCAACCCTGGCCAAGGTGGCCGAGTACGGCGCATCGAAAAACGTCATCGTCAACCTGGAAAACGACGACCCCGTTACGGAAGACGCCTTCTTCATCGTAAAGGTGATCGACCGCGTGAAAAGTCCCTGGCTTCGCGCCCTGCCGGATTTTTGCAATTCCATGCTGGGCGGGAACGAGCAATTCAATTACGATGCCGTCACGGCGTTATTCGGGCGCGCTTACAATATGTCTCATCTCAAGGACGAGGAAGTGGGGCACGGCAAAGTGTTTCGGGTCGATGTTCGCAAGACTCTCGGAATCGCTAAGGCGAGCGGTTACAAGGGATACTTTTCCGTGGAGTGGGAAGGCGAAGGGGATGTCTACATCGAAGTCGGAAGACTGATCGATGAAGCCCTTAAGTATATGTCGTGAAGCCGGCGCTCAGTAGAGAAAAAACGACCACATCGTATCGCCTGTAGCCGCGATCAAATATTGGTGCCCGTCAAGCATGTAGGTTTGCGGCGCATTGGTAACGTTGCCGATGTGCGTGTGCCATAGCGGCTTCGCCGTTTCGACATCGTACGCCACCAGATTGCCGGCGCCATCGCCTCCAAACAGCAGCTTTCCCGCTGTCGTCAATAATCCTCCGCCACCGCCCTTGCCGTAATAAGGCCGCCTCCAGGCTACCTTGCCCGTCTTGTAATCGATTGCGGTCAGGAAGCTTCCGCCCGAACCGACGCGGTCTTCCTCTTTCCCGCCGAGACCCATCGACCCGCGCGGGTCTACATCGATGAGATAAAACAGCGAGTAGCTGTTGTCTTCGGCGACATAGAGCAACCCGGTATCCGGAGAGAATGTGGCCGGCTCCCAATTCGTCGTGCCGTCCGAAGTGGGCGACACAAGCGATCCGCCGACGGTGGCATCCTTGCCCGTATCGTGCCAGGGTCCGCCGGATTTGTTCAGGCCTTTCGCCCAGTTTGTGTACAACCCGTACTTGCTCGTAACCAGACGTTCCCCGGTGACCCGGTCCAAAGTAAAGTAATAGCCATTGCGCGCCGCCGTCAATAGCAGCTTGCGCATCTTTCCATTGAACATCGCATCGACAAGCACCGGCGTCTGCGCGGAATCGTAATCGTGCATGTCGTGCGGCGACGTCGAGAAATACCAGGCCATTTTCCCGGTGTCGACATTTACCGCAATGATCGCGCAGGTGAACAGGTTGTCTCCTTCGCCGCGGGTGCCGGTTGTGAACGCCGGCGTGGGATTTCCGGTGCTGAATATATAAAGATTGGTCTCCGGATCGTAAGCGCCCGGCACCCACGCCTGCCCGCCGCCATGCCGCGCGGCATCGAGACTCGCCCAGGTATCTAAGCCCGGGTCGCCTTTCTTCATCGGGACCGTGTAGAGCGTCCACTGCAGGTCTCCCGTTTCCGGATCGCGCGATTGCACGAATCCCGGCGCGTCCAGATCGTTGCCCGTTCCGACCAAGACGTGATTGCCGATCACGATGGGCGCGGGCGTCGAGAAATAGCCTTCCGCCAAATCGGCAATCTGTTTGTGCCAGCGCTCCTGCCCTGTTTTCGCATCGAGCGATACCAGGTAATCGTCGGGCGTCTCCATGTATAGGTAGTTATGCCACATACCCATGCCGCGATTGCCGATATGCGTCGCGCCTTTGGTCTTCCAGAAGTAATGCCATAGTTCACGCCCATCTCGCGCGTCCATGGCCCAGGCATTGTCCGGCATGGTGAAATACAGGATTCCGTCAACTTCGAGCGCCGATGCCTTAATCGTCCCGCCGCCAATGGTGATGTCACCCGGACCTTCGCCGCCGATAATGACCGGCGCGGCATGGCGGAAGCCTCGTCCCCCTCCGCCCGGATTACCGGGCCCGGCAGTTACGCGCGTACTCCAAGCCAGAGTGATTTGCATCACGTTCGAGCGATTGATCTGAGTCAGCGCGCTATAGCGCTTGCCCGAATAGTCGCCGTTATAAGTCGGCCAGGAGTCCTTCAGAGGCTTAAGGAGATCGTCCGGAAGCACGCCGCCGCTGTTAATTTCCGCGCCCAGGATTATCGGCGCCAGTAGTAATGGCGCGGCCAGTAGTAATGTTTGGAGCTTCATTTCAATGTTTCCAGATACGCAGTTACATCGTGTATGTCTTGATCCGTATATTCCGCCAGCAGATCTTTGTGCGCCTTCAGCGGATCGTGAACGTCGACCTTTGGCACATCGCCGTTGCGGCGGATGGTGCGGACCGTTCCGTCAGGCAGTTCGAGCGAGACGAAGAAGTCGTCGATTTGAAGCAGCTTGCCGTCCACGCTCTCGCCCGATGGGAACGTCACGGTGGCCGTAACGGGGTGAGCGCTGTTACCCGAGCTCGCCGCTCCGCGCCCCGCGCGGTTGCCGCCCTCCACCCATGTGTTCTGCAGCACCTTCGGGTCCGGGATCCTTGTTGCGATTCCTTGAAGATCGCCCGAAGCCGAGTGGCAGCCGCTGCACTTGGATTCAAAAAAAGCGCGGCCCTCGCCGGCATTGCCGACGAGAATGCTGGGCGGGGCTTCGCCGATGGATGGCGGCCGGCCCTGTACTCCGATCATCCCCACCACGCTGCGGACGTAGGCGGCCACCGCGTGCGCGTCCTCCGGACTCATCGGGATGGCGGGCATGCCTGCATCCTTGCGGGCGCCCTGGATGATCGGGACGATCAATTCGCCATCGCGATCGCTGAGCGCAACTTGCGATCGAAGCAGGTTCGGTCCGCCCAGGTCGCCGCCTCGCAGATCGGAGCCGTGGCATGCCGTGCAGTTCACGCCGTACAAGGTTTTCCCGCGCGCGATCTGCGCCGGATCGCCCGGAGGCCGCTGTTGTCCCGGAACCAATTGTCCGTGGCGCGTGCGCGCTTGTGGCGCGCCGGGCGCCGGAGTCCGATCTCCCGGCGGCGCAGGCGCCTGTGCGCGAACACGTACGGCCGCGGCAACGATCATCAGCAACACAGCCGCCATGACCCAACCAATCCTTACCCGCATTTTCACCTCAGCATAAACGTTCCGATGTCAAACATAAAGACGACCCGCGATGTAAACAGTCTACGGTCAAGCTTTATAGACGTCAGTGGAACGCTCGAAATCTTATTGTACCGTCGATTCGGGCGCCCTCACGGCCGGCAAGCGGCTGCATTGACAGTAGCCGCTGTTGGTGTCATGATGGAACGTCCAAAAATCCTGACCGGAGGTATCGTCCGTGAAGACGCTCTACACGATCATTCTCGCGACTACGGGGATTGCCGCCTTCGCACAAACCGCGACCGTCAACGGCGTTGTCACCGATTCCAGCCAAGCCGTTATCTCCGGCGCTACCGTTTCGATCACGAATCTTGAAACGGGACTGCGCCGCGATGCGCGCACGAACGAAACCGGCAATTACACGTTCACGCAGCTTCCGGTCGGCCGCTATAAGATGCAAGCCGCCAGCTCCGGCTTTACCACTCAGTCTCTGCCGGAGCTGAACCTGGATGTCGATCAGGTAGCCCGCCTCGATTTCGCGCTGAAACCGGGAGCCCTCACTGAAACCGTCGAGGTCAGCGCCTCCGCCGCTTTGCTCGACTCCGATACGTCAACGGTCGGCCAGGTAATCTCGAACAAGAGCATCGTTGAGATGCCGTTGAATGGGCGCAACTACCTTAGTCTTGCCACGCTCACCGCCGGCACGGCTCCGGACGTGGGCGGCCGCACGCAGCCGGAAGGCGGCTTCGGCGCCGCGGGGGCCCATGCTTATCAAATGAACGTGCAGGTAGATGGCCTCGACAACAACACTCTCTATTCCGGCGGCCCCGTCGGTTATGAAGCGCAAGCCGTAAAACCCTCCATCGACGCCATCGGAGAATTCAAGGTCATCACCGATAACCTATCCGCCGAATACGGCGGCCGCATGGGAGGCACCGTGTTGGTGACTATTAAGTCCGGCACGAATCAGTTACACGGCACGGCATACGAGTTTCTCCGCAACGATAAACTCGACGGGACCAATTTCTTCGCAAACCAGAGCGGAGCGGGCAAACCCGAGTACCGCCAGAACCAGTTCGGCGGCGTCCTGGGTGGGCCGATTCGCAAGAATAAGCTCTTCCTGTTCGGCAGTTTTGATGGCACGCGCATCCGCACTGGTACCAGTTCAATTTCTACCGTGCCCACCGCCGCGGAACGTACGGGTGATTTTTCGCAGATCCGCAATATTTTCGATCCGCTGACCACGGTAGGCACGGGCGCCGCGATGACGCGCCAGATGTTTCCCGGCGACATTATCCCCAAGTCCCGATGGGATCCCTTGTTTCCCGCGCTGCTGGCGCTGTATCCGGCGCCGACAAACTCCGCGAACGTGAATAACTATTATTTCTCCGCCGCGGATCGCAACGACTGGAACGACTACGATCTCAAAGGCGACGAGAACTTCAACGACAACAACCGCCTGTCCGTGCGCTATAGCAGGCGCGACAAAGACGAGTATCAGAACGGTCCCCTGCCTTTGCCCGCGGACGGGGGCTTGGCCACCACGACCACGATTCACAGCAATTCCGTCGTGGGCAGTTATGTGAGGACGATGGGTCCGGCGATGACTAACGAACTGCGCATAGGCCAGTCACGGATGCCAACCGCTTTCGACATCCCCTACGACAAGCCCCTATTCGACGAATTCGGCATCACCGGCATTCCGAAGACGAACTTCCCCTCATCCAACAATCACGGCCTCACTCTTTTCAATCCCAGCGGATATGCCGAGCTTGGTTCGCGCGCCTTCTGGCCCAACACGAATAACCTCTACGTCACGCAGTTCAATGATGTCCTGTTCAGATCCATGGGCGATCACGGCATCAAGATTGGCGGGGGATTCTCGCACACGAACGTGTTCCGCAATTCCGCGCGATACGCCCGCGGGCTGATGACTTTTAACCGCGAATTCACGGCCGATCCGCAGAACCGGGCTAACACGGGCGATGGACTCGCCGAATTTATGTTGGGCTGGGCCGCCGCCGGCAATCTCGGGAATGAGAACGGCGAAAACCTGATGGCGAACTCGATGTACGCCTTCATCCAAGACGATTGGAAAATATCGCCGCGTCTTACTCTGAACCTTGGCCTTCGGTATGACATCTTCTTCGCTCCCACCTTCCCCGACGGAGGCGTCTCCAACTTTCTGCTCGATTATACTCAGACCGGACCCAACGGGCGGCTTGCTGAGATCCGTCCCCAAAATGGGAGCGATTGTGGTTGCGATCAGAACTACCGCGATTTCGGACCGCGTCTCGGTCTGGCTTACCGGCTTACCAACAAAACCGTGCTGCGCTCCGGCTTTGGAATCATTTACGCCCAGGATGACTCGCTAAGTCAGCAGGCCGCGCGCTGGGTCAACCAATCCCCGGATTTCGTCGAATACAGCTTCGCCACCGTGGATCGTATTCACCCTTTGTTGATTCTGCAGGATGGGTTTCCGCCCGTTCAGTTACCGGCAACTTCAGTTCCCGGGCCGGCCTCGGTCGGCATCAACGCCACCGATCCGAAAATGCCCGACCAATACTCGGAGCAGTGGTTTTTCGATCTTCAGCGCGAGCTGCCGTACGATATGCTTACGACGATCGGTTATACCGGAAACGGCGCGCACCATTTGATCGTCGCGCTGGATTACGATCTGCCCTACGGTCCCGCGGCCTCGACCGTCGCCTCCCGGCGGAATTTTCCCTACTACACATCGGTTACGAGGCAGATGCCAATGGGGAATTCATCCTATAACGCCCTGCTTTGGAAGTTAGAAAAACGCTTCAGCAGCGGTCTGAGCTTTCTATCCGCGTTCACCTGGTCGCATGCCATCGATGACGTTCCTGAAATCGGCA
The DNA here is from genome assembly GCA_963795935.1 of Bryobacterales bacterium. Lineage (GTDB taxonomy): Bacteria > Acidobacteriota > Terriglobia > Bryobacterales > Bryobacteraceae > JAICMB01. Next base: position 2,982 of record CAWCJO010000020.1, on the reverse strand, counting down.
ATGGCACCGGCGGCGAAAACCCGGTCGTCCCCTGGAATGTTGAGCTGAACCGCGGCAACTCATACCTGGATGTCCAGCGGCAATGGGCTTTCAGCGCCGCCTATGAACTGCCGATCGGGCGAGGCAAGGCGTGGCTGAATCGCGGGGGCATTGTCAACGCATTCCTCGGCGGATGGCAATTGGCATCGCTGGTCAGCGTACGATCGGGCATTCCGTTCACCGTGATCACGTCGGGCGGAATCACAAATGCCGGCGGCGCGGACCGCCCCAATCGCATTGGTGATGGCAACCTTCCCAGCGATCAAAGGACGATCGCCCATTGGTTCGATACTTCCGCCTTCGTTGTTCAACCGCAATATACGTACGGCAACGCGGGGCGCAATATTCTGTTCGGTCCCGGACTCCGCAATATCGACCTTTCCCTTTCGAAGAGCTTCTCAATCACGGAAACCAAGCGGCTGCAGTTCCGCGCCGAAAGTTTCAACTTCACGAATACTCCGGCCTTCGGACAGCCGGCGTCGACGCTGAACGGCCTCGGGGTGGGTCAGATCACTACCGCGGGCGACCCTCGACTGATCCAGTTTGGACTCAAGTTCATCATGTAATTGCGCCCCGGCTTATCTTCCGGTCCACACCGGGGCGAGCCATGCCACCGGATTTTTCGGGTCCGCTCCGGGGGCGTCGCCGCCTCCCGCCGTCCATACTCTTACGAAAAAGAACTTACTCGTGGAGTCGTTGATCGCGCGGGTCCAGTGAAGCGAGTAATCGGGAGTGGGAGCGTAACTCTCGACTACCGCGCCTCCGTCCTTCACAATATCGATCTTCGTAATCTTATGCCCGGGATTGCCGGTATCCGGGTCGCTAATGTGAATATCAAAATTGAGGACGGCGGGACGATTTAGCGTGGAGCCCATGATCGCGCCGTTGACCGTGTACCGGCACTGAATGTCCTTATCGAGAGACGCATAAGTACGACGATTCTTCATGGCGTCCAGAATCGCCGCCTTTGTCTTGTTTTTTGCCAAAACGAAGGTCCGGGACGTGTTGCGGGCGATCGCTTCGGTCCCATGATTATCGTTGCCGCATACCGGCGACACCTTCCATCCACGATCGAGCGCGTTTATAAACGCCGGATAATGGATCTTATTGTTGGAATTGATAACCTCCAGCATCGTGATGATGTCCGTGATCCGATCGTCGCGATAGTCCCAGTTATTATATTGTTTGGGACCGGGATGATTGAACGTCGCGACCACCGGACCATCGCCGTTTGGCTCAGCAGTTTCGAGCCACTTATAAAAATAGGGCAGGTCGATTCCCGGAGCTAAGGCATTCAACATTCCGGAGGTATTGATTGCATTAAGATGGCCAACGCCGCCCGGACCATCGTTCTCGGAGTACTCAAAGCCCGGCAAGGCCGCGAAATCGGCGTCCGAGGCCGCCGCGGCCTGCCGCTTGCTGGCCATCCATTCGGGATTTTCGGGACTGGTTGGTTGAAATCCCGCTTCTTGCGAGTGATCGGATACCACATAGAAATCGTACCCGCTGGACTTGGCGAGTCTGTAATGTTCCGATGGAGGCCCTTGATAGTTCTCCCAATCCGGTTTCAAAGTTACGCTGGGGCTGGGATATTGATACGAGTTGATGACATAAATACCGGAGCACCCGCTCTTGCTCTTAACATAGCCGTCCGTCCAGGCATAAGTGAATGGGCGGCGAAGGCATCGGCGCGTAAACCTGAATTCCCGCGCAGCCGTTCTTGGCGAACTGAGCGCCGTGGGACCAGGTAAAGGAGGTATGCGCGTGCGTGCTGCCCGCGTAGATTTGATATTCGGACGGCGGCGGATTGGATTGACCGGGCAGGGAAGCCGGGACGAGGATAAGGACGTATAGCGTCCCCGCGACGCCTGCAATTAAGTTCTTCACATCGTCAAAAGAGTATCACATGGACGGCAGCCATACCCGGAGTCGAGGCAGCAACCCTACTTCGACGCGGAGAAGCGGTATACGCAGTCAGGTGGAACGTCTGGCGGAGTTTCAGCTCGGTCGTAGGCAACGTTTCGAGACACACCCACTGTGCTGGATCGCGCAAAATGAGACGCTGATCTCCTGCCAGCGCGGGCGTTCGCTGTGCGCAAGCGCGCAGCCGCCGGACCGTATTTCAGGCCGATGGAAAGGTTCCAATGTCAAAATCGAGCAATTGCCCGCCGTGTAAAAGGGTCTTCAGTCAAGGTCGATGCGCCGCCTAATACAGGAGCCGTTCGAGTCCAGAAGTTGCTCGGCCGCGTCAGTGATCCGCCACGGAGATCGTCACGCCGAGTTTGACTCAAGGCGCTTCCGGCCTGCAGCAGGACCGGCACATAGCCGCCCGGCTGTACGCCGGTCGGGATTTGCGCATTGACTTGCATCAGTCCGGCGACTTCACCGGGCGCGGCGCCGTAGTATGTGACGGTCGCGGACTGGCCGCCAATTGTGACGGTGACGGGTAGAAGTGGATGCGGCAGGTTGATGGTTGCGAGTTTGCCATCCACCCCAGCGGGAACCGTTTGTCCTTCGCCGGTCGCATACAGCGAAATATAGCCTCCGATTTTTACGGGATTCACCGCCGTATTGACGGTTCCATCCCCATTGATGGCCGCGGCTTGGCCCGAGCCGCTTTCATTCGCGGTGAAAATCGCCGGGCCGCGGGCGCGACGGGAACGGTGAACGCAGCGGTGGCTTGACCTTGTACGCGGCCACCACCTGTGTTGCGCCGCCCGAAACCTCGTATGGCACGATAGCCGCGACTTGCGTCGACGACGTATAAATGATCGGCGCGGGGATGCCGTCGAAAGAAACGGTTGTCCCGGCCAATTGCGCGCCAATTAGGCCGGACGGATCCGTTTGAAATTGGACAAGTTTGGACGGTCCGAGGCCTGCTCCGTAGATGACGACAATCTTACCCGGAGCGACCGGTCCCACTTTCTCGCTTGCCGCGTCCAC
>CAWCJO010000019.1:0-69265 GCA_963795935.1 Bryobacterales bacterium | reverse complement strand
AAATCAAACCCATCGCACTGCGGCAACAGGTCCGGCGCAATCCGAAGCGGTTCCCCTCCGACTTCCTTTTCGAACTGGATGAACAGGAGGTCGAGGCCTTGCTATCAACAAATGTGATACCTTCGCGCCGCAGTCTCGGTGGGTCGCGGCCGCTTGCGTTCACGGAGCAGGGAATCGCAATGGTTTCTTCGGCGCTTACGGGTGAACGGGCCGTTGAAGTCTACATGGCCATCAAGCGCACCTTTGTGCGGCTACGTCATCTGTTGGCCAACCCACGAAAAACTTGCGCGGCGGTTGGAACTTAATCGAAGCGCCAGCCGGCGCGCGCTAACGCGGCAGCAGCGCCGTCTCCGCCCAAAACGTCTCGACATCGTTGATGATGCTGAAAAACTGCAGGATGTCCACGGGCTTGCTGATGAAGCAGTTCGCCTGCAATTCATAAGCGCGGTCGATATCTGTCTGCGCCCGCGACGTCGTCAGCACCACAACCGGGATGGTGCGCAGATCCGGGTCGTTTTTGATCTCCCGGAGAACCTCCCGGCCGTCCATCCGCGGCAAGTTCCAATCCAGCAGAATGAGATCGGGAATCTCGCCTTCCCTCCCGCCGGCCTTGCGCAAAAATTCCATTGCCTTGACGCCGTCAAAGGCCACGCTGAGCCGGTATGGATGGCCGCTTTCATCGAGCGCCTCGCGCGTAAGGCGAACGTCTCCGGCGTTATCCTCCACCAGAAGGATGTGTAACGTCTTCTCGGGCTGGGAACTCACACAGATCCTATACGAAGGCCTAAAGGGCGCGCTCTCCTATTTGACACTCCGGCGGCGAAACGGTTACAGAATGAGGTACTTTAAGAAGGATCGAGGCTCCCCGGGTCCTCGTCGAGCGCCGTCCGGACGGTTACGGCGAGCGCCTCGGCCACGAGCGGTTTTTGCAGGATCCGCGCGCCTGCCTCGATGTTGCCATGGCTGCGCAACGCATACTCCGAATAATTTGACATCAGCAGCAGCTTCACTCCAGGCCGGGCCTCGGCCAGCCGCCTTGCCAGCTCATGCCCCGTCATGTGCGGCATGATCACGCCGCTCAGCACCAGTTTGACCGCGTTGTGCGGTTGCGCGCAGATCTTAAGGGCCTCGCCGCCCAACGCCGCTTCCAGCACGCGATAACCGAGATCCAGCAAAATGTCGCGGGCGCCGGCGCGCGCTTCGACATCGTCGTCCACCACCAGAATTGTTTCCGAGCCGTGCGGCAAACGCGAACCGTTTATCCCGCGCGTCAACGCGCTGGACGCCTTCGGCAGACACACGCTGAAGGTGGCGCCCTTCTTCGGCTCGCTCTCGAACCAGATATGCCCGCGATTCTGTTTGACCGTCCCGTAGGCCGCCGCCAGCCCCAGCCCCGTCGCTCGCGCCCGCTCCTTTCTCGTAAAGAACGGCTCGAAAATATGCGCTTGCGTATCGTAGCTCATGCCCACGCCGGTATCGGCGACGTCGATCCGCACGTATGTTCCGGCCGGAAGGTCCACGAACTTGCTCGCCGAACGGTCGTCCACTTCAAAATTGCACGTCCGAATGGTCGCCGTCCCGCCTTCGGGCATGGCGTCGCGCGCGTTCTCGGCCAGCGCGATCAGGATCTGCTCCAGGTGCGCCGGGTCCACTTCCACTTTGGCCGCATCCGCATCCAACTGGAGATCGAGTTTCACTTTCGATCCCAATGAAGATTTCAGCATCTCGGAAAACTTCGCGATCGCCTGGTTCACGTCGACAACCTTGAAAACCGGCGCTTGGCCGCGGCTGAACGCGATCAGGTCCCGCGTGAGATTCCCCGCTCGCTCCGTGACTTTCTGGATGGTCTTGACTTCCCGCAGGCGTTGATCGTTCACGTCGTCTTTTGCATCGAGGCCCCGCGCCAGCGATTCCGTGCAACCCGAAATCAAAGTCAAAAAATTACTGAACTGGTGCGCCAAGCCCCCGGCCAGCCTTTGCATGTCCTCGAGGTGGCGCGACTGCCGGTAGTGATTCTCCATCTGCTGTCTCGCGGTGATGTCACGGAATACGAGAATGGCCGCGCGATTCTCCCCGTCGGCGCCCCCCAGCGGTGAGACCGCCCCGCACAGGAGCGCCTTCCGCCCCGTTTTCGGGAATAATACCGGCGCCTCCACCAGCTCGCTCGCGGCGTTTTCATGCACCGCCCTCCACACCGGGCATTCCGGCGGCGAGCGGCGGCTGTCTGCGAAAGACAGCGCCGCCGTCCAGTTGACGCCCAGCGCCTCGTTCAGAGGCGCGCCCGTAATTTCCTCGGCCATCGGATTCATCAGACAGATCAGGCCCGCGTGATCGACTACCGCCACGGCCGCCGCGATGTTGGCGATCAGCGCCATCAGCCACTGCTCGCTGGTTCGGAGGCGGCGCTCGCGGCCGTGTTTGTGCAGCGCCAGCTCGATGGCCGTCTGCAGTTCTCGTTTCCCGAATGGCTTCAGTACGTAGCCGTACGGCTCCGTGCTCTTGGCGCGCTGTAAGGTACGATCGTCGGCGAACGCGGTGACGTATACGACCGGTATATTAAACCGGAATTGCAGGATTCGCGCCGCCTCGATTCCATCCATTCGTCCTTTTAATTGAATATCCATCAGGACCAGATCGGGACGATTTTCGGTCGCCCTGCGGACCGCTTCTTCGCCGCTGGAGGTCACCTTGGGCACGTCGTATCCGAGCGTCTCGAGATGCCCTTGAATATCGGCGGCCACCAGACTTTCGTCCTCTACCACCAAAACTTGGGTTGGCATAATTCCGTTTCCGCCGCTACGGCGTGGAACCTCCGCCCGGGAACCTGACCACCACTTCCGCGCCCTCGCGCCCTCCGATCCCAGCCGTTCCTCCGAGTTGGTCCGCCAGCAAATGAACCATTTGCAAGCCTAGCGAGTGCGCCTTTCGAATATCGAAATCTTTTTGAAATCCTATACCATTATCGCTGACCGTGAGCGCATACCAGTTCTCCTTTTCGGAACGCAGCGAAATCCCGATGCGGCCTTTTCCCTTGTTCTTGAAGGCGTGCTTGAGGGAATTCGAGATCAACTCGTTTACGATCAGGCCGCAGGGGATGGCCTTGTCGATGTCCAGCCACACCGCGTCGATTCCGATATCGACCGCGATGGCGCCCTCCGCCACGCCGTAGAAATCGAGCAGCATCGCGGCGAGCTGGCGCAGATAGGGGCCGATCTCAATGCGCGCGAATCCTTTCGTCTGGTACAGCATCTCGTGAATCGCCGCGATGGCCCGCACGCGATTGCGGGTTTCATTCAGCGCCAGCATCAGCCCCTCGTCGCGGATGTATTTCGCCTGTAAGCTCAGAATGCTCGAAATCACCTGCAGGTTGTTTTTTACGCGGTGATGGATCTCCTGCACCAGCACTTCCTTGTCGCGCAGCGACGTCCGTACCTGGTCCTCGATTCTCTTGCGCTCCGTTACGTCGCGCAGATTCAACTGCACCACTTTGCGCGCGCCTTCCAGGTACGCGTTTCCGATCAGCTCCGCCTCCACGCTCTCGTGATCGCTGGTCTCGAGGCGCATCCCGTCCAGCCGCACCGGGCCTTTTTCAAGCACTTGAGAGAAGAGAAACTGAGCGCCGTCCCGATCGCTGAAAATTCCCGTCGTCCACAGCTGCCGCCCCAGCAGCTCGTTGCGCGCGAATTTCAGCCATTCCAGCGTGTACGGGTTCACGTCCGTAATGCGGCCCGTTTCCGCATCCACCACCACGATCGCGTCCCGCGCCGACTCGAACAGCCTGCGGTAGCGCAATTCATTCGATTTCTTCTGTTCGGTAATGTCCCTCACGGCCAACAGCAGCATGGGTGAAGCGCCGCTTTCTTCAATGCGGCGCGAATTGAAAACCAACGCGCGGTTCCCCAGGCGGTTGAAACTGTGCTCCACTTCGTAATCCATCAGCCGCGAGCTCTTGTCGCGCGTTTCTTCCAGAAAGGCGCGCAGCCCGGGAATGTGCCATTGTCCGTGATCCATGTCTTCGATGAAGCGCCCCTCCACCTCCGTTTTCGTTACTCCAAACGTTTGGTAGAAGGAGCGGTTCGCGCTCTGTACCCGCAGCTCCGGGCCGAGCACCAGCAGACAGTCCCGCACGGTATCGACAATGGCCTCGGCAAACTCCCGCGCCGCATGCTCGCGCTCGGCGCCGCGCTTCAGCGCGTCAATATCCGTTACCGTCAATACCAGCCCTTCGATCTTGTTCTCCGAGGTCTTGTAGGGCCGCGCCGTCAGCAAATGCCAGCGGCCCTGCCGGTCCCGCACTTGCGACTCGTGCACCGTCAACGTATCCAGGGCGTTGCTTAAAATGCGCTCCAGGTTGTCCACTTCGATATTGGGCTTAATGTCCATGATCGGACGGCCCACGTCCGTCGGAATCAGATTCAAAATCTCGCCCGCCATCGGCGTAAACCGCCGCACGCGCAAATCGCTGCCCAGCATCACAACCGGGATGCAAACGCTGCTCAACAGATTACTCACGTCGTTGTTGACCTGCGATAATTCGGCGTTGCGGTTCTGCAGCTCGTCGTTAACCGTGTGCAGCTCTTCGTTGGTCGATTGCAGCTCTTCCTTGGCGGTCTCCAGTTCTTCGTTCGTGCTCTGCAATTCCTCGTTGCTCGACTGGATCTCCTCGTTCGCCGATTTCAGTTCCTCGTTGGTCGCCTCCTGCTCCTCGATGATCGATTGCAGGTACAGCTTCGTCGAAACCAGCTCCTCCCGCAAATGTTCGAAATCGCCCTCTCCCTTGCCCCGCTTTTTCCGCTCCGCCGCGGCCTCGGCTTTCGCCTTTTCCGGCGTCTTGTGGGCCGCGGCATCTTCGAACAGCACCAGGTAGCACGGGTCCACCGGCGACCCTCCCGGCACGGGCAAAACCTGCAGGTTCAGAGCGCGGTAGCCCTCGCTCGACTTCACGCGCAAGCCTTCTCTGCGCAGCCCCGTGTTCCTCTTGACCGCATCGTGAAGGGCCGTGCGCAGATCCACCGACAAGCCCTCGCGCGCCATCTTGAGCACGTTGAGGCTGGCTTCGCCGGGCGCGGGCTCCAGATAAGGCCCGGTCTGTCCCCGAAACTGCAGGATCGTCCCATCGGCGTTCACCAGCACGCCCGGCGGCGCGAAACGGTTCAACACGATGCGGTCCGCTTCCCGCTGTATTTCTCCCGTTGCGGGACTCCCCTCGGGCCGCCTGTTGCCCCCCTGCATCGCCGCGCGGCTCTCCGGCGCCGGAAATTCGAAGCCCACGCGCGCCGTCCCCGGCCGCCGCGCAAAGACGCGCTGCTTCTTGTCGATCGGCGCGAACAGGTTCCCGTAACTGCCGATGGTTTCCGAATTTCCCAGCACCAGGAAACCCGACGGCTTCAATGCGTAGTGAAACATCGAAACGATTCGTCTGTGCAGCAGCGGCCCCAGGTAGATCAGCACGTTGCGGCAACTGATCAGATCGAGCTTCGAAAAAGGGCGGATCGCGCGCGATATTCTGACGCGCGAACACGCACATATCGCGGATCGCCGCGCTGATCTGATAACCGCCTTCGACCGCCGTAAAATAGCGCCGGATGCGCTGCTCGGAAACGTCCTGCGCCACGTTCGCCTTGGCGTAAATGCCGGCGCGCGCGCGCTCGATGACCGCTTCGCTCACGTCCGTGCCGAATATCTGTATGGGAGTGGTCAGCGCCGCGCCCCGCAGAAATTCCATCAGACAAATCGCGAGGGAGTAAACCTCTTCGCCCGTGGAGCAGCCCGGGACCCAGATGCGGATCGGCTGGTCCTGGAAGCGCGTCTTCACGATCGCCGGAAAGACGTGCGTCTTCAGCGCCTCGAAAACATCGGGGTCGCGGAAGAACGCCGTGACGTTGATCAGCAAATCGCGATAGAGCGCGTCCACTTCGGCGGGCTTGTCCGCCAAGTGCCGCTGATACGTCCGGTACGTATGAATCTGCCGCATGGCCATGCGCCGCGCCACGCGCCGCCGTATGGTCCCATGCTTGTACATCGAAAAATCCACGCCGGTCCGCTCCCGCAGCAAACGAAAGATCGGCTGCAGATCCTGCTTCGGCCCGGCCGCGTCGTCCTCTTCTTGCCCCGCCGCCGCCCCCGACGCAACGTAGGGATGGCGCGCGATCCCGGCGATCTCCCTCGCAATCTCCTGCGGGGCCAGCACGAAATCCACGCACCCGGAAGCGATCGCGCTCAGCGGCATGGCGTCGTGCTCGGCCGTGCGCGGGTCCTGCGCGAAGGTAATCCCGCCCGCCTCTTTCACCGCCCCCAGGCCGAACGATCCATCGCTGGCGGAGCCGGAAAGCACCACCGCCATACTCCCCGCTCCGCGCTCCGAAGCCACCGACCGGAACAACGCGTCCACGGGCATGCGCCGCCCCGCCGCATCGGCGACCCCCTTCGTCCGCAATCTTTCGCGTTCCACCAGTAGCTCGCGGCCGGGCGCGCCGATATAGACGGTGTTCGCCTTCAACTCCACTTCGCCGGCCGAAGCCTCCACTATTTCCAGGGGAGATGCCTTCCGCAATCTTTCCAGGTGGCCGGCCCCGGCGCCGCCCCGGCCTTGTTGCACGTAAACGATCGCAACGCCCGGATTCGGCGGCAAAGCGCCCAACAGGCCAGCCAAGGCGCTGTCTCCGCCGGCCGAGGCGCCGATCGCCACCACGGGAACGGCTTCCCGCTGCTCCACGCCTTCCGCGGGAACTGCCGCGCTCAGCGGTTTTTTCTTCCCCGCCGCGCTCTTCTTCTTTCGTACGCTGGGTTTCTTGCCGCTCATTTCGCTCGCGGCCCCCCTCTCAATGAATGGTGGGAGGCCAGTGCAGGCCCGGCTCCGGTTCCGCCCAGGCGCTCCATGGGGAAGCGTCAATACCTTTACGCCGCAGCGCCCGGACCACTTCCTCCACCATGCGCTTCCCCCGCAACGCATCGCCGCTTTCCAGCGCGCCGATGCCAACCGCTCCGGCCGCTGTCATGGGATTTCCGGATTGCCACGCGCTGCGAGAGATTGCGTCGCGTGCGGCTCGGGCTGCGCAGTTAATCGCAGCCGCTTTCTTCTGCAGCGCGGCGCAACGCTGCCGCTCACTGCGCGATTCTCGAATCACAGATTCACAGCGTTCGAATAGGTTTTCCCGGTAAATCTCCACGGCGATATCTCCGGCGAGGAAAAAATCCCCGCTCACGAACGGCCTACTCTAGTCTAAAAGGGCTATAACTCTAGAATAGCGCCGATCCGATCGGATAATCCCTGGAACAATATATTTAAAGGCTCGCGCCCAGAATCCGGCGCAGCTCGCGCGCGTGCTCGTCGCTTTCACGCGCCCTCCGAAGATAGGCCGCCGCCAGCCGCTCGTGCCCGTGCTCCCGCGCATCCCCGCCCAGCCGGTACCCCAGCGCCGCTTTTTCCTCCAGCGATCGCACCGCCGCCCATAACGCGTTCTCCGTCGCGTCCCCCAGCGCCACCGCCATGTTCTGGCTGGAGTAGACGTGTCCGATGCGGCAGCGGAAGCGCAGCACTTCGCCGTCTTGGATTTCCCAGATCGCGCCGCTGCAGTCCGGACACGTCAGACCGGACGCCGGACCGAGCTGGTTTTCTTCCTCCGGCGTGAGGATGTCGAGCTCCGCGATCTCGGACCCCAGCCGTCCCTTGCCGCGCTTCGGTTGATACCCGCGCTCCGGAGGGCGTCGTCGACAGCTCCGCGATCTTCGACGCGATTTGCCGCGCGGGCAGCCGAAAATCCGCCTCCACGGCGCGCAGCGCGCTGCTCGGCATGCTGTCGAACGCGGCATCGTCGGGATCCTGCACGATGGCCACCCCGCCGCGCCGCTTGATCGCGGTCAGCCCGGAGCTCCCGTCGTCCAGCATTCCCGAAAGCACTACCCCGATCACGCGCGCTCCGTAAGCCCGCGATGCCGAGCGGAACAACGGATCGATCGCCGGGCGCGTGCGGTTCTCCCGCGGCCCTTTCGTCAGGCGGATCTTGCCCTTGTCCACCAGCATGTGAAAGTCGGGCCGCGCGACGTAAATTCGTCCGTGCTCGATAGGCGTGTCGTTTTTCGGATGTATCGCCGGCAGCGGCCCGGCGCTCGAGAGGATGCCCGGCAGAAAGCTGCTTCCGCGCGGCACGGTATGCAAGACGACGAAGACCGCAGCGGCCAAGTTTACCGGCAAGCCGCTCACCAGCGAAGTGAGCGCCTCAAGTCCTCCTGCCGACGCCCCAATGGTGACAATGTCGCGGGCAGGCATCCACATCCCGGACGCGACTCCAGCAGCTAAGTTTCGAAATAGATTTTTCGGGCGCGCGGGTGAAGCTTAATCGCCGAAGGAACCGACTTCTTCGCCGACCTCGTCGCGAACTGTTTTCGCAGGCTCCGGCTTTTCGGGCGCAGCCGCCGCAATGCCGCCGATCTGCACCAGATCCGGAGCCGGCTGCTCTTTCAAAACATGCTCGCGGTACAGCTTCGCCATGCGCTCGTTATCCTGCTGCTGCCGCAGTTTCTCATCGCGCGCGCGCTTCTTCTCTTCACGAGCCGTTTTGGCGATGCCCAACTCGTCGAGATCGTGCTGCAACCCGTGGTTCACGTCGGCCTGGTTCAACACCAGCGAATGCTTCGTATCCGGCAGGTTCACCTTCTTGCCGCCCGCAAAGATCTCGTGACGTCCGCGCTCCTCATACCACTTGGTCAGCGTCGCCGTCATGTGCATCTTCTCGATGATGTTGCGCCACCCCACGCCCGTATTGTAGGCGCAGAACGAAATTTCGCCCTCCTGCGTGGCGTAGGGGATAATGCACTGCTCCGTGCGCCTGAAATCGTAATTGAAGAGATCCTGGAACCACATGCCCGCGATGAACAGGAAATTCCAGCGGTCCTTGCGCCGCTTCTCGATGTCCGCCATGGTGCGGTCGCCCGTCACCTTGCCGTAATCCTTTTTCGACATGCCGAAGCACTTGTCGAATTTTGCGATCAGGTCCGTCATTTTGAAATGCGTGGGAGATTTGAAGGGGTCGTAATTCCGCAGTAGCGCCAGCGAAACGCCGGCCACCGAAAGAAATTTCCCGCGCGCCGCGTCGTTGATCCGCGCGATGTCCTTCGCCAAGCGGTCGGCGTTCAGGAACGCCGTCACCGGCGCCGCTTCCTTGGTCTCCTTGTCAACCATCACCGCCATTCCGATCCCGCAATTCGGATGGCACCCGCAGCTCAACTGCCCCCAGTTTGCTTCCGGCCCGTGGACCAGATCGGCGAAGTCGGAAAACGTGCTCATGAACGAGATCGGGAACCAGTCGCGCACCGGCTCGCCCAGCCCGGTCTGGTTCTTGACGTCGTGCGCCAGGTGCGACAACGTGTAGCGCTGCGCCTTGCGGCGCTCCTCCGTCACGGCCTCGTCGCGTCCCGTAAACGAAACGGGCTGGAACGACAGAAACGGAATTTTCTTTGGATTGTCGAGCGCAAACCGCACCACCGCGCCCACCTGCTCGTTATTGATGCCGTTGACGATCGTGATCACCGGAACGATATCGACGCCGTTCGACCACAAATTCTCGATGGCGCGCATCTTCACGTCGAACAGGTTGCCCACGGCGCGATGCGAGTTGGCCGCGTTGCCCACGCCGTCGAACTGCAGGTAGGCGTAACGCAGACCGGCTTCGGCGGCCTTTTTGCAAAACTCCGGGCTCTTGGCGAACTCGATGCCGTTGGTCGCCGCCTGCACGCTGTTATAACCGACCTGGCGCGCGTAGCGCACCGCGTCGATAAAATACGGCGACAGCGTCGGCTCGCCGCCCGAAAACTGCACCGACATCTGCCTTCTCGGCTTAATCGAAATGGCGTTGTCGAGCAGCGTTTTGATGTCTTCCCACGTCAGCTCGTGCACAAACCCGACCTGGTTGGCATCCATGAAGCACGGATCGCACATCATGTTGCAGCGGTTCGTAAGGTCGATCGTCAGCACCGATCCTCGCCCGTGCGTGATCGTGCTCGACCCGTGGTTGTGCAGCTTCTCGTCGTTATGCGCCCGGATGTCGCGTCCCGGGAAAACGTCCTCCAGGTGCTTGAAGAACGCCGGGTCCATCGCCATGACATCTTCGAAGTGTCCGTGGATCGGACAATCCTTCTCCATCACGATCTGGCCGCCGCGCTCCACAATACGCGCCCGAATCTCGCCGGCTTTCTGGTTTTTCAAAATCTCGACCGGCAGCTCCCCGTCCAGGATCTTCTGCCGGATCTCCGGCACGCACTTGGGGCACAACGAATCGGTCTCGCGCGGCCAGCCCAGTTTGGGCTTCATCTTCTCGTAGCTCTTCAAAAGCGGCTTGTCCGACCATTTCGGAGTGAAAGACGGATTCTGCTTGATCTGATTGAGCTTGTCAAAAACGACCCAGGCGGCGCCCGCGGCCACCGTCACAGCTTTTTCAACGTATTTTATCGGCTTCGTCATAACGACATTCGCAGTATATCCACGCCTCCATTAAAGGGACTACAGAAATGTATTAAAGCGCGTCGATCCTTCAGCGTACGGGGATATCCGCCATCGAACGGCGGAAACACCCGCGAACCCCGCTCTGAGATCATAACAGTATGAGCCCGCGTGAGATACGCGACCAAGCGGCGCACTGCGGCTTCGAGCTCGCGGGCATCGCCCGCGCCCTCCCTCATGAAGACGCCGCGCTCTTCCATGACTGGGTCTCGCGCGGCCTTGCCGGCCACATGAGTTATCTCACCGGCCCGCGCGCCGCCATACGATCCGACCCGCGCGCGCTCCTTCCTTCGGCCCGGTCCATTATTTGCGTCGGCAAACTGTATAACGGTCCCGAACCGTATTCCACGAAGTTCGACTCCCGAGAGCGAGCTTGGATTTCACGTTATGCATGGGGCGACGATTATCACGGTGTCATGCGCGACGGCCTGGAGCGCCTCGCCGCCGCCGTCGGCCCGCACCACGAATGGCGCGCCTGCGTCGATACCGCGCCGTTACTCGAGCGCTCTTACGCGCGCCAGGCCGGACTCGGCTGGATCGGAAAAAACACCTGTCTCATTAATGAACCGCGCGGCTCCTGGTTCTTTCTCGGCGAGCTGCTCACATCGCTCGACCTCGCGCCCGACGCCCCGCCTCCCGATCGCTGCGGCTCCTGCACCCGCTGCATCGATGCCTGCCCCACCAACGCGCTGCGCCCCTACGAGCTCGACGCTACGCTGTGCATCTCCTACTTCACGATCGAGCTGCGCGGCCCCGTGCCGGATGAGCGCCGCGCCGCCGCCGGACGCCACGTCTTCGGATGCGACATCTGCCAGGACGTCTGCCCCTGGAACCGCCGCGCGCCCATCACTCAGGATCCCGCCTTCGCTCCGCGCCAGTTCGCCCCCCCGCTCGAAAAACTCGCCGCTCTAACGGAGGACGAGTTCCGCGCCATGTTCCGCGATAGCCCCGTGAAGCGCGCCAAGTACGCCGGGTTCCTGAGAAACGTTGCCGTCGCGATGGGCAACGCCGGAGATGCAAAGTTCCGCCCCTCCCTCGAAAAATTAGCCGCCTCGCCCGACCCCGTGGTCAGCGACGCCGCCCACTGGGCGCTTGATTCCTTCCCGTCGTAGCGCCGCGCGCACATCTGCTGCCCATAAGCGGCGAAGATGTAAAGAAATGTTTGGACCACTAACTTCCGAGCCTTTTCCCCGTCTTTACGTACGTGAAGCGATTGCGTTTTAAATTCGGTCTCGCGAGCCTGGCAACGGCGGTTGTGGCCATCGGCCTGGGGCGCGCGCCCATCCCGCACTCGCTGTGCAACTTCGTTCAATCTTACGAAGCCGTCGCGCGCACCGATGCCGCCCCCACGGTCTGGCAGCGCCTGGTGTACAGTTTCGCCCTCTCCCATCAGCGCGCCGCGCACTCAAAATGCGCGCGCGGCGACGTGTAGAACCCGCCCGGCAGGCGCCGGAAAGGGCCGTCCTTTTACCGCGTTCAACCGACTTCCATAGTGGGCCGCGCCTGCCGTAGAGGTATACTGATAGTTTCGGTAGAAGTATGAAACCTTACGTGAAGTTCACGGTCCTTGTGGTCGCGATCTTGGGGGTTCTTGCGTTTCTGTTCGCAAGCGGCGTCAAGGATACCAAGACCTATTACAAGGAGATTTCCGAGCTCCATCACATGGGCAGCGAGGCCCAGGGCAAGCGTCTTCGCGTGGGCGGCGATGTCGAGCAAGGCTCCATCGCGCGCAACGGCCGCGAGGTCTCGTTCGTACTTCGCCAGAACGCGCTCAAATTGAAGGTTGTGTACGACGGCATGGACCCGTTGCCCGATACGTTCCGGGGCGGCGCGCAGGCGCTGGCCGAAGGACGGCTGGGCTCCGACGGCGTGTTTCAAGCCAGTAAGATCCAGGCCAAGTGCGCCTCCAAGTACGAAGCCAAGCCGGTACAGAACAAGAACGCGCTCGAGAACCGGGCGAAATTGTAGCCCAGCAACGTTGGGCGGCGGGGGTTCGAACCCGATCGCTCCTGGAAGAAAAGACCTCTCATGGAAAACATAGGCGCGCTTGCGATTCTCCTCGCCTTTTGCCTCGCCGTTTATGCCGTCCTCGGCTCCGTAATCGGCAAACTCAAACGGAAGCCTTTTCTGATCGTCAGCGCCGAACGGGCCGTCTATTCCATCTGGTTCCTTGTCGCGTTGGCGTCCGGGATCCTGGTCTACTCGCTCCTCGGCGGCGATTTCCGCATCGCCTACGTCGCCTCGCATTCGAACCGCGCCATGCCCACGCTCTACAAGTTCACGGCGTGGTGGGGCGGCCAGGAAGGATCGCTGCTGCTGTGGGCTTTTCTGCTCTCCACCTACACGGCGGTCGTGGTGTTCACCAACCGCCACAAGTTCCGGGACATGATGCCGTACGTCACGGCCATCCTGGGCGCGGTGCTGGCGTTTTTCCTGATTTTGGTCACGTTTATCTCCAGCCCGTTTAAGATGCTGGCGGCCGGCCGCGCCATCACCGACGTGGGCGACGGCCGCGGGCTCGATCCCCTGCTGCAATACCCGGCCATGGCGATCCATCCTCCCATGGTGTACCTCGGCTACGTCGGCTTCGCCGTTCCGTTCGCCTTCGCCATCGCCTCGTTAATTACGAAACAGAAGGGCGAGGCCTGGATTCATACGACGCGGCGCTGGACGCTTCTGACGTGGCTGTTCCAGAGCACGGGAATCGTTCTGGGCGCCGGTTGGGCCTACGCGGTTCTGGGATGGGGCGGCTATTGGATGTGGGACCCGGTTGAAAACGCGTCGCTGCTGCCGTGGATTACGGCGACGGCGTTTCTGCACTCCGTCATGATGCAGGAGAAGAAGGGAATGATGAAGGTGTGGAACATGGTCCTGGTATCGGCGACCTTCTTCCTGTGCATCTTCGGAACGTTCCTGACGCGCTCCGGAGTGGTGCAATCGGTTCACGCGTTTTCAACCGGCGGACCGCTCGCGAAATTCTTCGTGACCTTCATGGCCATCGGCATTGCGCTGACCATCTACCTGATTCTCGATCGCTTGCCGTACCTCAAGAGCGAGGCGCAACTCGAAAGCGTGGTCTCGCGGGAATCGAGTTTTTTGTTCAACAATCTGATCCTGCTGGCGAGCTGTTTCGCGGTGCTGTGGGGCACGCTGTTCCCGGTCATTTCGGAAGCGTTCACGGGCGAGAAGATCAGCGTCGATAAACCCTTCTTCGACCGCATCAACATTCCGGTGGGGCTGTTTCTGCTGTTCCTGACGGGCGTGGGGCCCCTGATTGCCTGGCGTCGCAGTTCGCTCGAGAGCTTGCGGCGCGCTTTTCTATGGCCTTCGATCGCTGCCGTCGGGCTGATGATCGCGCTGGCGTTCCTTGGCGTCTATCAACATCCCTTCGCGATGGTCTCGTTCGGCCTGTGCCTGTTCGTCGCCTCTTCTATCGGCATGGAGTTCTTCAAGGGCGCCCGGGCCATCGGCGCGAAAACGGGTCAGAGCCTGCTTCCCGCCATGGTGGAGCTGACGCATCGCAATACGCGGCGTTATGGCGGCTATATCGTGCACATGGGCATCGTGTTCATGTTCATCGGCTTCACCGGCGCCGCTTTCGATAAAGATCTGACCGTCGAAGTCGCAAAAGGCGACTCCTTCAATATCGGCCGCTACACGTTGAAGGTCGCCGATACGCAGGACGGCGAGAACGATAATTACGGCTGGAGCAAGCTTTATGTGGACGTCTACGACGGCAGCCATCGGCTCGGGACGATGGTTCCGGAAAAGCGTTTCTTCAAGGCCAGCCGCAGCCCGGCAAGCGAAGTTGCCATCCGGCGGAGATTGAACGAAGACCTTTATCTCAATTACGCCGGCATCTCGAACGACAGCCGCCGCGCGGTTATTCAAGCCTACGTCAACCCGCTGGTTTCCTGGATCTGGATCGGCTATTGGGTGCTGTTCCTCGGCACGTTGATCTGCATGGTCCCAAGCAAGATCAAGCTGGCTTACGCGCGGACCCAGGTCGTGGGCTTTACGAAGAAACATGTCGTGGTGGAAGACTAGTTTACTCGCCGTGCTGCTGGCCGCGCTCGGCCTGGCGCAGTCCGGCGCGGATCTCGAAAGCCCGCGGCTGAACCGCGTAGCCCGGAAATTGCAGTGCAGCTGCGGCTGCAACATGGACATGACGTGCCGCATGGAGCCCTACATGTGCGGCGTCTGCAAGCGCTTCAAGACCCAGATTTACGCGCTCCAGAAGGCGGGCAAGACGGACCGCGAAGTCCTGGATCGAATGGTTCAGGAAAACGGCGCGGGCATCCTGGCGGTCCATCCGGGGCCGTGGGGATCCATTCTGTCTTATACCGGCCTGGCGTTCGGTCTGTTGCTGGTATTTCTTTTCTTTCGCCGGCAGCGCTCGGCTCCCGCTCCCGCGGAGATGGTTGACGCGGCGATGTTGGAACGCTATCACGACCAGATCGAAAAGGAAACGTCGAAACTGGATTGAATGGTTTTATCCTTGGCAGTCCTGCTGACCGTCGGCGTTTTTGCGTTCACGCTGCTGGTGCGCGCCAAGGACGTTCCCGCTCCCGAAGCGGTCTCGCCGACGCAGCATCTGGAGGAGCGCAAGGCGCAGATTTACGATAATCTGCGCGATCTGCAGTTCGAGTACCGGCTCGGCAAGCTCTCGGACGAAGATTACCAGAAGACGAAGCTCGGCCTGCAAGCGGAGCTCGCCAAGGTCCTGGCCGAAACCGACGTCATCAAAGCTCAGCAGCCGCAGCCGCCCAAGACGGCGGCGAAGCTTGTTTTGAAAACAGCGCCGAAGCCGTCCGCGGCAGGCGCGATTTGCCCCCATTGCGGCGCGACGTTCGAGCGCGCTTTGAAGTTTTGCGGCGAGTGTGGAAAACCCCTGGCATGAAACACGGCATACAGTTATGTTTTGTCTGCTGCGCCGCGCTCGCGCCCCTCTTCGCCGCCCTCGATGGAACGGTCGTCAACGGAACCAGCGGCAAACCCCAGCCCAACGTCGCGATCTCGCTGGTCGAGCCGAGTCCGGCCGGCATGAAGAATCTCGAAACGGTCAAGACGGCGGCGGACGGCAAATTTCATTTCAACAAAGACGCCGCGGCCGCGGGTCCGCAAATCGTGCAGGCGCTCTTCGCGGGCGTCACGTACACGAAAGTGATTCCTCCAGGCGCGGCCTCCACCGGCGTGCAGGTGGACGTCTACGACTCCTCCTCGAAAGCGAGCCTCGCGCAGGTATCGCAAGACCTGATTCTGTATCAGCCGGCCGCGCAGCAGGTCTCCGTCAACCAAAGCATCTTTTTCCAGAACTCTTCCACGACGACCTTTAACGACCCCAGGAACGGAACGCTGCGCTTCTATTTGCCTCCCGAGGCGGACGGCAATGTCAAAGCGACAGTCACGGCGCCCGGCGGCATGCCCATCGCTCGCCCCGCGGAAAAGACGGCTCAGAAGAACGTCTACAGCGTGAATTATCCGATCAAGCCGGGTGAGACGCGTTTCGATTTGACTTACGCGCTGCCGGTCGCGAAGCCCATGGTGGTTGCCGGGAAGATCCTGCATCGCGAGGGGCCGACGCGAATCGCCGTGCCCGCCGGCGTGACGCTCCAAAGCGACGATCTGACGCTGCTCGGACAGGAGCCGCAAACAAAAGCGTCCATCTACGACGTCAAGGGCAAGGAGTTCAAAGCCGAACTGCAATGGACGGCCGCGCCCGAAGCGCCCGACGCCGGCGCGGACGAAGATTCGGGTGAGCCGCAAATCCGCGAGATTCCGCCGCACGTGTACGGCGGCACGGTGCTGGGCATCCCGGGTCTGTACTGGATTGCCGCCATCACGCTCAGCATTCTCGGGCTCGGTCTATTCCTGCTGTACCGCTCGGATCGGCCGCGCCCCGCCGAGGCGGTCGAGGGCGACAACGCGCCCCGCAAGTCCGTCCGGAAAGGAGCGGCGTCCCGTTAGTGACCGCGCTTCGTATCCAGAACGTCTGGAAATATTACGGCGACTACCCGGCGCTGCGAGACGTCACGTTCGATGTCGAGGAGGGTTCCTGCCTGGCGCTGCTCGGCCGCAACGGCGCCGGCAAAACGACGCTGTTGAGAATTCTCGCGGGCCTCTCGAATCCCGGCAAGGGCGCGCGTCTCGTATTTTAGGAGCGGACGCGCGCGCCCAAGCCACGCGGCGGCGCATCGGCGTGCTGGGACACGGCATCGGCATCTACGACGAGCTCTCCGCCGAGGAGAATCTCATGCTGTTCGCGCGCCTCTATAGCGTGCCGAACGCGCGGCGCACGGTTTCCCAATGGCTGGAGCGCACCGGCCTCGAGCGCGTCCGCGAAGGCCTCGTCCGGGAGTTTTCGCGCGGCATGCGGCAGCGGCTCGCCGTGGCGCGAGCGTTTTTGCACGAGCCGGCGCTGCTGCTGCTGGACGAGCCGTTCACCGCGCTGGACGATCGCGGAATCGCCGTTCTGCATGAATTTCTGGACGGCGCGCGCCGCGCCGGCCGTACCATCGTCATGTCCACGCATCAGCTTCGCGAGGCGCTCGAACTGGCGACCGATGTGGCGCTGATCGATCGCGGGAAGCTCGCCTACCGCGGCGCGCGAACGCAGGAAATGTTGGATGACACCGGTCTCCTCTACCGCATCCACGGATAATCCGGCGCCGCATACGCCGGCGGCGAGCGCTCCACGAGCAGTCGCGCTCCCCGGCTTCGCCTGGATGCGGCTGACCCTCGCCATCGCCGCCAAAGATCTGCGCTCGGAGACTGCGCACCAAGGAGACCATCAACGCCGCGCTGTCGTTCGCCCTCGTCATCCTTGTCCTTTTCAGCTTCGCGTTCGATCTCGAAGAGGTACGCAATATCGCCGGCGGCCTGCTGTGGCTGACCTTTATTTTCGCCGGAGCGCTGGTTCTCAACCGCAGTTTCGCGCGCGAATTGACCAACGATTGCCTCGACGCGATTGTCTCGCTCCCCGGCTTCAGCGGCGCGCAATTGTGGGCCTGGGCAAAGCCCTCGCCAATTACGTTCTGCTGCTCGCCATCGAAGCGGTCAGCCTGGCCGTCTTCGGGCTTTTCTACGATGTCGACTGGACGCGGCAGATCGGCTGGCTGATCGCCGTGCTGCTGCTCACGCACCTGGGCGCTCGCCGTCATCGGCACAGTGTTCAGCGCCATGACCGTGAATCTTCGGCTGCGGGAGGTGATGCTGCCGGCGCTGCTGTATCCCATGCTCATTCCGGCGTTGATGGGCGCCATCCACCTCACCACCATACTCATCGCGGGACAGCCGCTCGCGCCGGACGATTTTATCTGGTTCCGCGTGCTGCTCGCGGTCGATATTATCTTCACTTTGCTGGCCGGCGCGCTGGTCGAAATATTATTGGTAGGGTAACCACAATGCGCGAAAAACTCATCTACTCGTTCCTGGCCGTTGCGGCCGTGATCCTCGCCTGGAATCTGCACACCATTTTGCTGAAGTGCCCGATGAGGCGAGTCAAGGCGCGATCTTCCGCATCATTTATTTTCATGTGCCATCGGTCTTTGCCGCGTTTACCGGCTTTTTTGTGGCGCTGGTCGCCAGCGCCGCCTATCTCGTCAACGCGCGACCTGCGCTACGACGCCGTCGCGGCGCGCCGTAACCGAAGTGTCGGTCGCATTCGCCGACCATCGTGCTCGTGACGGGCAGCATCTGGGGCCGCGAGATCTGGGGCATCTGGTGGACCTGGGATGCGCGCCTGACGTCCATGCTGGTATGCTGGCTGCTCTACGCCGGCTACGTGATGCTGCGCAACGCCATCGAAGAACCGAACCAGCGCGCGCGCCTTTCCGCCGTGCTTTCGATTTTTGCCTTTGCCGACGTCATCATCGTGTGGAAATCCATCGAGTGGTGGCGTACGCAGCACCCCGCGCCGGTGCTGAGCATCCGTAACGGCGGCGGAATGGCTCCCGGCATGGAGGCGCCGATTTACTGGAATTACGTTGTGTTTCTGCTGTTGGCGGTCGCGCTTACCCTCATTCGCATGCGGCAGGACGAGACGCGGCGGGAGATCGACGCGCTGCGCCGTTACGCGCACGCATTATAGGAGATTTGCATGGACGTTCGAAATTTCGAATTCCTGTTTTACGGCTTCCTGGCCGCTTGGCTTATTGTGGTTCTTTACGTTGCCTCCATCGCCGCGCGCGAACGGAAACTGCGGCGGGAACTCGATCGCGTCAAGCGGCTGGTCGAGCAGCGCGAAGACGAGCGTGAACAACAGCGCGGATCGGACCGGCGGCGCGGCGCCCCGAACGCCGTCTGAATACCGTTCTCCCCTATAATGAGGTCGTGTCCAGACTCAAGGAAGTAGAACAGAAGCTGGCGCATACCGAGCGGCAGCTCCGCCTGTTGCAAAAGATCGCGCGCCTGATCGTGCGCGGCGATCTCAGCATGCGCGATGCCCTGCACCGCGTGGTTTCCCTGGTGGTCGAGTTCATGGGTTCCGATTCCTGCCTCATCTATCTGCTCGAGGACAATGAATTGGTGCTGGTGGCGTCCAATACGCCGCATCCCGAGACGCTCCGCAAAGTCCGGCTCAAGCTCAGCGAAGGATTGACGGGCTGGGTAGCGCGCGAGCGCCGCGTTCTCGCCATTTCGCGCGAGGCTTCCCACGATCCGCGATTTAAATTTTTCCGCGACCTTCCCGAGGACGCCTTCGAGGCATTTCTCTCTACCCCAATTATTGTTCGTAATCGCGTCGCCGGCGTCATTAATGTTCAACACCGAGACCCGCACCCGCACACCGGCGACGAAATCGAGCTGTTGACCACCGTCGGCGAACTGGCCGGGTGCCTGGTCACGTTAGCGAGGATCGATGCAACATCTGCAGCCCAGCCGACCCTGGTTTCCCCGGCGGCTCAAAACTAAACCGCTCGCTCACGCGCGCGGCTCGGCAACGGCTTCCGAGCCACGACCGTCGGGGAGTGGTTTGCGCGACCTTCCGCCAGTTTGCGCTAGTTTCTTCAAAATAGCCGCAACCGCTCTCATATTTGCGAGCTCGGCGGCAACAGCGGCCCAAAAATGGCGCATGCAATACTTCTATGACGAAGATAAGTCGTCGCTGGCCTTCACGGATATACAGTGTCCGTCGGCGAGCCGTTGCGCCGCCGCGGGCATGGTCGGCGACGGCAAGCGCGAGAAAGGCGTGGTCGCCATTACTTCCAACGGCGGCGTCGACTGGCAGCTCGAAGAAGTCAAGGAGCACCCCATATCCCTCTTTTTCCTCAACGAAAACAAAGGCTGGATGATCACCGACCGCGGCATTTGGGAAACGGAGGAGGCCGGACGCGACTGGAAGAAGCTCAAGGAAGCGAAAGAACTGCAGCGCGTTTATTTTCTCGACGAGAACCGCGGTTGGGCCATCGGCGCCTCGAAGGTGGTGCTCGAGACCGTCGATGGAGGAAAGACCTGGAATGCGCTTGCCGCCGCCCAGCAGGCCCCCACGGCGGCCGACGATACCGTCTATCATTGGATCGCGTTTGGAGGAAAGGAAAATCGCGACGGACTCATCGTGGGCACTTGGTCGCTTCACAAGGCGGACGAAGTCCCCGATTGGATGCTGCGGCCCGATCAGGCGCTGAAGCGTAAACCATCTCCATCGCTGACGATTCTTCTGCAGACCACCGACGGCGGCAGAAAATGGAGCGAGACTTCGCGCAGCCTCGAAGGCGACATGACGCGATTCCGCTATGGCCCCGCCGGCTCCAGCATCGCCCTGTTCGAGTTCCCCAATTCCGCCCAACTGCCGTCGGAGCTGTTCGAAATGGACTTGGTAACGCATAAGAACACCGCGATCTACCAGGACCCCAGCCGCGTGGTGCGGGATTTCGTAAGACTGCCCAACGGCGACGTAATTCTCGCCGGCATCGAGCGCCAAGGAAAGTCCAACATCCTGCCGATCGCCGGCAAACTCAAGATGATGACCAGCAGTTCGCTCAAGTCATGGATCGACATGGACGTCGATTACCGCGCCGAGGCCAACCGCGCTATTCTTGCGGCCGCCGATAACCGCAACGTGTGGGTTGCAACCGACACCGGAATGATTCTGAAGCTGACCCAATAACGGCGGCCGGCCGCGTTTACGCGAAAATGAAACAGTGGAGCTTACGGTTTCTCCCCGCTTCCGGGTCGTTACCTACAACATTCATCGTTCCCGGGGAATGGATTGGAAGGTGCGGCCGGACCGCATTCTCGACGTTCTCGCCGAGATCGATGCGGACATCGTCGCCTTGCAGGAGATCGCCGCCGATCAGATCGGCTATGTCACCGGGCGCGTCGGATTCCCCTACGTTTTCGGCAAGAACAGCATCCTCCGCGGGCACGATTACGGCAATCTTACCTTGAGCCGCTTCCCCATTCTCAAGAGCTGCAATTTCGATATCAGCGTGCCGCGGCGCGAGCGGCGCGGTTGTCTGCGCACCGATCTCGACGTGCCCGGCATCGGGATTGTTCACCTGTTTCACGTCCACTTGGGAACGTCGTTTTTCGAACGGCGCCGGCAAGCGCTGCGGCTGTTATCGAACGAGATCGTGGTGAATCGCAGGCTTGCGGGACCGCGCCTCGTTCTGGGCGATTTCAACGAGTGGACGCGCGGCCTGGTCAGCCGCATGCTGTCGGCGCAGCTCGAAAGCGCCGATGTGCGTTTTCATTTGCGGCGCAAGCGTACGTATCCCGGCATGCTTCCCTTCTGGCATCTCGATCACTTTTACTACGACCCGGAGTTCAAGCTGGAGTGCCTCACGCTCCATCGATCGGCCGCGGCCATGATGGCGTCCGACCACTTGCCGCTCGTGGGCGAGTTTGCGTGGAGCGGCTCGCGCCGCGCCATAGCCGTTTAATCCCGCTGAGTCAAGTTCTCGATCTTCCTGTATTACAGTCCGATACGAAATCGTTGACACTGCCGCCGCCGCTCTGTTATTTTCGCCATGTTCCTTCCATGGGCACTACCGGTTCCCGAACGCCGTCCGCCCGCATCTTGATCGTAGACGGCAGCGGCGCGCTGATGGCGCGTCGCACCGTTCTCGAAGAGCTCGGACATGAAGTGCACACGTGCGCGTCGCCGCACGATGCCCTGGAGCGCTGCGCTGGACAGAGCTTCGATATCGTAGTGATGATCTATAAAGCGTCAAAGAGCGACGTCGAGGTCGTGCGCGAGCTGCGGAGCCACCATCCGCTGTTGGCGCTTATCCTGATTTCGAGTTTGAAGGACGCGCTTGGTCTTAATGAATCGAATACCGGCGCCGACGCCGTAATTCAAAAGAGCGCTCATGAAGTAGGGCAGCTTATCCGGGCCGTGAATCGCGCTTTGAGAAAGCCGCCCAAGCCGGCGGCGGCGGCGGCGAAATCGGCCCGGCGCCGCGCCTGATCCCGATCCCCCTTTGTCATCGCCGCTTACATCGACCTCTGTCGTACTCTAAAACTGATGCGCATACTGCGCGCTGTACTCGCCGCCGCTTTGTGCGGCGTGGCGTTATTCGCCGCAACGCGTTCCCCCAAATCCGCCCGCGCGGCCGCCGCTTCGAAGGCGCGGGTCAGTCCCGCCGCCCGGCGCTGGATGCGTTCCCTAAGTCTGCGCGATAAGGTCGCGCAGCTCGTCGTCATGCCTTGCTATGGCGAAGCGATCAATACCCGCTCGCCGCAATACCGCAAGTACATGCACTGGGTTCGCGACCTGAAGATCGGCGGCGTCATCGTTTTGGGTCATGTCCAGAGCGGAAGCGTCCACAACGCCGAGCCCTACGCCATGGCCGCGCTTTTGAACCGCATGCAGCGCGCCGCGAAGGTTCCGCTGCTGGTCGGAGCCGATTTCGAGCGCGGGGCGTCCATGCGCGTCAACTCCACCACGGCGTGGCCTTACAACATGGCCTTCGGCGCCGCGCGCGACCTCGACGACGCCCGTTTTCAGGGCGCCTTCACGGCCCAGGAGGCGCGCGCCTTCGGAGTGAACTGGCTGTTCGCTCCCGACGCCGATGTCAACAACAACCCCGATAACCCCATCATCAATATCCGCTCGTACGGCGAGAATCCCGAACAGGCCGGCTCGCTGGTGCGCGCTTATATCGAGGGCGCGCATGCGGATCCCAAGACTCCGATTTTGGTAACGGCCAAGCATTTTCCGGGTCATGGCGATACCGCCGAGGACAGCCACATGATGCTCCCTCGCCTCGACGTCGATCGCGCGCGCTTGAACGCGGTCGAATTCGTTCCTTTCCGCTACGCGATCGCCGCCGGCGTCGATGCCATCATGACCGCCCACATTTCAGTCCCCTCTCTGGATTCGGAGAACGTCCCTTCCACGGTGTCGTCCAACGTCTTGACCGGAATTTTGCGCCACGATCTCGATTTCCGCGGCATCGTCGTAACCGATGCCATGGACATGCGGGGACTGACAACGTTGTTCGCCGGCGGAGAAGCCGCGGTGCGCGCATTGGCGGCCGGCGCCGACTGCCTTCTGATGCCCTTGAGCGCCGAGGATGCGATCAACGCCGTCGTCGCGGCCGTTAAAAGCGGCCGAGTCTCCAAACAGCGCGTCGATGAGAGCGTCGCCCGGCTGCTGGACGCCAAAGCGCGGCTCGGCTTGGCGAAAAGGAAGGTGGTGGACATCGAAGCGATCGGCGACGTGATCCAGTCTCCCGAGGCCGAGGAGCGCGCGCAGACCGTCGCCGACAGGGCCGTCACGCTGGTGCGTAATGAAGGCGGAATTTTTCCGCCCGCCAACCCCCCTGCTTCGTGCGTTGCGGCGCTCTCTGAGAATCGTTATGGGCAGCAGGGGAGAACGCTCCTCGCTGAAATCCGCCGCCGCTCTCCGAATACGAAGACGATGCTGCTGGACGCCTCGATGTCGAAAACGGACCTCGATCGGGCGGCGCAATCGCTGTCTTCGTGCGCATCGATCGTCGTCGCGGCCTATGCGACCGTGAGTGCCTATCGCGGCAACGTCGCGCTCCCCGGCGAATTCCCGGGCTTTGTCAACGCGTTGGTTGCCGGTAATGTTCCCGTTACGCTGGTTTCTCTCGGCAACCCCTACCTCATCCGCGGTTTCGCAAACGCGAAGGCGTACGTCGCCACGTTCAGCTCCACCTCGACCTCGGAAATCGCGGCCGTCAAAGCGATGTTCGGCGAAATTCCGATAACCGGTCGTCTGCCCGTCACCATACCCGGTATCGCAAAGTATGGCGACGGCATTCAGTTGCCCGCGACCCGTCCGGCGATGCCCGTTTCAGCGCCCACCGCCGCCGCGAAACACAACGGTTTACCGAGCCGCGACCGTGAGGAAGCGGTTGCCGCTGCCTTCCGCCACGCTCCTCCAGCGGCGCAATACCGGAAACACACGGGAGTTTAGAGATGCTCGAAATTACCTGGCTCGGTCATGCCACCTTCCAGTTCCGCCTTGAATCCGGCGACGTCTTCGTCATGGATCCGTGGACCGATGGAAACCCCAAATACCCCAAGGACCACAAGTTCGACCGCATCGACGCCATCCTGGTCTCGCACGGCCATTTCGACCACATCCACGACGTCGTGCCGCTTGCCAAGCAGTTCAAGCCCAAGGTGGTGGGGATCTTCGAGCTGTGCGCCTGGCTGGAATCCAAGGGCGTCAAGGACTGCGCGGCGATGAACAAGGGCGGCACGCAGCAGGTCGGGCCGCTGCGCGTCACCATGACCCATGCCGTCCATAGCTGCGGCATTGAGGACGGCGGTCACATCATTTATGGCGGCGAAGCCTGCGGATACGTACTTGCGCTTCCCGATGGCCGCTCGATTTACTTCGCCGGCGACACAAATGTGTTCTCCGACATGCAGCTCATCGAGAAGCTCTACCACCCCGAGCTGGCATTCCTTCCCATCGGCGACCATTTCACGATGAGCCCGCGCGAAGCGGCGCTGGCGTGCCGTATGTTGGGCGCGAAAAAGGTCGTTCCCATGCACTTCGGAACATTCCCGGCCCTGACCGGGACCCCCGCCCAGCTCCAGGAGCTGCTGAAAGATTTTCCCGATTGCGAGGCTTGGCCGCTCGAGATCGGCGCGCCCGTCAAATGGTAGCTGCCGCCGCGGGGCTTCTACTTCGTCCTATCGGGGCCTGAGCGCGCTCATGCCGCCCGGTGCGGAACGATCCGATCGGCGATTTCCAAGCCGCGCGCGTCCTGAGCCACGTCCAAATCGTAGTTCGTCTGAAGATTCATCCAGAATTGAGGCGTCGTTCCGAAATACCTCGCCAGACGGAGAGCCGTATCCGCGGTGATCGCCCGCTGGCCGCGAACGATGTCATTCACGCGAGTCGCCGGCGCCTGCAACTCGATCGCCAAGCGGTTGGCCGTCAAGCCCAGGGGCTTGAGAAAGTCCTCCCGCAGCGTTTCACCGGGATGGATCGGAGGCATTGACTTCCTCTTCTTAGCCATAATCGAAAATCCTCAATGATAGTCCACAATCTCCACGTCGAGGGCATCAACAGCGGCCCAGCGGAAACAGATGCGCCACTGGTCGTTGATGCGAATACTGTACTGCCCCTTGCGATCGCCCGCGAGGGTCTCCAGGCGATTGCCTGGAATAGCTCCAAGATCCGGCAGCGCCGCAGCGGCATGAATATGATCGAGCTTCCGTTTCGCCACCGGAGCAATACCCTGAAACCTCCGGCTAAACTCGCGCCGGAACACCCTCTCGGTCTCCCTGTCCCGGAAGGACCGAATCACAACTCGATTATATTACCGGTTTACGTTTAACGTAAGGCGTCAAAGCTCCACTCCAGGCAATCTACCGGCTGAAGCTGGTCCCCTGGTACGGTGGATTCCGCGCGGTTGCGGCTCGCGTCAACGCGCGGCGAGGTCCGCACAGATCGCGAGCGATTCGCGCCGCGGCTCAGCGAAGTATTCAAAAGCCGGGGTAAGTGGCGTGTTCCGGTGTACCGCCGCGCTTGCGGGCGCAAGATGCGTATATACGGAATGATCGTCGCGGTTATAATTTTTTCATGCCGCATATCGATAAACACGAGCCGGGATCGTTCTCCTGGATCGAGCTTGCAACGACGGACCAGAACGCCGCCAAAACTTTTTACTCCAGCCTTTTCGGTTGGAGCCCCGACGACCAACCCATGGGCCCCGGCGCTTTCTATACCATGTTTATGCTGGACGGCCGCCCGGCAGCGGCGGCCTATACCTTGCGCCCTGAACAGCGCGCGCAGGGCGTTCCCCCGTTTTGGAATATCTACGTCGATGTAGCCGACGCCGATGAAGTCGTAAAGAAGGCCCAGAACGCAGGCGGCACGGTGCTCGCGCCGGCGTTCGACGTCTACGATTTCGGCAGAATGGCGGTTTTGCGCGATCCCACCGGCGCCGTGTTCTCCGTGTGGCAGGCCAAGGCCCATAGCGGCGCCGGCATTACGGGGGTCGATGGAACCCTCTGCTGGGTCGATCTGAGCACGTCCGATGTCGATCGCGCCAAACAATTTTATTCCGATGTGTTCGGCTGGCAAATAACGCCCGGCGAGCACGATACCTCCGGATATCTGCACATCAAGAACGGCAGCGAGTTCATCGGCGGCATTCCTCCCGCGGCCTACCGCAATCCCGAGACGCCGCCGCACTGGCTTGCGTACATTCAAGTCTCCGATTGCGACGCTTCGGCGGCCAAGGCGAAGCAACTCGGCGCCAACGTCTTCGTGCCCCCCATGAGCATGGAAAACGTAGGGCGCTGGGCCGTGCTCGCCGACCCTCAGGGCGCGGTGTTCTCCATTTTCCAGGCCGCTCGCCGCGGCTGATGCGCATCGTCCCTCTCGACGAGATCCGTCGCGCCGTCGATTACGCCGCCGTAATCGACCGTATGCGCGACGCCTTGATCGCCCAATCGCGCGGCGAGTGCGACACGCCCATGCCGATGCACCTCGCTATCGCGGCCCAGCGCGGCGAGGTGCATATCAAGTCCAGCTATCGCCGCGACGGCCCCTATTTCGCCCTCAAGATCGCGTCCACCTTCCCCGCCAATCTCGAGCGCGATCTCCCGACCGGCAACGGCATGATGTTGCTTTCCTCCGCCATCACCGGCGAGCCCGTGGCTTTTCTCGCCGACGCCGGACATCTCACCGACGTCCGCACAGCCGCCGTTGCCGCCCTCGCCGCGCGCGAGCTGGCGCGCAAAGATACTGCCCTCGGGATCCTGGGAACCGGCATTCAAGCGCGCTTGCAGGCCCAAATGCACGCCCAGGTTCTCGATCTTAAGCGCATTGTCCTTTGGGGACGAACGAGGGAACGCGCCGCCCAGTGCTCGCGCGATTTGCGCGATCTCTTCCCGCACATCGACATCGAAATCGCCGCATCCGCCGCATGCCGTCGCCCGCCAGACTCGCCTGATCGTCACCGCGACGGCCTCCCGCGAGCCGCTTCTCTTCGCCGCCGATCTGCAACCCGGAACGCACATCTCGGCGGTCGGTTCGGATGCGCCCGGCAAACAGGAGCTCGACCCCGCCATTCTTCGCCGCGCCGCCCTGCTGCTGGCCGATTCCCGCCGTCAATGTGAGAAGCTGGGTGAGTTGCAGCATGCGCCCTCCGATTGGCCGCGCGCCGTCGAGTTGGGGACTTTCTGCGAGTCGCCCGTTTCCTGGGACCGCGGCGGCATCTCCGTCTGCGATTTTACGGGGCTCGGCGTCGAAGACCTCTACATCGCCGAATACTGCTTCGAGAAAATCTCCGCCGCGCAAGGGAGCCTCATTTGAAAATCGACCGGTTCGAAATGGAACGGATGCAATCGACGTGGGAAAACGTCGTCGAAATGGACCTCAGCGAGAGCGGCATCCGCCCCGTCACCTTGCGGGAATTGACCGCGCTGGGCCTCGATCTGGACGCCCTTCTCGACACGCCTCTCGGCTACAGCCAATCGAACGGAACGATCCCTCTGCGCGAAACGCTGGCCGAACAATACCCGGGGACAACGCCGGAGCACATCGAGGTCACCAACGGAACCTCCGAAGCGAATTATCTGCTGGCGCTCTCGCTGCTCCGCGCAGGCGACGAGATCGCATTTGAACTGCCCAATTACATGCAATATTGGGGGCTGCCGAAAAGCCTCGGCGCCAAAGTGAACACGTTCCGTCTGCGCCTCGAGCGCGGCTGGGAGCCGGATTGGGATGAGTTCGATCGCGCCGTCAACGAGCGCACCCGCCTGGTGTACCTCTCGAATCCCAACAATCCGGCGGGCTCCATCCTGTCCGCGGACGCCATGCGGCGCATCGTTTCGCGTTGCGATCGCGTCGGAGCTTACCTGCTGGCCGACGAGGTCTACCTCGGCGCCGAGATCCATTGCGAGCGCGCGCCCAGCTTCTGGGGCATGTCCGACCGCGTCATCGTAACCAGCGGGTTATCGAAGGCCTACGGCATCCCCGGCGTGCGCATCGGCTGGATCGTCGGCCCCAAACAAGTCGTTGCCGATTGTTGGACGCAGCACGACTACCTCACCATCGCGCCGAACAAAATTTCCGATGCGATCGCCCGCGTAGCCGTCGGGAGGGAAAACCGCGAGAAGCTGTACGCCCGCACGCGCGCGATTCTGCAACGGAACCTGCCCATCATGCGCGACTGGGCAGCCGGCTTCGGCGACTTCATCGAGTTTCGCGAGCCGCTGGCCGGCGCGCTGTGCCTGCTGCGCTACCACTCCGCCACGCCGAGCTACGAGCTCGCGGAGCGCGTGCGCATAAACCAAGGCGTGCTCATCGTTCCCGGCGTTCACCTGGGGCTCGAAGGTTTCCTGCGCATCTGGCTCGGCGGCAAGCCCGAGTTTCTCGCCGAAGGTCTGCGCCGCATCGGCGCGGAGTTGAAGAAAGAGGCGGCCGCCGTGCAACTCCAGCATGCCTGAGCCGGCCGTCGCGAAAATCGAGGGCGCGCCCACGCTCCGCCGCGAGCTCGGCCTGCGCGACATTACCCTTTTCGCGATCGCCTGCATCGTCGGAACACGCTGGGTCGCGGCCGCCGCCCACGCCGGACCCGGTTCCGTGACGCTGTGGATTCTGGCCGCCCTCTTTTTTGCCGCCCCGCTGGCGGTTGCGGTCGCGGCTCTCGTCGTCAAATACCCCGGCGCCGGCGGACTCTATCTCTGGACCCGCGGCGACTTCGGTCCCTCGCACGGCTTCCTGTGTTTCTGGATCTACTGGATGGGCATCGCGTTCTTGCTGCCCAGCGCCGCGATGTTTTATATGAGCGCCGCGGCCTACACGCTCGGTCCCGCTTACGCCCATCTGGCCAACGATCGCGTCTACCTGCTGGCGGCCTCGCTCGCCGCCATCTGGATCGCCCTCGGCAGCAACCTGATCGGCCTCAAGATCGGCAAATGGACGCAGAATATCGGGGGCGCCGCGACGTGGGTCCTGGGCATTTTGCTTGTCGCTATCGCGTTTCAGGTCGGGGCCAAGCGCGGCATTGCGACGCCGCTGCACGTGGTCCCGAAATGGAGTTGGCAAACCGCTAATTTCTGGGCCACGATCGCCTTCGCCATGACCGGCCTGGAACTCGCCGGCCTGATGGGCGCTGAAATTCGCAATCCCGGGCGTACGCTCCCGCGCGCCGGCTGGATCGCAACCGCATTCGCCGCGCTGTTCTATATTGCCGTCACCGTGGCGCTGCTGGTCCTGCTGCGCCCCGAAAACATCAGCGAGTTGAATGGCCTCGCGGAAGCCGGTGAAACCGCCGCCCAGGCACTCGGCGCGGCGTGGCTGTCGCCGCTTATCGCGCTGCTTGTTTGCCTGAGTGCGCTCGGCCAATTCGGAGCGCTCGGCACGGCAACTTCGCGCCTGCCGTTTGCCGCCGGGGTCGATCGTCTGCTGCCCGCGGCATTCGGCAGAATTCACCCCCGCTGGGGCACGCCCCACGTTTCTCTATTAACCCTCGGGGCCGTCGCCTCGTTCCTGCTGATCGCGATGCAACTCGGCGACACCGCGCGCGCCGCTTACGACGAGCTCGTGTCGTTGATGATCATCGCGGGCTTCATCCCCTATCTCTACATTTTTGGAAGCGCCTGGAAAGCCGGAAAGCGAATCGCCGCCATCTCCGGCTGGGCCATCTCGATCCTGGCGCTGCTATGCTCCGTCGCGCCGACGGCCTCGGTTACAAATATCTGGCTCTTCGAGGGCAAGCTCGCCCTCGGCACGGCCGCCGTTGTCGGGTCGGGATGGCTCGTATTCCGCACCAATCGCCGACCCGCTGCCGCAGCTGCTTAGAAGCCGCCGCCAGTCTGACTTGCGGTTCCGGCGGGGCTATGCTCGAAAACGATCTTCGTATGCGTGCCGCCCAGGCGAATTTCCTCGAGCGTCGTCTTCCCGTTCACGTTCTCGGAGCGCAACGACGTCTCGTCGAATTTCTGCCCTTCCGTCTCGACTTTCGCCGGAGCTTCGACCACGGTTTTCCCGCTCTTAAAAATGGCTTTATCGCCTTGGACTACGAGGTTGTAATCGCCCGGCTTCAACTGCGTTCCGTTTACGTATTCGGTGTCGGAAACCGTCACGTGGTGGGTCGCCGCGCTCGCTACGCCGAGGGCGAACACACTCAGGGCAAGGGCGAATTTGAATCGCTTCATGAAATGTTAACTCCTTGTTAAAGGACTCTCCGCGGATGCCGCTGCTGCGAGTCCGTTGATCGATTTTTACTTCTCTCGTATATAACTACGTCCGCCAACGCCTCGATGTTACCCGCCTCGAGCCGCGCGTTTGAAAAGGATTGTAAGCGCGCGCGTCCGTTACTGCCCGAAGTGACTGGCCCGCTCTTGCAGATAACTGCGCACGCCTTCTTCCAACGGCGGCATGGGCGCTATCCCCGCGCTCTCCATTTTCGTGTTCGCCAGCGCCGAGAACTTCGGCCTGCGGGCGGGCGTGCGATAGTGCCTCGCGCTGGTGGGCTGCAGATCGGCCTTTACTCCCGCCAGCCGGAAGATCATCTTGCCATAGTCGAACCACGAGATCGCCTGCCCGCCCCCCACGTGGAACACCCCCGCCAACCCGCGTTCCACCAGATCGGCCGTACGGGAAGCTAGATATGGCGCATAGGTCGGCGATGCCACGTGATCCTCGACGGCGCGTATGGCGCCTCCGGCCGCCGCCCGGCGCAGCATCGTCTCGATGAAGTTGCCGCGCGCGGTCTTCAATCCGCCCGGTCCGAACACGCCCGAGGTGCGAATCACCAGAGGCTGGTCCAGATACGCTTGGGCGTATAACTCACCCGCCAGCTTCGATACAGCGTAGGCGCCCAGCGGATGCGGCGTATCGGATTCCGTGTAGGGCCGCCCGGCCGTTCCATCGAAGACGTAGTCGGTTGAATAATGCACCAGCCGGGCATCGATCTGCCGGCACGCCATCGCGAGATTGCGCACCGCCAGCGCATTGGCCTGGTATGCCGCCAACGGCTCGTTTTCAGCCACGTCGACTTGGTTGTAGGCCGCGGCATTGAGCACGATCGCCGGGTCCACCTCCGTAAGCGACCGCTCCACCTTCACGCCGTCGCTGATGTCCACAGCCGAGCGCTCAAACCCCGTAACGGCGTAGCCGCGTTTCGTAAACTCCCGGAAGAGTTCCACGCCCAGTTGTCCGCCGCTTCCAAAAACGACGACCTTTTGACTCTCCACTTACCGGTAGGATAACGCGCCGCTCCCGCGCTCCTGTTCGCGCGCCGCCGCGCGCTCCCCGCCATCGTCGAGCAAATTTCTATTAAGCCGCGCCAGTTCCCCCAGCCCAGTCAGAACTTGGTCGATCTCAATTCCGGCGAGGAAACCCCGCCCATCCGGCTGCGAGTAACAGACTTCGCCGAGTATGAGAGAATCTTCCAGCTCGATTTTCACCGCGAAGCCGGCCGCGATCGCTTCCGGGACAAGGATGCGAACGCCCTGTCCCGAGATATCCACCGCCCTGCCTTCCATGCGCTTCTCGCGCGCGCCCAAGACCGTAATTCGAACCGCTTCCTCTGAT
Organism: Bryobacterales bacterium; assembly: GCA_963795935.1. GTDB lineage: Bacteria > Acidobacteriota > Terriglobia > Bryobacterales > Bryobacteraceae > JAICMB01. Next base: position 37,790 of record CAWCJO010000019.1, on the reverse strand, counting down.
CCGACGCGGAGTTCCCGGCGACGTTCCATGATCCCTGTATCGGCGGAACGCCCGCGGAAATTTAGCCACTCCGCGCGCAATCCGACCCGCGTAGAGCGGTGGCGCGCCAAGCGAGCGTGAAGCAGTACGAACGGTCCAGGAGGTTCGGTTATTTCATGCTGAAAAGCAACCACACCAGCAGGCTGATCGCGCCGGGCAGTAAAATCTCCGCCCAGTTCCGCCGCAGTGACTCGAAACGGCCTGGAATCGTGGCGCTTTCCGCATCTTTGCGCAGCGTCGCGGCAAACCGTGAGCGTACCCCGGAGGGTAGTCCCCGGATGGCCCGCACAATCTCTTCCCGGCCGCGCCGGTCGGCGATCAGAATGGTCGCCGAATTGATCCCGTTCGTGGATTGCTCCAGCTTCTTGCGCAGGCGCGGCGGGACATCGTCCACCGACCGGAACACTTGGGTCTTGTCGCCTATCGAGATGAAAATCGTCGAGCTCTTGACAGTCACGCGCGCCATACCGAACGCTTACGAACCGGCCGCCTTGGGAAGTAACCCGCGCGAGACCGAGCCCGCGCCCAAGGCCGGAACAGCCCCTCCCGCATGTTCCAATATTACCTGAATAAAACCCAGAGCGGCCTTCGACAAACCCTTATCTTTGCGGTAAATGAGACCGAGTCTGCGAATCATCGCTTCCGGACCCAACGACACCGCCGCCATGCGCCCGCCCGCCACCTCTTCGGCGCAATGCGATGCCGCCAAAAACGATACCCCCAACCCCGCCATCACGAAGCGCTTGATCATTTCAGTTGAATCCAGCTCCATCGAGATGTGCAGATCGTCCTCCACGCCGTCGGTCCACTCGTTCAAGCGCGCCCGCGTGGTTCCCGATTTCGGCATCAGCACCGGGTACTCCGTCAAATCGCGCGGCAGCACGGCCCGTTTTGACGCCAGCGGATGCCCCGGCGGAACAATCGCCTTGATCTCGTCCGAATGGATGTTGGCCACCTGCAATCTCTTTTCCACCACCGGCAATTGCGTGATGCCGAAGTCGGCCAGATTATCCATCACGGCCTCCACCACGCGGGCCCCGTAGGACCGGTCCACCGATAATTGGACGTTCGGAAAAAGCTTTTTATAGTGCGAAAAAACCTCCGGCAGAACATAGATGCAGGTTGCTTCGTTCGCCGCGATGATTAACTCCCCCTTCGGCGCCTTTTCGAGCTCGTTGATGGAATCCTGGGCCCGCCGGCGCAGCTCCAGAATCTGTTCGGCGTATGCGGCGAAGATTTTGCCCGCCGGGGTGAGCGCGATCCGCGCCCCCAGGCGCTCGAACAGCGCCGCGTGCAACTCCTGTTCGAGCTGCCGCACCTGCGCGCTGATCGCCGGCTGCGTACGATAACACGTCACGGCCGCTTTCGAAAAACTTTTTAGCCGCACGATCTCGAGGAACGTGTGCAATTGATCCAGATCCATGAACCGCGTGGAATCCCTTCGCCCGCCGTGGGCGCCGTGATCCTATTCTAGCCAAGCCGGCGCAAGATCCTCCGCCTCCCGGGGCGCCGCATTCCGCGCCACTGGGGCAATTTCTACACAGCCGCAGGGCCGCCGGACACATTGTCCCATCGCATTCCGCATAAAACGTGCGCCCGCAAGGGATGCCGGTGTGGCGCCAGGCTTGCAAGTACTTTCCGCGTATGGAACATCTTAAAGACACCGTTGCCTCTCTTGGCCGGGCATGGTGCCGTGCCATGCACCACCGGCCCATGTGGCCGATCCACGGCGAGTATGCCTGCCCCACCTGTTTGCGGCGCTATCCCGTACCCTGGAATATGGAGAGCGTCGAAGACGCATTCGAAGCTCCTTCAGCGGCCAAAGTCGCGCAGACGGCATAACGGCTCTTGGCCCTGATCTTTCCCTTCGCGGCCTACCGCTATTCTCCGGAAGCGGGGCCGCTCGAATCTCTGCTGACGCAGCCTTACGACAAGATCTCGCCTGCCATGCAGGCGCACTATCTGTCGTTAAGCCCGTATAATCTCGTACGCATTGTCCTCGGTCCGTCCAGCCCATCCGACACCCCCGCCGACAACGTTTACACCCGCGCGCAGCGCTATTTCAACGACTGGATTCAACGGTGCGTGCTCCTCGCCGACCCGCGGCCATGCCTCTACGCTTATACGCAGGAGTTCACGCTTCCCGATGGCGGCGCGAAGCTGCTCCGCAAGGGCGTAATCGGACTTGGGGCCGTCGAGGATTACGCCGCCGGCATTGTCCATCGTCACGAGCAGACGCTCGCCGGGCCCAAAAAGGACCGCCTCGAACTCCTGCGCCACACCCGCGCTCACTTTGGCCAGATCTTCATGCTCTATCCGGATCCCGATCTCGCGCTCGACCGCATTGTCGAGGCGGCTGCCGCGGAAAAGCCTGACGCCCGCGTTCAAGACGAGTACGAAACCATTCACTGCCTGTGGCGAATTTCCGACGCCGCTGCCATCGCGGAGGCGCAACGGATTCTTTCCGATAAGAAGCTCCTCATCGCCGACGGGCATCATCGTTACGAAACGGCCCTGGCATTTCGTAACGAGAATCCCGCATTGCCGGGAGCCCGGATGGTCATGATGACGTTCGTGAACATGTACTCTCCGGGGCTCCAAATCCTGGCCACGCACCGCGTCGTCTCGAATCTGCCGGACTTCAATGCGCCGGAGTTGCTTTACAAAACCGGCGCGCAACGGCTTGCATCGATCGCGGCGCTGAAGGAAATATTCGGGACGCCGGCGCCCGCGCGCCTGCGCATCGGCATAGCTGTAGGTCGCGCGCCCGAAGTGTACCTGATCGACCGGGAACGCCTCCCAGCCGAGCTCGACGTGCAGGTCTTGCATCGGGACATTCTCGCCTCGCTGCTGCGCATCGATGAAGAAGCCGTTCGCCGCGAGAGCCATCTGCAATATGTCCGCGGCATCGACGCGGCCGTCGAGAAGCTGACGGCCGGTCCCGCCCAAGTTGCGTTTCTGCTGGAGCCAACCACCATCGCCCAGGTCGCCGAAACCGCCTTTTCCGGCGGCGTCATGCCGCAGAAATCCACCGATTTCTACCCCAAGCTCCTGAGCGGCCTGACAATCTACAAGATCGAAGACTGACGGCAGTCGGCCGGAGCCTTTGAATGCGCTATACTTCTCGCGCGGTCTCCCCTCAACCCCGGCACTGTTTACCGCGGCAACTGTGGAACGGCGGCGAACGCCCCCACCGTTACTCCCGCTCAGCCCTTTCAACATCCCCAATCGATCGCGGGAATGCCTTTAACCCGGCCGGGTGTGGAACCCCAACCCCTTGCGGGCCTGCCCCCGCCGGGCGCGCCACCTCCGCCGCGACTTGGACCGCTGAGCCCAGACGGCCGCGCATGGATCTTGGAAACGCTTCATCGTAACTACGAGCTGCCGCGGGAGAATACGGAAAGATTTTTCGCCACGGCGCAACGGCCGGTTGCAATTCGCTTAAAGGGCGGGCTTACCTCATCCCTCTATTCACTTCGCCGGTCGCGATATCTTTCTAATTCTTGCGGTCGATGACGATCCGGTTTTTGGGCGGCTCGTGGCGACCCTGTTTCGTGCGGTAGCCAAGGCTGAACTCGAATGCAGTTATCGCTCGGTCGCGCAAGGAACGACGGAACGCTGTAGCGTGCCGCGCATCAGCCGCTTTTTGACGCTTGGGGCGTTATCTACGATGCGGCTGAGCGTCTGCACACGGAAGAGCTCAAGATAGGCTTCCTCGCCGCGCTCGCGGAACTCGAAGATCGCGAGTGTCACCGAACGCGCAAGTTTCCGAAGGCGCGTCCGCACCGAGTCGTCGGTTATAGGGAGCCGGTCTACCGTACGGATATCGACAGGGTTCGCGCTGTGTCCTCCGGGTAATCGAGGCGAAGAAGGTTCGCTAAGAAAATAAGAAAAATGGCGGGAGACAGCTCCGGAGCGGGCTATTTCAGCTCGGAAACGGGCACCGTAAAGACGGCCGTGTTCACCACGCCCTTGCGCTGGAATTGCACCCAGATGCGGTAGGTGCGGGCGCGCGGGAAGATGAGGTTGAACTGGATTTGCGGACCGCCGTCGGCGATAAACGGGTGAGTGTGGATGAGGTCGATGAGATCGTCGCTGGCCGCCAGCATGTGGCCCCAGGCGCCGATGTATTTCTCGAGACCGTCGCCGGGATTCACGTGGAAGAACAGGAGCGTTTTTAGACCCGCGATCGGCTGCGGCGGCTCCATCGTGAGCTGGACGTCCATGTTCGCGGTGTGCTTCGGGGCGAGATCCGGAGACAACTTCGCGGTTTCGAGAACGCCGCCGGGAAGGATAATGGTCTTGGCGATGAGCTGCGGGATGCCGTCCGTGGGATAGAAATCGCCGAGAAGGCGATACAGGCCGGGTTTGGGGAGCCTCGCTTGGTAGCGGAAGCTCCAGTCCGGCTGCACAACCGGATGGTCGTGAATGAAGTAATTCAGGTCCTGGCTCACGACGAACATGTGGAACAGTTTCTCGTGGACGATTTCGAACTTGGTCACCTGTTGGCCGGTCTTGGGGTCTTCGATTCGGAACGTGAATTCGACCGGCTGGCCCGCCCGGGGCGCGGGCGGCGTCAGCGTCAGCTCCATGGGATACTCGACCTGGTCGGGAATGCCCAGGCGCAGCGTCATGCCGCAGCGCGGGCACTTGCCGGGGAACGCGGAGCGGACATCCGGGTCCATCGGGCAGACGTAATCGAGCGGGAGCTGCGGAGCGGGCGGCAGGGGCACGGTTTGCGAAACCTGAGCAAGCGCGGCGGCGGCCGCTAAAAGGATTGAGATGACGAAAACGACGCGGATAATTCCTATGGTAACGCAGGCTCGCCGACGGCCGGCGCGCGGGATTCCGCGATGCGAATGTAAATCATGTAGAGCAGGATCGCGACGTTCACCAGGAAGACGGTCGAGTGCAGCCAATTGGGCCGTTCCGCCACCTTCACGATTTCCCAGGGCAGATACATGGCGCCGGACAGCAGCGCGAACCACTCCGCCCAGACGCGCCGGTTCCACAGGCCCCAGGCTTCGGTGAAACGCACCGCCGCGTAGGCCAGAGCGCCCGCGACGATGCCCCACAGGCGCGCGTCGGTCATGCGGGAGGCGGCGCGGAGCACGGCCGATCCGATGCGGTGCTCGGAATCGATGTGCAGGTGGACCAACATGCGGTCGGCGATGTCCTCGTAATCTTTGTGAAGCATCGAGAGGAGTCCGAGGGCGAGCAGCACGACGACGATTCCCTTGGTTGCCTCGAACACCGCGACGGCGCGAAGCCCGGCCGCGCTGGTGCGCCGGTCTACGGCGCTGGGCTGGCGCCGGGGCGGGGTCATGGCTGGGAGGGCCGATTCGCGGTGGCGGGTCGAAGCTGTGCCGCGCGGCGTTGGCCTATGGGGCTGGTCCAATGACGCGGCGCGGTCATGGCTGAAAGGGCCAATTTGCGGTTGTTGAGTAGCCGCCGTCAACGGCGATTACTTGGCCCGTGATGTAGTCGGAGCCGGGTCCGCTGAGGAAAAGCGCGAGCGGGGCGACATCTTCAGGGTGGCCCATTTTGGGGTTGGCCTGCGCGCCTTCGAGCCAGGTTTTCAAGGCCGGCTGTTGCCACATGTCGCGATTGAGATCGGTGAGGATAAACCCGGGCGCGATGCAGTTCACCTGGATGTTGTGGCGGCCCCATTCCGCCGCCAGCGAGCGCGTCAGGCCGGCGAGGGCGCTTTTCGTCATGGCATAGACGGTGAGATACGGAAGGCCGAGCAGCGACATGAGGCTGCCGATAAAAACGATTTTGCCGCCGCGGCCGCGCGCTACCATGCGCCCGCCGACCTTTTGGGTAAGATGCACGATGCCGTGGAGGTTGGTTTGCATGATGCGCTCGTACTCTTCGGGCGAGTATTGCTCAAATTGCTTGCGGACGTTAGTGCCGGCGACGTTGATCAGGATATCGACATCGGGAAGTTCGGCGGCGGCGTTGCGATCGGCGGCGTCGAGCAGCAGGGGGATCGCCTGATGCCCTTCGGAGCGCAACGCCGCGGCCTCCTTCTCAAGCGCCGCGATGGAACGCGCGGCTAGGATAGTGCGCGCGCCGGCGCGGGCGAGCTCGCGCGCGATGGCCAGTCCGATGCCGCGGCTGGCGCCGATCACGAGCGCCGTCTTGTTGGTGAGTTTCATGCCGGGGGAGAATAGAATCCTAGCATGAAAACTTTCTCGATCGCCGCGATTCCGGGCGACGGCGTGGGAAAAGAAGTCACGCCCGCGGCGCAGGATGTTTTGAGCGCGGCCGGCCGCAAGTATGGGGCGGATTTCGTGTTTGACGAATTCGGGTGGGGCGCGGACTATTACTTCCGGCACGGGCGCATGATGCCGTCCGATGCGCTGGGTTTGTTGAGATCGAAGGACGCCATTCTGTTGGGCGCCGTGGGCGATCCGCGCATTCCGGACAATGTGACGCTCAACGGATTGCTGTTGCCGATCAGGCGGGGCTTCGACCAGTTCGCCAACGTGCGGCCGGCGGTGCTGTATCGCGGCGTTTCTTCTCCGCTGGCAAAAGAGGTCGAAATCGACATGGTGGTGGTGCGGGAGAATACCGAGGGCGAATACGCTCAGGTGGGCGGATTCCTGTATCCGGGGCGCCCCGAGGAGGTTGCGATTCAGGCGGGCGTGTTCACGCGGCGGGGCATCGAGCGCGTGCTGCGGTTTGCGTTCGATGTGGCGCGCAAGCGCGGCAGGAAGCGGCGCGTTTGTTCCGTCACGAAGTCCAACGCGCAGGGCTTCAGCATGGTTTTGTGGGACCGCGTCTTCGAAGAGGTCGCCGGAGAATATGCGGATATTTCGACGGAATCGCTGCTGGTGGACGCGGCGGCGATGAATTTCATTCGACGGCCGGAGAGCTTCGATGTCGTGGTCGCGTCGAATTTGTTCGGTGATATTTTGAGCGATGTCTCTGCGATCGTTACGGGCAGCATCGGGCTGGCGCCGAGCGCGAATCTGGATCCCACGCGGCGCTTCCCGTCAATGTTCGAGCCGGTGCACGGCTCGGCGCCGGACATTGCGGGGCGCGGCATCGTGAATCCCGTTGGCGCGATATTGTCGGCGGGCATGATGCTCGATCATCTGGGAATGACGGAGGCGGCGGAGGCGGTGGAGCGGGCGGTCGCGGGAGTGCTCGCGAGCGGGAGGTTTAAAACGGCGGACCTGGGCGGGACGGCGACGACGCAGCAGGCGATGGAGGCGGTGATCGAGCGGTTGTAGAAATGGTGGTTACGAGGAGTCGTCTTGTTCGCTTGGCGCGCCTAATTTCCAGTAATAATCGCAAGTAGTCGCACACCGGACCATTTCTTTTCCCGGAACATTGTGAAGGCGCGGGGAGAGCGCGGGCGAAGCTTGGCGCATATCTATCTATTTATATCTTGCCGATAATGTAGCGGGCCGCGGCGATGTCCCCTTTATCCGCCCTCCGCCGCTATACATACTGGAACGGCGGCCGGGCGACGCGCGGATGCCGCATCGCTTTTGAAGAGGAGAGGATATGAATCCAACCGATATGTCGAAGCGAAGTTGGTTTCGCCCGCGATGGTAAATCGTGCCGCTGTGGCGCCATTTCTGGGACCGATCGGTGCGCGCGCGGACCGGCCGGACGTTCCGTGGATGCGGGGCGGCACAGGCCCCATCGGAGCGATGACATACACGTCCGATGGCGCGACGCTTGTCACGGTATCCACCAATGCTATCCGGCTATGGCGGCTCTCGGATGGCGTGCTGCTCAAGACCATCATTGTGCCTGGTCAGTATCTTGGATCGAGCTTGTCCAATTCTTCGCTCGTCAGCTTGACTTCTGACGGGCAGTACGCGGCAGTCAGTATAAATCCGGAGGGTGGGGCTGCAGGCGATTGGTCTATCGTGATCCATGCCCAAGCCTTTGAGCCCGGCAGGCCGTCCTTCAATGCTCTCCGGAATTACGGCTCCGCGGGTGCGCCACTTCTTCCTCTTCGATTAGCGCCAGTAGCTGTAACAACTTTGCCTGTGTAACAATCTGGCTGTTGTTGCATCTCGCCTGCGGGGAGGTCCTCCTATTCTGCGAATACTGTTCGCCGCTCTGACTGCTCCTGCACTCCTGACGCCGGCTTCGGCGTCGCCGCCCTCCTCTCGTATGCGGCGCCGGCCCACTATCCGTTACTTCATCGCGACGGCGTATTCGGTGGAGGGCACCGGCGCTTCCGGCAAGTGGTCGCATCCAGGCACTGTGGCCGCCGACCGGAAAGTATTGCCGCTAAAGAGCCGCATCCGCATTTATGGCGCTGGCCGATATTCCGGCGACTATACCGTGGAAGACACTGGTGGGAAAGTGGACGGCCACCACATCGACGTCTACATGCCCAGCCAAGCAGAAGCAAAAAAGTTCGGCCGTCAGCGGGTGAAGGTGCTCGTCCTCAAGTACGGCGATGATGAGGCAAGTCCACCCGATCCGCGGCAAAAGGCTGAGGCGAAGGCCATAAACCGAAGAGTGCGCGCAAAAGCGAATACGGCGCCGGCAAAATGATTGCGGCCGGCAGCGTCATTCAGAACTGTGTGATGAAGCCGCAATCAAGACATGGACGACCGCCGCCGCCATCGGGAGTGGCTGAAATTCCTGCGCATGATAGACGACGTCACGCCCCAACAAAAGCAAATTCACCCGATCGCCGATAGCTATGCGACCCACAAACATGCCAAGCTGCGGAAGTGGCTGTCCTGTCATCCGCGCTTCCACGTCCACTTCACGCCGACAAGCAGCTCGTGGGTCAACATGGTCGAACGATTCTTCCGCGACCTGACTCAAAAACGCCTCGCCGTGGACTTTTCCGCGATGGGGAGGACTTGATCACGGCAATCGGAGCATACATCGACAAACACAACGACAAGCCAAAACCTTTTATCTGGACCGCCAAGGCATCCGATATCCTGGAAAAGGCCAAGCGCGCTCGCGGCAATGCAGTCCGCCGTGTAGGCTGGGTGAGCCGCAAGGGGCGGCGCCGGGCGATTCCTCCGTCCACGATAGCGGGGATCTACTGGATATTGATGCGCCCGGTATTGGACGTCTTGCCATCGACCGTGACGACCACGTTCACCTCGCCACTGCCGCGTAGAGAAAGCGGCACGCCGATCAGGACCTGGTCGATACCGGCTAATGCGGAGCCGTCATCCTGGGATGTTATCGACTGCGGCGCGATGGACTGTCCCGCTATTACGACGCTGACCGCGGAGTCGCTCGACCGATCGCGCAGCCCTGTTGTGTAGAACGTGACGAACACAGGCGTGTCCACGCCGAGCGCAATTGGAACGCTGGTGCAAAGGCTTGAGGCGCTGCCCGGCCCGGGGCCGCACTGGAATACCGCTATGGGAGTTGCCAGTGAACCAGGCGCAATGGTGCGGTAAGCGGTGGCCGCAACGACGCCTTGTCCATTTTCGTTGGCGGTAAAGAGACCCGGAGCTACGGTCTGGATCTGCGCCGTGGAGCTGGGCACGATTGCCCGTGCCATTCACGATATTGAATGTCGCGATGCCGGCGGCGGTTCCGGTTGGGATCAGGAAGTTGATCTGGGAAGGCGAGACATAGAGGAGCGGCGCGAGGCGAACGGCGCCGGCGCTATCGACAACCTGCAAGGCGATGCCGCCCAGGCTGGTGGGATAAGGCGCCGTGCCGGTTGCGGTCTGCGCGGCGAGGCTTGTTCCGAATGCCGTCGCGAGCGAATCCGCGGAAACATTCGGCATGCCGCTGGCCGACGATACGACGACGAACTGGCTTCCCGCATCCAGAGCGGCTTCAAGATAAGGCTGGGCGCGGTCTTGAAGGGTTCTCTGCTGGGGCTGCTGCGCGGCGCAAATCGATCCAAGTAAGAGTGTGATGAGTGCGTATTTCACGCGTGTTTTCTCCTCTCTTGCTTTAAGACGATGGCAGTAGGTTTTTTGGATCTGTCGGCCAAGAAATTCCGGGTTAGGGGTGTAGGGACCCCTCGGGTTAATCGGGGGCCGGGTCGAGGCTTGGAGCGCGCTCGGGGGTAACGCGGCGTTGTCGTTGTTTTGGGCGGACGTTACCGCGCCGGGCGGCTAGAGAATACGAAAGAGCTTCGCCAAGGGGTCGAAGTAGCGGTCCACGGCGCGCTCTTTGAGCGGGATGATGGCGTTTTCGGTGATGATGATCCCCTCGGGGCAGACCTGCCGGCAGCAGGTCGTGATGTTGCAGTAGCCCATGCCTTGCTTATAGCGGAGATCCGCAATGCGGTCCGCCGTATCGAGCGGGTGCATTTCGAGCGCCGCCGTATAGACCAATAAGCGCGGGCCGATAAACTCGTCGAACTTGCGATGCTCGCGCAGAACGTGGCAGACGTCCTGGCACAGGAAGCATTCGATGCACTTGCGGAATTCCTGCACGCGATCGACATCCCGCTGCTGCATGCGCCAGGTGCCGTCGGGGGCGTCCGGCTTGCGCGGCTGGAACGGCCGAATCGTCTTCTTCGCGCGGAAGTTCCAGGAGACATCCGTGACCAGATCCCGAATCGGGGGGAAGGCGTGCATCGGCTCGATGATCACGGGCATTTCCAGATTCAATTCGTTCAAGCGCGTCATGCACATCAGCCGCGGCATGCCGTTGATTTCCGCGGAGCAGGAACCGCACTTTCCGGCTTTGCAATTCCAGCGCACGGCGAGATCGGGGGCCTGTTCGGCCTGAATGCGGTGCACGGCATCGAGCACCACCATGCCCTCATCGACCGGGGTGTTGAAATCCTGAAACGTTCCTCCGTTCGAATCGCCACGCCAGATTCGAAACAACGCCTGCGATGCCATCTATTTGAACTCCTCGATCACTTCTTGCAGCGGGGCGGGAATGGGCGCGATCTCGCGCTTTTCGATAAGAGGATCACCATCGGCGGCGCGTTTCACCACGATGTTGTATTTGCCCCACTCGGGGTCTTTGTTGGGGAAGTCCTCGCGGAATTGCGCGCCGCGGCTTTCTTTTCGGAACAGCGCGGCTTTGGTGATGCACTCCGAGACTGTTAACAGGTTGGGCAGATCCATGGCGGTGTGCCAGCCGTTGTTGTATTGGCGGTTTCCCGCGATGCCGGCGCGGTCGGCGCGCGCGCGTAACGCCGCGATTTTGTAGAGCGCTTCCCGCATCTCGTCTTCAAGACGCACGATGCCGACGAGCGACTGCATGGTTTCCTGGAGATCGTGCTGGATCGCGTAGGGATTTTCGCCGGCGGCGCCGCGCTCAAACGGCAACAGGGCGTCTTTCGCGGCGCTGTCCACCTGGGCGCTGTCGATGGCCGGCTCGCTATTTTGTCCGGCAAACCGGGAGGCGTACTCGCCCGCGCGCTTTCCAAAAACCAGCAGGTCGGAGAGCGAATTGCCGCCCAAACGGTTGGCTCCATGCAGTCCGGCGGCGACTTCGCCCGCGGCGAAGAGTCCCGGCACGGTGGACATCTGCGAATCGCCGTCGACGCGCACGCCGCCCATGACGTAATGCGTGGTGGGGCCGACTTCCATCGGCTCCTTCGTAATGTCGATATCGGCGAGCTGTTTGAACTGGTGATACATGCTGGGGAGTTTGCGCTTGATGTATTCCGCGGAATTGGGGATGTGTTGCTTGATCCAGGCAATGTCGAGGAACACGCCGCCGTGAGGACTGCCGCGGCCGGCCTTGACTTCGCGATTGATGCAGCGGGCGACGTGATCGCGCGTTAAAAGCTCCGGGGGGCGGCGCGCGTTCTTGTCGCCTTGGGTGTAGCGCCAGCCTTCGTCTTCGGAGTCGGCCGTCTGCGTCTTGTACAGCTCCGGAATATCGTCGAACATGAAGCGCCTGCCGTCTTTGTTGCGCAGGACGCCGCCGTCGCCGCGCACGCCTTCGGTGACCAGGATGCCGCGCACGCTGATGGGCCACACCATGCCGGTGGGATGGAACTGCACGAACTCCATGTCGAGCAGTTCGGCGCCGGCGCGGAAGGCCAGGGCATGGCCGTCGCCGGTGTACTCCCAACTGTTGCTGGTGACCTTGAAGGCGCGTCCGATGCCGCCGGTGGCGAGGACAACGGCCTTGGCTTTCCATAGCAGGAAATGACCCTTTTCGCGATCGTAGCCGAAGGCGCCGGCGACGCGGCCGGAGTCGACGAGCAGCGTCAGCACGGTACACTCCATGTGCACTTCCATGCCGGTGTGGATGCCGTGGTCCTGCAGCGTGCGGATCATTTCGAGGCCGGTGCGGTCGCCGACGTGCGCCAGACGGGGATAGCGGTGGCCGCCGAAATTGCGCTGCAGGATGCGGCCGTCTTTGGTGCGGTCGAAGAGCGCGCCCCAAGCCTCGAGCTCGCGCACACGGTCGGGAGCTTCCTTGGCGTGCAGCTCCGCCATGCGCCAGTTGTTGAGGTATTGGCCGCCGCGCATCGTGTCGGAAAAATGAACGCGCCAGTTGTCGCGATCGTCGACGTTGGCGAGCGAGGCCGCGACTCCGCCCTCCGCCATTACGGTGTGCGCTTTGCCGAGCAGCGATTTGCAAACCACGCCGACTTTCACGCCCGAGGCGGCGGCTTCAATTGCGGCGCGCAACCCCGCGCCGCCCGCGCCGATGATCAGCACGTCGTAGGAATACGTCTGGTATTCCGGCACCTAAAAGATTCTCCAGTCGTGCCACACGCCCATGGCGCAGAGCCGCACGTAGACATCGGCGAATGCTACGGAGACCAGGCTCGCCCAGGCCCATTTTTTGTGATTGCCGTTGAGGCAGGTGACGCAATCGTACATCTTGCCGCGGACGGGGTGGCGCGAGATCTGATCGAGCGATCCTCCGATGGTGTTGCGCAAGGCGTGGCATCCGAAGATGTAGCCGGCCAGCAGCACGACGTTAATGAAGAGAACGATCGTGCCCACGCCGATGCCGAACCCGTTGGGGAACCATAGCGCCACCCAGACATCCCACACCAGAAAGCCCCACACAATGATGGACAGGCGCAGGAACTGGCGATGGGAATTCTGCAGGATGAGCGGGAGATAGCGTTCGCCCCAATAGGATTTGCGTGGCTCGGCGACGGTGCAGGCCGGCGGATCGGCCCAGAAGGACTTGTAATACGCGCCGCGGTAATAATAGCAAGTGAATCGAAAAAGGCCGGGGATCCAAAGGATGAAGAGGGCGGGGGAGTAGGGCAGTAGGTTTGGATACCAGGCGGGTTTGGGGAACCAGGCGTGGGGGGAACTGCCGAAGATCTCGGGCGAATAGAACGGCGAGATGTAGGGGCCGGAGATGTAATTTTGGTTTTGGAAGGCGGCCCAGGTGGCGTATACGATGAAGGCGGCGAAGCCAAGGAAGACCGCTAAGGGCGAGAGCCACCAGGTGTCGCGGCGTGAGGTCTGGCCGAAGCGGCCGTTTTTCCAGACAATGTCGGGCGATGCCAATGCTTCTCCTTTGGACGGGGATTAAGGTATCACAATTGGGCGGTTTGGGGTTCGCATTGCGAGGGGCACAGCGTCCCTCCAAGCACGGTGAGGATGCGGAAGGTCGATCAGGTTCAACAACTCCGCGAGCGCGGACATTGCGTCCAGGTAAACCGCCTTGCGACCTTCAAATACTCCCGGTGGCCTGTGCTTAAGAGTGTTAACCTGCTCGTTAATTCTATCGAGCTGATCGCTGTTCCAGCCACTGTAACGCTCCTTGGCTTTGTCGCGAAGGGAACCGACACGTTCCTTCTCTCCTCCGCAGACGACAACCCGCAAGACCCGATCGTACACGGCAGCTAGGCGATAAATGGCGCTGTTGAAATGAAACCCCGCCATCCATTTCCCGTCCACTCGCACACGTCCTTTTGCGACATCTTGTGCTCGCACGACAACCTTGTCGACTTCGATAGGAATGCTCGACCTGTTTACAAAGCCCTGCTGCCTCGCGAAGATCAGGGCGTAAACCACTCCAAGAAGATCGTCGAGGCAGGCCGGCATATCCGTTAACTTCACGGTCGGCGATTCCAGCGGCGTGGCGATTCGGTCAGCGAATTTCCCCAGTTCTGCAAAGGCTGGATCGTGCAGGTCAATCTCCATTATTTCCTGTGTTGCTTGCGGCGCTATAGCCTCTCTAAGGAGGGTATCACTGGAATATGCGAGTATGCTAAACAGGTCAGATGACCAGTCTCCGTGCTAGTGTCTTGGCATGAAGCACCGGGTCGTGAATGTCACCGAGTTTAAGGCCAAGTGCCTGGCGATGCTTAACGATATTGGAGAGCGCGGCGGCACGATCACGATTACAAAACGCGGACGGCCGCTCGCAACCGTAGGACCCGCGCGGCAGCCTGCATGGAAATCGCCCGAGGGAGCGTGGGCCGGAAAAGTCGAGATCGACGACGACCTCGTGGAAAGGGATCTTGCCGAACTCTGGGAAGTGCTGCGCGAGGATCCCGAGGAACCGGGTTGAGCCCTCGATTCCTTCTCGACACTCACATCGTCGTGCACTGGCTCGCGGAGCCCAAAAAGCTCTCACGGGAGCAGGCGCGAGTTTTGCGCGAGTCGGTGCGCCTGCGCGAGATCCTCGCTCTCGGCGCGATCACACTGCTTGAGATCGCCGTTCTCTTCGGCGAAGGCCGCGTTCGGAGCGCGATTCGCGCAGGGAAACTTCTTGGCGACCTCGAATCGAATCCCGCTTTTCAGATCCTGCCGTTGACGCTGGAGGTGGCCGCGGAAGTGGCCGCGCTCGGGGGAATCCTGCGGGATCCATTCGATCGGGCCATTGTGGCAACGGCGCGCGTTTCCAAGCTTCGACTCATCACTTCGGATCAGCGAATCATCGAGTCGGGGCTTGTGCCGGTGGTCGCTTAGCAGTATGTGGGAATGGTGTTGACGTGATAAGGACCCACGAGCAGACGCTGCCCGCTCACCAACGCGTCGACGGAACGTGAGGCGCTACTCGCCCATGACATCCTCCCCCAAATCGTTGGTGCGGTTCTCGAATTTCGTGAATTCCTTCAGGAATACGAGGTTCACGCGGCCGGTGGGTCCGTTGCGCTGTTTGGACAGCAGCAGCTCGGCCATGCCTTTCAGATCTTCGCGATCCGGTTTATAAACCTCCTCGCGAAAGATGAATGCGATGACATCGGCGTCCTGCTCGATCGAACCCGACTCGCGCAGATCGCTCATTTGCGGGCGATGGTCGCCGGGGCGGGTCTCGGGCGCGCGGCTGAGCTGCGACAACACCAGCATCGGCACGTCGAGTTCTTTAGCCATAAGCTTGAATCCGCGCGAAAGGGCGCTGACTTCCTGATTGCGGTTCTCGTGCCGGCCGCGCGAGCTCATCAGTTGCAGGTAGTCGACGATCACGAGCGAGAGTCCATGCTCGCTGCGCAGGCGCCGCAGCTTAGCGTGAATATCCATCAAATTCGTTCCCGGCGTATCGTCGATAAACAGCGGCGACTGCACCAACTCCGCGGCGCCCTTCTGCAAACGCCGCCGCTCGTCCTGGTTCAAGTAGCCGGCGCGGAATTTTTGCTGATCGACCCGCGCGGCCGCGCAAATCATGCGCGTCAGCAGCGACTCCTTGGACATTTCGAGCGAAAACACCGCCACGGTCTGCTTCTGCTGCGGGTTCATGGCGACGTGTTGGGCGATATTCAGGGCGAGCGCCGTCTTTCCCATCGAGGGCCGGGCCGCGAGAATGATCAACTCGCCGCGATGGAACCCTCCGGTCATCTCGTCGAGCTTGAGAAACCCGGTGCCGACGCCTTTAATTCGTCTGCTGGGATCGAGAAAAGCGTTAAGCCCGCCCTCGAACTCGCGGATGATGCGCTCCGGAGTCGTAAGAGCGTCTTTGGCGCGGGTGTCGCCGATTTTGAGGAGACTTTCTTCCGCGCTGGAAAGGATCTGGTCCGGCTCTTCGTCGCCCAGAACGCAGCGGTCGATCAGTTTTTGCGAATTAAAAATGATGCGGCGGAGAATCGACTTGTCCTTGACGATTCGCACGTAGCTGTCGAGATTTGAGATGGCCGGCAAGCCGTCGTCGAGGGAGACGAGATAGCTCAAGCCATCGACGGACTCGAGCTGAGAATGCTTCATCAGCTCGTTTGCGACGGTCACGCGATCGATGCGCTCGCCGCGGCTGTACAAGTCGGTCATCCGCGTGAATATGCGGCGGTGTTTTTCGAGCGAGAAATCGTCCGGGTCGATCGTTCCGGCGGTCGAGATGAAGGACGAATCGTCCATCAGTATCGAGCCGAGCACGAACCGCTCGGCGTCGAGATTGGCTGGAAGGCCTCTTTCGAGCGCGATATCCATGTAGGGTGCAGGTTCCACGTTAAGCGCCTAAGAACGCCGGCACAAGCAAAAGTTTGGTCCTACGCCGCCCGGCGGTTACATTGTGCAAATAGCGGTGGAAATCGGCTTTGACGCGGGGGCCTGCGATCTCGATGAAAACAGGGGGCGCAACCGCGATTTCCAGTAAACAGAAGCATCTGGATATGTTTTAGCAAATTCCCGCGCCGCGCGAGCGCCGCGGGGCACGTTGGCGATCCGAACCCGGCGCCGGCCAGCCGAGGCGGGCGAGGCGTGGAAGGCGGCCTAGCGGCCGCGCACGATCAATGGCCGCGCGCTGTCATGTCCAGGCTATGCCATTTCCTGTGGTCGCGCTCCATCAGATCGTCGGCCTCTTTCGGACCCATCGTTCCGGCCGCGTAATTGGGGAAATGGCGCGGCGGAAGCGCATTCCAGACATCGAGGAGAGGCTGCACCACATTCCATCCGGCTTCGACCATGTCGGCGCGCTGAAACAACGTGGCATCGCCCAGCATGCAGTCGTACAGGAGCCGCTCGTAACCGGTGCTCGGCTCCTTGCCGAAATAATCTTCGTAGCGGAAGTCCATATCGACAGACCCGACGTGCACAACGGGACCAGGCTCCTTGGCGCCGAAGCGCAGTGAAATGCCCTCATCGGGTTGGATGTGCAGCACCAGGAGATTGGGGTTGAGGTGCTCGACCGGCGTATCGCGGAATAGAATAAACGGCGCGCGGCGGAACTGAATCGCGATTTCCGTGACCCGCTTCGCCAGACGCTTTCCGGTGCGGATGTAGAAAGGCACGTCCGCCCAGCGCCAGTTGTCGATGGAAAGCTTCATGGCGACGAAGGTTTCGGTATGCGAATCGGGCGCGACGTTGTGCTCCGAGCGGTACGCCGGGACGTGTTCGCCATCGATCACCCCCTCGCCGTATTGGCCGCGCACGGCGCGCGTCAGCACGTCCTCCGGCGCCAGCACCTGCAGAGCGTTCAGGATTTTCGCCTGCTCGTCGCGGACCGCGTCGGCTTTGAAGGAAATGGGCGGCTCCAGGGCTGTCAGGGTAACGAGCTGCAGGATATGGTTGGGCACCATGTCGCGCAGCGCGCCGGCATGGTCGTAGTAACCGCCGCGCTCCTCTACGCCGAGCGTCTCGGCCACCGTGATCTGCACGTGGTCGATATAGCGGCGGTTCCAGACCGGCTCGAAAATGCCGTTCGAGAACCGGAACACCAGGATGTTCTGGACCGTCTCCTTGCCGAGATAATGATCGATGCGAAAAATCTGACGCTCGCCGAGTACGTTGCGGATCTCGCGATTCAGCGCGCGGGCAGACTCCAGGTCGTGGCCGAACGGTTTCTCGATCACCACGCGGCGCCACTGGCCGCCGGATTCGTCCGCCAGACCCGCCGCGCCCAGCCGCTCCACGACGATGCCGAACAGCGCCGGCGTGGTGGCCAAGTAATAAAGATAATTTCCCTTCGTCCCGTGTTTCTGATCGACCTCCGACAGCAGCGTTTTCAGCCGCTCGAACACGCCCGGGTCGCGCAGGTCTCCGGAAATGTAGTACAGCCGCTCCAATAACCAATCGCAGAACTTGCAAAGCTCCGGCGCGCCGCCGAACTCGAGCAAGTCCTGGCGAACCAGTTTGCGGAAATCCTCGTCGCCCATCGGCTCGATGGCAACGCCGACGAGCGCGAAATCGGCCGGCACAAGATTTTTCTTCGCTAGGTTGTAGAGCGTGGGCAGCAGCTTGCGCTTGGTGAGATCGCCCGATGCGCCGAAAATCACCATCGCGCAGGGGTCGCCCGGCCGCGCCTGCGCGGGGACATTGGCGGCGTCTTCAGCCATCGCTCAACCTCCGGCCGGCTGTTCCAGGTGACCGCCGAATTTGTTGCGCATGGCCGAAAGCATCTTGTCCGCGAAGGTGTGTTCCTGGCGCGAGCGGAAGCGCGCATAGAGCGAGGCGGCGAGCACCGGGGCTGGGCACGGCTTCTTCGAGGCCGGCCTGAATCGTCCAGCGTCCTTCGCCGGAATCGTGCACGAAGCCGGTAAACTCCGATAGCGTCGGATTCTCTGCCAGCGCCATGGACGCCAGATCGAGCAGCCAGGAGCTGATCACGCTGCCGCGGCGCCATACCTCCGCGATCTCGCCCATGTTCAGGTCGTAGCGGCACTCCGGATCGAGGTTGCTCGAGGAAGCGTTCTTCAGGATATCGAACCCCTCGCCATAGGCCTGCATGATGCCGTATTCGATGCCGTTGTGGATCATCTTCACGAAATGGCCCGCGCCCACGGGACCGCAATGAATATAGCCCTGCTCCGCGGTCGTTTCGTGGCGGCCGGGAGTCGCGGGTATATCGCCGCGGCCCGGTGCGAGCGCGTGAAAGATCGGATCGAGGCGCTTGAAAACCTCTGGTTTGCCGCCCACCATCAGGCAGTAGCCGCGCTCCAGGCCCCACACGCCGCCGCTGGTGCCGGCGTCCATGTAATCGATGCCGCGCGGCGCCACAAGAGCGGCGCGCCGGATGTCGTCTTTGAAATAGGAATTGCCGCCGTCGACGATGACGTCGCCGGAATCGAGATGTTCGGCCAGCGTCGTTACCATCTGCTCCGTCGCGCCGCCGGCCGGAACCATGATCCACACCGCGCGCGGCCGATCGAGATGTTTCAGCAGACCCGCAACGTCAGTGGCCCCACGCGCCCCATCGGCTTCCAGCTCGCGCACCTTCGCGGCGTCCAGATCGAGTACGGCGCAGGCGTGGCCGGCCTTCATCAGGCGTCGAACCATATTGCCGCCCATGCGGCCGAGTCCGATCATTCCCAGTTGCATCTTTCCTCCTGAAACAGGGTAGCGCGGCGCTCTTTGGAACTCTCGCGCTATCCTGAAACAGGGTGTTTTAATGATTGCCGCTCTCCCCACGCAGGAGGAAGTCGACCGCATTGCTCGTGAACTTGCGCCTGACGTGGTCCGTATTCGTCTCAATATCGCGCGGGATTGGTCGGACGATCCGGCAATTTACTTCCGCGTGATTTTGTCCGATGAAGCAAGCCGGCGCGACCGCTTGGCGGAGGTCACAAGAAAAGTGAGAGGAAAGCTGTCCGACGAACTCGGGTTAGCAAACCTGGAGCACATCTCGTACTTCAGATTTCGCAGTCTGAGCGAGCAAGCCGAGTTGCGGGAAAAATCGTGGGATTAGCGCAGGATTTGTTGGCGCAGGCCGGTCACCTTGCCACGTACGAGGGCGTGAACCCCACTCAGGCCAGCCTGCGCCGCGCAGTCTCAACCGCCTACTACGCTTTATTTCATCTGCTGGTCGACGATGCGGGAGTGCGTTGGCAAGGTTCCGCGGAGGCGCGTACCGGTTTGGAGCGTGGTTTCCAACATGGACCATGAGAGCATCTCAAGCCAGTTTCGAGGGCCAATTGGCAGGATTGGCATGGTAAGAGTCAGCCCATACCTCGGGCGCTCCAGCAGGTTGCGAACGCGTTCGTGGACCTGCAGGAGGATCGGCACTTGGCCGATTACGACAACTACGAGCAATGGAGCGCGACCGAAGTACAAGCAATTCTGGACGCCGCCCGTTTCGCTTTTCGCGATTGGGAGTCGATTCGCAACCACCCGATGGCCGGCAACTATTTGCTCATGATGCTGCTCCAGAAACAGCGCTCCTGAGCTTTACGAGACGGTTTATCTGCCGCTCTCGTGCACAATCCTAAAAATGCGCGCGCCGTACTTTTCCACGGTGTTGATTCCGATACCCGGAACCGCGAGCAGCTCGCGGGCGTTGCCGGGGCGCGCGGAGGCGATCGCCTTCATTACTTTGTCGCTGAAGACGCGAAACGCAGGCACGCCCAGGCGGCGGGCTTCGCTCAGCCGCCATGCCCGCAGCGCTTCCTCGGTACGCCCATCGGCGGCAAGCCGGGGATCTGAGCTGGCGCCGGTCTGAGCCGCGCCTTGTTTCCGCCTGACGCGGCGCCGTCTTCTTCTTCGTCTTGCCTTTTCCGGAAACCGGCGCCATGGTTTTCATCACGAAATCGATGGGCGTCGTTTCCGTGAACGACGATCCCACGGGCGTGACGCTCACCTTGCGATAAGGAACCTGCCTGCCGTCTTTTTCGAACACCGCGTCCGCAAGGCTTACCAGTCCCACGCGCGCCATGGCTCCCAACACCTCTTCGAACGCATCGCGGGTCATGCCGCCCGAGCCGCAAAGTTCGGAGTGCAGCTTGCCTGTCGCCCTCGCGCCGCCGGAGCGCAGAGCAGCCACGATGCGCAACAACATCTCGCGCTCCGCCGCCGTAGCCGTTCGGAAGCGCTGCGCCTGGCATTGCGAAGGAGCGCAAAAATCGCAAATACCGCACGCCTGCGCGGCGTCGGCGAGATCGCCGAAGTGCCGCACCAGCGCCGACATGCGGCATTGATTCGATTCCGCATAGCGCATCATCTGATCGATCTGCGCTCGCTTGCGCCCGGCCTGTTCGATGTACAATTCGCGCCAACCGTCCTGCCCGCGGCCGGCATTCTCCGCGAAATCCAGAACCGCGCCGCCGTGAATCCACAGCTTTTCGAGCGCCGTATCGAACGTATCCGCCTCTATCCGGAGTTGCTTCCGCAAGGCGGCCTTCGCTTGCGGCTCCGTCCGCAGCGACGCAAAGATCCGATCGAGAAACTTAACATCGGGATAATCCCGCTCGAAGAAAAAATCGTGCGTGTAGCGGTCCGCGTAGGAGTGCATCAGAATCGCCCGGCTCGGCATGCCGTCCCGCCCGGCGCGCCCGATCTCCTGGTAATAGGCCTCCAGACTCCCGGGCAAGGCCGTGTGGATCACGGTTCGAACGTCCGCCTTATCGATGCCCATGCCGAAGGCGATCGTCGCCACCATCACCTCAATCGCGCCCTTAAGAAATTCCTCCTGCACTTGTTTGCGCCGGCCCGCTTCCAATCCGGCGTGATACGGCGCGGCGCGCACGGAGCGTCCGAGTTCGTGCGCCAGCCGCTCGGCCTGCTTGCGCGTCGGCGTGTACACGATGGCGGGCCGGCGCGCTCGATCCGATAATAATTCGCGGGCCAGCGCGTCTCGTTCCGAGGGCGCGATCTCCACCACTTCAACGGCAATGTTGTCGCGCCGGAAGCCGTGGATGAAGTGGACCGGCTGCTCCAGTCCCAACTGCTCGGCGATGTCGCGTTGCACCACCGTGGTCGCGGTGGCCGTCAGGGCCACCACGGGCGCCGGACGCAACGCCGGCAGATATTGCCCCAGCATGCGGTAGTCCGGCCGGAAATCGTGTCCCCATTGCGAGATGCAATGCGCCTCATCGATGGCCACCAGCGACGGCTTTCGTTTCGCCAGCATTTCCGGAAAACCGCTCACGCGCAGCCGCTCCGGCGCGATGAACAGGAACTGCAGCCCGCCGCCCAAATACTCGATGCAAGCCTGCCGCGAGGCGGATCGCTCGCGTCCGGAATGAATGCATTCGACGGCGAAGCCGCGCGCCGCGAGTTTCGCCGCCTGATCTTCCATCAACGCGATCAGCGGGCTGATCACCAGCGTCGTCCCGCCGCGCGCGATCCCCGGCAACTGGTAGCACAGCGATTTGCCGGACCCGGTCGGCATCACCAGGAGCACGTCGCGGCCCTCGATCACCGCGCGGCAGACTGCTTCCTGGTTGGGACGGAACGAGGAAAATCCGAATCCGGTATTCAAGAGATCGGCAAGCGCGCCCTCGGCGCCCAAGGCGGCGGTTGCGCCAGGCGCCTGCAGCGGCCGCTGGGGCGCGGCGAGTGCGCCAACCACCGCCAGCTCGGGCTCGGAGGCACGCTTCGCCGATGACAGCTGGGACACGCGCTGGGACACGGGCGCAGCGCCGGGCAACGCCGGTGGTGGCTGGGAGGCGGGCATTCCGCTTGGCGATGCCGCCTTGGGGTGCGGCGCGGGCGCGCGCAGAGCCGGCATGGAGCGCGGAGTGGGCGCGGAGCCGTTCCTCTCCACTTTTCCCACCACCTCCCGCACATAATCTTCAATGCCTTTGAGAAACGGATCGAGTTGCGCCGCGCCGCGCTCGATGCGCTTCAGGTACGCCTCCCATTGCCCCGTCATCGCGGGGCTCTTGACCTCCGGATGCACAACTTCAATCAGCTGAATGCCTTTGTCCGTGGCTTCCAGGTTCTTGCCGCGGCGAACGATGTATTCGCGCTTCAGCAGCACCTCGATAATCGAGGCGCGCGTCGCCGGCGTCCCCAGGCCGGTCTCCTTCATCGCATCCGAGAGTTCCTTCTCATCGAGTGTCTTGCCCGCGGTCTCCATGGCGGTGAGCAGGGTCGCGTCCGTGAAGCGCTTGGGCGGCCGCGTCTTCTTCTTCAACGCCGCGGCGTCGAGAACATCCTGCGGCTGACCTTCTCGAAGATCCGGCGGCAATGCCGGCGCGGCGGAAGCAACCGCAATATCGAGCGCCTTCCAGCCCACCTGCTGCACCGCGACGCCGGCGGTGTGATAGCGGTCGACGATGCTCTCGTTCGCGATCGCGGTGATCACGGTCGTGACCGACGAGATGTGATCGTCCTGCCAAGCGCTCAGCAATCGCCGGCAGACCAGATCGTATATTCTGCGCTCGTCGGGCGCCAGGGCGGCCTTTTCAGCCGAAACGGTCGTCGGGATGATCGCGTGGTGATCGGTCACCTTGGCGTCGTCCACATATCGCCGTCCCAGCGGGCGCTGGCCCGTGCCCGCGCGCAAATGCTCGCGGTAGGGGCCTTCGATCGCTTTCACGATTCGCGGCAGCGTGGAGGCGACGTCTTGCGACAAATGGCGGCTATCGGTGCGCGGATAGCTGATGAGCTTGTGCCGCTCATAGAGCGCCTGCGCCAGATCGAGCGTCTTCTGCGCGCTGAAACCGAACAGCCGATTGGCGTGCCGCTGCAATTCCGTCAGATCGTAAAGCGGCGGCGGCGGCATGCGCTGCGTTTCCGATTCAATCGACTCGATCGCCGCGGCGCCGCTGCGGGCGCGTTCGACGATCGCTTGCGCCTCCTGCCCATCGGGAGGCAAACGCGAATCCCTCGCGCCTTTCTCCATCGCGTCCTTCGGGCGCGTCCGGAACCACGTACCTTGATACTTGCTTTCGCCGGCGGCGCCGGCCGGCCGGAACGTGGCCATCACTTCCATGTAGTCTTCCGGCACGAAACTACGGATGGCCAGTTCGCGCTCCACCAACATGGCTAGAGTGGGCGTCTGCACGCGGCCGATGGATAAAACCTCGCTGCCGTATGCGAGCGTATAGGCGCGCGAAAGATTCATGCCTACCAGCCAATCGGCGCGGCTGCGTCCGCGCGCGGCGGCCGCCAAGGCGTCGTAATCGCTGGCGGGACGCAAGGCGTCAAAGCCTTTGCGGATGGCATCCGGCGTAAGCGAAGAAATCCACAACCGGCTGACCGGCTTGTCACAGCGAGCCGCCTCGTAGATATAGCGGAAAATCAGCTCGCCCTCGCGCCCCGCGTCGGTGGCGCATACGACTCGCGCGATCTTCTCCGAATTCAGAATGCCGCGCGCGACCTCAAATTGATCTTTGGTTTTTTCATACACCACCAGCGGCCATTCCCTTGGCAGCATCGGGAGCAGATCGCGCCGCCACTGCCGCCATGCCGGATCGATCTCGTGCGGCTGCGCGAGAGCCGCGAGGTGGCCGATCGCCCAGGTAACCACGTACCCGTTGCCATGCAGGTAGCCGTCGCCGCGTTTGCCGGCGCCCAGTACGCGTGCGATGTCGCGCGCCACCGAAGGCTTTTCGGCCAGCACGGCAATATTGCCGGATTCCTGGACGTCCATTATTTATTGAAGTCCAAAAGCGATGATGTTCGGCCCCGCCGCAACAGCCACAAACTGCCGTCCATCGACGACATAGGTCATCGGCGACGCCTTCCACAACTGCCCGGTATTAAAATGCCACAGCGGCTTGCCGGTCCTGCTGTCCGCGGCCGCGAACGCGCCGCTGTCGTCGCAGAAAAAGATCACCCCGCCGGCCGTGGAGAGCACGCCGCCCCAACTTGTCGCCGGACCAGCCTGCGGGTATTCCCATACAATCTTGCCCGTCTGAATATCGATCGCGCGCAGCACTTTCTGCCCCGGCTCGCCCGGGACGTCGTGCGTGGCGCCCCCGTAGAACGATTTTCCAGGCTCCCACCAGGCATCGGATTTCGTGAAGATGGTGCACTTCTCGAGCGCCATGACATAGAACAGCCCGGTCTCCGGGTTGAAGGCCGTGGACATCCAGTTCGCGGCGCCTTCGACCGCGGGACAGGCCTTCGTTCCAGCGGGCATCGGCTCCGCGCCGGGCAGTAATTGCGGCCGCCCCTTGCGCGTCGATACCGCTGGCCCACGTCAGCGCTTTCACAAACGGCTTGGCAAGCAAAACCTGGCCGTTATTGCGGTCGAGAACGTAGAAGAAACCGTTTCTGTTCGCTTCCAGCAGTAAATCGCGGCGCCGTCCCTGAAACTCGGCGTCAACCACCATGAGCGTGCCGATGGCATCCCAATCGTGCACATCGTGAGGCGTGAACTGGTAATGCCAGCGCAGTTTCCCGGTCAGCGGATCGAGCGCCAGCGCCGAATCGGAATACAGGTTGTCGCCTTTTCGCTCGTCGCCGTTGTAGTCGGGGCAGGGATTGCCGGTAGGCCAGAAAATCAAATTCAGCTTGGGGTCGTAGGTGCCGGTGAACCACGTGGTCGCGCAGCCGTGCTCGATGGCGCGGCCGCCCCAGGTTTCAGAGAGCGGCTCTCCGGGCGCCGGCATGGACCAGAAGCGCCACACCCGCTCGCCGTTCGATGCCTTGTAAGCGGCCACGAAACCACGCGCGCCTTCGTCTCCGCCGGAGATTCCGGAGATGACCAGATCGCCGATCGCCAACGGAGCCGACGTGGCGCCGTAATCCTGCCGCGAATCCGCCATCTCGACGTCCCACTCCAGAACGCCGCTGGCGCGATTCAACGCGATCAGATGTGCATTATCCGTGACCATAAATACGCGATCGCCCAGTACCGCGACGCCGCGGTTGATGCCGCCCCGGGCGTCGCCCACCAATCCCGTCGACCGCGCGCGGCGATAGTGCCACAGCTCCGCTCCCGTTCGCCCGTCCAGGGCAAAGGCCTCGTTCGCGTTCGTGACGTACATCACGCCGTCGACCACGATCGGCGTGACCTCCAGACGGCGCGCGCCGGGAACGGTGAAGATCCACTTCGGCGCCAGCCGCGCGACATTGTCCGTTGTAATCTGGCGCAGCGCGCTGTGCCGGTTCCCGCCCACCTGGCCGTGATAAGTTGGCCAATCCGCGCCCGCGGCAGTCTCGACCCACTCGCCGCCCTCGCGCCTCAGCGAGTGCGCCCGGCCGCCCGCGTCTACCAGATCCGCATCATAATTACTTTGGGCGACGAGCGCGCCGCGCAGCTCGCGGCCATCGTTCAGATGTATTTTGCCGATCGGCTCGTCCTTCGTTTTAAAGGGCCGCAGCCCGCGAATAAATTCGACGATTCTTGTTTCATCCTCAGGCGCAAGCTTGAATGCAGGCATGCCGGAACCGGGAATGCCATTACGGATGATGGAGCGGATCTCCCGCTCCTCGCGGGCGCGCGCTACCCCCAGATTCGGACCATGCTCGCCGCCGCGCGCGTCCGCGCCATGGCAGGGAGCGCAGCGCTGGATAAATTCCGGTGGCGCTTGCGCGCTCGGAGCCTGCGAGTAGAGAAGCGGCATAACGCCCAGCGCGGCCGATACTGCAAGAATGGTTCGCGTCATTGCGCTGTATCGATAACGACCCGTCCGCGAATTCGCCCCGCCAGGATCTCCGGCGCGAGCTCCGGAAGCCGCGACATGGGCTCCACGCGGCTGATTTTTTCGATCTTCGACGCCGGAAGATCGCGCGCCAGCCGCTCCCATGCCCGTTCGCGAAGAGGCTTGGGAGCGAGAGGCGAGCTGATGCCCAGCAGCGAAACGTTCCTCAAGATAAATGGAAAAACGGTGAGGGGAAGATCGGACCCGCCGGCCAACCCGCACGCCGCTACCGCGCCGTAGCTCGCCGTTCCCGCGACGACCGACGCCAACGTCTGCCCTCCGACGCAGTCGATCGCGCCCGCCCATCGTTCCGCCGCCAGCGCCGCGCTCTTCTGCGCCAGCGCATCGCGTTCCACAATGGTCCGCGCCCCCAGCTCGCGCAAATAATCGTGGTTTTCGGGCCGGCCCGTAGAGGCGGCCACCTGGTAGCCGAGCTTATTCAAAAGCATCACCGCGATCGACCCAACGCCGCCCGTCGCACCTGTTACGATCACCTCGCGCTCACCGGGCTGTACATTCATGCCCTCCAGCGCCAGCACGGAAAGCATCGCTGTGAAACCGGCCGTTCCGATGGCCATCGCCTCGCGCGGCCCGAACGGCTCCGGAATCTTGTTCAAGGCCTCGGCCGGTACGCGCTGCATCTGCGAATAACCGCCCCAGCGCGTCTCCCCCAGGCCCTGTCCCACGCCCACAACCTTGTCGCCCGCCGTGTAATCGCGCGACGTGGACTCAATCACCGTTCCCGCCAGGTCGATCCCCGGAATCATGGGAAACTTCCGGATTACTTTGCCCTTGCCCGTCACCGCCAGCCCGTCTTTGTAGTTCAGGCTCGAAAACTCGACTGCGATCAATACGTCTCCGTCTTTTAGATCGGCGGGCTCAAGCCGGCGAAAGGCGGTCTCTTTCCCGTCCAGGTATAAGGCTTTGAACGCGCTCATGCCTGACATGATACTCTGGCGTCGCCGCGGAGTCTTACGAGTGGGAGCATTTGAACACCATGGCGAAAGAATCCTGGAAGCCCGGGCATCGGACGAAAATCGGCGAGGACGAGGCCGGCGAGAAGAATGACCTTCAGAACGACGCTGGCGGGGACTCGTTGGACGACTTGCAGGTCAGGGATGCGGACGACCCCAGCCTGGGACTGACGAACACCGCGGAGCATCCGGCCGAAGACTGGGCCGCGAACACCGGCCCTACGCGGTCCGCCGAAGATTCGGGAGGGGTGGCATGGGATCCGCTGCGGTCTCGCAGGACGCCGCCGTCGGAGCCGCGTGAAGGTCGCGACGATACTCGCGACGACTTGAAACCTTGAACAGTGCCTCATAAGGCGCGCTGGCGTGCAGCCGCAATGGGGCAACGCGCAGTGAAAAGGTCTCAATCGTTGAATGTCTCGTAAGCCACGAGCCCTTTCACATCCTCTCGGCCCGAGCCCCATCCACCTACGTGTTCACGCCCGAAGCGAGAAAGCCTCCATCGACCGCGATGCATTGGCCCGTGATGAAGCTGGCGGCGTCGGAGGCGAGCAGGATGGCGGCGGCGGTCAGCTCGCGAGGATCTCCGAAGCGGCCCATGGGAGTGCGCAGCAGAAATTCGCGGCCTCGCTGGGTACCGTCGAGAAGCGACGCATTCAGGTCCGTGCGGAAGACGCCGGGCGCGATGGCGTTGACATTGATCCCGTGTTTGGCCCATTCGACCGCAAGAGAGCGAGTCAGCGACAGCACGGCGGCTTTGGAAGCGCAATAGGCGGCAACCTCGAAGAGACCCACGAAGGAGCTGAGCGAGGCGATGTTGACGATGCGGCCGCGCCTGTTCGCCGCGAGCGGCTCGTAAAACGATTGGCAGGCGCGCAGCATGCCGGTGAGGTTGGTATCCATGATGGACTGCCATTCCTCTTCCGGCACGTCCTTGGAGGGCGTGCGCTTGGTCCGGCCCGCCGCGTTCAGCAAAATGTCGACCTGGCCGAATTTGCTCACGACGGCGTCGCGGAGGCGATCGATGGAGGCGCGGCTGCCGACGTCGATCGGGCAGTTCAAGGTCTCGCGGCCGGCCGCGGATATGGCGCCGCACGCTTCGTCTACTTTGTCCGCTCTTCTGCCGGTTGGCACGACGGCGGCGCCGGCCTCCGCCAAACCCAAACCGATGACGCGTCCGAGGCCGGTTGTGCCTCCGATAACGACCGCGACGCGGCCGGTAAGATCCATGAAGTTTTTCACGTTGCCGCTCACTCTCCGCTTTGCTGCAGCAGCTTCGCCACTAATGCGGTCCAGCCGGTCTGATGGCTGGCGCCGAGACCCGCCGAATCGTCGCCATTGAAGTATTCGTGAAAGGGAATATAATCGCGGAAGTGCGGGTCGGTCTGGAATTTCTCATCGCCGCCGAACACCGGCCGCCGTCCGTTCGAATCGCGTAGAAAGATGTGGGAGAGACGCCGCGATAGCTCCGCCGCGGCGTCGCCGAGGTTCATTTTGTGTCCGGAATTGGTGGGGAATTCGACTTGCAGATCGTCGCCGAAATAGTGATGGAATTTCTGGAGCGATTCGATCATCAGGAAATTGACGGGGAACCACACCGGTCCGCGCCAATTGGAATTTCCGCCGAACATGTCGGTGCGGGATTCCGCGGGCTCGTAATCGACCGACCGCGTTTCTCCGTTGGTGTGCAGAACGAAGGGGTGGTCCTTGTGATAGCGCGAAACGGACCGCAGGCCGCCCGGGGAGAGGAATTCGTTCTCGTCGAACATGCGGGCCAGCACGCGCACCAACTTGGGCCGTTGCATGGCCGCGAGCAGACGGCGTTCGGCGGCGCCCTGCCGGGTGAGGGACGCGATGTTGCCGCATAGGTCGGGCCGGTGCGCGACGAACCAATCCATGCGGCTTTTGAAACCGGGCAGCGAATCGATCACATCCAGATCGAGCGTTGCGACCGCGAATATCGGAATTAATCCGACGATGGAACGGACGCGCAAAGGCTCGGTGTGGCCGTCCGGCAGCCGCAACCAGTCGTAGTAAAAGCCGTCCTCTTCGTCCCACAGGCCGTGGTCCCCGACGGCATTCATGGCGGTCGCGATATAGAGAAAATGCTCGAAGAATTTACTGGCGATATCCTCGTAGGCGCGGTCGTGGGGGCACAGATCGAGCGCGATCTTGAGCATGATGAGGCAGTACATGGCCATCCACGCCGTTCCGTCGGCCTGCTCGATATGGCCGCCGTCGGGCAGCGGCTTGCTGCGATCGAAGACGCCGATATTGTCGAGTCCCAGAAAGCCGCCTTCGAAAATATTATTGCCTTCGGAATCCTTGCGGTTCACCCACCACGTGAAATTCATCAGAAGCTTGTGATAGGCCGCCTCGAGAAATTGGTAATCGGGTTTGCCTTGCAGCTTCCAGTCGATTTTGAAGACGCGCCAGCAGGACCATGCGTGCACCGGAGGGTTGACGTCGCTAAACTCCCATTCATAGGCCGGAAGCTGGCCGTTGGGCGACATGTACCACTCGCGCAGAAAGCGCCCGAGCTGCCGTTTGGCGAGATCGGGATCGACCAGCGCCAGCGGGATCATGTGAAACGCAAGGTCCCAGGCGGCATACCAGGGGTACTCCCATTTATCTGGAATGGAGAGCACGTCGTCGTTGAAAACGTGTGTCCATGAGCAATTGCGCCCTTCTTTGCGCTGCTGCGGCGGCGGCGGAAACGCCGGATCGCCGTCCAGCCATTGCTGCACGATGTAGTTATAGAACTGCTTGCTCCACAGTAGGCCGGCGAAGGCCTGGCGCTGCACGGCGCGGCCATCTTGGGACAGATGATCGGGCGCGAAACTGTAGAACTCGTCCGCTTCCGCGATGCGCTGGCCGGAAGATGCCGTCGAAATCGGCCGCGCTGCCGGGATTTTCGTGCAGCCGGAAGTACAGCGTCCGGCTCGCTCCGCCCGCGAGATCGAGCCGATACCAGCCGCACGCTTTGGAGCCGGTTGCGTCCGGCCGGACGGCGTCCTTGCGCCCGTCCACGATGTAATCGTGAAACGCGTCTTTGAAGTGAGCGCCGGCCGCGGGTTGATGGTAGAGGCGCTCGACGTTGGTATCGTTATCGGTAAAAAGCAGTTCGGGGCTGCCGTCGAATTCGAACGTGTACTGCCCGAGCGTCGGATCCGTGATGACGATGCGATTGGCGTCGTCGCGATGCAGGGCCGGGCGGGGCGCGTGAGTGTAGCCCCAGGACCAGGTATTGCGGAACCAGACGGTAGGCAGGAAGTGAAGCAGGGCCGGATCGGGTCCGCGATTGATGGCGGTCACGCGGATCAGGATATCGTTGTAGTCGGCTTTGGCGTATTCGACGAAGACGTCGAAATAGCGATTCTGATCGAAGATGCCGGTATCGATCAACTCGTATTCCGGCATGGAGCGGTTACGGCCGCCGTTCACTTCGATCAGATGCTTATACGGGAACTCGAGTTGTGGATACTTATACAGACCCTTCATGTAGGAGTGGGTGGGCGTGGAATCGAGATAGTAGTAATATTCCTTGACGTCTTCGCCATGATTGCCTTGCGGGCCGGAAAGGCCGAAGAGCCGCTCCTTTAAAATAGGATCGCGTCCATTCCAGAGCGCGATGGCGAAACACAACCGCTGGTGGTTATCGCAGATGCCGAGAATGCCGTCTTCGGTCCAGCGGTAAGCGCGCGAGCGCGCGTCATCGTGAGGGAAGTATTTCCAGGCATCGCCATTGGCGCTGTAATCTTCGCGCGGATTGGCCCAGGCGCGCTCTGCGAGATAGGGACCCCAGCGCTCCCAGTGCTTCTCGTGGCGCTGCGATTCGAGAAGGCGCTCTTTTTCGGCTCCCATCTTTTAGCGGGCGGGCGCGAGCGAGTTCAGCATGGCGTCGAATTTCGATTGATTGGCGGCGACGGTCGCGGCCGGTCCGGTGAACTTGAAAAATACGAGCCCTTCGGGGGCCTCGACAATAGCGCCAAGCAGACGGTAATCCGGCTCCACCGTCTTCGTGGGGGCCATGGGTCCACCCATGCCGCTATAGGCGCCGGAGGCCGCGACGGTTGTAACGTTGAGGCCGTGAATGGTGCGCTTCGCGGTCTTGGCATTCTTCTCGCCGCCCTCGAATTGACCGATCCAACGCTTCACGTTGGCGTCGACCGTGCCGCCCTGGTGGGGGCCGAAATAATATACCGCGCATTCTCCGTCCCGGCCGCCCGGCGGCGCGGCGGGCACAACGTAGGTGGCCGCGCGCATGGGACGCTCCGGCTGCGGATTCCAGGATGGCGGCTGTGTCCAGCGGATACCGGCGGCGCTGCCGGCGAAGGCGGCGCCGCCGGTTAAGGCAATGGTTAGCGCGATTGCGGCCGCGAAGGCGCGGGATAACATGATTCAATAGTATCGCCATGAATTCTTACAGCCGGCGACAGGTCTTATCGACATTCGTGGCGGCGCCGCTGTTGCGCGCCGCCACGCTCGAGCAGGTGCATCTCGGTATCACGACGGACGAGATCGATGAGGACCTGCGGGTCGCGGCGGACTTCATCCGTCGGCACGGTCTCGCTTACGCGGAGCTGCGCTCGATTTGGGGCAAATACAACACCGCGCAACCGCTCGATAAAATCCGTGAAGCCAAGGCGCTGCTGGATGCGCGGCAGCTCAAGACATCAATAGCGGATACGGCGTTTTTCAGGGGCGCGCTGCCGCGGGATTCCCAAGCGCTGGAAGAGCAATGGACGCTGCTCGATGGCGCAATGGAGCGTGCGAAGATTCTGGGGACGGACAAGCTGCGCGTTTTTGCGTTTACGTACAAGAGCGGCGAGACTCCGGACGATGCCCTTTACCCGCGCATTTACGAGCTGCTGGGAGAAGCCGCGCGGCGCGCCAAGGCTCGCGGGATCAGGCTGGCGGTCGAAAACCTTGCGAACAGCTATGTGTGGTCGGCGGCGCAATCGGCGGCGCTGCTGCGCGCGGTCAAAGACGACAACTTGGGGTTGACGTGGGATCCGAACAACGATGCGGAGAAAGGTGATACGCCGTATCCCGACGGCTTCCGCCTTCTCGATCCAGCGCGCATTTTTCATGTGCATCTGCGCGATTTCCGGCGGGGGCCGAACGGCAAAGTGGAATGGACCGCCGTGGGTCAGGGCGAATTCGACAACACGGGGCAGATACGGGCGCTGCTGAAGACCGGCTATAAAGAGACGTTCAACCTGGAGACGCACTGGCGCGGGCCGGGCGGCAAAGCGGCTTCCACGGAGACGTCGCTGGCGGGGCTCATGAAGGAGATCGAGCGGGTTTAGGGTTGGTTCTTTAAACGCCTTGTGAGCTGCATTGACCTTATTCGAGGTTAGGGCGCCGTGACGCTCAAGCGCGCGACGCATGTCAATGAGTTATACGTGTAGCCACATGAGCGCACCTGCGGCAGAACAAGAAAATGACTTGCCTACGTCGCGAGACAGGAGTCTGCCGCGATAACCGAGAGAAGAATTGTGGGCAAAGAATGTATCCGCGTGTATTCAATGTCCTGAATCATCCCAACTGGAATGCTCCGGCACTCAGCATCACGAGCGGAACGTTCGGGCGATCACCAGTTTCGGATTGCCACGCATCTTCAGCTCGCGATGAAGGTATACTTCTAAAGGCAAGAGTATTGGTGTCCTTTTCTCAAGATCTTACCCGCGGCCTGAGGCCGGCTTAAACGGCCTTTTCAGCGAGGAACACAAAAATTATCTGGAGGCGAAGCTTGCTATGTTATACTCCGGCTGATATGAAATCTCTTGTAGCGCTTTTTGCGCTCTGCGTGTGCGCATGGGGTCAGAATGCCACGGTATCGGGGCGCGTAACCGATCCAACGGAAGCGGTAATTCCGAACGCGACAGTTGAGTTCACAAATCGCTCGACAGGAGTGAAGGTCACCACTCAGACCAATTCTGAAGGCCGTTATATCGTGCCGCCCCTGCCTCCCGGAGTGTACGACGCAAGTTGTTCAGCAACGGGATTTGCGACTACTCGCCTCGAAGCCGTATCTCTTGAGGTGGGCCAGACACGAACGATTGATTTCAATCTTAAGACCGGGACAGTTACGGAGTCGGTCAATGTGAGTGAGCGGGCGCCGCTCTTGCAGGTGGAGAAAGCGGATCGCGGATCGGTGGTCGAAAACGAGTTCGTTCAAGCGATCCCGCTCAATACGCGAAATCCTCTCCTGCTGCTCCGGCTCGCCGCGGGCGTGATTCCGGGCTCCGTCAATCCCGGTGATAACACTTTGAGCGAATCAACCACGGCGAATTTTCATATCAATGGATCACGCAGTAACACGAACGAGATTCTACTCGACGGAGCGGCCGATACCGGCACATACAACAACCAGGTTTCGGGTATACCGCAGGTTGACGCGATCCAGGAATTTCGAGTGAACACCAACCCGTATGACGCCGAGTTTGGCCGTACCGGCGGAGGTGTCGTCAGCTACAGCATCAAGTCGGGGACAAACTCCGTTCACGGCAACTTGCATGAGTTTTTACAGAACTATTTACTCGATGCAAATGGGTTCAACGCGAACAAAGCCGGCCAGCCTCGCACGAGCTTTCGCAAGAACCAGTACGGGTTTGTATTGGGCGGTCCCGCGGTCATTCCGAAACTCTATAACGGCCGGAATCGGACTTTTTTCTTCGTCGGTTATGAGGGCTTGCGCCAGAGCAGCTATGCCTCTTTCCTGGGCACGGTGCCCACCGCGGCCGAGCGGCAGGGGGACTTCTCGCATACATTCGACACCAACGGCAAGCTGATCGCGATCTACGACCCAACCACAACGCGGCTCGATCCAACGGCCCCCGCCGGAACTACCCGGTACATCCGGGATGCGTTCCCTGGCAATATTATCCCATCCAACCTCTTAAATCCAATCGCCACGAATCTGCTGAAGTATTATCCGCTGCCGAACGAGCAAGGTATCGGCCTCAGCGACACGAATAACTTCTTGAGCTCCGCCTCGAATACGCTTGCGAACGATCGCGTCGACGCCCGAATCGATCACCAGTTTAATGAGAAGCACAGTATTTTCGCGCGTGGCGACTGGTTCAACGACTTGAACTCGCAGCCTCTGGTATATGGCAACCCGGAGTCTCCGGTTCAGACGCCAAACGTCATCCCGGGCACGAATTGGATGGTCGATCATACCTGGGTGATTAGCCCGCGTGTTGTATTCGAGCACCATTTCTCGCTGGCAAATAGCCAGACGAACAGGGTTCCGCTCACGCTCGGTTTCGATCAAGCGTCGCTCGGCTTTCCATCCACGGTAACCACGGGGCAAACAGCCGCCTATTTTCCCGTGCTCTCCGCTACGGGACTGAGCGGCTTGGGGCCGCAAGGAACCGCTGATAACGTCGTGATCTCGCGAACGTATCAGTATGCCGCCTCCATCACAATGCTACGGGGAAGCCATAACTTTAAAGCCGGCTTTGACTGGCGTTATTTCACGGTCTCGATAAACAATCCCCTGCCTCTCAGCATATCCGCAAGCAGCGCCTATACGGCGGGGCCAAACCCGCAGGCCGCCGCCACCTCCACGGGATCCGGTCTCGCATCGCTTTTGCTCGGCGCTGCCTCGGTCTCATACAATATCAACCCGCCCGTCTATCAGACTCACCCATACTATGCCTCGTACTTTCAAGACGAATGGCACGCGACGCCGAACCTGACCGTCACGCTCGGAATCCGATACAACCTGGAGTTGCCGATTCACGAAGCTCACAACAGCGATATCTTCCTCGATTTGACCGACCCCTCTTCTTTGCAAGTCCCCGGTTATAACTTGGTTGGCGGAGTTGGTTTTGTGGGCGTAAATGGCCGGGGATCGCGGACTCAGATTGCCGACACGAACAACTGGGATCCGCGGGGCGGAATTGCGTACCGGGTGAATGACAAGACCGTGATCCGGTCTGGAGCCGGAATCTTTCACAGCCCGCTGGTTCCGAATACGGACGTCTCACAGGGTTTCACCAGAACGACGTCGAACCTTGTAACGCAATCCGATACCGTCACGCCCACTTTCAACCTCAGCAACCCGTTTCCCCAGGGCTTGATCCAGCCCACGGGAAATTCGCTCGGGTTAAGCACGCTGCTGGGCCAATCCATCAGCGGCCCGTTACGCGATCAGCGCCTGCCCTATACGGCGGAATGGTCGTTCGATCTCCAACGGCAATTGCCGTTCGAGATGCTCCTCAACGTGGGTTATACCGGGACGAGCTCGGTCGCGCTGCCGACCTCCGTTGCCTTAAATCAACTTACGCCGGCGCAATTGACCCTGGGATCGCAGTTGTTGAAGACGGTACCAAATCCTTTTTATGGATACATAACGGATTCCACCTCAATCCTGAGTCTGCCTACCGTGCAGTATGCGCAGTTACTGCGGCCTTATCCTCAGTTCACGGGCGTGAACGCCAGCCAGGCGCCATTTGGACATGCCACCTACAATGCCTTGGAGGTCAAAGTGGAACGCCGCTTCGCGCAGGGCTTGGCCGTCCTGTTCAACTATACGCGTTCGAAGGCTATCGACAACGTCGGGGAACTAGGAAGCTTTCTGGGACAGAGCGCCGGCTTCAACAACACGTATTGCTTCTCCTGCGACCGCGCGTTGTCCTATTTGGATGTGCCGAACTATGTGAATCTCAGCGTCAGCTACGACCTGCCGTTCGGAGTCGGCAAGAAATGGCTCGGCCATGGCTGGATTGCTCGCGCGGCGGGCAATTGGTCGGTAGCGGGAATTTATACCTACTCGAGCGGCTTGCCCGTCGTCGTAACATCGCCCAACAATTCGAACGCATATAATACCGGCATTGAGCGGCCGGACGCGACAGGCGTCCCGGCCGCGCTTCCGGGAGGCCCACGGATCGCCGACGGCGGCCAGTACTTCAATACCGCCGCTTTCTATCAAACGCCGCAGTTTCAGTTCGGGAATGTCAGCCGCGAACTTCCCGATGTGCGCAATCCTGCAAACAAGGATCTCGACCTTCTGATCCAGAAGCAGATCGCCTTCACCGAACGCTTCCGTCTGGAATTCCGAACCGAGATGTTCAATGCCACCAACTCCGTGGTATTCGCCGGCCCAATCACTTCGATCTCGACTACCGGATTCGGAACCATCGCCCTGAGCCAGGCCAATACGCCGCGGGTGGTCCAGTTCGCGCTGCGGTTGTCTTTCTAAAGCAATGGCGCATATGCGCGCGAATGCATAATCGCCTGGCGGGCCCGCTCACACCACGTAAGGCTTGCGGTAGTTGCGCGTGAGCAGTTTGTCTGCCTCGGGGTCGTTGGCGAACTTCGGTCCGGGCGTGAGCGTCAGCTTGCGGCCGGTGCGATAACTGATATTCGCCAAGTGGCACATCGATGCGCTCAAGTAGGCGTTGGCGATTTCGTCGTGCAGATCTTTGTAATTGCGCGAGCGGCAGGCGGCCAGAAAATTCTGCATGTGCAGACCGGTGGCGTCGCCTCTCTCGGGCTGTTCTTCCATGATCAGTTCGTTGCTCTCGCCCTTGAACGCCTGAAAACCCTGATCGCTCATGGCGGCCCAACCGTCGTCGCCATAGAAGAGGTTCCCGATCATAATATTCAGCGGAGGGCGCGAGACCGGCGCGGTGGCCGTAGGCGCGGGCTCCGAGGGCGGCGCGACGGCGCCTGCGGCGGGGGGACCGGGACGGCGGTGCACTGGTACGCCCTCGCCCCCGGTCAACAGGCCGCGGACTTCAAAGACAATCTCGCGGCCCCCGTAATCGTAGCTCGCCAGCAGCGTGTTGGGCGTCTCCTGGTCATCGTGATAGGCGTACTTGCCGCCCTGCGCGTAGGCCACCTTGGGCCATGCGGGGTCTCCCAGGCCCCACCGGCAGATGCCGATCTCGTGCACGCCCTGATTGCCGATGTCGCCGTTGCCCGTGTCCCAGAACCAGTGCCAGTTGTATTTGAAGCGCAGCGTGTTGAAAGGGCGCATGGGCGCGGGCCCCCGGAAAAGATCCCAATCCACGCCCGGCGGCATGGGACTGTCGTCTTTGTGGCCGATAGAGGCGCGCCGCTTAAAACATAATCCCTTGGACAGGTAGATGTTTCCGATCAAGCCGCCTTGCAGCGCCGCCATGGCCTTAATCTTAAACGGCATGCTGCGATGCTGCGAGCCGATCTGCAGCATGCGGTTGGTCTGCCGGGCGGTCTCCAGCATGCGCTGGCCTTCGTAGATGTTGTAGCAGGCCGGCTTCTCGCCATAGACGTCCTTGCCGGCTTTCATGGCCCAGATCGCCGCCAGGGCGTGCCAGTGGTTCGGCGTCGCGATCGAAACGGCTTCCACGCTGGGGTCCGCGAAGGCGTCGCGCATGTCCACGAACTCTTTGGCTTTTTCGCCGGTGTTCTTTTCAAGAGTCGCCTGGGCCCGTTCGCGGGCCGCCTGATCGATGTCGCACAGTCCCACGACGCGAGCCTCGGGCAACCGGGAGTAGGTCCTTAAGTGAGCGGTCCCGCGTCCGCCGAGTCCAACGATCGCCACGTTGATCCTGTCGTTGGCGCCCCAGACGCGCGAGGCTGCCGCCGCTGTCGCGGCGCCGAGGAAGAATCTGCGAGAGGTAGGATGAGACATTGCGATTGCGGCTCCTTTGCCGCTCGCCATTATATCAGGTGGATAAGTGAGGAGACACTGG
>CAWCJO010000018.1:0-67990 GCA_963795935.1 Bryobacterales bacterium | reverse complement strand
ATTCTTGACATGATCAACTTCTGTTCGCCGAGCACCCCGATCACGGCTCGGAAGGCGTTGAAAAACGTGTTCGCGAAGCCGGCGGGCCTTAACAACCAGGTAGGCGCCGTTTCTTCTACAGGCCCGGTGTGACCGTGCCTCCCCGCCGATAGCCCCGAAGCCCTCGGCTGCTTCGGCCCCGGTGACGCATTCCTTACCGGCGGCCCCGCCGTCGCCGCGATGGCCTGGTCCACCGTCTCGTAGATGCCGAAGACCTCCGTCAGCCCGGTGATCCGGAAGATCTTCAGGATCCGCTGCTGCGTGCAGACCAGATCCAGCGAGCCGTCGTGGGCCCGCACCCGCTTCAGGCCCCCGACCAGCACCCCGAGGCCGGTGGAGTCGAGGAACCCGACCTTGTCCAGGTTGACGACGAGCTGGTAGCTGCCCTTGCTGACCAGGTCGATGAGCAGCTCCCGCAGCCGCGGCGCCGTATACATATCGATCTCGCCCTGCACGTCGATGACCTCGATGCCGTCCTTGGCGTAGTGACCCAGCTTCAGATCCACACGTCCTCCAGCGCCATGCCCGGCGTCATCTCAACGTCCATCCCAGCGCCGCAGGCCAGGCGTAGCCAGAGCCAGGGCTGATCCTCTGCCGCATTAAGCCACGCTCCATTATCAGGCCTATACGGAATGTAGCGGCCGCCATCAGGGTCGGCATCACCCGGGTTCGGAGTCAGAACAGCGGCTCGCAGTCGGCGGGGGGAACAAGCAGTTTGCGGCGATTAAGCCGCGAGGGCGTACCGGCTTGGAGCGCGGCCTGGACGGCAGCAGCGACGAGCTGGGCGGTCTCCGCGTCGATGGCGATGTTCCGGCGGAGCAGCACGCGGCGGACGACCTGCCCGGCGTGCCGGGGCGCGTCCTGCGGGCCGGCGGCCATGTCAGCGCTACCTGTTGAGGTAGTCGTACACGGTGGTGCGGTGCACGCCGACGGCTTCGGCGATCTCGGCGACGGTGTGCTGCCGTTTGCCGTCCGGACCGGTGGCCTGGTACATG
The DNA here is from genome assembly GCA_963795935.1 of Bryobacterales bacterium. GTDB lineage: Bacteria > Acidobacteriota > Terriglobia > Bryobacterales > Bryobacteraceae > JAICMB01. Next base: position 66,956 of record CAWCJO010000018.1, on the reverse strand, counting down.
CGGCGGACGGTGGCGGACTAGGCGGCGTCAGCTTGGGCTTGCGGCCGCCGGTACGGACGCGGGCCCGCGCCGCGTCGAGGCCCTCGCGGGTTCCTTCGATGATCAACTCCCGCTGCCACTCGTCGATCGCCCCGAGGATATGGAAGACGAGGCGGCCGGTCGCGTTGTGGTGTCGATGTCCTGCTTGAGGACCACCAGGCCGACGCCGCGCTCGTGCAGCTCGTCGGCGAGCGCGAGGAGGTGCTTCAGCGACCGCATGGCGCGGGACAGGCGGGTGATGACGAGCACGTCGCCCTCGCGCAGGTAGGCCAGGGCCCTGTCGAGCTCGGGGCGGGCGGCGAGCTTGCCGGACACGGTGTCGGTGAAGATCTTGTCGCACCCGTAGGCGGTCAGGTCATCACCTGGCTGTCGTCCTTCTGGCCGCGGGTGGATACCCGGGCGTAACCGATCTTCGCCATCACTCTTCGCACCCTGTGACTGGGGGCAGCGCGCCCGGCCGACCAGGCCGTTCGCCCCGCGCCCGTGCCCGCCCGCTACGGGGGTGATGAGGACTGTCATGGCCTGACTGTAGCGCAAACGGTAATGCGAGCCTAGCTAGTCGACGTAGTTTTGCCTACATAGTTTCCCGACGCCGTGACCTGGTGGGGGTCGTGCGTCGCCGCTGTCAATGTCCGAAGTCCTGTGCGCAGATGTCCGAAGTCCCGTGCAATAGCGCTTGTGTGCATGGTCCTGGCCTGTGGCGGCCTCTGCGATCTGCCTGGTTACCCCATAAGGCCGGGCAGTAGTCGTGACCAAGAGTGACCGGTCACTGGACGCCGCCGCCGTGCGCTTGGCGCCGAACGCCGATTCCGGGCGGCTCGGTTCTGGCTAGCTTCCCCGCCGCTACGCGTACAGATTCTCCGGTTCTGGTCGGGCATGGCCCTTGACGCCGCGCGGGCGCGTCGGGGTGTGGGCCAAGCCTGCTTGGTTATGCCAGCCCGGCGTCCGTCCCGGTGCGTGGTCCTCGTGCCGAGGCGCGCGTCAGCTGGGCTGGGGTGCCGGGGCGGTATCGGGCGCATCGGCTGAGGGGCCCTGTGCCTGTGGCTGTGCTGGGCCGGTGATGGTGGTGACCAGTCCTGTCTGGAGGTCGTAGACGTGACCCGAGACGCTGATCTGCGGCGGCACTTTGGGCGATGACAGCAGCCGGTCCACGTCGGTGCGGACGGTGGCCGCCGGGTCGATGACCGCCTGTGCGGCGAGCATTGCCTCGTCCAGGCCGGTGCGCGCGGCAAAGGCGGACCGGAATGCGGCGTCGGCGAGGAATCCTGTGCCGCAGCCGGTGTGATGGACGACGGCCACCTCGAATAGCGGTCCGTCGGGGATCATCGTCCTGGTGAGCGTAGCTGATGAACGCGATGTCGTTGATGACCGCCTCGGTGACCCGGCCGCCGGCGTTGCGGATCACGGGGGCGTCTCCGAGCTCGATCCCCAGGAAGGCGGCAGGGTCGACGCGCGGATCTAGGCAGGTGACGAGGAATACCGGCTGGCGGGGCATGATTGCCAGCCCGGCGTGGGCGCCGGTGGCGGCGAAGGCGCGGTTGCGCTCGAGGAGCGGGCGAAGGTTGGACATGAGTTCCTCCGGCAGGGTGCTGCTGTTGCTGCTGATCGGTGCGGTCATGACGGCTGGTTCCCTTCGCTGCTAACCGGGTGCGGCGGCGGTCCGGCGGGCCGCGGTTGCGGGAGCGCGCGGATGAGGCTGGCGAGCAGGCCGGGGTGCTCGCTGGTGGTGAGGTGTCCGCCGGGCAGGTCGTGGATGCGCACCAGGGCTGGGTCGAGGCGCTGGCGGGCCGCGCGGATCTGTCGTGGTTCGAACGGGTCGAGAGCGCTGCCTGCGAGGTCCCAGGTGAGCTCGTTGCCGAGGGCGGCGGTGAGGCGGGCGAGGTCCCATCGGGCCGCGTTGCGCTTGTGCTCGTCGACGAATCCGGCGCCGTCGTGCAGGAACCGCACCCCGTCGTGCCGGGCGAGGACGTCGTACATGTCACCGACCTCCTCGTCGGAGACCCGGTAGCCGCGGGACCACATGCGGGAGGCGCGCAGCACGCGGGCGAAGGCGGCCGGGCGGTTCTGGTTCCGGGCCAGGGCCAGGCCGCCGAGGCGGGTCTTCATGAACGGGGTGGTGCGCCAGGGGTGGGAGTGGGCGTCGTCCCTTCGCGTATACGATAGATCAATCCCCCGAGAATAAGACTTAGGAGGAGCACGTCTTTGCTGAAGCTGAAGCGAGTCGAGATCCAAGGATTCAAATCCTTCTTCGACAAGACCGAGATGCGGTTCAACGGATCGGGCATCGCCGCCATCGTCGGCCCCAACGGCTGCGGAAAATCGAATCTCAGCGACGCCATCAGTTGGGTGCTGGGCGAACAATCCGCCAAGAGCCTGCGCGGCGCCCGCATGGAAGACGTGATCTTCGCCGGCACGCGCGACCGCAAGCCGCTCGGCATGGCGTCGGTCACCATGACGCTGGTCGATCCGCATCGACGTTCCCGCGAGTGCTGAACCGAGCGCTCGCGACGGATCGGCGACGGCCAACGGCGTCGGAACGGCATTCCGCATCGATCCACGCCGCCAAGCCCGCCGAAATCACCATCACCCGCCGCCTGTTCCGCTCCGGCGAAAGCGAATATCTGATCAACGGCAAAGCGGCCCGCCTGCGCGATATCCAGGATCTCTTTCATCGGCACCGGCCTGGGCCCGAGAGCTACGCCATTATCGAGCAGGGCCGCATCGGCCAGATCCTCAGCAACAAGCCGCAGGACCGCCGCGCCATGATCGAAGAAGCCGCCGGCATCACGAAGTTCAAGACCAAGAAGCGGCTGGCGGAAGCGAAGCTCGAAGGCGCCAAGCAGAACCTCTCGCGCGTCTTCGACATTCTGGAAGAAGTCGGCCGCCAGGTGAATTCGCTGAAGCGGCAGGCCGCCAAGGCGAAGCGCTACGGCGAGCTGAAGACCGAAATGGTCGCGCATCTGCGGAAAGCCCTCACCGGCCGCTTCCAGATGCTGGAGCGCGAAGCCGCTAAGATGCGCTGGATCTGAACGCGGCCATCGGAATTTCAGACCTCTCCGCCGCAGGTCGCCGAAAGCGAGCGCGAGCACGCAGCAGTTGCAGGAGCAGTGCTACCGCACCGAAGCCGAGCTGACCGAGGCCCGCGCGCAGCTTGCGGAGCTGCGGCTCGATCAGGAGCGCACGCGCGGCCGGCTGGAATCGCAAGCCAAGCAGATCGGCGCGATCGAGCAGCGCCTGGCCGCAGGGCGAAGCCGAAACGCAGGAACTGGAGGCGCGGCACGGAGCAGACACGAGCGCGAACTGGAAGCGATCACCTCGCAACCGTCTCGGCAGTCGAATTGGAGACGCAGCGCATCGGCGTCGCGAGCAGCTGACCGCCAAGAGCAGCGAGCGCGAGCAGCTCAACAGCCGCCCTGCAGGAGCGCGCGCGAACGCTCGAAACCGGCCGCCAGCAGGTGCTGCGGCTGCTCGGCGAAGCTTCGACGCTGAAGAATCAATTGGCGCAGATCGACGAATATCTGGCCGGCGTCGAGCGCGATACCGCGCGCGCCAGAGCGAAGAGCAGACCGCGTCGGCGGATCTGGAGCGCCTGGAAGCGCTGAAAGCGCGAGCTGTCGCAGAAGCTGGCCGCCCGCCAGCTGGAGCTGGAATCGACGGCCGAGCAAGCAGCGCGCCGATGGAAGAGGATCTGGGCGCCGCAAGCGCAAGCCGCGCCGCGAAGCCCGCGGCGATTTCGAGCAGTTGCGCGTCGGAAGCTTCGCGGCTGAAAGCGCGCAAGGATTCGCTGGAGGAAATCATCTCGCATCGCTCCTACACCACCGAAGCGTCAAGCGGCTTTTCACCGCCATCGAACGCAGGCCAGACGCGCGATTTTCAACCCGCTCGGCGTGCTGGCCGACTTCGTGGAAGTGGATCCGGCTTACGAAAAAGCGACCGAGGAATTCCTGCACGAAGAGCTGGAATACGTGGTCGTGAAGGACTGGAGCGAAGCCGAGCGCGGCATCGACCTGATGCGCACCGAGCTGGACGGCCGCGCCACGTTCCTGGTCGAATGCCGAAGGCTCGCCGAATGCGAACGCCGCCGGCGCCCGGCTCGACAGCCCCCGGCGTCGTCGGCCGCCTCAGCGATTATCGTGCGCTTCACCAACGGCCTGACGCACGCCCCGCGGATCTGCTTCCCGCGGCTCGCCAATTGCTATCTGGCGGAAGATCGCGCCGCGGCGCAGCGCCTCGCCGCCGAGCATCCCGGACGCTTCTTCCTGCTTGCCCGACGGCGTCAGCTATCACGGGCACGCCGTCAGCGGCGGCAAGAAGAACCGGCAGCGGTCCGCTGGCGCTGAAGCGCGAATTGCGCGAAGTGACCGGCAAGCGTGCCAGCCAAGGAGACGGCGCTGCAACAGACCGCGCAGCCTGGTCGAAGATCTCGAACTCGAGATCGCCGCATCTCGCCGACGATCTGGAGCGCCTGCGCGCCGCGCAGCAGAGCCAGGAGAAAGACGCGCTGGCGCTGGATCATGAGCAGCCGCAAGCTGGCCGAAGAGTTCGCGCGCGCCTCCTCGCGTCTTTCGGTGGCGCGGCTGGAATTGGACGCGGCTGCGGCAGGAACGGCGCGCGCGCCCACGACGCAGCGCGAGCGCAACGCGCCAGCTTGTGGATGAGAAGGAAGCAGCGCGCGCCGTTCAGGAGCAAGTGCTCGAGCAATCGCGCGCCGATTTCGAGGAGCTGCAAGCCGCACGCGGCACGCGGTCGCCGAAGAGCACGCCGCGTTGCGCGCGGATCTGGCCGGGCTTCGAAGAGCGCCAGCGCGCGGAAAAAGCCGCGCAGGCGCGGCTCGAAGCGCAGCTGCGCGAGATCGCCAGCCGGCGCGCGACAGTCGCGGCGGAAATGGAGCGGCTGGGCGTGGATCGCGCGCATCTGCTTGTCCGACAACATCGAGCTCGACCAGCGCGCCGGCGCTCTGATCGAAAACATCGCGCGTCTCGACCACAGCGTCGCGGAGCTCGCCGACCGGGAAGCCGCCGCGCGCGCGCGTCTCGCCGCTCTGGATGAAGCGATCTGAAACAGTTGCGCGCCGCCGCGCAGGCCGCGCAGGAAAACCGCTCGCAAATCGAACTGGAGCTGGTAAAGCTGCAAGCCGAGCTGAAGTACCTCGACGAAACCAGCCGCAAAGAACTGGCGATTCCGATCGAAGAGCTTGGCCGCGCCCGGAGAGACTGCTGCTCGGACGAAGCCGGCATCGAAGAAGCCGAGCAGCGCTACCAGGAAGCTGCGCGCCAAAATCGAAGCGCTGGGCCCCGTGAATCCCAGCGCGCTGGAGGAGTTCCAGGAAGCGCAGCAGCGCTACGATTTCCTGAACGCGCAGCGCCAGGACCTGCTCGATTCCATTCGCGATACCGAAAAGGCCATTCACGAAATCGATGCCGAATCGCGCCGGCGCTTCATCGAAGCCTTCGAGGCCATCAACGCCAACTTCCGCGAGATGTTCAAGACGCTGTTCGGCGGCGGCATCGGCGAGATGCGGCTCACCGACGAGGACAACGTCGCCGAGTCCGGCATCGACATCGTGGCTTCGCCTCCCGGCAAGAAACTGCAGAGCGTGCTGCTGCTCTCGGGCGGCGAAAAATCGCTGACCGCCATGGCGCTGCTGATGGCGATCTTCCAATATCAGCCCAGCCCGTTCTGCATCCTCGACGAAGTGGACGCGCCGCTCGACGAACCCAACATCGAGCGGCTCACGCGCCTGCTGCGCGACATGTCGTCGCAGACGCAGTTCATCGTCATCACGCACGCCAAGCGCACCATGGAAGCCGCGCAATCGCTCTACGGCGTGACCATGCAGGAGCCGGGCATCTCGAAGCTGGTCTCGGTGCGATTCCAGCCGCATCGCGGAAACGACTCCCCGGCTGCCCATGCCCTCCGAACCCATACTCGAGCAAGCCGGGGTTTAGTCTACCGCCGCCAATATCCGCGGTAATAGGTGTGTCCCGAGTAACGCGGAGCCACCCAATACGCCCCCACATAAGGCCGTCGGGCCCAGTACCCTTCGCGCCACGCATACCGTGCGCCCACGGGCGACCAATATCCGCCGACCCATGCGTATCCAGGTCCCGGACTCGGCGGTATGTATCGAACCACCGGTACCGGCGGCGGCGCATAATAGCCTCCCACGCCGATGCCGACCACAACGCGAGGACCCGCAAACAGCGATCCTCCCAGCAACATCGCAAGCAGCGCTAGCTTCGTTTTCATTGTCTCCTCCTGTTTTCCAGGAGTGCAACTAACTCGCCAAGCGCAACCTATTGAAATCGCTAAGTTGTTTCGATTTACCCCTGGCCGCCCGCCACCGCCGCGGCGGTGCTTTTCGGCCACAGGCTACATATGACTGATCAAGAACCACGCTAGAATCACAACCCCGGGAACGCCCAACATCCAAGCAAACATGTATTTCATGTTTTTCTTCCTCCGCGCACTTACTTAGCAGCTAACCGGCCACTTACAATCTCCCATAAGTTGAATGACTTGCAATAACATGCCGCGTCCGCGCGTGGAGTTCTTACCATCATCCATCAATCCGGGCGCGCTCCGGTGCGCCCCCGCGACAGCGCCCGCGCCACTTTTCCCGCCAGCTCGCTCTCGCGGATCTCCTCGGCCGCAAGCGGCAAAGCCAGCGACCAATTCGGCCATTGGTCGTTCAGCGTCGCCGGCATATTGGGCCGCTCCTCCACCGCCAGCGCATCTTCAACCGATGCGGTCAAAATCCGCGACGGCGCCGCCGCCAACGATTCATACGCCCGCACGACGACATCTTCTATCCCCGGACGCGGAATATCCTCCACCATGTCGCGCAGCTTCTCGCGCCACTGCGCCTGCCCTTCTTCGTTCGGCTGCACGCCGATCCGCTTCTGCGCCTCTACATCGCTCCCCGTCCATACCCCCGCAATCGTAGGCAGATCGTGCGTGCTCACGGCCGCCAGCGCCTGCACCGGAAATTCCGACGGCGGCGTCTCCTCAAACCACATCAGGCGGTACGACAACATGCCGTTCGCGGCCAGCTTCTCCCTGACCCCGTCTTCCACCGTGCCCAGATCTTCGCCCACGACGAACGCCCGCGCTCGTTGGCTCTCCAGCGCCGTAATCGCGAGCATTTCGTCGGCGTTGTAGCGCACGTAAGCGCCGCGGCGCGGTCCCCTCCCAACGGGAATCCAATACAGCCGGAACAGTCCCATGACGTGGTCGATCCGCAGCCCGCCGGCATGACGCATTGCGGCGCGGATCGTCTGAATGAACGGCTCGTAGCCGGCCGCCCGCAATTTCCGCGGCGCGAACGGCGGCAATCCCCAATCCTGACCCGCGGTGTTGAACAGATCGGGCGGCGCCCCACCGCTACGTTCCGCGCCAGGATGTCTTGCCACAACCACGCATCGGCTCCGTCCGGATCCACCCCGATCGGCAGGTCCTGCATGATCGCGAGCGGTTTCGAAGCCCGCGCCAATTGCCGGTCCAACTGCCATTGCATCCACATATAAAACCGGACGCGATGCCTCGATTGCGCCGCCACGCGCTCGATCCCCGCCGCCGCGGGATGCCTGAATTCTTCCGGCCAGCGCTGCCAACCGCGCCCGTATTGCTCGCTCAAAACGCAAAACGCGGCGAATTTCTCCAGATCGGCCCCTTCTTGCGCGCAGTACTCGTCGAGCCTCGCATCCCCCCCGCGCCTGCCCCATAACATCTCCAGCGCGTCCATCTTCAACCGGTAAATAGAATCCCGGTCGATAATCCGATTCCCGTTCAGCGCCCGCCCCGCCTTCTCCAGCCGTTCCAAATCCCGAGCCAGCTCGCGCGCCCCCTCGATCTCTTCAATGCGAAGATAAAGCGGATTGCGGAACCGCCGGCTGCTCGGGAAATACGGGCTGGCGTTCTGCGGCAGCCCCGGCGTCGCCGCATCCAGCGGGTTCAGCATCACCACCCCAGCGCCCCGCTCCCGCGCCGACCACTCCGCGAATTCCCGCAAATCCGCCAGATCGCCCATCCCCCAGCTTTGCCGCGACCGCAGCGCATAAAGCTGCAGCGCCCAGCCCCAGATGTGCAGCCCGGCGGGCAAATAGCAGCGCCGCGGCGCCACGATCACGCGCCGTGTTGCGCCATCCTTTAACCGCAGCCGATGGTAGCCAAGCGGCAAATCCTCCGGCAGCGCGCCGTCGATCTCCCGCGCCTCGCCCGATTCCAATTCAATCTCCGAGCGGCCGTCCACCCGCGTCTGCTCGCCCTCGCGAAGCACCACGACGCCATCGCTCTCCGGCTCCGCGCGCGCATCTCCTTCGCGGCGCCCCCATCGCCTCCCGCAGCGCCGCCAGCGTCTCGGCGCCTACGTCGTGCCAATGGCCGCGGGCGTCGCAATATTTATGGTCGATGCCCCAGGCATCCGTCTGAACTCGATGGTGATCGTGCATGGATGTTTTAATCGCGCGCCAGAAGGGCCACCGGGAAGGATCGCAGCAGCGCGCCCAGGGACAGCTCGCCGCCCTCGAAATTTTCGCCGCTCAACACGTTGCGCCAGCGCCCGCGGCCGACATCGATCGCGGTGTCCCCCCAGTCGCCGTCCAACCGTAACACGAGCCGCGGGACAACCGTCATCGCCTCGCCGCCCCGCCGGAACGCCACCACGTGATCGGCTCTCGCTCCGCGCGCGCAGACCGGCTCATAGGCGCCATCGCGGCCGAAAGCCTCGGGCCGCTGCCGTCTCAAATCAAGCGCGCGCGCCGTCACCCACAGCTTCGGCAACCCCTCATCGGCGCGATCCAGAATCTCCCGCGGCGCCAGCTTCTTCAGCTCCCCCAACAGGCGCCGCCGCAGTTGGTAATCCACCGGCCGCCGATTATCCGGGTCCACCAGACTGAGGTCCCACAGTTCCGTCCCCTGATACAGGTCCGGCACGCCCGGCGCCGTGAGCTTCAACAGCGTCTGCGCCAGCGAGTTGACCCGCCCCGGCCAGATCAGCGGCGCCGTGAACGCCTCCGCGTCGCGCATGAATTCCGCGTCGTCGTAAACGGCCCCCACAAAATTACGCAGCGCCTCTTCGTACACCGCGTTCGGCTCCGTCCAGGAAGTATGCGTTTTCGCCTCGCGCGACGCTTTCTCCATGTAGTTCGCCATGCGCTCGCGATCGATGGGCCAGGCGCCGAACAGCGTTTGGTATAGCAGGTATTCCATATTGCGGTCCGGAAACCCGCCGCGTTTATGCCGCTCGTTATGCGCCGCCCAACGCCGCACAGCTTCCGTCCACCTATCCGGCATCTCCGAAATCAAACTGATGCGCGCGCGCACGTCCTCGCTGCGCTTCGTATCGTGCGTCGATGTCGCCAGCATCGCTTCCGGCCACTTTTCGAACGACTCTTTTGAAAGCTCGTGAAACTTGCGCGCCGTTATCCCGAAGCAGCCCGGATCGCCGCCCACCTCGTTCAGCGAAACCAGACGGTTGAACACATAGAACGCAGTGTCTTCCACCCCCTTCGCCATCACCGGGCTGGTGAACTGCTCGAAGCGCATCGCAAATTCGCACTCGCGCTCCCCTCGCGTCTCCAGCGTCAAAACGGAGCGAATGAAATCGAATAAATCCGAAGCCAGATCGGGACGATGCCCCTTCGCCCGCTCCACCGCCTCGTCGATGTGGCGAATGTCTTCTTCGCACACGCGCCCCCGGTCCGCGTCCACATAGGTCCGGTACACCGGAAAGCACGCGCTCAGCTCGCGCAGCGCCTGATGTATGTCGTGCCGCGTGTAATCCCGATAGCGCCGGTGTCCCTCGCACACGTCCAAAAACTGCGCCGTCAGTTGGTTCACGTCGCTGCCCAAAGATTCCCGCATTACCTGATGCTTGCGATTGCGCACGACTTCTTGAAGCTCGCCCGATTCTCCCGTGAACTCCGTATAGAATTCCGTAAGCGTCCGCTCCGCCGTGGAATCCACGAACAGCCCTCCCGCGCGCGCGAGAAAATCGTACCCCGTGGTCCCCGCCACGGGCCACGACGCGCGCAGCCGTTCCCCGCGCTCCAGGATCTTCTCCGCCACGATCCAAGCCGTAGGGGCCGCCGCGCGCAGACGCTCGAAATACGTTTGCGGATCCCGCAATCCGTCCGGATGATCGACGCGCAACCCGTCCAGGTCCCCTTCGCGCACCCATTCGAGCACCAGCCTGTGCGCCTCCCGAAACACCCGCTCGTCCTGCATGCGCAATCCCACCAGCGAATTGACGTCGAAAAAGCGCCGGTATCCCAGATCGCGCCCCGCCGTCTTCCAGTAAGCCAAACGGTAATTCTGATTCGTGATAATCGCATCCAACGCGTCGAAATCCGCCGAGTCGAAATCCCCATTGACGCGCTCCAGCTCCCGCGCAATCGCCTCCGCCACTTCCGGCCTCGACGCGCACAACTCCTCCAGATAACGCGCGATGACTTCTTTATCGCGATGCCGCCGCTCTTTGCTGGCCGCGTCGGTCCGCGTCGGACGCGGCAGCCGCGTCAAGCTATCGGCTAAAAATAAAAGGTCGTCCGACCCGCAGCGCTCCGCCGCCGCCGCAACCAGCCCCGCCACCGACGCCGGCGCCGCCGGATAGGCGTGTTCGTGATAGCGTATGACGAATTTGCCGCCCTCCCGCTCCAATTTCAGCTCCCCGGCCTCCAGCACCCGTCCATACTGATCGCCCAGAATCGGGATCAGAACGGTATTGCGCAGCTTGCTCTCCGGCGGGTCCCAGTCGACATCGAAAAATTCCGCGTACTCGCTCGACGGCCCGTTCTCCAAGACATCCCACCACAAAATATTCGCGCGCGTCCCGATCGCCATGTGGTTCGGCACAATGTCGAGCACCTGTCCCAACCCCACCGCCCGCAATTTCCCATTGAACCCTCGCAGCCCCTCCTCCCCGCCCAATTCCCCGTTGACCCGGTTGTGATTCACGACATCGTAGCCATGCATGCTCCCCTTCGCCGCCTGCAGATACGGCGAGCAATAAACATGCGTGATCCCCAAATCCTTCAGATACCCGCAAACCCCGCCGGCATCTTCAAACGTAAACTTCGCGTGCAACTGCAACCGGTACGTCGCCCCAGGAGCGCCCATCCTTTGATCCTACCGGTTCTCCCTATCCGCTACACAGGTGAGTTGACGCCGGACGCAAGCGCCTATACACTAAAAGTCGATATCGAATGGCGATACCCAAAAGCGCCGCCGAAAACCGCTTTGAATATCGCGATCTTTACTCCGGCCTGATCCGCCTGCACATCCTCTATCGCGCTGCCGAAGGACCGATCTTTGGACTCGCAATGGCCGAAGAGTTGGCCCGGCACGGTTACCGGATCAGTCTGGGAACGCTCTATCCCCTTCTGCACGGGATGGAAAAAAGGGGATATTTGCGTTCGGTCGAGAAGCGCAAAGGGCAATCGATTCGCAAAATCTATCGGGCCACGTCGCTCGGAAGAAAGGCTCTTGAGGCCATGAAGGTAAAAGTGCATGAACTGTTTGGAGAGATCGATGAAGCAAAATAGCCGGGCACACGGGAATGCCGCCGTGAGCATATTCGGCGCCTTGGCCTTGCTCGCTTCCGCTTCGGCTCCCGCGCTGGCCGGCCCTCCGTTCCAAACCGACGACCCCGAGCCGATTGATTTCAGAAACTACGAGTTCTATACGTTCGCGAATTCGGATGGCACCCCGGTGGAAACCGACACGTTTGGGCCTGCCCTGGAGTTCAACTGGGGCGCTCTTCCCAACGTCCACCTTCACATCATCGTTCCGGCCGCGGCGATTCTACCCGCAAACAATCCCGGCTTAGCCCCTGCTGGCGTGGGCCCGCGAGCTTTCGGCATCGGAGACACTGAGCTGGGCATCAAATTACGTTTTGTGCAGGAAACCAAGCATCGTCCCATGATCGGCACATTTACGATGTTCGAGATGCCGACCGGCAGCGCCGCCCGAGGTCTGGGAGTCGGCAGGACATGGTACAAGGTTCCGCTTTGGGTGCAGAAAAGCTTTGGCCCGTGGACTACCTATGGGGGCGGTGGGGCGACGGTAGTGAATGCGCCGGGCTACCGCAATTACGCGTTTGCGGGCTGGCTGCTGCAGCGGGATCTCGGCAAAAAACTGACGCTCGGAGCCGAAATCTTTTATCACGGACCGGAAGGACTGGCGACCCCGCAGACAAGGCCGGCGACGCTGGTCGATGTCGGCGGCTACTACAAATTCCGCGATCCCGGATTTCAATTACTCTTCTGTTACGGCCACACCGCCGTCGGGCAAACGGAGAACTACGCCTACCTGGGGCTCTATTGGACATGGGGCAAGAAGAAGGCTGGTGACAAGCCTGGCGAGCAAGATAAGTCCGCGGCCCCGGCATTCAACGGCATGTCTCCTTCCGGGTTTATGGGGCGCGGCTAGAGCCGGAGTTCCCCGCGCCAGGAAATGCCTTGAATATCTCCAGCAGGGATATCATACTCCTGGCCCACGCAGCCTTCGGTATTACGGGCTCCACGGCGGCCCTGTGGGTGTTCATCGAAACGCTCAATGCGCGGCCCGGGAACGCCGCATTCCTTCCCATCGCAACTCGGGAGAAGCCGTATTCAAATCCCGCTGCCCGCAAACTTGTTCTGTCCATCGCGGCCCAAATTCTGATTACGGGGTTCGCGGTGGAAGGCGCCGGCGCGATTATTAACTACGGGGTTAAAGTCGCGCTGCTTCGCGGCATATCGAAAGGAACTCCACAATAAATTCCGCGATCCCCTCGGAATCTCCCCCACTTGCGGCCCGCAACATTGGGGTTCGTTCTTTCTGCCGCGGTCCCGTTGTTATTCAATACCGGACTGGCATGGGCCAAGGACGCCTATCCGCCGCTGACAGGCTTCATGACATTGTTTAGCAGCCATGACGGGACGACTCACGGTTTGGCCGATCTGCTTCTTTTTGTCGCGCTCGGATTCATCTTCACGAAAACAAGATTGGCGGAAAAGATAATCCCGCGCCGCTTGACCGCGGCCTTCATTCGAGCCATAGTAATCGCGGGCCTGGGCCTCGCTCTTTTGGTATAAGTTCGTTTAACGGGAGAAAAAATGGCGCAAATGTCACGAAAAACGCTGGTGTTGGTATTATTCGCCGCATCGCTGCCCTCGGCCGCCCCGGCCGCAACCATCATCCTTGTCCGCCACGCGGAACGCAGCAGCGCCATGTCGGCCGACGCGTTGCTCAGTCCCGCCGGAGAGGAGCGCGCCCGGCAACTCGCGCAGGTTCTGAAGGACGCCAAAATCCAGCGCATCTATGTAACGGAACTCCGGCGCACACAGCAGACGGCCGAGCCCATCGCCGCACGGCTTCATCTAAAGCCAATAGTCATCGCGGAGAAGGACACCGATGCGCTGATTGACGAGCTTCGAAAGGCTGGCGACGACGAAGCGGTACTGGTCGTCGGCCACACGGATACCGTGCCGCTCATTATCGATCGTCTCGGCGGCGGGCCCGCGCCGCCCTTTCGGGACGCCGAATACGACAGGCTCACCGTGCTTTGTACTGGAAACAACGGCAAAGCGCATTCCGTCACCCTCCGCTACGGTGATGTGGCGGAGTAATCATAGACGACACGCGCTCAGCACACCACGCAAACCCATTCGTCGCGCCGCAGGATCTCCTTCGCTGCGAACCCCTCGATCATGTCCGACTCCGGGAAGCCCGCCAGAATCAGCCTTCCGTTTTTCGTCCGCACCCGCTCCAGTTCCCCCCGCAGCCGCTCAATCTCCGCCGCGTCGATATTCGCGACGATCGCATCCGCTACACCAGGCGCAACCGCGTCCAAGGAGCCAACGAAAAAAAGTCCCGAAACGCGCTCCCGCGCAATCGCCACCGCACCCGCATCGATGTCGCACGCCACAACCCGCGACGCCCCCAGCAGTTGCGCCGCCGCCGTCAGAATGCCCGAGCCCGTCCCCACGTCCACCACCGTCGCCCCCGGCGCCACATAGCGCTCCATCGCCTCCAGACACAGTTGCGTCGCCGGATGCCGCCCCGTGCCGCAGGCCATGCCGGGATAAATTTCAAGACGCAAGCGCCCCGCGGGCGCCGCATCCCGGTTCCACGGCGGCGCCAGAAAAAAGCGCCGCCCGGCAAGCATCGGCGGCCACGCCTCTTCCGTCGCCCTCACCCAGTCCCTCTCCTCTTCCTGGCGCAACCCCGGCGCGTAACGCTCAAAATTCTTCAGCACATCCGGCGCGCGCGCGTCGTCCTCAAAAAACGCGCGCAGCCCGCCCGGTTCGCCGGAAATACCGGCCGTGTCCTGCTCCCATAACTCCGCGCTGAGGCGGTCCTCTTCATCCGGCTCGCAACCGAGGAAAATCGAAAACACTATTGAACGGAGATATTCGCCGCCGGCGAGACCGCTCCGCCGATCGTCACAACCACCTGATCGACGCCCGTGGGCGCGTTCGCGGGCACAACCACGTTCAACTGATATAACCCCGCGAACCCCGGCGCCAGACCGCTGAAGCTCACGCTCGCAGCCTGGCCTCCGATTGTCATCGTCGGCTGCGAAGTCGTCTGCGCCAAAGGATCCGTTGGCCCCGGAAAACCCGAAGCAGGCTGATTCGTCACCGGTCCCAGGCCGCTCGCGAAAAGCTCAATCGTCTGCCCGCGACGCGCCGGATTCGCCGCCGTGATCGGATTATTGCCCGCATCCAGCGCGGCCGCGAAACCGGCATTCTCAAAGAACGCCGGCGCGTAGCTCACCACCGGAACCGTAACCACGGAGCTGAACGACTGCCCCACGATCACTTTCATCTCCACCGACGTCTGGCCTTCGAGTTCCCACGGAACCTGCGCATTGATCTGTCCCGGGCTGACGTAGTGCAGATACCCCGGCACGCTGATATTCGCGGACGGTACATCGAAGCTCACCGACGCCTGGTCCATGTTCGGAGACAACGCCGCCACAATCGATTGGTCCGTCACATCGCTGAGGTTGCTTCCGAAAATGCTGATATACGATCCGGGAGAGACGCCGCCCGGCGCAAAGCTCGCCGCGTTCACCACGCCAGTGCTCGCAAACCTCGGCGCATTGCGCGCCACGCCCGTGAACGTCACCGTCAAGCCGCCCGCCGTGCCCGTAAACGACTGATCCCCCGCCGCGGAACCCAGCGTAATCTCCGCCCCCGCGATTCCATTCGAATCGGTCGTCCGGTCCGCCGCCGTCACTCGGCCGCTGCCGCTCCCCGTCGGGCTGAATCTCGCCGTCAGGCCTCCAATCGGCGCGCCATATTGATCGATCACCTTGAAAGCGAGTCCGCCTTGCTGCAACGCCTGATTCACCGTACCCATGAAATCCGGCTCCCCGCCCTCCAGGTCGATAATGGCCGCCGGCTTGCCGTCACTCACTAAATAAAGGTACGGAATTCGTATCGAGGCGCCATTACCGCTTGCCGTAATCGCTCCTTCGTACCGTCCCGCTTGCGGCAGCGAGCCCGTCAGATTAATCGCCATCGAACCCGACTGCCCCGGCCCCAGCGCCAGGCTCGACGGGCTGACGTTGACGTGCGCATTCGTTTCCGCGGTTATGGGCGCGGCCGCTAAAGAAAGGCTCTCCGCGCTTCCGCCGAGATTCGTAATCTGAACCGTCTGGCTCATCGGAAACCTCGCGAGAGTGCTCAACGCGCCGAACGATACGCTGGCGGGTTCCGCGGAGTTGGCCGCCGCCGCCGCCGCGCCCGCATCCACCAATCCGCCTCCGATCTCCACCACCGATGCCGCCCCGCCCGTCGTGCTCGTGACCGCCTGCGAGGCATTATTCACCAGCGCCGATTGTATTTGGCCCGGCGTCCAGGTCGGGTTTTTCTGTTTCACCAGCGCCGCCACCCCCGCTGTAAGCGGCGCGGCAAAGCTGGTCCCGTCCGCGATCGTGTATCCGGTGGGACTGTAAACCTCGCCCTGCGGATCCAGACTTTGCGTCGCCATATAAAGCTGCTCCCCCACCGCGACGACGTCGGGCTTGATCTGCGCCGTTCCCGTCACCGGCCCCCGCGAGGAAAAATCCGCGACCGATACCGGCGGGTTCACCGTCACTTCCAGCGGGTTCGGGTCCAGCGTAATCGGGGCGCCGGGATTCGACGCAACGAACGTCTTCAGCGCCTGTCCGTCGTCCTGTCCGATCAGCGCCGTCGGGATCTGCGTATTCCCCAGCCCGCCCGGCGTGAACACCGGCTCCTCGCTCGTATCGTACAGGATCACGCCCACGGCCCCCGCGCTTTGCGCGTTCTGCACCTTCACAACGAAATTGCACGTGCCGCGCTCGATAATCGCAAACACGCCGTTCAGCGAATTTTGCGGGATCGTGCTGCACCCCAGCGCATCGCCCGTGATCGTCTGCACATCCACCCCCGGCGCCGTCAGCGTTCCCTTCGGCTGCGGCCCGTCGCCGAATTGAGCGTCGATCGTTTCCAGGTTCGACGGAACATTACTTCCCCCCACGTGCATGCCCGCGAACCATACGTGCCCGTTCGATGTCGCCCCCGCGGCGATCGCGTGCGGCGCATACGCCGGAGAAGCGGTCGTGTTCAGCGTCTCAATCGCGTTGCCTCCGGCATCTACGCCGGTCAGGCCCAGGTTGCCCGCCGAAGCGACTACAATCTTCCCCGCCGTTACCGCGTTTTCGAGCGCCGCCGCCAGCGGATCGCAAGGCTGGCCGCTCGGTAAGCCGCACGTGGAGCCGCTGTCCAACGGGCCGCCGAACGCCGGACTGCCCAGAGACAGAGACAAGATATCCATGCCGTCGTTCACCGCATCGTCGATGGCTTGGAGCAGCGCATCCTCGCTCGTTGCGCCCGCTGAGCCGAATACTTTGTAATTTCCCAGAAACGCGTGCGGCGCCATTCCCGTGATCGTCGCGCTCGGTCCCGTCGCAGTGGTGGCAGCCGCGCACGACGCCGTCGCCGTCCCATGTCCCAGACGATCGCGCGGCGAGGCGTCGTCGGGAATGGAATCCGCCGCCGGATTCGGCGCCGTGCCCGCCGCTTCCATCGCGACATAGCTGCGCGCCACGATCACCTTACTGTTCGTGAAGGCGCAATCGCCGCCGGAGCAGATCGGGAAACCGGGCGGCGTCGAAATGCTGTTGTCCTGAAAAGCCGCATGGTTCTGGTCGATCCCGCTATCGATAATCGCGATTTTCACCCCCCGGCCGGCGTTCTGCTCCCCGCCCAACGCCTGCCACGCGCCCGGTCCATTCAATATCGGAACTGCCTTGTTGAGTTGCAGCCGATAGCGCCGCAAAGGAATCACCGCCGCCACGCCCGGCAGCGCTTTCAATTCCGCCACGCGGCTCGCGTCGGCCTTGACGAACATCGCGTTCAACACCGTTCGCGCTTCGCCCGTCACCGTGAATTGCCGCGCCGCGAGCGTCATGCGAAGCGCCACATGCGCCGCCTCAACGCGCGCCCGCGCGCCGCCCTGCGCCATCGGCGGGTCTTCCAGGATGAGAGCAAAACGATTCGAAGCCCGCTCCACCGCCACGGCCGGCAGCAGAAGAAAAACCGACAGAAATAAAAATCGGAACAGACCCATGAGTTACCTGTAGTTAAACACGAACCCGCGATACCCCGTTGCGCCCACCCCCGCATTTCGGACGGAGATGGCCGGAGGACGACCTGCATTATAATCGCCCCGGTCGATGGGCCGATCCCGCTCAATTTGAGGGCGATTCCTCATGCCATTGAGACTGCGGAAGGCTATCTCCTAACGCCCTACCACCCCGCCATCGACGCACAACTCAAGGCAGGGCGTCAGTTCATCAAAGAAAACCGCGATGTCTTTAAAGCGCTCGCTAAATGAGCGCGGAGCCGCACTGGATTGCCAACAAGGCTCTTCTCTTGCTGCACGAGGAAAGCCTTGAGGAGTTTGGCGGCGTGCGCGGTTTGCGATGCTCTCGTCGATTCCGCAATGGCGCGGCCCCAAAACTCCCATATAACGTCGCCGGCACGGTCGCGGCCCTGGCCGCCTCCTATGCCCTGTCTGACGAAGAACCAGGGCTTCCTGGACGGCAATCCAGGCCGACAAGCCCCGCTCATTCAGCTCGCCGCTGACGAGAGCGACCATGGTCTGAATCGCGCCTACCCTTTCGGCTTTCAACCGATAACCGTCGATCGCCAGAAATAAGCCGACCGACAGCGCCCAACCTTTCGGCGGTTCGCTAAAATAGTACTGAAGCATGCAATTGAACGGATCGGCATTGTTGATTGCCGCCCTGTCCATCGCGCCGCTGGTTGCGGCGGAGGCCGTCGTACCCGGCGTTCCCAATTTTCACGAAGTGAACGAGCACATCTACCGCGGCGGCCAGCCCTCGCGCGAAGGCTTCAAGAGCCTCGCGAAGAAGGGGGTCCGCACCATCGTCGATTTGCGCGGCGGCGAGGAAGCGGGCGGCTGGGAAGGCAAAGACGTCGAAGCTGCGGGAATGCACTACATCCACGTCCCCATGGCCGGTCTGCGCGCCCCAACGGACCAGCAGATCGCGACCGTTCTCGCTCTACTCGACGACAGCTCCGGCTGGCCGGTATTCATTCACTGCCGGCGCGGCGCGGATCGGACCGGCACCGTGGTCGCCTGCTATCGCATCGCGCACGATCGCTGGGACAACCAAAAAGCGCTGAAAGAAGCAAGAATGGACGGCATGAGCTGGGTCGAGAAAGCCATGCAGCAGTATATTCTGCGCTTCAAACCGCCGGCAGCCGCGACCAAAGCCGACCTTTCGCAATCGACACTCAAAGTCATTCCCGCCGCGCCATAGCCGCATCCCAATTGACCATTACGGTGATGGGCCGCGCGCCCCCGCCTACCGGGTTGAGCGCCACGAACCTGCGGCCATCGGAGCTTACATCGTAAAGATAGGGCGGCCCGATCGGAATCAGGCTGGTCGTAAACAGGGACGCTGGCGCGGAGGCTCGAAAGCTATTAGCGCTCGATTCGACGTTCACGGTCATCATCTCTCCCGTCAATGAAAGAAAAAAGAGTTCCTTGCCGTCTCTCCGCCAGCGCGGTTGCTGGCCACCCGACGTCGAGATCTGCCATTTTCCCTGCGCCGCCGCTGTGCCGCCGGCCGCCGCGGGAGTATTCACGACATAGGTCTCGTAGCGGCCGCTCTCCTTCGAGGTGTACGCGATCCAGCGTCCATCGGGCGAAAATTGCGGCTGATACTCATCGAATCGAGTGGTCACCAGAGGCACGGCTTTGCGATCTCGCGCCAAAGGCAGCAGGTAAATGTCCCAACGCCCTGGCTCGCCGACGATGGACGCTAGCCACTGCCCGTCAGGAGACCAACTGGTGGCCTGTACCCGCTTCGTTGTTTCGAATACCTTTTCGGCGCCACCCGTCCCATTCGAGGAGCGGACCAGAATGGCAGACCCATCGTTCCCGCTGGAAAAGTACGCAATGCGATTGCCGTCGGGTGAAAAGACGGGCGAGGATGCGAAGCTTTCATTGAAAGTAACGCGAGTGGTCCCTCCGCGTTGAAGATTCGCGAACCAGATATCGAAACTGCCCTCCCTGCGAGCGAACACGAGACGGCGCTGGTCGGGCGAGATCTGGACGTCTGTAATCGTTCCCGCGTCTCCTACAATCTCAACCGTCTTTCCCTCCCGGGAAAGCCATGTGATTTGCCTTGCGCCGGCGAAAGGCGACCCGAATACCAAGGTTTTAGCCGATATCGACCCCAGTTTCGCCGTGACCATCGATGCCTCGTCCGGATTGGCGGAGCCGCTCACGCCACTCTGAAGAACCTCGGTGCTCCCGGAAACGCGCGCGATGGCGGGATCGAAGGGCCTTAGAAGGATCTGACCTTGACGATAGAAAAGCAGGTAACCGGTTGTGGCGTGAGCCGGGCGCGCGTAGCCCAGGTTGGTAGCGGAATTGAGGACCAGAACCGGTTTGGAGCCGTCCAGGGATCCCTCGTAAATACCGGCGCCATTCTCGCTGATGCTGGTATACAGGAAATGCTTTCCATCCGGCAAAAAATCGGCCATGTACTGAGCGGTTTCGTGACGCGATGTATCGAATGGCAGGACGGGGGTAGCCGCGCCGCCGTTATCCGCTATGCGGTAAATAGGCTTTCCGGCTTCGCATAACAGAATGGCGCCGCTGCTGCCCCATCCGCTACCGATCCGGGAGCCAATGCCGGTCAATCCATCGGCTAAAGTTTGAACGTTGCCATCGTCCACGGCCACCGTTTTCAGCTTGCCCGCGGTGAAGAAGCCGATTCGCTTGCTGTCTGGAGACCAAAATGGAAGGCTGTCGGCGCCTTCGGATCCCGGAAGCGGCTTGACTTCCAGGCTATCCAGCTTCCGCAGATAAATGCGCAACCCCCCAGAGCCACTGCCGACAAAGGCGACGCTACGGCCGTCGGGCGAGACCGCCGGGCTGCTCGCAACGGCGTCCCCCGGCAGTTGGATCGAAAACACAACCGGTTCGGGATGGGATTTCGGGTAGAAAAACCACAGGCCGACGGCTGCGAGCACAGCGCCGGCCAACGCGGCCACCCACGGCAGCCAACGCCGCCGTACGCCGGCGGGAAACGCTACTCGGTTCGGGTGTCCGCGCCAGCTCCATGGCGATCCAGAAATCGCCCATATCGCGCAGCCGCCGCGCCGGGTCGCGCTCCAGGCAACGCTCGATTGATCGCCGGACTTCCGGCGGCGCGTTCGCTGGCAATCGCGAGTAATCGGCATCGGAGCGCAGCACCGCGGCGAGCGTATCCGACATCGTAGCCGCGCCGAAAACGGACCGCCCCGTCAGCATCTCCAGCAGCACCACGCCAAAGGCCCAGATATCGGCGCGCTTATCGACCGCTTTGCCGCGCGCCTGTTCCGGCGACATATATGCCGCGGTGCCGACGATCATGCCCGCCGCAGTGGCGTTAATGGTGAGCGTGGGTGAGGCGGAGTTACCGGCTGCCGCCGCCGCTGCATCGGCGGAAAGAGCTTTGGCGAGACCGAAATCAAGCACCTTGGCGCGGCCTTCGGGCGTGATTTTGATATTCGCCGGCTTCAGGTCGCGATGCACGATGCCGCGCTCGTGAGCATACTCCAACGCCTCGGCGATCTGCTTCGCGATGGGCAGCGCTTCCTCGAGCGGAATCGGGCCGGCGGCGATGCGCTCGGCAAGCGTCGACCCCTCGACCAGCTCCATTACCAGAGCCCCTTCTTCGACACCATAAATTGCCGCGATATTGGGATGGTTGAGCGATGCCAGGACCTGCGCCTCGCGCTTGAAGCGGGCCATGCGGCCGGAGTCCCGCGCGAAGGCTTCGGGAATCACTTTGATCGCGACATCGCGGCCCAGTTTCGTATCGCTGGCGCGATACACTTCGCCCATTCCGCCCTCACCGAGCTTGACGGTGATGCGGTAATGGGCGATAGTTTCGGTCATTTTCCGATCGGCTTAAACGCGAAGAGCGTGTCTCCCGCTCCCGCGATGACGTACTGCGCTCCGTCCAGCATATACGTCTCCGGTCCATTGGTCACCGACTGACCCAGGCGAAAATGCCACAGCGCTTTGCCGTTCGCCGGATCGTAGGCTACGAAATTCCCGGCATAATCGCCGCTAAATAGCAGCTTGCCGGCGGTCGTCAAAACGCCCGGGCTGCCTTGTCCACCTGCCGCTGTGGGATACAAGTGGCTCCACGCGATATCGCCCGTGCGATAGTCGATGGCCTCGAGAGCGTGCTCCGACCACAACCCGCGCGCGCCGCCGCCATATCCTTCGGGACGCTCGTCGGTGTCGTAGAGATATGTCACGCTGTAGCCTTTGACCGCCTGCACGTAAAACAATCCCGTCCGCGGATCGAAACTCGGGGGCATCCAGTTCGTGCCGCCGCCGCCGTTGATGGTCAACAGCGCGCCGTCCACTTTCGGCTCCTTAGCCACGTTGGGGATCGGCTCTCCGTTTTCATCGACGCCTTTCGACCAGTTCAAAGGAACGAACGGCTTCGAGACGAGGTCCTTTCCGTTGGTGCGATCCAGCACGAAAAAGTATCCGTTGCGCGCCGCCTGCGCCAGCAATTTGCGCGGTCGCCCATCGATATTGGCGTCGAACAGCACCGGCGTCTCCACGTTGTCCCAATCGTGCGTGTCGTGCGGCGATGCCTGGAAATACCACGCCAGCTTCCCCGTATCCGGATTCAACGCCACAATCGAGCAGGTCCACAAATTGCTTCCCTTGCGGCCCTGTCCCGCATAAACCGGATTCGGATTTCCGGTTCCCCAGTAAAGAAGATTCAACTCCGGATCGTAGGTGCCCGGCAGCCAGGTCATGCCGCCGCCGTGCTCCATCGCGCCTTCGTTCGGCCACGTTTCCGCCCCGGGTTCGCCCGCGCGCGGCTCGGTATTCCAACGCCATTGCAAATCGCCCGTCTCGGGATCGCGCGCTTCCAGAAATCCCGGCACGTCCATGGCATCGCCGCCTACGCCGACGATGACGTGATTCTTCACGACCAGCGGCGCCATGGTCGTGAAATACTGCAGCTTCTCGTCGGCCACTTTTTTCCGCCAGCGCTCTTTGCCGTCCTTCGCGTTGAGCGAGATGAACCAGCCGTCCGGCCCCATGAAGTACAGCCAGTTGCCATACATCCCCACGCCGCGATTGCCGATCAGATGGCCGCCTTTATCGACTCCAATCGTAGTGCCAGATCTCTTCGCCCGTGCGCGCGTCGAGCGCCCACACATGATCCGGAATCGTGAAATACAGAACGCCGTTGACCATCAACGGCGTCGATTTGATGGTCGGATTGCCAACGCCGCGCTGCGGCCCGACGTTGGTGATGCGATAGAACCAAGCCAGCGCCAGATTGCCGATGTTCGCCGCGTCGATTTGCGTGAGCGGGCTGAAACGGCGTCCCGAATAATCCCCGTTATAAGTCGGCCAAGTATCGGTGGGCGGCTCCAGCAGTTTCTTCGGATCGAGCGTCTGCGCCGAAAGAAACGCCGCGCATAGCGCCGCAACAACAAATCGCAACTTCATTTTAATGTCACCAGATAAGCCGTCAAATTATGCATATCGGCGTCCGTATATTCATCGAGCAGTTTGCGATGCGCCGCCAGTTTATCCTCTACCTCCACCTTAACTCCCGGACCCAGCGCAATCGAATGAAACTCGCCCGCGCCGTCGATCGAGCGAAACATGGAAATCGTCCAGGTGTTTCAAAGTGCCCGAAACCGCTTCACCCGATGGAAGCGTCACCGTCACCTTCGTGATTTTCGGCTCGGCCGGCATTTACCCGCGCGCGCCGGGATATAGAAACGCCTGCTGCAAATCGGCGGGCTGCATTTTCGACCCGATGTGCGCCAGATCGCCCGTCACCGAATGGCACGAAGCGCAATGCGCTTCGAAGTAAGCTTCGCCCGCGCGCGCGTCTCCGGTTACGACGTTCAGCGGCTTATAAAGGCCGCGATTGGCGGCCAGCTCCACGCGCTCGTGCAGAAATTCGGACAAATCGTAAAGCTGCTCCGGCGTGAAATTCGCGAAGGCCGGCATTCCCCGATCGGGGCGTCCGTTGTGAATCACCGGGCCGATCAATTCGCCGTGGTCGTCGTGCAGAACGAGGGTCGACCGCACCAGGTCGGGCCCTTCGCCGCCGTTGGCCTTCTCGCCGTGGCAAAACGCGCAGGTGGCGGCGTAGAGTTTCGCGCCGCGCTCGGCCGCGGCTTGGTCGGGCGCGCGCCCCAGACCCAGAAATTCCCGCGTGCTGCCGCGCCCGCCGCGCGCGCGTCCGTCTTGCGGGTTGCGCGCCGGGGCGGCTTGCTGCGCCCAGGCGCTCAGCCGCGGCGATGAGAAAGCGCGCAGACGACGGTCTTCATCTCACGCATTCACGTGCGTCCGCGACCACTCCATGCAGGCGACGACGTTGTTCTCTTCCACAGCGAGCTGTTGCTCGCGAGGAAGTTGGCTGATGCGGGGCAGCGGCTCGGCGCGCTTCTCCTTTTCGACCACCCGCAACGCCCGCGCCAGCACCGGCGCTGGGCGTTGCGGAAACGTCGCCCAATAGCGATCCGTCAGGCAGGGAACCTTGAGCGGATCGCGCGTGATCATCTCCAGATTGAAATTGATCTTCGGACGATGCTGCCGCAGCAGCGTAAACATGCGGTTGAGGTCGAGAAATCCCTCGCCCAGCCGCAGTTCCGACAGCAAAAAGCCGTCCGCGTACGGTTCCACGCCCATGTCCTTGACGTGCGTCGTAATCGCGTAAGGCGCCAGCTCCTCGGCCACCTGCATGTAATCCTCGCACAGCGCGATGCTGTTGCCGAAATCGAGGCAAGCGCCGAAATATTCGCTCGAATGGCTCTTCAAGATCGGAACTAAATCGTCCAGCGTCCAGTCTTTATGGTTCTCGATCGCGAGCGGCATCTTATACCGCTCGGCGATCGGAACCGCCGCATCGATGGCCCGCAGGGCGCGCGCCTTGAAGTCCTGAAATTCCGCGAGGGTGTCGAAGTCCTCGTAGCGCCGGCCGCCCGCGTTAGCGCGCACGCATACGGCGCCGACGGCTTTCGCCGCTTTGACGGTATTTTCGAAGGCCGCCGGATCGCCGTTGCGCGGCAGCCCGATCAACGCCTCCAGGTACATGCCGAGCTGCTCCGCCCGCGCCCGGAGCTTGGGCAAATCGCCGTTGATCTGCGCCTGAATGCCGGCCGCGCCCAGGGTGTTGCAGTGCTCCAGGAATTCGTACGTATCGCGATAGCGCCGCACGGTCATGTACGACGTGGTGACAATCCCGAGCGGGCATCTTGGAATCTGCGCCCTTGCGCCGGCGGCTCCGGCAATCGAGGCCGCAGCGCCATAAAAAAGATCGCGTCTTGAGATCCTGCCGCGCATATCCGAAATCATACCGCTAACGGCCCCGCGCGCCTGGGACACTCTTGTCTCACGCAAGATGAGCCTGAACGGGTGCTTGGATTCTCACGCAAGATGAGCCTGAAGGAAAAGATCGGGATGCTGGGAATTGATCATCAGCATGGACGATTCAGAAGCCGGAAGCCTGGAGCAGATCCGGGCCTTCCTGGCCGGCAGCGGCGAGGTGAGGTTTGCGGGGCAGCGCCGCGAGGAAGTATACGGTTGGGTGGAGCGGACTCTGGTACAACACCAGTACGCCAGCCTGAACCGGCCGGGCAAAGGTTTGGTGCGGAGCTATCTGGCCCGCATGACGGGCCTCAGCCGCGCCCAGGTGACGCGGCTGATCGCGGCATACCGCAAAAACGGGCGAGTCAAAGCAGCTGCCTATCAGCGCACCCAATTTGCCAAGCGTTACACTCCCTCGGATGTGGATCTGCTGGCCTACGTCGACAAGGCGCACGGGAACCTGAGCGGACCCGCCACCAGGCGCATCCTGGAGCGCGAATACAGCGAATATGGGCAAGCAGCCTACGCCCGGCTTTCGGCGATCTCGGTGGCGCACCTGTACCGGTTGCGCAACTCGGCAAGCTACCGGAAACGCAACACCGGCTATCAACCGACGCGGCCCACGCCGATTCCTATAGGCGAGCGGAGGCGACCGCAACCCCACGGCGCGCCTGGATACCTGCGCATCGACACGGTGCAGGCCCTGACCCAGACGGCATGGGTCTGCTTATCAGATGACAAGCTGAGGCGAGCGCCTTCGCCCAGGGCAGGGGGATCAAGACGGCCGCAAGGGGTTGTATCACATTAACGCCGTGGACCAGGTGACGCAGTGGGAAATCGTGGCCGCCGCTCCGCAAATCTCCGAACTCTGGTTGCTGCCGGTGCTGGAAGCCCTGCTGGGGCAGTTTCCGTTCGTTATTCGCGGCTTTCATTCCGACAACGGCAGCGAGTTCATCAACTACAACGTCGCGCAGCTGCTGGGCAAACTACTTATCCAACAAACCAAGTCACGGGCGCATCATTCCGGCGACAACGGCTTGGTGGAGTCCAAGAATGGAGCCATTATCCGCAAGCATCTCGGCTACGGCCACATCGACGCGCAACACGCCGCGGCAATGGACCAGTTTCATCGGCAACACCTGAACGCGTACGTCAACTTCCATCGTCCTTGCGCCGTGCCCCAGCTCCTCACCGAGGCCAATGGCAAGCGCCGCCGCGTTTACCTGCGGTGGGCCACCCCTTTCGAGTTATTCCGGGAATCGCCGCATTGCCAGAGCTGCCTGCGGCCGGGCGTCACGCTGGCCGAGCTGGAGCGCTGCGCACAGATCCACTCCGATACCGAAGCCGCGCTGGCGATGCAGCGCGCCAAGCGCAAGCTCTTCGAGAGCTTCCAGCGTGCAGGGATCGCATGAGGCGCTCCCGCATGCGCCTCCCGTTGGCCGCTGGCCTTGCGCACGGGTGGAGCCTACAAAACCAAAAACCAAAAACCAAAAAACAAAAAACCAAAAGCAAAAACCTTCCTAAGAAGGAAAAACCAGTGGAAAGCGGTGGGTCTCCCCTGCCTCCCGTTGGTCGGGTACGCGGTTCAAAACATCATCGGAAAGGAGCCTCAGGGCCCGATCACCTTCCCGCCGGCTTCAGGCTCATCCTTCGATGAGAATATGCTCGTCCGCCAGTTTCGGGAGAGCCCCGCGCGGCAAAAGCAGAGGGGCGCTGGCGCAATTCGGCAGAGTGATGGAAGAGGAACAACCAAGAATCGTGGCCGTGGCGCCGGGGGAGTGGAAAAGGCGAGCTTGGGGAATCTCCCGGGGCAGGGCGGAGTTTGGAACACGGACACGCCAGGTGGTTGGACCGGTGGGCGTTGCGCGTGGGGAAGGCGCGGCGCTGGCGATCGGTTTGCGGTATGGGGCGTATGCGGCATAGGTGTTTCGGGTGGGGACCGGAGGACCTCCCTTCCCGTTATGAGTTTAGGGCCGGGGGTTGCGTGCGCGGGGCGCCTTAGGCCGGAGCGCGGTGAAACGGAAGTAGATAGAGTCTGGCGAATCGTGTCACTCAGGTGTGTTTTCAGCGAAGTGCGGCTATTTGGAGTAGCGGCTGGCGTGTTCTGGCGCGCTCAAGATGCGCAGATCGGCCGACAACCGAGGTGACGGGGTGTAGGTCAATGACGAATCAAGGCGAGGCTGCCGTCGAGCTTTGTGAGAGGCATGGTTTTTCTTTTCGCTTGCGTGCGGCGCATCGCGAGTTTTCACGCAAGCCCTTACTTGGTTTTCTTTGCAAATTGCACGCCTAATATTGTGCTTATGGCGGCGATGCCGGCGAGGAAAACAACAAGCGCCGAAGCGCCGCCGCTTGAAACCTTTCCGGTTCGAAACAGGATGTAACCGATGACGAGATTAAATAACGCCCAGACGACGTTCACTGTCGGCGACGACAATCCTTTTCCGGGAGGGTGAGCGAACGGCGTCGGGAAACGGTCGCCGGAAATGCCGTGCACGAAATGCGGCACGGCATTCGCGAGAAATATTCCGGCGAAAAAACACGCGATATGTTCATGCCAGTTCATTGTGGTTCCTTTCGGCGGGGTTCATTAGTAAGATCATATTGCCGGTTCGCGCTGGTCGCGAATCGGGTCTATGCCGCGCGTGCGCAACAGAGGCGTTTCCCGGGCGATCGGGCCGCATGATCGGTCTGATTTTCGGCGACGCAGAACAATGCCGGTAAGGGTGACGGTGTGAGGCGCTCCAATGCGGCCAGCGCTGTCAAGCAGCGGGGCCGAATGGGCCTTCATGAAGGACCGCGGCGCGCGATTGATTGAGTACCCGCACTCCCTCGATACGCCACGGCGTTAGCGCGTGAAAACAGACTTTTGGAGGCTTCTATTTATGTATGAGGATTGGATCATCCACGCGGGAAGTGAGAAGGGTGAGGCGCTGTGCGGGAAGCCTCTCAAGGATTTCGCAAAGGACGAAGTTTTGCAATCTCCGCATTGGGATGGGGTAACTTGTTCAGTGTGCGATCAACGGCGAGTGTCGATTAAGCGTCCCGAGGACCGAAGGCAGTCTTGAACCAAGTATTATCGGGACTACTCTTGTTGGAAAAATCGTAATTCCCCCATTGGTCCTCGGCCTTGCGCGTCGCCGTGTCGAGAGTCGCAGGGGTCAGCTTTTGCCACGAAGCAAGATCGACATACGCAGGATCCTTAGCCGTAAGGCCGCAACGCACCGCTGCCGCCGTTGCATCACGAATAACGGTTAAGGCAGCGGAAGCTTCTTTAGCGTCGATCATCGGGCGGGACAGGGCTGCCGGAAACACCCTCTCATCGGCGGACGTGATGCGCTTGCGCAGATAGGCGACGGCGAGGCCATTCGCGACCTTTCGCGCCGGAGTTCACGAACACGTGAAGCCATCGGGATCAACGACGGCTAAAACAGTATCCGCGTAGGCGCTGCCTTCAATTGGGCAAAGCCCTTACAAGAGCAAAGTCAGCATCGACGACCAGAGGCATCTAGCGGCGGCCGTAATGAACGTAATCGAGCGTTGTCCAGCTTTCGTAATCAGGTTTCACGCAAGCGCGTAAAGCAGGCATATCGGCAACCACGCTGCCGGGAGGCACGGGACGGAAGCCGGCAGCGCCCTCGAGCAGACGCAATACGGCATCTTTCACGAAGCGCTCGGCGTCGGTACCCGCGTCGGTGGCAATTTGCGCAAGCCGCGCTTCCTGTTCGGGGGTGAAATGTACTTCCATTCCTTCCAAGGTACGGGAAACCCGGATATGAAGCAACGCCGTTGGGCGGATCGGAAGACCGGCCGGGCGCTTCGCCGTTTCAGGGTTGGCTAAGCTCCCCCTGACTGGGGCTTCAAGATGGAGCTTTCTTGGATGCAAGGAACGGTTCAGGGAAGGCTCTTATCTCCGGGCGTTTACTTTTCCGATTTGTATCCGAGCCGGATGGCCTCGTTGAAATCCTGCAGCGCGCCCTCCACGTCGCCTTTGGCGCGGCGCGCCATGCTGCGGTTGTAGAAGGCGGCGGCATGGTCCGGCTGGAGCCGGAGGGTTTGGTTGAAATCCTGCAGCGCGCCTTCTACGTCGCCTTGGGCGCGGCGCGCATTGCCCCGGTTGTTGAAAGCGGGGGCATGGTCCGGCTGAAGCCGGAGGGCTTCGTTGAAATCCTGCAGCGCGCGCTCGAGATCGCCTTTGGCGCTGTGTGCATTGCCCCGGTTGTAGAAGGCGGTCGCATCGTTCGGCTTGAGGCGGATGGCCTCGCTGTAATCCTGCAGTGCGCCCTCCAGGTCGCCTTTGGTTCTGCGCGCAATGCCGCGGTTGTTGAAGGCATCGGCGTAGTCCGGCTCGAGTCGGATTGCCTCGTTGTAATCCCGCAGCGCTCCCTCCAGGTCGCCTTTGGCGCAGCGCGCATCGCCTCGGTTGTTAAAGGCGGCGGCATGGTCCGGCTCGAGCCGGATGGCATCATTGTAATCCTGCACGGCGCCCTCGACGTCGCCTTTGGCGCGGCGCGCATTGCCACGGTTGTTGAAGGCATCGGCATCGTCCGGCTTGAGGCGGATGGCCTCGCTGTAATCCTGCAGAGCGGCCTCGACGTTGCCTTGTGCGCTGCGCGCAACGCCACGGTTGTTGAAGGCTTCGGCATAGTCCGGCTTGAGGCGGATGGCCTCGCTGTAATCCTGCAGCGCGCCCTCGACGTCGCGTTTGGCGCGGCGCGCGACGCCACGGTTGTTGAAGGCGGCAGCGAAGTCCGGCTTGATCCGGATGGCCTCATCGTAGAAGTGCAACTGTTCGTCGGCGTCGGTCGCAGCAAACGCTCGCTCGAACCACTGCTGGGCCGTCAAATCTTTTCCCTGGACCGCCGGAGCGGCGTTCGCTGCAGCCTTCTGTTCCGTAGCGGCTCGTTGTGCGGGGAGAGATGCCGGGTGTATCACGGAGGTCAATGACACATTCAGGTACTTGGCGCGCAAGCGTTCCATGGCTTCGAGTGCGTACTCTGGCGAGATGGTTAGTCCGTTGTAGCGCTTGAGTGCCGCGAGCGTGCCAGTGAGTTGACTGGCGATTTTGGGCGTACCGAAGTCGAACCCTTCCAGCATCAGCGGCACGATATTGCGCTGGTTGGCCAGAGCAGTCTCTATCTCGCGGCGCAACCAATCTGCCGGGTCATCGCAGCGCTCCAGCGCGGAGGGGGTGAGCACGACAAGAAAATGCGCCCGCGCGGCTATATTTTCGAATATGACGCGCTCGAAATCGCCGCTGCGATACCGTTGTAATCGAGGAAGACATCATAGCCGTGCTGTGTCAGATTTTGGTAAACAGCGAGCGCCCAAGGAAAATTGGTACGGCGGTAACTGATAAAGACCGTCTTCTCGATGCGCTCCATACAGAAATTGGCGCTCCTCGGGCAGCGCGGCTATTTCAAAGCGAGGCTACAGCAGTTCCGCCATGCTGAAGAAGAACGGGATCTCGACCGCGGCGGTTTCGGGGGCGTCGGAGCCGTGGACGGCGTTGC
Organism: Bryobacterales bacterium; assembly: GCA_963795935.1. Lineage (GTDB taxonomy): Bacteria > Acidobacteriota > Terriglobia > Bryobacterales > Bryobacteraceae > JAICMB01. Next base: position 36,504 of record CAWCJO010000018.1, on the reverse strand, counting down.
GCTCAATGCTTTCGGCGTAGAGCTTGCGGATGGTGCCGGGGGCGGCGTTGGCGGGGTTGGTGGCGCCCATGGTGTCGCGCCAATGCTTGATGGCGTTTTCGCGTTCGAGCACCAGGGCTACGACCGGGCCCTCGGTCATGAATGTTACCAGGCCGGCGTAAAACGGCCGCTCGCGGTGCACCTCGTAGAATGCTTCGGCCTGTTGTTTGGTCAGGCGGATCATCTTCATGCCGCGGATTTTGAAGCCGGCTTGCTCGATCATGCTTAGGATGGCGCCGGTGTTTCCGGCCTTCACGGCGTCCGGTTTGATAATTGCGAAAGTTTGGTCCATGCGATTCAGCGCGCCTGCCCGGCGGCTTCTCCGAGCCGGCTTTGAATTTTTTCTCCAATTTCGGCGGGCGTGGCGCATACCGTAATGCCCGCCGCCCGCAGGGCCGCGATCTTGTCTTCGGCCTTTCCCGAGCCGCCGGAAATAATCGCGCCGGCGTGCCCCATGCGGCGCCCCGGCGGGGCGGTCTGTCCGGCGATGAATCCGACGACCGGCTTGCGCACGTTTTCCTTGACATAGGCCGCCGCCGTCTCTTCGGCGATGCCTCCGATCTCGCCGATCATGACGATGGCGCGCGTATCCGGATCGGCGTTGAGCAGGCGGATCGCGTCCACGAAATTGGTGCCGACGATGGGATCGCCGCCGATTCCGATGCAAGTCGATTGTCCGATGCCGAGGCCGGTCAACTGGCCGACCGCCTCGTATGTCAGCGTGCCGGAGCGCGATATCACGCCGACGTGTCCCTCAAGATGGATGTGCCCCGGCATGATGCCGATCTTGCATTTTCCCGGAGAGATAATTCCCGGACAGTTGGGGCCGATCAGCCGCGTGTTTCGATCCGTCATGAAGGCCCAGACGCGCACCATGTCGGCGGCGGGAATGCCCTCCGTGATGCACACCACCAGCGGCACGCCGGCGTCCACGGCTTCCATGATGGCGTCGGCGGCAAACGGCGGGGGAACGAAGATGACGCTGGCGTTGGCGCCGGTGTCGCGCACCGCCTGCTCCACGGTGTTGAAGACGGGACGGCCCAGGTGCTGTTGGCCGCCTTTGCCGGGCGATGTGCCGCCCACGACTTTCGTGCCGTAGTCGATGGCGGCCTGGGAGTGAAACGTGGCCTCGCGGCCGGTGAAGCCTTGCACCAACAGCAGCGTGTTCTGGTCCACCAACACGCTCATCGGGCGAGCCTCACTACTTTTTCGGCGGCGTCCTTCATGCCGTTGGCGACGGTGAAGTTGAAACCCGATTGGGTGAGAATCTCGCGGCCCTTCTCGACGTTGGTGCCTTCCATGCGCACCACGATGGGAACCTTGATATTCAACTCGTGCGCGGCGTTGACCACGCCCGTGGCGAGGGTATCGCAGCGTAGGATGCCGCCGAAGATGTTGATCAGCACGGCCTTGACGTGGGTGTCCGAAAGGAGAATGCGGAAGGCGTTTTTCACCTGCTCGGCGTTGGCGCCGCCGCCGACGTCGAGAAAATTCGCGGGACTTCCGCCCGCGTATTTGACGATGTCCATCGTCGCCATGGCGAGCCCGGCGCCGTTGACCATGCAGGCGATGGTGCCGTCCAGCTTGATGTAGTTCAGGCCGAAGCGCGAGGCCTCGACTTCAAGGGGATCTTCTTCGTTGAGGTCGCGCAGCTCGAGAAGATCCTTATGGCGATAGAGCGCGTTGTCGTCGAGGTTGAATTTGGCGTCGAGGGCGTAGACCTTGCCGTCTTTCGTGAGGATGAAGGGATTGATTTCGGCGAGCGAGGCGTCGAGGCCGTCATAGGCTTTGGCAAGCGCCGACATGGCGGCCGCGGCGGCGTTGACGAGCGGTCGGGGAACGCCGATTCCGAAAGCCAGGCTGCGCGCTTGGAAGGGGGCTAGGCCGAAGCCCGGCTGGAGGGGTTCTTTCAGGATGAGATGCGGCGTTGCGGCGGCGACCTGTTCGATCTCGACGCCGCCGGCCGCGGAGGCCATGAACACGGGCATGCCTTGGGCGCGGTCGAGCACGATGCCGAGGTAGAGCTCGCGCTCGATGGGCAGCGTCTCTTCGATGAGTAGGCGCTGCACGAGGCGGCCTTCGGGGCCGGTCTGGTGGGTGACGAGATGCATTCCGAGCATGCGCTTGGCGATGGCGGCGGCTTCGGCGGCGTCCTTGGCGACCTTCACGCCGCCGCCTTTTCCGCGGCCGCCGGCATGGATTTGCGCCTTCACGACCACGCTGCCACCGATTTTTTTCGCGGCGGCTTCGGCCTCTTCGACGGTGTAGGCGACCTCGCCGCGAGGCACCGGGACTCCGTACCTGGCCAGCAGCGATTTGGCCTGATATTCGTGGATCTTCATGGTTCATCGCTAGTGTAGCAAGGGGGGTGATTTGGGCCTGCGCGGCGGGAATTTGTTTGCAATATGGGGTCGCCAGGCCGGTCCGCTTCCGTGAAACAAGTGTATGAGAAAATGTAGTGGTTCAGACACAATGAGCGCGCAATCCAAGATCGAATGGACCGAGGCGACGTGGAACCCTGTGCGCGGCTGCACGAAAATCAGCCCAGGCTGCAAGCACTGCTACGCGGAGACGTTCGCGGAGCGCTTTCGCGGTGTGCGGGGGCACCCGTACGAGCACGGGTTTGATCCCCGCCTGGTTCCCGATAAACTGCTCGAACCGCTCCTGTGGTCGGTTCCCAAGAAAATATTCGTGAACAGCATGAGCGATCTGTTCCAAGACGCCGTGCCCGAGGAATACATTCTCGCGGTGTGCACCGTTATGCTTCGCGCGAACTGGCACACGTACCAAGTCCTCACGAAGCGGGCTGAGCGGCTTGAGCGACTGCTCAAGACCAAACTCCGCGAAGCTGCCGTAGCGCGCCATATCTGGTGGGGCGTGAGCGTCGAAGACAGGAAACACGGCGTTCCACGCATCGACCCCCTCCGCCGATCAGCCGCCGTGGTTCGGTTTCTCAGCGTCGAGCCGCTCCTTGAAGACCTCGGCACGATCACCCTCGATGGCATCCATTGGGTGATCGTCGGCGGCGAGAGCGGCCCCGGAGCCAGGCCCATGAAACCGGGATGGGTCGAGTCCATCAGGCAACAGTGCGACAGGGCAGGAGCTATTTTCTTTTTCAAGCAATGGGGCGGGCATCAAAAAGCAAAGACCGGGCGCGTCCTCAACGGACGAACTTACGACGACATGCCGGAGCGGCAGGTTGTCGGCACGCCCGTTAGGGCAGAGCGCGATCAGCTCCTGCGCGACCTCGGGCCACTTGCCCAGCAGTGGGCGTCTGTACCGCTCGTGCAACTCGCGCCGCGTGGAACCAGCGTGGCCTGAGGAGCGGCGTTTATGAAGCCCCCGGCCTACTACCGGAACAAGGAACAGACGTATCTCAAGCACTTCTTTCTCGAACAGTACCTCGAAGCCGTTACCTTCCACATCGGGTACGCCCAAAGAGAATTCGTTTACGTGGACTGTTTCTCCGGACCGTGGAGATCGGCGGATGAAGACTTCGCCGATACCTCGATCCGTATCGCACTCGACCGCCTCAACTACGTACGCGAGGCGCTCGCCAAACAAGCGCGAAACGTGAAGATCCGCGCGGTCTTCATCGAAAAATCACCGCGGGCGTTCACCGCTCTAGAACGGGCACTGAAACAGCACAGTCGTGCCGTGAAGACTACCGCGTTCCTTGGAGCCTTCGTAGACACCATCCCACGAATTCTCCGCGAAGTGGGCTCGGCGTTCGCGTTTTTCTTCATCGATCCAAGAGGCTGGACAGGATTTGCAATGGATGAGATACGTCCAATACTCCGACATAAGCCGGGTGAAGCGATGGTGAACTTCATGTACGACTTCGTCAACAGGTTCCTGAACTTTCCGAACGACGCCAATGAAAAATCGCTGGATCGCCTCTTTGGCACAACTCGCTGGCGCGAGATTCGCGACGCGCCAGACCGGGAAACGGCGAGCGTCGGCCTCTACATCGAGCAAATTCGCGCAACGGGAGCTTTCACCTACGTGACCTCTACCCGCATCCTTAAGCCGCTCCACGATCGCGCGTACTTCCACCTTATCTACGCAACGAGAAATCCCAAGGGCATTCTCAAATTCCGCGACGTCGAAAAGAGGGTCTTCACCGAACAAGAAAGCGTCCGCGCCACAGCGCAACGGGAAGCTCGCGAAACCCGCACCGGACAAACGGAAATGGCCTTTGCAGCGACGGGAGAATTTTCGCCTAGCCGGCAAGCGGAACGCGCATACCAACTCCGGAAAGCCCAAGAGAAGATCCGCGAATTAGCGATGCAGGGGCCGCTCGCCTACGAAACCCTTCAGCCGCTGATCCTGCAACTTCCCCTTGTCTGGAACACCGATCTCAATAAGATGCTGATGGATGGGTACAGGAACGGTCAGATCGAGATTCAAGGACTGGTTCCACGGCAACGCGCGCCGAAACACGGTAATATCATTCGCCTCCCCTGAAACTGTTTCCAGGAACGGCGTGAGATCGGTTCCCGGCGAGGGGATGCGGGCGTGTGAGAACCTGCTTAAGAGCCGCGGCGGGGCGGGGAAGCGGTGGTTCCGGAGGTGGTGATTGCGAAATTGACAGGGCCGGGGCCGGCGCGCACGGCTTGAACGGAGATGCGCCACGTGCCGGGCTGCGGATGGGGGATGCGGAATTGCTGCGAGGCGCCGGGGGCGGCGGCGTATCCGGTGGGGTCGGCATACCAGGCGTAGTGGTGGCCGGAGGGGCTCATGAGGTGGAGGTCGAGTCCGGCGTCGGGTTGGGGCCAGGTCAGGGTGGCTTCGAAGGAAGGGGCGGAGGAGGGGACCGAGACGAGCTCGCTCCACCATTGGGCAAAGGCGATGCTGCCGGTGAACTTTCCGGCGATGGCGGGAGCGGGGGCGGGCGTTGACGCGAGGGCGCGCGCGCGGCAATCGCACTTCGCGGAAGCGTTCGACGACACGACGGTGGGCTGTCCGCGCAGCGGTCCCTTCAGATCGTCGAGCAGGAATGGAACGCTGGGGCTGGAGATGGACGGGGAGCGCGTCACTTGCACGTGCACGTGGTAGCCGCCGCCCTCGCCGAGCGTGTATCCGCTATTGCCCACGGTTGCGAGCGCCTGGCCTTGTTCGACGCGCTGGCCTTCGGCGACAACGAAAGTTCCGCTGGCGAGATGGGCGTAGTGGCTGTATTCGCCGTCGCCGTGATCGATGGTGATGTAGTTCCCGAACGTGCGGCGCGAGGGATCCTGTTTCGCTCCGATGTCGTGCACGTGGGCGATGCCGGCGCGCATGGCGACGACGCAGCGGCCGGAGCGCGGCGCGATATCGTAGGCGTGCAGCGTTCGTCCCCAGTGCGAAAAGGCGCCGTAGGGGCCCTGCGTTACGATCCACGGCTCGCCCGCCACCGTGGGGAGCTTGTAGCCGCGATCGCTCGAGACGATGAAAGGGGCGGGGCGGCTGATCTCGCCGGCGGCGTTCCGGACAATGACGAGGTATTCGGCGGCGGGAAGCGGAGGGTGATCGGCGACGATGCGGTTGGGCGTGGCGGCGCGCGGCTGGGCGGCGGCAACATAGCGCCACCCGCCACCGGGCGTGTACTGCGCGATGTGGACCATCGCGGCCATCGGATCGGGGCCGAAGCCGGCGCCCTCGATGGTCAGTTCTATTCCCGCGGGCGTGGCCGATTGGCGCACGGCGGTCACTCGCACGGCGCCGTCATCGCCCGCAATGCGGAACGAGCGCGAAGCGAGCACGGCCGCTCCCGACAGGACTCGTACGGTCCAGGCGCCGGGCTGGGAGGCGGCGGCGGATGCGGCGATGGGCAGGCGGGAAGCGAAACAGAGCGAGGGCGCCGCGGGGACGTCCTGGTAGGGGGCCAGCAGGGCGACTGCGCCGTTGGGGGCGATCCACTCGACCTGCAATTGTTCCGCGGCCCGCACGCGATGGGCCAGAAACCAGACGAAGGCCTCGCGATCGGCGGTGTCGAAAGTCGTTGCCGCCTTGGGAGCGACGCAGACGTTTTCGTTGACGGAACGGGCGACGATGAGCTGCGATACGGTCGCGGCGGAGCACGGCAGCGTCAGGGCGCACCACAGGAAGCAGGCTCGGACACCCATGCCAAACGTTCTATCGGCAGCCGCGGCATCATCCTATATAATCCGGGGAGTGGCCGAATATCGGGAATTTGCGCCTCCGGGGCGGCTGGCGAGGCACGTGGAGTGTTTCTGGCGGTGGAGCGCGGGGGAGGGCGAGAGCGCGCACTGCGTACTGCCGGACGGCTGCACGGACCTGATCTTCCGGGATTCGGGAGACGGCATACGGGCCTTCGCGGTGGGCGCGATGACGCGGCCTTTGCCAGCATCGGAAGAGCGGGAGATTTTGGGAGTGCGGTTTCATCCCGGCATGTCGCGAGGAGTGCTGCGGACGCCGTTGGCGGAGCTGACGGATGGCGTGGTTGAGTTGGAATGCTTGTGGGGCGGGGACGCTCGCGCGCTGGAACGGAAGCTGGAGGATGCGCGGTCGCGGGAGGAGCGCATCGGCGTTGTTGCGGCGGCGCTGGCGCCGGAGCATGACGCGAGGGCGGTGGAACGCGCCGCGCTGTGGGCGACGGCGTCGCGGGGAGGCGCGGGGGCCGGGGAACTGGCGCGTCATGCGGGGTTGAGCGCGCGGCAGTTTCGCAGGCTGACGTTGGCGGAGACTGGACTGGGGCCGAAGACGCTGTGCCGCATCGCGCGGTTCCGGCGCGCGGTGAACGATATTGCCGCCGGTCGAACCGCGAACTGGGCGGAATTTGCGGTCGCGCACGGCTTCTACGATCAGGCGCACTTTATCAATGAATTTCGGGAGTTCAGCGGGACTACGCCGGGCGAGTATGCGGCGCGGCGAGGGGCGGCGTAGGCGGGCGGGGCGCAGACGGTTCACGGCGGCCCGTGTCCGCTCTCGATCGACAAACCCGCGCCATGCGCCGGCCCCCTTGCGCGCGCCCGCATATCGGCGCCGCTTGCGGACCGAGTTTGACCGCTGTCAGCCACGCGTGGAATAACGCTGGGGGCGGCTTCAGAGGCGCCCAAAAAGATCGTTTTTTCGACGCACAACCAAAAAATGCGCCCATTTTCGACGGCCGTCAATGAATTTCGACAATGGGCGTGGTATGGTCAGTTCGACGCTGGGATCAAAAAGAGCGTTGTTTTCGATCAGCTTAAGGGATTTTCGGCTGCTGGCGGCGAACGACCGCATGCGCGACGACGGCGTGGACCCGGTGCTCGAAGCCGCCGCCACCGCCTTCGGGTTTGTCTACGTGCACCCGTTCGAGGACGGCAATGGGCGCCTGCACCGCTGCCTGATCCATCACGTCCTGGCGGAGCGGAAGTTTACGCCGCCGGGCATGATGTTTCCGGTTTCATCCGTGATGCTGGACCGCATCGACGAGTACCGCGCCATGCTTGAGAACCACTCGGGCCCGCTGATGCCTTATATCGAATGGCGGCCCACTCGGGACCGCAACGTCGAGGTACTCAACGGCACGGCGGATTTGTATCGTTATTTCGACTGTACGGAAGCGGCGGAGTTTCTATATGCCTGCGTCAGGCGCGCCGTCGAGGACGACCTGCCGCGCGAGATCGACTATCTTCGCCGCCACGACGAGGCGTTGCGCCGCGTCATGAATACGGTCGAGATGCCCGATCGGGTTGCCGCGAACCTGGTGATGGCCATTCGCCGGAATAAAGGCACGCTGGCGAAAAAGCGCCGCAAGGGTGAGTTCAACAAGCTGCGGGAGGATGAAGTGGTTTTGATAGAGGGTATCGTGCGGGACGCTTTTGAAGGCGACCCTTTTGAAGGCTTTGCGGAAAGCGGCGGCGAGGCCGTTTTTTCCAATACGCGTGGGGAGGGCCGAACGTAAGATTGCGGTATGAAGATTACGCCAGTTCTGCTAGCCGAGAAGATTGAGCCGCTGATTCCGTTTTGGGTCGAGCGGCTGGGGTTTGAGAAGACGGTGGAAGTTCCGGAGGCGGACGGTCTCGCGTTCGTCATTTTTCAGCACGGGGACGCCGAGATCATGTTTCAGACGGCGGCGAGCGCGGCCAAGGACCTGCCTGAGTTCGCTCATCTGGGCGCGCCGCGCGGAGGGACGTTTATCGAAGTGGACGATTTTGAAGATCTACTGCGGCGGGTGCGGGGCGCGGAGATCCTGCTGCCGGAGCGGACGACCTTTTACGGGATGCGCGAGATTGTGGTGCGCGAGCCGGGCGGCAATCCGATCTGTTTCGCGGCGCGGGCGCAATCGTAGGAATGCTGATCCTGGCGTCGGAGTCGCCGCGGAGGCGCGAGATTCTGGAAGCGGCCGGGATCGAATTCGTGGCGCGGGCGGGGAAGGTGGCCGAGGAACTGGGTGACGGGGAAACGGCGGATGCTTATGTGCGAAGGTTGGCGGAGGCCAAGGCGCGCGCGGCGGAGGCAGGCGCGGACGACGTCGTGTTGGGGGCCGATACGGTGGTCGTGGTGGAGGGGGAGATTCTCGAGAAACCGCGGGATGGGGAGGATGCATGCCGCATGCTGCGGGCGCTCTCGGGGCGGGAGCATGAGGTCGTCACGGGAATTTGTCTGCTGGGGCGCGGGCGCATGGTTGTGGATTGCGCGCGGACGCGGGTGCGCTTCGCGGCGCTGAGCGATGCCGAGATCGCCGAGTATGCCGCGAGCGGCGAGCCGCTGGACAAGGCCGGGGCGTACGCGATTCAGGGCCGGGCGAGCAAGTTTATCGAGCGCATCGAAGGGGATTATTTCAACGTCGTGGGGCTGCCGGTGGCGCTGGTTTATGCGCGGCTGAGAGAAATGGCGCGCTAGCTAGTAGCCCGTCGGTTAACACTTGACGCTTGCCAACGCGCGCGGCCCGGTACTGAGCGGTTGTCGGGATTTAACACGGACGCCACACTAGCGGGAGGGTGGCGCGGCGGGCCTTTGTGGAGCGCGTCGAGGGCAATGTTCAACGCGGCGGGGCCGCGGATGGAACGTCAGCGGGCGGTCCAGCCGCCGTCGATCAGCATGGTGTGGCCGGTGATGAGCGAAGCGGCGGGGGAGGCTAGGAAGATCACAGCTCCGGCGACTTCCATGGGTTCGCCGATGCGGTGGAGGGCGGCGATGCGCTCGATGACGTCGGCTTCAAAGACGGAGTCGGCCAGCGCTTCTTCGGTTCCGGGGGTGTGAATGAACGTGGGGGCCACGGCGTTGACGGTGACGTTGTACTGGCCCCATTCGACCGCGAGGCATTTGGTGAGATGCGCGATGGCGGCTTTCGTCATGCAATAGACCGACTCGCCGGGCAGGGCGGCGAATCCGGCCTGGGAGCTCATATTGATAATGCGGCCGTAGCGGCGGCCGATCATGACGCGGGCGGCGGCCTGGCTCGCGAAGAACGTGCCTTTCAGATTGACGGCGAGCGTTTGGTCGAAGTCGTCGATCGAGACATTTTCGGCGGGATTGCCGGGAGCGATGCCGGCGTTGTTGACCAGGATGTCGAGGCGTCCGAAGCTGGAGACGGTCTGCTCCACGGCGTGAAAGATCTGGTCCAGGCGCGTGACGTCCATCTGCAAAGGCAACGCGCCGGGACCGAGGGCCTCGATTTCGCGCGGGAGATCGCCGTGGGCAGCGGCGTCGCGAAGGCCGAGCGCGACGTGGGCGCCGGCATGGGCGAGCGCGAGTGAAATGGCGCGGCCGAGGCCACGCGCCGCGCCGGTGACCAGGGCCACCTGTCCGTTGAGATCAAAGCTGGGGAACCGGTTCGCGATCGCGGCGTCCATGAGCTTCCACTTTCGCAAATAATTCCTCGGGCTGGAAGGGTTTGCCGATGTAGTCGTCCATGCCCGCGGCGAGGCACTGGTCGCGATCGCCTTTCATGGCGTTGGCGGTCATGGCGATGATGGGGACGCGCTTTCCAGTCGCGCATTCGTATTCGCGGATGCGGGCGGCGGCGGTGAGGCCGTCCATTTCCGGCATCTGCACATCCATCAGAATGACGTCGAAGGATTCCTGGCGGAAGCGCGCCAACGCGGCGGCGCCGCTGTTGACGACCGAGACGCGGTGACCCTTGCCGGAGAGCAGGCGCGCAGTGAGATGGCAATTGACGGCGTTGTCGTCGGCAAGCAGGATGGAAAAGGCATGGCCGGATGCGTGGGGCGGCGAGGGCTGGGTGGGCTTGGCGGAGTGCATTGAAGATAGCGCGAAGGGGGCCGAGAAACGAAAGGCGCTTCCGGCGCCGGGTTCGCTGTCGACGGTTAATTCGCCGCTCATCATAAAGGCGAGCTTGCGCGAGATGGCGAGTCCCAGGCCGCTGCCTCCGTATTTGCGCGACGTGGAGCCGTCGGCCTGGCGGAAGGGCTCGAAAATGAGGGCCTGTTTGGCGGGCGCGATGCCGATGCCGGTGTCGCGCACCTCGAACTGCGACGGCGGGGGAGCGGCGGCGGCCGGGGGCGAGCGCGACCGTGAGGCGAACCGAGCCGCGCGCGGTGAACTTGATGGCATTGCCGAGCGAGATTGATGAGGATCTGGCGAATCGCCGCGTTCGCCCGATAAGGCGTCGGGGAAGTCCGATGGGATCGAAAGCGCGTCAATTCGAGGCCTTTGCGGGCGGCCTGCAGGGCGAGAGTGCGCCTGGCGGCGCCGACGCATTCGCGGAGGGAAAAGGCCGCGTCAATCGAGCGGCCGGCCGCCGGACTCGTTGCGCGACAGATCGAGGATGTCGTTGAGGAGCGCGAGCAGGGATTCGCCCGCGTCCTTCACGATTTCGAGATTGTCGCGCTGCTCCGGCGTGAGCTTCGGATGGCCAGCATGACGTCGGTCATGCCGATGACGGCGTTCATGGGGGTTCGAATCTCGTGGCTCATGGTGGCGAGGAACTCGCTCTTGAGGCGGCTGGATTCTTCGGCGCGCTCCTTGGCGTCGCGCAGTTGCGCGGTGCGCTCCGAGATGAGGGCCTCCAGCCGCGTGCGTTGACGAACGAGATGCCGGATGCGAAGCCGGTAGAGGCCGAAGATGAGGAGCGCAAGAGAGGCGATGGCCGATGCGACGGCCCACCATTCGAGATACCAGGGAGGGAGGACGCGAAAGCGGTAGAGCGCGGGGTTGCGGCTCCAAACGCCGCGGGAATTGCGGGCAAGGACGGTCAAGCGATAGCGGCCGGGAGGGAGTTGACGGACGCGCAGATCGCGGCTGGCGGTGGTGGTCCAATCGTTGTCGAGTCCTTCGAGCCGATAGCGGAAGCGCACGGAGCGCGGGTCGCGAAAGGCGGGCGCGGCGAAGCGCGCGTAGAGGGCGCCTTTGCGATAAGGGACGGCGGGTTCCGGCCCGGCAATGCGGGCGCCTCCAAACGTGACGGTGGTGATGCGAACCTCCGGGATGGCCAGGCCGCGCGCCTCGTCGGCGCCGAGGAAATGGTTGAGGCCGCGGTTGGTTCCGATCCAGACGCCGCCGTCCGGGTCGGCGGCGAAGGAATTGGCGTTCGTATCGTTCCAGGAGAGGCCGTCGGATTGGTCGTAGTGGCGCCAGCCGGTCTGACGTTTTACGTCCACGCCTTTGTCGCCGGCGGCCCACAGGTTTCCGGCGGAATCGAAGCCGATGGAGAAAATCAAGTTCGAGGAGAGGCCATTCTGGCGGTCGAAGCCGGTCAATCGGATACTGCCGCCGGATTCCTCGATGCGCCACAATCCCAGGCCCTCGGAATAGGCGGCCCAGATGGCGCCGTCGGGGGCTTCGGCGAGCGTCGTGATGAGGGAAGGCCGCAATCCATCGGCGGCGGTGTAGCGGCGCCACCGTCCGCGATCGAAAACGGAAAGGCCGCCGGCGCCGGGCGCCCAAATGCGGCCGCGCGAATCGAGCAGGCACTGGAAATAGGCGCCGGTTGCGGGGGCGCCGGGCGGAACCTGCAGCTCGAAACGTATGCGGGGGCCGGGGGCGGAGCTGCGATAGAGGCCCTTGTAAGTGCTGACCCAGAGGCGCGCATCGCGGTCGGCGACGACTCCCGAAACCCAGGAACTTCCCAAGTCTTTTTGCCCGAAATGAGCGAGTAGCGCGCCCGTGCGGCTGTCGGTTTCGAAGAGTCCGTGGGGGTGGCTGCCGACCCACACGGCGCCGGGGGTGAAGGCGGCGGAGAGCAGCTCGGAAGGCGGGATGACGGATTTGGCAAACGCTTCCCAGAGGCCATGAACGAAGCGGTGCAAACCGCGATTCGTGCACGCCCACAACGCGCCGCCGGGGCCGCGCCGCAGCGCCCAGATGGCATCGCTCGAGAGTCCCTCGGGTCGGCCCCAGATTTCCCAGATGCCGTAACCGGGCCAGCGCGCAATGCCATAGCCGGTCATGGCGACCCACAGTGCGCCTTCGCGGTCCTGTAATACCGCGGTGACGTTATCGGACAAAAGGCCCTGCGGGGAGGCGACATATTTCCACGCGCCGGGGCGTCCGATGGCGAGGCCCTCGGAAGTGGGCACGAGCAGGCGGCCGCGATCGTCCAGGACCGGCTTTCCGGCTCGAAAATCGGAGTCGGCGACAGGCTGCGAGTGGGCGCGCTCTTGTCCGGGAGCGGTCTCGTTGAAGAGGATCAGCTTATCGAAAGCGCGGGCCGCGATTTCTCCGGCGGCGGTGGGGGAAAAAGACATCCAGCGGGCATCGGGAACTCCCCGGGACGGTCCCAGGTCGCGCACGGCGGCGCCGTCGTAGACGCAGATGCGATGGCCGCAGCCGTACCACACGCGGCCGTCGGGAGCGGCGAAGGCGCCGGTCGAGGGCTGCATTGCTTGCGGGTTGGCGCTGTTCAAGAGAGAGAAGGTCCAGCGGCCGGCGGCGAGCTGTCCGATGCCGAGCCCCCGGTCGGTTGCGAAGTAGAGGCGGGGGCCGCGGGCGTCGATCGCGCCGGAGCCGAAGATGGCGTAGGCGCGCGGCAGCTCGATTTTTTCAAAGGAGACGCCGTTGAAACGGGCCAGTCCGGCGCGAGTGGCCGCCCACAGCGTGCCGTCGGCGGTTTCGGTGACGGCCTCGATGATGGCCGCGGGCAGACCATCGGAGGCGCCGAAGTGCGTGAACCTGACGCCGTCATAGCGGTACAGGCCGTTCTGGGCGCCGACCCACAGGAATCCGGCGCGGTCCTGGAAAAGGCACTGGACGTCGAGATTGGTGAGGCCCGATTCGAGGCCAAAGGTCTGGAAAGCGTAGTGCTGCGCCAGGGCGGCGGGGGCGAGTGCGAGCAGGAGCGGGAGTATTAGCCAGCGCGTGGGGGAGCGCGCGCGAATGCGGGGCTGGATTTGGCGCTGCCGCAGTCCGCACTTCCGCGGGCGGCGCGTCCGCCGGCGTAGTACTCCGGCCATCAAGTACTCTTATCGGCGGGGCGGTGGGCGATTGTTAGGCCTCCAGGGCGGAATGCTGACGCGTTGTCAAAATGGTTCGGGTTCCCATCCTGTTTCCGCGGGCGGACAGTCTTGCGCACGCCGGCGTGGCGGGGTTCGTAGAATATAGGGATGCCGGGAGGGCGGAGGGGCGGGGCGCGGCGGCTCGATGCGGCGATCGGCGTGGAAGCGCTGGGGCAGCTTCGGGAGGCGCTGCGGCGGGCGGATTTTACCGCGCCGGCAATTATGGGCCTTCTGGGCGGGGCTCCGATTTCGGAGCTGCGGTCGCGCAGTCCGCGGCTGCTGTTTCATGCGGCGCGGTGCGGCGCGCCATTGGGCCCTCTCATCCGGCTGTTCGTGGCGGGAGTGAGGGTGACGGTGGCGGAAGCGGAAGCGGCGCTGCATCCCGCGCCGTTGCGGACGTTCGCGGAGATGGGGGTCCTGCGCGTCGGCGGGCGGGATGGCGACGCCGCTGATCAGCATTCTGCCGCACGACGATCTCGCGATCGCGTCGGACCAGCCGTTCCGGTCGCGGGCTTCTCCCGATCACGTGCCCGGTCTGATGGACAGCAGCGTGTTTCTGGAGCTGTTTACGATCCGCCGGCCTTTGGGCAGCGCGCTCGACCTGGGCACGGGATGTGGGGTGCAGGCCTTGCGCGCCAGCCTGCATGCGGAGCGGGTGACGGCAACCGACTCGAACGCGCGGGCTTTGGATTTCGCGCGCTTCAATACGGTCCTGAATGGGTGTAACGAACGTCGAAATGCGGCTCGGGAACGGGTTCGCGCCCGTTGAAGGTCTGCGCTTCGACCTGATCGTTGCGAATCTGCCGTTCGTGATCACGCCCGCGGCGCGCTATTCGTACCGGGACAGCGGCCTGCCGCTGGATGAATTCGCGCGCCGGATCGCGGCGGAAGCGCCGGCTCATTTAAACGAGGGCGGCTGCTGCCAGCTGCTGTGCCAATGGATTGAAACGGAGGACCAGGAATGGCGCGAGCGTTTGGTGGAGTGGTTCGATGGCAGCGGGTGCGACGTGTGGGTGATGAAGACGGATTCGCTGGCGCCGGACGAGTATGCGGAGAAGTGGATCGCCGATACCGAGCCATGCCCGCCGGAGGAGAGCGGGCGCCTGTTTGACGAGTGGATGCGATTTTACGAGGCTCAGAAGATTGCGCGCATTCATAGCGGCGCGATCGCGATGCGGCGCGGAGGGAAGGGCGCGGGGAACTGGATACGCATGGACGAAGGGCCGGGTCGCGCTCGCACAGCGTTCGGGGAGGCGGTGCTGCGGGCGTTCGCGATCGGCGATTATCTGGAGGGGTTGAGCGATGATGTTCTTCTGGAGGAATGCCTACGCATCTCTCCCGACATTCACCTGATCGAGCGCTGCGATTGGCACCACGGCGAGTGGCGTAGCGACGCTTGCCAGCTCCGTTTCCACCGGGAGCTGGAATACATGGCCAACATCGACCGGTACGTTTCAAAACTGGTGGCGCGGTCGAGCGGGGAGCGGCGAGTGCGCGATCTGATCGCGGAGTTGGCGGGGGAAACGGGCATCGCGGCGGAGCGTCTGAGGCCATCTTGTCTGCAGTTGCTGCGCGGGTTACTGGAGCGCGGTTTTCTGCTGCCGGCGCGATTGAGATCGTCGTAATGTGCGCGATTTGCGTTCAGCGCGCTCGAAAACTGCGGGTCCGAATCGGGGGTGAGCCGGGAAGCGGCCGAAGCGGGCAAAGAGCGACTTGAAACCATAGTGGGGATATCGTCTTGCCGGGGCGAGTTTTTACTCACGGGAAGGAAATTTCGCCTCTGAGAAGGAGAACTCTATGAGAATCGCGTCGATGATCGTCCTTTATTTACTGGGGCTTATATTTGCGGTCATCGGCCTGAATGGCTTCCTCCATTTCATGCCAGTGGCGCGATGCCCCCGCTGGCCGCGCAGTTCATCGGCGTTCTTGCGGCTTCTCACTATATGGTCCCGGTTTTGTTGCTCCAGATTGCTTGCGGACTCCTTTTTATCGCCAACCGCTATGTGCCTTCGCGGGCGGAGATGGGCGCTAACCCGGTAGAATAGGCGTCGTATGGTCGTGGAAATAGAAGGTGTGCCGCTGCACCTCGCCCACCCGGACGAGCTTTCGGTTACGTGGGTGGGGCAGGAGGAAACCATGCGGCAACTGCTGGCGGCGTGGCTGGTGGTGGAGGACCGCGATCTGCCCATGAATCCGCGGCTGTTGGGGAAGCCGGGAGTGGGGAAAACGACTCTGGCATATGCGGCCGGCAAACGCCTGGGGCGCGAAGTGTACATCATGCAGGCCACGGTGGATACGCGGCCGGAAGACCTGCTTGTGATTCCGGTGATCGAGGGCGCGTCGAAGCTGCGCTATGTGGCCTCGCCGCTGGTCACGGCGATGCTGCGCGGCGGCATTGCGATTTTGGACGAAGGCAACCGCATGAGCGAGAAGAGCTGGTCGAGCCTGGCCCCTTTGCTCGACAACCGCCGTTACGTCGAATCGATCGTGGCGGGGATTAAGATCAAGGCGCATCCGCTGTTCCGGCTGGTTGCGACGATGAACGACGACGCCTCGACGTTCGACCTTCCGGAATACATTCATTCGCGCCTGCAGCCGCAGATCATGCTCGAATTTCCGGAGCGGCACGAAGAGTTCGCGATTCTGAAGGAAAACCTGCCGTTCGGCGAAGAGCACATCCTGAATTACGTGACGGATTTTCTGCAGCAGGCGCACGCCGCCGACGAGCGCTACACGGTGCGGGATGGAATCAACATCGCGCGGTTCGCGATGAAGCTGGGCAGCATGGAGAACGGCTCGGGCGGGGGGAAGAAATCGGATGCGCAATTTTTGTTGCGGACGGCCATTCTCGAAACGCTTGGGGATGAGGCGCTGAGGTATGTCCCGCGAGCCTGAGTTGACGCTGCACGGAGCTTTCGGAGAAGACCCCGCCAGCCTGAAGCGGGGGAACATCAGCTATTTCCCGGTCGTGCCGGGGCGGGCGGAATTCAGCGCCGAGTTGCGGCGGCTGATCTTGCGGGAGCGGCCGCGGATCGTGGCGGTGGAACTGCCGGGCGCGCTCGAAGATTCTTATTTGCAGGCGCTGGCGCGGATGCCCGAGATGTCGGTGATCGTGTTCGCCGACCCGGAGGACGAGGAGCGCGGCGTGTACGTACCGGTGGAACCGTGCGACCCGTTTACGGAGGCCGTCCGCACGGGTCTTGAGATCGACGCCGAGATCGTGTTTATCGAGCCCGACGTTACCGAGAAGCCGCATCTTCCGGATGTTTATCCGGATTCGTATTCGATTCCCTATATCGGGCTGGAGAAATTTATCGAAGCGTATCGGGTATATCCGCAGGAGCGGACCGAAGAGGTGACGGAGCACGCCTCCGCGATGGCCTGGAAACTTCAAGGCGCGGATCCGCTGGCCAACGTTCTGGTGGTCGTCTCGCTGAATCTGCTGGACCCGCTGCTGGACGCGATGGAAGCGCCGCAGTATCCTCCGCGCAAGCGGCATCCCGCGGACGTGCGGCTGCTGAATCCGCATCCCGACTGTCTGGCGGAGATTACGGTGGAGTATCCGTATTTTCAGGAGCGGTATGAGCGCCTGCGCCAGCAGATCGGCGAGGGAGGATTTCTGGAGCGGCCGCGCGTGCAATTTCAGATGTTGCGGGAGGCCGAACGCGAGTACGTGAAAAATACGGGCGATAAGATGGAGCACTGGCAGAGGCGCGCGATCGCCCGCTACACGCGCAATCTGGCATCGATGGGCGGCGATCTGGTGGCGGGCCTGTTCGATATCACGGTGGCGGCGCGTTCTATCGTGGACGATAACTATGCCTGGGAAGTGTGGCAGGCGGGCAATCGCTACACGCCGCAGAAGCCGGCCAGCGATCTGCTCGAGACCGTGAATTTATCGGGCGACGCGGTGTGGCTGAACACCAAGAAGATGCGTCTGCGGCGGCGGCTGCCGCGGCCGAAGCAGCGGCTGATGCCGCGCGGCATGAAGCCGCGAAAAAAAGAGAAGTTCGCGGGCGAATGGGCGCAACAGACCGACGGCAGCGCAATTTGTTCTTATCCACCCGAGGATCTCGTGATCGAAAATTACGGGCGCTTTTTGAAGAAGAAGGCGAAGAGCGTGGTTTCCGAGGAGCGGGTGCGAACGGAGCCGTTCACGACCTCCATTCTGGACGGCATCGATTTGCGGGAGACGATCCGGAACTGGCACCAGAATAAGATCTACGTGCGGCAGCTCGATAAAATGGCGGGCGAGGTTGGCGCCGTGGTCGTGATTTTCGACGAAGATCGCGAGGAACGGTACACCTATCTGACGACGTGGCTGGGCGAGAACCAGAACGAGTCGGACATGGCGTTCTACTCGACGTATCCGTTCGATCATATCGTGGGACCGGGGATCGGGCGGGCGGAGTATGGCGGATTTCTGATGACGCTGCCGCCGCGGCGACTGTACGACGTGTGGTCGGACCCGGATTACGAACAGGCGCTGACGAAGCCGGAGCGGCTGTTGATGGCGGCGCTCGATTACTCGGTGGAGCGGCACGTGGTGTATGTGGCCGCCAAGCCGCCGCGCTCGATTTTCCGGTCCATCGCGGCGCACTTGAACCGGAATATTGTATATATTCCGATGGGCGCGCTCTCGCCTACCAAGCTGAAGCGGATTCGTGTGGTACACGTGCTCGATGGCTACGAGCGGCGGAACGGCGCGAAAGAGTATTTGTGGTAATCCGCTCAGCAGGGTGCCCGGACGTGCAAGGGTTGGTAGTGTTCGATGCCTCCTTGAGGAGCCACAATGTAGGGATCATGTGCCGGTTCGCCTGAAATGGAGAGAGGGCGAGATCGGCGCCCCTTCCACCAAATGCCACTTCAGAATGGCGGCGTTCTTTCCCGGCGTGTAATGCTTCTTAACGGATGAACGCTTTCTCCATTTTCAACCGAGGCAGGACAATCAAGCTCGCCTTTCGCGCCGCAACAGCTTGTTGTAGGCTTCATGGGAACCGATCCAGTACCAATGAAAATCTTTCCCATGCCGCCAGGCAAGCGCCCGGTACGAGCGGCCAATGTCTACTGTCCAGACCTCGCCCTTCCGCTGAAGACCAAGAGAGGGATGAAACGGGTTCTCTTGAAACAGTGCGTATCTTTTGTCCGCCAAAGATTGGACGCTCTTCGGCAGCCGGTCATAGCAATCCCAAAACTCTGGGACCGCGTGCGAGCGGAAGCTCACCTGTCGGGGCGGCGTTCGGAAAAAGGCCGCGACAGGCCTTCGCTCACCTGTTTCTTCACCTTATCGAGCAGTTCCATTCCCGCTCCACCTTGCGAGAAGTCGGCCTCGATCTCTTCGTCCCAGCGGGCGCGGTCCCGATCGACGATCCAGGCGGCCAACGCAGTTTGCTCTTCGACCGGCATCTCCTCGATGATCTCTTGAATCCGGGCGAGGTTCATTGAGCCATTTTACCGCGATCAATCGCGGTCATACTGTTATCTCACGCAAGATGAGCCTGAACGGGGGCCTGGATTCTCACACAAGATGAGCCTGAAGGGAAAAATCGGGATGCTGGGGATTGATCATCAGCATGGACGATTCCGAAGCGGGGAGCCTGGAGCAGATCCGGGTGTTCCTGGCCGGCAGCGGCGAGGTGCGGTTTGCCGGGCAGCGGCGCGAGGAGGTCTACGCTTGGGTGGAGCGGACGCTGGTGCGCCATCAGTACGCCAGCCTGAACCGGCCGGGCAAGGGTTTGGTGCGACGCTACATCGGGCGCATGACCGGTCTGAGCCGCGCCCAGACGACGCGGCTGATCGCGGCGTATGGCAGCTGCGGGCGGGTAAAAGCGGCGGTCTATCAACGCACCAAATTCGTCGCGCGCTACACAAGCGCCGATGTGGATCTGCTGGCCTATGTCGACCAGGCGCACGGGAACTTGAGCGGACCGGCAACCCGGCGCATCTTGGAACGCGAATACGACGAATACGGCCAAGCCGCCTACCAGCGCCTGGCCAGGATTTCGGTGGCCCACCTGTACCGATTGCGCAACTCGCAAGCCTACCGCAAACGCAACATCAGCTACCAACCCACGCGGCCCACGCCGATTCCCATCGGCCAGCGGCGCAAGCCACAGACGCAGGGCTCGCCCGGATACCTGCGCATCGATACCGTGCAGGCCCTGAGCCAGACGGCATGGGTCTGCTTATCAGATGACAAGCTGAGCCGTGGCCTTCGCCCCAGGGCAGGCGACCAGGATGGCCGCAAAGGGCTGTATCACATCAACGCCGTCGATCAAGTGACGCAGTGGGAGATTGTGGCGGCCACGCCGCAAATCTCCGAATACTGGCTCCTGCCGGTGCTGGAAGCCATGCTCGCGCAGTTCCCCTTCGCGATCCGCGGCTTTCATTCCGACAATGGCAGCGAGTTTATCAACTACACCGTCGCGCGGATGCTGGAAAAACTGCACATCGAGCAAACCAAGTCGCGGGCGCATCATACCGGCGACAACGGCTTAGTGGAATGCAAGAATGGAGCCGTCATTCGCAAGCACATCGGCTTCGGCCACATCGATGCGAAACACGCCGAGGCCATGGATCAATTTCACCGCCAGCATCTGAACCCCTACGTCAACTTCCATCGTCCTTGCGCCGTGCCCAAGATCCTTACGGATGCCCACGGCAAACGCCGGCGCGTCTACTTGCGCTGGGCCACCCCCTTCGAGTTATTCCGCGAGTCGCGCGATTGCGAGAACCGGCTGCGGCCGGGCGTCACGCTGAAGGAACTGGATCGCTTTGCCCAAGCCCAATCCGACACCGAAGCCGCTCGCGACATGCAGACGGCCAAACGCAAGCTCTTCCAACGGTTCCGGCGGACCCAAAGCGCCTGAGACTTCGCCGCGCCCGAGGGAGCGTCGCCGCTCCGGGGGACAAAACGAAAACGAAAACAAAAACCTTCCTAAGAAAAAGAAATTCATGGCGAAAGTTTGCAGCTCCCGTGCGCCTCCCGTTGGTCGGCCCCGGGGCGTCGAAACATCATCGGAAAGGAGACTCAGCGCCTGATCCCCTCACCCCCCCGTTCAGGCTCATCTTTCAATGAGAAAATGCTGTCATGGCCTCAATTTTGCACCGAGCTACACGCCCCAGCAGTAATCTTCGACGGCTTTCTCGATGGTGTCGTCTTGCTCGGTGAGGCGCATCAGCTCCAGGCGGATGGCGTCCAGCAGGGCGCGCCAGCTTGCTTCGATGATGTTGTCGGAGACGCCGACCGTGGCCCAACTCCGGCGGTGATCGGACCATTCCACCAACACGCGGACTTTGGCGGCGGTGCCTTTTTTGGAATCGAGCACGCGGACTTTGTAGTCCGTCAGGCGCACGTCCGCGATCTTGCGGGTAGACCGTGGAGAGGCACTGGCGCAGGCACAGGTCGAGGGCGTTCATGGGACCCTGGCCCGTTGCGGTGGCGGTGTGGACGCTGTCCTGCACGCGCAGCGTTACGGTCGCGGTGGTTTGCGTCTCGTCGATCCGGTCGTCTTGGTGGCGACTTCGATAGCCGACCACTTCGAACAGATTGAGGCCGGGACGCAAGGCCTCGCGAACCAGCAGCTCGAAGGTGCCTTCGGCGGCTTCCAGCTCATAGCCTTGATGCTCCATCTGCTTGATGCGGTCGAGCAGCTCGCGGCGGGCGTTCGAGTCCAGGCGATCTTCGAGGCCGTGCTGCTTCAGCTTATAGAGCACGTTGCCGCGGCCGGAAAGATCGCTCAGCAGCACGCGCTGGCGGTTGCCGACGGCTTCGGGCGCGATGTGCTCGTAGGTGGCGGAATCTTTCAGCACGGCGCTGACGTGCACGCCGCCCTTGTGCGCGAAGGCGCTGCGGCCGACATAGGGCTGATCGTTGCGCATGCGGCAGATTCGCCAGCTCGGCGATGAAGCGGGCCACGGCGCCGAGGTTGGCCAGATTGTCGCGGCCGATGGTGGTGTGGCCGAGCTTCAATTCCAGGTTGGCGATGATGGACGCGAGGTTGGCGTTGCCGCAGCGCTCGCCATAGCCGTTCATGCATGCCCTGCACATGCGTGAACCCGGCTTCGACCGCGGCCAGCGTGTTGGCCACGGCGACATCGGAATCGTTATGCGTGTGGATGCCGAGCACGCCGTCGAAGCGCTTGCGCACTTCGGTCGCGATTTCGATCAGACGCGTCGTGATGGTGCCGCCATTGGTATCGCACAGGCACAGCACATCGGCGCCGGCGTTCTTGGCGGCTTCGAGCGTGCGCAGCGCGAAATCCGGGATTGGCGTTGTAGCCGTCGAAGAAATGCTCGGCATCGTAGACGACTTCGCTGGCCGTGGTCCTTCAGGATACCGCACCGTTTCGGAGATCAGCTGCGAGGTTCTCTTCTTCGGTGATGCCCAGCGCGCGCGTGGTGTGCAGGTCCCAGCTCTTGCCGAAAATGGAGACCACCGGCGTCTGCGGCTTCGAGCAGCGCACGGACGTTGGGATCCTGCTCCACCGGATTCTTGGCGAAGCGCGTGGAGCCGAACGCGGTCAGCTGGGCGTGCTTCAGCTTGAGGTCGCGGGCGCGCGTGAAGAACTCCCGGTCCTTGGGATTCGAGCCCGGCCAGCCGCCCTCAATGTAATCGATACCCAGCTCGTCCAGCTTCTGCGCGATGATCAGTTTGTCCTCGACGGAGAAGGAGACGGCTTCGCCTTGCGTGCCGTCCCGGAGCGTGGTATCGAATGTGAAAATACGCATAATGGCTTTCTAGGCGTTGGCGGCTTTCGACGCCTGCTCCTGCGGAACGCCGGCCTCTTTCTTCTTCTTCAGGAACGTCATCATCTGGCGCAGCTCGCGGCCGACTTGTTCGACGGGCTGGTCGTGCGCCGCCTTCGCGCATGGCGAGGAACTTGTGACGGCCCGTCTTGTTTTCGTCGATCCACTCCCGGGCGAATTGGCCGGACTGAATCTCGGACAGAATCTTCTTCATTTCGGCGCGCGTCTGCTCGGTCACGATGCGCGGGCCGCGCGTGTAGTCGCCATACTCGGCCGTATCGGAGACGGAGTAGCGCATGTAGCCCGAGCCCGCCCTCGTAGATCAGATCGACAATCAGCTTCAATTCGTGCAGGCACTCGAAGTAGGCGATCTCGGGAGCGTAGCCGGCTTCGACCAGCGTTTCGAAACCGGCGCGGATCAGCTCGCTGACGCCGCCGCAAAGGACGGACTGCTCGCCGAACAGATCGCTTTCGGTCTCTTCCTTGAAACGTGGTCTCGATCACGCCGGCCTTCAGGCAGCCCAGCGCCAGCGCATAGGCCAGCGCGTTTTCGAGCGCGTTGCCCGGAGGCGTCCTGGTGGACGGCAACCAGCGCGGGGACGCCGACGCCTTCGGTGAACAGCTCGCGGACGCGATGGCCGGGAGCTTTGGGCGCGATCATGGAAACGTCGACGTCCGGCGGGCGGCTTGATCTGGCCGAAGTGGATGTTGAAGCCGTGGGCGAACATCAGCGTCTTGCCCGCGGTCATGTGCGGCGCGATCTCGTTGTTGTAGAGATCGCCCTGGATGTGATCGGAGACCAGGATCATGGTGATGTCGGCGGTCTTGGCGGCGTCGGCTGACTGAAGCACCTTCAGCCCGGCGGCTTCGGCCTTGGCGGCGCTCTTGCTGCCGGGTACAGGCCGACCATGACGTTGACGCCGGAGTCGCGCAGGTTCAGCGCGTGGGCGTGGCCCTGGCTGCCGTAGCCGATAATGGCTACCGTCTTGTCTTTGAACAGCGGCGATATTGCCGTCTTTTTCGTAGTAGCGTTTGGGCATATTTTGTAGACTTCATTTACTTTTCCTGTCTGCAGCGGCTTCGGCGGTGCCGCGCTGGCACCGGCGGCGACAGGCGCAGTTTCTTTGGCTTCGAGCGATACCGCCACGGCGCCGGAGCGCGTGACCTCAATTTCGCCATAGCTGCGCATGACGTCGATGAACTCGTCCAGCTTTTCGGGATCGCCGGTGGCTTCGAGCGCGAAACCTTCGGTGGAGGAATCCACGACGCGCGCGCCGAAAATCTCGGCTTCCTTGAGGATCGCGGTGCGGTTGGGCAGCGCGGCGCGGACGCGCAGCAGCACCATTTCGCGCGTGACGGCCGGGACTCTCGGTGAGGTCGGACGCCTGCAGCACGTTGATCAGCTTGTTCATCTGCTTGATGACCTGGGCGCGCAGCGCCGGGTCCACGTCGACCTCGATGGTCATGCGCGAGAGCGTCGGGTCGAGCGTGCGCGCGACCGTCAGGCTTTCAATGTTGTAGCCGCGCGCGGTCAGCAGGCCGGTGACGCGCATCAAGCGCGCCGGGTTTGTTTTCGACCAGTAGTGAAATGATCTGGAGCATGTTGCGATCTCCCGCTTACGCTTCGACCGGCTGCGGCGGCCGCAGCACCATTTCGTTGATGGCGCCGCCG
Organism: Bryobacterales bacterium; assembly: GCA_963795935.1. Classification (GTDB taxonomy): domain Bacteria; phylum Acidobacteriota; class Terriglobia; order Bryobacterales; family Bryobacteraceae; genus JAICMB01. The sequence goes on along the minus strand of CAWCJO010000018.1, from coordinate 12,659 downwards.
GCCGGCACCATGGGATACACGTTCTCAAACGGCGACACGCGAACGTTCAAGAAGATAGGGACCCGGCTCGCTGCACGGCCTCTTCGAGCGCGGGGCGCAGCTCGTTCGGGCGTCTCGATGGTGCGGCCCTTGAATCCGTAAGCGCCGGCCAGCTTCTCGGCGTCCGGGAAGGTATCGAGTTGGACCTGAGGAGAGGCGGTTGTTGTAGAACAGCTCCTGCCATTGCCGGACCATGCCGAGATAGCCGTTGTTCATGACGATGATCTTGATGGGCAGCGCGTGATTGGCGATGGTGGCGAGCTCCGGGATCGACATCTGGAATCCGCCGTCGCCGCACGATGGCGAAGACCAGCTTGTCGGGGCGCGCGAATTGGGCGCCGATGGCGGCGGGCAGTCCGAAGCCCATGGAGCCGAGGCCGCCGGAATTGAGCCACAGCCGCGGCTCGTTGAAGCGGATGAACTGCGCGGCCCACATCTGATGCTGGCCGACGTCGGAGGTGACGAGCGCCTGGCCGCCGGAGAGGCGGTCGATTTCGCGCCATCAGGTGCTGCGGCTTGATTTCGGTGGTGGAGAATTCGGGACGTCAGGGGATGCTCTTCTTTCCAAGCGCGGATCTGCGTCCACCAGGCTTGGCGCGCGGCGGCGTTCTTCGAGCGCTCGGCGGGTTCGGCCTCTTGGAGAATCTTGTTGAGCTTCGCCAGCACGCGCTTGACGTCGCCGACGATGGGCAGATCGGCGGCGCGGTTCTTGCCGATCTCAGCGGGATCGATATCGACGTGAATCACTTTGGCGTGCGGCGCGAAGGCCGAGAGGCGGCCGGTAACGCGATCGTCGAAGCGCACGCCGAGGGCGATCAGCAGATCGGCATGGGTCATGCCCATATTGGCCGCATAGCTGCCGTGCATGCCGGGCATGCTGATGAAATTGGGGTGGTGCGAGGGCAGCGCGCCGAGACCCATGAGCGTGTTCACGGCCGGGACGTCGAGAGTTTCGACAAGTTCGCGCAGCTCGGCCGAGGCGTCCGCCGCGACGATGCCGCCGCCGGCGTAAACGAACGGCCGCTCGGCTTCCCACATCATTTGCGCGGCGCGGCGGATCTGGCCGGTGTGGCCTTCGGTGTAGACCTTGTAGCCGGGCAGATGAATGGTGGAGACCGGGGCGTAGTGGTACTGCGCCTGGAAGACGTCCTTGGGGATGTCGACGAGCACGGGGCCGGGGCGGCCGGAAGCGCAGATGTAGAACGCTTCGTGGATGGTCTGCGGCAGATCGGCGACGTTCTTGACCAGGAAGTTGTGCTTGGTGCAGGAGCGCGTGATGCCGAACGTGTCGGCTTCCTGGAAGGCGTCGCTGCCGATGAGTTTCGTCGAGACCTGGCCGGTGATGGCGACGACGGGAATGGAATCCATCATGGCGTCGACCAGGCCGGTGACCAGATTGGTGGCGCCGGGGCCGGAGGTGGCGCAGCAGACGCCGACTCTGCCCGGTCGAGCGCGCGTAGCCTTCGGCGGCGAAGCAGGCGTTCTGCTCGTGCCGCACCAGGACGTGGCGGATGGGGTGGTCGTACATGGCGTCGTAGAGCGGCAGCGTGACGCCGCCGGGGTAGCCGAAAATGCAATCGACGTTTTCGCGGACCAGGCACTCCAGCAGAATCTGGGCGCCGCTCATGAGTTTGGCCTCGTGCGAGGCGGCGAGGCGAGGTGCAGTTGCGTTCGACATAGTTTGAAAATTTGAGTCTGAAATTAAAAGGCCACCGGAAAGGCTGTGCGCCCCGCCGATGGCCCTCGAAACTTCTTGTTTCCCAGGTTCCGATCAGTCAGGGCCGGGTACGGCGACCTGAATAATAATAGGAACCAGCTTGGAAACCCGATCCAGCGGGAGGACAACCGGCGCGTTGCCCGGTAGGGCGCTAGCGGCTGCCGTTTTCCTCGCCGGAGAGATCATTGGTATACTCAGGTTATCCTATGCGCTTTGCAAATGCAATCGTATCGCCGTATAAAAAATGCTAATCGGCAGCGTCCTGACGAAGGGAATGTAGAAGGATAGCTCAAATGGGTACACTGTTATTTAAAAAATTTCTATGGATATTAATGCGATGCTCGTGCAGCTTCGGAACGAGCGGGAACAGATTGAAGCTGCGATTTTAGCTTTGGAACGGATTGCGCAAGGAGGCGGAAAGCGCCGCGGGCGGCCGCCGAAGTGGATGTCGGAACAAAACGCGACCGGAACGGAAACGGCGGAGGAGGACAACTCCAATTCCGGTAAGCGCCGCCATTTCAGCCCCGAGGCGCGCAAACGCATGGCGGAGGCGCAGCGCAAGAGGTGGGCGGCGCGGCGAGGGGAGGAATCCTCGTCGTAGCGGCGCTGGGTGAGCCGCGCGCTGCCGCTTGAGGGCCTCGGCCGTCCGCGCGGCGTTCCGCCCGGGCGCGCCGCTGCCCTGCCGTGCGTGTGAGGATCGGGCGCTTGGCTCGACCTCATCATGCAATCAAAATTCGACGGTCGCGCAATTTGCACGTCTCTCCTCTGCGACGCGAGTTCCCCATCTTATAGTTAAGTAGCCCCTGGGAATCTCACCCCGAGGCTCTCCCAGAACTGTACGTGAGCGTCTCCACTCATACAGCTCCTATGGTGAAAACCGACTACGCTGGTGCTCCCAAAGTGCAAGCAGGTCTGGCTGACGATCGAGAACCTGCATCAGCCAGGCCCATGCCCGACTCCGGTGATTGCGTAGCTTCTTATATCTCCGACAAGCCCAGCGAACCAACGATTGGCCGACATGCCTCTCGATGGGCCGGAGCGCTGAAGGCGTGAAGCGCCCATAGTAGTTGAACCATCCCCGAAGTTTGGGATTGATCTTCCTGGCAAGATCTTCGATGGCCTGCCCTGTACAGCGATGCAACTTCCATCCTCGGATCTCATCCCGGATTGTCTGTGCCGCACTCTTCGAGATGGCTGGACTGAAACTACAAAAGATCTTCCCTTTCCGATTCTTCGCTCTCCGAGGCCGAAACGTAAACCCCAGAAAGTCGAACTTCTCGTTCGGGTGAATCTCTTTCCGATTGGCATCCTTGCAATAGACCACTTTCGTCTTCTCCGGATGCAGTTCCAACCCACACTGCTTCAACCGTGCCGTTAGCTTGACACGCACCTGGTTCGCTTCCCGCTCTGTCCTGCAATGGACGATAATGTCATCCGCGTACCGCTCGAACGGCAGATGCGACCAATTTCGCCACATCCACAAATCGAACGCATAGTGCAGAAACAGATTGGCCAACAGGGGGCTGATCACTCCTCCTTGCGGAGTACCTCGTTCACGCTTCAGCAGACGTCCCTCTTCATCTTGCGCCGGTGCTTTCAGCCAACGCTCAATGTAAAGTTCCATCCACCGCTCTTGCGCGTGTTTTCTTACCGCCCGCATCATCAGATCTGATCGAGATTATCGAAGAAGCCCTTGATGTCCAGATCGCAAACCCAGTCATAAGCCCAACACATCTGCCGGGCCTGTCCCACCGCATCCAGCGCCGACTTCTTCGGGCGATACCCGTACGATGCCGGCAGGAATAGTGGATCCACCACTGCTTCCAGTCGATTCTTCACGACCATTTGTGCAATTCGATCTGAGACCGTCGGTATCCCCAGCGTCCTCTCTCCGCCATGGGCTTTCGGGATCTTCACCGTCCGCACTGGCGCTGGAAAGTAACTCCCGGATGACATCCGATTCCAGATCCTGTAAAGGTTCTTCGAGGGCGTCCCAAGTTTAGTTGAAGGTTGGTAGGCGGCGGTTGGCGCCGATTCGATAGAATCCGGTTGCCAGACGCAGAAAAACCGAAAGGAACCTACCGCCGTGAAAAAACCTTATCACATCGTGACCCGCGCCGCGCGCGAGTCGGCAGCCGTCATCGAACAGTTCTGCCAAGCCAACGGGCAGATCCTGCTCCCCATCGTCAACTTGATCCAGAATGCCAGCCAGGTGGTGGAGACCGTGATCTATGAAATCGGGCATCAAACGCTGGAACAGATTCTGCTCCTGAGCGCCGAGCAACTCGCCGGCGCACGCACTCCCGGCAAAGCTAGCGGCGAGATCCGCCACCATGGATCGCAAGCGGGCAGTGTGCAACTGGCGGACCGGAAGATGAAAGTGAAACGGCCCCGGCTACGGCACAAGAGCCAAGGTGAAGTGAAGGTCCCCGCCTATGAGATGCTGCGCCGGGATCGAGGTCTCGCTCAGCACATGTTGGGCGCTCTGCTGCGCGGGGTGTCGACCCGGGAATACCAGGAAGTTCTGCCGCGGATGGCGGAAACGGTGGGGGTGTCGCGCAGCGCCATCAGCCGCAAAGCCATCGAGGCGAGCACGGCGCAACTGCAGCAGTTGCAAGAGCGGCGCTGGGACAAGGTCGAAATCCTGGTGATCTACATCGATGGCCAACGCTTTGGGGCACAGCACGTGCTCAGCGCCGTGGGAGTCGATGAGGAAGGAAAGAAGCACATCCTGGGTATCGCGGCCGGCGCGACGGAGAACGCGGCCGCCGTCAAGACGCTGTTAACGCGCTTGCGAGAGCAAGGTTTGCCCACGGACCGCAAATACTTGTTCATCATTGACGGCGCGAAAGCCTTGCGAGCTGGTATCGACGAAGTTTTCGGCTCCGATCAGCCGGTACAGCGGTGTCGCAATCACATCGCGGGCCGAGACCCGCCTTTCCAGAGGGGTGAAACGTCCCCTTCCGGGCAAGTCCCTATGAGCCCGGTAGCCTGGGGTCAGGCATGGCGAGGTAACTTGCCATGTCGAAGCAGATCCGACACGTAGCCTCAGTACCCAGTCCGGAGGCACGGGCAAAAGTTCAGGCCGTACCGAGAGGGAATGTATGGCGCCGTCATGGCATCTCGAACGGGTATTACTGGGAGAGTTCGGGAATGGGATGGTCGAGCCTCCTGTGTATGGGCGAAGACAGCAACGGCTGTGGATGCGTAGGGAAGGGAAACAGTCGTCATCCCCGGTGTTTCAAGCAACGGCATGAATGGAAGGAACGGTGAGGGAACGGTCGAGATCCCGCGCGGTCGGCGGATACTCCGCCGCCGTAAGCGGCCTTATAAGGCATAAGCCGAAGTAGGCGGCGATGCCGGGCGGGAAGTCGGAAGAGGCCATATCGTAGCGATGAAGGCGCGGACAGCAAAACCCGCCGGAGCGAAGGGCCTCAACTCGAGCCATGCTGACGAAGAAGGAGGGATTTCGTGACTGCCGATGAGGCTCAACGCACGACGTTAGAAAAGGTCCGTGTACTTCAGAGGAAGCTATACCGAGCGGCCAAGGCTCAGCCGCAACGAACGTTCGGAGTTCTGTTTGACAAGGTCTGCAGTTTGGAGGTGTTGTGGTTTGCATGGGAGCAAGTTCGGCGTAACCGCGGAGCCGCGGGCGTCGATGGTGAAACCATTGAATCGATCGAGGCGAGGGGAACGCTATGGTTTCTTCTGGAACTGCGGGAGGAACTGATACAGCAGCGATACCGGCCCCAACCGGTGCGCCGGGTGTTCATCCCTAAGCCCGACGGGCGGCAAAGACCGCTGGGAATCCCAGGAGTAAAGGATCGAGTCGCACAGGCGGCGGTGAAGGTTGTAATCGAGCCGCTGTTTGAAGCCAGCTTCCGACCGGGATCGTATGGGTTCCGGCCCAAACGGAGCGCCAAGCAAGCGATCTACGATCTCCGCAAATGGGTAACCTACGGCTACGACAAAGTCATCGACTTGGATCTCAAAAATTACTTCGACACGATTGACCACGAAATTTTGGTCAAGCTGGTACAACGGCGGGTCCGTGATCCGCGCGTGCTGCGGCTGATCAGATTGTGGTTGAAGGCCGGAGTGATGCACGGCGGGATTCTGGAAGAGACCATGGTCGGCTCCCCGCAAGGGGCAGTGATCTCGCCGCTGCTGTCCAACATCTACTTGCACCCGCTCGATCTGTACTGGGAGCGGGAGGTGAAGGCGACGAAGATGGTCCGCTATGCCGATGACCTGGTGGTGCTGTGCCGATGGAAGCCGCCAGAGGTATACATGCCGAAGCTGAGGCAGTTCCTGGCGCGGCTGCGGGTGACTGTCAATGAAGACAAGACTCGCAGCGTCGATGCAAAGGATGGCTTCGACTTTCTGGGGGTGCACTTTCGGAAACAGCCCTCGCGGCGCGATGTCAGCAAGTGGTTTTGCTACTGCTGGCCGTCGCAACGATCGATGCAGCGGATTCGGGACAAGGTGAAAGCGGCTATCGGCCGTGATAACCGCCCGACGCTGCAGGAGAAGTTGGACCGGCTGAACCCGATACTGCGGGGATGGTCGGCCTACTTTGGCTGGCTCAACTCCGCCCAACATTTTCGGAAGGTGGATCAATATGTTACATGGAAACTTCGACGTTGGTTGCAGGCCAAGCATCAGCGCAGACGACGGGCGTTCTGGAAGACGCCACTGGCCTACTGGAGAAAGGCTGGCCTGTACTCGACGCAGGGTCGGATTGTGCATACGAGCTGAATGCCGTCGGGGGAAGGCTCCCGGAGAGCCGTATGAGGGAAAACTTCACGTACGGTTCGATGAGGGGGTGCTGGAGACTGTCAATACCGGTTGAAAATTCCCCAAAGTTCCGGTCGAAAATTCCCCAGCCCTCGCAAGGTGGTGGTTTACAGATCCGGCTGGCAGCTGGTACATAAAATCCAGCCGGTGAAGCGGAGGCGAGCAATGCAGGAGTGCAACTCGCCAAGGAATAGCCGACTGCAAACTCATCAAGACGATGAGGCCCGGGGCGGAGCCAGAGATGGCCTCGCCCTGGATCTTCAAAACAACATACATCGGATTGATAGATTTGCCCATGCCTTAGAAAACTCAAATGCTCCGCTTGGCACGGCCACTCGGGGCGACAGCCCGCGATTCCTCCGGCTGTTGTGACGGCAAAGGAATCAAGCCGGCCTTGCGGCGTTCTTTGAGCCGGTAACTTTCGCCGCGGATGTTCAGCGTAGTCGAATGGTGTAGCAGGCGATCGAGGATCGCGGTGGCGATGATCGGGTCTCCAAAGATCGAGCCCCATTCGCCATAGCTCTTGTTGGAAGTCAGAATGATGCTGCCTCTTTCGTAACGGGCGCTGACCAGTTGAAAAAAGATCGTCGCGCCCAGTTCGTCGAGCGGCAGATATCCCATTTCGTCGATGATCAGCACCTTGGGCGCGAGATAGATTCGCAAGCGCCGATCCAGGCGTCCTTCACGGTACGCCCGTCCAAGATCAGTCACCAGATCGTGCGCCGTCATGAAGTAGGCGGCCTGGCCCGACTGGATCGCGGTTTCCGCCAGCGCCACAGCCAGATGAGTTTTTCCCACTCCCGGCGGCCCCAATAGAATCACGTTGGACGCTTCATGCACGAACCGCAGCGTACGGAGTTCGCGGATCTGCCGCTCATCAATCGAGGGCTGAAAAGCGAAGTCGAACTGATCGAAAGTCTTCACGTACGGCAGATGGGCCAGTTGCAGCCTGGTCTTGAGATAGCGCTGGCGGCGCGCATCGGCCTCCGTGCTCATGACCTCGAGCAGGAAATCGCCATATGCAGGATCTTGCTTGGAAGCGTTCTCCAGCAGTGCTTCCAGCCGTGCGTCAATGGCGGTCAGATTCAACATCGTTAGAGTTGTCCGCAGCCGTTCGAGGGTGGTCATCACGCACCTCCCCCGGCCAGGCTTTCATAAGCTTCGAGCGGCCGCTGTTCCACAACGGGCGCACCCTGCTGAATGTGGATTAGCGTTTTTCCCGTACGCGCATTCCCGAGCGGGATGCCCTGGTGATGCTCACTTTGCGTGACGATCTGATGACGTCCCGCTGCCTGCGCATGTAAGGCGATGCGCTCGGCCCCGTAGCGAACTTCCACGTCACCGCCCTGCTCGCGCACCCAGACCTCTTTGCCGGCATATTGCCACGGCACCGAATAGCGGCTTCCCTGCCAGGAAACGTAAGCGTCACGCGCCACCTTGCGCTGCTCATCGTCGCGGTTTGGACAGGCCGGGCGTCCGTTGACCGGCTGCAGCTTCACGCGATCCTCCTCCCAACGCATCAGTACCTGCTCGTGTGTCGTGCCGTGCACACGCTGATTGGCTACTTCCGACACCCAGCGACGCAACTCAGCATTGAAGTCGGCGAGGTTGCCCGGCTCACGTCCCAGCAGTCCGCAAAGGAAATTCCGCCGTACATATTTCACGCCCGACTCGATCTTGCCTTTGGTCTGGGCGCGGTACGGGCGGCACAGTCGCGGCCGGAAACCCCAGTACCGCGCGAAGTCGAGAAAGAGGGCGTTCCAGATGATCTCACCGCGTTCGTCAGCGCCCATCCAGACCGTCTTCATGCGGTCGTAGAGAATCTCTTCCGGTACACCACCCAGCTCCTGGAAAGCCGCCTCATGCATGCGCAACAGCGTCCCCAGTTTCTGATCCGTCGCCGCTTCAGCCATCATTCTCCGGCTGTAGCCTAGCGTCATTGTGAAGCCCCACAGAGCATGCTTTCCGCTGTCTTTTGAGAGCGAGCCCAAGTGACCCCAATCCACTTGCGCCTGTTTGCCCGCCGCCGTTTCAAACCGCCGTACTGCGATCACATGCGCGGCCTCACGCTGCGGTCTCAACCAGTCCGTCAAGATCGTGTAGCCGCCCGTGTAGCTGCGGGAACGCAGCTCCCGAAGCAATACCCTCCCATTCCAAACGCCGGCCTTCAAACGTTCTCGCAGGAACGGCTCAAATGGCGCCAACTTGCTCACCGGAGCCGGCCTTGGTCCGTACGCCGGCCTTGCCTCCGGCTCCAACAGATATTTCCGGATGGTCTTGCGATCATAGCCCGTCAAATTGCTGATCGCCAGAATACTCAGCCCTTCTCGCTTGAGTTGGTTGATGTCTTCCACGTCTTTTCCCCTAAACAGAGTTTCGCCCTCCTCTGTATTCCAGAGTCGGGGGTTACACCACCGTTCGGAGGAGCTGGGGAATTTTCAACCGGCACTATGGGGATTTTTGCACCGGCGCTGACAAGACGGAGCTATGGAGCGGATTGAGACACCGGCGTTGTGGCGAAAGCTGCCGGTAACCGAAATCCCCGTTCCTGTGGCCACCGCGCCAGCGCCCTACTCTGCAGCTGGAAAACGTCATGAAGGAGCTGCCCAAGGAACAGCAAGGCCAAACGCGGCACCTGATGCGGGCGGCCTGGAAGGTAAAGACGGCAGAGGAAGGTGAGAAGCGGCTGGAGCAAATCGCGCGCCTGCTGGAGCGCGATCACGAATCCGCGGCGCGGAGCTTGCGTGAAGGAATGAAGGAAATGTTCACGTTGCAGAGGCTTCAAATCCCGGTAAGCTTGCACAAGTGCCTGGCTACCACCAACCTCATTGAAAGCCCACACAGTGGAGTTCGTCATCGCACGGATAACGTGAGCCGCTGGCGCGACAGCGACATGGTGGAGCGTTGGGTGGCATCGGCCTGGTTACTCACTGAAAAGCATTTTCACCGTATCGATGGTTATGAGCATCTGTGGGCTTTGGCCGCGATCCTTGGCCGGGAAACCAAGTCAGCGAAAAAGGAGAACGTAGCGTAACATGAACTCAGCCGCCCCCATCAACCTTCAACTAAACTCGGGACGCCTTCCGATTTTGTCCGCCACTCTAACCCGTTAAAACCACGTCCAGAAGTTCGCGCGGCAGCGAGCGCGTGTCCGCCAATTTCCTTATGTTCCACTACCGGTCTCAGTTGCAGTTGAATGATCGTTGCTGCCGTCGGGGAGTGCGGCCGTTTGGAAACAAACTGAAAACTTCTTGGAAACCGCCTGAACGAGGCGCGGAAGTGGAAACTTTCTGTAAACTTCCTGGAAAATTACTGGAACCTTACTGGAAACCCCGGTGCTCTTCTCCAGATGCAAACCCCGCGAGCCGGCGGCGGAAAAATGATTCGGGTGGGCGACTTTCCCCCGCGCGAACGCGCGCCTGCGGCCATCGGCGGGGATGCAGACCGCTACGCTCTGGCCTCGCTCCCCCGTATAGGTTCCAGAGGGCGTACTCGGATTTTCACCTCGACTCGCGAACCAAGGCGGTTTAAGATCGACATCAATCGATCCGCCGTGAACCTGCCGAGATCGGCGTTCCGGATACGAGAAAAGTCCGCCGCCGCGAAGCCCGTCTGGGCGTGGGCGGCCCGCACGGTCAGTTCGTCACGATCCAGCGTCTTTATAATTTCCGCCGCCAGGAGCGCCTTCAACTGCTCGATATCGGCATTCTCGCGACCAAGGTCTCGGAATACGTTCCCGCTGCCGCGAACCAACTCCAGTTTTTCGCCTTTCATCTGAGGGCCTCCTTCAATCGTTTCAACCGCTCCTTCACCAGGTCGATCTCGTGTTTCGGCGTCTTGATGCCCTGCTTCGATTTCTTCTGGAATGCGTGGATCACCCAAATCTCATCCGCGAGTTGGACAGCATAGACCACGCGAAAGGCATCACCGCGATACGCCAGGGCGATCTCCAGCACGCCAGAACCGAAACCGTGCAACGGTTTGGCGATGTCCGCCTTTCCGCCTTCCGCTGCGATCGTGAGCGCACCCAAGAATACGCTTTTGGCGCCCTCGGGAAACTCCTGAAAGTCCTTAAGTGCGGCTTTGATCCATGAAACAGGCCTGGTTTTTCGGCTCTCGGCCATCCGGTCTGATGTTGTCATATTTGACAACAGACTATCAAGTCTCACGATAAAAACGGTCGCTATGGAGTGGACCCTTAAACTGAGACAACCAGATAACCTCTAAGATTCATCCAAAGGGGAAATCATGAGTTTGTCTCGACGGAAGTTTTCAAAGGAGTTCAAGCTGGGGGGCCGTGCGCCGGCTGGAAGCGGGCGACACGATCGCTCACGTGGCCCGGGCCTGCGAAGTTCACCCCAGCGATCTGCATCGCTGGCGGCGGGAGCTGCAAGAACATGGGGAGCGGGCTTTCGGCGGCGCCGGAGTGCGACGGGAGGAAGAAAGCCGGGTGGCCGAACTGGAGCGCAAGATCGGCCGGCAACAAATGGAGATCGATTTTTTAAAAAGGGCCTTGCAGCGTGGCAGAGGAGCAGCGCCTGCTGCGGGCACTGCATGGCGGCGCGACATCTACCGGCAGATCGAAAAAGAAACAGACGCGGGCGGGAGCTTAACGGTGCAACAAATGTGCAATTCCGGCAGCGTCAGCCGGGGGGGATTCTACCGCTTCCGGGAAGCGGTGGAGACGCGGCGCACGCCGAAGGAGATCGGCCTGCGGCATGAAATTCAGAAGATCGCAGTCGATATGGCGGCATATGGCAGCCGCCGGATCGCGGCGGAGTTGAAGCGCCGCGGCTGGCGAGTGAACCGCAAGCGCGTGCAGCGCATTATGCGGGAGGACAATCTGCTGTGCCTGCGCCAGCGCAGTTTCGTGGTTACCACCGATTCCAAACACAGCTTCATGGTTTATCCCAACTTGGCCGGGCAACTGGAGCCGGCGGGCACGGATCAGTTGTGGGTTGCCGACATCACCTACATCCGCTTGGCCGAGGAGTTCGTCTATTTGGCGGTGATTCTGGACGCCTACTCGCGTGCCCGGGGGGAGCACGGCGGCATTACAATGGAAAGGGCCCGGTTCTTCGCTTGTGGGCAAGTGATCGGCTGGTCGCTGGAGCGCACGCTGGCGGCCTCGCTCACGGTGGCGGCGCTCCGCATGGCCTTGCAGTGCCGCCGGATTACGCCGGAACTGGTGCATCATTCCGACCGCGGCGTACAATATGCCAGTCATGAATACACGGCTTTGTTGCTCGAGACGGAATCCGCATCAGCATGAGCCGAAAAGCGAATCCGTACGACAACGCCCAATGCGAGAGTTTCATGAAGACACTCAAATATGAGGAGGTGTATCGGGCCGATTACCGCGACTTGTCGGACGCGCAGGTCCGCATCCGCGAGTTCATCGAAGCGATCTACAACGGCAAACGGCTGCACTCGGCGTTGAAGTACGTGCCGCCGGCCGAATATGAACGCTCTCTGGCGCTGGCGCCTCGGGCTGCAGGTTGAACCGGAGCTGTCGTTATGAGTTTTCTAAGGCATGCGCGATCTATCGGTCCGATGTTGTTGTTTTTGATGAGGACGGCGAGGGCGCTCTTCGCCTGCGGCCTTGCAGGTTCGCACAAGGGCGCGAGAGAGTCGCGCCCCTGCTCATCGTCCGCGATGAGTCGCACCGGCTATTCCTTGGCGAGTTGCTCTCCAGCAGAGCCCGCCTCCGCTTCGCCGGATGTGATCAGTCTGCTATGAAAGAGTATTGCCGGTCGAGGGAATTTCAGCGAACGGCGACCAGTGGGTTATCTGTTTGTCTCAGCCGAGGGGTCCGCGCAAACATTTCCTTCATTCCTTCACGCAGGCTCCCCGCGCCGCGGATTCGTGATCGCGCTCCAGCAGGCGCGCGATTTGCTCCAGCCGCTTCTCGCCTTCCTCTGCCGTCTTTACCTTCCAGGCGGCCCGCATCAGGTGCCGCGTTTGGCCTTGCTGTTCCTTGGGCAGCTCCTTCATGAGCGTTTTCCAGCTGCAGAGTAGGGCGCTGGCGCGGTGGCCACAGGAACGGGGATTTCGGTTACCGGCAGTTTCGCCACAACGCCGGTGTCTCAATCCGCTCCATAGCTCC
>CAWCJO010000017.1:0-214765 GCA_963795935.1 Bryobacterales bacterium | reverse complement strand
GTGTTGTGGACCCGACGCCTCCCGCTACTACAACAAGCAAGCCGCCTCAGCAGCCGTAAATTCGGCCCCGCCTAGCGGGGAGTGCTTCATGATCTTCCGCGTCGAGAGATGCCCATCTCAGGCACGTGGTCCAGCCCTGCCCGTGGCGGTTCCGCAGCGGAAGCGGTGCGCCACAAGCCCCGTCGTCGAACACCGCGTACGCCGCCCTAAGCCGCAAATCAGAACCCGGCCGGGACTCCGCGTCGCGAGCTCTTTCAGCCCAGATCGAACTCAACGCTATGGTCCACTGGCGTGAAGGCCGTCAAGTACACGCTCAGTCCCGGAAGCTTCTCCAAGGCCCCGCGCACGTCCGTGTAGCGGTGCTCGCACAACCCCGGACCAAAGCGGATGCGATCGCCGCCCACCGTGTAGCTTCCAGTGCCCGCCCTCAGCAAAGCCGCGCCCGCCCCGTCCTGTTCGCAGCCTTCCAGTTGGCCGCCATCGCGGAAGCCGATCTCGATTGCAACCGGAACCCCCGCCGTTCCCTCCGACTGCATGCGCACGCGGAACCCATGCTGTGTTTGCATAATGGAAGCGCTTTGGCGCAGCCGGCAGATTGGGCTCTTCGTCCGCTCCTCGCGCAGTTTACTCCAGTTCGCCGGCGTCACTCGGCGGGGCGGATCGAACGGCTGATAATACGGACCTTCCAGGTCTTGGGTCAACGCAAAGCCGCCGTTGAAACTCTGTACCTCCGCCCCCGAGAACTGGCCCTTGCCAAAGAATGCGCTCGCGAACCGCACCGCCTGGATCACCGCGTCGCCTTGCCGCAGCGTAAAGAACCTCGCGTTATCGGAAAGCAGCGTCGCGCTCATAGCCCCGCGCCGGAACCGCACAATTCCAAGCGCCCGCATCTCTTTGCGAAAATCCGAGGGCAGCGCCGCGGCCGCCGGCATCGGGCCTGCCATCTCCGGGTATTCCATCATCGCGGGCAGGCTCGAAAACGCGGGCGTAAAGTGATTGGCAATCGTCGCGAACTGGCCGTTGTGGTCGCGCGCGGCCAGGTAGCGCAACGGGAACCAGTACCCGCTCATCATTCCGCGCTGATTGCGATCCTGGCGGCGCGAAATCTCGGTCACAACCTCGTAGTTCGCATGCATCAGATACAGCATGGATTGCAGGTTGCGCCGCACCGGATCGAGCAGTTCGGGCCGCTTCAGCTTCGCCGCAAGAACCACGAATGCCCGATCGCAAACGATGTTGTAAACGGCCGTCGAGCGCTCCGTGTATTGTCCGTCTTCGTCAATGTCGATCCCTTCGGCAAGCCATTGATCGATGCGGCGAACGTATCGCGGATCGGGAAACAGCTCGTTCACCTGCGCCAAGGCGGAGCTGACCACCCATCGATGATTCGGCGTATGAATGCCGCCGATAGCCAATCCCGCCGCCGCTTTGCGCAAAAACGGTTCGCACAGCGCCACCAGTTCATGCTCGCCCGCTCTATGCGCCAGACATGCCCCTGTCGCTAAATTCTGGACGGTGAAGCCCGTATCGGGCGGCGAATCGAAGTTTGTTTCGAGTAGGTCGATAAAACCATCGGGATGTTGCGCGCGATTTAGAAACCCGATGGCCAGACCGATGCGCTCCACCATGAGACGATCGCCATGAAACTTCGATTCCGGATGCAGGTACGCCGCGGCGCACTGTTCCACAACCGTCGCCGCCGCGCGCGCCGAATAGATGCCGCGGTCGGGGATGGTCGCGTTCCCCGCCGCGAGCGAGCCGTAACCGCGGCTTTTAGGATCGGTCACCTGCTTTGCGAGCGTCTCCTCGACAACCCCGTCGTGATGCTTGATGATGCCCCTGAGATCGGCTTCGGAAGCCGCTGCAGCGAGCGCCGCGCCGGCCGGAAACAATGCCAAGGCTCGCCTGCGCGTCATTGAGCGCCTAGAAATCGAGCCGCAGCGCGACTTGGCCCTGTCGCGGCGTGTTCGCCTGCGAGCTGATTATTCCGAAGTTCGACGCGCTCACGTTCGCCGCCGGCGCTCCAAACTGCACGCGGTTGAATACGTTGAAAAACTCCGCTCGGAACGTCAACGTCAAACGCTCCGTCAGCGCCGTGCGCTTAATCAGCCCGAACGATTCGTTATAGAACGGCGGGTTTCGCAGGTTCGTATAGGACCGCGCCGCCGTTCCGAACGTGTAAGGGGCCGGAACGGCGAAGGCGGCGGTGTTGATGTAGCGCTCTTTATTCGGGTCGAAGTTGGACGCGTTGGTCGTCAGTGGAACTCCCGCCACGATGTTCGGCCGCAGCGTCTCATTGAAGATCGGCAGCGTGTCGGTCGCGGTAAGAACGACAGGCGTTCCCGCTTCGTATTGCTGGATACCCGTGAACGTCCACCCGCCCGCCACTTTCCCCAGCTTGCCCTGTTTCAGAAACCGCCGCCCCGGCCCGAACGGCAGCTCGTAGATATAGCTGAGCTGGAAATTCTGCGGAATGTCGTCCTGGCTGATGGCCTTCTCTAATTTCTGGTTGTAATAATCCTGCCCCGTGGGTCCGCCGCCGGCCTGTACTTCGCCGTCGCTGAGACTCTTTGACCACGTGTAGGCCGCAATGAGGGAAAGCCCGAACGAAAGCCGCTTCTGCAGCTTCGCCTGCAAAGCATTGTATGTGGAGTCGCCGTTCGGATTCGCCAGGTCCATGATATTGAGGTATTGCGGATATGGCCGCAGCGCCTGCGCAACTGAGCCGGTAAAACCCGGATAGGGCAGCGCGATGCCCGCCGCCTGCGCTTGCGCCGAGTTCGCGGGCAGCGTGAGCAGCGAGCCAAGCGCAAGAAAACTTGGGTTCACCTGGTTCAGGTTGAACAAATCGGTGCCCAGATGCGTGCCCTTTATGCCCACGTATGCTACATCCAGCAGAAAATTGGCGCCGATTTCGCGCTGCGCGTTGAACGTCCAATTTTGGAAATACGGCGGCCGTCCGTCGCCTGGATACATAGTGAGCACGTTCGATCCGTTCGCGACGGTGGGGCTGATCTGCGGCGGCAGCGCAAAGTTCGCCGGGAAACCGTTATCCCAGTAGAAAGCCGGAGTCACGCCGGCGTTGGTGGAGGTGAACGTCGGCGATGCGCTGAAACCGTAATTGTACGTTTGCGATTCGCGCAGGTCCGAATCGGCGTTGCCCGGCGCGTAATAAATCCCATAGCCGGCGTGGATCGCTGTTTTATCGTTAAACGCATATGCCATCGCGAGCCTGGGACCGAAATTTTTGTAATCCACGCTCGCGAAGCTCGTCTTTCCCGTGCGTCCCGCTCCACTCCCTAAGAACGCAATTGCCCCCAAAACTCCACCCGCGCCGGGATTCGGAATCGTCGGATCGAACGCGGAGAGATTGCTATGCAGCTCCGTCCGCGGGAAATAAATGTCGTAGCGAAGGCCGTAGTTAATGGTCAGACGCCGCGTCGCTTTCCAGTCGTCCTGAATGTAGCCGGCCACGTAATGATAGCGGTTGCTCGGCACATAACCCAGCACATTACGGCTGGCCGAATCGACCGCCCCCAGAAGAAAGCTCGCAAACGAGTTGCCCGTCGAACCGGAAGCTGACGGCAGCGCCGTCTCGAGCGGGCTGAAGTTGAACGTGCCCTCGCTGTTGAAGAAGTCCGCGCCGTTGGTCATCAGCCACCGGACGTCGGCGCCGAACTTGATGGAATGGTTCGCGCGCAGCCAGCTGAACGAATCCGTCAATTGGTAGGTCTCGTTGACCTGTTCGCCGACGCTCTTGCCGGCCCCGCCCGTATTCGCCCACGTCGAGTACCCGTCGGAGAAAGTGACCTGCGGGAAGGAGCGGCCTGCGCCGGTAGATACGCCCGTTAAACCCAGCATGGTCGCCCAGTCCTGTTGCGTCTGCTGGTTGTACCAATACTGGCCTTCGCGCGTGAACCCCAGCCCAATGTGGTTCACCTTGTTCGGAGACAGGATGAAATCGTCGCCGATGCGTAGCCAATAGGAATTGTATTGGTTCACCCAGGAATAAGAAAGCGGTTCCGGCAACTGATCGGCGGCCGTTGTCGGATAGCGGCCTTCATAAAAGAAACCGTTGATGCGGTTGCGGTCCGAAAAGTTATGGTCGATCTTGACGTCCACCTGGTCGCGGCTCACCTGGTTTGACCCGATCGCGAGGTAGTTGTTGAGCAGTTTGCTATTTGTGGGATCTGGAATTAACGGCAGGATTTTTTGAGACACCGCGCTGAAGCGCGACATCGGGATCTGATTATTCGGAAACGCCTGGCGAGTGGCCACGCCGTTGACAATGACGGTCGAAGCGGGGTCGTATATCGTAACCGGCTGACCCGCGGAGTTGACCAGCCCGGCGAAATTCCCTTGCCGGAAAGCCAGGGGCGGGATGCTGATCACGCTATTCGCCGCGCCCTGCTGGTATCGGAAACCGCTCCACACGAAATGGAAAAACGTTCGATTCGTTCCCTTGTAAACCTTGGGGATCCACACGGGCCCGCCAAAAACAACGCCGTATTCGTTCTGGCGATTCACGGGAGTGGTGGGCGAAAAAAAACCGCGCGCGTCAAATACGTTATTGCGCAGGTAATCGAAGAGGGAGCCATGGAACTGGTTGCTCCCGGAGCGCGTGGTGAAAATCTCAAAGCCGCCGCCCGTGCGTCCATATTCGGCGTTAAAGTCCGCGCCCAGCAGCTCAAACTCGGAAATGGCTTCGACGGACGGATAGCTGAACAGAATGCCGCCGCTCTCGGGGCTGGTCGACCCGATGCCGTCGAGCAACACTTCTTTCGATCGTGACTGCGAGCCGTTGATCTGCGTGTTGGACGTCGTTCCGGTCACGCCCGGCGTCAGGAACATGAACGATTCCGGGTTGCGCATGTTGCCCGTGATCGACAGCGGCAGATCGATCACGAGTTGCCGCGTCACCGCCGTCGCGAGCTCCGAAGTATTCGTCTGCACGGCCGTTGCCGCCGCCGTAACTTCCACGCTTTGGTTCACCTGACCGATCTGCAGAGCCGCATTGAGCGTCAGCGTTTGGGCCACGCTGAGGTTGATATTGTCATCGACGAAAGTCTTAAAGCCGGTCTTCTCGATGGTGACCTTATAGCTGCCTTCCGGAAGCTGCTGCACGGCGTAGTTCCCGGTGCTGCTCGTCTTGGCTGTGTAGGAGACGGAGGTCGCCAGATTCAGCGCCGCAATGTTGACGTCCGGAACGGGCGCGCCGGTGGCGTCGGTAATGGTTCCCGTGATGGTGCCGCGGCTCGATTGCGCGAACGAGACGGACAGGAAAGCGATGGACAATAAAGTCCAGCGGGCAAGACGCTGCATGGACCTCCCTGAATTTCCGTATTGTAGCCCAACCGCCGATCGGCCCCTATCGAATGGTTATGTAAACCGTGTTGGAGATCACTCCTCCAATCGAGACGGAGATGCGCGCGCTCCCAGTTCCGGCGAGCGATGACGGTAACAACAGATTCACTTGGTCCAATCCCGTGAATGCCCCTTGCGGCCCCGCGTAAGTCACCGGCACGCTGACCCCCTGCACGGTCGCAGTCGTGGAGCCTGCCCCCGCCGCGCCAAAGCCGGTCCCGAACAGGGTCAGAAACACCTGTCCCGGCTGACTCACGTCAATGGGCGCGGCTAAATCCGGCATGCCGGTCTGCGATCCCCCAGGCGCCACCTGAACTGCGTAGCCCGCCGCTACGCCCGATCCCGCGCTAAAGAGCGCCGGCGCAACCGCCGCAATCTGCACCTTGGCCGTTAATCCGCCACTGACCGCGATGGTTGCGGGACCAATTGCGGTTTCCGCAGGCACCAGAAAATTGATCTGGCTCGAAGAGGCGAAGAAAAGCGGTGCAACCCGGCTCGTGCCCGCCGAATCCTGCACGCTGACCGTGGCCCCCGGCGCGAGCTTTTCCCCGAACGCCGACGCGATTGATCCCGGCGCCAGTGGACCGGGAGCGAAGCCGGCGGCCGATACAACGCTGAGCGGCGGCGGTGGCTGCGAAAGATTCAGCAGCACCGTAATGCGGTTGCCGCTCAGTAAGGCCAGATCGGGCGTACCGTCCCGATTGAAGTCGGCGACAGCGGCGATTGACCCGGGAAATTCAACTCGTCCACGCCAAAATACCCATCGCCATCGCCCAGACAAACCTCCGCACCGCCGATGAATTGACCGATAAGGTCGGGTATTTTGTCTCCGTTCATGTCCAGCGCGCGAATCGGAGAAGGACACACGATCTGACTAAAAAAGGAGTGAACCACTGGAAACTTTCCATGGCCATCCCCGAATAACACCGCGGTTTCAAGATTCCTCAACTCAGACCCGTTGTTTAGCGGCACTGCAAGGTCCAGCCGTCCATCTCCATCGAAGTCCGCCACGACGATGCCGCCTGCTGCACCGGCGGGCAACGCGCTCTGCACAAAATTCGGAAACGTGCCATCGCCCTTGCCCAATAGCACGCTCACGCTCGCCGCTCCGCCGCTGATCATGGCGATGTCGAGCTTTCCATCTCCATTGAAATCGCCGAAGGCAATGGCGGGAGAACTCGCGTTGGCCGTAAACGTAGGTGAAGAAAACGTTCCATCGCCCTTGCCCAGCCACACAAATACCGCGTTCCTGCCCGTCACCACCAGATCGGGGATTCCGTCGCCGTTCACGTCGGGTGCGGCAATGAAATCCACGAATTCGTCCGGCACGGTGAAGGTGAGCGGCGCGCCAAGAGTTCCATCGCCATGTCCTGGATAAATTTGTACCTCGCCTTCCTTCTCCGCGGACATGAGCACGGCGAGATCGGCCTTTCCGTCACGATTGAAATCCGCTGTGATCGCGGACCAAACCAGTAATTCCGAAGATTGCGCGAAGCTCTGCGCATCCTCGGCCGCAAATTCGCCGTTCCCCCGGCCCAGGAGCATGTTCAATTGCAGAGTACTCGTGAGCGATCTCGCCAACACGAGGTCCGGAACGCCGTCGCCATTGAAATCGCCCGATGCAACAACGGGTCCGTTGGAGTTCGGAAGGGATGCGAACTCGGTGATCGGCGCCGCGATGAACGCGCCCCCGCCCGCTCCAAACAGAACGGTCAGCGAGGGGATCGCGTTGCCCGATAGAAAAGTGGCGTTCCCGTTCCCGAGAATGATATCCATCTTCCCATCCCCGTCGAAATCCGCGATCATGACCGAGCCGCTAGCGCCGTTCTCGCATATTCCCTCCGGGAGGGAAATCCGCCCTTGCCGTCTCCGAACAGAATCGTTCCGCCAAGCGTGACGATGTCGGGAACACCGTCGCCCATCGACATCGCCCACTGCGACAGTTGAAAGCAAGAGCGGGGCGTAGTAATGCAGCGGCGCGGGATTAAGCGACGCGGGATAATAAGTGGCGCTCTGAAACGTGCCATCTCCATTCCCCAGCGCGATCGCTATGGCCGGAGCGCCCTGCTGGTCCACGGCGGGCAGCACGAGATCGGCCTTGCCATCGCCATTCAAATCGGCTATCGCGGCCAATCCAAATTCGGATAGAACTGCAAGCGGCCGGATTTGCTTGAAGGTGCCATCGCCATTTCCCAGCGCAATGATAAACGGCAACAATGGCGCGTCCGCATTTGTTGCGCCTAATACAAGATCGAGTTTCCCGTCGCCATTGAGATCGCCGACGGCAACGGAAAGGGAGAGTGGAGACCGATCCATGGCCGCCTGAACCTGCCGCTTGCCGGCCTGGAACGTCCCATCGCCGTTGCCCGGAAACGTCCAGATGCCACCATCGAAAAGCGCGCCCGCACCCGTATAAAAAGCGGCGATCAGGTCGAGCTTGCCGTCGCCGTTCAAATCGGCTAGCGCCAGGGAGGAAAAAATATCGTTGGTCGATCCAAGATATGAGAAATTCGCCTCCGAAAGCAGATTATGCCGCGAGTCGAAAATATCGAAGTGGATCGTGGCGCCATTGGCGCCGATGTTGGCCACAAAAAGATTTCCCGACGCGAGCGTCGTCGAAACCTGAAGCTGCGATCCCGCGCCGGGCGGATTCGCAACCGGAGGCGTCGTGCTCGGCGAGCCGAAAACTACATGAGGCAGGCACGCCGACAGTTGCTTCTCGAAATGCGGAGTGGTCGCCAGTAACCGGTAAGGAGCCGCGTCCGTGACCTCAAACCCGGTATACGATCCATCGCTCTGCCGCACCACATCGATATGCGAGGTGGCGCTCGGCTTCAGATTTACGGTTCTGGCGGTAAGAAAATTAACGCCGCCCGCGCAACTAGATTGCGCGCAGGCGCCGCCGCAAAAGACGATGAGCAGCGCCGCAATCCCTCGGAGCATTTGCACGTGCGAGGCAATCGTCAGGCCAATTCCGTAGCCGCTTAAACGCCGCATAAGCCTCCAGCCGCTTGCCGCAAGCGAGGCTGAATGACACAGTACCGAGTCGTTCGTTACTCCGCCCGCAACGCTACGCTCGGCTGCACGCGCACTCCCCGCCGGATCGGCGGCGCGGCGGCCAGGATTGCCGCTCCCAGCGTCAACAGGGCGGCCGACCCCACGGCCGCGCGGCGGTCCCACGCTCCCACCTCGTACAAGACCTGCCGCAGAAACGGCGCCGCCAGAAGGGCATATCCCAATAATCCGAGAGCGATTCCCGGCAGCGTCATCGCGATCGTCTCGCGCGAAAGCAATCTCGCGATGCGCGCCGGCGCCGCGCCCAACGCCACCCGCACTCCGATCTCCCGCGTCCGCGATTTCACCGCAAAATCGAGCGCCCCATACAGCCCGATGCCCGCCAACAGCAACGCAATCGCCCCGAAAATCGACGCCAGCATCCGCCAATAGCCGCTCCTGCCATAGCGACGTATCCACTTCCTGGCGCAAAGTCTCCACTTCCACAAACGGCAGCTCCGGGTCGAGTGACCGCATAATGTCGCGGACCGGCGCGATCACGGCTTCCGGACGCCCCCGCGTCCGCACGTGCAAAATGAAGTCATCGTCGAATCCATCCACCGCCGAGTTGTACACGACCGGCTGTATCGGCTCGCGCAGCGAGCGATATTTGGCGTCGCTCACCACTCCAACAACCTCATCGTCGGGCCTCGCGAGGCCGTCCGCGCCGTTGCCGCCGAATCGCATGCCCAGCGGATTCCTGCCCGGAAAAAAGCGCCGCGCAAAAGCCTGGTTCACGATCTTCATGGACGGAGGGTTCTTCCCGTTGCGATCGAACCAGGTGAAATCGCGGCCCGTTATCACGCGCATTCCCATCGTTTCGAAATAGCCCGGCGAGACCGAGTTCATGCTGCTGTTCAGAAAGTCGTTCTTCGTGATGCGAGTTCCCGCCGCGCCAAAGGTGGCTTTCAACCCCGTACCGCGCATCATCGCTTTGCCCGCCAGCGCCGCCGACCGCGCCATCGGCAGTGCCCGCGCTTTTTCAAGCAGCTTCAAACTCAACGCCCGCGACTGCTCCGGCTTGTACGCTCTCATCGATGGATCGACCGTAAACGTGACCACGTGATCGGCGTCGAATCCCGCATCCATGGTCCGCATTCGATCGAGTGTCTCGACCAGCAACGCCGCGCCGATCAGCAGAATCGTGCACACCGCCACTTGCGCCGCCACCATCGCGTTGCGCATGAACAGGCGCGCCGTTACGCGGCTGCCCGAAAGATTCGCGCGCGAGCTGCGCAGCGCCGGCAAAATCCCGCACAGAACCGCGCTCGCCAATGCCGCCGCCAGCGCAAATCCCAGCACCCGCCACTCCATGCCGGCATGAAGCGCCAGCGGCTGCGCCACCGCCGCCCGGTCCCGCACCGGAGGCAGCGCGCGCACCAGCAGCGGCAGACAGCCGTATGCCAAGCAAAACGCCGCCGATTCCTCCCGCAACCGCCAAGATCAGGCTCTCGCTCAATAACTGCCGCGCAATACGCCAGCGCCCCGCTCCCAACGCGAGCCGGATGCTCAGCTCCTGCGCGCGGGCCGCCGACCGCGCCAGCAGCAGCCCCGCCACGTTCGCGCACGCCATTAACAGCAGCAGCGCGACGCCCGCCATCAGAAGCTCCAGCCCGCGCGAGAACTTCTCGCGCGTCGGGGAAACTCCATACTCGATCCCTTGCAGACGCATACGCGCGTCAATCGCCGGCCGCGCCTCCTTCGGACGGAGCTCGTGCAAGGCATCTTCATACGCCGCGCGCAGCAGCGGCTCGAGTTGCGAATCCGCCCGCTCCAGACGCGTGCCCGGCAGCAGGTGGCCATAAATCTGCGCCCACAGAATCCGCCCGCCCGTCTGCGCCACGCACGATGCCGGAACGCGTATATCCGGGCTGGTATCGGCGTTCAGCCCGTTGAATCCGCGCGGCAGCACTCCCGCGACCGTGAACGGGTTCCCATGCAGCAAGATCTTACGCCCAATCACGGCCGCATCGCCGTGAAAACGCCGTTGCCAAAAGTCATAACTCAAGACCGCCGCCGGCGTCCGTAGACGGTCGTCCTCCGCGGTCAGAACGCGGCCCAGCCGCGGGCGCACTCCCAAGCTCGCGAAGTATTGCGGCGAAACCAGATCGATCCGCACGCGCTCCGTTCCCTCGCCATCGCTGAACGCGACGTCCATCGGCCCCTCCGCAAAGACGTCGGAAAACGACGCGCCACTCCGCGCCAGCGCCTCGTAAAGGCCATAAGGAAAATCCCACGTTTCGAAACCCGTCGGATGTACTTCGAGGATCCGCACCAGCCGCTCCGGATGCGCCACCGGCAACGGCCGCAGCATCACCGCATCCACTACGCTGAAAATGACGGCGTTCGCGCCGATGCCGATCGCCAGCAGCAAGACCGCCGTAACCGCAAAAACGGGACTCCGCGCCAGCAGCCGCAGTCCGAACCGCACGTCGCGCGCAAACTCGCCCGTCACAGCTTGCGCGCGAAGATCGCGTAATCGAGGCTGCCGAAAAACTCCTTGCGAAAATCCTCCGGCAGACTCGCCAGCGACGGCATGGTTTCAACCGCCGGATACAACCGCTCGATCTCGATCCGTCCAAAGCCGGCCTCTTCGAGATAGAACGCCAGGAGCTGCGGCGGCACGGGACGCGTGTGCGATGGATCGAGATAGAAATGCGTAGCAAAAATAGCCAGACACTCCGGATTGGGCGTTTCGATCGCGATCAATCCGTCGCGGCGCATCTTCGCGTGCGCCAGGCGTACAAGTTCCGGTATCCGTTCCGGCGCCAGATGCTCGATCACCTGGGAACAGACGACCCCGCCGAGCGATTGATCCGGCTGCGACCCGAGGTACTCGAACAGGTCCGCCCGCGTGGCCTGCAAGCCTTTCGAACGGCACAGCGCCACCGCTTCCTCGCTCAGATCGATGCCCCGCGCCTCCACCCCGGCGTCCTTCAGAACCTCAAGCAGCTCGCCGCGCCCGCAGCCGATATCGAGCACATCTCGCGAACCGCGGAACCGCTCGCCGTAAAACCGCTGCCGCTCCTTCACGTACTGCTCGCCGCCCCGAAACTTTTCCGCGAACTTCAGCCAATCGAGCCGCTCCATCTCGCCCGTCCGAAGCGCCGGCTCCATCGCTCCAGCCGCTTCCTTCGACAAAGCCGAGCGCTGCCGCAAAATCCGAAGCTCGGCGTGGATCATCTCTTCGTACTCCGTCCGGATGCGGGCCAAGTCGTCCCACAACCGCTTCTGTATATCTTCTCCCGAACGCCGCAGAGCCCCTTCAAATTCGCCGTGCTGCAGCTTCAGCAATTCCCGGAAACTCTCTTCCAGCAGTGTTACCCGATGCTGAAACGCCGCCTGCAACTCGGAAACGCTCCGCAGAAAATGAATCTCGTTCGCCGTCAACTTCCGCTCCCACGCCGCCCGCCACTCCACCCAGTGCGACCGCGTATCGCCGCATTCCTCGACGACTGCCGCCGTTTTCTCGCGCAGCGTCGCAGCTGTAACCGCGATGGCCGCCATCGCGCGATTCGATTCGCCCAAGCTCTCGAGCGTGGCCTGCACGCACGCCATCACGGCGCGGTTGAACTCCACCTGCTCGCGCACATGCCAATCGAGCGCGCGCGCCACCATGCGCTTCACGAACTGCGCCGTTGAATTGAGCAAGCCCGGCGGTCGCGGGTTCACGGTCCCGATCGCGGCAACCTTGGCCTCCGCTGCGTCGCGCGCGTGCAGCAGGGGCAGCAGATCGGGGAGTGCCACATCGCCCACCACCGCTCCCGTGGGATGCTGAGCGCGAATGCGCGCGCGGATCTCCGCGATCATGGCGGCCAGTTGGTCGCCCTTCGGATCAGCCTTTTCGTCCGCGCTCGCGTGCACGCTTCTTGCTCCAGCTCGCCGAAATCTTCGAATAGACGCCGCCGCGCGGAGTAAACTCGCCCGTCACCGCCGCCGACACCGGATTGCACGCCTTCACCACGTCGCGCAACACCAGGTTGACCACGTTTTCCTGGAAAATTCCGAGATTGCGATACGCGAGCATGTACATCTTCAGCGACTTCAGCTCCAGGCAGCGCTTGTCCGGAACATAGCGCAGCGTAATCGTCCCATGGTCCGGCAGCCCCGTCTTGGGACACACCGACGTAAATTCCGGGGTCGAAATCTCGATCTCGTAATCCGGAAATTGGTTCGGCCAAGTTTCGATCTGGGGCAGCGCCGCGTCGATACCCGACGCCGCGTGCTCGTCCGTATATTCGCGTTTCATTTCCTTGCTGCCGAGGCGGCAAGCGTTACGCCACGCGTCACCCCGACGGGCACCGGCCCACCGCCGTACGCCAACGCGACTCGACCCGCTGACCGCACGGCTTGCGCCAAACGCCCAAGGCCACGCGCCAACCCGGCGCCACGCTCATCCATGCATTGGCGCGTCACTTCGTTGCCGCCGCTACGGGCCGCGGAACGACAATGCGCGCCAGCAGATCTAGAAACAGACCGACGTCGGTGACGATCCCGACGGCCTGCCCCGTTCCCCGGTCGCTGACCTTCGTCGCAACCGCCGGGTTAATATCCACGCAGACAATCTTGACCCAGCTCGGCAGCATATTGCCCACCGCGATGGAATGCAGCATCGACCCCAGACATAGCACCACGCCCGCGCCGCGCAACTGCTCCGCGTAAGCATCCTGGGCCTCGTTCATGTCCGTGATCGCGTCCGGCAGCGGCCCATCGTCACGCAGGCTGCCCGCCAGCACAAAAGGAACGCGCGCCCGCACGCACTCATACATGATGCCGCTGCGCAATCGCCCCGTCTCCACCGCCTCGCGAATCCCGCCGCAGTGATAAATCGCGTTGATCGCGCGCATGTGATTGCGGTGCCCGTGCTCTTCCTGGCGTCCGTCGGCCGTGCGTATGCCCAAAGAAGTGCCCAGCAGCGCGTTTTCAATATCGTGAACGCCCAGCGCATTACCGCTCAACAGCGCGTCCACGTAGCCGCCGCGGATCAGCGCTGAAAGCGGCGCGACGCCCCCCGTATGCACCACCACCGGACCCGCGACCACGACAATCCTCAGACCTGCCGCGCGCGCCTGCTCCATCAACGCCGCCGTCTGCCGCACCGCCGTTTCCACCTGCCGCTCCGACGAAATGCCGTTCGACATGAACGCGAACGCGAGCCGGTCGCGTTCCTTCGACTCCGGCGCGACGCGGATGCCGCGCATGCCCACCACCACCTCGTCCCCCGCCGTGACGTCGCGCAGCCGCCTGCAGAAGGCTTCCTTGCCCGCCACCACGATCAGCGCGTCCATGCGCTGATTTTGAACTTCGATCCACTCGTTATCGCGCCGAATCAATGTCCGGTGATTCGTCGTGGAATAAAAATCCTCGGGCGCGCAGCGGTCGCGTTCTACCGCGCGCAGCTCGGCGTCCCCCGAATCGACCATGGAGCAGCCCAGTGTCAGCAGCTCCCCCAACATCTGCCGCATGGAATCCGCCTCAGCCTCGACGCGCAGACGCAGATACGATGGATCGCTGTTGGTCCGCCCGATGCGGAACTCTTCCACTTCGAAACGGCCGCGGAACTCCACCACCGTGTCGAAGATGCGCTCCATCACATGCGAATCGACCAGGTGGCCTTGCGCCTCGACGACCTCTTGAGCCATCATGTTCCCGCGCTCTTCGGAGCGTAGTAGCCTTTGCGCGCCCTCACAACCAGGTCCTTGCGGCCCCGCACCTTGATGTTCACGGCATGATACAAGCCATCGGCCTTGAGCGGTTCCGGCCGGTACAGGATCATATATTGATGCCGCAGCTCGTTCGCGATGTTTTCAAACGATTGCGAGAGGTCCTCGGCTTTGAACGGAAAAAACGAGACTCCTCCCGTCTCCGAAGCGAAGTACCGCATGATCTTGTCGCCGTCGGTGTCCATGCCGGAGCGGTTGGTCGAGATCGTATAAATGACGACATCCGCCTTTTGCGCCATTTCCAGCGCCTGGTCGCGCGTGTAGCGGCTATTGTTGTCGTCTCCGTCGCTGAGGATCACCATGGCGCGGCGGAATTTCGTGCGCGGCTGGTCCTGCATCAGCTTGTCGCGGCACGCGAAAAAAATGGCGTCGTACAGCGCCGTCCCGCCGCCGGGCCGCAGGTTCTGGACCGCCTTGTTCAAGGCCTCGGTGTCGTCCGTGAGGTCGGAGACCAGCTCCGCGGCGGTGTCGAAGCTGACCAGCGCCGCCTTGTCCTGATGCGCCCGGATGACGCCATCGATAAATCGCGTCGCGGCCTCCTGCTGGAACCGGAAACGGTCGCGGATACTGTTGCTGGTGTCGATCAAAATGGCGAGTCGCAGCGGCAGATCGGACTCCGAGGCAAACTCCAAAATGCTCTGCGGCTTCTTGTTTTCGAAGATCTCGAAATCGTTCTTGCCCAGATCCGTTACGAAGCGCCCTTTCTTGTCCGAGACGGTGAACAGCACGTCGACGCGGTTGACTTCAAGGACAATGCGGGAATCCGGGCCCTCCGGCGCGGGCGGATTTTGCGCTGCCGCCAAAGACAACAACGCAGGTACAACGGCGGAAAAGAAAAACGTGCGCATGGGAAAACTACTCCTCCAATTATAGGCCGCGCCTTACGAAGCCGCCGTTCGGCCGCCGCCGAAACCGCCGCGCATAACTGCCGGCTATGGGCGCCGATGGCTCTAATTACGGCCCACGCCGATGGGAGTCGCCAGATGGTCCTGCGCCGGTGCGCACGTGTCTGCCGACGCGGCGAAAACGCATTCCAAGATCGGGAGCAAACACGCCTCGAGACGAGCGCATTGCCTTAGCGATTCCTTGCACGTTGCGGTCCGGCCGGACGCGGCGACGGGCGATAATTCCCACTATCGCTATTAGATTGTAACTTGCGAAACAAAACCGGGCCGCCAAAGGTCCATCATTTGAAATGCATCTCAATGTCCAGGAGGACGCAATGACTAATCTTACTCGCTACGCCGTCGTCGGCTATTTTCCCGACGAAAAGGCGGCCCGCGAAGCCATCGACGATCTCATTACGAAAGGTTTCGAAAGAGACGAAATTCATATCAGTTCCAGCACGGATTATGCTACGAACGCCGCGGCTGGGGGCGCCGCGCTGACCGGCCGCGAAACGGGCGAATCTCACCACGGATTCATGGGCTGGCTGCATTCTCTGTTCGGCTCTGACGACTACGACGACGACTCGCAACGCTATACCGAAGCGCTGCGCCGAGGAGGCTGCGTTGTTGCGGTTCAAGCCGATGACCAAGACCGCGACGAGGCCGCCGAGGTTCTCAATAACCACGGCGCTACCGATGTTGACCAGAACAAAACGGAATCGGCCCAAAGCTCCGCTTCCTATCGGGCCACTGGCGACGACCGGCAGACGAAACAATCGATCCCTGTCGTTCGCGAGAATCTAGAGGTTGGTAAAAGAATGGTTCAGCGCGGCGGCGTTCGCGTTTACAGTCATGTCGTGGAAGAACCCGTTGAAGAGAAGGTGAACCTTCGCGAGGAAAAGGTCCGCGTGGACCGCCAACGGGTAGACCGCCCCCTTGCTCCAGGCGAGAGCGCCTCTCTTCGCGACCAGACCATCGAGGTCAAGGAAACGGCGGAAGAGCCGGTCGTGCGAAAGACGGCCCGCGTGGTTGAAGAAGTAAGGGTCGGCAAGGAAGCTACGGAGCGCACCGAGACCGTACGCGACACCTTGCGCCACACTGAAGTCGAAACGGAACCGCTCGCCGCGGAGAAGGGAAGAAAAACCGGGTCGAACTACCAGTCGCAATACGACGACGATTTTCGCCGGGATTTCGAATCGCGCTATGCCTCTTCCGGCGGCGATTACCTGACTTACGCTCCGGCGTATCAATACGGCTACACCTCCGCTAGCGACGCGCGCTATAGCGGCAGGAACTGGGATGAGATCGAGCCCACGCTGCGGAGCGACTACGCCCGCACTCATCCCAACAGCAGTTGGGACCAGGTCAAGGGGGCCGTGCGGCACGGCTGGGATAAAGTAACGCGTAAGATTTAGCCGCGATCGGCTATTCCCAAACACCCGGGGGCGCGGCAGCCAAGCGCCTCCGGGCAGGAGATTCATCCATGGATAAACCCGACGATTCCGCCGAAATGGTCGTGCCCGTTATCGCCGAGGAACTGCATGCGGGAGTGCGAACGGTCGACACTGGCGGCGTCCGCGTTAAAAAAACCGTTCACGAGCGCCAGGAAATCCTCGACCAGCCTCTCATGAACGAGCGCGTCGAAGTGCGGCGCGTTGTCAAGAACGAGATCGTTGCGGGTCCGCTGCCCACGCGGACGGTCGACGGTGTCGTCATCGTGCCCGTTGTCGAAGAAGTGCTCAAGATCGAGAAGCAATTCGTCCTGAAAGAAGAGCTCCATATTACAAAGCGGCGCGAAGTGCGGCGCCACGAGCAGACGGTAACTCTGAAGCAGGAGCAAGCGGAGATCGAACGGTTCGATGCCGACGGTAACGCGACGGCTTCGCCCTTTACCGCCGAGCCGGCCCGCCACGATGCCCGTCAAGCACGTCCGTCCCCCGCCCCCAAGCCCGCTACTCAGCGGCTAAGCCCCAAAGAGCGGGTGCTGGCCCGTGAAAGTCCGCGTCGTCCCAGAAAGAGTATCCTCGAATAATCGCCGCCGGGCTCGACATCCTTCAAGAAGAGATTACCGCCTGCCGGCTTTGTCCCCGCTTGGTGAAGCACCGCGAAGAAGTGGCGCGGAATAAGCGCCGCGCTTACCGCAATTGCGAATATTGGGGCAAGCCCGTCCCGTCATTCGGGGATCCCTACGCCCGCATCCTGATCGTCGGACTCGCGCCCGCGGCCCACGGCGCCAATCGCACCGGCCGCATGTTCACCGGTGACCGCTCCGGCGATTTTCTTTTCCGCGCTCTTTACAATGAAGGCCTCGCTTCGCAACCCTACAGCGTAGACAGGAACGACGGACTGGTCCTCAACGACGTCTATATCTCCGCGGCTGTTCGTTGCGCCCCTCCCGGTAACAAACCCGCTCCGGACGAGATTGCCACCTGCCGCCAATACTTGGAGCGGGAGATGGACATGTTGACTGACGTAAAAGTAGTGATAGCCCTCGGCAAGCTCGCGTTTGATGATTATCTGAGCGCGCTGAAAAGCCGTGGCGTCATCGAGCGCCGTTCCGCTTTCCTCTTCGGACATAAAAAAGAGCACCGTACTGGTTCCCGCCAGCCGGTGCTTCTATCGTCATACCACCCCAGCCAGCAAAACACACAAACGGGAAAGCTGACCGAAGAAATGTTTCGAGCCGTGTTCGCCCGCGCCAAGGAACTGCTCGCTTAACGCATCGCCTGCAGCTCCAGCGCCTTCGTCATGGGACGATAATCCCGGTACGTCTCGTCATCGGTCGAGTCCTCGTTGATGATTCCCAGAGCCGTCGCGCGGACCTTTACCGCAAAATGTTTGGGCATCCACAGATTGGCCGTTATGGGTTCCTGTTCCAGCAGGAAACTGGTACCGGGGCCGACTTTCGCCAGGAAGCCGTAAAAGCTCACGGGGCGTATCACCTCGGCCTGCACTTTAACCCATTGATACGTTGCTTTGTCGACCCACAGAGTGCCCTTCATGCCGCTCAGAACTTTCGTCTCGCGCGTCTTCGGAACGTACCCCGGCTTAGGGGTCGCCGCGAACTCGTAGACGTCTCGCCCGTCCAACTTGGTCTCGGCCATAAGCCGGTACGTGAACGCGTCGGCCATTTCACGCATCATGGCTTCATCCTGGGTCCGTTCTTTCTGATATTTCGCGATCCGCCGGACGCGTTCGCGCGCGCTCTCATCATTGCGCTTGGAGATTTCCTGCTGCAGCTTGGCGTCCTCGGCCGCTTGCGCGCTCTTGGAAAGCCCATGATCGTTGATGGCCGTCAGCCTGTTATACGGAGAGCCGTCGATCATCAGCACCTCGTATGTCTTAACGGTCTTGCCGCGATCTTTCTTGGAGATAATGTCGTGCTCCACAAAGGCATACCGGGGCGCTTCCTTCCAGTTCCCCTCCGTGGCGGCAACCGATTTCCGGATGATGTCCTGTACGTTAACGCCGCCCGCCTGCGCGCCGTAAACCGCGCCGACTGTGAACACGATCAGACCAAATCTCATGGCGGCCATTCTATCGTATTTTTAATGCAATTAAACGTCCAAACGGATTCCTCGCTGAATTCAGGAACGTAGTTCGTACCACTCCGGCCCCGCAAGCGTAACAGGTACACTGGACGAGAAGATTTTCCCAAAGTACATATTTGCAAAGATGACCCAAAGATGAAGATCCCCCGCCTGCTCTGGATCGTCGCCCTTCTTCTGTTCCTGGCGGCGGCCGTCAACTATCTGGACCGCCAGGCGCTGGGCATCGTTTCCTTCGACATTCGCAAGGAGTTCCACATGGACGAGCGAGACTACTCGGACGTCCTAGCGCTGTTCTTTCTCGCGTATGCGATCATGTATGCCGGTTCCGGCTACGTGGTGGATCGATTAGGCGCGCGTCGCGGGTTCGCCGCCTCCATGTTGGCCTGGTCGGTGGCGCAGATCTTGCACGCCTTCACGCGCGGTAAATGGTCGTTGGCGGGGTGCCGTTTCCTGTTGGGGCTGAGTGAGCCCGGAGCCTGGCCGGCCGCCGCCAAGGCCGTCCATGAATGGTTTCCCGCCAACCGGCGGGCGCTCGGCATGGGCCTGTTCAACTCCGGAACCTCCGCCGGATCGCTGCTCGCCCCCATCATCGTCGCTACCGTGGCGTTGCGCTTCGGCTGGCGATCCGCGTTCGTGTTCACCGGCCTGGCGGGGTTCGTGTGGCTGGCGGCATGGCTGCTGCTTTACGATTCGCCGCATCGCAGCCGTTGGCTCAGCGCCGCCGAATACGCCCTTATAATGCCCTTCCTGCCGGCCGCGTCCGAATCCCGGTCGGCCTCCGCGAATGCGCCCGCGTGGTGGCGCATTGCCGGCGCGCGCGGGTGCTGGGTCCTGATCCTGACGCGGTTTTTCACCGATCCGGTCATCTACTTCGTCATCTTCTGGCTGCCCGAATACCTCCGCAAGGAACGCCATTTCGATCTCGCGCAGGTCGGCGAGTACTCCTGGACGCCCTTCGCCTTCGGCGGTGTCGGCTACGTCTTCGGCGGCTGGCTCTCGGGCCGCTTGATGGAGGCCGGTTGGACGCTGCCGCGCGCGCGGAAGTTCGTGATGGCGCTGGGAGCGGCCGTCATGCCGGTCGCCATTGCCGCGCCCTATGTCCCCACAGCGGGTTTGGCCATCGCGGCAACCTGTTTCACCACCTTCGGACACGCACTGTGGGTGTCGAATCTTCAAACCCTGCCCGCCGACATCTTCCGCGGCCCGGAGATCGGGACCGTGACCGGCTTCTCGGGCAGCGGCGGCGCTATCGGAGGAATGCTGGCGCAGCTTGGGACCGGTTACCTTGTCGTTCACTTCTCCTATGCGCCGGTGTTCCTGCTGGCCGGAATCATGCATCCGATCTCGGCGGTATTGATCTACACTCTCCTTCCCGACCGTTATTTTGCCAAGCGCGCGGATTCTCGCCGGGTACAATGAGGGGTGAAAAACGATTCAAAGCGCCGCCCGTTGCGCGCCCGGCGAGTCGACGAGTGTTCCACGCTGCATGAAATTTTTCTCGATTGCCTCCCCGCGTTCGGCGGCGCGAACCTGCGCCGCGTTTATGCGATTCTCGACCGCGCCATCGGATCGGGCTATCCGCTGACGTTGTCCATTGCCGGGCCCGTCACGGTTTCCGGGCAGCATCTGACATGGCTGTTGCCCCTGCTCGAAACCGGCTGGGTGGCGTATCTCAGCACCACCGACGCAGTTTGCTATCACGACGGCCATCGCAGTCTCGGTCACAGCGGCGCCGCAATTCACGAGGTTCCCATCTCCGCGGACGACGGCAAACTGCGCGAAGAAGGGACTATCCGCGTCACCGATGTCGGATTCCCCGAACAAATGCTGCTCGATCAGGACCGCTTTATATCCGCCTGTCTGCGGCGCCCCGAATTTCAGAAGAAAATGACCGGGACCGAGCTGCGCTACCTGCTCGGCGAAGCTTACGCCGCCCAGGAAACGAGGACGGCCGCCCCGGAGGGTCTGCTGGCCGCCTGTCATCGCATGGCCATCCCGGTGTTTGTGGGAGCCCCTTCGGACGGGAGCGTATTTCTGAATTCGATGAAGCTGTGGGCCATGCGCGAAAGCGGCGCGGAGCGGCGCTACGATTTCGAGCTCGACCTGCACGCGGAGGTGTTCGAGGCCTGCGCGTACCATCGCTGGGGCCTGTTCGAGAGCGACGCCAAGGGCCTCGCCACGTTTATCCTGGGCGGCGGCGTGCCGAAAAATTTCAACCTGCAGCCGGAGCCGGCGCTGTCGCAGATTCTGGGATTGCAGAACGTGCGAGGGTATCAGTTCGATGCCCAAATCACGACCGCGCCGATCACCGACGGATCGTTGTCGTCGTGCCCGCCGGCGGAGGCCGTTACGTGGGGCAAGGTGGACAAAGATACGTACTTGCAAACGACGGAAAGTTTGCAGGCGGATTACACCACCGTGGTTCCGTTTCTGGTCAAGGCGCTGCTGGACAATCGCGAACGGTACGCCATGCGCGCGGCGAATGAAGGCGAAGAGCGGCTCTTTGCGAAGACCCCCGAAGCTCGCGGGTATTTGCGGGCCACGGAAGGCTATCGCTTGTTTGACCGCCGCGCGGAGCTGACGGCAGCCTTGCTCCAGGACGTTCGGGCAAACGCGTCTTGGCTGCGCGAGAGCGCCGCCTATACCCCGGCTTAGCCCAATCCATGGGACCATAGTGTCCGTCTACAATACCATCGTGGTAAATGCCTGGCCGCTGCTCATTCTCATGTCGTTCCCGCTTTGCGCCCAGGAGTTGCCCGCCGGTACGACCTTGGAAGCGCGCCTATCGACCCCCATCGGTTCCCGCATTTCTCAAACCGGAGATCCAATAGAAGGAACGGCCATCGCGCCCGTCTGCCTTCACGGACAGATCCTCATTCCGCAAGGATCGAAACTGATCGGAGCCATAGAAAGCGTCGAGCGGTTCGGCTTAGGCCTCAAACGCATCACGGCCAAGATCCATTTTCAATTCCATACCCTCCGCTTACCGAATGGCGACAGCATCCCGGTCCAGACCGAACTCCTGCAAGTGGAAACCGCGAAAGAGCGGATTGAGCTTGACGGTACGGCTCGAGGCATACACCCTGTTGCAAGCTTCTCCTCCAGTTTGGACCTTGTCACGGTTCCGCTGCTGTTTTCGGCGCCGGTGGTAGGGGCGCCCGTCTGGGGCGTAAAGTCCGTCATTGCCCCGGCCGCCAATCCGGAGATCTACTTCCCGGCCGGGGCCGAACTTCTCCTTCAGTTCACTGCCCCTGTTCAGGTGCGTTGGAACGCCGCAAGACCAGTCGGCATCACGTCGTTTTCGCCGGACGAACTAAGCGAGATTCATCGCCTGCTGCAAAGTTCCGCGGAACAGGCGCGGCTGGGACGACGTCCCTCCGACCTCGTGAATCTCCTTTTTCTCGGCAGCCGGGAACAGGTCGCCCGCGCCTTTCATGCCGCCGGATGGTCCCAGGCCGAACGGAAGTCGCCACTGTCGTTGTATCGCATGTATTACGCCCTTACTACGCGAGTTGGTTACAGGCGGGCTCCGATGGATACGCTGACTCTAAACGGAGTGCCCTCCGATTTCGTCTACCAGAAGAGCCTTGACACCGTTCAAAAGCGCCATCACGTGCGCTTCTGGAAAGAGCCTCGCCGGACGGACATTTGGCTGGGCGCCGCGGCCGAAGACATCGCTTTCCGGTTTGAATTGATGCATTGGACCCATTCCACCGCTTCCAACATCGACGATGAACGGGCGAAAGTGGTGAACGATCTCGCGTTCACGGGATGCCTCGACGCCGTTGGCCTGGCGCCGCGCGATTCCGCCGAGCAATGGAAATATCCTAAGGATAAGAGCGCCATCGTGACCGACGGTTTAATTGCGGTGCTCCGATTGAACGATTGCAATAACCCGAAGATCATGCCGGGAGTGGATGTCGCCTCCGATGAGAACTCGCGCGGCCGATTGTCGCGCGAATGGGAGGCGCTGCGCAACGATCTACGAATCAATGTCTTCTTCACGACCTACAACACGCTGAAGTTTCTCGCTGAACGCCGCACTTTAAAGCCGCTGAGAAAGCCTCCCGGCATCTACGTCAATCCAGCTGGATTGGAGTGGCTAAGCTCGCTGCCCCAGCAAGCTCAGTCTCGTTCCTGGCTCTCCCCATCTACTCGCGAGCAAACACCACCGCCACATCGTCCCGATAAACCGTCCTCCAGCCCCGCAGGTGCGGCATCACGCGGGATTCCGGAGCCGCTGACGAGAGCAGGCAAAACTTGATCCGGTAGTCGTCCAAAAGGCGCGCCGGATCGGTTTGAACCAACGCCCAATCGCGGTATCGCGCCAGCACGCCTGCCCAATCGTAAATATCGGCGCGCCCATCGATAAAGACCTTCTGCCGCGGCAGCGCCCAGGCGAGATATCCGCCCCACATATAGTCGTGCATCATGTTGCCCTGAAGTCCGGAGCGGCGAATAAACTCGACGGCCTTTACGGGATTATGCGATTCGATATCCGCTTGAATCCGTCCGTTGCTCGGAAACGCCACATAGCAGCAGGCCGCCGCCAGGACTAGCAGCGCGGCATTCGCCGGCGCGGTCCTCGATTTCCGGTCTCCGCGGCGGCGAAGTTCGCTCACCACGCGACATACGATGGGAGCGCTCACGATCCCGAACACGAACACCATACGAATGTGCTGCGCCGCCAGGAACGAGACGGAAACCAGCACGAGCAGCTCAAACGCCGTCGCCTTCGCTCTGTTCCTCAGACCCGCGATTCCCATCGCCGCCAGAACGGCAAAAAGACCGATTCCGCGCACGTCGTTCACGTTCAGCGGAAGCCATTCGTCCAGAAAACCTAAGCTCGTGCGCTGATTCACGAACAGATCCACCGGATAAGTGAGCAGTTTAACCCCGATCGGGTTAATTAACAGCGCCGCAACCGTTGTCGCCAGCACGCCGGCCAGCAGGCCCAGCCTCGGACCGTGCACCCCGCAGCCGCGCCGTCCGGCCGCATACGAGCAAAGCGCCGCGGCTCCGAATATACCCAGCCCGAGAGCCCACGATCCGTGGCAGTTCACCCACACCGCGAACAGCAGCGGCAGCCACCACAACGCCCGCGGCCGGCCTCCCCACGCGCGCTGCATCAACAGGAGTTCCAGTGCCAGCAAGGCGTATCCGATCATGTGCGGACGTATGCCGAATCCGATGGTGCCGAAGAAGAACGCCAGAAAACCGCCCAACGAGGCGATCGTCGCGTCCCCGCAATAGCGGTAACAAAGAAGGTATGTTTCCGCGACAATGGCGCTCGCCAGCAGGCAAAGCCATAGCTGCAACCCCCGGTAGCCCCAAACTAAATAGGAGGCGTAAATCGAAACTTGCGCGAGCCATTCATGATCGACCCGCGCTCTGCCGTTCACGGTAAACGACCATTGGTCCAATAGCGGAATCGCGCGAGTCCGCCAGATCTCCTGCCCCAGTTTCAGGTGCAGCCAGGTATCGGGGTCATTGAAGCGAAAGCAGCAAAAACAGAACGTCAGGCAAACAAGGATGCCGCACAAAACCACCGGCAAACCGAATACCTGCCGCCCAACGCTTGTCCGGTCTGCCTGAATCGCCGCCGCCGCGCACATCTACTCCCAGTAGATCGTCGCTTCACGGACGCCGCATTAGATCTGCTCGGATTTCGCCTTACGGCCTCCCGTACCCAATTTCATGACGGTCGTAGGCCTCGCGCATGCTTCGAAGCTGCGCCACGTCCGTATCCACGGCGTCGCGATCGGCCGGCGGCATGTGATTGTTGTCCAGTACGTGCTGAATGCTCGATATCGCCTCGTCGAGCTCGCCCTTATCGAACTTCCCGCGATTCCATTTCTTCGAAAAATCGCGCAATTGCTTCTCCGCATTGTCCAGCCGCTTGCGGTCTCCCGACGTGAAGTGCCATGCGCCGTAAGCGTGATTCAGGTCGACATGGACCTTGTCGATGAGCGAGGAAACCGCCCCCGGCTCATACATCCCCCGCGGCCCATTCTGCGCCACCCCCAACAACGCCAACGCCCCCGCTACCGCCGCCATCGCCGCCACCATCCATAGATGCTTCATAATCTCTCCCCTTAAAAGACGTCACAACGACGTGAAATGCTACGTGACAACGAACGCTGCCATTCCGCAGCCCTGCGCCCGGCTGCCGCACTATACCCCTTCGCTCCTGTCCGACAGCTCTCCCGCGATCCGTTCCCAAAATGCCGCTAAGCGGCCCCCGGCTGGTATCCGGCGGCGCGCATTAAATATTCGGGAGCAGATCGAAATACTCCCCGTCCTCGTTAGTCCCGCCTTCCCCCTCTCCGAGCTGTTTTTCGGATTCAACAAACTCGATCCGTTCAATCCACTTCACCATCTTGTATCCCAATTGGTTTTCCACTCGCAGCCGCAGTGGCGCGCCATACTCTTTCGCGAGCGGCGCTCCGTTCATCTCCCAGGCGAGCAGGCATTGCGGCTTCAGAATGTTCTCCAATGCCTGCGTATCGTAATATGTACCGCCATACAGACCCGGGCCAAAGGAAAAGAAAGCGACTGTCTTCGCCGCCGCCCGCGGCTTGACGAGATCGACCAGCGCTCTCATCGGCAATCCGCGCCATTCCGCAATGCCGGACCACCCTTGAATGCAATGGTGCATCGTGATCGTTTCCGTATTGCCCAGAGCTTTCAAATCCGCAAGCGACAGCTCTACCGGCCTTTCGACCAACCCGCCGATCTTCGAGTCGATAATCGCGGAAATCCGCCAGCCGCCAATTGTTTCCAGTCCTCGCGTTCCGGCATTTTGCCGTTCGGCCAAAAATGCGGCGAGATATCCCGCAACGCATAGTGCTGCGCCGGAGCAAGCCGATTGATCGTAGCCAAACGTATGGGCATCGAAACGGCCTTCTGCGCAAGCTGCAGGGCGCGCGGAAACATCCACGATATGTAATGGGCCGCTATCCAGCAGCCAATCACAATCGCAATGCCGATCAAGCCCACGATCATCCCCCCATGATTCTGATTGTCCGTTCCGAAAACGATATGGTTCATGTTGCGGACAAAACCGGTCATAACCACCAGCGTGACGTGAACGACGATGAAAGCCACAAACCCCAGCATCATCAGAAAATGGATGGAGCGCCCGCCTTGCCGTCCGCCGAACAGCCGCGCATACCACGGAAAGTGATTCACCACCGCCGGCGACATCGAAATTCCGGTCATGATCTGCAGCGGCCCAAATACAAAGACGACCGCGAAGTAAGCCAACTGCTGCAGCGCATTATAGCCGTAGAATCCATCCGGCTCCGGCGGCAAATGCAAATTGGCATAGTGCACGAATGTATTCCAGGCTTGGATAACTACGATCCCGGAGGTGGGTACAAGCCTTCTCCATTGATCCGTCATGAAGAGCAGACAAATGAAGATGACACCCGTGATCAGGAACCCATATACGTCGATGAAGTGCCACGACCGCGCCACCCCCACGGTGTGACGATAGCCCGGCAAAGCGGCGAGCGGAGAGATGTAGCGGCCGTCCTGCTTCGCCGTCCACACGCGATCCGTGGGAACTTTCAGGGGCGTGAATCGGATCCATTCCGATCCGGGCGTGCAGTCGTTGTTGAAGTACAGCCTGGGGTGATCCATCAGAATGGAAAGTCCGCTGCGGATCAACATCGTCACAAACAGAAAATTAAAAAAGTGAGCGTACCGGATCCACGCCGGGAAGCCGTGCGGCCCGGTAGGCGCGGCCTCGTTGAATTGAGGTAGCGGCGGAATATACGGCAATCCGAAAAACGCGGCCTGTCCCCAGGCGAATAAGAATGGCACAAGGATCGCGATCGCCGCTCCTATCAGAACCGCCGGCCTGATCCACACGCGAAAGCGCCGGTCCGGCGGATAGTGAACCGCTTTATGCGCCGCATCGAAAGAGATCATGTCTGCTCCGTTCTCCCGACTGTATCGCAATGTAGCGTAAACACTGCTTCAAGCGTCCCACCAACATGGGGACGACACCCGATATCACCGGCGGCGTGGATTGCGTCGAGTCGCGCATTCCCAAACTGAAGCCATTCGAAGAGAGCCTCCAGAAGCTGGTCCATAAAGCTTTCACGAGCGGAGGATCGAGGGGCCAAAGCGTCAAGAATTTCCTGCACGGCGTCTGGATCGGCCATCCGCTCCATGTCATTCTCACGGACGTTCCTATCGGCGCCTGGACCGTCGCGCTGGTGTTCGACGGCCTGGAAGCGATGAACGGGAATCGCGAGTTTGCGGCCGCCGCCGATACTTCGATCGGAATAGGATTAGCGGGCGCTGCGGGAGCGGCCATAACCGGCCTGACCGATTGGCAGGAAGCCGATGCGCCCGCTCGCCGCCTCGGAATGATTCACGGGCTGCTCAATGTCGGCGCCACGGCGCTCTTTCTAACCTCTCTCATTTGCCGCAAGCGGAAATCGCGGACCAAAGGACATGTTTTCGCCGCTCTGGGCTATGCCGTTGCAACGGTATCGGCCCGCCTTGGCGGACAGATGGTCTACGACCACAGAGTGGGTGTGGATCGAACCGCCGGCCAGGCGTTTCCTCAGGACTTCGTCCCCGTGTTGCCGGAAACGGAGTTGGCCGAAGCCAAGCCAACCCGCGCCGAACACGATGGCGTGCCCATCCTGCTGGTCCGCCGTGGGACCCGCGTCTTTGCCCTGGCCGAGACCTGCTCCCATTTCAGCGGACCGCTATCTGAAGGCTCGCTCGACGGCGACAGTATTGTATGTCCGTGGCATAAGTCCCGCTTCGCGCTGCCGGACGGCCGAGTGCTCGATGGACCGGCCGTGCATCCCCAGCCCTGCCTCGAGGTCCGCATACAAAACGGCCAAATAGAAGTGCGAAAAACCCTCTGCGACAAGTGAACGGAGTTCTCGCAATGATCCAACTGGAGCGGGCGTACGATCCCGAGAAACGCACGGATGGTACGCGGTTTCTAGTCGAGCGGCTGTGGCCCCGGGCCGTCAAGAAAAGCTCCCTCAAAATCGAGAGTTGGCTCAAAGATGTAGCTCCCAGCACGAAACTGCGCAAATGGTTCAGTCACGATCCGGCGAAGTGGGATGAATTCCGGCGCCGCTACTTTGCCGAACTGGAGGCGAACCCCGAAGCTTGGCAGCCGCTCCTTGAGGCTGCCCGCCATGGAACGATAACTCTGGTATACAGCTCCCACGATCAAGAGCACAACAATGCCGTGGCGCTACAGGAATTTCTGCAACGCCGCCTGCATGTCAGCGAAAAGCGTGAGAAGCGATCGTGAGAAGAAACGCGCTGTCCTCCAACGCCTCCAACCGGTGCAGTGCCCGTTCTTCCAGGCACACGATCGATCCCCGCTCCAGCGGAATCAATTCGCTGCCCGCATAAAAATCGATCCGCCCCATCAAACAGTGAACGGTGATCGATCCCGGCGCCGCGTGCTCCGCCATCGTTTCCCCTTTCGTAAGCCGGATCAGGATCGCCTTTAACCCGCTCGCCGCGAATATCTGCTCGCGCTTGCGAACCCCCGCCGGCAACGCCAGCATTTTTTCGACATTGACCGATTGCACGCCGCTCCTCCTTCCCGCTCCCCCAAAATTCCGGCCTCCGCTTGCTTAGCGCGAAACAGCCGCGACGCGCCGAAAGTCCCATTGGCGACGCTCGCATGAAAGGAGAAAATCATGAACGCTGGAAATAACAAACGGGACGGCAAGATCCGCTACGCCGTCGTGGGACTGGGCTGGATTGCGCAGGAATCGGTTCTCCCGGCCTTCAAAAACGCCGCCGCCAACTCCACCCTCGCCGCCCTTGTCACCGGCGATCCCAATAAAGCCCGCGAAATCGGTAAGCGCTACAACGTCCACGATATCGTCTCCTACGACGATTACAACAGCTTTCTCGCCAGCGCGGCTGTCGATGCAGCGTACATCGCCGTTCCCAATAGTCTTCACCTCGATTTTACGGCGCGCACCGCCCAAGCCGGCGTCCACGTCCTTTGCGAGAAGCCCATGGCCGCTACCGCCGCCGAATGCGAAGCGATGATCCGCGTCTGCCGGGAGCATCACGTCAAGCTGATGATCGCCTACCGCCTGCATTTCGATCCGGCCAACCTGCAAGCCATTCAAATCGTGAACTCCGGCGAAATCGGCGAGCCGCGCATCTTCAGCTCCGTTTTCGCCCAGCAGGTCGAGCAAGGCAACGTCCGGCTTAAGAAGGATCTGGGCGGCGGCCCTCTCATGGACATGGGCGTATACTGCATCAACGCCGCGCGCTATCTCTTCCGCGCCGAGCCGCAAGAAGTCGCCGCTTTTGGCGCCAACAACGGCGAGCCCCGCTTCAACGAAGTCCATGAAATGGCTGCCGCCATACTGCGCTTCCCCGGCGAGCGCCTCGCGACCTTTACCTGCAGCTTCGGAGCTTCCTCCGTCGACTCCTATCGTGTCGTGGGGACCAAAGGCGATCTGTGCCTGCGTGGAGCTTACGAATACCACGACGATATGGAGCTGCGCATCGCCAAGGGCGACCACAAAGAGCGGAAGAAAACCATCGCAAAACACGATCAGTTCGGAGCCGAGCTGCTGTACTTCTCTCAATGCGTGCTGGACGGCCGCGACCCCGAACCAAACGGACGCGAAGGCTTGGCGGACGTCCGCATTGTCGAAGCGCTCCTCAAATCCATGCGCTCCGGCCAAGCGGTCAAACTCGATCCTTATGAAATCTCGCGCCGTCCCGACGAAACCCAAAAAATCGAGCTCCCGCCCGTAAAGCCGCCCCAGGCCGTGGACGCCCGCTCGCCCGGCGGCAAGAAGTGAGCGAGGCGCAACGCTATGATGAAGGTGCACCCGAATGATTCCAGAGACGATTCCGGAAGGGCTTACCTTCGACGACGTCCTGCTTGTACCCGCGCGCAGCGACGTCCTTCCCGCCGAAACCGATACGCGCACGCTGTTGACGCGTAACATCGCTTTGCACATCCCCATCGTCAGTTCCGCGATGGATACCGTCACCGAATCGCACCTTGCCATCGCGCTGGCCCAGCAGGGCGGCATCGGCATCGTGCACCGCAACATGCCCATCGATCGCCAGGCCGAGGAAGTCGATCGCGTGAAGCGCAGTGAAAGCGGCATGATCGTCGATCCCGTCACCATCGCGCCCGAGCGGCCGCTCTCCGACGCTCTGGAGCTGATGCAGCGCTACCGCATCTCCGGCGTCCCCGTCACCACCAACGGCCGTCTTGTCGGCATTCTCACCAATCGCGACCTGCGCTTCGAGACCCGCTTCGACCTGCCCATTTCGCAGGTCATGACCAAAGAACACCTCATCACCGTGGCGGTCGGAACCACGCTCGAAGAAGCCGAAAAGATTCTGCACCAGCACCGCGTCGAAAAGCTGCTGGTCGTCGACGATCAATTCAACCTCAAGGGCCTCATCACCGTCAAGGACATCCAGAAGAAGCTGAAATACCCCAACGCCGCCAAAGACGCGCAGGGCCGCCTTCGCGTCGGCGCGGCGGTGGGCTCAACCGGCGATTTCCTGGAGCGCGCGCGGGAACTGGTGGCCCGCAAAGTCGATGTCCTGGCGGTCGATTCCGCGCACGCCCACAGCCATCGCGTTCTCGACGCCGTCGCCGCCATCAAGCGCGCTCTGCCCGACGTGCAACTCCTGGCAGGCAACGTCGCTACTTATGACGGCGCGAAGGATTTGATCGACTTGGGCGCCGACGGCATCAAGGTCGGAATCGGGCCCGGCTCCATCTGCACCACGCGCGTCGTCAGCGGCGCCGGCGTTCCGCAGATCACCGCCATTGCGGAATGCGCCCGCGCCACCCGCGGCTCCGGCGTCCCCCTGGTCTCCGATGGCGGCATCAAGTTCTCCGGCGACGTCACCAAAGCCATTGCGTCCGGGGCCGACGCGGTCATGATCGGCAGCCTCCTGGCCGGCACCGAGGAAAGTCCCGGCGAAACGATTCTTTTCCAGGGCCGCACGTTCAAGAGCTACCGCGGCATGGGTTCCATGGGCGCCATGAGCCAGACCGCGGGAGCCTCCGACCGTTACGCCCAGGAAGCGAGCGGCAAGCTGGTGCCGGAGGGTATTGAAGGCCGCGTCCCATACAAGGGCCCCCTTTCCGAGATGGTTTACCAACTCGTCGGGGGTCTCCGCGCCGGCATGGGCTATTGCGGCGCCCGCACCATCGGCGAATTACAGAGCAAGGCGCAATTCTTGCGCGTCACCTCCGCGGGATTGCGCGAAGGGCACGTCCACGACGTCATCATCACCAAGGAAGCGCCCAACTACAGGTTGGAGTAGTGCAGTGGACGGTGGGCAGTGGCGAGGCCGGCTGCCGCCTCGATGTGCACCTACACGCGCGGCTGCCCGAGTACAGCCGCTCACGGCTGCGGCATTGGATCGGAAGCGGCCGCGTACTGGTGAATGGCGCGGCGGCGAAAGCGTCCTATGCGCCGCGCGCCGGAGACCGTATTCAGGTCGACCCGGCAGAACTGCCGCCGCTCAAAGCCGTCGCCGAGGATATCCCGCTCGAAATCCTCTATGAGGACGACGCCGTCATCGCGGTGAACAAGCCCGCCGGGATGGTGGTGCATGCCGGCGCCGGGGCCCACTCCGGCACATTGGCCAACGCCCTGGTGTACCGCTTCGGCAAGCTGTCGCAATTGGGCGGCGAGCTGCGGCCCGGCATCGTTCACCGCCTCGACCGTTATACCAGCGGCGTCATACTGGCGGCCCGCAACGACGCCGCGCACCAAGCTTTGGCGCGGCAGTTCGCCGCGCGCACGGTGGAGAAGATTTATCTGGCGCTGGTGGAGGGGCGTCTCGCGAAAGACGAGGGCCGCATCACGGCGCCGATTGCCCGCGACCCGGTGCGGCGCACCCGCATGACCACGCGCGTAGCAACGGGCCGCACGGCGCTGACCAGTTATAAGGTTCTGCGCCGCTTTGAGAAATTTACGTTCGTGGAAGTGAAAATCGGCAGCGGCCGGACGCATCAGATCCGGGCCCATTTCGCGAGCCTCGGCCACCCCGTCGCGGGCGACAAGCTCTACGGCGCGGCCGCCAGCCCCTTCGGCCGCTATTTTCTGCATGCCGCGCAGATTTCGTTCGCAACCCCGGCGACGGTGGCGGCGGGACCGCGCGGCGCCGTGGAGGAGCCGGCGCGATCCAAAGCCGATGGCACGGTGGGGCCGCATGGCGTTCAGGAAAAGCCAGCGCGGTCCTTTGCGTTGTTAACTGGGGCCGCTGGCGCGGCGGCAGAAGCCGCGGCGGGGCGGCGTGTTACGGTTATGGCCCCGCTGCCACCGGAGCTGGAACAGTGGCTTCGGGGCGTAGACGTTGCGTAGCTCCAGTCCGGTCAGCCATAGCCCTGCCGCCGACATGCAGCGGATACTCCAGGCGGAAGGTCAGAAGAGTTCCGGCGGGGACGCGGATTTCACGGCCGTGCATGTAGGTTTCAGCGCCGGCGGCGGCGGC
The DNA here is from genome assembly GCA_963795935.1 of Bryobacterales bacterium. GTDB lineage: Bacteria > Acidobacteriota > Terriglobia > Bryobacterales > Bryobacteraceae > JAICMB01. Next base: position 182,695 of record CAWCJO010000017.1, on the reverse strand, counting down.
GCGAAAGCGCTCCCATGGCCGTGCCCTTACCGCCCCGGCAATCGCGCCCACGATGGTTCCAAGCAATGCGCCGCCGCCCACATACTTCGCGGTCCGATCGTTTTCGCCCACGCCGGGGCGTTGGCGGCCGTAGAACCGATCTGGCGGGGCATCGACGACGTAGCGGCGTCCGAAAGCCGTAACGGAATCCATATCCAGCGACAACTCATTGTGCCGGCGGCGCGCTACCAGCTCTACTTGTGAACCGCGCGGAATGGCCATGCGCCCATCCCGATTCGAAAACGTCGTTGACCACCGTGCCGGCGTAAATCCGTCCGTCGACATCGTGGGAATCGATGAATTGGTTCGTTCGCACTTGTATCTGAGTTTCGCGAGGGATGATATCGACTTGCGCAGCGCCGCCTCGCCTGTAACGTCGTTACTTACGCTAGTAACTCAAGCCATAACCGAACGAAAACAGCGCTTCGTAACCGGGATCGCCGCGATGCAGCGTAGCCGATGCGCCGCGCGGCCAAGTGAACGACAATTTTCCGGTGGGGTTGAAATCGCCGAATAACACATCGGCGACCCCGGACCCTTCGGTCCCGGGCAGCCACGCGGCGACGATGGCATCGGCTTGTGGAAGAATGTCGTCCAGGATCATCGGCCGCCCGGACACCAGCACTACCACGACCGGAACGCCCGCCGATTTCAGACGGTTCACGACAGCGATATCGTCAGGCTGGAGGCGCAGGTTCGTTCTGTCGCCCATCATCTCCGCGTAGGGCGTTTCGCCGATGACGGCTACGGCGGCGGAAGCGCCCTCGGCCGCGCTGCCGTCCGGCGAGTAGGTAATCCGCGTTCCCTCCGCGATTGCGGCGCGGGCGGCGTGGAGAATCGTCGTCCCTTGAATCACGTCTCCGCTCTTGCCTTGCCAGGTAATGGTCCAGCCGCCGCACTGGTTGCCGATATCGTTCGCGTTTTTTCCCGCGAAGTGAATGCGTTTGGCGTTCTTCTTGAGCGGCAGCGCGCCATTGCCATTCTTGATAAGAACCAGCGACTCCCGCACGCACTGCCGCGCGACGGCGCGATGTTCCGCCGAGCCGAAGCTCTTTTGCAATGCGCGATCGGCCAGAGGGGAGCGGCGCGGGTCCATTAACCCCATGGCAAATTTCACCCGCAGAATACGTAGTACGGCATCGTCGATGCGGGACATCGGCACCGTGCCCTCCCGCGCCAATTCGCTCAGCAGCTTCGTAAAAAGCTGGTATTTTTCCGGGATCATGACCATGTCCATCCCGGCATTGATGGAGACCGCGATCTGCCGCTTGTAGTCGCCCGGCATCTCGTCCAGCGCGGCGTAGTCGGAGATCAGAAATCCTTCAAATCCCATCTCCGTCTTGAGCATGTCCGTCAGAAGCTTGCGGTTTCCGGAGCATTTCACGCCATTCCAACTGCTGTAGGACGGCATGATCGAGGCCACGCCCGCCGCGACGCAGGCCGCATACGGAGACAAAAACAGACGGCGGAACGTGGCTTCGTCCACTTCCGTATCGCCCTGGTCGAGCGGATAGCGCGCCTGCGTGTTTTTGCCTTTCGGCTTCCCGGTTCCGAATGCCGTGCCGCCGTCGCCCGCGAAATGCTTGGCGCACGCCAGGACAGCCAACGGATTATCGAGCGAACCGCGCTGCAATCCTCTCACTGCTGCGGCGCCGAGCGTCTTGACGAGATCGGGATCTTCGCTGAACCCCTCGTACGTACGCCCCCAGCGGATGTCTTGCGGCACGGCGACGCAAGGAGCGAAGGCCCAGTTGATTCCGGTCGCCCGCACTTCCTCGCAGGCGATGCGCGCGGCGCGCTCCACCAGATCGGCATTGCGGGTACAGCCGAGGCCGATATTGTGCGGAAAAATCGTCGCGCCGAGCACGTTGTTGTGGCCGTGAACGGCGTCCACTCCGTACAGCAGCGGGATTCGCGGCGTGGCTTTCAAAGCGCGCGACTGATAGCGGTCGTAGAGATCGGTCCACGAGGTAATATCGTTTCCGGTTTTGGGGTCGGAGTCGCCGCCGCTCAGCAGAGAACCGAGATGGTAGTTCTCGATATCGTCGATGGTCTTCAGGTATTGCTGGTCCGGCTGCGCCATCTGCCCGATCTTTTGTTCCGGCGTTAGAGACGCGAGGAGCGCCCGCGCCCGCGGGTCGAAGCTCGAAAGCTTCGACTGTTTGGATGGCGGGGCGCTTTGGGCGCCTCGATAAGAAATGGAGGCGATACCGGCGAGGAACCGGCGGCGGGAGGAATCCATTAGAAATTCAGTATGACGGAACGCCGGCCGCCCTGGGCAAACTACGCCTATGCCCATGGATTTCGAGCGCGTCATTTCCCAACTCCCGCAGACGGCCCATTCCGCGCATCTTCTCCCCGGGGGCGCCCTTGTACATGCAGATTTCACGCGGAGGCTTGAAACTGCGCCTGAGCGAGCATCACGGCGATTTTTGCGCCCAATGCGGCGCCGGGCAGCCCGTCGCCATCGCGGAGTTCTCCCCAAGCAGCGGGACGTTCGTCCGCTTCAAAGAAGACTTGCTCTAGCCCGGGCGCTCGCGGCTAGACGCGCAAAAACCAGCCGCGCCGATACATCGTGTACGCAATAGCGTACATCAGCAGCACATACGCGATGGCGTACAGGAGCGAGGCATCGATCGGAGAAGCGAGCGGCGTGAAAAGACCGTACAGCCAGCCGTGCAAAGAAATCGTTTCGGCGCCGGAATGCCAATGGATCGCGCCGAACGCTTCGTCGAGAAGCTCGGAAGCCATGTATACGGCTATGGCGTTCATGCCCAGGATCGCCAAGGGTCTGGTAAAGCGTTTAAAGCCGAGGCCATCCACGCACCATAACAGCATCGCGAACATTACGAAATCGAGCCCCGCCATGAACAGCGAGAAGGAATCGGTCCACAGCTTTTTGTTGATGGGCAGCCAGACGTTCGAGATCAGGCCGGCGGCGATGAGCAGATTGCCGGCGATAAAAAGCCAGGTGGTACGCTCGGCGAGCGATTTGCGAAGGCTCAAAATGTGGCCGGCCATGATTCCGAACAACGCCGTTGCGATCGCGGGGAGCGTGCTCACGATGCCCTCCGGATCCCACGTCGCGGTCCATCTGTAATTGTGCGATCCGAGCACGATGCGATCGACGTAATGCGCGAAGTTGCCGTCCACATCCAGCCGCCCCGCGCCATAGCCGGGCACCGGGACCAGCGCCATTAAGAGCCAGTAGCCCGTGAGCAGCCCTATGATCCACAGGATTTGACCCCGCCAACGCGTGGTCAGGTAAATCGCCGCCGCAATGAGATAGCAGATCGCGATGCGCTGCAGGACACCCATGAGGCGCTGCGTGTGAAGGTTGAAACCCGGGTAGGCATACACGATCAGGCCCAGCGCGTAAAGGATGACCGCGCGGCGGAACACCTGGGCAAACAACCGCCCGCGCGACGCTCCGGCCGCGATGCGCCGCCCCAGTGAAAGGGTCATGGCGACACCAACAATCCACAGGAACGACGGGAAGACCACGTCGGTGGGGGTCCAGCCATTCCATTCGGAATGCCGCAGCGGGGCGTAAACGTGGCTGCCGTCGCCGGGGGTGTTTACCAGCACCATCAGCGCCATGGTCGCGCCGCGAAAGGCGTCGAGCGAAATGAGGCGCGGGGCCGCGGTGGATTTCGCGGGAGGCGTTCGAGCGAGCGGTTGGGCAATAACCTGTGCCATGAAAAAACCTGACGCTCACTACTATATCGAGTTGAGCGGTGGATCGCGGGAGCGGAGGGCTGCCTCAACGGTCCTCAGCGGCAGCACCAGGCAAAGCGGAGCGTCGAGCAGCGGCACGGCGCCGTACCTGGCATACCATGCCGCGACCCTCGCGTTCTTCGCATCGATGAGCAAGAACGCCTCCCACTTCCGCGGACGCCAAGAGGCATCGTTTACCCGCCGCCAGCAGAAGCCGGCCGCCAAGACCTTGCCCTTGTGCTTTAAGATCCATGGCCAGGCGCGCCAACCGGAATGCCGGCACGTCGTGGCGCGCCAGACCCCGGCGGACGAGCTCCGGCGTTCGAGCATAGGAGACGGAGGCGGGACTCACGCTATAGTACACGCCATAGCATCCGAGAATCGTTTTGCCGGCGGCCTCGTCGATCGCGAGAAACGTCTTTGCGCCGCCCATCTCGTGGCTCTTGCGGGCGTGATCCCGCAGAAAGTCGTTCAGCGCCGGTTCGCCGCAGTCGAAGGCTTCCCGATCGACTTCCGCGGATCGGCCGCTCGTGCAACGCCTTTATCGTTCACTTCCTCCTTCGGCGGCGACTTTGCCGTGGCCAGAAGTTTCGCGTTCGGCTTGGGCGGGCGCTCCAACAGGCCAAGACGCGCAGGCTGTCCCGTCCGGAGAGTTTCAAATGTTCCGCCTCATGGATTACTGTCCTGGCTACCTTTAAGCTGTGTCGGCGGCTAAAAATCGGTCGGATCGGCGCTCCCGCGGCGACGCCGCATCCGGCTATTCTCCTCGACCGCCGCTCTGGGGATAAGCCGGCTCCTTTCCGCTGTACACATTGGCGCCCTCCCACAGAGAGTGGAGAAGCGTCCAACCAACCGCGCCGGCCAGTGGAGTCGCAACCCAGGTTTCAAGAAGGCTCATTTCTCCCCCTTTGCGTGTTCCTCCAGGAGCTTGCGCATCTCGGCGAGTTCCTCCTTGCTGGCCTTCCGCGCCGAGAGCGCGCCGATCATAAGCGCCTTGGCGGAGCCCGCGAACGCGCGCTCCACCAGGTCTCCGGCGAGCTGTCGCTGCGTCCACTCGCGCGGCCGCGCGGCTTCGTAGATGTGCGCCCTTTGTTTCTTGTCGCGCCGCACCAATCCCTTTTCAGCCATGATCTGCATGAATTTCAGTACGGTGCTGTATTGCGCGGCGCGCCGCCGGCTGATGACATTGTGAACTTCGCGCACGGTGGCCGGTCCGGTGGTCCACAGCACGGTCAAAATTTCGAGCTCCGCGTCGGAGGCCCTGGGCGGCTTGCCTGACGTCATACGAAGACTTGACACGATGCGAGCGCGGCGGCACAATAGCTGTGGGCGAATAAAAGGCGAATAGCATGAATCCTGCCACCGCTCTCAACACTACCGCTGCGCTCGGATTCCGGGCGCAATTAAAACGCCGGGAATACCTCGCGGCCGGCGCCCCACTGGACGCTCTGATCCAGGGCTTCCCGCGCGGCGCGATCGGCGAGATAACGGGGCCGGATAGTTCCGGCCGCACCGCCATGGCGCTTTCCGCGCTGGCGGCCGCCACTCGAAGACTGGAGATTTGCGCCTATGTGGATGCTACCGATTCTTTCGACCCGTGCTCGGCGGCTGCGGCCGGGATCGCGCTAGAGCGGCTGGTGTGGGTGCGCTGCGGCGGCAACGCCGGGCACGCCATGAAAGCGGTGGATAATCTGCTGCACGCGGGCGGCTTTGGCGTGGTCGTGCTGGACCTCTGCGATATCGCGCCGCAAGTGGCGCGGCGCATTCCGATCTCGTATTGGTACCGCTTCCGGCTGGCGATTGAAAATACGCCGGCAATTCTGCTTCTGCTCGAACGCGAGCCGCTAGCGAAATCGTGCGCCGCCCTCATGCTCGACATGAAGCGCAATCGCGCGGTGTGGAGCGGGGCGCCGGGGTTCAAGCTGTTTCGCGGCATTGAGGCTCAGGTGAGGCGGCGCAAGCCGGTGGACACGGGTCATCGCGGCTTGCGATCTCAAGTTGGCCGTATAAATTCCATGTTCGCCTGCCTCCATCGCGAAACCGCCGCAACCGCGCTCCCGGCCGTGGCGGAGTCCTTCGCGCCTGTTTTCGAAATGAGCGGGCCCGGCACGGTGGTGTTCGATATCGGCGGCCTGCGGCGTCTTTATGGTTCTCCGCGCGATATCGCGGAGGCCATCGCAAAGCGCGCGGGAGAAGGCGCGAACGTAGCCGTGGCAGCGAACGTCGAGACCGCGATTCTGGCGGCGCGAAATTTCAAGGGCATCACCGTAATCCGCGGCGATGAGGCCGAAGCTTTGGGTCCGCTCGGCATCGAAACGCTGCCGCTGACGCCCGAAATGTGGGAAACGCTGGATAGCTGGGGTATCCGCACGCTGGCGGATTTCGCGAATCTGCCGCCGCTGGGGATCGCCGCGCGGCTGGGGCCGGAGGGCGTGCAATTGCAGGACGTGGCGCGCGGGGCTATGGAGCGGCCCTTGCGCCTGCACCAGCCGTGCATTCCGTATCGCGATCGTATCGAGCTGGAGCATCCCGTCGAGCTGCTGGAACCGCTGCTTTTTCTGATCGCGCGCATTCTCAACGACCTCTGCGCGCGGCTGGAATCGCAAGCGCTGGCGGCGAGCGAGATCTCCGTTCATCTCGATCTTGAAAATAAGACCGCACACGCCCGCACGCTGCGGCTCCCCTTGCCCACGCGCGACAGCCGATCCATTTTAAAGCTGCTGCAGCTCGATCTCGAAGCGCATCCGCCGGCGGCGCCGATGATGGCCGTTTCGCTGGCGTTGGAGGCGGTCCAGCCGCGGCGCGTGCAGCGCGATATTTTTCTGCCGCCTACGCCCGAGCCGGACAAGCTGGAGCTGACGCTGGCGCGCATTCGCGCTTTCGCCGGCGAAGAAAACGTCGGGGTGCCGGAACTGCTCAACACGCATCGTCCGCGGCCCTTTCAATTGGCGGCTCGTGCGCCGGCCATGGCGCATGAGGCGGCGTCATCGGCCGCCGGCGCGCCGCCTCGCTCGGAACTTAAGATCGCCATGCGCTTTTTCCGGCCGCCGGTCGCCGCTTCCGTGCGGTGCGAAGGCCCGCGCCCGATGCGCGTCGACGCTTCCGATATCCACGGCAGCGTCGTCATAGCCGCCGGCCCCTGGCGCACCTCCGGGGAGTGGTGGACCACCGATCCCTGGTCGCGCGACGAATGGGACATCGCATTATCGAACGAAAAACTCTATCGCATTTATTGCGAGCCGTCGCGGAAATGGTTTGTGGAGGCACTCTATGACTGAATACGTCGAGCTACACGCGCGCTCCGCCTTCAGCTTTCTCGAAGGATCTTCGCTGCCCGAAGAACTCGCGGGCAGGGCCGCCCAGCTTGGGTGCCCGGCGCTCGCCATTCTCGACCGCGACAACGTGTCGAGCGCGCCGCGCTTCCACATGGCGGCAAAAAAGCTCGGCATTCGCGCCCACATCGGCGCAGAAGTCACTGGCGTGGACGGTCATCGCTACCCGCTGCTGGCCGAATCGCGAGCCGGGTACCGCAACCTCTGCCGCCTGATTACGCGCATGAAGATGAGAGCTCCGAAAGGCAAGGGCGCGGCGGCGTTAGAGGAACTGGCGGAATTTTCCGAAGGGCTGGTCTGCCTGGCATCCTACCCCCATCGCGCCGATCTCGACCGGCTTCTGGCCGCATTCGGGCGCGGCAATATTTATGTCGAAATACAGCGCCATTCCAACCGCGAGCAGGAGGCCCGCAATCAAGCCTTGATCGAGCTCGCGCACCGCCGCAATCTCCCGCTGCTGGCAACCAACGGCGTCTCGCACGCGACGGCACGCGGACGGCTGGCGCAGGATGCTCTGGCGTGCGTGCGCGAAAAAGTAAAGCTGGCCGAAGCCGGCCGTCTGCTCGCCATCAATAACGAGCGCCATCTTAAAAACGCGAACGAAATGGCCGCGCTTTTCGCCGACGTCCCCGAAGCGATCGCAAATACGAAAGATCTGTCCGATCGCCTGCGCTTCACGCTTGCCGATCTCGGCTATCAGTTCCCGAAATATCCGGTCCCGCCCGGTGAAACGATGAATTCGTTTCTGCGCAAACGTACGATGGAAGGCGCGCGGGAGCGCTATCGGCCGTGCCGCGGCCCGCTCTGGAAGCGCGCCCAGGCGCAGATCGAGCGCGAGCTGGCGCTGATCGAAAAACTCGATCTGGCGGGATATTTTCTGATCGTTTGGGATATCGTGCGCTACTGCCGGGAGCAGAATATTCTGGCGCAAGGGCGCGGCTCGGCGGCCAACAGCGCGGTTTGTTATTCGCTCGGCATCACGGCCGTCGATCCGGTGGCGATGGATCTGCTGTTTGAGCGCTTTCTTTCGGAGGAGCGCGGCGAATGGCCCGACATCGATCTCGATCTTCCCAGCGGAGACGAGCGCGAGCGCGTGATTCAACACGTCTACCAACGCTATGGCAAGCTCGGCGCGGCCATGACCGCGAACGTCATCACGTATCGCGGCCGCTCCACGGTTCGCGACATCGGCAAGGCGCTGGGATTCGACGAGCAGACGCTGGGACGATTGTCGGCCATGGTTCCGTCCTGGGGCTGGACCGATCCGAAGGAGACGGCGCAGCGGCAGTTCGCCGAAGCGGGACTGTCGCTCGATAACCCTCTGGTATCGCGATTCCTCGATCTTTATATGTCGATCCAGGATCTGCCGCGGCATCTTGGGCAGCACTCCGGCGGCATGGTGATCTGCCAGGGCCAGCTCGATTCGATCGTGCCGCTGGAGCCGGCGACGATGCCCGGGCGCGTGGTCGTGCAGTGGGACAAAGAGGATTGCGCCGATATGGGCATCGTGAAAGTGGATCTGCTCGGCCTCGGCATGATGGCGGTGCTGAAAGATTCTATTACGCTGATCAAAGACGCCTACAACGAAGAAGTCGATCTGGCGCATCTTCCGGCCGACGATCCGCTGGTTTATGAGGCGCTGCAAAGAGCCGATACGGTGGGCATGTTCCAAGTGGAGAGCCGCGCGCAAATGTCGTGTCTGCCGCGCCTGCGGCCGGAATGTTTTTACGACATCGTGGTGCAGGTGGCGATCATCCGCCCCGGGCCGATCGTCGGCAAAATGCTGAATCCTTATCTGCGGCGGCGGCAGGGAATGGAACCGGCCGAATGCATGCATCCGGCGCTCGAACCGGTGCTGCGGCGCACGCTCGGAGTGCCGCTTTTTCAGGAACAGCTTTTGCGCATGGCGATGATTGCCGCCGGATTTTCAGGCGGCGAGGCGGAAGAATTGCGGCGCGCGTTCGGATTCAAGCGCTCGGAGGCGCGCATGTGCGACGTCGAAGTCAAGCTGCGCGCCGGAATGGAGGCGAACGGCATCACGGGCCGCTTCAGGACGCCATCGTGCAGTCGATCACGTCGTTCGCTCTGTATGGCTTTCCCGAATCGCACGCGGCGAGCTTTGCGCTGCTCGCCTATGCCAGCGCGTATTTGAAATGCCGCTATCTGGCCGCGTTCACGGCCGCGATTCTGAATAATCAGCCGATGGGTTTTTACGCTCCGGCAACGCTGGTGAAGGATGCGCAGCGCCACGGGCTGCATTTTAAGCCGGTAGATGTGACGCGGTCGGAATGGCTGTGCACCATCGAGCGGCATGAGGGATTACGGTGCGTCCGCCTGGGGTTGAAATATGTGAAAGGCGTGCGCGAGCAATGCGCGCGGGCCATCGTCGCGGCCCGCGCCGAACGCCCCTTCGGCAGCATTCAGGATTTTGTGAACCGGGTCCCGGATTTACGCAAGGACGAACTCCGGAAATTGAGCCTGACGGGCGCGCTTAATTTTATCGAGAACACCGATCGGCGTAACACGCTATGGAACTCCGCGGCGGCGATCAAACCCGCGGGAGCTCTTTTCGAGTCTTTCAGCGAGCCTCCGGATCACGCGCTGCTACCCATGAACGACAGCGAGCGCCTCAACGCCGATTTCCTAGGCACGCAATTGACGATCGGCCGCCACCCGATGTCGTTCCATCGCGCGCGTCTCAACCAGCTCGGCGTTATTCCGGCAAATCGTCTGCTCGGCGTCCCGAACGGGCGATTCGTGCGCATCGCCGGCTGCGTCATCTGCCGGCAGCGTCCGGGAACCGCAAAAGGCCTGGTGTTTCTGAGTATCGAGGACGAGACCGGCATTTCGAATGCCGTGCTGATGCCCGACGTCTTCGACCGCGAGCGAGCCAATGTGCTGGGGAATTCGTATTTAGTGGTGGAAGGCGAAATGCAGAATGTTCAGGGAGTGACGTCGGTGAAAGCGGCGCGCATAGTGCCGTTGCGGATTGCCGAAGAAGCCGTCCCGTCGCACGACTTCCATTAAGCGCGGCGCCGGCCGACAGGAATCGCATGGGGCTGAGTTAAGCTTGGTCTGAAGACACACATGCTGAGCGATATTGCTCACGACCTGCGCCACGCCGCACGTGGGCTGCGCAATCACCCCAGCTTCACTCTCGCGGCGCTGCTTACGCTCACCCTCGCAATCGGAGCCAATTCGGTCATCTTCACGCTCGCAAACGCGCTGATTTTTGCCAGTATGCCCGTGTCCCATCCGGACCGTCTCCTCCAAATCTCCACGATTGATCCTAAGGGCGGAAAGGGCGGCCTGAGCATTCCCGCATTCCAGGCGATCCAACGGCAGGCCGGTGTTTTCCAAGAAATGCTCGCCTGGAACGGCGGCGGCATCGAAAACCTGGAGATGAATGGCGCGCTGTTCGCCGGCTCGGCCGACGAGATCGCCGGCGATTACTATTCGACTCTCGGCATTCGTCCGGCGCTGGGGCGTTTCATAACGCCCGATGACATTGGCCTCGAACACTTCACGCCGGCGCGCGTCGCAGTGCTCGGCTACAACGCCTGGCAGGAGCGCTATCACGGCGATCTTAGCGCGCTGGGTAAGACTGTTCTCATGAATGGGAAGCCGTATACGATCGTCGGCGTGCATCCGAAGGGGTTCCCGGGACTGATCCGCGAAGCCGACGCCGATCTGACGGTTCCGATCACGGCGTACGCTTTGGACGCGAAACACCTGTATGACCTCAAGAGCGCCTACTACACGGTAATCGGGCGGCTGCGTGAAGGTATAAGTCCGGAGCAGGCCCGCGCGCGGATCGAGACCATCTGGCCCGCCATTCGGTTGGCGATTGCGCCTGGCCCCCCGCCCGAGCATGATTTGTTTTTGGCGCGGCGTATCCAGGTGGAGCCCGCCGCACGCGGCATCTCTTATTTGCGGGAGCGGTTCAGCCGCCCGCTTTACATCCTCTTTGGAATTGCCGGTCTGCTGCTTCTGCTTGCTTGCGTAAATCTTGCGAATGTCACGCTCGCGAGAGCTCACGGACGTGCCTCCGAGTTCAGCCTTCGCGCGGCGCTGGGCGCGAGCCATTGGCGTCTTATCAGAGGTTCGCTCGCCGAATCGCTTCTGCTCTCGATCGGCGGCGCCGTGCCCGGATTGGCTTTCGCATATTGGGGCAGCAAGTATCTCGCGCAATTTATCTGGCAAGGCTACGTTCCGCTCGTACTTTCAGTGCGCCCGGATACTCGCGTCGTTTTGTTCACTACCGCCGTCGCTATAACCGCCGCCGCGCTATTCGGATTCATCCCGGCCTGGCGAGCCGGACGTCAGAATCCAGGCGCGTTGATTCAACATGCCGGCGCGCGAGTAGCCGGCGGGCTGGGACTCGCGGGGCGCGCACTTGTTGTATTGCAAATCGGGCTGTCGTTCGCCATTCTCGCCGGTGCGCTGCTGTTCAGCCGCAGCCTGGGCAACGTGTTCCGCCGCGATCCGGGCTTCAGCTCCGGCCGGCTTGTGGTGGCGCAGCTCATGCCGCGCATCACTTATCGGGGCATCGATAAACCGGCGTATTTTCGGCAGCTCCTCGAATCGTTGCAATCGATACCGGGCGCGACGGCCGCAACTTTCGCACACAGCCATCTCATCGGGGGCCCCTGGAAACAGACGATCTCGCCGGCAAACATCAATGTGAATTACCGGCTTGTGGCTCCCGGCTTTTTCGAGACGCTCGGCATGCGGATTCTGCGCGGCCGCGATTTCGACTTGCGGGATGACGAAAGCCGGCCTCCGGTGGCGATCGTGAGCGCGAATCTGGCGCATCTGATTTCTCCATCCGGCGACGCCATCGGACAGCGCGTGAGAATCGGAGACCTGAAAGGACGAATTCGAGATCGTGGGAATCGCGAGTGACGCTACGCTTGACGATCCACGCAAGCCAAATGCGCTCGCGATCTACGCGGATTCCTTCCAGCGCCCCGAATATCTCGGCTGGTCCGAAGCGATCGTGCGGACGCGCGGCGATCCCACGCGGCTTGCCCGCGCGCTCCGGGAGCACATTGAAGCGCTGGGCCGGGAGTATCCGCTGCGTATTGAAACCGTCGAGGAACAGTTCGGCCGCGCCCTGCTGCCCGAGCGCATGCTGGTTCTGCTGAGCGGCTTCTTTGGAGCGTTCGGCTTGTTGCTCGCCGCGGTTGGCCTGTATGGATTGCTTTCCTACACCATATCGCGCCGCACGGCGGAGATCGGCATTCGCGGCGCACTCGGAGCCACGCGCCGCGCTATCGCCTTTCTTATCCTGCGGGATGTCGCGATTCTGCTGGCCCTTGGTCTCGGCGCCGGGCTTGCTATCGCGCTCGCCGGCGGCCGCCTCACCGCGGCCTTTATGTATGGCCTCTCAAGTCACGATCCATTGACGCTCTTCGCCGCCGCTGCCGTCCTGGTCTTTGTCGCCGCGCTTGCGAGCTTCATTCCGGCAAGCCGCGCGGTGCGCATCGATCCCGCGACGGCTTTGCGTTATGAATAACTGAGAAGGTTCAGCTCGCCCTAAAACGGCAGATCCTTTTGAAGCGGGGCGGATTGCGCCACGACCGAGTTGGTCAAGTACTTATAAGGATTCACCGGCGTGCCCCCCACGCGGACCTCGTAATGAAGGTGCGGCGCCGTCACTCGTCCGGTCGCCCCGGAGTTGCCCAGGATGTCGCCGCGGCGAATCTCCTGACCGGGCACCACCAAACAGCGCGACAGGTGGGCGTAATAGGTCTGCATGCCGTTGCCGTGGTCGATGACCACCAAATTTCCATATTGGCCGCCCCAGGAGGCGTGCGCCACGATTCCGTCCGCGGCGGCATGCACGGGCGTTCCCATGGCGGCCGAAAGATCCACGCCGGTGTGCAGCGCGCCCTCTCCCGAGAACGGATCGGTGCGACCGCCAAACGAGCTCAACAATCGGCCATTGACCGGCCACAAGCTGGGACGAACGTTGGTCTGCCATTGCCGCGCATAGGTGTAAGAGTGCCGCGACAGCGACGCGGACTGCAAGAAATCGTACTGCTCCAGAGATTCGCGGTAGCTCGGGATCAGCGGCTGCAATTCGGTTACTTCGTCGGCGGCGTTGCCGGGCTTATCTTTGAACCCGTAGGCGACGGAAACCTCGCTTGCAAACATTTGCAGTGAAGCAAGCTGCTCGTTTTTTTGATTGGTGACCTTTTGAAGCTCGCGATATCGGGCTCGCAGCGACTCTATTTCGTGGCGCAGCGAATTATAATGCGCGACTTTCAGCGTCATTCGCAAATAGCTGGCGAGAAAGCCCATGGCGCCGATGCAACCGATGAGCGCCAGGACTAAAACGGAATAGATGGCCTTATGCGGGACGTGAATGCGGCGGAGCCGGCCGTGCAGGGAATGAGCCAAAACAACGACGAAATAAGGCTGAGGGTTCATGGATCTCCTTTAGCGTAATGCGGCCGAAATCCTGATTTGCAGGCCGGAGAGTACCCAAATATGGCGCGAATCCTAAGAATACTTCATGTTCGGGAGCGTGTCAATATGCCATAAATATGCCGAAACGCCCGCCCGTCCGGCAACGCCGTGGGTTCGGGAACGTCCCGGATGGAGAAAGTGCGGCTGTTTGGGATGCCGATGGTAAAATAATCGGCAGCCCCACTGCTTTCCGCACGAAGCTGTGGAGCGCCACGCTCAAATGGAGAAGATCGGCCGTTACCAAGTACTCGGAGAAATCGGCCGGGGCGCCATGGGGGTGGTCTATCGCGCGCAGGATCCCGCCATCGGGCGCATCATCGCCGTCAAGACGATCCGGCTGTCCTCGCTTACGGACGAGCAGGAGCGGGACCGTCTGCGCGACCGCCTGTTCCGAGAGGCGCAATCGGCCGGAATGCTGAGCCATCCGAACATCGTAACCATTTACGATATTGCGGAAGAAAACGGGATGGCATTCATCTTCATGGAGCTGGTGAACGGCCCGGCGCTCGAGAAACTGATGGACGACGGTATCACCGACGGCCGGGTGATCCTGAATATTTTGCGCGAGACCGCCGCGGCGCTGGATTATGCGCACAAGAAGGGCATTGTCCATCGCGATATTAAGCCGGCCAATGTCATGATCCACGAGGATGGTCAGGCGAAGATCACGGATTTCGGGGTCGCCAAGATCGTATCGCAGCAGATGACCCAGGCGGGGACCATGATGGGAACGCCCAACTACATGTCGCCGGAGCAGGTGCAGGGTCATGCGGTGGACGGCCGCGCGGACCAGTTCGCGTTGGCGGTGATCGCGTACGAAGTATTGACGGGCGAGAAGCCGTTTGTGGGCGATTACCTGCCGACATTGTTATACAAAATCGTGCGCGAGGATCCGGTTGCGCCGCAGCGCCTGAATCCGACGCTGGGGCCGCACGTGGAGGCGGTATTAAGAAAGGCCTTGGCGAAGGCCCCCGAGGAGCGCTACGGAACCTGCACGGAATTTATCGCCGCGCTATCGTTCGCGCTGGGCAACAGCAAAGCGTGGCAGCCGCTGGCGCGCGGCATCAGCGAAAGCATGCCCACCATGGCCGCCACCGCGGAACCGCTCCCGGCGAGGGCCGCTCCGCCCGTTGTCGCCGCGCCCGTTGTCGCCGCGCCTGGCGCGCCGTCCCCGAGCGCTGCGGCGGCGGCGCGCACCAGAGTGCGCGACGAAGGGGAACGCAGTCCGCTGCTGCGCAGTCTGGTATGGGTGCTGGTCGGTATCGGCGTGGTGGGCCTGGCGCTTCTGGGAGCTCAAAAATTCCTCTTTCCGTCGGGCGATGAGCATCCCGCCCAGATCGCGGAAGCCAAACCGGCCGAAGCGCCTCCGCAAGCGCCGGCGGCGGCTCCCGTTGAGACCAAGCGCAGCCCGATGACAGGGTCCGAGCCTGCTTCGAATGCGCCCCAGGGCGCGGCTAACACACCCAACGCAACGGCGCGCCGCGATGCCGGCACATCTTCCAGCGGACCGGCGAACCGCGCCCGCGCCGACTTGCCCGCCCCCGCGACGCCGGCCCCGGGCGGAAGCACCGTCCAATTCGTCACCGATCCCGCGGGCGCGGTTATTACTTTGGACAGCGGCGAATCCTGCCGGACTCCCTGTATGCTCAGCGTCCCGCCCGGCCGGCGCGTGCTCAACGCCAAGCTCGACGGCTACAACTCCTACCCGAAGATATTCAACGTTCCGCAGGATTCCGATGTGTTTCTCAAGCTGACCAAGCCGACGGGGTCGTTGAGCATCAGCTCCAATCCGCCGGGCGCTTCGATCCTCCTCGATGGGCAGGCGGAGACGCAAACTACTCCCGCGGTGTTCCAGGTGTCCCCGGGGCCGCATCATGTCCGCGTGACGCGCAATGGCGTGCCGCTGGATTTTGATGTGAATGTCCCGGAAGGCGGCTTAATCAGCAAGAGGGTGAGCTTTTAGTGAGTCTAATTTCAAGCAGTCAACGACGACTACCGATGCGTCGCCACGCACCTCAGGATGACCGCGGCGAAGTGGGCGCCGATGTAGTTCGTGGAGGATCCGGGGACGTTGTCCGCAGTCTTGAACGACAGCTCGTAGGAGCGGCAGGCTGCAATCCGCGTTTTTTGGGTCAAAGCAGGACAAACCGTACCGAAGTACGGGTGCAAAAACGCCGTTCTCTGTTATGATGACGCAGGAGCGTTTCTGCTAAGTTTGTGACTGGTCTCCTATAATTGATCCAACAGTCAATCGTCATGGGGTCCGACTCGGTTTTGCGTTGGTGTGCAAGCTCCGGCGGCTCGGCCGTCATAGGAGAAGCCTAAAGACGCTCGGGGGGCTCCGCCCCTGTTAAGTATGGGGTCAATGACGGAGGCCGGCACGGCGCGTGTGGTGCGCTCCTTTTCCTTTTGTCCCCCCAGCGCCGATGAACATCCTCTTTATAGGCGATATTTTCGCCTCCGTGGGGCGTAATCTTGTCGCCCAGAATCTGCAACGCGTCATTTCCGAAGAGAAGATCGACCTGGCCATTGCTAACGCGGAGAACTCGGCGGGAGGGTTCGGGATTACGCCGGCGGTGGCGCAGGATCTGTTCTCCATGGGACTCGAGGTGTTGACCTCGGGCAATCACGTGTGGGACAAAAAGGAAATTTTCGATTATTTTCCGCGCGAGCCGCGGCTGCTTCGTCCCGCCAATTACAATGCCGATCTTCCCGGCCACGGCGTCGTTGTCGTGAAGGCGCGCAACGGCGTCGAAGCCGCGGTGATGAACCTGCAGGGGCGCGTTCACATGCCGGCGCTGGACTGCCCGTTTCGCAAGGCGGATGCGATTCTGGAATCTCTGCCGGCGCGCGTTCGCGTCCGTTTCGTCGATTTTCACACCGAGCTGACCAGCGAGAAGGTCGCGATGGGGTGGTATTTGAACGGCAAGGTCTCGGCTGTCATCGGCACGCACACCCACATCCCGACGGCGGACGAGCGGATTCTATCGGGCGGCACGGCGTATCAGACTGACGCCGGCATGACCGGGCCGTACGATTCCGTCATCGGGTCCGACAAGAATCTCGCGCTGCGCCGCTTCCTGACTTCGCTTCCCATCCGGCTGGAGGCCGCTAAAGGCGGCGCCGAGCTGCACGCCGTGATCGTACAGGTCGATCCCGATAGCGGCAGGGCCACGGGCATTCGCAGATATGAGGTGAAGGGCGGTTGACGTTCTCCATCGACTTCACGCTGGACCCCGTGGAAGTGCGCGTCCTTGGGGCGCTGATCGAGAAAGAAAACACGACGCCCGAGTATTACCCTTTGTCGTTGAACGCGCTGGTCAACGCCTGCAATCAGAAGTCAAACCGCGACCCGATGGTTTCTTACGACGAGGCGACCGTGGAGCACGCCATCGAGACTCTCAAGATAAAAGGTCTGGCCGTGAGTATTACGGGCGCGGGCAGCCGCGTGCCGAAATACGCTCACCGGTTGGCGGAAAAGCTCAACCTGGGGCGCCGCGAGATCGCGATCCTGTGCGAGCTGCTGCTGCGCGGCCCCCAGACGGCCGGAGAGTTGCGCAACCGCGCCGAGCGCATGCACAAATTCCAGGATCTGGAAGAGGTCGAGTCCGTGCTCGAACGCATGCCGGTTCTGGTAGCGAAAATTCCCCGGCGGCCCGGCGAGAAGGAGCAACGCTACGTCCAGTTATTATCCGGAGCGCCCGAAGCAAACTTGAACCCGGCCGTGGCCGATGCTCCGGCCGCGCCTCGCGCCGATCGCATTTCCGCGCTCGAAGCGGAGCTGGCGCGCCAACGCGAAGAGATCGATGAACTGAAACGGCAATTCACCGAGTTTCGGCGTCAGTTCGAGTAGAATGGCCGCTATGATGCGATTCGCTCCGGTCCTGCTCGCCGCGGCAGGCTGCTTGTGCTCTGCCACACGCCCGTTTACGGCGGAAGACACCGTTGCGGGCCAAACGATTGGCGATGTCCAGGTCTCGCCGGAGGGTAAGTGGATCGTTTTCTCGTTGACGGAGGCAGACCTTGCCGCCAACAAGAACCGCTCGCGGTTAATGCGTATCGAGGCGGCGCGGGGCGCGGCCGAACGTCTTGAAAGCGCTCCGGAGGGAGCCGCGAACGTGCGCTGGTCGCCCGATGGGAGCCGCCTCGCCTTCATCGCCGGGGAAGGCAAATCCGAGGCCGTGTATACGCTCGATTTCGCTTCCGGGAAGCTTGCGCGCGTTTGCGATTATGCGCGCGGCAACAGCTTTCTTTCAAAGGCTGGAAATATGCTCTCGTGGTCGCCCGATGGGAAGCGGCTGGCCTTCGCGGGAACGCTCGATCCTGAGCCAGCGTCGCAAGATCCGCTCGTGATCACGCGCATTTTATACAAGACGCGCACATCGTTCTCCGACAACCGCCGCGCTCACATCTACGTCGTCGAGGCCGCGGGCGGCCAGCCGCGCGCCCTCACCAGCGGCAACCACGACGAGCACTCGATCGATTGGGGCGCCGGCGGCGAGATCGTTTTTCTGTCTAATCATGAACGCGACCCCGACGCGCGCCTCAACTACGACATCTTCGCGGTGAATCCGGACAGCGCGGCTACGCGCCAGATCACGCACACGCAGGGCGTTGAAATGGAGCCGCGCGTTTCGCCGGATGGCCGCTCGATCGCATACACGGCAACCAAGGGCGCGATCACTACCATCGACAGCGTCGCCGAGGACGCCCACGCCTGGATAATTCCGGCGGCGGGCGGAGAAGGCACGGAGCTGAATGCGGCATTGGACCGCCGGACCTCGGGTGTGGAATGGTCCGCGGACGGCAAGCGCATCGTCTACACCGCCGCGGATCACGGCAGCATGGTGATTTGTACAACGTTCACGGCTACGAAGGAAACATCGTGCGCGATCGGCAAAGGCGCGCAGGCGGGCGCGCCGGCTATGGCCCGCGACGGCTCGCTCACGTACACGTTGAGCAAACCGGATATGCCGGCCGAGTTGTTTCGGCTCGACCCCGGCGAGCGCGAGCCCCGCCAGTTGACTCATTTCAACTCGGAGTTCGCCGCCGCCCGCCGGCTCTCGCGCCCCGAGGATATTCAGTTCCGCAGTTGGGATGGAACTATGGTCGAAGGCTGGCTCTATCCGGCGCTCAAAACTTCCGCGTATACGCCCTTGATCCTCACCATACACGGCGGCCCGCACGGCCAGTTCGGGTATGCGTTCAACCCGCAGGCCCAATTCTACGCCGCCCGCGGCTACGCCGTTCTGGCGATTAATCCGCGCGGCAGCTCCGGCTATGGCCAGAAGTTCTCGAACGGCTCCGTCGGCAACTGGGGCGGCGGCGATTACAAGGATCTGATGGCGGGGCTCGACGCCGTCCTGAAAACGCACCCCAGCATCGACGCTCATAATCTCTTTGTCACCGGTGGCAGCTACGGCGGGTTCATGACCAACTGGATCATTACGCAGACTAACCGTTTCAAGGCCGCCGTGGCGCTCTACAGCCTTTCGGACCTGGTCAGCTTTTATGCGACCTCGTTGTACCAGGACCTGATCCATGCCGAGTTCGGCGGCTTTCCGTGGGCCGACGGCCATTACGCGCTGCTGTGGAAATGGTCGCCGCTGGCATACGTCCAAAACGCGGTCACGCCCACGATGTTCCTGCATGGCGAAAACGACAATGACGTGCATATCACGCAGGCCGAGCAGATGTATACGGCTCTGCGGGAGCGCGGCATTGAGGCCGAACTGGTTCGCTATCCGCGCGAGGGCCACGGATTCCACGAGCCGAAACACCGCGTCGACGCCGCCGCGCGCACCGTCGCGTGGTTCGACCGCTTTGCGTTGAAGTAGAATTTTGGATTTCTCCAGCGGATGGAATCACGCGGGGAGCGCCGGTGGCAGTCTTGTCACGTTTTGAAACCGTCCGCGCGATACATTGTGGTGAGGCGCTCAATTGATGGCTTTGCGTTGGAAGTCATGGTTGCGCAACATCGCTTTCACGCTCATTGCGCTGCTCCTCTTGCTGGCCGCGGCCGGCGCTTCGTACCAGGCAATCGTGACGAGCGACGACGTTCACCGTTTCCCTGAACCTGGCCGGTTGGTAGATATAGGCGGGTTCCGGCTCAAACTGAACTGCACAGGGAAAGGAAGCCCCACGGTTGTCCTGGAAGCGGGACTCGGCGATGTGTTGACCGAATGGAAACGCGCGCAGCCGGAAATTGCGAAGTTCTCCCGAGTTTGCTCCTACGACCGCGCGGGTTATGGGGGCAGCGATCCGGGTCCAATGCCGCGCACCAGCGCGCAAATTGCAAAAGAGCTACACAGCCTTCTGGAGAATGCCGGTGAGAAGGCGCCTTACGTGCTCGTGGGCCACTCTTTTGGAGGCTATAACGTTCGTGTGTTCAACGGAGAGTATCCCGATCAGGTGGCCGGAGTTGCGCTGGTAGACGCCACGCAAGAGGATCAATACGAGTTGCTGCCGAAAGCGTGGAACGCCATTGGCGCGGCAATGTTGAGCCGCTATCGGAGCCAAGCAAGGTGGGCTGCGGTTTTTATCACCCTCGGTGTCGCCCGTCTCATGTTACGGGCGCGGGGAATACACGGTTCGTATCTTATTCTCCAATCGAAATACCTGAAGGCCAGAGCGAGCGAACTCGAAACAATCCAAACCAGCGCGGAGGAAGCGCGGGCCGCCGGCAACATTCGCGAGAAGCCGCTGATCGTGCTGACCGCCGGCAAGAACTCCGACGCAATCCTGGAACGCGGCCTTAGCGAACGAGATTTCGAAGATTACCAAAGGACGTGGTTGTACGATCTGCAGATGCGGCTGGCGCGCCTCTCTACGCGAGGAAAGCGCATTATCGTACCGGACAGTGGACACGACATTCCTTCGGAGCGCCCAGATGCGATCGTGAGCGCGGTGCGAGAGCTTTGCGCAGCGATGATCCCCTCAGAGAAGGCCTTGGACGCCTTCAGTCCGGGTCTGGGACGGATCTCGGAAGCGGCGTCGCCGTAGGCGTGGACCTGCCACTCCAGATAAGCCGGTGGCATGGAGGCCGAACTGGTCCGCTATCCGCGCGAGAGGCCCCGGGTTCCGCGAGCCGAAACATCGCGTTGACGCCGCCGCGCGCACGGCCGCATGGTTCGACCGCTTTGCGGCGAAGTAGAGTTGTTGGCCGCGCATCTGCTCCAGAATTACCTGTGCTTCTCTTCGGGATATTGCCGGGTAATGTTTCTGCTCGCAGCGTCCGAGTCGGCCGCACTCCACCCTGCGGGGCATTCGATCGGTCCTGTCCGTTGCGCAAGACAAACGCCGATGCTTGCGCAGGCCAAAACCGCGGAGGGGTATGCGACCAGGCAGCGGCGCATTTCACTCGACTCCAGTACCAAGTCGCACAAATTGGCGCATCGCACCGCTTGCCGACGCGCGCGGCTCAGCAGGGGTTTCCGAGCCGTAACCGCGGGAGCGGTGGACATGAACCTTCGCAAGTAAGTGCTAACCCGCGGCCAAATGCGCGTCAATGATTCGGCGGCGGGTTCGCCGACTTCTCAGGTGGGTTTGGTCCGGGGTATTCGAAGAGAAACCGGGTTAGTCGATGGCGTGCGCGAGGTCGACTTTTCAGTCCGCCGTTCGGCGGGTTCAGCGGTGTTTTTTTTCTGTCGCCCAAAGCGTCTCTATGCTGCGCGGAGAGACGGATCGCTCGTGCGCGGTGGGGCAGCGAAGTCCAGAACGTCTGACGTGAGTTTATGGGCGATGGCCGATGGCGGGGTATCGGCATCGTTTCGCGGGCGCGCCGTTCAGGATTGCTTTTTTAAGTCGAGCTTCAGGGTGACCTTGGTTCCACCGTGATCGACCTTGGCCTGTCCGGTCATGTGATCGCCATCGACGGTTAATGTCAGGTCATAGGTGGCGTCGCTTGTGGGGATTTGAATTTTCAGGGTGTCGCCATCGAGGGCGCCGTTCTCGATCGCGTAGCTATCTCCGGAGGACGATGTCTTTACGGTTCCCGTGACGTCGTTGCCGCTCTGTTTGAGGTCGAAGGTGACGTCGAAGGTTTCGGTATCCGCGTTGGGGGTGTCGGCCTTGACCGTTCCGGTCCATTTTCCTGTAACATCGGCAAAGAGGGTCGCGCTGGCCAACGCCAGGCAGAAAATCAATTTTTTCATGTCGATCCTTTGGGGGCGGGACGAATGTCCTCGCCGCACGTCTATAGTAAACTGAATTTCACTGGAGAAAAACTCAATGACCTCGATTTCACGCGCGCTTTGTCTCGCCGCCCTCGGACTCGCCGTTTCGTTCGCCGCGGAGCTGCCGCAATCCGTCATTTCAAAGACGCTCGACGGCCAACTAAAGATGGTGGAGG
This sequence comes from Bryobacterales bacterium, assembly GCA_963795935.1. GTDB lineage: Bacteria > Acidobacteriota > Terriglobia > Bryobacterales > Bryobacteraceae > JAICMB01. The sequence goes on along the minus strand of CAWCJO010000017.1, from coordinate 160,783 downwards.
GGGAACTGATTCCGCTGGTCGAAGCCATGCCCGCGGACAAATTCGATTTTGCGCCGAAGGAGGGGGAGTTTAAAGGCGTGCGGAGCTTCCGGCAGCAGGCCATGCATATCGGAGCCGTTATCTATATCGTCTCGGCGCCAGTTTTAGGAGATGCGAAACCAGCGCAGGCGGGTGAGGGAGAAAATGGTCCTGCGAGCGTCACTTCCAAGGCCGAGGTGGTGCAGTATCTCAAAGACGCGTTCGCCTACGCGCATAGAGCGATGAACGCGATCACGGACGCCAACGCCACGGAGCTGGTGGCATCGCCCTTTGGCGGCCGGAAGGTCCCGCGCATCTATGTGGCGACCATGCCGGTGTGGCACACTTTCGATCATTACGGGCAGATGTGCGTGTACGCGCGCATGAACGGCATTGTGCCGCCGGCCAGCCGGAAGTAGGGCGGGAAAGCGGGGGTGACCGCGCGTCTACGGTTATGGAAAGTTTTGCAGTTTGCCCGATGCCCGGTTTTCCCGTACTGTGAAGGCGATGGGAGTACGCTTCGCCCCCGATGTTGAAAAAAAGCTCAAGGACCTCGCCGCGCAGCAGCGCACGCGGAGCCGCTGCCGAGCTTGTACAGCATGTCGTCGAGGGATACTTCGATGAGCTTGTGCAGACGCGCGAAATGCTCAACAGCCGCTATGACGACCTGAAAAGCGGCAGAGTCAAGCCCATTTCCCGTGACGAGGTTATCGGCCACTTCCGCGGCTGCTTTTGAGAGTTCACCACTTCGCGCCTTCGACTTCCGCGCGGAGGTTTGTCGAGGATGAGACAGCTCGCGAATATTCCAATGGCCGAGTTAAACAGCGGATGTCGGATCTTCGTTTCCTTGCGCAGATTTTGAAGCGACTGCTTGATTGAGTGCGCGGAGAAATTGTGAAAGTTGCGGAACACATGAGTTCCGATAGTCTCCGGCCGGCTTGAATATTCGATTTCCTCCAGAAAACCATTAGCTCAGGGTCCGGGGAGGAATTGCGAGAACGAGGGCTGCTTCCGTATTGAATACGCCGGCAGGTCTCGCAGATCCAGACCAGGGCGCCTTGCCCAATTTCCGAATCCGCGTTTGCGCGTCACGCTTGCCCTTTCCGGCCAAAGGTTACGTTGCCCGCGGGCGCACGCCCGGCGTGAAAGCAAAAAGCCGATCGAAGCCGCGTCAGTCCGGCAGCCAGCCGACAGAATACGAGGAGTTCACGAGCGCGTTGCGAAAAATGCTATTCGTCAAAAAATCCGATCTCGATCCGCACAAGCCCATTCGCCCCAGGAAATCCAAGGCGAAGCAGGCTTGAATTTTAAGAGCTGGTACCAAGTCGCATAAATTGGCGTATCGCACCGCTCCGTCGAAAACGACCCCACCGGGGTTATTTTCATAGCTTCCGATGGCCCGCGGGGCCGTCCAGGCTTGCTGACGCGCGCGGCTCAGCAAGCGTTTCCGAGACGCAACCGCGAGGGAGCGGCGGACGTGAACTTTTCGCAAGTGAGCACTACGCGCTGGAGGAAGTTTGCGCGGTGCGCATCCGGCTTCGCGTAGTGGATGCTCACAACGACATCATGCCTCTTACAATACCTTCGTCCCGTAGCGCTCCAGCGCCTTCCGGTTGAAATCAATCCCGAACCCCGGCGTATCGTCGAGATACAGCACGCTCTTTTCGATTCGCGGCCTACGATCGTAGAGCTCGAAGAAGAACGGGTCCCGCTCCTGGTTTGCGAACGATTCCAGGATGTGGCCGTTCGGCACGGACGCCAGCAGGTGGCCGTGCAATACCGGCTCATGATGCGGCGCCATCTGGATGTACGACATGCTCGCCATGCCCGCAACTTTGCGCCATTCCGTGATGCCGCCGTGGGCGTTGCAATCGAACTGCATATAATCGATCGCGCCGGTTTCCATCAGCCGGCGCGCGCCCCAGCGCGTCAATTCGTGCTCGCCCGAGGCCAGAGGGATGCGCGTGTTCATCTTTACTTTTTTGAGCGGCTCCACATCGTCATACCATCGCAGCGGCTCTTCCAGCCAATGTATGTCGAGGTCGTACATCTTATTCGAAGCGCGTATTGCGGTGGGCACGTCCCAGCCCTGGTTGACGTCGAGCATCAGCGTCACTTTGGGGCCAACCGCCTCGCGCACCGCTTTGACGCGGTTGTAGTCGTCCTCAACCGAATACCCTGCGCTGAGGCCGCCGACTTTGAGCTTGATGGCATTGAATCCCTTGTCGAGATAGCCGCGGATCTCTTCGACCAATTCCGGGATGCCCTTCCCCTCGCGATAATAGCCGCCGGTGATGTAGACCGGCACCGTATCGCGGTAGCCACCGAGGAACTTATATACCGGCAGCCCGGCGGCCTTGGACATGATATCGTAGATGGCCTGATCGACCGGCGCCATCGCGGCGATTATGCCCGTTTGTCCCCATCCGCGCGTCGAAGGCTCGCGCCCATAAGTCGGGGCAAACATCTTTTCCCAGATGCGCCCAACCATGTAAGGATCCTCGCCTATAAGAAGCTCGGCAAAACCTTTGCGGAACAGATCGGCGCCTCCGCCGGATCCCTCGCCGTGGCCGCTGATGCCGCCATCGGTGTGAATCGTGACGATCAGCCGCGAAGCCTTGGGGTGGTATCCGCCGATGGGCGAGTTGGCCATCCAAAAGCGCTCCTTCAGGGGCTTTTCGAGATGCAGGACTTCTACTCTCGCGATCTTGAGAGGCTTCGCCGCGCCCGGCGGGCGATCGCCGGCCGGCGTATCGGCCAACAGTGCGGCGGGCGCGCCCAGCAGGGCGGGTTTGAGGGCATCGCGGCGTGTCATGACGATATTCCGGAGGCCAGTTTAGCACCGTTTCAGCGCCCCACCGCTCGTTGCTCGACTTCCAATCGCGAAGCCGCCGGCGCCTCTTGTGAAAGGGGTGCCTGGCTGGGAGGGCTCCCGAACCGACGGTCCCGTCCCAGTAGGGAATCGTCACGGTGGACGGCCTGAAGGTCTTTTTGAACTTGGCGGAGGAGCTTCCGGCGCCACGGCTCGAAGGCAGGTCCGCGATGGGGATGGTTTCGTCAGACCGAATTGGGTTGTTGTTTTGCGCGCCGGGATGGGGGCGGGCTCAGCGCCTCCGTCCCGGGCGGTGTTCCGAGGCGTCTGGCCGGCGAGCGCGGGCTAGGGGTTCGCGCGGCGGCAGGCGCATCGGCCTCCGATTACAGTCGAGTAGTGAGGGCAGCGCGCCGAACGTTTCACCGGAATAATGCGCGGCGGAGCAATCGAGGCGAATCGCGGTATGCTATACGGAAACCGGAGAACTCGAAATTCCGGTTTCGGAGGAATTACAACATGAGTAATCGAAGCGTGCAGATCGCAGTCATGGCGATGGCGGCGATGGCGCCGGCAGCGGCGACCACCGTAAGCATAGGAGGAACGCCGCTGGCCAATGAGGGCCAGGTTTCGTCCGTGGCAGGGGCCACGACCGTGAATTTCAACTCGCTGCCTAACGGCGGTCCGCAGAGTTTTACGTTCGGCATCGCAAGTTATTCGAACCTTAACATTCGCTCGGCGGGCGGCACCGACATCGCCGGCGATTCGTCGCCGTTTGCGAGTCCGACGACGCCGATTGGAGATCTTACGGTTACGTTTTCTCAGCCGATTGTCTACTTTGGTCTTTACTGGGGGAGTCCCGACCCCGCCAACACCATCAGTTTCTTCAATGGCTCGGCCGCGGTATTCAGCTACACCGGCCAAAATTTGCACGACCAGCTTGGCGTAGCTTTGGGTTCGGGGAACGCCGCGTATGTGAATTTCAGGGCCGGCGCGAGCGAAAGCTACACGCGAATCGTCCTGTCTCCGGCCGGGAGTTTTCCTTTCGAGGACGACAACCACGCGTTCCTTCAGGCTGTTCCCGAGGCCGGCACTTATGCGCTGACGGCGTTTGGTCTGGCGATAGCTTGGATCGCGCGGCGGCGGCGCAGCAGGGCTTAAGCGCCTAGATCAAATCGCGATCATGAAAACCCCTCTGAACTAGAATGGGGTGGGGGCGGATTGTGTGGGGGAGCCAGTCAGTTATGCGGTGGAGTTTCGGAATGGGCAACGGCGGCTGAACGGGGAGGGGCCGCCCGCGTTTACGATCGCGGTGGCGGACGAGCAGACGCTGGAGCGCATTCTGGGCGCGGACGATTACACCGCGGCGATGGCGTTTGTGCGGGGCGAGATCGACATCCGCGGCGACATTACCGCGGCGCTTCGCCTGAAACGGGAGTGGACGCGTCCGAGCGTTCTGCAATGGCTGTTGGCCGCCGCCGCCCGATTCCGGCCGGCGTGGTGGGAGACCCACTTCCAGAGCCGCGAGCGGGCGGCCCGCAATATCCGCTTTCATTACGACCGCTCCAATGAATTCTACGCGGCGTTTCTCGATTCGCGGCTGGTGTATTCGAGCGGCTTATTTGAAGACGCCGACTGGACGCTGGAGCAGGCGCAATGGGCAAAACTGGATTCCATTTGCCGCGCGCTGGAGCTGCGGCCGGACGATCGTTTTCTGGATATCGGCTGCGGGTGGGGCGCGCTGGTGCTGCACGCCGTCGAGCAGTACCGCGTGCGGGCGTGGGGTTGCACGCTGAGCCGCGGGCAGTATGAGCTGGCAACGCGCGGAGATTCGAAAGCGCGGTCTGGAGGATTGCGCCGAAATTCAGATGATCGATTACCGGCGGCTGACGGGGCGCTTTGAAAAGATCGCCTCGATCGGCATGTTTGAGCATGTGGGGCGGCACAGGCTGCGCCAATATTTCCGTACCGTCTACGGGCTGTTGGAAGACGACGGGCTGTTTCTCAATTCCGGGATCACTCGGCCGGAAGCGGTATCGGACGACCCCGAGACGACCTTCCTGCAGCGCGAAGTTTTCCCGGGCGGGGAGCTGGCGCATCTTTCCGATATCGTGCGCGACGCGGAGGACGAAGGCTTTGCGGTGCTGGAGCTGGAGAGCCGCCGGATGCACTATGCGCGGACTTGCCGCGAGTGGGTGAAGCGTCTGCAGGAGAATGCCGCGGCTGCGTGCGGCCTGGTGGGCGAGAAGACCTACCGGACGTGGCTTCTATATCTGGCGGCGTCGGCGGGGAGTTTTGAAGAGGGGCGCTCGGACGTGTATCAGATTTTGTTGGGCAAAGGGGCGCCGGCGTGGCGGTTGTGGCGGGGGCCGAGTCAGCGAACCTCGATGAAGGGCGATTTGCGCGGCTTCGGCGTAGGCGTGGGAGATGGGGGCGGCGCGGGCGCGGGCGGCGGATAGCGGCGCAGACGGGGTAGGGGGAAATCCGGCTCCAGCAGCCAGACCGCGCGGCGCGGGTAGTAGCGGCGCAGCTTCTCGTTTTCGGCGTCGCCGAGATCGCGCGCCCAAACGACGCGCGCGGCGTCGATGTCGGCTTCGTTCCAAACCCACTCGTCCTGAAAGATGTGTTGCGGATGATAACGGACGAAGACAAGCTGTTGGCCGGTCGTCTTGGCGAGCTCGGCGTTGACCAGGATGCGGCGCTCCGGATCGCGGTGATTGATGGCGTCGTAGGTCTCAAAGTTGCGCAGGGGCGCGTCCCAATCCTCGTTGACGAAGGCATGCAGGCCGTACCAGAAAACGAAATGGGCGATGCAGAGGAAGACGACGATGCGGCAGGCTTCCTGTCCCGCCGGCGCTCCGCGGATGGTGAACCTGGCCATGCGTTCGAGACCCGCGACAGAGACCAGAAGAAAGAGGCAGGTTGCGGGCGCGAGGTAGTGAAACTGAAATACGGGGAAGAGATTTATTCCGAGGGTGAACAGGAGCAAGGACGCGGCGGCCCAGGCAAAACGAGGTTCGCGCAGCCTTAGCAGGAAGGCGCCCAATGCGATGTAGAGGGGCGGCAGGAAGAAGAAGCGGTAGAAGCGGACGCGGTATTCGAGGCGTTCGAAGAAACTGGCGAAGGTCTCGGGCCGCTCGCCGTGGAAGGAGCGCTGCATTTTGTAATCGAGGGCCTGTTGCGGCGTGAGGGCGCGGTGCGGGACCACGTTCGCCTGGATGGTCAGGGCGGCGGGCACGCCGTATTGATATTGACTGAGCGTGTATGGAAGCGTGGTCCAGTTTCCGGTGACCTGTTTATTTTGGAGCAGAGTGGCGGCGATGGCGGGGAGTAGGGCGAGGGCGGCGATGGCGACGGCGGGCGCGAGGAGGCGGAGCGACTTCGGATGGCGGAGCGAGGGCGCGAAGAATAGAAGTACGCTCAGGGCGAGAAATATAGATTCATAAGGTCTGGTTAGGAGATCGATGGCCAGACCGAGGCCGAGCAAGACGGCGTCTCTGGGTCGCGCGCGACGGCGCAACCGGGGGAGCGCTCCGAAGACCAGACATCCGCCGGCGGCGGCGAAGGCTCCGCCCCAGTAGGAGTTCATCCATACGCTCAAAGGGCCGAACTGGATCACGGCCAGGATTCCGCCGAGCAGGGACCAGCCGGGGGTTGTCCAGCCGCGCAGCATCCAATAAGAGAGCGCGCAGAGGGCGGCAACGGACAGAGCGACGCCGGCCCAGGGGGAGCCGAAGATAGCGCGGCCTACCGCCATGGTCAAGCCTTCGCCGAGCGGATAGATGGAGCTGTAGGTGGGCTGTTGCAATACGAAAAACGTTTCGAAGAAGCGGCTGAAGGGATGCGGCGGGTTGGCGAAGCGGAAATGCCGCAGCGTATCGGCGACCAGGAGATGGCTGAACTCGTCGTAGATGGCGGGCGTGGGAATGGGGTGATGAGAGAAGAGAGCGGCGCGCAGGGCGAGGGGCAGGAGGGCGAGCGGCAGCATGCACCAGAGGGCGTTGCGCGCGAGGCGCATGGCGTAAGGCTCGATGGAAGGCCATGCGAAGGCGAAGAGCGCGAATAGGATGGCCAGGGCGAGCTCGATGAAATCGGCGACCCCGAAGCCGATGGGATTTTGCGCGGGCAGGAAGGACCGGAAGAGGTCGAAAATATACATCGGGGACGATATCGTCCTATTATGTCCACCAGCGCGACCGTAAGCCGCCGGCGTGTGCGGGGCGACGCGGGGCATGGGGCGCGGACGCTGGAACCGCAGCTACATTTGTAGGCGCCACGAAAGATTTGTGAGGCTTTGCGAAACCGGGGATGGCGCGGAATTTTCCTGGCGCTCTTACTCGCGTCCGTGGCCGTCGGAGACGACCCGGAGTCTGGCCCGCGGACTGAGGAACCGAGATCCGCAAGCGATGGCGCAGCTATACGACCGTTACGGCCGCGCCGCATTTGCCTTGATCGATTGTGCGCAAAGCCGCGGGCGCCGGCACGGTTTGTGGGGACATTATGGAGGAAGCGCGGCGAAGCTGGCGACTCTCATCGAATAGCACCTTCCCGAGCGCTTCCCTCGGGGGGACTGGCCTATCCGGCTGATTTGCGAGCTTTCTCTCATATATTCCTCCTTCGCTCCGATACGCATTCATGGAGGCGGACCAAAATCGATGCACGCAACCACGCCGGCGCGGCAACCCGCCATTCCGCCGCGGAGGGATGAACGGGCTGGTAAATATCTCACCTTCAAGCTGGGCGAGGAAGAGTTTGGAGTGAGCGTGCTGAATGTGCGCGAGATCATGGCCGTGCAGCGGATCACGGCGGTTCCGCGGACGACGGACTACCTCAAAGGCGTTTTCAACCTGCGCGGAAAGCTGGTTGCGGCGATGGACCTGCGTTTGAAGCTGGGGCTGGCGGAGGTGGAGTACACGCCGAGGACCTGCATTATCGTCGTCGAGGTGGCGGGGGAGGCGGGGGACATACAGGTGGGTCTGGTGGTGGACGCTGTATCGGAGGTCGTGAACGTGACGGCGTCCGATATCGAAGATATGCCCGGCCGCGGCGCGGAATCGGCCCTGCCGTTCATCCTTGGCGTGGCGAGGGCGGGGAGCGAAATGAAAATCCTGCTGGACATCGGACGCGTGGCCGGCGCGCCGGAGATGGCGCGGTGAGCATAAAGAAAAAGGTAGCGGCCGGTTTCGGCGTTGTGATCGCGCTGGCGGCCACGCTCGGCGCCGTGGCGCTTTTTAAGCTGACCGCGTTGACGGGCTACGTCGACAACATCGCGACGCGTTTGCTTCCGGGCATCTTTGTGGGCGAGCGAATCGAGGAGCTGGCGAAAGAGCAGCGCATGTTCATGCTGCTGCACCTCGGCGCCCGGGACGCCGCGGAACGCACCGTGGATGAACGGAAGGCGGCGGAGCTCGAAGAGCAAATCCGCAAAACGGAGCAGGATTACGAGGCGGCGAACTCCGGCGGGCGGGACCGGGAGATTCTGGCGCGGTTCCGGGCGGCGCATGAGCGGGTGTTCGACAACTGGCCGAAGATCGTGCCTTTGAGCCGCGCCGGGAAGCTCTCGGAGGCGGTGGCCGCCTGGAAGGCGGACATCGCGCCGGCGGCGATGGAGCAATCGATAGCCAGCCAGGATCTTTCGAAGATGAATCGGGAGGCGGCCGCGGCGGCGGCGAAGCTGGCGCTCGAAACCGCGGCCAGCGATCGCCGCTGGACCTGGATGACGCTGCTGTTCGTGCTGGCGGCGGGAGTCCTGGAATCATCCTATATTCTGCGGGTGCTGGGCCTTTCTCTGGGAGAATCGGTGACTGAGCTGCGCCGCGGGGCGGAGCGCGTGGCGCGCGCGGCCGGCCAGATCGCCTCCTCCAGCCAAGCCCTGGCGCAGAACGCTTCCGAGCAGGCGGCGACGCTGCAGGAGACCTCGGCTTCGAGCGAGGAGATCGCCGCGATGACGCGCAAGAACGCCGACCATGTCCGTTCCGCCGCTTCGGAAATGGCTTTGGCGGACGCGGAAGTGCGCGAAGCCAATCGCAAGCTGGAGCAGATGGTGGCCTCGATGGAGCAGATCAAGACCTCCAGCGAGAAGATCTCGAAGATCATCCGCGTGATCGAAGAGATCGCGTTTCAGACCAACATTCTGGCGCTCAACGCCGCGGTGGAGGCGGCGCGCGCGGGCGAGGCCGGGATGGGATTCGCGGTGGTGGCGGGCGAGGTCCGCAATCTGGCGCAACGCAGCGCGCAGGCGGCCAAGGACAGCGCCGGGCTGATCGAGGATTCGCTCGACACGGCGCAGACGGGCGGGGCGCGGCTGGCGCAGGTGGCGCAGTCGATCGCGGTGATCACGGCGCACTCCTCGCGAGTCAAGGCCCTGATCGACGAGGTCGACGCGGGCAGCCAGGAGCAGGCTCGGGGCATGGAGCAGATCGCGCAAGCGGTTTCGCAAATGGAACGAGTCACGCAGGGCACTGCGGCGAGCGCCGAGCAGGGCGCCTATTCAAGCGAGGAGCTGAACGCGCAGGCCTGGGCGATGACCGCCATCGTTCACAAGCTGGAAGCGCTGGCGGGGCTGGCGCGGATTTTGGAGGAGCGAGACGCCCCGGCGGCGGTGGAGGCGAGGGCGCGCGGGGAAGAGCGGACGCCGGCGGCGCGGCGGGCGAACGGCTTTCGCGAGGGGACGGCGCTGGAGGCGAGGCGCGCGAGGCCCAGCGCGATTCCACTGGAGGGCGATTTTGAGGAATTTTAGGAGCGCGTCGTGAACGTTTTGATCGTGGACGATTCCGCGGCGATCCGCAAAATCCTGGAACGGGTCTTGAGGCAGGCGGAAGTGCCGCTCGACGAGGTGCATGAGGCGAGCGACGGCGTGGAGGCGCTCGAGGCCTTACGGAACCAGAAGATCGATCTGATCCTCTCCGACATCAACATGCCGCGCATGGACGGCCTCGAGCTGCTCGGCAAATTGAAGAGCGACGAAGCGCTGAAGCGGGTGCCCGTGATTATGGTGAGCAGCGAAGGCAGTCAGATCAAGGTGCTGGAGGCGGTGCAATTGGGCGCGGACGGCTACGTGCGCAAGCCGTTTACGCCGGAGCAGATCAAGGACAAGCTGGCGGGGCTGCTGTGAGCGGGGCGCGGGAGGGAGGGCAAGCGATACAACCGGCGCCCGCAATGGGGGCGGTAACGGAAGGGGAGATCGCGGCGGCCATACGGTCGGCGGCGGTGAACGTGTTTTCAACCATGCTCGGCATCGATATCGGCGCGGGAGAAGCGCGCGGGGGAGCGGTGGCCGGGGGGCCGCATTGCGGCGTTGTGGCGCTGCTGGGGCTGGCCGGCGAATGGGCGGGATCGGGAAGTTTGTCGTGCGAGCCGGAGTTCGCCTGCAGAATGGCTTCGCGGCTCTGGATGGCGGAGTACGACGCCGTTGACGAGGACGTATTGGACGCGGCGGCGGAGGTGGCGAACATGATCATCGGCAACGTCAAAACGGCGCTCGAAGAAAAGCTGGGCCCCATGGGATTGAGCACGCCGACGGTGGTCTACGGGCGGCATTTCGAGATCCGAGCGGCCGGCAATCGGGCGGGGGTCGCGGTGCGGTTCACCTGCGAGGAGCAGTGCCTGGAGGCGCGCATCTCGATCGCCCCGAGTTTCCGCTCCGCGCGCGTGCCGCCGGGAATTGCGGGCGGGCGCGCGGTTGCGGGATAGGAGGCGCGGTGGCGATCGGGGAAGAGCTTACGGGCGGCGGAGCGCCGTCCTCGCTTGGCGCCGATGCCGAGCTGTTGGGCGAATTTGTCGTCGAAGCGCGGGAGCACCTGGCCGCCATCGAGTCGCGGACGCTGGCGCTTGAACGGGGCTTGGGCGACAGCGACGCGATTCATTCCCTGTTCCGCGCTTTTCACACGATTAAAGGACTGGCCGGGTTTCTCGATCTGGGGGCCATCGAAGTTGTGGCGCACGAAGTGGAGACGGTGCTCGATGAGGCGCGCAATGGGCGGCTAGCCATCACGCCGGGCGTCATCGCGGGCATTCTCGAAAGCAAAGATTTCGTGGAGTGCGCGATCGCCGCGCTCGCGGGCTCGGGCGCCGGCATGCCCGCGGGGGAGCGGATTGTGACGCGCCTTCGGGCGCTTGTGGCGGGCGGCGCGGAACGGGACACCGCGTTGGACGGGCTGGAAGATCTTTCGCTTGCGGCCGCCGGACATCCGGCGCACGAAGGCCCGGAGCGCTGGCCGGCCGAGTCCGGCCGCAACGACGCCTTCGTGAAGGTTCCGACCGCGAAGCTCGACGCTCTGGTGGATATGGTGGGCGAGATGGCGATCGCACAAAGTCTGGTCGGCCACGATCCCGATCTGAACACGCAGGACAAGCCCCTGTTGTCGCGCAATCTGGCGCAGTTGGCGCGTTTGACCGAGGACGTGCAGCGGACGTCGCTGGCGCTGCGCATGGTCGGCGTGGGGCGGCTGTTTCATAAGATGTCGCGCCTGGTCCGCGATCTTGCTTTAAAGACCGGCAAGCAGGTCGAAGTGGCGTTAGCGGGCGAGGACACCGAACTGGACCGCAACCTTGTCGAAGAGATCGCCGACCCGTTGATGCACATGGTTCGTAACGCGCTGGACCACGGCATCGAATCGCCGCGGGAGCGGGCGCGGGCCGGGAAGAGCGCGACGGCGCGGATCACGCTGCGTGCGGCCCACCAGTCCGGGCACATCGCGATCGCGATCGCCGACGACGGCCGGGGTCTCGATCGTGAGGGCATCCTGCACAAGGCGGTCGAGCGAGGGCTGGCGGCGCCGGGAGCGGCTCTGACGGACGCCGAAGTATTCAACTTCATTTTTCATCCGGGCTTTTCGACGGCTGCCGGGATTACCGCCGTATCGGGCCGCGGGGTCGGCATGGACGTGGTCCAAAAGTGCATTCAGAAGCTGCGCGGGCGCATCGAGATCGAGTCGGCGGCGGGAGCGGGCGCGACGTTCCGCCTGAAGGTTCCGTTGACGCTCGCCATCGTCGAGGCGCTGGTGGCGGGCGTGGGCGCGGAGCGTTATCTGATTCCGATTTACGCCGTTCGCGAGATGATCCGTCCCACGCCGCAAACGATTTTGACGGTGCGGGGCCGCGTCGAGATGGCGCTGGTGCGCAATGAACTGCTGCCGGTCCTTCGTCTCGCGCGGCGCTTCCACCTCGCGCCCCGTCCGGCGGATTCCCGCGAGGGCCTGCTGATCGTGGCCGAGAGCGGCGCCGGACGATTCTGCGCGCTGGTGGACGAGGTGTTGGGCAAGCAGGAGGTCGTCATCAAGAGCCTGGGCGAGAAATTTCAGGGCGTCGAAGGCATCGCCGGGGGCGCCATTTTGGCCGATGGGAGCGTCGGACTGATCCTCGATATGGAGCGTCTATGGGGGGACGGCGGCGGTGCTTAAAGACGCTTCGTTCGCGGCCCTCCCGGACCCCTGCCGGCGAGCGCCGCGGCCGTCGGAGTTCGAGCGCATCCGGCGCCTGGCGCACGACGAGTCCGGCCTCGATCTGAAGCGCGGGAAAGAGGGACTCGTTTCGGCGCGGCTGGCGAAAGCGATGCGCCGCGGCGGATTCGCGACGTTTGAATCGTACTGCGACCACGTGTTGGGGGATAGCGGAGGGGAGGCTCTGGAGGAAATGATCGACGCGCTGACGACGCATCACACCAGCTTTTTCCGCGAGCCGTCGCATTTCGATTTTCTCGCCGCGGCGGCGCAGGCGGAGTTCCACGATGCGGCGACGCTGCGCATCTGGAGCGCGGCCTGCTCGACCGGCGAAGAGGCTTATTCCATCGCGTTTCATCTTCTGCGCGCGGGGCTGGCGCCGGCGGGTTTCCGGATTCTTGCAAGCGACATTTCCACGCGCGCGCTGGCCACCGCGCGCCAAGGCGTCTATGCGGCGGAAGACCTGGAGCAAATGCCGGAATCGTGGCGGCGGCGCTTTCTGCTGCGGGGCGTGGGCGCGTGGCAAGGCTATTACAAGATCAAGAGGGAAGTGGCGGACGCGATCGCGTTCCGGCGTCTCAATCTCATTGATCCCTTTCCCGCCGCGCGGCCCTATCACTTCATCTTTTGCCGCAACGTGACGATGTATTTCGACCGCGCGATGCAGGCCGACGTCGTGAACCGGCTGGCCTCGCGCCTGGCGCCGGGCGGGTACCTGTTTACAGGACACTCCGAGAGCTTGAGCGGGATCGAACATCCGCTCGCCTATTGCGGCCCCGCGATGTACCGCAACATGGAACAGCGCCGCCCGGGGCGCGATTTATGATGCCTGGCTGCGCGGCTGCATGGAACGAATGGGGGCGCACGGAGCGCGGGCATCCAATTAAGGTGCTGGTGGTGGACGATTCCGCGATCGTCCGCAAATTGCTGGCTCAGACGCTCGCCGCCGAGCCGGATATTGAAGTGGTCGGCGTCGCCGCGGATCCTTACATTGCCCGCGATAAGATTCTGCGGCTCCATCCCGACGTGCTGACGTTGGATATCGAGATGCCTCGCATGGACGGACTGACCTTTCTCAAGAAAGTGATGCGGTATCGGCCGATGCCCGTGGTGGTGGTCAGTTCCTTGGGACGCGATTCGAGCCGGGCGGCGCTCGAGGCCCTGCAATACGGAGCCGTGGAAGTGCTGGCGAAGCCCGGCGGGGCGTACTCGGCCGGCGATCTGAAAATCGCATTGGCGCACAAGATTCGAGCCGCGGCGAGGGCCAGGATAGTGAGGGCGCGGGGGGACATTGCAGAGCGGCGGCCGTACGCTCCGGCCGAGCCCAAGCCGCCGGCGCACGCTCTGCGTTATGCCACTCATTCCGACGCAGTGATTCTCATCGGAGCCTCCACGGGGGGAACCGAGGCTATTCGCGAGATTCTTTCGCGAATGCCCGCCGACGGTCCGGCGGTCGTAATCGTGCAACATATTCCCGCCGTGTTCTCGCGGGCGTTTGCCGAGCGGCTGGATGGAATTTGCCGCATGCGCGTGAAAGAGGCGGCGGAGGGGGACCGTCTGGCGCGCGGTCTGGCCTTGATCGCGCCGGGAAACCGTCATGCGCGGCTGCAACGCTCCGGAAGCGGCTATCGCGTCGCGCTCGACGACGCTGGGTTGGTATGCTATCAGCGTCCTTCGGTGGATGTTTTATTTCTTTCGGCCGCGGCCATCGCGGGTCCCAACTTTACCGCCGCGATCTTAACCGGCATGGGCGCCGACGGAGCGGCCGGCATGGCGGCGCTGAGAAGCGCGGGCGCGCATACGATCGCTCAGGATGAAAACAGTTGCGTGGTGTTCGGGATGCCGCGCGAGGCGATTCGGCGCGGAGCGATCGCCCAGGTGCTGCCCCTGACGCGCTGCGCGGCGGCGCTGATGCGCTCGTCGAGCTAAGCGAAAATTCGAGCGGCGCTGAGTCGAACGCCCGATCCCGAAGCACAGGTTTTTCGCCGTTTAAATAGGTACGCCGCCGTGTGCGGCGGCTTGGGGATAGCAGGAGACATCGTCTAAAAATGAAACGCAATATGGCGCCGCTGCTGGCGATCGCATTTATCGTGGCCGCGATTTCGACCGGCGTTTTCTACGGCTTGTTTGCCGGACATCTCAAGGCCGCGGCCCCGGATCTGCCGGCTCGAACGCTTGTCGTCGCCGCGCGCGATCTGCCGCGCGGCGCCGTGCTCAAGATCGAGGACCTGAGGGTCTCGGAAATCCGCGCCAGCACGGAGTTCAAAGGCGCATTCGATTCCGCACGGAAACTTGCCGGCGCCACTCTTCTCGACGCGGCGCGGGAGAATCAGCCGCTCACGGATTCGATGCTGGCGCTGGGGGATGCGGCCAGCGCCGGCGGCGGCGTGCCGCGGGGAATGCGCGCCGTCTCGATCCGGGTATACGAGTCCACGGGCGTGCTGCCGTTGCTGCGGCGCGGCAGTAAAGTGGACATTCAGGCGGTGACCGAACGAAACGGCGTGATGGAGTTGAGCCCCCTATTGCAGGATATAGAGGTCCTCTCGGCCGCGACGCAGTTGGAGCAATCGGACGCGCCGCGGGCGCCGCGAGGGTCCGCGCAAGTGGTTACGGTGCTGACGCGGCCGCTCGATTCCGATGTCCTGGCGCTGGCCGATTCCGGAACTCGCCTGCGCATCGCGCTGCGGGCGCCGCTCGACGATGCCGTGGATTCGCGCCATGCGCTGGGTGTTGCGGACCTCTTCCGCTTTTCCGGGCCGCTCTCCGCCGATCGGGGAAGCGCAGTCAAGGGACGATAAGGCCGAGCGATGCTGACGTTCGCTGCGATCCTTTTATTCCTCGCCACTTTTTCCGCGGTAGCGGCGGCGCTATTCTTCGCGCGACTGGCGCTCGATCGGGCGCAGCCGGGCAATGTCCCGGCCGAAGCGGCGGCAAGCGCCGGAGCGCGGCTTCTGCGCGACGACTCCCTCAGCACGATTTCGTTTTGGGCGAGCCTGCTGGAGCGATTTGATTTCATCGATCTCATGCGCGTCCGCATGGAGCAGGCGGAGTTGAACTGGTCGATCGGGCGCGTCACCTTCTCGATGCTCCTGGCCGGCGCGATCGTGTTCTATTTGCTGATCGGCCGCGCTTCGATTCCGTGGTGGATCGGCGCGGCCCTGGCCTGCGGCGCGTCTGTGCTGCCTTATCTCTATATTCTGCGCCGCCGCAAGAAGCGGCTCGCCAAATTTCAGGCGCAGTTCCCCGACGCGCTCGATTCTCTGGCGCGAGCCTTGCGGGCCGGGCATCCCTTCGCGGCGGCGCTCGAGCTGATCGCGGGCGAATCGGAAGCGCCGGTCTCAACCGAACTGCGCCGCGTGTCGATTGAAGGCAATTTCGGCACCAGTTGGCAACAGGCGCTCGAAAACCTTTCGCGGCGGATGCCGCTGCTCGAAGTGAATATGTTCGGCGCGGCCGTGCAACTCCATAGCCGCACGGGCGGTAAGCTCAACGAGTTGATCGCGACGCTGGCGGAGGGAATGCGGGAATCCGAGGCGTTACGGGGCGAGGTGAACGCCATCGCCGCTCACGGCAAAATGACCGGAGCCGTGCTGACGGCATTGCCGCTGATTATCGCCGTAGTGATGAGCATCGTCAACCCTTCTTACCTGGCCGTTTTATTCGCGAATGCATACGGAAAATATTTGATCGTCGCGGCGCTTACGTGCCTTGCGGCGGCGCATCTCATCATCCGTCGCATCGTGTCCATCAAGATATAAATATGAGCGTTAACCTGATCGGCATCGGAGTGTGCCTGTTCTCCTTCGTCATGTCCGCGGTGGTTCTGGCAGGGTATCTGTTGGTCCTCAAGCCCAGCGGCGAGGTTGGGGGCGCGGCCCGGGGGGAGGCGCGGGGCGAAGTCCAAGGCGAGGCGCGGGGAGCGCTGCTGGGCCTCTTACGCTCGATCGGCGATCGCTTCCCCGCCGCGCAAAAGGAAAATAATCCGGACCGCAAACGGCTCCAAATGGCGGGCTATCGCTGGCCAGGGGCGATCGGCGTTTTTTACGGAATCAAGTGCGGCAGCGCGCTCCTGCTGGCCGCCGCGCTGGGTCTGATGGCCGTGTTGGCCGCCCTTCCCGGCTTTCCATTGCTGCCGATGGCCTGCGGAGCCGCAATCGGATTTGTCGCGCCCAATGCCGCGCTCGGCTGGATCGCGCGGAGGCGGGCGCAAAGGCTGCGCGCCGGACTGCCTCCCGCCCTCGATCTCATGATTCTCGGAATCGAGTCGGGACAGTCGATCGATTACGCCATCGCGGACGCCAGCCGCGGTTTGCAGGCAACTCACGCCGAGTTGAGCCAGGAGCTGACGCATCTGCAACTGGAGCTGCGAGCCGGCGCCAGCCGCGCGGAGTCGTTCCGCAACTTCGCCGAACGCAACAAAGAGCCCGAGATCCGGAAGTTGTGCGGCGTCTTCATCGACAGCGACCGTTTTGGGGCGGCGCTCGGCCCCTCGCTGCGCACGCACGTCAAGTATCTGCGCACGCGCTTCCGCCAGCAAGCCCAGCAGGCGGCCCGAAAAGCCGGGGTGAAGCTCATCTTCCCCGTATTCTTTCTAATTTTTCCTTCCGTGTTGCTGGTGACGCTGGGACCGGCCTGCATCATCATGTACCAGCAACTCCGCAGCATGCTGGCCTAATACGATGCCGACCGGGCGGGCGCGCCCGATCGGGCGCCTGTATAATGATCGCTCATGCGCACCATTGCATTGGCCGCCGCGCTCACGTTTTATGCGCCGCTTGCCGCCGCGGTAAAAATCGAAAAGATCTCCTATCGCGGCTGGCCGAATTCCTTTCGCATTTCTAACGGCGAGGTCGAGCTGGTCGTTCTCAGCGACGTCGGACCGCGCATCATTCGATACGCCTTCGTGGGCGGGCGGAATCTGTTCAAGGAGTACGACGAACAGATAGGACATAGCGGCGAGAAACAGTGGATGGCTCGGGGCGGGCACCGCCTGTGGATGTCGCCCGAAGATCCCGTCGGCAGTTACGCGCTCGATAATTCCCCCATCCACGTGGAGCGCCAGGGCGACGTCATGGTCCTGACTGGAAATGTCGAAAAGGAGACCGGCCTTCAGAAAGAGATTACGGTAAGACTCGCCTCGCGCGGAACCGAAGTCGAGGTGCTGCACCGCATCGTGAACAAGGCCACCAAACCACGCCGTCTGGCCGCCTGGGCTTTGACCATGATGGCGCAGGGCGGAACCGCATTCACGGGATTTCCTCCTCGCGGCACGCATCCGAAGGACCTTGCTCCCACCAATCCGCTGGTCATGTGGGCCTACACCGATTTCAGCGACAAGCGCTGGCAGTTCACGAAGAAATACCTCATTCTCCGGCAGGACCCGAACAATGCGGTTCCACAAAAGGCGGGAACCTTCAACAGGAACACCTTTGGCGCATACCTGCTGGGGTCGGATCTTTTCGTCAAGAGGTCGAGCGCGACCGATCCGTCCGAGCAGCCCGATTACGGCTGCTCCTTCGAGACCTTCACAAACGGCGAGTTTCTCGAGATGGAAACGCTCGGCGCGTTAAAGACGCTGCGGCCCGGCGAGTCGCTCACGCACGTGGAGCATTGGAGTCTACGCCGCAACACGACGCCCGCCGTGTGGACCGACGCGGCACTCGATCGCATCCTCTCGTCCACCGCCAATTCAGTACCATAAAACTGATGACACGCCTGCCGTTTTCCGGATTGAGCCTTGCTTTGCTGGCCTGCTCGACGGCCGCCTTCGCCCAGTACAAAGCCGAACCCGCCGGGCCGCCGCCATCGGGTCTGGCGCCATCGATCGCCGCGGCGCTGCAGACGAATGGAACGAAGATCACGAACAACGGCGCGCCGTATCTCGAGATCTGGTTCCGCTCCACGAAACCAAGCGGGGGCAAGAATCAAGCAGAGGAAGCCGTCACGCTGCCCGCCATTCCGCAGGGCGCGCTGCTTGCCGTGCTTCGTTTCGACGGCCCGGGAGCGGACCGCCGGGGTCAGACGATTAAGCCCGGCGTCTACACGTTGCGTTACAGCATGATGCCGGTCAACGGCGATCACCAGGGAGCCGCGCCGCAGCGCGATTTTATGCTGATGGTCCCGGCGGCGAACGACAAGGACCTGAACGCCGCGCCCGCATTTGACGCCCTCGTGGAGATGAGCAGGAAGGCGTCGGGAACGCCGCACCCGGCCGTGATGAGCATGTGGAAGGCCGACGATGCCAAGACCGGCTTTTCGCAGCAGGGCGACGACTGGGTGCTGCAGACGAAGATCGGAGACACGCCGGTGGACGTAATCCTGATCGGCACCGCCGCCAGCTAACGGCGGACCGCCGTAATCGGCCGTGAAAGATTTGCTGAAGCAGGCGCTCCAGATGTGTCCAAATATTCGGGCGCCAATTGTCGACTAGTTCCCCAACGGCATCCCGGTCTTCGGAGTAAAAACGCGAGAGGCCGCTTGAATTCAGGCAAGTTGGCCGCCATGGCGGAAAGTACCGGCGGCTTTCATGGCGAGCGCTTAGGAATTTTGTTTGGCTCGCGCTTTCTTTCCTGGTCGATCAGCCTGCGAACTGCGGTGCAAGCGCCCTTACGCCGCCTTGGAGCCATGCCCCAATTTCGCCCGGCCCGCGTGGTGTCTGAAATGTGCGTTGATGTACCGTGCGTCGATCTACCGATTGATGAAACGGCCAGCCCGAAAGATGTTATGCTTCCTGCCATGCCGGATGAGTTATCAGCAGGGCAGAAAGCAGCGCGAACCCGGAAGCGCCGTACGGCTGCGCTCAAGGCACTTCAAACAAAGCGGCGAATGAGCGCCTTCGCCCGGGCCCGCGCCGCTGAAGCGGCCAGCAAGGAAGCACTGCGAGTGTACTGCCAGGAGCACAGATGGAAGATAGCGTTTTTTGAAGGCGCAACAGGCGCGCCTAGGACCGGCATCATTGACGCCATTGCATTCCGGCTCGGATTCAAAAACGCGGACGCGCTCGACATTCGCTTAATTCAATTGAAAGGCGGCAAAGCTGGCGTCAGCGGTCTGGAAATCGCGCGGTTGAAGAAAGCGGCGGACGAAGCAACGGTGAAGTGGCTCATCGCGGCGTTCGATGGAGAAATGCTCCACGTCGTACCCGGCGATCTTGAGAATTGATAGTTACGCGCCTTGCCCGCCGCGGCATTCGCCATTTTTGAGCGCTGACCTTGCAAACGCCGACCAACCAATTTCTATCGCAGTGCCGTTCGTTTGGTAGTGTCTGAAAAGTGCGTTGATGAAAAGAACATCTAGCGGCAGAACGCCGCACCCGGAACTGAAGCCGGCCAGGCGTCGCATAATCCCCGCTACCGCTGAGGGCGGCAGCCGTCATGCCCAGCCGTTTTAGGCGAGAA
Organism: Bryobacterales bacterium; assembly: GCA_963795935.1. GTDB lineage: Bacteria > Acidobacteriota > Terriglobia > Bryobacterales > Bryobacteraceae > JAICMB01. The sequence continues at coordinate 141,119 of CAWCJO010000017.1, read as the reverse complement.
CCCCTCACCTTGTCGCACTCCAAACAGTGCTTCTTACCGCCGTTCCCGTTTATGCGATGCCCGGTCTTGAGGCGCCGGCTCGATCAAAACCCCATAGAACAGCGACGCAATGTGGACCCCTCTCAAAAACGGACGATTCCGCGCCGCCGCATACCCGAAAATGACTGACCCACGCGATCCACAGCGGAGGGACCCCCGGCACGACGGCGCTCCAAACTGCGGGTGTCACAAATCGCGCGCTCCCATCTCCCCTGTTTTCAACACGCCCCCGCGCCCTCCTCCCTCGCTCCCCTCTCCCCGTTGTACGCTGTAGCCGGAATCGCATACGGCCGCGAACGCGCTACGCATCGGCCTGAAAGATGCGTAGCGCGGCTCGCCCTGATCAGCGTAAAAAGCTGTGCTGCCATAAACTTAGAAGACGCACACCGCGCGAGGAGATCAACGCACATTTCAGACATTACCGTTCGCTCGGATCGCGGCATCCTGCTATTCTAGAAATTAGACTCATCACTTGCTTGCCGGCCCCGAGGCGAAGGGTCCGCGGCGCGAGGTTTTCTTATGTCGGGACATTCCAAATGGGCGACGATTAAACACAAGAAGGCCGCCCTGGACGCCAAACGCGGCAAGGCGTTCACGCATCTCATCAAAGAAATCATGATCGCGGCGCGCAATGGCGGCGACCCCGACAGCAACGCCGCGCCTGCGCACCGCCGTTACGGCCGCGAAGGCCGTCAGCATGCCGTCGGATAACATCAAACGCGCCATTATGCGCGGCACGGGCGAACTGGAAGGCGGACAGATCGACGAAATCATGTTCGAAGGCTATGGACCCGGGGGCGCGGCCGTGCTGGTGAATGTCGCGACCGATAACCGCAACCGCACCGTCAGCGAGATCCGGCACATGTTTGCGAAGAACGGCGGCAATCTCGGCGAGCAGGGCAGCGTTGCCTGGATGTTCGAGCGCAAGAGCCAGATCCTGATCGAGAAGGACAACGCCGAAGAAGACCGGCTGATGAACATCGCGCTCGAAGCCGGCGCCGACGACCTGCGCGGGGACGAGAACTGGGAAGTGATCTCCGCCCCCGAAAGCCATGAAGCGGTGTTGCAGGCGATTCAAAAGGCCGGCATTCCGATCGTCTCGGCGGAAATCGCGATGATCCCGAAGAACCTGATCAAACTCGAAGGCAAGAACGCGCATGGCATGCTGCGGCTCAGCGAGGCGCTCGAAGAACACGACGACGTGCAGAACGTCTACTCCAACTTCGACGTCGACGAAAAAGAACTGGAAGCTCTGGCGGGCCACTAATGGGCCGCGTCCGTTCTTAATGCGAGTGCTGGGGATCGATTGCGGCGCCGAAAAGACCGGCTATGGTCTGATCGAGAGCGATGGCCGCCGTCATAGCATGGTTGCCGCGGGCTGCATCGTGACCAGTCCCAAGAACGCCCTGAACGAGCGCCTGCTCGCGATCGCACGCGGTCTGCGCGACGTGATTGCGCGGCATGAGCCGGGGGCGGCGGCGGTGGAAGAGGTCTTCTATGCCCAAAACGTCAAGACCGCGCTGAAGCTTTCTCATGTTCGCGGCGTGGCGCTGCTGGCCATCGCCGAGGCCGGCATTCCGATGGGCGAATATTCTCCGCTCGAGATCAAGACCAGCGTCGTGGGGTATGGCAGGGCCGAAAAGCAACAAGTGAAACTGATGGTGCATTCGTTGTTGCGGCTCGAAAACGAGATCGAGTCCGAAGACGCCTGCGATGCGCTGGCGGTGGCGATTTGCCATGCCACCCATGCGAAGGCGGCTCATGCGTAGTGTGCTTGTGTTATTGGCCGCTCTTGCTCTTAACGCCGAGCCGGCGATCACGTATTCCAAATACTTCAAGGGGAGCAAACCGGAGAACGTCATCATTACGCTTCAAAAGAACGGCGACGCTGTCTATAAGGAATCGGCCGACGACGACCAGCCGTTAAAATTTCAGCTAGCTGAAGACCAAGCGCGGCAGATTTTTGCGTTGGCCGATAAACTGGGGCGCTTCACACGCCCTCTGGAATCGGGGCTGAAGGTCGCCAACATGGGGACGAAGACCTTTCGTTTTGAGGAGAACGGCGTCAAGAATGAAGTGAAGTTCAACTACTCGCTCGACCCGGATGCGCAGGCGCTGCTCGACTGGTTCGAGCGCATTGCGGAAACGGAACAGAGATACATCGAGCTGGACAGCACCGCCCATTTCGACAAGCTCGGCGTGAACGAGGCTTTGCTGCAGCTTCAGGTGGTTTACGAACGAAAGCGTCTGATGGCGCCGCAACAGTTTCTTCCGCTGCTCGACCGCATCAGCCGCAACGAAAGCTATCTCCACATGGCGCGCGAGCGGGCGGCCAACCTGGCCGACGCGTTTCGGGGCGGCCACGCCGCGGAGGCAGAACCCGGCGCGGCGGCGAAGGCGCAGCAACAATGAAGCGGGTGTGTTTCGTTTTCATGCTGCTGGGGTCGCCGGTGGCGTTGGCGCAGACTCCAGCGCCCGCTGAAATGCCGCCGGCGGAGCAGAGCAGCCTTACTCAAGCGCTCGGCGAAGCGGGCAACAGCCAGGTGGATTTCATGCGCGCTCTGGAGAATCATCTTTTGAAGTATCCCCATTCGCCGAAGCGCGCCGAACTGGAACGCGCGTTGGTGAAGAGCGCCATCGATCTGAAAGACAATTCCAGAATCATCCTTTATGGCGAGAAAGTGCTGGCGCGCGAGCCGGACGATTTACAGGTTCTCGAGCATGTGACCGTCGCTCTGATGCAGACCGGCGGCGAGGAGCGCCTGGAGCGCGCGTTACAGCACGCCGAACACTTCGAAGCGGTCGTGAATAAGAGCGACAAGTCAGAGAAGGACACGGCGCCTCGCGATCGGGCGCGGCGCAAGGATGAGGAAGACCGGCTGCGCGCGCGCGCCTATCTTCTCGAAGCCCGCGCGCATGGGCTGCTCGGACAAAACAACCAGGCGATCGCTCTGGCGGAGAAGAGTTATGGCACGTTCGCGAGCGTGGAGGCGGCGCGTGAAGCGGCGCGTTGGCTTGAGAAAGGGGGCAACACTCAGCAGGCCGTCGAATATCTCGCCTCGGCATTCACCATTTCCGGCCTGCAATCCGCGAATCCCGACGCCGAACACGACCGCGAGACCATGGGCGAGCTCTACCGCAAGCTCAACGGCTCGGAGAAAGGACTTGGCGACGTGATTTTACATGCTTACGACCGCACGTTTTCGGAGCTAGCGGCGCGCCGCGCCACTTTGCATCAAGGGGATCCGAACGCGCAGGCGAAAGATCCCATGCAGTTCACATTGTCGGAGCTGTCGGGCGGGAAGCTCCAGATGGCCAGCCTCAAAGGCAAGGTGATCGTGATGGATTTCTGGGCCACCTGGTGCGGGCCGTGCCGCGTGCAGCACCCGCTCTATGAAGAGGTGAAGAAAAAGTTTAAAGATCGCGGCGACGTTGTGTTCCTCGCCGTCGACACCGACGAGGATCATGCCGTGGTGAAGCCGTTTCTCGAGCAGGCCAAATGGAGCCAGAAAGTATATTTCGAAGACGGCCTGAGCCAGTTGCTGCAGGTTTCATCCATACCGACCACGCTGATTATCGACAAGCGGGGCGAGGTGTTCAGCCGCATGACCGGATTCATTCCGGAGCGTTTTGTCGACATGCTCACGGATCGCATTGAGGAGGCTCTGGGCCAAAAGTCCGCCATGCAGGCGACGAATCAATGACGAATTTCCGTCGCGTCACGTGGATCGTTCTGGACAGCGTGGGAATCGGCGCGATGCCCGACGCTGCATCGTTCGGGGACCCGGCGGGCGGCGACACGCTCGGCAACGTCAACCGCGCGCGCAACCTGAAACTGCCTAGCTTGGCTAAGCTCGGGATCGGCAATATCAAGCCGCTGGCGAACATTCCCGCCAACGCCGCGCCCGCCGCCGCTTACGGCCGTTGCGCGCTCGCCTCGCCCGGCAAGGACACGACCACGGGCCACTGGGAAATGGCCGGAATCCATCTCGCGAAGCCCTTTCCGCTGTATCCGAACGGGTTCCCGCGCGAGATCATGGACGAGCTCGAGCGCCGCATCGGCCGCCGCACGCTCGGCAACTACGCCGCCTCAGGCACCACAATACTCGAAGAACTCGGCGAGGAGCACATGCGCACCGGCTCGCCGATCGTGTACACCTCCGCCGATAGCGTTTTTCAAATCGCCGCGCACGAGGAAGTAATTCCTCTGTTCGAGTTGTATAAGATCTGCGAAACGGCCCGCGAGATCCTGCGCGGTCCTCATGAGGTCGGGCGCGTCATCGCGCGGCCGTTCGAAGGCGAGCCCGGACATTTCAAGCGCACCTCCAATCGCAAAGATTACGCGGTGCCGCCGCCGAAAGGCATGCTCCTCGATCAGCTTGATTCGCGCGGCGTGCCGGTGTTCGGCATTGGAAAAATATTCGACGTCTTCCTGGGCCGCGGCATACGCGAGTACGAGAAGACCAGGGACAATGCCGACGGCATGGCTAAAACGCTTAGCGCGCTCGATGAAGCGAAAAGCGGACTGATTTTCGTGAATTTTGTAGACTTCGATCAGCTCTATGGCCATCGCAACGACGCCGCCGGGTACGCCCGCGCGCTTGAAGAAGTCGATGCCTGGATCCCGTCGCTGATCGGGAAGCTGGACGACGGCGATCTGCTGATCGTGACCGCCGATCACGGCTGCGATCCGACCATCCCCGGTACCGATCACACGCGCGAGTACGTCCCGCTGCTGGCGTACAGTCCACGCAACGCGACCGGCGCCGATCTGGGCCTGCGCTCCACTCTTTCGGACATCGGCCAGACCGTCGCGGAAAATTTCGATTGCCGAATTTGTGAAGGGAGCAGCTTCCTGAGCGCGCTTACATGAGTAAACGACCCCTCATGGCGGGCAACTGGAAGATGTACAAAACTCCCGCCGAGACCCGCTTGTTTTTCGAAAAGTTTGCGCCCGCGGTACGCGGCGCGGACGATCGCGAGATTGTCGTTTTCCCTCCCTTTGTGGACATCCCGGCCGCGGTTGAGGCGGCGCGCGGCACGAACGTTGAAATCGGCGGCCAGAATGTGTTCTGGGAAGCGAAAGACAGCGCCTATACGGGCGAGATTTCCGGCCGCATGCTGCGCGAGAGCGGCGCGCAATGGGTTATCGTCGGACACAGCGAGCGGCGCCAAAATTTTCACGAAACGGACGAGACGGTTCTGAAGCGCACCGTGGCGGCTATCGGCGCCGGATTGAAGCCGATCGTCTGCATCGGCGAGTTGCTGCCGGAGCGCGAGTCCGGGCAGACCAACTGGGTCCTTGAAAGGCAGTTCGCACACGGAATTGCGCCTTTGACGCCGGAGAAGTTTTCGAAAATCGCGATCGCTTATGAGCCGGTGTGGGCCATCGGCACCGGCCGCACCGCCACACCCGAGATCGCCTCCGAAGCGCACCGCTTCATTCGGGAGCAATGCAAAATGAGATACGGATCGACTGCGGTCCGCATCCTCTATGGCGGCAGCGTCAAGCCGGACAATATTGCGGGCCTTATGGCGCGGGACGGGATTGACGGCGTGCTGGTCGGGGGCGCCAGTCTCGATCCCGCTTCTTTTGCCGCCATCGTGAATTACTCATGAGATGCTTTGCCGCCATGGTCGTTTGCTGCGCGCCGGCGCTCGCCGCGCCCACGGAAGCGCCTAAACTGCCGCCGGAACTGGACCACATTGTCCAACTGGCGAACGCGTGCCCGCCTGAATTCGCGGCCGACGCGCTGCTGCGAGTGGCGGCCGTAACGACGATCGATAAAAAGCTGCGGATGGATCTGATCGACCGCGCCTTTCACCTCGCGCCGGGCGCGCAGTTTCGCACGCCGGTCACGGTGGTCACGCGAGTCCCCGATACCAGCGCAGCCATGATCGCCGCCGCCGCCAAACTCAACCTCGATGCGTTGTCCCTTCAAACGCGCGCGGTCCGTCTGATGCTGCAGCTCGATAAAAAGACCGCGCGGCAGTTGTTCCTGGACATGAATGTACCGGCGCTCGAGTCGGTCACTTGCGATCAGACGTATATTCCCGACGTTTCGCAGCTTTATCAAGCGCTGACGGCCGTCGCAAACAGTACGTTTAGCGATCAGGAGCGCAAGAAAGAGGAGCACATTAATCTGGTGCTGGGGACCATGGCGCGCGCGACGTCATCGGTCCAGATCGCGCCGATGGAGCAAATGGTCGCGAGCCTCGAGGTCACCGCCGAGCAGCGCGACGTTCTGGCCACGCGCATCGCTGCGCTGCGCCAGTCCCTAAGCGCTCCCACATGCCCGCAGCCGAGGGCGAACGATCCCGCCTCGCGGGCCGACGGCTTCTGGAAATCGGACGAGGGCAAGCGCTTGCTGGCGCGCGGAGTTCAACTGCGGATCAAAGAAAACGGCACTCTCTATACGGACGCGGAGCGCGACACGCCGGAATGGTACGAAAAATTGACCGATTACATGACCGATCTCGCGAATTGGAAAGCTTCGGACGAAAACGACGAGGCGTCCTTCTATCATCAGAAGGCCATCGTTTACGAGATGCTGGTCGAATTGATCCCGCGCGGCCCGGAGCGCGACAAAGCCATTCAAGCTTACGTCGATTTCGTCGCGAGCTCGAATCTGCAGCGCGAAAGGCCGGCGGAGTGGTTCTTCCACGCGCAATCGCTGCTCGATCGCGTCCGCAACACGAACACCGGGGAGCCCTTGAAAATTGCCGCGGCGTTCGAAAACAGCGGGAATCCGGTGTTGGTGTTATACGTCGAACTGGATCGCAGTAAGCTGCCCCGCTTGTGAGGCGGGCCGCCTCTTACGGCTTCTTGAAGATCGCCTTGGGAATCATCCCGTGGACGCCTTTATTGCCGTCCACCAACTGGGTCGCGCAGAAATCCACTGCCACGCTGGCGAGCATGTAAGCGTCCTCCCGGCTGAGATGCTTTTCCGTGACGAGGAAATCGATGGCCTCGCGCACCGCGAGCTTCGTCGCCTGGGTCAGGTCTTCGTTCAAACCCATCACGATATAGTGCGTCGGAGTTTCCGCGCGCGGCCATTTTAAATGCATGTCCTTGCGGACGAGGAACTGAAATGTGCCCGTCAGCGCCGTCTCCATGGCCGTAATATCGACTTCGCCGTTTCCCTGCCCGGCGTGTCCGTCGCCGGCCTGGAATAACGCACCGCGCGCGTGTACGGGTATGTAAAGCGTCGTGCCCGCCACCAGTTCCTTATTGTCCAGATTTCCGGCGTGCGTCCAAGGCGGGGCGCTGCTGATCTTGCCCTTGGCCTCCGGCGGCGCCACGCCCATGCTGCCGAAGAACGGATGCATCGGGATCTCGATCGAGTCCGAAAAATGCGCCACGCCGCGAGTCCGGTCGAGCGGAATAATTTTCATGCGCGATTGCGGGAAATCGTCAGGCAGGAAACCGGCGCCGGGCCGGAATCCGTTATAAGCAAACGGAAGGGTGACCTCGATTTCCTGGATGCGCACCTCCAGCGTGTCGCCCGGTTCCGCGCCTTCTATGTACACCGGACCCGTCAGTACGTGCCCACCCGGCCCGCGTTCCTTCACCTGATCGAAAATATCGCGCATATTGCGCGGAATGTCCTTGGCGGCGACCCCCGCCGCCTCGAAGCGCGCGGGACTCCCCGTCGCAATAGTCTCGATGCGTGACCGTGTCGCCGGACTTGACGCGCAACACCGGCGGGTTCGCGGCCGCATAGTTGCCCCAAACCACCGTCTTCGGCGTGGCCTTCAGCTCGTAATGCGCGGCGTAACCGCCGCCCGGCAATGCCAGCGCCCAAGCCGCGAAGAGAAAACGCATAATGCAGTATGGACCGATTAGGCGCGGTCGCGCAAATTTGCGCCGGGCCGGACTCACACCTTGAAAGCTTCGTCGATCGCGACCTGATAGCCGCTGGCCAGCCGGTTGCTCTCGTTCGCCATTCCCACCACGGCCATCAACTCCGCGAACATTGGGTCCGTCATGCCGGCCTTGCGCGCCGACGCGGTATGCGACGCGATGCAGTAGGGGCACTGATTGGTCGCGCTCACCGCCACGTAGATCATCTCCTTCGTGAGGGCGTCGAGCGCTCCCGGCGCCATGATCCGCTTGATGCTTTCCCAGGTTCGCCGCAAATTCGCCGGATCGTGCGCCAGCGCCTTCCAGAAATTATTGATCCAATCGATGCGGCGCGTCGCCATGATGTCGTCGTACACAGCCCGTACTTCCGGGTTCGCCTCGCGATACTCAATCATTCCACAGGTGGCCATAACTCCACGGTAACGAACCCGCAAAACGGAGCGCGGGGGCGCGTTACAGATTGCGATGAGAGGCCGCCCGCGCCCTTCGCGGCTCTCTGGCCCCCGCGATCTCTGGTGTACCGATTACAAAGGCGAGTTCATGCTCGGTAACCGGCGCTACTGCTACCCGCTCACCGTTCCCGATCATGCCTCGCGATATCCGCTTAGTGTGCGAGTTAATGTGCGAGCGCATGGAATCCAATCGGGAGAAGCCGCTTTCACGGCATTGGCGCGCCTTTTCAAGGATCGGCGTTTGCCGCGGGAAATCCGTTCCGATAACCGCGTCCCGTTCGCTTCTCCCAACGGGCTTTTCCATCTCTCAAAGCTTTCGGTGTGGTGGCTGCGGCTGGACATCGGTATCGAACGCACTCGCCCCGGGCATCCCCAGCGGAACGGTTGCCATGAACGGATGTACCTCACTCTGAAAAAGGGAAGCCTTCGGCCCTCAAGCGTCACCCATGTCTTGGGAACAATCCGTTACTTATGTGCCCGGTCCGGACAACGATTTTTTGGAGCTGGCGGAGGGATTTGAACCCCCGGCCCTCTGATTACAAATCAGATGCTCTACCAACTGAGCTACGCCAGCGCCGGCTCGGTGTCTGGAGCGGGAGACGGGAATCGAACCCGCAACCAACAGCTTGGAAGGCTGTGACTCTACCATTGAGTTACTCCCGCTCGCGTACCCGAATGCAGCCATTATACACGCAAAAGTTTTTTCTTGACGCGGCTCCAGGATAGTGCTAGTTTTTTAGCAGGTGCTAAGAAACTAGCATGTGCGCGGAATTATGGCCTTGACGAGCGCATTGACGGGGCTAAGCCGGCGGGAACGCCAGATCCTGGAGATCCTGTATCGGCGAGGCAGGGCGTCCGCATCGGGCGTAAGAGAATCGATGCCGGAGGCGCCCAGCTACTCGGCTGTCCGCGCCATGCTGCGCGTGCTCGAGCAGAAGGGTCACGTACAGCACAAACAGGAAGGGCTGAAGTACGTCTACTTCCCCACCATGGCCCCGGATCGCGCCAAACGCTCGGCCATAAAACAACTGCTCAACACATTTTTCGCCGATTCGCCGGAGCAGATCGTGGCCGCGCTCCTGGACGTCTCCTCGAAACGCCTGACGCACGAGGAATTAGACCGTATGGCGGCGATGATTGAGAAGGCCAAGAGAGAGGGTAAATAAATGTTCGCCTGGAATCAATGGTTCGACATATTCGCGAGCCTGGCGCTGAAGAGCGCGGCGGTTACGGCGGCGGCATGGATGCTGTCGGCGTTATTGCGTCGCAATTCGGCCGCGGCGCGCCACTTGGTCTGGACCGCCGCGTTCGCGGCGTTGCTGGCGTTGCCGTTGCTGTCGCTAACGTTGCCCCCCTGGCGGCTTCCGGTACGGCAGCTGGCCACGACCATCGCTTCCGAGACCGTAACGGCTACGCCGGAGGCGGCCGCGCCTGCCGCCGGCATTGCCGCACTCCATCGCGCGTTGCCGGCATCTGAGGCGCGCATTCCGCAGTGGCGCATGCTCGTGCTGCTGCTTTGCGGCGCTGGGGCGGCGCTGAGCTTTGCGCGGATGTTGGCGGCCTCCGTTGTCATCCGGCGCATGCGCCGCGGCGCACTCCCGCTTCCCTCAGCCGCCGCAGCCGCGGGGGTACCGGAGGGCATAGCGGTTCTCACCATCGCGCACGGCTCCATGCCCATGACCTCCGGCCTCTTCCGCCCTGCTATCTTCTTGCCCGCCGAAGCTTCCGAATGGACGCCGCAATGCTGCCGTTTCGTGTTGCTGCACGAACTCGCTCACATCGAACGCGGCGATATCGCCACTCACTTGCTCGCCCGGACGGCGCTGGCCCTGTACTGGTGGAATCCGCTGGCGTGGATCGCCTGGGGCGAGTTCCTCAAAGAACGTGAGGCCGCGGCCGACGATCTCGTACTGGGGGCGGGCGCGCGTGCGTCCGAGTATGCCGGCGTTCTGCTCGATATTGCCCGTTCATTTGAAGCGCCCGCGGCCATCCGAGCGGCTGCCGTACCCATGGCGCGACGGTCGCGTTTGGAAGGACGGGTCTTGGCGATCCTCGATTCCGCAAGATGCCGCAGAGCCGCGAACCGGGCCTCCCTGGCGGCCGCCGCTCTGCTCGCCGCCGTAGTGGTGGCGCCGCTCTCGGCCCTCAAAGCGCAGAACGGCGCGGCCCAGCCCGCGGACGTAAAGACTCTCGTTGCCCTCGCCGCCTCCCAACAGAATTACCAGATGCTCGACCGCGCCGCGCGGACTGCGGAGGCGTCGCGCGATTACGCGCTGGCGCAGCAGTTGCGCGAAGCCTCCCTGTCTATTCGCGAGCGGGTATCCGGCTCCTCGGGCGTGGCTTATGGCGAGGGCCTGATGAACCTCGGCGCTCTGGAGCTTCGCCGCAAGCAACCCGCCGAGGCCCGCAACCTTTACCAGCGTGCCGCCGCCGTTTTGGGAGACGGCAAGGAAGCTGCGCCCGCACTCCTCCATCTCGGCGTTTCAGCCATCATGAAAAAGGATTACGAACAGGCCGCAAATTATTTCCAACGCGCCAAACTTCTCGATCCCGGCAACGCCGGCGAGGCCTCGATGTGGCTGGCCGTCGTGCGTGAAAAGCAGAACAACATACAAGAGGCCGACTGGACCTTTCAACAGGCCATCGCGCTTGCGGCTGCGTCGGAGCAATCCTCCGCGGCTCCCGTTGAGCCGCCCGCGTTTAGTTCCGCTACCGCCCGGCGCATCTACGCCCAGTTCATGCGCGAGCAGGGCCGCGAGGACGACGCGAAAGCGCTCGAACAGCGCGCCGGGGGCTACCCAGACGCGCGCTCAACCGACGGAGCGCTGGCCGCCGCTCGCGCCGCAAATCCCAGCGCTTACCGTATCGGAAATGGCGTGACCGCGCCGCGCGTTCTGTCAAAAGTTGAACCCGAGTACACCGACGAAGCTCGCGCGGCGCATCTCCAAGGGACCGAAATGGTATATGTCGAGATCGGCCTCGACGGCGTCCCCCGCAACATGGCTGTCGTTCGGCCGTTAGGGCTCGGACTCGATCAGAACGGTCTGGATGCTATCTCGCAGTGGCGCTTCCAGCCTGCCGAGAAGGACGGCGCCCCCGTTACTGTTTCCGCGACAATCGAGGTGAACTGGCGGCTATTGTGAACGCCGGTGCGGCGCTCCGGCGCGCGTTGCAGCGCCGAACGTGGATGAGTTTCGGGCCGCGCCGGGGCGTTTGTCACCCGCTCCAAGTTGCCCGTTTGGCGGAAGCATTTGCTTCTTACACGACGGCCGGCGTCTGGTCGCGCATGAATCCGGCAAGGTTTTGAAATGACGCGCCCGGCCCGCGCCCAGTACAATCACAAGCTGGAAAAACGTCATGCGGGAACTGCCCCGGGAACAGCAAGGCCAAACGCGACGCCTGATGCGGACGGCCTGCCCCCGGGCGCAGCTTGTTGGTCTCTTATCCAGGGATAAGCGGGCGGCTGTCCTACGCTCGTGGGCGAAGGTGAAGACGGCCCGGGAAGGGGAGAAGCGCATGGAGCAAATTGCGCGCCTACTGGAACACGATCATGAATCGGCGGCGCGCAGCCTGCCCGAGGGGATGCGGGATATGTTCACGTTGCAGCGTCTTCAGATCTCTGACAGCTTGCACAAATGTCTGGCGACCACGAACATCGTCGAGAGCCCGTAGAGCGGCGTCCCGCGCCGCACGGGCAATGTGAGCTGCCGGCGCGACAGCGATATGGTCGAACGCTGGCTGGCATCAGCTTGGTCGCTTACCGAGAAGCACTTTCGCCGCATTGATGGCCATGAGCATCTCTGGAGTCTGGCCGCGATTCTCGACCATCTTCAATTTGGATTGAAGCTGCTGTTAGATCCCCGGGAGTTTGTAATCCTTGAACTGCTCGCGCAGCGCGCGCTTGTTGAACTTGCCGACGCTGGTCTTCGGCACGGCCTCGATGAACACGATATCGTCCGGCAACCACCAGCGCGCTACGCGGGGCTCCAGAAATTCGAGGATCTCGCGCTTCGTAATGCTGTCCTTGAACTCCGGCAACGGAGTGATGCAAGCGAGCGGGCGCTCCTGCCACTTGGGATGGAACACGCCGACAACGGCCGCTTCCATCACTTTGTGATGCGCCATGATAGCGTTCTCCAGATCGACGCTGGAGATCCATTCCCCGCCGCTCTTCACGAGGTCCTTGGTGCGATCCATGATTTGTATGTAGCCCTCGGCGTCGATGGTCGCCACATCGCCGGTGCGGAACCAGCCGTCCATGAAGGCATCGGCGCTGCGCGAATCGTTGTAGTAGGCGCGCGTAATCCAGGGGCCTCGCACCTGAAGTTCGCCCATCGTGATGCCGTCCCAGGGGAGTTCCTTCCCCGCTTCGTCGACAATTCGCAGATCGACGCCCGCGACTGGCATGCCATGCCGCGCCAGAACATCGAAGCGGTCGCGCTCGGGCGCCGCCTCGAGATTGCTCTTCAGCGAGGTCACGGTCGCGATCGGCGTGGTCTCCGTCATGCCCCAAGCGAGCATAAACCGGATGCCGTACTTCTTCTCGTATAACTCGACGAACTGCCTCGGCAGCGCCGATCCCGCCGCGACAATCGTACGCAAGCTCGAGATGTCGCCTGGATGCGTCTCCAGGTAGCTGTACAGCCCCATCCACAGCGTCGGCACGCCGGCGGTGAAGGTGGCGCGTTCGGTCTGAATCAGCAGCGCGATATCGGCAGGCTGCATCTGCCTTCCGCTGAACACCAGGCGCGAACCGGTCATCACGCCCGCGAACGGAATGCCCCATCCGTTGGCGTGGAACATCGGCACGAGCTGCAGGATCGCGTCGCGTTCGCTGAGCGCAAACGAATCGGCCATGCACAGCCCGTAGCTGTGCAGGAACAACGCGCGATGACTGTACAGAACGCCCTTCGGATTGCCGGTTGTGCCGGAGGTGTAACATGCCGCCGCCGCCGCGTTCTCATCGAGGCGCGGCCAATCATACGGCGCGCCGCAAGCGTCTGCGAGGAGTATCTCGTAATCGAGGGCGCCAAGCGCCGACTCGATATCCGCATCGTTGATAACGATGATGTGGCGCACCGATTTGAGCTGCTTCCGGATCGGCTCGATAATCGGAAGCAGAGAAGCATCGACGAAGATCACGCGATCCTCGGCGTGATTGACGATATAGGCCAACTGATCGGCCGCCAGCCGCAGATTTAGCGTGTGCAGAACCGCTCCGGCGCACGGCGCGGCGAAATAAAGCTCCAGGTGCCGGTAACTGTTCCAGCACAGTGTGCCGACGCGCTCGCCGGGCGCGACGCCAAAAGCCCGCAGAGCGTGTGCCAGGCGGTGAACGCGAGTATGAAAATCGGCATACGAGTAGCGGCGCATGGACCCGTCCGGCATGCGGCTCGCAATCTCTTTGCGCGGGTAGAGCTTGGCGGCGCGCTCCAGAATGTGCGTCAGCGTCAGCGGATAATCCATCATCAGGCCGGTCATTGCCGACCAGCGTACAGCCATTGCATCGGCGCGCGCAACGACGCTTCGGAAATTACAACTGTTCCCCTATGCCGGCTGCGGCGGGACGGAATCGGAGTTTATGGCCGCTCCCGCTCCTCCAAGCGTTTCAAGCGCGCATCGAGAACGTCTTCGACGCGGCGCAGTTCCGAGCGCCAAGTGTCGCGCATCTCGTCGAATCGCGTGTCCATGTGGTCGCGCAGATCGGAGATCCGGGCCGTCGTGTCGGCGCGCAGATCGGAAATGCGCGAGTTGCTGAGGATCGCGGCAAGAAAAACCGCCAGTGTCGGCACGCTAGCGGCCACGGACGTTTGGATGATCTGCGCCGTGACGCTGTCCATGGTCACGATCATTATATGAACATCGCCATGAGCGATCTGACCGGAGCATTCACCGGGGCGCATATAATTAGGGTTTGACGAAAAAACTCAAGGATTTCCGCTACTACGAGCTTCTCGTTGTCATCTTCGTCGTCGTGCTTCTGGTCTCGAATCTCGTGGGACAGAAGATTTGCGCTTTCGGGCCATTCCGCGTCAGCGGCGCGCAGCTGCTCTTTCCCATCACCTACATCTTCGGTGACGTATTCACGGAAGTGTACGGCTATGCCGCTTCCCGCCGGGCGATCTGGCTGGCGTTTTTCGCCTCCGCTCTACTGGCGATCATGGGACTAATCACTGTGGCGCTGCCGCCGGCGCCGGACTGGCGCAATCAGGCGGCGTTTGCGACGGTTTTCTATCAGGTACCGAGGATGATCGTGGCCAGTCTCGCGGCGTTCTGGTGCGGGGAGTTCGCGAATTCGTTCGTGATGGCGAAGATGAAAATTCTGACGAGCGGGCGGATGCTGTGGTCGCGAACGATCGGATCGACCGTGGTGGGGCAAGGCGTCGATACGATCGTCGTGATGGTGCTGGCGTTCGCGGGCACGGTCAGCATGGCAACCATCGCGAAGGTAATCGTCAGCGGCTATTTGTTCAAAGTCGCCTACGAAGTGCTCGCTACGCCCGTGACGTACCTCATCGTGAACGGGCTGAAGCGGGCCGAAGGGCAGGATCCGTTCGATTACGGAACCAGCTTCAATCCGTTCGCCTCGCTGCTGCCCGAACAAGAGGTCGAACGGCCCGTAATGCAGTGACCCGGTCCCGTTGACATTGGATACACTGAGGTTTGATAGCGAAACCGCGCGTCTGCGTCGTCAATTACCTCAACACCGTGCCCCTGGTTTGGGGCATGCTGCATGGGGAGCAGCGGGATTTGTTCGATCTATCGTTCTGCTTGCCCGCCGAGTGCGCCGACCGTCTTCAGGATGGCCGCGCCGATATCGGCATCGTGCCGGCCATCGAACTGCCCCGGCAGGACCTCTCCATCACGGCGGATACGGGAATTATCAGCAGCGGCCCGGTACGCAGCATCCTGCTCATTTCCAAGGTTCCGTTCGACCGCATTCAGACTGTAGCGGCGGATTCGAGCTCGCGCACATCGGTTGTCCTCATGCAGATCGTTCTGCGCAGACAATATGGCGTGGAGCCCGCGATCGAGACGCGCCCGCCGCAACTCGATGCGATGCTGGAGCGGTGCGATGCGGCGCTGATTATCGGCGATCCGGCATTGCGCATCGATCCCGCGGCGCTGGCCTACCGGGTGCTCGATCTTGGTCTCGAGTGGAAAGAAATGACGGCGCTGCCGATGGTTTTCGCGGTTTGGGCGGCGAAGCGGCGCTACGATGGCGGACCGTTTTCGGAATCGCTGCGCTTCGGGATGCGGCATATCGACGAAATCGTCGCGGCCGAGCACGGCGCGCGAGACATTACGGCCGAACTGGCCCGCGAATATCTGACGCACAACATCCGGTTCGAACTGGGCGTGGCGGAACGCGCCGGACTCGATCTTTTTCTGCAATACGCGGCGGAGATTTGTGCAATCGAACCCCACGGTGAACTGAGGCCCCTAGCCGTATGATGACGCGGCAAGAAGCTATAGATCTGTTTCGCAGCGACGACCTGATCGGTATCGGGATGGCGGCGGACGCCGCTCGCCGGAAGCAGCACCCGCACGGCATTGTCAGCTATATCGTCGACCGCAACATCAATTACACGAATTTCTGCACTGAGTACTGTAGCTTCTGCGCCTTCTACCGGCCCATGGGCCACGCCGAAGGGTACGTGCATCCCAAAGAAGTTATTTTCACCAAGATCGAGGAAACACTGGACCTGGGCGGGACCGGCATTCTGATGCAAGGCGGCTTGCACCCCGATCTGAAGATCGAATGGTACGAGGAACTGCTGCGATCGATCAAGGACCGTTTCCCGCAAATCTGGTGTCACTGCTTCTCGGCGCCGGAGATCGTCAACATCGCAAACGTGAGCGATTTGAGCATTCGCGACACGATTGCCCGGCTGCGCGATGCCGGTCTGGATTCAATTCCGGGCGGCGGCGCGGAGATCCTCGACAACGACGTACGGCGGCGGATCAGCCGGCTGAAATCGTCGACGGACGACTGGATGGATGTGCACCGGACGGCGCACGCGCTGGGAATGCGCACGACCGCGACCATGATGTTCGGCTGCGGCGAGACGATCGAGCAACGCATGAATCACTTCGACATCGTGCGCCGGATTCAGGAGGAAACGGGCGGCTTCACGGCGTTTATTCCGTGGTCCTTCCAGAGGGAGAACACGTCGCTGGGGCGGTTCGTCAAAGAGGAAGCGACAGCCGTTGAGTATTTGAAGACGCTCGCCATCTCGCGGCTGTACTTCGAGAACATCGTGAACATTCAGTCGTCCTGGGTGACGCCGGGGCTGAAGACGTGCCAACTAGGTTTGCGCTTCGGCGGCAATGACGTGGGCAGCATCATGATCGAGGAGAACGTCGTTTCCGCCGCGGGGGCGCATCACCGCGCGACCGAAGAGGAGCTGCGCCGGCTCATCCGCGACGCCGGCTTTGTTCCGAAGCAGCGCGATACGCTCTATCGGACCTATTTCTTAAATTAGTCGTTCCCCAAACGCTACACTCCCTGCCGCGCCTTGGCCCAAGCTAACGTATCTTCGAAGCCGAGCAGGCCCGCCGTGCCTCCAAACTTCTGAACGCTGAGCGCGCCGACCGCGTTCGCGAAGTGAGCGGCATCGGCGTAGGGGAGACCGCGGTTCAGCGCCGCGAGGAACCCGCCCACGAAGCAATCGCCCGCCCCCGTCGTGTCGACCACCGGCGTCTGGAAGGCCGGAGATGCGACGTTGTCGTCGCCGAGACACAAGACGCAACCGGCGGCTCCCAGTTTCACGACTACATCGCGGACGCCGCGCGACTGCAGCGCCCTGGCGGCCTGGATGGGGTGGCTGAGACCGGTGAGCTCGCGGGCTTCGTCTTCATTCACAAATAACAGGTCGGCATGGGAGAGGCAGGGCGCGATTACGGCCATCCACTCGCCACGCGCATCCCAGCCGGTATCGATCGAAACCTTCATGCCCGCCTGGCGCGCGCGGGCAAGCAGCGCGGGCGCGTGAGCGCGAAGCGAGGGCAGAGCGAAAACGTTGGCGAGATGAAACCAGGCGCAGCCGTCGATTACGTCCGCCGTCAACTCGAACGATTGTTCGAATGCTTCGGCGCTTGCGCCCGGGCGGTGCAACAGCGCGCGGGCTCCATTCGGGTGTACCAGAATGACGGAGGCCGGGGTGGGCAGATGGGAGCGGCGGACGTGGGCCGTTTCGACGCCGGCGGCGGCGAGCGCGGCAAGAACCCGATCGCCGTGCTCATCCGCGCCTACGACGCCCAATAATCGCGCACGGGCGCCCAGACGCGCCAGCGCATAGGAGGTGTTCGCTCCGTTTCCGCCAAATCCTTCCACAATGGATTCGACCCACACCGTGCGTCCCCAAGCGGTCTCGGTCAGCGGACCAACCAGGATATCGCGGACCAGGTTCCCGCAACACAGGACGCCACCGCCGGGCGAATTAATTCGAGCCTCCCGCGAGCGCTTCGATGAAAGAACGGCGTAACGGCCACGTCCCGAATACCTTGCGATCGTCGCGCCGGAACGATCCTGTGGTCAGCACGCCGCTGAGGTCGTCTGGATTGGGCTGCCGGCGTTCGCGAGCGAGCCAGCGGCGAAGGGTATCGGTGGTGGATTGCAATTGGTCCAGCAGAACGGAAGCCTTGTCGGCGGTCTGGCAAGTGACGGCGAGATACAACTCCAGGCCTTCGCCCTGCTCGTCCACGCTGAAAAGCATGCTGTCCGCTTGTTCCAGCGCGGTGGCAAAGGATTTTGTGCCCGCCGGAAGGGAGCCGATATCTTTGAGAGCCGGACCGGTCAGCAATGCCCACGCCGGCTTTGGAGGCGGCGCAATGGGAAGCCGGGCCGATTTTCGAGCGATCTGGTAAGCGGCCCAGCTATCGGAGCTGACGGCCAGCGCCATAACATTCGATTTGATGGGGTAAAAGGAAATGCGCCGCTCCGGCTTGCTCCCCCTGACCGTGCAGAAGCTGTTGACGCACGATCCCCCGTGATGGTTGACATAGGCGATCAAGCTTTTCCAATTGAAGCTTCCGCGCACCGTCATGAAAACCTGGCCGGGCTTGAACAGGGCGGCCAAGGCGTCGAGGTCGTCGCGATAATCGAACTTGGTTTCGTCGACGAAGGACTGGTATTCGAGCTCCTCCGCGGCTTTCTTTCCCGCGATCAGGTCCAGGATACCGGAACGCCGCATGGCATCGACATCCAAATAGACCAGGGCGCCGTCTGAAAGCGGAAGGTAGGAGGCAAGCTCGCCGGGGCTGTCCGCGCCCGCCGCCCGGTAAAAGTAAAAGCTCACGATCGCGGCCGCGCAGACCACCACGAGAAGCGCCGCGAGCTGCCAAGGCTGTATACGGAAGCGCACGTTTGAAATTAAACCGCGGCGGAGGCTTCCGTCAGGCGCGATCGCTTCCAGAGATCGATGTAGGGTTGCAGGTCGTTCATCATGTTTTGGAACTGCGCGAGATCGAGCGATTGCGCGCCGTCGCTGATGGCTTTCTCGGGCGCGGGATGCACTTCCACGATCAGGCCGTCGGCTCCAATAGCAATGGCGGCGCGAGAGAGCGCGGCAACCAGGCTGCGCCTGCCCGTGGCGTGACTGGGGTCCAGGATCACGGGGAGGTGGGTCAACTCGCGGAGCGCCGGGACAGCCACGATATCGCATGTATTGCGCGTGTATGTTTCAAAGGTGCGGATACCGCGCTCGCACAGAATGACGTTGGGGTTGCCGTGCGCTACGACGTATTCCGCCGACATGAGCAGCTCTTTGATGGTGGAGCTCATGCCGCGTTTCAGCATTACCGGGCGGGAGCTCTTGCCGAGCGACTTGAGAAGCGCGAAGTTCTGCATGTTGCGGGCGCCGATCTGGAGGATGTCGGCGTATTCGGACACGAGGCCGACATCGCTGTCGCTCATTACTTCCGTGACGATTCCGAGCCCAGTGTGACGGCGCGCTTTCGCCAGCAGCTTCAGCCCCTCCGTTTCGAGGCCTTGAAAGTCGTAGGGCGAGGTACGGGGTTTAAAGGCGCCCCCGCGCAACAATTTGGCGCCCGCTTTGGCCACGCCTTCGGCGGCCTGCATGATCTGCTGTTCCGATTCCACCGAGCAGGGGCCGGCCATGACGATGAAATCGCCGCCGCCGATTTCAAGCCCGGCGGCGTGGATCCGGGATTTTCCGGCATGGAACTCGCGGCTGACGAATTTGTACGGGGCCGAAATGCGGACGGCGCGCTCGACTTGCGGCATGGCCTCGACCGATTCCAGGCAGGCAGTGACGTCGCCGACGCCCACCACGCCGATCACGACGCGCTCCTCGCCTTCAATGGCGTGGATCTTGTACCCGAAATCGCGGATGCGCTCACACACTTGATCGATTTCCTGGCGGGTGGAGTGCAGCTTCATGGAGATAATCATGGCGTTCTCCTAAAAACAAAAACCCACTCTTTCGAGTGGGCCGGTTATGCCGATCCGCCGCTGTGCGCCGCTGCCGCAGCGATTCAGAGGGGATACCAAAACCTGAATCGAAACCAGCGGGGCGCCGGGGACAGCATGAAAACATTAGTATAACCGATCGGGCGCGCGAGCGCGGGATGGTCGCCTATCCCCTAACAACGCCGAAGGCGCTCAATTATTTTGACGAAGCGTCAGCGCTGCCGGATGATGCCGTCGTCAAACAGCCGAACTGTTGGCGGTGGCTAAGCGAGTGGTCCGGTCAAGCCCCAATCCGAACCGCTGGCCGACGCGGTGCATTTTCTCGCGCATTGCACGCTCCACGGCTTGGCCGGACCGGATCGATTCGGAAAACTCTGGATAACGCTCCCGCGGCAGTGTTTGATGCGCGTTCGTGGGCCTATTGGGATCTGTCGGTGCATCTGGGACTTTCATACGCCTATGTTGCGACCCACTCGCTGACACCGCCGCGGTCGAGCGCCCGCAGCTGCCCCCGCCGGCGCATATGCTCCAAGTGAGCCATCGTTTCAAAGACGGCGAAGTGGCGATGGATGGGGTCCAGGCGCTGCGTCCACAAGCGGCCCGCGATCTCGTGCGCCGTCCGCGCCCCATCGCGCACAGCCTCGAGAATGCGGCCGCAGCGCCTATCATGATGCGCGACGGTTTCCGCAATCCATTCGCGGTGTCCGGAGAACGGCGGCCCATGGGCTGGTAGCACGCGCTCAATCTCCAAACGCCCTACGCGATCGAGCGATTCGAGGTAGTCGCCCAGGGCATCGGTTCCCGGATGCCAGGAGATATTGGGCGTAATGGAATTCAGGATGTGGTCGCCGGAAAACAGAAGCCCGCGCCCGGCGGCGTGCAGACAGATATGGCCGGGCGAATGCCCTGGCGTGGGCACGACGGTGAGCGGCCCGATGGCGGAATCGATCCGCTCGCCGCCGCGCAACAGCATGTCGGGAACGATTTCGTGCAGACTTTTGCGGATAAAGGCGAAGGAGCGGTCCATCTCGAGCTGCGCCTCCGCCGGAACGCCGCAGCGCGTATAGGCATCGTGCAAATACGGCAGCCGGCGCTCTTCGCGCTCGAGCGAATCGAGATGGGCCGCCTCCGCCTGGTGCATCAGGAAACTGGCGCCGCTCAGCGCGCGTATGCGCGGCGCAAGCCCGATATGATCCGGGTGCATGTGCGTCACAACGACCACACGGATCTCGCTCCAGCGGGCGCCGGCGCGCCCTAGGGCGCTTTCAAGCGCGGCGAAACTCTCCGGGGTGTCCATCCCGCAATCGATCAGGAGATACCCGCGGTCGATTGGAATCAAGTACAAATTGATTTGCTCGAGCTCGAACGGCAGCGGCAAATCGATGCGAATAACGCCGCGAGTGAGTTCCCCGGGCGCGTCCACCTCAGACCGCGTCACTGGCGTGGTACGAGCTGCGCACCAGTGGGCCCGATTCGACATGCGCGAATCCCAAGCCGTATGCGATCCGTTTGTACTCGGCGAACTCCTCGCGCGAAACGTAGCGCGCCACCGGCAAATGTTTCTGCGTGGGCCTGAGGTACTGGCCCACGGTCAGGATATCGACCTTGTGGCCGCGAAGATCGCGCATCACGGCAATGGCCTCGTCCGCGGTCTCGCCCAGACCGGCCATCAAACCCGATTTCGTGGGAATAAACGGGCGCAGCCTCTTGGCGTATTCCAACATTTCGAGCGAGCGCTCGTAGCGCGCGCCGAGACGCGCCTGGCGATACAACCGCGGCACGGTTTCGATGTTGTGATTGAGGACATCGGGATGGGCGTTCATGACCGTCTCCATGGCTGCGCGCGAGCCCTGGAAATCGGGCACCAGGACCTCCACTTTGCACCCCGGGATACGCTCCCGGATGGCCGCGATCGTCAAAGCGAATAGCTCCGCGCCGCCATCGGCGCGGTCGTCGCGGTTGACGCTGGTGATCACCGCGTACTTTAGTCCCAGGGCGGCGCAAGCCTCGGCGACGCGCCACGGCTCGCCATAATCCACGGCCAAGGGAGCACCCTTCTGAACCGCGCAAAATCCGCAGCGGCGGGTGCACACGTTGCCCAGAATCATGAATGTCGCCGTGCGGCGGTTCCAGCATTCGCCTATGTTGGGGCAGGCCGCGCTTTCGCAAACGGTATGCAACTTCAAATCCCCGACCAAGGTCTTCAATTCACGATAATTGCGGCCGACGGGAGCGGGAGCCCGCAACCAATTAGGACGCGCCGGGTCGGGACGCTCCAGCTTGGGCGTAATAGAGACGAGCACCTAAGTTCATTTTAGTCTCCGCGGCGAAACGACGCGCGGACGCGCTACTCTTCGGCCGCCCAGCGCACCCGCGAGCGCTGGAAAATAACCTCGCCGCTCTTGATTGCGACATCGACCAGATTGACGCCGAAATGATGCGCGAATTCCCGATAATCGCTCACGCCGAGTATGACGATGTCGGCGCGTTTTCCGCGCTCGAGGGAGCCGGTGCGGTGAGCGCGGCAAAGCGCGTGCGCGCCGTTGATGGTCGCCGCCGACACGGCTTCCGCAACCGTCATGCTCATTTCACGGCAGGCGAGCGCAATCATGGTCTGCATGTTCTGACAGGGACTCGTTTCGGGATTATAGTCGGTCGCCAGGGCCACGGCGGCCCCGGCATCGATCAGCGCTCTGGCGGGCGCGTAGCGGCGCCTGCTCTTGAAAAATACCGGACCGGGGAGCAGCATGGCGATGGTGTCGCTTCCTGCGAGGCACTGCGCATCGCGCTCGCCCACGAAAACCAGGTGGTCCACGCTGGCCGCCCCGAGCCGCACCGCGTCGGCCACCGCTCCGGTATTCGACCTCTGGCCAACGTGCATCTTGAAACGCAATCCAAGCTGCCGCGCCACGCGTAAGTAACGCGCCGCCTGCTCCGCGGAGAACATGTTGTCTTCGCAACAAATATCGGCGAATTCGGCCAGCCCGCGCCGCCGCACCAGCGGCAGCATGTGGGAGCACATCCATTCGATGTATTCGCCGCTCGAGACGCCCGCGGGAAGCCATCTCGTACCCATGAACGTCGAGACCACCATGCCGGTGCGGCGGTTGAGCGCGGCATAGGCGCGCAGCAATTTCACCTCGCCTCTTTCGTCGATGCCGAAACCGGACTTGGCCTCGATCGTGGTCGTGCCGTGGCGCAAGCATTCCTCCAGGAACTCCAGCCCCTCGGCCTCGAGCGCGTTGGATGACATCCGCTCCACGCGTTTCCAGTATTCCCACGCTTCCAAATCGCCCCGCGCGGTATCGAAGGCGCGCGAGGGCCCGGCGACCGGATGGGTGTGGGCGTCGACGAAACCCGGCATCACGACCTGTCCGGCGGCGCTGATTTCCTCCGCATCGCGGGCCTCCGCCAAGGCTTCCACGCGCCTGCTCGGTCCGACTTCCCGAATCGCTCCGTCGCAAATCAGGACCGCTCCATCGGCGATGATGCCGAGTTCGCGCAGAGCGAGGCCCCGCCGGGGCGCGGCGCCTCCGCGCAGCGTCAACAACTGGCGGGCGCCCCGAATTAGAATGGGCCTGGCCACTTTTCAATTAAGCAAGGCTATTCTTGCATACTATTGCTCAAAATTCAAAACAATTTAGAATTAAATGTTGTTATTAACGCGCGCTTCAAACGCGGCTCGCGGCGCCGGCCCCGCCCCTCCGCGCCGCTGCTACGCTATTCGATATGGCACTGCTTTCGGCCGGAGCGCCGCGCCAGACGGCGACCGAATGCATTCAAGCGCTCGAGCGCGATTATCTGCTGTCGAACTATGCGCGATATCCCCTCGTTCTGCATAAGGGCAAGGGCTGCTATGTATACGATCTCGACGGCAAACGCTATCTCGACCTCATCGCCGGCA
Source organism: Bryobacterales bacterium (assembly GCA_963795935.1). Lineage (GTDB taxonomy): Bacteria > Acidobacteriota > Terriglobia > Bryobacterales > Bryobacteraceae > JAICMB01. The sequence continues at coordinate 117,426 of CAWCJO010000017.1, read as the reverse complement.
TCGGCGTGAATGCGCTCGGATATGCGCATCCCCGCATGGTGAAGGCCATCCGTGAACAGGCCGGCTTGATCGTCCACACTTCCAACCTCTACTACCACGAGTATCAGGGCAGGCTTGCCGAGCGCCTGGCCAAGATCAGCGGGTTGAATCGCATCTTTTTCTCCAACTCGGGCGCGGAGTCGATGGAGGGCGCGATCAAGATGATCCGCTCCCATGGCGCCGGTATTTCGCCCGCTAAGTTCGAGATCGTCTCGCTGCAAAATTCCTTCCATGGCCGCACCATGGGAGCGTTATCGATCACCGGCAACGAAAAATACCGCAAGGATTTCGAGCCGCTTCTGCCGGGAGTCCGCTTCGTTCCTCCCAACGACGCCGTCGCGCTCGATCAAGTGACGAGCGATCACACGGCCGGCATCGTGATCGAATGGATCCAGGGCGAGGGCGGCGTCAACCCGATGACGCTCGATTACGTCCTCAAGGCGCGGGAGCTCGCGGATCGCTATAACGCCCTGCTGGTGTTCGATGAGACGCAGTGCGGCGTTGGAAGGACGGGAAAGTACTTCGCTTACCAATTGGCCGAACCGGTGGTCCTGCCGGACATCATGGTTACGGCCAAGCCGCTGGCCTGCGGCATCCCCCTGGGCGTCGTCGCGGCGAACGAGAAGGCCGCGGCAACCATCGGAGTGGGCATGCACGGGTCTACATTCGGCGGCGGTCCGCTCGCTTGCCGCGTGGCGCTCGAGTTTCTGGACTTGCTGGACGAACTGCTGCCCTCCATCCGAAACGTGGGCGTTTACTTCCGCCTGAAGCTGACGGAGCTGCGGCGGCGCTTCCCATTCATTACCGAAGTGCGCGGCGAGGGACTCATGATCGGCCTGCAGCTCGATATTTCCGGCAAGCAGTTCGTGCTCGAAGCTTTGGGGGAAGGCCTGTTGATCAACTGCACCCACGAAACGGTATTGCGGTTTCTGCCGCCGTTCATTCTGACGGAACGGCAGGTGGATACGGCGGTGTCCAAGCTGACGAAGATATTCAGGAAACATAAGAACGCGCCGGCTCAGTAAAGGATGCGGGTGCGGATCGTGCCCTCTACCTCGTCCAGCCGGCGCTTCAACTCCTGCGTCTCTTCGCGGTCCAGCGCGTCCACGTCGATCACCACGTAGCCGATGGTGGGGTTTGTGCGAAGATACTCGCCGGAAATGTTGATCCGCCGTTCCGAGAAGACGGCATTGATCCTCGACAACACGCCCGGCTGATTGCGGTGAATATGCAGGATGCGGTGCTTGCCGGGATGCTCCGGCAGCGATACCTCGGGAAAATTCACGGCGCTGAGCGTGGAGCCGTTGTTGCTGTATTTGATCAGCTTTTCCGCGACTTCGGTACCGATATTTTGCTGCGCTTCCTCGGTGCTGCCGCCGACGTGCGGCGTCAAGATGACGTTATCGAGGCCGCGCAACGGGGAAACGAATTCGTCGCCCGCGCCCCGCGGCTCGGCGGGGAACACGTCGATTGCGGCGCCCGAGAGATGTTTCGCCTGCAAGGCCTCGACCAGCGCATCGATATCGACCACCGAACCGCGGGAAGCATTGATCAGCCGCGCGCCCTCCTTCATTCGCGCCAGTTGGCCGGCCCCGATCATTCGATTCGTCAGAGGCGTTTCCGGCACGTGCAGCGTCACCACGTCGGCGGTCTCGAGCAAAGCGTCGAGCGAGGGCACTGCGCGGGCGTTGCCGAGGGCCAGCTTCGTCTCAATATCGTAGTAGATCGCCTGCATGCCGAAGGCTTCGGCGAGAAGACCGACCTGGGTTCCGATGTGGCCGTAGCCGACGATGCCCAGGATCTTGCCGCGAACTTCGTGCGATGCGGCCGCGGTCTTCACCCACGCGCCGCGGTGCGCCATCGCGTTGCGGTGGGGAATCCCGCGCATCAGCAGCACGGTTTCCGCCAGTACGAGTTCGGCGACGCTTCGCGTATTGGAGAAGGGCGCGTTGAACACCGGTATGCCGCGATCCTGCGCCGCATCGAGATCCACCTGATTCGTTCCGATACAGAAGCAGCCGACTGCGATCAGCCGGTTTGCATATTCGAATATGGATTTATTCAGGTTGGTAGCGGAGCGGATGCCTACAAGAAAGGCCTCGCCGATCGCTTCGGCGAGCTGCGCCGGAGGCAAGGACTTGGGATGGTACTCGATGCTGGTGTATCCATCGGCGCGGAACGCATCGACGGCCGTGTGATGCACGCCTTCGAGCAACAGGACCTTGATTCTGTTCTTTTCCAGCGAGGTCTTATTCATGCGTGACGTTCACCATGATGGTATCTTGGCCTGCCTGCGTTAAAATCAATCTTCTATGAGCGATCTTGTCCTTACCACCCGCGATGGCGACATCGGCGTGATCACCATCAATAACCCTCCCGTGAACGCTCTCAGCCCCGGCGTTCCGGAGGGTATCCGGGCGGGCATCGAACAGTTCGAAAACGACCCCGCGGTCAAAGCAATCGTGCTGATCGGCGGCGGCCGCACCTTCATCGCCGGAGCAGATATTCGCGAGTTCGGCAAGATGGTTTCGAGCGGCAATCGCGAGCGCGGGCCCGGCCTTAACCAGGTCCTCGATCGCATTGAACAATCCACCAAGCCCGTCGTCGCGGCGATTCACGGCACTGCCCTGGGCGGCGGCCTGGAAACCGCCATGGCCTGTCACTATCGCGTGGCGCTCCCCACGGCCCAGGTCGGGCAACCCGAAGTCAAGCTCGGCATCATCCCCGGAGCGGGCGGAACGCAGCGTCTTCCCCGTCTCGCGGGCATCGCGAAAGCCCTCGAAATGTGCGCTGGCGGCGAGCCCATCGGCGCGGCCGATGCCCACAACCATGGCATTATCGACAGCATCGTTGAGGGCGACCTTTTGGCGGCGCGATCGCCTTTACGCGCGACCTTGCCTCGCGCGGCGAGCTCGCGCCGCGCCGCACCCGCGACCGGGACGCCAAACTCGGCAGCCCCGAGGAAAACGCTCCCATCGTCGCCGCCGCTCGCGACAACGCCGCCCGGAAACAACGCAATTTGATGGCTCCTCAAGCCGCCATTGAAGCCGTCGCCACCGCCGCCACCGTTCCGTTCGACGAGGGGATCCGGCGCGAAGCCGAGCTCTTTCAGGAATGCCTTTTTTCGGACCAATCGAAAGCGCTGATTCATGTGTTTTTCGGCGAGCGCGAAGTAGCCAAGATCCCCGATGTTCCCAAAGATACGCCGCTGATTCCGGTCAAGAAAGCGGCAGTGGTGGGCGCGGGAACCATGGGCGGCGGCATCGCGATGAACTTCGCGAATGCCGGCATCCCCGTGCTCCTGAAAGAAACCGAGCAGGCGGCGCTCGACCGCGGCATCGCGACGATTCGCAAGAACTACGCCAACTCCGTCGCGAAGGGCCGCTTCTCGCAGGACCTTATGGACCAGCGCATGGCACTGATCCAGCCGACCCTCTCCTATGACGGCTTCGACGAGGCCGACATCATTATAGAGGCCGTGTTCGAAGGCATGGCGCTTAAAAAACAGGTCTTCGGGGAGCTGGATAAAATCGCGAAACCCGGCGCCATTCTCGCATCCAACACTTCGACCCTCAACATCGACGAGATCGCCTCGGCAACATCCCGCCCGCAATCCGTCATCGGAACTCACTTCTTCAGCCCGGCGAATGTAATGCGCCTGCTGGAGATCGTGCGCGGCAAGGAAACCTCCAAAGAAGTGATCGCGACCTGCATGGCGCTCTCGAAGAAGACTCGGCAAACTGGGCGTACTGGTCGGCAACTGCCGCGGCTTTGTGGGCAATCGCATGTTCGGCCCGTACCGCCGCGAGGCGCAGTTCCTGGTCGAGGAAGGCGCCACGGTCGAGCAGGTCGATCAGGCACTTTACGACTTCGGCATGGCGATGGGACCGCTGGCCACCGGCGACCTCGCCGGACTCGATGTGGGCTGGCGCATCCGCAAGGAATTCGGCGATGCGCAGGACCGCTCCGTCCGCCAGCCGCTTATCGAAGACCGCCTCTGCGAAGCAGGGCGCTACGGCCAGAAAACCGGCGGCGGCTGGTACAAGTACGACGAGAATCGCAGGCCGAAAGCGAGATCCGGAAGTGGACGCGCTTATCGAGAAGTCCCGCGCGGAATCCGGCATTCCGCAGCGCCAGATCGGCAGCGACGAAATCGTCGAGCGCACCATATATATGCTGGTCAACGAAGGCGCCCGCATTCTCGAAGAAGGTTTCGCGCTCCGCGCCGTCGACATCGACATGATCTATGTCACCGGCTATGGCTTCCCCGCCTACCGCGGCGGTCCCATGTGGTACGCCGACACAGTCGGACTCGCAAACGTCTACAACCGCATTCGCGAGTTCGAAGCAGCAGCACGGCAAGCTGTGGGACGCCCGCGCCGCTTCTGAGCAACTCGCGGAAGAAGGCAAGAAGTTCGCCGATCTCGGCGGCGTCACCCGCCACCGCGCAGGCGAAAGGCGGCGAGGCATGAGAGAAGCGGTGGTCGTCGCCAGCTCGCGCACGGCGCTCGCGAAATCCTATCGCGGATCGTTCAATATGACGCGGCCCGAAGATCTGGCCGCGCACTGCATCCGCGATGTCCTCCGAAAAACTCCCGCAGCTCGACCCGGCCGAAATCGGCGACGTCATCCTGGGCTGCGCGCAGCCGCATGGTCCGCAGGGGTCGAACGTCGCGCGCGTTTCCGCCGTGCTGGCCGGTCTTCCGGTCAGCGTCGCCGCCACGACCGTCAATCGCTTCTGCTCTTCCGGCCTGCAGGCCATCGCCATGGCCGCGCACCACATCATTGCCGAAGGCGTCGATGCGGCCATTGGCGGAGGCGTCGAGAGCATCACGATGATCCAGCGCAACGCCGATCCGCACCCCGTCGTGCAAGAGCGCAAGCCCGGCATCTACATGGTGATGGGCGACACCGCCGAGGTCGTCGCGAAGCGCTACAACATCGGCCGCCGCGTGCAGGACGAATATGCGCTGCTCAGCCAGCGGCGCACCGCCCGCGCGCAGGCGCGAAGGTTTCTTCGAAGGGCGAGATCGCGCCCATGAAGGTCACGCGCGGCATTCTCGACAAGAAAACCGGCGAGGTCGCCGGCACGGAAGAAGTTTGCTGCGCCAAGGACGAGTGCAACCGCCCCGATACGACGCTCGAGGGCCTGCTTTCGCTGAAGCCGCACTTCGATCCGCACAGCGGCGAAGGCACGGTGACGGCCGGCAATGCGTCGCAGCTTTCCGATGGCGCTTCCGCGACTCTTCTGATGTCGCGCGAGCGCGCGGACCAGCTCGGGATTCCTTATAAGCTGATTTTCCGCGGCTTCGCAATCGCCGGCTGCGAGCCCGACGAAATGGGCATCGGCCCGGTGTTCGCGGTTCCCAAAGCTCCTCAAGCGCCACGGCCTTAAGATCGACGACATCGATCTCTGGGAGCTGAACGAAGCCTTCGCCGTGCAGGTCGTCTATTGCCGCGACCGCCTCGGCCTCGATCCCGAGAAGCTGAACGTGAACGGCGGGTCCATCTCGATCGGGCACCCCTTCGGCATGACCGGCTCGCGGATGGCCGGCACGCTCGCGAACGAGATGGCGCGCCGCAAGGCGAAACTCGGCGTCGTCACCATGTGCATCGGCGGCGGCCAAGGCGCCGCCGGCCTGTTCGAAGCGGCGCGTTAGCGGTTGCGGTCTGTTTGTAGCGACTCGACTTTACCGACGGCAACTTCGGCCCAGTTCGAAATTTCAACGACAGCAGATGCCGTAATCTTTTTGTAGTGGTATGGATCTTTATAGCGTTGGGGAACGCGCTTGAACAGGGGCAGGATGAAGTTATAGGGGCCACCCCAGAAGACGGAGTTCGCCTCAAATACGCGCATCAGAGCCGTCAAATCCTTAGGATCGACGGCGAAGGCAAATCGGATTGGGCGGATTCTTACGGTTATTTTGTCCATTCAGACCGGTAGTGTTTATAATTTAGAACGCCTCCTTTATTGTCCTTTACTGGTCCACGTGGTCGGATAGTCGCCGATGCTTCCCTGTGCTTTGCCTGCGCCAGGCGAGCACCCAGCCGAGTGCTGGCGGGACCGTCGTAGGTATTGAGCATGTCATTGAAGCTTACGGAATTCATTCAGATTAATTCCAAGCTGTGCAAGGATTTTGTGGAAAAGGGGTGGGCCGATCTCATTTCCGCCGTGGATTGGGATCGTAACCGAGCGACCGTCTTGGTGAATCCAGCGCTCATGACTTCGCCGTTTGCCGATGAAGCGCAAAGCCCAGCCGTCTGGCGGCGCGCCGGAACTCTCAGCGCGGGCCCTAGGCATTCACGATGGCGGTGCTGTCCGCGGGCGGCGCTAGCCCCTTCTCGCGGTATTCAGCGGCAATCGTATCAAACACGCTTTCGAGTTCGGCCAGGGCCTCTTCTCGCATCGGCATGAGCGCGTAACAGCCGCGAATGGCAGGAATTTCCGCGACCCAGCCATCCGGCTGGTTCCGATACAAGACTACCTTGTAATCGTCAATGCTCATCCCACCCCCATTCTACGCGGCTCCCCGACCCCCTTGGAACGACGCGCTTGAAGCCACATGGAGGTATTGTCGCCATTCCGTGGACGTGAACCACCTTTGTCCGGGATAGCTCCCGCGTTGCACGCGAACCGGAAATTGAGGTTATCACTGTTTGCGATTTTGCGCGCAGGGCTTTATTTCACATGATCCGGCAAATCGCCGGAGTACTTCGCCGCCAGTTGCTGATCTTTCAGCGAGCGCAGGATCTCGCCGCGCAGCTCGACGAAACGCGGGAATGTGAGCGCCGCCAGAATCGGATTATCGCCGCCGCCGCCGAGCGGAAGCGGGTAAAGGTCCAGTAGCTTCGTGGCGGCATCCGGGCGTCCCGTGCGCGCATAGCCCCACGCCAGCAGCGTACGGATCTGCCCATCGCCCGACGGATTGGCGGCGCTATAAATCTGCTCGAGCAGCGGCGTTGCCTGCGCAAACTGCCCCGCCAGCAGGAGCGAAACCGCGCGGCTCAGCGCCTCCTTTCCGCCCCTTGGAACGGGGCCTTGGCCCGTCTGCGCCCGCCACAACGCAAGCTGCAATGCTGCGCGCGGGTCTTTCGCCTGCATTGCGTCCAAGCGCCCCATCGCTTGCTTCCTGCGGCCCGTCAGAAATTCCCACTGCGCCTGTTCCAGGCCGCCCCACTTCCCTTGCGCCAGCAACCGATCCGCCCCCGCAAGATCGCCCGTCATCATGCGCGCCTCGGCGGCTTTCAAAAGCTCCACTTCCCCCGCCGGATTCTTCCGCCAACCATCCAGAAAATATCGTTCCGCCCCCGCGAAATCGCCCAGATAAAAACTGACCTCGCCCAACGAATCAAACGCATTCGGATCGTCCGGCGCAAGCTTCTGGTAACGCTTCAACGCTTCGCGCGCGCCATCCAAATCGCGCAAATCGGCGCGCGCGTAACCCAGCTCGTTCCATGCCGCCGCATCGCCGGGGTTGGCGCGCACTGCCGCCTCGAGCGATCGCGCGGCGCCCTGAAAATCCCGCCTCGCAAGCTGTAATTCCGCGGCGCCGCGGAGGAATTGAGGATCGGACGGCAGCAGCGCCGCAAGCCGCTGAAGCGCTGTCACGCGCATCTGCGCATCGCCCCGCGCCGTCGCCTCCACATACTCCAACTGTGCGCGATCGATGGCGCTGGAGTTCGAAGCGGCGAGCCCAGCAAGCGCCGCGCGCGCCGCCCCTTCCCGATCCCCACGCGCCAGCAGAGATTCCGTCCAAGGCAAATAAACCGGCATGCAATGCGGGTACGCCTGAGCCGCCGGCCGCAACGCTTCTCCTGTGCAGCCCGCAGCCGTTCGCGCATCGGCGCTCAGTTCCTTCGCAGCGCGGTTCATAGCGGCGGCGATGTCGTCGGCGGGGGCGCTCAATGACATGGTCCGGGTCATCTTGCGCGCATCCGGATCTTCAACCGTCAGATGAAAAGCCAGGACGCCGCGCTCAATGTCGAAGTACCCTTCCAGGTAGCGCGTCGCGCCGCTGAGCCGCGCATCGCGCAGCGTTTCCGTCCGGATCGCGCGCATCCCGCGCGGACCCGTCAGATCGTAAGCGAGGACGGCGGCCGCGGCGCGGCTCACCCAATCGAGGTCAGCGCTGGAGGCAAGGTTCTCGACCGGCAGAATGGCCAGCCGTTCAACGGCGCCGGCGGGCGCCCGCGAGCACGATAGAAGAGAAAAGCCAACAAGAAAAGCCGCGACAGGGCCGCGTCTAAAGAACACGCGGCTCCAACGCGAGAAGCTCCTTGAACTCCGGCGTGTTTCTTACCGTTGCAAACTCCGGCTCTTCCTGGAACTTCTTCTTATCTTTAAATCCTTCTTCCAGGCACTTGCGCATGTATTGCAGCGCGCGCTCGTTCAAACCGGCTTTGGCGTACGTCTTCGCCAGGTAGTAATGAAATTTCGCGCGCTCCTCGACGCTGCGCTCCTGCAGCAGGACGCCTTGCGTGTTGTGGCTCTCAAAAACGTCGGGATCGAGCGAGAGCGCCTTTTCATAAGCCACCGACGCGCGCTTATAATCCTTGCGCGCGAAATAGGCGGTTCCGAGATTGCTGTAAATCGAGGCGGATTCGGGACTGTACCGCAGCGCCTTCTTGTACTGCCCCAGCGCGCGGCGGTAACTCTTCGCGGCGTAATAAATGGTCCCGAGATTGTTGATCGCTTCGGCATAATGAGGGCTGGCCTTGATCGACAGCTCGTAGTATTTCTTGGCCGTGCGAAAATCGAGCATTTGGTGATACGCGATGCCGGTTTTATTCAAAATGACGGCATCGGATTGCGGGCCCTGCTCGTAAGCCTCGACCGCCTCGCGGTACATCTTACGGGCCATGTAGATGTCGCCCCGGAGCTCCGGGGCGATGGGCTTCTTATCGGGAACCGCGGGGAAAGCCGCGGCAACAAAAGCAAACAGCAGTGGTGGTAAGGAAGACATAGAGTCCCCTCGTTACGGACGTCCTATTACTTAAATATATCCCTAATCCGCCCGAAGATGCCCTTCTTCTTTTGTGGGGGAGGGGCGGGGTCTGATGCGGGCTGCGCGGGGGCGGCCGCGGGAGCCGCGGTTTGGACGGCCCGCGGTTGCGCCGCCGGCCAGACGTTCTGAGGGGGGGCCTGCGGGGCCGCGCCGGGAGGAACCGCCGCGCGCACCGGCGGGGGTGTCGCGGGAGCGCCTTGGGCCGGCACGGGCGCCGGATCCCATGATGCCACGCGCGCGCCGCCGCCGCCGTGCAGCGCGCACATCTCCACCGGTTGCGTGCCGTCGATAAAATACTCCGTGCGGACTTGCGGGCATGCGGCGGTCGCGAGCTGTCCCGATGCCGGGTCGATCTGCTCGCTCACGATGCCCGCCGGCGCCAGGAACTCGCTCACGTTGCGGTACTCGCGATGCCCGTGCGCGCGCCGCATGAATTCCGCCCACACCGGCAGCGCCGAATGCGCGCCTTCCAGGTTCAGCTCGCGGTTATCGTCGAAGCCCACCCAAACGATGCAGATCAGCTTGGAGCTGAATCCGGCAAACCAGCCGTCGTGCGACGTGCCCGTTTTGCCGGCCACCGGGAAATTCACGCCGCGCGCGTGAATGCCCGCGCCGGTGCCCGTCCGCACCACCTCTTCCAGCAGACTGTCCATCAGGAACGCAATGCGCGGGTCCAGCACCTGCTTATGTTCCGGCTTGTTTTCAAAAATGCTTGCGCCGTGCTGGTCGTTGATGGAGACAATAAAGCTGGCTTAGTGAACAGGCCCCGGTTGGAGAAAATCGTGTACGCGCCGGCGATCTCGAGCGGCGTTACCTCATAGGCGCCGAGCGCTACCGCCGGAGTCGGCCGGATATTCATGTTCAGCCCCGCGCGGCGCGCCAGGTCCACCACGTGCGCCATACCCCGCCTCTTCCGCGAACCGCACGGCCGCCACGTTGGCCGACACCGCTATCGCCTGGCGCATGGTGATCACGCCGTGGTACTCGTGTTTGAAATTGGCCGGCTGATACGGCTTCTGGTCGAACCAGAAAGTGGTCGGCGAGTCGTTCACCAGGCTGGACGGCGTCAGAATGGTCTCGCCGCCCGATAGGCCGGTATTCAGCGCCGCCGCGTACACAAAGGGCTTGAACGAGGATCCCGGCTGACGCTTCGACAACGCGTGGTTGAGCTGGCTCATGCCGTAATTCCGCCCGCCGATCAGCGCCTTGATTTCGCCCGTCTGCGGATCGAGCGCGATCAGGGCGCACTGCGGGTCGGGATAATTCGGGTCCTTTTTCTTGCGCTTCAGGATCAGCTTGTCGACCTCTTCCATTCCCAGATGCACCGCGGCGGCGGCATCGCTCTGCAATTCCGGATCGAGCGTCGTGTAAATCCGGTAGGCGTGCGACTGGAAGTCGTAGTCCTGAAATTTGTCCGCCAGCGCGTCATTGACCAGATCGACAAAATAGGGCGCCTCGGCCGTCTCCGATTCCGGCTTCGCAAGCGTTAGCGGAGAAGCCGCCGCGCGCGCGTATTCGTCCTCGCTAATGTAGTTGTTCTCCAGCATCATCTTCAGCACAACGTTGCGCCGCGCCTTGGCCCGCTCCGGCCAACGGAACGGATTGATCATGCTGGGATGCTGTATGAGCCCCGCCAAAGTGGCCGACTCCGCCACGGTCAGCGCCTTGACGTTCTTTCCGAAATAAACCTGCGCCGCCTCGCCGAATCCGCGAATGCCAAAGCTGCCGCGACGGCCGAGCGGCACCTGGTTGGCGTAGAACTCGAATATTTTTTCCTTGCTGAGCTTCTGCTCCAGATGCATCGTGATCAGCATTTCGGGAAGCTTGCGGCTCCAGATTTTGTCGTTGTCCAGCCAGAACATCCGCGCCACCTGCTGCGTCAGCGTGGAGGCGCCCTTCGGCGTAGCGGCGCTGCCGCACGTCGCGCCAGGCCGCCTTCACGATGCGCATCGGGTCGAATCCCGAATGCTGAAAGAAGCGCTTGTCTTCGGCCGAAATCACGGCGTGCACCAGCACCGGCGGAATATCTTCGTAGCGCACGTATACGCCGCTTTTCGCGATTCTTGTCGAACAGATTCGACATCAGCTCCGGCTCCAGCGCATATTGCGTCCGTTCGGTGTTGTCCGCCAGCGAAATGATCCGCGCAACCTTGCCCTGCGCCAGCTTGATGACGCCGTCGTCGCGCTTGAAATAGGAATCCGGCCCGGGGTAGATGTCGACCCCATCCGCGGTAACCGCGAAATGGCCGATGCGGTTGTCCCGCGATTCCGAATATCCGGCGCGCCGCAAATCCGCGGCGATCTCTTGCGCCGTGGCCTCGTCACCCACCATCACGGTGCGGGGCGCGGCATACAACATGGATGTCTTGGCGAAGGGCCCGGCGTTCAGCTTGGCTTCAATCAGCCGCGAATACTTGGCGTAATAATACGTGAAGAGGATCAGCCCGAGGCTGAAGCCCAAAACGAAAATCGCCAGAATTGCTTTGCCGGCGGGGTGCAGAAAAAAACGCACCAAGCCCGAGTTCTTCTTCGGCGCCTTAACTTTAACTGGCACTGTTAACCCTATTTTCGCACGGTATTGCCGATCGCCCCCGCTTCGAATCAGTACGACACCGAAGGCAGATATGCTCCGCGGGGCTCGTTATACAGCCCCACGCTCATCAGCGTCATCGGAGATACGACTCGGAGGCCATTGTTCAGGCACCATCGGAACAGAGGCGAGTTGCGGGTGGGCACGAGGATGCCCGGGCCGCCGAAGCTATCGGCGGACGCGATCAACGCCCGCAGGTCCAGATTCGACTCCCCGACGGCATGGCCGAAGAATCCCAGCGCCGAAGCATAGCCCGTGATCCGTCCGCGCCGTTCGACAACCGTGGCCGTGCCATGGCCGATGGCATCGCGCAATTCCCCGGCCCGGTTGTGGCCATGCACGCTCTCGCAAACCTTGTTCGCGGCCTCCACATCGCCTTCCGTGGCGAGGCGAACCGCGCATCCTTCAATAACGCCCTTAATCGCCGGTCCTTGCATCACGGAGATCGGCTCACGAGCGTCGAAGCCCAGCTTTGTGTAGAGCGACAACGAGCGGTTATGGAACGCCGCCTGGAGCAGCCGCACTCCCGCAGATCCACGTTCGTGCGCCCGTCCCATGACAGCATTCATGAGCGCGCGTCCGATGCCGCGGTCTTGAACGCTCGGATCCACCGTTATGGGTCCGATACCGCCGATAATGGAACGCTCATCGAGGCAATTGCTCCCCGCGATTCGCCCATCCATCTCGGCGATGGCGCAGTAGAAGCCGGGAAGTGAAAACAGCATTCGCAGAAGACCCACGCCCACGTCCGGCGCGGGAATGTCCGGAGGAAAGCCATGTCGGCGATTGATGGCGGCAAACGCCTCGTAGCAAATACGGCCGCACTCATCGGCGTCTTCCGGCGTTGCGCGGCGAATTCGGACAGCCGGCGCCGCGGTCGAACTGGACATCGAACCCTCCCCACGCAAAATTGAAGCACAATCGCGTAGGATGAAGGAGTCTTACCGGCTTCGGCTCTGGAATGAAAGATAAAGTCGCCATTATCGGCGTTGGCTGCACCAGGTTCGGCGATCTCTTCGACCTCGGCTACGAGGACATGGCGCTCGAGGCCGCCAATGCCGCCTTCGCCGACGCAGGCATCGAGCCGGAGCGGATTGAAGCGGCCTGGCTGGGCACGTTTTCGCCTTATGGCGGACACGGGAAAGCATCGGTTTCCCTCGCCGATGCGTTGCGGTTATATGGCAAACCCATCACGCGCGTCGAGAATTTCTGCGCCACCGGAACCGACGCGTTCCGGAACGCCGCAATGGCCGTTGCATCCGGAGTGTACGATGTCGCCCTGGTGCTGGGCGTGGAGAAGTTGAAGAACCGCCCGTCGCGCGGCCTGTCTTCGGAAGGGGAGCATCCGTATCAGACCGACGGCCTGACGGCGCCGGGCATTTTTGCGCTGGCCGCGACGCGCTATATGCACGAGTTTCACGCCGGGCGCGACGCGCTCGCCAAGGTCGCGGTCAAAAATCACGAGAACGGCTCGAAGAATCCCAAGGCGCATTTTCAGATGCGGATCACGGAGGAACAGGCGTTGAAGGCGCCGATGGTGGCATGGCCTTTCGGGCTATTCGACTGCTGCCCCACGACGGACGGCGCGGCCGCCGCTGTCATTTGCCGCGCCGATATGGCGAAGAAGTTTCGCGACGATTATGTGCTGCTGAAAGGCATAGGCCTGGCGGTGACGAGCGGACGTCCGTGGTACGATCCGGCGTTCGAATACGTGGGATTCACGGCGACTCGGGCGGCGGCGCAAGCCGCGTATAAAATGGCCGGTATTTCCGATCCCGTGAAGGAGATCGACTTGGCGGAAGTTCACGACTGCTTCACTTGGACCGAGATTGCGAATTACGAAGATCTCGGCTTCTGCGGCAAGGGTGAGGGCGCACATTTTATCGCGGAGGGCCGTAGCGCCCTGGGAGGCGATATGCCGGTGAACACCAGCGGCGGGCTCAAGTCCTGCGGCCATCCCATCGGAGCCAGCGGCGTGCGCATGATCCACGAAGTGGTCACGCAGCTTCGCGGCGAAGCGGGCGGGCGCCAGATCAAAGATGCCGGGCTCGGGCTGGTACACAACCTGGGTGGCCCTGGGTCGGTGGCGTGCGTGCTGGCGCTCGGAACGGCTTGACACCCGAGCTCGCGGACAACCTTCGCGTCGTTCTCGTCTCACCCCGAAATCCGCTGAACATCGGCGCCGCGGCGCGCGCCATGAGCAATTTCGGGTTTCTGCATCTGCGGCTGGTCAACCCCTATGAAGTGGCTTTCCGCGAGGCGCGCTCGGCCGTACACGCTAAAGCAATTCTCGAAAGCGCGGTCGAGTTCAAGACGCTCGCGGACGCCATCGCGGATTGCGCTTTGGTGGTCGGCACGACGGCGGCGCAGCATCGCGAGCTGAAACATTCGCTGCGCCGGCTCGAGTACGGCGGCAAAGCGCTGCGCAATGCCTTGCCGAACGGGCCCGTGGCGCTATTGTTCGGCTCGGAAAAATACGGCCTCGGAAACGACGACCTTTCGTATTGCCACTGGCTGCTGCGCATCCCGACGCGGGAGGAGCACGGGTCCATGAACCTGGGCCAGTCGGTCGCAGTATGCTTGTATGAATTGATTCGGGCGGGGAAGACGCCGCAGCCGGAATCGCGCAAGCGGGCGGCATCGGCGGATCTGGAGCGGCTCACGGACTTGTTGCGGGAGGCGCTCGAACGGTCGGGTTATTTGCACGCCGCTTCGACGGAGACGAAACTGCGGCGGCTGGTGCGGCGAATGGACCTGTCGGCGCATGACGCGGAAATCTGGGCCGGGATGCTGCGCCAGATATTGTGGAAGCTGGGAGGCGGCGTTATTTCGAAGCCGTGAACAAACCGCGGAGCGCTTACCGGCGTCCAAACAAGCTGAGGCGAATGCGCATGACACCCTGGCTCGATAACCTGCGAAGCGAAATTCGATATGCCTGGCGCATGGTGCGGAAGACTCCGGGCGCGAGCTCCGTGGCGGTGTTATCGCTGGCGCTGGGAATCGGCGCCAACACCGCGATTTTTTCGCTCGTCAGCGCCGTGCTGATGAAAATGCTGCCCGTCAAGGCGCCGCAACAGTTGTACATGGTGGGGTCGCGCGGCGAACACTTCAATACGAGTTGGAACTACCCCGACTATCGCGCCATGAGCGAACACAATACCGTGTTCGACGGTCTGGCCGCCTATAGCTTGGGTCTCCAATCGATCGGAGTTCAACCGGGAGAGGGCGCGCAACAGGCCACCGAGCTCGCCTACGGAGTTCAAGTCTCCGGCAACTACTTCCAGGTCTTCGGCGTCACCCCCGCCGCTGGACGCCTCTTCACCACCGCCGTGGACCGCGCCCCCGACGCCGCTCCGTACGCCGTCCTGAGCTATCCCTATTGGCAGCGCCGTTTCGCGGGCAGCGCCGTCGTCATTGGCAGCAAGCTGCTCCTGAACGGTTATCCCTTCACCGTTATCGGCGTCGCGCCACGCGGCTTCTCCGGCGCCGACGTGGCGTTCAAGCCCGATCTCTTCGTCCCCATCATGATGCGCAGCGCTCTGCTGCACATGCCCTTTAGCATGTGGAACAGCCGGCACATGTGGTGGATGGGCGTCATCGGCCGCTTGAAACCGAGTGCCCCGCTCAAGAAGGCCGAAACCGAGCTGTACTCGATCTGCAAGGACCAGGAAGACGCCGAGCGCCGCACCGTGGCGGAAGCGCGGTTTGTCAACAAAGCTCGGCAGATCGCGCTGCTCCCGGCCGGCCGCGGCTACTCTTTCATTGGCGACGAGCTCCGCAAGCCTCTGCTGATCTTGTTCACCGTAGTCGCGCTGGTGCTGCTGATCGCCTGCGCCAACGTGGCCAACCTGATGCTGGCGCGCGGAGCGGCGCGGGAGCGCGAAATCGCTGTACGCCTCGCCGTCGGCGCCAGCCGTTGGCGAATCGGGTCCGAGCTGTTCGCCGAAAGCGTCTTCATCGCGGCCCTCGGAGGCCTCGGCGGAATTTTAGTATCGCTCGTGGGCGTCCGTGTTCTGATGCGCTTCGCCCCGCATCCCGGCTGGGCGCCGGTCTCCATCGATGCCCCCCTCGATTGGAGCGTGCTGGGCTTCACCATGGCCGTTTCGATTCTCTGCGGAGTCTTGTTCGGCCTCGCGCCGGCCTTCCGCTCCAGCCGCCCCGACCTGCTGCCCGCCTTGAAAGAGGACGTCCCCGGCTCGACCGGCGCCTCGCGCTTGACGCTGCGCCGCGTGTTGGTCGTTGCTCAAGTCGCGCTCTCATTGCTCCTGCTGGTCGGCGCCGGACTCTTCATCCGCACCCTGGGAAATCTGCGTGCCCTCGATCCTGGCTTCACGCCGGAGCAAGTGATGACCGCCGAGGTCGATCCCACGCGCTTCGGCTACAAGGGTCAGCGGACGCGCGATTTCTACGATGCCCTCACCGTCCGCGCCGAGCGCCTCCCCGGAGTGCGCTCCGCCAGCCTCACCAGAATCGTCCCCTTATCGGGTTCAATGTGGAACGGAAGCGTGTCGGCCGAGGGCTATGCCTGGAAGCCGGGCGAGAAAAAATGGGTCTACTTCGATGGCGTCGGACCGCGCTACTTCGCGACCCTCGGCACGCCCCTGCTTCTCGGCCGCGAATTCGAAGAGCGCGATAATCCGGCCCTCGCCATCGAGATGCCGGACCGTTTTGTACCCGGCCAGGAGAGGCCGGAGCCGCCGGGGCCGCGCTCCGCGATCGTCAACGAAGCCTTCGCGCGCCATTTCTTTGCCGGACGGAACGCCGTCGGCATGCATGTCTCGCTCGACGAGAAGTATCGCGCCGATAAGCTCTACGAAATCGTCGGCGTGGTGAAAGACGCGCGCTACTTCAATATGAAGGATGCCGTGGATCCCATGATATTCATCCCCATCTGGCGGCAGCCGGCCAACTCCTGCACGCTCGTGCTCCGCACCACCGCGCCCCCCTCTCAAATCACCGCCGCCCTGCGCCGCCAGATAGCCGCGCTGGATCCCGTAATCCCGTTGTTGAACGTTCGAACGCTACAGAACAACTTGGATCAAAATATTTTATCGGAGCGCCTGATCGCGACGCTTTCGGGATTTTTCGGCGCTCTCGGGCTCCTAATTTCGGCCGTGGGGCTCTACGGCGTCATCTCGTATGCGGTGACGCGCCGCACCCGCGAGATCGGCATTCGCGTCGCTCTGGGCGCCCGGCGAGGCGCGGTCCTCTGGCTGGTCTTCCGCGACGCGCTCCTCATGGTCGCCATCGGCGCGGTGTTCGGCATCGCGTGCTCGTTTGCCGCGACGCGTCTCGTGAAAGCGTTCCTCTACGGCGTGGGCGCGCAGGACATCGGAAACATTCTAATAGCCGCGCTGATCCTCGCCGTCGCCGCCATGGCCGCCTGTCTCGTTCCAGCGCAACGCGCGACCCGGGTCGACCCGATGGTTGCGCTGCGTTACGAATAGCGCCTGTCAATGAGAAACGTCGTGCGACTATAAGAGGGCGATGCCTCACCCGTTGCCGCGTCTGCGGTTGGGCCTGGATTTCATGCCTTCTCCCGATCCCGAGCAGCCTGGCCTGTTGATTCGGGATCACTACCATTTCTCCGATACGATGCTGCTGATCCCTCCTCCGCTGGTAGCATCCCTAGCGTGTTTCGACGGCGAGCAGACGGAGCTCGATTTGCGCCAAAGCCTCGTCCAGGCCACGGGCGAAATTCAGATCGGCGAATTGGAGAAGCATTTTTTCGAGGCCTTGAGCGGCGCCGGATTCCTCGAGAACGATATCTTTGAAAACCTTCGCGAGCAGCGCATCCGCGAATTCGCCGCCGCCCCCGTGCGCGAAGCCAGTCACGCCGGCTCCGCTTACCCGGACCAACCCGCGGAGGCGCGCGCGCAATTGACCGAGTTCATGAAGGGAGCCGAGTCCGCATCCATGGATTCGTTGGTCGGAATTGCCGCGCCTCACGTTAGCCCGTTCGGCGGCTGGGAATCGTATCGCGACGCCTATGCCTCGCTGCTTCCCGCCTATGCCGGCCGGACGTTCGTAATCCTGGGCACTTCGCATTACGGCGAGCCCGATCGCTTCGGCTTGACGCGCAAACCCTTCGCGACTCCTCTGGGAGAGGCTCGGACGAACGTGGATCTCGTCGACCGGCTCGCCGCCGCCGCGCCCGGCGCCGTCAACATGGAAGATTATTGCCATGCGGTGGAGCATTCTATAGAGTTTCAGGTGCTGTTTCTGCAGCACATCTACGGCCCGGACATTCAGATGCTCCCTATTCTGTGCGGCTCCTTCGCGCAAAGCGTTTATCGCGGCGGCAAGCCGGAGGACAACGAGGATATCCGGCGCTTCTTCGACGCCCTGGGGGAAACGGCCGCGCGCGAAGCCGGGAAGCTGTTCTTCGTGCTGGGCGTGGACATGGCGCACATGGGCCGCCGTTATGGCGACGAGATGATCGCGCGCGCCGACGACGGCGGGATGCTCGCGGTTGCCGAGCGCGATCGTAAACGCATCGAGCGCATGGCGGCGTCGGACGCGCACGGTTTCTGGTCCCTGGTGCAGGAGAATCGCGACGACCTGAAGTGGTGCGGCTCGGCTCCCATCTATACGTTTCTAAAGGCGGTCCCGAACACCAGCGGCGATCTGCGGCGTTACCAGCAATGGAACATCGACGAGCATAGCGTGGTGACGTTTGCGGGGATAACGTTCCGGGCGTCCTAGGCGGCTCCAGTACCAAGGCGTCATTGGAGCTAAGCAGGTTCCCGGATTAACCTGAATCATGGCTCAGGTAAACACATGCTTCGGACTGATTTGGGGATCTTAGGCCGCGCCGTTCACACTCAAACCCGGCCCTAATCCCTCCGGCCGCTGTCGTCTCGCGCCGATTCCCGCGGGGAGGCCAGCCAGCGCTGCAATCCAGCAGGGTTGAGCTTAATCTCGACCACGGTGGCCTCGTTCGGCTCCACGCTCGTGACCAGCAGCTTGCAGTCGCGGCCCTCGCTTTTCATGTACACGAGTACGGTCTCATTGTGCCCCTTGCCTCGCGACCACACCTGAACGAAAGGCTTCCAGGCGTTCCCGACCGCGCCGCGGATCTCTTGCGCCAGATCGGGATCTTTTGAATCACGGGTTTTGAGTCGCCCGCGAGAGTTCAGATTCTCAAAAATGGCGATGTCAATATGCTTGGTTCCCGCCGGACGCACCAGATAAGCAACTACATTGACCATTCCAAACAACGGAATATGCACGGGACGCGCATGGAACTCTTCGGATATTGCCGCCACGATATCTTTAAACTCGCGATCGGTTGCGCGCGCCGCGCCGCATCCCAGCGCGCAGACGCACAGCAGCAATGGCAGGAGCCGCATCTCAGTTCTCCTTCGCCTTGCCGCCGTCCGTCTTGCGGGTGGCGTTGAATTCGACTTTGGGAATGCCGAAATTGCCGCCCAGATCGCGCAGGTCCTCGGGCTTGATCTGCCCCACGATATTGACGATGGTCAGTTCCTTCGGCGCCGCGACAAGCACGACTAGGCCGTTGATTTGCTCTCCCCCATTGCCGATGAACACGTCCGCGTTTTCACCGTCTTTCTTGCTGTGGACGCCGACGATTCGGGACCATGCGGGCGCGCGCAGTTGCGAGCGCAATGCCGCGATCTCGTTTTCGTCATACTCGCCGGTCTTGTCGAATTCGAAGCTGCGGACGTAGATGCCTTTGAGTCCCATGACGACTTTCTTCGCCCGCGCCTGATCGGGGTCTTTATCGGAAAGAAAGCGGCTGGCGAGCTGCAGCATCGACGAATCGAGCGTCACATCGACCACTTCGCTGGCCTTATCGGCGAGCTTCTCGACGCTCGGCGGAATCTTGAATTCCTGCGCCGCCACAGGGAGCAGCGCCAATAAAGCAATAACTGCCGATCTCATATCGTCCTCGGATTCTTAATCGTTTCTTTCCACTTCATGCAATGTCCGTTCAATCTTCTCGAGCTTCGTGCGCGTAATTCTCAAGGCCAGTACGAGCCGCGCTTTGGCCGCTTCTCCGGCGGCCCGCTCCTCCGCCGCCCGCTCGCGCTCGACCGCGATGCCCGCAATTACCAATGCGGCCGCCAGCGTGGCGGTTGCCAGCCGCGGCAGTGGAGATCGAAACCAGCCCCGCCAAAATCCGGGACGGGTTTGGCGCGCGGCCGCCAGCACCCTCGCTTCGAACCACTCCGGCGCATCCTGGCGCGATAACGCATCCTTCAATTGCCGTTCCAGATCGTCCATTACCGTATCTCCCCCATGCTGCGTCCGATCTTGTCGCGCAGCATCGTCAAGGACCGCTGCAGATGGCTCTTCACCGTTCGGACCGGCATGTCCATCGCTTTTGCGATCTCCTCCGGCATCATGTCTTCCTGATAGCGCAGCACCATCGCCATGCGCGGCGTTTCCGGCAGCGATCCGAGCAGCGCCCGCAAACGGCGGTTCAAGAGCGGATCGCCCCTCGTAACAGTTTGATCGGCGGCGACGGAAGGCTCCGGCGCGTCCTCCAGCGCCACGGCGGCCTGCAGCTTGCGTTTGCGCGCATAGTCGATCGCGCGATTGCTGGTTACCTTCCGCAGCCAGAACGTGGCATGCTCCGCGCTTTCGAAATCGCCGAGATTGCGATAGAGCCGCAGGAAGACGTCCTGGGCGACCTCTTCGGCCGCCTCGCGATTGCGCAGAAAATGGTAAGCGATGCTGAACACCATACTCTGATTGGCGCGCAACAGCTCCCCGAAAGCGGGCGCCATGCTATCCGCGCCCGGCGCCGCCTCCGCTGTCCTGAATCCCACCGCCACCATGCCTTCTCTATTAAACAAGTACGCAACGGCGCGGGCCGGGGACGCAGAATTGTGTCATGCCAGGGACACGGTTTCCATCGGCGAGGCCCGGCGCATCGCGCTTGCCGCGCAGAGCTTCGGGCGCTGCTCGAGCACCTTATTTGCGCCAGTGCTCCCGGCCGCGGCGGGTGGCGAACTTCTTTTTCCACTCAGATCTCTTTCAGAAGCCCGTTGACGGCCGCTCCGGCCACTAAATCGAGCCTCTGAACGACGCTTTCGAAACGCTATACTTTAGACCCACTCCGGCGTACACTCTTAACGATGCATGACCCCCACGCACCCAACCGCCGCCGCTTCCTGGGCTCGCTGATCCCCGGCGCGATTCTCATGTCTGGCGCTTCGGCGCAAAATTCCGCGGATATGGCGGAACGCTTTCGCCGCATGTCCGAAGATTACGAGAGTAAAGGCCTCGCCGAGCCGTTTAAGGGAATTACGACCGATGGAAACATCGTTCCCGGACTATTCCCGATCCAGGCTACCGGCGTCTCCACCGAAGCCGTCCGCAACGCGGCGGAGAGATATCTCGCCACGCTCACCCCCGACCAGTTCGCCAGGACGATGTTCCCCGTCGACGATCCCGAATGGCGCAAGTGGATGAACCAGCATTTCTACATGCGTCAGGGCGTCTGTTTTCGCGAAATGAGCGGCGCGCAGCGCGATGCCGCCTTCGCGTTGCTGCGCGCCTCCGTCAGCGCCCCAGGCTTCGAGCTGGTGCGCAACATCATGCGCCTGAACGAAACTCTCGCCGAGCTGACCGGCGATCATGAGTTCCTCGGCGAAGGGATGTATTTCATCACCATCATGGGAAAGCCTTCGGCCACCGACCCGTGGGGCTGGCAGCTCGATGGCCATCACGCCATCGTTAATTACTTCGTACTGGGCGACCAAGTCGTGATGACGCCGTTTTTCATTGGATCCGAGCCGGTCCGCGCGACTTCCGGCAAATACAAAGGCACGGTGGTCCTGCAGGAAGAGCAGAACCGCGGGCTCGCCATGTTGCGCGGGCTCGGCGAAGCGCAGCGCAAGCAGGCGATTCTCTCCTTTTCAAAAACCGGCAACAACAATCTGACGGAAGCGTTCAAGGACAACGTCGTCTTGAACTGCGCCGGAGCCCGCGCGCCGGACTTCGCCTCGCCGCAGCGCCGCCAACTTCTGGACCTCGTCGATCTGTACATCGCAAACATGGACGACGGCCACGCCCGCGTCAAAATGGACGAAGTGAAGCGCCATCTCGACGACACCTGGTTCGCCTGGATCGGCGGGACGGAACCCGACAGCGTCTTCTACTATCGCATTCAAAGCCCGGTAGTGCTGATCGAGTTCGACCATCAACGGCCCGCCAACCTGGCGCGCTTCGCAGCCGATCCCAACAAGCCCACGCAACAGCACATTCATTGCGTCGTCCGCACGCCCAACGGAAACGATTACGGCAAAGACCTCCTGCGCGAGCACTATCGGTCACACCCCCACTCCGGATAAAATCGTCGCCCCAAACCGTAGGTTTTATATGTACAATGTAAAAGGCCTAATCGCCGGGCAGTTCCGCGCCGTGATGGATAAAACGCAAGCATTCCGAAACGTTCCCCTCCATCGGTCGGTCCAATTCCCGTCTCACACCCTCACTGCAGCGCCATGAAACCGTACCTGGAGCTGACCAAGCCGCGCATCACATGGCTCATCCTCATGAGCACGGGCATTGGCTATTTCTTTGGGTGCCGAATGGCCGGCTTCAACGGCTGGCACTGGTGGGCACTGCTGCACACGGTCGTTGGCACGGGGCTGATTGCGTCGGGAACCGCCGCGCTGAACCAGTGGTTCGAGCGCGAGGCGGACGCCAAGATGCGGCGGACGCAGGCCCGCCCGCTGCCCTCCGGCCGTATCACGTCAAGAAGCGCGCTGCTATTCGGGATTGCGATTTCGCTCGGCGGCTTCGTGGAGCTCGCATTCGGCGTGAATCTTCTGAGCGGACTCCTCGGGCTGTTCACTCTCGCCTCCTATCTCTTCGTCTATACGCCATTAAAACAACGTACGCCGCACTCGACGACCTTGGGCGCGATTCCAGGCGCCATGCCGCCATTGATCGGCTACGCGGCGGCGAGCGGCACGCTCAATGCCGACGCCTGGGTGCTCTTCGCCATTCTGTTCCTGTGGCAGTTCCCGCATTTTTATGCCATCGCGTGGATGTATCGCGAAGACTACGAGCGCGCCGGCATTCGCATGCTCCCCGTGGTCGAGCCCGACGGCGAATCGACCGCCCGCCAGATGTTCCTCTACGCCCTGATTCTGATCCCCATCAGCATCGTCCCCACAATGCTGGCCATGACGGGCAACTTGTACGTGATCGGCGCTCTGGCGCTGGGCGCCTACTTCCTTTATTCGGGCGCCCGCGTAACGTTCCATCGCACGCGCCAACAAGCGCGCCGCGTCCTTTTGGCGTCGATCGTATATCTGCCGGCGCTGTACGGCTTGATGCTCCTCGATCACGTGGCATGAAGCCGGCAGTTCCCCTGGCCGCTTTCCTTTTACTCTCCTGCGCCTGCCATCGTCGAACGGCGGAGCTTCCCGATTACGGCCTCGTCCCCGAATTTAAACTCACGGCCCAAAACGGCGAGACGTTCGACAGCGGCGCTCTCAAAGGCGAGATCTGGGTCGCCGACTTCTTCTTCACTACTTGTCCCGGCCCTTGCCCGCGCATGACCTCCCAGATGCACCAGATTCAGGAGGCGACGTGGCGCATGAGAGACGTCAAGCTGCTGTCCTTCACCGTGGACCCGGAGCGCGACACGCCCGCGCGGCTTGCCGCCTACGCCAAGGAACACCACGCCTCGCCCGAGCACTGGTATTTCCTGACCGGCCCGCAATCCACTCTGAACCACCTGGGGCTGGACGTGTTCAAGCTGAATCGCGTGGATGGCACTCTGCAGCACAGCACGCGCTTCACGCTGGTCGACAAGAACTCGCATATACGCGGTTATTACGACACCTCCGAACCGGATGAGATCCCCAAGCTGATCGCCGCTATACACGCCCTCGGACGCGAATCCGCCTGATGACCGTCCACGACCTTCCCGCCGTGAACGCGGCATTGAACGCGACCTCCGCGATTTTGCTGACCTGCGGCTACGCGCTCATCCGCCGCAAAAAGGTGCGCCAACACAAGCGCGTCATGATCGCCGCCTTTTGCGTTTCAACGGTCTTCCTGATCTGTTATCTCGTCTATCACGCGCAGGTCGGCAGCGTGCATTTTCCCGGAACCGGCGCGCTCCGCACCACCTACCTGAGCATCCTGTTCACGCACACCGTGCTGGCCGCAACGGTCCCCTTCCTCGCCATCGTGACGCTCCGCCGCGGCCTGAAGGGCAACTTCGCGCGCCACCGCGCCATCGCCCGCTGGACGCTCCCTATCTGGATCTATGTAAGCGTGACCGGCGTCGTAGTTTACGTCATGCTATACCGGCTTTAGCATTAATGTGGAACGCCCGCGAATACGATTCCCGCCATCACTATGTCACCGACTATGGCGCCGGCCTCGTCGACGTGCTCAATCCTCAGCCGGGGGAGCGCATCCTCGATTTCGGCTGCGGCACCGGCCATCTGACGAAGCAGATTGCGGACTCCGGCGCCGCGGTCCTGGGCATCGATGCTTCCCCGCAAATGATTGCG
Source organism: Bryobacterales bacterium (assembly GCA_963795935.1). Taxonomy (GTDB): domain Bacteria; phylum Acidobacteriota; class Terriglobia; order Bryobacterales; family Bryobacteraceae; genus JAICMB01. Next base: position 93,286 of record CAWCJO010000017.1, on the reverse strand, counting down.
CAAGCTCGCGAGACCTATCCAGAAATTTGCTTCGAAGTTGCCGATGGGGCGGCCTTCCGCGCCCGCGAACCTTTCGACGCCGTATTCTCGAACGCCGCTCTGCACTGGATGAAGCCGCCCGCGCCGGTGGCGGATTCGCTTGCCGCCGCGCTCCGGCCCGGCGGCCGCCTGGTACTGGAAATGGGCGGCAAAGGCAATATTCGCAGCATCACGGAACTCGCAGGCCCCGGACCCTGGTACTTCCCCGGCATCGGCGAATACGCGTCTCTTCTCGAATCGCGCGGCCTGGAAGTAGAAACCGCCGCGCTCTTCCCGCGTCCCACTGCTGTCGAAGGAGAGTTCGGCCTCCGCGATTGGCTGAAAATGTTCGCCCCTTTCGTACCGTCCGATTGCATCGCCGACATGGAGACGGCATTGCGCCCCAAGCTATACCGCGATGGCGCCTGGTACATCGATTACGTCCGCCTGCGAATGACGGCCCGCAAGCATGAATCTCTCGATTGAAGAGCTTCTGCACTACACCGACGAGGAGCGCCGTCGTTGGGAGGCGTGGTTCCGCGAAAACGGCGAGGAACTGCTCAAAATGCCCATCGGCGATCGCGGCGAGAGCACGGCCGGAGCCCTCATCCTGCACATTTTCGGACCGGAACTGCGCTACATCCAAAGGATGCGCGGCGAGATGTTGACCGAATACCGCGGCCGGGCGTCGGATCGCATCGACCAGGTTTTCGGGTTCGGCCTCGAAACGCGCAAGGCGATGCGCGCTTTCGTGCGCGACGCCAAGAGGGAAGATTGGACCCGCATGTTCAATCTCGAGATTTCCGGCCGCGACATCCACGCCTCCATGCGCAAGATCGTGTTACACGCGCTCATGCACGAAATCCGGCACTGGGCCCAGATGGCGCGCATCATGCGCGAGCGCGGTTTCACGCCGCCGGGAGATCACGATCTTCTGTTCAGCTCGGCGCTGCTGTAGGGGCCGCCGCCATGTCAAAGCTCATCGTCGACAGGACTGTTCTCGCGGGCCTTGTCCTCGCCCTGCTGCTGGCCGCCGCCCTGGGGTGGCTTGCCGCCGACGTCGCCCGCGGCCAAACCATGAGCTTCGACTCCACCGTTCGCAACACCATCCACGACCACGCGTCGCAGCCCCTTACCATCGCCATGAAGACCATGAGCTTCATCGGCGAGCCATTCATGATATGGCCCTTGACGATGCTGGCCGTGGCCTACTTCTGGCGCACCGGAAATAAGCGCCATGCGCGCCTGTTCGTTATCGCCATGCTGGGCGCCGCCGCCCTCGACCTTATGCTCAAAGCGGCCTTCCACCGTCCTCGCCCGCGCCCTTTTTTCGGCTACCCGCTGCCCAGCTCCTACAGCTTCCCGAGCGGCCACGCCCTCGCGTCTCTGGTCTTCTTCGGCACGCTCGCGGCGCTGCTCTCGCCCGGCCTGCGCCGGACGTTTTATAAAGCTCTGCTGTGGCTCGCCGCGGTCCTGCTGATCGCCGCTATCGGCTTTTCCCGCATCTACCTCGGCGTCCATTACCCCACCGACGTCATCGCAGGCTACGCGGCCGCAACCATCTGGGTCCTCGCCATCGCGGCCGGAAACCGCGCGCGCGCCCGGCGGGTCCAACGGACATGACGGTCGCAACATGATGATCGCAACCAAGGGCGCCGCCATCATCCTGAATCCGAAATCCGGCGCTCCCGGGCGCCGCTCCAGCCGCGATGCGATCGATGCGCTGTTCGCCTCCGCCGGCCTGAGCCACTCCATCGCGGTCGTGGGTGACGATCGCCAGAACGCCTTCGATCTGGCGCGGCGCGCCGTGGGCGAGGGCTTTGAAACCGTCGTCGCGGCCGGCGGCGACGGAACCGTGGGCGCCGTCGCTTCCGCGCTGGTCGGCTCGGACGTTGCCTTGGGCGTGGCCCCGCTGGGAACGCTCAATCATTTCGCCAAGGACCTCGGAATTCCGCTCGATCCGTCCGCGGCGGCGCGCGTCATTTCCCGGCGCAACACGCGCCTCATCGATGTCGCGGAAGTCAACGGCCGATTTTTTGTCAACAACTCCAGCATCGGCATTTATCCCAACATCGTCATCGCACGCGAACGCCGCCGCCGCAGGGTCCACAATAAATGGATCGCGTTCGCGCTGGCAACCGGTCACGTGCTGCGCCGTTACCCCTTCCTCGACGTGCGTATCGACGCCAATGGCGCAACCGTTGCCCAACGCACGCCGTTCGTCTTCGTCGGCAACAACGAATATCAGATCCACGGCCTGAACATCGGCACCCGCCGCCACCTCGACCGGGGCCGCCTCTATCTGTACGTGGCCGCGCCCGTTTCCCGCATCGGCCTGGTCGGCATGGCTCTGGCGGCGCTCTTTGGCCGCCTCGACAAAACGCGCGGCTTGCAAATGTTCAGTCTCGAACGCGTCTCCATCGAGACAAAACGCCGTAGCGTGCGGGTCTCCGCGGACGGCGAGATCCTGCGCCTCCCAACGCCCCTGCATTACGCGCTTCGCCCGCGCGCGCTCAAGGTGATCGTCCCCTGATCATGCGCACGCTGGCGCACTTGTCCGACCTGCACTTCGGGCGGCTCGACCGCGCCATTCTCGAGCCGCTGCGGAACGCGCTGGCTGAAATCTCCCCCGCTCTCGTCGTCGTCTCGGGCGACCTCACGCAGCGCGCGCGGCCCGAAGAATTCGAACAGGCCCGCGACTTCCTCGCAACCATCCCCGGCCCGAAAATCGTCGTCCCCGGCAACCACGACGTGCCGCTGCATAACCTCTACGCCCGCTTTCAGACGCCCTTGCGCGAGTACCGCCGCTACATCACCGCCGACCTCGAGCCCTTCTACGCCGACGACGAGATCGTCGCGCTCGGAATCAACACCGCCCGCTCCTTGATCTGGAAGAATGGGCGCATCAACGTCCGCCAGATCGCCCGCATCGAGGAGCGTTTCCGCGAAAGTACGGGCCGCGTCAAAATCCTGGTCACGCATCACCCCTTCGACCTGCCCGCCGATTACCGCCGCCGCGATCTGGTAGGCCGCGCCCATCAAGCCATGGCGCAAATCGCCCGCTGCAACATCGACCTGCTGTTGGCCGGCCATTTCCACGTCAGCCATAGCGGACGCACCGCGTTGCGTTATCCCATCCCCGGCCATTCGGCGGTGTTCGTACAGGCCGGCACCATCTCCACGCGCGCCCGCGGCGAAGCCAACTCATTCAACAAGATCGAAATCGAACAAAACCGCATCTCCGTCGAGCGCTATTCCCACGCCCCAAGCGAGCGCCGCTTTCATGCCCTCGCGCGCGAATCGTTCGAGTGCACCTCCTCCGGCTGGGCCTCCCAGTGCCTTTAGGAACTTGTCCAGTACGCTCAAGTCACCTTGGGAAAGCAGCCACCGCAAATTAACGCCGCCGCGGTTATTACGCCGCTCACCCCCGTCGGATATGGCGCGCGATCGCCGCGCCGTGGAGTTGGCTCCAGCCGGTCGGCCCCTTTGCGACGGGTACATTGTCGTCCAGTGAGCGCGTGATTTTACGCCCAGATGTTTTCCGGGTGCCACGGTGCTCGGGGCGTCAAGCGTAAGCTGTTGTTCTGGCGGTGAGGGTGGGATTCGAACCCACGGAACCCGTAAAGGTTCAACGGTTTTCGAGACCGCCCGATTCAACCGCTCTCGCACCTCACCGTAGCCTTCAGGCTACCATGGAGCCGCATCGGCGGACCTCCGAAGTGTGGGACGCGCGCGACGCCGCGGACCGCAACGCTCGCCGACGTGAAAGCGGCGCGTAAATTGTGTACGCTACAATTTTTGCAGACGACGCCGGCGGTCCTGAAGATTTACGATGTTCCAAGCCCGTTTCTTCGCGGCGTTTTGCGCCTCGCTGGTGTTGTGCGCCGCGCAGCCGCTCGAAAAGCGGCAGCCTTCCGTCATTCTGATTTCGATCGACACGCTCCGCGCCGACCATCTCGGCGCCTATGGAGCCACGCGCCTCAAAACCCCCAATATCGATTCGTACGCGGACCATGGCACGCTGTATTCCAACATCGACGCCCAGGTCCCATTGACCCTTCCCTCGCACGCCTCGCTGTTCACGTCGACATATCCGTTTGAGAATCGCGTAGAGGAGAACGCCGAGCGCGTTCCCGCGGGAGCGGTCACTCTGGCTTCCATATTGCGGACGCGCGGATACAAGACAGCCGCCTTCATCGGCAGCGTGTTTCTGGAGCGGCAGATGGGTCTCGATCAGGGCTTCGAAACCTATGACAGCCCGTTCCAGTTCGCGGCTTTTTCTCCGCTCTCCGGCTCCATGTTTTATGGCGGCGCCTCGCGCAATCCCAATGCGGGCAGGGACCGGCGCGACGGCGCGTTGGTCACTCGCGCGGCAACCCAATTCCTAGCCGCAAACCGCGACCGGCCGGTGTTCGTGTTCGTGCACCTGTACGATCTGCACAAACCCTACAAGCTCTCCGGCTACGACCCGGAAGTCGAGTATGTCGATGGCCTGCTGGGTTCGTTTCGCAAGGCGCTCGCCACGGGAGGCTGGTGGGATCGCTCGCTGGTAATTCTCCTCTCCGATCACGGCGAAGGGTTGGGGGACCACGGCGAATCCAGCCACGGTTATTTCATTTATGAGAGCACGCTGCATGTTCCGCTGATCGTCCACTGGCCCTCGTCCGCCTCCGGCTTCCCGGCGCGCGTAGACAATCCGGCGGGGCTGATCGATGTTGCGCCGACAATCCTCGACTTTCTGAATGTACCCGCGCCGGCGTCGTTTGAAGGCAACACACTGCTCGCCGGTCGAAGCGCGCGCGCCGTGTACGGCGAGAGCCTCCATACGCACGATTCGTTCGGCTGGGCGCCCCTGCGCAGCCTGCGCCTAGGCGCGTACAAGTACATCGAGGCGCCGCGGCCGGAGCTATACGACTTGAAAAACGATGCGGGGGAGAAGCACAACCTCCTTACATCGAACTCCGCGGAAGCGCACGCACTGCGGCGCCATCTCGCGGCCCTGCTGTCCCGCTATGCCCCGCGGCGCGCGCCGGCCCCGGGCAACATCTCGCCCCAAACGAGCGCGCTGCTGAGCTCGCTCGGTTATCTTGCGCCCGGACCCGCATCGAAGCTCGAAAGTTCCGGCGCCGATCCCAAGGACCGTTTACCCGAATTTCAGCTTTACGAGAAAGCGATGATTGCCCTATACGATGGGCATACGGAAGTGGCGATCGCGATTCTGCGCCGGATTCTCGCGCAAGATCCCCGCAACACCCTGGCGCGGCGCGATTTGGGCGCCACATATCTCGAACGCCGCCTTTACTCCAACGCCCGCGCGGCCTTCGAGCGGGTGATTGCCGCCGCCCCTGACGATTACATGACGCAATACGAATTGGGCATCGCGGACGAGCGCCTCGGGTTTCTGAAAGAAGCGCGGCAGCACCTGGAAGCCGCGTGCAAGATCGCCCCGGAAGCCCGGCAAAGCCGCCGCGAACTGGACGCGCTGCGCCAAAAAATGGAATAGTTGAGGAAACGATATGAAAGCGCTTCTCGTGCTCGCGGCCTTGGCGCCGCTGTGCTGCGCGGCCGACCTCGCGCCGACGCCTCCCATGGGTTGGAACAGTTGGAACAAGTTCAGGGACAAAGTGGACGACAAGACCGTTCGCGAGATCGCGGACGCCATGGTCTCGAGCGGCATGAAAGACGCCGGCTACGTCTACGTCAACATCGACGATACCTGGGAGGGGGAGCGCGACGCGCAGGGCAACATCCATGCGAACAACAAATTCCCGGACATGAAGGCCCTCGCCGATTACGTCCACGGTAAGGGGCTGAAACTCGGCATCTACTCTTCTCCCGGTCCAAAAACATGCGCGAATTTCGAAGGAAGCTACGGCCATGAAGAGCAGGACGCGAAAACCTGGGCCGCCTGGGGAATCGATTATCTGAAGTACGACTGGTGCAGCGCCGCAAAAGTTTATCAACCTACCGAAATGCAGGCCGCCTACAAGAAAATGTACGAGGCCCTGAAGGCGTCGGGCCGGCCCATCGTCTACAGCTTGTGCCAATACGGCCGCGAAAATGTATGGGAGTGGGGCGCCTCCGTGGGCGGTAATTTATGGCGCACCACGGGAGACATTCAGGACAACTGGAAAAGCATGTCCACGATCGGATTCGATAAGCAGGCCGGTCACGAGAAGTACGCCGGTCCGGGCCACTGGAACGATCCCGACATGCTGGAAATCGGCAATGGCGGCATGGGCATCGCGGAGTACCGCACCCACATGAGCCTGTGGTCTATGTTGGCCGCGCCCTTGCTCGCCGGCAACGATCTGCGCGACATGAGCGCCGAGACCAAAGAGATTCTGACCAACCCGGAAGTGATCGCGATCGACCAGGACAAGCTGGGCCGGCAGGGCTATCGCGTGTCGAAGGAAGGCGGCATCGAAATGTGGATCAAGCCGCTCGAAAACGGCGATCTTGCGGTCGGGCTGTTTAACCGCGGCGAGCAGATGACCTCTGTCACCGCGTATTGGGAAATTCTGGGCCTCAAGGGCAAACACAAGGTGCGGGATCTGTGGGTCCGCCGCGACATGGGGCCTTTTCGCGATTCTTATTCCGCCGAAGTGGCCGGGCACGGCGTGACGATGTTGCGCATCGCGCGCTGACGGGCCGTATCGGGAAACGCTGACGGCCATGCCGGTCAAACCTGACGGCCATGCCGGTTAAACCGGACGGCCATGCCGGTTAAACAAGGCTTGGTGATCTGGTTCACTGGCCTCAGTTCGGCGGGCAAGACCACGCTCGCCGCGTTCGTGCGCGAGCGGCTTTCCGAGCGCGGCCTCGAAGTGGAACACCTGGACGGCGATGTCGTGCGGCGGCATCTCGGCGCGGAGCTGGGATTTTCAAAGCAAGACCGCGATGAGAATATACGCCGTATCGCGTACCTCGCCGGGATCCTTTCGCGGCACGGCGTGACGACGATCGTGTCGGCTATTTCTCCGTATCGCCAGGGCCGCGAAGAGGCGCGGCTGCGGGTTGGAGCGCCCTTCGTGGAGGTCTTCGTAAATGCGCCGCTCGAAATCTGCGAGCGGCGGGACGTGAAGGGTCTGTACCGCAAGTCCCACGCGGGCTTGCTGCGCGGCTTGACAGGCGTGGACGACCCCTACGAAGCGCCGCTCGATCCGGAAGTAGAGTGCCGCACGGCAGTCGAGACGATCGAGCAAAGCGCCGCGAAAGTGCTTGCGTTCATCGACCCCCTGCTGGCGGCTATCTCCCGTCCCGGTGACGCTTGACGCTTGTCGACGCGCTCGCTACTGAGCCGCGATTGTGAAGGAGCGGCTGGACTTAACACGGACGCCACACTAGCGCGGCGCCGGAGCCGTTTCCAGATCTTCCGGAGGCGGCGGCAAAGTGAGCCATTTCGATTCCCATCCGCGCGGCACGACGTAGCGGCTTTTCGTGGTGGAAAATACAAATGTCGCCGTTGTGGGCGGCAGCCCCGCGGGAGCCGGAACAATTGAATCGCCTCGCATCCGCAGGGTCCCCACTCTGCGCTCGACTGCGTTCGAAGTATCGTCCGGCATCGCGTAGAACGGCATTCGGACGCCCCCAATGTCAATGCTTTCCAGCAGAATCGAAACCACAAAGCGCGGGTTTTCGCCAAGCAAATGCTCCATACGCACCACACGGCCCCGCACCGTGCTGCCGGCTGGAATGACCGCGGTATCCGATTTATGAGTATGCCCCGGCTTCAGCACCGTAGCCGCGATCGCGTCGCCCGCGGCCGCCGTCTCGGTGTCGATGGAATCGGCCAGAGCCAGTGTAAACGGCAGACCCCCGGTCATCATTGGCGCCGCCTGCTTGGATGCGGTGGGGGCGTCGCCGCTCATCATGGGCCCGTCGTCGATACGCAACGTGGCTTCGCCATGGTATTGGCGGCAGGCCGCGTAGGTGACGCTATTGCTGTCCTCCGTCCCGTCGCGAAGAAAGAAACGCAGCTCGCTGCGCTGGGGGACCAGGAAGTCGCCGGTCCCGATTCGCATCGTTTCGTAATCCATGCTCTCGCCGACGGCGCAGGCTTGCGTTTCCGCGGGGAGCTCATCGGTGTCCGCCGTGAGGCGCTTCAGTTCGACCTTGGCGGGATCGATCCAAAAGGCGCCGCTGAACCCTGAAAGCACGCGCCTGTCGCCTGACCGCACACTATAGTGGCTGGAAGCGAGAGGAACCCGATATTCATATTTATATACGCGTTTTCCTTGAATCTCCTCCTGACCGGCAAAAGCAAAAGAAGCACCGCGGTTACCGAAGACGTCCCCGATCAACGTGCCCAACGGCCCGGTTCCATAAGGCCCGCCGCCAATGAACTCGCTGATCTCACGCGAATCGAATTTGTTCGCGCCGGCCCACGAGCCGATCTCACGCCCTTCGGACACTTTCACGTCGAGATGCAGCCGGTCGGTGGCCTCCAGCTCCAGCTTCAATCTGCCTCGCTTGCGCTCGCTTGCGATCTTCTCGCACGACTCCGCTCCGGGTATGGGATTAGAAAGACGGAAATAACTGCGGTCCACCGTTTGGGAGCAAGTATAGTTTGGGACGCGCTCCGTTCTATCAAGCAGTTTCTCGCGCGTTTGCGATAGAACGCTGGCCGGATTGATCTGGGCTCGCGCCGGTATCGCCAACGCGAGCGGCAATAGAAAACAGCAACAGGAATTGATAGCGGTTCGTCCCGTGTCTCTCAGTGTAAATGGAAACGGCGGGCCCGGCGCGTCCAGCGGGGAGCCTGGAGCAGATCCGGGTGTTCCTGGCCGGCAGCGGCGAGGTGCGGTTTGCCGGGCAGCGGCGCGAGGAGGTCTACGCTTCGGTGGAGCGGACGCTGGTGCGCCATCAGTACGCCAGCCTGAACCGGCCGGGCAAGGGTTTGGTGCGACGCTACATCGGGCGCATGACCGGTCTGAGCCGCGCCCAGACGACGCGGCTCATCGCGGCGTATGGCAGCTGCGGGCGGGTAAAAGCGGCGGTCTATCAACGCACCAAATTCGTCGCGCGCTACACAAGCGCCGATGTGGATCTGCTGGCCTATGTCGACCAGGCGCACGGGAACTTGAGCGGACCGGCAACCCGGCGCATCTTGGAACGCGAATACGACGAATACGGCCAAGCCGCCTACCAGCGCCTGGCCAGGATTTCGGTGGCCCACCTGTACCGATTGCGCAACTCGCAAGCCTACCGCAAACGCAACATCAGCTACCAACCCACGCGGCCCACGCCGATTCCCATCGGCCAGCGGCGCAAGCCACAGACGCAGGGCTCGCCCGGATACCTGCGCATCGATACCGTGCAGGCCCTGAGCCAGACGGCATGGGTCTGCTTATCAGATGACAAGCTGAGCCGTGCGCCTTCGCCCCAGGGCAGGCGACCAGGATGGCCGCAAAGGGCTGTATCACATCAACGCCGTCGATCAAGTGACGCAGTGGGAGATTGTGGCGGCCACGCCGCAAATCTCCGAATACTGGCTCCTGCCGGTGCTGGAAGCCATGCTCGCGCAGTTCCCCTTCGCGATCCGCGGCTTTCATTCCGACAATGGCAGCGAGTTTATCAACTACACCGTCGCGCGGATGCTGGAAAAACTGCACATCGAGCAAACCAAGTCGCGGGCGCATCATACCGGCGACAACGGCTTAGTGGAATGCAAGAATGGAGCCGTCATTCGCAAGCACATCGGCTTCGGCCACATCGATGCGAAACACGCCGAGGCCATCGATCAATTTCACCGCCATCGCTTGCCGGGCCCGTCACCTACAGGTACTGCGCACAGAACCAAATGAGAAGAATAAAGATACACACTACGCCAACGATATAGTAGTACTTCATTTCTTAGATAGCCGGCGCCGTTTGTCTCGTCGTCAGCACTCGCCGTTTCATCGGATCCATGCTGCCGCCGATTACCGATGCCACAAGACCGCACAACAGCCCGCCGAAGATCACCAGGGAAATGGTCGAAGCGTCGCCCGCGGCAATAGCTGCGGCCTGCGGAGCGTTCACGTTGTTCGCGGGTTGGGTAGTCGTTACGGGGGCTGCATTCGCGACCGCGGCAGTTCGCACCGCCGCCAGCGACGTGCCGACGATTCCCCAGGACATCCAGACCATTAACGCGAACGTCACCATGGCGGTCAGGCCCCAAGTGACGAGGCCGTGGAGCGCTCCACTGCCGGAGACGTTTTCGGCCAGGCGCGCCGTGACATAAGCGCCCGCCAATAACGAGAAGAAACACGTCACAAAGAACCACGCTTCGGACCAAGCCGTGATGCCGCCCCCGCTATTCAACGTAAAGCCGATGAACAGTCCAAAAGCGGCAAACACCAGCTCCATGCCGAGCGCCACGAACGTGCCGCCAAAAACAGCCGGCCAAGACACTCGTTTGAGCGGCATCACAACGCGATTTTCGGGAAAACTATCACTGATTGTCATAACAACTCCTGCCATGTTATGAGCAATACCGTTACCAAATCGCGCGTAACGTTGTGACTCTGGTGTGTTTAGCCGCTAAACGGTCGCGGTCGCCACACACTCGGGGTGCCCGCAACTGCAAAGTACGTCCGAGGTACCGGCTTCGCCTTCGCAGTAGGCGCCGCAGTAACGGCTTCCTTCTTTTGCCAGGCAGTTACAACTCGGGTGAGCGCATTTCTTTCTTTCGTCGGCCATGGTTGATGGACTCCGCCGCGGACGCGATGTTACAGCCTTGCGCGCGAAACCGTAGTGATCTAGCGCGGGTCTACCAAATGGGCAATCACCCGAAAGGAGAAGCAGTGGCACAAACAGGCGGCGACGTCCTTATCGATGTAATTCATGAATGGGGAGTAGATCACATCTTCGGAGTTCCCGGAGATGGTATCGACGGCATCATGGAATCCCTGCGCAAACGGCAGGACAAGGTCAAATTTATTCACTGCCGGCACGAAGAAGGAGCGGCATTCGCGGCCGTCGGTTACGCGAAGGTAACGGGTAAGCTGGGCTGCTGCATCGGAACTTCCGGTCCCGGCGGCATCCACTTGCTGAATGGCCTTTACGACGCCAAGCTCGATTCCGTTCCGGTGCTGGCGCTTACGGGCATGCAATCCCACGATGTCGTCCATACGTTCACGCAACAAGACGTGGAGCTCGACAAGCTATTCATGGACTTATGCGTTTACAACTGCCGCGTCATGGGGCCGGACCACATGGAAAACGTGGCGGAACTGGCTTGCCGCGCGGCGCTGTCGTACCGCGGCGTTTCGCACATCTGCACCCCGATCGATTTTCAATCGCTGGAAGTGAGCAAGGGGCGGCGTTCGGAGCGCAACGTCAAGGGCCACGTCTCGAACGTGTGGGCGCACAGCGCACGCCTTCCCGATCCGGATCGCGTGCGGGAAGCGGCCGAGTTATTGAACGCCGGCAAGAAGGTCGTGATTCTGGCGGGCGCGGGGTCGTTGCGCGCCACGGATGAGCTGGAGCAGGTTGCCGAAAAACTCGGCGCCGTCATCGTGAAGCCTCTTCTTGGCAAGGCCGCGGTACCCGACGACAGCCCTTATACGACGGGCGGCATCGGACTGCTCGGCACCAAACCGTCGCAGGACGCGCTGGAGGATTGCGACACGCTGCTGATGGTGGGCACATCGTTCCCCTACATCGAGTTTCTGCCCAAGCCGGGGAAAGCGCGCGGCGTGCAGATCGAAATCGATCCCAAGCGCATCGGACTGCGTTACCCGGTCGAAGTCGGCCTCGTCGGCGACAGCAAACTAAGCCTGCGGCAACTGCTTCCGCTGCTGCGGCGGAACGAAAATCGTAGTTTTCTCGCGGAAGCGCAGGCCGCCATGCGCGACTGGAACACCAAAATGGACACCTATGCTAACGCCACGGGCATGCCCATGAAGCCGCAGGTTGTCGCGGCGGAAATCGGCAAGCGCCTGGCGCACAACGCCATCACCTGCTGCGATTCCGGAACGATCGCGACGTGGTGGGCGCGGCACATTCCTTCCAAACGCGGCCAGATTCATACTCTTTCCGGCAATCTCGCCACCATGGCGCCCGGTTTGCCTTACGCCATCGGCGCGCAAGTGGCGCATCCGGACCGTCAAGTGGTCGCTTTCGTCGGCGACGGCGGCTTCACGATGCTGATGTGCGAGGTCGCGACGGCAGTGAAATACAAGCTCCCGATCAAAATTTTCATCATCAAGAACAACGTGCTGGGCCAGATCAAGTGGGAGCAGATCGTGCTGCTGGGGAATCCGGAGTTTGGCGTATCCCTGGAGCCCAATATCGATTTCGCCGCCTACGCGCGCGCTTGCGGCGCAACGGGTCTGACCGTCGATAATCCCAAGAACTGCGGCGCCATCGTGGAACAGGCGTTCGCGACCCCGGGGCCGGTCGTCGTGGAAGCGCTGGTCGATCCGAACGAGCCTCCCATGCCTCCCAAGGTCACGGTCAAACAGGCCTCGCATTTCGCCGAGGCGCTGGCCCGCGGAACGGCCGATAGCAGCGGTATCATCAAGACCATTCTGGGCGATAAAGTTCGGGAGTTGGTATAAGCGCGGTCGATGAAAATCGATGGCGTGAATGTATCCGCGTTCAAAGTGCCGACCACTTCTCCGGAAGCGGACGGCACTTATGCGTGGGACAGCACAACAATCGTTATTGTCGAAGCGGTAAGCGGCGGCGTTCGTAGCCTCGGCTATTCCTACGCCGATCTCGCAACGGCAAAGCTGATCGACGAAATGTTGGCTCCCACGGTCACGGGTCGCGATGCCATGTCGGTGCCCGGCTGCTGGGTCGAAATGGTCCAGAGCATCCGCAACCTCGGGCGGCCGGGTATTTCGTCCATGGCCATCGCGGCCGTCGATAACGCGCTGTGGGATCTCAAGGCGCGGCTGTTGAAGATACCGCTGGTGACGCTGCTCGGCGCCGCCTGGGACAGCGTCATGGCGTATGGAAGCGGAGGATTCACGTCCTACACCGACGAGCAGCTTCGCGAGCAGCTCGGCGGCTGGGCGTCGGAAGGCATCAGGGCCGTGAAGATGAAGATCGGCACGCATCCCGAGCGGGACCTCCATCGCGTGCAGGTGGCGCGCAAGGCGATCGGGGATAACGTCGAGCTTTTCGTGGACGCCAACGGGGCCTATCGTCGCAAGCAAGCGCTCGAAAAGGCGCGTCAATTCGCGGATCTGAACGTGACCTGGTTTGAAGAGCCGGTCTCCTCGGACGATCTCGATGGCCTCCGCTTAATGCGCGATCAAGGGCCGCCCGGAATGCGGATCGCGGCGGGCGAATACGGCTACGACGAGCGCTATTTTCGCCGCATGGTCGAAGCCGGAGCGGTCGACGTGCTGCAAGCGGACGCGACGCGGTGCGCCGGGGCGACCGGATTTCTTAATGCCGGCGCGATCTGCGAATCGTTCTGCCTGCCGCTGTCGGCCCACACCGCGCCTTCGCTGCACACGCATCTGTGTTGCGCCTCGCCGCGGGCCATCAACGTCGAGTATTTTCACGATCACGCGCGCATCGAGCAAATGTTTTTTGACGGGGCTATCAAGGCTGTGAACGGCGAGCTGCGGCCCGACCTGTCGCGGCCCGGCCTGGGGCTGGAATTGAAAAAAGCGGACGCGGAGAAGTATCGAGTTTATGGCAACGACGCTCATTCATGAATCGGACATCGAAAAGGCGGAGCCGACCCGCCAGCGGAAGGGAGACCGCCGGCCGGACTATGCGGACGCGCTCGAAGCGGATCTGCGCGCGCGCCTCGAGGGCGAGGTGCGGTTCGGCGATGGCGACCGCGCGCTGTACGCGACGGATGCCTCCAACTATCGCCAGACTCCCATAGGGGTCGTCCTTCCCAAGACCGTCGACGATGTGGTCGCGACCGTCGCGATGGCTCGCAAGCATGGCGCGCCGATTCTGTCGCGCGGGGGCGGCACCAGCCTGTGCGGGCAGTGCTGCAACACCGCCGTCGTGATGGATTTTACGAAGTACATCAACCGTATTCTCGAGATCGATTATGACAACAAGCGCGCGCGGGTCCAGCCGGGTCTCGTGCTCGACGTGCTGCGCAACGAAACCTGGAAGCGCAACTTTACGTTCGGGCCGGATCCGGCCACCCATAGCCGCTGCACGTTCGGCGGCATGCTGGGGAATAATTCCTGCGGCATGCACGCGCAAATGGCGGGCAAGGCCGAGGAAAACGTGATCTCGATGGAGGTGCTGACCTATGACGGTTTGCGCCTCCATGTCGGCGAGACCAGCGAGGAGGAGCTGAACGCGATCGTTCGCGAGGGCGGCAGGCGAGCGGAAATCTACGCCGGAATGAAACGCATTCGCGACCAGTATGGCGATTTGATCCGCAAGAGATTTCCGAAAATTCCACGGCGCGTCTCTGGCTACAACCTCAACGAACTGCTTCCGGAGAACGGGTTCAATGTCGCCCGCGCGCTGGTCGGCAGCGAAGGGACCCTGGTATCTATCCTCGAGGCGGAGGTGCGGTTGGTCTACTGGCCGCCCTACCAGAGTCTCGTCGTGCTGGGATATCCGAACATCTATCAGGCCGCCGATCATTTGATGGAAGTGCTCGAAAGCGAGCCGATCGCGCTCGAGGGACTCGATTACATGCTGATCGAGGACATGCACAAGAAGAATCTCGATATCGATTACATCAAGCTGCTTGCCGCCCGGCCGCGGCTGGCTGATGGTGCAGTTCGGCGGCGCTTCGCAGGAGGAAGCGGACGAGAAGGGAAGCAAGCTGATGGGCCGCATCAAATCCCGCCCCAACGCCCCCAGCATGAAGCTGTTCGGGGACAAGACTGAGGAAGCGCATGTCTGGAAGGTTCGCGAAGCCGGACTGGGAGCGTCGGCGTTCGTGCCGGGTTCGCCGCCGACGTGGGAAGGTTGGGAGGATTCGGCGGTCGCGCCGGAGAAGGTCGGCGCTTATCTGCGGGATCTTTGCAAGCTTTACGACAAATACGGCTATGAAGGGGCCTTGTACGGGCACTTCGGACAGGGCTGCATTCACACCCGTATCACCTTCGATTTCCTGACCGCGCAGGGAATTAAAAAGTACACGGAATTCATGGATGAAGCGACCACGCTGGTCACCGGTTACGGCGGATCGCTTTCCGGCGAGCACGGCGATGGTCAGTCCAAAGCGCAGTTCCTCGAAAAAATGTTCGGGCCGCGGCTGATACAGGCCTTCAACGAATTCAAATCTCTATGGGACCCGGATTGGAAAATGAATCCCGGCAAAGTCGTCGACCCGTACCGGATTGATGAAAACCTGCGCCTGGGCACGGACTACAATCCGCCGCAGCCCGAGACGCATTTCAAATTTACGAATGACCAAGGCAGCTTCGCGAACGCGACGCTGCGCTGCGTGGGCGTGGGCGAGTGCCGGCGTCACGAGAACGGCATCATGTGTCCGAGCTACCGCGTCACGATGGAGGAAAAGCACTCCACCCGCGGGCGCGCCCACATGCTCTTCGAGATGATGCAGGGCGACGTGGTCAAGGACGGCTGGAAAAGCGAGGCCGTGTTCGATGCGCTGGACCTGTGCCTCTCGTGCAAGGGTTGCAAGACGGATTGTCCGCTGAACGTGGACATGGCGACATACAAAGCCGAATTCCTGTCGCACTACTACGAAGGGAAACCGCGGCCCCGGCACGCCTATTCGATGGGTCTGATTTACTGGTGGGCGCGGCTGGCGTCGCTGGCGCCCGATCTGGTCAATTTCATCACCCAGACGCCCGGGTTGAGCAATCTCGCGAAATTCGCGGGCGGCATCGCGCAGCGCCGCTCGATTCCGAAGTTCGCTTCGGTGACCTTCAAGGACTGGTTCGGACGGCGCGGCGTCAGAAATGCCAACCGCGCGCCGGTCATCCTTTGGGCCGACACCTTCTCGAACTATTTCCATCCGGAAGTCGCGGCGGCGGCGGTCGAGGTGCTGGAGGCGGCGGGATGGCGCGTGCTGGTCCCGAAGCAGTCGTTGTGCTGCGGGCGGCCCCTGTACGACTTCGGCATGCTCGACCTCGCCGAAAAGCTGCTTGGCGAAATCCTGGAAAATTTGCGGCCGCACATTCAGGCGGGCACGCCGATCGTAGGATTGGAGCCGAGTTGCGTGGCGGTGTTCCGCGACGAAATGCCGGAGTTGTTGCCGCGGGACAACGACGCCAAGCGGCTGAGCGGCCAGTTTTTCACGCTTGCGGAGTTTCTGGAGAAGAAAACGCCGCATTACCGTCCGCCGAAGCTGTCGCGCAAGGCGGTGGTACACGGACATTGCCATCACCGCTCGGTCATGGGCATGGACAGCGAGAAAAAACTGCTCACTGACATGGGGCTCGATCACCATGTGCTCGACGATACCTGCTGCGGCATGGCGGGCAGCTTCGGGTTCGAGGAGGGCAAGTACGAGGTTTCCATGAAGGTCGGCGAATTGGGAACACTGCCAAAGGTGCGGGAAGCCTCCAAGGACACGCTTATCGTCGCGGACGGATTTAGCTGCCGCACCCAGATCGAGCAGGGGACCGAACGGCGCGCGCTTCATATTGCTCAGGTGCTCAAGATGGCGCTGGAGGAAGGCAGCAAGGGTCCGAAGAGCGGCTTTCCGGAAAAGAAATACCTGCATTTGAAAGGCGCGGGCATGCATCCCACCTCGATATTGCTGACGAGCGTGGCCGCCGGAGCGCTGCTCGGCGGCGGCCTGCTGTATTGGAACGCGCGCAAGGCCGTATCGCCGCGGAGCCGCGGACGAGCATGAAAGCGGCCCTGCTGGAAGGATTGGCGGAGAAGACCTTCGCGATCGTCTTTAATACGGGCGATGAAGTCGCGGCGGGGCTGCTGGCCTTCGCCAAAGAGCACCACGTAACCGCCGCCCATTTCACCGCCATCGGGGCCTTCAGTTCCGCTGACGGTAGGCTACTTCGACTGGGAAAAGAAGGAGTACCGCAAGATTCCGATTGACGAACAGGTGGAGGTCGTATCGCTCATCGGGGACATAGCGGTGGATAAGAGCAATCAGCCGAAACTGCACGCGCATGTCGCGGTGGCAAAGCGCGATGGATCGATGATGGGCGGGCACCTTATGGACGCGCGCGTGCGGCCCACGCTGGAAGTCATGCTGGAGGAATCCCCGGCCGTATTGCGCCGCCAGATGGACCCGGAGAGCGGCATCGCGCTGATAAGGGTGTAAAATTGCCATAAAATTGCAGATTGAATGATTGTGAGTACCATCGGTCATTCGACGCGCCCCATCGGCGAGTTCATCGAAATCCTCAAGGCGCACGGGATCGAGTTGTTGGTCGATATCCGCACCGTCCCGCGCTCGCGCCACAATCCGCAGTTTAATCGCGATTCGCTGCCCGCGAGTTTGGCGGATGCCGGCATTGGCTATGAATACATGGGAGCGCTGGGCGGATTGCGGCGCGCGCGGGCCGATTCGGCAAACACCGGCTGGCGCAATGCTTCATTCCGGGGCTACGCCGATTACATGCAGACGCCGGATTTCGAGCGCGGGATCGACGAACTGATCGCGGCCGCTCGGAATAAGCCCGTAGCCATCATGTGCGCCGAGGCGGTCGAGTGGCGCTGCCACCGCTCGCTTGTGGCCGATGCATTGACAGCGCGCGGAATCGCCGTGCAGCATCTCCATGGCGCGGCGCGGGCGAAACCGCATCGCATGACGCCGTTTGCGCGCGTGGATGGAACCGTGATCGTGTACCGGGAGGAGGCATGAAAACGCCGGCGCCGCGGCCGCCCAGTCCGGCCGCCGATAACATCAACACCATCGCAAAGATGGAGCAGCAGTTTCTGGAGCGCCGCTCCTGGGTACAACGAATCGGCGATGCGATCGGGTCGTTTGCCGGGAGCATCACTTTCGTGGTGCTGCACGTTGTGGTCTTCACAACTTGGTTCGTGGTGAATTGCAAGTTGATTCCGGGTATTCCGGCGTGGGATCCCTATCCATTTCTGTTTCTGAGCATGGGCGTCTCGCTCGAGGCCGTGTTGCTCTCGACGTTTGTGTTGATGAAGCAGAATCGTGAGAGCAAGCGGGCCGAGTCGCGAACCCAGCTTACGCTGCAGATCGACATGCTGGCCGAGCAGGAGACCACGAAGGTGTTGCAGCTCTTGCAACGTCTGTGCGCGCACGTGGGATTGCATGAGGTTCAATACGACCCCGAGGCGAAGCTGCTGGCCGAGAACACCGCGGTTGAAGACCTGGTGCAGCAGCTCAAGGACAAGCTGCCGCCGGAATAGACTGGTTATTTGCGAACCGCGCTGCTGGCAGATCCCGTTTCGAAACTGCATTTCACCGGCCCGGGTCACCCCGAGCGTCCGGAACGCTTCGATGCGGCGCTGTCGGGTCTAAAGGGTCTGGATCTGGTAACCCTGGCGACGCGCAAGGCGTTGGAAGACGAGCTCGCGCTTTGCCATACCCGCGCGTACATCGAGACCGTAAAGCGCGAAGTCGCGTCGGGATGCGGCGACCTAAGCACCGGAGACACGACAATTTGCCCGGCATCTTTAGATGTCGCGCTGCATGCCGCGGGCGGGGCCCTGAACGCGGTTGACGCGGTATTTGCGGGGGAAGCCCGCAACGCGTTCTGCATCGTGCGCCCGCCGGGGCACCATGCCACAGCCGATCGCGGCATGGGCTTTTGCATCTTCAACAACGTAGCCATCGCGGCCCGATATGCCCAGCGGAAACACGGCGCCGAACGCGTGCTGATTGCCGACTGGGACGTGCATCATGGCAACGGCACGCAGGATATTTTTTATGAGGACGGGTCCGTGTTTTTCTTCAGCACGCACCAATATCCCTGGTATCCAGGGACCGGAAGCCCCGAGGAAACCGGACATGGAGACGGCCAAGGAAAGACGTTGAACTGCCCCTTCCCCTCCGGCGCTGGACGGCGGGAGATCGTGGGAGCTTTTCGCGACAAGCTTGCGCCGGCTGCGGAGGCGTTCCAGCCCGATTTCATGTTGATCTCGGCCGGATTCGACTCCCGTGCGGGCGATCCGTTGGGAGGCTTCCGTCTCGCCGATGCCGATTTCGCCGAATTGACCGCCATCCTGCTCGAAATTGCCGGGCGGCACGCGGGCGGACGAGTCGTCTCGGTGCTCGAAGGCGGCTACGATCTGAGCGGGCTGGCATCGGCGGCGCGAGCGCACGTCGAGGCGCTCGCAGCCGCAACAGGCCAGCCGAGATCGTGACAGGTCTCCCCCATCCTGGTGTTCGTATACACTTGTACTCTCAATTTGGACGCCCCCGGCGCCTCGGGGCGATAACGGACATCGTAGGAGTTCAGAAGCCGGCCGCATAAACTCTCCAGGGCTTCGGGAATCTCTTCCAGCGACGCCGCGGGCACGAGCGATCCTCCCGTACGCGAACAAAAATCGTACATGGCGCCGGTGGGCCACGGCGAAACGATGTGAATGGCAATATGGGCCACCCCTGCACAATCCGCGTCCTGGCGGGAATCGCGGCTGAAGTTCTCCGCCGGACCTTGGCAAATCAGGACGACGTTTCGCGCCGCAAACGTTTGAGACGCTGCGCCGATCAGGACGCGCGTTGCCTGCTGCAGATTAGAGGCGCAGTTCATGCGCGGCAGCGCGGACTCCACGGCCCTGGCGATGGTTTCCCGATCGGCCGTGAAAGGCATGCGCACGGAGGCGAGATCGTCATCCGTGGGAGTCCATCCCGTGGCCGCGGATGCGGCCGCCTTGTCCTGACCGCGCGTGACATATTTCAGGACCGTCCATATATCCTGCTTGCGCTTGAATTGCAGAGCGCGCCGGATCGCATGGTCCTGACTTTCAGCGAGGGCGCTCCCGCGCTCGACGATGCGTGGAAATGCAAAGGCGATTGCGATCGGCTCGCCCTTTCCCTGCCGGCAGACGTTGTAATCCTTGATCAGGACCAGATCTTCCCAGATAGCAAAATTGGTCGCGTTCAGATCGGGCGCTGGATTGCCGCGGCCGCACCGGACAGCGGCGGTGAATTCCAGGAAACCGTCGGCGGCGGCGCGCGGGGCGCTCGCGACCAGACTCAACGGCGGGTTGGCCTCGCGCTTTGCGATCGCTTTCTTCAGCTTCGCCGCGGCGCGAAAGGCGTTGCCGCGCAAGGGCGGCTCGGAAGCGCCGATCATCCTCGCCACGAAGGGCATGAAGCGCTGGTCCCCGGTCTCGCCCATAACCCATAACGCCGCGCCTCGAAAAACCGCTTGCGGATGCGACATCAGATCGAGCGTCAGGCGCACGCTGGCCGGGTCGCCGAGGCGATACAGACCCAGCACGGCGTTGCCGACGACGCGATGGTCGCCATCCTTCAGAGCGGTCCAAAAAACGCCGCGCGCGCCGGCCGTATCGGTGCCCCATAACGATTCGACGGCATTGGCCCGCACCCGCGCGTCGGGCTCGCCCAGCCGATCCTGCACCCACTTGTGATTCTTGTTGCCGCGGCCGACCAGCAGGGCGGCCTTCGAGCGCACATGCGAATTCGAATGCCGCAGAAGCTGCGTCATGGTGGGGAGCACGCGCGTCCCGTCCGAAACGTCGGCAAGAATGTCAAGCAGGCGCACCCCGGCCGGAGTGCCGCTGACCCGCTCCAGCTCCGGGGACGAAGCGCCGCCGTTCTGTAGCAGGCTGCGCAGCAGACGCACGTCGAATTGCGGATCGAGCAGCATAAGACGGCGCGACAGCCCGCGGGCTTGATCCAAGGTGAAGATGTGCGGATCGCACAGCGGATTCAAGAGTACCCCGTGGCCGGCCAGCAGCGTCAGCAGGTAATTCGTGCCCTGCAATTCCGCGCCGTCGCGAAGAACCGCAATCGCGGCATCCACAAACGCCTTCGGATCGCTCTCGAAAAACATCCGCAGCTTTCTCGACGCCGTCATCGGGTTGGCGTCGAAGGCGGAGACGATATCGCGTATCGCCGATTCCATCTAGGTTGCTTATCGGCGACGCCGCCGCAATCGCTATTGCCCGGACGGGACTACGCTGGGGCCGGCCCGAACCGATACTGCTGTCGGCGTCCTGCGGCAGCAGCCGGCCGGCGCGCCCGGCCTGCTCATCCCGGTTACTCCAACTCAATAGAGGATACTTTGATCACGTCCCCGTCCATGCTGCCGCTCACTGTAGCCTTCAGATCCTTGTCCTTCGACGATTTCTTCAGCGCCGCCAGCGCCCGCGCATTGCCGCTCTCGTCGAATTTATAAAACTGTCCGTCGGACGTGACCAGACCGTAGCCGCTCTTGGCGCAAGAAAGCGCGCATTCCCTGGTATGTCCCGCCAGGTCCTTGCCGTGGCACATTACATCCACCACCGTGCCGCTCCAAGTTCCCGCGAAACCCAACCCCGCGGCCGCGCAAAATAAAACGGCGAATTTCCTGATCATCAATCGGCTCCTTAACGCTCCTGACTTCCGGCTCCTTACTTCTACCACAGAGCGGCCCCGCACCCTAACGTTGCGCCCCCGGACATCCGAAAAGAGGTAGGAAAGCCGTAGCGCGGGTGGCCGGATTTAGAGGCTGCTGGTAAACTGGAAGTATCATTCGGGCATGGAATGCCTGCCCGATTACCGGGTCCCTCCCCTTGATTCGGTGGTGCGGCCTGTTTATACTGTTTTTTTGTTATCGAGCGGTCCGCATGACAATCCGGGAAGAATTCGATCCACTGGCGCCGCAACGCGAGGCGGCCATGTTCTACGGACTCTTTTTGCGCGGCCACTCCGCCGATACCCTGCGGCGGGACATTGACGTCCCCAAACCCATCCTCGAAAAATGGCTGAAGACCAGGCGCTATGAAGGCGGTTTCCAAGACGCCTTGAAGCGCGTCTACAGCTATCGTAAACAGGTCCTGGCCATCTTCGACGAGTTGATACAAAACGAGATGCACCGCCCCCGCGTCCACTGACCGTTCCCCGCGATCTCGCGCCTTAATCTCCAACGAAATCATCCCGATGCGCACGCTCGCCGCCTTCAGCCGTTCAAGCTAGGCCTATGCTGGAAGCGGGATTGCCGGCTAGGCAGCTTCTGATTATCCGGTCGCTTCAGCACGCCCCAACAGGTTGGGGTTGAGATCCCTGGCTCCCCTGATCTGTTCGTATTTGGTTGATTTGCGGGCGGTTCCGAGGCCAAGCAGTGACTGAAATGCGGCCGCGGGTGTCTTGCGACGATTATGGCGAAAGACGAATTCGTCGAGGTAAACCTGAAGTTGGGCTTTGCTCACTCCGTGGTAGGTGCCGATCAGCCACTGCTGGAGATTGCCAATGGCTCGGTCGGCAAGCGGGACAGCGGACTTCGCTCCTTTGCGCAACTCTGATCGGAGGGGTTGGTTGCGAGCGACATGTTTAAAGCCGGCCTCCGAGACGCTGGCGAAGCTTTTGAGACCGTCCGTATAGATCGTGGATCCCGGTGTGACGTTCTGGGTAAGGAACGGAATTATCGTGGTGGCCTTGAAGTCAGGAATCACTTTCATCCGGACTCGACCGGAAGCCTTTCCACGCTTTTCGACAGCGACCAGTGCAAGAGCGGCTCGGCGGTTCTTCAGCTGCCGGCTCCCTCGGAGGCCGCTTGTTCCCCGCCAATCCACGTGTCGTCAACCTCTACCTCACCGTGCAACGGCTCCCGAGTCGTGTTCACCATAGCCCGGCGAAGTTTGTGAAGCATCATCCAGGAGGTCTCGTAACGAGCAAGACCGAGTTGACGCTGCAACAGCAGCGCAGACACTCCACGCTTGTCCGTAGTCATCAGGTAGGCCGCCCAGAACCAGCAGCTCAGTGGAGTCTTCGTCCGGTGAAGAACAGTCCCGGACGTCAGCGAAACCTGGTGTCGACACTTGGCGCACTGATGGCGTCGCTGGTTTACCAATTCGTAGGCTCGCCCGTGCCCGCATCGAGGACAGATGAAGCCATCCGGCCACCGACAAGCCGCCAGGTACTGCTGACAGGCCTCCTCCGTAGCGAAGTCGGATTGAAACTGGCGGAGCGTTTTCGGGAACGGCGGTCGGGGCACCCCTATACACTACCTGTTGGGGCATGCTGAAGCAACCGGATAATCAGAAGGCAGCTTGGCTCGGGAACGCGCCGTTGCGTGCGCGCATTTGACTTTTAACCCCTAGACCGTTTGATAACAATGTACTGGGTTGTGCCTCGCGAGAAAGCGGGCCCCGCCCAACCGGAAGGAACCACAGAAGTACGACTACTAGCTTAAGCCGATGACCAGCCGACGCTTGTTCTGTTTTTTCGATGCAAATTTTTACAACCGCGAAACACTTTCTTGGATCTAATCGCCAGCCCTTCGCGTATCATGGAAGAAGGTTCCACGGAGGTTTCCGAATGCGACTCCTGCTCACGGGCTTAGTGTGCGCCGCCAGTGCCTTGGCCGCCACCGCGCCCGCTCAAGTTACGTTCTATAAAGACGTTCTGCCGGTTCTTCAAAAGGATTGCCAAGGCTGCCACCGCCCCGGCGAAGCCGCGCCCATGTCGTTCCTCACCTACGACC
Source organism: Bryobacterales bacterium (assembly GCA_963795935.1). Lineage (GTDB taxonomy): Bacteria > Acidobacteriota > Terriglobia > Bryobacterales > Bryobacteraceae > JAICMB01. The sequence goes on along the minus strand of CAWCJO010000017.1, from coordinate 69,773 downwards.
AGACGCGTCCCTGGGCTAAAGCGATGAAACAGGCCGTGCTTGACCAAACAGATGCCGCCCTGGTTCGCCGATCCGCATTACGGAAAATTCTCCAACGACCGCACGTTATCGCAGGCCGCGATCGACACTCTGGTGTCCTGGGCCGATACCGGCGCCAAGGCCGGCGATCCCAAAGACGGTCCGCAGCCGATCGCGTTCGTCGAAGGCTGGCGCATTCCCAAGCCCGACGCCGTTCTCGAGATGCCGCGGCCGTTCTCCGTTCCGGCTTCCGGCACGATCGATTACCAGTACATCGTCATTCCCACGCATTTCACGGAAGACAAGTATGTGCAGATCGCGGAAGCGCGGCCGGGCAATCCCGCGCTGGTGCATCACATTATCGCCTTCATCCGGGAGCCCGGCAATGCCTGGTTGAAGGACGCCGAACCGGGCGTGCCGTTCGTGCCCAAGGATCACATCGCCGACCGAGAACCTGACGCCGGAGCAGCGCAAGGCGCGCGCCAACGCCAGCGGTTTCGGAGGCGACTTGCTGGTCGGTTACGCCCCCGGAGTGACCCCCTTCGTGATGCGTCCGGGTGAGGCCAAGCTGGTCAAGGCCGGCTCCGATCTCGTTCTGCAAATGCATTACACCGCCAACGGCAAGGCCGGTACGGACGTCTCGCGCATCGGGCTGATCTTCGCCAAGGAGAAGCCCTCCGCGCGCGTCCTGACCCTGGCCGCCGCGAAATCGGATTTTGCGATCCCGCCCGGCGATCCGAATTACGAAGTGGACGCCAAGCTCAAACTGCAGCATGACGCGACGCTGGTCTCATTGCTTCCGCACATGCATTTCCGCGGCAAAGATTTCGAGTATCGCATTACTTATCCGAGCGGCGAAACGGAAACGCTTTTGAGCGTTCCCCACTACGATTTCAACTGGCAGCTCTCCTACGACTTGGCGCAGCCGAAGTTTCTACCGAAAGGCACCCTCATCGAGTGCACCGCGCATTTCGACAACTCGGTCAACAACAAATACAATCCCGATCCGACCAAGACGGTTTATTTCGGCGAGCAGACCTGGGAAGAGATGATGATCGGCTTTTTCGAAGTATCGGTGCCGCCGGACGTCACCGCCATGGACCTGATGCGGCCGCCGCAGGCGCACAAGCCGGCCGCCAGCGAATAGGTAGAATAGAGTAGATCAGAGACAGGAGACAGCGATGCTCAAGATTGCCGCCCTAGGATTCGCGGGCGTTCTCGCGGCCAGCGCCGGAAACGCTCCCGCCACCGTCACGTTCGATAAGGACGTCCTTCCCGTGCTTCAGAACCGGTGTCAGGAATGCCACCGCCCCGGCGAAATCGCGCCGATGAGCCTGCTGACGTACAAGGAAGTGCGCCCCTGGGCTGTAGCCATCAAGGCCGCCGTGCTCCAGAAGCAGATGCCGCCGTGGTATGCCGACCCGCATTACGGGCACTTCTCGAACGACATGTCGCTGAAGCAATCCGAGATCGACACCCTCGTCGCCTGGGTCGACACCGGCGCCAAGGAAGGCAATGCCAAGGACGCTCCCAAGCCGCGCGAATTCTTCACTGGCTGGACGATCGGCAAACCCGACCAGATTTTTGAGATGCCCACTGCGGTCGACATCCCGGCCAGCGGAACGGTGGACTACACCTACGAGATCATTCCCACCAACTTCAAGGAAGACATGTGGGTGCAAGCCGCCGAAGCCCGCGCCGGGGCGCGCAAAGAGATGCATCATGTCATCGCCTTCCTGCGTCCGCCCGGATCTAGCTGGTTCAAGGACGAGCCGATCGGCGTTCCCTTTATTCCTCAGAAAGGCGCCCGCAACAACGGCCGCGATGGCGCGGGAATGGCCGCCTCCGAGTTGCTGGTCGGCTGGGCTCCCGGCCTGCAGCCAACGATGCTGCAACCCGGCCAGGCCAAGCTCGTCAAGGCCGGTTCCGACATCGTGCTGCAATTGCACTATACGCCGAACGGCAACCCTACGTCGGACAAGACCCAGATCGGGATCGTCTTCGCCAAGGAACCGCCCAAGGAACGCGTTATGACCATGAACGCCACGGACGCCTTCCTGAAGATTCCGCCGGGCGATCCGGATTACGTATCGCACGCCAAGATCACGCTGCAGCACGACGTCAAGCTGGTCAGCATGATGCCCCACATGCATCTGCGCGGCAAGGCTTTTGAATACGAGGCCGTGTATCCGACGGGCGAAAAACAAATCCTGCTCAATGTCCCGAACTGGAATTTCAACTGGCAACTCTCTTACACGCTCCAGAATGAGCTTCTGCTGCCCGCCGGTACAACCATCGAGTGCACCGGGCAACATGACAACTCGGCAAACAACAAATTCAATCCCGATCCCACCAAGGAAGTCCACTGGGGCGATCAGACGTGGGACGAGATGATGATCGGCTGGTTCGACGTGGCTTTCGATAAGGATGTCGATCCGCGTGCGATCCGCGTACCCGCGTCGCGCCTGAACGCAACCGCCGCCCCCGCGAAATCGGAATAAGACCGCGATGAAGCCGATAGTGATCCTGTTGCCCTTTGTGTGCGTGGGCGCTTGGGCCGCCAGCATTCCAGGTACCGTGACGTTCTATAAGGACGTCCTGCCCATCGCGCAGAGCCGCTGCCAGGAATGCCACCGTCCGGGCGAGATCGCTCCTTTCTCGATGCTCAGTTACAACGAGACGCGGCCGTGGGCCAAGGCCATTAAGGCGAGCGTGCTCTCGAAGAAAATGCCGCCGTGGTTCGCCGATCCGCACTACGGCCATTTCTCGAACGACCGCACGCTTTCGCAGCAGGAGATCGATACTTTGGCCTCCTGGGTCGACGGGGGCGCCAAAGAAGGCAACCCCAAAGACGCGCCCGCGCCGCGGCAGTGGCTGGAGGGCTGGAATATACAGCAGCCCGACATGGTCATCGGCATGAAAGAGCCCTTTCACATCGGGGCCAAGCAGGAAGTTCCTTATCAGTACATCATCATGCCGACCAACTTCACCGAGGACAAATGGGTGCAGATGGCGGAGGCGCGGCCGAGCAATCGCGGAATCGTGCATCACATCGTAGTGTTTATCCGCGATCCGAAAAACAAATGGCTGCGCGACGAGCCTGTCGGGGTTCCCTTCGTTCCTCCGGGCGGCGGCAAGAACTTCAACAACACCTCCGGCGGCGGCAGCGACATTCTCATGATCTACACGCCGGGCATGGTTCCGGAGATCTGGCGGCCGGGTCTGGCGAAGAAAATCCCGGCCGGGTCCGACCTCGTTCTGCAGATCCATTACACCGCCAACGGCAAGGAAGGCGAGGACCAGAGCAAAGTCGGTCTGGTGTTCGCGAAAGAGCCTCCGGCGGAGCGCGCCTTGACCTTCGGCTCGTACAATCTGACCTTCAAAATCCCGCCCGGCGACCCCGATTACAAGGTCGCGGGAATGACGAACACGTTCCCGAACGGGATCGAGATTCTGAGCTTCTTCCCGCACATGCACGTGCGCGGCAAGAGCTTCGAGTATCGCGCCGTGTACCCGGACGGGCGTACGGAGACGCTGCTGCGGGTGCCGAAGTACGATTTTTACTGGCAGCTCGACTACAAGCTTGCGCAGCCTTTGAAGCTGCCGCCGGGCTCCAAGATCGAGTGCATCGCCTGGTACGACAATTCGCCGAACAACCCCGCCAATCCGGACCCCCAGGCCACGGTTTCCTGGGGCGAGCAGAGCTGGGAAGAGATGATGATCGGCTTTTACGACATCGTGCTGCCGGCCGATGCGAGCTTGCGTGACTTGTTCCAAACAAAAAAGTCCGATTAGCGCCTGTGGCGCGGGCTTCTTTGCCTGCGCGCTGCTGTTCCCCACGATCGCCTCGGCGCACGACGTCATTACCACCAAGATCACCTGGTCGCGCGAAATTTCGCGGCTGGTTTTTCAGCGCTGCGTCTCCTGTCATCGCGACGGCGGCATGGCTTTCGCTTTAACCACGTACGAGCAGGCGCGGCCGTGGGCTAAAGCCATCAAGGAAGAGGTCGATGAGCGGCGCATGCCGCCATGGGGCGCGGTGAAAGGCTTCGGCGAGTTTAAAGACGATCGCGGCCTCACGCAGGAGCAGATCGAACTGATCGACAACTGGGTCGAAGGCGGCGCGCCGGAGGGCGATCCCGCGCTGCTGCCCAAGCTGCCCGATGCCGCCCCCGCGCCTGCCGCCGCAAAGACCGCCGCCGAGATTATCGTCGATGGGAAACTGCGGCTCGCCGCGCCCCTCACGGTCGAGGGCATCCGCCCTGAGAGCGTCCCCGAAGGCACGTCGCTTAAAGCGATCGCGGAGCGTCCCGACGGCAGCATCGAGCCGCTGCTGTGGCTATACAATTACAAGCCGCAATTCGCGCACGCCTACTTCTACGCGAAGCCGCTGCGTTTCCCGGCCGGCACAACGGTCGAGATCGCGCCCGCGAGCGCCGGCACGGTGGCGCTGCTGACCTCGCCCGGCGCGCTGAACCCCGCTATTTCAGCGCGGAAAAAGGCGCCGTAAACACGGCCGTCAGCTAGAAGGCAGTCAATCTTGCGCGTTTGAAAAGGCCAACACCCAATAGCCAGACGCCGGGCATGCGCAATGCGGACGTATACTCAAAGCAAATGGACACAGCTCGTTACAAGAAGCGTCTGGTCGATAAAGAGAACGAGCTTCGCGCGAACATTGCGCGGCTGGAATCGGAAGGCCGCCAGGCGCGCGTGGCGGAGGTGGAAGATCCGATTGACGCGGTCACGTCGTCGGAGGGCCAGGCGGCTGCGTTCGAGGCGGGCAGCATTGAGTACCGCACTATTGCCGATGTGCGTGAGGCCTTACGGCGGATCGACGACGGCGTCTACGGGACATGCATCGATTGTAGCCGTCCGATTGAGGCGGCGCGTCTTGAAGCGGTACCGTGGACTCCCTATTGCCGCGCGGATCAAGAGAAGCACGAAGCTGCCGGGGATCAATATGCATGACATGACCAGAAGAGGCCTGCTCGGGGTAGCCGCATTCGCCGCGTTCAGCCAAGCATCGGCGCGAGGCGCGAAGGAACGGGGGCGGCTGAAGCAGAGCGCCGCGCGTTGGTGCTACTCGAAAATGAGCCTTGACGACCTGTGCTCCAACGCCGCGAAGATCGGCTTGAGCGGCATCGACCTGGTCGGTTACGAGGACTGGCCCACGCTTCGGAAATACGGTCTGACGCCGGCCATGACGCCGGGCGCGGGCACGATCGCGGAAGGTTGGAACCACGCAGAAAACCACGACCGCCTCGAAAAAGAGATGCGCGCCAATATTGAGCGGGCGGCGGCGGCGCAGGTTTCGAACGTCATCACGTTTTCGGGCCACCGCCGAGGAATATCGGATGCCGAGGGAAAAGACAACTGCGTCGCCGGTCTGAATCGCGTAAAGAAGATGGCCGAAGATAACAACGTGAACATCTGCGTGGAACTGCTTAACAGCAAAGTGGATCACAAGGATTACCAGTGCGATCACACTGCGTGGGGCGTGGAGGTGGTTAAGCGGGTGGATTCGCCGCGCGTGAAGCTGCTCTATGACATTTACCATATGCAAATCATGGAGGGGGACATCATTCGGACCATCCGCGATAACATCCAGTACATCGCGCATTTCCATACTGGCGGCGTGCCCGGCCGGCACGAGCTTGACGCGACTCAGGAATTGAACTGGCGCGCCATTGCGAACGCCATCGCGGACCTGGATTTTCAAGGCTTTGTGGCGCACGAGTTCGTGCCTACGCGCGATCCCATGCAGTCCCTGGCGCAGGCTTACGCTATTTTTGAAGTGTAAGAGCGGACGGCTGGCGAGTAATTTTTTCACCGTTTCTGCCGACCCGGCGGAGTGCGGCACGGTAAGTCTATTACGTTACACTTGTTACGACGTGGAGAGAAATATGCAAGGAAGCTTAGCTATGTTCCCGAGGTTATTAGGTTCGATTATCGTATCGGCAGTTCTGGCGGGCGCGCAGGTTCCGAACCCCACGCAGCAAACGCCGCCGCCCAATCAGGAGAACGCGCCGACCCCGATCTTTCGCGTGGAAGTGGTGGGGCGCACGGCCCAAGCCGTTAATTACCGCCATCGGGGCGGCTCCACCAGAGTGAACTTTCAAGGTACGGCGCTGATGCCGAACGCGAAGGGGGACGCGAAGGTGGAGAGCGAGCGCGGCGTCATACACATTTCCGCGGATTTCAAAAACATGCAGGCGCCGAGTGCGTTCGGCCCGGAGTATCTCACCTATGTGCTGTGGGCGATCTCTCCGGACGGGCGTCCGCAGAACCTAGGTGAGCTGACGCTGAACGACTACGGCGCAGGCTCTTCGAGCAAGATCGACACCACCAGTCCGATCCAGACATTCGGCATGATTGTCACGGCCGAGCCGTATTACGGGGTTACGCAACCGAGCGATGTGGTGGTGATGGAAAACGCGATCCGGCCCGACACCATGGGCGTAGTGGAAACCATAAACGCTAAATACGAGCTGCTGCCGCGAGGGATGTACACAAGCCAAGGGCACGCCCCAGGCTTCGTTCCGGTGCACGTAAGCAAGAAACAGCCGTTTGAGCTGTATGAAGCCGAGAATGCCGTGCAGTTGGCCCGCATCGCGGGGGCGGCCAAGTACGCCACCGACAGTTTCCAGAAGGCCGAAGACGCGCTGGCGCAGGCGCAGAAATATCAGACGCAGAAACCGGGACAGAAGCCCGTCATTACGATGGCGCGCGAAGCGGTGGTGCGAGCGGAGGACTCCCGCGTAATCGCGATCCGGCGCGAAACCGAAGAGGCGCAGGAGAACGAGCGCGCTGCTGCCCTGGCTCGTGAAAACGCCGCCAAGGCGGACGCGGAAAAACAGGCGCAAGAGCGCGCCCAGGCGGACGCGCGCGCCCGCGAGCAGGCGCAGCTCCGCGCCCAAGCCGATGCGCAACGCGCCCAAGCCGATACAGAACGCGCCCAGGCCGAGGCCCAACGGGCCGCCGCCGAGCGCGCCACGTCCCAGGCGCAGTCCGCGACCGAAGAAGCGCGGCGCGAAATGGCCATGGCGCAGCAGGCGAAGGCGGAGGCCGAGGCCGCCCGGCAGGCCGCCATCGCCCAACAGCAGCAGCTTGCGCAACAGGCCGAACAGGCCCGCCTGGCCGCCGCCGAGTCCGACCGTATGCGCCAGAAGGCCGAACAGGATCAGGCTGCTCTGCGCCAGCAGTTACTCGATCAATTCAACCAGATCCTACAGACGCGCGACACGGCGCGAGGTCTGATCGTCAATATGTCGGACGTGCTGTTCGACACGGCCAAATACACGCTGAAGCCCGGCGCCCGCGAGCGCCTTGCCAAGATTTCGGGGATCATTCTAGGGCACCCCGGCCTGCGGATCGAAGTCGAAGGACACACCGATAGCGTGGGAGGCGACGAGTACAATATGCGGCTCTCGGAAAATCGCGCTTCCACCGTTCGCGATTACCTGGTGGCACAGGGCATCAATCCGGATAACGTGAGCGCTAAGGGTTTTGGAAAAAGTATGCCGGTGGCGGACAACAGAACGGCTGCGGGGCGGCAACAGAATCGGCGGGTGGAACTGGTGGTTTCGGGCGACATTATTGGAACGCCTTTAAACTCGACGCGCACGAACACGGGCGGAGCGCCAGCGGCTCCGGCTAATCCTTCGGCACCTCCGAGGTAATAGGACGATATTTGGGTCTCTGGCGCTTCCATTCGTCCGGCGATTCGAGTAGGATTGAGATGAAGGTTGCCGGACCGGATGGCACCCGGTCCGGCGGCCCCGGTTACTTCTAAGTCGAACTTAACTGCTGTTTCAATCCCGCCTTTCCGGAATTGGATGGACGGCACGGGACCTCAAAACCGGGCTTTCCCATTTTGAAGCCCCTTACGGCTTCGCAGGAAATCTGCCTCGCCCAACTTCCTGACCGGAACTCACGGTATTAGTGCCGAACGGGTTCCGTTCCTCTCAATGCCTATCAAAAAGACTGCTAAGCAGACGGTAGCGGCCGAAGTCGATCCGCGGTTTGCGCCGGTCGTGGACGTTTTCACCGCGTATCGCGACGTGAGCCGGGGGAAAATGATGTCCTCGTACGGCCTGAAAGTAAACGGCAAGATTTTCGCCATGTTCGGGAGGGATAAATTCGTCGCGAAACTTCCCAGGCAGCGAGTCGATGAACTGGTGAGCGCGGGCAAAGGCGAGCGCTTCGATCCCGGTCATGGGAGATTGATGAAGGAGTGGATCGCCATGGAGGCTGGAAGGGCGAACTGGATCAAGCTCGCGAAAGAAGCCTACGATTTCGTGAAGCGCGGGAAGCCATAAAAGCGCGCCGCTCAGTTACGCCCCGGGCAAACTCGCCTCTCCCGGGCTCCCGCTCCGCGCTATTTCAATTTGAACCAGTTCGGGCGGCGGTTGCCGCATGACGGCGGGCCGATCGAACCATCGCGCTGCGATTCTCTCGATGAGAGGGACCATTCGCCTGACGAACTTGCCATGAAACAGCAAGCTGCCGGCGACCAGCGCCGGGTGAGGGATGCTCGCGCAGCAGCGCGCGCACATGTCGATCTCACCGGCGCGCCCGGCCGCATGGAGTCGCCGCAGCTCTTGCATATCCTCAGAGTTCCAGATTGCGCCGAGCGCCCCAGACGCGACGTTTCCGATCGCCGCGCCATCGAGCATGTAAGCCTGGCAGCACGGATATACATCTCCGTTGTGCTTCACGTACACCGGGCCGCGCCAAAGGTAATGGCAAGGGCGGTAGCGGACGCCGGCGGCGCGCACCGCGCCGGGTTGCAGCACATTCGTCTCGTCTTCCTTGATGCGAACATGGTCTACGCCGGCCGCCGCGCTCCAGAACCGCGTGAACTCCTCGACCTCGCCGGCATTTCTCTCCATGCGGACCATCTGAACCACGACCTGGATCTTGGAGCCGCGCTCGTGCTTCATGCGCGCGAAGCGAACGAAATTATCGCGCACCTTCTCGAATCTGGCGCCCTTGCGATAGTGCTCGTAGGAGGCCTTTGTCGCGCCATCGAAGCTGAGCGTAATATGCTCGAGCGGGCTGTCAAGCAGCCGCGCCGCGAATTCCTCGTCCAGCAGCGTTCCATTCGTCGAAAGCAGCGTAGAGATTTTATGTCTATCGCAGTATTCGATGCGATCGAAGATCTTGTCGTCGAGAAAAGGCTCGCCCAGGCCGATCAGCATCATGTGCTCGGCGGTGCGGCCGGACTCCGCGACGAGACGCGCGAAAATCTCGTCCGTCATGTCCTCTTTGGGCTGCTTATGGGTCTCGCGAGGGCACATGGGACAATACAAGTTGCACTTTGCCGTCGTCTCGACGATGTACTCCACCGGCAGCGCATTCATCGCGGGTTTGCGCCGCAAGTAGCCCCACAATAGTTTGGCCCTGTTCCAAGACCTCATTAACGTCCAGATCAATTGTAGCCGCTGGTGCCCGTCCGGGCGGTCATAGCGGACATTACCCGGTCTTCAGGCGAGCCGCAAAGCGGGTCCGCATGGCCCGGCAACTCACATGCCGCCTGCTACGTGGTCGGTTCAGGCTGCATCCGGCTGGGGCGCGTAAGACGCGATCGTGGGGATCTGTATCATGAGTTGGCGTTGATCGCTCATTATCGGTCTGTCCTCTGCTTGAAGGACGCCGGCATTGTGCAGGAGGTGCTGGATGCTTTGGAGCGCGCAGCAGTGAGCGCTGCAAAAATTGGGGAACTTTCCGGGAACTGATTTAGGACTGATCCAGTAGATCGCTTGTTTTCTGGAGCCACCCGCCGGGATCGAACCGGCGACCTGCTGATTACGAAATTCCGGGTCTCGGCCTATGCTATTGATCCTATGTTCGGCGTTTGCCCAAGCTCGTTGGCAATTTCGGCCTCGTCGGCGCGTATTGAACCCGATTTTGAACCTGACTTAAACAGTGTCCGGCTACTGAATAGAAATCGGAACAGCTGCGCTCGACGAGCCTCCGACCGTGACCACAAGATTCACCGCCGACGAAGCCTGAAGGCCCGAAGGCAGAGCTACGTTAATTTGGAAGTATCCGGATTCGAGCGTGGGAGCCGATCCGGCGTAGAGAACAATGGCATTCGTTCCCCCGATCGACACTGAGACCGGCAGGTTCAGGGTCGCAAGCGATGCAGTGATCGGCCATACTCCCCCGGTTATTCCGAGGGGATTCGTCAAACCGCCGCCGGTTCCATAGATCGTTATGAAACTGCCCACCTTTGCAGGATTTGAAGGAGAATTCAACGTCCCGTCGGAATTCGCGACGGCGAAAATCCCCGGCGCTGCCGTCGCGACAACCACCGGCGCCGATGCCGACGTCCCTGCCGGCGGACCGCCATTGTAAGTGACGACGACTTCCGTGGACGTTTGGCCGGCGATCTCCCACGGCGCCTGCACGGTGACCTGTTGCGACTGCGCGGAAAACACGGGAGCCGCGATACCGCCGAAGGTGACCTGGGTGCCTCCCAACTGGTACGCGGGAGCCTGATCTGCCGCGACCGCGGCCGTCGCGGGACCAAGCCCGTAACCTCGGAGCGTGACGATCTCGCCTGGCGCGACGGTGCTCGCCGCGCCGCTCGCCGCGTTCTGCACCGTCAGCCACGGGAAAATGCTGATGACCGTCATCTCGGGAGCCCCTTCCGCCAGCATGATCGCGCCGCTGGGAGCCAACGCGATCAGCGGCCCGGCGCCGGCAGTCGGCGCTACGTAAGCGTAGGTTGCCGCCGGCAAACTGTCCATCGGAGGTGAATTTCGCCGCGATCACATTGCCGGTGACTCCTACCAACCCCGATTGAAATGCTCCCGCAGATGCCGTCAGAACCGCCATCCCCGACGCGCCGGCAACGAAGGCGCTGCCCGCCGAATCCAAAGCTAAATCCATGGCGGTCGCGGTGGGGATGTACGTCGAGTAGACGAAGGGCCGATCCGTCAGCGCTCAAGTGCGATAGATAGCCTCCGGAAGACAGCTCCGCCCCGCCTTGCGCCAACACGTACGCCCCGCCTTGTGCATCCACTTTTACGTCCGACGCGTAGTTCAGCGTGGCGCCGAGAAATGTGGAATAAACCAGGCCCGTTCCCTGGGGATTCAGCTTGGTCACGAACTCCATGTACTCCGCGCTCGGAAAGTAGCCGGTTTGAAATGCTCCGAGCGTGACCGGAAAATCGGCCGCCTGGGTGAACCCGGCGACGAAGGCATCGCCCGCCGCGTCGATGGCGATTCCTTGCGGAATGGTCAGTCCATTGCCGGACAGGTACGTCGCGTAGAGCAGCGCCGATCCGGACGCATTCAGCTTGGCGACCACGCCCGATCCATTGGGGATATGCCGGCGGTGTGGACTGAAACGCACCGGGCGTAGTTGGAAATGGCAAAGTCCCGGTGTTGGTGGACGCGATATAGACCTCGCCCGCGGGATCGATCGCCATGGCGACGGCCCGCTGCCTCGCCAGCGCCGGCGGATTCACCGGAAGAAGGGTCGAATAGACCAGCGCAGTTCCCGACGAGTTGAGTTTAGCGACGAATCCGCCACCCGCCAGGTTCGTGAACGCCGCGCCGGGCGTAACCGGAAAGGTAGCCGGCTGACTGACCGTATTTGGACCCGTGGCGCCGGCCAGGTAGACATTCCCGCTCGCGTCCACGCAAATCGCGCTCGCGACCGGTCTCGTTTCCGTTGCCGCCGAAATAGGTCGCGAATACGACGTTCCCCGCCGGGTCCAGCTTAATCACGAACGCATCCGCGCACGGCAATGCCAGAGGGACTCCGTGGAGGCCGGGAATAACCTCGCAAGTACCGCCGCTGAACTGGGTTTGAAGCGCGCCCGCAGTCGCAGGAAAGCTTGAAGAAGTTGTCGAGCCGGTGAGGTATGTGTTTCCCTGCCGCGTCGACGGTCATAGCGCTGACGGTGGTGTTGGCGGGGACGGCGTAGGTAAACGTCGGCTGATTTGCAGCGATGACGCAGGGTGCAAGAAATAAAAGTACAAGCGTTGCCCGCATGACATCAAGTATACAGTCCAGATCAATGATCCGGTTTTAGGCCCACTTGGCCGTGTCCTCACATCGCATATGTGCTGTGCCAGGATCGCTCCCTTGTCACGCGCAATCCGGAAACCGAACGTGCGGCTGCGGCCATCCGTTTGTGCGGCCCCAGAGCCGTGCACTGCAACTTGACGTGGTTATCCACTCTGACGCTCACGAATGGACCGGACGCCCCGAACTGTCCCGAGCAGCTAGACGAGCTTGATCGTGACGCGGCGGCCTACCATCGCAGCCGCTCGTTGGAGGCTCGACAGCGTGATGTCGTCTTTTGCGCTGAGGAGCCGGTCAACTTGCGTGCGGCTTGTCTTCAGCAGCGTTGCCATCTTGTTCTTCGATATTTTTTTCTTCTTCATGGCCTCGGCGAGTTGCCACGCTACGACTTCCTTGACCGCCTGCGCTTGCGCCTCCTCGAAAATACCCTCGTCTTTGAGGAAGTCATCGACGCTCGATCCCATGTGTTTCTTGCTCATTGCTCCAACTCCTTCTTGCGCTTCCGCGCCAGCGCCAAATCCTCATCTGGCGTTGCGCGGGTCTTCTTGATGAACCCGTGCAGCGCGACCAGACGCTCACGGTAAACGCAAAGCAACACGCGCGCCGTGCGCTTCGCCGGCAAGTCCGTCCGAATTTCCCAGAGGCCGCTTCCCATCGCGCGGCACAGCGGCATTCCTACTGGCCAACGCCATTGTGCTCGCAACAGGTCCTTGCCTATCGCCTGCCGTTCCTCTTCCGGCAGTTCCTGCAGCCATTCCCGTACCGGCTCGCTGCCGGTTAGGGGCCGGAAGAAGATCAGCGGGATTTTCTTCGGCCGAGGATCGTCCGGCATCTCGTGTACCGTACTTAGTACATTGTACCTTAAAATGTGCAGCCAGCCGTTATGGCCGCTCGAGATCGCCGATGAGGTCTTTCATTGCCAGCTTGGACGTGCGCCTTCTCATCCTGCGCTACCCGGAGCAAGGTTCTCGAAGCTCTCGCGCGCCTTGGTGAGCAGACCGTGGAAGAGCTTGACCGGCAGATGCAGGCGATCGGTCAGAAGCCGAAGCCCAAGCGCGCGCAGCCCACGCTGCCGGATTTGGTCGCGGCACAGGCTGCGGAGCATCCCGAGATCGCGGAGCCGCTGCGCGCACTGTTCGTGGGATTCGAGAATCGCACTTTTCTACCGCAGCTGTGCGACGTGCAAAGATTCCTGGACAGGGTCGGCGTCGCTCCCGGCAAGCTGAAATCGAGGACGGCGGCGGCACCTCTGCTGATCCGCGCGCTTGGCAAACTCAGGCCAGACGCAGCTCGCGAAGCTTACGGACAAGCCGAGCAACGACAGCGAGTTCTCTCTCCTCGCGCGAGCGATAATGGGGACTCAGCCGCCAGCCAAGCCGCCCGAGACCAGCGAAACGAAATGATGCTGATGTTTGAGGGTTAGCTGCGTCAGCACCATTGTGCACTACCATCGACGACCGACGGGATCACTCGCGAATTGAACCCATTTGAACCCAACTCGATGACGCGCCAGCGTGTAAAGGATTGATGATGGAGCCACCCGCCGGGATCGAACCGGCGACCTGCTGATTACGAATCAGCCGCTCTACCAACTGAGCTAGGGTGGCTCATCTCTTTGGATCATAACAACTTGCAGGGATCTTAGCAACCCAATTAAAGGCCACGGAAACAGCAGTTATTAGGAGCGCCGGAGCGGGTCATGGAATTTTCGCAACCGTGATTCCGGTCTTCGTCGACTTGGTAAACGATGGCGCGGTTATCGTCACGGTACGAGGGGGTCGGATCATTCGGCGCTCGGCGCGATTTTCATCCGCGCGTTGGCGCTAATGCCCCGCGGGCGCGGGTTCCTGTTCCGCTTTCAAGCGGAAACTTCGCGCCTTCGGGAATAGGAGCGAGCATCTGTTCCTTGCGATAGATGAGCGTGGATGTATCGTAGCTGGCGATTTCAAAACCGTGGCCGTGCGTGATGGCGTCGGTGGGACAGGCCTCCACGCAGTAGCCGCAAAATATGCATCGATTGTAGTCGATGTTGTAAACCGCGGCGTAGCGTTCGCCGCCGCTGATGCGCAGCGCGTCGGTATTCTCCGCCGCTTCGATGTAGATGCAGTCGGCGGGGCAGGCCGCCGAGCACAAAAAGCACGCCACGCACTTTTCGAGGCCGTTTTCGTCGCGCTGCAGAACGTGAACGCCGCGGTAGCGTTCCTCGAATATTGGGAGGCGCGTCGGGATACTGGTCCGTGATGGTGGAATTCAGCATCTCGCGGAACGTGACTCCCATGCCTTTCGCGATGGCGGCGGCGCCTTGCAGAGCTTCGGTGATCTTGGATGCCATTACTAGTCCTAGATTAACAGGACGCGATGGGAATGCCGTTTAAACCAGGTCCCCGCCGGGGACCTAATTCTTCGACCCTCAACCAGCCTTAAAACGCGGAACAGACTCGTCCTGACGGAACGCCTGGACGTTCACGCGCCTACCGATCTCCTCGAAATCGTCCTTCGAGAATCCGGCGAACGACTTCGAGATCGTGCCATCCGTCTCCACCACGAAAATCGTGGGAACGCTGCCGATGCCGAATGCGTTGCTTACCGCATAGCCCTCGCCCGCTTCGTCGAGCAAGGTTAGAAAGGTAACGCCAAAGCGGGCATTGAATTCCCCGGTGGCCTTGGAATTGTCTTGCGAGATTCCGATCACTTGGACGGCATCGTTGTTCGCCAGCCGTTCGAGAAAGGGGAACGTCATCTGGCACACCGGGCAACTCACCTTATAAAACGCCAGCAGCGCCGGCCCCCGTTCGAGAATTTGAAGCAGCGATTCGGAGCCGCCCGCAAGATCCTTCAGTTCGAAATTGGGCGCGTGCATGCCGCTGGACAGTATGGCGCCCTGGCCCGAACCCCAGGCCATTGCTCAGCCTTCCTTCTGCTGCTGGACGAAACTGAGGATATCGAAGCGCTTGATTTCGCGCTCGGGGAAAAAGCTGTTGACGGCGTCCTGCTCCTCGCCGAATATTTCGAAGATCGTGGAGAGCTTGGTCAACAGGAGCAGCTCGATGTTGCGTTTGTTCAACTCGAGCAGCTTGAGAGTGCCGCCCGCCTTTTGCAGCGTGGTGTAGCAGATCACCATGCTGCCGAGCCCCGTGCTGTCGATGTAATCGACGTCTTCCAGGTTCAGGACGATGCGGTGCTTGCCTTGCGCGACCTCCTGGTTGATCGCTTCGCGCAGGCGCACGGAAGGCTCCCCGACGATCAGGCGGCCTTTCAGGTCGAGGATCGAGATGCCTTCCCGTTCGCGTCTACGAATCTCGAAGTTCATCGCCACGTAATCAGTTTACAGGTTTTCCTGGCTGGAGGCTCCGAGAGGCGCTGGTTCGGCGTGAGCCGCGCTGGGAGGCGATTCCCGAACCGGCGGCTCCGCGCTGGCCGGCAAAGTGACGGTGAAGCGCGTTCCTTTTTGCAGTTCGCTCCGCACGTCGACGGCGCCGCCATGGGCCTTTACGATCCAGGCCACGAAACTGAGTCCCAGGCCAAGACCTTTTTCGGGATCGGCGGAAGGCACGCGATAGAAGCGGTCGAAGATATGCGGCAAGTGGTCGGGAGCGATGCCCACGCCATCATCCTCGATAATCAGCTTCACCGTGTCCGCCGCCTTTTCCACGAGCACGCGCAAGTGGCCTCCGGCGGGCGTGTATTTTATGCCGTTCGACAGGAGATTCGTGAAAAGGCGCTCGATCTGGACGCGGTCGGCGTATATGGCGCAGGGCTCCGGCGGCAAGGCGTAGGATAGCTCCACCCCGGCGGCTTCAGCCGCGATTTGATACTGCTCGCCGAGGTCGCGGACCATTTCACAAAGATCCATCGGGGCCTTGTTCAGGACCAACTGGCCGGACTCGGCCTGCGAAAGCAACAGCAGCGCGCGAACGATATTGGACAAACGCTCGACGTCTTCGAGCGCGTTGACCATGGCGTCGCGATATTGGTCGACGGTGTGGGCGGTGAAGAGCGCCACTTCGAGCTGGCCGCGGATGACGGTCAGCGGCGTGCGCAGCTCGTGCGAGACATCGGTGGAGAACTGGCGCATCTGCTCGAAGGAGAGATGCAGACGCTCCATCATGCGGTTAAAGGAGTCGATCAACCGGTCGAGCTCGTCGTGGGCGCCGCGGGTGCGCAGGCGCATGTTGAGATTGGAGTGCGTGATGCGCGCAGCCGTCTGCGCGACATCGTTGACCGGGTAGAGGGCGCGGCCGGCAAGGAACCATCCGAAGAGGCTGCTGATCGCAATGGCCAGCGGCAGGATGATGAAATAATTCCAGGTGAATTCCTTGAGAGCCTTGCGATTGTTATCGATGGGCCGGCCGAGCGCCATGAAATAAATATCGTGGCGCTGGTCCATGATCGCGCCCGACAGAATCATGTAAGGCGTTCCCTGCGGCCCATATCGCACGCGAAACGCCTTTTGTCCGGATCTTAGGACCGACTTGACATAAGCGGGGTCGTCGAAGCCGATCCCTTTGTAAATATCGGAATATTCCAGCGGGTGTCCTTCCGAATCCGCGAGCATGTAGACGCGCTGGAGGCGGCTGACAATGAAAGATTCTTCGGGATCGTAATGATCGAAGAACCAATCGCGGCCTGTCTTCGTGTCCAGGCGCAGGTATCCCCGGGCGGCATTCCAGTCGTCCTGCAGCAGGTCCTCGATCTGCGCCTCGAAAATGTCCTCCAGCGACCTCCGGAATACCACTCCCAGAGCGGACAACAGCACGGTAAAGAAAACGACGTAGCTCAGCGCAATGCGGAAGCGCAACCCACGCGTAAAGCGAAACACTTTGAGGAATGCCGACGCCGGTCCGGTCATCTAGGAAGTTTGCTGCTGGGTCTGCGGCGCTCTTTCAGCGGGACGCTCCGGCGTATCGAGCATGTAGCCGATGCCGCGAACCGTGTGGATCATCTTGGCGGGATAGCGGTCGTCGATTTTGCTGCGAAGGTGGCGGATGTAAACGTCGACGATGTTGGTGAGGCCGTCGTAATCCATGTCCCAGACGTGCTCGACAATCATGGTGCGGCTGAGCGGACGGCCGCGGTTGCGCATCAGATATTCGAGAATGCTGAACTCCTTCGGCGCCAGCTCGATATTCTCGTTGGCGCGCGTCACCTTGCGCCGGATGCAATCGAGAATGAGGTCGCCGACCTGAAGGCGCTCGGGAGTCGGCTGGCCGCGGCGGAGCAGGGCGCGAACGCGCGCCAGCATCTCGACGAAAGCGAACGGCTTGACGAGGTAGTCGTCGGCGCCGAACTCCAGACCCTTGACGCGATCGTCTACCGCGTCGCGCGCGCTGAGAATCAAAACAGGCGGGCTGACCTTGCGATTGCGGATCTTTTCGAGAACCTGCAATCCATCCATGTCGGGAAGGTTCAGGTCGAGAATGATGAGATCGTACTCGGTGGCGTGAACCATCTCGACGGCGCCGTTGCCGTCGCCGGCGACATCCACGGCGTAGCCGGCGCTCTCCAGCCCGCGGGAGAGAAAGTCCTGGATGCGCTTTTCGTCCTCAACGATAAGGATCCTCATATTTTTAGTTTCGCAGGCCAGTGTATCAGGTTGTAAACGAATATGAGGGGGGCGGGTGTGCTTGTGGAAGCGGATTTCGGTACACTGTTATCCACTCCCGGAAATTTCCATGATGTCGAGCAGCGATACGGAGTTGGACTATCTACGCGGGCGGATCGAGCAATTGGAGCGCGAGATTGAGGCCGCGCGCTCCGGGGCCGACCAGCGGATCGCACAACTTATTTCGCAGCTTGCGGATCCCATCTGCCAACTCGACCGGGAGCTCCGCTTCGTTTACGTCAACGAAGCATTCGAGCGGGCGGTGGGCGCGGCGGCGTCGACGCTGCTGAACAGGACCCCGGCGGAGGCCGGAATCCGGCCGCCCCTGGCGCGCTCGATTATGGAGAATGCGCGGCGCGTTTTCGACGCGGGCACGCCGGCATTCGAGGGCGAGGAGTTCGACTCCGCCTCGGGCCCGCGTTTGTTAGAATCCCATTTCCTGCCGCACTCCGGCGCGACAGGCGAAATCGACCAAGTCACGGTCATTGCACGAGAAACCTCCGCGGAGAAGCGCGTCTCAAGGGAACTGGAGCGCGCTCGCGCCCGTCTTTCTTCCATTCTCGACAGTATCGGCGGGTCGTTGCTCGCGCTCGACCGTGAATGGCGCATTATCAGCATCGAGGCGCAGGTCGAGGAGCAGCTTGGAAAGACCGGCGAGGACTTAATCGGACGCACCATTTGGGACGCCGTGCCGCATCTCGCGGACGCCGTAATTCGCGGCCAACTCGAGCGCGCCGCGCGCGAGTGCGCTCCTTCCCGTTTCGAGGTTTGCCTGGAATCCAGCGGCAAGTGGTTTGAGGTGCATGCGCACCCCTCCGGCGACGGTCTCTCGGTTTACCTGATCGAAATTACGGAGCGGAAGGTCTCCGAGCGGCAATTGCGCGAGGCGCACGAAAGTTTCGGAGCGCTGGTCCACGCCTCGCCATTGCCCATCGTTGCGTTCACTCCCGGCGGAGAGATCACGGTCTGGAACGAGGCGGCGGAAACGGTATTTGGCTGGAGCGCGGCCGAGGTGATCGGCAAGCCTCTTCCGTTCATTCCGGGCGATAAGATGGAAGAACATCGCCTCATACACGCGCAGCATCTTCAAGGGGCGAGCTTTACGGGCGTGGAGATACGGCGGCGCCGGAAAGATGGGTCGTCCCTTGACGTCAGCGTCTCGAGCGCCCCGATCCGCGACGCGGAGGGCGTGGTCCGCGGGATTGTCGCCGTCTACCAGGACATTACGGAGCGAAAACGCGTCGAGAGCGCGCTGCGAGAGAGTGAAATGCGGCTGCGCGGGCGCGAGGAGGCGCTGCGGCTCGCCACCGATGCGGCGCAAGTAGGCATTTGGATTTACGACGTGGCGCTCCATTCGCTGAAGCTCTCCACGCTGGCGGCAAAACTGATCGGCGCCGGCGGCGGCGAAATGGAGATCGGCGTTCGCGAGCTGCTGGATCGCATCCATGAAGACGATCGGGCTGTTGCGCGGCGCCAGATTCGCGACGCCCTCGAACAGGGCAACGAATACTCCTCCGAGTATCGCGTGGTTTGGCCGAACGGCGAAACACGTTGGATGGAGGCGCGCGGCCTGGCCGAAGTGGACGCGGAAGGAAACAAGGTCCGCTTCAGCGGCGTGATCAGCGACGCGACCGAGCGCAAGAGGACGGAACAGGAACTGGCGCGATCGAATGCCGAGCTGCAGCAGTTTGCTTTCGTGACCAGTCACGATCTTCAGGAGCCGTTGCGGACAATCGGCGCCTACGCACAATTGCTGTCGCGACGTTTTGAAGACAAGCTGGACGCCGGCGGGAGAGAATATCTGACGTTCATCGTCGAGGGCGCCACGCGCATGCAGAACCTTATTAACGACCTGCTGGCCTTCTCCCGCATCCTGCACGGCCAGAAACGGCCGATGGCGGAAGTCGACATGGAGACGGTCTTCGCCTGGTGCGTCATGAATCTTAACAGCGCCATGAAAGAGAGCGGCGCCTCAATTACGCACGATCCTCTGCCGCCCGCCTCCGGCAACCAGCAAGAGATCCTTCAACTGGTTCAGAACCTGTTGAGCAATGCCGTGAAATACCGCGGGACTGAGCCGCCCCGCATCCACGTAAGCGCCGAGGAACGCGAGACCGAAATTTGCTTTTCCGTACGTGACAACGGCATCGGAATCGAGCCGGCATACCACGGGCGTATTTTCGGCATTTTCAAGCGGCTCCACGGAAAGGAGGTGCCGGGCACGGGGATCGGACTCGCATTATGCCAGCGCATCGTGGAGAAGCACGGCGGCAGGATCTGGGTCGAATCGCAGGCGGGCGAAGGGGCGACTTTCTACTTTACGCTGCCCCGTTAGGCGGCTCTGCCGCGATGGTTTCCAGCGCCGTGTACCGGGCGATCGTTTCGTAGTCGCGATCTTTGTGCCACACCGGCACGTGGTTATCGATGGCGATGGCGGCGATCAGACAGTCAACCGAGGAACGAATCGTAAAGCCCTTGGCGCGGCCCTGGCGGTAAATTTCGGCCGCGTGGCGAAACGTGGAGAGTTGCAGGGGATCGCACACGCGAGGCAGCGCCAGGAACTTGTCTTCGAAATCGCGCGAGGCCGGCGAAGACCTCAGACCCTGAAAAACTTCCTGAATGACGGGCCCGCACGTCACCAGGCGGAACATAACGTCCTCCCGCACGCCGGGCCCGAGTTTTCCTTGCAGAAACGCGATCCAAAGCGAAGTGTCGGCCAGGATCATCGGGCCTTGCCGGATTTCTTGCTCCGGGGCTTGGCGGCGGGAGCGTCCTCGCGCATGTCGGCCAAATCGCCGGACCACAAGCCTTGGCCGTAGAAGCCGGCTAATCCGCGGATCTTTTGGATGCGCTCGACTTCCTCCAGCGCGCGGTTGACCGCGGCCGAGTATGTCTTAGCGCCCAATGCCTCTGGTGGCGCGCTCCAACAAATCCGCATCTAACACAAGATTTGTGCGTTTCATGTGTATAGAGTACCACCCCGGCCGCCGAAAGTTCAAGCCCCATCTCGCGCCTGCCCGCCCACCGAGACGGGCAGCGACGCCGCGGCGATTTGCGCGATATCGAGGAGTTTCGGCGCATTCGGCGTGACCGTGGCGAGCGCATCGCGGAACATTGTATTGCAGAACGGGCAGGCCGCGCCGACAACGTCCGCTCCGGTGGCCACAAGTTGCTCGGCGCGCTCCACGCTGACGCGTTTGCCTTTCTCTTCTCCGAGAAACGCCAAGCCGCCGCCCGCGCCGCAGCAGAACGACCGCTCGCGGGAACGCTCCGCCTCGACAAGCTCTCCGAAGGCCGACACGATCTCGCGCGGCTCATCGTAAATATTGCGGTAACGGCCGAGATAGCACGGGTCGTGATAAACGATCTTCGATCCATCCTTGCCGTTGCGGGGCAGGCGTTCGAGATTTCGCGCCAGAAACTCGCTATGGTGCTCGATCGGCGGAGCCTCGCCGTACTCTTTCCAGTCCGTCCCGATGGTGCGTACGCAATGCGGGCAGATCGAGACGATCTTCTTCACGTTGTCCTGCGCGAGCGTTTCGAGATTGGTTTGCGCTAACTCGCCGAACGCAAGATCGTTGCCCAGCCGGCGCGCCGGATCGCCCGTACAGCGCTCCTTTCGGAGCACCCCGAACGTGACGCCGAGGTGGCGCATCACCTGCGCGAGCGATTGCACGATCTCGCGGCCACGCGGGTCGTAGGATCCCATGCATCCGAGCCAGAAACAGTACTCCTGGGTCCCGTCGAAAATAGGAAATTCGTTCTTCTGGATAAATTTGTCGCGTTCGGCAGTCGAGAATCCGAGCGCGTTGCCATTCCGCTCCAGATTGAGGAACAGCTTGGTGCCGTAGTCGTCTTCCCACTTGCCGGTGTTCACGGCCCCGCGCCGCAGACCGACGATGATGGGGAGGTGTTGGATACCGACCGGGCACTGGAACTCGCAAGCGCCGCAGGTCGTACACTGGAACGCGGCCTCCTGCGAGATATGCTTGCCGATCAGCGGCGCTTCAGCGCCCGCTCCAAACTCATTTAGATAGCGCCTCACGCCCAGGGCGATTTCCTTGGGGTCCAGCACCTTGCCCGTCAAATTAGCGGGGCAGTGCTCGGTGCAACGCCCGCACTCGACGCAAGAGTAGACCTGCAGAGAAACGAGCTTGGTCACGTCCTTGCCGGTATCGAGCCCGAAATCCTCGTCGCCCACAAGAGGCGGAATTTTGCTGAACTGATCGCGTTTGAGGAATATCGTAAGCGGGCTGATCAGCAGATGCAGGTGCTTGGTGCGCGCCACCAACGGCAGAAAAAAGAGAATGGTCAGCGTATGCGCCCACCACAAAATCTTGCTCGTTTCCCAGCCTGGGACGAATGTCGCGAGATAGGTAACCATCAGCACAAAAATCAGCAACGCGATCAGGCCCGACTCGTACGACAACTTCCCCAGCCAGCGCGGCCGCACCACGAATCGCCGGAAGGCCAGCCCTGTGATTCCGATGGCAACCGCAACGGCAAATGCCGCGGCGAACCAGAAGTAAAGCTTGCCCGGCCAGGCATCGCGATCAAGTACCGCGATGTTCATGCCTTCGGCGAAATGGTTGATCGTGATCAACGCGAAGGCGCAAAATCCCCAGAAGACGAGGGCGTGAGCGAAGCCCGGCAGAGGCCGCTGCCGGATCACCTTCGCTTGCAGCAGGACCTCCCATACGAAATCGCGCACTCGCCTGCCTGCCGGCCGAATGAGTGAAATCGGGGTCGTTTTTCGACGCCATCACGTTGCGCCAAACCGCGCCGAACCGCACCCAAAAAAAGTATATGGACGCGATCGCGAGGGCGATGAAAACCACCTGCTCGGGCCAGTGGAAATGGATCATTGCTCGCTACCAGCCTATCATCGCGTCTGAGCGGAGGACTCCGCTATCATCAAAGACTTGAGGGAGAACATTTGCGCTTCGTAATGTCGGGCGCGGCGGGCTTTATCGGATCTCATTTATGCGACCGCCTGCTGGCCGAAAATCACAGCGTCGTCGCGCTGGACAATCTCATCACGGGATCGCGCCGCAATATCGCGCATCTTGCCGGTAATCCGCGCTTCGAGTTTCGCGAATGGGACATCACGCAGCCCTTCGTAATCGATGGCGCGATCGATGGCTCGCTGCATCTTGCCTCTCTTGCAAGCCCCAAAGATTATCTGAACCATCCGATCGAAACCCTCGAGAGCGGTTCGACGGCCACGCGCAACATGCTCGAGATCGCTCGAAAACACCATGCGCGTTTTCTGCTGACTTCGACATCGGAGTGCTACGGAGACCCGCTGCAGCATCCGCAGGTAGAGACCTATTGGGGCAACGTGAACCCCGTCGGGCCACGGTCCTGTTACGACGAGAGCAAGCGCTATGCCGAGGCGCTGACGATGGCATATCATCGCGTTCACGGCATTCGCTCCAACATCGCGCGAATCTTCAATACGTATGGCCCGCGCATGCAGCTCAAGGATGGGCGCGTCGTGCCGGCATTCATCGATCAGGCATTGAGCGGCAGCGCCTTGACGATTTTCGGCGATGGCTCGCAGACGCGTAGTTTCTGCTATGTCGGCGATCTGGTGGAGGGCCTGTACAGGCTGATGTTCTCGGACGAACGCTATCCCGTCAACCTGGGAAACCCGCAGGAGTTGACGATTCTGGAGTTTGCCGAGCGCATCGGACGCCTGGTGGGGAGCACCGTCGCGATCGTGCATCAGCCTCTGCCCGAGGATGACCCGAAGCGTCGCCAACCCGACATCGCGAAAGCACGGCATGTGCTTGGGTGGGAGCCGCGGGTCCCGCTCGAAGACGGGCTGCGCGAGACGATCGCGTATTTTAAGCGCGCCATCGCGCCGGCATCCGCTGGGGAAGCCTGAACAGCTCGGAGCGGGCTCTCCAAAGGCCGGAGTCTCCTCCGCTTCCGCGCTCTCCCGACCAGCGTGGCGAGGATTCTATTGCCGGGGAGCCTCGCTCCCGTAGCGCATTGACGCCAATCGAAGCGGCATTCACCTTATTGTCCGAGACCGGGCAGTGTAGAATCAGGGAACCTAAAAAAAGTTCGTTTGGCCGTATCCAGGCGCCAAGCATACATATTGAATGCGCACGCCCCAGCAGGAGGGCAAACGATCATTTCGATGTTGCCGGCTTTTCATGCGCGCTGTTTCAGGTATGCCGCGCTTGTCTTGCCGTTCCGCAGCGGGTTGGGCGTTGCGGCGCAAGCGCCGGGTTCGATTACGTATTATGCTTTGGATAACAATTCCCAACTACATAGGCGCGCCGGCCGGCTCCAGCATGACGTCCTGGACGTATGTAGGGCCTCCGGAGCCGGGCTGGTCGCTTGCCGCCGCGGCCGACTTCAATCGGGACGGCGTTGCCGATCTGGTCTGGCAAAACGATGCGTCGCGCCAAGTCGTGTTGTGGTACATGGGAGGCGCGAACGGCTCGGCGCTCCAAAGCTGGACATATGTTGGCCCCGAGGAGCCTGGATGGCGCGTCGTCGGCGCCGCCGATCTGAACGGGGACGGCGTGCCCGATCTGGCTTGGCAAAACGATGCCTCGCAAATGCCGGTGGCCTGGTATATGGGCGGACCTAACGGAAGCGCAATGACCACTTGGGCCTATCTCAATTCCGGCGTTGACGTGACGGGTTGGCGCTTGATTGTGCCTCATTAGGGAGGCTTGATCCCACCGCCGCCGCGCCGGATCACGGCGGGGCTGCAAAGACACGGTTCATCCAAGATTCGGCGATCGGGCGGGCTTTAGAGGGGAAGCGATGGCCGCCCGGAAGCATGTGGAATTCGACATTGGCTGCGCGCTTGCGGAGACGGTCCGCGAATTGGCCGCTGAGGGCCGGAGGGTAGAACTCGTCCTCCTCGCGGGCAATGTGGAGGAGCGCGGCCGATACGGCACGATATTTCTCTTCTTCCCAATCCCGAGGGACGCCGCCGCACACGCCGATGGCGCCGCCAATCTGCTCCGGCCAGGTCGCCACGAAGCGGTAATTGAGTCCGACCGGTTGCGAGAAGCCGGCCAGAAGGCAGCGGGCCGCCGGGATGCCGAAGCGGCCGCGCAACGCCGCTAGAGCTTCGAGCAGCATGTCGTGATGGAGGCGCACGGCGGAGGCCCAGTTCTCGCGCACGCCCCAGTTATATCCGACGACGGATGAGGCGCCGGGCAGGCCTGCCGTGAGGTAGTGCTCATGGGGGCCCTGCAGGGAAGCGACGATGTGGCGATCTCCCACCAGACCGGCGGTGAGCCGGAGCATGGCCTCGGGGTTGGAGCCGTACCCGTGAAGCGTGAGCACCAGGACGGCGCCGGCGTCGAGTGTGTCGGGAACATGCAGGAGATAGCGGCAGTCGAGCGGAGCGGTGAAAGTGTGGCGCTCGATAGTTTCGGGGATGGAATTTTTAGCCATGGCGCGGAACCTTGATAATAATCAACCGCGCTCATATTTCGCGCACTCGCGGTCGAAGAGGCATAGAGGACCCATGACCGGATTGAATGTAGAGCGGACTCCGGCGCTCGATCGCCAAGCGGCGCTCGAACGAGTTGGCGGCGACGCGGAACTGCTGCGCGAGATCGCGGCGCTGTTCCTCGAGGAGTGCGCGCGCGCGGTTGCGGATCTGCGCGCCGCGGTGGAGAGGCGCAACGGCCCCGAAATCGAACATAAAGCGCACAGCTTGAAGGGATCGATCGCGACATTCGGCTCCGGCCCCGTGTTTCAGGCCGCCTGGGAGCTGGAGAAACAAGGCCGCGGCGGGGACCTGTCGCAAGTGGAGGCGAAGTTGCGGAGTTTCGAGAGCTCGCTCGAGCGCCTTTGCTCGGAACTGCGGGAGTTTGCCGCTACGGCCTGACGCTGAGACGGCCTACCCGCGTTGCTCCAGCAGGGTTTTCAGACGCTCGTAACCGGAACGGCTTACGGGAAGCTGCGCGCCATCGGCGAGAATCGCAATGCGGCTGTCTTTCGTATAAGGCTCGATGCGCGAGACTCGCTCGATGTTCACGATAAAGGAACGGTGGATGCGCACAAACTGCCGCGGGTCGAGCGACGATTCCAGGCTCGAGATGGTTTGCTGCTTCAGATAGCTTTTGCCTTCGCTGTGCAGCGCCACGTAATCGTCCTGGGCCTCGGCGTAATCGAGGCGCTCGATCGGGATGACGTGAACCTTGACGCCGTCCTTGACGACGATTCGCGCCGGATAATTGGCGGGACCGCGCGCGGCGGCGGCCAACTCGGCGGCCAACTCGGTAATGGGTTGCGCGGGAGCGTTCTGGCCAATGCGCCGGCGGGCGCGCTCGACCGCGGTCTTGAAGCGCTCCAGGCTGAACGGTTTTAGGAGATAGTCGACGGCATGGGCGTCGAACGCCTTCATGGCGTAGCTGTCGTAGGCCGTGGTGAAGATGACGGCAATTTCCCGGCCGATCAGCTCCAGCACCTCGAATCCATCCAGCTTGGGCATCTGCACGTCCAGAAAGACCAGGCCGGGTTTATGCTCGCCGATGGCTTTCACCGCCGCGAACCCGTTGGCGCATTCCGCCAAAATCCGCATATCCGGGAAGCTGCCCAGATATTCGCGCACGATCTGCCGCGCCAGCTCCTCGTCGTCGACGATAATTACGCCGATCGGCGAGCGATCGGCGCGTTCGGGTGGACGCGTCCGCGCCGTTTCTCCCGCATTCTCGAGATCGATGCCGATTTCGCGCGCCGATTGATAGCGTTTTTCCGGATCTCGCCGCAGGCACTTGCGAACGATGCGGTCGAGCTCCCGCGGCACGCCGTAGTTGAAGCGCGCCATGGCTTCGAGCTCGCCATTCAGCAGGCGGGCGATCGTCTCGGACGGCGTGTTGCCGGCGAAGGGCACGCGGCCGGTGCACATTTCATAGAGCACCGCGCCGAGGCTGAAGATGTCGCTGCGCTGGTCGACTTCGCCTCCCAGTGCCTGTTCCGGGCTCATGTATTCGACCGTTCCGATGACCGCGCCGGGGCTGCTCAAGACCTGCGTTTCCGCCTGCTCTTGGCGGGACGGCTGCAGTTTGGCCAATCCAAAATCGAGAATTTTGACGCGGCCTTGCGGCGCGATCATGACGTTCGCCGGCTTGATGTCGCGGTGAACGATACCTTTGGAATGCGCGGCATCGAGAGCGTCGGCGATCTGCGAGCCGATGGCGATGACTTCGGCGGTGGGCAGCGGAGCATTCGCAATCTTCTTTTTCAGGCTTTCGCCCTCGATGTATTCCATTGCCAGGAAATGGATGCCATCCGCTTCCCCGATTTCATGGATGTAGGCGATGTTGGGATGACTTAAAGATGAAGCGAGGCGGGCTTCCTGGAGAAAGCGCTGCAAATTGGACGGATCTTCGGCCAGATCGGGGGACAGAATCTTGATGGCAACTTGCCTGCCGAGGCGCGTGTCGAGGGCGAGGTAGACTTGACCCATGCCGCCTTCGCCCAGGCCGGCTTCAATGCGGTACTGCGCCAGCATCGTTCCGGTCATGGTTCGCACGGCAGCTCCAGTTCGGCGCGGAAGCGATTGTCGCGCACTTCGGTGATCAGGCTGGCGCGATTTTGGTAGCGGGCGCGCAGACGGTTGCGCACGTTCGCCAGGCCAACTCCATTTCTGGTTGCCGGGAGAGCTTCGGGATCGAAGTCGTTTTGAACGACGAGATGAAGAACGCCGTCGCCGCAGGCGGCGTCAAGGCGGATCTGGCCGCCCTCGACCATGCCCGCAATCCCGTGTTTCACCGCGTTTTCGACCAGCGGTTGCAGAATGAGAGACGGCACCGCGCAGCTCTCGCAATGCGGGCCGACGGTTTGTTCCACGCGCAGGCGATCTCCGAACCGGATGCGTTCGACCTCCAGATAGGTTCTGGCGAGCGCGACCTCCTGCTCGAGCGAGATCGTTTCCTTTTCGGCGAGATTTAAAGTCGAGCGCAGGAATTCGGACAAACGCAGGCACATTTCGCGAGCGCGCCGGCCGTCCATAATAGTCAGGGCGCTGATCGAATTCAGACTGTTGAAAAGAAAATGAGGATTGATCTGCGCCTTGAGCGCCTTCAGCTCCGCCTCACGGGCGAGTATGCGGGCCTCCTGCGCGCGCGTCTCAGCTTCGCGCGAGCTCTGAAACGAGAACAGAACATAATGCAAAGCCGTGGCCAGCAGGTACAGCATGAGCGCCATCGAGAACATGAAGAACATCAAGCTGAACGGCGCTCCCAGGATCTTTGCCAGTCCGATGAAGAGGCCCGCGGCCGTAATCGCGGAGGCGGCGTGGTTGATCGGCAGCTTGGCCCACATATCGGCCCGCAACGGGAGAAACTGGCAGGAGTACCACGGCGACAGGCATACGAGAGCGTAAAAAGCGATCAGACCGGCTGCCGCAAAAGCAGCGTGCGGCCAACGGAAGCCGCCGTAATGCTGCAGCATGAACGCTTGCCCGGCGGCGAAAGGCGCCCAAGCGAGCAGATAGAGCGCCAGCCGCGCCCTATTGAGGAGAATCGGGTGCATGCCGGATATTCCGCGTTATGATGTGCACGCCTCCGAAAATTCCGGCGCCCGTGACAATCAAGCGCTGCGGCCGCGCCGTTTCGCCGGGCGAGGGCGGCGTGGTTTCATCCACGAAACCGCCGAAGATGCCCACGCCCCTGGCCTCCACCGTCCACGTCGGCGGAACGGTGATCTGCACGCCGCCGAAAATTGCCGTCGCCTCGATTACGGCCTGATCGGCCGCGATCGCGGCCCTGCGCAGATCGACCTCATAGCCGCCAAATACGGCCGTAACATCGCCGCCGCGAAAATCCTGCGAATCGACCTGCCGTTTTCCGCCCCCGAAGATCGTCACCAGATTCAAAGTAGTGGGGCCCCTCGCCGCCGCCCCCGCGATCGGCGCGCCATCGGAACCCGCCTCCGGCGTGGCGGCGGGCTCGTGCTGCCAATACCGGCGCCCTGGGCGCAGCAGCATCACGATTCCCCATGCGATCAGGATCACCGGCCAGAACACGTTCCAATCGAGGCGCAGAAGATCGAGGTTGCCAAGCAGAAACAGCGCCCCAATACATGCCATGATGGCCCCCAACGTCACGGCCGTGGCGCTGCGCGATTCCACGATGCGGAAGGCTCCGGCCCCGATCAGGATCACGGGCCAATACTCCCAGACGTCGTAGACACGGACGATTCCGAGATTGTCGAGGAGGAAAATCACGCCGATCGCGATGATAATGGCGCCCAGGAAAACGGCATGCGCCGGGGTGTGCTTTTGACCCCAGGACCCCTGGCGGCGCGTCCACCGCTCCTGGCGCCGCGCCCAGCGTTCCTGGTTCCGCTGCCATTTGTACTCGAACTTGTCCATGCTTGAAGCGTACCAGCCGGGGCCTCCGGGTTCGACCGTAAATCGGTGAATGTCGAAGGGTTACCGGCGAAGCGCGAGTTGTGGGGAGCGGCTTAAAGATAATCGAAATTCAGGTCGGCGAGGAACTGGATTCCGGCACGATCCTTTTGCCGAGGCGGCGGTCGATTGTAAGAAAAAGATCGACCTTGGCCTCGCGGCGCGGGCGAGTTGGATGGCATCGGCGGGCAAAACGCCCCGATCCGCCCGAATATTGTTCTGAAGTACCCGGCGCCGCGGGCCGTGAAGGGAAGCACTTCACAAAAGGGAGCTGCGATGGCGCTGCGATAGCGATCGGAAATTGCGGCGTCCGGCCGCGCAGCGGCCCCGACAAGAAGTTCGCCAAAAGTCAAAGCGCTGGATATAAGTTGGTCGCCGCGCTCCAACATGCGGCGGCGAAGCTCGCTCACGTGGCGGCGCAGAATTGCTAAACGCGGGCTACTTCCTCGTAGGTGGAGAGAACGCGGGCCGCGGCGTCGTCCCAACTGAAGCGTTTGAGCTGTTCGAAGCCGCGGCCGATCAGCCGCGCGCGGAGCTCCCGGTCCAGGAGCACTTCACGAATTCCGCGCGCGATATCGAAGACGTTCTCGGGATTTACGATGGCCGCCGCATCGCCCACCACTTCAGGAAGCGAACTGACGCCGGAAGTGACCACCGGCGTGCCGCACGCCATGGCCTCCAGCGGCGGCAGCCCAAAGCCTTCGTACAGCGACGGGAATACAAACGCCGCCGCCGCTTCGTAGAACACCCGCAGCGTCTCGATGGGCACGAAGCCTAGAAAACGCACCGCGGCCTCCACGCGGCTTTGGATCACGGCGTGGCGGACGGTGGGATGTTTCGATATTTCGTCGCCGATGATGATGAGCCGCAGGTCTTTGTAAAGCGGGTCGCTCGAAAGCTCGCCCCGCACCACGGCGAAGGCCTCCACCAGCCGGGGAATGTTCTTGCGCGGATTGGTGCGGCCGGCGTAGAGCAGGAAGGGGTAGTGGATTTGATAGCGGTCCAGGATGCGCTGCACATCGATACGCCGCAGCATCGGGCGCGCATCCGGCGCGCCAAAGACCGGATCGGGGGCGTTGTAAATGGTGCGGATGCGCTCGGAGGGAATTCCCACGATGTTCTCCAAATCGCGGCGCGTGGCGCTCGAAACGGCAATCACGCAGTCGGCGCGAAGGAGGCCCCGGCGCGCGCGATACAGCCTGAAATTATCCCGAATTCCCCCGCGGATTCCAAAAATAAGATTGCCCACGTCGTGTACCGTCACGATGTACGGCTTGGGCATCCCCAGGGGGACCATGTTCATGGGAATGTGGTAGACCTGCGCGCCCAAACGCTTTAGAAACATTGCGTAACGGGCTTGCCCCAGCGCCGAGCGGTCCACGCCGCCATACGCCACCGCTTCGAAATTGCCGGGGAGGCGCTCCAATTCGGAGGCTTCGCCGGGTTTGTGGACCACGCAATAGTCATTCGCCGCGTCGATTTTCCCCAAAACGCGCAGCAGATTCCGGATGTAGGTGCCGACGCCGAAATCGCGTATTCTGCGGGCGTCGATCACGATCCGCAGGGCCATTTCAAGCGCTGGCGCGCGCCAGCTTCCAGCTATAGAGCGGGAAGCGCTCCGTCAACGCCCCCACGCGCCTGCGCACCGCCGCAACGATGTCCTGCGCGGTTCCCGCGGCTACGCCCCCCAGCACGTCGGCGATCAGCGCGCCGGTCTCGCGCATCTCATTTTCCCGGAAACCCCGGTCGTGACGGCCGGACTGCCCAGCCGCACCCCGCTCGGGTTCAAGGGGGGATTCACGTCAAAGGGGATAGCGTTTTTGTTTACCGTAATGTAGGCCTCATCGAGCGCCTTTTCCGCCTCTTTGCCGCGTACGCCTTGCGCGAAAACATCCACCAGCAAAAGGTGTGAATCGGTGCCGCCCGAAACAATGCGGAATCCACGCTCCTGGAGCGATGCCGCGAGAGCCCGGGCATTGGCGACTACCTGTTGCTGGTAGGCCACAAACTGTGGCTCCATTGCTTCTTTGAAGCAGACAGCCTTGGCCGCGATCACGTGCAGCAGGGGTCCACCCTGAACGCCTGGAAACACGACCTTATCGATGGCCGAGGCGTAGCGCTCGCGGGAAAGAATCATGCCGGCGCGCGGGCCGCGCAAAGTTTTGTGCGTGGTGGAGGTCACGATGTCGGCGTATTCGCAGGGATTGGGGTACACGCCCGCGGCGACCAGGCCGGAGAAGTGGGCCATGTCGACCAGGAGAATCGCGCCCACCGTATCGGCTATGTGGCGAAAGCGCTGGAAATCGATGATCCGCGGGTAGGCGCTGCCGCCGGCGATAATCATCTTGGGCCGGTGCTCCCCGGCGAGGCGCGCCAACTCGTCGTAGTCGATGATCTCGTCGTCGCGGCGCACGCCGTACGGGACGATGTTATAGGTTTTGCCCGAGAAATTCAGGGGATGACCGTGCGTCAGGTGACCGCCGTGGGCCAGATTCATGCCCAGAATCGTGTCTCCGGGTTGAAGCACGGCGGCATAGGCGGCCTGGTTCGCCTGGGAGCCGGAATGCGGCTGCACGTTGGCATGCTCGGCGTGAAAAAGCTTTTTGGCGCGTTCCCGCGCCAGATTCTCGACCACATCGGCGAACTCGCAGCCGCCATAGTAGCGCCGGCCCGGATATCCTTCCGCGTACTTGTTCGTAAAGACGCTGCCGGTCGCTTCGAGCACGGCCTCGGAGGTAAAATTTTCGCTGGCGATCAACTCCAGCCGCGTATTCTGGCGTTCCGCTTCATGCTGGATGGCGTCGTAAACCTCCGGATCGGTTTGCGCCAGAGGCCGGGCCATGCGTTCTTGATCGGTCATTCGTCTAGTGTAGCGGGAAGCCCGCGGGCCTAACGCCGCGCCATGCGAGTACCCTGAAGACATGTTTCGTTTCCTGACCGCCATGGTCCTGGTTGCCGGGGCCGCCCGCGCCGAAGTGCATACGCTCACGCTGCGGGAGACCGTCAGCCTGGCATTAAAGCAAAGTCCTGAAGTTGTGATCGCGCGTTTGGACGAGCAGCGCGCGCGAGACGCCGTGCGCATCGCAAAAGACCCCTTTACGCCCAAGCTCTACGGCGGCAGCGGCCTCGCCTACACCTACGGATATCCCAGCAGCATCGAAGGCTCCGCGCCGGCGATTGTAGAAGTCCGCACCAGCATGTCGCTTTTCAATCGGCCGCTACGCTTCCAACTGGCGGCCGCGCGCGAGAACGCCCGCGCCGCCGCCCTCGATTCGGAGGGCAAGAGCGAGGATGTCGCATACCGCACGGCGTCGCTCTTCTTCGACGCGCGCGAGTCGGCCCGCGCCGCGGGTTTCATCGCGGGCGAGATCGAAAACCTGGCGCGGGTTGCCGAAGCGGTAGCGGCCAGGGTGGGGGAAGGGCGCGAGATTCCGCTGGAATCCAAGCGCGCCGAGCTGAATCTTGCGCGCGCCCGCCAACGCGCCGGCGAGTTTGCGGAAAACGCCGAGTACTCGGAAAGCTCGCTGGCCATGGTGTTGGGCTTTCCGGCAGGAGACCGCGTCCACGCGGCGGAAGCGGAAACGGCCGGCTTGACGCTGCCGGCGTCGGAAGAGGCCGCCGTCTCCGAGGCGCTTGGCCACAGCCGCGAGGTCCGCCGGCTGGAAGCCCAGCTGCAGGCCAACATGCTGGTGGCGCGCGCGTATGAATCGTCGCGCTATCCGGTCGTCGATCTGGTGGCGCAGTATTCGCTTCTCGCCAAGCACAATTATGAGCAATTTTTTCAGAAATTCCAGCGTAATAATACGGAGCTCGGCGTTTCCATTACGATTCCCTTGTTGGTGGGAGCGGGCGCGAAGGGATATCTGGGTCAGGCGGCGGTGGACGTTGCGAAATTGCAAGCGCAAATCCGGGACGGCCGCAGTCGCGTGGTTGTCGAGGCGGCCAAGAGCTATAACGATGTCAAGCGCGCCAGTGACGCCCGCGAGGTCGCCCGGCTGGACCTGGACGTGGCGCGCGAGGAGGTCACCGTGCTGCTCGCCCAACAGGAGGAAGGCCGCGCGCCGCGCTCTTCGGTCGACACGGCCCGCATGACCGAGCAGGAGAAGTGGATCGCGTATTACGACGCCGAGAACGTGCTGGAGAAAGCGCGGCTTTATTTGCTGCGCCAGACGGGCACGATTCTCGCGGCCCTGCGCTGACGCCTATGCGAACCATACGCGCCCTCTTGCCATATTTGACGGTGGCCCTCGCCGCCGTCTTGCTTTACTCCGCTTGGATCATGCTTTCGCGGCGTCGGGAGAATCGCGCGGCCGAGCGGCGCGCGAAAGCGGCGGAAGCGCAAGACGACAAGCGCATCGTCGACCTGTACGGCGGCGGCAGGCTCAAGATTCTCTCTTTCTACGCATCGCCCGGGGCCGTACATAAGGGCGGGAGAACGCTGCTCTGTTATGGCGTTGCGAACGCGACGTCGGTCCATATCGAACCTCATCTCGAAGACCTGACGCCGTCGCCGAGCCGCTGCCTTGAAGTATTCCCGAAACATAGCGTGGAATACAAGCTCACGGCCGAGGATGCGCACGGCCACAGTGAAACGGTTTCCCTGCTGTTGCGGGTCGAATAATCTCCAGCGGGCCGCCCCTTCTTGGCCCGTTATACTTAACAGGTGGACTATCGTCCGGTTTCGTCCCGCCGATAGTTATGGGTAGACGCGCCTGGCGCCGGCGTTCGCGCAATTGGGCTTCCAACGCCAAGAGTAATGTTTTAGTCTGGTTAATAAGGTTTCCGATCATGAGACGCTCAAGCTTTGTCCTCGCTCTTTTCCTATTGTTGGGTGTCGCGGCATGCACCCGCGATCCGAAGGAGGTCGCCAGGAAATACGTCGAAACGGGAAACAAGTACTTCGACAAGGGAAAATACAAAGAAGCCTCCATCATGTACCGCCGCGCGCTGCAGAAAAACATGCGCGACGCGCAAGCACATTACCGGCTGGGATTGGTGGAACTGCACGACGGCATGGTTCCCGAGGCGCGGCGAAGCTTTCTGCGCGCCACCGATCTCGACCCCAAGAACAATGCCGCGCTGGCCAAGCTGGGCGACATCGACCTCGCGGTTTTCATGTCGGATCGCATCCAGTACAAGTCGTTTTTGACGGACCTGAAGGACGTTGACAAGAAGCTGCTGGCCAACGATCCGAAATCCTACGACGGCTTACGTCTGGCCGGATTTGTCGCCATCGGCAATAACGATCTTCCCGGCGCTATCGCGAAATTCAAAGAAGCCAACTCGGTAAAGCCGAATCAGCCGGAACTGATCTATTCGCTCGTCCGGGTGCTCTATGCCGACAAGCAGCCCGAGGAGGCCGAGAGGATCGCGAAAGATTTAATTTCCAAGCACAAAGATTTTGGGCCGATCTACGACCAGTTGTACATGGTTTATGCGACCACCAACCGGCCCGCCGACGCCGAAGAGATCTTGAAGGAAAAAGTCGCCAACAATCCCAAATTAAGCCAGCCCCTGATCGAACTGGCGTTTCATTATTTCCTGACAAAGCGCCCCGCCGACATGAACGCGACGCTGGCGAAGCTGACCTCCAACCCGGGCGCGTTCCCGCAGGGGCATTTGCAGGCGGGCGATTTCCTGCTGCGGACCGGCGATTTCGATCGCGCCGTCCAGCAATACCAGCAGGGGGAAAAGGCCGATGCGAAGAACAAGCCGGCCTACCAGAAGCGCGAAGTCGAAGCGCTTTCGCGCCAGGGAAAGAACGGCGAGGCTTCGCAGATCGTCGCGCAATTAGTGAAAGAGAACCCCAAGGATCCCGAAACGGTCGCAATGCACGCGTCCATGATGATCCAGACCAAAGACCCCAAACAGGTCCAGAAGGCCATTGACGAATTACAGCCCTTGGTCGCCTCCACTCCTTCGAATCAAAAAGGCGCTTTGCAGTTGCTGCATTTCAATCTGGCGCGCGCGTACATGGCCAAAGGCGACTCCACCAGCCAGGAACAGGCCCGGCTGCAATTGCAGGAGACGTTAAAGCTTAACCCGCAATTTATTCCCGCTAAAATGGCGCTCGCGGAGGTACTGCTTGCCCGCGGCGAGAATCCTAAAGCCGTGCAGACCGCCGATGAAATCATCTCGCGGGAGCCCAACAGCCTGCCGGCGCACCTTATCCGCACCATGGGTCTGATGAACATGGGCGAGACGGATCGTTCCCGGCAGGAACTGCAGGCGATTCTGGCCGCCAATCCGAAATCGAACGATGCGCGTTATCAGGTCGCGATACTAGACTTCTCGCAGAAGAAACTCAAGGAAGCGGAGGCGAATTTCGATATCTTGGACAAAGCCGGCGACCCGCGTGGATTCCTCGGGCTGGTGAATACCAGGTCCGCGCAAGGCGACTATGACGGCGCAATTCGGATGGTTCAGGCGCAGCTTTCGAAAAACCCGGACCGCTTGGACTACCGCCGCCTCCTGGCCGAAACCGAAGTCCGCGCGAAGAAGTACGACAGCGCCATCGGCGAGTATCAATCGATGCTTCAGAAAGACCCGTCGGCCTACAACTATATTCGCCTCGGCGAGGTCCAGCGCGACGCGGGCAAGCTCGACGACGCCATCGCGAGCTTTCAGAAAGCGAAGCAGTTGAAGCCCACCGATCCTTTCCCGGTGCTCGAGATGGCCGTGCTGTACGACGCCGTCGGCCGCATGGACGAGGCTCGCAAGGGCTACGAGGAAGTGCTCAAATTGCAGCCCGATAACGATGTGGCTCTGAATAACCTGGCTTATTCCAAGGCCGACCAGGGCGTGGATCTCGACCAGGCGCTCACCTACGCCGAGCGCGCCCGCCAGAAGCTGCCCGACAACCCCAACGTTGCCGATACCATCGGCCTCATTTACCTGCGCAAGAACCTCGTCGATGAGAGCATTCGCGTTCTGAGCGATCTGGTCAGCCGGCAGCCCAAGATCGCGACATACCATCTGCATTACGCCATGGCGCTGTACCAGAAGGGCGAGAAGACGGCCGCGAAAAAGGAATTAGAAGAAGCCACGCACGACGGGCCGAACGACAAGGAAAAGATGCGGATTCAGGAGCTGCGTCAAAAGCTGACGTAGCTGAAGGAAGCGGCTCTTAAGGCCATCTAAACGAGTGAGCTCGACCTCAGCGGCTGAAACGCGGAAGACGCGCGCCACCCGGCATCCCGCCATTCCTTACGTTTTGCCGTTCGCGGTATTTCTCGCGTTTCTGGCGATCCAGCATTACGCTCCGCTGCCCGGTAATGTCGACCTGATCCTGCGCACGGTCGTCCTTACGGCCGTGCTCGCCGTCTTTTCGCGGCGCGCGATCTCGTTCCGCGTCAAGGCCCCATTGCTCGGCGTTCTGCTCGGAATCGGCGTGTTTCTGATCTGGATCGCGCCGGACCTGCTGTTTCCCAATTACCGGCATTCCTGGCTGTTCCGGAATGCCATCATGGGAAGTTTTGGGAGTTCCCTCACTCAGGATCTGCGCGTCGATGCGTTCGCGCTCGCGCTGCGCAGCTTCCGCGCCGTGATTCTGGTTCCGATTATCGAGGAGTTGTTCTGGCGCGCGTGGCTGATGCGCTGGCTCGTCAACCCGCGGTTCGAATCCGTTCCGCTGGGCGCCTGGGCCGCCGACGCTTTCTGGATCACCGCGGTTCTCTTCGCCTCCGAGCACGGCCCGTTTTGGGATGTTGGACTGCTCGCCGGAATCGCTCTACAACTGGTGGATGGTCCGCACCAAAAGCCTCGGCGATTGCATCCTCGCGCACGCCGTCACGAATGCGTGCCTGTGCGCCTACGTGATCGCGACGGGGAGTTGGCAATACTGGCTCTAAAGTCCCAGGCGGCGGTGTTCCTTGAGAATGCAGCGGTCCATGACGACGGCTAAGTCCAGCCTGCCGCGCCCTCGCGGCCGCCTCTTCGTGGACCACTCCTTCCTGCATCCAAATCGATCCGGCGCCGATTTTTATGGCCGCATCCACGATCTCCGGAACAAACCCCGGACGGCGGAAGATGTCCACAATATCGACATGGTCCGGCACGTCTTCCAGGCGCGCGTAAGCTTTCTCTCCCAGCACCTCCGTCTCCTCCGGATTCACCGGGACGATGCGATATCCGCGGCTCTGCATGTACTGCGATACGCCGTAGCTGGGGCGCACGCGCTTGCTCGACAGCCCGACCACCGCGATCGTGCGGGCGCTACGAAGCAGTTCGCGAATATTCTCCATCGCTTATTTCCCGATCCATTTTGAGCAGCTTTTTGAAGCGCGCGATTTCGGCCGGCGTGAGATAGCGGAACTCTCCCGGCTTCAAAGGCCCGAGTTCCAGAAAGCCCCACCTTGATTCGCCGCAGCTTCTCGACCAGCAGTCCGAAATGCTTGAACATCAGCCGGATCTGGTTTTGCCGGCCCTCGATCAGCCGCACTTCATACCATGGATTTACGGCGCGCTTGATGATTTTCAATCCCGCCGGAGCCGTCATCCTGCCCCGCAGCGGAACGCCGTTGCGGAACTCCTCTTCCTGCCCAGCCGTCAGCGCGCCATTGCCTTGACGATGTAAATTTTCGGGATATGGTTCGCAGCGGCGGTGATGCGGTTGGCGAACTCGCCGTCGTTGGTCATCAGCAACAGCCCCTCGCTGTGATAATCGAGGCGGCCGACCGGGTAGACCCGCTCCTTTACGCCTTTCACCAGATCCATTACCGTCGCGCGCCCTTCCGGATCGCTGGTCGTGGTCATGCAGTTCTTCGGCTTGTGGAACGACAGGTAGACCAGATTTTTCGGCGGACGGATGAGTTTGCCGTCCACCTTGATGTGGTCCCGCTCCAGATCCGCCTTCGTGCCGAGTTGCGTTACAACGGCGCCGTTCACGCGCACGCGGCCTTCGACGATAAGCTGTTCGGCTTGACGGCGGCTGGCAATGCCGGCATGGGCGAGGATCTTCTGCAGGCGCTCCTCGGCCATTTCAGGATGCGGCTTCGCCGGCCGGCTCTTCCGCCTTCACGGGCTGATGCTCGGGATCGGTGGCAGGACCGGGTTCTTCGCCCGGATCGGGATCGCGCTCTGGCGTTGGCTCCGGCTCCGGCTCTTTGATGGGCTCCGGCGCTCTGGAAGGATCCTCGCTCTGCGCGACCTCAGGCGCTGCCTGCGTTTCCTCGGCATCGCTGAAAGCCAAGCGGCCCAACTCCTCGAACTCCTTCAGCGTAGGCAACTCGGCGAGATCCTTAAGTCCGAATTGCACCAGAAACTCCTTCGTGGTTTTGTATAAAATCGGCTTCCCGACCACCTGTTTGCGTCCCGCCACCGCGATCAACTTGCGGTCCAGAAGCGTTTTCAAGACTCCCAATCCCTGAACCCCGCGAATTTCCATAATCTCCGGACCGGTGACCGGCTGCTTGTACGCGACGACCGCCAGAGTTTCCAGCGCCGGCAAAGAGAGCTTCATCGGCGGCTTG
Source organism: Bryobacterales bacterium (assembly GCA_963795935.1). Classification (GTDB taxonomy): domain Bacteria; phylum Acidobacteriota; class Terriglobia; order Bryobacterales; family Bryobacteraceae; genus JAICMB01. Next base: position 31,248 of record CAWCJO010000017.1, on the reverse strand, counting down.
AGATTCTTCACGAAGGCGCGGATCGCCTCGTGGTGTTCCGGCTTGGTCGCCATCTTGTAGCCGCCGGCGATCTCGCGGATGCTCAGGCCTCGTTCGGGGCGGTTGTACTCCGCCGCCAGATCGTCGAGCAAACGATTGATCCTAGCGGCGGGCTGGCCCAGAGCCACCGCGATTTGCGCCGCGGCCAGCGGTTCGTCGGTAATGTAAATCGCCGCCTCGATGATGGCTTTGAGCTGCGCATCTTCGCCGGGCGCGGCGTGCGGTTCGACCGCGAGTTCCTCGACCATGACTTCCTCGACGGGCTCGGAGCCCGGCGGGGCTTCGCTGGCTTCCAAATCTTGTACTTCTAAATCTTGCATTCCTGTGCTCCGCCTAAAAATTCAATTCAAACCATCGGACCACGGGATTGCGCGATCCCGGGTGCTTGATTTTGACCCAGCCAGGACCTGTTTCGGTTACCTCGTTCGCCGCCAGCGATTGGATCTGCACCGGCCCGGGCTTATAACCCGCCCCGATCATAACCTGCTGAATCTGCTGTTCGGTAACGGTGACGCCGGGTTTGAAATCCAAAGTGATCCGAGATTTCTTGAGATCGAACTTCGCCGCCTCCACGCCGCTCAGTTGATAGAGGCGCACTGTGATATTGAAAAACCCGCGCGGAGAGAAAACTCCGTTCAGGATCGCGGTCGCTCGCGTGATCTTCGCGTCGGCGAGGGTTGGCTGACCGCATACGCCGCCTTGCGCAAGAAGCGACATTGCCGCCAGCAGAACGACGGCACATCTCATGAATGCGACCTTACGTGGCGCCAGTTCGGCGCCGCGAGATAGTACTCGAAAAACAAAAAATACCCGCTGCGCTGCTTCATGCGGCCTGTGCCGGCGAGGTCCTGCATGACGGGGACCTGAGCGCCCATGCCGACCTGCCAGTGCAGGGTTGAGATCTCCAGGATCGCGTCCTGTTTTAAAATGTTCCCGCCGGAATTTGCCGACAGCGCCCCATTCACGCGATCTTTCGCGTCGTGCGCGTAATTGGATTCCACGGAAAGCACGAGCAGCTTCGGAAGGCCCTCTTCGGGCATGTGAAACGGATATAGCTTGTACTCGAACTGCGCGTCGCTGCGATACTCGCTGCCCGGGCTGATGCCTTGACCCGCTACCGGATTTTCGCGGTAGGTGCTGTCCAGGGCCATGCCCCACCGCACGTTGTTGTATCCCATCGTGACGCCGAAATACGGGTCGAGCGTTCCCGAGCCAGTCTGCAGGATTTTGGCAGAACGCCTTGCGGCCCGCGCAACGAATTGTCGCCCGTCGGAATAAATGCCCCGGCGAGCGGCGCAATACGAAATGTCGATTTCGGTTTGTCGATTTTGAACAGCGTGTATCGAGCGTACGAAACGATATCGCCGGGACCGGCTGAACTGAGTTCCAGCGGACCGGCCGGCGCGATGCTCGATTGCGATCCAAAGCCCTGATTGACGTTCAAAAATAGCGCCCATCGCGACGTCAGGCCGTATCCAATATTCACCGGGAACTGGACGCCATAAAAACCTCTCGTCGAGAAGGTCGGCTGAGCGTTGAAACGAATCAACAGCTGGTCCCTTGCTACCGGCAGTGCGGTCACAAACGTCGCCGGAGACGCCATTGCAAGTGAGATACAGAAGAGAGGACCGGTGAGTGAGTAGAGAGTACGGCGATGCAGGTAGATTCTCCTCGTCAGTGGGATACGGCGCAGCGTGGGCTCGACATCGATCGCGGCGTCAGTTATATTCGCGCTCCACGGCGGCGGACGCCGCCGTGCCGGCGACCTCCGCGAAATCGCGATTTTTGCGCAACCGTATATCTCCGAACAACTCGCCTTGCGTGAACGCGATCGCCTGCATCTTCACAAGCTCCAGGATAGCGAGGAACAGACAGATCATGGCCCGGCGGCTGCGCTGTTTCTCAAACAGCTCGGTAGCGGAAATGGGCGCGTTGTTGCGCGCCTGGAACACGGATTCCAGATACCGGATCATGTCGGGAACCGTCACGTTCTCCAGCGAGACGTTGTAAATCGGCCGCGTCTTCACGCGCTCGAGCACGCTCTGGAAGGTCTTGACCAAATCGAATATCGTGACCGCCAGACCCGGATCGTCGTCGCCGGAAAGAAACTGCTCGATCTGCGGGTTCGACCACGCCGCCTCTTCCACCATGCGTTTCTGCTGCAGCATCTCCGCCGCATTCTTGAAGCGCTCGTGCTCGAGCAGACGCTGCACCAGTTCCGTGCGGGGGTCCTCTTCCGGAGAGATTTTCTCCAGCTCCGGATCTCGCGGCAGCAGCAGCCGCGATTTGATGTGAATCAACGTCGCCGCCATGTACACGAATTCGCTGCCCAGCTCCATGTCCAGCTCGGCCGCGCGCTCCATGTATTCCAGGTACTGCGCCGTCACCGAAGCGATCGGGATGTCGTAGATGTTGATTTCCTGCCGGCGGATGAGGTCCAGCAGCAGATCGAGCGGACCGTCATACTGACCCAGGTGATAGTTTAACGGCAGAGGCACGTTAAGCCAGATCGATCTTTCTCACGTCGATTTTCTTGTCGTCGAACATCCCCAGGCCGAGAATGCCGGCGAACTCGATGTGCTCCGGCTGGCAGTTGAGGAAGTGGCTGTCTTTGTCGGGCTTCGAAAGGGCGATCGAGGCCATCCCCACGGAGGCGCGTTTGGCGTCGATGGCGCGCAATCCCGTCTTGTCCAGCGCCACCGGGTCGCTCGCGAAATACATCGTCTTCTTCTCCCACACATAGGGCGCTTTTGCGCCCGGACCGCCATGGTAAGAGGCCTTCACGGCGTCGCAGATATGCAGCACCACCTTCTGACGGAACACCGGCAGACTGACGACCGAAGGAATGAAGACGCCGCAAGCGTTGGCGGTCGCGTCCACGTGACTGCGGTTCACGTTGTTGACGCAGCCATGCGAAAGGTTCTTGAGGCAGATGGTCACGCCCGCCGATTGATGGTGCTTCAGCACCGGCAGATTTATGATCTTGTTAACCCGTTCCGCGACCACCTTCGACGACATAGGAGCGGCGGAAATGGGAATCGTTCGGATCGTCGCCCGGCTTGATGACCGCCATCTCCATGTACATGTCGCGGTCGTAGCCACCCATATCGAGCTGGAATTCGGCGTAACGCGGCGAGGCGGCGATCCACTGGATCCCGTCGGGAATCCATTTGTCGATGTGGGCCGCTTGCAATTCCTCGGCATAACGGTTGAACACCACGATGTCGCGATCCGGTATTCCGGCCTGCCGAATGCCGTCGATGATCTGGTTGAGAACGATCGAGTCGGATGACAGCGTCGGGCCGCCGACGGGGCTCACCTTGATGCCGACGACGTCGCCGCGCTGCAGGAACACTTTCCAGGCTGCCGCCCAGTCCGGCGCTCCGGTCAACTCCAGCATGCCTCTTTGCATCATTGCTTTGACGGGCTCGGCCCGATAAACGCCCGCGGCGATGGACCCGGGATGATGCACTTCGACAACGCGGCCTGGATACGGTCCGGGCATTCCGAGTTTCGATGTTTCGGCGCGCACGGGAGCGCTTTGAGCGGCGGCGGCAAGAAAAGCGGATTTCAAAAAGTCACGGCGTATGGAGGGCATGCCGCCATTTTAGAACAGCGGCAGAAGAGCCGGGGCCGCGCGGCGCGCCTGCCGCATACTGGGAATTGGATTTTCGAAGCTTATGGTTCGTGTTCGGTCTGGCCGTGGCCGGAGTGTGCATCGGGGCGCGATTGGCGCAAAGGCCGAAGTTCTCGCGGAAAACCTTGGCCGCGAGCGGCGCCGTGCTGATCGCCATCGCGCTGTTCGGCGTCGTCCCCGAGGTTGCGAGCCAATATGGTTGGATCGCCGGTCCAGCCTGGGTCGCGATGGGATTTGCCGCGCTCTGGGTCGTCGATCGTTTCGTATATTCGATCTGCCCCGCCTGTTCGCACACGCACGAGCACGACGCCTGCGCCGCGCCGCTGCACGGCTTCGCTCCGCCGTTATTAATCGCGATCGCAATTCACAGCTTCATCGACGGCTGGGCGCTGGCCGCCTCCCAGCGGGGGCCGGACATGGTCAGGCTGGGGTTCCTGCTGGGCATCGCACTCCATAAAATCCCCGAAGGACTGGCCCTCGGAGCCATCGTCCGCGCCTCGTTGGGCGGTTTCTGGAAGTCGCTATTGGCCTCGGTCGCGGCCGAAGCCATGACGCTCGCCGGAGGCGCAGCCGCCTTCGGGATGGCCGCCAACCTTGGGCCGTCGTGGCTCGGCATTCTTCTTGCGGCCGCCGCCGGAACGCTGCTCTACCTGGGCTATCACGCAATCGAAGGCGAACTGCACCGCCGGGCCTGAATCTCACCGCGAGAGGTCGATCACGGCGTACGTGCTCATCTCCGGGATGGTGAACTCCGTCGCTCCGTTCGCGACGTTCACATCGGCCAGCTTGAGATTGGGCCGGTCAAAGCCTCGAATCGTCTGCCGCGGATAGGATCCGAGCACGCGCAGGCGTAGTCCTGGAACCGGCCGCGCCGCATAGTCGAGGATGTGCAGCCGGACGTGCTCGCGGTCGCCCAGCATACGGGCGATCACGACCTCGCTGCCGTAGAGACGCAGCAGCCGTTTTTCATCGCCGAGTTGACCGCGGATCTTGTGCGCCAGAAAGCTCGGGTCCGCCGCGTCGGCCTTGGGATACTCTTTCGAGCCCAAGCGGATATTGATGTCCAGATGCGAATCCGGCGCCGGCACGATTTTATAGAGCAGATTATGACGGCTCAGCAGATTCATCAATTCGCCGCACGCGGGCGAGCCATCGTCGATCACGCCGATATTGGCCATGACCGGCAGGTCCGCCGCGTCGGGAATGCTACGCAGAAAATCGAGCATGCGGTGGAACGCGTCCGTTCCCGCGCCATCCGTGTGAATGCTGGCGCTCGCGCCGTAGGCGAAGGCTTCGGCGGCCGCGAGCGCCGCGGCATTGGCCGGAACGTCATAGTAGAACTTCTTGTCCGGCGTCCTCAAAATTTGCCAGCCATTGGCGTCGATCCACGGGCTGGTAGTCGCCGAAGCCTCGTTGGCCCGGTATTGCACGCGCGGAACGGGCAGCTTGACAGCGCCATCCGGCGGCGCATCGCTCGCGGCCAGCGCCGGCAGGATAACCGCTAAAACGAAGATCATACTTCGATGCTCGTGATGTCGATTTTCGGCAAATCGTAAACGCCCAACCCGAGCTTGCTCGCGTACTCGATGTGTCCGGGTTCGCGAATGTAGCGGTTGTACTGCATATCCGGCTCGTGCTCGCGCCCCGCGACGATGTGCTCGGGAGAGCGGTCCCAAACCGAGTGCGCGCCTTCCGCCTTTCGCTTGTTGTCGATCACGTCGAGCAAGAGCCGGTCGATGGCGACCGGATCCGTCCCGAACACGATCTGCTTCGGGAAAAAGCGATACTGCGGGTAGCGGGAAAACGGGCCACCCTGCCAAACTCCGCGCAGACCGTCCATGACCTGCAGCACGGTCCTCGATCGCAGCGGCTCCACGCTCGCCAGCGTGCCGATGAACGAAAATGTGTTGGTCTTGGTGCGGTAATGCGATCGCGCCACGTTCGAGAAATCGCCATAGGCGATGTTCTTAAGGCAACCCGTAACGCCGGCCGCCCCGTGGTCTTTCATATTCGGAACGCCGATGATTTTCGTGAAGCGCTCCGTCACGAGCCGGATCATGTTCGAGCGCGTGTCATCCTCCCCGAAAAAATCCACTTCCACATAAACCTTCGGGTCGTAGCCCACGATCGACCCGCGCGACATCTCGATGGCCTCGATGTTCACGCCCGCCGGCACGTAATGGTCGTAGTGAACGCTGTTCAGTTGGTCGGGAAAACGCTCGTATAGATAAATGTTCTTCGTGGGAACGCCGACCGCGATCAAATTCTCGACGATCCGCGCCACTACTTCGGGCGAGGATCGAATATTCGGCGCTCCGGAGCAGTTCAGCTTGATTCCGACGACGTCTTGCGAGTTGAAAAAATGCGCCCAGGCGTCGCGCTCGTCCTTGGCGCCGGTGAGCGCGCGCATGCCGCGCGACATCATTTCGTGGACGGTCGGCACATCCACCTGGGACGTAGCGCTATCGATCGATTTCTCCGAGTGCGTGCGAACTACCTTGCCGGGATACGGGCCGGGCATGCCGGGATGAGCGGAGGCGGTGTACGGCGTGACGATGCGGTAAACGGGAATGCCTAGGGTGGTGCTGGCCCCCGCCGTCGCGGCGGCCGCGAGCTGCAGGAAATTGCGGCGATGCATATACCAGACAAGGTAGCGCACCGCCGCGCAGCCTAGATGTACGCGATGACTTCCATCTCCACAAGCGAATTGCCGGGAATTCCGCCCGCGGGCGCGACCGTCGTACGCACCGGCGGGTTGTCTCCCCAGCGTCCGCGGAAGACCTCGTTCATCCCGGCGTAGTCGTTCAGGTCGTTAAGAAAAACGGCGACTCGCAAAACTTTGTCCATCGACGAACCGGCGTTCTCAAGCTGCTTCTGGACTTCATCAAGCACGATCTCCGTATGGTTCTTAATGGTGTGCGGGTCTTTGTGCGCTCCAATGCCGGCCAGAAACAAAAGATTCCCGTACGACACAGCGCTTGAAAATAACGACTTGCTCGTGGGTTTGGCGCCGATGTAATGGAGCTTCTTCGTGGGGCCAGTCTGAGCTTGCGCCGCTCCCGTGGCCGCGAGGCCGGCGACAGCGGTTTTGAGGAGTTTACGTCGGTTGTCGTTCATAAAAGAGAGTATGGCGCAGAGCGGTCTGCGCGCGCTACTTCGGCGGGCGCGCCGGGTGAGCGAGCGTCCCGTCCCACGCGGCGCTTCCCTGCGCTTTATAGTCCCGTCCGAGCTTGCGCCAATCCTCGCGCGAGATGCCGTTGAGATCGTAGACCACGAGACCGTCTTTCACCGTCAGCTCGCAGTCGAATTTCTGCGTTCCGCTCATGCGCGCGCCGTTGACGTCCACAAAACCAAAATTACCCTTTTCGACGCGCAGCACCGTGACGTCCGCCGGAGCGCCCACGCTCAAGTTGCCGAGCTCGTTCATCTTGATCTCGCGCGCCGGATGCCACGTCGATTGCGCGATCACCTCGTCGACGCTCTCGCCCATATTCAGGAACTTCGACATGACGTTCAGCATGTCCTTCATCCCGGCGTTCATGCTGGTTACGTGCAGGTCGGTTGAGATCGAATCCGGAATCCAGCCCTGCTTAATGGCGGGAACGGCCTGACGAAACAGAAAGCTGCCCCCGCCGTGGCCGACGTCGAAGATGATGCCGCGCTTGCGGGCTTCAAAAAGATAGGGCAGCACCTTGCCATTGGCGTCGAGCATGGGCACCGCGCCGAGGTACATGTGCGTCGAGATGTCGCCGGGGCGAAGATGCTTCAGGACGAGTTCCTGGTAGGGCCGCTCGGGCCGGAACGTTCCGAAATCGACCATCACCGGCACGTTCGCAATTGTTCCCGCCTCCACCGCCCGATCGACCGCGATCCATTCCGGCCCCGCGTAATGCGCCGTCTTAATCCCGACCACCACGCCGCGGTATTCAATGGCGCGCTTCGCCGTGGCCTTGGGGTCCATGTCCGCCGTGTTCTGCTCGATGGCGCCGCCGCCCATGCCGTGTCCGACGATGTTCAAGAAGGCCAGAACGCGCGTTCTCGAGCGATCGATTACGCGGTCTTTGAAATCCGGGAAATTGCGCCACCCGGAACTGCCGGCGTCGGCCACCGTGGTCACGCCGCTGCGAAACGTGAAGCCGTCCGGATACACGCTGAGGTCGCCCGAATACGCGCCGCGCTGCCCGGTCCCGGCGTAAACGTGCACGTGGATATCGACCAGTCCGGGCGTGACGTACAGCCCCGCCGCATCGATCACCTTCGCGGCTCTTGCGGCCGGGATGTTCGCCGCGACCTCCGCGATTTTGTGGTTCTGGATCGCGACGTCGCGAATCGCGCTGAGGCGGTTCTTCGCGTCAATGACGTGGCCGCCTTTGATCAGAAGGTCGTATTGCGTCGTCTGGGCGAACGCGGCGGCCGCAAAAAAAGAGAGCGCCATGAATCTCATAGCGCTCAGTTTATCGTGTTGCTTGCCGGATCGCGTGGCTTCATGAAAGCGGAAGGTCCGTAATGCCCATCTTGAGGCAGGTGGACCTCCAGCCATCACAGTTCATTCGCCCGCTGAGCAGTTCTTGTATAAGCGGGAACGGCTCGATCGAATTCCCATCTTTCGTGAACGCAATGGGAGAGTTCAGGCCAACGGCTGCAACCTCCCAGCCGGCGCGATAAAGAGCGGCGGAGAGCGCCATCGCAAGCAGGTTTCCAGTCCAGGATCGCAGTTGCCGCGGCTCATAAAGAAGGCCCGGCCGTTGGAAGAGGCGGCGGCCCACCTTCACCCCATGCCTGTGCAGGATCTCGCCGATCTGACGCGGCGCGCTAACCGTGCAAGCAGCGGCGCATAAGGCGATATCTTTGCGGCCCAATTCGACAGCAGGACGGTTCCAATCCGCTCCCCCGATACAGCCTCGATGCCGGGATCCCCTCGCAGGATTGCGGACGTGAACCGCGCTTCCACAGCCGCGGGGCTGCGCAGCAATGAAAGCGCGGATTGCTCCGGCCCTTGAGCGCCGTCCAATCGAAAGGTCTCAGGAGCACGAGTACGCCAGAAGCGCTCGAAACCTTCCAGCAAGGGAGCTGTATATCCCGTTTGCCGAATCATCTCCACGGGACCTCTCCAGAAGATATAGAACTCGCGTACGCCCTCCATATACAATTTAGAAATCCGATCGTACTGCCCGGCCCGCGGATCGGCGACTGTCCGCGCGTAGCTATTCCTGGCCTGCAAGAACGCCTCGCAGCAACGCAAAAAAGGCGCGAAATAATTCGTTGGCTGCCCCAAGGAATACGGATTCTGCCGCGGGGGTGGAACGAAGCGCGATGCAATTGTTTTCAGTAAAACAAGGCGCGCCACGGCGCGGGGCCACAGATTCAGCAGCGCCATTTCGTGGCAGAGCATCATTTCCAGTTGTTCAGGTGTCAGCACCGCCATAGCCGGTAAACCAATAGTTAGGGGATAACTCCCACGACGAGAGCCGGAAACTGTGCAACGGAAGGCTCCGCTGATGAAGGGCAACATCGTGATCCGTAGCTCCACCGGCTTGCGCAGCTCGGCTCGTTTCCGCGTGCGCTCGATCAGCTCGAACAGCCCGGGGGCTTCGCCTTCGTGGAGAGCGAGGCTAGATTGATCTGGCGGCCTGCGTTGCGCAGGGCATGAGCGCCAAAGATGCAGAACCCTATGCGTCACATAGACAAACGGAATCAGGAATACCAGGCACAGGCCCATGCCGAGGGCCGTCATCAAGCTCCCTAGTCCTTGGTGGGCTAGAAATAGCCAGGCGAGCGCGGTAGCGGCGAGAAGCGGCGCAAACCAGAGGACCGCAAATCCAAGCAGCGTCCCGACCAGACACATTCGTAACCAGACCCGGCGCATGAGGCATCCCCGGAACGCGAATGTTCACCATACCAAATGCGTCGCCCTTGATCGGAAGGTCGTATTGCGCAGCGCTTCAGGGCACATCTCCGCGGCGTGATACGCTCCAGCAATGGCATACCGTGAGCGCAATGGCCCCGTCTGACAATAACAGCGAACATACGCCCGAGGAACTGCCGCGGCGGCTCTCTCTGCGCGATTCACTCGCGATCGTCGTAGGAATCATGATCGGCGGCGGCATCTTTCTCGTTCCAAACCTGGTGGCGCGCAGCCTGCGCTCGATGCTGATGATTTTGGGCGAATGTATCCTGGCGGGCGCGGTCTCGTTTGCCGGCGCGCTGGCGTGCGCTGAACTGGGCGCGGCTTTCCCGCAACAGGCGGGCAATACGTTTACCTGCGCGAGGCGTACGGCCCGGCGGCGGCTTTCCTGTGCGGCTGGTCGCTTTTACGGTGGCGCGCGGCGCGCAGGTGGCCTGGTTGGCAGTGGTGTTTTCGCTATACGCCGGTCACTTCCTGCAGCGCGCAGCCGCATGCTCATGGATGGTCTGGACGCCGCAGGTGCGGCGTTTGAGGCCGGATACGAGAATGCCAGTCAAATTCAATCGCGAATACAGCCGTTTCTTCGGCCAAACACCCATGCGGGATATTCGAGCTCTTCGCTCGCCGGGCGCTCCGCGATTTGAGTCGATCGGTAATCGGTAAAACGCAATGCGATCGGCCGTCCCGGATGAGTCGGCCGCGATCCGGCAGTAATCCAAGAAGCGGCTCAAAACCTCGGAATCGGGCGTCTAGCTGAACTTCCATCCTTTGCGTAACACCGGTTTGATGTATCGTTCGCTTCGTTGTTATTGGTGAAGCGGATCTTGCGCGCCACTCGAGCTTTGCCATTACCGGTACCGTGCAGCGCGACCACCCCAAGCAGAATCCTGCGAAACGTGAAGCCGTGCGGGTACGCGCTGACCGGCCGAATACGCCGCTGCCCCGCCCCGGCATAAATAAACGTGCACGTGGATATCGACCAGCCCGGGCGTGACATACAGCCCCGCCGCATCGATAGTCTTCGCGGCTCTCGCCTCCAGGATGTTCGCCGCAACCTCCGCGACCCTATGGTTCTGGATAGCGGCCGCGCGAATCGCGCTGAGGAGATTCTTCGCGTCGATGGCGTGGTCCCCCTTGATCGGAAGATCGTAGTGCGCGGTTTGGGCGCACGCGGCAGCCGTCCAAAGAGAACGCCACGAATCTCATAGCGCTGAGTTTGTCGTGGTGCTTGGCGGATCGACGGCGTCTGGCTGTTCACTTAATCGATCGCGGCCGCCGAGCCGCACTCCACTACGCCCACTGGAAGCAGGGGGTCCGAGAAGAGCGCCGGCTTTCGCGGTCCGCCAACTTCCGAGTGGCGCGTGATACGATCGCGATCCAGCCAGCCTGTCCATATTCCGATAGCGCCGTTTCATCGTCCCGCCGGTAACACTTGGCCCAGCGGCCACTCCGGTGTAACGAGGATCGGATGGACCCTGCTACTCGGGACCCTCTTCAATACCCTGGCTGAGCCGGAAAACGTGCCCATCGGGGTGGCGCACGTGCATTTCCCGCACACCCCACGGCATGTCGGTCGGAGGCCATGCGATTTCAAGTTCCTGTGCTACGCAGTGCTGGTAGACGGCATCTACGTTTTCAATCCAGATCGACATCCACACGCCCTTGTCGCCGGTTTCATCGCCCTCCGGCCCGAACGTCATCTTGACGTCGCTCTTGCCGCGCCCACCTTGAGCGTTTTCGCACAGGAAGATCTCGCATTTACCAGAGCATACTCCGCCGAAGCAGGGCGGATCGCCCCAGTCCCAGCCCTTTTTCCAGCCGAGCTTTTCGAACCACGCAAAGCTCTCTCCAATATCGGACACGTTAAGGATCGGGACTAAACGGTGGGCCAGCATAGCGAAATACTAGCAAGGCAGGAACGCCGATGATAGTCAGGGTTTCAAGAATTGCGAAGCAGGCAAAGAAACAAGGAAATCCGCGGCAGGTCGCGCGGGTTTGTGCCGTCCGGGTCTCTTATGGATTACCTAAGGCATCGAATTTAACGCATACTGCCGGAAGAGGTCCGGTCGCCGAAATGACATTCTTGGCCGGGCTGTCGATCATTCGGAAGCAATCCGAATGAGCCCAGGACCTCGGAATCGGACGAATCGCGATCCGAGGAGACTCGTAACTGCTCAACTAAAGCGCTGCCGTCTAGCTGAACTTCCAGCCTTTGCGTAAAACCGGTTTTATGTATTCGTTCGCTTCGTTGTTATTCGTGAAGCGGGTTTTGGCGCTGTCCCACTCGAGCTTGCCGTTGCAATGCAGCGCCACTACCCCAAGCAGAATCCATTCGGTAAACGGCCCGGAGATGCTGAAATTCGAGCAGGCCGGCTCACCGCCTTTCGCCGCGCGGATCCAGTCGCGATAATGGCCGGGCGAGCGCGTCAGCAACTCGGGCGGGAATTTATAATCCTGCATTTTTTCGACCGGAAGCAGCCGCGCGTTCTCGCCGTAGGTGCCGCACGTAATGTATCCCTTGTCGCCGACGAAGAGGCTGCCGTTGCTGCCTTGGCTGATCAGGCGATTCACGTTCGCCTCCAGGCGGGCGTTGCTGTCCTGCGCAGGCGCGCCGCGCCGCTCGCTCGGACTGCTCTTGCTGTTGCAGTTGCTCGTCCGATTCCAGACCGCGCTGCCATTCCTTGCTCCAATCGGGCTCCGGCGTCGTCGCCCCGGGAAGAAAGTTGGGGTTGGGACGACGCTGTTGGCCAGTTCCAGTCCCCGCGTTGGCCGGACGCCTGCGAGGCAGGTCGCCCAGGATCTCGTTCTTGGCGATGCCTTCGGGACGGAACGGCGCTTCTTTACAAGCGTCGTACCAGAACACCTTCACCGCCGGCATGTTGTTGCGCGCCGGGAAGTCGAACCGGATTACCGATTGTTTCGGGTACATGAAGGGCTCTGGCCTTCCTGCTTGGTGCATTCGACGCTCGTCGGCGAACCGAGCATCAAGCGCCATATTGGCCGCGCCCAGAATATGGCAAGCCATGTCGCCCAGCGAGCCGCAGCCGAAATCGAAGAAGCCGCGCCAGTTGAACGGCAAATACGCGGGACTATACGGACGCTCGCTGGCAATGCCCAGCCAGGTGTCCCAATCGAGCGTCTCGGGAACGGGCCCTCCGGCGCGGCAGCTCCTGCAAACCCTGCGGCCACACCGGGCGATTCGTCCAGGCATGGACCTCCGTGACATTGCCGATTTCGCCGGCCCAGATCATTTCGGCGACCCGCCGCGTGCCCTCGTTCGAGTAGCCCTGGTTGCCCATCTGCGTCGCGACTTTATATTTCGCCGCGGCTTCCGCCAGCGCGCGCGCTTCGTAAATAGTGTGCGTCAGCGGCTTCTGACAATACACGTGTTTGCCGCGCTCCATCGCCCAATTCGCCGCCGACGCCATGCATGAAGTCCGGAATCGCGACGATCACCGCGTCGATGTTCTTGTCTTCCTGATCGAGCATCTTGCGGAAATCGGCGTACTTCGGCGCGCTGTCGTATCTCTTAAACATGCCCTCGGCGCGCTTCTGATCGGGATCGCACAGCGCGACGATGTTCTCCGTGCTGGCACGCCATGATGTCGCTGGCCGCCTTGCCGCCCGCCCCGATCGAGGCGATGTTCAGTTTTTCGTTGGGCGATTTATAGCCCAGAGCCTTAAGTGAAGGCGAGCTGCCGAAGCCGGCCGCCGGAACCGCGCCCGCGAGCAGGGTGCCGTAGAAGAAATGACGTCTCGAGAAACCATCGTGTGCCATGGTCGACAAGGACTCCCGCTGGAAGATTTGCTGCCATATTCGTTATATCAGATCATGATGAGTCCCGCGCGAATGCCCCGCGTCACTGCCTCCGTGCGGGTGCCGGCGTGCAGCTTTGCCAGAATCGAATTGACGTGAAATTTCGCGGTGTGGTCCGAAATTCCCAAGCGCGCCGCAATCTCTTTATTGCCGATTCCCTCGGCCAGCATCTCGAGGTACTCTGCGTTTCGCGCGGCGTGAGCGGTTCGCCCAGCGGCTCGGGCCGCTGTTCCGTCGTCATTGAGGCGGCCTCTTCGGCGGGAACGACGGCCAGCCCGGCCGCGACGGCGTAAATGGCCGCGATGATCTGTGCCGGCGTGGCATCCTGCGGCAGGACCGCCCTGACGCCATTGCGCAGCAGAGCCGCTATCGATCCAGAAGCGGCGCCCGCCAGCAGCACGATGGGCTCGGAAATCGGCTCCGCCGTATTCCGCGATTCGATATCTTTGATCACAACATCGGCGGCATCCTCCCCGGCGGCTAAATCGAAATCCCGCTGCGTGCGAATGACCGCCTCGAGACCGGCGCGCGCAACCGGGGTCGACGCGACCACGTGAACACGGATCATGCCGCGGCCAGTTTGGATCGTTTAAGCTGCACGGTCACCTGACGCGCCGACTGGCTTCCTCGCAAGAACGTCAGCACGAAAGATCCGTTGGAGGCCTCGTCGATGGCATCGCTGAGATCGTCCGCCATCGTGAAGGCGCGTCCGTTAGCCGCAATCAAAATATCGCCGGGAAATAAGGAAGCAGCTTCCGCCGCGCTGCCCGCCGCAATCTCGAGAACCATGATTCCAAAGATTGTACGGCCGCGAATACGGACGGGCCTGACCGTCACGCCCAGCGATATCCCGGGTCCTCGCCTGAGAAAATCCGCGACCGTATTGCTGGGCACGGCGAGCGCCAGCCCACCCGCGATAATCATGGTGTTCAAGCCGACTACGCGCCCCTGGGAATCCGCCAGCGGTCCTCCGGAATTGCCAGGCGCGAGCCGCACGTCGGCCTGCACCCAGGATCGCCTTCCCAGTCCTCTCAAGGCTCCGACCGCATGCACCACGCCAGTAGTCAAGGCGCCCGTGAACCCCAAAGGATTGCCCACGGCGACGACCATTTCACCCGGCCGCAGCGCTGCCGAGTCGCCTTGGGGGGCCGCCGTCAGCCCCCGCGCCTCGATGCGCAAAGCCGCCAAATCCCGGCGGTCGTCGCGCGACTCCACCTGGGCCCGATACCTTCGTCCATCCCAAAGTTCAATTTGCGCAAAGCTGCCGTGCATCACATGCGCGTTCGTCATGATGAGTCCCGAGGAATCCCACACCACCCCCGAGCCGCAGCCCTCTTCTCGCAGATCTCCCGCTGCGATCTGCACCGTCGAGCGGCGCAGCTCCTCCGCCATTTCGCCGAAGCGCACCGGTTTCATGTCAGCAGCTCCTTGGCGGCCTCTGCCCGATCGTCACTTGCAGATCCACGGGCGATCCTCCGCGGATTACGCGCGCCTCTACCTTCTTGCCGACCGATCCCGAATCGAGCGCCTGCTGCACGTCTTCCGTATCGCCCACCTGCTTGCCCGCGAGTTCGATCAGCACATCGCCGATCATGGCGCCCCCGCTTTCGGCGGGCCCGCCTGGCTGCACGCTCACCACGATCAGGCCCCGGCTCTGCTCGAGGTTCAGCTTAGCTTTCAGATGATCGGGAAGCGCGATCGGTTGTAATCCCAAGCCGATAAAACCGCGCGCGACCGTTCCATGAGCCAAAATGCTATCGACCACGCGGTTGACCGTCTCAACCGGAACCGCAACCGGCGCCATCCTCGATAGAGCGGCGGTGGCGATGCCGATCACTCCTCCCGCCGCGTCGATGACGGCGCCGCCCGACGAGCCCGGATAAACCGTGAGGTCTAGGCGCACATGACGGTCCAGGCGTCCGCCGCGCCACGTTTGCCACGGTCCATGAACGCTGCTGACGATGCCTAGCGATGCCGTAAGCGCCCCACTACGGGAACGTCCGATGGCGAGGGCGAGATTGCCAGGCCGCGCTTCGGCGGCGAATTGCTCCACCGCGGCGCCGTCTAGTCCCGGTATCTTCAACACCGCAATATCGGTGCCGGGATCGCGGCCGGCGACCTCGCCTTTGACCTGCTCGCCCGATGCCGTGAGGACCTGGACATCGTCGTCGCGGCGCAACGCATGCTCGGCCGTGACGATCACGCCCGGCCGCCACAGCACGCCGCTCGACGCCGCGCGGGGATGGGAATGTATGGCTGCCACAGCCGGACCGAACCGTTCGACCACGGCGGCTAATTCATTCGATAGCGATAATAACGCGTTTTCCAATTTGTGTCTCCTGCATTTAGAATGCGCCGGAGATTGCGGAGGGCACATCGGCGGATCGGGCAGGTTGCTCCCTGCCCGTTAGAGCAGGAGAAAATGCCAACTTTTCCCGTCGCGCCACGTTATTGATGTATGTCCGCTTTGCTCGAAAGCTTCTGGCAGGATCTGCGCCATGGGGCCCGGCTGCTGCGCCTCAGCCCCGGGTTCTTTGCAGTCGCGGCGCTTTCGCTCGCTCTCGGGATAGGCGCAAACACGGCGATTTTCCAATTGCTGGATTCGGTGCGCCTGCGCATGCTTCCGGTCCCTCACGCCGAACAGCTCGCGATCCTCCGCATCGCGGAAAACGAGCATTGCTGCAGCGGTAATTTCTCGGACCGGCACCCCGATTTCACCTATCCGCAATGGGAGCAGATCCGCGACCGCCAGCAGGCGTTTTCGAGTATTTTCGCTTGGGGGAACACTGGCTTCAACCTCGCGGACGCCGGCGAAGTGCGCAATGCGGAGGGGCTGTGGGTGACGGGCGATTTCTTCGGGACGCTGGGCGTGCAGCCGTTAGGGGGCCGGCTCATCGGCGCCGATGACGACCGTCCCGGCTGCGGCTCGGCCGGGGTTGTCATCAGCTATCCGTTCTGGCAGCGCCAGTTCGGCGGCGCCGCGCAAGCGATCGGGGGAAGCTTTCGCTCGACGGCCATCCCGTGGAGGTGATCGGGGTCACGCCCGCAAATTTCTTCGGCGTGGAAATCGGCCGAAAATTCGATATCGCGGTCCCTGCCTGCATGGAGCCGGTGATCGATGGCGAAGGAAGTCATCTCGCCAAGCGCAATCACTGGTGGCTCGCGATCGCCGGCCGTCTGAAGCCGGGCTTCTCCGTTGCGCGCGCGGCCGCACAACTGCAGGCGATCTCGCCGCAGGTGTTTGCCGCGACCGTACCCCCGAATTACCGGCCCGATCAAGCGAAATGGTATGCCCAATATAAGCTCACGGCCCTCCCCGGCGGCACCGGGTTTTCGTCCCTGCGGCGCGAGTACGAGCAGCCTCTCTGGCTCCTGCTGGCAATCGCAGGATTGGTTCTGTTGATCGCGTGCGCGAACCTTGCGAATCTGATGTTGGCGCGCGCCAGCGCCCGCGAGCGCGAGATCGCGATAAGGTTGGCCCTCGGCGCGGATCGAGGGCGTCTCATACGGCAATTGCTCGCGGAAACCTTGCTGCTTACCGCCATTGGCGCCGGCGCTGGCGTGGCGCTGGCTCAGGGGCTCAGCCGTTATCTGGTGTCGTTTCTCACAACCTCGAACAATGGCTTGTTTATTGAACTGGCGCCGGATTGGCGCGTGCTCGCTTTTACCGCCGCCGTAGCGCTTCTGACCTGCATCTTGTTCGGCCTCACGCCCGCGCTGCGGGCCACCCGAACCGCGCCCGCCGCCGCCATGCGAGCCTCCGGCCGGGGCCTGACGGGAGATCGCGAGCGCTTCGGACTGCGCCGGTTATTGGTCGTGACGCAGGTTGCATTATCTCTCGTGCTGCTGGTCGGAGCGCTGCTGTTTGTGCGCACCCTGCGCAACCTGCTCACGCTCGACGCGGGATTGCGCGAGGACGGCCTGCTGGTTACAGGCATCGATGCATCGCGCACGGGATTCACTCCGGCGCGGCGCGGCGTACTCTATCGCGATCTGCTCGAACGCCTTCGCGCCACACCCGGCGTGGAGGACGCGGCCACGGCGAGAATCGTGCAGCTTAGCGGGAACGGCTGGAACGACATGGTTGAGATTCCAGGCATGCCCGCTCAGCAACGCATGGTCCCCTGGTTCAACCGTGTCAGCCCCGGATACTTTCGAACGATGGGTACGCCGCTGCTGGCCGGGCGCGATTTCGACGAGCGCGATACTACTTCATCGCCCGGCGTTGCAATTGTAAATCAGGAGTTCAGCAGAAAGTTTCTCGGCGGCGCGAATCCCCTCGGCAAAATAGTCCGCGACATGCCCGGCCCAGGCGAGCCGCGGCATGAGTACGAGATCGTAGGACTCGTCAAAAATTCGAAGTACCAGAACCTGCGCGACGATTTCAAGGCCACCGTATTTCTCGCCGAGGGTCAGGAAAAAGAGCCGGAGTCCGGGATCAACTTTATCGTACGCTCCAACGAACCCAGCGGCGCGCTGACGAGCGCCGTGAAGAAGACCGTGATGGAAGAAAATGGCTCGCTATCGTTGCAGTTCACGGTGTTCAAGACGGAGGTGCGGGAATCGCTCATGCGGGAGCGGCTGATGGCGGCGCTGTCGGGCTTCTTCGGATTCTTAGCCGCGGTGCTGGCGACCGTGGGATTATACGGTGTTATCTCCTACATGTTCGCGCGGCGGCGCAATGAGATCGGCATCCGCATCGCGCTCGGCGCCGGACGGGCGCGGGTGATCCGGCTGGTGCTGCGCGAAGCCGGCGTGCTGTTGTTCGCCGGCCTGGTAATCGGCGCCGCGCTTGCCGTGGCCGCCGCCCGCGCTGCAAGCTCGCTTCTGTTCGGGCTGCAGTCCTGGGATCCCGTCACGATGGCGGCGGCAATAGCGCTGCTTGCGGCCGTCGCGCTGGCGGCCAGCTTCTTCCCGGCGCTCCATGCCGCGCGGCTTGGAGCCGATGACCGCTCTGCGAGAGGAATAACGGCGCGCCGGCCAATGCGGAAGGCAGCGGCCGCGGCGGATCTCGCCATACACTACATCCCGGAACCAGATTATCGCTCCAAGTTCACTCCAATTCTGCTTGTTGACGAGCTGGTACCGGTATCTGCCGCTCTAAGTGGACCGCTGGATTCACAAACGCCGCGAAGATCATGGATGGAGCGCGGCTGGGCTTCGCGGTCCTGGCCGGAAGCGGCGTTGAAATTATATATCGGACTCGCGCGAGCATGGCGGGGGATATTCCAGCGCTCGCCTACGCCTCCGGACCGGGCTCGACCACTCTCGACATCGCCGTGTCAAAAACAAAGACACGATCGAGAAGGGACGGTGTTGAAGTCCCCCGGCTTCGCACAGACCACCCGCGGACGCGCCAGGATCTTCGTTCGCGAGCCGGCCGGAAACTTCATCGAGTTCACCGCCAGTGCCGGAGATTAAAGAGCAAGGCCAGCCCTGTACAATAGGTCCGCATGGAACACTACACTTGGGATTCCGTCCCCCTGGAACGCATGAGCGACGTGATTTCGCGCAAGATCGTGAGCGGCGACAAGGCGATGGTTGCGCAGGTCTTTCTCAAGAAGGACGCGGTGGTGCCGGAGCACTATCATGAGAGCGAGCAGATTACTTATATTCTTGACGGCGCGCTGAAATTCGAGCTGGAGGGCAGAGAAGTCGTGGTCCGTAAAGGCGAAGTCCTGCGCATTCCCTCGAACGTGCCGCACCGCGCCGTGGCGCTCGAAGATACGCTGGACCTGGACATATTTTCGCCGATTCGTACGGACTGGCTCAGCAAGGACGATGCCTATCTCCGGCGCGGCGAGCGCGAGAAGGGTTCGTAATCGAGCCGTGCGGATCGAGCCTCACGGCGCCGAAGCAGCGTTACAACGCGGAATCGCTCTGCGCCGGCGCCAGTTCGAATGTAAGCTTGCGACGCGGCCCGGGTGACGCGAAATTGGTGTCTCAAAAGACCCTACTGCGCCTGGGGAACGCTCGCGAGATCGTTCTGAAAGCTCACGGGCGGGTTGTAGAACAGAAAACGCCCGCAGCTCTCGCAAAACATCAGGTCCTCGCCTCGCTTGAGATCCTGCATAAACTGCGGCCGCAGCACGATCTGGCAGGCGGAGCAGCGCCCGCCAACGACCTCCGCGAGCGCCGTTCCGCGCCACTTTTTCCGTATCCGTTCGTAGGCCCCATAAATGGGCGGCTTGACTTCGGCCGCTACGGTCTGGCGCTCCCCCCGCAGCGAGCTGAGTTGCGCCTCGTCCTTGGACGTCGCTTCCTTGGCGCGCGTCTGTTCCGCCTCGACGTGCCGCTTTTCTTCCTTCAGCGCGGCCTCGGCCTTATTGAGGTTCATCTCGAGCGGCTCGGACTCACCCATCAGGTCCAAAATGCGATCTTCGTGCTTGCGAATTTCCTTTTCGCAAAAATCGATTTCGTTTTGGAAGGCGCGGTACTGCTCGTTGGTCTTGGCCAACAGCATCTGGTCGCGGAGCTTGGAGACTTTCTGCTGCTGCGCCTTGATGTCGTCTTCGAGCCGTTTGCGCTCTTTCTGATTGGCGGAGAGAGCCGCGCGATCGGCCTCCACGCGGCGGAGGTGCGTATCGAGCGTTTTTTCGAGCTTGGCAATGTGTTTGGGCAACGCGGCTACTTCGCTCTGCAGTTCCGCGATTTTAAGATCGAGCGTTTGCAGATGGCTGACCCGCTCAAGATCCTCGGTCATCGGTAATTCGATGGTAACATTGCCGTCGTGTCGAATCGGAACGCCGGCGCGGAGGCGCTGAAGCGAGCGAAATAAAAGAGCTGGTGGACCGCGATGAAAGCCGCGAGCCACCAGCGAAGGAGGAATCTTTACTGCTGAGGCGCAGCGGGGGGATGGCGCATACCGCGGGGGCCGGGCTGCCGCAGCGTTTCCGTATAGGTGGAGGGCACCTGGAACAGGGAGGCGTCGGGCTCCGACTGCGTGATATTGGTCAACTGCGTCACCGTCGAGCCAAAGCGCGGGTCGCTGCTCTTGATCATAACCGGCGCCTGAAGGTCGCTCGAGGTCCACACTTCGCGGGTCACCTGAATCGCCTGCGCATTCCCAATCGCGCCCGCGGGAATCGTCTGGACGGTGCGGGTTCCGGTCGCGTTTACGCCATTAATGTTCTGGACCCCCAGGCTCTGCGTCGTCACCTGAGCGTTAGCGCGGTTGCCGCGCCATTGCGGGTTGCCGCGTCCGCCCGGCCCTTGGCGCAGCGCGGACTTGAAGGCCGTCATCTTGGACGGGTTCAGCACGTAAGCATAGCCGGCCACCGGGTCCATAATGCTGATGGAAGTTTCCGGCGCGGTCGAGCCCGGAGGCGTAAACGTGCGCTCCGTCCGCACTCGTCCCCGACTATCGCGATAGATCTTGACCGTGGTTGTCTTGGTGATAGTGTTGCCGTCCGGCAGAACCTGCTGCATCTGCGACGTCTCCACGGCCGAGTACGGCGCCCCGGTCACCGGGGTTCTGGACGCTGGCCCGGCGAAACCCGGCCGGAACGATCCGAAGTCGTGTCCGGGCGGCTGCGCGGAAAGCGCCGCCGCGAACAATACCGCTGAAGAAAATGTCAATAGTGTTTTCATGTTTAGCCTTTCTGTCCTCTGCGAAATAAAATCTGCTCGAAATCAAAACTCCGTTGCTTGCGGGATCACGCGCACGGCGCGTGGAAGTCCATCGTCCCCCATGACGACATCGGCGGGAACGGCGCCGGCATAACGGGCGAGGCCGGCGGCATCCATATCGAAGCCCATGCGGGCGAGCGCCGGCGCCTGCAATTCTGTCCGTACCACGCTGACCAGCTCGCCCGCCGCCAAGGGAGGAGCATAAGGAACGGCTACGAATTCGCCGTTGTCCGGCTCCAGGGTCTCGATTGCCTGGCCGAAGAGCGGGACCGCCACGGCCGCGGCCGTTGTCCGGCGGCCCGCTGTGATGTCCGGGGAAGTCCTGCCAAACGTACGTCAATGCAATAGCGAGCGCGACCACCGCGGCAGCCGCCAGCGCCACTTTCCACTGCCGCGATGGGCGCCTCCGATTCGCCCTCTCAAACTGTGCGAGCAACATTGTTTTCCGCGCCGCGGCCGAGCGCCGCAGGGTTAGCCGGTCGCGCGCCGCCGTCTGCACAGCTTGCAGCCGCGCCGTCAGCCTGCGCTGGTCCTCCCATTTCCCGGCGCAACGAGGGCACTGCCGCAGGTGCTCTCCGAGGGCCGCATCCGGATCCAGGCCCACGCGCGCGAATTCCACCAGATCGGACATCCAAGTCCGGCATTCCGCTTTCCTCATCTCGACCTCGCCTCGCTTCTCGCCGCGCCGCGTCCGGAAGACGCATGTTCCGGCCTCAGTTTCTCGCCCAACAGGGCGCGGGCGCGATGCAGGCGCGAGCGCACCGTGCCGACCGGACATTCCATGAGCCGCGCGGCGTCCTCGTAGCTTTTCTCCTCCAGATCGCACAACGCCACCGCGCTGCGATACCGTTCCGGTAGCTCGTCGAGTGCCGCATAGAGCGCCGCGGCCGCTTCATCGCGGATCAGGCCGCCCAGCATATCGTGCTCAAAAGCCCGCTCTCCTCCATCGTCCCTCTGTGGCGCCGGGCCGTCCTTTCTTCGCATGACGCGTATCAGATTGCGGGCCATGCCGTACAAATAACCCTCCAACGAACCGCGGCGCTCATCGAAGTTCGGATGCGGTCCCATCAGACGCAAAAAGGCCTCGTGCGTGACCTCCTCGGCCATAGTGCGATTGCCGGACATATGCAGCGCGTAACGATACAGCCCCGGCTCACGCCGATCGTACAGCGCCGCGAATGCCCGCTGATTCCCTTTGCGCATCTGCCGGTAGAGCTCCTGGTCGCTTGGTTCCATCGGAGCGGTCACCGTGGATTGCTCCTCGCGCGCGAAAAGTTCCCGTCCTTCCTCGTTTTTGTGGGATCCCAAAGAAGAGAGACGGCATTGGACCGCCCACGGTTATCCAAACTGTCCAGGGGCCGCGTTGGGAATCAATGGAACGGAATAGAGGGAAGAAGAAGTGCTTTACAAGATTCCATTACTGCTTGGGCGGCAGCCGGAGGGCAGTTTCACAAGAACATCGCCGCTTTTGCCGGAGTTGGTCACCGGGGGCGACACAATGGAAGCTGCCTTGGCCAACGTCCAAGACGCCTTCGGGGCCGTAGTTGAAATTTACGAAGGCGTTGGACGCCGGCTGCCTCATAACACGCTGCTTGCGAACGAGGGAGGTCCAGTATGGCTGGAGACCGTGGTAGCCACTTAAAGTGAACTACCGCCATATTACGAGTAAACCGATTGCGCTTGGCTCGCCTCGAAATACCTCGCCGGAGCGGAGGTTCGCACAGGAAATGGTTGACCCGAAGACAGGACGTGCTGCGGGGCTGCTCTCCGGATTGGGGCGGGCGGATCTGAAGCTTGAAACGATTCGCGCCGCACTCCGGCAACTGGAAATTGATTGGATGAATTTGAAAAGACAGACAAGCGGGGGGCCTCTGGTCCTGTAGCCGCACTTCACCAGCGCCGCAACGCGCGGACTTCCTCGCCCGTTAATTCCCTCCACTCGCCCGGCCGCAAACCATCGAGCGTCAGCCCTCCGATGGCGGCGCGGACCAAGCGCAGCGCGGGATACCCGATGGCGGCCGCCATGCGGCGGACTTGCCGGTTGCGTCCTTCCGTCAGCGTCAATTCGAGCCAGCTTGTGGGAATGCTTTTGCGGAAGCGGATAGGAGGACTGCGCGGCGCCGCAATGGGATCGCGCTCGGGCAGCTGCGCCTTGGCAGGCTTGGTGCGGTAGTCCCGCACCACGACACCGCCGCGCAGCGAGTCGAGCGCGGCCGCGCCGGGAACCCCCTCCACTTGTACCCAATGGGTGCGCGGATGCCTGAAGCGCGGGTCGGTCAGGCGATGTCGCAGCGGACCGTCGTCGCTGAGCAGCAGCAGGCCCTCACTGTCGCGATCCAAACGGCCCACGGGATATACGTCCGGAACAGGGATGAAGTCTTTTAGAGTTTGGCCGCCGGCCGCTGCGGGGGTGAACTGGCACAAAACATCGAACGGCTTCCAGAAGATCAGGTAGCGGGACATGCGGCGTGCGCTTCCAGCGGCGCGACGTCGTCGGCCCGCGGCAGCCATTCCCGATATCGGCGCGCGACGCCGATCAATGCCCGCGACGCCGCCGGAACGTGTTCCGATTTGCGGTAAATCAAGCCGGTCGCGCCGTACAGGTGGCGGTTGGGCAGGCGCACAATGCGGAGCGTCCCCCGGCGCACGTCTTCCGATACGCTCCAGAGCGGCAGTAGCGAGACGCCCAACCCCAGTTTCACGAGCTCTTTTATGGAGTCGGCTTGGTCGTTCTGCATGACCACCTTGGGCTCGAATCCGACCTCCACGCAAAAACGCCGGATCGCCTCCTCGATAAGGAATGCGCGCTGATAAAGGATGAAGGGCTGCCGCGCCAGGTCGCCGGGATCGCCGGTCGCGGGATGCTCCGGGGCGGCGATGAAAACCATTTCGTAGCGCCACAACCCGACCTGTTCGAGCCCCGGATCGCTCACCGGCAGGTTCATCAGCAGCAGATCGACGCGTCCGCCGCGCAGTTCCTCGAAAAGCGCGGGATCGTTGCCCGTGATCAAGCGCACCTCAATGCCCGGGTATTTCGTCAGGAACGCGCGCAGCAGGTGCGGAACAACCGCCACGCTGATATGGGGACCGCACCCAAACCGCACCAGCCCGCGTTGCATGCCGCTGAGCTCCTGCAGCGCTGCGAGCGCCTCGTCGTGCTCCCACAACATGCGGCGCGCATACGACAGCAGCAACGCCCCGGCTTCGGTCAGCACCAGCTTGCGGCCGGCGCGCTCGTACAGCTTCTGGCCGACGCGTTCCTCAAGCAGGCGGACCTGCTCGAACACCGCCGGAGGAGAGAGATGCAGCCGCTCGCCGGCTTTTCTGAAGTTCGCCAGCTCGCCGACCCCGATTAAGGCCCTGAGATGCGCCAGTTCCAATCAGGCGAATTATATCAGTTTGGTTCGAAAATTTTGAATAACCCATTCCACAAATACAAATTCCTGTACTATGAGTACTTCCGTGCGCACGACCCGTCCCAAGGCGCCGCTTCGAGTGGCGCGAACGCAAAAGCCGGACGCCCGCACTGGCCATAAAAAACGCCGGCCGCAAGATGGTTTCCGAACGCCGATCTGTGGATCGCCGTCCTGCTCTTTCTTGCGAGCTTCGCTGTGTACGCCCAAGTGCGCAATTTTGGATTCGTCAATTTCGACGATCCCGACTACGCCGCCAATCCCCGCGTACGGCAAGGCCTCACGCCCGACGCAATAGCGTGGGCCTTCACGTCCACCGAGGCCGCCAACTGGTTTCCCGCCACGCGCCTCTCACACGTTTTGGATTGGCAGCTTTTCGGGGCGCGAACCGGACTGCATCACTTGACCAGCGTACTGTTCCACGCCCTGGCGGCGATACTGCTGTTCGCGTTTCTGAATCGCGCGACCCGGGCCCGATGGCCGAGCGCCTTCGTCGCGTTCCTCTTCGCGCTGCACCCGCTCCACGTCGAGTCCGTCGCGTGGGTGGCGGAACGCAAAGACGTGCTCTGCGCGTTTTTCTGGTTTCTAGCCTTGTGGGCCTACGTGCGTTATGCGGAGCGTCCTGATCGCGGACGCTACCTGCTCGTGGCCGCGGCGTTCTGCCTGGGGCTGATGTCGAAGCCGATGATCGTGACGCTGCCGTTCCTGCTTTTACTCCTGGACCTCTGGCCGCTGCGCCGCTTCCAGCCTTGGAAAAAAGCGGTGTGGGAGAAGGTCCCGCTTTTTGCGCTCGCGGCGGCCGGCGCCGCCATTACATTCCTGACGCAACGGAGCGGCGGGGCCGTCGAAGCGCTCACACGTACACCCGCTCGGGCTGCGCATCGAGAACGCACTAGTTTCCTACGCCGTTTACATCGCCAAGCTGTTTTGGCCCACGCGCCTGGCGGTGTTTTATCCCTATCCGCGGACCTTGCCCGCGTGGGAGGCGGCCTTGGCGGGGCTTGCAATCGTGAGCGTTTCGGCGCTGGTGGCGCGTTCCTTTCGAGCGTATCCGTACCTCGCGGTGGGCTGGTTTTGGTTCCTCGGAACGCTGCTGCCGGTGATCGGGTTGGTACAGGTGGGAGCGCAGGCGCGCGCCGACCGCTATACCTACGTGCCGCTGGTGGGCTTGTCGATCATGATCGCTTGGGCCGCGGCGGATGCTTTGCGGCGCTGGCCGCGTATGAAGCCGGCGGCAGTGGGAGTGGCGGCGGCGGCGTGCTCCTGCCTGGCGGCCGCGACGTGGGTGCAGACCGGATATTGGAGGAACAGCGAGCGATTGTTCGAACACGCGCTGGCCGTCACGGAACCGAACGACGTGGCGGAGCACAATCTGGGGAGCGCGCTGCTGGATTCCCCGGACCGCTTGCCCGACGCCGTCGCCCATCTCGAAGCGGCGCTGCGCATCAATCCCGCTTCGGCCAAGACGCGGACCGATCTGGCGAGCGCCCTTTCGCGCATGCCCGGACGGTTGCCGGAGGCAGTGGCGCTGTACGAAACGGCGCTGCGGAAAAATCCGGATTCGCCGATTCCGCACAATAATCTGGGAAATACATTATCGAAGATGCCGGGGCGCTTGCCGGACGCCATCCGGGAATACCGCACGGCACTGCGCATCGCGCCGGATTATGCCGAGGCGCACAACAATCTCGGCAGCGCATTGGCGCGAACGCCGGGCGGCTTGCCGGCGGCGATCCAGGAGTTCGACACGGCGCTGCGGATAACACCGCATTATGCCGAGGCCCATACCAATCTGGGCAATGCGTTGGTTCAAATGCCGGGCGCCTTGCCCGCGGCCATCCGGGAATTTGAGACGGCGCTGCGGCTGCAACCTTATTCCGCGCAGGCGCACACCGACCTGGGAAACGCCTTCGCGGAGGCGCCGGAGACCTTGCCGCAAGCGATCCCGGAGTATGAAGCGGCGCTGCGCATCGATCCCGATTCGGTGGAGGCGCACACCGGCTTAGGGAGCGCCCTGTCGCGGCTGCCCGGCCGGTCGGCGGACGCAATTCAGGAATATGAAGCGGCGCTAAAGATCGACCCTGTTTCGGCGGAAGCGCACTACAACCTGGGGGTTGCCTTGTCACACACGTCGGACCGTTTGCCCGCCGCCACAGCCCAGTTCGAAACGGCGCTGAAATTAAGGCCGGGCTACGCCGAAGCTCACAACAACCTGGGCGTGGTATTGTCCGGGATGCCGGGCCGATAGCGAAGCGATCGCGCATTTTGAAGCGGCCGCCCGCATCAGGCCGGATTACGCCGACGCGCATTACAACCTGGGAGTGGCTTTATCGAACGTCCCCGGGCGGTTGCCCGCGGCCATCGCGCAGCTCCAAACAGCGCTCAAGCTCAGGCCCGATCCGGAGGTCCGCCAGGCGCTGGACCGGCTTCGGGCGCATTAGTGAGGAAGCCGCGTAAACAGCGCCATGAAATCGCGCGCGGCGCCGA
Source organism: Bryobacterales bacterium (assembly GCA_963795935.1). Lineage (GTDB taxonomy): Bacteria > Acidobacteriota > Terriglobia > Bryobacterales > Bryobacteraceae > JAICMB01. Next base: position 4,321 of record CAWCJO010000017.1, on the reverse strand, counting down.
TGCGCGGGGCCCGGTGATGCGCCAGTCCGAGCAACCCGCTCCTTCTGCTGTGACCAGACAAATCGGCCTGCGGATCCGGCGGACGTCTGAGCCACGGCAGCGCGGCGCCAATCCCGGCAAGTCTTTCAGTTCTTTGAGGAGGCGGCCAGCCGTATACGGCTTGATGCGTGCGGCCAGCGCCGGCTTTGTGCAACTTGGCCCGTAGTTCGTCGAGTCGTTCCGCGAACTCAGCAGCGTGAAATACCCTTCGCGCCAGGCACGATGAATCGCGGCTGGATGTTCCCCTTGGACCACAAGAGGGTCGACGTGCCGTGCGCTCCGCAGCGAGTCCGAAGTCTAAAGAGTTGGATTATGTCCGCAGTTTTCTGCTCCTTTACCATGCGCCATTCCGAGCGCATGCATCCTACCCGAGAGTATTCTTACGGATGGGCACTGATGTGTACGTGAACAGCCATCCGAGGCGCCAGGCTTTTGACGATGATCTTTTTTTCGAGTTCTAGGAAGTCGCGGCTAGTGCCGATCCTGTTGATTTTCATCCTCATTGGGAGTGCGCTGCTGGCCGGGTGCAGGAGGACTCCGGCCGACTTCATCGCACGGGGCAAGAGGCTTGTGCAGGATAAACACTATGATCGCGCGCTTCTTGAGTTCAAGAACGCCGCCGCCCTGGAGCCGAGAAACGCCGAACCCTATTATCAGATTGCGCTGGCTTATTTGGCCATGGGACAAGGCCAGGCGGCCGTGAATAACCTTCTGCACGCGCGTCAAGTAGACCCGAAGCACTTAGGCGTTCAATTGAAGCTGGCTGAATTGATGGCGATCAACCAGGACCGTGCCATTGTACAGGAAGCAGAAACGCGTGCCCGGTCGCTTATGATCGCTCAGCCCCGGAATTCCGACGCGGCGAATGCGTTAGCGCTGGCGGAATTCCGACTCGGCAAGACAGAGGCCGCCCTGGCGCACTTCCGGCAGGCGCTTGCGGAATCTCCCGCCGAGATCACCTCCGCCTCAATCTTGCCGTGGCGCAACTTGCAAAGGGCGATACGGCAGGCGCTGAGAGTACGCTACGCCAAGCCGAGGCTCGAAATCCTCAGAGTCCGCAAACAAAATTGGCTCTCGGCGGCTATATCTCGTTGTCGATCGAGAGTGAGAAGCTCGAACGCGAATTTCAGCGGGCCTTAAAGATCGATCCTGCTTACATCCGGCCTCATTGATTTAGCAGCCCTCTACGCGCGGACCGGACAGCAGCGCGAAGCCGACCGCGTTATCGGACTCTGGCCGCCCTTCCCGACCGGCGATTCAGAACCGTGCACGCGCTTTTTCTCGAAGGGCAAAATCAACTCGAGGCCGCCATTGCGAGCTCAAAGCGCTTTTTCAGAAATATCCAAGCGATCTGCGACATCCGCACTTTGTTAGTCGATGCCTATGTAAAGGCAAAGCGAATTGCGGAGCGGAGGCGGTCATAACTTCCGCTCTGCGACACAATTGCAAAAGATACCGATGCGCTGCATGCAAAGGAGCGAACTCTATCTCTTCGCGCGGAGATATGCGGAGGCCGAAAAGGATTTGTGGCAAGTCCTTTACGATCGTCCGGATCCGCTCAAGCGCATTATGCGTTAGCGCATGTTTATCGCGCCCGGAACATGTTGAGCGAAGGACAACAACTGACGGAAGCGTTACGGTTGAATCCTAATCTCTTACCGGCGCGCATAGAGCTGGAACATTTTTCGCTGCTTCATAATCGCGCCGAGGCGACTCTGGAGCTCTTGAATCAAACTCCGCCAGCGCAGCGGACAGCTTGGAACTGCCGTCCAGCGCAACACGGCTCTCTTCGCGCTTGGCAGGGTAACGGAGCTCGCGCCAGTTTTGGACCGCAGCTGGCGGCCGCGCGCATTCCTGAATTCCTTTTGCAGGACGCGCTGCTCCGGATCAAGCTGCGCGATTTTGATGGGGCCGGAAAGTCCGTCCGTGAGGCTCTGGAAAAGAAGCCTGGCGACGTCACTGCTCTGGAGACGCTATCTGTAACCTACATCGCACAGAATCGGAAAGAACAGGCCCTCAAAGCAGTGCAGGAAGAGACCCAGCTAGACGCTTCCGGGCCTGCTCTCGTCTTCCTGGGCCAGCCCTGAACAAACGGGCGCCGCGCCGAAGCGCTAGCGACCTTCGAACAAGCCGGGGCCAAAATCCGGATTTCATGCCGGGCGCGCCTCGCTGTGGCGCAAATCGATTTAGAAGAGGGCAAGGGCGAGGAGGCCCGCAATCTATTGCAAACGCTTGCATCAACACATGAACGGGATGCCATTGTATACGTTCGCCTGGGAATGGCCGATGAGCTCACACGCCGTTTTGGAGAAGCGGTCGAGCAATATCGCACAGCGATCGCTTTAGATCCCAACAATGTGGTCGCTCTGAATAACCTTGCCTACTTGATGTCTGAGCGCAACCATAAACCGGACGAGGCGCTTCGATGGGCGCAGAAGGCTTCTGAGCTGCTCCCGACGACCCGACAGTGGCGGATACCCTGGGTGGATTTACTTCCGCAAAGGACTGTATAGCAATGCGCTGCAGCGCCTCGAAATTGCCGCCAACTCGAACCTGCCGATAGCGCAATATCACTTAGCGTTGGCATGCATGAAAGCCGGCGAGGCGGACCGTGGCCGCGACTCTTGAGCGCAGTTCTGAAGCTCACCCCCGAGTGGCTGAACTCGAAGAGACTCCCCATACTGCCGTTCATCGCTGAATGCAGATCTTTGCCTCGATACCTCCAAAATCCAAGGTTGTAGTACTTTTTTATGTCTATTTCCTACTTTTTCGCAATTCCTCTGACGGAAGTGTCAGTCTAACTGCTTGATGTCGAAAGTAATTACGTTCGGCTATCGCCGTGCACGGTGCACGACCCGTGAAGACAATCGCTGTGTTTCTGTTCGTGTGTATGGGGGTAGGCTCCGCGGCCTCATTTACGGCCTCGGGCTCCAACTCCGATGGAGCGCTCAGCACTCAAGCCACCTTCACTCTCGAAGCCACCTATCTGGATATTACCCTTACGAACCTGCTGGCAGCCGAGACAAGTATTGGCCAGTCTATCAGCGACATCTCCTTCACCGTATCGGGCGCAACCGGCACCGCTAAATATACAGGCGGCAGCGCGAACACAATTGACATCAGCAGCAGCGGCGTTACCTCTACGAGTCCGGCCTCTCCAGCCAGCGCAGGCTTTGGTTGGGCCCTTGACGACACGGGCAGCGCCGTTACCCTCGACGGCCTCGGAGGAGGGAAGCCTGTGGACCTGATTGTCGGTAGCGGCCCTTACGGCGCTAACGGCAACGGCGGCGAGGGTGGCTGAGTTCCGCGAATCCATCGCTTCAATCGTCGGCGACATTCGATTTGTCTATACCAGGGGTGACGAGCAGCAGCACGATTTCAGCAGTTTCTTTCTCGTTCGGCACGGGTCCGGACACCTTCCTACCCGGTGTCCCCGGCAGCACTGTTCCCGACGCCGGCCTCGATCTTGCTGCTCGGAACCGTGTTAGCCATCACCGGCAAGCTGCTTGCTAGCCGCCGGAACGCTTAACGCCCAAGCCACCCCGGCCAGCTGGCAAATTCCCGAAGGGCCGTTGGAAACGGCGGGTGCGGTCCCCTGGTATGCGAGGTGCCCAGTCAAAGCTCCGCGCTCAACGGTCGCTCCACGTGCCTCCCTCGTCAGCTTCAGTAACCCGTTTTCGCCACTGATTTGCTCCGGCTTTTTCGCCGTCCAGCGAACGTCGTTCACGACGAACTCCGGCGCGCGGTCTCGTTGATCGGGGGTTGCTCGTTCTCCGGATCGCCGACTGCATTGCGCGCCCAATGTCCCGAATGGGGCGATCGAAAACAAGCGCGCGCACGGCCTGCTCACGCAAGACGCTTCCTGCGCCCCGATAAGCAATCGATGCGCGAATGGTTCGACACCACGCAGTTCTATCCATTCCCCTCGAAAAACACGAATATCGAACTATCCGGCGTGGACGGGGATTCAGAACCTGCCGGGTTATGACTCATTCTGCCGCCCGGGGATTCCGACAAGAACAGCGTGTATCAGGACTTCGCGAATTTTGTGCAGCGCTATCCCACCCGCTGGAACAACGTTCGCGCCAGCCGCCGCGTAAACGAAGCAAACGCCGGCTTGTATGAAAAACATCGCCATCACGGAACGGCGCATGAAATTGCAGTTGCGTTTTTGATGTTTTCAATTTATTCAATCATCCCCGCTTCGCCGCGCCCGACACCAATCCGTCGGATTCCACCTTTGGACTCGTGGCGGGCAATCAACAAAACCAGGCGCGCAGCG
>CAWCJO010000016.1:0-314281 GCA_963795935.1 Bryobacterales bacterium | reverse complement strand
CGCCGCCCGACAGAGGCCAGGACCATAGCGTCCGCGAGTCATCGCCCGCCGCCGACAGCAGAAGAGCCGAACCATCCTGGGCAATATCCTCCAAACGGACATCCTTCAATGGAATCTCAAAAGGAGTAACATCGCCTCCTTGCGCGCTAATGCTCACGGTTCTCCACTCGCCCTCGACTTCCTCCTGGAACCAGATCCGGCTGCCGTCGGAAAGAAGAGGCCCCCGTTTGGGCAGGCCATCGCCCGTTAACCGGATCATGGACGTGACGAGCAACGCACCCGATCGTCCCCGGAAGTAGAGATAAGCGATGACCAGCAAGACGATAAATAGGAGGCTAACGACATACAACAGCCCGCGTGAGGCAGGCCGCCGGATTTCGGACCGGATTGCTTGCGAGTTCAACGATCACGTCGGATTTCCCGGAGTCCGCAACTGGCTCCTCCAATTGCGCGACCGCAGGGCCGGTCGCGGCCGTTGCGGACAGTACGCCGGCGGCATTGGGAGGGTTGGTGATGTTTTGCTGCCCCGCGTCGTTCTCGGGAGCGGTGGCCTTCGCCCGCTCAGATTCCGAACGGGCCACTATGGAGGACGCAGCCTCCGGAGCGAGTTCTTCCGGAAGTAGAACAACGCCCGCTATGAAGTAGCCCTGACCCGAAATGTTGCGAATGTATTCCTGACCCGCATCATCTTTGCCAGCTTTTTTCGCAAAACCCGGACCTGCGTTGTAACGTTGCTTTCGGTGGCGCCTTTCTCGAACTCCTCCAGGATCTCATCCTTGCTAACCGGCTCGCCGAGCCCACTGGCAATCCTCCGAAGCGTACCGAACTCCCGGCCCGTGAGCGGAATCGGTTCGGCGCCTCGCCAGAGGCTGCGGCTACAAGAATCGAGCCGGTACGGGCCAAACTGATAAACCTCCGGCGGTATGGCAGTTTCCTCCATTCTCATAAGTCCTCAGAATTATTCAGTTGCGTTCGTGACGTTCTCCCCATAAACTTTTTTTCGACCTGCTCAATTCTGCGTTGCTTGGAGGAGCATATGGCGATACTCGGAATACCGCTGTGGCGAATAAGCGCACTCATAGTCCTGGCTGGCGCTTCGGCCATCGCGGCCACAATCAATTTCAACGATGGGTTTGAAGGCAGCACGATCAATCCCTTTTGGACAGTGACGCAGCAGAACGGAACCGTAGGCCTGTCTTCGGCTCAGGCTCATTCGGGCGCGCAGTCGGCAGGATTCGACTCGCCGGGCGGAATCGGAGACCGGTACATCGCTCTGCAGCATACTCTTTTTCATCTCCCCTCCTTGGCGACGCTTCGGTTTGGTTCTATGACGTCGCGCCCGATGAGGAGACGAATTACGAACTGCTGAGCTTGTCCAATTCCACAAGCGCCGTCGAGGCAACCGTCGGAACCCAGGATTTCGACGCGTTTTGCTATACGGCGTTCGTGTACGGCCCGTCGGTCGGGCGATTCGGACCGAACGCCAACTGCGGGATCTATCCGCAGGAATCCACCACAGACGTGGCTCGTACAGCGGGTTGGCATGAACTATCGGTCGATTATACCGGAACCGGCGTGAACATCGGTATCGACGGCAACACCGTTTACACCTACACCGGCAATCAGACCTTCGACACCGTCACGCTATACGTCCAGGCACCCGTGTGGAGGCCGAGTACGGTCGCCTATTTCGACGACTTCAGCCTTGCCGCGGATCCGGCGACATCCACGCCGGAACCGTCCAGCATGTCGCTGGTTTTGGGGGCCCTGTTGCTCGCAGGGGTACCCTGAAGTCACAAACTCGCAGGAAGCCGGTCGAATAGAGGCGCGTATGAACGTAAGAACCACGCAAATTGGTTTGATCGGCAGCGCGACCCTGCTTGCAACGGGGCTTGCCGAGGCCGGCGCGATCACCCTGAACTTCGACGCGACGCCACTGGGCCCCGGAGGAGAAATGGACGCCACCGCATACCTGGCCAGCTTCGGCATTACGCTTTCTGCCGTTACCCCAGGAGCTCGGTCTAATCGACGGTCAGGGCTTCCAACGATTGTGGCCGCCCATCTCGGCGCCGAACTACTTCAACGAGTTTAACGGGAACAACCCCGAAACCATGACCTTGAATTTTCCGGCCCCGCTAAGCAGCATAAGCTTTTTCCGCGACGGCATGACCTACGATTCGAAACCACAATGGAGCGCGGCAGCGCTGAATGCCCAAGGAGCGGCCGTGGCTACGGTCGGGGAGCCCTTGACGGCAAGCGGGGCTACGATCCCTGCCCAGCAATTCACACTTAGCGGAGCCAATATCACCACCCTGCGGATCGACTCCGATAACCATGATTTCACGAACTTGAGCGGCGTTCCGATCGATGACCTGACGCTGGTTGCCCAGACGACCACAACACCCGAACCGCAAACCGCCTTTTCGCTCTCGGCTGGTTTGCTCGTCCTCCTTGTTCGCCACCGAACGAAACAACGGGCTCCCTATGGAGGTAGGTCATGAAGAAGTTGCCGGCCTTTTCCCTGTTGCTGTTGTTTGCTGCAGCGCCAATCTTCGCCGGCACCATCGTTATCGACTTCGAGGGGTTAACTGACAGCACAATTCTCGCCAACCAGTATCCCGGCGTGACCTTTTCGAACGCGATCATCCTCACGTCCGGCATAAGCCTGAACGAATTCGAATTTCCGCCGCATTCGGGAACCAACGTCGCTTCGGACAATGGCGGACCGATGTCCGTCAGTTTTTTGAGCCCGGCGCAGAGCTTCGGCGGATACTTCACCTTTGGCGAACCGCTGATGCTCGATGCCTTCGGCGCCGCAAACACACTGTTAGCATCCGCGACCTCGCCCTTTCCCAATAACGAGGCGCTCTCCGGCCTTCCAGGAAGCAGTCCTAACGAGTTCCTCCAGGTCAGCTCCGCAAGCGGCATTTCACGGGTGACCATCACAGGTGATCCAGCCGGCGGATCGTTCGCGCTCGATGATGCCACCTACAGCACTACCGCGGCGGCCATGCCAGAACCTTCGAGTTGGGTTCTCCTCCTATCCGGAAGCATGATTCTTGCAATGCTGCGGTGGAGGAAACGGTCATGAGGGCCTGTCTTCTCTCGCTTGTTCTAGGGCTTCTCGCCGTGGGGGTCCATGCGGCTCCCACCATGGGAACGGTTCGCGTCATTCCAATGACTGCAGTGATTGGCGCTCCTGCGCAGGTCACCGTGACGGCCTCTATTTCGGACCCATCCCTCATTCCGTCCAGCATCAATCTCCTGCAGCTGAACGCAGACGGCTCGACGACCATCCTCGGCACGCTCCACGATGACGGGCTCAATGGTGATGCATTCGCCGGGGACCTAGTCTTTACTATTCTAGTGACGCTGAACGCACCCACAGCCAGCCAGATCCAACTCCAGACTTCAGCCGCATTCAAAGGCATACTGCAGAGGGTAAAGTCCACTGTTGCGAGCGTCTTTTTTCAGGCTGCTAATGCCCCTCAACAGTCCATTGCTGCGCTGGCACAGAATTTGACGGCCGGCAACACCGCCGCCGCGCTTAATTACGTGGTTCCCTCTAACAAAACGACCACCGCCCTAGGTACCCTTGGCCAGCAAGGCCTGAACGTGCTTGCTTCGATACTGCCAGGCCGGAGTACTCGTCAGATCGCAGAGCGACCTTCAGAGTCTTTCGGGCGCCGTTTGTCACTCCGGATGGAACCGCGACCACCGTCGAATTCAGCATGATACCCGGCCCCAATGGGCAGTGGTTGATCAATAGTTGGTGATCGGCGAGGAGAAATCGTGAAATACGCGCTACGGTTGTTTTGTGTATCCGTCATTAGCACGGCCGCCATTTTCGCACATGAAGTGCTGACGCATCAGAAAATCGGTAACGTTGCCGTTGCATATCTTCAACAGAGTACCCCAACTAGTAGGCCAGTGTTGCCGAGTCTCCAGCAGTTGCTACTAATTGGAGCAGTACAGGAGGACAATGATCCACTGCCGGGACTCCCATTTCCGCGCCTTGGACGGTACTACTTTCACTTTGACCCATCTCTAAACTTCTCCGTTTTCGGAACTGTGTCGGGAAGCTGCACGTCCATTGACTGGGGTTTGCATGATAATCCGCCGTGTAGTGTTACGTGTATTTTCGTTGGAGTCTGTTCCGTATCGTCGGTCCTGAAACCAACAGTTATCGTTGGAGCCAAGACCTCGCGGTCGATAGTACTGGAGGACCCAGCACTACATCCATCAGGCAATTCGGTTATGTCGTGCACCTATTGGAGGACCTTGGATCACCGGCGCATACCAGAAACGACTTTCACGCGTGCCCCTTGAATACCTTATCAGTTCCCCTCTTGAATACAGCCTTATCAGTTCCCCTCGGATACTGTGATCCATTTGAATGGGACAACAACGGCAGCACTCCGGCGATGCCCAGCAGCACCGTAGTAATCGACGCCAGCACGTTCTCTACGCCCGACGAGTTTTTCTCGTCCCTGCAGAGCTATGTCAGTAGTAATTATTATTCAGACAACACTACATTTGCGCCAGGAATGTCGGGGCCCGTGTCGGTCACCAATGACAGTCAATACTTTTACGGAAGCTGCATCCAGGCAGGCTTCCTGTACGGAACGTGTGAAAGCGTCGGTGGTCTTATAGTACACAAGATCGCTCACAAAGGTCCGCTCTATTGGGCCTGCGCGGTCGTTTATCCGGCCAGCGCATGTGACACACACGCCTCAATCGACACAACCATTGCCCAGGAGCAATTCGCCGAACTAGGTCCCGTGATTGCCCAGCATGTTGCTGCCTTTATTAGGTTTTACGCTCCCGCGTTGAATGTGCAATTGCAAGGAAGCGCTACCGGTACAGTAACGTCCGGCCCCGGAAACGGTATAAACTGCGGGGCCGACTGTTCGGCCCTATTCGTGAATGATGGGAACGCGATTACTCTCACCGCGAATCCTGATCCGGGCATAACGTTCGCGGGTTGGGGGCAGGATTGCAGCGGTACAGCAACAACCACCACGGTGACGCTTACCTCCGATATGAACTGCGTAGCCAATTTCTCTCCGGCAAGTACACTTACAGTCCAAAAGGGCGGGAATGGGACCGGCTCCGTTACCTCGTCGCCCGCGGGGATCAATTGTGGGACCGGTTGCCTTATCCAAAGTGCACCATTCAACGGCCCGGTCCTGCTAACGGCTTCAGCTGATCCGGGCTCCAGCTTTACCGGTTGGAGTGGAAACTGCTCGGGAACGGCCTTGAGCACCTCGATAAGTATCACTAATTCCAACGAAAGCTGCATTGCGACATTTTCCCTCGGGGGCATGCTCACCATAACCAAACCCGGAACGGGAACCGGAACCGTAGTGTCTGCCCCTGCTGGAATAAATTGCGGCTCAACTTGTACGGCTCCTTTCACTGGTAGCGTGCAGCTTACAGCTAATCCCCTTCCCGGATCGACGTTTGCTGGTTGGGGAAGTGACTGCTCGGGAAACTCCCCGACGACGACAATCGATGTCTCGGGGAATAAGAATTGCACGGCGACGTTTAACAGTCCTGTCGCAGTAGTACTGAATCCCTTTGGAAGCCAGGCGCTATCGCAGGCGCCAGGACCGTACAATGTAGAGGTTGTAAACGGCCTCTTGACCCCGATCGCTGCACCAGCCACCATAACTGTGACGCTTCTTCGCGAAGTCGTAAGTCAATGCAGTGGATTGCTGTTCTCCAGCAACGTCACTGCGACAATCACCCAGGGGCAAACGTCCACAACGTATGGGTTTGTGGCCGGGCGCGACCCTGCATGCAATACTCTACCGATTACGACCACATTCACGGTGACGCGGGCCGTGATGGTGCCGAACACCACTCTGGACTTGAGCATGGTTCCCGCCGCGCAGCTTTCACTGTCTGTGACTCGGTGAGATTGAAACGAGATTGCTTTTGACAATATAGCCACCGTGAGTATAATCATGGTGTGACTAGAGACCGTTTACCCGACCCCGCATCGCTCCTGCCCCTGCCCTCCGCGACGCTTCATATTCTGATGGCGCTGGCCGAGGGCGACCGCCACGGCTACGCCATCATCCAGGATGTCGCCGAGCGCACCAAGGGGGCGCTGAAGCTCAGCGCCGGGACGCTGTACCGTTCCATACAGCGCATGCTCGAGCAGGGGCTGATCGCCGAAACGAAGGAGCGGCCCGCGCCCGATCTCGATGACGAGCGCCGCCGCTATTACCGCATTACGCCCTTCGGCGCGTCCGTCGCGCGAGCCGAAACACGGCGCTTGACGGACTTGGTGCGCCTCGCGCGCGCCAGCGGATTCGCTCCGGGGAGGGCGTGATGCGCCTGTATCGCGCTCTGCTGCTGCTGTATCCGGCCTCGTTCCGTCATGAGTACGGGGAGGAGATGCGCGCCGTTTTCGCCCGGCGCCGCCGCGACTCGTCGAGCTTCTTCGCCGTTGTCGCGCTGTGGATCGAAACGCTCCTCGACATTATTACGAATGCGTTCGCCGTACACGCCGATATTCTGCGTCAGGACGTGAGATACGCGCTGCGCACCCTGGCGCGCACGCCTGGCTTCACGATGACGGCCATCGTGGTCGCCGCTCTGGGCATCGGCGCCACGACAGCCGCGTTCACGATGATCGATCACGTCCGCATCCATCCTTTCCCCTTCGCGGATCAGGACCGGCTGGTCCGAATATCCGAAGACCACGGCGCGCGGGGAAGCGATTGGGACATGTCGCCCGCTAATTACCGCGATTGGAAACAGATGAACCGGTCGTTTGAAACCATGGCCGCCTTCCACGCGATTTCCGTGAATATGATCGGCCAGGGAGAACCCCAACGCATCGACGGAGCGACCGTGAATGCCGAAATGTTTCCGATGCTCGGCGTCGCGCCTCTCATGGGCCGCCATTTCGAGCCGGCCGACGATCGCGACGGCGCGCCGGGAACGCTGCTGATCGGCTATTCGCTGTGGCAGAATTTATTCGGCGGCGATCCCGCGGCGCTGGGACGGAAAGTGATTCTCGACGATGCGCCGTACACGATCGTCGGCGTGATGCCGGAGAATTTTTATTTCCCCTCGCGCGAAGCCCAGCTCTGGACCGTGATGCGGTTTCAGCCGCAAGACTTCGAACATCGGTCGAACTGTTACATCTACGCGATCGGCAAACTGAAACCGGGCGTTACGCTCGCGCAAGCCCGCGCGGACATGCGACTGGTAACCGGAAGGCTGGCGCGGGCCTACCCCAACGACCTGGCGCACACGGGCGCCACGATGTATCTCTTACGCGATGCGCTGTCGCCGCAATCGCTTCTGATGTTGAAAGTTCTGCTGGGCGCGGCGCTGTGCGTGCTGCTGATCTCCTGCACCAATCTCGCGAATCTTCTTCTCGCAAGAGCAATGACGCGACGCCGGGAATTGGCCGTGCGCGCGGCCCTGGGCGCCGGACGCGAGAGAATCGTACGGCAAATGCTGACGGAGAGTCTGCTTCTCGCGCTGGCGGGCGGCGTCCTCGGCATCGCGATCGCGAGGTCCGCGCTGCCGCTGCTGGCGCGGTTGGTTCCGGTCTCGCTGCCCATCGCGGAAGTGCCCTCCATCGACCTTCGCGTGCTTGCTTTCGCGCTTCTCGCAACGTGCGCGACGGGCCTCGCCTTCGGCGTGGTTCCCGCGCTGCGCCTCTCCCGCCGCGACGATGCTGACGGCCTGCGCGAAGGCTCGCGAGCGGGCGTGGGCGGCCGTCGAGAACGTCTCCGTTCGGGACTGGTGGTAGCGGAAGTGGCCGGTTCCATCGTGCTGCTGGTTTCCTGCGGACTCTTGATACGCGCGCTGTGGCGCATTCAAGCCGTGGATCCCGGTTTCCGCACCGATCATATTCTCACGCTGCGCACGGCGCTGCCGGAGCCGCGTTATGACGACCGCGCGCGGCGCGAAGCCTTCTATCGCCGCGTGCTCGATCCCGCGCGGCAATTGCCGGGTGTCACGGGAGCCGCCTACATCAGTTTTCTCCCTATGAGGATGCGCGGCGGACTCTGGCCGGTTGAGATCCAGGGCCGTCCGCAACCGCTTTCCGACCGTGAGTCGGCAAGCCTGCGCTTTGTGACGCCGGGCTTCTTCTCCGTCCTCGGCATTCCTCTTCTGTCGGGCCGCGACGTCAGCGAGAGCGACTCCTTCGACCGGCCTTTCGTAGCCGTGGTAAGCGCATCGTTCGTGCGACGCTACTTCGGCGGCGACAACCCGCTGGGGCGGCACTTCGACTTCGGCGTTCACGACCGCACCATTGTGGGCGTGGTGGGCGATGTGCGCGTGCGCGGACTGGAACGCGCGAGCGAACCGCAGGTCTATCTTTCCTACAAGCAGGAGAATAAGGAATCGGACTGGTACGCTCCCAAGGATCTCGTGGTGCGGACCAAGGGCGACCCCACATCCGTTGCGCCCGCGCTGCGCCGCATTATTCGGGAGGCCGATCCCGAACAGCCCGTCTCGGACGTGCAGCCGCTGTCCGAAATCGTCGGCAAAGAGACCACGTCGCGCAGCGTGCAGGCCATTGTCCTGGGCTGTTTCGCGCTCATCGCGTTTCTTCTTGCGGCCATCGGCATCCACGGACTGCTCTCGTTCGCGGTCGCAAACCGCACGCAGGAAATCGGCGTGCGCATGGCGCTTGGAGCGCGCTCGGCCGACATCCTGGGAATGACGCTGCGCGATGGATTCGTTCTCGCCGGCATCGGCACTATCGTCGGCGCCGCGCTGGCCTATGCGGCGGGCCGCGCGCTCCAATCTCTGCTGGCCGGCATCCAGCCCGGGGACCTGGCGACGTTTGCGGCCGCGATCGCCGCCGCTGTTGTGATGACGATTGCGGGAAGCCTGCTCCCGGCGATGCGGGCGATCCGCGTGGACCCGGTAACGGCTATTCGCGCCGAGTAGCGGAAGCTACCGGGAAAGCCGCTTGGGAACCTGGTCGACCAGGATCGACGCGATCGTATCCGACACCTCGGCCGGCGATTTCGTGCCGTCGATGGTCCAGATGTTCGCGCGCGGATAATAGTCGCGAAGCATGTCGAGATCGCGGTGATAATCCTTCAAGCGCTGCTCCACCTGTTCGGGCGTGTCTTGCGGTCCGTTGCGCTTCCGCAGCCGCTCGCGCACCACGTCGTCGGGAACATCGAGTTGAATAATGATCGTCCGCAGCCCGAGCCGCTTCACCAACGCCTCCAAGTGGTCGGCCTGCTCCTTGGTCGCCGGATATCCGTCGAGCGCGACGCCTTTGCTCAAGTCCATTTTGCTCAAGCGGTCGGCCACGAGACGATCGAGCGCGTCGCTCTCCCGCGCCGGTCCGGCATCGATCCCGGGCGTTTGCAGCTTTTCGAGCGCCGCCGGATGCTGCCGGATGAGGTCGTCCGCAGCCAGCGTGGGAATGCCGAAACGCCGTTTTAGAAACTCCGCCTGGGTGGCCTTGCCGCTGCCCGTCGCTCCGACCAGAACGATGAGAAAGCGCCGGTCGGTCTTTTGCGGCGCCGCGCCCGCGATCGCCGCGAATGCGGCCAGTGCAATCGCGAGGCGGCGTGTCGGCATGCGTTCGATTCTCTCACAACCTCACGCCGCCTCATCACCGCACCGGAGCCGGAGCCGGAACGGGAGCCGGAGCCGGAGCCGGAACCTTGCCTCCAGCCTTCTGGAGCGCCTCGATCTGGGCGTTCTTAAACGCGGTCGAAACGGCGTCGGGAGCGGAGCGCACCTGCGGACGCTCTTTGGACAGAAGCTTGGCCGGAGGCGGACCGGTTTGCCAGCGCACCGCGACGACCGGCTTCTTCGCGGCGCGGGTCTCCTTCGGCGCGTTTGCCGTATAGACGGCGCGCTGCGCCGGCGTGAGGCCCGCGACCGCGTCGACGATAAACGATTCCGATTCGGTAACTGTGGGCCGAGTGACCACCTGCAGGCCGGAAGCTCGCGTCGTAGCAGTCGTAGAGGTCGCGGCGCGCGTCCCCGTGACTGAGGTGAGTCCTCTCGAAGGCGTGCCGGTCCAATTGACGTGCAACTCGCCCGCGATCAGCCCTTGCGCCGTAGGATCCGGCAGATCGTGAAACGTCAGCAAAACCGCTTCGTTCGGCACAAAAGAAACCGTGGCGGCGCCCGCCGTCGTATTGGTCAGGAAGGTAGTGCCGCTTCCGGCAACTCCAGAAGTAGCGCCGGCCGGCCATTTGAATCGGAACGTGTATTGGTTTCCCACATAGGAGATGTAGTGCTGGTCGCCGCTGCAATAGCCCTCGTTGCCCCAGCCACGCACGAAGAAGGCCCAGGTGTCGTCACCGAAATCGTTGTTGGCGTGCCACGCAAACGCCCACGCTGGATGAGACTCCGCGCCCACGGAATGTATGAAATCCAGGCCCAACAGGCCGGTGACAACGATGTCCTTGCCGTCGAGAAAAGCATGGGGGTCGCCGTTATCTACGGCATTGTGGAAAGCCTGCCATTGCGGCAGCTTGAAGTCGTCGCTGAGCGGGTCTACCGTCTCGTCGCTGGAGAATTCCACGTGTACGCCTTGCGGCCTTCCCGCCGTCGCTCCGGCGTCGCCGTCGGTAGTGATGTTCACCGCATAATCGTCGTCGTCGTAGACGGAGTTGGAATGAAGATCCCAAGTCACCGTTCCTGTATAGGTAGCGGGGGTCCAATTCGCGTGTCCCCCCAGCCCATGGTCGCTTCCGGAGTACCAGGCCTCGCAGGTGTAGTGTTCGTCGGTGTTCGTGATCTGGCCTGCACTCACGCAGTCCGGCATACTCGATGCGCCGTTCCAGGGCCAGCGGCAAGTATCCGGATTGGGGAACTGGTGCTTGGCGACGTTGGCCTGCCAGTCCGGATTCAACGGAATTCCGTTGTCGTCAAACTGCGTTATGTTCAAGTCCCAGTCCAGGCCGCTGCCAGTGGTTGTCACTCCTCCTCCAACGTTGTGAATCACCGTCAGCAGCACCCAAGCCGGGCCGCCATCGGAGCCTTGACATTGATTATTGGGCCCGTCGTCGTGGCCGTAGTAGCCATTGTCGGAATAGTCGTCGTCCTCGAATCCCAACTGCAATTGGAGGCTTCCCGGCGGCGCGTTGGCGGCGATGTGTACCTGCTGGTTTTGATATTTCTGAATCCGTTCGAGCGAGCCCGTCGCAAACGGAATCGTGATCAGCCCGTGATACAGCTTGTCCGCATCGCCTCCCGAAGGATCCACGTAACGATGCCAGGTGGGGCCGCTTCCCCCGGACTGCACGCAACCTCCCGCGCTGATGGTGACGCCGTCGTCCGGCTGAAACGCGATTTGCGGGTAATTGGTCGAGCGCTGGGTGGGGTTGGGACGATCGATGCGGATTTGATCCACTCCCGGCTGGGGGTTCGATCTGGTGATGATGTCAAAGGTTTCCGCGGAACAGAGCGCGGCTAGAAGGAACGGCGCTGCCGCCATTTTCGAAATTGTCATGCAGTCCGCTTTCCGGAGGCTTTTGCCTCGCACTGAGGACTGGTGTAATGGATCGGCTAGTCGTTTCAGTATGCGGTCGTGATTTGCTCAAGGACGGATTAACGGCCGGAGCGCGCCACCGATGTCACGCCGTTCGCGGCCAGTTCCCCGGAGATTAAATCGAGCACGGGAAGGCCGCTGGCCTCGATCCGCTGGCTTGCTTGCGGCGTCTGCTTCTGCGCCACGACGATATATTCGGCCCAGGTCAGGACGTCGTCCAAACTGCGCTGCAGCAGCCGGCCGATGTGCGGAATCACGTTCAGGATAAAGTCGCGGTTGGCTCCGTAAATGGTATCCATCTGAATGTGAGGATCGAACACGCGCAGGTCGCGGCCCTTGCCGATCAATTGCTCGAGCAGGCTTACGACGGGGCTCTCGCGCAGGTCGTCGGTGTTCTCTTTGAAGGCCAGGCCGATCACGCCGATGCGGCAGGGCGGTGTTTCCAAGATGGCGTCCACGGCGCGCCGCAAGTGCGCCTGATTGCTGGGGAGCGCGGATTCCAGCAGCGGGAGCTTCACGTCCAGGCGCGCGGCGCGATAGACGAGCGCGCGCAAATCCTTGGGGAGGCACGATCCGCCGAAGGCGAAACCGGGGTTCAAATAGGCCGCCGAAGCGTTCAACTTGACGTCCTCGCACAGCGTCGCCATCACTTCGCGGGCGTCCACGTCGAGCCGCGAGCTGAGAGCGGCGATCTCGTTTGCGAACGCAATTTTGACGGCGTGAAAAGCGTTGCAGGCGTATTTGATCATCTCGGCCGTGCGCAGCGATACCATGCACGCCTTGGCGCCGAGCGCGGCGTAGAGAGAGGCAACTTTTTCGACTGCGGCGCGGTCGTCGCCGCCGATGACCAGGAGTGAAGGCTCGACGAAATCCTTGACCGCGGCGCCTTCGCGCAGAAACTCGGGATTCGAGACCACGCGCACATTGCTCATGCCGCGCAGAACGGGCGCAACCACTTCCTCGCACGTGCCCGGGAAAACCGTGCTGCGAATGGCGACAATCAACGGCTTTGTAAGCTGCGGCGCGCACGCGGCAATGTCGCTCAGCACGCGGCGAAGCTGGTCCAGTCCGAGGTTGCCGTTCTTCTCCGACGGGGTGCCGACGCAAATCAGGACCACATCGGCGCGCCGAATGGCATCGGGAGTGGAAGTGGTTGCCGTCAGGCGGCCGGCGGCGACGTTGCGGCCCACCAGATCGTCCAGGCCCGGCTCATAGAACGGCGCCTTGCCGTCGAGCACGCTGCGGATTTTGTGTTCATCCCGGTCGGCGCCGGTCACATTGTGGCCCAGATCGGCCAGGCACGCGGCGCTTACGCAGCCCACGTAACCGAGGCCCAGAACGGCCACGTTCATTTTTTCGGGTGTACTCAAAAGATTCCTCGTATCAAGTATGACATCGGGGCGCTCCTGTCTATCTCTTCGGCTGCAATCCGCCGATGTTAGATTAGTAACTGCAATGCATCCGACCATCGCCACAATTGCCGAAGGGCTACAGGAGAAAATCAAGTCCCGCACCGCCCGCGTCGGGATCGTCGGACTGGGCTATGTGGGCCTGCCGCTGGCGGTCGAATTCGCCCGCGCCGGTTTCCGCATCACGGGAATCGACGTCCAGGAATCCAAGGTTACGAGCCTCCAACGCGGCCAATCCTATATACAGGATGTCCCTACGAGCGTTCTGAAGCCGCTGGT
The DNA here is from genome assembly GCA_963795935.1 of Bryobacterales bacterium. GTDB lineage: Bacteria > Acidobacteriota > Terriglobia > Bryobacterales > Bryobacteraceae > JAICMB01. The sequence goes on along the minus strand of CAWCJO010000016.1, from coordinate 301,090 downwards.
GGAGGCCGGCAAGCTGGAAGCGACAACGGACTTTTCCGTCGTTCAAGAGCTCGATACCATCAACATCGCCGTCCCCACGCCGCTGCGGAAAACCAAGGACCCCGACATGAGCTACATCGTCGCGGCTTGTCAGGAGATTGCCAAGTATTCGCATCCCGGGCTGCTGGTCATCCTGGAATCGACCACCTACCCGGGTACGACGGACGAGCTGGTGCTGCCCATGCTGGAGCGGCCGGGGATGAAGGTCGGGGAGGACTTTTTCCTGTGCTTTTCGCCGGAGCGCGTGGACCCCGGCAATCCGAATTTCCAGACGCTCAATATCCCCAAGGTCGTGGGCGGAATTACGCCCGCGTGTACGGCCATGGGTACTCTTTTTTACCAGCAGGCGCTCGAGACGGTGATTCCGGTCAGCTCCACGAGCGTGGCGGAAATGGTGAAGCTGCTCGAAAATACGTTTCGCATGATCAACATCGGTTTGGTGAATGAGATGGCGTTGATGTGCGACCGCATGGGCATTAACGTCTGGGAAGTGATCGACGCGGCGGCGACCAAGCCTTTCGGCTTCATGCCGTTTTATCCCGGTCCGGGTCTGGGCGGCCACTGCATTCCCATCGATCCGTTTTATCTTTCATGGAAGACGAAGCAATCTGGAATCGAAGCGCGCTTCATCGAGCTGGCGGGCTACATCAACGGGCACATGCCCGACTTCGTCGCCGATAAGGTGCAGAACGCGCTGAACGATCAATCGAAGGCGCTGCGCGGTTCTCACGTCCACGTCCTCGGCGTGGCGTACAAGCGCGATATCGACGACCCGCGCGAATCCCCCGCGCTCGACATCATGCACCTGCTGAAGAAGCGGGGCGCGCGCGTCACCTACAGCGATCCCCATATTTCCAAGGTCCGCGTGGACGAGGAGGAAATGGAGTCGCAGGAGGAAACGCTGCGGCGCGAGGCCGACTGCGTGGTCGTCATCACCGATCACAAGAAATTCGATTACGCGGCCCTGGTTAAGGAAGCGCGCCTCATCGTCGATACGCGCAATGCGTTGAAACATTTCAAGTCCCCCAACATCGTAAGGCTGTGAAGCTCCCGGCGCCGCGCCCGAACCGAATCGCTTCCCTCGATGGCCTCCGCGCGGTGTCGATCCTGCTGGTCGTCTTCTTTCACATTGCCGGCCCGGGCCCCTATCACGGCGCTTTTGCGAGTCTCGGGAATCTGGGCGTCCGAATATTTTTCGTCATCTCCGGATATATCATCACGATGCTGCTTCTGCGTGAGCTCCGCGGGACGTCGTCGATCGATTTGAAGAGGTTCTATTTCCGCAGAGTATTGCGCATCTTTCCCGCTTTTTACTCTTACCTGGGAGCGCTGGCGATCTGCGCCGCGGCCGGATTCCTCGCTGTCCACCGTTTCGATTTGCTGGAAGCGAGCACGTATACGATCAATTACTTCCCGAGTTGGCGGAACTCGGTATATGTGCGGCACATCTGGTCGCTGGCGGTGGAGGAGCAGTTCTATATTGTTTGGCCGGGCATCCTGTGCCTTTTAGGGAAGAGGCGGGGGCTCCAGGCGGCCGCGGCATTTATCGTCATTGCGCCTTTCATTCGGCTGGCATATTGGTACTTCGTTCCCGGGTTTCACGACGCCATGGACCGGCGTTTTGAGACCGTGGCGGACGCGCTCGCGACGGGCTGCGTCCTGGCCGGAATGCAGCCGTGGCTGGCCGCGCGCCGCCGCTACAACGCGCTGCTTCGGTCGCCCTTGTTCTATGCCGCGCCGGCGCTGGTGGGGCTGTGCAGCATTTTTCTTGCGCCGCACCCGCGGCTCTATTACGGCGTCGGCATCACGGTCCTGAACATCGGCATCGCGGTGTCGATCGACCGTTGGGTGCGGTTTCCGGACGGCGTTGCGGGAAGGACGCTCAACTCCACGCTGTTTCGCGGCATCGGCTTGCTGAGCTATTCCATCTATGTCTGGCAGCAGCCATTTCTCGATCCGGAGGGCAGTGGTGTTCTCAACCGTTTTCCGCTTAATCTCATCGTGGTTGCGGCGGTGAGCGTGGGTTCTTATTTCCTTATTGAGCAGCCGTTCCAAAAATTGAAATCGCGGTTTCCGGGCAATCGGAAAACCGTGGCGTTGGCCGCATGACAACATCCGGCGCCGCGGTTTTGCGCTCCTCGGAGCCGCGCTTCCCCGCCCCCGTTCCGCGCGACGCCTGGTTGGGGCGGATATTCGTAATCTTCTGGATCGCGGCGCTGACGCTCGCGGCCGTTCAAGCGTGGACCTCGCGTTTCGAAATGGCTCCCGATGGGATTCAATACCTGGACAACGCCGACGCCTATTTCAACGGGAACTGGCGCGACGCCGCCAATACGCAGTGGAGCCCCATGTACCCGTGGCTGCTGGGCGCGGCGATGCGGGTTCTGAAGCCTTCGCCATATTGGGAATTTCCCGTTCTGCACCTGGTCAATTTTTTTGTCTTCGTGGCGGCGCTCATCGCGTTCCAATATTTCCTGTCCACGTTGCTGGCCCGATCGTGGATTCCGCGGCCGGTGGAAGCCCGGGCTATTGCCGCCGTTGCGTGCGGGGCCTTTCTGTACGCCATGCTCGATTTCACGAACGTGATTAATCCGACGCCGGATCTGACCATGGCCGTCTTTGTGTTTCTCACCGCCGCGCTGCTGGCGCGAATCATGACGGGCGACCGCGCCTGGCATGTCTTCGTTCTGTTTGGAATCGCGCTGGGCCTCGGCTATATAGCGAAGGCGCCGTTCTTCGTCTATGCGTTCGCTTGTATCGCCATCCTGATCTTTCTGGCGCTCTTGAAGCGGCTGACTGTCGCGCGCGCGGCTGTTGCGTTCGTGGCATTCGCGCTGACGGCGGGCCCCTACATCGCGTTCCTGTCGCACGAAAAAGGCCGCATCACTTACGGCGATTCGGGGAAATACAACCTCGCCTGGATGGTCAACGGCGTGCCGTATTATAACTGGCAAGGCGGGCCGGACGGCGCCGGAACTCCTCTGCATCCCACGCGCAAGCTGTCGGACAACCCGCCGGTGTACGAGTTCGCCTCGCCGATCGCGGGCACGTATCCGCCCTGGTACGACCCGATTTACTGGAACCAGGGCGTAAAGGTCCGCTATCGCCCGGCGGACTTCCTTCATGCGATCGAGCGCGATGCGCGCGTTTATTTGTTCATTGCGCACCACCGCCAGACGCCGCTGCTGTGCGGTCTGGTTATTTTTCTGCTGCTCGGCGCTGGTGTGCGTATTTTCTTGCGCGAGGCTGGGCGCCTTTGGCCGCTGCTCGCGTTCGCCGTTTTCCCGTTTTTGATGTACGCGCCGGTGCACGTGGACGCCCGCTTTCTGGGACCGTTCTTTGTGTTGTTGTGGACGGCGCTGTTCGCGGCCGCGATCCTGTCGCTGCGCAGCGTACCGCCGAGGGTGATTTACGCGATTGCCGGCACAGTGGCGTGCATGATGCTGATAGAGGGGGCGCTGGTCTCGGGTCCTACTCACCCGATCGAGGGATTGCAGGATCAAGCGACGGGCCGGCTTTCGCAAAATCCGTCGTGGGACATTGCCGCGGCTCTGAAGGCGGACGGGATACATGCAGGCGAGCAGGGGGCCATCGTGGGCAGCGAATTGCCGTATTTCTGGGCGCGGCTGGCGCGCGTGCGAATTGTGGCGGAGGCGCTGCCGCGCAGCTTGCCTTATGACGGTCAGGCGCGTCAGGAACTCGCCGCCGAATGGGAGCGGGCCAAGGCCGTTCTCGAAACCACTCCGGCGAAGTTCGTGATCTCGCCGGCCATTCCGGGAATCGTCGACCAACCGGGTTGGGAACGCCTGGGCGGCACGGACGCTTTCGTGTACAAGTTTGGCGCGCGCGGGACACTTCGACCCCGCGCGCTTTAAAAAAACTTAGAACAGCTTGACCCCCGGCCGATCCCACGTACGAGACCGGCCGAGGCGCCCGATGGTCCGCATTGGATGAAGACTTACCAACTTCGGCTGGCAGTATCTTCCAGAAGCGCTAGACGGGGTACAGGCTCAATGCCCATTCCCGCAGACTTCTCTCCTGAATGTCCAAGCTTCGTTGTCAGCGGTCCGGTCATATGATGACCGCCAGGAGCAGCTCCACCGATTCACAGCGATTCTTATTGCACTCCCCATGTTTGTGGGGGCCACGCCGGCCGGTTTTTCGGTAGTGAATTTTGGTTGGCCAACCAAGTTCCTCCCTCACTCTAAGGGTTGGGGCGGGTACTATCAACCTTCCCAAATTCAACTATAGCATGGCGGGCCCAAGCGAATGCTCGTAAGCAGTTGAGCCTGAAGGATTAAATAGTTGTGACCGTAGATTTCATTGCCGCCGTTTCGCGCTATCGCCGCGGCGGCGCCATGGGCGTATCCGGAATGGTCTCCTATCGGGCGTGGAGACGTTATACGGTGGGGTGATACTTTCGAGCCGTTCAGCTTTAGCCTTACCACGGCGCCGGGAGGAGGAACTGTGGTCGACGTTCCTGTATATTTTCGCGATTATGATAACAATCCGATAATCCAAGGGGAGATTCCGTACGGGTTCCCGGAATCTCCTATTCCAGGAGAGCAGCCGCTCCAGCCCCGGAACCGGCGAGCGCTGGACTGATCGCCTGTCTCTGGCCGCCCTCTTATGGCGCGGTTATCGCTTTCAATGCGCCCGGGCGCCCCGACCCTGAGCGGTGGTTAGGTCTTTCTGGATCAACGGAGAACGTGACCTTTAGGCTTGGAGGCGCGGACCGGCGGCGGGCGGGGTGGTATTTTGAAATTAGAACCCGCATGATTGAAACTAAAGTACCCGAGGTCCGCGTAGCCGAGGACCTGAACCCCCGGGAGACGAGCGAATGGCTGGAGGCGTTTGACGAAATTCTGGAGGAGGCGGGCGTGCCGCGCGCGGCGTATCTGCTCAACCGCATCCGGGACCACGCCGCCCAGTACGGCGTCGTCTCCAAGCACAATTTGAATACGCCTTATATCAATACCATTCCCGTAGATGAGGAGATTCCTTATCCGGGCGACCGGCGGATTGAACGGAGCATCAAGAGTCTGATTCGCTGGAACGCGATGTGCATGGTGGTTCGCGCCAACAAGTACGATTCGGGGATCGGCGGCCACATCTCCACGTACGCTTCGCTGGCGACGCTGGAAGAGGTCGGGCATAACCATTTTTTCCATGCTCGTTACGGAGATCAGCCGGGCGATTTTGTGTTCTTTCAGGGCCATGCCTCGCCCGGCGTGTACGCCCGCGCCTTTTTGACGGGCCGCTTGACGGAAGAGCACCTGAAGCACTTTCGCCACGAGACGCGCGCCGATCACCCGGGTCTTTCCTCGTATCCGCATCCCTGGCTGATGCCGGATTTCTGGCAGTTTCCGACGGTGTCGATGGGCATCGGTCCTCTGAACGCGATTTATCAGGCGCGCTTCATGCGCTATCTGGAGAACCGCGGCGTGATTCCGCCGACGCCGCGCCACGTGTGGGCTTTCGTGGGCGACGGGGAGACGGACGAACCGGAGACGCTGGGGGCGCTGAAAATTGCGGCGCGCGAAAAACTCGACAATCTGATTTTTGTGGTGAACTGCAACCTGCAGCGGCTGGACGGGCCGGTGAATGGAAACGGCCGCATCATCGACGAGCTCGAGCGCATTTTCCGCGGCGCCGGCTGGAACGTCGTCAAAGTGGTGTGGGGAGACAGTTGGGATACGCTGCTGGCGTCGGATAAATCCGGCCTGCTGATCAAGCGCATGGAAGAGTGCGTGGACGGCGAGTATCAAGCGTTCAAGGCGAAAGGCGGAGACTACGTCCGGAAGGAGTTTTTCGGGAAATACCCGGAGCTTCTGAAGCTGGTGGAACACCTGACGGACGAAGAGCTCGGCCACTTGCGGCGCGGCGGGCACGACCCGCAAAAAGTATTCAACGCCTATCTGCGCGCCAGCGAGCACCAAGGCTCGCCGACCGTGATTCTGGCAAAGACCGTTAAGGGCTATGGACTGGGCGAAGCGGGGGAAGGCCGCAACCCGACGCATCAGCAGAAGAAGCTGACCGAAAAAGAGGTTCTGTTCGTAAAAAAGCGCTTCGACATGCCGGTTCCGGACGAAGCGGTGGAACACCTGGAATTTTATCGTCCGGCCGAGGACAGCGCCGAGATGAAGTACCTGCGCCGGCGCATCGAGGCGATGGGCGGCAGTTTGCCGGCGCGTAAACCCGTGGCCGCTGCGTTCAAGGCTCCGCCTTTGGAGATTTTTGCGGAGTCGTTAGCGGGCTCGCCGGGGCGCGAGGTCTCGACCACGATGGCTTACGTCCGCATCCTGACGCTGCTGCTGAAGGACCGCGAGGTGAGCAAGTATATCGTTCCGATCGTGCCGGATGAAGCGCGCACCTTCGGCATGGAATCGCTGTTCCGTCAGATCGGCATTTACGCCAGCCAGGGGCAACTGTATAGTCCCGTAGACAGCAACATGTTCCTGTATTACAAGGAAGCGAAGGACGGCCAGATTCTGGAAGAAGGCATTACGGAAGCGGGCGCGATGGCGTCTTTTACGGCGGCGGGGACGGCCTATGCCACCTACGGCGTGCCGATGATTCCGTTTTTCAGCTACTACTCGATGTTCGGATTCCAGCGCGTGGGGGATCTCATCTGGGCGTTCGGCGATTCGCGAGGCAAGGGCTTCCTGATGGGGGGCACGGCGGGACGGACGACGCTTTCGGGCGAGGGCTTGCAGCATTGCGACGGGCAGTCGCTGGTGTACTCGAGCGCCTATCCGACGTGCCACAGCTTCGACCCGGCCTACGCGTACGAGATGGCCGTGATTGTGCAGGACGGCATCCGGCGCATGTACGAGGCCATGGAGGATCGCTTCTACTACATCACGATGTATAACGAGAACTATACGCAGCCCGCGATGCCGGCGGGCGTCGAAGAGGGCATTCTGCGCGGCATTTACCGCTACAAGCAGGCGGATGGGGGCGAGGCGCGGATTCATCTTTTCGGCAGCGGAACGATTCTGAACGAAGCGCTGCGGGCGCAGAAGATTCTGGCGGAGAATTACCAGATTCCGGCGGACGTATGGAGCGTGACCAGCTATAACGAACTGCGGCGCGATGCGCTGGAGGTGGAGCGCTGGAACCGGCTGCATCCGGCGGAGGCGGAGCGCAAGGCGCACATCGCGGAGGTACTCGAATCCATCGAAGGTCCGATCGTGGCCTCGACCGATTACATGAAGATCGTTCCCGACCAGATCGCCCCGTGGGCGCATGGCCGGCTGGTTACGCTCGGCACGGACGGTTTCGGGCGCAGCGACAGCCGCGAGCATCTGCGCAAGTTTTTTGAGAACGGGGCGGAAGCGATTGCGGCGGCGGCGTTGTCGCGGCTGGCGCGCGACGGTAAATTCGACGGAGGGAAGGCCGCGGCGGCGATTGCGGAGCTGGGGATCGATGCCGGCCGCCCCGACCCGGCCACGCTGTAGGCAAGGGCTGCGAGCTTGAAATCCCCGGCGGGATTTGGAAATCGGGCGCGCAAGGCGGGAGAAGGCATCCAGCAGCCGGTGGCAAAACCGCTCCCTCACGGTGACGGCTCAGCAACGCCGCGCGCGCCGGCAAGCGGTTAGATCGGAGACCGACGCGGTGCTTTATCTCACCGAAGCCGAGGTGCGGCAACTGCTTCCGATGGAGGAGTGCATCCGCACCATGCGCGCGGCGTTCGAGGCGCTGCGGGAGGGCTCGGCGCAGAATCAGCCGCGGCGGCGTCTTATTCTGAAGACGGGGTCGGCCCTGCACAGCATGGCGGGAGCCTACGGGGGCTATTTCGGAACGAAGTTTTACTCGACGAATCCGAAGCACGGCGCGCACTTTCTTTTCGCGCTTTACGACGCCGCGACGGCCGAGCCGCTGGCGCTGATGGAGGCCAACCATCTGGGCCAGATCCGCACCGGGGCGGCAAGCGGTTATGCGACCGCTCTGATGGCCAATCCGGTGGCGGACACCTTGGGCATAATCGGAAGCGGCTTCCAGGCGCGCGCGCAGGTGGAAGCGATTCGGGCGGTGCGCAAGATTCGCGAGGTGCGCGTATGGAGCCGCGACCCGGAGCGAGTGCGGCGCTTCGCGGCGGCGACGAACGCCACGGCGGCGGAATCCGCGGAAGCCGCCGTGCGGGGCGCCTCTATTGTTGTTACGGCGACGAATTCGAAAGAACCGGTGCTGGAAGCGGGTTGGATCGCGAAGGGCACGCACATCAACGCCATGGGATCGAACGGCGCGAGCCGGCGCGAGCTTCCCGCCGATCTTGTGCGGGGCGCGGACATTGTCGCGGTCGATTCTCTGGAGCAGGCGCGGATCGAGGCGGGCGATCTCATCCATTCGGAGGATGGGCTGGGAGGCAGTTGGGAAAATGTCGTGGAGCTAAAAGACGTCCCGGCGGGATACGATCCGGGCCGCATCTCGATTTTCAAATCTTTGGGTATCGGCGTGGAGGATGTCGCGGCCGGGGCTTACGTGTATGAGCAAGCCTGCGAGCGCAAGCTGGGGCGAAGCTCGATTTATTCCTGAGCCGGCTGCTGATCGGAATCGCGCCAAGCGCTGATCTTGAGGCGGCGGCAAACCCAGCACAATCCCTCGGCGGAATTCGGCGCGCAAGCGGAACTGCACACGATGCACTTGGCGGGAAGCCGCTTGAGGCGATCGGTGTGGAGCGTCTGTTTGGCGCTCTCGAGAAGCTTCTTGTCGATCACGGGCTCTTGCGGCACCGGCTTGCGTTTCATACTGCTGATATCACCTTAGCACGCCCTAGGCCAAGGCTCTTGCGAAAACGCTGCGTTGAAACCGGGAATCCGCTTTCTTACGGTCGCGGCTCGGGTTTGGAGCAGTCGTTCGCGGCGGGTTTCATCATCATGGGTGGCGGCCGGCCCATGCGCGCTCCCGCTTGCGACCGCGGCTCGGAGGGGCGCGGGACGCTCTGTTGCAGCGGGCCGTGCTAGGCTAAACATATCCGCAAGCGGCATGATGTTTTGGTACTAGAGCTTTAGGCTCTGGCCGCTAATTTTTTATGCGGACATACTGGAAGCGGCAACAATGCAATTCGACCTGTCCGACATCTTGTTCCTGGTGGTCGTCCTTTCGATCGCTATTGTGATCATCAACAGTAGCGGCGGGGGCGGGCATACGGCGCCGGTGCGGCTGTAGCGGCATCATTTCCGTTGTTTCATGCCCAGTGCTATCGTCGTCGGCGGTGGCCTGGCGGGTCTGGCGTCCGCCGCGGCGCTGGGCGATGCCGGATTCGATGTCGATCTTTTCGAGGCGCGGGGCTTTCTTGGCGGCCGCGCCAGTTCCTATCCGCTAAATACGTCCGGCACTCCGGAAACGATCGATAACTGTCAGCACGTTCTGCTGCGCTGCTGCGTCAATCTCCTCGATTTCTACCGCAGACTGGGCGTTTCCGAGCGCATCCAATTTTATCGCGATTATCATTTCATCGAGCCGGGCGGGCGCGCGTCGGTGATGCGCGCCGGTTTTCTCCCCCAGCCGCTTCATTTCACGGGAAGCTTTCTGGCGATGCGCTGTTTCGATTTGCGGGACAAGATTGCCATTACCCGGGGCTTACTGGCGATCCGTCGCGAGCGGGCAGTTCGCGCGGACCTGGATCGCATCACGATGCTCGACTGGCTGCGCGAGAAGCGGCAAACGCCGCGCGCGATTGAGAGGTTCTGGCGCCAGGCGCTGGTCAGCGCGGTGAACGAGGATCTGGACCGCATGGCGGCCGCGCATGGATTCCAGGTGCTGTGGCTCGGTTTCCTGGCTTCGCGCAACGGCTACGAGATGGGCGTGCCGGCGGTTCCATTGGGAGATCTGTATAGCCCGCTAGCTTGGGAGCGGATGGGCAATGTGCGCTTGAACCTGCGTTGTCCGGTGGAGCGTTTTCTGATGGAACACGGCGAGGTGACGGGGGTTTTCAGCCGCGGCATCGAGCGCCGGGCGGATACCTATATCTTGGCCGTGCCGTTCGAGCGCGTTGGCGCTTTGCTGCCGCAGCTCGATATCGATGTGAGCCGTTTCTCGCACTCCCCCATTACCGGGATTCATCTGTGGTTCGATCGCCGGATTACGGACCTGGCCCAGGCAACGCTTCTCGATCGCACGATTCAGTGGGTCTTCAACAAGCAGGACGGCCGTTATCTGCAAGTGGTGGTGAGCGCTTCGCGCGGGCTGTTGGAGATGAGCCGCGGCGAGATTATCGCTCTGGCGGTTCGCGAATTGGGCGAGTTTTTCCCGGGCGTGCGCGAAGCCCGGGTGGAGAAGGCGCACGTCGTGAAAGAGGTTCGGGCGACATTTTCGGCGGCGCCGGGCATGGAGGCGATGCGGCCAGGGGCGCTCACGCGGTTCGGGAATGTTTTTCTGGCGGGGGATTGGACGCGGTCGGGTTGGCCGGCGACGATGGAGGGCGCGGTTCGCAGCGGTTATATTGCGGCGGAGGCGGTTACGAGAGCGTGCGGGCAAGCGCGGGAGTTTCTGCTGCCGGATATCGGGTGAGCGGGAACTGCTAGCATGCCGACTGAGATCGGAACGCGGTTGGAATGCTCGAGAAGGCTTTCCTTGCCGCATGGCTCCTCTCAGGTACCGGATTTTTGGCCGCCTGGATATTCGTCGGATTACCGATCATCGCTCTTGGAGATCGCGTGCGGCGAATTCGTTACCTTGTGCTGGCCGTTGGGGGAGGCTTGGGCGGCGCTCTCCTGATGGCCTTACCAAACATATTGGCGCGAGTGCTTGAACCGCAAGATCACTGGGCCCCTTTCTCACCTGCCGGGTCTGGTCTGGCCCGGCATCGCATTCCCGATTGCTGCATTCACGACGGCGCTCTACCGCATGTTTCTGGGCTAAGCGGGTCTGAATAGGATCAGTCCAGGTCCATCGCGGCTTTCAGTCCTTCTCCACTTGGTTCATAACCTCGGCCGGCAGTGCGCCGATCTCTTGGCGAGCTTCCCGCGGTCGATGTGGTGACCTGGTGGACGGCAAAACTCGCCTTGGGGAGACCAGCGGCGCCGAAGGGAAGTTCGACGACGGTGGGCCCGCGCCTGCCTTGAGACGCGGAAGTCGAAATCGGGACGACGGGCTGTTTGTTCGGAACCGGATCGCGGGACCAGGTCCGCCCGACGGACCTCGCCCCGCTTCACTTCGATGCCTTGACGGTTTTTACCAGATGCTCGATAGCGGCGGACTCCAGGCCGGGATCGAGGTCGAGATCCGTACCCGCCGTTTCCGCCGCGAAGGCAGCAATGGCATCGTGGCGCGCTTTATGCCACTGCCGGCGCAACCAGACATCGATGGCCTCACGCGCCAGGGACGTCGCGGGCACATTGGCACGCTCGGCCGCGGCTCTCAGACGGACATAGGTTTCCTCCGGCAGAGGCACGTGGAAGTTTTTCATCTTCGATTGCCATTATGCCACGAGTTTGTGGCAGTCCTTTATGCCATCGAGCGCCGGGCGGACGCGGCGGCGGCCTGAGAGGGGGGAAACCCCGGCGAAACTCCGGACGTCTTTCCTGGAGACATGCGCAAAAACCTGGGATTTCTCTGCCTGCTCGCGCTCGGCGGGCTGGCCGTGTATGCCGCCGACTTTTGGAAGGACAAGGCCTACACGCAGTGGAGCGACGACGAAGTGAACAAGATGTTGTCGGACTCGCCGTGGGCCCAGAACACCAAGACGACGATGGAAGGACAGCAACCGATGGGGCAGCGCGGGATGGGGCGGCGCGGCGGCATGGGCGGCGGCGGGTGGGGCGGCATGGGCGGCGGTGGAATGGGTGGTCCGCGACGGGGCGGGCCGATGGGAGGCAGCACCATGCCGGCGATCACGGTGACGGTGCGTTGGCAAAGCGCGCTGCCGGAACGCGAGGCGCTGCTGCGTCAGGCGGGCGTGACGAAAACCGACGATTCCGCTGCCGCGGCGAAGCTCACGGCGCCTGCGCCCGGCTATGTTATCGCCATCGTGGGATTGCCGCTGACGCCGCCTTCGAGAGATAGCGGCGTTTATCAGCGCGGCGGCGACAGCGATTCGGATTCGAGCAGCAACCGCGACCCCGACCTCGACCGCATGAAATCGGCGACGTACCTGAATCGCAAAGACAGGCCTTCGCTGTTCCCGGATAAGATCGAGCGCGACAAGGACGGCGCCACCATTCTGGTCACGTTTCCCAAGACCACGCCGATCTCGCTGGACGATAAGGAAGTGGAGTTTGTGTCGCGATATGGCGCGATGCAGATCAAGCGGAAATTTAAGTTGAAGGACATGCGATATCAGGGGAAGCTGGAACTGTGAGCGGAAAACCGCTAATTCAGTCCGGCAGCGCGATCGGCAGATCTTCCAGCCTTTCCGGGATACGGTCCGCCGTCGCAACGAAGGCGTGATAGCGGACGCGCAGGACGCTTTGCGCCGGGGCCCAGCGGTAACCCGGCGCGTCGAACATGTTTTTGCGGTCGATCATGGCGCGGCGGCTTTCCGGAAGCGGCGAGGCGCCGAACTCCATGCCTTGCGTCAGCGTCTCACCGTTCCAGGGGGGCTGTTTGCGGCTGCGATTCTCGCGCCAGATGCCGAGCCACGGAAAGTCGGCGCGCTTCCAAACATAGCCGAGCAGGACCTTCGATGCGGGCGAGTAGGCGAGGAAGAAGGCGCGCTCCCGTTGGGGGTCCATGAGGTGGGTGGTGAAGCCTCCGGATTCGGGCGCGCCGGTGTAGACGCGGAGATCGCCATTGTGCGGCGCGGTGGGCCAGGCGAACTCGGCATCCGCATCGAGCGAATACGATTTTGCTACAGGGGCCCGGAAGGCGGTCGAGCCGCGCTCGAGAAAGGGCGGCCCCAGGGTGACGTGCTCGGTCCAGGCGATGGGGCGGTCGAGGGCGCGCCGATTCTCAACGCTTTCGGCGATAGTGAGCACGTTGCCGTGGAGCGCGATCGTGCGCGAGAATTGCAGGCCCGCTTGCGGGAGATCGCAGGATTGCGCGAGCCGTTGGGCGTCCGTCGCAATAGTGTAGGGCTCTACCGATGCCTCACCGTGGACCGTCATGCCGGCCGCGGCCTCTTCGGGCGAGGGGGCCCCGAAAAGATCGAGGCACAGATTGTGTCCCATGATGCCGGCAAGCAGCTTGCTCTCGGCGTCATCGCCGTATTCGGGATGCGTGGCGCGATCGTAGGCGGAAGGCTCTATCGAAGGCCACGGCGGAATCCACAGCGGATTGACGCCGGTCTCTTTGTGCAGGATTTCCGCGATATGGCCGCCCTCCTGTAAGACGGTCACGCGGACCTGGCCGTTTTCGATTTGATAGGCCCGCCGGCCGCGGTATGTCGTCTCGCCCATTGCGCTCATGATAACGAAGGCGGCTCGTTTATGCGCGACGACCCGCCGTTTGAAACGTTATACCCGACTGGGAGCGTCGAATACGGGTGATTGGTCGAGCGTTACTGCTAAGCTGGGCGGTTTCGGGGTTTCTGGCGGCACAACAGACGAGCCCGAATCCCGGCACTCCGGCAACCCCCTCGGACGCTACATCCGGGCCGCAATCCGCGCAATGGCGAGGCCTCAGCGTGGGCGAGAAGCTGCGCTACGATGCGCGCCACGTTTTTGACGTGGACAATTTCGTTTATGCGGGCATCGGCGCCGCCGTCGATCAGTTGCGCGAGCGGCCCGAGGAGTGGGGCGAGGGGTGGGGCGCCTACGCGGAGCGATATGCGTCGCATGTGGGGCAATACTTCATCCAGCGCAGCATCATGTTCCCGGTGCAAGCGATGGATCACGAAGACACGCGCTTTTTCCGGTCGAGGCGGACGAGTTACGGGGGACGCGTCGGCGATGCGTTCCTGCATACGATCTGGCGTCATAGCGACGACGGGGGCATGATGCCGGCATACAGCGAGTTTCTGGGCGACTATGGGGCGGCGGCGGTTTCGCGGGTGTGGTGGCCGCGGCGCTATCACACCGGTTCGGCCATATTCATCGCCGGGTCGGATACCATTTTGGTCGATGCCGGGATCAACGTTCTGCACGAGTTCGCGCCCGATATCAAGCGTTGGCTACACCTGGCGCGCTGAGCGCCGCTAGTCTCCCGTCCCGGTTAACAGTTGACGCTTGCCGACGCGCGCGGCTCGGTACTGAGTTCCTCATGAACTCCGTTCACAATCAAGGATGAAAAACGTCTTTTCCAGGGAGCCGCGACTGAGAGCGGTCGTAAGCATTTAACACGGACGCGCCGCTAGATTACGCGATGGGCGGACCGGCGATGTTTGCGTAAACGTAACCGGTTCCATATGCGCTGTACATATGGGCTTGCTGCAATGTAAGCAGCGGCATGATAGCGGCGCAAGTACTTCATCATGTTCCCGGGAGGCTGCGGGTTCGCGTCTACGCGCTAAAGCGCAATGCCGAGCTTACCGGTCTGTGGGGCACGGCTTACGCGGCCTGTGCGGGATTCGGTCGGCGGAGGTGAACCAAATCACCGGGAGCATCTTGATTCAATACAATGGCGCGGAAACGAGCCTGGCGTCTTTACTGCGCGCCATAAGCGAAATGGGCTGCCGCTTTCCCGAGAGCGATCTACGTCCGGAGGGCGTCGGGGAGCAGGCGGTTGCCGCTCGCGGCCGAGATAGCGGCGGCGCTCGGCTCCTCGTTGACGTCGTGGCTGGCTCGGAAAATGCTTGAAATCGCGTTCGAGCAATCGCTTGTTTTTCTCATCGGCGCGGTTCTGTGATCGCGGCTTTCGAAAACGGGGAAAAAGGGCGCATCGGGCGCTCCATGCGCGCGAAATGGGAAGAATCGTTTTTGATGGTGCGCGAGATATTTGCGCGGCTCGAAGCGGCGCCTGGCGTGGTACAACCGTCGGGTATGAAACGGCTGCTGACGGCGCTTGTACTCATTTCGGCTTTGTGGGGGCAATCGGCGGAGGAGGCGATTCGGGCGGTGCTGGCGCGGCAGGCGGCGGATTGGAATCGCGGCGATGTGCGGGCCTTTATGCGCGGATACGACGATTCCGAGGCGACGGTATTTATCGGGGCGCGAGTGGCGCGGGGATACCGGCGGGTGCTCGAGAATTACCTGGAAAGGTATGCGACGAAGCCGCAAATGGGGGAGTTGACGTTTTCAAATATCGAAGTGCGGCCGCTGGGAGTGGATTATGCGCTGGTCATCGGCAATTTCCATCTGGCGCGCGTGGAGGATGCGGGAGGAGACAGCGAAGGCATTTTTTCGCTTACGTTTCAGCGCAAGCCGGGAGGATGGAAGATCATCGCGGATCACACCAGCGATTTGAAATGAGCGGCCGCCGTGTAATCATGTATTTTGGAGGATGCGTGGCGAAACAAGCGGTTCAGACTACAACGCCGGCGGCGGCGGAACAAGGTAACGACATGGGAAGCCGGATCGCGACGGTCGCGGCCATCGGAATCGGCGCGGCGCTGATTGAAGTGGAACTGATTCCGGGTATTCTCATCGGCATGGGCGCCGTGCTGGCTCCGAAGATTTTTCCGAGGCTGGGGAACGCGCTGCGGCCGCTGGTGAAGAGCGCGGTGCGGGCCGGGTATGCGCTGGCGGATAAGACGAAGGAGCTGGCCGCCGAGACGAGCGAGCAATTGCAGGACATCGTGGCCGAGGTGAAATCGGAAAGCGATGCCACGGGGAAGCCGGCCGGGGCGGCGGAGACCGGGAACGGCCGCGTTTAGGAGCCAGTTTAGAAGTTCAATGGAGCACCAGGCGCAGGTAGCGCATCACGTGAGGGGGCGGATTCGCGTCCGCCTGCCCAAAGCGAAACGCGATCGCACGACGCTCGAAAGCGTCAAGCGGGCGATTGCGCCGATGCGCGGCGTGAAAGACGTGGACATCAACGCGGCTACCGGTAGCGTGGTGGTGCACTACGACGCGACGGAGCACGACGACTTTCATACGGCTCTGGCGCGTCATGCCGAGGAACAGAACCTTTTCGCGCTGGGTCCGCCGCGTTGCTCGGAAGTGGATGAGATCGCCGAGACGATAGAGAAAGAGGCGGAGTTTTTGGCCTCGCGATCGGAAACCGCGAAAACCATCGTCGATTTTTTCAAGGCGATGAACCAGCAAGTGAAGGTGGCGACCAATAACAATCTCGATCTGCAGGTTCTGCTGCCGCTCGGGCTGGCGGCATACAGCATCCTGGAAGTGGGCGTGGAAGTGTCGACGCCGCTGTGGGTCACGCTTGGAATCTTCTCCTTTAACTCTTTCCTGGCGCTGCATCATCCGGTTCCGACCACCATGGAGGTGGAACACGAAGAGGTCGTGACAGACCCGAAAGGATCGAGGCCCACCAAGTCCCTGCGCGCCCGGCGCATGATCCGAAAGGGCGGGGCGCAGTAGAGCGGGCACATCCGCCAGAATCCCACCAGTTCCCTAATGCAAGTCAAGGTCGTTCATTCCGTTCCGGGGCGCGTGCGTCTGCGCTTCCCCGCCCTTCCGGCGCGCGCAAGCCGTCTGTGGCGCGCGCTGGGCCAATGGACGAGCGGACAGGAGAACGTGCGCGCGCACCGCGCCAATGCGGCTTGCCGTTCGCTGGTCGTCTACTACGGCGGCGGTCCCGCGGCGGCGAACCGGATCGTCGCGCAACTGGAGGCGTTGACGGCTGCGGAACTGGAGAAGATGGACCTCCCGGAGAAAGCGCGCGCCGAAGTTTCGCGAACCGGGAGCGCCATGGCGCGGTTCTTTGAAACGCTGTCGAAGTTCTTCGCGTTGGACGAACCGAGGGCCTTTCGGTGGTCGTCGGCATCGCTGGTTTTGACGGCCGCGAGCCTGCCGTTCCTGACGGCGCTTTCGCTGCCGTTGCTGTTTGCGACCGCGCTGCCGATCTGGCATCGGGCGTTCACGGTGCTGCGCCGGGAGAGGCGGCTGAACGTGGATCTCCTGGACAGCCTGGCGATTCTGGTTTCATTGATCCGAACGCAGTTGTTCACCGTCGCGTTCATCGTCTGGATGATCAACCTGGGCGACCTGATCCGGGCGAAGACGGCGGGCAAATCGAAGCGCGCCATTCGCGATCTGCTGGAGTTCGAGACGGCCTTGGCGTGGGTGCTCGAAGACGGCAAGCTGCGGCGCGTGGCGGCGCGCGAGGTGCGCGCGGGCGATACGGTGGTGGTGCATCCGGGCGAAATCATTCCGGTGGATGGCGAAATTCTGCGCGGCGCGGCGGCGGTGGACCAGAAGATCGTCACGGGCGAATCGCTGCCGGTGGACCGGCGGCATGGCCACACGGTGTACGCGTCGACGGTGGTGCGCGAGGGCGAACTGACGCTGCGGGCCGTGCGCGTGGGACAAGACACGACGGCGGCCCGGATCGTACACATGGTGGAAGAGGCCCCGGTCGGCGAGACGCGGATACAAAATTATGCCGAACGGTTCGCGGACAAGCTGGTCGCGCCCACGCTGGCATTAAGCGGGGGGCTGTTTGCGATCACGGGCGACGCCAACCGGCTGCTTTCGATGCTCATCATCGATTACGGAACGGGGATACGCGTGGCGGCGCCGACGGCGGTGCTGGCTTCGATGACGCACGCCGCGCGCCAGGGAATCCTGATCAAGAGCGGCAGCCACATGGAAAAGCTGGCGCGCCTGGACACGATTATTTTCGATAAGACGGGAACGCTGACGCAAGGCCGGCCGGAAATTCTCGATATCGTGTCTTTTGACGAGCGGTCGTTTCCGGCGCGCACGATTCTGCAGCTTGCGGCGGCATCGGAACAGCGGCTGAAGCATCCGGTGGCGAAGGCGATCGTGATGAAGGCGCGCGCCGAGCGGATCGAGATTCCGGAGCGGCTGGAGTCTGTTTTCCGCATCGGGCTCGGCGTGGAAGCGCGCGTGAATGGATATTTCGTGCACGTCGGAAGCGCGAGGTATTTCCGCTCGAAAGACATTCGGCTGGGGCAATCGTCGCGCCAGACGTTGCGGTTCGACCGCAAGGGATGCTCGACGCTGCTGTTCGCCGTCAACGGAGAATTGAAGGGTTTGATTCCGTACGCCGACGAAGTCCGGCCGGAGAGCGGCGACATCATCCGCATCCTGCATCAGCGCGGCATTCGAAACACCGTGATGCTAACGGGCGACAACTCGAACGTGGCGGCGGCGGTGGCGCGGCGGATCGGGATCGATCGCGTGTACGCGGACACGATGCCGGCGGACAAGGCCGAGATCGTGAAGCAGTTGCAAAGCGGCGGGCGCATGGTGGCGATGGTGGGGGATGGAATCAACGATTCGCCGGCGCTGGCTTACGCCGATGTCGGCATTGCGATGAAAGAAGGGGCGGAGGCGGCGCGCGAAACGGCGGACGTGGTCCTGATGGAAGACAATCTGTGGAAGCTGATCGCCGCGATCGACATTTCGAGAAAGGCAATGCGGCTGATCCGGCAGAACTACGGGATTATCGCGGCGCTGAATACGCTGGCGCTGGCGCTGGCGATTCCGCGCGGGCTGATCCGGCCGGACATTTCGGCGCTGCTGAGCAACGGCTCCGCGATTTTGGCGAGCCTGAACGCGATTCGGCCGATTCTGGCGTATTGAGGGCGAGGTTGGTGGGGCACGAGGCGTGAGGGCGCGCCGCGGCATACGCAGGCTAGGCGGACGGCCATAAATGAGGACTCCCGTCCTCCTTGCGCCCTGCTGAACTTTGCGTGAAAGCGCTATTCTAGTAGCACCTAAAAAGGCGCCTTATAGAAGGGGAACTATGATTGACATCACTAAAGATATTCAATCGCTGACGACCTTCCGCCGCCGCTCCGGCGACTTTATGAAACAGCTTAAAAAGAATCGGCGCCCGGTGGTGCTCACCGTGAAGGGGAAGGCAGCGGCAATTGTACAGGACGCCGAAGCCTACCAGCGGCTGCTCGATATTGCCGCATCTGCCGATGCCGAGGAGGGTATCCGCCAGGGTCTGGAGGACGTAAGACAAGGGAAGGTCAGGCCGGCACGGGAGTTCTTCAAGCAATTCGAAGCGGCGAATGGCATACCTCGTTATCCTAATTTCCCGCGCGGAACGTGATCTTGCGGAGTTGTACGGGGCATTCAACGCCGCGCGATCCGATGCCGCCCAGAAGTGGTATCGAGGATTCAAGAAGGCGATTCTCAGCCTGGAGGAACAGCCGAGCCGATGCCCTGTTACGCCCGAAAATGGCAGGCTCAGGCAATTGCTTTATGGCCACAGGCCTCACGTTTATCGCGCGATATACCACATACGAGAGAAGGAGAAGCTGGTCGAAATTCTGCACATCCGGCACGGTGCGAGGCAGAGGTTTAAGGACGCCGATGTTGGATGAGCCGTCGGCGTCGGAATAAGCATGGCCCAACCAGTTCAACCGAGCATCCGGGAATTGCTTCTTGCGGAAATAAAAGCTCAAGAACCCAAAAATCAGGCGGACGGGACCCTTCAGCAATTGTCCGTGCTGAACGCTATAGCAATAAAGCTGGGCCGTGGCATCGATGAGCAAGCCATCCTTACGCAGTGGGGTGAGCTGTTTCGCACGGGACTGCTTGCATGGGGCTGGGATCTCAAGAATCCGGATCCGCCATCGTTCCACTTGACAGGACCGGGACGACAAGCGCTCGCAAATGCCACCCGCGATCCTTCGAATCCCGACGGCTATCTGCGGCACTTAGCCACCATTGCCGCTCTTGGTCCGGTTTCGGCGTCCTATTTGAAAGAGGGGCTTGAATGCTATGTTGCCGGCCTTTTAAAGCCGCCGCAGTCATGGTTGGCGCTTCCGCGGAGAGGGTCATTCTCGACCTCCGGGATGGCACGGTGCAGAGGTTAACGTCACTTACGCGGCAGATTCCAACACCGCTGAATGACTGGCGGATCAAGACGGTATCCGACGCTCTGCGAGACTTTTTCGACGGACACAAAGCAAAGTTCGGACGCGAACTACGCGAACCGTTTGAGGCTTACTGGTCTGCATTTACACAGCAGATTCGCGCCACACGGAACGATGCTGGTCACCCGGCGAGTGTTGATCCGGTCACTCCAGACACGGTACATGCTTCTCTACTGATCTTTCCCGAACTGGTACGACTTGCCAACCACCTCGCGCGTTGGGTTACAGACGAACTGAAGTGACCCGCGTCCCTTCGCGCCGGAATTCGACTGATTCCCGCATGCTGAGCGAGCGCAGCATTTCCGGGTTGCCGTCCACGGCGGGCGCGGGATCGAGACCGAGCAGATCGGCGATGAAGGGATAGACGTGTATATTCTCGAACGGATCAAGTTGCGCGGGGCCGCGGATGTGAGGACCCCAGGCGATAAAGATGCCCGCCATTTCGGGGACTTGCGCGACGTCGTAACCGTGCCAGCCTAGCGGGAGAGCGTTGGCGCCGCGGCGCGAGAGGATGCTCGTGATCTCGCGCGTGGACACCATGTAGGGCGGGCGGGTGATTACAACGATGTCGCCGATGCGGTCGTTTGCGGAATAGCGCAGCGCGGCGAGCTCGGCGCGGCGATGGACCTGGATGCGATCGTCTTTATCTTTGAGATCGCGGTAGAGGCGGTCGATGGCGCGGGCGTCCGCGGAATAGAGCATCATCTGGCCGCCGCTCCAGGCGATGGTGAAAGCGCTGAGATCGGCCATGCCGTCGATCTCCAACGGAGCCTGGACGACGGCGGCCATACCGTGATCCGATACCAGGACGATGTCGACGGGCAGGCCGGAGGCTTCCATGCCATGGAGCAGAGCGCCGGTCAAAGCGTCCAGACGAGCGACGGCCTTCGCGGTTTCAGAACTCTGGGGACCGAAGTTATGGCCGGCGGTGTCGGCGTCGGAGAAATACAAGGTGATGAGATGGGGGCGCTCCTCGCCGGGGAGCTTGAGCCAGTCGAGTACTTGTTTCACGCGCGCTTCGCCGGGAACGGAGCTGTCGTAGTTGTAGTAGAAGCTGGGGCGCGCGCCCTCGATCTCGGCCTCCGATCCCACCCAGAAATAGCTGGCCGTGCGGACGCCCTGCTTTTCCGCCGTTACCCAGATGGGCGCGCCGCCATACCAGGTTCCATCGCGCGCGTATTTGGCGTCGTTGAACTGGAATTCGTCGCGGCGGCGCGGGTCGTAGAAATTGTTATCGACGATGCCGTGGTGTTCCGGATAAAGCCCGGTGGCGATGCTGTAGTGATTGGCGAAGGTCGTGGAGGGGTAGCAGGGCAGCAGCGCGCGGCTGCTCGCTCCGAGGGAGGCAAGCTTGCGGAGGTTGGGGGCGTCGTATAGGCGGATATAGTCGGAGCGGAAGCCATCGAACGAGATCAGGACGACGTACGGACGCTCGGCGCTCCGCATGGATGAATAGCGCTCAGGCGGCCAGCGCTTCGCCGAACGCCGCGAGGAACAGGCGGACATTGGCCTCGGTGGCGAGCGGGCCCATGATGCCGATGCGAAAGATTTTGCCCGCGAGCGGTCCGAAGCCGCCGGCGATTTCGATGCCGTGGCGCTCCAAGAGGCGCTTGCGAACCTTTCCGTCGTCGATGCCTTGCGGCACGCGCGGCGTGTTCAGGTGCGGGATGCGATGCCCTTCCGCGACGTACATGGTCACCCCTAGATCCGCGAGACCGCGGACGAGAGCCTGGTGCGCAGTCGTGTGGCGGGTGAAGCGCTGTTCGAGACCTTCGTCCATGATCGCTTTCAAGCCTTCGCACAAGCCGTAGAAGAGCGTGGAGGAAGCGGTGTGATGATACTTGTGACCGTCGTAGTAATCCATTAACAGATTCAGGTCGAGGTACCATTCGCGAACCGGGGTCTGGCGCGTGCGCAGACGCTCGACGGCGCGCGGCGAGACGGTGAGGGGCGCGAGTCCGGGCGGGCAGCTCAGTCCTTTTTGCGTGCAGCTATAGGCCACGTCGATGCCGTTGTCGTCGACGTTGACGGGGATGGCGCCGAGCGAAGTGACGGTATCGGCGATGACGATGGCTCCGGCGTCGTGCGCGGGTTCGGTGATGGCCTTGGGAGGCTGCAGCGCGCCTGTGGAGGTCTCGGCGTGAACGAATGCGACGACCTGCGGCTTCTCGCGATCGATGAAACCCGCGGCCTCGTCGGCGCCGAAAACTTCACCCCACGGCTTTTCAAAACGGACGACATCGGCGCCCTGGCGCTTGCCCATTTCGGCGAGGCGGTCGGCGAAATATCCGTTCGCGAAGACGGCGAACTTCGAGCCGGGCTCTACGAAATTAGCGACTGCGGTTTCCATCCCGGCCGAACCGGTGCCCGAGATCGGGATGGTCAACTCGTTGCGAGTGCCGAATACCTGGCGCAGTAAAGCGCGGACCTCTCCGGCAACTTCAAAGAAGTACGGATCGAGGTGGCCGACGACGGGTTGGGAGAGAGCCTGATAAACGCGAGGCTCGACCATGGTGGGACCGGGGCCGAAAAGCAGCCGCTTGGGGGCGTGGACTGTTGCAGCAGCCATAAGCGATCAGGGTAGCAGTTTAAAATTGGAGCCCTTGCGCATCGCCCCGACTTGCGCGACTTCAGCCCTCCCCCGGCATTTCTTGGAAGCGGCGGGCTCTCCACTTCAGACTCCAGGTCCCGTTGCCGCTTGCCCATGGTCCGTTCGGCGGCGCTACCCGTTCTGCCGGCATCATCGGAGGCGTTCTCCGCCTCCGCTCTCGCCTCAGCTGAACTATTCCGGATTTGGGGATTCCGGATCTGGCCCGTTCGCGGGTCGTGGTAGAGTCCAGTAATGAAGTTTCCGGCACGGATTGAAGCCAAACCCACGGTGATGATGGGCAAGCCGTGCGTTAAGGGCACTCGCATTCCGGTCTATCTGCTGCTTGAGAAAATGGCGGCCGGGGAGAGCTTTGAGCAATTGCTCGCCGCGTACCCGCAACTCAGCATCGAGGATTTGCGCGCCTGCATTGAGTACGCGGCGTCGTTGGCGGCCGAAGAAGTCGTGCTGAATGACGCGTGAAGTTTCTATTGGACGAAAATTTATCCTCGCGCCATGCGGGGGCAGTCCGCGCGATGGGGCACGATGCCCTTTCGGTAATGGAAGCGGGGCTCGGCGGCGCTGATGATTCGACTGTGCGGGCCGCGGCAATCGAACAACAACGGATCCTCGTGACGCTGGACGCCGATTTTGCAAACGTGCTTAGGTATCCGCCGGCAGAGACTCCTGGCGTCGTGCGTCTTCGGCTCCATCCGGCGACCGAGATGGCGATTGATGCCGCTCTTCGGCGGGCCATTCCTCGTTTGGCCGATATGAGCCTGAAGGTAAGCTCGTGGTCGTTTCCGCGGGCAAAATGCGACATCCGCGGTTGAGGCCAACTCAGCACAGACCCGCCAGCCTCGGGAACCGAGCCGCTGGCTCGATAGAGCACCACATTGTGGTGGGTCAATAATCTTCGCAATTATTCCATCCAGACCGTAAATTTTTTTGACATCGCACTGAAATCTAAGTGATAATCGTGCGTCAGACACTTTCACGCGGGCATGGCACAAATCTTCCATCGCAGCGCCAATACAATCGCGAAGGTGAGCATCTTCGGCGGACTGATCGGGGCGGGGGCCATTTTGGTGGTGGCGTATTCGCTCGACCGGGGGTCGTATACGACGGACGTGGCGGTGGTGAAAGACCAGCCGGTTCCGTTCAGTCACAAGCACCATGTGACGGACGACGGCATCGACTGCCGTTATTGCCACACTTCGGTCGAGACCTCGTCGTACGCGGGGCTGCCTGCGACGGAGATCTGCATGAGCTGTCACTCGCAGATCTGGTCGAACGCGACGATTCTGGAACCGGTGCGGGCGAGCTTCCGGACGGGGCAATCGCTGGCCTGGACGCGCGTTCACGATTTGCCGGAATACGTTTACTTTAATCACAGCATTCATATCAACAAGGGGATCGGGTGCGCGAGCTGTCACGGGCGCGTGGACCAGATGCCGCTCATGTTCAAGGTGAACACGCTGTACATGAACTGGTGTCTGGACTGCCATCGCGAGCCGTGGAAATACGTGCGGCCGCGCGAACAGGTTTTCAATATGGCCTACGAGCCGCCGGCGGACCAGGAAGCCTACGGCCGGAAGCTGGTCAAAGAATATAAAATACAGAGTTTGACGGACTGCTACACCTGCCACCGTTGAGCGACTCGATGTCAGTCACTTTCATGTGGAGCCTATGAACGACACGTCACAGGGAAAGCCATCGCTGGATCTGACGCGGATCAAAGCGTTAATGGACAAAGGCGAGGAGCCGCAATTCTGGCGGAGTCTCGAGGAGGTGGCCGACACCGAGGAGTTCAAGAAATTTCTCGAGGATGAATTTCCGGACCGCACGCCGGATTGGAACGAGCCGTCGCATCGCCGCACCTTCCTGAAGGTGATGGGGGCGTCGCTGGCGCTGGCGGGATTGACGGCGTGCGCGAAACAGCCGACAGAATACATCGTTCCGTACGTTCACGAGCCGGAAGAATTCGTGCCGGGAAGGCCGATGTTCTTCGCGACGGCGATGGAGATGGGCGGCTGCGGAACGGGTCTGCTGGTGGAGAGCCACCTGGGCAGGCCGACGAAGGTGGAAGGCAATCCCGATCATCCGGGCAGCCTGGGCGCGGCGGATTATTTCCATCAAGCCTCGGTGCTGACGATGTACGACCCGGACCGCTCGCAGGTGGTCATCTACAACGGGGAAATCGCGAGCTGGGTGAACTTCGAGGCGGCGGTGTTGTCGATCCGGGCGGCGCAGGCGGCGAGCGGCGGCAATGGACTGCGCATCCTGACCGAGACGGTGTTGTCGCCGACGCTGGCGGCGCAGCTCGACGCGGTGCATACGGCGATGCCGGGGATGCAGTGGCATCATTACGAGCCGGCGGCGAAGGTGGGGAGCGCGGGCGGGCGCGATGGCCGCGTTCGGGCGGCCCATGAACACGATTTACGCCTTCGACAAGGCGGACGTGATCGTGTCGCTGGACGCGAATTTTCTATCGTGCGGCGCGGGGAATCTGCGCTACGCGCACGATTTTGCGAGCCGGCGGCACATTCAGACCAACGTCACGAAGAGCCCCCAAGCCGAAGGAGAACCGCCAGGAAGGATATCAGCCGGGTCCGGCGGCGCCGTATCGCAATCAGGGTTCGACGCATACCGAAGAGGACACCAGCCCGGCGCAGAACGTGCCGCAAGTGCAGGCGGAAGGCATTCCGGTCGCGCAGGTGACGCAGAACCGCATGTATGTGGTCGAGCCGGCGCCGAGCAGCACGGGCGGCATGGCGGACCATCGCTATGTTTTGCAGTCGGGCCAGATTGTAGAATTTGCGCGGCAGCTTGCGGCGGCGCTCGGCGCGGGAGGCAGCGGCGGGCGCGGGCGCGCCGGGCGTGAACACGAATCACAGGGCGTTTCAGGATCTGCCGGCGATCGCGCGGGATCTGAAGGCGCACGCCGGGGCGAGCATCGTGATCGCGGGCGAGTTCCAGCCGCCGGAGGTGCACGCGCTGGCGCACGCCATGAATGCCTCGCTGGGGAACGTCGGCAAGACGGTCATGTACACGGACGCGATGGAAGACACGGGACCGGCGGGGGCGGCGCAGGCCGATCACATGCAATCGCTGCGGACGCTGGTGGACGACATGAACGCGGGCAAGGTGGAGGCGCTGTTGATCCTCGGCGGCAATCCGGTGTACAACGCGCCGTCCGATCTCGATTTCAAGAGCGCGCTGGGAAAAGTGAATTGGCGCGCGCACCTGTCGCTGTATAACGACGAGACGTCGGAATATTGCCACTGGCACGTGCCGGCGGCGCACTATCTGGAATCGTGGAGCGACACGCGCGGCTACGACGGCACCGCCAGCATCGTGCAGCCGCTGATTGCGCCGCTGTACGACGGGCGCACGGCGCATGAAGTGATGGCGCGGTTGACGGAGCAGCCGGAGTCGTCGCCGTACAACATCGTCAAGAGCTATTGGGCGGGCGCGCTCGACCGGCAATTTCGAGCCGACGTGGGAAACGTGGGTGCACGACGGCGTCATTCCGAATACGGCGGCGGGCGCGGCGGGCGGCGGCGCGGCGGCCGCGAAGGCTCCGGCGCGGCGCAGAGCGCGGCGGCGCAGAGCCAGAATGCGGGACAGGGGATCGAGGTCAACATCCGGCCGGATCTCAAGATTTGGGATGGCGCTTGGGCGAATAACGCGTGGCTGCAGGAGCTTCCCAACCCGATCACGACGCTGACGTGGGACAACGCCGTCTGGATCAGTCCGGGAACGGCGCAGCGGCACGGCATCAACGACCAGGACTTCGTGGAAGTGAAGTACCGCGGCCGGGCGGTGACCGGCGCGGCGCTGCTGGTTCCGGGACACGCGCCGGACAGCATCACGATCCACATGGGTTACGGGCGGTGGCGCTCGGGCCACGTGTCGGACAATATCGGCATCAACGCTTTCGTGCTGCAAACCTCCGACGCTCCCGGCGGCGGTTATGGCGGCGAGATCCGCAAAGTTCCGGGCCGCGCGGCGTTCGCGGCGGTGCAGCACACCCAGACCATGGAGGAGCGCGATCCGATCCGCATCGGCACCATCGACGAATTCAAGAAGGACCCCGCGTTCGTGAACGCAGAAGACAAGCCGCTGCCGAAATGGATGACCCTGTATCCCGATTACAAATACGAGGGCTACAAGTGGGGCATGTCGATCGACCTGAACGCCTGCGTCGGCTGCGGGGCCTGCGTGATCGCGTGCCAATCGGAGAACAACATTCCGGTGGTCGGCAAGTTTGAAGTGGCGCGCGGCCGGCACATGCACTGGATCCGCGTGGACCGCTATTTCAAGGGGCACTGGGACAATCCGGAGCTGTATTTCCAGCCGGTGCCGTGCATGCACTGCGAGAACGCGCCGTGCGAGCTGGTGTGCCCGGTGGCGGCGACGGTGCATAGCGCGCGAAGGCTTGAACCAGATGGTGTATAACCGCTGCGTCGGGACGCGCTACTGCTCGAATAACTGTCCCTACAAAGTGCGGCGATTCAATTTCTTCCTGTATTCCGGATTGGTACACGCAAAGCTATATCCC
Source organism: Bryobacterales bacterium (assembly GCA_963795935.1). Taxonomy (GTDB): domain Bacteria; phylum Acidobacteriota; class Terriglobia; order Bryobacterales; family Bryobacteraceae; genus JAICMB01. The sequence goes on along the minus strand of CAWCJO010000016.1, from coordinate 274,045 downwards.
GATGCGCAATCCCAACGTCACGGTGCGCAGCCGCGGCGTGATGGAGAAGTGCACGTATTGCGTGCAGCGCATTCAGGCGGGGAAGATCGAGGCGGAGAAACAGAACCGGCGCGTGCGGGACGGCGAGATCGTTCCGGCCTGCGCGCAGACTTGTCCGACGCGGGCGATCGTGTTCGGCGATATTAACGATCCCAAGAGCCGGGTGGCTCAAATGAAAGCGCAAGTGCGGACGTACAGCTTGCTCGAAGAATTGAATACGCGGCCGCGGACCACTTATATGGGCCGCTTGCGTAATCCTAACCCCGAAATCGAGAGGCCGGCGTGAAGAAGTACGAAGAACTAGGATTCGATTTCATCGACAAGGACGCCGTCGATCCGGGGCCGGACAGCATCATCGGCCCCGGCTACGATTACGGCAAAGTCACGGACAAGATCGGCAACGTCGTATTGCTGCCGCTGAAAAAGACGCCGCGGCAGTTCTTCATCGGCATCACGGTCGCCTTCTGCGTCATGCAGCTTTTGCTGCTGGGGATGTGTTTCCTCTTTTTTGTCGGCGTCGGCGTGTGGGGCGTCATGATCCCGGTGGCCTGGGGATTCGCGATCGTCAATTTCGTGTGGTGGATCGGTATCGGCCACGCCGGAACGCTCATCTCGGCCATTCTGCTATTGCTGAAACAGGACTGGCGAACGTCCATCAACCGCTTTGCCGAAGCCATGACGCTGTTCGCGGTAATGCAAGCCGGCATGTTCCCCATCCTGCACCTGGGCCGCCCCTGGCTGGCGTATTGGCTGTTCCCGTATCCGAATTCGATGTGGCTGTGGCCGCAGCCGCGCAGTCCGCTGGTGTGGGACGTGTTCGCGGTCTCGACGTATTTCACGGTTTCGCTGATCTTCTGGTACACCGGACTGGTACCCGATCTGGCCACCATGCGCGATAAAGCGATCCGGCCGTGGCAGAAAAAGCTGTTCGGCATTTTCGCCCTGGGTTGGCGCGGCGCTTCGCGGCACTGGTCGCGTTTCTCGATGGCTTACCTGCTGCTCGGCGGATTGGCGACTCCGCTGGTGCTTTCGGTCCACACGGTGGTGAGCTTCGACTTCGCGATCAGCTCTGATCCCGGGCTGGCACACCACGTTCTTCCCGCCGTACTTCGTCGCTGGAGCGATCTATTCGGGATTCGCGATGGTGATCACGCTGGCCATTCCGGCACGGAAGTGGTTCCATCTGGAAGACCTGATCACGATGCGGCACCTGGACTGCTGCGCGAAGGTGATGCTGGGTACGGGATTGATCGTTTTTTATGCCTACATCATGGAAGCGTTTCATGGCGTACTACAGCGGCAACGCCTATGAACGGTTCATGTAGCTGAACCGCATGTTGGGACCGTACGGGCCGTTTTACTGGTTGCTGGTCGCCTGCAACCTGATCCTTCCGCAATTCGCTGTGGTTCGCGCAGAGTGCGGCAGAGCATTCCGCTGCTGTTTATCGAAGCGATCATCGTGAACATCGGCATGTGGCTGGAGCGCTTCGTCATCGTCATCACCAGCCTGCACCGCGACTTTCTGCCGTCGTCCTGGGGAATCTACTACCCGACGCAATGGGATTGGGCGGTGCTGGTCGGGACGCTGGGATTTTTCATGACCCTGATGTTTCTGTTCATGCGGATCCTGCCGGCGATCTCGATCTTCGAGGTTCGCGAGGTGATTCATCATCTGCCGGAGGAGCCGACTCTGGCGCCGACGCATATTCATTAACGCGATATGAGTTCTCACAGCTATCTCGAACGTCACGGCATCTATGGCCTCATGGCCGAATTCGAGCATCCGGACGAGTTGGTGAACGCCGCGCACCGGGCGTTTTCGGCGGGCTATCGCAACATGGAAGGATACTCGCCGATGCCCATCGAAGGGCTCAGCGACGCGCTGGGGTTCAAGCGGCATTTCGTTTCGCTTGGCGGTGCTGACCGGCGGGATCATGGGCATGCTCGGCGGGTTCATGCTGATGTGGTGGATCACGGTGATCGCCTACGCGCATAACGTGGGAGGACGTCCGATGAATAGTTGGGTGTCCTTTATTCCGCCGACGTTCGAGTGCACGGTGCTGCTGGCGTCGATCACGGCGATGGCGGGCATGTTCGCGATGAACGGGCTGCCGATGCCGTATCATCCGGTTTTCAACGTCGAGGAGTTTCGAGAGCGCGGTTCGCGGGACCGGTTTTTCCTGGTGATCGAAGCGGCGGACCCATTGTTCGATCTGGAGAAGACGCGCGGCTTCCTGGGAGAACTGAAGCCTCTGGGAGTTTTCGATGTCGAGAAGTAGCGCGGCATTTCTGCTGTTGGCGTCGGCGGCCGTTCTGGCGGGCTGCCGGCAGGACATGCAGGACCAGCCGAAGTACAAGCCGCTGGCGGAAAGCCAATTCTTCACCGACCATCGCTCGGCGCGGCCGCAATTGGTGGGCACGGTGGCGCGCGGGCATCTGCGGATCGACCAGGCGCGTTACACGGGAAAGAACGCCAACAACGAGGACATCGATTATTTTCCGATCCCGATTACGCGCGCCGACGTGGAGCGCGGGCGGCAGCGATTCGACATTTATTGCTCGCCGTGCCACAGCCGTTTGGGAGACGGTAAGGGCATGGTGGTGCGGCGGGGATACCGGCAGCCGCCCTCTTATTACGGCCCCAAGCTCATCGAGGCGCCGGTGGGACATTTCTTCGACGTGATGACGAATGGATTCGGGGGCATGCCGAGTTACGCCACGCGCGTGGCGCCGGACGACCGCTGGCGCATCGCCGCCTATATCAGGGCGCTGCAGTTGAGCATGCGCGGGAAGATCGGGGACGCCCCGGCGGAGCAGCAGGCTTATTTGCAGCAGCACACGGACCAACACCTCGATCTGGGGCCGTTCAACAATCCGCCGGCGAATCCCGCGATCATGCAGGGCGTGGTGCCGGAGAGCAGCGGCACGGCGCCGATCAACAACAACGGAGCGGGAGCGGCGCGGCCGCTTCCCGGGGCCGGGGCTCCAGGTCCGACTACGGGAGGTCCGCGCACGCCGCCGGCGCAGCAGAGATAATGACACCAACTTTTGACGACCTGCGGCCGAGAATGGACCGCATCCAGCGCAATTCGGCGATCGTGGGGATTGTCGCGCTGATCGTTTTGCTGATCGGCTTGTTCGTGGACCGGCCGATGTTCTTCCAGTCGTATTTGTTTGCGTATCTGTTTTGGAGCGGCATCAGCCTGAGCTGCCTCGGAATCGCTTTGATGCACAACGTGGTGGGCGGAAATTGGGGCGTGGTGATCCGGCGGTTTCTCGAAGCCGGCATGCGGACGCTGATTATCACCGCGGTCGGCATCATTCCGATTTTCCTGGGAATGCATTTCCTCTATACGTGGACCGATCCGCAGCTGGTGAAAGAGACCAAGGATGTGGCGAACAAAACGGGGTACCTGAATATCCCGTTTTTTATCGGGCGCACGGTCTTCTATTTTGCCGTGTGGGGGTTCTGGGCCTGGCGGCTATTGCGGATGGGCGACGAGCAGGAGCGCACCGGCGACCCGGGGCAGCTGATCGCGGGCCGCATGAAGCGGTTCAGCGCTCCGGGACTGGTGTTTTTCATGGTGACGACGAGCTGGGCCTTCATCGACTGGATCATGTCGCTCGAGCCGGAGTGGTATTCGACGGTTTACCCCTGGATGTTCACGATCGGCCAGACCCTGCTGACGTTCTCGTTCGTGATCGCGGTGTTGATTCTGTGCTCCAACACGCGGCCGTTTTCCGACGTCTTGACCTTCCAGCATTTCAACGATCTCGGAAATCTGATGCTGTGTTTCACGATGGTGTGGACGTATATGTCGGTATCGCAGTTGATTATCGTATGGCATGAAAACCTGCCGGATGAAATTCCGTGGTATCTGAAGAGGTTCAGCAACGGCTGGGGATATCTGGGATTCTTTATCTCCATATTCCACTTCTTCGTTCCGTTTTTCCTGTTGTTGATGCGCTTCATTAAGCGCAATCCGCGCTTTCTGTTCGTGGTCTGCATGGGGATTATCGGCATCCGGCTGTGCGACGTGTTCTGGGTTGTGATCCCGGCTTTCCGGCAGCACTACATGTCGGTGACGTGGATGGACGTGGCGGCGGCGATCGCGCTGGGCGGAATTTGGATGGCGTTTTTCGTGTGGCGTCTGAAGCAGCGGCCCTTACTGCCGTTGCACGATCCACGGCTGGGTTATAAATCGTTGGAGAGCGAGGCGTAATGGCGGACGCGGCGGAGCATACCGGGGCGGGCGCTCCCCATATCGTCGGCCACGACACGCGCGAAGCGAGCGTACGGCTGATCCTGGGGACAATCGTCGTACTCGTGATCAGCGTGGTGATCGTGTGCCTGATTGTGTGGGGCGTGTTTAACTGGCTGAAGTTCAGTTACGAGGCCGCGGGGAGGCAGATCGAGAGTCCCATGACGGGTCCGCCGCATCTGCCGCCGGAGCCGCGCGTGGAAGTACACCCGTTTGAAGAGTTGCAGGGGATGCGGGCGCGCGAGGATGAGGTTTTGAGCCATTACGTGTGGGTGGATCCGAAGAGCGGGGTGATTCACATTCCCATCGAGAAGGCGATGGACGAGGTGGTGGCCACGCTGCCCATGAGGCCGCGGGGAGCGGCGGGGCAGAACGCGGCGCAAAGTAACGCGGCGGCGGGCGCGGCGAGGCCGGCTCGCGGGCCGCAAGGAGGAGTAAGTGGAAAATCTGTACCAACGCAGCCGCCGAAGCAGCAGTAACCGTCCGCGTATCGCAGGGACGGCGGCCGCCGCGCTGGCAATGTTGTGGCCGGTCTCGCTGGCGGCGCAGCCGGGCATGCCGGCGGCCTTTCAGAAGATCGGGATCGATCAGAGGCTGAACGCGCAGATGCCGCTCGAGACCATGCTGCAGGACGAAAATGCCACGCCGGTCCGGCTGGGGCAGTATTTCGGCCAAAAGCCGGTGGTGCTGGCGCTGGTTTACTATGCCTGTCCGATGTTGTGCAACATGACGCTCAACGGCCTGAAGGACGCGATGGAGAAGATGCCGCTCGACATCGGCAAGGATTACGAAGTGGTGACGGTGAGCTTCGATGCGCGCGAGACGGCGGCGCTGGCGAGAGTGAAAAAAGCGAACTACGTGAAGGAATACGCGCGGCCGGGCGCGGCCGAAGGCTGGCATTTTCTGACGGGCAACGCCGTCTCGGTCCGCAAAGTCGCCGAGTCGGTGGGATTTCATTACGCCTGGGATGGCATGACCAATCAGTTCGTGCACGCGGCGGGGATCATGGTGCATTACGCCGCAGGGCAAAGTATCGAAGTACTTCTACGGCATTAAATTCAATCCGCGCGATTTGCGGCTGGGTCTGGTGGACGCATCGGACAAGAAGATCGGGACGCCGGTGGACAAGATTCTCCTGTTCTGTTATCACTACGATCCGGCGACCGGCAAATACGGCCCGATGGTGATGAACATTGTGCGGCTCGGAGCCGTCGGCAACGGTGTTTACGCTGGGCCTGTTCATGTTCGTGTGGCTGCGGCGCGAGCGGAGGGCCTCGTAAAGATGCCGGGAAACTTCACGCTATTTCCGGACCAGGCCGCCGCGGGCGCGGTGGAAGTGGATCACCTGTATTATTTCCTGATCGCCGTGTCGCTGGTCATGACGGTCGGGATCTTCCTCGCAATCGCAATCTTTGCCATCAAGTACCGGCGCCGCTCTCCGACCGAGATTCCGAAGCAGATCGAAGGCTCGATGCGGCTGGAGATCGCCTGGTCGGTGATTCCGTTCCTGATCATGCTGGTGATGTTCGGCTGGGGCGCGAAGATCTTTTTCGACGAATACGCCGGGGCCCCGAAGAACGCCTACAGCATATATGTCGTGGGCAAGCAGTGGATGTGGAAAGTGCAGTATCCGGAAGGGAACCGCGAAATCAACGAGCTGCACGTTCCCGTGGGCCGGCCCGTGAAGATAACGCTGGCTTCGGAAGACGTGATCCACAGCTTCTTCATCCCGGCGTTCCGGGTGAAGCACGACGTGGTTCCCGGCCACTACGACGATATCTGGTTCACGGCTACCAAGCCGGGCCGTTATCATATTTTTTGCGCCGAATATTGCGGAACGGAGCACTCCGGCATGATCGGCTGGGTGACGGCGATGGAGCCGACCGCCTTCCAGAATTGGGTATCGGGCGGCGGCGCGGAAGGCTCCATGGCATCGCAGGGCGAGAAGCTGTTCGAGCAGCTCGGGTGCAGCACCTGCCATCTGCTGGACGAGCAGGGACGGTGTCCGGTACTGCGGGGCGTTTATGGATCGGAAGTGCTGCTGGACGACGGCAACACGGTTCTGGCCGACGATGCCTACATCCGCGAGTCGATCCTGCAGCCCAACGCAAAGATCGTCGCGGGGTTCCACAAGGACGTCATGCCGACGTTCCAGGGTCAGGTGACGGAGGAGAACGTCCTTCAATTGATCGAATACGTCAAATCGCTTTCCATGAAAAAAACGGGCGTGACCTCCGCCGAGCAGACCGGGCAGGCGACAGGATTGGAGCGCGCCGGGTCCGCGGCCAACGCCGGCGAGGGCAGGCTGCAGACGGAAGGAACGGTGATGACCACGAGTCCGGGGCGCGCGGAAGCAAATCATCAGGCGACCGGAAACGTGCCCGCGCCGACGGGTAAGAAGCAATGAGCGCACATTTACAACCAGTGTCCACGCAAGAGGGACACGTTAATTACCTAAACGCCGAGTACGGCTGGAAATCGTGGCTGCTGACCACGGACCACAAGCGCATCGCGGTTCTGTATCTGATCTCGATCACGCTGATGTTCATGCTGGGCGGCTATTTCGCTTCCATGATGCGGCTGGAATTGGTGACGCCGGAGGGCGACCTGCTGAGCTCGGATACCTACAACAAGTACTTCACCATGCATGGAATCATCATGGTGTTCTTCTTCCTGGTGCCCTCGATCCCGGCGACGCTGGGAAATTTTCTGATTCCGATCATGGTGGGGGCGCGCGACCTGGCGTTTCCGAGGATCAACCTGCTGAGCTGGTATCTGTACATCGGTGGGGCGCTCTTCACGTTGGGGGCGGTGGTGGCCGGGGGCGTCGATACCGGCTGGACGTTCTACACGCCCTACAGCAGCACCTATTCGAACAGCTATGTGATGGCGGCCGTGGCGGGCATCTTCATCGCCGGGTTCTCGTCCATTCTCACCGGGCTGAATTTTATCGTCACGATCCATAAAATGCGGGCGCCCGGCATGACCTGGACGCGGCTTCCGATATTCTGCTGGTCGCATTACGCGACGGCCCTCATCCAGGTGCTGGGAACTCCGGTGGTCGCGATCACGCTGTCGCTGGTGGCGCTCGAACGGTGGTTCCGCGTCGGCATTTTCGACCCGGCGCTAGGAGGGGATCCGATTCTCTTCCAGCACATGTTCTGGTTCTATTCGCATCCCGCGGTGTACATCATGATCCTGCCGGGAATGGGAGTAATCAGCGAAATTATCCCGTGCTTCTCGCGCAAACGGATCTTCGGGTACAACTTCGTGGCCGGCGCGAGCATTGCCATCGCGGTGATCGGATTTCTGGTCTGGGGCCATCACCTATTCGTGACGGGCCTCTCGATCTATGCCAGCATGATGTTCTCGCTGTTGAGCTTCGCCGTGGCGGTCCCTTCGGCGATCAAGGTTTTTAACTGGACGGCGACGATGTTCCGCGGATCGATCTCGTTCGAGACGCCCATGCTGTATGCGTTCGGGTTTATCGGACTATTTACGATCGGCGGCCTCACGGGTCTGTTCGTGGCAACGCTGGGCGTCGACATTCACGTGACGGATACCTATTTCGTGATTGCGCACTTCCATTACGTGATGGTCGGAGGAATGGTGATGGCCTATATGGGCGGCCTGCATTTCTGGTGGCCGAAGATCACCGGACGGATGTATCCGGAGGGCTGGGCGAAGCTCTCGGCGGGCATCGTATTCCTCGGCTTCAACCTGACGTTTTTCCCGCAGTTTATTCTCGGCTACGCCGGCATGCCGCGGCGCTATCACGCCTATGCGCCGGAATTTCAGGTGCTGAACGTGCTGTCGTCGGCGGGCGCTTCGATTCTGGCCGTCGGTTACCTGCTGCCGTTGATCTATATGTTGTGGTCCTTGAAGTACGGCGAGCGGGCGCCGCAGAATCCCTGGGGCGCAACGGGTCTCGAATGGAACGTCGCGGGATCGCCTCCGACGACCTTCAATTTCGACCACACCCCGATCGTGACCGAGGAAGCATACGCATACGGGAAAGAGGAGGCGGAAGTCGTTGGCTGACGTAGCGATCGAACGCCCATCCCACGTCGCGCATCAGTTCGACGACGCGGACCAGCAACTGAAGAGCTCCACGCTCGGAATGTGGGTATTTTTGCTGACCGAAATCATGTTCTTCGGGGGCATGTTCGGCGCCTATACCGTGTACCGGTCGATGTACCCGCATGCCTTCGCGAGCACCAGCAAGTACATGGATCCGCATTGGGGCGCAATCAACACGGCGGTGCTGATCTGCAGCAGCTTGACGATGGCGCTCGCGGTTCGGTCCGCCCAGATCGGGGCAAAGCGGGCGCTGATATGGTTCCTGATCGTGACGATGATTTTCGGCGCCTGTTTTCTCGGCATCAAGTTTTACGAATATCACTTGCACTGGGTGGATCACAAAGTCCCCGGCTTCGGATTCGAATATAAGGAGAAGCCGGCATATTTCCACCAGGCGCAGATCCTATTCTGTTTTTACTTCTTCATGACCGGCTTTCACGCGCTTCACATGATCGTGGGATTAACGCTGATGAGCGTCTTGCTGACCATGTCGATTCGCGGCCGCTTCGGTCCGCACTATTACACGCCGATCGAAATCGGCGGCCTATACTGGCACTTTGTCGACATTGTGTGGATCTTCCTTTTCCCGCTTCTGTATCTGATTGGCGAGCACGCCCATTGACATGGAACATTCCGTGGAACATCACATCGTACCGGTAAAGAATTACGTTTTCGTGTGGCTGGCGCTGATTATCCTGACCTTCACCACCTGGGGCGTGGCCTACATCGACATGGGGCGGTTCAACATCGTCGTCGCGCTGGTCATCGCTTTCATCAAAATGTCGCTGGTGATTTACTTCTTCATGCACGTGAAGTTCGACGACCCCCTGACAAAATTATTCGTGGGCGGCGGCTTCTTCTGGCTGCTGATTCTGATCGCGCTGACCTTGGGCGATTACATGACGCGAGGATGGCTGCCGATCTCGAATCTGCTGCGCTGACTAAACTCGCGGGTTGAAAATGCCGATGGAGCGCTGAAGGAATTAAATCGGCGCGCCATGTTGGACCTGATTAAATCGCTCTTTGCCCTGCTTGCGTTCGCGGCGGTTGTGGTTTGGATAACGCGAAAGCCTAGGCCGACCGTCCGGCCCGCCCTTACGCGACCTTACGCGCGCGGGTGACCAAGTCCTGCGGAAAGAGAGCGTAAATCTCGCGCTGCCAGGCAACGCTCGTCATGCCGGGGATTTCCGAGGGACCGCGAACCTCGACCGTTGAGCCGCAGGGGATCTCCGCGATTGCGGGCGGTCCGTTATTGTCAACCAGCGTACGCAGTTTAACTGCCCGCAGCGACTCCGTAATCGTGTAGAGACAGCCCACATCAGGCGGCATAACGCCTCCCGCAAAAACTCGCAATGAACGATTAGATTAAATTATTACCAGATATTCGATGCCGATGCAAGGCCAATCCGTCACAGCCGTGAAAACCGTTGGAGCAGCCCGGAAATCGGGCGGGATTCTCAGATTGCCCGCCCCGCTCGCGATGCAATAAGGAGACAACAAAACCGATTTGAGGCTATTCGTGGCCCTTTTCGCGTTGTCGCTGGCGATTTCGATGGTTTTGCCCGGAATGCGGCCGCCGGCAGCCCGTCGATTCCGGACTTCGCGTCTCGGCGCAGCGCCGCAATAGGGTACCCCCGCCGGGCTCGGTTATTCAAGCTGAACGCGGACAAAACTCCGGGTGCGGGGGTGATGCGGGTCGATCTCGGGAACCTGGATATTGGCCTTGCCGATGCGGTTCCGCGGAGCGGCAGCTCGGGCGACTGATCTTCCGATCAGCTCCGGGCGAGCCGCTTGGCGGCGAAGGGCCGAGCATAGGCCGCGGGTGGATTGTGCGCCGTGGTGGCCGCGGCTTTTTGATAGAACTCGCGGGCTTTGTCTTTATCCCCGAGCTTGTCGTATGTCTGGCCGATCAGGCACTGAATGAAGGGGTCATTCTGGTTGGCCTTCTGCAAATCGTCGAGAGCCGTTTTATAGTCGCCGGCATAAAACGCGACGTAGCCGGTGAGATAGGGGAAAAAGACGGCTTGCTGCCGCGCCATTTGCGGGTCTTTGTCGAGAATGGCCTGCGCGGCGGCGACGTGCTTGCGCGCTTCGGCTCTGTTGCCGCGGCGGGCGGCGATGCGGGCCTGGGCGTGCTCCCAGCGGAAATTCCAGAGATCCACGCGGTCGGGCTTAATGTCCGGTTCTTTCAGGCCGGCATCGTGGCCCTTTTGATACCACTTATAGGCGGCATCCAGATCGCCGGCGTCGATGCACACGCGCGCGGCCTCGTCGGCGATTTCGCCCTCCTGGTAGGGGTCGTTCGTCGAGGCATAATACTCGAACACCATCTGTTCGTACTTCGCGCTATCGGCGCAATCCCCATCGAACGCGTAGGACATTGCCATGGCGCGCTCGGCGGCGGCTTTGGCTTGGGGAGTGGAGGCCGATGCGATCGCTTGTGCGAAGTACTTGCGGGCTTCCCCGCCCCGGCCTATTAAATCGAGGACGACGCCGGCCGCATTGTCGGCGGGCACGGAGTCCGGAGATTTCTCGAGCTCCTGCTTGTAGAGAGCGAGCGCCTGGTCGAGTTTTCCCTGCCGCATGAGTTGCTGCCCTTCGCGAACGAACTCAGGCTGGGGACCGCGGCCGGGCGGCTGGGCGTACAAGGCAGCCGAGAGAAAAAAGGCCGCTAAGGCATGGGGGATTTTCGAGCTTGCCGGTCGCATCGCAGCGATTATCTCACAGTCAATCCGCGATAAGATTAATCGCTCCGATGCCGCCGCTGATATTGAGGTGGATCTTGGTTTTGGCTGTTTCAAGGGCGTCGTTGACGTAGCGGCCGTTTTCCTGCCGCAGCCCCTTGGCGCTGATTCCGCCGATGCCGCCGTGCGCCTCCGCTTCAATGCCGGCGTCGTTCGGAAGGTGAATGGTGGCCTCGCCGACGCCGCCGCGGACCACGACGTCGTAAGATCGCGCCGGGTGGCCGCGCAGATCCAGCTGCAACTCGCCCACGCCCATTTCGACGTTGAGACTGCGCAGCGAAAGACTGCCGAGATTGAGATGAGCCTCCCCTGCGCCGAAGCGGATCGTCATATCGAGCGGAACGCCATCGTTAAACTTCAGGTCCCAATTGTACTTTGTGTTCCCGCCATGGGTGGAGCTGCTGGAAGGCTGCTCAATCGTGAGATCCCCGCGCACGCCGGTGTTGGTGTAACGAAAATCGGGTTTCCAGGAAGGGACATTGTAGGTAAAATCGGCGTCCACGAACTTCTGCGCGCCGCCGTTAATGGTCAGGTCGCCCGCGCCCATCCGCAGGTTGACGCGCGCCATTTCGGCCTTGTCCAAATCGACCGATCGCGTTTCATGCTCGGTCGGTCCGGTAGGGGCGTTGGAAAAAGAGCATCCGCACAGCGTCAGGATCGCCGCCATAAGCGCCGAGCTGGCGTATGGCGCCCAAGCCGTGCCCCCCCTCACCATCCCGCCGATAACCGCTCCACCACGTCGCGCCGCGAAAGAACGCGCTCGCATAGCTCCCAACCCGGCCCTTCCGGCATCACCGTCTTCGCATGACGCAAGTCGAACGCATTCGCCCGCCGCCGTTTCTCGATATCGTCGATCCACTCGTCTTCAATTTTATCCGGCAGCGATCCGAACAAGTCGTAGCGGTCTTTCATGCGCCGCGAAAGGGCCTGATACACCGCCGTGGCGCCCCCAGGTCCGAAAAATTCTGCACTTGCTCGCTCATCGAGCAATCGAGAGCCATGGGATGCACTTCGCAAGCGTCTTTCACCGTTCATAGCATGTGCGGTAGATCTAGTATAAAGCTTTTCAAACAATCTACAACCGCGTATCCCGTTGAATGCTCAAGGCTAACCAGCCTTTCACGCTCTGCTCCGCCCCGCGCCGGCAAAGTTCAGGCCCATACTGAAATCGAGAACCTATGTTTTTCACCAGGATGTCCGATTCCGCTACGCATCAGCCAAAACCTGCGTGCGCGGCGCCCCTCTTAAATTCATAACTGCTCACTTTTCAAGCATTTGCATTTCGCGCACCAAAGAGTTGTCTAGGGCCAGGCGATGGGAGGAAAATCGAGCTATGAAGGCGTGGATATTGGCCGCGAGTTTATCGGCTGCGGGTTGGGCGCAGCAGTACGATCCCGCGCTGTACTCCGGGATGCGTTGGAGACAGATCGGTCCGTTTCGGGCCGGGCGCGTATCGGCGGTCGCCGGAATTCCGGGCAATGCCGCGGTCTACTACATGGGAACGCCGGGTGGCGGAGTTTGGAAGACCGTCGACGGCGGGGTGGTCTGGAAGCCGATCTTCGACCAGGAGCAAGTCGCCTCGATCGGCGCGGTTGCCGTCGCGCCTTCGAATCCCGACATCGTGTATGTGGGCACCGGCGACGTCAGCAATGTCGGAGGCGCGGTGAATCAGGGCAAGGGCGTCTACAAATCCGTGGATGCGGGCCGGACTTGGAAGCGCGCCGGGCTGGACGATTCGCGCCACATCGGGAACATGTGGATCGATCCGCACAATCCCGACATCGTCTTCGTTGCCGCGCTGGGCCACACCTTCGCGCCCAACGAGCAACGGGGCGTGTTCAAGACGACGGATGGCGGCAAAACGTGGCGCAAGGTTCTCTATAAGGACGACAAGACCGGCGCAATCGATATTGCCTTCGCGGCGGACAATCCCAACATCGGTTTTGCGGCGCTGTGGGAGCATTACGTCAAACCCGGAAATTCACGCTCCCTGATCGAGGGCATGAACGGCGCGGGAATTTATAAGACGACGGATGCGGGCGAAACCTGGACGGCGATTACAGGATCGGGACTGCCGACGGGCAATTTGGGGCGTATCGGAGTCGCCGTCGCGCCGGACGGCAAGCGCGTGTTTGCGATTATCGCGGCGCAGCGCGGCGCGGGCGGATTGTATCGCTCCGACGATGGCGGCGCGACCTGGGCGCGCAGCACGACGGACTCGAGAATTCAGGGCAGCGGATATTTCAGCAGGGTGTTTCTCGATCCGAAAAATCCGGACGTGGTGTATGTGGCGCAGACGTCGCTGTACCGCTCCGACGACGGCGGCCGGACATTCATCGCCTACAAGGGCGCGCCGGGCGGCGACGACAACCACGCCTTGTGGATCGATCCCACGGACTCGGCGCGGATGATTCTGGCAAGCGATCAGGGCGCGACCATCAGCTTGGACGCGGGCAAATCGTGGAGCTCGTGGTACAACCAGCCGACCGGCCAGATCTATCACATGTCGACCGACAACCGCTTTCCGTATTGGGTTTACGGGACGCAGCAGGACAGCGGATCGGTGGGTACGCTCAGCCGCGGCGATTACGGCGAAATCACGTTCATGGATTGGGACCCGGTGGGCGGATATGAATTTGGATACATCGTTCCCGATCCGCTGAATCCGAACATGGTCTATGCCGGCGGGCCGGGGCGCGGGCTGGTGCGCATCGATCGTTCCAACCGGCAAGTCGCCAACATTTCTCCCAACGTGAGCCGCGATGGAGACTATCGCATGGCCATGAATCCGCCGCTGGCGTTTTCTCCGCAAGACGCGCACGCGCTCTACCTGGGCTCGCAGTTTCTGCTCGAGACGCGCGATGGCGGAGTGCATTGGAAAGCGATCAGCCCCGATCTGACGAAACGCCCGGGAAGCGAGGCGCGCAACGAGCAGGCGCAGACCGAAGAAGCCAAACAGCCGCCGCCCTCGCAGAAGCCGAGGGTGAGGGAAGAGCAGGAGACGGTGAGGCCGCCGAATCGGACCGCGATCAACACGTTCGCGCTGTCGCCCAAGGCGGCGGGCGAGATCTGGGCCGGCACAACGGATGGTCTGATACAGCTTACGACCGATGGCGGCGCGACATGGCGCGATGTATCGCCACCCGATCTTTCGCAATGGACGCTGATCGGTCTTCTTGAAGCTTCGCACTTCGAAGCCGGGACGGCCTATGCCGCGGTGGACCGGCATGAGGAGAACGATTTTCGCCCGCATATTTACCGCACGCGCGATTTCGGAAAGACGTGGCGCGAGATCGTTGCGGGGATTCCCGAGGGGAGCTTCGCTCGCGTCGTCAGAGAGGATCCCGGAGCGCAAGGGGCTGCTCTATGCGGGTACGGAGAACGCCGCTTACGTCTCGTTCGACGACGGGGACCACTGGAGTCCGCTGCAGCTCAACATGCCCACGGTGTCGGTCCGCGATCTCGTTGTGCACGGCAACGATCTGGTCGCCGCTACATACGGCCGGGCATTCTGGATTCTGGACGATATCACCCCGCTGCGGCAGATCGACCGCGGCGTTGCGACTGCCGCTGTGCATGTTTTTCGCCCCGAGAAGGCTTTGCGCGTTCGCCTCGATTTGAACCAGGATACGCCGCTGCCGCCGGAGATGCCGGCGGGAGAGAATCCTCCGAACGGGGCGATCGTGGATTATTATCTCGGATCGGCGCCGCCGGAAGATATTGCGCTCGCTATTTACGACTCGGCCGGGCAACTGGTGCGGCAGTTCTCGAGCAAGCCGGAAGCGCCCTCGACGGAGCCGCCGCCCAATGTGCCGGAGTATTGGCTGGCGCGGCCCGAGGCGCTTTCGAGGCGCGCGGGCATGAACCGCTTCGTTTGGGATTTGCGCTATACGGCGCCGCCGGCGATCCGCCACGAATATCCGATCTCGGCGCTGTACGGGAACACGCTGGGCGAACCGTTGGGCGCCTTGGCCGTGCCGGGAAGATACGAAGTGCGGCTTACCGTGGATGGGCGGCAGTACAAACAGCCGCTCGAAGTGGGCATGGACCCGCGCGTGGATGTATCGACGACAGCGCTCGAGCAGCAGTTCGAGATGGAAAAGAAGGTCATTGAGCTGGTTGCGATGAGCTACGAATTTCACCACCGCGCAGCGCTGTTGCGCGAAGCCGCCGCGGTGGATGAAAAGAAACTAGGCGGGGCTGCAGCAACCGGCCCGGCGCTTGCGGCGTTGCGCGACTTCGACGGCAAGGCGGCCAAATTGGAGGGATCGGAAGGCGGCGATCGATCGTTTGGAAAACCGAAGCCGACGTTTTCTCTGATGAACCGCGAGCTGGGATCGCTCGCCACGGCCATCGATAGCGCGGACGTGGCGCCGACGCCCGCCATGCAGACCGCGTATGAAGATTATTGCCGCGACCTGACGGGCTTGGCCACCCGCTGGAACGAGTTAGTTCAAGGCGATTTGCCGAAGGTCAACCAACAGCTCGCGGCGCAGCGGCTGGCGGCTTTACCGGCTTCTCCGGCCGCCGCCCCGGCCTGCAAATGATTCCGGGATTTTTGTTCATCGACCACGTGGCCATCGCGGTGCGTCCAGGCGAGCTCGACGCGCAGGTTGCGGCGTATAAGTCGATCGGCTTCCGCGAAGTCCATCTTGAGGATGTGCTCGGCTCCGACCAGGTCCGCGAAGTGCTGCTGCAAATCGGCGATGGCCCCAATCTCATTCAGCTTTTGGAACCTCTCAGCGAAGCTTCGCCAGTCTCCAAACTGATCGAGCGCAACAACGGGCGCGGAGGGTTCGCGCACCTTGCTCTGCGCGTCGCCGATATCAACGCCGCGTTCGAATATATGAAAGAGCAAGGCTTCGACATCATCGACCGATCGCCACGCCCCGGCTCTCGCGGAACCACCGTTTTCTTCGTACACCCGAAGTCGCTTGGATATTTGATCGAAGTGGTCCAGGAGGGCCGCTCATGACGCCCCTCTTCGATGAATTCCCGCCCGTAACCGCCAGCGAGTGGGAAGCGGCCGTCAGTGGCGATCTCGAAGGGCCGGCCGCCGGCATCGTTGAATTGGACCACGGCCGATGGCATCGCCGCAAAGCCGCTTATACTTCGGCGGACCTTGCCGGCATAGAGCCTCGCCAGTTGTATTCCTCGCGAAACTGGAAAATCGCATGCGAAGTTTCGGATCTGGAATCGGCCCGCTATGCCATCTCACGCGGGGCGGCGGCGCTGTACGCCGAAAGCGGCGATATTGGAGGCTTTCGGGGATGTTGAAGTCTTGCGAGCCGATTCTCCCGGCCTGATCCGCGCCGATGGCGAGACGCCCGCCCGGGAGCTGGCATCGCTGCTCCGTAAGGCGGCGGCGAACCCCGGCGTAAGCGTGCTTGAAATTCCCATCGGCCTCGAATACTTCGTTGAAATCGCGAAATTCCGCGCCGCGCGTCTGCTGTGGCCGCGCGTATCGCCGTCGCCGATCCGGATTCTGGCGCGCACTGCGAAACATAATCGAACCATCTACGACCCGTACGTCAATCTGCTGCGGGGCACGACGGAGGCCATGTCGGCTATCGTCGGCGGTTGCGATATTGTTGTCCTCCGGCCCTTCGATGCCGCCTACGACAACCCCGGCGAGTTCAGCCGCCGCCTCGCAATCAATACCCAGCTTCTGCTGTGCGACGAATCCTGCTTCGGAGGTATGCCCGATCCCGCCGCCGGCTGCTACTACATCGAGTGGCTCACCACGGCGCTCGTAAACAAAGCGTGGGAATTCTTCGAGAGCGAGCCAGCCGCGCCATCCACTCCTTCCACTCGCGCCTTCGTCGGCGTCAACAAGTATGCCGACCCGAATGAGCGAGCATTAGCACGCTTGAAAATCGAGCCCGACGCCAGCCGCGCCTGCGTGGCCGTATGAAAAAGCAGCGCCTCGACGCGGAGCGGCAGCCGTGAACGCCGATTATGCCGCCGGGCTACCCCCCTTCCTTCGCGGTCCGTACGCGACCATGTACGCCGTCCGCCCCTGGACCATTCGCCAGTACGCCGGTTTCTCAACGGCCGAGGAATCGAACGCCTTTTACCGCCGCAATCTCGCGGCCGGGCAAATGGGTCTCTCGGTCGCCTTCGATCTCGCCACGCACCGCGGCTACGACTCCGACAGTCCCCGCGTTACCGGAGACGTCGGCAAGGCGGGCGTGGCCATCGATACGGTCGAGGACATGAAAATTCTTTTCGACCAGATTCCCCTCGATAAAATGTCTGTCTCCATGACCATGAACGGCGCCGTGCTGCCCGTAATGGCCTTCTACATTGTGGCGGCCGAAGAACAGGGAGTCCCGCCGGATAAACTCAGCGGGACGATCCAGAACGACATTCTAAAAGAATTCATGGTGCGCAACACTTATATCTATCCCCCCGAGCCCTCCATGCGCATCGTCGGCGATTTCTTCCGCTACGCCGCGGCCAAGATGCCGAAATTCAATCCCATCAGCGTCAGCGGCTATCACATGCAGGAGGCCGGGGCGACCGAAGAGATCGAGCTTGCCTACACGCTCGCCGACGGGCTGGAATATCTTCGCACGGGTTTGAAAGCCGGGCTGGCGGTCGACGAATTTGCGCCCCGCATTTCGTTTTTCTTCGACATCGGGATGAATCATTTCCGCGAGATCGCCAAGCTGCGCGCCGCGCGTTTGCTGTGGTCGAAAATCGTGAAGACCTTCAATCCGAAGAACCCCAAATCCATGGCCCTGCGCACGCATTGCCAGACCTCCGGCTGGAGCCTCACTGAACAGGACCCTTTCAACAACGTCATGCGCACCGCCATCGAAGCGATGTCGGCGGCGCTGGGCGGCGCCCAATCGCTGCACACCAATGCGCTCGATGAAGCGCTCGCTTTACCAAGCGAGTTCTCCGCTCGCATCGCCCGCAACACGCAGCTCTATTTGCAGGAGGAGACCGGCATCACGCGCGTGATCGACCCCTGGGGCGGGTCATCGTATGTCGAGCGGCTCACGCAAGAGATCGCCGCCGCGGCTTGGGCGTTGATTGAGGAAGTAGAAGAGCACGGAGGCATGGTGAAGGCCATCGAAATGGGACTGCCAAAAATGCGCATCGAAGAGGCGGCGGCGCGCCGTCAAGCCCGGATCGACAGCGGCAAGGATATCATCGTCGGCGTGAATGCGTATCGCGTCGAAGAAGACACGCGCCTCGAGCTGCTGGAAGTAGACAACGCCGCGGTGCGGGCCAAACAGATTGCGAAGATCGAAAAAGTGCGCCGCGAGCGCGATTCCGCCGCCGTCGATTCCGCGCTCCAGTCTTTAGCTGACTGCGCCCGTAGCGGCGAAGGCAATCTGCTCGATGCGGCTATCGCAGCCGCGCGCAAGCGCGCCACGCTGGGCGAAATCTCGTCCGCGTTAGAAACGGTGTGGGGCCGCTACGATGCCCCGGTGCGCGCCATTCACGGCGTCTATGCGGCGGCAAGCCGGGGCGACGCCCAATTCGAAGAGGCCCGCCGCCTCACGCTGGAGTTCGCCGAAGCGGAGGGCCGCCGGCCGCGAATCCTGGTCGCCAAGATGGGCCAGGACGGTCACGATCGCGGCGCCAAAATCATCGCCACCGCCTTCGCGGATCTGGGTTTCGACGTGGACATCGGTCCGCTCTTCCAAACCCCCGCCGAAGTGGCGCGAAACGCCGTCGAGAACGATGTTCATATCGTAGGCATTTCGACCCTTGCCGGAGGACATAAGACGCTCGTGCCCGCGCTTGATCGATAGCCTGAACCCCTTGGCCGCGGCGACATTCTGGTCGTCGTGGGCGGCGTGATTCCGCCGCGCGATTACGATTTTCTGTATCGGCGCGGCGTTGCCGGCATCTTCGGCCCGGGCACGCGCATTCCCGATGCCGCCAGCAGGATTCTGCGCACGCTCGCGACAACATTGCGCGCCTCTCAATCGTAAATGCGCCCAGCTATACCGGCTTCCGAGTTGGCCGAGCGCGTCCTTGCGGGCGATCGCGCCGCCCTCGCCCGCGCTATTACTTTGATTGAAAGCTCCCGCCCCGCGGACGAAGAACCCGCCCGCGAATTGATGGATGCCTGTCTGCCGCACAGCGGCCAATCGATCCGCCTCGGCATCACCGGCGCTCCCGGCGTAGGCAAAAGCACTTTCGTCGAAGCGCTCGGCACGTACGTCATCCGCGAGCGTGGCCGAAAAAATCGCGGTGCTCGCCATTGATCCCTCAAGTCCCTTGACCGGCGGCAGCATACTCGGCGACAAAACCCGCATGCCGCGTCTCAGCGGCGCGGACGAGGCGTTCGTGCGCCCTTCTCCTTCCGGCACATCGTTGGGCGGCGTTGCAGCGAAGACTCGCGAAGCCATTCTGTTGTGCGAGGCGGCCGGATTTCAGAACGTCATTGTCGAAACCGTCGGCGCGGGCCAAGCGGAAGTCGCGGTCGCCTCCATGGTGGATTTTTTCCTGCTGCTCATGCTCGCGGGCGCGGGCGACGAGTTGCAGGGCATCAAGCGCGGCGTCCTCGAATTGGCCGATCTCGTTGCCTTCAACAAGGCCGATGGCGATAACAAGTTGCGGTCGGAAGCGGCGCGCAAGCAACTGGAAGGCGCGCTGGCGCTATTTCCCGCGCAGGCGAACGGATGGAAGCCCCCGGTGGTCACATGTTCGGCGCGGACCGGCGCGGGCATCTCCGAAATCTTCGCCGCCGTGCTCGACCACCGTTCGCGCACGATCGCGTCGGGAGACTTCGACCGCAAACGGCGGGAGCAGGCGCGCGAGGCGATGTTTGCCGCTGTCCGGAGATCGCTCGGCGAAGCCTTCTTCGCCAGTCCCGACGTTCGCGCCCAATTGCCCGATCTCGAGCGAGACGTCATGGCCGGGACGCCTCAGCTCCTATGCCGCGGCGCGCCGACTACTTGCGCTCTGGAACGCCGAGGCGAAAATCTCGTCATAGTAGGATTACCACCATGAAAAACTGGCTCGCTCTATTTTGGAACGCCGTGGAAGGTTGGCGCCGCGATTTCGCGTTGGGGCTTCGCGCTCTACGCCAAAAGCCAGTGTTTTGCTTCACCGCTATTTTCACGCTGGCCCTCGGAATCGGCGCGAACACGGCGATATTCACGGTGCTGTACGGGCTTCTGCTGCGCAGTTTACCGGTGCCCGATCCGCAGCAGCTGGCGCGCATCAGCCTGGTAAGCGCCGCCTCCACGGGGCGCGCCACCGCATCGTTCATTCCCTATCGCATGTTGCAGGGACTGCGGCGCGAGCAGCACTCCTTCTCCGATATTTCGGCCTGGAACTCCTCCGGTGTCCCGATGGAGGATAACGACGGGACCCTGCGAGTTTATAACGTAGGATTCGTGAGCGGAAATGCGTTTCCAGTTCTGGAATTGCGGCCGTATTTCGGACGGCTCATTGCGCCTTCCGACGACGTACGGGGAGGACCGCCGGAAGGTTGGCCGACGGTGTTGAGCTATGGCTTCTGGAAGGAACGCTTCGGTGGGGATTCCCGAACCGTCGGCAAGCAAATCAAGATTGCCAATACCATCGTGAACGTCGTTGGCATCGCTCCGCCGGATTTTGAAGGCGTTTTTCCTGGATTCGACGTCAAGCTGTACCTGCCGCTTCAGTTCGTGACGGTGTTGTCGGGAAGAGATGTTCTGAATCCGCCCACATCGTTCGCCCTTTCCTCCGCCATAGGCCGCTTGAGGCCGGGTGTGTCGCTTGATCAGGCAAACGCGGAGATCGCAGTTTATCAACCGCAACTGCTGCATCAATTCATTCCGGCGCAGTTCCAGCATCTGCCTTTCTACGAGAAGGCCAGCCTGCGAGTGGATTCGGCGCGTACCGGGTTGCCGACGTTTTTTGGACAGGCCTACGCCGCGCCTCTGTACCTGATGCAGGGTCTGGTGGGCCTCGTTTTGCTGTTGTGCTGCGTCAACGTGGGCGGACTGATGGTGTCCAGCGTTCATGCGCGAGCGCGCGAATTTGCGGTCCGCACCGCCATTGGCGCGCCACGCTGGCGCTTGATACGGCAGTACCTGGCGGAGAGTTTTGTTTTGGCGTTCGCGGGCGCCGCGCTGGGGGCGGCGGCGGCATGGTATGGAAACGGTTTCCTGCTGCAATTCTTCAGAGATCCGAATATGGGTGAATGGCTGACCGTGCATCCGGACAAGGCGGTCTTTCTGGTGACGGCGATCTTCGCCGTGCTCACGACGCTGCTCTTCGGCAGTGTGCCGGCCTGGATGGCGGGCCGCTCCGATCCGGAGATTCTGCTGAAATCGAGGACCACGACGGGCTCGCGCAGGGGAGCGCCGGGCCGGGCGTTTCTCCCCGTTCAGGTGGCGTTGTCGCTGGTGCTGGTGACGGTAGCGGCGTTGCTATCGCAAAGCCTGGTCCGTATGCGAGGCGAATACACGGGCTTCGACGTAAATCACGTCACGATCCAGACCCCGCCCTTTAATCTCCTGCCGCAGAAGGGCGACGCCAAGCTCGATGTGTACCAACGAATGGTGGACCGGATCGAACAAATGCCGGGGATACGATCGGCGGCGGTGACGTGGACGACTCCGATGACCGGCTATGAAGCCACCGCCTCGTTTCAGGCCATGACCGAGGGCGCCAACCCGCCCGAAGATTCACACATGACCTACAACGATGTGGGCCCCGGTTATTTTCGCACCATGCGGACGAAAATTATTGCCGGGCGCGAGTTTCAGAGGAATGAGCGAAGACGCGATGTATGCGTCTTGAACGAGTCGGCGGCAACGTACCTGTTTCCTCATCAACAGGCGCTGGGGCGATATGTAACAAGCGCGGATCGCGACAAATTTCCGGACGGCATGACATGCCGCGTTATCGGCTTGGCGGAAGACGCCAAGTTCGCCAGCCTGCGCGAGCCGCCTCCGCGCACGATCTATTTTCCCTTGACCAGCGACGCGCTTCGAGGAAACCTGGTTTTTCTGATGAATTCGGGAACGAAGGCGGAGGCGGTGGCCGCTTACAGCAAAGCTTTGGCCGAGATCGCGCCCACGATCCCACTGGTTTTATTCGCCACGCTGGAAGAGCAGATGGACGCCGCGCTGGGCAGCCAGAGAGCAATCACGGCGCTGTGCAATTTCTTCGGCGCGTTGGCATTGTTTCTGAGCGCAATCGGCTTGTATGGTCTGTTATCGTCGATGGTCGCGCAGCGCACCGCGGAAATCGGCGTGCGCATGGCCTTGGGCGCACAACGGAGAACGGTGTTGTGGATCGTCTTCTCCGAAGCGCTGCGGCTGCTGGGAGCGGGAGTTGTGTTGGGCGGCGCGGCGCTGTTCCTGGCGATGCGGTTCGTGCGCAACATGCTTTATGGCGTCGCGGCGTTCGATCCCGTGACATTGGCCGCAACCGCTGCCTTGCTCACTATGGTGGCGCTTGCCGCGGGACTCTTTCCGGCTCTTCGCGCCGCCTCCGTCGATCCCATGGAGGCTTTGCGCGCGGAGTGATTACATGAAGGGATGATTTCTGTGCGACACCAGCGAGAGGAACTCATCGCGAGTTTCCTTGAGCGCGCGGAAGTCGCCCAGCATGGCGCTGGTAATGGTGCCGGAGTGCTGTTTTTCGACGCCGCGCATCATCATGCAGAAATGCCGGGCTTCGCAGATGACGCCCACGCCGCGCGGCTCCAGAACGTCGCGGATGGTCTCGGCGACCTGCTGCGTGAGGCGTTCCTGAAGCTGCAGGCGGCGGGCGAAGGCATCGACGATACGCGGGATCTTGCTGAGGCCGATTACCTTGTCCTTCGGTAAATAGGCGACATGGACTTTGCCGAAGAAAGGCAGCAGGTGATGCTCGCACATGCTGAAAAACTCAATGTCCTTCACCACGATCATCTCGTCGCACTCGTGCGTGAACAGGGCGCCGTTTACGATAGCGCCGATGTCTACTTCGTAGCCGCTGGTCAGGAAGCGCAGGGCCTTTTCGGCGCGGGCGGGAGTGCGGACGAGACCTTCGCGGGTGGGATCCTCGCCCAGCCGCTCCAGAATTTTGCCCATCATCGAGGCGATCGATTCCTCGCCCGGATTTCGGAGAGGGGCCGCTTCCCCGCCCTGCCGGGGCGCGATTTTGACAACAGCCTTATTGTTCTTCATGTCCTTAGCTCGAATGAATTCTTTCTCGTCTCGCGCAAGCGAATGGCCTCCAGGCGCGGCCACTGACCCGGGAACGCCGATGGCCAAGCGGCCGCGAGCCGGCTATGAATCGCGGCGGCGAGATTTTCCGACGTGGGGACGATCGTTTTAAAGTCGCCCACGTCTTCGTTCAAATTGCGATGGTCCATGTCATTGAGCACGCAACGGCGGACCACGGCGTCGAGCGCCGCGGGATTACACACGCGGCCGGTCGATTCATCGAGCGGTCCGACGGCCGTTATTTCGAGAACATAGTCGTGGCCATGACCATAGGGATTGTTGCATTTGCCGTAGAGCGCGGCGTTTTCGGTGTCGGGCAGGCGGCTGGGAATGCAGCCGATGCGAGGCCGAGAAATGGTACCGGCGCGTGAGCGCGATCATCCCAACGCTCCTGCGTAATCGACATAGAGGTCCTCGGTCTCGTATAAGCGGACGTTGTGAAGGCGCGCGGTTTCGTTCCGGAAATGCGGCGCGAGACGGTTCCAGATCTCGACGGCGACGTTTTCCGTCGTGGGCACGACGCGATCGAAGGGCCGGACCTCATAATTCAAAAAGCGATGATCCATTGGCTCGACCACGGCTTCGTTCAAAATTTCTTTGAGGCGCTTGATGTCGAAGACCATGCCGGTTGTGGGATCGGGATCGCCGTCGAGCGTGACTTCAAGAACGTAGTTATGGCCGTGGCCCTTGGGATTTGCGGCCGCGCCGTAAAGGGCGAAATTCTCGCTGTCGCTGAGCCCCGGCCGGGCGCAGACGTGAGACGCCGAGAAATCGACTCTTCTAGTAAGCAGCATCCGTCCTACCATTTGATGCCGCGCGCAGGGGTGAGGATACCCTAAAATTGAAGTAGAACTATTCCCGCCATGCCTAAAGATAAAGTCGACCTTGCCATTAAGATCGTCATCGCAGGTCTATTGGTAGCGCTCGTTTTTGTGATCGCCGGGACGATTCGTGAGCGCGTCGTCAAGGCCGGCGACACCGCCCCAGGCTTTTCCGTGACCACCGATCGCGGACAGAAGATTACGCCCACGAATTTCGGCGGTAAGACGCTGGTGCTGCATTTCTGGGCGAGCTGGTGCGCGCCGTGCGTCGAGGAAGCTCCCGCGCTGAACGAATTCGCGAAGAAGGTCGCCGATTCGGGCGTCGTCGTGCTGGGCATCAGCATCGATACCAACGAGAACGCCTACCGCAAATTTCTGAGCAGGTACGAAATTGCGTTTGAGACGGCGCGCGATCCGGATGAGAATATCAGCTCTTCGTTCGGAACGTTCAAGGTCCCAGAGACGTACATCATCGACCGCTCGGGCAAGGTGGTCCAGAAGATTATCGGCGAGGGCGACTGGGGCGATGCGGCGGTCAACTACGTCAAATCGCTATAGCGCGTGATTGCGAACGGCGCGCTCGAGCAGATTCACGAACTTCTCGGCCCGCGCGGGGTTCTACAGCGGCCCGAAGACCTGAAGTTATACGAATACGACGGCAGCGTGGATAAAGCGCGGCCGGAGTTGGTGGTATTTCCACGCTCGACCGCGGAAGTGGTGAAGATCGTTCGGATCTCGAACGAATTCAAGATTCCGATTGTCGGACGTGGAGCGGGCACCGGTTTGAGCGGTGGCGCGATTGCGCGCGCGGGCGGAATCGTGATTGCCTTCGCGCGCATGAACCGCATCCTCGAAATCGATTTGGCGAACGAGCGGGCCGTGGTGCAGCCGGGCGTCGTGAATCTGGATATTTCGATGGCGGTGAAGGATGCCGGGTACTTCTATGCTCCCGATCCGTCGAGCCAACGGGCCTGTACCATTGGCGGCAATGTGGCCGAGAACGCCGGCGGACCGCACACGCTGGCTTATGGCGTCACGACCAACCACGTGCTGGGATTGGAGGCCGTATTGCCCGACGGCGCGCTGCTCGAGACGGGCGGAAAGACGCAGGACGGCGCGGGGTACGACATCACGGGCCTGCTGACGGGTTCGGAAGGAACGTTGGCGCTGGTGACGAAGATTGTGGTGCGGCTGATGCGCGCTCCGGAGATGGTGAAGACGATCCTGGTTATCTTCGATTCCGCGGACGACTGCGCCGACACGGTGGCGGAGATCACGGCGCGGGCGATTACGCCGGTTGCGATCGAGATGCTGGACGGCGTGATGCTGCGCATGGTGGAAGAGGCCACGCACGCGGGTTATCCCATGGATGCGGCGGCCGTGCTGCTGATCGAACTGGAAGGCTTGAGGGAGGCGGTGGAAGAACAGACCGAGCAGGTGCGGGAGGCGTGCCTGGCCTGCCGCGCGCGGGAGTTTCGGGTGGCGCGGTCGGCGGCGGAGAGGGAGCTGCTTTGGAAGGGACGCAAGAACGCGTTCGGCGCGGTGGGGCGCGTCAGCCCGTCGTATTACGTGCAAGACGGCGTGGTGCCGCGGACGAAGATTGCGCCGACGCTGCGCTATATCCACGAGGTTTCGGAACGTCACGGCCTGACCATCAGCAACATTTTTCACGCGGGCGACGGCAACATGCATCCGATCATCCTGTTCGACGCGCGCAAGCCGGGCGAACTGCAACGCGCGCAACGGGCGGGCGAGGACATCCTGGAGTACTGTATCGCGGCGGGGGGATCGATCACGGGCGAGCACGGCGTCGGGATGGAGAAGATGGAGTTGATCGGGCGATTGTTTTCGGACGATAGTCTGGAAACGATTCGGCGGTTTAAAGAGCTATTCGATCCCACGTGCCATTTCAATCCGGGCAAGATGTTGCCGACAGGGCGAGGCTGCATGGAGATTCGGCAGGCGGCGGGGACGCTGGTTTAATGCCTGCCACGCCACGACCGTAGGCTCCCGGTACCGATGCGGTGAGCGGGTACCTTTTTTAGCGGCGCGATGCGGGACCGCATGGTTTGCCGGCGCCATTCGTCGAAGAATTTGCCGGCCCAGGGGGGAGCCACGAAGCTTTACGATAGCCGCCCCAGACCCAACTCGCCTTCTCCACCGTCCTGGCTGCTCGACGGGACATCATCCGCGATCTCGACGCATGTAGCTTGTGAATGGCGCGTCAGCCGGCCAAAATCGGCAATACAACATGGTCATTGTTCCTGTTATTCTCGCTACAGGCGAAGGATGTTGATCAAGGCCGCAAGCGCGGCAGGCTGCTGTCGCCGGCTTGGGTAATAGAGGAAGAATCCCGGGAACGGTTGGCACCAATCCTCCAGGACGCGGATAAGCTCTCCGCTCGCCAGTTGCGTCGACACTCGCTCGTCTGACACAAAGGCAAGGCCGACGCCGTCAATCGCCGCGCGAATCAAGGTCTCCACGTCATCAACGACGAGAGGCCCGTTCACCGCAACCGACAGGGATTTCTTGCCTTTGTCGAACTCCCACCGGTACACGCCAGCCGACCCATGTCGAAAGTTCACGCATTTGTGACTGAGCAGGTCATGCGGAATTTTCGGCTTGGGATGCGACTCAAAGTACGCCGGCGCCCCCACAATGGCCGCCCGATGGTCCTTCGAGACCCGGACCGCGATCATGTCCTTTTGGATGTATTCGCCGAAGTGAATCCCTGCATCGAAGCCTCCCGCCACGATGTCGAGGCGGCTGTCGTCAGCCGTGATATCGAGTACGACGTCGGGGTAATCGTGCGTAAACTGGGCCAGTTTCGGTCCTAGCACCGTCGTTCCGGCAAGACGTGGCACGAGAAGGCGCACACGACCCATAGGTTTGTCGCGTAAACCGGAGAGCTGATCCAGGACATCCTCTACATCCGTGAGCGCCGGGCGCAAGCGCGCGAGGAGACGCTCTCCCGCATCGGTCGGCGCAACACTACGCGTCGTGCGCGAGAGCAGACGCACCCCTATGTCTTCCTCCAGGCCCCGCATGGCGTGACTCATCGCTGAAGGTGAAACGCCAAGCCGTTTAGCGGCGCGCGTAAAGCTCCGTTCCTCGGCTACGGCAAGGAAAATGGCCAGAGTGCTGAGATCGTTTCGTTCCATTGATGAATTTCGCTCATAAGCCCTTGTCTTTTATACATACTACTCAAAAACGCCTTCCGGGCATACAGTGGAATTGAGGGATGCGAGCCGCGTCAGAAAGGAAGAACTCGTCGTGACGTTATCATTTGAAAAACAAGTCGCACTCGTCACCGGAGCCGGCTCCGGCATGGGCCTCGCTACGGCGGAAGCATTTGCCGCGGCGGGCGCCGCGGTCGCGCTGGTCGATGTCAATGAACCGGCGGTGCGCGCGGTCGCGGAGCAACTGGTTGCCGCAGGCCACAAAGCGATCGCCATCGCCTGCGATGTCACTGATGAAGCCCAGGTAAAGAGGATGATCGAACAAACCGTCTCCGCATTCGGGCGCCTAGATGCCGCGTTCAACAATGCCGGCGTGCAGAGTCTTGCAGTTGAAACCGCCGAATCGACCAGCGAAGAGTTCGACCGCGTGAATGCGATCAATCTGCGCAGCGTGTGGCTCTGCATGAAGTACGAATTGCTTCAGATGCGCAAGCAAGAGAGTGGCGCGATCGTGAACAATTCTTCTATCGGAGGCCTCATCGGAATCCCCGGCCGGGCCATCTACCATGCCACCAAACACGGCGTGATTGGCCTCACCAAGAGCGCCGCTCTTGAGTATGCGGCCAGGGGCATACGCATCAATGCTATATGCCCCGGCGCCATCGAAACGCCTATGGTTGCCGCCATGATCGCCAAAGAGCCGGAAACCATGAAAGACATCTTGAAGGAACAACCGATCGGCCGCCTCGGCCGGCCCGAGGAGATCGCCTCCGCCGTGCTGTGGCTTTGCAGCCCGGGCGCCGGCTTCGTGATTGGACACGCGCTCGCTATCGATGGCGGATACACGGCGCGTTGATCTTCGCGGCGATCCAGCGGCATCGGGAAGGAGTAGGAAAATGCCCCACGTCATCGTGAAGCTCTGGCCCGGAAAATCAGATCGACGAAAGCGCTCCTCGCTGAAAAAATCGCGCAAGACGCGATGGACGCGCTGCATTACGGCGAAGGGTCCGTCCCGGCCGGTTTTGAGGAAATCAAATCGCAACACTGGCGCGACAAGGTTTACAAACCCGACATCCTGGAGAAGTGGACAGGCTCTACAAAAGGCCGGGATACAAAATGCGATGGCGACAGTCCGACGAGAGCGAGACAGGAGATAAAACATGAAAGGCGCTGTTATCTACGGACCCCGCGACGTACGTTTCGAGGAGCGTCCGGAGCCGAAAATCGTCAAACCGACCGATGCCATCGTAAGGACATCGGTAACGTGCGTGTGCGGGTCCGACCTGTGGCCCTATCGCGGCGCAAACCCGATCAGTCAGCCAACCCCGATGGGGCACGAGTACTGCGGCATCGTCGAGGAAGTTGGCAGCGCGGTGACGACTGTCAAGCGGGGGCAATTCGCGATCGGTTCCTTCGCCACGTCGGACAATACCTGTCCTCATTGTCAATACGGCTATCAATCGTCCTGCGAGCATCGCGAGTGGATCAGCACGGCACAGGCGCCCCGGCTGCGGGTTCCGCTGGCGGACGGGACGCTGGTCGCGACCCCGGATGTGCCCTCGGACGAACTGCTGCCGAGCCTGCTCACGCTCTCGGACGTCATGGGAACGGGCTGGTTTGCCGCCGATGCGGCCAAGGTGAAGCCGGGCGGCACGGCTGTGATCGTCGGCGACGGCGCCGTCGGCCTGGCTGGTGTGCTGTCCGCAAAGCAAATGGGCGCTGGGCGCATCATCGCAATGAGCCGTCACGAATCCCGGCAGAAGCTCGCCCGCGAATTCGGCGCAACCGACATCGTGACCGAGCGCGGCGACGAGGCGGTTGCCCTTATCAAGGACCTGACGAAAGGCATCGGCGGCGACTCCGTGCTGGAATGCGTTGGCACACAGGAATCGATGAAGCAGGCCATCGGTTGCGCACGTCCCGGAGGGTACGTGGGCTATGTCGGCGTTTCGCACGGCGTTGAACTCAGCGGCGAGAAATTGTTCTACACACATGTCCACCTTCACGGCGGCCCTGCTCCCGTACGCCGCTTCCTGCCAACGTTAATCGATCTGGTGTGGAACGGAAAAATCAACCCCGGCAAGGTCTTCGATTTGACGCTGCCGCTCGACCAGGTTGCAGAAGGCTACCGCGCGATGGACGAGCGCCGCGCGATCAAAGCACTGCTGCGGCCGTAAGAAGGAGTACTAACAGATGGCCGAATGGGCGAAAGAGGAATTGCGGAAAATCGCCGAGGCGGACGACCTGCATATCGCGCCGTTCCGCGAAGACGGCGTGACATATGGCACACCGACGTGGATAATGGTCCGTCCCCATCGGCGGTGCTCTTTATGTACACGGCTATAACGGAACCGAATCGCGCTGGTATCAAGCCGCGGTGCGGCAGAAGGCAGGCCGTATCATCGCCGCCGGCATGGTAAAGGAAGTAACTTTCGAGCCTGCAGGCGATTTCATCAATGACAGCATTGACGATGGATATCATTCGAAGTATGCCGCAAGCCCTTATCTGAAGCCGATGATCGGCGCGCGTGCACGCGCCGCGAAAGTCAGGATAATACCGCGCGACGCCCATGGCTAACCGCGGAGTGAATGCAACAGCAATGGAGGTTTGGATCATGGAAATCAAAAGATGCGGTTCGCGGCCTTCTGGAAAAGGACCTGAGGAATATTTCACGGGTACAGTCCGGGTCGATCCCTTGTTTGAGGCGGCCGGCCCCGCGCGTGCTCGCGGCGCAAGCGTTACTTTCGAACCCGGCGCGCGGACCGCGTGGCATACGCATCCGCTCGGCCAGACGCTGATCGTCACTTCCGGCGCCGGCAGGGCGCAGAGATGGGGTGGCCCCTTCGAAGAAATCCGACCGGGCGATGTCGTCTGGTTCGAGCCTGGAGAGAAGCATTGGCATGGCGCCAGCTCCACTGTCGCGATGTCGCATATCGCCATCCAGGAAGTTCTCGACGGGAAAGTTGTGGATTGGATGGAAAAGGTCAGCGATCAGCAGTACAACGGCCAAGAAACTTGACGAAAGGAGCAGTCCGTTTAACGCCCGAACGGTCCGCCACTCGGAACTTGAGGTGCGCGGCCTACGTCCGCTGTTGAAGCCAGGATAACCGATGTATTTTTCGGCGAGGCCAAAAAAAGGGCGATCCAGAAGCATGCCACCGCATGCCGTCCCATCGCCCATCAGCCAAATTTCGTTAGTCGCCGGCCTCGGTTAATTCCAAGGCGGAGGAATGGGAAGCGGACAACTATTCCAGGGTGGGGGAATGGGAAGCGGACAACTTCCGAGTTCCCAGGTGGGCTGAGCGTTTGCGGCTGAAACCGGCGTGGCGGATACGACGGCCGCGGCGAACATGGTCAGTCCGCAAAGAAAGAGATTGATTCTTTTCATTTGTTATTTTCCTTACCTAGTTTCGATCTTGACGGATCTAGAACGCGACGAGCACATCCTAGGTAGAAGATCTTAAATCTAATTAAGGCAAAATACAATTCACCGCTAAGGATAATAACGGGGTAGTACTAAGGCGCGATGCGACTAATAGGAGGGTTGTTCTACTTCCTGGTTGGCATAGCGGGAGCGGCCGCGGGGACGGCGGCCTTGCCAGTCCAGACGCATGTCGTGGCTGATTTCCTCGAGCATGTCCAGATTTGCGACGCGGGTTTCGAGCGCAAAACAGGTGAGCAGCAGGTTATCGCAGACGCCGTTAATGAGACGCGGGATACCCTGGGAACGGAGATGGATTTCAGCGAGCAAGGCGGGCGGAAAAACCGTCTGCGCCGGCATCCCGGCCTTATCCAGACGGGAGTTGATGTATTCCACCGTGTCCTCGAGCGAAAAGGGCTGCAGGGCGCAGCGCAGGACGATGCGTTGTTTCAAGTTGCGAAGATTGGGGGCTTCGAGCTTGCGGTCGAGCTCCGGCTGACCCGCCAGAATGATCTGCAGAAGCTTGCCCTGGCGGTTTTCGAGATTGCCGAGCAGGCGAATTTCCTCCAGCACTTCCCAGTCGAGATTGTGCGCCTCATCGACGATCAGAACGGTGGTACGGCCTTGGTCGGCCTGGTGCAGCAGGAGCTGATTGAGGGCGAACAGGACTTCGGTCTTGGAGGTGCGGGCGCAGCGCAGGTCGAGATCGTAGGCGATCATCTCGAAAAACTGATCGCTGGTGATGCGGGAATTGAAGAGAAAGGCGAATTCGATGTATTGCGAATCGAGAAAATCGCGCAGGCACTCGAGCATGGTGGTCTTGCCCGTGCCTACTTCACCGGTCAAGACTATGAATCCCTTACGGCTTTGCACGCCGTAGATGAGGTTCGCCAGCGCCTCTTCGTGCTGCGCGCTGCGGTAGAAGAAGGCCGGATCGGGGCTGAGGTTAAAGGGGCTTTCCGAAAAGCCGAAATAGGCGTTATACATGAAAAGCAGCCGCGGCCGGCGAATTTCCTCCCGATGGGCCAAGAGCCCGATTGCCGGTACCTCTACCGACTCAATCTTAACATGTACCTTATCGGATCTTTGGGCGAAAACAGTACGGCTAACGGGCGCGGCTAACGGGCGCGGCTAGCGGGAATGTCCGGCGGCGAATTCCGGCGTACGGTGGGCGGCTCCATCGTCCCAGGCGTGACGAAGCCGATCGCGGCTGTAGCCCAAGTAATGCCGGTCGGGGGTGAAAACCTCGAGCGTAATCGTGCCATTGTAGCCGCTGGATTGGAGAGCGCCGACGGCCCGCGCAAGATCTACCGAGCCGGCCCCCAGCGGCAAGTGCAGATCCGCATGGCCCCCCTTGTTATCGTGCAGATGGACATGGCGCAGGCGCGAGCCGTAGGCCGCCAGAATTTCTTCGGAAGTATTGTAAGCCACGAGCAGGTTGGCGTGGCCAATGTCCAAGTGAAGACCGAGTTCAGGAATAGGATCGAGCAACTCGCCGAGTTGGGGAGCGGAGTTGTAATCGCCGGGGAGATTCTCGATCATCAGGCCGACGCCGCGACGGCGGGCTTCGGGCAGCAGCTCCGCGATGGTTTCGATGTTCCTTTTGATGAAGAACTCGCGATCGTGCATGGGCGCGTGGCGGTCGGGGTGCAGATTCATCCATTTCGCGCCGACCTCGCCGAACACCTGGAGACAGCGCCGCAGCTCGACAATAGACGCCTGGCGCAACTCCTCAAAGGCGCTCGCAATGGGAAGGTAGAAGGCGGTGTGGCCGACCACGCGGAGCCCGGCGGCGTCGATGGCGCGGCGAATCGCGGAAGCGTCCACACGCCAGGAAGCGGCCGCCGGCGGCTCCAGCGTCAAGTCGATAAAATCGAGTCCCAATTCCGCCATCCAGGCGATCTCCTGAACCACCTCGTGAGCGGGGTGGTTCATGGCGCCGATCAGCATTCCGCTTGCGGCTCCTTGTCCGGATCGCCGGAGGCTTCGAGGGGCCGGAACCACGGGCGCGTATCGAGCAAGCGGACGCGCTCGCAACCGGCCGCGAGGCGAGGCTTTTTCTTTTTGCGTTTCCAGAGCCAGGACGGAAGCTGCGCGGCGCGCTCCGGAACCAGCCACTTAAAAACCGACAGCAGGCTATCGAGCAGCGGGCCGTCGGCGCCGAGGCGGTCGAACAGGCGTTCCCAATCGAGTTCGGGACCGACGGCGTGCACAATGTTCAGAACGTCAGGCCAATCGCAGCGGTCCCTTTGCAAAACGTATAATTTCGACCAGATGAGCTCTTCCGGAGGCACGACGTGGACCATTTCGCCGCCGAATTCGACCACCGGGCCGCGCGTAAGCCAGGCCCGGTCTACATCGGTGCGATGGTTCGCCATGGCCCAAATGCAGTCCACGATGACCTCGCCGGTATGGGCGCGGTAGATCCAACTGCGGTCGTAATCTTTGACCTGGAAATAGTCCGTAAGACCCGCGGCGCCGAGCACGGCTTTCATTTCTTCCCGGTCCGCGGGCAGAATATACAGGTCCATGTCTTTGGTATCGCGCCATTTGCCGGTATAGGTGGCGACCGCGAAAGCGCCTCCGAAAGCGAAATCCAACCCTTTCGCCCGCGCTTCCCCTAAAACACGGCGGAAAACCGACCACTGCTCGCGCGGAATGAGTTCTTTCCAGCGCCCATGCAGGAGCATAGTCTCCTCCTTCGTCGCGTGGAGCATCGCGGAGCGAGCGGGCAACCCCGCCACCATAACGCCGAGGTCGTAGAAAGCCGCCATAAGACCGTTCCAGTCGCTGCAATACGTCGGCCAAACTCGAAAATGGGAAGGTTTATGCCGGGACCCGAAATTTGCGTGAAAAACTTTCGCGAGGGGGTAACTTTTGCGATTCCGGGGCCGTTATCTAGTCAAATCCCCGTTACGACGGCGGGCGCTTCACCCCCTTCACCCCATAAGCGTCCGCCACTCCTCATAAGACCGTCAATCCCCGCCCAGACCTTCGAATAACACGCTGCTCAAATAACGCTCGCCGGAATCGGGCAACACCGCCACGATCACCTTGCCTTCCATCCCCGGTTGGTGGCCGATGCGCACGGCGGCGGCGACCGCTGCGCCCGCCGATACGCCGCACAGGACGCCATCTTCGCGCGCCAGCCGCCGCGCCATATCGATGGCCTCCTCGTCCGAGATCTGCTCCACGCGGTCCACCATGCGCAGATCCAGGGTATCGGGAATGAAGCCGGCGCCGATGCCTTGAATGGCGGTCGGACCGGGCTGCAGCGGCTCGTTGGCGAGACGTTGGGTAATAACGGCGCTGCTGGTGGGCTCCACCGCCACCGACAATACGTCTTTGTGGCGCTCTTTTTTCAGATAGCGGGATACGCCCGAGATGGTGCCGCCGGTGCCCACGCCCGCCACCAGCACGTCGATGCGGCCGCCGCTGTCGTTCCAGATCTCCGGGCCGGTGGTTGTGAAATGAATCTCGGGGTTGGCGGGATTTTTGAACTGCTGCAGCAGGACGTAACGGCCGGGGTCGGAGGCGACCATGTCCTCGGCGCGCGCGATGGAGGCGCACATGCCTTGCGAGCCTTCGGTGAGAATGAGTTTCGCTCCGAGGGCTTTCAGGATCTTGCGGCGCTCCATGGACATCGTTTCGGGCATCAGCAGCGTGATGGGATAACCGCGCGCGGCCGCTACGAACGCGAGCGCAATTCCGGTGTTGCCGCTGGTAGGCTCGAGGAGCTCCTTGCCGGGGCCGAGAACACCGCGTTTCTCGGCATCCCAGATCATGGCGGCGCCGATGCGATCCTTCACCGAGGCGAGCGGATTGCGGCCTTCCAGTTTCGCCAGGATGGTAACCGGCGCGCCTCCCGCCACGCGGCGGAGCTGGATCAAGGGCGTGTGGCCGATGCTCAGGGAATTATCTTCGAAGTACATCAAATCTCCCAATTTGGTACGTACGTCGCCTGTTTCTCCTGCCAGCGCCGCGCCAGTTCCGCGAACGTGGTGTGATCGATCACCGCGGAAACGGCATCGTCCACGGCCTGCCACATTTCAGCGAACGGGTCGCTCGCGCCCACCGCGGTCCGTTTGCGCTTTCCGGTTTCGATTTGGCGCAGAACCTCGCCGACGGTAATCGAATCGGGAGGACGCGCGAGAAGATAACCGCCCTCGGCCCCGCGGCGGGATTCGACGAAGCCGGCCTGCTTGAGAGCGGCGAGGATCAGCTCCAGAAATTTTTGAGGGATGTTCTGGCGCTGCGCGATCTCGGCGATCTTGATCGGCTCGGCGCTTCCCTGCACGGCGAGGTCGAATAGCGCATGCAGCGCATATTCTCCCTTGACGGAAATATTCATGCGATGAGAATGGGAATCTCCCCGGTGCCCCTAGAGATTGTACTCGGTTGGAGAGAGGGGACGTTTACAGAGAAGGAAAATTCGCTCACGGTTACGCCAGCATGCCGCAGAATCCGTCGCGTTTTGCAGGATTCGCGGCGAGATCACTTGGGATCTTTTATGATTATGGACCGGCTCATCATCCTGATGCCCCAGCGACGATCGAACTTGCAATTGAGAGGATCGTCGATTGCACCCCTGAAGGAATCAAGCCGTTCGAAGGGTTGAAGTGAAGCGCCCAGACTGAGCAGGGCAAGATCGGGCCGCTGCCGATCGTTCTTTCCCGCGGGCGGCCGAGAGGTGGCCGGCGGCCTGAATCCGCCGCCGGCCGCCTGAGGTTCACTCTCACTTGCCCAGGCATTCCGTTTCCAGCAAACGGTCCGGCCCGAGTCTGACGCGGATACGGTTGGCATGATCGCTGCACCGGGAGCGCTCGGGAGTCCAGCCCTTCCATGCCGAGGATCCTAGCGCTATCACCTTCGCGCAGCTTGCGGTTGTGGGCGCTGCCGCGCCATCCGTAGCCACGGTCCCCGCCGCGGAAACCAGGCACGCGACTACCGCGCCGGGGTCCACGTGGACTTTCCAGGTGCCGGGATCGAAAGAGTTGCCGGTGGTCGAGTGGCACCACCAGCGGATGAAGCCGTCGGAATCGGTCTGTACCGTGAACGGCTCCGTCCAGCCCGCATTGCCTTGCGCGTTGCGCTTCAGAATGTGCGTTCCGTGCGTATTGGGGGCGGCATTAAAGGTGGGCACGAACGCCACCTCCGCGCTGCATCGGTCGGTGAGAGTTTCGCCGGCATGAACCGGGATTGCGAACGCGATCCCCATGACGGCGGCAATGGCATAAACGATTCGTTTTGGTTGCATGTTCTTCTCCTGATTTACGGATTTGCAGTGTTGCTTTCGCGCCGGTTATTGCGCGGTGGTATTGGCGATTGTGGGTGGCGGCGCGATGTTGCTTTGCACCGCGGGCAGAATACCGATCCGGGTCTGTCCGCTGATGGTGTCCACCAGCTCCACCGATCCCGCGATGCGGCAAGGGTCGGGGGGCGAGCTTACCCACGGCCGGAGATCGATTCGCGCCGCCGCGTTGGCCGAGGGCGATGCCGATAACGCTTCAAAATAATTGATCGCTACGGATCCGGTATGGCCGGGATCAATGATGCCGGAAGCCATCCGTACCGGCGCGCCCGCCGCATTGACGAAACCCATCTGCACGTTGCACGGATCGGGCGGAGTTCCATTGGACCCGGTCACGTTGGTCACGTTGAGGCGAAGCGTATCGAACGCCGTGATTCCGGTGACGCCGAAAAGCGGCGCCGGCAGCGGGACGGCGCCCGGACCTTCGACCGGCAGAGTGAACGCGGAGGTCCGGTCAAGCACTGCGTCGAAGACCTCGGATGACGATATGGAACGGCAGGGCGGCGGGAGCGCGTTCGTCAAGGGCGGTACTATATTCACGACTGGCCGCACATTGACGCGCGAGCGCGAATCGGCGTTGGTCGGCGATGCCTCCGCTTCTTGAAACGTGATGGCTAGGAACGCCGCGTCACCGGGTTGAATCGTGACGTTCGCCGTTTTCAGCGCGATGTCCGCGGAATTGACGAAGCCCATCTGCGCGAAGCAGGGGTCCGGGGGGACGCCTTGTGAGCCGCCTACATTCACCACCCCCAGCCTGAGGGTCTGTCCGGCAACGATGCCGATGGTTGAGTAGGCCTTAATCGGGTCGGTTTGCCCCGCATTGGCCTGGGCCAGTGCCGTAACCGCGGCAGCGGCGCTGAGAACGGCGAATCCGAGCGCAAACCGCGCGGCTAGGGATCGGGTTAGTAAGATTGAAGTCATTGATTGGGTTCCTCCGCACCAACAAACGGAAAATACGGCAAATCTTTTCATGGCTGGCGAGGCCGACCCGTACAAGGCTGCACATTTTGAGAAATCGTGAGGTGATATATACTTAGCAACGGCGGGAGTGCGGATGAGTCCCAGCCCAGGCGAGATCACTCAGCTTCTGGCGCGTTGGAGTAACGGAGACCATCGCGCACTGGAGACACTCGCGGCCGTGGTGCAGAGCGAGTTGCGGCGCATCGCGGGCGCCTATCTGCAGCGACAGCGGCCGGGCCACACGCTGCAACCCACCGCTTTGGTGAATGAAGCCTGGCTCCGGCTGGTGAAGCAAGACAACATGGATTTCGAAAGCCGCCGGCGCTTTTTTGCGCTTGCCGCCCAGTTAATGCGGCAGGTTCTGACAGATTACGCGCGCAGCGCCCGCGCCGGGAAGCGCGGTGGAGGCAATTTTGCCGTCAGCATGAGCGATGGTCTCTGCTGCGGCGAAACGGGTTTGGAAGAATTTCTGGTCTTGAACGAAGCGTTGGAGCAACTCGGCGCCGTCAGCCCGAGGCAGGCGCGGGTGATCGAACTGCGGTATTTCGGCGGGCTCAATGTGGAGGAGTCCGCAGGCCTGCTGGGAGTCTCGCCGGCAACGATCAGCCGCGAGCAGCACTCCGCCGAGGCGTGGCTGAGCCGCGCCATGTCGGCTGCGCGGGACTAAGAGTGTCACCGCAGCTCACCCCAGAACGCTGGCGCCGGCTGGAAGCGCTTTTCCACAAGGCGATCGAGGCCCCGGCCGCCGAACGCGCCGCGCTCATCGAGCGCGAAACGGAAGCCGGCCGGATCTACGTCGTGAACTCGAAGAAATGTTGGTCTGCTCGGACGAGGCGGCGAACCGAATTGCGGGCAGCGTCGTGGGCGTGGCGCGCCTGCTGATCACCGGAGCCGACTGGACAGGCAAACGCGTCGGCCCGTACCGGCTGATCCGCGAGATCGGCCGCGGGGGAATGGGAATCGTCTTCGAAGCTTCGCGCGACGATGCCGAATATCGCAAGCAGGTAGCGCTGAAGCTGGCGCCGTCCTGGAGCGGGCAACCGGAGCTGATCGAACGCTTCCGCCAGGAGCGTCAGATTCTGGCGGCGCTGGAGCATCCCAACATCGCGCGGTTCCTCGACGGCGGAACCGAGGACGGCGTTCCGTACTTCGTCATGGAGTACGTGGACGGCGTTTCGCTGCTGGAATGGCGGACGGGACGCAGTCTGCGCGAATCGATCGATCTGTTTCGCTTGGTGTGCGCGGCCGTCCATTACGCGCATGAAAACCTGATCGTGCATCGCGATCTGAAACCGGCCAACATTTTGGTAACGCGCGAAGGCGTTCCCAAGCTGCTCGATTTCGGGATTGCAAAGGCGCTCCAGGGCGATTCCGGCGCCACCACTGGTTTCCGTCCATGGACCCCGGATTACGCCAGCCCCGAACAGGTGCGTGGTGGCGCGATCAGCACCCGCAGCGATGTCTACTCCCTCGGGTTGATCCTGTACGAATTGCTTTGCGGAGAACGCGCGCAACAGCCCGACCTTTCGTCGCCGCTGGCGCTCGACCGCTCCATCTGCGAAGCGGAGAGCCCTCTGCCGAGCGTGCGCGCCGCCGCGGATGGGGATACCGGGCTGGCGCGCCAGTTAGCGGGCGATCTGGACACCATCGTCGCGATGGCAATCCATAAGGATCCGAAGCGGCGTTACGGTTCTGCCGCCGCGCTCAGTTCCGATCTGGAGCGATATCTGAGCAGGAGGCCGGTGGAGGCGCGGCCGGCGACAGTTTGGTATCGCACCGGCAAATTCATCCGTCGCCGCCGTCTGGCGCTCGCCGCCGCCGCTCTGGTCGCGGCCACGGCCGCCGCCGGCGCGATCGCCACGGTTCATCAAGCGCGGCGCGCGGAGCGACGCTTTCAGCAGGTACGATCGCTGGCCGACACCTTCGTGTTTGATGTCTACGACCGTATCCAGTTTCTGCCAGGCGCTACCGCGGCGCGCAAGGCGATTATCTCGACCGCGCTGCGCTATCTGGAAAGCTTGCGGCCGGACGCGGCCGACGACCCGTCGCTCGCGATCGAGCTCGCGGCCGCGTACCAACGCATCGGCGATGTGCAGGGACACCCCCAACAGGCGAGTCTCCACGATACGGATGGCGCTTTTGCCAGCTACGCCGCCAGCCGCAGCTTGCTTGAGCCGCTCGATCGCAACGGCGATCCGCGCGCCGCGCTTCCGCTGGCGCAGTCGGAATTCAAGCTGGGACTGATCGAGATGGCACGGGGACATGCGCCGGCGGCCGATGCCTCTTTCGAACACGCCCACGCTATCGTTCGCCGGGTTATTAGCGGTCAACAAAACCATGCTGAAGCTTTGAAACTGGCAGGCGATATCACTTCAGAAATGGCCGTGATTGCCGTGAACCAGCGCGATCCTGTTCGTGGTCAACAGGCCGCGCAGGAGACGGTCGAGATCGCGCGCCGCCTTGTCGCCTTGCAGCCGGGCAGCGTTACCGCCTTAGAATATTTGGGCGCCGCGCAGAGTTCATTGGGCGGCGCGTATTACTCGGCGAGGCAATTGGAAAAGGCGATCGAGAGCTATCGCGAATCCGCCGCCACGCGCGAGCAGTTAGTCGCGCGGGAATCCTCGAACACGACATATCGCCGCGCGCTGATGATGAGTTACGGGCATATCGCCGACACGCTCGGGCCAACCCGCTACACCGGTGGCATTGGTGAACTGGACGGCGCGTGGGAGGCGATCGGGAAAGCGATCCGGATCGCGGAGGCGATGGTGGCGGAGGACTCCTCGGACCGCACGGCGCGACAGGATCTGGCAACCGCCATGTATCGTTCCGGAGATATCCTGCTGAGCCAGGGCCGCGCGGGCGCGGCGCTGGCCGAATTCGAAAAGAGCGAAGCGCTGCTTGCGGGTCTGCTGTCGCAGGACAGCGACAACGAAAACTGCCGTTACCTGTTGTTTTATGTGCGGCGGAGGATTGCCGAAGCGTTGGAAACGATGGGGCGCGATGCGGAGGCGGCTCGCAATCTCGCGGTCGTGCGCGCTATGTCTCCGAGCTTCGCCCATACGAAAGATGCTGCGAACGCAAATACGATGGATACGCTTGCGACCATCGATCTGGCGAGAATCAAAGCTCGCGCCGGCGATCCAACGGCCCCATCCCTGGCGCAATCGGCGGCGGAGCAGGCCGGCGCGGCGCCTCGCCCGGCTAACAGTCTTCCATGGAATGCGGCATTGAACGATGCCGAATTGGGGCGCCTCTTCGCCCAATTGGGAAATCGCGAACTAGCCTCCGCCTGGCTCGCGAAAGCCGCAGCGATTTTCCGGCAGATGAAGGTAACGGGCGCGCTGGAACCGCAGCGCGCGGCCCAATTGGCCGGCATCGAGCATGATTTAGCGAAGGTGCGCTGAGCCGGAAACAGCGAAGCGCAATCCGTGATGACGCCTGACCCGCCGGGCGCGTCCCATGACGCGCCGAGCCATCCCGAATCGTCGTCCCGATCCAGCTGGAAAGTGATTTCGTGCGTCATGCCGTGGCGCCGTCGCGACAGTGATAATATCTCAGTTCGCGCCATGAGAACTATCCAGGTCGCAATCCTAAGCCTAAGCATCTCTTCGATTACCGCGCTGGCCGCCCAGGAACAGAAGCGCCAGGAACAGCCGGTCCCGCCCAAAACCACTGGGACCGAGCAGCAGCAAAAAGAACAATCGGAAGATCCCATGTTCAAAGGGATGCATTACCGCTCCATCGGCCCGTTTCGCGGCGGCCGTTCGCTCACCGTGGCGGGCATTCCCGGCGATCCCACGACGTATTATTTCGGCTGCGTCGGCGGAGGAGTTTGGAAATCCACCGATGGAGCGAACACGTGGGCGCCCATCTTCGACAAAGGAGGCACGTCGTCCATCGGCAGCCTCGCAATTGCCCCTTCGGACCACAACATCGTCTATGTGGGAACGGGCGAGGCGGCGCTGCGCGGAGATATATCGCACGGCGATGGAATGTATAAATCGCTGGACGCGGGCAAGACCTGGAAGAACATTGGACTGCGCGACAGCCGCGCGATCGGGAAGGTGATCGTCAACCCGTCCAATGCGGACATCGTCTACGTGGCGGCGCTGGGGCATCCTTATGGACCCAATACCGAGCGCGGCGTTTTCCGCACCATGGACGGCGGCAAAACGTGGGAGAAGGTGCTGTACAAGGACGAGAACACCGGCGCTATAGACATCGCGTTCGATCCGAATAATCCCAATATCCTATTTGCGGCCTTGTGGCAGGTGCGGAGGACGCCGTGGGGCTTCGACAGCGGCGGGCCGGGCAGCGGGCTGTATCGCTCGGCCGATGCGGGGACGACGTGGAAGCAGGTCCAAGGCGGCGGGCTGCCGAAAGGGCCGTGGGGCAAGGTGGGCGTGATCGTGGCCGCGAATTCCGACCGCGTGTATGTCTTGATCCAGGCGGCCGAAGGTGGGCTGTACCGCTCCGACGATGGCGGGCAGAAGTGGCAGCTCATCAATCCGGACCGCAAGCTGATCCAACGGGCCTGGTATTACATGGACGTCTTCGCGGACCCCAAGAATTCCGATGTGCTGTATGTCTTGGACGTGCAGTTTTTCAAATCGACCGATGGCGGCCACACGTTCAATAAACTGCGGCCGCCGCACGGCGACAATCACGCCCTGTGGATCGATCCGATGAACACGCAGCGCATGATTACGGGCGACGACGGGGGCGCGAGCGTCACGCTGAACGGCGGCAAGACTTGGACGGCGCAGCTCAATCAGCCGACGGCGCAGTTCTATCACGTGATTACGGACAATCGCTTCCCCTATTACGTCTATGGCGCGCAACAGGACAACACCACGGTCGCGATCGCGAGCCGCAGCGACAGCGGTTCGATCGACCGCACCGACTGGTATCCGGTGGGCGGAGGCGAATCCGGCTACATCGCGCCGTATCCGCCGGACCCGAATATCGTTTACGCGGGCGGATACGAGGGGGAACTGACGCGCTTCGATAAAAAAACAGGACAACGTCAGAATGTTTCGCCATGGCCCGAGCTCACGGACGGCGAAGGAGCGGCGAAGCTGAAGCATCGCTTCCAGTGGACCGCCCCGACGCTGATTTCGCCGCACGATCCGAATGTGCTCTATCACGGCGGCGAGATGCTGTTTAAGAGCGTGGATGGCGGGATGCACTGGGACGCGATCAGCCCCGATCTGACGCGCAACGATAAATCGAAACAGGTGGCGCCCGGTGGATCGATCGATAAGGACGATACGGGAACGGAGTATTACGATACGATCTTCGCGGTCGTGGAATCGCCGCTCACGAAAGGGCTGATCTGGGTGGGGACCGACGACGGTCTGGTGCAGTTGACGCGCGATGGCGGCAAGCATTGGGAGAACGTGACGCCGCGGGACATGCCGGAGTGGAGCCGTATTAGCCTGATCGATGCGTCGCCGTTCGATGCGGGGACGGCGTACGTCGCGGTGGACCGGCACGAAAACGACGACATGCGTCCGTACATCTATAAAACCGGCGATTACGGCAAGACGTGGACGAAGATCGTCAATGGCATTCCGGACCACGATTTCGTGCGCGCGGTGCGGGAAGACCCCAAGCGGCGCGGCTTGTTGTATGCCGGAACGGAAACGACCATTTATGTTTCCTTCGACGATGGCGCGAACTGGAAAAGAATGCGGCTGAACCTGCCGACCACGCCGGTCCACGATCTGGTGGCGAAAGGCAACGACCTCGTCGTGGCGACGCACGGACGCTCGTTCTGGATTCTGGACGATCTTTCGCCGCTGCGGCAATACAAGCCGGAGATCGCAAACGAGGCGGCGTATCTTTACCAGCCGGCCACGGCGATTCGGCTGCACGGAGGCGGTCGCGGCGGTGGGGCGGCGCGAGGGGCGGCGACGGCGGGCGAGAATCCACCCAACGGGGCCATCGTTTATTACTACGTTAAGGCCGCTCCCAAAGGCGTTACGACGCTTGAGATTGTGGATGCCGAAGGCAAGCGCGTGCGCCAGTATTCGAGCGCGAAATACAATTTTGAAACCGAGCCGCCCGATCCGGATTCGCCGAAACGAACGAAGGAGATCGATCCGCAAGCGGGTTTGAACCGCTTCGTGTGGGATCTGCGCTATGATCCCGCGCCGCGGATTCCCGATTATTACCTATACGATTATGAGTCCGGCACGCACGGTCCCCTGGCTGTGCCCGGCAAGTATCAGGTCAAGCTCACGGTAGATGGCAAGACCTACACGGCGCCTCTGGAGTTGAAGCCGGACCCGCGCGTCAAAGCGACGCAGGAAGATTTCGAGAAACAGTTGTCGCTGCGGCTGCGCATCGAGAAGGACCTCGCGAACGTGTACGATTCCGTGCTGCAAATGCGCGATGTGCGGTCGCAGTTGAAGGGTCTGCGGGAACGGATGCCGGAGACCGATCCGGCCAAGCGGCTCGCGGCGGCCTCGGAGGATCTCGACAGGAAAATCGCAGCCGTCGAGGACGATTTAGTCGATTTCCGAATCACGTCGAACGAAGATTCGCTCGCCTACCCGCTGGGTCTCGACGGGAAACTCGCGGGGCTGGCAATGGCGGTGGAGGGATCGGCCGATACGGCTCCGACGCAGCCCGATTATGACGTATTTCAGATCTACAGCCGCAAACTCGATACGGACCTGACGCGCTGGTCGGGCATGACCGCCAAGGATATTCCAGCCTTCCAGCGGCTGACCGACGAGCAGCATCTGCACGCGATCGTGGTGAAGGATACGGGAACCCGGTAGGCACGGTCCATTCGAGCCCGCGGGAGATCTCTAAACGATTCGGGAGCTTGGCATCCCATTCGACCTCGCACGCCAAAACGGTCAAAAGTTCCCACGCGAACGTTCCGAACGGCCTGTTGGTTATCAACATCCCGCTTCTTGTCCCGCCGCGGCTTGAAGCAAGTAGCCTATCCGCGACCGTGGGATATGAGCGATCTTGCATGCGTAGATGTTAGTGCAAGAAACAGCCATGCACCTCATTGTCCTGCTTGAGCTTTGGAAATACGAGGTCGGGCCTGCGCGACTGCAGGCTTCCTGCCATAGGGCCGCAATTTGGCCCTCGTTGCATTTCTGGGCTGTTTTAGCTATTCTAGAAGAAAAGGCGAAACCAATTGCTGGCTAACCGTCGGAACGACCTGCTCGGGCTCTACAAGTTGTTTCCTTTTCACGAGCATCCGCTCTGGCGAGGTATCAAGGCCGGTTCGCTGTCGATTGAGCAGGTAATGCGCGCGGAAATCCAGCATTGTATTAGAACAAAAGCTGGGCAAGCTCTGCGGAGCGAGGCACTCGACATGGCGCGGACGAAGAGCCCGAAGATTTTCGAGCTCTTGCTCGAGACTTACCTGGAAGAATGCACCCACGACGCGTCTGGTCCGAGCCATCTCGACCTTATCCGAAGGCTTGTCCTAACCGCAGGCGTTTCTGACCACAAGATTGCGGCTACGCTACCAACGCCGGGCAATGCAGCAGCAATGGCAATGTACCGAGAGATAACGGAGCGCGGTGCTGGCTGTCATATGCTTGGCGCCGGAGCCGTTGAACACTATTATTGCAAGTTGTCGCCTGACATCTTCAACGCATATAGGACACACTACTGCATGTCCGCTGAACAAGCAGAAACTTATCGCCTGCACGGGCCGATGGACGAGGAACATGCCACGCGTGCTTTCGCGGTGCTCGATGAGGCCATCGCGCTGCATAGCTGGGAGGCGGTATGGCTGAGTGTCCGCGACGCGTTCGTGGCAACAAGCTTGCACTACGATGGAATGCTTCAGGCGGCAACAGGTAAAATTGAGTACTGGAATGGGAGGGATTAATGAAAGGGTACATCTATACCATGTTTCAGGGCGCCGATCCGGGATGCGGTTGGGT
Source organism: Bryobacterales bacterium (assembly GCA_963795935.1). Classification (GTDB taxonomy): domain Bacteria; phylum Acidobacteriota; class Terriglobia; order Bryobacterales; family Bryobacteraceae; genus JAICMB01. Next base: position 229,132 of record CAWCJO010000016.1, on the reverse strand, counting down.
ACTTAATGACCCAATCTTTTCTCCTACACCAACTCTTGGCGCGTGCGTACCGAACATCCGACGGGCCGTAGGTATCGAGGATTATATTTTTGCCATCAGTGGCAGGGTTCAAGGCGAACGGCAATTCGTGGTGGGAGGGTTCCGGGTCGCAGAGAAAATCAACGCCTTGGCGGCGTTCGCACGCTTTCCTAAGTATCGACTACTGCAGCTTCCCGACGGTAGTCTCCAAGGGAATATCATCATCACCGCGGGAGGCGCGCAGCATCCGCTTGATTACCACGCCAATTTTGAGCGGCGTGTCGAAAACTATATTGTTGGAGCAGATCCAGTGCTACTCACGGATGAAAATCAGTACCGTCGTGCCAGAGAGGAGACTGTGCCGGTGCTCTCAGAAATTTTTAATAAGCCTGGTCACAAGGTTTTTGACATAATTGGGCGACACCGGCGAATGTCGGATGATCAGGTGGAGCAACTCCTCGGATGGCTGGAAAAGATATAGCAATGTCCCATATTATAGCGGCATTGCACGCATATGAGAAGGGCCTGACGGACCTAAGCGTCAGGACTGGCGTTTCCGAGGATCGTTTGCGAGCGCTTTCTAACGGTGCCGATCCATCGATGCGTGAGGTGCGCGCGCTCTCGGGAACGTTGAAGATCTCACTCGCCGACCTCGCCCCACAACCTACGGAGTATCATCGTGCAAATGTGTTGTTCCGGGGTCTTGCGATGCGAAAGCGAATTCCAGAAGAAACCCTCACGGACACCCTCTCGCGGAAAATGGGGTATTCGCTTGAGTTGCTGCAAAACAGGGCGGGGTCGATGCCGTTCTGGAAGCAGGAATTCCTGGATCTGCCGGAGGCAAGCCCAGAGGCGTTCGCATTTCATTTCCGGCAACTCTTTTGCGGCGGGGATCAAGTATCACCGTTATTTTCGTTGCCCTTGTTGCTTGTAAACGGCTTAAATATCATGGTCTTTGTAGTAAACAGCGCTCACCTCGAGGGCGCGTCCGCGTTCCTGGGAGGTGTTCCGTTCATCTTCGTTGCGAGCCGATTTTCGGCTCGTATGCTATTTACGTGCGCCCACGAGTTGGGACATTTACTTGCACACCACGATCCTGAAAAGGATTTCGCAGTCATCGATTCATCAGCAGAAACATCCAGTGACTCCGCAACAAGCGCGGAGCGGTTTGCGCACGCATTTGCTTCAGCATTGCTGATTCCGCGAGCCGGTGTGGGAATCGCTCTCAAGAAGATTCGTGCGATCGCGAAGGTCCCAGATGAGAGCCCGATCGGCGATATCGAGTTGTTGTACCTGGCGAGGATTTTTGGTGTTAGTTTTGAAGCTGCTGCCCGACGTTGCGAGGATCTCCACCTCGTACCTCGTGGGGCCAGCGCATCTCTAAACGAAAAGGTTAAAGAGCAGCACGGGAGCGCGGAGAAAAAAGCGGATGCTCTGGGGCTGCCTCCGCGCGCTACGATTGTCTTTCCGCCGTTGCCGCGAACGCTGCTGTCCTCGGTTGTGCAGAAAATTCGCAACGGCGAACTTTCCATCGGGCGTGCCTCGATGATGCTTGGCCTCTCAGTGGCTGATCTACTCGCCGCGAACACATCGCAGTGATAATCCTGGATGCGAGCGCCATCATTAACCTTATAAACGGCGGCATCCTGGACGTGATTCTCACCCTGCCTGACTACAAGTTCGCAGTGGGACCGCAGGTCTTGGATGAGTGCACTCAAAATCGAAGTGCTGTCCGCGGCATGAAGGTCCTTTTTTTTCTCTCGGACGAGGATATACCCGCCTCACTATATTTCGCGCTGCTCGATCAATACCAGTTGGGACTGGGGGAGACCGAATGTCTTGCGATCGCTTCGTCGCATGGGGGCGAGGTCTGTACCGATGACCGCAAAGCCCGCAAAATGTGCGGTGCGGTATTGGGACCCGAGCGAGTATTCGGCAGCGCTCGATTAATGCGTGAAGCTGTAGCAGCGAAGGTACTCTCGACCGAAGACGCCATCAACGCCTATCGGAAGATGAGAGCTGCAGGCGCGTTTCTCCCTGCAATTCCCGATACCTACTTCTTTACCGGGTAAGCGCACCAGAGAAAACAGAACCGATCTATTGCACGAGAACTCCTTTTTTTGGAACGCCTCTTCGCACTCGGGGTTGTGATTCTGATTCGACCCTTGGCTTTTACCTGTACATTATGAGTCCGGCACGCACGGTCCCCTGGCTGTGCCCGGCAAGTATCAGGTCAAGCTCACGGTAGATGGCAAGACCTACACGGGGCCTCTGGAGTTGAAGCCGGACCCGCGCGTCAAAGCGACGCAGGAAGATTTCGAGAAACAGTTGTCGCTGCGGCTGCGCATCGAGAAGGACCTCGCGAACGTGTACGATTCCGTGCTGCAAATGCGCGATGTGCGGTCGCAGTTGAAGGGTCTGCGGGAACGGATGCCGGAGACCGATCCGGCCAAGCGGCTCGCGGCGGCCTCGGAGGATCTCGACAGGAAAATCGCAGCCGTCGAGGACGATTTAGTCGATTTCCGAATCACGTCGAACGAAGATTCGCTCGCCTACCCGCTGGGTCTCGACGGGAAACTCGCGGGGCTGGCAATGGCGGTGGAGGGATCGGCCGATACGGCTCCGACGCAGCCCGATTATGACGTATTTCAGATCTACAGCCGCAAACTCGATACGGACCTGACGCGCTGGTCGGGCATGACCGCCAAGGATATTCCAGCCTTCCAGCGGCTGACCGACGAGCAGCATCTGCACGCAATTGTAGTGAAGGATGTGGGAACGCGCTAGCGAACTCAGGCCGATTGCGGCAGACAGCCGGCCAGAAGATTGGAGCGCAGGATCGCTTCCACCTCGGGTGAGAGCTTGCGGCCGCCGGACGTGACATAGAAAACGTCCAGCGCCTTGTGCGCTTCGGTGTCGATCAACACGACTTCGATATTGCAGCCGGCCGCCGATATCGCGGACGTGAGATCGTATAAAAGACCCGGCCGGTCTTGAGCGGCGATCTCGATGAGCGTGGCGGTTGCGGTGACGTCGTTGTTGAATGTGACGGAGGGGCGTACGTGTCCGCGGCGGGCGCGCGCGGGCGCTTCTTGAGCAACTGCTTCACATCGGTTTTGCCGAGGCTGCAGCGGGCGACCGTATCGCGCAGGCGGTCCGCTTCGGCGGCATTCAGCTCCAGCGTGCGCAGCGGGTCCGAAAAGACGAAGGTGTCCAGCACCAGTCCCTGGCTGTTTGCGAAGGCCTCGGCTTTGAGAATATTCACGCCGAAGCTGGCGAGGGCGCCGGAAATCGAGGCGAGCAGGAACGGCCGGTCGGGAGCGATAACGGTCATGCGGTAGGTCCCGCCCGTCTTTTGCAGGTCGATTGGGGCGCCGCTGCGGGCCTGCTCCATGTGCCGCTCGATCTCGGCTTCCGAATGCGTCCGCAGGTAGCGCGTGGGGAACCCTTCAAGGAACTCCGAGCGCGGCGTATGCGGCGCCGCGTGGATTCTTTCCGACTGCAGCTCGCGCGTGAGCTCTTCGTGCCCGACCGCGTAAGCGCGCCAGAGCTGTTCGAGGCGCCACGGCGTCATCGCGGCCGGATTGACGGAGCCGATATCGGCATAGGTCATCAGCGCCAGGAGTTTCAGCCGCTCCACCGCCCCCGCCTGGCCCGCAATGTGGCGCGCCGTCGCGGGATCGCTCAGATCGCGCGAGGTCATAACAGCGGAGAGATCCAGATGCCGCCGGATCAGGAAATCGATCGCCGCCTTATCGGCCGCGGGCGCGCCAAAACGGTCGAGGACGGCGGCGGCAATCGCGGCGGATCGCGGCGCGTGGTCGCCATGGCCTTTCCCGACGTCATGCAGCAGCAGCGCCATGCGCAGCAGGTCCGGCCGGTCGATCTCGGTCGCCAGCTCGCCGAAACGCGCTCTCAGTCCGTCCTTGGCGGAGGCGAGTTGTTCGATCGCTTCCAGCGTGAGCAGCGTATGCTCATCGACGGTATAGCGATGATAGAAATCTCGAACCACCAGGCAATCGATGCGGCTCCACTCGGGAACGATCTTTTCGAGGATCCCGGTCTCGTGCATGATGCGCATCCCATGGGAGCAGTTGGGATGCGACAACAGCTCCTGCAAATAAGCCCAGGGCGGCGGCGGCGCGGCGCATGCGGCCAGGCGGCGCTCCGTTTCCGGCGCGAGCGCGAGCCGATGGCGGGTTACGAACATCACCAGCCGCATCACCAGGCCGGGGTCCGCCTCCAGGCGCTGCGGGTCGCGCAAATAAACGCGCTCGCGCGACACCGTGAACTCCGTGTTCGAAAGGCGTCCGCGCCAGTCGCGAAATTGCGCCAGCAGCCCCGCGTTGGCGCTCTCCACCTCGTCCAGCGCTCGCTTTGCGGCCCGAAAGATGTCCCGCGCGTTGCGGTAGTACCGGCGCATCCAGGAAGCCGGGTCCGGCGATAGCGCCTCCTGCGCTTCATAATTCAGCAGGTTGTTATCGCGATGGAAGAAGTCGTGCAGAAAGAGGCGGACGGAGTAAGCGAATTGACGCGCCTCTTCGATATCCTCTGGCTCCGGGCCGCCCACTTTGTCGAACCCCAGCTTATGGAACCAATGAATCGCGTGGATGTCCCGCAATGCCCCGGGATGCTCCTTCACATTCGGCTCCAGGTGATGGATGGTGTCCTGGTATTTTGCGTGGCGAGCGCGCACGGCTTTCGCCAGCGTATGCGCGACCGCCGTTTTCTGGGCGGCGAGGAACTTCGGGAAGCGGCTCTCCAACTCGGCGAAGCGCGCCGGCTCGCCGTATAGCAGGCGCCGGTCGAGCAGGCTGATGGTCAACTCCAGATTGCCTTCGTGCAGCTCGCAGCAATCGGCCACGGGCCGCACGGAATGGCTGACGCGCAGTCCCTCGTCCCAGAGGATGCGGAGAAACTCGGAAATGGGTTCCTTCGCCGCGGACGTATCCGGCAACCTGTCGACCAGCAACAGAAGATCGACGTCCGAATAAGGGAACAACTCGCGGCGGCCATAACCGCCTACGGCAACCACCGTGACGTCCGGCCGGGCGCGTTCGAAAGCAGCCGCGACCGAGCTGTCCACCCGCGACGCGCGATCTGCGAGCATAGCCGCGGCCGGGGGCGCCCAACGCATTCAGGGGCGCGTTCAAGGGCGTCTTCAAAGCGCGCCTTCTCCGCGGTCGTCGTTGCGAATCCGGATCGCATCGGCGACGTCGTAAACGAACACTTTGCCGTCCCCGATTTTGCCGCTGCGGGCCGCTCTCACCAGCGTCTCGACGACTTCTTCGGCGCGATCGCCGGGTACCACCATCTCGAGCTTCACCTTCGGCAAAAGATCGACTTGGTATTCCATGCCCCGGTAGATCTCCTTGTGCCCCTTCTGGCGGCCGTGGCCCCTCACTTCCGAGATGGTCATGCCGTCCACGCCGATTTCTTTCAGCGCTTCCCGCACCGGCTTCGAGCTTGTGCGGCTGGATGATGGCTTCGATTTTTTTCATGCTACGACTCGAAATTGTAGCCCTCTTCGCCGTGCATGCTGACGTCGAGACCTTCCAGTTCCTGCTCCGGCGAGACCCTGACGCCAGTAATCATGTCACAGATCTTGAGAACTATAATCGTGCCCACGGTGGCCAAGCCCCAGGAGATCAGGACGCCGATGAATTGATTCAACACCTGCGCCCCGTGTCCGTCGACCCATCCGAGGGGAAGCACATGCCCGGCGGAGTCTTTTAGGCCATCATTGATGGCATTGGTGGCGAACACGCCGGTGAGAAGGGCGCCCAGCGTTCCTCCCGCCCCGTGCACGCCGAAGGCGTCGAGCGAATCGTCGTATTTAAACCTGGATTTCACAGCCGTCACCATGTAGTAGCAGACGATTCCCGCCAAAAACCCGATCAGCAGCGCGGGAAAAGGCTTCACGAAACCGGATGCGGGCGTGATCGCAACCAGCCCCGCGACGCACCCGGAGATCCCTCCGAGCACGCTCGATTTGCCGTTTTGGAACCATTCCGCCAGAATCCAGCCGAGGGCCGCGGCGGCGGCTCCAAAATGCGTCGCGACGAAGGCGCTGGTGGCCAGACACGAAGCCGCCAAGGCGCTACCGGCATTAAAGCCGAACCAGCCCACCCACAGCAGGCACGCGCCGATAAAGCTGAGAACCAGGCTATGCGGCTTCATCGATTCGAGCGGATAACCGCGGCGCTTGCCCAGATATAAAGCGCACACCAGCGCGGAGACTCCGGAGGTGATGTGAACGACGGTGCCGCCGGCGAAGTCGAAGCACGGGAACCGCGCCGCCGGAGAACGCGTTCAGAAAACCTCCCTTGCCCCACACCATGTGCGCCATGGGCAAATAAACAATGAACATCCATAGGACGGTGAACAGCAGCATGGCGCTGTATTTCATGCGCTCGGCAAAAGCGCCGGAGATCAGCGCCGGGGTGATGATGGCGAACATGAGCTGGAAGATCATGAACGTCTGCTGCGGAATCGTGGCCGCGTAATCGGGGTTGGGCGCGTTGCCTACGCTGGCCAGAAAGGCATAGCGCAGGCCGCCCAGAAACGGCGTGCCTTCGGCGAAGGCGAGGCTATAGCCCACGACGGCCCACAGCACCGTCACAACCGCCATGAGGCTGAAGCTCTGCATCATGGTTCCGAGAACGTTCTTGCGGCGCACCAAGCCGCCATAGAACAACGCCAGACCGGGGCCCGTCATCAGCAGGACGAGCGCCGCGCTGACCAGCATCCAGGCGTTGTCGCCGGCGCTCTGGGCCGACTTAACGGCGTTCTCCACAGCCGTGATACGGGCTTCGGTCGCGGGCGGAATGGATTGCGCCGAGGCGCACAAGCCCGCAAACGCCAGCGTGGCCGCACCTCGACCGCCCAGGCCGCGATAAAGCATGATCCATGATCATCCATGCCGCCGCCTGTTTCCAGCAGAATGTTCTATGGGCCGGATAGGGATTTTCTATCGCGCGGCCGGCGGCAAGTTTATGGCATTTGCGGGCAGGCGCTCAGCAGCATTCGCGCAACCCAATCGGCGTGCGGGAGACGGCAAGCGGAAAGAGCCTTAAGCTCCCCGTCCACGTCATATTCCACGCGCCGGATTGCGGGCTGGGACTCATCCAGCAAGAGGTATGCAGCGCGGCGGTCGCCGTCGTAAGGAAGACCGGCGCTGCCGGTATTGGCGGCGATCATTCCCGAAATGCCGCGAATGTAGGGACGATGGATATGCCCATAGACGACAATCGGCCGGCCGAGTGTTCCGTAGGTCGATTCCAGCTCGGCATCGCTCGCTTCCGCCAGGGGCGCTCGCCAGGGACTCTCGGGACTGCCGTGCAGCAGCGCCATCGGACCGTGCATCTGAATGCGCGGCAGACCGCGCAGCCACGCGAGCCGTTCTTCTCCTAACGCTTCGCGGACCGCCGTTGCCATTTCTTCGATTGCGGACCAAAGAGCGGGCGGCGCTGCCGGTTGGCTCGCAAATTTCCGTAGCGACTCGGGGCTGAAGAGCATTTCATCGGTATTGCCAACCACGCCCTGCCAGCCGAGATCGCGAATGCGATCCACAATCTCGGTGGGATTTGCTCCGGCGTCGGCCAGGTCGCCGCCGTGTAGGATCAGGTCGGGAGAGGTTTGCCGCAGATCCGACAGGACCGCCTCAAAGGCGGTGCGGTTGCCATGGATGTCGGATACAATTGCGATGCGAATCGCAGTTCTCCCGCGCGGCTCGCTTCAGCGCGGCTCGCTTCAGCGCGGCTCGCTTCAGCGCGCAAGCCCATTGTCGCCCGTTCAGACCAGCATCGCCTCTTCTTCGAGCGCACGCCGGATCTCTTCGCTCGGCGCCGACCAGCGATACCCGCCTCCGAACTCGACCCCGACGGCGTACTTCGTTCCCTTGCGCGTACAGGAGCGGACCAGGCCGCGCGCCTGCAGACCGATCAGGTCGCTGCGCAGAGTGACGTCGGCGCGGTCCGGGAGACGCTCAAACAGCTCGAAGCGCATTCCGGACGCCGAAATGTCGAACGACTTCGTCAACGCCGCTTTATCGCGCCCCAATGCGTCCTTCCAACCCACGCGAACGGTGGCGGAAAGTGTTTTGCGGTCTTGGCGGCGTTGATCGCGGTTCGGCATACCTAATCTATAGACAGATCGGCCGGGGAGCGACGATCTTTAGCGTGAAATCAGAAAGCAGGAAGGAGACGGCCGTGGTGTCAGTATCGGATTATCGAGACCGCTTTGCGGCCCGCTGTTGCGCGCGGCCATTGCCGAAACTTGTGACGTCAATAAGATTGGTAAGTGCAATGAAGCGCGCAGCGGGGCTTTTTTGCAGCTATCATCTAGATTTGTTACTAGATTTATCGCCGGATCGCGCAAAGACGGCCGTCCTGCCCCCGACGATCGCGCTGGAGGCAAAGCTCCGTCTCCTCCAGATGCATTTCGACAGCGGGGTCGGCCACATTGGCGGGAACTTGTCCTGTCTGGACATCCTGCTCAGCCTGTACCACTGTGTCCTCGGAAAACAGGACGGGTTTGTTCTGTCCAAAGGCCATGCCGCGGGAGCTTTGTATATCGCTCTGTGGAGCGCGGGGGTCTTGACGGACGATGATCTTCGCCAGTTTCATCGCGATAACACGCGTCTGCCCGGGCATCCCCCGGCTATGGGCATTCCCGAAATATTATTCGGGACCGGAAGTCTGGGGCACGGACTGGGCCTGGCTTGCGGACTGGCGCTCGCGAAAAAGCTGAAGGCCGAACCCGGACGGATCTTTTGTCTCACGTCGGATGGGGAATGGAACGAGGGTTCCAGTTGGGAAGCGTTGATCTTTTTGGCGCATCAGGAACTCGCCAATTTGACGTTGATCGTGGACCTGAATGGGATGCAGGGTTTCGGTCCGACGCGCGATATCGCCAACCTGGAGCCGATGGCCGAGAAGTTCCGGACATTTGGGCTGGAGACTGTGGAAATCGATGGGCATGATCCGGACCAGCTCGCTTCGGCGCTGGGGGAGCCTCAGCGCCGGCCGCGGGCCGTGATCGCGCGAACGCGCAAGGGAAACGGAGTCTCCTTCATGGAGGGGCGCTTCGAGTGGCATTACCTGCCCCTGACAGAGGATCAGTACCGGCAGGCGGTCGGGGAACTACGGCGATCATGAGGAATGCCTTCTGCCAAACGCTTTCGGCTTGCGCGGACCGTTCCGATCTCGTATTTCTGACCGGCGACCTCGGTTTCAAAGCACTGGAGCCGTTGCGCGACAGGTTGGGCAGCGGTTCATCAATGCGGGCGTTTCGGAACAAAACATGATCTCCGTCGCGGCGGGCCTCGCGCGCGCCGGACTGCGGCCCTGGACCTATAGCATTGCGCCGTTCCTTTATGCGCGGCCCTTTGAGCAGATCCGCAATGGGATTTGCTTGCATAACCTGCCGGTGGTAATGGTCGGCAATGGCGGGGGCTACGGTTATGGCGTGATGGGAAGCACGCATCACGCGCTGGAAGATTATGGAGCGCTGCTCACGCTGCCTCATCTGCGCGCCTACATTCCGGCTTTCGATTCCGACGTGGAGGCGCTGTTGCCGAGGCTGCTCGAAGTAGATCATCCGGCGTACCTGCGGCTCGGAGTCTCGGAAAAACCGGCATGGCTAGCGGAAAAGCCATATGCGCCGTGGCGCAGGATATTGCCGGGCGACGGTCCCACCGTCGCTGTTGTAGGTCCACTTGTGGGAGGCCTGTGCGAGCGCTTTGCGCAAATCGACGGCCGCGGCCGTCCCGACGTTTGGCTGATCTCCGAACTTCCGGCGGAGGCACCCGATGATTTCTTACGCAGCATAGCGCGTTCGCAGTATTTGATCGTTATCGAAGAGCATGTAGCCGCGGGAGGAGCGGGGCAGATGCTGGCTCATCAGCTGCTGCTTCGCGGCGCAGCGCCCGCCCGGTTCACTCATCGCTGTGCCTTGGGGTACGTTTCGGGACTTTACGGCTCGCAAAAGTTCCACCGGCAGGAGTGCGGACTTGATCCCGCGAGCGTTTGCCGGGAGATCGAAGACGCTATGCTCCCGCATGTTGTTGCATGACCGGCTTTACAGGCGAGCGGAAGATTAAGCGATTGCAAGGTCCGGTCCTGGTGTTGGGCGCAAGCGGGTTTATCGGCGCAAATCTGTTCCGGACGACTGCTCGAGGAGCGCGACGATGTATATGGGACGGCGGCGCGCTGGCCAGCCTGGCGATTGGAAACCCTGCCGCGAGCCAATATCAAAGTTGTCGATCTGCTGGTGGATTCGAATCTCGACGCGCTGCTCGAACAACTCAAGCCCCGTACAGTCTTCGATTGCGTCGCTTATGGCGCGTACTCGTTCGAGACGGATACGCAGTTAATTTATCAGACCAATTTCAATTTGACATCGCGTCTTCTGGAGCGTTTGGAAGCCAGGCGGATCTCTTGTTATCTGCACGCGGGCAGTTCTTCGGAGTATGGCGACCATGCGTCGGGACCACCCGAGGGCGCGGCTATGGCGCCCAACAGTCACTATGCGGTATCCAAAGTCGCAGCGGCGAATCTCATTCATTACTTTGGAAAGCGCCGGCGTTTGCCTTGCGCCAACCTGCGGCTCTATTCGGTTTATGGCCCGCTTGAGGATTCGTCGCGCCTCATTCCAAATGTCGTCCTAAAAGGGTTCGAGTGGGATTATCCCAGCCTGGTGGCTCCAAACATCTCCCGCGATTTCATCTACATTAACGATGTGTGCGAGGCGTTCATCGAAATCGCGCTTCAAATGGAGGAACGCGATTACGGCGAATCGTTCAACATAGGCGCGGGCGTAAAACGACGATCGCCGATTCTGGCGGATGTCGCGCGCGAGGTTTTGGCATCGCGAAGGAGCCGGTGTTCTCGATGCCCAGCCGCAGCTGGGACGTGCCGGACTGGTTCGCCAATATCGAAAAGGTACAGAGAGCCGCTTCGGTTGGACACCGCAGGACGGTTTTGAGATGGATTGCCGGAAACGGCGGCGTGGCTCAAGGGCATCGGCGATCACGATCGCTACATACAGTCTTCGAAGAAGTACGGCCTGGATACGAAGCACAGCTATCGGCGATCATCGCCTGTTATAAAGACGGACAGGCGATCCCGATCATGTACGAGCGGCTCAAGTCGGTCTTTACGAAGCTGAACATCGATTACGAGATCATCTTCGTCAACGACTGCAGCCCCGATGACGCGAAGAAATGATCCGCGCGATCTCCGCGGAATGATCGCCGCGTCATCGGCATCCCGCATTCCCGCAATTTCGGCTCGCAAGCGGCGTTTCGCAGCGGCATGGAGATCGCACGAAGAATGCCTGCGTGCTGCTGGATGGCGATCTTGCAGGACCCGCCGGAGCTGATCGAGGAGTTCGTCGCATTGTGGAGCGAGGGCTACGACGTCGTTTATGGCCGGCGCGTGAAGCGCGACGCTCCTCTGCTGATGCAGTTGGCATACAAGGCTTCTACCGCTTTTTTGACCATTTTCCTACTCTCCGGATCCCGCACGATGCGGGCGATTTTTCGCTGATGGATCGCCGCGTGGTCCAGGCCATCCTGCGGTTCCCGGAGCGCGATCTGTTCCTGCGAGGGGTGCGCGCATTTGCGGGCTTCAAGCAGGTGGGCGTGGATTACGTGCGGCCCGAGCGCATGTTCGGCGTGACCACCAACAGCCTCTCGGAGAATATCGGGTGGGCGAAGAAAGGCATCTTTCCTTCAGCAACGTTCCGTTAAATATGCTGACTGCATCGGCCGCGGCAATGTTTGTCATAACTTCGCTGCGATGGGCGCTCAGCTCGTGGCGCGTCTTTTGTTTCCCGCCGCCGCGCCGAGCGGCGCCACGACGTTGTTGCTCTCCATTTTGTTCTTCGGGTCGCTGAACCTTCTGGCGATCAGCCTGACCGGCGATACATTTCGAAGATTTTCGATGAAGTGAAGCAAAGACCCCACTTCATCCGCCGCAGCATCATTGAGGATGGAGAGATCGGCCGGCATCGCTGGCGCGGCAACCATGACGAGGCGCCGTTTCGACGCTGGAGTCCAGATCGGGCGGGACGCGAAGACGTGGTCGCCTCCGTTGTTTGCTCCGCCGCGAGAGGCCTTGGGGCCGTGGCGGCGGTGCGAGGTTCTTCGACCTGCAAGCCGCTCATCTGGAACGATCTGGCGCGCGTGCTTCCTCTAGCGACGGGCGCCGTGATCGACGCGGGATGAGAGCACAACCGTATCGAACGCCTGATTGACGCCGGCGCTCGACATATCGGGATCCATACGTGGAAGCGAAACGATACTTCGGGTACGAGATGCCGAATACCAGGTACCTCGCCGGCAACATCTGGCCGGTGGAGGCGGAAGGAGCCGACCTCGTCTTATGTACAGAGACGTTGGAGCATGTGCCGGACACAGCTTCATTTCTTTCGCAGGCGAATCGCTGCCTGCGGCCCGGCGGGATGTTGCTCAACGGTTCTGTTTGCCGCGCGATGGCATTTATACCGCAAGATTACTGGCGATTATCCACGCCTTGGGTCTCCATGCTGTTTTGCAAGCCGCGGGTTTCCGGGATGTGCGCGTTACGCGCGCGGAAATGCGCTCACGGTAGCCTGCTCAATGCATGGCGATTGTGCTTCCATTAGCGATGCCGCAGAGCGGATCGACGTCCTTAATTTTCTGCTGCGTTACTGGCACTGCCTGCCTTCCGGGATTCATCCTGCTGGCCGCGATCGCGAATGCGATCTGCGCGGGAAGGGCGGAGACGATTGCCTCGGCTACACTGTGCTCGCTACCAAGGCGGGGCAAGTTTGAACGCCGAGTGGATTGCCGTTCCTGTCCGTTGTGCGGATCAAGCGCCACTGGCGAGTGTTTGCCGAGTCCACATGGATCCGGACCGCTGGAACCAATTTGCGTTCGTGTCGCGCAAATCGCCGAGTACATGCATCCACGATTGCTCGAATGCGGCGCTTGCGGATTGTTGTATGGAGATCCTGTGCTTTCTCCTACTACGCTCGCCGCGGCCTACCGCGAAGCCGCGTTTGACAGTGCTGGAGAGGCTGTATATGCAAGCGGGGCCTACGCGGAGCGATTCGCGGCTTATCCCCAATCTGCCGGACCGGGACGGGGCGCTCGACATCGGAACGGGCGACGGGCCTTCTTCGAGCGGCTGCTTGAGCTCGGGTTTGCGAACGTTGCGGAGTTGAGCCGTCCACGGCTCCGATCGAGGCTGCGAAGCCGCAGATCCAGCCGCTGATCCGCCACGGGCTTTTTCGGGCTGAAGATTATGAACCCGGATGCTTCAGCCTCATCACCTGCTTCCAGGTGATGGAACATGTTTGGATCCTCTGGGCCTGTGCCGGTCCGTGAAGGACCGCCTAAGCCAGGGGGCGCTTTCGTGATGGTGGTTCACAACCGCCGCGCGCTTTCCGCCAAAGTACTGAGGACGAAATCGCCGATTTCGACATCGAGCACCTTCAGCTTTTTTGTCCGAGCACTGCGCGGGGGCTGCTGGCGCGCTGCGGTTATACGAACATTCAGGTAAACGCGCTGTGGAATCGTTATCCCTTGCAATATTGGGCGCGCCTGTTTCCGCTTCCGGCGTCCATAAAGCCGCGAGCGATGGAAACCCTGCGCAAGACCGGCATCGGACGGGCCGTAATCCCGCTCCCGGCGGGCAATCTGGTGGCCACCGGATTCCGATCCGATGGGTCCTGATATCGCGCGGCCTGCATGGCTTGAGGTCCGTAGTTTCCGCCGCTGCCTACCAAGCCCTATACCTTGCGGTCAATTTCCAAAAGGGGAAGAGCGCAAGGGGAACATAGTGGACCGAATCGCCGGCCGGCAAGAGGACGTGGAATAGCTCTCTTACCGTGAGCCGAATAAGGACTGCGGCGTTGCGAAACAAGCGGCCCGGCATCTATGACGGTCGCATTCCGGGTAGGCCAACTCCAGGATTCGGTCTCGTTGGCGCGTTATAATAAGCACTTCCGCATTCGGAGCCTTTTTCCGGCAGGCCGCTCTTCGCGATGTAACATGTCGTCGACCGCTACCAAACCCGTCCGAACCGACGTCCACCATCATCGCCGCGAGGAACTGCTGCGCGCCTCTGTGCCGTACGCGGTTACGGCCTTGCTGGCATTGCTGTTTTTCGGCTATGAGTTCGATCTTCGGCATCGGAATCTCCGGGACCCGCTGAGCTGTCTAGCTGGAGATTATCTGATCAGCGCCGCTGTCCTCAAAGACGTGATGCAACATGGCTGGTATACGACTAACCCCGTGGTCGACGCTCCCTTCGGACTTGGACTTTCAGGACTTTCCCATGGCGGAGGGACTTCATCTTGTTTTTTACCAGATCGCCGGCATTTTGGGCTTGCGGGTCGTGCTGGCCATGAATCTCCACTACATCCTTGGCTACGTCCTGATTGCGCTGACATCGCTCTACGTCTTCCGCACGCTGCAATTGCCGCTGGCGCCGTCAATGGCGGCAGGCTTGCTTTTCGCGTTCATGCCGCACCATTGGATGCGGGGACAGGGTCAAATCTGATGCTGAGTTCGTATTACATGATCCCGTTCACGGTGCTGGCGATCCTGTGGTTGGCGCGGGGGAGGAGTTTGTGGAGCGTTCCCCGCGGGAGGCGCGGTTCCGCTACCGTGTTACTCGCACGGGCATTGCCGCAGCAGTGATTTGCGCGCTTACTGGGTCGGCGGGTATTTACTACGCGATGTTCGGAATGGCTTTCCTTGCGATCATGGCGATCTTCCGTTTCGTGCGCCGCCCGGATATGGGTCAGGCCTTACCGGCGTGATGCCCATCGCGGCCATCGGCTTCATTCATCGTTCTGAACGTTTCTCCGAGCATCGTGTATTGGATGCGGCACGGAACCAACAGTGTCGTCGCACTGCGCATTCCCGGGGAGGCCGACCTATACGGCATGAAGCTGGCTCAGCTTCTCCTGCCCATTGACAATCATCGGATTGCGCGGTTGGCGACTTGGAAAACGGCTTATTTGGTCAGCACGAATCCATACGTGCCGAATAACGATGTGACTGTGGCTCTCGGCATGGTGGCCGGATTTGGGTTTCTGTTCCTCGTGGCGTGGCTTTTTTTGGCCAGGACAGCCGCACCGAGGATGGCCAGCTTCTCACCCATTTGAGCGTGCTGAACATGTCGGCGCTTCTCATCGCAACCATTGGCGGATTCGGCTCTCTCTTTGCTTTTGCGATTTCACCGCAGATCCGCGTCTATAGCCGTATCAGCATCTACATCGCGTTCTTTTCGTTGTTGGCGGTGCTGATTCTCGTCCGGCGCGTGGAATTTTTGTGGTTTCGTTCGAAGCATCGCGCCAGGCTCTTACACTATCGCCGTTGCCGCCGTCATGTTCGCCGGACTGTGGGACATCACGCCACCCGCGCTGGCTTTGCAGCGCAGGCGCAGCGTCCTGGCCGCAACGAAAAGCGATCGCAATTTTATTCGCTCCATTGAGGCTGCGGTTCCAGGGGATCCATGATCTACCAGTTGCCCTATCATCCGTTCCCTGAATACGGCAACATCAATAAAATGGCTGGATTACGATCTGCTTCGAGGTTACTTGTTTTCGGATCGTCTGCGGTGGAGCTATGGGGCCATGAGAGGCCGCCCGGCGGACGAGTGGCAGAAGCAGTTAGCCTCCTTACCGCTTTCCCAAATGTTGCCCACCATCGCGGAAGCCGGGTTCCAAGGCATCTACGTCGACCGTAATGGATATACAGATGGCGGGAACGACGTGGTAAGCCGCTTGGGCGCATTGCTCGCCGAGAGCGCCGTCCAAAGCGCCGATCAACGGTTGGTCTTCTTCCCGATCGTGAAATATGCCGCTGGACTGAAGCTCCATGACGGCGCCGGCTGGAATGCTATCCGGGAAAAAGTTCTGCAACTTCCCGTTGGCCTCTCCTGGAAAGGCTGTTCGCCGCCAGAGGATCGGGTGGAAAGCATATCTGGTGTCCCGTACGATGCGGAAATGCAACTCGAAAACGCGGGAACTGGCGACCGGTGGATTCACTTACAGGCCACGTTTGTCGTCCGCCACGGCCGCTCCGGCTACGCTCACCTTCGGGGCGCCGGTCTCGCGGACGATCCGGATCGCGGGGGGAGGCCCGCCATCCTCCCTGGACCTGATAGTTCCGCCGGGCTTGCTCTGCGTTAAGGTCCACTCCGACGCGAAACGTCTGGCCGTCCCTACCGATCCGCGCTTGCTGGTGTTCAACGTTATAAATCCGGAACTCACCCAAGACAGCCCGTTCGCGAGTAAGCCGGCTCCCATTGGCGTGGCATTTACCGGGTGTACGCCACCCACGGGCGGCAAGAACGTCTGGTGTCCTTTCGATGGCGCGCTGGAGTTGACAAATGGCGGCAGCGAGCCGCGCTCTATCCGAGTTTCGGCAAAATTCCAGACCGGCGCGAATGAACCGGCTGTTGTCACGATGGGCGGTTTGCTTACCAAGACCCTGCCCATCGGCCATGCGGGCGTTTCTTTTGCCGCCGATATCGTCCTGCCTCCCGGAAAGGGGGCCATAACCTTACACTGCAACGGCAAGCGCTACAGCGTTCCGGGCGACCCGCGAGTGCTGGTCTTCTCCATAACCGATCTCGCAGTGAGCGATGAGTAATCTCCCGCCCGCCGACTCCACTGTCGAAAAACGTATCGCCGGCATTTTCCCCGGTTCTTTCGATCCCATCACCAACGGTCATCTCGACCTGATCGAGCGCAGCGTCCGGCTGCTCGACCGCCTCGTCGTCGCCATTCTGCGCAACGAGCAGAAGCAGGCCTTGTTCTCCGTCGAAGAGCGCATCGAGATGGCGCGCGAGGTGCTGGGCGCCATCGCCAATGTCGAGGTCGTGGCCTTCGATGGCCTCCTGGTCGATTTCGCGGCGCGTTGCGGCGCCACCGTGATCGTGCGCGGAATACGCGCCGTCTCCGACTATGAATATGAATTGCAGATGGCGTTGATGAACCGCAGGTTGAACGCCCGGATCGAGACCGTGTTCCTTCCCTCCGGAGAAGCGAATTCGTTCATCAGCTCGCGGCTCGTAAAAGAAGTGATCCGGCTGGGCGGCAACATCTCCGGTCTCGTGCCGCCTCCCGTTGAAGGTAGACTAAGAAAAACACTACTAGGAGAAGAATAATAGAAGTGCAAGCCACAGTTGAAGCCGCAGGCCGTGAACTCGCCGGCCGTATTTCTCTCATCAGCGAATCTTCCACCATGAAAGTGGCCGCCGACGCCGAGCGCCTCCGCCGCGAAGGGATCGACGTCGTGGATTTCGGCGCCGGCGAGCCCGATTTTCCCACTCCCGACAATGTCAAACGCGCCGGGATTGCCGCCATCGACGCCAATTTCACCAAGTACACGGCGACCGGCGGCACCCTCGAGCTCAAGACCGCCATCTGCGAACGCCACCGCGTCGATTACGGCAGCGATTATTCTCCTGCCGAGTGCATGGTCACGGTGGGCGGCAAACACGCCATCTTCAATCTCACGCAGGCGCTGCTGAACCCCGGCGACGAGGTCCTGATCCCGGTCCCCTACTGGGTCACCTACAAGGATGTCGTGAATTATGCCGGCGCCAAGTGCGTCTTCGCCGCGACGGACGAAGCGAGCGGCTTCACTTTCACCGCCAAAACGATCGAGCCGTACATCACAGCGAAAACGAAGCTGCTGATTATCAATTCTCCTTCGAATCCCAGCGGGGCCGTGTTGAGCCGCGAGGATTTCGAGCGCATCTACGACCTCGCTTCCCGCCGCGGGATTTGGCTGCTGACGGACGAATGCTACTGCCGTTTTTTGTACGAAGGCGAGCCGTTCTCGATCGCCGCGCTGCCCGGCGCCAGGCAAAACGTTTTAGTGGCGGGGTCGCTTTCGAAGACATACGCCATGACCGGTTGGCGAATCGGTTTTGCGCTGGCCCCGAAAGCGGTCATCGGGGCGATGATGAAGCTGCAAAGCCATTGCACCTCCAATCCCACCTCCATCGCGCAGAAGGCCGCGATCGAGGCCCTGCGCGGTCCGCAGGATTCGGTGCCGACGATGCTTGCCGAGTATCGCAAGCGCCGCGATTATGTGGTCGCGCGGCTGCGCGCAATTGCAGGCGTGAAAATCGCCGAGCCGAAGGGCGCCTTCTATGCCTATCCCAACATCTCGGTCGCATTCGGACGGGGGATTTCGTCGGCCATGCAGTTCGCCGAGAGGCTTCTGGCGGAGGCTCACGTCGCCGTCGTGCCGGGCGAGGCGTTCGGGACCGACGAGCACGTGCGCCTATCGTATGCAACATCGATGAGCGAGCTGGCGCGCGGCCTCGATCGTATTGAGAAGTTCATTGGCGAGCAATAGCGGAGGCCCTTCGCCTCTGTCGCGGAAACTCGTCGAGCGGCCGTGGGGCGGCGAAATCTGGTTCACGGCCGAACCCGAACTGCCTCTGCTCGTCAAATTTATTTACACCCGCAAGGCGCTTTCGTTTCAGGTCCACCCCGCGGACGACTACGCCGCCCGGCATCACGGCAAGCGCGGCAAGACGGAGATGTGGTACATCGTGAGCGCCGCGCCCGATGCGCGCATCGCCCTGGGGCTGCGAGACGCCATCGCGCCCGGGCGCTTGCTGAAGGCCGCGCAATCGGAAGAGATTCAGGAGCTCGTCAACTGGGTAACGCCGCGGCCCGGCGACGCTTTTTTTACGCCCGCCGGCACGGTGCACGCAATCGGCGGCGGCATCGAGCTGTGGGAGGTACAGGAAAACTCAGACGTCACCTACCGCCTCTACGACTATGGCAGCGCACGGGAGCTGCATCTCGATCACGCCATGAATGTCACGAACCTGAACCGCTCCGATGCGCGGCCCGCGACGCTGCCGCTACGCTGCGAATGGTTCTGCGTGGAGCGCCTCAAGCTTGAGAAAGCGGTCCAACTCGACGGACATCCCCGGCGATTCCAATTGCTGATTTTTGTTACAGGCTCGGGCGAACTCGCAGGCCGGCCTTTTGAAGCGGGCCAAGTGTGGATGATTCCGCCCGGCGCGGCGCAATACGAGCTGCGCTGCGACACCACCGCCGAGGCGTTGCGCTGCCGCGAGCCGTAGCCGGCGGGCCCTGGAGGCCATCCGTCTGGACCTGCACGGGTCGGCATGTATCGGCTAGAATCGCAGGGATATGAGCAGTGTCGAGAACCTCTCAAAACGCGAGCTCCTGGCATTGCTGGAGACCGTCGGGCAAGTATCCGCCGAGACCGATCGGGAAAGACTTGTCCAGACTATTCTCGATACCGCATGCCGGATGACGAATTCTCCCGACGGATCGGTATTGCTCTTTGACGTTGAGAGGAACGGCTTGTATTTTGCAGCCGCGCAGGGAGAGAAGGCGGGAGAGCTTCTGGAAAAGTGGGGCGAGCGATCCAATCAACGGGTACCTTTGATGGAGAGCAATGCCGGTCATGCGTTCACGAGCGGCTCTATCATAGTCAATAAGCAGTCGCAACATTTCAAGGAAGTAGACAGGCAGACTGGAAAAAGATCGCAGTCGATTCTTTCAGCGCCTCTTCAAGCTCGAGGTAAGGCGATCGGCGTACTGCAAATGCTCAATAAAATCGATGCCGCGGGCAGAGCCGTCGATTATGATTCGCGAGACTGCGTCATCGTCGAGCAGCTGGGGCGGCAAGCCGCCGTTGCGATCGACAACGCGCAACTGATCGCCAGGCTGCTGGCTCATATGGGCCTCTACTCACGTCAGGATTCAGGCGATCTGGTCGAGCGTATCAACCAGCCCGCGAAACGGGAGCGGCTCACGCTGCTTTTTGCCGATATGCGCGGATTCACCCAACTCTGCCAATCGCAGGACGCAACACGGACGCAGAAGATCGTCAATGAGCTTTTGACCATGTTCGCCGATCAGGTATTGACGTTTGACGGCATTGTGAACAAGTTTTTGGGAGATGCCGTGTTCGCTATTTTTCGACACGACAATGCCCCGAAACAAGCCGTCCGGTGCGCGTTCGGAATGGTCGATCGCTTTCAGAGCCTTCGCTATCAATGGGACTCAGTCTGCAATGAAGACCTTGGCTTTCTGGACCTGGGAATCGGCATTGTCACGGACGACGTGGCGTTGGGAAGCGTGGGAAGCGCCGGCGTACGGGATTTTACGGCGATCGGCACGCCCGTGAATCTTGCCCACGCCTTCGAAGCGGCCGCTCGAAATGGGAAGCGGATTCTGGTGGATCAAGCGACTTGGTCCGCGGTGCAGGACGTGATTGCCGACTCGGAAGGACCAGCTCCGTTCGAGCTGAGGAAACCAGGGCAAGAGGTCGGAGTGAAGTTTCGACAATACCACCTCAAGCGGCTAAAACCCGAGATACCGGTCAGGGTTTTCGTAAGTCATAATCACAAAGACCGCGACCTGGCGAACCAAATCACGGACCAGCTTGCGCGATGCGGGATAGAGACGTGGTACTCGGTTGCGGATATTATTCCTGGCGAAAGCTACATAGAGGCGATACGCGCCGGTCTAATGAGATCCGATTGGGTCATTGTTATCGTGAGCGTCCACTCGGTGAAAAGCGATTGGGTCAGGGCGGAGGTGAAAGCAGCGGTGGCCGACCCGCGCTTTCGCGACCGTATCTTGCCTGTAAAAGTAGACGATTCCGATTCCGCGCTGATTAGCCACGATATTGCGACCTTACACGCAATAGATGGGCGGACAGCGCGGAACTTGGGCGAAGCGATCCGCGACTGCCTCCTGGCTCGCGAGAAAGAGCTTCGTTCTCAAACGGCCGCGGGATAGCCTTTAGAATGGGGGCGAGCGCAAGGCCGGCAAGGTCCGGGCGCGGCCTGATGCACTGTCCGAAGCGCCAAGCGCTCGGGCGCGATCGCGGCGCTACGGGCCTGCGGATCAAGATGCCGCCTGTCGCCCGCCTTGTGTTGCTTTGGAACTGCTTATGAACGTGGTGGGCCCTGTAGGATTTGAACCTACGACCAACGGATTATGAGTCCGCTGCTCTAACCGCTGAGCTAAGGGCCCCAAAGAGTACCGGATGCTTCGATCATCATTGTACCGTCGAACTCCCAGCCGGCTCGACCGCTTTTCCGGCAGCGCCGCGTCTCCACAGCGCAGTCCCTTACAATGGGAAAGCGGCTTGGAAAATTGCGTGAAAGCGCGCCCAACCGCGCATGGCCATCCTCCTAAGACCTCCGTTATATGAACATTCGCTTGCTGTTTTTTCTTCCTCTCTTCACTTGCGTCCACGCCTTCGGACAGACCGGCAGCGGCGCCGAGCCGGTGCGCTACATGGGCGGCGTCTCGATCAACCTGAACACCCCCGAAGGCAACCTGCGCCCCGCCATCGGCGTCGAAAACCGTCAGGTCCTGCGCGCCAATCGAACCCATCCCGAGCTCGCCGACGGCTTCGGCTGGACATACAATCACGCGCCCATGCTCGCCTATTGGAATAACCTTTTTTATCTCGAGTACTTGAGCACTCCCACCGGCGAGCACAGGCCCCCGGGCCAGACCCTCGTGACAACCTCGGCCGACGGACGCGCCTGGAGCAAACCCGAAGTCGTGTTTCCGATCTACAAACTGCCCGACGGATCTCCCGCATTCATGCACCAGCGCATGGGCTTCTATGTCGCCCCGGACGGCCGTCTTCTGGTGTTGGCCTTCTATGGCCACGGTCCGAATCCATTTAACATGAACGGCATCGGTCGCGTCGTCCGCGAAGCTTACAAGAACGGAACCTATGGACCCGTTTACTTCATCCGCTATAACCGCCACGCCGGCTGGAATGAAACGAACACGGCTCTTCCGTTCTATTCGACGTCGCCCGATA
Source organism: Bryobacterales bacterium (assembly GCA_963795935.1). Taxonomy (GTDB): domain Bacteria; phylum Acidobacteriota; class Terriglobia; order Bryobacterales; family Bryobacteraceae; genus JAICMB01. The sequence goes on along the minus strand of CAWCJO010000016.1, from coordinate 207,264 downwards.
AAGGTTTTGTCAAAGCATGCAATCAACTGCTCGCGAACAAGCTAGTGACGCTGCAATGGTGGCAGGAAGATCAGAGCCCCGACGATTTCTACGCGGTCAAAGGCGATCTCCAGGCGCTATCGTTTTTTCATCGGCCCGACGGTGCGGTCGTTGCGCTGTGGAAACACTCCCTCGCCGCTCTTTCCACCGATGAAGGAAAAAGCTGGACCACCCCGGTGAAGCTGCCCACCGTCATTATGAGCGGAGCGAAAGTGTGGGGCCAAAAAACTCCGGACGGCCGCTTTGCCATGGTCTACAACCCCGTACAGGACAGCATGCGTCGTTATCCGCTCGCCATCGTCACGGGCGACGACGGGATTCATTTCAACGACCTGCTCTACATCGCCGCCGACGTCTCTCCCCGCCGGTTTGCGGGCAATCACAAGGATTTCGGGCTGCAATACGTACGCGGCATCGCGGAGGGGAACGGCATTCCTCCCGGCCAAAATCTGTGGGTCGGCTACAGCATGAACAAAGAGGACATCTGGATCGGCCGCATACCCGTGCCGGTGCGCTATACCGTGAAAGCGTCGGTGCGCGACACCTTCGACGCTCTCCCGGAAGGCGCCGCCATTCCCGATTGGAATATCTATAGTCCGCTGTGGGCGCCGGTGCGTGTTGCCGCTTTCCCGAACGCGCGCAACAAGAGCCTGGAGCTGAGCGATCGCGACCCGTACGATTACGCCCGCGCCGTGCGCGTTTTTCCGGAAGGCGCCTCCGCCACGGTCGGCTTCCGGGTATTCGCCAAACAGGCCGACACCGGACGCCTCGACATCGAAGTGCTCGACCGCTTCGGCAGCCGTCCCGTGCGGCTCAGCCTCACTGGCAGCGGACAAATCGAATGCGTGAACGGCGCCAAATCGGTCGCGTTGCAGCCGTACAGAGCAGGCCAGTGGTATGCCGTCCAGATCAAGCTCGATACCGCGCGCGATACTTACTCCGTAGCTATCGATGGGAAGCCCGCGCTGACGAACGCGCGCTTTCCCGAATCTGTTCTGTCGGTCGAACGCCTATCGTTCCGCACCGGACCTTACCGGCTGAATCCGAGCCGCCAGACCGATCCCGAAAAGATCACAACCGACCTGCCGCATCCCGACGATCCCGAGCGGCAGGCCGTCTTCTATGTAGACGATGTCGAGGCTGCGGCCCATTAACCGGCGTCTCCCCGGCCTTGCAGGTTCGGAAGCAGCCAAAAAATACGCCGCTCGATGGTCCACCCCTCTCTCTTGCCCCAGCGTCACCTTTACCGAGCCGCGCGCGTGAGCGAGCGGGGCGGGACGCCTCTCGACTCGGAGTTTTCCTGTGCGCTACTCATGCCGCAATGCGGTGAGCGGGTCGATTCGAGACGCTCGCATTGCCGGAGCGTAACCGGCCAAAACCAACGCAACGATTAGGATTCCAGCCGCCAACGCAATCGTGAGCGGGTCGGCGGGTTTCATGCCGAACACGAAGGATTTGACGGCGGACAGCGAGCCCCAGGCGCAGACCAGGCCGATGGCGAGTCCGGCGGCGGCGAGCGCAAGCACTTCGCGCAGCACCATCCAAACGATCCGCCGGCGTGCCGCGCCAAGAGCCATGCGAATGCCGATCTCGTTCGTGCGGCGCGACACCGCATAGGCCATGGCTCCGTAGAGCCCGACGCACGCAATCGTCAGCGCGAGAATCGCGAACGCCGTGCAGAGATCGGCGAAGGTGCGCTCCTGAACAATGGTGTTGTCGATACGCTGCGTTTGCGTCATTATGCCCGTGACCGGAACGCCAGGCGCGGCATCGTGGACGATTCTGCGAACGGTCCCGGTAAGCGCCAGCGGGTTGAGCGCCGTACGCAGTTCGAAAATCATGCCGACAGGCGGACGTTTCACGATGTTTTGCAGGTAGGAGATGTATACGACGGGCGGAATCGGCCCCTTCAGCGAGCTGTAGCGGGCATTCCTCGCGATCCCGGCGATCGTCAAATCGCCGGCCTCCGCGTTGCCCAGCCTGAAATGCCGCCCGATGGGATTCTGGTTCGGGAAATAGTTCTTCGCGAACACCTCGTTAACCACCGCGGTCAGCGGCGCGCCATCGACGTCGCGCGAGTCGATGGGACGGCCTAGCAGAATGGGAATTTGCATAGTTTCGAAAAACGCCGGGCCGACCGAAATATAGGATGTGCTCGGGCCGCCGCGGCCCTGCTGTTTGGGAGCGCCTGGGAGAATAACGCCCGTCCCATGGTTCCAATTTGCAACTAGCGCCATGTCTGACACGGTTGCGGCGCGAACGCCGGGTAGACTGCGCAAGCGCTCGTTCATGCGCGCATAAAACGCCGTTAGCGCCGCATCTTTGTAGCCCGCCTGGCTGGCGTCCAGGCTGAACGTCAGAAGGTTCTCCTGATTAAAGCCGATATCCACCGCATGAAGATTGGCAAGGGTGCGAACAAACAGCGCCGCCCCCAACACCAACAGCAACGAAAGCGCAATCTGGGCCACGACCAGGAACTGACTAAGACCCAGGCGACGTCCACGCGCGCGCGGAGCGCTGGCGCGGCTCTCCTTGAGCGCCGGGGTGATATCCACGCGCGTGGCCGCAATGGCGGGCGCCAGCCCGAAAAGAATTCCCGTGGCAAACGCGACCGCGATCGTAAAGGCGAGGATGCGCCAGTCGAGCTCCGCGCGCAGATTGAAATCCTCCCGGCCACCCGCGAGCAGCCAGAGGAGAAAACGAATTCCCGCGGCCGCAACGCCCAGGCCGAGGATGCCTCCAGGCAGCGCCAGCAGCACGCTCTCGGTAAGCAACTGCCGCAGCACGCGAAGGCGGCTAGCGCCCAGACTGAGCCGCACCGCTATTTCGCGCCGCCTCGCGCTGGCGCGCGCCAGAAGCAGGTTTGCAATATTGGCGCAGGCAATGGCCAGGATGAATGCCACCATGGTCATCAGGACAAAAAGCGGTTTCGAATACTGCCGGCGCAAGGAATCGACGCCGGAGCCGCCTTCCTCAAGCCACAGTGTTGGAAGGGTGGCGCGCTCCTTCGCATTGGAAGCGGAGGCGAGCGCGAATTGGTGGAATCGCGCGGCAAGCTCGACCTCCGCGCGCTCGAGCGAGACGCCGGGTCGCAAGCGGCCCATGATATCGGCCCAGTAAAAATGCGGATCGATGAACATGGTGTCGTGTTCAGTACCATAATTCCGGGCGAGCGCGGGCCGGTTCACGATCGGAACGTAGACCACCGGGGCCGATCCGGGGGAGATGCCAAAGAATTCGGGCGCCGCCACGCCGGCGATCGTAAAAGGAATGTTGTTGATGCGTACGGTCTGGCCAATGGCCGCCGCATCTCCGCCGAAACGCCCGCGCCAGTAGTCATAACTAAGGACCGCAACCTGCGCTGCGCCGGCATGATTATCGCTATCGTCAATTAGCCGGCCCGCGGCCGGGACGATTCCGAGCCCGCTGAAGAAATTGCCGGAGACGAATTCGACGGGCCCGAGTTCGGCTTGTCCATGAACGACCAGATTGAGCTGCCCCGCTCTCTGATATGCGAACAGAGTCGAGAAGACGTCGTTGTGGCCGCGAAAAAGTTCGTAGGCGGGCCAGGGAAAATCGGGGCTGGTTTGGCCGCCTCCGGACTCGTCGTAACTGCTGCCGGTATGATCCTGGACCACGGCCGGTTCCTGTTTGGCGCGCCAGTTCAAGATCGCCAGTTCGCCAGGATTCCGGACCGGCAGGGCGCGAACCATAATCGCGTCCATGACGCTGTAGATCGCGGTATTCGCGCCGATGCCCAGCGCCAGCGAGAGCACGGCCATGGTGGTGAACAATGGGTTCTTGCATAAGGCGCGCCAGCCGTAGCGAACATCCTGGCCGAGCCGCTCGAGCGATGTCCATCCCCACATTCCGCGAATCTCCTCCTTGACCAGCGGTACGTTCCCGAAATCGCGTCGGCTGGCCCGCTCAGCCTCTTCGCGCGGGATGCCGGACCGAATTCGCTCCTCAATGTCCGCCGCCAGATCGAACGCCATCTCGTCGCCGAGATCGTCCTCGCGCCGTGTCCGCCGCCAAAAGCGCCATTGCATCGTTAGCCCCCTTGCGCCGGACGCATCACGCGGGCGATGGCGCGGACCAAGAGTTTCCACTTCGACTGCTCCGCCACGAGCTGCTTCCTTCCCGCCGCCGTCAGCCGGTAATACTTTGCCCGCCGGTTCAAGTCCGAACTCTTCCATTCCGACGAGATCAGCCCCCGATCTTCCAGACGATGCAGCGCCGGGTACAGCGACCCCCGCTCGATTTGCAGCAAATCCGCCGAGCTCTGCCGGATCGCCTGCCCGATGCCGTGTCCATGCTGCGGCCCCCACTGCAGAGTTCGCAATATCAGCATGTCGAGCGTGCCCTGAAGCAGCTCGATCCGATTGTCCTTAGGGTTGTTGAGGGCCATTCGCGCCTAGAAGACATTCTAGTACAACATCGGGCTCTCGTCTACTAGATTGTCTGCTAGTGCCGGCGAGCAAAGTCAGGACTTACGGATCAAAAACACGGCGACTTCCGCCAGTAGGTTCGGGAGCAGCGTAACCTTCCTCTGCCCCTGCAAAAAAATGCGCCGCTCGATCGTCCAACCCTCCCGTTGCGCCAGCGTCACGAAATCGTCCACGGTCAGAAAATGAATATTCGGCGAATCGTACCAATCGTGCGGAAAAAGATGCGTCTTCGGAGCGCGCCCCGACCATAAATGCGACAGCCGCACGCTCCAATGCCCGAAATTCGGAAACGCCACGATGGCGCTCTTCCCCACCCGCAGCATTTCCCGCAGCACTTTCAGCGGCGCCCGCGTCTCCTGCAGCGTCTGGCTCAGAATCACGTAATCGAACGCCGCCTGCGGCAGATCCGCCAGCGCCTCTTCGATGTCGCCCTGATAAACCGACACGCCCCGCGCAATCGCCCGCTGCACCCTTGCGCCCGAAATCTCAACCCCGCGCGCGTCCACCTGCTTGTTCTCCGCCAGCCATTCCAGCAGTTCCCCATCTCCGCAGCCCAGGTCCAGCACGCGCGACCCCGCCGCGATAATGGCGCTGATGATCGCGTAGTCGCTGCGCCCCAGCAACTCGTGAACGAACGGTCCCGCAACCGTATGCGCCGCGGCCGCCATTACGCCCGCATCCTCATGGTGCTCGAGAGAAACCCGCGGACCAGTTGGGTTTGCTCTTGTACGGTGACCAGAAACGCGTCGTGCCCATAGGTCGAAGCCAGCTCGCAATACGCCACGTCGCAATTGCGCCCCCGCAGCGCGCGCACGACATCGAGCGATTGATAGCTCGGATACAACCAGTCCGACGTAAAGCTCATCACCAGAAACCGCGCCTTGACCTGGCCGAACGCCGCCGCCAGCGACGGATGGCCCTCGGCGAGATCGAAATAATCCATGGCCTTCGTTATATACAAATACGAGTTGGCGTCGAAGCGGTCCACAAACTGCGTCCCGCGATACCGCAGATAGCTCTCCACCTCGAACTGATGCTCGTCGCGCCGCCGCCGCCCGAACTTCTCGCGCATTGAGTGATCGCTCATGTAGGTGATATGTCCGACCATTCGCGCCACCGCCAGCCCCCGCGCCGGCGGACGTTTCCCGTAGTAGTTCCCGGCACACCAATCCGGGTCGGCCATGATCGCTTGCCGCCCGACTTCGTTGAAGGCGATCTGCTGCGCGCTATGCCGCGACGTGCCCGCAATCGGAATCGCCGAAACCACCGCCTCCGGATACGCCACCGCCCATTGGAGCGCCTGCATCGCGCCCATCGATCCTCCCGAGACGCTCAACAACCGTTCGATGCCCAACCGATCGATCAGTTTCTTTTGCAGCCGCACCATGTCGCCGATCGTAATCGGAGGCAGCGACATTGCGTACGGGCAGCCCGTCTCCGGGTCAATCGATCCCGGCCCGGTCGTTCCCCGGCAGCCGCCCAGCACATTCGAACAAATCACAAAATACTTGTCCGTATCGAAGGCGCTTCCCGGACCGACCATGTTGTTCCACCAGCCCGTCTCGCCCGTCTCCTTATTCACCCCCGCCGCATGCGCGTCTCCCGAAAACGCGTGCAGCACGAGAATCGCGTTGCTCCGCGAGCCGTTCAACTCCCCATAGGTCTCATAGGCGACATCCACCGGCGCAATCGTCTCGCCGCAATCGAGATCGACCGCTTCGAACCGCGCAAATTGAGTTTCGGAAACCATCGCCCCAATTATTCATTAGGTACCACACGCGGCGCGCCGCCGCCGCAAATTCCGGCCGCGAACCCGGCGCGCCCGTCCCGTCTATTTGCCGATCTGCGCCAGTCGAACGCACGCGCGCCGGCAAGTCGCCTTCTTACCTGCGCTGCATGTGGAACGCGCCGCGAAACCGGAACCGGATCGGCCCGGGATATCGGCAGGGCGAATTTCACCTGCTGCATGGCCGCCATCAATTGGGGCCACCGACATCGAAGAGACTGCCGCGCGCCTGATGGAAGAAGACGCCAAGGCGCCAGAATGGCGAAGCGTATGCGCTCCTGACGGCGCAAGACGCCGCCGCCGCGGATGCGCGCAACCGGCAGCGGAGCCGTGCTTGACAGGCGCCCTGCCGCCCCCTACGCTGAAAACGTATGGAAGTGCAGCTCACCCCCGATCAGAAAGCGTTTGTCCGCCAAGCCATCGAGAGCGGACGGCTTCGCCGCGAAGAAGATGCGGTGAAGGAAGCACTTTCACTGTGGGAGGAACGCGAGCGCCGCAGACTGGAAATTCTGATGGCAGTGGATCAAGCGGAAGCTTCCCTCGCACGCGGGGAGGGGCGCATTATTACGCGGGAATCGATGCATGAGCTTGCCGAGAGTGTTAAGCAGCGGGGACGTGCGCGGCTCGCCGCTGAACAGAACATCCCGCGCTGAATGGGGCCCCGCCGCACACCGCAAGCCGATTCCGATCTCGATGATATTTGGCATTACGTCGCTACAAAAAGCGGCAGCATGGACATCGCTGACCGTCTGGTCGATTCGATCACCGACCGCTTTTATCTGCTTTCCACGCATCCGAATATAGGGCGCGCGCGCGACGACGACTTGCGGCCCGGCCTCCGCAGCTTTCCCGTCGGTGAATACGTGATCGTCTACCGCATCGAACATGAAGATGTGCTGATTCTGCGCGCGCTTCGCGGCGGCCGCGATATCGCCGCGCTGTTCCACTCATGAAGGCCTCCGCCCGCCGCACGTTTCGACATATCTCCGGTATCCAGCAAGCGTCATGATTTAAGGGCGATAATGACCGGTCGCAAGAACACGAACCCAGATCTGTACATCGCCAATCTGCTGAACACGATGAGCAAGAAGCTGAAGCCGCGCGCGCTGCAAACACGGCGGGGGTATACTTATTGAGAGGCTCCAGCCCGAGGGACCGTTTAGGGGATAAGCTGAGTATTCACGGCCCATTTTCCTTTGCTTTTGCGCGGCTTTCGACGATCCGCAGCAGGTGGTTCGCGAGCAGGATTATTTCGACGGCTTCGGCCGGGTCATTCAAATCGACATCCCGGTGCGAGTGGGGATTCTTGTAAGAACCGATTGCGCCTGCGAAGAGTCTCCATGCGCGCGACTTGTTCGCCGCGTTCCGCGCTCACATCGGTAAGCGGTCCTCTCTCCGGCGCAAAGGCTTCGCGCACCAGAGCCACCCCAATCAGATTGTTGCCGAGAGCGGCAGCTTCGCGCACCGATACCTCTACCGCTTTCATGGCTTGGAATGCGGCGACATCGAACTCTCCGCGCATGAACGCCATCCAGATTTTATCGGCGATGCGCGCGTTCATGGCATCTCTAGGCAGCATGCGCGCGACGGCGTAACGCGCGAATTCAGCCTCGCTCGCGAAGCGGCGCGCGCGACGGCTGAGAACTCTGTGGCTGGTACCGTGCCCCTGATCAGGAGCAGGTATGATCAACCCCTGAGCCTCCAACCATGCCCACGCTTCAGCAAGGGCGAGCGCCACGGCCGCTTTCCGGTTTCTCGGATAAGTCGGCTGGCCGCACATTTCGGCTCCCCAGATTTCACTTTCAAAATCAACTAGGGAAAACATGCCTTGGCGCTTCTTCGCCAGGAAAAGCAGCTTGGCCCCCAGTTCCTCCGGTTCGAGCGAGAGGAAAAAATCGACATCGGGGATGGCTTGGACGACAGCGCTCATGACGGTATGGATAATATCCTTCATTGTACGCTTAAACAGAAGCACGCGGAAATGATTTAACGGTGTCATCTTTACCTACATCCGCACAGCATTGGCGCGGGGCTACCGGACGGCGCTCTCATTACCATCGATCGGAAGCCATCGGAGGATGATCCGCAGCGGATGGCAACAGGCGACGATGAAGGTCCATCTCACCCGCAAAACCAAAAGCACCCGGCTGCCGCGCTCCCAAGGCGCTTTTGCCCATGTCGAGGCGGTAGCCAACTCCTCCAGTCCATCGAGATGGCGAAGTCACCAAAGCTGCCCGCAATCTGAGATCGCTCGTTCGAAAGCGCGTGCATTATCGACGGCGGGAAGGCGTCGATTGCCGCAGTGCACGCCCAAGCTCCCGAAATACAGATCGCACGTAGCTCACGGGAACCCCATGCAGCCCGGCAGCCGCGTTTGCCGCACAGGCGCCGACCTCCATTTGTTAAACCGGCAACGACAAACGCGCCTCGCACCCGCGCCCATCCGGCGCATTTTGCAGCGTCAGCGTGCCCCCATGGGCCTCCGCGATTTGGCGGCTCAATACCAGCCCGATGCCCGACCCTCCCGGCTTCGTCGTAAAAAAGGGAACGAACAGGTTCGACGTATTCGAAAGCCCCGGCCCCTCGTCGCGCACCCACACCAGCAGGTGCGAATTTTCGCGCCGCCATCCCACATCCACGCCTCCGCCGGTTTCAAGCGAAGCGTCCGCGGCGTTGCGGATCAGATTGATCAGCAATTGCTCCAGTTGATCGCTGTCCGCCTGAATCGTCAGCTCCGGCCCCGGGGCAAGGCGCGGCGGAACGCGCTGCTCCAAACCCGCCACCCTCCGCAGCAGATCCCCAACCTGCACCGGCCCCCTGCGTCGGCCGCGGCATTTTCGCCAACCGCGCGTAAGCGCTCATGAACCGGCTCAAAGCTTCGCTGCGCGAGGCGATCACCGCCAGCCCGCGCTTCATATCGTCTTCCCAATCCTCCGCGCGAGGCTGCCGCGAAAGAATATTTTCGAGACTCCCCGCGATCGATTTGATCGGCGCCAGCGAGTTGTTCAGCTCGTGTCCCAACACTCTCACAATCCTCTGCCAGGCCTTCAGCTCCTCCTCCCGCAACGGCCGCGTCAAGTCGGTGACGACCAGCAATTGATGCGGCAGACCGCCCTCGCGAAACGAGCTGCGGCTAATTCCCCAGCGCCCGCCCCCGCCGCCCTTAAACGTGTGCTGCACCGTGCGCTGCGCCTCGCCCGTAAGATAGCGGTCGACATCGAGCGCCGCCGCCTCTTTCCCTAAGACCCGCTCCGCCGGCTCGCCCACCAGCCGTTCGGCCGCGCGGTTCAACAGCCGCAGGCGATGCTCGGCGTCGAACGCGAAGATCGAAACGTCGATCTCCTCCATGACCTTTCGCAGCAGCGTGGTCGCCTCCAGCGCGCCCAGACGCTGCGCCCGCAGAGTCGCGCTCATGGCGTTCACCTGCACCATCACTTCGCTCATGGCGTCGTCTTTTTTGTCGCCGCGCGCGCGGATGGAATAATCGCCTTCGCGCATGGCCTCCAGCAAATTCGCGAGCGTCCGCAGCGGCGACGCCACGCGTTCCCGCACGCTGAAGCCGAACCCCAGCCAGAAACCGGCGATCAGAATCGTGACCGTCCATTGCGTCTTGGGGCTCGGCGTGTGGCCGCCCGTCCACAGCAGGATCATGCAGGCCAGCACCGCCGGGGCTCCCGCCGCCAACGCCGCCAGCAGGATTTTCTGTTCGTGGGCGATCTTCACATCACAGGCCGTAGCGCTGCAGCCGGCGGTACAGCGCGCTGCGGCTCAATCCCAGCGCGCTGGCGGCGTGGCTGACGTTCCCGCCGTGGCGCGCCAGCGCTTTCTTGATCAGAAACGCCTCCACCTCTTCGATGCTCATGTCCTCGAGCCGCGGGCTGGCGTCCCGCGCCGCGCGCAACGCCAGGTCGCCGCTGCGCACCACCGTGTCCTGCGACATCAGCACCGCGCGTTCGACGACATGGTTCAACTCGCGCACATTGCCCTGCCAGGCATTGTCGATCAGCGCCTGCATCGCGGCGTGATCGAATCCGCTGATGTTCTTACGGTAGCGCCGCGCGTGGATTCCGAGGAAATGGTTGGCCAGCACGGGAATGTCTTCGCGCCTGTCGCGTAAAGGCGGCAAATGGATTTCGATCGTATTCAGACGGAACAATAAGTCCTGACGGAAGCGGCCGCCCGCGACCTCCTCGTCCAGCCGCGCATTCGTCGCCGAGATCACGCGCACATCCACTTTGCGCGTTTTCGACGATCCGACGCGTTCCATTTCCCCGATCTCGAGCACGCGCAGCATCTTCGCTTGCAGATTCATCGGTACGTTCGCGATCTCGTCGAGAAAAAGCGTTCCCGTGTCGGCCAGCTCGAACCGTCCCACGCGGTCCATCTTGGCGTCCGTGAACGCGCCCTTCACGTGCCCGAACAACTCGCTCTCGAAGATGCCTTCCGCGAGGCCGCCGGCGTTCACGGTCACCATCGGCTTCGACGCCCGCGGCGAGATCGCGTGCAGCGTCTTGGCTACCACTTCCTTGCCCGCGCCCGGCTCTCCGGTGATCAGCACATTGGCGTCAGACGGCCCCACGCGCGAGATTAATTGCAGGACCGGCTGCATCGCCGCCGCCTCCGCAATCAGCGTGGGGGCGCCTTCCGCCCGCAGCAAACTGTTTTCCGCCTCCAGCCGGATGCCGCGCCGCAGGGCGTTGCTCAACTCGATCTGCGTCTTGACGATGCTCGCCAGCCGCTCGTTTTCCCACGGCTTCTGGATAAAATCGCGCGCCCCGCGCCGCATCGCTTCAACCGCCAAGCCGACCGATCCCCAGGCCGTCATCACGATCACGGGCAGAAGGCTGTCGATCGCCTGAATGCGCGTCAGCAAATCCAGCCCCTCTTCGCCGGAGGTGGTGTCGCGCGTGTAGTTCAAGTCCATGATGACGACGTCGAAATCGCGCGATTCAATGGCCGCCAGAACGCCGGCCGGAGACGACGCCGCTTCGATCTGCAGCCCTTCGGCCTTCAGCAGCAGGCGCAACGCCTCCAACACGTCCGGCTGGTCGTCCGCAATCAGGACGCGTGGGGAATTTTTCATTCTGGGCGCGATTCACTCATAGCGTACCGTCCGCGGGCCGGTCTGCGCCCTTCGCTGAGTCGCCGCGCCGTGGTGTTCCGGCCGGGTGCGGCGTCGGCGCACATTCCCGTGCCCGGCGCATTGCCGAATCGGCGCGGGTAGCTGGGTCGGCGCGCCGTGGTGCTCGAGGCGCGCGTGCGGCTTCGGCGCACATGCTCTGGTCCGGCGCATTGCCGAATCGGCGCGCGTGGCTGGGTCGCCGCGCCGTGCTGTTCGACGCGCGCGTGCCGCTTCGGCGCACACGCTCTGGTCCGGCGCATTGCCGGATCGGCGCGCGTGCTGGGTCGGCGCGCGTGCTGGGTCGGGCGGCTGGGTCGGCGCGCGCGGGCGGTGGGGCGGGCGCAGCGGTCGCTAGCACCACGGCGGCGTTATGTTGTCGCAGTTTATTCATAGCGTAACGCCTCGATGGGACAGGCGCGCGCGGCCGTCACCGCCGGGACCACCGTCGCCGCCACGGCCAGCAGCGCCAGAAATGCCGGCACGGCGGCGAAGGCAACCGGATCGGTCGCGCTGACGTAAATATGCCCTGCCATGACGCGCGTCAATGCCAAAGCGCCCAACATCCCGATCGCGATTCCCACAGCCGCCATCTGCAACCCTTGCCAGAGGACGATGCGGAATACCTCCGCGCCGCCCGCTCCCAGCGCCATTCGAATGCCCATCTCCTGCCTTCGCTGGCGCGCGAGATACGAAATCACGCCGTAGATACCGAGGGCGGCCAGAAGAGCCGCCAGCGCCGCGAAGGTTCCCATAATCCACATTCCCGAGCGGTCGCCCGCAATCGAATCGAGCACCACCTGTTGCATCGTTTCGATCGCAAACACGGGTTGCCCTGGATCGATGGACGCGATTTGTTTGCGCACCGCGGCGGCGAGCGGCAGCGGTTCGGCCGTGGTCCGAACGACGAGGCTCATCGCAAGCAATCGCGGCAAATAAACGTTCTGCGTGAACGGAATCGTCACCATCGGCATGGCGCGCTCTGCCAGCCGCGATTCCTTGACGTCGCCCACGACGCCGACAATGCTCACCCAATCGGGAGTGCCGTTGCGAATGCGATGGCCGATCGGATTCTCGTTCGGAAAATAAGCTTTCGCAAGCGCCTGGTTGACGACGGCGACCTTCGGGCTGCCGGCCGTATCGGAGGAGGAAAACATGCGCCCGGCAAGCAGTGGAATTCGCAGCGCGCGGAAATAATCGGGGCTGGCCTCGCGCCGTTCGGCGATGAGAGCGGAGGGGCCCGGCGGCGCCGGACGGCCCTCGATCTCAATTCCGCCGTTCGAGCCCGATTCCGCAAGCGGCAGAGCGGATACAAAACCCGCGCTTACGACACCCGGCAGCCTCGAAACCTTGTCCAGAACGGCGCTGTAAAAGTTCTCCGCGCGGCGGCTGTTGTCGTACTTGGCCGCCGGCAGCGAAAGGCGCATGGTCAGGACGCCTTCGGGCCGGAATCCCGGGTCGATGCGATAGAGAGCCCAAAAGCTTTCGATCAACAGACCGGCTCCAGCGAGGAGAATGGTGGAAGCGGCAACTTCGGCGATTACGAGGACGCGCCGGGTGCGCGCCGTCGCGGGCGCTCCGCTGGCCGTTCTTCCACCCTCGTTCAACGCGCTCCGCACATCGCCGCGCCAGGATTGCAGCGCTCCCACAAGCGACAGCAACAGCGCCGACCCCAGCGATAACGCGATAGTGTAACTCAATACCGCCGTGTCCGGCGCAACGTCGTCCACTGCCGGCATCCCCCGAAAGGACAGCAGCCAGTCGACGCCCCAGAATGCAAGCAACAATCCGCCCAACGCGCCGGCGGCCGCAAGCAACACAGCTTCGATCGCGGATGCCCGCAGCAGCCGCCAACGGCCGGCTCCCAATGCGCGGCGGATCGCAAACTCTCTGCCGCGCGAGGCCGCGCGCGCCAGCAGCAGGTTCGCCACGTTGGCGCAAGCGATGAGGAACACGAACCCGACGGCCCCCAGCAAAATGAACAGCTCCGTTCGCACATGGCGGACCAGGTCTTCGTGCAGGGGCCGCAGCGTGATGCGACGGCCGGCATCGTCTTCGGGATACTGCGCGGCGAGCCGGCCGAGAATCGACTGCATCTGCGCCCTCGCCTGCTCGATGGCGGCGCCGTCGCGCAGCCTTCCCGTGATCTGCAATATATGGTTGCCGCGGCTGAGCTGGGCTGCCGTGGGCGTAAACGGGACCCACGCCTGCGCGTTCGAGAACGGGAAGCGGAAGCGCGTGGGCAGCACGCCGATAACCGTGAATCGCTCGCTGTCGACGCCAATTTCGCTCCCGATAATGCCAGGATCGGCGCCGAAGTCCGCTCGCCAGACGTCCTCGCGAAGCACAATCGCGCGATTCTTCCCCGCCTCATCCTCATCTGCCGCGAAGGTACGTCCCAGCAGCGCTCGCGCGCCCATCATGGCGAGATATCCCGGCGTGACCCCGGCCGCCGCGACGCGCTCCGGCCGGTCCCGGCTGATAAGATTCAGGCTTGTCCCCATGTAGCCTTCGATGCTCTCGAAGGCCGTGCTCTGTTTGCGGTAATCGCGCAGGTCGGCGACCGAAGTCGACCCGTAGGGAACCTCGCGCGTCCCTTCGCGAATCGACAGCAGGCGTTCGGGGTGGGGCAAAGGCAGAGGACGCAGCAGCGCCGCATTGACGATGGTGAAAATCGCGGTGTTCGCTCCAATGCCGAGCGCCAATGTCACTACAGCGGCGAGCGCAAAGCCGGGATTGTTGAGCAGCGCTCGAACGGCCAGACGGATATCGTGAATCATTATTCGAACCTCAAGGCGACGATGGGATCCACGCGCGCCGCCCGCCTCGCCGGGACGTAGGAGGCGGCGAACGCCACGGCCGCAAGCAGCGCGGCAACGGCGGCGAAGGTCGCGGGATCGTCCGGCTGAACTTCAAACGGCAGCGATTTCATGACCCTCGTCAGCGCCATGGCGCCGCCCGCTCCAACGACGATCCCGCCGAGCGCCGGGGACATCCCTTGCCGCAGCATCACTCGAACCGCGCTGCCGGCGCTTGCCCCCAGCGCCATCCGTATCCCGATCTCATGCGTGAATCGCTGCACGGTGTAAGACATGACGCCGTAGATGCCGATTGAAGCGAGCAGCAACGCAAGCGCCGCGAAGCCCGACAGCAGCAGCATGCTGAAGCGCCGTGGGGCGAGGTTCGCCGCCGGCCGCGAGTTCATATCGCCGATCGCATACACCGGCAGCTCCGGGTCCAGGCCGTTCACGACGCTGCGAACGTCGGCGGCAAGCGCGACAGGGTCGCCCGCCGTCCGCAGGGCGAGGTAGACGTTGCGCCCGCTATGCTCGGTCGAAAATTTCGGCATCCGCGTAGGGCAGGTACGCGGCCGGCCGGACCGGTCGGATTTGTCCGGTCCCCACTTGAACCGTTTATCGTTACCAGGCGTTGCGGCTGCGCGTAGGCGAGCGGCTTCAGCAAAACCGCGTTCACGAAGCTGAAGATCGCGGTGTTCGCTTCCATGCCGCGCGCCAGGGCGATCACCGCGACGGAGGTGAACCCCGGGCTCTTCGCCAGCATCCCCAGGGCAAACCGCAGGTCCTGCCTCATACGGCACTGTTGCCGCGCCGCAGCGTGATGCTGCCGTTCACGGTGCCGATCTTGAGCTCGCCTCCGCCGTTTCCGAGAGTCCCGTGGAGGCTGCGGCGCAGAAACCGGCCGTGCACCGTAATGGGCAGGTCCGACTCGATTCTGCCGTTGACGGTGGAGGCGTCCAGATCGGCGCTGACGTCGGCCGGCAAGGCGAGGTCGATGCTCCCGTTGACGGTGCGAAAGTCGCGCTTCCCTTCCCAGGCCCCTTTGCCGAGCACGGCGGAAATGGACCCGTTCACCGTTTCGGCGAGCGCCGCGCCGGCGGTGCTGAGGACGATCTTGCCGTTGACCGTGTGGGCTTCGACATCGGCCCCCAGACGCTCGGCATCGACGCCGCCGTTGACGGTGCGGCCGGTGAAGCGTACGCCTGCCGGCACCCGCACCGTAAACTCCACTTTCACGTCGTTATCGTTCGTATTCATGCGGCCGCCGTTCCCGGGCTTGCATTCATTGCGGCCATCGCGCGAAGGGTAGACGGCGCAAATCGTCATGCCATTGCCGT
The DNA here is from genome assembly GCA_963795935.1 of Bryobacterales bacterium. GTDB lineage: Bacteria > Acidobacteriota > Terriglobia > Bryobacterales > Bryobacteraceae > JAICMB01. The sequence continues at coordinate 191,737 of CAWCJO010000016.1, read as the reverse complement.
TGTCGACGACCTCGATCCGCACGTCCGCGGGATCGGAGCGGCGAGCCGATTTTTCCGCGTCGAGAATTACGTCCGCGCCCGCGGCCGGCTCGGCGCGAATGCCGCCGTTCACCCCCTTGATCTCGATCAGTTGGCCGGATTGGAGATGTCCCCTCCAGTGAAATGAACTGCCCTCGGCCGCGAGGGCCAGAGTCGCGGCAGCCAGGGCCGCTGCGCAGATTCGAAAAACATGCATGATGCACCTTCCTTCTGTTCGCCGTCCGGCGAAGAGAGCAACCGGGGTACCAAGGCTAAATCGAAGCAGCGATTCACGATTCAGCATTTCGCGACCGCGCCGCGGTGTTCGGTTGTGGGACGCGGGCCAATGAAATCGGGACGACCCGGCATTCTCGAGTACGGGCTGGACGGTCGAGTCCAGCGGCGGAGTCGCTTGGGATTTGGGGGTTCGAATGAGAGGAACAGCCGGCAGTCGTGGGGGGAGCGGAGATGAAGGGAGCGGACGGGACGTTGAGGGTGCAAAGCATTGCAGTAATGGGCGATGCGCCTTCCACATCGATTAGAGAAACTTGGGAACGAGGTGGGTGCGGCACCGGCTGAAACGATTCGAGTGCGATGGGGGATTTGGTCCGGGACTCTCCCGCTTATCGAGGTGTGCCGCGCGGGGTCAACGCAGAAAGCTTTGCCGGGGCCATTCGGGAATTTCAATATTGTCAGGAAAATCCAGACGGCCAGGAGCAAAAGGAATGGGGTTGCGTTGAGGAAAAGGCGGAGCGAAGCGGACGGAGAGTCCTGGATCTCGATATTGACCAGCTTGTCCCGGCGGGTTTCGGTCCCGGGGAGCAATGGATCGGCGATCGCCGTTCGCTGTGGGAGCGAAGGCTGGATCGGCTGGGCCATTTTCCGGCGGAGTCCGGGGGCCGGCCCTCGCGACGTCGATCGCGAGTGAACTCACGCGGCACGCACCCCCGAAAGATCAGCACCGTATCAGCGGCAGGTGGCGAACACCTCATCGTCACCGGCCCAGTGGATGTGCAGTCCGAGCAGGGTTGGTTGGCTCCCGCGATCGGATATCGTATCAGGCTTTTCTGCCTGCTCGAAGACCTGGGCGGGAGTGAATTTGCCGGCGAGCGGCTCGGCGCCGGGCACGCCGAAGCCGATCCAGCCCGAATTCAACGCTTCCTGCATGTCCTCGAAGGGACCGGCGAAGCCGGGCGGCATATCCTGTGACTGCAAGCTGGCCGTCCACTGCTCGCGGGGAATCGATCGCGCCCGTACCGGCCGGCCGAGCACCTCGCCCATTGCGCGGGCGAGGTGGTCCGGACCGATCGGAGAGCCGAGCTCCACGATCTTGCCGCTCCAGCCGCCGACAAGCAGACGGGCGACCTCCGTGCCGATGTCCTCCGTGGCGACCACCGGCACGAGGCGGTCCGGCGGCGTCCGGTAGGTCTCGAACAACCCGGTGAAGCCGCCGCCTGGACGCCAGATGTCGTTACGGTGCAAGCGGACTTTAACCCGATCGTCGCCGCCATCATCTGGAACACCGTCAACCTGGAGCGCGCCGCCGGTGCTCGGCGGGAGCACGGCATGGCCATCGAGATCGATTTCCGTAGCGTACGATTTTTGACGTTTGGCGTAGTGACCCGTTCCCGGAAGGAAAGGAAGGGGCGCCCAGCATACCGCGGCGGGACGGTAATTTCATCCATAGGCCGCTCAGGCCCAGGGAGACTCGTTCGCGACCGCGGCCCGTAAAAAACGGCCGGGCGCGATTGATGTCAGCGGAGGCGCAAGACGCTACATTGGGGACATGATCGCCATCGTCGGCGGGGGCATCATCGGGCTTTCGATCGCGTGGCGGCTGGCGCGGCAGGGGCTCGAAGTCACGGTCATGAATGCCGCGAGCAGAGGGGGGGAGGCTAGTCCGGCCGGAGCCGGAATGCTGGCGCCCGGAGGCGAACTGTTCGGCAAATCGGTGTGGATGGAGCTGGGCAGCGCGAGCTATGCGTTGTACGGGTCATTCGTAGAGGAACTCTCGGCCGAAGCCGGACGCGCCATCGATTACCGCATCTGCGGCGCCGTTGAAGTAGCCCGTTCCGAGCAGGAATGGCGGGAGTTGCGCGAACGCGGCAGGCGACAAGCCATGAGCGGCATTCTGTCGACGGAGACGGCGGAAGGTATTTATTATCCGCAGGACGGCTATGTCGATCCGAAGGAAACGCTGGCGGCTTTGCGCACGGCGTGCGAGCGGCGGGGCGTAAAGATGGAGGAGCGCCGACTGGTCACCGATATCGGCGCGGACCGGTTCGCCGCCCTGGTCGTTGCGGCGGGAGCGTGGTCCGGAGAAATCGCCGTTTTCGCGCGCGGCGAACGGCTGGCGCTGCCGCGGACGCTTCCGGTCAAAGGGCATCTGCTGGGTTATTGGCTGCGGCCCGGATCGCTGGAGCACATCCGGCGGCACGGCCATACTTACCTGCTGCAGCGCGGCAACGGATTCACCATCGCGGGATCGACGGAGGAGCGGGTGGGCTTCGATGCGCATGTGGACCCGGAGGTCTGCGCCGACATCGCGTCGCGCGCCGCGGAACTGTGGCCGCAACTCGCCGGGCGCGCGCCGGCGGAGCGCTGGATCGGGTTTCGGCCGGCGACGGAAGATCTGCTTCCGAAAATAGGCCGTTTCGAGGACACCAACGTGTGGCTCGCGTACGGGCATTACCGCAATGGAATCCTGCTGGCGCCGGTGACTGCGGAACGGGTGGCGGGTTCGATTATTTCCAGTTTGGCTACTTCCAGTTTGGGAAAGGGTTGATGCGGCCGCGGGTGGACTCGGCAATCAGGTCCGCAACACGCTTGCGCCGCTTCATCAGAGTGGTGAGAAGCTTGTCCAAGGCCTCCTCGTCACCCTCGATCCATTCGGGAGGCACTTGCTTCAGCGCGTCGTCAATCACCTCCTCGGGAAAGTGGACGACGCGGTCGAGCCAAGGTTGGAAGTCGTCCCAGGAGCGCACGCTCTGATAGACGACCGGGCGGAAATAGAGGCCTTGCAGCGGGGAATCGGCAAACGTCCAATGAGGACCATTGAACGTATAACCGTGGTCCATCATATTGGCGACGAAGCCCGTTCGGGTGAGGTATTCATCGGCGCCCGAAGCCCAATGCCGGAGCCGGGCGCGGTAGAAAACGGATTGCCGCGCGTCGGCGTTTCCGGCCCACTTATCGAACACGAGCACCCCGAGGAAGTCGGCGAGATTGACGACTTTATCGAGCAACAGGTCGGGGATGAAGTCATAGACCGCGATGCGGGAGGGATCGCCGGGATAGGCGGAGCCGAAATGCCAGCCGGGCTCGACCTCGAGGCGCTTGGACCCGAGTTGCATGTGAACTTCGGGGTTGTCTTTCAAGAAGTCCGGGGAGAGATCGACGATGGCGGTGTCGGGAACGGAAACCTGTAGATAGCGGAGGAGCACGGCCGCGATCCACTCGTTGACGAGGATGCGGCGGTGTTGCGGATTATTGCGGAATTTGACGACATAAAAGCGGCCGCCGTCGCACTCGAGAAGGTGCGCTTGCGCGCCTCCCCGCATCTTGCGGATCAGGCGAACGGCAGCGACGGGCATGGGCCGGAATGGGAAGGCGGATCGAGTACTCTATTTGTGATGCCTGAAGACAAGAAGGAGAACGCGGCGCGCAGCCGCGACGAGGTGGCGTTGGAGATGATGAAGTTTATAGCCGTTACCACGGGATACGGAAAGGGAACGGGAGCCGCGGGGTTCACGGGGAAAACGACGAAGACGCCGGAAGAATACGCGGACGCGCTGCTGCAACTATTCCAACGCTGCCGTTCCGTGGTTGGAAAGGAATAAGACGGGGCGCGCGATCGGTGCGGGGAGCGCCCCCGCAGGAACGGCCCTCCGGCACTTACTTGTGAAAATTCACGTACACGGTTCCGTTGCGGCCGCGGCTCGGAAACGCTTGCCGATCCGCAGCTGGGAAGTAGTTGCCGATCCGCGCGCGTAAGCAAGCGGTTTGGCTTCTTGGCACTAACGCCTTTTCGTGGATTTCGCCGTTGCTTTCTTGCCGCCGGTCTTTTTCGCGGCGCTTTTCGCCGGGGTGTGCTTGCCGGCCTTCTTGGCGGCGGATTTTTTCGCCGGAGTTTTCTTTGCGGCGGCTTTCTTGCCGGCCTTTTTCGCGGGAGTCTTCTTGGCCGCGGCTTTCTTGGCCGGCTGTTTCTGGGCGGTCGATGTTTTAGCGGCGGATTTCTTCGCGGCCGAGGGCGCGGCAGTCTTCTTGGACGCTGCCTGGGACGCCTTCTTCACCGGTTTCCGGCGTGGCTGCTCCTCTTTTCTTTCGCCGCCGGTTTCGGCCTCGGACCCGGCGCGTTTCGTACCCGGGGAGCTTGCTGTTTCGTTCTCATCTTCCTCTTCGTCCCCGCCGTAGGCGCCGACTTCCGACTGCATGTCGACGTGCTCTTCGTCGTAATCCAGATCGTCGATCTCGTCGTCAGCGGCGGCAAAACGATAGCTGTCAACCATTCTCCAAGCCTCCTGTTGGCGTAACCTCACCCTAGAATAACTCGTTTTATTCCGAAGGCAACAAAAAAGTGAGGAGCGCGCGCAAGGAACGCGCCGTGGAGCAGTGCGGCGCGAAGGCGAGGTGATTTTGCGAGGCGCGATGGTTCGGCGAAAAGGTTTTGACGTGGGCCGCGATGCCGGTTGACAAGGCGATCGTGGAGCACTCTGGCGGGCCCTCCGGGGAAGCCCGTATGAACGGTACGCGGCGCGCCAGCGCGGGCGATGAACAACGTGGGCGATCGGGAATTCAGATGAAGCGCGCAGCGTTGCGAAGCCGATCGGACATCCTGCTGAGTCTAGATCGGCTACGCGCGTAAAAAGTGGGGACCGGAAGGCGGGCAAGCCCCGAAAAACGCAGGCGCGATTATTCCCATCGCTCGCAAACCGGAACGGAGCGAGTTAGAGCGCGGCTTCGAGATCGGCGATCAAATCGTCGGGGTGTTCGAGTCCGATGGAGAGGCGGAGGAGATTTTGGGGCGTTTTCGTGCTGGGGCCTTCGATGGAGGCGCGATGCTCGATGAGACTGTGCGGTCCGCCGAGGCTGGTGGCGCGCGTGAAGAGCTTGGTCTTGGCGGCCACTTGCATGGCCTCGGCGCGTCCGCCGCGAACGAGAACGGAAAGCATGCCGCCGTAACCGCCGCGCATCTGACGGGCGGCGATGTGGTGGCCGGGGTGATGCTCGAGTCCGGGATAAAGGACGCGCTCGACGGCGGGATGCGCGTTAAGAAATTGGGCTAGGCGCAGGGCGTTGTCGCAATGCGCCCGAACGCGCCAGGGCAGCGTGGCGATGCCGCGCAGAGTGAGCCAGCAATCGAAGGGCGAGGGCACGGCGCCGCCGAATCGCTGTGAGTTTCGTGCCCGCTCAAAAAGATAATTGTCGTATTTCGCGACGAGCGCGCCTCCGATGACGTCGCCATGGCCGCCGATATACTTCGTGGTCGAATGCATGACCATGTCGATGTTCCAATCGAAGGATTGCTGCAGGACGGGCGTGGCGAAGGTGTCGTCGGCAATGGTTATGGCATTGGCTTTTCTGGCGATTTCGGCGATGGCGCGCAGGTCGACGATGTTGAGGAGCGGATTGGAGGGCGTTTCGATCCAGATGAGACGCGTCGTGGGGTGCAGGGCCGCCTGCACGGCGGCGAGATCGGTCATGTCGACGTAGGAAGTCTGGAGCGGCCATTTGCCGAATACTTCGTGAATGACCTTGCGCAGGCCGTAGTAAACGTCGGAAGCGGCAAGGATATGGTCGCCCGGTTCGAGGCCTTGAATGAGCGCCGTGGCGACCGCCAAGCCGGAAGAGAAGACGAGCGCTTCCTTGCCGCCGTGCAGCGCGGCGAGGCATTGCTCGAGCGCGCTGCGATTGGGATTTTCCTCGCGCGAGTAGCTGTAGTGGAGCGGGTAATCGCCTTGGGGCGAGCGCTCGAAGGTGGTAGAGAGGTGAATGGGCGGAGTTACGGCTCCAGTGGCGGGGTCGATGCGGCGTCCGGCGTGAACGGCGAGGGTCTCGATTCTCACATTGCCAGTTTAGCGGGGCGCCCAAAGGGCCTCGCCGCGGCGCTTGCGAGAGACCGGCAATAGGCGAGAATCGGTCATGCAGGAGTACGACATCGCGCTGAAGATTCTGCTGCGGGGATTCGCCCAGAGGACCATTCAGCGACTTGTGGGCGCGCAGGTCGAGACGTGGCTTGACATGGAATTGCCCCGCATCCAGAATCCTCGCGCGGATCTGCTGGGAGAAACCTCCGGCGGGATGCTGGTGCATATCGAGCTGCAAAGCGGCAACGATGCGAACATGCCTCTGCGAATGCTGGAATACTGCATTGGAATCTACCGGCAGTTCGCGCGGTTTCCGCGGCAGGCCGTCCTCTACGTTGGGGAGGCGCCGTTGCGCATGCGAAGCGAATTGAAGGGCGAAAACTTTTCGTTCCGCTATACGCTGGTGGACATACGCGATCTGGATGCCGAGCAATTGCTGGCGAGCGATCAAGTTGGAGATAATGTAATCGCGATCCTGGCGCGCTGGAAGGAACGGACTGCCGCGATTCGCGAGATTGTCAGCCGGATCTCCGGTTTGGAGCCGGTTGAACGAGAGCGGGCGTTGGGGACGCTGTTGGCCTTGGCGGGTTTGCGTGGGTTGGAAGAAGCGGTGGAAGAGGAGATCAGTAAAATGCCGATTCATTTCGACATTCTGGAGAACAAGGTTCTCGGCCGTGAATATAAGCGAGGGCGGCAGGAAGGCAGGCAGGAAGGCAGGCAGGAAGGCAGGCAGGAAGGCGAGCTGAAAGGCGAGCTGAAAGGCGAGCTGACGATTCTCCGCAGTCTCATGGAGAAGCGTTTCGGCGCGATTCCGGCGTGGGCCGATGAGCGGCTTACGAAGCTGGGGGCCGCGGATCTCAAAGAATTGGCGCTGCGTCTGCTGGAGGCGAAGAGTCTGGCGGAGTTGCTGAGCTAAGCGCGCCGCAGGCTGTACGACGGCTCGGCCGCCTGGGAAGCCGCGACTTTCGAGGCGCCCGAAAACGCCATTCCGGCGGACACACGTACACTGGGATTCAGACGCCGCAGTCCGCAGAGACTCCTTCAGCCTGTTTTCGCGGCTGTGTTATCTTCCTCGTTCATGCGCCCGTTGAAGCTGGTCGCGATCGGCGATCCGGCGGCTCCGCACTTGCGGATGCTGGAGCAACTTCTACCAGGAGTGGACATCACCGTCTCGGACCAAGCCGGCGAACTGCGGACCGCGCTTCCCGAAGCGGATGTCGTGCTGAACGGGGGTTTCCATGGGGCTCTTTTCCGCGACGTTTTCCCGCTGGCGTCTAAAGCGCAATGGATTCACAACATGTCGACGGGCGTGGAGGATGTGCTGTCGCCGGAAGTGGTGGCGAGCCGCATCCCGCTTACGAACGGGCGGGGCGTTTTCAGCGACGTACTGGCGGAGTTCGTGGCCGCGGCGGTGCTTTATTTCGCCAAGGATTTGCGGCGCATGGCGCGGAACCAGGCGGCGGGAAAGTGGTCGCCGTTCGACATTGCGGCGGTGCGGGGCACGACGTTGGCGATCGTTGGTTACGGCGATATCGGCCGTAAGTCGGCAAGGCTGGCCGGCGCTCTCGGAATGAAAATTACGGCATTGCGGCGCCGGACTCCGTTGCCGGGCGAGGAGCCGTTGTTGGCCGCCGTATACGCGCGGGATGGCTTGCGCGAAATGCTTGCCGGATGCGACTATTTGCTGGTATCGGCGCCGCTCACAAGGGAAACCCGAGGGATGATCGGCGAAGCGGAGCTGACGGCGCTGAAGGGGGATGCCGTGGTCATTAACATAGGACGCGGTCCGATCGTGGTGGAGGCGGCGCTGATCCGCGCGCTCGAAGAGAAACGGATCAAAGGCGCGGCGCTGGATGTTTTCGACCACGAGCCGCTGCCGGCTGGCCACCCTTTCTACCGCTTGGAGAACGTGCTGCTTTCGCCGCACTGCGCGGACCACGTGGCGGGATGGATCAACCTGGCGATGAAAAGATTCATCGTGAATTTCCGGCATTTCCAGGCGGGAGAGCCGCTGGAGAACCTGGTCGACAAAAGAGCGGGGTATTGAGGCGCGTGGGCGTCGCCTTAGCGGATATTCGGGAAGCGGCGGCGCGAATCGCCGCGATCGCGCACCGTACGCCCGTTCTGACCTCGCGCAGTTTTAACGAGCGAACGGGAGCGGAGGTATTCTTCAAGTGCGAAAACCTGCAGCGCGGAGGAGCGTTCAAGATCCGCGGGGCCGCGAATTTTATCTATTCCATGCCGAAAGGGGAGCTGGGGCGGGGCGTTGTCGCCTACTCCTCCGGCAATCACGCGCAAGCGGTGGCGATTGCGGCGGGATCGCTGGGCATTCCGGCGACGATCGCGATGCCGGGCGACGCTCCGCGATCGAAGATCGAGGCCACGCGCGGCTACGGCGCGCGCGTTGTATCTTACGACCGCCTGAGGGAGAATCGCGAGGAGATCGGGAAACGGATCTCGGAGGAAACCGGGGCGACCCTCGTGCCGCCGTACGACCATGAGTGGACGATTGCCGGACAAGGGACGGCCGCGCTCGAATTGCTGGAAGAGGTTGAGGACCTGGACACGCTAGTTGTCTGCATCGGCGGCGGGGGGCTGATCGCGGGATCGGCGACGGTGGCGAAAGCGCTGCGCCCAGAGATGCGCGTGATCGGCGTGGAGCCAGAGGACGGCAACGATACGTATCTGTCGCGGCGCGAGGGGCATCGCGTAGAGATTCCGCCGCCCGGGACGATCGCCGACGGTTTGCGCGCGCAAAAGCCGGGAGCGGTGACGTTCCCGATTGTCGAGCGTCTGGTGGACGACATCGTGCTGGTGTCGGATAATGAAATGCGCGAGGCGATGCGATTTTTTCTGACGCGAATGAAGCTGCTGGTGGAACCAAGCGGGGCGGCGACGTGTGCTGCCATGCTGTGCGGCAGGGTCGCGGCGAAGGGCCGACGGGTGGGGACGATCGTGTCGGGCGGGAACGTGGACCTGGATCTGATTCGGACGCTGTGATTCTCGAAGAATCCAGGCGACAATGGATAGACGATTCAGTATCAGATCATACTTTTTCTAGAGGAGCTCTCTTATTATGTGGAACAAGCGTAACGAAGGCGATCCGCGCCAGCCAGGAACGGCGCCGGCCCCGAATGCAGCGCCCGCGCCAACGCCGCCACGCGCGGCCGAGGCGCCCAGATCGACGGCCGTGCTGGGTCCCAGCGTGGTGGTGAAAGGCGAGATCTACAGCCAGGAAGATTTGACCATTGAAGGCGAGGTTACGGGGGTGGTCGAAGCGGTGGGACACCGGCTGACCATCGGGCCGAAAGGAAATCTGCAAACGAACGGCGTGAAGGCGCGCGAAGTGGTGGTGATGGGAAAGATGAAGGGCAGCGTGGAGGCGACGGAAAAAGTTTTCATCCGAAAAGACGCACAACTGGTGGGCGATGTGCAAACCGCCGGCATCGTGATTGAAGACGGGGCGTACTTCAAGGGCGGCATCGACATTCGCAAAGGCCCGGGGGCATAGCTCGAAGGCGGGAACGCGATGCTGTCCTGGATTGGCGGAATAGGCGTGCTGCTGGCCTCCGTGGCGCTGATCGCGGGATTGCGCGCGCGCCGGGAAAGGCGGCGGTCGGCATCGGAGATGCGGGATTACGTGCGGCGTAACTTCCGCATCGGCGAGAATCCCTGGGATTCCTGATTAGACCAGCGGGCTGTCTCCGCGAATCGTTGCGGCTTGCCGGCGGCTAGAGCATGGTTATTTGAGAGACTTTCACGTCCACGCCGGGGGAGTAATGGACCAAGGGGACGCTGGAGGGGTCGGGGAGGCCGTTGGCGGCGATCAGGTTCTGTTGCAGTTTTAAGATGCGAGCGTGGAAGAGGGGCCAGGGGGGGTGTTCCACTTGCACGTAGCCTAATCGCCCTCCGAAGCAGGAATAGAGGCGGAACAGGGCCGTCAGGAAGTGGTCGCGGGGGGCCAATTCGGAGGGAGAGAAGAGGTCGCCGATTTCAATTTCGATGTCGGAATGCGCGGGGCGCGCGGCGAGCAGGCCGTTGCGCGCGCTTGTGTAATGCACGCAATTGCCGTTGCGGGCGACCTTCATCTTGGCCCATTGGTAGGGCAGCCGGAATCCGGTGCGGGCGCCGGCGACGGCGGCGAGGCGGTCGGCGTCGAGCGAGAGAAACCAGAGGCCGCGATCTCCGTTGCGGTCGCGGACGTAGGTCCTGACGTTGGTCTCGGGAAAGGAAGAGATCCAGGGGACGGGGCGCATATAGGGCAGGCGCAGGCCGTTGATCTCGAAGGGCACCAATCCGACCCAGGCGAGGCCGTCAAAGTAGTCTACGGTGAGACCGGGCGGCAAGATTCGTTGGACGATCTCGACCGGATAGGACCAGTGCAGGAACGTGAGCCAGTTCCAGCTCTGGAACAGGAGCGGACGATCGACGGGGCGCGGCGGAAAGGGGCTGACTTCGCTCAAGCTTCATCAATACCGCATGACCGCCGCCATTTGGCCGCCGTGGGGCACCTTGTTGCGCGCGATCACGAATACATTGCCCGCGTGCCTGATGGTCTCGACGGCAGCGGCGTTGATGAGATCCTCGTCGCCGGGTTGTTCCTCGCGATGCGCGCGAACCTTATGGGTCATCTCGTCGAAGTTGCCCATATGGCGCTCGCCGTGGGCGATTAAGAGGTGCAGGACGCGGCCATCGTAGGCGGCTTTGACGATCTCCTTGAGGCTTACGGAGCTTCTTGGGGAGCCGCCGAATTGCTCGTATAGGACGAGCGCGGCGTCGACGTTCTTGTCGCGATAGGCTGCGAGGACCTCGAGGGCGCGCTTGTGCAGCTCGCCGCCCTTTAGTCCATCGGGAGCGCCGTGCACGCCGTCTTCGACGAGTCTGGGAAACTTGCTCTCGTTGCGATAGAGCGACAATTCGTAATCGACGCCGGCGAGCACCACAGGGGCCGAGTCGTTCTTGAGCAGCTCCGTGATGCCGTCGTCCACGCGCTTGTAAAAGTGCAGGAGATACTGGTCGCGGCGTTCCTTGTCGTTGCCCGTACCGAACATGACGCGGCCCGAGCCGATGGATGGGCCGCCGGCGCTGGCGTTATCGAGGACATGATCGGGCTTTTCGGTTCCGATGAATTCGTCCAGATCGCGCGGGATGGCGGGCGGCAGGTCCACTTCTTCCGATGCCGTGTTGGTGCAGCGGAGCAGGCGGATATATTTCTGACTTAGGGCCAGGATGTAGAACGGCCGGCTCTCTTCGACGACCGGGAGCAGCGGGGAGATCAGGAAGTGCTCCGACACAGCCACGCAGTCTTCCACTTCGTGGGGGAGATAGTAGTGCTCGAAGAGGTCGGGGGAACGCAAGATCACTACGCTGTTGTGTTCGCGATCCTCCTCGATTTGGGTCCCAAATTCGCGCAGCGGAGCCATTAGATCGTCGAGGGCGTCGCGCCGCATGCCGCGTTGGCTTAGCTTGTCCTCAAGATCCTGAACGGTCTTTTTCACCTTGAGGGACATCTCCCGGGTGTCTTGATGAGGCAAGGAAAGGAGGATGGTGATGCATGGCGCCTCGACGGCGCTTAATTCTTTTAATCGCTGCATCGATATAGGACTTGCCTGCGTTAGTTGCTCCCGCTCCTGTTGCACAGAGGCCTCCGAATAGAGGACGCTGGGGCGCCGTGGGGCTGTTTCCCAGTTTTTTCGGGGCGCGGACGTGGCAGAATAAATGTGTTCCCATGATTCCAAAATCTCTGCTTGCGGCCTGCCTGTGCGCCCTCGCCGCAACGGCCATCGCGCGCCAAACAGGAATTTTCCCGCTGCTCCGAAGCACCGTCGCGCTGGGCAGGCAACAGGAAGGATTCTATCTGCTTCCGACGAATCAACTGCTGCGCCCATGGGGAACACAGGCGCTGATTAAAGGGCGGCCGGTGGACCTGGCGTTCGATTCGCAGAAGCGTCTGCTGGCGGTACTCAACACGCGCGGGGTGATGCTGTTCGACGGTGTTTCGGGAGCTTTGGAGGCGGACATCAAGACGCGCAGCACCTCTTATACGGGTATCGCTTTCCGGCCGGGCGACCGCGAATTGTGGGCCAGCGAGACCAGCCGTAACGGACCGGACAGCATTTTCATTCAAAAGCTGTCGGCGCGGGGGGGGCCGGAAGTCAACGAGCGCATCGAGCTTTCAGGGCATCCGCAGCCTTGCGGGATTGCATTCTCCGCCGACGGCACGGTGGCGTACGTGGCCATGAGCCGGCTGAATCAACTGGCCGTTATCGACGCGGCTCGGCGCACCGTTACTCAAATGGTCAACGTGGGGAACGCTCCGTTTGCGGTCGCGTTCCTGCCGCGGCATGGCAAGATTTTCGTGACCAATCGCGGCGGAAAAATCGCCGGGCCGAACGACTCGACGGCGGCAAGCAGCGGGACGGCCGTGGTCACGGATCCGATCACGGGATCGACCTCCTCGGGCACGGTCTCGGTAATCGACGCGAAGAACGGCAAGATTACGGAAATCAACGTGGGACTGGCGCCGTCGCTAATGGGGGTGAGCGCGGATGAGACGCTGGTGGCGGTGGCCAATGGGCATTCCGATTCGGTGTCGCTGATCGACTCCGATACACTCGCGCGCACGGACGTGAAGATCCCGTCCTATCCCGAGAGCACGCTGGGGAGCCAGCCGATCGCGGTGGCGTTCTCGCCCGATGGCCAACGTCTGTATGCGGCGTGCGGCGGAAACAATGCCATCGCGGTGGTGGAGCGCGAGGGGAAGCGCTGGAAAGTCCAAGGAGCGGTTCCGGCGGGCTGGTTTCCCTCGGCTGTGGCCGTCGATTCCAGCGGAGATTTGCGCGTGCTGAACATCAAGGGCGTGGGCAATACCGCAATCGGGAACGGCACCTTCAAGTCGACGCAATATGAAGGCTCGCTTCTGAAGATTGCGGCGCCGCTGCCGGCCCAGATCGCCAGCGGAACCGAGCAGGTGGAGGCGGCCAACAGTCCGAAGTTCGAGTCCTCGGGCGGCATATCCAATCTAACCTCGCTGGGGATTCAACACGTGTTTTTTATCGTCAAGGAGAACCGCACTTACGACCAGGTGTTCGGCGACATAGGCAAGGGCAACAGCGATCCGGCGCTGTGCATGTTCGGCCGCGATGTGACTCCGAACCACCACGCGCTGGCGGAAAAGTATGTGCTGCTCGACAACTTCTATACCGGGGGCGCGATCAGCTTCGACGGCCATCAATGGTTGATGCAGGCCTTCGTGAGCGATTACGTGGAACGGGCGTTTGCGGCCTCGCCGCGCGGCTACGCCTGGAACATGGCGGACGCTCTTACCGTGGCGCCGACGGGATTTTTCTGGCAGTCGGCGACGAAACCTCTCGGCGTTCGCATCTATGGCGAGTTTTGTCTTCCGGCGAAATGGGATCCCCGGACGCAAAGCGCTGTCGATATCGATGAAAGGGATGAGCTGGGTTGGACGGGTTACTGGAACCTGTACAAGAAAGGGACGTGGGAGACCCATGTGGGATCGCACAGCGGAGTTCCGGCGCTCGAGAAGTACATCGATCCACGGTATCCGAACAACACGACCAGCATGACGGACCAGATCCGCGCCTCTGAATTCATTCGCGATCTGGGCGAGTTTGAGAAGACGGGGCGGCTTCCGAATCTGATGGTCATTACTTTGACGGCGGACCATACCAACGGGACGCGTCCGGGCTCGCCGGTTCCGCGCGCCATGGTGGCGGACAACGATCTGGCGTTGGGCCGCATGGTGGAGGCGATCTCGAAGAGCAGTTTCTGGCCGCACAGCCTGGTGCTGGTGGTGGAAGACGACGCGCAAAACGGCCTGGACCATGTGGACGGGCACCGCACCGTGGCTCTGGCGATCGGGCCGCACATCCGCCGGGAGACGGTGGATTCGAACAATTACAACCACACGAGCCTGGTGCGGACGATCCAGGAAATTTTCAAGATTCCGGCCAAGACGCGATTCCTGGTTTCGGCGCGCGCGATGAACAGCATGTTCACGAGCGATGCCGATACGTCGGAGTATGTCGCTCTGACGCCCAGACAGGCGCTAGATGAGATGAATCCGCCGCTGCGGTCTTTGGATGGCCGTCGGCGCTGGGCGGCGGAACAGTCGCTGGCGATGAACTGGAGGCATCCCGACGATATTCGCGAAGACGCGCTGAATAAAATTTTGTGGTGGGACAGCAAGGGCTACGACAAATCGTATCCGGCGCTGAAACATACGCCGCGCGTAAAATGACGCGGCGCGATGTCCTGAAGGTGGGTTCGGGTCTGGCGCTGGCGGGGGCGGCCGGGGCGCAAACGGCGGCGCGGCCTCTTTTGCGTCCTAAAGCGCTGCGCCCTGGCGATACGATCGGGCTGATCACGCCCTCGACTTACGTATCGGACCCGGACCGCCTGGCGGAGGCGGAGCGCACGGTCCGCTATTTCGGGCTAAAACCAAAATTCGGCAAGAATGTTCGTAAGCGGTTCGGGTATCTGGGAGGGTCGATCGCCGAGCGCGTCGACGATCTGCACGCCATGTTTCGCGACCCGGAGGTTGCGGGGATTTTCGCGATCCGGGGCGGCTACGGCGCGGCGCAACTGCTGGATCATATCGACTACGGCCTGATCCGGTCGAACCCCAAGGTTTTCCTGGGATTCAGCGACATCACGGCGCTGCATCTGGCGATCAACAGGAAGGCCGGGCTGGTTACGTTTCACGGGCCGGTGGCGCTATCGGCGTTTACCGAATATACCCAGAGGTATTTCCGCAAGGCGCTGTTCGAGACGGCGGCGGTGGGCCCGGTGGCGAATCCGGCGGAAACGGACACCCTGCGCCCGCGGCACACGCTGCGCACGGTACGTCCGGGGCGGGCGCGGGGAACGCTGATAGGGGGGAATCTGACGTTGATCTCGACGACCATGGGGACGCCGTACGAGATCGACACGCGCGGGCGCATTTTCTTTACCGAAGACGTCGGGGAGGAACCGTATCGCATTGACCGCATGCTGACGCAACTGAAGCTGGCGGGCAAGCTGGACGCGGCGGCGGGAATTGTGTGGGGCGAATGCCAGGACTGCCACCCCAACGAATTTCATCCCTCGTTTGAATCGAACTTTTCCCTCGGCGAGATCGTGGACAACATTCTTGGGGAACTGAAAATTCCGGTGCTTTCGGGGCTTATGATCGGGCACACTCCGGACCAGATCACGATTCCGGAGGGCGTCATGGGGGCGCTGGACGCCGATAAACAGGAACTGACGATCGAAGAAGCGGGGGTTATAGCGTGACGGTGAGAATGACGCTCGCGGTTCTGCTCGCCATGGGGGCGTTCGGTATGAAGGGGCAGCAGGCCGGCAACGGCGAACCGCGCACGATTCTGTTGTGGGAAGGTGGGGCGCCGGGAGCGCAGGGGGATGAAGATCGCGACAAGCCTTCCATCACGGCGTATCCGGCGTACGGCCGCGATCTTCCGGGGACGGCGGTGATTGTGTGCCCCGGCGGCGGGTACAGCGCGCTGGCTATGAACCATGAAGGACGGCAGGTGGCGAACTGGTTTAATGCGCTGGGGGTGACGGCGTTCGTGCTGAAATACCGGCTCGGTCCGCGCTATCGTCACCCGATTGAGTTGGGAGACGCGCAACGGGCGATCCGGCTGGTGCGGGCGCGGGCGCGCGAGTTCGGCATCTCGCCGGAGCGCGTCGGCATGATGGGTTTTTCGGCGGGCGGGCATCTGGCGTCGACGGCGGCGACGCACTTCGATCCGGGGAAGCCGGAGGCGACGGATGCTATCGAGCGGCAAAGCAGCCGGCCGGACTTTCTGATCCTGGGCTATGCGGTGATCTCGTTCACGGCGCCGTACACACATAAGGGGTCGGCGCGGAACCTGCTGGGCGATCATCCCGATCCAGCGCTTTTGACGGAGCTGTCGAACGAGCTTCACGTGACTGCGGAAACGCCGGCCACGTTTCTGTTTACCACCAGCGCGGATACGGCCGTGCCTGCGGAAAACAGCCTCGAGTTCTATCTGGCGCTGCACAAGGCGGGAGTGCCGGCGGAGATGCACATTTTCGAAAATGGGCCGCACGGGGTGGGGTTGGACTTGAAGGATGCGGCGCTGGGAGAGTGGCCCAGGCTGCTGGCGAATTGGCTGCGGGGGCGGGGGCTGTTGGCGCGATAGCAGGGGAGTGAGGCGCGCGACGGCTGCGGGTCAAAGCTGAACGTCGCGAGTGAGGGTGAACGACAAGCGGGTCTCAGCCGGGATTTTGACCTCGTGTCCTCTCAGGACGGCGGCTCCCGTGCCGGCGGCGGCTCCGACGCCGGCGCCGATTGCGGCTCCGGGACCTCCGCCGGCGATGCCGCCGACAATGGCCCCCAGTATGGCCCCACCACCGATGGTTTCAGCCGAGCGGCGGCCACGATTGTCGGGGGACGCTACGGCTTCGGTATTGGTATCGAGGTTGAAGGTACGGCCATCGGAGGTGACGCTGGCGAGGGCAATTCCAATTTCTTCGCGGCCGGCGAGCGGGTTGCCGGAATTAATGTGAACGACCTGGAGGGTCGCGTCGGCGCCTGCGGGAATGATGATACGGCCATTTACGACGATGGGTTGATCGAGGTTGCCATGGTAAGTGGCTCCGACTTGCGAGACATCGGACTTGACGGGATCGATGAGGCGAACCACGACGACCGTACCGGCGGGCAGCAAGTAATCGCTGGGCGATACGACACCGGCGGGCCTAGCGTTGGGCGCCGCGGGAGGGTAGGAGGGAGGGGGTCCCGTGTAGGACTGCTGGTTATTTGGCCCAGCGTTGGGCGCAGCGGGAGCGTAGGAGGAAGGCGGGGCCGTATAGGACCGCGAGTTGTTCGGCCAATTCGGCGCGTAGGCGGGGCTGGAGGCGGATGGAGGCGGCGGATACCCGTAAGCTCGATTGGAGTTGAAGCCTGGGGCGTAGGCGGAGTCATTTCCGCTAAAAGAGACGCTGTCCACAGTGTTAATGTCGAGGCGCTGCAGACCCACGCCGTCCTGCTGAAAACGAATCTCGTAGCGGTTCGCGCCGAGGAACTGGCCCGTCATCACGCGCCCGTCGCGCAGACGCAAGGTGTCGGCCCGGCCGGCGAGCGAGAATGTCAGGACGAAAGTCGATAAGACCGCCAGATGAGTAATTCGCATAAGATATCGCCGCGATATATAGGGCAAACCAGGGGCCACTTATAAGGGTACGGCCCGGAGCATTGCGATGCGCCGGGCCGTAAAGGATCGAGCGATGAGCGAGTTTTCGGTTAACTGCGGCGAGCCCTGCCGGCTGCGTAGCTATCGAGGGCGGAATACAGGGGTTGAGCTTCGGCCGGACGCTGCATGTTGCCCCGTAGGATCTCTCTAGGGGTAACGGCATGGCCGTAGAGAGCGGCGTTGTCGTCTTTGTCGGGACGCATTGTGGCGCCGTCCAGCGAGATGCCGGCGAAAAGCCCACGGGCGCGCGACCAGGAAAGAATTTCAGCGTGCATCATGGCATCGGTTTGGGCCGAGGCGTCGCGTCCAACCGGTCCACCCATGGCGGCGGCATCGCCGCCGACGGTGAACTTATCTTCCAGGAGATGGTTCTCGCCGGTTCTATTTTGGACCACGAACACGAGGTCGGTTTCGCCGGCTCCGATCTGAAATCCAACGCTGCCGCCTTCGATGCGGATAATATCGGGCGCGCTCCAACCGTTGGCGGTGCGGCAGGTCAAGACGCCCTTGCCGTACTTGGCGCCAACAATAAAGCCGGCGCGCTTAAGATTGGGGACAATACCGATGCATTGCGCGCGGCTGAGAATATCGTGAGGAATCCCCTTATCCGGCGTGGACATGATCTCATTAAAGACATTGGCCGATTCGTTAATCAGCTTGACATCGTGTTCCCTGGCGTCGGCCGCCAGCATAATGGCTGGAGCGAGCGCCAGACAAAGAGTTAAACGCAGTTTCATCTGTACAACCCTCCTTGGGTACAAACCATTCCGTTACTTCGCCGAAAGAGGAGAAGTGGCGCGGACTTTAAACCTGGGCCGCGGCAACCGCGGCGCGGCGGCGGCCCACCGGCGCGGGGGCCGTCTCCATGCGGCGGCCGAGTCGTTTTCCAACAGTACGGCGCGCGCGAAGGAGGCGGATTCGAACGGCGGTTTCCGTCCATCCCTGCGATTTTGCGATCTCCTGAACCTTATAGCCTTCGAGATAATGGCGCTGCAGGACCATGCGATCATTTGTCTTGCAACACTTCAAAATGCGGCGGACATCGATTGCCGCGAGGTTGATTTTCGGCGGGGTCGATAGTTCCGGCAGAGTTTGCAAGAGAGGCTCCCGGCGGATGTAGCTGCGGTGGATGTTGAGAGCGATACTGTTCATCCAGGTCAGGACCATGTTGGAATCCCGCAACTGCGCCAGCCGCTCCCATCCTTTCGCCCATGCTGCCTGCGCGGTCTCCTGCGCGGCATCGTATGAGAGACCTCTCGAAACCAGGAACCGGACTGTCAGGTTATACCCTTTTTGGTAAGCCGCCCCGTATTCTTCTCGTGTCATTTCCGCTCCAGTTACTCCTCTAAATTTTATTCAAAAGCCATCCCCGCGCATTTTCGCGAGAGACGACCGTCTAAAAACGCCCCAACAAGAGCCAGATAATGATAATTACCAGGACCAATCCAAAAATTCCACTGGGGTAATAACCCCATCCGCGGCTGTAAGGCCACGAAGGCAGCGCTCCCAGCAACAGAATGATGATTACGATCAGCAGGATCAATCCCATCGTTCCTCGCTTTCCGGCCCGGCCGCTCGCGGAGGCGCTTCATGCTATTCCTCGTTTTCGCCTGCCATGACGCTGACAGCGCGGGTGTTTACGTCTTCAGCAATGCGCGTCAAAGTCTCGTCCGCGGCCTTCTCCTCTTTCAGTGTTTGTTCAAGCAACTTCACTGCCCTTTTGTGTCCGAGGGTCTCCGCCATGGTACGAACGGTCCCGTAACCCGCTATTTCGTAATGTTCTACGCGCTGCGCGGCCCCAATAATACCGGCATCCAAGACCTCGGATTCCATGCCTTCCTTCACGAGTTCCTGGCCTTCTTCGATCAATCCTTTCATGGCTTGGCAGGTTTTACCTTTTGCGGGGATCCCGATCTCCTCAAACACCTGCTCCAGGCGGCGTACCTGTTCCCGCGTGACCTCGAGATGCTCCGTGAGGGCTTGCTTCAATTCCGGCGCCGAGGCCGCTTTCGCCATTTTCGGCAGAGCGCGCGTGAGCTGCTGCTCGGCATTGTAAAGGTCCTTTAATTCGCTAATGAATAAGTCTTCGAAAGTGCGTACTTTCGGCATCTCTTCTCCTTGGTTCATGAGTGGTGGAATTGCGGCCGAAACCGCAAACATTGCCTTCGGGGCGCGGCCGGAACGGGCCTGCCACCATCACGATAGAGCACCGCACGGGGGATCCGGCTTCGCAATCAGGCGGCGAAAGGACATGGTAGGTGTGGCGCGCCAACGTTCGGCTTTAGCACTAGCGCACTTCAGGCACCAATGACTCTGGCGTACCGTTACGAAGGTACTCAATGGGCTAAATGATTATGAACGCTCGTTCACCTTGGTAATTGAGGGCCCTTCGGGGGACGAGGACGGAGGCAGCGACAGGATGGAAAGATTTCTTGAAACTGCAAATTTTGCCAAGCGCCGCCGAGGCGGCGGAGCGACAAGAGCTAAATCATTGACAATAGATGCTGGCCGTGCCATCGGCTGACGCTATTTGCGGGCCAGATAGAAATCGCGGCCACAGCCGATATCGCCCTGCATGCCTAAATCGCGCGCGGCGTCGAAAATTGTCGCGGTGAACCCGGCTGAACCGAGGGCCGCCATGACATCGCCGGACAGGTGACAGCGCTGGGTGAGCTTGAAGTCCGAGCGCAGCCAGAGGCCGTCTTCGAGTCGCACAAGGACGACAGTGCAGAGCGCGATCTTGCGCGCAGTGTCGTAACAGCCGCGCGCGACGCTGACGGTTTTGTTATCCACGATAGTCGAAGTGCGCGACCAGAGGTCGATGTAGGCCTCCTCGCGGTTCAGATCGAAGGCGAAGTAACCTCCGGGCCGCAGGCAGCGAAACACGTTGTGAAAGACTTTGCCGAGATCCTCGAAGTCCATGATGTGATTTAAGCTGTCAAAGGTGGAGACGACGGCGTCGAATTTTTGCGGCAAGTCGAAGCGGCGGGCGTCATCGAGATAGAAGGCGGCTTTCGGGGCGCGCCGTCTGGCGTACGCGAGCATTCTTTCGGAGCCATCGAGGCCGGTGACGCGATAACCACGCCTAGTGAGAGTCTGGGTGATGCGGCCGTCGCCGCAGCACAGATCGAGGATTTCGGCTTTGCGGGGGAGGAGATGCAGGAGGAGACGGTCGAGAACAGGGATCGCCTGGCGGTGAAACTCTTCCCCCCAGTAATTGGCGTAGAGCCAGGCGAAGGGGTCGTAATCGGCGAAGCGGCGCATCTTGGGGTTAAGCGGCGGCGTTGAGAAGATCGGCGGGGGCTTGGCCGTGCCACAGCAGGAGGCGCTGGGTAATGTCCTTTTTCGCGCCCCAGCTTGCCTTATAGCTCTCCTCGCCGCGCAGGAAATCGAAGAGGCGGGCGCCTTCCCGGAACGATTGCGCGATGGCGTATTCGAGCGCGAGGGCGCCGGGGCTGAAGCGCGCGAGGGCGGGATCGAAGCCGCCCAGATAGCTATAGGCGCGGCCGCGCTCGATCCAAAGATAGACCACGGCGACGATGCGGCCGTCCAGGCGCATGGCGTGGAGGCGCACGATGCCGCAGGCGGCGAGCGAGGCGGCCGCCTGGCGGTGGAATCGCTCCATGGCTTCGCCGCGTATCATGCCCGCTTCATGGCCCGCTCCGGGACCCGATTCGCGAGTCGGGTCGTGGCCCGATTGGGGGGCGGATTCATGGCCCGATTCGCGACCGTGATCGTGGCCCGATTGGGGGGCGGATTCATGGCCGGGGTCGTGGCCGGATGGGGGGAGGAGCGGTCGCTTTTCGATTCCCAGCGCGCGCGGTGGAGAGCGACAAGAGCATCGAAGAGCGCGGGTAGGGCGGCGGGTTCGCGCACGGATTCGAAGGCGAGGGCGCCAAGCTGTTCGAGACGCTCCCGATAGCGGCGCAGGTTGCGGCGCAAGCCATGGGGCAGGCAGGAATGAAATTCCCGCCAGGAGGAAGGGAGCGCGATGGCGCTGGAGGCGTATTGCGGCTGAATGGCATGGGCGAGGGGGGCTTGGGAGGCCATGCGGCACAGCGTGGAATCGCACGCGAGATCCTGCAGATCGCACAAATCCCAGCGGTCCCGTTCGGCGGCGATCGCTTGAAGAATGCCGGCGACGGCGGCGGGGGCGTGTTCCGCATCGAGGAGGAATCCGAGGTAGTCCGAGACGCCGTTGCCGATGAAGGTGACCTGACGGCGTCCGTTCCAGGGATGCAAGAACATCGGCGCCAACGCGACAAGCTTGCCGGCGGAGCGGGCGGCAAAGGAAAATATTTCGCCGCCGCCAAAATTCGTCCACCACGGCAGGAGCCATTCGGGACGTTGAAACGGGGTTGCCGATAAGGCGCGCTCGTAAAGGCCGGACCATTCGGCGCGGAGATCCGTAAGATCTTCTATGCGGCGGATTGGCTGGATGTCCATTGATCCGCGAGGGGAGCGCGGCGGGCGGCCTGAACGAGTTTTTCGTAAGATGCGATGTAACGGCCGGTCATGACGGCGGCGGAGAATCGCTCGCGCGCGGTTTGGCGGCACGCTTCGGGATCGAGAAAACGGGCGGCCTTGATGGCGGCGGACATCTCCCGCTCGTTCTCGACCAGGAAGCCGGTGGCGCCGTCGTCTACGATTTCAGGCAACGCGCCGGAGGGGAAGGCGATCACGGGCGTGCCGCAGGAAAGGGCCTCCATGGCGACGAGGGAGCTGGTTTCGGCGACCAGGCTGGGTACGAGCAGGCAGCGCGCGGCAGTGAGCAAGCGGCGCTTCCTGCGAAAACCGGCGGGTCCGATGAAGCGGCGCGAGGCGTCGAGCCGCGGCTGAATCTCCTCGCGAAAATATTGTTCGTGGGCTTCGTAGCGGTAAACTTCACCCGCCAGGAATAGGGGCATGGAGGCTTGGCGAGCGGCGTCGATGGCGAGATGCAGGCCTTTTTCCGGGCAGACGCGGCCGAGCGCAAGCGCAAACTCACGTTTCCGCAGATCGATAGAGAGCCGGTCCACGTCGACGCCGTTAGGGATGCAGGGAATCATGCAGGCGCCAGGGGGGCAGGATGCGGCCTGATCGTGGGAGACGCAGTTCAGCCAGGAATTGGGACGCCGCACATGAAAGATTTCCTCCGGGTACCAGTCCGGCGGGAGGTGCAGGGTAGCGAGAAGGGGCATGGAACCGGATGGGAGATAGCGGTAGAAGTCCAGGCTGTGCATATGGACGATGTCCACGGGCCATTTCTTCAGCGCTTCTTCGATGGCGATGCGGTGCTGGTCCTGGGCCCAGGCGCGCACCTCGTTCGTCAAAGGGCCGTCGCAACGCGGCGTGGGCACGAGCGTGCCTTGGGCGGTGGAGCCCTCGCAAGCCACCACGATGGAGCGATGGCCGGCGCGCGCGATGGCGGCGTCGAGCAATGTGAGAATCTGCTCGGACCCGCCCACGGCGTCGGGGCCGATCGGCGTGAGGGGATAGGCGACGCTGAGAACAGTGAGGCTCATAGAAAACTCTTGGGGTTTGCGGCGAGATAGGGGCGGCAACCGCTCCCTGACGGTCGCGGCTCGGTTAGGGACGGCGCGGTTGCGGACGACGGGCTTGAGGACGATGCGCTTACGGCCGGTGCGATTGGCGGCGGGGTGGGTGCGGGCGGGGCGGTTATGGGCGGGGTGATTGCGGTCGGGGCGGTTGCGGGGACTGCGGCGAAGCGCGAGGCACGCCGGCGCCACTCGGAGCCTTGGGCGAAGCCGAAACGCTCGTACTGCAGGTCGCCATCGTGGGGCGGTTGCGTGAAATCGTAGTGCGGCGCGAGGCGGAATTTTTCGTTTTCGAGAGAGAACATTTTCAGGACTTGCCGTTGAGTGGCGAACGCATCGAACATACGTCGTTTCAAGCGGCGCTCGGCGGCGGTCAGGTCGATCGTCTGGGGGCGCGATCCCGGGGCGGAAAGAAACTCGCCCGTGACCATGCCATCGGGTCCGGCGTGATAGCCGGCAAATTCCCAGTGCGCGATGGCGGGCCGTTCGGCTAGCGCCGCCGCGACAGCGAACGCGGCCGCATCGTGATCGGGGTGGCCGCCTTCATAGGGGTGCGTGAGGACCGAGTTCGGGGCGCAACTCGTCTATCAGATGCAAAAGGCGTTCGACGATCTCCGGAAGATGCAGATAGGCTTCCTGGTCGACGAGTCCGAGCTCGAAGCATTGCTCCGGACGGATGCCGGCGAGAGCGACGGCGCGATACAACTCGACGCGGCGGGCGCGCCCGTATTGCTCGCGGGTTTCGAATCCGGCCGCCCGGGCATCGGAAAGATTACGGGGGCTGCCATCGGTGAGATGCGCGATTGTGACGCGGCGGGGATCGGCGCGGCGCGCCATCCAGATGCCTGCCCCGATGGTTTCGTCATCGGGGTGCGCGGCGAAAACGATCGAATGGCCTTCAGGTTCCATAACGCCGGATCATGCGACCGCAAAAATCGGCAAACTCTTCGATGCGATGCGGTGGGCTGGTATGGTGCGGGCGCAGCCCACAACTTTCGGGCGTAAAACAAAACGTCACGGTTACGTCAAATTCGTCCAGAGCTTCCATCTGGCGATCGAACCATCGATCGGCATTGGGGCGCAGACTGTCGGCCCAGCTCAGTCCGGTGCGGATGTATTTGACGCCGAGATCGCGCAGCCAGCGGGCGGCGTCGTCGAGACGGTGATCCTCGAAATGGAACCACTGGCAAATGCCCAAGGCGGGCGTGTAGTCGGAAAAATGTTTCAGGGCGAGCTTGGGAGAGCCGTCTTCGCGCAGCAGACCCATGTAGAAATGGCGGTAATAAGCGGAGCCTTCGGCCTCGCGGTGGCGGGTGGCCGCCGGCCAGGCGCGCGGGAGGTCGTAGAGGCTGTACCAATGGATCTTCGGGACGCGGCCGATCAACAGCTCGGCGGTTTTCTTTAATCCAAACTCCTGGACCTCTTCGGCTCCGAACGTGGAGACGCCCACTTCGGAGACCCACACCGGCAGATCGGTGACGGCGCGGATGTCGTCGAGACGCTCCGGCCATTCGTGGATGGTCCAGTGATTCCAGTCGAGCGGGAAACCATGTACGGCGACGGCGTCCACGTGGCTGAGAACGCAGAAGCGCTTCATGCGGTCCATGAAGCGGGCGTCAATGGGGGAGATGCCCCCGAGCACGCAGGGAAGCGCGGAGCATTCGGCTTTGATGGAATTGGCGGCGCACTTGGCCATGGCGGCGAAGATGTTCCACTCCGGGTCCAATTCAAAATCCCAGTGAGATAGGTTGTTGGGCTCGTTCCAGAGCATGGCGGCTTCAATCATGGGCGGCTCCGGCGGGCTTGGCGGCGGGTACTTCCCGGAGCAGGAAGGTTGGAAACGGTGGGCCCTCGGGAAGTGGGATTTCGCGGTTGAAAATAGGGAAATCCGCTCCCTGACGGCCGCGGCTCGGTTCCGAGCCGGTTCGACGCGCGAGCCCGGAACGGCGCGGGGAAACTCGCGGGTGGAGCCGGGGAAATCCGCTGCATCGCGGCCGCGGCCCGGTTGCGCGAATCATGCGTTCCTCCGGCGGGCGGGGTAGACGGCGTTTTGCTCGCCGGAGCGGTTGACGCGGCGGCAGAGCAGGACTTCCTCCTCGGGACGATCCAGGATTTCGAAGCCGGCGCTGCGCAGCATGGCTTCGGCGCAGGATAGATTGGGGATCCACCAATTGGTCGGATCGTGCGAATACCGGCGCTCGACGAAATACAGGCGGGGGTATGCGGGGCGCTCGAAAATCGACGTTTCGGAGAAGGGGTAATCGTCGGCGAGCGGTTCCGTTTCCGGGCTGCCGCGCATGAGGGATTGGAAGACGAGCAGGTCCTTGACAACGTGTTCGTGGAGCAGGTCGAGGGCGAGCAGAGGATGGCGCAGATGGTAGAGCACGCCCATGAACAAGACAATGTCGAACTTTTCGCCGAGCCTGGCGACGTCGTAAACGGAGACCTCGCGGAATTCGATGTCGAAACGGTTGATCTCGGCGGCGAAGCGGGCCTGCGCGAGATAGCCTTCGTCGAAGTCGATGCCCAGGACGCGGGCGGCCCCGCGCCGTTTCATTTCCATGGAGTAAAAGCCGGCATTGCATCCGATATCGAGGACCGATTTGCCGCGCAAGTCCGCCGGAATGGCGTGCTGAAAGGTCCGCCATTTGATATTGGGGTAGTCGCCCAGGAAATGGTTGGGAGCGGTCTTGACGCCGGCCAGGTCGAGGTTATGAAACCACTCGCCCAAGCTGCTGACCTTTTGCTGAATCTGTTCGGTGGTCATGCCGCGGCGGTCGCCTCGCGATGGAGCAAGGCGCGATAATAGCCGGCCTGCCCGGTGAGTTGATTCATGCTTGCATAGCCGATGCGAAAGGCCAGATAGGCCGCGGTGAAGAAAGGCAGGCGGGCGCGGACGCCGCCGTCGCCGGAGGCGCGCTCATAGGCGTCGACGAGGACCTCGCGGGCTTCTTCGTGAAAATCGAATTCGGCGATGGCGCCGGCGAGGTCCCAGGCGGGGTCGCAGGGGCCCGGATAGAAATGGTTGTCGCCGTGGTCGAGAGCATCGGTTTTAAGATAGCCGGCCGGCGTTGCGATCCATTCGTGCGGAAGCATGCGCCCATCGACGATGCAGGCGCGATCGGCATTTTCCGGAGGAGCGGGGAGGGAAGGGATGTCGAACCCGGCCAGGTTGAACTGAATCATGCGCGCGAGCTCGTCGAATGCCGCGGGACCGGGGACGGCGAACGCGTGGGCGCGGAAGCCGATGTAGCGGGACATTGTTGGGAGCAGGGTTTCGAGCAGTTGGGGGTCGAGCGATGCGGAGCGCGTCAGCGGCTGTCCGGGCACGAAATCGGTCAGCAGGTAGCCGTCTTCGAGACCGATAACGGGGGGGAGAAGCCGGCTTCGGCGAGGGCGTTGGCGCGTTGCAGCTTGGCTTCGCCGTACAGCCCGAGGCCGGCGAACTTTTTCAGCGCCGCGCCGCGGGAAGTGGGGCACAGGAATTTGCGGGCTTCGTCGCGCGGCTGCACAGCGGGATATTGGGATTCGTCGGCGTAGAACAGGGAGCGCCACTTGCCCGCGGAGAGGTCGCGACCTGCCGCGAGGGCGAGGCCGGCTCTCGATTCCGGTTCGGCCGCGTATTTGTCGTGGCGCTTCCAGACGGCGCGAGCGCGGGGGGAAACGAACTGGCTGCCATCGGGAATCCAGCTTGAAAGAAACACGATGCGATGATCGGGCACGCCCAATCGCGAGATGTATTGAGCGACGGCGGCGAAGGAGGAGCCGCTCAGGCCGGGGCCTTCGTCGACGATGACGAAATAGGCATGCGATAGGGCGCGCCAGGCTTTCTCGACCGCGGGGCCGACGTTCAACTTGCGGTCGAAAGGATGGCCGTGGGGGCGGACGGTCCAGGAATAAGCGCGGCAGCCGCATTGCTCGAGGGCGGCGGCGGCGACGGGAGCGAGACTCGCGCCGATGCTGCGAATTCCGATGACGGCGGCTTCGCCGGGAAGCTTGGCGTCGAAGAATTTGCGCGCCGAGGCGGCGTAGGTTTCAGGGAAAAGTCCGTAATAGGCATAGCCTTCGGGGATGCAGACGGCGATGGGGCGATCGGGCAATTCCAGGCGCTCGATCATGGCGCGGAGACGTGCGGCAGTGCGCTCGTCTTTCTGGACGAAGAGGCGGCCCGCGAGCGAAGAGACGGCGCGCAGGCGGTCGATCTCGGAATGCGACTCATCGACGTCGGGGCAAAGCGCGTCGGTAAGCGCCGTTTCGAGCTCGCCCCAATGGATCAGAAAGCGGCGGATGTTGTGGTGCGAATCGAAAAGAGCCAGCTTGAGAACGTCGCGGGGATTGACGGTGCGGGTGGGGGTGCGATAGACAATCATCGGACCTCCCAAAAAGGCTTGAAGGTTACGATCTGGTTGTAGGCGTCGTCGAAATCGCCGCGGAAACATACGGCGCGATCGTCGAGATAGACCTGGGCGGGCGGCTTGCGGTCGGTGACCTGGTCGACGAAGTGGTGAACCTCGTTTTGCTCCAGCCATTTTTCGACCCACTCGAACCAGCGGACGGTGAAGATAATCACCTTGAAACCGTCGCGGCGCAAGCGCATGAGGAACTCGCGGGCGCCGGGCCGCAGTGGGTGGAAATATTCGGGAGATATCCAGGTATCGAAGGTGTTGAGGACACCATCCAGATCGACGCAAATGACGGGTCGCAAGTCCTCTTCCGCGGCTTCTTCGACGCTGCTATCGGGCACTGGCGTCTCCTTGCCTTGAGCCGACGTGGGCGCGAGTCCGCTCGCCGGCGGCCGCGGCTCGGCTGCCCGCTCCCTTACGGCCGCGGCTCGGTTTGGAGCAGTCGCTCGTAACGGGGTTTTCATCGTCATGGGTCGAGGGCGGCCCCATTGGCACTCCCTGACGGCCGCCGCTTGGCTCGGCGGCTCGCGAATGGAGCAACTGGATGGCTTCGCGATACCCGTTCAACGTACCGACGTCGACATAGGCGGCGCCGGCGCGGACACCCTGGGCTTCCCCGCCCCGCTCGAGCCAGGCATTGACCAGCGTTCCGATGTACTCGTCGCGGCGCTCGCGCGCGAGCCATAAACCGTGCAGGTCGTGAAAGACGGCGCCGGGCATTTTGAAAGCGCCCCAGATCCAGTAGGAATTGGCGTCCGTTTTCTTGACCTGAATTTCAAGGACGCGGCCCTCTTCGTCGGTCACGACGGCGTCGAAGCGCTCGGGATGCTCAACCGGGAATAGGAGAAAAGAGAGGCGGTCGTGGGGCAGCGCGCAGAGGCCGTTTTCAGGGAACCAGACCGTGTCGGGCAAGCCGATGGAGACGGCATCGTCGCGATGGATCATGGGGAGGGCGCGGAAGAGCGCGTCGCACAGCCCGGCGGGACGCGGTTGCACGGCGTAGCAGACGTCGGCGGAATAGACGCGGCCGCCATAATATTCGAGAATGTCGGATTTTCCGGGCGAGATGACAAAGCAGATGCGGTCGGCGCCGGCCAGGATCATGCGTTCAACGAGATACTCGCTGACGGCGCGAGGACGCTCGGCGCCGTCTTCATCACGGCTGCCGACCGGGAGCAGTTCTTTCGAAAACGCGAGGGGTTGAATGCGGCTGCCCACGCCCGCCGCTGGTATGATGCCCCACATCGTTATGCCTCGGAGGTCTGCAGACTGGCAGTATGTTGAGGACTCATGACAGAGGAGACGATCCCTTCCAGTTCGACGGCGCGCATCCCGGAAGTGTGACACGTAAGCGCGCGTTCTCTCGCCCGGCGCGCTATTTTCGACAAATCGGCGGGGGACATCTGGATGGCATCCATAGCTTCGGACGTCGTGCGGCAGACCAAGATTTCCGAATTAGGCTCGAAAAACGTATCCAAGCCTTCAAAATAGTCGCTCAACATGGGAACGCCGCAGGCGGAGGCTTCGAAGAGCCGTCCGGAGGGACAAAAGCCGAATTCCGCCATGGCTTTGCGGGTGATGTTGAGGGTCAGCTTGGAGGAGCAGTAAAACGCCGGATGCTCCTGGGGCGGCAAATGGCGGACGAAGTAGATGTTTTCGGTCCATGGAAACGATTGAGGATAAAGAGCGCCGCCGAGCATGAAGCGGCAGTGCGGAAGGCGGCGGGAGGGGGCGATGAAAAAAGCTTCGAGGGCGGGCTGGCGATCCTCGGCGTAGGTTCCCAGATAAGAGAGGTCGGCGAGGAAGCGGTCCAGGGGCGGGGCGGGATGGTGGTACGCGGGATCGACATGCCCATAGAGGGGTGCGACGCGGCGGGCGCCGAGGCGCAGTTGCAATTCGGTCAACGCCTTGCCGCCGGTGTAACTGAGAACGAGATCGAAATCGGACAAACCGCGGGGTCCGATGTATTCGACGGGATCACCCGCGCGGAGGCGGTTGAGGGTCACGCCGGTGTCCAGGTC
The DNA here is from genome assembly GCA_963795935.1 of Bryobacterales bacterium. Lineage (GTDB taxonomy): Bacteria > Acidobacteriota > Terriglobia > Bryobacterales > Bryobacteraceae > JAICMB01. The sequence continues at coordinate 162,432 of CAWCJO010000016.1, read as the reverse complement.
GTAAAAACAGCGGCAGGGGGCGGGGGAATCGAGAACGAGGTGGGTCGCGGCGAGGCCGTCGGGACAGTAGGAGGTGACCATGGCGACATCGGCGTCGCGGGCCTGCCGCTCGGCGGTGGCGCGGACGGCGGACCAGTCGGGATAGATATAGAGAAATCCCCCTGGAATTTGAGTCAGATCGCGGTGGTTGGCGTAATAGGGAGCGTCGCGCTCGAAGAAATGAACTTCGTGGCCGCGCGTGGCGAGGGCGCGGCACAATCCGCGCCACAGGGTGGCATGACCATTGCCCCACGATGAACTGATGGAAAGCCCGAAGACGACGAGCTTCATGTATCGATCACGCTAGAACTGGAACCCTGGAACTGGCACGCTAGAATCTGGACGCTACTCTGAATGGCGCGTTTCGCGGAATTTGTCACTTGTAACATGGGGAAGTGCCGACATTATTTTTAATGATTCGCCATGGTCATACCGCCGTTATCGGCCAGCGCATCACGGGACGGCTGCCGGGGGTTTGTTTAACGGAAACGGGGGAAGCGCAGGCGAGGGGGCTTGCCGGGCTAGAGGCGGATGCGATCGTCAGCAGCCCGCTTGAAAGGGCGATACAGACCGCGACGCCGTTGGCCGACAGGCTGGGCCTGCCGATCCAAGTTTCGGAGGCATTTTCGGAAGTAGATTTTGGGGCGTGGTCGGGGCGGACTTTGGAGGAACTGGACGCCATGCCGGAATGGAAGTTGTTTAACCGCTGGCGTGGGAGTTCGCGCGCTCCGGGAGGCGAGCTGATGTTGGATGTGCAGCGGCGGGTGGTGGACGAGCTGGCGCGGCTGGGGCGCGACTATCCCGGGAAGACCGTGGCGATATTCAGCCACGCGGACGTGATCAAGGCGGCGGTTCTCCATTATATGGGCGCGCCGGTCGATTTTATGGAGCGCATCGAAGTGCACCCGGGGTCGGTGACGCGCATCCGGCTGCACGAATGGGGGCCGGTGATAGGAAGCGTAAACGAGCCTGCCAGATGTGAGGAAGGGGGCGGGGCAACACCCGCCCCTGTTCGCGCTCAGGGCTAGCCCGCCGATTTGTGGCTCTTGCCGGAGGAAGACTTGTGGCCGGACGATTTATGGCTCGACGATTTGTGCCCGGAGCCGCCGCTTTTGCTCTTGCTTGCGGCGGAAGCGGTGGATGCAATGATGGCGAGGCCCACCAAGAGGGAGAAGACTAGGGAGAAGACTTTCTTCATGATCTCTAAGTGCGCTTTGGGCGCCGGAAATCGCACGGAAAATTGTAATGGGTAGAGATGGATTGGTTTTGGCGTGTACCGGGGCGCAGCGAGCGGGCCGGCGCGGATGAGCTGGCGCGAATACCACGAAGCGACCAAGCATGGCGTTCGGTCGTTGAGCCGCGCGCCCTACGGCCTCGATTGGGCGAATATGCCCGAGCCGTTTCGCCATTACGAGGGCGCGCCGGCGCTCGACTTGCCGGCCGATCCGCCCGCGCCCTATATTCCGGCGCTCGCGGTTCTTGAAGGCCAGCGGGGATCCACGGACGCCCGCGACGGCGCGGCTTTTCTTTCGCAATTGCTGTATTACTCGGCCGCCATCAGCGCCGCCAAGCGCGTACCGTCCACGGGATATAAGTATGCGCTGCGCGTGAATCCGTCCTCCGGGAATCTGCATCCCACCGAATTCCACTTCATCGCGCGCGGGGTGAAGGAGTGGCCCGATGGGCTGTATCATTACCGCCCGTCGTCGCACATGGCGGAGCAGCGCGCCAGCGGAGATTTCACGGCGAAGTTAGATGGAATCCGCGCGCCGATTATCTTCTTGCTGAGCAGCATCGTTTGGCGCGAGGCGTGGAAATACGGCGAGCGCGCATATCGTTATTGCTTGCACGACATAGGGCACGCCTGGCAGGCGCTGGCGCTTTCGGCGCGGGCTCTGGGCTGCGAAACTTTTGCGCGGGGGCGCTTTCCGGACGACGAGGTGGCGCGAATTTGGGGCTTGCATCAAGATGAATGGCCCATGTTGCTGGTGGAGCTGCGCGGCGCTTCTATTCCGAGGGGGGAGCGGAAGGCGGGTGAAGCGGTGTGGTCGGGAGGCGCGGCCAATCGGCTCTCCGACAGCGAAATCGCTTACCCGCTGATCGACGACATGCATGAGGCGACGAAGATCGACCTTGGCGGGGGTGTCGAGGGGAAGGCGGAGGCGAGGGCGGACGGCGCGGGGTCGATCCAGTTGCCGGCGGCCGCCGCGGACATGCGGCGCGGCTTCGGCGAGGCGGCGCGCGGACGGCGCTCGGCGCTGGATTTCAGAAATGGGAGGCGGGCGATGACGCTGGCGCAACTGGCGGCGATTCTCAGCGCCGCTGCCCGGCCGCTATGCGCCGATTTCGCGGCGTCGCCGGTGGTTCAGCTTTATATTTACGCCCATGCCGTCGAGGGGCTGGAGCCCGGCGTTTATCGCCATTGGCCGCGGCGGGGCAAGCTGGAGCGGGGCGAATTAGAGCGGATTAAGGCGGGCGATCAACGCGTCGCCGCGGCGGCGCTGAGCCTGCGGCAGCAACTGGCGGGCAACGCCTGCGTGGCGTTCTCGATGATCGCGGATCTGGAGCGCGTCACGACGGCGTACGGCGATCGCGGCTACCGCTTCGCGCATTTCGAAGCGGGGGCCATCGGGCAGCGCCTGTACCTGGCGGCCGAGGCGCTGGGGCTGCAGGCGACGGGCATCGGCGCGTTTTTTGACGACGAGGTACACCGCTATCTCGGTATCGACCCGCAGCGGGGACAGGTTGTCTACCACTTCGCGATTGGCCATGCCGCGCCGGATGCGCGTCTGGAAGCATGAAGGCTTACACGGTCGGGATCCTGGTACACGGCGACAATCATTTCATTGTGCGCGGTCCGCAGCCGGATGCGGCGACGGCGCTGGCGTTGGTGCGGCATTGGTCGCTTATTCAAATCGGAGAAGCTACGCCGGCGAATCTGTCGCGGTGGCGCATCAGCTCGCGCGAGTTCCGCGAGGATCTCGAATGGGCGGTAGTGACTCTGGGCGAGCGTGAGATGGCCCCGGCGGTGGCGCAATTGCTGGAGGAATTATCGGCACGCGGCGTTTTCATACACCGCGCCGATGGCGGCGGCGCTACGGTTCGCTGACCTCCAACACGACAGGCTGCTCGATGAGGGCCGCTTTTGAGGCGGTCATGAGGCGGTAGCGCCCGGCTTTGATGCGGGGAATCTTGAATTTTATGGCGTCGGCGCTGCGCTCGGTCATGACGACCTTCACGTCGTTCTTGCCGTCGGTGAGAAACAGATCGGTGACGATGGCGGTATCGAGGTTCTCGCCTTTGGCGGTGGCGATATCGCCGACTTTAGCGCTATCGGGCTCGACGGCCGTCAAGTGAGGCGATTTACTCTCGGCGGCTACGACCGCGATAGCGCAAATCAAAAATACGAGCAACGAGAAAAGGAAACGTTTCACGGCTTCCTCCTTTGGCCTGCGATTATACACCCCGCTTAGCGCTTAGGGGACGCGCCCCGGACCATAGAGGACGCGTCCGGCACGCTGCTCCGTAATCTTTCCCGCGCGTATGAGCGGCTTGCCGTTCACGATTACGTCCGTAAAACCGATTGCATATTGGTGCGGATTCTCGAACGTCGCCATATCGCAGACGGTCGCCGGATCGAAAATGACCACGTCGGCCTTCATGCCCGGACGGAGCAGGCCGCGATCGAGCAGCTTGAGGCGAGCCGCGGGGAAGCCGGACATTTTCCTCACCGCGGTTTCGATTGAAATCACGTGGCGCTCCCGCACGTAACGGCCGAGGACGCGCGCAAACGTGCCGTAGCTGCGCGGGTGCGGGGCGCCCTTTTCCGAATTCGGGAATCTCGCCATCGGATCCGATCATGCTGTAGGGAGAGCGCAGAATGCGCTTCGATGTCTTCCTCGGAAATGGCGTGAAAAACCGCGGAGCAGCCGCCCTTTTGCTGGATCTCGATGGCGGTTTCGGCGGCGTTCTCGACGTTCCGGGGGCGGCCGCGCTCCTGCGTAATGCGCGCCAGGCTCTTGCCGGCCAGAGCGGGGTCGAAGCCGCAGCTTGCCATGACGACGTTCTCGGCGTCTCCGCCGCCGCGATCGTTCAAGATGCGATCGACGATGACGGCCTTGATCTCCTGGCGCTGTTGCGTCGCCGAGAGGCGCTCCAGCAACGCCTTCGATCCGCCGGCGAGCGACCATTGAGGGAACAGCGCCGCGGTGCCGGTGCTGGAGGCCGTGTAGGGATACTGGTCGATCGTGACATCCACGCCGCGTGCGCGGGCTTCTTCGACCAGCTTCAATGTTTCCGCCGTTTTCCCCCAATTGGCCTTGCCGATGACCTTATGATGCGTCACTTGGGTAGGCAGGCCGGCCTCTTCGCCGATGCGAATGGTCTCCTTGACGCTGGCGATGACGCCGGCGGCTTCGTCGCGCATGTGCGAGATGTGCATCCCGCCCAAGCGGCCCGCAACCTTGGCTAGTTCAATGACCTCCTCGGTCGGGGTGAAATTACCGGGCACGTAGAAGAGACCGGTGGAGAGGCCGAAGGCGCCGTCGCGCATGGCCTGTTCCATCAACGCCCGCATGCTTTCGATTTCTTGCGGCGTGGCGGCGCGGTTTTCCAGATGCAAGACTTGTTCGCGAATGCTTCCCTGCCCCGCGAAGGTTCCGAAATTCACGCCCAGAGGCGTCGCCGCGAGCCGCTCGAGAAAGGGCTTTAGCGGAATAGGCGAGGCGCCGTCGTTGCCCTCCAGCAGCGTGGTCACGCCCTGGCGCGTATAATTCTGCGCAATAGGGTCGCGGAAGATGCCGCGGCGCGCATGGGTGTGGATGTCGATGAAGCCGGGGGCGACAACTTTTCCTTTGGCATCGATAACCACGGGCGCGGTTATCCCGTCGAGGCGCCCGATGGCGGCAATGCTGTCGCCCTGGATCGCGAGATCGCCGTAATACCACGGATCTCCGGACCCATCGACGATCCTGCCGTTGCGGATCAGGATATCGGGATGGGAAATAACAGTCTGGAAAAGAAGAGGGACGAGCGCGAACGGAAGCATTCCCGCTATTGTACGCGCAGGGCAAGGGGTATTCCGTCTTGCACGCCGTAGCGCGGCATACCGTGAAATACGTATAGAATTTCTAAGGTTGACTTCCGCGCGAGGGTCCGGTATAGTTCTGAAAGTACTGAGATATCAACCGTTTGTCGTATAACGGGATCTACATTTTCAGCCTCACGGATTGGCCGTCCTCCCTACGTCGCGGAACTGCCAACGCGCAAGTGCGGAAGCATGCCATAGACCCGTTGTAGTATGATCTCGGGGAGTTTTGGCAATGGCCATTCAATCGGATGAGCAGAATCTGGAGATGCCGGTTTCGACCGAAGAGGCGGAATACGAGCGGCTCATCGACGACTACAGCCATTTTGCCCCTCCGCACGAAGGCGAGTTGCTGCAAGGCCGCGTGCTGAACGTCACCGATAAAGACGTGATTGTCGATTTCGGGTACAAGTCCGAAGGACTGGTGCCGATCGAGCAGTTTACGCTTCCCGACGGCAGCGTTCATGTGCGCGCGGGCGACCAGATCGATGTCATGGTGGACCGCTCCGGCCCGCAGCCGGAAGGCTACATCCTGCTGTCTCACGAAAAGGCCAGCCGCTTGCGCTCCTGGGACAACCTGGAGAAGGCCCATCGCGAAGGGCTGGTGATTTCGGGCCGCGTGCAGGGGCGCATCAAAGGCGGGCTCATGGTGGACGTGGGCGTTGCCGCCTTCATGCCCGGCTCGCAGGCCGACGTGCGTCCGCTGCACAATCTGGAGGCCTTCGTCGGGCAAGGATATTCCGGTGAAGGTGGTAAAGCTGAACCGCCGCCGCGGAAACGTTGTGGTTTCGCGCAAGGCCGCCATCGAAGAGGACCTGACGGCGCGAAAATCGGCCGCGCTCGACTATCTCGCGGAAGGCGCGATCGTGACGGGAACGGTGAAAAATCTGACGGATTACGGCGCATTTATCGACCTCGGCGGCATCGACGGGCTGCTGCACGTGAGCGATATATCTTTTGGACGGGTGAATCATCCCTCCGAGGTGATCAACGTGGGCGACCAGCTCACGGTAAAAGTTCTGAAATTCGACAAGTCGAAGGAACGCATTTCCCTCGGACTGAAGCAGCTTATTCCGGATCCGTGGGAAACAATCGGGATCAATTATCCGGCCGGGGCGCGCGTAATCGGCCGTGTCGTGAGCGTGACCGATTATGGCGCTTTCGTGGAGCTGGAACCGGGCGTGGAGGGCCTCATCCACATTTCGGAGATGACCTGGAGCAGGCGGATGAAGCATCCGAGCAAGGTTGTGCGCGCCGGAGACCAGGTGGAAGCCGTGGTGCTGGAGGTAAAGCCGAAGGAGCGTCGGGTTTCGCTCGGAATCAAGCAACTGGAGCCGGATCCGTGGACTACGGTGGCGGAGCGCTACAGCATCGGGAGCGTGATCGAAGGACGCGTCCGGAAGCTTACCGACTTCGGAGCTTTCATCGAAATCGAGGAAGGAATCGACGGGCTGGTGCATATTTCCGATCTTTCCTGGACGAAGCGGATCAAGCATCCCTCCGATTTGCTAAAAAAAGGGCAGCTCGTTCCGGCGGTGATTTTGAATATCGACGCTCCCAACCGGCGGCTTTCGCTCGGCGTCAAGCAACTGCAGCCGGACGCCTGGGAATCGTTTTTCCGGGCGCATGCGGTGGGCGACATCGTGCGCGGACGAGTATGCCGGGCCGCGGCGTTCGGCGTTTTCGTGGAATTGGCGCCGGGCGTGGAAGCGCTATGCCACCGCTCCGAGATTCCGGCGGGCGGATCGGCGCGGAGACGAATCTCCTCTCCCGATCGGGAATCGAAATGGATTTCAAAGTGATTAAGATGAACGAAGCCGAGAAGAAAATCGGGTTGAGCCTGCGGGCGCTTTCCGAAGACGAGGAGCGCAACCGCCTGGACGATTATCAGCGCCAGGCGGCGGCCGCCACGCTGACAATAGAAGAAGTAATGAATACCAGAACGAAGGGCGAGAGCCGGTAGGCGCGCTGGATTTCGCGCCGAAACGAGGGACCACGGAGAGATTATGACGAAAGCCGAATTGATCGAAGAAGTGTCGCGCGTCGTGGAGATGACGCGGAAGGACTCGGAGGTCATCGTAGAGGCCATCTTCGACAGCATCGTTCGTTCGCTTCGCACCGGAGACAAGATCGAAATTCGAGGATTCGGGAGCTTCCGGACGCGGCAGCGGCAGCCGCGCGTGGGACGCAATCCGAAGACCGGAACGCGCGTGGAAGTGCCCTCCAAGCGCATTCCCTATTTCAAGCCCAGCAAGGAGCTTAAGGATTTGGTGAACACCGCGTCGGTTAACGGCGCGGGCGCCGAACCGGTGGCGGCCGGTACCATCGCCGGGCCGCATCCCGCGGGCGAGACGCCGCATAACAGTTGATGGATCGCCTGTGGACTCCCTGGCGCTATAACTACATTTCGGGCGCAAAGCAATCGCAGGGTTGCATCTTTTGCGATAAGCCCGCCGCCAACAACGATGAAGAACACTACATCGTCTATCGGGGCAATCACAATTTCGTAATCTTGAACGCCTATCCGTACACCAGCGGGCATGTGATGATCGCGCCGTACGAGCACGCCCCGACGCCCGAGGCGGCAGCCGAGGAGACGTTGGTAGAAATGATGCTGCTGCTGCGCAAGACCGTGGCGTGCCTGCGCGCGGCATATCGCCCGGATGGATTAAACACCGGCATGAACATTGGAGAAGCGGCGGGGGCGGGCGTCGCCGGCCACATCCACATGCACGCGCTGCCGCGCTGGGTGGGGGACGCGAATTTCATGACCGCGGTCGGAGAGACGCGCGTCATACCGGAGGATTTGGAGCAGACCTACCGCAAGGTGAAAGAGGCCTTTGCGGGACTCGATATGCGACAATCGGTATAAATTCCGGGCCTGTAGCTCAGTTGGTTAGAGCGCTACCTTGACACGGTAGAGGTCACAGATTCGAGTTCTGTCAGGCCCACCACATTCTAAAAGACTTATCAGCCAGCCCGTTTTTGCTCCGTGCTTAAATTCCAGTGGACACCGGCCATTACCGAGCCGTTCTCTTATACGTATATACGTAGGACCTGTTCGCGCTCGCGGTCGCGATCGGCTACCGTAGAGCTCCAGGTCGTCGATGGTTTCGCGTGTCCGGCCGCGTTCTGTGCCTCGAACGGTGTCGCTCCGACTTCCTGCCTCCAGGAGATGTTGAGGCGCCGGAAGGTGTGCATTCCGAAACCGGGAGCGTTCGGCGTTTTCTGCTTGTGCTTGCGCCATGCTGGAGCATGGGCGCAGACAAAAGATACCTTTTCGCCCGATACCTCGGGTCTTCATCGAACAAATCAAACAGCGTGCCATAGAAGACCTCGCGAGTGCCTTTCGCCGCCTATCTCAGCTTGCGCACTCGGCCAGCGCCCGGTATGACGCTCCAGCATACGGATGGAGCCGCGGTAAGCATACCGCATCGCGGGACAGGCATATGATGGGTGGACTTGGCATCAACTGCGCATTTTTAAAGCTGGAGCCATTTCAGATGAACAGACTAGCTGGGACATGAAAGAATTCGGCGAGCTTGCGCACGTGCGCCTTGCTCACATGGCGCTTCCCATTTAACACGTCGGAGACAACGCTGCTTGACCCGAATAACGGAATCAGATCGCGCTGGCGAAGACCGCGATTCTCCATGAGAATGCGAAGGGCCTCGGCCGGCTCTGCATGGCCGAGCGGGTATTTCGACTCCTCAAATTGGCGGACCAGTAGCGTCATGAGTTCGGCGAGGTTCTCTTCCTCGGGCGTAAGCGGGCGGCCGCGCGTATCGAGCCTTTCCAGTTCCGCGATCATGCGCTCGTTATCCTTTTGCGTCTTAATCACGCGCGGCAGCGCTCGCGCCAGAAGCTTGCCGTAGGCGGCTTCGTCGATTGTTGCTAGAGCCATTTCTTCCAACCTTCTTTGTCGTATTCCGCGTGCGTGAGGAACTCTTTGATGTAGATCCTCTTGTACTGAAACACCATTCGAACGATGAGGCGGTATTTGTTGCCGCGGATATTGAAAATCGCCAGGTCGCCTACCATGTCCGCCGCCGGAAACGATTTGCGAACGTCTTCAAGGCTTCTCCATTCGGCTTCAACCGCCATATCGAACCACACCTGTAATGCGGTCCTTGCATCGGCGAATTTCGCCGCTCTTTCGAAGAGACCGCGCTTACTAATGACGTTCAAAATTCAATGCTAGCAAACTGCTAGTGACCTTGACACGGGTGACAGATTCGAGTTCTGTCAGGCCCACCATTCCGAACAATCGGCTCACGTGCTCCTAACAGGCCCGCGTTACACTGACGGCGAGGAGGGCCGTGCATACCGCCTTCATCGTCGTCGCGTTCATCGCGATCGCGCTTCAGGGCCTGGTGCTCTTGAACGCGCTGTTTGGGGCGGGCCTGGCATACCGCATCGATTGGAAGCCGCGCCCCGATCCCGGCAGCGCGGAGTTTCGCGACCTGCTGGAGACCCTCACGGATGCGCAAAGGCGCTCGCGCAATCGCATTGACGTGCTGACCAACGGGGACCATTTCTATCCCGCCGCGCTCGAGGCGATCCGCGGCGCGCGGAAAACCATCAATCTCGAAGCCTACATTTTTCAGCGCGGCGATATCGCGCGGAAATACATCGAGGCATTGGCGGAGCGGGCGCGCGCGGGCGTACAGGTGAAGCTCGTCGTCGACTATATCGGAAGCCTGGGCATCACCCGCCATTATTTCCGGGATCTGCTGGACGCCGGGAGGCCGCGTGGAGTGGTATCACCCGCTGCGCTGGCGCGCCATTCCGCAGTTCAATAACCGCACGCATCGCGAGTTGATGATCGTGGATGGGTTGGTCGGATTCATCGGCGGCGCGGGGATTGCCGACAACTGGTGGATCGGGCGGCCCGCCGGCCGCAAGGGCAGGCATCCGCGTTGGCGCGATACGGTGGTGCGCGTGGAAGGCCCTGTCGTAACGAATTTGCAGTCCGCGTTCGCGGACAACTGGCTGCGGACTGCCGGCGAAATTCTGACTGGCCAAGAGTATTTCGCCTACCGCGAGGCCGATGGCGAAGCGACGGAAGCGATGGTGGTCAACAGCACGCCAGCGGCCGGCTCGACGCGCGCGCGCATTCTATTTCAGATGCTGATCGCATCGGCTCGCCGCACAATCCACATTACAAGCCCTTATTTTCTGCCCGACCGCAGCGCTCGCGAGGAGCTGAAAGCAGCGGTGCAGCGCGGCGTGGAAGTGAAAGTTCTTGTGCCCGGCAAGAAGTCGGACCAGAAGATGACTCGCACCTCGAGCCGCCGCCTCTATGGCGCGCTGCTCAAGAGCGGCGTCCGCATCCATGAATATCAGCCGGCGATGATACACGTCAAAGCCCTGCTCATCGACGGTTTGTGGTGCGTGCTCGGTTCCACCAACTTCGACAACCGCTCGTTCGATTTGAACGATGAAGTGAATCTGGCGGTCAGGGATGCCGCGGTTACGGCTCGCCTGGAAGAGGATTTCCAGCGCGATCTCGAATCGAGCCGCGAGGTCAGCTACGAGGAGTGGCGGAGGAATGCCTGGCTCGGACCGGAGGGATGGCTGGGATGGGTCCTCGAGAAGCAGGAGTGACCCAAACAAAAGCGCTCTGAAATGTGAGATTCTTTTTTCATGGCGACCACCGTCTGGAAAGGCCACCTCACGTTCGGACTCGTTTCGTTTCCCGTCAAGCTTTACTCGGCGGCGCGCAGCGAAAACATCAGCTTCAACCAACTGCATAAGACCGACCATTCGCGCATAAAGCAGGTCGTCTACTGCCAGGCCGAGGACAAGCCGGTCCCGCGCAGCGAGCTGGTAAAGGGATATGAGTACGAGAAGGACCGCTACGTCGTGATCGACGATGAGGACGTCAAGAAGATGGCGCCTCCCACGGCCAGAGTCATGGAAATTCTAGAGTTCGTGAAGGCCGCCGAAATCGACCCCGTGTATTTCGAAAATTCGTATTACATGGCGCCGGACGACGCCGGGGAAAAGCCCTATGCGCTGCTTTACGACGTCCTGAAGAAGAGCGGGTATGCGGGGGTGGCGAAGGTCGCGATGCATAACCGCGAGCACATCGTGATCTTCCGGCCGGGCGCTACGGGATTGTTGATGCACACCATGTACTACAGTCACGAGATCCGCAAAGTGGAGGAGTTTCGGACCGACACCAGCGTGGTGGGCGAACGGGAGATGGCGCTGGCGCAGATGCTGGTCGAGACGCTGGCGGCGCCCTTTCAGCCCGACAAGTACAAGGATGCCTACCGCGAGAACCTGCAGGCCATGATCGACGCCAGGATCAAGGGACAGCAGGTGGTGGCGCCGCCCGTTCACGAGCCCTCCAAAGTGATTGACATCATGGAGGCGTTGAAGCAGAGCCTTGCCGTTGCGAAGAAACCCGCGGCGTCGGCGCCCGCGATAGCGGAGGGAGAAGAGGAAAAACCACGGAAGCGGACGGCGCGCAAAGGCTAGCCGCCGATCCTATGCCGGAAGAAATTCCCGTCACTAACAACGAAGCAGCCCAGCGCTTCGAAGCCGCGCAAGCTGGCCGCGCCGCTTTCCTCGATTACCGGCGTCAGGGCAATTCTCTGATCCTGATCCACACCGAGGTTCCTTCCGAAATGGAGGGCCGCGGCGTGGGCGGCAAGCTTGCGAAAACCGCTCTGGAATACGCTCGCGGCGAGGGCCTGCACGTCGTCCCGCGCTGTCCTTTTGTGGCGAGTTATCTGAAACGGCATCCCGAATACCTGGACCTGGTGGACCCGGAACTTTGAGCGGTTCTATCCGCGATATTTGGCGCATGCGGCTATCCGTCCGGTTCCGGACCTCGGGGATGAATCGCTTTCGGACGATGCCGCATTCGGGCGCCTCAAACACGATTTCATCGGCGTCTAAGACGCGCATTAGATAGGATTGAACATGAGCGGAAAACAGAGTCTGGGCTTTTACGCAGTTTGCTGGATCGGTTTCGCTCTGCCGGCGATCGCTCAAATCGATGCGTCCCAGTTGCGGGCCAAATTCGGGCCGCCCCTGAGCCGCGAGACGTTTCATGTGCAGGCAAGATTTCGAAATCGTCGCCGATTATGGGCCAAGCTATCAGGTGTGCAGATTGGAACTCCCTGGCGTCACGAATTTCGCCGGCAACGCTCCTCCGGGTATCGTCACAAATAAGCAAGTGGACGAAGTACTCTCGGAATTAGTTCCTTCATCCATGCGCGGTAAGGAACTGGGGCGATTCATGGAACAGATGGGCCTGTTGACCATTTCGGTTATCGAATATGAGCGCGTTACGATCACCGAGCCGCAAGACCCGGATCATCCAGGATCGAGGACCGCGGTGATCGTGACGTTCAAAAATGAGAGTTGCCGGACCGCGGCGGACCACTAGCGCGCCGGAACATTGATGCCCCCCGAGTTTATGTCCCAAGCCATCGCCATGTCGCTCGAAAACGTGGCGCGCGGAGGCGGCCCGTTCGCCGCCCTGATCGTCTGTAATGGCGCAAGTCCTGGCCAGCGGCCTGAACGTGGTCACCACCGCGAACGATCCCACCGCCCACGCCGAGATCGTCGCCATCCGCGAAGCCTGCCGCAAGCTGCGCGCGTTTCAACTCGACGGCTGCGATATCTACAGCACTTGCGAGCCCTGCCCCATGTGCCTGGGCGCCATCTACTGGGCCCGCCCGGCGCGAGTATTTTTCGCCAATACCCGCGCGGACGCGAAAGCAATCGGCTTCGACGACGATTTTATTTATGATCAGATTGCGCTCCCCATCGACCAACGGTCCATTCCGATGATGCCCCTAATGCGCGATGAAGCACTGGCGGCCTTCCGCGCCTGGATCGCAAAGGCGGACAAGGCCGCCTATTAGTGGGCCGTTTATCTTTGCAGCGCTATCGCCGCGGCGCCGAATACGCCGCCGTGATATCCCAGCTTCGAAGCAAGTAAGCGGAGCTGCCGCTGTTTCCAGACAGAAACCAGCTTTGGGAGCTCTTCTTCAAGATTTGCCAGCAGAAACGGATTGTTCTGCGCTAATCCGCCGGCGAAAATGAGCGCCTCGGGATCGAGGATCTGCACGACGATGGCGCATCCCAGCGCGAGATGTCCGGCGAGCTGGCGGATAGCATCGAGCGCGGGCGGCTCGCCGGCATGAGCCGCGGCGATCAAGTCTTCCGCCGTGGGATAGCGACCGTGCGCAAATCCGAGCAGGGCGGCGGCATTGGCATACTGTTCCAGGCACCCGCGCTGGCCGCAATTGCAGACCCGGCCGCCGGGATGGATTGTGACGTGGCCCAGGGCATTGGCGAAAAAGTGCGCGCCGCGGTTCAGCCTTCCAGCGGTGTAGCAACCTCCGCCGACGCCGGTGCCAAGCGTGATACAGACGATATCACGCAGTCCGCGGCCGGCTCCGAACTCCGCCTCCGCGGCGGCCAGCGCATTGGCATCGTTTTCGACATAAACCGGCAGACCCGTTGCGCCGCCGATTTCAGCGGCGATCGCCGTACCCGTCCAGCCCGGAAGATTGCCGGTCGCGTACGCGACCGTGCCATTGTGCGGATTTACCCAGCCGGCCGTGGCAATACCGATGGCAAACGGCTCGCGATGCGCCGCCCGCGCGCGTTCCAGTCCCTGGCGGGCGACATCCCGCAGGTGAGCGAGCAGTCCGGCGCGGCCCGCGGCGGCGGGCGTTGCGACGGTCTCCTCCCACAGTAACTTCCCGTCCGCCGACACAAGACCGGACTTCGTATTCGTCCCGCCCATGTCGATGCCGAGGATCGTAACGGCCCCGCTCGTCTTCGCGAACTCCGTCTGGACAGCTTCCGCAAACTGGCCAGTGAGCAGATGGGGGCGCGTAATGGCGGACCCAACCACGACCGCGAAGGCGCCGGCGCGAATGGCGTCGCGCGCCAAAAGCGGCGTGTCGACGTGTCCTTCGGCGATCACCGGCGCCGGCACTGACTTGACGAGCTGCTCGATGAAGCTGGTCTCGAAATCTTCAACCACGGCGGTGTCGTCGGTGTAGCCGCGCATGGTCGACGCTATCAAGTCCGCGCCGGCGCGGGCGGCCTCTTGCGCTTCCTCGATAGTCGCGATATCCGCAAGCACCGGAACTCGCAAGTCGCTCCGGATGCGGCGCAACCGCTCCAGCGCGCCCGTCGCCCGGCCCCGCCGCGTGCAATCGAGCGCCACAATGGAGGCCCCTGCTTGCACCAGCGCTTCGGCATCCTCGAACGAAGGAGTGATCAGGATTTTGCCATCGCCGGCGATCCGTTTTTGGATGCCGATAATCGGCGCGTCCACGGCTTGCCGGATGGCGCGAACATCGTCCGGTCCATTCGCCCGAATGCCGCGCGCTCCACCCGCAATAGCTGCGCGCGCGAACAGATCCATGCGTCCGTGGAAAGCGTCCCCTGCATCGGACTGGCAGGAGACGATCAGTTGTCCGCGTAAGCGCTCCATCAATGGGGCAAGCGTCATCCCGCCATCCTTGCCGACCCGGCGCAGAGCACGATCGCCCCCAACAATATCAGCAAACCCCATCGCATCCTCGCCACCGCGTCGCGCGCAGCGGTCCGCCACTCGCCGAGAAGCAAACCCATGACGTTTGCGACCAGCAGTCCGACCGCGAGGCTGAGAGGCCAGCCGATGGAAGGTCCCATTGCGCCCAGTTTCGGCGTTGCGGCTCCATAAAGGAAAATGCTGCCGCCCCAGAGCAGGCCCATAATCAAGCCGGAAACCCACCCTCGCGCGGCGCCCTTTTCGAGCAGCAGTCCCGCGGTGCGATTCCGCTTCATGAGATAGAGACAGTACGCGATATTCGGAATCGATCCCGCGCCCAACATGAGCAGCCAGATGCAGTTGTTCGCGGAGAACTCGGAGATCCCCAGCGCTAAGCCGGCCGTTGCGATGGGATGCGCGAGAGTGAAACCGATGTTGAAGACGGCCGACATCACGCCCGCCGCGACCGCAAACACATAGCCTCGCAGCGCGGGCTTCCCATGGGCCGCGGGGGCGCTCTTTCGATCGCGAAGCAAACCGGCCTGACCGCACAGAGCGACTCCGCAAAGAAAGGCGGCGATACCCGCCAACAAAGTCAGCACCTTCGCATTGAGATGAACATGGCCGCCCAGCATGAGCGGAACGAGCGATCCGAGGGCGGAACTAAGGCCGATGACAAGGCTGTTCGCGATCGACACGCCGAGCGAATCCACGCTCTGACCGAACGAAATTGCGCCAAAGCCCCAGGCGAATCCGAACACGAGGGCAGCGGCTACGGCGCCGGCCGGCGCGCGGCGGAACAGTTGCGTCCAATGCGGCACGGTCGAAAAGACGATCGCAATCGGCATGGCGAGACACGCCACCACGATGAATACGAGCCACAGGTTCTCCCATTTCCAGCGCGGCTGCATCTTCATGGGCGTGGTGAAGAGCCCGTTGCATGCGCCGGACAAGAGTGCCAGCGTTACGCCCCATTTCATCGGCGCTCCCGCAAATCAAATTGAGCCATGGCGTGTTGACAGCTTAGCGTAGTGAGGCGGCCCGTGCCTTGGCATCCACGCCGCCCCGGGTGGCCTGCAGTGTCGCAGCGACGAAGTTTCGGTCACATTGAGGGCGACAACCGTTCGCAGCGGCGCTGTCGATTTGAGGGGAACTGCGCTATGCCCGCCGTAGCGCTGTGTTCCTAAGCCGACTTAGTGCCGCTGTTCTACTCTATTCTTCATGGACCTGAAAGCCGTACGGCTGGAAATTCCCGAGAACGGGAACATCATTGTGGGCCACAGCCATTTCATCAAGACCGTCGAGGATCTCTATGAGGCAATGGTGAACGCCGTGCCGCGGATTCAATTCGGCATCGCTTTCAACGAGGCTTCTGGACCGTGTCTGGCCCGTGTGGACGGCAATGACCCGGAGCTGCAGAACCTCGCCGTGAGGAACGCGATGGCCGTTGCCGCCGGGCACCTCTTCGTAATAGCGCTGAGGGAAGCCTATCCCATAAACGTCACCAACACGATTCAGATGACGCCGGAAGTGTGCACGATTTTCTGCGCTACCGCCAATCCTGTCGAGGTGATCGTCGCTGAAACAGCACAAGGCCGCGGCGTGCTGGGCGTGGTCGACGGAAGCTCGCCCAAAGGAGTGGAGACGGGCGAGGACGCGCGCAACCGCCGGGAATTTTTGCGCAAGATCGGCTACAAGCGGTAGGGGGCGCGGCCGTCATTCACGTGGCGTTATTTACGCGGCAAGAGGGTTAAGCGATGTTCCGTCGCCGCTTCCACGGCTTTGCGGCTGAACGGAAGTTGATGATACTCGCCCCACAACCAATCGGGAATCAGATCGTCATAATGGGGGCTTCCCGGATTGCCGGATTCGCCGGGAACATTGGTGATGACGGAGCGGTCCCAATCGGCAAGGTCGAAGATCTCGCGGTAGGAAGCCCCGCTGGTCTGGCGAAAATTCGCTCCGCCGGTGGCATTGACCGTGTAGGAGTCGCCCGGGCGCGCGAAAGGACCGCGGTCGAGCCCCGTCCGATTGAGCGGATGACGGAAAAAGACTTTGTGCAGATCGCCCCACACCTGGGGTGGTTTTTCCCCGGCGATGTGGGCGGATAGGCGCCGCCGCGCGCCCTCGAGGGCTTTCGCGATCGCTTCCGGGTTGGGGTGTTCTTCCAACTCTTTGAGGGTGCGTTGCAGACGATACGCGCGCGCCCAAATCCGGTCCGAAAACGGTGCGCGGAAGCTCGTGCATCCACAACTCGTAGAGCAGCGCTTGCGGGGAGTCCACGCGCAGCCGTCCGTCCCATTCCGCCAGCGGCGAATCGGGCCCCGCGAGCGCCATGAAGCGCCGGGCATTCAACGAAAGGACGTCCTGCTGTATTCTCTCGAACGACTCGACTTTGAACTTGCGATGCTGGCGCAGGCAGTTCCTCAATGCGGTCGTGGCGGTCCGGCGTGGCCCACTCGTAGGAGAGCTGCTTACCATAGCCAGGGGGCAGGATATCGTTGTTCGCCGTGACAATGTGATGACTTGCGGGATTATATGCCCGCGGGAGGTCGGCAGCGGCGAGAAAACCGCTCCACTCGAATTCGCCCTCATCGCCGGGAACGGGGAACAGTCCCGACCAATTCTTGCGTATGGGGGCCAGACCGGCGGCGATCCAGCCGATGTTGCCGTCGCGATCCGCATAGACGATATTTTCGGTCGGCACTTTGAAACGCGCCGCCGCTTTCTGGAATTCGTCCCAATTCGTCGCTCGCGAAAGCGATAAGCCAGCCAGATATCCGGCCGTGCCGGGCTCGCTGGCGACGCTGCGCAACGCGTAGGCGCGGTGGTTCGCCCGGTCCTCATAAATGACCGGACCGTGAATGGTGTAGCGCAGCTCGACTGTTTGTGGATCGGATCCCTTGACGGGAATATCCTCATGCTCGATCTCGCATCTTCCGCCACTCGCCTCGATAGCGATACTCGCTGGGATTTTCGGGATTGAGCTTTTCGATATAGAGATCCTGCTGGTCCATGCCGACAATCGTGAACCCGAACGCGATGTTCTCGTTATGACCGAGGGCGATACCGGGGAGCGCGGGTTCGCCGGCGCCGATGATGTCCCAACCCGGCGCCACCAAATGGACCGTCTTACGCAATGAGGGAATGCCGATCGTGCGGTGCGGATCGTTGGCCAGCAGCGGCTTGCCCGATGCCGACATGGTCCCGTCAACGACCCAGTTGTTGCTGCCCTGCTGCGCTAAAGCGGGCTGCTCGGGAAAGCGTATGGCGCCGCCGAGCGCCGCGGTGTAATCGCGAAGTATGTCCGGCGTGATCGTCGCCAGATCGACGCCTTTGGGCGGATCGAGCGCCCGAAACGGCTCCGGAGGCATCAGCTCCTGAACCTTCTCGATTCCGAATTGCGCAACGTCGCGCGACCTTTGCACCTCGCTGCTGACGTTGTGCATCTCCTGCACGCCCGCCGTCCGCGACAACGACATCCTCCGCCGTCCACTTGCCCGGATCGTAGCCCGCAACCTCGAACTCAATGGGCCGCTTGCCGCCCAGCGTATGAATGTAGGCGTTTATGCCATTCACGAACGCCGTCACGATCTGCCTGGTATCCGGCCCGTAGCTGGACCATTCCTTATCCCAATCGCCGCGGTAGCGTAGCAGCCGCGCCATGCGGTCGCGCGGGACGGCAGCCGGCCCGATGGCTTCGGCCAGCCTGCCCGATCCAATACGGCGCCACAAATCGAGCTGAAAAAGGCGGTCGTGCGCGGCGATCCAGCCCTGCGCAAAGAAGAGATCATCGGTGTTGCGGGCGTAAATGTGAGGCACGCCCCAGCGGTCGAAAAGAATATCGACGGGCTGCCGCAGCGTGGGTATCTCGACATCCGCTGTGGCGGGGGTCAGCGCCTGCCATCCCGCCGCGGCAACGCAGCAAATTGCGAACAACATTCGACGCATCGAAAGCAAACGCCTCGGTCCCATTTTCGGACAGATGCTACGTCCTCGTACCATTGACATCAATCGTCTCATTTGGAACTTCGAATGCCCTTGTCTGTAATGATAAATGTGCAGCCCGAACATGCGTGTTCTTGTAGGCGACGATCAACAGGACGTTCTCGAAGCTCTGCGCCTGCTGCTGAAGGGCGCGGGACACCGCACGGTCACGGTCGATTCCCCGAACGCGCTGCTGGCGGCCGCGCGCAACGACAATTTCGACCTCATCCTGATGGACCTGAATTACGCACGCGACACGACCTCGGGTCAGGAAGGCCTCGATTTGCTGGCGAGCTTGCAGGCGCAGCGTAACGCAGCCCCGATTGTGGTGATGACGGCGTGGGGCAGCATCGATCTGGCGGTGGAAGCGATGCGCCGCGGCGCCGCCGATTTTGTGCAGAAGCCGTGGGACAACACGCGCCTGCTGGCCACACTCGATAAGCAAGCCGAGAACGTCCGCCGCGCGCGGAGTGAAATGGAGATCGCGCGGAATGTGCAACAGAAGCTGTTCCCGCGCAACCCGGTCGCGCTTCGCGGCATCGAGTACGCGGGACGCTGCTCGCCGGCGCGCCAGGTCAGCGGCGACTACTACGATTTTCTCGATCTTGGAGATGGGCGGCTGGGCATCGTGCTGGCCGACGTATCCGGCAAAGGCGTGCCGGCCGCGCTTCTGATGGCGAACCTGCAGGCGAGCTTCCGCACGCAGATTGAAGCCGGCGCCGCGCGAGCCGGCCGCGCTAGTCTCATCCATCAACCGGCTATTTTATGAATCCACCTCGGCTGAAACTTTCGCCACGCTATTTTTCGGCGATTACGATTCGGCGACGCACTGCTTGCGCTACGTGAATTGCGGTCATCTACCGCCATTTCTGATTCGCGCCTCGGGCACGACGGAGCGCCTTGAGGCCACCGCAACGGTTCTGGGCGCGTTTCCCGACTGGGATTGCCACGACGGGGAAGCGCGGCTTTCTCCCGGCGACACGCTGTTCCTTTATACCGACGGTTTGACCGAAGCGGAATCGGCGCGAGGAGACGACTTCGGCGATGCGCGGCTGGAAGCGGTGTTGCGATCGGCCCGCGCGGATGGCCCCGAAGCGATGATCGATAAAGCCGTCGCAGCAGTGCAAAACTTCAGTTCCGGCGCGCAGGAAGACGACATCACGGCGGTCGCGGTGCAACGGGTAAGGTAGCAGGTCGCGCTTTCTGCAAACACGCACACTAAGCCGTCGCAAACGCGTACTTTAGCTGGGAGTTTCGAGCTGTACATTGTCAAGAGGCCATAGTATGGGGGCGACTATTTTTACAGACCTGAACAGCACCACTTCCGAGCCGACGCTGGGCAGCAATGTTCCCGTGACCGGGCCGCAGTCGGTGGGCGCGGCCTTCACCCCGGTCGTGAACTCCACTAGAATTCAGGCACCATTGAAAGTTTTAGGTTCGCCGCGCGATCCCACATTAAACCTGTTTCTGCACTCGGATGTTAGCGGCGCTCCGGGATTGGGCGTTAGGACACTCGGGACGGACTTGATGGCGCCTGCCTTTCCCGCCCGTTCGGCGTCGTATCGATGACCCGCTTTACGCCCCTGGCGCTCCCGCCGGAACGCAATATTGGTTGGTAATGACGCCTTTCAAAACAGCCAAGTTGGGCGAGCGGCGGAGTGCCTCTCGAACGTTTCTCCGACTTCAAACGGCAGCGGGCCGTGGCGTCAGCTGGGAGCGGCCCTGCCGATTCGGTTCAGTTCGAGATCAACGGAACGGTTGTACCGGAGCCGGGGACCGCTGAAGTCGTGATTGCCGGGCTAGGCTTGGTCGCCCTTTTCCGCAGAGCCACAGCGATTAAGCCCACCAAAAGAAGTAACAATCCGTAGGAAGGCTCCGGCGCCGCGGCTATGGAAACCAAATAAGGAACGGAAGCGGGACCGTTCGCGTTGGTTCCGGCCAATTGGCCGTTGGCTTGGCACGGTACGCCGTTCGGCTGGGCGCAATGGGCGGGCGCTACAACGATGAGGTCATACCGCTTTGCCGTACTCGTGTCCGTGAATAGCAGCGGCGAGAGGATCACCGAGTTGAACCCCGTCGGCCCCACCTCGACCGAAAGCGTCTCGCTAAGCGAACTGGGCGAATACTCGCCGGCCGGACTGGCGAAGAGGGTAATAGACGTCGAATCGCCAATGTTCAGTTGATTCGGCGCGATGAGGGAACCGGAATAGGAACTGCCCGGGTGCAACTGCGAGAGATCGACGGTGATCGAATAGTCGATCGGAGCGGCACTCAAAAGGCCGCGGCGCCGAGAAACGCCAGGGCGGAAAAGAGAATTCTAATCGCTGGGCGCCGTATAAGATTATGCATTCCAGTGGAGTATCAGAGGTGGAGAGCATCGGCGGTGAGTGCGGATCGCGCAGCGTCGTATTGTCTCGCAGCATTCAGGATGTGTCGCTTCGGCCAAATCACTTGGATTGCAGGCGCTACGGGGCGGGTCACGATGGGCGATGTTCATGGTGTTGAAGAGCTGGCTGACCTTGGACAAAGCTGTGTAGGTTGGGGGCCGCGGATAGTTCTCTGGATGGGCGGGTTATTTCTTTTCGCCGAGACCTTTGAGGGCGGCCTGCGCAATCTCCGTCTCGGGGTCGGCGGCGAGACGCGTGAGCACGGGTTTGGCCGCGGCTGCGTCGAGGCGGCCGGAGCGGCGCAGCGCATTGACGTCGTTCGCCAACGCCAGGCGCTCGACCGCGTTGAAGCTGCGGAGCGCGGCGTCGTTGATCGTCGCGAGTTGCGCGGCGTCCCATTGAATGCGGTAATAGCCGGACGCGTTCGCGTTGGCGTAGACCCACGCTGGGCAGGGCGCGGCGCGCGGCAAGGGAACTTGGCGGCGCGTATCCACGACGAGGCAGCTCGAGACCGCGGCGGTTTTCCAGCAGACGGGAACGTCCCAGTGCCGCGCGGCGTTGGTCTGCTCGAATTCGATACGCGGGTCCAGGCCAGGCTCGCAGCGCACTTCGGCGTGGATGACCGGGACGCCGGTCTGATCGAGAAAATCGTGCATGGTCTCGGCGGCGTCGATGCCGGAGGCGAGACGCAGCGCGGCGATCAGGTCGCCCGTGGTGGCGGACGCGAAGCGATGATCGGCAAGATAGAGCCGCAAGCCGGCGCGCACGGCGTTTTCGCCCAACCACCCTTCGAGCATGGTCAAGACCGCGGCGCCTTTCTGATACACGAACTGGCTGTAGACGCTCTTCATCATTTCGCGATCGCGCATGACGACGCGCACGGGGCGGGTTTTTGCGCTTTCGTCGGCTTCCATGATGCGCTCACGCGAGATGGCGGCGGCGAGATGTTGGCGAGCCGGAGGCTGGTCCTGATCCATGACCTTCGCCGAAAGCCAGGTGGCGAAGCCTTCGCTGAGCCAGACGTCCTCCCAATTGGCCTGCGTGACCATGTCGCCGAACCATTGATGGGCCATCTCATGCGCCTCGACCGCGCGGACGGCGTGCTTCTGCGTAGCGCTGGCATCGCCTGGCGGGAACAGCAGCGTACGGAGACGATACGTAATGAAACCCGGATTTTCGACGGCGCCGAAAGGGAGATCGGGGAGCGCGACCTGGTCGAGCTTGTCGTAGGGGTAGGGCATGCCGGTGTAGGATTCGAGGCGGAACAACATTTCCGGCGTGGCGCGCGCGGCCTCCTCGCCTTGCGGGGCGTGGCCCTTCGGCGTGATGACGCGAACGGGGATCTCGCGGCTTCCGGCGGGCGCGCCCTCGAGCGTGTTGAAGGGCCCGACGGCGAAGGCGACCACTTCGGAAGGCAGCGGTTCGGTGGTTGCGAACGCGACGGCCTTCATGCCGCCGGGCTCGTCCGTTTCGCTTACCATCGCGGAATTGGAGAAGGCGCGGTACTCGCGCTTGACGTGAAGACGCACATCCCACGGGGTCTTGAAGCGCGGCTGATCGAAGCAGGGGAAAGCGCTGCGAGCCCCCATGGGAGTGAACGTAGTAAATATGTACCAGCGGTCTTCGTATTGGATGCGATAGGGTCCGATGACGGCTTGGGAGGGGAGCGGCGCGCGATATTTCAGAGTGAGCGAGACGCGGCCGGGTCCGGCGGGAGTTTCGGGCTCGACTCCCAGAAGATCCTCGCCAGCCGCCGTGACGCGAACCGGCGCCGCGCGGCCTTTCACGTCCGCCGTGGCTTCGGATATTTCAAGGCCGTTGCCGTTCAGCCAAATCACGGGCATGCGCCGGGCCAGATCGACTTCGATGCGCACAGTGCCCTCAAAGGCGCTGCGTTCGGGATCGAGTGTGAGGTCGAGGGAGTATTTGCGCGGCAAGGCGTCGTCGTTGAGCGAGAACGGCGGGAGCTCGGCGGCGCGGGCGAGCCGGAGGGAGGCGAACAGGCACACCGCAAACACGCACACCGGGATTGTGCGAAGACGCATGACCTAAGCCGTTATGATGACACAGCGCGGCGGAATCATCGGAAGATGAAGTTATGAGCGTACTCCGGACAGCTTCATGAGGAGCAAGTTTCACAAGTGGGTGGAACAATTACGCCGCAGCGACAATCAGATGTCGCTGCTACTGAGCCTGGTGATCGGCGCGCTCGTGGGTCTCGTAGTGGTCGCGTTCATTTTGTTGACGGGGCGCCTGGCGGCGCGCATGTATCCGCCGGGAGGCACGGGGTGGCGGCGAATTTTCGTGCCGACCATGGGGTCGCTTGTCACCGGCTATCTGTTGTACCGTTATTTTCCGTTCGCGCGCGGCAGCGGCATTCCGCAGACCAAGTACGCGCTTTTTCTAGAGGACGGGCGCATTAAGTTTCGCACCGTTCTGGGCAAGTTTTTCTGTTGTTCGGCATCTCTGGCGAGCGGAATCGCGCTGGGGCGCGAAGGACCATCGGTACAGATCGGGGCAGGACTTGCGTCCGTAATCGCGCGGCGGCTGGGGCTGCGGGGAGATTTGGTGAAGCTGCTGGTTCCGGTGGGATGTTCGGCGGCGCTGGCGGCGGCGTTCAACACGCCCATCGCGGCCGTGCTGTTCTCGCTCGAGGAAATCGTCGGCGATCTGAACGCTCCGATTCTGGGATCGGTGGTGTTGAGCTCCGCGACGGCGTGGATGTTCCTACACCTGGTGCTCGGCGACGAGCCGTTGTTTCATGTGCCCGCGTACCACTTGGTGCATCCTGTGGAATTTGGCGCGTATGCAGTTCTCGGCGTGGTCGGAGGATTTGCGTCGGTAGCGTTCACGAAGCTGCTGTTGGGCCTGCGGGCGGGATTCAAGCGCCTGCCCAAGCAGACGATGTGGTTGCAACCCACGGTGGGCGGACTGACCGTGGGCATTATGGGGTGGTTCGTTCCGGACGTGCTGGGCGTGGGATACAACTATGTGGAGCGGGTACTGAACGGCGACACGATTCTGAAGGCGCTGATCGTCCTTTCGGTTCTGAAGCTGGTGGCGACGGCGGTGTGCTACGGGTCGGGTAACGCCGGCGGCATTTTCGGACCGAGCCTGTTCATCGGCGCGACGATGGGCGGGGCGGTGGGAAGCGTGGCGCACTCTCTGTTTCCGGCATACACGGCGAACCCGGGGGCGTACGCTCTGGTGGGCATGGGCGCTGCGTTCGCGGGGATCGTGCGGACGCCGCTGACTTCGGTGATCATGATATTCGAGATGACGCGCGATTACACCATCATCGTGCCGCTGATGATTTCCAACATGATCGCTTTTTTCATCTCCTACAAGCTGCAGCGGGAGCCAATTTACGAAGCGTTGGCGCATCAGGACGGCGTCCACCTGCCGGCGGCGGAGGGCCGGGCGCAACCGGCGCATGTGCGCGTACGGCAGGCGATGCAGGCGGCGCCCGAGGTGCTGACGCCGGATCTGGACGTGGCCGCAGCAGCGGCGCGGATTCGCCGCTACGATCTGGACGCGGCACCCGTGGCGGACGCGCAAGGGCTGTGGGGCATGATTCGAAAATGGGAACTGGAGAGCGCGCTGGCGCAGGGCGAGGGAGCAAAAAAGTTGGCGCAGTTTCTGGGGGGCGCTTTCCCGGACCGTCCGCATCGCGCCGAGGAGCTGCCGCATGTCCACTCCGATCAGGGCGTGGATGTGGCGCTAGAAAGAATGGGGCGCAGCGGGTACAACGTTTTGCCGGTGGTGAGCCGCTCGAACGTGCGGCAGCTCGAGGGCATTGTGACGCTGGACGATATTCTCGAAGCGTATGGCGTCGCGAAGCTGCCGGGAGCGGCGGAGCGCGATGAATAGCCGGGGGCATTCTTTCCTTGGCACCTTCGCGCTGGTGTTCGCGTCGATGGCCGGCCTGTTCGTGTTCGATGCGTTTCTCGAGAGGGCCGAGATTGCGGAGAGCCGCGCCGAGGCGGAGCGGCTTTTCACGCGCGGAGAGCAGTTGCAACACGAGGGGCGTTATGGCCCCGCGATCGAGGAGTTCCGCAGCGCGCTGACGTTCGCGCGCCAGAACGTGGGATATCAGCTTGCGCTCAGCCGGGCTCTGCTGGCGGCGGGGAAGTTCAGCGACGCGGACGCGGCGGCCGCGGCGGTGTTGGCGGGCGATCCGAGCAAAGGCGAGGCCAATCTCACGATGGCGCGGATTCTTGTCAAAGAGGGCAGGCTTGCGGATGCGGGGTCCTATTATCATCGCGCGATCTACGGACGCTGGGGAGGCGATGCGGCCAAGAGGCGTTTGGACGTACAGCTGGAGCTAATCGACTTGCTGGCGCGCGAGAACGACAAGCAGCAATTGCTGGCCGAGCTGCTTCCTTTGCAAGACGAGAAGCTGAACATCGGGACGCGCGAGCGGATCGCGAAACTCTATCTTCAGGCCGGCTCGCCGAGCAGAGCTTTCGACATGTACCGCGCGATTCTGAAGGAGCGCCCGTCGGACCCTGGCGCTTTTGCGGGACTGGGCGAGGCGGAATTCGCGCGCGGGAATTATAAGACGGCGCATACGGAATTCCTGATCGCGTCGCATCTGCTGCCGCGAGATGCGGAGCTGCGCAAGCGGCTGGACCTTTCTAGCGAGGTGCTCGCGCTCGACCCGGCATCGCGAGGATTGGGCGCGCGCCAGCGTTATGAGCGCTCCTACCGGCTTCTCGACATGGCCATTCAGGGTTTGCAGCGGTGCAAAACCGCCGACATACCGGTGGACGCGCAGGCGCTTCTCGACACGGCCCAGGCGGCATTGGCCGTCAAGGTGAAGCCGGGCGGAGAGGACGAGGCGGCAAATACGAATGTAGACTTGGCGGAGAAAGTCTGGCAGACGAGAAAGAGGATCTGTAGCCAGGCAGTCAGCGACGCGGAACAGCCGCTGGCGCTTGTGTTGGCGAAATTAGCTCAATAAATAGGAACCAAGCTCGCACGGCCACTTTTGGGAACGCTGTACACTCAGATCTGTTGTGCGTTCTAATTCGCCGGATGAATAATCGCCCTGCCCCAGCTTACAGGATGAAGTTGATAGAGGCTCGTGGAGAGGCTGTCCAAAGGTCCAAATCTACGCCAACCCTGCTTTTTCACTACAGGTCGGCCGAAGCGGCTTTTTAAATTCTGCGGCCCGATCCCAAGGCGAATGGGCCCGCATTGTGGGTGTCAAGTCCCTTTTGCATGAACGATAGAAGCGAGATGTGCACGGCATAAAGCTCGTCGACCGGGTGGCGTCCGAATTTTTGCCCGCCAGTATTGTGAAGCAGTGGTTCGCGCCACACTTCAAAACGGACGAGTACAGAATGTTGAGCTGGATCGAGCAGACCTGTGTAGCTTGTTTCTGTTCGGCAGCAGACCTTCTATCGCAGTGGCGTGTTTATGGAAGGGATGGCGCCGGGTATTCAATCGCCTTCAGGCCGGACGCGCTGGCAAGAGCCGCGGCTGCAATCGGGTTTGATCTTCTGCCTATAATCTACTCGGCTGTTGAACAGGAGAAGATTGTCCGCGATTTCTTTGCAACTGCACAGGGGATACGTGAATCACCCAATTCTGGGATCGACGCGAATTTTGATTCCGTAGTGATCGACAATGCCGTAAAGCTTTCCCTTATATTCAAGAACAGCAGCTTCAGCGAGGAACAGGAGTGGCGTCTCATTTCGGTTTCACCCGCGACACCCCTGAAGTACCGCGCGGGTCGGTGGGGCGTCATTCCCTACGTTGAGATTCCTTTTGAAAAGGCCTGTATCGCCGAAATTTGGCTCGGTCCAACCATCGATCCCAGCTTCACAGGCCGAACTTTGGAGATGTACCTACAGCGCGAGTACGGAACAGATCCGAACGCAGGAGGACCAGTGGTCAAGGTTATTCGGTCCTCGATTCCCCTGCGCAGCGTTTGACCGCCATTCATAGCTGCACCCGCGCCGTAACGCACTCCGTCGAGAGTGCGGGCCCCTCTGCTCACCAAAAAGAGGTGGTATCTGCCGCTTGCGCAATATGTGAGCGAATCCTCATGTATACTGGAACATGAGCGTGGCCTCGCATTCGCAACCAAAGCCCAGGCGGATGCCGCAACAGGAGCGCGGCGAGCGCCGGGTGGCGGAGCTGCTGGACGCGGCGGCGGGCGTGATCGCCGAGAGCGGCTATGAAGGGGCGACAATGAGCGCCATTGCGGAACGCGCGGGCGCTCCCATCGGGTCTCTTTACCAGTTTTTCCCGAATAAGCAGTCGATTACGCAAGCTCTGCGGAGCGAATACGGAAAACAATTTCAAGTCATGCTGGTTCCGCTCGAAGCGCAATCGAAAACGCTGCATCTCGAGGCCCTGGTGGATCGTCTTATAGACCTGACGATCGGATTCGTGGAGAGTCATCCCGCTTTTATCGCGCTCCTCGATGCGCCCTTGAGCACCAGAACGCCGGCGGCGATCCGCACGGTGCTGCGGGAGCGCGTGGCCGCGCTGCTGCGGGCGATACGTCCGCGCTTGTCGCATGTCACGGCGCTGCGCCTGGCCGCCGTGATGCTGCAGATTATGAAAACGCTGAATCAGCTCTACGCCGAAGCTCCCCCCGGGGAGAAGCGCGCGATCGTGCGGGAGTTCAAGGTATTGCTGCTATGTTATCTCGATGCGCGCATTGGACCGCGCCGATCGTGACCCGCTCAACTCTTATTGCATTCGCATTGGCCGGCGTGTCCACTCCGCTTTTCTGGTCCTGCGGCACTAACGCGGCGTCCGCGCCGAAGGCCCCGCCGCCGCCCGACGTAATCGTTGCAACGGTGGTGCAGAAAGACGTTCCGATCTATGGAGACTGGGTGGCCACGCTCGACGGATATGTCAACGCGAATATGCAGCCACAAGTGTCGGGTTACCTGATCGAGCAAACGTACCGCGAAGGCTCGTTCGTTCACAAAGGCGACATTCTGTTCGAGATCGATCCGCGGCCGTTTCAAGCGGCGCTCGATCAAGCGAAAGCGCAAGTGGCGCAGGCGCGCGGTCAGCTTGCCCAGGGGCAGGCGCAATTGGGCCTGACGGAGATCAACGCGAAGCGCGATACTCCGCTGGCGGCGGCGCGCGCCATTCCGCAAAGCCAGTTGGATAACGATATCCAGGCGAGGGCACAGGCGGAGGCGCTGGTGAAGACTAACGAGGCGGCCATTCAATCGGGCGAGGCGGCGATGGAACAGGCGCAACTGAACCTCGGATTCACGCACGTACGCTCGCTCATCGATGGAATCGCGGGCCTCGCCACGACGCAGATCGGAAATCTGGTGAGCCCGACGACGGTGCTCACGACCGTTTCACAAGTGAATCCGATCAAGGTTTATTTTCCCATCAGCGAGCAGGAGTACATGGCGCTCTCGGGGCGGCTGGCGGCGGGGAGTCCCGATCTGCTGCGGCACAACAGCCAGGTTCCGCTCCAAATGACGCTTGCGAACGGCAACATCTATCCCCACCAGGGGCGGATCGTATTCGCGGACCGGCAGGTCGATTCCCAGACCGGAACGATTCGCATGGTGGGCGCGTTTCCGAACCCTGGAAACGTTCTGCGCCCGGGGCAATTCGGACGCATCCGGGCGATGACGGGATATCGAAAGGGCGCACTGCTGGTGCCGCAACGCGCGGTTGGGGAGCTGCAGGGACGCTACCAGGTGGATGTCGTCGGACCTGGAAATAGAGTGAAGATTCAGGGCGTCGAGGCGGGGGACCGGGTCGGCGAGATGTGGATCGTGAGCGGCGGTGGACTGAAACCGGGCGAGCGCGTCATCACCGAAGGCACGACGAAAGTGCGGGACGGGGCGGTAGTAAATCCGAAGCCCGAGACGCCGAACGCGGGAACAGCCGCCGACTCCGGCGGCGCCGGGGCGGGATCGCAGTAATTATGTCGAAGTTTTTCATCGATCGTCCGATCGTCGCGATGGTGATCGCGATTTTAATGGTCATTATCGGCGCTGTGTCGATCCTTTCGCTTCCCGTGGCGCAGTTTCCGAGCATCGTTCCGCCGGAGATCCAGGTGACGGCGATGTATCCCGGCGCGGACGCGCAGACGCTGGAGCAGGCGGTCGCGACTCCGCTCGAAGCGCAGATCAGCGGCGTCGACAACATGAATTACATGTATTCGGTGAACGCCAACAACGGGCAGACGCAGATTACGGTCGATTTCGACGTCAAGACGGACCCCAATATCGATCAGGTGCTGACGCAATTGCGGACCGCACAGGCGCAAGCGCAACTGCCGGCGCTGGTGAACACGGCGGGCTTGCAGGTGCAGAAATCGCTGTCGGCGCCGCTGATGCTGGTAGCGCTCTACTCGCCGCATGGGACCTACGACAGTGTCTTCCTGGCGAACTACGCTTACATTAATTTGGTCGACGAGCTGACGCGCGTGCCGGGAATCGCGCGCGTGCAGGTGTTCGGCGCGGGCCAGTACGCCATGCGCTGCTGGGTGAAACCCGACCAGCTCGCGAAGCTGCAGGTCACGGTTCCGCAAATTATCCAGGCGCTGGAAAATCAGAACACCGTTAATCCCGCCGGTCAAGTCGGCGGAGAGCCAGTTCCGCAAGGGCAGCAATTTACGTACACGGTGCGCGCCCAAGGACGGCTGGTGACGCCGGAGCAGTTCGGCGAGATTGTGTTGCGAGCGAATCCCGACGGATCGACACTGCGGCTGAAGGATGTCGCGAGGATCGAGCTAGGGTCCCAGACGTACAACATGCGCGGCCGCTACAACGGAAATCCATCGGCGGTGCTGGCGTGCTATCAATTGCCGGGATCGAACGCGGTGGATGCGGCCAATGCGCTGCGGGCGCGTCTGGCGCAGTTATCGCAGCGGTTTCCGCAGGACCTTACTTCCACGGTCAGTCTGGACACCACGGCGGCGGTCACGGCGGGCATGAAGGAGATTCTGTACACGCTGCTCGAGGCTCTGGGGCTGGTGGTGCTGGTCGTATACATCTTTCTGCAGGGCTGGCGCGCGACGCTGATTCCGCTGCTCGCGGTGCCGGTGTCGCTGATCGGAACGTTCGCGGTCTTTCCGATTCTCGGTTTTTCCATCAACACGCTTTCGTTATTCGGGCTGGTGCTGGCCATCGGTCTGGTGGTCGACGACGCCATCGTGGTGGTGGAGGCGGTCGAACGGCACATCGAGGAAGGGATGAAGCCGAAGGATGCGGCGTTGCAGGCGATGCGGGAAGTCTCGGGGCCGGTGGTCGCTATCGCGTTAATCCTGACGGCGGTATTCGTGCCGACCATCTTCATCCCGGGAATTACGGGGCGGCTGTACCAGCAGTTCGCGGTTACGATCGCCATTTCGGTCATCTTGTCGGCGTTTAACGCGCTGTCGCTGAGCCCGGCGCTGGCCGCGCTCCTGTTGAAGCCGAAGAAAAAATCGCGCGGTCCTTTGCGGCGCTTCTTCGACTGGTTCAATCGCATGTTCGGGCGGGCCACCGAGGGATATATCAGTTTCTCGGCCGTGCTGATCCGGAAGGCCGGGTTCGCGTTGCTGTTCCTGGCGGCCATTACGGCGGTCGCGGTGTTTATCGGGACAAAGCTGCCGAACTCTTTTCTTCCGGAAGAGGATTATGGCTACGTCTACGTCAGCATGCAACTGCCCGACGCCGCGTCGCTGCAACGCACCTCGGAAGCGGCGCGTAAGGTTGAAAAAGTCGTTCTAAGCACGCCGGGCGTGCGCGGCTGCACATCGGTCATCGGATTCAGTCTGTTGAGTAGGGTCCAAAATACGTATAGCGCATTCTTCTTCGTTACCGAAAAGCCCTGGGACGAGCGCACGCACGCCAACGAGCAATACCAGGCCATCCGCAATCACATCACCTCGGAACTCTCGAAAATCGAGGACGGCATCGCGTTCTCGTTCACCCCGCCGGCGATTCCCGGCGTGGGAACCTCGGGAGGCGTGACGTTCATGCTCGAGGACAGGTCCGGAGGGGATCTGAGTTTTTTGACGCAGAACGTCAACACGTTCACGCAAGCGGCCCGCAAGCGGCCCGAGTTGGCCAACATCGCGACTTCGTATCTTCCGAACGTGCCGCAGGACTATATCGACGTGGACCGGGCGAAGGTGGAGCGCCAGGGAGTGAACATCGGCGATGTTTACCAGACGCTGCAGACGTTCATGGGCGGATACCTGGTGAACTACTTCAACCGCTTTGGGCGGCAGTGGCAGGTCTACGTGGAGGCGGAGGGCGCGTATCGCGCGCGAGCGGAAAACATGGGCCAGTTCTACGTCGCAAACAACCGCGGAACCATGGTGCCGCTGGCGGCCGTGACGAACGTGAAGAGCATCAGCGGACCGGAATTTACGATCCGCTACAACGAGTATCACGCCGCGCAGATCAACGCCGCCGCCGCGCCGGGATACAGCTCCGGGCAGGCCATGAAAGCGCTCGAGGAGACCTTCGCGCAAACCATGCCGCGCGAGATGGGCTACGACTATCTGGGCATGTCGTTCCAGGAGCAGAAAGCGTCGCAGGGCGTCCCCG
The DNA here is from genome assembly GCA_963795935.1 of Bryobacterales bacterium. Taxonomy (GTDB): domain Bacteria; phylum Acidobacteriota; class Terriglobia; order Bryobacterales; family Bryobacteraceae; genus JAICMB01. The sequence goes on along the minus strand of CAWCJO010000016.1, from coordinate 130,887 downwards.
CGATGGCGATTTTCGGATTATCGTTTCTGTTCGTGTTTCTCATTCTGGCGGCGCAATACGAGAGCTGGTCGCTGCCTTTCAGCGTTCTTTTGGGGACGCCCGTTGCCGTGTTCGGAGCCTACTTGGCGCTGTGGGGCCGCCATTATGAGAACGATGTTTATGCACAGATCGGACTTGTGATGTTGATCGGGCTGGCGGCGAAGAACGCGATTCTGATCGTCGAGTTCGCCAAGTCGGAATACGAGCGCGGAAAGAGCATTGAAGAGGCCGCGCTCATCGGCGCCCGCATTCGATTGCGCCCGATTCTGATGACGGCGTTCGCGTTCATTTTGGGTTGCGTTCCATTGTGGACCGCCTCGGGCTCTGGCGCGGTGTCGCGCCGCATACTGGGCACGGCGGTGATCGGCGGAATGCTGGCGGCCTCGGTGATTGCGATTTTCCTGATTCCCGGTGACGTTCGATGTGGTCGAGAAGCTTTCGCACCGGCTGCGTCGTTTGGCCGGCCCGGCGGGGGAGGCCGAACACGGCGGCGAGGAGCCGGCTTGAGGGGCGGCGTGCCGTCCCACGGACCGCTTGCCGACGCGCGCGGCTCGGAAGCGTTGGGTACGCGGGGCGCCGCTGCGCCGATTCCGAGCCGCGACCGCGAAGGAGCGGTTGTCGAAAGTAAGCCGGGACGGAACTCCGTTATTGCCGCGCTCACGACGGTTATCGGCGCGGCTCTGCTGACGAGTTGCATGGTGGGACCGAAATACCATCGGCCCGCCGTGAACGTTCCCGCCGATTACCACAACCAGTTTCCGGATCGGCCGCCCAATCCCGGCGCGGCATCGATCGCGGACGAGAAATGGTGGGAGGTTTTTCACGACGAGGAATTGCGGACGCTGATTCGCACCGCTCTGCGGCAGAGCTATGACGTGCAGCTTGCGGCGAATCGCATTGTACAGGCGCAAGCGCAGGTTGGAATTACGCGCGCGGACGAGTTTCCACAGATCGGCGCCGGACCGGGTTTCACCGGCGAGCGCTTGGCCACGTTTCAGTTCACGCTGCTCGAACTCACCGGCAGCTTCTCCTGGACGCCGGATTTCTGGGGACAATACCGCAGCGCGACGGCGGCGGCGCGCGCCAATATGCTGGCGGCCGAGCGCAACCGGGAAGAAGTGCTGGCGACGCTGGTAGCGAACATCGCGACCGCCTATTTCCAGCTTCGGGAGCTGGACATGGAGCTTCAAATTGCGCGGCGCACGCTGGCCTCCCGGCAGCAATCGCTGGCCTTGACGCAGACGCTGGCAAACGGCGGCGCCGCGGCTCTGCTGGACGTGCGGCAAGCCGAGCAGTTGGTGCAGACGGCGGCGGCGGCCATTCCCGATACCGAGCGCCAGATTGGGGTGCAGCAGGATCTTATCAGCACTCTGATGGGCGAGAACCCGCACAATATTCCGCGCGGCCAGGAATTGACGGAACAGCCCGTGCCGCCCACGGTGCCGGCCGGCATACCATCGCAGTTGCTCGAACGGCGTCCCGACATTCGCGCCGCTGAGGAGCAATTGGTCGCGGCGAACGCCAATATCGGCGTGGCGCGCGCGCAATTCTTTCCCAGCCTGCCGATCACGGCCAGCGCGGGAATTGCGGGCGGTTTTGCCAGTCTCTTTACGGCGCCGTCCGGTATCTGGAGCGCCTCGGCGCCGCTGACGCAGCCGATCTTCAACGGGGGCCGGATACGTTCTAATTTTAAGCTGACCGAGGCGCAACAGCAGCAGGCGCTCCTGACATATAAGCAGACCATTCAGACGGCGTTCCGGCAGGTCGCCGATGCGCTGATTTCCTACCGCAAGTATCGCGACTACAGCGACCATCAGGAGCTTCTGACCGCTGCGGCGGAGGACGCTTCGCGGTTATCGGAAATCCGCTATCGCGGGGGAGCGGCGAGTTATCTGGAGGTGCTGACGAACGAGACCAACTATTTCTCGGCGGAGCTCAACCTGGCGCGCGCGAGGTTGAACCAGCGGCTGGCGCTGGTGCAGCTCTATATCGCGCTCGGCGGGGGTTGGGAGCAGTAACGCGCCGGAGGATGGTGGGGCGAGAAGGCGAACTTAGTCAATTTGATTTAAGAGCTGCCGTTACCCTTGACTCCGCCGAGCGGCGGCGGACTCAGGAATACGGGAAATAGCAAGGCTCGATCGTGGCGTGTTCGTTGGCCGCCTCCGCCATGCGGTCCGTGAGCCGGCCACGGAGTCGCTCGGCGATGTCGCGATAGGGAACGCGTCCGGCTAGGTTGGTGTGTTGAAACGGGTCGGCGTATAGGTCGTACATGATGTACTCGATATAGGGGTCGGCCCGCGGGACTGGCTTCCAACCGGGGACGCGCGGAGCCGCCGCCGCGTAGGTGTATTGCGGTGTGCGCAAACCGCGGCCGGTCATATATTCGCTCATTTCGAAGTAGACTTCATTACGCCATCCGGTGGTCCGGCGGTCGAGGAGCGGCAAGAAACTATGGCCTTGCATGGACGCTGGGACGGGCACGCCCGCGGCGGATAACAGCGACGGCGCGATATCCACCTGACTGACCAATTCCGTGATTTCGAGGCGGCGATTGAATCCCGGTCCGGCTATGATGAGCGGCACATGGATGGAACTGTCTTGCGGGCTGCGCTTGTACTCGGTATTGCGCGTCTTGAAATGGCAGGCGTGGTCGCTCATAAAAACGACAATCGTATTGCGGTCGAGTCCGTTATCGGCGAGTATTTTTCGAACGGTCCCGACCGTCTCGTCCATTTTCGCGACGCAGGCGTAATAATCGGATAATTGACTGGGCCAACTTCCGGGTAGCGGCCGCAAGTCTTGCGGCACCCACGCATTCTTGTAGCGTCCGGCGTATTCTTTCGGCGGGACGAAGGCATCGATGTCGTTCTGATGATGCACTTCGAGATATGACAACGTCAGGAAAAACGGCGATTTCGCCGAACGCAGAAACTTCCGCGCGAGTTCGGTGAGGAAATCGGTTCGGTAGACGCCGCTGAAATGCATCGGTTCCCCGTTGTTGTCGTACATGTCGCCTTCGTAGGGATGGGACGTCAGCTCGAGCTCGTTCGAAGCCTGCCACAGGTCTAAGAAACCGCCTCGAAACTCCGGCGCTACGGGCCCGTGCCCTTTTGTGTCCGCGCGGCCCCCATTACCGCCGAGGTGCCATTTCCCTATGTAATTGGCGGAGTAGCCGGCCTGCCGCAGCGTGGAGGCGAGAGTTGTGGAATTAGGGGGCAGCGCGATGCCGTTGCGCCAGACGCCGTGGCGGCTGGGATACTGGCTGGTAAAAATGCTGGCCCGCGCGGGCGCGCATACCGGCTGGTTGCAGAAGGCGGCCTTAAACATCGTCCCGCCGGCGGCCATCTCGTCGAGGTTCGGCGTGAGATGCATGGGATTGACGCCGGCCGCGCCGATGCAATCCGAGCGGAACTGATCGGAGATGATCAGGACGATATTGGGCCGCTCCCGGTTGGCTGGGCTCGGCTGGCCCGCATTGGTCTGGGCGGCCGCGGCGCTCATGGCGAACGGCGCCGCCTGCAACAATTGCCGCCGCGTGGATCCGGCTGCTTGCTCGTACTTATGACTGTTCATTTTCTACTTCCGGACCATTAAAAGAGGATCTTCAACGCAAACTGGATTTCCCGCATGGCGTTGGATAACGAAGTGATCGTACCGCCCTGCGCGATATCCACGCGGCCGTTGGGCTGGCCGAACTGTGGATGGTTCAGCGCGTTGAAAGTTTCGGCTCGGAACTGCGCCTCGCCGGCTTCGCCCAGCCAGCCCAGCCGAAAATTCTTGAATAAGCTGGCATCCAGGTTCGAAGCGCCCGGTCCGATCAGAATGTCGCGCCCGGCGTTGCCGAAATTATACGGCGCAGGAGCTACGAAAGCGGCCTTGTCGAACCAGTCGTTAATGGAGCGTTGGTCCGATGGAAGATTACCGTCCGCGATACGATCGGGCCGCGCCGCGCCGGTATTGGCGGTGCTGGTGCCGAGCGTCGGCGTGAAAGGCTGGCCGCTGTGAACGGTCAGAATGCCATTGAGCTGCCAGCCGCCCAGAACGCCAGTTCAGGAAGCGGTTGCCGATCTTGACGGCTCGTCCGTTACCGAATGGTAAATCGTAAAGTGCGCTGGTGACGAAGCGATTCCGCATATCGCCCAGGGAGAGCGCATGCTCGTCCTTGACGTTGCGCGCGTCGCGCAGAGAGAGGTCGCCAATTAGTTGCTCGCCGCCATCGTCCAGCGTTTTGCTGTAGGTGTAGGAAAGGAGGAGCGAGAAGCCGTGGGCATAGCGGTGTTCCACGCGCGCTTCCAGAGCGTTATAGCTGGAGCTGTCCATGGGCGAGGTAAACGTGATATCTCCCAATCCCTGGTAGGGGCGGCGCGACGCGACGGAACCGGGGCCTGGATAGGCGGCATTGATGTTATAGCTCAGCGGCAGATCCGTTCCCTTCGTGCCATCGTAGCCCACGTCGAACAGATACCCGCGTAGCTGCTGCTGCACATCGAAGCTCCAATGATAGACATAGCCTTGCTTGAAATTTGCCGCGAAGGCGCTTAGGCCGGCGGTCGTGAAATCCACGTTTTGACCCAGCGCGTTGGCGGGGAAGCCGCTGCTCAGATAAAGAATGGGGTTGATCTGGTCCGTCGCATAACTGAGGTTTTTGAAAAAAGGCGGGTTCCCCACGAGACGCGAGGACGCGCCGATGGCGGGGTCGTCCGCGAAGAACAGGCCCGCGCCGGCGCGAATCACGGTATTCGTCGCAGCCTGGAACGCGAGACCGAGGCGCGGCGCGAAATTGTTCGTGTCGGTTTTCATCAGCGAACTGCCGCCGAGTCCGCTGGGAATAGTGGTGGTCAACGATGCCGGAACACCGGCCGGGATTTGGTTATTGGGATAGATGAGCTTCGCGCTGTTGGTCAGAAAATTGGCCTGCTGATTGTTCCTCTCGACCGGTTGGGTCCACAGCTCATAGCGCAGCCCAAGGTTCAACGTCAGGCGCGGCGTGATCTTCCAGTCGTCCTGGACGAAACCGCCCCAGTAGTTGTAGCGCAGATCGCCGCTGAGCAAATTGCTGAGCCCGGCGCTGGCGGGAATACCGAGCAGATAATCGGCGAAGCCCGAGCCTGTGCCGGCCGTTTTCTGCGGGTTCTGGGTGAAGGCGCCGCTGAACGTGTAGGATCCGCGCGCGCTCGATGAAATGTCGAACCAACTGCGCACCCAGCGGTAATCGCCGCCGAACTTCAAGCAGATGCTTGCCGATCGTCCACGTCACGTGATCCTCGGCCGTAATGACTTCCGAGATTTTATCGTTCGGCAGAAATGTCGCTTCGCCCAGGTTCGAGAACCCGGAGATGGAGATATCGGGAAGTCCGGTAACGCCCGGCTGCACCGGAATGCCTTCAAGACCGTACTGGCTCGCGATGTTGTCCTTGACGAACGGTTGCAGGAAATCCTGAATGCGGTTATAGCCGGTGCGGAACTCGTTTACGATGGTGGGGCTGAAAATGTGTGTCTCGCCAACGGCCGCGCCGTTGCCGAGATCGTTCTTGGGGGCCGTCTGAAAGTTAGTGCTGCCGACCAGCGGGGCCGGAAAAGGCCCATAGGTCACGGCGTTCCCGCCGAAGTAGCTATAGCGCGCAAAAAGCGAGTCGGCCTGAGAGATCTGCGTATCTTCCTTCACGTCGATGCGGTTGTCGCGGGTGGTATTTGTCGGACTGCTGACGTAGTTGTTGACGGTTTGATTCGCGATGGTGGGCAACGGCTCCAGCGCCAACAATTTCAGGGCCGCGGGGTCGATGCGGTTCAGCGGGATCTGATTCCCGGGGAATTGCGTGCGCGCATACGTGTTGCCGGAGGGCACCGACGTCGCGGGGTCGTAGATAGGAGCCAGGCCCGCGAAGTTGCCCGCGCGTTCGGCCGCGGTCGGGACCGTTTCAACGTACGTGCTCCCGTTATTGATCCTGGTCCCTTCGAAGCTGCCGAAGAAGAAGGCGCGGTTCTTGAGGATGGGCCCGCCGACAGTGCCGCCATACTGGTTTTGCTGCAGAACGGGCTTCGGCTGGGAGGGGCTGGCAAAGAAGTTCCTTGCGTCCAGAACGTCGTTCCGCAGGAATTCGAAAGCATCGCCATGAAACCCGTTCGTCCCGGACTTGATGATGGCATTGACGACCGCGCCCGCCGAGTAACCGTATTCGGCCGAGTAGTTGTTGGTCTCGACGCGAAACTCCTGCAATGCGTCGATCGAGGGCTGGATGACCACTGGCGAGCTGTTCTGCTGGTCCACGATTTTGGCGTTATTATCGACCCCGTCCAACATGAAATTGTTGAGTTGCGCGCGGACTCCGTTGGCGATAAACGATCCGCCGGCGGCCGCGCGATCCCCCGGTTTGGGCTCCAATACACCCACGGAGAGCTTCGCCAGTTGGAGGAAATTGCGCCCGTTCAGCGGGAGATCGTTGATGGGCTTGGTCGCGACTAATTGGCCGGTTGAGGCGGTGTCGCTCTCGAGGAGAGGCGCCGAGCCGGTGACTTGCACAACCTCGGTGGCGCTGCCCACCTGCAGCTTAAAATCGAGCCGCGCAACTTCGCCGACGGTCAGATCGACGCCGCTGCGGGTAATGGCCTCGAAGCCCTGCTTCTTGACGTCGATGCGATAGCTTCCCGGCGGAAGGATTGAGAACACGTAATTGCCGCTGTCGTTCGAAGTGGCCTGCCAATGCAGGCCGGTGGCGGTGTGTGCTACATCGACGGCAGCGCCGGGCACTGCCGCACCGGTAGCGTCGGTGATCAAACCCGTGATCTCCGCCGTTGGTTCCTGACCAACGGCGACGGCGGCGAAAACAGCGGCGCAAAACGGAAATGAAACAGTGCGGACGGCGCGGCGCATTCTTGTCTCCTTTACAATCACCTTATCTCAGAACAAAAGCTTCAGGCCGAACTGCAGAATGCGCGGAGCGCCGGCGGAAGTGATCCGGCCGAAGCTGGGGCTGGTGAACGTTTGATTCGGATTGCCGAGGTTCACTTCGTTGAAGATGTTGAAAAACTCCGTACGGAACTCCAGGCGCACGCGTTCCGTCAGGCGAAAATCCTTGAACGCGGAAACGTTCCAGTTCACGGCGGCGGGACCGTAAATCGCGTTGCGGCCCAGCTTGCCATAGAGTTGGCCGGCGGGCAGCGCGGCGAACGCGGCGGTGTTGAAATATTGCGCAATCGTGCGGCGCGGCTGCGGTCTCCACTCAGATACGGATCGCCGACCAGATTCGGACGGTCCGTCGAGTCCCCGTCCACATTGGTATCGACGCCGGAAAGGATGTTGATCGGCTGCCCGCTGCGGGCCGTCATGAGCCCGTCCAGCTTCCAGCCGCCCAGCGCCTCGGTGCCGAATACGCCGAGGTGATGAAAAGCCGGCGCCTGCCACACCCAGGACAACGAAAACACCTGCGGCGTATTGAAATTCGAAACGGCGCGATCGAGCGCGAAGTTATTGGAGTTGACGAAGGAAACGGCCGAAATGCTGGTGGCATCGTCCGAGAGAATATCGATCGATTTCGAGTAGGTGTAATTTGCGAGCAGCGAAAAGCCGCGCGCAAATCGGCGCGTGAAAGTCGCTTGCAGCGAATTGTAACTGGCGTTGGCTCCGGTCTCGAGCTCGTAAATGCCGCCATACATGGCGGGAAGATAGGGGCGGCGGTTACCGATATTGGCGGTGGTGGCGCCGGCGCGCGTACACCGGCGCATTGGCGTCGCGCTGCAAATACAGCTTGCGCGAGGAGTTGCCGACGTAGGCGACCTGCACGTCCATGGTCGCCGGCGATCTGCTGCTGCACCGTGAAGTTGTATTGCTCCACGTAAGGCGTCGAGAAATTTTCGCCGAGATAGTTCGCCGTGATTGGATAAGTGAAGACGGGATTGGTCGTACTTAACGTGTAAGGATAGGGACTGACGGCATTCACGCTGCCCCAGGGATTCACCAGGCTGGTGGTCGCATTCAGCGTGACGTCCACGATGAACGGCTGGTTCTGCAGGTTGGACGTGAGGTTCGCCATGGCGGTCGCGTAGTAGATGCCGTATCCGGCGCGGATGGCCGTTTTGCCGTTCCCGAAAACGTCGTAGGCGAAGCCGACGCGCGGCGCGAAATCGGTCCAGACCGTGGGCGCGACGCCGCTGGGAATGCCGGGATCGCCCGGAAATAGAAGGCCGGCGGAGCGGTGGGGAATCGCTGCGATTGCGCGCCGAACTCGAAGGTCGCCAGCGCGTCGTTCTCGCTGGTGTAGGGCGGATCCGACTTCCCAGCGCACCCCGAGATTCAACGTCAGCCGGCGGGTGATCTTCCAGTTATCCTGCACGAACAGTCCGGTGTTGATGGAGCGGAAGTCGCGGTTCAGGCCGTTGTTCTGGCGGAACGAGTTCGCGTCGCCCAGCAGAAAATCGGCGAACGCATTTTTCGTGAACGAGCCGGTGAAGCGAACCTGTCCCGCGCCCAGCCAGTTGCCGGTCTCGCGGAACTGATTCCACTGGAACAGACCGCCAGCTTTAATGCTGTGCGCGCCATGAATCCAGGTGAACGTATCGGAGAGCATCTCGGTCCGCTGCGGCATGTTGTCGTCGCCATAGGTGCCCGCCTTGAAAGTAGCCGGTAATGAAAATCTGCGGCGGCCGCGGCGGTAACGCGCCCAGCACTAATTGACTGCCGAGATCGGACCAACTGGTATGCATCAGCGAATTGTTGGCGTAGTTGTTCAACGTGTAGCCGGCGCGCGCCTCATTCAGCAGGGTAGGCGAAAAGGACCAGTTGTCGCTCATGACGATGTTGTTTTGCGAGTAGGTGGTCGTGCTGATGGCGTAGTTCGGAATCTGCGTTGCGCTGGCGAATGGCTGCACGGTGTTGCTGCGATCCAGAAACAAGGTGCCGGAGAGGCGGTTCGCGTCCGTCAATTGATGATCGATGCGGAGCATTCCCTGGTCGTCGGTGACGGGCGCGGGGGCGGAAGCGCTATAGGTGCCGTCCGGGTTGTTGGGCAGCGGCACCAAAGTGTTTAGCAGGTTTTGCGCCACGGGATCGAGACGCGAGGCCGGAATGACGCCGCCTGGAAACGCTTGTTTCGTGAGCGGATCGATGGGCCATTTGGAAGAAGGCAAGGCCGAGAAGTCGCCGTTCCGCTGCGCCGCGCTCGGCAGCACGACGCTGTTCAGATAGTTGCTGGTGCTCTCGCGGAAGCCCTGATAGGAGGCGAAGAAGAATGTCTTGTCGCGGCGGATGGGGCCGCCAAGCGTTCCGCCGAACTGATTCCAATGCAGCGGCGTGACGGAAGACTGAAAAAAATTGCGGGCGTTCACGGCGTCATTGCGCAAGAAATCGAAAGCCGTGCCGTGAAAAGCATTCGTTCCCGAGCGCGTGACCACGTTCATGACCGAGCCGGGCAGACGGCCGTATTCCGCGTCGAAGTTGCTGGTGATGAGGTGAAACTCCTCCACTGCGTCGGGATTGGGCGCCTGGTTGCCGCCATTGCGAAACAGCGCGTTGTTGGCCGCGCCATCGAGAAAGAAGTTGTTGTCGCGAACGCGATTGCCATTGACGTTCATGTTGTTCGCGTCGTTGTTGCCGGTCAGCGAAGTGCTGACGTTCACGACGCCGGGCATCAGAGTGGTCAGATCGTAGACGTTGCGGCCGTTGAGCGGAAGGTCCTGGACGCGCTGGCGTCGACGGTGCCGCCAAGCTGGACATCGCGCGTATCGACCAGCGGGGCGTCGGAAGTGACCTGCACCACCTCGGTGGCCTGCCCGACTTGCAGCGTGAAATCGACGCGGGCGTTTTGGTTCACGTCCAGCCGGATGCCGGCGCGGCGTTCGATTTTGAAGCCGCTGGACTCCGCTTCGACGACGTATTCCCCGGCGGGAACGGCGGGAAACAGATAATCGCCGGAGGCGCTGGTGACGGCCGTGCGCGTCTCGTGAGTGGCCACGTTGGTGATGCGCACCGTGGCTCCGGCGATGCGGGCGCCGGTGCTGTCGGAGACGGAACCGGACACCGTGCCACTGGTGGTCTGGGCCAATAAGGCGCTGCCCGCGAGAAGCAGGACAGCAATCTGCCGCAACCCAATTCTTTCGTATAACCTCATGCGATCCCTCCTGTTGTCCTCATTATCGCGTGATCTCAATCATATGAAACAAGGTGTCGTTGCAGGAGGCGTTGCCCGGCATCGGGTCCGTGGCATATGGATAGCGGTTGCCGAAGTCGGCATCGCTCAGCCGCGTCGACGCGGCTTGGCCGCGCGATCGCGAATGGTTGCCAGCATGCTCTTGCCTTCCAAAGCTTTTTGGAACCGGACGGTCGAAATGCTCCTGCAGCATACGTTATACCGATGTGCGAGACGGGATGCGGGCAGACGGACTCTCGGCTGCGTGATTGGGCCAGCGCACCAGCAGCGGAACGCGAGTGATCTCCTCATACATGGCCGGTCATTTCCCGGTAAGACGGTGCGATTCGAGAACATCGCCGTGGTCGGCCGTGTACATCACCAAGGCGCAGGGAGCGCGCGGGGCAATGGCGTCAAGCACTCGGCCGATCTCGATGTCGATGAGGCATCCAAAAAAACGGGAACCTTTATGGGAGGTTGCTTGCGGCCCAGGCGGCCATCCGCCCAGACGCGCTGTTCTTCCGGCTTGTCCGCTGATCGTACCAATACGATGGATCCCAACCCGGCGCCGGGCGGCCCCTGCCGAAATAATCGGAACCGTCCAGATGCCATTGCCGATGTAGGCGGCGTGAATTCCGTCGTCGTGCAACCGCTGTCCACGGTGTGCAACGTCTGCCGAGGGCAGGCTGTTCGCCCGCGCGTCATTGCTATGAGAATAGCTGCCCTTGAAGAGAGCCGAACGCGCGGGCGCTCAAACGGCGGGCAGGCATAGGCGTGGTCGAAGCGATTCCGCCAACCGCGATGTGGTGCAGATTCGGAGGATGGAGGCCGATACAATCGAGCAATGTCGGCCCTTGCTGAGTCGGTTATGAACAGCGCCGCGCCCCGTCGCTTCGGAACTTGGGCGGCGGCATCCACGACCAGCGATGCCGCGCCGGAGATTCCAATTTACTTGACGAAAGGGCGTCGATTCATGCCGGATCTCCTCGCGGTTATGCCGGCAGCCGCTTGCCTCGCGACAAATACCGTGGCGCGCCGTAACGCCCCGGCGGCTGACCGGGCAAAGTCCATCGCGTGGGCAAACCATAGGGGTCTTCAAAGCGGTCCATCATTTCATAGAGGCGGGCGCGCATGTCGTCGGCATACCTGGCGTAAGATGGATCGTCAACCGCGTTGCGCATCTCCTCAGGGTCGCGCTCCAGGTCGTACAGCTCGTCTATATCAAACCCATTGAATACGTACTTGAACCTCTGCGTGACGGCCATGCGCTGGGTGTAGAGAAACTCACCGCCGTAGAATGCGTTCATGATCTGGTCCGGCCAATTCGTGCGCCCGGGTTCCGCGAACAACGGCTGCAGCGCGCGGCCGTCCGCGTAAGGCAGCGGCTTGGCGTGAGCGGCCTCGACGTAAGTATGCGCCAAATCGTGCGTCTGGACCAGGCGCGGCGACGTGGAACCAGGCGCAATAACGCCGGGCCAGCGCACGACTAGAGGAATGCGGTATGTCTCTTCGTAAGGAATCCATCCCTTGATCCACATGCGGTGATTCCCGCACATGTCGCCGTGGTCCGTCGTAAAAACGAGAAGAGTGTTGTGCGCTTGCCCGCTCTGCTCGAGAGCGTCCAGAATGCGTCCAATCTGCCTGTCGAGTTGCTCCACGGAGGCGTAATAGCAGGCGCGGCTCTGGCGGTAATCGTCCTCGGTGACGGGTCCCCAGATGGAAGATTCGCGGCGGTGCATACCCGGCTTGCCCTCAAATGTATCGCCGAAGCTTCTTGGCACCGGAATGGAGCGCGGATCGTAGCGGTCCAGGTATTGCTTGAGCGGGAAATATGGATCGTGCGGATCGACGAAGTGCGTTTCAAGAATCCACGGCTGGGTTCCCTGCGCGAACCGCCGAAGCATTCGGATTGCCATCTCGGCGACTTCCCAGGAGTGCGTCGATTCCTCCGGGCCCTCCGCATAACCCCATTCCGCCGTAGGCTTGTCGCCGGGCCATTGGATCATTTTGAGAGGATGGCGGCGAAGCCGTTCCTTCGGCTGCTCGACCCGGTCCGGATTCAAATCGTATTTTCGCAGCACTGCCGGATCACAGCCGGCCACCCCAGCCATTTCGTAACCGAAATCCGCCGGGCAGCGCACCCAGCTTGCGTGCCATTTTCCGACGTACCCCATGCGGTAGCCGGCATCGCGCAGCCGGTTGGAATAAAGGACCACGTTCGGGAACATGTCGCGATGCACCGATGGCGCCGAATGGATCTGGTTGTAGACGCCATTGTGCCAGTGATAGGCTCCCGAAAGAATCATGGCTCGGGCGGGGCAACACACGGCGCTGGGGGTGTAGCTGCGTTCGAACAGCATGCCATCATTCACGAGCCGGTTCAGGTTGGGCGTGCGGCACAGCGAGCGCCCGGCGATGCACCCCCACTGCTGCTGGTCCGACATGATGTGGAGGATGTTGGGACGAGCGGCGGGCTGAGAGGTGGGTTGCGCCAGAAGACTCGCGCCCGCCGCCGACTGGGCGAGGAAGTGTCTTCGGTAATCATAATTGCTCTTCGAAGAGGCGAGGGACAGCGTAGCCATCGCGGAAGCGGAAGCGATGTTCCAAAAGCCGCGCGTTACGGAGTACGTCCAACGACCCGATTATAACGCCAGCGATGCCGACGCCCTCGAAGCTACCGCGGCTTCATTGAACGGCCCGGGTCAGTGCGTGACTGCTCCAAACGCCGTTCGCGCGGCTTGCACGCGGCGCTCTTCCACGCTGGAGTGCCGCGCCTGGGCGCGGGCGGCGAGCCGGTCGAAGCCCCACTCGCGCAGCCGGGAATCTTGCGCGGCGATAATCGCCATAGCGCGCCAGAGTGCCAGTTTCCCCAGGAAGCGCCAGCGCTTCCAATGCCTCAAATTCACCAAGCTCGCCGGCGGGAGCGCGCACGAGCTTTCAGCGGCTCAACTTCTCTCCCAATCAAGCGGCCGCTTCCTTCAGGACGCGGGAGTCGTGCCCAACTCCTCGATGATAGCTTGAAGTACTTTCCGGTCCGCCTCTACCTCGCTGAGCAGCGCCGCCGCGAATTCGCCAAGTGGCTCCTTCGGCATGCTGGTCGCGCAAGGCTTTGAGAAGATCGACGGCGAAATCCGAGCCGGCAAGGTGGTCTTCTAAATAAATCGCTAACGCATCGGCCATTTACTTGACCACGAAATTGACCAGCTTATCCGGAACGACAATCGTCTTCAGAACCTGCTTGCCGTCGAGCAATGCTCGCACCTTTTCTTCCGCGCGGGCGCGGCGTTCGAGATCCTCGCGAGGCGCGCCAAAAGGAGCGTTGATGCGGCCGCGCAATTTGCCGTTGATCTGTATGACGACCTCGGCCTCCTCTTCGCGCGCCAACTCCGCATCGTAGGCGGGCCACGGCTGCTTGAAAACGGGTCCGGCGCGGCCCAATTCCTCCCATAGCTCGGCGGCGAGATAGGGCGCGAACGGCGCCATCAGCAACGTCAGCTTTTCCAGCGCCTCGCCGATTACCGGACCGCTCAGGTCCGCCTCGTTATCGTGCAGAACATTGACCAGTTCCATGATCGCCGCGATCGAGGTATTGAAATGCCAGCGCGATTCGAAATCTTCGGTGATCTTCTTGATCGTCTGGTTTAGTTTGCGCAACGCCTTGCGATCCGCTTCGATTCGATCGCCGCGTGCGAGGGCCGATGCGATCCACATTGCGGGTCACGAAGCGATAGACCCTTCCTCAGGAAGCGGGAAGCGCCCTCGGCCCCGGAATCCGTCCAGTCCATTTCCTTTTCGGGCGGCGCGGCGAAAAGCTCAAACAGGCGGCCGGTATCGGCTCCATATTTTTCGATCATCTCGTCGGCGCTGACGACGTTGCCCTTCGACTTTGGACATTTTCGCGCCGTCTTTGATCACCATTCCTTGCGTGAACAGGCGCTTTACCGGCTCGTTGTTTTGGATCAATCCAATGTCGCGCATCATTTTGGTCCAGAAGCGCGAGTAGATCAGGTGCAGAATGGCGTGCTCGACGCCGCCGATATATTGATCGATCGGAAACCAGCGGGCGATCTTTGCCGAATCGAAAGGGGCATTGGAGTTGCGCGGATCGCAATAGCGATAGAAATACCAGGATGAGTCGATGAAGGTGTCCATGGTGTCGCTTTCCCGCCGGGCGTTGCCGCCGCATTTCGGACACTTGACGTTGATGAACTCCGGCACGTTGTCAAGCGGGGACAGGCCCTCGCCCGTTATCTCAACTCCGAGCGGCAACACGACAGGCAGATCGCTCTCCGGCACCGGCACGATGCCGCATTGGGCGCAATGGATCACGGGAATGGGCGTTCCCCAATATCTCTGGCGCGAGATCCCCCAGTCTTTTATGCGATAGGTGATGGCGGGTTTGCCGAAGCCGCTCGCGCTCGGCTCGGGCGGCCATCACGACGCGAGCTTCCTCGCTCGAAAGGCCCGAATACTCGCCGGAGTCGACTAGAACGCCGTAGTCCAGATAGGGCGATTCGGCTTGTGAGCCGTCCGCAGGCTGGATTACTTGCCGGATGGGGATGCCGTACTGTTTGCAGAATTCGTAATCGCGCTCGTCGTGCGCCGGTACGGCCATGATGGCGCCGGTGCCGTAGCCGGTCAGAACGAAATTCGCGACCCAAATGGGAACGCGCTCTCCGCTGAAGGGGTTGATGGCGTACTTGCCGGTGAAGAATCCTTCCTTGACGACGTCGCCGGGACCTTGCTGGGCGCGGGCGTCGATCATCTTTTTTGCGCGGGGGTCTTCGCCGATGAGTTGCCGCGTAAGCGGATGCTCCGCTGCGAGCAAAACCGCGGTGGCGCCGTATATAGTGTCGATGCGCGTGGTGAAAACGCGTACGGGCGGGCCGCTTTCTTCCAGTTTGAAATCGACTTCGGCGCCCTCTGACCGCCCGATCCAATTCCGCTGCATCGTAATAACGCGCTCCGGCCATCCTTGCTCGATTTCAGCCACGTCGTCGAGCAACTGCGCCGCATATTGCGTGATGCGCAGAAACCATTGCTCGAGCTCGCGCTGCTCAACCGGTGTACTGTCATGACGCCAGCAGCATCCGTCGACGACCTGTTCGTTGGCGAGCACCGTGCAGCATAGGGGACACCAGTTAAGCAGGGCCTTTTTGCGATAGGCCAGCCCGTTCTCGAGCATCTTCAAAAAGAACCACTGGTTCCAGCGATAATATTCCGGCTCGCACGTTGCGATTTCGCGCGACCAGTCGTAGCTGAACGCCATGCGGCGATGCTGCCGCTTCATGTTGGCGATGTTGGATATGGTCCATTCGTAGGGATCGCGCTTGTTGGCGATCGCGGCGTTTTCGGCCGGCAGGCCGAACGCATCCCAGCCCATGGGATGCAGCACGTTAAAGCCGCGCATCCATTTATAACGGGCGAGCGCGTCGCCGATGGAATAGTTGCGAATATGGCCGATGTGCAGCGTGCCGCTGGGGTACGGCAGCATTTCGAGCACGTAATACTTCGGCTTGGAAGCGTCGTTCTCGACCTTGTACAGATCGGAATCCCGTTGCCAGCGTTCGTGCCACTTCAGCTCGACTGTTTGCGCGTCATAGGACTTTTCCGGCATTGAACCTGTATTTTCACTATAGCGTTTCAGTGCGCGCGGACCGGTGATTTCGCGGTTGGCGGTCGGGCGGTTTTGAGGCGAGGCGCTTCACGGTGGCGATATTGCGGCGGTCGTCGCCCTCCTCATCGACAGGTGTCTCGAGGATAAACGGCTTGGTCCGCAATTTCGGGTGCGTGAGAATGCGCCGGAATCCTTCCTCGCCGATGAAGCCTTCGCCGATGTTCTCGTGGCGGTCCACGCGCGAGTTGAACGGCGTCTTGGAGTCGTTCGTATGGATGATCTTCACATTATCGAGACCGAGAATGCGACTCGAGCGTCGCGACCGTTTTGCGCATACCCGCGGCGGTCGCGATGTCGTAACCGGAAGCGTGGCAATGACAGGTGTCGATGCAGAAACCGACGTTGAGTCCGGTAACTTGAAGGGCACAGTCGCGCATAAGCGCGAGCTCCTCGAAGCGGCTGCCCAGGGCCTCGCCCGATCCAGCGGTGTTCTCAAGTAGAACGGTCAAACGGCGCGTGTCAAGGCCGGAGGAAGCTTCCGCAAGCGAGCGCACCACGGCGACGATGCCCTGTTCCACGGTGTGGCCTTTACAATTGCCGGGATGTACGACGAGGTATTCCGCCCCGATCGCCAGGCCGCGCTCGATCTCGGCGCGAAACGATTGGGCCGACTTCATGCGCAGCTCTTCGGAGCAGGACGCCAGATTGATGAGGTAGTTGGAGTGGATCGCGAGCGGTGCGAGGCCGTGTTTGTCGCGGGCGGAGCGCAGTAATTTTATCTGCCCGGGGTCGGGAACGCTTGCGCGCCACATGCGCGGGCTGGTGGAGAAGATCTGGAACGTGTTTGCGCCGATCTCAGCGGCTTTGAGGGCGGCCTTTTCGAGCGAGCCGGAGATGGAAGTGTGGCAACCGATGCGCAAGGATCACTTACTATATTTATGGTAGCGTGAAGTCGTGAAATCGCGTGGTTGTATCCGCGCCACGCGGCGCGCAGCGGAGAAAGAGCCGCCGCGGCCCGAAAAGGAAAAGCCAAAACGCCGGCTCCGCGGCGCTATCGTCAAGTCGAAGAGGCCCGCTCAATCGTTACGCCTGATGAACGATCAAATTTATGACCTTATTGGTTTTCCGTAATACGCTACCATATTTATGGTAGGCTGAAATTCATGAAATCACGCGCTTTTATTCGTACCACGGTGGACATTCCGGCGCCGCTTTATAAGGAGCTGCGCGAACGCGCGGCTAAAGAGGGAACGACTATTAAAGCGCTGCTCGTGGAAGGCGCGGATCGCGTACTACGGCCGAAGATGGCCGCGCCGCGGCGGCGCATTACCGAAGCGATCGTGAAATCGAAGCGCCCCGGTACGCTCGATATCACGAACGAACAGATCTATGAGCTCGGCTTTCCCTGACGTCAACGTGTGGCTAGCCCTCACGCATAATGTGCATCGGCATCACTCAAGCGCGATGGCCTGGCTGCGTACGACGCCGGTGCAGCGCGATCTGGTTCTGCCGCGTGACCCAGATGGGATTTCTGCGCCTTCTGTCGACGGAGGCGATCATGGCGGACCAGTGCATGAGCCAAGTGGAGGCTTGGGCCGCTTACGATGCGTGGCTGCAAAGAGACGATCGCGTTAATTTCGCGGAAGAACCGCAGCTCATCGAAGCAATTTTTCGGGGACTGTCGCGAGGGAGGCGGCAAACCGCGCCGGGACACTGGGCGGACGCGTACCTGATGGCGTTTGCGCAGCTCATCGGGGCGACGCTCATCACCTTCGACCGGCGTCTGGCGGAGCGAGCGCGGCCAGACGCGCTGGTCCTCGATTAGCTATTTGCCCTTGCTGAGCTTGCGGAAATACTCGGCGACGGCGTCGGCGTACCCTTGCGGAACCGGCTCGGAGGCCGAATTGCGGACCTGCGATCCGGTCTGGCCCAGCTCCTGCCGTAACTGCAATTCAAGGCGCTCCATCTCCGGCAGAATCTCCCGGCTTAAGCGGTCCGACAACTCTTGCGGATTCTGAAATGCGGTGACGTGCTGAAGTTGCCGGAGCAGGTCCTGGACTTGCCCGGAAAGCTCGGGATTGTCGTGAAGCTGCGTGCGCAACTGGCTCAGATCGCGCTGCGCCTCGCGAGCAACCTGGTCGGGAACCCAGCCGTTGTGAGGCATTCCGGCATAGCCGTATTCGCCGCCCGCCCAGCGATCGCCCAAGCCGTCGCGGCCGCCTGGCTGTCCCTCTCCCGGCTGACCTTGACCGGCCTGTTGGCCTGCTTGGCCCTGTTGGCCCGGTTGCCCCTGACCGGGCTGACCTTGGCCGGACTGGCCCTGTTGGCGTTGCTGTTGACCAGGTTGTTGGCCGGGTTGCGAACCGCGCTGCAACGGACTCGCTTGCCGTTGATCCTGCTGCTGCCCCGGTCCGCCTTGCCGGCCGCGCTGAGTCGCATCCGCCATCTCCTGCATGCGCTCCCGCGTCCGCTCAAGCTGATCGAGCGCCCGGGCGACCTGATTGTCACCCGCGCCCGGCTGCTTGCCGTCCTGGTCCTCGGGCTTCACGGCGCCCTGTGCCTGCTTCACCTGATCGCGCAAGCGGTCGAGGCCCGACGTTATGGTCGGCTCGCCCGGCCAGGTATAGACGCCCTGACCGCGGCGCAGCAGCTCGGCGGCTTTGCGCATGCGCAGTTCGAGTTCGTTCTGCTGCGCTTCGCCGAGAGCTTCCCGAAGCTTCGATGAAGTAGACGGCTGGGTGCTCGCCATGTTGCGCGACGCGCTCTGCATCTGGTCCTCGAGCTTCTTCAGTTGCTCCGCCATCTGTTGCTTTTCCGACGCCATGCCGTTCAACTGCGCATTGCTCTGGCCGGGCTGGCGGCGCGAAAAAGGATCGTCGGCGCCGCTGCCGAGCATGTTACGGAGGCGGTTTTGATAATCTTTCTGCTGTTCGGCGAGCTTTTCGGCCTGCCGCGACATATCGTCAAGCTGCGCGGATGCCTGATCCTGACGCAGTCCGCTGAGCAAATTGCTCGCTTCCTGCAAACGATCCGCCGCGCGGCGCTGCCCGGCGCTGCCCTGCTCGGGGCTGCCGTTTTGGGTCGCCTCGGCGCGGCGCATATCGTCCGTGGCTTGCTTCAGCCGATCGAGGGCCTGCTGCAAACGCGGGTCGGCGACTTGCCCGATCCGTTGGCGAGCGCTCATTTGCGAACTGCTGCGGCCGGATTGCGAAGAACTCTGCGACGAGCTCTGCGACGAGCTTTGGGACGATGAGTTCGACGCCTGCTGGTCCTGCGAATTCGACTGCTGGCCCGACTGTCCGTTCTGAAGCTGCTCCATTTTCTTCTGCAGCTCCTCGGCTTCGCGGCGGAGCATTTCCTGTTCCCAGCGCTGCCGGAAAGCCTGCTGCTGTTTCTGCTGCTGCTGCGCGAGTTCCTGCTGCCGCCGCGCCAGTTCCTTCAACTTCTGAAGAGCCTCGTCGACTTCCTTGTCTTTCTGGCTGGGCGAAGCCGCCTGCTGTCCGGTTTCATATTGGTTCTTTTCGGTATCGAGCTCCAGGTCGAAAAGATTTTCCAGGTCGCGGCCCATGCCGCCCTGCCCCGCCCCGCCGCCTTTTTGTCCGAAGGCGACCTGAATGTCGCGGAAGATGGCTTCGGCGCGCAACACATTCTGCAGACGCCTGCTGCTCCGGCGCAATCGCATCCGTCCATTTCATGCCCTTGATCCGGGCGACGGCCTCCTTCATGTGCTGCGACGCTTCGTCCATGTTCTTGGCGAAGTTCTGAAATTCCTGATTCGCGCCGGCAAGCTGCCGCGCTCGCATGCGTTCGGCCAGCGAGCTCGCTTGCTGCGCGAGCGTGCCTTCGAGTTCCGAAAGAAATTTGGCGTCGTCGCGCGCCGTACCGGGATCCTTCAGCGCCGTTCTTGATCTCGTTCCAGGTGGCGGCGATGATGTCCTTCTGCCGGTCCGAGATTTGCGTCTGTGATCCTGATCGCCGCCCTGCATCCCGCCGCCTCGGCTTGCGCCTGCGAGTAGTTGCGCTCAAACGGCTCGGCCTGGATGAAATACATGTCCGTCTTGACGCGTGTTGCGCGCATCGCGGGCGGTGGCATACATGGTCACGAGATCGCCCGGAGACATCTTGTAGTCTTCGAGATATATCGTCGTCTTGCCGCTGGCTTCCTTGGCGCCGGGATGCGGCAGCATGGAAACGGTCTTCTCCGGCCCGCCGTTTACGGAATAGCGCAGGCTTAGCTCGTGCAGTCCGAAATCGTCCGAACCCTGCACCTCCACGGCGACTTCCTCGATGGGATTCACCTTGGCATCGCGCCCCGGCCGAACCAGCTTCACAACGGGGGGCGTGTCCTTCTGGGCTTCGATGAAATAGTCCTCGCTGAGCCGCACGTTATCGCCGCGATCAAGCGCCGCGACGTGGTACATGCCATCTTTTTCTATCGGGACGCGAGCGGTAAGCCAGTTCCCTTCCCCAGCCTTAAGCGCGATTTGCGAATCGTCGTTGAGCATCAGCACGCCGCTTGGCGAGTGGACGGTCGGTCTCAACGGCGATGTCGGCTTCGGTCCCCTGAACGGCTCGCAGGTCGCCGCCGGGATCTTCCGTTTTCGGCTGCATTCCGGTCCAGGCGGGATAGTGATAGGTGACGCGAATTTTCTTGACGCCGGGCAGATCGACGACGCGCAGATTGTACCGTTTCGACCGCACCGCGCCCGCTTCGACGTAATACTCGACATTATCGGCGAGGCCGCCAAAGAGAAATTCGAACGCGGAGCCGTGCGGCTGCGGCTGCATCATCACCTGGTCCCACTTGGTTGCGCCGCCATAGCGGGCGTAAAGCCGTACCTTGTCCGTCTGAAAGCCCATGGGCTGCGCCGTGATCAACTGATCGGACCTGCGCCGAACAGTGCGGTCGCCGGGCGAAACCGCAATATCGTACAACGCGTGCGCGCCGTCGCGCGAAACGCCCGCCCACAACACCGACGTGCCATAACCGAGATACCCGGGTCCGGCGAGAAACAGCCACGCCAGCACGACGGCCGCGAGAGCCGCGGTCCCTACAAACCCAAAGATCGCGCCGCTCGAGACCAGCCGCTCGGGAGCATTGGCGCGGGCGACTTCCATGGCGTGACCGGCGATGAGATCCACGAATGGATTGCCGCTATTTTTGTCTTCCGCGACGGTCAGCAATCCCTCTTTAAACTCCGGGAAGCGCGCTTCGGCGCGCCGCGCGGCATTGCGGCGCGTCAGGCGGAGCAGCGGCAGCAGAAGACCGAAAGCGAATGCGGCGCCGAGCGCAACGAACAACACAAAACGCGCCACGATCAGGCTCGGCTCGGAGAAGGCGTAGCGGTTGACGATGACAACCAGCACCACCGTGAGCAGCAGCGCCACGGCAACCAGAATCGCGGCGCCGCGCGAGACCGCAAAGAGGCGCAGCCGTTTTTCGATGCTTCTCAGGTAGCCGTTCAATTGGTCGAGTGCGTTCATGCGGCCTCCTTCTCTACCGAAAGATATCTTTCCGCCAATATAGACTCCGTAATCGCGAGCAACAAGACTACAAATAGCGCGTAGCGCCACAGTGACCTGGGCCGCGCCGGACTCTCGCCCGCTGGCCGCCGCCGGCGCGCCAGTTCCCCGCCCCGTATTCCGCCACAGCTCCAGAGTTTCGGCCGGAATGACGGACAAGTCGGACTCGCGGCGGTCGGAATGCACCGCGACCAGTTCCTGCCTGCCGTTGGCGCGATGAACCTCGTAGAAGCCTTCGCGCGTCACTTTGAACGACTGCGCGCTGGAGGCTTCCTTCAGCGATAGCGGCCGCTTGCCGTCGGGATCGATCACCTCGGCGGCGGCCCCGCGGTCCTTGGCGCTGCGCAGCTCCACGTAATCGTCCACCGCGAGATTCGACGACCGCTCCTGCTGGCCGCCCAGGTAGCGGGCGGTCTGCTCGATGAACGGGAGGAAGGAGGCATGGAGAGGAAAATCGTTCGAAATGTTGTCGAACGTGGAAGCGAACACGACCACGCGTCCTTCGCCCATGCTTTTTTCGAGCAGCAGCGGCGTGCCGTCGCCAAGCTTTGCCGCGACGCGCGCGTTGCCCGGTTGCACGCGAATGGTCTGATAGAACTCGATGCCGTCCAACTTGTTGGTGGCCGCGATGGGAGGATAATCCGGATCGGCCGAAGCCACGGTCTGGAAACGGTCGCCTTCGCGCGAAGAGTATTGAGTGTCTAGAATCGGTTCGCCGAATACCGGAACGGTGCGGCAGGCCGCCGAAGCGGGACCGAGCGCAATCAATAGCGATCCGCCGTTGCGCACGTAGGCGCGCAGATTGTCTTCGAGACCCGCGGGCAACGTTCCGGCGTCGGAGAGCACGACAAAAGGATACTTCGAAAGCGATTGGCCGCCCGCCTGTTCGACCGCAAGCGGCTCGACCAGGAAGCCGGCTTCGGCGGCGGATTCAAGAGCCGTCTTGAAATACAGCAGATCGCGGCCCTGCCCGCCCTGATGCAGAAACAGGATGCGATTGGGGTCGGCGCGCTCGACGGCGAACGGGAAACGATCGTCGCCGGGCAAGCGGTCGGCGGAATCGATGCGGACCTCGCCGCGATGGAAGCCATAGGGCGATTCGAGCGCGGTAAACTCGACCGTCGCGCGCCCGTTCGCGGGAACGTTCACCTGTTTGCTTTCGAGCGTCTTGCCGTCCACAACGAGCGAAACCGTCTTATGCGCCGCCTCCGTGTTCGAACCCGCGACGACGGCCTCCACGCGCGCCTTTTTCGGGTCGTAGATGCGGCCCGGGCGCGGTCACGCTCTCGACCATCCAGTTGGGCTCCTTATCGCTCGCGACCGAATGGACGACCAGCGTGGTGTCATTGCCGAGCCGCAGATCCGCGAACGCCGGCGGCATGGACGACTTCTGCGCGTCGGTGAAGAAATGCACTTCGATCGGCTGCTTGATGGATGCCGCGAGGGAGCGCAAGGCGCGCGAAAGCTCGGCGTAGGAGCTGCGCGCGTCCGTGGGCTGAAGCGCCTGAATGGCCGCCCGCAGCTGCTCCCGATCGTCCGTCTGCTGCGTCAGAAAATGCACTTGCGAATCGAGCGCCAGCGCCTGCCCGCGCGCGCCGGGTTGAAGCCCCGCGACGGCCTCCAGCGCGGCCTGCTTGGCTTTCGCGAAATGATCGCCATAGCGCATGCTGAAGCGAATCGTCGACCGCGACAACCAGCATCTTGCGGCCGCCCGCCGCCGCGCCGGTGCGCGCGACGAAAGGATTGGCGAACGCCAGCGCCATCAGGATCAGCAGCGCGACGCGCAGCGACAGCAGCATCAGATAGCGCAGCCGCCGATGCTTGACGGAGCTTTGCACGCGGCGCTCGAAGAACATCAAGGAGCTGAACGGATGCGGCGTGCTGCGATATTGGCGCAGCAGATGAATCCAGAACGGCAAGCCCACCGCCGCGACGCCCGCCAGAAACCAGGGAGCGAGGAAACCCATACCGCTACAACCTCCCGTGGCGGACGGTCAGATATTCGCGCAGCGCCGCGTCCAGAGGGCGGTCGGTGCGGGAGCAGGAAATAATCCAGCCCGTTCGCTTTCGATTTCGACCGCAGCGCGTCGATATGAGCGTCGATCTTTTGCCGGTATTCGTGTTTGGCGTATTCCGGCGAGACCTCCAGCGCATCCTGCGTTTCCATATCCACCAGTAAGACGGGCTCGTTCAACTTCGGTTGGATCTCCTGGGGATCGAGAATATGGAACAGGACCATTTCGTTGCCGTGGAAGCGCAGCGGCGCGATGGCATTGACGATCTCGTCCGCGTCCTGCCAGAAATCCGAGATGACGACGCCGAGACCGCGGCGGTGCAGAAATTCCTGAAAATGAATCAGCGGCTTGGTCAAGTCGGTGCGGGCGCCGAGTTCCGCCTTCTCGATGGCGTAGACGATGCGATGAACTGGCCCTGCCGCGTGGAGGGCGCGACGTAATTGTCGACATCGTCCGTCGAATACGATCAGGCCGGCGGCGTCGCGCTGCTGATTCGCCAGATACGCCAGGGAGGCGGCGAGATAGCGGGCGTAATCGAGTTTCGTGACGCCGTGCGAGGTGTAGCCCATCGACGCGCTGGCATCGAGCAGCATCGTGATCTGGCAATTGGTCTCGCCGCGATAGCGCTTCAGATACATCGCGCTCGGTGCGCGCGAAGACGTTCCAATCCACGTGGCGCAGATCGTCGCCGGGGTTGTAGGCGCGATACTCGGCGAACTCCTGGCTGAAGCCGAAATCGGGCGAGCGGTGCAGTCCCGCGACAAAACCGTCCACCACCGTCTTGGCCACAAGGTCAAGGCCGGAGATGCCGGACGAGCGTCGCTGGATCGAGAAAGCGCTGCATGGCGTCTATTGCGCGGGCGGGCGTGGCTTCCAGCAGATCTCTTCAGGATGGCGTCGGATTCAGGCGCTCCGATTCGGCGTGGAAATTCAGCAGAATGCGATGCCGCAGGATGGGCGCCGCCAGCGCACGAATATCGTCGAAGGAGACGTGATAGCGGCCGCGCATCAACGCGCGGGCTTTTGCCGCCAGCACCATGAACTGCGCCGCGCGGACGCTGGCGCCGAAGTTCACGTACTTCTTTACAAAATCGGGCGCCGCGGGATCGTTCGGGACGCGTGGCGCGCACCAGTTCCACCGCGTACCGCGCCACGGGCTCGGCGATCGGCACCATGCGGACCAGCTGCTGAAAATCGAGAATCTCCTCCGCGTTGGTCACGGTGTCGACCGTCGCCACCGCCGTCGTGGTGGTCAGGTCCACCACCTTCATTTCGTCGTCGGCGGAAAGATAATCCAGCACGCGTGTTGAACAGGAACCGGTCGAGCTGCGCTTCGGGAAGCGGATACGTTCCTTCCAGTTCGATCGGGTTCTGCGTCGCCAGAACGAAGAACGGCGGATCGATCGTATACATGTGGCCGCGCACCGTGCACGACAACTCCTGCATCGCCTCGAGCAGCGCCGATTGCGTCTTCGGAGGCGTGCGGTTGATTTCGTCGGCCAGCAGCACGTTGGAGAAGATCGGTCCGGGCACGAACGTCCAGGTACGGCGTCCGGTGCCGGGATCCTCTTCGATGATGTCGGTTCCGGTGATGTCGGACGGCATCAGGTCCGGCGTGAACTGAATGCGCTTGAACACCAGCCCGAGGGTCTGCGCCATGGTGCGGACCAGCAGCGTCTTGGCGGTGCCGGGCATGCCGGTGATCAGGCAGTGTCCGCCGACGAACAGCGAGATCAAAACCTGGTCGATCACCTCTTCCTGGCCGACGATCACTTTGCGGACTTCGCGGACGATCGCTGTTTGCACCTCCTGGAAACGGTCGAGCCGAGCCTTCAGTTCAGCGGAGTCGATGATGGGTACGGCGATGGTGGACATTATTATTTCGATAGCTCTAATAATAACTTGCTGGGCCGGCTTGTAGCCCGGCGCGGCTTCGAGCGCTAGCAGCACCTGGTCGCGCGCCTCGTCGCTGCGCCGCGCCGCGTTCAGAGCTCGGCCAGCTGGTAATGCGCGGCGGCCTGGTCGAGCGGCTTCATCGCCACCAGGACCTGATATTCGCGGACCGCGCCCTCCACGTTGTTTTGCGCCAGCAGCAGATCGCCCAGTCGCCGGTGCAGTTCTTCGTCCTGCGGGTAGATGAAATTTAGACGCTTCAGCGTCGCGGCGGCCTTTTCTTTCTGGCCCGCCTCTTCTTCGAGCGTCGCCAGCCGCTTGATGATTACCGGGTTGCGTGCCGCCCAGGGCACTGTATTTCTCGAGCTGCGCCATCGCCGGCGGCCTTGTCGCCCTTGGCGAGGTAGCGTCGGCGCAAGCATCTCGTATACGCTGCGGTCTTCGACATAGTCGGGATACCAGTCGCGAATGGCATTCCCTTTTTCAATCACGGCGGCGTATCGCCCCGGTTCTCAGCGTCGAGCATTTCCTTCACGCCCTTTTTCCATTCCGCGAAATGCCCCACTTGTACTCTTCGTGCGGGCTTCCAGCCAGGCCAGAAACTGCTTGTCGAACTCCTCGGGCGATACGCCCAGATCTCCTTGGATCACTTCCGGCGTGGTCTTCAGGTCGGCATACGAGTGGATCATGTCCAGCAGCTTGCCGTAACCCCACTTCTCCGCGATGAAAGTGCAGATCTGGCCGGCCTGGAAATAGGACACGATCACCTGCGACGGATATCCCGGCCGGACGAAACCGCGGTCGAGTTGCGCGATCGGGCAGCAGCTTCTTTTTCTGAATCGCCTCGATCGCCGTCGGGATCCAGCCGGTCGCCCCAATCGGGAGCGCACGGCCGTCTCTTCGTACACCGCAAGTCCTTCGGTGAACCAGCGCGGCACGCGGAAATTCGTCGCGGTCAGGATATACACGTGGCTCAGCTCGTGCCACATCGTGCTGGCCCAATGGAACGATCCGGGCGTTCGGCCCGACGGGCTGTCCATCGCGACCACGTTGCCGAACGTCACG
Organism: Bryobacterales bacterium; assembly: GCA_963795935.1. GTDB lineage: Bacteria > Acidobacteriota > Terriglobia > Bryobacterales > Bryobacteraceae > JAICMB01. The sequence goes on along the minus strand of CAWCJO010000016.1, from coordinate 104,614 downwards.
CCCAGCGCCCCCAGTCCCGGCATGCCCATGGTGCGCACGGCGAAATCCTCGTGATCCGGATAGACTTCCACCTGCACCGGCGCCGTCAGCTTCATCTGGTACTTCTTCTCGTAAGCCGCGATGGCGCGCTTCAGCTCCGGTTCGAAATAAGGGCGCAGAAGCGCGGCTTCTTTCTTATGCAGCCGCAGAATCGTGTTGCGAGTCTTGAACGTGACGAAATTCTTGTAGCTGTCGAGCAGCGTCAGCGAGTTCGCCACTTCGGCGCTGCGGTAGTGATTGTCCCAGCACTCGCCAAGCTGCTTGCCGCGCCTCGCCGTCCTGTCCCAACCGCATCAGGTTGACGCCCAGCTCGCGCGCGCGCGTCCCATAACCGCGGATTCAGCTCCAGCGCCTTGCGATAGAGCTGGATGCCTTCCACGTAGCGGCGGTTGATGACGAAAAAGTGACCGCCCGTGGCGTACGCTTCGCCGTAAACCGGATTCACTTTCAAAATGCGGTCCGTCCATTCCGTACCGGCTTTGTCGTTCAGCCAATCGATGGTGGCGCGAATGGCCATGCCGTCCAGCGCCTCGGGCGACATGGCGATCGCTTTGTCGGCCTCTTTGACTGCCTTATCCACGTCATTATCTTCGAGGGCGAGATACGCCAGAAGCTCCTGCGCCTCGACAAGCTTCGGATCCAGCTGCAGCGCTTTCTGGGCGTCTTCGACAGCCTTGATGCTGAATCCTTCGGCATAGACCAGCGCCAGTCCGAGATACGCGGCGGCGTTGTTTTTGTCGATCTCTAATGCTTCATTGAACAGCTTTTCGGCATCCGCTTTATTGAAGCGCTCCAGAAACAGGCGGCCCCAGCGCACCCGCATTTCGGCGTTCTTGGGATGTTCCGTGGTCGCGACCCGGAACTGATCGCGCGCGTCCTCGTACCGCTCCAATCCCCATAAGCCCTCCGCGCGCGTATAAGCGTCCGGAGCTTTCAGTCAGCGCGCGTAGCACGCCTTCGCTTCCGCGAGCTGGCCATGATGCCGCAACCCGGCGCAATCGCTGACGGTCGAGGCCGTCAGCGGCACAGACAACATCGCGACAACCAGCAACTTGCACAAGCCGGCGAAAACCACTCCCTCACGGTCGCGGCTCGGAATTCGTTGCTGAGCCGCGCGCGTCAGCAAGCGGTTTGGCGCCCTCCTCATCTATTTGTCCAACTCCGCTTGCGTTTTCGCGAGATCCAGCAGAAGCGCCCCAAGCTGCTGCTTATAAGTATCGGGCGCCAGCGCCGCCTTCTGGTACTTCAATTGATCGATCTGCTGCTCCAGATCGTCCTTGTGGGCGAGCAGCGCCGCCTTCCGCGGATCGGACGCCGCCACCTGCGCCGTCCCGGTCCGCAGCACTGGAAACCGCGACGCCAGCAGTCCTTCCCCGTTCTCCGCCGAAGGAGCGCGAACACCTTCGCCCTTACCCGTATCCTCCAGTATGGCGTGTTCGGTCGCCAGGCGCTTCTGCGTCTCGTAGTACTTCGCCGTCTTCTGCTCGGCGTAGCGGAACGCTTCTAACGCGGAGATGGTTTCGTTCTTGTCGGTGTCGGCGGCTGGATCGCGCAACGCTTCCACCCAGTAGCGCGCGAAGATGGTCGCGTTCTTCTCCGTCCCCGATTTCGTGGCGGTGATGATGGCCCGATTCGGTTTTTCCAGCGCCGCCTCGCGAAGCCCCGCTGCAGCTCGTCATATTCACGACCAACTGGCGTTTCGCCGGCACGCGATCGAGCAGCCCAGCCAAATCCACCGCCGAAAGATCCGGACCCGGCAAATTGATCTTATAATCGACGCCGTCGAAGCTGCCGTGGCCGATCAACATCAGCACGAAAGCATCGTCCGGCCGGGCCTCTCGCGAGATGCGCCCAAACAGATCCTGGATCTTCGCCCGCGTGGCATCGGGACCATACAGGGTCTCAATCTTTGAATCCGGCGACCCGCGCAACACCTTATCGATGTCCTTGGCCCATCCGGAAAAGCGCTGCTCGTACTCCGGCTCGCCGCCCAGCCCCGCGATTGTCACGTAATACGTCGTCGCGTGCAGCGAGAGCGCGCCCGCCAGCAGTACAAATCCAAACTTCATACCACGCCCCACTTGCGCCGCAGCAGCCATTCGGACGAGCGCAGCAGAAGCGCCAGGAAAAAAACCGCCGGCATGTCCCACAGGTCCTTCGTCTCGCGCACCGTGATTCCGGCGTCCGAGTAAGCGATCTCCTGCGCCAATTTTCCGGCCTCTTCCGGGCGATAATAGCGGCCGCCCGTTTCAGACGCGAGCTTTTCCAGCAGGTCCGTTCTGCTCGCGATGAAAATTCTCCGCGACGCCGTTCTCGCGCCGGAACGTCACCACATCGCGGCCAAGTTCCTGCGTTCCGCGACGCGCCGTCACCTCGGCGACGTACGATCCCGCACGGTTCGGCGCTCCACTCCGCCGTGTACACGCCCTGGTTAGTCGCATCGGGCTGGAACGCGACGGTATCGGAGCTGCCGTCCGGATCCACGATGCGCGCCTGCACTTCCGCATCTCCGGCCGGCAGATACGTGGTATCGCGGACCTCGGCGCGGAGCTTCAAATGGCCATCGTCGGAAAGCACGGGTTGCGGCGTGGACGCGACGACGCGCGTCGGCGTATCGTTCACCAGCCAACCGAGCAACTGCCGCCAGAACATTTCATGGCTCGTGTCGGTGTGGTATTGCAGCATCTTCCAGCGCCAGTCGCCGCCGGTCGCGAACACCGCGGTACGGCCGCGTCCGTAATTCTGCGTGATCAGCAGCGGCATCTTGCGTCCGGCCGCCGTCATTTCCGCCAAAACCAACGCCCCCGGCTTAGGCGCGCCCGGCTTCCTGATAATTCATCAGCGCCGGCAAGCTCCTTCCAGCGCGCGACGTTTTTGTCCGGATCCTCTTCAATGCGGCAGATCAGGCTGTCGCGGCCCGCCGCGGTCAATTGCGCCTGCGCCGGATCGCGATGAAAGGTATCGTGATTCTCGGGCAATTTTACGGGCAGCATGTCCGCGAACGGCGCCTTGGCGTAGCCGCCATCGCCGAGGCTGGCGCGCCCGCCGAGGAACAGCAGACCGCCGCCGCGCCGGTCCACAAACTGGTGGATCATTTCCTGCTGCGTGGGCGTGAAATAGTTGGCCTCCACGCTGCCCAGGATGATGCCCTGATAATCGAAGAGATCTCTCCACCTTGCTCGGGAAACCCTCCTCGAGCTCGGCCGGATTGGCGATGCCCTGGCGGTAAATCTTGTTCTGCGTCGTCCGCAGCATGCTGACGATTTCGATGTTCTTGTCGTCGTCGAACGCGCGCCGCATAAACTTGTAATCCCAGCGCGGCTCGCCTTCGACGTACAGGATGCGTTTCTTCGCGGGATCTACGTTGAGCACGCGCGTCTGGCGGTTGTTCTCGACGTTCTCTTCGCCGCTCAGCGGATCGATCGCAAACTCGACGTTCTTGACGCCCGCCGCTCCCGCATTGAACAGGACGGGCTCGATCCGCGACATCTTTCTTCAACACAATCTGCCGGCTGCCGAGAACCTTCCCGCCTTCTCTCGCCACCAGGCGCGCCCGCTGGCCGTCGTAGCCGTGCTGCCGGATCGTAATCTGCGCCTGCACGCGCGAATCGGGAATGGCCCGGCGGGGAGACTGAACCTCGGTAAGCTCGATGTCGTGCGCAAACTGTTCGCGCCCAAAGCCAATGGTATGCACCGGTATGTGCTGACGCTTGATCTCCGAAATGTCTCCAGGTCGATGCCGCCGGAGTTGTCCGCGCCATCGCTCAACAACACGATCGCGCCGACCGGCAGCGTGGCGGTGTCGGCCAGCAAATCCCTCAGGCCGGACCCAATGTGAGTGGCGGGCGCGGTCCCCTTCAGGCCATCCACCGCCGGAATGCGTTCCAGGCGATCGCCGAGGCGGTAAAGTCGAACTTGAAATTTCTGATTCAGGTTCTTGATCAGACCGGAGTTCAGCGTCTTGACGGCTTTCTCGATGCGGGTGGAACCTTCCTCTTCCGCCGCCATGCTCTTGCTGTCGTCAACAACGACCGCCACGATGTTCTGCTGCGGCTTCAGCGTAGCCACGCTCATAGCCGGTTGCCACAGCAAAACCAGGAGCAAAGCCAGCAGCGTGGTCTGGAGCAGCCATACCGCCACGCTCCGCACGCCGCGCATCGATGGAGCGATGCGTCGCCGTCGCATCCAGATGGCCGCTCCCAGCGCCAGGCCCGCGGCCACGATCATCAGCGCCAGCAGCCAGGCCGGCCACCCGCCCAGCAGCACAAACGTTCCTTTTGAGAACACCGTGACCGGATACTTAAAGAAAAACTCGAACATATTGCGATGCCGTCCGCTGCTTTCCTAGTGGGTCATGGAGTAGATAACATAATTGACGCCGATGCGGAATCCGAGCGCGGAGTACTTTTCGGGATAGCGCGGATTGTCGGCGTGTTCCCAGGAGTCGCCCAGGTCCATGTTGTGGCAGATGGCCACGATGACCCGGCCTTTGTCGTCGTAGATGCCGCGCCAGCGTGCCTCGAAGCCGTCGTGTTCGTAGGTGCGGCCGGTCTCGAGGAACTGCGCGCCGGGGACCTGGTAGCGATCGTCCAGATCGTAAATCGTATGGAAGATCGGGTCCTTATTGTCGAGATCGACAATAGGCCGGTCCGGAAAGATCCGCCCCATGCTGGCGATAAACGTCTGCCACTCCTGCGTGCCGTGAAAATCGTCCACCATCAGAAAACCGCCGCGATCGAAGTACTCCCGCAGTTTCTTGCATTGTTCGTCGGGAAGATTCCAGTGGCCGACCTCGACCGCGTACATCCACGGATAGTTGTAAATGTCGTCCGGAAAATCTCTGTCCAGCGGGTCGACAACCTGCTCCACCGATCTTGCGCTGACGCGCGTCAGACGGCGCAGCGCCGCCGAGAAGTGCCGGTCGGACCGCGGGTAATCCATCGTGAAATAATTATCCGGACAACGGTAGCGCCAACCACACGCCGTGACCATGACGGGATAAATCATGCGCGCGAACACCCACTCGGCTTTATCGCGGAAATCGTTGGGGATGGGATAATTTCCGTATTCGAGCGCATCGACCTCCCGCCACGGCCTTTGAAACGCATACATCGTGCCGATTAACGACAGCCCGAGGAGGATCGCCAGAAAGGCGGGGCGCAAACGCATAGGGACAACTGCTCTAGACGCCTCAGGATAGCACGCGGTTCCAGCACGCTACGAAACGCGGAGTGAACCGATTCCGCGTAACCATCGTTATCCTCTGTGGGAGCTCTCCCCAGGAGATCGCGTATGGAAACTTTGCGGAAAGATCTGGTCTACGCGCTGCGGATGCTGCTCCGCGCGCCGGGATTCTCAGCCATTGCGATTCTCGCTCTGGCGCTGGGAATCGGCGCCAACACGGCCATATTCAGCGTGGTCGACGCGGTGCTCTTGAAACCGCTGCCGTACCAGGATGCGGATCGCCTCGTGAAGCTGTGGGGCCGCTTCGAAAAGATCGGGCTCCCCAACGATCGCAACTGGATCTCCGCGCCCGAGTTCGAGGACATTCAGCGCATGAACCGCAGCTTCAGCGCGGTCGCCGCTATTGGAAGCGGTAATTTCAATCTCACGGGCGTGGGCCGTCCGGAGCGGCTCGTTGCGGCGCTTGTTTCCACCAGCTTTTTCCCGCTCATGGGCGCGCAGGCCCAGGTCGGCCGGACGTTTCTTCCCGAAGAAGGCCGCCGCGGCAACTCCGATGTCGTAGTTTTGAGTCACGCGCTGTGGCAGCGGCGCTTCGGTTCCGACCCGCGCCTGGTGGGATCGAAAATCGAGGTCAACGGGCATGCCTACTCGGTGGCGGGTATCATGCCCGCGTGGTTTCAATACCCGCCCGACATCGATCTGTGGGCTCCCCTGGTATTCAGCAACGACGATCTGTCGAGCCGCGGCTCGCACCAATTTGAGATGATCGCTCGCCTGAAGAAAGGGGTGTCCACGGCGCAGCTTCAGTCCGACATGGACTCCGTTACGAACCGCATGATTGCAGCCGCGCCCGGGTATCCTTACCGCGAATTCAACTACAAGCTTCTGGCATGGCCGCTGATCGGAGAGTATACGGGCGACATGCGAACGCCGCTGCGCGTGCTGATGGCCGCCGTAGGGTTCGTGTTGCTGATCGCGTGCGCCAATGTCGCCAATCTTCTGCTAGTGCGCGCTTCGGGCCGCCAACGCGAAATCGCGGTGCGGACGGCACTGGGGGCAACACGGGCGCGGCTGGTGCGGCAGTTGCTCACCGAGAGTACCTTGCTCGCCTCACTCGGTGGCGTCGCCGGTCTTGTATTGGCTTCATGGGGGCTGCGCGCGTTAATCGCGGTAGGCTCCGATACGTTCCCGCGCTTGGCGCTGGCCCGCATCGACCTCGGCGTGCTGGCGTTCACGCTGCTGGTTTCGATTGCGACCGGAGTTCTTTTTGGCACCGCTCCGGCGCTCCAAAGCGCCCGCTCGATTACGCCTCAATCGCTAAAAGAAGGCGGCCGTGGCGGCTCGGCGGGAGTGGCCTCGCAGGGCCTGCGACGGGCTTTTGTCGTCGCCGAAATCGCGCTCTCGCTCGCCCTGCTGGCCGGCGCCGCGCTGCTGCTCGAGAGCTTCGCCCGGCTCATGAACGTGGACCCCGGTTTTCGCCCCGAGGGCGTGCTGACCATGCGGCTATCGCTGCCGGAGCAGAAATACGCGAAGCCAGACCAGATCCGGGGATTTTATCGCGAGGTATTGGATCGTCTTTCGAGACTGCCCGGCGTGGAAGCAGCGGGCGGCGTATCGCTGCTGCCTCTCACGGGGAGCAGTTCCGGCACGGTAACGCCGGAAAGCCAGGCCGTCGCGGGCGAGGACAGTTCTCCGGAAGCGGACCGCCGCACGGTTCTGCCGGGATTTTTCAAGGCCATGGGCATCAATTTGATTCGGGGGCGGTATTTCGATGAACGCGATAACGAGAGCGCAGCTCCGGTGGCCATTATCGACGAGAGCATGGCGAAGACGTACTGGCCGAACGACAATGCCATTGGGCACCGTATCAAGTTTAGCGGGCCGCGGTCGAAGCTGCCCTGGATGACCATCGTCGGGGTGGTCGAGCACGTGCGCTACCGGACGTTGGAAGCGAAATCGCGCGTGGAGCTGTATTATCCTCTTGCCCAGCGGCCCTCGACGGACATGGCGCTGGTGGTTAAGACAACGGGCGACCCGCTGGCGCTGGCGCCCGCGGTGGAGCGCCAGGTCCTGGCGGTCGATGCGGACCAGCCCGTTTACAAGGTCGCGACCATGCAGCAAATCATGGCCGACTCCGTCGCCCGGCGGCGGCTCTCGATGCTGTTGCTCGCAATCTTCGCGGGCTCCGCGCTGGCCCTCGCCGCGGTCGGGATTTACGGCATGGTCTCCTATTCGGTGGCGCAGCGACTACGGGAACTGGGCATCCGAATGGCCCTCGGAGCCAGCCGCTTTCAACTGCTTCGCATGGTTCTGGGGCAGAGCCTCTGGACGACGCTGGGCGGCATTGTCATCGGACTCGCCGCCGCCGGTTTCCTGACCCGCTTCATGGCCAGCCTGCTGTTCTCCGTCGGCGCCGCAGACCCGGCGATATTCGCTCTCGTCGCCCTCGGACTGTTTGTCGTCTCGCTCGCGGCTAGCTATATTCCGGCCCGCCGAGCCGCCTCCGCCGATCCGATGATCTCCTTGCGCGCGGAGTAAATGCGCCTCAGTCTACCGGCAGCACCGCGATTCCGCTGTTGGAGTACGTCGAATAGATCTGGACGTTCAGATCTCCCGGCGGCAGGTCGGATGGCAGCGCCAAATTGATTTGGTACAGCCCCACAAATCCCGGCCCGAGACCAGAGAATTGGACATCGCAGTCTTCACCATTGACCTGGACCTGAAAGGGATCCTGCGTATACGCCAGCGGATTCGAAGGCGCGCCAACCCCGTCCTGGAGATCGATCGTCAAAGGTCCCAGGCCAGTGACATACAACACGATCACCTCGCCGGGCTGCGCCGGATTATCGGGACCGATTAGCGAGCCATCGTCGCCGTGCTCGGCAACCGCGTAGTTGCCGTCGTACATGAAAATTCCTGGGTCCTCCGTGTAGGAGTCGGCGTCGACGGTTGCGATGATTTGTCCGTTATTCAAGATCTGAACCTGCGCCGCGCCCGGCCCGACGGGCGTCTCGTACGGTACCTGAATATTGATCTGGTCTTCCCCGCTCGCGTAGCCCGCGCCAAAAAGCGGCGCCGGAACCCCGTTGACCGTCACCGATACATCGCCCAATTGCAGAGGCAGCGGACTGGTGCTTGCTTCGACAAAATCGGGCAACGCCGAAATGTCCTGGCCGAAAATCGAGGCAATCCCGCCCGGACTGACGCCCGGCAGGAAGCTGGCGGCGTTCACGACCGCGGGAGCGCCGGATTGCCGCGGTGTTACAGCGCCGGAACGCCCGAAAAAGGGCCGCTTGTTCGCAGGCGTCCCCGCAACGCCCGGAGCAATTGCCTGCGCGGATAGAAGAAGTAGAAGCGTGAATATCGTCCTCATACCCGCTAGACTCCGCTGCGGCGCTCTTCATCTCGGGCCGGCAGCTTTCCGCATCGCATCAAGCCCTAATCCCATCTGAATTGGTAGAATTGAGAGGACACGGCAACTTCCGGGCCGATCTTGTGCCCGTTTCCCCTCTAACAGATGGAATTGCGCTCCGCTACGCTGACATTGAATTTCGGCTTTTCGTTTGAGGACCTGTACCGGCGCGACGGTCTCGTGCGCCTGGATCGGGTCTTTCTCGAATACCTGAATTCAGCGGACGCTTCGCTGCACGATCGCCTGCTGGCGGCGCGCCGCGACCCCGCCGCGCTGCCGCGCAAAGAGCAATCGGACCTGATCGTCGAGATCGCGCCGCATCTCGAGGATTTCATCGGCCAACTTTTCGGCATCGGCGCTGAAACCGCGGCTCTGCAGGCGCGCCACGACCGTCTGGCGCCGCTGTACGCGGTCAAACGCAATTTCGTGCAGCGCAAAGCCGTCCCCAAAATTCCTAAGGAGCAGGCCGCCGCGCTCGATGGCGATGCGCTGGCATCCGAACTGGAGCGCCTCTTCGACGAGCCTCTCACGGAACTCGCCTTCGCGCGGCATGTTGCCCGCTGGACGCAAGCGGAAGCGGAACACGCCGCCGAACTCGACGTTGCCATGCGCTATGCCGCTTGGGCGACGCTGACGCCCGCCGGCCAGGCCCGCCACAAACACGGCGTATTGTTCAAAACGCCTCACAAGCTCGACATGAACCACCTGGTGCCGGTCGAGGCCACCGAGGTCAACGGAATCCCGGCATTGCGTCTGCACCCCAGCCATTGGCGCAACCGCGAAGGTTTCAAGCTCACGGACCCCGGCGCCGATCTCACGGTCGCGCTGGACAACGCCGCGTACTGCATCAAGTGCCACAATCAGGGCAAAGATAGCTGCTCCACAGGTCTGCGCGAAAAGAACGGGAGCTTCAAATCGAGCGTTTTCGGCGTCACTCTGGCGGGCTGCCCGCTCGAGGAGAAAATCTCGGAGCTCAATTTAGTCAAGCAGCGCGGCTACAGCATCGGCGGGCTGGCCGTCGCCGTGATCGACAACCCCATGTGCGCCGCCACCGGTCACCGCATCTGCAACGACTGCATGAAGTCCTGCATTTTTCAGAAGCAGGAGCCGGTCGATATTCCGCAGGTCGAGACGCGCACGCTGAAAGATGTTCTGGACCTTCCCTGGGGATTCGAGATTTACAGCCTGCTGACGCGTTGGAATCCGCTTTCGCTCGACCGGCCGGTGCCGCGCCCGGCCTCCGGCTACAAGGTGCTAGTGGTCGGCCTCGGTCCCGCGGGATTTACGCTTTCGCATCACCTCATGAACGACGGACACGCCGTAGCGGCCGTCGACGGACTGAAGATCGAGCCTCTTCCTTCCGCCATCTCCGGCGTGGACCCGCATGGCGGCCGCACGGCGTTCCGCCCCATCCGCGACGTCCACGAGATCTACGAATCGCTGGACGACCGCTTCATGGCGGGGTTCGGCGGCGTTGCCGAGTACGGCATTACGGTGCGCTGGAACAAGAATTTCCTCAAGATCGTCCGCCTGCTGCTGGAACGGCGCGCCGAGTTCAGCATGTTCGGCGGCGTTCGCTTCGGCGGCACCGTAACCGTTGAAAGCGCCTTTGAAGATCTCGGCGTCGATCACATCGCGCTGTGCGCGGGGGCTGGCCGGCCGACCGTAATTCCGATGAAGAACGGCCTCGCGAGGGGCGTACGTCAAGCTTCGGATTTCCTGATGGCGCTGCAGCTCACCGGCGCCGCCAAATCCGATTCCGTCGCGAACCTTCAGATCCGCATGCCCATCGTCGTGATCGGCGGCGGCCTGACGGCGATCGACACGGCGACCGAATCGCTCGCCTACTACCCCGTCCAAGTGGAAAAATTTCTTTCCCGTTACGAAGCGCTCGCGGAAGAAAAGGGCGAAGCCGCGGTGCGCGCCAACTGGACCGCCGAAGAAACGGAGACCGCCGACGAATTCATCGCGCACGCCAGGGCGATTCGCGCCGAAAAGGCCGCCGCCGCGAAGGAAGGCCGGCCCGCGCGCATCATCGATCTGCTGAATTCGTGGGGCGGCGTCACCATCGCGTATCGCCGCCGCATGATCGATTCGCCCAGTTACACGCTTAATCACGAGGAAGTCGCTAAAGCGCTCGAGGAAGGCGTCCGCTTCGCCGAGGAACTGACGCCCGAAGCCGTCGATATCGATATCTATGGCCATGCAGCGGCGCTGCGCGCTACGTCGAAGAACAGCGGCCCCGTTACGCTGCCCGCGCGTAGCATTCTGGTCGCGGCGGGCACGCAGCCGAACACGGTGCTGGCGCGCGAAGATCCGTTTAACGTTCACCTCGACGGGCGCCACTTCCAGGCTTTCGACGAAGAAGGCCACCCCGTAAGACCCGAAAAAGTCGCCAAGCCCTCGGCCGTGCAGGTATTGATGTCGCTGCGGCCGGACGGGCGCGCCATGAGCTTTTTCGGCGACCTGCACCCGTCCTTCTCAGGCAATGTCGTGAAGGCGATGGCGAGCGCCAAGCAAGGCTACCCCGTGATTTCGCGCATGCTGGCGCACCTGCCGTCGGGCGAGCCAACTCCCGCGCAATTGAGCGATCGCCTCAACGATGAACTGCGCGCCGTCGTACACGACGTCATACGCCTGACGCCGACCATCGTGGAAGTGGTCGTCCGCGCGCCCATGGCGGCCCGCGCCTTCCAGCCGGGTCAATTTTATCGCCTGCAGAATTTCGAAACGCTGGCTCCCCGCGCCAATGGAACCACCCTGGCGATGGAAGGTCTGGCGCTCACGGGCGCGTCGGTGGACCGCGAGCGCGGTCTGCTGTCGACCATCGTCCTCGAGATGGGCGGCTCGTCCGACCTGTGCGCTTTATTGAAGCCCGGGGAACCGGTGATCCTGATGGGTCCGACCGGAACGCCCACCGAAACGCCGGAGCGCGAGACGGCCCTGCTGGCCGGCGGCGGACTCGGCAATGCCGTGCTCTTCTCGATCGGCCAGAGCCTGCGCGCCAACGGCTCCCGCGTCGTCTACTTCGCCGGATATAAGAAAATGATCGACCGCTACAAGGTCGAAGAGATCGAGCGCGCCGCCGATCTGGTGGTCTGGTGTTGCGACGAAGCGCCCGGATTTGCGCCCACGCGCCCGCGCGATAAGACTTTCGTGGGCAATATCGTCGATGCCATGGCCGCATATGGCCGCGGCGACCTGGGCGAAACCGAAATCGCACTGAGCGAGGTGGAGCGCCTCATCGTCATCGGCTCCGATGGCATGATGCGCGCTGTGGCCCGCGCGCGTCATGGCGTTCTGCGGCCTTATCTCAGCCCCGGCCATAAGGCCATCGCCAGCATCAACTCGCCGATGCAGTGCATGATGAAGGAGATCTGCGCGCAATGCCTGCAACTGCACAAGGATCCCAAGACCGGCGAGGAAACGGTGGTGTTCTCCTGCTTTAATCAGGATCAGGCGCTCGACAGCGTCGATTTCGGCAATTTGCGGACGCGGCTGTCCCAAAACGGAGTGCAGGAGAAGCTCACGGCGCAGTGGATCGACCGCTGCCTGCGCACCCTGGGCTGCCGCGGAGACAGGGCCGGGAAGGATAGTTCTAACGCCGTTACAACAACTCTGTATAACCTCAGCTACCGCTGACGTCCATAGTTCATGGACGGCGTGGACAATGTGCTCGGAATCGAAGAGGGCGATGAGACCCGAGTCCAAAACCCGGACATCGAGCGCACCGCCGACCTGCTGCAGCGTCGCCGCAGCGTCCGCTCCGTCGCCCTCAACGGGTTATTTTTATTCGCGTGTTTTTATACGCTTTTCTTCGCGCGTGAGTTCTTTATCCCGGTCGCTCTGGCCGTTGTTTTTAATTTTCTTCTGAGCCCGTTCGTCCGCGCCCTCAAGAAAATCCACATTCCCGAAGCGGCGGGCGCCGGGATCGTAATGCTGGCCTGCTTCGCCCTGTTGGGAATCATTGTGTACGAGTTTTCGGGGCCGGTCACGACGTGGGTGGCGCGCGCGCCGGCGATCGTATCGAAAATCTCGGGCGAAATACAGAAGCTGAAAAGGCCGATGGAGAGAATGAACCAGGCCTCTGAGCAGGTCAGCAACATGACCTCTGTCGCGCCCGCCGGCCCCAAGCCCGCCGAAGTTGAGGTAAAGCCGCCTAGCCTGGCGTCCGGCATCATCACAAAGACCCGCGACGTCGCCTTCGGCCTCGTCGTGTTGTTGGTCTTGCTCTACTTCCTGCTGTCCTCCGGCGATCTGTTCCTGCGCAAGCTGATCCACGTACTGCCGAAATTTGAGGACAAGAAACGCGCGGTGCTCATCATGCGCCAGATCGAGGACCATATCTCGAAATACCTGCTTACGGTCGCGATGATCAATGCTTGCCTGGGTACTGCCGGAGGTCTTGTATTCTGGGCTCTCGGCATGCCGAATCCGGCGCTGTGGGGGGCGCTCGGTTGTCTTCTCAACTTCATTCCCTATATCGGCGCGCTCACCGAGATTTCCATCGTGGGGATCGTCGCCGCCGCTACCTTCCCGCACATCGGTCACGCCTTGCTGATCCCGGCGTCCTACCTCGGGCTCGGCCTCATAGAAGGAAATTTCGTATCGCCCTACGTTGTCGGACGGCGGCTCACGCTGAACCCCGTGGTCATCTTCGTCGGCGTGACATTTTGGGGCTTTCTGTGGGGCATCCTGGGTATCTTTCTCGCCGTCCCGATGCTGGTCATGTTCAAGATTTTCTGCGATCACATCGAGCCTCTCGCGCCCATCGGCGAGTTTCTAGGAAGCTAGAGCCGCGCTACTGGGAGGTACGGGTCACCGTAACCGAGCGCCAGGCGGTGTTGCCGGCTGCGTCGGAGGCCTTGATCGTGATCTGATTTGTGCCGACCAGCAGCGGAATCGCGCCGGTACGCCAGTTCGTCGTGCCGGTTGCGGCTCCCGCCGCGCCCGTGGAGTTCGACCAAGTAACGGCAGTCACGCCGGCGCTATCGGAAGCCGTTCCAGTGAACACGATCGTGGCCGCGGTCGTACCCACGCTGGTGCTCGCGGGCGACAGAATGGTCAAGGTTGGCGGCGTCGTGCTTACCGGCGGCGCTGAAGGTCCGGTCGGCGGGGCCGACGGGGTTGGGGCCGGGGCGCCCGGGGGAGTCGGAACCGGCGCGACCGGCGCGACCGGTGGCGTGTACGTCACCGTGATGGAGCGTGATGCCGTGCCTCCTGCCTTGCCGTAAGCCGTCGCTGTGATGATGTTTTGCCCGGAGAGCAGCGCGACGGCCGAAGTAATCCAGCTTGTCGCGCCCGCGCTGGTTGTGAGCGTTGCCTGCCCCGCACCGCCGCTCTGGTTGGCCCACGAAACGTGATCCAACCCCGCCGCGTCCGATGCCGTTCCGCCGAGCGTCACCGTGTTCGACGCAGTGTTATAAACCCCCGCCGCGGACGGCTGCGCGATCTGTATTACGGTGCTCGAGGCGCTTTGCAGCGTAATAGAAACGGTTGCCGTTGCAATATTATTTGCGCCGTCGCGCGCCGTGAAGGTAATGACGTTCAGACCGCCGGCGAGCGGAACGATCGCGCTCCACGCCGCCGCTCCCTGCGCCGCGCCCGAAGAAGCGCCGTTGCGCCAGGTTACCTGCGCCAGCCCCGAGCCGCCGGAGACCGTACCGTTGAGCGGCACGGAGGAGGCTGTCACCGTCGCAGCCGCCGCTTGCACCGCGATGGAAAGAGGCGCGGCCGCCGGCGAAGAATCCTGGGCCGCGTACAGTTCCAGAACGGCCGTGATATCGCCTTGCGAAAGGCCGCTGACGCGTTTGTAATACGGATACATCACGTCCGCCGGATTGTCCGAATGTCCCAGCCCCAGCGCATGGCCAGTTTCGTGTAATGCCACGCTGAACAGGTCCGTATCTCCTCCGATGTTCCAGTTCACGGAGTCGTTGAAGTGGAGATCTCCCGCGATCGGTTCCGGGTTCAGCGGATACGGATAGAAGGTATGAGCGAGCGTGGTCGGGTCCGTAAACGGATAGGCATCGCCGTGCGCTCCAGTCGCAAACAGAACCGTGAGCGTATCGGAAGCGGCCGTGGCGCTCGTCTCCGTGAACGCGATCTTCGCGTATTTTGCCCACTCGGAAAAGGCGCGCACGATCTCCGACTGCGCGCTCGCCGCCGGCAGTTTTTCCGTTACCGACGCGAATGCATAGCCGAGCGCCGCCGCGTTCTGTCCAGGACCGTCCCAACCATCCCCAATCGTCGGCACCCCGGTTGCCACCTGCCCCTGGCTGGTCAGCGCTCCGGCGCAGCCGTGGACCGGAACACCGCGGATAAGATCGATCGAAGCCGGGAAAACGTACTCCACTTCATCCCATGCCGCCAGCGATGTCAGATCCTGCAGCGTTCCTTCGACCAGCAGGTCGTGCGGCAGCAGGTCCGGGTTCTCGATCACGCGCATTCCGGCTTCGATCGCAATGGCGCGCGCTCCCCCCATATCCACGTCGGCGTGAAATTCGATTACGAAATACGGATTCAGCCGCGGACCGCGCCGAACCGCCGGACTGATCTTGTCGGCCGCTCCAAGCGCTCCGGACCAGGCGATATTCAGACCCGCAAGCGACATGCCGGACGGCGCGGAAACAATCGCGGCGCGCCCCGAGAGCACGGCCGTCACCTCGGCCCCGCGCAACCGCAGCCGCTCGACATCGCCGGATGTCATGGCCGCCGCGAATTCGACGGCGAAATGCGCGACCCGAGGGTCCCGGCGTGGCGCCACGCCGAGCGAGCGCTGTTCGCCCGAGCGCCGCGCGCCGTAAATCCAAGGGTTCCAGCGGATGCTGTCCTGCGCAAAACAAAGTTGCAGAAATATCAGGAACGAGAAGGCATATCGCATCGACACTCCCTCAACGGCTAATTCTTTCCCCGGCTGAGCTTTAAGATCCCTTATCGCTTTGCACTGAGAATTCGCCGCCTTAAATCGCACTTACCCCATGAGGTATGTCCCGTGGCTAAGCGTGTTTGCCTGTCCTTTCTCATGCTTTTGGCGCCCGCCATGAGCCAAACCTATACAATCGAAACCATCGCCGGCACCAGCGCCGTCGGCGACAACGGTCCCGCGACGGCGGCGCTGCTGGCGCAAGCCGAAGGCATCGCAATCGACGGGGTGGGCAACGTTTATGTCGCCGATGCGGGCGATAATCGCGTGCGCAAGATCTCTCCCTCGGGCATCATCACGACCATTGCGGGCAACGGTTTTGCCGGCTTTTCCGGCGACGGCGGCCCCGCCATCGCGGCGCAGTTAAACCATCCTTACGGCATCGCGCTGGACGTGGTCGGAAACGTCTATGTGGCGGACCTCGGAAACGCCTGCGTGCGGCGCGTGGACACCACCGGCATCATCACGACCATTGCCGGCGGCGGCTCAACACCCGTTTCCGCAACCTCGGGCGTCGTGGCGACCACCGCTAAGCTGACCTCTCCCCGGAACGTCGCGGTCGACATCGGCGGCAACGTCTATATCTCCGATTTCGACGCTCAGCAGGTCTACCAGCTCTCGCCTTCCGGGCTCCTGACGGTGCTGGCCGGAACGGGCGCGGCCGGCTTCAGCGGCGACGGCGGCGGCGCCACACTGGCCCAAATCTCCTATCCCGGCGGTCTTGCCACGGATGCCAATGGCAACGTCTACATCGCCGAGAGCGGCAACGGCAACATCCGCAGAGTTTGGCGCGGCGCCATCGCGACCGTTGCCACAGGGATCACGGCGCCCACGGGCGTGGCGCTCGATGTCGCCGGCCGCGTCTATGTCGCATCTTCCTCCGCCACGACGGGGATGCATGCGCCATCCACCGCCGGTTTGACGGTCGAGCTTGTCGCCGCCATGGATGTAGCCTCGAATCCCGCTGGAGTCCTGTTCCTCGCCGCCCCGCATACGATCCAGAAACTCGCCGGCTCCAGCCTGACCACGATAGCGGGAACCGCAAACTTCGCCGCCTACGGCGATGGCGGCGCCGCCGCGGCCGCGCGCCTGGGGGGCCCGGTCGCGATCGCGCGCGACGCAAGCGGGAATCTGTACATCGCCGAACAGGGCGCCGATCGCATCCGCAAGGTTGCCTCCAACGGGCAAATCTCGATCCTGATTGGCGACTCCTCCCAGATCGGCAGCCCTTCCGGCATCGCAGCCGACGCGTTTGGCAACGTCTATTTTTCCGACACTGCGAATAACCGCGTTGCGCGCGTCAGCGCCGGCGTGGTCTCCACCGTCATAGGCAACCTCAAAGGACCCTCTTGTATCCGCACCGCCGCCGACGGTTCGCTTTTCATCTGCGAGACCGCAAACGACCGCGTTCTGAAAGTCACGCCCTCCGGCGCGCTGCTGGTCGCGGCGAACGTGACCAAGCCCGCCGGTCTTGCCGTGGCGAACGATGGCAGTTTCTACGTCAGCAGCGGCCAACAGGTGCTCCAGATCTCAGCCTCCGGGGCCTCTACCGTCGTGGCCGCCGCGCTCAGCTCACCGGCGGGGCTGGCGATTAATTCCAGCTACGAACTGCTCATCGCCGAAGCGGGCAAGAATCGCGTCATCAAGCTGGGGGCCGCCGGACTCGTCACGGTACTCGCCGGAACGGGCCAGGCCGGCTTCGGGGGCGATGGCGGCGCGGCCTCAACCGCTCTACTCAACGGCCCGGCCGACCTGCTCGTCGATCCCGCGGGCAACATCCTCGTCGCCGACAGCGGAAATAACCGCGTGCGTCAGTTGAGCGCCTCCGCCGGCGTGGCAGCCGCCCTCACCGCCTCGCCCATTACGGTGGTCAACGCCGCCAGCCTGCTGCCGGGAGCCGTCGCTCCCAATGAGATCGTCACGATTTACGGCGCCGGTTTCGATCCCGCGACCGCGCAAGTCCTGTTCGATAATATTCCCGCGACGATCTTCTACGCCGGCTCGAGCCAGATAAACGCTCTTGTCCCATCCACAATCGCGCCGGGCGGCACAACCACGCTAAGCATCGCGTCCCCTGGTGCCCCCGCCGCGGCCGCAACCCTGAACGCAGCCGCGTCCGCGCCGGCCATCTTTACGGCAGCGAACGGGACGGGCCAAGCCGCCGCTCTCGATCACGATGGAACCGCGAACTCGGACAACAACCCCGAGAGCCGCGGAGGCATCCTGGTGCTTTATCTCACCGGCGATGGCGGGCGGGGTATCGCAGTGCAAATCGCCGGTGTTCCGGCCACCGTCCTCTACGCCGGACCCGCCCCTGGCTACTCCGGCCTGACGCAAGTGAACGTCCAGGCGCCCGCCGGATTCCTGCCCGGCGGCGACCTCCCGATCGTCGTGACGGCGGGCAGCGCCTCCACGCAGGCGGGCGTCACGGTCGCCATACACTAACACTCGCGCCCATCGGGCTGGACACGCCTAAATGAATCGCGAGCTTCCTTTTGCTCTATTCCAATTCCGGATGCTGCTCCGCCCACGCGATCGCGGCCCTGCGGGGCCACATGGCTAAACCGAGCAGCGGACGCAGTTCTCCGGCTTCGTACCGTTTCCGACGCTCCGGACTACGCTCTAAGAATCCGGAGTCGGCGGGCGCCGGCCCGACGGTCGTGACGAAACCCCCGTGTTCGAGATAGGGCTCGTTGAGTGTCTTAAGCTGCGGGATCTCTTTCAACATCGCGGGATCGTGCAGCCACGATCCCGTCAGGATACCGATCATGCGCGGCTGCGGAATGAGGGATTTCGCCATGCGGTAGTACGCGCGCCGCACTTCCTTGTCGATGATCAGGGCGCGCTTGCGCGGCGGCGGCGCGACGTGCGTATAAATCGCGGGCTTGAAGCCGCCCAGCTTGCTCGCGATGAACCATAGCGTGCGAGGCAAATCCCGCGGCGGGACCTTCGCCAGCCAGGAGCGTGGAATCCCCGAAACGGTCCAATCGAGCGGCCCCGCCGGGAAGCGGCGAAAGGTCGCCATCTTAAGCGCCACGGCAAAAGGATACGAGCCCGCCTCAAGCGCCGCGTCCGCTGGCCCGCGAGGCTTCAGGTAATTCTCCAACTCCTTGCGAAGCAGTCCTCTCACGGCTTCGTGAACGGGATAGGCGGCTATGCGCGGCAGCGCCTCCTCGGCCGCGTAGCGTATCAGCAGCCGTTCCAGGGAATCGTCCTCAATTCCGAGCTTCGCCTTCAAATCCAGGAGGCGCTGCTGCGTGCGAATGTCTTCTCCCATGGCGCCTGCCAGCCGCACGCAATCGGCGCGGCTCACACCGCTCTTGAGGAGCAGCGCGGCGGCTTCGTCGAGAGTGCCCGGCCCGCTCACGCTACGCGGCGGCCCGAAGACTTCGGAACGGCAGCCTCTGCGCCACCAGCCCGCTTAAGCGCGAGCGGTGATGCGGCGGCAGACACGCGAAATACGCCATCCCGAAGTAAGCCGTGGCGACTATCGCTCCGACAGCCAAAAGCTGCAGCCACGTGTATCCGGGCAGGATTGTCGTTCGCAAAAACCAGGCGAGCGCGGCCACCGGAATCGCCGTGAGGAACGGCCGCGTGTAGATGGATTGCATGAAGTGGAAGTAGGAGAAGCCCATCTCGCGGCTCACCAGCCACGGCGCGAAAATGCCGCGGTTCAGAATCATGCAACCCGCGATGACGCACGCCGCGCCGAATATGCCATATCGCGGAATCACGAACAGCAGCAGCGCGATCACGCCGATCGCCTCCACTAGCAATCCGCGAGAGAAACGTTGGTGCCGGCCTAACCCTTGCAGCAGCATGCCGGAGCTGTACTGCGCGACGAAACCGATCATGTAGCCGGTCACCAGCACCGGCAACAGCGGCGCCGCATAGGAGGCCGCGGCCGGAATCCAACGCTGGAAAATACGGTCGCTGAAGATCCAGAAGACCAGCGCCAGCGGCATAAATAGCGTTAGAGAATAGCGGTTTGCATACACCGCCAGGTTTTCGATCGCGCGCGAATCGCCGCGAGCTTGGAACTCGGCGCTGCTGGCATTGGTGATGATCCCAATGCGTCCCACCGCTTCGCTGGTGTATTGGATCAGGTTCATCGGCAATCGATAAAAACCGACGAAAGCCGCCGGAAGGAGATGCCCGATCAGCACCGGCGGGCTCTGGTTAAGCAGCAGGTTCGAGACGTTGACGACGAACGTGTGGATGCCGAAGCTTCCCATAGTGCGCAGAGTTTTCAGGCTGGCATAGCGCGGCGAAATCCGGAACCACGGAGCGGTGCGGCGAAAAAGAAAATAGTACAGGGTGTAGCCCAGGCATTGCGTGAACACCACCAGAACGCCCAGCGCGATCAGCCCGTAGCCAAGATAGAGAAGCAGGGCAATGCCCACCGCGCGCGCAATGGTGCTCGAGACGCCCGCCTGGTTATAAAAATCGAAGCGCTGAATGGCTTCCAGACACGCCCCGAACAGGCTGAATACAAAGTTGCAGCACCAGCTTAACGAGACAATAATGACCAAAATCTTAAATGAATGCTGGAACTCCGGAGAAATCTTAAAGAAGTACTTCAGGTCTCCCGAGACCAGGACCATGACGGCGAAAATGGCCCCGGAGACCAAGGCCGCGTACATTAACCCGGTGTTGATGATGCGCTCTACGCCGTCGTTATCTTCGAGCGCCCAAAAATGAGCGACGTACTTGACCACGGCGGAGCGGAATCCGAGATCGAGAAACGTCCCGTATTCCACCAGCGCGAAGGAGAGGCCCCATAATCCATATCCTTCCGCGCCCAGCTTGCGAAAGAGGTACGGCGCAAGGACCAAGCCGGTGAACAGACCCGCTCCAACGCCCAGCCAATTCCATAACAGGCTGAATACGAAACGCGCGCCCCGGTCTTGTGCCTTTGCGAGATCGGCGCCTTGCTGATTTACTGCATCCATGCGGGGTGGCTAACGGCGCCTCTCCTGCCAGATTAGCGCACTCGGCATTGCGCGCAACCCGGACAAAACGATGGTCATGGCAATCTCATCGTCCAAAAGGTTGGCTTTCCTCAAAGGCGATTCACGCCTATTGCGGAGGATTCTTCATCTGGCACTCCAGAATCGCCAGCCTCTGCACCAGCGCGATATTGGCGTCCTTGAGGCGAGAGATGATGAGCGAGAGGCGATAGAGGACGACCAGAAAAACGAAGAACACGATCATTACAATGGCCACCGGCGGATCGGTAAGCCCCAAGCCGCGCGCGATCCACATCAGCAGCGTGCGCGACCTCGACAGGATCAGCAGGATGACGGAAGCGACCAACCAGCTCACCGAATATTCCACCCGTATGTGCGAGCGCCGCACCGAATAAAGGACCATCAGCATGAGGCCGATGCTGACGATCGACAGCGCGTTGAGCAAACGGTCCATAAGATTATTTCTACTACGGGTCGCCGCCCTCATGTAAGTAGTTCTCGAATCGCAACGGGCGTTGATGGAGAGTAACGGGCTCAGGTATTACAAAAGCAATAACTTATTGAGCAGCAACTCTGATGGCCTTAGAAATGCACTCGTGCGGTCGGTTGCGGTAATCAAGAAAGCAAAGGAGAAACGAACCGTGGAAACCCTGCTCGCATCGGAATTGATGCGCCTGCGAAGAGACGAAGCCATCCTCGAGCGTATGCACGCCAGGTTGGACCAAGCGGGACCGGGTCCGAGGCGGCGCTTCGTATGTCTCCTCGCCGAGACGCAAGAGCGCGTAAACTGGCTGGACAGGATGCTCGATGGAATGTCCCGCAGCAATGCTCCGGCCGTGGCCTGAGGACCCTACCCATGCCCCGAATTCTTTTGTTGGTCATCATCGTGATTCTCGTTCTTGCAGTCCTACCCGCGTGGCCGTACAGTACCGGTTGGGGCTATTACCCGAGCGGCGGCCTCGGATTGCTGCTGATCATCCTCATTATCCTGCTGTTATTCCGAAGAGTGTGACGCGGACTCCGTGATGTGGAAGCCGGCTTCAAGTCCATGCGCCGCATCGGGCGCGATCCAGACGCGGAACGCCCCAGGCTCCAGGACGAATTGGCCGCGCGAATTATAGAAACGCAGATCCGCCGCCCGCAGCGCAAACTGCACCGTCCTGGTTTCGCCCGCCCGCAAATGGACGCGCTGGAACGCTCGGAGCTCCCGCACCGGCCGCGTTATGCTGCCGACGAGTTGCCGCGTATACAATTGCACCACCTCATCAGCATCATGATTTCCCGAATTGCGAACGTCGGCGCTGATAGTCATGCCCCCATCGGCCGGCATCGCGGTGCGCGACAGTCGCAAGTTTGAATAGTCGATTCGCGCATAAGACAAGCCGAATCCAAAGGGATATTCGGGCGTAAAATCCACGTCGATATACTTCGAAGTAAATCCTAGCGGATTGACCGGGTTTCCCGGCGGTATGCCCAGCTCCGCCGGCGAGGGCGGACGGCCCGTGTTCATGTGCGCATAATAAATCGGAATCTGGCCCACGGTGCGCGGAAACGTGATCGGCAGCCTGCCGCACGGCGCCGTATCGCCGAATAGCACGTCTGCAATCGCGGGACCGCCCATCGTACCGGGATGCCAGGCGTAAAGCACGGCGTTGACGCGCTCCGCAACAGGATGAAACGTGAGCGGCCGGCCGGCCATGATGACCGCGATCATCGGCCTTCCCGCCTTCGCGATTTCGTCGACCAAGGCCTCTTGCGCGCCCGGCAGATCCAGATATGCGCGCGACCTGGCTTCGCCCGACAGGTTCGCCTCTTCGCCCAGAAAAAGAAGCGCCGCGTCCGCGCCGCGGGCCGCCTCGAGCGCCGCCGCAAACCCTGCCCTACTCTGGTCGCGGCTGTTCTTTAATCCTTGCGCGTAGGCGATGCGCGCCGGCCCGAAACGCTCCCGCAAGGCGGCCAGCGGCGTGCGCACGTATTGTGGCAGCCCATCCATCACCCATGTCCCCATCTGGTCAACGGGGCTGTCCGCGAGCGGCCCAATGACCGCGACCCTGCGAATGGATTTTCGCAACGGCAACGTCGCCGCGTCGTTTTTGAGTAGCACCACGCTCTCGCCCGCGAGCCGGCGCGCGAGGTCGAGCGCTTCGGCCACCGGTTGCCGCGGAGGGTTCGAGATGTCCGCAACCGGCTTATCGAACAGCCCCAGGCGAAACTTGATTCGCAGAATGTCGCGCACCGCTTCGTCGATCAGCTTGATATCCACCTTCCCCGATTCGACAAGCTCCTTAAGGTGGTCGTAGTAGCTGGTGCTGACCATCTCCATGTCCACTCCGGCGCGCACGCCCTTGAACGCGGCATCGGCGGCGTCGGCGGCATATCCGTGCGCGATCATTTCCGTGATGGAATTGTAATCGCTGACCACAACTCCGTCGAACTTCCACTCCCGGCGCAGAACCTGGCGCAGCGTGAATTCATTACCGCTCGCGGGAATGCCGTTGAGATCGTTGAACGCGGTCATCACGGTTGCCACGCCGGCTTGGCGCGCGGCGTCGAACGGCCGCAGATAGACGTTGCGAAGCAAAACCTCGGGAATCCAGGTCGTGTTGTAGTCCCGCCCGCCTTCGACCGCTCCGTATCCCACATAGTGCTTGGCGCAGGCCGCGAGCGAGCCCGGCGCGTCAAGCGATTCGCCCTGAAAACCACGCACCATCGCCGCTCCGAGGATGCCCGCCAGATAGGGATCTTCGCCCAATCCCTCCGCGACGCGGCCCCAGCGCGGGTCGCGGGCGATGTCGAGCATGGGCGCGAACGTCCAGTGAATACCGGCTTCCGAAGCCTCGCGCGCCGCCACGCGCGCCGCCTGCTCGATCAACCCGGCGTCCCAGCTCGCGGCCTGTCCCAAAGGAATCGGAAAAATCGTGTGATAACCATGGATCACATCGCGCCCGAAAATCAGCGGGATGCGAAGACGGCTTTCTTGTAGCGCGATGCGCTGCGCCGCGACGCGATCCGCCGGGCTGCCCGCGTTGAGAAAGGAGCCCCACCGGCCGCGCCGGATCTCTTCTTTGATCTGCTCCGAAAGGGGCGTATTCATCCCCGTCGATTGCGACATCTGACCGAGCTTTTCCTGCAGCGTCATGCGGGCGAGCAGGGTATCGATGCGCCGTTCGATTTCCGCCGGGGTGGCGCCGTGAAGACCTGCCAGAAGGACAAAACAGGCCGTCAGCGTCAGCGGTAACGTCGATTTGAGCACGTTAATCCATTGACGCGCCGGCGCGGCTGTTATTTCGATCTCGCTGTATCCGAATTGGCCCCCGGATTCGTCTAACGAGGAGTTGAAAAACCTGCTATTTGTGTTTTTGCTCGTGCCCGCGGGCTACTGCATGCAATACCCGGGACAGTACCCGCCGGGGCAGTATCCGCCGGGCCAATATCCGCCCGGTCAATACCCGCCCGGCAGCTATCCGCCCGGGCAAGGGACGGGTATTCCGTTTCCGCGCAAGTCGAAATCCAAGAACACCAGCTCCGATCAGAACAAGGCCGCCGAAACGCAGACCGTCTCGGGAATCGTGCGCTCCGTCGATGCCAAGAGCATCGACGTGGAGGCGCCGGACGAGCGCGTCATCACGTTTAAGATCGCGGACAGCACGAAGAAGCCCGACCGCCTGGTTCCGGGCGATAAGGTGGACGTTGAAGCCACGCAGGACGAAAAAGGCGCCTTCAGCGCCGTGAGCATCGAGAAAACGGGTTCCGCTCCGGCGAAAACGGCGGACGCGGCGCAGCCGGATGAGCCCCTCGATGCCCGCCCGACCACCAGGCTGGCGACCCCCGTCCCGCTCGACGCCGACGACGAGGGCGGTCCACCGAAGTTGAAACGCGGCGTGCCGCCGGCCAGGAAGTCGGCGGCCGCCGCTACAGAAACGGCCGAGAATCGGCAGCAGCCGGTCCCCGCTTCTCCCCCCGCCGCAAGCCCATCGCCGGCGCTCGCGCCGCCTCCCGCCGCCCCCGCCGCCAATGACCGGCTCGCCATGATCGGCAAGGCCCGCGAGGCCTCCGCGAACTTTCTCTCGGCGCTGCCCAACTACGTCTGCCAGCAGTTCACCACGCGCTATGTCAGCGTCGGGCATGTGACCAACTGGCAGGCGCAGGACATTGTCTCCGCCGAAGTCGTGTACGAGGACGGCAAAGAGCGTTATCAGAATCTAGCCATCAACGGCAAACCGGTGAAGCAGGCCATCGAAGAAACCGGCGCGTGGTCAACCGGCGAATTTGGGACCGTTCTCGACGATCTGTTCTCTCCCGCGACCGCGGCGCAATTCAAGTTCGTCGGAAATCGCACCATCGCGCGGCAAGCGGCCGTCCTGTTTGATTTCGACGTCGACCATCCGCATTCCCACTGGCGCATTTCCGTCTCCGGCCAGGCTATTCAACCGGCCTATCACGGCTCCGTCTGGATCGCGAAAGAAAGCGCCCGCGTGCTGCGCATCGAAATGCAGGCCGTGAAGATCCCGGTAGAGTTTCCCGACGACACCACCGAAATGGCCCTCGATTACGATTACGTGACACTAGGCGGCACGGACAAGTTCCTGCTGCCTACCAAAGCCGAGATCCTGAGTTGCCAGCGCGGTACCAACAGTTGCGGGCGCAACACCATCGAGTTCCGGAATTATCACCGCTACAGCGGCGAATCGACGATCACTTTTCACTAGATTAGATCGACGAACGTCACGGCCCACGGCTGCTTCGCGAGATTTAGCCGCGCAAGCGTGACGGGCAGCTTGAATCGCCGCGGACCGGCGCTGCCAGGATTGATATACAGCACCCCCGAGCGCCACTCGCCGCCGCTCCTGTGCGAATGCCCACTCACAACGATTTGAAAACCCGCGGCTGCGGGATCGAGAGTGTGGACGTCGTGAAGCGCGTAAATCGTGGCTGATCCCACCTTAACCTCAGCGGTCCACGGCAGCTTTCGCGCCCAAGCGCCCGTATCGACGTTTCCCCGTACTGCTATTAGGGGGGCAATCTCGTTCAAGCGGCGGAGGATATCCGCCGAGCCGATGTCGCCCGCATGAATGATGAGATCGCACCCCTCTAGGGCCTCGACCGCTTCGGGCCGCAGCAGCCCGTGAGTGTCTGAAATGAGACCGATCAATTCTACTGCTTGGGCTTGAACTGCGCGTACTTCGCCGCGGCATCTTGCCATTTGTAGGGCAGGATGTCCGGGACCACCGACACCTCGGTGGTGAACTTCAGCGGATATTTGCCGGGACCGGCATACGTCAATTCCACGAAGAACGCGGTAAACCCCGCATTCGGCTTCTCGACTTTGGCCACGTATGTGTTATCTCCGGTGGGCTGCAACGCAGTCGACGTGTACGCCTTGCCGATCACGTCGAGCCGGAAATCGCGCGCTTTGGGATTCGTCGCTTGCCACAAAAGCGCTTCCTTCGGGCGATCCACAACTTTCACAACCAGCGATCCATCTTTCCCCTTGGTCCAGGAAAAGCGCGGACGCGGAGTTCCATTGAGGATACATTGATAGAAAGCAATGATGCTATCGGTCGCGTCCGAGCCGGCCAAGTTGTGCTTGGCGTTCGGCACGTAGCGAATGTGCTTCTCTTCCGGGAGATCGCGATAATAAAACTGCGAGTTATCGGGCAGGAAATACTGATCGCCCGCGGCGTCGATCATGAACTTGGGCATGCGTAATCGGGGCCGGTTGCGGTAACAATAAGGGTCCTCGATATCGAGCACCGCGCGGTATTCCGGCGTACCGATCATGTATGGGAAGAGGCCTTGCTCGACGTAATCTTTCAGCGCGGGCGAGAAGAACCCGTAAGCCTCGAATTGATGTTTCGTGATGGCTTCGCTGTTCAGCGCGTCGATGACGACCGGCACGATGGCAACAACGCGCGGGTCGACTGCTCCAACCAGCCATGTGGTCCAACCTCGCTTCGACCCTCCCTCCACGACGAACTGATCGATCTTGACCTTTCCGCCATCCGCCGTTGCCAGGAACTGCTGGACCGCGTCCATGGCGCGAACGGCGCTCTTCACCATGGCGAGGCGGACCAGCCATGTATCGTCGTTTGTCGCGAAATGCTTGACGCGGCTGTAGGCAATAATGCCGTCCTCCGAGCGTGCGATATCGGGTGAATCGGTGAAACGGAGCGGCTGGTTGGGAACCATGCCCAATTCGGCGACGACCGACCCGGTCTCCGTCGCAATGAGCGCGGCGCGCGCGGACGGCTTGGCGGGAGCGGGGTCGCCGTTCTTACCGCCGCCGATCATCAGCAATGCCATGTTTCCGGCGGCGTGATCCGGGACCGTGATTGTGAGCCAGTGTTTCCAGACCGGCCGATCCACGTCCTTTGCGCTGCGCCAGGTTTGCGACGTCAACTCCAGGACGTGCATGTTGAAGCCATCGCCGTGATTGGCGGCAACCTGACGCCATGCATAGACCGGATCGGGCTGCGCCACATAGCGATCGAGCGCCGTGGTTTGCGCGATCGCGCCGGAGGATGACAAGAGAGCGGCTGAAACGATTGCCGCCAGCAGCTGTTTCAATATTTGCGACGTAGGCATTATCGGAATTGTATCCCGTCGCCGCGTTGGGACTTCGTTCCGGGCTGGCACTCGATCAATACCCGGCGGCCTCAGGGGCGCGCCATCGAATCACGAATATCGCGAATCGCGCCTGCGTAAGCCCGGCGTCGCCGACAATTCCCGCCGCATCACAACGTGCTTCCCTTCCCGCACCTTTGGAAACCGGCCCGCTCCAGTGCACGCACGGCCCTCTCGTGCGGTACTCCCGGATCTTCGACATTAAACGCGAACTTCTACTCTGCGAATGTCGTGGCCGGAGAGTTAAGCATCAAGCGCCTGCAAGTACTCATGTCGTGCCGATTGTGTGTCTTTAATAGCGTCGGCTTCGGTGTCGCCTTGCGCCCAGCAGCCCGGCAGGCCGGGACGAACAAACGTGGTAGCCGTCCTCCGTTTCCAACGCGACTTTTTAAGAAGACCTTTGACTTAATAGTAACGAAACGAATGAAGAATCTCACGCCCGAAGTCCGCTGTTACGCAGCTGTACAAGTAACGAAAGCGGGCCTGTTACGGCCCGCTTCCCGATACAGGCGGATACTGGAGGGGGTTATTCGGCGAGGGTTTCCTCGCCGCCCGGTTCCTCCGTCAACCCGCCGGAGTAAACCGTTCGCGCGTCTTCGTCGTACATGGAGAGGTCCGCCGTCAATGCCTCCTCGGGTATCGGCTCCTCTTCCACCACGTCCTCCCCGGCGATTTTGACGTGCCGGTAGTATTCCATGCCGGTGCCGGCGGGAATGAGGCGGCCCATGATGACGTTTTCCTTCAACCCGCGCAGGTAGTCGACCTTGCCGTTGATGGCGGCTTCAGTCAGCACCCGCGTGGTCTCCTGGAATGACGCGGCGGAGATGAACGAGTCGGTCGAGAGCGAGGCCTTGGTGATGCCCAGCAGGACCGGCTTTCCGGTCGCGGGATTCCCGCCCTGTTCCGCGGTCCGCATGTTCTCTTCGCGGAAGCGGAACTTGTCCACCACCTCTTCGGGCAGGAACTCGGTGTCGCCGATATCTTCCACCTTCACCCAACGCATCATCTGCCGCGAGATGACCTCCAGGTGCTTGTCGTTGATATTGACGCCCTGCAGACGGTAGACCTCCTGGATTTCATTCACCAGATATTTCTGCAGCTCCTTCTCGCCGAGCACGGCCAGAATATCGTGCGGGTTTCTGGGACCGTCCATCAGCGGATCGCCGGCGCGGACGCGCTCGCCCTCCTGCACGTTGATATGGACGCCGCGCGGCATCGAGTAATCGCGCACCTCGCCGTCGTCGCCGACGATCGAAATCTTGCGCTGGCCCTTGCTCACTTCGCCGTATTTCACGTTGCCGTTAATCTCGGCGATGATCGCGGTCTCGCGCGGCTTGCGCGCTTCGAACAGTTCCACCACGCGCGGCAGACCGCCCGTGATGTCCTTGGTCTTGGTGGTCGCGCGCGGGATCTTTGCCACCACGTCGCCCGCGTGGACCGTCTCGCCGTCGTTCACCATCAGGTGCGCATGGGTCGGCATGAGATAGCGCTTTTCGTCCGCCCGCCCGCCGCCTTCCGGCCGCACCAGGATCGTCGGGATGCGCTTCTCGTCGGGCGAATCCGTCACCACCAACTGGCTCATGCCGGTGATTTCGTCCACCTGCTCGACCAGCGTCACGCCTTCATGCAGGTCCTTAAAGTGGACGATGCCGCTCACTTCCGTCAGGATCGAGAATGTGTACGGGTCCCACTCGATCAGGACCTGGTGGGGCTTCACGGGCGCGCCGTCTTCAAAGAGGATCTTCGCGCCGTACACCACCGGGTAGCGCTCGCGCTCGCGGCCCTTTTCGTCCAGGATGGCGAGAATGCCGTTGCGGTTCATCGCGATCAGCTCGCCTTTGGCGTTGTGGACCGTCACGATGTTGAGAAACTTCACGAAGCCGCCCGCCTTGGTGTCCTGCTTCGATTGTTCGCTCGATCCCGTAGCCGTGCCGCCGACGTGGAAGGTGCGCATCGTAAGCTGCGTTCCCGGCTCGCCGATCGACTGCGCCGAGATAATGCCCACGGCCTCGCCGCGCTCGACCAGACGGCCGGTGGCGAGGTTGCGTCCGTAGCACAGCTTGCACACGCCGCGTTTCGATTCGCAGGTCAGCACCGAACGGATCTTGACGCGCTCGATACCGGCGGCCTGAATGGCGGCCGCCAACTCCTCGGTGATCTCCTGGTTGACGTGAACGATGACGTTGCCTTCGTAATCGAGCTGGTCTTCGAGCGCCACGCGGCCGACGATGCGGTCGCGCAAATTCTCGATGATTTCGCCCGATTCGATGATCGGCTCCACGTAGATGCCGTCGCCCGTGCCGCAGTCGGTGTCCGTGACGATCACGTCCTGCGCCACGTCGCACAGCCGCCGGGTCAGGTACCCGGAATCCGCCGTCTTCAAAGCGGTATCGGCCAGACCCTTGCGGGCGCCGTGCGTCGAAATAAAGTACTGCAAGACATTCAGACCTTCGCGGAAATTGGCCGTGATAGGTGTCTCGATGATTTCGCCGGAGGGCTTGGCCATGAGACCGCGCATGCCGGAGAGCTGCCGGATCTGTTGCTTCGAGCCGCGCGCGCCGGAATCGGCCATGATGTAAATCGGATTCAGATAACGGCCGGTGCGGTCGTCCTCCTCCATCGATTTGAACATCTCGTCCGAGACGCGCTCGGTGACCTTCGACCAGATTTCGATGATCTTGTTGTAGCGCTCGCCCTGCGTGATGGCGCCTTCCTGATATTGCTGCTGCACTTCGAAGACGGCCTTGTCGGCGTCGCGAACCAGCTTCTCCTTCGATTGCGGCACGACCATATCGTCGATGCCGATGGAGATGCCGGCGCGCGTGGCGTAAAGGAACCCGAGCTTCTTCACCTCGTCGAGCATTCCGACCGTGATCTGCAGCCCGAACCTCAAGTAGCAATATTGAACGAGCTGCGCGAGGCCCTTCTTCTTTAGAAGGCCGTTTACAAACGGCATCTCGTCGGGCAGGACATCGTTGAAGATCACGCGGCCGACGGTGGTGTCCATGTACTGCTTGTTGAACTCGATCGGTTCGGTGTGGAGTACATTCTGGTTGTCGAACGCCTTGTTGAGGTCGATGACTTTGCCGGTATAGCGCAGCTTGATGGGCGTGAGCGTTTCGACTTCGCCCATTTCGAGAGCGATGAGCACGTCGTCGGTCGAAGCGAAGGTGCGTCCTTCGCCCTTCGTGCCCGGGCGCGCCTTGGTCAGGTAGTACAGGCCGAGCACCATGTCCTGCGTGGGGACCGCAATGGGCGATCCGTGGGCCGGGGAAAGAATGTTGTTCGAAGCCAGCATCAGCGTCGAAGCTTCAATCTGCGCTTCGGGCGACAGCGGGATGTGAACGGCCATTTGGTCGCCGTCGAAGTCGGCGTTGAACGCCGTACACGTCAGCGGATGCAGCTTGATGGCCTTGCCTTCCACCAGCACGGGCTCGAACGCCTGAATGCCCAGCCGGTGCAGCGTGGGAGCGCGGTTGAGCAGGATGGGGTGATCCTTGATGACTTCTTCGAGGATGTCCCACACCACCGGATCCTGCTGCTCGACGAGCTCCTTCGCCTGCTTGATAGTGGTGCAATGTCCGCGCTGTTCGAGGCGGTGATAAATGAAAGGCTTGAACAGCTCCAGCGCCATTTTCTTTGGCAGGCCGCACTGGTGTAGCTTGAGCTCCGGTCCCACAACGATGACGCTGCGGCCGGAGTAGTCGACGCGCTTTCCGAGAAGGTTCTGGCGGAAGCGCCCCTGCTTGCCTTTGAGCGTGTCGGAAAGGGATTTCAGCGGACGGTTGTTGGCGCCGCGCAGTACGCGGCCGCGGCGGCCGTTGTCGAACAGAGCGTCCACCGCTTCCTGCAGCATGCGCTTTTCATTGCGCACAATCACGTCGGGCGCATGCAGCTCGATGAGCTTCTTGAGGCGGTTATTGCGGTTGATGACGCGGCGGTACAGATCGTTCAGATCGGAAGTGGCGAAACGGCCGCCGTCGAGCGGGACGAGCGGACGCAACTCCGGCGGGATCACTGGAATGACATCGAGAATCATCCACTCCGGCTTGTTTCCCGACTTGCGGAACGACTCTACCACGCGCAGACGCTTGGCGTACTTCAGCTTTTTCTGCTGCGACGCCTCGGTCTTCATTCTTTCGCGAATATCCAGGCTGAGCGATTCGACGTCGACTTTCTTCAGCAGCTCCTTAATGCCTTCGGCGCCCATCATGGCGATGAACTTGCCGCCGGGGAATTCCTGATCGAGCTGCCGCTTGCGCTCGTCGCTGATGACTTCGCCGCGATTCAGGCCGGGCACTTCGCCGGGATCGACAATCACGAACGCCTCAAAATAGAGCACCCGCTCCAGCTCGCGGAGCGTGATGTCCAGCAGATAACCGATGCGGCTGGGCAAGCCTTTGAAGAACCAAACGTGCGAGCAGGGGCTGGCCAGCTCGATATGGCCGAGACGCTCGCGGCGGACTCGCGAGAGAGTGACCTCGACGCCGCACTTGTCGCAGATTACGCCGCGGTGCTTCATGCGCTTGTACTTGCCGCACAGGCACTCCCAGTCGGCGATTGGTCCGAAAATTCGCGCGCAGAACAGTCCGTCGCGCTCCGGCTTGAAGGTCCGGTAATTGATGGTTTCCGGCTTGGTGACCTCGCCGTGCGACCAGCTCCGGATCTTTTCCGGGGACGCCAGGCTGATGCGAATGGAATCGAAATCGGCGATCAGATTCGCGCGGTCATAAGGAGAAGATCGATACATAATTCCTCTTTCCGGTGTAGTGCTTCACTGCTTACCTTCCAGCCGCTGCTCCAGTCGCGTTACGCGCGCCGTCAAGTCCTCGATAGCTCTCAATTGGCCTTCCCGCGTGCCGCCACTTTCCAGTTCCCGGCGGCGTGACTCGTCGAGCGAGCGGTGGATTCCCGAGATGTCGAACGAGATGACGGTCACGCGGGTCTCCAGGCGATCCAACCGCTCCCGCAGCTCCCGGCGCAACTCGCCAATCTCGCGCTCCAGACTTTCCTTCAGGTCCACGATCAATTGTTCAAGGCTTTTACCATTCACGGTCTTTCCGTTGCTCCTCAGTCCGCGGCCAGCGCCGTGTCGGCGATCTCGCGCGGCTTCTTCATCAGCTCCACGTCAAGACACAACGATTGCAGCTCGCGGATCAATACGTTGAACGACTCCGGCACGCCGGGCTCGGCGGCGGCTTCGCCCTTGACGATCGCTTCATAAATCTTGGCGCGGCCGTACACGTCGTCGGATTTCGCGGTCAACAACTCCTGCAGCACATAAGCCGCGCCGTACGCTTCGAGCGCCCACACTTCCATTTCGCCGAAGCGCTGCCCGCCGAATTGCGCCTTGCCGCCCAGCGGCTGCTGCGTGATCAGCGAGTACGGTCCGATCGAACGGGCGTGGATCTTGTCGTCGACCAGGTGCGACAGCTTCAACATGTAGATGTATCCAACCGTCACGGGCTGCTCGAACGGCTGGCCCGAAATGCCGTCCCACAACTGCACCTTGCCGGAGGTCGGCAGCTTCGCCGCCGTGAGCTGCGACTTGATGTCTTTTTCGGTAGCGCCGTCGAAAACGGGCGTCGCAAAATGTAGCCCCAGCGCCTGCGCGGCCCAGCCGAGGTGAGTCTCGAGGATCTGTCCGACGTTCATGCGGGACGGCACGCCGAGCGGGTTCAGCACGATTTCGACAGGTGTCCCGTCGGGCAGAAACGGCATGTCCTCTTCGGGAACGATGCGCGCGATCACGCCCTTGTTGCCGTGCCGGCCGGCCATCTTGTCGCCCACCGAAAGCTTGCGCTTCATGGCGATATAGACCTTCACCAGCTTGATGACGCCGGGAGGAAGCTCGTCGCCCTTGCGCAGCTTCGAGATTTTCTCCTCCGTGATCTTTTCAAGCACCGCGATCTGCCGCGACGTCATCTCTTCGATTTCGTCGATGTCCTCGTTCATGCGCACGTCTTTGTTGGCGACGCGCATGCGCTTGAGGTCGCGCGCGCGCATTTTTTCGATCATGTCGCGCGTCAGCAGCGCCCCTTTCGAGAGCAGCTTCTTGTTGGTCTTTTCATCGTGCAGGTCGGCCTGCACTTCCTTGCCGCCGAGCTTGTCGGTCAGCCGCTTGGCGCGCTCGTCGTTGAGAATGCGCTTCTCGTCTTCGAGGTTGCGATGCAGCCGCTCGACCTGCGTCTCGAGGATCGATTTAGAGCGTTCATCGAGCTCCGCGCCCTTGCGTGAAAACACCTTGCAATCGACAATGGTGCCCTCGATGCCAGGCGGGCAGTAGAGCGAGGCGTCCTTGACGTCTCCGGCCTTCTCGCCGAAAATCGCGCGGAGCAGTTTCTCTTCCGGCGTGAGCTGGGTCTCTCCTTTGGGAGTCACTTTCCCCACCAGAATGTCGCCCGGCTTCACCGTCGCTCCGATCCGAATGATGCCGCTCTCGTCCAGGTTCCGCAGGAAGCTCTCCGCGATATTCGGAATATCGCGCGTAATTTCCTCCGGTCCCAGCTTGGTGTCGCGGGCCTCGATCTCAAACTCTTCAATATGGATGGAGGTGTAGTAATCGTCCTTGACCAGCTTTTCGCTGACCACAATGGCATCTTCAAAGTTGTACCCGCGCCAGGGCATGAAGGCCACCAGCACGTTGCGGCCGAGCGCCAACTCGCCGTTTTCAGTGCATGGACCGTCGGCGAGAACGTCGCCCTTCTTGACGCGCTGACCTTGGAACACGATCGGCTTCTGGCTGATGCAGGTGTTCTGGTTGGAGCGCTTGAACTTCGTCATCTGGTAGATGTCGGCGCCCACCTCGCGCGAAAGCTGCCCTTCCTGCTGGGCGCCGCCTTCGACGCGCACGATGATGCGCTCGCTATCGACCGAGTCGACCACGCCGGAGCGTTTGCAAATGACCACCGCTCCGGAATCGCGCGCCGTCACGCGCTCCATGCCGGTACCTACGTACGGCGCCTCGGCGCGCAGCAGCGGAACGGCCTGCCGCTGCATGTTCGATCCCATCAGCGCGCGGTTGGCGTCGTCGTTCTCAAGGAATGGGATGAGGCTGGCCGCCACCGACACAAGCTGCTTCGGGCTGACGTCCATGTACTCGATTTCATCGCGATGCTTCAGCACAAAATTGCCGGCCTGGCGCGCGTTGACCAGATCGTTGACGATGCGGGCCTTCTCGTCCAGCGCCACATTGGCCTGGGCGACGATGTACTTGTCTTCTTCCCACGCCGAAAGATAGTCGGAATGGGCCACGAATTCCGCCGGTTGCTTGCCGGACTTGAGATCGGCGTTGGCCTTGTCGATCTCGGCGCGCGTCAGCACGTCGTTGACTTTATGAGACGTGTCGCCGGGATTGAGAATCCTGACCTCGTCCACCACCACGCCCTTCAGAACGCGGCGGTAGGGACTCTCGATGAATCCGTAATCGTTAATGCGCGCGAAGCAGGACAGCGACGAAATCAGGCCGATGTTGGGACCTTCCGGCGTCTCAATGGGGCAGATACGCCCGTAGTGCGTCGGATGCACGTCGCGGACTTCGAATCCGGCGCGCTCGCGCGATAATCCGCCCGGTCCCAGGGCCGAGAGCCGGCGCTTATGGGTGATTTCGGAAAGCGGGTTGGTCTGATCCATGAACTGCGAAAGCTGCGAGGAGCCGAAGAATTCGCGGATGGCCGCCATCACGGGCTTGGCGTTGACCAGATCGTGCGGCATGGCGGTCGACATTTCCTGGTACACCGACATCTTCTCTTTAATGGCCCGCTCCATGCGAACCAGCCCGATGCGGAACTGGTTTTCGAGCAGCTCGCCCACGGCGCGAACCCTGCGGTTGCCAAGGTGGTCGATGTCGTCCACCGCGCCGATGCCCTTGCGGAGCTTCAAAAGGTACTTGATGGTATCGGTGAAATCTTTCTGGTCGAGCGTACGCTTGTCGAGCGGCGATTGGTCGATCTTGTCGTACAGCTTGATATTGAACTTCATGCGGCCCACGCGGGAGAAGTCGTACTTGCGCGGGTCGAAGAACATGCCCTGGAAGAGCTGCGTTGCGGTATCGAGCGTCGGCGGATCGCCGGGGCGCAGCTTGCGATAAATTTCAAGCAGCGCGTCGCTCTGGCTCTTCACCGGATCTTTCCGCAGCGTGACGGAAATCACGTTGCCGGCGTCGTCGCGCTCCGGGAAGAATAATTCGAAGCTGGGGATTCCCGCCTCCATCAGCTTGGTTACGGCGGCGGCGGTCAACTCGTGGTTCGCTTCCACCAGAATTTCGCCCGTCGACATATCGATCACGTCGGAGGCGACGTAGGCCCCTTCCAGATCGTTGATGGCGAATTCGACCTGCTCGATCTTCGCCTTCTGGATCGCCTCGTAGACGGACTTGGTGATCTTGCGGCCTTGCGGAACCACGGTGTCGCCGTTCTTGGCGTTAATGGCGTGGGAGAGCTTGAGGCCCAGCAGACCGCTCTCCTTGCCGGGAGTTACTTTCCAGAAGAGCTTCTTGTCCTTAATCGAGATTTCACTGACGGTGTAGAAGGCCGCGCAGGATTTCGGCGTCGGTCTTCAGACCGAGGGCGCGCAGAAAAACAGTGCCGTAGAATTTGCGCTTGCGGTCGATGCGCACGTAGAGCAGGTTCTTGTTGTCGTACTCGAACTCGACCCAGCTTCCGCGGTAAGGGATGATTTTGCCGAGATAATAGCCCTGCGTCGCGACGCGCTCGAAAAATACGCCGGGCGAGCGGTGCAACTGCGAAACGATCACGCGCTCGGTACCGTTGATGATGAACGTGCCGTTCTCCGTCATCAGCGGGATTTCGCCGAAGAAGACTTCCTGCTCCTTAATGTCGCGGATGGTCTTCTGCCCGCTTTCGGGGTCCTTGTCGAATACCGTGAGGCGGATGGTGACCTTCAGCGGGGCGGCGTAGGTCATGCCGCGCTCTTCGCACTCCGCCACGTCGTACTTCAGCTGCAACCCCACGGGATCGCCGCAGCGGTTGCAGAACGTGACGATGTTCTTGTTGAACGTCCCGCAGCGGTGGCACAGCACATCGCCGACATGGAACGGGTCGGTCTTGATGGTGGCCCCGCAACTGGGATTGCGGCAGGTGGAACGCAGGTGGTGCAGCCCTTTCAGGTTGCCGCACTTGCACTCCCAGTTGCCGATGGCGTAATCGACAAACTCCAGTTGGCTCAGACCGCGAAAGTCCGAGATCGGAAAAACGGAATTGAAGACGCTTTGCAGACCGGTGTCCTCGCGCTCCCCCGGGAGCAGGTCCATCTGAAGAAATCGCTCATACGATTTCTTCTGGACCTCGATGAGGTTCGGAATCGGAATCGAAGTTTTAATTCGGGAGAAATCTACTCGTTCGCGGGTAGCGCCTATTGCCAGATTTTGCATTTTCACTCCTACGGCCGAACGGCTCGCGACACAGACAAAGACAAAAAGCCATCAGATTCCGGCGGCCGGCATTATGCCGGGTTGGCCGGCGGAAGCGCCGCCGGGACCGGGCAGAATGCGGCCGGACTCTGATGACGGGGTAACTGGGCCCTTATTGCGGAGCAAGGACTGCGCGTTTGCCATACACCTCGGGCGATAAGAAAAAAAGCATGGCAAAGCCTTGCGCCGGTCCGGCGGGACGGCACAACAATCCGCGCGATGTGAGGTTCACAAGAGCTGATCCGGGTTCTCCGGTAAAGGTTCAATACTAATCTAGCAGACCACCTTTGACGGAGTCAAATGCGGTCCGGTCGGCGCGCTTGGCCCGCCCGGCGCGATTGGGCCAATGCGGCGCTCTCTACTTCACTTCAACCGTTGCGCCGACGTCGGTGAATTTTTTCCGGATCGCCTCGGCTTCATCTTTGTTGACGCCCTCCTTGATCGGCTTGGGGGCGCTGTCGACCAAGTCCTTGGCTTCCTTCAGACCCAGGCTGGTCACTTCGCGAACGGCCTTGATCACGTTGATCTTGTTCGCGCCCACCGCCGTCAGGACGACGCTGAACTCGGTCTTTTCTTCCACCGCCGGAGCGGCGGCGGCCGCGGCGCCGCCGGCCGGAGCCGCGACCGACGCGGCCGCCGCCGACACGCCCAGCTTCTCTTCGAGCAACTTTACAAGCTGAGAGGCTTCGAGCAGCGTCAGCCCTTGAATCTGTTCCGCAATTCCGTTGATATCCGCCATTTTCCTCTACTCCCTTTGTGAGAACTCTTTCCTCTGCGCGAGGCGCTCAGCGCCGGCGCAACTACTCCTGAAACTTGTTTTCCTTCACGCCCTGATCGACCACGACCGCCAGATTGCGGCCGACGCCATTGATCGCCGTCACCAGCCGCTGCGCCGAAGCGTTGATCAGAAACAGCACTTTCGCGAGCGTCTGTTCGCGCGAGGGCATGTTCGCCAGCTCCTGGATCGCGCCGATGTCGATCACGCGCCCTTCCACCATCCCGGCCTTGAACGTGAAAGCCGGAACGGTCTTGGCGTACGTCGTCAGAGCCTTGGCAAGCGCCACCGGATCTTTCGAAG
Organism: Bryobacterales bacterium; assembly: GCA_963795935.1. GTDB lineage: Bacteria > Acidobacteriota > Terriglobia > Bryobacterales > Bryobacteraceae > JAICMB01. The sequence continues at coordinate 66,952 of CAWCJO010000016.1, read as the reverse complement.
TGGAGGCGAGCGAAGTCATGCCGACGAGATTCTTCATCAGCTCCTCCGCCGGGGTCCCTGCGGAAGCCTTCTCGGCCAGGTTGTTCTTGACGACCTTGTAATCGCCGCCCGCGCCGCGAACGGCCTTGCGCAACTCGAAATCCTGCGCCACGGTCAGCTTTTCATACCCGGTGACGAAAATGTTGTTGGCGGCCTCGAACTGCTTTTTCAGCGCTTCCAGATCCTTCGCTTTATCGGACTTCTTCTTCATTTCAATTTCCTTTCGCGCTGCCCGCTCAAGCCTGCTTGGCGTTGAACGCGGCCGTATCCAGATGCACGGCCGGTCCCATGGTGGAGCAGACGGTGACGCTCTTCACGTACTTGCCTTTGGCCGCCGGCGGTTTCGCCCGCATCACCGCTTGAATCAGGCTATTGGCGTTTTCGAGCAGTTTGTCCGTGGCAAAACCCGCCTTGCCCACGGGAGCGTGAATCACGCCGGTCTTGTCCACGCGGAATTCGACTTTGCCGGCTTTGACCTCTTTAATCGCGGTTGCGACGTCGGTCGTCACGGTGCCGGTCTTGGGGTTCGGCATCAGCCCGCGCGGCCCCAGAACCTTTCCCAGCTTGCCGACCGAGCGCATCATGTCCGGCGTCGCGATCACGGCATCGTACTCGATCCAACCGCCCTGAATGCGCTGCACAATCTCTTCGCCGCCCACGAAATCGGCGCCGGCCTCCTGCGCTTCCCGCTGCTTGTCGCCCGAGGCAATGACGAGAACCGTCTTCGACCGCCCCAATCCGTTGGGAAGGACGACGGTGCCGCGCACCATCTGGTCGGCGTGCTTGGGATCGACGCCCAGGCGCATGTGGACCTCGACCGTCTCGTCGAACTTGGCGAACTTGATTTTTTGGACCAGCGGAATCGCTTCGTTCAGGCTGTAGGGCCGCGGCTCTACCTGTTTGGACGCGGCTTCAAATTTCTTACCGGCTTTGGGCATGTTTCCTCATTGGTGCAGACGGCGCGAGACTCACAAAAGACCCCGCCTCCCATTGAGATTTTAAATTGTCGCGTGGTGACGCTGTGACAACTATAGCAAACGGCCGGCTGGCGCGCAAACCGAGTCCGGAGAGCGCGGGTATGGAAGTATACGAACGCAATGCGGCGCTGTATTTGTGCGGCGGGCCGTCCCGGGCATTCCTGCCTGACACGTCTTCGTGCATGCCGTGCCGCTATGTTTCGCCCCAGCCTCCTTAGTCCAAGGTTCTGTCCGGCGTGGTCTGCGGACAATGCGTCTGGCCGGGCACGAGGCTCCAGCGTGCCGATGGTCGGCGAAACGGAGACAAAGGATTTTGAAACACCACAGGGACTGTTCAGCTTGCCCGTACCGGAGGATTGATAGATCCCGCTCTGCGGCGGAGATCAAAAATGCGAGGGACTGGCCCGTGAAACAATTCCCAGAGCTGCCGAGGCACGTTCCAAGCGCAGTGCTGCAGGAATAAATGTGCTTCCTGCTCAAGCATTGCCCTGCCGCCTTCTGAAAGCCATGCCGCGCCGTCATTGTCCGCCGCGCAAATTTCGAGAACTGCGTCTAATGCGCCGGGCCAATGCACTGATAACCGGAACTCAAGCCAATTCGTAACAAGGTTGCGATTGCTCATGTCTTCGGGCAGTCTCCTGGCTTCCATTGCAAGCCAGGCTTCCCGGTGATACACCGGGCGGAAGCCGCCCGGCAATTCCTCAAAGTAGATTCGGTCAAAATTCTGATAGTGCGTAAAATCGATAAGCGCACAGGCGGCTGAGACGTCGGCGGCGTTTGCGCGGCGTCCTTCATTCGCCAAAATCAGAAAGCGCTGGTGGTTGTCAACGTCAAGCTGGTCGTTCTTATCGCGGAGCAAGACCACTAATGGATGTCCGGCTGCTTCGCTGGGCTGATATGCACTAAGCGTCGAATAGCAGAAAAACGGGGGGGCGGAATCGTCGGCGATGCGTTCGATGCTAAAGCCCTCGACTTCCACGCGTTCATGCATTGCCAGCTGCTGTGCTGCATTTCGAATCTCGACGGCGGCGTTCTTGGGCCACTCAGGACGTGCGTACTTTCTTTGCACCGGTGGCAGGTTAATCATCAGCCCGCCGACTCTCTCTAGCCGTAGTTCTGGAGTTAGGCGTTCGATGAGTTTGGCGCGCTTCGCCTGGTCGTCCTGATAGCTGCCTAGCGGAAAAAGCTTGCATATATCCGCTACAATCGGCCTCTGATCAGGGCAAGTGAATTCGCAATCGGGTTTTCTGCCGTTCTTGTTCGTAGAAACCTCGTCTGCCGATGCGGCCCACGCGAGTCCTGTTTCACACAGCAGGTAATCGACAAAGCGATCAATGACCGCTTGTTCGTCGGAACGGCGCGACATTCTAAAAAACATTATATCTAGTTTTGTTCCGGCTGGCGCGCTTGCGGACTGGCCTGCCGCAATGCGTCGTGGCGCTCATAACCGTGATGTTTTTAGGCGGCTCGGGCAAGATCGCCGCCGATGGCGCTGCACTGGTTATTGCCCGGCGCAGGCGCTCGTCGCCGTCCAGCTTGCGCGGGTTGCGGATGGCTGGCGTTTTTCGGCGAAGTAACAACGCATACTGGTGGGCGATAGTCAAGGCTGCTGGCCCAGGTCGCTTGCGGCGCTTCCTTGCTGTGTTTGAGCAATGGGCATCGTTCCTCGAGATGGTACTGGATGCCTTTCACCGGCTGCTTCATGTGAGGAAGCCTGTGCCGATTCTCTTTGCCGGTCAATGTCCTTTCCTATACGCCAGCGCGAACCTCAATCGGTCGGCCACCGGCGGGTGGCTGTAAAGCCAGAACACAATGAACGGGCTCGGAGCGGGCGGTTCCAGATCGGTCTCGCCCTCAATCTGAAAGGCCCGGGCGGCGGCTTGGCCGTTATCGGGAACAATGCCGTCGGTGACATACAGCGAGTAAACGTCGGCCTGATGTTCCTGCCGCCGGCTATAGGCGTTCGCGATGGGATCGCTTACAAAATTGAGGATCAGCAAAATCAGCGCGAATACCGGCAGTGAAGCCGGATCGTACGGCGACCGTACGTCCCAGCGCGGCCCCCAGTGCGCGATGAAGGCGCGGATCAGGAAGTACGTCAAATAAAGACCGATCAGCAGCAGCAGCGCCGCGAATCCGATGCTTTTCGGAATGTGGCCCAACACGTAATGCCCCAGCTCGTGACCGAAGGTGGTCAGCAGCGATGGCGGGGGCTCTTTGCGGATGATCGTGTCGTACAGAACAACGCGTTTCGAGGAGCCAAACCCGGAGACATACGCATTCAACGCATTCGTCTTCTCACTCGCGCGCATTTCAAATAAATGATTCGCGGGTATCGCCACGCCCGCGCGCCGCAAGATCGCTTCAATCGGCGCGACCAGCTCCGGGTGCTCCGGCGCGAGAGGCTCGAATCGATTAAAGAGCGGTTCAATCAGATAAGGCTCAACCCAAGCTCCGAAAACGATCAGCGGAACCGCCGCCATCCAGGCGTACAGCCACCAGCGCGCCGGACTGCGCCGGACCAGACCGTAGAACCCCCACACGATCAGAACCGTCAGCGGCAGCGCGATCGCTTGACCTTTAAGCCAGTCCGCGAACCAGCCCGGCCAACCTTGAATCGAGATCCCATAATGCCGCGAGAGCGCGTGTCCGCACGCCTCGCCCGGCAGATCGAACGCCGTCACAATGCCGTAGACGATCGCAATTACCAGCGGAAGCCGCAGATGCCGCAGCCGCGGAGCTACGCGCCATAAATAAGCGCCAGCAGCACCACGGCCGCAAACGCCGTCGCCGAAAAATAAAGAACGTGTCGCGCGAACGCATAATCGACCGCCAAAGCCAGCTTATCGGGCGGCAAGCGTGTACGAGGAAATGGGCGGCGCGGGCTGCACGCAACCGGATTGTACAATGAAGCTTGGCCGAACATCGACGGATGTGCCCGAATTGCCGGGCTTTTGTCACCACCAGCGACCGCGCCTGCCCCTACTGCGGCATCAAGCTCGGCGCCCCCGGCCGGAACAAGCTCAACGCCGGACAGATCCTGGGCGGCCTGATTCCGCAGGCGCGCTTCACCACAATCATCATTTTGCTGATCAACACCGGGCTCTACGTGGCGGGAGCTTTGAACCCGCAGTCCGGCATCCAGCAGGCCGGCATGAGCGTGCCCTGGCCGCTGATGCGGACGGAATTGTGGCGTCTCGTCACCGCCGGATTCCTGCACGGCGGCGTCATCCACATTCTGATGAACTCCTGGGTGCTGTTCGATCTCGGCGCGGAGGTGGAACAAGTCTACGGCACCAGCCGCATGATCGTGTTCTACTTCGTCGCCACGGTATGCGGCTTCTTCCTTAGCTCCCATATGACGCACGGATTTTCGCTGGGCTCCTCGGCGGGAATTTTCGGCTTAATCGGCGCCATGCTCGCCTTCGGCCTCACCGACAAGTCGAGTTTGGGAGCGGCCATCAAATCCCTGTATATGCGCTGGCTGATCTACGGCCTGGTCCTCAGCTTCATTCCGGGCGTGGACATCTATGCGCACATCGGAGGACTCGTGGGCGGCTTCGCGGCCGGGTACCTCGCCAGCACGCCGCGCGCGCGCCTGATGTGGAAGGAGCCGCTCATCCAGGGCGCGGCCGTGCTCTGCGTGGCATTGACGGCTGCCGCCTTTGCATACATGTTCCGTTTCCTGATGACCATGCAGACCGGCTCCGTGAGATTCTAGGAAATTATGAAACTCAAATCGCTGGCCCTCTGCCTGCTCCTCTCCTCCTGCGCCTACTCATTTGCGATCGAGCGCGGCGAAGAAATACGGCTGTGGCCCAAAGGCGCTCCGGGCTCCGAAGGCGAGACCGCCGCGGAGGTCTTCGAGGCCTCGGCAAATCCCAAGCTGCCCAAGAGATTTACGGTCGTCCACTATCCTTCTATCTACGTCTTCCTGCCGCCCAAAGAGAACGCCAACGGCGTTGCTGTCGTAGTGGCGCCCGGCGGCGGCCATTCCCAGCTCGTCATCGACAAAGAAGGCTGGGACGTCGCCGATTGGCTGAATAAGAACGGCATCGCGGCCTTCGTGTTGAAGTACCGTCTGGCGCGCGCCCCCGGCTCGCATTACACCGTCCAGGGCGATGCGCTGGCGGACGCCTCGCGCGCCATGCGCCTGGTCCGCAGCCGGGCGAAGGAATGGAACATCGACCCGGCGCGCATCGGATTCATGGGCTTTTCCGCCGGCGGAGAAGTTGCCGCCCTGATCGAAACCCGCTTCGATGCCGGTAACGATAGCGCCCCCGATCCCATCGACCGCGCCGGCTCACGCCCCGATTTCTCGGTCGTGGTCTACCCGGGATTCCGGCCCGGCTCCATCGTGGTTCCCAAAGACGCGCCCCAGACTTTTCTCGTTTGCGCCGACGACGACCGCTCCCACGTCGTCACAACAGTCAACCTCTACCTCGATCTCGAAAAGCAAGGCGTCTCCTCCGAGATGCATATCTACGCCGCCGGCGGACACGGTTTCGGTTTGCGGCCGAGCCAATTGCCGGTGTCCACCTGGCCGGATCGCTTACGCGACTGGATGCTGCAACGCAAAATCCTCGCGCCGTAATTAGAGCGTTTGCGTCTCTGGGGCCGGGGCGGCGCGCAACTGCGCATCTTCGAGCCGCTTCGCTTCCTGGTACGTGAACGCCATGCGATGGATTACCGTAATGTTCGACAAAACCGCGATCACCCACAGCACCGGAGCCATTCGGTCGAACAGAGCGCCGATGATCAGCAGCACCACGCGCTCGGGCCGCTCCATGAACCCCACCTTGCAGCTTGGAATGGTATTCTCGGCGCGCGCCCGCGTATAGCTCACCATCACCGATCCCGCCATCACAATCGCCGTCAGCACTACGTAAAAAGGACGGCTGATGTTTCCGTAATAGACCAGAAGGCCCATCAGCAAGCCGAGATCGGAGTAGCGGTCCAGAACGGAGTCGAAAAAGCCGCCAAATCGCGTCACCTGATTGGTCTCGCGGGCCACGCGGCCATCGACCATGTCGAACAGTCCGGCGCTGACGATCACCACGCCGGCCCAGCGGAATTGGCCCGCGGCAAGCAGCACCGCGGCCACAATGTTGATCAGCAAACCAATAAACGTCAGAACATTGGGGTGGATCTTCGACAACGCCAAGCCGTGCACAATAAGGCGGATCACCTTGTTGCAAGCGACGCCGATCAGGCGGGTAAAAGTCATTGACCCCTACTGTCGATTCTATCCCTAAACGAAAAGCCTCCGGCGGAGAATACGGTAAATCTGCGTTGGTTCATCGATCCCTCTTTTTTGGGCCGCGCCGGGTAATCGATGCCGAGCGCCTGGGCCATCCGCTGCAACTGGACGACGCGACTACGCGGACGCGTTGTCGGTTGGCATCAATCAACTCCATTCGATCAACTTCAATGCTGCCTAACGTGTATGCGGCCTCGGATGATCCGCGGTCATGCGCCTCCGGGATTTCGCGGACGCCAATCGGGTCCCATTCCGCCATCAAAATGCTCCGAATTCGAAGTCTGATGTCGCGCGATCTGTCTTTGTCGACCCAACGCGGATCCTTCAACTTGCCGCCGCATCGTGAATGGTCGTCAGCTTCAAAATCTCCAGCTCCCGCGTCCCCCCCGGAATCTGGATCTTAGCCGAATCCCCGACCTTCTTCCCCATCAAACCGCGCCCGATCGGCGACGTCGTCGAGATCTGCCCTTTCCCGGCATCGGCCTCTTCGCTGGTCACCAGCTTGAACGTGGCCTCCTCGCCCTTATCCACGTCCATGACCAGCACGGTCGAGCCCAGCCCCACGCGGTCCCGCGGAATGCGCGATTCGTCAATCATCGAGACCTCGCGCAGGCGTGCCCGCAGTTGGCCGAGACGCGCATTTACGTGCCCCTGCCGCTCCTTTGCCGCGTGATACTCCGCGTTTTCACTGAGATCGCCGTGCGCCCGCGCCTTCGCGATTTCGCGCGGCAATTCGACCCGCAGCTCCATCTCCAACGCCGTGATCTCGTCCTGTAATTTTTTCTTGAGTTCTTCCATTGCCGGACTGCTACACCGCCATTATAGGGCGCGAAGCCCCGCGCTTAACCCCCTTGACACCATTGACCCTATGTAGCATACTACTGATGTGACCGCCCTCTCCTACACCGCCGCCTCCATCCTGATGGCGGCCGCCAGCGGGTATCGTTATGGCTTCGACATCATGGATGTCACGGGGCTGCCCAGCGGCACCGTATACCCAGCCCTGCGCCGCCTGGAGCAAGCCGGATTTATTTCCTCCAAGTGGGAGTCCGGCGCCGTCGCCGAACGCGAGCAGCGCCCGGCGCGAAAATATTATTCCGTTTCAGTCAACGGAGAAGCGGCTCTCGAAGCGGCCTTCGAGCGCTATCCGTTGCTCGAACGTATGAACTCTCAACTGCCGCAAAAATCGGAGCGTTAACCATGGTCCCGCCCTTGTGCCGGCTTCTGATCGCGACTGCGGCGCTGCTCCTGCCGCGGCGCGCGCGCCCGGACTGGAAGCGGGAATGGTACGCCGAACTGGCCTGGCGCAACCGCAGCGGCGCATCTCTGCCATACATGCTGCGCTCGGCACGCGGCGCCTTCCGCGACGCGCTTTGCCTGCGCGCTCAGTCTCCTTTCACCTTGCGTTTTTTCGCCGCCCCCCTGCGAGTCGAGTTCATTCTCGCGGCCACCGCCGCCGTCGTTTGCATCTGGAATGGCGCCGTGCTCCCGCCCCGTCCGCCCTACGCCAACATGGACCGCCTGGCGCGCATCGGACGCAATCTGGGAGTGCTCGGCTGGAGCACCAACTTTTTCTGGAAGTTCGAGATCGCCAAATGGCGAACTTCGCCCGATGTCGAGCAGATCGCGGCCTATCGCCTGGAGCGCGCCGGCGATGTCCGCTTCGCTCGCGTCTCAGACAACTTCTTCAAGGTCCTCGGCGTCCCGCTGCCCGCCGCCCCGGTTCTCGCGAACCAGGATGGCGCCGCTCGCGCCCTCGTGACGGATTCCTTCCGCCGCGCGCGCTTCCACTCCGCCGCGCCCATCGGCGCGGAGTTTTACGCCAAAGGCAAACGGTACCAAGTCGCCGGCGTGCTGCCTCCCCGCTTCGCCTTCGACGGCTGTTCCTTCTTCACGCCCCTGGGAACCGATGCGAACGTATTCGCCATCGCGTTGCTCAAGCCCGGGATCGCGCGCGATAAGGCGGCGGCCGATTTCGCCGCCTTGGCCCGTCCCATCATGGGCCGCATGAGATATGAAGGGCTCGGTCTCCACCCCTTGGCCGCGCGCTTTACCATCTGCGGCTTGCTGCTGGCCGGCGCACTGGCGATGCTTGCCGCCGCTTACGCGCTGCTCCATTGGCGCTGGACGACGCGCTGGATGACGTTGTACTCCTGCGCCCGCATCGCCGCCATCGTCTTGAGCATCACCGCCATCCACCTCGCCACCCTGCGCGCAAGCATGCATGTTTCCTCGGTGCTGGCGCTTTTTCAGTGCTGGGCCGCATCTCGCCCTCTGCTCCGCCGCCATCTATTTCGTCCTGCGCGACCAGCGCTCGCGCTGTCCGGCCTGCATGGCGCGCCTGCGCATGCCCGTGCCCATCGGCTCCTGGAGCAGCCTCATCCTGGACCGGCCCGCCACGGAATACGTCTGCCCCGCGGGCCATGGCGCCCTTTTTGTTTCCGAAGCCTTGCACGATCCGAACCAGTGGACGCGATTCGATGAATCGTGGAAAGATCTGTTCGTCGAAACGACAATTCCCTAAGGAGGTAGTTTCATGCACACGCGAAGAACCGCAATCGAGGCATTTCTTTTGGCCGCCGCCGCGCCGCTCCGGGCCGCCGCCGCCAAACCAAACTTCTCCGGCCGCTGGACGCTCGACCGGAACGCCAGCTCTCCCGGCTCGCCCGCCCTCATCGAGACCATCGACGATCGCGAGCCACGGATAAGAATCGACACCGACTGGGACCACACTGGACCCACCGGGGTGACCAACGCCGCCATGCTCGCGCCTACCGTCGAACTCCTGACGGGCGGCGCGCAAAACGCCAACGAGATGCCCGCCGGCCTATCGCTCCAGACGAAGTCGCATTGGGACGGCAATAAACTAATCACCGCTTGGACCATCCGCGGCTTGGATGCGCCCTTGACCGGCTCCTGGGAACGCTACCTGACAGGGCCAAACACCATGGTGGTCGAGGCCGTCGCCGAAGCGCGCAATCGTCGCGTCACCTCCCGCTTCGTGTTTGTGAAATAGCCGCGCCATCGCCTGACTGTCATAATTCTGTAACTCGGCTCCGCTATCGTGTTAGTAACGATGAAGAAGATCCTGCTCATCGAAGACGACGCCGACCTCTTCAACCTGGTGCAGTACAACCTGGAGAAGGAGGGCTTTTCGTTCGCGGGCGCCAAGACCGGAAAGGGCGCGCTCGACCTCTGCCGGCGTGAACGGCCCGACCTGATCGTCCTTGATATCATGCTGCCCGATTCGGACGGCCTCGACATTTGCCGTTGCATCCGCCGCGATCCCGAGCTGGCTCCCATCCCGGTCATCTTCCTCACCGCGCGAGCGGCGGAAACCGATCGCATCGTCGGACTGGAGCTCGGCGCCAACGATTACATCGTGAAGCCCTTCTATGTTCGCGAGCTCATTGCGCGCATCCGCACCCAGTTCCGCGCGGCCGCCACGCCGTCGAACGTCATCCGCGCCGGCGATCTGGAGCTGAACCGCACAGCTTGCCAGGTCCGCTTGAAAGGTTCCGAGGTCAGTCTCACGGCCACGGAGTTTCGTATGCTCGAAGTGTTGATGAGCCGCCCGGGAGTTGTCTTCAGCCGCGGCCAGCTGCTCGACGCGGTGTGGGGCAACAATCACGCCATTACGGATCGCGCCGTCGACGTTTACATCCTGCGCCTACGGCAGAAAGTGGAAGGCAATCCCGCCAGTCCGGAGCGTATCCGGTCGGTTCGCGGCTTTGGCTATAGTTTCCAGCCCGTGGCCGAAGCGGTCGGCGTCTGACCCGCCTTTACTGAATCACGTTCCACTTGATCAGGCACTTTTTCTGCATGTCCTGGGTCTTGTTGGTCAGGATCAATCTCTGTTTTCCGCCGCTCACCGCGAAGCGCGCATCCCAGGTCTGATCGTCAAAAGCAACGTCGACGTGCACTGGCGGCAGTGTATCGAAAATCACCTTCCCGCCCGGCGGCACCGCCTCGCCTGTATATTTCAAAAATCCGCTCGAAGGGCCGCTGTAGGCCACTGCCGCGGGGCGCGGCGAAACGGTTGCGGGCTTCGCCGGCAGCTTCTGGGGCGGCATCGCGGGATAATCCGCCTCGCGCTTTTGCGCCGTGATGTCCGGACCCGCGGCATGCTCCGGCTTTGTCGCGCGCGGGATCGCGGCCGTCTGGCCAGCGTGTCGAGGGGGTGTCACGGGTTTTTCCGTCGTAGGGGTTGGCGGCACAGCCGGAGATGTGTCCGAAGCCGGCGGCGTCATCGGGGGTGTGGAGGCGCCCGGGTCGGCCATCGCCGGCACCGCGGGCGGAGCCGTTGCAACGGTCGTCGATTTGCCCGGCGGCGTGCGATGTTGCACCACAAACCATAAGCCGCCCGCGCACAGCGCCAGCACGATCGCGAGCGCCGCAATCAAAATCCCCGTTTTCGAAGATGCCGCGGCCGGAGGAGGCGGCCCTACATAGATCTGCTCCGTCGGCGCATGCGAATACGATGGTGGCGCAGGCGGATACGCCGGCGGCGGCGGAGAATACGCCTGCGGAGGAGGAGGCGGTGGAGTATTCCCCGCCGCTGCGTCGGCCGGGGCCGCTTGCGGATGCGGCACGGGCGCTCCGCATCCGTCGCAGAAACGAAGTTGTGGGGCCAGAGGCCGGCCGCAACGAAGACAAAACGTATTCACGTGCGCGCTCCCCTAATATACAGGCGTATTCATAATTTCACCATACCGGGCCTCCTCGCGGCGGAACTTCCGCGAACGCGGCGGTGTCCAATAGCAAGTGTTGATCGCATGCCAGGCGTTGCGGCGCGCCGAATGACGTTCCACTCCCTTCCCGATCATGACCTCGCAACGGCTACGTTGAAAACCGGCGCTTCCGCCGTTCTCGAAGCGTCGCGCCTCACCAAATCCTATGGCGGACTTCCCGCCGTTCGCGACGTCAGTTTTTCAATCCGCCCCGGCGAGGTCCTCGGCTATTTGGGACCTAATGGCTCCGGCAAGAGCACCACGGTCAAAATGTTAACCGGACTGCTGGAGCCCACCACCGGCCGCGTGCTCTATCGCGGAGCCGACATCAAGACCGATCTGGTGGCCTACAAGGCGCGCGTCGGCTATGCTCCCGAAGAGGCCCATCTGTATTCGTTCCTCACCGGCTGGGAATATCTGGAGCTCGTCGGGACCTTGCGCCGCATGTCTCCCGCGCGTCTCGAGGAAAAGGCCGCGTCCATGCTCCGCGATTTCAGCATGTATCCGCACCGCCATTCCCCGATTTCGTCTTATTCAAAGGGCATGCGCCAGCGCGTGATGCTCATTGCAGCGTTGATGCACGACCCCGAAGTCCTCATTCTCGACGAGCCTTTTTCCGGCCTCGACGTCACCATGTCGCTCGCCTTCCGGCAGGTCGTCAAGCTGCTGGCGCAATCCGGCAAGGCCGTTTTCTTCTGTTCGCCGGTGCTCGAGGTTGTCGAGAAGCTCTGCACCCATCTCGTACTGCTCCGAAACGGGAGCGTGGCGGCTTACGGCCCCATTGACGACATTCGCGCCAAGGGCCTGGCCCCGGCGCTCGAAGAAGCGTTTTTGCAATTGACGGAGCACGCCGATGCCGACGCCATCGCAGCCAACATCGTCGCCGCTGTTGGCGCGCCTTGCCGCTAGCCGCCTCGCGACGCGCGCGCGCCATACCTGGCGGCGCCTGCTCATGCGCCCGTTCCCCAGGCTGGTGGCGCACTTCGCCGCCACCATCGTCCAGAGCGGCGGCGATTCCGGCGCCGCGGCCCTGAATTTTGAAATCGGAGGACTCCTCGCGTTGCTCGCGGCCCCCGGCGCATTTTTCTCGCTCCTGCTGTTCCCGAAATATTCGTCGTTCTTGCGATGGATGCGGGGCAATCCCCGCTTCGACGTCTATTGGGCGTCGCTGCCCGACAAGTATTTCTTCATCGTGTTTTCGATGGCCATCACCGGCCTCGTCATCGTAATCAAGTGGGACCGCATTCTGCCGGGCCGCCTGGATTATGCGAACCTCGCTCCGCTGCCGCTCCGCTCCCGAACCATATTCCTCGCCAATCTCTGCGCCGTCGTGCTGCTCGCCGCGCTCTTTGCCGTCGACGTCAACCTGGCGTCCTCGGTCATGATGCCCGGCGTCGTCTTGTCCGAGAAGGGAACCTTCACCCAGCTTTTCGCATTCATAGCCGTCCACGCCCTCAGCGTCATGCTGGCGAGCGCATTCACGTTCTTCGCCTGCTTCGCCTGCCATGGCAATTCTGATGACGGCGCTGCCCGCGCGAATTTTCCGCGCCGCATCGCTTTTCGTCCGCATGGCCATCGTCGTCTCGCTCATTGCGCTGTTATGCACCAGCTTCGCCGTCCTTCCGGCCGTGCAACACTTGCCCACCCATCCGGAATCGGCCGTGCGATATCTGCCGCCCGTCTGGTATCTCGCTCTCTATCAATCCCTGCAAGGAAAATCGAACCCCGCCCTCGACGCTTTGGGGCGCCTGGGATTAGAAGCCGCCGCGGCCGCCTTCGCGCTCGCGCTCCTGTTCTGCGCTCTCAGCTATCGGCGGCGCTTCCTGCGCATTCCGGAATCGTCCGATGCGCGGCAAGGCCCACGCTGGTGGAATTTGCGCCCGCTCTCTTCGGCCTTCGACCGCTGCTTCCTGAGAAACCCCTTTCAGCGCGCCTGCTATCGCTTCAGCCTCCGCGCTTTGCTGCGCAGCGAAACGCATTGCATTCTGTTCGGGGCCTTCGCGGGATTGGGACTCGTTCTGGGATCCCAAATGGCCATGTCCGCCGCCGCACGCCCGCAGTCCGATTCCCTGCCCCCCGTCGGCCTCCTCGCCGCTCCCCTCGCGCTGGCCTACTTTACCGCGCTGGGGTTGCGTTTCGTTTTCGAAGTGCCCGCCGCGCTCGACTCCAACTGGGTCTACAAGCTGATCGCCGGCGAATGCCAACAGGGCGCCGCGGCGGCCGCGCGCAAGCTCATGCTCACTTTTCTCGTCCCCGGAGTGATTGCGCCGGTCCTGCTGGCATACTCCTGGGCCTGGGGCTGGCGCCTCGGCGCCATCCATGCCGCCTACACGCTGGCGATGTCCATCGTCGCGATCGAGATCCTGCTGCTGCGCTTTCGCAAAATACCGTTCACGTGCACGCTGCCTCCCTTCGAGAACAACGCCATCCTGATGGCCTTCATTTGTTTTCTAGGATTCTTCGTGTTCACGGACGCGGCCGCGGCGGCGGAGCTTTGGATGTTGCGCCGCCCCGCCTTCTTCGCCGCCGTTCCGATCTTTCTGATCCTGTGCTGGGATGTTCTGCGCCGCATCAAGCGCGATACGCCCGACGTCGACCTGACGATTCTTTACGAGCAAACGGCGGCAATCGAGGTCCAGACCCTGAACCTGCGTCCGCTCGGCTAAATTAGAAAGGTGTCCTCCGCGCAACCCGTCGTTCTATCCGGCGCCGCGATCCGCCTGGAGCCGCTCTCTCTCGAACACCTCGATGGCCTCTGCGAGGTCGGCCTCGATCCCGCTCTGTGGCGCTGGACAACCACGCAGATCCGCACGCGCCAGGACATGCTCCGCAATATCGAGACTGCGCTCGCTTGGCAGCGGCAAGGAACCGCCATCCCCTTCGCGACCGTCGAACAGGCCTCCGGTCGCATTGTCGGCAGCACGCGGTTTTTGAATATCGACGCGGCCAATCGCCGCGCCGAGATCGGCTCTACTTGGGTTGCGCCGCCGTGGCAGCGCACGGCTGTCAATACGGAAGCGAAATACCTCATGCTGCGGCACGCCTTCGAGACGCTCGGCTATATTCGCGTCGAATTGAAAACGGACGCTCTCAACGAACGCTCGCGCGCCGCCATTCTGCGCATCGGCGCGAAGCAGGAAGGCCTCTTCCGCAGCCACATGATTTGCGAAGACGGCCGCATTCGGGACACCGTCTATTTCAGCATTGTCGCTGCCGAGTGGCCGCAAATAAAGGCGGAGCTGGAGCGGAAACTCGCGGCCAACAGCGCAGCGCCAGCCAGCATAGCTAACCGTTAACAACTCAGGCCGCCTGCCCCAACCCGTCTAACGGGTGTAGTCACTTTCCAGGAAGGGAGATCATAGGCAATGAAAATAGAAACCTTACAGGACCTCTTCGTCGACGAGTTGAAGGATCTCTACGACGCTGAGAAGCAGCTTGTCAAAGCGCTTCCGAAAATGGCCGGCGCATCCTCCTCGGACCGCCTGCGCCAAGCTTTCCAGAGCCATCTCGAAGAGACCAAAGGTCATGTGGAACGGCTGGACCGCATTTTTTCGCAACTCAATGAAAAGACCAGCGGCGAGTCCTGCGACGCCATGAAAGGCCTCGTCAAGGAAGGCGACGAAGTCGTCAGTCACATCCAGGAATCGCCTCTGCGCGATGCCGGCCTGATCGGCGCCGCCAATCGCGTCGAGCACTATGAAATGGCCGCCTATGGGACCGCTCGCACGTTCGCGCAAATTCTCGGCTACACCGATGCGGTGCAATTGCTCGACCGAACCCTTGAAGAAGAAAAGGCCGCCGACCGCAAGCTGACCCAGATCGCGGAAACGATGGTCAACGAGCGGGCCCTTGAAACGGGCGCCGTCAGACGTTAGCACCCCTGCATTAGACCGGGCCGACCCGGGGAGCCGCGGCCAGGATTTAAGCTTAAGACGATTCAATTCGCCTTCCGAATCCTGGCGCGGTTTTGTTGCTACTCGGGTCCGCCCTTTTCTCGTACTCCATCTTCGAGCGCCACGCTCGCCGACGGGGCCTCTCGCGGCGCAATCCGGTGGGGCAAGAAGGGCGGCTAGCGGTCTTTATAGTTTCTGAAGCCCTCAACCAATTCGCGGAATGAGGCGGGCCTGTATTTCTCAAAAGCTCTGCTGATCGAGGTAGAGGAAATCGTATATAACGTCGTTCTGCACCCGATTAACGTCTTCGCACCATTGCCGCAGCCGATGCATCTTGAGCGCGACGTCGACGTCCTCCTGCCCCTTCGTCTCGACAATGAAGATGCGGCTATTCGGTAGCTTCACGATGAAATCGGGGTAGTAGTTGGAGATGTCGCCGTCCGCCTTCACGTAATCCAGCTTGAAATGCACGGCCAGATAATTCTTGGCGTATGAAACCACATCGCCGCAGTCTTCGAGGAAGCGGGCGAACGACAATTCGAAGCCGCTATCGCCGATGATGCGGTTAAAGACGCTCTTCTTCGGGACGAGATAGCCCTGGTCCTTTGCGACGAAGGGCCGTGTGTCGCCGCAGCTTGATGGTGTCGCGGATTTCAGCGTCGCCTTTGTCCCGCACGGTCAGCGCGTTGATGGCCTTCTTGAACGTCTCGATCAGCGTTTTGGTGGCCGCCAGTTCGGACAGATTGCGCAGCGTGTTGGGGCTTCCAATTCCACGGCGCGATCGAATAACCCGTCCTGCACAAACGCCTTGACCTTGCCATAGAGCACGTCATAGCCGCTGACCAGCCGCAGTCCTTCATGATGCGTCCGCGCGAAGTAGCCGATGACGCTGCGGTAATCGGCAATGCCCGCCGTATCGAGGATGGTGGTGTGCGTGATCTCGCCGGTGGTGACGTCCTTGAAAACGATCTCACGCTGCTCCTCCTCGCTGAACTGCCGGTAGGCCACGCGTTGATATGGTCGGGCGCGCACGTCCAGATCGCTGAGATTCTTGTATTCGCGGTAGACGCGCGGCGTCAGCACGGGAATTTCGATATCCAGCGCATCGATGTCTTTGCGGTCGTTTTCCTTGTCGATCTCGACGACCAGTGGAACGCTTCGGCTGGGTGCCCTCGCCCATCGGCTTGCGTTCCAGCACCACGCCTTCGGCCTGGATCGATTCGACGAATTCCATGAAGGCGTTCGTGCCGACGACGCTGACATATTCCTCGACATCGCCGGGATACATTTTCCGCAAGCCGCGCCCGAGCGTTTGCTCGGGCAGGATGTTGCTTTGGCGGAATAGGCCCGCAGACCCGACGATCGTCGTCACGTTGCGCACGTCCCAGCCTTCCTTCAGCACCATCACCGAGACGATGGCCTTGTCGGGGCTGTCCCAGCGCGTCGATGGCGTTGGCCTGTTTGCGCAGCTTTTCGCAGCTCTTCTTTGCTCTTGCCGGACGTCGATTCGGAAATCTCGCCGTTGCTCTTGGTATGAATGACCAGGACCGCGTCCTTTTCGGCGAATTCCGGATAGGTGGCCGCGCAGGTAGGCGGCCACGTCGTCGCAGTTCCGGGTGTCGTCGGTCATCACGAACAGCATGGCTTTCTTGCCCAGCTTTCGTGTTCGGCGATAGGTCTTGCGCCACTCGATGACGCCCAGATGAATGTAATCGGCGTATTTCTCGGTGAACTTGGCGCTCTGGCGCTCCTCGAGTTTGGCGCGGCTGGCGGCGTCGGGCAGGACGGGATGCTTCACCACGTTCTGCGAGATGGCCTCGACCAGCGGATAATCCGCGATCGTCTGCACGAAGATGGCTCCGTTGTTGTGCCGCGGCGTCGCGGTCACGTCGATTTGCAGCGACAGGGCAGACCCTTTTTGCTTCAAGCGGTTGTGAATGTCTTCGATGGACTTGAACCAGGCCATGCGCGGGTCGTGGATGTGGTGCGCCTCGTCGTTCAAGACCATCAGCTCGTCGATGTCGCGCACGATCATGCCGAGATCGATCTTGGAGTCCGTGGTCGCGCCGCTGGGCCGCTTGCCGAGAAAATAATCCATCGTGTTTTCGTCGTCGGGCGAAGCGGGAATATCGTTGCCGGCGAAGACGCGGTGGATGTTGGTCAGGAAGATGTTGCCGGTCGGCGCGCCTCACGCGCACGTCGTCCTGCACGTGCAGGGTCAGTTGAAAATCGTCGCGCCAGTTGCGTCCGTCGAAGCCGTTGTCCGGCAAGACCGGGTCGTCTTTTAAGAAGATGCGCAGCCCCTGAAAATCCTTGTAGATGCGATCCAGCACGATGATGTTGGGCGCGATCACCAGAAAGTTGCGCGCCAGGCCGGACTCCGGCTCATAGAGTTTGTGGTAAAAGCTCCAGGCCAGCGCCAGGCTCAGCACCTTGGTCTTGCCGGAGCCGGTCGCCATTTTCACCACGAAACGCCGCCAGGTCTCGTCGAACATTCCCGCCGACACGGCGCCGGAGCTGTCGAAGCGCATCAGATCGAACTTGTCCTGCACGCCCACGACGTCGTACAGATAGACGATGGTTTCGAGCGCCTCCCGCTGCGCGAAGTAATACTCAAACGCGGCCATCGTTCCATCGGCTTGGGGCATCAGGTGGGGAGTGTTGAACCACCAATTGAGCAGACTGCGGCTGGTGTCCGCCGCCCCGTCATAGCCGCTGTCGCGCCAGACTTTCACTCGTTGACGCAATTGCGAAACCAGCGGCGGCATCAGTTTGTCGGAGGTTGACCCGCGCAAGGCTTCATCGGCGGGGAACCAGCGGACGGCCGGGTCGAGAATCGCGTAGGGCGATTCGGGAAAATTGGGATGCAGTGCCATCAGGGTAGGTCCTCAATCATTTTCCGAACGGTTTTTATCAGCGCCGGAATATCGGTTTGGCACATACCAAAAATCGCCTCGGCGTCAATCTCGAAGTATCCGTGCGCAATCACGTCCCGCACACCCTTGATCCCCGGCCACTCGATTTCGGGGTAACTCGCCAGGTACTTGCCCCCGGTCTTTGCGATCGATAGTTTTGAAGGCCTCGCCTACGGCAATGAGGAGCATGCAGATTCCATCCAGCCGATCGATTCCTTCGTCGCTTCCGAGTAAAATCCGCGGCGGAGCGGATGCCGGCGAAACGGCGCGATATCCGCTCCAATGCCTGCAACACGCTTTCCAGCCGTTCGCGCAAGCCGGAAACGTCAGACATATTGAGCGTCCCGCGCGATGCGCGTTTTCAGACGCGGGTTCATGTCTTCTCGCCAGCGCACCAGGTCCACATGACGGCCCAGCAGGTCCTCCAACGCTTGCTTCATTCGCGCGGCGCGAAAAAGATTGGGCTGGTCCGTCTCAAACACGACATCCACGTCGCTGTCCTGGGTTGGCCTCGTCCCGCGCGAAGGAACCGAATATTCCGATCGAGACAATCCCGTATTGTTCGCCGCGGTCCCGCTTGAACGCGCGCAGGATGGCGAGAATTCCTTCCCTGTTCACCCCGCCTTGCCTCCCACGTTCACTTCGACGATGGTCATGGTGTCGTTGCCGAAAATGTCCACCACCTTGACGGCCACCTTGCGCCGCCCCGGCGGACACTCCCGAAAGACGCTGGTCAGCTCCAGCGACCGGTCCTTCCTGGTGCGGAAGGATTGCCACTCGTTTTCAAAGATGTAATCGCCGGTCCAGACTTCCTCGTATTGGGGCAGGTCTAACTGTTCGGGCCGCTCCATGCCCGGTATCTGCGACTCTGTTTCGCCCTGTCGAGCGGGAGGCGCATGATTTCGCGCTTGCTTTCATAATTGAAATCGACGGCCCAGTAATCGATCCAGTCGGTCCACTTCCGGGTGAGCCGTTCGCGGCTGATGATGCCGTTCTTGTCCTTGCTCACCTTTACGATCTGCCCTTTCTCCACGACGATCTTGCTGCTTTTGTCTTTCGAGCGAGGCCTCCGCGGCGGCATGGAATCCTGCGAATAGAAAACGGAGAAGTCGGTCAGCTCCACCGCGACGCCGTTCTTTTTTACGCGCGGCGTGACCTCGATGGCCGCCACGTCGTGAAAGACCACCTGATTCTTTTCGACCGCCCGCTTGTCGAACACCTCTGCCGGGATGTACTTGGGGGCGATGTCGATACCCTTGGCGCGGGCTTCGTCGAGCACGTTGGGGAAGAGACCCATCTCGAATTCAAAGCCGAGGATGTCGACGCGCGTGATGTGCTTCTGGCGGCACTCCAGGATCACTTCTTCGACGAACAGGCGGGTTACCGGCAGGTTGACCGGCCCCACCGACACCAGCCGGCCGGCCTTTTTCCCGTGGAAGGTGGTAAACCCGGTGGTCTTTTCGGCGCGGTAGGCGCGCAGGATCAGGTCGACAAATGCGGCTTCCTTTTCGATTCAGCTGCTCCTGCTGTTCCGCCTCGCGCAGATTCGGGTTGATGCCGACGTAGTGCTGCCGCTCGTACTTGCCGAGGTTCAGGATTTCGAAGGCGCGGTAATCCTTGCCTTGGGCCTTCAACTCCCGCTGCACGCCGATGAGTCGCTTGCGGGTGGTGTGGATGGCGAACTTGCCGAGGTCGCTGACGATCCACTTGCGGCCCAGCTTTTCGGCCACGGCGGCGGTGGTGCCGGAGCCGCAGAAGAAGTCGGCGACGAGGTCGCCTTCGTTGGATGAGGCTTTGATGATTCGTTCAAGCAGGGCCTCAGGCTTTTGGGTGGGATATCGTCGTATCTTCCTTCGGCTTGGCTGTTCACCGGCGGAAGGTCGTCCCAGACATTCGACACTGCGACTCCCTCTCGCTCGTCCAAATACAGCTTTTCCCGTGGCCATCCGTCGTCCTTCTTCGGCCAGTAGATTCGTCCGTCAGTGTCGAGCCGATCTACATTCGCGACGGTAACTTCCCCCAGTGGCGCTTATTGTGTTCGGATCAAACCCACGCCATGAATTGCCGTTTGCCCCTGGCGCGTTCCAGCGGCGGTCAGACGTACTCGCTGAAAATCTCCGTCCCGTGCTCCCTCAATCATGCCGTAGTGAGAATCAGTATAGTCGTCGGAGAACGGACGCTCGGGCTGTTCCAAATGTAAGCCTAGGACTTCGTACAAAACAGGATGTCGTCATTGATAAGGCCCTACCATTTGGCAGTCGCCGTGAGACTTGTGCTTCGCCAAATAATTGCACTCACTGACCGTCGTTGCCCAAATACTTCGTCGACATGCCAGCGCGAACATAATGCGCTCACACGCCGGTCCCATATGCACATAAATACTGCCATCCTCCGCCAGCAAATCCCGCATCAGCACCAGCCGCTCGTAAATCATCGCGATGAAGGAATCCGCGCCCTTGCCCCACGTGTCGCGGTAGGCAATCTCTTCGAGGATGTTGGGCCGCTTGGTAAACGTATCGCCGCCAATCTCGATGTCCATCGAGAAATCGGCGCCCACGTCGAAGGGCGGATCGATGTAGATGAGCTTGAGGCCGCCCTGCTTTTCTATGTCCTCGCGCAGCGGGCCATTCTTCAGCGATGAGAGGACCAGCTTGTTGTCGCCCCAGATCAGCTTGTTGGTCCAACCCTTCAGTTGACGGCCGCGCTCGTCAAACAGCGATGCTTGTAGCGAGGCGTCGGCCGGCTTTTCGGCGCGGGGCTCGTCCACCTGCTCGATGACCTGGAAGGGCAGCACGATGTTGGTGACCTCGCTGGTCTTGCCGTTCCAGACCAGTTCGACCTCGCGCTTGTCCTCGAACAGCAGAAAGCGGAACTTGTCGGGCAGGGGTTTGCCGGCTTCGAGATAACGGATGACTTCCTGTTGTTCCTGTTCGGTCAGTCGGGGCATGAAAATTCTCGCATTCTGGCGGCGTTATCCGCGCTCGCTCGATTGTTGCGCGAAGACCGGGAGCTAAAAGGACCGGCCGGGGCAAACCCCAGTGATAATACACCGGCGGTGGAACATGGGCCGCGCGGCCGGCGCCGCACTAATTTGTATTCTCGCCCAAACCCGGCTCCACCCCCGCGCACCTACGCCCACCTGGGCCACCCGCGCCCCGCCACGCCACAAGGAACCGCCTCACGTAGAGCCACAAACCGCGGCGAGGTCCTGCGCAGCCATGAAGGGCTTGGTGAGGTTGTCAGTCACATCCACGAATCGCGTTTGCGCGATGTCGGCCCGATCGGCGCCGCCAACCGCGTCGAGCGCTATGAAATGGCCGCCTACACCGATGCAGTTCAGTTGCTCGACCGCACACGCCCGAACAAGAAAGCCGTGCACCGCAAGCTGAGCCAGATCTCGGAAACTATGGTTAACGAGCGCGCTCTTGAAACGGGCGCCGTCAGACGTTAGCCCCCCTCCATTAGACCGGGGCCGACCCGGGGCGCCACAGCCAGGGTTTAAGCTTAAAGCGATGAAGTTCGCCTTCCGAATCCTGGCGCTGGTCTTGTTCCTTCTCGGGTCCGCCCTTTTCTGGTACTCCATCTTCGAGCGCCACGCTCATCCCCAATCTCAAGACCAGTCCATTTCCTTGGAATCCACCGCCATACTGATTGTCGGCGCCGCCGCTCTGGTCGGCCTCCTCGCGAAATCCCGGCGCGGCAGCGCGGGCTGACCGGATTAGACGCCCAGCCAGCCCTGAAATCCTCTTGCATTCGGGACATTCCCGGTGATATTCTACGAATGGACGTGGATTGATTTAGGTTCCGTTTTTCGGGAGCCTGGCTACTTGCAACCACGCTAAAAAGTGCTAAAGGCGAGTCGGTCTTCACGAATCTAAGCCCTCTGTGGCCAGTGCCCGGAGGGTTTTTTTAATGGGCCGGATCGCTTGGGAAGGATCCTGTATGAGCATCTGGCCTGCCGCAAAGCCCACCCTTTTCGGAACCGAAGGCGAACTCGTTCTTCTGCGTGTTTGCGCTGAACCGCGAACCCTCGAAGAACTATTGGAAACCTTGGGGCAACTCGCTTTCCCCGTCAATCCGGAGTTGCGTCACGAGACCAACTCCGTCATTGTAGAATTCCCTGCCTATTCCGGAAGCGTGCCTGAGGTGCGGCGGCTTTTGCAGCTTGGCGGCTTCGATCCGGCGAGCCTGGAAGTGGAGCGTCCGTTAGCGCAACACGCCTCCTGATCCGGCCCGCCCGTCTCGCCGCGAGCGATTACGAGCTTTGGACAGCCCGCTTGGCCGCCATCTTCTTGTCCAATGCCGCCATGAGACGAGTATGCACCTCGCCGGGAATGGTTTGCGCCTCCATTCCCTTGTAGACCTGGATGGTGCGCTTGGTGGTATCGAAGATGACGAAACAGTTCGGACAATTATTTACGTGGGCTTCGAGCTTATTACGAAGCTCGGCGTCGATGCTGTCGTCCAAATACTCGTTGAGCTCCTGCAGAAATTCTTTACAGGTAAGCAAAAACGTCGTCCCCTTTCCGCTTAAAGAAACGCGTCAGCTTTTCACGTAGCTGAAGGCGGGCTCGCAGCAGCCTGCTCTTGACCGCCGGGATTGAAATTCCCAACGTTTCCGCGGTTTCTTCCGTACTCAACTCTTCGATGTCTCTTAACACGAAAACGGTTCGAAAAGCTGGCTTTAGACTTTGGACCGCCTCGTCCAGAATCTGCCCCAGCTCCTCGCGCGAGTAGCGGTCCTCGGGGTTTTCCTCCCACACCGCAATCTCGCGCGCGACCGTGTCCTCGCCCGTATCCACCGGCTCGTCTAAAGGCACGGTGCGGTCCGACTTGCGCTTGCGCAGCTTCATGAGCGATTCGTTCACGGCGATGCGCACCAGCCAAGTGTAAAATTTCGATTGGCCTTGAAAACCGGGGAGATGCTCGTAGGCCTTCAGGAAGGTTTCCTGAAGAACGTCCTCCGCGTCCTCGTCGTTTTGCGTGATGTGTTTGGCGAGCCGGAAAATCTTTCGCTCGTAGCGGTTAATGAGCTCGTTGTAAGCCGCCGCGTCTCCCTCGCGGGCGCGCGCGACCAACTCCTGTTCATCGAAAACGCCCGGCTCGGTAGTCGCAGGCATTACGCGACTATCATACCGCACTGCCCCCGCGCAGCCTTCGTTTGCGCAGCCGGGAACCATATCGTCGCGCGGCGTGTTTTTGCGGCTTCAGCTTGAGATTGATCACCGCCGTTTTCTTGTTATCGAAAACG
The DNA here is from genome assembly GCA_963795935.1 of Bryobacterales bacterium. Classification (GTDB taxonomy): domain Bacteria; phylum Acidobacteriota; class Terriglobia; order Bryobacterales; family Bryobacteraceae; genus JAICMB01. The sequence goes on along the minus strand of CAWCJO010000016.1, from coordinate 43,887 downwards.
CTCAGCGTCTTTGTCTTGCTCGACTCGCCCTGTTCGGTCGCCGCCTTCACTTGATACTCCACGTTGGTGCTCAGCCCCGCGAAATGATACGCTCCGTCCTCATGCGTGATGTAGGACCGGATTTGAAGCGTCTTCATGTCGGTCAACTGCACGATGGCGCCGTTCACCGCTTTACCCGCCATGCTGGTAACTAAACCCTGCAGCGAACGCGTGTTGATATCCTGATTGAGCTTCTTGTCATTCTGGTTCTTATCGTTCTGCTTCTTGCCGCGATCGTCGGCCGCCGCGTGAGTCAACAGAGCCACGGCGGTAATCGCGATGAAAAAACGCGCGCGCGATGAGACCTTCATGCAGCGTAGCCTCCTACTTGGGTTTCGCGGCCAGGATAAAGCTCAAATCGAGGCGTTGCTCGCCTTCCACATCCACCGTTTTCCGTTGCGGATCGTAATTTTTCATCTGCGCGGTGACGGTGTAGCGCATGGCTGTTACCGGCACGCGGAACGCGAATTCCCCGCGGTTATCGGAGACGGCCTTGGGATAACGAATCTTTACCGCGGTCTGGCCCGGTTGGGGATCGGGAACGATCGTCACGTCCGCCCCCGGCAGCGCATACCCGGATTCCCGGAACACCGTTCCCGCGACGATGGCGTACGTCTGAAGCTCTTTTTGTTTTTTGTCGCCGCGCGCCGCGGCGGTGGCCAGCAGCAACAGAACCGGGAGAACGCTACTTCCAATCCTCTTCGTCCTCTTCTTCTTCCTCATCCTCGTCCTCGTCGAAATCGAAATCCTCTTCGTCCTCGTCTTCCTCCTCGTCCTCGGCCGCTGCTTCCAACTCGAGCGGATCGAGGCTGACCACCGTCGCATCGGCGCCGCACTCGTCGCACGTCAATGTCTCGCCCTCATCGAGCTCGTCTTCTTCGACGTCGATCTCAGCATTGCATTTCGGACATTTCACCATTCTCTTCGCCTCCCGAGTACAAGCGCCTCAAGATCGAAACGTTCCCGCGAGCTCGGGAAATTCGTTTTCGAGCCCCGGCTCCCGCAGCGCGGCGCCGGTTTCTACCCGTACCATAGATTCATTTCTAGCATGAAGGTTGCGCCGCCCGAATCGCGCTTTGGCGTGCCTGCCGAGGCCGCGCTATCGCGCCAGGGGCGGGCGTTTCTTCAACTCCTGCATTACGTCGGAAACGAGCTGCTTGGCGTCCCCCAGCGACTTCGAAATCATCTGAATGTCCATCGCGGGTTTTCCAGGCTGCCGCGCGCTCTGGCAATACACGCCGTGCTGGCCGACCAGAACCAGCGCGTCCGTCAGCAGATCCAGGGTGACGGCGAGACGGCCGCGCTCCAATCCCATCATGAATTCATGCTTCTCGATTTCTTCACGGCGATCGTCGTAAATGGACATGGCTGCTTCCCCATTTTAGGTGTCCGTAAAGGCGTCGCGTTGAGCTAAAGTTCCCACCCGCCCGCGTCGATAGTACCCGCGAGGAGATCTGTCCATGTCTCGACCGCTCATACTATTTGCCTCCCTTGCCATGATGGCTCCCGCCGGCCTGTTTGCCGCATCCGGCGGCAGCACCGAATTTGTCGGGGGCACCATCAAAAGCATCCCCGCCAATGCCGTAGGCTCGCTCGACGCGAGCGGCCCGGAGGGCTTGCGTTTTCTGTACGGCTCGTCCGTGTTTTCGCTTTCCTACGACAAAATAACGGGCGCTCAGGTGGCCGAACCTGTAAGCCGGCATCTGTGGCGCGTTCCCGTTCCGACCATCGGCAGAGGCGTGCGCCTTCTTACGATTTCCTATCGCGATGCGGATAAGTCCGGCATGGTGACCTTTAAAGCGCCGGTACCGGTTGCATGGAACGTGTGGAGCGCCATCGACGATCGCCGCAAAAAACCGGCAGCTTCCACTAAGGCCGCTGTCAGCGTGGAGGAGGCGTGGTGGGGCGATAAGTATTGGCGTACCAATCGCAATAAGGAGAAATGGGCGGCCGCTCCCACCCCCGATGCTCCCGGCATACCGGCCGGAACCAAAGAATAATCGGAAACAAAGCGCGGCTTGCGCTAGTCCCAAAGGGCATACGCGCACGTGCGTCCTTGCTAGTCTGGGATCTCGTGCCCGGACCGTGGGTCCAGACAGAAGGAGCGCACGTACGTCCAAGAACTTTGCCGCCGAACTGAATTCGGCGCGAGCGGCCACCGACGCCTTGTTCGGACTGCTTGCGCCGGAGGCGCTCTATGACCGGCCGATCCCGGAGCGGCATCGGCTGGTCTTCTATCTCGGACACCTCGAAGCATTCGATTGGAACCTGATCTGCCGGACGACGCTCGGTATCCCGTCTTTTCACTCCGGTTTTGATCGTTTGTTCGCCTTCGGTATCGATCCTGAACCCGGCAAGCAGCCCGCCGACACGCCTTCCGATTGGCCGGCGGCCCGCGAAATCGGCGCCTACAGCCGCCGCACGCGCGAAATTATCGACGAGCGCTTACCCAACATAACGGATCAACTCGCGCAGGTGGCGATCGAGCATCGCCTCATGCACGCCGAAACGCTGGCGTATCTGATGCACAATCTGCCCTTCGATCGCAAGCGCGCCGCCGCGAGCGAGGGCGCATCGAACCGCCCCGCGCCAACGCCGCAAATGATCGAGATTCCGGCAGGCGTCGCCACGCTCGGCCGTTCTCGCGATGGTTTCGGGTGGGACAACGAATTTAACGAACACACCGTCCATGTTCCGGCGTTTCGCATTTCGAAATATAAAATTACAAACGGCGACTATCTTCAATTCGTCCGCCAAGGCGCGCGCGCGCCGCACTTTTGGGAGCGCCGCGGCGGCCAGTACCACTATCGCGGCATGTTCGAAAGCGTCCCCTTACCTCTCGATTGGCCCGTGTATGTAATGCACGAAGAAGCCGCCGCGTACGCCAAATGGGCCGGAAAGGCGCTGGCCACGGAAGCGCAGTTCCATCGCGCCGCCTACGCGACGCCACACGGCCTGGAGCGCCAGTATCCCTGGGGCGATCAATTTGGTGGCCTCTCCGCCGCAACGTTCGATCTGGCGCGCTGGGACCCCGCGCCGGTGACCGCCACGCCCGAAACCGACAGCGCCTATGGAGTCTCGCAACTTGTAGGCAATGGTTGGGAATGGACTTCAACCCCCTTCGCTCCGTTCCCGGGTTTTGAGCCGTTCCCGTTTTATGCGGGCTACTCCCGCGATTTCTTCGACGGCGAGCATTACGTGATGAAAGGAGCCTCGCCCCGCACCGCCGGCCGCTTCCTGCGTCGTTCCTTCCGAAATTGGTTCCGTCCCAACTACCCCTACGTTTATGCCACTTTTCGCCTCGTCGAGAACTGATCCGGCGGTCGACCCCGCGCGCCAGGAGTTCGCGGCCGCGGTCCGCGCCGGTCTCACGAAGACCCCCCAGAAGGAGCTGCACTCAAAATACCTTTATGACGAGCTCGGGACGGCCCTCTTCGACGCCATTACGCATCTGCCCGAATACGGCCTGACGCGCGCCGACGCCCGCCTGCTCACGGAGGCGGCGCCGGAGCTCGCCGCGGCATTTGAGACCCGCGTTTCCATCGCCGAACTCGGCAGCGGCACGGGTCAAAAATCGCGCATTATTCTGGACGCCTTCGCGCGGGCGGGCAAGCTCGGAACGTTTTATCCCATTGACGTTTCGGCTGACGCCCTCGCCGTGTGCGTGGAACAGTTGGGATTCGTGTACGAGGTCGTCCCCATCCACGGCGCCTATCTGGCGGGTTTGACGCAGGCGGCGGAGGCGCGGCGGCGCGGCGAAACCCTGCTGCTCCTTTTTCTCGGAAGCTCCATCGGCAATTTCGAGCGCCCTTGCGCGCGCGAATTCCTGAGCGAAGCGCGCGACCGGCTTCGTCCCGGCGATGCGCTCCTGCTCGGCGCCGATCTGGTGAAGCCCGCCGCCCAATTGACCGCCGCCTACGACGACCCCGCCGGCGTGACCGCCGCCTTTAACCGCAATATTCTTGGGCGCCTCAATCGCGAGCTGGGCGCGAACTTCGACCTCCGCGCCTTCGCGCACGAAGCGCGCTACGACGAGCGGCAGCGCCGCATCGAAATGCACCTGCGCTCCGCCGCCGATCAGGTCGTCTCCATTCCCGCCGCTCACCTGGACGTCTCCTTTCGCGAAGGGGAAACAATCTGGACGGAATCGTCCCATAAGTTCTACCGCCCCGAACTTGACGTCATGGCGCAGGCCGCCGGGTTTGACGTGCGCGCGGCGTGGGTCGACCAAGAGTGGCCCTTCGCAGAGACTCTGTGGATCGCAGCCTGAACAACGGCCCTCCCGTCGTCTTCAGCAACGTCAGTTACAGCGTAGGCGGCAAGCTCGTGCTCGATAATTTGAGCTTCACGGTTCCTCCCGGCGAAACGCTCGTGCTGCTCGGACGCAGCGGATCGGGCAAGACTACGGCGCTCAAAATGGTAAACGGTCTCCTCTTCCCCAGCTCCGGCGAGGTGCTGGTCGAAGGAAAGCCGACAAGCCAATGGGATCTCATCCGGCTGCGGCGCGGCATCGGCTACGTGATCCAGGACACCGGGCTTTTCCCTCATTTCACGATCGAGCGCAACGTGTCGCTGGTTCCGCGTCTGGAGCGCTGGCCGCCGGAGCGGGCCGCCAAGCGCGCCCGCGAGCTTCTCGAGCGCGTCGGCCTCGATCCCGTCGAATATCTGCCGCGCTATCCCCGCCAGCTCTCCGGCGGTCAACGGCAGCGCGTGGGAGTGGCGCGGGCGCTGGCGGCCGATCCCGCCATCCTGCTCTTCGACGAGCCGTTCGGCGCCGTCGATCCCGTGACGCGCCTCGATCTTCAGAATCAATTCCTGGAGCTGCGCCGCGAACTCGGAAAAACGTCTATCTTCGTCACCCACGATATCCGCGAAGCGCTCCGAATCGGCTCGCGAATCGCTTTGCTGAATCAGGGGCGCCTCGATGTTCTGGCGCCTCCGAAGGAATTTCTAGCGTCCGAACAAGCGGAAGCGCGGGCGTTTCTGGCCGCGATCGAGGAGCCTGTCGCCTGATGCGCCCGGGCCTCGCGCGCGATATCATCGACCTTACCGGCGAACACTTGGTCCTGGTGGGGATCGCCATGGCCATCGCGATCGCGATCAGCGTACCCGCCGGAATTCTGCTCACGCGGCGCGCGGCGTTGCGGCCGTGGGTGCTGGGGTTCGCGAATATTATGCAAACGGTGCCCAGTTTGGCGCTTTTCGGGTTCCTCATACCGGTTCCCTTCATCGGTGGAATCGGCCAGCGGTCGGCGATTGTAGCGCTGGTGCTCTACGCCCTGCTGCCGATTGTCCGCAATACCATGACGGGGATACTAGCGGTCGACCCGGCGGTCCGTGAATCGGCCGTCGCAATGGGCATGACCGGCCGCGAGCTGCTGTTCCAGGTGGAGATTCCGCTCGCCGCGCGCACTATTCTCGCCGGAATACGCGTCGCTACCGTCATCACCGTCGGCACGGCGACCATTGCCGCGGCGATCGGCGCCGGAGGTCTGGGCGTCTTCATCTTCCGCGGAATTGCGTCGGTTGACGCCACCGAAATTCTGGCCGGAGCCATTCCCGCCTCGCTGCTGGCGCTGCTTTGCGATGGAGGATTAGGTTGGATCGAAAAGCGATTAGCGGTTTCCTGATTGCGGCGCTGGCGTTGTCCGCCTGCTCCCGGCAGAAGCCCATCATCGTAGGGTCGAAGAACTTCACCGAGCAGATCGTGCTCGGCGAGATCGTAGCGCAGCACCTGGAGCACCGCCTGAAGGACCGCATCGTACGGCGGCTCGATCTCGGCGGCACCCTGCTGGCGCATGAGTCCGTGCTGGGAGGCGAAATCGATCTCTATCCGGAATACACCGGCACCGCCTTCACGAACGTCCTCAAACACCAACCGCTCAATGACCCGAACATCGTGCTGGAGCGCGTGCGCGCCGAATACGCCGCCCTGCAGCTCGATTGGCTCGATCCGCTGGGCTTCGACAACTCGTTCGCTATAGTGGTGCGCGGTTCGGATGCGCGGGAGCGGCATCTTGAAACGCTGTCAGACGCGGGAAAGGACCCGCAAGGATTCAGTCTCGGCGCGGGCTACGAATTCTTGCAGCGTCCCGACGGCTTTCAGATCTTGGATTCGTCCTACAGCATTCATTGGACGGCGCCCCCCAAATCCATGGACCTGGGACTGCTCTATCCGGCGCTGCTGCAAAAGAAGATCAGCATGGCGGCCGGTTCCATGACCGACGGCGCTTTATCGAAGCTCGATGTGAAGGTCCTGAAAGACGACAAATCCGCATTCCCTCCCTATCAGGCCTCCATCGTGGTGCGCACCGCGTCGGAAGCCGCGCACCCCGGCCTGAAGCAGGCGCTTCTGGAGCTGTCGGGGAAAATTTCTTCGGATGAAATGCGGCGCATGAATTATGCCGTCGATGGCGAGCACAAGCAGGCAAGCCAGGTTGCGGCGGATTTCTTAAGGTCCAAAAACCTCTAGCCCGCGATGCTAATCGACCGGACCGCCCGCCGGCCTTGGCCGCGGTGCTATCCCCCTTGTGGCAAAACGCGCCAGCATGAACAGATCGTAGATCGCCGCGATGGCGCAAACGGGAAGCGCCACCACCACCAGCGGATTATATGCGAAGGCCGCGCCGAAATCCCCATGCAGCGCGCAACAGAACGCCCGCGTCAACCCGCAGGCCGGGCATCGCAAGCCGAAGAGGTTGCGAAACAGGCAAACCGAAGGAAGGCGCTCCAGAGCGTCGACGCGCACGATCGCCAGCGCCAGCAACGCCAGCGGCAGCGCTAGACGCCTGCCCAGCTCCCGCCAGCTAGCTTGCGCCGGCATCCATCTTCTCCAGCGGATTATCGAAATCAAACCCAAACAGCCGCGGATTTTCCCCGATCACCGCCGCCGAAAAAATATAGAACACATAGTCGTAGGTTTCCTGCGGTATCTTCTCGCGATAGGACGACAACAGCTTCCAGAAATTTCTTTCGCGCGGATTGGCCGGCATGCTTTCAATTAACGGAATCACTTTGACTTCGCCCCAATTGTAGGACGCCATCACGAGCATCCCCGACGCTTGCGCTTCGGTGCTGTACAGGTCCTTCAAGTACGACGCCGCGGCATGCGTCGCCTTCTCGAAATGATCGCGGTCGTCGCCCGGGTCCGGCCGGCGCAAATCGGCCAGCGGCCCGATTTTCAGGCCGTATTTGACGGCCGTCTCCGGAATGAACTGCCACATCCCCTTCGCGATGCCCTTGTAGGTCATCGGACCGCTTATGTATTGGTCAAAATCGCTCTCCTGCAGCGCCAGGTAAAAGAACTGCGGCGGCAGATCCTGCGCCAGCAGCTCCCGGTAAATCACCGGCGTGTACCCTTTTTCGTTCGCCGTCCGCACATCGCGCGCAAATCGCCCCGACGATTTCCATTTGCCGATATAGCTCTCGACCTCCTTCGTAAAATCGGGCGGCATATCGATCTCGCACTCGCCGAAGATGCGCGCCACACGCAAAATCAAGCGCTCCTGCGGCGTCATCTTGGGGTTATAGACGCGCAGCGACGCCAGGAACTGGTCGTAGTTCTTCTCCATTTCCTTTCGTCTGCTCTGATATCGCCTGACCTGGGCCACGCCCTGCTTATTATTCGAATCGCGCACCAGATTTTCGACGTTCGCGATATCCACGTCGAGCGATTTCATCGTATAAAAGATGTTCTCGGCCAGCGCCTGCTGCCGCCGCAACTGCCGTTGGACATAGAAGGCATAAGCGCCGGCTGCGAGAAACAAAGCGCCCAGAGCCGTCAGCGCCCACGCATAGCGCCATCTCTGTTTTTTCTGGACAGTCTGGAAAGCGCGCCGCACAATCATGGTGTGCTCGCCCACGGGCTGGCCCGATTCGCCCTTGCCGAAATAGTGCTCCATGTAGCGCGCGACCATGACCGTCTGGCCGCCCGTAACCGGAGCGGGCGGAGGAGGCAAACGTTCCGGCTCGAGCGAAACGAACGGACCGCCAATGCCCAACCGGAATGTCACCCCCTCCCCGACCGGAATGACGGGCACGCGCTCCCCATTTACGAACAGGCCGTTGGCGCTTTGCAAATCGCTTACGCACCAATGCCCATCTTCAAACGACACGCGCGCATGATTGCGGCTGACGTAATCGTCCTTGAGACACACATCGCAGTTGTCCGTCCGCCCAATGACGAACTCGCGGTCGAAAGTGAGCGTGCGCCGGTCCTCCCGCGATTTACCGAACGTCACCGTGATCCGCCGAGGCGATGAGGATGCTGCCGGTTGCATGGATAGCCTTACGCGCCCAATTCGAGCCGTTTCGCCAGCGCGTCGGGCAATCCCGCCTCCAGGATCTTCCTCTGCGCCCCGGCGACATCGTACGGCGCACGGAAGTAGGTTACTAACCGGCGCTCCGGATCGTAGATCAGATACGCCGCCCGCCGGTCGCCATCCCGCGGTTGCCCCACCGAGCCCGGATTAATCAGGTAATTCGCTTCCGGGTCGAGTTCGAGGTTGTACTCCTCGCTCGCCGGACCCGGCCTCCCCAGCCGCTTGATCCCGTTGCGATGGCACAAAAAGCCGCCCTGTATATGCGTGTGCCCGAAGAAAAACACCGGGGAATCCAGATAGGGGGCTACTTGCGCCGCATCCTGCTCGGAAATCAGATATTCGTCTTCATCGAGCGGCGAGCCATGAATCATCTGAAATCCGTTCTCTTGCGCCGGACCCCTGGGCAGCTTTCCGAGCCAGTCGATGTTACGCGGCTTGGTCGTCTGCATAGTCCACAACGCGGAAACGCGCGCCACGGGATTAAACCACTCCAGATCCTCCAGCCCCGCGCAGGCTTTGTCGTGATTGCCCCGGATCGTTACTTCCGAATTCTGCCGCACCCATTCCGTCACCACATCGGGGTCGGCGCCATAGCCCACCACGTCGCCCAGGCACAGAATGCGGTCGTACTTGCCCTTCGAATGCGCCAGCACCGCTTCCAGCGCTTCCCAGTTCGCGTGAATGTCGCTCAGAATCAGATAGCGCACAGGATTAGACAGCGCACAGGCGCAGCACCGTAACCTCCGCCGGCGCGCCAATCCGCACCGGCACTCCGATGGTCCCGATTCCACAGGAAACGTAGAGCGCCCGGTGGCCCTCGCGGTACAGCCCTTGCGTATAGGGCGTGAAACAGCGCGCGGCGTTCCACTCGCTGTGCAGAATTTCCACGTTCACCTGCCCTCCGTGCGTGTGCCCGGCGATCGTCAAATCGTATCCTTGAGACGCCGCGACAGGAAAGACGTCGGGATTGTGCGACAGCATTATATTTAACGCCTCCGGCTCGATCATCGCATCCGCGCCCACTAAATACGGCTTATGAAATTTCTGATAGTCCACACCCGCGAAATTCAGCCTGGCATCGCCGAACCGCAGCAGCCGCGCCCGTTTTCGCAAAAAATCGATTCCCATGCCGCGGCCCCGCTCCGTCACGTAATCGCGGATCCCGCAATAATCCTCGTGATTCCCCAGGCACCCCAGCACGCCCGCCTCGCCCCGCAGTCGCGCGATCTGCCGCAGACAGGCCTCCAGCGGATCGCCCCGCCGCGTAATCAGGTCTCCCGTCACCAGCATGACATGCGCTTTCGTCTCGTTGGCCATATCGACGGCGCGCGCAAATTCTCTCTCGCTCAGAAAGGGGCTGAGATGGATGTCCGTTACCTGCGTGATGCGCAACCCCTGCAGATCTTTATGCAGATTGGGGATCGCGACATCGACCGTTTTCAACTGAAACTGGTCCCGCTTCACGATTCCGAACGCCGTGCACACGTAGGGCGCGGCAATCAGCGCCCCGCCCGCGGCTTTCACAAAACCGCGCCGCCCGGGACGAACGGCCGGGGTCCGGCGCAACACGGCAATGCCCAACCACAATCCGATCAGGCCCGTCTCGGCGACCAGCGCCCCGGCTTCCTCCCAGGTCGCGAACGGCATCGAAAAGCGCCGCGAGATGCGGTGGAATTCAAGCAGATAGCCGAGGACGAAAATCGCGCCGCCCACGATGTTGGCAAGCGCCAACGCGGCAATCCTCCCACGCCCGGACCATCTCCAATGCGTCAAAGCCCACCAACTCAGTTGCAATTGGATTGCGGCGCTAAGGAAGAGGAGCGTGAGACCCGGAAAGACGTGAAGCCTATAAAGCATTCAAGGAACTACGCTTCTATTCTATCGTCAGCATTGCGTCACACCTGTGCCCCAGCGGGCCATAACCGGCCGGCCGCCTTCAACATCCTCGCGGCCTCGCTATTGGGCCGCCAGTTGCCGCTAAACCCGCGAGACAGGCGCGAACGCCTGTTCTACAATAGGAAAATATGAAGTTGCTGAGCATTTTCCTGGTCGGTCTTGGTGTGTCCATCGCCGCCGAAATAGGAGTCGTGGAAGAGATTGTCGCCAAAGTGAACGGCGACATCGTCACGCGCGGCGATCTGGACCGCGCCCGCAAGAGCCTTATCGCCGATCTGCAACAGCAAGGCTTCACCGGTCTGCGTCTGCAGGAAGCTGTCAACGAGCACGAAAAAGATCTTCTGCGCGACCGCATCGACCAGCTTCTGCTGCAGCAGAAGGGCAAGGACCTCGATATCAAAGTCGACTCCGAGGTCGCCAAGTTCATCGGCAATCTCCAGAAGGAATCCGGTATCGCCGACCCCGAAAAATTCCAGGAGTACGTCCACCAGCAGACCGGAATGCCATTTGAGGATTACAAGGCCGACATGAAAAACAGCATGCTGACGCAGAAAGTGGTGCGTCAGGAGGTCGGCGGAAAGATGAATATCAAGAAGGAGGAGATCCAAGCCTACTACGACGCGCACAAATCCGAGTTCGTCCGCGACGAACGCGTCTTCCTCCGCGAAATCCTGATCTCGACCGAAAATAAAGATGCCGCCGCCGCGGCCGCCGCGGAGAAGAAAGCCAAGGATCTGGTCGCTCGCGCGCGGAAGGGCGAGCGCTTCGCCGAAATGGCGCGAGACAATTCCGACGCCGTGACCGCCAAGAACTTCGGCGACCTCGGTGGGTTCAAGAAAGGCGAACTGCAGGCCAAGCTCGAAAACGCCGTCTGGAACCAGCCCAAAGGCTACGTCACCGATCCCATTAAGATCGACAACGGATTCCTCATCCTGAAAGTGGACGAGCATCAGAAGCAGGGCCAGGCCGATCTGAGCGAAGTCGAAAACGAAATTATGGACAAGCTGTACGCGCCGAAAATGCCGCAAGCCGTCCGCAAGTACCTCACGCAGCTTCGCCAGGACGCGTTTTTAGAGATCAAGGCCGGCTACGTCGATAGCGGCGCCGCGCCCGGCAAGAACACCGCCTGGAGCGATCCCGCCCAGCTCAAGCCCGAGACCGTCAGCAAGGCCGAGGTCGCCAACAAACCCAAGCACAAGAAACTGCTGTGGGCAGTGCCCATCCCCGGCACGGAGCAGAAGCAGACCAGTTCTTCCTCAAAGTAGAACATGAAATCGTTCTACGTTCGGGACCTTCAACCTAACCAGGTCGTTACGACCGCGTTCCTGGTGCACACCAAGGACGTCCGGCAAAAGAAATCCGGCGAGCCCTATCTATCGCTGCTTTTGGGCGACCGCACCGGGGACCTCGACGCCAAGATGTGGGACAACGTCGCCGAGGTCATGGATACCTTCGGCCGCGACGACTTCGTCAAGGTAAAAGGCCTGCTGCAGGTCTTTCAAAATCGACCGCAGCTTACGGTTCATAAGATGATGCGGCTGGCGGACTCGGATGTCGAGCTGGGCGACTTCTTTCCCTGCTCCGAGCGCGACACGGGAGAAATGTTCGCGGAGCTGCGCGCTATCGTGGCTGGAATCGGCAACCCGCACCTGCGGGCCCTGGTGGATGCCTTCCTCGACGACGAGAAGATCGCGCGCATGTATCGCAGCGCCCCGGCGGCCAAATCGGTGCATCACGCCTACCTCGGCGGCCTCCTCGAGCATGTTCTCTCGTTGTGCCATTTAAGCCGCGTCATGGCCACGCATTACCGCGACATCGATCTCGACCTGCTGCTCGCCGGCGCGGTCCTGCACGATGTCGGCAAGACCTCCGAGCTGACCTACGAGCGAACCTTCGGCTACAGCACCGACGGACAGTTGCTGGGACATATTATCATCGGACTCCATATGATCGGCGACAAACTCCAGGGCCTGCCCGATTTTCCGCCCAGACTCCGCACGTTGCTCGAGCACATGATCGTCAGCCATCACGGCGAGCTCGCCTACGGGTCGCCCAAGGTTCCGGTTTTCCCCGAAGCGCTCCTGCTGCATCATCTGGACAATCTCGATTCGAAGATGGAATGCATGCGCGCCGCGATCGCGCGGGACCGCAACGTGGATGGCTGCTGGACCATGTACAACTCCGCGCTTGACCGCGCCATGCTGAAAAAGGTGCGCTATTTCGAGCGGCAAGAGACCGATCCGGAGCCGCCGCCGGAGCGCGTCGCATCGCCGCCGGAATGCGTCGCGGAGCCGCCGGAATGCGTCGCGGCGGGCGAGACCAACGGCGCCTCTCCAGAGCCCGCCAAATCTTCCGCGCCACCCGCCGCCAACCACCGCCCCGAACCCCCCGCCTCCCCCTTCGCCGAAAAACTGCAACAAGCTTGGCGGCGTTCTTAACGTCTCGCGCGCTCCCGATAAAGCTTGCGGCAAGCCCAGCCGTTCCGTCGTCCTGCGGGGTCCCACCGGAGGCGGCGTTCACGAAAGAGAGTCCATGGCACGCCGGCGGCGCGGCCATTTCGGGATTGTTAGTAAAATCAAGGCAGGGCCGCATGTTCCGCGTCATATTATATTTGCTGATCACGATTTTCCTGATCGCCATCGTCAGGGGCGTGATCGGCATCGTGCTGAAGGGGTTTTCGGAACTGGTTTCCCCGCCCCAACAGCGGCAGGCGCCGGCGGCTGGGCCGAAGACGGAAATTCCGCTCAGTGGCGAGCTGAAGAAAGACCCGGTGTGCGGCACTTATACTTCTGCCGCGACGTCCATCAGAGAAACGTTTGGAAAACAGACGCTTTATTTCTGCTCGCCCCAATGCCGCGACAAGTACGCCGCGACCCATTAGAACACTTCCGGGAGCGCTTGCGGGCGCGGGCGCTTGTGATGGAATCAATACACGATGAAACTCGAAGAGATCGCCGCGCGGCTGGGTTGCGAGCTGGCCGGCGACGGCGGCATTGAAATCAGCGGGGTGGCCGCGATGGAACGCGCCGGGCCCTCGGAGTTGACCTTTCTGGCAAATCCGAAATACGCGCCGCGGGTGAAGAACACGCGGGCGGCCGCCATTCTTGTATCGGAGCGCCTGAGCGCCGCGAGCCCCATCAGCGTCGTCTCGCCCAATCCGTATCACGATTTCGCGCGCGCGCTGGCGTTGTTCTACCAGCCGCCGCGCCCGGCGCCGGGCATACACCCGCAAGCGGCAGTCGCGGAGAGCGCGCGCATCGGCCGGCGGGCCTCCATCGGCGCTTTCGCCGTGGTAGGAGAGGACGTCGTCATCGGCGACGACGCGGTGATCCATCCGCACGTCGTTATTTACGCGGGGGCGCGCATCGGGGACGATTTCCTGGCGCATTCGCACGCCGTGGTCCGCGAGTTTTGCCGGATCGGGGACCGCGTCACGCTGCAGAACGGGGTCGTTGTGGGCGGGGACGGCTTCGGCTTCGCGAAAACGTCCGAGGGAACGCATTTCAAAATCGTGCAATCGGGCATCACCGCGATTGAAGACGACGTCGAGATCCAATCGCTGACATCGATTGACCGCGCCACCGTCGGCGAGACGCGCGTCAGGCGGGGCGCCAAGATCGACAGCTTAGTGCAGATCGGTCATGCCTGCGTGGTGGGCGAGGACAATATTATTTGCGCGCAGACGGGGTTGGCGGGCAGCTCCGTGCTGGAGAAGAACGTTCTGTTGGCGGGGCAGGTGGGCGTTTCGGGCCATTTGACGATTCACGATAATGCCGTGGTGTACGCCCAAAGCGGCATCGGCGGGGACGTGGCGGCGGGGGCGGTGGTGTCGGGCTCGCCGGCGTTCGACAGCCGCGAGTGGCGGCGCGCCATCACGGCGTTTCCGAAGCTGCCGGATGTCGTGAAGGCGATGAGACAATTGGAAAAGCGCGTGCGGCAACTGGAGACCGGCGAGCTCGACGCAGCGGCCACGAATCCGGAATGATAGAAAACAAGGATAACGACGAGCGGCGGCCTGTCGCGTACCTCAACGAAAGTTTTCTGGAGAGCTCCGACGCGCGCCCGCTGCGCATTCTGTCGGAATATCTGGAGCCGCTGTCGCATTTCCGCGAAGAAAAAGTGCAGGACACGATCGTGTTTTTCGGCTCCGCGCGCATTCGGGAGGATGGGCCGCTGGGCAGGTATTACGACGCGGCGCGAGCGGTGGCCCGGCTCGTGACGGAGTGGTCGGAGCATCTCGAGAATCCGGCGCACCGCTTCGTGGTCTGTTCGGGAGGCGGCCCTGGGATTATGGAAGCGGCCAATCGCGGCGCCCAGGAGGCGGGCGGCAAATCCATCGGATTGAATATCGGTCTGCCGTTCGAGCAGCGCCCCAACCCGTACATCACGCCGGAGCTCGAATTCGAGTTCCACTATTTCTTCATGCGGAAGTTCTGGTTCGCGTATTTGGCCAAGGCGCTGGTGGTGTTTCCGGGCGGATTCGGCACTCTCGACGAGCTGTGCGAGATCCTGACGTTGGCGCAAACGCAGAAGATCGAGAGCAAGATCGTGATCGTGCTGTATGGGTCGGCGTACTGGAAGGAGATTCTAAATTTCGAGGCGTTGGTGCGGCACGGAACGATATCGGAGTCGGACTTGACCCTGTTTCAGTACGCCGACACGCCCGAGGAAGCGCTGCATCTTTTGCGGAGCTTTCTCACGACACATTATCTGGAGCCGCAGCCGGAGCCGGTGGCGGTGGCGCCGGAGATCGCGCGATCCCGCGTGTAACGTGGCCGAGAGTCTGTACGCTCGCCTGAAGGCTTTGCCCGGCCGCATGGGCAAGGTGGAGAGGATCTTCGCCGGCCTGCTGGTCCTTTATATAGCGCTTGCGTACGCGGCGCCGTCGAGCTGGACCACCGATCTGCTGCAGATGATCCTGATCCTGCTGGGCTTGTGGCTGGTCATACGGTTCGCGCGCCGGGGTGTTCGCCATGCCATCTGGCGTCTGCGCAATCGCCTGTTGATGACCTATCTTTTCATCGCGGTCGTGCCGGTTTTGCTGATCGTGGCGTTTGTGGGGATCGGCGCGTACGCTCTGTCGAGCCAGTTGGCGGTTTACCTGGTCAGCTCCGAGCTGGACCGGCGGACGGCATCGCTGGTATGGCTGGCGAATGCGCTGGCCGACGCGCCGCCGCGGGAGCGCACGCAGACGGAGCGCGACATCGGCGAAGCGCTGCGGCGCCGTTTTAACGATCCGTCGATCGTGCTGCGCGACCGCGCGGGCGTCCTGGCGTGGCCGGAAAATCGCGCGGTTGCGGCCGCTCCGCCGGGGTGGGGAGAAGCCAGCGGCATCCTCGTTCGGGACGGCAGTTTTTCCGCCTGGGCGCACGCGATTAAGCATTCCGCGGCGGGCGATACGGATGTCACCATCACGGCCCCGCTGACTCGCGCCTATCTCAGCAATCTGATTCCGGGGCTGGGCGAAGTTTCGCTATTTGTGTTGTCGAACGACGCGCGCGCGCCGCGGGTGGAAGCGGCGGGACAAGATGCTTCGAGCCGGCTGGGCCCTCCTCAATCGCGCTTCGACGTGGATCTGCTGGGCGGGTCGCTGATGCCCTTCCAGTATTGGGACGCGCCCGGGAAGGTGCAGACCGACGCGCTTCTTTCGGTGCACACGCGGCCGTCGGCGCTGCTCAAGACGGTTTTCAACGCCAAGGTGGACGCGGTGCAGCAGTTCATCCCGGTGCTGCTGTTCGCGGTAGCCATTCTATTTCTGCTGGTGGAGGCGTTGTCGCTACTTATCGGCGGCTCTCTGGCGCGGACCATCACGGCGGCGGTGCATGGGCTGTATATGGGAACGCAGCGGGTCATGCAAGGCGATTTTTCGCACCGCATCAAGGTTTCGAAAAGCCGCGACCAGCTTGCCGAGCTCAGCTCGTCGTTCAATAACATGACCGAGAATCTGGAGCGGCTGCTGGTGGTGGCGAAGGAAAAGGAGCGGCTGCAAACGGAGCTGGAAATCGCGCGGGAGGTCCAGGAGCAGCTTTATCCCAAGGAGATCCCGGCCATGAAAACCGTGCGGTTGACGGCGTTCTGGCAGTCGGCGCGCGTCGTGTCCGGGGATTATTTCGATTACCAGCGGCTGGGCGAGGATAAGTTGGTGCTGGCGATCGGAGATGTGGCGGGCAAGGGCATTTCGGCGGCGCTGTTGATGGCGACCATACAATCGGCCATGCGTATGGAGATTCGCGGCGCGCTCGAAATTGCCGCGCCGTCGGGTGTCGTGGTGCACCGTTTGTCGACGGCGCGCGTCGTGGCGGACCTCAACGAGCAGCTTCATCAAACGACGCCGACGGAAAAGTTCGCGACGTTTTGTTTTGGAATTTACGACGAGAAGACGGGGCTGTTTACGTATACGAACGCGGGGCATTTGCCGCCCATTTTGGTGCACGGCGGCGCGGCGACGAGGTTGGATGTGAACGGCATGGTGGTGGGCGCTTTTCCCTTCGCGCGTTACGATGAGAGCCGCGTCCAATTACGGCCGGGCGACCTGCTGGTGTTCTTCACTGACGGCATCACGGAGCCGGAGAACGAATATGGGGAGATGTTCGGCGAGGATCGTTTGGCCGATATTCTGGTGCGCAACGCGGAGCGGCCCGAAGCGGAGATCGTCAAGGTGGTGATGGATGCGGTGGAGCAATGGAGCGACTCGCCGGAGCGGCAGGACGACATGACGCTGCTGATTGCGCGGCGGTTGTGAGGCGGCGTCAACGCGTGTTTCACGAGGGGCCCTTTGGGCAACAAAGCAAGTCTGGGAACGCAGGGGCGCGGCTTCGTCGTCCACGGCGCGACGAGATAAAATTGCACGGGCGGCCGGCGGCCGCTACGGTGCGACTATATTCATATCCATGTTCGACGCGATTCGCCGGGAAGCGCGCGGGACGGCGGCCGTTTTCATGAACTCCGACGCTCGCCTGCAGGGGGAGCCGGCGCGCCGCTCGCAGCCGGAATCGCGCGCCCATTTTCCGTTACCATCGCCGCCGGCCCGCTTCCGTTCGGCGCGGCTTTCTTTTTCAAGCGCGATGCGCTTCCGGAGATCACCCATGAGTGACGATCTTATCGCTTATCTGAAAACAATCGACACGCCTACGCTCTCGAATGCCATCGAACGCCTCGATCTGCGCCCGCGATCGGAAGGGTTCGCGCCGCTCGCGATCCGCTGTCTCTTTCCCGAGCTGGGCCGCATGGCTGGATATGCCGTGACGGCGCAGGTGGAGACTGTCACGCGCATGGGGCAGCGCGACGGCGCGCGCTTCCATGAGCTGTTTACCGCGATTGCCGCCAGTCCCAAGCCGGCCGTCGTCGTCCTGCAGGACATCGGCGGCCACCACGACTATGCCGCGCACGCCGGCGAGATCATGGCCACCATTTTCCAGCGCCTCGGCGGCGCTGGTATTGTCAGCGATTGCGGCGTGCGCGATCTACCCGAAGTCCGCGCGCTCGGGATGCATTACTTTGCGCGCGGCGCCGTCGCCAGCCACGCCCATTACCGCATAGTGCGCACTGGCGAGCCGGTACACATCGCCGGCATGGTGGTACGTTCCGGCGATCTGCTGCACGGCGACGAAAATGGTCTGATTGTCGTGCCCCCGTGCGCCCCAGCGGCTCTAAAAGACGCCGTCGATGCCGTCCGCGCTACGGAGCGCACGCTTCTCGATTACGTCCGCGGCGAATCCTTTACGCTGGACGGCCTGCGCGAGCGTTTCCTTCATTAACGCGTTGCGAAAGTTCACGTACACCGCTGGCTCACGGTCGCGGCTGGAAACCCTTGCTGAGCCGCGCGCGTTAGCGAGCGGTGCGACACGCAAATTTACGCAACTTAGTACTAGGGCAAGCCATGGTTCGGGTGGGCCGGGGTTCGCGGGGTAAATTTTGGCTCACGATCAGGCAATGAGAAGCGCTTGCCGCCGCGAGCAGCGGAAGCGGATTGAAGTGGAAGGCGGGGGGGCATCCAGGACAAGTCCCGGCCAAAAAGAAATCCGTGGGCCCATGCGGAGACGCGCTCGATACGGTCTGGACGGTAGTCGCATCGGGCGAATCTGTGAGGGACAAGGAGCGTGAAAACAATTGAGCCCGTCACGGGTACACGGGATCGACCTTGGATCCGGGCCGCACCGGTTTATCGGTCGGCAGCGCAACGGAATCGCCCAGGGATAACCCTTGCGTAACTTGCACTCTCGTAAGACTGGAAATGCCGATCTGGACCGGTCGCCAGGCCAGACGATCGTCCGGCGCGAGGACGTACACTCCCGTTTGCGCCCCTTCTCGCCGCAGCGCTTCCTTCGGAATCACCAGCGCGGTCGGCACCACGCGCGACTGGATCTCGGCGTTGATATTGGTCCCCGGCAACAGGTCGCGGCCGGGGTTCTCGATGACGCAGCTCACCTCGCCCACTTGGCGCGTTCCGAGGGGAACCACTTCGGTCGGCAATTTCTCGACGACGCCTTTCCAGTTCCGTCCGGGCAGCGCATCCCAAGTGATCGTGACCGGCATGCCGATACCGATTCGCCCCAGGTCCGGCTCGTCGATATACACGATCACCCGGACTTGGTCGAGGCGGCCGATATCGGCAATGACGTCGCCCACGTTGACGTAGCCGCCGGCGCGTTGATCGAGCTCATAAACCACGCCGCCTATGGGCGCGCGAATCTCGCTCAATGCGAGATTATGACGCGCCAGCGCTGCGGCCGCCTCGGCCTCCCGCAGCCGCGCCTGCACGGTCTGTTTCTGCGATGGCTCGACCAAGGCGCCGCGCCGCTTTTCGAGCCCCTGGATTTGCGCCTCGAGCGCGTTCACGCGGGCCTGCGCGGTGTCCACGTCGAGCTTGGTTCCAGCCTGCTTCTCGTACAGGCGCCGCGCGGAGGCCAAGTCCCGGCGGGCAATATCGAGATCGAGCTGGGCTTTGGCCGACTGGTTATCGATCTCGGCCCGCTCCAACGCCGGGCCGCCTTGTTCAAGGGGGCGCTCCTGCGCTCGCGCGAGCGCAATCTGCGCTTCGGCGGAGGCCAGCGCGGATTGTTCGGCGCTGTCGTCCAAGGCCGCCAGGACGGTCCCCGCGGCGACCTCCTGTCCGCGCTGCACGAACACCTTCTGAATCACTCCCGGACGCTCCGCGCGCGCCGCCGCCCACTGAATCGGCTCCACCTTCCCGTTCGTGCTCAGCGTGCTGGTAAGCGCGTCTCCGGCCACCTTGACGAAGGCCAGCCGCGGCGGTTGCGCGCGACGCGAAACGCCCCACGCCACCACGACGACGATGAAGATAAGTAATATTAGAACGACCGTCCGGCGGCGGACCGTGAAGTTCACAAGCGCGGCCTCGCGCAGTAGTCAAACAGGAGCTGCCACTCGGCCCGCTGGATTTCGAGAGCCGCGCGCTCGGAGGGAGACCCGGGCTGTTGCCGCGCGCGCTCGCAAAAGGCAATGAACGCATACGGGTCCCACGCGCCGGCAGAACGGAACTCGGCCTCAGGATAGCGGCTTACAATTTCGTTGGCGGCCTCGCGAAGATCGCCATAGACCGGATGCGCGCCGGTGCGGCGGAACCAGTACGCGGCGTTGTCCGCATCCGGCTCCTGGCGGTGCAGGATGCCATGCCAGAAGCTGCCTTCGGGGGTGTGCAGATCCTGTGCGAGGGAGTGGCATTGCTCGAGACAGGAGAAATAAAGCCACAAACCCGCGAGGGCCCCCAGCGAGGAGTTTGCATGCGGGAATAGTTCGGCCGCCGTTACGGCAGCGAGCCTACCCTGCGCTTCGCCGGAGGAGCAGCGCCCGGCGGCAAGCGGCATCAGGCGGTCACCGCTTTGGTCGAGCGCCAAGAGATCCCCGACGGCGGGGCCATAAGCAGTTGCGTCAAAGGGCAAATACTATTTTCGCAAAGTGGCTGGATCGTCCGCCGCGAAACTGCTGTCGTGCGAGGCGCAAGCTGTGCGAATCCGGCGGCGCGAAAGGAGAGCGGGCACGCGCGGAGGACTTAGGCGCGAAACAGCCCGCCAGATCTCAATAGCGGCGGCGGGACGGGATGAGAATGGCGGAGGCGAGCAGGCCACTCGCCACGGCGGCTCCCAAAATCGCCCAGGGGTTGCGATTGAAGTAGGTGCGCCAGTCGGTGGCGTCGCGGACTTTGACTTCTAGCGCGGCCAGGTTGTCGCCCAACTGCTCGCGCTTGTCCTGGATGTTTTTTATGATTTGCTCTGATTGCGCATCCATTCAACGTCCTCCTTGACCGTGAACACGGTTTTCTCGGGCATTTTAACCTTCTTCCAACGCTCCCTGCCGACGGAGAAAAGCGCTCCGGCAACGAGCAGCAGGAAGACGCCGACGATCAGCGCGGCGGCCCACAACGGGAGCGCCAGCGCGATCGCGAACATGACGCACAGCAGGCAAAAACCGAGCCCAAAAAGCGCCGTAACGGCCGCCCCGCCGAACATCACCCCCGCCGCGCCGGCCTTCCGTACTTCATCCTTAGTCTCGACCTTGGCGAGCTGGACTTCGGAACGGATGATGTCCTGGATGTTGCTGACAGCGTCCTTCAGAATGTCCGCGATGCCCCGTTCACCGGTTGCCGGCCTCCGGCGCGGCCCGGTCAGCCGGATACGCATACGAGCCGAGCTTTCCGGCCGCTTCATTAGCAGGATCCAGATCCATGATTTAAACTCCTTTTCTAGCTCCTACGGAGGAACGCGCCAAGGACCAGCCCCAGGGCGGCGGCCGACACCAGAGCCGGCACGGGATTGCGGCGCGCCAGCGCTTCGGCATCCGCGATCATTTCGTGAACGTCGTGCGACTGGATATATCCGGCCGTAGCGCCCAGCGTTTCGGCCGCTTTGGATGCGAAATCGTCGAAATTGCCGTTCGGGCTCACAGCATTGCGGCGCACCGTGGCCGCTCGGCCTTCGAGCGCCTCGGCCGGCGGCAGGCAAGCCGGCTCCAAGCGTTCCGTCGTGGCTCGGGCAAAACCCTGAGTGACTTTGTCCATATCCGTGTCCCCGTTTATTGGACGGATTCGGGGACAAAGCATTTCAGGCCTCGTGGGGCGCCGACAGTGGATGCCGACAAAGGATTGGCTGCGACATTGGCGAATGCCGCCGATAAGCCGGATAGGAGATCCCTTTCAATGATTCAAAGCGTAAGCAACACGAGTGCTCCGGCGGCCGCGCAAGCCACGACGCCCCCCAAACCGGCCCCCAAACCGGCTCCCAAGCCCTCCGGGAGCGCTGGCGGGGACACGGTTGAGCTCAGTGCGACCGCGAAGGCGAACGCCACCGCGAAAACCAGCGATCCCGATCACGACGGACATTAGACCGGCGGTGCTTCAGTACTAAGCTGGCGGGCGTTCGGGCAGCGCTCGCCGGCCGTCTCCCGCACCGCAAATGCGGCTGTAACATTGTTGCCGCTCCTGCTGTCGCTACGGATTTTGGGATTTTTCAAGCCGCGGTTCTACCCATCTTCGGATACATTCCCGTCAATCTACGCGTCAAACCGTTTTTGTCCAATGGTTTGAAGGCTTGGCAAATAAAGTGCATAACCGACTCTGTTTGAGGGTGAAAGGGGAGGAGTACAGATGCGAAAACAGGTGCTATTATGGGCGGCTTTTGGGCTGCTGTCGGTTCCGACTATCGCTCCGGCGCAAACGATCACGACCGGCGAAATTTCGGGTACGGTGACGGACCCCACGGGAGCGGCCGTCGCGAACAGTAAGATCATGCTGCGAAACGACGCCACCGGCGAGACGCAGACCGCCACGAGCGGCAACGTGGGCGAATTCCGGTTTCCGTTGCTGCGGCCGGGCGCCTATACCGTTGACATCACGTCGCCGGGATTCCAGGAAACGACGCAGAAAGCGACCGTGAACCTGGGGCAGGTCACGAACGTGAACGTGCAGCTTGGACTTGCAGCAGCAAACGCAAACGGTGAGCGTGACGGAAGCGGCGCCGTTGTTGCAAAACGACAACGCGAACCTGGCGACGACGTATAACACTCTGCAGCTCGAGAACCTGCCGGCTCCCGGCAACGATATGACGGCGTATGCGTTCTCCGCTCCCGGCGTGACCATCAGCACGGGCGGCGGATACGGGAATTTCTCGGCGTTTGGGCTTCCTGGCGTCGCGAATCTGTACACCATCAACGGCAACGACAACATGGACCCGTATCTGAATTTGAACAACTCCGGCGCGAGCAACCTGACGCTGGGCGCGAACGAGATTTCAGAAGCGGCGGTGGTGCTGAACGGCTACACGGGACAGTATGGACGGCAAGCGGGAGCGCAGGTAAACTACGTCACGAAATCGGGCACCAACGCGTTCCATGGCAACGCGGCATGGTTTTATAACGGCCGCGTTCTGAACGCCAACGATTTTTTCAACAACGCGACGGGAACGGCGCGGCCTTTTGCGATCTCGAACGAATGGGCGGATTCCGTGGGCGGGCCGATTATCAAGAATAAGCTGTTTTTCTTCTTCGATAACGAAGGGCTGCGATATGTGCTGCCCGGCGGCGGACCGGTTTACATTCCGACGACGGCGTTCGCGAATTACGTGCTGAGCAATTTGCAGGCGACGAATCCGGCGGCGGTTCCGTTTTATCAGAAGGCGTTCAACCTGTATGCCGGATCTTCGGGCGCGGGCGCGCGCCACGCCGGTGACCGCCGCCCATGACTCGCAACTCGGCTGCGGAGATTTCACGGCAGCGGGCTTCGGCATCGGATACGCCGTGCGCCTCGACCTTCCGCAGCACGGTGAACAACCTGAATACCGAGTGGCTGATGGCCGTTCGCGCCGATTACGACATCAGCAGTAAGGACCGCGTTTATTTCCGCTACAACACCGATCACGGCGTGCAGGCGACGGGCACCGATCCGATCAACTCCGCTTTCAACGCCAACAGCGTGCAGCCCCATATGGCGGGCAGTTCGGCTACACCAGGGTGCTCGGCGCAACCATGGTGAACCAGTTGCTGCTTTCGGCCTCCTACTACGCGGCTATCTTCGGACCTCCGAATCTGAGCGCGGCTTTGAGCACTTTCCCTACAACGTTCGCGTTCAACGACGGAGCCCCGTTCTCAAACCTCGGCGGCAGCGATAATGCCTATCCTCAAGGGCGCAAAGTGAGGCAATGGCAGTTGGTGGACGATTACTCCATCACGCACGGCGCGCACACGTTCAAGTTCGGCGCCAACGTCCGCCAGAACTTCATCAGCACGTACGCTTACGGCTCAAACACGAGCGGCACTGCTGACGTTCAACTCCATGACCGATTTCGCCAACGGCATGCTCACGGCCAATGGCGGATCGACTTACTCGCAGGCGTTCGCGAACATCGGAGCCGAATCGCTGACGCTGTATAGCGCCGGTTTCTACGGTCAGGATGAGTGGAGGGTGCGGCCCAATCTCATGTTGACGCTGGCGTTGCGAATGGACCGCAACAGCAACATCCAATGTTCCGTCGGCTGCTTCAATGAACTGGCGGGCCAGCCGTTCGCGCAGGTGGCGCACTCGGCGGCTACGCCGTACAATGCCACGATACAGACGGGCTTGCACGAAGCGTTTCCGTATGTGGAACCGGTGGTTCCGGCGCCGCGCGTGGGCATGGCCTGGAACGTAACGAAATCCACCGTTGTGCGCGGAGGGTTCGGAATCTTCTCCGATCTGTACCAGGGCCTGATCGCCGATCGGCTGATTACGAACTTCCCCGGCGTCGCTTCGTTTACGACCAGTTCCGGTATTGTCGCGCCGGGCAATCCCAACAGCGCCTTTGCCGCCGTACAGAACTCCTTCAACGCTCTGCAGAGCGGTTTCGCCAGCGGCGCAACCGTCGCGCAACTGAAGTCCGCGTTCCGCTCGGCTTCTCGCTGCCGAATTTCAATACCGTGGCGAACGAGCTCTACAATCCCAAGTACTACGAATGGAACTTCGAAATCGAACAGGCGTTGAGTAATCGTTATGTGTTCGCCGTGAACTACGTCGGCAATCACGGCTATCAGGAGTTGAATCAGACTCTCTTTGCGAACGCCTATTCGGCCAAGGGATTTGCCGGTCTCCCCACCGCCGCGCCCGACCCGCGCTTTGGCGAGATTCGCGAGCTGAACAATCAGGGATGGTCGAACTATGACGGCCTGGTGACCTCGTTCCGCTGGCGCGCCACGTCGAATTTCTCCGGCAACTTCAGCTACACCTGGAGCCATGCGCTCGATACGTGCTCCAACGATTGCCTGGAGCCTTTCAACGCTTTGCCCGCGGCGCCAAGCCTGCGGTATCAAATCAATCCCGCAAACCTCCGCTCGCTGAATTACAGCAACGCGGACTACGACGTCCGCCACTCCTTGAACGCGAACTATGTCTACACGCTTCCCAATTCCTATTTCCATAACGGCTTTTTGAAAGAAGTGCTGGGCGGCTGGACGGCCGCGGGAACTTTCTATTTCCATAGCGGTTATCCCTTCAGCATCCTGGACAGCGGCGTGCGAAGCGGCCAGGTGAGTAATGCCAGCGGCATCGCCACACAATCCTTCATCGCCGATTATCTTGGCGGCAACGGGTACCCGAGCTGCACCAGCCCCAACGGGCCGTGCTATTCAACGTCCATGTTCGCGGCGGCCGCCAGCCAGCACAATTTCGGCAACATCCCGCGCAACTCCTTCCGCGGGCCGGGCTACTTCGACACCGACCTCAACGTCAACAAGACGTTCTCGGTGCACGAGCGCTATAAGCTGCTGATCGGCGCTTACTTCTTCAACGTTCTGAATCATCCGAACTTCGATCTGCCGTACAACAACGTTGCCGCCGGCAACTTTGGCACGATTCAGGAGACTGTTTCGGCGCCGACCAGCGCCTATGGATCGTTCCAAGGCTCGGCCGTATCCGGCCGCGTGATTCAGACCCAGGTGAAGTTCACTTTCTAAGACCGTGTGCCGCCATGGCGGAGCCATTCCGCGCTCCCTTCAGCCAGAGTGACGCGGTGCATGCCAAACTGACCCACTCTGGGCCGGATTCGCAAGCGCTTTTGCCGCGATACGCTTTCTGGAAGCAGCAGCGTACAAAGCTACTGAGATCCGTATCGCTTCGGCCTTGGCGGACTCCAGAAGGCGCTTTATTTACAATTAACTTTAAATTTATCTCCCGTGGCATTGTACGTGCTCTCGCTGCGGCCAGAGCTGTTGAGCACCTACGAGCTTGGCTTGGGCTAGCGGTGATTTAGGTTGGTTTGGACCGTGGCCGCAACTCACAAGCCATGAAGGAGAATTATGACCAAGAGTTGCACGTATCGACTGGCCTTGCTGGCCGCCTTCACGTTTTCCGCCTTTGCCCAGTCTCTAACGACCGGCGGAATCAGCGGTACCGTAACGGACCCTACGGGCGCGGTGGTGCCCGCAGTTTCCATGACGCTTACCAACTTGGGCACGGGCGGGACGCAGGCGACCACCACGGGGCAAGCCGGCGAGTACCGTTTCGCCCTGTTGCCGCCCGGCCATTACAGCGTTGCCGCCAGCCAACCCGGCTTCCAGCGCATAGAACGTCCGGTCGATGTTGTGGTCGGCGAGCTCGCCAACCTCAACTTGACCCTGCAAGTCGGCCAGGCGACGCAGACCGTGGAGGTAACGGAAACCGCGCCGCTCATCAGCACCGAGCCGAGCCAGACGACGTCGTTCACGACGCAGCAGATTGAGCTGCTGCCGAGCGCGGGCGGCGATATTACGAACATCGCGTTTACGGCTCCGGGCGTCGGTAGTCAACGGCACCGGCGGGTATGGCAACTTCACGGTCAACGGCTTGCCGGCCACCTCGAACCTGTTCACGGTCAACGGCGAGAACGACATGGACCCGTATTTTAATATCAACAATTCAGGGGCCTCGAATCTTACGTTGGGTCAGAACGAGATCGGGGAAGCCACCGTTATCGCCAACCCTTACGCCGGCCAGTACGGCCAGCTCTCCGGCGCGCAGGTTTCGTATGTCACCAAGTCCGGAACGAATCAGTTCCACGGAAACGCGCTGTATTGGTGGAACGGCCGCGCCATGAACGCCAACGATTGGTTCAACAATTTCTATGGCGCTCCCAGGGCGTTTTCGAACGCGAATCAATGGGCGGATTCCATCGGCGGTCCCATTTGGAAAAATCACACCTTCTTCTTTTTCGATAACGAGGGAATGAAATTCGTGATACCGAACGTCGATTCGGTGACAGTTCCGACGCCGGCTTTCGCGAACGCGGTGCTGGCCAACGTGCAGGCGAAGCAACCGGCCGAGGCCTCGCTGTACCAGAAGATGTTCAATCTGTGGGCGGGCGCTCCCGGCGCGTCGGGCGCCGTGCCGATCGCCAATGCCAGCGCCTGCAACTCGCTGTCGTCTGCCGGGGTTCAATCCGGCTACGCAGGCCTGCGCCGCGAAATTTCAGGCCACGCCCACCTCGCTCGCTTCCGAATGGATTCTGGCGTTCAAGATCGACCAGAGGCTCGGCGACCATGACACGGCGTATTTCCGCTATAAGCAGGACCACGGTCTGCAGCCGACCAGCATCAGCCCCATTAATCCCAGCTTCGACGCCAACTCGGACCAGCCCTCGTGGGACACCCAGGTCAACGAGACGCATATTTTCGGTCCTCGGGCGGCGAACTCTTTCATGGCAACGCTGAGCTATTATCAGGCGCTATTCTCGCAGAGCGAACCGCTCGCCAGCAACACCTTTCCCTATGACATACAAACCTCCGGCACGGTGCCGTTTACCGGACTTCAATCCGCTGCTGATTTTCCGCAAGGCCGCAACATCACGCAGTATCAGTTCATCGACGATTACACGTTGACGGTGGGCCGGCACAACCTGAAATTCGGAGAAAACTTCCGGCGCTACGATGTCAGCGACCACAATTTCTTCTATAACTATCCGGCCGTTTATTTCGGATATACCACCAACGGGCTGCAGCAATTCGCAAATGGCCTCGCCTACCAGTACCGCGAAAGTCTCAACCAGTCGAGCGACGTGCCCATCGCGATGTGGGGCATGGGGCTCTATGCGCAGGATGAATGGAATGTCACTCCGAATTTAAAACTGACGCTGGGCCTGCGGGTGGAGCGCAATTCCAATCCCGTGTGCCAGACCGACTGCTTCGCCAACTTCAAGTCCGGCACGACCAGCCTGGCCGAGCTTCACCAGCTCGAATCCCGGCGCCGTTCCGTACAGCAGCGATATCGCTTATGGGCTGCACCAGGCATATCAGGGCGTGGATTTCCTCGATTGGTCGCCTCGGCTGGGCTTTTCGTGGTCGCCCTTCCACGACCACAAGACCGTGGTTAGCGGAGGCTTCGGCATCTTCTATGATTCGCCTCCCGCCGGGCTGGTCGACGATCTGCTCGCCAATCCGCCCGCCACAGTGAATATTCGGGTGCGGCCATCCGCGGGAACCTTGCCGTTCGATCCCAATGGCGGCGCCGCGACGTGGGCGAAATCCGCGGCCGGCTTTTAATATTAACCAGACATACGGCCAGATCTCCGCGAATCTCGCCAAGCTGGGGGCGGTTTTCGCGGCTCCCAGTTTCACCGCACTTGAAGGCACGATACACGCCCCGGAAGTCCAGGAATGGAACCTTCAGATCCAGCGAGAGTTGAGCAACTCGCTGGTACTGATTGTGAATTACGTCGGCAATCACTCGCGTCAAACTGCCTGTACACGAATTCCTGGCCGAACGCCTATGACCAGTACGGCATTTTCGGCGGTGTCCCGGGAGTGCCGGCGGATCCCGCGTGCCAAACTATGGAACGGTGAGTACCGTCCAGAACGGAGCCTATGCGAACTACAACGGCCTGAGCGTGACGTTGAGCAAGCGCTTTTCGAATTGGGTGGCGGCGCACTTTAATTACACTTGGTCGCACGCTCTCGATGAAGTCTCGAATGGCGGCGTTTTCACCTACGGCGATACGCTCACTCTGGCGCAGATCAATCCGCTAGCCTGAGCGCCAACAATTACGGCAACGCGGATTACGACATACGCAACAACTTCAACGGCGACTTTGTCGTCAGCCCGATGTTCCATTCCGGCAACTGGCTGGTCCGCAATGTTCTGGGCGGATGGCAATGGTCCGGCAAGATCTTCTGGCGCTCCGGGCTGCCATTCTCGGTCAGCGACGCCAATTGGGCGCTGGGCAACGGCGGGGGAACTCTTCTGGCACAGTACATCGGGGGCCAGGCGCAAACGAGCTGTGGCTCGGGCGCGGCCGTGACGCCTTGCATCAACGCCAATGCGTTTTTGAATAGCGGCGCGGACAGCTTTAATGGCTATACGGCGTGGTCTTCGCAGACCCGCAATCAGTTCCGCGGGCCGCATTTCTTCGACGTCGATATGAATCTGTACCGCAATTTCAAGCTCGGGGAAAAGGTGACGTTCGGTCTCGGCCTGCAGGCGTTCAATGTATTTAATCACCCGAATTTTGCAAATCCCGATAGCGGATTGGGCGATGCTACGTTCGGCCAGATCACTGGGATGATGGGCACGCCCACCAGCCCCTATGGGAACTTCCTGGGCTTCGACTCTTCGCCGCGTCTGGTCCAAATCACGGGTAAGATCATTTTCTAAATCCCCTTTCAGCTTTGTCTTTTGCCGGCCCGCGCTCGATTGAGCTCGGGCCGGTTTTGTATCTCGGCCGATCGGCCGAGTCTTCGCAGCAGCGCGATGGCCTGCTCGCGCTCGTCCGGCGAGAGAGCCGACGTGGCGCTTTCCATGGCCTCGGCGTGACACGCGAAGGCCCGCTCGATGAGGCCGCGACCGGCCGGCGTGAGATGCACGATGCGCGCGCGGCGGTCTTCCTTATCGGAGCGGCGCTCCACCAGACCGCGCTGTTCCAGCCGATCCACCGCCACGCTGATCGACCCGCTGGTCAGGTTAACCTTGGCGCCAATGGCGTTCACGGCCGTTGGTCCTTTATGCAGCAGCGCTTCGAGAACGGCGAAATCCGAATAGCCTAGCTTTAGCTCGGCGATGCTGCGGGCGGCATGGCGCTCCAGGGCGGCGTAGGCCTTCCACAGGACCAGCCAGAGATGAACGCCGCGTTTTGAATCCTTTTGAGGCATCTTGACATCGATAATATTGGTTTCGAGATATGAATTGCAACAAAAGGAGGTTGGAACCATATGGCGGATATAGCAATTGGCGCGGCGCGGCGCGCGCCATGGAGGGTCAAGAATATTGGTTTATGGGCGCTTCAGATCGCGGCGGCGGCCATGTTCCTCATGGCGGGCGAATTGAAGCTCGCCGGTGATCCGAAAATGGTGGGGATGTTTGCCGTTATTGGAATAGGGCAGTGGTTCCGCTATTTAACGGGCTCGCTGGAAGTGATCGGCGCGTTTGGACTCCTGATCCCGCGCGCCGCTGGGTTCGGGGCTCTGCTGCTCACAGTAGTCATGATTGGCGCGGTTTTGACGCATTTCTTAATCGTGGGCGGCAATCCCGCGCTCGCCATAATACTACTGGTTACGACGGCTATCGTGGCTTGGGGACGAAAGGAGCAAATATGGAAAGCGTTGCGGTGAAGGTTCGCGGCGTCTCGCGTATCGTCGCGGGTACGAGCACGCTCGAAGGCGACGGGGTTCCCATCCAACGAGCGTTTCCTACGCGCTCGCTCGAGGATCTCGATCCGTTTCTGCTGCTCGATCACATGGGGCCGTTCGAAATGCGGCCGGGAGATGGGAGAGGCTTTCCCGATCACCCGCACCGCGGTTTCGAGACCGTAACATATGTGCTGCAAGGACAGTTCCAGCATCGCGATTCATACGGCAACCACGGTCTGCTCGGCGCCGGCGATATACAGTGGATGACGGCGGGCTCCGGCCTGGTGCATTCGGAAATGCCGGGTCCGGATATCGCGCGCGAAGGCGGGCTGCTGGAAGGTTTTCAGTTGTGGATCAATTTACCGCGCCGCGATAAGATGACGGCGCCGCGCTACCAGGAGCTCAAGGGCTCTGAAATTCCCGTGGTGAAACAGGATGGCGCAACCGTGCGCGTAATCGCGGGCGAATCGTCAGGCGAAAAGGGCTTGATCGAGACGCGCATTCCGATGGCGTATCTGCATGTGACGCTCGCGCCGGGAGCGCGGTACGTCCAGCCCGTGCCTCGGGCGCAGAATGCCTTCGCTTATGTTATCGGGGGCGCAGTCGAATTCGCGGACGGAAGCGCGGCGAAGCAAGGCGACGTGGCGATCTTCGCGAACGATGGGGATGAGATTGCCTTCTCGGCGGCTGCGGCGGCGAGCGGCAATACCGATGTGCTGTTAATCGCCGGCCAGCCTCTGAACGAACCGGTGGCGCGCTATGGACCCTTCGTGATGAACACGCGGCAGGAGCTGGTGCAAGCCTACGAAGATTTCCAGAACGGGAAGATGGGCCGGCTGTAACGATTACTGGGGCGGCTTGTTGGCGTTGTCGAGCGTTTCGCCCTTGCGCAGCAGCGTGGGCGGCTTGCGCTTGGGCTTATCGCCATCCGCAGGTTCCGCCTTTTTCTCCTGGGCCACTTCTTTCGCGCCCTTCAAGGAATTAATCTCCTGCTGTTCTTTCTTGTCCTTCGCAACGACCTCGGTGGCGCGGGCGTTCAGGTCTTCGGCCGAAAGCTCCGCGCTGTCCTGCGTCGTCTCGATAGCATTCTGAAGCACGAACTGATACCGCGCAATATCCTTGGGCTCGCTGTCCTCAATTTTTTTCAGCCGGGCGGCCATGTCCTTCTCGGCGCTCGCCACCAGCGCCATGCTCTTGGTAAGGTCGACCTTGCGTTTGAGCGCGTCGTCGGCGACCGTATCGATGGCATCGATGATCTTGGAGTAATCCTCGATGGTGTCGTGAATGAATGCGGCGCGGCCGGGCTTCTCTTTGGCGATGAGCTGCTCTAGAATCCCGAGCCGTTCCTGAGCGAACTTGATGTATAGGACCATCCGATCGTTGGGGTCCTGCGCTTCCCGGACCTGATCGATCTCATCGGCGCTCAAGTAATCGCGCTCCTGCGCGACGAGCGCCGAAGCGAATAATAGCAGCGCGGCGGCGGCGAATCGCATAAAACAACTACCTCTTCTTGCTCATGATCTCCAATAGCAGGCGATCGTGCACTTCCTGTAAACGCGCGGCCGCATCGTCGAGCGGCTTGCGGTCGTCTACGCTCATTTCATCACGAAAACTGGCCAAGCGCCGCAGCATCTCCCGGATTCTAATCTCGGCTCGCTTGAAGTACTTGCTGTTGCGCGCTTGCTTGCCGCTGCTCTCCAGGGATTCCAGCGACAAGTCCACCAGCTCGCGGACCTGCTTCAAATCGGCGTCCGTTTTCCCGGGGTCGCCGGCCTGGTAATCGCTGCGGGCGTCGTCGATGGCGCGGTCGGCGTTTGCAAGCGCCAAATCCGAGCGCTTCTCCAGATTCGGCTCCGACTTCACGGCCGTGATGTCGGCGAAAACGAGAAATAAAACGAGTATCGAAGTCACCGCCGGTTCAACTCATTCTGGATGATTCGAATACGCTGCCGCGCGATGAAGTCCTCGTCGGGGTCCTTGGCTCCGTCCACCGCAAGGAACCGCTGATAGCTCTCCAGCGCGGGCTTCAACTGGTGGACTTTGTCGAACACCATCGCTCGCAGATAAACATGACCCGGTTTTTCGGCGTGCAGCGCGGCGATTTTGTCCAGCGCCGCGAGAGCTCCGCCGTAATCTTCCATCAGCACGAGAACGCCCGCGAGCTCGCTCCAGGCCTCCGCCGCATCGGGCTTCAGCCGCACCGCGGCCATGAATTGACGGGACGCCTCGGGAAAATTCCTCTGGTCGCGAATCATTCGTCCATAGAGCATGCGCAAATCGTAATCGTTGGGTCGCCCGGCCAGGACCTGCTGCACGATCGGCAGGGCCTTGCCGGGCTCTTTATTCTTAATGTAAGCCTGCGCGAGCGCAACCTGGTTGCCGGGCGTGGGCGAGGTTTTGACCGCTTCCTGATAATGCGCGATCGCATCCGCGTAGCGGCCGGCATCGAACAGCAGCGCTGCGGCGCGTTCCTGAGCGCCGGGGTTTTCGGGGAACTGCTCGTAAATCGCGATGGCCTCATCGGGCTGCTTTTTCTTTTCGTAAAGCGAGGCGAGTTCGAGCAGAAGCGTCGCGGTAATGCGAGTCCAACTCCGCGGCTCTTTTAAAATGGGGGGCCGCTTCCGCCAAACGATCCTCCTGGGCGAGCGTCTCCGCAAGCCCGAGTTCCGCGCCTGCCGCTTTCGGATCGATCTGCAGCGCTGTGTTGTACGCCTGCTCCGCCTGCGCCAGCTGGTTCTGCTCGCGCAAGGCCTCGGCGAGGTAAAAATTCGGCCGCAGCTCCTTCGGCTTCTGCGCCTGCGCCGCTACCAAATGCGGTAGAGCTTCGGCGGACTGCTTGTCGCGCAGCAGCAGAATGCCCAGGTTCAGCTCGGCTTGATACAGCCCCGGTTTCTGTTCGAGCGCCTTCTTATATTCCACGATCGCGTCGGAGTCCCGGTTCAACATGCCATAAGCAAACGCCAGGTTGAAGTGGGCCGTGAAATCCTTCGGATCGCTCGCCAGCGCCTTCGTAAAATCGTCGGCCGCGGCTTGGTACTGCTTCGCATCGAGCGCCTTCAGGCCATCGTTGTAATAATTGGTCTGGAACGCGGCCAGGATCGCGACCGCGGCCAGGAACGCCATATCTCTATTATTTCGTGATTACGGACCGTGCGCGCAGGTACTTGCCGGTATAGGAGTTCGCGGCGCGCATGATCTGTTCCGGCGTGCCTTGGGCAACGATCTCGCCGCCTTCATCCCCACCCTCCGGCCCCAGATCGATCACCCAATCGGCGCTTCGGATCACGTCCATGTTGTGCTCGATAATCAGGATGCTCCCGCCATTCCGGATCAGGCGGTCGAAGGCGTCGAGCAGCTTGGCGATATCGTCGAAATGAAGCCCCGTGGTCGGCTCGTCGAAAATGTACAGCGTGCCCTCGCAGCTTGTCTGACAGAGATGCGCGGCAAGTTTCACGCGCTGCGCCTCCCCGCCGCTTAAGGTAGTCGCGGACTGGCCCAGGCGCAGATAACCCAGTCCGACATCGGCCAGGACTTTAAGCCGGTTCACCAGCCGCGGCACGCCGGAGAAAAACGACAAAGCCTCCTTCACCGTGAGTTGCAAGACCTCGTGGACATTCTTGCCCTTGTAGCGAATGTCGAGAATACCGCTCTTGAATCTGGCCCCCTTGCACTCTTCGCAAAGCAGCTCCACATCGGCGAGAAACTGCATTTCGACCGTCACGGTCCCATCGCCCTGGCAATTTTCGCAGCGGCCTCCGGGGATGTTGAACGAGAAATGGCCGGGGCCGTAACCGCGTTTTTGCGCTTCGGGCGTGGACGCGAATAGCTCGCGGATAATATCGAACGCTTTGATATATGTTACGGGGTTGGAGCGCGGCGTGCGGCCGATGGGCGACTGATCGACCAGCACGACCTGCGTCAAAAGGTTCGCATTTTCGACCCTGCCGCAGGTCACTTTTTCGATCGCGCCGCCGAACTCGGAACTCTCTTCCTCGGCGGTTTCCTTGCGGAGATGACGCTCCAGGACCTTGTAGACGACCTCCAGAACCAGCGTCGATTTGCCCGATCCGGAGACGCCGCTGATCGCCACCATCATGTTCAACGGAATGCTCACATCGATGTTTTTTAGATTGTGAGCGCGGGCGCCGAAAAACTTCACAATGCGCTTGGGGTTCGGCTTGCGGCGCGCCAATCCATGCCAGGCCTGCAACTCGCCTTTGAGATACCGCGAGGTCAGCGATGCCGCGCCGTCCTCGAGCAACTTTGCGTAAGGCCCTTCGAAAATCACGTTACCGCCGAGCTCGCCTGCGCCGGGTCCGAGGTCGACAATGTGATCGGCGGCGCGCATCACGTCCTCATCGTGTTCCACCACCACAATGGTGTTGCCCAGGTCGCGCAGTTCCCCAAGAATCCGGATCAGCCGGCCGGTGTCGCGGCTGTGCAGGCCGATCGATGGCTCGTCGAGCACGTAGCAGGCGCCCACCAGCCGCGAGCCGAGGCAGGTCGCAAGCTGGATGCGCTGCGCCTCCCCGCCGGACAGCGTCGAAGACAGACGGTCCAGCGTGAGATATTCGAGGCCGACATCGTTCAGGAATTTCAGGCGCTGCCGGATCTCGAACAGTATCTTGTCCGCGATGGCGCGCTCCTCCGCCGTCAGCTCCAGAGCTTCAAAAAATCGCCATGCCCGCGCGATATTCAGGCGCACGAGTTCGGGCAGCGTGCTGCCGCCGACGCGCACGTTCCGGGCCTCTTGCCGCAGACGCGAGCCGTTGCAATCGGGACATTCGGCGTACCCGCGATAGCGGCTCAGGAAAACGCGCACGTGAACCTTGTACTTCTTGGTCTCAACATCGGCGAAGAAGCGGCGCGCGTGATCGATGGACGAACTGTTTTTCTTCCGCGTTCAGATCGCAGAAGGGAACGTTCAACCGCACCTTCGCTTTCTTCGCCGCCGCGGCGAAGGTCTCGTCCCAATACCAGCGGTATTGCGGCTTGTTCCACGGGTCCACGGCGCCGGCGGCGAGAGAAAGTCCCCGATCCGGAATGACGAGAGCCATGTCGTAGTCGATGGTGTTGCCGAAGCCCTGGCAGCGCGGGCAGGCGCCCACGGGGCTATTGAAGCTGAATAGCGCCGGCTCCGGCGTGGCCATCTCGATCCCGCACCGTTTGCAGGCGAACTTCTCGCTGAAGCGCAGCGCTTCGCCTTCGCCCGCCGGCTGGAAAATCACTTCGCCCGCTTCTCTGTAGCAGGTCTCGACCGTGTCGACGATGCGCTGATGCAGCTCCGGCGAGATGGCGATGCGGTCCACGAGCGCGAAGAGCGGTTCCCTGAAATCGATGTCCAGCAGCGACTCCGGCGTCGAAAACTCGAAGGTGCGGCCATTCTGGAACAGTCGAGTGAATCCTTTCCTGCGCAGCTCGAAGAGGCGGTCCCGCAATGCCTCCGTGCTGGTCCCGGAATGAACTGGAAACAGCGCGGACCAGCGCGAGCCTTCCTCTTGCGCGAGCATGCGCTGCGCCACTTGGTCTACCGTGTCCCGTTCGACAAGCTGCCCGCATTGCGGACAGTAGGATCGCCCGGCGCGCGCGAACAGCAGGCGTAGAAAATCGTAGAGTTCGGTCGACGTCGCGACGGTGGAGCGCGGATTTCGCGTCGTATTCCTCTGCCGGATTGCGATGGGAGGAGCGATGCCCAGTATCTCGTCTACGTCCGGCTTTTCCATGCGCTCCAAAAACTGGCGCGCATAGGCCGACAGCGATTCGACGTAGCGCCGCTGGCCTTCCGCGTAGATGGTGTCGAACACCAGCGACGATTTGCCGGACCCCGAAACGCCCGTGACCACGGTCAGTAGATTGTGCGGAATCGCGAGCGAGACATTCTTGAGGTTGTGGACTCGCGCCCCTCGAATGAAAATGGAATTGTCCAAAGGATTGCAGCGGCGGGCCGCGCGCCCGCATCTCAATTATCCCGCAATGACGCGGTTCATGCGACTTCGGCCGCGCGCCGCTTTCACGTGCTATGCTTTCAAGAACGCCAGGGGAGGACGCGCGTGCCAGACAAGAACGTTGGAAATCCAAATGCAGCCGGCCGGCGGGAATCCGAGAACTTGCTTACCACCGCCGCAAGAAAGGTCGGAGAAGCCGCGGCAAGGGTCGCCTCCGCCGTCGGGCTCGGGGGAAAGCGCGATCGCGATTCTGGCCGAGCTGAAAATTCGCCGCGGGCAAAGAAGGCTGCCGGGAAAGGTTCCAAAGCAAACAGCCGCGCAATGGCGAAGCCCGCTAAGGAACCGGCACAGCGAGCCGCGGGGAAAAAGCCAGCAGCCGGCGGGAAAGCGGCCCGGTCCAAGAAGCGCGGAGCGAAGCGGAAAGGCTCCATGAGGTAATTGGCCAACGGTGTTGACAGCTTTCAAAGATTTCGAAATTCCAGCCCCGAACCCACTGACGTTGCCCTTCCGATTAGAAGTCCCTGCCTGGGGCGCGACTCGCTTGATTGCGAATAGCCGCGGGGAGACGTGGCCCACGCGTGCGGCAGCAGGCGGCCGCAGATCGGTCCTAAGCTCGTTTAAGGTATACGAAGAATAGCGGTAAAGTTGCGCCGCAAGGTTGTAGGCGCCGGCGGCGTCGATGCGATAGAATCCGCTTGCCAAACGCAGAACAACCGAAAGGAGCCTACCGCCGTGAAAAAACTTATCACATCGTGACCCGCGCTGAGCGCGAGTCGGCAGCCATCGTCGAACAGTTCTGCCAAACTAACGGGCAGATTCTGCTCCCCATCGTCAACCTGATCCAGAATGCCAGCCAAGTTGTAGAGAAACCGTGATCTCGTCGTTCGAGTCCCGGCTTCGCACGGTTTTAGGAGGCAAGCCTCGGGCGGGCGACGCCTTGATTTATCGTGGATTTATCGTGGATATGATGGGTGCCGTTGCGTGTGATAGGCTTTTGGAACGCGTGCTCGGTTCTGATTGCGATGCTGCAGAGTAATCCGGATTGCGGAAGCCTGCCAGGTAGACGCCCCTTGATCTAGATAACTCATACTGCAATCAGTCTAATTCGGCCGACCGCGAAGAAGGAGCAACGACCTCATGCCGATACTCATTTACGATCCAAACGGGGCCACCGGCGGCAGCGTGCCACCGAGTCGAAACTACAATTCCGGTGACGAGGTTTTCGTACTTGGAAATACCGGCGGTCTGTACGGGACCGGTTTTGTTTTCGCCTACTGGAACGTCAAGGTCGACGGCAGCGGCACGATTTATGACCCTAAGGGACATTTCGTGATCACTCACCTGTCCTCGGCCAGGAGTATCCGGTTCCCGGCCAGCGCACGATCGAGAACCTCTTTGTCCACGCCGCGGCTTCGAAACTCGCTCACCGCGAGAACATCATGACCGTCTGCCCGTAGAGATCGATCCGCGGCGAAATCGCAGGATTCGTCGCCAGAAAACGCATTGGCTGGGTTTGCTATGAACCGAACTCCACAACGGTTTCATGGGTAATGGTATCCGCGGCGTAGTCCAACGCCGCCCGAATGTCATCCGCGCTCAACCGGGGATATGCATCCAGGAGATCGGCGATCGCACCGCCCTGCGCGAGTTTGCGCAACAAAAGCCTCACCGGCATGACGCCGGGGTTAATTGCGATGCGTCCAGCCATCGGCATTAGAAATTCAAGCGCAAGGCCAACTCCAGGGTGCGAGGGTCCGTCGCGCCGGTCACCTGTCCGAAATTTGAAGAGCCGAACGTGGTTCCGATGCCCGTATAAGAAAGGTGGTTGGGGACGTTGAACAACTCGGCGCGGAAATCGAGCTTTACGCGCTCCGTCAAAAAGAACGATTTCTGCACCGAAGCATCCCAGTTGTTCCAGCGCGGAAGAAAGATCGCGTAAGCGCCGAGGTTGCCGAATGTGCCCGGCGCGGGAAGCGCAAAAGCGGCGGGATTCAAGTACTGCGTTCCGGTCACGCCCTGATAGGGATTGAGGAGGACCTGGTTGGGCCGTTCCGTCGAAGTGCTGGCGATGCCCGCCACATCGCTTTGGATCCCCAGATTGACGGGCAGACCGGACTGAATCGTGGTAACGCCGGAGACCTGCCAGCCGCCCAACGCTTTCCGATACCAATTTGTTCCGTGGCGCCAGAAGGGGAGCGGGTAGACGTAACTGACGACAAAAATCTGGTCGCGATTGTAGCTGGACGGCCCCCAATCGGCGCGCAGGTTATAACTGTTCTCGGGCAGGTAGCTGTAGCTGTTGGCGTCGGTGCGGGCCTTCGACCAGGTGTAGGCGACATTGAAGAGTCCACCGCTCGACCATTGCTTCTTAAATTGGACCTGCAGCGAGTCGTAGATAAAGTTCGCGCCGCTGACATATTGATAGATGTCGCTATAGCCCGGGTATGGCCGCAACGCGTTGGCGTTTACTCCCGGATGCGCCTGCAGCGTACCCGGCGGAAGCTGGTTGATATCCTCCTGATTTGAGAGATTGGCCGCGCTCGATCCTACGTAGGCGACGTCCAGCATCATGCTGGAGGTCAGCTTGCGCTGTATCCCCAGACTCCAGTTCATCGTCCGCGGCACTTTCATATCGAGGATAGTGAGAGTTGTTGATGGTCTGCGGAAAGATGGGGGCCGCGCCGCCGGATGGATTCTCGACGTTGCCGTTATAAATGGTGGTCTGCTGGATGAAGGGCGCATTATTGACGGCGCTGAAAATGAAATTTCCTTCGACGCGCTCGTAAAAGACGCCGTAACCGCCGCGCAGAATCGTGGTCTGATGTCCGGTAAGATCGAAAGCGAATCCCAGCCGCGGGCCCCAGGTATTCCAATCGGTATTGGCGGTTCCTTTCGGAAGATCGTGGAACAGCGCCAGCACGGCGGGATCGGTGGTGATGCCCGGTATGCGCGACACCGCCGCCTGCGGGAAGCCGCTGCCTCCGAGCACCAGGCCGTTGTAAATGTTCCCGCTGCCCGGCACGATTTGACCAGCTTGCGCGCCGGTCGGAATCACTGTTGCGGCTTGCGCCGGATTGTAGTATTGCGGCAGGAACGCCGACGTATTATTCAAGGCGCTGTATTGCGGCTGCAGATACTGATAGCGCAGTCCCAGATTCAGAGCGAGCCGCGGCGTCACCTTCCAATCGTCCTGAATATATGGTTCGACCTGCGAGAAGCGGTACCAGCCTTGCCGGAAGGAGCCCGCTTCGGTGTAGGTGTAGAAGTTTCCGAGCAGCGCGTCGGCCAGCGCGTTCCCCGTCGTGTTTGCGGCTGAAGTCGAGAAGCTGAACGTGCCGTTGATGGCGGGAATGTTGTCCTGGTTCTTGCGGCTCCTCATGATCAGGATGCCCACCTTCAAGTTATGATTCCCGATGATCTTCGACAAGTCGTCTTTCCAATCGAAAATGCGGTTAAAGTTGTTGAAGTTCAGCGGGGTCGCCGTCAGGCCGGTAAAGCCCGCGATCGACAAGCTCGGAATATCGTTGCAGGATCCGAACAAGCGCTTCCTGGAACGTTCCGTATCGCAGTTCGACATTCCGCAAGTGCTGCAGTTTTCGTACGTGTATCAGCTCCCCTTCGGCAAAGGGAAACAGTTCGGGAGCAACTGGAACGGATTTGTGGACGCGGTGCTGGGCGGATGGCAGACCAACGGCCTGTGGCGCTTCGACGATGGCATGCCGCTGGCGCTTTCGGTCAGTACCTCTCAGGCGCTTCCCACTTACGGTTCGCAGCGGCCCAATCTGTTGGGCCCGCTGACGCGGAATAACGGCTCCAACTGGCTGAACCAGTACTTCGCAGATCCGCAGGATGCGGTCACGCCGCCGCCATTCACGGTGGGCAACGCTCCGCGCGAGATTTCAACCGCGCGCGCGCCCGGAACGGCCACCACCGCGCTATCGCTCTTCAAGCAGTTTCCGCTGCCGATACGGGAAGGCTCCATGCTGGAGTTCCGCGCCGAAGCGTTCAATGCGCTCAATCACCCGCAGTTTTCCCCGCCGAACCTGACCGTCGGATCGTCGGCTTTCGGCAAAGTCACGTCGCAGGCGAACTCGCCCCGGCAGATGCAACTCGCGTTGAAGCTGTATTTCTAAGTGTGCCATGAGCAAAAGAGACGGCGACAGACGGCTCTTTTGCGTAACTGAGTAGTCGATGAGGGCAGGCCCCTCGGAACCGTCTTACAGGAGAAGGTTCCAAACCACCTCCCGCTGCTGCGGGCAAAAGCCGTGGTAGTGAGCAGGGAAGGAAAAGGCCCGGCAAGATTGGGTCAGGTGACATCCGAGAAGAAGAACGAAAGTGAATCACCGTTTCTCATGTCGAAAAGAATCCAGACGATATCAAAACCGTGGTTTGTTAGAAGGCTGCGGGACAAGTTCCGACGGGACCTGTTTACGGGCGGGACGGTATCCGGCATATAGGTGGCTTGAGCTCGGGTGAGGCGATTATTCGGAACATGGGAACCTTCGGCGCCGATGCTAACGGAGAAGCCACAAGTGGCATGAACCACGAGGGCGAGAGTACGAAAGCGGCGCCAAGGGGCGGAACACTTCGTAGTAGCGATGAAGTCGGCGAAAGCCGACGGAGCGAAGGGGGTGTATGCAGTGAAGCGACATCGATTGGGCCAACCCGCAAGGGGAGGAGCCTGAAGGATGAAGCAAAACCGTTTTGTATTTCACGATGGGAAGTCTGGGAAGCCTATTTAAAGGTAAAGAGCAATCAAGGGGCGGCAGGCCTGGATGGGCAGTCGATCGAGGAGTTTGAAAGGGACTTGAAGAAGAACCGAAGGCGTCCCGAGTTTAGTTGAAGGTTGATGGGGGCGGCTGAGTTCATGTTACGCTACGTTCTCCTTTTTCGCTGACTTGGTTTCCCGGCCAAGGATCGCGGCCAAAGCCCACAGATGCTCATAACCATCGATACGGTGAAAATGCTTTTCAGTGAGTAACCAGGCCGATGCCACCCAACGCTCCACCATGTCGCTGTCGCGCCAGCGGCTCACGTTATCCGTGCGATGACGAACTCCACTGTGTGGGCTTTCAATGAGGTTGGTGGTAGCCAGGCACTTGTGCAAGCTTACCGGGATTTGAAGCCTCTGCAAGGTGAACATTTCCTTCATTCCTTCACGCAAGCTCCGCGCCGCGGATTCGTGATCGCGCTCCAGCAGGCGCGCGATTTGCTCCAGCCGCTTCTCGCCTTCCTCTGCCGTCTTTACCTTCCAGGCGGCCCGCATCAGGTGCCGCGTTTGGCCTTGCTGTTCCTTGGGCAGCTCCTTCATGACGTTTTCCAGCTGCAGAGTAGGGCGCTGGCGCGGTGGCCACAGGAACGGGGATTTCGGTTACCGGCAGCTTTCGCCACAACGCCGGTGTCTCAATCCGCTCCATAGCTCCGTCTCCAGCACCCCCTCATCGAACCGTACGTGAAGTTTTCCCTCATACGGCTCTCCGGGAGCCTTCCCCCGACGGCATTCAGCTCGTATGCACAATCCGACCCTGCGTCGAGTACAGGCCAGCCTTTCTCCAGTAGGCCAGTGGCGTCTTCCAGAACGCCCGTCGTCTGCGCTGATGCTTGGCCTGCAACCAACGTCGAAGTTTCCATGTAACATATTGATCCACCTTCCGAAAATGTTGGGCGGAGTTGAGCCAGCCAAAGTAGGCCGACCATCCCCGCAGTATCGGGTTCAGCCGGTCCAACTTCTCCTGCAGCGTCGGGCGGTTATCACGGCCGATAGCCGCTTTCACCTTGTCCCGAATCCGCTGCATCGATCGTTGCGACGGCCAGCAGTAGCAAAACCACTTGCTGACATCGCGCCGCGAGGGCTGTTTCCGAAAGTGCACCCCCAGAAAGTCGAAGCCATCCTTTGCATCGACGCTGCGAGTCTTGTCTTCATTGACAGTCACCCGCAGCCGCGCCAGGAACTGCCTCAGCTTCGGCATGTATACCTCTGGCGGCTTCCATCGGCACAGCACCACCAGGTCATCGGCATAGCGGACCATCTTCGTCGCCTTCACCTCCCGCTCCCAGTACAGATCGAGCGGGTGCAAGTAGATGTTGGACAGCAGCGGCGAGATCACTGCCCCTTGCGGGGAGCCGACCATGGTCTCTTCCAGAATCCCGCCGTGCATCACTCCGGCCTTCAACCACAATCTGATCAGCCGCAGCACGCGCGGATCACGGACCCGCCGTTGTACCAGCTTGACCAAAATTTCGTGGTCAATCGTGTCGAAGTAATTTTTGAGATCCAAGTCGATGACTTTGTCGTAGCCGTAGGTTACCCATTTGCGGAGATCGTAGATCGCTTGCTTGGCGCTCCGTTTGGGCCGGAACCCATACGATCCCGGTCGGAAGCTGGCTTCAAACAGCGGCTCGATTACAACCTTCACCGCCGCCTGTGCGACTCGATCCTTTACTCCTGGGATTCCCAGCGGTCTTTGCCGCCCGTCGGGCTTAGGGATGAACACCCGGCGCACCGGTTGGGGCCGGTATCGCTGCTGTATCAGTTCCTCCCGCAGTTCCAGAAGAAACCATAGCGTTCCCCTCGCCTCGATCGATTCAATGGTTTCACCATCGACGCCCGCGGCTCCGCGGTTACGCCGAACTTGCTCCCATGCAAACCACAACACCTCCAAACTGCAGACCTTGTCAAACAGAACTCCGAACGTTCGTTGCGGCTGAGCCTTGGCCGCTCGGTATAGCTTCCTCTGAAGTACACGGACCTTTTCTAACGTCGTGCGTTGAGCCTCATCGGCAGTCACGAAATCCCTCCTTCTTCGTCAGCATGGCTCGAGTTGAGGCCCTTCGCTCCGGCGGGTTTTGCTGTCCGCGCCTTCATCGCTACGATATGGCCTCTTCCGACTTCCCGCCCGGCATCGCCGCCTACTTCGGCTTATGCCTTATAAGGCCGCTTACGGCGGCGGAGTATCCGCCGACCGCGCGGGATCTCGACCGTTCCCTCACCGTTCCTTCCATTCATGCCGTTGCTTGAAACACCGGGGATGACGACTGTTTCCCTTCCCTACGCATCCACAGCCGTTGCTGTCTTCGCCCATACACAGGAGGCTCGACCATCCCATTCCCGAACTCTCCCAGTAATACCCGTTCGAGATGCCATGACGGCGCCATACATTCCCTCTCGGTACGGCCTGAACTTTTGCCCGTGCCTCCGGACTGGGTACTGAGGCTACGTGTCGGATCTGCTTCGACATGGCAAGTTACCTCGCCATGCCTGACCCCAGGCTACCGGGCTCATAGGGACTTGCCCGGAAGGGGACGTTTCACCCCTCTGGAAAGGCGGGTCTCGGCCCGCGATGTGATTGCGACACCGCTGTACCGGCTGATCGGAGCCGAAAACTTCGTCGATACCAGCTCGCAAGGCTTTCGCGCCGTCAATGATGAACAAGTATTTGCGGTCCGTGGGCAAACCTTGCTCTCGCAAGCGCGTTAACAGCGTCTTGACGGCGGCCGCGTTCTCCGTCGCGCCAGCCGCGATACCCAGGATGTGCTTCTTTCCTTCCTCATCGACTCCCACGGCGCTGAGCACGTGCTGTGCCCCAAAGCGTTGGCCATCGATGTAGATCACCAGGATTTCGACCTTGTCCCAGCGCCGCTCTTGCAACTGCTGCAGTTGCGCCGTGCTCGCCTCGATGGCTTTGCGGCTGATGGCGCTGCGCGACACCCCCACGGTTTCCGCCATCCGCGGCAGAACTTCCTGGTATTCCCGGGTCGACACCCCGCGCAGCAGAGCGCCCAGCATGTGCTGAGCGAGACCTCGATCGCGGCGCAGCATCTCATAGGCGGGGACCTTCACTTCACCTTGGCTCTTGTGCCGTAGCCGGGGCCGTTTCACTTTCATCTTCCGGTCCGCCAGTTGCACACTGCCCGCTTGCGATCCATGGTGGCGGATCTCGCCGCTAGCTTTGCCGGGAGTGCGTGCGCCGGCGAGTTGCTCGGCGCTCAGGAGCAGAATCTCTTCCAGCGTTTGATGCCCGATTTCATAGATCACGGTCTCCACCACCTGGCTGGCATTCTGGATCAAGTTGACGATGGGGAGCAGGATCTGCCCGTTGGCTTGGCGTAAG
>CAWCJO010000015.1:287500-319046 GCA_963795935.1 Bryobacterales bacterium | reverse complement strand
GAACGAAGAGAAGGTCGACGTTGGGGAGTGGTTTTATACTTCGGGCGACGATGGCGTCTCCCGCGCGGGTTTCCCAGCCGGGCAAATATCGTCGGTCGCGAATGGGCGTTTTTCAAAGGAGATATACGTCACGCCGAGCGGCTGGCAAGGCGGCTGGACGAAGTACTGATTGTTGTTCAGGGCGTTCACCAGGCTATT
Source organism: Bryobacterales bacterium (assembly GCA_963795935.1). Lineage (GTDB taxonomy): Bacteria > Acidobacteriota > Terriglobia > Bryobacterales > Bryobacteraceae > JAICMB01. The sequence continues at coordinate 318,848 of CAWCJO010000015.1, read as the reverse complement.
CCTCGAATTGCGTATGGCGGCCGCTGCGGTTAAGATTCTGGGCCTCCGGCGGACCAGGGCGGCGGCGCCAAGGCGCAAAAGGGCTCTTCGGCTCTGGCGACGGATGCCGATCGATTGAAGAAAGAATACGAGCAGGTGGGCGAGCGCGGAAAAGATTCAGTACGGGACTCCGGGGAAGCCGCCCGATTTTAGAACTGGGAAGCGAGCCGGCGGCGGTTGGGGATGCCGCAGCGCCTAAGCTGCCGGCCGGCGGCCGCGGGAGCGCCGCAGGCGCCGGGGGCAACGGCTGGGGCGCGCGCGCCGGAGAACGCGCCGCGAAATAACGCGCCAGGCAGGCCGGCCGTTGCGACGCCTCCGGCCCAGGCCAGGCAGCGTCCTCCGCTCCTGACGGACCAACCGACGCCGACCCTGTAGTCAACGACGGAGCGGCGGCAAAGCCCGAGCGTGCAAGCAACGGGAGCCGTATTATTTAGTCCGATAGCAACACTGAGGGTCTCGCACCGCGCCGCCGCCGAAGCCGCCTGTTCCAGAATCGCGCAGCCGGCCAAGATCGCCGAGCCCAAGCCGCGCGTCGCGCCGGCGCAATGAACGAGTACAGCGGGCCGCTTTCTCGGCCGCGCCGCGCAAGGGCAAACCCGGGCGGCCTCGGGGCCGTCAGTCTGATTCTGATTCCACTGGCCGCCATCCTTTTTGAAGTTTATGTACCGCGCTTCGTGCAGGCGCTATCGTACCTGGAGCTTCCCCTCCTTATCACCTTGCATTTTGCGCTGAGCGGCCGTCGTCTCATCGCGTCGGCCCTTTATGGCGCGGCTATTGGACTGGCGCAGGACTCTTTATCGCACCAGCCTATCGGTCTTTATGGCATCGTCAAGACGCTGGTGGGCTATTTCTCGGCCTCGGTGAGCATGCGCTTAGACGTCGAGAACCCCATGATGACATTTCTATTGGCGCTTTTCTTCTACGTATTCCATCAGTTCTTATATTGGGTTCTGGTGCGGGCCTTGCTGGGGCGAATGCAGCTTTGATCCGCGGCAGACTCTGATATTCGGGTTATTAAATGCCGCCGTGGGCGTTCCGTTGTTCAAACTATTGGATAAACTGAAGGTAACGGCGTGAGTGGGGTGAAGTAACAGCGTGAACGTCGATTTCGAGCCGCAGGAAGAGCAACAGCTAAACGGCAACGGCCTAATGCGCGAGGACGCGAAGTTTGCGTCCACCAAAATCGCCTTTTTCCAGTACCTTGCGATCGCGGTCTTCCTGTTTTTGATCTCCGGCTTCTGGAGCCTGCAGATCCGCAACCCGGCGATGTATCAGGAGCAGGCCGAGCAGAACAGCATCAAATCCATCCCGGTGCTGGCGCCGCGCGGCAAGATTCTGGACCGCGACGGACGCGTCATCGTGGATAATCACGATTCCTACAGTCTCATCCTGACGCGCGAAAACCTGAACATGGAGCACCTCAGGCCGATCTCCGAGGGGCTCAATCTGGATTACGACCAGCTCGTTGCGCGAGTGCGCCGCTTCCAATCGCAGCCGAAATACGTTCCGATAATTATTAAGGAGGAACTGACGCCGGCGGAGCTTTCTTTCGTCGAGTCGCACCGCGATCCGCACACTTTCCCGAGATGGAGCTGATCCATGCCGCGCGCCGCCTTTATCCCAAGGACGGGCTGGCCGCCAATGTCATCGGCTACGACGGCGAAATCAGCGAAGCGGAGCTGGACAGCGCCGAATTCGCCCGCTACAAGCAGGGCGACGTGATCGGCAAGGACGGCATCGAGCGGCAGTACAACGACGTTCTGATGGGCGTGGACGGGCAGCGCCGCGTGACCGTGGACAACATGGGGAACGAGCACCAGGTGCTCGAAGAGAAGCCCGCGACGCCCGGGCGCAACCTGCAACTGACGCTCGATCTGGACCTCCAGGTAGTGGCGGAGCTGGCCATGCACGACCGCAAAGGCGCCGTGGTGGCGCTCGATCCGCGTAACGGAGACGTGCTGGCGATGGTCAGCCGCCCAGCGTACGACCCGAACTTGTTTGCAGCGCGCATCCGCTCGGCCGACTGGAAGGAACTCGTCACGAATCCGGACCATCCACTGCTGAACCGGGCCATTCAGGCTCAGTTCGCGCCGGGCTCCACGTTCAAGCCGATCATGGCTCTGGCGGGCCTCGAGACCGGAACCATCGACGACGATTTCAAGGTGCATTGCAGCGGCGGCGCGAGCTTCTACGGGCGCTATTTCAAGTGTTGGCGCAAGGGCGGACACGGGTCGGTGGAAGTTCATCGCGCTATTCGCGAATCGTGCGATGTTTTCTTTTACACGCTCGGAAACAAGATGGGGATCGATAAGATCGCCAAGTACGGGGAGATGGTGGGCTTCGGTCACCGTACCGGGATCGATCTGCCGCACGAGGCCGGGGGGACGATGCCGTCCACGCGCTGGAAGGAACGGCTATTCCGCGAGAAATGGTACGCTGGCGAGACCATTTCGGTCTCCATCGGGCAGGGCGCGACCACCGTCACGCCGATCCAGTTAGCTACGGCGATCGGCGGAATCGCTACCGGCGGCGTTTGGCACACGCCGCACATGGTCAAAGACGCGGCCGTGGCGCAGCCGGCGCGCCGGAGCGATCTGAATCTTGAAAACGTGGCCCAAGTGATCAGCGGCATGTACGGCGTGATCAATGAGGCGGGCGGCACGGGGACCGACGCTCGCATTCCGGGAATCACGCTGTGCGGCAAGACCGGCAGCGCGCAATTGGTCTCGAATGAATATCTAAAAGGGAGAAAGGCAACCAAGGAACTGCAAGACAACGGCTGGTTCGTCGGTTTCGCGCCGAGGGACGCGCCGGAGATCGTGGTGGTTGCGCTGCTCGAAAACGGCATTCACGGTAACTTCGCGGCGCCGGTGGTGCGCGATGTCGTGAAGGCATACTTCGACAAAAAGGCGCGCCTGAATAACGACAGGCCCGCGATAGCGCGGCTAATCGCGCCGCTGTTCGCGCGGCCAGACAATCCAAGTCCCAACGCGCGAGCACTGCGCGCGGGGCTCTGATCGCTATGGCCTCCTACCGTTCCCTGCGCGATTTCGACTGGACCATGTTCGCGCTGGCCTATGCGATCTGCGGCATGGGAGTGCTCCAGATCTTCAGCGCGACGCACGATTCGCCCTGGCGCGATGCCTGGTGGAAGCAGATCATGTGGATCGCCGCCGCCAGTCTGTTGATGTGGATTATCACGCTGATCGACTACCACACGCTGCTGGGGCATGTTTTTTCGCTTTACGGCATCGCGTTGGCGACCTTGATCGCGACCTTCATCGTAGGCCAGAAGGTCTTTGGATCGCGGCGCTGGATTGCATACGGCAGCTTTCATCTGCAGGTTTCGGAATTCGTCAAGCTGGTGCTCGTTCTGCTCGTGGCCCGTTACCTGACCGACATCAAGACGGAGCAGTTGGAGCCGCGCGCCCTCCTCAAACTCGGCGCGCTGGTCGGTGTGCCGATGCTGCTGGTCATGAAGCAGCCCGACTTGGGCACGGCGCTCACCTATCTGCCTATCCTGGTGGTCGGCATATTTTTGGCCGGTCTGAGATGGCAGCACGCCGCGGCTATTGTCGTGGTTTTGGCTATCGTGCTCCCGGCCGGCTACTATTTTCTCCAGGATTATCAGAAGGCCAGGCTGGTCAGCTTCATCGATCCCACTCAGGACCCCAAAGGAACCGGCTACCAGGTAATCCAATCGAAAATCGCCGTGGGATCGGGCGCGCTGTGGGGACAGGGTGTCACCAAGGGAACCCAGACGCAGCTCCGGTTTTTGCCAGTTACGCACACCGATTTCATTTTTGCGGCCTTTGCCGAGGAGCACGGGTTCGTCGGCGTGGTGGTGGTGTTAGCCTTGTACTTTATGCTGCTCATGCAGATCGTGCAAAACGCGCAAACCGCGACGGACCGCGCGGGGACGTACGTTTGCATGGGCGTGGCGACGGTTTTGCTGTTTCACATATTGGTAAATGCGGGAATGGTAGTGGGGCGAATGCCGGTAACGGGCATTCCGCTGCCGCTGATGAGTTTCGGCGGCTCGAATACATTGTCGATTTTTTTGATGCTGGGGCTGGTGAATAACGTGCGGCTCCGGCGATTTGTAAATTGAAGCGGTCAAAGGGCGGCCGGCTTCGCAAGGGAGATTGAAGGATTCATCGGGACGCCGCTTTCGTCAGACACGGTTGCGGGCAGCGTCCGATCGGTTTCGAACCGGAGCGGTTCGCGGATGTTGAAGTTGTAGCTCCATCCGGGGGACTCGCCAAAGACTTTTAGCGCAGCTTCGGGGGAACGGCCCGCTTCAGGGCCACCCGGGCGGCTGCGATTGAGAAGACCTTCAAGCTCTCCTTTCCGAATACGTCTCCCCGCGATTGCCGCGGAGAAATGAATGACCAAAGAAATGGTGATCTCGGCGAATCGCCACGAAACAAGGGTGGCGGTTCTCGAAGACGATCAACTGGTTGAAGTGTATTTTCAGCGGGCGAACGAGTATTCGCTTGCGGGCAGCATCCACAAGGGGCGGGTTACGCGCGTGCTGCCGGGCATGCAGTCGGCGTTTGTGGACGTGGGACTGGAGCGCGATACGTTTCTGTACGTATCGGACTTTTTCGAGGAAAACGAGGAGTACGACCAGATTCCGACGGAGCGGGAGCCGCGCCCGGAGCGGGATGCAAGGGGAGAGCGAGGCGGGCGCGAGCCGCGCGCGGCGCGAGAGGAACGGAGCGAGCCGATTATTCGCGAAGCGGCGCCCGCGGCGGAAGCGGTGGTGAACGGAGCCCCGGAACGCCTCGAGACGACGGCGCCGCGGGAATCGAATAGTCCGGAGCGGCGCGGCGATGCCGATCGCGAGCGGCAGCGCAGGTCGCGGCGGCGGCGGAATCGCGGCGGCGGCCTTCCGGACTCAAAGTACGCTTCGTCGTCCGGACCCACATATACCGCGCCGGAACGAACCGCTCCCGATGCGGAGCGGGCGCCATTGCGTGAACCTACAGAATCGTCCGCGGACTTTGCGGTGTTACCTGGAGAGTCGCTGGCCAAATATGGGCGCAATCCGGCGCAGGCGCCCAACGGGGGCGACCGGGAAGAGAGCGGAGCGGCCCGCATGGGAGGCGCTAGTGAGCCTGAGGCCGCCGCCGGCGCGACGTCCGACAGCGAGCCGCCGGAGGATTTTAAGATCGAACGGGACAGCACAGCGGCGCGGATGGCGGTGGGAGCGGAATCCGAAGTGGATTACGACGAACCCACCGAGGATGCCGATGTCGTGGAGCTGATCGCCGAAGCCCGCGCCGAAGCCGCCGAGTCCATTTCTCATATGCCCGAGGCGGAGGCCGATGCGGAGGTTCCTCCCGATTTTGTTGCCGCTCCCGAGATCGCCAACGAAGCGGCCGTAACGCGCAGGAAGCCACCACGGAGGAAGCCGCCACGGAGCAAGCCGCCGCGGAGGGAAGGGAAGATGCGGTCTCCGATGCGCCCGCGGAAGCGTCCCTGCGGGAGCGCGGCGGACGCTACTTGCAGCACCGCATGTCGCGCCGCATGAGGCGGAAAATGCGATCGCAACCGCGCTCCGAGCCGGAGCCGAGGCGCGACATCGAGGCGCCCATAACCGCCAGCGCGGCGGCCGCTCCCATTACGGCGCCGAAGACGGAGATGCGCGCCGCCTCCCGCCCGGACAAAGGCGCCTCGCCGCTCATTACCGACCTGCTTAAGGAAGGCCAGGAAATTCTGGTCCAGATCGCCAAGGAGCCGCTGGGGCAAAAAGGGGCGCGCATTACGTCTCACATCGCGCTGCCCGGGCGCTACGTAGTTTACATGCCCACCCTCGAACACATGGGCGTGTCGCGCAAAATCGCAAGCGACGAGGAGCGCCTGCGGCTGAAACGAATTCTGCAAGCGCATCGCGCCGATATTCAGGGCGGCTTTATCGTGCGCACCGCCGGCGAGGGGAAGAGCGAGGAAGACATTGCCTCCGATATGAGCTTCCTCGCGAATCTGTGGCTCGATATCCGGCAGAAGGCGGAGAAGCGGCCCGCGCCTGCGCTGTTGCACCACGATCTCGATATCGTGCAGCGTTTGTTGCGCGATCAGTTCACGGAGAATTTCAAGGCTATCTGGGTGGACAACGAAGAGGCGTACGAGAGCATTCTGCGCTTCGTACAGCGCTTCCAGCCTGGCCTTGTGACGCGCGTCAAGCTGTACACGCGGCCCGCGCCGATCTTTGAAGCGTTCAACATCACGCCGGAGCTCGAAAAGGCGCTGCGTCCGAAAGTGTGGCTGAAATCGGGCGGATACATCGTGATCAATCAGACCGAGGCGTTGGTCGCGGTCGATGTGAACACCGGCAAGTTCGTCGGCAGATCGAATCGCCTCGAGGACACCATTGTCAAAACCAATACCGAAGCGGTGAAGGAGATCGTACGGCAGATCCGGCTGCGCGACCTCGGCGGCATCATCGTAGTGGACTTCATCGACATGGACGAGCGCAAGAATCGCCAGAAGGTGATGCAAGCGCTCGAAGAGGCCATGCGCGCCGACAAGGCCCCCAACAAGATTTTGCAATTTAACGATTTCGGCCTGGTGGCGATCACGCGCAAGCGCGTAAAGCAGAGCCTGGAGCGCGCGTTGTGCTCGCCGTGCCCGTACTGCGAAGGCGCCGGGTACGTGAAATCCGTCTCTACTATCGTGGGCGAGATTTTACAGGAGGCGCAGAAGATCGCGCCCGCCGTGGAGGGCGAGAACAACGTGATTCTGCGCGTCAATCCGGAGGTTGCCAAGACGCTGAAATCGACGCAAAATCGTTATTTGGAAGAGTTGGAAGCCATTCTGCGGCGGCCCGTCCTGGTCAAGGGCGATCCACTGCTACATCACGAAAAGTTCGATCTGGCCTGAGAGCGAGCGAGGAGAACCACATGGCGCAGTACGCGCATCCCGAAGTTTTGGTCACCACGCAGTGGGTGGCCGATCATGCCAAAGACCCCAATGTGCGGGTCGTTGAAGTCGACGTCGACACCAAGGCGTACGACGAAGGCCATGTTCCCGGCGCGAACGCCTGGGCCTGGAACACGCAGCTCGCGGACCCCACCGTTCGCGACATTCTCAGCAAGGAACAGTTTGAGAAGCTCATGAGCGATAGTGGGATCGCGAAGAATACGACGGTCGTGATCTACGGCGACAGCAACAATTGGTTCGCGGCGTGGGCGTTTTGGCAAATGAAGGTTTACGGCCATAAGGACGTGCGCCTAATGGACGGTGGACGGAAGAAGTGGATCGCCGAGGGGCGCGATTTGGAGACGACTCCGAACAGGCCAACTCCCGCTTCCGAGCCGTATCGCGCTTCCGATCCCGATCTTTCGCTTCGCGCGTTCCTGCCGCAGGTGCAAGAGTCGCTGAAGGGCGGGCGCGCGGTGCTGATCGACGTTCGCAGTCCGCAGGAGTTCACGGGCGAGATCCTGTCGCCCCCCGGTCTGCCGGAGACGTGCCAACGGGGCGGTCACATTCCGGGAGCGCGCAACGTGCCGTGGGGAAAGGCCTGCAACGACGATGGGACTTTTAAATCGCTTGAAGAACTGCAGGCTCTTTATGGGGCCGAGGGCGCCGATGGGACGACTCCGGTTATCGCCTATTGCCGCATTGGCGAACGCTCCAGCCACACCTGGTTCGCTCTCAAGTATTTGCTCGGCTACGACAACGTGCGCAACTACGATGGATCGTGGACGGAGTGGGGCAATCTGGTGGGCGCGCCGGTCGAGAAGGGAACGGCGCGGAAGGCGCACGGGTGAAGCCCGAAGATTATTCCGAGCGGAGCCTCGAAATCGACGGGTGGCCCGTGCATCTGGTCACGTATAGGCTCGACGGCAAGTATCATTCGAAGGCGGATAACGTCTCGCCGGGAGCGAACCTGGCGCGCATCGTAGCGGATACGAAAGAGGACGCTGAGGACAAGGCGATCGCACGGGCGCGCGAGCTGCTGGGGCGGACGCGGCGGCGGGCGATTTAGCTCGCTCCACCGACGAAAGATTTTGAAGGCGCACTCTGAACGCGCAAGGCGATCAGCCCCACGCTGCATTGCCGGCCGGGGTTCCGGAGTAAAGACCGGAACTTCCTCTCCCACATATATATATATATATTGGGCGAATCGGGGCCACCCGAATCACTTGGAATACGGACCAGGATCAAATTCCATGGACTTAAGCGAAACGCCGCTGGAAGTGAAACTCCGATGGGACGACTGCTTTTCGCTCTCAGCAGCTGCTAAAAATGCACTCGCGATCCGTTGATTATTACTTGCCCATGTCCTCAGGCTGTCTCGCCTAATCCTGAATTCCGAAATTGAACGGCTATGGACCTCCTGAAGCCCGGATTTGAGGTAGTGAGGGGAGTGAACGGGATCAGGTTGCGACGACCGTTTTCAACTTCGGCGAAGTTGGGATTTGCCAGTTCAAGACGCTGTCCAGCAGAGGGATCCTTGTCTTGAGGCCACCCCAACTTGCCGACAGGTGAATCACGAGGCGGCGACCGGCTCGGCCGAGGATCGCGCCGCAGGTGAGGACCTGGGTTCGGATGGTAGCCGGCTCGCGATAGACCGGCAAACCAGCGGCGCGTTGGAACTCGGCCAGCAGATTGAAGAGCAGTAATACGGCGCCAAAGGCGGCTTCGGTAGCAAAGAACTGTTTCAGACAAAAGCCATCGGCGCCCAGATCATGCTTCAACTCGGCGATGCGATTTTCCATGTCGGCGCGCCGGTTGTAGCCTCGCCAGATCTCCTGCGGAGAGTCGGCGCAAGTGGTGGCGAAGACGCGGAAGGTGTAGCCGGGCACGTCGATCAGCTTGCGGCCTACGCTGTCGCGGCCCTCCCGCACCCGCTCGCGCAGGACCCGAATCGCCGCTCGGCACTCCAGCCGTGCAACTGTCAGCCGAAACTCGCCCGCGGCATAGTCGTCGTCCAAGATCGTCCATTGCTCCACCCGCTGGGCGGCGCGTTTCACCCAAGGGGTCAGCCGCGCCACTACAATGTAGGGCAGCAGGTGCTGTTCCAAAAAGCTCAGCAGCTTGTCGTCGAAGAAGCCCGAATCGGCCCGTAGCAAGCGGATCTTCTGGCGCTGTCCCCACAGCGCGAGAGCTTCTTTGAGAAACTCCTCCACGCCACGGCTGGTTGCGCAGTTGCCGCTGCGGAGCCAGCCGTGAAGGAGGAAATGCGCCTCATTCAAAACCGCCAGCAAAGGATGATGGCTGGGTCGTCCGTGCTTGCGCGGGTTGTGTCCTTTGAGCGAACCCTCCTGCTTGCCATAACGTTCAAAGACCGTCGAATCCAAGTCCAAGGTATAGCCCTCCTCGCGCTGCGGCAAGCGTTGCATCTGCCACTCAGTCAGCGGCTCGAACAGGCGCTGCACCTGGCCCATGCCGAAGCGGCGAAACAGATTGCGGATGGTATCGTCGGTGGGAAACCGGTCCAGACCCAGCAGCGCGTGCAGGGCCCGGTCTCCCCGCAGCAGACTGGCGTGAGCGAAGCGTCTGGCTCCCACCAGCACCGACATCGGAAACGCGGTGAAGGTGATGCATGGGTCGATGCGATTCGGCGATCGCAACACGATCGGCATATGCCGCCGAAGCGTTTTCACGAAAGCGATCTTTTCCAGGAACGCAAATGAAAACCGTGATCCCTCCGAACGGGGTCACGGCGCGTTGTGTCTCTCGCAGGATCAAGCGCTCATCCGACAACAAGGCGTTGATCCCGCGCGGGACTGGTTTGTCCGTCGCGTTTGGTTCCATCCCCTTGTTGTCTCAAATCCCTTGGGGACAACACGCGCCGAACTTCGTTTTTCCGGCTAATTAATGGCAATCCGAGATCGTCGCCAGGCGCAACGGACGATATTTCGCAGGCTGCTTGCCGAGCCGTAGACGTGCCGTTTCGCACTATACTGAACCAACGACGGGAATATGGCGAACTCGGAACACTTGGCGATCTTGCAACAAGGAGTTTCTGTTTGGAATCGATGGCGAAGTAACAACGAAGCGATGAGGCCGGATCTTAGCTCAACCTCACTCAGCCGGAAAGATCTGTGTGAGGTGGACCTGAGTCGATGCAGCCTCACTGGAACCCATCTCAACAACACCCAGTTAAATAACGCAAACCTCAAAGGGGCGAATCTCGCTAGCGCTTCTCTGCAGGGAGCCCGGCTCCGATCTGCCGACTTGAGGGAGGCAAATCTCGGCGGGGCAAACTTGGCGGGAGTCGATCTTACGGAAGGCAATCTGGCCAATGCGCTCCTAAGCAGTGCGCATGCTGCACACGCAACTTTCCGGCTGGCGGACCTTACTGGGGCGGATGCAGGCAAGATAAACCTCTTCGAGGCGAACCTGAGCGAAGCAACGATGAGAGCGTCCAAGTTTCATTGGGCTAATCTGACTCGCGTGAACCTGAGGTGCGCAAATCTGCGGCGGAGCGACCTCACAGGAGCAACTTTAATAGACGCGGATCTGTCCGGGGCCGACCTAAGTTGGGCCAACCTCAGATATGCGCGCCTGATCGACTCGACGCTGGAAAATACCAACCTGTCTGACGCGAGGGTATACGGTATCTCCGCTTGGAATCTCCGAACCGCGGGAGCAAAGCAAACCGATCTGATTATCACACCACCTGACGAATCAAAGATCACCGTCGACAATCTCGAGATCGCCCAGTTTATCTATGTCCTGCTTAACAGCGAGAAAGTTCGACAAACACTTACGACAATCACTTCGAAACTCGTCTTAATTCTCGGGCGCTTCACGCCCGAACGGCTTACAATTTTGGACGGTATCCGTGAAGCATTACGGAGTCGTGACTACCTTCCCCTGCTTTTTGATTTCGCCGGGCCCTCTAGTCGAGATATCACGGAAACTATCTCGACACTGGCTCACTTGGCGCGGTTCGTAATCGCCGACATCACCGATGCCCGCGGTGTTCCACAAGAACTCATGGCGATCGTCCCAAATTTGCCGTCTGTGCCGGTTCAGCCGCTCCTCTTGGCCTCGCAACGTGAGTATGGAATGTTTGGACATTTCAGAAGATATCCCTGGGTGTTGGATGTCTTCGTGTACTCCGATCTGGATACTCTGCTCAGTTCGCTGAACGAGAAAGTGATTGCTCCGGCGGAGCATGCGATATCCCGAAGACCCGAACTTTGAAAATAACGTGAAGTCGTTCTCAATGGCACTAACGGTTAGGAACCAACAGGAGGACGCGCTTGCGGTCCTGACGTGCACAGACGTGTAGCGAACGGTTATTTGAACCTGTCGATCGGCAGATGTATGGGTAGTCAGCGGTATTGATTGACGAAGTTTCCTCGGACGTTGATGATCATGACTCGCTCAAAATCGTCTGAAATCCCGAGTTTACTCAGCGCGAAGCCTTTAATTCGACGTCGGGCAATGGCTCCCTCGTGTGTGCGGCCGGGTCGGAGGCAGTCTCAACTCAATCCGTGTCCGGCGTACTGGCCGTACCGTCGTATGGACCGGCAGCTTGTGCATTCCTTGAACTGGTGACAATTCACGTCCGCCCCGAGCGGCCCACCGGCCGTCCGCCTTCGCGCGTTTCGGCGTGGTGCCTGAACGTCAATTCCTTTGGCCAGGAAGAGCACATCTTCGGCGATGTTGGTGGCATGGTCGGCGATGCGCTCCAGGTTGCGCACCACCGAGAGGAGGTCGACTGACTGGCGGATATTACGATGGTCCTGCTCCATGAAGCTGATCAGTTCATGGAAGCTCGCGCTGCGCAGATCGTCGACGGCATCGTCGGAGGCGAGAACGCTGCGGGCCAGGTCGGCGTCGCGAGTAACGAAAGCGTCGAGACTTTTTCGCACCATGGACTGCACCAGCGCGGCGATGTGCGGGATATCGATCATCGGCTTGACGATGGGCTCGCTCAGCAGAGAGAGCGCGCGATTGGCGATGTTGACGGCGAGGTCGCCCATGCGCTCCAGGTCGTTGTTGATCTTGAGGGAGGCGACGATGAACCTGAGGTCGGCCGCCATGGGCTGCTGCAAAGCGAGAAGACTGATGGCGAACTCGTCGATGTCGATCTCGATCTGGTTGATGCGGGCTTCGTTCCGCAATACTTCGTTGGCGAGCGATTCGTCTTTTTGGACGACGGCCGTGATGCTGCGGTAAATCGCCGACTCGACCAGCGAACTCATTTCGAGCAGCTTGGACTTCAACTGCTCGGCCGCACGCGCCGGCGGCCGACTTAGCCGCGCGCAAATATCGCTTTCACGGTAAACAAACCGATCAGACCCAGGGCCAACAGCGTTGCCGCAGCGGGCTCCGGAACTTCTTCGCCCACGAAGATATGGGCCGAATCCGGGCCCGCCGAATCGCTCGGAATGTGGACCAGGATCAGTTGCATCGACGTCAGAGAAAAGCCGCCGGAAAGTGGCACGCCGCTAAGACGAATGCTGTCGCTTTCGGGGCCGGCGTATGGATAATCTGAATTGGCCCCCGTCAGGGCTTGGCCATCCAGGGCAATATCTCCGACGAAGGACTCATCGACGCCTAAGCCCCACGTGGTGGTAATAAAAATCTCATTGAACGGCGAGGTTGGCTGGTACTGAACCGAGTTGCTTCCGACGGTGAATGTGGCCGTGTTCGTGGCCGAGGCGTAATCTAGCGAAAACGCGCCGGTGTTGGCCGATGTGACGGCGGATGTTGCGGTGTATGTTCCCAAGGCGGGACCAATTCCGATAGTAAAAGGTCCTTCGCTTGCGGCGGCGGTCGTGACCTCGGCGACGAAGGCGCTCTGAAAGTCGCCTGGAATGTTAGTGTGCACGCCCACAAGGCTGGCTTGGGCAGTAGACCAGGACAGGGCGATAAAGATGCAGCCAATCGTTTTCCGGCGCATCCCGATTTCTTTCTCCTGGATAAAGGTGAAACACGGCTCTATAGCGTTTCAGGTTGCGTGCCCGGCGGTAACCGCGCATCGCAATGACATCCAGAAACGCCGGGCGCCTGTGCTAGGATGCCTCAAAGAGGGCGCATCCCATGCCATTTGTAGACACCAACAGTCTCCGCGTCGTTGAGCGTCTGCCGGGTTGGCAGGGACGCTATTTTCACTCGCCGAGCATGACGTTCGCGCATTACGATTTCGCGCGCGGCTCCTCCATTCACGAGCATTTCCATCCTCAGGAAGAAGTGTGGGAAGTGATCGAGGGCGAGCTCGAGGTGACCATCGATGGCGTGGCACAGATCGCTCGGGCGGGTCTGGTCGCCATTGTGCCCGCGGGCGCCAGCCATTCGGTCAAAGCCCTAACCGACGGGCGTGCGATCATCGTCGATTATCCGCTGCGGCCCGAATTCAACTAGCGGGGACATTATCAACTCAATTCACGTCCGCCCCGAACGTCCGACCGGCCGGCCTCCCTCGCGCGTTTCGGCGTGGTGCCTGACGTCAATTCCCTTGGCCAGGAAGAGCACATCTTCGGCGATGTTGGTGGCGTGGTCGGCGATGCGCTCCAGGTTGCGCACCACCGAGAGGAGGTCGACTGACTGGCGGATATTACGATGGTCCTGCTCCATGAAGCTGATCAGCTCATGGAAGCTCGCGCTGCGCAGATCGTCGACGGCATCGTCGGAGGCGAGAACGCTGCGGGCCAGGTCGGCGTCGCGAGTAACGAAAGCGTCGAGACTTTTTCGCACCATGGACTGCACCAGCGCGGCGATGTGCGGGATATCGATCATCGGCTTGACGATGGGCTCGCTCAGCAGAGAGAGCGCGCGATTGGCGATGTTGACGGCGAGGTCGCCCATGCGCTCCAGGTCGTTGTTGATCTTGAGGGAGGCGACGATGAACCTGAGGTCGGCCGCCATGGGCTGCTGCAAAGCGAGAAGACTGATGGCGAACTCGTCGATGTCGATCTCGATCTGGTTGATGCGGGCCTCGTTCCGCAATACTTCGTTGGCGAGCGATTCGTCTTTTTGGACGACGGCCGTGATGCTGCGGTAAATCGCCGACTCGACCAGCGAACTCATTTCGAGCAGCTTGGACTTCAACTGCTCGAGATCTTCCACGAAATGGCGCACGCGATTCCTTCTTTCGGTTACGTCTCAGCCGAACCGGCCCGTGATGTAGTCTTCCGTTTCCTTCCTGGCGGGAGTCTTGAAGATCACTCTGGTATCGTTGAACTCGATCAAATGCCCCAAGAGGAAAAAGCCGGTATAATCGGCGACGCGAGCGGCCTGCTGCATGTTGTGCGTGACGATCACGATAGTACAGGTGCTCTTCAATTGGAACAACAGCTCTTCGATCTTGGCGGTCGCTATGGGGTCGAGCGCGGAGCAGGGCTCGTCGAGCAGCAGCACTTCGGGATCGACCGCCAGGGCGCGCGCGATGCAGAGGCGCTGCTGCTGGCCTCCCGACAGATCGTAGGCGGATTTGTGAAGCTTGTCCTTGACCTCGTCCCACAACGCCGCCCGGCGCAGACTTTTCTCAACGGCTTGCTCGAGCGCCGCCCTGCGCTTGGTCCCGTTGATGCGCAGGCCATAGGCCACGTTGTCGAAGATGGACTTCGGAAAGGGGTTCGATTTTTGAAACACCATGCCGACGCGGCGGCGCAGGTGCGAGACCTCCATGGGCAGAATGCTCTCGTTGTCGAGCAGGATGTCGCCCTCGATGCGGGTCTTGCGAATCGCTTCGTTCATGCGATTCAAGGTGCGCAGGAAAGTCGATTTGCCGCAGCCGGAAGGGCCGATGAAAGCCGTCACCTTGTTGGAGTGAACGGTCAGATTGATGTCGTGCAGCGCCTGAAACGTATCGTAGAAGAAATTCAGTCTTACCGACCTGAGCTTGGCGAGTTCCAGGGCGGGAGCTTCGGACAACGCGGCGGGTCCACCTGCTTTCAAATCGGAAGGATCGAGAGAAGGAGTCACGGGATTCATCCGCGTTTGTTCGCAAGGCCGCCGGCCACGATGGCCCGGGCGGTAACATTCACCAGCAGGACCAGAGAAAGCAGAATAAATCCCGCCGCCCACGCCTGCCGGTGCAGGTCCGGATAGGGCGCAATGGCGTACGTGAATATGACCACCGGGAGCGTGGCGATGGGCTGCTCCCATCCGGGGCTCCAGAATTGATTATTGAGAGCCGTAAAGAGAAGGGGCGCGGTCTCTCCAGCCACACGCGCCAAGTTTAGCATCATTCCGGAAATAATGCCGCGCATCGCGGCGGGTATTACGACGGTCGCAATGGTCCTCGATTTGGACGCGCCCAGCGCCATGGCGCCTTCGCGCAAGGAGGCCGGGACGGCGCGCAGAAATTCTTCGGTGCTGCGCAGCGCGATGGGGATCATCATGATGCCGAGGGCGACGCCGCCCGCGAATGCCGAGAAATGTTTTTGCTTGACGACGATGAGCGCGTAGGCGAAAATCCCGACCACGATGGACGGCACTCCATTGAGGAGGTCGGTCGTGAAGCGGATTATAAAGGGATAGGCCGCGCCGCCGTACTCGGAAAGGTAAACCCCCGCGAAGAAGCCGATGGGCACTCCAATACAGGCCGCGAGCAGAAGAACCTTGGCGCTGCCGACGATGGCATTGGCCATGCCGCCGCCGGATTCTCCGGTCGGAACGGGCAGTTTGGTGAAGAAATTCCAGTTCAGATCCTTGCCGCCTTCGACCAACAGATATCCCAGGATGAAAATCAGCGCGCCCACGGTCACGACTGTGCAAATGGCGGTAAGCAACAGCATGACCACGTTGGTGGCCTTTCTGCGGAACGTTAATCGCTGGTCCGTCACGTGGTTCCTTTAGCCGTGGTGGCCAAAATCAACAGCCGGGCGGCGCCATTGAGCACGATGGTGAGCGCGAACAGCACCAGGCCGAGCTCGATCAGCGCGCTCAGATATACATCCCCGGTCGCCTCCGCGAATTCGTTTGCGATCACGGCCGCGATCGAATAACCGGGCGCCAGCAGCGACGCTTGGATGCGCGGCGTGTTGCCGATCACCATCGTTACCGCCATGGTTTCGCCCAGAGCGCGCGCCAAGGCCAGAAAGATGGATCCGAAAATACCGGTACGGGCGAACGGCACAACCACTTGCCAGGTCGATTCCCACGTGGTCGCGCCCAGTGCGAGCGCGGCCTCGCGGAGATCGCGGGGAACCGCCAGCAGGATCTCGCGCGATACGGAAATGATGAATGGGACGATCATGACCGCGAGGACCAGTCCCGCGGAAAAAATGCTGACGCCGTAGAATGCGCCGGAGAAAATGGGAAGAAAGCCGAGGATGGATTTAAGGCCGGGGACGACGTACTTCTCGAGAATTGGAATCATGACGAAGATCCCGATCAGGCCGTAGATGACGCTGGGAACGGCGGCCAGCAGCTCGATGCAGAAAGTTAAAGCATCGGAGAGCCGCGGCGGCGCCAGTTCCGCCAAAAAGATCGCGGCGCCGACGCCGAGCGGGACGGCAACGATGAGAGCCAGAGCGGACGTGACAACGGTTCCAAAGAGAAACGGCAAGGCTCCAAAATGCCCCGCCACCGGGTCCCACGCGGACCCGTACAGAAAACCCCACCCGAATTGGCGCCGAGAAAGCGCGGAGTTTGTCCACAGCTCGTAAACCAGCAGGCACGTGATCGCGAGCACGCTGGTGGCGCTGAGGAATGCAACACCGTATGCAAGATTGTCCGCGCCGGCCAGCCGCCGCATGAACGGGACGTTCCGTCTTTGACGCTGCACAGCCGTGGCCGTCGAAGTCGCCATTCTATTTAATTTTATCGATCTGCTTTTGTTCTTTCACGATAACTTGATTGGGGAGCCGCGCATAGGACAGCGACTCCGCCATATTCTGTCCGCTGCTCAGCATCCATGCCAGAAAATCTTTGATCGCATTTAGCTTGGTCCGATCCTTAATCTGTTCTGGGATGAGCAGCCACGTGAAGGTCGAGATCGGATAGGCGTTCTGGCCGGGCGAGTTGACAATCGAAACGCGAAAATCCGCCGGCATGGAAGCGTCGGCGGCCGCGGCCGTTATGCTGGCAAAGCTGGGCTTGACGAAGGCGCCGCTCGGACCCTGTACGTTCCCATACGGGATTTTGTTTTGGATCGCGTAGATCAGCTCGACGTAACCTATAGAGTTGGCCAAGTTTCTCAATTGGCCGGCGACGCCGTCGTTTCCCTTGGCGCCGAGTCCCACCGGCCAATTGACGGAAGCGGCGGCGGGGCCAACCTTCGACTTCCACTCCGAGCTGACTTTTGATAGGAAGTCCGTCCAGCAATAGGTCGTGCCACTGCCCTCCGAGCGGTGCACGACGATAATATCGGCATCGGGCAGTTTTGCGTGCGGGTTCGCTTTCGTCAGCTCCGGATCGTTCCATTTCGTGATCTTGCCGAGGAAAATACCGGCCAGCGCGTGCGCCGTAAAGTTCAGACCGGACGAGACGCCCGGCAGGTTATAAGTAGGGACGTCGGCTCCGGCGACGGTGGGGAAATGAAGAATACCGAATCCATGTTGTTTCTTGTATTGGGCGCTCTGCGCTTCCGTCATGGGGCTGTCGCTCGCGCCGAAATCGATGGTGCCTTCGGTTACCTGCCTGATGCCCGCGCCAGACCCTAGCGGCTGGTAATTGATCTGAATGTTTCCATGCAGCTTGTGAAACTCATTGAACCATTTCGTATAAATAGGGGCCGGGAAGGTCGCCCCGGCTCCATTGATGAGCGTCTGGGCGGCGATGGATTGCATTGCAGCCAGGGCCGCAACGGCGAATCCCAAGGGAATGAAGCGTTGAATCACGCTTGGGCGCATGTGCCTCCTCTCCATTAACTTTACTGTGTCATGCGGTTGTTACAGTTCGGTGACGCCGGCCACGGAAGGCGCGCGCGATACTATGTTGAATCCTGTTATGCGTTTCCTGATTCTTCCTCTCTGCTGCGCCGCCGCGCTGTGCGCCGCCGAATCCAAGGCCTATTTCTCCGATCCCTGCCCTTCCCCGGATGGTTCCGAAATCGCTTTCGTCTCGGCGGGAGATATTTGGACCGTGCCGGCCAAAGGCGGCATCGCGCGCCTTCTGGTTTCGCATCCGGCGACGGAATCGCGCCCCATGTATTCGCCCGACGGGAAGAAGTTGGCGTTCGTGTCCACGCGCACCGGCAACGGGGACATCTACGTCCTGACGTTCGCCGGCGGCGAACTGCAGCGCCTTACGTTCAGCGATGGAATGGACCAGTTGGACGGCTGGTCGCGCGATGGACGCTGGATTTATTTTTCAACCTCGAGCGGCGACATTTCCGGCATGAACGACGTTTTGCGAGTGGCGTCGGATGGCGGCACGCCCATGCCGGTCGCGGCGGACCGCTATGCCAGCGAATATTTCTCGGCTCCCGCGCCGGACGGGAAGACCCTTGCGATCACGGCTCGCGGGATCGCGAATTCGCAGTGGTGGCGCAAAGGACACAGCCATCTGGATGAATCCGAAATCTGGTTGGTGGATATCGCGGGCGCCACGCCGCAATACCGCCGCTTCAGCGACGGCGGCGACGCCAAGGAGGCCTGGCCAATGTGGAGTCGCGACGGGCGCAGCCTGTATTACATGTCGGACCGCGGCGGCGCGCAGAATATCTGGGAGAAGGCGCTCTCTGGGCGCGCCAAGCCGATCACGCATTTCACGGCGGGGCGCGTGGTGTGGCCGGCCATTTCCTATGACGGCCGCGTCATCGCGTTCGAGCGCGATTTCGGCGTTTGGAAGCTCGACACCGAAACCGGCAAAGCGGAAGCGGTGAATATCGAGCGCTGGGGCGCACCGGCGGGTGAAGCGGTCCAGCATCTTTCACTTACCAATCAATTCCAGAATCTGGCGCTCTCGCCGGACGGCAAGAAGATCGCGTTCACGGCGCATGGGGAAGTCTTCGCGGCCGGCGCCAAAGACGGCGGCGAGGCGCAGCGGATCACGCGCACGGAAGCGAACGAGACGCAGGTGGAGTGGTCCCCCGACAGCCGGCGTCTGCTCTATGTCTCCGACCGCGAGGGCGCCTGGCATCTTTTTGAATACGATTTTGCAAGCGGCAAAGAAACGCAATTGACCAGCGGCGGCTCCGATATCGACGCGCGCTATTCACCGGATGGGAAGCGCATCGTATTTGAGCGCAACGGACGGGAATTGCGGCTGCTCGATCTGGAATCGAAACAGGAGACCGCTCTTGTCAACGGCCGTTTCGCGCGCGAGCCGGGCCGCTTTGGTAGCGGGTCGCTGGTATGGTCGCCCGACAACAAGTGGATCGCGTATGTTTCCGGCGCGGCGCGATCGTACCGCCACGTATACGTGGTTCCCGCCGCGGGCGGCGCATCGCATCAGGTATCGTTTTTGGCGAACGTGAGCGCCGGCGGCCTCTCCTGGAGCTCCGACGGGACGTTTCTTCTTTTCACGACTGGCCAGAGGACGGAGCCGGGGCAGCTCGCGAGGATCGACCTGATTCCGCGGACGCCGCACTTCCGTGAGGACGAGTTCCGCGATCTTTTCCGGGAGCCCGTCAAGGAGCCTCCGCCCGTGAAAGAGCCTTCGAAGGAGCCGGCCGGAGAACCGGGAAAGCCATTAGCGGACGATCAAGCGGCTCACTCACGCTCCGGTAAAGCCGCGCCGGCGAAGCCCGTGACCATCGTCTTCGAAGGCATTCGCGAGCGGCTCAGCCTCTTGCCCGTGGGCCTGGACATCAGCTCCTCGGCTCGGATTAGTCCCGATGGAAAGACAGCGCTGCTCTCCGCGACCGCGGCGGGACAGCAGAATCTCTATACGTATTCGCTTGACGATTTGGCGAAGGAGCCCGCCGTCGCGCGGCAGTTGACTTCGACCCCGGGCATGAAGGCAGCGCCGCAGTTTTCGCCTGACGGCAAGCAGGTGTTTTATCTGGAGCAGGGCCGCGTTGGCGTGGTTTCGCTCGATACCCGCCAGCCGAAGCCGCTCGCGGTCTCGGCGCAACTGGACGTGGACTTCTCGCATGAAAAGATGGAGGTCTTCAAACAGGCCTGGTCGCTGATTCGCGATAATTTCTTCGATCCACATTTTCATGGCGTGAACTGGGAAGCGGCGCGGGCCGAATACGAGCCCTATATCGCGGGAGCGCAGACGCCGGACGAGGAGCGCAGGCTCATTTCGCTAATGCTGGGCGAACTGAACGCCTCGCATTCCGGAATTTCCGCGCCGCCGCGGCCCGACTCCTTCACGACAGGACGTCTGGGCGTGCGTTTCGATCGCGCCGCATACGAAGCGGACGGCTCGCTGAAAATCGCGGAGGTGCTTCCCCTTGGCCCGGCCGCTCTTGCGGGTATCAAAACCGGCGACGTCATTCAAGCCGTCGACGGCACGGCGGTGGAGCGGCGGACAAACCTTGACAAGCTGCTCGATCACACCGTGAATCGCCGCACGGTGTTGGCGCTCGCCGCTCGCGAGGCGGTGGTGCGACCCGTCAGCACCAACACCGAAAAAGGTCTGCTGTACCGCGACTGGGTGGAGCGGAAGCGCGCTTATGTAAACAAGATCAGCGGCGGCAAGCTGGGGTACGCGCACATGCAGGACATGTCGGCCAATGCGCTGGCGCAGTTGGCGCTCGATCTGGACGCGGAGAATCAGTCGAAGGAAGGCGTGGTCATCGACGTTCGCAATAACAATGGCGGCTTTGTGAACGTGTACGCCATCGACGTGCTGTCGCGGCGCGGGTATCTGAAGATGACCTCACGCGACGAGCCGGAATCGCCGGCGCGATCCGTGCTGGGACAACGCTCGCTCGAAGCGCCCACGGTGCTGGTCACGAATCAGCACTCGCTATCGGATGCCGAGGATTTTACCGAGGGTTATCGCGCGCTGAAACTCGGCAAGGTGGTCGGGGAGCCCACCGCCGGCTGGATCATTTACACCGGCGCGGCGCAATTGATCGACGGCTCGAGCCTGCGGCTGCCGGGCACGCGCATTACGGACGCGAGTGGGCATGATATGGAGATGCATCCCCGGCCAGTGGACATTGAGGTGGTTCGGCCCGTGGGAGAGAGCTACAGCGGCCGCGATTCGCAATTGGACGCGGCCGTGAGGGAGCTGCTGAGCGAAATCTCAAAGTGAACGGCTACCGTGACGCGCCGCCTCGCTCCCGTTGGCGAACGCCGGCGGCATCGAGGAGCGCCGCGATGTCGGAGTGTCGCTCTTCTCGCGCGTACTCGAGCGCCGTCTTCCCATGCATATCCCTCTTCGCGAGGTTTGCGCCCCTCTCCAGCAGCAAAGACGAAAGCGGCAAATCGCCGCGCATGGCCGCCAGCATCAAAGGCGTCCGTTCGTCTTCGTCGGCGGCATTGATATCGGCACCGCGATCGAGAAGAAGGCGCGCAAGATCGTTGCGGCCGTAGTGGGCGGAAAGCAGCAGCGGCGTCTTGCCGTCGCGATTGCGCGCATTGACGCGGGCGCGTTTTTGCAAGAGTTCGCGCGCCAGTTCTAGGTCGCCTACCTCGACGGCGTTCATGAGAGGCGTCCAACCGGATGCATCCGCCTCGTCCACGGACCCGCCATGCTCGATTAATCGAAGAATAGCGACGCGTCTGCCGTCGCCGGAGGCCTTCTTGATGTCGTCGTTATGACTCGTTCGAAGCTGCGAGAAGACGATTACGCACAGCATCGCGGCGGGAACTCCCGCCCAGATCATGGTCCCCGGGCGAACGTGCGCCGCCGTCCTCTGTGCGCTTATCTTGCTCGATTGTGGTAAGCGCGGCTCCTCGCCCTCGTTGAGGCACCGCCTCGCGGACCAATAAAGGAAGAGGAACACAGGCCCGAAATTGAGGTATATAAGCGCGGCCATAACGGCCGGGTCGATGAGAATGACGGCGCCTGGTACGCTGTGGAACAGCAGCGCGCGTCCAACATCCGAAGGTGCGATGCCGTACAGGCTCATGATTGCCGGAAACAGCAGAGCGGCGATGCATGCCGGCGCATACTGCCGCGCAACAAGACTGTTGGCCGCCGCCGGGAGCATTGCGCACAATTGCCGGGAGCGGTCTCGATTTTCCCGCTTCGTCCCGTTTTCAAGCGCCCACACAACCGGCCACAATAGATATTCGCGGAATGCGCGCGGGCGTAGATCGAAGGCGCTCGCTAATTGCGCGGCCGCAAACGACGGCATTCGCCGCGCCAACTCCCGTATCGCGGGCCCCGGTTTGAAGCCTCCTGTCGCAAGAGCGTTGCGCGCCGCCAAAGCGCAAGCCGCCTTGAACATCTGAAAACCAAACAGCATCAGCGCGAAGAGCGCGGCCATCATGCCGATTTCGAGCGGCAGCGCGCCCGCGAGCCTGGCTTCGAAGAGAGCGCGAGCGCCGCTCCGCAGACCTAGCAGCGCGGCGATCATGGGAACGAAACAGCACAACAGGAGCGCGAGAAAACAATTCAAATGCGTGCGCGCGACATCCCTCGATTTGCGCAAGATTCCGAACTCCGCCTCGGCGCTCAAGCGCAGTTGGGCGGCGAAGGTTCCCGCGCTCGGAGGGCGCTTCCCGGGATCCTTCCCCAAACCCGCGAGGACCACGCGCGCGAGCGCCGCCGGAAGCGCCCTGTTGCGCTCCCGCGGCGACGGCGGCTCGGCTCGCAGATGCAGCTCCTGCAACTCCGTGGCGGTGCTTCCTGCAAAAGGCGGCTCGCCGCAGAGCAACTGGTAGGTGATGGCGGCCAGACTGTAAATATCGGCGCGATGATCGACCGCATGGCTTCG
Organism: Bryobacterales bacterium; assembly: GCA_963795935.1. Classification (GTDB taxonomy): domain Bacteria; phylum Acidobacteriota; class Terriglobia; order Bryobacterales; family Bryobacteraceae; genus JAICMB01. The sequence continues at coordinate 296,110 of CAWCJO010000015.1, read as the reverse complement.
CCACTGTTCCGGAGCCATGTAGGTTGGCGTTCCCATAATCGCGCCGGCGATGGTTTCGAGCGTGCTCGGCGCGCCCGTGAGTTGCCGCGAAGTCGCGCCGGTTTCCCCGGAGCTCCAATCCATGGTTGGCGCTTCCTCCATTACGAGCGTCTCATCGGCATCGCGCGATGCCGCAAGCGGGAGTGGGTTCTCCTGGCGCGCCGCCTTGGGCAACGCAAACGAGCCGAGCGGATCGCTCAGCTTCGCAATTCCGAAGTCCAGCACTTTCACGTTGAAGCCGCCCCGCAGGTTCGACTCCAGCCAGATATTCTCCGGCTTGAGATCGCGATGAACGATGCCCGCATGGTGCGCGGCGTCGAGCGCGAGAGCCGTCTGGTCCACGATGTCGAGCACGGTTGCGGTGGGCGGACGGGGATGCGCGGCGAGGTAATCCGAAAGCGTCTGGCCGTCGAGGTACTCCATCGCCAGATAAGCGAGCTCCTCGCCATGAATGCGCGTGATGCCGAAGTCGGTGACGTTGACAACGTTCGGATGCCGCAAACGGCCGGCGGCTTCCGCTTCGCGCTGGAAGCGAAGAAAAAACTCGTCGTGCCCGGCCAGGTGCGGCGCAATTACTTTCACGGCGACGGTCCTGATCGTGCCAAGGTGGACGGCGAGAAATACGGCCCCCATTCCACCCGTCCCAAGCTGCCGCTCCATGCGGTACTTGCCATCGAGGATCGCGCCAGGCAGGCTATCGAGACGCATATTCTAATCCGTAAGATACTACCGTTGAGGGATGTTGCTGCCAGCTCTATGCGTGAAATACCGCCGGCCCGATGTTCCTGCCGCTCGCAGCCGGGCGCGACAGCTATACAGCAGAGAACCGCGCCGGCGTCCAGGAGCTGCCCGAATACCAGAAATGCTTCTTGCGCGCGCTTATTCCGCCTGCGCGCCGGGCTTTTTCTCGCGCTTCATCAAGGTCGAGCGATCCAGAACGCCCATCTTCGAGTAAAGACTCCGCACGTGCCAACGGACCGTTTCGCGGGTCACGAACAGCTTTTCCGCGATTTCCCGATTGTTGTGTCCCTTCGTGATGAGAGCGAGTATTTCCGTTTCTCGCGGCGTCAGTTTGCGCGGGTTGCCCTCGCGCGCGAAGTCCCACAACAGCTCGCTTAAAATCCGCCTGCCGGCCCAGATCTGTCCGCTTGCCACGGCGCGCACGGCTTTTTTTATGAAGCTGCCGTGCTCGCTTCCGTCGAGAACTCCGCAGTAGCCTGTCCGAATATACTGCTTCACTTTTGCGTCGTCGGCGGTCTTGTCGAGAACGAGGATGCGCACGCCGGGGCTTGAAAGCGCCACGGCCACGGCATCCACATTTAAAGCGGCGAGAGCCTCGGCCGGCAAGATCAGAATGCAGGGCGCCAATTGTCGCGCGACTCCAAAGCACTCCCGCGGATGGCTGACCGGATCCATGGATGTCACTTCCGACTCCGCGGCCAGGGCACGCCGTATCCGCGGTAAAACGGAAGCTTGCAAAACGATGCGCAGCGGCGACTTCATTGAGAGCAGCGGGAGAAGGCCAGCTTTCCGGCGCGCGTCGACGTCGCACCGGAACAAACCTCCGGTCACGAAGTGTACCTGATAGCGAAGTCGATTGCAAGAAGCGGCGCTGACAGGAGCGCCGTTGACAGAAGCGGCGGGCAGAAGCACCGGGCCGCGTTGACAGAAGGGCCGGCCCGCGATGGGACTGCGGCGGCGAATGCGCGACGGGTCCGGCGTTGCCTCGGCCGGCCGGCTCCTATGCGGTCTGCCTGCTCTCAACGATCCGAAACATCATCGCGCCGGCGGTTTAGGCGGGCCGGCGCCGTGGGTTCTCTTGTGAGGCGCGCTTCCACTACGGCTTCCGGATCCTCCGAGGGCGCGAAGATGTCGTTGTCATTGTGCAATCCGAAGGGCTCCAGATCCACGGCCGCGCAGTTCCTCCCGAGCATCGAAATCGAAATGTCCGCGATGTCCCGGTATCGCTCCAGCGCCGCTTCGGCCATGGCATATAGCGTGTGTTGCAGCGACTTGCTGTCGTGCTCGATAAATGTTTCGAGAAGCGCCTGCCTGACGCCGTGCCAGTATGGCCCGTAGGGGATCTCCTCCTCCGTATCGGCGTAGGTCCACGCCGCTTTCAGGGATGCCGCCAGAATGCGGTCCGGCATCTCCGGCACGGTCGTGAACGGATCGTGAATGTAATTCTCAAACGCCGCCCCGGCGGTCCTCAGCAGGACCAGATTTTCGATGCCCGCTTCAATGATTGCGGCGCCGGGGCTCACGCCGCCCCGCGTGGCGATGGCGGCCGTCGTGCGCCGCTCTGGACCGGCTGCCGCGAAAGAAGTCGCGTGGGGTTTGCCGCCGTGTGGAAGACGCGTCCAGAAATCCTCCGCGATGTCGACCCGCACGCGCGAGAGCTGCGCCTGGCCCGTAAGAAAATGCTCCGCCAGCCGCCGCGCGAAATCCTCGATCTGCTCGATCGAATAGAGCTTCGCGAACGCGTAAACCGTATTCTTCATCGTGTCGGACGGTAGTATTCGGGTGTTGTCGCCGTAGAGATAAGAGGATTCGAAATCGCCTTCGAACTGCACCGCGACCGTAAGCTGTTTCAGATCGTGCCGGTCCGGCTGGCGAGCCACTTTCAGCAGGCGCACCCTCGATTTCCCGTAACGACTCTGTTCGAGCGCGATAGGCATGGCGGGAAGCAGCCCCCCTTGTGCCTCCACGATACCGCACGGCCGCGGCCTTCAGCGCACAACCTGCCGGGAGCACTCAGCGGATCGTCAATTGCCCGCGCCAAAAAGATAATTGCAGAGCAGGCGCTTCATTTCGGCGACGACGCGGCCGCGCTCTTCTCTCGACGGCTGTGCGAAGGCGAAGGCGATGAGGCGGTCGCCGCTCTCGGTGGCGATGCGGATTTTCAGATCCAGCTCGGAGGAGGCCTCCAGGCCGAGTCCCGCGATGAAGCTTTTGACCAGCGCGGCCGGGCCGGTTTCGGCCGCAAGCTGGCGCTCGCGCGTGGCGGCGCCGATTTGAGAGCTGAGCGCGATGGCCCGGAAGTCCGGGCGGGCGTCGAGGAAAGCGACGTAGGCGTCGATTACCAGTTCGAGAAATTGACGGGGGTCGACGCCGCCGCTGGCCTTCAGCGTCGTTTCAAGCGAGGCGCGGAACTCCTCGATGGCGCCTACGGCGATGGCGTCGATGATTGCCTGCTTGTCGGGAAAAAAGCGATACAGGCCGCCGATCGAAATTCCGGCCGCCCCGGCAATGCGGCTGGTCGTGACCTGGTCGAGCGGGATCTTCCCGAGCAGGCTCGAGGCGGCGGCCAGAATCTGTTGAATCGTCTCGTTGCTGCGCTCTTGCACTGGCGCATGGCGTAGCCGCATGCTTGACATTTTCCCACGATTGGTGCTAGAAAGCGAAAGGGAATTCGCGTTCGCGAATCGCCGCGGACGATTGGGAGGGAACTCCATGCCGGTGCCAATTTCGCAGATGTGGACGGTGGCAACCTACGTTTTGAAGCAGAAGCTGATGGGGCGCAAGCGCTATCCGCTGGTGGTGATGTTGGAGCCGTTGTTCCGCTGCAATCTGGCGTGCGCGGGATGCGGCAAGATCCAATATCCGGCGCACATACTCAAGCAGGATCTTTCGCCCGAAGACTGTTTCCGGGCGGTGGAGGAGTGCGGCGCGCCGACGGTCGCGATTCCCGGCGGGGAGCCGCTCATGCACCCGCGTATTCATGAGATTGTGGCGGGGCTGGTGGCGCGCAAGAAATACGTTTATCTGTGCACCAACGCGCTCCTGCTGAAGCAGAAGATCGACCTGTTCAAGCCCAGCAAGTATCTCAGCTTTTCGGTCCACATGGATGGCCAGAAAGAGCACCACGATTTTTCGGTGTGCCGCGAGGGCGGTTACGAGCTGGCGGTGGAAGGCATCCGTGAAGCGCTGAAGCGGGGTTTCCGGGTGACCACGAACACGACGTTGTTCGATGGCGCGGACGCCGCGAGCGTGCGCGCGTTTTTCGACGAGATGATGGCGCTCGGCGTGGAAGGGATGATGCTGTCGCCCGGATATTCCTACGATAAGGCTCCCGATCAAGGGCACTTCCTAGGGAAGGCGCGGACGCGGCGGCTGTTCAACGCCGTGCTGTCGAATCGCAAGGGGAGTTGGCGTTTCAACATGTCGCCGCTCTTTTTGGAATATCTGATGGGGAAGCGCAACTACCGCTGCACGCCGTGGGGAATGCCGACGTACAACATCTTCGGATGGCAGAAGCCCTGTTATTTGATGCAGGACGGCTACGTGGATACGTTCGCCGAGCTGCTCGAGACCACGGCATGGGAACGCTATGGGACGGAGTCGGGGAACCCGAAATGCGCCAACTGCATGGTGCATAGCGGGTACGAGGCGTCGTCGGTGGACGATACGTTCGGCTCTTTGCGGGGCTTTGCCGCGACGATTCGGGCGACTTTTTCGAGGTATCGGGACCGCGACGCGCTCCAGCAACTGGAACAGGCGGGGGCGGCGCCACTGGTACAACTCCAAATAGGGGCGAAGGAAGAGGCGCGCGTTTGAATCCGGACGAGCTCGAAATCGCGCCTGGCGCGGCCCACGAGAACCTGCAGGGGCTGGCCTGGACGGCGGCCACAGATGAGGATCTGCGGCAGGGTCTTGAGAAAGCGTTCGATTATCGCGGCGACGTGACCATCACGAGGAAAGACGGCAGCAAGGTGGAAGGATACGTTTTCGACCGTCGCACGGGTGCGAGCCTTACGAATTCGTTCGTGAGAATCATGCCCAAAGAGCAGCGCGGGAAGATCGCCATCCCGTATGCGGAAATTGCGGGGCTCGAATTTACGGGACGGGACACGGCGGCGGGGAAAAGCTGGGAGGCGTGGGTGAAGAAATGGACGCGGGAGCGGCAACAGGGCGGCACGAAGCCGGCAGCATGAGCGGCTTTCCGGGCGAACAAAGGAAATTTTACCTTCCCCTCCCCCTAGGAGAATCTAAGGCCTTGACCTTAGATCGCAAATCGGCGTATGCTTAATCACGTCCTGCTCTAGTGGGATGTTCGGAGGAACAGCACAGAGGAGATGAAGGAGGAAGGGAAATGAAGTTACTGCTGACGATCGGGGCGTTTCTGGCCTTGATCGCATTTTCAGCGTCCGCTGCCACGCTTCCCGCGTGCCCGGTCGCGACTTATAGCTTTTACGATACAACCTACGGTCCCGGATCATCGGGGTGCATGATCGGCGACAAGGTTTTTACGGGATTCGTTCACGAACACGATCCCAACGGACAGGATCACCCCGATACTTCGATCACGGTGACGCCGGACAACTCGAATCCGAGCGCGCCGGGTCTGATTTTCGGCTTTTCGGGACCGTTTCAGACAGTTACCGCTGGACTGTTCTCGAACTTCGATCTGATCTTTCAGGTCACCAGCACTGGCGCGCCGATCGTAGCGAATACGGCCGCGCTGATGGCAAGCCAAGTGGGCAGCGGCAACGTCGATCTGCTCAAGAATTTCTGTTTGAGCGGAACGTTCAGTGCGGGCTCGCCGGCCTCGGCATGCACCGGAACGTTCAATCGCGAACGACTCCATCCACCTGAACGATCCTCTGACCGGCGACGGCAGCCAGACGGCAACGCAGAAGCTCCTCGAAGGCAGTACCATGTCGGAGGGCGTGCGTGACGCATTTCAGATTACCGGCGGCCAGCCGCCCAGTTCGCAGGCAACTCTCCTGGGGGCGGCGAACCATTTTGTCGAGGCTGTTCCCGAGCCGGGCACAACGGCCCTGCTTTCGATTGGCTTGATCGGATTGGGGTTGGTTGGGCGGAAGTTCCGCCGCAGCTAATTCTCAGTAAGCGTCAGGTCTTAACTGATACCGAAGAGGGCTCCCAAGCCGGGAGCCCTCTTTTCTTTTATCGCGCGGCCTGCGACGAGGAGGCCAGCGCGTCTGTCCAATCGCAGATCAATTTCTTATCCGCGGGCGAAAGCGCCCCATCGTGGTGGATCAGCGTATAGGACCACATCGGCATTGTGCCCTTACCCACGACATCGCAAATGTCCTCAACGTCGTTGATGGAGTGGATCACCCTACCCGAGGCATTTTTGCGGTCGCGACCAGTCGGAGAAGTTCAGCTTTTCGCGGCCTTGCTCCACGTGGCGCGCCAGAAGCCACGAGACCGGCGCCACGCGGCTGTACCAGGGCCAGCGGGTATGATTCGAGTGGCAGTCGGCGCAGGAGCGGTTGAACACGGCTTGAACGTTCGGGGGGACATCCGCGTCGGCCTCAATGTCGTAAGCGGGGTTTCCGGTAGTGTTGACCGCGGGTCTCTTAACGAGTTGAATTCCGCAAAATAACAAAACCAGCGCGAACACTATAGCGCCGCGGCGGCGAGGAAGTAGCGCCACGACGCGGCGTCAGTTCTTGACGACGAGCTTCATGTTCATGTCGTCGTGCCCCTGCCCGCATTTCACCGTACACTCGATCAGGTACTCGCCGGGCGCCTGCGGAGCGACGGCGTCGAACTCCTCCGTGCCTTCCTTCAACCGGAAGTCCCAACCTTGATCGCGTAGCTTCTTGATGACGAAGCTGTGAACAGCGCCGTCGTGAGCCGATTCGCCGCCGCGATGGGAAGTGATCTTGAGATGCAGAGGCTCGCCGGGCCTGGCGTAGATGATGGGCTTTTTCTGTCCCGGCACTTTGAACACGTTGTCTTTGTCGGCGACCACTTCCACCACTCGCGCATGAGAGGGGAGGCTGGCGGCGGAGGCGAAGGAAGCGCCCGCGATCAGGATGCAAGTAGCGGCCGCGCGAAGTTCAAAATGTTTCATCCTAGTTCTTGTCTCCTTTTGCCGCTGCGGAGGAGGCGTGCAGCGGCGTTGGCGGCGCATCATCGCCCACCAGGTATTGGTAAATAGCATCGGTTTCGTCTTGCGTGAGGTTCGCCTTCACGCGCATATGCAGCATGGCGGTCCTCATGCTGCGCGCCGAGAGCGTGCGCAGCGTGATGTGGCAGCGGGTGCAGTTTTCCTTATAGAGCGTCTCTCCGTCCGAGGGCGCGCTTGGGGGATTTTCCGGCGGCCGGCAAAGAGACGGCGAGCGCGGCGCAGAATAGAGCGGCGAGCGCATATTTCATCGGGCTAATCCTCCTGTGGCGAAGCGATAAGTAATGCCGATGGAGTAGATATTCTCGTTTTCGGCGGTCGCGAAGGAGCGCCCAAACGCGAAGCTCAACTTTACGGCATCGTTGATCTGATAGTTCCAGCCGGCAAACCCTCGCGTGGTGTTGCGATCCGGCAGGTAATTGTCGCCCATCATCATGCCGGACATGACATTCTGCATGGCTACGGGAGGGGCGAAATATTGCTCGCCGCGGGCGACGACCTGCGACTTGCGCATGAAGGCGTTACGCGAGACCTTGTTGAGGCGATAGGCGCCCTCGACCCAAATAGCCCGTGCCCAGCATGCCGGTCTTGAAGATCTCGGTGCGGACATCGAGCGGAATGGAGCGGGCGTTCCAGGTGCCGTCGATTCCGTATAGATTGAAGCGCTGGTCGCCGAGCCGGCGGTTGTAGGAGAACCCGACTTCCAGTCCTGGCTTAGCGAAAAACAGACCGGCGCGGCCGCCCAACCCGCGATCGCCGTCGAGGTAATTAATGGTGGAGTTGAAGGCGTAAAACGCGGTATAGGTCACGTCCACGGCGGGCGTGAGATGCGCCGCGCCGCGCAGTTCGGTCGCCATGCTCTGGCTATGGCTGATCCCGAAAATGATGGGGGCGACTTGCAAGTCGCGGATCCATTCCGGGTGGTATCGTTCAATGTAGATCCCAAAGGGCGTCAAAATGCGGCCGACCACCAGCATCAGATTGGGATTCAGGAAATAGTCGAACTGCATGTACTCGATTTCTCTGCCAAACTGCCGGGGCGCCCAGACGCCGTGATCCCGTTCCATATCGCTGCTGGCGGCGAATTCGGTTTCAAAGAGCAGGCGATTTCCAAAAGGAACCAGCAGGATCGGGTTCATGGTCGGCGAGTAGGTCTGAGTGCCGGGGCTGAAGGAGGTATCAAACGCGCCGCCGCCGGTCAGCAGCGGCACGGGCGATGCGTTCATGCCGCTTCCCGTTGTGGCGGCGTTCGAGGCGGGTGGCGCGGCGGCATCGGGCGACTGGCTGGGATTCTCTTGCGCCGTGCTGGGGTTGTCGGCCAAGCCGTTGCTCGCCAAGACAATGCAGAGTCCCGAATACGCTGCGTTATCGCCCGATGGCGCTCGCGTCGCGTTTGTGTCGCGCCGCTCGGGTTTTCCGGAACTTTGGCTATCGTTCGCCGACGGGCGTGAGGACCGGCGCTTAACGGATTTTAATGGTCTGGATCTGGCTTGGCCGCGCTGGTCGCCTAATAGCGGGAGAATTGTTTTCGAAGCCGCCGGCCAAATCGCCATTGCCGACGCCCGAACGGGCGGCGTCGCCCGTGTCCCCGGCGTGGAGGGGCGCTGGCCCAGTTGGTCGCGCGATGGAAACGCAATCTTCTTTACCGCGAGCGATGGCGCGTCAGTCCTCAAGATCTCCTGTAGCGGGGGAGT
>CAWCJO010000015.1:0-282500 GCA_963795935.1 Bryobacterales bacterium | reverse complement strand
TAAAGGGAGCGGTTAGCGTCTTCGAAAGGAGATGCGAAGCTGCGAACTGAAGCCCCGGTGAACGGCGGCCGTAACTATAACGGTCCTAAGGTAGCGAAATTCCTTGTCGGGTAAGTTCCGACCTGCACGAATGGCGTAACGATCTGACGACTGTCTTAACAATCTGCCCGGCGAACTTGTGGTTCCGGTGAAGACGCCGGATGCCCGCATCAAGACGGAAAGACCCCGTGCACCTTTACTATACCCTTTCATTGAACTATGGTGCGGTCTGCGCAGGATAGGTGGGAGGCTTTGAACCCGGGTTCTCGGACTCGGGGGAGCCAACGGTGAGATACCACCCTGATCGTTCTGTGGTTCTAACTTACTCCCGTAATCCGGGAGAAGGACAATGGAAGGCGGGTAGTTTGACTGGGGCGGTCGCCTCCTAAATTGTAACGGAGGCGCTCGAAGCTTGGTTCACTCTGTTTGGAAATCAGAGGTCGAGTGCAAAGGCATAAACCAGGTTGACTGCGAGACCTACAAGTCAAGCAGGTGCGAAAGCAGGACTTAGTGATCCGGTGGTTCTGTATGGAAGGGCCATCGCTCAACGGATAAAAGGTACGCCGGGGATAACAGGCTGATCGGAGTCAAGAGTTCACATCGACGCTCCGGTTTGGCACCTCGATGTCGGTTCATCGCATCCTGGGGGTGTAGAAGCTCCCAAGGGTTAGGCTGTTCGCCTATTAAAGCGGTACGTGAACTGGGTTCAGAACGTCGCGAGACAGTTCGGTCCCTATCTGATGTGGGCGCAGGAGATTTGAGAGGGCTTGTCCTTAGTACGAGAGGACCGGGATGAACCAACCTCTTGTGATCCAGTTGTCACGCCAGTGGCATAGCTGGGTAGCGAAGTTGGGTCAGGATAAACGCTGAAGGCATATAAGCGTGAAACCTTCCTCGAGATGAGATCTCCCAAGGGGTAACTCCCTAATAAGGGCCGTGGAAGACGACCACGTTGATAGGACGGATGTGTAAGCGCAGGAATGCGTTGAGCTGACCGTTACTAATAGCCCGTTCGGCTTGACCATAAAATTCACTCTCGGCACAGAGAGAGCGCGCAGGCGACAACGTTGCCCATCGATATTCAACCCAAGCTTTGGGTGATTCTAGCGTAGGGGTCCCACCCGTTCCCATCCCGAACACGGAAGTTAAGCCCTACAGCCCCGATGGTACTGCACGCGCGAGTGTGTGGGAGAGTAGGAAGTTGCCCGATTAAAACAAAGCCCCGGCCCGGTGCAAACCGAGTCCGGGGCTTTTTGTATTGAGAGATCAGAATGGATCACTCTGCACTCTTCGCAACGGCACGCGAACATTGATGTGATTGCAAAAAGACGTCGCGGCATTGCGTATATGAGCGCTCGATCTCAGGTACCTTGGAGACGCTGCAAAGGCTTGAAAAGGAATCCCCGGCCCGCTGTTGAACCGAGTCGGGCTTCCTAACTTCGCGCTCCCAGGGATTTCATCAATGCGCTATGCGCCGTATGCCTTTAGAACGGCCTCTTCCAAGTCCGTTTCCAGATCTCTCACGCTCCCCGCATCCCACTTGAACTTCTTTTTCTCCTGGTCGTAGCTGCCCACCGGATGCTCCTCCGATCCGTCCGCCTTGGCCTGCATGATCACGATCGGACCCCCGTGTTTATTGCGTCCCGCATAATATGCGGCGTCATCGAGGTTCAATAGTTCCTTGCGGTCCGTCATGAGCGGGAGTATAGCGCTTTTCGTGACGCATGAATCGAAGCGCCCTGTTGAACCGTGCCGCGAGCGGCTATTCCGTATCTCAGCTTACTACTACCAGACGGTTTTCCTTTTTTCTTTTTCTTCTTGACCTCCGCTGCGAGTGCGCTTACAATGGTCCAAACTCGTTAGGGAAAGGGTTCTCAGCATAGCCATCGTCGCCGGGCATTGCGCCTTTATCCGGGCGTAGCGCGCGGTCGTGTCGGCGCAAATGCTGGAAGGAGGCGTCATGCATCGGGAGCGCGCGTTCAGCGGTTGGAATCCCTGGAAATGGACAGTATTGGCTTTTTGCGTGGGGCTATTGCCGGCCCCGGGCGCTTGGGCCCAGGCAACGTCGGCGAGCAGCGTGGTGGGACAAGTCACGGATCAACAGAATGCCGTGATTCCGGGCACCGACGTCAAGCTGATCGATGTCACCACCAACACGCCTCTCACGACCACGACAAACTCCGCCGGCCGCTATGTCTTCGTTAACGTGCCGCCCGGAACCTATAACGTTATCTTCAGCAAGGAAGGCTTCTCCCAATTCCGCGTCAGCGCGCAGCAGGTGGAGGTCGGCTCCACGCTGACCATCAACGCCGTCATGGAAATCGGCGCCACCAGCAGCGTCGTCGAAGTGAAAGCGACGGCCGGCGCCGATCTGCAGACCACCAACGCGGCGGTCGGCACCACGCTCTCCGGCGACGCTCTGATCAACCTGCCGAACCTCGGCCGCGATGTTTCCACGCTGGCCGTGCTGCAACCCGGCGTCACCATGGGCGGCTACACAGCGGGGGCCGTGTTCGACCAGAACACTTATATGGTCGATGGCGGCAACACCAGCGACGACATGGCCGGCAACACCATTGGCTACTTGACGAATTTTACCGGCATCGGCGGCACGCAAACCAGCGCCGTGCCGTCCGGCGTCGTTCCCGTACCTGTCGAGAGCATCGAGGAATTCAGGGTTTCGACATTCAACCAGACCGCCGACTTCAATAACTCCATCGGCAGCGAAGTGCAGATGGTGACGAAGCGCGGAACGAATCAGTTCCATGGGGCCGCGTACGGCTATTACTTCGCCACCAACATCGGCGCCGCGAATACCTGGGCCAACGACCATACTCCGTCCGCCAATCTGCCCTACACGCCGCTTCCGTCCAACCATCGCGACCGCTTCGGCGCGGCTTTGGGCGGACCCATCGCGCCGAAGTTCCTGGGCGACAAATGGTATTTCTTCTTCAATTATGAGGGGCTGCGCTTTCCCAACGTCAGCACTTACGAGCGCCCCGTGCCGACTGCTCTCATGCGCGCCGGCGTTATCCAGGTAGCGAACTCCGCGGGCACGTATGTCCCCTACAATTTGAATCCGTTCCCGGTTACCGTGGGCGGCACGACGTATCAGCCGGCCCAATGCGCCGGAGGGAATCTGTGCGATCCGCGCGGCATCGGCATCAGCCCGACGGTCTCGACGCTATGGAACAAGTACATGCCGCTGCCGAACGATCCTTTCTATGCCAGCAATGGGGCCGACGGCTACAACGTGCAAGGTTTTCTCTCGACCATTCGCGCCCCCCTGACATCGGACACCTATGTCGCGCGCATCGACCACGATTTCAGCGATAAGTGGCGCTTCATGGCCAGTTACCGCTACCTCAGCCTGGTGAACTTGACGACCAACCAGGTCGACATCGGCGGCTTGCTGCCCGGAGATACGCTGGGACAGCCTGCCGCGGTGGCGCCCCGCCCGCAAAAGCCGTCCTTCTTCGTCACCGGATTGACCACCAACATCAGCCCCAACGTCATCAACGATTTCCGCTATACATATCTGCGCAACTTCTGGCAATGGGGCAGCGCCAACGCTCCGGCGCAGCTTCCCGGTCTCGGCGGCGCGGTCGAAATCGCCAGCGGAGCCACCAATTCGCAGGCGGAGAGCGCCACCGCCGCGAACATTCTGATTCCCTACAACGTCAATACCCAGAGCGTCCGGCAGCGTTTCTGGGACGGCCACGACCAGACCTTCCGCGACGACATCACGATGATCAAGGGCAATCACCTGTTCCAGTTCGGAGCGTCCTACCAGCGTAACTTCGACTATCACGAGCGCACCGATAACGGCAACGGCATCAACGACCAGATCGTGTATCAAGTGGGCAGCTCGGGAGTCAACTTCAGCAATTTCCCATTCCCGTCGACGGTTCCCTCCGCCAATCAGACGGCGTTTCAGAACCTCTATTCCGAAGTCCTGGGAATAGTGAACCAGCCGCAGGTGGCTTACACCCGCGCCGGCGCGAACCTGTCTCTCCAGCCCATAGGAACGCCGGCGTTCGATCAAAGCATCATTCCGTACTATGAAGAGTATTTCAGCGATACCTGGCACATGAAGCCGACCTTCACGCTGACTTACAGCCTCGGCTACACTATCGAAATGCCGCCTTACGAGCTCAATGGCAAGCAGGTCGAGGTCGTCGACGCGGCGGGGAATCTCGTCAACACTTCCGACTATCTGGCCGCGAAGGAGAAGGCCGCTTTGAACGGCCAGGCTTATGATCCGGTGATCGGCTTCGCTACCGTTACCAACGTCGGCTCCGGGCTGAAGTATCCGTATCATCCCTTTTACGGCGAGTTCAGTCCGCGCGTTTCCGCTGCCTGGAATCCCAAGTTCAGCGACGGTTTCCTGGGCAAAATCTTCGGCGACGGCAAGACCGTGTTGCGCGGCGGTTACGGCCGCATCTGGGGACGCTTGAACGGCGTCAACCTGGTTCTTGTTCCGCTGCTTGGCCCCGGTCTGCTGCAGCCCGTCACCTGCGTCGGTCCCAGCAGCAGCGGGCAGTGCCTCGGCGCTAACAACGTCGACCCGACGAACGTGTTCCGCATCGGCGTCGATGGCTTAACGGCTCCCCTGGCCTCCGCATCGCAAACTTTGCCGCAGCCCTTTTATCCCGGCATCGGCGGCGCCGCCACGGCCGGCGACGCCAGCGCCCTGGACCCCAATTACAAGCCCGAGCGCACCGATAACTTTAACTTCACCATCCAGCGCGAGTTGAACCGTAACATGACCGTCGAGGCGGGCTACCTGGGGCGTCTTATCAAGAATGAGTACCAGCAGATCAACCTCGATGCCGTACCCTACATGATGACGCTCGGCGGCGAGAGCTTCTCCCAAGCCTATGCGGCCGTCTACACTGCCATTGCCAACGGCGCGGCGCCGGGCAGCGTCCCCACGCAGTCGTTCTTTGAAACCGCTTTGGGCGGCGCCAATTCCGCCTATTGCACCGGCTACGCCAGTTGCACCGCCGCCGTGGCATCGAAGAACACCACGTTAATCAAAAACACCGCCGTCTCGGACCTCTGGGCCGCCATTAACAAGGCGCCTTCCTGGATTCTCGGCCGTACCATGATCAGCTCCACCGTGGGCGCGCCGCTTCAGGCCACCTCCATCGCCATGAGCACCTCCATGGGATTCGGCAACTACAACGCGCTGTTCGCCACTTGGCGCGCCAGAAACTGGCATGGCATCACCGCCATTTCCAACTTCACCTGGGGCCGCTCGCTCGGTACCGCTCCGCTGGCGCAGTATAACAGCGCCAATACGGCGACGGATGCTTTCGATATCCAGAGAAATTACGGTCCCGATTCGTTCGACATTCGCTTTACCTTCAATCTGGCGATGTCCTACACGACGCCCTGGTACAGGACGCAGAGAGGTCTCGTGGGGCACCTCGTGGGCGGCTGGGTATTCGCGCCGCTGTTCTTTGCGCAGAGCGGCGCTCCTATCGCCGTCGGATACAGCGAGGGCAGTTGCACGGCATGCCAGGCTTTCGGCGAGGCGACCTCGCCGGCAGCGCTGTCGACCACGGCGGAAGATGCCGTCGCGGCGTCGAAATATACGGGGGGCAGTTCCCGAAACAGCAACGTGCCTGGCTCGAACGGCATCGGCACCAATAATCTCACTGGCCTCAACATGTTCAGCGACCCGGCTACCGTTTATACCGAGTTCCGGCGCTGCGTGCTGGGCATCGACACCAGTTGCGGCGGATACGGCAATATTCGCGGACTGCCGACATGGAATCTAGACGCGACCGCCTCGAAAGATATCGGGGTGTGGAAGGAAGGCCGCGTAGGCGCCACTCTGCAATTCCAGATCACGAACGTGATGAATCATTTCCAGCCGGGCAACCCGAGCAGCCTCAGCCTCACCAGCCCGTCAACGTTCGGCAGGATCACGACGCAGGCCAATACTCCGCGTAATATGGAGTTCGGATTGAGGGTTCACTTCTAGGATCCGCTTCCGCGCTTGGACGCCCTTTCACGACGATAGCGGCCCGGACGCGCGGGCCGCTATCATCGTAGTTCATGTCTTGCGCGATCAAAGCCGTCATCTTCGATTACGGCAATGTCCTGTCGGAAGCGCAACCTCTCGAAGAGGTGCGCGCCATGGCCGAGGTTCTGAGTATGGCGCCCGAACCTTTTGAAGAGCGTTACTGGCGCGATCGCGCCGCCTACGACCGCGCCGCCATGGACCCGGCCGAATACTGGGGCCGCGTTGCCGGCCGCGCGGTCGAAGGGTCCCGCGTCGAGCAGCTCAATGAGCTGGACATAAAGAGCTGGACCCATCCGCGCGAGAGCACGCCCGGTTGGGTCGACTCGGCCCGCCGCTCCGGCTTGCGCACCGCCCTGCTCTCGAATCTGCCCGTCACCTTGCGCGACGCCCTCGAGAGCAATTGCCCCTGGCTCCCCCAATTCGACGTCCGCACATACTCCTGCGAGCTCCGCGTGACGAAGCCGGATGCCGCAATATACGAGCGCTGCCTCGCCGCCCTCGGCGTTTCACCCTCCGAAGCGATATTTCTGGACGACCGGCCGGATAACGTGAAGGCCGCCGCCGCGCTGGGCATCCACGCCGTAATCTTCGAATCCGCGGAGCGCGCCGCGGCCGATCTGGCCGCATACGGAATGCCCTTCGACGTGAACCGCGCTTCAATCAGCGCGCCGGCGGGCCATTGCGGCCAGGGAGCTGAGTCTACCTAACCGCGAGCCGCGGCCTCCGGCTTGCTACCGGCGCTTTCGCTTCCCGTCGCGATCCCGAGCCCTTCTTCGGCCTGGCGCACGTGGCGCTCGCAATGCGAGGAGATCAACAGGAGCCATTGATAGCAATCCAGGTCTCCCAAGAGAGGATGCGGCGCGAAGTAGGCGCGCAGATCCGCCTGCGTGGTCCGCGCCAGTTCGACGGTGCGCGCGCGCGCCGCCATGAATTGCCGCAACAGTTCGTCGAAGTCGGGCCAGCGTTGCTTGGGATGCGCGAGTTCCGGCGCCGGCGCCCGCACGATGCGCGCTGGAACATCTTCGAGAACGATCTTGTCCTTGTGAAAGCCCTTGCCGCGGCGCGATTCGTCGGGCGATCCCGTGGAGAGCGTGTTCTCAATGCGGCTGCGCGCGAGGTTCTCCACCACCACGATATGCTCCAGTAATTCCGCCGCCGTCCAGTTATCCGCGGCGGGGCGAAAATCGCGCTGTTCCGGCGTGAGCGAGTGTGCCAGAGCCAGAGCGTGGTCCCGAGTCTGCTCCAGATAGCGCACCGCAAAATTTCGCTCCGAATCGTTCATCGGGGGGTCCTTTCGTGAATACGAATGCCGCTCTCCCGATCCTGCGGCAACTCCAATTCTAGCGTTCCGGCGCGGTCTGTTTCGACTTCCGCCATCTCCTCATCGTCCACCTCCACGTCGTAGGCGCGCCGCGGGTCGAGCCGCAGCAGGAAGAGCGCGCCGCCCGGCGCCGTCAACCGCGCGCCCGCACGCGCCAGCGCCACAGTCGCCGTATCCCCGACAGCGATTTTTCCGGTCGAGCCTGCATTCTCGCGCAACACCGTAATATGTCCTTCCCGAAAAACCTGCGCTTCGCCCCCGTATAAACCAAACCAGATGGCGTCCTCGTCCCAGCTCGAGCGCAGAAACAGGTCGCCCGAGCGCCCATCGTGAAATGCGAGCGGCAGGTGCGCATAGCTCAATCCAGGCTGGTACGGATTGGCCCACAGAAACTCGTATGGACTCCCCAACGCGCCGCGCAGCAGAAAGCGGTCCTGCATCAGCCAGCCCTGCACGTATTGCGTCTGCTCCGCGTTCGTATCGAAGGCCACGATGCCGAATCCGGCGGCGCGCGACAATGCCGCGGTCTTCAGGTCCGGCTGCGATCCACCGCTATAAACCGGAATGCGATATTCGTTTTCCGTGGCCGGGTATGGCGCCGGATAGTGGCAAGACACATAGAACTGGGGAAGCTTCCTGAAGTAATCGGCGGCCGGCTCCCGCAAGTCGATATTGAGGTTATCGCGCACTGCGTGCAGCAGTTCCAGCAGCGCCAGCATGTCCGCGCCGGGAGCGATGTCGCCTCCCGCTTCGAGCTCCGGCGCCATTCCCTCGCGCCAGCAGCGCTCGATCAGATCTTTAAGCGCTGCCTCGCCGCGATCGCCCATCGCGTCCCCCGCCGCGATCGCCGCCAGCGCCCGCGTGCGAATCGCGCCTATGCCGGCCCTCGCGCGATCGCTCGCCCCGGCCATCAGCTTCGCCGCCATGGTTTTCCCCTGCGCCGGCGTCAGCGCGTCCTGGCACCAGTCGTAAACAAGCGCGGTCTGGCGCAGATCGGCGGCCGGCGAAAGCGCCCACTCAACGGCGCGGCGTCCGGAAGCGCCATCGCCCGTAACGGCATGGTACAGGGCATAGGCGAATCCCGGCTCCGGCATCTGCGCGTTGCCGCGAATCAACGCTTCGAATTGCATCCATCGCATCGATTGGCGCTCGCGCTCCCGCCTCAGCAATCGCAGCCGCTTGGCGTTCAGAAAAATTCGCGGATGCTCCGTGTAGACGCGATACTCTTCGCCCCCGCTCTGGGCGCGCGCGGTCCCGGCGCAAAGCAGAATCGCCGCGGCCACACGCATATCGATCGCGCGCATACGAACCCACCAGAGTAGCGCTTCAGGCATTCTGGAACTTGCGGACTCGAATCAAGCTGCGCCGCGCGCTCCCGCGCGACATCGATCGCATCCTCGAGATCGAGGCGGACGCGTTCCGGCGCGAAGCCTGGTCCCGCGCCGTGTTACTCCAAACTCTGCGGACCTGCCCGGAATTATTTCTGGTGGCCAAGCTCTCGGGAAAAATAGCCGGTTATGCCGTCACGCAAATCGATTCCGTTAAGGCCGAGTTGATCTCCATAGCCGTGTTCAACGCCGCCCGCGGCCATGGCGCCGGCGAAGCTCTGCTGCGATCCACGATGCGAAGCCTCAAGCGCCGCGGCGTGAAAACCTGGATCCTCACGGTCCGCATCGGCAACCGGCAAGCGATCCGTCTTTATCGCCGCCTCGGATTCGTGCGCACCCGGACGGTGAAGAACTACTACGGCCCGGGCCGCGATGCCTGGCGCATGCAATTGACCATCGATTAGAACGCTAAAACACGCCCGCGCAGGCATAATGGTGGGTATGAATCTCAAGCCGCCATTCGACCGGATCACGATCGAGCCTGACAAAATGGGCGGCCATCCCTGCATTCGTGGGATGCGAATCACGGTCCGCCGCGTATTGGAGATTCTGGCGGCATATCCGGAGCGCCAGGAACTCTTCAAGGATTACCCGGATCTTCGAGAAGAAGATCTTCAACAGGCGCTTGCGTTCGCAGCGGCTGCCGTCGACGGCACAATTGATCTGCACATCGATGCCGCATGAAGCGCATCGTACTGGATCAGGGGCTCCCGTCAACGGCCGCCATGATCTTGCGAAACGATGGCTGGGATGCCGTGCATGTCCGTGAAATCGAGATGCGCGAGGCTACCGACGCCGAGATCCTCGACTACGCAGCCCGCGAATCCCGGGTGATAATCACGCTGGATCGTGATTTCCCGCAGATTCTCGCTCTGATCGGCGCTGCTCGGCCTTCGGTAGTTCTCATCCGCCAGCAGCGGCTGCGAGCGCTTGATGTCGCCGCGCTTATACGGTCGATTTGGCAAGAGCACGAAGCCGCCCTCGATCGGGGATGCGTAGTAAAAGCAAGTGCCCGCGGGGCGCGCGCCCGCTTATTGCCGCTGAAGTGACCGTCTGATGCACGGGCACGCGCGTAATCGGCCGAGCCCGGGCCCGCGCGCGCTCCCCTTCACCCCGCCGTCAACGGCGTAACCGGATCGATAAACGGCCAGCAGAACGTCCCCAGCAAATACATGCCGGCCATGGTATACAAGAACGCGTTCCAGTTCCCGCCGGTCTGCTGCAAAATGTAGCCGCCGAAAACCGGCGCCGCGAATCCGGCGAGATTGCCCATCATGTTCATGGAGCCGGAAACGGTGCCCGCGAATTTCCCGCCGATATCCATGCAGGCGCCCCACGCCTGCGGCATCACCAAGTCGTTCGAGAAGCTCGCCAGACCCATGGCCGCCATGGCCCAGCGGGCATCCCGCAGGTTCAGCGAGACCGTCAGCATCCCCGCGGCCCCCAGAAATCCCGTGCACGCCATCGCGCGGCGGCTCGACCGCACGCTGCCGGTCCAGCGCGCAATGCGCACCGCCAGCAGGCCGGACGTGAGGCATCCGACGCCCCCGCAGAACAACGGAACGATGCCGTAAATTCCGATTTGTCCAGGCGTGAGATGCCGGTACTCCTTAAGGTAGGTCGGAAGCCAGGTGATGTAGAAATACCACGGAAAAGAAAGACAGAAATATTGCACCCACAACAGCGTGACGGAGCGCGAGCGCAGCAGCTTGCTCCACGGGACGTTGCCATGTCCGGTCGCCGATTTCGGGACGTCGCCCAGCAGCGCCAGCTCGCCTGCGTTCACCCCCGGGTGATCGCGCGGATTATCGCGGAACCAGGCGAAGAAACAGGCCGCCCAGATAAAACCGGGCAGGCCGAAAATTACAAACGCCCAGTGCCAATTGACATAGCCCAGCGTTAGGATCACCAGGGGCGCCGTCGCCGCCCCGGCCCAGCGCGCCGCCGTCCAAAGAATGCCTTGCGCCCGCACTCGCTCGCGATGCGGCAGCCACACGCTGAAGGCCTTGGTGATGTTCGGGAACCCTCCCGCCTCGCCCGCTCCGAAGAGGAACTGGCACATCCAGAAGGACGTGAAATTCCACATCCAGCCCATCAGCGCTGTGAAAGTCGACCACCACAGCACGATGCGCATCAGGACCTTGCGCGGCCCCAGCCAATCGCCCATCCAGCCCCCTGGGATTTCGAACAGCGCATAAGCCAGGCCAAATGCCCCGAAGATGGTCCCCATCTGCTGCTTCGACAAGCCCAGGTCCTTCATGATGTATGGCGCCGTCTGCGACATGGCGACGCGGTCGATGTAAGAGAGCACCGCGAGCAGGAGCGCAAATACGATCACCCAATAGCGCGCGTGCGTCGCCGGCAGCGCCGCCGTCCGCGGGTTCATTCCGCCTCCCCGCGGGCCAACTCGCGGTCCATCCAGGCAAGATACGGCGCCGCGCCCGCGATGATCGGCAAAGCGATCGCCTCCGGGATTTCGTAGGAATGCAGGCGCGCGATCTCGGCGCGCAACTCGTCAAAAAGCGCGCGGGACGACTTGATCAGCATCAGGACCTCTTCGCTTTCCTCGACGGCGCCTTCCCAACGATAAATGCTGCGCATCGGTGGCAGCACGTTGACGCAGACGGCCAGCCGTTTCCCCAACAGTTCGGCTGCGATGCGGCGCGCTTCTTCCTCCGAGGCGCACGTGGAGAGCACTACGATTTTGTCGGTCATTGCGGGGTACTTGCGTTTTTTTCGGCTTTCACTGGATCTTTGCGCAAAACCGGATTATACATGTAGTAAGAGTTTTCTCCGAATGAGCACAACACTGCGGCGCGCCGCCTACTCACTGGCCTTGGCGATTATGGCCCTCTACGGTTATCTCGCCCTCAGCGGCCCGCGGGGGATACCGGCTTTGCGCATGCGTTGGAACCAGATCCGGCAACTGGAAGAGCAGAACGCCAATCTGCAGCGCGACAACGACTATAAGAAGCAGCGCATCGAACGGCTGAAGAACGACCCCGCCGAGCAGGAACTCGAGATCCGCAAGAGGCTCAAGGTCCAGCGGCCCGGCGAGACGACGTTCATCCTGCCCGAGGCCCAAAAGGACAAGTAAACCGCGCCCCGCGCCCTCATTTTCTGAAAGTCTTGAAAGCCTCGAGCGCCGCCGGGTCCGCCACCGTCGATGTATCGCCGAGCGCCTCCCCCAGATATTGCCGCCGGATCAGCCGCCGCACAATCTTGCCGCTTTGTGTTTTGGGGAGCGCCGGCACTTCGACGATCGCGCGCGGTCTGAAAGCGGCGCCGAGCGAGTCCGCCACCTGCGCCGCAATAGCGTGCGCATCGAACGCCTCGCCGGGCTTCAGCACGACGAAGCCGACGATAGCTTCGCCCTTGATCTCGTCCGGAACGCCGATCGCGGCGGCCTCCGCCACCGCCGCGTTTTCGAGAATCGCGTCTTCCACTTCCGCCGGTCCAACCTTGCGGCCGGCCACGTTCATCGCCTCGTCCGCCCGGCCGTGCAGGAACCAATACCCGTCCACATCCACGCTGGCCCAGTCGCCGTGGTACCACATGCCGGGAAAGCGCGACCAGTACGCCTCGATATAGCGCTCCGGGTCGCCCCAGATGCCGCGCGTCATCGACGGCGCCGGCTTGCGGCAGACCAGATAGCCCATTCTGCCGCGCACCGATCGCCCGTTTTCATCGACCACGTCGGCCGCCATCCCCGGCGCTGGACCGCCCAGCGTGCACGGCTTGAGAGGCTGAATCGGGAGAGGGAACAGAAAGCAGCCCACGATCTCCGTGCCGCCCGAGATATTGATAATCGGACAGCGGCGTTTCCCCACATTTTCGAAGAACCAGGCGTAAGACGTGTCGTCCCAAGGCTCGCCCGTCGAGCCAAGCAGCCGTAGCGAGCGCATGTCGAAGCCCTTCGCCGAGCCGCTGCGCATCAGCACGCGAATCGCCGTGGGAGAAACGCCGAACGTCGTGATCCCATGCCGCTCGATTACTTGCCACAGCCGGTCGGGACCGGGATAATCCGGCGCGCCATCATACAGGAAAATCGTCCCGCCGAAGTGGTGGTTGCCGATAATAGTCCACGGTCCCATCATCCAGCCGATGTCCGAAAGCCAAAAAAAGCGATCTTGAGGTTTGTGGTCGAAGCCTAGATAAATTTCTTTGGCCGTCTGCGCCAATGTTCCAGCATGGGTATGGACGCAGCCCTTCGGCTTCCCCGTCGTGCCCGAAGTGTACAGAATCATGGCCGGCGCTTCGGAGTCCAGCGCCACAGTCGCGCATTCATCCAATTGCCCGTCCAACAGGCTGTCCCAATCTTCAAGCGCAAGGACGTGCTCGACCCCCGGCGCCTTGCCGCGCGCCTGCTCAACCTTCGACCGCAGTGGAAGCTCTTTGCCGCGGCGGCACAGGCGATCGGCCGTAAAGACCACGCGCGCGCCCGAATCCTCCAACCGCATTGCCATCGCGCCCGCGCCGAACCCCGCGAAAATCGGGACCACGATCAACCCCAGCTTGAAACAGGCGTACAGAATCGTGACAATCTCGGGAACCATCGGCATTGCCAACGCCACGCGGTCGCCTCGCGCAAGCCCCAGCGACTTCAGGGCGTTGGCGAGCCGGTTCGTCTCGGCGTAGAGCTTCGGAAATCCCACCTCGCGCCTGCGGCCGTCCTCCGCTTCCCAGAGAATCGCGGGCCGCCCCGCCGCTTTGTAGCGGTCCAGGCAGTTATACGCGATGTTCAGCTTGCCGCCCACGAACCAGCGTGACCACTCCGGGCCTCTGGAGTCGTCCAGCGTTTTTGTAAACGGCTCCGCCCAACTGACGCCAATCTCTTTGACAAGCTCCGCCCAGAAATCCTCCAGCCGCTCGACCGAATACCGCAGGAACTCCTCGCGATCCGCAATCCCCATGCGGTCCATGAAGCGCCGCACGTTCGTCTGCGCCATAAACTCGGGACCGGGCCGCCAAATAAAATCGGCGCTCATGCGCGATTCGAGGCTAGCAGATCCCAGCCGCGGGCGTGCTCACGATGCTTGCGGCAACACCTCGAACTCTTGATCGGAGAAGTGAGCGTCGAAACAGAACGCCGTCCGTACCCCAATACGGCGCATCGCGTCGAAACTGGAGCAGTCCACCAAGCTAAGCCGCCGCCGCCCTGCGGCAAGAACAGCCGAGACCGCGTTTTGATGCGACTGTTCACCGATCCATTCGATTCGCAGGAGGGGAACAATTTCCTCCGTAAAAGTGCGGAGCGCCGGAATTCCCAAGCGGTGCTGCACGAGAGCGGAGGTCTCAATGAGTATGTAGTTGCTGGTCAGAAGCTCCGGGTTTCCACCCAGCAAACGGCGCCATACCTCGACGGCGCTCGCATGATTGGAGTCGTCCTGATCCAGGAGCGCATAAAAGGCCGAAGTATCTACGAACACCGTCACTTCTCGAACGCCTGCGCGAGGTAGCCATCGTGTTCCGCGCTGACATCGCGCGCACCCGACGCGAATTTGCCCGTGGCGCTTAGCGCTCGCTCGATCCGTTCCTCCCGGCTCCGCTCCGCCGTGTGTGCCGCTAGATAGGAATCTACGCTGCGGCGGATCAGATCCGCGATGGACACCCCATTATTCGCGGCAAGACGCCGCAGCGCCCCCAACTGCGTTTCTGTTAATTGGATCTGGGTTCGTATCACACCCACATGATGGCACATTTCGAGACATGATGTTTCGGCTCCATACAGGACCCGACAATCACCGCTCATGCAGGTTTGAAAGCATCGTGAACGCGGAACCGGTTCCGTGCCGCACGGCCGGGCAAGGCTTCCGCCCACCTGCCGCCGGTGGGGCGGTAAGGACGGTCGAAACTGGGTTTTGATGCGACTCCCCAGCGAAGCGCGCACAAGAACGGGTGCGCCATTCCACAGGCGGCGGACCTCAGAATCCAGACGCCTCCGCACTTCTCGCGCGACAGCGGCAAAATTGCCAAAGTCGCGGACCTTATTGCGCAGGCGTGCTTTTGCGTTTATACTCATACGCGGCGTAATGCAGAGGGAATTCCTGGCTAATGCGGACTCGCATGCCGGGTGAAACCCAGTGAGCAGTTCAATGTTTGGAAATTGCACTACCTCGCATTTCGTGGTCGTGTGTAGCGCGACTTCAATTTCCCTTGGCCGGTCCGGCTGCGTGAACGGTTATGCCGCGTTCCGCGATGCCCGACCCGCTTGCACCGCAACGAAAAAATGGGAGGAGCCACAATGAACTTCTTTAGATTCTCGCATGCTGCGATTAGTCAAATGCGGACAGACCTTTCAGTTTGGAGCAACAATGCCGGACTGTTTGGGGCGCTGGTACTGGCCATTGTGATGGCCGTATCCGGCCTAGCGCAAAACAGCAACTCGGGCGACATCCGGGGCATTGTCACCGACGCTTCCGGGGCAGTCGTCCCCGGCGTAACCGTGACACTCCTGGATCTAGACACAGGCGTAATCAAAAAGCTCGTCACGAATTCGGTAGGCCTTTACGACGCGGTATCGATTCTGCCGGGACGGTACACCATCACCTTCGAAAAACCGGGGTTTCAGAAAGTCGTCCGCGAAGGCATCGTTTTGTCGGTGGGCGCAATTAGCGTCGATGCGCAGCTGGCGGTCGGCGGCACTCAGCAGCAAGTTATGGTCACGGAACAGGCTCCCCTGTTGAAGACCGAGACCGCCGAGCAGGCCAGCACCGTCGAGTTTGCCACCATGCAATCCATGCCGAACGTTACGCCGGACTGGCAGAACGTTGTGAAAATGATTCCCGGCGCGACGGGCGCTCCTGCTACCGGTCAAGGCAGCGGAGGACTTCAAAACCCTGGCGTCTCCATGGCCATAAACGGCACCCTCCCGTTCTACTCCAGCTATCTCGCCGACGGAGCTTCCATCCGCCTGCCCCACAGCGCAAATATAGGCGACGACCAGATTTTTGAATCGATCTCCGAGGTAGCGATCATTACGTCGACTTTCAGCGCCCAGTACGGCGGCGGCGGCGACGTTTTCAACGTAATCAGCAAATCAGGCGCAAATCAATTCCACGGGGCCGCTTACGATTACCTGCAGAACGACGACCTGAACGCCAGGAGTTTCTTCGACGTTCAAAGGCCCAGACAGCGATATAACGACTTCGGCGGCGCGGTTTCCGGCCCGCTCAAGAAGGATCGGCTGTTTTTCTACTACGGTTACGACCGTATTCCGAATCCGAGCCAATCCACGGTTACAACCACCATGCCGACCGCGGCGATGCAGCAGGGCATTTTCGACCCAACTGTCTTCGGAACGATTTACGATCCCGCCACCGGCCAGCCGTTTCCAAATAACACCATCCCGCAATCCAGATTGGATCCCGTGACGCTCAAAATACAGTCCTATTTCCTCCCCCCGAACCTTCCTGGAATTACGAATAACTATCGCGTCCTGGTCTCTAATACCAGCACCAACAACAGAAACTTTGGACGCATGGATTTCAGCGTCAGCAGTCAAAACCGGTTGACTTTCTCCATCACCGAGCACGGTTCCATAAACATCGACGGCGGCACCATCTGTCCGATCAATTGTCAGAACAGCGTCGGCGATGGATATGATGCGCAGGTCTCCGACGTGCACACTTTCGGCCCCACGACCGTGAATGAATTCCGGTATGGGTTTGTGCGGCAGGGTAATTGGTTCACGCCCGGGAGCGAGGGGTTGAATTACCCATCGAAACTCGGTTGGAGTTTTGCCGAAGCGAATGTTTTTCCCAATATCAACATCCAGGGGACCGGCGGCAATACGAGCTTAAATCCGGCCGACTCCGCAACGTCCGCCATCTATATCGAGAACTCATTCGATCCTTCGGACACGGTGACCATGATCCGGGGCAAGCACATCCTGCACTTCGGCGGAGAGGTCCTTATGGAACAGGACAATTCCACCCCGTGGGGCAACCTGAATGGAGGAACTTTCACGTTTAACGGGCAGTTCACCAATAGCAGCGTCGGCTACGCGGACTTTCTGCTCGGACAGGCGCAGGCCTGGAGCGCTTTGGTGCAAGGCGAGGCCGGCATGCGCTCCAAAAATCCCTCCGTCTTTGTTCAGGACGATTTCAAAATCTTACCGAACTTGACGCTGAATCTCGGGCTGCGCTGGGAAGGTCATGGCGGCTTTAGCGAAGTTCACAACCAATGGGGCACGTTCGATCCTACCTTGACGAACCCGCTGACGAACACCCCCGGCGGCATCCTATTCGGCGTCAACAGCGGCAGGAACCTGATCTTCAATAGCGTCTACGATGTTTTTCTGCCTCGTCTCGGTTTCGCCTGGGCGCCCACGCGCAATTGGTCGGTCCGTGGCGGCTTCGGCATCTATAGCACTCTCTGGAGCATGGACGTGGACGGCTCGCCCCTCGGGTTCGGTACTGCGAGCGGCGGGAGTGTCTCAGCCAATCCCGGCCAACCGCCCGTCACAACGTTGTCGAGCACTGGTTCGAATCTACCGTATGTTCGCGCTTCTACGAACCCCGGGGCTTATAACGGACAAGGAGGCGGAAACATACCATACATGCCCTATAACTTGCCGGTTGGAAGGGTTTACCAATGGACCGCAAGCGTTCAGCGTGAACTGGGCAGCGGCGTGGTTATCGAGGCCGCATATGTAGGTAGCCACGGGACAGGTTTAGAGTTCCAGGAAGACATCAATCAGTTGCCTGCGAACAAACTAGGACAGGGGCAGGCTGCGCGGCCGTTTCCGCAGTATCTGGGCATCGGCCCCAGCGTTCCCGGGGGCTTAACGGGAAGGTTCGACAACTATTCGAATTACGACGCGCTGCAGATCTTGTTCAAGAAGCGGTTTGGGCGGGGACTCAGCGCGGACATAAGCTATGTCTGGTCCAAGATGTTGGACGAACAGGATACGTCGGGCTGGGGCAGCCATTACGGCAATGCGGTCTATCAGGATGCGTTTAATCCAGCTGCCAACTATGCCTTATCCAATTTCAACGTGCCGCAAGTATTCAAAGGATACCTTGTATACGACATACCGCTGGGGCGCGGCCACGCATACCTGAACAACGGCATCGGAGATGCCATTCTGGGCGGCTGGCTGCTGTCGCCGCAGTTCATCGCGCAGTCCGGGAACCCATTCACCGTGACGATGAACACGAATGTCGGTTCCGGCGCCCTCGATGGAAGCTGGTATCCCAACATTGTGGGAAATCCCATTCCGGCAAATCAGAACATCAATACTTGGTTTAACCAGCTCGCCTACGCCACGCCCGCGACCAATACGTTCGGGGACAACGGCCGGAATACGCTTCGTGGACCGGATCTTGTCACCCTCAATTTCTCGCTTGGCAAGACTTTCAAAATGTCGAAGTGGGAGCGTGCGGGATTGCAGATACGGCTGGACGCCAACAACATTCTGAACCATCCCTGCTTTAGTTCGCCGAATGCTTCGTTGTCCCCGGCGGCTCTTGCTTCGGGCGTGCCGAATCCCGCCATCGGACAGATTACGAGCGTTACCGTAAACGGCCGCTTCATGCAGCTCGGGGCGCGACTCTTCTTTTAGCCCACGCTCGGCGTTCGCCCGGACCGCGCCGCGTTAGAGTGAATCCATGCTCCCACGCGCGATCCTCTGCGCTGTTTTAGGATTCCTGTGCGGCCCCCCGGCGTTCTCTCAGACCGGCTCCCTCTCGCCGCGCGTCGTGTCCCACTTGCGGCAAGCACAGGAATTCCTGCAGACCGGCAAGCCCGACCTGGCTATCGTCGAGTTTCAAGAGGTCCTGAAAATCGAACCCGATAACTCCATTGCGCGAAATGGTCTTGGCACACTCCTCTATTTTCGGGGCGACTACGAAAGATCCGCCCCGGAGCTTCGCGCCGCGCTGAAGAGCAATCCGGCGCAGTGGAAGACCCAGACTTTGCTGGGTATGTGCGAGAAGCGCATGGGGCAAACGGCGCGCGCCCGCGCCGACCTGGAGAAGGCGTTTCCGAAATTGCAGGAGGAAAAGCTCAGGGTAGAGACCGGTCTGGAGTTGATCGAGATTTATTACGCATCGCGGGACCTGGACAAGGCCGCAAGCATCGTCGGCGTTTTGAAGCAACTCCGGCCGAGCGATCCGGAAATTCTTTACACGGCGCACCGCATCCACTCGGAACAGGCCGATGAGGACCTGCTCGGTATTGCCATGGTTGCGCCGAAGTCCGCCTGGATGCACCAACTGATCGCGTTGGAGATGGCCAGGCAAGGCGACACCGAGGGGGCCATCCGGCATTACCGTGAAGCTCTCAAAATCGCGCCCTCGCTTCCAGGTCTCCATTTTGAATTGGCCGAGGTACTCAGCCGTTCCGCTTCTCCGTCCGACAAGGAACAGGCGGAACAAGAGTATCGCGCCTCGTTGGCGCAGAATCCTTTCGATGAAAAATCCGCATGCCGCCTGGGCAGGCTCGCGGCCGGCCGAGGCGACCTGAGCGGTGCCTACGCCTATGACTCCCGCGCTCTGGAACTGCAGCCCGACGATCCCGAAGCCAACCTCGATCTCGGCAAGATACTTACCGCGATGAACCAGCCAGCCAAAGCAACGCCTTTTCTCGAGCGCGCCGTCCAGTTAGAACCATTTGACGCGGTGGCCCGCTTTCGCCTCGGCACGGTGTATCGGCAGCTAGGACGAGCCGCGGACTCGCAGCGCGAATTGGCCGAGTTTCAACGGCTGAAGCAAATGAAGGAGCAGTTGCGGGAAGTCTTTAAGGAAATGCGCTTGCAGCCCAAGCCGGAACAAGTCGACGCGGACGTACCCCAATAGGCGGGCTTCCCTGCCGCTACAATACGATTTCGCGCTGTTCGCATGCCGTTCCCAATTCGCCGCCGGGAATTGATCGCGCTCCTGGCGGCTCCCCTATTGCGAGGCCAGGGCGTCGCTTCGCGCAACTTTCACGCGCGCCCCCGCTCCAAGCCATCGGGAATTCCATTTGACGCGCGATTTACAGACATCGCCTCCGAGGCCGGACTGCGATCCCCGATAATTTACGGACCCGCCGATCACAAAGATTACATCATCGAGACCGTCGGCTGCGGATGCGCCTTCATCGACTACGACAACGACGGCTGGATCGACGCGCTGGTCCTGAGCGGATCGCGGGCGGCCGCGTCGAACGAGGGCGCAAGCAATCGTCTGTACAAGAATAATCGCGATGGCACGTTCACGGACGTGACTGAAAAAGCCGGCCTGTTGCGGACCATGTGGTCTTCCGGAGTGACCGTCGGAGATTACAACAACGATGGCTTCGACGACATTTTTATCTCCGGCTACGGCCGCAATGTGTTGTACCGGAATAACGGTGACGGCACGTTCACCGACGTGACGAAGGGAGCGGGCCTGCTGGAAGCCGGCAATCGCTGGGGCGCGGGTTGCTCGTTTGTCGACTACAATCGCGACGGCCACCTGGACCTGTTTGTCTCGAATTATCTCGATTTCGATCTCTCGCGCGCGCCCAAGCCCGGATCGAGTCCCATGTGCGTCTGGCACGGGGTGCCGGTGAATTGCGGACCCCGCGGCCTGCCCTATTCACACCACACGCTGTATCGAAACAACGGCGCCGGCTTCTTCACCGACGTGAGCAGAGAGGCGGGCATCGCGCGAGTGCGGCCGGGTTACGGCATGACCGTTGCCGCGGCCGATTTCGATAACGATGGCTGGCCGGATATTTATGTGGCCTGCGACTCCACCCCGAGTCTGCTGTTCCGCAACAGGCACGATGGAACCTTCGAGGAGATCGGATTGATCGCCGGGTGCTCGCTCAGCGACGACGGCGTGGAGCAGGCCGGTATGGGCGTTGGCGTCGGCGACGTAAACCTGGACGGCAATCTCGACATCTTCAAAACGCACTTCATGGACGACACCAATGTGCTCTATGTGAACAGCGGAAAAG
Source organism: Bryobacterales bacterium (assembly GCA_963795935.1). GTDB lineage: Bacteria > Acidobacteriota > Terriglobia > Bryobacterales > Bryobacteraceae > JAICMB01. The sequence continues at coordinate 261,793 of CAWCJO010000015.1, read as the reverse complement.
GCTACTTCGAAGATCGAACCATCGCGGCCGGCCTGGGCGTCGAGACTCGCTACGTGAACTGGGGCGCGGGCATCGTGGATCTCGATAACGATGGCAACCCCGACCTTTTCTATGTGACCGGGAATGTCTACCCCGAAGTGGAGCGCAAAAATCCCGATTATCCCCTGAAAACGCCGCGAGTCATCTTTCGCAACCTGGGCGGCTGCAGGTTCGAGGAATTGCTCGAGGAGGGCGGACCGGGCATCGCGGCCCCGCATTGCAGCCGCGGCTGCGCCTTCGGCGATTTCGATAACGACGGCGACGTGGACATTCTGGTCGTCAATCTGAATGAACCGCCCTCGCTGCTGCGCAACGACCTGCGCGGAAATCGTCATTGGCTGAAGTTGAAGCTCGTAGGCACGCAATCCAACCGCAGCGCCATCGGAGCTCGCGTCACATGTTTGTATGGAGGCAAGCGCCAGGCGCAGGAAGTTATGGCGCAATCGAGCTTTTATTCCTGCAACGATCCGCGCCTGCATTTCGGCCTCGGAGCGGCGGAAACCGCCGATCTGGAAATCCGTTGGCCGTCGGGCACGCGCCAGACCTTAACATCCCTCCGCGCCAACCAGATTCTGACGATTCGCGAGCCGGATAAGACCTAATCTTGCAGCACCACAAACTTGTGGTGTAACCTCGGACGGGGCGGTTGAATCTAAGTTAGCAGGGAGGGTCTCCGTGCGTCAGAGTGCGGTGCTCGAAACGGTAGGTCTGACGACGGCGCAAGCTCCCTTCATCGAAGAGGCCCGCAATCGCGGACAGCTCTACATCCATCAGCCCTACGAATTGTACTCGGAAGAAAACCATGAGGCTTGGCGCAAGCTCTACTCGCGTATGCGCCCGCGCTGGGACCAGTATGCGAACGAGCATTTTATGGAAGGCATCCGCTGCCTCTGCCTCGACCCGGCCCGCATCCCACGCCTTGCCGACGTCAACCGCTTCCTGAAGCCGCTCACCGGGTTCCAAGCCAAGGCGGTCAGTGGCTATATCCCCTCGTTCCTGTTCTTCGACTGCCTTCGCAACCGCGAGTTTCCCACCACCATCACCATCCGCCGCCCCGGCAATTTGGACTATCTTCCCGAGCCCGACATTTTCCATGACATCGCCGGCCACGTGCCCATGCATACCGACCGTCACTTCGCGGAAACGCTGGTCCGTTTTGGCGAATGCGCGCGCACTGCGGCGCACCTTGTCTCCGCGATCCGCGACAAGGAAACGCGGCTGCACTCCCTCACCAGCATCATCAAGGCCATGGCGCGCTTTTTTTGGTTTACGATCGAGTTCGGGCTGATGCGCGGCCGCGGCGGCGAGTTGAAAGTCTACGGCAGCGGCCTGCTCAGCTCCTGCGGCGAAATAGCGCACGCCATCGAATCTCCCGAGGTCCAACGCTACCCGCTTCAGCTTGAATGGGCCATTAACCAGGGCTTCGAGATCGATCGTTTCCAGCCGCTGCTTTTTATTGTCGATTCCTTCGATCACCTCTATGGACTGGTCGATAAACTCGAAGGCTGGCTGAAGGCCGGCAAGCTCAACAATGTCGCGCCGGGCGAGCCCGAGGTGAACGAAAACGACATCCGCAGTTTCCTCGAAGCCGAGCTTTCCTGACGCCTCAAGCCGGGCTGAACTGGCTACGCTTCTGGCTGTATAGGAAGTAAATAAATAATCCAATAATCAGCCACATGAAAAACCGCACCCACGTTTCCAGCGGCAGCCCCGCCATCAACAGCAGACAGCACGCGATCGAGAGCAGCGGAGTAATGGGAACCAGCGGAACGCGGAAGCCGCGCGGCCGCTCCGGCTGTTTCTTGCGCAGCACGATAACGCCCGCCGAGACCAGCACGAACGCAAATAGAGTGCCGATATTCGAGAGCTCCGCGAAAGTATCGATGTCCCAAATTCCGGCCGGAATGCCGACCACGAATCCCGCGATCCACGTCGAAATATAAGGCGTCCTGAAGCGTTCGTGCACAACCGAAAAAAGTCGCGGCAGCAGACGATCGCGCGACATGGCGAACCAAATCCGCGCCTGGCTGTATTGATAAACCAGCAGCGACGACAGCATCCCCATCAGCGCGCCGGCCGTGACCAGCAGCCGCAGACGGTTCATGCCCAGCGTTTTCAGCCCCACCGCGATGGGCGCATCGGGATCGAGAACTTTCCAGTTCACGATTCCAGTCAACACCAGCGACACGGAGGAGTACAGCACCGTGCAGACGACCAGCGTCATGATGATGCCGAAGGGCAGGTCGCGCTGCGGACGCTTGCATTCTTCCGCCGCCGTCGACACGGAATCGAACCCGATATAGCTGAAGAAGATAATCGAGCCGCCCGCCAGCACGCCGGCAAAACCGTTGGGCGCAAAAGGATGCCAGTTGGACTTGTTGATGGCGTGCGAGGCCCCCACACAAAAGATCACGATCGCCGCCATTTTGATGACGACCATGGTGGTGTTCACTTCCGCGCTTTCACGAACGCCGCGCACCAGAATCCACGTGACGCCCAGCGTAATCAGCAGCGCGGGAACATTGAACCATCCGGCCGGCCCTCCCGGCGCCGGAAAAGGCGGAAAGGCGAACTGAGAGGGCAAATGGAATCCGAAAAGATTCTCGAACAGGTCCTGCAAGTAGGCCGAAAAGCCGACCGCGACCGACATATTCGAAACCGCGTATTCGAGGATCAAATCCCAGCCGATGATCCAGGCGAAAATCTCGCCCAGTATGGCGTAGGAGTAAGTGTAGGCGCTGCCGGCGATCGGTATCATGGAGGCCAACTCCGCGTAGCAGAGCGCCGCGAAGCAGCACGCCAGCGCCACCAGGAGAAAAGAAAGCGTGAGCGCGGGACCGGCACCGGGGCGGCCGACGATGGCGGGCGCGTGAAACCCGTTAGCGACGAAATCGAAAAGCGGGACCTTCAGCCACACCCAAGGATCGGGATGCAGTTTATCCGCGACGGGCATGATTTTGCCCCGCGCGGCGGTGCCCGTGACGGTAAAGATCCCCGAGCCGATGACGGCCCCGATGCCCAGCGCGGTGAGGCTCCACGGCCCCAGGGTTTTGCGCAGACGCTTGCCGGGTTCTTCAGATTCGGCAATAAGCGCGTCGATGCTCTTGGTGCGGAGAAGCTGGCTCACGCGGGTAAACTATGTTACCGCTTGCGCTGGCCCTTCACTGCTCTCTGGATCTTCTTCTTCCCTGATCCGCGAGCCACGCCCGAGGCGCGCTTGGCCTTCGCCGGCGCCTTCTTGCGCGCTGCGCGCTTCAGCTCCTTGCGCGCGCTGCGATCTTCGCTGTGTTTAGTATTCATTCCTCTTTGATCCCCGCGTATTTCTCGATTAATTTCTTAAGCCCGTAGCCCGGAAAGCTTACCGTCAGTTTAGCGTCATCGCCCTCGCCTTCGCGCCGTAACACCGTGCCGCGCCCATATTTCGGGTGCCGGACGGTGGCCCCCGCGCCGAACTTGCGGCGCGGCGCGCCACGCCGATCGTCTGCTGGCCGCGCCGAGCCCGACGGCGTCGCGCGAGAGGCCGACAGCGGAGCGGCATACGGTCCCGATGTCGACGCGCCCCGCGGCGTAGAAGTCGGCGCACCGTACGGCGTCGTCGTCGTCGTGTTTCGAACCGCCCCGGGCGGCGCTTGCATGTCGCGTTGCGCCGGCGCTTGCGCGGGGCCACTCGGAGGAGGCTGCCGCGGCGTCATCGACGGCGGCCGAATCCCGCGCTCCGCGAAAAACTGCCCGATGTTCTCGAGCGAATTATAAGTCTTCCCCGTATACAGATTGCGCTTGACCGTCTCCCGCACCTCGTGCCGCTCCGACAACAGATCCACTTGCGCGATGTCGTCGTCGTCCCGCAGCTTTTCAATAAGACCCGCCGGAACCTCCTTCAGAAATCGCGACGGAATGGACGGTTCCAGCTGCCCCGCGCCGAACCGCCGCCGGAACCGCGCCCAACTCAGATACAGCCTTTTTTCCGAGCGCGTCATCCCCACATAGCACAGCCGCCGCTCTTCCTCCAGCGCCGCCGCCGAATCGAAGGAGCGGCTATGCGGAAACAATCCCTCTTCCAGCCCCGCGATGAACACCACCGGAAACTCCAGCCCCTTGGCGTTGTGCATCGTCAGCAGCGAGACGGCGGCGCGCTCGTCCACGGCGTCGGCATCCGAGACGAGCGCCGCGTGATCGAGAAAATCCGTCGCATTCTCTCCGCGCTCGGCCGCTTCCGCCGCCGCGTTCAGCAATTCCTGCAAGTTTTCAATGCGCGAATCGGCCTGCGCGGTGGTATCGGCCTCCAGCATCTTGCGGTAGCCCGTGCGTTCCAGCAACTCCCCCAATACATCCGCAATGGAAGGCGCGGGCGCGCCGGTAGCGAACTCCGCCAGCTCCCGCATCATGCCATAAAAAGCGCGCAGCGCGGCTTCGGCGCGCGTGGGAAAAACATGCTCCTCCAGCATCCGCCCAATCGCCCCCCAGACGCCCAGGTTGTGCTCCAGCGCGTATTGCTCGATCTGTTCCACCGTCGTTTTGCCGATGCCCCGCGCCGGAGTATTGACGATCCGCAGCAGGCTGACCGAATCCTGCGGACTCAAAATCGCTTTCAAATAAGCCAGAACGTCTTTAATCTCCGCGCGCTGATAAAAGCTGAATCCCCCGACCACCGTGTACTTGCGGCCGTATCGCCGCAGCGCCTCCTCGATCTGCCGCGATTGAAAATTGGTGCGGTACAGCACCGCCACGCGCTCCCCCGGATTGCGCGCCAGCGTTTTCTCGATCGTGTCGGCGATGAAAAGCGCCTCGTTTTCGCCGTTCGGAGCCTCATAAAGTCCGATCGCCGCCCCCGCCTGCGATTCCGTCCACAGCCATTTCCCTTTGCGCTCTTTATTATTCGAAACCAGCGCGCTGGCCGCGTCCAGAATATTCTTCGTGGAGCGGTAATTCTGCTCCAGCCGGATCACCGTCGCATTCGGATAATCGCGTTCGAAATCGAGAATATTGCGGATGTCGGCCCCGCGCCACCCGTAAATGGATTGATCTTCATCGCCCACCACGCAGATGTTGCGATGTTGCTCCGTCGAGCAGCCGCATCAACTCGTACTGCGTGCGATTGGTGTCCTGATATTCGTCGATCATGACGAACTCGAAGCGGCGGTTGTACTGCTCGCGCAGATGCGCATCGTGCGCCAGCAGCCGGACGGATTCCAGCAGCAGATCGTCGAAATCCAGCGCGTTCGCCTGCCGCAGTTTCGCTTCGTATTCGTCGTAAACCTTGGCCAGCCGCGACGCCGTCGCATCTTTCGCCTTGTCGTAGGCGTCCTGCGGCGACAGCTTATGGCTCTTGTTGTGGCTGATCCAGGAGCACATGGCGCGGTACTGCATGAACTTCTCATCGAGGCCGAGCGCCTTGTAGACCGTCTTCAGCACCGCGACTTGATCGTCGTCGTCGTAAATCGTGAAGCGGCGCGTGAAACCGGGGCGAATCTCGCCCAACGATTCCCCATCGCGGCGCAGCAGGCGCACGCAAAAAGAATGAAAGGTGGAAACGAACGGCGCATTGTGCCGGTCGGCATTGCCCAGCAGCCGTACGACGCGCTGCCGCATCTCGTCCGCGGCCTTATTGGTGAAGGTAACGGCGAGAATGCAGGGGCCGGGTACGCGATGCGCTTCGATCAGATGCGCCATGCGGTGCGTGATGACGCGCGTCTTACCGCTCCCAGCGCCGGCCAGCAGCAGCAAGGGACCTTCGACGTGCGCAACCGCCGCGCGCTGCTGCGGATTCAGACCTTCGAGGAAGTCCATGAAATACTGGGGGGAGTTAATTCACTTTATCATGATGACCATGGCGGGCGTAAATAGATTGTCGGCGCGAGGGACCTTCGCCGTAGCCGCCGCCGCCGTCTACACGGCGCTGTTCTTCATCACCCGCGCTCCCGCCTCGATCGCCCATTCCCGGTGTCATGGGGGCGGCGCAACCGCGGATTTTACCGTCACGGTCCCGCTGCTGTACTGGCTGCTGGTGGCGCGCAAAGGCAACTCCTCGTGGCTCGCGGTCCTGGGCATTTCCTTGGCGGGCGTCAAAGCCGCGGGAGTCCTGCTGCCCGCGCCGGAGCAGGTCTGGCTGCCGTCTTTGCGCTGGCTCGGCATTCCGGCGGAGCTGTGGGTCGTCGCGCGAATCGTGAGGCGCATCCGAAGTCTGGAACCGCGGCGGCGATGCCTTAAGCCGGATTCGCGCCGCAGCGCGGGCGCTGCTGCCCTCCGAACGGCTCGCGCACATTGCCGCCGCGGAGATCGCCGTCCTCTACTATGCCTTGTTTTCCTGGCGCGCGAAGCCCGAACAGCGCCCCGGTTGGCGCGCTTTCTCCTACGCCGAAGCAGGCGGCTGGACGTTGTTTGCAACCGTGCTCTCCGCCGCCATCCTCGGCGAGGGCATCCCGCTCCATCTGCTGCTGCGCAAATGGAGCTCCTTAGCCGCGTGGATCTGCACCGCGCTCGATCTTTACGGATTGCTGTGGGCCATCGCCCTTGGACGGGCAGCCCGCTTGCGAACGATTCTGGTCAACGACGAATTGGTTTTGTTCAGAATCGGAATGCTTCGGGAGCTTCAATTCCGCCGCGACAACGTCGCAGAATGCCGGCCCGTTACAGGCGCCGCGCCGCCCCGCCGGGAGCCGGGCTACGTCTCGAACGCCATAATCAACGGGCCGAGCTGCATCCTCCATCTCAAAACGCCCGTCGAGGTACGCAGCATTTGGGGCCAGAGCCGCGCCGTGACCCGCATCGGCGTGGCGGTCGACGCCGGCGCGCGTTTTGCCGAAGCAATACGGCCCTAAAGGACCACCCCAACCCTTTGCTTTTGCCTTCCCGGCCTTGTAACCTAGCAATTTGCCGGTGCGCCTACCATACATAGAGATAGGGAACTGCCGGCTTTTGCCGAATGCTCGTTGAGTTTGAGCAAATACAAAAGGCGCAGTCCGGCGACGATGCTGCCTTCAACCAGGTCGTGGTCGCTTATCGCAAGCGGATTATGGGTACCATCAACCGCTTGATCGGCAGGCCCGAGGACGTGGAGGATGTGGCCCAGGAGGTTTTCCTGCGCTTGTATTATTCGTTGGACCAATTGCGGACGCCCGAGGTCTTCGAACCATGGCTGTACCGGCTGACCGTGAACGCCTCCTACGATTACCTGCGCAAGCAGCGGCGCCGGAACGAATCGCGTATGGCCGATTTGTCCGACCAGCAGATGATGATGGCCGACGCGGTGGCGGGCGGGAAAGCCAATCGCGAGCGGAAACACCAAACGCAAGTGAAGGAATTTTTAGATTCGCTACTGGGATCGCTTTCACAGGAGGACCAGATCCTTCTCAAGCTCAAGGAAGTCGAGGGACTCTCGCTCAAGGAGCTGGAGAAGATCTATCGCGTCAAGGAGAACGCCTTAAAGGTCAGGCTTTTCCGCGCCCGGCAACGGGTTTTGAAAGCCTTCGCCGCATCGCAGGATGCCAAGCCGACGGGCGTGGAGCGATAAGTCGGTGGAAGCGCCGGTGAGTTTTTGTTGAGTGACAGCCGATAGAGCAGTAAGATAGAGGGCACGAGAGATGGACAGACTGGACCAGGAACTCGATTTGATAGTGGCGGAGTATCGCGCCGCTTTTCCGGACCTCGATCCGGGCGCGGACTTCATGCCCAAGCTCTGGAATAGCATTGAAACAAAGCGCAGTTTCCTCTTCCGGCTCAAGAGGATGTCGGAAGTCGCCGTGGCCGCTGCGCTGGCCGCGTGCTTTATCACGGGCATGTTCATTGCCCCTCGCACATACCATGAATCGCAACTGGCCGGAAATTACGTCGACGTCCTGGCGGAGGCGCAGTCCGCGACACGGTTGCGGCCCTGGGGGGCTTTCGCCTCGACCTTCTCGACGCCGACCAGCGCTAGCACCAACTCTCTATGAGGCGCTCCAATCTCATCATTGCGGTCTATCTGGTATTGATATTCGCCAGCGGAGTCGTGGTCGGCGCTTTCGCCTCGCGCCTCTACTCTCCGACTCCGGTTTCCAGCCGTGACCGTCCCGGAAGACTCTCGCCCGAGGAATACCGCAGCCGCTATATCCACGAAATGCAGACGCGGCTGAATCTCACCCCCGCGCAGCTCACCGAACTTAATGGGATTCTCGACAATACCGGCGCCAAGGTCCATGCGGCCCACGAGCGGCGCATGCAGGAAATGAAAGCCATTCACGAGGAGCAAATGAGCCGCGTACGGGCCATCCTCACCCCCGCGCAACGGCCCGAATACGACCAATTCGTGAAAGAACGCGCCGAACGCGCCCGCCCCAAGAGATAGCCGCTAACAAACCTACCCGCGAGCGAGCGGTGTTCTAAATTTCTTATCGCGCCACCCGCGACTCCCGCAAGCCAGAGCTATTTCGCCGCCGGAGCCTTCTTCGCCGCCGCCGCGGACTTCGCCGCCTGAATGTCCTTGGCCTTCTGCACTTTCTTCTGAAAACGATCGACGCGCCCTTCCGTGTCCACCAGCTTTTGCCGCCCCGTGAAGAACGGGTGGCAATTCGAGCAGATTTCCACGCGAATGTCGCCTTTGTGCGTCGAGCGGGTCTTAAAAGTATTCCCGCAGGCGCAGGTCACGTTAATCTCTTCGTAGGCGGGATGAATGCCGGCTTTCATGCGAAAACGTAGTCCTTTCGAAAAATTTAGTATATCATCGCGGCGGCACCGCCGCCAAAAGCGGAGAACCCCCGTACCCCGGCTCTCAACGCCAAATGCGGGCGTTAACGCCGGGATGCGGGGGTTCCGTGCCTTACGTATCTCGCGCAGTGAAGTGGCCGGTCCACAGGAACGGCGGTCTCGGCACTGAACGAAACCTGAGCTTTGGAGCAGTCGACTTAAGAGTCGGCCACCTCGCGCGTGGATTCTTTAGGACAACTACCATCGGTACTCATATGTTTAGACTGGACCACCTCCTTTCTCAGTGATGCCTTCATCATAGTCCGTGAGCTTACAGCGTGTCAACTGTTTCTTGCGGACCGCAATATGCGGGAAAATAAAAGAGGCCCCACTATCAGCAGGGCCTGTGACGAAGGACCGGAGGGAGGCAACTGCCACCAAAACGTACAGCGCCTGCCCCGAAGCAATTGCGCTACTCTGAAGCAATCGTTAGACCAGCTCCTAACCTGTTCCTTATCAGTGGAGACAATGCGGCTCAATCCACTTTATGGAAACGCCGCGGTGGTTTAATCTATGGGAATCGGTAGCGTCGGTCCAGTCGCACCTCGCCCCTTCGGCTTCGCCGGCGAAAACAAGCGGGCGCTGGCGGGCTTTTTTGTCAGCGGCATGATCGTCTCTTTCCTTGGAGCCGTCCTCCCCGCCTGGGGCCACCACCTCGATTCCAATTTCCTCACCGTCGGCTACTATTTCCTCTTTCTGAACCTGGGCCTCTTCGCCGGCGCCCGCATCGCCTATTCGCTCCTGCCCGCAAGGGCATCCGGTTCACCATCGTTTTGGCTGCCCTTCTCGCCTGCGCCTCATTCCTGTATCTCGGCCTCGTGGGACCGCCCTGGCCGGCGGCGTGGCGGGATGCCGGATTGCTTTTCCTTGGCGCCGCCGCCGCTCTGTTGAACGCCTCTCTGTTCCACGCCATCTCGCCGTTGTACAGGCGCGATCCGGCCGCCACCGTAAACCTCGGCGGCATCCTTCTCGGCCTCGGCTGCGTCGCAACGGCGCTGCTCGTAGCGGGAACGTTCTACGTCTACACGGTCCCCAGCATTCTCGTCTTCCTCGCGGCCATTCCCGGCTTTTTCGCGATCGCCTGCCGCCGCGCGCGCTTTGCCCCCGTCGAGCGCGGCAGTGAGCGCCCCCTCCGCGGCGTCCGCGACGACTTCAAAGATCCCGTCGCGGTGCTCTTCAGCCTCCTTCTCTTTTTTCAATTCGGAAACGAGTGGTCGATCGCCGGATGGCTGCCCATTTTCACCATCCACCGCCTGGGCGTCAGCCCGCGGACGGCGCTCGCGATGCTGGCTCTCTACTGGTCCGCGCTGCTGCTCGGAAGAATCCTGGCGCAGGCCGTACTCGGCCGCGTGCGGCATATGCGTTTGTTGTTCGGCTCCGCCGTCGCCGCGCTCTTCGGCTGCCTGCTGCTCGCCTTCACCACCAACAGAACGGGAGCGGGCGTCGCGATCCTGCTCATCGGGTTTGGCTTCGCCTCCATCTATCCCCTCGTGGTCGAAAAAATCGGCCGCCGCTTCACCTACTACCACCCGGGATTCTACAACGGCATTTTTTCTTTCGCGTTGACCGGAGGACTGCTCGCTCCCTGGCTGCTCGGATACTTCGCCGAGCTTGCCGGAATTCAGGCCATCATGGTAATCCCGGCGCTGGGCACCTGTATTGTCGTGGCGCTCGTCCTTGTTCATTTCCCTCCGCGCCAACCTGGCGCAACGGACCGCGCGTCCGGCGCGCGCCTGAGCGCGATGCGAGAATATACGAATGGCCCACGACTTCGGATTGACGCCTCGCCCCACCGCCCGCATTGAAACCGGGCTGCGCAGAATCGTGACGGACCTGCCCGCGCCCCAGTCGCTGCCCATTCTCGAACGTCTGCGCCGCTATGAGCCGCTCGCCATGCAAGGCCAGCCGCCAGTAATTTGGCAGCGCGCCGAAGGCTTCCAGATCCACGACCCTTACGGCAACTGCTGGATCGACTGGTCCTCCGGCGTCCTCATCGCAAATGCCGGACACGGCCGCCCCGAAATCGCCGATGCCATCGTCCAACAAGCCTCCTCCCATCTTCTGACCAACTACTGTTTTCCGAGCGAAATCCGCGCCCGTCTAGTCGAGCGCCTCGGCGGGCCTGATGCCCGAGCCTCTGAAGAAAATTTTCCTGCTGACCACCGGCTCCGAAGCCGTCGAGTGCGCCATCAAGCTGTGCCGCATGCACGGCCTCAAAGCCGGCGGCCGCGCCAAGCACGTCATCGTGTCCTTCGCCGATGCCTTTCACGGCCGCACGCTCGGGGCGCAGCAGGCGGGCGGCATCCCGGCCCTGAAGGACTGGATCGTCAACCTCGACCGCGGATTCGTGCAGGCGCCGTTCCCCGATGGCTTCCGCAATACCGACACTTCCTTCGACGCCTTCCTGCGCAATCTCGCCGAGCAGGGCATCGAGCCGCGCAACGTCGCCGGAGTGATTCTCGAAACGTATCAGGGTGGAACCGCCGCCTTCGCTCCCGTCGAATTCATGCAATCGCTTGCGGCAATGGTGTACCGGGCACAAAGCCGTGCTGGTGTGCGACGAAGTGCAAGCCGGCTTCGGCCGCACCGGAACAATGTTCGGCTTTGAGCATTACGGCATTACGCCCGATCTCGCCACCTTCGGCAAAGGCATCAGCAGCTCGCTTCCGCTGGCGGCCGTCGCGGGAGGCGCGGATCTGATGGATCTGCCCACGCCCGGAACCATGACGTCCACGCACACCGGAAATCCGGTATGCTGCGCCGCCGCCGCTCGCCTCCATCGACATCATTGTCGGCGAGAATCTCGCCGCGCGCGCCAAAGAGACGGGCCAACTGCTGCACGCGCGTCTGAACGAGATCAAGGCCCGCCATCCGCGCATCGGCGTGGTCTTCGGCAAGGGTCTGGTCGCTGGCGTCTGCTGTGTCCACCCGGGGACGAACAAGCCCGACGGCGAGTTGGCCTGGGACATCGTGAGGCTGTGTTGGGAAAAAGGCGTGCTCATGTTCGGACCGGTAGGCCCGGGCGGCGGAACCGTCAAAATCGCGCCCCCGTTGATCATCACCAAGGAAGCGATTCTCGAAAGCGTCGCGGTCCTCGAGGAAGTTTTCGCCGAAACCCTCCGGGCGCCCCGCGCCGCCGTCGGTTGATGCATACCGCGGTCACCGTTGTCGGCGGCGGCATGATCGTACACGATCAAATCCTGCCGTCTTTATTGCAGCTCCGGCGGCTTGGCGTCGTGGGAGACATCACCGTCTGCGCGCGCCGCGAAAGCACCCTCCAAGCGCTGTCCGGCTCGGCGGCGATCAACGAGGCATTCCCGAACGCGCATTTCCACGCGTCTCTAGAGCCCTATGCCGAAGCGCTCGCCCACATGCCCCCGCGCAACATCGCCATCGTCGCATTGCCCGACCAGCTTCATTTCGACGCTGTCATGCGGGCCCTCCAAGCGGGCCATCATGTGATCTCAGTGAAGCCCCTGGTCCTGCGCGCCGCCGATTCCATCGCGATTGAGGCGGAAGCCCGGAGCCGCGGGCTTTTCATCGGCGTCGAATATCACAAGCGTTTCGACCCGCGTAGCCTGCTCGCCCGCCGCCTCTACCGCCACGGCCGCTTCGGCGAATTTCGCCTCGGAAGCGCCTGCCTCATGGAGAAGTGGTATTACCGCCGCTCCAATTTTCAGAATTGGTGCACCGTTGAAAATTCCGACGCCTTCACGTACGTAGGCTGCCATTATGTGGATCTCGCCCACTTCATCACCGGACTGCTTCCCGCCGCGGTGAGCGTCTACGGCATCAAGGATAAATTTCCCAACGGCAGCGAGGGTTTTCTGTGGACCGACGCGCGCGTGATCTGGAACAATGGCGCCTGTCTGAACGTCCAAAATTCGCTGAGCTTTCCCGACGCAGGTCCGGGCACGAACGCGCAAGGCCTGACGCTCTATTGCTCCAACGGCGATCGCGGCGCCATGCTGCGCCACTCCGATCAATACCGCGGGCTCGAATACGTCTATACCGATCGCGCAACGGACCCCGGCGCGACCCTCTATGCGGAGCCGAGTCCGGATTATTTCCAATATGTCGGCCTGGGAGGCGAGGGACTCACGCCCACCGGCTACGGCTACCGTTCCATCGAGGCCCTCGTCAGCGCCTGCCTGCGCGTCGAAGCGGCCCCGGACCGCCAAGCCGTGCTGCGCGCCATCGATGCGGAGGGACTGCTCGCGACCCCCGCCAATAGCCGCTACAACGAGCGCGTCATCGAGGCCGCCAGGAAATCTATCCTGAACGGCGGCGTCACAGTAGAAGTGGAAAGCGAACATGCAAAATGAGACAACTCGGTAACAGCGATCTTTACATTACGCCCATCGGCGTCGGCGCCTGGGCCATGGGCGGCGGCGGATGGAGTTTCGGATGGGGGCCGCAGGACGACAATCAATCGATCGAGGCCATTCATGCCGCGCTCGACGGCGGGGTGAACTGGATCGATACGGCGGCCATTTACGGGCTGGGCCATTCCGAAGAGGTCGTGGGGCGCGCGCTTCAGGGGCGCTCGCGGCGGCCCTACGTTTTCACGAAATGCGAGCGCCTGTGGGACGCCGAAGGCAAGATCATCCCCAGTCTTAAGGCCGCTTCGATACGCCGCGAATGCGAAGCCAGCCTGCGCCGGCTCCAGCTCGACGCCATCGATCTCTATCAAATCCACTGGCCCCAGCCCGAGGAGGAAATCGAGGAGGGTTGGGGCGAGATGGCGAAGCTCCAAAAGGAAGGCAAAGTGCGCTGGATCGGCGTGTCCAATTTCAAAGTGCGGGACATGGAACGGTGTCTGAAAATCGCGCCGATCACATCCCTGCAGCCGCCCTATTCTCTGCTGGCGCGCGACATCGAGCAGGAAACGTTACCCTTCACCGCGCGGCACAACATCGGCGTGATCGTGTACTCCCCGATGAAGAGCGGACTGCTCACCGGGAAGATGAGTAAGGAGCGCGTAGCCAATTTCGCCCCCGACGATCATCGCCGCAGGCGGCCGGAGTTTCAGGAACCGGCGCTCTCCCGCAATCTGGAGCTCGCGGACCTGCTGCGCCGCATCGGCGAGCCGCACGGACGCACCCCCGGCGAAGTCGCGATCGCATGGACACTGCGGCGCCCGGAGGTCACGGCCGCAATCGTGGGCATGCGCTCGGCGGAGCAGGCGCACGGCGTCCTCGGCGCGATGGACTTCCGGCTCGGCCGGCAGGAGCTGGACGAAATCGAGGCCTTTCTCACGCGCCAAATGGCAACGGCGTAGCGCGGCCGCCAGTGAACGCGGCTCGCCCCATCGACGTCCGCCGGTCGTCCTATGTCATCGTCGCTCTTAATTGCCTGTCGTTAGGAATCGTTCTGGCGTTATGGCAACTCCCTCTACCCACTCCCTTTTTCATCGCGGGAATCGCCGTTTTCCTCTATCTCTTCTTTGTAGCCCGCTGGGATCTCGCAAGCCATCATTTGCGATACGCTCTCCTGCTCGCCCTTGTACTGATTTCTTATCGAAGAGCATGGTGGTTGGCCGCCGTAGTATTGGGCGTAGCCCTGTGCGCGGCGGTATCGGCAGTCCGCCGCCCGAAGGCGCATCCGGCCATTGATTTGATATTCCCTCTCCAAGGCCCGCTGTTCTGCATCGCAAATGGAGGAGCCTCCCGTTGGTTGAATCCCCACCGCGTTTCGAAGTCGCAGCGTTTCGCCCTGGACATCGTGGCCCTGAATTGGTGGGGCTCGCGCGCGCGAGGCGTCTTTCCCGCCAAGCTGGAAGACTACCGGATCTTCGGAAGAACCGTGTACAGTCCGTGCGCCGGCGTCATCACGGCCGTAATGAACGCGCTGCCCGACCAGCCTCCGGGAAAGATGGACCCGAACCATCCCGCCGGAAACCACATTGTCATCCGCCGCGATGGAGCCGATATCTACATCGGCCTGGCCCACCTAAAGACCGGAAGCATCACCGTCCAACCAGGCGATCGCGTAGCCCCCGGACAACCCCTCGCGCGCGCCGGAAATTCCGGCAACACCAGCGAGCCCCACCTCCACATCCACGCCAAGCGCGGCGGCCAACCCACCTCCATGCTCGACGGCGAAGGCGCCCCCATGCTCTTCAACCGCCGCTGGCTGATCCGCAACAGCCTCGTCAGCGCTCCATCCACAATTACGGTCCAAAGACTGTAACCGAGCCGCGCGCGTACGCGAGCGGTGCGATATGCCCGTTGATGCAATTGAGTGAGTGTGATCTACGACAGTGTAAAGCCTCAGCGATGAAACCAGGGTTGAAGCAGCGCGCCAATCGCAATCGCGCAATAAATCACCGCGGGATACGTCGCCACAAACGACCAGAAGAACGAGTTCAAACCCATTACAACCGCGTTCATCGCGTGAAACGCCACTCCCCAGGCAATGAACAGGAGACACCCCGGGAATCCAACCAACACGGAAACGGGAAAAACGCATTCCATCAGGACCGCTCCCCGGCCCAACACTCCTGTGACGCCTGGCTTCTTCATCAACAATCTTGCGGCAGGCTCGTATCCATACGTCCGCGTATTGAAGATGGCAAACAGCACCTTTCCGTCGCGCCAGTGAGGCGACACCGCCTTGGCCATGCCGGACGTGAAGTATGACAGGCAGGCCTGCGCGGCGATGTACCACAACGCCGCTTTGCGTCCCAGTTCCGACCCGCTCAGATGACCGAGCAGCAGAGCGCCGAAGATCTGCGTCAACATCTGGTCCGACCCGTCCATTCCAAACGGGCAGCGGAAATGCATCAACAACGAGGAGCAAAAGATGACCGCCAAAATCGCCGTCGCGCCTTTTCCGTACCACAGAGCCACAGGGAGAAAAAGCAAGGCCGCCAGCCGCACGCCCAGGATACAAAGAAAAGGTCGAAAAGACACAAGCCGGTTCATCGCCCGTTCCAGCGGCTCCGGTTTAATGACAACGCCGCGGGTTTCAAACACCGCCCAACTGAATAGCCCGTCTTCTTTCAACTGCCTGTGATTCCAGATCCACTCCAGTGTAGAAATCAAGCCCCCCGCGCACGCGATGAGCGCAATCCAAAACTCGTAGATATGAGGATCGCCAGGCATGGTTTAAAGTCTGTGTACGTTCGACATGAAGACAAACTGCGGGTCCTGCTCCGAAAGGAATCCGTGCGACATCAGGATCATGAATTGCGTCCTTACGGAACGATCGTTGCGGGGAAGAGACGACACGTAGTTTAGGATTGCCAAATAGGGAAGCGTCAAGCAGAAGTCCTTTCGCGACTTATCTTGCGCCAGACGCACCAGCCCCCTCACCACGTCTGAAAGTACCTTGCGGCTTCTCTTCTGCGCATTCCATATTGCGCCCCATAGCGTCCGCGCATCGGAGAGCGACAGTTCGCGCCATTTACCGCACTCACCATCCGCGCCGATGTCCCGGAACAAAAGGTGGTAGTCCGAGGTTCCCGGACGCGGGGCAAAAAAGCTCCAGTTTGGGATCAGAGAAAAGATATCGCGCGCCTTCAACGCTTTTGCGGCGCCCAGGACCCGGTAGAAATTCTTCCCCAAGCGGCTCCCCTCACCGCCTGCCAGATTCAATTGGGAGAGAGCCGAGATAAGAAACCACGCGCTGAGAATGACCAGACAGATCGGTGTCATATGTCACGTCACCATCAAATGGCTGACTCCGGGCATCGGTGCGGGCCGGAGTCGGCCCTATTGAGCCGGTTAACCGCCCGAACGCCGGCTTGCGGCCGCAATGCGCTCGCGTACTGCCGCGATCTTCTCCTTGATTTCTGTCCTTTTCGCCGCCGTTCGAGCGGTCAGAGCCTTGTTCTTTTCGCGCAGTAGCGCTCGCCGCGCCTGAAGCAACTGTGCGGCCGAAGCTCTTGCCTGGGCCTGGGAGGCCGCCGAACCTTTCTCGTGGCCTTCAACCTGAGGCAAGAATCCTGCAAAGTCGATAATCTCAGGCGTGACATTAATTGCCTCCAGCGTTACATTCGCGATAATGTGTATCACATCCGTATGCGCCGTAACCGCGTGGATGATGTTTTCCGCTGCATCGATGGCGTATTCGGTTGCGTGAATTACGTCCTTCCCGACGTTCACGACGACGTTCTCGACGGCGTTAATCGCATCGTTCGTGGCGTTGACAGCCGCATTGACGGCGTCTCCGACCGCGTTGGCGACGTCACCGGCGGCATTTTCCACCGCGTGAAAGACATCGTCGATAAAAAACGGCTCCACGCTTCCGCCGGCGTTTTGCTGTGCCTGTTGAGAGATTTGCTCCGCGATTCGTTCCACTTTGGCTCTCAGAGACTCAGCAGTGGTATCGTACTGATCCATGACTCCTCCTTATTTTAAGGTTAAGTTAGTGTTGTTTCGAAATGCGCTTCCACCGACGCGCCGAAATCTTTTCGGCGTGGCTGGAATCGCATTCCAGATTAGGCAAGTGCCCCATGCAGCTGCGGCACATGACCTTGGTGAGAGTAAGCCGTCTTGCGGTCTATTTTCAAGCCGGATTTCGAATACGATTCCGTTCAGAAAAATTGTACAATTCATCCCCACAGTCGTCAACCCCCTTTTTCAGATCATTTTAAATTATCATTTGGATTACGCCAATCCAGCTCGGACCAGGGTGGATTTGCGATCCTCGAAAAATCACACCTTCATTCCCTGCAAAACCGTCGCGAGCGGCCCACGGAAAACCTCGCGCCTACGTCACAATGAAAAGAGCTCGGAAATGAAAAAATTGTTCCTCTTCCTGGCGGCTGGCGCCTTCATCGCCGCCGCCCAATCAACGCCGCCCGCTGTTCGATTCTCCAATGCCTCCGCAAACGGCGCGGCCGATGCCGATCGGCTTCTCGATCGCGTTCGCGAAGCCCTCGGCGGCGCCCCGCGGCTCAAGGCCATCAAGGACATCGATTACACCGCCGAGATCGAGTTGTCCGGTGGTCCTGGACGCGACTGGAAAGGCACGCTCCGCAAGACCTATCTGCTGCCTTCTTCCATGCGCCAGGAAATCAAGTTGCCACCCGGCGCGCAAACAACATACTCCAGTGGCGAAAGCGGCTGGATCGTATCACGGGAAGGCGTTCAGTCCATGCCGGCCGAGGTGGTGAAGCAGATCGAAGGCGAGATGTTCCGGCTGCTCTACAACATCGTGAAACGCGCTCCGGTCAAGGTTGCCGCCACAAACACGCTGGAATTTTCGGACCTCCTCGGCAACACCGCGCGCCTCGCCGTCGATCCCGCATCGAGCCTGCCGCTGGCGCGCAGCTTCAACTCCCTCGCGCCCGGCGGACCGCTCGAGATTACCGAAACCTTCTCGGACTGGCGCGACGTCAACGGGATCAAGGTTCCGTTCGAGCGTTCCGGCGCGCAGGACGGCAGACAATTTTCGAGCGTCCGCATCCTCGAATTCAGATTCAACACCGGCATCACAGCGCAGCAACTTAGCACCAAGCCGTGAAGAAACTCCTCGCCCTCCTAATTACATTGACCGCCGCCGCCCACGCGGAAACCGCGCTGGAGCGGGGCAAGCGCGTCGTCGACGAATGCGTCGAGGCGCTCGGCGGACCGAAATTCCTGAACGTCCAAAACGTCGTCGAAAACGGCCGCGCCTACTCCTTCTATCGCGAAAAGGTGAACGGGTTTACGATCGCGCGCATCGTGACGCGCTACCTCAACCATGTCGCGGACCCCTCGAAGACGCTGGCCGTCATCGAACGGGAAGACTTCGGGCCGAAACTGGACTACGGCGTCCTCTTTCAGCAGGACGAGGCTTACGACATCACCTTCCGGGGCGCGCGACCGCTCGCCGACGAGCGCTTCAACCGCTACAAACTGGCGACCCTCAGCGATATCTTCTACATCCTACGCGAGCGCCTCAAGGAGCCCGGCATGATCTTCGAATCGCGCGGCGCCGACATCTGGGAGAACAGCCCGGTTGAGATCGTCGACATCACCGACGCCGCCAACCAGACTGTTACGGTGTACTTTCACCAGATCGACAAGGTGCCCCTGCGCGAGGTCGTGTACCGCCGCGATCCCCTCACCAAGGACCGCAACGAGGAAGTCACGCTTTACACCAAATACCGCACCGTCGACGGCGTCCAGTGGCCCCTGACGGTGCAGCGCAACCGTAACGGCGAAAAGGTTTACGAGCTGTTTGCCGATAGCTTGGAGGTGAATAAAAATGTCCCCGAAAAGATGTTCGAGCTTCCCGCCGGCATGAAGCGCCTGAAGCCGGACAACTAGATGGAACCCGTTCCGGCGTACAATGAAAGAAAGCAGCAAGTGAAGCCTACAGATACCGGGAATCCGAATTATTTTCACAAGGTTGTGGACTGCCAATGGGCCTGTCCCGCGCACACCAACGTGCCGGAGTATATTCGCCTGATCGCACAGGGCCGCTACACCGACGCGTACATGGTCAACCGCAACTCCAATATTTTTCCGGGCGTGCTGGGCCGCACCTGCGACCGCCCCTGCGAGCCGGCCTGCCGCCGCGGACGCCTGGACGGAAAACCGGTCGCCATCTGCCGCCTGAAGCGCGTGGCGGCGGACCTGCGCGGCGATGTCAGCGATCTGCTGCCGCGGATTCCGACGATAAAGAACGGCAAGCGCGTGGCCTGCATCGGCGCTGGGCCGGCCTCGCTCAGCGTCGCCAACGACCTGATGCCGCTCGGCTACGAGGTCACGATTTTCGAGACCTTCGATAAACCCGGCGGTCTGATGCGCACCAACATCCCTTCGTTCCGGCTGCCCGCGGGCGTGCTCGACGAGGAAATCGCGATGATCGTCGACATGGGCGTGGATGTTCGCTACAACTCGCCCATCAACAGCATGAGGGCGCTGCTCGAGGAAGATTGGGACGCGGTATTCGTCGGCTGCGGGGCGCCGCGCGGCAAGGATCTCGCTCTCCCTGGCCGTCAGGAAGCGGCCGAGCACATCCACATCGGCATCGACTGGCTGCAATCGATCGCCTTCGGCCACGTCGACTCGATCGGCGAGCGCGTGCTCATCATCGGGGTCGGCAATACCGCCATGGACTGCTGCCGATCGTCGCGGCGGCTCGGCGGCAAAGACATTAAAGTGATGGCGCGCCGCCCGCGCAAGTACTTCAAGGCCTCGCCATGGGAGCTGGACGACGCCGAGGAAGAGGGCATCGAGATTATCATCAACCACTCCCCCAAGCGCTTCGTGGTCGAGAACGGCCGGCTGGTGGGCATGGAGTTCGAGCGCGTCGAGTGGGACGCCGCGGCCCGTAAATCGACGACGATCGATACCGTGATCCTGCCGTGCGACGACGTCATACTGGCCATCGGTCAGGACAATGCTTTCCCGTGGATCGAGCGCGATCTCGGCATTGAGTTCGGCGAGTGGGACATGCCCAAGGTCGACCAGACGACGATGCAATCCACGCGCCCCGGCGTTTTCTTCGGCGGCGACGCGGCGTGGGGTCCGAAGAACATTATCTGGGCGGTCGAGCACGCGCACCAGGCCGCCATCTCCATTCACAATCGCTGCCAGGGCGTTCCGGTCGAAGAGCGGCCGGCGCAAGGGATGAACCTCGTCAGCCAGAAGATGGGCTTGAGCGAGTGGAGCTATCACAACGATTACAACCCGGCGCCGCGCCAGAAAATGTCGCACGTCGATTTGGTCGAGCGCTTCAGCAAGCTGACCATCGAGGTCGAGCTTGGCTTTGACGCGGAGCAGACCGCGCGCGAGGTGCAGCGCTGCCTCAATTGCGACATCGAGACGGTCTTCACCGCCGAGAAGTGCATCGAGTGCGACGCCTGCATCGACATCTGCCCGGTGCAATGCCTCACCATCGCGCGCGACGGCCCGGTGGAAGATCTCAGGAAACGGCTCTCCGCGCCGGCGTTCAACCTGGAGCAGGAGATATACGCGTCCGAGCCGCTGAAACAGACCGGGCGCATTATGGTGAAGGACGAAGACGTCTGCGTCCACTGCGGCCTATGCGCGGAGCGCTGTCCCACGTACGCCTGGGACATGCTGAAATTCGACGTTTTGATTCCATACGCCGGGGGAGTGGAATGCCTGGAACCAGCCCTGACCGCGTAAACGATTTCGCCCTCAAGCTGGCGAACGTCAACGGGACCGGCTCGGCCAGCGCCAACAGCCTGCTGATGCAGGCCATGTTCCGCATGGGCGTTCCGGTGTGCGGCAAGAACCTGTTTCCGTCGAATATCCAAGGCCTGCCGACGTGGTACGAGATTCGGGTGAATAAGGACGGCTACGCGGCGCGCTCGCTCGATTACGATTTGATGGTGGCGATGAACGGCCAGACTTACGGCCGCGATATTCAGGAAGTTCGCTCCGGCGGTTACGTGCTGTACGATTCGACCTGGCCGCTCGATCCGGCGCTGGAGCGCGAGGACGTCCATTTCCTGGGCGTGCCGCTGGCGCGGTTGTGCAACGAAAATTTCCGCGAGCCGCGCGAGCGCATTCTGATGAAGAACATCGCCTACACCGGTTCCATCGTGGCGCTGCTCGATATCGACGTCGACGTCATCGAGAAACTCGTCGCGGAGCAATACGGCGCGAAGAAAGCTTTGCTGGAATCCAACCGCCGCGCGCTGCGCCTGGGTTACGACTACGCCAAGGCGCGGCTCGATTGTCCGCTGCCGTTCCGCATCGCGCAAATGAACGCCAATGCGGACAAGATTCTGATTGACGGCAACACCGCGACGGCGCTGGGATGCGTCTACGCCGGGGCGACGGTCGCCGCCTGGTATCCCATCACGCCCGCCACGTCGGTGATGGACGCGTTCAAGGCCTTCTGCGAAAAATATCGCAAGGACCCGGACACGGGCAAAAACAATTTCGCCATCATCCAGGCCGAGGACGAGCTGGCCGCCATTGGAATGGTGCTGGGGGCGTCGTGGGCGGGCGCGCGGGCCTTTACCTCGACCGCCGGACCCGGCATTTCGCTGATGAACGAGCTGATCGGGTTCGGCTACTACGCCGAGATTCCCGCGGTCGTCATCGATGTGCAGCGCACCGGTCCATCGACCGGGATGCCGACGCGAACGCAGCAATCCGATTTGATGGAATGCGCCTATGCCTCGCACGGCGACACCAAACATATTCTGCTGTTCCCGGCGAATCCGGCGGAATGTTTCGAGTTCGCGGTGAAGTCCTTCGATCTCGCCGATTATTTCCAGACGCCGGTTTTTATGGTTTCCGATCTTGATATCGGCATGAACGATTGGGTAGTTCCGCGGCTGACCTGGGACGATTCCTACCGCCCGAATTATGGCCGCGTTCTCGACGCCGAGGAGCTGGAGAAGCTGCCGAAATTCACCCGGTATTCGCCGCAGGACGAGAACTACGTGGCGGCGCGAACGCTGCCTGGGGTCAGCGAGAAGGGGTCGTTCTTTACGCGTGGATCGGGGCACAACAAGCTCGGAATCTATACCGAGACGCCGGCGGAATACAAGGAAGTTGTCGACCGTCTGCTGCTGAAGCACAAGGCCGCCGCGAAATTCGTGCCCGCGCCCGTGATTGAGAAGCGCGGCGGGGCGCGGATCGGCGTCATTACGCTGGGAGGCTGCGATCCGGCGGTGCGCGAGGGTTTGGAGCGGCTCGGCGAGCGCGGCATTCTCTGCCGATTACATGCGCATTCGGGGTTTCCCGTTCGGCGAAGACGTGGAAGAGTTCTTGCGCGAGCACGATTACTCGATCGTGATCGAGCAGAATCGCGACGCGCAGCTCCGTTCACTGCTGACGCTTGAAACCAGCGCGCCGAAGGAAAAGCTGCGCTCGATTCTGGTCTACGGCGGTTTCCCGTTGAGCACGCAGCACGTGGTGGAAGGGATTTCGAACGAGGTGAAGAACTAAGTGCCGTCCATCGCAAAACCCGCGGCTACGCACCCCAGTCTGGAACGCAACTCGCTGGGCTTGACCGTTCGGGATTATGAAGGCGCGATGTCGACGCTGTGCGCCGGGTGCGGCCACGACTCGGTGACCGCCGCTATCATCCGCGCCGTCTGGGAAATGTCGCTGGAGCCGCGCATGATCGGGAAGTTGAGCGGCATCGGGTGCTCTTCGAAGACCCCGACGTATTTCGTCCGCGGCGCGCACGGCTTCAACTCCGCCCACGGCCGCATGCCCGCCATCGCCACCGGAGCGAACGCCGCCAACCGCGACCTGATCGCGATCGGCATCTCCGGCGATGGCGATTCGCTGTCGATCGGCATCGGCCAGATGATTCACGCCATCCGCCGCAATCTCAACATGCTGTACTTGATCGAGAACAACGGCGTGTACGGCTTGACGAAGGGCCAGTTCTCGGCCTCGGCCGACGTCGGGAGCAAAAGCAAGCGCGGCGAGCCGAACCGTTTCTCGCCCATCGATCCGATTGCGCTGGGCCTGGGCATGGGCGCGACGTTCCTCGCGCGCGGATTTTCGGGCGACAAAGAGCAGCTCATTCCGATTCTGAAGGCCGGCATTGCCCATCGCGGCCTGGCGCTGGTGGACGTGATTTCTCCCTGCGTGACGTTCAACGACCACTCCGGATCGACCAAGAGCTATCTGAATACGCGCAAGAACATGGTCAAGGTCACGGAGTCCGACCTGGTGCTGCCGGTCGAGGCGATTCACGCCAGTATCGCGCCCAATGGCGCGACCGCGGTGACGATGCACGACGGCAGCGTGGTGCATTTCACCAAATGCCCGGAGGATTACGATCCGCGCGACCGCACCAAGGTCTTCGCTTATTTGCAGGAGCACCTGAAGAACGGCTGCGTCCCGACCGGTTTGCTGTTCATCGACGAGACCGCCGGGGACGTTCACGAAATGAACAACACGACCGAGGTCCCGCTGGCCCACGTGCCCTTTGAGGCGTTATGCCCCGGCGCGGCGGCGCTGGAGCGGCTGCAGGAAGAGTTCCAATAGAAACCGCTTATTCGGCGGCGGGTTTGGTCTTTTGCGGCGGGGGCATGTAGCTCAAGTCCGGCCGCACTCGAACGACAGTGGAATGGATCGATTGAACAATGCCGCTTTGCTTCACCGCGAGCTGGTGCGCTCCATCGGCGCCGAGCGCCTTCGCGGGAAGCGGTCCGGCATCCAGCTCAGCGAGTTTGTGCATCGGCCTGACCATGACTCGCTCACTGCGATCTCCGCCGAAGATGGGCCGGCTGAGCCATAGGTTCGCGACGTCGGCCTTGCGCATGGCGGGGAGATAGTCGTCCTTCATGAACGACGTGAACTCGGCGCCTTTGCCTGGATACAGGCTCATAACCGTGACTTCCGCAAATTCGCCGGGATTCTCCTCGGGCATTCTGATGGTGATATCTTCCAACGAAACCATTGCCATCCGGTGTATCGTGGTCGCGTACCCACCGATGCGTTTTAAGAGCCGCTGCGAGCCCGCCTCGCCCAACGCCTTTACGGTCGGGGACGCCGCGTCCATTGCGGCGAAATTCGCGAGGGGCGCAACGGAAGTGTACTCGGCAACATCGCCCAACAGCGTCTGGACTACAACGCGGTAGGGTAAACCGGCCTTTTTGTAAGCCGCCGTGATCTCCTTCTCGCCGGCTTCAAATTCCAGGCGAAACTCCGGTTTAATCTGAGCGGTAGTGACGATAGACCATTGCCGGTTGGGAGTGGTTTGCGAGAATGCGATGGTTGTTAATCCCAGGGTAAGCGTGAATACGGAGGCCCCGATTTTGCGAGGTGACATAACTTGCTCCTTTCGTTACGACAGAGGTAACTCAGTATAAGGGCGCCTGAATCCCGGCGCAATAGATTTTTTGAGTCAGGCCACTTAGGCTTGACTGATCCTCATGCTCCACTTGCCTTGGCGCGAAGGATTCGTGGCGCGCAGGAGAATGCGATAGATGCGCTCGCCCCAAACGCCGCGCAGATGCGGGTCGTCCAGCTTGATCTCTTCGACCGAGGCGGACAGGGCGGGGTCGTAAGCGATGCGGGCGCGGTTTTCGAGTTGCAGTGTTCCAGGTTGTTGCTGGACGCGGCAGGGCGTCATGAGGGTGAGGGTAATCTCTTTGGCGGCGCGATTCAACGAATACTCATCGGCGACTTCCACCTGGTTGCGCGCGCGGTCCAAGCGGACAACCCGCTTCCAGCTTTCGAGATTCGCCTCCTTCGGATAGGCGCCGGCGATGTCCATGCGCAATTCGGCGGCTTTGTCGTCCTGATGGCAGCTCACGGCAGATGCCGCGTACTGGCGGCCGGGCGACTGCATCACGCCATCGATGGTGGGGCAGTTGTGAAACGCCGATTGCATGGTCCAGATTTCGTAGCGTCTCGGGCTGAAGGTTTTCGCGGTGTAGGTTTCCACGCCCACGTCGATAATCGCGGGCGCGCCATTGGCGTACACGATGAAATTGCCGACGTCATTGTGGTTGTGACTCTTGCCGTTGTTGCCGCATTCGGCCGCGACATAAAGCCCCTCTACCGACGCTTCTCTCCGGCGCGCCGCCATGACGCCGATGCCGGGCAGCCACACATCGCGCAGCAGCGCCTGGGCGCGGGGCGCCTGGCGCAGCGCGGCGAGATTGAAGAGCGCCGGCAACTCGCGGCCGATGCTGCCGCGTGGAAGCGCGGTCTCACCTTGCGCAAAGGCGGCGTAGGCGCCGTGGCGGGCCATTGTTTCATCTTTTACACGGCGGCCAAAGCGGTAGACCAGGTCGCCGTCGACATTCACGCGCGCCGGGGCGTCGGAGAAATTCGTGTACCACTCGCCGGCGATGTGCGCGCGGCAAATATAAAGACCGATCTGATGAATGAGCGGCTGGTTGAAGGCGTCCAGTGCGCCGTTGCTGGCTTGCGTAAAACAACTCCAGGCAATCGAACAGCGACGCGCCGGCGCGGCCCCAGTAGCTGGGCCCTTCGTCGCAGCCGCCATCGTCCGCATAGCCGTTGAGGAAATGATCCAAGCAGGGAATGATTTTTTCTATCGGCGGCGGCTCGCCGCTTTTGATCGGGTTCCACAAGCAGGGCCGAGGTCAGCCAGTTGGAACAGATCCAGGGATCCCAGTTATTGGGCGGCGGACCGTGAAAGCCCATCCAACTGAAATCGCGTTCCAGGCAAGGCGTCAGAATGCGGCGCCCGTTTCGACGCGGATGCGGTCCGGCACGAGGCGCGATACCTGGTGAAGCTGGGGTTCGAGCAGGTAGAGAGTCCAGGCTAACAATGCGGCCGTTTCCGCGGCGAACAGATCGACGATGGGCTCGGCGACGTCGGGCAGGCCGACTTTAGCTTTTTGTGCGCCAAGGTGCGCGGGCACGCCCCAGAACGTCTCTTCGCAGGTGAGCCAGATGCCGTTGACGATTTCGTCGACAAAGCGGCCCTTCAATTCGGCGCACTCAGCCAGGACGAGATCTTGCAGTTTTTGCCGGCGGCGGTCGCGCATGCCTTCGTAATGGGAACGGTTTCCGGTGCGCGCGAATTCCAGGGCGGCGCTGGCGGGCAGCACTTCCCAGTTGGTCTGCAGTTGCCGTTCACCGGCGGCGGTCAACGCGGCTCGCGCATCGGCGGGCAGCGCTTCCCAGCCGGCGCGTTCCGCGGCAGTGGGAAAGGGGTGAAACGCGCCGGTTGCGGCCGCTGACAGTTTGCCCGCGCTCCACAATGACTGGAGCAAATCGCGTTTGCGAGCGGTCTGGGCCTCGACGAACGCCTGGGGCGGGCCGAGCAGCGCTGCCGTAGCAACAAAATCGCGCCGTCTCATGTCCACGTCATTAGAACGACAGACGCGCGGTGAACTGAATTTGGCGCGGCGTCCAGTAGGAAGTCTGGAGAGACTCGGTGCCATCGGTCGCATTCGGATTGACGCGGCCCTGAATATTAAAGGCGTTGAAGGCGTCGACATTCACTCTTAGCTTGAACCTTTCGGAAATTGAAAAGACTTTGTACAGAGAGATGTCGGCGTTGTAGTTGAAAGGTCCGAGCAGAATTGTCTGCGCGAATGGATTGGTGGGGCTGACGACTGTGGTGACGCTGGATGTCACGGCTGCCGACGGCCCGGGTGTATAGGCAGTCACCACCTGCGTTCCGTTCTTGAGCGTGACCGTCACGTTATTGGTGCCGAAATTCGAAGTTCCGGGCACATTGTTAATGGGCGCCTCGTAAGGAGTGTAGTTGGCGGGAATGCCGGATATCCCGTTCTTGGCGGCGCCGATCACGGCCGGCGAGAGGTACCCGTTGAACCATAAGTACTCGGGATGGCACACGCCGCTGCGGCAATCGGTGATGGGGACCGAACTTCCGTAGACCTGCAGCGGGCTGGTCGCTCCCCAGTTCGACGCTGTTACCTGGAAAGATTGCGAGAGCACCTGGCCGACGAATGCCACCTGATAACCGCCCAGCAGCGCATCGAGGAACTTGTTGGCATTACCCAGGAAGCGCTTTCCCTTGCCTACGGGCAGATCCACGATGCCGTTGAAGGTGACGTGGTGCTCGGGAATCGCGGTATCCACGTGATAGTTTTCATAGCGATTCAAAGCCTGGCTGGGATTCAGAATCGTTCCGGTATCGAGCCCCGCCGGGAGGACGCCGGGAGCAAAGTCCGTTGCGGGATACAGCACGGCATCCCGGAACGTGTTTCCGCCCACGCGGAAGGCGCGCGAGTACACATAAAAGATCTGATACGCGATTCCATGCTTGAAGGGCCGCTGATAATTGAGTTGCAGAGCACTATCGTTGGACCACCCGGTTTTCGTGGAGAGCACGTTGCTGCCCCAGATCGTCTGATCGTAGGGACGCGTGGCAACCGAGGCATAGGTTCCCGTGGGCGGCAACGTTCCAGTAGTGGTCTCCCAAGTATAGGTCGATGGAGCGGCGTTGTACTGATAGTTCTGATCGAGGTTCGATCCGTGCGTGAAGACGTACGTGACGCGGAACACCGAACCGTCGTGGAAAGGTTGCTCAATGGTGGCATTCGCTTCCCTGACATGGGCGGGCGGATAGTTCGGGTCGAGTGTGTCAAGCGAGATGCCGGGGAGCAGCGCATTCACGGAGTTGGTATTCACTACGTTGGCGCTGTTGAGCCCGGCAATGACGGTTTGCGGCGAGCGCAGGAGATAGTTGGGCAAGCCGTCTGGCGCTTGCGCCGCGCTGACGTAGCTTTGCGAGTAAGTCGCGGTAAAAGGGTAGTCGTTGGTGAGGTAGCGGACCGAATTCCGGGTCGGCACGGGATAGATGTACTCGCCGTAGCCGCCACGGATCACAGTGCCCCACTTAGCGAACGGAGGGGTGTAGGCAAACCCGACGCGCGGGAGGAAATTCGCCATGTTGTTAAAGATGCCCGCCGCGGGAAGTCCAGCCTGCTTGGGAGTTTCGAATTTGGCCCCCAGATTCTGTAGATTGCTGACGATCGCCTGGGTCGTAAAGCCGTTTTGGATGTAATAGGAGAGCGGCTGCGCCAGCACCAGGGCGTCATTCTTGAGGTCGAAAGTAACGAAATCGTCTTTGTCGGAGTGCGGCGCGGGATGCATCTCCCAGCGGAGGCCGGCGTTGACGGTGAAATGCTCACTGACGCGATAGTTGTCTTGAATGTAGTAATCGAACTCTTGTTCCCGGTAGTGCCCGTAGGGCGCGTTTTTAACCTGGGTGTACGAATCCGCGGCGCCCAGGAAGAAATCCGCATCCGCGTAGCCGGTATTGGGCTTGGCGCCGTAGTTGGCTCCGGTTGTTGGGTCATAATCGGCGGTGGCAAGGTTTGAGAACGCGATCGTGTCCGCACTCCGGTCGGATAGATAGCCGAGGCGTTCGTGCCGATAGCGGCCGCCGAACTCCAACTGATGCTTGCCGAGAATCTTCGTCAGGTTCTCGTCGAGAGTCGACAGGATTTGGCTCTCGCCGTAATTGAACTGAGAACCGCCATAGGGCATGATGAGGTTGGATCCGATAGTGGGAAAGCCCGTCTGCCCGAA
Source organism: Bryobacterales bacterium (assembly GCA_963795935.1). Lineage (GTDB taxonomy): Bacteria > Acidobacteriota > Terriglobia > Bryobacterales > Bryobacteraceae > JAICMB01. The sequence continues at coordinate 233,111 of CAWCJO010000015.1, read as the reverse complement.
GTTATTGGGAAGCCCCAGCAGCGATTCATAGTTTTGATTAGAGATCTGATCGCCCTGTACATATTGCCTCATCCATTGTTGGCTCAAGATCGTTTCGGAAAAGAATGTCGGGGAAAAGATGTGCGAATATCCCAGGGCTCCGCTGAGGGTCTGGACGGGCTGGGCCTGGTAGCCCGTCGCGCCCGCCGGCAGACCGCCTCCCGCAATGTTGGCCGGGGAATTTGCGGGGTAGTTGCGCAGAGCTTCCTGGCTCTGAACGATATCCGTGAACCGGAAGTACATCCGGTTGTTCTCGTTGAAAACATGGTCCAGCCGGACGGTCGTGTTCGGGACCGTCTGGGTGGTTTTATTGACAGCGTTGAAATTGGAATTCACCAACGGATTGTCGGCAGTTTGAGGAAGCGGAGTAGCGGCATAGATCGCTTTGGCCAGCGGACTCTCGCGGCTGAGCGGGATCTGGTTGTTGGGGAAGGGCGTGCGCTGCAAGGTGGCCGGATCGGTGGTGTTGGGATCGTACAGAATTTGCTGGATGCCAGCGCTGTTGACTAATCCGCTGAAATCGCCGTTTCTCATCGCCACCGTCGGGACGGTGACCAGTTCGTTGGCCGCTTGCCGCAGGGAGAAGCGCTCGTAGGCGAAAAAGAAGAAGGATTTATTTTTGCCGTTATAGAGCTTGGGAATGACGATGGGACCACCCACCGAAGCTCCGAATTCATTGCGCACCAGGTGAGGCGCGGCAAAGTTGGCTGGATTCTGCCGCGCCCTAGCGATGCCGAAATAGTTGTTCCGCGCGGTTTCGAACAGCGAACCATGGATATCGTTGGTTCCGGACTTGGTGGTCAGGATCACGGTGGACGGCGTGGCGAACTGGGAACTGGAGTCGAGCGTTTCGAATTTCGCTTCCTGCACGGAATCCGGGTCGGGCAGCAGGGATTGCCCATTGTTCTCGCCGCCGAAGTTGCGATTGGTCATGGGAGCCCCATCCTGCGTGTATTCCATTCCCTCCGGCATGAGTCCGTTGGCTCGCTGGCCGCCCGCCTCGAGACCCGGCACGGTGTTCTGGGCGAGTCCCAGCACACTGCGGCCATTCTGGGGGAGTTGGTCGATGCGGTGGGCGTCGAGTTCGGTGCTGACGGTCCCGCTGTCATAGCTAGCGAGCTGAACCACCTCGCTGGTAACCGTTATTTGCTCGGCGACGCTGCCCACCGTCAGCTTGGGGTTCAGAACCGCAACCTGCGCGTTCTGCAGCCCGACGACGGTCTCGTATTTCATCATTCCGGGAGCGCTGAAAGTCACCTTGTAGTTGCCCGCAAAAAGGCCCGGCGCGGAATAAAAGCCAGTGCTGTTCGAGGTGGTATCGTTGGCAACGCCCGTGTCTTGATTGACGACGTGGACCGAGCAGCCGGGGATGGCTGCTCCACTCGGATCCTGAACCGTGCCTTGAATGGAACCCGCGCCGCTCTGCGCTAGCAGGGCCGCCGGGAGCAGTAACGAGGTTGCCAATAAAGCGCTGCTGAACCTGATCATCGGAGATCCTTTCTGTCGGACTTCTCGAAGCCTGAAATGAAACGTTTACGCGCGAGCTTCGCGTATCATATCAGAAAAGATGGCGCCCGGCGCGCGGGCTTCACCGTGGGGAGATGTCAGGTTTGAATCGTTCCGATGGATGTCGTTTCACCTTGCCGCGCTTTCGGCCCGAGCACGTCGCGCATCACGACCGCCAGATCTCGCAGCGCTTGTGCTCCATCGCCGTAGTATGTGGAGCCATGCATGGCCGCAAGCGTCTTCGGTTCATATTCGGCTAACGTTTCGAGCACGCGGCCGGTGTGGTGCGTGTAGGGCACGTAATTCGCAAACGGACCAGCTTGGGTCTCAAGCAGTGCGTCTTTACACCGATCCATGATGCTCCCGGCAGTTGCCGGTTCGCGGTGACCCCACTGATGAAAAAGGTCGGAGCAGAATAGCGTCCTTTCCGATTCTTCGAAGAGAACGCCGGCATCCCACCCGTGCGGCACATGAGGTGTAGGAATAAATCGAAAACGATAGCGGCCAGTCGTCAAGAGATCCTCCCGCGTCAACACACGGGCGGGCCGGTTCGAAAAATCGTTCACGCTCACGAGAGCGCCCACCAAGCCGCACACTGGCTGCGCCGCCGGCGCCAGTTCGAGCCATTGGTTTAAAGCCCCGCATTCATCGGACTCAAAATGGCTGAATCCAATGTGCCTGATCTTCGAAATATCCATCAGACGCGAAACCTCCTCGCGCAACAGAGGGAACATGCCCCGCAGTCCCGCGTGGAACAGTAATGGTTCGTCGTCCTTCACGAGAAAGTGACTGAACTCCAAATTGATTTGTGGAACGAACACTGAGATCCGGTATACATCTTTTGCTATTTCTGTTGTTGTCGCCATAGTTCCTTCCTTTCCTGGCCACTGCCGCCGTGACGAGCGCCGTCATTCCAAACCGATGCACGGGGATTGGGAACCCTCGACAATATCGTTCTTGTAACGTTCAAATAAGGACAAGAACTCAGCCTGCTCGCGGCTGCCAACGCCATTGCTCTCCAGCGCCTGCCTGGTCAATTCAAGGTTTGCGGTCCATTCCGATTCTATAATCCCCAGACCCGCATGAGAAGTCTTCATATCTCTGCCCGTGTAACAGCAGGGTCCCCCGGCCAACGAGCAAACCTGATCCACGAGCAACTGCCGGGATCGCCAGTGTGAATCAATGCTGCGCCCCGTTCCAAAGCGGCTGAATCGAGGATCTGCCCGCAGCAGAGCAAAGAGGTCATCGATAATTGCCGCGATCGCGTCGTATCCCCCCAGTCGCTTGTACAATGACAGATCTGGTCCGTCGTTGCGAACCCCCATAGGTCGATTATACGCGTGGGCGTTTGATAATATGAGTCCCACGCGTGGCAATGGAACGATATCGGCAATGGGCGGGGTTCCTGGCGCTAGCTCTCGCGCCTGGTCTTGCTGATGCCGCGAGCGAGAACGCGCGCCTTTGCGCCAACTGCCATGTGGACGTGTATCGGACCTACAGCCGAAGCGGCATGGCGCGATCGTTTTATCGCCCCTCGCCGGGAAACATGGTGGAAGATTTCACCAACAAGAACACCTTCTATCATCAGCCCTCGGACAGCTATTTCACGATGCTGCGGCGCGGTGGCCAATACTATCAGCGGCGCTATCAGTTGGATTCCGACGGCAAACAGGTCAACGTGATGGAGAAGCGAATCGACTACATCCTGGGGTCCGGGAATCACGCGCGCGCGTACCTGCACCGCACCGCCGCCAACACGCTGGTCGAGCTGCCCTTGGCCTGGTACGCCGAGAAGGGCGGCTACTGGGCCATGAACCCGGGCTACGACCGTCCCGATCATGACGGCTTCCGACGCCCCATCGCGTACGATTGCATGTTCTGCCACAACGCCTATCCCGGGATTCCGGCGGGACATGAGCAGCCCTTCGCTCTACCCGTGTACGACGGCGCGCTGCCCGAAGGCATCGATTGCCAGAGATGCCATGGTCAGGGAGACCGGCACGCGCGGTTGGCCGCGGCCGGAGCTGCGCGGCGGGAGATCCGTGAGGCCATCGTGAATCCGTCGCGGCTGAGCGCGCAACGCCAGATGGAGGTGTGCATGGCGTGCCATCTGGAAACGACCAGCTTCCCTTTGCCCAACGCCATTCAGCGCTTTGAGCGCAATCCGTTTTCGTACCGGCCTGGGGAGCCTCTGGGCGCCTTCATACTCAATTTCGACCATGCGCCGGGCGCGGGCCGTGACAATAAGTTCGAGTTGGTCAACGCCGCTTATCGCTTGCGGCGCTCGGCCTGTTTCTTGAAGAGCAATGGCAAGCTGCTGTGTACCACCTGCCACAACCCGCACGATATTCCGCGCGAAGCCGAAGCGGAGCGGCATTACGACGCGGTCTGCCGGCAATGCCACGCCTCGGCTTTCGAGCGGCAAGTCGAGGCGGGGAAACACACGCGCGCTTCCGATTGCGCGGGTTGCCACATGCCCAAACAACGCACGGAGGACGTGGTACACGTGGTCGCGACCGATCATTACATCCAGCGGCTAAAGCCGCCCGGTGATCTGCTGGCGGACAGGCCGGAACGGCACGAGACCGGCGCGGACGCATATCGTGGTCCGGTGGTTTTGTATTATCCCGAAACGCTGCCTCATACGCCGGAAAACGATCTGTACCTCGCGATCGCACAGGTGAAGCAGGGAAGCAATCTGACCGCGGGGATCGCGCAACTCACCGCTGCCATCGCAAAGTATTCGCCGTCTCGTGCGGAATATTATGTGGAACTCGCCCAGGCCCTGGAAAAGAACGGGCAGTTGGGAAAGGCTGTGCCGATATATCGGGAGGCCGTGCGGCGGGATCCGAAATTCGCCTTCGGGCTGCTGCAACTCGGCGGCGCGCTGCGGCGTTCCGGGCAGTACCCGGAAGCGGCGGAGATCCTGAAGCGAGCCGCCGCGGTTGCGCCCGAGAGGGCCTTGACGTGGCACGAGCTGGGCCTGACCTACCGGGCGCTGGGCAGAAGCGCGGACGCCGTGACCGCGATGGCTAAGGCGGTCGAGCTGGATCCGGATCTGCCCGAGGCGCGTAACAATCTCGGCATCCTGTGGGTCGCCGCCGGGGAGCAGTCGCGCGCCGAGACCGCCTTTCGAGAGGCGATCCGGATTAAGCCGGGCTACGCGGACGCGCACGGAAATCTCGCCAACCTGCTTGCGGCGGCGGGCCGATTCGACGACGCGCGGGATCATTTTGAAATCGCTCTGCGGCTGCAGCCGGGCGATGCCGCCGCGCGTTATAACTACGCCATGCTGCTGGGACGCACCCGTCATTTCGACGAGGCGCGGCGCGAGTTGGAGGCGTCTTTGCGCGCCGATCCCGATTTTGCCGATGCCCAGCAGCTCCTGGGGGACCTGTCGATGGCGGAGGGGCAAGCGCAAAATGCGATCCCACACTATCGCGAAGCGGTTCGAATCAAGCCCGATTCCGCGCGCGCGCATCTCGGCTTGGGGGAGGCGCTGGCAGCCGTGGGTGACGCGAGCGGCGCCGTTGTACAGCTTCGAAAAGCGCTCGGCGGTTCGGACGCGGCGACGCGGGAGCAAGCGGAGGACATGCTTCGGCGGCTCGAAAAAGGACCGTAATTTCAGGTGAGACGGCGGTTGGCGCGTTAGCCTTAGCAGCACGGCGCGGCGCGCGCAATGGCCCAGAGCATTCCGCCGCGCATGAAGGGGCCTCAAACGCCGGCCCCTTCCTCCGACCCCCACCCCCGCTGCACAGCCACAACAACCGAGAAAGGAGCCGCCGCACCCGCGCCGGCGCACGAGTCTTTTCAGGATCGTTGCGTATTGGAAGCGGTACGCCGTTTCAGGATCGTTCTACGATTGGAAAATGCCGAGGGGCCCGGCTATTTACGCTCGCGCGCCCACATGCTCCGGGCCGATTCCCAGACATGAGCGACACGATTGCTAACCGGCAAAAAATAGAGTTCCTTGCCCCAACGGGTAACATTCCGGAAATCGGGCGAGCGCGTTGTGAAGAAGGCCGCTAAAGTCGCTCCAGGCTATCGGTACTTCAGCGAAAAACTTCGTATTAAGCCGTCACGGCGCCGCTTGATGCGAGTCGCGGCGCATTTTCCCTTTAGGTTTCAACCATGTGTTTCGCAGCACGCGCGCGAGTCCGTCACATTTCAGAGCAAACTTTATGAAGTTCTATAACCGCGCATGCGCGCTCACGACAGAGTAGATGCGCATCCATCGAGATTATCCAGACGTTATTCATCAATTGTAGAACTGCCGGATGTTTTCGCAAACGTACCGAACGTCCTCCGGCGTTAGCTCGGCAAAAACGGGAAGCGCAAGCGACTCGTTGGCCAGCCGTTCGCTGACGGGAAAGTCGCCGCGCTGGTATCCGAGAGCGGAAAAACACGCCTGCATGTGCAGCGGAAGCGGGTAGTATACTTCGGTTCCGATGCCATGCTCCTTCAAGAACGCCTGCAATTCGTTCCGTCTCCTTCCCAGGATGACGAACTGATTGTAAACGTGACGGCTTTGATAGGGCTTTTCGATGGGGGCGGTTACCGGTATGCCGAGGTCGTGAAAAAGGCGGCGATACAGGGCCGCGTTTCGCCCGCGGGCTTCGGTCCAGGCATCCAGGCGCCGCAACTTGACGCGCAGCACGGCTGCCTGAAGAGCGTCCAAACGGGAATTGACGCCTACCCAATCATGGTAGTACTTCCTCTTTGTACCGTGTACGCGCAAGGCTCGCAGTTTCTCCGCCAGCGCCCCATCGTTGGTTGTCAGCATTCCGCCGTCGCCAAAAGCTCCGAGGTTCTTGCTCGGAAAGAAACTAAAGCACCCGATATTGCCAATGCTCCCCGCCCGGCGGCCGTTGTATTCCGATCCAATCGATTGAGCGGCGTCCTCGACGATAGATACGCCGCTCTTCGCGGCGAGAGAACACAATTCATCCATCGCCGCGCAGGCGCCGAATAAGTGGACCGGAATGATGGCGCGCGTCTCGGGATGCCTCTCTAAAGCAACCGCGATTTTTTCGACATCCAAATTGAACGTGTCCGGCTCAACATCCGCGAATACAGGCGTCGCTCCCACCCGGCTGATAGCTCCCGCCGTTGCGAAAAATGTGTACGGCGTTGTGATCACTTTGTCGCCCGGACCGATATCGAGCGCCATCAGCGCTAATACGAGCGCATCGGAACCCGAGGCGCAGCCGATCGCGTGTTTAGCCGAGCAATAGGACGCGATCTCAGTCTCAAGGGCCTTGACATCGTCTCCAAGAATGAACTTTTGCGAATCGATCACCCGCGTTACTTCCGCTAACACCTCTTCCCGGATCGTACGATATTGGGCTTTCAGGTCCAGCAGGGGAACGTTTCTTTGTATAACCGGCGTGGCGGTGCTCATAATTATTTGTCTAAGCGGTAATTTCCTGAACCGATAACCCCGTGCGCCGATAGCTTTTCCCGCATATGGAACATTGGGCTTTTTCCGGGGCTGCTTGCAGTCCCAAGGGGAGCTTAATACCACAGTCGCAAATCCAACCGCGAAGCTTTGCGGGGTTTCCATATATGAGAGCGTAATCCGGCACATCGCGCGTGACCACGGCTCCCGCTCCAATGAACGCGTATTGGCCGATGGCGATTCCACATACGATGGTGCTGTTGGCGCCGAGCGATGCGCCGCGCCGCACCAAGGTCGTTTTATATTCGTCACGGCGAATGACGTGACTTCGCGGATTTATCACATTCGTAAAAACCATCGAAGGACCGCAGAATACATCGTCTTCCAGAACGCATCCCGTATAGACGGAAACATTGTTCTGGATCTTTACATTATTGCCGATCGCGACGTCGGGCGAAACCACGACATTCTGTCCGATGTTGCAGCCGGAGCCGATCCGGCAGTTTTTCATGATGTGCGAGAAATGCCAGATCTTCGTGCCGGACCCGATCTCGCACGGCTCGTCGACGTACGACGACTCGTGGACAAAAAAAGACGCTTTGGTTTGAGGTGTCAATCTTAAAACGCCATCACTTTCTTGCGAACTTGCGTAACCTGAACGGGCTCTCCATTGAGTTGCAGCGACTGCTGGCATGCTTGCAGAACCTGCAGCACCCTGACGCCTTCCTCTCCCGGCGTAAGAGGCTGGCGGCCATATTGAACCGATTCCATAAAATGACGGCACTCCGCCAGGAGCGGTTCGCCGGCCTCGAACTCCACGGGTACGCCTTCCGGCTTCATCGCTTCGAGCGCGCCATTCTTCAATTCGATCTGCTTGTTGAACAACGTGAGCTTGTGGTCCGGGCGGCTGTCCTCGAATACAGCCATCTTCTTGCTCCCGATCACCACCAGCCGCTGTTCTTTGTACGGATGCAGCCAACTTACGAAAATGTGAGCGCGCGCGCCGCGATCGAAAAGGAGATTCGACACCGTCACGTCGGCGACGTTCGGTTGCAGATACGCTCCTCCCGTGGCGGTCACCTGTAAAGGCATCTGTCCGACGAGCGCGAGAATGACGGAGATGTCGTGCGGAGCGAAACTCCACAGCGCGTTCTCTTCACGGCGGATCTTGCCCATGCTCAGACGGTTCGAATAGATATATTCGATGCGTCCGAGCGCCCCTTCCGCTATGAGTTCTTTCAAACGCACCACGGCGGGATGGTATTGAAGCAGGTGTCCCACCATCAGAATGCGACGGCCGTCGCGCGCCGCATCCACGAGGCGCGCTCCTTCCTGCCACTCCAGCGCCAGCGGCTTTTCTACAAAGACATGTTTGCCGGCCGCGAGCGCCGCGCTGGCCAGTCTGAAATGAAATTCAGCGGGGCTGGCGATGGCGACCGACGTCACGTCGGGGTCGCGAAGTACGGACTCATAATCGTCGAATATCTTAGCGCGCGGATACGCGCGACCCATGAACGCGCCGCGGTCCTCATCGCTGTCATATAATCCATATAACGCGTCAAGAGCCGCAAACGTGCGAACAAGATTTTTGCCCCAGTGTCCACATCCCACAACGCAGGTGTTCGTAAAACTCCTGCGTTGCGCGCTCGCGTAGTCGAGCAATCCTCCTGTCGATATCTGGCCCATGATTTAGGGATGTTGCAATCGCAGTGCCACGGACGAGGCTTACTTCGAGGACATTGCGCGCGAAGATGCCTCTGGAGCCGTCATCGTGGACTCGTTCGCGCCCCGTTCGGCGCTGGCGCGGTCGGCGGTATTCCTGCGGCGAACTGCGTGGCCTGCTGCTGCAAAGGCGATCAAGATCGCCCCGACCATCAAATACTGGGCAGGTTCGGGCACGTCAATGAGAGGCCCCCTATCCAGACTCGTTGCAGGCGGAAGCTTCGGCGGGCTCAAGCTGCGAATGTCGTTGGCATATGAGACGCTTGACAACACGCATAAACAGAATACGAAAACCGCGGCTAACGGTAAGCGTGCACGGCATGTCATAGCCATCGCCATCGGTGCATGTCGAACACCAACAAGGCAAAAGCCAGTCGCACATACACCCATCTTCCCAAGGTGCTGATAACAGATGGATTTGATTGCGCGCGGACCATCGCTGCCGTAATTAGGGCCACTATAAGCCGGGCAGCCGATCCCTGTTTTGCTCCTCCAATGCCTATGTTTGTCAATTAGTACGCACGTGCGCCGAATGCTCTGCGTGCACACGCCTCGTGCGCGCGGAAACCGATTTTCCATTTTTCGGTATTGATTTGAAACGATTGCCCGAATTGCAATTCCGTTGGAAAATGTGCCCGAACTGGGGAGAGGCCTTTTTGGAGGTGTAGCCCATTTCAAGCAATATCACTCGTTTACAAACTGCGGCGCAAAAGGAATGCGAATTGCTCAAACCCCTCGTCAATCCCCGTAATTGGAGCCTGAGATGCGTCGAATCGCGATGTTCGTGTTCGTCATTGTGGCCGTGTTGTGTTTGCCCGCCGGAGCCTCAAGCATTCCGCAGCGGCGCGAAACGCACGCAACCGTAACCACGGCGAGCGTATCCGTTCCGCTAGTACAAGCGGAGTTCTTATTGGTTTCGCAGGCAAGTCCGATCGACGATTCTGCCTCGCCAACAACGCCCGCCAACAGCATGAAGACCTATACCGTTGTGTTAAGCGCGGTGCTCCTCCTCATCGTCGCGCTTCGTCTCGCATTGGCCTTTCGTCTGGAAGAGTGCCTTTGAGCGAGTGCCTTTGAGCCGCAACGGCGCGTCCGCGCGATTTGCGTTCGAACTTTAAAGAGGCGCCGCCGGTTAACGGCAGTAGGCGCTTGGCGCTTCGAGACCCCGCTAGAGGCCGCCGGAAATCGGTAAGCGTCTTCTCGCCTGACGAAAGCCGCAGATCGCCAATTTACGATGGGCGGGAGCAGCGGAGCCGTAGCCATCCCATGATGCATTCGCCGTTGAAATCGAGAACGGCCAGGACGGCTGAAACTTGAAACAAGCTATAGATTCCGAGCGATGTCCACGAGATCGCTGAAAACGCCGTACGCGGTCTGATGCACGCCCGGGGAAATTGATAGCGTCCCTACCGTCCCCATCAGGTCCGTGTGCAACAACAGGATGTTCGACGTCCCTGTAGCCGCGGCAATCGCATCCGTCTGGTCCAGGATCTCCGGTGACGCCGTCAGACGCACGCCGTCGGTCGTCGTCTCCGCCCGGCTCACGAGCACCACCGTCTTTCCTTGCGCCGCGAGCTCCCGGACGTGCTCGGCTGTAATATCGCGAATGCCGCGCCGTTCCACCTGTAGAGGGCTGACGCCGGCATTCATGAGTACGTTCGCCAAAGCCGCGGTTTTCACGGCCGAATCCCAACCGTCGATGTCGTATGCGGCGTCTGCCTCCGCGATGCCCATCTTCCGCGCCTCGCGTATTCCGTCCGTGATGGTTCCACCCCGCCGCAACGCCGCGATCGCGACCTTCGAGGTGGAGTTCAACGCTCCCGTAAATCCGAGCACCTTCACTCCCGGCAGATTATTTCGAACCATGTTGAAGACCGGAGCGCCATCCATGACGGTCGCCTCAAATCGAAACTCGACGCCATGCTGCGCGGCCTCGCTTCGCAGGTCCGCATAGGCGTAGGCGACCGGTCCCTTATTCGCCGTGATTGCGTGACAGCCTCGCTCGAACGCCGCCCTGATGTGGGAAAGTGCGGGCTCCCCGCTTTCCGCATCCAAAGTCGTCAATTCCGCCACCACTTCCGGACGCGCGCGCCCCAGAAACTCGTCGAGGGAGGCCATCGGCGGACCCAGCATCGTATCCGCGCCGATCCCGCATTCGTCCACTACCGAACCGTGCCGGGTATGCGCGCCCACGATCCGAAAAGGAAAGACCCCGCGTTTGCGCTCTACCAATTGCGCGAACGCGCGGCCCACGTTGCCGAAGCCGATGAGCGCGACCCTCAAAAATCCAGCTTCTCGATCATGGAATTGAGATTCGATTCTAACGCGGCCTTTTGCTTTTTGGGCTGGCTCGCGTGGCCGCGCAAATTCGCCAGGCTGCTCTCGCCGTCGGCCAGTTGCCGGGCATATTTCTGCACCTGCTCCTATTGGCCGCTCACGCGGTTCAGGCTCTCGATGTTTTGCCGCGCGCGCTCCTCGGCGGCGGCCATCTCCTCGATTTCCGTCTGCATGGCGCCGATCTGGGGGCCAGTATCGGCGATCTGCCGCTCCATGTCCGCGATCTCCTGCAAATCGCGCTGCGCGCTGTCCGGCAGCGCATTATTCTGCACGATGGCGAGCAGCGCGTCCGGCGTCAGGCTCGTCACGGCGGTCGTCTGGTCGAAAATCCTCTCCCCGCTGACCGGAAACTTCTCCGTCCCATTCGCCGCCAGCTTCACTTCGAAACGATATGCCGCCGCCGTCGTCTCGACCGGCTTTACGTTCAGCAGCTTGTAGCCCGTACGCTGCGGATATTCGACGATGAGCGCCTTCGCTCTGGCGTCCACGTTGCGAATCGTAAACGTCTTGGTCTTCTCGACCGCGTACTTCGTGATTAAGACCCCGCGATTCAAATGAATTTCGCGCACGGCGTCGCGCGACGAATCGAACCGTCGGGGATCAGTCCGGCGGCAGCACGAAAATCGATCGATGCCTCTCGTTTCCGCAACCCCTGCGCAATCTCAGGGTTCAGGTCGGCATCGGCCTGAAAACGGAATCTCAAACCTGCTTCAGCGATCTTTCGAGTTTCCCTCGCTCAAAGCGCTCGATCATTTCGGGCGTTAGAGGGTGCTGTGCCTGGAACTCCTCGTAGTGGCGATCTTGATCTTCCAAGTAGGTTTGGATATCCTTCGGGTGTTCCAGGATGAAGGTGATCGCCCCCTAGACCTTCGCCAGCGATCCAATAGAGGGGTAAGAGTCGAAGATCGTCTCGGCGGATCGGCCATTCCGAAATCATAAACGACCACGTCCAGGCCGATGCGTGTGCCAGCCACGTAGTAGCCGCCATTGCGGACTTCGACGTACTCATTGAACGGCATCATCCAATACGACCCGATCCTATTTTATACACAAGCGATGAGTTCTACGGGCCTGATGAGATGAGAGGCACTCATTGTCGCTCGCGGTCACACAATCGTCGTTTCTGCCTGCGCTGCAGCCGACGCTCAACATTCCAGGTGGCTTGATACAGGGCAATATGGCTTGATACAGGGCAATATAGTAGCAGGCCGAGCATGGTGGACGTGTTTACGGTGGCGTCGATGACGACGCGGTGCGCCGCGTGGAATGGGTCGCTTCTCCTGCCCTTTGTCAGTCCAAAATCGGACCACAAGGCAGTTCACAATAGCATTGCGGCTAGCGCGTGGCAGGGCGGCAGGACTCGAACCTGCGACCCTCGGCTTAGAAGGCCGATGCTCTATCCACCTGAGCTACGCGCCCTTGCGGTTTCAGTTTCGATTCCAGCGCGGCGCGCCGCGCTTGCCGTATTCCGGCGATTCGCTATCCTGACCGGGTGCACGGCTTTGTCGGACACCTGTTTGCGTTCTTTGCTCACCTCGGCGCCTGGGGTCTGATCCTGCTCGGCATTCTCGATTCGTCGTTCCTGTTCATGCCGCTGGGCAACGATCTGCTTCTCATCGGGTTGACGTCGCAGCATCCCAAGCTTCTCGCCCTCTATGCGCCGGTGGCGGCTCTGGGGTCCGTACTGGGATGCGCGCTGCTCGATATCGTCGTGCGCAAACAGGGCGAGGCGGGACTGGAAAAGCTGGCGGGCAAAAAACGCATGGATTACTTGAAAAAGAAGATCGGCGACCGGGCGGCATTCTCGCTCGCGCTCGCCTCCATCGCTCCCCCGCCGTTCCCGTTCACGCCTTTCGTCGCGGCGGCCTCGGCCTTCGAATATCCCCGGATCAAGATGTTTTCCGTCATCGCGGCATCGCGCCTGGTGCGATTCACGCTGGTTGGGCTGCTGGCCGTTTTCTTCGGCGACCGCATCATCGCGATCGCGAAATCCGGTATTTTCGAAACCGTCGTACTGGCGATTCTGGCCCTCTTCATCGTGGGCAGCGTGTTCTCGGTGATGAAGTGGCTGCGCCGGGCAAAGAAGCAGCCCGGTTAAAGCTCGACGCGGTCCATGGCCAGAAATTCCTGAATATTCGGATCGTCCGATTTATCGATATCGCCGACTGTGCCGGCATAAATCGCGCGGCCCTCGTGCAGATAGACGACCCGGTCGGCGACCCTGCGCATCAGGTCCAGATCGTGCGTGACCACGACCGCCGTCATATGGAGCTGCCGCTTCAACTTCAGCATCAGGCCCATGAGATGATCCGACATGATAGGATCGACCATGGTGGTCGGCTCGTCGTAGAGGATGCACTCGGGTTGCGCCGCGAGCGCGCGCGCGATCGCCACCGCCCGTTTGTAACCCGTGGACAGGTCCGCCGGATAGACATCCTTGTATTGCACGAGGTCGACCATTCCGAGCAGCCCTTCCACAACCTCTTCCTTATTCGCGGCGTTGTAATCTTCCCGCAGCTCGAGCGAGAAAAGGATGTTCTCGCCGACAGTCATGGAGTCGAACAGGGCTCCGGATTGAAACACCATGGTGACCTTTTTGCGGATCATCCGCAGCTCCGCTTCCGTGAAATCCGTGATGTCCTCGTAGGCAACGATGACGCGGCCCTGGTCGGGTTTGATGAACCCCATAATATGTCCCAGGCTGACGGACTTGCCCACGCCGCTGCGCCCGATGATGGCTAGGGTTTCGCCCGCGTCGAGGAAGAAGTTGATATCGACTAAAACGGGGTAATCGAACGTCTTGTAGACGTGGCGAAACTCTATGTAGTGGGATGCAGGTTCGCTCATCTTGGCGGGAACGCTTCCAAGTCCTCGGGAGTGTTGAGGTTAGCAAAGCATGCCGGGGAGATGTCCACGACCGGCTCGGCTCCGATTTCCGCGATCGCCTCTCTCATCTTAAACCGGCCCTGGGCGGCGGCCTGCTCGATGGTCGGCAGGCAAGAAATATGATAAACGGCGCAGAGAGGCTCGGGACCGCGCGGGCCTACTGCAACCACGCAGAGCCGTTGAGTCCCGCCGGTCGCGGCCAGCAGCCGCCGCAGCGCGTCGACCGAAATGGCCGGCATGTCGCAGCCCACGATCAAAGCCCAATCGGCCGCACAGACGCGGAGCGCCGTGGCAACGCCCGCCAAAGGGCCGCAATCGCGGAGCTGGTCGGCGTGAACGGGATAGCCGAGCGCGGCGTAACGCGCCGGGTCGCCGATCAAGTTGACGGAGCCGGCGGCTTGTTGCACGACTTGCGCAACGTGCTGCGCCAACGTCAGTCCCGACTTCGCTTCCAGTCCCCAAGGCAGCAGAGCTTTGTCGCGCCCCATGCGGGAACTTTTGCCGCCCACGAGCACGAACCCGGCGTGGCGCATGGCAGAATGTTAACATTGCGAGTTGATAGCTGGCTTACAATTCAGGCGATTATTCCAAGGTTTTCCCGCCGTACTGTTTCCAAAATGGAGATAACTGCGTATAATCATAGAAACAAGATAGTGGGGTTTTGTTTCCATTTCGGCCTGATTGCCGCCGCCTTGCCGGTTCTCGCTCCGGCTGTGTCCCACGCCGGAAACGCCGCGCGCGCCGTGCCTGTAGCGCGGCTCGATCCCAGGTCGAAACTGGAAGTGCGGACCATTGTGGTGGCGCCGGCGCCGCGGCGCTCGGGGAATTCCATCGCCCTCGCGCCTCGGAACCCGAACGTCAAGGACATGGTCGAGGAAGCCGCGCAACGATACGACGTCAGCCCGGCGTTGATCGACTCCGTGATTCAGGTCGAAAGCAATTACAACCCCTTGGCCGTTTCCCCCAAGGGCGCGCAGGGATTGATGCAACTGATGCCCGGTACGGCGCGTCGCTTCGGTGTGGCGGAACCGTTCGATGCGCGCGAGAACATTCAGGGCGGCGCCAGATATCTCAAATTTCTGCAGGACACGTTCAAGGACGACCGCCTCGCGATTGCCGCTTATAACGCCGGTGAAGGAGCGGTCGCGAAATACAAGGACGTGCCGCCCTATCCCGAGACCGTGAATTACGTGGCAAAAGTCGGGAAGCGGCTGGGCAAAGCGAACCAGGCAAGGGAACGGAAAACTGACGGCAAGCAGGCTGAAGCAAGCGCCGCCGCAACACCGCAAATGCCGCCGGAGCCGCGCTATAACGCCCTGCGGCAATATACGGACAATGAAGGCAGGCTTCATCTGACCACGGAGTAAGCCGCGGTATGCCATGAACAAGCTGTTCGCGAACGATACGGCGGCTGCCACAAGAACGTTACGAGTCTGTCAAGCGGCGATCGCGCTGGCGGCGCTGGCGGCTCCGTTAGCGGGACAGGAAATAACCGCGGTGCGTTTCTGGTCCCTGGGCGATGTCACGCGCATCGCGATCGAAGCGACCGGGCCGTTCGATTTCAGTTCCGACCGGCTCGACAATCCCGCCCGAATCTTCTTCGATTTGCCCGGCACAAGCCCCGCGCTGGGGCACAAAGGCATTAACGTCATCGGCGTGGACGATCAATTCGTGCGCCAGATCCGCGTGGCGCAGACGCAGCAAAGGGTCACGCGCGTGGTCCTCGACATCGAGGGGGCGGTGGAAGTAAGCACCTCGCGTCTCGAGAATCCCGACCGTCTGATCGTCGAGTTGCGCCGCCCGGGATCGCACCCGATACCGCCTTCGGGGATCGCCGCTGAGGCAACGATCGCCGGCTCAAGAAAGTTTCAACCGCCGGCCCCGCCGCAAACAACGGAGCGGCATGCGGCGCCGCCAGTGCTTGACGCTCCCCCTCCTTTAGGCACGCGGGCGACGTCGACGGGTCCCCTGAAAAATGACATTGTCGCGAAGATACCGGGCGGCGCCGGAGCCGCCTTCAGGCTCCGTTCGGACACCCCGCGGCACGCCTGTTTTGACGGCGGCCGCCGCGGTCGAGCCGGGCGCGCCGGCGGCATCCATCAGCGCCTCGCTCCCCGCCCGCGGCATGCCTCTCGCTACGTCCCCGCTTTCCTCGAGCCGCATCGGCTTGCCCGCCCGCCGTTCCGCGGAGCGAGACGAATCCATGATCCGCGCGCTGGGACTTAAAGTCGGCCGCATCGTCATCGATGCGGGTCACGGAGGACACGACACCGGAAGCATCGGACCGGGCGGGTATCTCGAAAAAGACCTGGTGCTCGATGTCGCCCGGCGCGTTGGCGCGCTGATCGAGCGGCAGCTGGGGTGGGAAGTGATCTACACGCGCAGCGACGATACGTTTATTCCACTCGAGCAGCGCACCGCAATTGCGAACGATAAGCACGCCGACCTGTTCCTTTCGATTCACGCCAATTCGTCCGACCTGCGGACAGTGGCGGGAGTCGAGACGTACTATCTGAATTTCACAACCTCAAAATCCGCTCTCGATGTGGCGGCGCGCGAGAACGCGACTTCGGAGAAAACGGTCTTCGAGCTTCAGGATCTGCTGCAAAAGATCGCACTGCGGGACAAAGTCGACGAGTCACGCGAGTTCGCCTCGCGCATTCAAACTTCGCTCTACGCGATGTCCTTAAAATCGACCGCCCACGCGCGCGACCGCGGCGTGCGGAAGGCTCCGTTTGTGGTTCTTATAGGCGCTTCGATGCCATCGGTGCTCGCCGAAATCGGATTCATCAGCAATCCACGTGACGAATCGATGATGCGGCGGCCCGAGTACCGCGAGAAGATCGCGCAGGCGCTTTATAAAGGCCTGGCGTCCTACGCGTCGACGCTGAGCCATTTCCAGGTCGCCCAAACCCGATCGCATTAGGATGGCCGGGATATCGAAATGCGAATGGAACGTTGGTTAATGTTATCGATCGCCTTGAGCGTGGCGACGGCCGGCCAAAAGACATGGACGGGTCACGTTACCGATACGCACTGCGGAACGCACTGTCAGCTCACGTCCGATATGAAACCGGATCTGAGATGCATTCGCATATGCGTAAAGAACGGTTCGAAATACGGTCTTTGGTCGTGCAATAAGGTTTATGTTCTCGAACCGCAAACCAAAGCCGCGAAATTTGCGGCCAAAGAGGTCCGCGTAACCGGAACAATTTCGAAAGACACGATACAAATCGATTCCATAGCGCCCGTTCGCGGCAATTAAAGACGAACCGCGCGCTATTTCGCGTGCTTGGCGCGATCCGCTTGCTTGGCTTGGTCCCAGCCTTCCATGGCCTGTTCCCCGGCTACTCGTATTTGGTGACCGGCTTCCTTGGCCACCTTCTTGGTCCCTTGCGCCAGATGATAAGCGGCTTTCCCGGCGTCACGCGCCGCGGCGTTGGTGCTGTGATTGGGCCGCGATTCGTCCCGCCGCGCGCAGGCGCCCAGAGTCAGCGCGAGGATTCCCGTCAATATGGCAGCCCGAATACGCATTTGTTTCCCCGCTTGATGTGATGCCGTCCAACGGGGCGTAGTTTCCGATTCCGGGACGCTGCTATCATTCCGTCTGAACCGATGAGACTGCGCCCGCTGCTCGCGCTCCTTACGCTCCCGGCCGCGGCCCAGGACCGCACGGCCGATCTGCTCCGCACTCTCGCCGATGCCCCCGGAGCGCCCGGATTCGAAGAACCGGTGCGCAAGATCATGGTCGATGCCATGAAGCCTTACGCCGCCAACATCCGCTTCGACGGGCTTGGATCCATCATTGCGACGCAAGGCTCGCGAGGTCCGCGCATCATGGTCGACGCGCACATGGACGAGCTGGGCGGCATGATTCGCCGCATCGCGCCCAACGGCCTGCTGACAATGCAGATGCTGGGCGGATGGCTGGACCAGGCGCTGGTAGATCAGCGCTGGATCATTATCGGCTCCAAGGGGCCGGTGCGCGCCATAACCGGAATTCGCGACGTGCATGTGACGCCCGCCGAGGAGCGGACGCGCGTTTTCCCCCGCGATTCTCTATTTCTGGATATCGGCGCCGCTTCCGAAAAAGAGGTTCGCGATATGGGCGTTTCCCCCGGCGATCCCGTTGTGCCGGATTCGCCTTTCGCCATTCTCAATGGCACGGACAATTACTTGGGTAAAGGTTGGGACGATCGCGCCGGCTGCGCCGTGATTGTCGAGACCATGCGGCGGCTCGCGGCGGCGCCGCACGCGAACCAGATTTTTTACGCCGCGACGACGCAGGAAGAGATCGGGTTGCGCGGCGCGCATACCGCAAGCGAGCTTATCAAGCCGGACATTGGGATCGCGCTCGAAGCCGGAGTCACCGGCGACGTGTATCGCGCGCATCCGGAAGAGAGCCAGATCAAGCTGGGCGGCGGCCCCGGCCTGTTTCTGTTCGATACCTCGGAGCTGCCCAACCGCAAATTCACGGCCTTCGTCCGGGAGACGGCGGCAGCGGGGAACATCCCGTTGCAATACGATTTGGTGAACGGCTACGGCGACGATTCGGCCGAAATCCAGAAGAGCAATGGCGGGACGCCGACCGTAAATCTCGTCGTCCCGGTCCGTTACACGCACGCCCACAACGGGGTGTTGAACCGCCGCGATTTCGACCGCTTGGTCGATTTGCTGGCCGCGTTGCTCGAGCGTTTGGACGCGGCCACCGTAGCGCGCATCCGCGATTTTACCCCGTAAACATTGGTCTTCGATGGTATAGTGGCGATGTGAACGGCGTGGCGGAAGACCCCATTCTCGGGGCGTTTTATTCAACCGGAGCTTATCTACGCGGCCATTTCCGCCTCACTAGCGGCCTGCACAGTCCCGAATATCTGCAATGCGCTCTCGTCTTGCAATACCCCAAGTACGCCGAGCGCTTCGGACAACTGTTGGCGGCGGAGTTTCGAAGATTGGAAACGGCGTTGAACGTGGGCGTGGTGGCGGCGCCGGCCGTCGGAGGTCTCATCATCGGACACGAGGTCGCGCGGGCGCTCGGAGCGCGCTTCCTTTTCACGGAGCGGGACGCCGCGGGGCAGATGGTCCTGCGCCGCGGGTTCACCATTTCGCCTTCCGAGACAGCCGTGGTGGTGGAAGACGTTATCACGACGGGCGGAAGCTCGCGCGAAGTGATCGCGATTCTGAAAACGGCCGGAGCATACGTCATCGGCGCGGGATCGATCATCGACCGCAGTGGCGGGAGCGCCGACCTGGGTGTTCCGCGGGTGGCTCTCCGAACACTCGAGACCGCCACCTATCGCCCCGAAGCCTGCCCTTTGTGCGCCGAAGGATCTCCCGTCGTAAAACCGGGTTCGCGGCCTCCGGTCCGGGTACACTAGTGTGGCGTCCGTCCGTGATAAATCCCGACAACCGCTTCCTCACGGTCGCGGCTCAGTACCGAGCCGCGCGCGTTAGCAAGCGTCAAGTATTAACCGGGACGGGAGACTAGCGGCCGGTGCGCCGCATTAAGATTACGCTCGCGTATGACGGCACGGATTTTCACGGCTGGCAGGCGCAACCCGGTTTGCAGACCATCCAGGGAACCGTTGAAGAGATCGTTTCGTCTATCGAAGGCTCGCCCGTTTCGGTCGCCGCTTCCGGACGAACCGACGCGGGCGTACACGCGCTTGCGCAAATAGCGGCGTTCTCGATCGAGAACCCGATTCCCGTGCCGAATCTGCGAAAGGCCATGAACCGTCTGCTGCCGCCGTCCATCCGCGTCAACGCCGTCGAAGAGGTTGCGGCGGAATTTCATCCGCGCTTCGACGCTATTGCGAAAAGCTATGAATATCGCATTTATCGCGGTGAGGTGTGCCCTCCGTTCGAGCGCCGCTACGTGTATCACCATCCCTACCGGCTCGATGTGGATGCGATGAAGGCGGCCGCGGCGGTGCTTGAAGGCGAGCACGACTTCACGGCCTTCGCCGCGTCGGACGAAAGAGACGAATACGCCGCCTCCAAAGTTCGCAATATCTTGTCTTCGCGCCTCTCGGCCGAGGGCGGCCGTCTGATCTACGCCGTTCGCGGGAGCGGGTTTCTGAAGCACATGGTCCGCAACATCGTCGGCGTGCTGCTCGAGACGGGCAAGGGCAATCTCGACTACGCCGCCATTCGAGCGCGCCTCGCGCCCGGCTGCGGCATTCCATCCGGCCCCGCAGCCCCGGCGCGGGGGCTGTTTCTGATTTCGGTCGAGTACTGAAGCGGCGACTGGGTCCGCGCCGATCGCCCGCTCCCCGCGTGCGCCAAAACGCTGCCTACTCACCAACGCCACGCCGCTGCGATCCCGCGGCCAGCGTGCGCGCCCGGCCGCGCCGCTCCATCGGGAACCGGCGATCGCCGCGCGATTATTGGCTGTGCGTCGGGTCCACCCCGTTGCGGCGGTCGATCCATTTCGCGACCTCCCGCAGCGCGATGTTCGCGCCGACGATGACGCCCGCTCCAATGGCCGCCACCGCCATATGGCCCGCCCCAGCCAGCGTGCCGACCGAAGCCGAGCACCACAGCGTCGCCGCGGTATTCAGGCCGCGCACCTGCATCCCATCGCGCATGATCATACCGGCGCCGAGAAAGCCAATACCCGGGATGATCTGCGCCACAACGCGGTCCGGCTCGGCAAAGAACCCAGCCATCATGACGAACATCGCCGAACCCGCCGCCACCAGCGTGTTGGTTTTGAGACCCGCTTCGTGGCGCCGGATCTGCCGCTCGAATCCAATAGCCCCGCCCAGGCCGACGGCCAGCAACAGGCGGAACACGAACTCGGGGTTCGACACCGGAAAATTGTGCATTACCGGAATCCAGAGTTTATCACCCCCGCGCGCCCGTAACATTTCCCTCGTTCCCAACCTCCCACAGCAGGGGAGGACGTACCGCATGTCATCCTGGGACAGGATTAGAGTTCAGGGTCCAAACGCCCGTCAAGCAATCGTCGCCGGCGTGATCGCCACCGTTGTAGTGACCGTACTGATGTATGTCGGCGCGGCATTTGGGATCGCCGTCTGGAACATTCCGAGCATGATCGCCGGGGTGATCTCCTTCAACAAGAACATCACGACTAACAATGCCTTATGGGTCTGGGGCATCGTGCTTTACGCTATTTTCTGTGTTCTCATCTCTCCGCTCATCTACGCGTATTGGTTGTACAGCTATTTACCCGGTCCGAACTGGCTGCGAGGCCTGATCTGGGGCGCGTTCTTGTGGTTTATCGTCGAAATGCTGTTCATGCCTTTAATCGGCCAAGGTCTATTTGACAGCAACGGCAGGAACATCCCCACCGAGATCATTTCGCAGCTCGTCCTCTGGCTAGCCTACGGCGTGGTGCTGGGATTCATAGCGGGCATTCAAGAGGTCTGGCGACCGCGTCATCAGGAGCGAGCCGCGTAACCGCCGAAAATCCCTCCCAGAGTTCCGGAGGCGCAAGCCTGCCGGCCATGACCAGCATCGCGTCCTCTGGAACGATCCGTTCCCGCAAGCGGTTGCGCAACAGGCAAATCTCCAGCGGAACATCGAAGAACAGCGCTTCCACGTCGCAATCGTAGAGCTGCCCGATGCGAATATAAGGCCGCCGTTCCCAAACGGTCAGGTTCGTCGCATCCACATACGTCACGGGCCGGCCGAGCTCCAGCCTGTGGACGATCAGGTAACGTACCGTGCGAAACACCCGGCCGTGAATGCGCTGATTCGCGGGATCGTCGGAGATCACTCGCCGGATCTCGTCGGAGGAGATCGCATTAACGCCCAACCGGGTAAGCCAAGTCGATTTACCCGATCCGGGAAGTCCTACGGTAACTATGATCTTCCGGCCTGCGCTCAGACGGTGTACCGCTCAGTTGTAATCAAGCGGGCCGCGATCTGGCGGCGAGTCTCGATGGCGTTGACCGGCTCAAATTTCGTAAAGCGCTTCAGCACGGCAAGATTCGTCCGCAGCGTATCGCCTTCGGAGCTTGCCGCCAGCACCGTGCGGCCCGCGACTTCGATCGTCTCCATGGCTTCGCGCACAAACACCGTGCACATCGCCGTCGCGTTCTCGCCTTTGCCGCTCGAGGCCATCTTCTCCGCCCGCAGAACGGCCGATTCCATCGCAAATGCGTTCATCGCGATGTCGGTCAGAGCGGCCAGAATCTCCTGCTGCTCCTCGAGCGCGTTGCTATATTTCTGGTAGGCCACGCCGAGGCACAGCAGAGCCGTTTTCTTCGCGTTCGCCACCAGAGTTTTTTCCGCGGCGAGCTTGCCGGCGTTGGAGCCGTTTGTAGAAACCCCGGGGCCGGCCAACAGCTCGGACTGAAGCTTCTTGACTGCTTCGACCAGAGGCAATTGGCCGCGCTGCGCCCGCTTCAGCAGCATCCCCGTGGCGAGCAGGCGATTAATTTCGTTAGTGCCCTCGAAGATGCGGTTGATGCGCGAATCGCGATAGGCGCGCTCGACCGCGTAGTCCTGATGATAGCCGTAGCCGCCGTGAATCTGGACGCCTTCGTCCGTCACGTAATCCAGCATCTCCGACGCGAAAACCTTGATATAGGAGCATTCGGCGGCGAACTCCTCCACCGCCTTCAGCATGGTCTTGGCGGCGTCCGGCTGGTCCCAGGAGAAGCCGGCCAGATCGCCCTCGATCATCCCCACAACGCGGTAGCTCATGGATTCCGCCGCGTAAATACGAATCGCCATTTCAGCCAGCTTGTGCTGGATCATGCCGAACTCGGCGATGGATTTGCCGAAGGCCTTGCGCTCCTTGGCGTACTTGATGGAAATGCGCAGAACTTCCTTCGCGCCGCCGATGGCGAACGGCCCCAGCTTCAGGCGGCCGAGGTTCAGAATGTTAAACGCGATGATATGGCCGCGCCCGATCTCGCCCAGAACATTCCCGACCGGCACTCTGACGTTATCGAGATAGACGGCAGTCGTCGAGCTGCCCTTAATGCCCATCTTTTTTTCTTCCGCGCCGGGCTGCACGCCGGGGAAAGCGCGCTCCACCAGAAAAGCGGTGAACTTTTCGCCGCCGACCTTCGCGAACACGGTGTAGAGATCGGCCTGGCCGCCGTTGGTGATCCACATCTTCTGGCCGTTCAGGACATAGTGGGTTCCGTCGGGAGTCAGGTCCGCGCGCGTGCGTGCGGCCAAAGCGTCCGAGCCGGCCTGCGGCTCGCTTAAGCAATAGGCCGCAACCATTTCGGCGCTGGCGAGCTTGGGCAGATAGCGCTGTTTCTGCTCCTCGGTTCCGAACAGCAGAATCGGCAGAGTGCCGATGCCGGTGTGGGCGCCGTGCCAGGCGGAATAGGACCCGTCCTTGGACACGCCTTCGGCGACGATCATGGCGGAGGTGAGATCCATTTCCATGCCGCCGAATTTTTCCGGGATGATCACGGCGGTGAGCCCCAACTGCGCCGATTTGCGGAGGATGCCGACGGCGACTCCCGGCTCGTGATGTTGAATCGCGTCGACATTCGGCGCGATCTCCTGGTTCCAGAAGTCCTCGGTCGTCTTGGCGATGGCGCGGTGCTCGGCGGTGAAATCCTCGGGCGTGAAGACGCGGTCGGGAGCTGGTGTCCTCGATCAGGAACGCCCCGCCTTTCAGCGTCGCGGGTGAAACGGTGCTGGTAGCCATTTAATTCAGCCTTTCGAAAATGCCCGCGGCGCCCTGGCCGCCGCCGACGCACATCGTTACCATCCCGTATTGTAGATCCCGGCGCTCCATCTCGCGCAGAATGGTCGCGGTCAGCTTGGCGCCGGTGCAGCCCAGCGGATGCCCCAGAGCGACGGCGCCGCCGTTGGGGTTGACTTTGCCGATGTCGAGGCCAGCCTCGCGAATGACCGCCAGCGCCTGCACCGCAAAAGCCTCGTTCAGCTCGATGACGCCGATATTGTCAAGCGTCAAGCCGCCAAGCTTCAGCGCTTTCGGAATCGCGACCACCGGCCCGATGCCCATGATCTCCGGGCGGCACGCCGCCCACGGCGAAGCTCACGAAACGCGCTTTCGGCTTCAGGCCGAGTTGCTTCGCCTTGGCGTCGGACATGACCAGCGCCGCCGCCGCCCCGTCGCTGGTTTGCGAGGAGTTGCCGGCCGTCACCGTGCCGTTCATCTTGAAAACCGGCTTGAGCTTCGCCAGCGCTTCGAGCGAGGTATCGGCGCGCGGACCTTCGTCTTTCTTGAACGTGTACTTCTGAACGTGCGGCTTGGAGCCATTGGGGGTCGCGATCTCGACCTCCAGCGGCACGATTTCATCGTCGAAGCGCCCTTCGGCCTGGGCCTTCAAGGCGTTTTGATGACTGCGCAAAGCGAACTGATCCGCCTCCTCGCGCGAGATGCCGTATCGCTCCTGAACCTGCTCGGCGGTCAGTCCCATGCCCATGTAAATTTCCGGTTTGTTGTCGACAAACCAGGGATTCGGGGCGAACTTATTGCCCGACATGGGGATCATGGTCATCGATTCACTGCCGCCGGCGATCAGGATTTCGGCGCTGCCGGCGCGGATGCGGTCGGCGGCCATCGCGATCGCCTGCAGGCCGGAAGAGCAGAAGCGATTGATGGTGACGCCGGGAACGGAATGAGGCAATCCGGCGCGGAGGGCGGCGATGCGCGCCATGTTCATGCCCTGCTCGCCTTCGGGCATGGCGCAGCCCAGAATCACGTCCTCGATGTCGCCTGAAGCGACTTGGGGGTAACGCTCCAGCAGAGCGCGAATCACGGCAGCGCCCATGTCGTCGGGACGAACCGTGCGGAGCGAGCCGCGTCCGGATTTTCCGACGGCGGTTCGAAGACAATCGATAATTACAGCTTCGGGCATTGAAATTCCTTTTAATTCCTCAGGGGCTTGCCTGTTTTCAGCATGTACTGCATGCGCTCCTGCGTTTTCGGGTTGCCGCAGAGGCTGAGGAAAGCCTCGCGCTCCAGATCGAGCAGATACTGTTCGCTGACGACCGGCTCGCCCGTGAGATGCCCGCCGGTCAACGCATTCGCGAGCTTTTCGCCGACCACCACGTCGTAATCGGAGATGTAGCCGGCCTGGCGCATCGACCAGAGGCCCAGCTTCAGCAGCGCGTAGCCGCTTTCGCCCGATAATTTGATGTCGTTGCGGGGCGCCGGGGGCGCATAATTCGGCGCCAGCGACAGCGCCAGCGCTTTGGCATCGCCGATCAGCCGCTCCGGATTCATGGAAATGGGCGCGGCCTTATCGAGCAGACCCAACTTTTTCGCGTCTTCGGCGCTGCTCGAAACTTTGGCATAGCCGATCAGCTCGAAAACGCGCCGCGGATCTTTCAAGCGCAGCAACAGCTCTTTGCAGCCGCCGCCGCCCGGAATCAGACCCACGCCCACCTCGACCAATCCCATGTACAGCTCCGCCGAAGCCTGCGCGCGTGCGCTGTGCAGGACGATTTCGCAGCCGCCGCCCGAGGGTTCTCGAAAACGGCGCCGAGACGACCGGCTTGGCGGCGTACTTCAGCGCCATGTTGACCTGCTGGAAACGGTGAATGGCCGCGTTCAATTCCTCCCACTCGCCTTCCTGCGCGCCCAGCAACACCATCATGAGATTCGCGCCGACGCTGAAGTTCTCGCCGTCGTTCGCGATCACCATGGCATCGAAGTTCTTGTCGAGCTCCTCCAGGCCGGCGTACAGCATCGCAATGGTGTCCTCGCCGATGGAATTCATCTTGCTGTGGAACTCGACGCACAGCGCGCCGTCGCCGAGATCCACCAGCGACGCGCCGGGATTGCGCTTGACCGTGCCGCGCGCGCGCTTCAGGTCCGACGAGTACGATAATTCCCGGCCGCTCCTCGATCGGCTCGATAGACGGCCTTCAAAAAATCGAAGTAAAGGTTTTTCGGCTTTTTGTTCTCGGCGGTATAGCGGTACAGAGACGTGGCCCCTGCCTTCTGCATCTTCCGCACGTTGGCGGGCAGCTCGCGGCCCTCCTTTTCAAGCCGGTTGACGACGTTCTGGAACCCCAGCGCGTCCCACAGCTCGAACGGCCCGAGCTTGTTGGCATAGCCCCAACGCATGGCGCGATCGATCTCCACGATGCGGTCGGAGATCTCGGGGACCATGCTCGCGGAGTACAGGAATAGGTCGCTGAAAACGTTCCAGAGAAACGTTCCGGCGCGGTCCTGCGAGTTGACAAGCATGCGCAGGCGCTCCGGCAAATCCTCGATCGCGCGCGCGGCCTCGGAACTGGGGAACTTGACCTTGTTCGCCGGATGGTATTCGAGCGTCTTCCAGTCGATGGCGTGAATAACGCGATCCTCGCCCTTGCCGACGCGCTTATAGAAACCCTGACCGGTCTTCTCGCCGAGCCAACCGCGCTCCAGCATTTTCTTCTGGAACTCCGTGGGCAGAAAACGGTCGCGCCACGGATCCTGCGGCACGGCCTTGTACAGATTGGAGCCCACGAACGCCCAGACGTCGAGCCCCACGATGTCGAGCAGCCGGAAACTCGCGCTATTCGGAAGCCCAATCAGCGGGCCGGTCAGCGCGTCGACCTCTTCAACCGTGTAGTCGCCCGCAATCGTGTACTTGGCAATCGTGCCGCCGAAAAAACTCCCGATGCGATTGGCGATGAAGTTGGGCGTGTCCTTGCAGGGGACGACGCCCTTCCCAAGGCGGCGGTCGGCGAAGTCCTGGACGAAGGCAAGCACTTCCGCGGAGGTGTCCGCGCCCGGAATCATCTCCATCAGGTGCAGATAGCGCGGCGGATTGAAAAAGTGCGTTCCGAGAAAATGGCGGCGGAACTCGGGCGAAAAACCTTCGGAGATTTCGGCGAGCGGAATGCCGCTGGTATTGGTCGACAGGATCGCGTCCGGTTTGCGGACCTTCTCCACGCGGCCCCACAGATCGCGCTTGATCTCCAGATTCTCAGTAACGGCCTCGACGATCCAGTCGCAGGAATTCAGCTCGCCCAGATTGTCGTCGAAATTGCCGGGCTTGATGAGCGCCTTGCCGGCCTCGGTAAAGAACCCGCCCGGCTTCTGCTTTTCGGCATTCTCGATTCCTTTGAGAGCGGCGGCGTTGCGGTTCTTTTCGTTGGGCACGACGATATCGAGCAGCAGCGAGGGAATGCCGGCATTTGCGAAGTGAGCGGCGATGCGCGATCCCATGGTGCCCGCGCCGAGTACGGCCACGCGTCGAATGGTTCTCATGTTCTAAGTAGAGCCTTGACTATTGTACGGCGCTTAATCGCGAAGCGTAGCCACGGTCGCGCCCCAGCCGCCCGCCTCGGCAGGCGCATCCCCGAAACTTACGACAAAGGGCGTGCGGGCGAGGATGGAGCGCACCATTTCGCGTTGCGCTCCGATGCCGCGGCCGTGAACGATCCGCAAGGCCCGAAAGCCGAGACGATGCGCCTCGATCAGGTACTCCTCGACCACCGCTTTCACGTCGCGCGCCGGAACGCTGTGCAGGTCGAAGACATCGGTGATCGGAATGCGGACCGGTTCATCGTCCAAAAGCGCGCCGCTCAGTTCGCTGGGAAAATGCGGTGGACCAGATCGGCGAAACGCGAATCGCCGCGCGCGTTGTCTGCCCAAGGATCGATCTTAAGATACAGGAGCCACGCGGAACGATCGTCGTAAGCCTTCTGCAGCCAATCGAAAGCCTGGTCTTTCTCGCCGAGCGCCAGGTAGATTACCGCGATGGCCGCGGGCTGGACATAGGTTTGGCGCGAGCGCTCTTTCAACTGCTCCAGAATGCCACGAGCTTCGGCATCGCGATGCGCCACCGCATAGGCCTGGCCCAGCGCCGCAAGGTCATTGGTATCGCCGCCGGAGAGATCCAGCGCCTTTTGAAACTCCGCCAGCGATGGAGCCGTCATTCCGCTCTGTTCGTAAGCGCGGCCCAGGTAATCGTGGGCGGGAACGAAGCTGGAGTCCATGGCGAGCGTCTTTTGAAGTTGATCGATAGCAGGTTGGTATTGGCGCGCGTAATAGAAACGATAACCCAATGACAAATTGGCGACCGTGGACAGCGGGTTGAGCTGGTAGGCGCGGTTGAACTCGGCGAGGGCCTGCTCGAATCGCCCGAGCGCCATGAGATAGTCGCCGTACCAGGAATGGGCCGTGGGGTAGCTGGCGTTCAGCTCGATGGCGCGTTGGAATTCCTTGGCGGCGCCGGCCCAATCCCAATCGTGGAACTTGGCCCACGCGAGGGAGGTATGGGCTTCGGCGAGGGCGTCGTCCAACTCCAGCGCCTTGTTGGCGGCGGATTTGAGCTTGGGAAGCACTTCACGGGCCGGCAAGACATTGGAATCGGCCAGGAGCGCGTAGGCATCGGCCTGTCCGGCATAGGCGAGTGCGTAGCGCGGGTCGCGCTGGATGGCTTCCCGGAAGTATTCCAGGCTCTGCTGCAATCCGTCGAGCGTGCGCTTGTTCCATTGATAGCGTCCCTGCAGGTACATCTGATAGGCTTGCGAATCGTCCGTATTGCGGGCGGTCAGCATGCGATGCATTTCCGCGCCGCTGAGCTGAAGACGCAGCTTCGCGGAGATTTCGCGCGAGATCTGTTCCTGGATGGCCGTGAGGTCGGCCATGGTGGGATTGTATTGACTGCCCCAGATCTGACGGTTATCGCGTACATCGATCAATTCGGCGTTGATGGAAAGCTGGTCGCCGCGATGAACCAGGCGCCCCGTGAGAACGGCTTCAACTTTTAGTGCGCGACCAACCGCCTGCGGATCGATGTCCTTCCCCTTGTAGCGCGCCACGGAGCTGAAGGAACGCACGGAGAGCTTCGGAACTTGGGAAAGATTATTCACGATGCTTTCGGCGATGCCATCGCTCAGATATTCGGCGCTGGGATCGCCGCCGATATTGGCGAACGGCAGGATGGCCAGCGAGTCGAGCGGCTGCGGCCGCAGAGTCCAGTACGCGGCGGCAATCGCCAGCAACCCCACGGCAGCGGCGGACAGCAGAATGGCGCGCCTGTTGCGCCTAATGCCCTGAGCAACGTATTCGGCGCTCGACACGGAGCCGCTCGCCGGCTTGCTGACAGGAACCTGCTGGGTCGCGGACGGGAACGGAACGTTAGGCGCCGACAGGCGTTCGTTTCCCCAACTGGCCTGAGAAGCGCTGGAAACCGCCATGACGGCGGTGCGGCTGGAATCGGAATCGCGGCGCAGGCGCTTCAGATCGGCGCGAATGTCGGCGGCGGTCTGATAGCGCATCTCGGCGTTCTTTTCGAGAGCCTTAAAGATGATGCGCTCCAGATCGGCCGGCAGGTCCGGACGCATTCGCGAAGGCATGGCCGGCGGATTATGGAGAATCGCTACGAAGGTCAAGGCGGTGGTGTTGCCCTGAAACGGCGAAACTCCCGTGGCCATCTCATAGAGCACCACGCCGAACGAGAACAGGTCGGTCCGGGCGTCCAGATCTTCGCCGCGGGCCTGCTCGGGAGACATATAGGCGACGGTGCCCAAAGTGGAGCCGGGGCTGGTGATGAGGTCGTCCATGGCAAGCGTGGCCGAGGAGGCGCCGATTTTGGCGGCCCGCGGCGCGTTCACTTTGGCAAGGCCGAAGTCCATGACCTTCACGTGGCTGCGCATTGTGACGAAGATATTGGCTGGCTTGATGTCGCGATGCACAATACCCGCGGCGTGGGCGGCATCGAGAGCGTCGGCGATCTGGATGGCGAGATCGAGCATTTCCTCGATGGCCAGCGGTTTGGCCGCGATGCGGTCTTTCAGAGTGCGGCCTTCCAGGCACTCCATGACGAAGAAGGGCTGCCCTTCGGATTCGCCGACGTCGTATAAGGTGCAGATGTTGGGGTGGTTCAGGGCCGAGACGGCGCGCGCCTCGCGTTGAAAGCGCTCGAGGGCCGTGGGGTCGCCGGCCAATTCGCCGGGGATGAACTTGAGCGCAACCATGCGCCCCAAGCGGGTGTCTTCGGCTCTATAAACGACGCCCATGCCGCCCTTGCCGAGGGTATCGAGGACGCGGTAATGCGAAATCGTTTTACCTAGCATCGCAAGAGGAGCCGAACTTGCAGGATACTATTTGCTGATCCTAATGCAGCGGGTAACCCTTTTGGCCCGGCAGCAGCTCGTTAATTTTTACGATTTTCAGCCCTTTGGGGATTGCCGAGGCATCGACGAAGGCCACGGCGCCGGGGATGGAATCGGCCAGATCGGCGGCCATTTCGTTGGAGTAAACGACGCGAGGGCCGCTGGCGGCTTCCGCGCGAAATACCTTCGCGATCCAATATTGGCGGAATTGCGCTTCCGACATCTGGTAAATATCGCGGAGCACCACTTCTCTCTCGCGCGCGCCGGGAGCGCGAACCAGCAGCGTTACCCGCAAGCTCGAATTCCAATACTGTTTCTCGCCGAGCATCAAACGGCGCAGCTCCGGGAACGTGAGATTGTCCACCGGAACATCGCGCCGCACCACGATGGCGATATCGGGGCCGCTTGTTGCGGTGGATTTTGGAAACGCGGCCAGGCACAGCGCGACCAACAGGGCGACAGTCCTGAGCGAGCGTCTCCAAATCATGGCGCGCACTTAGAAGGTAAAGTCCGTTTGCACGAAGGCGCCATTTATGGACGACAAATCGCGGCGGATGTAGTGGCGGTATTCGAGCTTGAAAGCGGCGAAGCTCGTAATGTCATACCTCACGCCGGCCGTGGAGGCGTTGAAACTCGGCACCAGAGACCGGAAGAGAGCGTCGGAGAAGGGCACGTGAATGTACTCAAAGCGGTAGTAGGGCTTCCATAATCGTAGAGTCCCCGGCAGCCGGTAGGCGATTTGCGCATAGGCGGCCTGGCTGTTGGAGGCGACGCCTTGGCCGATCGGTTGGTGCGTGACGTTGGCGAACTCGGCGATGAATTCCGGAGATTCCTTGGCCCAAACCACGTGCGCCGACTGAATCCATTCGCGGGCGGGCGATCCGGTGAGCGGATTCAGATCGTCGCGATACACCGAGCCGCCGATCTGAAGGCCGTAGAACCTGTCGGGCTTGATAAAGGCATTGACCAACCAGGCGCGATTGTTATTGATGTCGCCCAGATCGCCGCCGCGGCTGAGTACCTGGCCGCGGCCATTGCCGAGGCCGACGTCGTAATTCAGATTCAGTCCGCCGGCGGGCGCCGCCCCCTCCACAAGCGTGCCGATAAAGTGAACCGGGATGAAACTGCCGCCGAACTGAGTCATCTCCGGGCGGTCAATGGTGGTCTGGAGCCAAGTGCCGTGATGATAGGCCGTGTTCCAGTAGTTGATGGGAGTGTGAAAGCGCCCGAAGGAGACTTTGACGTAATCGTTCCAGTCGTAGCGAATGATGAGGCGCTCCACTTCGGGGTTGAAGCCCGGCGCGGGGGGCGTGCCGACGCCGGCATCGGAGCGGGCCGTGAAACTGAGCTCGCTGAAGACGCTCACCTTGGAGGAGAGGGCGGAGCTGAGGTGCAGAACGAGTTGTCCTTCACTGAATCCGCTGTGGGGACTCAGCAGCGTAAGGGGCTGGAAGCCGCCCGAAGGACCGTGGAGATCGCTGGCCGAAAAGTTGAAATCGGCGAATCCGGCTATGTGGAGCAAAGGCGATCCGGAAGAGACCGATTCGGGGGCGGGCGCCTGGGCGTGGTTCATGGCCTCCTGCGGAGGAGGGAGCGGCGCCGGAGCGGCCGGCGCAGTTTGCGAGGACGCCTGACGCAGCGCGGCATTCTCTTTTTCGAGCTCCGCCATGCGTTTCTCCAGATCGTCGATGCGGTTAATTAGTTTCTGGAGGAGCTCGTTGGTGGACGCGCCGGTGGTCTGCGCGCCGGCGCGGGATACGAGCAGCGCGACAACGGAAATGACAAGAAACACTCGTTTCATAACCCTCCCTCCGCTTCCCATGCGGGTAGCAAGCCCGGCCATCGGGCAATGTGAGAGCCGCCGCGAAATCCATTGGCCGCGTCGATAACTTAGGAGACTAACACAACAGGAAGTCCGCCGCCCATGCAGGCGCGGCGAGAAAAAGCCGTCTACCGGTTCGGCCAAACGCATCGTCCAAACTTACGACAAAGGTCGTGCGAGCGAGAATGGAGCGCCCCACCTCGAGTGCACTCCGATGCCGCGGCCGTGAACGATGCGCAAGCGCGGAATCCGAGACGGTGGGCCTCGATCGGGTACTCTCGATCGCCGCTTTCACGTCGCACGCGATCAATAGCTGGAAGCCATGTACGTGAATAATCTGACGGCGTGTACTCGGCCGTCCTGGACACCGATTCCCTCGTTGCCGCACTCCGGGCCGAGCGAGGAGGATCCTTCGCCATCCGGCGCCGGATTGGTAAGGGTTGACGCCTTTGAGCGCCGTTTTTGAAGATCGGTTCGCCAGTCGCGAGTACATCGAGAGGCGAGCCAAGCTCTTCAATAGGGGCGACTTCGAGTGAGCTCTCAAAGAAATCCCCAACGCCGGAGCCTAAGGACGAGGATCGCGCGTAGAAAATTCCTTTCGAACTCAGCCGCGCGTGAGGCAGTTGCTAGCCTAACATTGTGAATCCAGCGGCCGAGTATTTGCGGCGACTCAACGATCGAAACGTCGCGCGACAGCGCTTGAACACGCTGCACCGCAGGATCGGAAATGCCAGGTTGGCGGTCGGCGTCGCGGCCGTTGTAATGGGCTTTTTCGTATTTGGAAGGCCCACGATCTCGCCGTTGTGGATACTCATTCCAGTCGTGCTATTCATCGCGCTGGCGTGGTGGCATGCGCGCGTGATCCAGGGACGCGATCGCGCGGCGCGAGCCGCCCGCTTTTACGAAAAGGGCATCGAGCGCATCGAGAACCGCTGGATGGGCAAGGGCGAATCGGGCGAGCGATACCGCGAACCGGACCATGTGTACGCCGACGATCTCGATCTGTTCGGCCGCGGCTCGCTGTTCGAGCTCTTGTGTATCGCGCGGACGCAGGCCGGCGAAGGAACGCTGGCGCGCTGGCTGAAAGCGCCCGCGTCGAGCGAAGAGGCGCTGGCGCGGCAGCAGGCCGTGGCGGAATTGCGCGACAAGCTCGATCTGCGCGAAGCTCTGGCGGGAGTCGCGGAGGTCGTGCGGTCGAAAGTTGACGATGCGGCGCTTGCCGAGTGGGGCCAACAGCCGCGCGTGACGTTCGCAAGGGGAACGCGTCCGCTCGCGGCCGTCGTAGTGGCCGCGGTCCTGATTACGTTTGCGCTGTACATGGCGGACATGGCCCCGAGAACGGCTTTCCTGGCCGCGATCCTGATCGAGTGCTGTATCGGTTTCGCACTGCGCCCGAAGGTGAAGACGATCATCGAAGCGGCCGAACGCCCGGCGCGCGATCTGGATCTGCTTTCCGATGTCCTGCGCTGCATTGAAGAGCAGAAGTTCACATCGCCGCTGCTGGCGGGCCTACGCGCGAAGTTAGAGACCAAGGGCGAGCCGGCCTCGCGCCAGATCCGCCGTCTGCACACGCTGATGCGGCGGCTCGACGACCGCGGCAACCAGTTCTTCGCTCCGATTGCGGCGGCAGTGCTGTGGGGGACGCAATTGTCGATGGCGCTCGAGAGGTGGCGCGATCGCTCCGGCGGCGCTATCGGGCGCTGGCTGGACGCGGCCGGCGAGTTCGAGGCGCTCTCCTCTTTTGCCGCATATAGTTTCGAGCATCCCGGCGACCCGTTCCCCGTTCTCGACCAGCGCGATGCCTGGCTCGACGCCAAAGGCTTGGGGCATCCGCTGCTGCCCGAAGCGACGTTCGTTCGGAACGACGTGCGGCTGGGCGGCGAGTTGCGGCTGTTGATCATCAGCGGTTCGAATATGTCCGGCAAAAGCACGCTGCTGCGATCGATCGGACTCAATACAGTGCTCGCGTGGGCAGGTGCGCCCGTACGCGCGGAGCGCTTCGAAGTTTCGGCCTTGCAGGTGGGAGCGTCGTTGCGGATTGTCGATTCGCTGCAGGACGGCCGCTCGAAATTCTACGCCGAAATCACGCGCCTGCGCCAGATTATGGACCTGGCGGGCGGCGATCGCACGCTGCTGTTTCTGGTCGACGAGATGCTGAGCGGCACGAATTCCCACGACCGGCGCATCGGCGCCGAGGCGCTGGTGCGTACGCTGGTCGAGCGCGGCGCCATCGGGATCGTCACGACCCACGATCTGGCGCTGGCGCATATCGCCGACGGCCTGGGCGCGCGCGCGGTGAACGTGCACTTCTCAGATACGATTGTCGATGGCCGCTTGAATTTCGATTATCGTCTGCGGCCGGGCGTGGTGGAGCACAGCAACGCGCTGGAGCTGATGCGTTCGGTGGGATTGCGAGTGTGACGAAGGGGAATTTTATTCCGTTTCCCGGACAACTTTTAAGCGCGCCAACAACTCCGGCGTGAGCTTGTTCTGGACCTCCGGCGTAATCAGCCCGGCGGCGTCCATGGCGCGAATGTGTACCCGATCTTTATCGCGGTAAGAACTCAGCTTCATCCGCATCAAATCGGACAGCGGGATCACGAACACCTCTTTGCCGTGAATTCGCTTTCGCTCCGGATCCATCGAGGGGTTCGGGATCGCCTGACCCGGACGGACTTTCTCTCCGGTAAAGACTAGATGTACGGCATTCCTGTCGCTGTTAGTATCGCCGTATAAGAGCATGTCTAATCCGGCGGAGTGACGAAAGCGGAAGCCGTGCCGAGCCGCATTTCCGCGATTCGCTCCAGGTCGGCCCGGCGCACCAGCAGATCGACGTTTCGCGTCAACGTCGAGTGCTCCGGGTTCGTCTCTTCGACGTGGATCAGCACAGCCAGGCCGCCGATGAGTTCATGGGCGATTTTTTCAGCGGGGAGCGCGTTCGTGATCTTGTGCAAAATATCGACGAGATCGAATAGGCGCTCTTCAAACAACGTGTTTACGGCCTCTCCTTTACGTGCGGCATCGGCAAGGAACTCACCGAAACTCAGCATATCCCTCCATACTTGAGGATATTCGATAAAGGCGGAGCCAACCGCGCGCAATTGAACGCACGATTCTCCGATACCATTGTGAATAGCCCTTTGAACTTGGCGTGACGTGAAAAGGATGCCCTTCATTGCGATGCTTGCGGCGGCGGCCTGGCCCGCGCGCGCTCAATGGCGCCTGGTCTGGAGCGACGAGTTCAACGGACCCGCCGGCGCGCCGCCCGATCCCGCGAAATGGACCTACGATCTCGGCGGAGGCGGATGGGGCAATGCCGAGTTGGAGGTCTACACCCAAGACCCCGCGAACGTCTCCCAGGACGGCAACGGAAACCTCGCAATTCGCGCCCTTCAGACGCCCGGCGGTTCCTATACCTCGGCGCGGCTCAAGACCGAGGGCAAGTTTTCAGCGCAATACGGACGCATTGAGGCGCGCATCATGATTCCGTACGGCCAGGGGATTTGGCCGGCCTTCTGGATGCTCGGCGGCAACATCGGGACGGTTGGCTGGCCCGCTTGCGGCGAGATCGACGTCATGGAGAACATTGGGAAAGAGCCGAACATCGTTCATGGAACGCTGCACGGACCCGGGTACGCCGGCAACTCGCCCTTTACGGCCGCTTACTCATTACCGGCGGGCCGACGCTTCGCCGACGATTATCACGTCTTCGCCGTCCAATGGTCGGCGGACCTGGTGGCCTTCTCAGTTGATGGACACGAATACTACCGCATTGCGCGGGCGCAGCTTACAACCGCGACCACTCCCTGGGTATTCGATCGTCCATTCTTCATTCTGCTGAACGTCGCCGTCGGCGGGAATTGGCCGGGAAACCCGAATGCGTCATCCGCCTTCCCGCAAACAATGCTGGTCGACTGGGTCAGAGTGTCCGATTTCAGCCCGGAAACATCCCGTCGCCGGCCTTAGCTCTCAAATCCTCCAGGATCTTCTCCGGAATATTCAGGTGACCCAACCGGATGTTCGGCTTCGCCGCGCCGTGAAAGTCGGAGCCGCCGCTGACCGCCAAGCCCAACTTCTTCGCCAACGCGCCGTAACGCGCGACATCCGCGGGCCGATGATCGGAATGGTACACCTCGATGCCGCGCAGTCCCTCGCCGCGCAAGGATGCGATCACCTCTTCTTCCTGCCGCTCCTCGCGAATACCCAGCCGCACCGGATGCGCCAAAACGGGCAACCCGCCGGCCGCCGCGATCTTCCGTATTCCGTCCATCGTATTCGGATTTTCGCGGTACACGAACCCCGGCGCCGATTCGCCCAGATACTTGCGGAACGCTTCCTCGGTATTCGCGGCGTACCCTTTGCTTACCAGCACGCGGGCAAAATGCGGACGGCCCGTAAGAGTACGGCCGACCGCCTCCACTTCGGACAGCTCGATATCGACGCCGATCGATTGCAGCTTCTCGACCAGCTTGCGATTGCGCTCGCGCCGGGAATCGAGCACTTCGGAGAGCCAGGCGCGAAAGGAGGCCGCCGGCGGCTGGCGTAAAAAATATCCGAGCAGATGCACGTCCCAGGTCCGCTCGCTTCCGTCGCGGGAGCGCGACAGACGTGTGTTCACCTCAATGCCGCAGACCAGGTCGATGCCCCGCGCGCCCGCCATCGGCGCGGCTTGATCGTAGCCCGCGAAGGTGTCGTGATCCGTGATCGCAAGCGCGCGCAGTCCCGCCGCCGAGGCCGCGTCCAGCAATTCAGACGGCGTCAAGCTTCCATCGGATTCGTTGGTATGGCTGTGAAGGTCGATCACTCCGCCGACTCGAACTCGAACGTATCTCCGGCAATATGCGCGAGCAAACGGCCGGGCCCCAGCGCTTTTCCCGCCCCTGCAAAAAAGATAGCACCGTCGGTCGATTCGCCGGATTTCAACTTCACCGGAGCAAGCACGATCGCGGAGGCGGCCGCTCCCGCCTTCAATCGCGCCGAAGATACTTCGGCCAATGCGCTCTGCCGCCGCGCCTCATAGCCATTGGTCGATCTCATGTTGATGTTGTTATACAGCCCGGCCTCATAGGTCGCAACCAACTTGATAACATCGTGCCGCCCCGCCTTGGCAATAAACGAATTGACGACATCGACGGCGGACGAGGCCTGCAGCGCCGCGCCGTCCGCCCTCTGGAAGCTGAAGTCCTGCGGCTTTACAGTCCAGGAAATCGGTGCCCCATTCGATATTGCGACCT
This sequence comes from Bryobacterales bacterium, assembly GCA_963795935.1. Taxonomy (GTDB): domain Bacteria; phylum Acidobacteriota; class Terriglobia; order Bryobacterales; family Bryobacteraceae; genus JAICMB01. The sequence continues at coordinate 196,144 of CAWCJO010000015.1, read as the reverse complement.
GAATTACGGCGTAATCCCGTATGTGCAACGGCAGCGTGGCAACCATTACCGTCACCCCGCTTTTTGTCAGCGTCTTGTAATGCAAGCCGTTCGATTCGAATTCAATCACCTGCGCGCTCAGCTTCAGACACGCCAAGCCCAGCACAACAGAACGGCGAGAGACCATAAGTCTCTTACCATCATAGTGCTTGACCACCGCCGGCGAGCGCCTTGGTACACTGATCGCAGCATTTGCGCGCTTTATGACCGACACTGGCAATCTACCGAGCCGCCATGGTCTGAAAGAGCAGGGCTTCGCCGCTTACCAGGCGGCGTATTGGAACCTGGTACCTTCGCAGCTTATTGAAAAAGCGATTCAGCGCAACGAGGGGATGCTTGCAATCGTCGGCGCATTGGTCGTGAATACGGGGCGTTTTACGGGCCGCTCGCCCAAGGACAAGTACATCGTACGCGAGAGCGGCACCGAAACCACCATCGAGTGGGGCGACGTCAACCAGCCCATGGCCGAGGCCGCCTTCGACCGCATTTATGGCCGGCTTCTCCGCTTCCTCGAAAACAAGGAGCTGTTCGTGCAGGACTGCTTCGCGGGCGCCGACGCCGAGTATCGGCTGCCCATCCGCGTGGTAACCCAGCGCGCCTGGCATGCGCTCTTCGCCCGGCAACTATTCATTCGTCCCAACCCGCTCGAAACGGATCGTCACAAGCCCGAATTTACCGTTTTATTCGCGCCCGAATTTTACGCCGATCCGGAAAAGGACGGAACGCGCTCGGGGACCTGCATCGCCGTCAATTTCAAAAAGAAAATCATCCTCATCGCGGGGACGGAATATGCCGGAGAAGTCAAAAAATCGATTTTCGGCGTCCTCAATTATCTGCTGCCCGAGCGCGGCGTGCTGCCGATGCACTGCTCCGCCAACATGGGCGCTGCGGGCGATGTCGCGCTGTTCTTCGGCCTCAGCGGTACGGGTAAAACGACTCTCTCGGCCGACCCCCGCCGCGGACTGATCGGCGACGACGAACACGGATGGAGCGATCGCGGCGTCTTCAATTTCGAAGGCGGCTGCTACGCCAAGTGCATCCATCTCTCGCCCGCCGAGGAGCCGCGCATCTGGGGCGCGATCCGCTATGGGACGGTGCTCGAGAACGTCGTCATCGATCCCGGCACGCGCCTGTTAAACTTCGATTCCGACGAGCTGACCGAGAACACGCGCGCCGCCTACCCCCTCGATTACATCGAAAATGCCGTTATGCCGAGCGTCGGCGGCCATCCCTCCCATATCCTGTTTCTCACCGCCGATGCGTTCGGCGTGCTGCCGCCCGTCGCGCGCCTGACGCCGGACCAGGCCATGTACCACTTCCTGAGCGGATACACGGCCAAGCTTGCCGGTACAGAGCGAGGGTTAGGCAAAGAGCCGGCCGCGACATTCAGCGCGGGCTTCGGCGCGCCCTTTCTCCCCCGCTCGCCGCTGACTTACGCCAGAATGCTGGGGGACAAAATGCAACGGCACAACGTCCCGTGCTACCTCGTGAACACCGGCTGGGTCGGCGGGCCGTATGGCGTGGGCGAGCGCATGGGCCTGACATATACGCGCGCCATCGTCAATGCCGTCGTCGAAGGCAAACTGGACGGCATCGTAACGGCCGTGGACCCCATCTTCGGCCTCGCCGCGCCGCTGACTTGTCCGGGCGTGCCCCCTGAAATTTTGGACGCGCGCGCGCAATGGACCAATGGAGACGATTATGACGACGCCGCTCGCGAGCTGCTGCGGCGCTTCCACCGCAACTTCGCGAAATTCGAGACCGCCATCGAGGCCTGACAGCTTCACGACAGCGTTTGCGTGCTGGGCTCGTCTTCCAACGCCTCGTACTCGATCACCATTTGCGAGTTCTTGAGAGCGTCGATGAACTCGCGGTCGCGCCCGTCCGCGATGTCGTACTCCCAAACCTCCGTTCCGATGCTGAGAAAGCTGTCGTCCTCTTCCATGACCTCCTCGTTGTGGAGGTTGTCGGGCTCGAAGCGCTCCACAAAAACGGCGTCCAGGACAACGCCGTCGGTCAACTCCGGCTCCACGAATTGCGGCGGGTTCTCCGACGGGTTGCCCCGCCCGTCGGTCCGCTCCATGAACGTCACGCGGTATTTCATAGCTTTCTGTTTGACTCCCGCCGCCCTCCGGCGGTGACATGGCGGCCGCGCTATTCGCCCATCACCTTGATAATGACGCGCTTCGGCCGTTGCCCATCGAACTCGGCGTAGTAAACCTGCTGCCAGGGGCCAAAATCGAGCTTACCGTTTGTCACCGGCACGATCACCTCGTGATGCACCAGCAAGCTCTTCAGGTGCGCATCGCCGTTCGTCTCGCCCGTGCCGTGATGCCGGTAATCGGCGCGGTAGGGCGCCAGCTTCTCCAGCCATTCGTCGATGTCCGCAATCAGACCCGTCTTCGGCGTCGTTCACCCACACGCCCGCCGTAATATGCATCGCCGACACCAGAATCATGCCGTCGCGAATCCCACTTTTGTCGAGCGCGCCCTCCACCCGTGCAGTAATGTTGATGTACTGACGATGTTCCGTAGTGTTGAACGTGAGGTATTCGGTATGGAAGCGCATATGCGCCGATGATAGCAGCGGACGCCTTGACAAGAGCCGCGCGGAGACGTCAGACTTTGAGAAGCTAAAGGATCGGGATCTGGAGCGTAATGGGCGGCGGACGTTGAGAATTCGTGTGTTCGTAGCGGTGGCCTTGGCCGCCGCACTCGCGGCCGCTCAGACGCCGCAATCGCAACCGGCTCAGCCGCCGCAGGGCCAGCCCACTCAGGCCCAGCCCGCTCAGCCGCAACCAACTCAAGTCCAGCCGACTCAAGCGGCGCCGACTCAGGCCCAGCCCATGCAGGCGCAACCGGCGCCGGCGCAGGCAGCCCAGAACCAACAGGATCAGGAGGATGCCCAGACCGGAGAGGATCAACAGCCGCCCTCGCGTTATGAGGGGCCTTCCATCCTGAGCCGCGACCGCAGCGTTATCGGCGAGCGCGGCGGCAAGCTCCTGGACTATCGTTTCTATGGCGAGGTGACCGGAATTTACGACACCTCGCTGATTCCCGTCTCGGTCACGCCCCAAGGCACATTAAATTCCTCCGGCGGAGCCTATGGCGTATCGGTGGGCGGCGGAGTCACGGGCACGAAGATATGGAAACAAGACAAGCTGTCCATCGAATATCACGGGGACTTCTACCATTATGTGAACGTGCCTTATTTCGACGGAACCGACCAGTTTATCAACCTCTCGTACGCGCACGTGTTTTCGCGCCGTTTCTTCATGCAGACGCGCCAGACGGCCGGCTCGACCGATTACACGACCGGATATTACACTTTCCTTCCGCTGCAGAATACCGACTTGTATGCGGTTCCGACGAACGAGCTTTTCGATAACCGTACCGAGTTTCTCGAATCGCGCCTGGATTTCACGCGCCAGCAATCGTTGCGGCTCTCCTTCAATTTCGGCGGTGAGGGCTTTCTCGTGCGGCGCCGCGCTCTCGATCTTGCCAGCGTCAACGGGTACAACTTGCACGGCGACGCCTCCTACCGGCTCAACCGCAGGCAGACGGTCAGCCTGGGGTATCAATACACCGCTTTCGACTATCTGCGCCAGTTCGGCGACGCCAAGATCAGCGAGTTTACCGTTGGATACAGCATCGGATTTGGCCGGCGCTGGGACTTTGGATCCCAGATCGGTTCGGCGCGCGTGGACTTCACCGGTCTAACGATCGTCAACGTCGATCCCGCCATCGCGGCCATCGTCGGTCAGAATCAAGCCGTCGTGTCGTTTCACACCATCACGTACGTCCCCATTTACGAAGCCCAGATCCGGCGCCGCTTCGAGCACTCCTCCATTGCGGCCGCCTACAATCAGTCGTTCAGCCCCGGCAATGGAGTGTATTTGACGTCGCGGCAGACGGCGGCGACGCTCGATTATTCCTACGTCGGCATTCGCAAATTCACGTTCAGCGCCAGCGGAGGATACTCCAGCTTAACCAGTCTCGGACAGACGCTGGGGATTTTCAAGGGTGAATACGCCGGCGTGGGCTCGACCTACAAGCTCTCAGGGCTGGCGCACTTGACGGCCCGCTACGATTTCCGGCACTACGACACCGGCAACACGGGTTACCGCCAAAATACCCAGCGCATTGCGGTCGGAATCGCCGTCAGCCCGGGCGACAGGCCTTTGCCGATCTGGTAAACGCGCGGCCTTAATCCGCGCCTTGCAGCGCCATCTGCAGCCGCTCCGGGAAATTCTCGCCGGATTCCGTCCACAGCCGCCGCTTATCGACCGGGAGCGCGTCGTCCAGATCGTGAACCAGCTTCAGAAGGCTCTTCACGTTAAACTGCGCCATCTTGACGTTTTTCGGCAGACCGCGTTGCGGCAGGAACAGGGCATCGATGCCGAACTCGATCCGCAAATGCTCCTCGGCATCCTGAAACTCCGGGCCGAAGCAGCTCAGAGCGACGCGCGACGGCTCCAGCTTCCATTCGGAGTCTTCAAATTGCCATAAGTCCCAGGAAGCTTCGAGACGATAACACGAATCCGGGTCGAAGAATTCCTGCGCGGATCGAAGGAGATCGTCGATTGCATCCGGCATTTGAAAAGCTTCTTCGATGCGCGCCGGCTCGCTATAAGAAATAGGAATGATTTTGAAAACCGCGGCGCCCGACAGGAGGCGCGAAAACGGAAAAAGCCGCAGCATTTTCCCGTACTGCCGCAGCATCGTTAGCCCGCTGAAACCGTTTAGCCAATACGACAGGTAGAGCTCATCGGCCATGCTACCATCGTACTGCCGCTTGCGCCGATCGCCGCTCCTCCCGATTTTTCTCATCGTTTCCGTCGACGTACTGGGCCTCACGCTCATCCTCCCGCTGCTGCCCTTCTATGCCGAGCGCCTCGGCGCCAGTCCCACGGTTGTCGGCCTGCTGATTTCCTCCTACGCCTTCTGCCAACTGCTTGCCGGCCCCATCCTCGGCCGCATGTCGGACCGCTCTGGACGGCGGCCTTTGCTGTTGCTCAGCCAGCTCGGGACGTTCATCGGATTTCTCATTCTCGCGTGGGCCAACACGCTATGGCTGGTGTTTCTCTCGCGCATCGTCGACGGACTTACGGCGGGCAATTTATCGCTCGCCCAAGCCTACATCTCCGACGTCACCAAGCCCGAGGATCGCGCCAAATCGTTCGCGCTCATAGGCATCGCATTCGGCATGGGCTTTCTGGTCGGGCCGGGCGTCTCCGGTTACCTGGCCGGCTTCAATTATCAGTACCCCATCTTCGCCGCCGCCGCGCTGTCGTTGACCAGCATCCTATGCACGTATTTCCTGCTGCCCTCGCAACCGCCCCACGCCGACCCCGCCACGCCCCGCAAGTTCACGCTTCTTGCTTGGGGGCGCTACGCCGAATTTTTCAAGCGGCCGGCGTTGGCGCGCCTCTTGTGGCAGTTCTTCGCGTTCACATTTGCCTTCGCGCTGTTCATGTCGGGCTTCGCCCTTTTCGCCGAGCGCCGTTTCACCTGGGACGGCAAGCCCTTTGGACCCAAGCAGGTCGGCTACGTCTATGCCTACGTCGGCTTCCTCGGCATAATTTTACAAGGCGGCCTGATCGGACGCATCGTGAAGAAGTTCGGCGAAGAGAAGCTGGCTCGCGCGGGTTTCCTTGCCTCCGTCATCGGCCTGGCCGTCCTGGGATTCACTTATCGCATTCCATTGCTGCTCGTAACCACGGCGCTCGCGGGGCTCGGCATCGGCGCCGTGCGTCCCGCGCTGACCAGCCTCATTACGCAGAAAGCCGCGCGCTCCGAACAAGGCACGGTTCTCGGCCTCACGCAATCGTTGATGTCGGCATCGCAGATCGTGGCCCCGTTCATCGCCGGCCTGCTCATTACTCGGCTGTGGCTGGAGGAGTGGGCGCTATTAGGCGCGGGAGTTTGCGCGGTTGCTCTGTTCCTGTAACGCCTCTTTTTCCGTCAGGGCCGCGACGCCGGGCAATTCGATTCCCGAAAGAAATTCCAACGAAGCGCCCCCACCGGTGGACACGTGCGAAATTCTATCCGCCACGCCCGCGGACTTAATGGCCTTCTCCGAATCGCCGCCGCCCACTACCGACACGGCGCCCGAATCGGCCACGGCCTTGGCCAGCGCAACCGTGCCCTTGTCGAAAGGCGGCTTCTCGAAAACGCCCATGGGCCCGTTCCAGATAATCGTTTTGGCCTTCGAGATCGCCTCGGAATAGCGCTCGATCGTGCGCGGCCCGATATCGACCGCAATCTTGTCCCCCGGAATCGTATCGACAACCTCGAACGGCGCGCCCTCCTTCACGTCCGCCACCACCACGTGATCGATGGGCAACATCAGCTTCCCGCCGGCCTGCGACATTGCATCCTTCGCCAGATCGACCTTGTCGTCCTCCACCAGCGACCTGCCCGTTGGCTCCCCCTTGGCCTTCAAAAACGTGTACGCCATGGCGCCGCCGATCAAGAGCCGGTCGACAATCTTCATCAGGTTTTCGATCACGTCGATTTTGCCGGACACCTTGGCCCCGCCCAGAATCGCGACGCACGGGCGGTCCGGGCGCGAGATTGCCTTGCCCAGATATTCCAGCTCCTTATCCATCAGCAATCCCGCCGCCGCTTGCGGCATAAACGCCACCATGCCCACGGTGGAAGCATGCGCGCGATGCGCCGATCCGAACGCGTCATTCACGTAAACATCGGCCAGCGACGCCAGCTTTTTCGCGAACCCGGGATCGTTCTTCTCCTCTTCGGCGTGAAACCGCAGATTCTCGAGAAGAAGCACCTCGCCGGGTCGCGGCCGCATCTTGTCCACTTCCGCGCCGATGCTGTCCGGCGCCATTTTGACCGGCCTCCCGAGAAGCTGTTGCAGCCGTTCCGCCACCGGCCGCAGGCTCATTTCAGGATCCGGTTTTCCTTTGGGCCGCCCCAGATGACTGGCCAGAACGACGCCCGCGCCATGTTCGAGCGCGTACTGGATGCTCGGCAGCGACGCCCGTATGCGCTTGTCGCTGGTAATCTCCTTCCCCCCCGGCGCGAGCGGCACGTTGAAATCGACCCGAATGAAAACAACTTTGCCCTTCAAGTCGAGATCGCGAATCGAAAGTTTAGCCATAATTACTCAGCCAGCAGCTTTACAATCTCCGCGTCGATGGCGTGAAAATCCCGGTTGCAACTCTGATGCGTCGCGAAACCACCCTGCGAGCCTTCGTGAAATTCGCCACCCGGCTGCACGTAACGGATGATCCCCTTGCGGTCCACCAGAAACGATACCGATGTGAAGTCGCGATCGCGCGTCAGCCACCAACGGCGCAGCGCCGACCAATCCGCGTCAATCGCAATCGGAAACGTGAAGCCTTTCTTCTTTGCGTCCGCTGCGACATCGCCGGGATTCACCCTCCCCGGCGGCTTGGGATGATACACGCCCACGATTTGAAGACCGCGCGCGGCGTACTCGGCCTGAAACTTGTTGAGCGCCGGAGCGGTCGCGGCGCAGAACGGGCAACCCTCCGTCCACCAGCGCAGCAGGACGACTCTTGCCCCGCAAACCGTCCATCTCGAGCGGGCGCGAGTTCAGCCACACCGTGATGTCCAAAGGGGGCGCGGGCCTTCCAACGACCTCACGTCCATCGTCGAATTTCAACTCGCCGGCGCCCAGCCCGCCGGCAAAAGGCGCCAGCAAAACCCACAACGCCCGCCGTGAAATCTCTCTCCGCGTCATCGCCCCATTATCCCGCGCCGCCACGCGCCCGCGCATTGCGTTCGCTCACGCCCGGCCGCGCCACTCCTCAATGTCAAAGCCCCCGCACTGCCCCGCCGCGCACCGCGCCCTCCCGCCGCTGGTGTGGCGTCCCGGTTAACATCTGACGCTTGCTGACGCGCGCGGCTCGGTACTGAGCCGCGACTGTGCAGGAGCGGTTGTCAGGATTGAACAGGGACGCCACACTTGTCAATGCCCACGCACCCGCATGGTCCGCGCCGCCGCGCGGCGCAACCGCTCGCGCCCAAGCCTGCCTCCATTCTCAACGTCGAAGATGCGCCCGAAAACCGCGGCCGCCTCACCCCACGACCCGGGCGCCCGCTACCATGGCATCGGATGTTTCCCGATTTCTACGGCAACGCGGCCGTCGCCGAATCCCTCGAACAACTAACGCGCCAGGAGCGCCTCCCCCAAACGCTTCTCTTCGCCGGACCCGAGGGAGTCGGCAAGGCCACTCTCGCCCGCCGCTTCGGCGCCGCGCTGCTCGGACAGGGCTCCAAAATCGAGAGCGACGATTTGAGTCTCCCTGCCAACCGCGACGTCGTCGCCGAACGCGAAAAATGGACCGCCGAAAAGCGCAATGAAGACCCGCTGCTGTTCTCGACCCATCCCGATTTCGTGACCTTTCCGCCCGACGGTCCGCTGCGCCAAATCTCGATTCCGCAGATGCGCCTCCTCAAAGAGCGCGCCCAATTCAAGCCCCTGCGCGGCCCACGAAGAGTGTTTCTGATCGATCACATCGACCGCGCCAACGAGCAGGCCGCCAACTCGCTCCTCAAGACCCTCGAAGAGCCCCCCGAGCACCTCATCGTCATCATGACGGCCGAGAATCCCTACGATTTGCTCCCCACCATCCGCTCGCGCGCCGTCGCGTTCCAGCTCGCTCCGCTGCCGCGCGAAGACATGCTCGCCTTTGTCGGCGATCGCGGCCTGCCCGACCCCGCACGCCGCGCCGCCCTCGCCGCAGGCAGCCCGGGCCTGGCGATCTCGCTCGACCTGGAAACTTACGGCCAGCGCCGCCTCGCCATGCTCGACCTCCTCAAAGTCGCCTGCGGCCGCGCTCCCTTCGCCGACTGGGCCAAGCACTCCGAATCGCTCGGCCCCCGCAAAACGGAGCGTCTCGACCTTCTCGTTCGAGTCCTCTATTTCCTGCTCGAAGACGTCGTGCTCCTCGCCAATGGCGCGGGCGAGATCCGCAATGTCGATATCCGCGCCGATCTCGACTTCATCGCCTCCCGAGTCTCCCTGCAGTGGCTGCGAGCGGCCGTCAAAAGAGCCGACGAAATGCTGGACCTGGCCCGCCGCAATATTCAAAAGAGCATCGCGCTCGACGCCTTCGCAATTGAGCTGCGAAATCTGCCCGCCGCCCCCGGCCCGCGCTCCTCAAACTTGCCCCCACCCCCTCGTTATGCTTGAATAATCTCTAGTTGCATCTCTAATCCGTTTTCGCGGCTCCCGGCGCAAAGCTCTTCGGATCGGGCCGCATGTACACCTCGAATGGGAGTCTTAGTCGTGGAGACTGCTAACCGCAAATTAATCCGCCCCTCGTTAGATGAGTTGAAGGATCGCATGAACCGCCGCAACCATCAGGCCCTGCCGCCGCAGAAAAAGGCCATACCTCCGGATCAGACCAACGCCGAGAATTTCTACTACATGAAGCAGATGCAGTCGAAGACGCCGATGGTCTTCGTGCTGAAGGACGGCGAGACGCTCGAGGGCATCATCGAGTGGTACGACAAGACCTGTTTGAAGGTGAATCGCGAGGGCGCGCCGAACCTTCTCATTTTTAAACCCAACATCAAATACATGTATAAGGCCTAGGCCGGGCGGCGATGGCCGGCTGGTTTCTGGGCGTCGATGGCGGTCAATCCAGCACCACCGCGCTCATTGGCGACGATTCCGGCCGCGTCGTGGGCTACGGGCGCGGGGGACCTTGCAATCACGTCGCAGCCGCCCAAGGCCGCGCCAAGTTCACCGCCGCGATCCGTTCCTGCGTAGAGACCGCATGCGCGCAAGCCGGCCTCGATCCCGATTCCGTTCGCTTCCGATCGGCCTGCCTCGGCTTCAGCGGCGGCCCGGCGGACAAACAAAACATTCTCCACGAAATTCTCCGCTGCGGCCGCATCACGGTCACGCATGACGCGCTCATCGCATTGGCCGGCGCAACGGGCGGCGAGCCCGGCATCGTCGCGATCGCCGGGACGGGGTCCATTGCGTTCGGCAGGAATGCCGCCGGACAAACCGCCCGCGCGGGAGGATGGGGCTACATCTTCGGCGACGAAGGCGGCGCGTTCGATATCGCCCGCCAGGCCCTCCGCGCCGCGCTGCGCTTTGAGGAAGGCTGGGGGCCGCCGACATCGTTACGCCAGGTTCTTCTCGACGCAACCGGCGCCGGCACTGTCAACGACGCGCTCCACTGCTTTTATACCGACGAGTTCCCGCGCGACCGCATCGCCACGATTGCGCCGGCAATAGACCAAGCCGCGGCCGCGGCGATGCGGTAGCCATCGGAATCGTCGGAAGCCGCCGCGCAAGCGCTGGCCATGCTCGCCGCCGCCGTCCGCCAACAGCTTTTCCCGCCCGGCGCAGCGGCCCGCGTCTCCTATATCGGGGGCGTATTTCGCAGCGCGCGGCTGCTCGAACGATTCCGATTGCTGACCCAATTGGAGGAAGGCAACACCGTCGCCGCCCCGCTTTTCGATCCCGCCGCTGGAGCGCTCCTCGAAGCCTACGCGGCCGAGCAAATGCGAGTGGTATTATCAAACGCCCCGCAAATGGAAAAGATGTGACCTCGACCGTTCGAAACGCGGCCGCGGGCGGCGCCTGCGCGCTGGCCTTGCTGCTCCTCGCGGCGAGCGAGCCCGGCGCCCCTCTCGCGTTCCACAACGTCGCGGAGAAAAGCGGTATCCGCTTTGTGCTCGAAAACAGTCCCACACCCCGGAAATATATGATTGAGACCATGCCCGGCGGCATCGCCGTCTTCGACTATAACGGCGATGGGTTGCCGGATATTTATTTCACGAACGGCGCCGAGGTCCCCTCGTTCGAAAAAACCGCGCCAAAGTTCTGGAACAGGTTATACCGCAACGATGGCGCAATGCATTTTACCGACGTGACCGCCCAGGCCGGCGTCGCGGGACAAGGATATTCCATGGGCGCGGCGGCTGGCGATTATGACAATGATGGCCACCCCGATCTCTTCATCGCGGGCGTGAATCGCAACACGCTCTATCGCAACCGCGGCGATGGAACTTTTGAGGATGTCACCGAAAAAGCCGGCATTCGGAGCGGCGAATGGGCCGTCGCCGCCGGATGGTTCGATTACGACAACGACGGCTATCTCGATCTGATCGTCGTTCACTATTCAAGCGCCCCCTTGCAGGACCGCTTCTGCGGCGACCGTGAGCGCAACATCCGCATCTACTGCCATCCAAAATATTTCGATCCTCTGCCCGCCACCCTGTATCACAATCGCGGCGACGGCACGTTCGAGGATGTCTCGGATAAATCGGGCATCGCGCGATACGCCGGCCGCGGCATGAGCGTGGCGTTCGCCGACTACGACGGCGACGGCTTCATGGACATCTTCATCGCCAACGACAACATGCCGAATTTTCTCTTCCACAACCTCGGCAACGGCTCGTTCGAAGAGGTCGCCCTGATGGCAGGCGCCGCTTTGACGGACCGCGGCCAGCCGGTCTCCAGCATGGGCGCCGATTTCCGCGATTACGACAACGACGGCCTCCCGGACATCTCCGTCACCGCTCTCGCGGGCGAAACCTTTCCCCTCTTCCGCAACTTGGGTAAAGGGCTTTTCACGGACGCCACCTACGCCAGCCGCCTCGGTCCGCTGAGCGCGGCGCACAGCGGCTGGGGCAACGGCTTTGTGGATTTCAATAACGATGGCTGGAAGGATCTCTTCACCGCGAACTCACACGTCAACGATCGCGTGGAGGAGTTCGAATCGCACAAATATAAAGAACCCGACAGCGTCTTCTTAAATGTCGACGGCAAATTCAGCGACGCCACGCCCGCCGCCATGAAGACGGCGGCCGCCGCCCATCGCGGCGCGGCCTTCGCGGATTTTAACGGCGATGGCCGCATGGACATCGTTGTATCGGCGCTTGGCTCCCCCGCGGAATTGTGGGAGAACGCCACCGCCGATGCGGGCAACTGGATTGCCTTCCGCCTCATCGGGACCAGCAGCAATCGCGACGCAATCGGCGCCCGCATTCGCGTCGGGAAGCAGTGGAACGAAATGACCAGCGCCGTCAGTTATGCCTCCTCGAGTCTGATTCCGGTTCATTTCGGCGTCGGCGAGGCGGAGCTCGTGAACAATGTCGAGATACGCTGGCCCAGCGGGCGAGTGCGCCACCTGTCCCATCTGCGGGCGAATCGCGTGTGGGAGTTCAAGGAGCCGGAGCGCTAGGGCCCGCTTCTTTGTGAAGCTCCCGGTATTTCTCCATCGTCGCCTTCGCGAGCGCGCCTTCCCCCGTGGCTTGATAAGCGCGAGCGAGCTGGTAATGCAAACTGCCGTCCTTATCCGTTTCCAAAGACGCTTTGAGGTGTGGAATCGCTTTCCGCGGCTTCCCCAGCCGGGCATAGCAAAGACCCAGCGCGGCATGCGCCGGAAGGAGCTTGCCATCCAGCTTTACGGCGGTTTCTAAATAACCGGCAGCCTGCTCCACCCTTTCCGATTGCAGCAGAGTGTCGCCCACGAAAAAGTTGAGATTCGCCGAGCCGGGCTCCGCCTTCAAGAAACGCTGCAACTCCGGCAAAGCGTTCCCGTCGTGGCTGAGATACAGCGCCGTGGCGAGTTCATGTTGCGCCTCGCGGTCGCCCGGCGACAGCTTAAGAACCGCCCGCCATTCCGCCGCGGCCTCGCGAAACTCGCCTTGATCTTGCAGAAGTTGCGCTTTTACCTGGTGCAGCTCGGGCGATTCCGGCAGCCCTCCCAGTGCGGCAAACGCCCGCAAAGATAGCTCGTTGTAAGCGCGCGCGAGCCAGTACAGTCCTTCGGCGCCGCCCTTCAACTTGGCGGCTTTCACAACATCGTCGAAACGGCCGGCATTGAAATCGCACTGCATTTTCTCCGCGGCGCAATCCGGCGGACCCAGCTTCTGCTCGCCCGTTTCGGCCGCGAAGGCTTCCTCCGGTTTACCCAGCGCGACATAAATGTCGGCCATCGCCGCGTGGACGCCGCGCAGCCCCGGCATGCGCTTCGCGGCTTCGCCATAGGCATAAAGCGCCGCCGTGTATTGCCGCTGTTTCGATTTCACGTCCCCAAGAAGCGCCAAAACGTAGCCGGATTCGGGAGCCGTCTTGAGCAGCTCGTTGAAAGCCTCCACGCACAGGTCCCCGTAACGCCGGCCGCTCTCATAGACGGTTTTGGGAGTGCTCTGCCCGTGCAGCAAAAGCGACGCGCAGAGAAGTCCCGCGATGCGCGAATACATAAAAACGGCGGGCCCTCGCGGGTCCGCCCTGAAATTTTAACAGGTCCGAACCCGCGCCTTCCTCAAAACGAGAGCCGCAGCCCGAAACGGAACTGCCGTTCGGTGTTCACGGCGGTGCTGTTCGAGAGCGTGCTCGTAATTTGCATGAACGTTCCGCTGCTCACGCTTGCCGTCGGGCTGCTGAACTTCGGCGTGTTCGTGAGGTTGTAGCACTCCGTGCGAAACTCCAGGCGGACGCGCTCCCTTATCGGAAATTCACGGAATAAACTCAGGTCCGTATTGAAGATCCCGGGTCCCCGCAAAATATCCCGTCCCGTATTGCCGAAGCGGACGGCCGTAACCGGCGCGAACGCCGTTGGATCGTAGAAGAATTGCCCCGGCCCCACACCGTACGGCTTCAGGACATCGGTCTTCACCTGGTCCGCCGTCTGCTGATTGTCCGGACCCGCGTTCAAGGATGCGGCTGACGCCGTGACGGTAAAAGGCAACCCCGTATAGGCGGACAGCGTTCCGTTCAACTTCCAATTCCCCAAAACGTACGATCCCGGACCGTTGCTCACCCAGGCCTTGCCTTTGCCCACCGGCAGCTCATAAACCCAGCCCGCCTGGAATACCTGCGTGCGGTCGTAACCCGCGGTCGCGCGGTTCCATTGAAAATCGTCCATGCGCGCCGGAGTGGCCCAGCCGTCGTCGTCCACGTAATCGATCGTCTTGGACCAGGTGTACGCCGCTTTCACGAAAAGTCCGCTCGACAATTGCTTGTTCAAAGCGCCTTGCAGCCCGTGATAATGCGAGCTCAGATAGCCGCCCCACATGTCGAGCGCGGCCGTGCGGCCGAATTGCGCCAGCGGAAGATTCGCATTCGTCGAGCCGGGAACGCCGGAATTGATATCGAAGTCCGCGAGTTGGTGCGTCGTCTGAGTGCCCACATAGGCGACGCTGCCGACCATATTTCCCGGCAGCTTATGCTCGATCGTGAAGTTCCACGATTGGATGTAGCCGCGCTTCATTTCGCCGCCCCACGGACTGCGCTCTGTCACATTGCCGGGCAGCGGAACGATGCCCGTGCTGAGGTCCGGAAAATTGGGCGCGGGAACACCCGCGGTCAGGTTTCCGCCCGGAAGATAACTGTTATTGCCGACATAATCGTAGTTGATCGTCAGCGGATAAAAGCCTCGCAACGGACGCGAGAATGGAATCGGGTCGTAGCTGATGCCATAGCCCGCCCGGATCACCCCGTTTTGGCCCAGGCGGTACGCCAGGCCGAGTCGCGGAGCGAAAAGCTTGTGGCTCACCGAAAAGCCGTCGTCGATGGGAACGTTCCCGCGCCCGCCAAGATAGAGGAGATTGGTCGATGGATCATACCGCTCCAGACCTTTACCGCAGCAGCGCGTCATCAGCGGATACAACTCATATCGCAATCCGATATTCACGGTCAGATTGCGGTTTACCTGCCAACGGTCGCGCGCATACCAGCCGAACTGCCATTCGCGTCCCGTCATCAAAATGTTTTGATAACTTTTCTGCACGTCGTCCGGCAAACCGAGCATGAAGGAAGCGTAGGAGTTGAACTGATTCGGCGAATAGCCGGGCGTTGCCGTCGTCGTTCCGTTAAACGTAAACTGCCCGCGCGGTCCGCCGCCCAACTCCGGCTGCCAATGGTTCAAATGGTACCGGATCATGTCGAAGCCGAACCGGAACTCGTGGGCGCCGTGCGTCCAGCTCAGGTTATCGGTGTTGGTGTAGGTTTCATCCGTTCGCCACACCGGCATCCAGGTATTGATCTGCCCGATCTCGGCGTACGTGTTGAAGATGAAACTCGGAATGCCGCTCTGCCGGATGTCCGGCCCGTTCGTGCCCGGGATGCCCAGCACGTCCGTCCCATAATTCTTGCCGTAGTCGGTGCCGAGCACATACTGGCTGAGCCGGGCGTAACCGAGCGTGCCGTCCAGCACCAGGTTCGGCGAAAGCACCCAGGTATGACCGAGGGCGCCGAGCTGCTGGAACGTATGCCCCGTCCCGGCGTCTCCGCCGATGCCCGCGCCTTCCGCCTGTCCCAGCGAGGGAATCGCGCTGACGTTGGCGTCCATCACGCTGTACTTGCCCCAGATCATGTGCTTGTCCGTGCGGTTGTAATTGATCTTGAGATCGTACTGATTCCTGACGATGTTCGGCGTCCCGGAAATAAAATAATTGTTCGTGGCTCCGGCCCCCGGGAGGTTGGGCAGAGGGAGCAGATTCTCAACCGCCAGCGCCTGCGGGCTGAGCAGGCTCGAGGGAATGATGTTGTTCGGGAACGGCGTGCGCCCGGAGCCGTCCGCATTGCCCGTGAAAGGATTGTAGATCGTGGTCTTATAGGCGCTGAAGTTCCCGGCGCGCTGGTCCAGGGTCGGAACTGTTGTCAGCACCACGGCCCCGTTGCGATTATTGGTGCGCTCCCATCCGCCGAAATAGAAAAGCCGATTCTTCACGATCGGCCCTCCCACCGTGCCCCCGTCGATGTTCGTCGCGCCGAACGGCTTCGAAGTGCCGGGCTGTTGGAAGAAGTTGCGCGCCTTGAGATATTGGTCGTCGTAGAAACCGAACGCGCTGCCGTGAATGGCATTGGTGCCCGATTTCGTAATCACCGTGATCGCGGCGCCTCCCGCCATGCCCTGTTCGGCGTCGAACGCGTCGGTCGATACATTGACGGTTTCGATCGTGTCCGACGGCGCCACGTACGCCACGTGGTGCGGCAGCCAAACGTTGATGTTTTGCGCTCCGTCGAGACGCGTATTGTTGTCCTGCGCGTTCGCGCCGTTAATATGCGTCTGCAGAGCGCGCCCCGGCGTGTCTGTGATCGAGTTTTGGAACGACGCCGGCGTTGCGCCCGGCACCAGGTTGATCAGTTGCTGATAATTCCGGAACGTGGTCAACGGCAAGTTCTCGATGGCGACTTCGCCTATCTCGGAGTGCACGTCGGACTTGTCCGTCTGCAGTTGAACCGCCTGGGCTTGCACCGTTACCTGCTCGGAAACTTGTCCCACTTCGAGCTTGAGATCGGTGCGCGTGACGTTGTTGATCGTAATGATCACGTCCGTCTGCAGCAGCGTGTGGAAGCCGGTCGCCGTTACCTTAACCGTGTAACTGCCGGGGACCACGTCCGGAATGTTGTAGCGCCCCCCCTGGTCGGTGGTGTCGGTATAAGTTTGATTGGTGGCGGCATTTGTCGCCGTAACCGTCGCGTTTGGAACGACCGCGCCCGATTGGTCCGTAATCGTTCCCACCATGGAGCCGTACAAGACTTGCGAGTAAGCGGGCGCTGCCCCCGCGAACATGGCTAAGACCGGGACGGCGAAGTAGAGTGCTACTCGCTTTTTCATATGCCAAGCCCCCTTCAGGCTCAACAGCGACTTCGTTACTTATAATCCGAGATGGCCGGCGGAGTCAAGGTTTTTCTTTCCTCCCAGTTTCTGCCGCCGACGTATTCCGACCCCCGCTGCTCTTCAGAACCCGAGCTTCATCGAGAGCTGAATGAACCGCGGCAGATTGCTCTGGTCCATCGCCCCCGAGATACGGCCGAAGTTTGCGTTGTTCACATCGTCGACGGGGCCGTTGAAAAACTGCGGCGAATTGAACGCATTGATAAAATCGGCGCGGAACAACAAATCGACCCGCTCCGTGATGTGGTTGTGTTTCATCAGCGATGTGTCCACATTATGGATTCCGGGAAGCCGCACGCTGCTCAGGCGCGACGACCAGGTCTGCAGAGTGTCCGGCGCCCGGATGGTCCAGGCCGGCTGCTCACCGCTCAAGCAGCCCCGCGTCGAGCCGTTGGCCAGCAGCGTACACGTGTTGAACCATTCGGTCAGCGTCTGGTTCGCGATCGCCGGATTCACTCCGGTCGGCGCGGCGTTGGCGGGAAAGTTCATCGGCATGCCTTCCTGGAGCCGCGTGAGCGTGCTGAATTCCCAACCTCCGATGGCCCACCGCAGCGGTTTCGCGAGGCCGGAGCCGAACCGCTTGCCCGCGCCAAACGGCAGCTCATAGACGAAGTTGATCTGGAGGTTTTGCGGAATGTCCCAAGCCGCGATCACCTTCTCCAGCTGAAGAACCTGCGGATTCGCGTAGCTGGTCTGATCGATCTGCTTCGAGATCGTATATGCCACGCTGAAATTCAACCCATAAGAGAGGCGCTTCATCACCAGGAACTGCCCGGCGTTATAAGCCGACCGTCCGATCGGCTCGTACATCTCCGTGATGCCGTTGATCAGGAACTCCGGGTAAGGCACGAGTAACTGTTGCTGTTGAATCGTGGCGCCGTTCAGCGAGGTTCCCGGAATCAGGCCGGCGAACGGATTCGGGACGTTCTGCGTCAGCGCGGAAGCGCCGAGCCCCAGTGCGCTCAACGGAAGCGCGTTGAGTTGCTGCGATACCGCAATTTGCCGGGAGCGGCTGCCCACATAAGCGGCCGAGGCCAGAAAACCGCCGGGCAGCTCGCGCTGAATTTCGAACGAGAACTGGTGTACGTAAGGCGGACGGCCGCCGTCGGGATCGGCGAACGAGTAGTTTTGGCCGAAAGCCGTCTTGAGTCCGAGCGAAGCGCCCGCGGGCAGCAAAATGCCCGTCGGGAAGGGATTATCCAGGGTGTTGTAAGGAAGGCCGGTTTGGATCGATGTCACCATGTTCGTGGTCTGGCTGAACCCCGGCGCATTGCCCGGATCGTAAAACGTCTGCCCGTAAACCAGCGCGTAACCGCCGCGCAGTACGGTATGCTTGTCCAATTGGTATGCCGCGCCGGCGCGCGGTCCGAAATTGCCCCACGCCGGATTAAAGATGCCGCGCGGCTGCCCGTTGACTCCCGTGAACAGAACGCCGCCGTAGATGGTTTCGCCCGGCACTTGGAGCGGATTCGGCGTCGTGGCGGCGAAGCCGCGAGCCAGCTCGTTGAAGCGGTCGGTGAGCGGGCCGAGATAATCCCAGCGCAGACCCACATTCACCTTCAATCTTTCCGTCAGGCGGATGTCGTTCTGAACGAATAGGGAAAACAGCCTTTCCTGCCGCGCCGGCTCGCTGTTCACCTGGATGTACCCGCTCTGCGGTGTGCCAAGCAGAAAGGAGGCCAAAGAATTCCCCGACGATGGTTGAATCAGCAGCGGGTTGGCCCCGGTGAATGTCGCATCGAAAGAAAAATTGCCGGCATCGTAGCCGGGAACTTGCGAGTAGCCCCGAATAATCCGGAACTCTCCGCCAAACTTCAGGTTGAGGCGACCCAGCGCTTTTGACATCGAGGCCTGAAAGGAGTTCGTTTGGGCGATCGGGCTGATGTAGGTGGGCTGGGCTCCCGCGCCTTCGTAACTCGTCCAGTTGAATTTCGGAAACCAGTTTGCCGCCTGCGCCACGAACGTGGGCGAAAACCCCAGCGTTGACGGACCAACCCCCGCGCCCTGCTGGTCGCCGCTTTCCGATTTGAACCGCTCCAGACCCAACCGGAAGTCCAGCACTGCCGTGGGCCCGAGTATGTGCGTCAACTGAATCGTCGCGTTGTGATTCTCGCGCGTAAACGGATTGTTCTGCCCGGTATCCGCCGGATTGATGGCGGAAACCGTCGAATAATGGAAACTGCGCTCTTCCTGCAGCGCGTTTCGGGAATAGCGCACGAACATGCGCGTCTTATCGCTGATGTCGTAATCGATCACGGCCGGTATTTTCCGGGAAAAAATCCGTGAACTTGCGCGTGCTCCCGTTGTTGGTCAGGTTATTCAACCCGGTGAGCGGATCGCCGGGAACGTTCCCCCCTGGAACGTAGGAAAACACTTTCGCGGCCACCGGATCGATGCGCGAAGCCGGAATGACATTGCCGGGAAATGGCGTGCGCACCAGCGTCCCGCCTGGACCGGCGGCCGTCGAGAGCGGATCGTAGATGATCTGAACTTCGGGGTTCCCGGAGGAATCCCGGCCATAGTAGGTTTGCGAAAAGTTGCCCGTCTTTTGCAGCGCGGTCGGCACCGAGGTCACAAACGGATCTGGAATCACCTGCCGGATGTCCTCGAACGTGTAGCTGAAGAACAGCTTGTTTTTTTTGATCGGCCCGCCTATATCGCCGCCAAACGTGTTGATGTGCGAGGACGAACGCCCCACGCCGGTCAGATTGCTGTTAAACGTGTTTGCGTCCAGGTGCGTGTTTTGAAAAAACTCGAACACGGACCCGTGAAACGCGTTCGTTCCGTTCTTGGTGATCATGTTGATCACGCCGCCGAGAGTCCATCCGTACTGCGCGTCGAAATTCGTGTTCTGTACCCGGAACTCTTCCACCGCCTCGGCGGTCGGGACGTAGGAAACCGACCTCGCCTCGAACAGGCTCGTTATGCCGTCCACCAGCACTTCATTTGTGCTGGGCCGCCCTCCATTGATCGTGATGCTGGAGGATCCGGAAATGTCGAACGGCCGCAGGCGCTGTGCCGACGCATCCTCGATCACTCCAGGCGCCGACCAGGCGGCTGCAAAGGGATTGCGCCCCTGCAGCGGCGCGCTGAGCACGCGGTTGGATTCAATCGTCAGGCCGCGGTCGGCCGTCTCCGTCTCGAGTATCTCGGCGCCCGCCGTCACGGTGACGCTTTCGCTGACTTGGCCCAGCACCAGCGCGATGTCTACGACGGCGCGCTGCGCGACCTCCAGCCGCACTCCCTGGCGGGTTTCCTTCTTGAAACCGGGCTTCTCCACGGTGAGAACGTATTCGCCGGGCGTCAGGAATGAGACTTGATAATTGCCATCCTCACCCGACTTGGTGGTGGACACCTCGCCGGTATCGGCGTTCCTGACTTCGATGCTGGCGTCCGTAACCGGCGCTCCCGCCGAATCGGTGATGCGGCCGGCTAACGTGGCGCGGAACTCTTGCGCGTATCCGCACAACGATACCGTAAGAGCAACAAGAATTAATCTCACCGCTCGTCTCCCTCTAAAGCTGAGTCTGAAGAGATTCTATGACCCATTCGACGCCGTGTCAATGACTTCGTTGGCATGCAGTCCAAACTTTTCTTGCCTCGATTTCCCGTGTTATCAGCGCGCCGGCCACGCGCCTTTCCAAGACCCCGCGCGCACGCAGGTACCCTGAACTTAGAAAGGAGCCGCATGCGCGTAGATTCCAACCCTTCGCCGCAAACCTTCCGCGCGTGCGCCAGCAACGCCGCCCTGGCAATCGTAACCGCCGCGCAATCAGCAGCTTGTCTCATGCTTAGGAGCCTCGCCGCACATCCCAAGCGCCCCTCAAGCTACAATAAACTTTTGTTCTTCCCGCATTGCCCGCCCCCCGGCCAACATAGTTTATGTGGATAGTCGCCCTCGCCCTCCGCCGCCCCTACACCTTTGTCGTGATGGCGCTGCTGATGCTTGCTCTCGGCACGCTGGCCATCCTGCGCATGCCCACCGACATTTTCCCCGAGATCGACATCCCCGTCGTCAGCGTCATCTGGTCCTACGGCGGCATCCCTCCGCAAGACATGGCCGACATGGTGACGGTGCGCTGCGAGCGCGCCTTCACCACCAGCGTCAACGACATCGAGCACATGGAATCGCAATCGCTGCCGGGCCTCAGCATCATCAAGATTTTCTTTTATCCCAAAGCGAAAATCGAAGCCGCCGTAGCCCAGCTCGCCGCCTCCTCGCAGTCCGTGCTGCACTCCCTGCCGATCGGCATGACCCCGCCCGGCATCCTGCGCTACAACGCCTCCAGCGTGCCCATCCTGCAGCTCAGCATTTCGAGCGACACCCTGCCGGAGCAGTCGCTTTACGATTACGGCTACAACTTCATTCGCACCCAGATGTCCACCGTCCAGGGCGCCAGCTTTCCGCTCCCCTTCGGCGGCAAGCCCCGCGCCATCATGGTCGACATCGATCCCCACTCGCTTTACGCCCAGGGTCTCTCGGCCAACGACGTCGTCAACGCCATCAACGACCAGAGCTTGATTCTCCCCTCCGGCGACGCCCGCATCGGAGCGCACGAATTCACGGTTAAGCTCAACAGCAGCCCCGAGCGCGTCGCCGCCTTCAACGACCTTCCCATCAAGCAAGTCAACGGCACGACCATCTACGTCCGCGACGTCGCGCACGTCCGCGACGGCTACTCCGTGCAGCAGAACATCGTGCGCCACAACGGCAGCCGCGGGGCCCTGCTGACGGTGCTCAAGAACGGCGGCTCCTCCACGCTCGACATCGTCGCCAAGCTCAAGGCCATCCTCCCGCGCATTGAATCCACGCTGCCCCCGGCGCTCAAGATCAACCTTCTGTTTGACCAATCGATTTTCGTACGCGCCGCGATTGAAGGCGTTTTAAAGGAAGCCATTACGGCGGCGCTGCTCACCGCGCTGATGATCCTGCTGTTTCTGGGGAGCTGGCGAAGCACCATCGTCGTCTGCATCTCGATTCCGCTGTCGATCCTGACCTCGCTTGCCATCCTGCACCTCCTGGGGCAGACGATCAATGTCATGACGCTGGGCGGACTCGCGCTCGCGGTCGGGATTCTGGTTGACGACGCCACCGTCGAAATTGAGAACATCCACCGCAACCTGGCGCAGAAGAAACCGATTGTACGGGCCATCCTCGACGGCGCGCAGCAGATCGCCACGCCGGCGTTCGTGTCGACGCTGTGCATCTGCATCGTCTTCGTGCCCGTGGTCTTTTTGAGCGGGGCCGCGAAGTATCTGTTCACGCCGCTGGCGCTCGCGGTCGTGCTGGCCATGCTGGCCTCTTACCTGCTCTCGCGCACGCTGGTTCCGACCATGGTGAAGTACCTGCTCGCCAGCGAAGTCGACCGTTACGCCGAAGAGGATGAAAGCGGGGGCGCCCGCGCGGGAGACAATGTTTTCTGGCGTTTCCACCACGCTTTCAATCGCCAATTCCTGCGTCTTCGCAGCGGCTACGTCAACCTATTATCGGCCGCGCTCGAGCGACGCAAGCTCGTCGCCGTCTGCTTCTGCTTCATCCTCGCGATCTGCGGCGGCCTGCTTCCCTTCATCGGCACGGACTTTTTTCCCAGGGTGGACGCCGGCCAGATCCGGCTGCACGTCCGCGCTCCGGCCGATACCCGCCTGGAAGAAACGGAAGGCTATTTCGCTCAGGTCGAAGATTCCATCCGCCACATCATTCCTAAAGAGGAGCTCTCAGACATCCTCGACGATATCGGGCTTCCTTACAGCGGCACCAACGTCGCCACCAGCGATAGCGGCATCATCGGACCGTTTGACGGCGAGATCCTCGTTTCCCTCAAACCCGGCCACCACTCCACCTGGGACTACATCCGCAAAATGCGCGGCGAACTCGGCCGCCAATATCCCAGCCTGAGCTTTTTCTTCCTGCCGGCGGATATTGTCGGCCAGATCCTCAACTTCGGCCTCCCGGCGCCGATCGATTTGCAGGTCATCGGTCCGGCGGGGAATGCCGTAAAAAATTACCAGCTCGCGCGGGTAATGCGGCAGCGGTTGGCGCTGATTCCCGGCGCCGTCGACGTCCACATCCACCAGGTCGTCGACGTCCCCGAGATCCGCTTCAACGTTGACCGCACGCGCGCCTCGCAACTGGGATTGACGCAGAAAGACGTCGCCACGGATCTGCTGGTCTCGCTCAGCTCCAACGTGCAGACCGCGCCGAATTACTGGATTAATCCTCAGAACGACGTCGATTATCCGGTTGAAGTCGAGACCCCGCTGTATCGCAACGATTCGACGGCCGCTCTGCTGGCCACGCCCATTCACGCCGCCAACGGCTCCACGCAATTGCTGGCCAACGTGGCGCAGTTGCGCCGCGGAACCACCTCCGCCGTCGTCGATCACTATAACGTCCAGCCGCTTTACGACATTTATGCCAACGTGGAGGGCCGCGACCTCGGATCCGTCGCCGCCGAGGTCGGCAAAATCGTTCATCAATTCGAGCCCCAGCTCCCCAAGGGCAGTTTCTTCGAAACGCGCGGGCAGGTCGAAACCATGAGGACGTCGTTCATCGGACTGGGCGTTGGGATGCTGTTCGCCATCCTGCTGGTCTATTTCCTGATGGTCGTCAATTTCCAGTCCTGGCTCGATCCATTTATCATTTTGATGGCCTTGCCGGGCGCGCTCGCCGGCATCGTGCTGGCGCTCTTCCTGACGCAAACCACCATTAACGTCCCGTCGCTCATGGGCGCCATCATGAGCATCGGCGTCGCCACCGCCAACAGCATCCTATTGGTCATTTTCGCTAACGACGTCCGGCACGAAGGAGCGAACGCCCGGGAGGCGGCGCTGCAGGCCGGCTTCACGCGCCTGCGGCCGGTGTTGATGACCGCGCTCGCCATGATCGTCGGCATGCTCCCGATGGCGATCGGAATCGGCGAAGGCGGCGAGCAGAACGCTCCGCTCGGCCGCGCCGTAATCGGCGGCCTGGTGATGGCCACGATCGCCACGCTGTTTTTCGTCCCCGTGGTTTACTCGGTGCTGCGCAAGAAGCCGCCCTTCGACCCCGCCGAGGAAATCGCATGACCCGCGCCGCCGGCCCGACGCAGCCCCCGCCATGCTTCGCCATTCAATGCCGCAGCGGGCGACAACAGCCGTTCAGTCCGCGCCCTCGCCGGGCCTTTGCGACAAATCGCGTTGGATCACCCGGCGCCCCGCGGCACGGTAGCGTTCGATCGCCGGGCCGCCCGCTGGACGGCGCGCAATACAGTCTCGTTGGATCGGCCGGGCCACTCCGCCGAGCGGCGCGCGTTACGGTCGCGTTCGATCGGCCGGTCGACGGGCCGGGCCGCGCAACACAGTCGCGCTCGAATCGACGGGGCGCGCCGGTCTCCGCGCAAGACAATCGCATTCGAAGCGCCGGACCGCCCCGTTGTGCGGCGCGCAATACAGTCGCGCTCGAATGGCCGTGCCACTCCGCCGAGCGGCGCGCAAGACAATCGCATTCGAATCGCCGGAGGGCCCCGTCGTGCGGCGCGCAACACGGCGCCGTTACATTGCCCGGCCACTCCGCCCAGCCCCGCGCGAGGGCGGCATTTGAGGCGGCGTGGAAATATGCGTTTCAAGGATAATTGAGGAGTGGCTTTGAAGGCCTCCACGGACCGGGTCATCGTCGAACCGCAAGAACATCGCGCAGCGCGTCCAGCGCGCGGGCGTTTGCTTCCATTGCTTACGTTTTTTGTTGCGCTCGGGGTTGTCGTGATTGCGGCCGTGATTGCGGGCGTGCTGCCGCGCCTGGCTCGCGAGAATGGGCTTAAGGCGGCGGTTCAAACGGAGCGGGCGCAGAGGCCGGTGGTCAACGCGATCGCGGCGCGATTGCCCTCATCGAAGGTTCCCGTGGATCTTCCGGGCGACCTGCAGGCCGAAGTCGAATCGCCCATCTTCGCGCGCGCCGACGGGTATCTGGTCAAGCGCAATGTGGACATCGGCGACCGCGTTAAAACCGGCCAGATCATGGCCGAAATCGAGACGCCGGAGCTCGATCAGCAGTTGCAGCAAGCGCGCGCCACGCTGTCCAACTCCGTCTCGTCGCTGAAGGAACTGGAAGCGGACCTGGCGCTGGCCAAGGCCAACCTTAAGCTGTCGCAGCAGACCGCGCAGCGGTATGTCGCGCTGGAGGGGAAAGGGGCGGTTTCGCACCAGGAAACGGACGAAAAGCGCGCCGATCTGGATGTCAAGCGCGCGCAAGTGGACGCCGCAACGGCGAAGATTGCCTCCACGCGCGACACCATTGCCGCCAATCAGGCCAACGTTCAGCGGCTGGAGCAGATGAAGGCGTTTTCGAAGGTCACGGCGCCGTTCGACGGCGTGGTCACCATTCGCAACGTCGATGTCGGGACGCTGATCAACTCGGGGAACGCGGGCACGCTGAAGCCGATGTTCAGCGTGGCTCAGATCGGAACGCTACGGATCTTTGTGAACGTTCCGCAGGCCGATCTCGAATCGATCCACGTGGGCGATAAAGCGGAATTGCGCGTCCAGGAACTGCCCGGCCGCGTTTTCCCCGCGACTCTGACGCGCATCTCAAACGAGGTCGATACGGGTTCCCGTTCCATGCTCACGATTCTTGAAGTGCCCAACCCGCGCGGCGTTCTCTTCCCGGGCATGTACGCGCAGGTCCGCTTTCCGGGCGTGCGGGCGGCATCGAGCACGGTCTTGATTCCGGGCGATGCGCTGATGCTGACGTCGCAAGGTCCGCGCGTGGCCGTCGTGGACGGTGAAAATCGCATCCGGTTCCGCGACGTTAAAATCGGCAACGATTACGGCAACGAGGTCGAGATCCAGTCCGGCGTCTCTGCCGGCGAGCTGGTGGTTCTGCATCCCACGGATGCGATCAAAGACGGCGTTGCGGTCGACGTTCACAAGAGCGCGAGCGGCTAAGGACAGTACAGCTCCCCTGTGTTTCATAAATTAGAACAGGCCATAGCGACGGCGCGTTGCCGCGCACGTGCGCGAAGCGTACGGCGCGACGCCGCGGTGGCGCTCGAACAGCCCAAAGAATCGTCGTTCGGCGAGCTTGCCATTCCCGTCGCGTTTCAATTGGCGCGGCAGTTGAAGCAATCGCCCAAGGCGATCGCGGCGAAGCTGATCGCCGATCTCGGAACGATTGAAGGCGTGAGCGCGATGGAGGTGGCGGGCAACGGATTCATCAACGTCCGTTTCGACCGCGGGTCTTACGGAGGTTCGCGTTCTTGGCGGCGCGGCGGTGCCCGGCGGGGTTTCCGATCGACGCAGCGGCGGCCGGAAAGACCATCGTCGAACACACCAACATCAACCCGAACAAGGCGGCGCACATCGGCCATTTACGAAACGCCATCCTGGGCGACACGTTCGTGCGCATGCTGCGGGCCGGCGGCAACAACGTCGAGGTGCAGAATTATATCGATAACACCGGGGTGCAGGTCGCCGACGTCGTCGCCGGATTCAAGTATCTGCAAGGCAAGACGGCAGCCGATGTCGAGGGCATTATCCGCGACGGCGCGACGCGGTTCGATTACCTCTGCTGGGACGTTTACGCGGCCGTTTCGCAGCATCCCAAGCTGCTTGAATGGCGTAGTGAAACGCTGCATGAAATTGAAGAGCACGCCGGCGATCCGCATTATATCGGGGCGCTAATTGCGGATGAAATCGTGCGCTATCACTTGCGGACGATGGGGCGCTTAGGGATCGTGTATGACGTGCTGCCGCGCGAGAGCGAGATTATTTACCTGAAGTTTTGGGAGACGGCGTTCGAACAGCTCAAGCAGCGGCGGGCGATTTATTTCGAGAACGAGGGCAAGAACAAGGGGTGCTGGGTGATGCCGGCGTCGGCATTTTCCGAATCCTCGGCGGAAGAGGACAGCAAGGTAATCGTGCGGTCGAACGGCACGGTCACGTACGTCGGCAAGGACATCGCGTACCAGCTTTGGAAATTCGGTCTGCTGGGAAAGGATTTTTATTACCGGCCGTGGGACGAGCATGTTTACGTTACGACGGGCGATGCGGCGCGGGCGGCGCCGGTGTCGTTCGGCAATGGCGAAGCGCGTATATAATGTCATCGATTCGCGGCAGTCGTATCTGCAGGACGTTGTGGTGGCGGGGCTGCGCGCGCTGGGGTATAACGAGCAGGCGGACTGTTCCGTGCACTTTTCCTACGAAATGGTGGCGCTTTCGCCGCGCACTTGCGTCGAGATGGGGATCGAGCTGTCGGAGGAGGACAAGCGGCGGCCGTATGTCGAGGTGTCGGGGCGCAAAGGTCTGGGCGTCAAGGCCGACGATTTGATCGACAAGTTGATCGAGAAGGCGCTCGAAGAGGTCGCTTCGCGGCACCCGGAAGACGCGGAGGAAGAACGCCTCAAAGTGGCCACGCAAATCGCGGTGGGCGCGCTGCGCTATTTCATGCTGAAGTACACGCGGAATGCGGTGATTGCGTTCGATTTTCAGGAGGCGCTCAGTTTCGAGGGGGAAACCGGACCGTACGCGCAATATGCGGCCGTGCGGGCGCGCAATATCCTGCGAAAGCTAGGCGAGCGCGGCGAAGCGCTGCCCGATTTTGAGCGGGAATTGAACGCGTCCGCGATGGCGCGGCAGTTGCAATCCGAAGATTTCTGGCAATTGCTGCTGATCGCTTCGAAGGCGGATTCGGCGATCGAGCGGGCGGTGACGTCGGGCGAGCCCGCGCACGTGGCCCGGTATGCGTTTCAGCTTTCGCAGGCGTTCAATAATTTCTATCATGAGTACCCGGTGCTTCATGAAGAGAACAGGGAGCGCAGGACGTTTTTGTTGTGGATGTGCGATTACTTCCGGCGGCAGTTGGAGCGGACGCTGGGGGTGCTGGGCATTGCGGTTCCCGAGTATATGTGACGCCGGTCATTTATCTTGGTTCTTCAATTGCCGCTGACCAACGTTAGGGTGAGGAACCGTTCGAGGGAAGAGCGTTGATGAGAAAGCGGCCATCAGGGGAGGGGGCGTACTGAGTATCGGCGAAATTCGGAGCGATGATCGGCGTTTGAAAAAGCACCCCGCGGGGCGCCTGGCGATAGCCTGCGCCTCGCGCGCAAAGCGGCTGCTGAATCGCTCCGCGCAGAATTTAATCGCGACCGTACGGTTCAGACAGGAATCTCGCGCGCGGTAGACCTCGCCCATGCCGCCCCGCCCGATTAACGCTTCGATTCGATATGCGCCGACCCGCGCTCCCGGTTGCAGACGTTTAAAATCGGCGTCATTCAAGAAGCTCGCGGCGTCGTCCCAAGCCGGCCTATCGATACCAGGCCCTGGCGCGACTCTTGGCCGAAGACATATCTCTCACCAGCGACGGCGGAAAGCTTTTAGGCGCGACATGGACCTTTACTCCTTTTAATTAATCCCTTGGATAACGTCGATGCCGGCCAGTTTAACGATGGATACGGCACCGGGACCAACGGTCTCTTCTTCGCGAATGGTCCGGGAGATCTTGACCGCTTCGACCAGGTGGTGGCCACGGTAGCTGGTCAAAAGCTACCGCATTGTATTTCCTGTTTATCAACAATCCCTTATCTGGCGGCGCAAACAACGGACCGAGCGAGCTTATTGTTTCGGCTTCCGGCGCCGTTCCCGAACCCGCGAGCGCAATCCTCACCGGTCTCGGACCGTTGGGTGTTGGCCCTCTCGCACGCCGCGCGCGCCAACGGCGATCGAACTGAACCGGCCGCTCTAAGCCAGGATCTCGAGTCTTACTCTCCAAAACACACCGGAAGCGCGCCGGCCCCGCCAGCATGACGCGCCGAACATCAGCCCGCGGTTATAGCGGAAGTCGGGCGAACCGTGGTACCCGGTAATGGCCCTCACGCCGTCGACCCAGAGATCCGCGCCTGCTTCGCCGGGACTTGCGGCTAATACAAGACGATGCCGGGCGCCAGCCGGGCCCGGCACTGGCCACAAGAGGAACCGTGCTTCCGGCGCGGCGATCAGGAGGCAAGACGCCTGATCGGGACCGCCCGCATTGCGAATGAGCGCCATGTTATAGCGGGTGTGGTCGCGGGGATTATCAACGCCGCAATTCAGCGACCCCTCCTCGATTGCGCCCTCCATGATCATCTTCCAGCCGTTGCGGTGGGCCGATCGAGACTGCGCCGCGCTCAGGGGGCGGAAGTAAGCGCCCTGATCCGTGCTCGTGACGCGCATCGAATCGACTCCCGTGACAGCGGCATTTGGCAGGACATGATAGTCGAGGGACAAATCTTTTGTAAAACCGTGCTCCAGCGGCTCCGTCCCCATAACCATTTCGATGACGCGTTCGCGTGAATCGAGCGGGCGGTCCTCAATGCCGCGCCAGACGTAGGGGGCGACGGCGCCCACCGCTCCGCCTCCAAATAAAACAGCGGCGGCGCGGCGGCGCGACCAGGGTTCGCGGCTCCGTCCGAGCAGCGCCGCGGCGATCTGCTCGCCTGCTTCGAGCGCCGATGCGCCGCGGTCTTCGGGGCGGAACGACAACTGCTTCCGAATCGCCCGCTCGGCGGGTTGTGGGATTTCCGGGCGATGGCGGCGCGGACCCGTTTTGATTCCCGCCCGCTGCTGTTCGTATAGCTCCACCGGGCTGAGAGCCGTAAACGGGCGGCGTCCCGAGAGCATTTCGTACGCGATCACGCCGAGAGCGTATGTGTCGCTCGCGGGCCGCGGTTTTCCGGCCAGCTGCTCCGGAGACATGTAGGGCGTGGTTCCGCAAAATTGGGTCGCGTGCGTCGACGCTTCGATGCCGCTGTCGACGCGCGCGATCCCGAAGTCGATCAGCCGCACGGTTTCTTCCGGCGCGCCGGGCCGCTCCAGCATGATGTTCTCGGGCTTGAGGTCGCGGTGCATCACGCCTTTGTCGTGCGCGGCCTGCACGGCGCGGGCGATCTGTAGGATCAGACGCGAGGCGCGCGCGATGTCGAGTGGCCCTTTAGCGATCTCGGAACGCAGCGTGGCGCCGTCGATGTACTCCACCACCAAAAACGGCAGGCCGTCGGCCGTTTCGCCCGCGTCGAGCACGCCCACCACGCCGCGATCATCGATGCGCGCCAGCGCCTCCATCTCGAGCCGGAAGCGGTCCTTCAGCCAAACATAATCGCGCGCCCAGGCGTGCAGGAATTTCACCACCACGGCACGGCCGGCAATGTGCTCATCGCGCGCCAGGTACACCGCCCCGGCGCCGCCCCGCGCCAGAAAACGCTCGATGCGGTAGCGATCCTTGAGCACTTGGCCGGTCCAAAGACGCTTCTCCGTCTCCATCGCAAACAGCGGCCGGTCGAGCATCCCTCCGGAGGAGTCGTGTTCGCGCAGCAGGCGCTCGACTTCACGCCGGACGGATTCGTCCTCGCCGACGAGAATCGCGGAGCGTTCCGCCGCCGGGAGCTCCAGGGCGCCCGCCAGAAGATCGCTGACGCGGGCCCACCCGCTGGGAGTCATGCCTGACGAAGCTCGCCGTGCAGCCACGCCCTGGCGGCTGCCCATTCTCGCTTAATCGTTTTTTCCGACAGACCCAGTGCGTCTGCTGTCTCCTCGACCGTGAAGCCCGCGAAGTAACGCATTTCTACAACCTGCGCCTGGCGCGGGCTCATTTGCGCAAGACGCGTGAGCGATTCGTCCAATGTGACGAGTTGCGCGGCTTCATCATCCGAAAGCCGCGGACCGCCGTCGGCTCCGGCATTGAGAGAGAGGCCGCCAGCATCCGGGGAGCGTTTGCCGGCGCGCCTGGCGCGGGCATGATCCGTGACAATGGCGCGCATGAGATGCGCGGCGGCGCCGATAAAGTGCGCGCGGTTGCTGTAGTCGATCGTTTCACGGCGCAGCAGGCGCACCCACAGCTCGTTGACAAGGTCGGTGGGAAACCAGGTGTGATCGGGAGGTTGCCCGCGCAGGCAGGCGGCCGCCAGGCGGCGCAGCTCGGGGAGCGCAACCCAGGCGAGTTGGGAGATCGCCTGCCGATCGCCCTGCCGGATGCGCTCCAACAGCAGGGTCGTTTCTCCGCGGATCGGCTCCGGCGCGGGGGAGGGTTGCATGGCAATGGAACGGTACCAACGATTGTATACGCGCCAGCCCCGCAAGGCAATCGCCCGCATGACCCCTTTAGTACCGGATTCCCGTTTACAACGTAGGATAGGTAAAAATCATGAAACCCGGACGGTCCCTTTCAACTCTGGCGATCCTACTACTCCCCGGGGGAGCCGCCGCGCAATCGTATACCGCCACATCACTGTCCCCGGCGGGTTCTTTGTACCGCATTGCTAATTTAATCGGACTGAATAACAAGGGACAGGTATTGGCCGACACCTGCCTGAGCGGCACTGGCTGCGCCGGCGTGGATCGCTTTCCCGCCGTCTGGAACAACGGCGTGATTACCCCGTTGCCGATCCCCTCCGGCTACGCCTACTTAGCCCAACTGCAATCCTATGCCATCAACGATTCCGGCACGGTAATCGGGACATTGCAGGTAGCGGGCACTAATACGACTCACATCGTGGTATGGACAAACGGCGTTCCAACGGTTTTGCCGGACGCGCCCATTCCCGGCGCCTGCAGTGGCGCAGGTTGCACCTGTTCTACAACCGGCTCCAGTGGCTCCTATGGCTTAAATGCGGCCGGACATATCCTCGGCTCGACCAGCTACCCGTCGTATCAGCCGGGCGGACAGGGATGCTCTAGATTTTGGGTCTTCGGTGGCGCTAACTTCCGAATCCTGCCCACTCCGATACCAGCGATATGCAAGAGCCCGCCCGTTCCGCCTGGTTACGCCCCCGGGGTCGGGGTCGGCTCCCCCGCGATGAACGACGCCGATCAGGTAGTGCAGACCGTAAACAATTTCTTCTGCGGTCCTCCCTACATTGTTCCCGGCTTCCCCGCCGAAGATCCAGCATTGATACAGCCAAGCGGCAGCTACTCGTTCTTGCCATTGGGAAGCCTCCCGGCGGCGGCCGGTGGACAAATCAACAACCTCGGCGACGTGCACGGCTTTGTCGATGATGGTGGCGTGGACCATGTTGTCATTTGGGACGGCAACGGCGTGCACGATCTCGGGCCGAGCGGCTACGGTTCTCTGAATAACATCGGCCAAGTGGTTTACCTCGGCCCCCAATCCGCCAGGGGATCTTCTTTCGAGGGCGGCTCATTCTACCTCTGGCAGAACGGCGTCTCCACGCCAATTCAATTGCCCGCGGGACTCTTCGGCCCCGATGACTTTCCCGCGCCGGGCTCGCTGAACGACGCCGGCCAATTCACCGCCGGCGATGGCGGGGCCTTCTATCTGCTAACTCCCACCGGCGCCTGCGCTGCCGATGTGACAAGCCAGCTTGCGATAACTCGCGGCGGGTTTCGTTATAACCACGGTACCGGCCACTTCACCCAGGCAATCACCGTAACGAATACCGGTGGCTCCTCGATCGCGGGTCCGATTTCTATCGCGCTCGATAATGTTCCGTCCAACGCCACACTGTTCGGGATCAGCGGCGCCACCTTGTGCGCCACTCCGCAGGGCAGCCCGTATATGAACCTTGCGGCGGCAACTCTCGATCCCGGCGTGCCCATCGCAGTCACGATCGAATTCATTGACACGGCGCAGACGGGCATTGCTTATAACATCCGCGTGCTGGCCGGTCCAGGAGGGAGATAAGAGATGATAAAACGCTTCATTCCCGTATTTGCGTTCGCACTTTGGCTGGCGCCCTTTGCCAAAGCAGATCTCGATTACAGCTTCACCATGAATACCAGCGCATTGGTGGGAAGCGGCCCCTTCGCGCTCGATCTACAGTTTCTGGACGGCAGCGGCTCGCCGATCGATTTGAACAACAACACGGTGCAGCTAACGAATTTCCTGTTCGGCGCCGGCGGCAGTCCGCTAGGCGGCGGAACGGCAACGGGCGGGGCTTCCGGAAATCTCGCGTCGGGCGTGACGCTGAACGATACGCAGTTCTTCAACGAGTACGTGGAAAATTTCACGCCCGGAACACAGCTCTCGTTCCAGATTGACACGACGAACGTAGCGGACCCCGGGGGCACGCCGGATCTGTTCACGGTGGCGATCCTCGATGGCCTCGGCAACGAGCTTCCGACGACCGGCTCCGCTAATGAGTTCCTGGACGTGAGCTTAGCGGGTGGCGCCAATCCCCAGGTGTCCACGTTCGGCTCCGCCGCGGGCAGCGCCTTCTCGCTGGGTG
The DNA here is from genome assembly GCA_963795935.1 of Bryobacterales bacterium. Classification (GTDB taxonomy): domain Bacteria; phylum Acidobacteriota; class Terriglobia; order Bryobacterales; family Bryobacteraceae; genus JAICMB01. The sequence goes on along the minus strand of CAWCJO010000015.1, from coordinate 163,275 downwards.
CTCCCGTCGTGCAACTACAAGGCCCGGTTCCCGCTCCGGAGCCATCGTCCTATTGCGAGCTGCTGACTCTGCTACTGGCTCTAGCAGGAGGGTATCGCGTGCGCCGGAGAAAGTTGTTGAATGCCGCTAGTGTTTCCGGGCTGAAATCGCGGGCTCCAGATTAGCGGGCGAGGTCAGCAGCGCCACCGTGCCGGCGCTCACGGGCGCAATCTTGATTGTTATCCGAAAGCCGCGGACCGCCGTCGGCTCCGGCGTTGAGAGAGAGGCCGCTAGCATCTGGGGAGCGTTTACCGGCGCGCCTAGCGCGGGCATGATCCGTGACAATGGCGCGCATGAGATGCGCGGCTGCGCCGATGAAGTGTGCGCGGTTGCTGTAATCGATCGTTTCACGGCGCAGCAGGCGCACCCACAGCTCGTTGACAAGGTCGGTGGGAAACCAGGTGTGATCGGGAGGCTGGCCACGCAGGCACGCCGCTGCCAGGCGGCGCAGCTCGGGGAGCGCGATGCAGGCGAGTTGGGAGATCGCCTGCCGATCGCCCTGCTGGATGCGCTCCAGCAGCAGGGTCGTTTCTCCGCGGATCGGCTCCGGCGCGGGGAATGGTTGCATAGAAATGGAACGGCACCAACGATTTTATACGCGCCGGCCCCACCAGGCAATCGCCCGCATGACCCCTTTAGTACCGGATTCCCGTTTACAACGTAGTATAGGTAAAAACCATGAAACTCTTGGCGATCCTATTAGTACCGGAGAGGAATTTCGGAGGAGAGATATGAAGCGGCACTTGATCGCAGCGGTTGGACTTATGACATTGGCGGCTCTGCCTGCATTGGCGGCCCCTGTAAGTTTCACGGAATGTCCGGCGGTGGGCCATGACACCACCGGGTGCGAGATTCTGATTTCTGTCACGGGCGTGGACCCCATGACCGAATTCGCCACAGCGTTTACGGTGTCCACGTCAAGCCCCGACCTGGGTCCGTTCGACGGCAGCGACGATACGCTGATTGGGGTGCTCAACGCGTCTCCCATTCCCCTGTTCAAAGTCTTCTTTACGGTGGCGCCCGGCACTGGGACCTTCGCTTTCGATGATGACGGCGCTTGTAGGGGGACCGGGTCGCCGCTGGCTTCGATCTATTCGCCGGGTCCGACGGCGGCGCAGTGCAACCATGGCTATAACACGATTGACGCGTTCGATTACATTAGCTCCAACGTGACGTTTTGCAGCTTCAGCCTCGCCGCCGCCTGCGTGATCGTGGGTAACGGGCAATTGGCTCCCGGCGGGACCTCGTGGTTCTCCATCCCGGGCGCGGTTACCGCCAGTGAGATCGCCATGGTGACGCCCGAGCCGTCGATGACGATCCCCCTGTTGACAGCGTTGCTCCTGATCGCCTTCGCGGTCCGAGGCAGGGCTGCGCCCGGTAAGCGCTGACCTTCGCCGGAACGGGATCGAAATCGGGGGCAGACTCTTGCCCCACTCCGCCAGCCCTTTCCATTGCCAACCCGCCACGCCCCGAGTAGCATGGGAACGTATTCCGTGAGCGGCTGGAGCGGGAATTCGCCGCGCGCCGCGCGAAAACCTCAAAACCTTGTGGCGTCTCTTTTGGCAAAGCTCTGTATCCGCCTGTAGTCCTGAAAGGTCCAGCGAGCCTTTATAATGCCCTCCTGCGAATGTTCGTTGAGGCCCTCCAGAATGTGCGTGATTTCGTGGACCAGCACATGCGCCAGAACCATGGGCACTCCGCCGACATGCCCTCGAGACGGTCGTAGAACACTCTGATGTGAACGCCTTCATGCGGCTGGGCGTATGCCAGAGCGCCCCGATAAAAGTTTTCGGGAGTTTTTGAGGTAATGTCGATTGCGATAAGTTGCTCGGCGGGATGTCGTTTCGCATCCGCCAAACCCATTTGAGGCGCACGTCCGCTTTCGCGAACACAGCGCGAGCCGTGGCCACCTCCAACGCCCGTCCCGGGATCCCGGCCTCATCACGGATCAGGACCGCTACCGCCGATGTGCCATCCCGCCCGTTCTTGCCGACGGCGCTTGTTTTTACCAGAGCCAATATCGCCAGAACCGCCGAAACCTTTTCATCTCCCGCCTCCGCCCGGGTAAGCGCAACCGGCAAGAAAGAACCTACAATGGCGGGAAACAATTTTTGCGGGGGATCTTCGGGTGAATGAGGCAACGGCGATCAGGCTGCGTTGGATAAGCTGGCGCCCCTGATTTACGACGAGCTCCGCCGCAATGCGAGACTACAGATACGGCGTGAGCGCCCCGGCCAGAAGCCACAGACTACGGCATTAGTCAACGAAGCGTATCTGCGGCTCGTAAATGCTGAAGCGGTGGATTGGTGGGACGCCTTCACTTCTTCGCCGCCTCGGCCCAGGTCATGCGCCGCATTCTGGTCGACGCGACCCGCGCCCGGAACGCGCCAAGCGCGGGAGTCAGGCGCAAAGAGTTGCCCATTCCTCGGCCGTAGACCTCGACGCGATTCCGGACGTTTCGTCCAGGCGGGGGCGGAGTTGATCGCCGTCGATGACGCGCTCACTGCTTTAGGGCAATTCGACGCCAGGAAAGCCCGGGTGGTCGAATTGCGGTTTTTCGGCGGATGCAGCGTGGATGAGACCGCGCGGAAATTCTCGACGTCTCCCCGCAAACCGTAATGCGCGATTGGAGGCTGGCCAAATCCTGGCTTACTCGGGAACTTGACCGGCAAGCGTAGTTGCGATCAGCGAGCCGGCTCTGGACCTCGGAAAGAGGACAAGGGCCGGCGTACGTGCAGGTGCCGGGGCGCAAAAGGTCCTTGGGTCAAGGCCGACGAACCGATCGACAAATTGATTGACAAGGAGTTGGAAGAGGCCGCTTCGCGGCGCCCCGAAGCCGCCAAGAACGCCGGAAAGTGGCGACGCAGATCGCCGTGGGCGCGCTGCGCTATTTCATGCTGAAGTACACGCGCAACGCGGTGACCGCGTTCGATGCGCTCCGCCTAAGGTGATCCTGCTGCAAACGGGCAACTGCTCGACCGCCGCAATTGGGCGCATTACACGGGACAACGCCATTCGCTTCTCCGACTTCGAAAACGATATCAGACGCAGTCTGCTCATTTTAAAGTGATCGGCGCCCCAATACCTCACGCCGAGGTGTGTTCCACCACGCCCGACGCCTGCTCCGCGCCTATTTCCAGATCGTGGATTTCGGGCTCAGGGCTGCCGTAGCGGTTCAGGACAACGGCCAAAAATTGAATCCCGACCGAAATGGCGAACCAGACCTGCCAATGCGAGAGCAGTCCGGACTGGATCGCAAACGCGCGCGTGAAGCCCAGGTCCGCGCCGAGCCGCCATACGCCGAGAACAAAAGCCGTTACCGCCGCAGGGGTCAGCAGCGCCGCCGATGCGAGCGCGATATGACGATTCTTTCGCCTCTTCCGCAGCACACTGGGACCGCGGCGAAGTCGAATGCGGACTAGCATTACTGTAGAATCGAGTTTACCATGCGGAAAATAAAAACAGCCATAATCGGTACCGGTTTCATGGGAAAAGTGCATGCCGAGCAGGTACGCCGCCTGGGCAACGTCGAGATCGCCGCCGTGGCGTCGTTGACCGACCAACTCGCCAAGGACTTCGGCGATGCCATTGGCGTGGCGCGCACTACCGGCGATTACAAGACCATTCTGGCCGACCCCTCCATTGAAGCCGTACACGTTGTGACGCCCAATGCTTTGCATTACCCGATCTCGAAAGCCGCTCTAGACGCAGGCAAGAGCGTCCTTTGCGAGAAGCCCTTCACCGTCAACGTCCAGGAAGCGCGCGAGCTCGTGGCGCTAGCGGCGAAAACTGGGAAAGCGAACTGCCTGGAACATAACCTGCGATATTATCCCGTCGTCCAACAGATCCGCCGCATGATCGAGGCCGGAGATCTCGGCGAGGTCCTCATTGTTCAAGGCGTTTATTACCAGGACTGGCTGTTGTACGATACCGACTGGAATTGGCGCATCGATGCGAAGGACAACGGCGCGCTGCGCGCGATGGGCGATATCGGCTCCCATTGGATGGACATGATCCAGCACCTTACCGGCCTCAAGATTACGGCGGTGTGCGCCGATCTCATGACGTTCCACACAACGCGCAAGAAGCCGAAAGGCGCGGTCGAAACGTTCGCGGGCAAGACGTTGCGGCCGCAGGATTACACCGAAGTTCCTATAGACACCGACGATTTCGGCGCCGTTCTGCTGCACCTCGGCGACCGCGCGCGCGGCGCCTTCTCGGTCAGCCAAATGTCGGCCGGATGCAAAAACAAATTCACGATCGAGATCTATGGGACGAAGTGCGGCGTGGCCTGGAACCAGGAGCGTCCCGATGAATTATGGATCGGTCAACGCAACACGCCCAACCAGTTCATCCTGAAAGATCCTTCCTTGCTTTATCCGAAAGCGGCCGCCTACGCCGACCTTCCCGGCGGCCATAGCGAAGGCTACGACGATTGCCACAAGCAGGTATTCAAGCGCTTCTACGCCAAGGTGGCCGACCCCTCCGCGCCGGTCGAATATCCGACGTTCGAGGATGGCCTGCACGGGATGATACTGCTCGAGAAAGTCCTGGAGAGTTCGAAGAAACATGCCTGGGTCGACGTGGACGCGAAGGCCTCGGCGGGAGGCTCGAAATAGCCGTGAAGCCCATCGCCGCCGCAAGCCTTTTTTGCGCCGCCGTTCTCGCCGTCATGACGGCTCAAACGGCGCCGTCTGAAAACACTCTCACGCCCGCGGAAGCGCGCGACGGCTGGGTCCTTCTTTTCGACGGCAAGACGATGGACAACTGGGTAGATCCTCGCCAGAAGACGCCGCCCGGCGACGCCTGGACCATCGAGGACGGCTGTCTGAAGGCCCAGCGGCGCCCGCGCATCACGGAAGATCTTTTTTCAAAGGAAACCTACCGCAATTTCGAGCTGCAGTTCGATTGGCGCATCTCGCCCGCCGGAAACAGCGGCGTGAAGTACCGCATTCAGGATCACGTCTGGATACCGCGCGAGCCGGGCAAGAAATTTGAGGCGGAGGTCGAAGATGGTTTGCTCAATCGTATCGCGCAACGCCCGGACCGCGGCCAGGATTACGTCATCGGCCTCGAATATCAGATCACCGACGACAGCTCGAACAGCGACGCTACCGGCAATTTTAAACACACGGCCGGCTCCCTCTACGGCATGTTCGCTCCCTCCAGCCACCCCGCCAAGCCCGTGGGCGAGTTCAACCGCTCGCGCATCGTCCTGCGCGGCAACCATGTCGAGCACTGGATGAATGGCGTCAAGGTCGTCGACGCCTCTCTCGACGATCCCGCCGGGCTTGAAGGATTCGAAAAGCGGTGGTCCGTTGCCCCCCACGTTCTCGATCTGCTCACGAAGCAGCCGAAGAAGGACTGCCCCGTCTCACTGCAGAACCACGGCGACGAAGCCTGGTTCCGCAACATCAAAATAAAGCGGCTCTGACGCGGCATTGCGGGCGAGTCGAAGACCGCCTGGCGCGGCGGGATCGCATCCCCGCGTTGCGCACCCGTACAATCGGAGCAAATGGTCAAGGCGGTTATTTTCGACCTCGGCAATGTGATCGTGCCGTTCGACTTCAAACGGGGATACGCCCGGATGGAAGGGCGGTGCGCTTACGCGGCGGCGGAAATACCGGGACGATTGCGCTCAACCGACTTGGTGACGCGCTTTGAGCGCGGGCTGATCGAGCCGCGGGAGTTCGTGCGCGAACTTGCCGCCGTTCTGGAATTAAACACGACATACGAGGAGTTTTGCGAGCTGTGGACGAGCATTTTCATGCCCGAGACGCTGCTGCCGGAAGCGCTGCTGGAGCGTATCGCGGCGCGGCGGCGGCTGATGCTGCTTTCCAATACCAATGCCATTCATTTCGCGATGCTGGAGCGGTCCTATCCGCTGCTGCGGCACTTTCACGATCGCGTGCTGTCGTACCGCGTGGGGGCGCTGAAGCCCTCGTCCGGCGATTTACCGCGAAGCGATTGCGCGCGCCGGGTGCAAAGCGGAGGAGTGCTTCTTTACGGACGACATCGCGGCCTACGTGGAGAGCGCGCGGCGCGAGGGCATGGACGCGGTACGGTTTGAATCGGCGGCGCAGATTGAAAAAGAGCTGCGGGCGCGAGGAGTGCTCGATTGACGACCAGTCGGCTCGCTATTCGTTGCGTAGGGCCCGCAGCGGATCCAGCCCGGCAGCGCGGCGCGCCGGCACGTAGCCGGCAATCGCGGCGACTACCAACAACCCCAGCGGAACAAGAGCGTAGACGGCGGGGGAAGACATGCCGAGTCCGGGAAAGTCGGCGGTGAGCAGGGGCGCCGCGGCCGCAGTGAGCACTGCGCCGATCGCGATGCCGGCGGCGGCGAGAATCAGCCCACGGCGCTCGACGAGCCACACGACATCGCGGCGGCGCGCGCCGACGGCGAGGCGGATGCCGAACTCCTGGACGCGGCGGCTCACGGTATAGGCGACGAGCCCATAGATCCCGGCCGCGGCGAGCGCCAGGCCGATGAATCCCAGCGCCCCCACCATTTCGAACATATTCAGCCACGTATCGGTGACGCGGCTTTCATAAAGCGCCGACACGGTGCGCAGGTTGAACACCGGCACGTTGGCGTCAAGGGAACGAACCACGTCGCGCAAGGGCGTAGCGAGCGCGCCCGGATCGCCCAGCGATTGGACGATTAGTGTCATGCGCGGGCGCGGGTTCTGCTCGTAGGGCAGATAGACGTAGGAGGCCGGGGCCTCGTTCACAGCCAGATAGTGTCCGGTCTTGGCCACTCCAACGATCTCGGCGGCGGGGCCGGCCGCGCTGTCCAGCCGGAGGCGTTTTCCGATGGCATCCTGGTCCGGCCAAAAGGTCTTGGCAAACTGTTGGTTCACAATCGCAACGCGGCGCGATGCGGCGCGGTCGTCGTCCGTGAAGGCGCGCCCGCGCGTGATTTCGACATGCATGACGCGGAAGTAAGCGGCGTCCACGGCGGCGCCGAACGCGACCGTTTTTTCGCGGCCCTTGGGGAAGCGGTATCCCTCGGGCACCACTGTGACGATGCTTTGAGAGGGAGACAGCGGCAGCGCCTCGGTCATGGCGACCTCGGCGACGCCGGGCATGGCGCGAACGAGATCGACAAGGCGGCGGTAGAAGGCCTTCGTCTGGGGGGGCGAGTAGTGCAGCACGGCGGGCGCGGTATCCATGCCTATGAGGTGGTCGGTGCGAAATTCGGGCGGTTTCGCCAAGATGTTCCGGAAGCCCGCGAGAAACATGCAGGCGGCGACGAGCACGACCATGGCGAGGGAAATCTGGCCGGTGACCAGAATATCGCGGCCGAATGTGCCGCGCGGGCCGGAGGCGCCGCCTCCGCCCATCTTTAGCGCGCCGACGAAGTCCGTTCGGGCGGTTTGCCAGGCCGGAACCAAGCCAAAGAAGAGACAACTGGCCAGCGCCGCGAGCAAACTGAACCGCACGACGCGCCAATCCAACTGCACGTCCAGCACGAAGGGCGGATCGCTGGGTACGCCCATCGTTTGCAGCGCCAGAATGCCGGCGTAGGCGACGAGCAGACCGGCGGAGGCGCCGGCCAGCGCCAGGATGAGACTCTCGATCATCAGTTGGCGCACGACGCGGGTGCGACCCGCTCCGATGGACAGACGAATTGCGATCTCGCGGCCGCGGGCGCGCGCCCGGGCAAGGAGCAGGTTGGCGACGTTGGAGCAAGCAATAATCATGATGAGCGCGGCCAGCCCGGTCAGCATCTTGACCAGCGCCAGCAATTGCGGAGACTGCTGGATGCGCCTCTGCAATTCCGTGCGGAGGGCGATGCGCCGGTTGCGATTCGTCTTTACATATTCACGCTCGAGAGCGGCGCCGATGGCGGCAACTTCAGCCTGCGCCGATTCCCGTGAAGCGCCGGGGCGCAAGCGGCCCTTGGCGATCAGATCGCGCCTGGCGCGGTCCTCTAGCGGATCGGCCGGCGCGCCCTCCAGGCGCTGGGACATCCCGAGGGGAACGAAGACGCTGGGGTGAACGAAAAGGTCGAGGCCGGTGAAGGAGGCCGGGGCCACGCCGACGACGGTGAAGACGATGCCGTTGAGGCGCAGGCTGCCGCCGATGGCGGAGCGGGCGCCGGCATAGTTCTGGCGCCAGAAGTCGTAGCCGAGCATCGCGACAGGCGGGGCGGAGGCGGACGCTTCGCCGGGCAGAAATGCGCGGCCGAGGGAAGGCGTCACGCCCGCAAGCGAAAAGAAGTTATCGCTCACCAGGTCCGCAAAGAGAATCCGCGCCGGCGCCGGGGGATTGGCGGCCACCGCCAGGGTGGTGAGGCGGTACGCGGCCAGGCCGCTGAAGGAGCGGCTTTTATCGCGCAGGTCGCGGTAATCGGGGAACGACATGCCTTCGAGTGGGTTGTCGGGGGTGGCGCCGGCGACGTCGAACACAGCCGCAGGATTTTGTACCGGCAGAGGACGCAAGAGCAGCGCGTCGGCGAGGCTGAACATGGCGCTGTTGGCGCCGATGGCGAGCGCGAGCGAAAGCACGGCGACGGCGGCAAACGCGTACTGCCCGCGGAGGACGCGCAGGGAATAGCGGACATCCGCGAAAATGCCGTCGAGCCAGGTCCAGCCCCAGGTTGCGCGAACGTCCTCCATCGCCAGCGTGAGGTTGCCGAGTTCTTTGGGGCCCGCAATCGCGGCGAGCGCCACCAGTTCCTCGCGCATCTCGCGCTCTTCCCGGCGGCGCCGTGCCGGCCACAGATATCTGAGGCGATTCCAGAGCGTCATCCTTTCACCTCCGGCAGCGGACCCATGATTCGTCCGACGGCGGCGACGAAGCCGGCCCACTGGGAGTGTTCCCGCAGCAAGCGCTTGCGGCCGGCGGCGGTGAGCTTGTAAAACTTGGCGCGGCGATTGTGGCCGGAGGTGTCCCAGCGGGAGGCGATCCAGCCTTTGGCTTCGAGGCGCTTCAACGCGGGATAGAGTGAGCCGAACTCAATATCGAGGGCCTCCTTGGAGGCGCCGCGAATGGATTGGGCGATCCCGTAGCCGTGAAGGGCGCCTGCGAGGAGGGTCCGGAGGACCAACATGTCCAGGGTTCCCGGCAGCAGATCCATATAGAGGCATTCTATATGAAGACTATCTTCAGTTCAACCCCGTTCCACCGGCATCCGCGGCGCGTGTTTGCCGGCGAGTTCCCAGGAGAGCGGCGCTGAAACTGCGCCGATAATCGAGCCAGGCGGCGGGGCTTTTAGACGGCGCTTACTTGCCGACGGCGACGATGGAAAACGAATCCGGCTCCATCGGCCCGCGGCGCTGCCGTCCGCCGGCCGGCGGAGGCGACGGGGGCGGCCCGAACTTGGCGCCGATCAGCAGGATGCGGTTCGTTTTGCGGTCCAAGGTGAGCGTTTTTGCGCTGGGCATTGTTTGGACGGTCTGTTCGACGGCGAAACTGGTGGGACTGTTCTCTTTGATTACGGTCAGGGTGCCGTCGCCCTGGGAGCTGAAGGCCTCCATCGTATTGGGATTGAACACGGCGCCGTCCGTGCCCATGCCGATGGGCAGCGTCGTAAGGATGTCGCCGTCAGCGGCGTTGAGGATCACCATTGTTTGCGGATTGCGGCAAGCGGCGAACAGGATGCGATTCTTGACGTCCATGGCGAGCCCGGCGCATCCGCCGCCCTTGCCGGCAAGATCGTAGGCGCTGGTGACCTTCAATGTTTTGGCGTCCACGACGGCGATCTTGTCCTTATCTTCGAGATCGACGTAGAGGCGGCCGTGGCCGTCCGAGGCGGCCTGCTCCGGCGCGCCGCCGAGGTCGATTGTGCCTATAACGGAGCCATCGGCGGCGTCGATCACCGTGGCGTTCGGCGCGCGGTGACTGAAGACGTATACGCGGTCGTTGAAGGCGTCGTAGAGAATGCCGTCGGGGCCGCCTTCGACGTCGATGGTCTTGATGGGCGCAAGCGTTTTCGCATCCCACATGGCGATGGGTTTACTGCTGGCGAAGCCGTGATTCGATTTCGAGGACACCGCCACGCCGTGCGCGCTGGCGTTGGGGATCTCTCCCACGGGATCGAGCGTGTCGAGGTTAAAGACGGCGATGCGCCCCGGGTTGCCCATGCGCGGAATATACAGGCGGCGGCCGGCCTCGTCCGCATACACATAGTCGAATCCGCCTGCTCCGCCGACCGTGGCGGTCCTCAGGACCTTGTACGGTCCGGCCGTATTTTGAGCCGAGACAGTGAGAGCGAAAAGCGCAGCAGCGCGATGGAAGCGCTCAACGTGAGGGTGCGCATTGAATATCTCCTCGAGGGGGCGTGACGTGCCACGGACGCCAGTATACCCCGGGGCCGGGGCGGGCGACGTCCGGGAAGGGCGCGGGCCCGAGCCCGGCTCTAAGGGATTTGGTCGGGACGGATTTCGTTCGACCCTAAAGCATTGCCGCCGAACCGCCGATTGGCGTGACGAGGAGCTAGATGCGGGGTAAGGACCTATGAACCCATCGGAAAGAATTCGTGCGGCGCTTTCGCGTCCGGAGGGCGGCCGTCCCGCGGGCGATCCGGCGGTGCTGGAGCCGGCGGAGGGCGCGCCGCGAAGCCGGCCGCTCATTGAGGTAAGCGAAGAGGTCCTGGCGGCGCTTTCAGGGCACGCGGGCACGGCCGAGCCTCCGGCGAACGAAGGGGACGTGGAAACCACGTTGCCTTTAATCGGCGCCGGAGAGCCGAAGCGCGTCGAGCGCGCGGCCGCGACGGCGCGGCTGGCGACTCCCGCGGCGCCCGAGCGGAAGACCGCGCCGCAGAAGCCGCGGCCGGGGGCGCGAGCGGAGGAGAAAGCCAAGCGCCCGGGCTGGGTGCTGCCGGCGGGGGCGGGCGCGGCCGCGGCTGCCGCATTGTGCTTGTTCCTTGTATTGCGGCCTCACCCGGCGCCGAATTCGCGCGAGAACGCGACGGGGACGGCGGCGGCTCAAGCGGCGCTCCAATTGAAGGTGGACGCGGCGGGAAATGGATTAATGGGCGTGCGTTGGAACGCCGAGAGCGCGTCCGTGATGCAGGCGCGAGAGGGACGTCTGATCGTCACGGCGCCCGGCCAGCAGCCGCGTACCGTCGCTCTCGATTACCAACAATTACGGGGCGGACACATGGATTACCCGTCCTCCGCGGAGCGCCTCGAATTCCGCTTGGAGGTTGACGGACGCTCGGGCGGAATGGAGAAAGAATCCGTGATCGCGTTCCCGCCCGCGGCGGCGGCAGTTCCTCCCACGGCAGCGAAAGCGCAGAGCGCGGCAGCGGCCACGGTCAATGCGGGGCAGGCCAAGTCCAAACGTGGTTGGCGGGGAACCGCGGGAGACGGCGAAAGCGCTCGATGCAGAGCCGGCGCGGCCTCCCGTGCGTAGTTTCACCCCACCGCCCACGCAGGAGCCCAGGGCCGAGGCGCCGCGCGTCGTGGTGCTGGATGCTTCCACTGCCGTGCCGGGAGCCTCCATGGTTCCGAAAAGCATGATTCTTCCCGAATCGCTGAGCCACGTGGCTCCGCCGCAGATGAATCAGCTCCCGGCGGCGCCCAACCCGGCGCCCGCGGCCGTCCACCAGATAAAGGTCGGCGGCGACCTGCAGGCGGCCAAGTTGGTGCGGAGGGTCACGCCGGCCTATCCGCCGCTGGCGCGTTCGGCGCACATTCAGGGCGCGGTGCGGTTCACGGCCACGATCGGCAAGGACGGCGCGGTCCAGAACCTGCGGCTTGTGAGCGGTCCGCGGATGCTGGTGCAAGCGGCCTCGGACGCGGTGAAGCAATGGATTTACAGGCCTACGACGCTGAACGGGCAGGCTGTTGAAGTGCTGACGCAAATCGAGGTGAACTTCAGTCTGATCGAATAGGCGCGGCGTCCCTCACCTTGTGGGCGTCGTAGTTGTGGGCGTATTAACGGCCGCGTAGTATCCGTTGCGGCTCTGGACGATGAGGCTGGGGTCTTTGGCGACCAGGTGGATCGCGCGGAATCCGGGCGTGCCGGAGCTATCCGGCGTGTATCCGAGACTGTACTGGTTGCGCAACTCCTCCTCGATCTGGTCGAAGACTTTTTCGATGGGCTGTTTGGCGGAGACTTCAAAGAAGCCGCCGCCAGTTTCTCTGGCGAGGCGCTGGAGGACCTGTTTACCGAACTGGCCCCAATCGCCGGCGCCCGCCCCGCGCGGACCGCCGCCTCTCCGGCCCATGCCGCCCCAGTTTCCGCCATAGGCGCGCTCGTCCGAAAACAGGATGGAATAGGCGAGCGTTCCGGCGCGCTGGGCCTGCTCGATCGCTTTGCCGAGAGTGACCTTGCTGCCGTTATCGACGCCGTCGGAGAGCACGATTAGCGCTTTGCGGCCGGTTTGCTTGCGCATAAGCTCGTCGGAAGCGAGCAGGACGGCATCGTAAAGGGCGGTGCCTCCGGGTCCTCCGCGCTGCCGGCCGGGATAGCCCCCGCGTCCGCGCGGATACCCTCCTCCGCGCGGTGGCCCATTCGAGGGGCCGCCGCCTTGGCGGGGGTCTGTCGATTCCAAGAGGCCGAGCGAGGCTTCCAGCTTCTTACGGGAGGACGTGAGATCCTGCAGTAACTCCACCTCGCGGTCGAAATGGATCACGAACGCTTTGTCTTTATCTTCACGAAGAACCTGCTTCAGGAAGCGATGGCTGGCGCTGCGCTCCTGGGGGAGGACGCGGCGCTGGCTGCCGCTGGTATCGACCAATAATCCGAGAGTCAACGGGAGATTGCTTTCGCGCGAAAAATAACGGATGGTTTGCGGACGGCCGTCTTCGTCCAGGACGAAATCGTCCTTGCCGAGATTGGCGACGATCCGGCCTTGCTTGTCGCGTACCGTGGCAAAGACGGCGACCACATTCACGCCGGACGTAAATACCGTGTCCTGCTGGGCGAAAAGCCAGTCGGCGGAAAGCGTTCCCAGGAGCACACTGCGCCTTGAGATGCCGTTCGATTGCACTGCCTTGAACGATGCGCTGAACGGCGCCCGGGTTACGGCGTACGCTCGTAATGTGGCGGGTCGAAGCACGGCGGCAAAGATCAGTCCCGCGCGCGCGGTTGCGTTCGATGTTTTGCGGCGGGTCCATGGGGGCGCGTTCGCTTCCGACCTGCTGGCGGCGAAATCGAAGGAACTGGACAGCCGCGATGCGGGGCTGGCCTCGGAGATTGTATTCGGATGCCTGCGGCGGCAGTTGCAGTTGGATTTTCTGATCGAAGCGGCGACTGCAAAAGCGAAGCTCGACATTGAGGTGAGGATCGCGCTACGGATAGGCCTTTACCAGATCCGCTGGCTGGAACGGGTTCCTATGCATGCGGCCGTGGCGGAAAGCGTGGAGTTGACCAAGCGGGCCCGCAAAAGGTCGGCGGCGGGCCTGGTCAACGCGGTCCTGCGGCGCGCGGACCGGGAGGCGGTGGCGTGGCCGGATCGCGCCATCGAACTTTCGTGCCCGGAGTGGCTGCTACGGCGTTGGGAGCGGGAGTTCGGGAACGCCGTTGCCGGGGACATCGCGAGGGCCTTCTTGAGTCCGCCGGAGACCTACATCGCGAGCACCGGGCGGGTGCAGGATATCGGATCGCAGTCGATCGTTCCGCTGCTCGATCCGCGGCCGGGGCAGACCTTTTTGGACCTGTGCGCGGCGCCGGGAAATAAGACGGCGCAGGCGATTGAATACGGCGTCAACGCGATCGCTTGCGATTTGCATTTGCATCGGCTGCGCAATGTTCCGGCGGAGGGCTGCCGGCGCGTGGCGCTGGACGCCATGAGGCCGCTGCCGTTCGACGCCAAGTTCGATCGCATCCTGGTGGATGCGCCGTGCTCCGGGACCGGTACGCTGGGCCGCAACCCGGAAATCAAATGGCGTCTCAAGCCGTCCGATCTGGTGGATTTACAGCGGCGGCAGAGGGCGATTCTGGGGAATGCCATGGCGCACTTGGCGTCGCGCGGGCGCATCGTGTATGCCACCTGTTCACTGGAGCGGGAAGAAAACGAAGATGTCGTCGCCGGCGTGCCGGGAGCCTGGACCACGACGCGCCGGACGCCCACGATCGATGCCGGCGAAGGGTTTTTCGCCGCTGTGTTAGCATTGCCTTAGCCCCCGCCAAATGGTTGAGATACTTCCATCTATCCTGGCTGCGGACTTCACGCGGCTCGGCGAGGAAATAGCCGCCCTGGAGCAGGCCGGAGCGACCATGCTGCACCTGGACGTCATGGATGGCCATTTCGTCCCCAACCTTACGATCGGCCCCGCGGTAGTGGAATCGATCCGCAAGGCGACGCGGCTCAAACTTGATTTACACTTAATGATTACCGATCCGGACCGGTACGCGCCCGTCTTCATACAGGCGGGGGCCGATCAAGTGCTGGTGCAGCAGGAAGTTTGCCCGCATCTGGATCGAACGCTGCGGACCATTCAAAGCGAAGGGGCGCTGGCCGGCGTGGTGATCAATCCGGCGACGCCGGTGGGAATGCTCGAAGACGTCCTCGACGTGGCCGATTATGTGCTTGTGATGAGCGTGAACCCGGGATTTGGAGGACAGAAGTTCATACCGAATTCGCTCAAGAAAGTGCGGGCGCTGGCGCGCAGGCGGCAGGAAGCGGGCTTGAGCTTCGCGATCGAGATCGATGGTGGGATCACCGTTGACAACATCGCGGACGCGGTGCGGGCCGGGTGTGACTGGATCGTCACAGGGTCTTCGATTTTTCACGCTACGGATTTGAAGGCCGCATACCAGGAGATGCGGCGGGCGGCGCGGGAAGCGAATTTAGTCCGGGTTTGACAAGATCCGGCGATTTTTTCGGGAAGTGAGAGGAATGGTTCGTCATCTAGTTATTTTCGTCACGATTACGGCGCTGTTCAGCTCGTGCGGCTTCAAGAGGCACAAGTACGACAACCCCATTTCGAAGGACACCAAGCAGCCGGATAAAGTGCTGTACGACCGCGCCGTCAACGATATCGAGCACGGACGCTACGAGGTTGCCCGCATCACGCTGAACACGCTGATCAACACCTACGACCAGAGCGAATTCATGGCCAAGGCGAAGCTTGCCATCGCGGATAGCTGGTATCGCGAGGGCGGGGCGCACGGGCTGGCGCAGGCGGAGGCCGAATACAAGGACTTTATCCTGTTCTACCCGACCATGGAGGAAGCGGCCGAATCGCAGATGAAAATCTGCCGCATCCACTACAGGCAGATGGACAAGCCGGACCGCGACGCGTCGCAGGAATTGCGCGCCGAGGATGAATGCCGGCAGCTTCTAGTGCAGTTTCCAAACAGCAAGTTCGTCCCCGAAGTGCAGCAACTGCTCCGCAACATTCAGGAGTCGGTGGGCGAGGGCGAGTTTCGCGTCGGCGCGTTCTATCACAAGAAGGGAAGTAATCCGGCGGCGGCGAACCGTTTGCAGCGTTTGGTGGACCAGTATCCGCTGTACAGCAGGGCCGACGAGGCGTTGTGGTTTCTGGGCGATTCGTACAGCAAGATGGGGAACCGCTTTCGCGCCAAGAGCGGCGAAGCTTACGCCCGCATCGTGCGGGATTATCCTCTGAGCGGGTATGCCGATGAGGCGAAGAAGAGGCTCAAGGAAATGGAAATGCCGATTCCGCAGGCGGATCCGGCGGCGGTGGCGCGCATGCAGTACGATCGGGAGCACCGCGAAAGAGCGAACATGCTAAGCCGCTCGACGGACTTTCTCAAGAGAGGTCCGGATGTGCGTGCGGCCGCCAAGACGGGAAATCCGGCGATGACCACGTTGAATCCCACGATTCCGGCGAGTGTGCCGATTCCGGCGGGCGCGGCCGGGGTGACCGATGTGACGGCAACGACGGTCAGCGGGCCTTCGGCGCTCGATACGCAACCCGATGCGCGCAAGAATCCGCCGGCGGCCGCGGGGAGCGCGGCGGCTGCTCCTGTGGCGGCTGCGGCGCAAACGCAAGCCGAGCCGTTGCCGATGAACGCGACTTACAAGGCGAGGCCGCAGAAAAAGAAGAAGTCCAAGAAGCAGGACCAGAACAAGCAGGCCGCGCCGGCGGCCGCCGGGACTACTAGGGCGCCGCGCAACCGGCTCCGTCCGCTACGCCGCCAGCCGCGTCGGCGCAGCCCGCCGCCGGCAATCCTCCGCCATCGCCGCAGAGTCCCCCTCCGGCGAAGCCGTGAGCTTATGAAATACAGCCCGGCCCGATTCGCCGGATTTGAGATCTGTTTCGAAGACCTCGAGCCAGCCAGGCCGGTCGCGCAGGATCGCCTAGTGTGGTCCGAAGCCCACTGGGCGGCGCTGCACGATCCTGGAGGACACTACATTTTGCTTCTCCAGGCGGAAGGAGACCGATCCGCCGCCGAACGATGAGCCGCATTCTGTTGGCCGACGACAGTCCTCATGCGCAGCGCATGGGGGAACGCATTCTACGCGAGGAAGGATTCGAGGTCGTCAGTTTGACCGACGGCGAAACGGCGTTGCTGCGTCTCGACGATGCCGATCCGGACGTGATCGTGGCGGACGCTTTTCTCCCCGGCAAATCGGGATTCGATCTTTGTCGTTACGTCAAGAGCCATCCCCGGCACAAGCATGTTCGCGTGGTCATGACGGCGGGGCTTCTGGAACCGTTCGACGAAGCTGAAGCGGCGCGGGCCGGCTGCGATGGGATCTTGAAAAAGCCCTTCGAGGCATCGCTTCTGGTGAAGACGATCAAGCCGCTGGCCGGCGAGGCGCAGTTTGCCCGGGAGCTCTTCGCGGCCGAAGCGAGGGAGGCGGCGGTCGCGCTGCCAGACGCGGTTGAGGAGCAGCGGACGATTCTTCCGCCCGTGCCGACCAGTCCCGAAATCGATTCCGAGCGGGTGCGGGCGGCGGTCACCGTTGCGCTGGACGCGGCCATGCCGGCGCTGATCCGCGAGATTACGGAACGCGTGCTGATTGCGCTCGCGCCCTAGGTCTCCAGCGGCGAATTCAAAAGCGGGCCCGCGGACCAAATTCCAGCCATGTTTCCGGCGTGTCCTCCACTTCCCCTGAACGAGCGCGGCCAAGGGAGCGGAGTTCCGTCCGTCGCTTCCATCCGGCCAACGGCGCAGATTTTCGGCTTCGGGCGGTTCGGCTCGGAAATGTAATTCACAACGGAGCGGGAATCCGCTCACAGCTCGATATCGCATCCGGAGCTTTCGTTGCGCGCGTATTCGAGCGGCCGAAGCGCTCCATGAAATTGCTCACATTCATTACGACGGACATTTGAAACAGCTCCAGAACTGGCGGGCAAGACTCAGAAAAGCGCCCGTTGTTCCCTGCGGGGCGGGCCCCTGGGCGTGTACGAACTGGAACGGTCTTTTTATCGTCAACCCGCCGATCCGCGCGATCCGGATGGTTCGCGATGGCTCTTCGTGAAGCGCCCAGCGAGATACGAAGCCTATGCCCAGCCCCGCTTCGACGCCCGATTTGATGGCTTCCGTCGAATCGAGCTCGATTACGATGCGCAAATCGCGCGTCGATAGGCCCGCCTTCCGCAATGCGTTCTCGACAACGCGGCGCGTTCCCGAGCCCGGTTCGCGCATGAGAAGCGGCTGCTCCCGTAGCGCCGCAATGGACGGCGCGGGGATCACTCCGCTCACGAAGCCATGCCGGGCCTCGACGATGGGAACTATTTCATCATCGACAAAAGGCTCGAGTTTCAGATCCGTGAATGCCGGCGGACCCTCGATGAGTCCGAGATCGATCTCGCGCGCAATGACGCGCGATACGATATGCGAGGTATTGGCGCTGACCACGGACAATTCGATGTGGGGATGCTGCCGCATAAATCCGGCGAGCATCCGGGGAAGCAGATATTGCGCAATGGTGGTGGACGCGCCGAGGCGCAGGGTTCCGCGCTCTTCGCCGCTGAGCCTGCCGATCTCTCCGACGGCGGCATCGGCCAAGCGGTTGACCTCGTATGCATATCGGAGAAGCTGTTTGCCGGCGGCGGTCAAGCGTACACCACCGGCGCGGTCGAATAAACGAACCCCAAGCTCCTGTTCAAGGGCCTTAACGTGCGACGTGACGGCAGGTTGGCTCACGCGCAAAACCTCGGCGGCCTGCGTGAAACTGAGCCGCTCCGCGACCACCCGAAAGACGGAGATCCGGAAGCTTTCGAGGACCGTCATGCGGCGCCACCGCGCCGCTCGCCGAAGCATGCAGGCATACTGATACAAGCGCCATTTAAGGACGCGCGAATGGGATTGCATCCATCGCCGAAGGCCGCCGATACGACGGCCGCCGCTCGCGTAGATCCGGCGTCGCGGCCCTCGCGCGAGCGTCTCAAAGTGGTCGGGTTCGGGCTTGCGCTCGCATTCATCACGTATATCGACCGCGCGGCCATCGGCCAGGTAGCGCCCGCGCTCTCCCGCGAGCTGCGGCTATCGCCCCTCCAGATGGGATATGTATTCATGGCGTTCGGCGTGGCGTACTCGATTTTCGAGCTGCCGAGCGGGTGGTTGGGCGACCGCATCGGGCCTCGCAAAGTGCTGCTCCGCATCGTGCTGTGGTGGTCGTTCTTTACGGCGGCGACGGGCTGGGCAGGCAGCTTCGCATCCCTGCTGATCACGCGATTTCTGTTCGGCGCCGGAGAAGCGGGCTGTTTCCCCAACCTCGCGAAATGCTTCCAGACGTGGCTGCCGTTTCGCGAGCGGCTCAAGGCTGAAGGACTGAAGGCCGCCGGTGCTCGTTGGGGCGGCGCCGTGACGCCGCTCATCTTTGTTTTCCTGCTGCAATGGTTCGCATGGCGAGCCATATTCCAGCTCCTGGCGCTGATTGGCGGGGTGTGGGCGACCGCTTTTTATTTTTGGTACCGGGACGATCCGCGCGACAACAGAAACGTGAATGAAGCGGAACTGGCCCTGTTGGCGCAATCCCGTCGCATCGCGGCCGCGCGGGGGAACCCGCCTTGGCGAGTGTTCCTAAGCTCGCGCAGCGCCTGGCTGCTGTGGACGCAGTGGTTCTGCTATTCATATGGGTTTTACTTCTATCTCACGTGGCTGCCGACTTATCTTCAGCAGGCCCGCCACCTCGATCTTCATCGCAGCGCGATCCTCGCGGGGCTGCCTTTGTTTTCCGCCGGAGCGGGAAGCATCTTTTCCGGATGGACATGCGCGGCGATGATGCGCCGGACCGGGAAGATTGCGGCTGTCCGACGCGGCATGGCGTTTTGCGGATTCGGATGCGCCGCGGCATGCCTCTCCGCATTTATGTACATCCGCAATCCGGTCTGGGCGGTCGCGGCGCTGGCGTTGTCCAGCTTCGCCGCGGAGCTCTCCGGCCCGGTCTCCTGGACAACGTGCATGGACCTGGGCGGCAGATACGTCGGCTCGCTCGCCGGCGGCATGAACACATTGGGCCAACTGGGCGGCGCGGTAGCCCCGGCGGTGATCGGGTACGTATTGGAAAGGACTAATCACAACTGGACCTTTGCGTTCACCATTTCCGTCGCTGTGGACCTGTGCGGCATTCTCTGCTGGGCGCTCATCGATCCCGTAACGCCGCTCGATAACGATAACGATGACATCCGGTCTTAAATTTCCATGCTCGCGATGCGCGCCGCCGCGCGTTCCTGAATGTTGCGGTACAAGCTGTTGCCGTGCGAATCGATGGCAACGATGAGCGGACCGAAATCGCGTACTCTGAACTTCCAGAGGCACTCCGGCATCAAGTCCTCCCACCAGACCTGCTCGATCTCCTCGATCTGCATGGTCTCGAGCGCGGCGGCGCCGCCAATGATCGCAAAATAAGCCGCGCCGGCTCGTTGCATGGCCGCAACGCTGCCTTCCAATAGGCCGCCCTTGCCCACAATCGCGCGTACGCCGTACTGTTCGAGCAGCCCTGGAACGAATCGATCCATGCGCGTGCTCGTGGTAGTTCCGATGGAGAGCTTCTCGTAAGAGCCGTCCGGCCGCTTGCGGACGCCAGGCGCGGTATGCAGGCAGACCGCCCCCGTCAAATCGGTCGGCGGGGCTACGCCTTCGTCGAAGATGCGAATTTGGGTGGCATCGCGGATGCCGAAGATTATGCCGTCGATGGAGACCGTATCTTCCATTCGGAGCTGTCGAATGGCGGGCTCGGTCAGCGGCGTTGTCAGCTTATGATGCGCCATTGGCGTACCTCACTTCACCGCTCGCCGAGATGACTGCTTCGGCGCGCTCGCCCCGCCAGCACTGAATGTTGACGGCCACCGGGTTGTGACTGATGTGCGTGTGGGCCCACTCGATGTTGACCGCCAGCGCCGTGGTACTCCCTCCCAGCCCTTGCGGACCGATTCCCGTTTCATTGATGAGCTTGAGCAGGTCCTTTTCGAGCTGGGCAATGTCGGCGTCGCCGCTCGCCGATCCGATTTTCCGGAACGTGCTGGCCTCCTTGGCCAACTGCATGGCGACGTCCGACGTTCCTCCCAGGCCCACGCCGACAATCATGGGCGGGCAGGGGCGGGCGCCCGATTCGAAAATGCATTGGAGGACATAGCGGACGATGCCCCTACGGCTTTCGGAAGGATTGAGCATTTTGAGAAAGCTCATGTTTTCGGAACCCGATCCTTTCGGCGCCATCGTGATCCGGATCACGTCGGAATCCGGCTCGAAGTCGAGCTTCAGGATGGGAATTCCGCGGCCCGTGTTCGTGCCCGTATGTTTGCGCGTGAGCGGATGGACGGAGTTCGACCGCAGCGGATATTCCGCCGTGGCGCGCTCGCACGCCTTCACGATACGAGCCTTCAGTTCCGGGATGTCTAACGCCAGCTTGCTGCCGATTACGATTTTGTAGATCGGCAGACCGGTGTCCTGGCAAACAAGCGTATCGAGGGTATCGGCCGTCTCGATGTTTTTAATGATCGTGAACATCACTTGCTCGGCGGTGGAGTTGCCATTCTTCCGTTCAACCGCGGCGCCCTTCTTAATGGCTTGGCGCACATCGCTGGGAATGTCCTTCAACGCCTTCCAATAAAGGTCGCGCGCGACGGTTTCAATTGTGTCGTAAAGAGTCGGCATGCGTGCTCATTTCCACTTCGGGCGGAGTGGCCCGCGTAAAGTCGACCGGGCGCGTTCGAAACTCCATTCCATCGCCTGCCCGGCTGAGAAAAATGTTCTGTAGCCATGCGGGGTCGGGTTGCGGGTAGTCCAGCCGGTAATGGGCTCCCCGGCTCTCGGTTCGAATGGACGCGCAGCGCGCAACCATTTCCCCGACGACGCAGAGATTGAGTAGATTCATGGCTTCATTCCAGGCGGGATTGGAAACCGGCTCGCCCGCGGCTCGCGAGCGCCAGGCGCGCTCCCGGAGGACTTGAAGACCGCTTATAGCCGCCTCCAGATCGCGCCCGTTGCGCACCACGCCCACGCTTTCCCACATCAGGCAGTTCAATTCCTGGCGCAGCGCGAAGGGGCTCTCTCCGTCGAGGCGCAATAATTGCGACCACGTTTGGCCGATTTCGCGGACTTGCGCTTCAGAGCGGGGCAGCAGCGGTCTTCCGGCGAACCCGGCCATACTGTCGCCCGCGCGGCCGCCGAACACGATCGAATCCGCGACTCCATTACCGCCCAAGCGATTCGCGCCGTGTACTCCACCGGCGTCCTCGCCGGCGGCAAAAAGACCTTCGAGATTTGTCCGGCACTCCACATCGATGGCAACGCCTCCCATTTGGAAGTGAGCGCTGGGAGATACTTCGACGCGATCGTGAACCAGATCGAATCCGTAGTCGCGGCAGCGCTCGATCATTCCCGGGAAACTGCGCGTCACAAAATCGTGATCGAGATGGCTTACGTCGATATGGACGCCCCCGTTGGGTGTGCCGCGTCCAGCCATAATTTCGAGAAAGCTGGAGCGGGAAATAACGTCGCGCGTCGCCCGCTCGAGCTTCACGGGATCGTAGCGGTTCATGAAGCGTTCCCCGAGTCCGTTGTAGAGCCTCGCTCCCGCGCCGCGCAGCCCCTCCTCCAGCAGACCACCGGTTGCCACGGAGTTTCCGACCAGCAAGCCGGTGGGGTGGAACTGCAGCATTTCCATGTCGACGAACGCCGCCCCAGCCCGAAATGCCATGGCCATGCCATCGCCCGATTTTTCGAGCGAGGGAGACGAGATGCGGTACATGGTCGCTCCGCCGCCTGTCGCGACCAGAGTGGCGCGAGCGTTTACGGCAATCAACCGGCCGGTGCGAATATTCAGCAAAACCGCCCCGCACACGCGCCCCCCGTTCACCAACAGGTCGAGGCCGCGCGTTTCCTGAAGCACCCGTATATCCGCTTCGAGCACATAGTCCCGAAGATTGGACATGATTTCGATCCCCGTGAGATCGCCCTTGTGTACCGTGCGGTCGAAGGACTGGCCGGCGAAAGGCTTCTGGTGGATGGAGCCATCGGGGTTGCGGTCGAAGACGCAGCCGATCTTATTTTCAAGTTCGACAATGCGCTGCGGAGCCTCTTCGACGAGCTTCCAGGCCAGCTCCTGATCGTTGAGGAAGTGGCCGCCTTGGATGGTATCGAGAAAATGCTTTTCGATGGAATCTTCCGGATTCAGAACGGCGTTGTAGCCGCCCTGGACCATGCGCGTACAGCCGCTTTGGCCGAGCAATCCCTTGACCGCGATCACGATCCGCAACTTCTTGCTCAGCTCATGCGCGTGCAGCGCGGCCAGAAGACCGGCGCCGCCGGCTCCGAGTATCAGAATGTCCGCTTGGAGCCCTTCGATGGCGAGTTCTTGCATCAGAGATTCCGAAACGCTTCGATTCCCCACCAGGCCCACACGCAGCCGGCTGTTACGATCAGGGCGGTGACGGCGCGCGCTGCGCGAATGCCGATGCGGCTGTAATCGAGAACGATGTTGCGCAGCCCGTTCAGGCCGTGATAGAGCGCGATGATCAGAAAGGCAATATCGATGGACTGCCACAGCGGGTTCGAAATGCGGGCCAGGATGGCCTGGTAGCTCAGTTCGCCGCGCAGCAATTCGCGCGACATGAAGTGCTCCACCCAGAAGTGCGCGACGAGCAGAATAACGAGAGCGGCGCCGGTGATTCGCTGTAAGTACCATCCGATGACGTTGCGCATATTCAGCCGCGCCTCAGCACCGAATATACAAAGAGCGGCACGGCGCCGGCCAGAAATATGGCGAGACCCAGCGCCACCGTATAGCCCCAGAACAATCGTTTTTGACGATTTTGAGCGTATCCCAGATCGAGTAGCGTGATTCTGACTCCGTTGAGAGCATGCAGGATCACAACGGCGAGCAGACCAATTTCGAGCAGTTTAAAAAAAGGGCTGCTGTAGGCCGCGAGCGCGTTATCGAATGCCCGCGGGCCTTTTGTCAACTGCCGGATGGTGCGCACGTGCAAGAACAAATAGAAGAGCAACAGCAAGCCGGAGACGCGCTGGATGACATGGGCGAGCATGCCCGTGTACTGCGCGCCGTACTTACGGACGACGATTGCCGCGTTGCTCATGCTTGCAGATTTCCGCGAAATAGCATCGCGCGTCGAAGGCGATTGATGGTATCTGTGAGCGTGATTCCTTTGGGACACACGGCGGTGCAATTATATTGGGTGTGGCATCGCCAGATGCCGGCGCGCTCGTCGTTCAAGAGGCGCCGGCGTTCGTCCGCGGCGCTGTCGCGAGGATCGATCATCCGCAGAAAGGCGCGATTGATCGCGGCCGGACCCAGGTACTCGCCGCTCGACGCTTTCACGCCGCACGCGGAATAACAGGCGCCGCACGTGATGCAGTCTCTCTTCGAAGCGGTGTAGCGGGCATATGACGCCGTCGCGGGAATCGACGCGAGCTGCCGCGAGCCGGGATTTTTCGGGCGAAGCGCGGGCTTGATCCGTTTCCACTGCTCGAAAAACGGCTCGAGCGAAACCACCAGGTCCTTAATGACCGGCAAGTGCGGCAGCGGCTTCAAGACGATCGTGTTCGTTTCCAAAAGATGCGCGCGCGTCTTGCATGCCAGGCGCGGGATACCGTTGATCTCCATCGCGCAAGTGCCGCACATGCCGACGCGGCAAGCGCAACGAAACGAAATGGTCTGGTCCTGATCGCGCAGGATTAGAAATAGCGCATCGAGCACGGTCATGCGCGGTTCAAGCGTTACCTTGAACGACTGCGCGCCGGTCGAAATGCCGTGGCGCGCCGAGCGGGCGATGCGGACCTCGAAGATGGCGTCCGGCGCTTCTTCAGCAGGCATTATGCTTCTTCAGGATCTCGCATTTCGCCGTCCGGCGCGCCAACCCTGACATGATATATTAGATGTCACGATGCGGTCAACCCGCCCGGCCGGATTTCGCCCCTGCCGATGATTCTGGATTTCCACTGCCACTACTCGCCTGAATTTTTCCGCTATCGTCCCTACCGCATGCAACTGGATACATTGATCCAGGGAATGGACGATCATGATATCGGCTGCGCGGTGTTGAGCGCGGCGGGAGAGTTCGCCGCGTATTGGACGGCGGAAGGGAATTGGTCCGTGGCGGAGGCGGTGCAAAGATATCCCGGCCGTTTTATCGGCTTCGCGACCATCAACCCCTGGAGCCGCGGGCGCGGAATCGAGGAGCTGCGGCGCGCGCGGGGCGAGTTGGGATTTCGCGGCCTCGTAATTCATCCCATTCTCCAAGGCTTCGAAGCCAACGACCCTCTCGTATTTCCACTGATCGAGGCGGCGATCGCGGAACGCATGATCATTTACGTAACCGGGGGCGCGCCCTATCTCGCGATGCCCTACAAGATCGCCGACCTCGCCGGCCGCTTTCCCGAGGGGACGTTCGTTATGGGCCATGCCGGTTGGGATTTCCATTTCGACGTGCCCTATTGCCTGGAAGCGTGCGCCAATCTTTTTGCCGAAACCTCCCGCAACGGGCTCGCGAATCTCGAATCGCTGGCGCGGCGTTTTGGATGCGGACGTCTGCTTTTTGGCTCGGATCACCCCTTCAGCAGTTATGCCGGCGAGATTGAAAAAATAAAACTGCTGCCGGGAGTGGATGAAGCGGGCCAGCGCGATGTCTTTTACAGCAACGCGGCGACGCTGCTGAACCTGGAAGATCCACGATGATTGTCGACGCCCACGTTCACCTGATGAACGACAGCACCGGCTGGTACGCCTATAAAAAATCGGTCGGCGGCTCCGATGCGCAATCGTGGGATGCCGCGGCCACGGTGCGTCTGCTCGACGACTGCGGCATCGACAAATGTTTCCTCTTCACGTTGGCGGGACTTTATGGATTTAACGATTTCCGCCGGGCTAACGACGAGGTGGGCGCCGCGGCGAAGCGCTTTCCCGACCGATTCATCCCATTTTGCACGTGCTTTCCCAATCACAGCCCGGAAGGCGCGGCCGCCGAGATCCGTCGTTGCTTCGACGACGGGTTCAAAGGCGTTAAGTTTCACCCTTGGCTGCAGTCCTTCCCGGCTAACAGCGCCTACCTTTACCCCTCGCTCGAGGTCTGTTCGAAACATCGCATTCCCGTTTTGTTCCACACCGGAACGCCGCCTTACTCGCAGCCGTTTCAGGTGATGGAGCAGGCGCGACGATTCCCGAACGCGCCGTTTATTTTAGGACATTTCGGCAAAATCCTGTTTCTGGATGCGGTGCGGGCGGCGGAGTTGTGCCCTAACGTCTATCTGGAGACGTCGGGCGCGCAGGTGGCCGACATCGCCTTCGCGCTGGAGCATATCGGGGTGGAACGTATTCTGTTCGGCACCGATCTGCCGATCGGCGGCGCAAGCTCCGCGAAATGGAACCTCGTCAAAATTGGATCGGCGCTGGCGAACGACCGGCAGCGGCGCGATGTCTTTGGCGAAAACGCCTTGCGCTTGATCTCCCAAGTTGCGCGCTAATACTGACGAGCGAGAGTTAACGTACCCCGGTCCCTCGCGGCCGCGGCCCCGACACGTTTGCTGAGCCGCGCGCGTGAGCAAGCGCTCCGATACGCCAATTTATGCGTGGCGCAGGCTTTATAAAAAATAAACTAGAGCGGCTCAACCGGAATGAAAGCGTGCGGAGCGCGATCGAACTGGATCGCATTGCGGAGCGGACGGCCAAAGCCCTCGAAAGCGACGACCATGACGTCTCCATCGCGCAGCTTAATGCCGGCCCCGAAGCTGAACGCGTCGGCCCCGAAAAAATGAATGTGCGCGTCGCCCGGCCGGCGATGGGCTTCGTACTTGAAATGATGATGTTCTAGGTTTTGAAGCGCGTGGGACATGTTGGCGTCTCCGGTTGCGATCGGCTGCGACCATAGCGTTTTTCCTTCCCGCTCGATAGAAACGACGCCCCGCACGTCGGAGAAATCCGAATCTAAGACGAGTTCGGGGCCGAGGGAACAAGTCCGCAGCTTGGACGGCGCGAGATAAAGGTAACTCTGCTTTTCAATGACGTGATCGGAGAACTCGTTCGACATCGCCATGCCGACGCGCCGCGGGCGGCCCTCATCGTCAACAATGTATGCGCCCGCGATCTCGGGTTCCTCGCCGCCGTCCTCGCCATATGCCGGGACGAGCAAAGGCTGGCCGTGGGCGCGCACTATGGTCCCGCAGCCTTTATAAAACCATTCCGGCGCCGCGCCAATCGATCCCGGCTGGGGGCGCCCTCCTTCGAGGCCGGCAAGATACATTCGCATGCTATCGGATAATTCGGCGGTATCGGCGTGCATGGCCTGGCGATTATCGGCGCTGGCCCGATGCGTCAGGCCGGTGCCGCTGACCAGGCACCTCGACGGCTCCGGGTGCGTGAACGCCGGCAGCAAACGCCAATCGGATTCGAGCGCGTAGATAGGATCGTAGTTTAAGGTTGTGCTCGAGAGCCGTTGGCGCGCGATTTCGGGCAGCGCCTGGCGCTCACGCAGAGCCGCTTGGGCCAGGGAATAGACCGAATCGCACTCGTCTAACAAGCGAAGCGCGCCGTCTTCCACGGCGGCAACACGGCGTTGGCCGACTGGCGAGGCGAGCTGAACTAATCGCACGGCGATTATTTTAACAATCGCATCTACATGGAAGTCCAACCGCCATCGACCGGAAGAACCGCGCCGGTGATGTAAGAGGCGGCATCGGATGCGAGAAACAGCGCGGCATAGGCGACCTCCCGGGGCTGACCGGCGCGGCCCAGGAATGTTTTCGCGATCTGACGCTGGTACAATTCGGACCCCGGCTCGGGTGAGATGCGCGTACGAATAGCGCCCGGACAAATCGCGTTTGCGCGCACGTTGCGGTCTCCGTAGTCGTAGGCGATGCTGCGCGTCAATCCGATCAGCGCATGCTTGATGCTGGTGTAGGCGGCCGAGTTCCGCGCCGCGACCATGCCCTGCACGGACGAGATGTTAATGATCGACCCGCCATTCTGCCGCAGCATGTAAGGCAAGACCGCGGCCGTGAAGAGTTGCGATCCCAGCAACGAAACGCGAAAGCATCGTTCCCATTCTTCGGCGGTGGCGTCCAGCGAGGCATGCGACGCGCCCAGATATGCGGCATTGTTGCACAGAACATCGATGTGGCCGGCAATGGCGGCGGCGCGGTCCATTACCCGCTTCACGTCGTGCTCCATCGAAACATCGGCGCGGACAAAATGGGCATTTGCGATCGAGCGGGCGATGGCGTCTCCGGCTTCGGCGTCGATATCGGCCATAACGACAGCGGCGCCCGCTTCCGAGAAAACTTCCGCGATGGCGCGTCCGATTCCGTGCGCGGCTCCCGTGACGATTGCGACTTTACCGTCGAGTCCGATCATATTCGTGCGCGAGGGGCCTCCCCGTAATGCCGACCTGCGCTCGAGTGATAGTGGTACGGCCGAGGTTCGCGGCATACAGATACCCGTCGCGGAACGCAATGTTGGTCGGCCTGTTCAGCAGAATCGCCCAACGATCCCAGGCGAAAAGCGTTTTCTCCCGCGCGGGATTCACCCGGTAGATCTCGTCGGAGGCATAGCAGGAGACGTATAGGTTTCCAACCGCATCGAGCGCGAGGCCGTCCGGCATGCGGCCTACCTCTTCTACATAAACGGTGACAGCTCCGCTGACGATATCGATCTGAAGCACGCGATCGCGTATCGCTCTCGACCATGAACAGGCTCCGCTCGTCCTCGCTGAGAGCCAGCCCATTGGCGTAGCCGAAAGGGCCGGCGACAATGGCTCCTTGCCCGTCCGATCCGAATTTCAGAACGTATCCGTTTCGCTGTTGCCAATTGCCGGAATCGGTCACGTAGTAATTTCCGCGGCCGTCGAAGAGGCCAAAGTTCGGACACACGAGCTTATGGCCACTCGCGGCGTTTGCAAAAACGGACCACTCACCAGTGCGCTTCACGCGCGCAATGCCATGCAGGGCGTTGCACACGAACAGCTCGGCATCGTCGGGCGTTCGCGTCACTCCGGCGCAGAAGCCTCGCAGCTCGGCGACTGTTACCGCCTTCCGGTCCGCGTCAACGCGATAGACCTGCCCCGCTTCTCCACCGGCCCACAGATTGCCTTCACGATCGAAAACGAGGCACTCCGGATGATCGAGTCCATTTACGTATATTTCAAACCGCTCAGCGGGAATCTCCGGCGAGGCGTGCGGAATCAAGTTGCTATTATCACAAATGCTCTGGGCTTGCCCGACGAGAGTACTCACCCTGATTGCCGCGGCTTGCGCCGCCGCATTCTCCGCGGATGTGAAGATCGAAGGCAACGGCGCGCTCACGTTTGATGGCAAGCGCGCGTTCCCAATCGGGTTCACCGTGTTCCCATCCGTTACGGCCAAGGCGCCGTCGGGCGCAAACGCGTATGCCGAACTCGCGAAGAACGGCGTGGTGTTCAACCGCTGCGGAACGGTTGGGAAGTGGGACGCGCGAGCGGAAACGGCGCTCGATTCCATGCTGGCCCAAGCGCTGAAAACCGGCGTGCTCTGCGCCATCTATATCCCGGATCTGGCGGTGATCGCTCCCGCTGACGAGGCGAAGCGTCAAGAGCTGAGACGAGTGGTCCGCAAGTACAGGAACAACAGCGCGGTCGCGTTTTGGAAAGCGGCGGATGAGCCGGAGTGGGGCAAAGTGCCGCCGGAGAATCTCCGCGCATACTACGATATCGTCCACGAACTCGATCCCAATCACCCTATATGGCTGACGCAAGCTCCGCGCGGCGCGATCGAAAGCCTGAAACGTTATGAGCCTTTCTACGATATCGGCGCAATGGATGTTTATCCCGTCAGCTATCCGCCCGGCGTCCATTCCGACCTGCCCAACAAGGACCTGAGCGTCGTGGGCGATTATGCCCGCAGGATTGCCGAAGCGACCGGTCGGGAAAAACCGATTTGGATGGTCCTGCAGATCTGCTTCAGCGGCGTGTACAAGCCGGGCAGGACTCTGCGCTTTCCGACCTTCCCGGAAGAGCGCTACATGTCGTATCAATCCATCGTCGAGGGAGCCCGCGGCCTGCTTTATTTCGGCGGCGACGTGCAGGCGTGCTGGAACGATATCGATCGATCGCTGGGATGGAACTGGACGTTCTACAACCGCGTCCTGCAGCCGCTGCTCGAAGAGCTCCGGCCCTCGGGGCCGCTCTATCCCGCGCTCATCGCGCCGGATTCGAACATTCCTATCCAGGTGACGGGCGCGAACGATCTCGAATTTCGCGTGCGCGAGAGCGGAAACGAGCTGTTCATCATTGCGGCCAAGCGTGAAGGAGCAACCGTACAAGTTAGTTTCAACGGCCTGCCCGCGGATGTCACGAGCGGAGAAGTCCTCTTCGAAGCGCCGCGCCGGGTAACCGTGAACGGGGGACTGTTTCTCGATTGGTTCGGCCCGCACGAGGCGCACGTCTACCGCTTTTTGCGAGGGAGCCAAGAAAGATCCCGCTGACCATCCCCCTATACTCAAAGTTCCTCCGTGCTTCATCCCTCCAACACGGCCGAGCTCGCCGCCGCCCTCCGCGAAGCCGCCGAGCGCCGCCAGACCATCACCGTCCTCGGCCGCAATTCCAAGCCGCTCATGGCCGGGCCGCTTCTCGACTCCGATGTCATAATCAGCGCCACTGGCCTCAATCGCGTTCTTCAGTATGAACCGCGCGACCTCACCATCAGCGTGGAAGCGGGTCTCCCATACTCAGAGCTCGCCCGCATCCTCGCCGAAAACGGTCAAATGATCCCGCTCGATCCGCCTTTCACGGACGAATCCACCGTCGGCGGCGTTATCGCCGCGAATCTCAGCGGCCCGCGCCGCCGCCTCTACGGTTCCGCCCGCGACATGGTCATCGGCATGACCTTCGTCACGCTCGAAGGGAAATGCGTCCAAAGCGGCGGCATGGTCGTTAAGAATGTCGCCGGCCTCGACATGGCGAAAATCATGATCGGCTCCTTCGGCACGCTCGCCGCAATCGCCATCGTCAACTTCAAACTGCAGCCCATCCCCGCGGCGACCCGCACCTTCATTCAGGAATTCGCCTCTGTCGAGGACGCCATGGCCGCGCGCGATTCCATCTTGAAAAGCGTTCTCCAACCCGCCGCCCTCGATATCGTCAAAGCCGACGGAACCTACCGCGTCCTCGCGCGCGCCGGCGGCAGCAAAGCCGTGCTCGATCGCTACGCGCGCGAACTGCCCGCCGCAGAGCCCCTCGAGGGCGATCCCGAAGAGCGGCTGTGGCGCGATATACGCGAGTTCACGCCCGGCTTTCTCGCCGTCTCACCCGGCCGGAGCCGTCGTTCGCATTCCCTGCACCCTCGCCGAAGTAGGCGCCGTGCTGGAATCGTTGCCCGCTCCCGCCATTGCGCGCGCCGGAAATGGCGTTTGCTACGGCTATTTTGAAAACTGGCGCGATGCCATCGGCCGCGGCATCGTGGAATTCGCGCCCCCTGAAGCGCGCGTGGACCCGCACGCCGCAGCCGAGCTGTGGCCCGCCCCCGGCAGCGACTTTGCGATCATGAAGAGGATCAAAGAGATGTTCGATCCACACTCCCTGCTGAACCGCCGCCGGCTGTATGCCCGCCTCTGAAGATCTCGACCGCTGCGTCCATTGCGGCCTGTGCCTCAACGCTTGTCCGACCTACCGTGAGCTCGGCGTCGAAATGGATTCCCCGCGCGGCCGCATCTACCAAATGGCGCAGGTTTCAGACCGGCGCCTCTCGCCATCGACGATTCCTACCTCGAACACATGGACCTGTGCCTGGCCTGCCGCGCCTGCGAGAGCGCCTGCCCTTCCGGCGTTCCCTACGGACGCCTCATCGAAGCCGCCCGCGCCGAAATAGAAGACGCCATACGCCGCCCTTGGCATGTCCGCCTGCTCCGCGGCCTCGTCTTCAACCATCTGCTCCCGTCGCGAACGGCTTTGCGGGCCGCCGGAGCCGCGCTTTCCGCATACCAAAAACTCGGCCTTCGCAAATTGGCGCGCGCCAGCGGCCTTGTCCCTGGGCGCTTTGCCGAACTCGAAGATCTCGCGCCCGCCCCGCAGCCGCCTTTCTTTTATCGCTACTACGGAAAAACTCTCCCGGCCGAGACTCCACCGCCGCTATCGCGTCGCTCTGCTCGGCGGTTGCATCGCCAACATCGCCTTCGCGCGTTTGAATGAAGCGACCCTTCGCGTCCTCCGCAAGAACGGCTGTTCCGTTTCCATTCCCGCCGCGCAGACCTGCTGCGGAGCCCTGCACGTACACTCCGGCCTGCGCGATAAGGCCCGCGAACTCGCGCGCAAAAATATCGATGCTCTGCTCGATGCCATGCCAGCCAACGGCTACGATGCCATTATCACCAACGCCGCCGGCTGCGGTTCGACGCTGAAGGAGTACGGCGAGCTTCTCCACGACGACCCGCTATACGCCGCCAAAGCCCGCCAATTCTCGGGGCTCATCAAGGACGTGACCGAGTTCCTCGCCTCCATCGACCTGAACCGGGACATGGCCGCGCTTCCCCTCACCGTCACCTATCAGGATTCTTGCCATCTCCTGCACGGCCAGAAGGTCCGCGAGGCTCCACGCCAACTCCTCCGCGCCATTCCCGGCCTAAGTTTCAAAGAGCTCCCGCAGTCCGACATCTGCTGCGGCAGCGCCGGAATCTACAACGTCCTGCACACGGACATGTCGATGTCGCTGCTCGAGAAAAAGATGGAGTGCGTCCGCTCTGTTCACGCGAATGCGATTACGACCGCGAACCCGGGCTGCATGCTGCAACTCGAGGCGGGAGTGCGAAAGTTCGGCGGCTCGGCGCGGGTCGCCCATGTAGTCGAGCTGCTCGACGAAGCCTACCAGGCCAGCAGCGCCTCGGATTCGCGCACCAGATCTTCCACCTGAGGCAGAATCTCCGCTTCCATCCGCGGGTTGTACCCGACCCATGTATCGAGCGCCGCAACGCGCTTCACCGGCGCGTCGAGATGCTCGAACAGCTCGCTCCCGACGCGGGCCGCGATCTCGGCGCCGTAGCCCCACGACAGAGTGTCCTCATAGGCGACGATGACGCGGCTGGTCTTCTTGACTGAAGCCTGAATCGCCTCCCAATCGTAGGGCGCCAGGCTGCGCAGGTCGATGATTTCGATGCTCGCGTTCGGATTCCGCTGCTCCACTTGCAATGCCGCCTGCAGCGATTTCTGAACCAAGGCGCCGTACGTCACGATAGTGAGCTGCTGCCCCGCTTTCACTACCTTCGCCTTTCCGAACGGGATCGTATAATCCGGCCCCGGATGCGGTGAGCGGTTGTACGGCTCGCGATAGAGTTTCTTGTGCTCGAGAAAGAGCACCGGGTCGTCGGAGCGCAGCGCGGTGCGCAGCAATCCGCAGGCGTCCAGAGCGTTCGACGGCATCACCACCCGCAGACCCGGAATGTGCGTGAACAACGATTCGCCGCATTGGCTGTGGTAAATGGCGCCGCCGTTCAAATATCCTCCGATGGCCACGCGAATCACCATCGGCGCGCTGAAGCCGTTGTTGGAGCGCCATCGTATCGTCGCCAGCTCATCGCGAATCTGCATCATCGCCGGCCAGATGTAATCGAAAAACTGGATCTCCGGCGCCGGTTTCAAGCCGCGCTCCGCCATCCCGATCGCGCGCCCGATAATCGCCGCTTCCGCCAGAGGGGTGTTGAAGCAGCGCGCGCTTCCAAACTCCGTCTGTAGCCCATGCGTGGCCTTGAAAACGCCGCCCTTGCCCTTCACTTCGCACAAATTTTGTTCGCGGCTGCAATCGGCCACATCCTCGCCGAATACCACGATCGTGGCATCGCGCCGCATCTCCTCGTGCAGCGTCGCGTTGATCTCGTCCACCATGGTGCGCGGATCGCCCTCGAACCGCGGCTGCGCGTCGAAATCGGCCCCGCAGGGGTCGATACGGTCGGAATAGAGGTACTCCATGGCCGACCCTTTCGCGGGCGGCGCGGCCCGCAACACGCGGTCCGTCACGTCCTGGATCTCCCGATCCACCTCGTGCGCCATCAACTGCACCGCGTGCCGGTCCAGAACGCCTTCCTCGATCAGCCATTGCGGAAACTTGACGACCGGATCGCGCGCTTCCTCTTCCGCCCGCTCCGCCTTGGTCTTATAAAGCTTCTCGTCGTCCGATAGCGAGTGCGAATAGGGCCGCGTCACCGTGGCGTGCACCAGCGCCGGACCTTTTCCCTCGCGACAATGCGCCGCGGCATCCCGCAACGCCCGGTAGGATGCCATGAAATCCGTGCCGTCCACCTCGAACCGCGCGAGCGATGCGATACCGCTGAGAACGGCGCTGATGTTTCCGCCGGCCGTCTGGCGCTCGATGGGCACCGATATGGCGAAGCCGTTATCTTCGACTAGAAACACCGCCGGCAGCCGCTCCAGGCACGCCGCGTTCACGGCCTCCCAGAATTCGCCCTCACTCGTCGAGCCTTCGCCGCCGCAGATCAGAGTCACCTCGTCCGATCGCGGATTCACGTAGCGGCTAGCGTGCGCACACCCCACCCCGTGCAGCCACTGCGTTCCGGTGGGCGACGATCCCGTCACGATATGCAGCTTCGGCGCGCTCCAGTGGGAGGGCATCTGGCGCCCGCCCGAAGACGGATCCGCCGCCGCTCCCACCGCGCCGAGCAGCATGTCCTCCGCCGTCATGCCCAGCATCAGGCACAGCGCGCGATCGCGATAATAGGGATGGAACCAGTCGTGGCCGGCCTGGAAAACCAAGCCCGCGGCCGCCTGCACGGCCTCGTGCCCGGCCCCGCTGATCTGGAAATAAATCCGGTTCTGGCGCTTCAACAGGATTTCGCGATCGTCCAGCCGCCGCGACATGTACATCGCGCGATAAGCCCGAATCAGATCGTCATGGCTTGGGACCGCGGGCCCGCTCGAGCGCTGCGCTTTTTCTGCGAGCGCGGGAAGAATGCTGGTCGGCATAATGTTCAGGGAACGTCCCGTCCTTAGTTTAACGAACGTTAAGGATCTCGATAAGGCAACCGTTTCGCTATACTGGCGTGCGATGGCGCCGGCGACAAACAGAATTGCGACGCCGCGCCCCACCTCAAGTTTTCCGCAGTGGTTGCTGCCGCTCGCCGCGGCATTGATTTGCGCCGCCGTTTACGCCAACACGCTCGGATTTGAGTTCGTGTACGACGATTACGGTCAGATCCAGGAAACAACCCGCATCCAATCCTGGAGCCAGATTCCCTCCTACTTCACCTCCAGCGACTGGAGCGGCAAGGCCACCCAGGCGGCAGGCTATTCCTATTACCGGCCGATCTTCGTGCTCTGGCTGCTTGTCAATAACAAGCTCTTTGGTCCCGACCCGGCCTGGTGGCATTTCACCACCGTTTTGGTGCATCTGGCCGCGACGGTGCTGGTATTCTTCGTTGCGCGGCGGCTCACGGGCGACGAATGGGCCGGCGCTATCGCCGCCTTGATCTTCGGTCTGCATCCCACACATCTCGAGAGCGTCGCGTGGATTTCGGGCATCACCGATCCGCTCATGACCGTGTTCCTGCTGGGCTCCTTTCTCGCATATCTCGAAACGAGCTTCCGCTGGCTTATCGCCTCCATCGCGCTGTTCGCCCTGGCCATGTTCGAAAAAGAAACCGCCATCGTATTCCCGGCCATTCTCGCCGCCTACGAGCTCCTGTTCCGCCACGACCGGCGAACCTTGCGCCGCTTGCTTCCGTTCGCCGCCGCGATCGCCATCTATCTGTCCGCCCGCTATGAGGTGCTCCATGGTTTTGCCACTGTTGCGACTCCGTTTTCGAAGCGCCAACTCCTGCTCACCCTTCCATCGCTTCTCACCTTCTACGCCGGACACCTGGTTTGGCCCTTCGGCCTCAGCCCGGCCTACACGCAGCCGGTCGTAAGCCGCGCGAGCTTCCATAACTTCGGAATGCCCGTCCTGGCGCTGGCCCTTATCGCCGCCCTGCTGCTCACGGCGGCGCGCAATTCCAAACTCGTCGCCTTCTGCGCCGTATGGCTGGTTTTTCCGATCCTCCCGGTCCTGGATATCCGGCTTTTTACGCGCAGCGAGGCCGTGCACGATCGCTACCTGTACTTCATCTGCGTCCCGTTCGCGATCCTGGTCGCATATGGCATTCGTGGTCTGCGCATGCGAACCGCCGGGCAGGCCGCAATCGCGATCGTCATCGCCGCCGTGCTGGCCTACGGCTCCGTTCGACAATCGCACTACTGGTCCAGCAGCCTGGCGCTGTTTACGCGCGCAAACCAAACCGCGCCGGACAGTGAAGTCGTGGCGCAAGGCATGGGAACGGCCCTGTTATTGAACCACCTCGCGGCCGAGGCCATTCCGTACTTTAAGCGCGTGACCGCGCTGCGGCCCGACCGTCCCGAAGGTTGGTATTCGGTAGGCCGCTGCTATTACGAGCTCGGCATGTACAGGGAAGCCCTGCCGTATCTCGAACGCGGCGTTCACCTCAACAACTCCAAATCGCTGCTCTATTACGCCTTCACCCAATTGAAGCTGGGCAATCTCGATCGGGCCGAGGCGGCCGCGCGCGCCGCCATCCAAGGCCGGCCCGCCGACGATTTCCGCGAATACCACCTCGCGTTGGGGGAGATCCTGAAAGCCAAAGGCGATCTTGCGGGAGCGCGGCGCGAGATGGAGGCGGAGCTGCGCGAGAACCCCGAGTCTCCGCAAGCCACGGCGGAGTTGGCCGGGCTGAAATAAGGGCTTCGAGTGAGCGTCCGCTTAAAATCGTATGCGCTTTAACGGAAGCCGCAATAACTGCTATCCCGCTCACGCGGGGGCCGATTCGTGAAAGCTGGCGATGGCCTCGTTCTCGTCGCCGTAAAGCCTGAAGACGGTATCGAGACGAGTAATCCGGAGGACGTCGGCCACACTCTTGC
This sequence comes from Bryobacterales bacterium, assembly GCA_963795935.1. GTDB lineage: Bacteria > Acidobacteriota > Terriglobia > Bryobacterales > Bryobacteraceae > JAICMB01. Next base: position 127,021 of record CAWCJO010000015.1, on the reverse strand, counting down.
GCGCGTTCAGAAGCTTCAGATCGCCTCCCGCTTTCTTCACAAGCTGGTAGCTTCCGATCAGCTCTCCCAGACCGGCGGCGCTGTCCATGTGCGTGACATCGGCAAGATTGAGCAGGATGTTGATCCGCCCTTCGTTGACAAGGTTGGCGATGCAACTCCGGATGACGCCCGCCGCATCGCCCAGCGTAAATCGGCCGCTGAGGTCCACGATTGCGACTCCGCCCGCCTCCCGCACCTTCGCCGTGCAAGCCATCGAATGCCAGTCTAGCAGCGCTAACGCATCCCCGCCAGCGGAGCGGCTAGAGGGGGACCCGGGAACGGCCCCCGCGCCTCTTCCATGCGAACCGCCAGTTCCAGCAGCAGTTCCTCCTCGAAGGGCGCCGGCCAGTTGAACGCCCACGGGCATTCCCTCCTCGTCCTGGCCGAAGGGTATGGTCATGCCGGGCATTCCCAAAAGATTGAAGAGAGTCGACGGCATCATGGCTTCGAACAGGCCGATGTCTTTGCCGGCCGTATGGTAGCGGCGCTGGCGGTGACGGAACGCCGTTGTGCCGCACACGGGCAGCAGAATCACGGGAATTTCACGCATTTCGCGCAGGAGAGCGGCGCGCATTTTGTCGCGCACGGCGAGGTTCTCGAGGACGTTTTTCGAAGTCGGCTCGGGCTCTTCGAGTGCGCGCTTCAGGAATTCCGTACCGGTCCAATGCGCCTGCTCTTCGCGTCCTTCGATGAGCGCTTGAGTGATGCGCGCCGGCAACGCTCCGAAGAAGAACCACCATAGGTTGGGAGCGCGCTCCAGGCCTTTGGGTTCGAAAGGCTCGACCGTAAAGCCGAGGTCGCGCAAGCACGCGGCGGCCGCTTCAAGCGCGCGCGCAATGGCGGCTTGAACGGGCACCTCATAGAACCGCGGCATATAGCCGATTCGCAAACCCGCGAGATCCGGCTGCCGCAGCGGCACGGGCGCGGAGAACGGGTCTTGCGAATCGTAGCCCGCCAGAACCTCAAACAAAATGCGAACGTCCTCGGCCGTGCGCGCCATCGGACCGGTCACGCCAAGCAGGCCTGCGGGGTGGTTGATTTCGGGCAGGTGGCCGAACGCGGAGACGCGGCCCGGCGTGGGTTTCAATCCCGCGATTCCGCAGAAATGGGCCGGAACCCGGATCGAACCGCCGCCGTCGCTGCCGATTCCGCCGGCTGAACAGAACGCCGAAATCGCGGCCGCTTCGCCTCCGCTCGAGCCGCCCGGCGTGCGTTCCACATCCCAGGGATTGTTGGTGCGGCCGACGACGAAGTTGTCCGTTTCGTAATTGGAGAGAAACTCGGGGCAGTTGGTTTTGCCGAGCGGGATGGCGCCCGCGGCCTGCAAGCGGGCAACCGAGGTGGCCGTCCGCCCGGCGCGGAGATTGGCGAAGAAGCGGCTGCCGCAAGTGGTGGGCTGACCCTCCATATCGAAGCTGTCTTTGATGGTGACGGGAATCCCATGGAGCGGCCCATTGCCCTCGCGCGAAAGGGACTGCTCGGCGCGCTTGGCTGCATCCATTGCGTCGGACCCAAATGTTCGGACGAAGGCATTCAGTTTCGGGTTCTGTTCGTCGATTTGGCGCAGGTGCGCTTCGACTAGTTCGACCGGCGAAAGGCGGCGCGAGCGGATTTCCTCGCGCATGCGAGCGAGGGTGAGGTGGTGGGGCATCCTCAACCCATTGTAGGGGTGCGGATTCTTACGCGCGCGAAGACGCCCGCGCATCCTCGGCCGCGAGCATCGCCCGTAAGTCCGGATCGTGCTTCACCGCGTTCAACAACACCAGTATGTCTATCTTCGTGAACGATTCCTTCGGACTTGCCGTGACCAGATCCTCCACGTATTCGAAGAGCGATTCGGCGAATAGCGCCAGGCCCCCTTGTTTGGTCATTCCATACCTCCTTTGCAGGTACCCTAGACCTCCTATCGGCTCGGTACTGGCCCGGCTTTAGAGGCAGGACTAAGTTTTTTTCCTTAGTTGGCGGGTAGGGCGCGCAAATCCTTGCCAAGAATGGCGTCCACATCGGCAAGTTGGCCGGCGTGATGAACTGGATCTGCCCGAAGCGGTCCATCACGATGGCCAGGGGTATCGCGGCGGCGCCGAACTCCCGCGGCCAATCGGCCGTTTCGGCAACATGCAACGTCTTCAGATTATGGGCCGCCAGAAACGCTTTGACCTCTCCCGGCTGGTGTCCGATCTCCACCGCCAGCAGGTTCGCGCCGGGGTGCTGTTGCTGGAACTTCTCGAGGGCGGGCAGTTCCGCGATGCAGGGGGCGCACCAAATAGCCCAGAACGTCAGGATGGCCGGCTTGCCCTGCGCCGCCCGGTTGTCGAATCGCCTGCCTGCAAGATCCGTAAATGCAAACTCGGGCGCCGGACGGGTCATGGCGATGGGCGTGTATTCGGCGGCAGCGCGGCGGATACGAGCGGCGACCTCCGCGAGGAGCCTTCGGCCGGCATCTTGCTCGCTTCCCATCCCCTGCGCGATGAAAAGGCGCTCGTACGCCTCGCGCGGCGCCGGACTCTCCTGGTAGGGCGCGCTGGCAGCGGACAGGTAGGCCTCAAGCGCATGTGTATTGTCGCCCATTTCTTCGCAAACCTGGCCCAGCGTCCAAGGGATATCGGGATCGCCGGGCGCGGCTTTTGCAGCGGCCTCGAGATCGGCGCGAGCGGCGGGCAGGTCCTTGAGCATCCGGTGGGCTTGGCCGCGAAGAAATTCCAGTCTGCCCGGTTGCAGCCGGAAATGGCGATGCGAAGATGGCGCCTGGCTCTCTAAATAAAGCGCGGCCGCCGTGTCTAGCAGTTTTACCGCATGATCGAGGGCGGTCTTCCGGGCGACGTAGAACTCCGCCATGGCGAGCGGCGGATTCGGGTTGAGTGGATCGAACGCGGCCCATTTTTCGAATACCGCTTCGGCTCCCGCAACCTCGTTGAACGCCTTGTCGTATTCGAAGGCTCGCCCGTAAGCCTCGCCGGCGCGGGAATTTTCGGGATGGCCGGCGGCGAAGGCGAAATAATCAGCGGCTTTTTTGCGCAAATTCGCGCGCTCTAAATCGATCGCCCGGTAATCGAGTTCGGCGAGCATATCGGCGGCCTCTCGTTTCAACCCGGCGCGAAAACGCTCGACCCGCGGCGCGTCGTTCCTCGATATGGGATAGAGCCTTCCGGTCTGGTCGTGCTGGACGAGTTCCGCCGTGTGGGGCAGAGCGGCGATGGCGTCACGAAAGCGCTGGACAACACTTGGCGGCAGCTTCTGCTGTTCCGACGCAACAAAGCCGACAGTCTGCCGCAGCGCGCCACTCTCGTTTCCGTGGGCGCCGATAAAGGCGTCCAGATCGCTGCCGACCTGCTGGTACACGGCAGCGCTTGCGCGTCCCAATTGCAACTGATATCGCCACATGGAGAAGTAGTGGCTATAGCGCGCCGGGTGGCGCTTGAGATCGGCCTTGAGGATCTCGACGGCGCGCGTCAAATCGGGCGGGCGCTGGATGCCGGGCGCGAGCAACCGCCCTTCATAGGTGGAGGACTGCGCATCGACGGCCAACTCATCCGGCTCTCCGTTGCGGCAATTCAAGATCTCCCAGTACCGCGAGCCGTTATTATCGACCCGCTCTTTTTCATCTTCGAAAAAGAAGATCGAATATCCGGGAATGTAGTTTTTATCCGGCGTATAATCGGCCCGCCACGAGCCGCCACTCGTCCGTATCATCGGGATCGTCAGGGCATCGAACCGGATTCCCTTGGCATGGGCGAGGACGAGAGTCAGCTCTTGGGGGTCGCTCAACCGCGCTCCCGGCGACCCCGTGTTGTAGCCGATGATGATGTGCGGCGGAATCAGTTGACCTGGCGCCGCGGACGGTCGTCCACTCCGGGCAGGCCGGCTGCACGGTTACTGCGGAAAAACCTGTTGCGGGAAGTACGAACGCAAGAACCAACAAAGCGCGCACCGGCATCCCCCTCTAAACCCCGCTAAACCGGACGAACCCTCGGCCAAGCCAGCTCAAATCCCTGCGCACGAAGATCCGCTTGAAAATCGTTAAGCAGTTTCTTCGAATTGTGGATTGCTCGCGGCGTTTGCTTCGTCTTGATGGAATGCGCGGCGAGCGCCCCCGCGGCCTCTCCGATGTTCCACTCCACGGGGTGCAGTCGGTAACACCCGTTCGTGATGTGCGTGGTCCCGATGTTCTTGCATGCCGGAAGCAGATTTTCGAGCGCGTTTGGGAATCAGAGCGCCCAAGGGAATCTGAAAGGGCAGCGAGCTTACGTCGATATAATTCGTTTTCCCAGCCGAAGGGTGCAGGTCGATGCGGTAGCAGCCGACCCCGACGGAATCGAAGAACGGCTCGGCCGAGATATCCTCGCGCGAAGCCCCCGTTTTCCCCATGCGCATCTCCGTGCCGACGTGCTGCTCCAATATCGTAAACTCCGCGCGGATTCGGCGCGACTCGCGTATATACGGAGCCTTGGCGAGACCATCCGCCGTATCCACGATGTCATCCCTAAGGCGCAGACCTTTCCAGCCCTGCCCGCCATCGGGACGCGGCGCCTCCGTTTGCATCCAATACAGAAACGACAGGCTAAGCTGCTTCGCGCGGTGGATCAGTTCGCGTTGCCGGTCCGGCGGCGAAGTGATCAGATCGCCCTCCCAGAAATCGTTTTGCGGCCAGTTCACCAGCGTGATGTCGCTCGGCGTAAAATCCGGGAGTGAAGTTGGAGCGGTCCGCGATCCTGCGGTAGATCCAGAGATTGAGCATATTCGGGACCGGCGCGGCGGCAGTGGGATCGAAATAGGCTTTGCGCGGCGCCAGCGTGCGCGGGTCGCAGGCCGTCCAACTGAACAGACGGGCCGGTCCATGGCGGCGTCAATTTCGGGATGTAGTCGCGCCAATAAACGTAATCGGGCGGGCGCTCGATGATGTGATCTTCACCGGCGCGATAATCCATGGCGAAGCAGAACGTGAAGGATTGGCTGTTGGCGGGCCGCGCTTCGGCCGAGGCGTGCAATTCGCCGGTTTCCGATTGCGCTTCCGCCCCGGTAACGAATTCAGCTCCCGCGAGCGGCAGCAGATCGCCGAGTTCCGTCGCGTCGAGAAAGTATTTCGCCGTAATGACGCGCGTGTCCCCGGTCTGAAGATCGCGCGCACGCACGGCGGATACCCGATCGTGCGCGGCCGCAGCCGCCATGGGCACATGACGCAGCAACAGCACAAGCTGACCGCTGCCCATGTACGGCATCAGCATCGCTTCGAGCACCGCCACCGAGACCCGAAACTCATGAGTGAGGCGCGAGACGGAACCATTTCCAGGGTTAAGATCGGGCTTGCGGCGAGCTTCCTGAGTCAGCGGATAATGCCGCCGATAATAATCGCGGACCGCCGTGCGGTACTGCCGGTAGGCGCGCGTGCATCCGAATTCCTCGATCCAGGGATGTTCGTCCGGCGGCACGGCTTGCGACGTGAGTTGGCCGCCGATCCAATCCGTTTCTTCGGTCAGAACCACGCGCATTCCGTTGCGCAGCGCGGCGAGAGCCGCCGCCGTTCCGCCCACTCCGCCCCCGATGACGGCGACGTCGCACTCCAAGTCCGCGGATTTTCCAAAACCAGTGACGTAACGTCAGCAGCGAGAGCGCTTGTTTGCAAGAAATGACGGCGATTCATGCGCCGATTATCGCCTCCCCCGGCAAGACCGCTTCCTGACGGTCGCGGCTCGGTAAGTCGTTCCCATCGCGAGCCGATATTTCCGAGCCGCGCGCGTCAGCAAGCGGTTGTCGCCGGTCCATATACGTCACAATTTCGCGGCCCTCTTATAACTCCGGCGTTATAGCTCCGTCTGCGTCCCATCCACTTTGCGGCCGCTGACCAGCGCCGTGAACAGTCCGATCCGGAAAGAGAAAAGCGCGCCGAAGATCGCCTTCAGCCGGATCATGATTCCGCTTAGGAATCCATAATGCTTTCCAAAATAGCGCGCCGCCCCGGCCATTCTATCCGCTTCCAGTACTTTGAGCGCGTTGGGATGAAATTCCAGTTCGCGCGAGGTGAACGCGCAGGTCACGCGCGGCAGCGCCAGCACCTTTTTCCCGGAGCGGCGAATGTGGAAACAGAGGTCGGCATCGGCCCAGTATTCGCCATACTTCTCGTCCAGAAAATTGATGCCCCGAATAAAATATTTGCGAGCCATCATGGCGTCGAACGTGGCCGCTTCAACAGGCACGGCATCGGCGGAGGAATCCGGGGCAACGCGTACCGGCTCGAACGTCGTGTCCAGGCCGGGCCCTGGGAGTCTGAAGAATTGATCGGCATCGAGCAGCGGGCAAACGGCGACGGCGTCCGGTTCGGCGTCGAGATGGTTAGCAAGCTGCACGATTGTGCCGGGCTGCACCTCAACCTCGGGGACGAGGAAGAAAACGAGCTCCGCGGAGGCGGTTCGCATCCCGACATTGAGGGCCTTGGTAGTCCCGAAGTTGCGCGGCAGCCGCAGCATCGTGATGTTGGGAAATTCGGAGTCGATGCTTTCCGATCCGTCGCGCGAGCCTTTATCGACCACCATTAGCTCCATGGTCTCTCGCTCCTGCGATCTTTCGAGCGCCGCCAAACAAAGCCGCAGCGCTTCCACGTTGTTGTAAGAGACGACCAATGCGGTAACGCGCGGCTGCGGTTTTGTTTCCTGCGCGGAAACGTCGTCCATCGAATCAAGATAGTAACTTAGTTGCGCGTTAGGCGCGTTGACGCCGCGTTACGCTGATGTCTTGGATGGAGTAATCGTAATCGATAAGCCGGAGGGCTGCACCTCGCATGATGTTGTCAATCGGCTGCGGCGCATCGCGCAAACCAGGCGCATCGGGCACCTCGGCACTCTCGATCCTCTCGCCACCGGCGTGCTTCCCGCTTATCATCGGCCGCGCGACGCGGCTGGCCCAATATTTTCGCGCCAACGAGAAGGTCTATGATGCGGTTTTCCGCCTGGGATTGACCACCGATACCTACGATCGTGATGGCGTTGTTCTTTCCACCTCCACACCAGCCGCGCTCACGCGCGAAATTGTTGAAAGAGCGCTTGAAGCATACCGGGGACGTTTCTCCAGGTTCCTCCCCCGATCTCGGCGAAAAAGGTTAAGGGAGTTCCGGCCTACAAACTAGCCCGCAAAGATGCCTCCCTCACGCTCGAGCCGGTGGAGGTGACCGTCTACTCCATCGAGCTGCTCGAATTTACGGGCGAGACCGCCCGGATTCTGATTCGCTGTTCCGCTGGGACGTACGTGCGTTCGATAGCCAACGGCTTGGGTCAGCGCCTCGGCTGCGGAGCGATTGTCGAACGGCTACGGCGAACCGTGTCCGGCGATTTTTCGATCGAGCAGGCCCGCTCGCTCGACAGATTCAATCTCTGGCCGACGAAGGACGGCTCTCCGAATCCCTAATCCCGGCCGCAACGTTGCTGCCCGGCATGGCGGCAGAACTCGTGGACGCCATCACCGCGGGACAGATCCGCCAAGGCCGCGATTTTCGCGTGTCCCCGTTCCGATTCCGGGCTAACGAACGCTTCGTAAAGGCGATAACGGCGGACGGGGATTTGGTGGCGATCGGCGAAGCCAGACTCCCCAACGTCTATCATCCAATCCTTGTATTGTGAAAGGCTTTTAATACCGCTTTCCGTGCCGTTTCATGAGATTGGATTATGATGCAAGAGTGCGAAAGCGCTGGGCGGCGGGCATGTTAACGGGCGTGTTGATCGCCTGGACGCCCGCGGCGCGGTCTCAGGAGGAGCCGCCCAAGAAGAGCGAGCCGGCCTACGAGGATACGTTCGCCGGCCCCATCGTGGAGCTGACCAAAGACAAGGTGACGGTGTCGCGGACGATACTCGGCAAAACGGAAAGACACACTTTCTTGATCAAACCGGACACCCGCATCGAAGGAAAACTGAAGATGAAGGTCAAAGTGACGGTGGGGTTTGTCAGCACCGACGATGGCGACATCGCGCGCTTAATCGTGGTGCGCCCGAACAACGGCAAACGCTGATTTACGCCTGCTTTTTCTTCTCCCGCCATCCTTTTTTCACGATCTGCCGCGCCGTCCCAGCGCCAGCGCCTGCGCCGGTACTTCTTCGGTGATGACGGAACCTGCGCCGACGTAAGCGCCCGGACCGATTTCGAGCGGAGCGACCAGCGTTGAATTGCTCCCGATAAACGCGCCCTCGCCGATTCGTGTTTTATTTTTGCGCACGCCATCGTAGTTGCACGTGATGGTTCCGGCCCCGACATTGACCCGCTCGCCGATGTCGGAATCGCCGAGATACGCCAGATGGCTGGCCTTCGCCCCCTCGCCCAGCTCGGTATTTTTGAGCTCGACGAAGTTGCCGATGTGAGCGTGGGCGCCGACGGTGTTGTTCATGCGCAGGCGTGCGAAAGGGCCGATGTGCGCGCCCGCTTCCACCCGGGAATCGGCAACGATGGTGAACGGCTCGATTCTAACGCCGTCTGAGAGAACGGAATTCCTGATTATGGAGCAGGCCCCAATTTCACAATCGTCGCCGATCTCGGAGCTCCCCAGAATCTGCGCAAACGGCCCGACGATGCAGTCGATGCCCATTCGCACCGCCGCATCGACGGTCACGGTTTCCGGCTTCTCGATTGTCACGCCGCCCAGCATCAGTTCGTCGGTTTTGCGCGCGCGCAGAATTGCGTCGACCTCGGCCAATTCCACGCGGTTATTAATCCCCAGCAACTCGGCCGCATCGTCGATTTGCAGAGGCGCGACGGAGTATCCGGCGCGCCCGAGGATTTCAGGCATGTCCGTCAGATAGTACTCGTGCGCGGGATTCGCCGGGCGAAGCTCATCGATGTAGCGCCACAGCAGGTCGGCCCGGAAGCAGTAAATTCCCGAATTGACGAGCCGAATCGCCCGCTGCTCGGGCGTGGCCGCTTTCTCCTCCACGACGGCCGCGACCATTCCGGCGTCATCCAGAATTACGCGGCCGTAGCCGCGGGGTTTTTCAAGCGTCGTCGTGATGAGGGTCGCGGCGGCATCGGAAGCGGTCTGCTTCTCGATCAGTGCTGCGCAGCGTGGCGGCGGAAAGCAGCGGACAATCGCCATATACGACGACAACGTAGCCCGGCCGGCCGCCGATCGCTTCGCGGCACATCAGGACGGCGTGCCCGGTCCCTTTTTGTTCGCTCTGGCGCACGCAGCCGACCTGTTTTTGCGCCAGCGCCGCTTCGACCTGTTCGGCCTGATGTCCCACGACAACCGTAATGTCCCCCGGCGGCGCGATCTCAAGCGCGGTGTTGACGACGTGCTCGATCAACGTGAGCCCGCCCGCGCGGTGCAGCACCTTGGCGCGGCGCGACTTCATGCGCGTGCCGAGGCCGGCCGCGAGAACCACTACATTAATTTCGGAATTCATGCGGCCCGCCGCCGGGCGCGGCCTCTGCGGGCCAGATCCATCGCGATCGCCGCCGCCGCTTGCGAATTGTGCCGGACAACGCTCCCCTCCGCTAACAGATCCGCTCCGGCCACCGCGATCCCCATGGCCGCCAGTTCGGGCAGGTCATTCAAGACCGGCTGAGCCTGCTGCGCCGCATATTTGCGTCTCTGCGCCGGCCGGATCGGCGCGGTGTTGACAACGGCGACATCGATCAGGCGCGCGCCGGCGTGTTCGTGGATCGCGGCGATGTGGTCCGAGGCGCTGAAGCCGATGGTTTCGCCGGGTTGCCACATCAGATTCACGAAGTAGGCCTTTAAGGCGCGGGATCTCACGATGGCGCGGGGAATGCCGTGAACGAGGACGTTCGGAATCACGCTCGTGAACAGAGAGCCCGGGCCGAACGTGATCAGGTCGGCCGCCTCGATGGCGCGCAAAGTTTCGGGCAACGGCTTGCACGCGGCGGGTTTCAAGCGCAACCGCCGGATCGGACGCCGGCTCTTGCTGATCCGCGTTTCGCCGCTCACGATGGCTCCGTTCTCGAGCTCCGCTTCAAGCGCCACGTTTTCGGCGGTCGAGGGATAGATCCTTCCCCGGCTCGTCAGGATCTCCGATGACACCCGCACGGCCTTGGCAAAATCGCCCGTCAGATTCGTCAACGCCGTGAGAAACAGGTTGCCGAAGCTGTGGCCTTTCAGCCCGCGGCCGTCGGCAAACCGGTATTGGAACAGGTTTGCAAGCAGCCCTCGTCTTCGGAGAGCGCCACCATGCAGTTGCGAATGTCGCCCGGAGGCAGCACGTCAAATTCGCGGCGCAGCCTTCCGGAGCTGCCGCCGTCGTCCGTCACGGTCACGACGGCCGTGATATCCGCTTCCTCGGGTGCATACTGCTTCAGCCCATGCAGCAGCATGGACAGCCCCGTCCCGCCTCCGATCGCGACAATGCGCAACGGTTTCATTGCAAGTACTAAAGTAGCGCACAGCGACAATACTCTCGCACGGCGCGAGAGAGGATGCGACGTGCGTAAACGGGGATCTCAGGCGGCGGGGTCTTCGTCCTCGACGACCGGCACGGTCTCCAAATCTTCGGCTTCAAAGACTTGATCGCAGTCCAGGCAGCGAACGTAATCGACCCCATCGCGCCTGGCCAGGATCTCGGTACGGGTATGCTCACAAATCTGCATAGAAACGGCGAATACACCTATTCTAAGCGGGCCGTGAGCCTTGTCAAGCCCCCTAGCGCTCCCCGGGACTTCACAGATTTGCCAGCAAGGATTCGTACTGGTCCGTCACGGCGTTCCAACCGTAGCGCTCCGCGACGCGGGACATGGCGGCGCGGCGCAGTTCGTCGCGTCTGGAAGCGGGCATTTCAAGCGCGAGGCGGAGTTTCGCGGCAAGCTCATGGCGCGTGAAAGGAATGCCCGCGCCGCCCGCCACTTCGGCGTTTTCCGGGGTATCGAGATACAGCACCAAGGCGCCGCGCCCCATCGCCTCGATCAGGGCGGGATGGGTGCCACCCACCTCGGTCGCATGGATATAGGCGAAGCAGTGCGATCCCAGTTCGTGATAGCCCTCGCCGTAAATCGCGCCGGGGATGACGACGCGCGCATCGTGCGTGTCGCGCACGCGCTCCATGTATTCGCGGGCGTAGGGCGCATCGCCGATCAGCGCCAGCTTCAGGCGGGTCCGGGTACCTGTTCAAATGCCTCGCGGACCAGCAAAGCGTTATTCTCAGGCTCCATGCGGCTGACATAGAGAAAGTATCCGCTCCGTTTCCAGTCCCAGGCTGCGATAGAGCCGCGGTGGTTTCAACCTTGCCGATCTTCGGCGCCATACGGAATGAAGGTCGGTGCGCTTCGAGTATCGTTGCAAATAATAGCCGTGGATCTGCCCGGCATCGGTGACAACGGCGGTGGGAAAGAATGTCGCGAGCCGCTCCGAGACCAGAGTACCACGCTTTGGCCAGGCGGTTCCACTTCTTTCGTTTGCGCTCCAGGCCATCCACGTTTAAAGCGGTGGGAATGCCCGCCAAGCGGGGCAACAGCGTGAAAATCGCATTGGCGGCATTGCAATAAAGCGCGACGCGCCGGCGATGAAACAATAAGTGAACGTGTAGAGAAGAAAGTGTGTACGATGGTATCGAAATATTTATGGCGCCAAGTCGGCAGGTAGACAAGAGACACGCCGCGATAAGTAGGCTCGGAATGCTTTGCGCGGCAATAGACCGTGACGGGATGCCACGCGCCGCAAGCCGCGCCGATAACTCTTCCGCGAAGGTCTCAAAGCCGCCATAGCCGGCTGGAATGCCGCGCGTGCCGAGGATCGCAATACCGCCGAAGCTGCTTACGGATCGTCTCCGCATCGCGGCTTTGCGATCGCGAACGCGCGCGCGCCGCGGACTTGCTGCTTGCGGCGCCGGCAGGCTCACCGGATCATAGCGGAACCAACTGGCGATGTACTCGTCATCCACGCGCTTGCGGGCCATGATTTCGCGCCGCTTCGCCATCACGCGGCTTCCAGTTCTTCGCGACATACCAGAACGCCTTCAGCGAACTCTGTTCCCGCACCAGGCAGCAGGACACGACGATGAGATCGCGCGCGTGATCGAAAAGCAGTTGCGCCAGTACAGGTGGCCGGTCATGTTCTTGATGCGCATCAGGAACCGGTTCTTCACCGAATGCATGTTGATTTCCGGCGGCAGCGCGCGGCGGTTGCCGGGCAGGACATTGCGCACGTGATATCCGCGCGCATGCGGCGTATAAATGCACCGCCAGCCGAGCAACTGGGCGCGCCAGGCCACGTCGGCATCTTCGCGATAGACAAAAAAATCCGGATCGAAAAATTCGTCGTCGAGCGAAACATCGTCGATCATCTGGCGGCGATACAGGGCGGCGGCGGCGGTGGCGCCGAAGACATACTCGTGATTCAGATAATGCCCGTTATCCACCTCCTGGCTGCCGCGGTCGAGATGGCGCAGCATGGGAGTGAAATAAATGCCGGTGGAATCCACCAGCGGTTTGTCGGGAAGATCGAAGGTGGCGAGGATAGTCAGAAGCTTACCGCAAACGGTCCCGATTTTCGGATCCATCTGGCCCGCTTCCACCAGCGATTGAATGAAATTCGGGAGCAGTAGAACGTCGGGGTTCAGGGTCAGCACCCAATCGCCGCGGCCGAGGCAGATGGCCTGATTCTGCGCCGCGGCGAACCCGATGTTTTCATCGTTGTAAACGATGCGGCAGCGATCTTCGAACTGCTCCAGGATGTCGACCGTCCATCCGTCGAAGCATTATCGATGACAATGACTTCCTTGTTCGCGTAACGCTGCGCCAGGACCGACTCCAGGCACCTCTTAATAAAACGGCCGCTGTTATATGTGACGATTGTGACGGAAACCCGATCGTTATAAGACATGTATGTGGACGTTCTCTACTTATTTCGTAACGTTCGTTATAGTCCGCACTCTACTGCCTTGCTGATACCCCTCCACGGAGTCCGCTTCGCGCATGCGGCCCAAAAGTATACACCGGATCGCTTGACCGGCGATCCCGGCGTAAACCTGAATAACCTGGAACGTCCGCCGATGAAAAATGCTCAAAACAGACCGGATGACGGACCCCAACACTACCGCCCCGCAGACTCCCCGGAACTGGCTAGGACGGAAGTGCTTAGACGCATACCTTAGCAGGCTACCATACCAAAAACGCTGGCGCGAGGACCAATCCAGACCCGCTATGCTCGCGCCCCCTTCATGCCGGGCCCTTACGAGAGGAACAAATCGAATGCGGCCGCGCTGGAGCGCGCGCTTGCAAAAATCGACATCTTCGAACCAGATGGGAAAGAACGCCTCATCAAAACCGTCGAGGTCGCGCCACAACCGGCGAGGGAAAAATAGAAAGGCTCCGGCCGGTTGTTGCACATCGGCTTCCGCGTTCAAATCGAGATCCAGGCAACGGTATCGCCGGTTAACGGAGTTCGCGGGAAAAAGGCGGTTGATCCCGGCGGCTTCGAACGCGAGCGCCAGCGGTGTCGGCAGACGGCGAACGTTAAACCCGGTCTGGGCCGAGCCATCGCGACCGATCAGGCGTCCGGCGGCCATGACAATGCCGCTTTCGGAACACGCCTCGAGCAGGGGATCGAGGGGGTCGAGTAATTCGACATCGGGGTTGAGGAGCAGCACGAAATCGCTGCCCGACGCTGCAAGGGCCTGATTCACCGCGGCGGCAAAACCCCGATTCGCCGAGTTCTCGATCAAATAAACATGGGCGTGGCGGCGCACGCGCTCGACGGTATCGTCCGTCGAGGCGTTATCGACGACGGTAACCGGAATACCGGCGCAGGAATCGAGACAGCGCTCGATGACGGCAGCGGAGTTCCAGGTTACGACGATCGCTTCGATGTTGTTCATGTCAGCGCGAAGTAAAGACGCCAGTACAGATCGTAACCGGTTTGACGCTGCAGATCGCGAATTTCATTCTCACTTTCGCGCAGCAGAATGGCGAGCGCGGCAGCCGAAGAGCGGGCGTCCTTGCGAACGGATCGGAACAGGCGCATGCCTTCTAACTTTCCTTTTACATAGGAGGGACCCGCTCCGTGGCGCAATGCCACCAAGCCCCACAGCAACTGGCCCACTAAGATGGGCCAGCCATAACGCGCGATCCAATCGGGAGGAAAGTGACGCGCAACAAGTAACAATTGATTCCTCGAGATATGCCTGACGGTTTCGGGATGCCAACGGCCGAGCGTGGCGCTGCCTTTATGGCGGGCGACGGCCTCGGGAACATACACGCCGGAGTAGCCGGCGATCGCGCAACGGATGCCGAAATCGACGTCTTCGAGGTACGACTCGAACAGCTCGTCGAGCAGACCGGCGCGGCGGAACAAGTCGGCGCGGAACAGCGCGGCGGTAAATGGCGCCAGACGAATGGTGCGCTCGCGGTTCCAGAGGGGGCCGTCGGGGCGGGCCGCGCCGCAGCGCCAGGCACAGGCCCCGCGGCACAGCGCATCCCAAGCGCCATCGAGATGCGCCGGACATTCGGAGGCGATCAGTTTTCCGGCCGCGAACCAGGCGCCGCGGACGAGGGCGCGGTCGAGCAGGCGAGCGAGCCAGTCGTCCGCGATTTCGACATCGTTGTTCAGAATGGCGATCCAATCGCCTGTTGCGGTCTCAATGCCGCGGTTGACCGCGCGGCAGAAACCGAGATTGCCGCCGAGGGCAACAACCCGCGCGCCCGCATTTTGGGCGAGCGCGATCGAGCCGTCGCTGCTGCCGTTGTCGACGACAACGACTTCGGCGGCGGGCAGGGTCTGGCGGCGGACGCAAGCCAGCGCGCGATCCAGCAGGCCAGCGCCGTTCCAGTTCGGAATGACGACCGAAACAGGAGGCACAATGCTCACGATGGGGAAAGAAGGCGCGGGCGGGTCAGCGCTTAGGGTAGCATTGGCCCGGAGGGGCCCGCAAGACTGCCGATCGGTCGAAATCGCGAATATCGCAAATCGGCGGGGGGCGCTGGAACGGCATGTCCAAGGTCTCAAACCGAGGCCCAATCGCTTTCGAGCCGTTGAGGTCTGCGCCATAGGGGCACCCCAGGCAGTCCCTCAACGAACGCCAGCACGTTCCAGAGCCGGGAAACCGCGCCCGCGCTTGACTACAATAATCGAAGATGCAGCTTGCGCGCATTGATTCGCCGGACCCGCGCTCGGAAAACGCCTACGCCCGCAGCCTGGAACAAGGTGATATCCTTTTCTTCCCGGTCACCCCGTTCGAGATTCCCGCGGCCGACCAGGATTTCCTGCGCTCCATCTCCGGCGTCGGCGCCGCCCGCCACAAAAACGTCGCTTATAAGGCCGCGCTCGACAAAGTCACGGGTTATGAAGCGGCGGATTCCGGCCGCCTGCGCGAGATTTTCCGCTCCTATTCCAGCCAGGTCGTGGAGTTCGCGGGCCATCTCCTGCCGCGCTATAAAAAGGCCTGGAAAATCGACTATGCCAGCTTCCGCTCGGAGGAGGAGGAAGGCCGCGACCTGCCAATGAACAAGCGTAACGACCTGCTGCACGTCGACGCGTTCCCCAGCCGCCCCACCAACGGCGGCCTCATCCTGCGCGTCTTCACCAACGTCAACCTTACGAAAATGCGCGTCTGGCTTACCGGCGACCCCTTCGAATCCGTGGCTTCGCAGTATGCCGCCAGCGCGGGCCTGGACCGCATTGCCGCCGATTCCCGCTCCGCCGCGCGCGGCGTCAAGCGCGCCCTCGCCCGCGCCATCGCGCCTCTCCTCCGCCTCCCCGACCGGGCCCCCTACGACCGCTTCATGCTGTCCTTTCACGACTACCTTAAGCACAATTCCGAGTACCAGAAGAACTGCCCGAAATACCGCTTCGAATTTCCGCCCGGATCGACCTGGATGGTCTTTACCGACATCGTTCCCCACGCCGTTTTATCCGGTCAATACGCCCTCGAACAGACCTTCATCGTCGCCCGCGACTCGCTGCTGCTGCGCGAAAAGGCCCCGGCGTCGATACTCGAGCGCCTCAGCGCGTCTAATCTCACGTATGCCCCATAACTCCACCGCGCGTCTCTGCCCCTCCTGCGGCGCCGTCAACCGCATCCCCGCCAAGCACCTCGCCGACGCCGGCCGCTGCGGCGCCTGCAAAGCGCCTCTGCCGCCGCTCGCCGAGCCGCTCGAAGCGGACCCCGCCACCTTCGATGAAGTCCTCCGCCAAGCCCGCGTCCCGGTTCTCGTCGATTTCTGGGCCTCCTGGTGCGGTCCCTGCCGCATGGCCGCGCCCGAAGTCGCCGCCCTGGCCCGCGAGATGGCCGGGAAAGCCGTCGTGTTGAAGGTCGACACCGAACGTCACCCGCAGTTGTCGGATCGCTACCGCGTTCAGAGCATCCCCAATTTCATCGTATTCCTCAACGGGCGCGTGGCATTTCAACAACCTGGTCTGGTCCCCCGCGCCGAAATGCGGCGCTGGCTGGAGCAGGCAACCGCGGTTTAAAGTTGCCATTTCGGCCGTAAGCCCGGAAGCAGCGCGAAGCAGCCTCCTGTGTCGCCACCTCTTTCCAATACCTCACAGCGGCTTCCCGCGGTGACGCCCGGCCTTACAAAGTCACAAGGCGGCCGCGGAAAACGGCCTCGAGCAAGCGAACATAGCGCGGCTCGCGGCGCAGGGCGTCGAGGCGGGGCTCAACGGCCAGCCACAGGAGGGGAGGGTCGCGGCGTTGCGCGGCGCTTTCGAGGCAATCGAGGGCGCGCTGGCGATCGCCGAGCGCGGCGTGAAGGAGGGCGGCCCAACACGACCCTGGTGGGAGATTTTCAAGGATAGCGGCGGCGCTGCCGCGGTCGCCGGCGGCGGCATAGGCGTGGCCGAGGGAGGCGCGCGCGGCGGGGTGGTCGTCCGAACAGGCGCAGGCATTTTGAAACTCGACGATGGCGTCCTCGAAATTGCCGCCTTGCAGGTGCACGAGTCCGAGGGTGTGCTGGGCGGGAGCGAAGTGGGGCTCGAGCGCCAGGGTGTTCCAGGCCTGCCGCAGAGCGCTCTCGGTATGGCGAGCAATATAGAAAATCCAGGCCAAGGCGTTGTTGCCGGCAAGCGAGAGGGGATCGATCTCGCAGGCGCGGCGCATTTCCTCCAAAGCTTCGCGCGATCTGCCTTGCGCCGCCAGCAGCAGGGCTTGGCCATGATGCGCCTCGGCGCAGCCGGGGTCGAGCTGGAGGGCTCGAGACAGGTCCACCGCGGCGCCCTTCCAATCCCAGTCGCGTAGCAGCCTGGCGCGCGCCAGCGCAGCGTGCGCGGCCGCGAGGCCGTTATCGATCGAGAGGGCCGTGAGCGCGAACTCGGTGGCGCGCGCAAGAGCGGCCTGTACGGGAGCGGCCTCCAGACAGGCCAGCATCGCGTGCGCATCGGCGAGAGCGGCATAGGCGAGAGCGTACATGTCGTCCGCGGCAACCGCCATCGTGAGATGCGCGATGCCTTGATGCAGCGCGCCGGCGGTCATGCGGGAGCAGAAGAATTTCCCCTTCAGATAATCCTGGTGCGCGGCGGCGCGGGGAGATTGCGGATGCGCGCCGCTCGGTTCCACTGGCTCGACAGGGGCCACGAAGCGGTAACCGAGACCCGGGCGGGTCTCGAAGAAACGAGGATTGCGCGGCGAATCTCCCAGAGCGCGCCGCAGCGCGTTCACGGCGGTGTTGAGGCTACGGTCGAAATTGACGTAAACCCCAGGCCACAGTCTCCCGGCGATTTCCTTGCGCCCGATCAACTCGCCGGGGCGCTCGAGGAGCAGCTCGAGAATCTGAAAGGGCTTCTGCTGCAGCTTCAGCCGCACGCCGCGTTTGCGTAGTTCCCGCAAATCGAGGTCCGCCTCGTAGATGCCGAAGCGCACGATCCGAGGCGCCGGGCGTTGTGAGAGGCGATCTTTCGACATTGCGGCTGACATGGTTCTGGAAGCGGAATCGATCGAGTCGGTTACGGCCTTACATATTGCTGATGCTTTGCTGAGGGCCCCGAACCATGAATCGCTCGTCCGAGCTTTTGTACACAACAGATGTACACAACAGGCCGGAAGCGATTCCGGAGAGGAGATTCAACATGTTTAGGAGATATGCGGTTCAGACCGCGCTGTTCACTCTGTCGTGCGCCGGCATTATGCTTCCGGCGCAGGCCGCGCAATACCAGGCGATCTTCACGATTCCTTTCGAAGCGCAGTGGGGCAAGGCGCATCTGGCGCCCGGCGAATACAAAGTCTCGGTGGATACAACCTTTACCGTGCCGGTTTTCCATTTGAGCGGCAATGGCCAGACGACGACCATCCTGGGCGGTTCGGTCGAATACACTTCGCAAACGGGATTGCATTCGCAACTCGATCTTACAGACGTAAATGGGACGCGTGTGGTCACGAAACTGACGGCGCCGGCCTCGGGCAAGATATTCTGGTTTGCGATTCCGAAAGACGTCGCGCGGGAGAGCGGCGGAGTGGCGGCGATGAAGAAGGTAGCCGTACCCGTTTCGGCCACGCAGTAATGCCGGCCGGGCTTGCCCGCTGGATGGACACCGGCAACGTGAGCGCGCGGGAGGGCGAAGCGCCATGGATTCAAGCGCGACGAAGATGCGGTCCTGGCAAGTGGCGGAGGGGGGCGGAGAACATGATGTGGCTCAGGCCCCCATTCGCAGTAGAACGTCGGGACGATGGCGCTTTCGACCAGGTGGGCAATTTCAGACTGCTTTCCTGAAAACGAAAATTCGTTCCTGGTCCGCGAAGCGCCGTGATTCCAACATAGACGATGATGTCTTGAAACCGCCCCCATGCAGCAGATACAAGAGTGGGGTGCGGGGCGGATACGGGTGCGGGCGCGGCGCGCCGTAAATTGGGGTTAGGATGTCCGATTCGCATGTGCCGCCGATTTGTAGACGCGCGCTGCTGCAGGCCGTCGGCGCGGGGCCGTCGGGCGTTGCGCCGGAAAATGCGGGGTTTTCACCTCCCGCAAAGCCGCGCAAGATCTCCGATAACCTCTTTGTACTCGAGGATACTTGCAACGTCTACCTGATTCGCTCCTTCCGCGACAAGGAAACGTTCCGTCGGGAGGAACACGAGTTCACCGTCGTTTATTCGTCCGGCCACACGAAATATCAGATGGCGCTGTTCGCCACCATCGACGGCGAGCGCATTGCGTTCACCGGCGACGCCTTTTTCAACGACGCCGCGAAACCCAGCGAGATGCGGCACAACCCGATCTACCGCAATCGGGTCAAGAGCGGCGATCACCTGCTCTCGATCCGGAACATCATGGATTTTCCAGCCTCACGTCATCGCTCCCGGACATGGGCGGCCGTTCTCGATCGATGTCGACATGGCGCAACCGTTCGCCGTGAAAATGAAACGCCAGGACGCATTCTTCGCGGATCTCATTGCGGATGCGGATGCGGATGCGGATGCGGATGCGATACCGATATCGGACTCGATCCGTCATGGGTGGAGGTTTATCCTTATCAGGGACTGATCGTGCCGGGACAGACGCGGCAATACGAGATCCGCGTTCGTAATTTGCGGAAGCGGGCGATTGAAGTCGAAGCCGCGCTGGCGCTCCCGGCGGGCTGGCGCAGCGATCCGGCCAGCGTACGGCTGCGCCTCGAAGCAGGCGCCTCCGGCGAAGCGCCGGTCTCCATTGGGGTTCCGGCGGGATGGCGCGGCCCGGAGTCGCGCGTCGCCATGGCGCTCGATGTTGTCGTAGATGGAAAATACCTGGGCCAGATCGCGGAAGCCGTTGTGGACGTGCGATCCTCAAAGCTTTGATGCAGCTCAACTCCTACTTGCTGAGGAGCTCCGGCGTTGCCGCGCTGGGCGGTCTGCTGTTCGGTTTCGACACGGCCGTGATCGCCGGCGCCACTCAGGCGTTGACGGCGACATACCATCTTTCGCCGGCCATGCTCGGCATCACGGTCGCGAGCGCCCTGTGGGGGACTATCCTCGGCGCCTTGTTCGCGGGCCTTCCCGGCGATCGCTATGGCCGCCGCGACAGCCTGCGCATTATGGCCGTTCTGTATGTCGCCTCGGCGCTGGGATGCGGCGCGGCTTGGAACTGGTATGCGCTGGTGTTCTTCCGGTTTATCGGCGGGCTGGGCATCGGCGGATCGTCCGTGCTTGGCCCCATGTACATCGCCGAAGTGTCGCCCGCGAAATGGCGCGGGCGGCTGGTGGGATTTTTCCAGTTCAACGTCGTGGCCGGCATTCTGCTGGCGTATCTGTCGAACTACCTCTTGGGCGTTGCCTCGCTCGGGGCCGCGGAATGGCGCTGGAAGCTCGGCGTATCGGGGATACCGGCGGCGCTGTTCCTGATGCTGTTGTTCGGCATTCCCCGCAGCCCGCGCTGGCTGGTGGCGAAACGTAAAATTGCCGAAGCGCGCCGGGTTTTGGAGTCGATCGGGGAGCGGCAGGTCGAACAGGAATTGCACGACATCGTTGTATCCATTGACGTGGAGCACGGCCGCGGGAAAGAGCCGTTGTTTTCGCGCAAGTACCGGCTGCCGATCTTTCTCGCCATCGCGATCGGCTTCTTCAACCAGATCCTGGGCGTGAATGCCATTCTTTATTATTTGAACGACATCTTCGCGCGCGCCGGTTTCAACAAGATGTCGAGCGATTTGCAGGCCGTGGCGATCGGAGCGGTAAACCTGCTGGCTACGATTCTGGCCATGTCGCTGATCGATAAGGCCGGCCGCCGCACGCTGCTGTTGATCGGCTCGGTGGGCTGCGCGCTCACGCTGGCGGGCGTCGCGTGGGTATTCGGAACGTCTACGCACGAAGACCTGCTGGTGTGGCTGCTGATGGGCTTTATCGCGTCCTTCTCGTTCTCGCAAGGCGCGGTGATCTGGGTCTACATCAGCGAGATTTTTCCCAATCGCGTGCGGGCGAAGGGACAGAGCCTGGGAAGCTTCACGCACTGGTTCATGAATGCCGTCGTGTCGGGACTGTTCCCCGTGATCGCGGCGCGCTCCCACGCCGTCCCCTTCGCGTTCTTCGCGGCGATGGCGGTGGTGCAGTTCTTTGTGGTCCTGGCGTGGTTTCCCGAGACGCGCGGCGTGTCGCTGGAGCAGATGCAGAAGAAACTGGGGATCGCTTGACTTAATGCTGGACAAGGACCCGGCGCACTTGCTTAACCTGATACCGGTTTCGCCCGTCAGTTCCGTAGCGGAATTCGGCGATGCCATCGCGGGTAAAGATGCGGTCGCTATCCTTGACGCGCTTAGTGAAGCCAAGCCGCGAAAGGAGAGCGCATAGTTTAGGCCAGGCGACGGAATACCGCGGCCTATGTCAGTTTTCGGTTATTCTGCCGCCGCGCATGGTGAGAATGCGGTGGCCGTAGGCGGCGGCTTCGGGATTGTGAGTGATCATCAGCACGGTCTGGCCATAGCGGCCGTTTAAGTCGCGCAGAAAACCCAGCACGGCGTTGGAATTTTCGGTGTCGAGATTCCCGGTGGGCTCGTCGGCGAAAGAATGGCGGGGTGATTCACGTTGGGTTCTGGAATAGGACGGCGCGAGTTCCCGCGGTCCGGCTGCGGCAACGCCGGCGACGCGGGGCGGCGCTAAAGCGGGGGAGGTCTGGGCGGGGTTAGCGAGATCCGTCACCGCTCTTCATGGATGGCCCGTGAAGCGTGGCCTAAGGCCGTCGAATAAGTCGTCCCAAGCTATGAGAGTGAATCGGTTCCCCCAAATGGATACGACACCTGGATCGCCCGGCATCAAAGAGTCCGCTCGCCGCAGTGGAAGAGCCTTTGCGAGTTCGGCCTAAAATCCCCGTGGCCGCGCAGCGACGACCAGTCGGAAGTTGACTCGGCTACTGACGACCGTCATTCAGCGGACGTTAACGTTCCTTATCGGTAGTTGCATCCTGGAGGGTGATTGCCCAGGCGAGTTGGATGCGCTCACGGCGCTCAGCGGAAGTTGTCGATCAGCATGAGATCGGAATCCTGGCTATCGAGCTGTGTCCAGGCGACCCAGCGACCGTCCAGTGTTACGGAAAACTGCGGCGTGGTTCCGCGCGACACCTTCGGCAACAACGCAGCCTGCACCAGCTTGCGGGTCTGGAAACTGTACCATAGCAGCGGCAACTTTTGTCCAGCTACGCGATGGGAGATACCGATATACCAGATGCCATTGCTGGCGACGCCCCAATTGCCCGGGACCACCGGCAAGTTGAGATTCGTTTCCGCTCCCGTCGCCAAGTCCATGCTCCACAACCCGCTCGGTTCCTTTGTGTAGTAAAGCGTCTCGCCATCCACGGAGTCGATTGCATCGAATCCGCCGTTTTTCGTCAACTGGACCGCCGGCTTATATGGCTCGGCAGCCGGAATTTTCCAGATCTGGCGCGATCCGGAGCGGTCCGAACGAAAATAGACCCACCGCCCGTCGCGCGACCAGCTTGGGCGGGCGTCATCGGAAGGCTTCGTGGTAACGCGCTTGGGTGGACCGCCTTCGGACCCCACGATCCATAGATCGTTGTTTCCGGAGACGAGTGAATCGAATACGATCTGGCGCCCATCCGGCGACCACTTTGGCGAACTTGCGCGAGTGCTTTTCAAACTGGTCAACTGAAACTGCCCGGAGCCGTCGGCGGCGCCGACCCAAATCTCGCGGTAGCCGTCGCGATCGGAGCTGAAAGCTAACCGTGCGCCATCGGGCGAATACTGAGGCGTAATGTCGGCGCGAGTCGAAGCAATCACCGGTTCCGGCTCCGGCTTGGTTATCGCGCGGCCGCCCGGTTCGGCCGCGATTTGCATCCGCCAGATATTGTGATCGTTCGTTACGCGGCCGTAGGCCAGGCGCAGGGGCCCTTTCAGTGGGCGAAAGATGGCGGGAAAGATCGCTCCCTCCAGAGCGGCCGTGACGCGTTCCGGCTCGGAGCGTCCGTCGGCCACAATTCTCCACATAGCGCCGGTCCCATAAGCGCCGTCGCAGAACACGATCTCCCGATTATCGACCCAAGCCAGTCCATACAGGTACGCCTGCGTGCCTTTCGTGACGCGCACGCCGGCGCCGCCACGCATCGGCTGAGTTTCTATGTAGCCGCTGCTGCCGTTCCAGCGAAAGTACGCCACCGTGCTGCCGTCCGGTGATACCGCCGGATACAGATCCCCCGCTCCGGGCTGGCCTTGCGGCGGAGGCGTCGTAATTTTTCGCATTTCCCCGGTGCGCATGGAAAGCTGATAAACACTATGGATCTTCATTCCGCTTGTTGCCAGGCTGATCAGCAGCCACTGGCCATCCGGCGTCCACGCCAACCCGTTGCCATCGCCGTCCGCCAGTTTCCGTTCCGGTCCACCGAGCGGGGAAATCGAATAGACTCCGCTGCCGACGCGCTCGAACGCGATCTGGCGGCCATCCGGAGACCAGGCTGGCCCATAATCCGGCGCCGGGTTTGTGGTCAGGCGCAGCGGCGCGCCTCCATCCACTAGCTTGAGGTAGATATCGAAGTTGTCGCGCTTCTCGCCGTTCCATTCGAACGCGATTTGACTGCCGTCGGGCGAAAACGAAGGGGATGTCTCGCTACCCGAATACGTCGTAAGGGGAACCGAGTGGGGCGGCGGGAGCGGGTTGGCAGCCGGACGGATTAGAAACCAGATGCCGCCCCCTGCCAAAACGACGGCGGCTGCGCCGGGCAGGAGCCATCTTCGCCTCTTCGGCGCTGCCGCTGTCGCCGCGAGTCCCACCATTTCGGCGGTTCCGGAGTCGCTCTCTTCCTTGAGTTCTTCGAGCGCAACCTTCAGATCCGGCGTGGCCTGGAAACGGCGCGCCGGGTCCTTGCGGAGGCAGCGGCTGATAATCCGGTCGAGTTCGCGCGGAATGCCGGAGACCACTTGGCTGGGCGGTTTCGGATTTTCGCGCAGCACGGCGGTGAGAATTGAGAGTTTCGAATCGCCATGAAAGGCCCGCGCACCGGTAGCCATCTCGTACAGGACGGCGCCGAAACTGAAGATGTCGGAGCGTGCATCCACTGGCCTGCCCTCCGCCTGTTCCGGGGACATATAGGCCGCGGTGCCGACGATCGAGCCTTCCTCCGATTGGAGCGACATAGAACAGGTTTGCTCGTCCTCGCCGCAGTCCGCCGGTTCCAGGAGCTTCGCTAGGCCGAAGTCGAGGAGCTTGACGCGTCCTTCGGGCGTGATCATGATGTTGCCCGGCTTCAAATCACGGTGCACGATGCCGGCCGCGTGCGCCTTCGAAAGCGCCTCGGCAATTTGGATGGCATACCGCAGCAACTCTTGTAACCCCAGGCCGTGGCGCGGAATGAGCTGTCCCAGCGTCTTGCCCTCGATGTACTCCATCACGATGAAGTCGCTGCCATCCTCCGAAGCGATATCGTGGATCACCACGATATTGGGATGATTCAACGAGGAGGCGGCTTGCGCCTCCTGGATGAAGCGCCGTTTGCGCTCCGCATCGACCACCTTGCCGGCAGGCAGGGTCTTAATCGCGACAAGCCGGTTGAGGCGGGTATCCCGCGCTTTCCATGCGACGCCCATGCCCCCTTCCCCGAGTTTTTCGAGAATTTCGTAATGCGAGATGAGCCGAAGTGACACAGGATTATCGGAGTATCAATGATACACCGCCTGTGCTGCAGCGTCGCCTCCCGAGGCGGAAAGAGCCGCTAGCTTCGCCCGCCCCGAATCGAATCCCATATGTCCGATCTGTTTTGTATGGCATTCACGGTGTAGAAGCGCTGTACCAATTAATGAGGTCCGGGATGCTGGCCGGCAAGCCCGCTGCATACGCAAAGCCCGCATACGCAACGGGAGGATCGCGAGGTCCGGTATCCAGCCCGCAAACATATGGGATTGTGGCGTTCGGCTCGGAGCGGATCTCCGTGAGAGGCGATTTTGGGGTCAGTTTTCGGCAATTCTGCCGTCGCGCATCGTGAGGATGCGGTGGCCGTAGGCCGCGGCTTCGGGATTGTGAGTGATCATCAGCACGGTCTGGCCATAGCGCCCATTTAAGTCCCGGAGGAGGCGGAGCACGGCATTGGAATTCTCGGTGTCGAGATTGCCGGTGGGCTCGTCGGCGAGAAGAATGGCGGGGTGATTCACGATGGCGCGCGCGATGGCGACGCGCTGCTGCTCGCCGCCGGACAGCGCGCGGGGTTTATGGCCGAGGCGATGCGAGATGCCGAGCAGGTTGAGGACATCGTCGAACCACGGCTCGGTCTTGCCGTTGCGGCCGGCGATATCGCGCGCAATGGCGATGTTATCGCGCGCGGTAAGGGTGGGTAGCAGGTTGTACTTCTGAAACACAAATCCAACGCTCGTCTTGCGCAAGCTGGTACGGTCCGAATCGGACATGTTCAGGAGATCTTTGCCGGCGATGAAGAGGCTTCCCGAAGTGGGCGGCGTCAGACCGCCGATGATGTGAAAGAGAGTGGATTTGCCAGAGCCGGAGGGTCCGATAATGGAGAGAAACTCGCCTGGAGCAACGTCCAGATCGACGCCGCGCAGGGCGTGGACGTCGACATCGCCGACGCGATAGCTCTTGGTAAGGTTGCGAATCGAGATGATGGGGGCGCCGTTCGCGCGGTCGTCACTCATGGACATCACTCATAAGCAAGCGCCTCGATGGCGTTCTGGCGCGCGGCCTTGAGGCCGGGATAGGTTGCGCCCAGCAGAGCGCCGCCGATGGCGATGAACGCCGCGATGGGCCACCACAATGGGACGATGGCCTGGATGAGCGATCCGCGGATGACGGAGTTGATGATCCAGCGGGAGCCGAAGGTCAGGGCGATGCCGGCAATGGTTCCGCAGACTGCCAGGACGATGGTTTCACGCAGCAGAATATTGACGATGTAGGCGGGCGAAGCCCCCAGCGCCTTGAGAACTCCAATTTCGCGCGTGCGCTCGAGAACGGCGGTGTACATGGAAAGAAACACGACCAGGAAGCCGACGAGCACGCCGAGGCCGACCACCACATAGATAAACTCGCGCAGCATCGGAACGCTGTTTACGGAGATGAGCGAAACATACTCTTCCATGGGATGAATCTGGTAATCGGGCATTTTCGCCTTGAGCGACGCGATGACGGCGTTCAGGTTGCCGGGATTATCCACTTTGACGTAGATGGTGGTCAGTTGATTGGGGCTGGAGGTCAGCTCCTGTAATGTCTTGAGCGGCACGAAGACGCGCGCCAGCATTCCCGATTCCACGATGCCCGAAACGCGCCAGGATTGATTGAGGATTTGAAGGTGGTCGCCGACGTGAAGACGATTCTGGCGCGCGTAGTAATCGTCGACAATAACGTCTTCGGGATTTTCGAAAGGACCGCCCTGGAGATAGTGAAATCCGCCATTGAGGCGGTCGAAGCCGGCGAGATCGATGGCGGTGACGCGATTCAGGAAGCCGGTGGACTGGATGAGGGTGCCGGCGGCGGCGGCTACGTGCGGCTGTTTTTCAATGAAGGGGAGAAAGCCGGCGTTGAGGTTCGCCGAGAGGCTGAGGGCGGAACTGCCGGGCGCGCTCACGACGATGTCGGCGCCGATGCCGCGCGAACGCCGCTGTTGTTCCTGAAGCATGCCGGTGCTGAGGCCGACCAGCGTCAGCACCATGGTGACCTGAATGGCGATGGCCAGGGCGCTCAAGAAAGTCCGCACGGGGCGGTGCTTCAGGTTTTCAATTACGAGTCTGTTGATCAAAATTCGTCGAAGCGATCGCTGTGGATTCGGCCTAGTTCCAGGATACTTGGCGCGGCGGGAATAAAACGGGGACCGGCGTGGTTATGCATGACGAGGGCGTCATCATGAAAACGATTCTTCAAGACCATAGCCGCGACGGAATCGACCGCCGCGGATTCCTGGAGTGCATGGCTTGGGCCGGCACGGGCGTAATCTGGAGCGTTGCCGGGGGCATTGCGAGCTCGCGCGCTTTGGGCGACGAAACAAACGACAAGGGCGGATTCAGCTTTGTCCAGATCAGCGATAGTCACATAGGGTTTAACAAGCCGGCCAACCCGGACGTGAACGGAACCCTGCAGGCAGCCGTCGATAAGATCAACGGGCTGGAACAGCGGCCGGACTTTATTATCCACAGCGGGGATTTGAGCCATACGGCCAAACCCGCCGAATTCGACACGATGGACCAGATCCTTTCCGGATTGAAGCAAAAGCAGATCTATTGCGTGCCCGGGGAACACGACACCGCGGCCGACGATGGGAAGCGCTATCGGGAGCGTTACGGAAAAGGAACCAAGGGCGGAGGTTGGTACAGTTTCGATCACAAGGGGGTTCATTTCGCCGGACTGGTGAATGCGGCGGCGCTGGAGGGCCTGGGGAAACTGGGCGAGGAGCAACTGGCGTGGCTGGAAGACGATCTGCGCGGGCGCGCCAGCAGCACTCCCGTCGTGGTGTTCGCCCACATTCCGCTGTGGACCGTGTATGCCGATTGGGGCTGGGGGACCGAGGACGGCGAGCGGGCGCTGCGGTCCTTGAAGCGTTTTGGGTCCGTGACGGTGCTGAACGGGCACATCCATCAGACAATGCGGAAGGTGGAAGGCAATGTGACATTCCACACGGCCATGTCGACGGCGTTTCCGCAACCGCGGCCGGGCGCGGCGGCTTCTCCGGGGCCCATGAAAGTGCCGGGCGAGCGCTTGCGAAGCGTTCTGGGCATTCATAACGTCGAGTACGTGGTCAATAAACAGACGCTGGCCATCACCGACGCTCCCTTGGAAGAGCCCGCGATGGGCGTATTGGAGCGCAATCATGCGGCGTAGGACTACAGGATGGGGCGCCTGCGCGACGGCGTTGTTGTCGCGGCGATTGCGGGCCTGATGCCGCAGGGCGCTTTCGGAGGCGCGGTGGCCGGAAAGGCGCTGTTTGAAAGGCGCTGCTCGGGATGCCATGCGCTCGATAAGGACAAGGAAGGCCCGCGGCTGGGGGGAATCTACGGACGGGCTTCCGCAACGGTGGCCTCGTTCCAATACTCAGATGCGCTGAGGAATGCAAATCTCGTTTGGGACGACAAGTCGCTGGATCGATGGTTAGCCGATCCCGAGAAGGTGGCGCCGGGCAACAATATGGGTTTCCAGGTTCCCAGTCCCGGGGAGCGCGCGGAAATCATCGCCTATATCAAGCAAGCGTCGGGCAAATGATCGCGGGTGAGGCGCCGCGGGGCCGATGAAGGCGCTCCGGTAAGCGCATGCGGCACGGAAAAAAGGTCGACGGCTTCGAGCGGCTTGTTTTACCGCACCTGAACGCGGCGTACAATCTGGCGCGATGGATCATGAAAAGCGAACACGACGCCGAGGATGCGGTGCAGGAAGCGTATTTGCGCGCATTCCGTTTCTTCGAGGGGTTTGAGGGCGAAGACGCGGCGTTCGTGGCTGCTCGCCATTGTGCGGAACACGTGCCGCACTGCGCTGCGGCAGGGGCGGGGGAGGGAGGCGGCCGAGGAATTCGAAGAGGGCGACTACATTCCGGAGAACGCGCGCGACGGGCCGGAGGACCGCGTCATGCGGCAGTGCGACATCGACGGCGTGCGCCGCTGCATTGCGGGATTGCCGTCCGAATATCGCGAGGTGGTCGTATTGCGTGAACTCGAAGAAATGTCATACAAGGAAATTGCGGAGGCGATTACGGCTCCGGTCGGCACGGTGATGTCGCGGCTGGCGCGGGCTCGCGCGCGGTTACAGGAATGTCTGGCGGCGCGCGCCGGGAGGGACCGCGCATGACGTGCGATGCGGTTCGAGAGGCGGTCGAAGCTTTTATCGATGAGGAACTCGATGGGGCGCGAGCCGTGGAGGTGCAGGCGCATTTGGAGAGTTGCGCCGCATGCGCGGAGCTGCGCGGCGCATTGAACCGGTTACGGACCGACATCCGCGCGAACGCGCCGTATTATCAGGCGCCGCGGGGTCTGGAGGCCGGCGTCCGCGCGGCGTTGCGGCGGGACTCGGAACAGGCGGGAGCGGGGCATCCCGGTTGGTGGTGGGTTGCGGCGGGCGTCGCGGTAGCGGCGGCTTTGGTTGTGGGGCTTTTCCTGGGACGGCGCAATCCTTCGGAAGACCGGTTGATCGCTCATGAGATCGTTGCGGACCACATTCGATCGTTGCTGCCGGGACATCTCATGGACGTGCCGTCGTCGGATCGGCACACGGTTAAGCCGTGGTTTGCGGGCAAGGTCGATTTTTCGCCGCGAGTGCTGGACTTGTCCGCGTCCGGTTACCCGCTGCGCGGCGGCCGGCTGGACTATCTGGATGGAAGGACGGTTGCCGCGCTCGTATTTCAACGCCGTCAGCACATCGTCAATCTTTTCGTATGGCCGCAGTCCAATAACGCTCGCCCTGCTGGCGGTATCGCGGATGTGAACGGGTTCAATCTGGTCCATTGGGACGATGGGGGTCTCGCTTACTGGGCCGTTTCCGATGTGGACAAGCAGGACCTGCGGGAATTTGCGCGCCTGTACGCGAGGAAGTGATAGGATCGGCTGGTATGGAGCTGGCGATCCGGATACAGGTCGAGGAATTGCCGGAAGGGCTGTTCCTTGCGACTTCCGATGAGCTCCCCGGGCTCGTCGCGCAGGGGCGCACGGTGGCCGAGGCGCTCGACATAGCTCGCGACGTAGCGCGCAAACTGATTGAAGCGCGGCGCGAGCGCGGCGGCGTTCCGGACTTGCCGACTACCACTGAGCGGCGGGATTACACGATCGTAGTCGCCGCGTGAATGGGCCGTCTGGCGGGATTCCGATACAGAGGTCGTTCGCGGGGGAAATGCCGGACGGAACGCTCCGGGCGATTCTGAAGCGGGCGGGAATCCATCCGGAAGATTTCTTGCGAGGCTGATCGGTTTTTCGCAATTAAGTCCCACTGCGGCCGGGTGTGCCAAACTGACTATGGATGGCGTGGTTTAATCGCGATAAACCGTCTACGGAGGGCGGCGGCGACGAAGAGCGGCGCATGCGCACGGAGGGGCTGTGGCTGAAGTGCGAACATTGCGGGCAGGTGATCTGGCGCAAGGCTTTGGACGAAGGCCTGCAGGTCTGCCCAAAATGCGAATATCACTTCCGCATCGATGCGCGGCGGCGGCTGGAGCTGCTGTTCGACGAGGGCAACTACGAGGAGTTCGACCGCGACTTGGTCTCGACCGACCCGCTGTCGTTTGTCGATTCGAAAAGTTATAAGGATCGGTTGGCGGCGACGCAGCAGGCCACTTCGCTGCCGGACGCGGTCATTTCCGCGGGTGGCTTCATGAGTGGGCGGCGCGTTTACATTTGCGCGCTGGAACTGAAATTCATCGGCGGCAGCATGGGAGCGGTTGTTGGCGAGAAGATCACGCGCGCAATCGAGCGGGCGATGGAGACCAGGACGCCTCTGATCGTCGTTTCGGCATCCGGCGGCGCGCGCATGCAGGAGGGCGCCGTGAGCCTGATGCAGCTCGGGAAAATTTCGGCGGCGCTGATGCGGCTGGACGAAGCCAAGGTTCCGTTTCTCAGCGTTTTGACCGACCCGACCACCGGCGGAGTGACCGCGAGCTTCGCCATGCTGGGCGATTTGAATATCGGCGAGCCGGGCGCGCAGATCGGGTTCGCGGGTCCGCGCGTCATTGAGCAGACCATCCGGCAGAAGCTGCCCGACGGCTTTCAGACCAGCGAATTTCTGCTGCAGCACGGATTTCTCGACGCGGTAGTGAAGCGCGCCGATCTTAAGGATTATTTGTCAAAAGCACTGGACTTTTTTCTGGTATGAACTTTGCGGATCAATATCGAAGCGAACTGCTGCGCGCCATCGACGGCATCGACACGAATCTGGTGGGGCGCGCGATTGAATTGTTTACGGAGGCGCGCGAGAAGGGGCGGCACATTTTCGTGTGCGGCAACGGCGGCAGCGCCTCGACGGCATCGCACTTCGCCTGCGATATCGTCAAGGGCGCCAGCTACCAGCGCGAGCAGCGCTTCAAGATCATGGCGCTGACCGATTCGCTGCCCACGTTGACGGCCTACTCGAACGATGTCGGCTACGATTGCGTGTTCGCCGAGCAGTTGAAGAATTTCGCGCAGGCGGACGACGTGGTGATGTGCATCAGCGGCTCGGGCAATTCGCCGAACGTCGTCAACGCGATGGAGTACGCCAATTCGATCGGCTGCAAAACGATCGCGCTGACGGGCCGCGACGGCGGGAAGCTGGGGCCGCTGGCGCGTTTGAACCTGCAGGTCGCCGCGCCGCACATGGGCCGCATCGAGGACGCCCACATGATCATCTGCCACATGATCGCTTACAACTTCATGGACGCCTGCCCGTCGTAGAGAGCGCCGCGCTCGTGCTCCAGTAGCCATTTCTTGCGTTCGAGTCCCCCGCCGTAGCCGGTCAGCTTGCCGTTCGAGCCGATGACGCGATGGCAGGGGATCACCAGTGAAATCGGGTTTTGACCGTTGGCCAGGCCGACGGCGCGGCACGCGGATGGTTTACCGATCCGTGCGGCGAGCATGCCCGTACGTTTCCGTTTGACCCGGCGGGATGCCGCGCAGCTCTTTCCAGACGGTCTGTTGGAAGGGCGTGCCGGTAGGGTTGACGGCGATGCCGTCGAGCGCGGCGAAATCGCCGTCGAAATAAGCCCGGATGCGGGCGGCGCAGCCCAGCGGATCGTGCGTGCGCGGGAGCCCGGCGGTGGTTTCGGGGCGCCGGTCGAGGAAATATAGCTCCTGCAGCGCTTCCCCGCCGCACACCATCACCACGGTTCCGATGGGCGATTCGACCAGGTCGTAGCAGAGTTGCAGCACGTATGGCGCCCATCCCTGGAACACCTCCCAGCAATTCCGTACCATTTGGCCTTTCGTGGGCGGCGATCCGGTCGCCAGCGTGAGGTTTTGGCTTGCGGCCACGGCGTTGAAGCCGGCGCAATTAATCAGCGCCAGCGCAGCGCCAAGATGTTCCCGAAAGGTCGGTTCAATCTCGGATTCGGGCAAGCCGCTGAATCCCGGTCCGGTGGGCCAGGCATTGGCACTGGAGTCCGGGCGCACTTCCGGCGTGAAAGTGGGTCGGCCCGGAACCTTCTCGTAAGAAAATTCCATCAAATCGCCGGTCGTAGGGTACAAGGCGGAGCCGCTCTGATAGGTATAGGAGTGTCCGGAAGCGGCTATCAAACCGTTCATCCCGCCGCCCACCCATTGGACGTACGAGTCGGCGGCCGAGGCGTCCGGGAACAAGAGCAATTCGCTGAAACTGTGGTACGTGATGCTGGACCGGAACTTCTGCGCCTGGATGAGCGCGTCGATGGCGGCGCTCTCCGCTTCCCCGCTCCCCGCGACGCCGCACCAAATGCTGTTTGCTCCGCCATCCCGGGGATCGCGGCTGGTCTTGGCAAATCCTCCCAGAAACGTTTCCGTGCCCCAGTTCGAAGTGTTGTAGTTGCGATTAATGTCCACGCCCATGTAGGTTCCGCTCGGAAATGTTACGTCTCCGCCGTTCGCCGCCGATCGCGAGATGGTGGCGCCTGTGACGACGTGCGACTGGCGGTTGGCGCGCCAGTTGCGATTGACCCTCATGTTGAAATCGTGACCGTCCGGATTCACCAAAGGGACAAACCAGATCTGCCGGTTCAGCAGCAAATGCTTGATGCGCTTTTCCTGCGGCGTGCTCGGAGTATTCGTATATTTCTGAATCAGGTATTCCGCCACGAGATACGGAATTTCAACGGAGATCCATTCTCTGGCGTGATGGCATCCCGTGAAAAGCACCTTATGGGAGGCGCCGTTGCCCACTTTCAAAGCCCACAATGAGCGGCCACCGCTGCTGGTTCCAACCGATGTCACTCCGGCGTCGACGATACCTTTCGCGGCGCCGTCGGCGCGCAACTGATCCATGTCCTTCTTCAGACTGTACATGGTCTTGGTTTCGGTCGTCCCGGCCGCCGCGCCGGGCACCGCAATGGGCGCCGAAGCCCACGCGGCCAGCGCGTTGAAGCTGGGACGATCGTAAACGTGGTAATGATATGGCCGCGCCATGAGAGATCAGCTCCGCTTTCTCGCGATCAGATCGTGCATGCGGCCGGCGAGATACGTATTGCCGCGGCGCTGGGCAACGGAGGCGAAAAACGTCGCGTCGCCGATCGAATCGTCCTCCGCAACTTTCAACCGCTCCAATGGATCGCCGCCGTCGCCGGGAAACAACCAGGATTTCGAGCGCGCCAACTCGACCGCCAAAATCTGCGTTTCCGCGACGATTTGAGGTTCGGCCACGGCGGCCACGCGCGCATCCTCTTTTACGGCGCGCGCCCGCAGTACGCGGCGCAACCCGGCAACATTGAGCCGCAGCATGTTCCAATAATCGTCTCGCTGCCGCGTTA
Source organism: Bryobacterales bacterium (assembly GCA_963795935.1). Lineage (GTDB taxonomy): Bacteria > Acidobacteriota > Terriglobia > Bryobacterales > Bryobacteraceae > JAICMB01. The sequence continues at coordinate 93,778 of CAWCJO010000015.1, read as the reverse complement.
GACCTTCCTCTCCCGCAGCCGCGAGCTGCTCGAAACGCTTTATCAACTGCGCCGCGGTGAGTTCGTTCGCGTCTTGTTTCAGAGCGCCCGGGTCGGCATACAGAACCGCGATCCTCTTTCCGGCGCGCTCGAAATCGGCCATGGCGCGCAGGGGCAGGTCCGCGACCGCGCCGTCGCGCCAGGGAACACCGCTCTCCCAGCGGGCCTTCAGATAATTGCGCAGCGTCGCATCGGCGGGCTCGATGAAAACGCCGCGCTGCGGCTCGGCGTAGGGGAGCGCCTGCGCGAACTCGGGGCGGCCGCGGCGCTTCAACTCCTCCGCCAAAGCGGTTGCAAACTGGCTGCGCGTCTGAGCTTCCGGCCGGTGGGCCAACTCGGCAATCAGTAGGGCATCGGCTTCGACGACCGCGCTCAGCAGATCCACGAATTCCATGTCGTCGTAGCGGCCCGTGCCGGCAATGGACGTCAGAAGGTTGAGCGCGGCATCGAAATGCGTCTGAAGAACGCGGGCGTTGTCGCCGGAAGCCCTGCTCCAGGCGATCGCGGTCAGTGTCAGAGCGCGGCGCTCGTCGCGCGCGATCCATTCGAGAGCGTAGTCCAGCGCCTGGCCCGACCAATGGCTCAAACGCTTGTGAAGCGCCTCCTCCACTTCCGGGCCGCTCAATCCTTCCATCGCATCGTCGTAAGCCTGCCGCGAGAAATAGAGGATGGGAACAGTGGGCGTTTTCGTCAGCAGCGCTGGCATGGCGTCGTCGGGCACGGACGCAACCGCGCCTCCGTCGAGACCTCGCAATGCCTCGTGCGGTAATTGCGCCAGAACTGGCGCGCATCCTTCGGCGCAGTAAACGATTCGGTGGCTCATGGTCCCGTGCCATTGGCGAGGAAATGGTGGCCGGAAGCGGTAGTGGTCGATTCGCCGGGCTGCGTCTCCTGCGTGTCGCCGAGCTGCACTTGGACCGAGGTTCCGGGCGGCACGGTGAAGCACAGCGTGCCGCTGCCATCCGCTGTCATTGACGAAACGGCGCCGCCGATTGTTACCTGCGCCGTCGCGCCCGCCATGGGCAGCCCCAGTTCGTCGATCAACAGGATCGCGCTGCTATGGGCCGCTCCGCACGCGACCGGACCTGCTACGGGCGCGCCCGATCCCGCCGATGAACTTGGCAGCGCCGATGTGCTTGTTCCGCTATGGCACATTGTTCAGTTTCTCTGGGATCAGGCTCGCTCCAGATATTCAAGCACGCGATTGAGATAGAGCAGACTTTTCTTTTCCACGACCTCGGCGCGGGCGTTCGCATCGGTAATGAGCGGATTTTGCAGCGTGTTCGCTATCCAGGGATAGAGCGGATCGCCGGCAAAGCGGTGTCCCATAGCGAAAGCGAGCAGGGCAAACAGCCCTAGACCTCGGGCGGCGGTGATGCCGTTCGCGCGGGCCACGTCCATGCCGCCATCGATCACGTCGCCCAAACGCCCGGCGCCCAACCAGGCGCACTTTTCGGGATAAACCTGGGGCAGACGCGACAGCAGTTCGGACCTGCCTAGGGCCGCATGCGCCGGGGCTTCCGAGACCAGACGGACCGTTTCGCGCATGGCCCGCTTGGCATAAACGTCGCCGGGACCGGATACGGCATTGAGATATTCGAGCATTTTCCCATGAAGATGGTCGGCCCGAAACATCTGCTGAGGATAATCCGGGCTGTTCAGGGCTTCGGATGCCCACGGATATTGCACGTCGGTATCGAAGTAGCCCCCGAACATGAACATCAGCTCGATAAAAAAGCGCACCGGCCCGCGCGTGTCGAAGCCGTACTTCTTGGAATTCTCCAAGCCCAGCCGGATCGCCGTGCGGACCTTTTCGTCGCCGATCACTTCGCAGTGGCGCGCCGAGACGCTCTTCAGATGCGCGAGCATTTCGTCCTCGAAGCGGCGTACTCCGTCTTGCTCGAATGAATCCATCTGCTGTTGACGGATGATCATGGAAGGCCCAGCCTAGCGATACAGGTAAGTGTTGCATGCGGCTGGGGCGTTTCACAAGACCTATAGCGACATCCACAGGTGCATGGCGGCATAGGCGCGCCAGGGGCGCCAAGTTTCCGATCGCCGGGCCACATCGGGACCGGCGGCGCGCAGCAGGCCGAGATCGGTTGCGGGGAAGGCGTCGGGATCTTTAAAGGCGCGCATGGAGATATATTGAGCGGTCCAGTCGCCGATGCCGGGCAAAGCGCGGAGCTCGGCTGCGGTTTGGGGTGGGGAGGCGGAGGCAAACGCGGCGGCGACGGCGCGGATGGAGTTGGCGCGGGCGCGAGGCAGGCCGACGCCGTCCAAGTCGGCGCCAGCGAGGGTTTCGGGCGTGGGAAACAGGCGCCCATAGGGCGTCGCTTCGCCGTACATTTCAGCGATGCGCCCGGCGAGAGTGCTGGCGCCTTTGACGGTGACCTGCTGGCCGAGGATGGCCCGTATTGCCAGTTCGAAGTTATCCCAGGCTCCGGGGATGCGGAGACCCGGTTGAGCGTCGATGAATGGCGCGAGCTGGGGATCTTTGTGAAGATGCGATTCGATTGTTGCGATGGGGGCTCGGGTGTCGAAGACGCGCTGCAGCCGTTCTGTGATGCAGGGCGTAATTTGCGGTTCGATCTGGACGTACAGGCGATCGCGGAGGGATACTTCGAAACGGCCGGCGCTGGCGGCGGTTCGGAAAGTGCGGGCGTAGGCGTCCGGCGCGACCCGCTCCACGCCGGGGATAGCGCGCGGAGCGAGGAAACGCAGCAGCGCGCTCCAGTTGTAAGGCGGCTCGAACGGCAGCTCAATGGCGGAAATGGCGCACACCCGTGAAGACCATGGCCAATCCCAGACGATTCGCGGCGGCGATCACGTCATCATCGTGAACGGAGCCGCCCGGCTGGATAACAGCGGTAATGCCGTGCTTGGCGGCTTCTTCGACTCCATCGGGGAATGGGAAGAAAGCGTCCGATGCCAGGACCGTTCCCTGGAGCGGCAGAATAGCTTTCATGGCGCCGACTTTCACGGCATCGACGCGGCTCATCTGGCCTGCGCCGACGCTGACGGTCTGTCCGGCGCGCGCGTATACAATGGCGTTCGATTTGACGTGCTTGCAGACTTTCCAGCCGAACTCGAGAGCGCGCCATTCCTCTTCGCCCGGTTGGCGCTCCGTCTTGACTTGCGCTTCAGAGCGCTCGAGGCGGCGCAGATCGGGGGTCTGGGCGAGATAACCGCCGCTGATCGATTTCACGACCAGCTCGGGGGCTGATGCGGGGGGCACTTGGAGCAGACGCAGGTTCTTCTTCGCTGTGAGCGCTTGGAGCGCGGCGGGCTCGTAATCGGGGGCGGCGATTGCTTCGATGAAGGTCTTCGAAATTTCGCGCGCGGTCTCCCCGTCGACGGCGCGATTGAAGGCCAGGATGCCGCCGTAAGCGGAGATAGGATCGGCTTCGAACGCTTTGCGATAGCTTTCGGCGAGGGTTGCGGATTCCGCGCAGCCGCAAGGGTTGGTGTGTTTGACGATGGCCGCGGCGGGGTGTTCAAACTCCAGGATTAGCTGCCAGGCGGCGTCGAGGTCGACAAGGTTGTTATAGGACAGTTCCTTGCCATGGAGTTGCCGCGCTCCAGCGATCCCGCCTTGGTGGTTCGAATAGAGGGCGGCGGATTGATGGGGGTTCTCGCCGTAGCGGAGATCGATTGCGCGGGCGGCGCGGATGTCGAGGATCGCCGGTAGCTGCTGCCGCTCCGGCGCCGATCTGCCGCAAGCGCGCGCTGATGGCCCGGTCGTAGGCGGCGGTCGTCGCGAAGGCTTGCAACGCGAGACGCCACAGAGTCTCGCGGCCCAGCTCGCAGTGGCCCGCGCGCATTTCGTCGAGAAGCGGGCCGTAATCCTGCGGGGACGTCACGACCGCGACGTCCTGATAATTTTTGGCGGCGGCGCGGAGCAGCGTGGGACCTCCGATGTCGATATTCTCGATCAGCTCCTCGAGGCTCGCGCCCGCCTGCGCGGCAACCTTCTCGAAGGGATAGAGATTGACAACGACCATGTCGATCGCTGGAATGCCGTGCCGCTCGAGCGCCTGCATGTGATCCGTATTGGATCGCATGGCGAGAATGCCGCCGGCGATGCGCGGATTGATCGTCTTCAAACGGCCATCGAGCATCTCGGGGAAGCCCGTAACATCCGATACTTCGCGCGCCGGAACGCCCGCTTCCTGAATGACGCGCGCCGTTCCCCCCGTCGAAATAATTTCGATTCCAAGCGACTTCAAGCCGCGCGCAAAATCCGCCAATCCCGTCCTTATCGGTGACGCTGATCAAAGCTCTGCGAATAAGGGCCATTCCATACAATGGTAAACGTGGCGCGCCAAGTGACGTTGATCCCAGGAGATGGAATCGGCCCGGAGGTGGCGCACGCGGCGCGGCGGGCGGTGGATGCGACAGGCGCCGCGATCGAATGGGAGTGCGTCGATCTGAACGCGGAAATCATCGAGCGCGAGCGGGAGGTGTTGCCCGGCAACGTGATCGCCTCGCTCGCCCGCACGCGGGTAGGCCTGAAAGGTCCGGTAGCGACGCCGATCGCCGGTGGCTTTCCGAGCGTCAATGTGGCATTGCGAAAGGCGCTCGATTTATACGCCAACGTGCGGCCCGTGCGATCGCTGCCGGGCGTGAAGACGCGCTTCTCCGACGTGAAAATCGACATGGTGATCTTTCGCGAGAACACCGAGGATCTGTACTCCGGGCTGGAGCACGAAGTAGTCAAAGACGTCGTGACGGGGCTGAAAGTGATCACGCGCACGGCATCGGTGCGCATTGCCAAGGCGGCGTTCGAGTTCGCTCGCAAGGCGGGGCGGAAGAAGGTCGCGGCGGTTCACAAGGCCAACATCATGAAGCTGGCCGACGGCCTTTTTCTGCGCTGCTGCCGCGAAGTGGCGCAGGAATATGCGGAGATCGAATATCGCGAGCTGATCGTGGACAACGCCGCGATGCAGCTTGTGATGCGCCCCGAAACGTTCGATGTTCTGCTGTTGCCGAATCTTTACGGCGATATCGTCTCAGATCTCGCGGCGGGGCTGGTCGGCGGCCTCGGAGTAGTGCCGGGGGCGAACATGGGCGAGAAGGACGCCGTCTTTGAAGCGGTACACGGGAGCGCGCCGGACATTGCCGGCCGCGGCGTGGCGAACCCGACCGCTCTGATGCTGTCATCGGTGATGATGCTGCGGCATCTGGGCGAACAGGATGCTGCGGCGCGGCTCGAGAGCGCTATCGAGGCGGTGTACGCGAAGGGTGAGCGCGTCACGGGCGATATCGGCGGCAACGCGAGCACGAGGGAGTTTACAGACGCGGTGATCGCGGCACTGCGGTGACATTCCGTTACACTGGGAAGAGTCATGGTCGAAATCCAACCTATCCGCGTCGAAGTCGAGCGTGAGGAGGATGGCCGGGTTCTGGCCTCCGTGCCGCAGCTTCCTGGGGTGCTGGCCTACGGCGGTACCGAAGATGAGGCAGTGCGAAAGGTCAAATCAATTGCCCTACAGGTTTTGGCCGATATGATCGAGAGTGGCGAGGAAGTCCCCGAGCCCCTCAGGGTGCTTTTTGCGGCGTGAGCACTTGGCCGGCGACAAAGGCCAAGAGAGTCTATGCCGCCTTGCTGCGAATCGGTTGGACACTTAAAAAGCAGGTGGGATCCCATCGAAAACTGCAACGCGATGGCTGGCCCAACTTCACTTTCTGCTTCCATGACAGTGACGAAATAGGTCAAGCCGCGTTATCCAGGATCGCGAAAGATACGGGCCTCCGCCCCGAGGACCTTTGATGCTCCCGTCATGATCGCAGGGCTGGAGGAAAGTGCTTCCTCGGGACCGCCGCTGCCCCGTCGTTTGCGCGATAATGTGCCCCGTGCGATGGACGTGCCGCTTGTATTTCAGTCCGGTTCGAATTGCGATGCGCAGCGATTTCGAGACAGATTGGGAGCGCTCGCAAACGGCGAGCTTCTTGCGCGAACCGTGGAGGAACACGAGATCGCCTTTACGGTTTGGAGCGATAAGAACCATTGCGCCGCGGCCGATCTCCTGCGTTCCCCCGGGTTCTGGCTGGTTCGCGTGGGGCGTTTTGTATGAGATCGCGAGCGAGACTCTGGATCGGCTCGAACGTATCGAAGGCAAGCGGTACGCGAGAGACAGCGTCCGGGTGATCGTGTCCGGAGAGGAGGCGGTCGCTGCCACGTTTCTTCGTGCGGGAGGCGGACCGGAGAGCCGGCCTGTGGACGAGCGGCGAGTACGTCAAGCACATCGTGAACGGCTTGCGATCTCACGACGCGCCCGGCGAGTACGTCCAGCACGTAATCGACAAAGCCATTGCGAATAACCAGCGCGCAATGCAGGCTGCGGACGAGCAAATCGCGTTCCTAGCGAAATTGCGGGAACTATGAAGATTTCTCCGCGGTTCAGTGAAGGCGATTGGAAGCAGGCAGTGAGTGCGACGCCTCCGGATTGGGATCGCGCGATCGATATCGTCGAGGATCGGCTGGTCAGGGTCGCTGGCTTCGTTGGAGCACTGCATTGGTAAAATTCCGGTACGCTGGGTTTGCGGTTCTGGCGCTCGATTGCATCGTGCTCGAGTCGCTGTGGGGATTCATGAACGGGAAGAAGGTTCCTCGAGGGAAGGAGAAGAAGGTATACCGTGACATCCTCCGCCAGGAACGCTTCGTGTGGACGGAGACACAGGCAGACGATTTCCGGGAGTACATCAGGAATGGGCTCATGCACGATGCGGAGACCCGCAATCGCTGGATCGTGAAGATGACCCGTCAGAATGCAATTGTCGAGAAGAACCCGTCCGGCGACTACGTGCTGAACCGCACGAAGTTCCATGAGGCGCTTTGTGCAACGGTCGAGGACTGGCTCAAGCGTGTGCGCTCCGGCGAACCCGCATTACGAGAGAACCTCCGAATACGTATGGATGAAATAATTAAGAGCCACTATACCGCCCGTCGCTCGGTGGGTGAAGGCGAAGTGACCACGCCGGAACGGCAGTCGGGAAGAGTGGGTTCAGGCGGTCGAGGCGCTGGGGATCAATGAAAACAGACCTACTGTTCGCCCTCCGGGGACTGCGGCGCGCGCCAGCCTTCTTCGCCTTATCAATCGCGACCCTGGCGTTGGGAATTGCCGCGAACACCGCGATTTTTTCGCTGTTTTATCAGGTGTTGCTGCGGTCCCTGCCGGTGCGGCAGCCGGAGCGGCTGGTGACGCTGCACTCCGACCCGCCGAATCTGCCGGGGAGCTCTTCGAGCGACAACGACGAGACCGTTTTTTCCTATCCGCTATATCGCGAATTACGCGCGAGCCGCTCCTTTGAGGGCCTCGCGGCGAGGAGCGGGGCGCCGGTTCAGATGGTAGTAGACGGGGCCGCGGAGCGCGGCCACGCCGAAGTAGTATCCGGTAATTTTTTTGACATGCTGGGAGTCGAGGCGCGCTTGGGACGGCTGCTCGAATCCTCGGACGACATGGTGCGCGGCGGCAATCCCGTGGCCGTGCTTTCGCACGATTTCTGGACGCGGCGGTTCGGCGCGAGCGCGTCCGTTTTGAATCGGACGATTCTGGTCAACGGGCAGCCGTTCAGCATTATCGGCGTGGCCGCCAAAGGTTTTCTGGGAATACTGGCGGGGGAATCGCCCGACATTTACTTGCCCATTTCGATGCGCGGCGCGATCACTCCGGGGTGGAACAATTTCGACCGCGCCGATGCGAGCTGGCTGACGGTGTTGGGACGCCTCGCCCCGGGAGTTTCGCGCCAGCGCGCCGCGGCCAAATTAGCGCCCAAGTTCGCCTCCGCGGTGCGCGAAGCCGTGCAGCAGTCCAAGATAAATAATCCTGCCACGCGCGCCAGGTATGAGTCCAAACGGCTGGAATTGCGGCCCGCCGCGCAGGGCCTCAACACGCTCGAGAAGGAATGGCGCAAGCCCCTGTTCGTGCTGCTGGCCATGGTTCTGCTGCTGCTTGCGATCGCGTGCGGCAATCTCGCGAATCTGCTGCTGGCGCGGGCGGTGAATCGAACGCGAGAGATCGCGATCCGCTTCGCGTTGGGCGCGGACCGTTGGCGCGTTGTGCGGCTGCTGCTTACGGAGAGCGCGCTGCTGGCCGTTGTAGGCACGGCGTGCGGCATCGCGCTTGCGCCGCTGCTGACGGGCGCGCTGATCCGCTTGATGCCGGCCAATCAGATTCACGGCTGGCTCACGGGGCAAATTAATATGCAGCTCCTTGCGTTCAGCGTAGGGCTGATGATCGCCGCCACGCTGTTGTTCGGACTTGTTCCGGCGCTGCAGGCCACGGGGGGACAAGCGTCGCCGCTGGGCGAGCGCACGCAGGGGACCTCGGGCGGCGGCGCCCATGCGGCCCCGCGCAAAGTTCTCGTTGCGGGTCAGATCGCGCTCTCGCTGGTTTTGCTTGCGACCGCGGGACTATTCGGACGCAGCCTCGCGAACCTGATGCGGCATCAACCGGGATTCCGCGCGGAGCATCTATTAACATTTTCGGTCGATGCCGGCCTGGGCGGGTACGACACCACGCGCGGACTGAATCTGTATCGCGATCTGAACCGCAAACTCGGCGCGCTGCCCGGCGTGGAATCGGCTTCGCTGGCATTCACCGGGCCGCTGTTGCATTCGCATTCCATATCGAACGTCATGGTGGACGGCTATGCGCCGCGCAACGACGACGAAATGCTGTGCGACACCAATGCGGCTGGACCCGGATATTTTCATACGATCGGAACGCCGGTGCTCGAAGGACGGGAGTTCGACGAGCGCGATACGGCCACGGCGCCGAAGGTCGCGTTGGTAAACCAGGCGTTCGTAAAGCGCTTCATCGGGAACCGCTTCACAGTCGGCCGCAAGATGCACGTCGGCTCCAGCAAGACTTTCGATACCGAGATCGTCGGCGTCGTGGCCGACGCCAACACTCTGAACCTGCGCGATCCGATCGCACCATCGTATTTTATCCCCTACGATCAAATGCGGCCGGGGACACGCGCTTTGCGGGCGCAGTTCTTCGTGCGGGCAAGCGGCGGATTGGAGGCGCTGACGGGAGCCATTCGCGGCGCCATGGCGCAACTCGACCGCTCCCTGCCGGTATACGGGCTGCAATCGATGGAGGTGAACGTCCAGGACTCCATCTATACCGACCGCCTGGTCGCGGCCTTATCGACGGCATTCGGACTGCTGGCATTGCTGCTCACGGCCGTGGGATTATACGGCGTGATCGGATATCTGGTGAGCCGCAGGACGGCGGAGATCGGCATTCGTATGGTGCTGGGGGCGGCGCCTGGCGGAATCGTGCGCATGATTCTGGGCGAGGTGGGACTGCTGATCGTAGCGGGCGGCGTGGTGGGCATAGCCGGCGCGATTGCGGCTGGCCGCGCGGTGGAATCGCAGCTTTTTGCCATGCGCGGTCTCAATGCCGCGGTGCTCGCGGGGGCAACGGCCTTGCTCGCGGCAGTCGCCATGACAGCCGCGGCGTTGCCGGCCGTCCGCGCGGCCCGGATTCAGCCGCTCGACGCGCTGCGGCACGAATAGTGTCCGCGCCTCGTCGCTACAATTGTTCCGTGGCGGCCCTCACTTTCGCGCAAGCCCGCGCGTGCGTCATTTCAAAAGTAATGGAGCTGCGCGCGACCTCGCCGTCGGAAGAAGTCCCGCTATTTGACGCCGCCGGGCGCGTGCTGGCCGAAGACGCCGCCGCGGACCGCGATTATCCCCCGCTCCCGCGCTCGGTTCGCGACGGTTTCGCCGTGCGCGCGGAGGATCTTCCCGGCCAGTTCTATCTCATCGGCGAAGTTCGCGCGGGCGAACTGTTCACCGGAGAAGTGGGGCCGGGTGAAGCGGTCGAAATCATGACGGGCGCCCCGCTGCCCTCCGGCGCCGATTGTGTGGTCATGGTGGAACACTGTCGCGTAGAAGGCGAAAAGATGACGACGGAGCGTACGCTGAATCGCGGCGACAACGTCAACCCGAGGGCATCGGAGGCGGCGGCCGGCGAGGTCGTGTTGTTGGCGGGAAAGCGGCTGGACTACGCGGACATTGCGCTGCTGGCCACCATCGGACGGCATCATCCCTGGGTGTACCGGCGTCCACAAGTCGCAATCGTTGCCACCGGCGACGAGATTATAGACGTCGGAGACCGGCCGCTGGAATATCAAGTCCGCAATTCCAACGCGGAGGCGCTGGCCGTGCAGGTAGCCCGTGCGGGCGGGACCCCGGTGGTGCTTCCCATTGCGCGCGATACATACGAATCGACGCGGCCACTGGTGGAACAGGGGTTGGAATACGACATGCTCTTGCTGTCTGGGGGCGTGTCGGCGGGCAAGTACGATATTGTGGAGCGGGTTTTGTCGGATGTAGGCGCTGAATTCTATTTCGACCGCGTGCTGATCCAGCCGGGACAGCCGTTGGTGTTCGGCCGCGCGCGAGGAAAATTCTTCTTCGGCTTACCGGGGAATCCAGTTTCGACCATGGTCACGTTCGAGCTGTTTGCGCGCGCCGCGGTGGAGCTTCTAAACGGCCAGAGCGAATCGACGTTGCCGCTGCAGCGGAGCGCGCTGACGGAGGGCTTGCGCATAAGGCCGGGTCTGACGCGGTTCCTGCCGGCGCGGTTGAGCGCGGACGGAGGCGAGATTACGCCCCTGCGATCGTCGGGTTCAGGCGATGTGGGAGCCTTGGCGCGAGCAAACGCATTTGCGATCGCCGAGCCGGACAGGGAAAGCTGGGACGCCGGCGAAGCGATAGGGGCGCTGCGGAAATGAGCGAGCTGTCGCATTTCGACCCGGCGGGAAGCCCGCGCATGGTGGATGTTTCGGCGAAGCCGGAGACGAAAAGGACGGCGCGGGCGCACGCCTTCGTTCGCATCGCGAGGGAGGCGCTGGCGAAATTGCCCCATAACCCGAAGGGCAACCCGCTCGAGATCGCGCGCATTGCCGGCATCGCGGCGGCAAAAAAGACCGCGGATCTGATCCCTCTATGCCATCCTCTGATGCTGACGCACGTGGATGTCGAAACCGCGCTCGAGCCGGACGGCGTCCGCATCCATGCCGCGGCCAGCACGACCGCCCAGACGGGCGTTGAAATGGAAGCGTTGACGGCGGCCTCGGTCGCGGCGCTGACGGTTTACGATATGACCAAGGCGCTCGATAAGTCCATCGAGATCCAGGATATTTATTTGGTTGAGAAAACGGGCGGCAAAAGCGGAGACTACCGTCGATGATTCACGTCGCCGTGGTGACCGTCAGCGACTCGGCGGCAACAGGAGCCCGCATGGACCGCTCCGGACCGGCGGTGCGGGAACGCGTCGAGGAACTGGGGTGGTATGTGGCGTGGCAGAGCGTCGTTAACGACGATGTCGACACGATCTCCGGAAGATTGCGGCAACTCGCCGACAACGATCATGCGCACCTGGTACTGACGACCGGTGGAACGGGCATTGCCGCGCGCGACGTTACCCCGGAAGCGACCCGGGCGGTACTCGATCGCGAGATTGCCGGTATCGCGGAAACCATGCGCGCGGAGGGACGCAAAACGACGCCATACGCGGCGCTGTCGCGAGGGCTGGCGGGATCGCGCGGCCTGACGCTGATCGTTAATTTGCCGGGAGCGCCGAAGGGGGCCGTGGAATCGCTGAATGCAATTGCCGATCTGATTCCCCACGCCGTGGACCTGCTGCATGGGCAAACCGGGCACGGCGCGGCCGGCGAGGTTGGGAAGTAACACAAGTTAAGAGGAGGACGTCGAACCTATGATGACGCGCGCGTTCCCCGTGTTTGCGGCGGTTGTGGCCTTACTGGCCCCAGCCTTGCTTGCGCAGGATACGGCGCCCCCGCGTCCGGAGCGGATTGCGCCCGGTACGCCGCAGCGGACGCAACCGGGTCAACTCGCGCCCGCCGAGCCGGCCGAGAGCGGCGCCGAGCCGTCCGCGGCCCAGCCGATCCACGTGACCACGACGGTTGTTGTGGCGCCGACCACCGTGCTCGATAAACACGGCGATTACGTAGACGGCCTGCTTCCGCAGGATTTCACTCTGTACGACAACGGTAAAGCGCAGAAGATCACGGCCGATATGAGCTACCTGCCGATCTCGATGGTGATGGCGGTGCAGGCCAGCTATTCGCTGAACGAGATTCTCCCCAAAGTGCAGACCATCGGGAACGAGATCGACGATCTGGTGGCGGGCAGCGGCGGCGAGATTGCCGTGCTCGCGTTCGACCATCGCATCCAGCGCATCCAGGACTTCACCGACGACGGCGCCAAGGTATCCGAAGCGCTGAAGCGGTTGACTCCCGGCAGCAGCAGTCACCGCATGATCGACACCATCGTCGAAGCCACGCGGATACTGAATCACCGTCCCACGAACCGCAGGCGGCTCATCGTACTGATCAGCGAAAAACAGGATCGGGCCAGCGAAGGCACGCTGCGGGATGCATTGACCGCGGCGGAATTCGCGAACGTGACGATTTACTCGATCGACATCTCGCACCTGGAATCGTTGGCGACCGGGCAGCCCATGCCGCCGCGGCCCGATCCGATTCCGGCTACGGCGCAGCATCTGCCGCCCGGGGCTCCGATCACGCCGACGCAGATGGACCAACTGCATAACACCGGCAACTTCATTCCGATGTTCGTCGAGATCTTCAAAGGCGTGAAGAGCATTTTCGTGGAAGATCCGACCGATGTTCTGACGCGCTACACCGGCGGCCGGGAATATTCGTTTCTCTCGAAAAAATCGCTGGACCGCGCCGTCTCGGCTCTCGGGCAGGAGATCCATCATCAATACCTGCTGAGCTACAGCCCCAACAATCTGGCGGAGGGCGGATTCCACGAAATCCGCGTGGACGTGAACCGGCCGTTTCTCGAAATACGAACGCGGCCGGGATATTGGAAGGCCGCTGAGCCGCAGCAGTGAAGCGTCCCACGGAGCGCTTTAGCTCCATTGCAGTCCACGCAACGGATCAGGGGCCGTGAGCGCTCCGGAACTGGAAGCAGAGGGTGTGAGACGAGGCGCCCCGGAAAGGATTCCGGGGTGTGCCGGAGAATCTATTTCAACGGCTTGGGCATCTTGCGGCAACTTGGCGCCGAACAGTCCAACTTCCGGATAGCGCGGCCAGGGGAGTAATCCGGACGGAGCATCTCCGAGCTCTCGGCGTAATCGAGGGAGGGATCTCTGAAAACCGGTGAACTGCCCGAACATTCTAGAGTGTAGTGCGGCAAGCAGATTAACCAATATCGAGTGCCTTGCGGGCGCGCTTGACCTTTTCGAGGATGTCGGCGGCTTTGGCGGTCCAAACGAACGGCTTGGGATTGTGGTTGTGCTTGTCTATATAGTCGCCGATCGCCATGATCAACTCCTCGACATCGCGGAAGATTCCGCGGCGGATCCGGTTCTGAGTAATATCGCGGAAGAACCGCTCGACCATGTTCAGCCACGAACTGCCCGGTCAACCCGCAGGGTCGCCGGACCGTGTGGATGCCGCCGTGTGGGCCTTGACCGAGCTGTTCATCGATCCCGAACCGGTTGTGAGAACTTGTGTGTACTACGATCCCGTGCGGATCTCGCCGTTTTAGCGGAAGGAACAATAAAGGCGTCGCGGCGTCTGCGCCTCCCACCCACACGTATCGCGGCTACCCATTCGGAGGCGGCCAGAGATACAGTCGTGTAGGCGTATGCCAAAGAGAACTATCCCGCTGAGCATGCGGCTCGCTCTCGCTCGCGTCCTTTTCTTTTGCGCGCCAGCGGCGCACGACGCGCCCACAGCAGGCTGTGATAACATTTAGGCGCTTTGGAGGCGGCATGGACATCAAAGCACTTAAGGATCAGTTTCGTGGAGACATACTTACGCCTGGATCGGCGGAGTACGATGCGGCTCGCAGAATTTGGAACGGGATGATTGATCGCAGGCCGGCCGCCGTCGCCCGATGTAACGGACCGGCGGATGTCAGGGCGGCTATTCGTTTCTCTGTTGATCAAGACGTCTACCCCGCTGTTAGGGGCGGCGGACATAACGCCGCAGGTTTGGCCATGGTCGATGGTGGCCTCGTTGTTGACCTGTCACGCATGAAAGGCATCTTCGTCGATCCAGCGGAGTCTGTGGCAACCGCGCAGACGGGCCTCACGTGGGGTGAATTTGACCGTGAGACCCAATTGTATGGCCTCGCGACCACAGGTGGGCTGATTTCAACCACTGGCATCGCCGGATTGACTCTTGGAGGCGGCGTAGGATGGCTGATGGGCCGGTGCGGCCTGGTCTGCGACAACACTCTCTCCTACGATGTGGTCGCCGCCAGCGGTGAATTGATCCGCGCCAGTGCGAACGAGCAGGCCGATTTATTTTGGGCTTTAAAAGGGGGAGGCGGCAACTTCGGCGTGGTCACCTCGATAACCTACCGCATGTATCCCATTACTACCGTGATTTCGGGCATGGTTCTCCACCGTCTTGCCAACGCCCGTGAGGTGCTGCGGTTTTACCGCGATTTCGTAATGTCGGGCCTGCCGGACGAGCTTATCGTGTACGCCGCTGCGCTGTCGATGCCGGACGGCCATTCAGTCGTCGCGCTCCTCCCCGCTTGGTGTGGAGACAACCTTGACGAAGGAGAACGTGTGCTTGAGCCGCTTCGGAAATTCGGCGCCCCGATCGCCGACATGGTCAGCAGGATGCCCTACCTGGCTATGCAGCAGATGATCGACGGGGTGGCCCCGTTTGGTCTCCGCAGTTACTGGAAGAGCCGCTTCCTGCGCGACCTGCCGGATGAGGCGATAAACGCGTTCGTGGGGTTTGCCGAGTCCCGCGCCTCTCCCCGTTCCATCATTGTTCTAGAACACTCGCACGGAGCTATGTCTCGCGTGCCGCCGGATGCCACTGCTTTTCCATCACGGACAGCTCCCTTCGACCTAGTCTTGATTAGCGCATGGACGAATCCCGAAGAAGACGCGCGACATATTGGTTGGACACGGGAGTTCCATTCCGCTATGCAGCCCTGGTCGGCTGGTTCGGTGTACGTCAACAGCCTGGATCAGGATGACGCGGCGCGTGTTCCCGAGGCATACGGCGCCAATTACACCAGGCTTTGCGCTGTCAAAGCTGCCTACGATCCAGGCAACCGCTTTCGCCGCAACCAGAACATTCAACCGCAGACCCAAGCTGCCGTTCGGTGAAGGCTACCGCCGGAAACCCCGAGAGCGACGTTTCACAACTGGTAAGCTTCGCAACACGACAATCTTCTGCATTTTTGTTTAATCGCCGCTGCGTTCGCTAGTGTAGTGCGGCAAGCAGATTAACCATTATCGAGGCTTTGCGCGTGTTGAGCGCCTTGCGTGCACGCTTGACCTTCTCGAGAATGTCGGAGGCCTTTGCGGTCCAGACGAAGGGCTTGGGATTTTGGTTGTGCTTGTCGATGTACTCGCCAAGCTCCGTGATCAACTCCTCGACATCGCGAAAAATCCCGCGGCGGATTCGGTTCTGCGTGAGGTCGCGGAAGAACCGCTCGACCATGTTGAGCCAAGAACTGCTGGTGGGAGTAAAGTATACGTGGAATCTTTTGTGGCGGGCCAACCACTTCTGCACCTTGGGATGTTTGTGCGTGGCATAGTTATCGGCGATCAAGTGGATTTCCTTGCCGCTGGGTGTAACTTGATCAATCACGCGTAGGAATTTCAGCCACTCCTGGTGGCGGTGCTGGTCGTCGCACATGCTAATGACCGTGCCATCGAGCGTATTCATCGCAGCAAAAAGGGTGGCGGTTCCATTGCGTTTGTAGTCATGGGTCATGGTTCCGCAGCGGCCCTTTTTGCTTGGCAGACCGGGCTGACTCCGGTCCAGAGCCTGGATCTGGCTCTTTTCGTCGGCGCACAGCACAATCGCATGCTCGGGCGGGTTGAGGTAAAGCCCGACGATGGCTTCCAGTTTTTTGGCAAATTCCGGATCGTTACTGATTTTGAAGGTTCGTGACAGGTGCGGGCTTCAGGCCATGTTTGCGCCAGATGCGGCGCACGCTCTTTTCGCTGAGCCCTGCTGCTTTTGCCATGGTGCGCGTACTCCAATGCGTCGCGTTGGCGGGTTTCTCCCGCGTGGTTTTCCGGACCACCTCCCGCACTTTGGCCGGCGTGATCGTCGTCGTACGGCCCGGCCGCGGCGCATCCTTCTCCAACCCGGCTAAGCCAAGCTCCAAAAACCGCTTTCTCCAACGGGCGGCCTTTTGATTACTGATACCGACCTCCGCGGCGATCTCCACATCCTGTTTTCCGCTTGCCGCCAAGAGGACGACGCGCGCGCGTTCGACTTGCCGAGCAGGCAGAGACCGACCCCGTGCCCATTGCCGCAGTGTTCGCTGCTGCTCTTCGGTCAGGACTACTGGGGGTGCGACACGCATACGATTCGTCTCCTGTTATATAGAGACGGCGGCGGGACGTTATTAGTTACTATTTAGGCCGCACAACACTAGCGAGAGTGCGCAGGCTTGGCGAAAGGATGCGCAGGTGAAGCGTCACGGCCTCGGCTCGAGCGGACTTCGGATAAAGATCGACGTTACGTGCAACCTGCCCGAACTCCCGCAAGGGTCACTGACAAACATCCCGCTGTAGGAGTGAAGTCGCTCGTCCGGGCCGGCGATCAAGGCTTGACGCTTGCCAGGACTACTTTTTCAGCGTCTCTCAGCAGGATATCGATAGACTCAAAGCCGGCATCCGTGAGCAGACCGGCCCACTGCATCGCGGACAGCCCGTCACCGATGCGATTTTGATCGTCAGGCTCGCCGAGGAAGCCATAATCGTAGCCCAATAGAGCATCCACTCGCGACCAGAAGCGCCGCCAATCTTCGTACCTGTGCTGGCTGGGCTGTTCCTTTCGCCATGCATTGAACCCGGGTGCAAAAGGCGGCTCCGCTCCTGCCGGCTCCATAAGCAGAAAAACGCCGCCTGACCGGAGCGACTGAAAGATGTCGCCGAAAAGTCCCGCGGCCTCTGCCAGGCTGAACCAGTGCACCGTGTTGACGGCGACAAGAACATCGTAGTCGCTCGCCAAATCGCGCCGCCAGTTTGGTTTCGACAGATCGCGCGCCCACGTCCGCCCGCCTATGCCGTCGCGGCGATTGACCGCGCCGCATAGCGAGACAAAGAACTCATTCCTGTCCACGGAATCGATCCGCGCGTGCGGAAATCGCGAATGAATGGCGCGGCCTGCGTCGCCTGGCCCGCAGCCCACGTCCAAAACCCGCAGGCTCTGGTCGATCGGAAATGGAATCGCTTCGGCGATGAGCTTCAGTGCGCCTGGCTTGGCGGGACCCTGCTCCGCGCGCCACAAGTCGAGCCATGCGTTGAGATCTTCGCCACCAAGTTTATCCTCGATCTCAGCCTGAGTAGGGATTGCCATTGGTTTCTTCCTTTGCAGTTCGCACTGCGCCGATAAATCGTTATCGCACGCGAACTGCGACAATGTATTGGAAGAATTTGACCGCCATTGACGGGTGGTTGTCTATTCGTGGCGAGTCCGCCGCAGGAATTCGAGAGGACTCAGTCCGGAAAAAGACCTGAACTCGTCGATGAAATGGGGCTGGCCGTAGTAGCCGCAGCCGAGCGCCAGATCCGTCCATCGTATCGCCGTTGGCGTGGCGGCGCGAACAGTGCCGGCCGCCTGACAATCGAGATACGGTTTTCCCTCCGCATGCGATAAGGGATCTCGCCGCCCTGCAGCGATTGACCGCTGCGACAGCCAGATGGAAGCGGCTGATCCTGGCGATCGTTTTTGGCGCCATGCCGAAATATGTGTGGAACTGCGCGATCGGATGGCGCCGGCTGCATCCGAATTCCTCGGGAAGCCGCGCCAAATCGACATCATTCGAAAACTCCTGGAGTATCCGCCATGAATCGAGCAGACCCGCCGGGGGGGAAGGCGCGGACGCCAATCGTGCAGCGATTATGTTTTCGACGATGTCAAACCGAGCGGCCCAGCCGTGTGTGGCTTCCGCATGGCCAGTTAGGAGCCGCGAAAATCGACTATCGAGATCCTCCAGTGCAAGAGTACGATCCGTAAGCGGGTACATCGGCGCGCCCAGAAGCATCTGTGCGCCGATTGGAGTGAAGCGAATCACCATAAAATCGCGAGCGCCGAACGCCTCATGGATATAATGGCGACGCTGCAGGGCGACGATCCATGCGTTTCTGTGCTCGGTTGTTCGCTTCGGATCCGATGGGTCGATGATTCGATGAGGCGCAGCGAAGTTCAGCACGATCGCGACTTCAAGCGCTGGGAGGCGCCGCTCATGCAATGGCCTGGGCAAGCAGCCCTCACTCGCGAAATAACCAAGGACGTAATCGCGGAGGCGCGGTTCGGCAGGCCGCTGTGCAGCCCGCCAGCGACCGGGATCGGATTCATGGCCGCTGACTGCGATACGGGTTGAACCTTCTAGTCCCATTGCCAAGAGTATGTCATCCGGAGGTGTCCTGCTTGGATCTAGCTCGACCCGGACGAATCGTCCCACATGAGTCGACAACTCTCGAGTAATCGGCAACCCGGAAGCAATCCACATGAGCGGGAAGTTGCCTCCCGGAAAAGCGGCTGCGAACCTCGGAATCGGACGATAGCGATTCGAGGAGGCTCGGGACTCCTTACGTGAATGTGGTTAGGTCCTCTTCAGCTTGACGCCGCCGTTAGTCGTGCTGACGTGAATGAGCGGGCCGCCCGACCCGACATTGAAATCCAGGTTGTGGGGCTTGAGATTGCCTTGCGCCGTTGTGGGAAAGTCGGACTGAATGCCGCCATTTACGGTTTCGGTCTGAATGTGAGCGGAATAAGATTCCGGCATGGAGAGAACCACGCCGCCATTCCGCGTCGTGACCTCGAGTTGGCGGCCCTCCCAACTGCTTGCCCGCCAGATCCACCACAACCCCGCCGTTCACCGTCGATCCGCTGACATCCCCCGCAACGCGCTGCAGATGCACTCCGCCATTGGTAGCGTTGAATTCAATGCGCCCGCGCACGTCCGAAATGACGATGCCGCCGTTATGTGTGTTGAGGGTCAGGTCGGTGGTTTGCGGGACGAAAATCTCGTAGCTGACGCTCCACGAGGAATTGTCGGCCGCCGCGGGGCCTTCGGCGCGAACCTGTCCCGCGGCCGCATCCACGCGCACTTGGGCGGCATAAGAGCGGGCCTGGGAGTCGTTATCGGCGGACGCTTCGACGCGGGATCGCACCAGCACGTCGTTCTGTAACCAACCTTTGATGGTCGCGCCTCCATTGGGGCCGGCGTCGACGCTCAGGCGTCCGGCAGCGGCAAGCGACTGCTCCCGTATTTCGCAATAGCGGGCGCGATCGCCGCGATTATTATTGTTCTCGCACGTCAACCGCTTCTCGCGATTGTCCTGCATCTGTGCCAGCGCGGCGGAAGCGGCGAGCGCGGCCAAGAGAATCAATTTCAGCCCTGCTTTCATTTGAGATCTCCCTCGTATACGAATACGACGCGAAGTCCGCGCGGTTAGGCGGCGCATCGTTTATCGATGGTATTACCGGCCTCGCGGAGGAAGGTTACGAGTTGATCGATGGTAAAATTGAAAACGAATACTGGGAGGTCGTCTAATGGTAAGACTGCAGACTCTGGATCTGCGTATCGGGGTTCGAGTCCCTGCCTCCCAGCCAAACCACTCAATTGCTTGAGCGTCTTTTTACTATGAGGAAACTGCTGCGTCTTGCGCCCTTTATTCCGCTGGCCCTCGGGCTCGCTTGTGCACAGGAGGCGGGCAACGTCTTTGAAAAGGCCCCGCCCGATATCGACGACGCCTTGCGGGCCCGCATTACGCAGTTCTACCAGGATTTTGTCGACGGCAAGTTCCGGCAGGCCGACGCGTTCGTGGCGGAGGACAGCAAGGACGTCTTTTTTGCCATGGAAAAGCGGCGTTACGGCGCCTGCGCCCTGGGGGGCATTACCTATTCCGACAACTTCACCAAGGCGCGCGCGGTGACCACCTGCGATACGAACTATTTCATGATGGGACGCGAAATTCCCGTCAAACTGCCTATCTCGAGCATGTGGAAGGTAGAGAATGGCGAATGGGTTTGGTATGTGATACCGCTGTCCGAGCGCACGGAGATGAACACGCCGTTCGGCCCTGTCAAGCTTCCGCCGCCGGACCAGCGGGGCCGGCAGAGTGGTGAAGACCCGATCGCGATGCGCATGGTGGCGCCGGCGACGGTGTTGAGCGGCGTGAAAGTCGATCGCGACGCGGTGGAGTTCAATCCGTCTAAATCGTCCGAACAGGAAGTGCATGTCACAAACACCTTGCCTGGGCCGGTGACGATCATGGCGGACACGGGCATTGCGGGCGTGAAGGTCACGCCGGCGAAGGTATCGTTGAGCGGCAACGAGGAAGCAAAGCTTTCGATCGCGTTCGACGCTCACGATCCCAAAATCGTCTGCGGCGAGTGCATGACCCATCCGCAGTCGCGGACGGCCGGCGATGTCAACCTGCGCGTGGAGCCCACGGGCCAAGTCATTCCCGTCCACGTCAACTTCGTGCTGGCGCGGCAGACCTCCAATTAGCGTAATATCCGTATCCCGAGGCCTGCCTCGCGCCGGTCACAACGATCTTCACCTTCCGTTTCAATGACTTACAGGTAGTCGCTTGGGCCCGCGATGCTATAGTTGAATTTGGGAAGGTTGATAGTACCCGCCCCAACCCTTAAAGTGAGGGAGGAACTTGGTTGGCCAACCAAAATTCACTACCGAAAAACCGGCCGGCGTGGCCCCCACAAACATGGGGAGTGCAATAAGAATCGCTGTGAACCGGTGGAGCTGCTCCTGGCGGTCATCATATGACCGGACCGCTGACAACGAAGCTTGGACATTCAGGAGAGAAGTCTGCGGGAATGGGCATTGAGCCTGTACCCCGTCTAGCGCTTCTGGAAGATACTGCCAGCCGAAGTTGGTAAGTCTTCATCCAATGCGGACAATCGGGCGCCTCGGCCGGTCTCGTACGTGGGATCGGCCGGGGGTCAAGCTGTTCTAAGTTTTTTCTGAAAATTCGCAGGGCCGTAGTGTGCCCGCGCGCTTTGGTTCTCCGGGTGCATCGGCGATGCTGGAGGCTGATGCCACTTGATCAATCTAGAGCCAAACAGACGCGCGGCGGCAACGTTCACGACCAGCGGGCCGGTGACCGGCGCTAAGACAGCGCAGGCGTCTAAATCGTTCGAAACACAACTGTCCGAGGCCGTATCCGGCAGCGCGGCCGCGGCGCGTTCCGGTGCTCCGGGGACTGCTGCGGCGCGTCGGGAATTCGCCGCCGTGCGGCAAATTCCTGTCGCAAGTGGCGCTTCGAAATTGGAAACGGCGGCAGCAGGGGCGACGGCGGAGATCGCGGCGCACAACGGAGATAGCGCGGCGCCCGTTACAGCGAATTCGCCGATGGCCGCGCCTGCCGGAAGTGCGCCGTCAGGATCGTCCGGGGCATCCTCGAGCAGCGCCGCCCCGCCGCCAACGCCCCAGCAGGTTGTCGCAAATCTGCTCGCACAGAACGCGCCTCCGCAGCCGTACAGCCAGGCGCAGCAGCCGAGCACCAATCCGGCAGTCTATGAGGGCGGCGGTTATATGCAGCAGTCCAATTTGAATTGCATTGAGCAACAGGCCGGCGTACAGAATCGAAACTTGTTTGCAAACTATACGGTGGCGGTGCAGAACTGGGCCGGCAATGGCATGCGGGGTTCGCCGCCCGCCGCTCCGAAATATGAAAGCGTCGATGTCAACGGTTTCAATCAGTGGTGGAGCGAGTATACATCGAATCTCGGAGCGGGGCGCCGCCCGCAAATTTCGAGACCAACGCGCCACAGGACAATGGGTACGGGGGCGCGGCTATTTTCCCGGGATACTCGGTTTAAAGAGCGGGGAGACCGGCGTCTACCCCCGCCGTGTTTGCGTTTCTCCTCTACTGCACCGGCAGGAACGAGCCTTGGGCGAAATACGGATTGCCCGCTGCGTCGTAAGCGATGATCTGGACCGGATCGCTGCCCGCCGCCGCGTTCGTAGGCACTTGCAGCGTTACGGCGTAAACCCCGATCAGGCCGGGGGCCGATTGCGCGGAAATCAGTTGCACGCCCGCGTTACTGACGCCCACGACGATCTGAGCGGACACGTTCTGGCCGCTGATGCCCGTTGCGTTGGTCGCTATAGCCGGTGTGGTCTGGCCCAGTCCGGTGGCGAAAACGGTAATGTTCTCGCCAGGCTGCGCCGGATTCGACGGGCTCACGTAGCTGCCGTTGGCGTGGATGGCGACGGCTTGCCGCGAACCGTAAATTGTGGTTTCAAAGATGCCAGGCGCATAAGGCTGCACCGGGACCGCGATCGCGCCCGACGTCGCGAGGCCTGACGTGGTGACGACGACATTGGCGCTGGCCGATCCCGCGATCTCGTAGGGGACCTGGACGACGATCTGCTGCGCGCCGTTGACGTTCGACACGGCGTAGATGGGCGCGGCGGTTCCGTTAAACGTAACGGTCACGCCTTGGAACGTTGTCGGCAGCGGCCCGACAATGGTCTCCGGCGTCGAGACGCCCTGGACGCTAACCAGATTGGAGCCGGTAATCGCGACGATCTCGCCGGGCGAGATGCTGCCTTTCTGGAAGCTGGCGCCATTGGTGAACGCGATGTTCGCGGGTCCGATGGGCACGGCCGTGAGAGACGCCGTGACGCTGAATCCGTTCGCTTGCGCCGTAATCACGATAGGCCCGGGATTGGCGCCCGCGGTAACCGTGGTTGAGGCTCTTCCGTTGCTGTCGGTGGTGGCGGTTGCGGAGCCGAGCGTGGCGGCGCCCGTGGTGACATTAAATGCGACCGGGACACCCCCGACGCCGGCGCCGCTCGCGTTCACGAGCTGCACGATGATGGGCGAGCCGAAAGGCGTATTCACTTGCGCGGTCTGGCCGCCACCCGACGCGAGTTGAATGCCCGAGATCGGAACCGTGATGGTGAAGTTGAAGGTCTGCGAAGGCACTCCGGCGGCCGAGACTTGCACTTGGACGGGCCCCGCCGTATTTCCCAATGTCAGCGTGGCGCTGGCTTGGCCCTGCGAGTTGGTCGTGCCGACAATATTACTCAACGTCGCAGCGCCCGACGGGGTCACGGTCCAGCTCACCGGAACATTGGCCAGCGGATGGCCCCCGGCATCGTTCACCTGTACCACGAGCGTTTGCGGCAGCCGCTGTCCGGGAGCGCCGGACTGTTGATTGCCGCCGACGATCGCGATGGCGCCGGGCGCTCCGGGCGTGATCACGAGCGTAATGGGCTGCTTGACGCCGCCATAATTCCCAACCGAGGGAGTGATCTGGTACGTGCCGGGGGACCCGGTGACGACGAGATCGCAGGACGCCCTCCCGCCCGCATCGCTGAGGGCGAAGGTTCCGGCGCACATGGCGGGCGCGGAGTTGGACGGGTTCGAAATAAAGAGCGCGACGTTGGGAATCGCCGTCCCCGTGCCGGAGCTGATAGCGGCGGTGAGGGCGCCCGGCAGCGTCTGTCCGGTTTGAGCTGTCAGTGTAGTGCCGAACGCCGGACTGGTGAGGTCGAGCGCGGGTGGGAATCCGAAGACGGCCGGAACCGCCGTGACATAGAACGTCACGCTATTGCCGCTGGAAGACGCGGCCGTGATGACGGTCTGCGAAAACGAGGGCGGGGAGGGGGAGACGGAGCTTGCCGTGAAATCGCTGGCGGCCAAGCCGTTTTGATCGGTATACACCGTCGTTCCTCCGCCTCCGAAAGTTCCACCGCCGGCGATAGCGCCGGTCCCGCTCTGTACTGTGAACACGATGGGGGCATTCACGACGGGATTTCCGGACCCATCCACGAGTTTTACGGTCAGCAGGGACGAGGAGGCGGAAAGTGAGCTCAACTCGGAAATAATTTGCCCCTGCCCCGCCACAATGCTGAGGCCCCCTGAGGTGCCTGGCCCGCTCGCGCTGCCGCCTATGTTCACGGTAAACGAGGCCGTCAACGGTCCGGCGATGACGGCGACGGGAATCGCGCCGCTCAGCGTCCCGGTCACGGTCGTGGTGGCGTTGCCCAGATTATCCGTCAAGACGCTGGCATTTGAGAATGTCGCGCCGGCCGCCGAAGTCGTGAAAATTACTTGCACCCCGGTGAGCGGACGACCCTGGGCGTCGATGACCTTGACGATAAGCGGCGCCGAGGCGGTATTCGGCGCGATGCTCTGGTTGTCGCCGGAAGTGACAAGCGCGGCCGGAGTACCGTTCGTGAGGCCCGCCGCGGCGAACGTCAGCGTCCCGGGCGCGCTCGAAAGCGTCTGCTGTCCGGTGACCTGATTGGCATTCAGATCGACGCGGTACAACGTCGTGCCGGATGTGAAGAACAGGAACTGAGTATTGGGATCGGCGGCCGTGGGATAGGTGTTCGAAGCCGCGACGGCGCCGACCGGTCCGCTTGTGGCGAAGGCGAACGGGGTGACGTTGAGCGGATTGAGCGTGATATCGAATAGACTTTGCGCGGCTGAAGAGTACGCAATCACGCGGTTATTGCCGACGGGAACGATGGTGTCGAGAACCACGTTCGAGGGAAACGAAGTGGACGGTATGCTGTTCGAGACGGTCCGGCTGCTCAGGTTGAACACGAAGGCGGCCGGTCCCGTGGCCGGGGTCAGGTTGCCCGCGATCGCCTGGGCGCCGTCGGGCGTAAAGTACGCCCTCCCGGGTCGGCCGTTGACGCTCATCGTAAACTGGACCGCATAGCTGTTGGGATCGAGTTGCAGAACGGCGCCTTGCTCGGATACATATACTAGGCCGTTAGGACCCACCGACACGCCGGTGGGCGCGCCGCCGGGCAGCGCGACGCCGCTGACGAGCGTGCCGGAGCTGAGGTTTACCACCGTCAACTCATTGCTCGCCGCGGCCGCGACGAGAGCGAAGGCGCGCGTGGAATCGAGGCTTACCGCGATATCGATCACCGGACCGCCGAGATAGATGTTCGATGCGAGCACGGTGTCGGTAGTGGTATTGACGATATTCAGCACGCCCCCGGAGGAGACGACCAGCAGCCGCGTGCCGTCTGGACTGACGGCGGCGCTGCTGGCGCCGACGAAATTCGCCACTGTTTGCAGGGCGCCGAAATTGCCGTTGGAGGCGACCTGCACGGTATTCGTGGACGTATTGGAAACGATATAGAACTTCCCCGCCGGACCGGCAAAGGCATAGGTCGCATTCGTCGCCGTATTCAGCGCGGCCGCCTGCGTGAAGGGGTCGGCGGTAAACACGGCGCCGCTGGTGGAAGCGGAAAGGCCGGGTAGAAGGAATAGATTTTGCGCGGAAAGGGAAGCGGAAAGCAGGGCAAATAGAGCGAACGCAGGAATACGCCGTCTCATCGACAACCTCTTTATTGATTTTCGGACGCGGGGGAAACTAAGTCTCTAAGAGTACCACAATGGCGCCAAAGCAAGTCGCGAGTGCGGGGATTTGAGGGGTATCGATAAAAAAAGGGAAGGCCGAAGCCTCCCCTTTTTCACAATGGACTTTCGAACCGGTTAGTGAGCCAGAGCCTCGCCCACGGTCGCTCCACGATAAATCGTGGGGGCGTCCATAACGATAGCCAGGTAACCTTCGGCCAGTTTCTGCGCGCCGAGATCGCTGATGAAGGCGAACCCGTGGCAGTACTGGAATTTCGCGGTTGCGATGATGTACCCGGTAAAGCCCGGATTCGCAAGCAAGCCGCCGGCATTGGCGCCTGCGCCGCTGAAGGTGGTGTAAGTGAGCACCTGTCCAGCGGCCACATTGCCCGTCGTGGTCATAGTTGCAAGGTTGGTCGGAACGGCGGAACCTCCCGCGCCCGAACCGTAGAAGTACATCGTCACTGGTCCGCTCTGAGGCGTGGTGCCGAACGGGTCGAGCGATGTATTGGCAATGGCGATACCCGTGTCAAAGCCCGGCGCCTGCGTCACGAACGGGAACAACAGGTTGCAGTTGCAAGCGGAGATATTGAACAGGTTGCGCGCGGTCGAGTTGTTGCAGAAGCGCGGAATTGCGAGGCTCGAGCTGGCAATGTTGCAACCGGCAACAGTGCAAAGCGGAGCGAAAGACGCGTTAAGGGTCGCCAGGCCCGTGCCGGGCAGGTTGTTCGCGGTGTTGGAGACGAACGACACGCCCACCGGGATGACAGCGCTCTCGATCGCGGACGGATCGTCGTTCACCACCTCGTAGACGGCAGTTGCCACGCCGCCCGTTGTCGGAAGCGCAACGGCCGATTCCGAATGGAGCGCTATAGCCCGAAAATGACGAACTACCGGCGCCGGGAAGGAAACTCGAGACGTTGCCGCTGAGATCGCTGCTGGTCCCGACGAGTTGCAGGAAGCCTCCGGTGAACGTGGTGCCGTTGATGGTGCTGGTTATCGTGTTGCTGCCCGTGAGAGCGACATAGTTCGGCACTACGACGCTGGCGCCGCTCCCGATGTTGTTAATGACGATCAGGATGCGGGTTCCGGCATTGGCCTGCCCAAAGGTTGTACCGCCGCCATCGGGCATGAATCCGGACTCCGTGTTGTAGCTGAATCCGGGCACGTTCTGGGCCACGCCGCCGGCTGTACTAGAGCCGGTCAGGGGGCCGATCCCGAAGTTGCTGCCGGTGAATACGGCGCGCTTGAAGGAAGCTGCGAAGCCCTCTTGCAGCTTGATCGTCGTGGCGGACGTAACGCTGCTGCTGAGGCTACCGCTCGAAACGTTCAGATTGGTGCACTGCGAGAGGGTCGCGCTGCTGCCGCTCGTAATCAAGCCCTGCTGAATGTACGCAAGAGTCTGCTGCGGGTTGCTGATGGTGATCGTTTGAGAGCCGGTGACCGACACGTAACCCACGATCTGGGTCGGGATCAGCGTGGAGGACAAACCGATCTGGCACGCGTTGGCGCGAACGTTGGTCATACGGATGGAGCGCGTTCCGGTGGTGCCCGGAGGATCAACCGGAATTCCAAGCCAAGCCACTTGGTTCACAGCGCCTTGCTGCCCCACGAAAACGGTAGAAGCGCCCGCCGCAAGGTACGGACTGTTGGGATTCTGGATGCCGCCGCCGCCCGTGCCGACCAGGTAGTTGCAGTTCGCGGCGCTGGCCGGGGTGCCATTCGAGTAACAAACCTTTTGGTTCGGGATCGATGCCTGGCGGGGCGTGACGGGGTTGGGCGACGCCGGGAAAGGATCGTCGATCAGAAGCAGAGCGTCAATAAACGATTGGGAACTGCCGTTGGCTGTTCCGAGAAGCTTGCTCGTGACGTTCGTATTCAGCGTCAACGAGATGTTCGATACGGGGACCTGCGCGCCCGCCGCGGTGGGGGTACCGCCCGTGCACTGGATCAAAAGGTCGCCCACGAGTTCAGTTATGCCCTCGGCGCGGACAATCACGGGCGCGCCGGCATTGGCCACGCACGTGAAAGGCGCAACCTGGGTCACCTGCGCATTTGCCATGCTCGCGCCCAACAATAGGGCAACGAAAGCAAACGCAAAGAGCCATTTGCGAAAATCTGCCATTTCCTTCTCCTTGTGAAAATGTGAATGTGAATTGATGGAAGTTCTTTGTTTCAACCTGAGCCTGCGATCTGGTAATCCCATGGAGATCATGAATGCTCGAACGGGCCTAGAGGCGGCGGGCAACCTGGGCGGCCCGATTCCACTTCGCGCGTTCAACGTTTATGCCTGTCTCCATTCGCTCAACTTGTTTAAACTTCTCTGTTTTTGTGCTCGCGGGATTCATGCTTCTAAAAATGAATGCCGCCAAACCCTGGGACGCAGTCAAATCATACATATCACCCTACGCCTGACAAGTCAAGCGTAAAGTGCAACTTCCGAAAGAACTGGCGACCCCGGGCTGGACTACGGCCCAATCTCAAATTAGAGCATGGCCGCACCGGGCGGTCAAAGAGTTTCACTCAATGGCGATAATTCGGCGGTGAACGGGAGTGAAAGGGGCCTTACCGGCGCCGGATAAACCCGTGACGCGCCGGGGGTTGCGGCGCGTGGTGAACCGGTTTGCGGCGAACTCATCCAATGAGCGCGCGTATTTTCCCGCGCGCCTCGGCGAGTTTCTCCCGGCGATGCGCGCCCTTTCCGCGTAGCGCTTCGAATACGCCAGTCCAGGCTTTTCACTGGTCGGCCAGGACGGCGCTCGGCGGCGCGCCGCCAAGGGGCGCCTCGAAAGGATAGTTCTTGATCTGAGTCGTAAGCGGACAGCAGGTCACAAAGCGCCGCGCCATCGCCAAATCTCTTTCCCTTCGGGAGACCCGAAATCAACCGTCTCATGAAGATTCTTCGAGGTTATCCCTTTAAGAGATCGTTCAAACCGTACTTTTTCTCGCAGTGGGTCGATGACGATCCGGGCCGCCTCTTCCCGTATCTCCACCCACCTCGTTGAGATCGAGCCGCTGGCCCGCATAACGGACGAGGGTGTCCGCAATGCCGCGATATCGCCCCATTTCCTCAGCGTCGCCTGCATGATCCTTCGCTTGTATAAACCTGTATCTACATCTCTTGGCATCAAGTCCGGCTTGCGTCAACAAGGTTCTTTCGGCCGACGCGCGGCGCTGCTCCATCCGAGGGGCAGGAATCTGGGTCGGTCCGCGAAGCCCGCCGGCTCGCACGCCCGCGGACTCCTATCCGCTCCAGCGGCCCGCGAGCGGCTCTCCGGCAATGGAGCGGAATCCCGCTACCCGTACGCGGTCGGTCCCTTTCATCGAAAGCAGCGGAATCAGCCCACGTTCGATCAATGCCTCAGCCTCGGATTCCGTCAGGATCGCTTCGGCGCACGGTTGCAATACGCTTTCACCATCTTTCTTATAAGTGTGCGCGGGAAGGTCCTCGAGGTCGAGCGAGTCGCCCGGCCGCATCCCCCAACCCGAGGCGCTGAAGGCCTTCGGCCATGAGATAGGCGCAGGCGAACGCGGGATTGCCCCACAGATAATCGCTGTGTTTCGGCGCGCCGGATATTTCTTCGAACGGGAACGCCTCCGTGCTGTTTGTTTCCTTTCCGTAAGGCAGGCGCAGCAGGAAGCGCGGTATCGCCAGGCCGATGCGGGTTGCCTCCGGAATCGCTCTCAATTGTTCCCACGCCGCGAGATCCTTCGAATCGCCGAGCAGAGCGGCGTCCGCGCCGGCAATCACGGCGCAACCAGCGGCGGCGGCCAGCAAAGCGATGCGCCCGAGCAGTTCGACGTCTTCGTTGCTTGGCCCGAAGGCGTAGTTCGCCGCCGACAACGGCCCACGGCTCCGCCCCCGGCGTCCCAACGGTCTCTTCGACAAGCACCCGATAGAGCGCCGTCGCGCGCAAGTCGTCGGATGGAAGCAGGTCGCCCGCCAGCGTTTTCTTGGGCAGGTGCATGACGTAGATCTTCAAAAGTCGCGCCGTATCGGCGCGGCGCACCAGAAAGTCCAGCCCGCGCCACGCGGATTCGAGCGCCTGAAAGCGGGGCTCGCGCAGCGCCGCGCGCATCCGTGCCGAAATGGCCCCTTCGACCTGCGCGAGCATGTCCGCCTGCTTCGCGTCCGGACCCGAAACCATATGCGGCGAAACGATCGAATGCAGGTACTTTCGAAAGGGATCGACGGCGCGCGCCGGGGCCGGGGCCGCGCCCGTCTCCGACGATTCGACGATTTGATCCAGGAGGCCGCCGGAGCTGAGAATACTGGAGGCCAACTCCGGTTCCTTTTCGGGCTGCCGTTCCTCGCTCGATCGCAGCAACTCCGCGGCGCTATGGCGGAATGCTTCGGGCTGCCCGACCTGCGCCCGTAAATCGCGGAGATCGTCAAAAAGACTCGATTGGAACAAGCGGTCGGGATGAAGATCTTCCAGTTCGTTAAAGCGCAGGCCTTCGGCGCCCTTTACTGCGAGGCGCACATCCATGCGCTTCATGAGACGATCGACATTATCGCGGTCTATCTCGAGCGGGCGTTTGGCAGCCGCGGCGGCCGCGCCGAAGTCGCCGATTACAAGGATGCGAAAAGGCGTTTCGGAAGCGAGGCGCGCAAAGGGCATTGCTCCATTGTGCTACCCGCGGCGGCTCACTTCAACTCGCCTTGAACGCGTTGAACTTCCTGCTCGTGCTTCCGCAGCGTGGGGAGAGAATGGGACGCCCATTTTTTGATATCGGAGTCGGAGCCCTGCCGGACCTCGGTTTCAAAGCGCGTGATATCGTCCTGGTAGCGCTTCAGCGTCTGCGCGGCGAAGAAGTGGTCGACGCCGCCCGCGTCCATGCTTTGCAGCCGCGCATACTCGGCCTGATCCGCGTCGTTTAGGTTGTCCGATATGGCGATGTGCTTCTTGTCGCCGAATCGATGGATGTCGACGCCGAGCTGATTCTCCTCAAAGGCGAGCTTATGGGCGGCGTTGCGAACCGTGCTGTTGCCGTGATCTTTGGCCCACTCCGTCACCGCGTTTAAGAAGGCATGGTCTTCGGCGGCCTGCCGCAGGAAATCGCCATCGGAGGTGAACTGCGCGGGGTTCTTCATCGCCGGAGGCAAAGCATCTCTGGCCGTGGCGTCCTCGCGGGCTTTGGGGTTCGAGTAGCGGTCCGCTTGGCCGGAGACGGTAAACGAGAGCGCAACGGGGAAGAGAAACAAGAGGACGCGATGGAATCGCATGAGGGCCTCCTAAAAACTAGACCCGCCGCGCGGGGTTTCGTTACGGTGCGGCCGGCGCGCGCGCCGCCTTCAACATCGTCCAGCCGCGCCGGCCGTAATGAATGCCGCTCCACGCCGTTGCCGCCACCATGAACCAAACGAACGGCGATTGCGAAATTGTCGACCCGCCGCGCTCATTGACCACCGCCAACGCCGCCAGGATCTGCAGAAACGTGCTCAGCTTGCCCCATACAGTGGGCGGAAACTCGCGTACAGGCGTATAGAAATAGCCATACGCGGCCATCGTCAAGATGAAGAGGTCCCGCCCGAAGACGAGAGCCACAATCCACCACGGCAGCGCCGCGGCGATCCCCAGCGCGAGATAACTGACGATGAGGAGAAGCTTGTCCGCGATCGGGTCGAGGTAGGCCCCGACGCGGGAAGGCATGCGCAACAGCCGCGCCGCGAAGCCGTCCAGCACGTCGGTGACGCCGGCCGCGATAGCGAGCCAAAACGCCTCCCGCCAGAATCCCCGGAGAATGGAGGCCACGATCCAGGGAGTGAGCGCCAGGCGCGCGATGGTGATCAGGTTCGGAACATTTATTAAACGGCCGGGGACCAAAGATCAGGATACGAGGGCGTGCGCGACGCGCGTGGCAAGCTGATCGAACGTGATCACTTCGTAGAGCGTGGGGTCGGACATAATGCGGGCAACCAGCGCCGCGTGCATGGCGTGGCCGGCGCGCTCGGCGATGACATGTCCTAGCAGCGGCTTGCCGATCAGCGCCAGATCGCCGATCAGATCGAGCGCCTTGTGGCGGCAGCATTCGTCGGCGAAGCGAAGCCCTCCCGGATTCTGCGCGCGGCGGCGATCGAAACAGACGGCATTGTCGAGACTGGCGCCGCGGATCAGGCCCATGTCGCGCATCTGGTCCAACTCATGCTCAAAGCCGAACGTTCTCGCCGGGGCGATCTCCTCGGCGTAACGCTCCGGAGTCATCTCCATTTCGAGCGATTGACGGCCGATCAGCGGATGGTCGAAAAAAACATCGCACGTCAGGATGAAGGCGTCCGAAGGCAGGATCGAGATGCGCCGCCCGTCCGCCTCCACTGTTACGGTCCGCCGGATGCGTAAAAACCGTTTCCGCCTGCGATACAGTTTCAAGCCGGCGCGCCGCAATAATTCCACGAAGGGCTTGCCGCTGCCGTCGAGAATCGGCACTTCGAGGTTGTCGATCTCAATGTGGGCGTTATCGATGCCCATGCTGTACAGAACGCTTAAAAGATGCTCGGTGGTCGAAATCAAAACCCCCTGCCGCATTAAACTGGTGGCATAACTCACGCGGGCGACATAGCGCCAGCTTGCGGGGACATGAAAACGGTCGAGATCGGTACGGATGAAGACGATCCCCGTGCCGGGCGGGGCGGGAAGAATGCGAATTGAGACCGAGACGCCGCTGTGTAATCCTACGCCTGTGGCTTGCACGGGCCGTTGAACAGTCGTTTCAAACCGCAATGGGCCTCCCAGCCGCACCTTGCCGCTAAGTTGAAATACTTATTCTAGCAACACTCGTCTTTGGACGAAGTTTCGTAGGTTTCTGATTCGGGAAGCCTTATAATTTCAGCAGTGTGGCTAAATCGCCACACAGTGCGTAATTTGCGCGCCAACGCCGATTTGAACCGCTCAGTTTCCGGTTGCGATTACTTCGGCGGGGCGCTCGGGCTGCAATTCGAGGGTGGCGCGGAAGCGCGAGCCGAAGCGCAGCGTGTAAATCTTGGTGAATTCGGCGCCGAGAAAGAATATCTGCGCCGAATAATAAACCCATAGCAGCACGATCAGGAACGATCCGGCGGCCCCGTAGCTGGAGGCGATGGTGGTCTTGCCGAGGTAAATTCCGATCAGGAACTTACCGATCGAAAACAGCGCGGAGGTGATGGCCGCGCCGATGGCGACGTCGCTCCATTTTAAGCGCACATCGGGCAACGCTTTATAAATGAGCGCGAATAAAGCCGTTATCGCGATGAACGAGATGAGCAGATTTACAATGTCGAGCGCCGCGCCGGGCAGGGGAAGAACGCCGCGGAACAATTTCTCGCCGGCCGAGATCCAGGCGCCCAGGAATACCGAAAGGAGCAGCAGGATTCCAGCGGCGATGACCATCAGAAACGAGACGCTGCGCCGCTTAATCATATCGAATGCGCTGGCGATTCCGGATCGCCCCGGTTTGTCGGGAACACGCCAGATGGTATTCAGGGCATCGGTCAATTCCACGAACGCGGAGGAAGCGCCAAAAAACAATGTAATTAATCCGATAATCGTCGCGATTATGCCGCTGGCCGGCCTGTGCGCGGCGACAATCAATGCCTGGATCGCTTTCGCTCCTTCGGCGCCCAGCAGGTCCTTCATTTGCCATACTAACTGGCCTTGAGCCGCCTGCCGCCCGTAGGCCAACCCCGCGATGGCCAGCATGATGACGAGCAGGGGCGCCAAGGAGAGCGCTGTATAGAAAGCCAGCGCCGCACCCAATCGCGGCGCTTTGTCATCCAGCCATTGCGAGAACGTTTCTGAGACCAAGGCGCGGCACTGGCTGCATTGAATAGCGCGCACTTGACGAAGTAGCTCCCGCACTCCGCGCCTCCATCGCCGCCTGCCGCGGCGCCCTATGTGAGGACGCGTTACCGCATCGCGCTGTTTCCTCCCTCGTACGGAGAAATGCGCTGAAAAATATAGGGTTGGCCGAGTCTCGCCTCCTGGGCAAAGCGAAGTCGAAGGTATGAAACGGTTTGCATTCCTTTGTAGTCTCATTTACGGTATCGGGAACCTGAGAACGTTCCCGGCGCGCACAACCGCGACACGCGGGAGGGAAAATCATGAACATAGCCTTTTCAATCCAGCTTCCTGAATCCGCCCGCGGTCGAAATCCCAGCAGGGTTGCAGCGCCGTGAGCAGCCGGCGGCCGTTGCTGTTCGATTCTTTCTTCCTGGCCGGGTTTGAATGCTCGACGCACCGGCGGCGGGACGGGCGCCGGCTCGACATCATCCGGGACACCAAGCACGATGCGATGGCGGAGCGCGATTACCGCTGCATGCGCGAATTGGGAATTCGCAGCGTGCGCGATGGAATTCGCTGGCACCTGATTGAAACGCAGCCGGGGCAATACGATTTCTCGTCGGCGCTGCCGATGGTGCGAGCCGCCGCGCGCGCCGGCGTGCAGGTGGTCTGGGACCTGTTCCATTACGGCTGGCCCGGGGATCTTGACATCTTTTCGGCTGCGTTCGTGACGCGCTTCGGGAAATTAGCGCGGGCTTTTGCCGCCGTTATAAAAAACGAAAGCGGCGATCTTCCGTTTTTCTCGCCCGTGAATGAGCCTTCCTTCGTCGCCTGGGGAGGCGGAGACGCCGGATTTCTCAACCCATTCGCGACCGGCCGCGACGCCGATATCAAGGCGCAGTTGATTCGGGCGGAGATCGAGGCGATTGAAAATATTTGGGACATAATTCCGGGAGCGCGCATTGTGCAATGCGAGCCGGCCATACATATCGTTCCGAACCCGGCGCGGCGCGCCGACGCCGCATCGGCGGAAGGCTACAGAGTGGCGCAGTTTCAGGCCCTCGATATGCTGGCCGGCAAGATCGCGCCGGAGCTGGGCGGCCGGCCCGAGTATCTCGACATTCTGGGCGTGAACTTTTATTCGAATAACGAATGGGTGAATTTCGGGAAAACAATTTACGCCTTCGATCCGAGGTACCGTCCTCTACAAGAGATTTTGAAGGAGTTTTACGACCGCTACGAACGCCCGCTGTTTATTTCCGAAACCGGCATTGAAGGCATGTTCCGCCCGGCGTGGCTGGCCCATGTGTGCGCCGAAGTCCGCTGCGCGCTCGATCGGGGCGTTCCGGTGGAGGGCATCTGTCTGTATCCGATCGCGAACCATCCCGGCTGGGACAACGACCGCCACTGCCCCAACGGGCTGCTGGATTATTGCGACGAGTACGGCAATCGCGAAATCTACCGGCCGCTGGCGCGCGAGCTGAAATGCCAGCAAGCGATCTTCGCCGATTTTTTCGAGCAGGACGCCATCGCGCAGGATAAACAATACGCATGAATCAACCGAACGACCTCATCTGTCTATCGCACTTGCGCTGGGGATTCGTCTACCAGCGCCCGCAGCATCTGCTCAGCAGGGCGGCGCGCCATTTCCGGGTCTTTTTCATCGAAGAGCCGTTTTTCGAGGGCGCCGAGGCCTATTACAAGCGTTTCACGGACCCGGAATCGGGCGTAAATATTATTGCGCCGTACCTGCCGTCCGGATTGAGCATGGAGGAAAGCGAGGGCGCTCAGGAAAAGCTGCTCGGCCGCATTTTCGCCGAAAACGATATCCACGATTACGCGTTGTGGTATTACACGCCGATGGCGCTGGGCTTCTCGCGGCATCTGAATCCGTCGCTGGTCGTTTACGATTGCATGGACGAGCTCTCCGGGTTTAAGGGCGCGCCGCCCATTCTCCGGGATCGCGAAGCCGAGCTGTTCCGCCGCGCCGATCTGGTATTTACCGGCGGACAGAGCCTGTACGAGGCGAAGCGCAACAACCATTCGGACATACACGCCTTCCCGAGCAGCATCGACTTCGCGCATTTCGCGCAGGCCCGCAACGGCATCGCGCGCCCCGCCGATCAGGAAACGATTCCGCATCCGCGGATCGGCTATTGCGGGGTCATCGACGAGCGCATGGATCTGGAGTTGTTGGACGGCATCGCGCGGCTCCGGCCGGAGTGGCATTTCATCATGCTCGGTCCGGTGGTCAAGATCGACGCGGCGCAATTGCCCCGGCATTCCAACGTTCACTATCTGGGGTCGAAGAATTACAAAGAATTGCCGTCTTACCTGGCGGGTTGGGATGCCGCCATGCTGCCGTTCGCGCTTAACGATTCCACGCGCTTCATCAGTCCGACGAAGACACCGGAATATCTCGCGGCCGGCAAGCCCGCGGTGTCCACTTCCATTCGGGATATTATCCGGCCCTACGGCGAGAGGGAACTGGTTTACATCGCCGATACGCCGGCCGATTTCATAGCGGCCATAGAAAAAGCGCTGGCCCTGAACAAGGGCGAGTGGCTGCCCGCCGTGGACGATTTCCTGAAGACCAATTCCTGGGACATTACGTGGAGCAAGATGCTGCAACTGATGTCGCGCAGCAAGAGCTCAAAGGCCACGCAGAAGCTTATCAATAGCGAAAGGACCGCGAGTGTAGTCTCGTTATGAACACAAAACGTGGAATCGACGCCTTCGACTATCTGATCGTGGGAGCGGGATTTGCAGGCAGCGTCATCGCCTCCGAGATGGCGCGCAATTTCGGCAAGAAAGTACTGCTCCTGGACAAGCGCCCGCATATCGGCGGCAACGCGTACGATCATTACAACGAGCACGGAGTGCTGGTCCATAAATACGGCCCCCACATTTTCCACACGAACTCGCGCGACGTTTTCGACTATCTTTCGAAATTCACCAAGTGGCGCCCCTACGAGCATCGCGTGCGCGCCATGGTGGACGGCCGGCTGGTTCCCATCCCGATCAATCTCGACACGGTGAACGCGCTGTACGGGAAGAATCTGGATTCATCGCAACTAGAGGATTTTTTCGATTCCATCGCCGAGAAGCGCGAAGCGATCCGCACCTCCGAGGACGTGGTGGTCAACCGCGTGGGGCGCGAATTGTACGAAAAAATGTTCCGGGGTTACACGCGCAAGCAATGGGGCCTGGACCCCTCCGAGCTGGACGCCTCGGTCACGGCCCGCATCCCGGTGCGCACCAATCGCGACGACCGCTACTTCACCGACACGTATCAGGCCATGCCGCTGCTCGGTTACACGCGCCTGTTTGAAAACATGCTGGACCATGACAAGATCAAGATCCTGCTGAATACCGATTACCGCGAAGTGCAGGGAATCGTGCCCTACCGCGAGATGGTTTACACCGGGCCGATCGACGGATTTTTCCAATACCGCTTCGGAAAGCTGCCCTACCGCTCGCTGGAGTTCAAACACGAAACGCTGGACCGCGCGGTGTTTCAGCAATACCCGGTGGTAAATTATCCGAGCGAGCGCGTGCCGCACACGCGCATCACGGAGTTTAAATATCTCACTGGCCAGGAGCACTCGAAAACCAGCGTCGTATACGAATATCCGCGGGCGGACGGCGATCCTTACTACCCGGTGCCGAAGCCGGAAAACAACGCGCTGTACAAGAAATATCAGGCGCTTGCCGAAGCGACGCCGGGCGTTCACTTTGTGGGCCGGCTGGCGACCTACAAGTACTACAACATGGATCAGATCGTCGCGCAGGCGCTGACGGTCTGCGCCAAGATCATGGGCGCCTCGCGCGCCGAGCTTACGCGCCGCCAGCCTGCGCCGGTTAACGCCGCGGCTGAGTCGTTGACGGCCTGACTACGTTCCGGCCGCTCGCGTTTCCGGCCGCTCGCTTTTTCTCGGCTGCTGGCTTTTTCCGAGCCGCGACCGAAGGAAGCGGTGTTCGGCAGCGCGGCGTCAATACGGTTGAGGAGGTTCTTATGACGAAGAAATCCGCCGCACTGATTACCGCCGCCGGTGCGCTAGGAGGCTTGGGAACGTGGCTCGCCGCGCGAAACCGGCGCGGCGCCGACCTGAGCGGACAGGTCGTCCTGATCACGGGTGGATCGCGCGGTCTGGGCCTGCAGCTCGCCCGCGAATTCGCGCGCCAAGGGTGCTCCATCGCAATCTGTGCGCGGGACGATGAGGAACTGGAGCGCGCGCGCCGGGACATCGAGGCATTGGGAGCCGCCGTTCACGCGGCGCGGTGCGATGTGACGGACCGCGACCAGGTTGAAGGCATGGTCCGCGAGGTGACCGGCCGCTTCGGCCGCATCGATATCCTGGTGAACAACGCCGGCGTGATCCAGGTCGGCCCCGTCGATTTGATGCATTTGCGCGATTTCGAGCAGGCCATGGCGGTGATTTTCTGGGGCGCCGTGTATCCCACGCTGAACGTGTTGCCGCAAATGCGGCAGCGCGGCGCGGGGCGCATCGTCAACATCACTTCGATCGGCGGGAAGGTCAGCATTCCGCATCTGCTGCCCTATAGCTGCGCGAAATTCGCGGCGGTGGCGTTCTCCGAAGGGTTGCGCAGCGAGTTGGCGCCGCAAGGGATTCAAGTAACCACCATCGTTCCGGGCTTGATGCGCACGGGATCGCATCTGAATGCGAGTTTCAAAGGTCAACAGGGGCTCGAGTTCGCATGGTTCAGTCTCGGCGCCTCCACTCCTTTTGTCTCCATCAGCGCGGAACGGGCGGCCCGGTCCATTGTGCGCGCGACGAAGCGCGGCGCGGCGGAAAGCATTCTTTCCGTACCGGCGAACATACTCGCGCGGCTGCATGGCCTTGTTCCCGAGATGACCGCTCCCATCCTGGCGCTGATCAATCGCCTGGTTCTGCCGTCCGCGGCGGGCGGCAGCGGGGAGCTCACCAGCGGGCACGACGCCGAGCGGCAGCTCAACTCGAAGATTCATCGCGGCCTGACGGTGATGGGACGTTCCGCGGCGCGCGATCTGAACGAGGCGCCCGTATCGTAGATGCCGCGGCTCGAAGCGCCGGGAATGGACCGCTTGCTTTGCGCGCGGCACGATAAGGCCGGCGAGCGGCGCGGGAACGCGTCGGCGCGGAACCATAAAGCCAGTGCGCCGCGCCATAGGGCCGGCGCGCGGCGCGGCAATGAGAGCGCGCCAGGCGGTAGTGCCGGTGCGCGGCGGTACAGCCCGCGCGTGGCGGCGGCGCGGCCCGCGGGGAAATAATGATAGGGATTCAATGGAGTACGAGTACGCGCCGATTCTGCTCGATCGAGACACCTGCCGCGATTTCAGCCGTTCTTCCGTGCTCGAATGGGTGGCCGCGAATCAGACGGGCGGCTATGCCATGGGCACCGTCGCGGGATTGAATGCCCGCCGCTATCATGGCCTTCTGATCGTCTCGCTCGATCCGCCGTTCCAGCGCCGCGCGCTGCTCTCCAGCATCGACGAAGAAGTCGAAATCGAGTCGCAGCGATTTCAACTTGCGACGCATCAATTTCAGGATGGCGTGCGGCCCCAGGGATTCGAGCTCCTGGACGCCTTCCGGCTGGACCCCTTTCCAGCCTGGGAGTGGACGCTGAATGGCGCGCAGTTTACGAAGCGCGTTCTTCTTGTCGAACATAAGCCGGCGGTGGTGATCGAGTATCTTTGCAAGAAATCCTGTGTCGTGAAATGCCGTCCGCTGCTGGCATACCGCAATTACGACGCGACGATCCATCAGAACGACGAGCTGAATTCCGGTATCGAGCAAGGCCCCGGCTATTTTCGTATCGCTCCTTATCCTCAACTCCCGCCGTTGACCGTATACTTCGGCGCTCACGGCGAGTTTCACAGCGACGGCCGCTGGGTCGATGGCTTCAATTACCTCATCGACGAATCCCGCGGCGAGGAACACACAGAAGATTTGTACACGCCGGGCGACATTACTCTGCATATCGAATCCGGCCATCTGGGTTGGATTGTCGCGACGCTTCAAACAGAGGCCTACGACGAAGAGAAGGTCAGGAATCTCACGATCGAGCATCGCCACGTGCGCGTCGTCGGGAACACGCCTTTCGAAGCGCGGCTGGCGGCCGCGTCCAATCAATTCCTGGCGATCCGCGACAACGGCAAAGCGACCATCATGGCGGGGTTTCCGTGGTTCGCTTCCTGGGGACGCGACGCCATGATCAGCCTTCCGGGGCTGGTCATTACGCGCGGCCAGTTTGACATCGCGCGCAGCGTCATCGAAGGCTTCCTGATGCACTTGAATCAGGGCCTGATTCCGAACCGTTACCCCGATATCGGGCCGCCCGAGTACAACACCATCGACGCGACGCTATGGATGTTTCAGGCGGTGTGGAGCTATGTCGAATGCGGCGGCGGGATGTCGTGGGTCAAGGATGTGTTCTATCCGGCAGCCAAAGAGATCATCGCGTGGCACGAGCGCGGCACATTGTATGAAATCGGCGTCGATCCGGAGGATGGTCTGCTGCGAGGCGGCGTCGAGGGCACGATGTTGACGTGGATGGATGCGAAAGTGGGCGACTGGGTGGTGACGCCGCGGCGAGGCAAGCCGATCGAGGTGAATGCGCTATGGTACAACGCGCTGCGGATCATGCTGCACTGGGCGGCTGAGCTTGAGGATCTGGAGTATGGCCATAAAATTCGCGAGATGGCCAAGCGGACGCAACGCAGCTTCAAAAAATTCTGGAACGCGCGGCGGCACTGCGCGTTCGATGTGCTGCAGCAACCCGACGACGCGCCGGACAAGAAGTTCCGGCCGAACCAAATCTTTGCCGTGAGCCTGCCCTTTCCCCTTTTTGAGCCAGAAGCGGCGCGAGGCGATCGTCCGCATGGTGGAGAAAGAACTGCTCACGCCTGTTGGTCTGCGCACGCTGGCGCGCGACGATCCGGATTACCGGCCGCGCTATGAAGGGGACCGCGTGCAGCGCGACGGCGCCTATCACAACGGCACGGTCTGGCCGTGGCTGCTCGGCCCATTTATCACGGCGTATTTGCGAACATTCGGCAAATCCGCTGAAAACCTGGCCTACTGCCGCGGGCTGATCGACGGATTTGAGCCCAGTTGTTCTCAGCGCCGGCCTGGGCAGCATAGCGGAGATCTTCGACGGCGACGCTCCTCATTGTCCGCGCGGCTGCATCGCGCAGGCGTGGAGCGTGGGCGAATTGCTCCGCGTGATGCGCAGCGATTTGGCGCGGACTCCGCCCGTCGCGCCCACGTAGAGACTTCTTACAATAAAACTTGATGGGAACCAGAACGGGCCGCCTCGCGGCGCTCGCCTTCCTCTTAATTTGGCGCGCGCCCGCCGAGATCAGGACCCTGACGATCCTGCACACCAACGACCTTCACGCGCATTTGAGCCCGCTCGAAGACGGCCGCGGAGGCTTCGCCTATCTCGCCGCCGCGATCCGCCGCGAGCGCGCCCATTGCGACGATTGCATTCTGTTGAACGCCGGCGATCTGGTACAAGGCACGCCGGTGTCGACTATCTTTCACGGCGCGCCTGTTTATGAGATCGCCAATCTGCTGGGCTTCGACGCCGCTACGCTTGGCAATCACGAGTTCGATTATGGTTGGGCGGAAGCGCGGAAGTTCCTCGAGATTGCGAAAGTTTCCTATCGTTTCCTGCGACATCGTGGATGCCGGTGGCCGGCTATTCGCGCCGCCGTACGTCATCCTCAACGTAAACAAGCTGCGCGTCGCGATCATCGGAGCGGAGACGGACGACCTCCACAATCTCACGACGCCCAAGCAGCGCGGCCCCTGGCATACCGCGCCGATTGTGGCGGCCGTGCGCAAATATGCCGAGGAATTACGGGCCAAGTCGGACATGATTGTGCTGCTCGCGCACATCACCGGGGAAGAAGAAACGCAGCTTCTCGATTCCGAGCCGGACGTGGGCGTGATCGTCAGCGGTCATATTCACAAGGGCCTGGATCGTGAGATTTCCCGCGACGGCCGCGTTCTGGTGCGCGTCAAAGGCTACGGTCAGGAATTGGGGCGTCTCGATCTGAAAATCGACACGGACAAGAAGGCCGCGACGGCGTGGACGTGGAAGCGAATCCCCATCGACTCGAAGAAGATCTCGCCCGCGCCCGATGTCGCCGCCGCCGTTGCGCATTGGGAGTCGCAGGTCAGCGCCCGCGTAGATAGGCCGCTCGCTTTTTCAGAACGGCAGTTCGATCAGCGCGGGGTGAAGCGCCTCATTGAGCGCGCCATGCGGGAGGAAACGGGCGCCGATTTCGCGTTCCTGAACCCCGGCGGCGTGCGCGATGTTCTTCCTGAAGGTCCGTTGCTCGTCCGGAATATTTGGAACATCATGCCCTTCGATAACGATGTTGTCGTGGGGACTTTTAAAGGCCGCGATCTGCCGGCAGTGGTGGCGGACGGCGCCAAGATCGATCCGGACCGCGACTACACGCTCGCCGTAAGCGATTTCACCGCGGCGAATCAGGGCACTCGTGAAAATCTCGGAACGAGCGGACTGAAGTTCCCACGCAACGAGGGACTGCTGCGCGATCTGATCGTGGACTGGTTCCGGAAGCAGAAGGTCATCCGCTAGCGTCTCATCTTTATGCGCGCCAACCGGCTCATTCACGAGAAGAGTCCCTATCTTCAGCAGCACGCCCACAACCCGGTCGACTGGCATCCCTGGGGCAGGGAAGCCTTCGACAAGGCGCGCGCCGAAGACAAGCCGATATTTCTCTCGATCGGCTACTCGACCTGCCACTGGTGCCACGTCATGGAACGCGAGTCGTTCGAGAACGAGTCCATCGCCAACCTGCTGAACCGCGACTTCGTGCCCATTAAAGTCGATCGCGAGGAGCGCCCCGATGTCGACCGCATTTACATGGCGTTCGTGCAAGCTTCGACAGGCAGCGGCGGATGGCCCATGTCGGTCTTTCTCACGCCGGAATTGAAACCGTTCTTCGGGGGCACGTATTTCCCGCCCGACAGCCGCTATGGGCGTCCCGGATTCGAGCGCATCCTGGAATATCTGGCTCAGGCGTGGCGCGGCGATCGCGAAAAGATCGACCAGACGAGCGCCGACGCGATCCGTCAATTGCAACAGCGGGAGAGAACGGCGGACAGCTATCGCCACTCGCTCGATCGAGGCGTGCTCGATTCCGCGTTCTATTATTTCCGCCGCACGTTCGATACCGACCCACGGCGGTTTCGGCGAAGCGCCGAAATTCCCGCGCCCCGCCGCTCTGAATTTTCTGTTGCGCTACTACTACACGACGCGCAACGAAGAGGCGCTGGAGATGACGCTCGCGACCTTGCGCGGGATGGCTTTGGGCGGCATGTACGATCAGCTCGGCGGAGGGTTCCATCGTTATTCGGTGGATGCGATGTGGCTGGTTCCGCACTTTGAGAAGATGCTGTACGATCAGGCGCAGCTCGCGATTTCGTATCTCGAGGCGTACCAGATCACGCACGACGAATTCTTCGCCGCCATCGCGCGCGGCATCTTCGAATACGCGCTGCGCGACATGGCTCACCCCGATGGCGGTTTCTTTTCGGCCGAAGACGCCGACAGCGCCGTGGATCCCGCGAATCCCAAGGTGAAGGGCGAGGGGGCGTTCTACGTCTGGTCGTACGACGAGATCCGGGAAATTCTGGGCGAGCGCGAGGCGGACGTTTTCAGCGAGCGCTATGGCGTGCGCAAGAACGGGAATGTCGAGAACGATCCGCATGGCGAGTTCACGAATAAGAACATCCTGTTTCTAAGCCGCCCGGAGCAAGCGGCGGACTCCTTGCTCGATCCGGCGCGTGAAAAACTTCTGGCCGCGCGCAATAAGCGCCCGCGCCCCGATCGCGATGAGAAAATCCTGACTTCCTGGAACAGCCTCATGATTTCAGCCTTCGCCAAAGGAGCCCAGGCGCTTGACGACGACCGCTATCGCACGGCGGCGGCGCGCGCGGCGGACTTCATCTGTACGAAAATGCTGCAGCCTTCCCGTTTCACGCTGCTGCGGCGCTATCGCGAGGGCGACGCCGCGATCCCCGGCTTTCTCGACGATTACGCTTTCTTTGCGCAGGCTCTGCTCGACCTGTACGAAACCGATTTCGACCCCGGCCGCATCGCGATG
Organism: Bryobacterales bacterium; assembly: GCA_963795935.1. Classification (GTDB taxonomy): domain Bacteria; phylum Acidobacteriota; class Terriglobia; order Bryobacterales; family Bryobacteraceae; genus JAICMB01. The sequence goes on along the minus strand of CAWCJO010000015.1, from coordinate 50,474 downwards.
GCGATCGGCATTACGAAAAAGATGCGCGACCTGTTCGAAGATCCCGGCGGCGGATTTTTCACCACCGCCGCGGGCGACGAATCGCTCGTGCTGCGCATGAAAGACGATTACGATGGCGCGGAGCCCTCCGGCAACTCCATCGCGTTGATGAACCTTCTGCGTCTGGCGGCGCTGACCGGCGGCGACGAATTCCACGCGGCCGCGGAGCGCACCATGGCGGCCCTGGCCGCGCGCATCGCGACCCAACCCATCGCCGTTCCGCAGATGCTGGCGGCGCTCGATTATTCGCTGGCCCCGCACAAGCAGGTCGTGCTTGCGGGCGATGCGGGCAGCGATCCGATGCGCGCTTTCCTGCGCGCTCTGCGGAGCCGCTTTCAGCCGCATACGGCCGTAGCGGCGGTTTACAATGGCGCCGGCCGCGCCCAGCTCGAACAGCTTATCCCCGCCATCGCCCCGCTGAAGGAATTAGATGGCCGCGCGACGGCTTACGTGTGCGAAAACTACGCTTGCCAGTTGCCCACTCACGACGTTGAAAAATTCGATGAATTGCTACAATAACGGGCGATGATCAAAGCCGACGAAGTGCAAGAAAGAGCCGGAGCGACGACGCTGCGGGGCAATCCCATGACGCTGCTGGGGCCGGAACTCAAGGCCGGCGACAAGGCCCCCGATTTCGACGTCGTAAACGAAACCCTCAAGCCGGTATCGCTCGAGAGCACCGGCCACGGAGTCCGCATTTTCAGCGTCGTACCCTCGCTCGATACGCCGGTGTGCGACGCGCAGACGAAACGTTTCAATGAAGAAGCCGCCAAGCTGCCGAGCGTGGATATCTACACCGTCAGCATGGACCTTCCCTTTGCCCAGAAGCGCTGGTGCGGCAACTTCGGCGTCGATAAAATCAAAATGCTGTCGGATCATAAAAGCGGATCGTTCGGCGAAAACTACGGCACTTTAATTAAGGAATTGCGCATTGAAAGCCGCGCCATCTTCGTCGTAGGTCCGGACAACACGATTAAATACGTGGAGTACGTCAAGGAAGTAGGCGACCACCCCAACTACGAAGCCGCCCTGCGGGCCGTAAAATAGTTTCCGCCGCAATACGTTTGCGAATTTTTCCGTGTTTTCGCCGCGCTCCGCGTTATGATGATGAATTGAAGGGGGCAGTTATGAAGAATTCCGTCCTGGTTCCCATGGTCGTCGAGCAAACGTCGCGGGGCGAGCGCGCGTTTGACATTTATTCCCGGCTGCTGAAGGAGAACATTATCTTCCTCGGCACGCCCATCGACGATAACGTCGCGAACCTGATCATTGCGCAGATGCTCTTTTTGGCGGCGGAAGATCCGGAGAAAGACATTTCGCTATACATCAATTCTCCCGGCGGCTCCATTACCGCCGGCCTGGCGATCCTCGATACGATGAACCTGGTGGAACCCGACATCGTGACCTACTGCGTCGGCCAGGCGGCTTCCATGGCCGCGGTGCTGCTCGCCTGCGGAACCAAGGGGAAGCGCTATTCGCTGCCCCACTCCCGTATTCTGATTCACCAGCCGTCCATGAGCGGCCTCGGCGGCCAGGCCACCGATATCGACATCTATGCCCGCGAAATTCTGCGCATGCGGCAGACGTTGAACGAAATCCTGGCGGACGCGACCGGTCAGACGTCCGAACGAGTGGCGCGCGACGTGGATCGCGATTACATTCTGGAACCCGATCAGGCTTTGGAATACGGACTCATCGACCGGGTCATTGCCAGCCGCGAACTAACGCCTGTCCCCACGCGGTAAGCGCGATTACGAAGGCAAAGCGCCCGCAAGTCTTTAAGCAGCCCGATGACTCGGCTCGTGATGGAGCCGCAGCAGTTGTTCCGCCTTCAATGCAATCATCGCGTACGCTCTGCCGTTATCGTCGCAGAACTCGACCTCATAGACGCCGGGAGCCCAGTTCTCAACGACAGTGCCCACTTGGCCGCGGACCAGTCTCTCCCCCGGGAGGTCTTCAAGGAGCGCGACCACCGCATGAATCTCAATATCCGCCATGTCGAGCCTTTTCGCTCCTATAGTACATAACAACTCGTCAGGCGCGGGAGGCCTTCCCCGATGCGCACGATCCACGTACTGCGGATTCTAACGGTTCTGGCTTGGCAAACGAGATCGAAGTCGACGATATAGCGCTGGCCATACGGGTTCGGGGAGCCTGGCCGCGCCTCCGCCTTTGCCGGCTGCCGAAAGAAGCGCTTCTCTGAGGAGCTCCGCGTCTTCTTTTTGGATGCCGACGGATGCAAAAACCCTTGCTTTGTTTCGTCCACGTGGATGATGAGCGTTCAGGCAGTATTCTTCGAGCTTTCGGTTTTCGACAATCGCACGCGCGCCATTCGGCAGCTTCATCTCGAAAACGAGCGTAGCAGGTCGCCCCTTACTTATCGCCCGGACTCAAATCCAGCCTCGGATATGTAAGGTGTGTTATGCTCGAACTTCCCCTTCGGCCGCTAAGGAAGTTAACAGCATGCGCCACGTCGTTGTAACCGCCTTTCTATTTTCTTTTACCCTCGCAATCGCGCAGACGCCCCCAGAGCACCGCGGCCACGAATTCGCAAACGATCCCGCTCGTGATTCCGTCCGGCAGCCCTTTGCGGCTCTATCTCACCAAGCGTTTGCCCAAACGCCTCGGTGAACCGGTTCACGCGAAACTGCTGGAGCCGCTCTTCGCCTTCGACCGCCAAGTCGCGCCCGCGGGCTGCGAAGTGCTGGGACGAGTCGTGCGGCTGGAGCCCGTGACGAAGATGAAACGGACCTTCGCGATTCTCGGCGGAGACTTCACGCCGCTTCACCAAGCCGAGGTCCAATTCGATACGCTTCTTCTGCCGGGAGGCCGTTCCGTTCCGCTCGACACCGTCTCATCTATAGGTCTGAATACAATTGTCCCGTTGCATCCTCGCAAGGCGCGCGCGCCGGCCGCGCAAAATGGCGGCATCCTGGGCACGGGGAAGCGCCAAGCCCAGGCTCAGATCGATGCGGCCAAGGCCAAGATGCAGGGAATTGCCGATATGGTCCGCGGTCCCGGCAAGAAGGACTTGCTCGAGGACTATCTGGTGACGAAGTTACCTTATCATCCCCAGTGGGTGAAGAGAGGAACGCGTTTCGACGCCGAGCTTCGGCAACCTTTGGCGTTCGGCGCCGCCGCGGTGCAGGACGATTCTCTGCGTTTGCTGGGATCGCAGCCGCCGCTCGATTCCATCGCGCACGTGCGCCTGCTCACGCCCGTCGATTCCAACTCCGCCACCCAGGGCTCGCCCGTCGAGGCCATGCTCTCCCAGCCGCTCTCTTCGGCCGACGGAAAACTCATCTTGCCGGAAGGCACGCGCCTGACCGGGGTGGTGGCGTTCGCGCACCGCGCCCGCTGGTTCCATCGCGGCGGTCAATTGCGCTTCAGCTTCCAGAACATTGAACTGCCGCAAGGCATTGTCCGTCCGGCGATCGAGTCCGCGCCGTTGGCGGCCAGGACGCAGGCCACGGTGGCCTCCGCTGAATCTTCCAGCGCCGGGAACGTCAAAGTGGATGACGAAGGCGGCGTCAAAGCGACCGAGCCGAAGACCCGTTTCATCGCGCCGGCGCTCTCGCTGTTGATTGCCAACAAGTCGGCGGATAACGACGAGGGACGTGTGGGCGGCGCCAGTCCCAACGTGGGTGGACGAACGCTCGGCGGCGCATCGGGCTTCGGGATGCTGGGAGCGGCCGCGGCGCAAGCGTCGCGTACGGTGGGGACAGTATTCGGATTCTGGGGCATGGCCGTATCGGTCTATGCGAATATCGTCTCGAAAGGCAAAGAAGTGGAATTCGACAGGAACGCCGCCATGGATATTCGTTTCGGCGCGCGTCCGCACGCTCCCGCGATGAAGTTCCAGTCCGCTTCCGCCGCTTCCAATTGACGCGTGTTGCGATTCAAAATACACGCTCTGATTGTTCTCCTCGCCTGCGGCGCGCTACGCGCGGCGGACTGGCAGGCCACCGGCGCCGCGGGTTTCGGCGTCTACCATTACCTGACATTCCAAAGCCCGGCCGGTACAGCCCAAGCCGGAATCGGCCCGCGTTACGCTCTCGATGCGGCGGTGGGCCGCGCCTTTGGCCCGCACTTCGCGCTTGAAGGGGCCTGGACGTTTCAAGATGGCGATTTCGAGATCGCCTCGGGCGGGCAAAAGACGGCATTCGACGCCAATACGCACGCCGTGCACGGCGATCTGCTGTATTATTTCCGCCGGCGCTCGGCGCGGTTAAGACCCTACCTCGCCGCCGGAGCGGGCGTCAAGATGTATCACGGCATCGAGGTGGTGCGCCCGCGTCCGCTGGCCCAGTTCGGATCGTTCGCGGACGGCATCGATGCGCGCCCTTTGATTACTTTCGGCGGCGGCGTGGAATGGTCCATCGCGCATCACTGGGGTTTGCGCGTGGATGTGCGCGACTTCACCACGCCCTTTCCAACCTCCGTCATCATTCCGGCCGCGGGATCGAATCTGGGCGGCTGGTTGCACGACCTGGTCGCAACAGTCGGCATTCAGGTGAGATAATTCATTTGCCCCATCCTGGACCCTGTTAGACTTACATTTAGTTCTTCCCATCGAAAGGATTTCCATGACTGAAAGCAACCGTCGAAATTTCATCAGGACCGTTGGGGGCGCCGGTTGGGCGCTCGGAGCGGCGGGATCGGCATTAGCGGCACATGGCGGCAAAGCGGTCCAGGGCAGCCGCGTGATCGGCGCCAACGACCGCATCGGCATCGGCGTGATCGGCGTGGGAGGCCGCGGCAGCTCCGACGCGAGAGCTTTTCAGCATTTCGGCGACAAGAACAATAACGCCTGCCAGATCGTCGCGGTGTGCGACGTTTACGAGAAACGGAAACGCAAAGCCGCCGAGGCGTTCAAAGCCAAAGGCTACCTCGATTACCGCGAGCTGCTGCAGCAGCCCGGCATCGACGCCGTCATCGTCGCGACGCCCGACCATTGGCACGCCCGGGTCGCGCTCGCGGCCATGGACGCCGGCAAGGACGTGTATTGCGAGAAGCCGATGTGCCACACCAACGAGGAGATCCATCAACTCGTCAACACCGTGAAGGAAACCAACCGCGTCTTCCAGGTGGGATCTCAAACGACTTCGGCCGATCAGTGGTGGAAAGCGAAAAAGGCGATCGCCGACGGTATGATCGGGAAAATGATCATGAGCCAGGGATCGTATCATCGCAATTCCGTCGAAGGGGAATGGAACTATACCATCGACCCTAACGCCGGCCCCGACGCCAAGGGCGAGGATTACATCGACTGGAAAATGTGGCTCGGCCCGGCGCCCAAGCGGGCTTATGACGCCGACCGTTTTTTCCGCTTCCGCAAGTACTGGGATTATTCGGGCGGCATCGCCACGGACCTTTTCTATCACGTCGTCGCGCCGCTGAACATCTGCTGGCCCGAGGCGCAGTTCCCCAGCCGCGTTACCGGCAGCGGCGGCATTTACGTGTTCAAGGATGAACGCGAAGTTCCGGACACGTTCCATCTGATGGCCGAATATCCGGCCGGCCACTCGCTCGTGCTCAGCTCCTCCATGGCGAACTCGCATCATATCCCCGGCCTGATCCGCGGGCACGAGGGCACCATCATCATGGTCGAGCACGGCATGTTCGAGCGCACGACGGACTTCATTACGGTGCTGCCCGAAGTGACGCGGCGGCGCAGCCCCGGCGGCGGCGCGCCCGAACTCAAGGCCATCGGCGGCGACGCTTATGCCCAGAAATTCGGAACGGAGCCGATCAAGATCGCGGTCGACAACAGCGTCGATATGATGACGGCGCACATCGATAATTTCCTGAAGTGCATGCGCACCCGCGAAAAACCGCATCTCGATGTCGAAACCGCGGCCCGCGCGCAGGCCGTCATCAATCTCAGCGTGCAGTCCTACCGCGAAGGCAAGGTCAAGTTCTGGGACGAGAGGAACTGGAAGGGCGCCGACAAGCCCGTCAAGGCCTAGCGCGCCGGGCGGCGATTTATTTCTTCGTAGCGCTTAGGCTATCGGCGCAGGACGCCCGCGAAATCGTTCGTAAATCGGTCGAGCTCGATCAGGCGAACTGGTCCGCAATGAAGAATTACACGTGGACCGCCACGGAGATCCTGCGCCATCTCGGTTCGGACGGCAACGTGAAATCCGTGAATTCGAGCCGCTGGGAAACCGTGATCCTCTACGGCCAGCCAGTCCGCCGCGTGCTTGAAAAGAACGGGCAGCCTCTCGATGCCGCCGAGCGGCGGAAGCAGCAGGAGAAGTTCGATAAGCAAACGGCGAAGCTGGAAAAGGAATCCCCGGCCGAGCTCGCGCGCAGGCAGGCGAAGGAAGATAAGGAGCGCGCGGACGAGCGCAAATTCCTGCGCGAAATTCCCGACATCTACAATTTCCGGATCGTACGCCAGGACCAGGTTGACGGCCATGACGCTTGGGTTATCTCAGCTACGCCCAAGCCCGATTACAAACCAAAAAACTCCGATGCCAAGCCGCTGCTCAAAATCAAAGGCGAGATTTGGATCGATAAAGCCGAGTACCAGTGGGTCAAGCTCGACGCCGAAACCATCGATACCATCTCGTTCGGCTGGTTCCTGGCGCGGCTCAGCGCCGGCTCGAAGCTCGAATTTGAGCAGGCGCGGGTAAACGGCCAGATCTGGCTGCCGAAGCGGGAATATGTACGGGCCACCGCGCGCCTCGGCTTAATCAAGAAATTCGCGATCGAGCAGGAGCTGACTTGGAGCGATTTTCACAAGTTCCAGGCCGATTCAAAAGTGGTAGCAACGCAGTAAGCTATCGCGGACCGACCGCCAGCCGGTCGTCCACCGACTTTACGCCCTTCACCTTTTTCGCCAGCCTCTCCGCCTTATTGCGAATCTTCTCGCTCTCCACTTTGCCCGTCAGAATTACGACGCCGTCCTTCACGTCCACGTCGATCCCGGTGCCTTTCACTTCCTGGTCGCCCGCCAGCTTGATCATCACCTGATCGTGGATCTCGCCGTCGCCTCTTACCGCTTTATCGGCGAACGCGGGAGCGAGAAACAAGATAATTCCGGCAATGAAAGTCAAATATCGCGTCATCGTGCACTTGTCCTTTGGTCTGCCAACTCTCAGCCCCCAGTCATCGACCGCCAGTCGATCGCGTCCAGAAATTCCGGGCTCTCCCTCCAGTTGGGCTGCACTTTCACGAACATCTCTAAGAACACCTTGCGCCCCAGCAGAGTTTCCATCTCCTGCCGCGCCTCCGTGCCGATCTTCTTCAACACGGCGCCCTTCGATCCGATAACGATTGCCTTCTGCCCCGCGCGTTCCACGTAAACGGTCGCCGCGATGCGCAGGATCTTCGGCGTGTCCTCCCATTTATCGATCAGCACCGCAACCGCGTGCGGTACCTCCTGCCGGGTCTCGCGCAAGATCTTCTCGCGGATCAACTCGCCCGCCAAAAACCGCTCCGGTTGGTCCGTAATGGTATCGGGAGGGAAATATTCCGGCCCTTCCGGCAGCCGCGCGATCACGGCTCTCTTCAATTCCTCTAAACCCTGCCCTGTCAGCGCCGAAATCGGGAAATATTCCTCGAATTCGTGCTTCGTTTTATACTTCTCGATGCGCGGCAGCAGCAGGCGCTTGTCCTGGAGCGCGTCAATTTTGTTCACGACCAAAAACGACGGGGCCGCAACCCCGTTCAACACCGCCACCGCGTGCTCGTCCTCCTCCGTCAAGGGCCGCGTGCAATCGTCGAGGAACAGTAGAACGTCGCGCGCGGTCAGCGCGCCGCGCACCAGGTCCATCATGCGCTTGTCGAACAACGACGCCGATTTGTGAATGCCCGGCGTATCGAGAAAAATGACCTGCGCCTCCGGCGTCGTCAGCACGCCTTGCAGGGACGTTCGCGTGGTCTGCGGCTTCTCCGAAACGATCGCGATTTTTCCGCCCACCAGCGCGTTCAGCAGCGTGGATTTTCCGGCGTTCGGCCGCCCGAGGATCGATACAAAACCGGATACGTGCGACATATTTGCGCCAAACGGGATTCCACTTCAGTGTACTCGCAAAATACGTTATTCTCGGAAATACCTTCCCCGCGCGCCCGTAGCAAAGCATGTCGCCTTCCGAATCCTCGACGCCGCTGATGCGGCAGTATCACGCCATCAAGCAGCAGGCCCCCAACACCCTGCTGATGTTCCGCCTGGGCGATTTCTACGAGCTGTTTTACGAAGACGCCGTCACGGCCGCGCGCGAGCTCGAGATCACGCTGACCTCGCGCAATAAGGAAAAAGGCGAGGCGATTCCCATGTGCGGCGTACCCTATCACGCCGCCGAAGGCTATCTGTCGCGCCTCATAAAGAAAGGCTACCGCGTCGCGATCTGCGATCAGATGGAGGAGGCCAGCGCGGCAAAAAAACTCGTGCGGCGCGAAATCACGCGCGTCGTCACTCCCGGCACCGCGACCGAATCCGCCCTGCTGCGCTCGCACGAAAACAACTACCTCGCCGCGGTCTGCGGCAACGGCTCGCGATCGGGCATTGCCCACGTCGACCTCTCGACAGGCGAATTTCGGGTCACCGAAGTAGAATCCGCCGACCTCTCCGCGACGCTTGAAAACCTGAACGCGCCCGAGATTCTCGTTGCGGAGAAAGGTCCCGCCATCGCCGGCTTCAAAACCACGCTCGACGATTGGGTCTTCACGTTCGACTATGCCGCGCGTACCCTGCGCGAGCACTTCCGCCTGCTTACGCTGGACGGTTGCGGCCTCGCCGATCGCCCGTTCGCCGTTTCCGCCGCCGGGGCCGTTCTCCACTATCTCCGCGAAACGCAAAAGTCCGCTCTCGATCACGTCGAGGCGCCGGTTTTTTACGACCGCGCCGACTCCATGATTCTCGATGCCGTCACGGTGCGCAACCTCGAGCTTCTCGATCCTCTTTTCGCCGGTGAGAGCAAGGAATCGACGCTGGTCCACATGCTCGACCAGACCTCCACGGGGATGGGCGGCCGCCTCCTGCGGCAGCGTCTGCTCCATCCCTGCCTGCGGCTCGAAGAAATCGAATTCCGCCTCGACGCCGTGCAAGAAACCGCTCAGGCGACCATCGTCCGCTCTGAAATTCGCAAACTCTTGAACGGCATCCTCGACATCGAGCGGCTGCTCGCCAAGCTGACGCTCGGAGCCGCCGGTCCGCGCGAGTTCCTCGCGCTCGGCCGCTCGCTCGATGTCATCCCCAAGCTCAAACGTCACACGCAAAATTTCACCACCGCCCGCCTGCGCCAGATCGAAGCTGACCTCGACGAAATCCCCGAGCTCCGCGACGGCATCCTCGCCGCCATCGCGGACGAGCCGCCCGCCAATCTCGCCGACGGTGGAACCATTCGCTCCGGCTGCAACGTGGAACTGGACGAGCTGCGCGATATCAGCCGCAACAGCCGCCAGTACATCGCGCAAATCGAAGCACGAGAGCGCGCCCGCACCAACATCCAATCGCTCAAGGTCCGCTTCAACAACGTCTTCGGCTATTACATCGAAATCTCGAAAGCGAACCTCCACAACGCTCCCTCCGATTACGAGCGCAAGCAGACGCTGGTCAACGCCGAGCGCTTCACTACGCCCGAGCTGAAGGAGCTCGAAAGCAAGATCCTCGACGCCGAAGACAAGATCCTCGCGCTCGAACGGACCATCTTCAACGAGCTTCGCCTCTTTGCCGCCTCGCACGCCGCGCGTCTGCGCAAGACCGCGGCCGCCATAGCCGAGATCGACCTCACCGCCTCGCTGGCCCAGGTCGCCGCCGAAAACCGCTATACGCGCCCGCGCTTTTCGCAAGGAGGCGAAATGCGCATTGCCGGCGGCCGCCATCCCGTCATCGAAAAGCTGGGCCAAAAAGAGGCCGCCCGCTTCATTCCCAACGATCTGTATCTCAACACCGCGTCCGAATTCATCGCCGTCATCACCGGCCCCAACATGGGCGGCAAGTCCACCTACCTGCGGCAGGCCGCCCTAATTGCAATCCTGGCCCAAATGGGTTCGTTCGTGCCCGCCGAAAGCGCCTTGCTCCCCATCGTCGATCGCGTCTTCACCCGCATCGGCGCCTCCGATAATCTCGCGCGCGGCCGATCCACGTTCATGGTCGAGATGACCGAGACCGCCGCCATCCTGAACACCGCGACCCCGCGCAGCCTGATCGTGCTCGATGAAATCGGCCGCGGCACCGCCACCTACGACGGTCTCGCGCTGGCTTGGGCCGTGGTCGAACACATTCACCAGCGCATCCGCGCCTGTACGCTTTTCGCGACGCACTACCACGAGCTCACCGAATTGGCCGAGCAGCTCCAAGGCGTTCGAAACCTGCACGTGTCGGTGAAGGAATCGGGCGATGGCATCCTTTTTCTTCGTAAGGTCGAGCCCGGCAGCGCCGACCGCAGTTACGGCATTGAAGTCGCGCGGCTCGCGGGCCTTCCCGCGACGGTCATCGAACGCGCCCGCGACATTCTCTCGCTGCACGAAAAATCCGAGCAGGCCGTCACGGAAGAGCTGACCCCGCGCCCACAGGCGCCCATGCAGATCCAGCTTTTCGAGCCGCTGCATTACGCGCTTGCCGAACGCGTTCGCAATCTCAACATCGACGAGCTGCGCCCCGTCGAAGCGCTCCAGATTCTCAGCGAGCTGCAGCGCGAGCTGAAGCGGGCATGAGAGTCGCCGGGCTGATCAGCGGCACCTCTCTCGACGGCATCGACGTGGCAGTCGTGGACATCGCTGCGCCCACCGGCGCCCCAATCGAAGTCGTCGCTCTGAACACCGTCCCGTATCCGCCCGCGGTGCGCGACGCGATCCTCGCCATCTCCAACGCCGCCACGCATACCGCCCAAATCGCCCGTCTCAATTTCCTGTTAGGAGAGCTCTTCGCCGAGGCCCTCCGCTCGACCCCCATCCGGATCGACAGCATCGAGCTGATCGGCTCCCACGGCCAGACGATCTTTCATGAGGGCGATCCCGTCGCGATCTTCGGTCATTCCGTCGCCAGCACCATGCAAATCGGCGAGCCCGCCGTCATCGCCGAGCGGACCGGCATACCCGTGGTCGCCGACTTCCGTCCCAGCGACATCGCCGCCGGCGGAAAAGGCGCGCCGCTCGTGCCCTATCTCGATTACCTGCTCTTCCGCAGCGAAACCGTCGGCCGCGCCGCCCTCAACATCGGAGGAATTGCCAACGTCACGATCCTCCCCGCCGGCGCCACTCCCGATCGCGTCGCCGCCTTCGACACCGGACCCGGCAACATGATCATCGACGGTCTCACCGGCAGCTATGATCGGGACGGCGCGCTCGCCCGCCGCGGCAAAGTCGACGGCGCCCTGCTCGATCGCCTCCTCGCCGATCCGTACTACGCGAAATCTCCGCCTAAGACCGCCGGACGCGAGCAATATGGCAGCGCTTTTCTCGCCTCGCTCCCGCCGCTGCCGCTTGAAGATCTCGTTGCCACCGCGACCGATCTCACCGCGCGCACCATCGCGCAGGCGATCAACACTTACGCGGAAATATCGGAAGTGATCGTGTCGGGCGGCGGCGCTCACAATGCGTTCCTGATGGATCGCCTCGCCGCCGGTCTGCACGCGCACCTGAAACCTTCTTCGGCGCTTGGCATCGATGCCGATGCGAAAGAGGCGATCGCATTCGCCGTACTCGCGAACGAGACCTGGCATCGCCGCCCCTCCAACTTGCCGTCGGCCACCGGAGCCCGCTCGGCCGCGATTTTGGGCAAGATCTGCTATCCATCTATGGCTCGATTGGGCGCCGTCGGGTAAGTTCGAAAAATACGATTCGGACGCCGCCCGGCGCGTGGTAGGCGCGGCAGGACTCGAACCTGCGACCCTCGGCTTAGAAGGCCGATGCTCTATCCACCTGAGCTACGCGCCCTTGCGGTTTCAGTTTCGATTCTAGCGCGGCGCGCCGCGCCGGCCGCATTCCGGCGATTCGCTATCCTGACCGGGTGCACGGCTTTGTCGGACACCTGTTTGCGTTCTTTGCCCACCTCGGCGCCTGGGTCTGATCCTGCTCGGCATTCTCGATTCGTCGTTTCTGTTCATGCCGCTGGGTAACGATCTGCTTCTCATCGGGGTGACGTCGCAGCATCCCGCGATTTCAGGACGTCGTTCATCTCCCCAGCCTTGAAATCGAGCCTGGCCGATTCGCCCGGACCGAGCCGGCCCGCGCGGTTAAAATAGCCCGCGCCGCTCTTATACAGCACCACTTCTCGAACCGGCAGGTCGGCCGCCATTACGGTCGCCATCACGCCCGCAAGCAAAGGAAAATCCGTCTCATCGTATGCGCCTCGCCTTGGAAATGCCATCATACGCGAGTTCCTTTCAATCCGGGGCGTCCGCCCGATGAAACGGTTGCGCGCGAACGTTCACTAGTCCACCAGACGACACGGACGTCGTCGCTGAAAGAGGAACCGTCAAATGCAAAAACGTATCGCGACAATGCAACTCGACAGGGCGGAAGGCCCCGCCACTCTCAGGGTTGAGGTCCCCCGGGACGTCAACGCCGGGGAACTGGCGAATCTTAACAAATCGATTGTGGACGTAATTCGCAATCACACCGGCTGCAGTTGCCTTTCGGGGCGAATCAGCGTTCTGCTCGAAAGCGAGTGGCAGGAAGCGGTGGAAGTCAACCTCGAGGCCAGGTCAGCGGCCCAGTAGGGGAGTGATGAAGCCACTGGTTGGATTACTCTACAACCCGGTGGCTCCGTCCATCATCGAGTATGCGCCGGAGCTGGTGGAGTACGTCGAGGTCATACCGGATCGCCTGTGGTACGACTTCGGCCCGGAGGAGGCCAGCTCGCGGCGCTTTCGACGCGTGCACGGAGCGATCGACGAATTGAAGCGGGTCGCGGAAGGACGCGTGGTCGCCGGGCACGGCATCGGACTGTCGCTTCCGAGCGCGATGCCGATTGATCTCGCCGAAGTGGACCAGGTTGCGTCGCTGGGAACGGAATTGGGATTTCAGTGGTACAGCGAGCACCTGAGTGTATTCATCGTCCCCAAAGGGAGCGTGCCGAACAGCCAGGCCGGTCTGGGATTGCCCACGCCGTACGACGAGGAGACGTTCGCTATCCTGCGCGCCAAACTGCGTGTGCTGCGGGAAGCCGCGGGTTGCGATCTATTGATGGAGAACGGCTCGTTCTTCGCGCCCATTCCGGAAATGCCGATGACGGAACCGCAGTTTCTGAACCGGCTGCACGCCGAGCTGGGATGCGGGACGCTGCTCGATCTGCACAATCTTTATGTCACATGGCGGAACGGCGGCGCCGAACCGAGGGAGTATCTGGAGCAGCTCAATCCGGACTGCGTAAAAGAGATCCATCTAGGAGGCGGCGACATGATGGCGGGATTTTACGCCGATTCGCATTCGGACGTGACGCCGCTGGACGTCTGGGAATATGCCTTCTCCATTGCGCCGAAGCTCAAGAACCTGCGCGCCATCACGTTCGAGTTTCACGAATCGTATTTCGAAAAGATCAAAATGGAGGGTATCGTCGCGGAGCTCGAACGGCTGCATTCACTGGCGGCGTTCGTATGCTGATCGACTTTCAACAGGCGCTGGCGGACATGGTGGGGTCGCCGCAACTCTGCCGGACGGTGCGCGAGCGGCCGGAGGTTCTGATCGAGCGGTACGACCTCTCGCCGCTTGAGTTCCGCCGCCTCACCGCGATGGCGAAGCATCGGGGGATGACCAGTAACTGCGTGCTGTACCGTGCGAACCGTCTGGCGCCGCTGGTCTTGAATTTGCCCGATTTGTGCCGCGCGCTGGGCAGCGATTTGACGCCGCTTCTCGACGAGTATTGGGCCGCATGTCCGAACACCGACGTGAACTTTCTGGTTGAGTCGGAACGGTTCTGTCAAATTTTGGCCGACAAAGCACGCGCCGGCTTCGTCTTGAATGAGCGGGCCCGGGAGGCGCTGGAGCGGGAGCGCTCGGACCTGCAACTCCGGCTGCTGGCAAGCCAGACGGTATTGTAGGGCGCCTAGGGGTTGACCTGCCGCCGTGCGGCATCGGCGGATTGGCGGTTGGCGATGATCGCGTCCGCTTTTTCGAGCAGCGCCTTCGATTGGGGAAGCGACTCGACGCCCTTCTTAATCTCGGGGTCGTTGTCCAGGGCCAAACGGTCGGAAGCGTCCTTGCTGAAGGCCGTAACGAAAAACTCTTCGCGGAGATGCTCCGCGATCCAGTCGTGGTCGCGTTGAAAATCGGCCGGCTCGAAGCGCACGCCGCGCGTGGCCGAGAAGGCCTTAAAGGAATCGAGTAATTGCCCGTCGGGGGTCCATGTCCTCGACAGCGGCTCGGGATGCTTGCCGAAGTAGTCGGCGGCGTAATAGTAAAAGGATAAAGATCCGAGGAGTTGCGCTTCCAGTGACGTCAGCTTGGGCGTGGGGTATTTTTCGTCCGGCGTGATGCCGTCGCCGCCATAGACAATGCGCCCGCTATCGGTCTTCCTCATGTCCTCTTCATTATTCTTGGCGTTGCGGCCGCCCAGGTATTCCCAAAACGACTGGTGCGCATAATCGCGCTGGATGAGGCGTCCGCTGGGAGTATAGTACTTGGCAATCGTCAAAAGCAGAGCGGTGTTTCCGGCGAGCTGATAGGGCGCTTGCACGAGCCCCTTACCGAAGGTGTTCTCACCCAGAATCCAGGCGCGGTCGTGATCCTGCAGCGCGCCGGAGAGGATCTCGGAGGCCGAGGCGGTTCCGCGGTCGACCAGGACCACGATGGGGTATTCGGGGCCGCGCTCGCCGCGGCGCACGAAGAATTTCTGTTCCTGCGACGCGCGGCCGTGGTGCGTAACGATCACTTGGCCTTTATGCAGGAAGCGATCGGCGACCGCGGCGGCTTCCTGGAGAATCCCCCCGGGATTGCCGCGCAAATCCAGAATGAGGCCGTCAATGCGGTTCTCGCCGAGACGCGCGAGGTGCTGCTCGACTTCGCGGCTGGTGTTCTCGTTGAAAGAATCGATCTTAAGAAAGGCGATGCCCGGGCTGATCCAATAAGACGTCTTGACGCTGTCGCGCGGAACCTCGTCGCGGATGACCGTAAAGAACAGGGGCTCGGGGTTGCCGGCGCGGCGGATCTCGATCGTCGCTTTAGTGCCTCGCGGGCCTTTCAAGAGGCTCGACACGGTGGAGATATCCGCCTTCTCGACGTTCTTATCGTTGACCGAGACGATCTGGTCGCCGGCATGAATGCCGGCCCGAAAGGCGGGCGATCCCTTGAATGGATAATTGACGATTACCTTGTGTTCCGGGGCCCAAATGATCATGCCCACGCCGTAGTAGTGGCCGACCTGCTCTTCGCGGAGCGCCTGGTACGCCTTGGGATCCCAGAAACTCGAATGGGGATCGAGCGTGCGGAGCATGGCGGGGATGGCGCCATGATAGACGGTCTGATCGGGGTCTACTTTGTCGGCGAAGTTGGATTCGACGGTGCGGTAGACTTCGGCGAACTTCTTGAGGCTGTCGCGGATCTCGTCTTCGGATTGGGGAGCGGCCGAAAGGCCGAAAGAGAGGCACAGAGCCAGCAAGGCGGCTCCGGCCGCGGGGCGGCGCCGGAAAAGCATTCAGGGGACTCCAGGTTTTTTATGGTAGCAGTATTCGGGCGCAACGGGGTCCGCTGAATGCGAGAGGGCCTGGAATTACGCATGCCGCACTGTTCGGCGCAGGAACGCAACGCTATACTAGTATTTAGATTTCGCATTCTTCTTCAGTGTTTGTAGGAGCCCTTTCCCATGTTTGATTTGTTTCGCAGCCAGGACAAGATGAAACGCATCATGCTTGGCGCGATCCTGGGCGTCGTGTCGTTAGGAATGCTGTTATACCTCATTCCGGGTCAAAACATTCCTTCGCAGGGCGGCCAGGATGAGGTGGTTGCCGAAGTCGGCGGGACTAAGATCACGGCGCACGACGTCTACCGGCGCATCCAGGGGACGTTCCGGAATACGCCGCTGCCGCCGGACGTGCTGGAGGTCTATGTGCCGCAGTTGATTACGGCCATGATTTCCGACCAGGCCGTAGCATACGAGGCCAAACGCCTCGGATTTAAAATCAGCGACGCCGAACTCGGGCGCCAAATCCGCTCCGTGCAACAGTTCAGCAATGTGCCTCCGGACCAGTACCAGGCGATGATCGAACAAATGGGCTATTCGGTCCCGGAATTTGAGAGCGATTTCCGCAAGAACGAAATCGAAAAACAACTGACCGGTATCGTGGAAGCGGGCGTGATCGTTACGCCTCAAGAGGCCGAGCGGGCCTATCGCCAAACGGCCGAGAAGATCAAGTTGGCTTACATTGTATTTCCGGTGGACAAGTACAAGTCCGAGGTGAATGTCACGCCCGCCGATCTGCAGAACTACTACAACGTGAAGAAGGCCGCGTTCCTGATTCCGGAAACCCGCAATGTGCAGGCAATCCTGATCGACCAGGACAAGATTGCAGCGACAATCCAGATTCCCGCAGCGCAGCTCCAGGCGTTTTACGACGCCCACAAAGACCAATACCGCACGGGAGAGCGCGTGAAGGTACGCCACATCCTGCTGTCGACGACGGGCAAATCGCCGGAAGACGTGCAGAAGATCAAAGCCAAGGCGGAGGACTTGCTGAAGCAGGTCAAGGCGGGCGCGAACTTCGGCGAGCTTGCGAAGAAAAATTCGGATGATCCGGGATCGAAAGACAACGGCGGCGAACTCGGCTGGATCACGCGCGGACAGACGGTCAAGAACTTTGAAACCGCGGCATTCTCTTTGCAGCCGGGCCAAACCAGCGGCCTGATCACGACCGAATACGGCTTCCACATTATCCAGGTGGAGGAGAAAGAAGCGGCGGGATTGCAGCCGTTCGAGAAAGTGCGCGACCAGATCGCGGCGGAGCTGAGTAAACAACAAGTGAACGACAAGATGCAGAATCTTGCCGATCAAGCGCACGCGCAGCTTGTAAAAGATCCTCAAAACGGCGAGCAGATCGCGAACAGTCTGGGATTGCAGTTCGTCAAGGCTGACGATGTACGGGCCGGAGCCGCCATCGCGGGCGTGGGCGTGAATAAGGACTTAAGCGACGCGATTTCATCGCTGGGCAAAGGCCAGGTCACGCAGGTCGTGCAAGTCACTCCGGCGCGGCTCGCGGTGGCCGCCGTTGAAGCCGTGAATCCGCCGCACACGCCGCCTCTCTCCGACGTGGAGGCGCAGGTGCGCGCCTCCTACATCAACGACAAAGCCGCGGAGATGGTGCAGCAGAAGGCAAAAGAGGCCGCCGACGCGCTGGCGAAGAACGGCGGCGATATTACGGCGCTGGCGAAGAGCCTGGGGCTGGAAGTGAAGACGTCGGACGCATTCACGCGCAACGGCTCGGTTGCCGCCACCATGGGCGCCAGCTATTTTGGGGACGCCTTCAACAAGCCGGCCGGTGGGATCGTAGGTCCCATCAACGCCGGAGGGCAGACGGTTGTCGCCAAGGTAGTGGACAAGATTGAGCCGGACATGAACGGATTCGCCTCCCAGCGCGACAGCATCATCGCCAGCCTGAAGCAGAAGAAGGCGGAAGAGCGCGACTCCCTCTTCCAGGACAGCATTCTGACGAAGCTCACGCAAGAAGGCAAGGTCAAGTACAACAAGGACGTCGTGAACGAAATTATCCAGCGGTATCGCTCGAGCTAACGGGTGCTGCACGCCATTCTGGATTTTCTGAGGACGCTCACCACGCCCGAGCGTCTGATCCAACTGCTTTCGACGGGCATGTCGGGCTGGCTCGGTTATGGCCTGCTTACGGCCATTGTTTTCGCGGAAACAGGCCTGCTCGTCGGGTTTGTTCTGCCGGGAGATTCGCTGCTCTTCACCATCGGCGTCGTTGCCGGCGCCGGGCAGTTGAACATGGCGCTGATTATCGTTCTGCTGATCGGCGCCTGCATGCTGGGCGACTGGTGCGGCTATCTGCTCGGACGGCGCGCCGGTCCGGCCATCTTCAAGCGCCCGAATTCGCGGTTCTTCAAACAGGAGCATCTGCGGCGCACGCACGAATTTTACGAAAAGCACGGGGGCAAGACCATCGTCTACGCGAAATTCGTGCCCATTATTCGCACCTTCGCGCCGTTTGTCGCCGGGATAGGGCGGATGCGTTACTCGCGCTTCGCGTCGTTCGACATTTTTGGCGCCGTTGGTTGGGTCTGCGCGATGACGATCCTGGGATATTTTCTGGGCGGCATCGCGGTAGTGCGGCATAACTTCGAAAAATTCGTTCTCCTTGTGATTCTCGTTTCGGTTTCGCCGATGATCTATCACGTGCTGAAGGCGCGCTTCGCGAAGCCCCCGGCGGCGGAAAAGTCTGCGGCGTAGACTCGCTCGGTTAAGGTGCGGCTCCGGCCGATAAGACCAGAGACCATGAGCGAGGAGCCCGTTGACGAAGGTACAATTGCTTGCAGCGGATTACGCCCGATATTCGGGAATGTGCGGCCATATGGGAGACCAGTGAAGAAGGCGACGGCGCAGGGAAATCCACTGCAAGATCAACTCTTCGCGAATGCATCGCCAAAGAAAGCCAGGCGGCGCCAGTCCACGGCTCTCCCTACGGAAGACAACACGCCCGAAGGCCTCCGGGCGCTGCTCGCCGCGAACTCCCATTACCGTCAGGCGCCGTGGCCGGAACCGTACCACCGCACCACGCATCAGCTCCGCCTCGGGGATGCTCGCGATTTGTCTTGGATACCGGACGCCTCGGTACAACTCGTGGTGACTTCGCCACCTTATTGGACCCTAAAGGAGTACGCGCCTGGCAATGGCGATCAGATGGGGCATTTTGAGGACTACGAGTATTTCCTCGCGGAGCTTGACCGCGTGTGGCGAGAGTGCGCTCGAGTCCTGGTTGGAGGTGGCCGAATATGCTGTGTCGTGGGCGACATCTGCATTCCAAGAAGGCGTGGCGGACGGCACCATGTGGTACCGCTGCACTCGGATATCCAGGTCCGCTCGCGGACGTTTGGCCTCGATTGCCTGCAGCCTATTCTTTGGAACAAAATCGCCAATGGCGTTATGGAGGCCGAAGGGAACGGAGCGGGTTTCTACGGCAAGCCTTACCAGCCCGGGGGAATCGTTAAGAACGATATCGAGTACATTTTGTTCTTTCGCAAGGGTGGCGAATACCGGACCCCGGCGAGTCTTCAAAAAGCGCTGTCTATGCTTACGCGGGACGAGATGAAGACATGGTTTCGCTCCATTTGGTCCGATGTTCGAGGCGCATCCACGCGCGACGGGCATCCCGCGCCGTACCCGGTTGAAGTAGCGGAACGCCTCATCAAAATGTTCTCCTTCGCGGGCGATACGGTATTAGACCCGTTTGCCGGCGCCGGATCGACATCGCAAGCTGCTATCATCGCGGGCAGAAATTCAATTGCCAACGAAATCGAACCCGCTTACGTCGAAATTGCCCGACAGCGGATCACAAAGGCAGCGCGGCAGCGCCGTTTCGTTGGCGCCATGGAAGCCGAGGTGATTTTTCACGGAAACGTCCCCGCCACTCGAATACCGGCTACTGACGGAATTCCGGCGGTTGTTTGAAGGCAGGATTTACAAGCATCGCGATTCGAGCCAAGGCGACTTCGTTGCGATGCACCTTTACGAAGACCTCATCCCCATCAATCGCTCCCCGAAGCTGATCGATGCGGCCATAAAGCGCAAGGATCGCGTTCTGAATGTCCAGAACAAACGGCGCGGAGTTGCGGCCCGGCGCGGCGATGGAACTTTCGGCGAAATTATTCCCGGCGAGACTCCCATCGTTGACAGTGGCTACCTGGTTTCCCGCGGTCCCATAGCAACTGTAGAGATCGGTGTTGAGGTGAAGGTTCTGGCGAAAGCGATGATTAAGCAGATCGACCGCGTAATTAACGATCTTCGCAACCAGGTGGCGCAGTTTAAGCGCGGCGGTGGAATCCCGATCTGCGTCGCGGTGATAGGCATCAATCATGCCGACACCACGGTCGGCTATGAAGGAGATCGGCAATTTCCAACAAGCGGCAAAGAGGGTTTCCTGCATCCGTTTCAAGAGGCCCCGGGCGCGGAGCGCCGGCTGCGCGCCGAGGCCGCATCGGAGTTCGATGAATTCATTGTGCTGCGTTTCAAGGCCACGAACGTTCCGCCGTATCCGTTCGAGTGGGTCAACTATAACGAGACTCGTTTAGATTATGCGGCGGCGCTGTCGCGGATTAGCGCGCGGTACCAGCAGCGCTTCTAAACCCTCCTACTTTACGCGTGGGTTTGCGCGAGAATCGATAGCATGTACCGGTTTGTCGTGCCATTCCTGGCTTGCGCGGCATTACTTCAAGCGCAGAAGAAGCCTATTACGTCGAGTCGTTGACCGAGCGCGGCGCGGGCGGGCGCGGCGAGATGGGCGGCTCTCCCGTGTGGGCTCCCGATGGCAAGCGGTTCGCCTTTACGCAGAACGGGAGAGTGATGCTCTACGATGTTCCTTCCAAATCGTCGAAAGAGCTTCTTTCGATCAAGGCCCTGGAGTCCGCCGCCAGCGCTCCGCCGGAGCCGCGGGTGTTCGATTGGAAGAACCGCCGGGTATCGGAAGAGTCCGTGCAATGGTCGTCAAATGGCCGCGATCTGCTGATTGAGAGCAAGGGCGATCTGTTCCTCTTCCATATAGACTCGGGCAAGTGGGACCAATTGACGAAAACCGCCGAGGCGGAGCGGGACCCGAAGCTGTCGCCCGATGGCAAGCGCGTGGCGTTCCGCCGGGAACACGATCTGTACACGCTCAATATCGCTTCGAAAGCGGTCGCGCGGTTGACGCAGGACGGCTCGGCGACGCTGCTCAACGGCGAACTCGACTGGGTCTATCCGGAAGAGCTCGATCTGGGAACGGCATTCTGGTGGTCGCCCGATTCCAAAAATATCGCCTACCTGCGGTTCGACGTGGCGCGCGAATTCATGTATCCCCAGGTGGACCTCCGCGGACTGCGGGCGCAATACGAGCCGGAGCGTTACCCCCAAGCCGGGACCCCCAACGCAGCGGTGCGGCTCGGCGTGATTGCGGCCGGCGGCGGCGAGACGCGCTGGATGGACCTGGGTGACGAAGATAGTCTGCTCGCGCGCGTGTACTGGACGCCCGATTCCAGGCAGCTTGCCGTGGAACGCTTGAACCGCGTTCAGAACGAATTGGACCTTCTGCTGGCGGACGCGGCGGCCGGCTCCGTGCGCGCGCTGATCCATGAAACGGACCGTTATTGGATCAACGTCTCCGATCAGTTCCGGTTCCTGCGCGGATCGCCGCAACGCTTCATCTGGTCGAGCGAGCGGGACGGATTCCGGCATCTCTATCTGTACTCCATGGACGGAAAGCAACTGGGCCGTATTACCGAGGGCAATTGGGAAGTTACGGAGCTGGCGGGCGTCAATGAGCGCCAAAATTTGGTTTACTATGTTTCGACCGAGCCCAGTCCACTCGAACGGCAGCTTTATTCGGTTCATTTGGATGGAAGCCATCGGACCAGGCTCACGCAGGCTCCCGGAACACATGCCATCTCGATGCCGGAGACGGCGGAATACTACCTGGACACGTTTTCGAGCCTGACGAACCCGCCGCGCCGGGTCCTTTACAGCGGCAACGGCGCGGAGTGGGCCGTGTATCGCGAGCCGGAATGGCGGGTGCAGGAGGAATACGAGATCCTGCCGTCCGAGATCGTCACCGTGAAAGCCGCGGATGGGACCACGCTTTATGGCCGCCTAATCAAGCCCGCGGGTTTCGACCCGCATCGGAAGTACCCGGCGATCGTAATGGTCTATGGTGGGCCGGGCGCGCAATCGATACGCAATTCCTGGACGGGTCTGAGTTGGGACCAGGCGCTGGCGCAGAACGGCTTTGTAATTTGGGCGCTGGACAACCGGGGGTCGGCCAACAGAGGACATGCGTTCGAATCGATCCTCTACCGGCGCTTCGGGAAAGTGGAACTCGAGGACCAGCGCAAGGGCGTCGAATATTTGATCGCCCAGGGGTTCGTGGACCCTGCGCGAATCGGCATCTACGGGTGGAGTTATGGCGGCTACATGACGCTGTACTCGCTTCTGAATGCGCCGGAGGTGTTTAAAGCCGGAATCGCCGGAGCGCCCGTGACCAACTGGGAAAATTACGACACCATTTACACGGAGCGCTATCTGGGGTTGCCCAACGAAAATAAGGACGGGTACAAGGTAAGCTCAGCGGTTACGTACGCCGACCGATTGAAAGGAGCGCTTCTGATCGTTCACAACGTCGAGGACGATAACGTCCTGTTCCAGAACACGATGCAGATGGCGGCGGCGCTGGAGGGATCCGGCAAGCTGTTTTCGATGATCGTATATCCGCAGAAAGCCCACGGCGTCGCGGGACCTTATCGGAAGGATTTGCTCAAGATCACGACGGAATTCTTCGAGAAGAATCTGAAGTAGAGACGAAAAGGGCGCGTCCCGGAGAAGGACGCGCCCGGCGAACAATACTGGAAGGGGGATTAGCGATGCGCGCCCATGCCGCCGCGGCCACCGCCGGCGGACATACCGCCGCCCGCGGAGATGCCGCCCGTGCTCATGCCGGAGCTACGGCCGCCCATGCCGCCGACCCCCGAAGAGACGCCGCTGTTACCAGACCCACCACGTCCACCCGTCAGGCCGGCCGGAGCGGAGTGAATCCTGCCTGAGGCGCTGTAAGAGGTAGCGCCGCGGCTCACGGGATGGAAAGTGCTGGCGGATGAACCACCAGGCGCGTATGCATAAGGGTAACCACCATATCCAGACCAATATGGGGCATACATATACGCCCCGTACGGGCTCCAAAAGGGGTTTCCGAAGGGGCTGAAGAGGACTCCGTCCATGGGGATAAACGTATACATCCCAAACAATGGATTGAACACCCAGTTTGAATAGGGGCTCAACCCGAATCCGGATCCATACCCGAGGCCGGAGCCATATCCGAAACCCGACCCATAAAAGTTGCCGCTTCCCGACGATCCAGCCGATCGGGCGGAGGCCACGTTGGCCATCGAGATATAACCGGAGCGCCGGGCAGCCCAGCGCATGAGCTCGTCGCCGGTCTTGACATCGAACTTCGACGCCATCAGCGGGCCGCCGTTCAACATCACTTCGTGGCCTTTCTTAGCCGTAAGCTGGCCCGACGGACCGGTAATAACGGCTTCACCATCGTAAACGCGGAGGCGGCCGGGAGAGGCATCGAAGCGGTACAGACCGTGTTTCGTCACAGCAACCGTGGTGTCCTTGTAGAGCATGGTCACCTGGTTGTCCTTCAGCAATTCGTCGCATTCGACGAGCGATTCGCCGCTGAGAACCTCGACGCGCGTATCGGAGAGGTGATTTGAAACCATGCGGACGGAACTGTTTTCGCCGACGCGGAGAAAAACGCCGGGCGTGAGCAGGAGTTCTGCCCGTCCTTCCTCGGTCTTGAGCACTGAACCTGGTTTCAATTCAGGGAATTCGGAAGGCTTGAGATCGACCGCCTTGCCGTTGACAAGCACTTTTCCTTCGGTGTAATGAATGACGCCGGAATGGGCTGAAATTACGGATTGCGCGAAGCCCGGGATTGTGGCCAACGCGGCAATTGCCAGACCCGCCTTTAGGATACGCATGGTAAGACCTCTTTACTAAATATAATCCTCTGCTCTCAGACGCATGTCAAGCCCGATGTGTTGCGCAACAGACAGGCCCTGAAAGTGTTTGAACACCAGGAGGCGCGAAAAAGCTCGGGAACCATGAACAAAATGCAATGGAGCGCTTCCGCACTGCTACAATAGGGAACAACAATGCATGGCGAGGATGCCCGAGTTGTCCTTTGGCGATCTGCCGGCGCTCACCATCGCCTCGGCGGTTGACATCCTTGTCGTCGCGTTTCTCATCTATCAGTTCATCGCCATTGTTCGCGGCCGGCGCGCAGCGCACATTCTGACCGGAATTTTCGTTCTGGTGGGGATTTACCTTCTGTCGGTGTGGGCGCATCTGGAGTTGCTGCGGACGTTGCTGGCAACACTTGCGCCGTACACGGGTTTCGCGCTCATCGTGATGTTCCAATCCGAAATCCGGCGCATGTTGGCCCGCATTGGGAGGAGGCCTTTCGCGGGCTTCGCGCAACTGGAGCGGCGGCAGGTGGCGGACGAGATCCTGCTCGCGCTGAGCCAGTTGTCGCAGCAGAAGACCGGGGCGCTGATCGTGGTGGAGGGCAAAACGGGACTGCGGACATTCATTGAAAGCGGCGTAAACCTGGACGCGGTCATCTCGCGCGACCTGTTGTGCTCCATTTTCGAGCGCCTCGGGGCGCTGCACGACGGCGCGGTAGTCGTTCAAGGCGACCGGGTGGCGGCCGCGGCGTGCTTTCTACCGCTCACCACAAACGCGGCGTTCTCCGCGAACTTGGGAACGCGCCACCGCGCCGCCATCGGAATTACGGAAGAGGCGGATTGCGTGGCGCTCGTGGTTTCGGAAACGACGGGGCGCATCTCAATGGCCGCATACGGTGAAATCGAGTTGAACGTGGGACTCGAGCGCGTGGAACAGGCGCTTACGGGGCGGACTTTGACGCGCCCGGCGGCGGCGCGCGAGGGGCAGCCGCGCGAGGGGCACGTAGCACCGGTCGAATCCAGGCCGGCTCAACCGGTAGAGCGCTCATGAAGCGCTTCCTGCTCGACAATTTGGGATGGAAACTGCTGTCCGTCGCCATCGCCACGCTGCTGTGGGCGATGCTCGCGCGCGAGCCCGAGATCGCCACGTCGCTAAGCGTCCCGATTGAGTTCAAGAACATGCCCGACGATCTCGATATCAGCTCGGAGATGCCGGAACGCGCGCGGCTGGAGATCCGCGGGGCCTCCGGACGGCTGACGCGCGACAATCTGGCGGAAGCAGCCGTCATGCTCGATCTCGCAACCGTGGGCGGGCCGGGCGAGCGGACGTTCACTTTCACGGACCGCAACGTGAAGCTTCCCCTGGGCGTCCGGTTCTACAAGGCCGTGCCTTCGCAGGTCACGCTGCGCTTCGAGCATCTCTTATATAAAACGGCGCCGATCCGGGCGCGATTCGCGGCGGGGCCTCCGGACGGGTACGCAATTGTGAGCAGCAGCTTCGAGCCGGCGAGGATCCGCATCGTCGGGCCGGAGAGCCATGTACGACAGATCGATTCAGTCGGCACGGACCCCATCGACCTCAGCAACGTGAACAGCGTCATGTCGCAATCGGACATGCTGGTGCACGTCAAGTTAGGAGATCCGCAGGTGAGGTTGAGTCCGCCCACGCCTGTTCATTTTAAAGTGAAGCTCGAAAAAAGAGACATGAATTAATGGCGCGTGCATTGTTCGGCACCGACGGCATGCGCGGGGTGGCCGGAGAATACCCGCTCGATTGGAAGACAGTGACAGCCACCGGCGCGGCACTGGGCGCCTGGATCGCGGACAGCGGCCGGGAGCGGCGCGTCGTGATTGGAATGGACACGCGCGAGTCGGGCGCTGAGTTGGCGTCGTGGATCGCGGCGGGGTTGGCGCGGCATCGCGTTGAAATCGACTTCGCGGGCGTGACCACAACGCCGGGCATCGCCTTCCTGGCCAAAACCGGGCCGTTCGCGGCCGGAGTCATGATTTCCGCTTCGCATAATCCCTACCGCGATAACGGCATCAAGGTCCTGGGGCATTCCGGGTATAAGCTGCCCGACGAGCAGGAAGAAGCAATCGAAGCCGACATCTTCGCCGCTCTTCGAAACGGGATCGAGGCCACGCCATCGCGGCTTCCGGTCGATGAACAGTTGGACCAGGTTTACATCCGGCATTTAGCGTCCACCGTCTCGCGCACTCTCGCCGGGCTCAACATCGTGGTGGATTGCGCCAACGGGTCCGCCAGCCGCCTTGCGCCCGCGCTGTTTTCCAGGCTCGGGGCACGGGTTTCCGCCATAGGGGCTTCACCGGACGGGCGCAACATCAATCTGAACTGCGGATCGATGCACCTCGATTTCCTACGCCAAGCCGTGCTGCGCGAGGGCGCGGATGCCGGCGTAGCGTTCGACGGAGACGCGGACCGGGCCTTGTTCGTGTCCGGTTCGGGGAAGATCGTAGACGGCGATGCGGTTCTGCTGATCGCGGCGCGGCACTTGAAAGCGGAAGGTAAACTGCCCGGAAATGTCGTGGTGGCGACCGTGATGTCGAACCTGGGGCTCGAACGCGCGCTCGGAAACCATGGCGTTAAGCTGCTGCGGACGCCGGTGGGCGACAAGTACGTGCTGGAAGAAATGCTGCGAACCGGCGCCGCGTTGGGGGGTGAGCAATCGGGTCACGTCATCTTCCACGAGTACGCCACGACGGGCGACGGCATGCTGACGGCCCTGCGCATTTTTGACGTCTTGACCGCGACCGGTGAAACTCTGGACGAGCTCGCGGCCGAGCTTCAGGTCTATCCGCAAAAGCTCGTCAATGTGCGGGTGAAGGAGCGCAGGCCGCTGGAGCAACTTCCCGCGATTGAGCGCGAGATTCAGGACGCCCAAGCGGCATTTGGCGATTCCGGACGCGTTTTTGTCCGTTTCTCCGGCACCGAGCCGCTGGCGCGCATTATGGTCGAGGGCGCCGATGCGGACATGGTGGACGATTACGCCGACCGCATCGCGTCGCTTATCCGCACGGAGCTAGGGGCGGAATAGTTTCTCGACGTATTTGGCGATCAAGTCGACTTCCACGTTCACTCGGTCCCCCGGCTTCCTGGCGCGCAGGTTCGTGTTCTCGTAAGTGTGCGGGATGATCGCGGTCGAGACGACGTCGTCGCGCAGCGCGGCGATGGTCAGGCTGATGCCGTCCAGGCAGATCGACCCTTTGTGAATCATATAGCGCGTGAGATCGCGCGGAACTCTCACACTAAGCCACCAGTTGCCATCCGCCAGCGGATCGAGCGTCACGACCTCCGCCGTGGCGTCAACGTGGCCCTGTACAATATGGCCGCTGAGCCGCTCGCCCACCGCGACAGGGCGTTCCAGGTTGACCACGGCTCCCGCGCGAAGATCGCCGAGGTTGCTGCGCGCCAACGTTTCGGGGGAAACGTCGGCGGCGAACGATCCAGGCTGCAGGTGGAGAGCGGTGAGACAAACTCCATTTACAGCGATGCTGCAGCCTTCCGATGCGTCCTCTAGAACGCGGCGGCAAGCGATGCGGATCGCCGGAGCAGCCGCGAGTACGCGTCCGGCCTCTTCAACGATCCCCGTGAACATAGCCCTCCACCGCGAATTCGTCTTCTCCGATTTTGTGAATGCTCAAGCGGTCGATGCGAATGGGGTTATCGCGGGCGCGTCCGGGATCTCCGACGGCCGGCAGCGACTTGAGACCGCCCAGGATCTTGGGCGCGTAATAGAACAGAATCTTATCCACAATCCGAGCGGCCAGCGCCGAGCCGTTCACCGCCGCTCCCGCTTCGATGAGTAGCGAGCGATATTTCTCGCGAGAGAGAAAGTCGAGGACTGCGCTCCAGGCGTCGTTGGACTCGATGACTCGCGCGCCGCGCGATTCGACAAGCTTGCGCCGTTCCGCATCGACCCCCGGCGCCGCCACGATGAGTAGATCGCCGCCGGCGCTTTGAAGCAAGCGCGACTCGAGCGGAATCCGCAGCCTGGAATCGAGCACGATACGAAGCAAGGGCCGGCTGCGCTCCCGGCCGCAGCGGTCGGTGAGCAGCGGATCGTCCGCTAGGACCGTGCCGATGCCCGTCAGTATGGCATCGCAGAAATGCCGCATCTCTCGCGCATGCTCGCGGGCGCCTTCGCTGGTGATCCAACCGCTGTCGCCCGGCTGCGCGGAGATCTTGCCGTCGAGAGTCATGGCCGTCTTCAGTGTCACTAACGGCCTTCCATTGCGCATCGCGTACACGAAGGCTTCGTTCAGCGCCTCGGCTTCGGCGGCGAATTCCGGCGCGAGCTCGACGTCGATTCCGGCCGCGCGAAGGCGCCCAAATCCGCTGCCCGCGACTTCCGGGTTGGGGTCCTCCATGGCCGCCACGACGCGCGCCACGCCCGCTTCGATGAGCGCATCGGCGCAGGGCCCCGTTCGGCCGTGATGGGAACAGGGTTCAAGCGTCACGTACAAGGTTGCGCCGCGCGCGCTCTCGGCGGCTTCCGCTAATGCCAGAGTCTCGGCGTGGCGCACCCCGGCCCATGTGTGGCTTCCGCGCCCCACGATCTCGCCGCCGCGAACGAGCACCGCGCCGACCGCCGGATTTGGACTCGTCCGTCCCACGCCCTGACGCGCCAGAGCGAGCGCCAGGTCCATGTACTCCGATTTCACGGCTCGAACAGCGAATCGACAAACTCTACCGGATCGAACGGGAGCAGATCGTCCACTTTTTCTCCAACGCCCACGTAACGGATCGGCAGGCTCAGCTCGCGGGAGATCGCCACGACAATTCCGCCTTTTGCCGTGCCGTCAAGCTTGGTGAGCACGATTCCCGTAACCCCGCTCTTTTCGGTGAACTTGCGCGCCTGCTCAAGCCCGTTTTGACCGGTGGTGGCATCCAGCACCAGCAGCACTTCATGGGGCGCTTCGGGAACCACTTTCGCGGCCGTCCGGCGCATCTTCTCCAGTTCCGCCATCAGGTTGGTTTTAGTGTGGAGACGACCGGCGGTATCGACAATCACGTAATCGGTCTGGCGGGCTTTGGTGGCCTGAAGAGCGTCAAAGAGGACGGCGCTAGGGTCGGCTCCCGAAGATTGGCGGATTACGTTCGTGCCGGTGCGCTGGCCCCAAATCTCAAGCTGCTCGATGGCGGCGGCGCGAAATGTGTCGGCGGCGCACAGCAGAACGCCGCGGCCTTCGCCTTTGAAACGGTGGGCCAGCTTCCCGATCGTGGTCGTTTTGCCGGAGCCGTTGACGCCGACAACCATAATGACGGCGGGCGGTTCGGCGACCCGCGGAAGGGGGCGATCCGCCGCTTCGAGGACTTCGAGGATATGTTGGCGGATCAGCGATTTGAGCTCCGCCGCATCGCTCATCGTCTTGCGATCCACTCGCTCGCGAACGCTCTCCAGAATCTCCTCGGTCGTTTTCACCCCGATGTCGGCGGTGTACAGGGCATATTCCAGCTCCTCGAGAACATCCGCGTCAATCTCCTTGCGGCCGGCGAAAACGTCTCCCAGACGGTCCATCAGACCCGAACGGGTCTTCTGCACCCCCGCTTTCAAGCGGTCGAGGAGATTCGGCTCCTGGGGGACGGAACCGAACAGAGTTTGGATGGCCATGCGCTAAAAAATCATGGTAGCAGCCGCTTGGAATGCAACTGTAACGAATCGAATCGGCGCTTCACTCATCCACATACTATGGTGAAGCGAAAACAGCGCGATCACAGGCTGGCGTCTCTTCGCGCCGATTATGACGCAGCATTCGCACGCCTGCGGCGGGTCCGGAATTCGGCGGGTGAAGGTGCGGCGGAGGCGGAACAGGCATATCTGCGCGCCCGCAATGAGCTTGCTTGCTATCTGC
Source organism: Bryobacterales bacterium (assembly GCA_963795935.1). Taxonomy (GTDB): domain Bacteria; phylum Acidobacteriota; class Terriglobia; order Bryobacterales; family Bryobacteraceae; genus JAICMB01. The sequence continues at coordinate 20,954 of CAWCJO010000015.1, read as the reverse complement.
TCGGGAAAATACACCCTGAGACGGAGGAAGCACTGGTTCTCGAACAGGCGTACTGCTAATAATTCGGCGGCGCGCGGCGGGATAAATCAATCGTTTGGACAAGGGACGAATTCGGATTAACGCCCGGCGCTGCGCGATCGGCTTCGGCCGGCAGAGCGACCACCGCTTGCGGCTGGGGGCACACGACGGATGGTTGCGTCCCCGAAATAAAATAATCCGTTTCACCACTGGGGCAGTATGGGCCGGCCAAATCGCCCGTGGCGGGGTCTACTTACCGCGCGCACGACGCCCGGAGGGGGCGCAAACGCTTTCGCATCGCGGTAATCCTTATAACGCGCCGCCTCCGTCATGAACTCCGTCCAGATCGGCAGCGCGGACCGCGCCCCCTCCAATCCCAACTCGCGATAATCGTCGAAACCCACCCAGACCACGCACAGCAACTGCGATGTATACCCGGCAAACCAGCCATCGTGAGAGGTTCCGGTTTTGCCCGCCGCCGGCAGCTTGAAACCCCTGGCGCGAACGCCCGCGCCCGTCCCGCTGCGCAGAACCTCCTCGAGCATGTCGGTCATAATGAACGCAACGCGGGGGTCGAGAACGCGATAAGTGCGCGGTTCCCGCTCATAGATCGTCTCACCGTCGTGGCTGCGGACTGCATCGATGAAATTCGGCTTCACGCGGACTCCGCCGTTCGCGAAGATTGTATACGCGCCGGCGATCTCGAGAGGCGTGACGCCATACGCGCCCAGCGCGACGGCCGGCGTGGCCGCAATGTCATCGTTCATTCCGGCGCGATGCGCGAGCGCCACAACGTTGTTGAAGCCGACTTGTTCCGCGACTTTGACCGTCGCGACGTTGAGAGAATGCGCCAAGGCCTGCCGCAACGTCACCTGCCCCATGAACTCGCCCTTAAAATTCCCGGGACTATAGGTCCGGTTCGCAAATTGGAACGTTGCGGGCGCATCTACGACCGTCGAAGCGGGCGTAAAAACTTGCCGGGCTCCATCGATTGCGCTGTCGATCGCGGCGGCATACACGAAGGGCTTGAAAACCGATCCCGGCGGCCGCTTAGCGAGAATGCGATCCAACTGGCTGAGGGAGTAGTCCCGCCCGCCGATCAGAGCCTTCACGTCGCCGCTGCGCGGATCGATCGCGATCAGGGCCACTTGCGGCCGCGCGGCCGCCGCGCCTTTGTGCGCGCTTTCCCAATTCCTTATCGACCAACGCCATTCCATCGCGCACGGCCTGTTCGGCGGCGCGCTGCAGGCGCATATCGATAGTCGTGTATACGTTCGCGGCGCCTCCCGACGTTTTCTTCCACGCGGTGCTGCAGTTGGTCGCTCGCGATGTCGAGGAAATATTGGGTTTCCGACGAGGTCGTCGACGCTCGGGCGCAAGTCCGAGCGGAGCATTCAAAGCCTGTTCGTATTGCGGCTGCGAAATATAGCCGTTCTCGCGCATTAACGTGAGGACGATGTTCCTGCGATCGAGGGCGCGATCCGGATAACGGAGCGGGTTGAAATAACTCGGACGTTGCACTATTCCGGCCAGAGTGGCGGCTTCCGTGAGGCTCAGTTTGTTCACGGGCTTGTTAAAGTAAACGCGCGCGGCCTCGCCGAATCCGTTGATGCTGAACGTCCCGGCGCCTCCGAGATAAACCTGGTTGCAGTAATATTCCAGAATCTGCCGCTTGCTCAGTTTGCGTTCCAGATGCAGCGTTATAAGCGACTCGGCGATTTTCCGCTTCCAGCGCTTGTCGCGATCGAGCCAAAGATTTCTCGCGAGCTGCATCGTAATAGTCGAGGCGCCCTGCTCTTTGCGGTGCTCCTTCACGTCGACATAGAGCGCCTTGACGATGCGCCGCACATCCAGGCCGGAGTGTTTGAAGAAGCGCTTGTCTTCCGCCGACACGATCGCCTGCACGAGAACGGGCGGCAGATCGGAATAGCGTATCAATGATGCGCTTGGCGCGGCCTTCGTCGGAGAGGTTGGTAATGAGCTGCGGAGGCAGATCCAACTGTTGCAGCTTTTTGTCGCTGCCCAGATCCGTGATCCCGCGCACCAGATTGGGCGCGAAATCGATGCGCGCCGGCGAGGCCCCCTGGACGACGACCGTGTTATCCAGGACCGTGAAACTTTGCGGGTCGTTGCGGGTCGATTCGTGGAACCCGCCGCGGCGCAGCGCCGCAATCAGGTCCGCCGGGGCTTCCCGGTCGCCGACAGCGATCGTAATAGGCGCGGCGTAAAAGCTGTACGTGTGCTGAAACGGACCCGCCGCCAGTTGCCGGTCCACGATCCTGGAAAGCCTGCGATAGGGTATAGCGATCGCCACGATGCCTGAGAGCATCAGCACGCCAAGGCATACGAGCAGCCACTTTGCGGCTCGCCTTATCCCGATCGCTCGGTCCCGCGGGTGCGCGGGCGTCGTCTCATTTTGCTCCGTCCCCTCCAAGGCCATTCCGATGCTGAAATGCACGCGATGTGCCAGCGCGCGAGGCATCGTGATTTGAGAAGATTAGCGAGACTGAAAAAAAGGAGCTACGAAGCTTAAGGTCAATTTTACCGGCGCTGCGTCAGGCAGGTCTCCGCTTTTTCGTGGGAGCAACTTTGCGCGCGGGAGCGGGCCGCGTCTTTCGGATCGATTCGAGCCTGCAATAGGCGGCGGCCGCGCGTAGCCGCACGGGCTCTTTTTTATCGTCGAGCAGCGGCGCGATGTCTTCGATCGTGGCTGGATCGTTGTGCAGCGCCAGGGAGTGCACGGCCGCGGCGCGCACGGACCAATCTTTATCGCCGAGCGCGCCCTTCAAAGCCACGATCGTGGCGCGGTCGTTGTCTCTCGAAAGCAGCAGCGCGGCCGTGGCGCGGCCTGAAACCGCCGGGTCCGAGAGCAGCCCCTGCATGGACGAAATTCCCGTGCCCAAACCGGGGACAGGCGCGAACGCGGCGCCTGTCTTGAGCGCAAACAGGAACATCGGTTTGGGCGTGTGCATCATCCGCAAGGCTTCGCGCTTCTCGCGCGTGAGGAAGCCCGATGCCGTTTTGGAATCGCCGCCGAGCACCGCGATCAAAGCTCGTTTACCCTCCGGATCGTCGAGTCCCCAAAGGGCCTTGGCGGCCGCGAAGCTGACTTCGGGAACGTCGTCGCGCAAGGCTTTATGGAGCGCCCCGAGCGTGCGCCCGCTCTTCAGGTCCACCAGGCTCGATACGGTGGCGACGCGCACCTCGACGTCCTTGTCGTCCAGCATCGCCTCGAGCCAGGAGGGGAAGGGCTCGCCCGTTCCCGCCAGACTCAGCGCAACGACGGCTTGCTTGCGGGTATCGGGGTTCTTGTCGTGAAGGGCGGCGTCGAGCATATGTTGCGATTGCTCGATCCGCGGGGGCGGCGCTTGCGAAAGAGCGAGCGCGGAAAAAGCGAGCCAGGAGAGGAGCAGATTTTTCAGCACGGTTGTGCCATCCAGTATAAGTCTGCACGCGGCGGTGAAAGCGGCGTCATAGCTTGTATGCCGCGGCGCGGTTGCCTGCGGCGCGGCATGGAGTTACTCTCCAATTGGGAGCGGTTATGCGGCTGTTTGTTTATGCGGTTCTGAGTGTTGCGTTTGCCGCGGCCGCATCGGCCCAACGCGGCGGAGGCCACGCGGGCGGCGGCGGGCGTGCCGGGGGAGGGATGACTCGCGGCGGCGGCGGTTTCGCCAGAGGCGGCGTCGGCAGCGGGTTCCGCGGCGGCTCGATTGCGGGCGGGCTCCGCGGCGGGCTGAGTTATGGCGGCCTAGGGCGCGGCGGAACCTATCGCGGCAATTATGGATTCCGCGGTTATGGGCGGGGGCGATATTTCGGCCGCTCCTATTTCTATTACGGATCGCCCTACGGCTACGGTTATTGGGACCCATTCTTCTGGGACGATTGGAACGATTATTATCCATCCCAGGCTTCCTACGGCTACCCGTATTCGTCCTCCTATCAGCCGGCGCCGGATATTACCGTGGTGTCAAACTATGGTGTGCCGCAGCCCCCGCCGATGGTGATGGCCGCGCCGCCCGAGCCGCCTGCGCCTAATGCGACATCGGGCGCCAACAGCGCTGAACCCACGCTTTACCTCATCGCCTTCAACGATCACAACATCAAGCCGGTGCTGGCGTATTGGTGGGACAAGGGCACGCTGCACTACGTCACGATGGATCGCGTGGAGAAGACGGCGCCGCTGGCAACCGTCGATCGCGACATGAGCTTGCGATTGAACGAGGAGCGCAACGTCACCTTCAGCCTGCCGAACCCGCCTCCATCATCGCTCAAAGGTTAAGCGGGAACGCCGAACGGCTGTTCGAGGGACGGACTTTGCGGCGTCAGCAGCTCGGCGCCGGAATCGGCGATGTGCATATCGTCTTCGAGGCGGATTCCGAATTCGCCCCGGATATAGATGCCCGGCTCGTCGCTGAACATCATGTTGGCGGCCAAGGGCAGGGTATTGCCGCGAACCAGATAAGGCCATTCATGACCGTCCAGACCGATGCCGTGCCCCAGGCGATGGGTGAAATACTTGTATCCCGGACCGTAGCCCGCATCCACGATGACTTTGCGCGCAGCCGCGTCAACGGCCCCGCAAGGAACGCCCGGCCGCGCCGCCGCCAAGGCCGCGCTTTGCGCCGCATGCACAATTTCGAAGACGCGCTTCATCTTGTCCGTGGGCTTTCCCAGCACGAACGTCCTGGTGATGTCGGAGTTGTAGCCTTCCACGCGGCAGCCGTCGTCGATCATAACGACCGTGCCCTCGCGTATTTTCTGCGGCTCGGTGGATCCGTGCGGGGACGCGGAGTACTCGCCCACCGTGACGCTGGCGAAACCCGGGAATCCGAGGGCCTGATACGCCGCGCCGATCAAGCCGCTGAATTCCCGCTCCGTCATGCCCTCGCGCACCGCTCGCCAGGCGGCTTCGTAAGCTTGCAGCGTCACGCTCGACGCCAGACGCATATTCGCCAGCTCAACTTCGGATTTGATCATGCGGCAAGCGGCGGTAACGGGCGTTGCGCTGACGAGCATGGCCGCGGGCATGGCCTTGCCGATGCCATCGGCGAATACGAACTTGACGGTCTCTTCAATGCCCAGCTTTCCCGTTGCCGAGCCGCGCTCTTTGAGTGAGGATGCGACCAGCGCGTAGGGGCTTTCGTCTTCCTGCCACGTAAACGTCTGGGCATGCTCGCCGCCATTGCCGCGGGAAATCTGTTCGCGGGCGCGGTCTTCTTCGAAAGCCGGAGCGATGAAGAACGCCTCGCCGCGCGCCGGGATCAGCATCGCAAACAAGCGCTCGCTGTTGCCCCAGCGCACGCCGCTGAAATATTCGAGCGACGTTCCCCCGGCGAGGCAGATGGCGCCGATCTTCTGTTCGATCATGAGTTGCTGGGCGCGCTGAACGCGCCTCCGCCGCTCCTCCGGCGTAATGGCCCGCGCCTCGGCGCGCCGGTTCTTCAGCTTCGCGAGGGGAGAATCGGGAGGCGTTGCGGCGAGAGCGGTTGCGCCGGCGGCGGCAGCGGCGAAAAAGGATCGGCGCGTGGGCATGACTCAGTTTATATAATCTCCGTGTGCGGCTAATCCGACGATTGTTCCTCTCAAAAATGCTCGCTTCGTCCGCGGCGGCGGCCTATCTCAACGCCGCGCCGTCCGCCGCGGCATCGAAGATCCGGCGCATCGAGACGGTGTATTGGAAATCCCGCGATGCGGCGCCGTTCTGGCCGCATTGGGTCTGGGTGAAGATTGAAGCGGACTCGGGAGTTTCGGGTATCGGCGAGACCTACCCTCGCAATCCGGCGGAGGCCGCCGCGATCCATGGCGTCGCACAATCTCTGATCGGGCGCGATCCGCGCGACATCGAGCGCATCTGGGCGGACCTGTACCGCGCCTTCGATTTTCAGATTGCCGGCGGAGCGGAGATACGGGCCTTGAGCGCCATCGACCTGGCGCTGTGGGACCTGCTCGGAAAATCGCTCAACGCGCCGGTGTACCGGCTAATCGGAGGGAAGGCGAATCCGCGCGTGCGCCTGTACAATACCTGCTTTCCCTACAAATACGATTTCAACCGCGAGCCGGAAAAGATCATGCGGGAATTATTGGACACGCGCGGAATCAACGCCATCAAGATCTGGCCCTTCGATGGCGCGGCGCAGCGCAATAGGAATCAGTACATCACGCAGCGGGACATCGACGAAGCCTTGCAGCCCGTAAAGAAGCTGCGAGACGCCTTCGGCAACGACATCGAGATCGCGATCGAGTTGCACTCGCAGTGGAACGTGGCCTCCGCCATCCGCATCGCGCATGCGCTCGAGCCGTACCGGCCGATGTGGCTCGAAGACATGCTGATGCCGGGCAATTTCCGCCAGTACCACGAGCTCGCGGCGGCAACCTCGCTGCCCCTGATCGCGGGCGAGCGCATGGCCGGCAAGCTGCAGTTCGAGCAGTTGTTGGAATCGCGAACGGTGAAGTACGTGATGTTCGACGCGACTTGGTGCGGCGGCCTCACGGAGGCGCGCAAGATCGCCGCCATGGCGGACGCCTACGAGCTGCCCATCGCGCCGCACACGGCCGGTGGTCCGCTGCTGTTCTACGCCTCCCTGCACCTCACAACGGCATCGCCGAACGTCTGGATTCAGGAGAGCTGCCAACGGTTTTACGAGCATGACTGGCCCGCCATGCTCGAAAATCCGATCGCGCCCGAGAATGGCTCGATCGCCGTTCCGGAAGAGAGCGGCTTTGGGATGCGCATCAAGCCGGAAGTATGGAACGATCCGGCGGCGGTGCGGCAGGTAAGCGGATCGTAAATTACGGCTCGCCCGGCGGCGCCGGATCGCCCGTCTCCTCCAGGTCTTCCAACTTCTCCGCCCGGGCGGCATAGCGCTTCAAAACGCGGATGGAGTTGGCGCTGGAAAAGCCGGCGTAGCGGAGGCGGCGATAGGCGGCCGCGAGATTCTTTTCCTCGCCGAGCCAGATTGGAAGATCCTTGCCGCGAAATTTCCGCTGCAGGTAAGACTCGATCAGGTCCGGCTCGCTGGTGGCGTCGAATGTCTTGGCGACGGCCTGCTCGGCGAGCTTTGGCGCGACGCGCCGCTGGCGCAAATCCCGCAGGACGCGTGAGCGGCCGTGGCCTTCGTTTTCAAGACGGCCGGCCGCATAGCTCTCGGCATAGCGGCGATCGTCGAGATAGCCGGACTCCCTCAGTTTCTGCAGCACTGCGTCGATATCCTCGCGACGCTCGGCGCGGCGATCCAGCTTCTGACGCATCTCGCCGTAAGAAAGGGCGCGCGATCCCAACGCGCGCAAAGCATAGTTCATCAGGGCCCCGGCATCGAGGCGCTTAGGCTGGCGGAGGGGCAAACTAGAACGGTAGCAGAGGCGGCGCGGCGCGGGCGCGGGCCGAAACCTTCCACAACTTCAGGCATCTACAAGTCGGCGGGCGGCTGCTATCTTAAGAGATGTAGCTCGATTGCGGACGAGATAAGAGAGGACGGGACACAATGGAAGACGGCAATAACATAGGGTATTTCTTTATCGGCTTGGGACTCGGAGTCGCGGTGGGGTTGTTGGTCGCCCCCAAGAGCGGCGCCGAAACTCGCGATTTGCTGGCGTCCAAGGCGGGCGAGGGCACGGACTATCTGCGCCGCACGGGAGAGCAATTGCGCGATTCCGCGGGCGATGTAATCGAAAAAGGCAAGAGCGCGGTCTCGCGGCAGCGCGACCAGTTTTCTTCCGCTGTCGAAGCCGGCAAGCAGGCCTATCGCGACGCCATAAATCAGACGGGCGGAGGATCCGAGGGAGTCTGATCGGACAGCGCCATGGGAGACCCGACGGCATTACTGTGGATCATCGCGGCGTTCGTGATCGTTTCCGCCATTGCGCTCTGCCTACAGGCGGGATTCTTGTACGGGACGTACAAGGCGGCGCGGACGATGGAGCGGAAAGTGGTTCCCTTGATGCCTAAGGTGGAAGCGCTGGTGGAGGCGGGGCGCGCCACCGTCGACCAGAGCAGAAAGCAGATCGTCGATATTACGATCAAGACCAACGAGATTCTCGATTCGACGAAAGCCCAACTGGCAAAGATTGAGGACGTCGTTACGGACGCAACGGGCCGGGCCAAGACGCAAATGGAGCGCGTCGAGATCGTCCTCGACGACACCATGAGCCGGGCGCACGAAACCGTCGCGGTGCTGCACAACGGGATCATGCGTCCGCTGCGCGAGATCAACGGCATCGCGGTCGGAATCAAGACCGCGTTCGCGTACTTGGCGCGCGGCAACCGGCCGAGCGTGGCGCAGGCCACCAGCGACGAGGAGATGTTCATCTGTCCGGCGCGGGAATTACTCGGGAATTTCAAGGAATCCGGCCGAGACCAGGCTCGCCACCACCTTCGCGAAATCGGACAGCGGCGTCGCGGGATTCAAAATCCCGTTGGCTTTCAAGTTTTCGAATAGCTCCGAGACCGTGGTGGCGCCGTCGCTGCGCGCGATCAGATAGGGAAGCCAGGGGGCAACCTTCATTTCCATCCGGAAAGGATGACCGGTCAATAGCGTGTATTCGACGGCGCTCCATTCCCCATTTTCCAGGCGGTGAGAAACTTGGAGTTCGCAGCCGGGGGACGCCATGGGACAGCAGCGGATCACGCGGTCCGGGTTGCTTGCCGCCATTGTTTCCCATTCGAGCAGCCGCTCGTGATCGGTGCGGGATGTTTTTGAGCCTATCTGGCGGCGGACGGTGAACGGCGCTCGTCCCGCGGCTTTACGCTGCACCATTATCGTCGCGTAAGGCAGGCCGGTGATACCGCGGGTTTCGAAGAGTTCCTTCCATTTTCGCGCTTCCCCGTTTTGCGCGCCGGGACGCGTTGCCGAATGGACTGCAAATTCCCCAGGGTCGAGAACACGGCGCACCACGACGGCGATATCGAACTCCCGGCGCGCCGCTCCGAGCCACCCCCGGATGCGATCTTCCACTGGCGCATTCGCGCGATCCGACGCCATCGCAAGACTGTACAGGGTTCCGCCGGGCGCAAGATGCTCCGGCAGACCGGCGACGATCCTTCGGGTTACGCGCTCGCCGTCGTCGCCGCCGTCCTGGAAAACCCATTGCGAGCTGAGAACGGGCACGTAGGGAGGATGCGCCACGATGCGGTCGAACACGCCTCCCCTGGCCGGTTCGTAGAGGTCGCCCGTTGCGGCGTAGATGTTCGAGAGCCCGTTCAAGCGTTTCGCGAACTCGGCGAAATGCGTCGATCGGGCGGCGATATCGTAGGCGTGCGCCTCACGCGCATAGCTCGAGGCCGCCACGAGCGCCGCCACGGCCGTGCCGGAGCACAGATCGAGCAAGGAGTCGCAGCTTGACGCGGGCAACAGGTCGAGGAAGAGGCGCGTATTCGGTACAACTGCCGGATAGACGATATCTTCCGAGCCTTCGCACCGAACTCCGCCGGGAGTTCTCCAGGAATCGGAGACGGTGTAGACTCCGGCCACGGGACAAAGACAAACCGGCGAGTAGCGGGATATCTCGTCATTGCGCGCGATCAGCCCCAGCCGCTCGAGCGCCTCCATCTCAGCGGGAGAGAGGCATTGGCGCAGCGCGAGGTTGTCGACAAACCGGGTGTAAACGAAAAGGTGGATCAAAAGATCAAGCAGATCGGCGGGAGGGCGGCAAGCGCCGGCTGCGGCGTCGATGGAAGGTTGCGTCAGCAGCGGCGCGCCGATTCGAGTTGCAATCGCGGGCTCGGTGAAGGCAGCGCGGGAAAACAGTTCGCGGACTATATCGAAATCGTGCGGCGAACCAAGGCGGATCGGGTACAAGCGGCGTCAGTGCTTCCGCATGGCGAAAAATATCACAATCAGAACGAAAAACACGAGCAGCGCCCCAATTACGAGAATGGTGGACAGATGTTTTTCGATGAAGCTTTTCCGTTGGCTCGGCGGGGCGGCATCGGCGAGGAGCGGCATCGAGGGCGCGGCCATCATGGACGTAAAATCGCCGCGGCCTGACGAAGGTGGGGCGTAGCCGAAATTCGCAGGCCCGGAAGGCGGGTAAGAGTTGGCTGGAGGAGCGTTGAACAGACCCGTGGCGCCGTCTGCGGCCGGCGGACGGCTCGGTGGCGCAGGCGGCGCAGGCGCGCGGCCCCCCTCATTGCGGCCGAAGAGGCGCGTAAACTCGCCTTGCGGAGCGGCTTGCGGCGCCGGCATGGAGGGCTTTTGGCCGAACGCATCGGCGGAGCCGTGCGGCTGCAGCGGCTTTGGCTCCAGAGGCGAGTTGAACATGCGCGTAAATTCGCCTCGGCCGCTATCCGGCTGCGTTGCCGGCCCGGAAGCGGGAGGAGAAAACATGGAACCAAGGTCTGCCGCCGCATCCGGCCGCGGGGGCGTTCGCGGCGCGGGAGAGTTCGGAGGCGGGGCGCCCGGGTTGAACATGCGCGTGAACTCGCCCGGGCCTTGATCGGCTGCAACGGGCGCGGGCTGCTGTTGCCCGGGCGGCATTTCAAGCATGGGCGTGGTCTCGAAAACCTTCGTGAAGTCGCCGGCGCTTTGCAGCGGGGCAGTCGGCCGCTGTGGTTGTGGATTGGAATGCGGCGCTGCGGTTTCGAACATTCGCGTGAAGTCGCCGGAACCCGGCGGCGGTGGAGGCGGGTGCGGAACCTCATGGCGTAGCGCGGCGGTATCGAACATGCGCGTGAACTCGTTTGCGTTCTGTTCGGGAGGCGGCTCGGACGGCTGCGGTTGCGATTCGGGAATCCCCCGCGATGCGGGTTGGCGCGATGGAGGCGCGGCGCCTGCCTGGAACATCCTGGTAAATTCGCCGGGCCTGCGCCGGCAAGGGCGCATCCGCAAGAGGAGCTGGCGCGGCCGACGGCGGCGGTTCCGGCTTGGGGAGCGGCGAAGGGGCGCTGTACATCCTTGTAAACGTCCCGGGTTCCTCCGCGGGGACGCGTGGCGGCGTAGGCTCCGCGGTCGATTGCTGCGCCTGAAACATGCGCGTGAACTCGCCGGCTTCGGGTCGTTGCGGCTCCGCGGCGGAGGCCTGAAACATGCGAGTGAATTCGCCGACCGGCGGCGGCGCGCCGGCCTCGATTTGCGAGTGGGCGGGCGCGGACGTAGAACTGGCTTCGCCGGACGCGTCTTGAAGGAGCGGCGGCGGAGCGGAGGGCGGTGTTGCCGGCGCTTGCTCCTGGAGCGCGCGCGCGACCTCCTGGGTCGACATCATCGTCGAGCCTTCCGGGCCCTCCGTCTTCGCTGGGCGCGGGGAATTCTGCACCGCTTGGTTCTTGCGAGTCGGCGTTTCGATCAGGTGCCGGAAACCTTCCGTTGAAGGGCGGGCCGGCTTGGGCGCGGAAACGGCTGGACCCGCGGGTTTCTTGAACAATGCCGCAAAGGGGTCGTCGGGATTGCCGGAAAGGGCGGTTTGCGGCGTCGCGGCGGACGGGGCGGGCGCTTGCGCCGCGAGTGGTTGATGCAGTAGCCATTCCCGGAAGCCCGGATAAGCCGTGATTCGTCCGGTCACCACATAAGGAGTGCCCTCGTGATCGCCTTGCGCGAGGATCTGCGCCCGGGAAGACGCCGCGAGGCGCGCGATGGCGGCGAGCAGCGATTGCATCTCTGGCGATTGCGGCGCGGGGAACAAGTGGACCAGAACGGGCTGCCCGGTTGCGATCGCGCGGGCCTCGAAGGTCTTGACGCCGTCATCCCGTACGAGTTGGATCAGATCGTAGGTACTGTAGAAACTCATGCTGCCTCGGTTGAAGCGCCCATTGGAGGGGCCAATATCTCATGATACGAGAACGGCGCGGCATTAGAGAATTGTCCAATGCAAAATGAGCTGAACCAAGCCATCGATTTCGCCATAGCGAGATCTAAGTCGAGCGGCAAAACTCGCGCCCGGCGGCGTGGCATTATGCATCGGGGCGAGCTCGTCCTTGTTGCAGCCCGCGAAGCCCGCCACTTCAGCGCGCCGCTACTTCAAAGCCTCGTCGCCCCAACGCAGGTATTCATCCAGGTCGAGCGCCGCCGAACGAGTCGGGTAATCGACGACGGCCTCAAGCGCCGGGCGCGGCGCGATTCCAGACTGCCGTTCTTCAGAAAGAGGCGTCGGCCGGGCCGGAGGAACTCTCTCGCGGATTTCCGCCAGTACGCTTCGGGATCGCGGGCGAATAAACCTTCGGCGGGCAATGGCGCCGAGGCGCCCCGCGGCAGCCGCGGCGGGCAGACCGGAGAAGGGGCGGCGCACGTGAAGGCCCGGTATTCGCGGCGCGTTCGTCATCCGAATTATAATACCCGCAATGCTCCGAAGTTTTGTCGCGTGCTTGCTCGCCGCCTCGTTCGCGGCGGCCCAGAACGGATCCGTATCGAACGGCGCTCCCAATGGCAAAGCCCTGTGGGATAAGAATTGCGCGGTCTGCCACCGCCCCGGAGGCGAGAACCGGACGCCGTTGCCCGACGCGCTCGCGCAGCTTTCCCGTCAAGCCATCGTCGCCACGCTCGAGAGCGGCGCCATGAAACAGCAAGGAGCCTCGCTGACTCCCGCCGAGCGCGTCGCCATCGCGCGCTTTCTTTCAAAGGAAACGGGAACCAAAACTTTGGCGGCGGCTCCCAACGTTTGCCCGTCCGGCGCGCCGCTCCCTGGCACGGAAGGCTGGAACGGCTGGGGCGCCGATCTGGTCAACTCGCGGTATCAACCGGCATCGAAAGCCGGCATGACGGCGGCCGACGTTCCCAACCTGAAGCTCGCGTGGGCCTTCGGCTTTCCCAATTCGCTGAGCGTTTTCGGCCAGCCCACCATCTCGGGCGGACGCCTCTTCTTCGGAAGCGCCAACGGCACGGTGTACTCTCTCGATGCCCGCACGGGCTGCGTCTATTGGACCTTCAAGGCCCCCACCACCGTTCGCACGCCGATCGCGATCGAGCCTCTGGGCAAATCCGGTTATGCCGCCTATTTCGGCGACGGACGCGCCAACGCCTATGCCATCGACGCGCAAACGGGCGAGCTGATCTGGAGCGTCAAAGTAGACGACCATAAATTGGCCGGCATCACCGGCGGCCTGCGCGTGTACAACGGCCGCGTCTTCGTGCCGGTGCGCTCCGGCTCGGAAGAGATGATGGCCGGCAATCCCAAATACGCGTGCTGCACGTTCCGGGGAAGCGTCGTGGCGCTCGATGCCGCGACCGGAAAGCGGATCTGGAAGACTTTCACCATTCCCGATCCGCCCGCCACGACGCGCAAGAATGCGTCTGGAGTGGAGCTGTACGGTCCTTCCGGTGCGGCCGTGTGGTCGTCTCCGACCATCGACGTGAAGCGCAAAGCCATCTATATCGGCACCGGGAACAACTACTCCGATCCGGTGACGAAGTACAGCGATGGGGTGATGGCCCTCGATATCGAAACGGGGTCCCTGCGCTGGGTGAAACAGCTCAGTGGGGACGACGTCTGGAATTACAGTTGTTCGATGCCCGATAAAGCGAGTTGTCCGGAAAAGCCCGGCGGCGATACCGATGTCGGGACCTCGCCGATTCTCAAAACGCTCGCGAGCGGACGGGACATTATCGTGGTGGGCCAGAAGTCGGGCGTTGTGCACGCCCTCGATCCGGACAAGCGCGGCGAAATCGTGTGGCAAAACCGTATAGGCAAAGGCAGTGCGCTGGGCGGCGTGCTGTGGGGTCTGGCGGCCGATAACAATGTGGTCTATGCGCCGCTGTCCGACGTCCTGGTTCCCGGGGGCGGCGGCGGATTGTTCGCGCTGCGGATCGCAACCGGGGACAAAGTCTGGTATGCGCCGCCGGCCGACCCCGCCTGTAAGGGCAAGAACGGCTGCAGTCCGGCCCAGATGGCTCCTCCGACTCTGATCGATGGCGCGGTCTTTTCGGGTTCCGTTGACGGACATCTGCGCGCCTACGCGGCCGCGGACGGAAAAGTGATATGGGATTACGACACGCTGCGCGATTTCGATACGGTCAACGGCGTCAAGGCCCACGGTGGATCCCTTAACGCCACCGGCCCCACCATCGCCGGCGGGATGCTGTTCGTCAATTCCGGATATGCGCAACTTACCGGCATGCCCGGCAACGTGCTGCTGGCATTCACGAAATAGGGTTCTCAAAAGAAGAAGATCACGTCCGCCGCGGCCATCGCCTGGCTCTTCTTAGTGCCGTTGTCATAAGCCGCAACGTCGAAAGCGTGTCCGTACTGGATTTCCGGACGGAACACGACGGTCGATCCGATCCAGTGATTCCATGAAATCAGCGACGCCGAGTAGGGCGTCTTGAAGCCCGTACGCTGCCCCCTCAGATCGTCGAAATATTCCGTGCGGAAAATGAGAGCATCCCGTTTCGAGAGCTGCCTGTTCACATACACGACGCTCGACCATTCCGGCGCAAAGCAGGTCACAGCGGCAACGTTCGCGCACGCCGCTCCATTCGAGTTTGTGATCAGGAGCGGCGCCGCGGCGGGATTATTGACATTCGGCGTATCTTTCATGTATTGATACCAGGTCTCCCATGCCATGTGCCATTTCGATTGGCCGAATTTGTGATACCAGGTGACGTAGTAAGCCGAAAGATTATTGTAGTTATACTTTGCGTCGTTGATAGAGTTGGCGCAGACATAGATATTGTTGCCCCCCTCCGTCCAGCTATAAGCCAGGCACGCGTTACCGGTTAGTTTGGCGTCCTGGGCCCATGGCGCCGCTTCGCACCCGCCGGACAGTCCGAACTGAGCGGTCCAATGATCCGTCAACTTAATCGTCGCATTGATTCCGGTCTGCGTATAGCAATCATAGGTGTAAGTCAGTGAATGGCTGTATGTATAGTTATTCGGCGCTAACTGGGCTTCAATGTCTGGAAGCGAAATATAACGGCCGATGCGAATGTCCATTCCATGGGCCACTTTGGGATAATAAAGATCGACGTATGCCATGACGGGATCGTATCCGTATTTGTTTCCAACACTGCCGTTGGCCTTCGGATTGCCGAGAAGTTGCTGGCTGAAGTATCCCATTGCGGTTGTGAAGCGGTAATCCAGTCCGTATAGACTGGCAAAGCGGAAGCCCCAATCAAAATGATCGGTCTGGACGGTGTCCGGCGTACGCTCGAAATACAGGGTCGCCTGATCGAGCTGCACGGCGTTGGGGATCTCGGCATAAGCGGCCGGTAGGTTCCCATAAGGACGGGCATGAGAAGTGCTGACATTCGCGCCCACGTCGGCCCAGCCGTAAATCTGTATGTTGTGCTTTTTCCACCACTCCCCGTGAGCGCCGGTTTGGAGAGCGGTCGTCAGCGGGTAAGCCGTCGCGTTGTTGTAGCCGAGCCAGACCGTGCCCCCAATGGGCCATACGCTGAATGGAAATGGGGGATTGGATATCGGCGGCGGATACCCTCGATGCGGGGATTCCGCCGCCGCGGTGGACGGCGAGGGCCGCCAGTCGTCCCAGTAAGCCTCGAACAACCTGCCGAAGAAACCCTTGCGGACAGATGTCTGCTCCGTCGGGACTGTAGCCGCAGCCAGCTTCACTTCGACAGCGGTGGTTGCGGCCGCTGCAACATCGACCGGTATCGCCGGCGAACTACCGATTCCATCTTTGGCAGCGGTCACAAGATAGCGCCCTGCGGGAAGATTGTCGAAGAGGAACTCTCCGTTCACGCCGCTGACGACGGAGCGGCTGCTGTCGAAACTCCACGCTGTAACCGCGGCTTGCGCCAGCGGCCCGCCGTCGGGCGCCGTGACGATGCCCTTCATAATGCCGCTCGGCGTTTGCGCGTAAACGGAAATTAACAAGGAAAGGATAAGTAATCGTGTTTGATTCATAAGGTCCTAACACTGCGATCGAAACGATTATGCCGGATGCGTCATAAGGAACGCATAAAGATTCGTAATTGAGCGTCTTCATGCCTTCTTCACGGCTACCCTGCCATACTCAACTCGGGAGGCGGCAGTACAGCCCGGCGCAATAATTCCGCATGACCCAGGACGCGAAAACGCGGCGGCAGATTCGATCTTCGGCGGAGTGGTATCGCGCGGAAGATTACTATGCGTGCCAGGCCGCTGCCATGGCCAAAGCCGACGCTGACCTTAAGGGGCAGTAGCCGGCAAAGGCGAGCGGCGGGCAAAGCGGCCTGGCCGCGGTCTCGGCGCCGCCGCGTTCGCCAATTACTCCGAACCGTCCCGTTGTCCGGGAATGAGAAGCTGAAAGGATCGAGCAACTGGAAAAACGGAGTCGTAAATCTCGTCCTCGAGTGGCATTCCTGGCCCGATCGGCCGGTTCCGGCGTTCCTTCTGCCTTCTGGCTTCTGCCTTCCGGCGCGGCGGCCATCGCCGCATTAACCTACTGCGCCTACAGCCTCCATCTGAATCTCTCCACGTCCGTCTCTCTCTATCTGCTCGTCGTTGTCGTCGTCTCCATGGTTTCCGGTTTTTGGGAAGCTACGATTATTTCGCTGCTGGCCGTAACGTGTCTCAATTACTTCTTCGCCCCGCCGGTTTTCACGTTTTATATAGCGGACCCCGGGAACTGGGTTTCACTCGGCGCGTTCGAAGCCACGGCGCTGATCGTCAGCAGGCTCTCAACTCGCGTCAGGAGTCAGGCAAAAACCGAAGCCTACCAGCGGCATCTACTCGAAAAGCTCTACGAGCTTAGCCGCCGTATTCTGCTTCTCGACCGGAGCCGCACGGCGGGACCTCAGATTGTCTTCCTGATCGGAGAAATATTTCGAGTCGACGCGGCGGCGCTGTTCGACGCCGCGGCGGCGCGGCTGGATGCGACGGAGTCGTGCCCGAAAGATTTAGAGGAGCTGGCCCGCGGCGCATTTCTCCAGGACGGGATTCAACCCCCTCTCGAAGACGGAACATGGCGGCGCGTGTTGCGCCTGGGATCGAATTCCATCGGCGCGATCGCGCTCCGCGGGGGCCAACTTAACCCCGCCGCCGTGGATGCGATCGCATCCCTGGCGGCCATTGCGCTGGAGCGGGCGCGGTCGTTCGATACCGAAAGTCGCGCGGAGGCGGCCCGCAATACCGAGCAGCTTCGCGCAGCGGTGCTGGACGCCCTGGGGCACGCCTTCAAGACTCCCCTCACGGCCATCCGCGCCGCCAGTTCGGGGCTTCTCGAAACCGGCCAACTCACCCCCCGCGAAGCGGAAATGATCGCCTTGATCGATCGCGAATCGGAGCGGCTGAACCAGCTCGCCTCGCGCCTCCTCCGCACGGCCAGAATCGACCAATCCAACCTGCGCCTCCAACGCGAGCAAATCTCAATCGTCGAGTTAATCGAGGACGCGCTGGCGGAATATCGCGAGCAACTGCGCGGACATCCCGTGCAGCTCTCCGTAAAACCGCAGGATCTCACAGCGTACGCGGATCGGGAGATGTTGGCAACCGCCATCGGACAACTTATCGATAACGCCGCGAAATACTCCAACCCCGGATCGCCGGTCGCCGTCTCCGTCGAGGAAAGCCTTGACGAAGTCGTCATCTCCGTTCACAACGAAGGCGCCGGCATCCGTCCCGCCGACCGCGATCGAATCTTTGAACGGTTCTATCGAACCGACGAGTCCAGGCACCGCGCGGCCGGAACCGGTCTCGGTCTGTCTATCGCGAAACGGACCGCGCAGGCCCATGGCGGACGCCTCTGGGTCCTCAGCGAGGAAGACAAAGGCGCCACGTTCTTTTTCGCGCTTCCGCGCGGTTTGAGGAAAGGCCATGATTCCGTCCCCGGGTAAGGTTCTGATCGTTGACGATGAGAGTTCCATTCGGCGGGCGCTGCTCGGCACGCTGCAATCCCTCGGCTTCGAGGTTGCCGAGGCCGCCACCGGCGAGGCCGCCCTGCATCTCATTCAGGCAACCCGCTATGACGTCGTGCTGCTCGACATCAACATGCCCGGCATGGGCGGTATCCAGACCTGCCGCGAGATCCGGCGGCTGTCGGCGCGGCTCGCCATTGTGATGTTGACCGTTCGCGACAGCGAGGACGACAAGATCAAGGCCCTCGACGCCGGGGCCGACGATTACGTCACCAAGCCGTTTCACGTCCGCGAGCTGGCCGCGCGCATTCGGGCCGCCGTGCGGCGATCGCGCATGCCCCAGGCCGACCTCTCCCAGGTCATCCGCATCGGCGATATAGAATTGGATCCGGCCCGGCGGCTGGTTCGCAAGGCCGGCGAGACGATCCGCCTCACGCCCAAGGAATTCGACCTGCTTCATTATCTGATGTCGCACGCCGGCCTTCCGGTCACGCATGCAAGGCTGCTGCAAGCGATCTGGGGTCCCGAGTACGGCGGCGAACTGGAATACCTTCGCACGTTCGTCCGCCAACTTCGCAAGAAGCTGCAAGACAACGCCGCCAACCCCATCTACCTGCTTACCGACAGCCATGTCGGCTACCGCTTTGCGGAAGCCGTGCAGGAAAGCGCCCAAGAGCCCGGCTAGTCCTCTCCTGTTTACGCGGAACCCCCGCTGTCTTTCCCGAACCCCCGTCTCCCCCCAAAACCGCGAACGCCAAGAAAATCCCGTTTCGGACGGCTGCCCCAAACCGAGCCGCTACGCCCGCTGGGTCCTTGGCAGGTCCATTCCTGCACAATGCCGCTTCAACAATTTCCAAAGCCTTAACGCAAAGACCCCCCGACCGCTGGTCTTGCTGCATTCTGACTCCTGACTTCTGGCTCCTGTCTTCCAAATCCCGCGGGGATTTCAATGGCGAAACCCTTTCCGAGCGCTTTCGCACTTCGCTGCCGACGCCCCGGATCGCCCGCCTGAGTCCACTGTTCCCGATTCGGCCCGCGCGCAGCTTCCGCGCACCCGCCAACGTACTCCCGGCGTTCCCGAAATAGAGCGGAAAAGAAATAAATCGCGCAATAACGGACATTAATGCCAAGCATAAGTTACGCATTCCCTGTGGGCTAGGTGGGAAAATAATTCGAAAAGGTCTCTCGCTTTCGGTTGCGCCTGCCGATAACGCGGTTTGGGAGAAGCGTTCGGCGGATGACTGGGAAAGCCAAGCTGCGCGGCGGTCCGGTGGGGAAGCAAGAGGCAGCGGAGCAAGGCGGGGGCGCGGCTCCGAAGTCGTCGTTAACGGCCTCGGCCCGCGTCTATGTAGCGATCGTTGCGCTCGCTGGCGCCGCCTGCCTGGCGTTCACGCTATGGGGCTGGAGGCCCCATTTTACCGTCCTCCTCCTGTTCTATGTGGCCATTGCCGTGGCCAGCTCCGGCATGAAGGTGACGCTCCCCGGCGTGCGCGGCACCATGTCGATGTCCTATGTTTTCACCTTGCTGGCTCTCGAAGAGCTGGCCGCGCCGGAGACCATGCTGCTCTCCATCCTCGCCGCCCTGGTGCAGAGTCTTTGGCACAGCAAGGAGCGCCCCAAGCCGATTCAGCTTATCTTCAATGCCGCCAGCACCAGCATCACCGTATTGGCCTGCGCCTCCGTTTATGGGCAGCATTGGCTGGCGGGCGGCCCCAATGGACAACTGTTTCGCTTGACGCTCGCCGGGATCGTATACTTCACCACGAATACCTTCTCCGTTTCCACCGTCATCGCCTTGACGGAGGGCCGCAGCCCGCGCGCCGTTTGGAGAGGATATTTCAACTGGTCGTTCGCCTACTACCTCGTGGGCGTCTCCCTTGCTGAAATCATGCGCCTGTCGATCGAGCGGCTGGGTTGGGCCTTCACCGTCACCCTGCTGCCCATCCTTTATGTTCTGCACCGTTCCTACACTTTGTATACCGGCAGGATGGGGCAGGAGAAAATGCATGCCGAGAGTATGGCGGCCCTGCATTTGCGCACCGTGGAAGCCCTTGCGATGGCCATCGAGGCCAAGGACGAGTGTACCCACAAGCACCTGCGGCGGGTGCAGGTCTATTCCTTGAAAATCGCCGAGCAACTGGCGCTCTCTTCCCAGGAAATACAAGCGCTCGAGGCCGCTTCGATTCTCCACGATATCGGCAAGCTTGCGGTCCCCGATTACATCATCTCGAAACCGGGAAAACTGACGCCGGCTGAATTCGATAAGATGAAGATCCATACCGTGGTCGGGGCCGCCATCCTGGAACAGGTCGGATTCCCGTACGCAGTCCCCGAAATTGTGCGCTCGCATCATGAAAAATGGGATGGAAGCGGCTATCCCGATGGCCTCAAAGGCGAGGAGATTCCCATTGGC
Source organism: Bryobacterales bacterium (assembly GCA_963795935.1). Lineage (GTDB taxonomy): Bacteria > Acidobacteriota > Terriglobia > Bryobacterales > Bryobacteraceae > JAICMB01. Next base: position 806 of record CAWCJO010000015.1, on the reverse strand, counting down.
GCGCGCATCCTTTCGGCCGTGGATTGCCTGGACGCTCTCGCCAGCGATCGCCAGTACCGCCGCGCCCTCCCTCTCGACAAGGCCATGGATTATGTCGCCTCTTTGGCCGGCCAGAGCTTCGACTCCCGCATCGTTGAGATCCTAAAGCGGAACTATCGCGAGTTTGAGGCCTACACCGACTTGGCGCCGCTGCGCGAAAGCGTGCTGGCAAAGACTCCGCCGGTGAGCCGCGGGGATGCGCCCGACGCCGGTTTCGAGCAGGAGCGCGCCTGCCTTCCGAACTCCCCTGAAGAGACCGGAAAATCCCTGGTGGCCTCGTTAGCCTCCGCCCGCCACGAATTCCAAGCCCTCATCGAGTTGACCGGAGATCTCAGCGCATCGTTGGGGCTCGAGGAAATACTGGGCGTGATGGCGCAGCGCTTGAAACAACTGATCCCCTTCGAGTGCATCGCCATTTACGTCCGCGAAGGCCACGTGTTGAAACCCAAGTACGTAAACGGCGATGGCAGCGGCGCCTTCGCAACGCTCGACATACCCGTCGGCGAGGGTCTCTCCGGTTGGGTGGTCGAGAACGCCAAGCCGATCGTCAACGGCAACCCCGCCGTCGAACCGGGGTACGCCAACACGGCGTCTCGCTTTACTCCGCTGCAGTCCGCTCTGGCCGTGCCTCTGACGGCCGACCAACTCTCGGGAGCGCTGACGTTATACCGCACGGAGCGCGACGCCTTCAGCAAGGATGAATTACGGCTGCTCCTCGCCGCGGGGAGTAAAGTCTCGACCGCAATCCAGAACATCATCCACCTCCC
>CAWCJO010000014.1:0-78405 GCA_963795935.1 Bryobacterales bacterium | reverse complement strand
GAAGGTGGGGGCGATCTGCTTCTGGCACGATGTGCTCGGCGAGGAATTGCTGGGTCGTTGCACCGGTGCTACAACGTTGGTTTGTAGGTTCGACGGGTCCCGCGATGCATCATATCGTTTGGCCGTGGTTCAGCCGTGGTTTCGGGTCGCCGGGGATCTGCCCAGAACCGCCTCACTCGCGCACTCGTCTTGGCATCAAACGAGGATAGATACACAGATCGGCATTTACGGATTGAATCCTGGCACTCCCAGACTCGCGCCATTATCGACGCGAAGTGCCCTGATTATCTGCTCGACTCCTTGATTGAACTTTGTATCGCTGGTTTCCCAATTCGAGAAATCGGGTGCGAATCGGCGTCGTACTTCGTCGGCCTTACTGTCCCGCCAGTTGAACAGGTGGCCATCCAGATTCAGCGGTATCAAAACACGCGTCTTCTGTTTGCGCGTTTTTGTCAACTTCTGCTCTTTGGCGAAAGCCTTCCCGATCTCGCTGTCGACCCACCAACTCGTAAGAGCAGCTTCTGAGCAACACAGAAGTACCTTGTCCGAAAGGTGTAAGAGTTTCAGCGAAAACTGTCCTACCCAGCCGCACGTGCGTCATGTCCGCTCCACACAGGTCCACCCCCCACAGGTTCGCGCCAGAAAGATCAGCTTGCATGAGGAGAGCGCTGCCCAGAAGAGCGTCGCCAAGCGTAGCGAACGTGAGATCGGCTCCTTGCATCAGTGCGTCCTCCAGCTTCGCGCCGCCGAGCTCCGCACCGACCAGGTTTGCGCCCCGCAAATCCGCCCCGGTCAGGTCCGAGTCTAGGAACGAGGTACGTTCTAGGATTGCGTCCCGGAAGTCTACGCCGGAGAAATCGGCCTGATGAAAAACCTCAACGTCGAGATGGCCCCCCTGAGATTCGGACCAGTCGTCCACATTCGGCGCCAGTCATTCCAAGCGTCCACGCCGCGCTTCAGCGTCGCCAGATGTCGCCCGTTGGCCACATAAATACTTTACGTCGATTCGCGCGCCGCACGTTCAAATTGGCGATTTCTCCAGGCGTAACGTCCTCGCAATAGGATCGCCACCGCAGCGGTGAAGCCGTTCTCAAGGCTGGGCTGCTCGACAATATGCACGTAGCCGCGCCCGGAGGTGACGTGCAGCCGGACGTCCTGCCGCATATCGGGAAGGCGCTGCTCGAAGCGGTAGTTCTGCTGGGCAACAGGCGCGCCCTCCTTGTTCTCCACCTTCAATCGCTTGCCTTTCAGGTACAGGAACACCGTTCCGCCCACTTCGCCCTGCCACACCATACCCGGCCGGGCGGCCGGCGCGGCATTTCCCACTTCCGGGGCGCTCTGTGCGCACATGATGAACCCGAGCGCCGCGACGCACGCTGAGAGTCGAAACTGCATGCCTTCTTATCATTGTACGTTGTATGTTGCGCGCAGTGCCGCGTCCGCCGCAGTCCGGCAGTCCACCGGTTCCCAAGCGCGATAGAAGATATCCGGGCCTCTGTCGGGAGCTTGGCCCGTGGGATTTCCGCGATGGTGGTTCCGGCGGCATGCGCCTTTTGTAGGCACGAGTAACGGGTCCGTCACGTGAAGGGCAGCGATGCCCTTGTCGCCTGCAGTTCGGCCGGGGAGGTTCTGCATGCTCTGCTTGAAAGCCCGCGCTGTGGCATTCAGGAAAATCTCAACCAGTCCGGCCACTTCGCCGGAGGCGACCGGCCGCCGGTTCTGTGTAAACGAGAGGCGCGCCAAGCCAGGGGCAGCCTCGCGACAAAGGCGGCGTTGTTCCTTCGCCCGCGAATTTCTGGATAATTCCCGTCGGCTCGGTGGTCCGCACTACCATATTCGACTGCTGCTGGAACCGATTATTGCTCCCGCTGTTAGAAACTTCCGTTCTCAGCGACTATCTTCGGTGTGGGAGGAACCGAATCGATCTCAACCGGACAAGCGAGTCAGGACGAGCTGTACAAGGAGGCCGTGGAGAAGTTTGGTTCTTCACTCGAACGGCTTGCGGGCGCCTACGAAGCCGACGCGGAAAGGCGCCGCGACCTGAGGCAGGACATTCATTTTCAATTGTGGCGGAGCTTTCAGCGCTACGATGCCCGCTGCTCCCTGCGGACCTGGGTCTACCGCATCGCTCACCACGTCGGCGTTTCCCACGTAATTCGTGAACGCCGGACCTTTTCGACTCTCGTAAGCCTGGAAGAACTCGAAGCGCTGCCGGACAAAGCCGAAGGTTCGCGCGAGGGTGACCGGCGATTGAATCTGGACCGGCTCTCGGCCCTGATTCAGCGGCTCAAGCCGCTCGATCGCCAAGTCATCGTTTCTTACCTCGAAGACATGGATGCGGCATCCATTGGCGAGATCACGGGTTTGGCGCCCGCAAATGTTGCCATGAGGATTCATCGAATCAAGAACCTGCTTGCGAAGCGGTTCCATGAACGAGGGCGCGAAGGAGAAAACGATGCGGGATGATTTGATGGGAAACGGCCCAAAGAACATCTGGCTGAAGCAACCAATGGAGACGTCAACAGTGACATTGAAATTAATTCAACAGAGGTCGCGCGCTCTTCGCGCAAAGACCCGCGGGAAGTTGCTGGGGACTTTGGCCGGGCCGCTCACTACCGGGCTTTTCTACGCTTTCGCCATGAAAGAGTTCGTACCGCTGCGACAAGCGCTCGAACCCCTGTTCGCGTTCGCAGCCGCCTGGAGCGTTGCCGGCCTGTATTTCCTGAATCGCGGAATGTGGTCCGCGGCGATGCCGGGAGACGCAGGTCTCAGCACCGGTCTGGAGTTTTGCCGGCGGGAGATGGAGCGGCAGCGTGACCTCCTGCGGCGGGTTCTACTGTGGTCGTTTGGGCCCGTGCTGCTAACGATCGGCACGCTTGTGGTGGCGCTGACGATGGCTGGAACGACAAATCGAGGAATATTCCCGAATGGTCTTCCCTTCCTGATTGGGATCGTCGTCTGGATAGCCGCGTACTTCGTCATCAGGTTCAGGGAGCAGCGGGAACTGCAGCATGAGATTGAGGAATTGAACGATTTTGAAAATGGGAATCGGGAGTAGTGAAGCAATTCAAGCGGTTCATGGCGTTCGCGGCATTCGCGGCGCCGCTTGTTTACGCCCAGGACATTTCCGGCGACTGGCAGGGCGCCCTGAAAGCGGGTCCACGGGAACTCCGAACCATTCTGCACGTCACGAAGGGCGATAGCGGAGAGTGGAAGGCCGTGCTGCTCAGCATCGACCAGAGCCCCGATCGGGGCGCGGGCATGGCAACGACCTCATTCTCGCTCGACGGCCCGCGCATCAAGTTCGCAATCTCCCAGATCCACGGTAGTTATGACGGCACACTCAGCGCTGATGGAAAAGCGATCGCCGGAACCTTTACGCAGGGCCTGCCGCTTCCCCTCGAATTCCGGCGCGCCACCAAAGAAACCGCCTGGACCGACCCATCTCCGCATAGCATGCAATTCATAGCAGTGGAGAAGAACGTCAGACTCGAGGTACTAGATTGGGGCGGCTCCGGAAGGCCGCTGGTCCTGTTGGCCGGCCTGGGAAACTCAGCTCACATATTCGACAGGTTCGCGCCCAAACTGACTGCCAAGTACCATGTTTACGGGATTACGCGGCGCGGATTCGGCGCTTCGAGCGCTCCTTCGCCGTCGGGCGACGCGACGTATTCGGCCGATCGCCTCGGTGACGATGTTCTCGCCGTTCTCGATGCGCTCAAGCTGAACCGGCCCGTGCTGGCCGGTCACTCGCTTGCCGGCGAGGAGTTGAGTTCCATAGGATCGCGGCATCCCGGCAGGGTCTCGGGACTGATCTATCTGGACGCCGGATATTCCTATGCGTACTACGACCGCTCGCGAGGCGATTTGAAAATCGATCTGGCCGATCTGCGGAAAAAGCTGGAGCAATTGCAGCTGGGGAAGAATCCGGCGAATCGCAGGCAATTGATGGAGGAGCTTCTCGGCACGACGCTGCCGGGCTTTGAACGCGACTTGCGGGAGACGCGGAAAAATCTGACCGAAGCGCCCGCGGCGCAGCAGCCACCGGCTGAGGTTCCACCGATTACTCAAGCGATCATGGCGGGCATGCAGAAGTACACGGATATCCGTGTTCCCGTTCTCGCTATCTTTGCCGTGCCACACGCAACTGGGCAGCCCTTTAAGGATGATGCGGAACGGGCCTCCGCCGACGCGCGGGACGAGGCCACCACGGGCGCTCAGGCGAAGGCATTTGAAAGCGGCGTGCCCTCCGCGCGGGTGGTTCGATTGCCGCACGCGAACCACTTCGTTTTCATCTCGAACGAAGACGATGTGCTGCGCGAGATGAATGTCTTTCTCGGCAACCTTCCTTAAGTAGAACTCCGCTGCTTTACACTGACGCAGTTGCAGTAAACGACTAGGACGGGTTCGTCGATTCCGGAAAGAAACTCGGGTAACCTCTTGGCGGCCATTGACGGCCTCGCGTCCGGGATGCGCCGCGGCAATGCCGGTAAGGTCAGGAGGCCAGCGCGTCCAATACCGCCTCGCGATTCTTGGCGATTACCGCGAGGTAAGCGCGGGTGGTTGCGTCGGGTTTTCTCCGTCCCTGCTCCCATTCCTGCAGCGTTCTCGGATTGATGCAAAAGGCGCGCGCAAACTCCGCTTGCGACATTCCCGCCATCCTCCGAATGCGCCCTACATCGACCTCATCGGGCGGCACAATCCGCCGCGTAGACAGCCTCGCGCCGCCCTTTACGTGGGCCAGGATTTCTTTGGCGCTCTGCTCCAGCGCCATGCCAAACTTGGTCCGCCTCTTGTTTCCGGTTTTCAATTTGCGCACGCTCACGATCATCGTCCTCCCTTAGCTGCTCTCTTGATCTGTGCCGCGAGTTTTGCAAGCACGTTCTGGTCGGTCGCCGAAAGGTTCTCCTGACGCGACTTGGCGTAAATCGCAGCCATATAGATCCGCCCCGGTTCGGCTAGGAAGAAGTAGACCACGCGCAAGCCGCCGCTCTTCCCCTTGCCTCGCCCGGCCCAGCGAGCCTTGCGAAAGCCACCGGCGCCCGGTATAACCGGATGATGTTCCGGCGCACAGGCTATGGAAAATTCCATCGCCATCCGCTCTTCGTCGTTCAGGAGCGCCGACCTGGGATTCGTATCCCGACAGGCTTACGATTTCGGCGATCATGTTCTCGACTATACGGCATTGACGGATAGATGGTCAAATGCGTTCCGGCATAGCCCCATCCAAGAACTGAACGCGGCGATGCTGGGATTGCAGTTAGGTTGGCGCCGAGAACGTGGCCCGGCGTAACTCGCCGAGCGGCTTCAGTCCTTCATCGTGAAGCGCCCGTCGGCGAGCAAGCGGTAGCGCCGTTCCCTCCATACGATGGTATTCCCGAAAAATCCCGCGATCCAAAATGCGAAGCTCAATAGATCTTGCGCCGCCACTCGCCACCAGTTCGGCCTCACGTCCAACACTGTTTTCGATGTCGCCCAAGCAGCGGCGGCCCGGAACGCGAGGGCGGCGATCAGCGCCGGCCACCATGCCGGTTGCACGGCGATCAGAACGATCGCGATGGGCAGCGGGTTAGTGAATAACTGTCCGGCATAGCCCGACGGGCGCGACCGCCGCGTGCTGCGGTTCCAGCGCAGCCGGTGGATCCAATTGGAGCGGCGATCCTGGCTTCCAATGCGATGCTCCACGATGTTGCGCGACAGGATTACGCCAAAGCCCCGCTCGGCGGCCAATTTTCCCATCATGAAATCCTCCGCCAGGTAATCCTTTAACCGCTCGAATCCGCCGATTGCCCGCAGCATGCCGCGGCGCGCTACGATGGTCGGCCCCACGGCGAATCTCACCCCTTCGAGCATCCGCGCCAGCAGCAGTCCCGCGAGGAATTCGGTATTCATGCCTTCGGCCTCGAGCGCCGACCACAAGCTCGGGCCGCCAATGGCGCGGTAAGGGCACGTCGCCAGCGCGATTTTCCCGTCCGCGAACTCGGCCGCCACGCCGCGCAGAAACTCCCGTCCGATGCGAATATCGCTGTCGCTCATGACGAGGAGATCGTGCCGCGCACCCGTCAGCATGCGATCGAGGCTGTAGACTTTCGCGTTGGGATAGGGCGGCTCGCCGGTGACGATCAGGTCCGCGGCCGTGCCGGGATATTCACTCTGCAGCCGCCGGACCACCGCGACGGCCGGATCGTCCTCGCGTCGCACCGCGAACAGGATTTCGAAATTCGGATACTCCTGGGTAAAAAAGCTTCGCAGGTTTTCTTGCAGTCCGAGGTCGCGCCCCGCAAGCGGCTTCAGCACGCTGATTCCCGGCATGGCGTCCGGCGGCGCCCCCAGCGGCTGCGCCAGATAGCTGCGCACGGCCAACAGCGTGAGCACGCAATAGGCCAGCGACCCCGCCAGCACGCAGGCCAGCGCCGCCGCAACGATAGCCATGCCGCCGTTATTCCGACGGCGCTTTGGTATCGATCAGTTGCTGAATATCCGCGAGAAAGTCGCCGATGCGCTTCACGCCCTGGTCGCCGTGCTTGCGGTTGCGCACCGAAACCGAATCGTTTTCCGCCTCGCGGCCGCCCACCACCAGCATGTACGGAATTTTCTGTAGCTGCGCGTCGCGGATCTTCAAATTGACCTTCTCGTTGCGGTCGTCCACCGTTACGCGCAGCCCGGCCGCATCCAGCCGCGTAGAAACCTGTCTGGCGTATTCGAGCTGGCGGTCTGTAATCGGCAGCACGATGGCCTGAACCGGCGCCAGCCACACGGGGAAAGCGCCCGCGTAATGCTCCACCAGAATGCCGAAAAATCGCTCGACGGAGCCGTACAGCGCGCGGTGGACCATCAACGGCTGATGCTTCTTGCCGTCCTCGGCGATGTATTCCAGGCCGAAGCGCCGCGGCAGCATGAAATCGAATTGCACGGTTGAAAGCTGCCACGGACGGCCGATCGCGTCCACCAGCTTTACGTCGATCTTGGGCCCGTAGAAGGCCGCCTCATCGGGTATCACATTCGCGTTGATATTCAGCCGCTCGACCGCTTTGCGGAGCGCCCCTTCGGCCAACTGCCACTCTTCCGCCGACCCGTCGTATTTGCCGCTGGCCCCGCCGTCCCACGTGGAAATCTCCGCGTGATAGTCGCCGAAGCCGTACGTCTTCAGCGTGTCGATCGCAAACTCCAGACAATTCACGATCTCGTCCTCGATCTGTTGCGGCGTGCAGAAGATATGCGCGTCGTCCTGCGTGAATCCGCGCACCCGCAGTAAACCGTGCATGACGCCGGAGCGCTCGTAGCGGTACACCGTCCCCAGCTCGCCCAGGCGCACCGGCAGGTCGCGATAGCTGTGCATCTTGTCGCGATAGATCAGAATGTGGCCGGGGCAGTTCATGGGCTTGAGCTGATATTCGGCGTCGTCCAGCTCCATGGGAGTGAACATGTTCTCCGAATAGAAATTGGCGTGGCCCGATGTCTTCCACAGCTCGCGCCGCATCACGTGCGGAGTGTAGACGAGGGAATATCCACGCTTCAGATATTGATCGCGCATCCAATCTTCGAGAATCTTGCGCACGCGCCCGCCCTTGGGATGAAAAAAGATCAGCCCGGGGCCGGCCAATTCCTGAATGCTGAACAGATCGAGCTCCTGCCCGAGCTTGCGATGATCGCGCTTCTTGGCCTCTTCGAGCTGCTGTAGATAAGCATCCAGCTCCTTCTTGCTGAAGAACGCCGTGCCGTAAATGCGCTGCAGCCGCGGATTATGCTCGTTGCCCTTCCAATACGCTCCCGCCACCGAGAGCAGCTTAAAGGCCTTGATGCGCGCGGTGGATGGGACATGCGGCCCGCGGCAAAAGTCGATAAAGTTCGGGCCCAGCGTGTATTCCGAAAACACTTCTCCGGCGCGCTCCTCGATCAGCTCGCGCTTCATCCAGTCGTCCGCATACTTTCTGAGGCCTTCCTCTTTGGGCGTCATGACGCGTTCGAAGGGCAGACTCTTGGACTGCAACTCCCACATGCGCGCTTCGATTTTCTCCAGATCCTCCGGCGTAAACGGAGTCTCGCGCTGAAAATCGTAATAGAATCCGGCGTCGGTAGGAGGGCCGATCCCGAGTTTCGTCTCCGGGTACAGCTCGAGCACCGCCGCCGCCAGGAGATGGGCTGTGGAATGGCGATACACCTGGAGCGCTTCAGGATTCTTGGACGTCAGCACCTGTAGCGTCGCATCGTGTTCCAGCGGACGCGTAAGGTCGTACAGCTCGCCATCGACGCGCGCCACCACGGCATCGTCGGCCAGACGCGCGCCGATCGATTTCGCTACATCGAGCGGTCTTGTCGCCGCCGGGACGCTCTGCCGGCTGCCATCGGGCAGAGTTATGGTGATGCTCTCGCTCATTAAAATTCAGGTTAGCAGGACGGCCCGGCGCTAGATTCGCCGGAGCTATATTTGAATGCTGTCCAAGGCGATCGCGTTGTTCTCGATTTTCCCCACCACCTGCACGCGATATATTTTCTTTTCGGCCGCGGGCGGCAGCTGCTTCACGATCCCGGCATTGGCCAGATCGTCGAAGCGCAGCAAGCGGCCATTGGGCAGCAGAAGAGCGAATTGCGAGGTTGCCGCCGAGACCCGGCAGCCCGGAGCGAGGGCGCGCGCCTGCCGCTTGGCTTGTTGCCATCCTGGATCGGCCACGGTTTTGACAGCCCCAATATCGCCGGTCAGAGGGACATCGCGCCGCGTGGCCGGCTCGCTTGGCGGCGAGGCGTTGACCTTGGAATTACCGCGCGTTCCGGAGGCGTCGACCGATGGCGTCGTCACGCGATCCGTGACCGTTAATTCGGATTGCTTCATCGCGCGGGAACTCTCGGCCGGGGCCGGGCAAGAGGCCGCCACCAGCAGGCCGACCCAAGTCTGTCCCGAGTAACTTGTCTGCGTCGACTTGTTCGGGACTCCGGTCTGCTGGGCCAGCAGTACCCCCATCGAAAACACCGCCGCCGCAAGATTCGCAACTATCTTCATCTGGCGCCTCCCAGTTGAGTGGACGCTCGAAAGCCGAAATTTATCGCAGGGGGGAGTGGACCGCCACCGTCTTAAGTTAAGGCAGCTTCGTGGTCTGATGCGCCGCCAGACGCCAGACGCCGTTTTGCCGCTCCCAAACGTTCAGCATCATGACGTGATCGTTGAAGGGCTTACCGTCGCTTACGCCCGTCATGCGAAGAATCGAATGACTTACCGCGCAGGTCCCATATGGAACGATTCGCATACGCTCGATGGCGATCGTGTCGTATTTTTGCGCGCCCGATCTCAAACGCGCCAAGTACTCTTGTTTCGATTGGATCGCGCCAGTGGAGTGGGCATAAATCAGCTTATCGCCGAGTACGTTCTCAAGCGTCGCGAAATCCCGCTTGACGACGGCCTCCGTCCAAGCCTTTTCGGCACTGCGGACCTCGGATTCGGTATCGGCTGCCTGGATTAGCGGCAGGCCCGTTACCAGCAGCAAGGCGATTGGGAGGAACCTCATGTATAGTATGTTCGCGCACAATGAGGGCATGTTACGGATTCGTTTGAAATGGAATTAACCTTCGGCGCATCTAACGTCCGTTGTACCAGCTTATTGCTGGAGGGCTTTTTCTACCGAATAGGACTGAGGAGGAGAACGAAAAATGAAGGTTTGGAAAAAAATGGGCGCGTTTTCAGCCCCCTTGGCGATGTGCGCGGTGGCGTTTGCGCAGACCGGAACTGGGACCGGAACCGGAACCAGCACCGGCACAACGGCGTGCACGACGGCCCCCGTGGGGCTGACCGCGCTGAATATCGAGCGCGTCGTTCCGCTCAGCAGTATCCTGACGACTCTCACGCCGAACGCCCCCGCCAATGTACTGACGGCCATCGCGGGCGGAGCGCAGGAGATTCACGAAGAGCTCATTTACAATCCGCAGCAGAGCACCGTTACGTCCACCGTATTTCTGACGGCCGTGGCTTCTCCAGTGCCGACGCCGGCAAGCGGAATCACGCCTCAAAACACGATAGCCACCACCGCCATCCAGGTAACCCAGATTCTTTCAAGCTGCACTCCGACGCCTTCGCTCCTCCTGGTCGGAACCGTTACAAGCCCCTCCAATGGCGTATTCGGGAGCTTTAATGGAGCCCCGGCGGCGGTATCGATCGGATATACGAGCGGCACTACGACCCAGTTCAGCAATGTCGCTGTCGTGATCGCGGGGCAAATCGTCGAATATTCACAGGGCGCCGCGGGAACGCTGACCTTCCCATCCTCCACCGGAACCGGGACTGGAACGGGGACAGGAACGGGGACTGGAACCGGGACAGGGACAGGCGGGATTGCCGTTGTGGCGAGCGGTCCGGGCGGGAACCTGCCGCAGAACTCCGTGATTCAGGAACCGTTCAGTCCGTTCACGTTCAACGTTTCGGGCAGCACCGGCGGTACGGGGGCGCTAACGTATACCTATAGCGCTACGCCGCAGGTCGCAATCGTGCCGACGGGCACGTCTGGCAGCGTGAGTATCCAGTTCCCGGCGCCAGGCCAGTATACGATCACGGTAACGGCGACCGATACCGCGGGCAACACAGCGACCGGCACTTACATATTCCTGTATACCGGCAGGCCGGACTAGCTCGCTACTTGCCGGCGGCGGCGATTCCACGTCCGCCGCCGGCCACTATGAAAAAGACATGCGTCCTGTTTGCCGCCGCCTTCTTATCGGCGCCGGCATTTGACGCTGACTACGATCTGGGAAAGCTCGCCCGATCCAGGAAAATCGAGGTGTTCAATCGCACGCTCGACCAAGCGAAGGCGGGGGCTCCGCAGACTGTATTCCTAGGTTCCGCGCCCAACTACGGTCTGGCGTGGATCACCGGCGTCGCATTCTCCAAAGGAACCATCGAACTGGAAGCCAGAGGCAGGAATCAGCCTGGCCAGAGTTTCGTGGGAATTGCCTTTCACGGCCGGGATAACAAAACATTCGATGCCGTCTACTTGCGGCCCTTTAATTTTCAAGCCGCGGAAGCAGAGCACCGCGGCCACTCCATTCAATACATCTCCTTACCAGAGTACGACTGGAGCGATCTGCGGCAGAATTACCCAGGTAAATATGAATCCGCGCTGAACCCGGCGCCGGCGCCGGACTCATGGGTAAAGTTGAAGCTGGTCGTCGAAGGCAACAGCGTATCCGCCTTTGTAAATGGGGCGGACAAACCAGCGCTGCGTATTGAATTGCTGAACCACCGCGACACCGGGAAGCTGGGATTGTGGGTGGGCAACGGTTCCGAGGGCTGGTTCAGAAACCTCAAGATCGCTCCCGCACGAAATGACTATCCTGCAAAGCCGGCCATCATAGCGGCGCCTGTCCAGTAGAGTGCGCCGCCGATTCGAGGGCGGCGGCTTCCCGAAATTCGCCGGGGACCAGTTCATCCACGCGGCGCAAGGAGGGGAAGAGCCAGGCCCACAACAGCACGATCGCAATGGTTCCGAGGCCGCCGAGGATTACCGCCGGGACCGCGCCGAACCACTGCGCGGTGAGGCCGGATTCAAACTGGCCGACCTCGTTCGACGCCCCGATGAAAACCATGTTGACGGCGCTGACGCGTCCGCGCATTGCATCCGGCGTGGTCAGTTGCACCAGCGTATGGCGCACCACGACGCTGATCATGTCGCACGCTCCGGTGAGTACGAGCGCGGCGATCGAGAGCGGCAGGCTGCGCGAGAGTCCGAAGACGACGGTGAAGGCTCCGAATCCGACGACGCAGGACAGCATGGCGGGGCCGGCGCGGCGGCGCAAGGGCCAACGCGCCAGGGCCGTGGCCACGAGGACCGCGCCGAGTCCGGGCGCGGCGCGCAGAATCCCGAGTCCGCTTGGCCCGGTATGCAGGATCTCGCGCGCGTAGACCGGCAGCAGCGCGACGGCGCCGCCGAGCAGAACGGCGAAGAGATCGAGCGAAATGGCGCCCAACACCAGTTTATTGCGCCAGATGTAGCGCAGCCCCGCGAGAACGATGGCGAGAGAAACCGCGGTCCGCGGGCGCGTCGAGGTGGGCGCGCGGACAGCCGACATCAGGGTAAGTCCGATCAGATATACGGCGGCCGCGGTTGCATACACCGGGACGGGGCTGTTCGCCAGCGCGTAAATGGCTCCGCCGGCGAGGGGACCGGCCATGGTGGCGGATTGAAACACGGAAGAGTTCCATGCGACGGCGCTAGGGAAATCGTGCTCGGGCACAAGCAGGGGCAGGAAGGCCTGACCGGCGGGGCTGTTGAACGCGCGTATGGTCCCGTTGAGCAGGAGCACGGCGTAAATGGGCCACGGCGCCGCGATCCCGTGCAGGGTGAACGCCAGCAGCAGCGCGGAGCAAAGCGAGAATGCCGCATAGCACGACAACAGGATCCGCTGCCGCGGAAAACGGTCCGCCGCGTGTCCCGCGATCGGGAACAGTAGAATGCCGGGCAGGAATTGCGCCAACCCCACCAGCCCCAGGTCGAGCGGGCGATGCGTGAGCGCATAAATCTGCCAGGCGACCGCGAGCGATTGCATTTCCGAGGCGACCGTGACCAGGAAGCGGGCGGTCAGATAGCGCCGGAAATTGGGAGAGCGGAAGGGCAATGGCGGGAAGATTCGGTTAGACGAAGGCCGTGGTCTTCACGCCGGAGATGTCGAAGCGTTTGCGGCAGCGCATGTTCTTGCACATGACTTTGTCGTCGAGGAGGACCATGTAGCTCGCCGCTTTTTTGAATTTGGCGCGGTCGCGTTCGTCGGCGTTGCCGGGAAGGCGATCGATCTTGGTGCGCAGAAGCCAATGCAGATCGTAGGTATCGGGAGTCTTGCAGAAGGGGCAGTTCAGGGTCGCGGGCTTGGTCGTGTTCGATTCTTTATAGAATTGGCGCTCGTCCATTCTTCTATTATCGCGGCTCGTACTTAAAGTTCGAGATCGCCACCTCGTCTTTGCCCGGGATATAGAAACCGAACTTCCCGTTATTGGCGCCGGGCTGCGCCAGGCGGCCGATTTCGACCCACTGGTCGCCTTCCTTCAGGCGGTGTACGATGCTGTCGGGCGCGATCTCGATCTGGAGGTAGTACGGCTCCTCAACGCCGTCTATCTGGGACTTGCCCTTGTTGGTTCCCTTGCCGTTGACCACGACTCTGGTTTCGAAACTCTTGTTGTCCAAAGTGAATTGAACGTAGTTCTTGTCGTCTACATAGTCGGCGCGCCACTGAATGCCGTGCTTCCTAAGAAAGTTTCCGCCTTTAAGCAACTGTACGGCGAACGTGAACGCGCCGGTGCTGGGTTTGGCGCCGAAGGGAACGAAACCGCCGCCCGTATGGACCAGCCAGCCCTGATCGGGCTTCCACTCGCCGGGGTGCTCCCAATCGGCTCGCGAGAATGTGGGCTTGGGCGGCGGCCCGCCTTCTTTGGGGAGCTTTAAATCGGCGGCGGTAAGCTCGCCGTTCTTGATTTGCGTTGTTATGCTCGCGTCCTGGTAGCCGGGCGCCTTGCCGCTGATCGTATAGGAGCCGGCCGGCAGCGAGTGCGAGCCGGCCTGAATGGGATTGCCGCCGCCGCTCTCGCCGGCGCGGTGGATCGTGATCTGCGCTTCTTTGGGGGTGACCGTGAGTTTCAGCGTACCCGTGGGGCGTTCCAGAACGGCATCGCTGGAGAGTTCGATCGTCTCTCCCTGGCGGAAGGTTCTAATCGTAGTCTTGGTCGGGTAGCCTTCCTTGCGGAATTCAACGGCGTGATCGCCGGGCGCGACGCTGGGGTACGCGAGCGCGCCGTCCGCGCCGATTTGTCCCACGTTCTGATTGTCGATGAACACGCCCGCGCCAGGCGTGCCGCCGGTGATGCGAAGCGTCGCGGCCTGCGGAATGGGCTGCAGCTTAAAGTTGAGCCGCGTTTCGGAGCCTTTCTTGATGGAAGCGGTCTGCTCCGGCGCGTCCTGAAAACCGGGCTTCGAGACTTTGACCTTGTAATCCTTGGGGTCGAGGCTGGGAATCGTGAGTTGGCCGTGAGTGGTCTTGCGCTTTTGAGGGCGCCCGTCCACGGTCACGACGGCGCCGTCTTCCCCGACGTTCACCACCAGCGTGCCGCCGCTGGTACTGGCGTTGACCCAGGCGGTCAAAAAAGCGGCGGGAGTGGTGGTCAGCGTGACTTTGCGGTCCTCGCCTTTGCCGTCGCTGAGGGTAATCTCGTGGTCGCCGGGACGAACGTCCTTCAGATCGATCCCGTCGGGTCCGGCATCCCCGGCGGGATTTCCGTCGAGTGAGACCTTGACCGGCGCGCCGGTGACGAGGTGAACTTGAGAACCCATGCCGCTGGCCAGAACGGCGGTAAGATTTTTCGTCTTTACAGGACCCACGATCGCGGGAGGCGCGCCGGGCGAGATCTGAAACGAAAACTCAACCTGGGCGCCTCTGTTGCCCGAGATAACAACCTGGTGCTGGCCCTCGGGGACGCGGTCTAGAAAGAATTGTCCGTCCTGGAGCTCTCCGGCGGGATTCCCGTCGAGCGCGACCTTACCCGCGCCGCCCAGGTCCGTGACTATTTTGAGAGAAGGCGGGAGCGGCTTCAGCGTCAGGCTGAGCGAAAATGGGTGGCCTTTCTCGACAGTGATGCTCTGCTTGGTCTCATCGTAGCCGGGCAGTATGGCGCTGAGCGCGTACACGCCGGGCTTGAGCGCGACTCTGCAATCGGATGTGCAGCGCGATTGATCGTTGACGCGGACGTCGGCGCCGGGCGGTATGGTGGCGACGTTGACGGGGACGGCCGCGACCGGAGGAGGTGGATGCGGGCGGTTTATATAGGCCCTTACGCCGATCGCTAAAAGAACCAGTAGGAGGCCGATGCCGCCGCCGATCAGGACGGGTTTCTTCCAATTCACCGGAGCGGCTTCGGGGCCGGCGGGAGGCAGCGGAGGAGGAGTCGGCGTCCGCACCGGGGGAATGAAAACTTCGCGCGTCGCATCCAGCGGCGGAGGAGCGGCGAGTACAGGATCGTTTGGGCGGTCGGCGCGCGTTGGGGGATGAAACGGTTCGCCCATAGTCGGGGAGGTTACCCTGGCCTGCGGGACAGCCGGCAGGGACGACGATGGCATGGGCGGCGGCGGCGGAGCGCCGAAAGTCCCGGCGCCTATGGGGTTCGTCGCCGTTGCGACCTGGCCTTGCTGCTTCAACTGGACACCGCGGCTCATGAGGTGCTGTTTCACATCCGAAACCAGCGTCTGAACGTCGAAATCGGCGGCGTGCGCCTTCGTGATTTCCTCAAGGCGGTAAAAAATCGGCTTGAGCGCGTTGAGGTCGTGAGCCGAGTCGATTTGCGCGTCGAGGCGCTTCAACTCCTGCTCTGCGGTTGTCGAATCCGGTTGATAGTCCACAAAGGGCCCGTACAAAGAATTATATATTCCCGCGCTGGGGATTGCCGGGGTGCAAGTACTAGCCTTGTAATTACTTCATGCTGCGGACTTCCGCGGCGAGCCGCTCGGCGACGTCGGCGGAGTCAAGCAGGGCCTTGCCCAAGGCGCGCGCATCGGCCGAACAGAGCAGGATCGCTACAGGCGTCGCCATCGCGCCGGGCTCTACCGAGCGGCGGATCTGCTCGATGTCGAAACTCAGCGTGATCTGGCCATCGCCGTCGCACGTACTCTCGGTGCCGATGAACGTTTCCACAGGAACCAGCCGCCGGCGCCCGATTCGGGTTCCTGGGTCAGGCGGGGAATGATAATTCTGGTATTGAGAAGTTTCGTGCCCTGCATCGCTTATCGACCTGTCCGTTGGCGAAAATAGAACCTGGCGAAAATAGAATAATGTCCCGTCCCATCGACCGGAGCCGTGAGCCGCGCTGGCCGGCGACTCTCGCGCTGATTGCCATCGGCGGTCTGCATTATGCGCTCCCCTCTTCTTTGACGCCCGGACCGGACTGGCTGCTACTCGTCATCGTTACTATTTTGTTAATTCCCGCTATTATCGCGCACCGGCGCGGGCGCCACGGCTTAAATCAGGCGCTGGGCTATATCATTATGGGCTTCGTGACGGCGGCGTTGATCGTTTCTTTGTCGCTGCTGATCTCCGGGCTGCCCTCGCATCGCGAGCAACCCAAGCAGCTCCTGATTGCCGCCACGGGGCTGTGGATCAGCAATATGCTGGTGTTCGCGTCCTGGTATTGGCGGCTCGACGCCGGCGGTCCCAACGAACGCGAAGTGCGCGGAACGCATACCGGGGGCGCGTTCCTTTTCCCGCAAATGATGCTCGACCCCGATTTGAAAAAGCAAATGTGCGAGGCGCATTGGAATCCCGGGTTCGTCGATTATTTATTCCTGGCCTTCAACACCAGCACGGCTTTTTCGCCGACCGACGTTCCCGTGCTCTCGCGCTGGGCCAAGCTCATGATGATGCTGCAATCGGCGATTTCGCTAACGACGCTGGCCATCCTGGCGGCGCGCGCGGTGAATATCCTGTAGGAGGGGGGATAATAACAGTAAGGTTCGCCCGACCCTCATGCCCCTATCCGGATTTGACCCCCTCGTCGCCGAATGGTTCGCTTCCCGATTCGAGCGCCCGACGGAGCCGCAACTGGAGGGCTGGCCGGAGATCTTCGCGGGTCGCGACGTATTAATTTCCGCGCCCACGGGATCGGGCAAAACCTTGGCGGCGTTTCTGATTTGTCTCGATCGGCTCGTCCGCGCCGCGCGCGAGGGGACGTTGGCGGACCAGACGCAGGTGGTCTATGTTTCACCGCTGAAGGCGCTCTCGAACGACGTGCGGCGCAATCTCGAAATCCCGCTCGCCGAAATCGCGGCCCTTGCCGAACAGCGCGGCATTAAGCTGGCGCCCATCCGCACCGCCGTTCGCACCGGCGATACCCCCGCCTGGGAGCGGCAGCAGATGCTCAAGCACGCCCCCCACATCCTGGTCACCACGCCGGAATCGCTGTTCATCCTAATGACGGCGGGCAAGTCGCGCGAGATGCTCAAGACGGCGCGGACCGTGATTGTCGACGAGATCCACGCCATGGCCGACGACAAGCGCGGATCGCACCTGGCGCTCACTCTGGCGCGTCTGGACTCGCTGATAGAACGCACCGGCGGCGCGCGGCCGCAGCGCATCGGCCTGTCGGCCACCGTGAAGCCGCTCGAGGACATCGCGAATTATCTTGCCCCAGGAGCCCGCATCGTCAACGCCGGACACCGCCGCGCCATGGATCTCGCCATCGAAGTTCCCAACGACGAGCTCGGCGCCGTTGCCAGCACGGAGATGTGGGCCGAGATTTACGATCGCCTCGCGCGGCACATCCTGGCGAATCGCACGACGCTGGTCTTCGTCAATACCCGGCGGCTCTCCGAGCGCGTCGCGCACGCCTTGACCGAGCGGTTGGGCGAGGGCGTCGTGCTGCCGCATCACGGCAGCCTGTCGCGCGCGCTGCGCTTCGATGCCGAAGCGCGGCTCAAGGCCGGCGAGCTTCGCGCCGTGGTCGCCACCGCGTCGCTGGAGTTGGGCATCGACATCGGCACTGTCGATCTGGCCATTCAGATCGGAACTCCGCGCTCCATCGCCACCGCTTTGCAGAGAATCGGCCGCTCCGGCCACTGGATCGGAGCCAAGCCGCGCGGCATCCTGTTCGCGACCACGCGCGACGAGCTGATCGAGTGCGCGGCGCTGGTCTACGGCATCCGCAACGGCGATCTCGAACGCACCGCGATTCCCGAGAACGCTCTCGATATTCTCGCCCAGCAGATCGTCGCCGAAACCGCGGCCGAGACCTGGCGCGAGGACGAGTTATACGCGCTCGCCCGCCGGGCTTATCCCTACCGCAATCTCGAGCTGCAGCGATTTCGACGCCGTGCTCGAAATGATGTCCGAAGGCATCGCCACTTCGCGAGGCCGCAGCGGCGCCATGCTGCATCGCGATCGCGTGAATGGCCGCATTCGGGGCCGCCGCGGCGCTCGCCTCGCCGCCATTACCTCGGGCGGCGCGATCCCCGACAATGCCGCGTATTCCGTGATCGTGGAGCCCGAAAGTAAGATCGTCGGCACGCTGGACGAGGATTTCGCCGTCGAGAGCCTCACCGGCGATATCTTTCTGCTGGGCACCCATTCCTGGCGCATCCGCCGAGTCGAGCCCGGACGAGTCCGCGTCGAGGACGCCAAGGGCGCGCCGCCTTCCATTCCGTTCTGGCTGGGCGAGGCCCCCGGCCGATCGCCGGAGCTATCGGCCGCCGTTTCGCTCCTGCGCCGGCGCATCGCCGACGATGAAAACGGCGCCTTCCCTGGCTGCTTGCCGAGTGCGGGCTCGACGAGGCCGGCGCCACGCAGGCCATCGCGTACGTTCGCGCGGGAAGGGCCTCGCTCGGCGCCCTGCCATCGTCCGACACGATCGTCGCGGAGCGATTTTTCGACGAGGCCGGCGGCATGCAACTGATCCTGCATGCGCCCTTCGGCGCGCGCATCAACCGCGCCTGGGGGCTCGCCTTGCGCAAACGCTTCTGCCGCACATTCAACTTCGAATTGCAGGCGGCCGCGACCGACAACGGCATCGTCATCTCCTTGAGCGACCAGCATGCGTTTCCGCTGGAACTGGTCTTCGCGTTCCTGAAACCCGAGACGGTGAAGGACGTGCTCACGCAAGCGCTGCTGGCCGCGCCGATGTTCACGGCCCGCTGGCGCTGGAACGCAACTCGCGCGCTGGCGATCCTGCGCTTTCGTGGAGGAAAGAAAATTCCGGCGCCGATCCAGCGCATGCGCTCCGACGACCTGTTGGCATCCGTGTTCCCCGACCAGGTGGCCTGCGCGGAGAATCTGACCGGACCGATCCGCATTCCCGATCACCCGCTCGTAAACGAAACGGTGGCGAACTGCTTGCATGAAGCGATGGATATCGAGGGCCTCGAAGCGGTGTTGCGAGGCATCGAGTCCGGCGCGATTCGAACCGTCGCCATCGACACCCCGGAGCCCTCGTTTTTCTGCCACGAGATTCTCAACGCCAATCCCTACGCGTACCTGGACGACGCGCCGCTCGAAGAGCGCCGCGCGCGCGCCGTGCAGTTGCGCCGCACCATGCGGCCTGACGGCGGCGATGGGGCCGGCATCCTCGATCCCGCCGCCATCGAGCAAGTCTCGGCCGAAAGCTGGCCGGACGTTCGCGATGCCGACGAACTTCACGACGCGCTGTTAACGCTCATCGTCTTGCCTCCGGTAGACGAATGGCGCGGATTCTTCGCCGAACTGGAGGCCCAGAACCGCGTGAGCGCACTCGAGCGCGGCGGCAAAACGTTCTGGGTCGCGGTGGAGCGGCTCTCCGTGGCGCACGACCCCGTCGCGGCGTTGCGCGGTTGGATGGAATCGACCGGACCGGCGACAGCGAGCGAGCTCGCCGATAAACTGGCGTACTCTCGCGAGGAGATCGACATCGCGTTGGCCCGTTTAGAAGGGGAGGGCCAGATTCTGCGTGGCCGCTTCCGGCGCCCGAATGCCGAGGGCGAAATGGAA
This sequence comes from Bryobacterales bacterium, assembly GCA_963795935.1. Taxonomy (GTDB): domain Bacteria; phylum Acidobacteriota; class Terriglobia; order Bryobacterales; family Bryobacteraceae; genus JAICMB01. The sequence continues at coordinate 58,935 of CAWCJO010000014.1, read as the reverse complement.
TGGTGCAACCGCCGCGTGCTGGCGCGTATACACAACGCCACCCTCGGCCGTCTGCGCCGCGAAATCGAGCCCGTCACCGCCGCCCAGTTCCATGCCTTCCTGCAGCGCTGGCAGCACGTCGCGGCCGGCGCGCAACTGCACGGAGCCGACGGTCTGTTGCAAATCGTGCGTCAATTGCAAGGCTATGAGATTCCCGCCTCCGCCTGGGAATCCCAAATCCTGCGCGAGCGCGTGGCCCGTTATGAGCCGGAATTGTTGGACCAGCTGTGTCTCTCGGGCGAGGTCATGTGGGCCAGGGTCTCGCCGCATCCCGCGCTGGCCGAAGTCGAGGGCCTCTTGGAAAACAGCCGCAAGGTCCGGCCCACGCGGCTCGCCCCCATCTCGCTATTCCTGAGAGAGGACGCCGAGTGGCTTCTCGGCGCGGGCGCGGCGGTGAGCGAGAGCGCGCTTTCGCATGCCGCCAGAGAGTCGCTCGAAGTGTTGCGCAAAGAAGGAGCGTCGTTCTTCGCCGACCTGTCCCGCGCCACCGGGCGGCTGGCGAGCGAAGTGGAGGACGCGCTGTGGGAATTGGTTGCGGCCGGCCTCGTGACCGCCGATGGATTCGAGAACCTGCGCGCCTTGATCGATCCCAAGCGCCGCCGTGGCGAAGGCCGCGCTCGCCTCAGGCGCCCCCGAAACGCGGCGGGACGCTGGGCGCTGGTGCGCAGAAGCCCATGCGGCAATGGCGCCGAAAAGTGGGCGGAACAACTGCTGCTGCGCTGGGGCGTGCTGTTCCGGGACGTGCTGGCGCGCGAAGCCGGCGCGCCGCCGTGGCGTGAATTGCTGCCGCTGCTGCGGCGCATGGAGGCGCGCGGGCAGGTGCGCGGCGGCCGCTTCGTCTCCGGATTCAGCGGCGAGCAATTTGCCCGCCCCGAAGCTCTCGAGCTGCTCCGCGCCGTCCGCCGCGCCGGCGATGCCGCCCTCGTCCACGAAGTCTCGAACTCCGACCCGCTGAACCTGACCGGCATCATTCTGCCTGGTCCCCGCGTCAGCCCGTTACTGCACGGCATCGCATGACCTACCTGACCCGCATTCCTCGCCCGCCCTTGTCGGATTTCGTGGATCTGATCTGGCTTTACGACGGCTACGCGCAGCCGCACGCAAAGGAGCGCGTGCTGCCCAGCGGCGAGATGCAGTTGCTGATCGGCCTGCTGGACGAGGATCTGCGTATTTATGACAGGCGCGATACGGCGCGGTCGCGGAGTTTCGGCCATGCGCTGCTGACCGGCGCCCAATCCGAGTACGTGGTCGTCGATACGGCGCAGCAGCGTTCCATCATGGGCGTCCATTTTCGTCCCGGCGGAGCGTTTCCGTTTTTGCGGATGCCCGCGGGCGAACTTCAGGATGAAATCGTGCCCCTCGATGCGGTGTGGGGCGCCGAAGCCGCCCGGCTGCGCGAGCAGGTCCTTGAAGCGAGCAGCCATTCCGAGCGCCTGGCTGCGGCCGAACGATGCCTAGCACGGCAATTCGTGGCGCCGCCGAAGCATCACGCGACAGTGGACTTTGCCATGCAGCAGTTCCTCCACGCTCCTTACGCCGGGATATCGGAGGTGACCGCGAAGATCGGCCTGAGCGCGGGCCGCTTCATCCGCTTGTTTCGCGATGAAGTCGGCTTGACGCCGAAGATTTTCTGCCGCATTCGCCGCTTCCAGACTGTCCTCCAGCGGATCGAGGCGTGCCGCGACGTCGAATGGACGAGCGTGGCGCTGGATTGCGGCTATTACGATCAGTCGCATTTCATCCACGATTTCCGGGCCTTCTCCGGTCTGAATCCGTCCACCTACGCCGCGCACCGGACGCCGCACATCAATCACGTGCCTCTGCTGGATTAAACCGCCGCCGCGCTAGTCTCCCGTCCCGGTTACTACTTGACGCTTGCTGACGCGCGCGGCTCGGTACTGAGCCTCGACCATCGGTAACGGCCTCGGGAGCGGGTTCTCGAGAGCCCCCAACTTTCGCGAATCCGACCAAGCCGCGACGGTCACGGAGCGGTTGCCCGGTTAGTGCAAAGCTTGTTTGGTTCCGGCTACGCCGGGTTAGGAAGCCGTTGTCGGGATCTAACACGGACGCCGCGCCGGCAATTTTTTACAATACGAGGGCAGTAACGCTACCGGACAATGAGTCTGAAGGAGAGACCTCATGCCAATTAACGTGAAACCAGTACCTGACGGCTATCATTCCGTTACGCCATACCTGACCGTGCCCGGCGTAGCGAGGCTGATCGATTTTTTGAAGGAGGCCTTTGGCGCCGTGGAGATTGAGCGCATGGCCCGGGGCGACGGAACCGTCCAACACGCCCAGGTTAAGATCGGAGATTCCTTTGTGATGATGGGAGAACCGCAGCCGCCGCGGCCGTCGCCCGCGACGCTTTATTTGTACGTCGACAATGTCGATGAGGTTTATCGCCGCGCGATCGAGGCCGGCGGGAAGTCGCTTCGCGAGCCGAGGAATGAGTTCTACGGCGACCGCGGCGGCGGCGTCGAGGATCCAGCGGGCAACCAGTGGTGGATCGCCACGCACGTCGAGGATGTGTCTCCCGAGGAATTGCAGCGGCGGGCCAGAGCGGCAAAGGGTTAGCGCCCGGGCATAGGCAAAAACAGGGTATTGCGCGTCAGAACGGCGCGCATTACCCTGATCATGCGGACGATTTCATTGAAGTTGCCTGACAACCTCTTGGCCCGGCTCACCAACGAGGCCGGGAAGAGGCGGGTGACGAAGTCGTGGCTCCTCCGGGACAGCCTCGAAAAGTCGCTGTTACAGCGGCCGCGTGCCGGTGCAGGCTCCTGTTACGATGTAGCCCGCGACCTTGCCGTACAGTGAAAGGGCTGCCCAAAGACCTGGCGGAAAACCCGAAGTACATGAAGCGTCTTGGCCGGCGAATAACGCCCCGTCCCGATCGACGCCGGTCCGCCGGTAGCCTTTCTCGCCGCTTTATGCGCTGGAAGCTTCACTCTTGCTCGTCCTATTAACCCGACTTCTGCAATCCCCTCGCTGGCTGGGAGTTCACATCCGCCGGGATCTGGAATAATTTTGCCATCCGATTATCCCACTCGAAAGCAAATAGACCTTTCCGCCTCAAAGCGCGAATAAGGGAATCGATGACACCCTCCATGTGGAGCCTTGGGTCTGCCGATAAGCAATCGCAATCTTCGGAATACCGCGAGGTCGCTTGTTGCTCCACGTCCTTCATGCTTGTCGTTCTCGCTATGCCTGCTCGAGTTCCGCGCCGCCGCCATTTTTGCCTGCAATGCCCATGTGGCGGCGGCGCCAGTGAAGCCAGGCCGAATTCAGGGTACGCGCCAATTCCCCCGCGTCGAGAGGCTTAGCGAGGACGTCGTAGGCCCCCAAATTGAGGGCCTCGGACCCGGGTTGATCTGATTTTCTTCCACCGCCGCCTTCGGGACCTTACGATCGTGGATTTGAAACTCGGCAAGTTCACGCACGCCAGCGCCGGCCGGTTGAACCTGTATCTGAAATACGCGCGCGAGCATTGGACCCACCCGCGCGAGAACCCGCCGGTGGGGTTGATATTGTGCTCGGAACGGGATGCGGCTGTTGCCCATTATGCTCTAGGCAACCTCACGAGCCAAGTGCTCGCCCGCTAATACCAACTCAATCTCCCCAACGAGACCTAAATCGCGGATCGAATCGACGCGCCGGGCTGGCTGCTCTCGACGGCTCCCGCCCGCCTCGAAGCATCAGGCGAGTAATGCGGCAATCTGTTGCAATTGCCGATAGGTTAATATGGTCTGCCCCGCCGCCATCGCCGACTCGCGGCCACGTATTACAATGGCCCGGCGCTTCGATATCGGCGATACGCCGATTCACTTCACGGGCGGGAATAAATGTGTGGCGATGAATTCGCCGCATTGAGAGCGATTGTTCGCGAAGGCCGGCTTATTGCCGGCGGGCCGCCGACGGAAGCCCGGCGATGTTTTCCTAACGCGGCGCTACAGTTGCTCCGCTTTCCCGCCCCAATCTTGCGGATGCACGTCCGCTACCGACTCCGAAAACGTCCACGAGTATCCGCCGAAATCGACTGCGTTATATTGCCGCTCGCCATACGGGTGAGTCACCGGGCCTTCTGTGATCCGCGCTCCGTGATCCCTGGCGCGGTTGCAGTGGGCATCGACGTCCTCTATGCGAACGGTAATCGAGCATCCCGCGCCCAATGCTGCGTTAACGTCGGCCTGGCGCATTTCCCTAAGCGTCACCGCCCCGTCTCCGACATTTAACTGCACTCGGTGGTTACCGATACGCAGACGCACATTAAATCCGAATGCATCGCATAGCCAAGCTGCGGCTTCAGTCACATCCGAATAGGCCAGCACCGGAATTACGGTGGCGCGAGGTATCGACCTGTTCGACAGCATCGTCTCTCCTCCTCCACGTAATTATCCAACCGCCGTTGGCCGCCCCGCTGATGTGAACCTTGTTTCGCGACTCCAGTCCGCACGAAGTTGGTGGGTTACCCGCTGTACGCACGTTTGCCGAAAGCTCACTGATAGAGCCCCGATTCGCGCGGCGCGCCCCGTTTGACAGCGTCCCCGGCCGGACAGCGCACAACTTGCGTAGCGGGCAAGAGCCGGGATCTCCACGCCTTTCCGTTCACCTATCCCCACCAAAACTTTTCCACTCAGAGCAGTTTCTCCGGAGTGATCGGCAATTCCCGCACGCGCTTCCCCGTAGCATGATAGACCGCATTCGCCACCGCCGCGGCAACCCCCGTGATCCTGCGTCACCGCGCTGGTTAGCAGACGGTTATGGATATGTTCGGCGTTGTAATTCGAGCCCGCCGGATGCGCCGACGTGGGACTGGAGTCGTTATGATAAGATACACGTTCGCGTATACCCGCGTGGTATTCCCCGGCGGCGACGGCGTTCCGAAATCGTACTGCGAAGTGCCGGTTGCGTTGCCGTACTGTTCCAGCGCCCGGTCCGTGCGGTTTTCCACTTGCGTGCTCAGGCCGCGGACGAGCATCGTATAACTCGATCAAATGTACGGCCGCCCCAGCCCGTCCAGGTCCAGTAGGACAAAATGTTTCTTTTCTCCTGACCATTCTTGTCCACTTCCCGGCATGCGTACTGCAGCGCATAGCCAGCCTGCGTGCTGCCGGTGCCTTGAAGATGCCAAACCTTCTGGCCTTGACCCTTCGGGTCGCCAATGGCCGTCCAATGGTAGAGCGGATTCGAGTCCCTCAGACGGATATTACGGAGACCGCCAAAAGTAAAAGGCGGCGATAAAAAGGCAGCAGCAGATCGTGCAAATTTCAACAGGCACGAACACCGTATCAAGGTTCCATCCAACATTCACGTCCGCCGCAGCCGGATTCCGGGGATCAAGTCTGATCGCGTGCTGCGTACCGACCGCATAGTCGTGCGCGAATTTCGAACCACCCCAAGGCAGCGATCGCAATGCCCAGGCGCAATTCTCGCCGGACGTGCCCGCGTAGCAGAGCTTCACCTTGATTATTCCGCGTTTGCCTGCGTTGCCAGGCTCATACGAAAGCGACCGGACGCTCGCGTCCACTTTCGGCCAGTTCAGGTATGCCTCCGCAGCCCAGATCCATGCCAATGTTCCTAAGACGCCAAAAGCCGTCGCAGGCAGCAACAGTACCACCCCCATAATCTTTAAGGGAGATAGCATCATCGATGCGCTACCTTTGGCGCCTTCGGTCGCTGCAATATCCACGGTATATATCCGGTCGAAGTCGAGCACCGGCGGGCCGATTGATCGAAGGTCAGCAGAAGGTCGGCTGTAAAAACGATCCCGCCGACCACCCCGAGCCTTGTACCCCATTTTGCTCCGGTTAGCACACCTTGAACCATGGCCCAAGTTGAAGCGCCAGGAACTTCGGGCGCGCTTAAAATTATAACGCTGACGACGGTAGAAGAAAAACAAGAGAAATACGCCCCGTATGTGCCAGGACCGAGCGGCGGCGTCTCCGGCGGCGGTGCTATAACGGTCGGCGGACCGAGGGGCGGAATAACAGTGAGTATCAGCGTCGATCCGATCGGTGTATCCAGTGCCGAACTAGGATCAGCTGGAGCGTTCGACTGAGTTGTAAACACCGCTCCGACATTGTAAGCAGCGCCGCTGCCACCCCCATCACATAAGAGATTCCCGTCTTCGTCGGTCCAGCAGTCCGTATCAGAACCGGCATCGACCTCCTCTAACCCACTTGGGTCGAGGAGATTAACCGGGTCGCCCAGCACGTAGCTATACCGGTTCCAACTCGATGCCTCACCCGGCCCGCCGCTTGCCACATACGGATCCGGCCGCCGAAGTTCCACGTGCCCCCGGGGTCCTGCCGCCATACCTGCGAGTTATAAGTCAGATTGAACGGCACGGTCCAACCGCGCCCGTTCACCTTGAACAGCGGAACCGTGAAGTTCAGATTGCCCGAGCGCATGTCGATCTGCTCGCCCGCCCCGCCCCAATAGCTTCCCGTCGGCCGCACGCCGACCTCGCGCGGATCGATGAGCCCCGCGGCCCAGCCACACAGATTTAGCGCACTACCCCCGGTGGCACCTCTCGTCCTACCGAAGTGCTTCCGTATCGACCCAGCCGACAGTTGGAACGACCACCTTGCAATGCGAACTCTTGATCACTTTTCTTTTACCAGTACCGACGTCGAGGACCTCCAACGTCTCAGAGTACAAAGAAGGCCAACACGACATCTGGGAGCTCGAAAGTAGGAGGAGGTTCGAGTCCGGAGACCAATGGACAGGGCCGCTGCCAGACCCCCCGAGCCTCCTTCGCCGGGACGTATCGTTCGAATCTATCAGGACAATCCCTTCATCTAAAATGGCAACGATTGACCGCCCGTCAGGCGACCAGGTACATGGCGTTGACCGAAAGCGCCCGTTCGACACGATGCCTGCGCTGATGCCCTTTATCGCGTGAACCGAACCCGTCCCGAGATCGAGTAAGCCTAAATACCTTTCCGAGTAACTTACGGCGTGTTTGCCGTCCGGAGATATTGGCCCAAGTGCGCCCCCTCGCTGCTGAGGTATCCCAAGCCGTAGTGGCCGGAGGTGTCCGGTCTTCGGATCGATCTCGAACGCGCCGCATTCCGGAGTTCCGCGGGTCCCGGAGCAGCCCGAAACAAAGATTTTGCCAGGGGGGTGCGAGACTGTTAAGTGCCAAATCGTGTCCAATTCGACCGTCCCTGGGACTATGCTTTGGCGAACTGGTCCAAACTCGATTTTGATAACGCCGGAAGCGTCGATAGGCTCGGTCTTTTGGCCGTAAATCGCCTTCCCGTCCGGGCTGAACTCAATTAAGCGAAAACTCGCAGGCAATTCCACGGCTAATGGGACTGTCAATTCTGGACCGGCCATCGGGAACAGGATCAGTTGCGGCGGTTTATTTGCACCGCGGGCCTCCTGGAAATAGGCAGCGCAGAAGGACCGTGAGTCGCCTCTGAGCGGTTGCAGATTCAACTGCCCCACTCCGGCGACCGATGCCGCAATCATCGGGGCCAACCAGCGGGATTGCATCACCAAGCTATTCATGGCCACAGCCCTGGCACAACCTGCCCCCATCCCGGACTCCAACCGATCGGCTGGAAAACACTACTGAGACCAATGTCAAATAGCAGCGTAAACGTGAAGCTATTACTGTTGAAGGTCGTGGAACCATTTGGTCGAGGAGCATAAGATACGAGGGATTCCGCGTCATAATTGTTAACTGATCCCAGAAGCCTTCCGATATCGTGACAAACATCTAACCCACCGGTTTCGGAGCCGATCTCTGTGTTTGTCGCAGGATCGGTCCCACCCAGAAATGACCCAAGTGCGACCGGTTCAATTAGCCCAATCAAGCCGCCCCACGAATCATGGCTGTTAGTGATTGGATTATGCGGATTGGTTGGGCCACCCTCGAGAACATCGTCGAGGAACGTGACTCCTGAGCCAGACGTTTCGGATAGTTCGACATACGTGTGCTGCGCGGGTGACCCGCCAAAAGGAACGCCCCGGGAAAATAGCGCAATGGAACAGGAAGTCGACGCAACCTTCTGGGGCTGCGGCGGCGGATCGCCAAAAGGATCTGGATTGCAGAGCGGATCAAGTGAAAATGGCTCACCATTGATCTCGCAACCCGGAGAGCCTGGTTCACCCGGAACGTCGATAATCAGCCCGGTCGGATCGTAGGCGTTAACTGGGTCTCCGATCACGTAGCCGTACCTGTTCCAACTTTGCGGCGTTTTCGCATCGCTCGACGAGGTGCCCGTCGCCCGATACGGGTCCGGCGTCAAAAACCGCCCCCACGTGGACGCGTAATAACGCTGGTCGGCATAATCCATGCCCGTCACCGAGTCTCGCGTATAGGTCGCGAAGTCCACTTGATCGGGCTGCGACCCGCTGCGCGCTTCGCCGTACGGGAAGTACTTGCCGCGCGAGCCTACCCGGTCCTCGTTGCCCAGCAGGCGCAAGCCAAAGTAGGCTCGCGTGCCCGACAAGCTCAAGACTAGCGTAGGATTGGTTGAGCCTCCCGAGGGCGGCGCGTCATACGGCGCATACTGCGCGAGCAGCTTACCTTGCGGCGAATAAAAGTAATAGATCTCAGTCTGGCACGTACTATAATCGCCGCTCAACGAGCACGCCCAGATGCGCTTGTTTTGCGAGTCGTAGGCGTAAGTTTGGCCGTAGCTCACCCCGGCATAGACCAGCCGATTCTCGGCATCGTAGCCGAGATAGCCGCTCGGCCCGGTTACGATATTTCCGTTCGAATCCACCGAGTACAGGCGGTTGGTAGTGGGGTCCGGCACCACCGACAATGTTGGGACAGATCCCGCCAAGGCTGTCTTGGCGGTCAGGTTCCCGAACGGGTCGTAGTTGAAGCCCTGTCCCCACGTGCCGCCGGCTTGCGCTGCGATCAGGCGGTTGAGGGAGTCGTACGCATAAATTACATTCTCGCCGGTCAGATTGTCCGTCTGCGACGTAATCTTGCCGTTGTTCTGATTCGACGAATATGCGTAGATCATATTCACCGGCGAGGCTCCGCCCGCGTTGATGCCCGTCAACTGCCCCATCGTGTTATAACTTCGCGATTCGCTGTTCATAGTCAACAACTGGCCGGACACGTTATAACTCACGCCCGCGACGTTGTTTCCATCCGTGCCCGTCATGCCGCTCAGTTGAGCGAGTCCATTGTAACTGTAAGTATAGCCCGGGCCGCCGCCGGGATATCCGCGCCGGTCAAATGGCCTTCGTTGTTATAACTCCAGGTCCCGTTGAGATCGGCGCTGATCGTAACCGGCGATCCGCCCGAGTTTAACCCGTTCCGCGCCACCCGCAGGCGCTTGCCCGCGACCTGACCCGCAATCGAGTAGCTGTACATCTCGGTCACTAAGTCGTTGGTGAACGCGATCGCAAGGCCGTTCGAATCGTACGCCGTCGACGCCGACGGAACATTGTACCCGGCAGTCGTTAACCGTCCCAGCGCCTTTTGCGAGTAACTCCCGTCCGCGTTGTTTACGTCGTAGGTGTACGTCCGCAGCACCGTCGGCGAGCCGTACCAGTTCGAAGGCGTGCCCGGCATGGTTCGCACCGTCGTGACGCGCCCGTAGGAGTCGTATACATACTGCAGGAAATATGCCGCGGCCTGTCCTTTCATATCCTGCTTCGTCGCCAGCGTCCCGTCCGCGTTGTAGCCGTAATTCACCGTCCCGCTCTCCGGATTATTGGCGCTCATCAGGTACGCTCCGGAATACGTGAACGTCCGCGTTTGCGTCACGGTGTTGCCTCCCGGCATCTGCCGCGGCATGCTCACGCCGATCAAATGGTTCAGAGCGTCGTAGGTGTATGTCGTCGTGGCCTGCCCGCCCGTGTTCGTTTGCGTGGCGTCGGGCTCGACCACCGTCGTCAGATTCCCAAACGCGTCCATGGTGAACTTCTTCCACTTTCCCGCCGCATCGGTCACCGTCACCGTATTCCCCGCATATACATACGTTGCCGTGCTGCCGCCGTCCGGGGCCAACACGCTCACCGTGCGCCCGATTCCGTCATAAGTATACTTCGTCCAGTAGACGGTGGCCCCGGGCACATAGGGCTGCGATACCGCGCTCACCTTCCCCAGCGGCGAACAGGCGCACGGCGCATATTGCGTGTCCGTATAGCTCACGGTCGTCGAGCCATAGCCGGTACGCGCCGACACCGTGCGCCCAAAACCGTCCATTACGCTTATGGTCCAATGCCCGTTGGTCGTCGCCTCCGTCAGCGGCGGGAAGACCGAATAGGTGTAATTCGTAACCGCCCCATAAGGAGAGGTCGTCGTCAAGGGCCGCTGCGCCCCATCGTAGCTGACCGCGCTGCCATCCCCGTTCGGACCGGTAACGCTTGAGAGCCCCAGAAAGCCGGTCCAGTTCATGCTGGTCGTCAAGCTTCCCGTGGTCATCGCCGTCGGGGCAGTGTAATTAGCTGTCCCGTCCGTCTGGCCCGACGTTACATGGCCGCCATCGGTGCGCATGAACACCGCTCCGGTGGTCGCGTAACAGAGCGCATGCGTCATGTCGAGGCCATAGCTGGTCGTAACGTTTCCACGGAATACGTTCGCCGTGTTATTGGGATCAAGTCCCGTCGCCGCATAACCCCAGCCCCAGCCCGTGGGCGTTATGATCTATCCATAGGTTTGACACGCGTTGGGATTATAGAAATCGTATAAGTTGCTGACCAATGTCGTGGTTTTCCCATTTCAGTTACGGCGCTGGTCAGCAGCCGGTTACGAATATGCTCGGCGTTGTAATTCGATCCCGCCGGATGCGCCGACGTGGGACTGTCGGTCAGATACGTGTTGGTATACACGCGCGTGGGGCTCCCCGGCGCGGACGGCGCTCCGAAATCGTACTGCGAGATGCTGGTCGCGTTGCCGTATTGATCCAGAACCTGGTCCGTGCGGTTTTCCACCTGATTGCCGGTCCCGCGGTCGAGCAGCGTGTAACTCGCCCCTGCCCGGCTACAATCAACAGGTCCAAAATCCGGCCACCGATCCTCGGTGGCCACGCTACTGCAAAATTCCAGCCACGACCCGCCCTGCCATTGCTCGGTTGACCTTACACCAGGAGCTCCCGAATCGCCGTCTTCGTGGTCAGATCGCCGGGCGGATCACAGTTATAACAAACCCCTCGCATTGTTCACTTCTCTTTTACATTCCGCAGGGCTTGTATTACTATAAGACCCACATATTGGCGATGACGGGCTGGCGCAGACGTTGTCCGTTGCGAAGCGTGGAAAACACCTTCCACGATCACGGAAACAGAGCGCCGGTCAGCTGCGGCCTTTTCAAAGACCGGCTGAGCCCGGCGAACTGAGTCCATGTCAGGTTTGTATCCGCTCGGTGGATTAGCGAGGAAGTGCGAGTCGGGCGATACGACTTGGATGACTACCGGACCCCCTTCGCCTCTTCCGCATCTTTCCCCAACCAGCTCATCGAAGAAGGGGTTTTCGGCGCTATCAGAGTTCCGGAGGACACCGTGGATTTGGACGATTCTACCGTCAAACTGTTTAGCGAGGCGGGGGATATCACAGATGTTAACTTCTCGCGGTCGCGATCTGTCAGTTGACGTGCTCCAAGCAAGTGGCAACGCACCAAATAGGAGTAATCTTTTTAGAAACATTTTTGTTGGATAAGCGCGTCGAAAGCACGCGGGTCTGCGCGCTCGGCGGAGTTTGGAAGGGCGAACCCGCCGGCGCCCCTGAGATCATTAAAAACGTGACCAAGCTCATGAAGAAGAGTCTCCGCGTTTTCATTCGAGTCTCCATAGTTCCAGAACCCATAACTGGAAAGTTCGTTTATCGTGATACTTACCTTTCCACTTAGCCCAGGAATAGGCAACAAGCCAGCCGGTCGCGTCTCGGCCACACCCCAATTCGGAGGATGCATAGCAAAATGGATCGAACCGAAGGAATGTGACCCGTAAACGATATTTGTGAGCACTACGGTAGGATTAAATCCCTCCGAGCGCGTCTGTGCCGTACCAAACAGAGCCATGCAGTCGGGGTCCAAGGTCAGTGCTTGAATTGCCCTAGCAAATGCAGGGGGCATGCATCCCCAATCCGTGCACGACGTCGAAGTCGGCGCGGGCGGCGGCGCTGCAGGTGGCCCTACGGGAGCTGGGCAGAGCGGATTCGGGATGGGGAGCAACGAATTGCCCGCGCACGGGTCCCCTCCCCCATCGCCGCCGCCCAGATCGCCACCGTCATCGCAGCCCGGCTGGTCGGCTCCGTTTATCAAATCGCCACAATCGCCGACAACTATATTCCGGCCTCTCGGATCTGAGTACGTGATAGGATCGCCCTGGACGTACGCATACCGATTCCAACTCCCCGGCATCTTCGGGTCACTCGGAGAAGTCGCCGTCGCCACATACGGGTCCGGCGTCACAAACCGCCCCCACGCGCTCGAATAAAACCGCTGGTCCGCATAATCCAACCCCGTCTGCGAATCCCGCGTATAACTCGCAAAGTCTACTTGATCCGGCTGCGCCCCGCTGCGCGCTTCGCCGTACGGAAAATACTTGCCCCGCGAGCCTACGCGGTCCTCGTTGCCCAACAACCGCGAGCCGAAATACACTCGCGTGCTGGCCAACGTGAACGCCAGCGATGGATTGGTCGAGCCTCCCGAGGGCGGCGCGTCATAAGGCGTATATTGCGCCATCAGCTTGCCTTGCGGCGAGTAGAAGTAATACGCCTCCGTCTGACAGCCGCTGTCGTCGTTGGCCCACGCGCAGGTCCAAATCCGCTTATTGCGCGCATCGTAGGCATAGGAGTTTCCATAGGAATTGCTGCCCGGCGCGTGAATGATGCGGTTCTCAACGTCATAGTTCGATCCGATTGCCAGGGAGTTGCCATTGGCGTCCGTGTTGTACAGCCGATTGGTCGTCGGGTCGACCACCACCGACAATGTCGGAACCGTGCCCGCCAAGGCTGTTTTCGCGGTCAGATTGCCGAACGGATCGTAGTTGAAGCCCTGGCCCCACGTGCCCCCCGCTTGCGCCGCGATCAGGCGGTTCAGCGAATCGTAAGCGTAAGTTACATTCTCGCCCGTCAGGTTGTCCGTCTGCGAAGTAATCTTGCCGTTGTTCTGATTCGACGAATACGCGTAGATCATATTCACCGGCGAGGCTCCGCCCGCGTTGATGCCCGTCAACTGCCCCATCGTGTTATAGCTTCGCGATTCGCTGTTCATAGTCAACAACTGGCCGGACGCGTTATAACTCACGCCCGCGACGTTGTTTCCATCCGTGCCCGTCATGCCGCTCAGTTGCGCCAGTCCGTTATAACTATAAGTATAGCTCGGGCCGCCGCCGGGATATCCCGCGCCGGTCAAATCGCCTTCGTTGTTGTAACTCCAGGTCCCGTTGAGATCGGCGCTGATCGTAACCGGCGATCCGCCCGAGTTTAACCCGTTCCGCGCCACCCGCAGGCGCTTGCCCGCGACCTGACCCGCAATCGAGTAGCTGTACATCTCGGTTACCAAGTCGTTGGTGAACGCGATCGCATGGCCGTTCGAATCGTACGCCGTCGAAGCCGACGGAACATTGTACCCGACTGTCGTCAACCGGCCCAGCGCGTTCTGCGAAAAACTCCCGTCCGCGTTGTTTAAGTCGTAACTGTACGTGCGCAGCACCGTGGGAGTGCCGTAATAGTCCAAGGGAGTGCCGGACATTGTTTGCATCGTGGTTAGCCGCCCATAACTATCGTATAGGTACCACAGGAAGTACCCCGCGGCCTGTCCTTTGGCGTCCCACTTTACCGACATGGTCCCGTCGCTGTTGTAGTAATAGTACACCGTTCCGTTCTCCGGATTCGTCGCGCTGGTCAGGTACGGTCCGGAGTACGTAAACGTCCGCTGCTGTGTCACGGTATTGCCGCCTGGCATCTGGCGCGGCATGTTCACGTTGATCAAATGATTCAAAACGTCGTAGGCATACGTTGTCGTTGCCACCCCGCCCGTGTTCGTCTGCGTCGCGTCCGGCTCGACCACGCTCGTCAAGTTCCCAAACGCGTCCATGGTGAACTTCTTCCATTTACCCGCTGGATCGGTCACCGTTACCGTATTGCCCGCATACAGATACGTCGTCGCGCTGGCTCCGTCCGGCGCCAGCACGCTCACCGTGCGGCCGATACCATCATAAGTATACGTCGTCCAATACGCCGTTGCGCCCGGCGCGTGCGGCTGCGACACCGCGCTCACCTTGCCCAGCGGCGAACAGGCGCAGGGCGCGTATTGTGTCTGCACGATCGATTGTGTCGCGCCGTGCGCGTCAATCGTGTCCACTTCCAGCGCGCGTCCAAAGCCGTCGAGTTTCGTTACCGTCTGGCGGCCGTTGGTATTCGCGTCGTCGGTGTGCATCACGGCAGTGGTTTGCGGCGGATTGATCGAATAAGTATAGGTCGTGGAGGAGCCATACGGCGTGCTGGTCGAGGCCGGCGCTCGCCGCGTCATAGCTGATTGCGCTGGAGTCTCCGTTCGGTCCCGTGACGCTGGATAAGCCCAGAAAGCCGGTCCAGTTCAAGCTTGTCGTCAAGCTTCCGGTCGTGATCGCCGACGGGGCCGTGTAGTTGGTCTGGCTGCTGGTCTGTCCCGACGTGACATGCCCCCCGTCGGTGCGCATGAACACCGCCCCGGTAGTCGCGTAGCAAAGCGCATGCGTCATGTCCAGCCCATAACTGGTCGTTACATTTCCGCGAAACACGTTCGCCGTATTATTAGGATCGAGTCCGGAGGCCGCGTAGCCCCAAGCCCAACCCGTGGGCGTGATGTTCTGCCCATTTGTTTGACAGGCGTTCGGGTTATAGAAATCGTATAAGTTGCTGACCAATGTCGTGGTTTGTCCGTTCTGCGTTACCGCGCTGGTCAGCAGCCGGTTATGGATATGCTCCGCGCTGTAGTTCGAGCCCGCCGGATGCGCCGGCGTAGGACTGTCGGTCAGATACGTGTTGGTATACACGCGCGTGGGACTCCCCGGCGCGCGCGGAGATCCGAAATCGTATTGCGAGATGCTGGTCGCGTTGCCGTACTGGTCCAAAACCTGGTCCGTGCGGTTTTCCGCTGGACTGCTGCTTTGGTCGAACAGGGTATAGCTTGAGGAAATGTACGGCCGCCCCAGCCCGTCCCAAGTCCAGTAGGACCAAATGCTCCTCTTCTCCCCATAGTTCGTCTGCTGTTCGGAAAACTCGGTTTGCAGCCCATAGTTGGCCTGCGTGCTGTCGGTGGACTGAAAAATCCACCACTTCTTGCTCTGGCCGTCCGCGTCGCTCACGACCGAGTTGGCGTTGAAGCTGCATCCGGCGCTCCAGCCCCAGTAGAGGTTATACGTCAGCGCCGAAGCTCCGGCCGACATGGACAACTGCCGCGTCACTAACCCGCGCAGCGTCGCCCCGCCCGCATACGTGAAGTTCTGATAATACCACGCCAGCGAACCGCCGTACGGAAAGAAGACGTAACTCAACTCGCCCGCCGGCGTATATCCGAGCTCGGTATCGCCCGCCGCATTGATGACGCTCTTCAACGTTTGCCCCAAGACATTCGTCGAGCCGTCAAAGGGACTGGTCAGATTTGCCGACGGCCAATACCGGAACGTATAATTCGCCGTCGGATTGGCCAAGCTCGCGACCGTCAGGATGTGCGGCGTCCAACCCTCCGTATAAGTGATGGTATACGAGCCGATGATGTCCTGAATGGCCGTCATCCGGCTGCTCGAATTCCCCGCGCCCGTGGTCCCTTGGCCCGCCGCGTACGCGATCGTGACCTGGTTCCCGTTGCTGTCCTCGATCAGCGTCGGATAGGCCGTTCCGGCGTCCTGTTCGGTTCCCCCCGAGATGCAGCCGAATACCCAATAAGTCCCGTCGGGAAAGTACAGCCGCCCCGCGTTCGCGTCCCATTCCATATAGATACTCTCGCGTGAAGTCCAGATGCCATTGGTATTCACGTCCAGGCGGTACTCGGCCCCGCTCGCATCCGTGAACAAGTAATGATCGATGTTGAACCAGCCCGCATACACCGGCGCGAGAGAGCCGCCCTGCATCTTCCAGCCATAACCGAAGCCCGCGTCCACGCCGAAATTCCACGTGCCTCCGGGGTCCTGCCGCCATACTTGCGAGTTATAAGTCAGATTGAACGGCACGGTCCAACCCCGCCCATTCACCTTGAATAGCGGAACCGTGAAGTTCAGATTGCCGGAGCGCATGTCGATCTGCTCGCCCGCCCCGCCCCAATAGGAGCCCGTGGGCCGCACGCCGACCTCGCGCGGGTCGATCGAACCGGCCGCCGGCGGGGTCGCCTGAATGACCGTGTTCGCGACGTTCCAATGATAATCGATGGGCTGCAAAGTATAAGTGTAAGTGAGCGGCGACGCGCTGGGCGGAATCGTTTCATCCGCGAATTGCGGAGTGAAGGAAGCGCCCAACCAAATATCGTTAGGGTTATTTGTGTCGTGGCGATAAATCTGATAAGCATACAGGCCGATGCCGTTGGGATTGTCGGCCACGCCCGGCCAATGCAGGTTGACGCTCGACGGCGTCATCGAGCGGCCCACCGTTTGCGCGTTGATGGCGTTCGGAGCGACCGTGTCGATGGCGCCCAATTGCAGCAGCGAAACGGAATTTTGCGCCGGCGCGAAGGCCACCGCCACCCCCGGCGCGCCGGAGCCGATCGAGGCGTCGTAAACCTGCAGATAGGGAATGCCGTTGATGTAGGCCAGCAGATATCCATTGGGCAGCATCACGGAGCGCACCACCATGCCGTCGTAGCAGGCGATCTGCGTCGAGGTCAGCGCCGTGGCGCCGCCCGCCTGCACCTTCCAGGCGATGAGCGTGGCGGCGCAGGAATTTCCCGAGATCTGCGGATTGGAAACCTCGATGGCGTAGAACGTTCCCGCGCTCGCGCCGGACAGAATGGCGTCGTTGGAGGCGCGCAACAGCGCGGCGTAATATCCTCCGGACTGCTTGAGCGCAAGGCGCATGTCCACTTCGTAGGACACGGTCGAGCGCGGCGAGACGGCGGCCGAGGAGATTAATGCCGCCGCGCCCGCCGAAGTCAGACCCGCCGCGCCGGTGGACCCCGATCCGTTCTCGATCCAGTTGTTGCCGTTCACGGAGGCGAGCGCATCGCTGTAGTAATACTGATAGCCGGTCGCTCCCGCCGGACAGTTCAGCGTCATGGGCGAATTGCCCAGTTCCAGCGCCGTGCCCGCCACGTAGCCGTGCAGCACGTGGTTTTGACCGTTCTTGAGGCTCGGCGGGGTGTTGTAAGACCAGCCGTACTTGCCGGTTCCCAGGCCCATGGCCTTGAGGTCCGCCCGGTACTGATTGGCGTTGACGGTGTCGATCAGCGTCGCTCCGTCGAACAGATCCACCCAGACGGACGCGTTCGGATTGCTCGCGTCCCACAACCAGCCCGACATCGTGGAGCAGTTCGCCGCCTCAAGATAGCCTTGATAGCTTTGCGCCTGCGCCGCGCAAGTAACGGCGGCCGCCAGCGTCAATCGAAGGATCCATTTCATGGCAGCCGCACCTCGAATCGTGAAAGGTCGAAATTCTTTTTGTGCTTCTGGAACTCCGCCACAACGTCGCCAAGTTTGTCCTTGCCCTTGAGAAAGGCTTTGATAGAAGAGTCGGATAAAATCTGGTTGAAAGTGGCGCGATCCACCGCCACGAATTCCACCAGAGCGAATTTTCCGTCATCGCTTTCGACGAAATTGTACGCCAGAATTCCCGCGCGCGAGGCGGCGTTCATCTGCCGCGGCGACGGCGCATACAGCGGCCGCCGGGGATCCTCCATGGTGCCTGTTCCCGTGAACGGCACGACCGCCAGCACGCGCTCGTAGGCGTTGCGCGGATCGACCTTGTGTTGCTGCGCCAAGGCGGCTTCGGCCGTCAAAAGAACACACAATACCACCGGATTCCGAACAAATCGGACCATTTCGTCTCCGTGAATTGTCAGCGCTGAGGAGCCGCCGCGTTAAATTTATAAACGATTCTACGGGAATTAAAAAAACTTGCAATACCCCGATGGGAGTACTGGGCCGGAACGCCCGGGCAAGGAGTTTGCGCTACTGCCAACTCAGGAAGTTCTGATGCAGCGTCCACAGGAGCGATAAGGCGCGAGTGCCATCCATCCGCTACCAAATCCTTCCACTCAGAGCAGTTTCTCCGGAGTGATCGGCAATTCCCTTACGCGCTTCCCCGTGGCATGGTAGACCGCATTCGCCACCGCCGCGGCAACCCCCGTCACCGTGATCTCTCCCACCCCGCGGGCTCCAATCCCCATCTGATCGATATACGGATCCGGCCGGTCGATGAAATAAGCTTCAATCGAATGGATGTCCGCATTCACCGGCACCGCGTAATCGGCCAGATTGCTCGTGACAATGCCGCCGTCGCGGCTGTCATAAACGGTGTGCTCCATCAGCGCCATCCCGATGCCCATCACGATTCCGCCGTACGCCTGGCTGCGCGCGGTTTTCGCATTGATCACTTTCCCGACGTCGAAGGCGCTCACCACGCGCGAAACCCGGACGCGCGCAATTTCCGGGTCGACCTTAACCTCGACAAACTGTGCGCCGAACGACTGGAAGGAGTACTTCTTCCGCTCTTCTCCCGGACCGACCACAGCTTCGCCTTCAACCGCCGCCTGTTTCCTGCTCGCCAGCGCCTCGCCATAAGTGACGCCGCTCGCCGCCTCCGTCCCCTTTAGAAAAATACGCCCATTCTGCGCCACAACGTCCTCTTCTTTTTTCCCGTGCAGCGGAGAATTCTCGTCCGCAATCGCCGCCTGTACCAGCTTCTGAAGCGCATTCCGCGCCGCCTGCCGCACGGCCGGCAGCACGCTCGCCGTCGTCATCGACCCTCCCGACACCGGCGCCGGCGGCATGTTGCTGTCGCCCAGTTCCGAATCGATCCGCCCGGGCGGAATGCCCAGCGCGTCCGCCGCCGTCTGGATCATCGTCGTGTAGGTGCCGCCGCCCATGTCCTGGGTGGCACTGAGGACGCGCGCCGAACCGTCTTGCAAAATGCGTACCTTGGCCGCGCCCGAATTCCTCATGCCCGGGTAAGTCGCCGTCGCCATGCCCCATCCCACCAGCAAATTGCCCTCCCGCATCGAGCGCGGCTCCCGATTGCGCTTGGCCCAGCCGAATTTTTCCCCGGCCAGTTCGTAACACTCTTTCAGATACTTGCTGGACCACGGCTGCCCGGTGTGCTCGTTGCGGTCCGCGTGATTGACGATGCGTAGTTGCACTGGATCCATATTCAGCTTGTAGGCCAGCTCGTCCATCGCCGATTCCAGCGCGAACGTTCCCGGATTCTCCCCGGGCGCGCGCATGGAGCTGGGGGTCGCGATGTTCACGCGCACCGCATGATGCGCAACCGCGACATTGGGGCAGCTATAAAGAAATCGCGTGATCCCTCCGCAAGCCTCGATGAATTCGTCCACCGGCGAAGTTTGGACTAACGTGTCGTGCTTGATTGCCGTGAGTTTTCCATCCGCCGTCGCTCCCAGCGATATTTTCTGCCGCGTCTCGGAACGATGTCCACAGGCGCTGAACATCTGTTTCCGCGTGACATTGAGCTTGACTGGTCTGCCCACTTTCTGGGCCGCGATGGCGCTCAGGATCGAGTGCGGCCACACAAATCCCTTGCATCCAAATCCACCGCCGATGAAGGGCGAAATGACGTGGACCTTCTCCTGCGCTACGCCCAAAGTCTCGGCGACGGTGTTGCGCGCCCCCACCACCCACTGCGTGGTCTCATACAGCGTTAAGCGATCGCCATTCCACTCCGCGATCGATGCCGATGGCTCCATCGGGTTGTGATGTTCAGTGGGGGTGCGGTAGACGGCTTCGTGTTTCACCGCCGCGCCGCGGTATGCGCCGTCCGGGTCTCCGCGCCGCGCCGCCAGCTTATCGCCGAAAAAATCGGACGGGTCGTACAGCGTGTCCATTGCCGCATCGGTCTCAACGATCGGCGGTTGCGCTTCGTAATCGATCTTCACCAGCGAAGCCGCATACTGCGCCTGTTGCAGAGTTTCTCCGATCACCAGCGCGACGTACTGCCCGGCATAGGAAACGCGGTCGTCCTCAAACACCACCCGAATTTCCCCCGGCTTGGTCGCCGACATGAAATCGTTCGTGGGGCGAAACAGCCGCGGCGCGTTTCCATGATGAACGATGCCCAGGAATCCGGCGGCCTTTTCCGCGGCGGAGCTGTCGATGCCGGCAATGCGGCCATTGGCAATCGTGCTCTGAATGGCAACCGCATGGACGACATCCTTAATAAGATGATCGGCCGCATAGCGCGGCCCCTCCCGTCACCTTCAGCGGCCCGTCCTCGCGGCTGACTCCCGCTCCCATACCTCCAGCGCTCATTGTGTCCTCCCTTGTATCTGTACAATCTCGCTAGCCCGTGTCGCTTTCTGACGCTCGCGGCAGCACGCTACCGAGCCGCGACCGTGATTGACCCGCGCGGCAGCACGCTACCGAGCCGCGACCGTGATTGACCCGCGCGGCAGCACGCTACCGAGCCGCGACCGTGATTGACCGCGCGGCAGCGCGCTACCGAGCCGCGACCGTGATTGACCGCGCGGCAGCGCCTACCGAGCCGCGACCGTGAGGGAGCGGTGTTTAGGGCTTAACGCGCGGACAACGGCCCGTTTCGCCAACTCGCGCCCGACGCCCCCTCCCATAACCGCGCCCCTCATTGTGTCCTCCCTTGTCTGTACAATCTCGCTCAGCCCGTGTTGCTTTCTGACGCTCGCGGCACACGCTACCGAGCCGCGACCGTGATTGACCCGCGCGGCAGCACGCTCCCGAGCCGCGACCTGATTGACCCGCGCGGCAGCACGCTACCGAGCCGCGACCGTGAGGGGCGGTGTCTTTCACGGGCAAAACGGCCCCTTCGCCAACTCGCGCCCGACGCGCTCCCTCATTGCGCCCTCCCTTGCCGCTCTACAATCTCACTCAACGCGCGGACGACCGCCCGTTTCGCCAACTCGATCTTGAATGCGTTATGGCGCTGCGGTTTCGCGTCCCGCATAGCGGCGTCGGCGGCGGCGCGGAATGTTTCTTCATTCGCCGGCGCGCCGGTGAGAACGTCCTCGGCTTCCTGCGAGCGCCACGGTTTTGTCGCGACGCCGCCCAACGCAATGCGCGCCGACCGGATCGTGTTCCCTTCATGCTCCAACGCCGCGGCGCACGATGCCAGCGCAAATTCGTAGGAGGCGCGGTCGCGCAACTTTGACGTAATGCGAACGCGCCGCGAAAGCAGACGGCGGAAGCGTCACGGAAGCGATCAATTCTCCCGGCTGCAATACCGTTTCGATCTCCGGCGTGTCCCCCGGAACGACATGGAAATCGCCGATCGCAACGCGCCTTTCGCCGCCCCCTCCAACAATATGGACCACGGCATCGAGCGCCGTCAAAGCCACCGCCATATCGGAAGGATGCGTGGCAATGCACTGCGCCGCTTCCGCCCAGCACGGCGTGGATGCGGTTGTAGCCTTCCAGCGCCGGGCACCCCGAGCCGGGCCGGCGCTTGTTGCAGGCGTAAGCGGTGTCGCGGAAATAATAACAGCGCGTCCGCTGCATCAGATTGCCGCCGGTGGTCGCCATATTGCGCAACTGCGGCGAGGCGCCGGAAAGAAGCGCCTCCGACAATGCCGGGAAGCGGCTCTTCACCGCCTCGTGATGCGCCAGATCGCTGTTCCTCACCATCGCACCCACGCGCAAGCCTCCATCCGCCAAAACTTCAATCTTGTCGAGCGGCAAATGGTTGATGTCGATCAAAGCCGCCGGCGTCTGCACGTCCAACTTCATCAAATCGATTAAAGTCGTGCCGCCCGCAATGAAGACCGCGCCCGGCTGACGCCCTCCGCGCAGAGCTTCGTCTTCGATTCCCGGCTCGCAAATAAGTAAACGGGGTCATCGCGCCGCTCCGCGCCGCTTGCACGGCCGCCAGAATGTTCGTATAGGCGCCGCAACGGCACAGATTTCCGCTCATGCACTCGCGAACGTCGTCGTCGTCCGGTCCGCATGGCTCATGCAGCAAAGCCGCGGCCGACATGATCTGGCCGGGTGTGCAGTATCCGCACTGAAAACCATCGTGTTCCACGAAAGCCGCTTGCACCGGATGCAGCTCGCCGTTCTGCGCCAGGCCCTCGATCGTGGTGATCTCATCGCCCTCGTGCATGACGGCAAGCGTCAGACAGGAATTGATCCGCCGCCCATTGACGTGGACGGTGCAGGCGCCGCACTGGCCATGGTCGCATCCCTTCTTGGTTCCCGGCAGTCCCAGTTGCTCGCGCAGAACGTCAAGCAGCGTTGCGCGCGTGTCCACTTCAATCCGGCGCCCCACGCCGTTAA
The DNA here is from genome assembly GCA_963795935.1 of Bryobacterales bacterium. Classification (GTDB taxonomy): domain Bacteria; phylum Acidobacteriota; class Terriglobia; order Bryobacterales; family Bryobacteraceae; genus JAICMB01. Next base: position 36,532 of record CAWCJO010000014.1, on the reverse strand, counting down.
CGCCCAACGACACGATCACAGAATTGTTATCCATCCAACTAAGCTCCTTTCTCTTCCCGAATCAGTTACTTACGACAACCAACCCGCGCGCCGCCTCCATCGATCCGCGCACCCACGCACTAAACTCAAGACGTGATCCCCTGCATCCCGCGCCACCACGCATCCCCGACTCGCACGCCCGCCGACCCCCAACCTGCGTGCGCCGAGTGCCCCCAAATCCAACAATCCCTGAAGTTCCCATCACTTGCCCCATATTCAAAAACCGCCCCTTCCCACGCCTTCACCCCCAATTCCTCCGCCTACGACGCCGCCAATATTGTTCGCAAAAACACAAACTGCCCCAGATGGTACGCGTTGTGGTCCGCGGCCGTCAAAATCTCCCGCAGCAGCGTCTGCCCCTCGCCATGCGGAATGCGGGCGTGGAGGTCGTTCTTCTCATCCGCCGCCAGCTTCTTCAACTCCTCCAGGTCATGCCGGAACTTCCCAATGCTCTCCTCCCACGCGGCCTCGTCCGGCGGCGCCTCCGAATCCGGCCAGTATCCGTCGGGAAACTCGGGCGACTTATGATTCGCGTCGCGGCTGAATTCCAGAATGTCCCATTGCGCGATGCGCAGATGCTCCAGCAATTGCCACGGCGTATGCGCCGCCCCTTGCGGTTTCACCCCGCGCAGTTTCGCGGGAAAATCGCGCACCGCCGCGTCGAAATCGAGGTGCGCCCCTTTCATGCTCAGCAGGCGAGTCAGTTGTTTGCGAAGGTCGTCCATACCCTTGTAGACTTACCATGAAAACGGATGCTCTCATGGCAACATTGAACGCGCCGATCACGGCCCCGCGAGGCACTACGCTGCAATGCAAGGGCTGGCGGCAGGAAGCCGCGCTGCGCATGTTGATGAACAATCTCGACCCCGAGGTCGCCGAAGCCCCAGATCGGCTCGTCGTCTACGGCGGCACCGGCAAAGCGGCGCGCGATTGGCCCTCCTTTCACGCCATCGTCCGCGAGTTGCAGTCGCTCGAAAACGACGAAACGCTGCTGGTCCAATCGGGCAAGCCCGTCGGCGTCTTCCGCACTCACGACGACGCGCCCCGCGTGCTGATCGCCAATTCCAACCTCGTCGGCCACTGGTCCGACTGGGAGCATTTCCGGGAGCTCGAACGTCTCGGCCTCATCATGTACGGCCAGATGACCGCCGGGAGCTGGATTTACATCGGCAGCCAGGGAATCCTGCAAGGCACCTATGAGACGTTCGCCGCCGCCGCGCGCAAACATTTCGGAGGGTCGCTGGCGGGCAAGTTCGTCATGAGCGGCGGCCTGGGCGGCATGGGTGGAGCGCAGCCGCTGGCCGCGACCATGAACCGCGCCGTCTTCCTCGGCATCGAGGCCGATCCGGCGCGCATCCGCCGCCGTCTCGAAAGCGGCTATTGCGACCGCATGGCGTCGTCGCTCGACGAGGCGCTCGCATGGGTCGCACGAAGCCTCGCGAACGAAGACGGCGCTTTCCATCGGGCTTGCCGGAAACTGCGCCGAGGTCCTGCCCGAAATCGTCCGCCGCGGCGTCGTCCCCGATTTGCTGACCGATCAAACCAGCGCGCACGATCCGCTGAACGGCTACATCCCCGCCGGCTTGGACGTCGCCGCCGCCGCCCGTCTGCGCGCTTCCGATCCCGACGAATACCTCAAGCGATCGCTCGATTCCATCGCCGTCCACGTCCGCGCCATGCTCGATCTGAAGCGCGCCGGCGCCATCGCGTTCGACTACGGCAATAACATCCGCCGCATGGCGGCCGATCGCGGCGTCGCGGACGCCTTCGAGATCCCCGGCTTCGTGCCCGAGTATATCCGCCCGCTGTTTTGCGAAGGCCGCGGTCCCTTCCGTTGGGTGGCGCTCTCCGGCGACCCCGCCGATATCGCCGTCACGGACGACGCCGTCTGCCGTCTGTTCCCGGAGAACGAATCGCTGATGCGCTGGATTCGCCTGGCCCGCGAGCGCGTCCAGTTCCAGGGCCTGCCTGCGCGCATCTGCTGGCTCGGCTACGGCGAGCGCGCGAAATTCGCCCTCGAAATCAACCGCCTTATCGCCGACGGCGAAATTAAAGCGCCCATCGTGATCGGCCGCGATCATCTCGACTGCGGTTCCGTGGCCTCGCCGTACCGTGAAACTGAAGCCATGCGCGACGGCAGCGACGCTATCGCCGATTGGCCGCTCCTCAATGCGCTTCTGAACACCGCTTCGGGCGCCAGCTGGGTTTCGATTCACAACGGCGGCGGCGTCGGCATCGGCTACGCAGAGCACGCCGGCCAAGTCACCGTCGTTGAAGGAACCGAAGATTCCGGCCGCCGCGCCGAGCGCGTCCTGACGTGCGACCCCGGCATAGGGGTGCTGCGCCACGTCGATGCCGGCTATAGGGAAGCTCGCGAGTTCGCCGCCCAAGCCGGCCTCCACGTCCCTATGCCATGAGCGGCCGACCCGACGACCGCTTCCCGAGCCGAGCCGCGACCGTAAGGGAGCGGACCGCCGCCGAAGCGCCGCGCGCGATCACTGCACTGTCACCTCGCCGCAGGCCCGCGGCATGAGTGAGGGTCTTCTCGTCCGCGACGCCAGGCAATTGCTCACGATGGCGGGGGCCGGTCTGGGGATCGTCGAGAACGGCTCGGCGCTGATCGTGAACGGGCGCTTTGCTCCCTCGGGCGCGGCGGCTGGCCGGGACGTGGAAGAGTTCGACGCTCGCGGCAAGGTTGTGCTGCCGGGATTCGTCGATAGTCACACGCATCTGGTTTGGGCGCGTCCGCGGCTGCTCGATTATGAAATGCGAATTGGCGGGCGCGGCGTATGCGGAAATCGCGGCGCGGGGGGGCGGCATTCTTTCCACCGTTAAAGCGACGCGCGAGGCTTCGGAGGCCGAACTCCTCGCGCAGGCCCGGACGGCGCTTGGCGCCTTTTTCGCGAATGGAACAACCACCGTCGAAGGCCAAGTCCGGCTATGGCCTCGATTGCGAGACGGAATTGAAGACCTTGCGCGTGTATGCCTCGCTGGCGCAAGAAGGCTTCGACGTGATCCCGACCTATCTTGGCGCGCATGTCTGTCCGCCGGAGTTTGGCGACGCCGGCGATTACGCGCAGTGGCTGGTTTCCGAGATGTTGCCGCGGGTGGCCGGACGCGCTGCTTTTGCGGATGTATTTTGCGAGCAGGGGGCGTTTACGATCGAACAGTCGCGCGTCTATCTGGAAGCGGCGAGGCGCAACGGGCTGGGCTTGAAGGTTCATGCCGAGCAGTTTTCGAGCTCCGGGGCGGCACGGCTGGGGGTCGAATTGGGCGCCGCGAGCGTCGATCATCTGGAATGGGCGACGGAAGCCGACGCCCTGGCGCTGGCGGCGTCGTCGACGGTTGCGACGCTGCTTCCGGGAGCGGTCTTCCATCTCGGATCGACTGTTTACCCGCCCGCGCGCATGCTGCTCGATCACGGCGCCGTCGTTGCGCTCGCGACCGACTACAACCCCGGGACCAGTCCGACCGTCAGCATGCCGATGATCCTGTCGCTCGCCTGCGCGCGGATGCGCATGACGCCGGCGGAGGCGATCCGCGCGGCCACTATCAACGGCGCGCGCGCCCTTGGCTTGGAAGATCGCGTCGGCTCCATCGAACCTGGGAAAGACGGCAATCTCGCCGTCTTCGACGCCGAGGATTATCGCGAGATTCCGTATTACTTCGGCATGAACCTGGTCGCCGCGACCATACATAAGGGAACGGTCGTCTATAGAAAAGGAGAGCATGGCGCGACAGCTCATTGAATGCGTTCCGAACTTTTCGGAAGGACGCGACTTGGCGAAAGTGGACGCGATTGTGGAGACGATTCGCTCCGTGCCCGATATCGTGGTGCTGGACCGCGAGGCGGACGCGGATCACAACCGCTCCGTCATTACCTTTGCGGGACCGCCCGCGGCCGTTGCCGATGCGGCCTTCCGCGCCGTTGAAAAGGCGGTTGCGCTGATCGATCTGACGAAACACCAGGGCGCGCACCCGCGCATCGGAGCGGCCGACGTGGTGCCGTTCATTCCGATCGAGGGCGTCACGCTCGAAGAGTGCGTCAAGCTCGCCGAGCGCGTGGGCCATGAGATCGCGACAAGGCTCAAGGTGCCGGTGTATTTTTACGAAGCGGCGGCGAAGCGTCCCGAGCGCGTCAACCTGGAAAACATCCGGCGCGGCCAGTTTGAGGCGCTTCTGAAGGAAATGGGTTCCGTTCCGGAGCGGGCGCCGGATTGCGGCGAGGCGGTCTGCCATCCTACGGCCGGCGCTACGGTGGTCGGCGCGCGAAAGTTCTTGATCGCCTACAACGTCAATCTTTCGACTTCCGACCTCAGCGTCGCCAAAAAGATTGCCAAGAGCATTCGTTTTTCCTCCGGCGGCTTCCGGTACGTGAAATCCATGGGCGTGATGCTGACGTCGCGCAATCTCGCGCAGGTCTCGATCAACCTGACCGATTTCGAGCAGACCCCGGTGCACCTGGTCTTTGAAACCGTGCGGCGGGAAGCGGAACGCTACGGCGCGGCGGTGGTGGGGAGCGAAATTGTCGGGCTGATTCCGAAAAAAGCGCTCGAAATGTCAGCGGAATATTTCCTCCGCTGCGAGAATTTCAAGCCGGAATTGGTGCTTGAAAATCGCATTGCGGAGGCCATGTCAACGCGCGGCGGCCTGGCGGAATTCGTGGATGCGTTGGCCGCTCCCACGGCCACGCCGGGAGGCGGGAGCGCGGCGGCGGCGGCGTGCGCCATGGCGGCCGGGCTCGGCGCGATGGTGACGAAGCTCTCGAAGCAGGACAGCAGCGCGTTTGAAGACGAGCGCGGCTTTTTCCTCGCGGCTGTGGATCGCGATGCGGCGGCGTTTCAGGCCGTCATGGCCGCTTACAAGCGCCCCAAGGAGGAGCGCGCGCCATATATTGAGGAGGCGCTGCACGGGGCGGCGGAAGTGCCGCTCCAGGTTTTCGAGCGCTGCTCGGCGATGCTCGCGCGGCTCGAAACTTTGCAGATTCCGGCGAAATTCGGGTCCGACCTCGCGGTCGGCCAAGGCGCTGGCGGCGGCGGGGAGGAGCGGGGCGCTTGAAAACGTCCGGATCAACCTGGAATCGATTCGGGACGAGCCGTTCAAGGCTTCGATTGAAGCCCGGATTCGAAAGTGGCCCTAGGTTGCGAGCGCGTTTGCCGGGAGCACGCGCGGGCCGCCCCCACGCAGGCTGAGGGAAGGGACAAACTGCTACGATAGCCGCCATGTTGGAACGCATCAAGCGAAAGCCCGCGATCGACGCCGTTACGGCGTCGCCCGCCGCTCTGTTGTTTCTGATCGGCGCCGGGATAAGCGCGGCGCAATCGAACGATGCGGCGCTGATTGCCAAAGCGAAAGGCATTCACGAACGGGTGCTCAAGCTCGACACGCACAACGATATCGATCCCGCGAACTTCACGCCGGATTGCAACTACACCATGCGCCTGACGACGCAGGTCAATCATTCCGAAGATGGTCGAAGGCGGCATGGATGTCTCGTTCATGATCGTTTATGTCGGCCAGGGTCCGCTGACGCCGGAAGGGTATGACAACGCCTATCGGCAGGCGGTGGCGAAGTTCGACGCGGTTCATCGCCTGACGGAAAACATCGCGCCCGACAACATCGGTCTGGCGTTGACGCCCGCGGATGTGCTGGCTTTGCACAAAAAGGACCTGCGGATCGCGGTCATCGGCGTGGAGAACGGATATCCCATTGGGACCGATATCAAGAGAGTGAAGGAGTTCTACGACCGGGGCGGCCGATACATGTCGCTGGCCCACAATGGCAACAGCCAGCTCGCCGATTCGAATACCGGAGAAAGCGAGGGCTACCTCTACAACAACGGATTGTCGCCGCTCGGGCGGCAAGTCATTGCGGAGATGAATCGTCTGGGCATGATGGTCGATCTTTCGCATCCTTCGAAAGGCGCGAATATGGAAGCCATGCGGCTCTCCCAGGCGCCGGTGATTGCATCGCATTCCGCCGTGCGCGCGCTGGCCGACGTCAGCCGGAATATGGACGACGAGCAGTTGCTGGCTCTGAAGAAGAACGGGGGCGTGATTCAGGTGGTGGGGTTGGCATCGTATATCAAAACGGATTCGAAAGAACGCGTCGCCGCGCTGGCGAAGTTGCGTGAGGAGTTCGGGTTGAGGGAAGGCGGCGGACGCGGAGGAGGCCCGGGCGGCGGCCGCGGACGCGGCTCGCGATTCGGCCCGGGTATGTCCGGTAGAGAATGCCGGCGGTCCCGCTCCACGGAGCCGTGGGGCGGGCGGCGGCCGCGGGCGAGCCAATGCGGGGCTCGAGGCGCTTTCCCCCGAACGGCGCGCCGAATACGACAAGCGCCTGGCCGAGATTGACGCAAAGCTGCCGCCCGCCGGCCGAGCCAACGTGAAGGACTTCGTGAATCACATCGACTACGCGGTGAAGCTCATTGGAATCGATCACGTGGGAATTTCGTCGGACTTCGACGGCGGGGGCGGAATCGACGGCTGGAACAGCGCGGCGGAAGCGTTCAACGTCACGCTGGAGCTGGTTCGGCGCGGCTACACGGAAGAACAGATCGGAATGCTGTGGAGCGGCAATCTGCTGCGAGTTTGGGGGGACGTAGAGAAGGTCTCACAAAGACTGCGGCAAAAGTAGCGCGGGAACGGGTTAGGGTCGCCAGCCCGGTCCGTGTCAAAAAACCGCTCTCTCACGATCCCGGCTCGGTAATGTGCTGAATCCACTGAGCCGCACGCGTCGCGCTGTGGCGAAGGCGCTGGCCGGGGCGGGGCGGAGCGGGGCGCTCGAAAACGTACGGATCAACCTGGAATCGATTCGGGACGAGCCATTTAAGGCTTTAGTGGAAGCCCGGCTGGGTGAGTGGTCCTAAAGGGTAATAGATATTTCCGCCGATCTTGGGAAATAGAGGGAGAGAATATGTTCACCTCAACCCTACTTCCTGAAGGGTCGAATAGACCGTGCGTTTTTTGCGGCGCCACAAGTTAATTGAACGGCGGGCGGCCGAGATTGCGGATCCTGTGGAGCGTTTGCGCTATCTGCGGCAGTCCATGGCGGCGCCTTGGGGCGGCGTAAGTGCATTGGAACGAGCCGTTTCGCTTGATTTCTGGAGGCTGCGGGCGAGCTGGGTGATGGCCGGCGCCGCGGCCCTGAGCTTGAGCATGGTGGCGTGGCGGCCGGGGCATAGCACGGTCAAGGCGGCGGGGCCGAAGATGGCGTTCGCGGCGCCGGCGGCCGTTCCTCTTCGTTTCGAGCCGCCCGGCAACGTGTGGCTGGTGGAGACCCGCGAGGGATTTGAGAATTACAGCAACGGGTTGCGGATCGACGATAAATACGCCGTGGCAAACGAGGCGCGGAGCCGCTATCCGGTATATGCTTACGGGCAAGCGGGATTGGGGATTGCGCGCTGGAGGACGGATCCGGCGGGAATTGTGTATCACACGACCGAGAGCCACATCGCGCCGTTTGAGCCGGGCCAGAACCGGCGGCTGGTTCTGATCGGCAGCGCGGTGCTGCAGTTTGTGCGGGAGAACCGCTCGTATCATTTCACGATCGACCGGTTTGGGCGCGTCTTCCGGATCGTGAAGGAGAGCGATGTCGCCAATCACGCGGGGAAATCGGTTTGGGGTGACGAGAGCGGAGCGTATGTGAACCTGAACGCCAGTTTTTTGGGCATCGCCTTCGAATCGGCGACGCAAGGAGAGGAGAGCGCGGAGACGGCGACGCCCGCGCAGGTGCATGCAGGCCGCGTGCTGACCGAAATGCTGCGCGCCAAATACGGGATACCGGCGGCCAATTGCGTCACGCACGCCCAGGTTTCGGTAAACCCGTCCAACATGCTGATCGGATACCACACCGATTGGGCGGGAAATTTCCCGTTCGCCGATATGGGATTGCCGGATAATTACGCCGCGCCGCCGCCGAGTTTATACGCTTTCGGGTTCGGCTACGACGATACGTACGTGAAAATTACGGGAAATCGGGTATGGCGGGGGCTTTTAATGGCCGAGGACCAGATGCGGCGTCAAGCGGCCGCATGCGGGGCGCCGCTTTCCAAATACAAGATCGCTTTGCAGCGGAGATATCGGGAAATAACCGCGGCGCTTGCTCCCAAGAGCCCCGGGAAGGAAAAGGACGATGAAATCTAACGAGAAAAATAACGGTTCCTCATTGGGGCTGGACGTCGGCACCAGCCGCATCTGCCTGGCGCAACGCAATGGCGAGGATTTTCAGTTCCGCACGCAGTTGAACGCTTTCGTGACGCTGCCGTACTCGCGGATTACGGAGTCGGTGCTCAAAAAGGAAGGGGTCCCGCACGCGGTGCAAGGCGCGGAGATCGTGGTGCACGGCAACGAGTCGGAGAAATTCGCCGATTTAATGGACATCGATACGCGGCGCACGATGACGCGCGGAGTGTTGAGCTCGACCGAGCCGGAGAGCCTGAATATGATCCGGCAGATCATCGGCTCGCTGGCTGGGCCGGCCAAGGAGAAGCAGAAGCTGTGCTACACGGTGCCGGCGGCGACGCTGGGCGCAGAAGAGAACCTGACGTATCACGAGGCGACGCTGCGTCAGATTCTGGTGGAGCTGGGATACGAAGTGAAGAGCATCAACGAGGGCCTGGCGGTGATTTACGCCGAGCTCGAGAGCACCAATTACACGGGCGTCGGCATCAGTTGCGGCGGCGGGTTGTGCAACGTGTGCCTTTCGTATTTGTCGATTCCGGTTCTGAGCTTCTCGGTTCCGAAGGCGGGCGATTATATCGATTCGAGCGCGGCGGCGATGACCGGAGAGCGGGCCACGCGCATCCGCATGATGAAAGAAGACACGTTCCACTTGAACGGGTACTTTACGGACAAGGTGCAGCAGGCCATCGGCGTGTATTACGACGATATGATCCACAATCTTGTGAGCGGGATGAAGGAAGCTCTGAAGAGCGCGCGCAAGATGCCGAAAATGAACCGGCCGCTTCCTTTGGTGCTGAGCGGCGGGACGACGCTGCCGTCGGGTTTCCGCGACCGCTTTGAAAAGATTCTGGCGGAGGAGGATTTCCCGCTTGCGGTGTCCGAGATTCGGATGGCGGCCGATCCGCTGCACACTTCCGCGCGCGGCGCGCTGGTGGCAGCGATGACCGATATGTAAAACTGCCAGTATGCGCCGTTTAGGCGGCGCCTTCCAATACGCGGGCAGTGATCCACTACATCCTGGCTATGCGAACAGCTATCGGCAAACGGTTGGAACATGGTCAATGCAGATTAGCTACAGCGCTGGTGGGAATTTGCAAATCGACATCGATCCTCACAATCCGATGGCGGGCGGAGGCGATCTCGCCCTTCACACGATGGACGTGATCTGGAACACCATGACCGGGGGAGACACAAACTACCACACAGCCGCCAGCAAACTCGGCATTTCCGTCGGACCGTGCCCATGAACCGCGGCGGCACCCATTTCGCGATTCAGCGCAGACGGTTTTTGGCCGTATGTGCCGCTGCGGCTCTGAACGCACGCGTCGCGGGTCAAGGCAGCGCTCAATCGACCGGGCGGCATTTTAAGCTCGTCAAGCTCTTTAAGAACGCCCTCTATAAAGCGATGTCTCCCGATTCCCGGAAACTGTGTATCCTCCATACCGAAAGGCCCATCGGCAAATTCACGCTGAGTATCTCGAGGAAGGCCCGGGCTGTTAAACACGAAGAATCCAGCAATTCCGAACTGAAGGTTTTCAGCATGGACTTCGGTACGGAAATGTACTCAACTAGGCTCACCGGTTTCTCAGGTGAGTTCAGTTTTTTTCTCGACGGAAGTGCGATCTATGGTTCGACGTCGACGGTTACGCTCCCCATAAAGGATACCGAGGTTCGGATCGACTTGCGCAGCGGCGCTTTGCAGTCGCTGCAGGAGGAGTACACGCATCACCGGCATGCCTATTTCCATGCGTTGAGCGATGATTTGCTGATCGGGATAAATGAACTCGGCCTTTTCAAGGTCGCCTGGCCCGATCTGAAGGTGCCGCTGCATCCGCCCGTGCCCCCCGGTAGCGCCGGGAGCTCATTCGAACTCTCGGCGGATGGCCGTGCGCTGGTACACATCCAAGGGCAATCGCTCGTCTATCGCCGGGTGGATGACTTGGCGGTTGTGTGGACGCGGGAGATTGATCCGAGAATCGACTTAGCGGAACAGTGGCGAAGCAATCCTCTGAGCCCTCACACCGCGTTGGCGGCCTGCGCCATTTCGGCCGACGGGAGCCGGGTCGCCCTTGCGCCGTGGGGCGGCGGCGAGGATGGTAGACCCGAACGTTTCTATCTGGAAATCCTCAACGGCCGCAATGGCAGCCCCATCGTAAGGTTGGCTCTAAGGCCCTACGAGGGAATTGCCTTGTCGCCGGACGGAAGGTTGCTGGCGATCGGACGGCTTGACGACAGTACTCCTGGTGCTCTGAGGCCTACGGTGTCCATTTACGCGATCCCCTCGGCTGAAAGGGCTGCGGTTATCGTGCACGATCATGTGTCCCCGGAGCACCGGTTGAACGCGAGCCTGAGCCGTGGGCTTGAGTTCACGCCAGACGGAAAATATCTGATCACCTCCGCGAACAATAACGTGAAAATCTGGCAAATGCCCTAAGCTGGCTTTTTTCCCACTATGGCGAGCGTGGTCGAGCCGGACGCTACGCAGACGAACACGGGCGGGCAGGCCACGACGACATACACCTACGACGCGCTGAATCATTTGATAGGCGTATCGATGCCAGGTCGCGGGCAAGCGCCTGCGGGTAGCGCGGAACGGGTTGAACCACTTGAACGGGTACTTTACGGACAAGGTGCAGCAGGCCATCGGCGTGTATTACGACGATATGATCCACAATCTTGTGAGCGGGATGAAGGAAGCTTTGAAGAGCGCGCGCAAGATGCCGAAAATGAACCGGCCGCTTCCTTTGGTGCTGAGCGGCGGGACGACGCTGCCGTCGGGTTTCCGCGACCGCTTTGAAAAGATTCTGGCGGAGGAGGATTTCCCGCTTGCGGTGTCCGAGATTCGGATGGCGGCCGATCCGCTGCACACTTCCGCGCGCGGCGCGCTGGTGGCGGCGATGACAGATATGTAAAACTGGCGAGTATGCGCCGCAGGTCGTTTACGGGAGTGCTTGGCATGGGAGCGCTGGGCGGACTGGGAATGGGCGGGGCGGCGGCGGCTGGGGGGCGCACGCGATTTTATGCGCTCGACAGCTTCAAGCTGCAGGCCGGAAACCAGGTTGCGCGTCTGCACGAGTATTTCGGGAAGACGGTGCTGCCGAAAGCGAATGGGCTGTGGGGCGGTCCGAAGATTTTCCTGGAGGCGCTGATCGCTCCGCACATGCCGCAGTTGCTGGCGGTGTACGGATTCAGTTCGCTCGAAGAGATGTGGAGCGTGCGCGGCAAGATGGCGGCCGATGCGGACGGCTCGGGGGAGCCGAGCTTTGAGACGCTGGATACGACGCTGGTTGAAGCGGCTCCGTATTCACCGGAAATCGCGGCGGCGTCGTCTTCGGCGGCGGCGAAACCGCGCGTTTTCGAGTTGCGCGTTTATCATTCGCCGACGTTCCGGCAGCTCGTGGCGCTGCACGAGCGCTTCGCCGGGCCCGAGATTAAGATTTTCCACCGCTCGGGAATTCAGCCGATCCTGTATTCGTCGACCGCGATCGGGCAGAACATGCCGAATCTGACGTACCTGATTCCGTTTGAGAGCCTGGCGGCGCGGGAGCATGCCTGGGCGGCATTTTCGGCCGATGCGGAATGGGTCAAGGTGCGCAAGGAGTCGGTGGACAAGTACGGTCAGATCAGCGCGGTTCAGAACATCTCGCTGTGGAAGGGCGCGGAGTACTCGCCGGTGCGATAGAGCGATCTTGGTGGCGCAGGACATCATACAAACCCCTCGGCTTTGGATGTATAACGAAGCCGTGCCCAGACGATCCAGGGCAGCGAAAAGAGTGCTAACCCGGCGAACGGGTTGAGGAGCGCCAAGGCAGTGGCCGCAACATAAATCGGGAAAGCGCCCAGATACGATTTCCAAATGGTCCGGATCTGCGCGCCGGTCACATCGGGCTTCAACAATCGAGGATCTCTGCTGGCTGAGTACCATAAAACGTTATACGCGCCGTTTACCAAAACGAACGTACCGCAGTAGAAAGCGGCGGCCGCGCGTGCCGGTTCGTGGTCGATGTACGTGGCCAGGACGGCCGTCGGAAACGGCACGAACGTGATCAGCAGCAGAAGCAGACCGTTGGCAAAGAGAACACCCCGGCTCACCTGTGTAATGATCCCAAAAATCTCATGGTGGTTAACCCACATAATAAGAACCGAGATGAAGCTGATGACATAGGCCATCAGCGAGGGCCACTGATCGAGCAGTGCCCGAACCAGATCCGCGCCGCTGGCGGTAGCGTGATTGAGAGGCGGAACCTTGATCTCGAGAATCAGCAATGTAATGGCAACCCCGAAGACGCCGTCGCTGAAGGCCTCGAGACGCGAGGTATCGCTTCTTTGAAGCGGCGGCGATCCCTTGTTGCTGGAGTCTCTCTGCCGCGGAATAGCGTTCTCGTCCAAAGTAGTCCTTTGCCAAGCTGAGGTAAGACTCAAGGCTCCGGTCAATCGGGAATGAGCGCGGTGGGGTTTCCCCAGCGTCCTGAAAATACGAATTCCCGGAAGGGCCGGCGCTTGCGCGGAGCCAGCTCCCTCCGCTGGATTTCAGGAGGCAGGGATTCCAAGCCGCCAAAATAACCGACGGCGATCACCGACACCGGTTCGTGGGTTTCAGGAATCGCAAACAGCTTGCGAGCTTCGGTTGCATCAAATCCAGCCATGAGGTGCGCAAATAGCCCGAGCGCGGTGGCCTCGATGGTGAGATTTCCAACCGCCAGGCCAACATCGTGAAAGGCGTAATGATTGACCTTTCCGTCAGCGTCAAAGTGGCGCTTGGCCACGGTGAGAACAAGAACGGGTGCGCGGTGGGCCCACACCCGGTTCGGAGGCGCAAGGCAACTCAAAAGACGATCGTAGTCTTCGGGGGCTTCGCTCCTGACATTGAGGAGAAAACTCCAAGGCTGCTCGTTGTAAGAGGAGGGCGCCCATCGCGCCGCCTCGAACAACTGTCGCAATTTTTCTATTTCGACCGGCCGATCGGCAAAGGCCACGGTGCTGCAACGCCGCCGCAAGGCATCTTCGATCGGGTACTTTGTATCGGCCAGTTTGCGAATCTCAAGCTCTGCTTGTGAAATTGAGCGTTTGCCTGCCATAATGCTCCTTTTCTTCTTAGTCAACCTGATCGTAAGAGAACTGCAGGCCCGCCGTACCACCGACCCCGATGAATAGGTTCATGAATGCCGGCACGGTCTCCTTACGCTGCCAGTCGCGTTGCAGCTCACAGAATAACTGGGCCACGCTAATCATTTTGCCGCCCGCCTGCTCGATGCGCCGCAAGGCCATCTCGTGCGCGGCGACGGAAGTGCCGCCGACCGCGTCAGCGACGACATAGACCTCATAGCCTTCCTTCAGTGCGTCCAGGCTCGGGAACGTGAGACACGCTTCAGTCCACAAGGCCGCCATGATGAGTTTCTTGCGGCCGGCATCCTTGACGGCCTTACGGAACTCGACATCCTCCCACGAATTGATCGTCGTACGGTCATAGGCCGGAAACTTGTCGAGCACCTTGCGCAGTTGCGCGATAGGCGGTTTGTTGAGGCCAGTCTTGACGTTGACCGTGGAATGGACGATCGGCAGGCCATAGAGCACGCCCGCCCTAGCCAGCCCGGTGATATTGTTGACCAGCAGTTGCCGGTCCATCGAGGCGATGGAATTCACCTGCACTGGCTGATAATCGATAACGATCAGCGCGGAGTTCCGCGGCGTCAGTAGATGATCCCGCTCGGGATTTCGAATTGGTTCACTCGCCATTTGCTTTTTCTCCTCTCAGGTTGTTTCGCCGGAGCGCTCCGCATAAACGCGCATGGCGCGTTCGTTGACTTGCCGGACTACCGCGGGGAGCCTCCGCCCGCTGCGCAGCGTCGAGGCGTGCCCAGGTCTTCTGCAACTCCGAGCAGAAAGCCGGATTGTTCCAGGCAGGCCTATAAGTTCCTGGGGTACGGACGCGATGTGATCACGGGCACTTTGGCCAAGGTCGCGACTGGCGAGGGTAACCGCGTTCGCACGAAGTTCCATCATCGGATATTCTCGATCGTTTGGAATAGTCCGCTCCGATGGCCGATCAGCAGCATGGCGGCAACGTGTGTCGATCATGCCTACCGTTGTCTTATTGGCCTATGATCAAATTTCCTTGTAAGTAAAGTGAGCCGGAACCGTCTCAAGGAAACGGGTTCCGGCGGTTTGTTCCGCGTTCCGCCCAGGGCGCAGAACGCGGGAGTTATCGGACGCGGCCCATCTTGCCCGCGCGGTAGTCCTCAACAGCCTGGCGCAGCTCGGCTTCCGTGTTCATGACGAAGGGGCCATAGTTGGCGACTGGCTCATGGATCGGCTCGCCGCTCAGGACCAAAACCAGCGATTCCGCATTTGCCTCCAGCAGAACGCTTTCACCGGAAGCGCTGAGAGGGGCAACTTGCGCAGCGCCCTTCAATGTTGCCGATCCGTTCACAACAACCTCGCCCCGCAGCAGCACGACAGCGGAATTTTGTCCGGCCGGCAGGCTCACTTCGCCCTTTCCGTTCGCTTCCAGGCGGACATCGAAGACATTCACCGGCGTGAAGGTCTTGGCAGGCCCTTTGACGCCGTTCAACTCGCCGGCGATGATGCGGGCGTAAGCTCCCGGACCAAGATCGACGCGCGGGATCTCCGCGCTCACGAGCCCTTGATACCGCGGCTTGGACATTTTGTGAGCGGCCGGGAGGTTGACCCAGAGCTGCACCATCTCAAAGTCTCCGCCCTTCGCGGTAAATTCTTTGCCGTGCTTCTCCTCATGCACGACGCCCGATGCGGCTGTCATCCACTGCACATCGCCGGGGTTGATCGTGCCCGAGTTGCCACCGGAATCCCGGTGATCGACGCTGCCCCGATAGGAAATTGTGACGGTCTCGAAGCCGCGATGCGGATGCTCTTCCACGCCGCGCGGACGGTTTGACGGCTCAAACTTGGCGGGACCCGCATAATCCAGCATCAGAAATGGGCTCAAATCGCCCACTCCCGGCGAGGGAAACACCGTCCGCACGGGGAAACCGTCCCCCACCCAATGGGACGATGCCGCCCCATAGACACCCAATACTTTCTTTCGCTCTGACATTTTCATCTCCTTTTTTTGTTCTGAACAGGTTTTTCTTGTCCAGCGGCTATTCCTTCGGCCTCCCGGCCGAGTTTTCGCAAGAGGCCCGCAAGGGCGTTCCGCTCCGATTTGTTGAAAGACGAGAACACTTGCTCCATGTCGCGCTCGTGCTCGGCAAACATCTTGCGGATCAGGTTCGATCCTTTCTCCGTCAGGTGCACGATGCGCGCACGGCGATCCGTGGAAGCGGACGCCCGCTCCACGAAGCCCCTCCGCTCCATCCGGTCAACGGCCGCTGTGATCGATCCGCTGGAGAGCAGAACCTTTTTCCCAAGGGCGCTGACCGGCAGCTGTTCCTTTGTGGAGAAGGGCTTCGAGAACCCCGAAGTCGCTTAGACATAGACCTGTCACTTCCACGCTGCGCCGGGCGCGCGCTTCCACAGCCTTGCAGGCCTTCCACAGCAGCAGCCAGAGGTGAACGCCGCCGACATCCGTTCGGGTTCGGTCCCGCTTTCTCATCTTCCTCGATATAGAGATGCTTGATATCAATAAAAGTTGCAAAGAGCAAAACCGGAACCGATGCGATGTAATTGGCGAGGCATTTGAACGAGCCTCTCGCGGCTGGGACCCGGCGGGCGCTTTCCAGAGATCCATGGATTTTATGAGGCCGCCGGTATGGGAGAGGAGCAGACGTACTAACCCGTACACGGCCGCCATCAAGCAGTGAAACAACAAGACTCGGGGATCGTCATCGAAGGGAAGCGGCACAAGGGAGAAGAATTGTGGGGAGCGGCCCTGGCCTCGGCATGACGCTCGATGGCGTGCAAGCCGAATATGCGGCGATGCCCATCGAAGCCGTCTCGAAAGCCAAGAAGCTTGGGCATGGAAGTAGCTGCCGCGATCGGCGTGCCTTTTATGACGGCGTGGGCTGCCTTGATGCGGGCGGCGCAACTGCAGCCCGGCGAGACACTGTTGAGGTTCGGCGCGGGCGGCGCGGTGGGCAAGCGGTGGCGCGGATTGCGACCTGGAAGAGGGTTCGCGTGCTGGGAGCAGATCTCAACAGGTTCCGCGCCTGCACGAGTGTTTCAGCAAGACGCTGCCGAAAGCCATTGCGCCGTGGGGTGGCCCGAAAATCTTTCTGGACGCGCCGATCGCCCCGCACATGCCGCAGATGCCGGTGGTGTACGGTTTCAGATCGCTCGAGGAAATGTGGGGCGTACGGGCAAGCTGACGGCCGATGCGGACGGCTCGGAAGCCAGCTTCGATACGCTCGACACGATGCTGCTCGAAGCGGCTCCGTATTCACCGGAGAGCGCTTCGCCGGGCCCGAGATTAAGATTTTCCACCGCTCGGGAATTCAGCCGATCCTGTATTCGTCGACCGCGATCGGGCAGAACATGCCGAATCTGACGTACTTGATTCCGTTTGAGAGCCTGGCGGCGCGGGAGCGTGCCTGGGCGGCGTTTTCGGCCGATGCGGAATGGGTCAAGGTGCGCAAAGAGTCGGTCGAGAAATACGGGCAGATCAGCGCGGTGCAGAATATTTCGCTGTGGAAGGGCGCGGACTACTCGCCGGTGCGATAGCTCGGTTCTTTGGATCTCTCGGGGCTAACCGTAAGGAATTATGCAGCAGCCCGGTGGGCGTCGGGGAACTCCCGACGTGTACCGCGGGAGCGAAGCGTTTAAATGCGCCAGTGCCCTGGCGCGGCCAACCTCGACGTCCGCCGAATACGTCAAAGGACGATGAAGGGATGTTGAAATTGAGCATATTACTTGAGCGCAGCTTACTTGAGCGCAGCAAGGCTGGACTACTTGTTTTGTTCGGCGTTATCACGTTTACGTTCGGCTGCACTAAAAAGGAGCCCCATCATTGACGATTGATGGAATGTCGATTTTGCCAAAGACGGGTGCGAGATGAGGGCGCACAATGGCAATGATCCTTTATACGCCTCCCCACTGAGGAAGTGCGCGATTTCGAAGCGCAGTTACGGACGGCATTCGCCAGCGATGGCTCATGCCGGGGGCTTGTAGTGGCAGATTACGAGGGACCGCAGCAGGCAGTCTCCAGGGCCGTTTCCGAGGCGAGATCCAGTGGGCGCTGTTTTCCGCGACGATGTGGGTGACGCCGTTCGCGAGATTGGAGGTATCGTCGGCTGACCATTTGGTGGAGATTTTGCCGCCGGTCGGAATTATGGTCCCAAGAGCCCCGGTAAGGAGAAGGACGATGAAATCTCACGAGAAAAATAAGGTGGCGGGTCAGTTTGGAAATCGTGCATGCCTACGCGAGTATCGGCCTAAGACGCGGTCAGTTCGCGAGCATATGCAGCACCACAACCGCTAATATCGCCACAGATAGGAGCGTCGTCCCGGCGATGAAGAGCGTAGCGAGGGGAGCCGGGATCATGGCGAGCCGCGCGGAGTGCGGCGGTTCGACGTCATGCTTCCAGCTGCGTAGCAGGGTGGCACAGCCGGAGACGAGCACGGCAAACGGCAGAGCAAGCAGCAGCAACCATAGCGTCCACGGCCGCGCCGAATACCACGTCACGATCCGCTGAGCGAGATGGGGCAGGTCGTATTGCGGTGCATCGCCCACGGCGACGAGGACGGCGGTCAGGAAGAGTGCGGCAGGAAGGATGAGCGCCAGTTGCATTGCGGCGATGAACCGTGTGAGGGTGTGCATGTCAACTTTATAACACAAAGTACAAATTGCCGCAAGGTGCTCAAGAAGGAACGGGTCCCGCACGCGGTGCAAGGGCGCGGAGATCGTGGTGCACGGCAACGAGTCGGAGAAATTCGCCGATTTAATGGACATCGATGCGCGCCGAACGATGACGCGCGGGTTGTCGATCTCGACGTAGCCGGAGAGCCTGAATATGATCCGGCAGATCATTGGCTCGCTGGCCGGGCCGGCGAAGGAGAAGCAGAAGCAGTGCTACACGGCGCCGGCGGCGACGCTCGGCGCCGAAGAGGACCCGACGTATCGCGAGGCGACGTTACGTCAGATTTCGATGGAGCTGAGATACGAAGTGAAGAGCATCAACGAGGGCCTGGCGGGGTTTACGCCAAGCTCGAGAATACCAATTACGCAGGCGTCGGAATCGGCTGCGGCGGCGGGGTTGTACAACGTCTGCCTTTCTTATTTGTCGATTCCGGTTCTGAGCTTCCCGGTTCCGAGGCCGGCGATTATATCGATTCGAGTGCCATCGGCGGCTCAAGGGCGAGCGGGCAGAACATGCCGAATCCGACGTACTTGATTCCGTTTGAAAGCCTGGCGGCGCGAGAGCATGCCTGGGCGGCATTTTCGGCCGATCCGGAATGGGTCAAGGCGCGCAAAGAGTCGGTTGAGAAATACGGTCAGATCGGCGCGGTGCAGAATATTTCGCTGTGGAAGGCGGCGGACTACTCGCCGGTGCGATAGTCGCGGCGTTCGCCACGGTCGTTTCAGTCCCCCTCGCCACCGCGGAATAACGCCCTTCTGATCCGACTCCGAAGCGCGGCGTCCAAAGTCTTGACATGAAAGAGGCTCACAAGTATACTTGTCTAGACCTCTGCGGTGGAAAAGATGAAAGGTATGCCGGTGGCGATCAAACGCATGCCGATCATGATCAAGGAAGATTCCGGCACGCCGATTTATCTCCAGATTGCCGCGATCTTGAAAAACTGGATTACGGAAGGGGCCGCGGAAGCGGGCGCGCTGCTGCCACCCGAGCGCGTAATGTGCGAACATTTTCGGGTCAGCCGAATGACTTTGCGGGCGGCCTACGACATCCTGGATCGCGATGGGCTGATCGGGCGGAAACGGGGCCGCGGGACCTTCGTCGCGCCCCCGCGAGTGCGGAAGCAGCAACAGGAAATGCGCGGTTTTACCGAGGAGCTGATGAAGCGGGGCATCAGCCCCTCCTCGAAGTTACTGCGGTTTGAGCAGCGCCGCGCCGCGCCCGAGTCGGCGCAATTTTTTGGAATACCCTACGCCGAGTTCGTTTACTATATCGAACGTCTGCGGTTTGGGAATGGCCGGCCGCTGGCTATCGAGGCGGTGGAGATTCCGGCGTATCTTTGCCCCGGGCTCGAACGATTCGATTTCTCAAGAGAGTCGCTTTACAGCCTTCTGGAGCGAAATTACGGGTTGGATCTGGCGCACTGCGTGGAAGAGGTGTCGGCGGAGTTGGCGACTCGCAGACATAAGACGCTGTTAGGTCTCCGCGGCGCCGCATCGGTGCTGGCGATTCGCCGTAAAACCTATTCCAGCAATGAAACGCCGGTGGAATTGGCATTGACCGTTTACCGGGCGGATCAGTACCGCGCGATTGTTCACGCCGTGCGCCTGCGGTGAATCAGAATGCTTGCGAGTAGAATTCCGGCGATGTGGTCCGGCACGACAACAAGAGGGGAATTTATGAGAACGGTAAGTAGCCGGTTGTGGAGCGCGCTATCGATCTCCGTCGCGCTGCTCATACAACCTATAGCAGTTCAGGGCCAAACCGGTTTTGGCACGATCCTGGGCACAGTTACGGATCAAACGGGCGCCATCGTGCCCGGCGCCAAGGTTTCTCTGCGGAATGAAGTTACCAACGTGACATCCGGGGCTGAGGCAAACAACGCGGGAGAGTACACGTTCTCGAATGTGATCCCAGATCCGTATGAGATTACGGTAACCGCCGGAGGGTTCCAAAGTTATGTCATTCGGCATGTGATTTTGAGAGTCGGGCAGACGGTCCGGGAAGACGCAGCGTTGTCCGTCGGCTCGACGCAAGCTTCCGTACAGGTCACGGCCGAACAGCCGCTGGTGCAGACGGATACGACCTCGGTCGGCAGCATCGTCGATTCCAAGCAGATCGATTCCGTGCCGCTCAACGGCCGGACGGATATTTTTGGTTTGCTGGCGATCGCCCCGGGGGTGCAGAACTCCGGAACCTCGGCGCGAATTGGTGGAGTCTATACGCGCGGCGGCGTAAGCGAAACGATCGACGGTTCGCAAGTTTTACAAATTGAAAACGCAGTGCTGGGCAAGAACGTTCCTTCGCTCGATTCAATCGGTGAATTCCAGGTGATCGACAGCACTGGGTCCGCGAAGTATGCCGGGACCACCGCGGTCATTATGGTCACAAAATCCGGCACGAACGAATTTCATGGCAGCGCCTTCGAATACAACCGGATCACGGCGCTGAGCGCGAAGAACTTCTTCGCAACCAGCCTACCGAAGCCGCCATTCGTGCGTAATGAATTCGGGGGTTCGCTGGGAGGGCCGATCAAGCGGAACAAGTTATTTTTCTTTGGGAGCTTTGAAGGCTACACCAATCGGACATCCAGCACAAAGACGGCGGCGATGCCGACTCAGAACCTTTTGAATGGCAATTTTGCCGGCCTTCCCCCGATCATAGATCCCGATACGGGCAGCCCCTTCCCGAACAACCAGATTCCAGCGGCGCGCATCAGCCCGATCGCGAAAAACTTTTTTCCCTATTTCGATACTCCCAATATCGCCACAACGGCGGCGGGAGGATTAGGCAACAACTTCACAACCAATGTGGCCAACAGGGAGGACAATATGCGCTATGAAGGCCGCACAGATTATAACATCAACGAGGCGAATACCTTGTCGGTTCGTTATTACATGGCCCGCCACACTCCGAACTACTCCGCAGGAGCAACGGACAAATTCGGCGGCGTCGATAACTCAGAGGTCGATCAGGACGTTGCTGCTAATTATACCCACACCATTTCACCCACGCTGGTGAACCTGAGCTCGGTTGCGTACCATCGTATTTGGGATATTTTTCAGCCTCAGAACTACAACGTAAATCCCACCGCGCTGGTTCCAGGCATACCCAGTAATCTTTCGGGATTAGGCGGGCTGCCAACCGTGTCCATTACCGGCTTTACCGGATTCAGCGACAATGCCGGCAGCGGGGACATTCATCAAACGTTTCAGCTCTCGGATCAATTAACTTGGCTAAAGGGAAACCATGTTATCGACGCGGGAGTATCTTACATGCATTGGCAGTTCTACAACTATCAGAATACGGCTCCCGGGCATGGTAGTTTCACGTTTAATGGGCAATATAGCGGCTCCGCGTTCGCGGACTTCCTGCTGGGCGACCTGTCGGCATCAAGCGCGGCCATTGCCCCGACGGCGAACACGCCGGCGAACGACCGGTACGGGTTTTTCATTCAAGATAGCTGGAAAGCAATGAGCCGCCTCACGGTGAACCTAGGGTTGCGCTACGATCTGCCCACGCTGTATCAGAATAAACTGGGGAACATGGCGAACTGGTATTCCAATTTAAACGAGATTGTCGTTCTGAAAGGGACTTACAATCCAAGTTTATTTCCGGGTCTTCCCATTGTGATTGGTTCCAGCATCGGGCTTGGCCCGGGAAACTATATCGGAAACGATTTGAAGCAGTTTGCGCCGCGCGTGGGGCTGGCTTACCGCCCGCTCGCGACCTCGCGTCTGGTGCTGCGCGCGGGATATGGGATGTATTACAACACGTGGCCGTGGGGTTTTGGGAGTTATGAGACGGCGTTAAATCCACCGTTTAACGGCGCGCAGGTGTTCGAGCCGCTGGCGGGCCCTACGCCGACACTTACATTCGCGAACCCGTTCCCTTCAGGCCAAGGCGCGGTCGCAAGCGGCGCGACGGTGAACGCATATCCTACCAACTACCGTTATCCGATGAGTCACGAGTGGAATTTCACGGTGGAATCTCAGGTCGCGGCCAACATGGCGCTGCGCGCAACGTATCTAGGCATCGAGACGGAGCACGAGACACAGGTGTTTAACCTCAACGATCCGCCGCCCGCGCCGGGGCCGGTACAGCCACGGCGGCCATATCAGCCGTTCGGGCCGATTAACTTCTGGGAAAACGGCCAAACCGTAAATAGCCAGGCGCTGCAACTTTCCGCTTTGCGCCGATTTTCATCCGGGCTCTCATTCGAGATCGAATACTCCTGGACCAAGACTCTGGACAGCGGAGGCACGGACTCGTTCACGCCTCTGGATAACCAGGATATTCGTCTCGACCGCGGGAATGATCCCAATATACGCCAGCAGTATATGGTGGCAAATTATGTGTATGACTTGCCGTTCGGGAAGGGCCGGCGCTATCTGACGTCCCTGAACCGGCCGCTGAATTTCATCCTCGGCGGGTGGGGGACAACGGGCATACTCACGTTAGGAAGCGGTCTGCCTTTCTCGGTGAACTTCACGAGCGCGGTGCAGGGGTGGCCAAGCGGGCGAGCCAACATCGTGGGAAACCCGAGTGTATCGAACCCCGGCTTGACGCAGTGGTTTAATCCGGCGGCGTATGCGCTTCCGGCGCAATTTACGTTCGGCAATTCCGCGCCATATTCTCTGTTTGGTCCAGGGTACAGCGAGTGGGACGCTTCGCTATTCAAGAACTTTGTGATGGCGGAGCGATTCAGGCTCCGCTTTGAGGGAGATTTCTTCAACGCGCTGAATCATCCCAGTTTCGCCAATCCGGCCTCGAACATCAGCGTTCCGGCGCAGGTAGGGAGGATCACCGCGACTTCAAACTCGCCGCGAAACATTCAACTCAGTTTGAGGCTGGAGTTTTGATTCGGAGTATTGGAGTATGAGCTCATTTACGCGCCGCAGCGCTTTGAAGCTGAACGCCGCCACCCTGGGGGCTGCGGCAGCGGCGCCATTGCTTACCGCTAATCAGGCCGGAAATTTCCCGGCCGGAAATAGCAAGGCGCGCCGGCCGAACTTCGTCATATTCATGACGGACGGCCAGCGGCCGGATGAGTTTAGCTATGCAGCGCAGCACGGCGAGCCGGGGTTTGCCTGGGACCAATGCAAGATCAACCCGATTCTGCAAACCCCTAACATGGATCGTATTGCGCGCGAAGGCGTATGGTTCAGCAATGCATTTGTAACGAACGCGCTTTGCGCCCCCGGGAGGGCCAGCGTTCTCACGGGAATGTATTCCCGGGCCAACGGGGTGATTGACAACAAAGATCGCCCGATTACTCCCGGCATGCCGATCTTTTCCGATCTACTGCGCGACGCCGGATACGAGGTCGCATTTTGCGGAAAGTCACATATACGGAACGGCTTGCGGGACCGTTACTGGGATTATTACTTTGGTTACCTTGGTCAAGCAAGTTACTTCGACTGTCCCATCGCAGAGGGTTTAAATGGCCATGTCGGGAAGGACCAAATTTATCATGATTGGGTCGACGATGTCGTAACGAAGGCGGCGGTCGATTGGTTGGATGGAAGCCACGCTAAGCCGTTCTGTCTGTTTCTATGGTTCTATTCCCCTCACGCCGAGAATATACGGCCGCGCCGCTATCTGGATCTGTACAGTGGCGACAACATCCCGAAACCGGCGACCTTCGACGACGATTTAAAGCGCTATCCCGGCAAGCCGAAGGCATTTGTCAATGCGACCAACAAGATTGGCCGCGATGAATGGTGCGCAACTTTGGAAGCTCTCGTCAAGGGTCACTATGCTCTGACGAAAGGGGCGGACGATAATGTGGGCCGCGTAATCCATACATTAGAGCGCAACGGGATACTGGATGAGACCGTTCTGATGCATACGGCGGATCACGGTTTTTTCCTGGGTGAATGGCGGTTGATGGATAAGCGATTGATGCACGAGCCATCCATCCGGATTCCGCTGAACATCCGTTATCCGAGAGTTATCAAGCCGGGCACATTTAATCAAAGCATGGTCTTGAACATCGATATCGCGCCTACGGTACTCGAATTGGCGGGAATCAAACCGCCCGCCCATATGCATGGCCGCAGTCTTGTTCCTCTGATTCAAGGGAATGATAGTGGTTGGCGGCACGACTGGCTGTATTCGTATTACGAATATCCGGGACCGAACATGGTTGCCAAGAACCATGGAGTCCGGACGGAACGGTACAAGCTAATTGAATATTATGACGAGATTCCGAAGGAGTACGAGCTTTACGATCTTCAAACGGATCCCCAAGAGCTGCGCAACCTGTTCGGCGATCCGAAATACCAGGACATTACCGCCGGACTGATGCATCGCCTGAACGAACTTCGGGCGCAATTGGGGGAAGCATAAACCAAATCAAGGTTGCTTTATTCGTCGCTTCCTGTTTGTTGCCGGCCGGCGCTAAGCCGGAGACGCTGGTCTTCAGTTGCCGCCCGGACAACGACCTGTATCGCGCGCTGGCGGAGAGCGGGTCCACCTTCCCGCGCTACGATTCGCCAACGGGAGCGGTGGAAGCGGCGCCGCGCGGCGGCGGAGTTTTGTTGCTGGCGGATGGGTATCCCAGCGCGACGACGGAGGTGAGTCCCGTTGTATGGCGTTCGGTTGACCGGAAGAAGCTGCGCGTCTTTATCGAATATTCATCATCGATACCCGGTATGGAATGGAAGCCGCCGGCAACAGCCGGGCGGGAACGAATCGTGGTGGCATCCGGCGCGTTTGGTCCCAACCTGCCGCCCATGCGGATTCTATCGATTCACGAGTCCCACTTTTTGCCCGTGGAGGCCCCGAAGCCGGATCTCGTTCTGGCGCGCGTGGCGGGTTTTAATTCCGCCATTTATGGCTTGCCGTCCGCCGGAGTGTTTCCAATTCTGTTTGAAGATCCGCGCGGGAATATATTAGTCGCAACCACGAAGCTAAGCCAGTTTGTTACGGCTCGCTATGCGCCAGCGGATGCATGGCCACTGGTATGGCGGCGCATTCTGACGTGGGTGGCTCAGGGCGGCGTCGTGCCCGAAGTGCATCCGTTGGCCACGGTGCGGCCGTCTTTCGCAAAGATGGAGACGATTCCGCGCGACGGCGAATTGCGGGCTTTTTCGAGGGGAGTCGGTTGGTACGCGAGATCCCGCATGCTGATTGACGCATCCTGGAAAGAACGCGCCGGCGAGGCGGCGAAATATAAGGATCGGGTGGGTGCTGGTCCGGACGCCACGCGGCTCCCCGCCGGTAACGGCAGCGCGGGCGTGCTGGAAGGTTTCAGCTCCAGCATCCAAGAGGACGGATCGCAGTTGGCACGCTGGTGGATTCGCGCCGATTGCGTCTCCGAGACTGCCATGGCGCTGGCTTTTTCCGGGAGATTGGAAGAAAAGCCGGAACGCCTTCGCGCAGCCGCAAACCTGCAGAATTTCTTGTACTACCAATCGCCGCTGGCTCAGGGAGCGCGCAGCGATCCTCGGAATGCGGCGTACGGCTTGCTCGGATGGAATACGGCGGCCCGCTACTATCGGGACCTGAACGGCTATGGCGTATATTATGGGGACGACAACGCGCGCGCCATGCTGGGCACGATGGCGACGGCCGCGCTGCTGGGTTCGGGCCGTTGGAATTTGCCGCTGATTCGCGCGCTGCTGGCGAACTTTCGTACGACGGGCAAACTCGGTTTCCGCATCGATCGCATTGACCAGGCGCCGCTCGAGAGGAACGGCTGGCAACATTATAATGACGGGGATGTCGTCAGCTACTCGCCGCATTACCAGGCGTATCTGTGGGCGTGCATGCTGTGGGCATACCGGCAGACCGGCTATGAGCCATTCCTGGCAAGAAGCAGGAATGCGATCAAGATGACGATGGAGGCGTATCCGGATAACTGGCATTGGACCAATGGCATCCAGCAGGAGCGGGCGCGCATGCTGCTGCCGCTGGCCTGGCTGGTACGTCTTGAAAATACCGGCGAACACCGCGCCTGGCTGCATCGCATTTCTGCGGATCTGTTGGCGGCGCAGGACGACAGCGGCGCTATTCGCGAGGAGATCGGCGCGGCCCATCACGGCGCTTTCGGGCCACCCCAGAGCAACGAGGAATACGGGACTCGAGAAGCCCCGCTGATCCAGGAAAACGGAGATCCCGTCGCCGACCTTCTGTATACGACTAACTTTGCCTTCTTGGGCCTGCACGAAGCGGCGGCGGCAACCGGCGATGCCGCATACGAGCGCGCGGTCGGGAAGCTGGCGCAATTTCTGGT
This sequence comes from Bryobacterales bacterium, assembly GCA_963795935.1. Taxonomy (GTDB): domain Bacteria; phylum Acidobacteriota; class Terriglobia; order Bryobacterales; family Bryobacteraceae; genus JAICMB01. The sequence goes on along the minus strand of CAWCJO010000014.1, from coordinate 10,303 downwards.
ACGGGTGCAAGTGCGCTCGGAGTCGCATCCGGAGCTGGACGGAGCGTGGTTCCGGGCATTTGATTTTAAAAACTGGGAATACTGGGCGAGCAACGCCGACTCGGGCTGGGGCGCGTGGTCCGCGGAAACGGGCTGGACGCAGTCCTGGATCACCTCGGTGCTGGGCATGCGCCAGTTGAAGACGTGCCTGTGGGACTTGACCCAAGAAAATGGACTGAAGCGGGAATTCGCGCGCTTGCGGGATGAGATGCTCGCGGAGAACGCACGGTGACCTGCGCGGCGCGCGTAGGGGCGGTCCTCTGTTTTCTTTTAACCGCAAGCGGAGCGCCGGCGGCGGATCGTTTCGAGGGTAGACATTTCCGGGGCGCGGGAGACACGGAATATCTAAAACTGTTGGACACGGCTCGACGGATGCTCGAACCCGATCCGCAATTTCAGAGCGTAAACATGCTGTACGCTCCGCAGTGGAACGGTCTGTGGGAAGGGCCCACCTGGAAAGCGTGGTGGATTCAAAACAGCTATGGCACGACGTACTGCGGTCTTCCGTTTTATGGCGAAGCGCTGGCAAGATTCGTTCAGAATTCGCAGGACCTATGGTTCGACCGCATGGGGAATGGTAAGCGCGTCGGCTGCCGCAAGCTGCGCTCGCCGGGTTGGACGTGGATTGCGCCGGATGGGCAACTGGGAGACGGCGCCACGCCTGGCTGTCTTGCTTACAAACAGGGTGACGGTAAGACATGGATCCACGATTGGGGCCTCGAATTCACGGCGGCGGCAATTGTGATGCAAGCGGAGGCGGTGCTGATCTCGCGGCGACCGGATGCCATTAAACACTACTTGCCTATGCTCGAACGCGCTGCTAATTTCCTAGACACACGCCGCGACCCTAAGAACAACCTGTTCCTGGCGGGGCCGGCGGCCAACCTGCTGGCGCCCAGTTATGCCGGTTGGCGGCGGGAGGACGGGACGTATGATATGGCCTATTTGGCGGGCCTCTCGATCACGTATATCGCGGCGCTGGACCGGTTGATCGAGCTTGAAAAGCTCGCCGGGGATAATGCCAAGGCGGGGCTTTACGCGCAACGGCGCGAGCAGGCGCGCGCGGGCCTGCCGCGGCTGATGACAGAGGAGGGTTACTTCATCAAATCGCTCGACCCCGATGGGACGCGGCATGGCGTCTATGGCGCCGCGCGGTACGGGTATTTCGAAAGCGCGCCAAACCACGACGCTATCTGTTTTCGAGTGGTGAATGACGAGCAGGCCGCGCGCATATACGCAAAGATCGACTCCATTCCGGAATTGCGGCCGCACGATCTGATCATCGCCAATTATCCTTCGCTGGATGATATGTACAATCCGCTGAAAGGGATCTGGCGGTTTGGGGAGTGGGTCAACGGGGGGCATTGGTCGACATGCGAGGCGCGCATGATCATGGCGTATTACCGGTTATCGAAATTCGATGAGGCGCGCCGCTCGATGCGGCCAAATCCTGAAGTTCGCGCGACAGTTTCGCATGGACAACCCCCTCACGGATTTTGGAAATGCGGTGTACCAGCCGAACCAGCCAATTAACCTGACATACGATGCGTTCGGGATTCCCGCCGCGTTCGTTCGCGGTTTATTCGAGTACCTGTACCAGGCCGGCGGGCTTACGTTGGTCCCACACATTCCAACAACGGTGACGGAGTTGGAGCAGTTGGATCCGATTCGTTTTGGAGACAAGAAATTATATCTATCCACCATCGGCGTGGGTGCGATCCGGCAAGTATGGATAAACGGAAAGACGTGGACGCGGTTCGATGCGCATACGGTTTTTCTGCCGTATGAGCAAACGCCGCGACTGGCGCGCATCACGTTGGCGCTCGGGAAACCGGCAGCGCCGCTCCGGGGTGAAACTGCGCGGCCGCACGACGTTCCGCTGCAAGACGACGGCACGGATGTTGTGCGCCGGGCCGTGCGGGTGCAGCAGTTCCTTCGTGCCTTGGCCACTTCGGACATGGCATTTGACAGCGGCTATGAAGAGGCGCATGCGCGTCTGGCGATCGATGCGGTGCGCGCTCTGGTTGAACGAAAGCGCCTGCTCGCGTCGGGCGAAATTGTGCCCCTGCCGAAGGCGTCAGAAGAAGCGGCCGGGCGGTTCTACGTCGATACGGCTACCAGGTTGTTGGATGGCCTGGACGCGGTTGTCAATGGATATCGTGGATCGCGCGATCGCAGGCGCGCGCGGGTTTATCGTCTTTACAGCCAAGCGCTGGCCGAGGGGCCCGAGTTAGCAGTCATTCGTTGTGGAACTCGGCGGACTACTCGCCGGCGCGATTCATTAGGCTTCTCACGGCGTCGACTATGAGGGCGGGCTCGTCCAGTTGGATCCAGTGGCCGCTGTTTTCAGCGACGGTGTGGGTGACGTTGGCCGCGATGCCGGCGATGTCGGCGGGGGACCATTTGGTGGAGCTTTTGGCGCCGGTCAGGATGCTGACGGGGATGTTCGCCAGGGGGGCGGCGGCGAGCATGGCGGCGACTCCGGCGGGGAGGGCGCGGAGGTGGGCGGCCATGCTCGAGAAGGATTTGGGATGGCACCAGTGGGACGTGATGGCGGGCCACAGGTCGGGGGGCATTTTGCGGATCTCGCCGACGAGGCGCTCCATGGTTTGAAGACCGGCGCGGCTGGAGGTAGCGCGGCCAATGAGGCGCGGCAGCGTTCGCGATCCGCTGGACAAACGGGTTAGAGTGAAACGCACGACGCCGCAGTGGGCCAGGAAGGCTCCCCAGCGCGACAGCATGGCGCCTCCGACGAGATTGCGGCGTTGGACGGCCGTGAGCGGATGCCACTCTTGCGGGCGCAGGGGGTCCACGAGTACGAGGCCGGCGACGTCGGTGGGGTAGCGCGCGGCGTAGAGGCGTACGACGAGGCCGCCGAAGGAGTGGCCGACGAGAATGTACGGCGGCGGGACTTGGGCGGCGCGGAGCAGATCGCGCAACTCATCGACGATTTGGGCGGCGGTGCGGGGAGTGCGGGCCGGGCCGCTCCAGCCGAGGCCGGCGCGGTCGTAGGCGAGGACGCGCGTGAACTTCGCGATTTCGGTCTGGACAGCGCGCCAGTTTATGGAAGTGGCCGAGATTCCCGATTCGAGCACTACGGCGGGTGAGCCTTCGCCGAGCTCGTAAAGGTGCAGAAGATTGGGGCCGACGCGGACGATGCGGCCGGGGGCGGGGAAGAGTTGCGCGTCGCGCCGGACGCCGGACCATTGATAGACAAGGCCGGCTACGGCTGCGACGAGCCACATGGCGAGGAACAGAATGAGGATGTAGATCAATCGGAGATGGCCAGCTCTCCGGGCACGATGCGGCGGGTGCGCGGCAGGAGGCCGCGGCGCGCCAGTAGCCCCATGATGACGAGAATTGTCAGGAATACGGCCAGTTTTGCGGCGTCGGCGGCCCGTGAATGGGCCGGGAGCGCGACCCACAGCAGGCCCAGCGCGGGTTGCGCGAGGGTGACGGCCCAGACGGAACCGTAGAAGTAGCGCCGCTCGTGGCCTTCGCCTTGGGTGGAGCGCTTGACGCGAGGCAGCAGGCCGCAGGCGCCGAGGATCCAAATCAGGATTGCGAGGGGGAAATAAGCGTACGCGTAAATCTGGAGGAGGCGCCAATGGCCGGTTGCGATGGCGCCGATTAAGCCGGCGGCGTTGAGGACGGCGTAGGAGATCAGGGCGCTCCAGGCGAAGGTATAGCAGACGCGGCGATAGAGGGGATTGGGCTTGTCTTCGGTGAAGCGAATGATGTAGGGGCGCGGCTCGACGCCGGGCAGGCGGCCGCGCAAGGCGGCAATGCCGGTGCCCAGCAGGACGGCGCCGAGCCACATCGCGTTGCCGGTGGTGAAGCCGCGCGCGAACAGATCGAAGGTGAGCCAGCCGGGGGCGAGGTAAAAGACAAAGATCCAGATGGGCCAGTGCGCCAGGCGGTAGTGAATTTTATTGCGGTCGCGGAGCTTGCGGGCGCTTGCCGATTCGATTCGTACGGCGGGCAAACGGGTCAGGCTCCTTTGACCAGCCCGCCGTCGATGGCGATGGAGGAGCCGGTGATATAGCTGGCGCGCTCGGAGGCGAGAAACACGACGACATCGGCGAACTCCTCGGGCGTGGCGAGGCGGCCGAGGGGAATTTGATCGAGCGGGATGTTGCCGGCGAACTCTTTTAATCTTTCGGTGGCGGTGAAGCCGGGGCACACATTGTTCACGAGAACATTGTAAGGCGCGTATTCGTTGGACAGCGTTTTGACGAGGCCGCGCACGGCGGAGCGGACGGCGTTGGACAGGACAAGATTGGGGACGGGCTGCAGGACGGCGACGGAGGTGATGGTGAGGAATCGGCCCCAGCGCCGCTCTTTCATAACGGGGAGAACTTCACGGGCGAAATGGACGGCGCTCATGAAATTGAGGTCGACGGCGGAGCGCCAGTCGTCGGTGGAGGTGTCGGCGAAGGGCTTGGAGGGCGGGCCGCCGGCGTTGGTGACGCAAATGTCGATGCGGCCAAAAGTATCGAGCACGGATTGCACGAATCGTTTTACTTCGTTGCCGTTCGAGACGTCGACGGCCTGGGCCAGGACGCCGCGGCCGATGGCGTTGGCGGCGGCTTCAATGCGTTGGGCGTCGCGGGAGCAGATGGCCACGCGGGCGCCCTCGGCGGCGAGTCCGCGCGCGACGGCCTGGCCCAAACCGGAGCTCGCGGCGGCTACGATGGCGACGCGATCCGCGAGTCCAAGATCCATCAGGCTCAACGATAGCGTATCGGGCCGCGAGAGGGGTAAAGGGAGAATGGTCCAATGCGGGATCGATGTGAAAGGGGCGGGAGGCATGCCGATGACCGATTCGGGGCCAGACGCGGATCGGGAGTTTCTCGATTCAGGAAGCGTCGCCCGGTTCAGCGGGTGGGGGCGGACGGGGATCCAGCCGTAAGATTCGGAGGGTTGTCCGATCCCTCAATGACATGCGTGAGATCGTCGCTGAGGATCGAGGGACACCACCTGGTTTCGATATGCTCGACGATCAACTGAGTGCCACGGGCGTGGCTGACGAATGGCCGCGCGCGTGGATCGTACATGGAATCGGTCAGGTCGCGCACCAGAACCACTTTGAAGCCTAGCCGGGTCATCTGCCGGATCCCAAACGAGCGGTTGAGAATGCAGATGTTGGTATGGACACCCATGAGGGCGATGTTGGCGATGCCTTCCCGCTTGCAGTAGTTGTAGATTTCCTGGCCGCTCTCGCTGACGCCGTCAAATCCGCCGATGTCGATGGCGGGGTTCTCGCGAGTCCATGGGTAGGGCCCGGTCCATTCTTTTACGACGGGATCGTCGCAGCCGCCGGCGCTGTCGTCCACTGGAAACGCGCGCTCCTCTTCGGCATCGCGGCCGCAACGAGCCACAATCGGTGTGGGAGAGGGCGCCATGGGAGCTCGTTGCATTCGCAGGCGTTGAGGCGTTCCCTCGTAGAATTTCATGGTATCGCTGGGAGAGTGAACGATCATGACGCCCAGGCTGCGGGCCGCGATCAAAACGTTGTTCATTCGCGGCGCCATGGCGGCGACGCGTTGCGCGGACATGCCGCACGTGTGCGTGTTCCACATATCGCAGACGATAATGGCCGTCTGCGCCACCTCCCAGTGGAGCGCCTGTTCGGAGACCGCGCCCCGTGCGCTCCGGCGGCGCGCCCGCAAGGACAGCGTTCCGGGAACTTTGGGCCGTTCGGGCGGCGAGTCTTCCGCGAGCGATGACCTCGCGGCGATTGCCGCCGCGGGCAACATATTTAAGAAAGATCTTCTGCGCATGACCGTGCCTATTTTTACAACTCTAACACCGGGATGAGTTGCCGGCGCGATCGCCAAATCGCTATCTGGGCCGGGCCGGCGCTATGATCGGTGGAGAAGCCCTCAATCCCTATTAGAGGGGCACTGCCGATCATGATATGGGAGGCGCGCCTTGATCCAAACACTCGCTAAGAACTGCCTGTTGCTGGCATTATGCGGCATTCTGGAAGCGATTATTTCCGTTATCTACTTAATCATGCAGGAGACGGATGGACCCCTCACTTTCCATTCCTGGAACGGCGCGATTGCGACTTTGGGTACGCTTGCGATGGCGGCAGGAGCCTGCACGATCGCAGCCGGCATCGTGAGATCCGTGAATGGCAAATGCCGGCTTCTGGCGCTGAATGGTCTTGCGATTGGCGCGCTCGGACTGATCCAATACGGCTTTACCCGTTTTCGGATCGGCTTTCTTACTATCGCGGTCCTGGTCATTGTGATGGCGATCAGCGCCGGTATTCTCGAATTGCGAATCGCACGGACCCTGCGGCAGCGGTGTCATGTTGCGGACGGATGGTTTTTTACCTTGGCCGGAGTGGCCTCCTTTGGTTTTGCCGTGGCGTTTCTTGCCCTCGGGTTGCGCTGGTTCAAGATAGAACCAGGGTCGCACCCAGATCTTGTTTTACTCGGGTCCTATTTTGGCTTCAGCGCAATCTGCATGCTGGGGCTGGCCTTGCGCTTGCACAGCGTTGGTTCTTCCCCATCCGGCCAATGGGCCGCGTTGCCGCCATTAGGAAATCCGAAACACGCGCATTAAGCATTTCGTTTGCGACCGCGAGCCAAACGTGGCTGGACGACCGTGATCGCCCGGCCGCTATGCAGGCTGGCGAAGCAGGCCGACGATGGCCTGGAAGAGCTTCGATTTTACGGCGTTGCGCTGCGGCGCGCGGGTGATGTAGCGGACCACTACTTCCACCCCGTTGACGCCCGGGCGAAGATTGACGGCGGGCGTGGCGGAGAACTCGCGGGCTCCGTATCGACGGACGACGCGCTGCCAATCCTTGGCCGCTTCGGCGGCATCCGCCCGCGTCTCGCGCTCGACGATGCTCGCGAATCTGTTCCGCCGTGCGGTAGGGATCGCTCTCCGGGGGCAGCGTGACCTGCAGCTCGTCCCACAGCCATTGACCTGACGTCGAGAAGTTGAAGTAATGCCGCTCCATTGCGAAACTATTGGAGAAGGAGACCAGACGGCCGGTGGGTTGTCCCGTGCCGGTCCAGTTTCCAAGCTCGAGCAACACGGTTTTCAGGAGTCCGATCTCGACGACTTCGCCCGAAACGCCTTCGATCTCGACCCAGTCGCCCACGCTGATGCCATCTTTGCCCAGAAGCGTGAACCACCCGAAAAATGCCACGATGAAATCTTTCATGACCACGGTGAGGCCGGCGGTGATGAGGCCGATCATCGTAGAGAGCTGGGTGGGCGGGCCGAAGAGGATCAGCAGAATCGCGAGGACGGCGGCCACTTGCAGCGTAATGCGGCCGATCACGCGTATTTGATGGAGCCGGCGCCGGTCGGTGCGAGGGAAAGCGCGGCGTATCGCGCCATTCAGCAGCACCGCCGCCAGCAGAATGCCGAGAATGGCCGCCAGTGAGCGCAAGATCAGGCGCAGGACCGCGCGCCGCCGATTTTCGACGAGGCCGCTCCAGCGCCGATAAACATTAACGAGTTGTTTGGTATCGTCGACGCGCTGGTCGAGACCGATGAGCGTTTTGCGCTGGCCCGACAGCTGCCGCAGACGGCCCACGGAAGCTGTCGCATCCGGCTGGAGAGGCAGTTGACGGGCGATCGCGTTGTGTTGGCTGAGCAGCGTATGGGCTTGGGAGGCGGCTTGTTGCTCCGCGGACCGCAACCGGCGATTATATTCGCGCAGGGAGAGCCACGTTCGAAGCTGTTGGTTCATAGTTCCCGTGGGCGCCGGGAGCGCCGAACTTGAGGGTCTGGTCGGCAACTTTGTTCGAGACATCGCGCTCCTGAAGCAGGCGCTGAAGGTTGGCCGACTTGTCGCCGCCTTCGCGCATGAGATCCTGCTGGGCGTCGTCCAACTCGTCCTGGTCGAGATCGAGCTGCGCCCGTGCGCGATCCAGTTTGTCGGCGGTGTCGCTACCCAGTTCTTCCACTCGCCTCTTGTCCGCTTGCACGCGTTCCTTGAGCATGGCGATGCGATCCGCCAATTCGCGCAGAGGACCATTTGCAGGCAACTCAGCTTCGGCTTGGGCCTCGCGCAAGGCCGCGGCGAAAGTGAGGTCGAGCGCGTGGTCCGCGAGGCGCCAAGCTTCGTGCGCCTGCGCCTGCTCGTCGGGCGTGGCGGCAAAAGGGGCCAGTTTCACGGCGGTTTGCAGCAGGCTCGTGTCCACCAGCGGCTGCTCGGCCGCGGCGGAATCCCGGGGAGGGGGGTTGGCGGAATCGCGCATTGAGTAGTACGTCAGAAGGCAGACGGCCAGCAGGATTGCCAAAACGAAGGCGGGCACGTTCTTAAGCGGTTTCATCCAGGCGCATCCCATTTGAGAGTAGCGTCGAGGCGGCGCCGGCTCGTTTACAATTCAGCGCGCTGCGATATCGCTGGTTGAGCTATTGCCGGCCTCGCATGTGCGCGAGGGAGGCAATGGTGGGGAATCGATTTCAGCGGCGCTCTCTCATCACGGGGAGAGCTTCCGCGGCGGCGAAGGGCTTGGAGGGCGGGTCGCCGGCGTTGGTGACGCAAATGTCGATGCGGCCGAACAGTATCGAGCGCGGATTGGACGAATCGTTTGACTTCATTGCCGTTCGAGACATCGACGGCCTGGGCCAAGACGCCGCGGCCAATGGCGCCGGCGGCGGCTTCAATGCGTTGCGCGTCGCGTGAACAGATGGCGATGCGGGAGCCCTCGGCGACGCGTCCACGCGCGAGCGGCGTGGCCCAAACCGGAGCTCGCGGCGGCTACGATGGCGACGCGGTCCGCGAGTCCGAGATCCATCAGGCTCAACGATGGCGTATCGGGGCGGGAGAAGAGGGTAGAGAGAATTGTCCAATGCGGGAGGGGCGTGAACGGGCGCGCGGCGCGGACGGGCGGACATCCAGGGTTAATGGCGTCCGGCGCGGATCACGCGAGTAATCCGCGCGCGTGCGGCGCACGGCGATTCATGGTGCTTGGACATCCGACTAATGGAACGATCAGGTTTCGACGAGCCGAGGCTTTCGCGGCATTTAAATTGGCGGCCCGCGGAACATAGTTCATCGATGCGGATGCGGCGACCGCATGCGCATGAGAATAGGAGACGGAATTACCTGGGTTGCGTCTCTTACGTATACTTATGTCTCGTTCAGGACGGTTTCAAACAACGGCAATTTCCCTAGCCCTGGCGCTCGCGGGAGCGGCGCTGCCGGGATGGAGTCAGACGCAAGCGATTAACGGGAGCATTCGAGGCCGCGTGGTCGACCAGGCGAATGCTCCGATTCCGGAGGCCGAAGTAAGCATCGAAAGCTCCGAGACGGGTTTTCGGCGGAGCGCGACTACATCCGAAGACGGCTATTATGTGTTCCCAAACCTGCCGTTGGGTACGTATGCCGCAACCATCACGAAAACCGGATTTACGCCGGAGCGGCATACGGGCATCATTCTGGACGCCGGCACGGAGGCAGTGATCGATGCGCAGTTGAAGGTGGGCGCCACGAGCACCGCAATCGAGGTCAGCGGCGGAGCGCCGGTGGTGGATCCATCGCGCGTGAGCATCGGACGCACGATCGGCCGTGAGGAGGTGGAAAACCTGCCGCTGACTTCGCGCAATCCTTATAATTTCGTTCTTTTCCAGCCAGGAGTGAGCGGTCATCCGAATCCGGAGCTGGGATCCCGCGGCTACTCAATACCAACGGGTTGGTGGACCGGGTCAATTATCAGCTCGATGGCGCGGTGGACACCGAGACCGACCGCTATGGACTACGGCTGTTCGCGATCGCGGACATTTACGTCCGGGAGATCCAGACGGTTTCGAACAGCTTCGCGCCGGAGTTCGGAAAAATCGCGGGAGACATTTACAACGTGATCACGGCTTCGGGAAGCAACGAGTTTCACGGCGAAGTGCAGTTTCTAGGCCGTCCGCTCGACGCGGTGGCGAGGCCCATTCTGGCGGGTCCGACAACGCCCATTCCAGTGGCGAACGACTTTGCCGCGAATGCCGGCGGCCGAATTATCAAGGACAAGCTGTTCTTCTTCGCCTCGTACGAGCACATCAAGCGGGCCACGCCGACGCCCACCACCATTTCGCCCGCGAACGCAGCTCTGATCGGGATTCCAAGCAGTCTGCTGGCGACAGCGCAAACAGTGCAGCATGCGCAGTGGGTGGATGTAAGACTGGACTGGAATATCACACAGAAACACCAATTCTTCGTGCGGTACAACTACTTCCGGAACAAGTATCCCTTCAACACGAACAATGGCGGGCTCTACGCGCTCGATGCGGCATCGGA
>CAWCJO010000013.1:0-169166 GCA_963795935.1 Bryobacterales bacterium | reverse complement strand
CCGCTGAAGAGGCCTCCGCGGTCGGAAAGGTATTCCGCCCGCGATGCCACGGCGAATTTTGGCGTTATCTGATACTTCGCGTATGCCGCGCCGCCCGAAACGCGCGAAGGCGCGGACGTGGGCAACAGGCGCTCGATTACGGTATCGCCTTCGAGCGCCAGTGAGAATTTCGAGGTTGCCTGCCAAGAGGCGTAAGAATCGAAGATGTGTGTGCGGCCCGTGGGGGCGTTGGCGATGGGAGCGAAGGGAACGCCTTGTATTGCCGGGAGGCCGGGAGCCGCGCCGCCGTAAGGATAATAAAGGGTGTCCGGGTGATCCTGGCCGAAATAATAGTTGACGGTCCAATTGATGTTCTTAGTCGGAGTAACAATTAATCCGAATAGCTGGTCCTTGAAGCCATTGAAATCTTCCACCTGCTGCGTTCCATTGACTAACCAGTAATTCGCGGCCACGATGTTGTTAAGTTTATAACTCGCGCGCACGCCCATATGATAAAAGGGCAGGAAGTCGAACCACAGGGCGCGCGAGTAATTCATCTGGTCTTTCGTGTAGTTCCCTTCGATGCCGATGGAACTGCTCCATTTCCCAAAATCCACGGTAAGGCCGGAGCCGAGCGGAGCCACATACGTTCCGTACGCCTGGAAAATGGCTCTGTAGATTTCGGGCCGGGGCTCGTTTACCGCATTGCCCTGCAACGTTTGCGTCGCTTGGCCGAATTGCAGATCGAGCCGCGCGCCGAAGCGCTTGCCGTTGGCGGGATCGGGCGCGTTCTCAAGGACCACGCCGGCTTGATTCAAGCTCAAGCTATTGCTGCTTACGTCATAGGCGCGGAGCAAGTTGACGCGTCCAATGGGATTATTGAAGTTATAGCCATAATAGCCGTCCAGCGCGAAGTTCACGGTAGTCCCGCGCAGAGGGTCGGACGTCGCGACGGAGGTCGGTGGCGAAGCTGCGATTGCCGGGGCGGGGGTGGCTGCAACGCCATTCGCGGCGCCGCGCTCTTCCAATATCGCGACGCGTTTTTCGAGTTGTTCAATCTTGTCCAACAGCATCTTCTCGCGGCTGGTCAGTGGGGCGGCGGCGTCCTGCGCCGATGCGGCCCCGATCAGCGAGAACACTATGAGCGCGGCTTGGAGAAGTTTCATTTGAACTTGGCTGCTTCCGGAGATTTAAGATCCAGAGCCAAGTTTAGCCGCAGTACGTTCACGCGCGGTTCGCCGAGCAGCCCCAGCGTGCGGCCTTCCGTGTTCTCAACGACAAGCTCGCGAACTTGCGCGGGATCGGCCCGGCGGGCGCGGGCCACGCGCGGCAGTTGCGCTTCCGCCGCCGCGGGACTGATATCGGGGTCGAGGCCGCTGCCGGAAGCGGTCACAATGTCGGCGGGAATAGGACCCTCGTAATCGGGATTTTCGCGGCGGAACGTAGCGGCATCGCTCTTTACGCGATCGATCAGCTTCCGGCTCGTCGGCCCCAAATTCGAACCACCGGAGTTGGTTGCATCATAGCCGCTCGCCGACGGCCGGGGATGAAAGTATTCCGGACGCGTGAAGTTCTGGCCCAGCAGCGACGATCCGATTGCCTGGCCATTGCGGCCGCTCAGCAAGCTGCCGTTCGCCTGATGAGGAAAGATCAGTTGACAGATCCCCGTTACAACCCCCGGATAGATGAGACCGGTCAAAACCGTGAACAAAAGTGTCATGCGAAACGCTGGAAGAAGTTGCCGCCACATAGAACCTCACGCGAGCCTGAAAAGCACTAATAACTGGTCGATCGCCCATATACCGGGAAAAGGAGCAATGATGCCGCCCAGGCCATAGACGAGCAGATTACGGCGCAACAGCTCGGCCGCGCTCGAAGGCCGGTACTTGACGCCGCGCAGCGCGAGCGGCACCAGCGCGATGATGATCAGCGCGTTGAAAATCACGGCCGCCAGCACGGCGCTTTGCGGCGTGTGCAGATGCATAATATTCAGGCGGCCCAGAGCCGGATAAGTAGCCATGAACATCGCTGGAATAATGGCAAAATACTTAGCCACGTCGTTGGCGATTGAAAACGTGGTGAGCGCGCCGCGCGTAATCAGAAGCTGTTTCCCGATGGCGACGACTTCGATCAGTTTGGTGGGATTGCTGTCCAGATCCACCATGTTGCCGGCCTCTTTGGCGGCCATGGTGCCGGTATTCATCGCGAGTCCGACGTCGGCCTGCGCCAGCGCGGGCGCGTCGTTGGTCCCGTCGCCGGTCATGGCGACCAGGCGTCCTTCAGCCTGCTCGCGGCGGATGTATTCGAGCTTGTCCTTGGGCGTGGCCTGCGATAGAAAATCGTCGACGCCGGCCTCTGCCGCGATGGCCGCCGCCGTCAGCGGATTATCGCCCGTGATCATGACGGAGCGGATGCCCATCGCGCGTAGATGGCCGATGCGCTCCTTCATGCCGCCCTTGACGATGTCTTTCAGATGCACGATGCCGAGCAGACGCGAGCCGTCGGCGACCGCCAGAGGCGTACCGCCGCGGCGCGAGATGTCGTCCGAAAGCTTCTCGAATCGCCGCCTCCACGCGGCCGCCGCGCTCGCGCACGAAGTTGAGGATCGCCCCGGTGGCCCCCTTGCGCAGGCAGCGGTCCTGCAGGTCCACGCCGCTCATGCGGGTGTAGGCGGAGAAGGGAATGAAGCGGGCATCTTCGCCGGCCAACTCGCGGCCACGCAAATTATATTTCTCTTTCGCCAGCACGACAATCGAGCGCCCTTCCGGCGTTTCATCCGCCAGACTCGAAAGCTGCGCCGCGTCGGCCAGCTCCGCTTCGCCGATGCCGTCCGCGGCGATGAACTCGACCGCCTGACGATTGCCGAGCGTAACGGTTCCGGTCTTATCGAGCAGCAGAGTGTTGACATCGCCCGATGCCTCCACCGCCTTACCGCTCATGGCGAGCACGTTGTGCTGCATCACCCGGTCCATGCCCGCAATGCCGATTGCGGAGAGCAGACCGCCGATGGTTGTGGGAATCAGACAGACAAGCAAAGAGATCAAAACCGCGACGGTGGGAACGGCCCCGGCGCCGGCCGATGCGACGCTATAGGCCGCGAACGGCTGCAGCGTGGCGACGGCCAGCAGAAAAATCAGCGTCAGACCCGCGATCAGAATATTCAGCGCGATCTCGTTGGGAGTCTTCTGGCGTTCGGCGCCTTCCACCAGCGCGATCATGCGATCCAGAAACGTTTCTCCCGGATTCGAAGTAATCTTGATCCGAATCTGGTCCGAAAGGACGCGCGTTCCCCCCGTGACGGCGCTGCGATCACCGCCGGATTCGCGGATCACCGGCGCGCTCTCGCCCGTGATGACCGATTCATCCACCGTCGCGATGCCTTCGATCACGTCGCCGTCGCCGGGAATAATATCGCCCGCATCGCAGATCACGACATCCCCGGCGCGAAGGCGCGACGCCGGGACTTCCTCGACCTTGCCGTTCAAAACGCGCTTGGCGCTCGCGTCGGTCTTGGTTTTGCGCAGCGAATCCGCCTGCGCTTTGCCGCGCGCCTCCGCCATGGCCTCGGCAAAATTGGCGAACAGCACCGTGAACCACAGCCACAGCGCGATTTGCAATTCAAAGCCGATGCCACCCGCACCCGTGAAAACGTCGCGCAGCAATAGGATGGTTGTGACTGCGGCCCCCACCTCGACGACAAAGATGACCGGATTCCTCATGAGCGTGGCGGGGTTGAGCTTGACGAACGAATCGCGGCTGGCGCGGCCCACGATCTCGGGGTCGAATAGAGGCCGCGCATGCGCCAGTTTCTTGGGGATCAGCGCAGTGGAATCGCCGCTTGCGAGAGGGCCGCTTGGGGGAGGGACGGTGGTGGGCGCCATAAGTTTAGAACAGCCTGCCTTGCTGCATCAGGTAGTGCTCGACGATGGGGCCGAGCGAAAGGGCGGGGAAGAACGTCAGCGCGCCGACGATGATCACCGTCCCCACCAGCAGACCCACGAATAACGGGCCGTGCGTCGGGAATGTGCCGCTGGTTTGAGCGATTCTTTTTTTGCCGGCCAGGTTTCCTGCGGCCGCGAGCAGCGGAATCAGAAACAGAAAGCGCCCCATCAGCATGGCCAGACCGAGCGTCGCGTTGTACCACGGCGTGTTGGGGCTGATGCCCGCGAAAGCGCTGCCATTATTCCCGGTCGCGCTCGTATAGGCGTAGAGAATCTCGGCGAATCCGTGCGGACCGCCATTGGTGACGTTCGCGATGGCCGCTCCGGGCGGGTTGATATAGCCGTTTTTCGCGAACGGAGCGACGGAGCTGATGCCGGCCAGGACGAGAATGCTGAACGCCGTCACGATGAGGGCCAGCATCGCCATCTTCACTTCCTTGCGCTCGATCTTCTTGCCCAGGTATTCCGGTGTGCGGCCGACCATCAGGCCGGCGATAAAGACCGCGAGAATGGCATACAGCAAGATCCCGTATAATCCGGCGCCCACTCCTCCAAAGATGACCTCGCCGGTCATGATGTTAAATAGCGGCACGAGGCCGCCGATCGGAGTAAAGCTGTCATGGACGCTGTTCACGGCCCCGCAGCTCGCGTCCGTTGTGATGGTTGCGAACAGCGCGGATGCGGCGATGCCGTTGCGAACTTCTTTGCCCTCCATGTTTCCGCCGGTTTGCGTCCCGGCTTGCGTCATGGTGGGGTTCGTTTGCAGGCCCAATCTGGCTAACAGCGGATTCCCCGCCTGTTCCGCCGCATAACACACCAAGACGCCGCCCAGAAACATCACGCTCATGGCCGCGAACAGCGCCCACCCTTGCCGCGTATCGCGAACGGCCTTACCGAACGTGTATGTCAGGCCCGCGGGAATCGCGAAAATCATGAGCATCTGCACGAAGTTCGACAGCGGAGTGGGATTCTCAAACGGATGCGCGGAATTGGCATTGAAGAAACCGCCGCCGTTGGTGCCCACCATTTTGATCGCTTCCTGGGAGGCGACGGGTCCCTGCGGAATCGTTTGCGTCGCGCCTTCGACCGTTTGCGCGATCGTGTAAGGATGAAAGTTCTGGAGCACGCCCTGCGAGCAGAGAAACAGCGCGCCCACCAGCGAAAGCGGCAGCAACACGTAAACAGTGGCGCGCGTCAGGTCCACCCAAAAATTGCCCAGCGTCTTCGCCTGCTGGCGCGCGAATCCGCGAATCACCGCGATCGCAACAGCAATTCCGGCCGCGCCCGAGACGAAGTTTTGTACTGTCAGCGCAGCCATTTGGACAAAATAGCTGAGCGTCGATTCGCCGCTGTAAGACTGCCAATTAGTATTGGTGACGAAGCTCACGGCGGTATTGAACGCCAGATCCGGCGTCATCACGGGCGTGCCGAAATGTTGCGGATTGAGCGGCAGATGTCCTTGAGCGCGCTCGATGACATAGGCAAACAGAAAGCTGAAAACGCTGAATGCCAGCAGGCAGCCGGAATATTGCGTCCAACGCTGCTCGACATCTTCCCGAACGCCGCAGAGCTTATAGATGGCAGTTTCGACAGGCCGCAGCGCGGCATGAAGAAATGTCCGCCGCCCTTCGAACAGATTCCACATGAAGACGCCCACGGGCTTCGTTACCGCCAGCAATATCAAAAAATACGCGAGTATTTGTGCAATTCCGAGCGCAGTCAAACCGTCCCTCCTCCTAAAACTTCTCGGGCTTCAGCAGCGCGTAAATCAAATACGCGAACAGAAAAATGGCGGTGATGCCGGCAATGACGGTGTCCATACGTTCTCTCTAAAGCCGGTCGCACCATTTAGCGAAATACCAGGAGCCGACGAAGAAGGCCAGCGCCATCAGCACGTAAAGCAAATCGAGCATGGGTCAGTTCACCTCCACAATTACGAGTTCGCACGCGCGTCGGCGCAGGGCGCGCATCAAGACGGTCTCCCGGAGGCGCCACCAGCGTTTCCGCCGCCCGATCGCGACAAGGGAGTGCGGCGTCACGGCGCAATCGAGCGCGGACGGGATGTCGCGGCAATAGCAGATCTCGAACCGCGGGCCACAGCCTGGAAGTCCTCCCAGGCGCTCGCAACGAGCGCTTGTGAATTTTCTCCGCGATGGGAGGATTCACGAGATCGAGCGGATACGGCACGACGACGCACGCCGGCAATCCGATTGCGCCATCGAGATTGCGCGCCGGCGCGGCAGCGGCGCCCCCTGCCGGGCCCGTTTCCGCATCGCCCGGGCTCAGGATTGTTGCCGGCAATCGCGGGCCGCGCGTCGCCCCGGCGGACGGACAAGTCCCGCGGCGCTCTATCTTCCGCGACTGGACTCGGGACATCACCAGTCCAAGGTTAGGGCGCGGGGCATAAGGAAGTCATAAGGAAGTCATTAAGAAAAAATTAACGACGCGCTTAGTCGCGAAAACTTCCCGCCGGTTACGGCAATCCGTTTGCATCCGTTCTGTTGGAAGGGAACTATGCACGCGTATACGGGTAAATCTTGCCGGGCCGCCGCCTGCCTCCTGGTTTTCTTTTCAGCCGCGGCATTCGCAAATTCGCATCACGAGCTGAACGGGACCTGGAAGTTGGAGCCGACCCGGAGCGACTTTGCCGGCCAACCCGCGATCCAGACCGGCACGGTCACCATCAACGACCGGCAGCACAATATTTACGTTTCGCGGAACTTCTCTTATGACGGCGCCAACCAGACCTACTCCTATCACTTCAGCACCGATGGCCGCGTAAACTCGACCATTCATGAAGGCAAGGACTTCAAGAGCAAGGCCAAGTGGGAGGGCGATGTGCTCGTGGTCACGACCACGCGCGCCGGCGAAACCGTCACCGAGAATTACAGCCTCGCTGCCGACGGTTCGCTAAGAGAGATCGTCGATCGCCCCGGACATCCCTCAATCACGCTCTACTTTCAGCGCCAGTGAGTCACCGCGGCCGTTCGGCCCGCTTCGCGGCATCCAGCAAATCGGCCACTGCGGCGTTGTCGCCAAACGTTCGGCTGACGTGAGCGTATAAGTCGAGATTCCCCGGTGCGAAGACGAACGATCCGCCCAATTGGAATGGATTCGGTCCCAGCTTGTGCTGACGATGTCCCGCGGCGCGCGCGCGCGTCCGGGCCTCCGCGTTTTCCCTTTTAAGGAGATGCAGTACGTTCGCCGCCTTCAGCCCCGCGGCGCGGTATGCGCTGCGATCCTCGTCGATCAGAAGCGGAAACGCGATTCCCGCTTCGTGGCGAAACAGGCGCGCGTAGTTGCGGTCTCCCAGCCCCACGGCGGCGAGGCCGCAGCCGGCCGCTCGAAATTCCCCCTCGCGCTCGCGCAACTGCGCAACATGCTCGCGGCAGAAGATTCAGCCGTAGTGGCGAAGAAACACGACGGCGGCGGGCTTCTTCTCCCATAGCGCGCCCAAGCGGATCTCGCGTCCCTCGCAGTCGGGCAGCGCAATCTCGGCCAGTCTCCTGCTGAGAGTAAGACCGCCGCTCACTTCGGCTTATATGCGATGCAGTCGACCTCGATCTTCATCGACGCGTTCGCGAATTTCGTTTCCACCGTGGTCCGCGCCGGCTTGTGCTCGCCGAAAAACTCGCTGTAAACCTCGTTCATGCGCGCGAAATCGCGCCCCTCGCGCAGGAACACGGAACATTTCACGACGTCCGCCAAGGTGGCCCCGCAGCCTTCCAGAAGCCGCTTGATGTTGCTCAGTACCAGGCGCGTTTCCTGCTGAATGTCCCCGAACTGAAACTCGTTAGTCTGGGAATCAACCGGACCTTGGCCGGAAACGTAGATGAAGTCCCCCGCCCGTACGGCGGGCGAGTACGGGCCGCGCGGCGCAGTGCAGCCCGGAGGCGATAGTCGCTCGATCATGCCTGCTCCTTGCCTTAATCGATCCGCTTTTTTCGGGGCCTGCGCCCGGACTTGTCGCCGCCCCCGCCGCCCCCCGGCGCCTTGCGCGGACGCTTCACGGGTTTGGGTTTGGCCGGAGGCGGATTCGGCTCCAGCAGCGACGGCTGCCCCTCCACGTAAGGCTGCGGCTCTTCCTCTTCCTCTTCCGGCGGCGCCTGCGCCGGCATCTCCGGCAGAGCGGGAGGGTAGAACTCGGCCCCCAGATAGACGATCAAACCGCGCTCTTCGTCCGGCTCCATGCGAACCACCAGCTTGTCCTGCGCGTAGTTCAGAAATTCCGCGAATTCCTGGTAGCCGTATGCGGTGAAATTGAAGTCCGGATGCTCCGCCTGCATCCATCCCTGCAGGTCCTCGGCCGTGGCCCCCTCCTCCATCTCCAGCCGGTGCGTCTCCAGCACGTCGCGCAGCTTGGGCAGCGCCTCCTCCGGCTTGGGCGTCGGCCGCTCCGGCTGCGTGGACGTCTTGCGCTCGATGACATAACGCCCGCCCGAGCCGCTGACGTTGACGAAGTCGCCCTTCTTCAGCTTCTCGACAAATTCCGAAAAGCTGCTGGCGCCGTAGGCCTTCTCCGTGAATGCCGGATCCAGCTGCAGCATCGTCGATTTCAAAAGCCCCAGTTGCGGCTGCACTCCGCGCCGTTCCAGCACCTGCAGCGCCCGCTCCACCAGCGGCATGGCCTGCGCCAGATCGAGCGGCGCCGGACGCCCGCGTCTCTCCTTGGGCCCAAACCGCTCCCGTTCCGGGCGGCGCTCTCCGCGATCCTGCTGCGGCTGCTGCCGCGGAGGCTCCTGCGGCCGATCGGCAACGGGAGGCCCGCCGCTGACGCCGCCGTCCGACAGCAGCGATTCATAGCTGATGAACTCGTGACAGTTCTGCTGCAGAATCGTGCTCGTAAACGCTTTCCCGCCCACCACGAACACGGTCTTGCCGTACTCCTTCAGCTTGTTCACCAGCGGGATAAAATCGCTGTCTCCGCTGACGATGGCAAAGGCGTTTACATGGCTGTGCGTAAACGCCATCTCCAGCGCGTCCAGCGCCAGGTTGATGTCGGCCCCGTTCTTATCGCCGCGCGGCGACGGCAGACGCTGCACCATTTGCACGGCATTCTCCGCCATCCCGCGCGTGGCGCCTTCCTGCCGGCCCCAGTTCGCATACGCGAACTTCGCGATAATGTCGCCGCGCTCCTTCAGGGCCTCCAGCGCCACCGAGACGTCGAACTCGCGGCGCAGCGTGGTCTTTACGCCGATTTCTATATTGTCGTAATCGACAAATACGGCTATGGTCAATTTTTCTTGCATTCGTCTCTCGGGCGGATTTCGACCCGCCAAACCCTCTAATTTGTCCGCGCCGCTTCGTACAACACTGTCGGCTTGGGATAATCTCACGCGGCCTGTTTCACGGACGACCGGATGAAGTTAACGATCTCATCGAGTGATGCGCCGGGCTGAAAGACCGCCGCAACCCCGAGCTTCTTCAACCCGGCGGCGTCTTCATCGGGGATGATACCACCAACGACGACGCGAACGTCATCCATATTTTTTTCGCGCAACAACTCCATCACGCGCGGCACAATGGCCCTATGCGCCCCCGAAAGAATGGACAGTCCGATCACCTGGACGTCCTCCTGCAGGGCCGCGTTCACGATCGCCTCCGGAGTCTGCCGCAGGCCGGTGTAAATCACTTCCATGCCCGCGTCCCGCAGCGCGCGCGCGATCACCTTCGCGCCCCGGTCGTGCCCATCCAGGCCCGGTTTCGCAACCAGCACCCGGATGCGGTTCTCCATACAGGAATTATAGCTTGCGCCTGTTTGAGTTAAATTGGACTTAGGGCAAACATGGACGACGAGGCCAAGCAGTTTCTATCGAAGCTGTTCACCTCCCTGGAGCGGAGAATGGACTCCCTGCAGGCGGACATGACGAAGATGAGGGCGGACATTACGGAGATCAAAGCAGACCTGGGCCGAGTGCGCCAGGAAATGCACGAGATGGAAGCGCGCCTGCGCGAAGAGATGCATGAGATGGAAACGCGCCTGCTCTCCGAGTTCTGGAAATGGGCCCGCCCTCGCGACATTCGCATGCGCGCCATGGAAGCCCGTTTGACGGACTTCGACGCCCGCCTCGAAGCCGTCGAGCGCCGCTTGCCCCCCGCCAGCGGCGAGTAATCAAACCCGCCCGCGACGGACCAAACCCCGCCAGCCGCGGAATCCCGCGGACGTCGGAATCAAACGCGCCGGTCCAGTAAATCAAAACGCCCGCGTCGCAATTAAGCCCCGCCCGGCGGCCGGTAAATTAGCCCTCGCGCGGCCGAATCTTCCCGGGCGGTGGAATCAAGGCCACATAGGATGACGGCTGGCATCACGCGCGTTTAGTGCTTCCGATGACGCGGATTTCTTGAAATCGCCGGTGTTTCCGCTCAACGAAATTTCCCGGTGTCGATCCGGCGTGGCAACCGGAGATGCGCGCGACGGCCGAGGCGATCGGCATGGGCAAGAACTTGCAAGGCTCAGCCATTCCGCTTAGCCGTTTCGAGAAAGCGACGACAATCGAGTTCGTCCCCGTCATGCCGGTCTTCCAACCCGGGCCCGGCCCATGCGCGCTCCCGGCCCGGATGTAGGCCCAGTTCCCCGAAGTACCGTGTAGCTCCGTGCGGCCCGGCGGAGTCGCCCCACCGTTCACTCTTTCTCGGAGGACTTCGGCCGCCGATTTCGAGCACCATGATAGGATTGTCGTTAGCGTGAAGGACGCATCCGGTCCGCGGAAAGGGTAGAAGCCCACCTTCCGGTTTCAAGTCTCAGCAGCCTTCTTTCAGCCCGATTGTGCGGACACCGGGCGGTTCGATGAAAGGAGGTCGCTATGTCGACTGAACCAAACCGGGCCTCGCGCCCTCTTCCGGATCGTCCCAATCTCCGCCATTTGAAAGACGAAGCCAAGGACCTGCTAAAGGTGGGTGCGGCGGCATCGCTCGCCGATGCGCAGTTCCAGATCGCGCGCCTCTACGGGTTTGCGAGCTGGCCCAAGCTCAAGGCTCATGTCCAGTCCTTCGAGGAGGTCGGGCAACTCAAGCAGGCAATCGATAGCAACGACATCGCCCGCGTCCGGAACATGATGACGCGCAACCCGGCGCTGCACCGGGCCCCACTTGGCTACGGCAAGGATGGGCCGCTCACGTGGGTAGCCGAATGCCGCGTGCCTTGGGAGCCGCCGGGTCCCGTGAGACTGGCCATGGCGGAATGGATGATCACGCATGGGTCGGACGTGCACCAAGGGGGCGACGGACCTCTGATGCGGGCGGCGCTCAACGCATATCGCATCCCGATGATGGAGCTTCTGGTGTCGCACGGCGCGGCTGTGAACGCCCTGTGGCACGGACATTTCCCCATCGTCTTTGCCCCGTGCGAGTCACTGGACCCGGCCGCTCTTAAATGGCTTCTCGATCACGGCGCAAATCCGAACTGTCGCGACCATGGATACGAAATAAACGGCCATGCATATCCGGGCACGGCTCTCGACTATCTCATTGCGGGTTACGCGCGTTCCCTGCAACGGCTGAGCGCCTGCATCGACTTTCTTTTGCAGGCCGGCGGGACGACCAGGTACAACACGCCGGCTGTGCTGGCAGTGCTCCGCGGGCGGCTGGATGATTTGGCCAAGCTGATGGACTCCGAGCCTGGAATCGTGAATCAATGTTTCCCGGAACTCGATTGCGGCCAGGCCGGCGGACGTTCCCTTTTGCTAAAAGGAGGAACGCTTTTGCATGTGGCTGCGGAATACGGCAATGTTGCAGCCCTCGCTCTGCTCCTCGACCGTGGGGCCGACGTCAATGCCCGCGCAACAGTCGATGAGGCCGGCATCGGCGGGCAAACGGCAATTTTTCATGCGGTGACGCAGTTCGGCGATGACGGCTTGCCGGTAACACAATTACTCCTTGAACGCGGCGCGGATCTGCGCCTTCGCGTGAAGCTCCCCGGGAGCTACGAGCGGCCGGGCGAGATCGTGGAATGTACGCCCTTGGGCTATGCGCTGCTTAGCGGCGAAAGCCAAAGGAGGACAGTTGCGCTACTTAGGGAATGGGGCGCTGTGGAGTAGCGTGACGGAGATCGCATTCACGGCCAACCGCGATTCGACACCGGCAGCCAGGCATTCTGGTATTCAAATTCAAGGTCACCCTCGATCGCGATCGCCTCCAGCCCGGCGCGGGACCGTACGCCGGCACACCCCGCCGGGGGCCAATCAAACCCGGCAGCGCAAATCAAATAACGCTGCTCTCCGTATACGTCCCGAATACCTCCCGCAGCGCGTCGCAGATCTCGCCCGTGGTCGCATAAGCCCGCACCGCATCCAAAATGAACGGCATCGTGTTTTCCGTTCCTTCCGCCGCGCGCCGCAATGCCTCGAGCGATCGCGAAACGTCTCCCTGATTCCGCCGCGCCTTCAACGCCGCCAGCCTCTCCAGTTGCCGCGTCTGCGCCGATTCGTCGATGTGGAGCAGCTCGATGGCCTGCTCTTCGCCCTCCGTGAAGGCGTTCACGCCCACAATCTTGCGCTCGCCGGTCTCGATCTCGTGCTGATAATCATAGCTGGCGTTGGCAATCTCGGTCTGCGGATAGCCGCGCTCAATTGCCGCGATCATGCCTCCCATGGCGTCGATCTTGCGGATATACTCGTTGGCCGCGTTTTCCACCTCGCTGGTCAACGCCTCGACAAAATAGCTGCCGCCCAAAGGATCCGCCGTATTGCCCACGCCGCTCTCGTGCGCCAGAATCTGCTGCGTGCGCAGGGCGAGCGTCACCGCCTGCTCGCCCGGCAGCGCGTAGGCCTCGTCGAGCGAGTTGGTGTGCAGCGATTGCGTCCCGCCCAACACCGCCGCCAACGCCTGCACCGCCGTCCGCACCACGTTGTTGTAGGGTTGCTGCCATGCCAGCGAGCACCCCGCCGTCTGCGCGTGCGTCCGCAGCTTCAAACTGCGTTCGTCTTTCGCGCCGAAGCGGTCGCGCATCGTGTAAGCCCAGATCTTTCGCGCCGCCCGGAATTTCGCGATCTCCTCGAAAAAGTCATTGTGCGAGTTGAAGAAGAAACTGAGGTGGGGCGCGAAGCTGTCCACCGCCAGGCCGCGCTCGATTGCCCATTCCACATACTCGATCCCATCGCGGAGCGTGAACGCCAGTTCCTGCGCCGCCGTCGATCCCGCCTCGCGAATATGATAGCCGCTGATCGAAATGGGATTGAATCGCGGCGCGTGGCTGGTCGAATATTCGATGACGTCCGTGACCAGGCGCATCGACGGACGCGGCGGATAGATGTACTCCTTCTGCGCGATGTATTCCTTCAAAATGTCGTTCTGCAGCGTGCCCGAGAGGCGCGCCCAATCCACGCCCTGCTTCTCCGCCACCGCCAGATACATGGCCCATAACACTGCTGCCGGCGAGTTGATGGTCATCGAGACCGTCACGTCTCCCAACGGAATGCCGCGAAACAAAATCTCCATGTCCTCGAGCGAGGAGATTGAAACGCCGCATTTGCCGACCTCGCCCGCCGCCGCCGCATGGTCCGCGTCGTACCCCATTAACGTCGGCAAATCGAAAGCCACCGACAGCCCCGTCTGCCCTTGAGCCAGAAGATACAAATAGCGCCGGTTCGTTTCTTCCGGAGTGGCAAACCCGGAGAACTGCCGCATGGTCCACAATTTCCCGCGATACATCGTTTCGTGGATTCCGCGCGTGTAGGGAAACTCCCCTGGAAGCGGCGAGGCGGCCTGCGGCGCATCCTCCGGTCCATACGCGGCCTTCACCGCAATGCCGCTGATAGTCTTGAACTTACCGTCCGCCCGCTGGGCCGCCGGAAGCGCCGGAGCCGTTGTGTGCGCCATGCTTCATGGTAACGCCCGGCCGTCGCGAGAGGCCCTCAAGCCCCGGTGAAACGCATCTTACCCGCGCCCGGCAAACGCAAGCCGGACGCGCGCACGTCTTCAAGGCCGACGCGGCAACTCACAACAATTGGCCCGGCGTGCTCGGCCGGCTCGTCGCCCGCAATCCCGCGCTGTGTCGCATCTGGAATTGATGTGCTATGATGGCACCATCATGATGTCGCGCACCCAGATTACTTTGGAGCCCGAAATACAGCGCCGCGCGCGGCAACGAGCCGGCGATTTGGGCGTCTCCCTTGCCGAATACATTCGCCGCCTCGTAGCGCGCGATCTTGGTTCCTCCCCGGCAGCGGCGGATCCGGCGGCTGTTTTCGATCTCGGAGCGTCTGCCGGATCCGATGTCGCGAAACGCAAGAACGCGATGATTGCCGAAGCCTTCGCCGACTCGCACAAGAAATCGCGGCGTCTGTAGCTCTTCTCATCGTGAGTCTCTTTGTCGACACCTCGGTCTGGTACGCGGGTGCGGACTCCTCCGATCGAAGCAACGCGAGCGCGAAAGCCATCCTAGGCACCGGCGAGCCGCTAGTCACCACCGATCATGTGTTGGTCGAAACCTGGACGCTGATCCGCTTCCGGATTCACCGGCGGGCGGCGGAACGGTTCTGGGAAGGCCTGCGCAACGGCGTCTCCTCGATAGAGCCGGTCGGCGCGGCGGATCTCGAAGCTGCCTGGCAAATCGGGCTGTACTACCGTGACCAGGACTTTTCCCTTGTCGACCGCACCAGCTTCGCCGTCATGCTCCGCCTCGGCATCGAGCGCGCCGCTTCTCTCGACGACGATTTTGCAGTATTTCGCTTCGGGCCAAATCGCCGCCGCGCCTTTTCCGTCGTTCGTTGAGGATACCTTTTCCCACCAACGGCGCGGCGGACGTCCGTCCGCCTTAAACCCGGTCAACGGGGGCTCGGAGCCGGCGCGCCGTTCACACCTTTCTCCAACATTCGGTCTCCGCGTAACCCTTAGCGAATGAGAAACTTGGCCTCCCCATCCCGCGCCGTATCGTCGCATCGAGCGCCGCCAATCGCTGCTTCAGGTTGCGATCTGCTTTCCTGCCATGAAGCTACGCGTGTGCCGTTCCATTTTCGAAGGAGAAGCATTTCTTGCCGCCGGCCCGCTATGCCGAACGGCATACAAGAATCCGGTCATTCGGCAGTAGAGGACGGCTCCGCCGGAAACGATCATAAGAGAGGCCCGCCAAAATGGACAAGCAGCATTCCGCATCTACGACGACTGAAACTCCTCTCCTTCCTCCGCCCGAAAGGGAAACGCCGCTGCTTCCGCCTCCGCCGGTGAAACGGCCGCGGCGAATCTGGCCTTGGCTGTTGCTGCTTTTAATCGCCGCCGCGGCCATCTATTACTTCTATTTCCGGCCCAAGCCCAATGCCGCCCCGGGCGGCGACGCCGCATCCGGAGCCGCTCCGGCGGGGGGCGGACGCGCTGGACGCAAGGGCGGACGGGGCGGCCCGCAGGTCACCCCCGTAGTCGCCGTAAAGGCCACCAAGGGCAACATCGGCGTGTACGATACCGGGCTCGGCGCCGTCACTCCGATTTATACGGTGACAGTGAAGACCCGCGTGGACGGGCAGTTGATGAACGTCTATTACAAGGAAGGCGACATCGTCCAGCAGGGCGATCCGCTGGCTGAAATCGATCCGCGGCCCTACCAGGTGCAGTTGACGCAGGCCGAAGGCACGCTGCTGCGCGATCAGGCCATCCTCGCCAACGCCCGCGTCGACCTGAAGCGCTACCAGACGCTGCTGACGCAAAATGCCATCCCCGAACAGCAGCTCGCCACGCAACAGGCCACGGTGACGCAGGATGAGGGCATCGTCAAGAGCGATCAGGGCGCCATCGACAGCGCCAAGCTCAATATCGTTTATTGCCACATCACGGCGCCCATTACCGGCCGCATCGGCCTGCGCCTGGTCGATCCCGGCAACATCGTTCATGCCGCCAGCAGCGCAACGGCCTGCTTGTCATCACGCAAATCCAGCCCATCAGCGTGATCTTCACCATTTCGGAAGACGAGTTGCCGGCCGTGTATGCGAAGTATCGCACGGGACAGCGCCTGACGGTCGATGCCTACGATCCCGACAATACGAAAAAGATCGCGAGCGGAAGTCTGGCGACCATCGACAATCAGATCGACCACAGCACCGGAACGGTGAAGCTCAGGGCGGACTTCAACAACTCCGACAACTCTCTTTTCCCCAATCAGTTTGTGAACGCCAGCTTGCTGGTGGAGGAAAAGACCAATGTCACGCTGCTTCAGACCGCGGCGATTCAGCGCAATTCGAACATGACCTATGTCTACTTGGTGAAACCCGACAATACCGTCACAGTGCGGCAGATCGCTGTCGGCACCACGGAGGGCGAGGAGTCCGAGATCACCTCCGGGCTGAACCCCGGCGACATGGTGGTGATGACCGGCGTGGACAAGCTGCAGGAAGGCAGCAAGGTCGTCCCGCACATCGATGGACAAACCATCGCGCCGTCAACCGCGAGCCGCGGCAAGGGGGCCGGCCGGAAAGCTGCGGTGGGCAGCAGCGGCGCCGGCAGCCGTTCGCCGGGCGGCAACGTCCAGGGTCCCGGAAACGGAGCGGCGGGAGCGCCGCAGCCGGCCGGAGAGGCCCAGACCGGCACGGCGGCGGGACAGCGGAATCCCGGGAGCCCGGTCAGAACGCGAGGGCAAAAGCAGTGAGCCCTTCGCGGACATTCATTCTCCGGCCGGTCGCGACGTCGCTGCTGATGGTCGGCATTCTGCTGGCCGGCGCTGTCGGCTACAGGCAGTTGCCCGTCTCGGCACTGCCGGAAGTGGATTATCCCACCATTCAGGTGGTCACGTTTTATCCCGGCGCGAGCCCCGATGTCATGGCATCGTCCGTCACGGCGCCGCTCGAACGGCAGTTCGGACAGGTGCCCGGGACTGCAGCAGATGACCTCGACCAGCTCCGACGGCAGTTCCGTCATCACGCTGCAGTTCAATCTCAGCCTGAACATCGATGTGGCCGAGCAGGAAGTGCAGCAGTCCATCAACGCCTCCGGAACGTTATCTGCCGCCGGATCTTCCCACGCCGCCGATTTACAGCAAGACCAATCCCGCCGACACGCCGATTCTGACGCTGGCGCTGACCTCTCCGGATGCTCCCGCTTTCGAAAGTGGAGGATCTCGCCGACACGCGGCTGGCGCCTAAGATCTCGCAGTTGCCGGGCGTGGGTCTGGTGAGCATCAGCGGCGGCCAGAAGCCCGCCGTGCGCATCCAGGCGAATCCCACCAAGCTGGCCTCCTACGGCCTGAACCTGGAAGATCTGCGCAACGCCATCGTCGCCGCCAATGTGAATCAGGCCAAGGGCAACTTCGACGGCCCGCACCAGTCCTATCAGATCGGCGCCAACGATCAGTTGCTTTCGAGCGACGATTACCGGCCCTGATCATCGCCTACAAGAACGGCGCTCCCGTGAAGCTGACCGATGTCGCCGACGTCATCGACGATGTCGAAAACATCCGCCAGGCCGCCTGGATGAACAGCACGCCGGCCGTGATCATGAATATCCAGCGGCAGCCCGGCGCCAACATCATCTCCGTGGTCGATCGGATCAAGCTGCTGCTGCCGCAGCTGACCGCGACGCTGCCCGAAATCGGTCAAGTGAAAATCCTGACCGACCGCACCAACACCATTCGCGCCTCCGTCAACGACGTGGAGTTCGAGCTGATGCTCACCGATCGGCCTGGTGGTGATGGTGATCTTTCTGTTTCTGCGAAACCTCTCCGCCACCATCATTCCCAGCGTCGCGGTGCCGCTGTCGCTGGTCGGCACGTTCGGCGTCATGTATCTGCTGGGCTACAGCCTGAACAATCTCACGCTGATGGCCTTGACCATTTCGACCGGCTTCGTGGTGGACGACGCCATCGTGATGATCGAGAACATCGTCGCGCTATATCGAGGAGGGCGAGAAGCCGCTGCAGGCGGCGCTGAAAGGCTCCGAGCAGATCGGCTTCACGATCATTTCGCTCACCATCTCGCTGATCGCGGTGCTGATCCCGCTGCTGTTCATGGGCGACATTGTGGGCCGGCTGTTCCGCGAATTCGCCGTCACGCTGAGCGTCACCATTCTGGTCTCGGCCGTCGTCTCGCTCACGCTGACGCCGATGATGTGCTCGAAGCTTCTGAAGCACACGCCCGAAGCCGCAGCAGGGCCGCTTCTATCGCGTTTCGGAGCGCGCTTTCGAATCGATCATCGCGTTCTACGGACGCACGCTGAAGTTCGTGCTGCGCTTTCAGACCATGACGCTGCTGGTCGCGGTCGGCACGCTGGCGCTGACCGGCTTTCTGTTCTACGATCATTCCCGAAAGGCTTCTTCCCGATTCAGGACACCGGCGTCATTCAGGGGATCTCCGAAGCCGCGCAGACCGTCTCGTTCCCCGAGATGTCGCGCCTGCAGCAGCAGCTTGCGCTGGTCATTCTGAAGGACCCGGCGGTGGAGAGCCTGTCGTCGTTCATCGGCATCGATGGCACGAACACGACGCTGAACAGCGGCCGCATCCAGATCAATCTGAAGCCGCTCGACGATCGCAATATCAGCGCCAGCGACGTCATCCGGCGCCTGCAGCCGCAACTGGACCAGGTCTCGGGCATCACGCTGTTCATGCAGCCGGTGCAGGATCTGACGGTGGAGGACCGCGTCAGCCGCACGCAATTCCAGTACACGCTCGAAGATCCGAACGCAGATGAATTGAACCAGTACGCGCCGCGAATGATCGCGGCGCTGCAAAAAGATGCCGGAATTGCGCGATGTGGCCAGCGATCAGCAGACCGGCGGTCTTCAGGCGCGGCTGGTCTACGATCGCGAGACGGCGTCGCGGCTCGGCATCACGGCCTTCGACCATCGACCAGACGCTCTACGACGCCTATGGCCAGCGCGAAGTCTCGACCATGTTCACGCAGTTGAACCAGTATCACGTGGTGCTGGAAGTCAAGCCCGGCTTCGAGCAGAATCCCGTGGATCTGCGCGACCTGTTCATTCGATACGGGCGTCCGTCGGCGGGTGGTCTCCGGCGGGTCCACGACGCAGGCGACCGGCGGACCGTCGAGTTCGGCGGCGGCCGTCAACGTCGGCGCGCCGGTCCTGGGGTCGTCCGGCGGGACCAACGCGGCTTCGAGCGCGGCCTTCGGCAGCGACCCATCGCGTCGACCGCCGCTTTCCCAACGGCGGCCAGGTTCCGCTGAGCGCCTTCACGCACCTGGAGACCATTCCGGTTCCGATCACGGTCAATCACCAGGGGCAATTTCCGGTGGTCACGCTTTCCTTCAATCTGGCGCCCGAAGGCCTCTCTGGGCGATGCCGTCAAGGCCGTGAACCAGGTGAAGAACGAGCTCGGAATGCCGCCCAGCATCCAGGCGGCATTCCAGGGCACGGCCGAAGCCTTCCAGGCCTCGCTCGCCAACGAGCCGGTGCTTGATTCTGGCCGCGCTCGTGACGGTCTACATCGTCCTGGGGGTGCTGTATGAAAGCTACATCCATCCCATCACGATTCTCTCCACGCTGCCTTCGGCCGGCGTGGGCGCGCTGCTGGCGCTGATCATTTGCCGGCAGCGATTTCAGCGTCATCGCGCTGATCGGCATCGTGCTGCTGATCGGCATCGTGAAGAAGAACGCCATCATGATGATCGATTTCGCGCTCGAGGCCGAGCGCGAGGAAGGCATAGCGCCGGTCGACGCCATCTATCAGGCCTGTCTGCTGCGCTTCCGGCCGATCATGATGACCACCATGGCGGCGTTGCTGGGCGGCGTGCCGCTGGCGCTCGGCACCGGCACCGGCTCGGAGCTGCGGCGTCCGCTCGGCATCACCATCATCGGCGGCCTGATCTTCAGCCAGTTGCTGACGCTCTATACCACGCCGGTGATTTATTTGTTGTTCGACCGCCTGGCGGCGCGTTTCTCGCGCCACCCAGACACGGCATCCCGGAATGCAGCCTGCTCCGGCTCCGGCGGCGGGGGATTGCATGAATATCTCGGAACCGTTCATTCGCAGACCGGTCGCCACCACGCTGCTGACGATCGCCATCGCGCTGGCCGGCGCCGTGGCGTTCCGGCTGCTGCCCGGTGTCGCCGCTGCCGCAGGTGGATTTCCCGACCATCTCGGTGCAGGCGAGCTTGCCGGGCGCCAGTCCGGAGACCATGGCCTCGTCGGTTGCGACGCCGCTCGAACGGCAGTTCGGACGCATCGCCGTCCGTCACCGAGATGACTTCGTCGAGCTCGCTCGGCAGTACCAGCATCACGCTGCAGTTCGATCTCGAACCGCAATATCGACGCCGCCGCGCGCGACGTGCAGGCGGCCATCAATGCCGCCCGCGGCTATCTGCCCACCAATCTTCCGAGCAATCCCAGCTACCGCAAGGTGAACCCCGCCGATTCGCCCATCTTCATGATTGGCCTCACCTCCAACGTGCTCACCAAAGGCCAGATGTACGATGCCGCTTCCACCATCATGGCGCAGAAGCTCTCGCAGATCACCGGCGTCGGACAGGTGATCGTGGGCGGAAGCGCGCTGCCCGGCGTGCGCGTCGAGCTGAATCCGACGCTGCTGAACAAGTACGGCATCGGACTGGAGCAGGTGCGCAGCGTGCTCGCGGGCGCCAACGCCAATACTCCGAAAGGCCATTTCTCGGACGGCCGGCAGATGTGGGAAGTGGGCGCCAACGATCAGATTTTCAAAGCCATCGATTACGAGCCGCTGGTGATCGCCTATCACAACGGGCTGCGCGGTGCGCGTTCAGGACGTCGGGCGCGCCGTCGATTCGGTGGAGGATATTCGCAATGCCGGCTACGCCAACGGCAAGCCCTCCGTGCTGTTGATCATTTTCCGGCAGCCCGGCGCCAACATCATCGACACCGTGGATCGCTATCCGCGCGGCGCTTCCGCAATTGGAGGCCGCCATCCCGCAGTCCATCAACACCCACGTCATGCATGGACCAGACCATGACCATCCGCGCGTCCGTGCACGACATCGAGATAACGCATGAGCATTTCGGTCGTCCTGGTGATTCTGGTGGTGTTCGTCTTCCTGCGAAGCGTGCGATCCACGTTGATTCCCAGCGTCGCCGTTCCGGTCTCGCTGATCGGAACGTTCGGCGTGATGTATCTGGCCGGATTCAGTCTCGACAATCTCTCGCTGATGGCGCTCACCATTTCGACGGGATTCGTGGTGGACGACGCCATCGTCGTGATCGAGAACATCACGCGCTATCTGGAGCAGGGCATGCCGCCCTTCAAGGCCGCGCTCAAAGGCGCGCCAGGAGATCGGATCCACGGTGCTCACCATCAGCATTTCGCTGGTCGCCGTATTCATTCCGCTGCTGCTGATGGGCGGCATCGTGGGCCGCTTGTTCCGCGAATTCGCCATCACGCTTTCGGTGGCCATCGTGGTTTCCATGGTGATCTCGCTCACCACCACGCCCATGATGTGCGCGCACCTGTTGAAGGAACACGAGACGCATGGCCGGATGTACCGCGCCAGCGAGCGCGCCTTCACCTGGATCGTGAACATGTATGGGCGGACGCTGACCGTCGTACTGCGCTACTCCGCCGTCACGTTGCTGATCCTGATGGCCACCATCGCTTTGAACGTTTACCTGTTCGTCCGCGTTCCGAAGGGCTTCTTTCCGCAGCAGGATAACGGCCGCATGGGGGGAGCGATCTCAGGCCGATCAGGACACGTCCTTCCAGGCCATGGACAAGATCCTGCTGCAAATGGTGGATATCGTCGAAAAGGATCCCGCCGTGGACAGCGTCAATGGTTTCACGGGCGGCAGCCAGATCAACACCGCCCGCATGTTTATCGCTTTGAAGCCGCTCGGCGAGAGAAAGATCAGCGCGGATCTGGTCATCCAGCGGCTGCGGCCGAAGCTGGCGCGGGTGCCCGGCGCGACGCTGTTTCTGCAGGCCTCGCAGGACCTGCGCGTCGGCGGACGCAGCACCAGCGCGCAGTATCAATACACGATGCGCGGCGACAACCTAAACGATTTGCTCGATTATGCGCCGCAGATGCTGAAGGAGCTTCGAACCGTGCATATCATCACCGACGTGAACAGCGATCAGCAGGACAAGGGACTGCAAGCCATGGTCGAGTACGACCGGCAGACGGCGGCGCGCTTCGGCATCTCGCCGCAATTGATCGACAACACCCTCTACGATGCCTTCGGGCAGCGGCAAGTCTCCACCATGTACACGCCGCTGAATCAATATCACGTGGTCATGGAAGCCGCGCCGGAATGCTGGCAGAATCCCGAGACGCTGAACCAGATCTTCGTGCGGGCGCCCAGCGGGCAGGAGGTGCCGCTGAGCGCGTTCGCGAAATTCGCGCCCCAGACGGCGCCGCTTGTCGGTGAACCACCAGGGCCTGTTTCCGGCCGTCACGTTGTCCTTCAATCTGGCGCCGGGCGTGGCATTGGGCGATGCCGTGGACGCCATCAACGCGGCGGCGCTGAAGGTCGGACTGCCGCCCACCATTCAGACCGGATTCGCGGGAACGGCGCAGGCCTACCAGCAATCGCTCGGAACCGAGCCGTTCCTGATCGCGACGGCGCTGGCCACCGTTTACATCGTGCTCGGGATTCTGTATGAGAGCTACATCCACCCCATCACGATCCTTTCGACGCTTCCCTCGGCCGGCGTGGGCGCCCTGCTGGCGCTGCTGGTGACCGGGACCGACCTTAGCATCATCGCGATCATCGGAATCATCCTGCTGATCGGCATCGTGAAGAAGAACGCGATCATGATGATCGATTTCGCATTGATGGCGGAGCGCATCGAGGGCAAGAACTCGCGCGACGCGATTTTCGAGGCCTGCATGCTGCGCTTGCGCCCGATCCTGATGACCACCATGGCGGCCATGCTGGGCGCGTTGCCGCTGGCGCTTGGAACGGGCATGGGATCGGAGCTGCGCCGTCCGCTGGGAATCACGATTATCGGCGGACTGATGGTCAGCCAGGCGCTGACGCTGTACACGACGCCGGTGGTCTACCTCTACTTCGACCGGCTGCAGCACTGGTGGGATGGCGTGCGCGAGCGCCGCCGCCGCAACGTCCAGCCGGTGGGCTCGGAAGCCTGAGGGCGCGGTGCGCAGATGATGTTTACCATGACGGCGCTCTCGAATTATTCCGACGCACTGACGCTGGCGCTGTCGGGCAATGTGAGCGCGGCGGCGCTGCCGGAGATCGGCCGCAAAATCGAGGATGGGCGGCAGGTGCGGATGCACGTGGTGCTCGATTTGGGCGAGGTGACGCTGCTCGATCGGGAGGCGGCGCGCTTTTTCGCCGAGCAGGCCACGCGGGGCGTGGAGCTGGTGAATTGTCCGATTTATATCAAGCGCTGGATATCGCGGGAAACGGCGTCATGAAGCAGAGCATCTTTCGATTTGCGGCGTCGTTAAATTCTGCGCGGCGGCGGCGCTGATGCTTGTATCTTCGGGCTGCATGGTCGGCCCGAAATACAAGCGGCCGAGCGCTCCTCTGCCCACCGCTTTCAAGGAACCGCCGCCCGCCGGTTGGAAAGAGGCGCAGCCGAGCGACGGCGCGATCCGCGGAAAGTGGTGGGAGATGTATAACGATCCGGAGTTGAACGCGCTGGAGGAGCGGGTCAGCATTTCGAACCAGAATGTGCTCGCGGCGGAGGCGCAGTTTCGCGAGGCCAAGAGTCTGGTGCGCGTCGCGCGCGCGGGCCTTTTCCCCACTGTTACGGCTGGCCCGTCCATTGTCGCGTCCCGCGCCGGCTCGAGTTCCGGCGCCATTGTCACGGGATCGACGGTTACGTCGGGGGGATCGGGCGTGCGGAAGAGCTACGACCTGCCGTTCACTTTTTCCTATGAGGCGGACATCTGGGGAAGCATCCGGCATACGGTGCGGGCCGACACCGCTTTGGCGCAAGCCAGCGCGGCGCAGCTCGAAAACGCGCGGCTGACGTATCAAGCGGAACTGGCGACCGATTATTTCGAGCTGCACGGCAGCGACAGCGACATGGACCTGTTGGAGCGCACGGTGGCGTCCTACCAGGATTATTTGAAGCTGACGCAGGATCGCTATCGGGCCGGGGTGGCTTCGGGCGGGGACGTGGCGCAAGCGGAGGCGCAGTTGTACGGTACCCAGGCGTCGTTGGTCGATCTGGAGACCTTGCGCGCGCAGTATGAGCACGCCATTGCGGTGTTGACGGGGCGGCCGCCGGCCCAGATTGAAATCGCCCGGCTGGTTCTGAAAAGTCCGCCCCCTCAAATTCCCGTGGGCCTCCCCTCGACGCTGCTCGAACGGCGGCCGGACGTCGCCAATCTCGAGCGTCAGATGGCGGCGGCCAACGAGCAGATCGGAATCGCGCAAGCCGCCTTTTACCCCACTCTGACCATCACGGCTTCGGGCGGATTCTCGAGCGGAAGCTTCGTCGACTGGTTTACGTGGCCCAGCCGCTTTTGGTCCATTGGTCCGGCGATGAGCGAGCTTCTGTTCGACGCGGGCCGCCGCCGCGCGCAGGTCGCCGAATTTCAAGCGGCATTCGATTATTCCGTGGCGAACTACCGGCAGACGGTTTTGACGGCGTTTCAACAAGTCGAAGACAGCTTGGCGGCGTTGCGCGTGCTTGAAAACGAGGCCGTGATCCAGGCCCGGGCGGTGCAAGCGGCGGAAGCGTCGCTTCAGATCACGACTTATCAGTACAAGGCCGGAACGGTCAATTACCTCTCGGTGATCACGGCCCAGGCGACCGCGCTGCAGAGCGAACGAACCGCCGTCGATCTCCTGACGCGGCGGCTGACCGCGAGCGTGCAGTTGATCGAGGCGCTAGGCGGAGGGTGGGACCCGGCGACGATTCCGAGCGAGGGAGAACTGGTGAGCGGCGCGGGGAGATAGGCGCGCGGGCTCGACGGCGCGTTCCATCGCATTCCCCGCCACTTATCCAGAAGTTACTTTTACCTATCACCGTTACTTTTAATAAAGAGACTTGATTTTCGCAGAGACGAGGTTTACTCTGAGACAAAGTTTTACACTCTCTTCTTACATTGCGATCTTAACGGACTGGACGCGTTAAATACGCAACTCCAGAGGCAACAATCGGACTTCGGTCCCACAACCCCAAGAGGAGATTCCATATGCGCAGATGTATGACCATTCTGTTGGTATGTCTGCTCGCTCAATGTCTCACAGCCGCCACTATAACGAACCTGGAGGCTATCAATGTAATTTCGTTGCTGGAACAAGCGGGAGATACGTTATCCGCGCTTCAGAACCAAGGTAACCTGTCAAACAGCAACTTGACGCTTACAGGAACGTTTTCCAATACGGGTTGGACGGAGGCGATATCCGGAACCACAAGCTCCGGTTCATTCGCATCCGGTTACAGCGGGACGTTAAGCGGAACCTTTGGCAGCACCCTAACCACGTCTTTTTCCGGCGGCGGCTCCGTGGGATCGCTACCGTTCACCAGTAGCGGTACCATGTCGTGGCTTTATAGCTCCACGCTGAACGATTACTCGCAAATGACTTATCTGGAGACCGGCGCCGACGGCTGGGGCACTGCGGCAGCGGAGATTCTGGTAGGCGGCGGAATCGGGGCTCTTGGTTTCTTTTTGACGCCCGCGGTCGGTATTACTACCACAATCGCCGGCGCCGGCGTAGGTTTGGCGGCCTCAAACGTCGCTATGGGACCCGGCCCCGGGACGCCGCCGACACCCACAACTCCGACGCCCCCGCAATCGGTTCCAATTCCTCCGCCAGCGACGCCCGGCAAGGAGACTATTATCATTAACGGAGCCAACAATAACGTGTTTAAGAATATCGGAGGTAACAACGGAAATATCACGATCAATGGGAATGTAAATTCCAACGGAACGGCAACGGGTAACGTGACGGTTTCCGGGATACCCGAGCCCGCGTCCGCAATCTTGTGTTCCGTCGGCCTGATGGCCTTGGCTGGTATAAGCCGGCTGCGTCGCCGCCGAATCGAACGGCGGCCGGTTTAACTGGTGCAGCCTGGCAGCAGCGATCGCGTGCGCCGGCGTATGCTTACTTGCGGCGCCGGCCCACGCGCTTTTTCGCCTCGCCGCCGAACGATTCCTCGACGATGTCGGCCTGCTCCTGCTGATGCCGCCGCAGCGACCCCGTCGCCGGGCTGGCGCTCTCCGGGCGGCCAATATAACGGAGCGCGCGGTTGCCGCCAGCGAGCAGCGGCTGCAGGCATTGCGATATTGAAGTCCACGCGCCCATGTTGCGCGGTTCCTCCTGCACCCAGGCGACCTCGGCCGTAGCTGCATATTGCGCCAAGGCCGCTTTCACCTCTACCGCCGGGAACGGATAGAGCTGCTCCATGCGAACGATCGCGACGTTCTCGATCTTCTTCTGTTCCCGCGCCGCCTCCAGGTCGTAATAGATCTGGCCGCAGCAGAACAGCACGCGGGTTACTTTGTCCGGCTCGGCGGCGACATCGCGCAGGACGGTTTCAAAACCGCCGCCGGTGAAATCGTCCAAATGGGACACCGCCTTGGCATAACGCAGCAGCCTCTTGGGCGTAAATACGATGAGCGGCTTGCGCACGCCTCCGCCATCCGGGCCGCCGTACATCTGCCTTCTCAGCGCGTGGAAGTATTGCGCCGGCGTGGTGCAGTTCACCACCTGCATATTGTTTTCCGCGCAAAGCTGCAGGAAGCGCTCCATGCGCGCGCTGGAATGCTCCGGCCCCTGGCCCTCGTAGCCGTGCGGAAGCAGCAGAACGAGGCCGCTCGGCTGGGCCCACTTCGATTCCGCGGAAGAAACGAACTGGTCGATCAGAATCTGCGCGCCGTTGGCGAAGTCTCCGAACTGCGCTTCCCACAGCACCAGCGTGCCCGGGTCGGCAACGCTGTAGCCGAACTCAAAACCCATGACGGCGTATTCGCTCAAGGAGCTGTCGTAGACGTCGAAGCGCGCCTGCTGGGGCGAAAGATGGCGCAGCGGAATGTACGGCTCGCCGCTCTCGCTGTCGTAGTACACCAGGTGACGCTGGCTGAACGTGCCGCGCCCGCTGTCCTGGCCGCTGAGCCGCACCGGCGTGCCCTCTAATGCGAGGCTACCGAAAGCAAGACTTTCGCCCGTGGCCCAGTCGATGGGCGAACCGTTAAGGACCTGCCTGCGCTTCTCGACGAATCCTTGCAGTTTGGGATGCAGATGGAAGCCGTCGGGAAATGTTGTAAGCCCACGGACCACGCTCTCGACGGTGGAGCGGCTCGCAGGGGTCGCGCGCTCGGCCGACTCCACGGCGCCGGAAGCTATCGCGACCGGTTCCGGCGTCGGCGTTTGCGCGGCATTCTTCTTGCCTTCGTCGTAGGACCGGTTGAGCCGTTCCTTAACGTCCTGCCGCATTCGCTGCAGCTCGGCGGCCGCGACGATTTTCTCGCGCACCAGACGCTCCCCATACTGCATCGCGACGGAGGGCTGCTCGCGAATCTTGCGGTACAGGATGGGCTGCGTATAGCTGGGGTCGTCGGCCTCGTTATGACCATGACGGCGGTAGCAGACCAGATCGATAACGACGTCCTTCTTGAACTTCTGGCGGAAATCGTAGGCCAGTTGGCTGACCCGCAGACAAGCCTGCGGAGCGTCGCCGTTAACGTGGAAAATGGGGGCTTGCACGGCGCGCGCGATATCGGTTGAATAGGCGCTGGAGCGCGACTGGTTGGGATTGGTGGTGAACCCGATCTGATTGTTGACGACCAGGTGGATGGTGCCGCCGGTCGAATAGCCGTCGAGCTGCGATAGATTCAAAGTCTCGGCCACCACGCCCTGACCGGCGAACGCGGCGTCGCCATGGATCAGAATCGGGATGACGCGCGCGCGCTCGACGTCTCCGAGACGGTCCTGCTTCGGCCGCACCAAACCCTCCACCACCGGATCGACCGCTTCGAGGTGGCTGGGATTGAAGGCCACGAAAACCTCGATGTCGTTGCCTTCGGTCGAGCGCCGCGAGCCGCTCGCGCCCAGGTGGTATTTAACGTCGCCGGAGCCTTCGGCGCTGTACGGGTCGATGCCTTCAAACTCCGAGAAAATCTGCGAAGTCGGTTTGCCGACGATGTTGGCGAGCACGTTGAGACGCCCGCGGTGGGCCATTCCGATGACGGCTTCGCGCACCCCGGTGTTGGCGGCGCGGTCGAGCAGCTCGTCCAGAATGACGACGGCGGACTCGGCGCCTTCGAGCGAGAAACGTTTGTGCCCCACGAAGCGGGAGTGCAGGAAATGCTCGAACTCCTCGGCTTCGACGAGGCGTTGGAGGGCGCGGATTTTCGCGGCGGCGCCGAGCGGCCAGCGGTTGCGCGCCGGTTCCATGCGCTCCTGCAGCCAGCGCTTCTGCTCCGGAAGCTGGATGTTCATGTACTCGCATCCGATCTTGCCGGAGTACGTGCCGCGCAGCGTTTCGAGAATTTCGCGGAGCGTGGCCACGCGGTGATCGCCGTCCACCGTCAGCGTGCCGGTGAGGAATTCGCGGTCCAGGTCCCAGATGGTCAAGCCGTAGGTGGCGGGGTCGAGCTCGGCGTGACGCGTGGTGTTGGCGCCGAGGGGATCGAGGTCGGCGATGAGATGGCCGCGGACGCGATAGGCGTTGATGAGCTGGTGCACGGCGCCGGTCTTCGCCATTCCGTCGAGGTGCTCCAGCCGCGCGCCCGGGACCGCAACGGGCGCGTCGATCTGCCAATGGACCGGCTGGTGCGGAATGCGTAGATGCTCGAAAATTTCTTCGTAGAAATTATCTTCGCCTTGCAACAGGGCTTCCAGGCGGCCCAGGAACGATCCCGATTCGGCGCCCTGAATTACGCGGTGGTCGTAGGTGCATGTGACCATCATGGATTTGCCCAGGCCGAGGGAGGCGCGCGCTTCCTCCGATGCGCCGCGATAGGCGGGGGGCACATCGATCGCGCCGGTGGCGACGATGGCGCCTTGCCCGGGCATCAGGCGCGGGACGGAGCCGAAGGTTCCGACGGTGCCGGGATTAGTGAGCGAGATCGTCGTGCCTTCGAAATCCTGGACCTGCAGTTTGTTCTCGCGGGCGCGGGCGACGATGCCGTCATAGGCCGTCAAGTACTGTTCGAAGTTCAGCGCCGCGGCGTTCTTGATGTTGGGAACTTTGAGCGAGCGGGCGCCATCCTTGCCGGCTACGTCCACCGCGACGCCGAGGTTGATTTGGTTGCGGACGGCGCGGAAGGATTCGCCGTTGACCTGCGCGTAGGCGGTATTCAACGATGGGTAACTCTTAAGCGCCTTGACGATGGCCCAGCCGAGAATGTGGGTATAGGAGACCTTGCTCTTGTGCATCAGCGCGCGATGCCCGTTGACGACGCGGCGATTCTCGTCGATGACCTTGACCGGTATATTGCGCTGGGATGTGGCGGTGGGCATCGAAAGGCTCGCCGTCATGTTTTCGGCGAGGCGCAGGGCGGGCCCGCGCAGAGGAACAAGTTCTTCGCCGGAAGTGGGCTGGTGCGGCGGGGCCGCCGTGGCCGGCGGGGCTACATTCCCGTTGCCGGCCGCATGCGCCGCGCCCGTCCCGTTCGATTCAAATAGCTTCTTCCAGCTTTCGTCCACGGTCTTGCGGTCGTGGAGATACTGCTGGTAGAGCTCGTCCTCGAGCCAGCTATTGATTCCGAGACTCGACTCGCGGCTGGGGTCTGACATGGAAAACTTGGGGAGGGCTCCTGTCTCTATGATATCGGGTTAGACACTTGCTCTACACTACGCAATGGCGGAGCGCTGCTTTTGCGCAGAGTGTGGACTTGAGCGGCCAAGAACTCGTGAACGCAGTCTGCCGCGGCTTGCGCAGCTAACGGCCGGCTCCGAACCGCGTGGCCTTTGCGGCACACCAGATGACCGCCTATACGCACGGAATGGAATTCTTTCGAAGCCGTTGCCAATCACAAAGGCGTTGACCGGCAGGCGACCTGGGACCACGGCCCGCGGCGGAGCTTGGAGGTGGCCCGATCAAGCCGGGCGCCTCGCCTCAACAGACATTTTTGTCAGGCATGGATGAATTCGGGGCCTTTCTGCATTGGTACTTGTATATGAACCGAATTCTCTCCCTCGCGGCGCCCGCGTTGGCGCTTTCTCTCGCCATTGCCGCCGTCCCCGCGCTTCGAGCCGCCGATGTTCCCGCCGTTGGCTCCCAGGCGCCCGATTTCACTTTGCAGTCTCAGGAGGGCAAGACCGTCGGTCTGAAAGATTTCCGGGGACAATGGGTGGTGTTGTATTTCTACCCTAAGGACATGACCCCGGGCTGCACCATTGAAGCGCACAACTTTCAACGGGACCTGGATCAGTACACCGCCAAGAAAGCCGTGATCCTCGGCGTGAGCGCGGATAACGTCGATTCGCACCAGCAGTTCTGCACAAAAGAAAGCCTGACGTTTCATCTTTTGGCCGATCCCGGAAAGGAAGTGATTGCCAGTTACGGCTCGCTTGCGCCGAACGGGATGGTCGCGTCGCGGAATACTTTCCTGGTCGATCCCAATGGCGTCATTCGGAAGGTCTACACCAAGGTGAATCCAAATCCGCATAGTCAGCAGGTGCTGGCGGATCTCACTGACTTGCAG
The DNA here is from genome assembly GCA_963795935.1 of Bryobacterales bacterium. Classification (GTDB taxonomy): domain Bacteria; phylum Acidobacteriota; class Terriglobia; order Bryobacterales; family Bryobacteraceae; genus JAICMB01. Next base: position 138,779 of record CAWCJO010000013.1, on the reverse strand, counting down.
AAGCAAGGGGAATAAACGGCTCCGGGCTATAATCGGCTCGAATGAGGCGCCGCGACGAGGAGTTCGAGCAAGTCGCGATGCCGCACATGCGCAGCTTGCTGCGTTTCGCTTTGCGGCTGACGCGCGACCCCGAGGCCGCGGAAGATCTAGTGCAGGAAACGTTCTTGCTCGCCTGGCGGGGCTTCCGTCATTTTGAAAGCGGCTCCAATGCCCGCGCCTGGCTGTTCCGGATACTCTTCAATGTCTGGAACGGACACCGGAGAAAAGCGCGGACGCATTTGGTTCTTACTCCCGAGGTTTGCGCCGCGGTTGATTCCAATTGCGAGTTTCTTGAAGTGACACAGGCTCTCGACCGTTTAGCGGCCGATCACAGGACGGTGCTTCTGCTGGCCGCGGTCGAAGGCTTCACGTGCCGCGAGATCGCGGAAATTTTGACGGTTCCCATTGGTACGGTCATGTCGAGGTTAAGCCGCGCGCGCAGTTCCATGCGCGAATCGCTCTCGCCGCGGCTCGGCCGGCGCGAAAAGGCGCTGCGATGAACTGCCGCGAAGCCCTCGATCTGGCGCCGCTTTACTTATCCGGCGAACTGGATGGAGCGGAGCGCCAACAGCTCGGCGCACACCTGGCCGGCTGCCCCGCATGTGGAGGCGAGATCGAGCTTCAGGCCAGGCTCGATGCGCGGGTCGTTGCCGCCGTCGGCGCGCCATGCCCGGACGCCGCGCGAATAGAGCAACAGCTTCGCCGCCGCATTTCGGCCGCGCAATCTCGCAGGCGATGGACTGCGTTGTGCGCCATGGCGGCAAGCGTCATAGTGGTCCTGGCCGCTGGTTATGGGCTGATGCGCCTGACCGCTGCGCCGGGATTGTATGCCGATGCGGCCCGCGATCACCGTGCGGAGGTCGTCGACGGGCAGCCGCGCCGCTGGCGGACCGGCGCCGCCGAAATCGAGTCTCTGGCAGCAAGAAACGGATTGTCCTTTACCCGGACAGCCGGCCTCGCGCCCGCCGGTTATTCCTTGGAGCGAGCCAAGATTTGCCGGCTCGACGGCGAACGCATGTTGCACTTGGTCTTCACAAACGGCGTGCGCAGATATTCGGTCTATGTGCGCCCGCACGCCGGCGCAAGGGAAGGTATCCGTGTGGTGCGGCGGAGATCCGAGCAAGTGGCCGGCTTCGAGACGGGCCGTTTCCGCGGTCTTGTAGTGACGGTGGGGCCCGCGGCGGAATGCGAAGAACTGGCGCGTTTCACGGTTGCCCGGCTATAGCGCGTCTGGAAAAAGCCGGATTAGGGATGGGCCTTCGTAGCCGCGAGGCGGGCCGCCTTTAGATTTTCGCGGTAGGCCTGTTGCTTTGGATCGAGCGCCGCGGCGCGCTCGAAATAGGACAGTGCGCGTTTCGAATCGCCCTGCGCGAGAGCCACTTGGCCCAATGCGTTATGTACTTCCGCTGCCGCGGGCTTCAACTCGGCCGCCGTTTCGAGACTGCTTTTCGCCTGCGGCCAGTGTTTGGATCCGATCTCGATGAGACCCAGCAGGTAATGATACAGCCACTCGGAGGGCGCGAGGCTTACCGCTTCCTGCGCGTATTCCCGAGCCTGATCGTAGCGCTGCAAGTCGTAATACAGGCTTGCAAGACGAAACAGAATCGTGGCGTCGGCGGGGCGTAGCTCACGCGCTGTGTCCAACCGCAACGCGGCCGTGTTGAAGTCTCCGGAGTCTACCAGGGCTTTCGCCTTCTCGACCAGTTGCGCTGCCTCGCGCTGGGCCGCCGCGTCGGCTTTGGATTTCTTGGTAAGCTCGGCGAATTTCACGAGCGCGGCGCGACGGTCGTCCGCGCGTCCCAAGCCGCCGTAAGCTCGCGCCAAATGGTAGTAAATCTCGGATTCATTTCCGCCCAGGCGTAGCGCGGTCTGCAACTCCGTCATCGCATCTTGATAGCGGCTCTGACGGTTGTAGGCGGCGCCGAGAAGATAGTGCGGTTCGTACGCGTTCGGGACCAGCTTCTCGAGTTTTTGGAGGACCGCAATGGCTTGGTCCTCTTGGCCTTTCCGGAGATAAACATTCGCAAGCCCCAGCATTGCGGAGGCGTGGTTCGGCTTGATTCGAAGCGCGGCTTGAAACTGCGCCTCCGCTCCGTCCTGGTTGCCCGCTCCGAAGTACGCGGCGCCTAAGTCGGCGTGCGCTTGGGGATTTGCGGGTTCCAATTTGACCAAGAGATCCAATACCTCGACGGCCTTCTCGAAAAGCTTGTCTCGAAGCTCGAGCTCGCCCGCTCCCCGCAAGGCGTCTCTGTTGCGCGGCTCCAGATGCAACGCTTGCGCGTAGGCGGCGAGCGCTTCGTTATCGTTGCTCCTTTCGGCGTAAGCCTCTCCGAGCGCGAGGTAAGCAAAGGCGAGTTTGGGGTCGCACTGGACCGCGGATTGGAAGCTGATCAAGGCCGCGTCCACCTGCTTCATGCGGTACTGGGCCATGCCGAGAAAAAAAAGAATGTCGCAGCGGGGAGACTGCTTGTGCGCGGTCTCGAAAAGCCGTGCGGCCTCGGCGTAGTTGCCGGCTTCGAAGGCGCGCTCCCCCTGTTCTAACGCCGTCTGGCCCCATGCCAGGGACGTCAGGCCGCAGGCGGCGATGAATTTGAGAAGCACGTGATTTTATTTTAGGCCCGCGCGTGAGTGTAGGCAGCACGCTAGAATGGGGAGCGATTCTCTTGCATCGCAGGTCGTTTTTTCGCGCCACTCTTGGTTGCGGTCTCATCCAGCAGCTCCCGGCGTTTGCAGCGCAACGTCGGGGATCCGAGCGGGGATTCGAGAATGTAGCGGGGGAGTGCGGCGTGCGTTTCCGGCACGCGTCATCGAAAACATCGCAGAAATATTTGCCGGAATCGATGGGCGCGGGCGTGGCGATGTTCGACTATAACAACGATGGGTTCCTGGACCTGTTCTTCGTCAATGGCGCCGCGCTGCGGGATCCCATGCCGCCCGGCGCCAAGCCCGATAAGTCCGATCCGCGCTTTTGGAATCGCCTGTATCGGAACAACGGCGACGGGACTTTCACCGATGTCACGGAGGGCGCCGGCTTGCGCGGCGAGGGGTACGGCATGGGCGCGGCCACCGGCGATTACAACAACGACGGCCTGATGGATCTTTTCGTCACGGGCCTGGGGGGCAACCGTCTATACCGCAACGATGGCGGCGGCACATTCACCGATGTAACGGATAACGCCGGGGTGGGAGGATCGGGCTGGTCCGTGTCGGCGTGCTTCGTGGACTACGACCGCGACGGGCGGCTGGACCTTATCGTCACGCGCTATTTGGACTGGGACTTCGACAAGAATATTTTTTGCGGGGATCGCCGGCCTGGATACCGGAGCTACTGCCATCCGAACGAATTCCAGCCCGTGACGCACTTGGTCTATCACAACAACGGCGACGGGACGTTCAGCGACGCATCGAAGACGTGCGGGCTGGGAAGCGCGCCGGCAAAGGGTCTGGGGATCGCGATCAACGATTTCGATGGCGATAATTGGCCGGACATCGTCGTGGCCAACGACTCATTTCCCGAGCAACTCTTTCGCAACAACCGCGACGGAACCTTCACCGAAATCGGCGCCGAGCTGGGGTTGGCGTACGACGAGGACGGTAAGACCTTTGCCGGCATGGGGGTCGATTTCGCCGACTGTAACAACGACGGTTGGCCGGATGTGTTTATCAACGCGCTATACTCCCAGCGTTACGCGTTGTTTCAGAACCGGGAAGGACGGGCGTTCGATTACGTCTCCGGCCAAGCCGGTATTGCAGCCGCGACGGCGAATCATTCCGGCTGGGGCGCGAAGCTCTTCGACTACGACAACGATGGTTGGAAAGACCTGTTTGTGGCTCAGGGGCACGTGATGGACAACATCGAACTGACGGAGCCGGGAGCGCGGTATCGCGAGACGCTGCTGTTGCTACGGAATCGGACCGGAAGGTTCGAGAACGTCTCGAAGCAGAGCGGCGCGGTGTTTCAGGTTCCGTTTGCGGCGCGCGGCGCTGCATTCGGGGACCTGAATAACGACGGTCTTATGGACGTCGCGGTTAATTGCAACGATGGCGCGGCTCTCGTCCTTATGAACCGGGGCGGGAACGGGAACCATTGGCTTCTGGTGAACACGAGGGGGACGCGGAGTAATCGCGACGGAATCGGCGCGCGAATCCGTATGGTCTCGGCGTCGGGGCTCGAACAACATGGGTTCGTGAGCACCGCGGGCAGCTATGCGTCGGCGAGCGACAAGCGGGTGCATTTCGGGCTGGGGCGAGAGGCGACGGCGCGGCTGCTTGAAATCGTCTGGCCGAGCGGGGCCGTGCAGCGGCTCGAAAATGTCCGCGCGGATCAGATCCTCAACGTTACGGAGCCGGGATAATCGTTGACAAGTTCTTGACATCAGCGCATTGATTCACTCCGCGAACGCGGATACGATTAAGATTCCCAGGAGGATTTATGTTTAGCAAACATCTCGCCATAGCGGCCGGGTTGGGATGTGTGGCGGCGCTCGCATTCCAAGCCAACAACAGCGCGTCGCGCAAGCGGCCGATCGACTATGCCAACGCGCTGGTCGGAACCGCGCCTCTGGACAATCGGGAACTCATCGGCAACGCGCCGCCTCCCGGCGAGGAACTCTACACCGGCTTCACTTCTCCGGGCGCGGCATTGCCGCACTCTTCGATGAACTTCGCGCCGGTGAACAAGAACCTGGATTTATCGTATCCAGCGGGGGTGAACTACCCCTACACGTATCCTCGCCGGATCATGCTGGGGTTTTCGAACGGGATGCCGGGGATGCTCGTGATGCCGATCGTAGGGGATTGGACAGTGCCGCCGGAGCGCAGCTACTCGGTCTACAGCAAGGAGAGCGAGAAAGCCACGCCCGGCTATTACGCCGTTTATTTTCCCGATTACAAGATCAAGGCGGAGATGACGGCGTCGGCATGGTCGGGGATTTACCGCTTCACTTTTCCGCGGACCGAGCGGGCGACCGTTGTCATGGATCTGGGCCGCGGCGCTTCGAATATCGAAGTGGTGGGCGATCGCATGGTCCGAGGACAAGCCGAGCGGAGGGGATTCGGCGGCGGCGGGCGGATGGGAGGCGCCCGAAGCTTCTTCGTGGCCGATTTTTCAAGACCCTTTAAGGAATTTGGGACGTTTCATCAAAACCCGCCCGCGGAAGGCGGCGGGGGACGAGGGCGGACACTGCTCGGCTCCGACAGCGTGACGCCCGATGCGCGAACTACTTCGGGAAGCTATGCGGGATCGTATGCGACGTTCGCCACCACGGAAGGCGAGCAAATACTGGTGAAGGTAGCGGCCGCGGACAGTTATGAAGCGGCGCAAAAGAATCTCGAAGCGGAGATCCCAGGGTGGGATTTCGCAGGCGTAAAGAAGCAGGCCGAGGACGCTTGGAGCAAGAAGCTGAACTCGATTGAGGTAAAGGGAGGGACTGAGAAGCAACGAGATTTCTTCTATTCCGCTCTCTATCATGTCTTCGCCAGCCCAAGGCTGACGGCGGCGAAAGGCGAGGAATTCCGCGGGGCGGATGGGAAGGAACATGTCGCGGATTACGACCGCTACGGGCCGGTGCCTTTTTGGGATACCGGGCGCAACCAGATTGTTCTTTTGACGCTGCTCGAGCCCGATGTGAAGCTCGATATTCTTCGCTCGCAATTGGATATGGCGAAAGCCTCGGGATACATGGGGGTGTCCTTTCACGGGGATCATGCGGTTCTCATGTATCTCGGCGATTGGCAGCGAGGGCTGAAGTTCGACTGGGAAACCACTTACGAATATCTTCGGAAGAACGCTATGGACACGCATGGTCCGCGGCGGAATCTGGCGGATTATCTGGAACGGGGTTGGGTGCCCGACATCGTGGTGGATCATCCGAGCCCACCTTACGCCGGCGGGAACGCGGGAGTTGCCAAGACGCTCGAATATAGTTGGGACGACTCGGCGCTTGCGACATACGCGAAGAAACTCGGGAAAGAAGACGATGCCCGCATGTTCGCCAAGCGCGCCATGAATTACAAGAACGTCTTCGATCCGACGGTCGGATTCATGCGCGGCCGCACCGCGGATGGCGCCTGGATCTCGCCCTTTGATCCCAGAGAGCCGTACTATAACTTCATGATGAAGGAAGCCTCGGGTTGGTCGACTTTGTGGCTGGTACCTCATGACGTGCAGGGATTGATCAACCTGCTGGGCGGCCGTGAGAATTTCGTCAAGAAGCTCGATGAATTCTTTACCACTCCGTACAATCCCAAAGGCATCTGCCGCGACTGCACGGGGATGATCGGCCAGTATGTGCAGGGCAATCAGCCCGATTGGCAGACTCCTTATTATTACGATTACGCCGGCGAACCTTGGAAAACGCAGGAGCTTACGCGGAAGATACTGCGCCTGCTGTATGGAAGCGATAAGCACGGGCTAGGATATCCCGGGATGGACGACCAAGGCTCCAGCTCGGCTTGGTATGTATTGAGCGCGATGGGCTTCTATACGGTGAATCCGGCCTCCCCGGATTACATTATGGGAAGCCCGATTTTCGATGAGGTGACTATTCATCTAGGTCACGGCAAGGACTTTATTATTGTCGCCAATAATAACTCCGAGAAAAACGTGTACATACAGTCGGCGACGCTCAATGGCAAGACCCTCGATAAGCCATGGTTCGATCATGCGGCAATCGCAAACGGCGGCAAGCTGGTCTTGAATCTCGGCCCGACGCCGAACAGGCACTGGGCGAGCGCGCCGGAGGACGCTCCGCCATCCATGTCCCGTAGCGGATCTTGAGATGCAGTTGTTGCGCTTGCTTCCGGTCTCGGTGGGGATCGCTTTGTTTTGGGTTGGGCTTTGTACAAACGTGCAGACCAGAATTTTTCATCCCGAGCGCGACATCGGAGTAGATTCGCTTCGGGCCAGAAAAAAGGCCCAGTTGCAGACGGTGAATCAGTTCAAAGTTTTCTATCAATTTCAGTTCACCGATAAGCTGAAGGAAAGCGGGATTACTTTTGTCCATCGAATTGTCAATGATGCAGGCAAGACTTACAAGCCGGTCCATTACGATCACGGTACCGGGATCGCCGTTGCGGACGTGGATGGAGACGGGCTATACGATATTTACTTCGTGAACCAGCTCGGCGGCAATGAGCTTTGGAAGAACCTGGGCGGAGGCAAGTTCAGGAACATCACTGCGGAGGCCGGCGTCGGCGTGCCCGGCCGTATCAGCGTTACGGCGTCGTTTGCCGACATCGACAACGACGGCGATCAAGACTTATTCGTAACCACGGTGCTCGGCGGCAACGTTCTATTTGAGAATGACGGGCATGGGCATTTCAAAGACATATCGCGCGAAGCGGGCGTCGATCTCGCATCGCATTCCTCGGGAGCGGTGTTCTTCGATTACGACAACGACGGGCTGGTCGATCTTTTCGTGTGCAACGTCGGCAAGTACACGACCGATACGAAGGGGCCGGACGGCGCATTCGTCGGCTTAGAGGACGCTTTCTCGGGGCACATGTATCCCGAGCGCTTCGAATATCCCGTTCTATATAAGAACCTCGGTCATAACCGGTTCAAGGACGTGACCGCTGAAGCCGGCCTGCGCCCGGAGGGTTGGTGCGGAGACGCCAGCGTCGCCGACCTCAACGGGGACGGGTTTCCCGATCTCTACGTTCTGAACATGATGGGCGCCAATCATTACTTCGAGAATGTCGGCGGACGCAAATTCGTTGAGAAGACTCGCCAGTATTTCCCCAGGACCCCTTGGGGCGCGATGGGAATCAAGTTCTTCGATTACGACAACGATGGGCGACCCGATCTGTTAATAACCGATATGCACTCGGACATGTTTAAGGAGGTTGGTCCCGAAGGCGAGAAACGCAAAGCGCAGACTCATCCGCCGGAGAGCTTTTTGATGGGGCCGCCGAGCGACTTCATATTCGGTAACGCGCTTTATCACAATCTCGGCGGCGGTAAGTTTGAGGAAGTTTCCGATAGAATGGGCGTGGAAAATTACTGGCCTTGGGGCGTAAGCATCGGAGACATAAACGCCGATGGGTGGGACGACATTTTCATCGCGTCCGGGATGAACTTTCCCTACCGCTACGGGATTAACTCGATGCTTTTGAACAATCGAGGACAAAAGTTTTTGGACGCTGAGTTTCTATTGGGAATTGAGCCGCGCCGGGATGGACGCACGCATACCCCCTGGTTCGAGTTGGACTGTTCCGGAGCGGACAAAGAATCGAAGTATTGCGAAGGGCATACGGGAAAGGTCACTGTGATGGCTACTTTGGGCAGCCGCTCCTCAGTATTGTTCGATCTCGACAATGACGGCGACCTAGACTTAGTGACGAACGATTTCAACTCGGAACCGCAGGTCCTGGTGAGCAATCTATCCGAACGAAGGCCGATTCACTGGGTCAAAATTGTGCTCGAGGGGACCGCGTCGAACCGCGACGGCCTGGGCGCAACAGTGCGCGTACGCGCGGCGGGCCAGGTGTATACCAAGTACAATGACGGCAAGTCGGGCTATTTGTCCCAGAGCGTATTGCCGTTATATTTCGGCCTGGGCGAGGCAACGAGCATTGAGCGTATAGAAGTCGGTTGGCCCTCCGGCAAGAAGCAAATACTGACCGAAGGACTCAGCCCTAACCGTACGATTCTCATGACGGAGCCGAAGTAGTCCGGCTGGGCTCGCTCGACGCAAACCGCACCCTTTTGACAATCCCAGCCCCCTCCTTCACGACTATCAAACGATCGGCGGCGACGCGCTTCACGGTTTCCTTCGCGCCGCTTGGCCAACGGATTTCCAGGTCGGCCGTCATTGCCGTTCCTAACCCGAAATGCAGGCGCGAGTCGCTTGCCGAATAGAAGCTCGATTGGCTGAGTACCTCCTGCGCCTGCGTCTTGCCGCCGTAGCGCGCCGTCACGCGCGCGCCAATTGCCCCGTGGTTCGATTTCACGCCGATTAATTTCACCTTCAGCCAATGATTGTTTCCGCTCACGTCGTTGCGCAGCAGCGAAGGCGGTTCGTTCAAGTTCACGATCAGGATATCGAGATCCCCGTCGTTATCGAAATCGCCGAAGGCGCAGCCGCGGCTGCAATGCGGATCGGCGATTGCCGGGCCGGCCATATCAATCAATTCTTCGAACTTGCCATTTCCGAGATTGCGAAAAATGACGCGCGGAGTTTTCATGGGATAGGCGGGAAGCTGTTTCGCAACCTCCGGATAAGTGCTGCCGGTAACAATGAATAGATCCGGATTGCCGTCGTTATCCAGATCGACAATGCCCGCGCCCCACCCGACAAACCTGGTCTCCACGCCGAGCCCGCTTACCACGGTCACATCGTCGAAGTAGTCCTTGCCGTTGTTGCGGTACAAAACGCTCGTGTCGTCGGAAAAATGCGTCTTCAGAATATCGAGGTTGCCGTCCAGGTTGAAATCTCCGACGCCGACGCCCATGCCGGCTTGCTCGTTGCCGTCTTCATTCAGCGCTACGCCGGCCTCCAGACCAATATCCGTGAATGTCCCATCGTGGTTGTTATGGAGAAGAAAGCTGGGCGTCGAATCGCAAGCGACATAGATGTCCGGCCATCCGTCGTTATCAAAGTCGGCCGCAACGCGGTCATCATGTAGCTACCCTTCGCCTTGAGAATGCCGGACGACTCGCTCACGTCGGTGAAGCAGCCGTTCCCGTTATTTCGATACAGCACAGGCGTGGCGGGCGGCAAGCCTCGGGGTCCACACATCACCGGAATGCCTTTCCAGTTGCAGTTCGAGTTGCTGCCGGGCGCGCCAGCGGATTGGAAATCGAACTCCAGATAGTTGGCTACGAAGAGGTCGAGATGGCCGTCCCGGTCGTAATCGAGAAAAGTACAGCCGGAGCCCCAACGGAGGCCTTCATGGAGGAGACCCGCTGCCTTAGTGACATCGGTAAACGTGCCATCGCAATTGTTGCGGTAGAGAACATTCTGTCCCCAATAGGTGACGAAGATATCATCGAACCCGTCGTTGTTGTAATCGCCGATTGCGACCGAAGAGGCCCACCCCGTGCGATGGAGTCCTGCTTGGCCGGTGACGTCGGTAAAGGTTCCATCGCGATTGTTTCTGTATAGACGGTTCGTGGCGCCGGGGGAGCCTTCCAGGCGAGTACCGCTCAGCACAAAAATGTCCAGCCAGCCATCGTTGTCGTAATCCAAGAAGGCTACGCCGCAACCGACTGCTTCAAGAATGTAGGTCTTATGATCTTCGGCCCCGCAGATGACCGGCGCGCGCAGCCCAGCCTCGTATGCGATATCAGTGAAATGGGCATGGAATGGGAGTCCCGACGGTTTACTACGAGGAGTCGGCGTTACATTGCGGGTGGAAACGCCTTGCCCGGCCGCGCGAAGCGCACCCAGAAGGAGCAGTTCCATCGTGCGTCTTCGAGTCACATCCAAAGTCTTCAGCGTAACATCGTTGTGCGCTGGGTGCGGCTCACGGAGTGGGGCTGCATTCGCGATGTTGAAAACCCTCGAGCGGCTGCACTAAGTTTGTAAATGTGACACAGTCGGCGTCAAGCAATCACATGACCGTGCGTGTCCTGAAGTTGGCCCAGGCGGACGTGCCGGGTCCCGAGGTCTTCTGGATGAGCCGTTGGGGCGAGTGGGAAACTCTGTTCTTCTACATGGTCGCGATTTGCGGGAAGGGCATAACCGCGATCGTCAATACAGGGCCGCCACGCCAATTGTCGGAGTTGAACCAACGATGGAGAGCTTTTGCCGGCGAACGCTGCCAGATGTTGCGCGGGACGAAGAATTGCCCGAGAAGGCGCTAGCTTCGATTGGCATCGGCCTGGACGGAGTCACGCATATTTTGATCACGCCGCTTCAGCTCTACGCAACCGCGAACATCCCGCTGTTCCGGAATGCGCAGGTCTGCATGTCGCGCCGGGGGTGGATCGAAGATATTATGGCAAGGCCGCCGTGGTTGCATGTGCCGCGGGAAATGTGCATCCCGGACGATGTGCTTAAATATTTGCTTTTCGACGCGCGGGACCGCGTGCGACTTCTCGAAGACGATGACGAGATCGCGCCCGGCATTAGCGCCTGGTGGGCCGGGACGCACCACCGCAGCTCCATGACCTACACGGTAGATACGGCGAAGGGCCGGGTAGCAATTTCGGACTGCGCTTTCAAGTATGAAAATCTCGAAGGGCATCCGCTCGGGATCGGCGAGAGCCTTGCCGAAGGACACAGGGCCTATTCGCGTATCCGCCGGGAAGCCGATCATTTTATTCCGCTATACGATCCCAAGGTTTTGGAGCGATATCCGGGGGGCGTGGTGGCGTGATGTCCGCGCTGTCGGGAATCATTCCCGTGCTTCCGACTCCGTTCGCGTCCACGGGTGAAATTGATTACGCGAGTTTCGGCCGCGCAGTCGACTACGCCATCGAATCCGGCGCAAGCGCGGTCGTGATGTTCGGTTTGGCCAGTGAGTATTACAAGCTCGATTGCGCCGAGCATCGGCAACTGAGGCAGGCGGTGGTCCGGTCCGTCGCGGGGCGCGCGCCAGTTATCGTTTCGGTTACGCATCATGCCACCGAAGTAGCTGTACGGCACGCGCAACAGGCCATCCACGACGGCGCGGATGCCGTTATGATCCTGCCGCCGTTCTTTCTCAATCCCGCGCCGCAAGCCATTGTCGACCACATTCACGATATTGCCGCCGCGGTACACGCGCCCGTGGTTGTCCAATACGCGCCGGCGCAGACCGGTATCGCGCCGGAAGTGCTGGGGTCTTTGGACGTCGATTACATCAAGATAGATGCGTATCCATCGTTTTGCGTCCCCCATATTCCGACAATTGTGGGATACAACGGGCTCGATCTTCCGGAGGCGGTGTCCGCCGGCTGCGTTGGATGCATGCCGGGCGTCGCTATGACGCGCTCCTTCGTCCGAATCTGGGATCTGCTTCGCGCCAATCCGGCGGAGGGCCGCGCGATGCATGCGCGCTTATTACCGCTGCTGCAATTCATGATGCAATCGGTCGAGATGGTGATCGCTTGCGAGAAGCGCTTGCTGACCATGCGCGGCGTTCTCGAGAGCTCGTATTCCCGGCGTCCGCGGGTGGCGCTCAGTACAATGCAGCTATCGGAGCTGGATCGATTGATCGCCGGCGTCAGCGAACTCCTATGAGCGGCTTTGTCTCGAATACGGAGCGCTTTCGTCCTCATATCACGCCCGTCCGCGATCGACTGAGCGGAAAAACGGCGTTCATCACCGGGGGCGCGCGGGGCATCGGCCGAGCGATTGCGCTTCGTTTTGGGCAAGAGGGCGCGTCGATCGGGATTGCGGATCGCGACCTGGACGCGGCGCAGCGGACGGCGCGCGAAGTCGAGGCGCTGGGCGTTCAGGCGATTGCGATTTACGCCGATGTCTCGAGCCGCGGCGAGGTGCAACGCGCGGTTGAGGACGTGAGTGCGCGCCTGGGGGCTATCGATATTCTTGTGAACAACGCGGGAATGATCGTCTTCGGCTCACTCCTTGAATGCCGGTTGGAGGATTGGGACCGCATGCTGGCCGTTGACCTGACCGGCGCCTTTCACGCCACGCAGATCGTAGGGCGGCTGATGGTGGAGCAGAAGCGCGGCGGACGCATGATTCATGTCGGCTCGACCGCGTCGCTTCTGCCGACGGCGAAACAGGCGGCATACTGCGTTGCCAAGGCGGGGCTGATGATGATGAGCCGTCTGGCAGCGCTGGAGCTGGCGGATCACGGCATCACTTCGAACTTGCTGTGCCCTCAGGGGGCGGTCACGGACATTAACCGTGAACTGCTCGCCGATCCGTCCATCATGAAGGCGCTCGAGGATAATATTCCCGCGCACCGCATGTCGACTGTGGAGGAGATAGCGGCGGCGGCGGCGTTTCTTGCGTCCGATGAAGCGGCCTACATTACCGGCACGGAGCTGGTGCACGACGGCGGCTCGGTCGTCAGCGCACTATGGTGGCGCTGATGCGGATTGAACGCATACGCGCGCGCAACATCGGCTTTTCGCGCGAGCCCGCCACGTTGAAGCGCAACCTGGTCACGAACGCTTCCGTCTTCGAAGACTTCGAGACGAAAGCGGGCGGCTGGTTCGGCCCCTCGATGTGTACACTGGTCGAGGTCGAGGGCTCCAACGGCATTACGGGCGTCGGCACGGCGGGCGCTTTTCATGGCGGAGCGAAGAGCCTGATCGAGCAGTATTACGCGGAGCTTCTGGTTGGCGAAGACCCGCGGCGGCACGAACACCTGTGGCAGAGGATGTACCGGACGACGATTCGATTCGGCCAGTCGGGGTCCGCGATGTGCGCCATTTCGGCGCTCGACATCGCGTGCTGGGACCTGCATGGGAAGACGGAAGGGAAACCTGTCTACGATTTGATCGGCGGGCGCACGCAGACATCCGCGCCGTGTTATGTGAGCAGGCTGTACGCGCTCGAAGAACTCGATCGGCTTGCGGACGAGGCTCGCGAATGGAAGCGCGCGGGATTCACGCGAATGAAGCAGCGCTTTGGCTTTGGTCCGAAAGACGGGCCGGCGGGGATGCGGCGCAATGTCGACCTGGTGAGAGCCGTGCGCGACGCCGTTGGGCGGGAGGTCGAAATTGCGGCCGACGCTTACATGGGCTGGGACATCGGCTACGCGATCGAGATGGCGAAGCTCCTGCGCGACTATAATCTTTCCTGGATCGAAGAGCCGCTGATGCCGCACGATGTGGACGGTTACGTAGAGCTGAAGCGGCGCTGTCCGTGGCAGAGGTGGAGTTGCGGCGAACACTCCTATGGCAAGTGGGAATTTAAGCGGCTCATCGATCGGCGCGCGATTGATATGTTGCAGCCTGACGCGAACAGAGCCGGAGGTATCACTGAAGTGGTCAAGATTTGCGCGCTTGCGGAAGCGGCCGGTTTGCCGGTCGTGCCGCATTCGAACGAAGCGCACAACCTGCACGTAATCTTCAGCCGCGCGCCGCAGGTTTGTCCCATGGTCGAGTATTTTCCCGATGTCGAGCCGGATACGGGAAACGAGCTGTTCTGGAAGATCTTTGAGGGTTTGCCTACGGCTCGCGAGGGACGCTTAGTTATCGGCGATGTGCCGGGACTGGGTGTTTCAATCAAGGAGGAAGTTGTTTCAAGCTTATGCGCGGATTGAGCATAACTGCCTCTGTCGGGTTGGCGCTGGCGTGTTTGAACGGCCAGGATTTCACGATGCGCACGGTGAAGGTGGCTATGCGCGACGGCGTGAAGCTCGCAACGGACGTCTACCTGCCCGCAAAGGATGGCGAGCCGCTCGCGGGCGAATTCCCGGTGCTGGTGACTCGCAGTCCTTATAACAAGAATGGCGAGAAGCGTCGCGGCCAGTACTTCGCGGCGAATGGCTATGTGTTCGTGGCGCAGGACACGCGCGGACGATATGAATCGGAAGGTGAGCCGTATCCGCTGATCAATGAAGGCAAGGATGGATACGACACCATCGAGTGGGCGGCGGCGCAGCCCTGGTCTAACGGAAAAGTCGGAACGACGGGAGCTTCTTATTTAGCGATGGATCAGTACGCGGCGGCGATCGAGCGCCCTCCGCATCTAACGGCGATGTACGCAGCGGTGGGAGGCGCGAACTATTACTACGATGCCGGTTATCGCGGCGGCATTCCGGGGCTGGGCTGGCCTGTCTGGCTGCTGCTTTCGGCGGCAACGGACCCGCGCGCGGATAGCGCAACGCGGGACCGGCTGAATGAAATCGTGAAGCATCCGGACGCGTGGCTCAGCGAGGGACGTGCCAAGCGCTCCGAGGTATTTAAAGGCTTTGCGGCGCAGTTGAAAGCGTATCGGGATTTTTATGCGCATCCGGATTACGACGATTATTGGAAGCAGACGGGATTCGACACCAGCGATTACTATAAGCGGATGTCCGACGTTCCCATTTTCTTCGTAAGCGGCTGGTACGATAGTTTCGCCGAAGCCACGCTTCAGAATTTCACCACACTGCGAAAAATTCAGAAAACGGAAAAGCGGCTCCTGATGGGTCCCTGGCCGCATGGATATGGCAAGTCACAATGCGGCGACGAGTCTTTCGGTGCGGCAGCCGAACTCGACGAGAACCCGCTTCAATTGGATTGGTTCGATCATTGGATGAAAGCAAAACCGTATGGGCGGATTGGACCTAAGCCGGTGCGTTATTTCCTGATGGGACGCGGCTGGCAAACGGCGGAGGCGTGGCCTCCCGAGCCTAGTCAAGTAGAGCGGTTTGAACTGAAGGGGGGCTCGTATTTATACGATCCCGCGAATCCCGTTCATACTTTGGGGGGCCGTAATGGGGCCGAATGCATACAGAACCAAAACGTCGCCAGGCCGGACATCCTGACTACTTTGGGCGAGCCGCTTAAGAACGCGATGAACGTAACGGGCACCGTGAGTGCGACGTTGTGGGTTTCGTTTGATGCTCCTTCGGCCGACCTCGTTGTAAAGCTGATCGACGTTCGCCCGGGCGGCTATGCGGCGCCCATTCTCGATGGCGCGCAACGTGTGCGCATGAACGGGACGGAGGCGCAAAAGGTTGTGATCGTTCTGGGCACGACCAGCATTGTTTTCGAGCGGGGTCATCGCATTCGCGTGGATGTGACTAGCAGCAGTTTTCCAAAGCTCGAGCCCAATCCGAATCGGTGCTCGAATCACGCTACGGCGCGGAATAGTCGAGATTCCGGTCATTCATACAGGAGTAAACGGACGGGACCTTCGAGGCCATTCGGCCGGATTGTAGGGACGCGATCGAGCTCGGTTTGGTAGTGCAGGCCCCAGCTTCCGCGCGGGTATATGGTGTCGCCCTGCGATTGCCAACCTGCATCGGAATTGGCCACTCGGATTTTGAGAGTGTTGCGTCCGGGGTGCGCCTGGCGCGTGATGTCGAACGTGAAGGGGCGCCACGCACGGGCGCCCACGCTCGAACCATTCACCCACACTTGCGCGGCAACGCCGACGGCTCCGAGATCGAGCGTGATCTTCTTCGCCGAGGCGCCTCTGGGAAGATCGAAATAGCGCTGGTAGAGCGCCGCGCCGGAGTAATGCGCCAGAGCGGAATCGGTCCAGGACCGCAGCGAGAACTGTACCGTCCCGGTCTTGAATGCGACCGGCTGGAATTCATCGAAGCATTGCGGCGCGGGGGAAACGGCGCCGGGCGGGACCGGGATCGACAGATCGCAACGCCGATGCGAAGGCGCGCCGAATCGTAAGCTGAACGCTGTTCTGACCATCAGACTGGGACCCATCTTGACGAGAACGTCGTTGCGCCCCTGACGAAGACGAACCGGAACGCGTTCCGCCCAGGCATCGCGCAGCAGCGACCACTTGGGATGCCGATGAACGCTTAACACCTGAGCGCCATTGAGCCAGATCTTTTCGCTATCCGCAAATGCGGTAATGATGTCAGTGTCGCGGTCGATTGGTGAATCTATTGTCGTGTAGGCATAGTAGATCGCGCGCTGGCGCGGCATTTCGATTATGTAATCCGAGGAGTTGATCTCGCGCCAGTCCTTAGCGTTGAAGGGCTGCGTTTCAGGCGCGTAGGCCTTGAAGAATCCGCGGTGATCGTCGTAGGGAAACGGTCCGCTAATCCACCACTTCCGGATGCCGGCGCGCTCCGGCGCAAGCCATACCGCCGCACCCGACTTGTCTCGCGCATAGGGCACTTTGATCTCCGAAGCTTCGGGAGTGAAGCGCCAACCGGAATCCGGGAGTTCGATCGTTTGCGAAAGCTGCGAGGAGGCGCCGGCAGGGGGCGGCGCGGCGGGCGCGGTCACGACAAAAAAGGCGTCCCATGGTCCGAAGTCGAGTTTGCCGCCAAGCGGCGTTTGCGCGCCGGTCTCCGCATTCCACTTCTCGTATGAGCCGCCGCCGGCCAGCGGCAAAGTTCGCGGCTGATCGCTGTCGTTCACGACCCAGAACCATGTGATCCTGCCGTCGGTCCGCTCGGAGCAGTAGATGTGCTCGGCGTGAAAGGGGCAGACAGGGGGCGGCAGTTTGCTGAGAATGGGTTTGAGATCGTCACGGATCTCGGGTGGAACCTGGATCTGCACGGTGTAATCGAGCCGGTCCATAAATGGTTTATGCTCCCGGAACGGCACGCGAAGCACCTGCCCACCGGCGCGCTCAAATTCGTCGAGCTTCGCTTCGGAGCGTGGGTCGATATCGGTCATTGGCGGAACAATGATGGTCTTAAATGTTTCATCGCCGATCACAAGCGAGCCGTCCTGAATCGTCGCGCGCTGTAAGTAATACGCGTCGGCGATGTGATAATCCCAGCCTTGGCGCGCCAATTCCAACTGCAGCGCCGAGTAATAGTTCTGAGTCTGGTCCATGGCATTATTCCAAAAGAGATCGCGATGCGGCTTATTGAGGAACAGAGTGGACGAATTCGCATACGCGGTTTCGAGAGGGTAATAGATCAGGATCGGCGCGACGTGCCGGCCCTGCGCGTTCATGAACTGCACGCGGCGGACGTAGTCGGCATAGAGATGAAAGAACGGCCAGAACGGCTGGCTCAAGAACCATTGTGGCGGCCACGCGATTTTGCGCGGGTCGTAGTCGAAGTAGGGGACGAGATAATTGGCGCCCCACAGCAGCGCCATGTTCGATCCCAGCCGCGCTTTTTCCAGGCTGAAAAACGTCCCGTGCCCTTGCAGGCCCTGGTTTTCTACCAGCAGCGGCTTGCGATCGAAGTGCGCGACAGACACGGCCTCCTTGAAATCGATCGGCATGCGCGCGCGCTCCAGCAGCGCATCGATTTCGACCAGGCTCCCGGCGCGCCAATGATCGAACATGTTGCCTGCCTGGCCAACCTGGATGTAAAGCTGCTCTTCGTAAATCGATGTCCCGTGCTTCAGACCATGCGCGGCGCACCAGTCGGCGACCTGCTTTGAAAAGGAATCGACGTACAGGCGCGAAATGGCCGAGAGGTACTCGGAGCGGACCCGTTTCGCGCGTTCCAGGATCGGTGGAATCGTGAACGAGCAAGGGCAACTCTTGTCTCAATTCCGGATGCTGTTGAAATAGCGCTGGAGTGTACGCGATGGGGACGCCGTAGGAGCCTTCATGGTCCGCAACGGTCAACTGCATGGTTGTGCCCAGGTGTTGCGGGAAGCGCCGCGCGTACTCTTCGTAAACGAGATCGATATAGCGGCGAACCGCATCGCGGTTGAGAAGATCGACGCGCGTGTTGTGGGCGGCGACCGCGGGGACAAGCTTATAAGTCGTAATCAGCCAGCGGCCGTCCGGAACGCGCCACTCCGCGGGGGGCAAGCAGGCGGAGCGTATCGGCGAGTAAGGCTCCATTCTCGTCTTCGCGGGCCGCGACGGCAAACTCGATGCCGCCGGTGTTGCGCCAAACGGCGCCGTTCGCGAGGTGGAACTCTTCGTAATCCAGGCGCATCATGCGGTACTCCGGATGGTCGCGGAGTACTTTGCTCAACTCCGGGTCTTCGTATGGCTGGGTCCAGGCATGTCCGCTCGGCCAATCGTATTCGTCGGCGAAATTCAGAGTGAAATGGAGTTGTTTGGCGATGTCGAGCGCAGCGCCCACCTGCCGCCAGAAATCATTCGATAGATAACGCTGCTCCATGCCGTCCCAGGGAAACGCGATCGCCTGGTGAACGCCTTGAGAGAGCATCGCTTCGATCTCGCGGCGGGTATCGGACGGATTGATGCGCCCGTTCCAATACCAATACGGCATCAGCGAATACTTCGCGGGCGGATTCTTGAAGCTTTCGTACAGCGCGTCCGGCGGGCGCGGCGGCGAAGGCGCTAAAAGTCCAGACGCAGACTAAGCTGAACGCGGCGCGGATCGCGCGCGCTCGTGATTTGTCCATAGGTTCCGCTGCCCAGGCTGGTACCCACGCCCAGGAAATTGGTGTGGTTCAAAATGTTGAAAAATTCCCCGGAGAGGCGCAGCCGTAAGCTCTCGCGGATCGGGAAAAGACGCGAGAGGGAGGTGTCCCAATCCCAGAACCCGGGTCCACGAATCACGCCTACGCCGGCATTTCCATATAAACCGGGCGCGGGCGCGGCGAACGCCGCTGTGTTGAACCATTGCTGTATCGTTTGCGGTCCCGAGACGGACTGGCCGGTCGCGTCGGGGCGCGTCGCCTGGCCCGCCGTGCCGATTGAGAGTCCGGGAGTCATCGCCAATCCACTTTGCGCGGAGAAAAATCCGGCCAGTTCCCAATTGCCGAAAACCTCGCCGGCGAGACTGCGGCTGCCGCGCAGAAACGGGATATCCCAGATATAGTTGGCGGTGAAGACGTGAGTGCGGTCGAAGTCCACCGGTCCGTAGTTGGCGCGCCAGTTCAGCGGATCTTGCACCACCTCGTTCCGCTGCGTTTGCGTTTCGCCGAGCGCCTTTCCGAAGGTGTAGACGGCCTGTACCGCGAAGCCATGAGCAAAGCGGCGCTGTACCATGCTCTGGAGCGAGTTGTAGATAGACTCCAATCCGGAATTGAACTGCGTGATGCTGGCGTAGCCGAGGAAAGGACGAATGGTGTTGATGTTTACGGTGTTGCTGTTCAGCCGCGGATCGAAATCGAGGCCGGGCGGATGGCCCGCGAAATCGGGAGCATTGCGGTCGATCCACACCTCGTAGTTTGTCCCCCGCGTGCCGACGTAACCGATCATGCCCAATAGCTGGCCGGGAAATTCATGCTGCACCGTGAGGCTCCACGATTGGATCTGCGGGCGCTTGAAATCCGGATTGAAGGCATTCAGCGCGACCGGCCGCGGTGAGGAGGGAACGCCATTGCTGGGGTCAGTGAGCGAGACGTTCTGAAGACTCACGTTCACGTTGTAAGGAGGATTCAACACCAGCGAACTCTGGTCTGTTCCGCTGTTCAGATAGGATATGCCGTAGCCACCGCGGATGGCCGTCTTGCCCGAGCCCGAGGGATCGAACGCAAAGCCGAATCGCGGCGCCCAGCCTACGAACGTGTTCGCAAAACCGCTGGGCACGCCGTTCTGGCCCGCTATGACGATGCCGTTCAGTGGATTGTAATTTGGCGTGGGCACCAGGATGCCGGCGGAAGTGATCTGCGGCGCCTTCGAAGGATCGTAGGCGGAAGGCAGGAATGAGCTCATCTGGTTGCCTCCGACCGTCGTCATGGGAATGACGTAAACGCGCAGACCAAGATTCAACGTCAGTCGCTTTGTCGTGCGCCAGTCGTCCTGGAAATACCATTCGGTCTGATTGAATGAGTAGTCGCGAATGAAGCGGGCATTGCTTTCGGTGTAGGTTTGCGCATCGCCGAGAAGAAAATCGGCGATGGGGCTATTGGTGAACACTCCGGTGAAGCTGAAGGACCCTTGCGTCTGATTGTTGACGGCTTGGTTTTTCGAGTAATGGAAAAGCAATCCGCCGGCCTGAAGGGTATGCTTGCCTGCAACATGGCTGAAATTGTCGCTGACGATTTGAGAATCGTCCGTGGCCGGGCTGAGAGGCAGAACGGATGTTCCGATGCCGCCCCATCCTTGGGAAATAGCCACGTTGGGAATCAGGTTAAGCGAGTTCGCTCCCGGGTAGAAGTCCTGAATGGTCATCCCGGCGGGGCGCGTGGGAGTGGCGCCGTTCAGTCCGTTTTCAAGCAGCAGATTCACATGAAACTGCTTAAGCGAGTACTGTACTTCGTTTGTGCTCGTCGGAGATAGGATCCAAGTCAGTCCCGCTTCACCGGTCAGTCCCGTGTCGTGCTCCTGCTCGAGCAAGGTGGGAAACGGCGAAACGCTCAACAGATTCACGTTGGGATAGAGCACATTGATGTTGTCGTGGGCGAGCGTGAAGAACGCCCGCAGATTATCCGTGATGTTGTGATCGATGCGGACGGTATCGGTGCGCGGATTCGTCTGGCCCACTCCGAGATTGATGTAGTTGTTGAATCCGCCGCCGGGATTGTTGGGCTCCGGGAAATAATTTTTGAGCAGGATCGCCGCGTTCGGATCGATGCGTGACGATGGAATAATGTTGTTTGCGAACGGTTGGCCGGTGAGCGGGTCGAGGATTGGCTTCTTGAGCCGCGCTGCCTCCGAGCTCAGGTCTCCCGAGCGGATGGCGTCGGTGGGCGTGGCGCTCAGCAATGTGGTGGCGTTGCTCCGGTAGCGCCAATTCTCGTTCCAGAAGAAGAACGTCTTTTGCCGCTTATAGTTGTAATGCGGCAGAATCACTGGGCCGCCGATGCTGAATCCGAATTCGTTTTGTTTCAGGGGAACGACGGTGGGGCTGAAGAAGTTTCGCGCGTCCATCTTGTCGTTTCGAAAATACTCATAGGCGTTGCCATGAAACGACGCGGTCCCACTCTTGGTGACGGCATTTATGATGGCGCCGCCCGCCGTGCCATAGCGAGCGCTGTAATTCGCGGTCTGCACCTGGATTTCTTGAATGGTGTCGAGGGCAGGCACGTGCTGGTTGGCATCGCCGTTGCCGACGTTCATGTCGTAGGCGCCATCCACGAACCAACCCGCGGTCTTATTGGTCAGCCCGTTGATCGAAACGGGCGAAGCGGGCGCATTGAGGCCGGCTCCGGACAACTCATCGCTGCTCGAATTGTAGACCGCGCCGGGCATCAGCATGGCCAGCTTTGAATAATTGCGGCCATTCAAGACCGCGGTGTCGATCTGCTCCGTTGTAATCAGCGACGATACGGTTCCTTCGCTAGTCTGGACGGGGGAAGGCGCGGCTTCCACAGTGACGTTTTCCTGAACGGCGCCGACTTCGAGAGGAATGTCGGTCCGGACGCGCGCGTTCGCGTCCACGCGGATCTTCGTGACCGAGAACTCCTTGAACCCAGGTTGGTTTACAGAGATGTCGTAAGAGCCGATCGTAAGATTATCGAACAGGTATTGTCCTGAAGCATTCGTGGTGGTGGTGCGCGTGACGCCGGTATCCTCGTTCTTAAGCCGCACCGTCGCGCCAGGAATGGCCGCTCCAGTGGGATCGGTAACGGCGCCTTCAATAGCGCCGGTCGTCTGGGCGCCGGCGCTGAACGAGAACATCAGGAAAACCAAAACGGCGGGAGGATTCTGAAAAAGCTTGCGCAGGATGTTTTCCATGGCGGCCTCGGAAGCGATTCTGCGGTCTATAGTACCGCGACCGGCGCTACGCGTCGCGAGGCCGCAAGTACCAGTCAAGGATTTCTTCACGGCCGAGATCGCGCGGCTCGCGGCCGGCGTCGGGATGCGTCTGGCGAAAGCGCTCGAGCATGAGGATCGTCAATCTGTCCACTTCCGCGGGATTGCGCTTTGCGACGTCGTGAAACTCGCCCGGATCGGATTTGAGATCGAACAGAATTCTGTAGCGCCCCGGCGTCGGGTTATCGGTGATGTAGCCGTCCTTGCGCGCGCGCTTACCTGTGCAGTAGATGAATTTCCATCGGTCCGTGCGGATGTATGCTTCTTCGTTCTCGAGGTACTCGCTGAAGATGTGATCTCGGGCGACGATGCGGCGCTGCTCCAGATAAGGACGCAAGGTGCGTCCGTGCTGTATGGGCAACGGTTCCAGATCCATCACGTCGGTTATGGTCGCGGGCACGTCGATGTGTTCCGTCATATCGTTGACCACGCCCGGACGGATGCGGCCCGGATACCGCATCAGCAGCGGTACCCGTAATGCCGGATCGTAGCCGCAATGCTTCTCAAAGCGGCCATGCTGGCCAAGATCGTAGCCGTGGTCGGCCATATAGACCACCAACGTGTTGTTCTCGAGATTCAGTTGAGCAAGCTTGCCGAGCACGCGTCCGATGTTGCGGTCGAGAAACTCGACGCAGGTGTAATACGCCGCCGCGATGCCCTGCTTGTCCGCCGGGCCGAGATCGCGAAAAATGAGGGGAATTTGCCAGGCGTCTTCCGGTCCAACCTGCGGGACTCGGAACTCGGGCGGCGAATATTTGGCCGCATACTCAACCGGGAAATCGAAGGGGGAATGCGGTTCGAGAAAACTGACCCACAGCGCGAACGGCTTATCTTTGTACTGCTCCAGAAAACGATCGATTTCGCGAAGCTGAAACGACGCCCGCATATCGGGGTCGTAACAGGGATACGGGAGGTTGTCGGCGTTGAGCCAGATCCTGGCGGGGTCTTTCAGTGGCTTCCAGGGGAGTGGCTTCGTGGGAATCGAAGCCGGGATCGGCCGCGGTTTCACTTGCTCGCGCCATTCGCGCGTCAGCACGTCCTCCGTATGAACGATGTCGAGCCCGTGCATGCCCGGAACTCCGGGTTTGATGAAATGCATTTTCCCGAAGACGGCGGTCGTGTAGCCGGCCTTTTGGAATTGCTTCGCTAATGTCGGCTTATCGTCGGCTAGAGGCGTCGGCAGGCGCGTGACGCCGGCCATGTGCGGCATCTGCCCCGTGAAGAAACTCTGCCGCGAAGGCGTGCATACCGGCGAATTGCAATAATGCCGCGCGAAACGGACGCTCTCGCCCGCAAGACGATCGAGGTTCGGGGTGCGGGCCAGGCGGTTGCCATCGGCGCCCAGAACATAACCTGCATGGTCGTCGGCAAGGATGAATAGAAAATTCGGCTTTCGCGTTTGGGAGCGGCCCAGCGCCGTATATGCCAGCCCGCCGAGTACTGCGCGCCGCGAGATCATCTAATTTCATCGTACTGCCGTGAGCTGCATCGGGAATGTGTCGAGCGCCACGGGACCATCGGCGGTGACCAGATAATTGTGTTCCAGACGTATGCCGCCATGCAGAGATTGGGAGTACAGCCCCGGCTCGCACGCAATTATTTCGCCTTCGACGAACATCTGGTCGCCGCCGGCGTTCAACCACGGCTGTTCCCAACCTTCCATGCCCACGCCATGACCGGCATGATGGTGAAACGAATCCCGCGTTGGTTCGTGCCGATTCAGGTGCTCGCGAATAGCGCGGTATACGTCAGTTGCGCGCTTGCCGGGCGCAATCAAGGGCGCTGCGATACGATGCGCCGCGTAGACGTGCTCCCAGGCTTCCTGTTGTTCCGCCGAGGGCGGCCCCACGCAGAATGTGCGGCACAGGTCGCACGCGTAGCCCTCGTATTTAGGGAAGAGATCGAAAATGTAGAGGTCGCCGCGTTGCGCCAGACGGCCGGTGGGAGCGCCGCCGCCGTTGATGGCCCGCACGCCGCAAGCAAAATCTCCATTGACATCGACCGAAGTTTCGGCCGCGTCGACAATCGCTTGATGAACAATGTCGTAGGCTTGAAATTCGGACATTCCGGGTTCGAGCCGATCCCGAATCGCGGCATATCCGGCTTCGGCAAGCGCGATCGTAGCCCGCATGCATTGTAATTCGTCTGAATCTTTCCTGCGGCGCAATTCCGTTAATGCCGGGGTGAGATCTTGTAACGGAACTTCAAAACTGCGCGCCAGTCCCGCTGGAGCCGATTCGAATTCGATGCCGATCCTGTGGGCGCTCGCGCCGATGAAGGAAATTACCGCGCGGTTCAGTTCCTCCTGCATGGAGCTGCGTCCGAACGGGCGCTTGATCGTGTAGCCGGTGTAGGCGCGGACCTCCGCCGCCGCCGCTTGCGCGGGCGGACGATTGGTCGCGAGCAGGCTATCCCCGCTCGATTCGATCGCAAAAGCCTGTGGCCAGTTCGCATCCACCAGCGCGCCGGAGAAGTAATAGACCATTCGCGGGCTGCTCACAATCGCAACGTCGAGGTCCAGACGCGACATTTGCGCGAGCAAGCGTTGTTGGCGCTGACGGCAGAAGTCAGTACTCAGCATTTTTCCGCTTCAAACTTCCGCCCCGCCATCAGACCTCCGTCTAATACATGAACTGCGCCGGTTATAAAAGACGATTCATCGGAAGCGAGGAACAATATGTTCCGCGCAACCTCTTGCGGCGTGCCGATGCGGCCCAGCGGGTACATTTCCTTCAACTTTTCAAATCCCTTGGGAAACTTCGCCCAATGCGACATGCATACTTCGGTTGAAATCGTTCCCGGACAAATTACGTTGGAGCGAATGTTCCACTCGCCATACTCGGCCGCTACGAGGCGCGCCAGCGAAATTAATCCACCCTTGGCGGTGGTATAAGCCGTCTCGCCGACTCCAAAGAGCGCGTTGACGCTGGACAACCAGATGACGCTGCCTCCGCCGCGCTTCCGCATTAGGGGCAGCGCTCGCCTGGTACACAGGAATGGACCTTTGAGGCACACCGCCAGGGTGCGGTCCCAGTCGGCCTCTTGCAGGTCGACGATGGTCACATCGTTGAAATTCGCAAATGCATTATTGACCAGGATGTCCAAAGCGCCATATGTGTTCTCCGCGAGAGCGAACATGCGATCTACTTGCGCGGATGAACTGATATCGGCGACCGCGCCGATGGCGTTTCCGCCCGCTTGTTGAATAGCGCCGACAACGGCGTTGGCGGCCTTCTCGTCAATATCGTTTAGAACGACCGACGCTCCTTCGCTCGCAAACAACCGCGCTGTTTCCGACCCGATTCCGCCGCCGGCTCCGGTTATAACCGCAACCTTTCCGGCGAGCTTTGGAGCCATACACGTGAAGTATACTATTGGCTCCGATGACGTGACCGGCTGGCGCGCCGCGGCACGGATGCGCGCCGCTGCCTCGAGGCCAACCGCCAAGCCCTGCTGAGCAGATCCCGCAGCGCGTCCGGATGCACGCGCGATAGGCGGACCAGGACCCACGGGTATTTCAAGTAATGATCGGTGATGTAGTAGGTGTCCGGGTCGGCGGCCATCATCTCATCGCGCTCCTCGAAGGTCGTAGCGACAACGAGCGAGTCTCCATCTTCACGCAAACGCGCGAGCAGCTTGCCGCCGGCCTTGAATGCCGGCGTCCCGTAGGACGTGCCTTCCTCTACGTTTTGGAGCGACAATGCGATACCGCGGGCGTCGTCGAAGGTGACCATGGGACCGGCTCCTGAGTTATTGCGAGATCGTGGCTTTCGCGGCAGGCGAAGCAAAGCGCGCAAACGGCTGCTTTCCGGCGAACCGCGCCGCCGCTCCCAATTCCTCTTCGATGCGGAGCAGTTGGTTGTACTTCGCGATGCGGTCGCTGCGGCTCGCCGATCCGGTCTTGATCTGACCGGTCCCGGCGCCCACGACGAAATCGGCAATGAAGGCGTCCTCGGTCTCGCCGGAACGGTGGGACACAACAGATGTGTAGCCGGCGCCGGACGCCATCTGGATCGCTTCGAGCGTCTCGGTGACGGTGCCGATCTGGTTCAACTTAATCAGAATGGAGTTGGCCACTCGTTCACGAATCCCCCGCGCCAGAAGGGATGTATTCGTAACAAAGTTGTCGTCGCCGATCAGTTGGATTTTATCGCGCAGCTTATCGGTCAGCAGCCGCCACCCTTCCCAATCGTTTTCGGCCATGCCATCTTCGAGCGAGACGATCGGATATCGTGCGACCCAATTCACCCAAAATTCCGCCATCTGCTCAGGCGTCCTTTCGGACTTATCGGATTTTCGGAAGACATACTTTCGCTTAGCGGAGTCGTAGAATTCGCTGGCCGCGGGATCGAGAGCCAGACCGATATCCTCGCCCGGACGATAACCGGCTTTGGAGATGGCCTCGACGATCAGGTCGAGGGCCTCTTCATTCGATTTCAGGTTCGGCGCGAATCCTCCCTCGTCGCCAACGGACGTAGAGTAGCCGCGTTTTTTCAAGGTGGCCTTGAGGGCATGGAAGACCTCGACCCCCATGCGCAAAGCTTCGCCGAAACGCTCCGCGCCGAATGGCACGATCAGAAATTCCTGCACATCGACGGAATTGTCGGCATGCACGCCGCCATTGAGGATATTCATCAGAGGGAGGGGCAAGAAGAGAAGCCGCCGCCCCGCCGAGATAACGGTAGAGAGGAAGGCCATACGATGCCGCGGCCGCGCGGGCGGTGGCCATGGAAACGGCCAGGATGGCATTGGCGCCCAGCCGATTCTTGTTCGGCGTGCCATCGAGCGCGATCATCAGCCGGTCGACCGCGGTTTGGTTCGACGCATCGGCCCCCCGCAACGCCGCCGCAATCTCGACGCTGATGTTGGCGGCGGCTTTACGCACGCCTTTGCCGAGATAGCGGGCTTTGTCGCCGTCGCGCAGCTCAATCGCCTCCAATTCGCCGGTCGAAGCTCCCGAGGGGACGGCGGCGCGCCCGCGGCTTCCATCTTCGAGCCAAACGTCCGCCTCCACTGTCGGGTTGCCGCGCGAATCGAGAATTTCTCTTCCAACGATCTTTGCAATTTCTTTCATGGCGTTCTTATATTCCAAGATAAGATGGTACATCGCCGCCCGCCCTGTGAACAGGGAAGAACAGGACGAGGGAGCGCTCCGAGGCGGCGCTCATAACAGCACCATGGCCACACAATTAAACCGCTACAGCGCGCGTATTACGCAACCGAAATCGCAAGGCGCCTCGCAGGCGATGCTCTATGCCACCGGACTGTCGGAAGACGATATGTCGAAGCCGCAGGTCGGCATCGCCAGCGTTTGGTTCGAAGGCAACCCCTGCAACATGCATCTGCTGACGCTGGCCGAAATGGTCAAGGAAGGCGTTGCCGCGGCGGGGTTGGTGGGCCTGCGGTTCAACACCATCGGCGTCAGCGACGGAATCTCGATGGGCACCGACGGGATGAGCTTTTCGCTGCAGTCGCGCGAACTCATCGCCGATTCGATCGAGACCGTCATGGCGGCGCAATGGTACGACGCCAACATTTCCATCCCCGGGTGCGACAAGAACATGCCGGGATGCGTGATGGCCATGGCGCGGCTCAATCGCCCGTCGCTCATGATCTACGGCGGCACGATTCGCGCCGGGCATCGAACGGCGGCCAGAAGCTCGATGTCATTTCCGCATTCCAGAGCTACGGACAATATCTCGCGGGAAGCATCAACGAGGAGCAGCGCCGCGACATCGTGCGCCATGCCTGCCCCGGCGCCGGAGCATGCGGGGGCATGTACACCGCGAACACCATGGCGTCCGCGATCGAAGCTCTGGGCATGTCGCTGCCCTACAGCTCGTCCACGCCGGCCGAAGATCCGCACAAGCTCGATGAATGTCTTCGCGCCGGCGCGGCGATCCGGAACCTGCTGGAACTCGATCTCAAGCCGCGCGACATCATGACTCGCGAGGCGTTCGAGAACGCGATGGTGCTGGTGACGGCGCTGGGCGGATCGACCAACGCCGTGCTGCATCTGATCGCCATGGCGCGAGCCGTGGACGTGCCGCTGGCGATCGACGATTTCCAGCGCGTCAGCGAGCGCGTGCCGTTGCTGGCCGACTTCAAGCCCAGCGGCAGCTTACGTGATGGAAGATCTGCAGCGCGTAGGTGGAATTCCCGCAGTGCTGAAGCTGCTCCTCGAGGCGAGGTCTGCTTCATGGCGATTGCATGACTGTGACGGGCAAGACGCTGCGCGAAAATCTGGAGGCATTGCCGGGCCTCGCGTCCGGGCAGCAGATCGTGCGGCCGCTGAGCGATCCCATCAAACCGACCGGACACATTCAGATCCTGAAAGGAAATCTCGCTCCCGAAGGCGCTGTCGCGAAAATCACGGGGAAAGAAGGACTGCGCTTTTCGGGTCCGGCAAGAGTCTTACGATTCCGAAGAAGATATGCTGCGGGCTCTGGAACAGAAGCAGATCGAAAAGGGCGATGTCATCGTGATCCGCTATGAAGGTCCCAAGGGCGGTCCCGGCATGCCCGAAATGCTGACGCCCACTTCGGCCGTCATGGGCGCGGGATTGGGTAAGGATGTCGCGCTGATCACGGACGGGCGCTTTTCCGGCGGTTCGCATGGCTTCATCGTGGGCCACATCACCCCGGAGGCGCAGGAGGGTGGACCCATCGCTCTGGTTCGCGATGGCGATCGCATTACCATCGATGCCGAAAAGAATGTCCTATCCGTGGACCTGCCGGAAAGCGAATCGCGGCTCGCCGCAAGGCCTGGAGCATGCCGCCGTTTAAAGCCGCGCCGCGGCACGCTGGCGAAATACATTCGCCTCGTGGGCAGCGCCAGCCGCGGTTGCGTCACCGACGAGTAGGCGTTTCTTCTTACTCCACCGCTCGCCCCAGCGCCTTTTGAATGGCCTGCTCCGCGAGCGGCCCCATCACCGCATAGCCGGCATCGTTCGGATGCAGCCCGTCATACGTCAACGATTGTTTCAGCATGCCGCGCTCGTCCACCATGGCCGAAAAATAATCGAGATATACCAGCCGGTTTGCGACCGCGTAATCCTGCATCCAGCGGTTCAACTCCACGATTTTCGCGGGCGGCCGCCGCTCCGTCTGCGGCCGGATGTAGTCGCACACCGGCATCACCGACGACAGCACCACGCGTATGCCATTGACCTTGCCCAGCTCCGCCATCGATGCCAGAGTGCCCTCGATTTCCGCCATCGTCTCCGGACCCGTGTTGCCCGCCAGATCGTTGGTGCCCGCCAGGATTACGACCACTTTCGGCTTCAGCGCAATTACGTCCGGCCGGAAACGGATCAACATTTGCGGCGTCGTCTGCCCGCTGATTCCGCGGTTCACATACGGCTTTCCCGGGAAGAACTGGCCATGTCTCCGCCCCCATCCATCGGTGATCGAATCGCCCATGAACACCACGCGATCCTCTCCCGCGGCGGGGGCCGCAAGCGCCGCATTCTCCTCCCGA
Organism: Bryobacterales bacterium; assembly: GCA_963795935.1. Taxonomy (GTDB): domain Bacteria; phylum Acidobacteriota; class Terriglobia; order Bryobacterales; family Bryobacteraceae; genus JAICMB01. The sequence continues at coordinate 109,089 of CAWCJO010000013.1, read as the reverse complement.
TAGCGGGCCAGATCGGGCCAGTCGTTCAAGATGCGCTGGTCGCGATCGAGTTGAGCCCGCAGCTTCGCCGTATCGTCCACGGCTGTTGCCGGCGCGCTCGCGGGCGCCTGCGCCCAACCGAAAACTGAAAAGAGCAGTGCAACAACATAGCGCTTCATAAGAGACACTTAAACACACGAATATAAACAGTACTTGACACTGTCTTAATTCCCGCATACACTGAAGCTGTGCATGAGCGATGAAATGACGCTTGCGGAGCTCGCCGAAGCCTCGGGCCTGCCCGCCCGCACCATCCGTTTTTACATCGCGCGCGGGCTGGTCGAGGGGCCCGCGAAGGCGGGACGCGCCGCCGCTTATTCAGCGGACCACCTGGCTCGCCTCGAGCGCATCAAAACGATGCAGTCGGAAGGCCGCATGCTGTCGGAAATCGGCCGGGATATCGATGGAGGCGGGCCGCACCCGGCTGCGGCCGAGCCGACGGCGTGGTGGCAACACAACGTCGCTGGGGACGTCGTAGTTTGGACGCGGGCCGACGCGAGCCCCTGGCGCGCCCGCCAGATCCGCGCCGCGCTCGACGATTTTGCGCTGCGTTTATGTCCCGCCAATAACGGAAGAAAGAAGGACGAAAAAAGCAAATGACCCCCACCGCCCCGCTCCGCACGCCAACATTCGAGCCGCTCGAGGCCCGAACCGGACTTCCCCTCAAACTCGCCATGCAGAGGCTGTGGCTGACGGGACGCATCTTGCCTGCCGGCGCGCGCCTGATCGTGCAGCACGTCTTCCGCTCTCAGGAAAACGCCGCGCTCGAAGTTGTCTATTCCTTCCCGCTGCCGCGCGATGCCGCGTTGCGATCGTTTCGCATTACCGGCGATGGCTTTGAAGCGCACTCCGAGCTGAAACAGACCGAAGAGGCCGTCAAAGCGTATGAAGAGGGCATTGCCCAGGGCGCGCTCTCGACGCTGGCCCGCCAATACGGCGACGGCGTGGTCAATCTCACGGTGGGCAACATTCGGCCGGGGGAAACCGTGGTGGTGCATCTCGAAATCCTGGCGGGAGTCGAACTTCGCGATGACGGATTGCGATTCCGTTTTCCGTTCACGCTCGCTCCCGCGTATCATGCGCGCATGAAAGCCGCCGTCACCGCGTCCGGGGAAGGCGAAATTGAACTCCCGGTGAGCGAATTCGGCGATGTTATCCTGCCGCCCATTCGCCGGGATGCGTCGGAGCTGCACGAAATCGGCTTCGACCTGACGATTCTGCATCAACTCGCGATCGACGAAATCGGCTCGCCATCGCACGCCATCCGGGTCCAAAATTCCTCGCGCGTGACGCTCTCTCCGGAGCGCGACATCCCCGATCGCGATCTCGTTCTCGACGCCCGTTTCGCCTCGACAGCAACCCAGGTGCTGGCGGGTATAGCGTCGGACGGCAAGCCGCACTTCGCCGCCATCGTTCCGTCCACCGCATTCGGAGCGAAGACGGAAACGCCGCGCCGCATCGCCATCGTGCTCGACCGTTCCGGCTCCATGCAGGGCGCGCCCTTGGCGCAAGCCCGCAAAGCCATCGAAGCCTGCCTCGCCGCGCTTTCGGAAGACGATTTTTTCGGCATCGTCGCGTTCGACAATCGCGTCGAATCTCTCGATTCTTCTCTGCTGCGCGGCGCGCGCGAGAATCGCGACAAAGCGCGGGAGTTCCTGGCCCACATCGAAGCGCGCGGCGGCACCGAGCTCGCCAACGGATTCCTCGAAGCCGCCCGCATGCTCCAAGGCGGCGGCGATATTCTCATTCTGACCGATGGTCAAGTGTCGGGTTCCGAGCGGATCCTGGCGCAGGCGCGCGCCGGCCGGAATACGCCTGTTCTGCCTCGGCATCGGCAGCGCCAGCCAGGACCGTTTCCTGTCTTTGCTCGCCCGTGAAACGGGAGGCGTCAGCCGTTTCGTAACCCCGCGCGAGCGCGTCGATCTTGCCGCGGTCGATCTCTTCGCATCCATCGGACGCCCCGTGGCTTGCGGCCTGCAATGCGCGGCCAATATCCAGCCGCCGCCGCCCGCCGCCGTGTTCGCGGGGACGCCTGTCATTCTTTTCGGCGAAACCGAAATGGCCGGGGGACAAACAATCGATCTGACATGGGACGGCGACGGACGCCTGAGTTTTCCTATCCCGCAGGGCGATAATGAAACCGGCGAGACCGTGCGGCTGCTGCAAGGCTCTCGTCTCATCGCCGATTGGGAGAGCCGCTATCCCGCCGAAGAAGCTCTCGCGCCACTTGAAAAACGAAAACAGAGCCGCGTAGCCGCGCGCCTCGCGGAACTAAGCCGCGCCTACGGACTCGCCAGCCGCGAGATGTCGCTGGTCGCCGTTGTCACGCGTCGCGGCGATCGCCCGGGCGATCTGCCCGCAACGCGCGTCGTCCCCGTCGGCATGCCGCAAGATACCAACTTCGGCGGTTATTTCGGTCCTGCCGCGCCACTCCGGGCCGACCCTCAGCGCGCTGCATATGGCCCCGCCGCCGCCCGCACTGCCCGGCTCACCGCATCCCCAGCAGCCTGGCATTATGGCGGGGCTTCCGGGCATGTTCCGCTCCGTGTTCGCCAGCGCTCGTCCGCCGCATCCCACGGCGGCAACTTATCGACAGCCGCCAGCGCCGTTGAGCGCCGACGATAAGCTCCTCGACTTGGCGGCCCAACTCGAACCCGATGGCGGCATGCCCGGCTCGACCCTCTCCGAACGCGCCGCGCGCACGGTGGCCGCCGTGCTCGCCTTCGCTTCCGAAGGCCACACGGCGACAGCCGGTCCGTTCCGTTCTCATGTGGCGCGGCTAGTCGGGTTTCTCAAGAGCATCCGCGGCTTGGCGCCTGAAGAACAGTCCATTGTCGAGCGCGCCATCGATGCCGCGCGCAACGGAGCCATTCCGTCCGGTAACTGGCTGACCCTGGCGAGCCTCGCCAAGCCATCGTGGCAAAAGCTCGAACGGAGCTTAGCCAAGCCGTCCCCGGCGTAGCGCCACGAAAATGAATCCGGAGAGGACCGATACCCGCACGGCCGGCTCTGGAACCGGCGAGGAGATCAGCGTGTACACACCCCCTCCGAAATTGGACCCGGGCGGCGTCGAATAGCCGATGATACCTGGGCCGCCAAACCCGAATGCGATATCGTTCACCGGAGCATCGGGCGGCAGTGGGGGAAAAAGGCGGCGGTGAAGTAGGCCAGGACGCCATTCTGCAAAATGGCCTGGCCGGCCCTGGAAGATATCGGCTGGAGTGAAGGGGACGCCGAGGAGCGTGAAATTGAGCGTGGTCAGCTCGAGAAATTCCTGGCCGCCTCCGGTCTCCCGCTGCGCGTCGTAACTGCCAGTGCCCGAGAAAATCGTTCCGGCCAGCGCTCCCGTCTCCAGCGGGCGTTGAATTGAAAATCGATCGTCGCCGCGGCGGCGGACACGGAACTCAGGCCGTAGGCAAGCAGGGCCAGGGCTACTCGGCTACTCATAACGCAGCGCCACGATGGGGTCGACGCGGAGGGCGCGGCGCGCTGGGACATAGCTGGCCAGGAACGCGATAGCGGCCAGTAAAGCCGCAACCGAGGCGAACACAGCCGGGTCCGCCGGCTTGACGCTGTAGAGCAGGCTCGCCATAAGGCGAGTTAGGCCGTAAGCGGCGGCCAGGCCGATGGTAATGCCGATGCCGGCAAGCGGCATGGCCTGCCGCACGATCATGTTACGCAATAGCGGCAAGTCGGCGCCGAGCGCCGCGCGAATGCCGAATTCCAGCGTGCGCTGTTCCACCGAGTACGCGATTAGACCATACAGACCGATGGATGCCAGCAGAATGGCGACAAACGCGAAGATGCCGAGCAGTATGGCGTTAAAACGATCGCGCGCGGTGGACTGCGCGACGATCTGGTCCATGGTGCGGATGTGCGCCGTCGGCAAGGCCGGCGACGTCCTCGAAGGCGCGCTCAATGGGCGCGGCGAGCGACTCCGGCGCAACTTTGGTGCGCACCAGCCAGCGCAGCGGCATGAACCGGTTGTTAAGCGTGGTATAGGAATCGAGGACCTGAGAAAGGGGCACGAACATTGCGGGGAAGGGGTCGTTATTGAGGCCGCCATCGCGAGTATCGCCGACGATGCCGATGATTTCCCGCGGCGCCTGCGCGAAATCGGGACCCATGCCGGAGCCGATGATGAGGCGCTGCCCAATGGGGTCCTCATTCTTCCAAAAGCGCTTGGCCATGGCTTGGTTGATGAGGACGACGCCCGGGGCTCCGGCATTATCGCGCTCCGTGAAAGAGCGGCCGCGCAGGATGGGAATCTTAAAGACTTCGAAGAAGCGCGGGCTGACGTAATTCCAGGCGGCGCCGCCGTGCGACGGTCCGTTGGTAAGGGGCCGTCCCGCGATGATGAAGCCGAGGCCGAGTCCGCTATCGAGCGGCAGATAGGAACTGGCGGCGGCGGCCTCCACCCCGGGTATGGCGTGGATGCGATCGAGCACCTCGCGGCTCATCTGGTAAACGTCGGCGGTGCGATCGTAGTGGGTTCCGGCGAGCGACGTTTCCATGGTCAGGACGTTGTGGGAATCGAAACCGGGAGCGACGGCGCGCAGCGCGGCGAAGGTGCGGAGGAGCAATCCGGCGCCGATCAGTATCACCAGGGCGAGGGCGATCTCGGCGACTACGAGGAGGCCGCGAGTCTTGCTTTTCCGTAAGCTCGATCCGGCGCGGGCGCCGCTTTCCTTCAGCACGGAGTTGAGATCGGCGCGCGAGGCCTGCAGCGCCGGAGCGAGGCCGAAGAGAATGCCCGTAAAAAGCGAAAGACCGAGCGTGAAGCACAGCACCGCCCAGTCGAGCGTAACGGCGGAGCCTTGCGGTCCAATACGCGGGATGTTGCCGGGATTCGCGGCCAGCAGTGCGCGCACGCCGAAAGCTCCGATAACCAGGCCTAAGATGCCGCCGATGAGCGCGAGCAGCACGCTTTCGGTGAGCAGTTGGCGCACGATGCGGCCGCGCCCGGCGCCTAAGGCGGAGCGGATCGCGATCTCGCGGGAGCGGCCCGTGGCTCGCGCCAACAGCAGGTTGGCGACGTTGGCGCAGGCGATCAGGAGCACGCAGGCGACGGCGCCGAGCAGCACGTACAGAGCGGTGCGGACGTTGCTGACTTCAAGCTGCTGCATCGGCTCGACCGAAAAGCTGGACTTGGCATCGAGTACGCGCGGATATTTGCGTTTGAACTCTTCGGCGGCCACGTTCAGGGCCGCCTTTGCTTTCTCCAAAGACACGCCGGGCTTGAGGCGGGCTGCGACGCGGAAATAATGGCCCTGGTTGGTGCTGTTGGGGTCGGCCTGGAAAGGCAGATAGAGGTCGGGCGCGGGATCGAAAGTGAAGTTGGGGTCGAGGACGCCGACCACGGTATAGAGTTGACCGCCGAGAGACAACGGTTTGCCTACGATTGCGGGATCCGCGCCAAAGCGGCGGCGCCACAGGCCATTGGAGAGCACGATGGGGAACCCGCCGCGAGGGCGATCCTCCTCGGCCGTGAAGGTGCGGCCCAGTACCGCGCGAGCGCCGAACAGATCGAAGAATTCGTAAGAGACGTGGATGCCCTTGAGCTGTTCCGGGCGGCCCACTCCGCCGAGATTGAGTCCCGGCCCTCCTGTATCGTAAGCGCTGATATCTTCGAGAACCTGAGTTTGGCGCCGCCAGGTGTTGTACTTGGGCACGGAGGCGGCCGGGAAGGACCCCTGCGGCGCGCTGTTCATCAGGGCGACGATGCGATCCGGCTTCGGGAAGGGGAGAGGCTTGAGGAGGACGGCATCGATGACGGAGAAAATGGCTGTATTGGCGCCGATTCCGAGGGCCAGGGCGGAAACCGCAGCCACGGTGAAGCCGGGGCTTTGGCGAAGCATCCGGAAGGCGTGTTTGAGGTCGGCCGAAAGCATTTGCATGGGCGCTCCCCAGGGAATCGTATCCAGTTTAGACGAGCGAACCCGCCGTGGGAGCCTAGAAATCTATGCGTTCGCAACCGCGGCCGGCTGCTCCTGCAGCAGATCCAGAAAGGCCTGCGCGGCGCGATGGAAGCGCTTCCTGCGGCGGTGTACGATCCCGACCGGGCGGTATAAATCCGGCGCCGCGATGGGGATGGGGATCAGGCGGCCTTGCGCGATTTCCTCCGCCATCACTCGCGCGGGCATGATGCTGACGCCGGAGCCGTGCGCCACGGCCTCCTTAATCATCTGCAGATTATCGAAGTGCAGCGTGACGTTGACGTGCACATGCTGCTCGCGCAGGAAGCGGTCGACTTCCCGGCGGATCGGCAGGTCCTCGTCGAAGCCGATGAAGTCCAGGCCTTCGAGCTCCCGCGGACTGACCTCCGCCTGGTTCGCCAGCGCCTTGTTCACGAGAGGATGGTACGGCGACGCCGCCACCACCATTTCTTCCTGCCGCCACGGCAGCACCGTCACTTCCTTGGTCGGTTCCGGATAACTCATCAGCCCCAGATCGGCGCGGTCCATCACGACCGCTTCATAGACCTTTTCGGGGCGCAGATACTCAACCTGCAGCGTGGCCTCGGGATAACGCCGCGAAAATTCCCGCTCCAGGCTCCCCATCTCCGACAAGCCCACGGAATAAATCGCCGCCACGCGCACTGTTCCGTCTACCTGGTCTTTAAGGGCCCCCAGCGCCGCCTCGAACTCGGTATAGCGCCGCACGATGTCGCGGCACATTTCGAGGTACAGCTTGCCGGTCTCGGTAACCTGCAGCGGGCGCGTGCCGCGATCAAGAAGGGCGATCCCCAGATCGCGTTCCATTTCCTGAATGCGTTGACTGGCGGCGGACTGGCTGATGCCGTTGAGCGCTGCGCCCTTGCTAACGCTGCGATGCTGGGCTATATCCTTGAAAACTTTGAGCTGATCGATGGTCACGGCGCAGTTCAATCATATAAGATTGTCTAATGTGACGTCAAGCCCAGTTTCCAATTGCATAATACTGCCCGGATTGCTATACTGGCTCAATCCCCGATGAACGGACTGCCTCCCAAGCAAGGCTTATACGATCCCGCGAACGAGCACGATGCCTGCGGGATCGGATTCGTGGTCAACATTGCGGGCGAAAAGTCGCACGACATTATCCTTAAGGGCCTGCAGATCCTCATCAATCTGTCGCATCGCGGCGCCTGCGGTTGCGATCCCGAGACGGGCGACGGCGCCGGCATTCTCATTCAGATCCCGCACGCTTTTTTCGCGCGGGAGTGCGCCAAGCTCGGTTTCACGCTGCCGCCCGCGGGCGAGTATGGCATCGGCATGGTCTTTCTGCCCGTCGAGCCGCGCAACCGGCTGCTGGTCGAAGGCATTGTCGAGCGCATCGCGCGCGAAGAAGGACTGACGGTTCTCGGATGGCGCGACACGCCGATCAATTCGAACGCCATCGGCCGCATCGCGCGCGGCTCGCAACCGTATATCGAGCAGATTTTCATACGCGGGGCGCAGGGCATGACGGAGGACGAGCTGGAGCGCAAGCTGTTCGTCGTCCGCAAGCGCGCCGAATCCGAAGTGGCGGCGTCGGACATTCACGATAAGAGCTTCTTCTATATCCCCTCGCTGTCGTCGCGGACCATCGTTTACAAGGGCCTGCTGTTGGCCCCGCAGATCCCGGAGTTTTATCGCGAGCTGACCGATCCCGGAAACGGTCAGCGCGCTGTGTCTGGTTCACCAACGCTTCTCGACCAATACCTTCCCGACCTGGCAACTCGCGCATCCTTATCGCTATCTGTGCCACAACGGCGAGATCAACACCGTGCGCGGCAACGTGAATTGGATGTACGCGCGGCAGAACGTGCTGGCCTCGCCGCTGTTCGGAGACGACATCACGAAGCTGCTGCCGCTGATCCAGCCGAACGGCAGCGATTCGGCGTGTCTGGACAACGCCGTCGAGCTGCTGACGCTGAGCGGACGCACGCTCCCTCACGTCATGGCGATGCTGATTCCGGAAGCCTGGGACGGCGACGACAGCATGGAGCCGGCCAAGAAGGCGTTTTACGAATATCACGCCTCTTTGATGGAGCCGTGGGACGGGCCCGCCGCCGTGGCGTTCACCGACGGCCGCATGATCGGCGCCACGCTCGACCGCAATGGCCTGCGACCGGCGCGTTATCTGGTCACCACGGACGGTCTGCTGATCACGGCGTCTGAAACCGGCGTGCTGCCGGTGAAGCCCGAAGAGGTCTGCTATAAGGGCCGGCTGCAGCCCGGCCGCATGCTGCTGGTCGATACGGCGCAGGGCCGCATCGTGCCCGATGAGGAGATTAAGCGCCAGCTCGCCGGGCGCCAACCTTACGCACAATGGATTGCGGAGAACCAGATCAAACTGGATCATCTGCCGGAGCCGCCGCGCGTTTATTTATCAGACCCCGAGCGCTTGATTCCGCTGCAGCGCATGTTTGGCTACACGGACGAGGATCTCAAGATTTTCCTGGGACCCATGGCCGCCAACGGCGACGATCCGGTGGGTTCGATGGGCATCGACACGCCGTTGGCGTGTTTATCGGACAAGCCGCAGCTTCTGTTTAATTATTTCAAGCAGCTTTTCGCGCAGGTCACCAATCCGGCGATCGATCCGATTCGCGAAGAGCTGGTGATGTCGCTTACGAGCTATATCGGGACGGAACGCAACATCCTGGATGAAACGCCGGCGCACTGCCACACGCTGAAGCTGCCGCATCCGATTCTGACCAATCGCGATCTCGAAAAGCTGCGCCGCGTCTCGCGGGGCGATCTTCTCAGCAGCACGCTGCCGATGCTGTTTCGCGTCGATGGGGGAGCAAAGGAGCTGGAGCGGGCGCTCGACAGCCTCTGCCGCCGGGCGTCGCTGGCGATCAAGTCCGGATACAGTCTGCTGATTCTGTCGGACCGCGGCGCCGACGAGCGCGACGCTCCCATCCCGAGTCTTCTGGCGCTGACGGCCGTTCACAACCATCTGGTTCGCGAGAAAACGCGCACGCAGGTGGCGCTTATTATTGAATCGGGCGAGCCGCGCGAGGTCATGCACTTTTCCTTGCTGATCGGCTATGGCGCGAGCGCGGTGAATCCTTATCTCGCCATCGAAACTCTCGAAGACATGGCCGGGCGCGGCTGCCTCCCGGACGGTGTGACCTTTGAAACCGCGCTTAAGAATTATAAGAAGGCCATTAACAAGGGGCTTCTGAAAGTCTTCTCGAAGATGGGCATCTCGACTCTGCAGAGCTATCGGGGAGCGCAAGTCTTCGAGGCCCTCGGCCTGAGTAAATCTCTTATCGAGCGTTATTTTACGGGCACGGCGTCGCGCATCGAAGGCATCGGACTGGAAGTTCTGGCGCGCGAAGCGAAGATGAAGCACGATTTCGCGATGCAGCCCGTCAGCGATTCGAATACCGAGCTTGCCGTCGGCGGGTATTATCAATACCGCGTTCACGGCGAGCGGCATTTGCTGAATCCGGCGACGGTCGCCAAGATGCAGCACGCCGTGCGGCAGCGCAATTTCGCGACGTTTCAGGAATTCACCAAACTCATCGACGATCAAAGCAAAGAGCTGAATACGCTGCGCGGATTGATGGAGCTGAAGTTGGCCCCGAAGCCGATTCCCGTCGACGAAGTCGAGCCCGCTACCGAGATTGTCAAGCGCTTTGCCACCGGCGCCATGTCGTTCGGCTCGATCGGCAAGGAGGCGCACGAGACGCTCGCCATCGCCATGAACCGCATCGGCGGAAAGTCGAACACCGGCGAAGGCGGCGAAGACGAAGAGCGCTTCGGGCGCGACGCGAACGGCAATTGGCGGCGCAGCGCGATTAAGCAGGTCGCCTCCGGCCGTTTCGGCGTCACGACCAACTACCTGGTCAACGCCGACGAGCTGCAAATCAAGATCGCGCAAGGCGCCAAACCGGGCGAAGGCGGCCAGTTGCCCGGCCACAAGATCGACGAAGTGATTGCGCGCGTGCGCCACTCCATTCCCGGCGTCCCGCTGATCTCGCCGCCGCCGCATCACGATATTTATTCCATTGAAGATCTTTCGCAACTCATCTACGACCTGAAGAACGTCAACCCCAAGGCGCGCATTTCGGTGAAGCTGGTGGCGGAGGTGGGCGTGGGCACGGTGGCGGCGGGCGTTGCGAAGGCTCACGCCGACGTTGTCCTGATCAGCGGTTATGACGGCGGCACGGGCGCCTCTCCGCTCACCTCCATTAAGCACGCCGGCGTTCCCTGGGAACTGGGGCTTGCCGAAACGCAGCAGGTGCTGGTCACGAACGATCTGCGCAGCCGCATCCGCGTTCAGACCGACGGCAAGATGCAGACCGGCCGCGACGTCGTGATCGCGTCGCTGCTGGGCGCCGAGGAGTTCGGCTTCTCTACCGCGCCGCTGGTCGCGCTCGGCTGCATCATGATGCGCAAATGCCATCTCAATACCTGCCCCGTCGGCATCGCGACGCAAGATCCGGCGCTGCGCAAGAAATTCCAGGGCCAGCCCGAGCACGTCGTCAATTATTTCTTCTTCGTCGCCGAAGAGGTCCGCCAACTCATGGCCCAGCTCGGCTTCCGCTCCATGGACGAAATGACCGGCCGCGTGGACCGCATACAAATGCGCGGGGCGGTCGAACACTGGAAGGCGCGCGGGCTCGATTTCAGCGCCATTTTGTTCAACCCGCCGGTGCCGTCGCGCGTCGGCCGGCGCTGCACCATCGCTCAGGACCACGGTCTCGAATCAGGCGCTCGATTACAAGCTGATCGATCATGCCCGCGACAGCATCGAGAACGGAACGGCGGTGGAATTCAAGCTGCCCATCCGCAATATCCATCGCACCGTGGGAGCGATGTTGAGCGGCGAGATCGCGCGCCGCCACGGCTCCGAGCGGTTTACCGGACGATACCATCCGGTTTGAGTTCAATGGCTCCGCGGGCCAAAGCTTCGGAGCGTTCCTCGCGCGCGGCGTCACGCTCACGCTCGAAGGCGATGCCAACGACTATGTCGGCAAGGGACTCTCGGGTGGAAAGCTGGTCGTCTATCCTCCCAAGTCGTCCAATTTCCTGCCGGAAGAAAACATCCTGGTCGGCAATGTGGTGCTGTACGGCGCGACTTCGGGCGAAGCGTACTTCAACGGCATGGCGGGCGAGCGCTTCGCCGTTCGCAACTCCGGCGCAACCACGGTGGTCGAAGGCGTGGGCGACCACGGCTGCGAATACATGACCAAGGGCCTCGTCGTAGTTCTCGGACGCACGGGGCGCAACTTCGCGGCGGGCATGACCGGCGGCATCGCATTCGTTCTCGATGAAAGCGGCGACTTTTCGCAGCCGGCTGTGCAACCGCTCCGGCGTCGACCTGGAGCCGGTGGCCGATCCCGTCGACATGCAAGCGCTCGAAAACCTGATCGCGAAGCACTTCGAAGCGACCGGCAGCCCGCGCGCCAAATGGATCCTTGAAAACTGGGCCGAGATGCTTCCGCAATTCGTCAAGGTCTTCCCGCACGAATACAAACGCGTGCTGGGCGTGGGCCGCCAAGCGGCAAAGCGGCTGCCCCATGCTCCCGTCGAGGCGCCGGCGCGGGAGGCGCTGCATGGGTAGACCGACCCGCGAAGCGCCCGCTTGCTTACGCGCGCGGCTCGGCAGCCACAACAGCTTGTGCGCCGCCGGTACGTACAACGGCTTACCGGGCCGCGACCGTGAGGGAGCGGTTGCAGCCCCCGCCTACGAGGCGCTGCATGGGTAAACCCACCGGCTTCCTCGAATACGCCCGCGAGCTGCCGCCGCGCCGTCCGGTCACCGAACGCATCAACGACTGGTTCGAGGTCTATCACGACTTCGAAGAGGAAAAGACGCGCACGCAAGGGGCCCGCTGCATGGATTGCGGACTGCCCTTCTGCCATACCGGCTGCCCGCTGAATAACATCATTCCCGACTGGAACGACCTGGTCTATCGCGGCCGTTGGCGCGATGCCATCCGCGTCCTGCATGCCACCAATAACTTTCCCGAGTTCACCGGCCGCATTTGTCCCGCGCCGTGCGAAGCCGCCTGCGTGCTGGGCATCAACGAGCCGCCGGTCGCCATCAAGCACATTGAGAAGACCATCGTCGACCATGCCTTCCGCCAAGGCTGGATCAAGCCGGAGCCGCCCGAACAGCGCACCGGCAAGCGCGTCGCGGTGGTCGGGTCCGGTCCCGCCGGCCTCGCCGCCGCGCAGCAACTCGCGCGCGCCGGCCACGACGTAACGGTCTTTGAAAAGGCCGATCGCATCGGCGGGCTGCTGCGCTACGGCATTCCCGACTTCAAGATGGAGAAGCATCTGATCGACCGCCGTATCGAACAGATGGAAGCCGAGGGAGTGCGCTTCGAACCCAACACGCACGTTGGCGTAACCGTGCCCGGGAAGGACCTGCCGGCCGAATTCGACGCCGTGCTGCTGGCCGGCGGAGCCGAGCAGCCGCGCGATCTCGCGCGTGCCCGGCCGGGAATTGAACGGCATTCATTTCGCGATGGAATTTCTGCCGCAGCAAAACAGAAAGTGCGCCGGATGCGAGGTCCCCGATCAGATCCTCGCCACCGGCAAAAGCGTCGTCATCATCGGCGGCGGCGATACCGGGGCCGATTGCCTCGGGACATCGCATCGCCAGAAGGCCGCTTCCGTTCATCAGTTCGAGATCATGCCGTGTCCTCCGATGGAGCGCGCGCCGCACACGCCGTGGCCGCTGTGGCCTCTGCAACTGCGCTCGGAAACATCGCACGAAGAGGGCGGAATTCGCGATTGGAGCATCGCCACGACGGCATTCACGGGCGACGAGCGGGGCAATGTGAAAAAGCTGCACGCCATCCGCTGCGGCGCGCCGCCCACGTTCGAGCCGCTGCCCGGAACGGAGTTCACGATGGACGCCGATCTCGTACTGCTGGCCATGGGTTTCACCGGTCCGGTTCAGTCCGGGCTGCTCGCAGCAACTGGGCGTGCGATTGGACGCTCGCGGCAACGTCGCGGCCAGTTCAGATTATTCGTCGTCGGTTCCCGGAGTGTTCGCGGCGGGCGATTTGCGGCGCGGCCAGTCGTTGGTGGTATGGGCCATCGCGGAGGGCCGCCAAGCCGCGGCGGCCATCGGCCGGTATCTTTCCTGACACGACGAGCGGCCGAGATTCAGAAAAGAAATTTAATAAATTTTGATCGGCTCGCGGCGTGGAAACCCGGGCAACCTGTATTGACAATCCGCCGTCCAACATGCAGACTCATACTAATAGTTACATCAAAAATAAAGATCTCTCCTGCAGGAGTGGCGGATCGTAGCCGATCTGCAAAGTAGGAGAGCAAAGCGTCTCTCAGGGGGTGCCTTGTGTCCGCATATGCGTTCTTGGATCCCGGGTCGTCGTACCCGCTGCCCAGCACATTCTGCTACGAGGAGTATATCGAAGCGGAACGCGAGCTCTGGGCGATTTTCCCGGAGACCGATGGCAAGCGCGTCAACTTCATACAAGTAGGATTGACGGCGCAGGTTTTTACTGAAGTTTTCGACGACGGCTCGGAGCTGGATGTGGCCGAAACTTATGTTCTCATGCCGTGTCCGGACCGGACCATGCGGCCGATCCGTATGGAAGCGTGCCGGCGTTTGACCTTAAGCGAGTATCGCATGGGGCATCTGACGGCGGTGAAGCTGCTCGGCAAAGTGGCCGAAGCGGGCGAAGTAATGCGTGAGATCGGTTGCCAGATTCTGGGTCCCGAAGTCATGGGCGAGGTGGAATTGCGCCTGAGGGAAGCGGATTAGGCCGCTTGCGCGCGTTGCCCGCTTAACCCGGCTCACCCACGAACCGAGGTCCACACCAGCATCACCGTCAGGATAATCATGACGACCGTGGTCGTTCCGGCAACGGCGTTAGCTCCTTGTCCGTTGCGCATGTCGCCCATCAGTTCCGGCCGATTCACAAGCAGCAGCATGAAGATCAGCACGAAGGGAAGCAGCACGCCGTTGGCGACCTGCGAAAGCAGGATCACCGTCAGCAGCGGCAAGCCGGGAATCAGGACTAAACCCGCTCCCAGGACGATCAGCGCGGTGTAGAGCGAGTAGAAGACCGGCGCTTCCGAAAAACGCCGGTCCACGCCCGTTTCAAAACCCAATCCTTCGCACACGTTGTAGGCGGTGGCGAGCGGCAGAATCGCGGCCGAGAGCAAAGATGCGTTTACCAGGCCGATGCCGAACAGCAGCGAGGCAAACTGCCCCGCGAAGGGCCGCAAGGCAACCGCCGCTTCCGCCGCGTCGTTAATCTCGCCGTGACCCGACTTGAACAGCGTGGCCGCGCACGCGACCACGATAAAAAAGGTCACGATTTCGGTGATGAAGCACCCGAAAATCACGTCCAGGCGGGCCAGGCCGTAGTCTTTGCGCATGACTCCCTTTTCGACGATGGAAGCCTGCAGATAAAACTGCATCCAGGGCGTAATGGTGGTTCCGATCAACCCGATCACCATCACGATATACTGCGGGTCGCTTCTGAATTCCGGCACTACGGTTCTTAACAGGGCTTGCTGCCAATCCGGATGGGCGAAGTAGGCCGAAACGGGATAGGCGAGATATATGAGGGAGAACAGGATCAGGATGCGCTCGACCGGTTTATACGACCCCTTCACAATGACGAACCAGACCAGCGCCGCCCCCAGCGGCACGGCAATGTATTTACTGACGCCAAAAATGCCCATCCCGGAGGCAATGCCGGCAAACTCGGCGACAATGGTCCCCAGGTCGGCCAAGCCCAACACCAGCATCGTGAAAAATGTCATGCGCAGGCCGAACTGTTCGCGGATCAGATCGGACAAACCTTTCCCCGTGGCCGCTCCCATGCGGGCGGCCATTTCCTGCACCACGATTAAGGCGATGGTCGTCGGAATCAGCGTCCACAGCAGGGCGTAGCCGTATTTGGCTCCGGCCTGGGAATACGTGAGGATTCCACCGGGGTCGTTGTCCACGTTCGCCGTCACGAACCCCGGCCCCAGGATCGCGACGAAGGCGAAGAGCTTATACCAGAGCAGGCCAAGTCCGAATCGGCGCGGGCGGCGCGGCCGTTTTGTAAGGAGATCGTGTCCCGTTTTCGTCATCTGTGGAATCGGGAAGCCGTGGCGCGCTGAATGGAAGCAGGCGCGTCAGTAGAGGCGGATGCCACGCGGGCCGGGTTCCTTGAGCATGTGCACAATGTCGATGAAGCGGACCTTGTTGGGCGCGAGGCCTTTTGCGTACTTAGGGCTCATTTGCCGGCGTTTTCTCCGTTAACGGCGTCGCCGTCGAACGTGTCTTCGATGCCGCGGATGAACCTTTCCCGGCATTCGCGCCGAAGAGGCGTAACGCGCGTAGATCGTACAGCAGCTATTGTTTGTCAAAAACAAAAGCCAGTGTGAACGGCTTGTCGGCAGTATTGATGCCTTTGGCAGTCCACGTCATCGTTTTGCCGCCGTTCGAGACCACAGTTCGACCGGTGGCCTTGTACGGCCCACCAGTTTTCTTGCGTTCGTCCGTTAGGGTGTTGGCATTCACCCGCTTAATCGCAATCGTGTCAAACGGCGCATTGCCCGCGACTTGGACATCCTTGCCGTCGTATTTCGCAGTGTAGCTGGCGTTAGTGGCTGTGCCGTCAGCCAGTTCTCCGGTGGTTGTCTGCTTGACGCCGCCATCCGAACCTTCCCTTGTGATCGTCAGGCTTTTGACGGGCATTGGAGCCGGTGTGTACTTCGATTTTGCGACGTTTAGCTCCCATGTGCCGAGCGTGTTGTCAGCGCCGAAAGCGGCAAGGGCCGCCGCAGTTAAGATCAAGGATGCTTGGATGAGTTTTGTGCGCATTGGTGCTCCTTCGTACAACGTTGGCGTTCCTTCGTACAATGCCTGGTCCCCGACCGGGCGGCTAAAATTATATACCTTCGACCGAGCCGGTGTAGCTCCTTCGCTTTTTGCGTTGTCGCTCCGGCCGTTTCACAAAGGGTTGTTTGCGCAACGCCCCGCCGATGCCTTCCGGGCGGGATCACATCCGACGGCCACGCGCTTGCGATCCGATTGAAGCAGGATTTTCGGCACTCTCCAGACCCCGTTCTTCAGTTGAGCTAGGCTCCCCCAGCCCGATAGGACACGGGTTTGGAGAGCGCCTCATAGGCCTCGTCTACTGTCAGCAGGACCGTGGTCTTGGTGCGCGTCATTCCGCTGGCGCACGCGGCGGAACCGAGCGCGGCCGCGCTGACATCATCCGGCAGATCCGCAATTAGAATGACATCGTTCTCGGCCGGAGGGTTTATCCTTGGCCAGCCTTTTGTGCCCCTCGGCTGTATAGATCGCTTCCACCAAGAACTTCGGCATAAACGGTTCCTTTCACTTCTTGTTTTGGGAGGCGGCCGTGCCTCCCGTACCTCAGATAATCCATGGTACATACCGCCGGGCCTGAGTCAAGCCAGGATGCCCGGCCCGTGTTTCACAAAGGGTCATTTGTGCAACGCCACGGCAGCGCGTCGCCAACAGGGTTCTCGACTACCGTTTCAGACCGACTGGATAATGCGTTTGAGCCTGTATGTGGTGCTGGTCAATCGATAGAGTAGCCCCGAAATCTCCATGCGCCCCGGCTGTGTCCCCAGCATATATTTGCCGAAGCCTCGCGCGTATAGAGCGCTGAGCGTTGTTCGGGTCGCATTCAATCGCGCTAATCCAACTCAGGGATGGACTCTCGCCATCTCGGAGGCGTCTGTTTTGCAATGCCACCGCCTTATTAACGTGGGCTTGGCAGGTACGAGGATGCCACACAACCGACGCGCCAATCAGGGCGGCAATGATTACTGCCAGTGCTCGTACAATTTTCATACTATTTTTTGAATAGCATGCCTTCAGGGCAGGCCCCGATAGGTCACGAATTTCGTTTCCAGAATGGGTCCAACTTGCGACCCGTTAAGCATGCGGATTTTCGGGCTTTGCTGGACACCTCGGCTATGCTAAAAGAAGGCACCATGACCGACGCCCCCGCACTTACGCGAGCCAACCCCATACTCGCCAAATTCCGCGCCGCCCTAACGCAGATGTACGGGGCGCGGCTTGAGCGTGTTGTGTTGTTTGGTTCACAGGCGCGGGGCGATGCACAACCGGACTCCGATTACGATCTAGCGGTTTTTCTGAACGGCATGAATGGCTCATCCGGCCGTTGGGCTGAACTCCACAGGCTCGCAGCGCTGCGGGTCAAATTCATCGATGAAACCGGCGCTTTCTTTGACGCCAAACCCTATCCGGCAGGCGCGTACTGCGAGCGCTCCCCGCTCATGCACGAAATTCGTCGCGAGGGGCTAGACCTGTGACTCCGGAAGCTGCACGATTTTTGCAGAACGCCGGTGACCACCTGAACGCGGCCAGACTATGCTCGCCGCGGGTCTTAACTACGATGCAGGGCGCGCCGTTTATCTCGCTGCATTCCACGCTGCGCAAGCCATCATCTTTGAGCGCAGCGGCAAGGTGGTCAAGACCCATGAAGGCGTTAACATTGAATGTCTCGGCCTCACCAAGGACGATCCAGCCTTTACGCGGGACCAGCGGCTTTCTTTCCCAAGCTTAAGATTTCAAAGCCGTCGCGGATTACGACTCCGGACCCATTGCCGAGGTTTCATCCCAAGAGGCCATCGATGCTATGTAAGTAGCCCGCAACTTTGTCTCTAGCGTCCGCCGTGTGCTGACACCGCAGTCGCCGAACTGACGTTGCAAATAAGGCCCTTTGTGAGACGCGTCTCACCCACTCTGGAATCTACGGGCTTATGGACGAGTGAGCCGCGGGGGTCTCCTAACTGATTCGGGTGTACTGGGACAGAACCACTCGCCAAAGGCCCCGCCGCTTCACGCACACGCTGGTATCGCGGAACGTTCCGCTCACGTCGCGCTCCCCGGAAAAGGCCGCCTCGAACATCGGCAATCACCGAGGACTTGGGGCTTCTAGCGCGCCGATGTTGTTCACCGCCACGTAGTCGTCAGCGTGAATCCGGTCGAGCGCCGCGGGGTCCGCCGCAATCCACGCTTTGCACCATTGATCCTCAAGATTCTTAACTTGTTGTTCGGCCAAACGGGCAGAGTCGGCTTGGCCATAAACAATCGCGGCTAATACCGAGAGCGCAAGCTCCCGCATAAGTCCTCAATCTTCCTCACGGCACAGTTTATCAGAGTATCTATTGGCGATAGCAGAGTTCCTGGTGCGCTTTAGCGCCGCGCTCTCCCACAATCCACCCGCCCGAAAACAACGGGCAGCGCGTCATAATTCAGTCTCAAGTATTGAAGCAGGCGCGTCAGTACAGGCGGATGCCGCGCGGGCCGGGTTCCTTGAGCATGTGCACGGTGTCGATGAAACGGACCTTGTTGGGCGCGAGGGTCATCACAATCGAGTGCGTGCGGTAGCCGTTGCCGAAGAAGCGAACGCCGTGCAACAAAGTTCCGGCGGTAACTCCGCAAGCCACGAAAATAATCTGGTTGCCGGGCGCCAGATCCTCCGCGCGGTAGACCCGATACGGATCGGAGATGCCCATGCGCTCCATGCGAGCTTCGAGCTCCGGACCATCCACAACCAAGCGCGCGACCATCTCGCCGTAAAGGCAGCGCATGGCGGCCGCGGTCAGAACGCCTTCCGGGGCGCCTCCCGTTCCCATGACGGCGTGAACGCCCGCCCCGCGGATGGCGGCCGTGATGCCGGCCGATAGATCGCCATCGCCGATGAGCCGAATGCGCGCCCCAGCGGCGCGAATGTCCTGAATGAGCCGCTCATGGCGGGGGCGCTCGAGAACCATCACAACCAGATCCTTGACGTTGCGCTCCAGCCGTTTTGCGATGGCTTTCAGGTTGTCCTCGACGGGAGCGTCGATATCGAGCGCGCCGCGGCATGCCGGACCCGCGACGATCTTCCGCATGTAGCAGTCCGGTGCGTGCAGCAGGCCGCCGCGCTCGGAAGCCGCCAGGACGGCAATGGAGTTGGGAGCGCCCGTGGCGCAGAGATTCGTTCCCTCCAGCGGGTCGACGGCGATGTCGATTTCGGGGTACGGGCCGGCGCCGTCGGGGGCGCCCCCACGTGTTCGCCGATGTACAGCATTGGCGCTTCGTCGCGCTCGCCCTCGCCGATCACAATGGTGCCGGAGATGGGAACATCCTCGAAGGCGCGGCGCATGGCCTCGACCGCGGCATGATCGGCGCCTTTGCGGTCGCCTTGGCCCATGGTGCGGGCGGCCGCGACGGCGGCTTCTTCCACCACGCGCACGAGTTCCAGCGATAGTTTCTGCTCGATGTCGAACGCCGGCGTGGCCGCCGCAGCAGTTATTACTTGCTCGGACATGCGCCACCTCCTCCCGGTGGAGGATAACATGCAACGGGTGTCGAACGCGCGCTTGCACGGCGCCCGCGCTCCGATTCCGAGCCGTAATCGTCCGGAGCGGTCAAACGTAAACCAATTGCGCCCGCGCTCCTGGCAGCCCGCAGTTCGGTAAGACCCTGCGGGCCGAAAAGGTCTCGCGGGGCGGCGGGAGTGGGCGGTCTGTGCGAGAACGACGCCAGCGTGGGTCAGGCCCGCGGGAAGGCGGCCCTTCGCGCCAACACGTTCTACGACGGCTTATCCGACGGAGCGCCTCCCGACCGGTCTAAAGCCCAGTACGCCGGGCGCCGATGCTCCATTTGTGGCTACTTCGCAGCAATTGCTTGCCGCGCCTCCACTCGCGCCGCCGGGCGCGGGCGCCTTGGAGCGCCCGCTACCGAAAGCGTTGCTGCCGTCCTTTGCCGACTGCTTCTTCATCGCGCTGATTATCTGGACCTTCGCCGCTGGGCCACACGGCTGGGACGCTTTGCTGGGCGATGCCGATATCGGCTGGCACATCCGCACGGGCGACTGGATTCTCGCCCACCACACCGTACCGGGGCACGACCTGTTCTCGTTTTCAAAGCCGGACGCGCCATGGTTTGCCTGGGAGTGGCTGTCCGACATTGTGTTCGCGCTGCTTTTCCGCGCCGCGGGCCTGAAAGGCGTGGCTCTGTTCGCGGGCGCAGTGATTGCCGTCTATTCGACCATCGTTCTGCGCCATGCCTTTTGGCGCGGCGCCAACGTTATCGTCGCTCTGCCCGTAGTTCTGCTCGGCGTGGGGGCCTCGAGTGTCCATTTCCTGGCGCGTCCTCACATTTTCACCTTCCTTTTTCTTGCGCTGGCTTTTTGGGCGCTTGATGTGGATCGACGCGAGAACACCCGCTGTGTGTGGCTTCTGGTTCCCTTGAGCGTCGTGTGGGTGAACCTGCACGGCGGATTTTTCATATTCCTCGCATGTCTGGCTTTGTTGGCTGTTGGCTGCGCCATGGAAGCGGCATGGGGGGTCCGCCGCTGGGCGGCGATGCGACGATACTCGTTGCTGTGGGCGGCTTGCGGGGCTGCCTCTCTGATTAATCCGTACGGAATCAAGCTGCACCTGCACGTTATGGAGTATTTGCGGTCCGGCTGGATCCGCGACAATGTCCAGGAATTTCTGGCGCCGTCGTTCCGCGGCGAAGGAGAGTTGCAATTCGAAGCGATCCTCATTGGGGGGCTCCTCGTAGCCGCTCTTCTGATCCAAGCGCGGCGCCTTTCCGAGGCGCTGTGGATCGTCTTCCTGGCGCACTCCGCATTGACGAGCCTGCGCCACGCTCCGCTGTTCTGCGTCGCGGCCGTGCCGCTGATCGCCGGCGAACTCAGCTCACTGTGGAATGGGGTGGCGTGGAAACTGCCGCGCAGATCGCTTTTGGCGACCCTGCACGACATGGGGCGCGATCTGGCGCCGCCGTTCCGGCGAAATACCGTCTGGATGCCCGCGGTCATCGTGGTCCTGGCGCTGGCGCCGCTGAACTGGCCGCGGGACTTCCCGAAAGATCTCTTTCCGGGAGCGCTGATCGCGCGCCATGCCCAGCGTCTGTCGACGGCGCGCGTGTTGACCACGGACCAATGGGCGGATTACTTGATCTTCCGCAATTATCCGCAACAACGCGTCTATCTTGACGGCCGCAGCGACTTCTACGGCGAAACGCTGGGTAAGGAATATCTCGGAGTACTACAGCTCTCTTCCGGCTGGCGCAATACGATGGAGCGGCGGCGCTTCGATGCCGTCCTGTTGCCGCCCCGGTGGCCGCTCGTCGAAATGCTGAAGCGTAGCCCGGAGTGGCGCATTAGCGACGACGACGGCACGGCCATCCTATTCCTCCGGGGAGATAAAGGCGCGCCGCAAGCCCCGTTATCGCACAGTCCCCAGGCCGTGTTCGTACTAAAGAAAAACCGCGCCGAGCCTAATGAAAACCTCCAACCTCGCCGAAGTTTATATACAGGAGAACGCCGCAATGCGAGGGGCTAAGGTGGAATTTTCGTCGGAAGCAAAACAGCGGGGGAAACGATCCATGATCGCGCAGGTTCCTATCGGATGGCTGGACGGTGGCAGTTGGCGATTGCCTTCCGGCAAGGCGCTCGCCGAGTTCGCGCTGCAAGCGGGATTTGTGGCTCCTTTACTTTTCAGCACGGAGAGCTTCGCGCGCAGCCTCGCGGCGAGAGCGCCGCGCAAATCGAACCGGCCCGGCAAAGTGGGGCGGCCCAAAGAGGGACGGCAATGACGCCGCAGGTCTGGATCGCCATCGTAATCGGCGTCGCCGCCACGGTCGAGGACCTTGTTCGCCGGCGGATCTCCAACTGGATCTGCGCCGCCGCGTTTCTGGCCGGCGTGGCGCTGCATATCGTGTCTGGCGGCTGGCGGGGCGGAGTGACCTCCTTGCTCGGCGCGGTCGCGGGTTTTTGCGTTTTCCTTCTCTTCTATGCGCTCGGCGGAATGGGCGGAGGAGATATCAAGCTTATGGCGGGTTTTGGGGCCGTGCTGGGAGCAGGGCGCTTACTGGAAGCGGCCCTCTGGACGGCCGCTTGCGGCGGCCTCTTCGCGGCGCTGGCGATCGCAATCGGCGCTCTGCGGGGATGGCTGCGCGGATTTGATGGCGCCGCCAGTGCGGGGCGCGGCGCCGGCGCGGTCCAATCAATTCCCTATGCCCCGGCGATTGCGGCGGGCGTGTGGTTGAGCTTAGTCCCAAAGCCATGACCGGGATGCCGATGCGAAGCGGAAATACGATAGTGACCCCGAGCGGACGAGGAGACGGATATGGATCGTAGGTTCTTGACGGTGCTGGGTGTGAGCCTTTTGTTTGCGCTGGTCATTTCAACGGTGCTCTATCAGATGACCAAGGCCGGACCTTCTACGGGCGGGGATTCCGGCAGGGTCACGCGCGACGTGATTATAGCTTCGCGGCCGCTGGGCATCGGCGCAACCATCAAAGCTACCGATATTAAGGTTGCGAAAATAGCGGCCAGCGCGTTTCCGAAGGACGCATTCTCAAAACCGGAAGAGGTCATCGATCGGCCGGTCATGGGCGCCATATTGATGGATGAGCCGTTACGCGAAGGCCGCTTGGCCGCGCGCGGCAGCGGCGTCGGCCTCGCCCCGATCATTCCCGTGGGGATGCGCGCAGTTTCGGTGCGGGTGAACGATGTGGCGGGCGTGGCCGGCTTCGTGCTTCCCGGAATGAGGGTCGATGTCCTGGTGACGGGTCGACCGCCGGAGCTGAATGGCGTCGTAACGTCGACGTGCCTGCAGAACATCATCGTGCTCTCGGCGGGCACAACCATCCAGGCGGACGGCAAAGGGCAGGCCATCCAGGCGCCCACCGTCACTCTGCTTGTGAACCCGGAGCAGGCCGAAACCCTGACGCTTGCAAACAACGAAGGTCATATACAGCTTGTTCTGCGCAACGGCAGCGATCAGGGGATCGAGAAGACGCCGGGGCGCGACATCAGCGAGCTGTACGGCATGCGTCCGCAGCGTCCCAAGCCGGGCGGGGAAGCGAGGCCGCGCTTCCGGCCGGTGCTCAGCGTGGCGCCCCAGCCTCCTCCTCCGCCTCCACCACCGGACCAGATCGTGGTGATTCGCGGAACTCAGAAAAGCGTAGAAGTGATTGGCGGCCGTTCCGCCGAACCGGGCAGGTGAATATGATTTCAAGAAGAAGAGCTTCCATTCTAGGCGTGTCGGCGTTTGCCTGCCTTCTCCCTGGGCTTATGAAGGCGCAGTCCGGCCCCGAGGAAATTAAACTTACGGTCGGCAAGAGCATTGTCATCGACTATCCGGCTGACGTGTCCCGCATTTCGACCAGCAATGCCGATATCGTAGACGCTTCTCCCGTCACGACGCGGGAGATCCTGATCCACGGCAAATCTTACGGGACCGTGACGCTGGTGGTTTGGAGCAAGTCCGGCCAACGGAATTTTTACAACATCACGGTAGAGCAAAACCTCGATTCCTTGCGGCGGCTTCTGAAAGACACGTTTCCAGGCGATACGATACGCGCGCAATCGTCGCGGGATTCGTTAGCGCTCACGGGACTCGTTTCGAGCAAGGATACCGCGGAGCGCGCCACCGCTCTGGCGGCGCCGTTTGCGAAGAACGTGGTTAACAATCTCCAGATTGTGCCGCAGGCGGCGGAGAAACAGGTATTATTGCGGGTCAAGTTCGCGGAGTTGGACCGCAGCGCGAGCTCTCAGTTCGCCGTAAACATCGTTTCCACGGGAGCGGCGAACACGATTGGACAGGTCAGTACGGGCCAATTCGGAAGCACCAGCCCCAGCCAGATCGGGGGAGCCGCCGGGCAGTCCAACCAATTCTCGATTTCGCAGGCGCTCAACATCTTTGCGTTCCGTCCGGATTTGAATCTCGGTTCTTTCATCAAGGCGCTGCAGGGGCGCAATCTGCTGCAGATCTTGGCCGAACCAAACCTTGTGACCACCAACGGGAAGGAAGCCAGCTTCCTGGTCGGGGGCGAGTTCCCGGTCCCCGTTCTGCAGGGAGGCGCCAACGCCGGGTCCGTTACGATCATGTTCCGGGAGTTCGGCGTGAAGCTCACCTTCACTCCCACGGTCACTGCGAATCACACTATCAAGATGTACGTGCGGCCGGAAGTCTCCACGCTAGACTACACCAACGCCCTCAATCTGAACGGGTTCACAATTCCCGCTCTGTCCACTCGCAAGATGGAAACGAATATAGAACTGGGCGAAGGGCAGACGTTCATTATCGCCGGCCTGATTGACAGCCGCGTTACCGACAGCGCCTCCCGAATTCCGGGTTTGGCGAGTCTTCCGATTCTGGGAAATCTGTTCAAGAGCAAGGATCTCAGTAAGAGCAAGACCGAACTGGTCGTAATGGTCACGCCCGAAATCACGGAGCCGCTCCTGGCTGGCGATACGAAAGCGATTCCGGTGATGCCGCGGGAGTTTCTGACGCCTCTTCCGCCGGCTCAAGACAAGAAAGCGGTCAGGAGATAACTCCGGGCGCACGGCGAGTTTACATCTATGAGGGCGAGCGCGACTGAATTAACGGCCTTGCTGGTGGCTCCCGGCCGGGAGCTGGCGGAAACGTTCCT
This sequence comes from Bryobacterales bacterium, assembly GCA_963795935.1. Lineage (GTDB taxonomy): Bacteria > Acidobacteriota > Terriglobia > Bryobacterales > Bryobacteraceae > JAICMB01. The sequence goes on along the minus strand of CAWCJO010000013.1, from coordinate 84,654 downwards.
GGCGACCCTGCCGCGGACGCGCGCTTTTGAGATCCTCAGCGATCTTAAGAGCTATCCCTCGGCTCAAACGCTGGACATCCGCATACGGCAACTGCGGCCCGAGGTGCTGCTGATCGATCTTGCCTCCGATCTGGCCGCCGCCGCGGAGCTGATCCGCTTTGCGGCGGCGCTGCCGCACTCCCCGCACGTCGTGGGCCTGCACCAAGAGAACGACTCCCGCGCCATTCTTCTTTCCCTGCGCATGGGCGCCAGCGAATTTCTTCACGCTCCTTTCGACGCCGACATCCAGCGGGAAGCGATCGCGCGCCTCCGGCGCATGCGTCTACCGGAAGCGGATATGGCCTCCGATCCCGGCAAGGTCATCGTATTTTCCAGCGCCAAGCCGGGCGCGGGCGCGAGCACTCTCGCGATGCAGACCGCCTTTGCGCTGCAGCGCGCCTCCAAGCAGCGGGTGTTGCTCGCCGATTTCGATTTGATGGGCGGCACGGCAGGTTTTTTTCTGAAGCTGCGCCACGACCGCTCCGCGATCGATGCGCTCGAGAGCGCCGACCGGCTGGCGCCCTCGCTGTGGTGTTCGGTAGTTTCCGAAAGCGGCGGGATCGATGTGCTGCGCGCGCCCGACGCGCCGTTCGCGGGTTCCGTCGATCCCGGCCGGCTCCATGCCGTGCTCGAGTATGCCCGCATGAACTACGACTGGATCCTGGTCGACGTACCCGTGGTATTCCAACGCCTCAGCCTGATGGCGATTTCCGAATCCGATCGCGCCTTTCTGGTTTCCACCGCCGAGCTTCCCAGCCTGCACCTGGCGCGCAAGGCGGTCAATCTGCTCGATCAGCTGGGATTCCCGAAGGACCGTTTCCAGATGTTAATGAACCGCGTCGAGAAGCGCGACGAGCTGGGCGTTGCGGAAATCGAGAAGCTGTTGAACTGCGCGGTTTACTCGCGCGTTCCGAACGACTATTTCCCGCTACACCGCGCCGTCACCCTCGGCCAGCCTGTCGACGGCCACAGCGATTTGGCGAAGGCCGTGGAAGCGATGGCCGCGCGGCTGTGTCACTCGGGCGCGGAGGCGAGGGTCAAGGTGCCGGACCTGAAACCGGCGCTGGCGCGAGTGTAACCGATTTAATACCATGTTTCCCAATCTCGACTCCAAATCGGCCCAGCAGATCACGTGGGAACAACGGCTGCTGAAGAATTCCGGGCGTTCGAAGGCGCTGCTCAAGCCGGAGTATCAAGAGCTCAAGTTCACGTTGCATCGCAAATTGGTCGACAAGATCAATCTCGAAGCTCTGGCCGCGATCGACAATCAGCGCGTGCGGAGCGAGGTCCGCCAAGCCCTCATCTCGCTGATCGACAGTGAGCCCACGCTGTTAAGCTCGCTTGAGAAGCAACAGATCTGCGACGAAGTGCTCGACGAGGTTTTCGGCCTTGGTCCACTCGAGCCCCTGCTCCAGGATCCGACCATTTCCGACATTCTCGTCAACACGCATAAACAAGTCTACGTGGAGCGCAAGGGACTTCTGGAGCTGACCAGCGTCGCATTCCGGGATGATTCGCATCTTCTGCGCATCATCGACAAGATCGTATCGCAGGTCGGACGCCGGGTGGATGAATCGACGCCCATGGTGGACGCGCGATTGAGCGACGGCTCGCGCGTGAACGCCATCATTCCGCCGCTGGCGGTCGATGGCCCGATTCTCTCGATCCGGCGCTTCAGTACGGACAAGTTGATGCCCGCGGATCTGGTCGAAAAGCAGGCCATGACCCCTGGAATGATGGAATTGCTCGAGGGAGCGGTGAAGGCGAAACTTAATATCGTCATTGCCGGCGGCACGGGCGCCGGAAAAACCACGCTCCTCAACGCGCTTTCGGCCTTCATAGGATCGAAAGAGCGCATCGTCACCATCGAAGACGCCGCAGAGCTGCAGCTCAAGCAGCCCCACGTCGTGCGGTTGGAGACGCGTCCGCCCAACCTCGAAGGTTCCGGCGCCGTGCGGCAGCGCGAGTTGCTCGTCAACAGCCTGCGCATGCGCCCCGACCGGATTGTGGTGGGCGAAGTCCGCGGCGAGGAGGCTCTCGACATGCTGCAGGCGATGAACACGGGCCATGACGGTTCGCTCACGACGGTACACGCCAATAGTCCGCGGGATGCCGTCTCGCGCCTGGAGGTCATGGTGTCCCTCGCCAACGCCAATATGCAACTGACCTCCATCCGCCAGCAGGTTGCCAGCGCCGTACACGTCCTGGTGCAGGCCTCGCGCATGAGCGATGGATCGCGCCGCGTCGTAAACGTGACGGAGGTGACCGGCATGGAAGGCGACGTCGTGACGCTGCAAGACATCTTTGTGTTCGAGAAGCGCGGGCTCAATCCGGACGGACACGTGGTGGGCCGCTTCGCCGCGACAGGCATCCGCCCGAAGTTCTACGAAAAACTCTTGGCCGCCGGCATACGGCTGCGACCCGATTTGTTCGATGAAGTGGTGGAGGTCTAAGCCGTGTTCCTGTGGATTGCCATCGCGATTTGGCTGGGCGCCGTACTGGCGTGGTGGGCGTGTTCCAAAGCGTTCCGCCAGGCGGACCTGGAACGTCTGAAGACCCGCCTGTTAGGCGTCGCGAAAACGAAAAAAAAGAGCTCCAAGGACGCGCCCGCGCTGATTCACGCCGAGGCGCGTGGTGGCCTGCTCGTGGCAGGCGTGATGAAGCGCTTTCGGCTGCAGAGCCGCCTGCAGGAGTTGTTGGAGCAGTCCGGCCTGAAGTGGCACGCCTCGCGTCTGATCCACGCTTGCATGTTTCTTTTTTTGGCGGGGGCCGTGGCGGGGTGGATGTTCTTGCCGGCCGAGCTGCGCCTCTTCGCGATCGTCCCGGCCCTCGCCGGGGCCGCTCTCCCGCTCCTGTTCGTCACCCGCAAGCGCAAGAAGCGGCTACGGCGCTTCGAGGAGCTTTTTCCGGAAAGTTTAGAGTTCGTCTCCCGCTCCATGCGCGCCGGACACGCCTTTTCGGTATCGCTTGAAATGATTCACCGCGAATTTCAGGAACCATTGGCCGGCGAGTTCCGGCGGACCTTTGAGGAGCATAACCTGGGCCTGCCGCTCGAGGTCGCGCTGCAGAAGCTCGCCAAGCGGATCCCCTCTTTAGACGTCCACTTCTTTGTTTCGGCTGTTTTGCTGCAAAAACGGACGGGCGGCAATCTGGCCGAGATTCTCGACAAACTGGCTTACGTCATCCGCGAGCGTTTCAAGCTTCGCGGACGCATCCGGGCCATCAGCGCGCACGGCCGCATGACGGGGCTGGCTCTAACCTGCATCCCCCTCGGCGTCGCGGTGTTGATGTTTTACGTCAACCCCGATTATGTCCGATTTTTCTTCCTCGACGACGTGGGGCGGATCATGCTGGGCTCGGCGGTCCTGTTGCAAATCATCGGCTACCTGGTGATCAAGCAGATCGTGAAAATCGAGATCTGAGCCATGGCCATCGTAATCAGTTGCGCCGTATTCCTGCTCATGGCCGTGCTGCTTTCCTTGATCGGAATGAAGTTATACGTGCGTCCGCGCGAGGCCATGGAGCGCGTCGCGGGCGTCGTCGCCGACCGCCACGAGGATGCGCCGACGCATCCCAGCCTGCTGTTCCGCGACCTGGTCAAGCGTCTGGGCGCGTTGGTGCCGGCTTCGCCGAAAGACGTTACGGTCATGCAGCGCCGGCTGATTCGCGCCGGCTTAAGGCAGGAGAACGCGCTCAAGGCGCTATACGGGGCCAAAGCCCTCTTCGGAGTGGCGCTGCCCGCGGCCGCGCTCTTTCTGCTGGCGAACACGCGCATGGACCCCTCGAATAAAATCATCGGGGTGCTGGCGGCGGTCGCCGCCGGGTTTTTCGGCCCCAACGAGTACGTTCGCCTGCTTGCCAAACGGCGCCAGAAAAAAATCCAGGTGGGATTGGCCAACGCTCTGGATTTGATGGTGGTGTGCGTGGAATCCGGACTCGGTCTCGATCAGGCCATTCTGCAAGTCGCCAAGGAACTCGAAAAGGCGCACCCGGAAATCAGCGAGGAGTTCGCGATCGTGAACCTGGAGCTGAAAGCCGGCAAACGCCGCGCCGAGAGTCTGCGGAATCTGGCCGATCGCACGGCTGTCGAGGATCTCAAAAAGCTCGTGGCCGTGCTCATTCAGGCGGACCGCTTCGGAACGGGAATCTCGCAAAGCCTGCGCGCTCATTCTGAATATATGCGGGTGCAGGCCCGCCAGATCGCCGAAGAAAAGGCCGCCAAGTTGGGCGTAAAGCTGGTATTTCCAATTTTCTTCTGTATCTTGCCTTCCTTATTCGTGGTTACGGTGGGGCCGGTGGCTATGAAGATCATTCGGGAGTTGCTCCCCATGATGAACAACATGTAGATCGACGGCAGTGGACCCGTGGCAGGGCTTTAAGACGGAATATTCGACGAAAGGAGAAACCAGAATGGATGGATCGACGATTCGCATCGTTTGCGCAGTGCTCGCAATCCTGTTCCTCGGGGTTATCGTGCTGCGCCGCAAAAAGAGCGCGGAGTAGTCCCGGAAAACGGACCGGCTTGAGGTAAATGGGTGAGGCGCCGGCCTCGCCCTCGCGCCTCATTCGTGGCTTGAAAGGCGGCCGCGGGCGTCCGCTGTCGGCGCGAGGCGCCCGGCTCTCTGTAGCGCGGGCACGCGGCTTTGTGCGGCGCCCTGCTTTGGCTGGAGATGAATAGAAATTTGCGTAGAGATGAGTAGAAATCTGATGAGTGGAGTGCATTTATGCTGCTGAACCGATACTGGTGGAAATTTGCTCTGGCCGCGCCTTTGCTCGGCGTGGCTTGGGGCGGTACGTTCGGAACCCCCGTCGCGATCGGAGGAGAAGCTTCCGATATCGCGCTCGATACCGCCCGAGGAGTGCTCTATATCGCCAACTTCACCGCGAACCGGATTGACGTAATGTCTCTCGCGAACAATACCATCCAGACCTCGATCAACGTAGCGGCGCAGCCCAGTTCGTTGGCCTTGTCGCCGGACGGGCATTATCTGCTGGCGACGCATTTCGATAATTTCGCCGCTCCGCCGCCGCCCGGAAACGCGCTGACCGTGATCGATCTCACCACCAATGGCCAGCAGACGTTTGGGCTTTCGAATCCTCCGCTGGGGGTGGCTTTCGGGATCGATGGACGGGCGTTGGTGGCGACCACCACCGATTTTCTTCTCTTCGATCCGGCATTGGGCACGACGCAGGAGGTGGGGACCGTGGCGGGCGTGGTGGCGAACACGCTCCCGGTCCCGCCGGCGACTTTTCCGTTGCAAGTCACCTACGCATCCGTCGCCGCCTCCGGGGATGGCTTCACGATTTATGGCATTGGGGGCTCGACCGGCGCGTTCACGTTCCGCTACGACGTAGCGACGCAAGTAGTGCGGCCGGGCGGCATTATCGTCGCCTCCGGAGCGTTCGGGCCGCGGGTGGTCAGCTTGAATCAGGACGGCTCCCTGATGATGGCGGGCTGGGTGATGGTCGATAACTACGGACGATTCACACATCTGCTGCCGTCGGCGAACCAGATCAATATAGGAAGCACGGCGTTCGACAGCAGCCGCGGCGTGGTATACGCGCAGATTCCGCAGACCGCGGGGGAGTCTCCCGTGCTGAAGATCCTCGACCGCGATAACCTGGCGGTGCTCGAACGCCTGCAATTGCCCGAAAACCTGAGCGGCAAGAGCATTCTTTCGAGCGACGGCAGCACCCTGTACGCCGTTTCGGCAAGCGGCGTCACGGTCCTCCCGGTCGGCTCTCTCAACCAATTGCCGCGCATCGCCCCCTCGCAGCCGGATCTTATCTTCCGCGGAAACTCCTGTCTGCGCGGCGTTCAGACCCAAACCGTGAACATCGTCAATCCGGGCGGCGGCGCGGCGGCCCGCTTCACGATCGCGAGCGCCACGCCAGGCGTGACGGTGTCTCCCGCCTCGGGCGCGACTCCCGCGACGGTGCGGGTGAGCGTCGATCCGACCGCATTCCAGAACCAGAAGGGCACCTCCGTGGCGATGCTTCAAATCTCCTCGCCGGAGGCGGTGAATATACCTCAGAGCATTCGCGTTCTGGTCAATAATCCCGATCCGGACGAGCGCGGAACCATCGTGGACGTCCCGGGCCAGCTCTCCGATATTCTGGCGGACCCGGTGCGCAGCCGCTTCTATATTCTGCGGGAGGACGCCAATCAACTGCTGGTGTTCGACGCCAACAACGACTCGCAAATCGCAACGCTCAAAACGGGCAACGTCCCGATGGGCATGGCCACCACATTCGACCAGCGCTACCTTCTCGTGGCAAATAACATGTCGCAGCTCGTCAGCGTATACGATCTGGAAACCTTACAGCCCGTTAGCCCGATCTTCATCGCGGGCCACACGGCGCATTCCATTGCGGCGTCCGCGAACGCCATTCTGGCGGCGACCACGGATTACCAGGGGAACGGCCGCGTGATGGCGCTGGACTTGTATAGCGGAACCGGCTCGGAGCTGCCCTCGCTCGGGATCTTCACGAACACCATCAATCCGAATTCGGCGGTGGCGGCTTCCCCCAACGGCTCCTCGATCCTGCTTGCGGAGGCCGATGGAAACATCATGTTGTATGACGCCAACTCCGGCTCCTTTTCCGCTTCGCGGAAGGATTTCACGTCGCTCGCGGGAGCGTATGCGGCGTCTTCCTATGGCCAATATGTCGTAGGCAATAATCTGCTGAATTCCTCTCTGGTTCCGCAACTGCAGTTCGGCGCCGGATCGAACTCCTCGTCCGGATTCTGGTTCGTGGATCAGACCGGGTATTACACGACCGTGCCGGTGGCGGCCGCTGCACCGGCGTCGGGAGCGGGAGCGAGCGGCGGTGGCAGTAGCTCAACCAGTCCCACTCCCAGCGCCACTGCCGCGCAGTATTCTTCCGTGCCGGGCATGATTCAAAGCATGAATCTCGGGGCTTCGACTCCGAGCGTCAGCCTGCCAACGCGCATGGTGGAGGCGCCCCTGCTCGGCACCGCGACGAATTCCTTTACGCGGACGGTGGCGCCGCTCTATGCGCGGAACGCGATCGTGAATCTGACGGTTTCGGGCTTCACGGCGCTCCCCTGGAACTACGCCACCTCAGTGGCGCCTCCCGCCATCCAGAGCATCGTCAATGCCGCCGACGGCGCCTCCGATATCGCCCCGGGCGGCCTGATCTCAATCTATGGCCAGCAGCTCAGCCCCGTAAACATCGCCACCAACGAGATCCCCATCCCGACCGCGCTCGCCGACAGCTGTCTCACGGTGAATGGCCTCCCGGTGCCGATTTTGTTTGTTTCGCCCTCCCAGATCAACGCTCAAATGCCCTTTGAAATGGCCGGCAACGTGACCATGATCTTGCGGACGCCCGGGGGCGTCAGCAACAACTACAACACCACGGTGCTGCCGGGAGCTCCCGGCGTGTTCCGCGCCAACGTGGACGGGGTGGGCTCCGGCGTCCCCACGATCATACGCGACAGCAACAACGAAATCGTCACGCCCTCGAATCCGGTGCACAAGAACGACACGTTAATCATCTACTTGACTGGCTTAGGAATCACGAATCCCGCGGTGGCGGATGGTTTGCCCGGTCCCTCGAGCCCCTTGGCCTCGGCAATCGTAATCCCCCAGATCACTCTCGGCGGAACGCCGCTCGCCCCCAGCTACGCAGGCATGGCGCCCGGCGAAGTGGGAGTGTATCAGATCAACGCGAAAGTACCGCCATCTACCCCGTCCGGGTTGTCAATCCCGCTGACGATCGCGCAAGGCGCCGTGAGCACCACGGTGCAGGTACGCGTAGTCGATTGAAGGAGCACCGAAAATGAAACGATTGATTGCGATTTCGTCCTTACTGTGCGCGCCGGCGTTGCTGGCGCAAAAGTGGGAAGCGGGCGTCGGCGTCGGCGGCGCATTCTACACTTCACAAACATTCACGAATGGCGCCGCCAGCGCGAGCGCCTCCCTCGCCAATGGTTTGGTCGCGAGCGCCTGGCTCGGGAATAATTCCAGCGGCCGCCTCGGTGGAGAACTGCGCTACGACTACGAGAACACCGCTCTAAAGCTTTCCTCCGGATCGGCGAGCGCGACGTTCGGGGCCAACACGCAGGCCGTTCACTACGACCTCTTGTATCATTTCGCTTCGCAGGAGTCCGCCGTGCGTCCGTTTGTCGCGGTCGGCGCGGGCATCAAAATGTACCGCGGAACGGGCACGGAGAGCCCTTCTCAGCCCCTGCAGGCAATCGGACTGCTCACCAAAACGTTGGACACGACCGCCCTGGTGTCGCTGGGGGCCGGCGTGAAGTTCAATATCAACCATGCTCTGCAGCTACGGGTCGAGTTGCACGATTATCTGACGCCGTTCCCGGGCAAAGTGATTGCCCCGGCAGCAGGCACGAAGACCAGCGGATGGCTGATGGACTTCGTTCCCATGGGAGCTCTGGCGGTCACCTTCTAGCAGCTTCGCGCCAGCGGGCGCGGACAACCCATGGGATTCAATTCCAGTCCCTTCAACGTGTCCACGATGCTGCTGCTCGCCTTCGCCTGCCTGGTCGTCTACGTTCGCACGAAGGGCTACGGCGACAGCAACATTCCGTTATTCTATTATGCCGTCGCCGTGTATTACGTAATCGCGTATGGCGATTGGACCAATCTGCCTCCCCTGCTCGTATACGCGTCGCTTGTTCTAGCCCTGATATTGCGGTTTGAGTTCATGAACGCGGGGTTCAGGAAAGCGATCACCACGGCGGAATGCTGCGCGCTGGCGGGAATAATGTACTACAACCTGGCCACAGTCTTCGGCTGGAGCCTGAAGCCGCGGATTATTCCAGCGGCAATCCGGAAGACTGCAAAGCGCGCCAACCGCCGTCGAGAGACATCGCGTTCGAATAGCCCATCATTCGCAGCGCGTCCGCCGCCAGCGCCGAGCGGAATCCGCCGCCGCAATAAAGCACCAGCTTGGCGTCTTTCGCCGGAATGGTTGTTTCAATGTCGCGCTCGATGATGCCCTTACCCAGGTGCACAGCGCCGGCGGCGTGTCCGGCGTTCCATTCCTTGTCCTCGCGCACATCCACCAGTACGTGAGGTTCGCCGCGGGCGGCCATCTTCTTGTACTCGTCGATGCCGATTTCCTTGACGCGCGTTTTGGCGTCGTTCACCAGCTTGAGAAACTCGGGATTATGATGCTTGGGTTGCGTAGCCATGATCCGATGCCCTCTTAATCCGCGCTCCCACGCGCTGCAGTTTCGTTTCGATTTTCTCATAGCCGCGGTCGAGGTGGTAAACGCGGTCGATTACGGTCTCGCCCTTGCGCCACCAGCGCCGCGAGCACCAGCGAGGCGCTGGCGCGTAAGATCCGACGCGATCACTTGCGCCCCGACAAGCGCTTCCACGCCCGCGACGATCGCCTGCCGCCCTTCGATGCGGATATTGGCCCCCATGCGCGCCAGCTCCAAAGCATGCATGAAACGGTTCTCGAAAATCGTTTCGGTGATGAACGACACTCCTTCGGCGCCCGTCATCATCGCCATGTATTGGGCCTGCAAGATCGGTCGCGAAGCCGGGATACTCCTCGGTCATGATGTCGACGGCCCGCATGCGCGCCGTCCCGCGACACGCGTCAAAGCATCGCCGTCCGAGTTCCGTAACCTCCGCTCCCGCCTCCCGCATTTTTACGATCAGCGCGAAGAGATGTTCCGGCGCGCAACCCCGAATCGTCAGATCGCCGTGGGTCATCGCGCCCGCGATCAGAAAGGTGCCCGCTTCGATGCGGTCGGGAATAATCGCGTGCTGGCGCCATGCAGCTCCGTGAACGCCCCTGGACGCGAATCGTGGAGGTTCCGGCGCCCTCGATTTCGGCGCCCATCTTGAACCAGCAACGCCGCCAGATCCTGCACCTCCGGCTCGCGCGCGGCATTTTCGATCACCGTTTCACCGTCCGCCAACGTGGCCGCCATCAGCAGATCCTCGGTACCGGTTACAGTGATGCGGTCGAAATACACCGGCGCGCCTTTCAGTCCGCGTGGCGCGGTGGCCTCCACATATCCGTGCTCCTGGCGGATGTCGGCGCCCAAGCTGCTCCAAAGCCGAAACATGCAAATTAATCGGCCGCGCTCCAATCGCGCAGCCGCCCGGCATGGATACGCGCGCCCGCCCCGTGCGCGCCACCAAAGGCCCCAGCACCAAGCTGGAAGCGCGCATGGTCTTTACCAAGTCGTATGGCGCTTCAGGCCTTCTCCACGCGCCGGCGCGTACCGTTACCTGCGCGCCGCTTGATCTCGACGTAAGCCCCAGTATAGGTCAGCAGCTTCTCCATGGTGCGGATGTCGCGCACGCGCGGAATACGGCTTAAGCTTGACCGCGCCATCCGTCAGCAAACAGGCCGCCAGCGCGGGAAGCGCCGAATTTTTCGAACCGCTGATGGGAATCTCGCCCTCCAGCCGCGCCCCGCCTTGGATAAGCAGTTTCTCCATTACGTCCTTCAACGCTTCCGAGATCCGTCCGTGCGCCGCCCGCAGGCGCGCCGCCTGGCTGTCTCGCGGTCCACATGATAGACCGCGCCATGAGGATTGCAGTCGGCACGCTTCCGCGCGCTTCGGCCAACAGTTCGGCGGCGCGCTCGAAGGACACCTCAGCCGCCTCGGAAACGATGCGTCGCGCGCGGTCCTCAAGCTTCGTGTTTTTCGGCTGCACGTTTACCATTAGGTTGCCATACACATAGCCCAGCCGAATCATGGTGGCCGTGCTGAACATGTTGAGCACCAGCTTGGTGGCCGTGCCGGCGCGCATGCGGGTCGATCCGGCGATCACTTCTGGGCCCGGGAGAGGGGTAATGGGAATATCGACGGCGCGCGAAAGCTCCGAATCGGGCGTGCAACTGATGCCGATCGTCAAGGCGCCCATGGTCGCGCGCCTGCTGGACGGCGCCCAGCACATACGGCGTGCGCCCGCTGGCCGCGATGCCCACCAGCGCATCGCGCGGCTCGAAACCGTGCGCGAGAAGGTCGCGCCGCCAAGCTCAGGGTCGTCTTCGCTCGCCTCGGTGGCGCGCGCCAAGGCCGCTTCGCCTCCTGCTATAATTCCTTGCACCAGCTCCGGCGGAACGTTAAACGTGGGCGGGCATTCGGCCGCGTCCAGCACGCCGAGTCGCCCGCTGCTGCCGGCTCCGATATAAAAAAGGCGGCCTCCGTTTTCGATCGCCGCTACAATTCCCTCCACCGCCTGAGCGATACGGGGAATCTCCGCAGCGACCGAAGAGGCCACCTTGTGGTCTTCGCCGTTGATAATTTCAAGAATCTCGAGGACCGGCCGGGCATCGATCCCGGCCGCGGCCGGATTGCGCTGCTCGGTCAACAGGCCGGAGGAGTCATCTCAGCGCGTTACACGCTGAAGGAGCTGCCGCAGCCGCAAGTGCTCTTGACGTTGGGGTTCTTAAACTTGAAGCCGGAGCCTTCCAGCGTTTCGACGTAATCCACCTTGGCGCCGTCCAGATAGAGCAGGCTCGCCTGATCGATGAAAATTTTCAGGCCATCGTACTGATACGTCTTGTCGAGCATATTGGGCGTGTTCTCGAAAGCCATGGAATAGCTGAAGCCGGAGCAGCCGCCGCCCACCACGGCGATGCGCAGCCCTGTCGGTTTCGGCTCCTGGCTTTGAAGAATCTCTTTTACCTTGCTAACGGCGGTTTCAGTAAGCGTAACCATGCTCAATTCTCCTGAAGGAATCCAATCGCGAAGTACTATTATCGCCTAAGTCGCGCAATTCCGGCAACTTCGCCCCGGCCTCGTGAAAGTGCGCGTGTTCTGCTTTTTAGATGCTACACTCGCCGGTAGGATGCGCTCGAGATGCGCCAACCTGTCTGCAACCAGTTGTAAATTCGGCGCGTCTCGACAATTGTATGAACGGCTTGAGCGGCGTTCTTCCTTTTCCCGCTTCCGGCGGGCACGCGCGGACAAGAACCAGAGTGGATCACCGGGCAACTGAAGAAGCAGCCCTCGTTCGCAGGGTGCAAGCGCAGGACGAGTTCGCCTTTCGCGAAATCGTGGAGCGCTATCAGGCCAAGGTCTTCTCGATTATCTTCGGCATTTTGCGCAACCACAACGACGCCGAGGACATCGCGCAACAGGTTTTCGCGAAGATTTATTTTTCGATTAAGAACTTCGATTTCCGCAGTTCGCTTCTCACCTGGATCTATAAGATCACGGTCAACGAATGCTACGACTATCTGCGCAAGAAGCGGGTGCGAAAGCTAGTGTACGAGAGCGACTTCTCCGAAGAAGACTCCCTGCGGATGGAAAACAGCGAGACGGTTGTCGACCAGGGGCAGCCCATGGACACGCGGCTGGCGCAGCGCGACCTGGTGGTCAAGCTGCTCGAAAAGCTGTCGGTGGAGGACCGCACGCTCCTGCTGCTCAAGGAAGTGGAGGGGCACTCGGTGGAGGAGCTGTCGCAGATGACGGGCATGAACGAGAATACCATTAAGGTAAAATTGTTCCGCGCGCGGCAGAAGCTGGTGAAGGCTTCACAGCGCATTCAGCATGGAAGCGGGCGCGGAACGGGACCGGGAACCGGGCGCTAAGCAAGAATAGACCGGACGCAAGATCCGGGAATTGAAAAGTTTCTTTTTGAGGGAAAGACGTATGCATCAGCCTGTCAAGGATAACCTTGAGGAGTACCTTCGGGGCATGGACGGAAAGTCCGCCGGAGCCGTTTCGCCCGATATGGAAGCGCATTTGCAATCCTGCGGCAATTGCGTCCGCGAATTGAGAGAATTGGAGCGGCAGACCGCGGCCTTGCGCGCGCTCCGCGCGCCCGCGGATCTGGAGCCCCGTGCGGGGTTCTACGCGCGCGTCCTGCAGCGTATCGACGGCGCCCGGGCGGCGAACACGGTTTGGGCGGCATTCCTCGATCCCGCTTTTGCGAAGCGCTTGGTTTTCGCCTGCGGCACGCTCGTGGTAGTGCTGGGTACGTATCTGATTTCGACCGAGCCTGGCAAATTCAGCTTCTCGCAGCCGACGCCCGCAATCGCATCCGCGCAGCAGACCGGCGATTCCGATAACGGCACGACGGCGCAAGAACGCGATGCCGTGCTCGTGAATCTGGCGGCTTACCAGCAGTAGCTTTGGCGCCGATGCCTCCCAGCCATGCTCGATAGCGATGCTTGATACGGGCCGCCCTTCGTGGCGCAATCCCCGCGTCGCGGCGGTTCTCGCTGTAGTATTTCTCGCCGGCGCAACGGCGGGCGCCTTGGCCATGCGAGCCGGAATTCATGAGCGTCTCCATCATCAGGCGCCGTTCTGGAATAGCGATTCGCTGTTGTCCTACGAAACCTGTACCAAGGAGCTCCACTTGACCCCGGAGCAGGAGCGCAAGTTGAAGGCGATTCTCGACGACTACGCGCGCTATCACCAGGATCTGCAGGCGCAGTTAGACGACTGGCGGGCGACGGGCAAGAATAAGATCCTGCGAATTCTCGATCCCGGCCAGCGCGCGCGCTTTGAGGAACTGACGCGCGAACGCTAGGGAGCGCTTTCCGCTGCCTTCTTCCGCCCCGAGGCCGCCACAAAGCAAGCGGTGAACCGCCGCGTCGGCATCCTTCCGAGTACCCCGAAGATAGCCAGCAACGCCCGCACGGGCGCATCGGCTTTGGACCCCAACACTCTTCGAAGCAATAGAAACAGACCCGTCGACAGCAGCCGCGGATTATGGATCAACCAATCGTTCGCAACCGCTTCGAAGCCGCACTTCCGCAAGCTCGCGTTCAGCTCGAAGCCGCGCATCGTACAGCCCAGCTTGAACGGCGCCCACCCGCGCCGCGCCGTCCACCGCAGCAGGCGGTACAGCGGGTTCGACGGATTATCGAGCGTCACGATCAGCAATCCGCCGGGCTTCACCACCCGCGCCAACTCCTCGAGCGCGGCGCGCAGCTCCGGCGCCGTCTCATAATGGTCCAGAGTCGAGTTCGAGAACACCACGTCGAAGCTGTCCGGCCGCAGAGGGAGGGCTCGCGCATCCGCGACTAGGAACGAGAAAGCGCCCCCGCCGAATCGCGCCCGCGCCCGCGCCACCGTGCTGGCGGCAATGTCCATGCCCACCACGCGCTCCGCCGCGCGCTCCAGGTCGCCCAAAATGGCGTCCTCTCCGAATGCCTCCTCAAACACGTCCGTCTTCAGAATGGAGCGCACGCGCACCCCTCGCAGCCGCCGCAGCAGCTCTCCATGCGCCTCTCGCTTCTGTTTGGCCACCAGCGGGTCGAGATACCAGGAAGCGTTGCCGTTCCGCCCAATCTCTTCCCACCCCGTACGGGTTAAACCAGATAACCGCAAGCGAATCATGTTACCAAAGCTCCATTGTGGAGCGTCCCGCGCCCCCGCTATACTCGATTCGCTTTGCTATCCGAACTTCGCAAATACACCCGCATGGCGCTGGCCATGCGCCGTCATCTGCGCTCCACGCTCGACCCCGATCCGGAAGCCACGCTGCGCCGCTATATGCAGAACCGCGCGCCGAACTTCCTCGCCCTGGCGCGCAAAGTCCTTTCCGATCCCACGCGCCCCTACGCGCAACTTTTCAAGGTCGCCGGCTGCGCCTATGCCGATCTCGAAGCGTCGATCGGGCGCCGTGGTCTCGAGTCCACGCTCCAATCTCTGTTGACCGAGGGCGTCTACATCACGCTCGACGAGTTCAAGGGCAGGAAAGCGATTGTCCGCGGCGGCCGCCACATCCCGTCGACGCTCGCCAGTTGGGATAATGACGCCGGCAAAGGCGAGTTTGAAGTTTCTTCCAGCGGCACGTCCGGCCGCGCCATCCGCACCGGATCGAGTCTCGCCGCCATGGCCCATTCTGAATGTGGAGCGCAAGTGTTCGTCCGCGAGCTCGGATTGGGCGAGGGCGAATCCGTGAGCCTCGCGCCGATCCTGCCCGGCTATGGGCTTTTCGCCTGCCTCGCCGCCGAGCGCCTCAATTACAGCTATCGGCGTTGGTATGCCATTGGAGGCGCCACGCGCGCCAATCTTCATTACCGTATCCTGACGCGCTCCATCGTCGCCCACATGCGCTGGTGCGGCTCCGCAATGCCGTATCCGGCATATCTCGGTCAAAACGATTTCCGTCCTGTCGCGGAATTTCTCGCCGACCGGCGCGCCAAGGATATCCCTATGGCGATCAGCGGATTCGTCAGCTCCATCGCGCGCGTCGCCGCCGCCGCCATCGATCACGGCCTCGATATTTGCGGCTCCCGCGCCATCGTAGTCGGCGAAGCGCTCACCGCCGCCAAGCGCCGTCTCATCGAGTCCGCCGGGGTGGAGGTGTATCCCACCTACGGCACAACCGATTTCGGGAGCATCGGCTTTCCCTGCCGTCACATGAAAACCGGAAACTCGGTGCACATCTTCCGGCAAGGCCGCGCCCTGATTTCCCGGCCGCAAGAACTTCCCTGGAGCGACTCGCCCGTGGCTTCTCTCTACCTCACCAGCCTCCTTCCGTTCGCGCCGCGCATTCTCATCAATGCCGAAATCGGAGATACCGGCGTCATCGAAAAGACCTCCTGCGACTGCTCGTTCTCGCGCCTCGGCTTCGACCTCCAGGTGCGCGATATCGCCGCCATCGGAAAGCTCACCGCGCAGGGGATGACCATCGACGCCGCCGATCTCGTTCACGTCCTCGAAGAATCGCTCCCGGCGCGCTTTGGAGGACGCCCCGGCGATTACCAGCTCCTCGAAACCGAAGGCGCCGCTCAGACCGAAATGGTCTTACGCATCCGTCCCGGCGCCGCTGCCGCGCCGGCGGAAGAAATTCTTCGGGATTTCTTATCCGAAGCGCGCCGGCTCTACGGCGGCTCCCTCTCCGTCGTCTCTTGGGCGCACTCCAACGGCATCCGCGCCGAGATCGCGCCGCCCCTGCTCGCTTCAACGGGCAAGTTTCGCGCCATTCGCCTGCTCGGACCCGGCATGGCGAAAAAACAGGACGCTCTCGAGGCCCGCCGCGCCGCCAGTTAGCGCCTCTCGCCGCGGGACCGCCCGACGACAGTGGTGTGGTTACCGATCAGATCCGCGCGCCCGGCATGTAATTCCTCGCCGAAGTGGAAATCTACAACGTCGACCCTAGCGATCGAGCACGAGCACTTTCCCCACTCTGTTGCGGATATCGACGCTAATGTGGGCCACGCCCGGTGGCAACGCCGCGTTACGCACGAACATCCGCACCCCCGCCGGCTTTCCTGCCGGGCCCGTCTCTTTCCATTCCGGGTTGGCCCGGCCGATCGACTCGCTAAGCAGTCTCGCGTGCGGGTGCAAATAGCCCTCCTGCAAAAAGACTGTGTCCACGCGCGCCTCGTCGAGATACTTCGCCACGTCCTCGATGCGCGTCATCCGCAAGCGGTAATTCAGTCCTTCGGAAGTGCTCGAAGCCAGCGCCTTCGAGCCGCGCAGCACAACCCGCTGCATTCCCGGGTCGCGCAGGGCAACCTCCATGATCAAAGCGCCCTCATAACGTGGATCGCCCACAATCAGAAAAATCGCCCGGCCGGGGATATCGCCCGCTCGCAGACGATGAAATCCGATATCGGGCTTGCGCTCGAACGCCGCCGCGCTCTCCACCAGCACCGCTGCTAAAAGCGCCGCAATGCCGGCTCTCGCCAACCGTGGTCTCCAGGCCGGCGCCCGCAAGCGATCGAGACAAACGCGCAGGCCCAACCCAAACAGCGCCGCGATGCCCGGCGCGGCCGCCGCCAAATAGTAATCCGACATCCCGGCATTCACCAGCGAGTGAAACCACCAGCCGCCGGCTACCAGGGCCGCCATAGCCACCCACCTCCGCCGCCGAACCCCGCCTCGCGCCGCTTCCAACAGGCCAACTACCGCCAGAATCGCGGCCGGCCAACTCATTGTGACGCACGCCCGATAGATATACCGTACGCTCGTTCTCGCAATGGCCGTCATGGAAACCGTATCGGCCTGCCCGATCCACGCCGGCACGAGCACGAACACGGCGCAGACCAGTGCCGCCAACAGAAGGCGCCCCATCCGTCGCGGGCCGGTCAGCAGCGCCCCCGTGAGCGGCACAAGGGCCACCGCGATGCCCCGGCCGTGCACTCCCGCGCAAGCCGCAGCCAACACCGCGAACAATACCGCATAGCGTATGCCCCCGCGCTCCAGCCATCGCCCGTAAGCCATGGCTGCCCAAAGTGCCAGTAGCGCCAACAGCACGTTCGGCGACGCCGAATACATGGCCACCTGCATAAACGGCGCCGCCGCCAACGCCAGCGCCGCCGCTAAGCCCACGACTACGCCGCACTCCCTCGCGACCCATAGAAAAAGGCTCAGCAGCAACGCCGCCGCCGCCACGCCCACGAAGCTCAGCAGCGCCGCGCGACTACGCCCGAACGCCAGCATCCAAACCGCTTCGCTCGCGTAAAATAATGGCGGCCAATGCCCGATCCCCACCTTTGGATAATGAACGTAGTAGGATTCCGCGAAGCGCAGGGGATTTCCGGGAAATCCCGCGGCGGCGTAATCGCGAACCAGCAGGCTGGAGACGGCGTGCGCCGCCTCATCGTAATCGGCCGAAAAATCGCTGTGGTAAGCCCCCGAAGACCATTGCACCGCCGCTACCACCGCCACCAGCGCCGTCGCCCCGGCGAGCAAGCGCCAATGCTTCATCCCCGCCGCAAGCACCACTATTCGTCCGCAACTTTCAGCGGCTCGGCTACCGCCGGGGCGCTTGTCCCGGTGAACATCGCCCGCGCCGCAAACATTACCGAGCCGAGTCCGAACGATATCCCGCAGTTGAACAGGTGCAGCAGATGGCATGCGGCCGACTGCACCGCGAACACCGTCCCGCCATGCGCGCTGAAAAATCGATACAGCCCACGGTTGGCCCACAATGCCGACCCCAGCAGCACCGCCGCAAGGGCGCAAAGGAGGCCTCCGGCTTTGCCCATCCCCAGCGCTACGGCCGCAAGCCACACCAGCGCTACGCTGACGCGGTTGCGCATATCCAGGTTCAGGACGTTGGGCATGCGCCGGTCGCGCCACAGCAGCAGCGTCCAGGGCACTCCCCGCAACCAGATATCGGTCATCACGGTCGAGCCAAGCGTCCACGTTTTACGGTGCTGGACCTGAATATCCGGCCGTAATTCGATTCTCACGCCCGCTCGCGACAGACGAGCCCCCAGTTCGACGTCGTCGATTGTATGGGGCGCTTCGTCAAAACCTCCGTGCGCGTCGAAAATTTCCCGCCGTATCGCGCCGCATCCGGTCCAGAACGTACACGCCTCGCGCCGCCCCGAGCGATGCACGTAACAATGCAGCAGGTTGCGGTATTGCGAGTGAAACCCAGGCTCCGAGGGCGCGTCGTCGTACGCTCCCATCACCGCTCCCAAGGCGGCGTTTTCCTCGAACGCGCGCGCCATCAATTTCAGCGTGTCCGCGTGTACGCACACATCTGCGTCGATGAATACCAGTATGTCGCCCGTAGCCTGTCGCGCTCCTATGTTTCGCGCCGCCGCCGCCCCCCGGCGCAGCGGCAGCCGGATCAGCCGTACCGTCAAAGCAGCCCGCAGCGCGACCTGGGCGGATCCATCCATCGATCCATCGTCCACTACGATGCATTCCATCTCCGCGGCGGGCGCTTGCCCCAAAGCGTCCAGGCAGCGCTCCAGCATCATGGCGCCGTTCCAACACGGAATAATTATAGATATGCGAAGCCTCCGGCCTATGCCGGTTGAATTAGCCACTAAGCTTGTTCTCCTCCGAGCTAAGCTTCCAGAATTATAGTGGCGCCTACGCTGCTTTGAAACACCTGAGAGTACCGGTCCGTCCCCTCACGTCTACCGACTCTCCATCAGCGTTTCATTTCTCGCCCATAGAAATAATGAATCGGCGGAATCTCGCGAAAGTTCCGCGTCCTTGGGATAATCGAAGGTTAAGCCCATGGAAAATCAGATCCACAACCGTCTCGCGCTCCCCTACGCGGAGTTGGAAGAGCTCAACCTGAAGGCGAAGGAAGACCGCCGCGCCCGCGTCGCCGCGCACAAGATTCAAGAGGAACGCCTGAAATACCTTACCGATGAAAAGCGGGTCAAAGCGGTGACTGTTCTGTTCAGCGACCTCGAAGGCCGCCTCCACATGCTCGATTACGACAAGAAATTCCTAGTCAAGAGCTGGGATAACCTGACCTTCGACGGCTCCTCGATCCGCGGCTTCACCGCCCAGCGCGAAAGCGACCTCCGCCTGGGGATCGACTGGAGCGCCTTCTACTGGGCCCCTGCGGACGTCTTCGGCACGGGCAAGGTCCTGGTATTCGGAGATGTCATCGATAAGGACGGCACGCCCTACGGCGCCGACATCCGCGGCGTCCTCAAAGGCTATGCCGAGAAACTCTTTAACGAGCATGGGTACACCCTCAACGCGGCCAACGAAATCGAGGGCTTTCTCTTCAAAGGCGCCGACGCCGAGCGCCACTATTACGAGACCGGCAAGTTCGAGTACGTCAATACCGGCGGCTACTATCACTCGTTGCCCGGCGATCCGCTGCGCGAATTCATCGATACCGCGGCCGAAGTCCAGCGCGCCATGGGCTTCGAAAATGAGAAGGACCACCCCGAGGTCGCCCCCTCCCAGTTCGAGATCAACTATGGTTACGCCGAGGTCGTCGCCGCCGCCGACCAGATCCAGCTTTATAAGCTTGTTTGCCGCCAGATCGCCACGCGTATGGGTCTCACCGCCAGCTTCCTGCCCAAGCCCGTCGTCGGAGTCAACGGCAGCGGCATGCACACAAATGTCTCGGTGAGCAAGGACGGCAAGAACCAGTTCTGGGATCCCAGCGGCGAAGAGAAGATGAGCGGCTGCGCGTGGGAATTCGTCGATCGCATCCTCAGCCACGCCAACGACCTCTGCCTGCTGCTCAACGCCAGTGTGAACGCCTATCGCCGCCTCGACCCGCACTTTGAGGCGCCCAACCAGATCAAGGCCTCCGCCATCGACCGCGGGTCCATGATTCGCATCCCGATCGGGAATGAGCGCAGCGCCCGCGTCGAAGTGCGCTCGGTCGGCCCCGACTCTAATCCTTATCTCGTTATGCTCGGCATCTTCCGCACCGGACTCGAAGGCAAAATTGCGGATGTGAACAATCTTCGCGCCGCCGAGCGCTACCTGCCCGACAACGTCTACGACGCGCTGGAAAATTTCCGCGACGCCGAATGGACGACTGTGTTGCTCGGCGAAGATGTCAAGAGCCGCTATGCCGACCTGAAGCAAAGCGCCGCGGACCGCTGCCCCCGCCAGCTCGGCACTTTCGTAAAGGCTCCCGAGGTCCAGTACCATCACGAGGTCTACAACCAGTTCCTCTGGAACTTGTTTTAGGTTCGCGGCCTAATACGAATCGGCGGCCGCCGGCACTTCACTTCCAGGGAAACGTCCTGAAAGCAGAAAGCATGGCTTGGTATTCAGGCGCGGCGGCGAAACCGCTCGCGCACAATTATATGGCGCGTCGCATGATTTATCCGGTTCAAGGATTGGTGCTGCACATAACCGATGCGGAAGAGGATCTCTCTTATATAACTCGTTCAACACGCCGCATCGCGGCTTATCGGCGCATTTGGATACCGACCATGTGGCGTTTGCGCGATGGCCGCTGGGGCGGGGCAGGCGTTGACAACCACTGGGTCAGCGTCGACAACGTCGCGAAATTTCCCTTCCCGCCGACCATGGATCAGGTGCTGGCCTGCGCTCAGATTCTCAGCAGAAGCGAGAAGGGATTCGGTTACCACCACATGTTCGGCATTGGCGACCATATCTGTCCCGGACCGGCGGTGGTGGCGCAGCGCGATGGAATCGTGAACCCGGCCGGATGCGGCGTCAGCTAGCCCGGCGCTAGCGGCGCAGCGCTTGTGGCCCTACTTGTCGGGCGTTTTCGCCAGGATGTCATTGACGTAATTAATGGTCTCGGGGATGGGTGGTATGCCGCCGGCGCTGTCGACGCGGGCCGATCCAGCGTTATACGCGCCGAGGGCGAGCGAGACATCGCCGCCGTATTTGGTCAGTAATTGTTTCAGCAGACGCGTGCCGCCGTCGATGTTCTGGCGGGCGTCGAAGGGGTCCTTGACGCCGAAATCGCTGACCACGGCGGGCATGAGCTGCATCAATCCCTGCGCGCCCTTCGGTGAGACGGCGCACGGTTTTGCGGCCGATTCGCGTTCTATGACAGCCTGCACCAACGCGGCGTCGACGCCTTCTCTCGTCGAGGCGCCCGCGACGAGCGGGTCCAGTTGATCCTTGGGGAGCGGGTCGCAATCCGCCTGGATCGGCACGAAGACCTGCGCCAGCGGCGTTGGGTTAGGCCACGGGGATGAAAAGAACCCCGCTTTCGGGATCTCCGGACCGGGCACGCTGCCCAGCGGCGGCGTCGCGCCGGTGGACTTTTGTAGCCCCGGGGCGGTTTTGTTTTGCACCGATGCGGCGGCTTGCCTTTGTATGGACGCCCGCTGCCTTTCGATGCTCGCCTTCATGGCGTCGCGGACGCTTTGACCGAAATCCGGCGGGGATTGGGCGCGGGCGAGCAGCGCAAACGCAGACACAAAAAGCGCAAGTTTGGCCACGCCCTACCATCGGCTTTCCCACGTCGCGGCTATATATACCGCAACGTCTTACTCACTTCCATAGCAGCAGAAACAGGAAAAGGCACGCCCAAAGGACCGCCAGGAAGTGCCAGTAGAGCGCCGTGACCACGTTGATGCGCCGCAGGGAGGCCCTGCCAGTCGGCGTGTCGTCCAGATGAAACCCGGCCCGCACCAGCAGATAGCTCAACGCGACCAGCCCCCCAACAAGGTGCAGACCGTGCGATGCCGTGATGACGTAAAACAGCGAACTGTGCGGGTTGTGGCGCATGAAAAGCCCCCGCGTCACCAACTGCTCCAGCGCGAGACATTGCGATGCCAGAAACCCCAGCCCAAGAAACAGCGTTCGCAGCAGCCAACGGGCGTAAACGCCGTACTTGTCGGCCGCTAAAGCCGCCCTGGCGCGCTCCAGGGTCCAACTGCTCACCAAAATCAGCCCCGTGCTCAGCCACAGCAGCGTCGGCATCGGCACCGACCGCCAGTTGATGCCCGTCCGCGACCGCATGTAATAGATAAATGCCGTGGCGAGAAACAGCATCGCGATCGGAACGAGAGCGATCCGCATCGCGAACAGGCCGATTCCGGAGGGTTTGCGCCGCGCATCGTCATCATCGTCTCCGCCGCCGCCGCCGCGCCCTCCCTGAAACGGAGCCTCGGGCGGCCCCTGTGGACCACCGCTGGTGGGCTCGAAGGGCTCGTCCGGCGCATGAATCAGGACCGTTTCGGTGTTCAACGCGGAGGGCATGCGTTCCGCGGCGCGCCGCCGCGGCTACAGTGAAAGGCTAACACGCACGAGTGCGACGGACGTTACAGCTTCGCGATATGAATCGTTCCGTTGCTGGTCGAGAGATCGATCAGCGGACCGCCGCCGCCCAGCGTGCCTTCCACTTCCGAGCGCCGGCGGCGCCGTTCTTCATCGCGGCCGCCGGCGAGCTCTTCGAAATCGGATGTAATGGCGTTGTGGTGCGAAGTCGTCGCGTGTACCCGCGCATTCACCGTTGCCGGCAAATGCAGCGTGATCGAGGAGTTGGATGTCCCGGCGCGCACGTCGGGAATCTTCGTCCCCTGGAGCGTCAGATCGATGTGGCCGTTCGAAGTGTCGAGCCGCACGGGCCACGTCGATACCGGATCGCGCAGCGTCGCTTCGATTTTCGAATTGGACGTCGTGGCTTCGAACGACCCGTGACTGCTGTCCGCGGAGATGGCGCCGTTGGACGTGGTCAGTCTGGCGTTGCCGTCGATGTTGCGGGCCTCTATGGCCCCGTTGCTGGTGCGCGCGTTCACTTCTCCTTTCACGCCGTCAAGACGGACCGCGCCGTTCGAAGTCCGCAGCCGCGCCGGGCCGTCGATGCCTTCGACGCGGATCTCCCCATTGCTGCTCGTAATCTCGTCGAGCGCCACGCGCCGGGGGACATGGATGGAATAGCGCGCGCCGCAATTGCCTTGCGCCATGGAGGGGCGGACGGTGCGGATGCGAACGCTGTTTTCGCCGCCGCTCACGTCGATCTTCATGTCGTTCAACAGCGCCTGGTCGCGCGCATATTTCGTGCCGTTGATCTCGACGGTGCTCTGGTCCCAACTGGTAATTTCAACCGGCCCATTGAAGTTTTCAAGCGAAACCGTGCCGCCGGGAGCGAGCTCGCGCGTGTAATGGAAATCCTCCTTGTAGCGATCCGACGGCCCCCAGTTCCAATCCTCGCAACCGGCCGTCGCCAGCATCATGGCCGCCAGCGCCGCCGCGCATAATACGCTACGCATCAACCCTGAACCTCCGCACTGTTTCTACGAAACTCCACAATCGCTTGTTCCCCCATAATAGAGAATACGGAATGAAAAAGGTCCTGGCCCTGAACCGGGGCGAAATCGCCATCCGCATTTTGCGCGCCGCCAACGAACTGCGATTGAGGACCGTCGCAGTCTATTCGCAGGAAGACCGGCTCAGCCTGCACCGTTTCAAGGCCGACGAAGCCTACCTCATCGGCGAGGGCAAAGGTCCCGTGCAGGCCTATCTGGACGTGGACGGCATCGTCGGCCTGGCGCGTGAAAAAGGCGTGGACGCGATCCATCCCGGCTACGGCTTTCTTTCCGAAAACGCCGCCCTGCCGCGCGCCTGCGCCGCCGCGGGCATTACGTTCATCGGCCCCAGCGCGGAGTTGCTGGAGCTGCTCGGCGACAAAACCGCGGCGCGCCATCTCGCCATTGAGGCCGGCATTCCGGTGATCGCCGGCACGGAGCAGCCGGTCGACGATCTCTCGGCGCCCGCGATTGCAGCAAAGATCGGCTATCCGGTGATGGTGAAGGCGGCGTTCGGGGGCGGCGGACGCGGCATGCGCGTGGTCGAGAAAGCGGAGGATCTGCTGCCGCGCCTACAGGAAGCCCGCCAGGAAGCGGGCGCCGCGTTCGGCAACGATGCCGTTTTTCTCGAGCGCTACATCCGCCGCGCGCGGCACATCGAAATCCAGATTCTGGCGGACCGCCACGGGTCGATTCTCCACCTCCACGAACGCGACTGTTCCGTGCAGCGCCGCAACCAAAAAGTGGTCGAGGTTGCGCCGGCGGTCGATCTGGCCGACCCCATTCGCAAGGGCCTGGCCGACGCGGCAGTCGCGCTCGCGAAAAAGGCCGGCTACTACAATGCCGGAACGGTCGAATTTCTGGTCGACGCCGATACGGGCGATTGGTATTTCATCGAAGTCAACCCGCGCGTTCAGGTGGAGCACACGGTCACCGAAATGGTCACGGGAATCGACATCGTCCGCTCCCAAATCCAGATCGCGCAAGGGTTGAAGCTGCACGGGGAGGAAATGGCGCTGCCCTCGCAGAACAACATCCAGATTAATGGCTACGCGCTGCAATGCCGCGTGACGACGGAAGACCCGGCCAACAATTTCCTGCCGGATTACGGCCGCATCCACACCTATCGTTCGCCGGCAGGATTCGGCATCCGGCTGGATGGCGCGTCGGCCTATGGCGGCGCCGTCATCACGCCTTATTACGACTCGCTGCTGGTGAAAATGACCGCGTGGGGCCGCGCCTTTCCCGAGGCCTGCCAGCGCATGGATCGCGCGCTGCGCGAATTCCGCATCCGCGGAGTCAAGACCAATATTCCGTTCCTCGACAACTTGGTCAACAACGAAGCGTTCCGGGCGGGCATGACGACGACGGCGTTCCTGGCCGAGAACCCCGCGCTGTTCCGCTTCGCCCCGCGGCGGGACCGCGCCACGCGCCTGCTCGCCTATCTCGGCGACGTCATCGTGAACGGCAATCCCGAGGTAGCGGGGAAGCCGCGGTCCGCCGCCATCCGCCCCGCTCCCGTGCCGCCGCACGATTCAAGCGATCCTCCGCCGGGCACGCGGCAGTTGCTGGAACAACTCGGCGCCGATGAATTCGCCGCATGGATGCGCAAGCAGCCGCAACTGCTCATTACCGATACGACGTTTCGCGACGCGCACCAGTCGTTGATGGCCACGCGCGTTCGAACCTACGACATGCTCGCGATCGCGAACTATGTCTCGCACAAGCTGCACAACCTGTTCAGCCTGGAGATGTGGGGCGGCGCGACGTTCGACGTTTCGCTGCGCTACCTGATCGAAGACCCCTGGATGCGTCTGCGGCGGCTGCGCCAGGCCATTCCGAATATCTGTTTTCAAATGCTGCTGCGCGCTTCGAATGCCGTGGGGTACACCGCTTATCCGGACAACGTCGTGGAAGCGTTCATTGCCGAGGCGGCCGTCGAAGGCATTGACATTTTCCGAGTTTTCGATTCGCTCAACTGGCTGCCCAACATGAAAAAGCCGATCGAGGCGGTCCGCAAGTCGGGCAAGATCTGCGAGGGCGCGGTCTGTTACACCGGCGACATTCTCGATCCCAGCCGCGAGAAATATTCGCTGAACTACTATGTGCGCATCGCGAAGGAGCTTGAAAAGATGGGCGCGCACATCCTCGGCATCAAAGACATGGCGGGGCTGTGCAAGCCCTATGCGGCGTATAAGCTGGTCAGAGCGTTGCGCGACGAGATCGGCATTCCCATTCACTTCCACACGCACGATACCAGCGGCATCAACGCGGCGTCGATTCTAAAGGCGGCAGAGGCAGGCGTTAACGCCGCGGACGGGGCCATCGCTTCGATGAGTGGGACAACCAGTCAGCCAAATCTGAATTCGATCGCCGCCGCGCTGGCGCATACCGAGCGCGACACGCGGCTCGATTTCGACGCGCTGAATGTCTGCGCCGATTATTGGGAGACGGTTCGTACCTATTACCGGCCGTTCGATAACGCGCCGCCTTCCGGGACCGCGGAGGTTTACGAGCACGAAATGCCCGGCGGCCAATACACGAACCTGAAAGAACAGGCCGAATCCATGGGCCTGGGACCGCGCTGGCACGACATCGCGCGAACCTACGCGGAGGTGAATTTCGCGTTCGGCGATATCGTCAAAGTGACGCCCTCGAGCAAAGTAGTGGGCGACCTCGCGATTTTTCTGGTCGGCCATAACATGACCGTCGAGCGAACTGGAGAAGCTCGGCCCGGATCACAACCTGACCCTTCCCAACTCCGTGATCGAGATGTTTTCCGGATCGCTGGGGGAACCGGAAGGCGGCTGGCCGGAGGGCATCGCGAACGTCGTGCTGAAAGGCAAGAAGCCGCAACCGGGCCGGCCCGGCGATCGCCTGGCGCCGGTCGATTTCGCCGAGACAGAGGCCAACGTTGAGAAAAAGGTCGGGCACAAGATCACTAATACGGATCTGCTCAGTTATCTGATGTATCCCGATGTCTTTGTCAAGTTCGCGAAGGCGCGCGGCACTTATGGAAGCGTCGAGGCGCTACCGACTCCGCAGTTCTTCTATGGCCTCGAGAAGGGCGGCGAGGTGACCGTTGAGCTGGAGCCGGGAAAATCGCTCATCGTCAAGTTTCTGACCTCGAGCGAGCCGCAGCCCGACGGCACGCGGACGGTTTACTACGAGTTGAACGGGCAGCCGCGCGAAGTGACCGTTCGGGACCAGAGCTTGCAGGCGAAGGCGCCGGGGCGCGCCAAGGCCGACCCGCTCGACCCGGGGCAGGTGGGGGCTCCGATTCCCGGCGCGGTGAGCAGCGTATCGGTTGAAATTGGGGATAAGGTCGCCAAGGGCGACCGTCTGCTTGTGATGGAAGCAATGAAGATGCAATCGACCATTTATGCGCCGATCGGCGGCAAGGTGACGCAGAAGTTTGTTGCGGCGGGCGATAAGGTGGATGCCAAGGATCTGCTATTGACGATCGACGCGTAGCGGCGCGCGCAACGGGTGAGGATATCGGGATCGCGATCCCGCGGACGCGTCCACCACGGAACTGTGGTTTCATGCGAAATACCTGTAACCGCCGGCGAAATGCATTCATCTGAGTTTCAACAACGGTCTGTCTTCCGCTTCAGACAGAAGTAAGTTAAATTACATCACTGGTAGGGGGTCCGCATGATCCATCAAAACCTAAAATCTGCGTTCAGTCTGGCATTAGTAATGATAATGTCCGCCGTGCTCGCCTTCGGGCAGATCACTGGCGACATCGAAGTCAACGTTTCCGACCAGACGGGCGCGGCGGTACCGAACGCCACCGTCACTGTGCGCAACCTGGCCACCGGAACTGTGCGTACCGCAAACACCGGCGACAACGGCCAAATTCGCATCAGCCAGCTCGAAGTGGGACAGTACGAGGTGACTGTTACTCGCGACGGTTTCGCGAAAGCAGCCGCTACCGCGCAAGTATCCAGCGGCAACGCCGCGACGGTTCCCATTACCATGAACGTGGCCAGCACGAATCAGCAGATTGTGGTGGAGTCGCAAGCCTCGCCGGTCAATACCGTCAACGGACAACTTCAAACGACGGTCGAGAACGTCTCCATAAGGGATCTGCCGCTGGTGAACACCGGCATCCTGGGCCTGGCTTCGACGGCTCCTGGAGTCATTCCGGTGACTCCGAATAACCCCTTTCTCGGCTTGGGCAGTTATAACTCGAATGGCGGCCGCGGGCGAGGCAATAACATCACGCTCGACAATGCCACCACTACCGACGTCAGCACCACTGGATCTGCCGGTCTGGGCACCGTTCCGCTGGATGCCATCCAGGAATTCAACCTGATCACGAACCAGTTCAACGCCGAGTTTGGGCGCAACGCCAATTCGCAGCTCCAGATTCTGACGCGGCAGGGCGGCAACGACTTTCATGGGGAGCTGTTCGAGTTTCTGCGCAACAGCTATTTCAACGCGCGGGATTATTTCGACCGCACCGGTAAAGCGACTCCCAATATCAACAACGATTGGGGCGCTCTGGCCGGAGGCCACATCGTTAAGAACAAGCTGTTCTATTTCGGCACCTACGAAGAGAACACGGTCCGCGGCCTCGGCGGCACGCGCATCGCGAACGTGCCGACCCCGGCGCAGGCTGCGTCCGCTGTTCCCATAGCGCAGCAGATCCTTCAAAAGGACCTGGTACCCACCAGCCCCACCGGGACGGTCAGCCAGGTGGCGCCCAACGCAACGGACACGCTCGCCTACTCCGGCCGTCTGGATTACAACATTTCATCGAACGACGTTTTCTATCTGCGCTTCGGCGAGCAGTCGGCCAATGCCGAAAGCACCGGGAATACGTTTATCGATTCGGCGCTGGTGACCAACGGCGCCAGCAGCACGAATCGTAGCTGGAACGGCACCGTATCGGAAACGCACACCTTCACTCCCACGCTGGTGAACACCTTCCTGGCCGCGTACGGACGCAGCGCGCCGCAGTTCGCGCCACTGTTCACGGGCGGTGGGCCGGAAATTATCTTCACTGACGGAACCTCGAACTTCGGCACCTGGTCCGGCTTGCCGCAAGGCCGCATTCAAAACACGTACCAATACCAGGACATCGCCGCCAAGGTGTGGGGCAAGCACCAGGTCAAATTCGGCGCCGAAGTGGACCGCATTCAAGCCAACAGCTATTTCCAGAGCAATGTGAATGGCTCGCTCACGTTCACCAGCCTCGCGAATTTCCTCGCCGGAGTCCCGTTCTCCTACTCCCAGGATTTCGGGAATTCATTACGCGGCAACCGCGTCTGGAACGAGTTCTTCTTCGCGCAGGACGACTGGAAAATTACGCGCACATTGACCTTGAATCTCGGATTCCGCGAAGAGATTGCGCAGGGTCCGACGGAAGTCAATAACATTCTTTCGAACGTCAATCCGGCCCTGACCACAACTCCCTTAGGCGGCGCCGGGACCGGACCTCTGGGCAGCTTTTACACCGGGGGATCGTACTTCCATACCAATTACAACCCCGGTCCGCGCTTGGGATTCGCATGGAATCCCGGCGGTGGAAAGACCGTCGTCCGCGGGGGCTATGGAATCACTTACGACTTCATCTATCTCAACCCCATCACGAACGGTCGCTTCCTGCCGCCCTTCATGTACACGTTCACGCTGCCCTCGACGCAATTCGCCGGCGGCAACACCATCCCGAACATTCTGGCCGGCACGTCGCCGTTCCAGGCTTCCGGCAACGCCGCCGTAGGATCGTTCGGCACGACCATTAAAAATTTTGGGAGCGTAACATACATCGATCCGAACCTGAAAAATCCGCAATACCAGCAATTCAGCTTGACGGTGGAACGGGAGCTGTTCCGGCGTTGGCTTTTCCGGCTCGGTTATTCAGGCAGCGTGGGCCACTATCTGCAACGCACCGAACCGTTGAACTTCCTCGCGCCCGGCATTTTGACGCCTCCTACGTCGCTCGCTCAGCAACAGCAACAGCAGGCGGCCGGAGTGTACGCGGCGATATTGGCGGGGCTCAGCGGCAACACCACCACGCCCAGCACGCGCATCGATCCGCGTTTCAACGCCCTCAGCGTGGTGAATTCGACCGCGAATTCAAACTACAACTCGCTCCAGTTCTACGCCGAGCGCCGCTTCGCCGATTGGTACGGTTTCACCGCCGCCTACACCTGGTCCAAATCGATTGACGATACCTCCGATGCTCTCGGCGTGCTGGCCAACGATACGCCCGCCCAACAAGATCCGTTTAATAACCGGAACAACCGCGCTGTTTCGCAGTTCGATGTGCCGCAACGCTTCGTGATGACGCACGATTTTGTGTCGAGCGGCAGGGCCTTCGGCAATCGCGGTCTGAATCTTGTCCTCGGCGGTTGGGAATTCAGCGGAATTTTCCAGGCCCAAAGCGGTTTGCCCGCCAATATCCTGGCTGGAACCGTCGCCGGCCTCGCCGACCCCAGCCTGCTCGGCGGCAATGGTGCAATACGGCCCAATCTGGTGGGCCCTCTGAACATCCACTTCGATGCCGCGCCGGGCGGCACTCCGCCGAACAAGGTCACAAATTCCGGCTTGGCCGAGCCTTTGGTGGGCCAGTTCGGAACGCTCGGACGCAATGTGGTGCGGCTGAACCCCCTCATCGAATCGGATATGGTCGTCGGGCGCGTATTCAAACTCACCGAACGCCTCAGCTTCAATGTGCAAGCCCAGGCGTTCAACGTCTTCAACAACACCACCTTCAGCAGTCCGGGGCTGACGCTGTCGAATCCGGCGACTTTCGGATATTACACCGGGACGGACACGAACTCGCGGCGCATTGTCTTGACCGGCCGGCTGATCTGGTAAGGTGAGCGCTTATGGATCGCGCGTGGGGTCTCCTGCCACGTCCGATCCGCCCGGCGTATGCGCGTGATTGGAGCCCGAGATTACCCGTTCCGGGAAAAATGGCCCGAAGCAAAATGCGCCCGGAACGACCGGCGATGGACGGTGAAGTGCCGACCGATCGAGACGTGGGGCGCCTAAGTGGAGCTGCGCCCGATACGGTCCGAAGGGTACGAGCCGAGCGTCAAGAACGCATGCGCCGCGACGGCGGCCATACTGCTGTCGGTTGTCGCCGCCGCAGTGCGGTCCCAACCCATCGCTTCTTTATTCTCCGACCAGGAACATTTCGGAGGTGTCGGCGGACGGGGGAGTGGGTTTTCGCGGATTGGTGGGGTCCTGTACGCGGGATAAACTCTCCGTCGCCGCGAGAAGTTACCACGGTAAGAGGCGTCCAAAACAATACTAAAACCGATTTGCTATTGAAGCATCATTTTTTCCGCCTTCGGGAGCGAAGCCTGGCGATAGATCCTCCTCGAACGCCGCAATATTATGATCGGGCGTGCGGCGCCGAAAGGCCGGATAAAGTCTGGGCTATGACGGCTTTTTTGGGGCGGGATCTTCGGGCAGGCGCCCCCAGTAGCCGCGGTAGATGTCGAGCGGATCTTCGTAGACCACTCGCTGGTCGTTCTCGTTGACGAAGCCGTCCACCATCGACCTGAGTTGCTGGAGGGTTTGCTTCTGCGAGCGGTCCAGCGCCAGGTTGCGCACTTCATCGGGATCGGCATTGACGTCGTAAAGTTCCTCGATGGGTTTGACATCGGCGGCGAATAGCGCCTGATCGTGGTTAAGCTTGCCTTGCTTGTTCCATTCCTTGACCAGGTTCCAGGTGGGATAGTTTTGTTCTTTGTAACGATTCGCCTGCATATATGGAATCGCCGGCAGGTAATTTCGTATGTATTTATATTGCTTGGTGCGGACGGCGCGCATGCGGTCGATGGAGGTATCCATGCGATCGCGGGCGGCGAAGATATGGGAGCGCGGCCGGTAATCCGGTCCAAAGATATCCTGGCCTTGCATGGCTCCGCCGGAGGGCCGTATGCCCGCAAACCCAAGCAAGGTGGGCGCGATGTCGATTCCGCTGACGAAATTGTCATCCACGACGCCGGCGTTTCTCCCGTCGGGGAAGCGGACGATAAGCGGAATGCGGAGGCCGCCGTCGTAGACGAATTGCTTGCCGCGAAACAAGGGGCCGTGATCGCTCGAGAGCACGACGATGGTGTTCTTCGCCAAGCCCTCGCTTTCGAGGCGTTGCAGTAATTGACCGGCATAGCCGTCCGAGAGGTGAATTACATCGAGATAATTGGCGTATTCATCGCGCGCAATGGGACTATCCGGATAGTAGGAAGCCAGTTGCAACTTATTGGGATCGACAAGCTCCGATTTGGGCTGCTCGCGGGCAATCCTCCAGCCTTCGCCTTTATGGGTCTCAATGATGGTTATGTGCGCGAAGAAAGGCTGACCGGGCCGGCGCTGGTTCCAATCGATGCCGTCAAAAAACTTCGACTTCTCAGGAGCGTTCAGGAAGAAGTTGAGGTCCACCTTGCCGGAGCCGGCGGCGCCATGCATTCTCTGGCGCGGCGTTCCATCCTTCTTGAGGTCCGCCGGTTGCAGATTACAGGTGAAGTAACCGGCGTCGCGGAAGAACTCGCAGATGTGGCGCGCCGGGGAAGGCAATGCTTTCTTGTTCCAGTCCCAGGTTCTATGCTGGTGCGCGCCAATGTTGGTTTGATAACGGCCTGTCATCAAGGCCGAGCGGCTTGCGGAACACACCGGACCGGTGCAGTAGGCGCTGGTGAAGCGGATTCCTTGACTGGCGAATCGATCTACGTGCGGCGTTCGAATAAGAGGCTCGCCATAACAGGCCGCTTGCGGTCCGATGTCTTCCTGAATGATATAGAGGATATTCGGCCTGTTGGTGGAGGTAGAGGTTATTGGCTGGGAGGCAAGCGCCCCGGCGCTGGCCGCGCTCCCTAGGAATCCGCGGCGCGACAGTTTCATAATTTCAGTATCGCTCCGCATGGAGTGTAGGCGCTGCCTTTTCCAAGGCATAAACCTGCTAGCATTTACAAAAATGTCCCTACATCGGATCTTCGCAATCCTGCCGATCGCGTTCATGCCCGCTTGTGGGGATCGCTGCCAAGAAGGTCCGCGATTGGCAAACAGGGAAAGTACTCGACTCAGGGCGTTCGCGCTACTTCGCTGGAACAAGAGGCAACGCGAACGCAACGGGAACGGCCCAGGCAAACGGCAACTACGGTACCTACCAGGGGAACACGAATTCATCCCAAACAGCGGTCTACCGGGTATATGAGACTTTCGTGATAGAGGGCGAGATGCGCATCTACGTGGCGGAAGAGCGACTGCGCAGGTGGTCAAAGGCTACGAATCTCACAGTGAACGCCCCGGTCAAGTTTTCCATTGAGAAACGGAAGTTGTTCGCGATCGACGATGAGGGCAAGGAGCACAAAATGGAGATCGTGAAACAGGTGCTTAAGCCCGCAACCCCACCCTCGCAAAACTAAGCCTAACGCCCTGGCGGTTCGGCATGATCGTCTAGGCGCCCCCGTGCTACGCGCAGCTCCTCGTCAGTGAACAGGGTATTCCACGGTGGCTGCACCAACATGTGTTCCATTGTGAGATCGAGGCGTCCACGCGGCCACAATTCCGCAAATCCATCGGGCAGGTAGGGCGTATGGAGCAGGGTTTTAGCGGCGCCAATCCCACCCTGCATCGTCACCATCTCCAAAAATTTTCGCTTTGTAGCTGACCTGAGTCAAGGCATTTCGATATATGTTGACCATCTGCTCGTCGAACTGTTCTTCCAGGCGTTTAAGGCTCATAACCTGAGTCTAGGCGAAGAACGCACTTGGAGCGTTACCACGCGCCGCGTCTGTTTCCGCCCCCGTCAGGTATGGCGCTGTCGTACCCTCATCGCTCATCGAGAGACTATATAGGACCTCCCCACCAGGTCATGGACGGTCTGGCACCCGGCGTTCAGGAGGGCCCCAGCAACTCGCGCCAGCGTAATCCCCGCCTACCGTGATGCTCCAGATCCGCGCGGATCTCCTCAGCGATCCTGGGGGACATCGCGGCCTAACCCAACCACAAATTGGGCGCACATTTTGGCTGAGCGTCGCGCCATTCCTTGGGCCGTCTGGTTTTGTCGGGCGGTACCGCCGAACCGGCGGATTGCCCGAAGCTGAACCCACGACTCTAAGGAACGTCTTCAGGTCGAAGATCCGCGTCTGGCCGGGGCAATGGCGGAAAATCGCGGGATTACAGAGACTTGGCGAATCCGGAGAGGGGCTGCTGTCCCCGTTGTGATAGGCGGCTATTTCATCTCGGGACTACTGCCGTTGGCGGGCTCGTTGCTCCAATTCTGGTGGATGGTCATGGTCTGATCGGAGAAGAACGTGCGGCGTCCGGTGGTGTTGTATGTTTTGGGATTGGCGTTGACGTTGTAGCCGGCGGGCGTGGCGGTCATGACGAACGTGTAGCCGTCTTTATCGCCGGAGACGAGACTATTGGGGAGCAGGTCCGCGGCTTGCGGGCCAGGGCCGCCGCTCGCCGGGGGGCCGAGCTCGGCCAGAGTGGTCGCATAGCGGCCGAATTGGGACAGATACTGCGTCTGGGCGGTGTGGATGCTTTTGACCTCGTTGATCACTGCCGTCTCGTTGGCGTTCATGCGGGCGCTGTTGAACTTAGGGACGGCTATGCCGACGATGATGAGAATGATGGCGATAACTATGAGCAGCTCGATCAGCGAGAAGCCACTCTCGGGACGTCTTTCGGGGCGGGTTTCTTGCATACGTCTATTAACTATTATGACGTGGCGGGACGCGGAAGCGTGCACCCGGACTTCAGCGGCGCATCATTCGAGCGGTCTCCGCGCGATGGTCGGCTTGCTGGTCTCCTCGTGCTCCTTCAGCAACTCCCTAGGATCGTCGATCTGCGGCCCCGGCCGGGGGTCGAGCGGCTCGCGCGCCTTCGCGGGATCGAAAATCGTCTTATCCGGCGGGATAGCCGCGTAGGGCGTGAGATCGGGTTGCATCGTAAAGCACTCGCTCAAGTCCGTCGCGGCGGCATCGAACAGGTTCAGCGGACCAAGGCCGAGCAGCCGATAGATGGTCTTCAACATGCTTACGAAGCTCGCGTTCGCGTGCGCCACGTAGCTCTCTTTCGCATAGGGGCTCGCGACCAGCAGCACGGTGCGATGCGCATCTACGTGATCCACGCCGGACTGCGCGTCGTCCTCCGTCACGAAGACCGCCATGCGGGGCCAGGCGGGGGTATGCGACAGGTATTCGAGAATGCGCCCCAAAGCGTAATCGTTGTCCGCGACGTAAGCCGCGCGCGTGGCATATCCGTCGGAGGGGCGCGGTTCCGCAGTGTGATCGTTCGGCAGATGAATAAAGATCAGTCGCGGGAAAGTATGGCCGGGCTTCCGGTAGAGCTGGTCCATCTCCTTTATAAATTGCCCGGCGCGGAACTGATCGGGGATATTCATGTTGAAGTTCGGATATAGGCGCGAAGTATTTTTAAACAACGGTTCCGGCATGGGGATGTTGGTCAGATAGCGCGCTCCCGTGGGCTTTAATCCCGTCCCTTCGTCCACGCCAGCGAGCTCAAATCCCTCGCCGAAGTTGCGGAACGAGATGCCGTGGCGTTCAAGATGATGCCACAGCGTGCCGGCTTCCAGTTGATCCTCCGGCGCCACCGAGGAATTGCTCTGCGCGAACTCCAGCCGTCCCGGCGCATCCGGGTTCAGCCGAAAAGTCTTGCCGCCGGCGTACGCCGCCATCAAGGAGCTTTCGGTCCACTCATTTGGATACGAGCCGACCAGCCAATGGTGACCATCGACGCTGACCTCCGAATCCGCATAGAAGTTATCGCTCATGGCCCAGCGGCGCGCGACGGCATGATGATTGGGCGTGACGGCGCGCCCATAGCGTGCCAGATCCGGAGCGCCGGCGATGTCCCCGAAGACTTCGTCGAAGGTGCGATTTTCCTTAACGATAATCACGACGTTGCGGATTGCGGGCGGCAGCGCGGGGGCGTCTGCGGCGGGGATGAACCCGTCGTTCGACAGTACGGCGCGCGTCAATTGCGGGAATTGCGCCGCGGCGGGCATCTCGTATTGCGATAACGATCCGCGCCGGCGCTGCAGTTGAAAGCTGTGCGGCAACGGTTCATGCAAGGTTGCGTTCGGCCCGATGCCGTGTCCCTTGGCGTTGGTGACGTAGACGACGCCGGCGTGCGTCTGAACCCGCGTGGGAAACCAGCCGGCCGGTATGTGGCCGAGCAATGTGAGGGAATCCGCGTCGATGACGGCGACCGCGTTGATACCGCCTTCGGCTACCAGCAGCAGGTTGCGTTCCGGGAGGTAACCCAAGCCGATCGGCAGCGCGCCGCGCAGACGTTCCAATCCCGGAATGCGGATCTTGATTTCCTTTTCAACGAGGAGCGTGCGGGCGTCGATCACCGTGATGGAATCGTTCACGCCGTTCGAGACAAAGATGCGCTGTCCTACGGCGAGGACGCCCGCTGGGCTGCTTCCGCCGAGACTGGCGGGCCCGAAAGGCACTCCCGTGCGGATGAACTTAACGATACGAGGACGCGCCGGATCCTCCACGTCGAGCACGCAGAGACTGTTGGATTGGGGCACGTTGGGATCGCCCACGCCCGGCGCCCGCAAGGTCTGCCCGGCGCCGTTCGTCACGACGGTCCCATGGAGCGATTCGCGAGAAGGGAAACCAAACGCGGGAAATGGAATGCCGGTCTCGCGCGGGCGCTTGCTATCCGCCCCCGGCAGTACCTTGTAGGCGAACATGCCGATGTTGGTTACGTAGGCGCGCTTGGCGTCGGGCGAAAGCGCGATTGCGAATGGCAGACGTCCTACCGGCGCGCTCGCCACGGGCCGATTGTTGCGGATGTCGAAGATGGCAACGCGGAAGTTGGCCTGATCGACGGCATATAAGAGGCCGCGCCGTTGGTCAAGAGCAAGGTCGCCCGAATAGCTATCCTTAAATCCGTTGGCATTCAGGTCGTAGCGCCCGAGCCGCCGTCCCGAGGCGGGATCGAGCGCGCGCACCTGTCCCGATTCACCTTCGGAGGCGTAGAGCGCATTATCGCCGTCGAAGGCCAGGCCCATGAACGCGCTTTTCCAATCGTCATCGTCAGCGGCATCGCCGGCGTCTTTTCCAGGAGGAATCGCAAGCTGCCTCGCGCGCCAGGCGCCGTCCCGTCGTTCTAGTATGGTGAGGGAAAAGCGGTCCGGGCCGCCGTTGGCAGTGACGATGCGGTTGCCGCTGGGACTGACAGCGAGGCCGAAGGGACCGGGTCCGGTGGTGTATTCGACGCCGAAGGGGCTGAGCAGGCGGCCTCCCGGCAAGATGGTTCCGGTGCCTTCTTCGGTGCGGCGCGCGGGGCGCTCTCGCGCGGGCGTGCGGTAATCGGCGGCCGCGAGCGACGCCGCAAGGCACAGCGCGAGCCAAGTTGTTTTCAGATTGGATGCCAAGGCAACATTGTGGCAATTCGCGCGGGGAGCGGGCGAGCAAGAGGCTCGGCGTGTCAGAGCGGCTTGGGCGGACTCGATACTCGGGTGCCGAGATGGCGCTCAGGCATGCAGCGCGGCCGGTGCGCGCGGGAGGCGGCCGGCGCTTGCCGTCGCGCCGCGGGCCTGTGCGCGTGAGAGTCCGGGGCGCTCGCGCGTCGAGTGCGCGGCCGGGGCGGCCGACCGGTGTGGCTGGCCGGTTCGCGGCTTCACTAGCGCTCTTCTTCGGGCTGGGCTTCCCCATTACGCGCGCGGCGGTCCAGATACGCTTTGCGGCAATTGAGGATGGCTCGGCGCGCCTCGCTCGCCCCGTCCCAGCCCTGCGTCGTGGTCACGCGTCCTTCAAGCTCTTTATAGATCGTGAAGAAATGCTCCCACTCGCGGCGCACGTGCGGGAAAATCTGATCGATGCTGTGAATCTCGTCGTAGCGGGGATTGCGGCTCGGAACGGCCAGAATCTTCTGGTCCTTCTCATGTTCGTCGATCATGTGTAGAAGTCCGACGGGCCGCACTTCGATGAGGCAGCCCGGGAAGCTTGCTTCCCCGACCATCGCAATGACATCCAGCGGATCGCCGTCGAGCGCGGCCGTGCCGGGGATAAACCCGTAATCGCCGGGATAATGCAGCGGCGAGTAGAGCGCGCGATCCAGACGAAAGAGGCACAGCTTGCCGTCGTACTCGTATTTATTAGAGGAGCCTTTGGGGATCTCCACGATCATCCGCACCAGCTCCGGGCATTGCGGGCCGGGGTCGAGATCGTACAGCGAGCGCATCGTCAGCCTCAGGCTAGCAGAGGAGCAACAGTCTGCCCGGGAAGCCTCAGTCGCGCGCGATGGAAATGGGACGGAACGTGGTAACGAGCTGGAACGCGAAGGTGTTTTCGACGGCGCCGCCGAGCGCCGGACCAAACCGGATTTCGTAACCCGCTTTTACGATCTGGTAGCGATTGGGGCGGAAGCCCACGACCGTTTCCATCCAATCGGTACGGGGAAAGAGATTGGCGCGGAGGTAGCCGATGCGCGTCGCGAGGTACCAGCGCGGCGCGAGGGCACGGCGCAATTCGCCGTAGCCGCTGTCCTCTTTGAACGTGGGAATCAGGCGATAGTCGAACTGAAATTTTTGCAGCTCGCCCCAGGCGTTCCAGTGACCGCGGCCCCATTGCACGTCGATGCCGGCGGCGCTCCCGGGCAACTGGCGCGGGGGCGCTTCGCCCGGAAAATAAAACGGCGATTGACGATCCAGGTATGGCCCGCGGTAGCCGGATACGCCGACGCGGAATCCCTGGGCTATGGTGTACCCGGCCCCGCCGGCCCAGTTGCCATATTGGTCGTGCTCGAGGACGCTGCGGGGATTTGCGGGGGAGGAGTTAGTAAGCTGCAGCCGGGCGTCGAATCTTCCCGCCGTGGCGTCGACTTCAGCGCCGGTCACCGGCAGATTTGAGACGCCTTTGCCGTAATAGCCGTAGGACAGCGGCACATCGATCAGCGGATTCACGGCATCGTCGTAGCGCAGCAGGAAGGACCCGAAGGCGGTGGATAGTTCTCCGGCGCGAAAAACGAGGGAGCGGGCGCCCCAAAAGCGCGAATAGGTCAACGCCGCCTGCAAGACGTCGGCCTTCAGCCCATAACCTTGGGTGGAGTATTCTTCTGAAAAGTAGGGCCGCGAATGAAGCTGTAGCGCCGCCGTGACGCTCCAATGCGAGCTGACCTTCCAGACCGGATATAAGACCAGCCGGAAACCGCCGGATGCGGGGCCGCCGTTGCGCGGACTTTCCGTGAGATCGTGGGCATATTCCGCCGCGCCGCTGAGAGTGCCGCTCAATTCGAATCCGGAGTTGGCTTCCTGGGCCTCGGTCGCGCCGCCGCCAAAACACCACAGCGCAATACACCACAGCGCAAAAACGAGGGCTCTCATATCGTCTGCCGCTCCAACGCCGGCTCCGGCGCCAACGTTCGCCGAAGGCTCCGCAGCGACGGCGTATCTTCCTCCCCCCCTCTCTCCGTGATCCGGCCCAGCGCGGTGAATGCTCCAACGGCGGCGGGATCGAACTGCGTGCCGGAGAACTTCTCGAGAATCGCGATGGCCTCTTCGTGGCTCATTCCAGCGCGGTAGGGCCGGTCGGAAGTCATGGCATCGTAGGCGTCGACGACGTGAACGATGCGGGCGGGCAGCGGGACGGCTTCTCCGGACAGCCCAAAGGGGTAGCCGCTACCGTCCCAGTTTTCGTGATGCAGCTCGACGACCGT
This sequence comes from Bryobacterales bacterium, assembly GCA_963795935.1. Taxonomy (GTDB): domain Bacteria; phylum Acidobacteriota; class Terriglobia; order Bryobacterales; family Bryobacteraceae; genus JAICMB01. The sequence continues at coordinate 45,561 of CAWCJO010000013.1, read as the reverse complement.
CAGGTAAACCTCGAAACCGTGAACGCCCTCCAGAATACGGCGACCGATGGTGGGGTGCGTCTGGATGAGCGCGTACTCCGCGGCGTTGAGCTTTCCGGGATTCTGGAGCACGCTGTCGCCGATCCCGATCTTGCCGATGTCGTGCAGCAGCGCGCCGATGCGGATTTCTTCGATTTGAGCGGCCGAAATGCCCATGGCGCCAGCGGCCGCGCACGACCATTCACTGACCCGGCGGCTGTGTCCGGCCGTATAACGGTCGCGCGCATCGAGCGCGCTGGCGAGCGATTGGACGAATTCGACGTAGGCACGGTGAAGATGCTCGCGGCCTTCGCGAATGCCGGCGGCGGCGCGGTTGAAGCTCTGCATCAGCTCCCGCAACTCCTGAATCGAGGCGCGATCCGGCCGAAACTCCGGCAACACTCCGGTCCGCGCGCTGTCCCGAAGCTCGGAGACCACCGCCGCGATGGGCCTTACAATGGAGCGCGACGACACGGCGCCGATCGTCAGCGCCGCCAGCACAGCGCCCAATCCCGCGAACACAAAGACCTTGCGAAGAATGGCTTGCATGGGACCGCTGACCGCATCGATATTCTGCAGGCTGCGCAGAAGGTATCCATCGCCGAGCGACGCCATTTCGAGCGGCAATGAAAGATAGCTCTGGCCCGCCAGCCGAATTTCGCATTCCGCGCCGGGGCGGCAGGAAAGCAGGGCGGGCTGCAGTTGGCCGGCGCGCACCCCTGGAACGCTCAATGCCATGACCTGGCCGTAACGAGTGAGCACCGCGGGAATATTGAGCTCGGAAAAATCGAATCCTTCGCCCACCGAGAGCGAGGCGAGATTCTCGTCTCCCTGGTCGACGGGAACGGTGGTCACCTGATAGATCCGCCCGTCCGCGGAAAAGAAGCCGCGAGCCGGGGGATGGAGGCGCGTCAGATCCATCGCGGCGAACCGATCCGCCGCTCCCATTACGCCGGCGATGGCCCGGCCGTCGGTATCGGAGGCGAGCAGGAAATCGAAATTGAGAGGCTGACAAATTTGCCGCAACTGGTCCTCGACCGTGCGCCGCGCATCGCCGCTCGCAACGTTTTGGAGCAGAAGCTGGATGCCCGCCTTAAGAGGCGCGTTCTCGGCGACGATGCCCAGAAAGCGGTTGTTGTGAAGCTCGGCGCGGGCGTGTGCCCGAGCCATGGACGCTTGCGTTTGGCGCAAGGAGGAGCGCAGCGCGTCGCGTACCGACGCAATCACCATTTTCTGAATGCTCCAGAAAGAGCCCAGCAGCAGCGCCGCGAACGGAAGGAAGGACCACAGCAGTGTTCGCGTCGCCAGTCGCATGGCGCTTACCTGGGTCCCAGGACGTGGGCCATGGGGGAGCCGTTTTCATCCAGCGGGATTGCGAATTCGAGATGGGCATCGCGGCCCGAGAGCAGCGTCACTGGTTGCCGGAAAAAACCCGCCGCCTTATGCCATGCCACGGCCGTGTAATGGCCGGCGGGAACGTCGCGGAGAACGAAACGTCCGGCCGCATCGGAGTTGGCATGCCAGTTGTTGGGGGCAACCAGGATCGCGGCCGCCATGTTGGGGTGCAGACGGCAGTTCACCAGGACGATTCCCGGCCGCGCAAACAGCACGGTCCGAGTCTGCCCTTTGGGATAATTTCCGAGGTCGAAATTCCGCGGCTTCGAAAAAGAAAAGACGTTGTGAAAAATGGGATCGTAATTGGGAAACGAAACCGTGGAGCCGGCTGCAATCGCGAGAAGTTCCGGCGCAAAGCGGCGGTTCCTCTGTTCCATGGTTGCCGTTTCGGCCTTACAGGGGAGTTGCCCTTCGAGGTATATCACCACGTGCCGGAGCTCGTAGCCCAAAGGGTCCAAGTCCGGATCGGAACCGAGTTCCACGGCGACGCCGCGCGAGTAGACGTTCACCGCGACGGTCACCTTCCTCCTGGTCAGTTTGTGCTTGATCACGATCAAGCCTTCGATGTCGGTTGCGCCGCACGCAAAGAGGGCGCAGAAATACAGCAGGGCGGCGCGGATCAGCCGATCGGGCATCACTTACGCTATCGGCCGGCCCCGGGCTTTTCACCACGCCCAAGATGAGAATGGCTCCGGCTGCCCGGCGCCTCCCCCGCGTCTCCGGAAACGGCGATTTCGACTTTCCGGACCGGAACAGTCGGGGCGGTGCTCGGGATTTAGAGCGGAGACTTAACTTTATGGAATAAAAGGCGCTAGAGAAGCGTTCTCGACAACGGCCGCATGCGCTCCGATGTGGACGGGTTTAGCCGACGCGAGATAAGGGCGAACGGCGACGGGGTTCGCATATTCGAGATCCAGCCGCTCCACGGCGAACAAAATGTACTCGCCCGCGCGAACATTTTGATAATCGAAGCTGCCGTCGCTGTCGGTCTGAAAACCGCGATACGCGCCGGGATCGCTCGAATTGTCCTTCGGCGCGAGCACGGCGAGAACCCCCGGGACAGGCCGGTCCCCATTCATCACGAATCCTCTTAGACTGCCGATCTCGTCCGAGGCGATGATGTTGAGGCGAACGCCCGCGCCCGGCGCAATATCGATAACAAGGCCGCCGATCGCGGCGCCCTCCGAAGTAATTTGCGCGGCGAAAAAGCCGTCCGCGCCGGAGATCTGGACGCGCCGTCTCCCGGGCGGGACGTTATCGAAAGAAAACGCCCCAGCCGCGTCGATGGCGCGAGCGAGCGCCACGCCGTTCGATTCATCGATGAGCCGCACATAGGCTGGCCGGCGCGGTCTTCCCTCGGAATCTTTAAAAGTCACCTTCCCACTCACAGTCGGCGGCGGCTGCATCGCGAGATCCACCGTGACATCGGATGCGCCGACGTCAATCGCTTTACGCGCGGAAGAGGTGTTCCCGTTTCGCCCCTCAACCAGCACCAGATAGTGCCCGGGAAGGACGCCGGCAATCGTCTGGTCATTACCGAACAGCCAAGCCTGCCGCTGCGGCGCGTCCACTCCCGCGGCGCCCCCGCTGAGCAGGGTAATCAGTGCGGATTGCCCAGCCATTTGTGGGCAATGAATATGTAGGTCAACGCCGGAGGTTGTCGACAACGTGAAATCCGCCGTCACTTCGGCGCCGGGAGCCACTTCCAGCGGCTGCGCGCCGTTCGGATCGCTCGCGTTGGGATAATAGTCCGGCGCATAAGATCGCGCCGGTTCGCTGGGAGCGCCCTCGGCCTCTTGGCCCGGGATACGGAGAGGTTGAGAACGCGCCGCGTACCAGGGCTCTCCGGTAACGGCGAGATAATAAGTTCCACCGGCGCGCTGGCCGAAGCGATATTCGCCCAAATCATTGGTGCGCGCCCAGGCGACCGTGCCTCGACGATTGCGACCGGTTACTACGGAGACGCGAATCAGTTGGACGAGCGCGCCTTCTACCGGCTCACCGCGGTCATCGATGACTTTTCCGGAGATGGCGCCGGGGGCGAACCAGCGGAAGACGAGGTGGGAGGCGTCCTGATCCGGACCGGTGAAAATAGCGACCCCGAAGCCGATCGCGGGGCCGCTTTGGCCAAACGGTTGGCGGAATCCGCGATATTCGGCGATGATCCCGAATTTACCCTTCGGTACATCAAAATAAAATTTTCCGTCGGCGGCCGTGACAATCGCGCGCTGTTCGCCGGGACGGGCGGAAGGCGTCAGCAGGATCCGCACGCGGTTCATCGGCGATCGGCTCAACGCGTCCACGACCACGCCTGCAATTGGAAATGTTTGGGCCGCGGCGGCGACTGTGAGCGCGGCGAATAGGACGGCAATCCTCATTTGACGATGCTGTTGATGACGACTTGCTGCTCCTTGCCGTCCTCGATGCGCACGCTGGCTCCTCCGCTGAGAGTTTGAAGAAACGCGGGATTGCGAAACTCAACCTTTTGCCAATTGGAGAAAGCGTAGACGGCGTAATCGCCGGGCGCGAGGAAGGGCATCCCGAACTCAACCTTCTGCTGCGATTCGGCGGCAATTCCAATCGGAATCATGACGGGGCCGCTCGAGTTGCTGAAGGAGGGTAGCAGGAGCACTCCGGGGTTTTTTGGAAGCGGACGGACGGCGAACTCCCCCTGTAGCGTGCCTCCCCCCGGTTTGACCTGGACCTCGATGGGAGCGGGCGACGCGCCAGGTTGGATGACCAAGTTCGGGTTTGCCAGTAAGTCGACTCCCCCGGAAAGCACCGACGTGGGATAACCGTTGTAGCACTGGACCCGGATGCTGTAGATGCCAGGGAGCACATCGCCGATTGTGAACGCGCCGCTCTCGTCATCTCTTTCGGCATGCCGCGGTGGTCTACGGCGCGAACCGGATTGGGCGCGTGCGCCTCCTCCGCGCTCGTGAAGAAATACGTTGCACGTTGTTTCCACGTCCTGCTCGTAAGCCGCATTCTTTTCATCCGAGCCTGCGCCCATCGCGTCGAGGAGCCGCTCAAACCCGGGTATCTGTTTGACCTTGAGCGGAGCGCCGACGACTCGCGTGACGCCCTGCACAGTCACAGCCGGCGCAAGGGAAATCGAAACCCCATTCACATCGCCTTCATTGACCGTGACCGGGGACTCGCCCCGCATCTTCCCCTCCTGCGTCGCTCTCAGAATGTAGGCGCCGGGCGTGACATCCTGCACCTCAAACTTTCCTGTGGACGTATTGAGCGAAGTTCGGCTCGCGGAAACATCCTCCGGGCCTTGGAGCAGCTCAAAAGTAATGGGCCCGGCGGGCGCATTCGCGAGCATGCCTCGAATCTTAAACGCGGGCTCAACGTTAAGACGAAAATCGGCGGACATTTTAGAACCGGACTCGATCTGGACCGGCGTCGCGGAATCGAGAGTGCGCGCCCCGCCAAAGTAGACGGGCGTGAAGCTCTGCCAGGAGCTATAGTATGGCGCGCCATCTCCCACATAGCGATAAGTGCCTCCGCTTTTCCCGGCGGCCTTGATGTAATACTGGCCGGGCGTGAGATTCCAGAGACGGTATAAGCCCCGGTCGTCGGTCGCGACCGAGCGCGTGGAATTCGAGTCCCGCAGGCCATCGACAATCTGGACCTGTAAGGCGATAATGTTCACTCCGCGCAGCGGCTCATCGTTTTGATCTAGTACCTTCCCTTCGATGATGCCGAGCGGCGCGAGTCGTAGCTGCACGCCGGCCACGGAATCGGTAGGATCGATCTGGCTCAACCTGATCTCCTTCGCGGTAGACTCCGCGCCAAATCCGGGTTTTCGCGCTGTGAGAGTGTAATGCGCTTTTGCCAGACCGTTGAACTGAAACTCTCCCGCCGGGCCGGCTTGGGCCGTTTTCTGAACTGGACGTTGCGCTTTTAAGAGATCCCGCGGCTGAGAGGCGTCGAATTCATGAAAACCCACCAACGTGACCAGCGCATACTTCACCGGCTCACCCGTCTGCGCATTTACCACCACGCCCGTGATCGAAAAATCGCCCGTTTGCTGCGCAAGTGACGAAAGCGAAAAGATCAAGCCCGCAAAAATCAGGCGCATGGAAGTAGCATTGTCAAAGCCTATCACGGGAACCCCAATCGGCTCGAAACCGCCAAGAATCCGGAAGCGGCCTTGTGGAGAGATCGGCATCGCATGCGGCCTACTGCATGGGAAAATGGACAAAGCGGAACCTTACGCAGACCACAGTGGATCTTCCCGCTGCCCCGTTTCAATAAAGCGAAGCACTGGCGGCCTCGCGGGAGCCACGTTGGAACAGTTTATCGTCGAGGCCGTAAAGAAAGAAGTACAAGGCAACCCGTATCGGAACCTCCCCGCTCCTTCGGCTATCGCGAAGTATAACTTCCAATAACCCACTCCAAACGGCCAGGAACGCCGGACCTCTCGAGTCTAGACTTTGACGGCTTACTTGTCTGACCTCAACGTCCAGTTCGGCAACCTCCAAAGACCGGAGAGGCGTGGCGGGCGCATCGCACCGGCGAATTGGCAATTGGTCAGAGCCGATCGAACTCCCTTAAACGTCGATAACCGCCGGATCCGCGTCCGGCCTTCCGGCGACCAAAACGCAACCCACATCCACCCTTCTTGGAATCCTCCCTACGAAAGTTACCCAGGTCAATCGGGCCGCATGGGCGAAGGCCTTCAACCCTCGCCAGAACCAGATCGGCAGGATTCGCCCGTTGACCCATTCGCTTCCGGCGGACGCGCCTCACCTGATATCCTTGTCGCTTCATGGCGAGCGTATTTCGGGACAACCTGCTTGCGGGGAAGGTCGCCTTAGTGACCGGAGGCGGCAGCGGCATCGGGCAGCGCATGGCGGAGCGCTTTGCCGAGCACGGCGCCAAGGTGATGCTGGTCGGCCGCAAGCAGGACAAGCTGGATGCCGCCGCCGGGAAAATACGCGAGCGCGGCGGTGAGGCCGCCACAGCGTCGCTCGATGTCCGCGACTACGACAAGGTCGCCGAGGCAATGGCTCGAACGCGGCGCGACTTCGGCTTGATCGATATCGTCGTGTGCGGCGCGGCGGGCAATTTCCCCGCTCCCGTAGCGGGCATGTCGGCGAACGCCTTCAAAGCCGTCGTCGACATCGACCTGAACGGCACGTTCAACACCTGCCGCGCCGCTTACGAGCATCTGCGCAAACCCGGCGCGGCGATAATCGCCATCTCCGCGAACCACGCCCGGCAGCCGATCGCGTATCAATCGCACGTCTGCGCGGCCAAGGCCGGCGTGGAGCTGCTGACACGCACGCTCGCGATCGAATGGGGCGGGGAAGGCGTGCGCGCCAACTGCATCACGCCCGGCCCGACCGAGGACACCGAAGGCATGCGGCGGCTCGCTCCCACCGAAGAGATCCGCCGCCGCATCGTCGACGCCATTCCGCTCGGCCGTTACGGCACTAAAGACGAGCTCGCCGACCTGGCGCTGTTCCTCTGCTCGGACGCGGCCGCCTACATTACCGGCGCGGTGTATGTGTGCGACGGAGGGCAGGGGCTGGTGCGCTCCGGCATCCTCGAGGCGCGGCATTGAATGGACGCTCCCCGTTGAATCCAGGCAAGCCCGGCCCGCGGCGCTCCCCCGGCGCGCGATCCAGCGGCGTTTTATTGCGGCAGCTCGGCGTCGCGAGCGCGACAGCGCTGGTGGTCTCGAACATGGTCGGGACGGGCATCTTCGCCACCACCGGGTATCTGGCCGGCCAACTCGGCTCGGCCAAGCTCATCTTGTGGATCTGGGTGGTCGGCGGCGTCTGCGCTCTGACCGGGGCCATCAGCTATGCGGAGCTGGGCGTAAATTTTCCGAGCTCCGGCGGCGAGTACGTTTATTTGACGGAGGCGTTCGGGCCGAGCTGGGGATTCATGACGGGATGGATCTCCTTCTTCGCGGGATTTTCCGCCCCCATTGCCGCCGCCGCGCTGGCGTTCTCCGATTACGTGGGCTACTTCCAGCCCTGGTTTAAGCAGGAAAACGCGCCGGCGATGTTCGGCGCGGGGACCTGGGAGTTCCGCGTCGGGGGCGCGCAGGCGCTGGCGTCGGCGCTCATCGCGGCGTTCACGATTCTCAATTGCGTGGGGGTGCGGCGCACGGCGCGCGTGCAGAACGCTCTGACCGGCGCCAAGGTATTCATCATCCTGGCGCTGCTGATCTGCGGCTTCGCCTTCGGGCAGGGGAACTGGCATAACTTCTCGGCGCCGCTGGCCGAGCGCACCTCCTCCATTCCGGTGGCCTCGCAATTTTTCGTCAGCCTGTTCTACATTTACGTGAGTTACAGCGGTTGGAATGCAGCAACGTACGTAGCTGAAGAAGTAAAGCAGCCGACGCGCACGCTGCCGCTGTCGATGGGCTTCGGCGCGGCCGCGGTCACGGCGCTTTTCGTGGCCTTAAACGCGCTGTTCATCTATGCCGTCCCCCTCCGCGAAATGGCGCCCGACGCCAATCATATACAAGTCGCGATCGGTGCGCTTTCGGCAAGGCACCTGTTCGGACCGGCGATTGCGGGCGCCTTCAGCGCGGCCATGGCGCTTTCGCTGATGGCTACCGTGAACGCCATGGTCACAATCGGACCGCGCGTGTACTATGCCATGGCGCGCAACGGAGCCTTCTTCGGCGCGGCCGCCAAGGTCGATCCGCGCTGGCATACTCCGGCCGTTGCGATCGTATGCCAGGGAATCTGCTCCGTCGCGATGACCGTCACGCCGTTCTTGAATCTGCTGCTCTACATCGGCATCACGCTGAACTTCTCGGCGATGATGTCGGTGGCCTCCCTGTTTATTTTCCGCCGCCGCGCGGGCTGGCGAAAACTGAAGGCGGTCAGCTTTCTCTATCCCGTGATTCCATCGTTTTTCATCGCCGTCGGGGTATGGATCACGATCTTCGGCGTCAAAGAAAAGCCCCTCGTGGCGTTGGCCGCGGTGTTGACCGTGGCGGCTGGAGCGGTGGTATACCGCTGGCGCGTGCGCCACTGGCGTCTGGGACCGGTATTATGATGGGAGCGCGATGGGAATGTCCAATGTCGCGCGCTTACTGAGCCGCGCGCGTGAGCAAGCGCTGCGATGCGCCGGGGTATGCAACTTTGTACTAAGCGCATTTGGCAGTCGCGCTCCTGTTCAGTGCTGTCTGCGCCGCACCCCGAGGCCAGCGTGTATCCACGATAATTTTGAGAACTTTGATTTTGCGGAAGGCACTACGGGCCAGGTGCCTCCTGGATGGCAACTCGGACCCAAGGACACGCCGGACTACACAGCCAGTATGGTGTGCAACCCGCGGGCGTTGGATCCCACGTTTCCTCGTTTTTGTACCAGACAGTAGATGCGGTGCCCTATCGGGGCAAACGACTCGCCTATGGCGCCGCTGTTCGCGCGGACCTGACGGGCGCAAGTGTTGCGCGTCTGCTGGTTCGCGTCCATCGCGAAGATGGCAGTACGAGCTTTCGCGACGACGACCGTCCGATCGCGTCGGGCCTGTGGATCTTCTATGAAATCGACGCTCCCATCGTTTCCGATGCCCGGGACGTAGAGTTCGGCGTGGATCGATGACATCTCGCTGGTTTTTGAGGACTCGCCCGACAGGATGGCGGAAAGTACCGTTCGCGCGCCGATCGCGAAATTCGCTTATGCAAGAAACGCGCATGATGGAAATACGGCGGCGGCTACCTACTCGGAAGACGGCGAATACATCGGGGCTCCCGGGGCTCGTACGGTGCACGGACGGAGCGCGCGCCAGGTTATGGGGCGGCATTCCGGGGGAGGCGCGGCGAACGATTCAGGCCCTTGAGTTTCTCACGCCCAATATCGCTGTGGTTCGCGTTCTGGCCGAATTCACCGCTCCAGCTTCGTGGCTCCATGAGACGTTTCTTGTTGTTGAGGTTGACGGCCAATGGAATATCCAAGTCCATCAGGCGCGCAACTAAAACGCATTTTCCGCGAGCGGCCTGCTCGTCTCACAAAGGACCTCGCGATCCTCCTTCGCACGCACGCATGGACTGGAGCGAACGGGCGCGCGGATCTGGCGGGCATTATCGGGCTCGCGCCTGCTCGATCTGCTCTTGGAATATGGCTGGAGTGGTTCGAATTCCAAGGGCAGAGCTGTTCGGATCGCCTGACGAACAGACCCATGACGCGTGCGCCGCGGCGGTGATCCAAACAAAATCCCAGAGCGCCGTTTTTTCCACACCTAATCCACCGGCATCCGCGCGCAACTCTCTGATATCGCGGACAAAAAATCTGAGGAAATTTCGCCCTAACCCGCTCTTCACCGTTGACGCGCCGCGCTGTTGGTTGCATGATGGTGATGGTTCCAAGAGGTTCTGAGAGCAGTGAGCCTGGCGGACGGTAGCGATCCCGGAACGTTGATCCGGCAACGAGTTTATTAGTCAATAATTAGCGTTGCCGGGGAGCGATGGGAAATCGGGCTGTTCGCCGTGGTAAGTTTCTCCAAACTCCGTCGCCGGTAGAGCGCTATGAACCGGAAGGATGCACGGTCCTGAAGGGGAGCGGAAATCGGCGAACGTTTGGAAGCTTTGAATCGGGAATCCGGCAACGGGTTTGGAGCGGCGATCCTCCCCCTTCCGTCGAAAGCGGAAAGAGGAGTGGAGTTTCAGACCGAACGGACCGGAGGAAAGATTCAAGGCTGCGTCGAAGGTATAGGCCGGGAGCGTCGATTCCGCCGGGGCGATCCTCGAAAGAGAACAGTCCTTGCGGGGAAGCGAAAGGCCGTGCCGAGAGGCGAGCTTCTAACGTGACATCAGCGGGCCCTTCCCGAGCGTCGATCCGCGTCGGCCAAAAGCCGATGTGGGGAGCGGAGGAAGAAGCGCCACGATTTTCACGCGTGCCATGCTTAGGCCGCGCATGCCGGCGGTAAGCGAACTGTTCAAAGGGTCACTTGGGACCTTTTTTTTGCTCGGCCAACGGCCCCACGAAACGAAAACGCTACACCTGCGTTTTACGGCGTAATTCCGCGCAAGCGCCGACATAATCCGCGCGATATCGCGCCAGTTCCTGCCGCAGCCGTTCGCACACGCGGCTTTCGTGCGCGATTTGCAGCCCCTCGATAGAGCGCACCGGCAAAACATCGCGCGTCGTCGAGGTGATAAAAACCTCGTCCGCTTCCTCGAGTTGCGCCGGCAGCAGCGTCCGCTCGCGAACGATGCAAGCCGTTTACGCGGGTCTCAAGCAGCAGTTCGCGCGTAACTCCCGGTAGGCAGCCCGAACCGAGCGGCGGCGTCAGCGCGCTTCCGTCCTGAACCATGAAGATATTCGCCGACGTGCATTCCGCCACCTCGCCGCGCTCGTTCAGCAGGACCACTTCGTCGAACCCGCGCTCGTGCGCCTCTTCATACCAGGCAAGGTTGTAGGCCCACGACATGATTTTCGTTCCGGCGAACTCGTTTTGCGCATGGCGCGCCTGCGGTTTGATGGCCAGCCGGACGCTTTTGCCCCAATCGGTCAGGTCCGTCGTAAACGCGATCACATCGAAATCCCGCTCGATCCCCGGTCCCTGAAACGCGCCTCCGCGATTCCGCGCCACCGCTACCCGCAGCGTAGCGTTCCAGGCATTATTCGCCTCGACCAGCTTCAGCAGACGCGATTTAAGATAGTCCGGCTCGGACGGAAATGGCGCCCGCATTCGCTCGGCGTCCCGCTTCATGCGCGCCCAATGGCGCTCCCACGCGAACAGGACTCCATCGGCGACGCGCAGCGTGCTGAATACTCCCCAACCGTTCATCAGCCCGGTTTGTCCGGGCGACAAACTCTGTACGCGCGCATCCTGAACCTCGTCGTTGTGCAGCACGTGCCGGTGCATGGCTTTATGTTAGCTCAGGCCGAAACTCGTTCCCGCCAGCGACAACTTCCTACATTTCGCGGGCCGGACATCCGATAGTACTTGCATGCGACTCCTACTATGCTGCTCTCTTGCGCTGGCCATCCTGCTGCCTGCCACGGTCATCGCTAAGCCCGCGTACGTCATCGCGAGAGCGCACCGGAAAAATTACAAGTACAAGAAACCAAACTACAAGTACAAAGCGCCGAAAATAAAGGGCCACGGCGCGAAACGCCATTAACCCGGCCGCAAGGCTCTCGCAAGCGCTACTGTATTAAGAAGTACAGTAAGTGCTGCGGCTTTTATCTCTTCTGCTCGCGACGGCGCTGTCCGCCTCCGCCGCGACCCCGACTTTTAACGCCGACATCCTGCCGATCTTCGAGAGCCGCTGCCAGCAGTGTCACCGCCCGGGCCAGATCGCGCCGATGCCGCTGCTGACCTACCGGCAGACCCGGCCTTGGGCCAAATCGATCCGCGAATCGGTGCTCACCCGCAAAATGCCGCCTTGGTTCGCCGACCCGCGCTTCGGCCATTTCTCCAACGACCGCTCCCTTACGAAAGCTGAAATCGACCTGGTCGCTCGCTGGGTTGACGGCGGCGCTCCGGAAGGCGACCCGCGCGACCGTCCTCCCGCCCGCTCCTGGCCGGACGATTGGAAGATCGGCAAGCCCGATGCCGTTTTCGAAATGCCCGCGCCGTTCCAAATCGCTCCCCAAGGCGCCATCGAGTATCAGTATGTGATCCTCGCAACGCATTTCACGGAAGATAAATGGATTCAAAAAGTGGAGGTGCGCCCCACCGCCCGCGACGCCGTGCACCACGCCGTCGTCTACGTACGCGAGCCGGGCTCGGACTGGCTGCGCGGCCGCCCCATCGGCCAGCCCTTTCAACTGCAATCAACGCCTGGCCATCGGCCCAACCCGATGAGCTTCACCAAGAGCGACATCCTCCTCGTCTATACCCCCGGAAACAGCATGGACACGTGGCCGCAGGGCATGGCGAAGAAAATCCCCGCAGGGCCCGACATCGTTCTCCAGATGCACTACACTTCTAGCGGCAAGCCGAAAACCGATCAGACCCGCATCGGCCTCGTCTTCGCCCCCCAAAAGCCCGCCAAAGCCGTCTATACACTGCAACTGAGCAACGACCGTTTCGTGATCCCGCCCGGCGATTCCAGCTACAAGGTCGAAGTCTCCGGCACCCTCCCCAACGACGCGCTTCTGCTCAGCCTTTTTCCGCACATGCACCTGCGCGGGGCGGGATTCGAATACATGACGGTCGAGCCGCGCGGCATCGTCAACATGCTTCTCAAGGTCGACCATTACGACTTTAATTGGCAGCTCACCTACCGCCTCACTACGCCGCTCTTTCTCAAAGCGGGTACGCGGCTTCTCTGCAACGGCTACTTCGATAACTCGCCCAACAACCCGCGCAACCCCGACCCCGCGGCCGAAGTCCGCTTCGGCGAGCAAAGCTGGGAAGAGATGATGATCGGCTTCTTCGACGTAGCCGTCGATTCACGTCTTTCCAAGGCGGATTTTTTCATTCGCGCGCCCCTCTCCCGGTAAACCCCGAGCTAGGCATCAAGACTTAAAGAGATCATGCTCCTGTGCGGTTCGGAGGACCCTCGCTACCCGTCAGGTCCGGGTAATTTGCAATTTGCAAAATGCAGATCATCGCCGCCCCAGCTCACGGATCACCACTGTTATAGCGTCCGCATTGGTCCAGAAATCCAGGCCGCGATGCTTGCCCGTTTCGCCAAAGTATTCGAAGTCGCCAAAGGGAAAAAGTTCCGTGAGCATGGGAAGTTGCTCCCAGAGCAAGCCCATCGCTTCGCGCTCTTCCACGCGAATGTCTATGTCGCTGGGACCCTGAAGAAGCTCGGTTTCACCGGGAGGGATAAAGCGAATATAATCCTGATGGACCGGGAGTCCGGCAGAAACGGATCACCTATGATGATAACGGCGTAGGACTCCGGCCAAAACCGGCGTTGATAGCTTAGAGTGGTGAACAGTTCGGCCGCCGTTTCCCGCTAAACGAGCGCCGGAATTTAACCTCTATCAATTTGGCCCATGTCATGTCTGCATTGGCGACCAGAAGATCGGGAATGCTTCGAAGCTGCTCCGGCAATTCGAGCGCAAGATAGCATTCGCGGTCTAAGCACTTGATCTCATCGAACAACTCCTCTATTCCGAGCCGCGTAACCCGGTAGCCTGCACGCTCGAGGAGGATCGTGAGTATACGTTCCGCCAAGTGGCCGCGAAGTACGTTCGAGAGCGAAAACTGACCTGATGAATCCATCTCTATCCGTCAGCTTACAGTGGAAGAATCCCGGGAGTCCGGCAACCACGGCGCACATTTCCCCAATGTCAAGACGCCCCGCGAGCCTCCCCCGCGCGCGCTTCCGAAGCGATGCGCCGCAATGCCGGCAGCACGTCCCCCACCGCAACCGGCTCGCTCCCCGCGCGCCCGAACGCGAAGTACAGTTTGCGGAACAATACGTACAATTCCTCGTACACGCGCGCATCGCGCGCCGCGGGCTCCACCGTCCGATACTCCGGGCAGAGCCGATCCTGCGCTTCCTCCACCGTCCGGAACGTGCCCGCCGCTAAAAACGCGAAAATGGCGGACCCCAAGCTCGTCACATCGCTCTTCGGAACCAGCACGGGCTTGTTCAACACATTGGCATAAACGCGATTCAGCGCCTCGTTCTTCTGCGGAATGCCGCCGCCGTTGATGACGCGCCGGATCGGCACGCCATGCTCCTCCATCCTCTCCAGAATCACGCGCGTGTGAAAAGCCGTTCCCTCGATCGCCGCAAACAGCTCATCCTGCGCCGTATGCCCCAGGTTCCATCCCAGCGTCATCCCGCCCAGCTCAGGATTCACCAGCACCGTGCGATCGCCGTTGTCCCACGGAACCCGCAGCAGCCCCGTCTGCCCCGCGCGATAGTCCTCCAGCCCTTGCGACAGCGCCGCGGCCGACGTTCCCGCCCGGCGGGCGATGGCCTCAAAGATATCGCCGCTGGCCGACAATCCGGCCTCGATGCCGCTCATCCCCGGATGAATCGATCCCGCGGCGACGCCGCACACGCCCGGAATCAGCTTCACCTCGCGGCCGATCGCCATGATGCACGTTGAGGTGCCGATCACGTTGACGACGTCCCCCTCGCGGCAACCCGCCCCAATCGCATCCCAATGCGCATCGAGGGCGCCGACCGGAATCGGAATGCCCGCGCGCAGCCCGAGTTCGGCGGCCCACTCCGCGCACAAATGTCCCGCGATCGTATCGGACGCCGCATAGCGGCCGCCGCAGTTTCTCGCGGACGCCGGCCAGCGCCGGATCGACGGAGGCGAGGAAAGCCTCGTCCGGCAACCCTCCCAGCGCTTCGTTCCACATCCATTTATGTCCCATGGCGCAAACGCTGCGCGGGATCTCGTCCAGGTTCTCGATTCCGCACAACACCGCCGCCGCCATATCGCAATGCTCCAGCGCCGTCGCCATGCGCCCGCGCTTATCGGGATTATTTCGCAGCCAGTGCAGCAGCTTCGAGAATCCCCACTCGGACGAATATGCGCCCCCGCACCACCGGATCGCTTCCAGCCCGCTGCGCCGCGCCGTCTCCGTGATGAGCGCCGCTTCTTTCCACGCCCGGTGATCGCACCACAGGTAATAATCGTCCAGCGGCTGCAGTCCCTCGCCCACCGGAATCACGCTCGACCCGGTGGTGTCAATCGCGATCGCCTCTACCGCATCGCCCCGCGCGCCCGCCGCCGCAAGCGCTTTGCGCATCGCCTCCACCAGCGCGCGCATATGCTCCGCATGGCTTTGCGTCGCATGATCCGGGTCATCGTTGCGCCGCTGCAACGGATACTCGGC
Source organism: Bryobacterales bacterium (assembly GCA_963795935.1). Taxonomy (GTDB): domain Bacteria; phylum Acidobacteriota; class Terriglobia; order Bryobacterales; family Bryobacteraceae; genus JAICMB01. Next base: position 30,404 of record CAWCJO010000013.1, on the reverse strand, counting down.
CACCCCCGAGCCAAGGCGTCCGCGCTCGCTATCGACAATCGACACGCGCACGCTCAGCGTCCCAAAATCCACCCCCGCGACAACCGCCACTCTATCCTGCCTCCTAATTACGTGGACGGAAAACCCACGTATACACGATGCCCAAAATGAAGATCACGGCGCCCCACCAAATGCCAGCGTGAAGGTTCGCCAGCACGGTCGTGCGGCCCCCCGGCGATGTCGCGCCCAGCACTCCGGCGGCCATGATCAGGATGCCGTAAACGAATAGTAACAACCCCACAAAAAACCACACCGAAATATGTCTGCGCATGATCAAAGCCGTCTACCAGAAAATAATGTTCAGCGCCACGAAAACCGCCGCGACAATGCCGGCCCAGAATACGGGCCGTTTGTACAGCGGCAAATGGCCCTCCGATGGAATCTTCGTGCACCCGTAAACTAAGCCGCTCAAGCTCCGCCTCCGGCTTCGGCCGCGTCGCCATGCTGACGATTACGGTCACGGCCACGCACACGATCCAGCACCATAGCGCGCGATACATGTTCTCCGCCATGTCCTTTGCGCTCGGCGACAGCGCGATGTAGCGGAGCGCCGCCGGGTCGGCCTTCACCCACGCCCACATCGCGATGGATGAAACCGTTCCCGACAGCAATCCCCAAAAACCGCCCGCCGGCGTCGCGCGCTTCCACAACATGCCCAGAATGACGGTGCCGAACAGCGGCGCAATGAAAAAGCTGAACAGCGCCTGCACGTAATCCATGATGCTCTGGAACTGCATTACGAAATAGGCCGTCCCGATGCTCACCAAAACGCCTACGACCGTGCACCACCGGCCCATGGCTGACGTAATGCCGATCCGTCGCATGCGGCCGGATCGAGCGCGCGATAAATATCGTAGGTCCACACCGTCGCGAACGCGCTCACGTTGCCCGCCATGCCCGACATAAAACCGGCGATCAGCGCGGTGATGCCCAGCCCCAGCAGCCCCGGTCCCAAATAGCGCGCCAGCATCAGCGGCAAGACTTCGTTGTAGCTGTGCGCGCCGCCGCACCGCCTGCCCCTCGCCCACCAAGTGCATCGGCAGCAGCGCCAAGCCCAGCAATCCCGGCAGAATCACGATCGCCGGCACCATCATCTTGAAGCCGGCTCCGATGATCGGCGCCATTTTTGCCGAGCGCAGATCCTTCGCCGCAAGCACGCGCTGCACCACCAGAAAATCGGTCGTCCAATAACCGAACGAGATCATGCACGCCAGACCGAAGACAATGCCGGTCCAATGAATGCCCATGGGATTGGCGGAAAACGATCCCAGCGTGCTCCACAGATGCGTGTAGTCCTGCCCCGGAAATCGCGCCGCGATACGCGCCTGCACTCCGCTCCAACCGCCCGCCTCGATCAACCCCAGGATCGGAATCAACAAGCGCGCCGAGCCAGATCAGCACGAACTGCAGAACTTCGTTGAAAATCGCCGACCGCAGTCCGCCCAGCGCAACATAAACCGCCACTGTCAGCGACGACACCCAGATACTGAAATGAATATCCCATCCCAGCACCACCTTCATCACCAGCGCCATCGAATACATGTTGATGCCGCTCATCAGAATGGTCATGAACGCGAACGAAACCGCCGCGAGCGCCCGGCTCGGTTCGCCGAACCGCAATTTCAGATACCCCGGCACCGAGTGCGTTTTGCGAAATGTAATAGAACGGCATCATCACCAGCGCAAGAAAGAGCATCGCCGGAATGGCGCCGATCCAATACCAGTGTGTCGCCAGAATCCCGTATTGATACGCCGCCGCGGCCCAGCCCATCAACTCCAGCGATCCGAGGTTGGCCGAAAGGAAACTCAAGCCCGCGATCCACGCCGTCATTTCGCGTCCGGCGAGGAAGAAATCTTCTCCGGTCTCCGACTGACCTTTGAGATAGAACCCGATGGCGAGCACGGCGGCGAAGTAAATCGCGATGATCGCGACGTCCACGGCGCTCAATGAGATCAGCCGCGCCGGCGCGGCTTGCAGCCATCCGAAACACAAGGAATCCCCGGCCCAATCCGCGCAGTGTCCGCATGTTATCCGAGCATAACGTAGCGCATCACAAGGTGGCCGTCGTGCCGGTTTTATCCCGTACCCTCGCAGGCCGGATTATTAACCTGATGTAACTATTCCTCTGAACACTAGTCTAATGTTCGAAAGGTTACTGCCGGAAGTGCCGTCCGGATCCAACGGCGTCTCTCGCGCCAACCATCGCTAGATCGTATCTCTCAACAAAGGAGTCTTATATGGCAGGAAAAAATACCGCTGTATTCGGAATCTATAGAACCGCTGCGCAGGCCGAAAGCGCAGTCGATCGCCTCTTGGCGGCAGGGTTTTCCAACAACGACATTTCGGTCTTACTTCCGGATAGCCAAAGCTCGAAAGACTTTGCGCACCAGAAGAACACGAAGGCTCCGGAAGGCACGGCGACCGGCGTCACAACCGGTGGAGTTGTCGGCGGCACGCTCGGATTACTGGCCGGTATCGGAGCGCTCGCGATTCCGGGCCTGGGACCTTTTATTGCCGCTGGACCCATTATGGGCGCGCTCGCCGGATTGGGCGTGGGCGGAACCGTGGGCGGCATCATCGGAGCGTTGGTCGGCATGGGCATCCCGGAGTACGAAGCCAAGCGTTACGAGGGCCGGCTCAAAGAGGGCGGCGTGCTCCTTTCGGTGCATTGCGAAACCTCCGACGAAATTTCCCGCGGCAAGGAACTCCTGAAGCAGACCGGCGCGGAGGACATCTCTTCGGCCGGTGAGAAGGGCGTCGGTTCGCACGAAGTCGCGGCAGGCGCATCCACCCGGCATTATTCGCCCGAATACCCGGAAGGAAAAATCGTCCCCTAAGAGTTCACTCCTGTATGATGGTCAGGTGAGCCGAGCGTTCACCTGCCTGTCCCTAAAGACGAGGCGCCTGGCTGCGGCCGTGTGCCTCGTATTCCTTTTCGCCGTCCTCGCGCGCGCTGCTGAAGCCCCTATCCCGGCCGATTGGAACAGCAAGACCGCTGCCGCTTATCTCGATTACAGAGCCGAGTGGTGGGCAAGTTGGAAACCCGCGGCCCGCGAAGCGTGAGACATTCTGCATCTCGTGCCACACGGCCCTTCCTTATGCTCTGGCGAGGCCCTCCCTTCGAGCCGCACTGGGCGAGCAAGGCCCCTCGCCGAACGAGCGGCAGCTTCGTCGACAACGTAGGCAAGCGGGTGCGGATGTGGTCCGACACTTCAACCGCTCTATACGGACGAGAAGAGCGGCGCCGGTAAATCCGCGGAATCGCGCGGCACGGAAGCGGTTCTCAACGCGCTCGTCCTTGTCACTTACAATACTCCCGCAAGCAAGCTCGGCGACGACGCGCGTCAGGCCTTAGACAATATGTGGGCGCTGCAAATGCAGAGCGGAGACGACAAAGGCGCGCTGCCCTGGTTGAATTTTCATAACGAGCCCTGGGAAGCGCCGGACTCGCAATACTGGGGAGCGGCGCTTGCCGCCCTGTCCGTGGGCGCCTCGCCGGAGCAATATCGCTCCGCTCCGGATGTCCGCTGCCAATCTGGAATCGCTCACTGCCTATCTGCGGCGGGAAGAACCTCGCCAGTCCCCGCTGAACCGTCTGACGCTGCTGTGGGCTTCCACCAGGCTGCCGGGATTGCTGACGCCGGACCGCCGGAAATCCATCATTGACGAGCTTCTCGCCAAGCAGCAGGACGACGGCGGGTGGAGCGCGTCTTCCCTCACGCTCGCGACTTGGAAACGGAGGGATGGAACGCGGTTAGAGACCAGGAGCGATGGGTACGCCACCGGCTTGGCCGCGTTCGTTTTGCAGCGGGCCGGCATCTCCCGCGATCAGCCGCAACTACGGCGCGCGCTATCGTGGCTGGTCCGAAATCAAGACAAAACCGAGGGCTTCTGGCCGGCCTCTTCATTGAATAAGCAGCGCGACCCGGCTTCGGACGTAGGCCGCTTCATGAGCGACGCCGCCACCGCCTATGCGGTCCTGGCGCTCATTCGCGTCTGCCGCACCGTAATTCTGCGTCCATCGCTGCTGACGGTGATCAGTCCCACCATGTCCGTACGCAAGACCTCGGCGTGCCGCTCCGACAATCGTTCCAGCACATCGCGGTTGGGGTGGCCGAAGGAATTGTCCACGCCATCCGAGATGATCGCGAACGCCGGATGCACCGCGTCGAGAAAAGGAGCGCTGCTCGAGGTCTTGCTGCCGTGATGCCCCACCTTGAGCACGTCCGCGCGCAGGGCGCGATCGTCCGCCAGCAGGCGCGTCTCCATGGGCTTCTCCATGTCGCCCGTGAGCAGAAACGAAGTGCGCCCGTAGGTAACCCGGAACGCCAGCGAGTCGTTGTTTTTCGGCGTATCGTTCGGCAGATAATCCTCCGGCGGCGACAGCACTTCGATCCGCGCGCCCCCGAATTCGAAGGATCGTCCCGCGCACAACGCCACAATCTTGACCCCGCGCCGCCGCGCATGCTCCGACAACTGCGTCCACACCGGCTCGTCGGTGTGCGCGCCGGTCCACAGCTCCGGAGGATGAAAGTTATCGAGAATTGCGCCCAGGCCGCCGGTATGGTCCACATGCTCGTGAGTGGCGACCACCACATCGAGATGTCCGATCGGACCGCGTCCATAAATACGGCGAGACCACGTCCTCCCCCGTATCGAGCTTGGGCTTCACCTTGCGCCCGAACGCCAGCACGCCCCCTCCATCCACCAGCATCAGCTTGCCGTTCGGGAACGCCACCAGCAAACTATCGCCTTGTCCGACATCGATGGCCGTAAGCTCCAGCGATCCGGCGCGTACCTGGGGCGGAAACGGGTGCAGGACAAGAAGAGCGAATAGCGCGCCGCACGCCGCCAGCGCGCTCCACCGCCATATTCGCGAGCGCCGCATCGTGAATGCCAGACCGATCAGCGCCGCCGCAAACGCCAGCGCCAGCCACACCGGCGGGTCCGGAACGCGCCAGTCCGGTTCCCAGCGGACATGCCAGGCCGCTATCTTCGCGGAGAGAAGCAGCAGCCCTTCCGCCACGCTGGGCGGCCAGGCTCCAGCCGCTGAAAATCGCCACGAACCCGACCGGCACAATCAGCGACAACAATGGAACAATCACGACGTTGGCCGAAAAGCCCGACCACGAGATGCGATGGAAATAAATCGCCATGGGCAGCGCCAGCCCCACCTGCATCACGGTCGAGACTACGGCCATGTCGAACGCGAATAGACACGCTCGCAGGCCCCACGCCATGGCGGTCAACAGCCAGCGCTCGGGCAGCCGCAGGTAATAGTGCAGCGCCTCGGCGAAGAGCCGCAATTCCAAGCGGAACTGCGCCGCCCGCGGCTCCAGCCGCGCATCCCCCCGGACGTCGCCGACATGGACCACAGCCGTGCGGATTCGCCGCGACGTGCGTTCGAGCAGCGGCGCGGCCAGCACCGCGATCGCCGCCACCGACAAGAACGATAACTGGAACCCCGCCTCGAACAGCTCGCTGGGATCGCACGCCAGATAGATGATTCCGACCGTCGCCAGCAGGTTCATGATCCGGCCCGGACGATAGAAATAGCGCCCCAGCGCATACAACGTGAACGCCCCCGCGGCCCGCACCGCCGGCGGGTTCCAGCCCGCCACCAGAACGTAAATCCAGATGACCGCGGTCGCGATCGCCAGCCGCGGCATCTCGCGAATGAAGCACAACCGCAGCGCGAACAGCAGGCTGGCGGCCAGCACCGTAATGTGCAGCCCGGAGATGACCAGCGCGTGAAACGTTCCCGGTGCGGCGGAAATCGCCGGTCCACATCTTGTCGAGCTTGGTCGAATCTCCGATCAGGATCGACTCCATCATGCCCGTCGCGTACGCGTTTCCGGCGTATAGCGACTCGATGCGCTTCAGCGCCGCCGTGCGCAGCCCGAAGATGCCGTGTAGAAACCGCGATCCGCAACGGCCCGGCAACACCCGAACCGCATCGGGCGAGCGCGCCGACGCCGTCCAATAAATCTCCCGCCGCGCCGACCACGAGATGAAGTCGAACGATCCCGGATTGCGAAAATTACGGATCGGACGCACCCGCGCTTCCACCTGGACGCGCGCCCCGTACGGAATTTCCGGAGGAATCTCGCCGTCGCGCAGCGCGATACTCACGCGCGCCCTCGCCCGCGGCGCCATCTCCAGCGTGAACTGGTCGCGATCCGCGTTGAATGCAGTCGGCTCGACTACGCAGCCTTCCAGCAGCACCGTCTCACGCGCTCCGGCATCGATCGACGGCGCCCGGCCCGGCCTGTTCCAGGCGGCCACGAACACGCCCCCGAGCAACATCGCGGCGAGCGCGGCGCCGAACGCGATTCGCCTCGCCAGCCGCCACGCCAGCAGCGCCAACCCGGCGCACAACGCCGCCTCCAGCGCGGCCTCCCAAGGTTCGAAGCGCACGGCCCGCGACAACAAGATTCCGGCGACGAATGCGATTGCCAGGCGCGAGAAGAGGGTCCCTCACACGTCGTAGTGCGTCCGCAAGACAAAAATCTCACGCAAGTTATACAATCGTTGATGTCATATCACTATGAAGCGAACGTTTGCCGTCATCGATTGCGATCGCCGCGGCGCTCAGCTTTCCCGCCTGCAAAGTGCGAGTGACCGAGGATCAGGTCACGCAGGGCTCTCAGGGACCCACCAGTCCCGCCGAGTCGGGCCAGCAAGGTCCCGAGGCGTTCAACCGCTCCCCCTACATGCCGAGCGATCAGAAAGTCGATACCGAGCACGAAACCGCCGGCTTGATGCCCGAATATAATAACGGAAAGACCGATGCCGACCATGGAGGGCAGCGGCAACGTCGCCTGGCAGGGCAGCTACGAGCGCGAGAAGCGCGCCGCCAACGCCTCGCCGGAGAATCAGCCCGCGGCGAATCAACAGGCCCGGCCCTAAGGCCGCTCCGGCATTGGGCAAAACGCGCCCTCCGAGAACCCCTCCGACTCCAGCCCGAGGGCGTGATTATTGCGCGCGCGATAATTCTCCCACGCGATGGCGGAGGTAAGCTCCACGATCTGCCGCGCATTGAAGCGGCGCTTCAACTCTTCGAACAGCTCCTCCGGGACCGCGACCGGCGTGCGCGTCATCTCGACCGCATAGCGCACCACCAGCTTCTCCAATTCCGACAACTCCGGCGAACTCTCGTACTCCGCCAGCGCCATCAGCTTGCGCTCCGTGACGCCCGCTTTTCTGCCCACGGCAGATCCAATGTCGATTCAAAATGGGCAGCCGATCATGGCGGCGACCTTGATTTCCGCCAACGCCGTTAAGACCGGGTCCACGCTCTTGAGCTTGGCCTGCGCCATCTCCATTTGACCGACCCCCCGCAACAGCCGCGGGCTATGCGCCGTGATCTTGACCCCCTCCATCACGCGCCCGAATTTTCGTTTCGTAAACCAGTACGCCAAGCGGGTAAATAGGCTGGCCCGCTGCGGCGGCACTCCTTCGATTCGCGGCATCGTCGTATTCCTCCAAGTCTCCGCGCGAACTATTCCGCTTCCCCACCTCACTCTTCGCGCAGCGCCGCAGTAGGGTCGAGCGCGGCGGCGCGGCGCGCGGGCAGCCATGACGCCAGCGCCGCAATGCAGTAGAACAGCGCGGCCACGGCAACGAATGTCGCCGGATCGGTTCGCTTCACCCCCACCAGCATGCTCTGCAGGGCGCGCGTCAACTCGAAAGCGGCAACGAGCCCGATCGCGATCCCGAGCGTGCTCAAGCGCAGTCCTTCGCCCACGATCAGGCCGAAGATTCCCGACGGCGCCGCGCCGAGAGCCATGCGGACGCCGATCTCAGCGGTGCGCCGCCGCACCGTCGTGGCGAGCACGCCATACAGGCCGACGCCCGCCAACACCGCCGCAATAATGGCGAACACGCCGATGAGAAGCAACGAGAAACGCGTGCCCGCCCTGCGCCTTCACGACGATCGCATCCATGGGCTGCAAATCGTTCACCAGCAGTTGCGGGCCGATTTTACGTATCCCCTCGCGCACCCGGCCGCCATAGCGGCCGCATCGCGCCCGCACGGCAGGATCCGTAGCGCCCACCAAGCCGCCGCGCCGTGGTTCACGTACCCATCGGTCACGTAAAGCTGTTCGCGCCCCGGTTCGGCCAGCGACACGTCCCGCTGATGCGCCACCACGCCGACGATCTCACCCCATTGCGCCTCCGGCGTACGCACGCGAAACAGAATGCGCTTGCCTACGGCGGACTCCCCGGGAAACGCCTTTAACGCGAGATCCCGATCGACGATCAAGCATGTTGCGGTCCGGCGTATTATCCGCCTCCGTGAAGCCTGCGGCCCTCCAGTACCGGCGTATGCATCGTTTCAAAGTATCCGGGCAGAACAATTTGCAGATCGGCCGCCTGGAATTTCGATTGGTCGGCCAGGGCTTCGCGCGTTCCCCAGCGGATCGGACTGAAGCCGCCCCCCAACGGCAGCGCCGCCGACGCGGTCACGCTCTGGATTCCGGGAATCCCTGACAGGCGCTCGTGCATATGGCGCATGAAGGCATCCCGCGCCTGCGGCGTGTTGCCGCGATTGCCCAGCAACTGAAACGTGAGCAGGTTGTGCGGATCGAACCCAACATCCACTCGCTGGAGCGCCAGAAATGTCCGGAACATCAAACCCGATCCAATGAGGAGCACGAAGGAGAGCGCCACTTCCGCGACTACGACGCTGTTCCGCGGCAGCCCCACGCCGCCCAGGCCCGGCGCTCTTCCCGCCGATCGGAGAATGCTCATGACATCGGGCCGCGCCGCGCGCACCGCGGGCACGATTCCAAACAGCGCCGCCGCGCCGATCCCAACGAAAATGGAGAAACCGAGCGCCCACGGGTCGATTCGGATCGCTTCCAGCCGCGGCAGATTGGCGGGCGCGATGACCAGCAATTCGTGGATGCCGAGCCATGCCAAACCGAGACCTAGCGCCGTTCCCACAGCGGAGATGACGAGAGCCTCGGCGAGCGTTTGCCGCACCAGCCGCCACCAGCTCCCTCCCAGCGCGGCGCGCACCGCCAATTCGCGCTCCCGCAGCGAGCCGCGCACCAACATCAGGTTCGCCACGTTGGCGCACGCAATTAGCAGAAGAAACACCACAGCGCCCAGCAGCGCCAGAATCGCGGGCCGAACTTCGCTCACCAGATGCTGCTTCATCGGCTCCAGGCGAATGTACTGTCCCGCTGTGCGCGAGATCGCATCGACGCGCCGGATCTGCTCGCTGACCGTGTCCGCCTCCGCTTGCGCGCGCTCCATCGTTACGCCCGCCTTCATCCTTCCAATGACGCGCCATACGACGTTGTTCCGATTGGCCGGATCGTAAGGGATGCGCGCCGCAAACCAGATGTCCGGGAACTGTTCCATGTTGGCTTCGGGGCGGAAAAAGCAGCTCGAAGCCAGGCGCCAGCACGCCCACCACGATCGGCGCCGCGCCTCCGCCCGTAGGCAAAGTCTGGCCCAGAATCGATGTGTTGCCTCCAAAGCGCCGCTGGAAATATTCATAGCTGACAACGGCGAACAGGGGCAGCCGTTGCGCCGCCGCCGCGCCCGCCGCCGTTCCAGCTTGCGGCGCCGGCGGTTGCGGCAGCCCGTCGGAGTCTTGGAAATCCCGGCCAAACGCAATTCGCGCGCCCATCAGACGGAAAAAGTTGGTCGACACGCCTGCGAAGCGGACCTGCTCCGGCGTGCCATCGGCGCGCGGCACGGGGCCGCGCCCCGTGTTGACCGCGGCGAAATCTTCAAACGTGTTCTTCGCGCCGTTCCGCAGGTCCAGAAAGTCGGCGTTCGAGAACGGAAAATCCTTCACGTTGCGCCGCCGCATGTCGCTGCACGCCAAAACCAGCCGGTCGGGATCGCCGTAGGGCAGCGGACGCAGCAACACGGCGTTGACGACGCTGAAAATAGCGGTGCTGGCCGCGATGCCGAGCGCAATCGTGACCACCGCCGTGATGGCGAACACGGGACTCTTGCGAAGCGCGCGAACGGCGTACACGAGATCTTTGGCCGGCATGTCATCCAATCCCGAGTTCGTCGATGCGCTCCAGGGGCGTGCCGCAGCGCCGGCAGATAATCGACGAACAGTCGCCGCACACCAACGGGTCCGTTACCGCGCTTGCTGCAATGCGGACAGTAAAATTCCGCCTCTTGAAGCGCGTCCGTTTCAGCCATTACTGTTAAACTAACAGCAGAAACACTCCGGTCGTGACATTTGTCCGCGCGCTCTCCTTCGCCCCGCTGCTGTTCCTCGTCTCCTGCGGGCCGCGCCAACCCGTTAAGGACCGCACCCCCGCAGTGGGGCACGCCTACGCCGGTCCGACCACGCTGAATATCCGCCAGGAGCTCAATCCGAAAACGCCCACGGTCGCCACCGTCACTCACGGCGAAAGGCTCGACATCATCGAATACAGGCGCCGCTTCGTGAAAGTCCGCACGCCCTCCGGCGTCGTGGGATGGACCGACAATCGCCAATTGCTGATGCCGGAGCAGATGACGGAACTCGACCGCCTCGCCGCCGACGCCAGGAGAATGCCGGCCGAAGGAAGCGCAAGCGTATTCGAGGCCTTGAACATGCACGCGCAGCCCAATCGCACTTCGCCCGGTTTCGAGCTGCTCAAGGAAGGGACCAAGGTGGAAGTTCTGGAGCATCGCCTGACGCCGCGCGTACAGCCGCCTCCGCCGCCCATTCTCGCCCCCGTTCCCAAGCCCAAACCGATGCGCCGCAGGGCCCGCGACAGGGAGAAAAAGAAGGGCGAGATTCCTGCGCCGCCGATGCCGCTCGCGCCGTTGCCTCCGCGCCGTTGGATCGAGATGTCGAAAACGGAGGAGCAGCCCGCGGACCGCGCCCCCGAGCGCGCCAAACCCGCCGAGCCGCCCAAGCCCATTCCTCTCGAAGACTGGTATCTGGTCCGCACCAAAGACGGCAAGGCCGGCTGGGTTATGGCGCGCATGCTCAGCATGGCCATTCCCGATGACGTCGCGCAGTATGCCGAGGGCCACCGCATCACCTCGTATTTTTCTCTTGGGCAAAGTCGACGACGACGGCGCGCAAAAGGACAACTGGTTGTGGACCACCATCGCCAAGGGCTCCGAGCCTTACGAGTTCGACAGCTTCCGCGTCTTCGTGTGGAGCCGCCGCCATCACCGCTACGAAACCGCATACGTACAGCGCGGCGTCGTCGGACACTATCCCGTCGAAGTGAATGCATCGGGCGATAATCCGAGCTTTTCGCTGGTCCTGGAAGATGCCGATGGGCAGCTCTACCGCAAGACCTACGTCTTCAATGGCTATCGCCTGAACCTGGTCGGCGCCGAGCGCTATCAAACGTCGAACCCTGAAGATGTTCCGGTAACGGCGATCGCTCAGAACCGCCCGCCGGCCAAAGGGGAGTCCTGGTATGCGCGCGTCAAGGACCGCATTTCCAAATTCTTCAATCGCTAGATGGGCGCGCGGAGCGGCGTGGAATATTCGAACATCTTAGTCCGCGCGACGAACTGGGTCGGCGATGCCGTCATGAGCCTGCCCGCCCTGTGCGCCCTTCGCGAGCGTTTTCCGCAAGCGCGCATTACCGTGCTGGCAAGGCCCTGGGTTGCGGACTTGTACCGCCGCGAGACGTTCCTCAACGAAGTCGTCGTCTACGATGGCGCGCGCTGGCGCACGGCCCGCATGTTGCGTGCGCAAGCCTTCGACTGCGCCATCCTCCTGCCCAACGCCTTCGATGCGGCGCTGCTCGCCTGGTTGGCGCGCATACCCGTCAGGATCGGCTACAACCGCGACGGGCGCGGCCTGTTGCTGACGCGCGCCGTCCCGCCGCCGCGCCCTTCCGAGATCCCGCGGCACCAGCGCTTTTACTACCTCGAACTGCTGCGCCGCGCGGGCATTCTCGAGACTCTGCCCGCCAGCGCCCCGGTCCGGTTGGAGGCCTCCGGGAAAAAGCAGGCGGCGCGGACCATCGGAGTCAGTCCCGGCGCCGCGTACGGGACCGCCAAACAGTGGCTCCCCGAGCGTTTCGCCGAAGCCGCCGCGCAGCTCGTCGGCGCGCGCGGCGCCTCCATCGCGCTATTCGGATCGAAGAGCGAGCGCGCCTTGTGCGAGCGCATCGCCGCCATGTTGAACGGCCATCGCGTGACGAACTACGCCGGTGCGACAACCCTGGCCGAGTTTATCGATCTGGTCTCCGCATGCGAGGTCTTTCTCACCAACGACTCCGGCGCCATGCACGTTGCCTCCGCCCTCGGCGTCCCCACCGTCGCGATATTCGGCGCCACCGACGACGTTGCCACCGGCCCCGCGGGGGAGTTCGTGCGCGTCGTGCGCGAGCCGGTCGAGTGCAGCCCCTGCCTGCTGCGCGAATGTCCCATCGATCATCGCTGCATGTCGCGCGTCAGCGCTGCCCGCGTCGCCGCCGAGGCTTTGCATCTCCTCGAAGGAGTCCCCCTCGACCTGAGAACCCGCTAATGCTGACGAAAAGCACAGCCCCCCGCCCGAGCCCCCACATCCCCCGCAAACCCCCGCACTACGCCCGCACCGCACGACCCCCGGAACCGAGCCGCGACCGGAAGAAGCGGACTCCGCCAATGCTGATTACCAAGGAGTGGAACGCGTCTCCCGATCTGTTCTATGGTTGAAATTTGGATACCCGCGATAAAATCGTCGCCTCCACGCGCGCCTACGAAATCGCGCGGCAGCGGCCTGCCCGCTGGTTTCGCGGACGCTTCGATCCGCTCTTGGCCGAACATGCCCGCATGATACGGGACGCGGCCTTGCCCGGGCATCTGCTGATCGTCGAGATCGAGAACGGCCCCCGCCCCTTGCTCCCGCCGCGCGCCCGCGCCGAATTAGTGGCCGCTCTCGCCGCCGTCGACTATGTTGTGATCCAGGACGGCGCCGCGGACAACGGCGAAGCGCCCGATGCCGACCTCACGCGCCGCCTCATCGAGCATGTGCGCCGCCGCGCCAATGGAGCCCCGGCGTGAAGCGCGGCCCCCGAATTCTGGTCGTACGACTCGGCGCCATGGGCGACATCATACATACCCTCCCGGCGGTCGCCACCCTGAAACGGGAAATGCCCGGTTCCGAAATCACTTGGGTGGTGGAATCGAAATGGCGCCATCTGCTCGCCGCCAATCCCTTCATCGACCGCGTGTTGACGCTCGACCCTGGCGCCGTCGCCGGCATCGCGCGCCTTTGGACCGAACTGCGCCGCCCGCGCTTCGACATTGCGGTCGATTTTCAAGGCTTGATCAAATCCGCGCTGGTGGCCGCCTGCTCGCGTCCCGAGCGGCTCTACGGCTTCGATGCCGAGTGCGCCCGCGAGCCCTGGGCCGCATCGTTTTATTCCACGCGCGCGCACTCCCGATCCCTCCATCGCGTCGACAAATATCTTGATCTGGCGGCCGCCGCCGGCGCGACCAATCCTCTGCGCGTGTTCCCGCTGCCGCACGGATGCGCCCGAGGGTTCGCTTCCCGACGGCGATTTCGTTCTAGCCAGCCCCTTGGCGGGCTGGGGTTCGAAGCAGTGGCCGATGGAATATTACTCCGCGTTGAGCGAGCGGCTGCGGCGCGAGTGCTCCGTCCCGCTATTGCTCAACGGCCCCGCGCCGATCCGCTGCGCTGGCGCGATTTCGCATGTTTCCGGTATTCCCGGATTGATTCACGCCACGCGGCGCGCCGCTGCCGTGGTCGGCGTCGATAGCGGTCCGCTCCATATCGCCGCCGCTCTCGGAAAGTCCGGCGTGGCCATCTACGGTCCCACCGATCCGGCGCAAACCGGTCCTTACAACGGCTCCTTCGTCGTCCTCCGCGATCCCGGCGCCGCGACGACGTATAAGCGCGCCGCCGCGCCCGGCCCCGGCATGCGCGCCATCGCGCCGGACCAGGTTTTCGAAAGCCTGCGCGCCGTTCTCGAGCGCCGCAAAACGGAAGTGGCGTCTCAGGTTGACTAGCCCCTTCCCGAAACCGTACGCGGACCTGGTCGCGCGCCTGCGCGTGCCCTTCGGATTCGCGCTCGTGATCGCGTTCGCGTGGCTCTCGCGCCCGTCGCCGGCATCGCTCGCCTACGGGCTGCCCGTAAGCGTGCTGGGGCTGCTGCTGCGCGGCTGGGCCGCCGGCCATCTCGAGAAAAACATGAGCCTGGCGGAAACCGGTCCCTACTGTTACGTGCGCAATCCTCTTTATATGGGAACGCTGCTGGTTGGCGCGGGCCTCGCCGCCGCATCCCGCCGCGCCGCTCTGGCCGCCATCTTCGCGGCGGTATTTCTGCTCGTCTACCTGCCCGTCGTCGAGCTGGAGGAGCAGCATCTGCGCAAACTTTTCCCCGCCTATGACCTCTACGCCCGCCGCGTTCCCCAATTTCTGCCGCGTCTCAGCGCCGCGCGCTTTAGCGCCGCGCACCCCCCCGGCCGCTTCCGCTGGGCGCGTTACGTCCGCAACGAAGAATATCAGGCCGTGCTGGGATTCGCCGCCGGCGCCCTGTTTCTGTGGTTAAAGCTGATCTATACCGCCCCGCGCTAAACGCCCCCCACGCCCAGCCGTTTCGCAATTCGCCGTGCGGTCGTCAACCGGGCATCGGCGATTCCCCGTCCCGACTCGCGCACCCACGCCATCAATTCCGCCGGGGCGGAAACGGGATCGCCGGTATGAAAGGGCGGCTCCGGCGCGTACTGAAGCTGCAACTGAATCCGCTGCGCAACGTCGCCGCCGCGCAGTAACGCCGCCATGCTTAGGGCCCCGTCGATTCCCGCGCTCACGCCGGCGGTGCTCATGATCGCGCCATCGAGAACCACGCGCTCCCTCACGGCAATGACGCCGAAATATTTCAGCAGGTGAATCGCGCTCCAGTGCGTCGTCGCGCGCCGGCCGCGCAGCAGTCCGGCCGCGCCGCAAATCAATGCGCCGGTGCAGACCGTCATCAGATACTTCGCCCGCGCGGCTCGATCGCGAATGAAATCGAGCGCGATTTCGTCGTCCATCAACGCTTCCTGTCCGTACCCTCCCGGAACCACCAGCACATCCAGCGGCGGTGCTTCCGAAAAATCCATATGCGGCGTCAGAATCAGGCCGCCCACGTCGCGCACCGGTCTCTTTTCTTTCCACAGCGCGCGCATCCTGGCGTTTGGCAGCCGCGAAAATACTTCAAATGGGCCCGTAAAATCCATCTGATCGATACCGGGAAATATAATGGCGCCGATTTCGAGCGCCGCGGCGCTATCCATAGAACGATTGTCCGATACTGAACTTGAATGCCGGTAGAGCCTCGCCCCTCGACGACCGCACTCGAACCCGCCGCCGCCGACACGCGCTTCTTCGGACATCCGCGCGGCCTCGCGACGCTGTTCTTCACGGAAATGTGGGAGCGCTTCAGCTTCTACGGCATGCGCGCCTTGCTCATCCTATTCATGACCGCGAGCGCGGCCCACGGCGGCCTCGGCTTCGACGACGCCAAAGCCGGCATTATCTATGGTCTATATGGGTCGAGTGTCTACCTGTTGAGCCTCCCCGGCGGCTGGGTTGCCGACCGTCTGCTCGGCGCCCGCCGCAGCGTGCTCTGGGGAGGCATCCTCATCGCCGCCGGTCAATTTTGTCTAGTCCCCACCGGACTCGCCAACTTTTATACCGGCCTGCTGCTCATCGTGCTTGGCACCGGCCTGTTGAAGCCCAACGTCAGCACCATCGTCGGCCTCATTTACCCGCCCGCGGACAACCGCCGCGACGCCGGGTTCTCGATTTTCTACATGGGCATCAATCTCGGCGCCTTCATCTCGCCGCTAATTTGCGGCTGGGTGGGGCAGAAGATCAACTGGCATTTCGGGTTCGGCATCGCGGGCGTCGGCATGGTCGTGGGCGTCGTCCAGTATGCCCTCGGCGCGAAGCATCTTGGCCAAGCGGGGCTGCGGCCCACGCGATTGACGGGTAGAGGACGCGCGCTCGCCATCGCGGTCCTGCTCACCGCCGTCGCTGCCGCCGTTATCATCGCTTGCCTGCGCCTCTGGCGCGTCACTCTCACCGCACAATTTATCGGCGACGCCTTCGGCTTCGGTCTGCTGGCGATCGCCGTCGGCATGTTCACCTGGATGATCTTCGGCCCGCGCTGGTCGCCGCTGGAGCGCAAGCGCGCCCTCGCCATCCTGGTCTTATTCATCGCCGCCTGCGTTTTCTGGTCCGCCTTCGAGCAGGCCGGCAGTTCGCTGAACTTGTTTGCCGATCGCGGCACAAATAACGTCGTGTTCGGGTTCCACTTCCCCGCAAGCTGGTACCAGGCCTTGAACGCGCTGTTCATCATTGTCTTCGCGCCCATCTTCGCCTGGCTATGGATCGCTCTCGGTAAACACGAGCCATCCAGTCCCACGAAATTCGCCATCGGTCTGCTATTTGTCGGCTTGGGATTTGCGGTGCTCGTGCCCGCCGCCCTCCTCGCCGGACGGCATGGCCGCGTCAGTCCGTGGTGGCTGGTCGTAACCTATCTCTGTCACACCTTCGGCGAGCTCTCGCTCAGTCCCGTCGGCTTGAGCGCCATGACGAAACTCGCGCCCCAGCGCGTCGTCAGCCTAATGATGGGCGTCTGGTTTCTATCCATCTCGGTGGGAGATTATCTCGGCGGACGCGCCGCTTCCCTCTACGCCTCGCTCCCCATCCCCACGTTATTCGGCCTCGTCGCGGGCTTCGCGTTCGTTGCCGCCATCGCAATGTTTGCGATGGTCAAGCCCACCGAAAGACTGATGTCGGGCGTGAAGTAGGACCAATACTGTCCAGAACACGGCTACTTGCCGTCACGTAGCGCAAACGCAATGTAGGACCCCTCAATCTTGCGCTGCGTCGCGGGAATCAGCCCCGCCTGCGCCGCAACGCAGAACACGATGTACTCGCGGCCACCCGCTTCATACACCGCCGGAATCCCTTCGATCGCCTCGGGAACCTCTTTCTCCCACAGCATCTTCCCGCTCTCCACATCGAAGGCGCGCACCTTGCGGTCGCGCGTGCCGGTGAAAACCAGCCCTCCGGCGGTGATCACCGGACCAACTTTCGGATAATGCGTTCCCGTGTTCTTGATGCCCTTGGCCGCAAGCTCCGGCACGTCGCCCAGCGGAATGGACCACTTGATCGCGCCCTCGTTCAAATCGTAGGCCGTCAGCGAAGTCCACGGCGGCGCGTTGGCCCCCAGCCCATCGCTGGCGATCAGGAATCCGAAGCCGCTCACATAGCGCGGCGGCCCGTTCTTCGGCCCCTTCGGATCCACTTGCAGCTTCAGAATGCAGGGCAGATCCTTCGATACCACGACCAACTCGCCGCGCGTGGGGTCAACCGCCGCGCCACCCCAGTTCGCCCCGCCGTTGTTGCCGGGCATTTCCACGGAACCGCGGAAACTCGGCGGCGTGAAGAGCCCTTCGTTGCGGGCGCTGAGAATCATATCGCGAAAGCGCGCGCGGTCCTCCGCGCTCAAGTACGGACTGAGGTCGTCCACCGTGAACTTCTGGCGCGCAAAGGGCGGCGGCTTCACCGGAAAGGGCTGCGTCGGAGAAGTCTTCTCGCCCGGCACATCGGAAGCGGGAACCGGACGCTCCTCCACCGGCCACAGCGGTTTGCCCGTATCGCGGTTGAATACCCACACAAAGCCCTGCTTGCTGACCTCCACGACGACGTCCACATCGCGCCCGTCGTGGCGCACTGTAAGGAGCTTGGGCGCCGTGGCGTCATCATAGTCGAATATGTCGTGATGTACCGTCTGGTAATGCCACAGCAAACGGCCGTTGCGGGCGTCAATCGCCAGCAGGCAATCGGCGTAGAGGTCATTACCCGCGCGATCCACGCCATAAAAGTTATACTTCGCGCTCGCCGTTGGCGCGTAAATAACGCCGCGCTTCTCGTCCAGCGTGAACTCGCCCCAGACGTTGGCGCCTCCCACGCGTGTTCGCGCCTCCGCCGGCCACGTCTCCGCGCCAGGTTCGCCCGCGCGCGGAACGGTGTGAAACGTCCAGACCACTTTGCCGCTGCGCACGTCAAACGCGCGAATGTCGCCTGGGGCCGAGCCATAGCCTTCATTTGTCGCCGATCCCAGAATCAACTTGTCCTCGAACACCCGGCCCGGCGTCGTCGATTGCACCAGCGTGAGCGTGCGCGCATCGCGATCCAGCCCTTCCTTCAAATCCACCGCGCCGTTCACGCCGAATGATAGGATCGCCTCCCCGCTACGGGCGTCGATGGCCCGCAGTGAATGGTTCGCGCAAAACAGCAGCCGCCGATCGGAGCGGTCCCGGCTTTCCCAATAATTTATGCCGCGGCTCGTCACGATTCTTGTTCCCGGATCTTGCCGATGCGTCCAGATCTCGCGGCCGCTGCCGGCGTCGAGCGCCACGATGGAGTTGTTCTTCGCCAGCACGTACATGGTCCCGTCAATCACGATGGGATTAAAAAAGTAGTGATTATGATCGCCCGTCGGATACGTCCAGGCGACCTCCAGTTGCGCCACATTCGACCGGCTAATCTGCTTCAGCGCCGAATATTGCGCCGCATCGGGCGCTCCCGAGTAATCGCGCCACGTCGTATGCGCCGGACCGGCTATCATGCTCAGCGCGGCGGGAATCAAGCAGGCGAGGGTTCGGAGATTAAGCGACACGAAGGCTCCCGGCCATGGTAGCCAAACGCAACGAATCGCCGCTGAGTGCGCATGCCGCACAAACAGTCGCCCCCGCATCCTGTAGCCTGAAAAGGGAAGGGTTCGACCGATGAACGTGACTATCGAACTTTCGGACGAGCAAGCCGCCGCTCTGAAAGCGCAGGCCGAAGCGCAGGGGCTCACGGTCGAGGGCTGGCTGGAACGGATCGCCGCGCAGCTCGCGCCGTCCACGTCAATCGCCCGCTTGCAGGCGCCGAAACCCATAGAGTGGGCACGCCAGGTTCGCCAGTGGACCGAGGCTCGTGATCGCACCACGCGCTTTTAAGCGATCAAGCCATCAGCCGCGAGAGCCTCTATCCGGACCGCATTTAGTAGTGCTTGCAGACACGAGCGTCGTGGTCCCCCCAGTTCCACACGGCTGCCGCGACACCGCAATAAATCCATTTCGCCGCCCGGAATCCCGTCGAGCCGGCTGCGATCCGCTCGCTGGGAAAAAACGGCCGGGCATGTTCCTTTTCCTGCCAGAACCCCGGCGATCCATTCCGTGTAAGAATCGCTGGTGCTTAACCACGCCGGGAAGCCTTCTCGCGACGCCCCTCTGGTCGCCGCGATGCAGGTCCACGGTCTCACCGCCATTCATAAAACCGGTTCTCCCGCTCTCGGGTGCGCCCACTTCAGCGCGAATGCTCCTCTCTCCGCTTCCGGCCATGACAGCCGAAACGTAGCGCGACGGTGCAGACGAGAGTATTCTGGTTGCGGGAGTGCCCCATGCTTCGAGTGTCTGCAATAGCTGTCTTGCTGCTCTGCTCGCCTCTCGCAGCGCAAGACTCGAAAAACATGATTCTCGCAGCGGGCCGATCCGGCGTTGTGGAAATCATAAATCCCTCGACGCTCGAAACGGTTGGCCGAATCCATTTCGATCTCGGACCTCAAAGCGCCGGGCTCAATGGAATATATGCCGGCGCCGATGGTTCGTCGCTCTACGTCGAGGGACCTATTCCGGCCGAACCTAACGGTTGTTGCGCTCTCTACTCGATAAACCTTGGAACGCTTCAAACCAAGGTCGTGGCGTCCATTCCCGGGAGCCGTTCCCGCAATACGTTCGTCATCTCCGATGGCGTGGTTTACTCCGCAGCGGCGCTCAATCTGAATGGCTTTCCCGAAGACATGAACAACGGCCGTCTACATCTTTCTCCCGATGGACGCTGGTTGTTTGGCGTAAGGAGCTTTCGCGGCCCCGCGCTGGACATGTACGACGCTGCGCAGGGGCATGTTCTCCGTCCTTTGTCCCCGCAAGGCCTGGAGGGCGATTGGTGGTCCACGGGAACCTGGTCCGGCGATCGCTTTTATTTGTACGCCGCGAATAACAAAGGCACCGGCCGGTTGTGGAGCGTTTCGCCGGAAAAGCCGTCGTTGGACGCCGCAGTGGCAGTCGCGCCGCTTGGCCATGTTTCTGGATGTTCGGACCAATCGTCAAAAGGAATCGCCGCGGCGGCCGGCAACCTTTTCCTCTATGAAGAATTCGGGTTCAAATTGGATCGCAGAAACCCTTGTAGGGCCGAAGTTCCGGGAGGCGCCTGGGTAGTCGACCCCGCAACCGGCCAGTTGCTCCGTCAAATCGCGCCCGATCTGCATTTTTCTGTACTCCTCTCGGACCAGACGCGTTCCCAGCTTTACGGCTTGTCCGCTGAAGATCCAAACTGGCAACTTCCCGCACAGTTAGTGCGGATCGATCCCAGCGATGGCCGAATTCTACAATCCCGGCATCTCGATCCAGGTTTCTGGCGCATGGCTATAGCGCCTGTGCGTAATGCCCCGCGAGATGATGTTCATGCGAAGATTTTTAATCGCCGCGCGGACCAATTTGGTATATACTAAACCAACACTGCATTAGCAAGAGGAGGACTTGCGATGATCAGATTTTGGTTGACGGCCGCATTTGTGTGCGCCGCCGCGTTCGGCGGCACGATTGTCGTGCCAAATGCGAATACCAATTCACCGGGAAACGATGAAGGTACTGCTCCCAGTAGTCCCGTCCCCATCGTCGACCAGACATTGTTTGGTGCGGGGCAGTTTCCGGGTGCAATAGACATCACCGGATTCTCGTTCCGGGCAGCGCCTGGCGCGGGGCCGGTCGATTGGACGTTCGGGGGCCTGAGCGGGTATCTTTCCACCAGCTCCAAGTCTCCCAATGGGACGGGAGCTGCGATGATGAGTACAACTTTCGCAAACAACATCGGGCCGGACAATACGCTCGTGTTGTCCGGAACAAGTGTCACCTTTGCCGACGCGGGTTGCAGCGGGCCCGGAGTGTGCCCGTTTGACATGAATATCAACTTCACGACTCCGTTCTACTACAACCCGGCGAATGGGAGTCTTCTCTTGGAGCTCGTTTCAACTGGAGTCGTGGGCAGCGGCGTCAACGACGCAGTGGGTTTCGGCTCACCGGAGGCTGCGGTCGCCCGTGTTACCGCAATCGGGAGCACCACCGTGACGACGGGCACATTGGCGTATGGGAACAGTATCACCGAATTCACGTTCACCTCCGTTCCCGAGCCGAGCTCCTGGACGATGATGTTCGCGGGCGCGGCCGCTCTCCTCTGGATGCGACGCAGGCGGTTCAAGCCGGGACGTAGCGGCAGCGTTTGACCGCGCCTTTCCACGCGGCGTATAGCTCCTCGCGGCGCTCGTCTTTCATCGTGGGTTCGAAAACGCGCTCGGCGCGCCAGAAGCGCTCGACCTCGTCCAAGTTTTTGAAAAAACCGGTGGCCAGACCGGCTAAATAGGCGGCGCCGAGGGCGGTGGTCTCCGTATCGGCCGGGCGCACGATCGGCCTGCCGAGAATGTCGGCCTGGAACTGCATCAGGAAATCGTTCGCCGCCGCGCCGCCATCGACGCGCAGCTCCTTCAACTTTTCGCCGCTATCGGCCTCCATGGCTTCGACCAACTCCCGCGTCTGGTATGCGATGCGCTTCGAGCGCCGCGCGCACTATTTCCGCGCGCCCCGTCGCCAGCGTCATCCCGCAGATCATGCCGCGAGCCTCCGGGTCCCAGTGCGGCGACCCCAATCCCACGAACGCCGGCACGAAATGCACCCCGCCCGCGTGCGGCACGGATTCCGCGATGGCGCGCGTCTCTGCAGCGCTCGCGATAATCCCCAATTTATCGCGTAACCATTGCACCGCCGCGCCCGCGATGAAGATACTGCCTTCAATCGCGAACTGAGCTTCGCGGCTGGTCGAGGCCGCGCGCGTCGCCAGCAGCTTGTGCTTCGAAACCGGCTGCCGCGCGCCCGTGTGCAGCAGCGCGAAACATCCCGTCCCGTACGTGTTCTTCGACAATCCCGCCCGGAAGCACGCCTGCCCGAACAGCGCCGCCTGTTGGTCGCCCGCTATCCCAGCGATCGGAATTTCCGCCCCCAGGTGTTCCGCGGCCGCCGTCCCCACGACCGAGCTCGAAGGCGCAATCCTCGGCAGCATCGCCTCGCGGAACCCCAAACACGTCGCAGCAACTCGCGATCCCACTCGCCCGTCGCGATGTCCATCAGCATGGTTCGCGACGCGTTCGATGGATCGGTTACGTGCACGGCGCCGTTCGTCAGTTTCCAAACCAGCCAGGTGTCGACGGTGCCGAACAGCAACTCGCCATCCCGCGCCCGCTCCCGCGCGCCCGGCGCGTTCTTCAAGAATCCAGCGCACTTTGCTCCCGGAAAAATAGGCGTCGATCACCAGCCCGGTCTTGCGCGTAATCGCCGCCGCCGCGGGCGTTGCCGCCAGTTCCGAACAAAATCCGGCCGTCCGGCGGCACTGCCACACAATCGCCGGCGCCACGGGCTGCCCCGTTTTCCGATCCCACACGATCGTGGTTTCGCGCTGGTTGGTAATTCCCAGCGCCGCAATCGCGCCGCTCTCGACGCGCGCCGCCGTCAACACCCGCCGCGCGGCGTCCAGTTGCGCTCTCCAGATCGCGTTCGCGTCCTGCTCCACCCAGCCGGGCCGCGGAAAGATGCACTCAATCGGCGCCGATTCCATCGCGATCCGCCGCCCCTGCTCGTCATACAGCGCCGCGCGAGCGCTCGTCGTTCCTTCATCCAGGGAGAGGAGAAATGCCACTCTGGCATTATATAAGTGACATGTTCTTCAACCGCGTGAAGCCGCACGAGCCGACGTTCGACGAGCGCATCGCGAGCCTGAAACCGTATGGATTCGAAATTCACAAGCTCGACGGCGGCGCGGTACGCCTCACTCGCCGCGGCATCGGCGCGGTGGTCCACGACGTTCCCGGCCAGCGGCCGCGCATCGATAAAGCCGGCCTGATCATAGGCGACGAAATCGGCCTCATGGTCAACGGGGGCTACCAGATGTTTTTCGTCACCCCTAGCGGCAAACGCCGCCCCGCGCTCGCTTCGCAGCTCCAGGAACTGCACGCCTTCGAGGACGATCTGCGCGAAGCGCTCGGCCTCGTCAGCCTCTACAACCTCGGCCTCGGCACTACCGCCGATCTGCATTTATACGATCGCCTCGAAGGGCGCGACCGTACAAATTAATCGCGTTTTCGCGCATTACCATCCGCGCCAGCTCCAGCGCCCGCTTCAGATCGATCTCTCCGTCGTCCATCATTCCGGTCAGGGCCATCCCGAGCGCCTGGCGGCCTGACGTCTCCGCGATCCAGCCCGCCTCTTCCCAGTCCAGCTGCGCCGAATAGGGATAGGCATCGGTCGCGAACATTACCTTTTCCGGCACGTACTCAAGCCACTCGCGAATCGACGCCGCCACCGCGCGCGGCGGCAGCAGCAGCGTCTGCTCCGAAAAATCGAGATAGGCGTTCGGCTTCGTCAGCAAGGCCGTAATCTCCCGCGTAAACGGCCAGCCGCCGTGGAGCATGACGAAATTCGTCTTGCGCAGTGCCGGGTCGTCCAACACCGCGCCGAGCAGCAGCGGATTCGCGCCCGCCACGTCGAAATACCCGCCCCCTCCCGCCGCCGTGTGCAGATGCACAGCCATGCCCAGCCGTCCGCATTCCGCGGCGGTGTAGCGGAAAATATAATCCTGCAAGCTCTTATAATCGGACAACGGCGGCGCGCCGGCCGCATAGGCGCGAGCGGCATCCGCTTGGTCGGCCTGCTCGAAATCCAAAGACCGCAAATACGCCGCCTCGAACTTCACGGCAATGGCGCCGCCGCGCCTCTGCCGCTCGAGCGTCGGCGTGACCACCTTCGCCAGATACTCGTCCAGTGTCCCCGGACGTCCACTCACGCCGCACTCGCCGTAATAGCGCGCCAGCAGCTTGTCCTCCAACCCAAAGAACGTCCTGCGATCGCTGTTGACGGCAGCAAGTTCGCTGTTGTTCAGCGGAAACAGCAGCGCATCGACGTACGATACCCAGCGGAACCGCGGCGGCACGATCCCGCCGCCCATCGCCACGCGATTCGCCAGCATGACGTCAATGCCCAGCCGGTCGAGCACCCACGCCGGATAATTCCGGCCCTCCCGCCGCTTCACCGCCGCTTTCGAAGATTGCCCATACAGCGCGCGCGAGGCCTTAGCAATCTCGGGGTTATCCGGACGCACGCGCACGGGGTCGGACTGCGCCTCCATGTTGTCGACCGGCAGCGCGTCGAACTCCCGGTCCGCGCCGCCGGGAATCACCGGATGCGCGTGATTATCTATTGCCTTAATGCGCGCGATTTCGGCTGCCAGGCGCGGGTCGATCCTCTGCGCCTGTAAAACGGCAACGAACAAAACTGCCACTGCAAACGCGCGAATCATGGTAGGAGAATAAGCTCCTCCAGCGCTGCATCCACTTCCGGCCACGGATCGACGCCCGCTGCCGCCTTCACGACGCGGATCGGACCTGGCCCCGTAGGCCGCCATCGATCGAACATGCGCTCGCAGGGAAATCCCGCAAAAACGCTGAGCAGCGGCACGCCGCACGCCGCCGCGACGTGGCTGGCCGCCGAATCGTAACCGGCGAACAAACGGCTGCGCTGCACGTGCGCGGCGAAACCGGCGAACGATCCCTCCCAGACAAACATGCCGCCTCCAGCCGGCCCCGCACGTTCCGGCCGCTCAGTTTCCTCGCCGCCATCCGTCGCCGCGCGTTGCGTTCGTTCGGCATCGCCGCGGCCGCCGCCCGATCCCGCGCCTTCCGGCGCTTCCGCTTCGCTTCCGATGGCGCGCCCGCCGCCGCAGGCCGCTATCGCGCGTTCCACCCGCTCGGCTTCCTCGCCGCCAACGCCTTTGTCGATCAACAGCGGCCGCGGCAGCCGCTTCAGCAACTCCGCCTCGAACGAATCGGACAACCGCTTGGCCGCGTTCTCGCCGACGCCGAAGCTTACGGTCGCCGCGAACTCCGGCAAAGTCGTCGTCATGGGCAGGGGCTCGATATACGGCCGGGCGTCGTTAATCCCGAATGTCTCCGCGACCCAATCCTGCGTCAGCGATACGAGCGAACTGCGCGAGTCCGATCCGTATGACCGGCTCTCGAAGAAATAGTAGTCGTCCTCGGGACACAGCGGCAACAGCCCGAGCTGCGTCAGCCGCGAGTCCGGGTCGATCACGATGCTGCGGCGGCGGCAGATGGTGTCCCGCAGCTCCGGCCAGATCGACAGCCGCTCGCGCAAGCCCGCGCCGCGGCCGTACTGCACGGGCACGTGCTGCAACCGGGATCGCCCGCAAACAGCTCCCAACTCTTCTGCGGACCGGCGAAGTAAATCTGCGCGCGCGGGAAGGCCCGCTTGGCGCCATCGAGCGCCACGCTGGTGACCGCGACGTCGGCGCCCAGCGTCACGCGCGACAGCACGAAAACGTTGCGGACCGCCGCCCACCCACCGCTCCCTGACGGTCGCGGCTCAGTAAGCGATTGCGAAGACCCGGGGAGCGTTTCCGAGCCGCGCGCGTCAGCAAGCGGTTTCGGGCTTTTTCCACCGCGCGCGTGCGGTCGCCGGATGCGGCGGTAGCGGGCGAGCAGATGCGGGGCGTGCAGGTCGTCCGGCAACACGCGGCCGATCACTTCCGAAAACAGCTCCGCGTAGATGTCGCACAACCGCGGTTCGAACAGATCTGAGAGGCCTTCGACCACGATGCCGAACAGCGCGCGGCTGGCATCGTCTTCAATCAGCCGATCGACCAGCGCCTCCGGCCAATGCGTGCCGGCGAGACAATGCGCCAACAGCTCGCGCGCCTGCTCAACCGCCGATATATTTTCCAACCAGCAGCTCCAACTTCTTGCGGGTCGCCCCAGGGACCGTCTTGGGATCGGTGATGAGCGCGTGTTGCAGAGCCGACCCGCATTTGCATTCGCGCTGCTGCGGCATCGCCGCGACGGCGTTCGCGACTACCTTGCAGGCATGCGCGGCGTTCTCCTTCAAGTTCGCAATAATATCGGTGACCGTGACGGCGTCGTGCTGGGGATGCCAGCAGTCGTAATCCGTGACCATGGCGACCGTTACGAAACAGATCTCGGCCTCGCGCGCCAGCTTCGCTTCCTGCAGGTTGGTCATGCCGATGATGTCCATCCCCCAGCTTCGATAAACGTTCGATTCGGCCTTGGTCGAGAACGCTGGACCCTCCATGCAGAGATATGTTCCGCCGCGTTTGGCCGAGACGCCGGCGCGCGCGCAGGCCTCTTCGACGACGCCCGCAAGCTGCGGGCAGACAGGGTCGGCGAAACTGACGTGCGCGACCAGACCTTCGCCAAAAAATGTCGAAGCGCGACCGCGCGTGCGGTCGAAAAATTGATCCGGAATCACGAAATCGAGCGGTTTGTGCTCTTCCTTCAAGGATCCGACGGCGCTCAGCGAAATAATGCGTTCGACGCCGAGCTTCTTGAAGCCGTAGATATTCGCCCGGAAGTTCAGCTCCGAGGGCGAAATGCGATGGCCGCGGCCGTGCCGCGCCAGGAATGCGACATCGCGGCCTTCCAGCCGGCCGACAACATAGGCGTCCGAAGGATGGCCCCACGGCGTCTCAACAGTCTTCTCCTGCTGGGCCTCAAAGCCCGGCATCGAATACAGGCCGCTGCCTCCGATAATGCCGATCGTCGCTGTCATCGTCCTCCGTTTGCGATCCAATTCTCGATCAAAGTATAGGGGTCGGCGAGGCGGCCCGCTACCTGCGCCCCGGCGGCGTCGAAGTCGACTTCCGCGTATCCTTCGAGCAAACGCTCGCGCAACATTTCGCGCAGCCGAGCGCTCCAGTTTTCAACACCGCGCTTTTTGCCGCGGCTAAACTCATGGTAGGCGCGGATGGCCGCGAGCGTCTCGTCAATTCCCACGGCATCTTTCGCCACGGCGCGCACAATGGGCGGCTTCCAGGAATCGGACCGCTTCGCTAAGCTCTCGGCGGCCTTGATTTCGCGCTCCAGACGATCGGCGCCGGGCTGGTCGGCCTTGTTGATCACGAAAACGTCGGCGATCTCCATGATGCCGGCTTTGATCGCCTGAACATCGTCGCCCATGCCGGGCGCCAGCACCACCACGGTAACGTCCGCGACCCGCGCAATCTCGACTTCATCCTGTCCCACGCCGACGGTTTCGATCAGGACGACATCGCAGCCGGCGGCGTCGAACAGCAGCGCCATCTCGGTGGTCGCGCGCGCGATGCCGCCGAGCGCGCCGCGCGTCGCCATGGAGCGGATGAAGACGCCGGGGTCGGCGTGATGCCGCAGCATGCGGATGCGGTCGCCGAGGATCGCGCCGCCGCTGAAGGGGCTGCGTGGGGTCGACCGCGATGATGCCGACCTTCTTGTCTTCGCGGCGCAGCGCGCGGGCCAGGCCGATCGACGAGCGTGCTCTTGCCGGCGCCGGGAGCGCCGGTGATGCCGGCCAGCAGCGCCCGGCCGGTGTGCGGGAACAGCTCGCGCAGCAGCGGCTCGGCGTCGCTGGCCGCGATTTTCGACGAGCGTGGCGGCGCGGGCCAGCGCGCGGATATCGCCGCGGAGGACGCCGCCGGCCAGGTCCGTTACGACCTGGCTCCATTACGATTTCAGCAACTGCCGCGCGATCACCAGCCGCTGAATCTCGCTGGTGCCCTCGCCGATGGTGCAGAGCTTCACGTCGCGGTAGAACTTCTCCACCGGATAGTCCTTGATGAAGCCGTAGCCGCCGTGGATCTGCACGGCTTCGTTGCAGACGTCGACCGCCGCTTCGGAGGCGAACAGCTTGGCCATCGCCGATTCCTTGGTGACGCGCTCGCCCGAGTCTTTCATGGCGCCGGCGCGATAGGTGAGCAGCCGCGCGGCGTCGATCGAAGTCGCCATGTCGGCGAGCTTGTTCTGAATCGCCTGAAATTCGGAAATGGGGCGGCCGAACTGTTTGCGATGCTTGGAATATTTCAGCGCCGCTTCGTAGGCGCCCTGCGCGGTCCCGACGGAGAGCGCGGCGATGGAAATGCGGCCGCCGTCGAGCGTGCGCAGGCTGTCGACGAAGCCTTCGCCCTGCCGCCCCAGCAACTGCGATTGCGGCACGCGGCAATCGGTGAAAAGGACCTCGCCGGTGGCGCTGGCGCGCATGCCCAGCTTGTTTTCCTTCTTGCCGACGCGGAAGCCGGGCGTGTCCTTCTCGATGATGAACGCCGAGATGCCGTGCTGCGAAGCGCCGCGATCGGTGACGGCCATGGCGACGCAGACGTCGGCGTACTGCGCGTTGGTGGTAAACGTCTTCCCGCCGTTGATCACCCAGCACTCGCCCTGTTTCACGGCCTGCGTGCGCGTGCCGGCGGCGTCGGAGCCGGCTTCCGGCTCGGTCAAGGACCAGCAGCCGATCCACTCGCCCGTGGCGAGCTTGGGGATGTAGCGCTGTTTCTGCTCGCGATTGCCGGCGAGATAAATGTGATTGGCGCAGAGCGAAGTGTGCGCGGCGACGATGAGCCCGACGGACGGATCGACGCGCGCCAGCTCCTCGATGATGATGGCGTACTCGATGTAGCCGAGGCCCGCGCCGCCGAGTTCCTCGGGGAAGATGGCGCCCATGAAGCCGAGCTGGCCGGCTTTTTTGACAACGTCCAGCGGGAAAATCTGGTCCTCGTCCCACTCGAGCACATGCGGGGCGATCTCGGCTTCGGCGAATTCGCGGACCGTCTTTCGAAGTTGGACTTGCTCCGCGGTATAAGCGAAGTCCATCGGCGGGCTTAAACGATCTCTTCCCTGACCGGGTCCCATCGCATGGTGCGGCCGCTGCGATAGCTGTCCACCGCCATGCGGCAGGCGATCGGAAACCCTGAAGCCGAGATCGAAGGGGCAGTTGGTTTCCTTGCCGGAGCGGATGCAATCGAAGAAATTCTGCATGTGCGCGATGGGCGATGCCGTGGTCTGTCCCGAGCAGTTCTTCGCCGTCGGGCCGGTTGACTTTCTGCGGCGCGTAGCGGATCTGCTGGCCTTTGGAAATGGTGCCGTCGGTGCCGAGCACGTCTTCGGTGACGCCGAGCGCGTTGTTGCCGAAACCGGAATCCCAGCTGATGAGCATTTCCTCGGGCTGCTCGATGGCGACGTTCATGGTGTCGGGAACTTCGCGGCCGTCCTTCCAGAGATAGAGACCGCCGGTCATGGTCACCGCCTTGGGAATTTGGAGGTTCAGCGCCTTGTACCAGAAGGAAATCTGGTGGCACATGTTTTCGTAGACGTTGCCGCCGGAATAATCCCAGAAAAAGCGCCAGTTGATGTAGCGATTGGGATCGAAGGCGTGCTTGGCGGCGTCGCCCTGGAAGGAATCCCAGAGGATGTTTTCCGTGCGTCATGTCGGGATATACGGGGCGCGCCCACTGCGGTTTGCCGTGCGGAGTATTGCGGTACATGTGCATGTGGACGGCGGTGATTTTCCCCATATTGCCGGCGGCGAGGAAGGCCTGCGGCGTCGGTCATCTGGCCGGAGGAACAGGATTGATGGCCGACCTGGACCGTGAGTTTGCCGTTCGCGGCCCGGTATGCGGCGCGCATGCGCTTGGCGTGATCGACCGTGAACGCCATGGTCTTTTCCTGGTAGACGTGTTTGCCGGCCTGGATGGAGTGGACGAAGTGCTCGCAATGGAGGTGCTGCGGGGTGGCGATGAGGACGGCGTCGATGCTCTTGTCGTCGAGCAGGCGGCGGTGATCGAGATAGGTGGCGGCGCCGGGGACGAGCTGCTTGGCGTTTTCGAGGCGGCGGGTGTAGATGTCGGCGAAGGCGACGAAATCGACATTGGGGCAGCGCAGCGCCCAGCGGGTGATCTCCGTGCCGCGGTCGCCAATGCCGATGATGCCCGCGCGAATGCGGTCGTTCGCGCCGAGAACGCCTTTGGGATTGGCGAGCGTGGTGGCGAGGCCGGATGCCACGGTCCCGAGAAACTTGCGGCGTGAATCCATGGGGTGTCCTGTAGCTTAGTGTATCAGGGGATGTGCGGCGTGAACTATTGCAGTATTTGGGGGTTGAAGGATTTTGACGCCGGGCGCGCACGCAGCGAGCGAGGGCGTGCGCCGCGCGTATGTGGTTCGGAGGGTCGAAGATTGAGGCGCCGATTTTTTGGACCGGCGGATGGGGATGTTGCGCACGGGCGCGGTTGTGCGGTTGAGCTGCGTGAACGCAGTTGTCCCGCACGGGGCGCCGGTGGATAAATTCTGAGGAGGCCTCCCAAGCCGTGTTGTTAACCCGCTACGGCGCGGAACCACAATAACGCAATGGTGGCCGTTCGTCGCACGCAGCGTTGCTTGGGGTAGCCCGGGATGCTTCCACGCTTTAGCGATCCGCCTCTCCGACGAAAGAGCAACGGACTCTT
>CAWCJO010000012.1:0-31200 GCA_963795935.1 Bryobacterales bacterium | reverse complement strand
ATGTTGTGCCTTTACTGATCATTGCGTGTTATCTGAAGCGATGCCGATTGCGTTACGAATGGACCTGGATTGAAGTTGAAATCGAGCGATCCAACAGTTCCGGAGATAGGGGAAGTGTTGATGGTCACCCCATAAGCGATGGGACTGGCGGACACACTACCTGCGAGGCATGATAGCATCGCGCTAAGCAACAATGGACGGGAATACATGTTAATTCAAACCTCCTGAATAAATCACCGGCATGAAGTTAATCGGCGCAGACGATAAATTCTTGAACTGCACATTGATGGCAACCGACTGGCCAGATGCAAGGCTATTTACGCTGGGCGCAGTGAGATAAGGGCTGCTGTTATAGGTTCCCGTAGAATTTACTAGGCTTACGCTGGTAGGCAATCCCGTGAACACGATCTCTAACGGACCGTATATCATCGCGCTGCTGACGTTTCGAATCGTTACCGTGCCGTTGAAGGTCTGACTGACGCGGCTGTATGCTAGCCCGGATGCCGTTATGGAGATCTCGCCCGATGGAACTGGGCTGGCCTGCGTAACCTCAGTTGTCCTTCGGCCAATGTTTTCGCTGATTCGATATTGCCCACTAGATCCTGGGCAATGCTGTAAAAGCCGTAAGCGTGTCCGATCTGTCCGTTGTAGCTGCTCGATGTGGCCATCGTTTGCGTCAGCCACGGCGCGAAGGAGCTACCATTATCGGAAACATAAATCGTGAAGTTCGCTACTCCGGAGCCAATATCTGATCCCGACCACTGGACCGTGAAAATCGACCCGCTCTGCGCTGGTAGCGCCGAGACATGGGATGCGGGTGAGGTATTGTCGATGGTGTTCGTCCAGGCCCGCGTATTGATCGGGGCGTTCCCGTCGAAAACCACCGTCGCTGTGTTCTGGACAACGGCCCCGGTGATCACCGTGGACTTTGGTACTACGGTGAAGAAAACACTGCCTTCAGCGCCCGGAGGAAGAAAGCCGGCCGTTGGTCGGTTGGAGGCTGGTTTGTCGTCGGGTCGAGGGACTGGAACGTCTCGGTGAGTGTCGCCGTTGAAGTGTTGAGAGAGGCGGTCACATTGACGAGGAGGTTCGCGGTGGGGCGGAGGTCCACTGTTGTCGTGAAGGGGGAGACCGACAATGGAATTGAGGGAGGGCTGACCACCTGATTCGGGAAAGTAATCGGACCTAATTTGAGAGTTCTTGGGTCCAGATTCGGATTGAGCGTGTCGGTTATAGTGACGCCTTGGGCAGGAGCGGTCGCGGTGGGCTGGTTATCGAAGTAGATTGAATAGGGTACCGCCTGTTGACCAGAAATGTACGCATTTTGGCCAACTCCCATGGGGGCCGACCTTTTCATTGGGATCGAGGGAGGTAACCGAGGACGTTGTAAGACTCGCTCCGTTGTCATGTTGGGAGACACTCGTAATCCCGCAGAAGGCTATATAGCCCCCAAGACGTATCTCCCCATTTGAGTAGTTCGAGGGCTGATCCAGAAAGGCGCCAAGTTCCTCGGCGATTGTGATCGTAAAGTCCGTTCCGGCTTGAACCTGATCAAGGCTACCTGCGTTTGACAGCGCGTAGTTTGTTAATGCGAAACCAACCGCAAGCTCAGGAGCAAGTATACTGAACCCAGTGCCGATAATGTCGGATACGCATTTGATTGCTTGTGGATCGCCAGCGGCGGCTGATGCGGTTAGGTTAGCGATCCACGGCGGGTTTACCCATGTCTGTATTGAAAACGGCGTGAGAGGCGAAGATATGAAGAGCAGAAACGGCAAGGAAGACGACGATCCTGCCGGAACGGTTGGCAATATTATAGGTATTACCGTAGTGTTACCTATCGACACTTCATACTCGTCTGGACTTAGATCGTTGGATTGCGCGTTGGCCTTAGGTATCGAGTGGGCGTTGAGCGTAAAGATGGGCGACGCCGCCGGGTGAGAATCTAGTTGAGAATCTAGCGTGAAAGGAAATGCCGCAGATATTTCGACATTATTTGGAACTTGAACCCACAGTGGAACTACTGACGCATCCACGCTGCCGTTGTTGCTGTATGTGATGTAGTAGGTCTGCAGAGCGCCAACACGAATCTTGTCTCGGCCTATGATATCTACTGAAATTTGTGGTGCTCCCCCTTGCTCAACCGTGAACCCACCTGTGAGCGCGGCTGTTGCGCTATTCGGGTTTGTGACGACCACGTTGCGAGTGCCGGGCGTGGTTCCCGTCAAAGGAAATGTAGCCGTCATAGCGGAACCATTCGCTATATTGACATTCGAGGCAATGACATCTGGGCCGATTCCGGTCAGTCTAACCGTTGCGCCCGCCTGAAAACCACCGCCGAGAATCTGCGCGGTGACTGTGCCGGCGTTCCCTCCATGGTTCGGAAGAACCTGCGTGACGGTTAAGCCGGAGCTTGTGTTGCCATTCGCGTTTGTCAGAATCCACACGTCGCTGAGTAGAGTACAAGCGACCGAACAGCCCGTTGCACCGCTAAAGACGGTCATGCGATTGGAAATCGGGTCGTAAACAGCGTCGGCGTTCTCCCTCGGCAACGGCGGCCCGTTAGCAGGTGATAGCTGCATCCAGGCTGGCATTGCTCCAACTCCATTCGCATTGGTGAGGACCCACACGTCGTTCGTTTCAACGTGCGCTGTATTCAGGGCCCCAGAGAAGATCACCATGCGATTGGTACTGGAATCGTAGATGGCCGTGTGATTAAATCGCCCGGGGATCGAGGTGGCTGGTGTCAATTGAATCCACTGAGGTGTCCCGCCCTGGCCATTAGCATTGGTCAGAACCCAAGCATCATTCAGAACGGGGCCCACGCCGTTATTCGCGATGCCCCCGAAGATGGTCATGCGGTTTGAGCTGGGGTCATAGACGGCCGTATGAGAGTTGCGACCAGATGGCAGAGGGCCCACGGGCTGAAGTTGAACCCATTCCGGACTGCCGCCAAATCCGTTCGCATGCTTTAAGCACCAAGTATCGTTTAGGACCGTGTTACAGCTCGAGCTATTACCTCCAGTGCACCCTCCAAAAACGATCATCTGGTTCGACGCCGGGTCATAGATTGCCGTGGGATAGGCTCGCTGCGTTGGAGGGCCTCCGGTGGGCAAAATCTGAATCCAAGTAGGACTTCCGCCTTGCCCGTTTGCATTGCTCAAGATCCAGACGTCATTCACAAATGGTTGGTAATCGCCGCTACCGGTAAACCCGCCATAGATGATAAGGCGGTTGTCTGCCGCGTCGTACACGACGCTGTGGCCAGATCTGGCGGCGGGCAATTGGCCTGCCGCCGTAAGCTGAGTCCAAGCAGGCGTCGAGCCGAGCCCGTTGGCATTGGATAGAAGACTGGTGACGTTGTTTCGCGCGATAAACCCACCGCCGAACACGATCATCTTATTCATGGCAGTGTCGTAGGCCGCATTCATATTGGAGACAGCATTAGGCGCTTGGCCGGTCGGATTTAGTTGGACCCAAGTTTGAGCCGTAGCGCAGCCGCCCGCGAGGAATGCTGCCAACAGCGAAAGGCCGAACCCTTTTCCCCACAAGCCGACTTGCAGGGACGAGACAGACTTCCGCATGGTCCATTCCTCCTTATGACGGGTCGAAATCAGCGGGTTACCGTAAAATCCATGGGACCCTTCCCATTGGGATTCTAAACGCCGGCACGCCTTACGCTCAATGCCGCTGCGGCATCGTTTCTGATTACAATAGAAGTCCAGAGTAAGGCTGGACGGGCGGCAGACGGACTGAAAACTTCTGAAAATGGCTGAAAGATCGGGCGTTGGGCGATGGAATACACTGGAAACAAAGAGGATCTCTATTTCGGCCCATTTCACATAAACCGGGTGAAGCGCGCTTTATGGCGTGGCGACTTGGCGATCTCTCTGAGCCCCACCGAGATCGAGGTTCTTCTCGTTTTGGTAGAGAGCCAGGGCCGCGCGGCTAGCGCGGAATCTATCCTGGCGATGGCATGGCATGGCGCCGCCGTCGAGTTGAATAACGTTCACCAGGTCATCCGGCGAGTCCGGCAGAAGCTCGGACCGGACGAAACTGGTCAGGATTATATTCTTCGGAACAATGTTGGGTATATGCTGGCGGCGGTTGTCACCGCCGAGCCGGTATCCCATGGGCAAAAGAATGGAGCGGCGCCCCGGAGCGAGCCTGGACCGGAAGCCGTTGCGGCCGGATCGACAATGGAAGGGATTCTCCCGGCCTCACAATCGGCCATCGTCCGCGCGCCTCTTGAAGAATTAAAAAGATCAGGCGAAGAAACCCGGCGCTTCGCCGTTCCCTGGCAAAGTCTTGCTTTGGTGGGAGCAATTTTGGTGGCCGCTGTCGCCGTCGTGCTCGCCTACCGTTCCCCCAGACCCTATTTCGTCCCGCAAACGATGCAGCTCACCCGAGACGGTCGTCCTAAACGAGAACCTCTTCTGTTTGACGGTAAGCGGCTCTGGTTTCAGGAAGCGATTAAGGGCGCATGGCAAGTTGTGAGCGTTGCGGCGACAGGCGGCCAGCCGCAGTCCCTGAATCTGCCGTTCAAGGAGATACAGCTTCTCAATATGGCCGGGGATGGATCTGCGCTTCTGCTTCAATCCCAAGATGGCGGTGAGACGAAGCTTTGGTCGTGGCCGCTGACGGGTGGGGATCCTCAACTGCTTCCTCTTAACACCGGTGATGCCGGCAGTCTCCCGACCAACAGACGACTCTCGTTGCCCGCGAGAACGCTCTGACCTTCGTTCGCGGGGGAAAGATCATCCACCGCGCAGTAATGCCTCTAGGAACCCTGATTCGTTGGCCCCGGTGGTCGCCCGACGGCGCCTATGTCACTTTTCGCCTCGATAGCCTCCGTTTTGCATTGGCTACTCTACTGCTATTGGACCCAGTTTCAAGCCAGACGCAGCCGATCGCTCGGCCAGAGATAGTGGGCGAAGATCAATCGTTTGGGGCCTGGACAAAAGATGCCCGGTACTTTGTGTTCGCCGCAGGCTCTCCTGAAATGCACGATCTTTGGGCGGTTTCGAGTCCGACCCGATCGCAGCGCCCGGACCTCGTTCGACCGCTGCGCGTGACAAATGGACCGATGAACTGGGTTTGGCCGACGCCGGGAAATACGACCGGTGAACTCTACGCCTTTGGTGAGACGCGGCGGGGGGAGTTGGTTCAGCTATTACCTGGTACCGGTGAATGGCGTCCATATCCCGATGGTATCCCGGCGTATGAGCTGGATTTCTCGCGAGACGGGCAATGGGTCGCTTACATCCATTATCCCGACCATCGATTATGGATAGCTCGGGTGCATGGCTCAGAGCGGATTCAACTCTCGTGGCCCGACTTCGAAGCTCACCAGCCACATTGGTCTCCGGACGGAACCCGTATTGCATTCATGGGAAAACCAGGAGATAGATGGCGCGTCATGATCGTAGATGTGGCGACGGATCGTGGCCAAGAGCCAATCCCCGACGGCGCCGATCAGGGTGTGCCGACATGGTTGACAGATAGGCGTTTGGTCTTTGGCGACTGGCCGACCGGTGACCCTCGGCAGGTCATGAAACTGCATGTCTTCGATGTGCAGCATCGGGAAGCCGCCATCATAGCGGGTTCAGCAAGGCTCTGGACGGCGCGATGCTCCCCGGGCGGAAAATATCTCGCGGCGCTTCGTCAGGATTCGAAGGTGCTCCTGATTTCTCGCTGGGGTAGCCCCGGCTGGCGGCAAGTCCTATCCGCTGAATACCTTGACGGACCAACATGGTCGTCCGATTCTAGGCACATCTATTTAACGAATTCGGGGGCGAATCGCCGGGAGTTGCTATCAGTAGATGCTTTGAGTGGGAGCGTGGAGAAAGTAGCTGATATTCGCAATTTCCCGGACACCGCCGAGCAATGGTTCGGAGTGGCTCCGGACGGTTCGCCCCTGGCGTTACGCTCCGTACGTGTTCAGGAAATTTATGCGCTTCGCTGGCGTCCGTGATTGGGGGCGATACCTCAAAGCCTTGGCCGCTGGTGCACCGAACGATAATCGTGCATTTCGATCCCAAGTCGTTTGTGCGTTCATCCTGGCGCCGCTGGCGTGCGCCGATGAAGCGGGCAAGAACGCCAAAGTGGAGCAACTGCTGACGGTGATGAACGTCGAGCCGCAGCAGAAGCAGATGATGAATCAGATGTCCCAGATGATGATTGGCCAAGTCAAGGAGCAGATGGCCAAACAGGGCAACGTATCGCAGGAAGAAATGGCGAAGATGGAGGCGCGGCAGAAGCGCCTCTTTACGCTCATAGCCGAGCAGACCGCTTGGGAGAAGATGAAGCCGGTATACGTGAAGGCGTACGCGGAGACCTTCACGGAGCAGGAGCTCGACGGAATGCTGGCGTTTTATAAAACCGCGGCGGGAAGAGCTATGGTCGAGAAGCAGCCGGCTCTGAACCAGAAGATCATGACGTCGCTGCAGTCGCAGATGGCCGACCTGATGCCGCGCATCGAAGCGATCATGAAGGATTCGCAGTAACGCTGCGGGGTTCGCAACAGTGCGCCTTCATTTGTCGCTTTTCGGTCGTTTTAGTTAGCTTGGACCTTCGGCAATTGGATCCAAGTTGTGCGAGGCCAGCAAGAGCCGCTACACTTAGCTTCGACGCGGCGAGCCGCTCTTTGCAATACGAATGTTCCACGTCGCCTGATCGTACGCCGTCGGATTTGTCGCAACTCCCACAGTAAGCCGGCCAAGACCGGCCCGATCACATCGGGTGAATACTTCTCCATGATGGAGTCGAATTGTGCCGTATATTCCGGCAACTCCACCAATGTCCTGTATCGATGCGGATCTTCCATGCCCCACTGGAGCTAAAGTTTCAAGTCATGTTTGGCGGCCAGTTCCTTGGCTCTCGCCGCTTGCCCACTTGCCCGCAATACTGCCGCGCAACCCCCACCGAATGGCTCCCTTTCTTCGGAAACCCGGTCGTCCACAATCCAGCGCACCACTGGCCGGCGCTTTTGCACGGCGGCAAGGACGGCGCTGCGCACCTGTCGCAACACCGCTGCATCGCTCCAGGGCGCATCGGCGGCCACATGATGC
This sequence comes from Bryobacterales bacterium, assembly GCA_963795935.1. Lineage (GTDB taxonomy): Bacteria > Acidobacteriota > Terriglobia > Bryobacterales > Bryobacteraceae > JAICMB01. Next base: position 24,130 of record CAWCJO010000012.1, on the reverse strand, counting down.
AGCGACTGATGCATGCGCCGAACGTTGGCCGGGGCCAGTCGCGCGGCCATCGGTTCTGCGCTCTTGCGCTCTCCCGGCAAAAGCAAACCTGTGCAGTAGTTCTTCAGCGAAAAAAGGATTTCGTCCTGGGCGGCTTTACGCTCGGCGACGGCTTCCATGCTTCAAGTATGCCGGACCCGCTACTTAGTGCATCGCCACCGGCCCGGCGGTCTTGGGCGGTTTCTTCATGATGAACAAAAGCGGAAGCATGCACAAAAAGATAATGGCGAAGATCACAAACACGTCGATGTAGGCCAGAATGGCCGCCTGCCTCTCAACCATGCCCCACAGCGCCTGATAAGCCTGCTGGGTTGCCGTCGCCGGCGCCGATCCGTGCGAGCGGAACATGCCCTCCAAAGCCCGAAGCGTGTGCTGCGCTTGCGGGCTGTAGGGCGTGATGTGCGCGCCGAGATAATTGGTGTGCTGCTGCTCCCGGCGGGAGATCAGCGTGGCCCCCATGGCGATGCCGATGGAGCCGCCCAGATTGCGCATCAGATTGAACAGGCTGGTGGCGTTGCCCATCTGCTCCTTGCGGATGGGACTCATCGTAATGGTGGTCAGCGGCACGAATAGGAACGCTAGTGAAGCGCCTTGAAAAAATTGCGGCCAAAAAAAGTCCCAATACCCGGCATTGAGATCGAGCCGCGAAAGCTGCCACAAGGTCCAGGCCGACACTACGATGCCGAAGATGAGAAACTTGCGCGGGTCGCGCTTGGCCAGAAGCGCGCCGACGATGGGCATGGCGATAAAAGATCCGATGCCGCGCGGGGCCATGGCGATGCCGGCCTGCAGCGCGGGATAGCCGAGTAGAGTCTGAAGCCACAGCGGCACCAGCACCATGCTGCCGTAGAGAACGAATCCCACAATGGTCATCAAAGTAGCGCCGGCGCTGAAGGTGCGGTCCTTGAGAACGTGAAGATCCACCACGGGATGCTCGGCCGTTAATTCGCGCACCACGAACGCCACCATCAAGATGATCGAGACGGCCGTCAGCGTCACGATGAAATGCGAAGAGAACCAGTCGTCCTCCTGCCCCTTGTCCAACATGATCTGGAGCGCGCCGACCCATATGGCGAGCATTCCGATGCCCCAGAAATCAATGCCGCCGCGGCGCTGTCCCTTGATATAGGGCGGGTCGAAAATAAACGCGCGCGTCATCAGGATGGAGACCAGTCCGATGGGAACGTTGATATAGAAGACCCAGCGCCAGCTATAGGTCTCGGTGAGCCAGCCGCCCAGCACGGGTCCGAAAATGGGCGCGACAACGATGCCGAGTCCCCAAAAAGCCATCGCTTTGCCGCGGTCCTGCGGGGGAAACGCCTCCAGCAGGACGGCTTGCGAGAGAGGCTGCAACGCTCCCCCGGCCGCGCCCTGCACGACGCGAAACGCGACCAGCCAGAACAGCGTTGGGGCCAATCCGCAGAGGAACGAAGCGGTGGTGAATCCGACGACGGAGGCGATCAGCAGGCGCTTGCGGCCGAAGCGGCTGGCGAGCCAACCGGTGATCGGCAGCACGATGGCGTTGGCGACCAGATAGGACGTCAGCGTCCAGGTGGCTTCCTCCGCGGTGGCCGAAAGGCTGCCCGCGATGTGCGGAAGCGAGACGTTGACGACGGTAGTGTCCAGCACCTCCATGAACGTCGCGAACATGACGGAGATCGCGACAATCCAGGGATTGATGTGGTGAACCGGCGGGGCCTGCGGCGGCGCGACGGCGGAGGACATGCTTTTCTAGGATGCGGCCGCGCCCTCCAGGGGTGCAGGCGCTGCCGTTATTCTACCTTCGCGTTATTCTACTTCTCGCGGGGCCGTATATCCGGCTTTCGCGATGATCTGATATTTGATCCGCTTGCCGTTTTCGACAATGGCCAGCGGCTCGTTCGTGGACGGGTCCACCAACTCGACCTTGATCTTGCGATATTTGCCGTCGCGCGCCGCGTTGGTCGGATGGTAGGCGATTGAATACTGGTTGCGCAATGAATCCTGAATGGAGCGATAGATAGAAGGGAACTCGCCGTAAAAGCGCGGGAAGTAGGCCTGGCCGCCGGTGTCCTTGGCGAACGTTTTCATTTCGTTGTCGGCCTGCAGAAAATCCAGACGGGAGATGGGTCCCATATACCCCATCGCATCCATGCGCTCGCGCAACTGCTGCAGCAAACTGATGGCGTAGATCGGAACGGCGGCTTCCTGGATAGCGCGGCGGGCCTTATCGAACGTCAGTTTGCTGAACGTATCGCGGCCGGAGGCAAACAGCACGATCGCTTTGCGGCCCTCGATGTCTTTCATGCGGTCTTCAGTGTCCACCAGCGCATCGAAGAGATTCGATTCCGAGAACGCCGGAATGCGAAGGCGCTGCATGGCTTCCTGGGTTTTCATCCGATCGGTCGTAAAATCGGACAGGATCTCGGGGCGCATATCGAACGCCACGACCGCGACGTAATCGGTGGGCTTCAGCGTGTCCACGAAGCCGTACGTGGCGACCAGAGTTTGATACCAGCCCTCGCTGTAGAACTGTTGGAAGAGGTTGCTGAATTCGATCACCATCGCCACCGTCATGGGAGCGTCGTTGCCCACCGTGAAGTTGCTGATCGGTTGCGGCACGCCGTCTTCGAGCACGCGGAAGCGGTCCTTGGGAATCCTGGGAATGAAATTGCCCTTGTTGTCGAGGACGGCCACGTCGACCTGCACGGTGTTGACGTCGCTCTTAAACGTGGGCAAGTTCTCGGGCTCAACCCTGTCCTTGTTGAACTTGGACGGGATCTTGGGCAGGTCGCTATCGGTCGAGGTATCGGCCGCGGCCGGGGCAGTGGAGGAATTGGTGTCTTTCTTCCGTGGTTTGGCGACCGTTTCCGACGATTGCGATTGCGGGCCTTGTTGACCCGCCAGGTACATGGCGCCGGCGAACAGCGAAATGCCGGCCACGACAGCGGTGCGTCTAAACGCTTTCATAGGTACTCGAAGCGAAATATATCAGAAATATCGACGCGGCGAAACCCACCGGCGTTGCGTTAGTGTACCCAGGGGTCGCGGCCGGATCCCTGCTTCTTCAGATAGACCTGAAATTTTCTCTTGGCCCGGCGCAGTTTCCACTGCCGATGCCAGCCGCGGACGGGCGCCGCGATATTGAACCCGCGGCGCGGCATTTTCAGAAAGACGTAGCCGAACAAAAGGCCGCCGAGGTGCGCAAACTCGCTGACGCCGGTATTGACGCTGCGAAAGGCCGTCATAAAGGAAATGGCGCCGATGATCAACACGAACCATTTCACCTGCATGGGGATGATGAAGCCGAACAGAATGGAGCGGTTCGGGTATGCCATGGCATACGCGAGCAGGATGCCGAAGATCGCGCCCGAAGACCCGATGGTCGCCGTGGCCGGATCGCCGTAGGGAAACGGAAGCAGGTAATTCAAGGCGACGACGCAAATGCCGGCTCCGATGCCGCAGAAAAAGTAGAACTGGACGAATCGTTTCGTGCCCCAATCGCGCTCCAGATCGGCTCCGAACATCCACAAGGCGAGCATGTTCCAAAGGATGTGGCCAAAGCCCCCGTGGAGAAACATGTAAGTGGCGAGCTGCCAAAACATGAAAAACTCCACCACTGCGCGCGGGACTAGGCGGAAGCTGGCCAGCAGCGCTCCGAGCGCGGTCGATCCCGCGAAGAACGCCACGATAAAAATTGCGGTGTTCGCGATGAGGAGCCATTTCACGCCAGGGGGAAAACCGGGGATATAGAAGATCCCGGGCGTGCGTGTTCTGGTGCGGTAAGACATGAAGTGCGGGACCGTCTAGGCTCAGAATATCAGAAGAAGGGCCGCCCTCAACGCGTTCAGTAAAGGAATCGCCACCCGTGTTAACATCTCCCAATACCTTCGCCGGGTGGTTTCAATGAGCGCTCTCCAAGACTTCCCTCGCATTACGCCGTTTCTCTGGTTCGACTCGAACGCCGAAGAGGCTGTCGACTTCTATCTGACCGTGTTCAAAAACTCGCGCCGTCTTGACGACTTGCGCGCCGCCGGCGGCGCTCGCGGCCCTAAGAGCGGCATCCTCACGATCGCTTTCGAACTCGATGGCCAGAAGTTTACCGCCCTCAACGGCGGCCCGACATTCAAATTCACCGAAGCAGTTTCGTTCGTTGTGCGATGCGACTCACAGCAGGAAGTGGACGACTATTGGTCGAAGCTCTCCGCCGGGGGCAGCGAGGTGCAGTGCGGTTGGCTTAAGGACAAGTTCGGTCTTTCCTGGCAAATCGTGCCCGCACGCTTGCCCGATCTCGTCAAAAACCCGAAGGCGATGCAGGCCATGCTCCAGATGAAGAAGCTCGACATCGCGGAGCTCGAACGCGCCGCGCAATCGTGACCGGGGTCGGCCGTTTCCAACTCATGAATCTGTTCGAAGAGGCCCGTGAAGGCGGCCACATGCTATCCAGCGGCGTCTACGGACGGTCAACCACGCTTCCGGCGCCGGCCATTTGCCCCACCGCCGGATAGCGTGGTCAATATACTCTCAATGGCGCAGCCGCCCTTAGCGGGCCGGAGGCGGGGCAGCCGGATTGCTCGGGTTGATTCTCGGCGAAGTATTACTCGGGTTCGTCGAGCGCGTCCCGTTACGGCGCGCGCGCGTTGGCGACGTTCCATTTACTCCCGTGGTATTGTTTGCGCCATTCGTGCCGGCGCCGTTTGCCCCCATCGTGCCATTGCGCGCCGTGCCCCTCGTTCCGTTTGTACGCGCCGTCCCGTTCGTGCGCCCTGTCCCGTTCGTGCGCCCCGTCCCGTTCGTACCCATTGTCCCGTTCGTGCCGCCCGCGCCGGTCTGGCCCGCGCCCGCGCGCCCGGTTGTGGTCGTGCCGCTACGGCGTGAGTTGGTCGTGCCGTTTGTTCCGGTGCGCCCCGCTGTTCCATTGGCGGTCCCGGTCTGACCCGCTGTTCCCGCCGCGCCCGTTTGGCCAGTCCCCGCGGCTCCCGCTCCGGCTCCCGCAGCTCCCGCTCCGGCGCCTGCGGCTTGCGCCCAGAGACACGGCGCCCCGGCGAGGGCCGCCGCGAATATCAAATTTAAGAACGTGCGTTTCATAGAATTCCTCTCGCGGAAGTTGGGTGCAAGAACAGGTCCATTCAAACGTGCCCCTTCACCTGCCGCCAGTTGCCGGGTCACAACGCGGCTGTTAGAGGAAAACTTTACGCGGCTGAGCGCGCCGTTGTTCTTTCATCGGCCTCCCGGGCCAGAGCGCTGGGTTCGATTCCCACCAGGGTTCGGCTCCGCGGCAAATAATAGACGCGGTACGGTCCGCCGCTATCGAGAGCCAGAAAGGTCGCACGCGAAACGGAAAAGGCGCCTTCCTTCATCTCGAACAGATAGTAAGTAACCTCGTCGCGTTTGCCGCGTACTTTCCGTTCCTCTTCGCGCGCAGTAACGCGCCCCTCCACCGAGCGGACGCGCTTCGCCAGCACATCGGCGAGCAGATCCAGCGGAATGCGCGTGGCATAGTAGATCCCGAAACCCAGCAGTGCCAGACCCGTGGCCGCGTATAAGATGGTCCGGAACCATCCCTCCGTCTCCACCAGGTCCCCCATATGACGGATTTCGGATATCACGATCGGGAGCCCCTCGGAAAGTGAGCAATGGTGTGACGAGCTAGCCAGGAACGCGGCCGCCAACAACGGCGCTAACGTCAAAATGCCCGATTTCACGAGCGGCTGGAGAACTTTGCCGAGTAGGAGGTTCCAACTTGCCGCCGGCAGGATTCCCTGGCGCAGCAATAGGAGGTCGGCGTCAGAGCACCGCAAGGATTTCCCCAGGTCGCAGGCGACTTGATGGGCTGATCGCACTTCCTGGTGATAGTCCATCGCGGCTGTGAATCTATCGGCGCCGGGCGGCGATGGCTGTAGTCGCCCGGCGCTAAATTCAGCGACCTTCCTAACGGTGACTGCCGCAACCATGCGCTGGCCCAAACGATCACACGGGAGCCGTTACTTTCGCACTCGCGAGCGGCGGCGCTGGAGGTGAAAATGGCAGTACAGGAAACCGAGAAACGGTTCAGCGGCGGCGAAATGGAGCAGCGGCTGGGCCAAGCTCGGGGATTTCAAAAGCAACGGCTCGCGCAAGGGCGGAAAGCGTCGCGCAGTACCGTTCCGAATAAGCTGGCGCGCGGCCTGGGATGGTTCAGCATCGGACTGGGCATGGCGGAGTTGCTGGCACCGAAGAGTCTGGGCAAGCTGATCGGCATCCGCGGCCACGAGCGTTTAATGCGGGCGTTCGGCATGCGCGAGATCGGCACCGGGATCGGCATTCTATTGCAGCGCCAGGTACCGGGCCAGACCACGGGCCGGACCGCGGGCCAGACCGCGCGATGGCTGCGGGCGCGGGTCGCCGGCGACGCTCTCGACTTGGCGGCCCTGAAATTGGCGCTTGCTTCGGAAAAATCGGATCGCGCGCGCGTGATATTCGCGACCGCCATGGTGGGCGGCGTGACGGTGCTCGACGCGTTGTGCAGCAGACAGCTAAACCTAGGCGCGGGATCGAACGCCGTCGACGTCAGAGAAAGCCTCGCAATCAACCGCTCGCCGGAGGAGTGCTATCGCTTCTGGCGCGATGTTGAAAACTTCCCGCGCTTCATGGAGCACCTCGAAACGGTGCGCGTGACCGGCGACAACCGCTCGCATTGGGTCGCCAAAGCGCCCGCCGGCAGACGAATCGAGTGGGACGCCGAGATCACCAACGACGCGCCGAACGAATCCATTTCGTGGCGCTCGCTGGAGCAGGCCGACGCCCCCAACTCCGGCACGGTGCGGTTCGAGCGCGGCCCCGCGGGACGGGGGACCATCGTGCGCGTCCACCTGCGCTACGAGCCGCCCGGCGGTAAGATGGGCGCGCTCGTGGCGAAGCTGTTTGGCGAGGAGCCGTCGCAGCAGATCAAGGGCGACATGCGCCGCTTCAAGCAAGTGCTCGAGACCGGCGAGATTCCAACCACCGCGGGACAGCCCGCCGGCCCCTCCGCGAGCGCCGTATTGCGAAGCACCGCGAAGCAACAGCGCGCGGGCCAGCGGCATCGGGAATGGCAGCCGCAAGGGGGAAGGGCATGAAAGCGAATTGCTGGTACGGCAAGGAAGAACTGCGCGTCGTGGACGTTCCGGACCCCACGATTTTAAATCCCCGGGACGCCATCGTGAAGATCACGTCCACCGCCATCTGCGGGTCCGATCTGCACCTCTACGACGGCATGATTCCAACCATGATGAAGGGCGACATTCTGGGCCACGAGTTCATGGGCGAGATCGTGGAACTGGGCAGCGCCGTGAAGAACCTGAGGATCGGCGATCGCGTCGTAGTTCCCTTCCCCATTGCTTGCGGCGGATGCTTCGCGTGCCGGGACCAAATGTTTTCTCTGTGCGAGAACTCCAATCCAAACGCCTGGATGGCGGAGAAATTGTGGGGACATTCGCCGGCCGGGATTTTCGGCTATTCGCACCTCGTCGGCGGTTACGCGGGGGGCCAGGCGGAATACGCGCGCGTGCCCTACGCCGATGTCGGACCGATCAAGATCCCGGACGGGCTCAGCGACGAACAGGTATTGTTCCTGTCCGATATTCTTCCGACCGGCTACATGGCGGCAGAGCAATGCAACATCAAACCGGGCGATACCATCGCGGTATGGGGCTGCGGACCCGTCGGGCAATTCGCCATCAAGAGCGCCTACCTGTTGGGAGCGGAGCGCGTTGTTGGAATCGATCGCTTCCCGGAACGGCTGCGAATGGCGCGCGAAAAGAGCGGCGCCGTCACTGTTAACTACGAGGAACAGGATGTCTACGGCGAGCTGATGGACATGACCGGCAATCGCGGTCCCGACGCCTGCATCGACGCTGTCGGAATGGAGGCGCATTGGCCGGGCCCGCTGTATTATTACGATCGCATCAAACAGGCGTTGCTGTCGGAAACGGGGCGGCCGTTTGCGTTGCGGCAGGCCATCATGGCGTGCCGCAATGGAGGCACCGTTTCGGTGCCGGGAGTATACGGCGGTTTGATCGATAAGATGCCCATTGGCTCCATCATGAATCGCGCTCTGACCATCAAAACCGGACAAACGCACGTGCAGCGATATATGCGTCCATTACTCGAGCGCATTCAAAACGGCGAGATCGACCCGAGCTATATCATCACCCATCGCATGACGCTGGAGGAAGCTCCGCAGGCGTTCCGTATGTTCCGCGACAAGCAGGATGAGTGCATCAAGGTAGTGCTGAAGCCGAACGGCTACGTACACTGATCGAATGAAGGCTCGTGCCTTTGCTTGTTCTGTATTCTTCTGCGCGACTTGCTCCCTCGCGGTAGTAGGCCAGCTCCAGATAACAGCCGTCACCAACAGCGCCGACTTCAAGCCGGGGCTGCCGCAAAAAGGCAGCCTTGCATCCATCTTCCTGACGGGCCTGCAAGGACAGCCTGGCGTCTATGTGAATACGCAGAATCCGCTCTTGAATACCTTCGTGGCGGAGGTCTGGATCAATTTTATGCCCGCGCCGGTTCTGGCCGTGGCATTTGAGAACGGGTATCAGCAAATCAATATGCAAATACCCTGGCAGGGCGAACGCGACCCTCTTTATGTAGAGGTCTTCCAGGGCGGCAATCGCGCCCATTTCGAAACCGCCTACACCAACAACGGATTTTATCCCAGCCCTTCCTCCGGCTGGAGCGCTCTTTTCGTGGACGCCACCGGCCACGCCATTGTCCAACATGCATCGGACTATTCGTTAGTGACGCCGGATAACCCGGCACATGCGGAAGAAAACGTTATCGCGTACGCCATCAATCTGGGTCCAGTCACGAACACGCCGTCGTCGGGCCACCGCGCTCCTTCCAATCCGCTGGCGATCTTCGACCCCGCGGCCATCAATAGCTCGGTTTGCGGAGGTTCCGACATCGTCATGATCGGTAATACCCAGGCGAGGCCCGATTATGACGGCCTCGCCCCGGGTCTGGTCGGCATCTACCAAGTGAACTTCAAAGTTCCGGCGGGGATCTCCGGCGAAGTGCCGCTGGCGATCCAACGGACCCTCACGCAGTCCTTTATGCCACAATGCTCTCCCGGCGAGGCGAATCCTCCTCTTATTGAAACGACCACGAGCGCCAGCGCGCTGATCAACGTGCGCTAAGGCAAGCCGCGCGCGCGCCCCATGTAGAATGTAGCTTCATGAATGCAGCCCCGGCCCGGCCGCGCCCGATCGCTGTTCGCGCTCTTGGCCCGCTCCTCTGCGCCGCGCTATTTGTTGTCCCGTGCTGCGCGCTGCTCAACTACCTTGGAATCGAGGTCGATGAAGCGACCTTCGCCACCTCGTATTTCCGCGAGTGCTGCTTCTATGCCGTCTGCTTCGGGCGTCATCGGCTTCCGATTATGGAAATGTCGTACGCCGGGGCGCTGAAAACCCCGGAGCGCTGAAAATATGGCTGTGCGCCCCCGTATTTTGGTTGTGGCATCCGGCGGCTCGTAGCTTGCGCTTGCCGGCCGTGCTCGCCGGAGCCGCCACTGTCCTGCTCTTTTGGGCGCTGCTTGATCGTAAACACGGACGGCGAGCCGCATGGACAGGCGGCATCCTCCTGGCCACCGACACCACCTTCGCCTGCGAAGAGCTTCTCGGCGAGCAGCATGGCGGTGACGAACAGAAGGTGCTGCGCGCCAGTCCGGATTTCAGGAGACGCCGCTCCAAACCTATTGCGACGGTAACCGCCGTCCGATGTTCCAAACCATCCGCTTCGTTCCGCTGCGCTGACCGCAAGTATCACGCGGCTTGCGAAATCTGCCGGTACTCTTCCTCCGACCTGGCCGGCAGCAGCACCCACAGCGTATAGATTCCGAGCGCGGTTCCGAAAGGCATTTCGATCATGCCTACGCACCCCATCACGATGGCGAGCATGCGCGCCCACGACAGCCGCTGCAGCAACCCCCACCCCGCCGCCACGCCCAGGCCGCCTGCAATCAGGAGCGCCGTCGCGACGCCCTGCAGCAACACCGGGACGAAGTCCGGCACGTCCGCCGGAAACACGTGCAGATCGGGGCGGACGATGGTGAATAAGACCAGCGCGGGCAGCAGCCGGAAGGCGGACAGCGCGATCCACAGAATGCCCAGCAGACGAATGTGGCCGGCAATGCGGCCGCGAGGCGGCAGCATTGGGGCTTGCGTAAAGGCTTTGCCGCATCGCGGGCAGAAGTTTAGATTTTCCTGCAGTTCGATCCCGCAACGGTCGCAATACATATAACGCTCCTATAACCGCTATGTAATACGGCGGCGCCCCCGTTTTTGTTCGTCGGCGGCGCTTACAAGAGTACCGAAAATATCACAAAATTAGCCTTCGAGCGGCGGCGCGAGGCGCTACACTCGTTATCCATAGGAGTTCGCCGGCGAGGCGCCACGGCTTCCCTGCCGATTCAACGGTTCCAAGTGCCTGCCGCGGGAGGTTTTCATGGGCCTTCGTTGTTTCCTCCATCTCGGGAGAGCGCTGGCTATAGTTTTATTGAGCGCCGTCCCCCCGGCGGCTTGGGCAGACATTACAGGACGGCTAGCGGGAACGATCCGCGATCAGACCGGAGCCGTAATCCCCGGAGTAACGGTTACAGTCGTGAACGCCGGTACCCAAGTCACTCAAACCACTATCTCCGATAACACCGGATCGTATGCCTTCCCATCGCTGCCGGCGGGGCGCTACGATATCGAAGCGCGCCAGCCCGGGTTCAAGGATTTCAGAGAGCAGGGATTGGTCGTGGATGTGAACGCCGCTCTGCGCGCCGACATCACGCTGGAGGTAGGCCAGGAATCGCAGAAAGTGGAGGTGAATGCGGCGGCGGTCCAGGTTGAGACCACCAGCACGCAGATGGGGGAAGTGATCTCCACCGCACGCATGACCAGCGTTCCGTTGAATGGGCGCAGCTATACCGACCTGCTGGCGCTGCAACCGGGAGTCGCGCCGGCCTCGTCGGGCCAGTACAGCGGCCTCGCTATTTCCGGCGACCTCAATCCCGGCAATTTTTCCGTGAGTGGCCAGAGGGAATCCGCCAACGGCTTTATGGTGAACGGCGCCAACGTCCAGGAAGGAGCGAACATGGGCACCGCCGTCATACCCAATCTCGATTCCATCGCGGAGTTCAGGATCCTGACCAACAACTTCGACGCGGAATACGGGAATTACAGCGGCGGACAGGTGAACGCCATCACGAAAAGCGGCACGAACGAATACCACGGAGACGTATTCGAGTTTCTACGCAATACCGATCTCGATTCGCGGAATTTCTTCAGCCCCGATCGCGGACGATTTATCCAAAACCAATTTGGCGCGACCGCCGGCGGCCCGATTCTGAAAGACAAGCTATTCTTCTTTGGAGATTATCAAGGCACGCGACAGATTTTGGGGCAGAGCACAGGCGATATACCGGTCCCATCGCTGGCCGACCGCGCCGGCAACCTTTCCGATATTGCTCCTCAACTCACCGGGCAAGTAAATGGAAACTACTGGGCGAGTCAGCTAGCGCAGAAGCTCGGCTATAATGTAACGGCTGGAGAGCCCTATTACGCGCCGGGATGCGTAAGCAATGCGCAATGCGTGTTTCCAAACGCCGTCATTCCCCAGGCGGCGATCAGCCCCATCGCTCAAAATCTCCTGAAATACATACCGCAGCCGAACTCCGGCGCTTATTACTCGACATCGGCCTTCAACCAAAACCTCAACGACGACAAAGGCGGAATCCGCATCGACTCCAACAGCCGTTTCGGCATGATTTCGGGTTACTACTTCCTCGACGACTTCACGCTGAATAGTCCCTACGGCAGCTCGACCTTGCCGGGCTTCGCGGTATTGACTAATGGCCGATCGCAACTGATCAGCTTCGCCGATACCAAGACTCTCAATCCAACGGCCGTCAATGAATTCCACATGAACTATACCCGGCTGGCGTACTTCCAAAACCAGCCGGCAGGCGGTTTGGGCACGAGTTTGAGCTCCCTGGGATTTGCCGTCGGGCCGCAATCGCTTGGCCTTGTGGTGAACAACCCGGCGGCGGAAGGAGTCCCTCCGGTACAGTTCAATTCATATTCATTGGGCGTAGCCCCGTACTTCCAGGGCCAGTACAACAATACCTACCAGATCTTCGATAACTTCTCCAAGGTTCTTGGGCGCCACACGATCAAGTTCGGAGGCAGCGCGCATTACGACCAAATCACGGATCACGATTTCGGAGCCAATAATGGGACATTTATGTTTGCGGGCAACGAAACTGGGAGCGACTTTGCGGATTTTCTTCTAGGCGCTCCGTCCACCTTCCAACAGGGCGTTCAGGAACCTCTGCACACGCGCGCAAAATACTACGGGCTTTATGCTCAGGATAGCTGGCGGGTTACCTCGAATTTGACCCTCAACTTTGGCTTGCGTTGGGAAGTCACCTCTCCCTGGTACGAAGCGCAGGGTCAACTGGAGACGATTGTGCCGGGATTACAATCCAAAGTTTTTCCGGGTTCGCCAACCGGCTGGGTCTTCCCCGGAGATCCGGGAATTCCGACGACCCTCGCGCCGACTCGATATAACAACTTCGCTCCGCGCATCGGCTTGGCGTACTCGCCATCGAAAAGCGGCGGCTGGCTCGGACGGCTGCTGGGCGGCCCCGGAAAGACAAGTATTCGCGCGGGCTTCGGAATGTTTTATACCGCCTTCGAGGATGCCACCGGTTTCGTGGAAGTCGGAGACGCGCCATTCGGATTCTTCTGGAGCAGTCCCACCCCGCCCCTGTTTGCGACTCCCTACGTGGATCGTTCCACCGGCAATGTCGAGGGGCAGCGCTTCCCGGTATCGTTCCCACCCCCGAACGTATCGGCGAGTAATCCCGACAATAGCGTTAACTGGGCGCAGTACCTGCCCATTTCGGGTTCACCCGCCTTCTACTACAAGAACCGCGTTCCGTATGCGGAGGATTACAGCTTTTCACTGCAAAGACAATTCGGAACCAACAGCGTCTTGAGCGTGTCGTATGTCGGCACGCAAGGACACGCCCTTCTGACCAGCGAGGAATCGAATCCCGGAAACCCTGCGCTTTGCTTAAGCGTGAGTCAACCGAGCCAGGTGGCGCCGGGGAGCGCGACGTGCGGGCCGTTCTCCGAGAATGGCGTCTTCACGACGGCTGCCGGGCAAGTGATCAACGGCACCCGCCGCCTCGGCAACAACTTCGGCGAGAACCAATATTTCATTACGATCGGAAATTCCAACTACAACTCATTGCAGGTTTCATTCAAGCACACGGCCGGCCCGCTCGACTTTCTCGCGGGTTATACGTGGAGTAAGTCCATCGACGACGGCTCGGGATACGAAGAAGGCATCAATGTTCTGAATGCGCGCTTGAGCCGCTCCCTATCGTCCTTTGATGTCCCGCAAAATTTCGTGATCAGTTACAGCTACCACTTGCCGTTTGCGCATTTCTTCGGAAATAACCGCCTTGCCGCCGGTTGGATACTCAGCGGGATAACCCGCTTCGCTTCGGGTTTTCCCGTGACGCTGCGGGAGACGGACGACCAATCGCTGCTCGGAGCTTATCCCTATATCGATACGCCAAATTACACCCCCGGGAACCTGCAGATCGCCAACCCGCGATCGGGGCAGCCTTACTTTAACGTCTCGCTGTTTAGCCCCGAGAATCTGGGCCAGCTTGGTACGGCTTCGCGGAGGTTCTTCCACGGACCGGGCATCGATAATTTCGACATGGCGCTGCTGAAAGATACGCGCATAACCGAATCCATGCAGGTGCAGTTCCGGCTGGAGTTCTTCAACGTGTTCAACCACGCCCAGTTCAATAACCCGACGGGAAACATCGACAGCTCCGCATTCGGGTACGTGATTAGCGCCCGCGATCCTCGCATCGGTCAAGTGGCGCTGAAGTTCGTCTTCTGAGGCGCGCCGGACATCGCTGTGACCGTTTTGTCTTTGGCATAGCAGATCGGGTCCAGGCGGCACTCGGCGCATTTCGGCTTCCGCGCGATGCACAGAGCGCGCCCGTGCAGGATGAGTTGGTGCGAGAACAGAATCCAGCGGTCCTGGGGGACGATCTTCATCAGGTCCTGCTCGATTTTGACCGGCTCGGAGTTCTTCGTCAGATCGAGACGCCGGGAAACGCGCTGCACATGCGTGTCCACGACGACCCCGCAAGCTACCCCGTAGGCCGTCCCCAGCACGACATTGGCGGTCTTGCGCGCCGCCCCCGGAACCGTCAACAGCTCCTCCATGGTGCGCGGGACCTCGCCGCCGAATTCGGTCACGATTCTCTTCGCCGCGCCGATCACCGCTTTCGATTTGTTGTTAAAGAAGCCGGTGGAGCGGATATCGTTAGCCATTTCAGCCTGATTGGCGTGCGCAAAATCGGCCACCGTGGGATATTTCCTGAACAGTTCCGGCGTGACCTCATTCACGCGCTTGTCGGTGCACTGCGCCGAAAGAATGGTGGCGACCAGCAGCTCCCAAGGATCGCCATGCCGCAGCGCGCAAGTTGCCCCGGGATACATGGAATCGAGCAGCTGCAAAATCTTCCCGACCCGCGCCCTACGCTCCGCCGCGCTCTTCGGCTTAGGCACAAGACGGGGCGGAGTTGCCGTTCCAACAGCAGCCGACGCCGATTTTGTCACACTGAGAATATTAACCCGCTCCGTCCAAGGTTTGCGCTGCGCGGCTTGGCGCGCCGCTCGGAGAATCCGGCGCTCATGCCCGCGATGTTCTCGATAGGCGGAACGCTGGGCGACGCACGCGCTCGGTTGCGGCAGGGTAAAGGCGTGAAATCGCTGAACGATAAAGAACAGGGCGGCACGTACGACGTTTGACGCATTCAACGAATTCCGCGCATATCTAGCTAGCCCCGCAGCACTTCCTCGATCTTCATCGCGTCCGTCAGCATTGCCTCGGTCATGTCATACACGAGAAGATTGAGGAACATCAACGTCGCCGGGTTCTGATCGTCCACAAATCCGACAGAATCTTACTGAATTCCCAATACAACGTGCCCTTCAGCGGTCCCTCCTTGGACGGAATTAGCGCTTTGTATTGAGTGTATTGCATCTGGCGGCAGTTATATGTGTCGCGCAAGGCCTTGCAGAAGTCGTCAGCGGAGACTTCTTTGCTAAGTTCCCGGAGTACTTCCTTCACGCTGGCCACAATGAATCGATCCACAAACGCTTTTCGCCTCTCAGCCCCTAAGGAGGCGAACGCCCGCCGATCAACCAAGTGCATATGGAAAACGATGACTTCTATGATAAATTGTGGGGTCGCGTTGCCGCCTCGGAATCCGATGTTGAAGCGTTTGCGTAACCCTTCCATGATAATGACAGCAGCCTCCGTCGCCCCACCGACCAGGCGTTCCCCCAATGAGTCGGCCTTCTCAATTTCTGTCCTGCGAGAGAACATAGCCGGATCAGCCTCGCTTCAGGTCTATCATGACAGTGGATAATGCAAGAAAGACCCACCTATACCAGCATGGGGCCATTCTATCCTTTCCGATATATTGACCAACGGGCGTTTGGTTTAGTAAGGCAAGGTGACCGATCCCCGAGCGCTTTGACATTTGCGCCCGTAAACGCGCTCGCGATGTACGCCGCGCGGACTTCGGTACACAAGCAATCTGTCTCATCTTTTTGTCAAATCCGCGATAGGCCTCCGGATCTTCTGGGCATTCCCGCAAGCGGCCTTTGGCGGGGCCTACCCTCGTGTGTCTTCGTCTCCATCATCGCGCAATTCATTTTCTGGGTCGTAGTCGTACATTCTCTCGTTGGATCAACCGTTCCAAACTTTCGTAGGTATGAGCACCGTATTGATGCGGTATACTGTTGATCTCTCTTAATGATTGTTGGACGCGGTTGTATGCGTCAATGTCTCCACGGCCGTCATATTGGAATACTTCCGCGAGAACCTTGCGGCTTTTCCAAGCGAGAAGATCGGCAGCTTGAAATTGAACGACATCTTTCTTGGACAGGAAAATCGGCCCAGTACCGTCGTACTTGAGCCTGACGAATCTTTCCAGTTGACCGTGATGCGTGGCACCCTTCTCAAAGAAAGCTTGAAGGTGCTTTTAGGATAACCTCTCTTCCGAGCCCATTTCATTAGGAGGTCGATGCATGTCGTGGCACAGAGCGGGTAAGGATACCCCAAGCTCTCCGCAACACAATAGCGCTCATTCAGACGTTCCCAATCCCTTAAGGGAATGCTGCACGACAAGGCCTTATTGACATTTGACTTGATCAACTCACGAGCGCGGATAACAATTCCGCCTTGCGCGCGGGTTGGTCTGCGAAGGCCCCATACGGCGGTCGGCTTCGAGCAAATTTGTTCATATGGAAAATCGTTTCGTCGGGAATCGCTGCGGCATTAAGGATCTGTTTCCATTCCACTTCAAAGCGCGCCCCATTTCTTGACGTTGGAAACAATCCCTGCCACCTTCAACACGCGATGGCTTTTGTCGGGACTTCCACTCTCGTCAAAATATGCCGAGAAGATCGCCATTTCCTTGGACAACTGATGTCCCTGAGCCGAGGGATCAAGCCCGGTGCTTAAGCCGATTATAGGCCGACTCGTGCCGCAGCCTCATAGGACACCGCAGCCCAACTGTCGCAGCTGGATCCGGAGAATATTATTGCCGAATTAGCGCAGGCCGCCGGTGGTGTATTGCAGCTCGGCGTAGGCGCTTTCGTAATCGTATTTCGCGGTTACATTTTCGATCTGCGCCTGCGTCAGGTTGAGTTGCGCTTGCGTGACCTCGACGATCGACGCGAGGCCGAGGTTATAGCGCCCTTGGGCGAGATTGAGTGCCAGTTGCGCCTGGCGCAGCAGTTGCTCCGTTACGGGAATACGCTGATACGCCGTGGAGGCCGCGATCCAGGCGGCCCGTACGTCTCTTTCCACCTGCTGCTGGAGGTCGCGGATGCGCTGTTCGGCCGCGAGCGTCTGGTATTCGGCAGCCTGGCGCCGGGCGGAAAAGAGGTGGCCGTTAAAGATCGGAATATTGACGTTTACGCCGACGCCTTCGTATTCGTGCGGCGCCACTCGCGGGGTTTGATCCAAATAAGGCAGGCCGCCGCCGACGCCGACAACGCTGACATCGGGGCGCTTCAGATCGGCTTCGGCCTGCTCAAAGGATTGGGCCGCCTGATAGCGCAGGCGCAGGTCCTTCAGCTCGGGCCGGTTTTGAATTGCCTCCGCGATGAGAGCGGCTGGATCCGGCACGGGAGGGGGCGGCGCCGGCGCTTCCACCAACTGGTACAACGCCGGCTGATCGTTTCCGAGCGCCCGGGCAAGATCGGCGAAGGCCCGCCGGACCGTGTCCTGGGAGCGGATCAACAAGAGCTGGCCTCCGACAGATTCACCTCCGCGAAACTGACGTCCACCTGCGATTTCAACTGCGCCCTGGCGAGCGCATTGACTTGGTTCGTCAAAGTCTGGCGCGCGTTGACGGTTTGGTTCGCCACGGTGACGAAGGCCTGCGCTTGCAGGACGCCAAAATAGGCGCGATCGACGTTTAGCGCCACGTCGTAAACGGTCGCTTGCGTCTGCTCGGCCGCGGCCTGCGCCTGATATCTCGAATTCGCCACCAAATTGCGCGTTCTGCCGAAATCCGTCACGAGCTGAGTGATCTGAACTCCTTGACCAAAGCGGCTGAACAAGGCCGATGCCTGCAGCATTCCGGCGCCGATGCGGCTCAGAGGGTAGCCTTGCGTGGCCGTAATCTCGCCTTGGACCACGGGATAGTAAGCGGCGCGGGCCTCGATAATACCCTGGCCGGCGGCGGCCGCGACGTTTTGCGCCGTCGCGATCTGCGGGTGGTTCTTGACGCGATCGCTTCGGCTTGCGCCAGGGTCAGAACAGGCAGCGGCGGCGCGGGTGTTCCGGGCGCCTGCGCGCATAACGAACCGGCGGCCGTCAAAAGAATCGCCGCGATAAAAACGCCGCGGCCAAACATTCTGCAGGAGTCCGCGCCTGCGGCGCCCGCGCCCGTAGCGCCGGGTCCTGCGGGGCCGCGCATCCGGCCGGAGACGACGCTCGCGGCGCTTGCGCCGGCGCCGCGCGGGGAGACGGCGGGGCCGCGCACCCGGCCGAAAGCTGCGCTTGCGTTGCCCGCGCCGACGCCGGGGAGCGGGGGAGCGGCGCGGCCAGGCACCCGGGGGAAGACTGCCCCGGCGGCGCTCGCTTCTGTGTCGGCTGGGCGCGGGGCGGGGCTACGCATTCTGCGGAATTCTCTCCTTGCGGCCGTAGAGGAACAGGTAAGCCGCGGGAACGATAAATATGGTCAGAATGACCGAAGCGTCAGGCCGCCGATGATGGCCTGCGCCATGGGCGCATATTGCTCGGCGCCGGTACCCAGCTTGAGCGCCATCGGGATCATTCCGATGATCGTCGCGAGTGACGTCATCAGAATAGGCCGCAGGCGTACGCGGCAGGATGTGATCACGGCATCCCTGACAGTCAGTCCCTGCTCTTCGCAGGCGTGCGCGAAATCGACGATCAGAATGCTGTTCGAAGCCGCGATTCCCACCAGCATCAGCACGCCCATCAGAGACATGACGTTCAGCGTCGTGTCCGTGTAAGCAACAGAATCACGAGCACGCCGATGATGCCCATGGGAATCGCGAGCATGATCAGCACCGGATCGAGAAACGACTTGAACTGCGCCACCAGAATCAGATACAGCAGCACGAACGACAGGCTGAGCCCGATGGCGAAACTCCGGAACGATTGCTGCATCCCCAGCACCATGCCGCGCAGATTCACGCGCACGTTGCGGATGTGGGGCGATCGGCTTCACGATGTTCTGGATCTGCGTCGTCGACGTGCCCCAGATCTTCGCTCTTTCGGCGTCACATAAACGTCGGCGGTGCGCTGGATCTGGTAATGGTCCACTTCGGTGGGAGTCTGGATGGGTACCAGCTTCACGACCGTGTCCAGCGTGGTGGGCTGCTTCAGCCCCGGCGCCCGCAGCGGAATTTCTTCAGATCGAGCGGGGTCTGAATGGCGGCCGTTCCATTCTCGTAATACTGCACTGTCAGGAAGTAGTTGTTGCCGTTCTTGCGATCCGACCAGTAGTTGGGCGCGATCATGGCATTCGAGTTCAAGGCCGTGATGACGTTGTCGACAATGTCCTTCTGGGTCAGTCCCAGTTCGGCCGCATGTACGCGATCGACGTCCATCGCAGGCCGGGGTAATCCATATCCTGCGGAATGTAGACCTGGCCGACGTTGTCGAGCCGCGAAATCCGGCCGGCGAGTTGCTGCGCGAGTCGGTAATTCTCCGGGCAGATCCGGACTTGTCACCTGGACGTCGATCGGCGCGGGCATGCCGGTATTCAGTACCGCATCCACCATCGATCCGCTCTGGACGAAGGTCCGCAACTCCGGGAACTGCTGGCGAATGCGCCGTCTGGACGCGATCCATGTAATCGAAGCTGCTGGTCTTGTGATCGTCGGTCAACTGCGTCTGGATGGTCGCGGTATAAGCGCCGGAGTTGGTTGTGTAGAGCGACGAAAGATCGTTGACCACGCCGATATTCGAGACAATGATGCGGAAATCGTCCGGCGCGACGGTGCTCCTGATCAGGTTCTCCACTTTCGCGACGTATTCGTTTGTCAGTTCGATGCGCGATGCCGGTGGGCGCCTTCAGGTTGATCGTGAACTGCCCGGCATCGGATCGCGGGAAAAACGAAAGCCCAGGAACGGAAAGAGCCCGAGGCTCAGCACGAACGACGCCAGAGCACGCGACCGGTCAGGACGGCCGGTCGGACCGCGCCGCACCCAGCTTTCGTAGATATCGAGCATGCCGGTTGAAGCCGTGGTTAAACCCGCATTGAAGCGCGCCCCCAGCGAGCGTTTCGCGGGGGCGGCCGCCGGGCGTCTCGTCTCGGCCATGCCTGCGTGCCCATGCGGAACCGCCTTCAGGAATCGCGAGCAGAACAGCGGAATCACGGTCATCGCGACGATGAACGAAACGAGCAGCGAAATGCAGAATGACAGCGCCAGCGCGGAAAACAGAAACTTGCTCACGCCGTAGAGCAAGGTGACCGGGAAAAAAGTCCACCACGGCAACCAGCGTCGCCGCCAGCACCGCGAGCGTCACTTCCGGCGCGCCGACTTGCGCCGCCAGCATGGGAACTTCGCCCATTTCGAGATGGCGGTAGATGTTTTCGATCGAGATCACCGAGTTGTCGATGACGCGCGAGAAGGCCAGCGCCAGCCCGCCCAGAATCATGGTGTTGATGGTCGCGCCCTAAGCCCAGCATGATAAACGTCGCCAGCGCCGAGAGCGGAATCGAAAGCAGCACCGCCGTGGTGGCGCGAAAATTTCCGAGAAACAGCAGGATCATGACGCTGGTCAGAACCAGGCCGATCAGCGCCTTCGTGCAGTACGGTATTGATCGCTTCTTTCACGAAGACCGATTGATCGAACAGCAGATCGGCCTTCATCTGCTCGGGAATATCGTAAAGATGCCCGATGAGTTTGCGGACGCCGTCGACCACCTGGATGGTGTTCGTGTCTCCGCCCTGCTTCAGAATCGGAATGTAGGACGATTTCTGGCCCGCCACGCGCACGATGTTGTATTGGGTGGCGCTGGAGTCTTCCGCCTTGCCCGACGTCGCCGACCCGCACCCAGGAATCCCCCGACGGCTTTCAACGGCACCTCGTTCAACTGCTTCATGTTGTCGACGAGGCTGTTGGAATATACGTAGTAATCGAACGGCCCCATCTTGACGTCGCCGGCAGGCAGAATCAGGTTCTGATTGTTCACCGCGTTGACGACGTCCATCACGCTCAGGTCGCGCGACAGCAGTTTGTAAGGATCGACGTGGACCATGATCTGCCGGTACTTGCCGCCGAACGTCGCCGGAATCGATACGCCGGGCACCGTCGACAATCTGATTCCGGATGGCGAACTGCGCGAAATCGTGAAGCTGCGTCTCGGTCAGCCCCGCCCTTTCACCGCGACCAGACAGACCGGCAGGCTGGAAGCATCGGACTTCAATACCACCGGCGGCAGCGTGCCGGGAGGCAGGCGCTTCAGATCGGCCAGCGCCAGATTCGAGAGCTCGGTCACGTCGGCGTCGGCGCTCGTGTTCGGCTGAAAAAAGACGTGGATCATGCTGACGCCGAGTATGGAGTGCGATTCCATGTGGTCGATCCCGCTTGCCAGCGTGAAGAAGCGCTCCAGAGGCGCGGTGATATTCGCTTCGATATCCTGCGGCGGCATGCCGGAATAGAACGTCGCGACGACCACCTGGGGCAGATTGATCGGCGGGAACAGATCTACCGGCATGCGCGCGAGCGCAACAACGCCGAGCACGACGACGACCAGACAGAGCACGACAATGAAGTAGGGATTCCGAATCGAAAATGCGGACATGGTTGGTTTACTGCTGCGACTGTTGAGCGTGCCTTCGTAGGCCAGCGGCTTCGACCGGCTTCGGTTTTACGAGCTCGCCGGCTTTCAATCCGCTGCGGTCGCTGACAACCACCTGCTCGCCCTGCGCGCAGGCCGCTGGCAACCTCGACGTAGTCGGGCGTCTGGACGCCCAGAGTGACCGGCCGGTCTTCGACGCGATTGTCCGGAGCCGACGACATACACCGAGGTCCTGTCGCCTTGCGGCTTGATTGCCTGCAGCGGCACGACAAGCACGTTGTCGCTCTGATTCAGAGTCAGCACAGCTTCCGCATAAACGCCGGGGACCAGCTGATTGTCGGGATTGGGAATATCGACTTCCGTGTGCATCGTTCTGGTATCCGTTGACATCGACCGAGAAGCGCGTCACTTTGCCGTGAACGGTCTTGTCCAGAGAGGGAATTCGAACCTCAACCGGGTCGCCACCTGGATGTACTTCACATAAGATTCGGGCACCGGAATCACCAGCCGAAAAGGTTTTCATCCGAAAGCCGGACCAGCGGCGTGGCCTGCGTAGAGTGGTTCCGGCCTGCATGAGCGCCCCAGATTGGCGTAGCGCTGAGTCACAACGCCATCGAAGGGCGCGGTGATTTGCGAGTAGTCGAACAGCGCCTGGTCGTGGCCAGCTTTGCTTTCGCGACCGCAACTGGCTTTGCGCGGCCTCGTAGGCGCCCTGCACCGCCTCCACCTGCGACTCGGCCGCCAGATCTTTTCCTTGTGCTCTCCACTTCCTGTTGCGCAACCAGACCGGCCTGGGTCTTTGCCACGCCGGCGAGCCGCTGATATTGCATGTGCAGTACATCGTGCTGCGCTTTTGCGCGGCCGACTTCGTCGCTGGGCGCGTCTGACCTGATCGCCTTGCGCACGAATAGCGGCGTTGTCCTGTTGCAGCTGCGCCTGCAGCTCCGGAATCTCAAGCACCGCCATGATCTGGCCCTTGCGAACGTGAGTTCCGTAGTCGACGTTAGCTCTCTTACATAACCGGCCTCTTTGGCGTAAACGTCGATTTCCTGGTACGGGACGAGTTCGGAGCTGAGCGTCAGGTGCTGCGATAGGGGCCTGAGTCGAGACCGCCACTGTGCCACGGTTGCGGGCCGCCGCGGCGTCGTTGTTCTTTGTGGTGACCTTGTGGGCGTGAACAGGATGAAAGGAGCGCTACCGCGGCGACGCCGGCGGTAATCGCGTAAACGGGCGCCCCGGTCAATTTCTCTGCGCGCGGCATGCCAGCGTTTCACCCCGCGCTTGGCCCAAAACCAGGCAAACTGAATTCGCTCCGCGAACTGATCTGGTCGCGATCGGCGGAGCGGGCAAAAACGTCGTAGCCGCGCGATCAATTATCACTTCTTCCGCGAACATTTTTGTCCACGACGGGTGAAGCGAGCAGAACGCAGGGGCGATTCGGCAGCGAGGCCAGACGGCCGATGGCGGGCTCGCGATTCCTCGCCATCGGAGTCGAGGATAACCAAGTCCGGCGAGAGCGATGCGGCGGCGTTTTCATCCGTGTCGGCGCGCTGAATCCGCGAATCCGAGTTTCTGCGATGTCCCGCAGCGTGGCGTAGAAGCCGTCGTCGGCGGTGATCGCCAGCAGATCGACGGCGGGCTCCGATTGAGGGATCGCGGGTCTCGGGTGGATTCCGAGTATCCGTGCCCACTGAAACATAGAGAACGGCCTCCGCCCGCTGGGGATGTGGCTCGGCAACCATCACCTTTAAGCGTAAGAAGCGCGGCGGCGCGAAAGAATACCGCCGCGACTGGAATTTGGCGGCGATCGGGCCGTATTTTGGCCGGGGGAGTTGCAGGGGTGGGAGCGGCGGATTTCAACGGCGACGGCGTACCGGACCTGATCTGGATGAACAGCAGCACGAGACAGGTCACGGTGAACTATTTTGGGGGCGCTGGAGGAGCCACGTATCAGGGGTGGAACTGGCTGAATCAGGGCGGCGCTCCAGGTTGCGCACTTGTGAACCGATAAATAACCCTATTTTTCGCGCGGCCTTTCGCGTGAGGGCGCGCCACTCGCCTAGCCGCTTCAGGCACGTTTTGTCCTCACAGGGTTCGTGGTGACATGCGTGCTGCCGGGGGCGAGCGTCATTCTGGACGGGACCGGGGGTCCGGGTGCTTTGGCCGGATCTTATTCGGTGTCGGTTTCCAGGTTCAACGATATCGGCGGGTTCGTGGGACCGATGCCGACGGCTCTCGTGACGCTCGTCCAGGGAGTACGACGGCACGAATGTTGTGAGCTGTCAGATAAGTCCAGGCTTGAAGCCGATAACGCCTTTTTAGTTTCCACTCTCCCGATTTATTCAAACGATCGCCCTGCAATCGTCATTTCAGTATGGCGTGCCGTTCAGCGCCTCCGCATCGCTTGTCGCGCCATGGCGGGTCTCTCGATCGAGCCAGCCGGTATGTTTCGGCTTCGCGCGGGGCGGCGCGCGGGCCCGGCGCGAATGTCAGCCGTAAAGGCGTTCGTTTGGGAGGCGGCGAACGACTTCCGCTGCTGGGCCGCTTTGCTGTCGGCAATGCGAGCGAAGCTGAAATTCTTCCGACCGGGTATACTCTTTCATAACGGGATGAAGAGGCTCGGGCGAGGCGTGGCGGGTTTGTCGCTGGTAAACCCGCACCCTGACGGTCGTGCTCGGTAACTTATGCTTCCTTTTCCGAAGAGGGGC
>CAWCJO010000011.1:0-36993 GCA_963795935.1 Bryobacterales bacterium | reverse complement strand
CAGGACTAAAGGCGGAGTCAAGACGCGGTCCCCTCTTTCGCCGGTTTACCCGATTTCCGAACGCCGCTTGCTCACGCGCGCGGTTCAGAAGGGATTTCGGAGCCGCGCGGGCGGCAGAACAAGATTGCGAGCATTGCCAACATTGCAACAACAAGAAATCCGAACGTGGGGGGTTCAAGGACTGGGCAACCGTGAAGTTCGCGGTGACCGTTCGCCCCACGGTTGGATTACCGCCAGCGTAGTCCAGTGTCATTACGTCGCCACTTACGGCATAACCGTTAAGGGGCAAGCTGTAGGAGACAAGTACCAGGTTCTGCCCGGCAAAGGCGGCATCCGTGAAAGTCATCTGGAAGCTGTTGGCTGGCCCCGGCATTTCCGTCAGGTCACTGATAATCAGGTGATTGCTGGAGAAGTCCGCTGAGATCAGGCTCGCACCGTCGTCAAAACCAAATTCGACGCCGCTGCCGGAGACCGTCACTGTTGTCCCGGAGAGGTTGAGGTAACCCGCGGGTACGAAGCCGTAGCCAGGGTCGAAGTAGTTGGATGGATCAGCAGTGAATGTGAGCGATCCATCCACGGAAGTCCCGACTAGCGTAGCGTTAGCGGGGAGTGCGAAGACGGACAGCAGAACTGCCATTGGTAACAGCGTAGAAATCTTAGATGACATGTTTTTCCTGGACGCTTAACGGGCGACGAATACAGCCGTCGTCAATCCATCGACAGTTACTGTCCCGGTCGCATCGTTCACCGAGGAACTCCGAGTCTGGGGATCGGAGGAGATCATTTGCAATGGATGTAGACGAAGATTCAAGCCCTTCAATCGATCACTTTGAAAGTTGACCGCTCCGAGCGTGGCATTGAAAACGACAACGATGTGCCGGTAGATTCCATAATCTCCGGCGTTAGCGTCTAACTTCATAACGACCAGGCCCGGTGTTTGTGATGGTCCCGTATTCAGAAAATGCAAATTGCTCTGCACTTCCGTCAAGGTGCCCATATGAAAGAGCCGAGAACCACTGCGGATTCGGAGAAACGTTTGGAAGGCGGCGGCCGCGCTGGAGATGTTTTCGGGGGTGGGCTTCAGAGCCGGATTGGCTAACAGCGGCTGCATGAACGGCCATTGCGATTGATTTACATTCGCAATAGGCAGGCCGATGCCCCAGTTATTCGATTCTTCGGCAAAGAGACTTTGACTAGGCCGGTCGCCTTGATAGATCCAATCGATTTTGGTAAACCAATCGCCCGAATTGTAGCTGTTGTAATCCATGTCTTTCGAGCGAAGAAGATCGTCCGCTCCGAAGAAAAACGGCACACCCTGCCCCAACGCGATGAAGCTCATGGCGAGTACCTGACGCCGCGTTCTCATGGCGATCGTGTCTCCGCCTGTCGAAGTGGTCCCCGGGAGTGCGGACTTCAACTGAATGGCGTCGAACAGGGTTTGATTGTCGTGTACTGAGCAGTAGTTCACGGCTTCGACGGGGCTGGCGGCGTAGCCGGTGGGCTGCCCATTATAGAGAACTTCGCTCCCCTTCACTGTGGAACCGGTACTGTCAACGAACGTGAAGTCGCGAAGATTGCCCGCGAGGCCGATCCGGATCCAATCCGCTTCCAGGTTGAGATTGGTTTTTTGGTCGGAAAGGCTTTGACCGACGGTAGCTGTCGTGTAAGCGCTGGGATCGGTGAAGAGGCCGGTGGCAAAACCCTGGACCTGTTCCGCTGTGTTCGAGAATGAACTTCCGCCGCGGATTCCGTCGCGGATTCTATCGGCGGCAATTTACGGCGAGTATGAGACTCATTTCGTGAAAGTCGACGACAAGAGATGGTACAGCATTGCGCGAGCTACGCGACTGCAGCAGATCGATCGATACGGCCAGACGAACGAGCGCAAGCTGCCGCCGGGCGAGGGCGACGGATTTCTGTGGCGGCTGTGCAGCATCTCGAAATATGAGGAACGGGACGGCGGCGTGTATCTGGAACTCGAAGCCATCACGCTGAGCCGCGACATTCCGCAGGCGGCGCGCTGGGTGGTGCAGCCGATCGCGTCCCATATTGCAAGCAAGTCCATGGTCACGACCCTGAGACAGACTCGGGAAGCGGTTCTTCTGAAATTACGGAGCACGACCGCGGCCAGGCAGCGCCGCAATGCCGCCGGCGGCTACTGAGATCGCGCTACGGCGGCGCGTGAGAACGTCGATCGGGCGGGGATCAGGAGGCGCGCGGCTTTAGGCGCAGCGGCTTAGTGTAGTTCTCAACCGACCTGCGCTTGGCGATCAGCGCTTCCTGGCTGTTTGCGGCGGGTTTGCCGTCAACTTTCTTCTTGCGGATGTAGGTCCCGTCGGGCAGCATTCTCCTGGCTTTCACGGTATCGGCGAGGTATTGCGCGAGCACGTCGTCGTGGATGCGCGAGATCAGCTTATGATCCCGCAGCGGAAACAGAACTTCCACGCGATGATCGAGATTGCGCGGCATCAGATCGGGGCTGCCGATATATACCTGCGGATCTCCCGCATTCCGGAAATAGTAAACGCGGCTGTGTTCGAGGAAGCGGCCGACAATACTGGTGACCTCAATACGATCGCTGACGCCCGCGATGCCCGGACGGAGGCAGCAGATTCCGCGCACCAGCAGCTCAACCTTGACGCCGGCCGGGATGCGCGATAAAGCGCCTGTATGAACTCGCGATCGACCAGCGCGTTTGTTTTAAAGATCAAATGGCCTTTGTGCCCCTGCTTGTGGTGGTCGATTTCGCGTTCTATCATGGCGAGCAGGCTAGACCGCAGGTTCACGGGCGAGACGAGCAGCCGTTTGTAGTCGGCCTTAGCGGAGTAGCCGGTGAGATAGTTGAAAAGATGCGTGACGTCGTCCGCGATCTCTTCGCTGGCCGTGAACATCCCGATATCGGTATAGAGATGAGCGGTGATCGCGTTATAGTTGCCCGTTGAGAGGTGGACGTAGCGGGCCATGCGGTCGCCTTCACGACGCACCACCATCATCACTTTGCAGTGGATTTTAAGGCCGATCAGGCCATAGACGACGTGCACGCCTTCGCTTTCGAGCGCTTTCGCCCACTCAATGTTGCTCTCCTCGTCGAAGCGGGCCTTCAATTCAACGAGGACCGCCACCTGCTTGTCTTCCTCGACCGCTTCGAGCAGGGCTTCGACGATGGGCGAGTTGCGTCCCACACGGTACAGACAGGCCTTGATGGCAAGCACGCCCTCATCGTGCGCCGCGCGTTTCAGAAAATCAATGACAGGCTGGAAGGAATCGAAGGGATGATGAAGAAGAATGTCCTGACGCGCAATGAGCGCAAACAGGTCCTCTTCGGAAGACGTTTGCGCGAGCAGCGGCGGAATCGCGGGGACGAAGGGAGCGTCTTTAAGATCGGGACGGTCCAGATTATAAAGACTCATCAGCCGCTTCAGCGACAGCGGACCGTTGAGCCGGTAGATCTCGCTGGGACCCACTTCGAGGTTATTGGTCAGGATTTCTTCTACGTGCGAGGGCATGCCGTCGCCGACCATGAGCCGGACGACGCTCTTGAAGCGGCGCTGGCGAACGCCCTCCTCGATTGTTTCGAGCAAGTCCTCGGCCTCGATCTCCTTAATTGCCATTTCGGCGTCGCGCGTGACGTGAAACGGATACGCCTCCAAGACTTTCATTCCCGGAAACAGCGCCGGAAGATGGGCCGCGACGACCTGCTCCAGCCAGACCATCTCGACCCGCTTGGGAGGTCCTTTCCGCTTCCCTTTCGGCTTCACGGCGCGGTTCACGGGTACCAGTTGCGGAAGCGAGTCGGGAACCTTGACGCGCGCGAAGTGATCGTTGCCGTCGCGGCCGCGGATCAGGACGGCGAGATTGAGGCTCAGGTTGGAGATGTGCGGGAACGGCCGGCCGGGGTCGTTCGCCAGCGGCGTCAGGACCGGGAAGACGATCTCGGAGAAGTATTTCGAGGCGATGCGTTGTTGCGTATCGGAAAGCCGGGAATAGTCCAGAATGTGAATGCCGGCGTCTGCCAAGGCTGGATAGAGCTTGGTTGCGAGGCACTTGTGCGCGTCCGCCAACAAACGTTTCACTTCGCGGCGGATGGCGATGAGTTGCGCCCGCGGGGACATGCCGTCCGGCCCGGTATCGAGAATGCCGGCATCGAGTTGGGCGACCAGGCCGGGAACGCGAACCATGAAAAACTCGTCGAGGTTGGAACCGACAATCGATAGAAATTTCACTCGCTCCAGCAGCGGATTCTGCTCGTCCTCGGCCTCTTCGAGCACGCGGCGCTGAAAGGCCAGCAGGCTCAGCTCACGATTGATGTACAGACTCGGATCGCTTAGATTGGCGGCTGGTTCGTACGTCGGCGAAGCTTCCCCGGCGCTGTAATGCTTTGCCGGCGTTACGATGCCCCCGGGCACCGGCGCGCGCACGCTCCGTTTGTGCATCTACAGTCAGTCTAACTGGCCCGCTTGGCTGCGTTAGCGACACGTTAGCTCCGGCGTGGCGCGTGCTAAAAATGAAGGCGGTATGAAACTGTTCATCGCCGGACTTGTTATCGGTTTCCTGGTGTTGGCGCCGCTGGCCGTTTACTCCTATGTCCGGCTCGGGTTTCTTTCGCTGGCCACGAATGCGAAGCCGCTGCCCGGCGAAGAATTTCTTGCGAAGACGGCTCTGCACGAGAGCGTAGGAAACGCCGCGAACGTGAAGGACCCTCTGCCCGTGAATGACGACAATCTGCTCGCCGGTGCGCGGGAATATCGCGGCCATTGCGCGGTGTGCCACGGATTGCCAGGTCAGCCACAGACGCACATTGCCGCGGGGATGTTCCCGAAGCCGCCCGAATTGCTGACAGGGCATGGCGTGACTGACGATCCCGAAGGCGCGACTTACTGGAAAGTGACGAACGGCATTCGGCTGTCGGGAATGCCCGGGTTCGCGAATACCATGCCGGATAGCGAGCGTTGGCAGGTGACGATGCTGTTGAAGCGGGCGAGCGAGCTGCCGGCGTCTGTAATGTCGGCGCTTAAGGAGCCGCCGGTCCCGTCGCACTGAAATCCATTCCGCGCCAAGGCCTGCGACCCGCCGGCTTGGGCTCGGCGCGCTCAACCGCGGCCTTTGCGCCCAGACGCGGTGAATGCGATCGCGCGGCTCGATAATAAGAATTCCAATCGCCGTGCCGTGGGCCGAGCTCGCCGGCGAGCGGGGGCGGAGATCGCGAGCCAATGTCGCGGGATCGCAGGAAACAATGCGGAGCCGAGGCGCCCCCGATTACTCTTGACGCAGCGCCTGGACCGGATCGATGCGCGTCGCGCTCCATGCTGGAATAACACATGCCAAACAGGCTACGGCCAAAACGAATAGCGGCACGGCAAGGAAAGTCACGGGATCCGTTGCCTTTACTTCGAATAGCCAACCGGTGACCAGACGCGTGACGGCGAACGCGCCCCCCAGGCCGATCAGCAAACCCAAAGCAGTCAGGCGCAGGCCTTGCGAGAGGATTAGGCCCAGGAGGCGGCCTCGCGACGAACCGACAGCTATGCGAACCCCGATCTCCATCGTCCGCTGCTTGACCGAATATGAAATCAGCCCGTAAAGTCCGGCCAGAGCCAATGCAATCGCAATTGCGGCGAAGCCAGAAAGAAGAATAGTCTGAAAACTGCGGCGGCCGTTGCTTTCCTTGATTCGCTCGCCCATGGTGCGGATGCTTTCGAGAGTCAGCGCGGGGTCCAGAGACCGCAGCGCCGCGCGCGCTTGATTAATCGCCTGTTGAACCGGAACAGTGCACTCGATGGCGAAGTTGTCGCCATTATCGGCCGGCTGGAGAAGCTGCGGCTGGCTTGTTTCCTCAAGAGTGATATGTCGAATATTCCCTACTACGCCGACGATCGTGGACCAGGAGGATTTGGATAGGTCGCCGATCCCAGTTCGAACCTGTCCGCCCAGCGGATCGCGGCCCTTGAAGTACACATCGGCGAACTTCTCATTCACCATCGCTACCGGTGTTTTGGAGCCGGCATCGTGCGGATCGAAATCCCGGCCGCGCAGCAAAGGCGTACCCATGGCCTTGCGATAATCAGGCGTTACGGAGCGGTTTTCCACCATTTCGTTGGCCTTTCCAAATCCCCGTATTTCTGCGAAGGTGACCGACTCTTGATTATTCAGCGGCGTGGAATTAGACGCTCCCACATACTTCACTCCCGGCATGTTTTGCAGCTTTCCGAGGAAGCTCTTATAGAATGCTGTTCGCAGTTCAGGCTTGTTGTAGCGGTCGTCGAGATTGAGCCTGAACGTCAGTGTCGCTGGTGAAAACCCGGGGTCGACCGCGGCGAGTTCGAGATAACTGCGGATCAGCAGAACCGATCCCGTTAGTAAAATCACCGCCAGCGCCACTTCCACAACGATCAGCGCGAATCGGCCTTTATTGGAATTGCCCCCAGCTCTGCTCCCGCCGGATCTCAACAAATCGTTGATGCTGACTCGGGAGGCGGAAACGGCCGGCGCAAAACCGGATATAAGAGCGGTAGCAATGATAATCGCGACGGCTACCAGCAAGACGCGTCCATCGACATTGGCGGTATCGAAGCGCGGGATATTGCCCGGATTGAGGAGTACTAAGAGATGCACCGCGGCGTAAGCCAGAGCGACGCCCAGAGCGCCTCCCACGCCGCTCAGCAGCAGCGATTCCGTAAGCAGTTGGCGAACAATGCGCCCGCGCTCCGCGCCGAGAGCGGTGCGGATTCCCAACTCGCGATTTCGCGCCGTGGCGCGCGATAACAGTAGAGTTGCCACGTTGCCGATCGCGATCAGCAGCACGAGAGTTACCGCGCCCAACAACAGCCAGAGCATCTTCTCCACGGGCCCAACGATGGTATCGACGAGCGGCTTTACAAGAACAGTCCAGCCCCTCCATTTTTCCGGGTACAGGGGCTGCAAGTGGGCTTCAATAGCCGCCAATTCGGCTTGCGCGGCTGCCGCGGCAACGCCGTCCCGCAATCTCCCGATCGCCACAGCGCTATCGAAGTTCGTTCGATTTGTTTTTCGATTGACGGTATACGCAGCGGGCAACCAGATGTCCGTCCGCTTGAATCCGGATCCGTCGTACGGAATATCGCCATCGAAGGGGTAGCCGAAGTCTTTCGGCATCACTCCAACAACGGTGTAGTCGCGGCGATTCAACCGCATCTGTTTTCCGACGACATCGGGCCCGGCGCCGAAATCGGAACGCCATAGCGCATCGCCGATCACCGCGACGCGTTCGTGTCCCGGCCGATCGTCGTTCGCATCCAGGCTCCTGCCCACCTCAGGCGTTGCCTCAAGCGTTCGAAAAAAACTGCCCGTCACGAACGCCGCGCCTACACGCGTAACGGAATTGCCGCGAACAACGTTCACGGCGGCGGGCCGCAACATAGTCATCGACGAGAAACTGCCACTGAGATGTTGCCACTCGTAAAAATCCGGAACATTCGGACCGAGCTCCAGCGGAACACCCTTGAAATTGACATTCGGGCTCCACAGATAAACCAGCTTCTCCGGGTGACCATAGGGCAGCGATCGCAACAGAACGGCATTCACGATGCTGAAGATGGACACCGTGGCCCCAATTCCGAGCGCGATCACCAAGAGCGCGATCGCGGTAAAACCCGGCGCCGCCGCCAGCACTCGAGCTCCGTACTTGATGTCGGACGCCAGGATGCTCCAATGCTCCAGGGGCGCGCTGAATGCAAGATCCGCCACCGTCTCCAGCCACAAGCGCAAACACGGCTCGGATTGCAGCCTGTTTGTAAATAGCCGCTCCATTTCGGCGCCATACTCGTGGCGAAACTCAGCCGGATAACAGTGCAGCATCGCCCGAAAAAGTCTAGTTTGTTTTTGCGGCCAGTCCATGCGCCCTCGCTTGTTCCAAAAGATCGGCCATCCGCCTCACCTCCGCCTTCGCCGCTTTGCGCCCCAGCGGCGTCAGGCGGTAGTAGCGGCGGCGATCGTCATCCTCCTCGGGCCGCTGACTCTCGCGCAGCTCCACGATCAGTCCTTCCTCGAGGAGGCGTTTTATTGAGCCATACAAAGTGCCCGCGCTCAAGCGCAGCTTGCCTCCCGTCCGCGCCGCGACGTCCCGCATAATCCCATAACCGTGCCGATCGCGTTCGGCGAGCGCCACCAGAATGTGAAAAGCCTGCGGGCTGAGCGCGGTCATGCGGACATTATACCGCTGCTCAATATACCGCGGCGCGATAGAGAAAGGCGCACGACGGTTTCGAGGTGAAATGTTTGCGGGAAAAGGTCGATCATCGTCAGCGTATCGATTTGGTATCCGTTGGCGAGCAAGAAACGGAGATCGCGGGCCAACGTCGCGGGATCGCAGGAAACAATTCGAAGCAGCGGCGCGCCAATGCGGATCAGTTCGGCGCTGACCTGCGCGTCCAAGCCGGCGCGCGGAGGGTCCGCCAGAATCAGATCGGGCGCTTCGCGCAGTTCCGTCAGGAATTGTTCCGTGGTGGCGTGGACGGCGGTTGCGCCGGGCACATTATGTGCCAGGTCGCGATGGGCGCTGGGGTTGGCTTCTACGGCCGTCACGCGCGCAAAGTTCCTGGTTAGCGCGCGCGAAAATAGTCCCACGCCCGCATAAAGGTCGACGACATGTTGTCCCGCGGATTCCGCGACGGCCGCTTCCACGAGTTGCGGGATCAGAAATCGGTTCACCTGAAAAAATGAATTGCGGCTCACGCGAAAGCCGTCGTATTCGAGCGGCATGGTCGTGCCGATCCCGTCCAGCAGCGAGCGCGCTTGCGGCGGGATGCGATCCGCCGGCCGGAATTGCACTTCGCCCTCGTTCGTGAATAGCTCCAGATCGGTGGTGAAGCGCGGGATTCCGGGCAGTTCGCGCGCCAGCGTGGCGATCGCCTCGTTCAACTTTGGCGACGAGATCGGGCATCGCTCGATCGGGCAGAGGCGGTGGGAGCCGATCTCGAAATAGCCGAGGGCGCCGTTCTCGATGTGCAGTTGCGTCCGATTGCGATACTGCCAGGGATCGGCGGAGACGACGTCGATTTCGGCTTCGTATTCGATCTTGCCCACGCGCCTTAGGACCTCGCGCAAAATCGAGCGCTTCTGGTCGAGTTGATAGGCGTAGTCGGCGTGCTGGTATCGGCATCCGCCGCAGCGGTAGAAATAAGGACACGGCGGCTCTACGCGATGTTCAGACGGCGCGAGCACACTGCCGGCGCGGCCGCGAAGCAGGTCGTTTTTGGCCCGCTCCACTTCCGCCTCGACTTGTTCGCCGGGAAGAACGAACGGTACCAGAACCACTCTGTTGTCCGCGCGCGCCAAGCCGTCGCCGCCATAGACCAACTTTTCGATATTCAATAACATTGCTTTCGAAACATTGCTTTTCGATTCGGGCGGGATGCCGCGCCGCGATCAGGCTACCATGAGAAATCGCCGATGAAGAAGCGTGTCTTTTCGGGCGTTCAGCCCACGGGCAACCTGCATATCGGCAACTACCTCGGGGCGCTGAAAAGCTGGGTTCGCATACAAAAGGATTACGACAGCATCTTCGGAATCGTCGATCTTCACGCTATCACGCAGTATCAGGATCCCGCCGGGTTGCGGGCGAAGATCGAGGAGACCGCGGCGTTGTTTCTGGCGTGCGGCATCGATCCACAGGAGTCGTCGATCATGGTGCAGTCGAGTGTTCCGGCGCACGCCGAATTAGCCTGGATGCTGACGTGCGTGACCCCGGTGGGATGGCTGGAGCGCATGACGCAGTACAAGGCGAAGTCGCAGTCACAGGAGACGGTGGGCGACGGGGTGCTGCAATACCCGGTGCTGATGGCCGCGGACATTTTGATTTATGAGGCGGCCATCGTTCCCGTGGGAGAGGACCAGGCGCAGCATCTCGAACTCACGCGCGACATCGCGCAGCGTTTCAATTCGCTTTATGGCGATACGTTTGTCGTGCCGGATACGCACCTGCCGGCGGTTGGGGCGCGCGTCATGGGCCTCGACGATCCGGAGAAGAAGATGAGTAAATCGGAGGCCGCCGCGGGGCACGCCATCGGGCTGCTCGATCCCGTGGATCAGATCCGCAAAAAGATCATGCGCGCGACCACGGATTCGAACCCGGCGGTCGATTTCGAGACCATGGGGCCGGGCGTTCGCAACCTGCTTGGAATTTTCCAGGCGTTCGCCGAATGGACGGACCAGGGGATGCGGGATCACTTCAGCGGCTCGCGATATGGGGATCTCAAGAAGCAAGCCGCCGAGATGGTCATTTCGAAGGTCGAGCCGATTCAGAAGCGCTTCAACGAGATTATGTCGGAGCCGGGTTATCTTGCGAGCGTGCTGCTGCAAGGCGCCGAGCGGGTCGCGCCGATCGCAAATTCCACGGTCGATACGGTGAAGCGGCGCATGGGGCTGTACACCGCGCCGCGCTAATCTTTAATTCGCATGGAGTCCCGGGCGGTCTCGCTGCGCGACTATCCCCGGCTGCTGCGCGCCAACCGCAATTTCCGTCTACTGTGGATCGCGCAGATCGTCAGCGAGATCGGCGATTGGTTCTACGCCGTCGCCGTATACAGCCTGTTGTTGAACTACACCGGCAAGGCGCAGTCGGTCGCGTTGGCCTTCGTTCTTCAGGTGCTTCCGCAATTTTTCATCGCGCCTGCAGCGGGCGTCGTGAACGACCGCCTTAGCCGCCGCCGCGTGATGATGTTCGCGGACTGGACGCGCGCGGGCATCGTGCTGTGCATGGTGCTGGTGCGCGGTCCGCATCTGGTGTGGCTGTTATATCTGCTGCTGCTGCTCGAGACGCTGATGTGGGCGCTGTTCGAGCCGGGCCGCAGCGCCGTGATTCCCAACATTGTGGTTCAGGACGATGTGGTTGTCGCGAATACGCTATCGTCGACCACCTGGTCGTTCGATTTTGCAGTCGGGTTCGCGCTGGGCGGCGTGGTTGCGGCGTATTGGGGTCGCGACGCCGTGTTCGTGCTGAACTCGCTGTCGTTCGTCGCGTCGGCGTTGTGCATCCGCGGAATGAAGTTTGCCGAGC
This sequence comes from Bryobacterales bacterium, assembly GCA_963795935.1. Classification (GTDB taxonomy): domain Bacteria; phylum Acidobacteriota; class Terriglobia; order Bryobacterales; family Bryobacteraceae; genus JAICMB01. The sequence goes on along the minus strand of CAWCJO010000011.1, from coordinate 25,961 downwards.
CGCACACCGAAGCGGGTCCGCTGAAGGCCCGCGATCTGACGAATTTTCAGCCCATTCGCGAGGGCATCGCGTACGTCTGGCGAGACGCGCGGCTGCGCACCACAATCTTCGTGAAGGCCGGCCTGGGGCTGATGGGAGCAAACTGGGTATTGCTGCCCATTCTGGGGGAGCGCGTTTTCCCCGTGCGGCGGACGGGGTTTTCCGCGCAGGAGAGCGGCATGTTGGGGATGAGTTTGCTGATGGCCGCGCGCGGGCTGGGCGCGATCGTGGGGCCGCTGTTGGCCGGCAAGTGGGCGGCATCGTCCTTACGCAGGATGCGGATCGGAATCCTGTATGGATTCGTGCTCGCCGGGCTGGGTTACGTGGCGTTGGGCGCATCGAATAGTATCTGGCTGGCCTGCGCGGCGCTCGTGATCGCGCACGGCGGTGGATCGATGCTGTGGGTCTTCTCCTCGACGCTCTTGCAATTGCAGACCGATGATAAACTGCGAGGGCGTATCTTTTCCGCCGAGTTTGCGTTCAGCGTCATTACGATGTCGGCGTCGAGCTATACGGCGGGCGCGCTGATCGATCGCGGCGCCTCCGCCAGACTCGTCGCGGGAGGCGTCGGGTTGGTGGTCCTATTGCCGGCGCTGCTGTGGGCTTATGCTTTGCGCGCCTGGCCGGCGGACGATGCCGCCACGGCCTGCCGGTCCGGATGATGCATCAGAGCATGCGAGATGGCGGATTTGGCGTCCTCCAGTTCCCTGCCCGTCAGCACGAGCCGCGGCGGACGGACGCGGCGGCTGCCTCGCCCGACTTCTTCCTGCACCAGCTTGATGAGCTGCACGAATTTCGGGACTGTGTCCATGCGAAGCAGCGGCAGGAACCAGCGGTATAACTCGAAGGCGCCTGGTTTATCCCCGGCGGCCGCGAGATCGAAGAGGCGGACCGATTCCTTGGGGAAGGCGTTGGCGAGCCCCGCAATCCACCCCACGGACCCGGCGTAAATGGACTCGACAATCGCGTCGTCCACGCCGCTGCAGATACGCAGACGCTCGCCCGCCAGAGCGCGCAAAGCGGTGACGCGGCGCACGTCGGCGCTCGATTCCTTTATGGCGTGCAGGTTGGAGTGCTCGTCCAAAAGCTCGCAAACGTGCGCCGGGAGAAAATCCGTCGTGTAGGCGATGGGGTTGTTGTAGAGCATCGCCGATAGCTTCGTGGATGAAAAAACGGCGCTCACGTGCGCCTTCATCTCGCGCCAGTCGCCCACATAAACATAGGGCGGCAGGACCATCACGCCATTGCATCCCGCGCCTTCGGCGGACTTGGCAAGCGAGACCGCTTCGGCGGTGCTCAGCGAAGAAATGCCGGCCACCACGAAACCGCGTCCGCCGATGGCCTTGACGCAGGTTTCAAGCGCCTGTTTTTTCTCGGCGGGCGTAAGCGTGGCGCCTTCGCCGAGGGAGCCGAGCGCGACTACGCCCTTGCAGCCGTTGTCGATCATCCATCTGCAATGCTCGGCCAGAAAGCCGTGGTCAATCGAGAGATCTTCGTTGAACGGCGTTGTGATGGCGGGGATGACGCCGCTCCATTCCATGTTGTTCATTGCCGGGTTGCCTCTTCAGTTGGTTGTAGCGCAAGAGTGCCGATGCGCGCAGGGAGGATGGGAGGACGGACGCCGTCCGGTCGCCATCCGAAAAGAAACTCCGCGGCGGGGCCGCATATCCGGCCCTGGCACGGTCCCATGCCGCAGCGCGTGTGCAGCTTGGCGGCGCGAAACGACGCGTATGGTTCGAGGCGCGCGAGCGTGACGTCCTCGCAGCGGCAGATAAACGTATCGGACCGCGGCAGTCGCTTTAGTTCCTGCCGCGGGGCGAATGCGCTGTTGAGGGCCCGCGCGAAGCGGCGCGCTTTCTCGCGCCTGGGGAACAGCCGCCGCGCTTGATCCGTTTTGCCGCAGGCTGCATGGCCCGCGATTTCGCCCTCAACGAGAGAGAGCTCGACGCCGCCGATTCCGGTACACTCGCCGGCGGCAAGGACGCGCTCGACCGAGGCGCGCTGAAGATCGTCTACAGCGATGCCGGCCTGAGTGATGCGGCAGCCGAGCAGGGCGGCCAATTCGGTATTGGGGTAGAGCCCGTAAGCGATGCCGGCGTAGTCGCAGGGTTCGGTCCAGGTTTTTTCGCCGTGGCGGATGCGTACCCGTTCGAGGCGACCGGCGCCTTCGGCCGCCTCGACCCAAGAGCCGGTTAAGTATGTCGCGCTGCGCATCGCAACCCGCAGAGCAGCGGCCTGCATCACCTTCGCCGGGCTGCGGAAAAGCTGCGCCGCAAATCGCAGCAACACGCTGGTGGGGGCCTGTTCCACGATCAATTTGACGTGACCGCCGCGCTTGCGAAGGTATGCCGCGGCGGCGAGCAGCAGTGGCCCGCTGCCGCCCACCACGATCCTTTTTCCGGATACCGGCATGCCGCCTTTCACAAGCGCCTGCAATCCGCCGGCGCCGAAAACTCCGGGCAGCGTCCAGCCGGGAAAAGGAAGAAACAGTTCGCGGGCGCCGCAGGCGAGGATCAGTTCATCGTAGTGTAGTTCGACCGCCGTATCGGGTTTTTCGAGCAGCACCGTTCGCGCGCGTGGATCGGCGGCGACGACGCGCGCGGCCGTGATGAGCGCGATCCCGGTGGAGTCGAATTCGCCGAACCAGCGTGCCGCCTGCCGCGAGCGCTCATGCCCTCGCCAGATCTGGCCGCCGGCCGAGGGGTTGTCATCCAACACCGTGACCGCGGCGCCGCTCCGCCGCGCGGCCACTGCCGCTGCCATTCCCGCGGGTCCCGCTCCAATGACAAGCACTTCGCTCAAGTCGTTCGAATCTCCATGCCTGCGCGCGCCGGAATCTGGCAGCTGCGGCAATGCGGGCGGTTGTCGATCGTGACGCGGCATTCGAAGCAAATGCCCATTCCACAGAGCGGCGCGCGCGGCTCGCCCGTTACCGAGGAGCGGAAGCGGGTTACGCCCGCGCGTGCCACAGCCGCGGCAACGGTGATGTCCGCCGGGACTTCCATAGGCGCGTCATTCACTCGTATCGTAATCGTCTCAGGCATGGACGGCAAACTCTCTAGCCGGCTGATAAGGAGCGCGGGAGATTTCGGATGGACGGCCGAGGATCTCGTCGAGGAGCAGCCGCGCGGTCGCAAGCGAAGTCGAAATGCCGAGGCCTTCGTGGCCGCTGGCGATAAATACGCGTTCCATGCCCGGATGGCGGCCGATGAGCGGCAGCTTGTCGGGCGTAGCGGCGCGAAAACCGGCCCAGGTCCGGATGGTTGAGAGACCGGCGAGCGCCGGCATGTACTCGATGGCTCGCCGCAGCATTTTGCGAATCATGGGCGGCTCGACCGCGGGATCGTCAATCCCGAACTGGCGCGAGGAGCCGATTAGTATTTGACCGCTGGCGCGCGGCTGCGCGTTGAAGGCAACGGAATCCGCCGAGCTCGCGTGCGCGCTTTTCAGGTACCCAAGTTCGATCAACTGATGACGAAGGAATCCAGGATAGCGGTCGGTGATTGCGAGATGGCCCTTGCGCGGGCGCACTTCCGCCGCGGGATAAAGACTCGCGATCGATGCGCCGGTCGCAAGAACGACGATTCCGGCCGCAAGGAATGCCCCGGCGGAGGTCTCAACGCCGGATTCTTTAACGCCAACGATCAGAGTGTGAAGCAGCAATTCCGCCTTGTCGGCGCAGGCACGCTCGATCAGGTAGCGCGCCGCGCAAGGCGGATAGCAAACGCTGTCGGCGGGCAGCCGTAGACCGCCGGCCAACCCAGGGCGCAGGTTGGGCTCGGCTTCGGCCAACTGTTTGGAATCGAGAACCTCTGCCGGGATTTCGCGTTCAGAATAAAAGCGATGCTTACGCCGCACTTCGGCCAATTCTTGCGCGTCCGCGGCCACCCATAGCGAACCGCAGGGCAGGTATTCGGCATCTTTCGGGAGCTCGCTCGAAAGCTTGCGCCACAGCGCCTGCGAATAGCTGGTAAGCGCGAACTGCGCTTCGGAATCGTCCATGACGGCGAGGTGCCCCATACCGGCCGCCGTCGCTCCACCGCCGACCGTGCCGCTCGATTCGCAAATCGCGACGCGCATTCCGGCGCCGGCCAGCTCTCGGGCGCAAGCCGCGCCCACGATGCCTGCGCCGACTACCACGGCGTCGTAACAACGGTCCAATAATAATCCCCGCTCACCGCGATTGTATTCCACCGCATTGCGCCACTACCGTCCTGCGGGACAATAAAACCATGAACGGAATTCAGTTTGTCGTCGACGACAAGGGCCGAAAAGTGGCGATTCAAATCGACCTGAAGAAATACGGCGCGCTGTTGGAGGATTTTTGGGACGGGCTGATTTCGGAATCGCGCCGGAAGGAAAAGGGCATTCCCTACGAGCAATACCGGGCCAACCGCCTGAAGCGCAGCCGCCCGCGTGATTAACTACTCTCTCGAAATCAAGCAGTCGGCGCAGAAGGAATTGGATGCGCTAGAGGACGCGCTGTTTACCCGCATCGACCCGAAGATTCTGGCGCTGGCCGATAATCCGCGGCCCCCAGGGTGTAAGAAGCTGAAAGACCATAAGGACCAGTGGCGAATCCGGGTGGGGGACTGGCGCGTGCTGTACATCATCGATGACGCGGCGAAGCTCGTTACTGTCACAGCGATCGCTCACCGGCGCGAGGCTTACGAGTGATGTCCACAACCAAAATCCACGTGATCGACTCGCACACGGCGGGCGAGCCGACTCGCGTCGTCCTCGAAGGCGGGCCGCCGCTGGGAAACGGGCCGTTGAGCGATCGCGTCGAGATTTTCCGGCGCGAGTACGACCATTACCGCTCGGCCATCGTCAATGAGCCGCGCGGGTCCGATGCCGTGGTCGGCGCTCTGCTGTGCGAACCCGTCGACCCGTCCTGTTCGACGGGCGTCATCTTCTTCAACAACGTCGGGTATCTCGGAATGTGCGGCCACGGGACGATCGGACTGGCCGTGACGCTGGCGCACATGGGCAGGATCGGCGCCGGGTCTGCATCGCATCGAGACGCCGGTGGGCGTGGTCGAGGCGCTGCTGCATGACACAGGAGAAGTGACGGTCAACAATGTCGCGAGCTATCGCTCCGCGGCGGACGTCGGCGTGGAAGTGGAAGGCTTCGGGCGCGTCACGGGCGATGTCGCGTGGGGCGGCAACTGGTTTTTTCTGACCTACGATTGTCCTTTCGAGATTTCACTCGCCAATCTGGAGCCGCTGACGAAGTATGCCTGGGCGATCCGGCAAGCGCTGACGCGCGACGGCATCGCGGGCGATAACGGCGGAGAGATCGACCACATCGAGATCTACGGCCCTCCCACGATCGCGGGCGCCGATAGCAAGAACTTCGTATTGTGTCCGGGCAAGAGTTACGACCGCTCGCCGTGCGGCACGGGCACCAGCGCCAAGCTGGCGTGCCTATATGCCGCGGGCAAGCTGCGCGAGGGCGATATCTGGCGGCAGGAGAGCCTGATCGGAAGCATCTTCGAGGGTTCTATTACGGTGCGCGATGGCCGCGTTTATCCACACATTAAGGGCGCGGCGTTCGTGACCGCGGAAGCTCACCTTCTGCTTGACGACAGCGATCCGTTCGAGTGGGGCATTCGCGGCGGCGAAGACGCCGTCAAATCGCTTCGCGAGTCCGCTGTCCATTCACGATTCTAAGGACGCCCGCCGGGTTGCCATCGCGCAGTTCTTCGGGCAGAAGATTTTCGGGCGCGTCCTGGTAGCAGAAGGGGCGCGTGAAACGCTCGATAGCGCGGCCTCCGACCGAGGTGCCGCGCCCATCCGATGTTGCGGGATAAGGTCCGCCGTGAACCATTGCCTGGCATACTTCCACGCCCGTCGGGAAACCTTGGAAGAGAATGCGCCCGACCTTTGTTTCGAGGATCGCCAGAAGCTTCCCGCTCAGTTCTTCGTCGCCCGTGCCGGCATGGATGGTCGCCGTGAGATTGCCTTCGAGCGACTGGGCCGCGGCGATCAGATCGTCGGGCGTGCGATAACGGACGACCAACGAAGACGGGCCAAAGATTTCTTCCGCAAGCTCCGGGGTCTTCACGAATGTGGCGCTGTCCACCTCGAAAAACGCGGGCAGCGCGCCCTTGTTGGACTGAGAATCCGTGGCCGTGATGGCGCGGAGACGCTTGTCGTGGTAGCGGGCGCTCGCCATGCGGCAGTAATTTTCGAAAATTCCGGCGTTCAACATCGCCGCGGGCTGCGCGGTTCGAGCGCTCTCCGCCACTGCCTCCACGAAGCGATCCGCCGCCGTATTTTACGGGCAGCAGCGCGATGCCGGGATTGGTACAGAACTGCCCCACGCCCAGCGTTACGGACGCCTGGAATGCCGCCGCGAGTTGCGGCCCGCGCTGCTCCAGCGCGCCGGGCAGGATGAACACTGGGTTGACGCTGCTCATCTCGGCGTAGAAGGGGATCGGCTCGGGGCGGCTCTGGGACGATTTTCAACAGCGCCGAGTCCGCCGCGGCGCGATCCCGTGAATCCCGCGGCTTTAATTTCCGTATGCGCCACCAATCGCTGCCCGATCTCTTGGCCGGAGCTGAACAGCAGGGAAAAGATCCCTTCCGGCATGCCGCTCTCCTTCGCCGCATCGCGAATCGCCTCGCCGCAGAGTTCGGATGTGCCGGGGTGAGAAAAGTGCGCGTTCACGACGACCGGATTGCCCGCTGCGAGCGCCGCGGCGGTGTCTCCACCGGCCACCGAAAAGGCCAGGGGAAAATTGCTGGCGCAGAACACCGCGACGGGACCGAGCGGCCGCAACATGGACCGGATATCGGGTTTGGGGGCGGGCTTGCGGTTCGCGTCGCGCGGTGTCGATGCGGGCGTCAACCCAGGAGCCTTCGTGAATCATTTCCGCGAAGAATCTCAACTGCATGCACGTGCGATCGCGTTCGCCGCGTACGCGCCCTTCGGGCAGGGCCGATTCCTGCATGACGCGACTGATACAGCCGATCCCCCAGCGATCTCGAGGTTCGCCGCGATCTGGCGCAGGAAGCCGCCGCGCGCTTGCCGCGAGAGCGCGCGATAACTCGGGAACGCGTCCGCTGCCATTTCAACGGCGTGGTCCAGTTCCCGGTCGCTCGCCGAAAAATAGGGCGGTTCCAGCCGCTCGCCCGTGGCCGCGTTCATGCCGTGCAGAACGCCGCCGTCTTTTGCGCCGCGTCCGAAACCGATAATCGATGTGCCCAGAAGATCCATTCGTGTCCCGCCTCGAACAGCGGCGTCCCATTTTCAGACAGCGCCGCGCGGCTCCCCACTGATTTTATTACGAGTGCCGCAGGGCCACCGCGTGCACTGCTGTCCACTTGCTCATGCGCACCTTTGCCCAGGACGTCCGCTACGGCCTGCGAACCCTCTTGAAAAGCCCCGGGTTCACCATCGTCGCGCTGCTCACGCTGACGCTTGGCATCGGCGCGACGGCTGCAATGTTCAGCGTAGTGGACGCCGTGCTGTTGCGTCCGCTGCCGTATCGCGACCCCGGCCAGCTCGTAATGATCTACGAAGATCTGACCTCCGTGGGCTTTCCCTACGGCCCCGCCGCGCCCGCGAATTTCGTCGCGTGGCGGGAGCAGAAGCAGGTGTTTCAGGACGTTGCCGCATTGGCAACCGACCGCGTCTACGCGCTGACCGGCGGTAGCGGCGATCCCGAGAAACTAACCGGAGCGGCGGTCACGCGGAACCTGTTCTCAGTTTTGGGCGTTGCGCCGATGCTGGGCCGCGGTTTTCTTCCCGAGGAAGACGAACCGGGCGGGGAGCGCGTAGCCATCATTGGTTATGCCCTGTGGCGCGGTCGGTTCGGCGGCGAGTCGAGCGTGATCGGCCGCGATATTCTCCTGAACAACGAAAAATACACGATCGTCGGCATCATGCCCCCCGGCTTTTCCTTCCCCTACAAAGACGAGGGCGTCTGGACGCCGCTCGCCCTCGGCGCGAAGGGACTGGCCCAACGCGATAATCACTATTTGACGGTCGTGGGTCGCCTGCTGCCCGGCGTATCGCTCGAAAAAGTCAATGCCCAGCTGCTCGTACTCAACAAACGGATGGCGCGTGAATATCCTAAATCGAACGCCGTAATCCAGCGTTTCTTTGCGACTCCGCTACGGGACGACTATACCCGCGATGTGCGGCGCGGACTCATTGTGCTGTTTGCCTCCGTGGGATTCATCCTTCTGATAGCCTGCGCCAACATTGCCAATCTTCTGTTGTCGCGCGGCTCCGGCCGGCAACGCGAGATCGCCATTCGAGCGGCCGTCGGCGCGCATCGCAATCGCATCGTGCGGCAGCTTCTGACGGAAAGCGTCCTGCTCGCGGCCGTGGGCGGCGCGCTCGGGGTCTTGCTGGCGGCGTGGTGCTTCGCTTTCCTGAAAAACCTGGTTCCGGAGAATCTTTCCGGAACGGTCCATATCACCCTCGATCTTCGCGTCCTCGGGTTTGCCGTGCTCGTCTCGGTTGTCAGCAGCGCGCTGTTCGGCCTCGTGCCGGCGCTGCACATCTCCAGGGCCGATCTGAACGACGTCTTGAAGGAAGGCGCGCGAGGCTCGACCGGATCGAGACGGAAACGCCTGCGAAGTCTGCTCGTGATCGGCGAGGTCGCGCTATCCATGATGCTCCTGGTCGCCTCCGGGCTGCTGCTCGAAAGTTTCGCCAACCTGCGGGGATTGAATCCAGGCTTCCGGTCCGATCACGTCTTGACGATGCGACTCATCGTACCGGATAGCAAATATGGAAATTTCGCGCCGCGCGCGCAGTTTTTTCAAACCGTACTGGAGCGGGTGCGAGCGTTGCCGGGCGTAAGATCGGCGGGCTTCACCAGCGCCTTGCCGTTAACCTTTAAAGGCGGAACGAGCGGCTTCACTCCAGAGGGCATGCCCCTAAGCCCCGGCATCACCTACGACGCCAACAATCGCGTGGTCACGCCCGGATATTTCGAGACCATGCGCATTGCGTTGCGAAAGGGCCGGCTGTTCAGCGGCGCCGACGGTGAGAACGCCCCGCCGGTCGCGATAGTCAACGAGACGATGGCGAAAACATTTTGGCCCAACCTGGACCCGGTCGGAAAACGCTTTCGGCCATCGTTCCCCAAAGCGCCGTGGTATCGCATTGTCGGCGTGATCGAGGACGTTCGCCAGATGGCCCTGGATCAGGCGCCGCGCCAGGAGATGTATTTCCCGTACCGGCAATCGAAACACAACTGGATGTTTCCTCGCGATCTTGTCGTGCGCACTTTCGGCGATCCGCTGGCGCTGGCCGCAACGGTGCGCCGGGCCATCTGGTCCATCGACCGCGAGCAGCCGGTTTCGGACCTTCAAACGCTCGACCAATTCCTGGACGAGAATGTCGCGCAGCGGCGCGTGCAGGCCACGCTGCTCGGCGGATTGGCGGCGCTGGCGCTGGCGCTGGCCTGCATCGGAATTTACGGGGTGCTGTCCTACATGGTCACGCAGCGGACCCAGGAGATCGGCGTGCGCCTGGCGCTGGGAGCGGCTGCCTCGGATATTTTCCGAACCGTGGCCGGGCAAGGAATGGCGCTAGCCGGCTGCGGCATTCTGGCCGGAATCGCGGCCGCGTTGGCGCTGACGCGCCTGCTCGCGAACCTGTTGTTTGGCGTTGCAGCGACGGACCCGTTAACCTTCGCCGGCGCGGTCGCTGTATTCGCCGCCGTCGCGCTACTCGCCTGCTTCATTCCCGCGCGCCGGGCCGCGAAAGTGGACCCCATGGTCGCTCTACGATACGAGTGAGTGATCGAACCCGACGTACTGGACTTCTTCCTCCAACTCCAGCCCGAAGCGGTCGTTCACGCGCGCTTTGAGTTCGCCGATCACCTCGCACAGCTCGCTCGCCGCGCCGTCTCCCGCGTTGTAGATTAAATTGGCGTGGTAGTCGGCGACGTGAATGCCGCCGCGCCGCATACCCTTCGCCCCCACTTGCTCCAGAAAATACGCGGAAGGAACTTTGCCCTCGCGCACCACGCGTTCCGGCACCTGCTCGCGTACCGCCGCCGGAAGATCCGCCAGAATCAGATTCTTGAATATGCTGCCGGCGCACTTCATCGACGGCGGATATTTCTGATTGCGCGTGTTGAGAATATCGCCGGCAATGCGGCGCAGCTCTTCCGCCGGCGCCTTATCCATGTCCAGCTCGCTCGAGAAAATCACCCAGTCCTTGTGGCGCTTGAAAACGCTCTCGCGATAGCGGAACTCGCACTCGGCGTTATCGAAAACGCGAATCTCGCAGCCATCGAGAAACCGCACCTGGCGCACGCGCTCCATGATCGAATGACCGTACGCCCCGGCGTTGCCGTAGATCGCGGCGCCCACCGAACCGGGAATACCCGTCATGGTTTCCAGGCCCTTGAGTCCGTGCTCGACGCAGTAATCGACAAGAGATTGCAATTCGGCGCCGGCGTAGGCCTGAACGCACTCACCCATGCCGCGGATCGCGGCCGCGGTAAATCGCATCACGATGCCGTGGAATCCCGCATCGGAGGCGATCAGGTTTGTCCCCCCTCCAATCACGACGTACGGATGAGCGCTCGATCGCGTCACCTTCAGCGCTTCGATGAAGCTCGCCTCGTTCCCCGTTTCAATATACAGATCGGCCGGACCGCCAATGCCGAATCGCGTATAGCGGCTCAACGGCGCGCTTTCAACTATGTTTAAATCGGGAATTTGAGCGAGACGCGGCCGCGTCTCTTTGTACGACTGCATCCATTTCGATTATGTCATCCCGTTTCCCCGGCTTTTCCCCCGAAGCAATCCGCTTTCTGCGCGCGCTGGAGCGCAATAATCGCCGCGATTGGTTCCAACCGCGCAAAGAGCAATTCGAAACGCAGCTAAGAGATCCCATGCTCGCGCTCGTCGCGGAATTGAACTCGGACCTGGCGAAGTATGCTCCTCAGTACGTCACCGATCCCAAGAAAGCCGTGTTTCGCATTTACCGCGATACCCGCTTCAGCGCCGACAAGAGCCCTTATAAGACCAACATCTCCGCAGTGTTCCACGCTCGCGGTGGCCAAGCGGGAGGACTGTACTTCAGCGTTTCGGCCAAGCAAGTCGAGATCGCTGGCGGCGTCTACCATCCCGACCGCGACGTTCTGCTTGCGGTGCGGCAGCACATCGTGGCGCACCACGCCGAGCTCCAGCGGCTTCTCGCCGCGCCGAAGACGCGCAAGCTTTGCGGTGAATTAAAAGGCGAAGAATTATCGCGGCCGCCCAAGGGCTTCGACCCGGAGCATCCCGCGATTGACTGGATTAAGAAAAAAGATTGGGTGTTCGACGCCGCCCTCGATGCGGCGATCGCAACGACTCCCCAACTTTACGATGAGATCGCGACGCGCTTCCGCGCCATGCACCCCGTAGTCGAATTCCTCAATCGCCCGCTGTCCGCCCGCAAAAGCAGAATCGAACCCGAACCGTTTTGACGACGCGCGCGTTGCCAAGCATGGCTAACCGGGCCAGGCGGCCGCGTTAGCATGGAAGTGCCACTAACTTTGTATAGATTGAAACCCATCGCCATGCCCGCAACACGACGTCGCTTTCTCGCCTCATGCGCCGGCTCCGCTTTCGCTTTAGCAACTTCGGCCAGTGCTGCCCCTGATCGCGGTGAGGTCGCGCTGGAAGCAATTCCGGATGGTGGACTGCAGCCGCGCGCGGTGGTGGATTCAAACGGCGTTATTCACTTGGTCTATCTGTACGGCAATCCCGCCGCGGCGGATGTCGCCTACATAAAGAAAGCGCCGGGCGATCGCGATTTTTCCTCGCCGCTCCGCGTTAACGACCGTCCGGGCAGCGCCATCGCGCTAGGGACCGTACGCGGAGCCAATGTGGCGGTTGGAAAATCCGGGCGCGTGCATGTCGCCTGGAACGGTTCGGGGAACCCCGCGACGATGTTTTATGCGCGGCTTAACAGCGCGAAAAGAGCATTCGAGCCGCAACGCAGCGTGGTGCAGTTCGCCGGTGGCCTGGACGGCGGGGGCGCCATAACGGCCGGCCCGCAAGGCAACGTGTACGTGATGTGGCACGCCGCGGATCCCGGCGCGGGCCCATCCCAAAAAGGGGAGCAGTTCCGGCGCGTGTGGATGGCTAAATCGACCGACGATGGCCGCACGTTCGCGCGCGAGACGCCCATTTCGCCGCCCGCCAGCGGCGTGTGCGGATGTTGCGCGATGGGCGCTCTGGCGGACTCCCGGGGCAATCTGTATGCGCTGTACCGCACGGCGCGCGAAACGGTTCATCGCGATATGGTTTTGCTGACTTCAACAGATCGGGGCGAGGCGTTCCAGGCCACGACTGTCGATCCCTGGGAGATCGGCGCTTGTCCCATGAGCACCGTGTCGCTCACCGAATCGCTTGCGCGGGTGTTCGTGTCGTGGGAAACGCAAGGGCAGGTTTATTTCGCGCCTGTCGCGGCAACGGGCGTCGGCAAACGATCTCCCGCTCCGGGCCAGGGCCTCAACCGCAAGCATCCCTCCATCGCGGTAAACCGGAAAGGCGAGATTCTCTTAGCCTGGACCGAAGGAACGGGATGGAAGAAGGGCGGCTCGCTCGCATACGAGACATTCGATTCATCGGGAAGGCCTCTGGACGGCAAAACGCTGGCGTCCGCCGTCCCGGCTTGGGGATTTGGAGCCGCGATAGCGATCAAGGACGAGTTCTTGATCGTCTGTTGAGCCTCGGCGCTCGATCGGCGGCGCAACAAAACTTTTGCTGCCGCGCCGCTTCTGATAAGCTCTGACTCATGACAGAGCGGCGTTTGGTGGACGTCGGCGGAACTCCTGGCGGCTTTGGTCATTTCCTGATCGGCTTCGCGATGGCCTGCGCCGGAGGATATCTTCTGACCAATCAGGTCACGGTGGCGGGCTCGTACTGGAGCTTTTACGGCGCAAGCACTTTTGGGATCACGCTGATTCCGATGCTGATCGGAATCGGCATGCTGTTCTGGAACGGCCGCAGCGTGATCGGCAAGCTGCTTACTTTCGCGGGCGCGATATTCATTCTGGCCGGCGTGATCGCCAACATGCACATCTATTTTCAGCCGACGAGCCTGTTCAATACGGTGGCGATGCTGGTGCTGCTGGCGGGCGGCCTGGGGCTGATTGCCCGCGCTCTGCGGCCCCATGACGCGCGGAACCGGAATCATGACGGTGTGACGGCGAGCGCCGTGGTACATTTGTTTTTTCGTCCTCTCCCATGTCCGTTCAAATCCTTTTGCAGGGCCGCATTCTGGGCGCGGAAGCGTTTCATGCCGGCGGGGCCGGGAGACGCGCTCGATTTTCACGGCCGCATGCAGTGGTTGAGCCTGTTGAGCGAAGTGTTGCCGCGCGCGCTGATCGCGGAGCTGGGGCTGTCGAAGATGCTGCTGGGATCGAGCGGCGGCGAACAGTTTTTGATCGTGCTGCCGGAAGAGGTCCGCGGCCGGGCCAATGAATTTTTTGCGGCGGCGGCCCAGGGCATCGGCGCGGCTGAGCGGCGGAACATTGCGCTTGGTGTGGGCGGCGACCGAGAACCTGGGCGATTGGACGATCGTGCGCAAGCGGCTGAGCGAGGAGATGCAGCGCAAACAGGGCGCGCCGCTGGCATCCGGCTTCGCGCAGACCGCGACGGCAGCGCCCGATACCGGATATTTTGCGTGGTTGGCGGAAGAGCTGCGCGGCGCGAATTCGATTGCGTGGAACCCGGAGCATCCGGCGCGCATTGAAACCGGCGGGGGCAAGCATTCCTGGCCGCTAGGCAACGCGGGCGACGGCATTCCTCTGGCGCGGCACACGGCGCTGACGGACGACGACAATGCGGTGGCGGAACCGGCGGTGTTGGGAAGCCGCGCGGCGGGGCGGCCGATCTGGGGCGTGCTGCGGGGCGACGTGGACGATTTCGGGATCCGGCTTCGAAAGCTGGACAGCATCGAAGAGCACGTGCAGGTCTCGGTGATGTACAAGCAGTTTTTCGCCGGCGAGTTGGAAGTGCTGGCGTCGCTCCCGGAGTTCTGGCGCAGAGTGACGCTGCTGTATTCGGGCGGCGACGACTTTGCGCTTTACGGCGCCTGGGATGCCTTGATCGGCTTCGCGCGCGAGTTGAAGCGGCTGCTGCAGAGGTTCTGCGACGAGAGTCTGAAGGATTTTCCGGGACAGGAGGGCAAAACCATCACGATGGCGCTGGCGCTGGCCCCGGAAGCGGATTCGCGCCTCGACGCGATCTTTGAACGGGCGGGCGAGAGGCTGAACGTGGCCAAGGCGACCGATAAAGATTGCTTCCACCTGCTGGGGCGGACGCTGGAGTGGAAGCAGGTAGCCGACGCCGCGGAGTTGAAAGAAGAGTTGACGCGCATGGTGTCGGACTTCGGGGCCTCGCCCGAATACATCCGCGAACTCTGTGGTATCTATCGGGAGTCGAGAAAAACGGGCGGCGCGCGGGCCGGGCGCGTGGAGCGGCCGTGGCGGTTTCACCGCCGCCTGAATCGCATTCTGGGCAGTTCGCGGTCGCGTGAATATCAAAAGGCTCGCGCGAGCCTGGTGACGGACCTGGCGGGTAAGAATCCGTCGAACCTGAAGCTGCGGCCCTCCGGGCGAGTGGCGTTGGAGTGGGCCAGACTTTCGGTGGAGACGGCCGACGCGCAAGCAGCGCGATAGCGACAAGAGGAGCAAATGGCGGAAGCGCAGGGAGAGCAACGGAATCGCGAGGAGCGGCCGCGGGGCGATGCGGGACGCGGGCGCGAGGGTGGCCGCGGGGGCGGCGGCGGAGAGCGAGGGGGTCCGCGCGGGGAAGGACGGGACAGGGGAGATCGCGGCGGGCGCTTCGAAATGCAGCCCGAGATCGACATCGAAAAGTTGATTGGCGATCCGCTCTATCTGGATAATCAGGCGCACGCGGTAGTGAGCCGCATGCGCGACATGGATTCCGGAACGAAGAGCCAATTGCGGCGGCTCTACAACGCGGTGCGGCGGGCGGTGCGGGCGCCGGAAGGCGAGCGTCAGCAGCAGTTCGTGATGCTGCGGGCGCGCCTGGCGTACACAATTGCGCGGCATTCGCTTCGCAGCCTGGACACGCTCGAAAAACTGCTTCTGCAGGTCACGAGGAAAAACGACGCGCGCGGTTACGAGCGTTTCCGCGACCTGTTCGAAGCCATCATCGCCTACAACGAATAAGGACCGAAGCGCGCCTCGAACAATACGGCGCGGAGATCACTCATGAGCTCGCACACAGCGCAGACGGAACTTGGATTCATCGGAAAGCTGATTTTGGAAGGCGTCCTGGAGTGCCAGACGGGACTGCATATAGGGGCCGGCAAGGGATCGCTCGAGATCGGCGGGGCCGACAACCCGGTGGTGAAGGACGCTTTTGGACTGCCTTACGTGCCGGGAAGCTCCCTGCGAGGGAAACTGCGCTCGCTGCTGGAGCAGTCCGCGGGACTGGCGACACCGCCGGAGCTGGTGTACCTTTCGAAGCGTAAAGGCCAGGAGGTTCGTATTCATCAGAGCGAACGGCCGGACGACGAGATCTGCCTGCTGTTCGGACGCAATCCCGGTCGCGTGGAGCGGGTCTCGGGTGATGCGGCTGAATCGAGCGCGGCGACTCCCGCGCGTCTGACGGTTTACGATGCGCCTTTGATTGCAGGGAGCATTACGCCGCAGATGCGGGAGAACCTGGACGACGAGTTGACGGAGGTGAAGAGCGAGAACGCCATCGACCGCATCACGTCGCAGGCGAACCCGCGCACGCTCGAGCGCGTGCCGGCAGGGGCGCGGTTCCATTTCCGCATGATCCTGGACGTGTTGTGCAATGAAGACCGCGAGCTGGCGCCGCGATTGGTGGAAGGGCTGCGGCTGCTCGAAGACGACAGCCTGGGCGGCGGCGGATCGCGCGGCAGCGGGCGCGTGCGCTTCGCGGGATTGCGCATGGTATGGCGCGGACGCGGCTTCTATTCCTCAGGAGCGCCGGAGCGCGAGATCGTGGCGGACGCGGACCTGGGCGCGCTGCAGTCGCAGGTTGCGGGCGGCGATTTCGCGGAGAAGCTCGCCGGGTAGCGGATGCCCAGCTCCATTGTCCGCTTCCGGCCTAACGGCCCGTGGCGGTTCGGACCCGATTCCGGCAGCCGCGACCGCGTAGACCCGATCTATCACAGCGATTCACTCTATGCGGCGGTGACGAGCGCGATGTTGCGGCTCGGGTTCATGGAGGAATGGCTGGATGCGACGGCGCGGCGCGGCAACGGCGAGCCGGAGGTGCGCTTCAGCTCGCTGTTTCCGTTTCATCGCGATGTCTTGTTCGTGACGCCTCCGCGGAGTCTGTGGCCTCCGCCGCCGTCCACTAAAATCCGCTACAAGAGCGCGCGATTCGTTCCTTTTGCGGTGGTGCGGTCGCTGATCGCGGAGCAGCCGATTGACGAAAACC
This sequence comes from Bryobacterales bacterium, assembly GCA_963795935.1. Lineage (GTDB taxonomy): Bacteria > Acidobacteriota > Terriglobia > Bryobacterales > Bryobacteraceae > JAICMB01. The sequence goes on along the minus strand of CAWCJO010000011.1, from coordinate 9,512 downwards.
GCTGGACGATCGATGGGGAAAGCGAGTGCATGATTGCGTCCGGCGAAGGGCCGTTCCGGATTGGACTGCGGACGGGAGCGGCGGTGGACCGGTTGAATCCGGCGGCGACGGCGCCGCACACGACCGCGTGCCTGGAGTTTGCGCGCGACGCGGGATTATGGACGCTCGTGGTATTTGCGAGCGATGAGGCGCGCGAGCGCTGGCAGCCGCGCCTCACAGGAGCTTTCCGTTTGCTGGCGGATTCGGGATTGGGCGGGGAACGCTCCCGCGGGTGGGGACGGTCGGCGGAGCCGGAGTGGAGAAACGCTCCGGAATTGTGGGAAGCGCCGGAGGGCGAGAAGGGGTACTGGCTGCTATCGCTGTATGCGCCGGCCGAGCGCGACGGCGTGGATTGGAAGAACGGCAACTACGCCACGGTGACGCGCACCGGTCGCGTAGAAAGCGCGGCTAATTGGGGGACCCTGAAAAAGTCCACGCTGATGATTGTGGAGGGATCGGTTCTGGTGTGTGGGGATTCGCCGCGCGGCGCGATCCCGGATGTTGCGCCGGACGGCTCTCCGAATGCGGTGTATCGGGCCGGTTTCGCGGTGGCGATCGCGATTCCGTGGCGAGCTCCAGGCTCCGGGCCGGCGCAGAAACAGGCGGTCGCGGCGGCATCGAAGCCATCGCGCGACGTTGTTGAGGCTGCGCCGATAGCGCAGCCGGAGGATGGCGCGCCCGCGGCTCCCGCTCCCATCGAGCCTGAAAAAGAATCGCCGAGCGAGCGGGAAACTATCGCCGCCGAGGCGGAATCCACCGCGGCGAAACAATCCGACAGCGCGGACGGCGAATCCGGCGCCCAGCGCGAGGCGGCTCCATCCGTTGCGCGCGAGAGTATCGCCGCGGAGGCGGAACCCACAGCGCCGAGGCAATCCGACAGCGCAGACGCGGAACCCGGCGCGGAGCACAAGACGGCGCCGCCCGTTGCGCGCGAGAGTATCGCCGCCGAAGCGGAATCCACCACGGCCGAAACAATCCGACAGCGCGGACGGCGAATCCGGCGCCCAGCGCGAGGCGGCTCCATCCGTTGCGCGCGAGAGTATCCGCCGCCGAAGCGGAATCCAACGCGCCGAAAATATCCGACAGCGCGGACGCCGAACGCAGCGCGCAGCACGAGGCACCGCCGCCCGTTGCGCGCGAGAGTATCGCCGCCGAAGCGGAATCCACCGCGCCGAAAGTATCCGACAGCGCAGACGCCGAACGCAGCGCGCAGCACGAGGCACCGCCGCCCTTTGCGCGCGAGAGTATCGCCGCCGAGGCGGAATCCACCGCGCCGAAAGAATCCGACAGCGCGGACGCCGAACCCGGCGCGGAGCACCAGGCGACAGCGCTGCCGAAACTTGAGAGCGAGCCTCACGGTGAAGCTCCCACTGCGCCGACCGGGCCGAAGGAGCCATCCGAAGCGGATAAAACGCCGCCGCCCGACGACAGAGGTGACGAGCAATGAAGTACCGCGTCACATGCCTCACTCCGACCCTGGCGGGCGATGGGCGCAAGCTCGCGCCCATCGACTACATGGTCTGGCGCGACCAGGTAAATGTCCTCGATCAGAACCGGATCTTTCGCCTGCTCGCGAAAGGGCCGCGGCTGGAGGGATACCTGAGCCAGCTCAAGAAAGCCGACAAGCTGGACTTCGCGTCGTGGGGCGGGTTCGCGCAAAACTACTCCGAGCGCCGCATCTCGTTCGAGCACGCCAGCGCGACCGGGTATTGGCAGAAGACCAAGGGTCTGGACTTGTTCATTCCGACGTTTGCGGCCGGGCCGGCGGGAGCGTATCTGCCGGCGACCTCCATCAAGGGCGCGCTGCGCACCGGAGCGCTGCATGGCAAAGCCACACAGGAGATGCTGAAGGAGGCCGCCTCGCGCGTGGCCGGCGATGGAAGGTCGATCCGCCATGCCACGCAGGCGCTGGAGGACCAGGCTCTCGGCGCCGACGGCGGCGACGCCATGCGGCTGGTGTCGGCGGGCGATTCGCAGCCCGTCGCGCCGGATGTTTTCAAGATTTATCTGCTGCGAACCGCAACGCTCGAAGCGCGCGGCGCCGGGAAATACGAGATCGCCTGGAAAACGAGCCCGCGCGGGGCGGCGCGGCGCGCCGAGGACAGCACCCCGATTTTTGCCGAGATGGCGGCCCCCGGGACGTCCTTTGAAGGCCCCTGGCGCGAGAACGAATTTCCGCGCGCGCGGCGGCGGGAACGCCTGGACCGCGCGGAGTTGTTCCGTCTGGTCAACGCCTATGCGGCGGACCTGATCGGCCTGCATCGCCAATATGCGGAGTGGACCGGTCTCACGCAACTTCACGCCGCGATGGACGAGCTGGAGCGCACGCTCAACCAGGCGCGCGAAGGCGGCGCGAAGTGTCTGCTGCCGCTCGGCTGGGGCGCCGGTTTCTTCTCGAAGACGGCATTTTCGAACACGCAGGATCAGGCCTATCGCGATATCCTGCGGCAGCTTCCGTTTTATGCGCGGGCAATCCAAAGCGGGTTGCCGTTCCCGAAGACGCGCAAGATCGTATTTCTGAATAACCAGCCCGCGGCCATTCCGGGCTTTGTGCATCTAGAGGTGTTGGAATCATGAAATTCGCAATCGTTTTCGCGCTTATCCTGGCGCCGCTGGCGTGCGCCGATGAAGCGGGCAAGAACGCCAAAGTGGAGCAACTGCTGACGGTCATGAACGTCGAGCCGCAGCAGAAGCAGATGATGAATCAGATGTCCCAGATGATGATTGGCCAAGTCAAGGAGCAGATGGCCAAACAGGGCAACGTCTCGCAGGAAGAAATGGCGAAAATGGAGGCGCGGCAGAAGCGCCTCTTCACGCTCATAGCCGAGCAGACCGCTTGGGAGAAGATGAAGCCGGTATACGTGAAGGCGTACGCGGAGACCTTCACGGAGCAGGAGCTCGACGGAATGCTGGCGTTTTATAAAACCGCGGCGGGAAGAGCTATGGTCGAGAAGCAGCCGGCTCTGAACCAGAAGATCATGACGTCGCTGCAGTCGCAGATGGCCGACCTGATGCCGCGCATCGAAGCGATCATGAAGGATTCGCAGTAGCGGAGCGGGGGGTTGCGGAGTCGAAGACCGCTCTCCTGCAATTGCGGCCCGGCTGAACGCGCCTGGGAATGCGATAAGCGTTAGCAAGGGCTTAGTTTAGCCAAGGTTCAGCGGAACGGCGGCACCAGGACCGAATCCGTGGTTTTCAAGAAACGCGGCCTGAAATGCGGTCCCGATCGAACTCTCGCGGAGAGCCGGAAAATCGCAACGGCGAGTGCGACGAGTGCAAAACTATTCGGTTCCGGCACTGCGCTCACGGTATTGATGCTGGATTCCGACGAAAAATTACTTAACGTGGCTGTCCCATCAAGGTTCACATCCACTTTGAAAGCGAACCCATCCGTCGTGTCGGTCGTCAGCACCGGAGTCGTGCCTGCGGGATCGGAGAACATGCTGAACACAAACGCGCTGCCCGAAGTCGAGACGCCATCGGGCGAGCTTAGCGCCGGTCCGTACAGGCTGACGCTGAAGGCGAGGGCTGTGCCGAAGGTGAATCCCTCGAAGTAGTCGTTGAATCCCGACCCGTTGTCGAACGTCAGGGTTGACGGTAACGTGCCGCTGACATCACCCATAAACGACGGCGAGCCGGCTAATATCCCATTGCTGCCGAAACTCAAAATCTGAAGCGATGCCGATTGCGTTACGAATGGACCTGGATTGAAGTTGAAATCGAGCGATCCAACAGTTCCGGAGATAGGGGAAGTGTTGATGGTCACCCCATAAGCGATGGGACTGGCGGACACACTACCTGCGAGGCATGAAAGCATCGCACCGAGCAACAATGGACGTAGATACATGTTAATTCAACCCTCCTGAGTAAATCACCGGCATGAAGTTAATCGGCGCAGACGACAAATTCTTGAACTGCACATCGATGGCAACCGACTGGCCAGATGCAAGGCTATTTACGCTGGGAGCAGTGAGATAAGGGCTGCTGTTATAAGTTCCCGTAGGATTTACTAGGCTTACGCTGGCAGGCAATCCCGTGAACACGATCTCTAACGGACCGTATATCATCGCGCTGCTGACGTTTCGAATCGTTACCGTGCCGTTGAAGGTCTGACTGACGCGGCTGTATGCTAGCCCGGATGCCGTTACGGAGATCTCGCCCGATGGAACTGGGCTGGCCTGCGTAACCTCAGTTGTCCCTTCGGCCAATGTTTTCGCTGATTCGATATTGCCCACTAGATCCTGGGCAATGCTGTAAAAGCCGTAAGCGTGTCCGATCTGTCCGTTGTAGCTGCTCGATGTGGCCATCGTTTGCGTCAGCCACGGCGCGAAGGAGCTACCATTTCGGAAACATAAATCGTGAAGTTCGCTACTCCGGAGCCAATATCTGATCCCGACCACTGGACCGTGAAAATCGACCCGCTCTGCGCTGGTAGCGCCGAGACATGGGATGCGGGTGAGGTATTGTCGATGGTGTTCGTCCAGGCCGGCGTATTGATCGGGGCGTTCCCGTCGAAAACCACCGTCGCTGTGTTCTGGACAACGGTCCCTGTGATCACCGTGGACTTTGGTACTACGGTGAAGAAAACACTGCCTTCAGCGCCCGGAGGAAGAAAGCCGGCCGTCGGGTCAGTTGGAGGCTGGTTTGTCGTCGGGTCGAGGGACTGGAACGTCTCGGTGAGTGTCGCCGTTGAAGTGTTGAGAGAGGCGGTCACATTAACGAGGAGGTTCGCGGTGGGGCGGAGGTCCACCGTTGTCGTGAACGGTGAGACCGACAATGGAATTGAGGGAGGGCTGACCACCTGATTCGGGAAAGTAATCGGACCTAATGTAAGTGTCCTAGGATCGAGGTCGGTACGAGCGTATCCATAACAGTGACAGCTTGGGCAGGAGCGGTCGCGGTAGGCAGATTATCGAAATAGATTGAATAATCTATCGCTTGGTTGCCTGACGTATACCGCGACTGACCTACTCCGTTTGGACCGTTTTTGTCATTCGGATCCAGACTCGTCACTCCAGAGATCGCCTGAATCTCTATCGCCGTAAACGCAAGGGCAACGGTGCAATCCTGGACAAAGTTTTCGAAAGAAAGGGCTGCTTGCCAAGCCGCCAACGCATCCTTCATCGCCTCTAACCAGGGTACGAGTAGCGTTCCGCAGCTCGATACCAGTGATACTCCTCTACCGGCGCGCCAACTCCTAGCGGTACGAGGCCGTATATTGCTTGTCCTCCGGTCTTAAAGGCCCCGCTTGGCGCGGCTTTGGCTAAGTCGATCACGTCACTGGCTTCAGATGCGAAATTGAGTAGCATCGTCGCCGCGCAGTTTAGACCGGGGATAGAAGCGACAGCATTCATTTCAAATTTTAGGTACGAACTTGCACAACTTGACCAAGCCGAATTCAGTGGAGATTGGAAGAAGCTCACATTGGTTGTAGCCTGAAGTGTGAATGTCTCGACGTCCGGAATTTCGAGCTGAATCGGTATGGTGCCTGAGAATCCAGCTGGTACTAGCGGAATGAAAAGGGGAATCTCGATATTACCACCGTTGCTTAGTTGAATAGGGATTTGACTCCAGTCTATTGAAGGCACGCCGGCAGGGAGGGGTGGCGTAACAATTGATTCGCCCAGGCTCCAACTAGCGTTGGCGGGAATGCCAGAAATTGTAAGAGGTAATCCATTGGCATCCACATTGCCCTTGTTGCCATAAGCGATATAGAAGGTCTGTTCACTGCCAAGGCGGATCTTGTTTCTCCCAATTACGTTTACCCAAACCTGTGGTGTCCCACCCTGCACGACTGTGAACCCCCCCGCGAGCGCCCCTGATGTGCTGTCTGGATTCGTGATCACGAGGTTGCGGAGTCCCGGAGTGACGCCAGTCAACGTGAATGTCGCCGTAATTGCGGAACTGTTCGCAACGCTGACATTGGTTCCAGCAATGTCGGTGCCCGAACCAGTCAGTCTTACCATCGATCCCGCCTGAAAACCGCTGCCGATGATCTGAACCGTAGTGGTGCCGGAATTGCCTCCATTGTTCGGAAGAACCTGTGTGAGGGTCAAGCCCGAGCTTGCGGTCCATTCGCGTTTGTCAGGACCCACACGTCGCTGAGTAGAGCACAGGCAGCTGAACAGCCAGTCGCGCCGCTAAAGATCGTCATGCGATTGGAACTCGGGTCGTAAACAGCGTCGGCGTTCTCCCTCGGCAACGGCGGCCCGTTAGCAGGTGATAGCTGCATCCAGGCTGGCATTGCCCCAACTCCATTGGCATTGGTGAGGACCCACACGTCGTTCGTTTCAACGTGCGCTGTATTCAGTGCCCCAGAGAAGACTACCATGCGATTGGTACTGGAATCGTAGATGGCCGTGTGATTAAATCGCCCGGGGATCGAGGTGGCTGGTGTCAATTGAATCCACTGAGGTGTCCCACCCTGGCCATTAGCATTGGTCAGAACCCAGGCGTCATTCAGAACGGGGCCCACGCCGTTATTCGCGATGCCCCCGAAGACGGTCATGCGGTTTGAGCTGGGGTCATAGACGGCCGTATGAGAGTTGCGACCAGATGGCAGAGGGCCCACGGGCTGAAGTTGAACCCATTCCGGACTGCCGCCAAATCCGTTCGCATGCTTTAAGCACCAAGTATCGTTTAGGACCGTGTTACGGCTCGAGCTATTACCTCCAGTGCACCCTCCAAAAACGATCATCTGGTTCGACGCCGGGTCATAGATTGCCGTGGGATAGGCTCGCTGCGTTGGAGGGCCTCCGGTGGGCAAAATCTGAATCCAAGTAGGACTTCCGCCTTGCCCGTTTGCATTGCTCAAGATCCAGACGTCATTCACAAATGGTTGGTAATCGCCGCTACCGGTAAACCCGCCATAGATGATAAGGCGGTTGTCTGCCGCGTCGTACACGACGCTGTGGCCAGATCTGGCGGCGGGCAATTGGCCTGCCGCCGTAAGCTAGTCCAAGCAGGCGTCGAGCCGAGCCCGTTGGCATTGGATAGAAGACTGGTGGCGTTGTTTCGCGGGATAAACCCACCGCCGAACACGATCATCTTATTCATGGCAGTGTCGTAGGCCGCATTCATATTGGAGACAGCATCAGGCGCTTGGCCGGTCGGATTTAGTTGGACCCAAGTTTGAGCCGTAGCGCAGCCGCCCGCGAGGAATGCTGCCAACAGCGAACGGCCGAACCCTTTTTCCCACAAGCCGACTTGCAGGGACGAGACAGACTTCCGCATGGTCCATTCCTCCTTATGACGGGTCGAAATCAGCGGGTTACCCCAAAATCTATGGGACCCTTCCCATTGGGATCTAAACGCCGACACGCCTTACGCTCAATGCCGCTGCGGCATCGTTTCTGACTACAATAGAAGTCCAGAGTAAGGCTGGACGGGCGGCAGAGGGACTGAAAACGTCTGAAACTGGCTGAAGATTCGGGCGTTGGGTGATGGAATTCACTGAAAACAAAGAGGATCTTTATTTCGGCCCATTTCACATAAGCCGGGTGAAGCGCGCTTTATGGCGGGTGAGTTGGTGATCTTTCCGGTCAACCGAGGTCGAGGTGCTCCTCGTTTTGGTAGAAAGCCAGGGCCGCGCGGCTAGCGCGGGTACTCATCCTGGCGATGGCATGGCATGACGCGCCACCGTCGAGTTGAATAACGTTCACCAGGTCATCCGGCGAGTCCGGCAGAAGCTCGGACCGGACGAAACTGGTCGGGATTATATTCTTCGAGACAATGTTGGGTATATGCTGGCGGCGGTTGTCACCGCCGAGCCGGTATCCCATGGGCAAAAGAATCCAGCGGCGCCCCGGAGCGAGCCTGGACCGGAAGCCGTATGTGGCCGGATTCCCTGCCGCTGGGCGGGCGATTCGCGGCGGGCGTAGAAGTCCGCGCCGGGGTCCTGGTAGGGGCGGCCGGATTTCAGGACCGAGTAGGCGATCTTGAGCAGGGTGTGCGCGATCGCGACGATGGCCTTCTTGCGGGCGGCGGGACTCTCCGGGCCGCCCATGCGGCGGACCAGCTTGTTGTAGCGGGCCTGCAGGCGGCCCTTGACGCGGACTGCCGACCAGGCGGCCTGCACGAGCGCCGGCTTGATGTAGGTGCCGGCGTCGCTGACGCGGCCGTAGCGGCCCTCTCCAGGCGCTGACGTGGTTGCCGGAGACCGGGCCGAGGCCCAGCAGGCCAGTTTTTCGTGCGTGGCGAACCACTGGTGCGGGGCCGGGCCGATCTCGGCGATCCAGGTCCAGGCAGTGGCGTCGCCGAACCCCGTGGATCGTGTTCAGCAGGGCGATCTCCCGTTCCCAGCCCGCGGCCTTGGCCGCAATCTGCACCTCCACCCCTGCCACGGCCGTCTTCAGGGCGTTAACCTGGTCGATGATACGCCGGCACATCGCCGCGTGGTGGCTCGTGAACCGGCCTTCCAGCGCCATCGGCAAGCTGGCCATCTTCTGCGGGGTCCGGGCTCTCCCGCGGGCCACCGCGGCCATCACCACGCCGTCCCGTTCCCCGTTGACCAGGGATTCGATCATTTCCAGCGGCCCGGTGCCAGTAATGTCGGAGGCGACCGAGCCGAGCTTGATGCCGGCCGATTCCAGCGTCTTGCCCAGCCGCTGGATCTCGGAGCTGCGGGCCTGGACCTTCTTGAGCCTGTACCGGGTCAGGTCCCGCAGCTCCTTCAGCTCCGGGGGCGGCAGGTAGGAGCCCTGCAGCAGCCCGCACTCGAGCAGCTCCGCGATCCGCGCGCAGTCCTTCGCGTCGGTCTTCTGCCCCTTGATCGCCTTGACGTGCGCCGGGTTGACGACCAGCACCTCATCGAAGTTCTCCTCCATCAGCGCGTAATACACCGGCTCGGTGTAGACGCCGGACGCCTCCATCGCCACGTGCGTCACCCCCCGCCGCCGCAACTCCCGCGCCATCTCCCGCAGCACGCCGTAAAACGTGCCGAACGTCAGGACCTCGGTCTTCCGCGCCCACCGTTTCTCCCCCGGGGACCGGATCGCGACCTTGACCATGTCCTTGTGCACGTCGATCCCCGCGACGCGCTCATACATCACCTTCACACGCAGCCACCTCCTGCAGCGGCACCGGGATAACTGGACAGCGCGCCGCCTGCCAGGGCCCTCATCAGTACAGGAGACTGACACACGCGCACACGGCAGCAACGGTGGATGCCCACCAGGAGGGCCCCCGCACCTAATCTCTTTCACGGCCACGAACGGTCCAGGCGTTGACAGTAACGACAGGCGGCGCACTACCACCATGCACCCTCGCACTCCCCGCCACAGCCACAACGCAAAACCGGAAGCCTTACAGCAACCACAACAGGCTGCCGGCACCACGCGCCTTCCGCCCGAGCCCGCACCGACTGCACCACCACGCGACCCCGGCCACCGGTAACCCGGAGCACCGCCGGCGACGGGAGGGACCCCGCTTTCGTCACCCACGGAAGCAGCGCGAAGCGATGCATGGCCGCTCTT
>CAWCJO010000010.1:0-138833 GCA_963795935.1 Bryobacterales bacterium | reverse complement strand
GATCCAGTCGGGCCAGGCCGCCTACTTCATGACGGCGCACGATCTGGTGACTGATCTTGGACGGGCGTACCGTGAAGGACGCCTGGATCGGCGCTTGCGAATCTATCTCGCGCCCAAGGTGCTGATCATCGACGAAATGGGATATCTGCCGCTCGACGAACTGGGCGCGACGATCTTTTTTCAACTGGTCAGCGCCCGTTACGAAAGAGGCAGCATCATTCTGACTTCCAACAAGAGCTATGGCGAATGGGGCTCGATCTTTGGAGACCCGATCATCGCCACCGCGATCCTCGATCGCCTGCTACACCATTCGACTACGCTGAACATCCGCGGCGAAAGTTACCGGCTCAAAGAACGCCGCAAGGCCGGCTTGATTCCTTTGCCGTCACAACAGCCGGAGGAATCGCGGGCTGTCGCCCCGAGTGGCCGTGCCAAGCGGAGCATTTGAGTTTTCTAAGGCATGGGCAAATCTATCAATCCGATGTATGTTGTTTTGAAGATCCAGGGCGAGGCCATCTCTGGCTCCGCCCCGGGCCTCATCGTCTTGATGAGTTTGCAGTCGGCTATTCCTTGGCGAGTTGCACTCCTGCATTGCTCGCCTCCGCTTCACCGGCTGGATTTTATGTACCAGCTGCCAGCCGGATCTGTAAACCACCACCTTGCGAGGGCTGGGGAATTTTCGACCGGAACTTTGGGGAATTTTCAACCGGTATTGACACGCGCGAATCCAGATAGCCCCGCTACGGATCAGTATCCACCGACCTTGTCGTTCGCGGCTCTTTTTCTGGAACCGGCCTGCGTCATCTCGGTATTCTCCGCGGCCGACAAGAAGTTGGCGATAGAGTGTACCAGGCTGGCGTACAGCTTGTTCGGGTGCAACGGGCCATTCTGATGTGGATTCCGAGCCATGAAAATTATCGTTCCGAGCTGATGACGATCAAAGAATCGTTCCAGTTCGGAACGGCTGACCGCGATGAGCTACTCTGATGTATGCTGAAGACCGTGGACGAGCATCGACCGGGCAGTCCATGCGTGGTCCCCCAATCGCTAATCTTGAACTGCGTTTCTCTTTAGGGCCGGATCAACGCCCTTCGGCACCATACTGGCTACAAGCGTTGAGCAAAGTGCAAGCGGACTTCTCGCACTTTCCGGACAATTCCGAAGTCGATCTATCATTCACGAATGTCGATGTATCCAAGTTGGTAAGGTCGATGCGCCTAGGCGTGTCTGACCTCACAACGTTTTCATTCCGAGGAATGAGCCCGCTGCATGCTGACGACGTTCCTTCAGTACCATTGGAATACCTGAGCGACCTGTTGTTTCTCATTGAGGGACGACAACGAAGATAGGGGAGATCACGTTCAGCGTCCGGACCACGCGCTCCCTACGAAGCGCTCCGTGGGTCCCCTCTGAAGCAAGAAGGCGTCCCGAGTTTAGTTGAAGGTTGATGGGGGCGGCTGAGTTCATGTTACGCTACGTTCTCCTTTTTCGCTGACTTGGTTTCCCGGCCAAGGATCGCGGCCAAAGCCCACAGATGCTCATAACCATCGATACGGTGAAAATGCTTTTCAGTGAGTAACCAGGCCGATGCCACCCAACGCTCCACCATGTCGCTGTCGCGCCAGCGGCTCACGTTATCCGTGCGATGACGAACTCCACTGTGTGGGCTTTCAATGAGGTTGGTGGTAGCCAGGCACTTGTGCAAGCTTACCGGGATTTGAAGCCTCTGCAAGGTGAACATTTCCTTCATTCCTTCACGCAAGCTCCGCGCCGCGGATTCGTGATCGCGCTCCAGCAGGCGCGCGATTTGCTCCAGCCGCTTCTCGCCTTCCTCTGCCGTCTTTACCTTCCAGGCGGCCCGCATCAGGTGCCGCGTTTGGCCTTGCTGTTCCTTGGGCAGCTCCTTCATGACGTTTTCCAGCTGCAGAGTAGGGCGCTGGCGCGGTGGCCACAGGAACGGGGATTTCGGTTACCGGCAGCTTTCGCCACAACGCCGGTGTCTCAATCCGCTCCATAGCTCCGTCTCCAGCACCCCCTCATCGAACCGTACGTGAAGTTTTCCCTCATACGGCTCTCCGGGAGCCTTCCCCCGACGGCATTCAGCTCGTATGCACAATCCGACCCTGCGTCGAGTACAGGCCAGCCTTTCTCCAGTAGGCCAGTGGCGTCTTCCAGAACGCCCGTCGTCTGCGCTGATGCTTGGCCTGCAACCAACGTCGAAGTTTCCATGTAACATATTGATCCACCTTCCGAAAATGTTGGGCGGAGTTGAGCCAGCCAAAGTAGGCCGACCATCCCCGCAGTATCGGGTTCAGCCGGTCCAACTTCTCCTGCAGCGTCGGGCGGTTATCACGGCCGATAGCCGCTTTCACCTTGTCCCGAATCCGCTGCATCGATCGTTGCGACGGCCAGCAGTAGCAAAACCACTTGCTGACATCGCGCCGCGAGGGCTGTTTCCGAAAGTGCACCCCCAGAAAGTCGAAGCCATCCTTTGCATCGACGCTGCGAGTCTTGTCTTCATTGACAGTCACCCGCAGCCGCGCCAGGAACTGCCTCAGCTTCGGCATGTATACCTCTGGCGGCTTCCATCGGCACAGCACCACCAGGTCATCGGCATAGCGGACCATCTTCGTCGCCTTCACCTCCCGCTCCCAGTACAGATCGAGCGGGTGCAAGTAGATGTTGGACAGCAGCGGCGAGATCACTGCCCCTTGCGGGGAGCCGACCATGGTCTCTTCCAGAATCCCGCCGTGCATCACTCCGGCCTTCAACCACAATCTGATCAGCCGCAGCACGCGCGGATCACGGACCCGCCGTTGTACCAGCTTGACCAAAATTTCGTGGTCAATCGTGTCGAAGTAATTTTTGAGATCCAAGTCGATGACTTTGTCGTAGCCGTAGGTTACCCATTTGCGGAGATCGTAGATCGCTTGCTTGGCGCTCCGTTTGGGCCGGAACCCATACGATCCCGGTCGGAAGCTGGCTTCAAACAGCGGCTCGATTACAACCTTCACCGCCGCCTGTGCGACTCGATCCTTTACTCCTGGGATTCCCAGCGGTCTTTGCCGCCCGTCGGGCTTAGGGATGAACACCCGGCGCACCGGTTGGGGCCGGTATCGCTGCTGTATCAGTTCCTCCCGCAGTTCCAGAAGAAACCATAGCGTTCCCCTCGCCTCGATCGATTCAATGGTTTCACCATCGACGCCCGCGGCTCCGCGGTTACGCCGAACTTGCTCCCATGCAAACCACAACACCTCCAAACTGCAGACCTTGTCAAACAGAACTCCGAACGTTCGTTGCGGCTGAGCCTTGGCCGCTCGGTATAGCTTCCTCTGAAGTACACGGACCTTTTCTAACGTCGTGCGTTGAGCCTCATCGGCAGTCACGAAATCCCTCCTTCTTCGTCAGCATGGCTCGAGTTGAGGCCCTTCGCTCCGGCGGGTTTTGCTGTCCGCGCCTTCATCGCTACGATATGGCCTCTTCCGACTTCCCGCCCGGCATCGCCGCCTACTTCGGCTTATGCCTTATAAGGCCGCTTACGGCGGCGGAGTATCCGCCGACCGCGCGGGATCTCGACCGTTCCCTCACCGTTCCTTCCATTCATGCCGTTGCTTGAAACACCGGGGATGACGACTGTTTCCCTTCCCTGCGCATCCACAGCCGTTGCTGTCTTCGCCCATACACAGGAGGCTCGACCATCCCATTCCCGAACTCTCCCAGTAATACCCGTTCGAGATGCCATGACGGCGCCATACATTCCCTCTCGGTACGGCCTGAACTTTTGCCCGTGCCTCCGGACTGGGTACTGAGGCTACGTGTCGGATCTGCTTCGACATGGCAAGTTACCTCGCCATGCCTGACCCCAGGCTACCGGGCTCATAGGGACTTGCCCGGAAGGGGACGTTTCACCCCTCTGGAAAGGCGGGTCTCGGCCCGCGATGTGATTGCGACACCGCTGTACCGGCTGATCGGAGCCGAAAACTTCGTCGATACCAGCTCGCAAGGCTTTCGCGCCGTCAATGATGAACAAGTATTTGCGGTCCGTGGGCAAACCTTGCTCTCGCAAGCGCGTTAACAGCGTCTTGACGGCGGCCGCGTTCTCCGTCGCGCCGGCCGCGATACCCAGGATGTGCTTCTTTCCTTCCTCATCGACTCCCACGGCGCTGAGCACGTGCTGTGCCCCAAAGCGTTGGCCATCGATGTAGATCACCAGGATTTCGACCTTGTCCCAGCGCCGCTCTTGCAACTGCTGCAGTTGCGCCGTGCTCGCCTCGATGGCTTTGCGGCTGATGGCGCTGCGCGACACCCCCACCGTTTCCGCCATCCGCGGCAGAACTTCCTGGTATTCCCGGGTCGACACCCCGCGCAGCAGAGCGCCCAGCATGTGCTGAGCGAGACCTCGATCGCGGCGCAGCATCTCATAGGCGGGGACCTTCACTTCACCTTGGCTCTTGTGCCGTAGCCGGGGCCGTTTCACTTTCATCTTCCGGTCCGCCAGTTGCACACTGCCCGCTTGCGATCCATGGTGGCGGATCTCGCCGCTAGCTTTGCCGGGAGTGCGTGCGCCGGCGAGTTGCTCGGCGCTCAGGAGCAGAATCTGTTCCAGCGTTTGATGCCCGATTTCATAGATCACGGTCTCCACCACCTGGCTGGCATTCTGGATCAAGTTGACGATGGGGAGCAGGATCTGCCCGTTGGCTTGGCAGAACTGTTCGATGACGGCTGCCGACTCGCGCGCGGCGCGGGTCACGATGTGATAAGGTTTTTTCACGGCGGTAGGCTCCTTTCGGTTTTTCTGCGTCTGGCAACCGGATTCTATCGAATCGGCGCCAACCGCCGCCTACCAACCTTCAACTAAACTTGGGACGCCCTCGTAAATAATGCGGCGTTGACGATCTTCGGATCGGCGATGTCGGTGTTGTGCGGGGCTGGACGAAGGACAGCAAGCACCCTGCTCGAGTTTAGTAAATCCTCCAGCAACAAGTGATATTTTTACTCGCTGAGTTTCACCGCGGCATCGGTAGCGAACCGTCAGGGATGATCGTATGTTAGATATGCCGATTAGGTCAAGCTAAATGACCGGATTACTTGAGATAAGACCGCACACGTAGGTACCAGAAGCACCGGCTCCGCACTCTTTCGCTCCAGCGGGGAAGTCAGGGTGAGCAAGCCCGTACGCCGGATCACGAATTCTCAAGGTGAGGAGCGGCATGGGGAAAATGCGCCACCCGCGTCTGGCGCTTCAACTCTTTACTGATTCTCTCCATGAGATTTGACGTGCGCAAGCGGCGGCGATGAGCTTGCGAAGGCGAAGACCGTGAAACTTTCGGCCACATTGGTCTCCATCCAGGCGCTCAGCTTCGGCGCGCGTTGGCGGTATTTGTCTACGGCCAGACGCAAGCGGCAATCCACCTCCAGCCGGTCCGTGCATTCGAAGACGGCGCGCAGATCGGCCGCCACTTCGCGGCGCATTTCGATGCGCGGCACGTAATGGCCAGCATTCTGCTGTAGGCGGAACCGGCAGCGCTGCCAGGGTACGCCGGGAAAGCGCGCCTCTCGCGCCGCCTTCATGCCGGCGTGGTCGTCGCTGATCAGCAGCCGCACGCCGCTCAATCCGCGTCCCTGTAGCAGGGCGAAAAAGTCTCGCCAGTGTACGTCCTGAATGGGATACTCTTGCATGGGATATGCCTTTGAGATCCTCCTCCAAGCGCGCACCATCGAGGCATGAGCTGCGTCGTTTATTCGCGGGCCCGCTCAGCCCCTTGCGCCATGTCGCCTGGACCGCTATCGCCGTCAGCGCTTTATGGCGCGTGAAGAAGGACCAGCCTCTCCAGATCAAAACGGTCCTGGATCCCAAGTTTCTCAAGGCCTTCATCATCCCTGTCTGTCGAGCGGCTTACCGGCGCGGCCCCGCCCAAGTTGCGTTTCCGCTGGAGCCGACCACCATCGTCCAAGTCGCCGAAACCGCGTTTTCCGGCGGCATCGTGCCGCAGAAATCCACGAATCTCTACCCCAAGCTCCTCAGTGGCTTAACAATCTACAAGATCGAAGACTGACGGCAGACCGCCGGATGCCTTTGAATGCGCTATACTTTTCGCGCGGTTTAGCGCCATGCCCAACACGCCTTGCGCCCTCTGCGGCGCTCCCCTGAACCCCGGCACTGTTTACTGCGGCAACTGTGGAAGCGCGGCGAACGCCCCTGCCGTTCCTCCCGCTCAGCCGTTTCAACATCCCCAATCGATTGCCGGAATGCCTCAACCCGGCCCGGCGCGGAACCCCAACCCCGGCGGCGGCCTGCCACCGCCGGGCGCGCCACCTCCGCCGCAGGGCGTCCCGTATTATCAAACCCCTCCTCCGCCCCACCCCGGCCCGGGCCCCGCCGGCCCGCAACCCGCCATCCCGGCACTGTACGTCACCTGCCTCTCCGGACCCGACGCCGGGAAATTCTACACCGTCCTCGCAACCGAAACGGTCATGGGCCGCTCCACCGGAATCGGACAGGTCGACCCGCTGGTAGCCCCGCAACACGCCGCCCTCAGCGCCGCCAATAACCGCCTGCGCTTCCGCGCCCTCTCGCCCAACCCGGTGTTTGTCAACGCGCAGCCCTTCTCCTCCGGGGAGTTGCTTCCTGGCCAGGAGTTCCGCATCGGATCCTCCATTTGGCGCGTCAACGCTTCGCCGGCGCAGCAGGGCGGCAACCTCCTGCAATCGATGCAGGAGCAGTTGAACCGGCTCGCCGGAACCGAAAAGCTCGAAGGCTTCAGTCTGCGTGAGATGTTCTCGGAAGTTTTCAAGAAACGCAGCGCCGAGGAGCTTGAGGACTACCTCACCGTCGGAACCTACCGCACCACCCCTTCCATCGACAAAGCTCAGACCGGTTGGCCCAAGCCGTGGCTGTTCATGCGGGTGCTCGCCGCCGTTGGGCTCGCCTACGTGCTGTTCGTCATCGTCATGACGAATTTCCACAACATCAAGGCCGTGCCCGCCGTCATCATGATGGGATCGCTTGCCGTTCCGCTCGCCACCGTCCTCCTCTTTTTCGAGCTCAACACGCCGCGCAACGTCTCCTACTACAAGATCGCGATCCTGATTTCGATGGGCGGCGCGCTGTCCCTTTTGGTCGCGGTCATCGGTTACGACATTCCGATTCTGGGGCAGCTCGGGCCGCTCTCGCCCGGCATCGTCGAGGAGGTAGCGAAACTTGCCGCCGTGTTTCTTGTTATGCGCGGCGTCGCCGCCGGAGCGAGATACAAGTACATCCTCAACGGCATGCTCTTCGGAGCCGCCGTCGGCGTCGGGTTTGCCGTTTTCGAGAGCATGGGCTATGCCTTCGAGATGCTCCTTAAGGCGCGCAGCATCGAGGTCATGAGCTACGTCATCTATCTTCGAGCCGCGCTCAGCCCCTTCGGCCATGTCGCCTGGACCGCCATCGCAGCCGGCGCGCTGTGGCGCGTCAAGAAGGACCAGCCGCTGCAAATCAAAATGGTCCTGGACCCTAAGTTTCTAAAGGCCTTCATCATCCCCGTCGCGCTGCACACCCTGTGGGACACGCCCGTGCATCTTCCTTTTTTCCTCAAGGAAATCGTGCTCGGCGTGGTGAGCTGGTATGTTGTGTTCGCGATGGTCCAGCAAGGGCTGCGCCAGGTCAAGGCCGACCAGGTCCGCACCACACGCATCACGCTGCGCAGCATCCAGGCGGTCGCCTGAGAACGCGTAAACGCCGGAACACATTCACTCCTCGATGCGTAGGAACAAGTGGAGGCCACTTTGGCATTTCAACAATTCGTGGAAGAGATTCAGGTGCTCGGGCGCGACCTGGTCGATAAAGTCTCGGCGCTCATTCATGAAGGCAACGTGCAGCGCATCATCGTCAAGGACGAGCATGGCCACACGTTTATGGAGATTCCGGTGACGATCGCCGCCATCGGAGTGGTACTCGCTCCCTTGCTGGCGGCCATCGGCGCAATCTCGGCCTTGGTCGCGAAATTTACGATCGTCGTCGTGCGCTCCGAGCCCCACGCGGCGCCCCGCCGGCCGCCGAACGCCCCGCCGGCATTTAAAAGCGCGGACGCATGCCGGGCGGAGCGGTCATTTGCCGCCCGCCCCGAGCATGGCAGCGATCTTTTCACTCAGCTCTCTCGTCTGCTTTAAATCGCGCAGCGCCCACTCGTAATATGTGTTCGCGGCGTAAAAATGCGCTTTCGCGTTCTTGATTTCGCCCGACCGCAAGCTCTTCAGGGACTTGCTTGCATTAGCCTCCGCCGCCGCGAACTCGCGATCGATGAAATCGGGCAGCGCGCGTTCCTCTTTCAAGGCCTCGCGTTCTTTCGCGATCTGCGTCCGGAGTTCCAGAATGGTGCGCTCTTGCGGCGTTAGCCCCGCGACGCGCTCCCGCAAAAAATCCGCAAATAAAGATGAAATACTTTCGCCGATCTGCTCCTGAGCCTGCTCGAAAAGCGGCAGATCGGAATCCTTGATGTAGATGGTCTTATTCGGCATTACGGTACAAGTATACATGCACGCATACTTGGACGTCAAACGGGAAAGAGCGTTCTTAAGACGATCCGAATCGCAAGTAATGCCGCGCGCTGGCGTAAGAGAGTCCAAAGCCCACGCCCGGGCGCGCCTCGACCAAGGCTTCGCGATGACGCGATGGGAGCCGCTCCCAGCACATCCCGCACACGCTCTTGCCGAAGTCCTTGGAAGCTCCGCACCAACACTGCGCCGCCTCCAGGAGGCGGTAGTCTTCCTCGAGTTCCCGGCCGTTGCCGTCCGGCAAGTACGCTACCCGGTTGTAGACTGACATCGCGTCAAACTCGCGTCAGGCTTTCTTGGGCCACTGAAACTGCGAATGTTCCGTGGGCTTGGGGCGAAATCGCTTGCGGTGGTCGGGCCGCGCCGGATTCGCCACGATGGAAGCGCAATAGGCATGCACGTCCGCCTCGGTCAACACGTATGAGGCCGGAGCCTTCTCGCTCTCCTCAAACGTCTCGACAGCCGCCGAAAGCGTTCGCAGGCAAAGCGCTGGAAGCTCCTGGAACTTGATGCGAAAGCGGCTCACGATGGTCATGTCCGCCGTCATCGAGAATTGGACGCGTTTGGGCCGGTACCCCGGGCGGCTCGCTTCACTTCCTTCGAAATTAAAGGAACGAATACTCCCGCTCTGGACGAATCCCATATACGCAATCTGCACGATTGTGACCTTTCTGTCGAGGGAAAAGAGCGACCCGCGAAAAAACTCTTAATTCGCTCGGCCTCTTGAGTATACACCAATATTGCTTCGTACGCCCGAAAAGCCGGCTTCGATGCCGCGCTTTGTCTAGCCACGCCACATCTCCTGTACGCTCTCGCTTATTGCCGCGCCACGCTTCCGTGCAATTCGAAACCGGGGTTGAGCGAAAAATCCCAAGGCCGCGGAAGTCGATTCGCGGGCGCTCGCCGACGATCGGGATGGAAAGCGACTTTGGGCTACTTCCGCGCACCGCTGCGAGCAATGAGTGCGCCACTCCACAAGCGGTCCGCGCCGTTGCGAGCCAACAATGGATCGGGAGGCCTGGCGAGATCGAGCCGCAGCTTGTTACGCCGCCTTGGCGATCGGCTCCGGCCGTACCTCCGCCAACCCTACTCGTTCCAGGAGCCAGATCAGACCCCAGGCCGGATCTATCTCATGTCCCCGCAACGCAAACAGCGCCGAACTCGGATATTCATGATGATTGTTATGCAGCCCCTCGCCGGCCGTCAGAAATGCCACCCATTTCAAGTTCGTCGCCTTGTTGTTGAAATTCCGGTACCCGATCATGTGGCACAGGCTGTTGATCATCGAATTCAATAGGACATACAGCACCATGTGAGTCACCCAGGCGGCGAGGCCCCACTTCCAGCCGAACATCAGCATAAAAATTCCTAGGCCGCCGAACACGCCGTAGCGGATCAGCGGAATCCTGTCGATCGCGTCTTTGCGGTAATCGGGCGTATATTTGCGAATCGTCGAGGCGTCCTTGATTTCCTTCTTGTAGTAGAAGTAGTTGCCGAACAGCACGTGCCACAACCCGTAGATGTAAGGACTGTGGGGATCGCCTTCCTTATCCGAAAAGTGATGATGCTTGCGGTGAACGGCGGCCCATTCGCGCGGTACCACGCCGGTGAACAGACTCAACTCGAGATGCATGAACGAGCGCACCAGCGGGTGCAATTCCACGCCGCGATGCGTCACGCAGCGATGCAAAAAAATTGTCGTGAAAAACACCGACATCTGCAAAATTCCGGCCGTAATCAGGGCCATCCACAAGAAACTCATTCTCTCTCCGCTAGGCTGACAAGATGTTCTGGCTGTTCGACGCCGGTTCAGCAGGTAGGCAAAACGAGCAGGCGTTCCAATGGTAGCAAGATTCCAGTATGGTGTAACCTCGGGAGAGGTCTATTTTCGTGAGACTGATTTCATTTAGCAGAGGCAACGGACCGGCCGAAGCCGGCGCGCTTGTGGACGGCCGCGTGATCGCTCTCGCCGAAGCCGGATTCTCCGGCGTGCTGAGCGTGTTCGCCGCCGGATTGGACGCTCGCGAGCGCATCCGCGGCGCGGAGCAAAGCGCCGAAAACGTCCTGCCGCTCGGCTCGGTCAAGCTGCTCGCGCCAATCCCGCGCCCACCCAAGTTTATTTGCGTGGGCCTCAACTACCGCGACCACGCCGCCGAGTCGAAAATGGAGATCCCCCGGACGCCCACCATTTTCAGCAAGTTCACCAACGCTGTCATCGGCCCCGGAGACCCCATCGTGCTGCCGAAAAATTCCACGCAGCCCGACTATGAAGCCGAATTTGCTTTCGTCATCGGCAAGGGCGGCCGCCACATCCCGCGCGACCGCTGGCGCGATCACGTCTTCGGCTACACCATCGTCAACGACGTCAGCGCCCGCGATTTTCAGATGGCCACCAGCCAGTGGCTGCTGGGGAAGACCTTCGATACGTTCGCGCCCATGGGCCCGGCTGTCGTGAGCGCCGACGAAATTCCCGATCCGCACGCTCTCGACATCAGCCTTGCCATCAACGGCGAAACGCTGCAGAGTTCCAACACCCGCGAGCTGATCTTCAAAATCCCGGAGCTGGTCGAACATCTGTCGAGCGTCATGACGCTCGAACCCGGCGACATCGTTTCAACCGGGAACCCCTGCCGGCGTCGGCTTCGCCCGCAAGCCGCCCCGCTTTTTGAGGCCCGGCGATGAGGTCGTCGTCCACATCGAAGGACTTGGCGAGCTGAAGAACCCGGTCATTGCCGAGGAGCACTAACGGCCGGGTATCGCGCAGGCGGCCTGTTACACTGAGCCTGATGGGCGGTTAGCTCAGTTGGTTAGAGCGTCTGGTTTACACCCAGAAGGCCGCAGGTTCGAGTCCCGCACCGCCCACCAGGTAATCTTTATCCGCAATTGATTACCAGTGGCGAATACAGCTGAAACATTCGAAGCGCGGGGATGTCCATGTTCCGCAAGGCCGTTGTGCCTTGTAGGGGGAATCCCAAATGCGCTCACTGCTATGTGTCGCGCTGCTTACGGCTGTTATTGTGCTCCCCGCCGGGCACTCCGCCACGTTGCTAACATCGGTGTCCTGTACTGGATACAACGCGGGCCAAACCACGGGTACGTCCAGCGACTCATGCAGCACAATTTATCCTGATTTGAGCGCAGCCTCAGCGAAGGCGACCAGCGGTGCATGGCAGGTCACTGCGTGGACACAGGCGCATGGTCAGCCGGCTCAGTATGGCTGGAATTCCTTCTCGCAGGAAGACCCATTTGCCACGGCAACGGCCTCGCTCGACGAAGATCTGACGTTTACGGTTTACGGGTCTTCAGGAGCGGGCATTGCGCAGGCGTCTCTCGTGACGATTATCTACGCCGACCCGTATGACAGTTCGGATGCAGAGGCGCAGGCATCACTTGGCGCCTTCGTCAATTCAGCAGGTGAAGATTGCTGTGGACCTATCGTGGACAACTATCCCATACCGTTCACCTTCGGAGTGCCGTTCACTTTGCACCTTCATTTGAGCGCCAGCGCCGCCGGCAGCGAAGACGACCTCTGGTGCCATTGCGGCGGCGGCAATAGCACCGCCTTCTTTCAAGGCTTGATCGATATCACCTCGGCTAGCGGCCAAGCGCTTTCGGGGACTTCGTACACCGTGGTTGACCCCCCCGATCCCGATCCGCCCGCCGTGCCCGAACCGGCGGCGATGGGACTTACTGGCCTCGGGTTGCTGTTGCTGATAGCGTACAGCCAGCGCCGCCGGCACGCCTCTCGAAACGTTTAGGCGCCAGCCCCCGGAATCGCGGCCATTCAGCAGGGCCGCATCGGGTACCCTACCACACGCGGCAGCGCGGATCGCGCACCATCGGAGCCCCCGCCTTGCACGAAAATGCCTTCTGAAACTCCGGCATATTCGACACCACCCCATTTACGCGGTCCTTGCTCGGCGAGTGCGGGTCCACCGTGACCAGCATTCGCTCCACTTCCGGCCGGCGCTTCTGGCACCACACCTGGCCCCAGCCCAGGAAAAAGCGCTGCTGCTGCGTGAAGCCGTCGATCGGGGGCACGTTTTGGCCATTCAGCGCCTTCATCAGCGCCATGAAAGCGAGCCGCAGGCCGCCATTATCGGCCGTGTTCTCGCCCAGCGTAAGCTTCCCGTTGAGATGCAGATCGTCCACCGCGACAAAGCTCGAATACTCCTTTACGAAGCACTCCGCGCGCTCTTCAAAGGCCTTGGCGTCCGTCGCCGTCCACCAATCGCGCAGGTTGCCTTCGGCGTCGAACTGCCGCCCCTGGTCGTCGAAGCCGTGCGTGAGCTCGTGCCCGATCACCGCCCCGATTCCGCCATAATTCACCGCGTCGTCGATATGGTTGCTGTAAAACGGGGGTTGCAGAATGCCGGCCGGGAAATTGATGTTGTTCATCTGCGCGTCGTAATAGGCATTGACGGTCGGCGGCGTCATTTGCCACTCGCCGCGGTCCACCGGCTTTCCGATCTTGCGCAGTTGGCGCTCCACCTCGAACTCGGTGGCGCGCTGGTCGTTGCCGAGCGCGTCATCGCGCGAAATCACGACGCTCGAATAATTGCGCCACTTATCCGGATATCCGATCTTGTTCTTTACGGCCTCCAGCTTCGCGAAAGCCTGCTTCTTGGTTTCCGGCGTCATCCACGGGAGAGCATGCAGATCGTCGTTCATCGCGCTCTCGATTTCCCGGACCATTTTCAGCGTGCGCTGCTTGCCTTCCACGCCGAAGGTCTCGTCCACGTATTTCTCTCCCAGCGCCTCTCCGAGGTCGGAGTCCGTGTACTCGACGCAGCGCTTCCAGCGAGGGCGCAATTGCTGCGCGCCGGTCAGAATTTTACCGTAGAAATTGAAGTTCTCGTCCACGAAGCTCGCGGGCAGCATCGGCGCGGCGGAGTGGATCAGATGCCAGCGCAGATACGTCTTCAGATCGTCAAGATTATTCGTTACTACGGTGGTCTCGAGTTGGCGGAAGAAATTCGGCGCGGTCACGTTCAACGATTCGAGCGGCGGGGAGCCCATGGCGGCGAAAAACCTCGGCCAGTCCAGGAAGGGGCACAGCGAAAACAGCTCGTGCTCCGTCATCTTGTGATACGTCGCCGTGGGATCGCGGCGCGTGACGCGATCCTGCGAGCCTTTGGCCAGCTCCGTTTCGATCTTCAGGATCGCCGCCGCTCCCGCCGACGCCTGATCGGACGAATCGCCCGATAATTCCAGCATCTTCGCCACGTGCGCGACGTATTGCTTGCGCAGCGCGGCCGATTTTTCATCGTCTTTAATGTAGTAATCGCGGTCCGGCAAACCGAGTCCGCCCTGGTCCACCTCCCCGATCATCTGCTCGGAGTTCTTGGCGTCCTGCGTGGAATCGAAGCGGAACAGCGTGTCCACCCCCTTGCGGTCGAGCGATACCAGCTCCCCCTGGATCTCCTGTTTCGTCTTCAGCGCCGCGATCCTGTTCAGATCCGGCTGAATCGGCTGCAGGCCGCGCTTGCCGATTCCTTCCTCATCCATGCAGGCGACGAAAAAATCTCCAATCTCGCGCGTCACCTGGTCGCGCTTGGGGTCCGCCGTAGACGCTTTCTCGAGAATGTTATACAGGATCCGCCGGTTTCGCTCCGCCAGTTCGTCGAAACGTCCCCATGAGGACTGATCCGGCGGGATAGGATGGTTGGCGAGCCACGTTCCGCAGGAGTACTGGTAAAAATCGGCGCATGGATCGATTTTGCGATCGAGCGCCGTGATATCGAACCCCGGAGTCTCGGCGGTTTTCCCGGAGACGGGCGGGTTGGAGGCCGTCGCATTCGGAGGCGACTTGGTTTGCTTCGTCGCGGGCGGCTTTGCCACCGGCGGTTTCGAAGCCTGCGCGGAGAGGGCGGCCGGCGCGAGTACCAGCAGCAGCGCGTAACGTCCCGATTGGCGCACCATCCTTCGATTATCGCCCACCTGCGCCGATTATCGCCCACTTCCGCCGATTATTGCCCACTTCCGCGCGCGGGCTGCCGGCTTGCGGCTCAACGGCCGGACGCATGAAAACTGAACGTTAAATTCTGTACACAGGGAACCGCCTTACCGTTCTGTTTGGCTGGTTCGAATTGCCAGCCGAAAGCGGCTTCTACCACGGCCGGAGTGAGAAATTTCGCGGCGCTGCCTTTAGTGGATACCGGCTTCGCGGAAGTAACGCGGCCGAATTCATCGATTCGGACCGCGATTTCAACTACGTTGTCGCCCAGGATCAATTGCCGTAACTCCGGCGGGGCGGAGGGCTGTTGCCGGCGTACCGCCTTCGCCGCGACATAGGACAAAGTGGGGCCAACGTCCCTTATCAAGGGCGCCGATCCGGTTAATATCGGCGGCTTCGCGGGATCTTGACGATCGGCGCCGGGTTCGTGCGATTTGCTCTCGTCCTTTGCCTGCAAGGGATCCGGCTGCGCGCGCTCCGCCGCATTGCCCGGGATCGCGGGCCTTGGCTCCGGCTTCAATTGAGCACTCGCGGGTAGTTGGGGCGCCTGCGTTAGCCGCTTCGCGGGCGCTTCTTCGGCGTGCGGCAACACCGTTTGCGCCGCTGCCGGCGCAATTGCCTGAAGGGCGGGCGTTGCCGCACGCTCGCGAACGCCGGTCGAAGAAGGCCTACTCGGAAGGCGAGCCACTTGGGAAGCGCCAGCTTTCCGGGAAACCTGCCGTGCAGGCCGCGGCCGTGCGGATAGCCCGCCGTTTTCGATCCCAGGTGGTTTGAGGCGCGCCGGTTCGGGCGGAGGCAGGGCGGCGTTCAATTCGCGTTCGATGGGACCGGGCGGCAAGGCTGTATTTGCGATGGAAGCGTCGGGAGAGCGGGAAATGGAAATCATGGATTCCGTACTCTGCTTGCCGGAAGCTCCGACGACGTCGAGACGCACCTCGATTCTTTCGCCTGAAGCGGTATAAGACACGCTTCCGGTGCGCAACTGAACCGGGTTCAGCGGCACACTCGTCCGCTGACCAAGGTCTGAAATAAATAGGCGGCCTTCTTTCGCGGCGGCGATTTCCGGGGCGGAACGGTCCCAACCTATCGCCAAAGCGGAGCCGTTTCGCTGCGCCTTCAGGCCGAGCGCGGAGAAAGCGCCGGATACAGGCCGCCCGCTTTGGAGAAATCCGGACGGATGCCCCCACCGGAAAAATACCGCCGCCGTGAGCAATAACAGTAAGCCCGCCAACACGGCAAATATCCCTAAAAAGCGCCTTGGAAGCTGTTTATATCGTGAAAACGTGAGGTCCCGAATGGCGTTGCGTCCCCCGCGCCGCAATGCACCAAATCGCTGTGTCTCTTTTATCGATTGCAATTCCTCGATCGACAAGGGAAAGCTTGAGCTGAAGTCCCCACGAATGGAATTGCCTTGCCAGAAGAAAAACGAGGCCCTCGCCAGCGTGTCTCCGCCGGGCCGAATGATCAGAAAAACATTAGACGGATCTTGAAACCGCTCCCGGATCGATACAACATCCTCTTGACGGAGTCGCGGACGTGCGCCTACATGCGTGCGGTAGTATCCGGCAATAAGATCCTCGGAAACGTGGGCGGCCATGGCCTCGGCAAATCCGCTCGAACGAGAGATCTCATAATGCGGCGAAAACTTTCGTATTGAAGGCAGGGGCTGGAAGCCGACGATCTGAACGATATCCGTCCCCTTTAAAAGCCTCCCAAGCAGCAGGCCGCCCACTTCGCGATCCGGAGGGGCGGTCTCCAAAACGTCGACGCGCAATCTCTCGATTACTTCAAAACTGAGCGATACGCGGAGCGGGAACTCCGCACAGCTCCAGACGTAGGCTCCCGCCTTTATGGCTTGACGCGGCGCGGATGAGAACACAAGAAAGACCCAGGTCAAAGTTTACAGCACTTGGACCGGGATGGCAGGGGAGATCGGCGCCGCGGCTGGTAACTACTTCTTCCAGCCTCCGCTCACGCCCGCGCCCGTGGTAGATGGCTCCTTCAGGCTTCCTTCGGTCGGCTCGGCGGCAGGAGCTTTTTCGATTTCCGACTTGTGGGTCTGCTTGGCCATCATTTTTTCGACCGTACCCGCGGCCAGCTTGTGCGCAAACGTAAAGAACTTGCCGGCAGTTCCGACCGATACTTCGTCCTCGGGCTTCGTGGCCAGCCGGAAAATTACGTCCACCACTTCCTGTGCGTCGTAGACCGGCGGGATCGGCTGCGTTTCATGTCCGGTGTAGTTGGAGGCGTGCTGGAAAAAAGGCGTGTCCATGGACGTCGGCATCACGGTGCAGACGCGAATGTCTTTGTCGTTGTTCTCTTCCAACTCCTGGCGAATAGCGGCGCTGAGGCCGACCACCCCGTGCTTGGCCGCCGCATAGGACGCGAAGTACGGCGCGGGAACTTTGCCGATCACGGAAGCGATGTTTATAAGCGTGCCATGCCCTTGTTGCCGGAACCGCCGCAGCGCGAAATAGCTGCCGTAAAGAGTGCCCAGCAGATCGGTCTCGATGACCTGGACGTGATCGGCGAGCGGCACTTCTTCAAAGCGGCCGATCGCGCCCGCACCCGCATTGTTCACCCATACATCGATCCGGTTGAAGGTCGAAAGCGCGGTTTGCGCCAGGCTCTCGACGTCTCCTTCGTTGCCGACGTCAATCTGTACGGCAAGCGCGCGCGCGCCGCCGCGCTCGCAGTCGCGAACCAATTCATCCAGTAACTCGCCCCGGCGGGCCGCCAACACCACGGAACAGCCCGCGGCGGCGAACTTGAGGGCCGCGCCCTTTCCAAATCCGCTGGAGGCGCCGGTGATGACGATGACTTTTCCGTTCAGGTCTTGATCTGCCATGACACTTGTCAGATGCCGGAAGGGTTACCGCGATTTCAGGATTTCGCGCGCCGCGTTGTATCCCGGCGCTCCCATCACGCCGCCTCCGGGGTGCGTGCCGGAGCCGCACAGATACAGGCCGCGAATGGGAGTGCGATAGCGGGCGCAGCTCGGGTGCGGGCGCATCACGAACATCTGGTCGAGACTCATCTCGCCATGGAAGATGTTGCCGCCGCTAAGACCGAATCGCCGCTCCAGATCAAGCGGGGTCAGCACCTGCTTCTCGAGGATTAGCGAACGGAAGCCGGGCGCGTATTCTTCGATAATGTCGAAGACGCGATCGGCGAACGGGCCGCGCAGTTCGTCCCAACTGGATTCCCGCAAGCTGTACGGAGCGTATTGGAGAAAGATGCCCATGATATGGCGGCCCGGCGGCGCGAGCGAGGGATCGTACATCGTGGGAACGGTCAGCTCAAGAAGCGGCGATCGGGAAGGGCGGCCGTACTTGGCGTCATCCCAGGCGCGTTCGACGTACTCGATCGACGGACAAATGTGCATCGTGGCGCGGTGCTGCGGGCCGGGAGCGCCGGGGAGCGCGCGGAAATCGGGCAGCCCGCGGAGCGCCAGGTTGATCTTGCAGGAGGTCCCTTCGCTGCGGAATTTGCGGATGGCGTCGAGCAGCTCGCCCGGGACTTCAGGCGCCGGGATCAGGTCGAGAAATGTCACGCGGGGCGTCAGATTGCTCGCGATAATGGGCGAGTCGATCTCTTCTCCGCCCGCAATGACCACTCCAGTTGCGCGCCCGTTCTGGACTTTGATGCGTTCGACCGGGGAGTTCAGACGGATCTCCGCGCCCGATGCGCGGGCCGCATCGCCGATGGCATTCGAGACCGCGCCCATGCCACCCCGCACAAAGCCCCACAATCCCCGCTTGCCGCCGGCGCTGCCCATCACGTGATGCAGCAGGATGTAAGCCGTCCCCGGCGAGCGCGGACCGCCATTTGCGCCGATGACGCCGTCGGTTGCGAGCGTCACCTTCACCTGCTCCGATTCAAACCACTCGTCGAGGAATTCCGCGGCGCTTTGAGTGAAGACTTTGACGAGCCCCGTCATCTCGCGGGGGCTGAGTTTTCGAAATCGGCCGGCGAGCTTCAAATAATCAATGAGGTCGCCGACGCCGTGCGGCGGAAATTCGGGCGGCGTCGTAAGAAGGAGGGTTTCCACTACTCCGGCCAGCCGCTCCAGGAAGCGCTCGTATTCGGGAAAGACCTCGGCGTCGTGTTTCGAGAATTTCGCGAGCTCATCAAGGGTCTTGCGCTCGTCTTGCCACATGAAAAGATGGCGACCGTCGGGAAAAGCTGAGAAAAAGGCCGGGTCCTTGGCATCTACCTTGTAGCCGAAGCGCGGAAGATCGAGGTCGCCGATAATGCGTTCCTGGAGCAGGCTGGTCAGATAGGCCGCCGTCGAGACCTTATAGCCCGGCCAGATTTCTTCCGTGACGCAACAGCCGCCCGCCACTTCGCGCTTTTCCAGCACTAGGACTTGGCGGCCGGCCCGTGCGAGGTACGCGGCCGCGACTAGGCCGTTATGACCGGCGCCGACGACAATAGCGTCAAATTTTTTCAACCCGCATTGTAACGTCTGCCGCGAATGTTACGGAGATTCAATGAGTTGACATTCTGGCCGGGCACTTGCACGGGCATAGCGGGAGGAGAATGCATGTCATTCGCATTATACATTGTCGGGTTTATTGTGTTGATTGCGGGACTGGCGGTGGGCGCATTCCTGCTGCACGTACCGGCGCAGTGGATCGCAGTGGGGGTGATTGTGTTGGTCGGGCTGGGGATTCTGACGGGCGTCAGCAATACGCGCCAGCGCGATCCATCGCGCTAAAGCGAATCGCGCTAAAGCGAATCGCGCTGACTTAACTAAGTTCGAACGCCGTGACGGCGAGCGGCGGAATCGTAATGTTGATGCTGTGGGGACGATCGTGCATGGGGAGGGGATCGGAGCGAACCCCGCCCGCGTTACCCACATTGCTCCCGCCGAATAACGATGAATCGCTATTGAGAATTTCGCGGTAAAATCCGGGCTGCGGCACGCCTACGCGATAGTTCCGGCGCGGGACCGGCGTAAAGTTGCACACGAAAACCAGGAAGCGCCCGCGGGCGTCGCGGCGCAGAAACGAAATTATCGAATTCTCGACATCGCGGAAGTCGATCCATTCAAAACCTGTGTAATCGAAATCTATCTCGTAAAAAGCCGGGTGGGAACGGTACAGACGATTCAGCTCGCGGTTATAATCCTGCAGCTTGCGGTGAAAGTCGTATTGAAGTACCTCCCAGGCCAGGCCGTGGTCGTGGCTCCATTCGTTCCAGTCGCCGAACTCGCTTCCCATAAATAAAAGTTTCTTGCCCGGGTGCGCGTACATGTAGCCCAAGAACGCCCGCACGTTGGCGAACTTCTGCCAAACATCGCCAGGCATCTTGCTCAGCAACGCGCCCTTCAGATACACGACCTCATCGTGCGAGATGGGCAAAACGAAATTTTCCGTGAAGGCATACAGCAGGCTGAACGTGATGTCGTTGTGGTGAAACTTGCGGTAAACCGGGTCGAGCGTAAAGTAGTTCAGCATGTCGTGCATCCAGCCCATGTTCCACTTCATGGTGAAACCCAGGCCGTTGAGATACACGGGTTTTGAAACGCCGGGAAAGGCGGTAGATTCCTCGGCGGTCGTGACGGAGCCGGGGACTTGATGCGCGAGCTCGTTGAAGCGGCGGAGGAAATCGATCGCTTCGAGATTCTCGCGGCCCCCGTGGATGTTAGGGACCCACTCGCCGGGTTTGCGCGAATAGTCCAGGTACAGCATCGACGCCACCGCATCCACGCGAAGGCCGTCGATATGGTACTCCTTCAGCCAAAACAGCGCGTTCGAAATCAGAAACGTGCGGATTTCGTTGCGCCCGAAGTTGAAGATCAGCGTGCCCCACTCGCGATGCTCGCCTTTGCGGGGGTCGGCATGCTCGTACAGCGCGGTGCCGTCGAAAAACGCAAGCCCATGCGCATCCTTGGGAAAGTGCGCCGGCACCCAATCGACAATCACGCCGATACCGGCCCGATGGAGTTGGTCGACCAGGTACATGAAATCCCGCGGCGATCCATAACGCGATGTGGGCGCGTAGTAGCCGACTACCTGGTAGCCCCAGGAACCGAGAAAGGGGTGCTCCTGAATGGGCATAAACTCGACGTGGGTGTAGCCAAGATCCTTGACGTAGGGGACCAGCGTCGCGGCCAGCTCGCGATAGTTCAGAAAACTGTTCTGAGGGCCGCGCAGCCAGCTTCCGGCGTGGACCTCGTAAACCGCGAACGGGGACGCCAGATAGTCTTTTTCGACGCGCGCTTGTTGCCATTCTCCGTCGCCCCACTTGTAATCGCGCAGGTCGTAGACGATGGATGCGGACTTGGGCGCGACCTCGCTCGCGAAGCCGTAGGGGTCGGCCTTCTGCTGGTTGTAGCCGCGGAAACGGCTGCGGATCTGATACTTGTAATGGGCGCCGTCGCCGATGCCGGGCATGAATATCTCCCAGATGCCGCCCGTGCGCAGGCGCATGGGATGGCGGCGGCTGTCCCAATCGTTGAAATCGCCGATGACGCTCACCACCAGCGCATTCGGAGCCCATACGGCGAAACGCACGCCGCGCACGCCCTCGCAGATCGCCAGATGCGCGCCCATTGTTTCGTAGCTCTCGAAATGAGTGCCTTCGCCATGCAGGTGCAGATCGAAATCGGTGAGCAGGGGAGGGAAGCGGTAAGGATCGTCGATGTCCTGGCGCGTTCGATTCCATAGCGTCAGACGCAGGCGGTACGCGCCGGGATCGTCCGGCACGCAAATCGTAAACAGACCCTGCGGATCGGTCTTTCGCATGGGGATCGACTGATCTCGCAGAAGAACCGCGGCTTCCAAAGCTTGCGGCAGGAAGGCCCGGATTTCCCAGCCTTTCTGGACGCGGTGCGGGCCGAGGAAGCGAAATGGATCGCCATGATAGCCCCCTACGATGGCTTCCATTTCGTTTGGAGTCACTGCCGCTATTATGGCAAGGATGCCCGGCGATCTTTTCGCGCCGCCGCTCGCCGAGTTGCACGTCCATCTGGAGGGCGCCATCGGGGCGGAGGCGTTGCTGGAGATCGATCCTACGCTGACCCGCGAAGAGATCGAGGCCCATACGGCATTCCACGATTTCGCGGGATTTCTGCGCGCCTTCGTTTGGGTCACCCGCAAGCTGCGTTCGCCGGAGCACTACGCGATCGCGGCGCGCCGTCTGTTCGAGCGCTTCGAGCAGCAGGGCATCGACTACGCCGAAGTGACGTTATCGGCTGGAGTAGTCTCGTGGAAGCAGCAGTCCCTAGCAAGCGTGTACGACGCGTTATGGCGGGAATCGCTGCGCGCGCCGGTCAAGGTGTTTTGGATCCTCGACGCGGTGCGGCAGTTTGGGCCGGAGCAGGGACTTCGCGTCGCGGAGTTCGCCGTTACGCGGCGGGACCAAGGCGTGGTCGCGTTTGGAATCGGCGGGGACGAAGTACGCGGGCCGGCGGAGTGGTTCCGGGACGTATTCGCTTATGCGCGCGACGGCGGCTTGCGCCTGGTCTGTCACGCCGGGGAAACCGCCGGGCCGGAGTCGGTGTGGGCGGCGCTCGCGATCGGGGCGGAGCGCATCGGACATGGCATCGCCGCCGTCCGGGACCCCAATTTGATGAAGGCCTTGCGCGACCGCGGCGTGCCCCTGGAGATTTGCATCACCTCGAATGCGCGGACCGGAGCGGTCGAGTCCTTGAGCGCGCACCCCGTGCGGGCGCTCTATGATGCGGGCGTGCCGATTACCTTGAATACCGACGATCCCTCGCTGTTTGGGACTTCCTTGCCGCGCGAGTTCGAGATTGCAGCCCGCGAGTTCGGGTTTTCGCTCGAAGAACTGAAGGGTCTGGCACGCAACTCCTGGCATTTCAGATTCGCCAAATGATACTGCGCTCTTATTCGGCGGGCTTAAGGCGGACGCGCATGTAGACGTCCACCGCCCAGGGATGCCGGCCATAGTAGGGCGTCAGTGCGCCGGGGACGCCATACGCGGTTGCGTTCGCTCCCAGGCCGGTTTCAACGTTTTTGAAAGTGCCGATGTCTCGCGTGTACCCGGCGGTGTAGGCCTGTATGCGGAACGTACTCCCGGCCGTGCGATCGAGCTGAGCTTCCAGATCCGGGGTATCGGCAAACAGCTCGTCTTTATCGACCAGCTCGATGCGGCCTGCGAGAAAATTCTTCGCGCCGATCGGGTACAGCGTTTCCGCCAAATACGAGTTAAGATTGCGGCGCGTCAGAATCTCATGATTGCGTCCCCAAATGAGGCTGCTGGACCAGGCATTGCGATGCGAGGCGGCCCGCGTGTATGCCAGCGACGCCGTGGTGCGCACGACATCGCCTGGCTCTTGGCGTTCCGGCCGGGCGAGGCGGCCGCAGGAGACCTGCGCCGCCCAATTTTTAGATGGAAACACCCACAGC
Organism: Bryobacterales bacterium; assembly: GCA_963795935.1. Taxonomy (GTDB): domain Bacteria; phylum Acidobacteriota; class Terriglobia; order Bryobacterales; family Bryobacteraceae; genus JAICMB01. Next base: position 115,964 of record CAWCJO010000010.1, on the reverse strand, counting down.
CGCGCGGAATACGAATTCATCGGTCCCCAATCGATGTTCCAGCGATTCTCGTCCGGCTCCGTGCCGTAAAACCCGCTGGCCTCGAGGCGCAGCCATTTATGCTGCACGCCGACGGTTACGACATTGTCGGCGATGTGCGTCGAATCCTGCCAGTGATGGCCCAGCGGCGCCTGGGGCAGTTCCATCGCGGAGGCGCGATGCGGGAACGCAACCGGCCCCAGAGCCGGGTCGCCGACCGGCGCGTAATACAGCTGCAGCATTGTATTTTCGCTCAAAGGGTAGGCGTACTCGAAGGCGACACTCATGACGAAATCGTGAGGGTGCTGCGCGTCGGCGAGCGGCCGGCTGTAGGCGGTCTCGCCCGTCTGGAAGAGTTCCGGATAGCGGCGATCCGTTATCGTCAGTGGCTCCAGACTGAGCATTGTCTCAATCATGAAGCTGCCCGAACCCACGGCATGCTCCGCGGAGCTCATCAGCCAGTTTGTCGAAAACAGCTTGGCGGCGCCGCGCGGCCCCGCTTGCTGCGTATCGGAAAGGAACGCGTTGGCCATGAACATCAGGTTCCACGAGCCCATGCGATGCATGATCATCGGCATAGGCCAGCTCAACGGATTCACGCTCGTGCCCGACGCCATATTCATGAGATACATGCCCGCCGCGTTCATGTTCATTTGCATGGCCCCGTGCTGCATGTTTTCATGCTGGTGTTGAGGCATGTCCGGCATGTCCGGCATCGTTTGCGCAGCGGCCGAAAGCAGCGCGCTCGCGGCCATCCAGCGCGGCCAATTTATATGCATAAATAGTCCTCCCAATGCAATCCGGCCAACGGAAGCGCTGCGGTCGAGGAGAGTCTAGATTTTTAGAGCGGGAATTGGCGTCAGGCGAGCAAGCGGCGGCGACCAGGCGGGTGTGAAAACCGCGGCAACTGAATTTGCCGGAACGGTGGCCATGTCCTGTGGACACAGGGGGACAATATGATGCGCTTGCGACGCCGCGGCAACAAGGGTAGCTCGCATCCCGCATTCAGCTACGAAAAGGGAATGCTTGCAGAATGCATCGCCGGACTGCTTCGAGCGGTGATGCCGATGACAGAGAGGCTTGCTCGCGTCGTCATGGCACGGTTGCGCGCTGCACTCGACCACGCATTCCGTGCTGCCGGCCACCATGGCAAACGCCAAGGCAGCCACGCCGAACACGCGCCAGATCACGCCTTATTTTACCGGCTTTGCCGTCACTGAAGCGGCACGAATTTTACGCATACCGGACCGCCGACCTCCGCTGTCTGGCCCGTCGGCGTGAGCTTTCCGCTGCGCTTGTCGATGCGGAAAACCACAATATTGTCCGACTTTTCATTGCCCGCGATTAGAAACGAGCCGCTGGGATCGATGCCGAAGCCGCGCGGGACATTGCCTTGCGTGGAGGTATGGTCCACCGCCGTGAGCGTTCCTTTGCTCTTGTCGATGCGAAACACGGCGATGTTGTCGGCGCCGCGGTTCGAATCGTAGAGAAAATTTCCGGAAGGGTGAACCTGGATTTCGGCTGTAGTATTTTCGCCTTTGAAATCCGCCGGAAGCGTCGAGATCGTTTGGAGCTCGTGCAGCGTTCCGGCGGCCCCGTCCCACTGGAAGGCCACCACGTTCGAGGCGATTTCGTCCGTGACATACGCGAATTTTCCATTGGGGTGAAAAGCAAAATGGCGCGGTCCGGATCCGGGCTTGACTTCCGCGTAGGGCGGGTTGTTGGGCGTAAGAGTGCCGGCCGCCGCGTCGAATTTGAATACGAAGAGCTTGTCCAGGCCGAGGTCGGCGCCCACGGCGAAGCGGTCGTCATTCGAGGGATTCAGGGAGTGCGCGTGCGGCCCTCCCTGGCGCGCCGGATTGCTTCCCTTGCCTTGGTCCTGAATAGTGGCGGAGGCGTCCTTCAGCTTGCCATCGGCTTCGATAGGAAAGACCGCGAAGGTCCCGCTGCCATAGTTAGCCACCAGCAGCGCCCGGCCGGTTTTATCCACTCGCGCGTAGCAGGGGCCGTTTCCCTTCGACGGCATCGTGTTCAGCAGCGTCAAAGTGCCGCTGTTGCGATCAATCGAGAAGGCGCTGACGATTCCGCCGCGCTGCTCGCCGACGGCGTATAGAAAGCGGCCGTTGGGATGAGGCGCGACAAACGACGGGTTTGCCATTTCGGCGGCTACGCTGAGCGGCTGCAGCTTGCCGCTCCCCGCGTCGAAGCGGGCGACGTAAATGCCTTTGCTCTTCGGTCCGGTGTAGGTGCCGAAGTAAACGAAATATTGTCTGGGAGCGGCGAGCAGGAGGGGCGCGGCGGCCAGGAACGCCGCTATATGGGCAACACGCATAGAAATAGTACGATATCACGCTGGAGTTGCGAGACGCCCAAACCTGTGGAGCAACCCGAAATGCTGCAACGCCGCAAATAAAAACCACTGAAGCCCAACCATCCTCAACAATGGGTTTAGAAAACTTAGCCTGGTACGCGTGACCCGTCGGCCCTACTCGACTGATCGCCCAGTGGTCCCACCAACTCACCGCCCGGCGGGGGTCGCCCCGTCGCAATCGTGAACCCGCCGCGGCGCCTCATCATGCGAAGCGGCGCCAAGATACGCCTCGAGTGCGCAGAGCGCGCGACGGCACACCTCGGCGTGGCGAGCGCGCTTATCGTGCCGCAATTTGTGCCGCGTGGGATCGTCAAGCGGTTCCAGGAGATCGAACGTGATGTTCGCGGGCTGGTAATTGCGGGGATCGGCGGCGGAGACGTAATGGCACAACGACCCGAGCGCGGTGGCGCGCGGAAAGGGCCTGATTTCGTCGTTTCTTGCAAGCGCCGCCGCATGGTGGCCTGCGATGAGGCCGGTCGCGATCGATTCGACGTAGCCCTCCACGCCCGAGATCTGCCCGGCGAAGAATAGGCCCCGGCGCGCGCGCAATTCGAGCGTAGGCCCGAGAAGGGCCGGAGCGTTGATGTATGTGTTGCGGTGCATTTGACCGAAGCGCAGGAACTCCGCATTTTCCAGGCCCGGGATCATGCGGAACACGCCCTGCTGATCGCCGAATCGCATGTGGTTCTGAAATCCCACCAGGTTATAGCTGCCGGCTCGCGCATCTTCCTGGCGAAGCTGAACGACGGCGTAGGGGCGTCGTCCGATGCGCGGATCGGTCAATCCCATGGGCTTCATGGGGCCGAAGCGCAGCGTCTCGCGTCCGCGCCGCGCGATCTCCTCGACAGGCAGGCAGGCCTCGAAAAACGGAGTGCGGTCGGCGGGGATGTGGGCGGGAACATGCTGCGCCTGGAGCAGGGCGTCGACAAAGCGTTCGTACTGCTCCTGGTCGAGCGGGCAATTGAGATAATCGTCGCCGCCGTCGAGCGACTTGCCATAACGAGAGGCCCGGAACACGATGCACATGTCGATGGATTCGGCATCGACGATAGGGCTGATGCTGTCGTAGAAGAACAGCCGCTCCGCGCCGGTCACGCGAGCGATATTCGCTGCCAGCGCGCCGCTGGTAAGCGGGCCGCTGGCGACGATCGCAATCCCGCCGGCCGGTATTTCCTCGACCTCCTCGCGCCGCACCTCGATCAACCGGTGCTCTTCTATCGCGCGCGAGACTTCGTCGGCGAAAATAGCGCGGTCCACGGTGAGCGCGTGGCCGCCCGGAATGCGGGCCTTCGCGGCCGCCCGCAGCAGCAGGCTTCCGAGCGCGCGCAATTCCTGTTTGAGCAGCCAGGGCGCGCTGTTTTCCTGCTCCGTCTTGAGCGAATTGCTGCACACGAGTTCGGCGAGGCGGTCCGTTTGGTGGGCCTCGGTAGCGCGCACAGGACGCATCTCATGGAGAACCGCGGGAATGCCGGCGCGCGCGATCTGAAAGGCCGCCTCGCACCCCGCCAATCCACCGCCGATGACGTGAATTTCCTCCACTTAAACTTCAGGATACTGTGCGGGTGGGAAGACGCGTCGCGAACAGCACGGCGGCGCCGCCGCAGACCGCGGCCAGAATGAACAGCAGGCGCGTCCACGCCGCGGTGGACAAGGACACCGCAAAAAATCGATCCGCGAGGAACAGCGCCGCGATGAGGATCAGGAAGCCCGTCCGGAACATGGTGTGCACCGTCCGCATCGCGAGATGGCGCGTGAGCTCGGCCGCCAATGCGGCCACGGCGGCTGAGCCGGTGAAACCGAGGCAGAGAGCGGCAACCAGGAAGCCGGCGCGGGGGAGCAGCAACCGTCCGTGCGCAAACGCAAGGTTAATTGTTAAAAGCGCAATCCCCAGAATGCCGGTTCCGAATGCCCAGCACAGCAGCCACACTCGCAGAAGTTTTTGAAAGGCCGGGAGAGTTTCACGCGCCTCGGGGGCCTCCAGGGGTGCGAAGGAGGAGACCGCCGCCGGGGCCGCAAAGATCGTCGGCAGACAGGCGTAGGCGACGATCAGGCGATGATCGAGGAATCCCGCTCCTCTATAATAGGGAACCGCGATTCCGAACGCGGCCGCGACGGCGGCAAGCACGATAAGCGGACGTGGCGGCATGTATTCCGGATGAACTCTCGCACTTGAACTTTCGCACAATCGATTGCGGGGCGCGCGGGGCCCCGGACGAAAATAACGTAGGTACTCGCCTTATGCTGGACGTAGGCGTATTTTCTTCACCTTGCGGCGCTAATCCTTTGCGTTTTGGTCGCCGATAGCACAACTGTATGCTTGATAAGCGTTTCGAAGCTCGGCTGCTGTGCGCGGACATGCTGGATGTCTGCTGGAGAGACAAGGGCGGACAGGGCCAGAAAGAGCGTCGCCAATCTGGAAGACATTTCGCTTACTGGCGCGTGTCTGCAACTAGACGTTCCCATACCGCTCGAAACAGCGCTTCGGATGAGGCACGCCAAAGGCGATCTGATGGGAATCGTCAAGTACTGCGTTTTCAGAGATATCGGATATTTTCTCGGGATCGAATTCGACCCCGGCTCGCGCTGGACGTTGAAGCAGTTCAAGCCGCAGCACCTGCTCGATCCACGGCGGCTGGTACTGCGCACCTTAAACAGACTCGGCCGGCCTGCGCCTCCGGAATCGACCATGGTGAACTGAACCGTACTGGGTCTTGTAGCTTCGGCGAGCAGAGTTTCAACAGCGTTCCGGGCGATATGATTCAAGTGTCGCTTTGACGCTTGATGAACAAGGGCCCGCAACCGGAGAAGAACCCGTTCCAGGGCGTGATTCTTTCCGCCGTCACGCCGCGGCGCCGGCCACGAGACGTCCATCGATCTTGCGGCCAGCCTGGAACTGCTCGATTTTCTCTCACGCAGCGGCGCGAACGGTATTGAACTGCTCGGTTCGACCGGCGAGTTCGTGCATTTCGCTTTGGACGACCGCCGTCACATGCTTGATTTCGCCGTCAGGCGTTCCCGCGTGCCGCTGCTGGTGAACGTGTCGCATTCGACGCTGGACGGCTCCGTCGAGCTGGCGCGTGAAGCGGCGGCGTCCGGCGCGGCGGGAGTGTTCCTGATGCCGCCCTATTATTACAAGTATTCGCAGGACGCAATATTTCAGTTTTATCGTGGATTTTGCCGGGTCCACGCATCGCGACTTGCCCGTGTGCATCGAAAACGCTCCGGCGTTTACAAGTCGGAAATCGAGATCGCGACCGCGCTCGCGCTGCTCGATACCGGGCTGTTCGCCGGCATCAAGGACGCGAGTGGTTCCTGGGACGCCTTCACGCAATTGCGCGATCATAAAACGAAGCGGCCGCTACGCCATTCTGACCGGCGACGCTCTGTTCGCGCGCGCCGGGCTGGGCGGGGCTGATGGAGTGGTTTCGATGCTGGGCTGCGCCGTTCCCGAACTCATACTCGCGATCGACGGCGCGGCCGAGGCGAACGAGCCGGATCGGGTAAAAGCGCTGAGCGGGCGCGTGCGCGAATTCCTTGAGTGGACGGCGCGCCTCCCCACGCCGCATGGAATTAAGGAAGCCTTGCGGCAGCGCAAGATCGACGCCGGGGCGCCCGCCACGGGCTCCTCCACCACGGAGCGGGAGAAGCTGGACGAGTTCGCGTCGTGGTTCGGCCCGTGGCTCGCGCACGTCCGGGCGGAGTGCGGGTCCTTATCGAAGGAGGGGAGGTCGGGTGGACGCTGAAGAGTTCCGGAAATATGGGCACGAAGTTGTCGACTGGATCGCCGAATATCTCGCGAACGTGCGGGAATTTCCGGTCCTGCCGGACGTGAAGCCCGGCCAATTGACGGCGGCGCTTCCCCGCTCAGGCCCCGAACAAGGCGAAGGAATGGATCGTATTCTCGACGATTTTGAGTCCCGCATCGTCCCGTCTCTGACGCATTGGAATCATCCGCGCTTCATGGCCTATTTCGCGGTATCGGCTTCGGGACCGGGCATTCTGGGCGAAATGCTGACAGCCGCGCTCAACGTAAACGGCATGGTCTGGAAGAGCTGCCCCGCGGTGGTGGAGCTGGAACAGGTGACGCTGGGGTGGCTGCGCGGCTGGATGGGATTGCCGGAGCGCTTTTCGGGCGTCATCTACGACACCGCGTCCATATCGAGCATGCATGCCATCGCCGCCGCGCGCGAGATGGCCGACCCGGATGCACGCCTGCGCGGAACGCGGCCGGGACTTCGTAATGTATACGTCGGAACATTCCCATTCCTCCATTGAAAAGGGAGCCATCGCCGTCGGAATCGGGCAGGAAAACGTGCGAAAAATTCCGTCCGATACGGAGTTCCGCATGGACGTGGAAGCGCTGCGGGCGGCCATTCAATCCGACTTGGCGGCGGGCAAGCGGCCGTTCTGCGTAGTGGCGACGTCCGGAACCACTTCAACGACAAGCGTCGATCCTATCGCGCGCATCGCCGATATTGCTGAACAATACGGCCTGTGGCTGCACGTCGATGCCGCTTACGCCGGGCCGGCGGCCATGATCCCGGAGTTCCGCTGGGTGCTGGATGGCGCCTCCCGCGCGCACTCCCTCGTCACGAATCCACACAAGTGGCTCTTCACGCCCATCGATCTGAGCGCATTTTACACCAGCCGCCCGGACATCCTGCGCCGCGCTTTCTCGCTCGTGCCCGAGTATCTGACAACGGCCGAGGATCCGCAGGCCCTCAACCTGATGGATACGGGCGTGCCGCTCGGCCGCCGCTTCCGCGCCCTGAAGCTGTGGTTCGTACTGCGCTATTACGGGCGCGAAGGGATCGTCAAGATCCTGCGAGAGCATATTCGCTGTGCGCAGGATCTCGCGCGCATTATCGCGGGCGATGCGGATTTCGAAATCGCGGCTCCCCATCCTTTATCGGTCGTTTGCTTCCGCTATCGCGGCTCCGACGACGAGAACCGCCGCCTGCTCGAAGCGGTCAACGCGACCGGGCGGGCGTTTCTCTCGCACACGGCGTTGAACGGACGATATGTCATTCGGATTGCGATCGGGAACATCGCGACCGCGTGGGACGATGTGGCGGAGGTGTGGAAGCTCGTGAGAGAAGCAGCGGGGAGTCGGTCTCCGCTGGGGCGTTGACAACGCGAAAAATAGCTTTATAATTAAGCCCTTGTGAGATTGCGTTGCGGCCCAATAACGACGGCCACTGCGCCGCTCGGCGGGCCGGTCTCGATCCGCCTCAATCAATCCTTCATATCCTTAAATATCCTTTGAGCGCCTTGCATACTATTCAAATCGTGAAGAACACACCGGCGCGAAAAGACCCGCTGAAACTCCCAGGTCTTTGTATCATTGAAAAATGCGGTGCAAGCCGCATCCGGGCCCGCGGGAAGGGTTGAACCCACTTGCTCCACAGATTGCATTGAAGCTTCTGAACCTTTATGCAGCCGGTTTTGCGGGTCATCGGCAATCCCACGCATGGAGGTTTTGAATGCCCCGTTTACCGGAACGGCCCAACATAGACCATCTGAAGAAGCAGGCGAAGGAACTCCTGCGCCTGTACGAAGCTGGCGATCCTACTGCGTTCGCGCGCTTTCGCAATTCCTTACCCGCGGCGGAAGGCAAAGCTGATGCCGCGATCGCCGCGCTCGCATTGAAGCTGCACGATGCACAATCGTGTATAGCTCGCGAGTACGGCCTGCCTTCCTGGCGGAATCTGCAGAACTACGTGGATTGGGCCAACAGCAGGTCCTCCCAATCTCGAAAGGACGCGGTGCCGCTCTGGCTATATTGCGTCTATGGCCACGAGAATGATCGCCCCCGCCCCGCTCTAGCGGCTAGGATGCTGGCCGAGCGGCCGGATCTCGGCCAGGGCGAGCTGTTTCTAGCTTGCGCGATCGGTGATGAGACCGCCGTGCGCGAGGCTGTCCGTGAAGATCCGAAGCGCGTGAATCGGGTCGAGAGTCCGTGGATCTGTCCTGGCTGCAAGAATCCTCTGGCGATGCCGCCGCTGGTCGCTGTGACGCATTCCGGGCTATTGCAGGTTCCCGAGTTTCGCGACCGGTTGCGGCGCTGTACGCGCATCCTGCTGGACGCTGGGGCGGATCCGAATCAGTCCTGGTCGCATAAACCCGGCGGCCATCCGCTCAGCGCGCTCTATGGGGCCGCGGGGAAGAATCACGACCCTGAGTTGACCAAGATGCTCCTCGATGCAGGAGCCAATCCCAACGACAACGAATCGCTGTATCACTCAACGGAAACTCTTGACCTGAACTGCATGCGGATGCTGCTGGAGGGCGGAGCAAGGGTGGAAGGCACGAACGCAGTGCATCACATACTGGATCGCGACGAGCTGGACGGATTGAAATTGCTGCTTGCCTGCGTGAAAGACTTCAACGCTCTGACAAGCACGATCGGGAATCCGTTGATCTGGGCGATCCGGCGGCGCCGTTCCCGCGCCCATGTCGAGGTTTTGCTGGCAGCGGGGGCCGATCCCCATGTCAAGACCTGGCACGGTGTTTCTGCATATCGCTTCGCACTACAGAACGGATTACCGGAGGTCGCCGAGGCGTTGGCCCAGGCGGGAGCGGGCCCGGCTTCGGGAGAAATGCTGAGCATCGAAGATCAGTTCGTCGCTGCGTGCGCGCGGGCCGATGAAACAGAGGCTCGGCGAATTCTTGCCGAGCGGCCCGATATCTTCCAAGCGCTTTCGGATTCGCAGCTGAAGCAGCTTCCTCAGTTGATGGAAGGCGGCGCGACTGATGCGGTGAAACTTATGGTCAAACTCGGCTGGCCAATTGCGGCGCGAGGGGGCGACTGGAGCGCGTCGGCGTTGAATCTCGCGGTGTTTCAGGGCAACGCGGAGATGACGCATTTCCTTTTGGACCACGGTGCGAGTTGGACGGAGCGTCACGGTCACGGAGATAACGTGAATGGAACGCTGCAATGGGCATCGCGGAACAACGATCCTGAGGCGGGAGACTGGGTCGGCTGCGCGAAGGCGCTGGTGGAACATGCGATGCCGATCGATCTCCAGGGCGATTACTCTGACGAAGTAGCGGATTTTTTCGCCGCGCAGCGAGCCAAGGCTTGAGGGTTAAGGGCCTCGATCGGCTTTTCCTAAACCGGGCTTGCTCCGGAAAGTGGTCCAAGACAACCGGCTCAAGATGTCTTGCCGATATTTCTGACGCATTGAAGGCTTATGTGGCGTTTTCAATACCTTAGCGCCGCCGTTTTTTGCAGCCTGCGCCGTTCACCTTCGGCAACACCGGGCGAACGCTTCCCGACGTGCGCGCTCCGGGGTTGCAGAAAAGCGATTTTTCCTTATTCAAGCAATTCCACCGCTGGAGCGTCTCACCCCGCAGCTTCGGGCAAAAGCGTTCAATCTCCTGAACCACGCTGTGTTCGGTTCGCCCAAGACGAACTTGTCTTCCGGACAGTTCGGCGTCATCAGTAGCCAATCGAACAGCCCCGCGTACGCTCCAATTCGGATTGAAACTGCTGTTATAAGGTATGGGAGGGGGGACTCCAATGAATTCCGTCAGCATGTGTTTTCTCGCCACCGCCGCGATTGCGCCGGCGCAAACTCCCTGCGCCCAATTGCAGTCGCTCTCGTTGCCCAATACCACCATAACGGCGGCGGAATTCGTGCCGGAGCTCCCGCCCCGAGCCCCCGCTGCGCCAACCGCGGCGCACGCCACTCTGCCCGCCCATTGCCGCATCGCCGCCGTCCTTGCCCCATCCCCGGATTCGCACATCGAAATGGAAGTATGGCTGCCTCCCGCTGAATCCTGGAATCGAAAGTTTCAGGCCGTGGGCAACGGCGGCTGGGCGGGCGATATTTCGTTTGGGACGGCTGCCCCGCAAGCGATCCCTCGCAGCATGGCGTCGGCGTTGAAGGAAGGCTACGCTACCGCTTCCACCGACACCGGGCACAAAGGCAAGGGCGCTGACGCTTCCTTTGCATTGGGGCATCCGGAAAAGCTGAAGGACTTCGCCTATCGCGCGGTGCATGAAACAACAGTCGCGTCAAAGGCGATTATTGCCGCCTTTTACGGCTCCGGGCCTAAATTGTCGTATTGGAACGGATGTTCGAGTGGAGGTAAGCAAGGCCTGATGGAGGCGCAGCGCTATCCCGAAGACTACGATGGCGTCGTTGCGGGAGCGCCCGCGAACTATTGGACGCACTTGATGTTTGGAATCGTCTGGGCCGCGCAGGCGACTCATGAAGGCCAGCCGGGCAACCTCCAGCGTGACAAGTTAGAGCTGCTGCACGATGCCGTGCTGCGCGCCTGTGACGCGCTCGACGGGGTCAAGGACGGTGTCATCGGAAATCCCGCGCTCTGCAGGTTCGATCCAGGAGTCCTCGAGTGCAAAGGCCCCGACGGGGCTTCGTGTCTAACAGAAGCTCAGGTTCAAGGCGCCCGCAAAATGTACAGCGGAGCCATCAACCCTCGAACCGGACAGCGGATCTACCCCGGCATGGCGCCCGGAAGCGAGCTCGGATGGGACCCCGTCAACGGATTGCAGCCCCTCGCGATCGCGGAAAGCTATTTCCGCTATGTCCTGTTTAAAGACCTCAATTGGGATTACCGCAAACTGAATTTCGATAGCGATCTCGCGCTCGCCGATGAAACCGTTGCCCATCTCCTCAATGCGACGAACCCGAACTTGCAGGCATTCTTTGCTCACGGCGGCAAGCTGATCCAATATCACGGATGGAACGACCAGCAGATTTCCCCGTTCAACAGCGTCAACTATTACAAGAGCGTGCAAGAGCGTCTGGGAGGCACACAGATCGACGGCTCCTACCGGCTGTTCATGGAGCCCGGTATGATGCACTGCGGCGGCGGCCAGGGTCCCAATCAATTCAATCCCATGGCCGCCTTGGAGCGCTGGCGCGAATCAAAGATCCCTCCGGAACACATCCTCGCCATTCACGTCACGAGCGGCGTAGTGGACACCACGCGTCCGCTGTGCCCCTACCCGCAAGTGGCGGTCTACAAGGGCGCCGGCAGCGCGCACGACGCCGGAAATTTCTCCTGCAAGGCGCCGTAAAGCGACGCGAGCGATTGCGGCGCCTTTACAACTCAAATTTCTGCCGCTCCTTCCATTGCGCGCCGCCGACAGAACTGATACGGAGTTTCAGATTACAGCTTGATATTTCAATTATGGGGATCTTAGACTTAAAAATGTCGGTCCTGGAGCGGATCGCGCGGGTGTTCGCCGCTAGCGCCTCGCGCTTCGTTCCGGCCGCCGAAGCGGCTCCGGCGGATGGAGGCGCGACCGTCAGCCGCGCGTATCGTTACGCGCTGAAGGACACGCCGAGACCTCGCAATAATTCTTGCGCTTCGCGAATTCGAACGGCAGCGAAGGCTTTGTGTTCCGCTTCCGTACCCGCAAGGGCGACTTAGGTTAATCGCGCGCGCAATTCGTGGAGCGATGAGATGAAATCCTGGAAACGATGGCGGCAGTAGGATGTCCTTTTATTGCAGCTTATCCGCGGCGGCAATGATCCTGAGCCTTGCGATTTTCCATGGACAGACGCCGGAGCGGGGACGTGCAACGCGCCGTCGAGCAAGGCCTGCCGAAAAGGAACCGTCGCCTGGCCGGTCCTTGCCGCCGACGTGGCCGGCCGGCTAGGGCTGAAACTGGATTTCATTTCCGCTCCGGGGGAGACGGCGGAAGGAAAATGCGCGCGGGAGTGGATTGCGGATTGCAATTCAGTTATAGACCGCGGCCGGATGTACGAATCGGCGCGGCAACTCAGCGGGGCGTTGGCGATCGATGAACAAAAAGATTCCGCGCATCGCTAGCAGCCCGAACTATCGAAGGTACGTGGTCGGGATGCTGTGGTTCACCGGCTTTCTGAACTATGCCGACCGGCAGGCAATCTTCTCCGTATTTCCGCTGCTCGAATCCGTATTTCCGCTGCTCGAAAAGGAACTAGGACTCGATTCCGTCCAACTGGGGCTGCTTGGTTCGTCCTTTGCCCTGGTCTACGGTGTTTGCGCGCCATTCGCCGGCAATATCGTGGATCGAGTCCGCCGAAAATCGGCGGTGCTGGACGGCCTTTTTGGCTGGAGCGTCATTTGTTCGGCAACGGCGTTTTCGCGGAATTTTGTCCAACTGCTCGTTTTCCGCGCGGCCGAGGGCCTCGGCGAAACCTTCTATTTTCCGGCAGCCATGTCGATGATCAGCGACTACCACGGCAGGCGCACCCGCTCCCACGCGATGGGGACGCATCAGACCAGCGTCTATGCGGGCACCATCGCCGGCGGATTCCTGGGCGGACTCATCGCTCAACATTACGGCTGGCGGTTTTCGTTCGTGGTATTCGGAGGCCTTGGCATCGTTCTTGGATTCGCCCTGATGAAGTTTCTGGTCGAACCTGCCCGAGGCGCCGCCGACCTTCAGGATTTCGGCGCGCCTGTCCATGACATCAAGGACAAAATGCCCATTCGCGAGTTTCTGAAGGTCATATGGACAACGCCCACGGTCCTGCTGCTCATGATCGCCTTCATGCTCGACAACTTCGTCGGCATGGTCCTGCTGACGTGGATGCCGAAATTTCTATACGATAAGTTTCACTTGAGTCTCGCCGTCGCCGGTCTGACAGCGACTATTTTCATCCGGGTGGCGAGCATGGCGGGGTCGCCCATTGGGGGATGGCTCGCCGATGTGCTGCGGCGGCGCTTTGCCGGGGGGCCGCATTGCCGTGCAGATGATCGGCCTGCTCGGCGCCGCGCCGTTTGTGATCTGGTGTGGACAGACGCTCTCGGTCCGATCACTGATGATCGGCTTGACGCTGTAGGGATTTTTCAAGGGCCTCTACGACGCAAACATTTTCGCCGCGATGCTGGATGCCGTTCCATCGAAGGCTCGCGAAACCGCGGTCGGATTCATGAATATGACGGGTTGGCTGGTGGGCGCCGGCAGCGCTCCAGTATTGATCGGGTACATCGCCGGGCGATCGAGCCTTAGCTTTGCGATCTCGATCGCGGCCATTGCCCTAGTCGTCGCGTCCGCTTTGTTGTTGGCGGCGATCCTTTTCACCGTGAACCGGGACATAGAAAAGGTCAGGTTGGAGAGCCTCGGCGAATGATCCTCATCGACGAATTCGGAGATACGCGCTTAAGGTGGCGCTGTGAGCCCTCTCACTGGAACATCGCCGTCGGCCGTCTCGTGATTGCCCCGGACGCGCCTACGGATTTCTGGTCAAAGACGCATTACGGTTTCGAGTCCGATAACGGCCATTTTCTTTTTGCGGGTATCGCCGGGGACTTTCTTCTGTCCGCCGAAATCTTCATGACCCCGCGGAGCCGCTACGATCAGGCTGGATTGATGGGGAGGCTCTCGAAATCCTGCTGGCTGAAAACTTCGGTCGAGTTCGAGCCGGACAATATGAACCGGCTGGGCGCGGTGGTGACAAACGCGGGCTACTCGGACTGGTCGACGCAGGACGTTCCTTCGGAAGTGAATCGATTCCGCTTACGGGTGGCGCGGGAGCGAAGCGATTACATAGTGCATGCATGTTTCGCTGGCGACCGTTGGACTCAGTTGCGAATTGCGCACCTGCACGAGGACGTCGATCCGGCGGCTCCGGTGGAGTGCGGCGTCTACGCTTGCAGTCCGAAGGCGGCCGGCTTCATTGCGGAGTTCGAGAATTTCGCCATTGAGGCCTAAGCCGCGCTACGGCAAAGCCCGAGCCGGGAAACTGGCGTGGCTTGTGAGCGATCGATCCGCGAAATCCCAAGAACGTCCCATTCCCCTGGCACACGGATGGCATTTCACTTTCCGAAGCGAGGCGGCAAAAGAAGTAAAGAGATCGGGAAATCGGCGCCGCGGCGAGGAACCGGCGCGGGCCGGAAAAAAGCTCCAGCTCGGGCGTTAACGCTCCCATTCCTTCGAAATCGCCCGCGCCGTACTGACGACGCTGTCAACCAGTTTCCGCTGGTTCTCGGCGGAGCCTACGCGCGATTTTGGCATGGATAGGCTGATGGCCGCCAGCACCTCGCCGTCTCCCGTGAAAATGGGGCAGCCGAAACACTGCCCATCCAGCGTTGTCTCCTCGTTGTCGAGCGCGTAGCCCTGCTCGCGCACGCGCCGGAACTCTTCCCGCAACAGCGTTTCGTCCGTGATGGTATGGGGCGTCATCCGCAAAATGCCGTAGCTGCGCAGCAGGCGCTCGCAGCGCTCCTCGGTTTGAAACGCCGCGATGCTTTTCCCGATCGCGCTCGCGTGAGGTTGCAGGATGCGCCCCGGCGTGTTTCCCATGCGAATCGCTTGCGGGCTCTCCACCACCGCCATGGCCTCGATGTGATTGTCGAATAACAGCCCGAGCGCCGTGCTTTCGCGGAATTGCCGCGTCAGCTCTCTCAGTTGCGGATTCGCAATGCGCAGCAGCCGCGTCACCAAGCTGGTGGGAATCAATGGCCGCCGGTCAATCGAGATCAGGTACCGTCCGTCCGCGGTTTTCTCGACATATCCCGTCGCTTCGAGCGTGTGCAGGATGCGAAACAGCGAGCTCTTGGTGAGAGCAACCTTCGACGTGAGATGATGCAGCGCCTGCGGCTGCGGGCTGCGCTTCAGGATCTCCAACACCTCAAGCGCCTTGCTCACCGCGCGTGAAAAGTACCTGTCTTCCTTCGGCTTTCGGCGCCCGGGCGCGCGGCGCCCTTTGGCCGCGGCCGCCGCCGCGCCCCTCTCACTCTCCTTCCCGACATTGAGATCCCTCGTTTTCGCCGTCATCTTATGTCCGCGGATTGCCATCCCTTCCGGTCTGTTACGTGTTCCCTTCGCGGACCAGCCATACTTCCGAGGCGGTTGCCCCCGCCGGCTCCTCCGCGCACTGAGATTCGGGGCGGCGTGGTAACGTCCAAGCCGGGTTCGAGTTCAAGCCGCTGCCGGCCCATGCGCAGTCGACGCAACGGATACCCGGTCCCGAAAACGACGCCGCCATCGTCGTATCCCGTCGCAACCGCCGGTGCCGTCGATCCTTCGGCCGCCGATCGAAACGTAAATCCTTCAGCTTTGTCCGGCGCGCCCGCCGGCCGCGGGCCGATCGATTGGATCTGGCCTGCCCGGCCGAGGACAAAGGCCGGTCCATTCGCCGCGTGCATGGCCGCCGCTTTGCTTTCCGGGGTGGACGCGTTCGAGGGGATCGCAATCGCCGCGCTTAGAAAGTCAGGATTCCCCGCCGCGGCCGGTGCCGGGAGGACAAGCCCAAGAGCGGCTACGATCGGTTTTCGCAACGAACCCCTCCCCACCAACAAGACATTTTTGAAATTGCGCGCGATCGCTATTTCTTGCAACTGCGTTCCAGCTTCTCGAATAGTGTACACCCGCGCCCGTCCAAGGCGGCAGCAAGGAGCTAATCGTCCGCGACCTTGACCAACATCTTGCCGGTGTTCTCGCCGCGGAGCAGTCCGATGAAGGCGCGGGGCGTCTTCTCAAAACCCTCCACGATTTGTTCCCGGTACTTGATCTTTCCTTCTTTGATCCACTGCGCCATCTGAGTAAGTCCCTCCTGGAAGCGATCGAAGAACTGGAACACAAGGAAGCCCTCGGCCTTGGCCTGCTTGGTCAATAGATAGGGGAAAGGGCGCGGCCCGGGTTCCGGCTTGGCGAGGTTGTACAGCGAGATCTGACCGCAGATGGCGATGCGGGCGCGCGGGTTGAGGACCGGAAAGACGGCATCCGCGATCGCTCCGCCGACATTATCGAAATAGCAATCGATCCCTTTCGGGCACAGCTCCTTGTACTTCGAAACGTAGTTATCGGTGGATTTATAATTAAAAGCCGCGTCGAAGCCAAGCTCGCGCGTGATGTATCCGACCTTATCGTCCGCGCCCGCGATTCCTACCGCGCGGCACTGCTTTATTTTGGCAATTTGTCCTACCAACGATCCCACCGCGCCCGCCGCTCCCGACACCAAAACCGTCTCGCCCGCGCGCGGATCGCAAATGTCGAGCAAACCGAAGTAGGCCGTCATTCCAGGCATCCCGAGGACGCCCAGCCCCGTCGACACGGGAGCGAGCGCCGGATTGAGTTTGCGCAAGCCCTGACCGCTCGAAACGGCCCACTCCTGCCATCCCCAATAGCCTTCAACGAAATCGCCGGGTTGAAATTTGGGGTTGTTCGATTTTGCCACTCGTCCCACCGTGCCGCCCACCATCACCTGTCCGAGCTCTACCGGCTCGGCGTACGATTTGACCCCGCTGATGCGGCCTCGCATGTAGGGGTCGACCGAGAGATAGACCGTTTGCAGCAGCGCCTCACCATCGCCCAACTTCGGCATCGGCGCTTCGATCATCCTGAAATCGGCTTCCCGGGGCATCCCGGAGGGGCGCGCCGCAAGCGTGAACTGGCGGTTGGTGGAGGGGATTGCGGATGCGGTGGTGGACATATATCTGACGATGATCGCGCTCAGCGGGGAATAGTGTCAAACTGGAAGCGTGCCGGACTACTGCACTTGCGGGGCGCAACTCCCGCCGGATTCCCGTTTTTGCCATAAGTGCGGGAAGCCGCAGTTCGATTATCCGGACCTGGAGGAGCAGCCGCCCGTACTGGCCGCCACGGCGCCGCCCCCGCCTTCAGCGCCCGCGGCGGCTGAAATCAGTTTCCGCAACGGAACGGCGGTGCGCATCGGATTCGTGGTGGCCCTATTCGCTATGGTGCTGGTCTCGATGGTGGCGTCGGTCATCCCCTCATCGTTGTGGGTGATGCTCGGCTTCTTCTGCGCCGGCGTGGCGGCGGCGACGTGGTACGCGCGGCGCACCGGACAGCGCTTGTCGATGCGCGGCGGCGCGCGCATTGGATGGATCACCGGCATTTTCTGCTTCGCAATGGCACTGCTGATCTTCACGCTTTTCGTGTTGACAATCACCAACCCGGCGGCCCTCTCGGCGCTGCGCAGCGATGCCAACATGAACAGCAATCCGAACTTTCAGCAGATGCTCAAGATGCTGACGGATCCGAAAACCGCGCCTGTTGTGATCGTGACGTCGCTGGTAACGATGTTTATCCTGCTGACGTCGTTGCCGATGCTGGGAGGAGCGGTCGGAGCGAAAATAGCCGAGAGGAAGGCGTAGCGTCGACGCAGCCTACTTGGCCGAGCGGCGCCACGATTGAAAGATATAACGGCCGGGGACTTTTTGCGGCGTCGTGGGATAGTGGAAGCGATAGAAGCGGTTGAGACACTTACGGCACCGTATGGGCTGAAAATATATCGCCGACATAACGTTGTCGACGATGCCGCGGCGCAAAGAAAGGCGCGTATCGCTCCAGCCACACTTCGGGCAGGTCAATCCAACATTCTCTTGCATGAGAGCCGATTATGTGACCGCCGCGCCTCGCGTGCGGTTGCGTGTTTAACGGTGAGGAAAGCGGCGAACCCCGCGCCTCTACTGATCCTGGCCCACCAGGAACGAAGCGCCCGCAATCGTTATCGCTGCGCTGCGAGCCGTTCCCGTATCGTTCTGCGCCACCGCGATCGTCACCGTGCCATTGCCGCTGCCGCCGGCCGGCGCGATTGAGATCCACGGTGCGGTGCTGGAGGCCGACCACGAGCAATTGGGAGTTGTGGCCGTCACGGCCACCGAACCCGAACCGCCCGCTTCGGGAAACTGCTGGGAGTGAGGTGAAATGCCGTAGGAGCACGGGCTGAAGCCCATGACAAAAGCATCCTCGTTTCCAGCCGAGGTTGCCTTGCCCGCGCCGCCGAAGACGTCGAAAATAGGACCGGTCGTGTATCCCGTCACATAGAGGTTGCCCTTCAAATCGTAGTCGACCCCATAAGCGATCTGGTCGCCGTCGCTTTGAAGGTAGGAACTGAACAGCATTCCGCCGAGGCCCGGCGATTGCGGAGTGAACTCCAGCGCGAAGCCGTCCAGCGTCTGGCTGAACGATCGCTGCAACGCGTTGCCTGTAAGCGGCAGATCGGGGGACATCGTGAACCCCGAAAGGTAGAGAATCCCCGACGAGTCCCGCTTCATGTCATAAGCGATCTCGGGCTGGCTGCCGCCGTAATAAGTCGAGTACACGATCTGCGCCGCGGGTTGCGCCTGGGGATTGAGAATGGTCACGAACGCATCGTAGTTGCCGCCGTAGACGGCCTGCATGGCATCGGCCGTTACGGGGAAATCCGGTGACGCGGTATAACCGCACACGACCACGCGGCCGGCGTTATCGAGCAAGACTCGCTTGGCTTCGTCTTCGCCGGAGCCGCCGAGATAAGTGGCGTAGAGCAGTCCGCCGATGCCGCCTATTCCAGGATTGATTTGGACCACGTAGGCATCGCCGCCGGGGCTATAAACGGGCTGATAAGTGTTTCCGGAAATGGGGAAGTCGCTCGAAAACGTGCTGCCGACAGTCCACAGCGTTCCGTCCGGCGCGGCCGCGATTCCGCGTCCGGTTTCGCCGCCGCTGCCGCCCAGATAAGTCGAATAAATCAGAGTCGCGCTGCCCGACTGCGATGGATCGAAGCCGATCACGACCGCTGTCTGGGCGCTGCCGTTCACGGTCTGAAAGCCCCCCGCGATGGGGAAGTCCGTCGACCGCGAAGTGCCCGAAATGAAGATCCGGCCGGCCGGATCGAATGTCACGGCGCTGCCGGTGTCATCGCCGCTGCCGCCGAAATACGAGGAGTAAAGCGTGTTCCCATAGGCATCCAGCGATAAAACGAAACCGTCGGAATTTCCATTCAGCGTGCTGTAGGCGCTATTGATCATCGGGAAATCGACGGAGGTTGTCGAACCGGTCAGATACACATTCCCCTGCGGATTAACGGCCATGTCGAACAGCGCGTCGGAACCCGTGCCGCCCAGGTAACTCGCAACAACGACCTGCGAATCGGGCGTGGCATTGGGGTCGATCTTTACGAGAAACAAATTCGACGAGCCCGCCAGACTGCCGGCGAGGGGATTGCCGTTGGCTTGGAAATCGGACGATTGCGTGGCGCCCGCGACGTATATGAAACCGGGAAGATCGTGCCCGACAGCGATTGCATAATCGCTTTGCGACCCGCCGAGGAAGGCCGAGAGCGTTAGAACCGGATCGATGACCACGGTCTTGCCGCGGTCGTAGCGGCCCAGAACGAATCCGAACGTGCCATCCGCATTTTTGCGATAACGGCTTGCGACCGCGATGCGGTCAGCATTGTTGGCTCCGATCTGGTAAGCGGTGGGGCGCTTCTGGATGAAACCGGCCGAGAGATTACCCTCGCCGTCGAGATGCGCGTCGGCGCCGTCGAAGCGCAGGCGGATGCGGCGCGGATCGGCGCCCGGCTGCACCATCAGATCGTACTCGAGCTCCTGGCTGTTTCCGTAGTAGACGGCATCGATCCCGGGATACAGACCGGAGACTCGGACGCGCCGGTAATTGGTTACGCCTAGGCGCCACTTTGCGGGCTCATTGCCGCAAATCAGGTTCGTTGTGGAGCGCAGCTTCTCGAGACCCTCGATCTTCGCCTCCGCCGCCGCGCCGGCGAAAGTCACGCCCACGGAAATGCCGGACGAGCGCAGTGCCGCGCCGTGCGAGGAAAACGAAAAGTCGAAATGCGGTCCGCGCGCGACGAACCTGCCGGCCTCCGCGGCAGGCTCAAAGCGCAGCGGCGCAACGCGCAGCATGTGAGCGGCATCCGGCGCGCTCTCGGACCCGGCAAACGCCGCCGCGCTCAGGCACACCACGAACGAAAGATGAAAAGCGAATCTCATTTCAGACCCCAGAATTTCAGAGCTAAGGACGGTTGAACTTTAAAACCCATCTTAGCCGGAAAAGTCGTGGCGCGATCAGTTGCCCGTATCGGCGGACTCGGATTCGCGGTGGTGAAAATGGTGCTTGATGTCGGGCCAGAATTCTTTCAGCACGTTCGACAACGCGTCCGTTCCCACCTCCATGTAGAGCCGCTGCATGGTATCGGAAAACCCGCGCGCGTCGGGATAATAGGCGTTGCCCACCGACGCCATGATGCCGTTGCCGACCCACTCCGAGAAATTGAACCGGCTGCCGCCCGCATCCGTTTTCGTAACCATGACGCGCGTCAATGCATAACCCAGTCTGCTTTTCTTGGAGCCTATCTCCTTTCGGAAATAGCGCGGGTCTTCGTGCAACAGCGTCGGCATAACCGCTTCCGTCATGAGGTTGCCCATCGATTGGTCTATATACGATGTCCAGTAGCGGTGCGCGTATCCTTTAAGTCCCTGCCCGAAGGAGGGGTTCGAATCTTCAAGTTGGTAGAAACCCGCGAAAGCGCCGGAGACCAGGTAGTTCGGCCAATCGAAGGAGTCCTTGACCGCGATTGAGAACTTCTGTTTCGGAGTGAGAGGCTCGTATACCGCCATGGGATTGGCGGTGCGGTAATTCGGCAACACCCCCAGGATGCGGCGGTCCACCGGCTCCTCCTGCGTGCCCGGCGCCGGCTTTTCCTCAAATTTTCCGGGAGCGACGATGGCGGGAGCCGCGGGGGCCTTGGGCGCCGTTGCATCGGGGCCGGCTTGTGGCGCCGTTGCCTCGGCAGGCTGCTGCGCAAAAGCGCCGGGCAGTAGAATAAGAGCGGCGATTAGCGGCAGGCGCGCAGTATAGCCGCGGTGAATTACGATCATTCAGGTTCCTTCTTGAAAGTGAGGAGACGTCCGAAAAGGTTAGAGATGTTACCGCTCGCGTTCAGGTTCCATCTCTTCTTTGGATTGGAAGTCCGAGGCGGCGGGCAGCGCGCCCGCAGGTTTGGAAACGGCCTGGATTAACGGCCGTGAGCCGGTCCAGGCCGGCTTGCTTAGGCTTCGCTCACTTGCTCAGCTTGCAGACCTTTCGGCCCGCGCTTCACGACAAACGATACCTTCGCTCCTTCGTTGAGCGTGCGATAGCCATTCGATTCGATGGCTGAAAAATGGACGAAGACGTCCTCCCCGTTCTCTCTCTGGATAAAGCCAAAGCCCTTGGCGGCGTTGAACCACTTTACTGTACCGGTTTCTTTCATTTCTCTCTCTTTCGTGTCTGTGCGAATTAAAACCCCGCACGGATCGAAACGAGGACGAAAACGCCCCAAGCAGATTCCAACAACGTGCCAGGATTCAAGTCCTAATAACCATAGCACGCCGCAAAGGACGTGAACAACCGGTCTGAAGCGCGAAATCGCGCCGCGGTTTTAAACCGGCCGCCGCCGGCGGACAAAATGGATGATCAAGAAAATGACGGCCAGAATGATAAGCAAGTGGACGGCGCCGCCCGCAACGTGGAGCCCGGCCCAGACAATCAGCCAAACTACCAGCAGGATTACGAACAGCACCAGGAAAATGAAATCGGCGATAAGTCTCATGGAGCTCCTCCGGCGCGGCGCAAACCCGCTCCGCCCATAGGACGTTAAAAATCGTAAACTGTTTCGAATGCCCGCGGATCCAGGTACTACAGCCTGGTTTCCCAGCGGCCCGTGATCACGGCGTTCCAGTCGGGGGCGGGCCGCGCGTCGAGAATGGCGGGCGCAATGTTCAGCCGCTTCATGGTCGCGGCAATCGCGGTCTGACGCGCGTCGGCGGGATTTTCGGCTGTCAGCTCCGCCTCCAGCGGCGTATCGCCCCAGACCTGCAGCCGCCACTTGCGCCCCTTTATGTGCGTCAGAATCAGCCAGTCGTCGCCGATGCGGGTCGAAACCTTGCGTGCGCCGCCGCTTTTCCAGACTGTCATTTCGGTCTCCCCTTAATTTTAGACGGCGCGACCTTGCTGTTGGTAACCAGAATGCCGTTCTGCCCGGAACGCCGCGGCGCGCTTGCTATTCTGAAAAAAGCTATGCTGAAAAAAATGGAGTTATCTTAAATCCTCATGAAAAACGATCTTTCCCGCCGCAATTTCATTAAGACCTCGAGCGGTCTGGCTCTCGCCGCCGCCCCCGCCATCCTTCCGGCGCTCGGCGCAAGCGATAAGGTCCAGATTGGCTGGATCGGCATCGGGACGCGCGGTTACTACCTGATGGAGCGCCTCTACGCCGGCAGCAAACCCATGGTCGAGGTGGTCGCCGTATGCGATACCTACACCGGACATCTCGCGCGCGCCAAGGATCGCGTGCAGACCATGGGCGGCAACACGCCCAAGACCTACGAGGATTTCGAGCAGCTCCTGGCCGACCCCAATGTCGATTCCGTCGTCATCTCCACGCCCGAACACCTTCATTATCCCATGTTCATGGCGGCGATTAAGGCGGGTAAGAATGTCTACGTCGAGAAACCGCTGGCGCACACCATCGAACAAGGCGAGGAGATGGTCGCGGCCGCCAAGAAGGCCGGCAAAGTCGTGCAAGTCGGCACTCAGAACCGCAGCAACAGCCTCTACCAGCGCGCCCAGGAAATGGTCGCCCAGGGCATGGTCGGCGACATTCACTATGTCCGCGCCTACTGGTATCGCAATTCGCTCGACAGCAACCCGGCGTGGAGATACGCGATTCCGGAGGACGCCAATCCTCAAAACACCGATTGGGAAAAATTCCTGGGCGCCGCGCCGCAGCGGCCTTTCGATAAGCAGCGCTATTACCAGTGGCGGCTCTATTGGGATTACTCCGGCGGCATTTCGACCGATCTTCTCGTGCACCAGACCGACATCACGAATTTTGTATGCGGCCGCGTGGTCCCGACATCCTGCATGGCCTCCGGCGGAATCTACCGCTGGACCGCCGCCAACGATGACCGCGAAGTGCCCGATACGTTCAGCGCCGTTTACGAGTACGTTCCCTACGAAATTCCACATCGATTACAGTTGCTATTTCGGCAACGACCATTACGGCTACGGCGAGAATTTCATGGGCAATCAGGGCACGATCGAGGTTCTGAACCGCCAGACGCTGAACTTTTATCCCGAAAAGTTTGGAGGCAAAGCCCCCGCGCAAGTGGCCGAGCGCAAGGAACTGCATATCGACCTGCCCGGCAACGACAATCGCGCCGTCGAAGCGCATCTGAACAACTGGATCCAGGCCATCCGCGGCGAAGCCAAGGTGATCGCCCCCGTGGAGGTCGGACAACAGGCCGCCATCTCCGGCCACATGGCCACGCTGTCGTTTAAGAACCAGAAAAAGATCGTTTGGAACGAGGACGCGCACACGTATCGCTTCATATAATGAAAGCTCACATGAACGCCTCGATGACAGACCCGCGCTACCGGATGAAGGACGTCCTCAAAGCATCGAGCGGGGCGAGGACGTAACGGTGTTGTATCGCGGCACGAAGATAGCTCTCCTCGTTCCCACGCCGCAGCGCGGCGAAGGCTTCGGACTGTGGAAAGATCGCAAAGACCTCCGCGACGTCGCGTCTTATGTGCTGGCGATAAGGAAACGTCGTTCGGCGATTCCCGCCTGAATGATCTTTGACACGGGGGTTCTGATCTGGTTTTTCCGCGGCGGTGATAGGGCTGCCAACGCGATCGCGGAGGCGCCGCATCGATACGCCTCCTATGCGCCGCTTCTCTCAAGGACACGCGTTCCAAGTGCTATCGGTCACCGAAGCAATCGGCGCCGCGGCCGTTAGTTTGATCGAGGAGCACGCGCCGGCGCATGGCTTGCAACTTGCCGAGGCGCTTATCGCCGCGACGGCGCGCCAAACGGGATTACCGCTGGTGAGTGGGAACAGCAAGCATTTCGGCCCCATCCCCGCGCTCGATCTGCGCTCCTTCCGCCCCGCCGCGAAATAAGGACCATGCTCAACGGCGTACGAAGCTCCACGCTCTTGGCTGCCTTTCTTCTTGCCGCCAACATATCCGCGGAAGTCGTCTTCCCGGTCGACGTGCATTTAGGCGTCGTCGCAAGGGGAAGCGACGGCGCCATCTACGTCGCTGGACAACGCGCCGGCCAGGGTTACGTAGCGCGAATCGTGGATCCGAATGGCCCGCCGGTCGAGATTCCGGTTCAGATGCCGGACTCGCAATCTCCGCGCCTAACCGCGATCGCCGTCGACAGTCAAGGTTCTCTATATGTGGCCGGCACCGGCTTCGACGGGCAAAAAAGCCTTCGCGTTCGCGCAAAAATACGACAGCCAAGGCGCCCAGCAGTATTCCACTCGCATCGGAGGCGACGCAATCACAAGCGCCGATTCTATTGCCGTGAATGCCGCAGGCGAAGCATTAATCAATGGTGAGGTTAGCGGCGCCGGATTTCCGGCCACCCCTGGCGCGCCGAACGCCGGCCCAGCTCAAAACTCCGCTGACACCGGGTTCGTAGTCAAGCTGGATGCAGATGGAAACGTGATCCTCGCCGCCCGCGGCGTCGGCGTCGGCGCCGCGGCCTATGGTCCCGACGACACGATCTACGTTGCCGGGATTTCATCGGCCTTGCCGGCGACAACCGGAGCCTTCCAGCCGGATCACGCGCTCCAAGGATGTGGGGGAGGGTTGGTCGGTATTCCGTGTTTGTATCACCACGTCGCGAAGCTGAGCGCGGACGGCATGCGTGTGTTGTACTCGACTTTTGTCACTGGCAGCTTCGGAGCGGTTCCAGTTGCCCTCGCGGTGGATGATACAGGAGCGGCGATCGTTTCAGGTACTACCGGCTCACCGGACTACCCCACGACCGCCAGGGCCCTGCTCCCCACGTATATCGTTTCGGGCACGCTCAGGCCCGGTCCAGTAGTGATTCCGTTCAGTAGCCCTCCACCGGCGTCGAGCGGTTATGTCACTAAACTCAACCCGGATGGATCGGGTTTGCTGTGGTCGACTTACTTCAGCGGCACAGGAGCGGAATCCTTAACGGACATGAAGATCCTGTCCGGCGGCCGAATTGCCATCGCGGGCCAAACCTTCTCCAGAGATCTACCGGGAATAGGCAACGTTCCCAGGGGTTGCGCGCCTGTTGTGGGTCGCGCACTCCCCTTTGTATCCATACTGAGCGGCAACGGCGCGACGCTGCTCTCAACCATCGTTCCATGGGAGATTGTCGCGCGCGGCGGCCCCCTGGTCGTAGAAGGCAGCCGCGGCTCCTTGGGCGTGATCTCCTCCCGTCAGTATGTTCGATACAACTCTGACGCGACGCCGCGGGCCGCGTGTCTGGCCGACCCCGCCGATTGGACTCTGCTCGGGACAAGTCGCTCCCGGACAATTGGTCACAATCTTCGGCAGCGGGCTCGATTCAGCCGCGGTCCATTTCAACGGGTCGGCTGCTCGCATTCTGTATTCCTCTTCGGATCAAATCAATATCCAGGTTCCGCTGGACCTCGTACCGAATACAGACTCCACGGTTCAGATCGCCTCCGCGTATCGGACTATCGAACAGCACGTCGTGGGCGTCCAGCGTGCGCCCAGCGTGTTCCTCCTGCCAGGCGCCTTTCGGTATCGAACCTGGGGTCGTGTGCAATGGAATGGGTTTTGCTCCCGCCTACGAGCCGCTGGCCCTCAATGAGGACGGCAGCGTCAATTCGTGCGCAACAACTGCGCAACCCGGCTCGACTGTTGTTCTCCTCCTCAACGGGCTTGGCGCGCAAACTCCGGATGTTACGCTTGGGGATGCAAGCGAGGGCAGCATCGAGTCGCTCGAGTTCGATCCCATCTACCTGATCTGGCGCCTGCAAATCCGGCTTGTGTTTAACGATGCCGCACTCGACGTCATCGAACCGCTCATTAACGGCGTGAAGCCGCGATTCAGTCCTGTTGCCGTTTGGATAACATACTAGTTTACCCATGGCTACTCGAACCCCCATCACGGTCGCCTACGGCGACGGCATCGGCCCCGAAATCATGGAAGCCACGCTCCACATCCTCGGCCAAGCCGGCGCCCGCATCGAAACCGAAGTCATCGAGATTGGCGAAAAAGTCTACCTTCGCGGCAACTCCGCCGGCATCGAGCCAAGCGCGTGGGAATCCCTGCGCCGCACAAAAGTTTTTCTCAAAGCCCCCATCACAACTCCCCAGGGCGGCGGTTTCAAGAGCCTCAACGTCACCACGCGCAAAACCCTGGGCCTCTACGCCAACGTGCGCCCCTGCGTCGCTTATCACCCCTTCGTCAAAACCAAGCATCCCGGCATGGACCTCGTCGTCGTGCGCGAAAACGAAGAGGACACTTACGCCGGCATGGAGTACCGGCTCAGCGAAAATGTCGTCGAGTGTCTCAAGCTCATTACGCGCCCCGGCTCCGAAAAGATCGTCCGCTACGCCTTCGAATACGCGCTGCGGCACAACCGCAAAAAGGTCACCTGCTTCACCAAAGACAACATTATGAAGATGACCGACGGCCTCTTCCACAAGGTCTTCGATGAAATCGGGCAGGATTATCCGGAAATCGAGAAGGAGCACTGGATCGTCGATATCGGCGCCGCGAAAATGGCCGACACGCCCGAAGCCTTCGACGTCATCGTGATGCCCAATCTCTACGGCGATATTCTTTCCGACGTCGCCGCGCAGATCGCCGGATCGGTCGGTCTCGCCGGGTCGTCCAACATCGGCACGCAGTGCGCCATGTTTGAAGCCATCCACGGCTCCGCCCCCCGCCGCGCCGGCCAGAACCTCGCCAATCCTTCGGGCCTGCTGCTCGGAGCGGTGCTCATGCTGGTCCACATCGAGCAGCACGACGTGGCCGAGCGCGTCCACAACGCCTGGCTCGCAACCATGGAAGACGGCGTCCACACCTACGATGTCTACACCGAGGGCCACAGCAAGCAAAAAGTCGGGACGAAGGAGTTCGCCCAAGCCGTCGTGGATCGCCTCGGCAAAACGCCGCACACGCTGAAGCCCGCCCATTACCGCGCCGCGCCGCCCAAAAAAGCGCGCCCGGACCGCACCGCCCAGCGCCCCGCCGAAACGAAGCTCGAAGGCATCGACATCTACGTCGCCTGGCCCTCGCTCGAGCCGGACCGCCTCGCCGAGACCATCCAGAAAGCCAACGGCGACGGCCTCAATCTCACCATCATCGACAACCGCGGCGTGAAGGTCTGGCCCCACGGCATGCCGGAGACGTTCTGTACCGAAAGCTTCCGCTGCCGCTTCACCGGCGGCAACGGCCTGACCTCGCGGCAGACGCTCGCGCTGCTCGGCCGCGTGCTCGACCAGGGCCTCGATATCGTCAAAACCGAAACGTTGCGCAGCTACGACGGCCAGCCCGGCTACACGCTGGCGCAAGGGCAGTAACTCGCGCGCGCGATGCAGCCCCTCGTCGGAATTATCATGGGCAGCAAGTCCGATTGGGAAACCATGCGCCATGCGGCCGAGACGCTCGCCAGCTTCGGCGTACCCCACGAGACCAGAATCGTTTCGGCCCACCGCACTCCCCAGCGGATGGTCGAATATGCCGCCACGGCGGAATCGCGCGGCCTGCACATCGTCATCGCCGGAGCGGGCGGCGCCGCCCATCTGCCCGGCATGATCGCCGCCAACACGCTCCTCCCCGTTCTCGGCGTTCCCGTTGAAAGCCGCGCTCTGAAGGGCCTCGATTCGCTCCTCTCCATCGTGCAGATGCCGGCCGGCGTCCCCGTCGCCACGCTCGCCATCGGCACTGCCGGGGCGCGCAATGCCGCCCTCCTCGCCATCGCCATTCTCGCGAATCACGATCCCGAGCTGCGCGAGAAATTGCGCCGCTTCCGCGAAGAAGAGGCCGCCCGCGTCGGCGCCGAAGAGCTGCCGTGAAACCGGTCCTCCCCGGCGCAACCATCGGCGTCCTCGGCAGCGGCCAGCTCGGGCGCATGTTTACCATCGCCGCGCGCCGCATGGGCTACCGCGTCCATACCTATTCGCCCGATTCCGACACGCCCACCGGCCAGGTCGCCGACATCGAAGTCACCGCCTCTTACGACGATCTCGACCAGGTATGCGCCTTCGCCAAACACGTCAGCGTAGTCACTTTCGAATTTGAAAACGTGCCCGGCCCCACCGCCGCCGCCGCCGAGCGCTGCGCCCCGGTGCGCCCCAGCGGCTCGATCCTCCATACCACGCAGCAGCGCATTCGCGAAAAGGCGTTCCTCACCCGCGCCGGCCTCCCCGTAACTCCCTACCGCGAAGTGCGCTCCCTCGCAGATCTGCGCCAGGCCATCGCCGAAATCGGCGTCCCCGCCGTTCTCAAATCCGCTTCCTTCGGCTATGACGGCAAAAACCAGTTCGCGTTAAAATCCGCCGCCGACGCCTCCACCGCCTGGGACGCCGTCGGCCGCCAGGAAGCCGTACTCGAAACCTTCATCGATTTTTCCTGCGAGGTCTCGGTGGTGGCGGCGCGGTCGGCCCAAGGCGATTTCGTTCATTGGGGCCCCATCGAGAACCGCCACAGCCGCCGTATTCTCGATCTCTCCATCGCGCCCGCCCGCGTCGGCGCCCATACCGCCCATGAAGCCGTCGAGATCGCCCGCTGCATTCTCGAAAAGCTCGAAGTCGTCGGCGTCCTCTGCGTCGAGTTCTTCGTCACCCCCGATGGCCGCCTGCTCGTCAACGAGCTCGCTCCCCGCCCCCACAACTCCGGCCACCTCACCATCGACGCCTGCATGACCAGCCAGTTCGAGCAGCAACTACGCGCCGTCTGCGGACTCCCGCTCGGTTCCACAGAACTGATTCGCCCCGCCGCCATGGCCAACATCTTAGGCGACCTATGGATTCCGCATGAACCCGATTGGCCCGCCGCGCTAGCAATCCCGGACGTCGCTCTCCACCTCTACGGCAAGCTCGCGCCGCGCCCCGGACGCAAGATGGGACACGTGACGGCGCTTAAGCCCACCGCGGGCGCCGCCGCCCACGCCGCTCTCGAGGCGCGCCAAGCCTTAACAACAGCTACATTGTCCTCCGATGAAACGCGCGCGCTACTGGACCAGGCGTAGCGGCCAAGTGATCGGTCCCCGGGGCAATCGCATTCAAGTCGCGTCGCGCGGCTGGTCGGATCAAAGCGTCGGCGCCGCTGCCGCCGTCGCGCACGGCATTGCGACGCGAGTGGCCCACAGGATTGCCGCCGCTGAAGACAACAGCAAGCAATACATGTATGGAGATCGCCTCTCCCGGAGCCGGTCCTCCGAGCGCTTCCCAACGCCCCCGGCGCCCGCCGCGCGTCCGAGCGCGTCCCGACATTGCGAATAACGGTGTTGGCTCCGTCCGCGCCCACGATATAGCGCGCGTAAACCAGCAGCTCCAGCCCGTGACGCAAGCTGTTCCAGCAGTTTGGCGTCGAATTCGCGCCGCAGAACCCCGTACATCAGGGTTTCCGAATGCCGCTTCGTGAACCTCTCGCCGCCATCGAAGCTGAAGCAAATGCTGTCGATCTCGCTGCGCCGCGCCGCCGTCCAATCGAACGGAATGCGCCGCGCCGCCCGCCGCTGCAAACCGCCTCCGCAAGTCTTATCGCGCGGAAACGCCTGCGCCGTCCAGCGGCAGCGTCCGATGGTAAGCCGTCAAGGACCCGCCGGCCCTCCGCCTACCACGACAACGTCCCAGGGTTTGCTCAAGTTGTAATTATTGAACAATTCGCCCGTCTCTCCGTAGGAAACGGACAGAGGAGGTTTATCCTGCAGCTGGCCACCAGAGAGGAGCCGATGGCGCCCATTCCGGGGAGCCTGGAACGGGATTTTGAGCAACACTCCGGCATGGTGTTTCGAACCGCCTACCGCGTCACGGGCAACGCCGCCGACGCCGAAGACGCGCTGCAGACGGTGTTCCTGCGCCTGGCGCGCCGCGCCACCGGCGCGGCCATTCTGGAAAATAGCGAGAGTTATCTCCGCCGCGCCGCCGTCAACGTGGCGCTCGATATCGTGCGCTCCAAGCAAACCGCCCGAAGCGTGCCGCTCGAGGACGCGCCAGCCGCCAGCGTCAGCGGGGCCTCCGGCGAATCCAGCCGCGAGATGAAGGAATGCCTGCGCCGGGCGCTCGCGCAGTTAAGCCAACGCGAGGCCGAGGTTTTCACGCTGCGCTTCTTCGAAGGCCATAGCAACCCGGAGATCGCGCGCCTGCTGGGCATCTCCCAGGTGCACGTCGCCGTTATCCTCCACCGCTCGCGGCGGCAGCTTCAAAAAGAGGTCCGATCCTACATGGGAGCAAGATCATGACACGACCGAATCTCGACGAAATCATCGGACAGATACGCAGCGAGACCCCCGATCCCGTTGTGGCCGACGGTGCCATCGTTCGCGTGCGCTCCAAGGTTTTCGCCGCCGCCGCCGATCCCGCCATCGCTACCCTGCGCGCCTGCGCCGATTTTCAGGCGCTGCTCCGCCCCTATCTGACCCAGTCGCTTTCGGAAGCCCGCCTCATGCTGCTCGAAGATCACCTCCATTCGTGCGTCGATTGCCGCCGCGCGCTCGCCGCTTCCCGCGGCGGCAGGGTTCGCACCATGCCGCGGCCGCAAACCGTCCCGCGCGAGCTTGCGCGCTATACCAAATGGGCCGCCGCCGCGGCCATCGCCGTTACCGTGGGGTTGAGCTCCTGGGGCATCGTACACATGATGCCCGCGCCCGGTGCCCGCGCCACCGTGCAGTCTGTCAGCGGCACGCTGTACGCAGTCTTCGATCAATCCAGCGCTCCGATTTTCTCGGGACGTCAAGTCTACGATGCCCAACACATCCGCACCGCCAAGGATTCGACGGCGCTGCTGCGGCTCAACGATGGATCGCTGGTCGAAATGAACGAGCGCGCCGAGATTTCAATTTCGAAAAACCCTGGCGGGGCGACCATACGGCTCGACGGCGGCAACGTCATCGTGCAGGCCGCGAAGCAAAAATCCGGCGCGTTGTATGTCCGGACGCCGGACTGCCTTGTCACCGTCCACGGAACCGTGTTCGCGGTCGACCGCGGCGTCAAGGGTACCCGCGTTTCGGTGGCGCAGGGCGAAGTCAAAGTCGAGGAAGGCGGCCGCTCGGAGTTGCTGCACCCCGGCGATCAGACGGCCACGAATCCCAGCATCGAAAAAACCGCGCTTCCCGGCGAGTTTGAATGGAGCCGCAATTCGGCCCAGTATTTGGCGCTGCTCGGCGAGTTTTCGACCATTCAGAAGGGCCTCGAAGAAACTCCCGGACCGGCGCTGCGCTACGGCTCCAAACTGCTCGACCAGGTTCCCTACAACACCGTAATCTATGCGGCGATTCCAAACCTCGGCAACACGCTCGCCGAAGCCGGCCGCCTCTTTAACGAGCGCATCGAGCAAAGCGACGTTCTGCGCGAATGGTGGACCACCCATCAGCCCAAAGGCCCGAACAGCATCGACGACATCGTCGGCCGCCTGCGCACCTTCAGCTCCTATCTCGGCGACGAGATCGTGCTCTCCATCGCCGCCGACCGGGACGGAAACTATAGCGGGCCGCTGCTGCTGGCGGAGGTGACGCAGCCGGGCTTGGAGGATTTTCTCAAAGCGCAGCCGGTCTCCCGCGCGTTCGTCGTCAACATCAAAAACAATATCCTGGCGATCGGGACGTCCGATTCGATGGCGGCGTTCACCTATCCGAATCGCAGGACATTCGCGAACACCTATTTCCAACAGGTGATTTCAAAATCGTACGATTCGGGCGTGGGCTGGCTGTTTTGCGCCGACCTGGAACATATTCTGCGCAATTCCGTACTGCACAAAGAAGGAAATCCCACCGGGCTGCAAGATGTCCGTTACCTAATCTATGAGCGCAAGGAAATTGCCGGCCGCACCGACAATCGCGTCGCTCTCAATTTCCGCGCGGCGCGGCGCGGCTTCGCAGCCTGGCTCGGCAATCCTGGGCCGATGGGGGCGCTCGACTTCGTATCGCCGAACGCGCTGCTGGCGGCCGGCTTCGTCCTTCGTAACCCGCAGGCCCTCCTCGGCGATGTTTTCAACTACGCCGAAAGCCGCAACTCCAGCTTTACGGGGCAGCTTGCGAGCTTTGAGCAGCGGAGCGGCATCAACGTGCTGAACGATCTTGCCGGCCCGCTTGGAACCGACGCTGCATTCGCCATCGATGGTCCCATCTTCCCCGTTCCGAACTGGGAATTCGCGATTGAATGCTACAGCCCGGACCGCCTGGAGTGGAGCATCGAAAAGCTGATTGACGATCTCAACCGCGAAAATCCGAATGCTAAACTCATCCTCGCAAAGGAACCGAGCGATGGGCGCACCTTCTATACTTTAACCGGCGCAAACATGAAAGTCGACGCGCATTACGCCTTTGCCGACAGCTATTTCCTCGCCGCCGCGACCAAGGGCATGCTGCTGCGCGCCATTCAGAACCGGCAGAACGGCTACACGCTGGCGCGATCGCAAAAATTCCAGGCGCTGCTGCCCTACGATTCGCACTCCAGCTTTTCCGGCCTGGTTTACCATAACCTCGGCGCTCTGGTCGGGCCTATCGCCGAGCAGCTAAAATCCGTCGGCGCGGTCACGCCGGCGCAGCGCGCCTCCATTGAGGCTCTGGCATCTAATAGCGGGCCCGGTCTGATTTTCGCCTATGGCGAGCCGAACCGCATCGTCATCTCGGGAACCGGTCCGTTGTTCGGGTTGAGTCTTCAAGACCTCGCCGTTCCGAACATCATCGCGGACGTGATCCACAATGGCCCTCATCGAGCTCGATAATCTCAGCGTCCGGATCGGGTCCAGGACCATTCTCGATCAACTGAGCTGCACTCTTTCGGGCCGCGCCATCGGCTTGCTGGGCCCCAACGGCGCGGGCAAATCGACGCTCATCAACACTCTGCTGGGCTTTCATAAGCCCGCCTCCGGCAGCGCCCGCGTGCTCGACCTGGACGTCCGCACGCAAACGCGCCGCATCCGCACCCTGGCCGGGTACATGCCCGAGAACGACTCCTTCATCGCGAACATGACTGCGGTCGCCTTCATACGCCTCATGGCGGAGCTGTCCGGGTTGCCTTCCGAAGCGGCGCTGGAGCGCGCGCACGAGGCGCTCTTTTACGTCGGGTTGGGTGAAGCGCGTTATCGCAAGCTGGGCACCTATTCGCTCGGCATGAAGCAATTGGCGAAACTGGCGCAGGCGATCGTGCACGGCCCCAAGCTGGTCATTCTCGACGAGCCCGCCAACGGTCTCGATCCGCCGGCGCGGCTGCGCATGATCCGGCTGATCAAGGAAATGAAGGATTCCGGGGAAGTGCGCATCGTGCTGTGCTCGCACCTGCTTCGCGATGTCGAAGAAACGTGCGATGAAGTGCTGATTCTGAATCAAGGCCGCATCGTCCACTACTCCAATCTCGAAGAGGAGCGCAAGGCGAACCGCCGTTTCGTGGAGCTTGAAACCGTCGGCGATCAGGCCCCCTTCGCGGTGGCGCTCGAGAAGCTCGGCTGCGAATGCGCGCTGATCGGACACGGCCGCATCAAAATGGTGCTGCCGGAAGGCGTCGATCATTCGCGAAGTATACCGCGTTGCGTCGGAGCGCGAGATGCAGTTGCGGCGGCTGAATTACCGCCGCGATTCGCTTGAAGATATTTTCCTGAAGGCGGTGGAGCAGCCGCCTCGCCCCATTCCCGCGGGAGCGGCCCCCAATGGCCCGGTCTAAACGAAAGGGCGTTTGCGAAGTGTGGTGGCCGGCGGCGGAGCGCGAGATGCAGTTGCGGCCGGTGGCCCGCAGCCCGGGGGGCAGATCGGGCGATTGCCGCGCGGCCCTCGGAGCGCGAGATAGACAGTTGCGGCGGGTGATGGCCGTGGAGCGATCTGATGGCCATTTATAAACGCACGTATCGCTCCTACCGCGGCGCGCTGACGCCGGCCTGGTCGCGCAGCGCCGTTCTGACGCGCTATGCCTGGCGCTATCTGTTCCGTTCCCGCGTCATGACAGGCTTTTTCATCCTGTGTTTTTTCAATGCGGCGATTATGGCCCTGGGACTGTATCTGAACCACAGCGAAAGTTTGCTGCGGCTGTTCCGCATCACGCCGGGCCACGGGTTGATCGACGACATCCCTGGCTATCTGCGGCGCTTCGTCCAACTGCAGTCGAACTTCGCCCTTTTGTTGACCGCCTTCGCGGGTCCGACGCTGATCTCGCCCGACCTGGCCAACAACGCGCTGCCGCTTTATTTTTGCAGGCCGTTCTCGCGGATCGAGTACGTCGTGGGCAAGTTCTGCGCGATTGCGTTGCTCGTGTCGCTGGTGACTTGGGTTCCCGGACTGATCCTGTTCGGCATCGAAGCGGGGTTGTCGGGCGCGACATGGACGTGGAACAATCTGTGGGTCGCGAACGCCATTTTCCTGAGCTCGATGGGCTATGTGCTGGTGTTGTCGTTTCTCGGGCTGGCGCTGTCGGCGTGGGTGAAATGGAAGCCGATCGCGGGAGCGCTGGTGCTGGGGACATTTTTCCTGGGGGCCGGTTTCGGAGCCGCCGTTAATGCCGTCATGCGCACCACCAACGGATATTTCCTGGACATCGGGCACATGATGAATACGGTGTGGGCGGCCCTGTTCCGGGTCGAAAATTATGACGCGGGTGTTTCCGTGACGGCTGCGCTGCTGCAGCTTGTCGTGGTGTGCGCGCTGTGCTTGTGGCTGCTGTCGCGCAAGATCCGGGCGATTGAGGTCGTGCGATGAACGCGGGGCAGGTGGTCTTCGAGAATGTCTCGAAGTTTTACGGCGAGGTTCTGGGCGTGAACCGCGTGAACCTGTCGATCCCGCCGGGAATTACGAGCCTGGTGGGACCGAACGGGTCGGGTAAAACGACGCTGATGAATCTCATGACCGGCCTGGTGCAGCCGACGCGCGGGCGCATCCGCGTGCTGGGCCTCTCGCCGGATAATCCGCAGGAATTTTTTCGCGAAGTTGGATACTGCACTCAATTCGACTCGTTCCCTAAAGGCTTCACCGGGCGCCAGTTCGTCTATTCTTACTTGCGGCTGTACGGCTGCCCGGCGAAGGAAGCGGAGAGCTTGGCGGCGCAGGCGATCGAGCGCGTAGGAATGACGTTCGCGGCCGACCGCAGGATCGCCGGATACAGCAAGGGCATGCGGCAGCGCATCAAGCTGGCGCAGTCGACCTGCCACGCCCCTTCGGTGCTGGTGCTGGATGAGCCTTTGAACGGACTCGATCCGCTGGTGCGCGCCGAGATTATCGCGATGTTCCGGCAGTTTGCCGCAGAGGGCATGCACGTCATCATTTCGAGCCACATTCTGCACGAGGTCGACGCCATTTCCGATCAGGTGATTTTGCTGAGCAATGGATACGTCGTGGCCGAAGGTCAGATTCGCGGCGTGCGCGAGGAGATGGAGGAGCATCCCATGCAGATCCTGATCCGCTGCAGTAAGCCCGGAGAGCTGGCGTCCAAGATGTTTCAGCAGGAGCACGTGGTGGAAGCGCGCATACACAAGGACGGGGCCGGGGTGCTGATCAAGACGCGCAACGCCGAGAAGTTTTATCTGATGTTGAATAAGATCGCGCTGAACGGCGTGGGGATTGAATCGGTCGCGCCGGCCGACGACGACGTCAATTCGCTGTATGAGTATCTGATCGGCGGAGAGGAGCCGAGCAAGTGAACCTGTGGCTGGCTCAGATCCTGGCGGTGATTCGTCTGGAGCTGCGCAAGACGTTTTTCGCCAGACGCGGCGCGTGGATCTATGTGTTGGCGCTGCTTCCGCTGTTGCTGTATATCGGGCATACGATCGTGCAGATGCGGCGCGGCGAGCCCGGCGATTTCGGGCAGGATACGAATATCTTCGCGACGGTTTTCCAGTTTTTCTATTTGCGGCTGGCGATCTTTTTCGGCTGCGTCGGGCATCTTTATGAACCTGATCCGGGGGGAGATGCTCGATCGCAGCCTGCATTTCTATTTCCTGGCGCCGATCCGCCGGGAGGTTCTGATGGCGGGCAAATTCATCGCCGGGCTGCTGGCGGCCTCCGTGATTTTCGGGACCAGCGCGGTGCTCCAACTGGTGGCCTTGTACTGGTATTACGATCCGCCGACGATTCAGCAATTCGTATTCCGGGGCGACGGGCTGCATCATCTTTTCTCGTATCTGGGCGTGACGGTGCTGGCCTGCGTCGGCTACGGCAGCGTTTTTCTGGCCGCGGGAGTGCTGATGCGCAACCCCATCGTGCCGGCGGCGGTGATCCTGGTGTGGGAATCGATTAATTCGTTCCTGCCGGCGTTTCTGCAGAAATTCAGCGTCATTTATTATCTGAAGTCGCTCTGTCCGGTGGAGGTTCCGCCGCAGGTTCCGCCTCCCTTCTCGCTGTTGGCCGTCAATCCGGATCCGGCGTCGCCGCTGGTCGCGATCCCCAGCCTGCTGCTGCTGAGCGCCCTCGTCATTGTGTGGTCGGGCCGCCGCATCCGCCGGCTTGAAATCAACTACGGAACCGATTGAGGCGGGGGCGCCGGCGATGTATGTACGAGAAGCCGCGCTACTCGGTTCAGGCGCCGCTACGGCATTGGGGCGGAGTAGCGGGGTTGAGGGCGCGCGGATCGGCGCGGCCCAGTGCACAATAAGGGAAGGCTTGGAGACGTTAACCGAGCGCGGATACGATCTCGTCGTGACCCATCTTCAGCGCCCACGACCGCGGGCGCGCCCACGGCTCGGCGTCGTTCTCCTCCGGGTCCGCTCCGCTCTCGATCATCATCCGGACAAGCTGGATGCGCCCCCAACGGCAGGCCCAACCGAGAGGGGTGCTCTGGAGGATCTCGTCGCGCCGATCCGTGAGTGCGCCGGCGTCGAGCGCCACACGTCCAAAGGCGGCCACTTCGCCGTCGGCGATCCAATCGCCCATGGCCGCGACTTCGTGGAGAATTGTCCGCCCGAATGCGCCGACGACGTTCACATCGCACGATTCGAGAATGAGGCGGAAACACGCGAGATAACCTTCGCGATCGAACTCCTTGTTGCCCGCGTACAGCCATGGGATGTGATGCCAGAACGACAGCGGCGACGCAAGCATGCCAAACCATCGCGGGTCGCCGCGAGCCCAGTTGATGCGCTCTAACGATATACGGACAATGTCGACAGCTCCTCCGTCGGCGCCGAAGCGGAGCAACTCTTCCGCGAGTGTCTTATCGCGAGGCTTGAGTCCGTTGGGTAATATGCCAAGTTCGTCGTCGATCAGCATCTGCCTTGCGAGGCCGGTCTGGCGATAGATGGCCGCGATGTCCCCTGTCACCAGCCCCCCGCGCTCCCGGAGTAAAGCCGCCATTTCCCACTGTTTGTGGCTGAAGGCGCTATAGACGGGAGACCCGCTGGAGTCGACATGCACATTTGGACTCGCGCCGCGATCGAGCAGTACCTCGGCCATGTCACGACGTCCCAGCGCCGCGCAGCACCACAACGGGTAGCCTGCCGAGTGTGCGGTCCAGTCGCCTTCGCCGCCGGAGACGCGCTCGTCGGGATCGAGGCCGCAGTCGAGCAGCAACTCGAGAGCAGCCAGGCGGTTGTTTCGGACCGCGATGGTAAGCAGGCCGCCTTCGTTCCAATCGATGCGATTCGCGAGTTTGCCCTCGGCATGACGCGCGCGCACCCACTCCAAGTCGCCGCCGGCAACGGCCCTACGAGCGGCTTCATCATCGGGCACGGGCTCTGAAGCCGTCGCCGCATCGTCCGCGGTCGAGCCTCGGCGTTCCTCTTCCTCCTCAATGATTGCCACGATCTCGTCATAGCCGCGCTCAGACGCCAACGTCCACGCGGACGTCGCATCGCGGTGTGGATGTATGCCGGCGCGCGCGTTCGCGCCATTCCGCATGAGCAATCGCACGATCTCCGGCCAGCGGTGAACGACAGCATAGTGGATCGCGCGACGCTCGTCTCCATATGACGCCGTCATATCGGCAAGCTCAGGCCGCGCCTTTATCATCGTTCGCACGAGCGCGACATCGCCGGCGCGCACCGCTTCGATAAGCCGCTTGACGGTAACGCCGTCAATGTACGCCTTCAGCTTCGGCCAGCTATCGAATCCGTAGGCGCGGGCGATCACCAGTTGCGCATCGTGCAAGGCGAATGTCGCAGCGCCGGCTCCATTGTGATGCGCGTTGACCTCGCGGGCTGCCTCAGGATCGCCGGTTTTAAAGCCGATCAGCAGCTCTTTTGCCTGGCGCTTGAGTTGTTCGAGGTTGGGATGTTCCCGCATGACGCGGGTGGCTAGCTTCTGCTTCATATGAGCTCCTTTCCATTGCGCCCGGTGTCCGCTGGCTCAGGCAGAAAAGAGTTCACTCAAGATCGGGAGAGTTGAAGTTCGGTGGGACGCTGTCCCTTTCCGCGGACACGGAGGCGTCCTGAACACGCCAAACGAGAGGATAACACCGGGCGGACGCGCTACGGTGTACTTTGCCGGATGGCGGACTGCGATTCTCCGGATTGACAGCGGATCGCGCGCCAACCGCCGGCGATCAGGCTCGCGCATCATCGTTGCGCGGTTTGGAGGACCGCGAACGATGCCCCAACGCTCACGCGAGAAACGAATCCCGCGCCGACAACCGTGTTGCCGTTACCGGATCTGGAAAGGGCGAAGTCCGCAGTGGTGAACGAGCCGCGGCTTTCTTGAATCACGCACGATGCGCCGATTCGGGAAGGATAGAATGCGGGTGGACTGCCGGGAACCTGGAATCCGAGAAGGCGTCCCGAGTTTAGTTGAAGGTTGATAGGGGCGGCTGAGTTCATGTTACGCTACGTTCTCCTTTTTCGCTGACTTGGTTTCCCGGCCAAGGATCGCAGCCCAAGACCCACAGATGCTCATAACCATCGATACGGTGAAAATGCTTTTCAGTGAGTAACCAGGCCGATGCCACCCAACACTCCACCATGTCGCTGTCGCGCCAGCGGCTCACGTTATCCGTGCGATGACGAACTCCACTGTGTGGGCTTTCAATGAGGTTGGTGGTAGCCAGGCACTTGTGCAAGCTTACCGGGATTTGAAGCCTCTGCAAGGTGAACATTTCCTTCATTCCTTCACGCAAGCTCCGCGCCGCAGATTCGTGATCGCGCTCCAGCAGGCGCGCGATTTGCTCCAGCCGCTTCTCACCTTCCTCTGCCGTCTTTACCTTCCAGGCGGCCCGCATCAGGTGCCGCGTTTGGCCTTGCTGTTCCTTGGGCAGCTCCTTCATGACGTTTTCCAGCTTGTGATTGCGACACCGCTGTACCGCTGATCGGCAGCCGAAAACTTCGTCGATACCAGCTCGCAAGGCTCTCGCGCCGTCAATGATGAACAAGTATTTGCGGTCCGTGGGCAAACCTTGCTCTCGCAAGCGCGTTAACAGCGTCTTGACGGCGGCCGCGTTCTCCGTCGCGCCGGCCGCGATACCCAGGATGTGCTTCTTTCCTTCCTCATCGACTCCCACGGCGCTGAGCACGTGCTGTGCCCCAAAGCGTTGGCCATCGATGCAGATCACCAGGATTTCAACCTTGTCCCAGCGCCGCTCTTGCAATTGCTACCGTTGCTCCGTGCTCGCCTCGATGGCTTTGCGGCTGATGGCGCTGCGCGACACCCCCACCGTTTCCGCCATCCGCGGCAGAACTTCCTGGTATTCCCGGGTCGACACCCCGCGCAGCAGAGCGCCCAACATGTGCTCACCGAGACCTCGATCGCGGCGCAGCATCTCATAGGCGGGGACCTTCACTTCACCTTGGCTCTTGTGCCGTAGCCGGGGCCGTTTCACTTTCATCTTCCGGTCCGCCAGTTGCACACTGCCCGCTTGCGATCCATGGTGGCGGATCTCGCCGCTAGCTTTGCCGGAAGTGCATGCGCCGGCGAGTTGCTCGGCGCTCAGGAGCAGAATCTGTTCCAGCGTTTGATGCCCGATTTCATAGATCACGGTCTCCACCACCTGGCTGGCATTCTGGATCAAGTTGACGATGGCGAGCAGGATCTGCCCGTTGGCTTGGCAGAACTGTTCGATGACGGCTTCCGACTCGCGCGCGGCGCGGGTCACGATGTGATAAGGTTTTTTCACGGCGGTAGGTTCCTTTCGGTTTTTCTGCGTCTGGCAACCGCATTCTATCGAATCGGCGCCAACCGCCGCCTACCAACCTTCAACTAAAGTTGGGACGCCCTCGAATCCGACCCGTAGGCGCACTCTTGGCGACGACACGGATCGGTGCGGCCGCGCGATGAACCGTTCAGTGCTAAGCTCATCGAGTTGCTGAAGCGCGTCCGCTGCGCGCTTGAGAAAACATCCTGAACACATGAAAGCCCTGGTCCCGATCCTCCTCCTGGTGTTTGCTTGCGGCAGCTTGTTCGCCCAGAAGGCTGGCTGGCAGCCGTCGCCAGGCCACGCGCAAGCGCCGATATGGCCGGGGATGCCGCCAGATGCGCAGTTTGGCCCGCCGGCGGACACCGAAACGACGCCGGAGGCGGGAGAGGTCGACAACGTCTCACGACCCACGATGACGGTCTATTCGCCGAAGGGAAAGAATACGGGCGTTGCGATAGTCGTGTTTCCGGGCGGGGGCTATTTCGACCTGGCGATCGACCTCGAAGGCACGGAGGTCTGCGACTGGCAGACGTCCAAGGGGATTACGTGCGTGCTGTTGAAGTACCGCGTTCCGTACTCGGGGCCGCATCGGGATCAAAAATGCAAATGTCAGATGAATCCGAAAGCCCCGATGGCGCTCGAAGATGCACAGAGGACAGTGGGGCTGGTCCGCCTTCACGCCGCGGAGTACCATATCGATCCGCACAAGATCGGCGTGCTTGGATTCTCCGCAGGCGGGCACCTGGCGGCGGATATCAGCACGCACTTCGATAAGCGTTTGTATCCGGCTGTAGATGCGGCCGACAAAGTAAGCTGCCGCCCGGATTTCGCGGTGGCCCTTTATCCGGGACACCTCTGGATTTCCGATAAGAAGTTTGCGTTGAATCCGGATGTTCCGGTCACTCGCCGGACGCCCCCTACGTTTTTGCTGCAGGCGGAGAACGATCCCGTCGACAGCGTTAATAACTCGCTGGTTTACTACATTGCGCTGAAGAACGCCGGGGTTCCGGTAGAAATGCATTTATACGCGGAAGGCAAGCACGCCTTTGGGCTGCGCCCCACGAAGTTTCCGATAACGCGATGGCCTGAATTGGTGGAGAGATGGCTGGGGACGATCGGGATGATTTCGGAGCAGGGCCAGCGTTGATTTGGAGCATCACGATCGCCGATCGGTTCCGGCCGCCGGGCCGGGAAGCGGCGCGGGCGAGGCTCATTTTCGTGGTTCGGGCCGCCAGTTGAGAGCTACGGTGAGCGACGACGGTTCTGGTTGCCAGCCCGGAAAACCAGTCTGCCGGCGTCAAGGGCGCAAGAATCTCATAAAGAGCCGCTTGTGCGGTCCGCAACGGACATCTCGATCGCCGGAATCGCATGGTTTTGGCCACTGTCAACATTCCGTCCGGATGGCCGGCCAGCCGTCAACTGGGATCGATTTCTCGCTTGCGGTTGCGACGCATGCATCCGATAAGTTTTCGGGGGGCGAATGGTGTCCGCTTAGCGGCGAATGCCATTGCGAATGGCGCTTAGCCAGTCAGAGAATCGGGGGACGAGAACTCTGCGCCGAACGGGCGGCGATTCAGCGGACGCTTGCAGCAGGCAAACTATTTGAGCAGCCGCGACCCGCTTCGTAACCGTGTCCACCGCGGCGTAACGCACGACCCGGTCCCGATCGACGATGAAGACCGCGGGCTTGGCAATGCCGCCCTTCTCGCTTGGATTGTAAATATCCCAATGCCTGACGACACACCGCTCCGTATCGCACAAAATCGGAAAAGGCAACGAGAGGTGGGCGCGCAAGGCCTCCGACGCCGCAGGCGCATCTACCGAGACGGCCACTACGCTTCCGGCCGCGGCCCGAATTTCCAGATAGCGATCGCGGTAGTCCGCCAACTGGCGGAGGCAGAACGCTCACCAATTGCCGCGATAGAAGAGCAGCGCCAAACGGCCGTGCGAGACCAACTCCGATAAGCGCCGCGGAGCCCCTGTCGAGTCGGGCAGTTCGAACTCCCGCGCAAGTTCCCCCGCGAGAGGAAGTTTTGGCACAGCACCAGTCTATCGTGTCTGTCGTGCGCGCCAGGCAGAAGCTCATCACATATTCGCCACGGCGAAGGTTTGGTGGATACTGTTTCGATTGTCGACCGACGGGAAATTTTGTCCCCGCATGGAAGGGCATCTGGCCGAAGCCATCGGATATGCACGATGGAGACACGTTGGCCGCCTTGCATTACAGCTTGATGCGGCGGAGGCGGAGGGCGTTGGTGATGACGGAGACGGAGCTGAAGGTCATGGCGGCGCTGGCGATCATGGGGCTGAGGAGGAGGCCGAAGAAGGGATAGAGCACGCCGGCGGCGATGGGGACGCCGAGGGAGTTGTAGGCGAAGGCGAAGAAGAGATTTTGGCGGATGTTGCGCATGGTGGCGCGGCTGAGATGGCGGGCGCGGACGATGGCGCGGAGGTCGCCTTGGAGGAGCGTGATGCCGGCGCTTTCGATGGCGATGTCGGTGCCGGTGCCCATGGCGATGCCGACGTCGGCTTGGGCGAGGGCGGGGGCGTCGTTGATGCCGTCGCCGGCCATGGCTACGATGCGGCCTTGGGATTGCAGACGCTTGACGAGCGGCCGCTTTTTGGTCCGGGAGCACTTCGGCTTCGACTTCATCGATGCCGAAGGCGCGCGCGACTTCTTCGGCGGTGGAGCGGCGGTCGCCCGTGAGCATGACGATGCGGAGGCCTTCGCGGCTGCAGGCCGGCTACGGCTTGGCGGTGGAGGGCTTGATGGGTCGGCGACGGTGAGCGAACCGGCGTAGCGGCCGATCGACGGCGACGTGGAGAGCGCTGGCGGGCGGGCGCGGCGATGTGCAGGTCGCGCCAGCAGCGCGTCGTTGCCGATGGCGGCTTGATGGTCTTCCACCGTGCCTACGACGCCTTTGCCGGGGATGGCTCGGAATTGACGCGATTCGGGCTGGAGCGATGCCGCGCTCGCGCGCGCCTTGCACGATGGCGGCGGCCAGCGGATGTTCGCTCGATTGCTCGAGCGCGGCGGCGAAGCGCAACAGATCTTCGGCGGTGAAGCTGGCGGCGGGCGTTACGGCGGTGAGCGCGGGGCTGGCCTTCGGTGAGCGTGCCGGTCTTGTCGATGACGAGGGTGTCGACTTTGCCAGGATTTCGAGCGCTTCGGCGTTGCGGACCAGGACGCCGGCGGAGGCTCCGCGGCCGGTTCCGACCATGATCGACATCGGCGTGGCGAGGCCGAGGGCGCAGGGGCAGGCGATGATGAGGACCGCGACGGCGTTGACCAGCGCGTAGGTGAAGCGGGGTTGGGGACCGAAGAGCTCCAGGCGGCGAACGTGACGATGCGCAGCCAGGATCACGGCGGGAACGAACCAGGCGGCGACGCGATCGGCGAGGCGCTGGATGGGGGCGCGGGTGCGCTGCGCGGCGGCAACCATGCGAGACGATTTGGGCCAGCATGGTGTCGGCGCCGACGCGCTCGGCGCTCATGATGAAGGAGCCGGTGCTGGTTGACGGTTCCACCCGTGACTTTCGCGCCGGGAGTTTTCGAGACGGGCATGGGCTCGCCCGTGAGCATGGCTTCGTCGACGGAACTTTCGCCTTCGAGGACGGCGCCGTCGGCGGGGATCTTTTCGCCGGGCCGGACGCGCAGGCGATCGCCGACGCGGATGGCGGAAATGGGGATGTCGTGTTCGGAGCCGTCGGGGTGAAGGCGGCGGGCGGTTTTGGGAGCGAGGCCGAGCAGGGCGCGGATGGCGCTTCCGGTTTGGGCGCGGGCGCGGAGCTCGAGGACCTGTCCCAACAGGACGAGCGTAGTAATGACGGCGGCGGGCTCGAAGTATAGATCGAGGCTTCCGAAGGCGCCGGCGACGAGGCTGTCGAGGTAGGCCGCGCCGACTCCGAGCGCGATCAGAGTGAACATATTGGGACTGCGGTGGAGCAGCGAGGCCCAGGCGCGCTCGAAGAAGGGGCGGCCGGCCCAGAACACGACGGGGGTGGCGAGGGCGAATTGGGCCCAAGTGCTCCAGTTGCGGTTGGGCAGCGCTATGGACAGCGCAAGCAGCGGGATGGTGAGGACGACGGCGAAGAGGAAGCGCCGTTTCATGTCCGCGTATTCGGGGTTGGGCGGTTCTTCGCCGGCGTCAAAGGAGAACTCTGCGGGTTCGAGCGCCATGCCGCACTTGGGGCAGGATCCGGGTCCGATCTGGCGGACTTCGGGGTGCATGGGGCAGGTGTAGGGGACGTTGGCGGGCGGGGGCGGCGCGGTTGGGGACGACCGGGGTTCGAGATAGCGCGCGGGATCGGCCTCGAATTTGGAGGCGCAGCCGGGGGAGCAGAAATAGTAGGCGCGGCCTTGGTATTCGCGTTCGGCGGCGGCGCGGGCGGGATCGACCTTCATGCGGCAAACGGGGTCGATTTCGGTCGCCGGCGTGGCGGGCGGCTGCACGATGGTGAAGGGGTTCGGCGGCATTCCCTTGTTATAATGATCGAGTATGGCGATACCAAACGTAAAGCGTTTCCGGCCGTTCTGCCCCACGTGCAATCAGAGTTTCACGATCATGGCGGTGCTGCCGAAGGATGCCGACGTCAATTCCTATTTGCAGGACGCGGTGGGACGGCACGATCATAAGGCGTTCCAGGAAGCGAAGAATCAGAGCTTCAAGGTGCGCGT
The DNA here is from genome assembly GCA_963795935.1 of Bryobacterales bacterium. GTDB lineage: Bacteria > Acidobacteriota > Terriglobia > Bryobacterales > Bryobacteraceae > JAICMB01. The sequence continues at coordinate 71,135 of CAWCJO010000010.1, read as the reverse complement.
CGGCCAGCAGAAGCAAAAAAGGGCGAAGTAAGCCCGTTTTCTTGCAGGCGCCTTTGATCCGTTCCGCCATCTCCTCCGGCGCCTTGGCGCTTTTCCTTATCACGGGCCTGCGGTCACAGCCGCAGGGAGGGCAGCTTGACGCCAGCCCGGCGATTTTTTCCGTTATGGCGGCCATCAATGCCGCTGGATTCGACGCCGCTGTCGATTCGCCCGCCAATAGTCCGTTACGCGGCATGGTGCGGGAGGCTCTTGCGGCGAAGAAGATCGACTGCCTCGACGATCTGAAGCATTTTTTCGCGCAACATCGCAAGCGGGATTGGAACGCGGAAATGAATCAGTATATTTCCTACGCTCTGACGATAGACGGGCCGCCCACTTTTCACTCCCGCGTTCCGCAGGCGGAGATTCCGCCCGATGCGGCGGAGCTGGGCGGGCTGGAATTCATATTGCCGCGATTTTCCAGGGAAGCGAATCTGGAAGAGCTGTGGCGCAAGGCGCAGCCATATTATGAGCGCGCCATTGCGGACTACCACGGGCCGGTTTCGCATGCGCTGCTGGAGGCGACGGCCTATTTGCGCAATCCGACGAGCGGGTATCTGGGGCGGCGATTTCAGATTTACATCGACCTGCTGGGGGCGCCGGATCAGGTTCAATCGCGCAGTTATAAAGACGATTATTTCGTGGTTGTGACGCCATCGCGGGAGTTGCGGACGGACCAGATCCGTCACGCTTATCTGCATTATTTGTTGGATCCGTTGGCGTTGAAATTTTCGGCGGCGCTGATGCGGAAACGGGGGGTGGCCGACTACGCGCAAGGCGCTCCGGCGCTGGACCAGGCTTACAAGGACGACTACATTCTGCTGGCGACGGAGTGTTTCATCAAGGCCGTGGAGAGCCGCCTGGCTCCGGCTTCGAAGAGGCAGGCGATGGTGGATGAGGCGCTGGCGGAAGGATACACGATGACGCCGGCATTCGCGGAGCAGCTCGCGGTGTTTGAGAAGCAGCCGGTGGCGATGCGGCTGTATTTCCCGGACCTGGTGGACGCGATCGATCTTGGGAAGGAAGAGAAGCGGCTGGAGAACGTGCACTTCGCGAGCGCGCGTGCAATGAGGCCGGAAGCGCCGGAGCGCGCGGCGCCGCCGCCGTTGAGCGCGGCCGAGAAGAGCATAGACGCGGCCGTGGGGTTGTCGGCGAGGCACGACGCTCCGCCGGCGGATCTTGAAAAAGCGAAAGGGCTATTTTTGAGGTCTCTCGAGCAGACGTCGAATTCGACTTTGCACGCCAAGGCGTATTATGGTTTGGCGCGCATCGCGGCCTTGCAGAGGGACCCGGCGCTGTCGGAGAGATTGTTCGAGAAGGTGTTGGAGCTGACGCCCGATGCGGAAACGAAGGCCTGGACCTATATATATCTCGGCAGGCTGGTGGAGGCGGCGGGCGATCCGGAGCGGCGGGCCGATGCGGAGAAGAGTTATCGCGCCGCTTTGGCGGTCGCATCGGCTCCGGAAGCGGCCAAGATCGCGGCTGCGAAGGCGTTGGAGAGGCTGTCCAATCCGCGGAACTAGAATAGGAGGAATATGACGTATTCGAAGACCGTGCCGGCGGTGGTACTGGGCGCGGCGCTGGGCCTTTCCGGCGCGTGGGCGCAAAAAGCTCCGCAGCCGAAATCGAACAAAGAGATTCAGGCCCTGCAGGCCGTTCAGAACGCCAAGACGCCGGACGATCAGCTTAAGGCGATCGACAACGTGCTCGAAAATTTCGCGGATACGGAATACAAGGCCATGCTGCTGCAGATGGGCATGCAGGTGGCCGAAAATAAGGGCGATTATGCCGCCACCGTGACGTACGCGGAACGCCTGCTCGATGCCGATCCGAAGAACGTTTTTGCGCTGACGGATTTGGCGCTGGAAACGGCGATGCACACGCGCGAGTTCGATCTGGATAAGGACGAGAAGCTCGCCAAAGTCGATAAGTACGCGAATGAGTCGCTGAGTTATATCAAGGACGCTCCTAAGATGCGGCCCGACTTGACGGACGAGCAATGGAACAAGATCAAGGCCGACGTTGCGGCGCAGGATCACGACGCGCTGGGACGGGCCGCGATGCTGCGCAAGAAATACGATGTCGCGATAAACGAATTTCAGACGGCGATCAGCACGGCGGCGACTCCGGACCCGACTTATAACGTGCGGCTGGGCGAGGCGTATTTCCAGTCGGGCAAGTTCGACGACGCGGCGGCGCAATTCGACAAAGCGGCGGCGATGCCGGACGCTCCGGCGCAGGTGAAGCAGATCGCGACGCAGCGCAAGGCGGACGCGCTGAAGATGAAAGCCGCGGGCGTGAAGCCGGCGGCGCCGGCAAACACGGGCCCGGCCACGGTTCCAATAAAGCCGTAGGCGCTCTTTCGATGCGCGCCGCTCCGCAGGCGTTGGAAGCCGCGCTCGAAGCGGCTCTGGGCCATCGCTTTGAAAACCGGAAGCTGCTGGAGCGCGCGCTCAGTCACAAGTCGCGGGTGTATGAAAAGAACCTGCAGAATGTCTTGGACGACAATGAGCAGCTCGAATTTCTGGGCGATTCGATTCTGGGATTTCTTGTTAGCGAGCTGCTGACGGCGCGGCACCCGGATTATCCGGAAGGGCGGTTGTCGAAGGTCAAGGCGCATTTGGTCAGCGCTTCGCACTTGCACGAGGTGGCGCAGGCGCTCGGAGTGGGCGAGCATCTGCTGCTGGGGCGCGGAGAGGAGCTGAGCGGGGGACGGGAGAAGCCCGCGCTGCTGGCGAACGCGGTGGAGGCGATTATCGCGGCCATTTATCTTGACGGCGGAATGGAACCGGCGCGGCGGTTCGTGACGGAATGCGTGGTGGGCGCGTTCACGTCTCCGGCGGAGGGAGCGGGGAGCGCGCTGGATTACAAGGGCGCATTGCAGGAGATGGCGCAGGGGTTGAATCTGCCGCCGCCGCGATATTCCGTTGTGGAAGAGCGCGGGCCGGAGCACGCCAAGACGTTTCTGGTGGAGGTGCGGGTGGGGAATGAATGGACGGGCCGGGGGGAGGGGTTGTCGAAGAAGAGCGCGGGACAGAAGGCGGCGCAGGAGGTTCTGCGGCGGCTTGGGGAGGCGGGGGGTTAGTTGTGGAAGCGCGGCGGAAATAGCACTTGGGAACCCGAGTGGTCGCCGCGGGGTGCTCTCTATAACCGCGCTAATGCAGACAGCCGACGTGCTGACAACCGGGAGCGCTCTTTCGATGAGCCGGGCCCGCGGTTCGCGGGATTCGGGATGGCGGAAGCGGAATGGGACGCGACGAGCTTTTCGAAGAATCGGGAGCGGTTCATTGACGCGATATGGCGCGAGGGTAGATCGCCGAGATTTGCATGATTTGGCTGCTCCCGACTACAAGCTAATTCGCCGTCTTTTTCGACGATCCGCGCTACTCTGAACCCAGACTGGCAACGTGCAACGGAACATCCCGCTCCTTTACGGATTAGTTTTCATCGCGTCTAATGCCTTTACGCTCCACGCAGGCATAACTCACCTTCGGGTGTCCGGCCGGATCGCGGCGTGCCCACAGGTAATCACGTCCTTCACCCGCACCTCCGATCCCGGCACGGAACGCGTCGAACGAGAGGTTCGGCTGAATCGGGCGGAAATGGTGGGCGATGTTGTCAACGCGGTTCGGAACATTGCCGCGGCTGAGGTAATTGCCGTTCCGGCGCGGGACACGATTCGTATCGTTGCGAATGCCAGAGAAGCGGGAATGGCTGAATGGCTGGCCAGAGATTTAGATGGAGCAAGCGCCAGTTTCGGCGGAATCGCCCTCGGACACGAGTACGTCATGCCTGCCGACGAGAATGACGTGGTCGTCGTGTTAGGCGATGTCCGCGTTGGAGCTCCTATTTCGATGGGCGCCCGGCGCCTGGCGGCAACCGAGGACCTCCACGATATCGGCAACGCACTTCGAATCTTGTGTGACTTGCGGGTGGCGGTGTCTTCTCCAACACACGCGCTGGTATGGCGAGGACAGCCCGCGCAATCCCAGTTCGCCTTGTGGCTGCTGAAGGCATTCTGTGAACCGCCCGCGGTGGACTGGGTGGAGCCGATAGCCGGCCGGCCAGCGAACGTGAGCCCCTCCGCGGTGAGATTGTTTTACTTCCCTCCAACACTGGGAGTTGAGGAGATACGTAACCTAGCGAATGCAGTTCGCACGGAAACCCGGACCGAGAGGGTGGTGGCGCTAGGCTCGCTACGGGCCATTGCAATGCGTGGCACGGATAAACAAGCGGCTGCCGCAGAACGGGTGGTCCAGAAGGCTCGACGCCGGAGCGAGTAGGCCATCGCTCTCGTCGCGTCCTTTGCATGGATGAATGGACTCCATCGCGCCGGATTCCGCGTACGGTGGGGAGGCGTCCACTCTCGGACTGCATGACCCCGAAAGCCATTACTGAGCCGCGCGCGCAGCAAGCGGTTTGGCTTTCGGCACGGACAGCGCGTTCCGGGCAAGAGTTCACGTTTTCGAAAGGTTTGACGTTCCAAGTCAGATAAGTACGTTTCGCGGCAGTTGACGAGAATTGAGCGACCGCCCGGCCGCGCGAGGTGGGCCGGTGAGAAAAAGCGCGACCGGTTTGGCTGCTGCCGCAAAAAAGATTACCTGGCCATCTATTCAGACGAGACGCGTAGGCTCGGTTTAAGCCCGAGATCCCGTTTCCTACGCCGACTGAAAATATGTTTCGACTTTGCACCTTGCCGGAGCACATGGATATGGATGCCAATGGCGGCTGGAACTGAATATCGCGGCGGAGTATGCGGCGGTTAAGCGGTGTCCACTACGTAGACCTGCGTTGTGCCGGTGCGATCGCTGGCGAACGCCACTCGATCTTCCTCGCGCGACCAGGACGGGTGCGGGTGCGTCCACTGCGGGCCGTACACGGTGTCGGCGGCGTTCTCCATCCAACTCAGCGTTTTCCTGCGCGCCTGCGAAATCTTCGGCGAGGGCATAGCGCGATTTGCGCCACTGCGTCCCTTGATTGCTGGATTCGGTCAAGCAAAGCTGCCGACGCGCTCCGCTTTTCACATCGACGATCTGCAGACCGTTGTCGGGATGGTTGGTGTCGCACAGCACGCGCTTTCCTTCGCGATCGGGCGCGATGTGCCAGGCGTTGTATTCCACGATGGTGCGGATCTGGCGCGTGGTCCAATCCATGCGGCGGAGCGCGCGCGGCCACACGGTGAAAACCAGGTCGCCGGTTGCGCCGAGAAAAGTTTCGTGAACGACGAATTCATCGTTGCCGTGTTCGTAGAGGCATTCCAGGCCCGAGCCGTCGCGCCGGACGCGATGCATGCGGGGCGCCGGATCGCCGGAAAACTCGATCCATTGCGGCTCGAGAGGATGGAACTGGGGATGAATGACGGTTCGAGGGAAGGGAATCGCGCGCACTTCCGAGCCGTCGAAGCGCGCCACAAGAAGCCCGCATTGCGCGCTCTGTTTGTATGCGCAGGTCAGCCATTCGCCGTCGCGGCTGATGGAGCACTCTCCCAATTCGGCGCCCGCCATCTCGACGATGGGGCGTTCGGCCAGAGTAGCCAGTTCGATCGCCCACAAGCCAGCGCCGCGCGTGACTACTATCTCCTTTGCGCCGGGGCGCAATGCCGCGCTGAAGGGATGAATGGGAACCCCGCGCGTGAGTTGGCGCTCCGCTCCGGTCCCGAGCGAGGCTTCGAATAACTGCGGCGAACCCGTGCGGTAGGACGTGAAAAACATGGAGCGTCCGCCGGGAAAAAACGGACTCTGCAAGAAGTAAGTCGGGTGATTGATGGCGGGCCCGTCCGTGACCTGCACGACTTTGGCGCCGGTGGCGCGATCGCGGTATTCGATCATGCGAGCCCCAGATACAGATCGCGTCCCTTTGCCAGCGCCGCAATCTTGCGGTCGGCCACGGAGCGCTGGAGCATCCAGAGTCCGCAATCGGGATGAATCCAGCCGACGCGCCCCGGTCCCAACACCTTTTCGGCGCGTTCGAGGGCGCGCGCGATTTCGTCCGCGGTTTCGATATGGTTCACCTTTACGTCCACGACGCCGATTCCGAGGCTGAGGCGCGCGTCCACGTTTTTCAGCGCTTCGAGATCCTCGCTCGGCCGGTGCGCCATCTCCAACACGACGTGATCGGCGTGAAGCATGTTCAGAAAGTCCGTCAAGTCCCGCCATTCGCCCGGCTGAATCGTCTGGCCGCCATAGTTTCCAAAGCAGAGATGCACGGCGCGCCGGCCGGCGCAGGAGTCGAGCACGCGGTTGATGGCGGCGGAGGCCAAGGGAGCATCCTTGGGATTGCCGGGTATGTTGGCCTCATCTACTTGCACGCAGTCGCACAGCAGCCCCGCGACTTGCAGGGCTAGTACCTCCGCGATTGCCATTAACAGGTCTTCGAAGCGGCCATAGTAGCGATCGAGCAGCGTTCGCGCGAGCATATAGGGGCTGGTCACTGTGAACTTGAACGGCCCGCCGGCAACGCTCGCCGCCATGGCGCAGTCTGCCTGAAGGTTGAGCGACCCCTCTCCCACCGGGCCTTCCACAACGCCGGCGGCTTTGCGGCGAAATTGCATGCCGTTGGCGCGCGCGAAGTCTTCATGTTCGCTGCGCCCGACGGTGGTGCGGATGCCGGCCATGGGGCGGATGAAATAGTCGATCATGCCGTTGGTTTCGGGATGGTTGACGTCGAAGCGATACAATTCGCCGTCGGTCGGCAGGTCGATTCCGGCGTTCCGCTGGATACTGAAAACCACTCGCGCCGCATCCAGCCGCGCCTGTTCGCTGGGCGATGCGATAAGCCAGGCGGGCGTAGGATAGGAACCTACGGTTGTGGTGAGAAGGGACGGTTCCGATGAGATCGACGGCAATGTTAAGGGTACCGAATACGGGAAGCCCGTTGGCTGGTGCGGCATGTCTAAATATTCGATGACATTCCACAAGGCGCGGCCTTTGTTAAGGCGCATTATTTGCTGTTCATTACTGTTCATTCCGCCACCGGCCTATGGAAGCGATGCGACTGGCTCTGTGAGTTTTGGGAGCTGTGAGTATTTCGAAAGATACCGTATGGAGTTAGGGCGCTTTCAAAAGAAAAATTTAAATAAGGCGCTCGTCTTCAAGCTTCCGGGGGATTGGACTCTGAAGCAGGAAAAGAACTGGATGGAGGCGCTTGGCATGGAATGCGCGAGGGCGGGTCAATGTGAAGCTGCCGTGAAGAGCAAGATTCAGATACTGCATTTTTCAGCCAGATGGGGCAGGGTGAGAATCTCCGGCAACTTTATGATCTCGCTCAAGGATGGACGAAAACTGGAAGGTTCGTTCAGCGCCAACGGCGTCAGACCATCGAACAAGATCATTTGCGAGTAACGGAAGATAAGCGGTTTGCCGGTGCGCGGACGGCGGCTGGCGTAGCGCGGGGCGAGTGCTACTCTCGTGGGAGACGGCAATGAGAATTTTCGGCGCAATTGTACTCGTGTTTCTGCTGACAGGCGCTGTCAGGGCGCAGGAATGGGAACCGTTATTCGACGGAAAGAATTTGGATCAGTGGGAGATACGAGGAGAAGGGATCTGGACTATCTTGCCGGATGGGACCTTGCTGGGGCAGCGGCGGCATGTGGGCGTGGGAAATCCTTTTGGGGAGGCATGGCCGGTTGAGCGGAAGCAGTTTCGAGCTTGGATAGGACGGCAGTCCTGGCTGTATACAAAGCGCGAGTTCGGCGAGTTTGACTTGCATGTTGAGTACTTGATTCCGCCCGACCAGAACAGTGGCGTATCGATCCGCGACGAATCGCGCGCGCATTGGGTAATCGGCGAACCGGATACGGTTTGGATGCCGAAGGACACGGCATTGAAGGGCAGCCCGGCGCACGTAGGCTATGAGATCCAAATCATCGATAATGACAAGGAGAAATACCCCTCCGGCAGCGTTTACCTTTTTACAGCGGCAAAAACTGGCGAGCAGAAACACGCACAGTGGAACGCCATGGATATCGAGTCTCGAAACGACATGATTCGGGTGAAGCTGAACGGCGTAGTAGTGGCGGAATCACCGGGAGACCCGGCGCGATCCAAGGTTGGGCCGATCGGACTACAGTTACACGATCAGTTTACATTTGCCTTGTTCCGCAACATTCGGATTCGCACAAAGCAGATGAGATGAACCGGCGCGATTTTCTCGCCTGCGGTATTTCGGCTTGCGGCGGCTTGGCTTCATCTCCGGCCATTGCCGCTCCCCCTCAGAACGACGTATCTCAAACCGTCCGTGTGACGGTACGGACAGACCAGCCGTTGGGCGTCATTGCGCCCGATTTCGTGGGATTGGGATATGAGATCTCGTCGGTGGCCAGGTCCGGGTTGATGAGTAGCGAGAACCGTGCTTATGTGCAATTGGTGCGCAGGCTGGGCGCGCGCGGCGTCATCCGCGTCGGCGGCAACACGTCCGACTACGCTCACTACTCGCCAAACGGCGCGGCGGTTTCGAGCGGCCGCGGGACTGTAATCAATGATGCCGCGCTCAAAAATTTAGGCGGCTTTCTCGATGCAACCGGGTGGAAGCTGATTTGGGGATTGAATCTCGGCACGGGGTCGCAGGCTGAAGCGATCGCGGAAGCGAAGGCCGTCCTGGCCATTGCCGGGGAGAGGATGCTTGCCTTCGAGATCGGCAACGAGCCGGACCTGTTCGGCCGCGCCAAGCACCGCAAGCCGGAGTATGGTTACGAGGATTGGCTAATAGAATACCGCCGCTATAAGGCCGTGCTGCGGGAGCACTTTCCGGGCATCCCGTTTGCCGGGCCGGACGCGGCGGGAAAGACAGATTGGGTGACGCGATTTGCCGACGACGAAGGCAGAGATGCCGTGCTTCTCACACAGCATTATTATCGTGAAGGCCAGAACCCGGCGAGCACCATCGAGAAGTTGCTGGGCGTGGATCCGAAGCTGCAGCCGCGGCTCGACCAATTAAGCGCGGCGTCACATAGCTGCGGCGTTCCCTATCGTATTTGCGAGGTCAATTCGTTCTCCGGCGGGGGGCGGCCCGGCGTGAGCGATACGATGGCGGCGGCGCTGTGGGCGCTTGACTATATGTTTACTCTTGCGGCGAACGGCTGCGCTGGCGTGAACATGGAAACGGGCGTGAATCAGCTCGACTTTATCAGTTCCTACTCGCCGATCGGCGATGACGAACTGGGCCATTACTCGACCAAGCCGGAATATTACGGCATGCTCGCCTTCTCGCTTGCCGGCAAAGGACAAATGCTGAGGGTGGATATGGACGCAAGCTCGCAAAATATCAAAGCGTATGCCACTCGGCCGAACCCGAAAGCGGTGGCACTCACCTTGATTAATAAGGGAGTTCGGAAGGCGTCATTGGCGGTGAGCGCCGAGGGACGCGTTCATGGCCCCCAAGCTTCAGTAATGCGGTTAAGCGGCCCATCTATCGATACGAAGTCCGGAGTTACGCTGGGCGGAGCGGAAGTCACGGCGGCGGCAACATGGAGCCCGGCGAAATCGGAACGCATACCGGTACGCAATGGTCGGGTTGGAATCGAACTGCCCGCGGCCAGCGCAGCGATCGTGGAAATTGTCTGAAAAGAAGTTATTTGAGCTTCACCCGCGACAAATCGATGGAAGTTTTGGGGTAGGCGAGTTTCAATTCTTCGAGGGCTTCGATAATGATTGTTGAAATCGCGTAGTTGCGAAACCATTTGTGGTTGGCGGGAATGATGTACCAAGGCGCATGTTTGGCGCTGCACTCGCTGAGCGCGTCTTCGTATGCCTCCATGTACTCGTCCCAGTGCTCGCGCTCCTTGAAATCGGGGAGCGAGAGCTTCCAATTCTTGGCGGGATCGGAGATGCGGCTTTCGAAGCGTTTCAACTGCTCGTCCTTGCCGATATGCAAGAAGAATTTCAGGATCTTCACGCCATTTTCGGACAGCATCCGCTCCAAATCGTTGATTTGCCCGTAGCGCTTCGACCATACTGCCTTCGGAACCAATTTGTGGACGCGCACGATCAGGACGTCTTCGTACTGCGAGCGGTTGAAAATCCCGATCTCGCCGCGGCGCGGGGTCGCTTTGTGAATGCGCCATAAAAAATCGTGATCGAGCTCCTCCGATGACGGCGCCTTGAACGACGTCACTTCGCAGCCCTGCGGGTTGACGCCTGACATGACGTGGCGGATCGTTCCGTCCTTTCCGCCGGCGTCGAGCGCTTGCAGAATAATCAGCAGGGCATAGCGCTTGTCCGCATATAGGAGTTGCTGCAGCTTGCGCAGTTTCGCGCTATGGTCGGTGGCGGCGGCTGGGTCCTTATTCATCCCCAGCGTCTCGCCGGGATCCCATTCGGCGAGGCGCACGCGTTGGCCGGGCTTCACGATAAGGCGCTTGGGGAGATCCACCGCTACACTGTATCAAGGCCGAGTCGGGGGGCGTGGGCGTGGGAGCGGCAGCCCTCGGGCGCGGGGCTGAAATCGCGCTGGAGAACCCGGGCTGAGTTGTGCCCGGCCGCGCGGCAGCCGGATACACGGCGGTTCACGTCGTTTCCGAGGTCGTGGACGAAGTGGACCGAAAAGTACCTGCGTCCGCCGCCCGGCGGGAAGGCGAACTGTCATATTGGGACAATGCCTATGACAAGCTTTTTACGAAGCGCCTTTACGGCCGCAACGCTCGCGGCCGCCTCGCTTTCCGGCGGACAGGCGCCGTCTTCCGCGGCTCCCGCTCCGGCGGCGGCGACGATCTCCTCGAATCTACAGCGCATCGTAATCGTGCGTCTCAAGAACGGAACCGATATGCTGGCGGGTCTCAAGCAGGCCATCGCGCGCGAATCGATTCGCAATGCAGTGATCATAAGCGGATTCGGTTCCGTGACCAGCTACCAGGTCCACGTGGTCGGCAACACCACGCTTCCGCCCAAGGATGTGTTCAGCAAAGGGGATGGCCCCTTCGATGTGACGGGCGTCGGCGGACTGGTGATCGGCGGCCGCGTCCACGCGCACATCACGCTCGCGAGCACGGAAAAAGTAATAGCCGGCCATCTTGAACCGGGAACGTCCGTCTTCACCTTCGCCGCAATCTCGCTGGCTGTTCTTAGCGACTCCGCCGATCTGTCCCGCGTCGACCAGTGGCAATGGCATTGATGCGTAAAGTCTGACGCGCGCGCCGGCCCCGCGTTAAACATTGCCTTAAACAACGAGCTTCCACGGTTTCCTATATTCGCGGGTCAGGAATTTGCGCGGCTCGGATTGCGTTGTCGTCCACTTGCGCGCGTCCCAATCGAGCTTCATGCCGCTGCGATAGGCGACGTTTCCTAGCAGGCACGTGGTCGTCGACCTCTGGCATTTTTCAATGTCGCTGATCGGCTTCTGGCGGGTGCGCACGCATTCCAGGAAATTCGCCCAATGGTTGGCGTTGCCGCTGTCGGTCGATTTGACGGCGGCTTCGGCCATCGCCGGTTCCATCTCGGGGCGCGCGTTGCCGCTCTCGGCGGGGCGCTTGACGCGCATTTCGGGGACGATCTTATATCCGCCGCGGTCGAGAAACATGGTGCCCTTGTTGCCGCAGAAGAGAATCCCGCCGCTCTTATCGAACATCGACTGCGCGTTGCCGGAGCGGCGCTCGTAGGTGGCCACGAAGCCGCTCGGGTATAGATAACTGACCTGCAGGGTATCGGGGGTTTCGGTGTTGTCTTTGACGTAAAGCTTGCCGCCCAACGCTGCGATCTCAGAGGGCATTTCCTCTTTGGACGCCATTTGCACAATGTCGAGCCAGTGGACGCCCCAATCGGTCATCATGCCGCCGGCATAGTCCCAGAACCAACGGAAATTGGAAAAGTAGCGGTCCTTGGGATCGATTCCGAAACGATTCTCGTTGAAGGCGCGCCGGGGGGCTGGTCCCAACCACATGTCCCAGTCGAGACCGGAAGGCGGATCGCTATCGGGCGGATTGCCCCAACCCTTCGGATCGCCATTGCCGTAGTTCCAGGTGCGCACGAAGGTGATGTCGCCGAGGTCGCCGTTGCGCACGATCTCGACCGCTTCCTGGAAATGCTTGGCCGAGCGCTGCATGGTTCCGGCCTGGACGATGCGGTTGTATTTGCGCGCGGCTTCGACCATCTTGACTCCTTCGTCGACGACGCAGCAGATGGGCTTCTCGACGTAAACGTCCTTGCCGGCCTTGCAGGCTTCGACCGTCATGTAGGCGTGCCAGTGGTCGGGCGTGGCGATGCACACGACGTCGATGGCGGGATTGGCAAGAACTTCGCGAAAGTCGCGATATGGCTTGGCTTGGTTGCCGCTGTCGCGGACGGCCCAGTCGAGGTTGCGCTGGAAGACATCGCACACGGCGACCGGGACAAGGTTGTCCTGGCGCATGGCGTAATGCAAATTGGCGCGGCCCATCTTGCCCATGCCGATGAAGCCGGCATTGATTTTGCCGTTGGCGCCTTGCGCGCGGCGCGTGAAGATGCCGGTGGTGAGCGCGGCGCCGGCGGCGGAGCGAAGGAGATCGCGCCGGTTGTTTTGCTGTGTCATGTTTCTAGTTCACCACGTTGCGGCGCACGCGGGAGCGTCGAGGGTGGCGGCGGATTTACAGCGGGGCGGGAGGTGCAAGAGGGACGAAGGCCGGCGGGCGCTCGCCCCTCTGCGTTGACGCGTTGCGGCGGCTATTGAACGTTCACTGTTACGGTTGCTGGACTGGCGTTGTTCCCGACCGTGATCACCACCGTTACGGGACCGGAAGGAAGCCCGCTGGGCACGACCGCGTTCACCTGCAAAACGCCGGAAACTTCGCCCGGCGCTTCGCCAGCGTAGGAGGGCGTCACTGCCGCGCTCGCGAGCGACCCGAGCGCTAGGAACGTGACGGTCACCGGCTCGACCGGTTTGGGGAACGGCGAGGTGAGCGGCGTCAGGGAGCCGGTGACGCCGGCGGGGTTGAGCTGGCCTTCGCCGGTGGCGAAGATCTGGATGACGCTGCCCTTGGCGGCGGGATTACTCGCTCCGTTGTAGGAGTTGTCCTGATTCAGAATCGATCCCTGGCCGGAGCCCGAGGCGTTGGCGGTGAAGATGCCGGGCTGGCTGTCGGTGGCGCGTTGCTGGATCGGGGGCGAGCTGACGCCGTTGAGGACCACGGTGATGTTGGTCTGGACGCGGCCGGCAACCTCGTAGGGAACAATGGCGTTGACCTGATTCGCCGAGGCATAGACGACGGGCGCGGAGGTCCCGTCAAAGAAGACCTGGACGCCGCCGAGGGTGAGCGGGACGGTTCCAGTGGACGTGAGTTTTAAGGGCGCCGGGGTTGCCGGTCCGATGTTGACGCCGTAGATAGTGACGATCTCGCCCGGCGCGACCGGTCCGGACTGCTGCGTGGCCGCGTTCACGATGGCGTTCAGAGATGGCGGGGGCGCCGCGGTAACGCTGAGGGTCACGTTGATGGCCGCGTTGGGGAGGCCGGCGGAGGAGACCGTAATGGTTCCGGTGTAGGTCCCGATCCCGAGCGTTGCAATTACGGATTGATTTAAGCCGACGGTGAGAGCCGCGGGAGTGTTGCCGGAAGCGGGCGTGACCGTGAGGAAATTCACGTTGCTTTGGGTCGTCACGGCGGTGGTAAAGGGGAGCGCGGCGCTGTTGCTGGCGGCCAACTGCACGGTCTGGCTGGGTGGAGTGTTAACAGAGCCAGCCGGATAGGTGAACGTAAGAGACGCGCTGGAGGGCGTCAACACGGTCGGGTTGGTGACGGCGGCGCTTACGGGAACGATGAGGGGACTGTTGACGGCGCCGGGCACGATGATGGAGATTAAGCCGGTGCAGGTGCCCGGCAGAGCGAACGTGGTTCCATTGATCGCTACGCTGACGGTATTTCCGGCGACGGCGGTGGTGATCCAATTGGGGCCGCAAACGTTGGTCGTCGCGCTGGCGGCAATGGTGGTCCCGGCGGGCACGCCATTGACGGTAAGCGTCTGGGCCGCGGTGGTGGTCCCGGCGGGAACGGTGAACGCGAGCGAAGTCGGCGTGACGCTGGCCTGCGCGGCGATCACGTACGTGACCGGGATCGTTTGGGTGGGCACGGCGGTGGCGCTGCTGATGGTGATGGCGCCGGTGTAGACGCCGGCCGGCAGATTGGCCGGGTTGAGCTGCACGTTGAGATTCGAGGGCGTGAATCCGGTCTGCGGAAATTCGTTGAGCCAAACCTGGCCGGGCGGGTTGGTGCTGGCGGTGACGGTGTACCCGATTACGGTCGCGCCGTCGCTGGCGGTGAGAGGCACCGTGATTCCGGTCACGGCCGATCCGGAGGTGGCGGATTGGACGATCGCCGACGCGCCGACGTTAATGACCGCCGAGTTGACGACATTCACGGTCACGTTGATCGGTACCGAGATGTTGGAGTTGGGCGATGTGATGGTGATCGTGCCGCTGCAGGTCTGCGGCGCGGTAATGCCGGACATAGACGCTTCGACGGTCAGCGTGGTTCCGTTCTGGCCTAAGGTGGCCTGCGTATTGCCGCTCACCGGGGTGACGGACAGGAAAGTCCCGCAGGTGGTGGTAGACACGGCGGCGTTGAACTGCACGGGAGAGCCGGTGCTCGCCAGAGTAATGGTCTGGGCCGGAGGCTGCATCTGGCCGATCTGGTAGTTCATGACCAGCGAGGACGGGAACGCCGTGATCGTGGGATTGTTCGCGATGGTCAGGGTGACCGGGACGATGACGGTCGGATTGCCGGCGCCGGTGGAACTGACGGCGAGGTTGTCGACGTAGGTTCCGGGCGCCAGCGTCGCCAGAACGTTGGAACTGGCGGCGACGGTCAAGGTCGCGGGGGTCTGGGCGACGTCTTGCGTGACGGTCAGGAAATTGGGACCGCCGGAGCTGCCCGGATTGACGCTGTAGCTATAGGTCAGCGCGCTGCTGGAGCTGGTGAGCGCGAGTTGCTGCGAAGCGGGAATGGCGCCGCCGGGCTGATAGTTGAACGTCAGAGAAGAGGGCGAGACCGACAGGATGGGATTTTGGCTGACGAGCAGGCTGACGTTGACGTTGGTCGTGGGATTCGACGCGCCGGGTGCATTGATTGTGATGACGCCGTTGCAGGTTTCGGGCGTGGTCAGACCCGAGGTATTCACGGACACAGTCACGGGAGTGGGCGTGCTTCCGGTGGCCGCCGTTTGAGTGGGAGATACGACCAGCCAATTGTTTCCGCAACTCGAGGTCGCCGTCGTGACCGAGAAATTAACGGTCGACGCCGCCGGACTTGATACGTTCAGCGCTTGCTGCGGAACGGCCGCCGTCTGGCCGATTTGATAGCCGAAGCTCAGTTGCGTGGGCGTGACGGTGAGCGTGGGCGTGCCCTGCACGGTGACGGTGACGGGAATGGAAAGGGTGTTGCCGGATTGCTGCACCAGAATGCTGCCGTTATAGGTAGTTCCCGTGGTGAAGCCGAAGGGGTTGACGGTGATGGTGATCTGTTGCGGTAGATTTCCGCTGGGCGTCGGGGCGCTGAGCCAGCCGGAGGGACCGTTGGTCTGCTGGGCGGTGACCACAATGGGAGCGGCCGGTCCGTTGATCGTCACGGTTTGCGTTTGCTGCGCGAAAGTTCCGGGAGCGATGTTGAATGTGACCGCGCTGGGGCCGGCGGTAAGAACGCCGTTGCCCGCCAGGGTCGCGGAAACGGGGATGGTCAGGGCGTTTGCGGTGTTGCCGACCTGGGCCACCGTGACGCTCCCGTTGTAGACGACGCCGGGGGTGAGCGTGTTGGGATTGATGGTTACGCTGAACGAAGTGGGAACCTGGCTCAGCGGCGACGATACGGTGAGCCAATTGAGAGGCCCAGTACCGCTATTCACGCTCACGGCGATCTGATCGCCGACCGGCGCGCTGACCTGCACCGCTTGCGTTTGATTGGTCGTGGTTCCCGCCGGGATGTTCAGTGAAATGGGATTGGGCGAGGCGACGACGGTCGAGCTGCTGCCGAGCGTTACGTAGACGGGCACGCTGAGGCTGTTGCCGGGGACGCCGTTCTGCGTCAGGGCGATCGCGCCGGTGTAGGTTACGCCGGTTGAGAGGCTGGAGGGATCGACGGTTACGGTCAAATTTTGGGGCAGGATGCCGGTGGGCTGCGAAACGCCCAGCCACTGATAATTTCCGTTGGTGACCGTTGCGGCGGCGGTCACATTCACGCTCGAGCCGCTGCTGCTTACGGCGAGAGTCGCTGTTTGCGGGCCGGTAGTCCCGGCCGCGAGAGTGAATATGAGCGGATTGGGCGTGGCCGCGAGCGTCGCCGAAGTGACGTTGCTGCAGGAGGAGGATACGGTGACGTTGACGGTGGCGGATAGCGTCGCGCCGCCGCTCGGCTGTACCTGCACTTGGCCTGTGTTCGAACTCGCGGAAGCATAGGCGGAAGGATCGAGGGTGACGGAGATCGTAGGCGAACTCGAGGTGTTGCCGACGATGGGGGTCGAGGAGCCGTTCAGCCTGATCCAGGGTTGCGTCCCGTTGGCGTTATAGGATACGGCGCTGCCGCTGCTGGCCACAGTGAGCGTCTGGGCGGCTGGCGGGGTGCTGGTATTGGAGGCGACGCAGAAGTTCAGCGTGGTGGGGCTGAGGCTGATCTGGGCCTGTGCTGTGTCAAAACAACCCAGCGCGGCAAAGAGGGCGAAGTATATCCAAGTATTAGATCTGAAAAGGCTTTTCACGGTTGTTTCTCCACTAGCGAAAAGAGCTGTACGGAGGCAAGGGAGCAATTGGCGCGCCACCTTTTTGCCGGCCCGTCTTGGCGGCGATGGACATACTTAAGGACGCCAGGAACACGCCGAAAGCAGGATGATCGGCGAAATCGCGCACTGCGGCCGAATGCGGTGGAGCGTCGCGGGAGGCCGCGCGCTTCGTTCAGACAATGGCGTTATCGGTAATGCGGGCGGCCCAAGCGGCTGCCCGTAATTTCCGCGCGGGGCGACGAGACGGGGCGGCCCGTCGTGCGCGAGTATTCCGAATTCGTGGGAGCTACGCTGGGCAAGCCGAATCGGCACGAGCCCGCCGTGCAGCCCCCTGGATCGGCGAACCCATGCGTGAAAGCCTGGCTGGAGTTAGGCGATGCCCATCTTGCGCAGCGCTTCCTGGAAGCGCGGCTCGGTGCGCAAGCTATTGAACTCCGGATTCAACGTCCGCAGGGGCGCCGAGGCGTTATGCGATGCCACCGCGTCTTCCAGGTAAGCCAACGCCCGGCTCTTGTCGCCCAGGCCGGCATAAATGGCGGCGGCGCTGATGGGCCACGGTTGATGCCGGCGATCGGCGTCGTGCGAGGGGTTATCGAGCAGCAGCAACTGCCGCAGCGCCTCTTCCTTGTCGTTGGAACGCGCGTAGCAGTACCCCAGGCAACCGGAAACCAGAGTGCGGGTCTTCAGGAGATTGGTGGCGTTGGTGAAGTGCGCGATGGCATCGTGAAACAGCTCCTTGCCCATCTGCGCCCAGCCGAGTCCCAGGTACGAGAGCGGAAAATCGGGAGCGAGCCGGGCCACGAGCCGGTGCTGCGCCAGCGCCTGATCGTAGCGCCCGCCGGCGGTATAGAGCCAGCCGAGGGCGAAATTCGTGAACAGCGACGCCGGGTCCATTTCGAGGGCGCATTCCACCTCCGAGACCGCTATGTCCAGCATCCGGCGGCAGGCCAGTTGGATTCCATAACAGACGTGCGCGCTGGGATCGTTGGGGGCCAGTTGGATGGCGCGCTGCAACTCGCGCTCGCCGGCGGCCCAATCCCAATCGAGGATCGACAACACGGCGCCCTGCGCGATATGGGCCTCCGGGAGATTCTCGTTCAGCGCCGCTGCCTGAGCGGCCGCTTCTTTCATCCGCGCGGCGGAAGCGGCCGAGTCGACGTATCCGAAGACGGAGCTCATCAGCAGCGCTTCGGAGAGCGCCGCCCAGGCGGCTGCGTACCCCGGGTCGTGCTCCAGCGCCTTGGTGAACATCGGAATACTGTTGCGGATACTCTCCGGAGTCCCGATTTTCCAGTTGTAACGGCCGTGCAGGTAATGGTCGTAACTTTCGCGGTTGTTACCCTGCCGCTTGATGCGCGCGGCGTCCGCGCCGGCCGCCGTCGTCACCAAAGCGCGATTTAAATTTCGCGCCAGCTCCTCAACCGGCGTGAGATCGTTCAGTTTGCAATCCACCTGCCCGGACCAGACGTAAGAGGAATCCGCGGTATTTTGAAGCTGTAAAATTACGTTGACCCGGTCAACTTGAAAATGCAGGCTGCCATCGACGACATAGTCGGCCTTCAGCGCTTCCGATTGGACCGCTTCCCCGGCCCCATCGACGGCGCCGAAAGCTTCGCCAAGACCACCCATGGCGAGCGATGCGGTCACTTCCGCTACGCCGCTCGCGGCCGGCCCGCAGGTGACCTGGAAATAGCCGTCTTTGATCAGGACATGCGCCAGGCGCCGGCGCACCTCCTCGCTGGCGGAATCGTCCGCCGCGCCCGCGTTGAACGCCGCGATGGCGCCGATTCCCACCACGCGCCGGGGATGCGAGGCTCCGAAGGGCGCCTGGGCGATCATTCCGGGACGGCGGTGCTCGAACACCGGCACATAGCTTCCCTTGCGGAGCTGGATGCGGATGCCGTCCTCCTGGCCCTCGCTGAGGTAGTATTCCTCCAGCTTGGTTCGCAACCGCCGCGCCTCCACGCGCACGATGGAGTCCACCCGGGGGTCGAAGGCCTCTTGACGGTTAAACACTTCCAGGCCGATCAGGTACTCCTTCAGGCGGTGATGTTGCCCGAGAAGGCATTCCTCCACGACGAACTGTAAAAATCTGCGTATCCGGTGTGAGTGGATGAACGCGCGGCTTCGCAGGATGCGCTCCATCTCCCCTCGAATGTCCGCTTCGGGTAAACCATTGAGGGTAGGAGATTCCTCCATCGCGAGTCTGGCTGCAGAATCAATCATCTCGGTTATTCGACTTAGTACCAGCAGGGTAGGTTACATATTGTTCTTACTTGATTTTCACAACAACGAAAAGGTGGTAAATGTTACCGCGCATACTGGCCTATCCCCGTGAACCCATTGGTTCTGCTATGCTTGTTCTTTGGATCGCTTTCCAATGCCCGTCCGAGGTGTCCGTGTTTTTCAGCGTACAGGATTTAGAGCAGCGTCAGATCCGCTTCGACGTGTCCCTAGCGCCCGGGGAGATCGATTACTTAGATGACTCATTACGCCAAAGGGGTCCTCTCAAAGCAACTGGAATTGTAGAATTGTTGCAAAATACCCTGGGGGAAATTCGTGTAAGGGGTCATGTCAACGTGACAATCGAGACGGCCTGCGACCGCTGCCTGGAACAAGCCCGTTTCCCGATCGATTCCGGCTTCGATCTGTTTTACCGGCCGCCGAGGCCGTCGGCGCGGCCCGAAGAGGTGGAGCTGCACGAAGGGGAGGCGGAAATCGGGTTTTATGAAGGCGGCGGGTTGCAGCTCAATGATATCCTGCGAGAGTACGTCATATTGTCGCTGCCGATGCACACGGTTTGCTCCGAAACCTGCCGGGGGATTTGCCCGGTATGCGGGGAAAACCGCAACCTGCTGGACTGTGGCTGTGAAGTCAAGCCGGCCGACGATCGTTGGGCGGCGTTGAAGCGACTGCAAAACTGAACGAAATACGCTGAGGAATTCCGAATGCCGAATCCAAAACGACGACACTCCAAGCGGCGCACTTCCACCCGCCGGGCGCACGATTCGCTGCGCGCTCCGGGAATGGCCGAGTGCCCCAACTGCCACGAACCCAAAGCTGCCCCATCGGGCCTGCCCCCACTGCGGCCGGTATAAGGGCCGGGAAGTAATCGAAGTTGCCGAACAGTAGCCGCCGCGGATCGTACAATGGTAACGATCGCGGTGGACGCAATGGGCGGCGATACCGCGCCCAAGTCCGAGGTGGAGGGGGCCATCCGCGCCGTTCGCGCGCTCAAACAAGTGCGCGTTATTCTGGTAGGCAAGGAAGAGATCGTTAAGGAAGAACTGGCGCGGCATGACCGCGGCCGCGATCTTCCGCTCGAGATCCACCACGCCAGCGAAGCCGTCACCATGGAAGACAGCGCCGCCCGCGCCGTCCGCACCAAGCGCGACAGCTCCATTCGCGTGGCCTCGCGGCTGGTGCGCGAAGGCTTGGCCGACGGCGTCGTGTCGGCCGGCAACACCGGCGCCGTGATGGCCACCGCGAAAATGGTGCAGGGCATGATCCGCGGCGTCGACCGGCCCGCCCTGGCATCCGCGTTCCCCACTCTGAAAGGCAGCCCCGTTGTGGTGGTGGACGTCGGCGCCAACGTGGATTGCAGCGCGCGCATGCTGGCCCAATTCGCGATCATGGGCGAGATTTATTATCGCGTGATTTTTCGCAATCCCAAGCCGCGCGTGGGCTTGCTGTCGATTGGCGAAGAGGAGCATAAAGGCAACGAGCTGACCCGCTCCGTTACGCCGCTGTTGAAGTCGCTGCCGATTAATTTTGTAGGCAATGTGGAGGGCCGCGATATTTACGCCGGGGACACGGACGTGGTGGTCTGCGACGGGTTCGTCGGAAACGTCGCGTTAAAGGTCAGCGAAGGCCTGGTGGATATGATCGGCCACATGCTGCGCGATTCGTTGAAAGCCACTATCTCAAGAAAAGTGGGCTATCTGCTTGCGAAGTCGGCTTTTACGGATTTCCGCAAGCGGGTGGATTACTCCGAGTACGGAGGCGCGCCGCTGCTGGGGGTCAAGGGCGTGTGCATCATCACGCACGGCCGCTCCAACGCCAACGCCATGAAGAACGCCATCCGCGTGGCCGCCGAATTCGCCGAGGGCAAGATCAATCAACGCATCGAGGAAGAACTGGGACGCTGCGGCGACGCCACCCGCTCTGCGTGCATGTGACGGTGAAACGCGTATTGTTGGTTCTGTTGTGCTGCGCCGCCGGCTTAGCTTGGGGCGCGGAAGATCCGGTGCAGTGGACGCTTGCCTTCGATTCCAAAGCGGCGCCTCCGGGCGGTCATGCGCTGGGGAGATTGACGGCGAAAATCGACCCGGGCTGGCACCTTTATTCGTTGACGACGCCCCCCGGCGGTCCCAATCCGACGACCATCAAGCTGGCCCCGAATGCGGCGGTGGCGAGTGGAAAGGTATTCGAGCCGCAGCCCGTGCGCAAGTTGGACCAGGGCTTTCAAATCGATACCGAAACCTATTCAGGGGAAGCGGTTTTTCTTCTTGACCTCGATGTGAGCAAAACGGCGCCGGCTGGCCCCGTCGACCTCGCGGCCGGTGTCCGCTATCAGGTTTGCAACGATGTCAAATGCTTGCCGCCGCGGACCAAGACGGCTGCGGCGGCTCTTACCGTGGACCCGGCGGCGGGCGCCGGGGCAGTCGCGATCCCGGCCGATTATCTGCCGGCGGGTGATCTCAGCTTCGCGGTCCCGCGTGCGGCCGCTGTTGCGCAAGCTTCGACGGCGCCGCCCAGCGATAGCTTCGGCTGGTTCCTGCTGACGGCGTTCGGCTTCGGACTCGCCGCCATCTTCACTCCGTGCGTTTTCCCAATGATTCCGATCACGGTGTCGTATTTTCTGAACCGGGAAGACAAGCGGCAAGGCGGTGGACTGACGCAGGCCGTGGTCTTCTGTCTCGGAATCATCGTCCTGTTTACCGGCCTCGGCCTGCTGGCGAAGGCCATCGCGGGACCGTTCGGCGTCGTGCAGTTGGGGTCCAACCCCTGGGTCAACGGCTTCATCGCGCTGGTCTTCGTAGTGTTCGGCCTGAGTCTGCTGGGAGCCTTCGAATTGACGCTGCCCTCCGGCTTGTTGACCAGCATGGACGCCGCATCGCGCCGCGGAGGTTATGCCGGAACGCTGATCATGGGCCTGACCTTCTCGCTGACATCGTTTGCGTGCGTTGGCCCCATCGTCGGTCCGCTGCTGGTCGCCTCGGTGCAAGGCCAGGGACTGCAGCCGGTCTTCGGCATGCTTTGTTTCGCGACTGGTCTGGCCACGCCGTTTTTCCTTCTGGCGCTGTTCCCGTCGTACCTGCGGCGTCTGCCGAAGCGGGGCATGTGGATGGCGCGGGTCAAGGTTGTTTTAGGATTTGTAATTCTCGCCGCTGCAATTAAATACCTCAGCAACATCGATCAGGTACTGCAACTCGGGTTTCTGACCCGCGAACGATTCATTGCCGCCTGGGTGGTGCTCTTCGCGATGGCCGGTCTGTACCTGCTCGGTTTTTTGCGGCTGGAAGGCGTTTCGCCGGACGACCGCCTGGGAGTGGGCCGCATGCTGCTCGGCGCCGTGTTTCTGATTTTCGCCATCAGCTTGATTCCCGGCATGTGGGGCGCGAAGCTCGGCGAATTGGATGCCTACATTCCGCTGAGCGCGGGTCCCAACGGTTTCGGAGCGGCGGCTTCGAACGACATTCCCTGGATGAAGAACCAGTATCGCGAGGCCCTGGCGCGCGGCCGCCAGGAAAACAAATTGATCTTTGTGAACTTCACCGGTTACGCTTGTACCAATTGCCACTGGATGAAGGCCAACATGTTCTCGCGGCCGGAGATTGCCGCAGTGATGAAGAACTTCGTGCCGGTGGAACTTTATACTGACGGAAGCGATGCAGTTTCCGAAAGCAATCAGGCGCTTGAGGACAAGAAATTCAAGACCGCGGGCATTCCTTTCTACGCCATTCTCGACAGCGACGAGCGCGTCGTTGCAACGTTCCCCAGCTCGACGCGGAACCCACAAAAATTCATGGCATTTCTAAAGACTCCGGCAGGTAAAGCATGAAGTTCCCGACTACGGTAGTGTTT
This sequence comes from Bryobacterales bacterium, assembly GCA_963795935.1. Lineage (GTDB taxonomy): Bacteria > Acidobacteriota > Terriglobia > Bryobacterales > Bryobacteraceae > JAICMB01. Next base: position 48,342 of record CAWCJO010000010.1, on the reverse strand, counting down.
CTGTGCGCCGCGTTATTTACGGCGCAGCCCTTGCTCGCGCAAGAGATGCGCGGCTACACCGCGGCGCAGGCGTCCGCCGAGCGGACCGAGGAGCACAAGGCCCAGGCCGTTCCGCGGCCGGACCATATCCGCGCCTATATGGAACGCATGGCGCAGCAGCCGCATCATGCCGGTTCGCCCATGTCGGCGTCGGTGGCGCAGTATGCGCTGGGTCTGATGAAGAGCTTCGGATTGAATGCGCATATAGAAGATTTTGAAGCGCTCATTCCTTATCCGACTATCCGCGTTGTGGAGCTGACCGCGCCCGTAAAGTACACGTTGAAGTTGAAAGAGCCGGCCATTGCCGAAGATCCCTATTCGTCCGACCCCGGCCAATTGCCCACCTTCAATGCTTACTCCGCCTCGGGCGACGTCACCGGGCAGCTTGTGTACGTCAATTACGGCATGCCCGCCGACTACGAAGTTCTGGCCAAGCAAGGCATCGACGTGAAAGGCAAGATCGTGATTGCGCGCTACGGCGGAGGCTGGCGCGGCATCAAGCCGAAAGTAGGGGCCGAGCACGGCGCGATCGGATGCATCATCTATTCGGACCCGCGCGACGACGGCTATTTTCAAGGCGATACCTATCCCAAAGGCGCGCTGCGTCCGCCGGAGGGAGTGCAGCGCGGCAGCGTCATGGACATGCCGCTGGTGGTGGGCGATCCGCTGTCGCCGGGGTGGGCGTCGGAGAAAGGCTCGCGGCGGCTGACGCGCGCGGAAGCGAAATCGCTGATGAAGATTCCGGTGCTGCCGATCTCCTACGCGGATGCGACGCCGCTGCTGGAGCATCTGGAAGGACCGGTGGCGCCGACGGGCTGGCGCGGCGCCCTGGGGTTCACCTATCACATCGGACCGGGACCGTCGACGGTGCACATGAAGCTGGATTTCGACTGGTCCAACCGCCCGCTGCACGACGTTATCGCGAGCATTCCCGGCAGCGAATATCCCGAACGAGTGGGTGGTGTACGGCAATCATCACGATGCTTGGGTAAACGGCGCTCACGACCCGGTCAGCGGCGCGGCCTCGCTGCTCGAATCGGCGTATGCGCTCGGCCAGCTTTATAAAGAAGGCTGGCGGCCCAAGCGGACCATCGTATTTACGCTCTGGGATGGCGAAGAGTTCGGGCTGCTGGGATCGACCGAGTATGCCGAGAAGCATGCCGCCGAGTTGAACGACAAGGCCGTCGTGTATATGAATTCCGATTCCAATGGCCAGGGTTCGTTGGGCGCGAGCGGTTCGCATACGTTGGAACGGTTCATGAGCGAGATTCTGCGGGATTTGAAAGATCCCAAGAGCGGCAAGACGCTGCTCGAAGCCACGCGCACGCGCCGCAGGGACGCGGCGGACGCGGCCAATCCGGCAGATGCAGCGATCCCGCCCGGGGAGCCGAATAAGCCGCGGGAGTTCCACTTGGGCGCGCTCGGCGCCGGCTCGGACTACGTCGCGTTTATCGATCACGTCGGCGTTTCGAGTCTCAACGTGGGATTCGGAGGGCCTAATCAAGGCGGGATCTATCATTCCATCTACGACGACATGACTTGGTTCAAGCGCTTCGGCGACCCCGATTTCGTGTACGGGAAAGCGTTATCGCAGGTGACCGCGACCACGCTCATGCGCCTCGCCGACGCTCCGCTGTTGCCGTTCGAATTCGGCGATTTTTCAAAAACCGTTCACGGCTATGTGGACGAGATCAAGAAACAGTCCGGCGATAAGGTGAATTTGCAGCCGGTCCTGGACCAGCTCGCCAAAATCGACGCCGACTCCGCGGCTTACGAGAAAGCCATGCAGGCTGCCGTGGAAAGCGGCAGCACGGCGAACTTCGCCAAGGTCAACAATGTCCTGTTTCACAGCGAGCGCGCGCTGGTGCTCGAAAAAGGGCTGCCGCGGCGCGAATGGTACCGGCACCAGATCTATGCTCCCGGCTTCTACACCGGCTACGGCGTGAAGACGCTGCCGGGCATTCGCGAAGCGGTGGAGGCGAAGAATTGGAGCGAGGCGAACGAAGAAACCGGCGCCGTAGCGCAGGTTTTGGGCGAGATGGACCGGCGCATTCAGGAAGCCACGCGGCTGTTGGGGCAGTAACGAATGTCACGGCCTTGCCGAATGTCCGCCCTAATTTACGTTTCGGGACTTCCACTACCGGATGATGGGCGCTAACGTTGTAAACGCGCCGACCCAGATCGGAACGCGGCTGGAGTGCTCGATAAAAGCCTCGGGCGTCACGTGGCTCGCCTCGGGCATCGTCTTCTGCTTCATTCTTAAAGATGTGAATGCCTGGACGGCATGGGTCCTCTGGGGTGGTGGCGTTTTTCTGGCAGGCTGGGTATGCGTAGGTCTGCCCGTTGTAGCGCTGGGGGATCGGGTGCGTCGAATTCCTTTCGCCGTGCTTTGCGCAGGCGGGGGCTTAGCCGGCGCGTTTCTAATGGCGCTACCAAACATATGGGTGCGGGTGTTCGAAAGGGACATTCACTGGGCTCCTTTCACGCTTGCCGGTCTGGTCTGGCCAGGCATAGCCTTCCCGATTGCCGCATTGACGACAGCGCTCTACCGCACATTTCTGGATAGACGCGCCGGCATGCCCTACGATCCGCAGTGATTCCAATTGCGTCGATCCCGCAATTCAAGCAACGCGGGCGTCGATGCAGCCGCGCTCGCCAGGCGCTTTCATGTGCTGGCGCGCGAACGGTCAATTATTCGGGCGCTTGACCCGGTGCGCCACTTAAGAATTTCTAAAGCTTTCCTGAGCCGGCGCGTTTAGAGGACCGGGCGCGTGCCGCGGGGCGGGGGAGTCCGGAATCGGCTGCGGTGTGGCGCATGGCAATTGAACGCGGAATGTACAGCCGCGGTTGGCAGCGCTCTGGACAGTAATGCTTCCGCCCTGGGCCTCCACGGCCCAGCGCGCGATGGCCAAGCCCAGCCCGGCCCCGCCTTCTTCGCGCGACCGCGACGGGTCCACGCGATAGAAGCGATCGAAAATGCGCGCTACGTGTTCGGAGGCGATGCCGGGACCGCTGTCCGTAATTTCGATCGCGACATGGACGGCCCCGGCGCGCGCGACATTCACGGTAATGGCGCCGCCCGCGCGCGAGTACTTCACCGCGTTATGCACGATGTTCACCAGAGCCTGGCGAAGAAACAGCCGGTCGGCATTGACGAGAACGGCGTCATCGCCGGTTACGAGCAGTTGCTGACGCTTTTCCTCGACCAATACCTCGAACAGCGCCGCGCTTTCCGCGACCAGGTCCATCACGGGAAAGGTGGAGCGCGTGAACTGGATGGATCCGGCGTCGGCGCGCGAGATCGTCAAGAGGCTGTCGATGAGCCGCGTCAGGCGGTTCACTTCTTCGAGCATGCTGCCGACTATATCGCGAAGTTCGTCGCGGCTGGCATCGCGCTGCAATCCCACTTCTCCGACGCTGCGGATTGCGGCCAATGGCGTACGCAGCTCATGCGAGGCGTCCGAAGTGAAGCGCCGCAACTGCTCGAAGGACTGCTCCAGCCGCGCCAGCGTGTTGTTGAACACTCGCGCCAGATGGCCGAGCTCGTCATTCGTTTGCGCGGGCAAGCGTTCGCTGAGCCGCTCCGAGGAGATATTTTCAGCGCGCCGGGCCATCTGCTCGAGCGGCGCCAGCGCGCGGCGCGCCAGGGCAAATCCGGCCAAGGCGGCGAGCGCCAGCGTGAGAGGCAAAGCGATAATCGAAGCCCACAGGAGCTGCTCGACATTGTTCCGCAGCGGCTCCTCGCTATAGGCCAGGCGGATCAATATAGGCCGGCCCGCAATGATGTGGCGGCGGCTTACGAGAAACACGCGCGTACCGTCGGCCAAGCGCAGGGAACGCTGCGAATAGCCGCCGACGCCTTCCCGCGACCACTGCCTGCCGCCGAGATTCCGCCCCCGCAGGCGCCCGTTCCGATACAAGATCTCGCCCTGAGGCGAGAGCACCTCCAGCATTCGCTCCAGGACCTGCTTCGATTCCGGGTGATTGTGATAATCTTCGCGGAGGGCGAGCCTGCCGTCCGGCGTGAAGTACAGCAGCCCCTCCACGGTCTCGATATCCTGCACGGCGTAGCGGTCGAGCTGATGGCGCAGTTGCCGCAACAAAAACAGCGCCGTTCCGCCGGTATAAAGGACCAGTGCGGCCCCGAGCACGAGCACGTACAACACGGTCAGCCGTGAGCGCATGTTGACCTGCAGGACCGCTTTCATTGCGCGCTCACGCGGACTAGCACGATGGCTGCGCCTCCTCTCTTAATACGAATCCCACGCCCCGCACCGTGTGCAGCAGTTTTCTTTCATAGGGATCGTCGATCTTGCGCCGTAGCCTCGCAATGTGAACATCGATGACGTTGTCGATGGGCGTGTAGCGCGCCGGCTCTTTCCAGATGTCTCGCGCCAGCATCTCTCTTGACACGACTCGCCCCTGATTTCGAAACAGATATTCGATTAAATCGAACTCGCGAGGCGTAAGGTCGATGGCGATGCCTCGCCGCGCTACGGATCGCCGCGCAACATCGATCTCCAGGTCGGCGACGCGCTGGGGAGCGGCGGTCTCCGGCTTACCGCGCCGCGCCAGCGCCCGAATGCGCGCCAGCAGCTCCGGAAACGCGAACGGCTTGATGAGATAATCGTCAGCCCCGGTGTCCAGGCCGCGCACCCGATCCTCAATCGCATCTCTGGCGGTAAGCAACAGCACCGCCGCGTCATAGCCTTCGCGCCTCAGAGCGCCCAATATTTCAATGCCATCGCGTCCGGGCAGCATAACGTCCACGAGTAACAGGTCGAACCGTTCCGAGTGCGCCAGAAAATACCCGTCTTCTCCGGTGTGCGCCACGGCCACTGAGTGTTGTTCCGCCTCCAGGCCCTCTTGCAGAGCGGAGGCCAACTTCCTTTCATCCTCGATGACTAAAATGCGCACGCGCACTTCCAATCTTAAGGAAGACGCGGACCGGCACAACTTAACATTTTCTTACTCCAAACTGTCCAGCCGTTCAGAAAAGCTTCAGAAATTTGTAAGTGGCGCGCCTGGCGGGCCATCCCGTACAACAAGAATATGTCCTCGAAAGAAGCGGAGGCGGGAGCCGACTGAATGCTTGCACCCGGACCGGCCAGAAAAGTGACGATTCATATCAATGAAGACACCAGCTCCAGCCGCGATTTTCTTTACAACGAGATTTTTTCATTCCTGCTCGAGCGCGGCGTGGCCGGAGCAAGTCTGATTCGTCCCGCGGCTGGTTTCGGCTCGCACCACTTGACGCATTCGATAGGCGCGGATTTCGCCGCCGGCGAGCATCTGCCCGTGCGCATCGAGTTTATCGAATCCATCGAGATGGTCGATTCTTTGCTGCACTCGTTGTGCGAGCTCGTCACCGATGGGCTGATCGAGGCGCACGATACGACGGTGCTCAGGAGCACGGTCAGCCCTGGAAATAACGCGGCATGAGGTTTGTGCGCTTAGCGGTAATGGCAGCGGCGCTGCCGCTTTGCGCGCAAACTCCTCCGAAGAAACTGACGCTCGCCGAAGCCGAAGAGATTGCCATACACAATCACCCGCGTCTGCAGTCGGCCTCCTTCCAGGCCCAGGCGGCAGACAAGACCGTAACCGAGGCGCGATCCGCTCTTTACCCGAATCTGGGCGGTTATGTGACCAGCGTCGATGCCGAGAACGGCGCCACGGTAGGGGCGGGAGCTCTCACGACCTCGAGTCTCGCCAGCCGCGCCGCGTCGCAGGTCGTGATGAGCCAGCTCATCACCGACTTCGGGCGTACCAACAAGCTCATCGAATCCGCCCAGCTGCGCGCCGGGGCGCAGAAACTGCAAGTTGACGAAACGCGCGCCGAGATACGTCTGGAGGTGGATCAAGCGTTCTATCAGGCGCTCGCCGCCGACGCCGTGCTCAGCGTGTCGACCGCGACGCTCGCCAATCGCCGGCTCACGCTACGGCAAGTGCGGGCGCTGGCGCAGAGTGAAATGAAATCCACACTGGACGTCAGTTTCGCCGAAGTCGCCGTGTCGGAGGCGGAGCTCGCCGAGTACCGCGCCGAAAACGATGTGCGGGAAAGCCGCGCTCGCCTTTCGGCGGCGTTAGGGTATCGGAACGAAACAGACTTCGAACTGAAAGACGAGCCGCTTCCCGGGCCTCCGGACGACGATCTCGCGTCATTAATCGCGTCCGCCTTAAAGAACCGGCCGGACCTGGCGGCTACCGAACTCGGCCGCGATGCGGCGCTGCGCTTTGCCGAAGCGGAGAAGCGGCTGCGTTATCCGGCCATCAGCATCCTCGGCGTCGCCGGCGCGATCCCCGCCAGTATCCAGCCGCTGCACGGCAACTATACCGCCGCGGGCCTTAATGTCACGCTGCCGATCCTGAATGGGCATCTGTACAGCGCGCGGCATGAAGAGGCGCAATTCCGCGCCGCCGCGGCCGGCAAAGACGTTGACACGCTGATGGTCCAGGTGAGCCGCGACGTACGCATTGCGTGGCTGGAAGCAAACGACGCCTACCGCCGCCTGGACGTGACCAACCGTCTCGTCGACGAAGCGAATAAGGCGCTGCGGCTGGCGCAGACCCGCTACGACCTGGGGCTCGGAAGCATGGTGGAGCTCAATCAGGCGCAACTCGTCCAAGCCTCCGCCGAGGATGCGGCCGCGAGCGCCCGGTACGATTATTTGAGCCGCCGCGCGGCCCTCGACTTTGTTACCGGAGCATTACGTTGAGGAAAATCTTCGCGTTCCTCGTTGTGCTGACCGCTCTGGCGCTATGCGACTGCGCAAACAATGCCCGCGGACGGGAGCAGGCTGCAACGAACGACCCGGCGCCCACGGCGCCAGTGGCATATGCGACGCGCGCCGATCTCTCGTCGACCCTGGCGCTGACGGCCGAGTTCGAGCCTTACCAGGAAGTCGATGTGATGGCGAAGGTCTCAGGCTATCTCAAGACCATAACGGTTGACGTAGGCGACCGGGTCCATGAAGGCCAGGTGCTCGCCACGCTGGAAGTTCCCGAAATGCAAGACGATCTCGCGAGGGACGCGGCGGCCATCGACCAAGCCGAAGCCGAAATCGCCAGCGCAACGAGTGAGCTGCAACGCGCGCAGTCGGCCCATGACATGGCGCATCTATCATACACGCGCATCCAGGACGTATCCAACCGGGAGCCAGGCCTTGTGCCGCGGCAGGAGGTGGATGAAATTCACTCCCGCGATCTGGTGGCCGAAGCCCAGGTCTCGGCGGCGCGATCGAATGTCACGGCGGCGCAACAAAAGGCGCGCGTCGCCCGCGCCGACCTGGCGCGCGTCACCACCATGACGCATTACCTGACCATCACGGCTCCGTTCGAGGGAGTGGTGACGAAACGGTATGCCAACATCGGAAGCCTGATTCAGGCCGGAACTTCCTCCCAAACCCAGGCCATGCCGGTGATACAGTTGTCGCAAAACAATTTGCTGCGGCTGATTCTGCCGGTGCCCGAATCCGCTGTTGAGGGCGTCCACGTGGGCGAACCGGTGGACGTGAACGTTACGTCGCTCAACCGGACATTTCCGGGCCGCGTAACGCGGTTCACCGGTCTGGTGCAAACTTCCACGCGCACCATGAATACCGAGGTCGATGTTCCCAATCCCAGTCTTACGCTCGTGCCCGGGATGTACGCCGACGTGCAGTTGCAGCTTCAAAATCGCAAGGACGTTTTGACGGCGCCGCTCGATGCCATCGACGAATCGGGCGCGAAACAGCGCGTCTTCAAGGTTTCAAGAGAAGGAGTGGTCCACGTGGTTGCGGTTACGTTGGGCCTCGAGAGCGCGACGAAGGTTGAAGTGCTCTCGGGTCTGAAGGACGGCGACGCGGTGATCGTGGGCCGCCGGGGCGGTCTGAAGGAAGGCGATCGCGTCCGGCCCAAGGCCGCCGAAACGTCCACGAATCCATGACGCCCGAATCGAACTGAAACCATGTCCCGCTTCGCCATCAAGACACCCTACTTCATCGTCGTCCTCTGCCTGATCGTCGCGATCTTGGGCACTGTCAGCCTCCTCCGCATGCCTGTCGATATGTTCCCGGCGATGAACATTCCCGTCGTAGTGGTCGCGACATTTTACGCCGGAATGCCGCCGGAGCAGGTGGAAGGCAACATCACTTATCACCTGGAGCGTTTCTTCACGCTCGCCAGCGGCATCGATCACATGGAATCGCGCTCGCTCTCCGGCGTGAGCCTGATCAAGGTGTATTTTCAGCCGGGGACAAATCCGGATGCGGCGGTAACTACCCTCGCCAGTCTGGCGATGGCCGAGATCAGCCATCTCCCGCCGGGCACCTTGCCGCCCTTTGTCCTAAAATTCGACGCCTCCAGCCTACCGGTCTGCCTGGTCACGCTGAAGGGCGAAGGTCTGACCGAGACGATGTTGAAGGATCTGGCGCAGAACGTCATCCGCAATCAGCTCGCGGGCGTTCCGGGCGCGGCGGTGCCGCAACCTTTCGGCGGACGCTGGCGGCAGATCATGGTGTATGCGGATCCTTACAAACTCGAAGCCCATCAGTTGAGTCTCATGGACGTTGTGCGGGCCATGAACGACTCGAATCTCATTCTGCCCGCAGGGGACGTTCAGATCGGCCGCTACGACTACGACATCTACGCCAATAGCGAGCTTCCGAATGTCGGCGAGATGAACCAGGTTCCGGTCAAGACGGTCGGCGAGGCGCCCGTGCGAGTTTCAGACATTGGCGTTGCCAAGGACGCTTACTCGCTGCAATACAACGCCGTTCGCGTCGACGGCCAGCGCTCTGTGTACCTGCCGGTTTTGAAGCAAGGGGGCGATTCGAATACGATTTCGGTGGTGGCCGGGGTACGGGAGAAGCTCACGCACTTGTTCGACGTTCCCGCGACGCTGACCAGCCGCGTCGTCTTCGACCAATCTCAATTCGTGAAGACCGCGATCGAGACGCTGCTGCACGAAGGCGGACTCGGGCTGCTGCTCACCTGCATCATGATCCTGGTTTTCCTCGGCAGCATGCGCGCGACTGTAGCGGTGTTCTTCTCCATTCCGCTGTCGGTGCTCGCCACCTTTATCGCTTTGCAGCTCGGCGGCGGATCGGTGAACACGATGGTTCTGGGAGGATTGGCGCTGGCGTTATCGCGGCTCATCGACAACTCGGTGGTGGTACTCGAAAACATTTATCGTCATTTGGAAATGGGCGAGCCCGCGGTCGTCGCGGCCGAAAAAGGAGGACGCGAAGTGGCGCTTCCGGTACTGGCCGCTACGCTGACCACCGTCGTCGTGTTCTTTCCCGTCACTCTGCTGTACGGCGTCAGCAAATTCCTGTTCTCATCGCTGGCGCTTGCCGTGGTCCTTTCGTTGTTCGCCTCGTATGCCGTCGCCATGACCGTGGTGCCTCTGTTCTGCGCGCGATACATCAAGAGCGCCGCGCATAGCCACGCCGCCGAAGCGCCGCGGCGCGGATTCGGCGAGCGATTCAATGCCTGGTTCAACCGCCAGTTCGACCGCTTTCTCGGCGGCTACGACGCCCTGGTGAACCGCGTGCTCGCCGTTCCCGCGTTGACGCTGGCGCTGTTCGGCGTGGCGTTCGGCGCGAGCCTGCTGCTGTTCCCGCTGCTCGGGCTTGCCTTTTTTCCTCAAACCGATGCCGGGCAGTTCGTCATGAATGTGAAGGCGGCGTCGGGCACAAGACTCGCCGAAACGGAGAAACAGATCGCTTCGCTGGAGGACCTGATCCGCCGTACGATCCCGGCGAGGGACCTCGCGCATGATCGTTTCGAACATTGGCGTCGATCCCGGCTTTTCGGCGATTTATACCTCGAACTCCGCGATGCACACCGCTTTCGTCCAAGTCGCGCTCAAGAGCGGGCACGAAGGCAGCAGCTTCGATTATATGGATCGCGTGAAGCGCCGCATGTCCGACGAGATGCCGCAATTGACCGCTTATTTCTCGTCGGGCAGTTTGGTCGATTCGGTGCTGAACATGGGGCTTCCGGCGCCGATAGACATTCAGGTGGCGGGCGTCGATCTTCAGACCGACTATCATACGGCGCTCGATTTAGGGAACGAAATCCGGCGGCTTTCCGGGGTAGCGGACGTGTACATCCCGCAAGACCTCGATTATCCCGCGCTGCGCCTCAAAATAGACCGCACCCGGGCCGCCGAGCTCGGGCTCACGGAACGCGAAGTGGTCACGAACGTCATTACAGCGCTCACCTCAAACCAGATGGTTGCGCCGAGCGTCTGGGTCGATCCGAAAAACGGAAACAACTACTTTTTGACGGTCCAGTATCCGGAGCAACAGATCAAGAACATGCTCGATCTGCGTTCCATTCCGCTGCGCGGAGTGGGCCTGCGGCAATCGACTCGGCTGGACATGGTCGCCGGCGTAACTCGTTTTGAAGCGCCTACAGAGGTGGATCATTACCAGATCCGCCGCAACCTCGACGTCTACGTGCGCCCGGCGACTGAAGATCTGGGGCGCGTCGCCAACCAGGTGGACGCGCTGATCGCGCGGTCGAAAATTCCTTCCAACGTGACCATCTCCATGCGCGGGATAGTGGAGGGCATGCGGGCATCGTTCAAGAGTTTCGCGTTCGGCCTGACGCTATCGGTGTTGCTGCTGTACTTAATTCTGGTTGCGCAGTTCCGGTCTTTTATGGATCCGTTCATTATCCTGGTCGCGTTGCCGCCCGGATTGAGCGGGGTGCTTGTGACGCTGTGGCTTACGGGGACGACTTTGAACGTAATGTCGCTGATGGGCGTCGTCATGCTTGCCGGGATTGCGATGTCGAACAGCATTCTCATTGTGGAGTTCGCGCATCGTCTCCTGGGCGAAGGCGGCAGCGTGCGCGACGCTATTGTGGCTGCGTGCCGCGTGCGGCTGCGGCCCGTTCTGATGACTTCTCTCGCCACGATAATCGGTTTGCTTCCGATGGCGCTGAAGATGGGAGAAGGCAGCGAGGCTTATGCGCCGCTGGCCCGCGCGCTGTTGGGCGGCCTGGGCGTCTCCGTGCTCTTCACCGTATTCCTGGTTCCGGCGGCGTTCTATCTGGCATATCGGGGACGGCAGCCTGCCAGCGCGCTGTGAGCGTCCAAGCTTCGACCGAGTACGCCGATGGCGACGTGAGCTATAATAAGACCGCTGGTTGAGAGGCGCCGTGTGCGCCCGTACCCGCCCGCATCGCACGAGTTTAAAAAATGACGGTTCTGTTAACGGTTATCCACATCTTGGTTTGCTTTTTCCTGATTATCGTCGTGCTGCTGCAAAGCGGGAAGGCGGCGGATCTCGCCGGGGCTTTCGGCGGCATGGGCTCGCAGACGACGTTCGGGCCAAGAGGCTCGGCTACCGTGCTCTCGAAGGCGACGACCATTTCAGCGGCCATTTTCATGGTGACCTCGCTGTTTTTGTCCGTGGCGACGACGCGCAGCGCCGCGGGCACGCACAGCGTACTGCCGTCGGCCAAGCCGGTGACCACACGATCGGCGCCGGGAACGCTGACGCCGCCACAACCGGTAATCAACGTTAATCCCACGCCTGGAGCGGCCACTCCGCCGCAGAACATTCCGTTGAATGTGCCGCCGCAGCCGACGCAACAGAACAAGCCGGCGCAGCCCGCGCCAGGACCGAAGAAGTAAGTTTCCCGACCATGCGGAGGTGGCGGAATCGGCAGACGCACTAGCTTGAGGTGCTAGCGGGAGAAATCTCGTGGGGGTTCAAGTCCCCCTCTCCGCACCACATTTTAATCGGGTTAGCGGTTCTGGTGTTGACCCTATTTACCTAGCAAGACCCAGTTTTGGACCTTATGTCGCTTCAGGCCGCTCGCTCGGACATTTAAGCTCCCACGCAAACAAAGGACTTCGAATCGCAGGGGCGCTGCTCCAAACGTGAATCGCGCACCACGATTAGCCTAAAAGGCTAGCAGCCCCAAAGCGTTGCAAAGTTTTTGGTTTGCTGCGAATCCAACCGATGGGCCCTGAGCGGTGCAGCGTGAAGCGCGGTCCAGAACAGCGCATTCACCTGTACCCAAAGTCGCGGATCCTGCCGCGGGATCATACAACTCTGCCGTGGCAAGGTAACCGGCATCGCCTTCGCCGCCAGCAACTAAGACTTTACCGTTGGTGAGCAACGTCGCGGCGTGGGACTCTCGCCACGTGGTGATTCGGCCCGCAGCGGTAAACGCGCCATCGGATTGGGCAATGCCTACTTGCCCGGTCACGTCTGGTTAGCAGCAACGGAAGAGCAAAACCGAACTTCATGTATCTTCCCAAAGGAATTATGTATCTTCCCCCAGGAATTCACTGCACTCCGATGGTGACTGCATTGGACGTTCGGGTGACATAGGTCAACCGTACAGGGACAGCCGGCTCCAGGGGTAACACCGCTTGGCACCCGGAAGTTCACCTGGTTGTAGCCCGGATAACCTGGGGCGGCGCCGAAATACAGAATCCCGGCGAGTTGGCCACCGATGGCCACCTGCGGAGGAATCAGACCGCCATCGCTCAGACTGGTGGTATACATCGACAAAATCTCTCCGGCAACGGCTGGACTATCAGGCGAGGCGAGTTCTCCGCTCGACGCATGCCAGATTGCGCCCTGCGCTGTCCCGCCGATTGCGACACCGAACAACTTGGGCGCGGGTACCAAGACACTCGGATTGTAGAGTTCGCCAAGTCGTAGGGCCCTTGAGAACGTTTCTCCGCCAGCCACTAAGACTCGGCCGTCGTTCAGCAGCGTTGCCGTGTGCAAAGACCGAGAGGTTGTCATACCGCCAGTAGGCGTAAATGCCCCAGCGACCGGATCGTAAAGTTCCGCGCTGGCGAGAGATCCGCCGCCGAACAGTTGGCTGCCGGCCATCAGAACAGTACCGTCCGGCAGCAGAGTAGCTGTGTTTTCCGCGCGACCCGATGGCCATGTTTCCAGTAGCGCGTGAATGTTCCAGTCGAAGAGTCGTATGAGTCCGCGCTCGCATACAAACCCTGGACGTCTGCGCCTCCGGCAACCAAAGCTTTGCCGTTCAGAAGCAGGCTCGCCGTCGGCAGGCCATCATCGAACACCTGAGTGGAATTGGGATTGACTATCGCTGTAAATGAACCGGCATCGGGATCGTAGATTTCCATGTGGGCGCCCTCCCAAACGATCAGTACCTTGCCGTTGGGGAGTAATGTCGCAACACCTCCTTGGCAGGTGTTGAAGTCGAAGGTATCGGTGGCGTATGTTCCCGCGGGAGCGAATGTGCCGGTAGCGGGGTCATAGAGCTCCGCGGGAGAGGGAATCGCGCCAGTCGTTGCCGGCGACTATCAGAACTTTGCCGTTGCCGAGCAGGTTGGCCTGTTGGCAACTGTGCGCAGATACCATATTCCCTGTAGCGAAGAAGGCGCCGGTGGCAGGATCATAAATCTCCGCATCATTCGACGCGATGGAACCCCCAGCGATCAATACTCTGCCGTCCGGCAGCAAGGTGGCAGTGTGGCCCGAACGGGCCGACGTCATATTGCCGGCGGCGGTGAATATCTTTTTATCCGGATCGTAGAGCTCAGCCGTTGCAACAGGTCCAGTGAAATCCGTCGTGCCACCGGCGATCAAAACCATGCCGTTGGTGAGGAGTGTGGCTGTGTGATAGAAGCGTGCCGTCTCCATGCTCCCGGTTGCCGTAAACGTCCCAGCGGATTGCGCCATCACTAGTGAGGCGTCGCCGGCCATTCCCAAAAGAAGCGGAAGAACAAAATTGATTTTCATATTCGTCTCTTAGAATTGCGCGACGTTATTGGAGGGTGATGTTCACGGCCGCACTCGCAACCCAGGCGGCACTTACTTGAATTGCGGCCACTCCTTTTACTGCATCCGACGGCACTCGAAAGTTCACCTGATAGCCATCCACCGCGCCGGGATAGCCGACCGCAGCCCAGCACCTCGGCGGGTTTCCCGTTGACGGTTACTTCCACAGGCGAATTGATCGCGGCCGCTGGACTCGACGGAAACGGCTGGCCGGGGTCGACGCCGGGATTCGTTGGACCGAGCCCAGTCGCGAAGAGGGACAAGATCTCTCCCGCTGCGGCCGGCTTGGACGCGGTGACCAGTGTGAAATCGCTCGAGTGCGTCACGGCTGGACCGCCGGCAGTGATCACAATTTGCGGCGTGGTCATTGGGACCACGTGGAGGAAAAACCGAATCGTTCCGCCTCCGTTTGTACGCCGGTTGGCGGGATCCTCCGCCATCGAGGCCGCACGAGGAGGAACGGTTTCCAGACTCTGAAGCCGCTGAACAAGTTCCCCCCGAGCACCGAGAAATGCTCCCGTGCCGCCTAAAATCGTGTAATCCCCTCTCGTGGCCTCCGTATAAGAAGGCGCACCTGCCGGAGGCAGCCCCCCATCCAGTCCGGAAGACATGATCGTGCCGATCGGCGTACCGTCAACCGCCAGGATTTCGAAGGTATGGGATCTGAGCGAGGCATGCGTCCTGTCGGCGATTGCCTGGCCAGGCTTGGGAGCCGTGGTAAGCTGGATTCCCACCGGCCGACCTACATATACGCCTTTGGCGGGCTCCCCATTGACGGCGACGATATCCCCAAACACCACTTCCACACTAAATGTCCTAGCCCCGGCTGAGGGTGTGACGGTGGGGATGGTTGCAAATTTTGTTGGATCGGAGATGTCACCCTGATACTCGACGACGTTTGCGACGTCGATCGTGAGGATGGCTGGGGGCGGCTGCTGGCCCACGGCCAGCGTACAATGCGCCGCCACCAACAGTGCTATTCTTGCCGTGGTTTTAGTTTTTCGAATCATCTGTTTACCTTTTTTTCTCCTTATTGCCTCTCGAGCGTCAGGCGGCGGTCGAAACGCCGGCCATCGGCGGATTGCTCCGCAATCTCCAAAACGAGTTCGTTCGACTTGGCTGAGGTGCGCCGCAGGAGACGAATCCATCCCCCACTCGCGCACATGCGCACAATCTCCACTGTCCGCTCGTCCGCCCGACGCGACGATTGAGTTCCGGAACATCCGAAATCCTCGAACGGACGCGGCTCGCCGTCCAGGTAGAGAATCGTGCTGGAACTGATCATCCGGCCGTCGGTCTCGATGCGATCCAAGGTGAATACCTCACCTTTGGGGTGGCGCTCGATCCGAACGGTCAAACTCTTGAGCGGAGAGCCCGCGAACGTGGATCGGGCCGCATTCATCTTCCAGGTTCCAGAAGTGCCGCCCAGGCCCTGTCCCCAAAGAATCGCGGCGAGTAGCGTCGATACCAGCAAAACGCGCATGGCTCACGATGCGGCAGAATGGGCGGAAATTGCAAGCAGTTGGGGGTGGGCGAGGGGTTGGCAACACAGCTATCACATTGAAACTATGTGTGGCAAAGGTTAGAATTGCTCACAGCCGATGCCGCTACCAACAGAGCCTGTCCGCGCCGAACTGCAGAAAGTCCTGTCGAGTAAGGGCTTCGTGCGGAACGACCGGCTCAGTGGCTTTCTTCGGTTTGTGGTCGAGCAGGAGCTTTCCGGGCGGGGGGATGAACTCAAGGAATCTATCATCGGCGTGGAGTACTTCGGCCGTCCGCCCGATTACGATGTCCGGCAGGATTCGGTTGTGCGGAACGAGGCAGGTAAATTGCGAGCCCGCCTTGCGGAATACTATGTCGCCGAGGGAGCCGCGGACGGGTTAATTATCGAGCTTCCCAAGGGCGGGTACAAACCCGCATTCCGCCACATCGAAAAGGCCACCGCACCTGGCCCGGGTCCTGCCGGGTCGTGGGGCCGCGTTTTGATCTGGCTTGCCGCCGCTCTGGCTGGATCTGCCATTGTGTTGGCGGTCTTGTGGTGGCAGGGGATCCTCCACCCAAACGCGCCTATTCCGATCGCAGTAGTACCCCTGATTAATTTAGATCGGAATCCAGACCACGACTATTTTGCGGACGGCCTCACCGGCGAAATCATCCGCAACCTGTCTATTATTGATGGTCTGACAGTTCGCTCCCAGACATCCTCATTTGCTTTGAAAGGCAAGTCGCAGAATGTTCACGACGCTGGAAGACAGCTTGACGCCGAATACGTTCTCGAAGGTTCGGTCCTGCTCTCGGGCCAGCAATTGCGTATCGACGCCCAATTGGTTCGTGTCCGCGACGATTTCCCATTATGGTCGGGAAAATATAACCGCGAATTGACGGATGTCATTGCGGTCCAGGACGAGATTTCCCGCGGTATCGTCAACGGCTTGCGATTGAAACTTGGCCAGGGCCGCCGGCGATATGAGACTAGCGCGGAAGCGTATGATCTCTATCTTCGTGCTCGGGCTTTACAGATTCAGCACGGCCAGCGGGGATTCGACGAAAGCATCGGTCCACTGGAGGAAGCGACCGCCAGGGACCCCTCGTTTGCTCCCGCTTACGCAAGCTTGGCCGCGGCGTACGCGGTGAGGTCGGGTGAGTCCAGGCAGGACATCCCAGACGAGGTGCGGAAGATGAGATCGGCGGTGGACCAGGCTGTGCGTTTGGACCCCCTGTTACCCGAGGCCCACGATGCCTTGGGGATGCTCTACGCACGTGATGCGCGGTGGGTGGAGTCGGAAAAGAGCTTCCGGCGCGCGATTGAGCTCGATCCTAACAGCTCGGCTTCGCACAGTGGTTACGCGCTTTATCTTCTCTGGTCTCTGGGCCGGGTCGAAGAGGCACTGCATCAGTTGCGTATCGTGGAGAAGAACGACCCGCTCTCACCCCAAACTTCAATTCGACCTGGGCTGGTCGCTCATTTCGGCCGGTCGATATGATGAGGCCGCCAGATATTGCAACAAGCTGCCTGCCGACTACCAGGGCAGGAACATGTGCCTGGGGCGCGCACTGTTAGGCCAGGGCAAAACAGAGGAAGCGATCCGGATTTTCGTCAGGAGTGATGCCAGGGCCGAGCGGGGCTTTCTGGGTTACGCTTATGCGCGGTCCGGTCGGCGCGAAGAGGCTGAAAAGCTGGCAGATTGATCTTCCGGCGGTCCAACAAGCCGTGATCTTCGCGGGTTTAGGCGATAAGGACCGCACCCTGGAGGCTCTGGGTCGCGTGCCACGAGTTGGCCCAGTTCGGATGGGCTCGATCCTCAGCCTCCCGGAACTGGCTCTGCTTCGCGGCGATCCGCGATTGAAAGCTCTTCGCAAGAAGATGGGCTTGCCGGAAGAATAGGGCTCAGTTAGGGGCTAGGCCTCAGCGTTCTCCTTGACCATCATGCATGAGATCCCCGTCCGAGAGCGGAGCGGTGCGCCTTGGCGGTCAGTGGATTCAATGCTATGGCCCCATTCGGAACTCTATATTGGACCTAATTTGGACCTTACGCGTCCGGCCACACTGGGCCGCGGGGGAACGTTCCCGGCCGTAGATTCAATGATTTGGCACGCCGTAGGCCTCCCGTAAACACCAGGAATGCGTTTGAGGTGCTAGCGGGAGCAATCTCGTGGGGGTTCAAGTCCCCCTCTCCGCACCATAGATAATAAATGGCTTACGGGCCGCTCAGCGATGGGCGGCCCGAGTTGTTTTTGGCGACTGTAGCGGATTTTGTAGTGGTTTCATCGCAAACCTGCCTTGCTCAGCAGCTCGGTCACCAGCGCCCGGTACTCCTCTATTTTTTCCTGTATCCACTCGCGGCGACACTGGTAATGGATCTGGTGCGCGGAATAGTTGCCCATCTCCCGGACTTTCTCGATGGTCTTTCTGCTGTTGCGCCCTAAGTTGAGCGTCGTGTTCGACTGGGCATTGCTGACGATCTCCTCCAGCATCCGGTAATTGCCGCCGCCGTCCTTGATCTCTGCGTCAAGCTTGAGGTGCTGGTACGACAAGATCAGCAGTACTTCCTCCAGGCGCCGCATGAGCACGGCACAGCCGTCAAAGATGTTCTCTTCGTAGGAGCGGTTGATCTGCTTCGCTAAGCTCTCGATGTAGCCGCGTGTTTTTTCGTAGAGGACAGTCGGAAGGATTGTGCCATGGTCGAGGACTTCCTGCGATTTCTCGGAAAGAGCCGGGTATTTAAGCTCTAGCGCCTCGATGCATTTGCCGCTTAGGCGCCAACCGCGCCCTTCTTTGACCGTGTCGCGGCTGGCCCGCAGGTTATCGGCGAGTCGATGCTGGTTGGGCGCAGCTGCCGCCGGCTTCGACCAGCCATTTCGCGGCTTGCGCTACGTCGAAAGACTGAGTGTTGCTGGTCTTCAGATGGAAAAATGCCAAGTAGCAGACTTTGTCGGTTTCCTTGAGCGCGCCAAAATTGCTGGCGCGCTTGAAGCTCTCCAGCGTCACGCCGGGTTCAGAACTGCGGTGACCAGCTCCCCAGCGCACTTCTTGCCCTCATCCGTGAGGTACCAAAGCGGAGGGTTCTGCCCTTTGTCCTCACCGACCAGCGCCGGATTTTTGATCTTCGCGCGGCCCAATTCCCGAGTTGCGTGCGATGGCCGGACAGTTCCAGCTCCCTTGAAATAGTGGTTGAATGTCGCTGCGAGCTGCGGGCCGCTGACTTCCTGAGCCGCGCCCATCTCTTTCAGGACATGCAGAAGCCAGATGCATTTGTCGGTGTTCCCCCAGCTTTGCAGGGGATTTCCGTATTTCGCCGCATCGTGCCGAAAGCTGATCGGCTCAACGCTGGCGCGCTCTCCCGGGCTACTACGGCGCGCGGGCCGCTTGCGGCTACCGTTTTGCGCTGGCTCTGCCGTTATTTCAAGCAGCTTCGTTGTATTTGCAGGCGGGATCGCAGCCCCGTCCGTGCCGTTGGTGATGCCACCGATGCTGCTGAACATTCCCTGCACCTGCCGCTGCATGGCCGCTGCCTTCGCGGCGACTTCGTCGCTCTCGCCCTTAATCTCGAATTCGAGACCGGTTAACTTGAACTTTATCTCCAGCTTTCCCATTGGACCGCCATTTCCCTGGCACTAAAAACATTTTAGGAACGTTCTGATTCTAACATTAAATTCGCGCGGGCGAACAAAGGCCGAATCGTGCCGCGCGGTACACGATGCGTTTCAGCGGTAGAAGCATCGGGTATAGAATAGGTCGGCCCAACATCGAAGCGCTCAGAGCGGCCGGTCACGATCCCGAATGTATTGCGATTATCGACGAGCACCGGCGCGGTGAAATCTTAACCCGACTATTCACCATTCACGGGATACGGTCACTCAACCGGCCCAGAGCACCGGTTGAGCTCCGGTGCGGGTCGATTATACACAGCCCCGGGCCCTCTTGCCAGGGCCACCTCGAGCGGTAAAATAGGGTATGGCGATGAGCCCGGCACAGCACGACGAGAAAGAGAAAATCGATCCGGATCTTGTGAAGATCCTGGACGATAAGATCGCGCGCGCCGATGAGGACGAAAAGCAGAGCGTCCCTCTGCGGGCCGCCGTCAAAGAGGATCGCAAACCCAAGCCCCGCGCCCCGCGTTGAAGCAATACCCGGTTTTCGTAACTCCCGAGGCACGGGGAGAAATCAACGCAGCGGCGGAATGGTACGGCTCCAAGCGTGAGGAGCTGCGCCAGCAGTTTTATGACAGGGTGGACGAAGCTGCGGAGAAGATCGAACGCGCGCCCGAAGGATTTCAAAAGGTCTATAAAGACGCGCGTCGGGTCACGCTGGAACAATTCAAAGACTGGGCGTTGTGGTATCTGGCGCGCCCCGACAAGAGCCTCGTGATCGGCTGTCTGAGCGGCCGCCGCCATCCGTCGCTTGCAAGGGAGCGGGCCAGCGGCGTCATTCCAATGCGCCCACCCGATCCAAGCTAGGCGGCGGCTGGCTTCCGGCCATCTCACGAGTTAAATGCCGTGTGGTTCCCTGGAATAGGGAACGGTTGTGGAATTGCTTTGGTATCTGGATTTGGAGCGCTTGCCGTTTCGGGCCGCGCCCGCGTGACGGGCTAAACATCGGTTGGTTTTGGCGGCAACGCCGTCTTGATCTTCCGGATCTCACCAAGCACGGCCTTCATCGTGTCAACGGCCAATCGGATATCCGCACCACTTCCAAAGGTGACGCCCATTTTTGACGCGTCCGGCCACGGAAGCCCATCCTTCGATCCCTCTTCAGGATTGCGCAATGGACGCAGGGCAAGCAGCCGGTGAAGTTCATCGAAGCGGGTTGATAATTCCGTGAGGAGTTTACTATGCGGCGCGCGCAGAACTACTGGCGGAGAGTTTGCAGTGCTGAATGAACTGTAGTGGTTTTTGAAGTGGTCGCGCGAAAAAAAGGCGAAAGACGGGGATACCGCCGAGGCTGACAATAAAGCTGGTTAGGCTTCGACGATACCCGGCGAAACACGCTCAGCTAGCTTGAGGTGCTAGCGGGAGCAATCTCGTGGGGGTTTAAGTCCCCCTCTCCGCACCAGATAGTAGGCTGCTTTATCTCTCAGATAGAGCAGCCATTTTCGTTTGTGCCCAAAAACGGCCGACCACGAGCGTTCCGATCCTAAGCTTTTGTTCTATATCGTGCTTCTCGGGAGCGATAGAGGTTCCTCCACTGCCACTGTGGAGCACAGGCGCTGTACGATGTCCCCGAACGCCGCTTCGTGACCCATTGCCGTCAACTGTCCGACATCGCGACAACGCGCTCGTAGTTTCCGCGCGCGGCCAGGGCTTGAATTGGACGCCGTCTCACGAAATCCGTCTGTTGGACCGAAGGGGCTGTTGTCGACAGCTGTCAGTAAACGATGGCCTGGCAAGGCGAAAAGATCGGGGCTTCAGCGGGACGGGACCCGCAGGCATGTCGAGTTCGTTGCGTTCCATAAGGCGACCGGCCAGCACATCCTCGTTGAGGCTAAAAGCAGGCACCGCGCCGGCGTCATGGGCCGGCCCGGCACGCGAGACATCTCCCCGGATCTAAGGTTTCACCGCCTGATCAACGCGTGCGGTTCTACACGCCAACACCCGGTGAACCCAATCGCACCCTCTAAGGCATTGTCGGCGCTGCTCGACAAAGTTCGCGCGGATCACGCGGATATGGACCCGTACAACATCCTTGTGCTGTCCCATCACCCACAGCACTCTTCCGAGGACGACCGGATGGCGCTCGCCACTCAATCGTTCGTGTCCATCTCGCAGCAGGCACGCGTGCGCGTTCACCATGAGCAGGCCCCGATGGACCTCTTAAAGCTGCCAACCTCTACGGAAACGTGCCGACGTTGTTTTCTCCGGATCGGAATCGGGATCGCGTGCCGCAACCCGCTAATATAGGGATTGCGTTATCTCCCGAAATCCGAATCCGAGCGCCGCGAGATGCTCGATGCCATCGGCGCGCGCTCTCTCGAGGATCTGTTCGCCTACCTGCCCGCGGAAGTGCGCCTGAACCGGCCGCTGAACATTGCGCCGGGAAAATCCGAGTACGAAATCGTCGATTATTTCCGCGCGCGGGGAGACGAAAATGCCAATGGCTACGCGACCTTCCTCGGCGCCGGCGTTTACAACCACTACCGGCCCGTTCTGGTCGATACCGTCGTCTCGCGAGGCGAATTCCTGACCTCCTACACGCCTTATCAGGCCGAAATCGCGCAAGGCACGCTGACCACGATTTTTGAGTTCCAATCCATGATTTGCCAGCTTACCGGCATGGAGGTCGCCAACGC
This sequence comes from Bryobacterales bacterium, assembly GCA_963795935.1. Classification (GTDB taxonomy): domain Bacteria; phylum Acidobacteriota; class Terriglobia; order Bryobacterales; family Bryobacteraceae; genus JAICMB01. The sequence goes on along the minus strand of CAWCJO010000010.1, from coordinate 26,750 downwards.
GTCCATGTACGACGGCTCCACCGCCGTGCCCGAGGCCGCCATGATGGCCATGCGTATCACGGGCCGCGACCGCGCGCTGGCGGCACGCACGGTACACCCGGAATACCGCGAAGTGCTCACGACGTATGTGCGCCATCAGGGGCTGCCGGTCGAGGAGTTGGCCTACGATCCGGATTCCGGCAAACTCGACATGGCGGATCTCGAACGCAAGCTCAATGAAGAAACCGCGGCGGTAATCATTCAATCCCCGAACTTTTTCGGCGTTCTCGAAGATACGCCCCGCATCGCCGCCGCCGCCCACAAGCACGGCGCCCTGCTGGTGTTTGTCTTCACCGAAGCCGTCTCGCTCGGAATGCTGGAACCGCCGCGCGACGCCGACATCGTCGCGGGCGAACTGCAGTCTTTCGCCATTCCGCCGAGCTACGGCGGGCCGTTTGCCGGCGTCATGGCGACGAAGGAAAAATACATGCGCCAGATTCCCGGCCGTCTGGTCGGAGAAACGAAGGACAGCCACGGCAATCGAGCGTTCTGTCTGACGCTCGCCACGCGCGAGCAGCACATCCGGCGCGAAAAGGCGACATCGAACATCTGCACCAACCAGGCGCTCATCGCATTAATGGCGACCGTGTTCATGACCGTCTATGGCAAAGAAGGTCTGCGCGAACTGGCGGAACAAAATCTTTCGAAAGCGCACTACCTGGCCGTCGAAACTGCCGGTGAAGTTTTCCGGCCCGTTCTTCAACGAATTCGTCGTCCAGACCAGCGGGCTCGCGCCCGAGGCGATCAACGAGGCGCTTCTGGAACACAAAATCATCGGGGGCCTTCCGTTGAAACGCTTTTATCCGGAACTGGAAGGCGCCATGCTGCTGTGCGCCACCGAGATGTCGCGGCGCGAGTCCATGGACCGCATCGCCGCGGCATTCGGAAACGGCGGCGGAAACGGTCGCGTTCAATAATGATCAAGAAAGTCCGTCAGCACGTCAATCAATCCGAGGATCTGCTTTTCGAACGCAGCTCGCCCGGCAAGCGCGGCTATCAGCTTCCGGATCTCGATGTTCCGCGAGTATCGCCCGCGGAGGCGCTCGGCGCCGCAAATGTTCGCGCCGAAATCGAAGATTTCCCCGAGGTAAGCGAAGTAGAAGCCATCCGCCACTTCACCCGCTTATCGACCCAAAATTACGCCATCGATTACGGCCTGTATCCGCTCGGCTCCTGCACGATGAAGTACAACCCGCGCGTGAACGAAGCCGTGGCCCGCACCGAGGGTCTCGCCTGGGCGCATCCCTATCAGCCGGAATCGCTCTCGCAAGGCGCCATGGAGATTGTAGCCGCGCTCGAGGCGGCGCTGGCGGAGATCGCCGGCATGGACGCCGTCACGCTACAACCCGCCGCCGGAGCCCACGGCGAATTCACCGGCCTGCTGCTGGCGCGGGCCTTCCTCCAATCGCAAGGCGACGCGCGCCGGAAAGTTCTGATTCCCGATTCGGCGCACGGAACCAATCCCGCCACCGTCGCAATGGCCGGCTACGTGGTCGAGAACATCCGGTCGAACGACCGCGGCATGATCGATCTCGACGTGCTCGCCCAGGCCACCACCGAGGACGTTGCCGCCCTCATGGTGACGAACCCGAACACGACCGGCGTTTTCGAACAGGACATCGTCAAAGCGGCCGGCATTCTGCATTCCAAGGGCGCCCTGGTGTATATGGACGGCGCCAACATGAACGCGCTGGCCGGCATCGCGCGCCCCGGCGATTTCGGCGTGGACGTGATGCATCTCAATCTGCACAAGACGTTCTCGACACCCCACGGCGGGGGCGGCCCGGGATGCGGCGCGGTGGCGGTGAAAAAGCATTTGGAGCCGTTCTTGCCGCTGCCGCGGCTCAAGCGCGTGGGATCCACTTTCACGACGCCGTACGAAAGCCGTCACCTGAAGCGCTACGAGTGGAATTACGACCGGCCCCAATCGATCGGCCGCGTGCGGGCCTTTTACGGCAACTTCGGCGTCCTCGTCCGCGCCCTGGCCTACATCATGGCGCACGGCGGACCGGGCCTGCGCGTCGCAACCATGGACGCCGTTCTCAATGCGACCTACATCCGCAAGCTGCTCGAGCCCTACTACGAGCTGCCCTACAAGAGCCCGACCATGCATGAGTGCGTCTTCAGCGACGATCGCCAGGCTCGCCGCGGCGTGCGCACCGGCGATATCGCAAAACGCCTCATCGATTACGGTTTTCATCCCTATACTGTCAGCTTCCCGCTGATCGTCCGCGGGGCCATGATGATCGAGCCGACTGAAACCGAAAGCAAGCAGGAGATCGATCTCTTCATCGACGCGCTGATCTCGATCGCCCAGGAAGTCGAGCAGGACCCGCAGATCGTTTTGAAAGCGCCGCACCTGACCCGCGTCTCCCGCGTCGATGAAGTCGGCGCCGCCCGCAAACCGGTGGTCCGTTGGAAACCCGAGCCACGAGTACGCCGCGCCGCCGATTAGCGTCGTCCCGTATGCGGCGTTTCGCCCCAACCGAGCCGCGCGCGTGAGCAAGCGGTTGTCATCCGCCGCGCTCGTCATCCTTTTCGTCCTGGCCTTGCGCCTGCCGTTTCTAAACCAGGCCATCCAGGGCGACGACGTCTACTATCTCTACGGCGCCGAGCACGCCCAGATCGATCCGCTGCATCCCTATCGCGTCCGCTACGTTTTCCTCGGCGACAACGTTGCGATGCAGGGCCACCCGCACCCGCCGCTCAACGTCTGGTACCTCGCCGGATTACTGGCCCTGATCCACGACGTTCGCGAAATCCCTTTCCACGCCGCCTACATTTTGTTCTCGCTCATTGCCGCGTTGAGCGCGCTGGCGCTGGCGCGGCGCTTCAGTCCTCACCCTCTGCTGGCAACCGCGCTGTTTCTCGTCACGCCCGCATTCGTGGTCAACGGCACTTCGCTCGAGGCCGACTTGCCCTTCATCGCGTTCTGGCTGGCATCCGTCGCATTGTTCGTGCGCGCCGTGGACGCCCGCTCGCTGGCAACGCTGGCAGTCTCCTGCGTAGCAATGGCATTGGCCGCGCTAAGCGCATACCAGGCAGTTGTACTGATCCCGATCCTGTTTCTATATGGCCGCCGCTGGAAGCCGGCTTGGGCGGCGGTCTTAACTCCAGTCATCGTGTTGGCGGCATGGCAGCTTTACGAGCGCCTCTCTTCCGGCGCGCTGCCCGCGTCGGTACTGCTCGGCTACATGCGAACTTACGGCTTTGAGGCCGCGACCCAAAAGCTCAAGAGCGCGGTAGCGCTCCTCGGCCACCTCGGTTGGCTCATCTTCCCCGCGCTCGCGTTCGCCGCATTCTCGCGGCGATGGCCGATCCTGGTCCCCATCGCCATCGCGGCCGCCATCTACGACCCCAATCCCCTGTTCTGGATTTCCATCTCCGCCGGAGCGGCCGTTTTGATCTGGTGCGCCCAAAACTGGCGCGACTTCCTGGCGCAGTGGACGCTCCTCTTCTTCGCCGCCGCGGTGCTCCTGTTCTTCGCCGGTTCGGCGCGCTACTTATTGCCGATCGCGCTGCCCGTCGCGATCTTGGCAACGCGCCGCCTGTCGCCGAAATGGCTATACGCCGGCATCGCGCTCGAGCTGGCGCTTAGCCTTCCGCTCGCCGTCGTGAATTACCAGCATTGGAACGGCTACCGCCAGTTCGCCGCCAGCCTGTCGAGCGACGCCGCAACCAAGCGCGTCTGGATCGACGGCGAATGGGGCCTGCGCTATTATTTCGAATCCGAAGGCGCGCTTCCGCTGGAGCGTAGCCAACCCGTGCGGCCCGGCGAGATCGTCGTCTCGAGCCGCCTCGCATACCCCATAAAATTCACCACCGGCGGAGGCATAGCCGCTCCCATCGCGAATCTGTCGATCACGTCGCGCATCCCTCTGCGGCTGGTATCGCTGAATGGCCGGTCGGCTTATTCGAGCGCCGGCCGCGGCCTCCGTCCGTTCGACATCTCGCTGCAGCCCATCGATCGCGTCGAAGCGGAAACCGTCATCGAACGCGCTCCAACGCTGTCCTACGTTGCCATGAACTCGCCCGCGGCTCCGCAACAAATCGTCAGCGGCATCTACGATCTCGAAGACAACCGCTACCGCTGGATGGCCGTCCAAGGCCGCCCTACTCCTGAAATCTCCGCCCCGCCCGGCCGCGCATCAAAGTCGATCTTTATATTCCCGATCAACGCGCCCGCCCGCACCATCGCGCTTTCCATCGACGGCCGTCCGCCGAGCCGGACAACCTTTCAGCGTCCCGGCGCGTATACCATCACAACCGCGCCGGTTGCGGCGAACGGCGCAACCACGACGCTATCCATTTCGGTCGACAAAACATTCTCGGTCGCGGGCGATCACCGCGAGCTCGGGATCATCCTGACGGGCGCGGGCTTCTCCGAATGACGATCGACTGGTCGCGCGCCACGCTCGGCCGCACCGGCCGCGAAGTCTGCCGCTTGGGAATTTCGGCCAGCTACGGCGTCCCGGCCAGCGGCGTCGAGCTGGCGTTCGAGCGCGGCGTCAACTACATCTATTGGGGAACGTTCCGGCGCGCTTCATTCGGTCAGGCCCTCCGCAATCTACGTCCCCAGCGCGACCGCATGTTCCTGGTCGTCCAGTCCTATTCGCGGCTCGCCAGTCTGATCGCGCCTAGCCTGGAACGGGCTCTCGGCAGAATCGGCTACGACCATGCCGACGCGCTCCTGCTGGGCATGTGGAACAGCCCCGCCTACCCGCGGATTCTCGAGGCCTCCCGCAAGCTGCGCGAGCGCGGCCTGATCCGCCACATCGCCCTGTCCACGCATCACCGCCCGCTCATCCCCGAACTTGCGGCGACCGACCTTGACATTTTCCATGTCCGCTACAACGCCGTCCACACCGGCGCCGAGCGCGAGGTCTTCCCGCATCTCGCGCAAGACGGCTCGCGCCCCGGAATGGTAGCCTTCACCGCCACAAGCTGGCGGCAGCTTCTCAACGCGAAGAATCTCCCGCCCGGCGAAAAGCCTCCCACGGCCGCCGATTGTTACCGCTTCGTGCTGTCGAACCCATCCATCGACGTGTGCATGACCGGACCCGCTTCGGAACAGCATGTCCGCGAGTCGCTATCGGCGCTCGATCTCGGGCCGATAAGTGAAGAAGAGCTCGCCCGTATGCGCCGCATCGGCCAGGCGATCCACGCGAAATGAAAATACCGGTGCTGCTGATGGCTCGCGCGCTCCACATCGGAGGCAGCGAGCGCCAGATGACGGAGACCGCCAAGTCGCTCGACCGCTCGACGTTCGAGCCGCACGTCGGGTGTTTCCGCCCCGCCGGGATTCGAGGCGACGAATTGCGCCAAGCCGGTATTCCGGTTGTGCAGTTTCCCGTGAACTCCTTCGGCTCCCCGGCCGCCGTCACGCAAGCGCGCGCGCTGGCAAGATATATTCGCGAGAAGAACATAAGGATTGTCCACGCTTGGGACTACCAGTTGAACGTCTACGCCATCCCGATCACGCGCCTGCTGACCCGCGCCATCGCGATCGGCAGCCAGCGTTCCCACCGCGAGCTGATTCCCGGCGCGTACGGCCGGCTGACCCGCGTTTCCGACCGGCTCGCGCACGCCGTCGTCGTGAATTGCGAATACCTACGGCGCCATCTGATTGAAGATGAGAACATCCCGCCTAAGAAGGTCCAGGTCTGTTATAACGGCATCGACCTCGAACGTTTCCGGCGCCAAGCCGGGCCGCCTCACCCGTTGACGATCGGAACCGTGTGCGGCCTCCGTCCGGAGAAAGACCTATCGACGCTGCTCGCCGCCTTTGCCGCGCTGGATTGTCCGCAGACGCAACTCGTGTTCGTGGGCAGCGGCGATGAGCTGCCTCGGCTTCGTCGAGAGACCGGAGAACTGGGCATGGAGGGCCGCTGCCATTTTGAACCGGCGACCGCGCTGGTAACCGAATGGCTCAGCAAAATCGATATTTTCGTGATTCCGTCGCGCAGTGAAGCTCTGTCGAACTCACTGATGGAAGCGATGGCTTGTGGCTGCTGCGTGGTGGCCTCGGACGTTGGCGGCAACCCCGAGTTGGTGCGCCACAACGAAACGGGGCTGCTCTTCCGCAGCGGAGACCGCGAGGCTCTGACCGCGATTTTGCAGCGGCTTGCCGGCTGCGCCCCGGAGCGCGAACGCATGGCGGCCCAAGGCGAAGCGTTCATACGCGAGAGATTCTCGACCGCGGCAGCGGCGAAGCAAATGGGAACGATCTACGATACTCTGATGGCTGGAATCAAGCATTGAGCGCGTCGCCCCAAACAAACCAGCATCGGCAAAAATCCGCTTCCTCCGGTCGTGGCTCCGTTCCGAATCCCATCGCCGGTCGTTCCGGCGCTCGCGCTTGCGGAGAAACGCGATGCTCATGGGGCGTCGCTTGAAAGAACGAATAAAGAACATCAGCGCCCGCGTGGCGAACTATGTTTTCGACGCCGAAGCGCACGATATTAAACGTCTGCTGCAGCGCCGCGCCCTGGAGCAAACGGCCGACTTTGTCGAGTCCGAAATGCCCATGGTTCCGCCCTATCCGACGCGGTTCGCCCTTTTCGACGACACCATAAAGGTGGCTCCGAAGGAAGGGCTGTGGTGCGAGTTCGGGGTCTTTAAGGGCGAGAGCCTCAACTACATCGCCGACCGCATCGGCGGCAAGCCTCTCTACGGCTTCGATTCCTTCGAGGGACTCCCCGAAGACTGGCGGCCCGAGGTAAAGTCAGGGCACTTCAAAGTCGAGGGTGTACCCGCCGTCAGGCCGAACGTCAAGTTGATCCGAGGCTGGTTCAACGAAACCGTCCCGCCGTTTCTTCGGGAGCACGCCGAACCCGCCGCATACCTGCATATCGACTCCGATCTCTACTCCTCCGCCAAGACCGTGCTCGATTTGTTCGCGGACCGCATTTGCCCCGGCACGGTCATCGTCTTCGACGAATATTTCAACTATCCCGGTTGGAAGCTGGGCGAGTACAAGGCATTTCAGGAGTTCATCGCCGCGCACTCGGTCGAGTTCCGCTACACCGGCTACTCTTCTAAAGATGAGCAAGTGGCCGTCGTCATCGACAAAATCCGCGCTTAGACAATCCTTCCGTTCTCTACTCTGACGAACCGCAGCCCGCAGTTCTCCGCCAATTGCTCATCCGAATCCGAATCCCCGATCAGCAGCGAGTCCGCCAGGTCGATGTCCCATTTTTCTTGCGCCTCGATGACCAGCCCCGGCAGCGGTTTGCGGCAATTGCAGGCGTCGTTTTCATGCGGGCAGTAATAGATTGCATCCAGCGCCGCTCCCTGGCGCGCCAACTCCGCGGTCATATTGCGATGGATCGCCTCCACATCCTCCGCCGTCATGATCCCCCGCGCCACGCCACGCTGATTGCTGATGACAATCACGAGATAATCGAGGGCCTTGAATAATCGGATCCAGTCGACGATGTTCGGCAGAAAACGGAACTCGCTCCAGTTGCGGACATACTCGTGCTGCGCGGGCTTTTGGTTGACGACCCCATCCCGATCGAGGAAAACACATCGCCGCGCCATGAAAAGAAAGTGTAGCCCGAGTTGTTAACCTGAAGCCCGAGTTGTTAACCTGAAACCTAGTGCAGCAACCCCGCATCGCCATCCTGATCGCGCAACACCCCGCCATTAATCACGCCGTCATTCTGCGGGAAATCCGCTATTTACGTGCGATTTTCGATGTAAAGACCGCGTCGATCCGTCCTCCAGACCGCCCCTTGGAGCGCCTCTCGCCGGAGGAACGTGACGAAGCCTCGCGAACGTTCTATGTGAAACCCAAGGGCGCGGGCGCCGCCGCCGCGGCACTGCTTTCGGCCCTAATTTCGCGTCCCGCGCGCACCTTCTCCACCGCCGCCTATGCCGCGCGGCTGAGCCGCTTGGCGCCGCGTCAGCTCTTTCTGAACATGGCATACTTCGCCCAAGCGGCAGTACTCGGCTGGTGGATGCGCCGCGAAGGCATTACCCATCTGCACACGCATTATTCATCCACCGTGGCGCTGTTCGTCCGCAAGCTCTTCGATATCGATCTGTCCATCTCCTTCCACGGCCCCGACGAGTTCAACGATCCGGCGGGCTTCCACATCCGCGAAAAGACCGCGGCCTCCACGTTCGTGCGCGCCATCAGCCACTATGCGCGCAGCCAATTGATGAAATCTTCGGACACCGCCGACTGGGACAAAATTGAAGTCGCTTACATGGGCGTGGATCCGGAAACGTTTTCACCGCGCCCCTTCCGCCGCAATCCGGATCGAATTGAGATACTCTGCGTGGGCCGCTTGGCGCCGGTAAAGGCGCAACACATCCTGATTGCCGCCACCGGCCTATTGGTACGAAGCCGCCGCAACGTCCTGGTTCACATTGTGGGCGGCGGCCCGGACCGCGCCAGCCTGGAGCAAGACGCTGCCCGGCGCGAGCTTGCTAATCACGTCGTCTTTCACGGTTTTACGCCGCAGCGGGAGCTCGAAGAACTGTACCGCCAATGCGATATTTTTGCGCTGCCCAGCTTCGCGGAAGGCGTGCCCGGCGTTCTGATGGAAGCCATGGCGATGGAGATCCCTTGTGTATCGACCTGGATCACCGGAATTCCCGAACTGATCCGCAACGGCATCGATGCTCTTCTGGTGGCCCCGTCGGACACCGCAGCGTTCGCGGGCGCGCTCGGCGAGCTGATCGACGATGCGGATTTGCGTCTGCGAATCGGCTTGGCGGGCCGTCAACGGGTGCTCGATAAGTTCGATTTGCGCAAGAACAGCGCCGGCTTAGCCGATGTGATGAAGAGGAGGATGGGCGAAGCCGCCAGCGCGGCCGCGGAGCCCCCAAATGAGCCAGACAATGACAACCGAGACAATCGAGACGATTCTCGAGCGCGCCGCCGCCCGGCTGAACGGCGCTCGATTCCAGCCGGACGCGGTGGACGCCGTGGCATCCGAGTTATCGCGCGCGGCCGAGCCCGCCGCAGTCCTCGAATGGGCCGACGGCTTGCCGGAGACAGCGAATACCGCCTACCTGCGCGCGCGGCTCGCCTCCGAAAAAGGCCGCCCCGAAACGGCATGCGAACATTGGGAGCGCTTCTTCGCGCTGCAGCAGACGCGCGACCCGTTCCATCTGCTGGCGTATGCTCGCGCGCTGGCGGAGACGGAACGCTGGGACGATGCCGCCGTCCAATTGCGCCGCGCGCTCGACCAGCGCCCGCGCTATGCCTTCTATCCGCGCGCTGAAAAGCTGATCAAAGAAGGTCGCCGCCCGAAGCGCGACGCACCTGCGCCAGTGCCGCGTGGCTCTTCTCGGCGCCGGCACGACCAGCCTGTTGATTCCCGTTCTGGAGGCCTGCTTTCTCCGCGACCGCATCAAAGCGGACATCTACGAGGGCCTGTACGGATCGGCCCAACAGGAGGTCCTCGACCCGGCCAGCGGTCTGGCGCGATTTAAGCCCGACGTCGTCTTTCTGCCCTTGAGCTGGCGCGATCTGCGTCTGCCCGCGGTCGTCGAGAACGAGGCGGAATTCATCGCGGAACTCGTCGAGCGGCAGAAAGCGCAGTGGCGGCGCGCCTCCGATAGTTTCGGATGCCACGTCGTGCAGCACGCCTGCGATTTTCCCTCCGAAGAGCCGTATGGATATTTGGGGACATCGCTAAAGGGCGGCCGCAGCCGCGTCATCGAGCTTCTGAACCTGCGGCTGCTTGAAGAAGCGCCGTCCTATGTATCGATCCTCGACACGCCGTCGCTGCAGCGCCACATGGGAGCGCAATGGCAGGACGAAATGCTGTGGCACAGCTTCCAGCAGCATCCCGCTTCCGAATGCCTCCCTGCACTCGCCGACCTCATGGCCGCTCACGTCCGCGCGGTTCTGGGGCTGACGAAAAAGGTCCTCGTCACCGACCTCGACAACACGCTGTGGAAAGGCGTCATCGGCGAAGACGGCCTGGACGGCATCAAGATCGGACCCGGCTCGCCGGCCGGCGAAGCGCACAGCCGCTTGCAGCAATATATGCTCGATCTGAAAGCCCGCGGCATCCTGCTCGCGGTTGCCTCGAAGAATAACCATGAAGACGCCTGTCTGCCCTTCCAGAAGCAGGAACACATGCTGCTGCGCCTGGAAGACTTCGCCGCCTTTGAAGCGAACTGGAACGACAAGGCCACCAGCATCCGTGAGATCGCGCGAAAGCTTTCGCTTGGTCTCGACAGTTTTGTGTTTATCGACGACAATCCGTTGGAGCGCGAATGGGTGCGATCGCAATTGCCCGATGTGGCGGTCGTGGAACTGGGTCCCACGGTGTTTCATTATGTGCGCGATCTCGACCGCGCGCGCCCCTTCTTTGCCGTATCGCTGTCCGCCGAAGATCAGGCCCGCGCCGAACAATACCGCGGCGAGGCCGTCCGCAAACATCTCCAGGCCACTTCCGAATCGCTCGACGATTTCCTCGCCCAACTGCAATTGCGCGCCTCGGTCGAGGGCGTGACGGCGAGAAACCTGGCGCGGGTGACCCAACTGACGAACAAGACGAACCAGTTTAATCTCACGACGCGCCGTTACACGGAAGCTCAGGTGCAACAGCTCGCCGCCGACCCGTCCTGCTGGACCGGCGCGTTCCACCTCTCCGACCGCATGGGCGATTACGGTCTGATCGGCGTCGTCTTTTGCCGTCCGAACGAAACCGGCGCGTGGGAAATCGATACCTGGCTGATGAGCTGCCGCGTCCTTGGCCGCCAAATGGAAAAGTTCATGTTCGACCGCCTGGTCGAAGCCGCTCAGGAGCGCGGCATCCGTGAACTCGCCGGCATCTTCCGCCCGACCGCGAAAAACGGCTTGGTTCGCGACCTTTACGATCAGCTCGGATTTGCGCGGGCCTCCGAGTCGACGGAGGAGGTTCGCTACAAACTGGCCGTCCCCGCGAATACAATCCGCGTCGCCACCCACGTACGCAACGATTCCGTGCACGCCGCCAACGCCTCATAGGCTGCGACCCAGGCCGTTACCGGCCAGGCCCTTTGCCATGTTTCAGGAATGGTCCCTTCTGCCCTGGTCCTTTCTGCCCTGGTCGTTTCTGCCCTGGTCGTTTCTGCCAAGGTTGAATCCGATCGGGTTTGGGGCCGCCGACAGCGTCGAGTTTGCGCTCCTCGTATTGCTGCTGTGCGCGCTGCTGGCGTGGCGATATTGGATCGCTTACGCGCGCGCGTTCGCCGCCCGCACGGGTTGGTGCATGCTGCTTACGGGCGCGCTGCCAGTGGCGCTGCGGCTGCTTCTGCTGCCTCATTATCCGGTTCCCACGCCCGGCGTCGCGGACGATTTCAGCAATCTGCTCGGCGCCGATACGCTGCTGCATTTCCGGTTGGCGAATCCGCCGCATCCGCTGCACCAGTTTTTCGAAACGCTCTTCGTATTGCAGCAACCCTCCTATGCCTCGATGTTGCCGCCCGGACAAGCGATCGCGCTGGCCCTGGGGCGCCTTCTGTTTGGCAGCGCCTGGGCCGGCGTGGCGCTCTCGATCGCGGCATTCTGCGCGCTGTGCTATTGGATGCTGCGGGCTTGGACGACGCCGGGATGGGCGCTGGCGGGCGGTCTGTTGGCGGGGATCGAGTTCGGCCCGCTGAATCAGTGGATGAACAGCTTTTGGGGCGGCGGAGTTTCGGCGGTCGCGGGATGTCTGGTATTCGGTTGCCTGCCGCGGCTGCGCGAGAACGGGCGGAGGCGCGATGCGGCGTTGCTCGGGCTCGGGATCGCGCTCGAATGGTTGACGCGGCCCTATGAGTGTATTTTTTTGGTCCTGGCCGCGGCCTTGTATTTTGCGCCGTGGTGGCGGGAACGGAACGAGTGGCGCGGCGCGGCGGGGATGGCTGTTATCGCGGCGGGGGTTGTTGCCCCGGCCCTGGCCTTGACATTGCTGCAGAACAGAGCCGTGACTGGGCGCTGGACGACGCTTCCGTATCAATTGAGCCGCTACGAGTATGGCATTCCATCGACGTTTACGTTCCAGCCGAATCCGGTTCCGCATCGCGAGCTGACTCCGGAGCAGCGGCTCGCCTACGACGTTCAGTGCGAAGTACACGGGAACGGTCCGGAAACCATCGGCAGTTATCTGGCGCGGCTCGGCGCGAGGGTGCGGTTTTACAGGTTCTTCTTCTTGCCGCCGCTGTATATAGCGGTCGCGGCGTTCATGCTTACGTTGCGCCAGTGGCGATTCGCATGGGTGGCCGTTACCGTGGCGCTGTTCGCGCTCGGCACGAATTTTTATCCCTATTTTTTCACGCATTACATCGCGGCCGCGGCATGCCTGTTCGTGCTCATGAGCGTCCTAGGCCTGGAACGGCTAGGGCGCTGGCGCGTGCGCGGGCATGCCGCCGGCGAGGAGGCGGCGCGGCTGCTGCTTTTTCTGTGCGCCGCGCATTTCCTGTTCTGGTACGGGCTGCACATTTTGAACAACGACCGGATCTCGAACGCAATGTGGCGTTATGAGACATGGGATGCAATCAATCGGGGCGATCCCGAAGGGCGCATCGCGGTCAATGAGCGGCTGTCCCGCGAGCGGGGCAAGCAACTGGTATTTGTCCGCTACGGGCCATTGCATCGATTCGAGGAATGGGTTTATAACGCCGCGAATATCGATGCGTCGCGCGTGGTCTGGGCTCGCGATTTGGGGGCGGCTGAGAACGAAAAGCTGCTGCGGTATTATCCCGATCGCACGGCCTGGCTGCTGCAGCCGGACGCGCGGCCGCCGCTGCTGGCGCCATATCTTCAGGCACAATGAAAGGTAGTGATTCCTGTAACCGAGGCCGTCCCGAAGCGGCATGCGCCTGCCGTTCGCGCGGCGCCGTTCACAAAGTACGCGTGGGTCGTGCTGGGGTGGAATCTCTTCGTGATTTTGTGGGGCGCCTACGTGCGCGCGAGCGGGTCGGGGGCGGGCTGCGGCAATCATTGGCCGTTGTGTAACGGCGAAGTGGTCCCGCACGCGCCTCAAGTCCAGACGCTGATCGAGTTTACGCATCGGGTGACGAGCGGGTTTGCCGTTGTCCTCACCTTGGCGATGGCGTTTTGGGCGTTCCGCGCCTTTCCGCGCGGCGGCCGCGTGCGGCGCGCGGCGGTTGTTGCCGTCGCGCTGCTGCTCCTGGAAGCAATGCTGGGCGCGGGCCTGGTGCTGTTCCGGTACGTCGCGCAGAATGCGTCCGTCGGACGTGCGATTTACCTTTCGCTGCACCTGGTGAACACGCAACTGCTGGTGGCGGCTCTGCTGCTGACCGCGTGGTACTCGCGCGAGACAACGACCGCCATCGGACGTCGAATGGGCATCGTAACAGCAACTTTGCCGATTGCGCTGGCGGTAAGCGTTACAGGCGCGATTGCGGCTCTCGGCGATACGTTGTTTCCATCCTTGTCGCTGGCCGAAGGGATGCGGCAGGATGCCGCGGCCACGGCGAGTTTCCTCGTCCGGCTGAGGATTTTGCATCCGGCGTTTGCCATTCTCGGCGCGGCTTTCATTCTGTTCGCGGCGGTGATGGTTTTGCGATCCGCGCCAAGCCTCTGACGCAGCGGATCGCGGTTGCGGCCATCGCGCTGACGGCCGCGCAGCTTGTCGTGGGAGCGATGAACCTGGCACTGCTGGCGCCGGTGGGAATGCAGATTTTTCATCTGTTCATGGCGGACCTGCTGTGGGCCTCGCTGGTGCTGCTGACGGTGGAAGCGAGAGCCTCGCTATAATTTGATTTCATGGACATTTACGAGGAAATCGTCCGTTTGCGCCGGGTCGGGCAGAAGTGCGCGCTGGCGACCATCGTGCAGGTGAACGGGTCGATTCCGAGCTATGAAAGCGCCAAGCTGCTGGTGCGCGAGGACGGCTCGATGCTGGGAACCATCGGCGGCGGATGCGTGGAGGCGGAAGTCTGGAACGCGGCGCGCGAGGTGATCGAGACGGAGCGGCCGCGCAACATGAATTTCAGTCTCGGCCAGGACGCCGCCTACGATAACGGGCTGATCTGCGGAGGGCAACTGAGCGTCTTCGTGGAGCCGGTGGTGCCGCAGCCGCGCGCGTTCATTTTCGGCGGCGGCCACATCTCGAAGAGCCTGTCGAAGGTCGCGAACATCGCCGGCTTCGCGACCGTGATCGTGGACAATCGCGAAGGCCTTCGCGAACCGAGACCGCTTCCCCGAAGCGGACGAGATTTACGCCGAAGAGTACGAGGAGATTTTCCCGAAGCTCACGATCCGGGACACCAGTTACATCATTATCGTGACGCGCGGGCATCGCGACGACATGCGCGTGCTGCGCTGGGCGGTCGCGACGCCGGCGCGCTACATCGCCATGATCGGGAGCAAGCGGAAAGTGATCGGCGTGGTGAAGGAACTCGAGAAAGAGGGCATTCCGCGCGGGGGCTTTCGATCGCGTTTTCGCGCCCATGGGATTCGACATCGGCGCGATCACGCCGGAGGAAATCGCCGTTTCGGTGGTGGCCGAGATGATCGCGGCGCGGCGCAATCCGGAGTCGGAATGGCGCGCGTTGTCGAAGTCGGTCTTCGCGCATGCGTCGTTGAAGGCGCTGCTGAAGTGAACGGCGCGCGCCGGCCCGCCGCGATTATTCTTGCCGCGGGCGCGTCGACGCGGATGGGCCGTCCGAAGCCGCTGCTGCTGTACGACGGGCGGACGTTTCTGGAGCGGCTCCATCGAGCGATTCGCGGGCGTCTGCGATCCCATCGTTGTGGTGCTCGGGTATGGCGCGGAGGCCGTGCGCGCGGGGCTGGCGGAGCACGTCCGCGTGCGTAATAAATCCGGAGCCGGAGCGCGGGATGTTGAGCTCCCTGCAATGCGGATTGCGCGGCGTCGGAGGATTGCGAGGCCGTACTGTTTATGCCCGTCGATCTTCCCGCGATGAGCGCGGCCGGCGGTGGAAGCGGTCGCGGCGAGCGCGGGGAAAATCGTAATACCCGCGGTATGAGGGAAGGAACGGCCATCCGGTGCGGGTGGACGCGGAGATTGTCGCGGAGCTGCTGGCGACGCCCGTGGACGGCAAAGCGCACGACGTTTTGAGGCGGCATCGCGCCGAAACGCATTTCATCGAGGTCGACGGACGCCGGCATCGTACACGATGTGGACACGCCGGGCGACTACGAAGCGCTGCTGGCGGCGCGCGGAGTGCGGGCGTGAAACGGAAAATTCTCTGGCGAAGCATTTTCGGCCTTGTGCTTGGCTTTACGGCGCTGGGCTTGCTGGCGCCATACCTCAACGCGAACGGCTTCCGGGAGCGGATCCGCGAAGCGCTGCAGAGCTCGCTGAACCGTAAAGTGGAACTCGGGGCGGTGCACTTCAGCTTGTTTACAGGACCGGGATTCAGCGTGGAGGACGTGCTGATCGGCGACGATCGCAGCGCCGGGCTGGAGCCGTTCGCGCACGTGGAAACGCTGCAGGCGCGGCTGCAAATCAAGAGCCTGTTCACGGGGCGGCTGGCATTTTCGAAGTTGCGGCTGGTTAACCCGAGCGTCAATCTGGTGAAAACCGGGGCGGGACCGTGGAACGTGCAGGCGTTTTTCCAGCGCGCCGCGGCGCCGGCGAAAGAACACAGCCCGCACGCTTCTCTTCCCGACATTCAAATCGTCGACGGACGCATCGATTTAAAGTTTGGACTGGTCAAATCGGTTTTCTATATTAACGACGCGGACGTGGACATTTATCCCAACGCGTCGGGCGATCTGGTGATCAGTTTTTCGGGCGAGCCGGCGCGGACCGACCGCGGCGCGCAGGGGTTCGGGCGTTTTTCGGCGAAAGGGCTGCTGCACAATTCGGGCGGGTCCGAGGACGAGCTGACCATGGCGATGCAGCTGGAGCGCAGCGCGCTTTCCGAACTGGTCGGCTCTTCGATGCGCGCGATCTGGGAGTACACGGCTATGTATCTTCGAATGCGAAGCTGTCCGGACCGCTTTCTCATATCGCGATCGAGGGGACGTTAAACGTATCGGACCTGCATCGCTGGGATCTGATGCCGGCCGAGGGCGAGGGATGGACGCTGAAATATGAGGGCGCGCTCGGTCTGCAGGGGCAGACGCTGCATCTGGAGACCAGCGCGGCCTCGGAGGAGAAGATACCGGTGGCGCTGAAATTCGAGGCGACCGATTTCATTGCGGCTCCGAAATGGGCGGCGACGGTGGCGCTTCAGGATCTGCCGGCGTCGTCGCTGGCGCAGACGGCGCGGCGGCTGGGGGCGGCGCTGCCGGACAATGTTCAGGTGGAGGGAAGGTGAACGGCGGCATTGAACTTTCCAGCCCCGGTGGGCTGAGCGGTCAGCTTGCCATCGCCAACGCGTCGTTGAAATTTCCGGATGAGGGCGCGGCGCGGCTCGATTCCGTCCGCATCGCAATTCGGAATCGCGAGGTCGCGATGGCGCCGGCGCAGATGACGCTCGACGACGGGCATAGCGCGACCATCGAAGCGCGCTATGACGCGGAGGCGCGCGATTTTTCCATGCAGATCGGCACGAGGCTGCTGAGCGCGGAAGATTTGAAATCGGGCGCGGCGCCGGCTGCTGAGCGCGGAGCGCGCAGGCGCTGTTGGGCGGATGCCGCCAGGGCGACTGGGACGGCAGCTTGCGATATGCGAAGAAAGGCGATGGGGCGGGGGAGTGGTCGGGCGGTTTCGAGGTGCGCAATGCGCAAGTTGGATTTGCCGGGCATCGCGGCGCCGCTGCGAATTACCTCGGCGGGCGTGAACGTCGAAGACGGCAAAGTGCAGGTGAAAAACCTGCGCGGGCGCGTGGGGCCGGTCGCGATCCAGGCGGACTACCGCTTCGATTTCGCGGGAGGGCCGCAGTCGATGCGCTTGATCGGCAGCGCAGGCTTCGCTCCAGGAACTGGAGCGCTTGTTTCTTCCCACGCTGAGCCGGCGGCAGGGGATTCTGCGCGAATTTGCGCCTGCGGCGCGCGCCCGTGCCGGAGTGGCTGAAGCAACGAGACATACAAGGGACGGTGCAGGTGAAGCGCCTGCTGCGCGCCGGCGCCGCGGCCGAGGAAGCGCCGCTGTGCGCGTTTCAGTCGCGCATCGATTGGACCGGAACGACCGTGCAATTTGGCAACGCCTCGTGCACGCGGGACGACATGGAAGCGGTAGGAGGCGTGACGGTGAATTTGTCGGGAGCGCTGCCGCCATTACCGCTTGACGGGGCAGTTGTCGAACCTGGATTTCGATGCGGGCAAGCTGGACGTGGATGGCGAAGTGAACACCGGCGGGACCGGCGGCGACGTGCTGCTGAACGCGGTTTCGAAAGGCACGTTCGCGGGGCGCGATGTGCGCTTGGCCGCGGACACGCGAGTTGCGAGACATTGCCGGGGCCTACGCCTTGAGCGCGGGCCTGTTGGGGCCGCGCCTGGCTCTGACCAAGATCGAGGCGAGCGACGGCGTCGATACGTTTACGGGCCAGGGAGCGAGCACGGCGGATGGACGCATCGCGCTCGATTTGACGACGGCGGGGAAGAGGCAGGTGAAGCTGACGGGGAACTTGTTGCCGCCGCGCGGCCGCGCTGCCGTTCCCGCAATAGTACGAAAGTTCGTCAGGGATCATGGCGTACCATCTAAGATCTCTCACCGATTTGCCCGGCCGCGTCCGAGCACTTAGAATGCAAATGGAGAGTGCTAACGACCGATGCAACCGCTCGCGCCCAATCCGTCACGAGGTTCGTTGAAAGGCCCCTGCTCCGAGTGCGAAGCCGCGGTGGAACTGGGCGTTTCCGTCGATCGGCTGCGCTCCCTGATTCGCAGCCACATCGTGGAGCGCGATGAGGACCTGAACAACGTCGCCGACGCCAGCTTTCATCCTTCGGACCTGGTCATTCTCAAGATCCTTTCGAGGCTGCCGCATCCCACAACTCCGGGTTGAGCGGCGTTTCGGGGCGGCGTCCTTCGAGCGCCGCCACGGCGTTGCGCGCCGCCAGCATGGACATTTCGCGCCGCGTATCGACCGACGCGCTCGCGATATGCGGAGCGACCACGACATTGTCGAGTGCCAGGAGCCGCGCGTCCACATTCGGCTCCTTCTCAAACACGTCCAGGCCCGCAGCGGCGATCCAGCCTTCCGACAACGCCAGCGCGAGCGCTGCCTCGTCCACGACCGGCCCCCGCGAGGTATTTACCAGCACCGCCGTGCGCTTCATCCCACGCAGCTCTCCCTCGCCGATCAGATGCCGCGTCGCGGCGGTGAGCGGGACGTGCAGGCTGACAAAATCCGCCTCGCGCAGTAACTGCTCCTTGGGAACGAATTCGAGCTTCAATTCCCGCTCGAGCGCGTCCGCCGCGCGCACGACATCGTTGTAAACGACGCGCATCTCGAACCCCCGCCCGCGCCGCGCCATGGCCTGCCCGATGCGTCCCATGCCGAAAATTCCGAGCGTCTTATGATGCACGTCCTGCCCGACGAGCAAATCGATAGCCCAGCGGTTCCACTGTCCCGCGTGGATGAAATGGTGTCCTTCAACCACGCGCCGCGCGGCCGCCAGCAGCAGCGCAAACGCGAAATCGGCCGTCGTGTCCGTCAAAACGTCCGGCGTGTTCGTGACCAGGATGCCCTTGCGCGTCGCCGCCGGCACATCGACGTTGTCAAATCCCACGGCGACATTGGCGATCACCTTGATCCCCTCCAGCCGATCGATCACCGCCGCGGTGAACTTATCCCCGAGCTGCGCGACGATCCCTTGCTTGCCTTGCGTGCGCGCCGGCAACTCCTGCGCGCTGAGCCCCGTGTCCGTCTCCTCGTAATCGACCTCGCAATGTTGCTCCAGATAGTCGATCGCTTCACGATAAATCCGTTTTGTGACCAGCACGCGCGGTTTCATTGTTACTATTCTCTCTTATGGCAAAACTCGGCTTTCTCGGGTTGGGATTGATGGGCTACCCCATGGCGCGGCGTTTGTTGCAGGCGGGTCACGAGGTTGCGCTGTGGTCGAACACGGCTTCGAAAGCGGAGACGCTCGCCTCCGAGGGCAAGGGCATTCCCTGCCAATCTCCGCGCGAGGTCGCCGGCCGTTCCGAATGCGTCTTCCTCTGCGTCGGCAACACCGAAATGTCTCGTCGCGTTCTGCTGGGGCCGGCGGGCGTTATCGAAGGCGCCGCCCAGGGCAGCACTGTCGCCGATGCCAGCACCATCTCGCCGCATGCCAGCCGCGAAATCCACACCGCGTTCGCGGCCAAGGGTATTCATTTTCTAGATGCCCCCTGCACCGGCTCGACTCCCGGCGCCACCAACGGCACCCTGACGTTCATGATCGGCGGCGACCAGGGCGTCTTTGACAAAGCAAAGCCTTGGTTTGATCTCATGGGTAAGATGTTCTTCTATTGCGGCGGACCCGGGATGGGACTGCAAGCCAAGCTGACTCAAAATCTTATCCTCGCAAACATCATGCAGGCCTTTAATGAAGGCATGGTGCTGGCCACCAAGGGCGGCGTCGATCCGGCGCTGATGCTTCAGATCCTGGACAACAGCGCCGCGAAATCCGGTCTCATCACCGCCAAGGCGCCGTTCGTCCTGAAACACGACTTCCAAACCGCGTTTTCCACGAAATGGATGCACAAGGACGTCAGCATGGCGCTCGACTCGGGTCGCGAACTGGGCGTACCATTACCCTTGACGGCACTCACGCAACAGATGTTTGGAGCCGCAATTTCAAAAGGTTACGGCGAAGCGGACTTCTGTTCTACCATCACGGTCGAGGAAGATTGGGCTGGCGTCCAAGTAAAAAATCATTAAGAATACAAAAAACTGTTGCGTTCCGCAAAATCATATACTAATATTGGAAGTAAGCCGGGGAGGCAACTCCCACCAAAGCGAGACTAACCTCATAAAAGACCCCTGAAGCAAACCTCCCCGGCGCCCGCAAGGGTTTGGGTCTTTGCAGTAAAAAGAGGCGAGTCGTTTTTCAGCGCAGTTCCGATATAGTACTCTATACGCTGGGGACTCAACCGCTGTAAAATAAGTCTTTGAAAAATCTCACCATACTTGGCTCGACGGGCTCGATTGGCGTGAGTACGCTTGACGTGGTCGGCCGCCATCCCGAAGAGTACCGGATCTTCGCCTTGGTCGCGGGCCGCAATATCGAACTTCTCTCCAGCCAGATTGACCGCTTCCGTCCCAAAGTGGCGGTTGTGGCAACCGAAGGCGCGCGCGGGAATCTATTAAGGAGACTTTCCGACAGCAGTTTGCCCCACGCTGCGTGGCCGGAAATATCGTTCGGCGCCGCGAGTCGCGTTGCGGCCGCGACGGCGGACGAGGTGGATTTCGTAATGTCGGCCATCGTGGGCGTCGCGGGCCTGGAGGCTACTTACGAGGCGGTAGTTCGCGGAAAGCGCGTCGGATTGGCGAATAAAGAGACGCTGGTGGCAAGCGGCAAGCTGGTCATGGATGCCGCGCACAAGGCTGCAACGGAGTTGATTCCAGTCGATAGCGAACATAACGGAGCGCATCAGTGCTTTCGCGCCGGGAAGCGCAGCGAGGTAGCGCGCTTGCTGCTTACGGCCTCGGGAGGCCCCTTCCGTGAAACGCCGCTGGAAGATTTTTCCGCTATCACGCCCGAGCAGGCCCTCAATCACCCGACCTGGAAGATGGGCCGCCGCATTACGATCGATTCCGCCACTTTGATGAATAAAGGCTTCGAAGTGATCGAGGCGTGCTGGCTCTTCGATCTGGAACCGCGCGAGATCGACGTCGTGGTGCACCCGCAATCCTCCATTCACGCCATGGTGGAATTCAACGACGGAAGCCTGATTGCTCAAATCTCAGCGACGGATATGCGCATGCCGATCCAGTACGCGCTCACTTGGCCCGACCGCCTCCCCTGGCCGCACAGCGAAGCCGCGCCCGTGCCCCGCTTGGATTGGACCGAGCCGCGCGCGTGGACGTTCTTCCCACCCGATTTCGAGAAATTCCCGCTGCTGCGCCTTGCTTATGAGGCGCAACGGACGGGAGGGTCGGCCACCTGTACTCTCAATGCCGCCGACGAAATTGCGGTCGAGGCTTTTCTGAACGGGCAAATCTCTTTCCCTTCCATTGCGGTAGTTGTGGAAGAAACTCTGGAGCGGGTGCCGGTGCGCCAGCCACGCTCCGTTCACGAGGTGCTTGAAATCGACCACGAATCGCGCCAGGCCGCTCGGCGTGTGTTTAGAAAGGGCCGGCGTGGAGAATGCCTGCCCCACGGCATAAAAGCGAATGATCGTTCTTCAGAATATCTGGTGGCTGCTGGTCCTGATCGGGGTCATGATCCTGATCCACGAGCTGGGCCACTACTGGGCGGCGCGTTTTTTCGATGTTCGCGTCGATGCCTTCAGCTTTGGCTTCGGCCCGCGCATGTTCGGCTTCAAGCGCGGCGAAACCGATTTCCGCTTCTCGCTGATCCTCTTCGGGGGCTACGTTAAAATGGCCGGAGCGGAGCCGGGAGACGAAAACGCCAACGATCCTCGAGCCTTTCTGGCCAAGCCGCGCTGGCAGCGGCTCATCGTCTCCTTTGCCGGACCCTTCATGAACCTCGTGCTCGCCGTAGCGGTCATGACCGGTCTGTTCATGGTGCACTTTGAAAAGCTGCCCAACAAGCCGGACCCCGTCGTCGGTTACGTGCTGCCCGGCGGGGCGGCGTCCAAAGCGGGCATTCAAGCCGGCGATCAAGTGGTCCAGATCGACAACACCGTCGACCCTAATTGGGAAGACGTCGCCCTGCGCGAGCTTGCCAGCGCCGGACATGCCGTCGACGTTTGGGTGCTGCGCAACGGCCAACGCAAGCATTTCGTGTTCACCCCGGCCCTCGATAGCAAATCGGGCGCGGGAGTGGCCGGCTGGGCCGAATCTACGGATATTGAGGTAGCCAGCGTAGTGCCCGGCATGGGCGCGGCCAAGGCCGGTCTGGAACGTGGGGACATCCTCGCCGATATCGATGGGCAGCCTATCCGCTCTACTTATACGCTGAAAGAAACGATCGCGGAAACCGGCGGCAAGCCCGTTTCGATTATCTATACGCGCAACGGCCGGCGCCGTGAAGCGACGATTACGCCGGCGCAAAGGAACATGGACGGAAGCGAGCAGTGGATGATCGGCGTCACGCTGGAGCCGAAACTGCTGATTACCCAACTGCGCCTACCCGAGGCCTTCGCCGAATCCCTGCGTCAAAACGTCAAATACGCGTCGCTGATCTACACCATGCTGCGCGGCATCGTGGAGCAGAAGATGTCGCCCAAGACGCTCAACAGTCCCATCGGCATGGCCACGCTTTCCGGCGAAGCGGCTCGCGAGGGCGCCATCCCGTACCTCGGTTTCATGTCCATGGTCAGCCTCAATCTCGCGGTGCTGAATCTGCTGCCGATCCCGATTCTGGATGGCGGCACGATCCTGATGCTGCTGATAGAAATGTTCATGCGCCGCGACCTCAGCCTGCGCGTGAAAGAGGCCGTCTTCAAAGCCGGCTTCGTATTTCTAATGGCAATAGTGGCCTTCGCCATTTACAACGACATTTCAAAGCTCGCCGGTTGAAACGCGCTTCACTCCTGCTCACGTTCGCGGCGTTGGCCGGGGCGGCAAAATGCTCGGCGGAGAACGTCAAGCCGGGCGCTTATCGAATCGCCGGACGAGACGTTTACGTTGCCATCGAGGCGGAACCGCCCGGCCATCCCGAGATACAGTTCTATGACGCCAAGACGCGGCGCGTCGGAACTCTCGTAAACATTTCGGGCCACGAATATCGAACCGATGACTCCCCGCGCCTGACGTTCGTTTTGGATTCGCCGGCATCCCCAGTCGCGGAGAAGCCATTCATCGTCGAGCACGGCCCCGATCGTCTCGGCGCATCGCTGTGGAGCGCACCCGGAGCCGGGCGGCGTTCGACAATAATCTTGATTCATGGCGCCGACGACGAAACGCGGGCCATGGGATTTCTCATTCCGTACTTCGTTTCGCATGGACTCAATGTCGTCACCTACGATCAGCGCGGGACGGGCGAATCCACGGGCAACTGGCGATATACAGGTCCCGAATCCAAGGCCGATGACATCGTCGCGATACTGCGACAAGTTGAAACCGATCCCGCGGTCGATGCGCATCGCGTCGGCGTTTGGGGATTCAGCAATGGCGGTTGGACCGCGCCCATTGTTGCAACGCGCCTCCCGCTCGCGTTTATGATTTTGAAGAGCGCTTCAAGTGAAAGCATCGCGGACAATGTGCTTTACGAGGTCGGACAGGCCTTGCGCGAACACAATCGCTTTACTCCGGAACAGACCTCCCATGCGCTCGCCTTCGAGCGAACGATGCTCCTCGCGTTGCGCACGAACTCGAACTGGAGTGCGGCGGGCGAAGCGTTGAAAGCGGCAAGTAAGCAGCCCTGGTTTCCCTATATGCGGATTCCCCCCGCAATGACCACGCCCCCGCCCCCGCCGCTGCTGGCCGCTCTCGAAGCCGCGCTAGTCTACGATCCGGCGCCGATTTTGCAGCGCGTTCATACGCCCACGCTCGCACTTTTCGGAGCGCTCGATAAAAACCTCGATGCCCTCGACAGCGCGGCGCGCTTTCGCAAAGCGTTTCATCGAGCCGGCATGAAGGACCTGACCATCGTGACCTTCCCGGGAGCGGGTCATACATTGGTAAGGTCGGCCACCGGATATGAAGACGATCCGTTATTGCCTGAGCGAACGGTCGAAGGATATCCGGAAATCGTCGTCCGTTGGCTCGATGCTCGAGGGTTCACGAAGTAGGCCGCCGGAGGCGCCGGCCGCGCCCGCGCGATCACTCCTCCATCAACAAATGCAGCGCCACGCTGCGCCGGTGCGGCCGCGCGCGATGCTCGAAAAGATACACGCCCTGCCACGTCCCGAGAGCCAGCCGGCCGTCCTGAACCGGTATGCTCAATTGCGTCTGCGTCAGTGCCGCGCGGATGTGCGACGTCATGTCGTCGGGCCCCTCCGCCGTATGCCGGTACAGGCTGACGTCCTCGGGCACGAGCTTCTCGAAAAAATCGTTCAGGTCGGCCACCACGTCCGGATCGGCGTTCTCCTGAATCAGCAGCGAGGCCGAGGTGTGCTGGCAAAACACGGTGAGCAATCCCGTGCGCGCCTTTTGCGCCGCGATCCAACGCTCCACCTCGCGCGTGAAATCGTACAGCCCCTTGCCCTGCGTCCTGACCTCAATCCGGTGCGCGGCCTGCTTCATTCCACCGTGACGCTCTTGGCGAGATTGCGCGGCTGATCGACGTCGCAGCCGCGCCGCACCGCAATATGATAAGCGAGCAATTGCAGCGGCGTTACTTCGAGTATGGGCAGCAGCAGCTCGCTCGCCGGCGGAATGTGCAGCACGAAATCCGCCATGCCGCCGACCTCTTCTTCATCGCCCAGACATGCCACCGCAATCACGATTCCGCTGCGCGCCTTCACTTCCTGTATGTTCGACAGCGTCTTCTCGTAGCGGATGCGGCTCTCCGGGCTCTCCGGATCGCGCGTCGCCAGCACCACCACCGGAAGGTTCTCGTCGATCAGCGCATTGGGACCGTGCTTCATCTCGCCCGCCGGGTAGCCCTCGGCGTGAATGTAGGAGATTTCCTTCAGCTTCAGCGCGCCTTCCAGCGCAATCGGAAAGTGAATGCCGCGCCCCAGGAACAGAAAATCGTTGGCGCGAAACAGGCGCTTGACGATCTCGTCGTAAATCGTATCGTGATCGAGAATCGACTCCAGCTTCCCGGGAACCCGCACCAGTTCCTGAACCAGCATTCGGGATTCTTCCGCCGCAAGCCGCTCGCGCGCCTGCCCCAGGTACATCGCCAGTATAAAGAGCGCCGTGAGCTGGCACGTGAACGCCTTCGTCGACGCGACGCCGATCTCCGGTCCGGCGTGCGTCAGCAGCGTGCCGTCGGCTTCGCGCGTGATCATCGATCCCACGACATTGCAGATCGCCAGCGTCTTGGAGCCTTTCTGCTTGGCCTCGCGCTGCGCCGCGATGGTATCGGCGGTCTCGCCCGATTGCGAAATCACGACCGTCAACACGTCTTTCGAGAGGATCGGATCGCGATAGCGGAATTCGCTGCCGTAATCGACCTCCACGGGAATGCGCGCCAGCCGCTCGATCATGAATTTCCCGGCGAGCGCCGCGTGCCAACTCGTGCCGCAGGCGATGATCTTAATTTGCTTCAGCTCGCGGAACTCGCGGTCCGCGATGTTCATCTCGTCCAGGAAAATCCGCCCGGACTCCTGGCCCACGCGCCCCAGCATGGTATCGCGCACGGCCCGCGGCTGCTCAAAAATTTCCTTGAGCATGAAATGCTTGTAGCCGCCCTTCTCCGCCATGATGGGATCCCACAGAATGTGCGAGACGGGCCGCTTGATGGATTTGCCGTTGAAATCGGTCAGCCGCACACCTTCGGAAGTGAGCACGGCGAGGTCGCCATCTCCGAGGAAAATCATGTCGCGCGTGTGGCTGAGGATCGCAGGAACGTCGGACGCGACGAAATACTCGCCTTCGCCGAGCCCGATCACGACCGGCGGACCGGACCGCGCCGCGACGATCTTATGCGGATCCTGGCTCGAAACGATCCCCAGCGCGAACACGCCGATGCAGCTCCTTCACGGCTTTGCGGACGGCGTCCTCGAGATTTCCCGAGTAATGCTTCTCGACCAGGTGCGCAATCACTTCCGTGTCGGTCTCCGTCACGAATTTGTGGCCTTCGCTCTGAGTTGCCGCTTCAGCGCGAGATAGTTCTCGACAATCCCGTTGTGCACCACGACGATGTTGCCGGTGCAGTCGCGATGCGGATGCGCGTTCTCCTCCGTCGGCCGCCGTGCGTCGCCCAGCGCGTGTGGCCAATGCCATAAGAGCCGTCCAGCGGGTTGGCGCGAATGGTCTCTTCCAGATTGCGCAGTTTCCCCGACGCGCGGCGCACCGCCAGCCGCCCGTCGCCATCGAGGACCGCGATTCCGGCCGAATCGTATCCCCGATACTCCAGCCGTCGCAATCCATCGAGGACGATGGGCACCGCTTTTCGCGGTCCGATGTAGCCGACAATACCGCACATATATGTAACAAGCGTACAGCGCGGCGGCCGCTTGGTGCGCGGCCCTCGGTACGCCACCTGCGTTATACGGCCACGTACAAAGCACTGCGTCCCGAAAGGGGTCCTCTGCGCCCCGAGCCGTGATCGCTTGGGAAGGTGTATACTGTTCGTAGGAGAATCCACATGGGAGCGGCCATACTTGTAGCCATATTCATAGCCATATTTTTTGCCATATTTGTAGCCATTTTCCTTACGTTGATGTCGGGAGAGCAATGGAGAGCAGCGCAGGACAGGGCGCGCGCGCGCCGTATGGCTGAGCATAGGATGAACGCAAGACTCCTGAGACTCAACATCTGATGCGTTCCTAAAGCCTCTCCTCAACGTCTCGCAAATAGTAAGTTGTGATGCGCTAATCAGCGCCGCCCTTCACACGCACTTTCCCCGCTTTTAGCGTCTTCACCAGCGCCGCCGTGTTATCCCTGGCTATCGCACGTTCGGCAGCATCGGCAGCAAACGACCCTTCAATCCAGCGCATAAGCGCGGCCCGCGTTGTAATCACTTGCGCCTACCTTGCGCCCCAACAGCTCGCCAGACTTGAAAAGATCATAGACGGTATCCGCTGAAACTGTCAGCAGCGCCGCCGCCTTTTACGCGTCGAGAATATCCGGGTTTCGCAGCGGCAACGTTGCCGATTTAATCATTTGTTTGTAAG
>CAWCJO010000009.1:0-300490 GCA_963795935.1 Bryobacterales bacterium | reverse complement strand
GCGGCGCGGGCAACGGATTAGCCGTCCGCTGGGGGACCGCCGGCCTGGATCTGGCGCTCGCCGCGGCGGGAGTGGGTCCGGGCGACGAGGTCATCACTACACCTATCACTTGGATTTCTACGGCGAATGCCGCCGCGAAACTTGGCGCCACGGTCGTCTTCGCCGATGTGGATCCTGACACACTGAATATCGATCCGGGATCCGTGGCCAGTAAAATCACGCCACGAACCAAGGTCATTTTACCCGTCCACCTCTACGGCCAATGTTGCGACATGGACGCGCTCTCTGCGCTGGCGCATCCGCGCGGCATTCTGCTCATCGACGATTGCGCGCATGCACCTGGGGCCGAATGTAAGGGACGCAAACCGCCTGCTCGCCGATATGTCCGTCTTCAGCTTCCACCAGCAAAAGAATATGGTGACGCTCGGAGAAGGCGGGATGGTCACCACCAGCGATCCCGTCTTGTTCCGGCGCATGCTGGGGCTGCGCTCGCTTTGTTGCCGCTCCTATGATCCGAAAGGCAAATATCTGGCCTTCGATGAAGCGCGTGAGCCAATGGGCAGCGCTATTGGCGCCTGGACTTCGATGACCTGGGTGGAAATTTCCGGATGACCGATGTGCAGGCCGCCGTGGGCCTGGCGCAGTTGCGAAAACTCGATGCAATGAATCAGCGGCGCATTGAAATCGCCGGCGTTACGCGCGCCGTCTCTCTGGCTTGCGGGGACTGCGTCCTCTCGCCGTCGCACCCGAGAATAAGCACGTTTTCCATATATTCGGCGTGCTGATTGAGGATGGCTTTCCCCTCGAGAAGGAAGAGTTTATGTGGCGGATGTATACCGAACATCGAATCAAAGTCTGGTCGCATTACATGCCCGTTCATCTCACTACTGCATACCGTAAACGAGGCCACGGTCCAGGCGAGTGCCCCTTGGCGGAGGCGCTGTCCCAACGTTATGTCAGCCTTCCGATTCATCCTCGGCTGACCTCAAAGGCAATTGATTACCTGTGCGCCACAATCGAGGAACTGGCGGCGTGAACGTCCGCGAGTCGCTCGCGGGAACGCGTGACCCCGCCGGGAGTTCCGGCTGGATCGGCCGATTTTTCTTGCCCGTGCTCCCGGACGGCTCGATCTGATGGGGGGCAACGTAGATTACACGGGAGGTCTGGTATTTCAGGCGACCATTCGCGAAGCAACTCACGCGGCTGTTCAGCTTCGCTCCGATGATGCAATCGTACTCATAAATCCTCAGATGCGGGGGAACATGACGGCTCGACAGATTACCTGGAATTTCGTCTCGGCGAATTAACATCCGACCCGCAGGTACGCGCACTGGTGGGGCGAGATCCCCAAGCGCGCTGGGCCGCCTATGTCTTAGGAGTCTTTTATCTTCTACGGCAAACGCATCCTGGCGTGGTAACGACGGGCGCCATAGCCTATATCGAATCGGAGGTTCCGCTCAATAAAGGTGTCAGTTCGTCGGCCGCGGTGGAGGTTGCAGTCATGAAAGCGGCGGCTGCGGCCTATGGCATTTCGCTTGACGGCATTGCTCTTGCCGAATCCTGCCAGTGGTTGGAAAATGTCATCGCCCAATCTCCGTGCGGCATTATGGACCAGGCCGCCGTGGTGCTGGGGGAGGAGGGCCGTGTAACGCCGCTCCTCTGCCAACCGTGCCGTGTGTATCCACTTGTGCGCCTTCCCGAGGAATTGGAGGTTCGCGCGATCGATTCAGGAATTCGGCATAGCATTGCCGGCATTGATGCGAAACCGCGCGCGCCGCCGCGTTCATGGGCTATAAGATGATCTGCGATTGGGAGCAACTGTCCGTTACTTTCGACAACTTTGGCTTGATACCCCGCTGGACCGACCCGCGTTGGAACGGTTGTCTTTCTAACCTCTCGCCCTCCCTTTTTCGCTCGCTCTTTGAAAATCGCTTGCCGGAATGTCTCTCCGGCGCCGAGTATCTTCAGAACAGCCGAGATCACGTGGACCCTTTTACGCAGGCGCGGCCCGAAACCATCTATCCGATTCGCGGTGCAGCCCGCTATGCCGTCGAAGAGAACCAGCGAGTCCGGCTCTTCATCGAACTGACGCGAGGCGCAGGCGATTTCCAGTTGCTGGGCGAGCTTATGTATGAGTCGCACTACGCTTACACGGAATGCGGTCTCGGATGCGAGGCGACCGATTACATTGTTGACCTGGTCCGTTCCGAGGGTCCATCGAACGGGCTTTATGGCGCAAAAATGACCGGTGGGGGCGCCGGCGGAACAGTCGCCGTTCTCTGCGGCAAAGGTTCGGGGCCGGCATTTGCACGCATCTTACAACGCTACGCCGAGCGCTATGGCTTCCGCCCGTACGTATTTGAGGGAAGTTCGCCGGGAGCCGATCGCCATGGCATCGAGACAATATGATGGACTCCCGGAGCCGACGCGCAGTCTGGTACTTCACTCTGCTCGCCCTCGCCAATTTAATCTGGGCCGCGCAGGGTACAGCCGTGAAATTTTTGAACCGCCAATTGGGTCCGATTGCGATTACTTTCGTGCCTTTCTGGTTCACGACGCTGCTCCTGATTCCACTCCTCATTCGGGTCCGTCGCCGGAATTCAAACCCGGTCAAGCCGACGCCGCGGGACTGGTTCGCATTCCTGATCGCAGGCGTCGGTGGACAAGTGCTGGCGCAACTCGGAATGACTTGGGGAATTACCCGGTCACTCGCCTCGAATGCCGCCATTCTCAACCTTCTAATACCGGTCATCAGCGCGGTGCTGGCATCCCTTATGCTGCACGAAAAACTCACATCTCTCCGTATTGCGTCCTTTGCCATCGGCTTAGCGGGTGTACTTCTAATGTCGGTCGAGGACCTGCGTCATAGCGCGTTTCTTGACACAAAAATGTTGTCCGGAAATCTGCTGATCCTGGCTGGTTGCGCCGGCTCATCGTTTTACAACGTCTATTGTAAAGGGTTGATGCAGCGCTTCCAGGAAGTGGAGATTCTGATCTACAGCTACGTATTCGCGTCGTTAGCCAGCATTCCTTTGCTCATCTGGATCGAGCCGTTTTCCTTTCGCGAATTCGCCCTGTTCGACGCAAGATCGTGGCTTGCGTTCGCCTTTCTTGCCATCTTCATGTATGGCGTTTCAATGCTGCTCTTTTTTTACGTGCTTCAGTTCCTCGATGTAACGCTGGCGTCGGCGTCGTTTTATCTGGTTCCGGTGTTCGGGGTTATTCTCGGGGCCACCCTACTTGGCGAGCGCCTCAGTCCCCTGGCTGTCGTCGGCGCCGGAATCGTACTCGGCGCAACCATTCTAATCATGCGCTATGACTATACCTCCTCTACCGAGCCGCAGCCACAGGGCGTGGCCTCGTGAACCTGCCACCCAGAGTCAGTGGCGCAGGGCCATGTCCTGCGTTCCGCTTTTTTTAAATTTGATTCAGTTCCACGAATCTGCGGCGCACGCCTCCAGGCCTACCGCGTCGACGCTGGCTGCGCTATTGCGCCGCCTCTGATCCGGCTGCTATTTACAGCTCTCACCCTGTCCGCCGCCGCCGCCCAACTCGCCCAACGCCCGCCCGTCGGATGGATTGCTACAATGTCCTACGGCGATAAGATGGACGCCGCCATCATCCGCGCAAAAATCGGCGCCCTCGTAAGCAGCGGCATGAAGGATGCCGGTTATGAGTACGTCAATATCGATGAATGCTGGGCCGGTCAGCGCGACGCTTCTGACTTTATTCATCCCAATGCGGGCTTTCCAGGCGGAACAAACCCGGCGGCATCCTCTGCAATTACGAAGTCGTTGCGTTGGATCAGGGTCCGGCCGCATAGAAGGCGCCCGCGTCGCGGTCGAAGGGCCGCTGGAAGTTTGGCGCCTCCGCTCGCCAACGGTTCAAGAGCCGTAGGGCTCTTTAACCGCGGCCGGAGCCGCTAGTGCCTACGAAATGAGGCTGCTGTTCCCGTTGCTCGCGCCAGTGAGGCGTGTTTGGGGACGAACGTTTCATAGGAATCGCGCCAAACTTAGTTGGATTTCGCGCGATAAATTTCCCTGGCCTGACGGTAAATCGCCAGCACCGCCTCACGCTGTTGCTCATTTTCGAAGCGCTTTGGATCGTCGCTTGTTTGACCGATCAGTTCGTTCATCCACGATACGAAATACGCTGCATCTTCGCGCGCATCCCATTTCCCGCTCAGGTAGATCGGTGTTGAATGCGCCAGGCGAATGTTGTCCGGCGTTTTCAAAAAACAACGCACTGCGCACCAAGAGTGTTTGTGCGGGTCGATGTGAAATCGTGCGCTCGATGCGGCTGTCCTATCCACGATCCGGCCGTTGGCCACCAGCTCGATGCGATCGATCGGCTCCCGCGCTTGGGTCTTCACATCAATCACACCGTCCTTATAAGTAACGAAAAGCATAGGCCCATTCGTCACAAAACTCCGCCCGTCGCGAATCGCCTCATACCACTTGTCAACGGTAAACGGCCCATTGATCCTGGAGTAAACGCGGTCATACCCAGCCGGACTTGGCATCACGCCGGTTCCAGTTCCCGCCGACGGAGGGATTCTGTACCCAAGGTTCAGATAGCGATAGTAAAGATCCATAGAATAATCGACAAAACCCTGCCATCCAGGAAACTTTTTGCGGTCCCGCGGTCTTCCCCAGTACTCGCTCGGGTCGATACCGTATTGCATGAATTGATTGTGCAAAATGTCGATCGAATCCGGCTTTCCCAGCGCGACCATGACCGGGACTTCCCACCAAATCGGCATGTCGATGTCAAACCACGCTCCTTGCGAGTGCGCTTGGCGCGCGTACTCGAGGCCTTGCGGAAACCATGCTCCCTCGCGGCCGCGTGTCAGCGGAGAACGCAATCCATTGAAGATCCATGAGCCTCCGCGCCTCTCATCTTCCGCATTGCGGAGCGAGATCCAATACTTGTCCCAAACCTGCCGCACGGCCTCGCTAGGCCAGTGCTTGAACAGGTTCTGTTTGCCGCGATTCACCAGAACGGTGAAATTGAGGTCTTCCGCTTGCGCGATGCCGGGCGCATCCTCTAATGAACGATGCACATGCATATCGCCCGACCACCAGCTTTTGGCGCGCATACGAATCCAAGGCTTCAGCTTGATGCGCACCTGAGCAGGAGCGTCAACCTGCCGCACAATCCGCTCGTACTCTAAACCATGCTCCGCAATTACGGTATACGCGCCTGCGGGAACATCGAGATCGGACGATCCGTTTACGATGAAACTCCGCAAATAGAATGGCTTGCCGCCGCGCGTCTTCTTCATGTCCTCGTGAATTGAGCCCGGCGATTGGTACATGTTTCCGACCGCATCCCGCACTTCCAGGCGCGTCCATATCCGCATGCCGCGCTCGCCGGTAACGTCGATGTGAAGAGTGGCGGAAAGCGCTAAATTACAAAAACAGAAAAAGAGAAGCTTCAGTTCTTCTTGTATCCTTTCTCCCGAAGCCACTCGACCAGAGGACCCGGACGGTCTGTCTGGAGCCCGTCAGCGCCTGCGTCAATGGCTGCCTGCCAACCCTCGGGAGCATCTGTTTTTCCATAATATCAACATAGACGTCGGCTTTGCCCTCTTTCGCGATGGCGATAATTGCCGGCTTAAAGTCGCTCGCGCCGAACGCGATTACTCTTGGATGCAATGTATCCATCAACATACGGCAACGCTCCACCGAACCTGACTCGGGCATCACTTTCAATTGTGGATTCAGATCCTGGATCTGTTTGCACATTACAGGTTTGCAATACATCACGACGTGGCCGGTCATCCCATGCCCTTCAATGTGGCTTACCAGATCCTGGGCGGTTGCGTTCTTAATATCCACGTAAATACCAATTTTGCCGTGAGCCAAATCTAATGCCTGATCAAACGTGGGGATCCTGGTCCCGGCATACTGGGGCCCTTTCTTAATACCAGCGTCGAGAGCTTCGACTTGGTCGAACGTCATTGAATCGATGCGTCCTTTGCCGTCGGTGCACCGGTCGACGGTGGCGTCGTGGCTTAAAACCATCTTCCCGTCGGCAGTGGTTTGCACATCGACTTCAAAGAAATCGGCTCTCACGCGAATGGCTTCCAGAAAAGCGGGAAGCGTATTTTCCGGGCGCTTCAAATGCTCGCCGCGGTGCGAAATCGCCACAATCTGATCTGGCGTCTGGGCTGCCGATATCAAAGAGGCCGCCACAACAAGTAGAGCTGTATATTTCACAATATTCTCTGTTGAGCTTACATCAGCAAAATGCATTCCATAGACTTTTCACCGCCTTAAAATGTCAGTCTTCCTGAAAACTGCACCACGCGCGGATCCATTGCCGCCGTGACCGTTCCGAAGGCGGGACTCGTAATGGTCGTGTTCAGATTACTCCACAACGGGCGATTGAAGGCGTTATAGAATTCGCCGCGCAGTTTGAACACGAAGCGTTCACGGATCGGGAAGGAACGGCCGATCGCGATGTTCCAGACATTGAGTCCCGGACCGAAAAACGAGGCGCGCGGCGCGTTTCCGAGCGTATCCTGCGGCGCGATGGCAAATGCGCCGGTATTGAACCATTCGGCAATCGATTTATTCGCGAGGTTCGGATTTCCTACCGCGTTCGGATATTGGATGGGGCTAAACAGGCCAAGCGTGTTCGTCTGAGTTACGTTATACGGATACCCGATTTGAAAGCTGGCATTGCCGGTCAATTGCCAGTGGCCGATGACATAATCCGGCACATTTGCTCCCGTTTTCCACTTGCCGCCGCTGCCAAAGGGCAAATCATAGACCCAAGCCACAGTGGCCCGCTGCGGTATATCGATCATGGCGATGCCGTATTGCGCTCTCAAATTATAGACGTTCTGATTGGCGACGGCATCCGCGCGGGCTGGGGCATCGACGTCGTCCATCATTTTGGCCCAAGTGTAGTTGAACAGTAGCGAAAGGCCATTTCTCCAATAATGCTGTATCTTGACGAGCAGAGCGTTGTAATTCGAGTTGCCGTCGTAGTCAACCCTGGTCACATTCAGCCACTGCGGGTACGGCCGCAACGATTGCGCATTGGCAATGCCGAAACAGCAGTTCGGCGCCGGATAAATTTGATTCACCTGCAAGTTGACGGGCAAATGCACTCCACGATTACCCTGATAATCGGCTTCGGCCATCCAACCGTGGCCGAACTGGCGTTGAAGGCCGAATTGCCATTCCTGGAGGTACGGGATCACCGGGGTGAGTTGCTGCCAGGTGACATTGGCGGTGGGTTTGGTAAGGCTTGACAAGATATTCGGAAGCCCATTCGCTCCGACGTTATATGAATAAGGCGGTACGCCCTGATCCAATTGATAAGCGGGCGTGACGCCATCTGGGCTGGTGAATGTAGCCGCAATACTATACTTCGACGTCAGGCCGTTGCCGATAAACCCGATGCTGGGAAGCTGATAGATGCCGTAGCCGCCGCGCACGACAGTATCCTTGCCGAGGCTATATGCGAAACCAACGCGCGGAAGAAAACCACGATAATCATCGGGCACAAAATGACTCGGCGCGCCGCCGACGCCCGCGAATTGAATGCCGCCCGCTTTGCCAGTAGCGGAATCGACGATGCTCGGGTTGAAGGTGTAGTTCTGAGTGTGCCATGAGCAAAAGAGACGGCGACAGACGGCTCTTTTGCGTAACTGAGTAGTCGATGAGGGCAGGCCCCTCGGAACCGTCTTACAGGAGAAGGTTCCAAACCACCTCCCGCTGCTGCGGGCAAAAGCCGTGGTAGTGAGCAGGGAAGGAAAAGGCCCGGCAAGATTGGGTCAGGTGACATCCGAGAAGAAGAACGAAAGTGAATCACCGTTTCTCATGTCGAAAAGAATCCAGACGATATCAAAACCGTGGTTTGTTAGAAGGCTGCGGGACAAGTTCCGACGGGACCTGTTTACGGGCGGGACGGTATCCGGCATATAGGTGGCTTGAGCTCGGGTGAGGCGATTATTCGGAACATGGGAACCTTCGGCGCCGATGCTAACGGAGAAGCCACAAGTGGCATGAACCACGAGGGCGAGAGTACGAAAGCGGCGCCAAGGGGCGGAACACTTCGTAGTAGCGATGAAGTCGGCGAAAGCCGACGGAGCGAAGGGGGTGTGTGCAGTGAAGCGACATCGATTGGGCCAACCCGCAAGGGGAGGAGCCTGAAGGATGAAGCAAAACCGTTTTGTATTTCACGATGGGAAGTCTGGGAAGCCTATTTAAAGGTAAAGAGCAATCAAGGGGCGGCAGGCCTGGATGGGCAGTCGATCGAGGAGTTTGAAAGGGACTTGAAGAAGAACCTTTACAGGATCTGGAATCGGATGTCATCCGGGAGTTACTTTCCAGCGCCAGTGCGGACGGTGAAGATCCCGAAAGCCCATGGCGGAGAGAGGACGCTGGGGATACCGACGGTCTCAGATCGAATTGCACAAATGGTCGTGAAGAATCGACTGGAAGCAGTGGTGGATCCACTATTCCTGCCGGCATCGTACGGGTATCGCCCGAAGAAGTCGGCGCTGGATGCGGTGGGACAGGCCCGGCAGATGTGTTGGGCTTATGACTGGGTTTGCGATCTGGACATCAAGGGCTTCTTCGATAATCTCGATCACGATCTGATGATGCGGGCGGTAAGAAAACACGCGCAAGAGCGGTGGATGGAACTTTACATTGAGCGTTGGCTGAAAGCACCGGCGCAAGATGAAGAGGGACGTCTGCTGAAGCGTGAACGAGGTACTCCGCAAGGAGGAGTGATGACTCCTCGTACGCAAAAGATAACTTTGCGTTCGAACGGGTGCTTAGGTACCGGTGATGTCCTCGCCTTACTTGCAATATGTCATAACCGGTTGTATATTTATGACACATGGGACGGGCCAGCGATGCCCAAAAGGCCGAGCGTCTCAATCGCGCTCGCAGTCTGCTACACGAATTCGATCAACTGCCCGAGGCCGTCGAGCAGCTGGCACAAGATTGTTCCATCTCTCCCCGCCAGGCGTATCGTTACCTCCAACAAGCCGAACGGCTGAAGGAGCCGCTGGCCGTCAGCGCACCGAAGTTGGCCTTTACGGTGAAACTGGAACCCAGTTTGATTCAGCGGGTCCGGTTGTACGCATCTGTCAAGAACCTCTCCATCAGCGAAGTGGTCAGCCGTGCCTTGCTAGTGTTGTGCGGCCTAAATAGTAACTAATAACGTCCCGCCGCCGTCTCTATATAACAGGAGACGAATCGTATGCGTGTCGCACCCCCAGTAGTCCTGACCGAAGAGCAGCAGCGAACCTTGCGGCAATGGGCACGGGGTCGGTCTCTGCCTGCTCGGCAAGTCGAACGCGCCCGCGTCGTCCTCTTGGCGGCGAGCGGAAAACAGGATTTGGAGATTGCCGCGGAGGTCGGTATCAGTAATCAAAAGGCCGCCCGTTGGAGAAAGCGGTTCTTGGAGCTTGGCTTAGCCGGATTGGAGAAGGATGCGCCGCGACCGGGCCGTACGCCGACGATCACGCCGGCCAAAGTGCAAGACGTGGTCCGGAAAACCACGCGGGAGAAACCCGCCAACGCGACGCATTGGAGTACGCGCACCATGGCAAAAGCAGCAGGGCTCAGCGAAAAGAGCGTGCGCCGCATTTGGCACAAACATGGCCTGAAGCCGCACCTGTCACGAACCTTCAAAATCAGTAACGATCCGGAATTTGCCAAAAAACTGGAAGCCATCGTCGGGCTTTACCTCAACCCGCCCGAGCATGCGATTGTGCTGTGCGCCGACGAAAAGAGCCAGATCCAGGCTCTGGACCGGACTCAGCCCGGTCTGCCAATCAAAAAGGGCCGCTGCGGAACCATGACCCATGACTACAAACGCAATGGAACCACCACCCTTTTTGCTGCGATGAATACGCTCGATGGCACGGTCATTAGCATGTGCGACGACCAGCACCGCCACCAGGAGTGGCTGAAATTCCTACGCGTGATTGATCAAGTTACACCCAGCGGCAAGGAAATCCACTTGATCGCCGATAACTATGCCACGCACAAACATCCCAAGGTGCAGAAGTGGTTGGCCCGCCACAAAAGATTCCACGTATACTTTACTCCCACCAGCAGTTCTTGGCTCAACATGGTCGAGCGGTTCTTCCGCGACCTCACGCAGAACCGAATCCGCCGCGGGATTTTTCGCGATGTCGAGGAGTTGATCACGGCGCTTGGCGAGTACATCGACAAGCACAACCAAAATCCCAAGCCCTTCGTCTGGACCGCAAAGGCCTCCGATATTCTCGAGAAGGTCAAGCGTGCACGCAAGGCGCTCAACACGCGCAAAGCGCTCGATAATGGTTAATCTGCTTGCCGCACTACACTAGCAGTACTGCCACGAGGGC
Organism: Bryobacterales bacterium; assembly: GCA_963795935.1. GTDB lineage: Bacteria > Acidobacteriota > Terriglobia > Bryobacterales > Bryobacteraceae > JAICMB01. Next base: position 290,127 of record CAWCJO010000009.1, on the reverse strand, counting down.
GAGGGCGTGGCTGAGAGCGGCGCCTCTCGAAACCTTCGCCTTGAATATCGGTTTGATCGTTTGTTTGAAGATAAGCTGGCACAAGTCTTTCAGGCCTTGGCGCCAGAAAAGCTCGGGATCATTGGCGCAGTCGCCGAAACCAGGGAGGGCATGAATGATAAGGCCGGCAGCCATCTATGCGCGAGTGTCATCGGATCGCCAGAAGGAGGCGCACACAATCGCGAGCCAGACAGCGGCGCTGATCCAGTTCGCCGAGACGGAGGGATTCGGCGTGCCCAAGGAGTGGGTCTTTCAAGACGAAGGCTATAGCGGAAGCAGCCTTCTTCGGCCGGGTTTGGAAGCGATCCGAGACTTGGCGGCGGAAGGACACATCGAAGCGGTGCTGATTCATTCACCGGACCGGCTGAGCCGGAAGTACGCCTATCAGGTACTGTTGGCGGAAGAGTTTTCCAAACATGGCGTTGCGGTGCGGTTTGTGAAGAGTCCTTCGGTCACCACGCCGGAGGATCAACTGTTGGTACAGTTTCAAGGCATGATCGCCGAGTATGAGCGCGCCCAGATTCTGGAGCGGTCGAGGCGAGGAAAGCGGCATCGCGCCCAACAAGGGTCAATCAGCGTGCTGTCGGGAGCGCCATACGGTTATCGGTACGTGAAGAAAAGCGATTCGACGGCCGCCTACTACGAGGTGTTGGAAAGCGAGGCGGATGTGGTCCGGCTAGTGTTCCAGACCTACGTTGAACAGGCGTCGAGCATCAATGCGATTACGCGAATGCTGAATGAGCGCCAGATCCCAACACGCAAAGGAATCGCCCGGTGGGAGCGATCCACCGTCTGGGCGATGCTGCGCAATCCGGCCTATGTAGGGCGAGCCTGCTTCGGCAAGACCGAACTCCGACCGCGACAGCGCATCACGCGTCCATTACGTCAACGTCAGGGACACGCCACTCGGGACAGCGCAAATCATGAACGCCCGCGCCAGGACTGGATCGAAATTCCAGTGCCTGCTTTGGTGAGTGAATCGTTGTTTGCCTTGGCGCAAGAGCAGTTACAGCGGAACAAGCATCATTCTCCACGGCGGACGATCGAGCCGAGCCTGCTGCAAGGGATGCTGGTCTGTGAGAAATGCGGCTACGCGTTGTACCGCTCGTCAGCCAAAACCTCCAGGCAAAAGCTCTACTACTATCGGTGTCTGGGTTCCGACTCTTATCGTTACCGGAACGGAGCGGTCTGCGACAACCGGCCGATTCGGCAGGACTACCTGGATTCTTTCATCTGGACGGAGATCCTGCGTCTGTTGGACGATCCGGCGCTGATTCAAGCGGAGTTGGATCGCAGAATGGAAGCAGCCAGGAAGGCGGACCCTTTACGCAAGCGAGAGGAAAGCTTGCAGCGTGAACAAGTGCGAATTCAAAAGAACATCGACCGACTAGTAACGGCGTATCAGGAGAGCCTGGTCACGTTGCAACAACTGCGCCAACGCATGCCGGACCTTCGCAGGCAGGAACAAGCGCTACAGTCAGAACTGCTGTCATTGGCCGAGGCGGCAACGGATCAATCCACATATCTTCGTCTGGCGGAGACACTCGCTGATTTTCGCTGCCGACTTCGAGCCCGGGCCGATAGCCTGGACGTCGATGCACGCCAGAAAATTTTACGGCTTCTGGTTAAGGAAATCCTGGTGGGCAAGGAGACCGTCACGATTCGGCACTCGATTCCAACTCCGCACCCCGGGCCAGGGCTGGATGCATCGCCTGGACCAGTTCCAGCGCCCCCGATTCCGCCCTCCGGACCAAGTTATCTTTTGCGTACGAGGAGTCATCAGCCCCCTGTTGGCCAATCTGTTTCTGCACTATGCGTTCGATTTGTGGATGTGGCGAAATTGGTCGCATCTGCCGTTCGAGCGGTACGCGGATGACATTATCGTCCATTGCAGGACAGAGCGGGAAGCGAACCAGGTGCGTGTCAAGCTAGCGGCACGGTTGAAGCAGTGTGGGTTGGAACTGCATCCGGAGAAGACGAAAGTGGTCTATTGCAAGGATGCCAATCGGAAAGAGATTCACCCGAACGAGAAGTTCGACTTTCTGGGGTTTACGTTTCGGCCTCGGAGAGCGAAGAATCGGAAAGGGAAGATCTTTTGTAGTTTCAGTCCAGCCATCTCGAAGAGTGCGGCACAGACAATCCGGGATGAGATCCGAGGATGGAAGTTGCATCGCTGTACAGGGCAGGCCATCGAAGATCTTGCCCGGAAGATCAATCCCAAACTTCGGGGATGGTTCAACTACTATGGGCGCTTCACGCCTTCAGCGCTCCGGCCCATCGAGAGGCATGTCGGCCAATCGTTGGTTCGCTGGGCTTGTCGGAGATATAAGAAGCTACGCAATCACCGGAGTCGGGCATGGGCCTGGCTGATGCAGGTTCTCGATCGTCAGCCAGACCTGCTTGCACTTTGGGAGCACCAGCGTAGTCGGTTTTCACCATAGGAGCTGTATGAGTGGAGACGCTCACGTACAGTTCTGGGAGAGCCTCGGGGTGAGATTCCCAGGGGCTACTTAACAACTTTATTTTTTAGAACTGGATACCGCGTCCGAGGATAAGGATGTAGGAAATGCCGAGCACGGCGGCGGCGATCCACCACGCGGGCTGGCGGACGACGAATAGCGGGCGTTCGGGCGGTTTACCCGGTAAGAAGGCGTCGGCCCACAGTAGGCCGGAGGAGCCGCCGAACGCGGCGGGCACGGTTGAGATAAGGAGGAGCCGCAGTCCGAGCGGGTCGAGGGCCCCCGCGGCGCAACTGAAGAGGCACGCGGCGCAGTACGGTAGCCGTCCCACAACGTTGTAGTCCGATCGCCGAGGGCAAAAGGGCTTGGCCGCAACCGCGAGGAGTCGCACCGCGGTCACATAGAGCGCGGCGCCGAAGATCGTCATGATGACGCGTAGTATGCCCTGATGCGGTACGCCGCGGATCGCCGCTTGCCAGTCGCCGAGGCCGAGAATCCCCGAGAAAAGAAAATCAGCCGGCGCCGGGAAGAAGATTGAGCGCGGCCAGAATCCAAAAGAAGTAACGGAGATTCGCGCGGCTGCCGGCGGCCCGCGCGGCAAAAAGAGAGAGGGCGCCGGCAAAGAGGTTGACAAGCGTTCCCCCCGCTTCGACCCAACGGTCCGGGCGCAGACTCGAGAGGTGGTTGCTGGTGAGTTCCGTCGGGACGTCGCCTCGTAGCCAGGCGACCAGGCCGTGGCCGACGCCCTCGTGCAGCAGCGTTGCGGCGGCGGAAGCCAGCACGGCCATGCCGATAATCGTCGCCTTGCTGTGCTCCCCGCGCACGGTAACGACTCTATCGCAAACAATGGGGTCCGCGGCGTTCGGCTCCGGGGTCAAGCAGGCGCGGCCTTCCCACGGATGAGTTGCGCCGCGATTTCTAAAAACCGGCGGCGGTCATAGGCCGCGCAGGACGGTCATGGGGTCGATGCGGGAGGCTCGCCGCGCCGGGACTTGTCCGGCCAGCAAGGCCACCGCGCCGAGAAGCGACATCATGGCGGTGAAAATCAGAGGGTCGGCGGGCTCGGTCCCGAAGAGTAAGGAGGCGATCGCCCGGGCGGCGGCGAAGGACGCGGCGGCGCCGATGCCGATGCCGATCAGCGTCAGCCGCAGGGTCTGCGCGACAATGGCAAGCTGAACGCGGGCCGCGCTCGCGCCCAGGGCCATGCGGATCCCGATCTCCTGGGACTGGCGGCTTACCGAATAAGAGATCACCCCGTATATCCCGAGCGAAGCCAGCAGCAGGCCGAAGGCCGCGAAGGAGGCGACCAGCAGCATCAGGAAGCGCCGCGGCGAGACTGCGTGATCCACGATCTGCTGTATGGCGCGGAACTGCGTGCGGGGTTGCCCTGGGTTCAGGCTGCGCAGCGTGGAAAGCACCGCCGGTTCCAAGCTAGAGATCGGAAGGCGGCTGCGCACGACCAGTTCCGCGCCTTCGGGGGTGAACTGCGTAATGGGGATGTACATCTGGACACTGGCGCGGTCCTCGAGGCTGCTTTCGCGAACATCGGACACCACGCCGACCACCCGAGCTTCACCGCGCCCAGGTCCGTACGCCAGCCGTCCGATGGGATCCTGCCCGGGCCATTCGCGGCGGGCGGCGGCTTCGTCGATGACGATGGCGTGCTGGGTATCGGAGCGGTCGTGCCAGGACAAGTCGCGGCCGCGGCGCAGGCGCATGCCCATGGTTTCGATATAGCCGGGGCTGACCACGTAGACGAAGGCGCCGTGCTCTTTCTTGTCGTTCACGTTCTCCTTGGCGACCAGGCCCCAGCTGCGGTTGCGGTCCAGCGGGAGCATGTCGGTCATGCCGGCGGCTTCGATGCCGGGGATGGCGCGGACGCGCTCCAGAATTTCCTGGACAATAGGCCCGCGACGCGCCGTGCTTCCGCCATCGGCGATTTCGATTTTGATGGAGGCGACGTGAGCGGGCGAGAAGCCGAGATCGACATCGAGCAGACGCACGAAGCTGCGCAAGAGCAGGCCGGCGCCGATGAGCAGTACACACGCTAACGCCAGCTCGGAGATAACCAGAACCGAGCGCAGGCGTTCGTGCCTTTTGCCCTGGCTCATACCCGCGCCGCCGTCTTTCAGAGCCTCGGGCAAGCTACCGCCCATGACTTTGAATGCGGGAGCGAGGCCAAAGAGCGCGGCGACTGAGATGGCGATCAGAACCGTCCACCCGAGGGCAGCGCCATCGACCCGAACCGCGGAGAGCAGGGGTAGCGCCAACTGGTCCTGGCGTGCGAGATAAAACGCGACCGCCCACGCGAAAACCAAGCCTAGTCCCGCGCCGGCGCCGGAGAGTACGAGACTTTCGGTCAGCAACTGGCGGATCAGCCGGCCGCGTCCCGCGCCGAGTGCGGCGCGCAGGGCGAATTCCTTGCCGCGGGACATGGCGCGCGCGAGCAACAGGTTCGAGACATTGATGCACACGATCAGCAGCATCAGCCCGACCGCGCACCACAGCGCGTAGAGCGACCGGCGCAGTTTTCCGCTCACCCGATCCTGCAAGCCGGAGAGAAGAGTGGACTCGTGATCCTCGTACCACTCCGGGTGGACGGCCCGGAGCTGGGGAAAGAGAATATCGGATTCCGCCTGCGCTTGCGCCAGCGAAACGCCGGGTTTGAGGCGGCCGACAACGGCGAGGGTATGTCCCCAAGTGCGCCAGAAATCCATGTAGGCCGGCACGAAAAAATCCACCTGCATCCCCGGGGAGAAAACCGCGCCGAAGTCGAACGAGGCGGGCAGGACGCCGACGACGGTGACAGGTCCGGCGATGCTGGCGGGCGCGGCGTCGATCGTGATGGTCCGCCCGACGATGGCGGGGTCGCCGGCAAATTGGCGTCGCCAGAACGCATAGCTGAGGAGCGCCGCGGCGCGGCCGCCTTTGCGGCACTCTTCCGGCGTGAAAAGCCGTCCCAGGGAGGGCTCGACGCCCAGCGCGGGAAAGAAGTTCCCGGCGACCTGCACGCCTACCACGGGTAACGGCTCACCGTGGCCGACGAGTTTGTATTGAATGGAGTTGAAAAATGTCTGGTAGCCGGTCACGTCCTGGAACGAGCGGTTGTGGCGCTGGAACTCCTCGAATGCGGAGACCATGAAGGTCTGGTCCGAGAGGCCCCCCTTTCCCCCGTTGTTCGCGAACCAGACCAGCCGGTTCGAGTCGCGGAAAGGAAGCGGGCGCAGCAGGATGGTGTTTACCACGCTGAAAACCGCGATGTTGGCGCCGACTCCCAATGCCAGTACGAGAATGACGATCGAGGCAAACGCGCGGTCGCGCCGCAGCGTGCGCACGGTAAAGCGCATGTCCTGGCACAGGACATCCAGGGCGGGCAGGCCGCGAGCTTCGCGATGCTCCTCCCTGGCCCGCGCCGCGCTTCCAAATCGGAGGAGCGCCCGGCGGTGCGCTTCTTCCGGCGCCATGCCCAGACGGAGATTGTCCTCGATGGCGGCCTCGATATGGGAGGCGATCTCGGCGTCGAGTTCCGCATCGAGCGGCGCGGACCGAAAGACTGCAAGGGTGCGGCGCCACGCCCGGCGAATCGAATCGATCATCTTTCATTTCCTTCCGAAGGAAATGCGAGCACCCGGCCCATCAGATCCGCCAACCTTCGCCAATAGGCGGTATCCTGGGCCAATCGCTTGCGGCCCTGTCGAGTGATGGCGTAGAACTTGGCCTTGCGATTGTTGCCGGAGACGCCCCACTCGGCGGAGATCCAGCCGCGCTGTTGCAGGCGCACGAGAGAGGCATAGATGGTGCCCTGATTCAACTGCACCTGCTCGCGGCTCACCTGTTCAATGCGGCGCGCGATGCCGTAGCCATGCAGCGGGCCCATGCCCGCGAGCGTCTGCAGGACCAGCAGGTCCAACGTTCCCTGTAGAAGTTCGAGTCTCTCTTTGCCCATGTCATCCCGTTCGTGTGGTATCGCCACATGGCATGTTGGACGGCCCCGCGGGCTGGAGGTTAGGGCAAGCCGGTTTTTTTATCGACGTCCGCGCCGCCAGGGGAATGCCGCGGGCAAAAGCGCCTGACCGCAACGGCGGGGAGGCGGCCGGTGGAGACGTAAAGCGCGGCGCCGAAGATCGTCATGGCGCTACGCGGGCGCCGATGCGTAGCCGCCGGGAAGAAAATTGAGCGCGGCCAGAATCCAAAAGATGTAGCGGAGATTCGCGCGCCTGCATGCGGACCGCGCGGCGCACAGCGACAGGGCGCCGGCAAAGAGGTTGACAAGCGTTCCCCCCGCTTCGACCCAACCTCCGGGCGCAGACTCAAAAGGTGGCCCACGCCCCTATGCGGCAGCGTTGCGGCGGCGGAAGCCCGCACAGCCACGCTGATATTGGTTGCCTTGTTGTGTTCCCCGGGCGCGGTAACGACTCTATCGCAAACGGGAACGCATGTGATAGGCTCTGTGCCATGCCGAAGTCCGCTGAGGCGGATTACTCTTTGCGCCGCCGGATGAAAGCCGCGGTCAGGCGCGCTGGCCGCGCGGCATATTGGATCGCGCCGCCGGCGTTCTGTTTGTGGTTGTACTGGCTGGGCCTTCGCGTCTGGTTCCAGCAGGATGATTTTGTGTGGCTCAATTTGCGGGCTCAGGTGATTGGATTTCGCTCCTTTATAGACGCCATGTTCGCGCCTCTGGCGCAAGGCACTATTCGGCCTCTCAGCGAGAGAGGGTTCTTTCTGCTGTTTTCGTATCTGTTCGGAATGCGGGCGCTGCCTTACCGGCTGCTCGTTTTCGCGAACCAGTGCGTCGATATCGCGCTGCTGAGCATGCTGGCGCGGAAGCTGACGAAATCGGACTTAGCCGGTTTTATTGCGCCGCTGCTGTGGCTGTCGAACGTCGCTCTGGTCGCGCCGATGTCGTGGACGTCAGCGTACAACGAGATCCAATGCGCGGGGTTCCTGCTCGCGAGCTTGTACTTTTTCGTGCGCTACACGGAGACGGGAAGACGGGGGTTTTACGTGGCGCAATGGGCGGGTTTCATCCTCGGGCTGGGCGCGCTCGAAATCGGCTGCGTGTATCCGGCGCTGGCCGCGGCGTACGCTCTGTTTTTTGCGCGGGAGTATTGGCGCTCGACCGTGCCGATGTTGGCGGCGTCGGCCGCCTTCGCCGTTGCCGATCGGATCGTGGCGGCGCAGCCGGCCGGTTATTACTACGAGATGAATTTTCACCCCGGCTCGATGGTGCAAACGTTGTGCGCATACTGGAGCATTCTTCCAGGAGCGCGGGTCCTTCGCGGCTGTTCATCCTTCGCCCGCTTGGTTCGTCATTGCGGCCACGGCTCTCTCGACGGCCGCGCTCCTGGGCTTTGCGGCGTGGCAGAGTTGGCGGCGGCGCCTCATGCCCGCGTTTTTTCTGTTGTGGTTTGCGATCGCGCTCGGTCCGTTGTTGCCGCTCGGTCGGCACATCGCCGCTTACTACCTTTTCATACCGGCCATCGGCATGGCGCTGCTTGGAGCCGACGCGCTGGTGCGGGCGTGGAAAAGCGGATGGGGCGCGCGGGGAATCGCGATGCTCGCGGCGCTGCTCTACGTTGTCCCCTCGACGGCGGCGGCGAGGGCTGGAATGCGTTTCTATTTCGATCGCGCGGAGCGGGTCCGCATGTTGGTGCAAAGCGTGGCTTACGTCAAACGCATTCACCCCGGGAAGATGGTCCTTTTAGACCGCGTCGACGATGGCCTGTTCTGGTCCGGGGTGTACGATTATCCGTTCCGCGGCCTCGGAGGCGGCGATGTTTTGCTCGCGCCGGGCTGCCGCGCTCGCATCCGGGACACTCCCGGCCGCACGCCTGTCGATACGTTTATTGTTCCGGAGCGGGCCACGCTGCGGGCTTTGCATGACGGGACGGCGCTGGTCTACGAAGTGGAAGACGGCGGGCTGAGAAACGTAACGCGGCGGTACGCGGCGCTGAGCGAACTGCGTCCCCCTCCGGGGCTTGCCGCGGCATTGAACGTGGGATCGCAATATCTGGACGACCAGATCGGCGAGGGGTGGTTTCCAATCGACCATGGGATTCGTTGGTCCGGAAAACACGCGGTCGTCTATCTGCGCGGTCCGGCGGGCGCGGGGCAGAAGCTTACTTTGCAGGGATGGGTCGGCGATGAAGTGATGAAAGCCGGGCCGATCCATGTCGCGGTGACCATTGCCGGCCAGCCGGAGCCGATCAAGACCATTGATGCGAAGAGGACGAACGCGTTCGCTCTGGTTTACGATCTGGCGCCCGATCTTTGCGGGCGGCCAAAGATTGAAATCGCATTCACGGTCGATCACACGACGCGGCCTCCCGGGGATTGGCGCGACCTGGGACTTGCTTTCGGCGAGTTTCTCATTCAGTAATTGGGGCTCGCTCTGGGATAATCGAAGCAGCATGAGGGGCGGCATGGCGCGGGGGTGGTTGAAGGTCGGCGCCGCTGGTCTTTGCGCATGTTCGATTTTGTGCGCGGGCGGCCCGCGGGACGACTTTGCGCGCGCGGCGCGCTCCATAGGCGGCAGGGTGGGCGTGTCCGCGGTGCTGGTCGAAACGGGGGAGCACGCCGCTTTCAACGGCGGACAGCGGTTCTTCATGGCCAGCACGGTGAAATTTCCCACGGCGTTGAGCCTGCTCGCTCTGGTGGACGACGGCAAGCTGCGGCTGGACGACAAAGTGCCCGTTACGGCGGCGGACCGCGCGCCGGGCGTTACGGCGCTGGGCGGCAATTTCCAATCCGGCGCGGAGTTTACGGTGCGCCAACTGCTGCGCTACATGATGATCGACAGCGACAATACCGCTTTCGACGCTCTGCTGCGCGTGTGCGGCGGCCCTCCGGCGGTGATGGCGCGATTACAGGCTCTGGGAATTTCGGGGATCCACGTGGACCGGGGGGACAAGCAGATCGCGGCGAGTTACGCCCGCTCGCGCGCGAAGTTCATGAAGGATGGGCGCGACACGGCCACTCCGGACGCCATGGCGGCGCTGCTCGCGAAATTTCAACAAGGGGAGACATTGCGGCCGGCAACGACGGCGCTGCTGCGGGAGATGATGGAAGACGCCACCGCGTTTACCAATCGCCTCAAAGGACTTTTGCCGCCCGGAACCGAAGTGGCGCACAAGACCGGCACGTGGGGCGAGGCGGCCACGAACGATGTTGGAATTATCACGCTGCCCGGCGGGGCGCGGCACATCGCGATCGCGGTTTATACCAGCGGCTCCAAGAAGAAATTAGATGCGGTGGAGCGCGCCATCGCGGAGATCGGCCGCGCGGCGTACGATTACTGGGCGGGGTCGGCTCGGTAGCTCGCAGCGCGAAAGCGACGATTTTTAGAAGTGGCGAACCAATTCGAGTAAGACGACCAGGGGCACCGCAATGCTTGCCATATACGAGCGATACAATCACGATCAGGAACACCCAATCCTGGGTTTTTTGACGCTCCGGCTGCGCCAAGTGGCTCTTCAAGAGGCGGTAATTGCGTCGATTGGCCTTGAAGGCGATGTCGAATAGATCGCCCACGAACGGGACGGAGCCGGCGGCGGCTTCTATGCCGATATTGACCAACATGCGGGCGATGGCGACGCGGGAGATGCCCAACTGGATGGCCCGGAACACAATATAAAACGAGACCAGCGCATCGAAAACGTCGCCGATGCCCGGAATCAATCCGATTATTCCGGCGATTCCAAAGCGGAAGCCGCCGGGCAGCCTGAAGGCGTAGTCGAGCCAACGCGCCAGCGCTTCGATATCGGCGATGCGGGGATCGACGATTTCGGGCGTGAGCGCGTTCGGGCGGAATCGGGGGACGGCATAGGTTGTAATCGCCTGGGGCATTGCAGGGGCTCTGATATGTGAGATCCCCGGGGGCGCCGCAAAGTTTCCGCGGGTTCAGATCGGGGCTCGCTGGCGGCCGCGCCGGCCCGCAGCCCGGCGATTTCCCCGCATCTGTGCGGCAATTAACGGTGGGTTTACGAGATTAGCGCGCCGTTTCGGATGCCGCCGCTTGCGATTCCAAGGGAATTTCGGGCCGCGGCGGGCCATTTCGCGCCGCAGGCGAATCGACGACAGGGAGCGGACCCCCCGACGCCAGTCCCGGCCCCCCCGCTCAGGCCGCTGCCGCCTTATAATAAAGTAACTAAATAAGCGCGAAATTTTACCTTTCTTAACCACATTTTGTCAACCGCGGGAGTACTCGGCGCGTCATAAACCGTAATGAAAGCAGGTTTGTATGAGAAATAATCGCAACGCGGGCGGACTTGCCGGCGTTTTGTGTTTACCGCTCTTTTTCGCCGCGGCCGGGGCCTTCCCGCTAGCCGCGCAGGCGGTCTTGTCCGTGACGCCGTCGGCTCCGTCGGCGAACGTGGGCGCGCCGGTCACCTGGACGGCGGCGATCGGGAACCCGGATGGGGACCCGTACTGGTACCGCTTCCGAGTGGCCCCGTTCGGGTCCAATCCCAGCGTCGTGAAGGATTTTGGAACCGATAATACCTTGGTTTGGACCGCCGGCGAGCACGAAGGACTTTATGAAATCGAGGCGACGGCCAAGAACCAGCGCACGGGGGCCGTCGCGCAGGGCGTGAATTTTCTCTACTTCCAAGCGAATACCACCGGCGGACAGCCCGCGATCTTGCCGACCCCGCATCCTCTGGTGTTCCTGTACAGCGCTCCGCCGTGCCCGGCCGGCTCCACCATGACGGTGCAGTTCAAGACCGCCGGCGGGAGCGCACAAAGCACGCCGGCAAAGGACTGCGGGTCGAACAATTTCTCGATGAATTTCTATCTCGCGGGACTGCTCGCCAACACGCGATACACGGTCAATCATATTGTCAGCGACGGCGCGAATACAACGCGTGGACCGAAGTTGACATTTACGAGCGGCGCGCTGCCTCCCAGCCTCGCGACGGCGAACGTGCTCGGCGGGCCGGCGCCGCGCGGCTCGCAGGACGTTCTGCTTGCGGCCACCCTGTTTACAAACGCGTTCGCGACGGACCTCGCCGGAAATATCATCTGGTATTATCCCGGCAGCATCTCGTTTCTCACGCGGCCGGAAGCGGGCGGCTACTTCTGGGGCATTGTCGAGGCGCCCGGTTCCGCCGGAACGGCGCAGATCGTTCGCGAGTTCGATCTGACGGGTATGACGGTGCTTGAAACCAACGCGGCGCGCGTGAGCGAACAACTCGTCGCGCTGGGCAAGCACGGGATCGGCTCCTTTCATCATGAAGCGCGGACTCTGTCGAACGGCGATATCGTCGTGCTCGCCGGCGAGGAGCGCATCCTGACGGACGTGCAAGGACCCGGGCCGGTGGACGTGCTGGGCGATATGATCGTGGTTCTCGACCGCAACCTGAACGTGGTCTGGACGTGGGACGCATTCGATCGTCTGGACCCGCATCGCATGGCTACCCTCGGCGACGTGTGTTACCCCGGCGACTGCCCGGCCACGTATCTGGCCCCCACGCCCAACGATTGGCTGCACGGCAACTCCTTGCAGGAAACCTCCGATGGTGGCCTGCTCTATTCGGCGCGCAGCCAGGATTGGGTGATCAAGATCGATTACGGCAACGGGAACGGGTCCGGCGATGTCATTTGGAAAATGGGCGTGGACGGCGATTTCACTATCGACTCCCCCGACCCTTATCCGTGGTTCTCGCACCAGCACGATCCGGAGTTCATTCCGGGCACGTCGACCATGACGGTGTTCGACGATGGCAATGTCCGCAATTCGCTCGATTCCACGGCCAACAGCCGCGCGCAGGCGCTGCAGGTGGATGAGACGAATCGCGTCGTGACGCCGATCCTGAACCAGGATCTGGGAAATTATTCCTTCGCCCTGGGCAGCGCGCAACGGCTCAAGAACGGCGATTACTGCTTCGACGTGGGTTACCTGAGCGACGGAACGAGCCTGAGCGTGGAGCTCGATGGCAACGGCAATCCCGTCTACTCGATGCACATCGCGGCGCCGGCCTACCGCAGCTTCCGGATGCAGAGCATGTATACCAGCCCGTACTAGTACGGACTTACATACCTCCCGCAATAAAAGCATGTAAACTGGTTCCTGAGTAGGAGCTAGGGGGGCATGTCTTTACTGCAGCTTCGGGCGAATCGCCGGGGGTTCCTAAAAGCCGCCGCGGCCGCTGCCATGACGGTAAGCGGGCGCGCGCAATCCTCGCGGCCGCCCAATATCGTCTTCATTCTCGCCGACGACCTGGGCTATGGCGACCTGAGCTGTTACGGCGGCAGCATCGACACTCCCAACCTGGACCAGATGGCGCAGGAGGGGATGCGCTTCACGCATTATTATTCGGCGGCGCCGGTCTGTTCGCCGGCCCGCGCGACGCTGCTGACGGGACGCTACGCGCCGCGCACGGGCTGTCCCGGCGTGCTCGATTCGAACGATCCGGGAGGCTTGGCGCTCTCGGAAACGACCCTGGCGCGGACGTTGCAGCGCGCCGGCTACGCCACCATGGCGGTGGGCAAGTGGCACTTGGGAACGCCGCCGCCGTTTCTCCCCACCAACCGCGGCTTTAACGAGTGGTACGGCATCCCCTATAGCAACGACATGTGGCCGCGCCCGCTGATGCACAACCTGGACGTGATCGAGCAACCCGCCGAGCTCGACAATCTTACGCAGCGCTACACTGCATGGGCCACCAATTTCATCCAACAGTCCAGCGGCTCCCCTTTTTTCCTGTACATGCCGCACACGTTTCCGCACATCCCATTGGCGGCTTCGGCGGCCTTCCAGGGCCAGTCCGGAAACGGATTATATGGAGACGTGGTGCAGGAGCTGGACTGGAGCGTCGGCCAGGTGCTGCAATCGCTCCAGGATAACGGGGTCGATTCGAACACCTTAGTCATGTTTTCGAGCGATAACGGGCCTTGGTACCAGGGCAGTCCCGGCCTGTTGCGCGGACGCAAGGACGATACCTATGAAGGCGGCATGCGCATGCCGTTCATCGCGCGCTGGCCGGGCATGGTCCCGAGCGGCCAAACGTGCCAGGCGCTCGCCAGCTCGCTCGATATTCTACCCACGGTGACGAAGCTGACCGGCGCCGCTCTGCCGCAAAATCCGCTGGACGGGGTGGACATTTCGTCGCTCCTGCTGGGCCAGCAGAGCGCCGTCAACCGCGACGCGTTCCTGTATTTCAATAACGTTTTTTTGCAAGCCGCGCGGTATGGGCCCTGGAAACTGCATGTTTCGCGCTTCAACGCGCCTTCGTATGCGCCCATGCCGCCGGGCGGGTTGCAGAATCTTCCGCTTCCGGCGCCGGAGTTGTATAACGTCGTCACGGACCCGGAGGAAAGCTACGACCGCGCCGCGCGCAACCCCGACATCGTGGCGGATTTGCAGTCCCGCATGAACCGCCTGATCCAAACCTTCCCCACCAATGTCGTAAACGCCTGGAATAGCACCATGGCGACGGCGGTCCAAAGCACGCCCACCGACGCGCTGCCGGTCGCGCAGCCACCCAGTTCGCCGTAGCGTTGTCAGCCGAGCAGCGCAATCCACTCCGCGGCGCGCTCCCGCAGCCCGGCGCTGTCGCAGGGCTGCGGAAATAGATCGGCGATGACGGCAACGGCATCGGCCCCGGCCGCGAGGACCCCCGGTGCGTTCCCCCGCGTGATGCCTCCGATGGCCACCAGGGGCTGCGGAACGATCCTGCGCAAGCGGCGCAGTTGGGCAAGTCCGAGGGCGGGATCGGGGTTGCGCTTCGACGCCGTTTCAAACACCGGACCGAGCGCGATGTAATCGGCCGGCGCGCCCGCGGCCGCCCGCAACTGCGCTTCATTGTGCGTGGAAACTCCCAGAACGCGCGCTCCGATCAGACGGCGCGCGGAGGAGGGCGGCAGATCGTCCTGGCCGACGTGCAGCGCCGCGTCGAGCAGCAGGGCCATGTCGGCGCGATCGTCGACGACGAACAGCGCGCCGTTGCCGCGGCACATTTCGGCCATGCGCCCGGCGGCGGCAAAAACGGCTCGAGAGAAGTGTCCTTTGTGGCGGAGCTGCAGGATGCGCGCGCCGCCTTCCAGCACCGCTTCGGCGGCCGTTACGAGGTCCATTCCGCGGCGGCCCAGCAACTCCGTGTCGAGAATGGGATAAAAGCGCGCAAGCGTCAAAGGTCAGTCCAGCGGGGATCAGTCCAGCACGCGCACGAACTCCGCGACAATGCGGTACTTCTCCTCGTCCGGAACGAGATCCCAGGAAGGATATTCGGGATTCAGCGATTCCAGGCGGATACGGCTATGGCGCCATTCGTCCCGCCCGCCGGTCTTCTCGCTCCTGTACTTCTTGACCGTGTAGCGGTTGTTGCCCGCAGTTTCGAGATTCTCGACCAGCACCAGGCGGCCGTTCCGCGAACCCGCGACGCCGGCGCGAAAGACGCACAAGGCGCCGTCGGGAATGGCCGGCTCCATGGAATGCCCCACGATTTCGGCGACAAACATGCCCGGGGCGAGGCGCAGGTCCGGCGGCGCTTCCTCCCAGCCCTGCTCCGCCACCTCTTCGTTTTCAAGGAATTTTCCGGCCGCCACGCGCAGAGAATACTTCGGCAGATGGGTCTCGAAGGGCCGCACTTCCGACTGCACGCGTCCGCGATAGAGGCGATTCAGGGCGCGCGAAAAATCGTCTACCAGCACGCTCTCGCGGTTCGTCACGGTTAGCGTGTCCGAGGCGTTCTCTTCGAGCCACGCAAAGAGCGCCTCCGCGCCCATCTCGCGCGCTTTGGCGGCGAGGTCGTCCGCCAGCGGCGCCAGCACCTCGCGCTCTTCGTCGTCCGCGATACGCGCCAGGTCGGTGCGGATGCGGAGGTACAGCAAATCGCTGGCGGGATCCTGCAGCAGAACGCCGAGCGGCGTGGGGCCGCGCCCCAGGATATCGGCCGTGAGGACGGCGCAACGTCCGGCATGAGTGGAAAGGGCGCGCATCACCGTACCTTACCTTATCGTACTGCGGAGCAAAACCGTGAGCTCAGGGGTTATAGGGGTAATAGCCCTTGCGCGCCCGCACCTTCACGTTGGCGAGGTTGACTTTGACTTCGATGTTGCGGAACTGCTTCTTCGAATCCGCGTTGGCGGGCGTGTAGCGGATGATGTACTGGGTGGTAATCTCGCCCGCCACGTTGGCGATGGCTTTGAACATGCCCTGCGCCACGGCGGCCGCGTACCCGCCGGTGCCCACCGTCAGAGCGTAATTGCCGTCGTCGGAGGGCTGCGAAAGATAACCCGAAACATCGGAATAAGGATTGTTCAGGGGATACTCGACGCGCCCGCCGGTTTCCTCCGCCAGGCGAACCAGCGTGGCCTCGTCGGGGTTGTTGAACCCGTATGCCTGCGTACTGACGGCGTAGATGGTCACGAGATTGCGTTGCGCCACTTCGAGGGCTTCGTTGAGCGTGTGCTTGCTGGCGTTATCGTGGCCATCGCCGATGATCACGATCACGCGACGCGGCTCGATGGGCTCGCCCTGGACCAGCTTGCGGCTGGTGCAGGCCATGTAAATGGCGTCGTACAGCGCGGAGCCGCCGCCCGGCTTGGTCTTGCGCAGCTTCTCGGCGATCTTCTCGGAATCGGTCGTGGTGTCGACCATCAGTTCCGCGACGTTGCTGTACCCGATCAGGTAACCGCTGAACTTCGGCTCTCCCGGAAGCAGATTCAGAGCCAACTCGATGGAGGCGTCCTGATAATTTTTCCAGTGCAGGCGGCTGTTGTTGCTGAGGTCGATCAGAAAACCGACCACCACGGGCTGGCTGCGCTCGCGCGTGAAGAACTGGATCTGCTGTTCCTTGCCCTCCTCGAGCACGCGAAAGTCTTTCTCGTCGAGATCGGAAACGAAGCGCCCCTTCTCGTCCGTCACGGTCACGGGAACGATAACCTCGTTGACCTGCACGTTGATGTCGCTCTTGGGGCCCGCCTTGTCGGCGGCCGCAGCCGGGGATGCCGCGGCGGGCGGCGCGGAAGGCGCTCCCGACTGGCACCAAGCGGAAACACACCACAGGCCTGCGCAAACCACAAAAACCCAAAAACGCATGGGGAAACCTGCTTTGTATTATAGCGAGACCCGCGGCGGCGCCAGGGCTTGGCGGCGGCGCGGCCGGGCGCCGTCCATAGCGAGACCCGCGGCGGCGCTCTCGCGCTCTTTCTTGCTCACTTTGCCGCTCCATTCCCGCTTCCCCCGTTGGAAAGCGTGAGGTTGAAAATGGAATCGCAAAAGTCCCCGCAACAAAATACAATTGATCCCATGGGTCCCGGCGCCGGAGAAGTGACCAGTCCGATGCCGGGGCGCTATGTGGTCGGCCAGTATGTTCTCGAGCGTCCGCTCGGCGAGGGCGGCATGGCCGAGGTCTGGCTGGCTCGCAACCTACATCTCGGGACGCCCGCCGCGATCAAGTTCCTGAATCGCGCCTTTGCCGGGCATCCCGAAATCGAGCAGCGCTTTTTAAACGAGGGCCGCCGCCAGGGATCGCTGAACCATCCCAACATCGTCAAGGTGTACGGCTTCGAATACGTTAACGGCCGCAGCTTTCTTATTCTGCAGTACATCGAGGGCGAGGCGCTGGACCAGTGCCTGCGCCGCGTGGGTCGCCTGGCGCCCGAGGATACCGTGCGCATCGCGGGCGGAGTATTGAACGCTCTCGAATACGCCCACAACAACAACATTGTGCACCGCGATATCAAGCCCGCGAACATTCTTCTGGACGCCCACGGCTACCCTTATCTGGGCGATTTCGGGATTGTGCTCGCGGTCAACGAGAAGCGCGTCACGCAGGCCGGTACTGTGATGGGCACCTCCTGGTACATGAGCCCGGAGCAGATTACGTCGCCGGGGAAAGTCGATGCGCGCTCCGATATCTACAGTTTCGGATGCGTCCTTTATGAGATGCTCAGCGGCCGGCCGCCGTTCGACATTCCCAGCACGGGCCAGGGCGACACCGACTTTGCCATCAAGATGGCGCACGTGCAGCAGACGCCCATGCCGCTGCGGCAACTCACCGCCGCGCTCTCGCCGAAACTGGAGCAAACGGTGATGCGCTGCCTGGCGAAAGACCCGGATTACCGTTACCGCAACTGCGGCGAGCTGCGGGACGCGCTCACGGCGGCCGTGGCGCCCGGGGCGGGCGTTACGCCGCCTGGTGGCGGCTCCTACGCCCAATTTCCGCTGATACAGCCGAAAAAAAAGAACTGGTTATGGATCGTCGCGGCATTGTTGCTGGCCGCCATCGGGCTGGGCGTCTGGTACGCGGGACTGCTGGGCGGCGTCGCTGTCGATACCGTCTCGGTCTGCCAAGGCGGTTTCAACAGCGAAAGCGCCACCTGCCAGAACGATCCGGCCGCCGCGGCGCTGACCGTGTTCGCTCCTTTCCATGGCGCAAAACCCGGCAAAACGATCATGCGCAGCGAATGGCGCCTGGGCGGCAAGCTGGTCGAGACATCCGATCCGCTGGTTCTTGCCAAAGCCAGCGGGGTTTATTACCAGAGGTTCGGGACCGCGGCGCAGCCGGGCGATTATAAAGTCACTCTCTTCGCCGACGGCGCGGCGGTGGGGGATGCCACGGCGCATATTACGCCGGCGTCTCCACCGACCGGCGTCGCGGTCGAGAGCGTCTCCATCTGCCAGGGCGTTTACGACGGCGATCAGGCCGTTTGCCACCCCGATCCCGCCTCCACCACGCTGACCGCATACGTCAAATTTCACGGCGCCGCGCCGTTGAAAACTACGCTTCGCAACGTTTGGGAATTCAACGGCAGCGTTGTGCAGCAGCCCGACCCGCACATTCTGCGCAACGAGAGCGCGACGTATTACCAACCCTATGGGAACGCCGCGGCCGCGGGCGAATACAAGGTCACCACGTATGCGGACGGGGTTGCGGCGGGCAGCGCAGCGATCGCGCTTGGCCCGGAGCTGTTTCACCCCAACGCGCCGAAGGCCCCCAGCTCGCTCGCCGTTGACAGCGTCTCCATTTGCCAAGGCGCCTTCGACAGCAAGAGCGGAAACTGCACGGTCGATATGGCGTCCAGCCAGCTTACCGTGGTCGCGCGGTTCCACGGGGCTACGCCACAGCAGACCAAGGTCACGAATAATTGGCAGTTCAACGGCACCATGATGCAGAACCCCGGCCGCCCCTACGCTCTGCGTTACGACCACGGCTGGTACTACGATCCGTACACCGCGAGTACGCCGGGCGAATACAGCGCCACCGTGTTTTTCGACGGCGCCGCGATGGGGACGGCGAGTATTCGCATTGCCGCGCCTTCCTCCGGCTTCCATTCCGAAAGAGCATTCCTGTGCCGCGGAAATTTCAACGGCTCGACCGGGGTGTGCCAGAACAATGCCGCATCGAACGTTCTTACCGCCGTGCTTTTCTTCGACGGCGCCACGCCGCGCGTCACCAGAATCCGCACCGAGTGGGAAGTCAACGGCATGACCATCCGCAAATCGGACGGCGTCGCGGTGAAAGCGGCAAGCGGCTGGTATTACCAGGAATTCGGCAACGCCACCGCCTGGGGTCAATACAAGGCCACGATCTACGTCGATGGCGCCCCCCTCCGCGTGCTGACGGCGCGGATCGGTTTCTAAACGCCGCAGGGAGGGCGGCGGCGGCGCTGCCCGTCATCTCTGCACCCGGCCGGCGCCGCCGCCGGCAACGAGCTGCTGCACTTCCTCGCGCGTAAAGCGGTTGAAATCGCCGGGCACGGAGTGCTTCAGGCAAGATGCCGCGACCGCGAATTCGAGCGCCTCGCGGTGGCAGCCGAGGGCGATCAGCCCGTAGATCAACCCGCCGGCGAAGCTGTCGCCGCCGCCGACGCGATCGACGATGTGCGTGATCTCGTAATGGCGGCTCACCAGAAAGTCCTTGCGGTCGTGCAAGCAGGCGGACCAGCCGTTGTGCGAGGCGCTCTTCGATTCGCGCAGCGTGATGGCGAGCATCTGGAGATTCGGATAGGCCTCGAGGACCTTTTCGGCTAGCGCGCGATACTGCTCCGTTTCGAGGCTGCCGGAATGGACGTCGACGGGCGCCGCGATTCCGAGCGCCGCCTGGCAATCTTCCTCGTTGGCGATGCCGACGTCAACCGCAGCGGAACAGCTCGCTCATGACCTCCTGTGCGGTCTTGCCGTATTTCCAGAGATTCTTGCGATAGTTCAGGTCGCAGGAAACGGTGAGGCCGCGCTCCCGCGCCTCGCGCAAGGCTTCGACGCTCAGACGCGCGGCGCTCGCGCCGATCGCCGGCGTGATCCCTGTAATGTGGAACCAGGAGCCGCCGTCAAGCGCCGCGGCCCAATCGATATCGCCGGGCGCGGCCAGGGCAATGGCGCTTTTGTCGCGGTCGTAAACGACTTTCGAAGCGCGCTGGTTGGCGCCCGGCTCGACGAAGTAGATCCCCATCCGTCCCTTGCCGCGAACGATCTGTGACGTATCGACGCCAAATCTCCGCAGTTCTCCGAGCAGGGCGTCGGCGATCGGATTATTCGCCGGAAGCACCGTAATGTAACGAGCCGGAAGTCCAAACTGCGCGACCGCCACGGCGACGTTGGCCTCGCCGCCGCCGAACGTGGCCAGAAATTGCGGCGATTGCAGCAAGCGCTCGAAGCCGGGCGGAGCCAGCCGCAGCATCGTTTCCCCGAATGTAATGACGAGAGGCATTCAGACGAAGATGCCGGCCTCGCGAAGTTTTTTAACGAGCTTGGAGCGGTAGTGCGTATCGGTCAGCTCCAGCACCGTGTCGGACAATTTAGTGAGCCGGTTGCGGTCGGCGCTCAAGGCGCGCGAGGCGGTATCGGAATCGGGGCAGTGGATGAGAATGGCGCTGCGCAGCGAAGCCCGGCGGCATTGCGCCATCCAGCCGCGAATCTCGCGCTCGACGTTGCCGGGCAGCGCGACGGAAGAGTGCCGGGCGAGCGCTTCCACGACCTGTTCCGCTGCGATGCCGGCCGCCGCGGCGGTCCATATCGATCGTTTCGTGATCTTCAAAACGGCGCCCACGTGCTTTCCCTGCCGCTCGGTGAAACCGCTCAACTCGGCTTCGGCCAGCGGAGAGGGGGCCATGAAGACGATCTCGAAATTCGGCTGCACCACGATGGGCTTGGCGGATTCGGCGCTCTCCAGCGAGAAATCTTTGGCGAGGCCGAACAGATAGCGGCCCACCTCCGTTGCGGCCGCGGTAATTTGATTGTCCGCCGTGACTCCCACCTCCACCGCTCCCAACAGCATGAGCTTGCCGAGCAGCGCCTCGCACAGCACTTCGTACCAAGCCCGCTCCAATTCCTCCTCCGAAGCGCCGCTCAGGTACTTGTACCCCACGACGACGCGCCGGGAGCTTTTGCGGCCGGAAGCCAGAGGGTTGTGTACGCGCGTTTCGTAGGCGGCGAAATCGAATGCGAGAACGGCCTTCCCGGCCGGGAGGCGTCCAAAACCGGCCGCGACGGCATCCTTTGCCGGAGATAACATCGCCCTCGATGCGGATGCTGGGCGTCAGCGCCTCCCACTCGCCGCCTTGATCTTCATCTCGCGTTTCACGATTGCGGACGCGATCGAGGATGCCCTTCAACCGCTCCTTCGCCGCCAGAGCCAGCCACGCTTTGCCGCGCGCGGTCACCTCCAGGCGATAGTCGTTCCCGGGCCGGCCGGCAGTCTCCATCATGTCCATCAGCCGCAGCCGCCAAATGGTGTTGCGGACGCGAGTGCGCTCGTCAACCTTGACGAATGCCGTCAACCAATCGGGAAGCTGGAGTAAACGGGAAGCGACCTGTTTGTCCGATTTTTGATAGAGGTCCTCGGAGGCGTTGGCCATCAGTCGCAACGGCTCCCCCATGCACGCGGTCAGCGCCGCCACCATGTCGTCGACCAACACGGAAGCGTGGAAAGAATGCGTCGGCGTTGCCGTGCGCGCGGGCGCCGGGCCGGGGCGGTGCAAACGCGCGCTCACTTCCGGCCACAGCCCCAGCGCCGGATCGAGCGTTTTGCGCCGCAGCATGGGAAACAGGACGGCGCAGCGGATGCCGCCGGCGATGGCGCCTGCCAGCAATTCCCGGTCGGGAATAATTGCGGGAAGCTCCTCAAAAGCGAGCGGCGCGGGGGCCTGCATAAGAGTCTTCACC
Organism: Bryobacterales bacterium; assembly: GCA_963795935.1. Lineage (GTDB taxonomy): Bacteria > Acidobacteriota > Terriglobia > Bryobacterales > Bryobacteraceae > JAICMB01. The sequence continues at coordinate 268,524 of CAWCJO010000009.1, read as the reverse complement.
AGACGCTGGATCGCTTCCCGTTTGCAACTTGCGCGGACTTGCCGCCAGGATCGGGCGCCAGCGGTAGACTTCGCTGGGCGTCGAACGCGCGCGGGCCGGAGCGCAGGAATTCCTCGACCCAGCTTACCGATGCGATCTTGGGATACAAGCCGTTGCGGCTTCTATGCCAATAGGCGTCCTCGCCGTGCAGAGCGATCCACTCCTCGCGCGTAAAGTTGTCGGCGAGGTAGGCGTCCAGCGATTCCGCGCCGGGCTTGACGTCGATGCGGCTGCGGTGCATGGCGCGCAACGCTTTCGCGAGACCGCGGAACGCGGGCGCCAAGACCAGGGTCCGCCCCGTCGCGGTAAACGAGAAGAGACCGGCGTCCTGGTACTCGCGCACCGATTCGCGGAGAAGATCGCTGCGAATGGGCGCGCTATAGGGGCCGTTGCGGATGAACTGCTCGCGCGCCGGGACGCTGAGCCGCCGGTAGGCGCTCAACGCCTCGATGAATTCGGCCCAATTCACGTCCAGGCTTCTCATGCGGTGGCGAGGCGTTTCGCGCCGTCGCGATCCTCGATGGAATAGCCGTAGCCTTGCTCGCACAGAAACAACTGCCGCTTCAGCGCGAAGTCCTGCTCCACGGTATCGCGCGTGACAACGGTATAAAAATGCGCCTGATTGTTTCCGTTCTTCGGCCGCAGAATGCGTCCCAGCCGCTGCGCCTCTTCCTGACGCGACCCGAAGGCGCCCGAAATCTGAATTGCGACCGCGGCGTCCGGCAGATCGACCGCGAAATTGGCGATCTTGGAGCACGCCAGCACGCGGATGCGGCCCGCCCGAAACTCGCCGTAAATCTTGTCGCGCTCCCATTGCGGAGTAGCGCCGGTCAGCAACTGTAATCCCTGTGCCTCCGGCCAGCGATTTCAGCTGGTCGAGGTAGGTGCCGATAATCAGGATCTGCTCCCCGGGATGCTTCTCGAGAATTTCTTCGACCACGCCGGCCTTCAGCGGGTTCTCCGCCGCGAGACGGTGCTTATCGCGAGGGTCGGCGATGGCATAGGGCAGACGCAGCTCTTCGGGAAGCGGCACGCGCACTTCCGTGCACGCGGCCGTCGCGATCCAGCCCTGGTGTTCAAGCACCTTCCACGGCACGTCGGCCTTTTTCGGTCCGATCAGCGCGAAGACATCGTCCTCGCGGCCGTCTTCCCGCACTAGAGTGGCCGTCAGGCCAAGCCGTCTGCGAGCCTGCAGGCTGGCAGTGGCGCGGAACACCGGGGCGGGCAGCAGATGTACTTCGTCGTAGACGATCAGTCCCCAATTGCGCTCGTCGAAGAGCGCCATTTGGCGGAAGTCCGCGTCCTTACGGTCGCGCGTGGTCATGATCTGATAAGTGGCGATCGTTACGGGACGAATCTCTTTGGCCGCGCCGGTGTATTCGGCGACGTCGCCCGGCTCCAGCGTGGTCTTGTCGAGCACTTCCGAGATCCACTGCCGCACCGCGGTTGTGCTGGTGGTAAGGATGAGGGTGGAACATTGCAGCCGCGCCATGCACGCGATGCCGACGATCGTTTTTCCGGCGCCGCACGGCAATACGACTACGCCCGATCCGCCGCTGGCGCTGCCCCCGGCGTGGAAGGCGTTGGCGGCCTCGATCTGGTAATCGCGCAAGGCGAACCGGGGGCCGGATCGCGCGATCTCTCTGACATCGAAGCGCAGCGCCTCGCCTTCGACGTACCCGGCAAGGTCTTCGGCCGGATAGCCGATTTTTATTAACGCCTGCTTCAGCTCGCCGCGCAGGTGCGGCGCGATCTCGAACTCCGTTGCCGATAAACGGCCATGAAGCAGGTGAGCGGTGTGTTTCCCGCGCGCGATCTCTTCCGCGATGGCGGCGTCGCCGGCCGCAAGGGTCAACCCGCGCTCGCCCTGCAGCAGCTTTACGCGCCCGTAGCGCGAAGCGTAATCCCGCACCTCGTGCAGCACGTGCGGCGGGACCGCATATTTGGCGTATTCGGTGAGCGCCGCGAGCATCTCCTCCACGCTCATGCCCGCGGCGCACGCGTTCCATATCGATAAGGGCGAAATGCGGTAGGTGTGGACGTGCTCGGGCGCTTTCAACAACTCCGCGAAACGGATGAGCGCATCGCGGGCGTCGCCATAACGGGGACTCGCGACCTCCACGAGAATGGTCTGATCGCCTTGCACGATGAGAGGATTTTCCGGGTGGAACGACTGCATGGGGTTGGAACTTCCATGATAGACCGCATGGCGCGCGGCGGATAGCGCTCGCGCTAAAAAAAATATGAAAAAAGCGGATCGCGATGTACGGCTCTCGATCCTTGCCCCGCCGGCGCGGCGCTGCCACGCGATTGCAATGAGATAGAACCCCTCCGGGCTCTTAAGACCGAATCCCGCGTCCTCCTCGCACTGTAGAATTGAGAGCGGGACGATATGAAAGTGTTCATCTCATACGGCAATGCGGCCGATCAGGTCACGGCTCTCCGTCTCCAGGCTTTAGGGGCCGTCAATGATCTCACCGTATACGTCCCGCCGGCGTTCACTCGGCAAGGCGTCCCGGCTCTTCTCGATCCGGTAACCGCTCAAAAACTGAATGAGGCAGAAGTCGTCTTGGGTGTTGTCGGGGCCGGCCTGACCGAAGCATGCCGCCAGGAGCTCAACGCCGGCATGGCTCTTCACAAAAACATGATCGTGATGTCGTACCCGGCGTTCGCGCCCCAACTTCAAACATACTTTGCATCGAACCTTGTTGTGATCGACCCGGCCAATCCGGACGGAGCCGAGATCGGCATCGTGCGGCATCTCAAAACCATCGATGCGCGGCAGAATGCAAAGACGGCCCTGCTGGCGCTGGGCACGCTTGCGCTTGGCCTGCTCATCCTTGCTCCTGCCGACCGAAGCTGATTCGAAAAATGCGGGAGCGACGCTGCACGATCGACAGCTCGTGCGTCATTCCCTCGACATCTCAATCTTGTTCCGCTCACTGAGCGTTCTTTTTTCAATCGTGCTCGTACCGAAAGCTTGTGCGAACGGGTCTGTTCAAACGTCGAGGGGCAAAAGACCGTTTGCGCTCCCTCTTCGATGCGTACGCTTTTTTCCAGCATTGCGACGGCTACGAACAGGGCACTGTCGATTTCCTCCTGGCGGAACGAACCCGGCAAGGAGCGCGGGATCGTGGCGAAGTCGAGGCAGTCGTGCAAGCTTCCCAGTTTGGCGCCACGGTGATCGTTGACGATCTCTGGGGCCGCGAACTAGCGTCGCGAAACGGCCTGGAATTTCATGGAACCTTGTGGGTTCTTCAACGATTCCATGAACTGGAGCTGCTTTCCTCCAACCGATCTTCGGGGCTGCCTTCAATCCCTACGCCGCCGTCTAATTCGTCTGCCCTGGAAAACGGTTAACGAGCTCTTGATGCGAATCGGGCAGCAGCCATTCTGACCTTGTGCTGCATTCTGGGGCTTTGACATTCAGAGCAAGGGCCGAGCTCATTCCGCTATCATATGGCTTCCCCTTTTCATGCTGCGCTTCGAAACCGCCGGTGAATCGCACGGAGAATGCCTGATCGCCACGCTGACGGGCCTTCCCGCCGGCATCCCCATCTCGCTCGAAAAAATAAATCGCGAGCTGTGGCGCCGCCAGCAGGGTTTCGGCCGCGGGGGGCGCATGAAAATCGAGAGCGACGCGGCCGAAATCGTGGCCGGCGTACGCCATTCCCATACCATCGGCTCGCCCATCGCGATCGTCATTCGCAACCGCGACTGGAAGAATTGGACCGCGGCGCTGCCCGTCGAAGATGCCGCGGGCGCCGAAGAAAATCGCAAGCCGGTCACGCGTCCCCGCCCCGGCCACGCCGATCTGGCCGGGGCCATCAAATACAACTTCACGGACGCGCGCTACATACTGGAGCGCGCCAGCGCTAGGGAAACCGCCGCGCGCGTCGCGGTCGGCGCGATCGCCAAAGCTTTTCTGGCCGAATTCGGGATCGGCGCGCTCAGCCACGTGATTCAGGTCGGCGAAGTTCGCCTGGACCGCAACGCCGAGTGGCGCGAGTTGGTCGATCTCAGCAAGAAAGACGAGGTCCTGCTCGGCTGCGTCGACCCGGATACGGAGCGGCGCATGAAAGAAGTTGTCGATCAGGCGTATCGAACCGGGGACACCATCGGCGGCGTCTTCGAGGTCATGGCCCATGACGTTCCGCCCGGACTGGGCTCGCATATCACCTGGGACACGCGCCTGGACGGCCGCCTGGCGCAGGCCATCGTATCGATGCAGGCCGTGAAGGGCGTGGAAATCGGGTTTGCGGCGGAAGGAGCGGCGGCGTTCGGCTCGCGCGTCCAGGACACCATCCATTACAATCGCGAGGAGCGCCGCTTCACTCGGGGAGCGAACCGCGCCGGCGGGCTCGAAGGAGGCATGACGAACGGGCAGGATATCCTGGTCCGGGGTTTCCTGAAGCCGATCTCGACGCTGCGCCGTCCGCTCGAATCCGTCGACTTGGCCACGCGCGAGCCGGCCTTGGCCGCCTACGAGCGCAGCGACGTTTGCGTCGTGCCGGCGGCGGGCGTGATCGGCGAAGCGATGGTGGCGCTCGTGCTGGCGCAGGCGTTTTTGGAAAAGTTCGGGGGCGATTCGCTCTCTGAGACGCGCCGCAACTTCGACGGCTACATAGAGCAGGTAAGAAATTTCTGATGATCTATCCGATCGTGAAGTACGGCGACCCGGTGCTCGAAACGCCGGCGGCGAAAGTCTCCGAATTCGACACGGCCGAGCTGCGCAAACTGATCGCCGACATGTTCGAATCGATGTACGCCGCCAAGGGCGTGGGGCTGGCGGCGCCGCAGATCGGCATCGGCAAGCGCATCGCGGTGATCGATCTCTCGGTCGGCGATGCTCCCGAGCAGAGGTTCGTTCTCATCAATCCCGAGATCGTCCACAAAGAAGGCACACAGCAAGGCGAAGAAGGATGCCTCAGTATTCCCGGTTTCCGCGAGCAGGTGGCGCGCCCGGCTCGCGTTACCGTGCGGGCGCAGGATGCCACGGGCGCCTTTTTTGAAAAGAGCGGAGAAGAGCTTCTCGCGCGCGCCTTCGCGCACGAAATCGATCATCTCAACGGGCGGCTCTACATCAGCCACGTCAGCGCGCTGAAGCGCGACCTGATCCGCCGCAAGATCCGCAAGCTGGTCAAAGCCGGGGAATGGGACTGAAGCTGGTCTTCCTCGGGACGCCGCAATTCGCGGTTCCGTCGCTTGAGGCCCTCGTCGCCGCGGGCCATCGTGTTGCGGCCGTCTACACGCAGCCGGACCGTCCCAAGGGGCGTGGAAACGCGCTCGCCGCATCGCCGGTGAAGCAAACCGCCGCGCGGCTCGGCATCCCTTTGCGGCAGCCGGAGCGCATCCGCCATTCCGAAGCCGTGGAGCAGATTGCCGCCCTCCAACCCGACGCCATGGTGGTCGTAGGGTACGGCCAGATCGTTCCGCAATCGATCATCGATATACCTCCGCTCGGCATTATCAACGTTCACGGATCGCTGCTTCCCAAATATCGCGGCGCGGCGCCGATTCAATGGGCCATTGCGAATGGCGAGACGCGCACGGGCGTGACAACCATGCGCATCGACGCCGGTCTCGATACGGGGGACATGCTGCTGCGGTGGGAAACCGCGATCGGCGCCGAAGAGAACGCGCTGGAGCTCGGCCCTCGTCTCGCCGAAGCGGGCGCCCGGCTTCTGATCGAGACTCTTGAAAAAATCGCGGCGGGCGCGCTCTCGCCCCAACCGCAGGACGCCTCCGAAGCGACCTACGCGCCGCTGCTCAAAAAGGAAGATGGCCGCATTGAGTGGTCCTGGCCATCCGCGAAAATCTTTAATCGCGCGCGCGGATTCCTTCCCTGGCCCGGCGCTTACAGCAGTTTCAGGGGACAACTGTTCCATATCTGGAAATGCCGCCCGTCGGCCGAGCCGCCCCGAGGAGGGCCGGGTGCGTTACATGCGGGCGATAAGCGGCTCCTCGTTTCGTGCGGCGATGGCACGTCGCTCGAACTGCTTGAAATCCAGATCGAAGGACGCAAGCGCGTCTCCGCCGGCGACTTTCTGAACGGCGTGCGGCTGTCCGAAAATGAAAGCCTCGGAGCCTGAATTGAATCTGCCCCTCGGTTACGAATATTCGGCGGTCTCCGCGGGCATCCGTAAAACGCCTGGGGACGACGTCGGGTTGATCGTGTCGAACCGCGCCGCCAGCGCCGCCGGCGTCTTCACGCAAAACCGCGTGCAGGCCGCTCCGGTGTTTCTTTCCCGCCAGCATTTGAGGAAGTCGGGCGGTCTCGCGCGGGCCGTCCTGGTCAACGCCGGCAATGCCAATTGCGCGACCCGCACGGGCGAGGAGGTCGCCAAGGCCTGCTGCCAGGCGTTGGCCGACCGGCTTGAGGCGCCGGTGGAGCAGGTGCTGCCCGCATCGACCGGCGTGATCGGCGTCGAACTCGACGGCAAGCTCATCGTGAACGCCGTTCCGCGGCTCGTGAGCGGTCTTTCCGCGGCCCGCTTCGAGGACGTCGCGCGAGCCATCATGACCACCGACACCGTAATAAAGGTCGCCTCGCGCGAGGTTGAGATCGGCGGCGGCGTGGTGCGCATCGCGGGCATGACCAAGGGCGCCGGGATGATCCAGCCCAATATGGCAACCACGCTGGGCTTTGTCATGATGGACGCCGCAATCGGCCCCGCCGAGCTCCGCGCGATGCTGGCCGATGCGATCGAGCGCAGCTATAACCGCATCAGCATCGACGGCGATACCTCGACCAACGATACGGTGCTGCTGTTGGCGAACGGCGCCTCCGGACTCGCGCCGAACGAAGCCGGACGCGCGCTGGTCCATGAGGCGTTAGGCCTACTGCTGGAGGATCTCGCCAAGCAAATCGTCCGCGACGGCGAAGGCGCGCGCAAATTGGCCACCATCGAGGTTCGCGGGGCCAGGACGGACGCCGACGCCGCGCGCATTGCGCGCGCCATCGCCAACTCGCCGCTGGTGAAGACCGCCATCGCGGGCGCGGACCCGAACTGGGGCCGCATCCTGTCGGCGGCGGGCAATTGCGGCGTCGATTTCGACCCGCGGCAAGCCGGCATCGAGATGCAAGGCATCGCAGTGTGCCGCAACGGCTGCGCCGCGGAGTTTTCCGAACCTGAGCTGAAGCGCAAGCTGGAGCAGCGCGACTGTCTCATCCGCTTCACGATTCAGGGCGGCGCCACAGGCGAGGCCCGCTTCTGGACCTGCGATCTGACCGAGAAGTACATCGAAATCAATGCCAGCTATCGTACGTAATCTCGTAGTCGCCGGAATCGCGGCGGCCGTCCTCGCGTTCGCTTCCGCGCAGTCTGAAATCATGGACCTGCTCGGAGACATGACGGCGTCTCTGGCGGACGACAACGCCGCCGGCTTTATGAGCGGCTTCGATAAGAGCATGCCGCAATACGGCGCATTGAGCGGCTACATGGACGCGCTGGTTGGAGAAGCCGAAATCACGTGCAATATTGAACTAATCAAGAGCGCCGGCGACGATAGCAAGCGCTCCGCCGATCTCGACTGGACGCTTCACATCCACAGCCGCGAAGCCGCCGGTCCCACGATCCAGCGCGAGCAGGCCGTACACATCGAGCTGGTGAAGCGAAAGAAGCGCTGGAAGATTGTCGCCATCGGTCCGCTTGATTTTTTCGCGCCCGCCAAGTTTGACGCATCGAAATGAAAAGGGCCGCCCGGAATGAGAGTTCATCTATTGAAACGTGATACACTGGCCCTCGGTTCACCCAAGGAATCCCCGCGCGTGAAGCGGAAAAGCGCTCCCAAGACATCCCCCACGACGGAAAAGTACATGGTGCCCGTGGTGCGGGGGACGTTCCGGATCCTCGAAGAACTGTCCAAGAATGGCGCCCTCAGTCTGAATGAGGTCACGCAGCGCACCGCCCTGGCGAAGTCCACCGTGTTCCGGATCCTGACCACGCTCAATCAGCTTGGCTATATCGTGCGCGATAGCGCGCGCTCGTACTACATTAGCCACGCGCTCGGAGATCTCGTCAACGCGGAAGCCCACACCGATGCCATCCGGCGGACGGCCATGCCTCACATGGTAGAGCTCCGCGATCTCTTTGGAGAAACGGTCAACCTGGGCCAACTCGAATTGGACAAGGTGACGTACGTGGAAGTTGTCCCGAGCGAATACGCTCTGCGGCTGCACGAGCGTCCCGGCGCCACCGTCTCGGTCCACGCCAGCGCGCTGGGAAAGGCAATTCTGGCGTTTTCCGGCGAGGAGTTCGCGGCCGGCATGCTGCGCGGCCGCGATTTGCAAGCGCTCACCTCGAATACGATAACCGACCCGGAGCAGTTGATCGCCGAGTTGAAACGCATCCGGGAGCGCGGATACGCCCTCGACAAGGGGGAAACCTCTTTGCTTGCGACCTGCATCGCCGCGCCGATTTTGAATGCGCAGGAACGCGCCGTTGCCGCCATCAGCATCTCCGGGCCGTCATCCCGATTCAATCCGCGGAAAGGTTCGCCTGTTGTCGAGAAATTGATCGGCGCAGCCGCGGCGATAGCGCAACAACTTCGCAGTCGCGCGCCGGGCAAGCTTAAAACGCGGACCGGATAGAGCCGGACCTCAGACGGCCGCCCCGGCCGCGCTCTCGCCCGCCAGCAGCCGGCCTTCACGAAAAACATACTGTATCCCGATGGGCGGGAGCTCCGGATCGTCGTATGTGGCGGGGCTCGCCACTCGCACGGGATCGAACACGGCGACATCGGCGAAAGCGCCCGTCCGCAAGATTCCGCGGTCCCGAATGTGAAAGCGCTCGGCTGGACGCGAAGTAATCTTGCGGACGGCGTCCTGCAGCGTCAGCCATTTCCTGTTCCTGCAGATCTCTCCCAGAAGGAACGGAAACGTGCCGCACAGGCGCGGATGAGGCCGGCCGTTGACGTAGAATCCGTCGCTGATCACGAGCGCGAGCGGATGCGTCAGACTGAGCCGCAAATTCTCCTCGCTCTGGTTAAAGGAAAGCATATTCACCTGGCCGTCCTCTTCAATCAACAGATCGATCATGGCGTCGACAGGCTCGCAGCCGCGGTCGTCCGCGATCTGCCGCAGGCTGCGCCCCACGGTAGGCGCATTGGCTTGCGAGCCCACGGCGGAGATGAGAACGTCGCTCCATCGCCACGCGATCGTGGTCACGATTTCATCCGCGATTTTCCGCCGCTCGGTAAGATCGCGCAAGCGCGCCAACATGGAGCCCGCGCCTCCGTCCAGGACCCATTGCGGCAGCAGTTGCGTGAGCACGGTCGACCCGGCAACGTACGGATAACAATCGAAAGCTATATCGATTCCCTCGGCCCGCGCCCGTTCGATGGTTTCGAGAGCGCGCGCGTGCTGCGGCCAATTGGCGGCGCCCGCGGCCTGCAGATGCGAAATCTGCAAGCGGCAGCCGCTGCGTCGCGCCAGCTCGATCTGCTCCTCGATGGCCGGCACGAGATCCGCGAAATAGCTGCGAATATGGCTGGTATAGATCTTGCCGCGCTTCTGGACGACGCGGCAAAGGCGCTCCAATTCGCTCGCCGGGGCGCTCGAACCCGGCGCGTACATCAGGCCGGTGGAGAGCCCCGCGGCGCCGGCCTCGAAGGCCTCCTCGAGAAGCGCCTCCATGCGGTCCACATCCGCTTCGGGCAAGGGTCCCTGGCGGCTCCCGGCGACGGCGGTGCGGAGGCTGCCATGGCCAACCAGCGAGGCGACATGGGCGGTGGCGCCTTTTTCGACCGCGCGCAGGTATGCATCGCTGGACGGCCAGCCCCAGGCGCCGTGGCCGTGCAGGATGCCGTCGGCAAACTGGCGCAACTCGGCGGGATCGGGCGACGGCGGATAGGCCGAAAAGCCGCAGTTGCCGACGACCTCCGTGGTGACGCCCTGCACGAGCTTCTCGCGGCGGCCTTCGATTACCTGCAGGTCCGAATGGCTGTGCGCATCGATGAAGCCGGGCGCGATCGCCAATCCGCCGCAATCGAGCTCCTGCGCGTCGGCGGGTTTTTCGAGCTTGCCCAGCGCCGCGATTCTGCCGTCGCGAAGTAGAATGTCACCCGGATAAGCCTCCGCGCCCGTGCCGTCCAACAGCATGCCACCGCTCAAAAACCAAGTAGTTCTCATGTCGGCTCCTCTTATCTTTCGACGCGCTCTGCGCAAGCATTTTCGCGAGAGTGGACCACCGGCGCCCCAAGCCCCCGTGCGATGCGGAATTGGCCGCACCGCACGGGGTTATCGATCGCGCGGCGCAAGCGTGTCGCGGTCTCTCGATCTTAGCAACGTCGCCGCTTAAGACTTCAGAAGAGCAGCTTTAGCGCTAACTGGGTTTGCCGCGGCGAGCCGGCGCTGGTGATGCGGCCGAAGGTCGTGTCGCTGAGCACCTGATCGGGCAAACCGAATGCGGGCGTATTGGTCACGTTGAAGAACTCGGCGCGAAATTGAAGATTCGCGCGCTCCCGGATGTGGAAATTCTTGAAGGCCGAAAAATCCAGGTTGTGAACTCCAGGGCCCAGCACATTTATCGTGCGCCCGGTATTGCCGAACGTGAACGGCGCCGGTTGGGAGAACACGGCAGTGTTGAAGTACTCGTTCAGTCTCGAAACATCCGAACCGCTCAGGGCGGCGGATTGCCCGTTGTTATTCGGGCGCAGCACGGCGCCGCCCGCGTCCGAAGTGTTTTGCGTGCTGAGCGCCAGCGGCATGCCGCTCTGCAGCGTCATAATTCCGTTCACTTGCCAACCGCCCAACAGGCCATCCATCAGATAATTCCAGTTCTTTCCAAGTAGCTTGCCCCGCCCGACCGGAATCTCATAAACGAAGGTAAGATTCAGAATCTTCGGTACATCGTTCGGCGACTCCGACCATTCCGCCCGCCGATCGTAGATATTCTGTAGCGCCGCATTGCGGCCTGCATTCGCAATGATCGAATAATCGTCCATTGCCTTGTCGAAAGTGTATGTCACCAGGAAGCTCATGCCCTTACTGAACCGTTTCTCGGCCGTGACCTGCAAAGATTGGTAGTTCGACGAGGACCCTGTCAGATACAGCGGATACACCTGCGGGTACTGTGGAAAAGGAGTAATGAGGGCGCTGTAGGGAACGGTTGGCCCGGCCAGCGCTCCGACTGGTATGAGCCCGAAAAACGGATTCGGGACGCTCTGTTGTAGTTTGGTTCCAAGAGTGAGCTGAGCCGGCGTCAACTGATCCAGATTATATGTCCCTTCTCCGGACTGATTCAGTTGCAGTCCACGATTGGCAACATAGCCTGCCTGAACAAGGATGCCTCCTGGAATGTCGTATTGCAGATTGAAGTTCCAATTGATCGTGTACGGAGTGACCGTATTGCTCAGCGGCGCATCGATGGCGGTTCCGATGGAGCTCAAAAGACCCTGCGAACTCCCCTGCGGAAGCACGAATCCATTCGGGAATGGATTGCTCAGATAGGTCGTCGGCGTCAGACCGTCCACCGAGCCGACATAGGGGGTGTCGGCGCGGAATCCAAAATTTCCTACCGTCCCGCCGGCGGAGGCCAACGAATTCGCGTAGAAGATCCCATACGCGCCGCGGACCACCAGGTGCTTTGTCGCCTGATAGGCAAAGCCGAATCGCGGAGCTATGTTGTTAGTCTGCAGCGCGAATTGACTGCGGCCGTTGCCGTTCACTCCCACGTACTCCAACCCTCCCACCAAGTTTGGAAGGCCGGCCGGACCCGCCAGCGGCGAAGGTATGGTTGGATCGAAATAGTTCATGCGGTTATATCGCTCCGTGCGCGGAGTTTGTAAGTCGTAGCGGAGACCGATATTCAACGTCAGCCTCGAGGTCGCTTTCCAATCGTCGGCGATATACCAGGCATAGTAGGAACTCTTTGTCGCGACGTTCTTATAATCGTGGGTCAAGGTGCCGCTGCCCACGCCAAGCAGCAACGATGCCAGGGCGTTGCCGCCCGTGCTGGTCGCCGCATTGGGATTTGGCCCCTGAGTGATAGCGTTCGTAAATGAATACCCCCCATCGGTGAGGCTGAGCTCGCGATCGTTGACGAATTGCGCGCGATCGTCGAAACCGAACTTGAGCAGATGCTTGCTCAGTACCTTCGTGGCGGCGATGGTCCCGTTGATCGTCTGGAAAGCATTACTGCGGAAATCGGGATTATAATTTCCCAGAGTATGATATCCGCTAACGATGAAACCGGGGAACATCAAGGCATTGACGCTCTGAGCGATATAAGATGGAAAGCCCAATGTCGTGGGATCGAATCCGTAGCTGATCGGTACATATCCCAGCACGGTGCGTCCAAAGCCGGAGCGGAAATCCAGCAGAAACGTGGGACTCGCTGTCCAGGTATAATCAAAGGCGGCATTGTTCATCAATTGCGGCGCATAGGTGCCTCCATCGGCGACCCGGATGTTTGCCGGGAAGATGGACGATGAAGTATCGAGCAGATTCCGTTTGGAATAGCGCGCAAAAAAGCGATTGTTGTCGTTCAGGTTCTCATCCACCTTGATATCGCCTTGATCTACATTTTCGGGGCTCGTCCCGACGCCGGTATAGTTGTTGGCGCCGCTGCCGGGAACGCCGGGGCCGTTCGGAAGAGGGTAGTAGTTCATGACATTCCCGGCTACCTTGTCGATCCGCGACGCGGGAATCACGTTGCCCGGGAATGCCGATCGAATATAACCGGACCCGGACGGAACCGTTGTCAAGGGATCGTAGATTACCACGAGCGCGCCCGCGGCGTTACGGGTTTGAGAAAAATCGCCGGTCCTTTGTAATGCCGTAGGCACAGTATAGGTCGAGGGCGAGGAGGATAACTGGCGATCCCCTTCGTAATCGGCGAAAAAGAAGGTCTTGTTTCTCCCGTGATACAGCTTTGGAATAATGACCGGTCCGCCCACGCTTCCACCAAAGTTATTGCGCTTGAAACTGGCGAGTGGAATGCCGGCGGCATTGGAAAAGAAGTTATTTGCGTCCAGCACGGAATTGCGAAGGTACTCGAAAAGGCTTCCGTGGAAATCGTTCGTGCCGGATTTGTAGATCAGGTTGAGTACGCCGCCGCCGGAGTGTCCGAACTCCGCGGAATAATTGTCGGTCTGAACCTTAAATTCCTGGACGGCGTCGACCGGAGGAAATGCCGTGTACGACTGTACGAAATTCACCTCCGGAGGCGACGACGGAATGCCGTCCAGCAAGAGCTCGTTGCTGCCCGGACGCCCCCCGTTCACCGAGATATTCACGCTGTTATACCCGGTGCCGACGCTGCCATGCGTGCCGGCCGACTGCATCACGAGGTTATAGGAAATTCGTCCGTTCAGCGGTAAATTCATGATGCTGTGGCTGTCTACGACTTGGCTGACGGAGGAATCCGACGTCTGCAGCAAGGGCGCTGTCGAAGCGACGCTCACGGTTTCGGTCACGTCGCCGACCTCCAGCGCGATGTTAATGCGCGCTACCTGATCGACATCGAGAATGATGCCGCTGCGCTGCATCGTCTTGAATCCGGCCGCTTCTACTCGAATACTATAGGTTCCAGGCTGCAGCGAGGGGGCTAGAAATTGACCGGAAGGCCCGCTCTTGACCGTCGTTTCGACGTTTGTGGCGCTATTCACGATGTGAATTGTCGCGCCCGGGACGGCGGCTCCGGACGGATCGGCGACGGCGCCTCCGAGCGAAGCGGTGATCGTTTGGGCAAGCATCGCGGAAGCGGTGAGAAACACGATCATCGCCGTTCGCGTGAAGGCGCCAGGATATCCGGCGCGGCGCTTTCGCAAGTTTTGTTTCATGAAATTAACCCCAAATTAGTAGAAATCTCAGTGTTTGTCGTTGGTGTTGTTCGGTCCAAACCGAATCTGGGTAGTAGAGTAGGGCACGGTCGTGTCGCCGAATAGAGCTCGTTTCGTGGCCCATCCCGAGACGGTGACCACGATCGCTCCCAATACGCCCACGGCGGCGATTCGCCGCATTAAGGGAGCGTATCCCGGCTCAATCGCGGTAACGGGCTGCCGCGCTGGTTGCGCAAACGCTCCCGCCACCGCCAGAACAGTGCACACCGCCGCGTTGATGGTAATTGCAAATTCCGTGACCAGGCGTATCGGCTCAAAGCGGACAATCACCTCGACGAAGTTGATAATGACGACGGCCCAGAGAAACGCGAGATAAAGTAACTGCCCTCGGCCGAGCCAATTCGCGGGAAGCAGCGGAAGGCCGCGTTTCATCGCCAGCACAAGGATCCACGCCAGCGCAATGCCGATTGCGAGATAGGCGATATCGAACCAGCCGATGAATCCTCGCGATGGCCGCAGACCAGCTTCGACCCAGATTCCATACATCCGGGCCGGCATCGTATGGATGTACTTCACCCATTCCCCCGGACTGTGCCGGAAGTTGACGTAAGTAACTCCCCAGAGAACGAAGAGCACGGCGAAGACATCGGTCCACTTACGCACCGGAGGCACATCGTTGACCGTCGGCGCGCGCTTGACAATGAACCACATGACGATGGCCAATGCAATCCCATGAAAAAGACCCTGAGTCTGCTCCATCACGCTGTGCCAATTGGTTTGAAGGCCCGTTGAAATATTGACGATCTTCAACAACTCTCCGAGCGCGAACCCGATGCCGCCCAAAAATCCAGCGCCGATTGTGGTGAAAGCGACGCCGCCCAGTTTCTTGCGCCAGCAGAATAGCAGCAAGCCGGCGATAAGCCCGAGCATTCCCGCCCAGCCGTCGCCGCGCGGCGGAAAGAGATGGATGCCGAGCCAGCGCACCAGCAAGAGACCGCCCAGCCAGCGGCCGATATAAAGGTAAAGAATGAGTTCGCCGCCCATATCGATGCGCCTGCGGATCAGCATGATGACGAGGACTGTCACTATCGGCGTGAGCCACAGCCATTCGGTCCACCATGCGCCGCGGATGGACGACCGGAACGCGTCCATCAGCATCTCGCGCACAAGCCCCACCGCGATCAAGGCGGAAATCGGGATGAAGAATTCCGTGAGTTGTTGGCGCGTGAGATAGGCGGGCAGCGCCGTGCCGCCGCCTCCCGGTGCGGCCCACACAAAACCGAGCAGGAAGATACAGCCGAACCCCCATAAGACCGTCATGGAATCGGGCGAATGGCCATAAGCGATCGCCTTCATGTACGACATGCCGCCGCCGAAGGCCCAGCCGATGGCGCCGAAGGCGGCGAAATAAGCGATGCGGCGCCACCAATCCTGGCGGCCTGAGAACAGCACGACGGCCATGGCGCCCAGTGCCCCGGCGACGGCGGCCCCGTCCTCCCCGCCGAATTGGCCGCGAACACCCCAGCCGATCGACATCGACAGGCCCGACAACAATATGAATCGCCAGAGCATTGTCGCGATAGCCTCGGTCAAGCTCCCGGCGGCGAGCGTCCGCCGGAATTCCATTAACAGCGATGATCGCAATTGTACTGCCGGGAGCGCGCCGGGAGACTGCACTATTGTGCTCTTTTCGCCATTGTCGTGACGGGAGCGATCCCTCGTACCGCCGCCCAAGAAAACGGGACGTCCGGCCCCTTGGCCGCCTATAATGAGTCCAAGGAGACCCGAATGTCCGAAACCATCGCGGCCTTGAGGATCGCCCGCCCGCCCGTTTTCCAATCGCGCGTCGAGGAGCGCCGGCATCGCAAGGAACGCCTCGCGGCGTCGTTTCGCCTGTTCGCGAAATTTGGTTTCGACGAGGGCGTCGCCGGCCACATTACCGCGCGCGATCCGGAGCGCCCGGACCATTTCTGGGTCAATCCGTTCGGCATGCACTTCAGCCAGATCCGGGTCTCGGACCTGCTTCTGGTCAACGAGCGCGGCGATGTCGTCGAAGGCGAGTACGCGGTCAACGCCGCTGCCTTCGCGATCCACTCGCAGATTCACGCCGCGCGGCCCGGAGTGGTCGCGGCCGCGCACGCGCACTCGATTTATGGCCGCAGCTGGTCGGCGCTGGGGCGCTTACTCGATCCCATTACCCAGGATGCCTGCGCATTCTACGAAGATCACGGGTTGTTTGACGACTACACCGGCCTCGTGCTCGCCACCACCGAAGGGGAGCGCATCGCGAAAGCCCTGGGCGAGCGCAAGGCCGTGATCCTGCGCAACCACGGACTGCTGACGGTGGGGGAAAGCGTCGAAGAAGCCGTGTGGTGGTTTATCGCGATGGACCGCTGCTGCCGCTCGCAACTGCTGGCCGAAGCCGCCGGGAAACCGGTCCCGATCGCGCACGACAATGCCACGTTGACGCGCGGACAGGTCGGGTCGCACATGGCGGGCTGGTTCCAGTATCAGCCGCTATGGAGCATGATTACGCGCGAGCAGCCGGACCTGTTCGATTAGCGTGCGCGCCCTATCCGCCGGACTGCCCCTCGTCCTCCAGCCGCGGAGGCTGCGCGTGCTCCGTCGTCTCGCCCTTCAGCTCCGCCTTCAACGATTCGGAATTGGCTGGATCGATTTCCTCCGGACGGGTTTGCGGGGCTGGCGGCGCCGAAGACGGCGTTGCCGGAGCGTTCTTTTTCGCATTCGTGTCGTGCATTCCGAGCTATGGACTCGCCCGTTCGGGAAACATTTCGCGGGCGCCCCGAGCGGCGGCTAAAGGCGGGCGCCCGCACCGCCGGCTAAAGCGCGGCCGCTATCTGATCGGCGAGCGTCGCCGGGACTGGCGCGGAACCCGGCTGCTGCGCCAGGAATTCGACGCGATTGCGCCCTAGCTCCTTGGCGCGATAGAGAGCCCGGTCCGCGGTGCGAATCAGGCTTTCCGAAGTGTTCTCCGCAACCGGGCTCGCCATCGTAGCTCCGAAACTGCCGGTCAATGTGATGGCCGTCTCGGTCAACAGCAACGGGCCGCTGCACAGGCTGACGCGCAGGCGCTCCGCCTTTTCCATCGTGCGGGTTTCATCGCATCCTGGAAAAAGCATCAGAAACTCCTCGCCGCCGTAGCGGCCGATGAAATCGTATTCGCGGATCGCGTTTTGCATTCGGCGGGAGGCCTCGCGCAGCACCGCATCGCCCGCGAAATGCCCGTAGGTGTCGTTAATGATCTTGAAATAGTCGAGATCCAGTATGACCACGCCGAGCGGCGCGGCTTCCCGTTGCCCGCGCGCCAGCTCGCGTTGCATGGCTTCGAGAATATACGAGCGGTTCCACAACAGCGTGAGCGAATCCTTCGTGGCCTGTTCGCGCAGCGCCTCGCGCGCGGATAAGAGCTGCGCCTGCAAATCGAGCAGTCGTCTGCCGGCCCGCAGACGCACTTTGAGCTCATGCTGGTCGAAGGGCTTAATGATGTAATCGTCGGCGCCCGATTCCATACCCTCGATCAGGTCCTGTTTCAGGTTTTTCGAAGTCAACAGCAGGATATAGGTGTAGGGTTCGCGCGCGCGCAGGCGCACCCGGCTGCACACCTCCGGCCCCGTCACGCCCGGCATCATCCAATCCAGGATTGCCAAACCTGGAGCGCCGTCGCGCTGCAGGATGTCCCAAGCTTCGGCCCCATCGCAGGCAATCACGACCTCATAACCCCACTTGCGCAAAGTGGCGTCCAGGAGGTGGCGGGACACCAGGCTGTCATCGGCTATTAGAATCTGCACGTTCTAAGCTCTCATTCGGGCCGGACCACTGCCGCGGAATCTCCTGCTCTCTTAATCGGCAACGCCCGGCGCTTTCATTACTTCCACCCCCCGCTATTTGATGCCAAACCCCGTTAGAACTTCGTTATAGTAGGAGATTATGTTCCTGTCTCGCACCCTAGGACTTTACGCTTCGCCCTCGCGCGCGGCCCTGTTCGCCCTCGCGCTGGCGCTCTGCAGCTACGCCCAAACCAAGACGGACTTCAGCGGCAACTGGAAGCTGAACGTCGCAAAGAGCGACTTCGGCCAGATGCCGCCCCCCGACAGCCGCTCCGACGCCGTCGAGCAGAGCGAGGGCCTCATCAAGGACACGGTCACGTCCTCGGGCCAGCAGGGAAACGTGACTTATACGCTGCTGCTGAAAACCGACGGCACGGAGTCGACCGTCAACGCGGCGGGCCGGGATCTGCACGTCTCCGCAACCTGGGACGGCCCCGCGCTCGTGGAAACGATTAAGCTCGATTATGAGGGCAACGCCGTTAATATCAAGAGCAACTGGACCCTTTCTCCCGACGGCAACACCTGGACCCAGGCAGCGCACATCGCCAGCCCCATGGGCGAGATGGATCAGAAGCTTGTGTTCGAGAAGCAATCCGGCTCGGCCGCTACGGGGAACGCCACGGCCGGCATGCCGCCCAGGACGACGCCGCCCGCCGCCATGCCCCCCAGCACGATGCCTCCCAGCACGCCCGCGGCAGGAGATAAGCCGAATTTTTCCGGCGTCTGGAAGTTGAACGTCGCCAAGAGCGATTTCGGCCCCTTACCCGGTCCCGAGAGCGAGACCGAAACCATCGAGCAGACCAGTCCGGACGCGCTCAATCTCGCGGTCGCGCAAGTTGGGCAACAGGGGAACCGGAATTACGAACTGGCGCTGAACATCAACGGCAAAGAGGAAGCTCACAAGATGGGCGACCAGGAGGTGAAGACCACGTCGCACTGGGAAGGCCGGGACCTCGTGGTGCTCACCAAACTGATGTACCAGGATAACGAGATCCTGATCGCGGCGACATACTCCATGGCGCCCGGCGGCAAGACCGTGAATGTCGCCACCCACCTCTCCAGTCCGATGGGCGAAGCCGACCAGAAGATGGTCTTCGATAAGCAGTAACGCCGCCAAGCGGCCATCGCTCTAAATTCTTAGCATCCACTTGCCGGCGAGTGTTGCGGCGGCCTCGTCCGCGTCTTCTTGCGCGTTTTCTTGAATGAGGCGGTGGCCGGCCGCCCGGCGGCGTCTTGTCGGCGCCCGGGGGACTCGCGGCGAATCGGCGAGCCGCGGGAATACGGGCGCTGCGATTTGATATCCGAATCGAGCGCCATCTTCGCAATCTTTTTCGCGGCCCGCCGGACGGGAACTACAGCGCGGAACCGGCGCGGGGCGGCGCGGGCGCGGACGGGGGCGAAGCCGCCAGCGTGAAGTGAAATGTCGAGCCGCGCCCCGGCTGGGAATCCACCCAGATGCGGCCCCCATGCCGTTCCACGATTCGTCTGCAACTTGCCAGGCCCAGGCCCGTGCCTGCATACTCTTCGCCATGCAAGCGCTTGAATAAAGCAAAAATCGATTCGTGGTATTGGGGATCGATGCCGATTCCGTTATCGGCGATGGAAAACAGGACTTCGCTCCCTTGAACGCGAGCGCTTACGTGGACGCGAGGCGGCTGTTCGGAGCGGTATTTCAGGGCATTGCCGAGAAGGTTTTGAAGGAGTTGGAGGAGTTGCGTGGGGTCGCCCTGCACCGGCGGGAGCCCATCGTGCGTGATCGTTGCGCGAGTCTCCTCGATGGCGGCGAGCAAATTCGCTTGCGCGGATTTCAGGACCGCCTCGGTGTCGACGAGTTCCTCAAGGACAGGATCCGCGCTGGCCTGGGCGTAGCCGAGAAGCGCGCCAATGAGGTGGTGCATGCGCCGCGCGCCGGAGGTGATGAAGCCGATGAACTCCCGGCCATCGGCGCCGAGTTCGGTTCCGTAGCGCTGGCCGAGGAGCTGCGCATAATTGGACACGGTTCGAAGAGGTTCCTGCAGGTCGTGGGCGGCGGTGTGGGCGAACTGCCGCAACGCGTCATTAGAGCGGGCCAGCTCCGCTTCCGCTTTCCGCCGTTCCGAGATGTGCTGCTCGCTGGACCGCCAGCGCAGTCTGAAGATCGGCCCGGAGGCTATCCAGCGCGTCCGCCAAGTCTCTTGCCTGTTCGGCGCTATCGATGGCGATCTGCGTTTTGCCGGCGGCGGCGAATGCCAGACGCTCGCGCCGGAACACGGCCCCGAGGAGCGGCAAGAGAGGGAGTACTTCCGCGATCCGGTCGTGCAGCGGGTTTCCGTCGAGCAGAACGAGGACCGTTTCATCGGGAGCGGACCAGCCGCGCGCGGTTCGCCGGTCTGAGAGCGCGGGATAAAACAACTCCCCCTCGGCGGCGCCGCAATCAATGCAAGTCTGGACGAAGGAGCGCCAGAAGCGGCCGCCCGGCAAAGTCTGCGGGAATCCGAGCGGCGGAAGGGGCGCGCCTATTTCAGGCTCTTTGACGAAGAGGAGGAGATCGGGAACGCCGAGGAACGCGGCCATGCGGCGCGCCGCCTCGCCGCGTGCGCCCGGGTCGCCGGCAAGAGCGGTCGCGAGCTCAATGGTGGACGGCGCGGGCACCCAGCTACTCCGGGATAATGCAGATCACGGCCGTGCAGTTGTGGAATCCGCTGAATTGGCCTTCCACGCGCGCAATCTGGCCATAGGTATTACAGCCCGCGAAGCGCGCCGGCGCCAGTTGGGCGGCGATGCCGTTCAATTCCGCGCCAAACTCCTGGCCCATGCGGAGCCGGGTGGCCGCGCAATCGAAAAACAGAGCGAGGGCGGGGTTGCGATCGGAGCGCAACTGCCCCAGCGCGGCGCGAGTTGCGCGCGTCGCCGCGGCCGCCGCCGAGTGCGTATCGGCGCTCATGATGCGGACGCTGCTTCCGGCGGGAATTTCGGCGGCGCACAGAATGGAGCCGTCGGGATCGACCGAGAGCGGCACGCGGAGCTTAAGACCGGCGCCCGTTTCGATGCCCAAAATATTGTGCAGGAAGAACGGCAAAGGCTCGGCGCGATGGAACGATTGGCCTTTGCCGGCCGCGTATTCTTCGAAGGCCTCGGCGGCGGGCATGGCGTTGAGGCCGATCAGACGCATGCCCTCCGCGGCGGTGACGCGCAGGGGCGGCGTGGCGGGCTGCCAGCCATGACTGACGCCGATGCCCAGGGGCGTGTTCGAGAGAATCTCGAGACCCACGGCGGCGTCCGCAAGCGCTTCGGTTCCGTAGAAGACATGCGTGCGGGCAAAGTTGGCATCGTCGCCGGCGCCGCCTCCGAAAATCTGATAGCGGCCGGCCGTGATGGTGGTGAGCCGATCGAGAAGTTCTTCGGTGTAGCCTGCCAAAGCGTCGGTGAGCAGTAAGAGCGAGCGGTAGCGGTATTCGGGTGCGGAAGGGCCGCGCAGCGTGGAAACCATTTCGCGCACCGCCGCCTCCCGCCGATCCGTGAGACCTCGCGCGATACCGGCCCCGAATGCGAGATCGGAGGAGCGGATTGCGACGGCGCAAGCGGAAGCCGTGGCGGGGCGGTTATCGACAAATTCGCCGGCGGTCGAACATCCTACCAGCGCTTTGACATCGCATTCGGCGGCGAAGGCACTCAACAGTTTGGGATGGTCGAAGACCGGCGCCGCAAATAACACCACGGCGCCGGGCGGCGTGGCGCCGAGAGAAGCGCGGATCTGTTGAGCGAGCGATTTTCCCGCGGCGGCGCTGTCGGAGAGATCCGTTTGAACGATGGCGGATTCGGTCACACGGCATTGTATCACCCACGTCGACCAACGCCGCCAAAACGTCCAGTACGGCGGCTCAAAGAATAGTACTTAAATACCTTGATGGAATTACGGCAAAAACGCAGGATTGTGAAGAGGAGATACTGAATGAACTTAAGCAAATGCACACTCACGATCGCGGGCTTGGCCGTCATGTCAATGTCGTTGCCGGCCGCAACAATCACCTACAATTTCTCGGAAAATGGCACGGGCGATATCGGCACGACGTCGTCTTTTGCTTCCAATCCGGCAGGCGGTCCGAACCTGGCGGCGGCGGGATTTTCGTCCAACAACAATACCGCCCAGCTTTACGGCAAGAACGACGGCGGAGATGAAGTGGGCGTGGGATTAGATCTGGGCCGAAGCGATCCGGATCACGAGATTCAGGGCAATGGATTTATTCAAATAGACATCGCTCCATTGCTGGCGATGTATGGAAATCTGACGTTCCAGATGAACAGCACGACCGGCGACGACACCTGGGTAGTTTACGCCACCAATAGCGCTTCCAGCATGAACGGAGCAACACTGGTCGGGGACGGCAGCAATGAATCGACACACACTTTCACGACCACCAAAACGTACCTGGATTTCACGGCCGACAGCGGCAACGTGCTGCTCAGAGACATTACCGCGGTTGCGGACCCCGCGCCGGAGCCCGGTACGATGGGGATGCTTTGCGGCGGCTTCGCGATGCTCGGCCTGGGCCTGCTGCGGCGGAAGAAGCAGGTGAAACAAGCGTAAATTTTCCGGGCTAAAGCGGAGTCCCGCCGGCGCCTGGCGCGGCGGGCGCGCCCCCTGGCTTGCTTCCATCGATGGGAGCGAAGCCCGGGGGCGTTTTCATTTGCGGCGGACGGGCGTTTGCTAGCGTGAAGCTCATGCCCAAAAACATCGTAATCTGCTGCGACGGAACCGGCAACGAATTTGGGAACTCTAATTCGAACGTGGTGAAATTATTCAGCGTTCTGGCGCTGAACCCCAAGACGCAAGTGGCGTATTACGATCCCGGCATCGGCACGATGGGCGCGCATAATGCGTTGACGCGGGCGGCCAAATGGTGCACCAAAATGCTGGGGCTGGCGTTCGGGGCCGGCTTGATGGACAACATCGGCGATGCGTACCGCTTTCTGATGCAGAATTGGGAGCCCTGGGATCGGCTCTATCTTTTCGGATTCAGCCGCGGGGCTTATACCGTGCGGGCGCTGGCATCGCTGTTGTATTTATTCGGTCTGCTGCCGCGCGATAACGAACAACTGACGCCGTATATTCTGCGCTCGCTGGAACGCATGGACACGCAAGGAGAACACCTGGCGCGGCGCTTCAAGGAGGTGTTCTCGATGGAGTGCAGGCCGCATTTTGTGGGCGTCTGGGATACGGTGAGCTCGGTCGGGTGGATGATGGATCCGCTCAAGATCCGTTACACGGCGAACAATCCGGATATACACACCGGCCGCCACGCGATTGCGATCGATGAGCGGCGCTGTTTTTTCCGTCAAAATCTATGGGGTCAAGCCGCGCCGGGGCAGAACTATAAACAGGTCTGGTTTGCCGGCGTACACGGCGACGTTGGCGGAGGGTATCGCGAAGAACAGAGCGGCTTGGCGAAGGTGGCGCTGGAATGGATGATCGCCGAAGCTGTGGCGCGCGGGATTATTGGTCAACGACGTGGCGGTGGACGAAGTCTTGGGACGCCAGCCGGGCAGCCGATATGCGCCCGTAGACGCCTGCGCCATGATGCACGACTCCATGTGCGGGGCGTGGAATGTCCTGGAGTACTTGCCGCGGCGGCATTGGAACGCCAGCCTGACGCCGCCGCGTTACGAATGGGTGCTGTACCGCAAGCGTCCGCGATATATCGCGGAGGGATCCGCGCTGCACCAGGCCGTCGTCGACCGGATGAACGATTGCGCGCTCGGCTATCATCCGCCCAACCTGCCGCGGACCTATAGCGTGGAGCCTTGGTCCCGTAATGCAGTAGTCCCGTAGTCCCGTAGGTAAAAGCGCCGCGCCCCGGCAATCGCGGCATTCGCGCAGCGGTCCCGCGATCATGGGAGGCTGCGTCAACGATTTCGCGGGTGGTCGAGTCGGATGGGCGCATCATTTTCGCCGCAACCGCCGCGGGCGGCATCGTGAAAACCACGAATGGCGGCGTCAAGTGGGAGCCGATCTTCGACGAGCACCCGAATTCCACCATTGGCGATATCGCGCTCGCGCCGTCCGGCCCATCGATTATTACGTGGGTACGGGGGAGCCCAATAATCGCC
The DNA here is from genome assembly GCA_963795935.1 of Bryobacterales bacterium. Classification (GTDB taxonomy): domain Bacteria; phylum Acidobacteriota; class Terriglobia; order Bryobacterales; family Bryobacteraceae; genus JAICMB01. Next base: position 244,765 of record CAWCJO010000009.1, on the reverse strand, counting down.
AGAGCTCTTCCTGGGGCGCGGGCATGTTCAAGTCGCTTGACGGCGGCCAGCGCGAGGTGCGCGGCGCCGGGCGAGGCTGGGGTAAGAAAGATGGGACTCCCGGTGCGGGGCGCGAAACTCGTATCGCGGCGCTGCATTGCTCCGACGGCGAAGATTTCGGTGAGCCGGCGGCGCGTGAGCCGGGGTCGCGTGCCGGCAGTTGCGGCACTTTCGGCGGGGCCGGCCGTCTAATCGTACGCCGTTACGCGGCACAAGCGGAGGAGCGCTCATGCTGAAAGACCTGCGTTTTGGGATGCGAATGCTGCTGAAACAGCCCGGCTTTACGGCGATTGCCGTGCTGACCCTGGCGCTCGGGATCGGCGCGACCTCGGCGGTATTCAGCTTGATCCAAGGCGTCCTGCTGACGCCGCCGCCTTACCGGGAGCCGGACCGTCTGGTACTGATTCCCGCGGTACGCAGCGATGGGCAGCCGGCCGCGCACTCGCCGGGTTGGGCGGCGGCGCAATGGATGGAATGGCAACGGCAGGCGAAGTCGCTCGAAGGGCTCGCGGCATACCAATGGAATTTTAATTTTCTGGTCCAGTCCGAGGGCAGCGAATCGATGGAGGGAATGGCGGTGACCAGCGAATATTTCCGCGTCCTCGGACTTCACCCCGTGTTAGGACGCACGTTTCTGGAGTCCGAAACGGGGGCCAAGTCCGCGCCGGTGATCATCCTCGGCTATGCGCTTTGGCAACGGAAGTTTCATGGCGATCCACACATCCTGGGGAAAAAGGTTCGCATGAGCCGTTGGGATACGCCTCCCACAGTCATCGGGGTAATGCCGCCAGGGGTCCGCTTTCTTCCCTCGCCGACAGCGTCGCAGGAACCGAACTACGATTTAAATGCGCCGGTCGACTTTTGGATTCCGGCGGCGGCGAATCCCGCGAGGATGAAGGCCCGCATGTGGGACGTGGCCGGGCGATTGAAGAATGGAACCACTCTGGCGCAAGCCCAAGCGGAACTCACCAACATCGTGGCAAGAGAGGCGCGGGACGATCGGGAATTTGAAGGGTTCAAGCCATCGTTGCAGTTATTGACAGGAGAACTGAATCGAGAAGGACGCGGCATCCTGCTGCCACTATTGGGCGCCGCGGCCCTCGTCCTGTTGATTGCATGCGGCAATGTGGCGGCGTTGCTGCTGGTGCGGGGACTTCTACGGCAGCAGGAATACGCGGTGCGGAGCGCACTCGGAATGGGCCGCTGGGCGCTGCTCCGGCAAATCTCGGCGGAGGGTCTCTTGCTGGCATTAATCGGCGGCGCGTTTGGCGTCGCGCTGGCGTTTGGAGCCGTGAAATTCTTCAAGCTGATTGGCGCACATGCCATCCCGCGTCTGGACGCCGTGACGACCGGGTGGGCCGTACCGGTCTGCGGACTGGCCGCGGCGGTATTGGCCGCGCTTCTCGCCGGAGTATTTCCCGCGCTGCGGGCATCGCGGCTGGACCCCAATGAGGTATTGAAGAGCGCCGGAGGGAAGAGCAGCGCGGGACGCGGAGAACGCAGGACCTTACGGGGAGTGGCGATGTTTCAGACGGCATTGACTCTGGCGCTGTTAGTGGGGAGTGGACTCCTGATCCGCACCATGATGAACTTGTCAAAAGTGAAGTCGGGATACAGCACGGGTCATATCTTAACGGCGACTGTTACGGCTGTGGAGGGGGACTGGTATCGTTTTCATCTTCTGGCTTTGGAAAGGGTGTCGACGATTCCCGGCGTGCAGAAAGCCGCTTTCGCGTGGGGCGTGCCGCTGACCGGCAATAATTGGCCTGGGGAAATGGAGATCGAAGGTCAACCTGCCCTCGGCAACGGAATGGGCCGCATCTCGATTCCGCTGCGGAGCGTCACGCCGGGCTACTTCGATTTGCTGGGGCAGAGCGATTGCCGAGGGACGGGATTTCCGTTCCAGCGATACTCGTGGCGCGCCCGGGGTGGCGGTCGTCAATCAGGCGTTCGTGGAGCGGTATTTTCCGCACGCCGATCCGCTCGGAAAGAAAATCTGGGGCAACGGGCGGCAGAGGCCGGCAATCACGATCAGCGGCGTGGTGACGAATGGCCGTACCGACGATTTGACAAGGGCAGCCGAGCCGGAAATCTATCTGCCGTTATGGCAAGCGCAGGCATTTTCGAAGGACCTGGTTGTTCGCACGACGGCGGACCCGCGGTTCGTCGTGGCCGCTATACGGCGCGAGTTGCGCTCGGTTGACCCGACCGTCGCAATCGAGAACGTGAAGACGCTGGAGGAAATTCGAAACGAGTCGCTGGCCTCGCGCACATTCGCAATGCAGCTACTGGTTGGATTTTCGCTCGTGGGGAGCGTTCTTACGCTGGTTGGCATTTATGGCGTGCTGGCCCTGTCGGTAGCTTCGCGGCGGCGCGAGATGGCGATTCGGGCGGCGGTGGGCGCCGGGCGGCGGCACATCCGCACTTTGGTTTTGGCGGAAGGATTGCGATTGATCGCCGGCGGCGTCATCTCGGGCACTTTAGCCGCGCTGCTTCTGTCGCGTGTTCTCAGGTCGTTTCTGTTCGGCGTCGGAGCGGCCGATCCGGCCACCTTCGCCGCGGTTGGCTTATTATTCAGCGCCGTCGCGCTGCTGGCGTGCTGGGCGCCGATGCGCCGCGCCGCAACAGTGGATCCGATCGAGGCTTTGCGCTACGACTGACGTCAGAGTCCGCGCCGAAGCCGGTCGATGACCCTACGGTCGCGCTTCGACGGCCTTCCCTCCCGCGTTCCCGCGAAATGGGGCATCGCCTTGCGTTCTTCGGCCTGCTTCAGACGCGCCTGCCGGCTTGCCTCCGTTTCCCGGTAGAGCGTCCGCGCAATTGTTGCCGGACCGCGCATCTCGCTGAGCGCCAGAACTTCAATCTCGAACTCGCCACTCTCGTTTTTCACCCGCAACAAATCGCCCACGCGCACCTCTCGCGCGGGCTTGGCCGCTTGTCCGTTGGATTCAATTCTGCCCAGTTCACAGGCGCGGGAGGCGAGCGGCCGTGCCTTGAAGAATCGCGCGGCCCACAGCCACTTGTCGATTCTCATGCCTGGCATGATTCCATTCTCGTATCGCGGCCATCCGCCCGGATGTGGCGGCCCTGAGGGTAACGGCGATTTACCATATACCTATAGCAGACAGTTATATGAAGCCCTGAAAGGCTGTAGCATGGATGCTACGAACGGCATGCCGCCGTCACATAGAAGAAGGAGAACCCGGCCATGACCTGGGAGACGTTCTACGCCATCTGCTTCGTCATCGGCGTGCTTTTCAGCGTTTTCTCGTTCCTGGGGGGAGCGGCGCACATGCACGTTCCCAAGGGATTTCATCTACACCTGGGAGGCGCGCACGCGGGCCATGCAAATGCGGGGGCATCCTATTTCAACTTCGGGACGATCACGGCGTTTCTGGCCTGGTTTGGTGGAACCGGTTATCTGCTGAGCCGGTACTCCTCTTTGTGGGACCTGCTGGCGCTTGGCCATTTCGACGCTGAGCGGCTTGGCGGGAGCGGCCGTGGTGTTCTGGTTTCTGTTCAAAGTGCTGCTCGCCCGCGAAAAGGACCTCAATCCGGCGGATTACGAAATGATCGGCGTCTTCGGGCGCGTCTCAAGCGCCGATTCGGGAGGGCGGCATCGGAGAAATCATTTTCTCGCAGGAAGGCGTGCGGCGCGCCGTCAGCGTTCGCAGCGAGAGCGGGCGGCCGATCGCCCAAGGCGCCGAAGTGGTCGTGACGCAATATAAGGATGGCATCGCCTACGTGCGGCCGTGGGAAGAATTCAGTCAGATTTCCGCTCCGGAGGGGAGCGGCAGGGAGATTTTATGAATATGTCGAATGAGGTTTTCATCGTGGCCGGCTTGATGGTGGTTACCATCCTGCTGCTGATTACGCTTTTTGCCCGCCTGTACCGCAAGGCTGGCCCGCATGAGGCGCTGGTGGTTTACGGATTCCGCGGCACGCGGGTGGTGAAGGGCCGGGGCACCGTGATATTTCCGATGATCGAGAACTATCGCGAGCTGTCGCTGCAATTGATGTCGTTCGATGTGGCGCCGCAGCAAGATCTTTACACGAAGCAGGGTGTCGCCGTTACGGTAGAGGCCGTGGCGCAGATCAAGGTGAAGTCCGATCCCGAGTCGATCCTGACCGGCTCGGAGCAGTTCCTCACCAAGACCGACCAGTCGCGCGAAGGATTGATTCGCCTGGTCATGGAGGGCCATCTGCGCGGCATTATCGGCCAACTTTCGGTAGAGCAACTGGTGAAGGAGCCCGAAATGGTGGGCGATCGCATGCGCGCGACCTGCGCGGGCGACATGAACAAGATGGGCCTGGAGGTGGTCTCGTTCACGATCAAGGAAGTGCGCGATAAGAACGAGTACATCACCAACATGGGCCGGCCGGACATCGCGCGCATCAAGCGCGACGCCGACGTTGCGGCCGCCGAGGCCGAGCGCGACACGGCTATCAAGCGCGCCGACGCGTTGCGGGCGTCCGCGGTCGCGAAAGCCGGCGCCGATCAGGAGCGCGTCCTCGCCGAAACTTTTCGCAAGCGAAGCAGGCCGAAGCGCAGCGCGATCTGGAGATCAAGAAAGCGCAATATCAGGAGACTTGTGAAAAGGCAGCAGGCGCAGGCGGACAAGGCCTACGACATTCAGGCGAACATGATGCAGCAACAGGTGATGGTGGAGCAGGTGAAGATCCGGCAGGTGGAGAAAGAGCACGAGATCCTGGTGCAGGAAGCCGAGATCAAGCGCCATGAGAACGAGCTGATCGCCACGGTGTTGAAGCAGGCCGAGATCGAGCGCCGCCGCATTGAGACCATCGCCGCGGCCGACAAATCGCGGCAGGTTGCCGAAGCCGAAGGCCGCTCCACCGCGATCCGGCTGCAGGGCGAAGCCGAAGCCGAGATCATTTTAAAAAAGGGCGAGGCGGAGGCCAAGGCCATGAACGTGAAAGCCGAGGCTTACCAGGAATGGAATCAGGCCGCGGTGGTCGACAAGCTGATTACGGGGATGCCCGAGATCGTGAGGGCACTGGCGTCGCCGCTCGCCAACGTCGATAAAATCACCGTTGTCTCGACGGGCAACGGGTCGACCGCCGGAATGAATAAAATCACGGGCGACCTGACCAGCATGGCGGCGCAGATTCCGGCGCTGTTCGAATCTCTGTCCGGCATGCAAATGTCGGAGCTGCTGGGGAAAGTGCGCACGATCGGCGATAAGACGGAGAAGACGAAGACGCAGAGCGCCTCGTAAGAACATGAGCGTGGGAGTTGGAGGCGAAGGCGGCATTTCTACACACTTCGGCCCCGCGCACTGTAGGAAAAACTTAGAACAGCTTGACCCCCGGCCGATCCCACGTACGAGACCGGCCGAGGCGCCCGATTGTCCGCATTGGATGAAGACTTACCAACTTCGGCCGGCAGTATCTTCCAGAAGCGCTAGACGGGGTACAGGCTCAATGCCCATTCCCGCAGACTTCTCTCCTGAATGTCCAAGCTTCGTTGTCAGCGGTCCGGTCATATGATGACCGCCAGGAGCAGCTCCACCGGTTCACAGCGATTCTTATTGCACTCCCCATGTTTGTGGGGGCCACGCCGGCCGGTTTTTCGGTAGTGAATTTTGGTTGGCCAACCAAGTTCCTCCCTCACTTTAAGGGTTGGGGCGGGTACTATCAACCTTCCCAAATTCAACTATAGCATGGCGGGCCCAAGCGAATGCTGTAAGTCATTGAAATGGAAGGAGAAGATTGCTGTGACCGGAGTTTTACCCGCGGCCGCTTTGCTATTTTGAGTGAGGGACAGTCACGTGCTTCGGGATGTTCATTACGCCGCGCGTTCGTTACGGAAGAGCCCGGGATATGCGGCGGCGGCAATCCTGACTCTGGCGCTGGGCATCGGAGCAAATACGGCGATCTTCAGCGCGCTCGAAGGCGTGGCGCTGAGGCCGCTGCCGTATCCGGAACCGGATCGCCTGGCGCTGGTGGCGCTCTACAATCGGAGCCTGAAGTACGCCACGGATCTTTCCTATCCCGACTTTCTCGATTGGCAGCGCAGTGCCCGCTCCTTCGAGCAAATGGCCGCGTTTACGCCGCTCGGATTTGATGTGACGAGTCCGGGGCCGCCGGAGCGCGTTGAGGGCTACGAAGTCTCCTCGGGTTTTTTCAGCACTCTGGGCGTGAAGCTCGCGGTGGGACGCGCATTTTCCGCGCGGGAAGACCGCTCGGGAGGCATGCCGGCGGCGGTGATCAGCGATCGTTTATGGCGCGGCCGGTTCGGCGGGAATCGCGCGGCTATCGGCAAACTCATCACCTTGAACGGGGCCGGCTATATTATCGCCGGCGTTCTCCCGCCAGGATTTCGTTTTGAAGAGCAGCGGGCGGATGTGTACACGCCCATCGGGCGCGGCGACGCACTGTTCCGCAACGATCGCACGGTCCACGACATCCTCTGCATTGCGCGCTTGAGGCCCGGGGTGGGCATGGGTCAGGCGCAAGCGGAAATGAACGCCGTCCAGGAGCATATCGATGAACTCAATCCCAGCACGGAGAAAGGGCAGGGGACGTCTGTCCTTCCGTTGAAGCAATTCCTCATCGGGGACGTGGGCGGCACGCTTCTGTTGCTGCTGGGGGCTGTCGGGTTCGTCTTGCTGATCGCCTGCGCGAACGTCGCGAATTTGTCGCTGGCGCGCGCGGCGGCGCGCACGCGGGAATTCGCCGTTCGACGAGCGCTGGGGGCGAGCCGCATGCAAGTGCTCCGGCAATCGATCACGGAGAGCGTCCTTCTCTCGGTGGCCGGCGGAGTTCTCGGACTGGCGGTTGCAAAGTGCGGGCTCAGCGCGGTGCTGGCGGCGGCGCCGGGAAGTTTGCCGCGCATCGAGAACATTGGACTGAACGCTTCCGTTCTATTATTCGCGCTTGGTCTTTCGATGACGGTGGGAATTTTATTTGGCCTCGCGCCGGCTTTGAAACATTCGAATACCGATCTGCAAGCGGGGCTGAAGGAAGGCGCTCGCGGCGCGACGGGCGGCCATCATCGCATACAAGGCGTCCTGGCGGCCGCGCAAATCGCGCTCGCGCTGGTCCTGCTGTCGGGCGCCGGATTGCTCTTTCGCACCATCCACAATCTATGGGCGGTGAATCCTGGTTTCACTACGCAGCGCGTCATTACCTTCCAAGTCGGACTGGCGCCTTCGGTAACGCAGAGCGCGGCGGGCACGCGCGCCGCATATGAACAACTCACGGAGCGCATTCGCCGGATTCCGGGCGTGGAGGTGGCGGACATTACCGCATTGCTGCCATTGAGTGAAGGAGACAATTCCGGCCCGTTCTGGCTTGGCAACCGCCAGCCCGCATCCATGGCTGAGATCCCGCGGGCGCTCTATTATCCGGTAGGTCCGGATACCCTCCGCACCATGGAAATCCCGCTTCTTCGCGGCCGCTTTCTAAGCCGGGCGGACAATGTCGATTCCGAGTTGGTATGTCTGATCGACAGTCTTCTGGCGCGCACTTATTTTCCGGGCCGGAACGCCGTGGGTCAGAGCATAACGATTCCTCATTGGGGCGCAGCTCACGCCGTTCCAGCTCGTATTGTAGGCGTTGTGGGCCACATTGAACAATATACGCTGGACGGCTCGGCAGGCGAGAAACCGCAAATCTACTACTCCTTTTACCAGCTTCCGGATGAGGCCGTGCCACTGTTTCGCGGAGATCTCGCATTCGTTGTACGCACTCCGCTCGACTCCGCAGCCGCGATGCACGACATCAAGAACGAGGTTTATGGCGCCGGCGGCGGCCAGCCGGTTTACCACGTCCGCACCATGCGGGATCTTGTTTCGGGGTCGATGGCGCGGCAACGCTTTCCGATGATTCTGCTAGGCACATTCGCAGTGTTGGCGTTGCTGCTGGCGTGCGTCGGAATTTACGGCGTTATTTCTTACTCGACGTCCCGGCGTGTCGCGGAGATTGGAATCCGCATGGCGCTGGGGGCAGCGAAACGGGATGTTCTGCGAATGCTGGTTGGGCAGGGTCTACGACTTGCTCTTGCAGGCGTTGCGATCGGGGCAGCGGCAGCGTCAATTCTGACTCGGGCGCTGTCGAGCTTTTCGCACCTGTTATACGGAGTGCGGGCGAACGATCCGTTGACGTTTCTGGCTGTCTCGCTATGTTTAACGATGGCAGCTTTGCCAGCCTGCTATATTCCGGCCCACCGCGCGGCACAGGTGGATCCGACGATCGCGCTCCGTCATGAGTAGGAGCTTAGATCGCGCCGGTCACGCGCGCGGCTCAGAAAGGTCTTTCGGATCCTAATGCGCCGTGGTGGAAACCATGGTCCGCAGGGCCAGTGTGATGCACAGCATGACGACGGCGGCCACGGGTAGAACCAGGAGGGCTTTTCTAAGCCGCTTGGGGTCGTTGCCGGCGATGGATCCAATGATGCGCGAGCTTACCGCAAGTCCGATCAACCGCACGTGATCGCGATTCACATCGCCGTAGCGGTGAGGGTGGCGCCGAAGACGATCCCCCATACCGCGCCGGAATTGCGCGTCCGCATCATGCCACCACTACACCGTAAGAGCGAACCGAGCGCAACGCCCCGGCAACAGTCCGAGAGCGAAGCCCAGTCAAGGAATGTTGAGCGCCTTCGTTTCCGCCAAGATCGCCCAGCGGTTGCCGATCGGTCGTACGGGTCCAACGCGCGCCAGATTGATTCCCTCGCCTGGACATTGAACTTGGAGCCGCGTGTCTGATTCGCGGGACACCGGCTCCCGGCGCGCGCTTCAGCTTCTCCACTCGATAATCACTGCGGTTCACTGATCCAGCGAGGCGTATGCGGTTCTCGCGTCTTCCGGGTGAACCATTGGGCAATTGTCGCTCCGCCCTCCGGCCCCGGTCTCGTCCGCACGCGGCACCCGCTGCAAGCACCCGGCACGCGGAGCTCCGACATCCCACTGCCGATGGTTACTTGCGGAGGGATCGCACGTCAGCCACCAGGCCGGCGGGTTGCGAGATAATGCACGGATTCAACATGGAATCGTGGCTCATGAGCTATCAGTTCGTCACGGTGATCGCGACGATCTGTCCGGCGCCCGGAGGGAACCCGAACCCCATATGCGAGACGTACAGCAGTCCATCGGGGCCGAAGGCCATTGCCGTCGGAAAGCTCAGCCCCGTGGCGATGTCCGTAAGCTGGCCGTTATACTCATAACGAACCACTTTCCCTTGTCCTGGCGCGGGGCCGCCAGTGCCGGCGCTCATTTCAAGAATATAGAGCCGGTCCCGGGAATCAAAAGCGATTCCGACGACAGTGGTCAACTGGGGAACGACCACATGGATTCGCTTGTTGCTGTAGGTGAAGACGTTCGAGGATCCTGCGAGGGTCGGGAACAGGAACAGATTCCCAAAATACCAACCGTTGTGGTAAGCGAGAGCGGTCGGAACAATGTGACCGTGGGTGTCGGAGATATCGACGACGCGCTTTATCGTCCCGTTCGAGTCGATCTCATCGATCTCGCCATGGTTCGGTTCGATTGTATACAGCTTGTTTCCCAAACTGACCAGACTATAGAACGTTCCGTCCGGCTCGAAGTCGTCCGGGCTCGGGTTTACAACGGGGTTGCTCTGAATGAACGCGCTGAGGTCGGCAAACGGAGTCGCCGTTCCGCGAACCGTGTCGATCTGAAGCACTCCGTTCGGTGTTCCAGTGAGCCCATGAGAGCAGCCTGCCCCGGCTACGAGCGCGTACAAGGTGGACCCTATGAACGCAATATCCGCCACTCCGCTGACCAGGCCTCCGGATGCGGCGCTCGTTTGGGAGGATGGAAGGTTGTCCACGACCGTTTGCCGCCCGCCCGCTGTGCCGATCTTGGAAATGCGGCTCGTAAATCCCCCAGTGTAGGGGCCGATGGGCGCAGGCACCTGATCGCAAAGCCCTGCCGTTGATGCCGTGCCTCCCATTCCACCTTCGGCCACGTAGAGCGAGCCATCTGGACCGAACTTGAGGCCGCGAGGATTATTAAGCCCCGTAACCTTCACGGATACGTTAGAGGATACCTGGCAATATCCCGGTTCCGTTGCAACGATCCAAGCCAAGGCTACGTTGCAAGCCAGTATTGTCAATCGCAAAAAACTTCCCGTGTTCATTTGTATTCCTCCGTGCCGCGCCCGGCGCGGCGATATGCGCAAGTCGAAGCCAGTATTGCCCCGGTCCACGGAAAAGGAAATAGATAGCCTAATGAGTTTCTGCTCAGGACGATATGAGGACGTAAACCATTGTCCTAATTACCTCGAAATAGGCAGTAGTAGAATAGCCGAATGGCTTCTGCCCCGGAACGCCGTCCGCAATCGGCCATACGATTCGGAGATTTCACGCTGGACCTGGCGCGGGGTGTCCTTTCCCGCCGTGGCGTGCGGCTGAAACTTCAACCTCAACCGCTGCGGGTCCTGGAAATTCTTCTTGACAGAGCGCCCGGGATTCTGTCGAGAGAAGATATCCAAGGCGATCTATGGGGGGATAGCGTCCATGTGGACGTCGAACAAAATATTAACTTCTGCATACGCCAGATTCGGGTTGCTCTGCTTGACGGCTCGAAAGAGCCGCGATTCATAGAAACCATCCCTCGCCTGGGATACCGCTTCATCGCGCCCGTCCTGCGGGAAAGCGCGAACGCCGAAAATCCTACCCTACCCGACCCCCAGCCCTTGGCGCCGCAAGCATCGGCGGAAACGGCGCCCGATCCGCCACCTCCTTCGCTTCAGCGGCCGACCTTGCGAAAATGGCTATCCATGGGCGCCGTTTCCATTGCGATCGTAGTGGCGGGAGTCGCCGGCGTTCGATGGTCGGCCATGCGAAGAGCGGAGAGCCATCCCATAAGGATCTCGTATGTAACTACATATCCGGGGGACGAGTTGGACCCTTCACTCTCGCCCGACGGCAGCCAAGTTGCGTTCTCCTGGGGCGGCAATCGCAACGAAAACCGGGACATCTATGTCTTGCCGGTCGGCAGCCAACATCCCTTGCGCCTGACACAAGATCCCGCCGAAGATACGTCTCCGGCGTGGTCGCCCGACGGCCTGTCGATCGCCTTCCTGCGCAGACATAAGGACGATGCGGCCAAAATTATGCTGATTCCGGCTCTCGGAGGACCGGAGCGATCGCTCTACTCCGTTCATTTGGTAAGAACGCCAAATGAACACCCACAGAGAATGTTGGCCTGGAGTCCAAACGGAAAATGGCTGGCCTTTACGCAAAGCGAGCCTGCGGGCAACCCCATCCTGTTTTTACTCTCCCTTGAATCCGGCGTTGTACGAACTGTTTTCCGGCGCCGCGGCGCCCGCTTCGAGGATACTTCCCCCGCTTTTTCTCGTGACGGACGGTGGCTGGCTTTCGCTCGTTTCAACAGTCCGGGAACTAGCACGATTCTGATTCAGCGCATGACGGATCGCCTGGAGCCTGACGGGGAGCCCAGGCTGGTGACCAATGTTGGACCCAATCCGCACTCGCCTGCCTGGAACGAGGACGGAAAACATTTGCTATTCATCGATGGACACAGCATTAAAGAGTTTGAGGTGGGCGCTTCGACGAGCTTAGTTTACGACGGCAATTCCGAGTTTCGCGGGCTAACCGTTAGCGGCTCGCGGATCATCGCCGTACGCAGCCCTGAGAACGTCGATATTTTCGCGCTTCCCTTACGGCCTGGAGGTCTGTCCGCGGCCGGTCCTCCTTATCCTCTCATCCAATCGACAGCGGTCGATTCCCAGCCCCGGTTCTCGCCCGATGGCCGTCACCTCGCATTCGTGAGCTATCGCAGCGGGAGCGGTGAAGTTTGGCTTGCCGACGCCGACGGCGGGAATGAACGGCAATTGACGAATCTACGGGCGCACATCGCCGGATTTCCGCGTTGGTCGCCGGACGGCAAACATATCGCCTTTCATGCGCGAGTCCCTGCATTATCGCAAGTCTATGTGCTCGATGTCGCGAGTGGAATTCCACGGCAAGTTACGAACGATTCGAGCGGAAGCGGTACGGCATCCTGGTCCAGCGATGGCAAGAGTCTGCTTATTTCGAAGATTACGACCGGCGAATGGTCCCTCTTCAAAATTCCAGCCGAGGGCGGGGCGGAGCGTCCTTTATTTGCCGGAGAAGGATCGTTTCCGATTACCGCGCCCGGCCGCAAGCTCCTCCTTTATTCCAAAATGACGAAACGCGGTATCTTTGCACGCACTCTCGACAATGGGGATTCGGCCGGCAGCGTGGAAGAGCGGCTTGCAGACGATTATATTGCTCCCTATGGGGGAATTTACCCTGTAGAAGAGGGCATTTATTACAGCGGCTCCACGAATTCGGGAGTCACACGCGCCTTTCGCCTCTATTCCTTTGAGACCAAAACGTCCGTCGATATCGCCGCGGCGCCCTCGACGATCAAACTGGGTTTGTCTGTCTCCCCCGATCGGAGGCGGCTTGCCTATTGCGCGGAGGTCGAAGGGAACGCCGACCTCATCCTGCTCGAACGGAAGTGATCGAGCAGACTCGCAAAACATGAATTGACCGCATCCAAGCCGGCGAAACGCCGCAGCGCCAGCCGGCTATCCGATCTTTTTTTTGGCCGCGATTTGCTGGCTTGTTCCTCGCTTAGTTTTAGCGCCCGTCCGAGCAATGTCTTGATTACCGCTCGGCGGCTGATATTGAGGCGGGGGGCCGCTCATCGAGTTCCCGCAACATGCCTGCGTCAGATCGACGTTGACGCGACCGATGGGCCTGAACACCGTAAACTTGTTGGCGAAGCAGGCGGAAACATTCTCGCCGCGATAGGCCATCGCCGCGATCTCGTCGGCACTGGGCGCTCTCTTAGACGTCTTCGGCATAGTTTTGTTCTTCCTCATCGATGGCTTTAAAGGCCGTGACTAAGTGGAAGTATTCGCCGCTGGAATCATGCCGGATCTCAAAGATTACAGCGCAGCGGAGGAGGCGGCACCATCCGATTGCGCCGTGTTGCTTTTAACATCCCGGCTCTTCCACGGATCGAAATCGCAGCGGATTCAGTATAACCGTTATATCGGCGCGCCGCGCCGCCGAATCGCTACGCCGCGTTGGATGCTTCGATGCAAATGGCCGGGCTGCTCGCCGTTGTGAAGACCCCGCCTTTAATGCGCCGTGGTCGAGACCATGGTCCGCAGCGCCAAGGTGATGCACAGCATGACGATGGCGGCGACGGGCAGAACCAGGAGGGCTTTGCGGAGCCGCTTGGGGTCGTTGCCGGCGATGGATCCGATGATACGCGAGCTAACGGCGAGTCCGATCCAGCCGCACGTGATGGCGATGCCCATGGCGGTGGCCGTGAGCGTCGTGAAGGTATCGGCTACCACCGCGAGAGTGGTCGGAAACACCGGCGCCATGGCTACTCCGGCGCAAAACACGAGTCCCCACGCCGCGCCCGCGTTGCGGGTCCGCGTCATCAAAAACGTGAAGATAATCATCAATACGGACGCCACGGCCAAAACGGTAAGGGCGGAAATGGAGCGCAGCACGGGGGCAACGGCAACGCGGCCCAACAGCAGGCCTAATGCAAACCCCAGGGAAAGAATATTGAGCGCTTTTCCTTCGGGCAAGCCTTGGGAAACCAAGTGGCGCACCAGCCAGTTCCAAACGCCCACCTCGCAGGAGACATAGAGGAACAGCAGCGCCGCCAGCAGCCATAGCGCCGGGCTGCCGACCAGATGGCCGGCGCCGGCCCAAACCTCCACCGCGCCGGATGGGCCCGGCATGGGGGTTGCGGCGTTAAAAATCAGCGTCAGCGCCGCAAGAACGGCCACGGTGTAGCACAAGCGTATGGAGTTGCGCTTTAGGAGGTTGGCGGCGAGAAACGGCGTTGCCAGGCCGCCTAATCCGAAGAAAAGATTTAGCAGGTTCAGAGCCGTGCCGCGGTGCGCCGGATCGACATCGCCGCCCAGCGCGTTCGCTCCCGTGACGATGATGCCGCCGCCGATGCCGAGCAAAAAGAGAGAGCCGATTACCGTGCCATAGCCCTTCGAATTGGGCAGGAGAAACAGAGCGATGGTGATGAGCGCGAGACCGAGCACCAGACCGATCTTCTTGCCCTCGTTATCGATCAGGGGACCGACCGAAACGGAGGCGATTATCAACCCAATCGCCTGCGCCAGCGCAATGGTCCCGTTCTGAGCCGGGGTGAGCTTAAACCGCGCGGAAAGGTCCGGCAAAATGGTACCCAGCATGGCCGCAATCATGCCATACACGAATATCGCGAGAATCGCCGCAGTGATGAGCATAGGAACTAAGCGATATTATCAAACTCCGGCTGCCGTCCTTTAGAATTTCGGCGACCGCCGCGGAGCGGCCAGTGTGAGAATGCGGCGCGGGAATCGCGCGGCCGGCGATGCAATCGGGCGCGGCTGCTGAATTTAACTAGAAGCTTTTTTGGAGGAAACGCGGATCACGTTGTCCAGCGTCGTTCGACGATCTGCTGGGAAATATGATATGCTTCGACCGATGTAGGCCGGGTACGCCCGCACGCGCGATCCCTCCTCCGGTTGCGCGCGCGGGCGTCAAACCTCTTCGATACCTGAGAGTCTTGGGGCGTGAGAGTTTTAGGGAAACGCAGTGTCGGCATCGCTATTGCGGCTGTGGTGGCGCTTATTTGCGGCGCGTTCGCGTTTGTGCTCGCGAAGTGGCCGTTCACGAAAGAGGCGGTCGGCGGCGAACTGGGCCAGCTTTTGGGCGCCTCCGTGGAGCAGCGAGCGTTTCGCAGCGTCTACTTCCCGCATCCGGGTTGCGTGGTGGAAGGCATCGCCTTTCACGGCCCCAAGGCGATCGGGAGCATTCGCAAACTGACGGTTGAGGCGGCCTGGACAGACTTGCTGACGGGGCGTAAGCGCATCGAACGGATTCGCGCCGAAGGGCTCTACGCGCGCGTGCCGGGCGCGGGCGAAGCGCCGGCGGCGAAGAAATCGGGCGGGTCGCAGCTCGCCGTGGGGGAACTGATCGCGGATGGCTCGGTATTAGAGGTCCAGCGCGGCAGCGGCGCGGCGCTGCGCTTCGAGATTCACAAACTCACGCTGGACGATCTGGCGGCGGGGCGCGCCTGGTCGTTTCGCGCCTCCTTGAAGAATCCGCTGCCGCCGGGCGAGGTGACGTGTTCCGGGACGTTTGGTCCCTGGAATTCCGGGGAGCGCGGAAAAACGCCGTTGTCGGGCGCCTACGATTTTGAGCGGGCGGATCTCGGCGTGTTTCAGATGCTGGGAGGAACGCTCTCCTCGAAAGGCAAATTCAACGGCATACTGGAGCGCGTCGATGTTCGTGGAGGCGCCGAAGTCCGCGATTTTTACGTGAAAAGCAGCGGACACCGCGTGCAGTTGGCGGCGCAATTTCACGCCATCGTGAATGGAACGAATGGCGACACGGCGCTGCAGCCGGCCGATACGCGATTTGAGACGACCACCATCGACTCCGAGGGCGCGGTAGAGGGCAGGCCGGGAGAACGCGGCAAAACGGTATCGCTTGAAATGACCGCGCGGGACGGCCGCATTCAGGACCTGATGCATTTGCTCATGAAATCGGAGCGTGCGCCGCTGGCCGGCGCGATCGACTTCCGGGCGCGGGCGACGCTTCCGCCGGGGAAGGAAAAATTTCTGCGCAAAGTGGAGCTGGAGGGGGATTTCGGCATCGGCGGCGCGCGTTTCACGGGATCGCAGACGCGGCATCAGATCGATGTCTTGAGCGAGCGGGCGCGCGGCGAAAAGGACGCCGACGCCAACCCCGAGAACGTGGTCTCCGGCCTGAAGGGGCATGTGGCTTTGAAGGACGGCGTCGCCAGATTTTCGGCGCTCTCGTTTACCGTGCCGGGCGCGCTGGTGCGCCTTCAGGGGACCTACAGCCTACTGACGCAGCGCATCGACCTGCACGGAACGCTGGCCATGCAGGCCGACCTGTCGCAGGCAACGAAGGGAGTCAAATCTTTTCTGCTGAAAGCGCTCGATCCGTTCTTCAAGAAGAAGCGCGCGGGCGCGGTGGTGCCGATTCAAATCGGCGGAACATACTCGCATCCTTCCTACGGCGTCTCGCTCGAGAAATAGCGCGCGGAGCGGTCCGCCGGGGCGCCGCTAATGTGCCACCATGGACCAAGCCTTCAAGAAATGGATTTCGTCGAGCAGGTGAAATCTTCGGTGGACATCGTCCATCTGGTGGGCGAATATGTTCGCCTGAAGAAGATGGGCAGCCGCTACGTTGGCCTGTGCCCGTTCCACGCCGAAAGGACGCCTTCGTTCGGAGTGAACGCCGTCCACCAATACTACAAGTGCTTCGGTTGCGGGGCCGGGGGCGACATTTTCAACTTCGTCATGCAGCTGGAGGGCGTCACTTTTTTCGAGGCCCTGAAGAGCATTGCCGAGCGCCATGGCATACCGATGCCCAAGCGCGCCGAATATGCCGATGCGGAGTCCAAGCAGCGGGCGGCGCTGCTGCAGATGCAGGAGACCGCCGCGCGATTGTTTCAAAGCAATCTGAAGGGGCCGATGGGAGCGGCGGCGCGGGAATACCTGGCGGGGCGGGGCGTCGGGGGCGAGCAGATTGCCGAGTTCGGATTGGGACTCGCGGCCGATTCCTGGGACCAATTGACGCGAACGCTGGAGCGGGAAGGGTATTCGCCGGACTTGTTCGAAAACTCGGGACTGGTGGGGAAGCGCCAGGAGGGCGGAGGCTTTTACGACCGCTTCCGGGGGCGGCTGATGTTCCCGATCCAGGATGAATCGGGGCGCACGATCGGATTCGGGGGGCGCGCGCTGAAGGACGGCGAAGAGCCGAAATATCTGAACTCGCCCGAGACGCCGCTGTATAGGAAGAGCTGCACGCTGTACAACCTGCATCGCGCCAAGGCGGCGGTTCGCAAGCTCGACCGCGTGGCGCTGGTGGAAGGCTACATGGACGTGATCGGCGTTTATGCGGCGGGTGTGCAGGAAGTGGTGGCGAGCTGCGGAACGGCGCTGACGAACGCGCAGGTGCGGGCGCTGAAACGCCACACGGGGCGCATAGTGGTGAATTTCGACTCCGATGCGGCGGGAGCCAACGCGGCGCAGCGCTCGCTCGAAATGCTTCTCGAGGAAGGCATGCGCGTGCGGGTGCTGGAGCTGGGCGGGGGGCTGGACCCCGATGAGTATGTGAAGCAATTGGGAGCCGACGCGTATCGGGCGGCTCTGGAGCAGGCGCCGCAATATTATTTCTGGCTGGCGGACCGGGCCAGGAAGAAGTTCGACCTGCGCGCGGCGGAAGGGCGCATGGACGCCTGGAAGGAGCTGCTTCCGGCGGTCGAGCGCATCCACGACAAGATTGAGCGGGCCGCGGTGGCCAAGGACATGGCGTCTTATCTTGGGGTGGATGAAAATCTGGTGCTGGAGCGCTTCCGGCGAGCGGGGCGAACCGAACCGGCGGCGCGGAGGCGGGAAATCGCGGCGCCGGCGAACGAAAGATTTTTGCTGGAGGCGTTGCTGCGGAGCGAGGAGGCGCGCGCGGAGGTTTTGCCTGCGTTGCGCGAACTGGAAGCGGTGCAGCGATTTAAGACGCGGGGCATTTTCGAGGCCCTCTTCGCGGCGGCGGCGAGCGGGGAGGCGCTGACCTTTTCCAACCTGGAGGGACGCCTGGGGGACGCCGACAAGGATCTATTGTCGCGGCTCCTTTTGGCCGATGAAGGCAGTGAGGACAATGCGGCGCTCGAACAGGCGCGCGATTGCCTGCGCGCGTTCAGGAGACAGGATCGGGAATTGCGGCGCTCGCATTTGAAGGCGGAGATTCAAGCGGCGGAACGCGGCGGAGACCTCGCCGAAGCGCTGCGATTGTCGGGGCGGTTGCGGGAAATGGAGCAACTTGCGGGAGCAAACAATGACGGTAGCGGCCCGGCAGGCGTGTTGTACACTGAATGGGGCTGGAATGGGAATCGCTGGTTATTGGGGTGCCAGTGGGCGTTGATGAAAAATTCGGTCGCGTGAAACAGCTCATGGAATCGGGCAAGGAAAAGGGCTTTGTCCTTTACGACGAAATGAGCGAATTGATCGCCGATTTCCCGTCGGGAAGGGAATTCGAAGATCTGCTATCGGACCTCGACAGCGCCGGCGTCGAGATTCTCGAAGAGCCGAAGCTCGATTTCGAGAAAAAGACCGAGGACGGCGACGACTTCGCCGAGATCGATCTTCCGCAGGATGTCGGCGATAAAACAAACGATCCGGTGCGGATGTATTTGCGGGAAATGGGCACGGTCCCGCTGCTCGACGCGCGAAGGCGAAATCGAGCTGGCCAAGCGCAACGAGAGAGGCCAATGGGCCGTTCGCAAGGCTTTCTCGCGCTCGCCGCTGGTGATCCGGGAAATTATTCAGCTCGCGGCGGATCTGCGGGACGGCTCGAAGCTGGTCAAGGACATGCTGGTGCTGCCGGAGTTCGTCGTCACCGACGAGGATTTTTCGGCGCAGCTCGACGAGCTTTTGCGCAAAGTTGACGAGATCGAGAAGCATTACAAGCGCACGCAGCAGTTCCGCCAAAAGCTGCAGGCGATTTCGCGCAGCCTGAAACCGAAGCAGCATCGCGGCCACCGTTATTCTCTGGCGCGGGGCATGGTGCAGATTTCGCGCATCATTCGCGACATTCAGTTCGGGAGCGCGGTGCGCCGGACGCTGGCCGACAGGCTGCGCGCGGCGGTGGACGAGTTAAAGCCTCTCGAGCGGGAGATCGCCAAGATCCAGCGCAAGATGGAGGAGCCGGCGGCGGCGGACGGGCGCGCCGGCCATTTCACGCGCGATCTTCGCAAAGAGCTGCGGCAATGCAATCAGCGCATCCAGCAGATCGAGGAGGAGTGCGGGGCCAGCGCGACGGAGCTGCGCCGTACGCTGCAGATCGTCGAGCGCGGCGAGCAGGAAGCCGACATCGCCAAGAAGCAACTGATCGAAGCCAACCTGCGGCTGGTCGTTTCGATCGCCAAGCGCTACACCAACCGCGGCCTGCAGTTCCTGGATCTGATTCAGGAAGGCAACATCGGCCTGATGAAGGCGGTGGACAAATTCGATTACCGCCGCGGATATAAATTTTCGACGTATGCGACGTGGTGGGTGCGCCAGGCGATTACGCGGGCCATTGCCGACCAGGCGCGCACGATCCGCATTCCGGTTCACATGATCGAGACGATCAATAAGCTGGTCCGGACGCAGCGTCAGCTTGCAGCAGGATCTGGGCCGCGAGCCTACCACCGAAGAGCTCTCCGTCAAGATGGAGCTGCCGGTCGGGAAGATCCGCAAAGTGCTGCGCATCGCGCAGGAGCCGATCTCGCTCGAGACGCCGGTGGGCGAAGAAGACGAATCGCACCTGGGCGATTTTCTTGTGGACCGCAGGGTAGTGTCGCCTTCCGAAGCCGTGATCAACCTGAATCTTCGCGAACAGACGGCCGAGGTGCTGAAGACCCTCAGTCCCGCGCGAGGAAAAGATCATTAAGATGCGTTTTGGTCTGCAGGACGGCAGCGAGCACACGCTCGAGGAAGTCGGCCAGCATTTTGCCGTCACGCGCGAGCGCATCCGCCAGATTGAGGCCAAGGCGTTGCGGAAGCTGCGCCATCCCAGCCGCAGCCACCGCCTGCGGGCTTTTCTCGATACCACGCTGCACGAATAGCGCGCATCTTGCGCGCCGCCGCGCCCGTTACCACGTCATGAAATCCAGACGCTCGATTATCTGGAAATGACGATCGCGGCTGACGAGCGGAAAACCATGTTCCCGGGCCAAAGCGGCAATCCATAGATCGTTGGCCGGAATAGGCAGGCCTCTCGCCTTCAATTCGCGCCGTATAAGAGCATATTCCGCGGCGGTATCGCGGGTTACCGCGAGTACGCGAAAAAGGGGCAGATTGTCTCTGAACCAATGCTCATACTTCGCGCGAAAGCGGGACGATATGATTCCGAAAAGATATTCGCCGAGGACAATCGCCGGCAGGCCGATGTTCGATTCGTAATGGATCGCGGCGAGGAGACGGGTATCGCCGCCGATGAATGCCGATAACGCATTCGTGTCAAGAATTAACGCCAATCAACGCCAATCCTCTTCGTCGATGGTTTCGAATTCCTCCTCAATGGCGCGCGCGATTCGTTTGTTTTCGTCGCCTAAATCGCGCAGGCCTCCGAAGGCTCGTATCCATGCAGGTTCGCGTTGGGCAGGTTCGCCTTGGGCGGGTTCGCGTCGGGTAGGCTCCCGCGAGATAACGGAGGTTCCACGCAACTTTTGCTTGACGGCATCGGTTAGGAACTCCTTCAGGGAGATGCCCTGGCGGGCCGCCGCGGACTTGGCGCGGCGGAATATGGCGTCGGGGATCTCCACAGTGGTCTTCATACGCCCATTTTCCCATAAATATGGGTTTGGCCCGGCGGCTGTCCTAAAGAGGTCCTTTTTTGCCGGAGCGATAATCAAGGACATGCGAATTCTCATTGGCGCTTTGCTCGCTTCGCTGACGTTGGCCGCGCAGGACGGCGTCGACCTCGCGGTTGTCAACCAGATCAAATCGGAGGAGTTTCAGAACTCGAAGGTGATGGAGCACATCGAGTATCTGACGGATGTGTACGGGCCGCGCCTGACCGGCTCGCCGGAGTTCAAGCAGGCGGCGGATTGGGCCTTGAAGCGGCTGGAAAGCTATGGGCTTTCCAACGGGCATCTGGAAAAATGGGGGCCGTTCGGCAAGAGCTGGTCGCTTGAACAGTATGCGGTCGAAATGTTGCAGCCTCGTTATGCCTTGCTGGACGCGGCGCCGCTGGCGTGGTCGAAGAATACGAACGGCGCGACGGCGGCCGATGTCGTTTTTGCGCCGCTTGCCGCGCGGACGTTCGATCCGGCGCAGGCGGAGAAAGATCTCGAAGAATACATCGCCAAGTACAAAGGGAAGCTGCGCGGCAAGATCGTCCTGGCGTCGCGGGAAGTGCGGCCGGGAGCGGTGAGTTCCGAGAACCAGCCGTTGTTCCGCCGCTACACCGACGCGGAGCTGGCCGCGATGGCGAAAGCCCCGGAACCGGCGCCGCACATGCGGATTTCGCCGAATGAGCCGCTGAAGATGCCGGAAGATCCCATGGAGCGGCTGGAGTACATGACCAGCCTTCCGGAAAGCGTGCGGGAACAGATGCGCGAGCGCGGGCAGCAGGTCGCCAATCGGCGCAACCAGTTTTTCGAGCAGGAAGGCGTGGCGGCCGTGTTGATGGACGACGCGCGGGCGCACGACGCTCTGTTGTTCGCGGAACAGGCGGGGTCGCGCGAGCCGAAGGACGCGCAGGCGCCTCCGACGTTTGTCGTGACGAAGGAGCAGTACGACCGCCTGCTTCATCTGGTTCGGCTGAACGAGCCTTTGAAGATGCAGGTGAGCCTGCGGGCGCGGCAATCGGCCGAGGCGGTAGACAGCTATAACATCGTGGCGGAGATTCCGGGAGCGGCGAAGGAAGACGAGGTCGTGATGGTCGGCGCGCACTTCGATTCCTGGCACACCGGGACGGGCGCGACGGACAACGGCGCGGGCAGCGCCGTCATGATGGAGGTGGTGCGCATTTTGAAGGCGTTGAATCTGAAAATGGACCGCACCGTGAGGATCGCGTTGTGGGGCGGCGAAGAGGAAGGATTGCTGGGGTCGAAAGCCTACGTGAAGGAGCATTTCGGCGATCCGAAGACGATGCGGCTGACGGCGGAGCACGCCAAGCTGTCGGGCTACTTCAATCTCGATAACGGCAGCGGCAAGATTCGCGGCGTCTATTTGCAGGGAAACGACGCCATGCGGCCGCTGTTCGAGCGCTGGCTGAGCCCCTTCCGCGATCTCGGCGTGAGCACCATCACCATTCGCAATACCGGGGGCACGGACCATCTCTCGTTCGACGCCGTGGGACTGCCGGGCTTCCAATTCATTCAGGACCCGCTGGACTATTTCACGGTCACGCACCACTCGGATATGGATACCTACGACCATATCGTGGCGGCGGATTTGATGCAGGCCTCGGCGGTGATCGCGTCGGTGGTGTACGATGCGGCGACGCGGCCGCAGATGCTGCCCCGGAAGACGCTGCCCAAGCCCACGGGGGAAACGGACCACAATCACGCGAACGCAAGCGGGCAATAAGGGCGGCGCACGCGGGAGTTTGTGAAGAGGAGCGGTGCTTACAGGGGTGGGGGCCGAGCGGCGAAGGCGGGGGGTTGCGGCGGGAGCGCTTGCGCGGCGCGGGAACGGGGAAGCGGCGGCGGAGCGGGGGTTGGGAGTGGCCGAGCGGCGAAGGCGGGGGGTTGCGGCGGGAGCGCTTGGCGGCGCGGGAACGGGGAAACGGCGGCGGAGCGGTGGTTGGGAGGGGCCGAGCGACGAAGGAAGGGGTTTAGACGGGAGCGCCCGCGCGGTTGCGGGAGCCGGGAAGCGGCGGCGCGGCTGAGAGGAGGGCTGCCACGCCGCCGCTTCCCGGGTCAAAATTGAATCCACCCGGGTTCAGTTCTGGTCGCCGTCGTCGTAGGCGGACGCTTGGATCGCGATGTTGGCGTTTACAGTGCTTCCCCAGATGACGCTGAAACCGTCGAGAGTGGAATTGCCCCAGACGACGCTCGATCCCCACACGACGCTGGCGCCGTTCAGAGATCCAGAGAACATGGAGCTTCCCCATACGACGCTGTCGCCCCAGACGACGCTCGATCCCCACACCACGCTTAAGTCCCGAACCATGGTTACGGCGCTGCCCTGGGCGTTGAACTTCACGGACGGCGACATGGCGGGTTGCGTGACGTAGTCGTTGTTTGCGAGCGCTCCAAAGACGTCGAGGTAGCCGGCGCCGACGGTAAAGATGTCGGCCTGATTCATGTAGAGTACGCCGTGCAGGACATCGAAGCCGCTCATGTAAGAGGGGAGAATCTTGCGGGCGGTTTTCATGAGACGGGCTTTGACCTGATCGGGGGTGAGCGACGGTTGTCTCTGGAGCAACAGCGCCACGGCGCCGCTCACGACGGGGGTCGCCATGCTGGTTCCGCTGAGGCTGAAGTAGTTGGACGACATTCCCAGCAGGCCGGTCTCGTAGGCGCTGTCGGAGATCAAAGACAAGGGGTTGTTCACGGCCAGCGTGCAGAGCGGCGATGCGAGGTCGGAGATGACGCCATTGCCCGGCGCGACAAGGTCCGGCTTCACCAGGCCATCGATCGCGGTGGGGCCTTTGGAGCTATAAGTGGCGATGGTGTCGTCGGCCGGCGACGGGGTGCCGTGCGCGTTGGTGGCGCCGACGGTGATGACATAAGGATCGTTGCCGGGAGCCGTGATGGTGCCGTAGCCGTTGGTGCCGAGCGAATTATCGCGGCCATAATTGCCCGCCGCGGCGACCACGACGATGCCGGCTTTATATGCCGCTTCGGCGGCGTGACAGAGCGGGTCGAGACTATAGCTTTCAAATACGCGGCGTCCGAGCGAGAGATTGATCACGCGGATGTTGTAAGTCGACTTCAACGCGATGGCCTGATCGATGGCGGCGATTACGTCGGCTTCCTGGCCGTTGCCGTTTTGATCGAGGACGCGAAGGTCGATGAGATTCACGTTGGGCGCCATCCCCTTGAAGGTCCTGGTAAAAATGGATCCGATGGAATTGGCGCCGCTGCCGCCGAGAATGCCGGCGACGTGAGTGCCGTGTCCGTAGGAGTCGGAGCCGTTGCCGCCGATGAAGTCCTGCGTGTATACGATGCGCGATGCTCCGTTCGCCGCATTAAAATCGCTCTTGGCGGTAATGCCGCTGTCGATCACGGCCACGCCGACGCCGGTTCCGTCGTATCCATACGACCAGGCGAGATTGGCGTTCACGGTGGCGGTGGAAATATCGACGGCGCCCATGCTCTTGCGGTTCGGCGATATGTAAGAGACGGCGGGATCGAGCGCAATCAGTCCGATCAGGCGGCCGGGCAGCGCGATGTGGATTCCGTTGATGCTCGAGAAGAACTTCTTTATGGTTCCGTAGGCGGCGTATTTGCTCGCGGCGCTCGGAAGGTTGACATTCTTGAACTGGATAATGACATCCTCGAGGGCGTTCGTATTCGTGTTGACGTCAGGCGCCACCTTTGATGCCGCGAAGGCCATCGCGGCGGACTGAAGTAAAACCACGGCGGCCCTAGAAAGTCGATTCATTTTGCTCCTCCAATTAACTACGCGGCATTGAAAGGGCACGCGAGGCGCCGCTGCCGGGCGTTGAAAACAAAGAGGCGGGATGGGGGCGGGGAGACATTGTGCCCCGAATTGGGCGACAAGTTGTCGGCGCTTGTGCGCGGCTGTCTAGTCCTCCCGGCGATTGGGATTAGCGGCGGCAGGCCGGCGGGGTTGGGACGGGATCGAGGTCATATGAGCCGCTCGAACTGGACGCGCCCGCGGGCGGCGGCGCGGTTGGGACGGGCTTGAGGTCATATTGAAAGGGCGCCGCGAACGGCGAGAAGGGTTGTTGGGGGCGGGCGGCCGGGGCGAGCGACGTATTGCCTCAAGCCGGCTGGCAATCGCGCGACATTTCGTCTCAAGGCAAACTGCGCAAGTGCCCCACGCGGCCTTGGGTCCCGCGTCCAAGCGATTGAAACCATGAAGACAGGCGTGCCATTCGCGGCATTGCCGGTGATTGGGACACCGGATTGCAGCAGGAAGGTCCATGATGCCCCGCCGAGCGATTTTGTTCGTGGCGATCGTGATCCTGAGCGGAGCGTTAGCGCTGCTGCCGGTGATGGCTCAATTCGCTACCGCCGATGCGATCCGGTTCATGGTTTTCCTCGCGGTGGCGCTGTGCGCTTCCGGTTGGAAGGTGAAACTGCCAGGCGTGACGGGAACCTTGTCGGTGAACTTCTTTTTTGTCCTCGTCGGCCTGGTGCAGATGTCTCTGGCGGAGACCGTCACCATAGGTTGCACGGCGGTTCTGGTTCAGACATATTGGTGCGCCCGATGCCGGCCGCGGGCGGTGCAGGTTCTCTTCAATGTCGCGGCCGCCTCCGTAGCGATCACGGCGGCCGACCGCGTTTTCCGGAGTGGCCTTCTGCAGCGGCTGGGGCTGGAAGCGCCGATGCTGCTGGCCATTACGGCGTGCGTATACTTTCTTCTCAACACCGGCCCGGTGGCGCTGATCATCGCGCTGACGGAGCGCAAGCGGGTGGTGACGGTGTGGAAAGAGTGCTACTTCTGGTCGCTCGCTTATTATCTGCTGGGCGCGGCGGCGGCGATTCTTTTCAATTACGCGGCGAGAAAGGGCGGGATGGCAAACCGCGATGCTGATACTGCCGTGCGTGTACCTGGTGTACCGCTCCTACCGGCTCTATCTCGACCGGCTGAAAGCGGAGAAAGAGCGCGCCGAAGCGGAAAGCCGCCATGCGCAGGAACAGAAGCAGCATGCCGAGGAGATCGCGAACCTGCATTTGCGGACGATTGAGGCGCTGGCGCTGGCGATTGAGGCGAAGGATCAAACGACTCGCGACCACCTGCAGCGCGTGGAGGTTTACGCAACGGGAATCGGCCGCGAGCTGGGGCTCGATGGGGAGGAGCTGCGGGCGTTGCGCGCCGCCGCCATGCTGCACGATATCGGCAAGCTGGCGGTGCCGGAACATATCATCTCGAAACCGGGGAAATTGACTCCCGAGGAATTCGAAAAGATGAAAATTCATCCCGTTGTCGGCGCGGAGATCCTGGAGCAGGTGCGGTTTCCTTACCCCGTGGCTCCGATCGTGCGCAGCCATCATGAGAAGTGGGACGGGACGGGATATCCGGACGGCCTCAGCGGAGAGTGGATTCCGATCGGGGCGCGCATCCTGGCGGCGGTGGATTGTCTGGACGCGCTGGCGAGCGATCGGCAATACCGGCGCGCGCTGCCTTTGAAGGAGGCGCTGGCGGTGGTGGTGGCGCAGTCCGGCATCGCCTTCGATCCGCGCGTTGTGGCGGTTCTTCGCGAACGCTGCGCGGAACTCGAGATGTCGGCGCGGTCGGTTCCCGCGAGCGCTCTCGCCAAACTATCGACCGGGGCGAGGATCGAGAATGGGCGCGCGCCGGCGGCGGGATTTCAAGAAGAACGGCGTTCGAGCGGCGGGGCGGAGTTCGTGGTTTCCATTGCCGCCGCGCGGCAGGAAGCGCAGACCATTTTCGAAATGACGCGGGACCTGGGAACGTCGCTGAGCCTTTCGGAGACTTTCTCCGTGATGTCGGGCCGGCTGCGCAAACTGGTCCCGTTCGACGCCATCGCGGTTTATGTGAAGGTCGGCGACAGGCTGATCCCGGAATACGTGACCGGAGAAGATGCCCGGCTATTTGAAAAGCTCGCGATCCCGATGGGCCAGGGCCTGTCGGGCTGGGTTGCGGAGAACCGTACGCACATCGTGAATGGCAATCCTTCGGTTGAGCCGGGTTATCTGAACGACAGCCGTAATGTGACGGCGTTGCGATCGGCGTTGGCGGTACCGCTGGAGGGCACGGAAGCGGCGGTCGGCGTACTGGCGCTGTACCGGCGGGAAAAGGACGCGTTCAGCAAGGACGATGCGCGCGTACTTTTGGCGGTCGCCTCCAAGTTGGGCATCAGCGTGGAGAACGCGATGCGTTTCGAGGAAGTGGAGATCAGCTCGGTGACCGATTATTTGACGGAATTGCCGAACGGCAGGTCTCTGTTCCTGCACCTGGAGCGCGAGATTTCGAAGTGCCGGGAGAGCGCCATCGATCTCAGCGTTCTGGTATGCGATCTCGATGGGTTCAAAGGCATCAACGACCGCCACGGGCACCTGGAGGGGAACGAATTTCTGAGGCGGGTCAGCCGCGTATTAAAGGCAAGTTGCCGCGACGGCGACTATGTCGCGCGCATGGGCGGAGACGAATTTGTTTTGGTCATACCGCGCGCTCCGGCGGCCGCCATTGAAGACATTGCGTTGGAACTGCGCGCCGCCGTGGAGCGGACGGCGATGGAAATGTTCGGCGCGGCGGAAGTATCGATGAGCGTCGGATTTGCCTATCTGGGCAAAGATGGGACGCAGGCGGAGGAGTTGCTGGCGCGCGCGGACAAGCGCATGTACGGGCGTAAGAGCGCGGCCCCCAATCGCCGGGACCGCCGTTTGACGGTGGTTGCGGTGCCGGCGTAGTCGAATCGCACGCTTGCCGACGCGCGCGGCTCGGCTTAGGTTTCCGCGCCGCGCGGGGATGTGGACCGATCACCATTACAATGGAATCTGATGATTCCTAAAGTCAGGAAAGCGGTTTTCCCCGCCGCCGGCCTGGGGACGCGATTCCTGCCCGCCACCAAGGCGCAGCCGAAAGAAATGCTTCCGCTTGTTGACAAGCCTCTGATCCAGTATGGCGTGGAAGAGGCGATGCATTCGGGTATTCAGAACATCATCATCGTTACGGGGCGCGGAAAGACCGCTATTGAGGATCATTTCGACGTCAGCTTCGAACTGGAGCAGGTGCTGGAGGCCAAGGGCAAGAAGGAGCTGCTCGGCATCGTCCGCAACGTGTCGGACATGATCAATGTCGCCTACGTGCGGCAGAAGGAAGCGCTCGGACTGGGGCACGCGGTGCTGCGCGCGAAGGAACTGGTGGGCAACGAGCCGTTCGCGGTCG
Source organism: Bryobacterales bacterium (assembly GCA_963795935.1). Taxonomy (GTDB): domain Bacteria; phylum Acidobacteriota; class Terriglobia; order Bryobacterales; family Bryobacteraceae; genus JAICMB01. The sequence goes on along the minus strand of CAWCJO010000009.1, from coordinate 217,159 downwards.
TCCTTTCCGACGACGTCATCGATTCGGAGATTCCCGCGGTGCGGCAGTTGCTGGACGTGTATGATTTTTACGGCGCGCCCGTCGTGGCGCTGATGGAAGTGGCGGGCGACGCCATCTCGTCATACGGCGCGGTGGATGCCGAGCCGGTTTCGCACAATGGCGGACGCGACCGGCTGTTTCGCATTCGCAACATGGTGGAGAAACCGAAGGCGTCCGAGGCTCCTTCGAACCTGGCGATCATCGGCCGTTACGTGCTGACGCCGGAGATCTTCGATTCGCTGGAGCAGATCGAGCCCGGCAGCGGGGGAGAGATTCAGTTGACCGACGGCCTGAAGCATTTGCTGCGCAACCGTCCCATTTACGGCTACCGTTTCGAGGGAACGCGCTATGACGCCGGCGACAAGCTGGGGTTCCTGAAGGCGACGGTGGAATTTGCGTTGCGCCGTTACGATCTGGGCTGCGAGTTCCGCGAATATTTGAAGAATCTGGCAATCCAATGACGAGGAGAGATCTTTTGAGTAGCGCGCTGGCCACGGGAGGCGGCTTGGCGCAGGGCGCTTTGGCACAGAGCAGGGCGCCGGTGCGGCTCGGCATCGATCTGTTCAGCATCCGCTCGCAGGGCTGGACGGCGTTCGAGTATCTGGACTATTGCGCGCGCTGGAAAGCGCGAGTGGTGCATTTTTCGGAGATCCGTTTTCTGGGCAGCTTGGACCCGGAGCATCTGCGCAAGGTCCGCGCGCGGGCCGAACAGCTCGGGATCGAGGTGGAGATCGGGATGCGGTCGATCTGCCCATCTTCGACGATGTTCGATCCGAAGCAGGGAAGCGCCGAAGAGCAGCTTGGGCGCATGATCGACGCGGCGCGCATCATTGGCTCGCCGATCGTGCGCGCGGTGCTCGGCAGCATGGAGGACCGCAAGCCTCCTGGAATCGAGGGGCACATTGAAGACACCGTTCGGGTATTACGCGCCTCTCGGGCTCGGGTCCTCGATAACGGCCTGAAGATCGCGATCGAGAACCATGCGGGCGACATGCAAGCTCGCGAATTGAAAACGCTGGTGGAGGAGGCGGGACGCGATTTCGTGGGCGTGTGCCTGGATTCCGGCAATCCGCTGTGGACCATCGAAGACCCGCACCTGACGCTCGCGACGCTGCATCCCTATGTGTTGACCAGCCACGTACGCGATAGCGCGGTGTGGCGAGTGAAGGAAGGCGCGGCTGTTTCATGGGTGCGCATGGGCGAGGGCAACGTCGGAATCGACGATTACGTCGCGAAATACGCGGAGCTTTGTCCGGGGCGCGCGCTCTCGCTGGAGGTGATCGTGACGCAACCGCGAATTTTCGCGTTTGAAGATCCGAAGTTTTGGGACTCGTACCGCCGCACGCCGGCCTGGGAATTTGAGCGCTTTCTGGCGATCGCCGAAAAAGGCTCGCCGCGGCCGAAGCAGGAAGCGGTTCCCAGGGAGCTTGCGCGGCAACGCGAGCGCGAGGACCTGGAAGCGAGTCTGCGGTATGCATACAAGTTGTTAGGAATTCCGGCGCCGCAGGTTTAGACATGGGTCAACTGGAACAGAAAGTTGCAATCGTTACGGGCGCGAGCCGCGGCATCGGCAAAGCCATTGCGGAGACGTTTGCGCGCGAAGGCGCGACGGTGGTCATTTGCGGACGCAAGCGGGACACGCTCGAAGCGGTTGCTGAAGAATTCAAGCCGCTGGCGGGCCGCGTCGTTCCGAAAACCGCGCACGTGGGACGGGTGGACGAGCTTACGCGCCTGGTCGAGGAGACCATCAAGGAGTTCGGATGCATCGACATCGTCGTGAACAATGCCGGGACCAATATCGCGCAAGGTCCGGCCATCGCGATGGACGAAACGCAGTTCGACAAGATGGTGGAGGTGAACCTGAAGAGCGTGTTCCGCATGACGCGGCTGGTCGCGCCCGGCATGGTGGAGCGTAAACGCGGGGCTATCATTAATATTGCGTCGATCGCGGGGTTGCGGCCGCAGTTCCACGGGATGCTGTACAGCATGACCAAAGCGGCGATGATCATGATGACGCAATCGTTCGCGGTGGAACTGGGGCCGGACGGCGTGCGCGTGAACGCGATCGCGCCGGGGCTGATCCAGACGCACCTGAGCGAGTATTACTGGAAAGACGAGGAACGCTGGGGTCAAATGCAGAAGGCGCAGCCGATCAAGCACCTCGGGCAGCCGCACGAGATCGCCGGCGTTGCGCTGCTGCTGGCGAGCGACGCGGGGTCGTATTTGACGGGCCAGACGATTGTCGTGGACGGCGGGCGCATGCTCTCTTCGATGTGATGCGCCGGCTCGGGGCGCTGGTTGTGCTCGGTCTGACGGCGTTGGCGTCCGGCGCGCCCCTGGACATTGTCACGAGTGTGCGAGTGGCCATCGCGCGGGGTAATTTCTCTCTGGCGGATTCTGAAATTCAGAGCTATCGCGCGCAACGCGGCATTACGCCGGAGATGCTGGAGGCGCTGTCCTGGATGGCCCGCGGAGCGCTGGATGCTAAACAGCTTGACAAGGCGGAGAGCCTACGCGCGAGAGACGGAAACTTTGCTTCCCGGCGCTTTGAAAGGCCGCAAGCTCGATGCGGACGCGAATCTGCCGATCGCCTTGGGCGCGGCGATCGAGGTGCAGGCGCAGGCGCTGGCGGCGCGGGGCGATCGCAACGGCGCTCTCGCGCTGCTGCGGCAAAACCTGGCGGCGTATGGCGCGACGTCGATCCGGGCGCGCATTCAGAAGAACATCAACCTGCTTTCGCTCGAAGGAAAGCCGGCGCCGCCGCTCGTGGAGCGGGAATACCTCGGCCCCAAGCCGCCGTCGCTGCCGTCGTTGCGCGGCAAGCCGGTGCTGTTGTTTTTCTGGGCGCACTGGTGCGGCGACTGCAAAGCCGACGCGCCTGTTATCGCCCAAATTCATCGCGAGTACGCCGCGAAGGGGCTGACCGTGATCGCGCCGACGCAGCGCTACGGCTATGCGGCGGGCGGCCTGGACGCGACGCCGCAGCAGGAGTTGAAGTACATCGACGAGGTGTGGCGGCACTATTATGCGGACCTCGCCGCCGTTCCCGTGCCGGTGAGCGCGGAGAATTTCAAGCTCTACGGCGCGAGCACGACGCCCACGCTGGTGTTGATCGACCGCCGCGGCATCGTGCGGCTGTACCATCCGGGGGCGATGACCCTTGAGGAGCTGCGGGCGGCGGTAAAGACGGTGCTGTGAAGTTCCACCTTGCAAATCTGCCATCGCATGGCAGAATTGCAAGAATGATTCAAAGGCGGATCTAACCGCTGGTGACCGAACGGTTGGACGACCGTCGAATCCAAGTCCAAGGCGTAGCCCTCGGTGCGCCGCGGCAAGCGCTGCATCCGCCACTCAGTCAGCGGCTCGAAAAGGCGCTGCCCCTGGCCCATGCCGAAACGGCGAAATGCGGGCCGCCCTTCGAGGGGATAAGCGTTTGGCCGGCGCGAGCCGCCGGGAGGCATCGCGCTTATTTTCGGCCTGTTGTATAGAAGTGGAGCATGGTCGCCGTGGGTCGGGGAAACATCGAGGTGGCCCGCGGAGGGAGCCAACTCGGCTCCGCGGGGTCAGGTGGTGTGACCACGAGCGCCATGCCCACGGGGTTCGGGGCGGCGCCGCTTTTGTCAACGAGGAGAACGACTGGGCTGCTCACGAACGCCGTCAATGGAACGTTCATCGGGACCACCGCGCCGTAGTCGCGAACGCGGCCATCGTCAAATATGACCGGCAGCAAAAACTGCTTCACGCCCGGGGCGCTCACGTAGGCTTGGACTCCCGCGCGGGGCAGCGGTTCCGTCGCTGGTAGAAGGCCGCCCGAGTCGTGGATGCGGATGATGAGCCAAGCCCCTTTTTGAGGCCGCAGCGGAACGGAAATCGCGCTGGCGGCAACGGCGCTGACGCTCGCGCCCCCCCATTCACACGGGTCCAGGTACAGGCCGCCGCCGTGGATGCATAGGGTATATTGCCCTGCAGAGGCCGTTAGCGCATAATGGCCAGACGCGTCGGTGACTGCCTTGTAAATTGTGGGCGGCTGCGCTGGCGTCGCCCCATACTTGATGGCCAGCACCGTTGCGTGGTCGAGCGGTGCCCCGTTATCGCCCGCGGCCACGGTTCCTGTCAGGTTCTGGCCCGAGACAGCGGCCGAGAGGGCTCCGAGAGCCGCTAATGCCAAGCTCGTCCTAAAAAAGCGTATCCTCATGTGCTTCACGTTGCCTTTCTTCTTGTTGGTCGCCGTCATCTTGGTATCACCGCACGGGAAGCTTCACGTAGGGGCTCGAAGAACCTCCGACGCCAAAGGTGTAGGTCGCGCAACGGCCCGATAACGATCCGTTTCCGTCCGGGCAGGAGCCTGCGTTGTAAAAGAGCGCCCAATCCCCGGGCTGCTGATTTGCCGGGACCACGAAATTGATCTGTTCGACGCCGATCTGTCCCGGCGCTAACCCCTCAAACGTAACTTGCAACGCGGGAGTAGTTGCGAAACTGTTATTGCAACCTCCCGCTATGAGACACGAGGGTGTGGGATACGCTTGTAGGTAGAGGTTGGCCAGGTTAGCTGCCGGCATATTAGGCAGGGCAATGTACGAGAACTGCGGGGGGAGTTGAAATAACGGCTGGCTTGGTGTCGGGAATGCGATTGGCGGCGGCGGCCACACCGGAAAGAAGTCGTCGGCATAGACGATGATCGCCTCGCCGGCATGAGCCGGGTTCTGCGTGGTAACCAGACCGTAGTCGGAGGCGTGCTGGGCAATAGCGTAGCCGTTCGCGTCCGCGAAAAAGCCGCCCCAGCCGGACGGGTGCGTGAGTTGGGTAGTAACGGCGTCGCATGCCGACATGGTCCCGGCATATTGGCCGGGGCTCGCGGAGAGGGATGCGTTACGCTCCATCGGAACTTGAAAATTAAGCTGCGCGTTGCCGGATGAATCGACAATGGCCGCAAGCATAGGGGCCAAGCCATTGTTGACGCCGACGCCTAGCCCGGCTAACTCGTACGGCAGCGGGAATCCGGAGGCCACATACGTCCCTGGCTTTACGCTCGGCGGCAGGCCGGAGCAGAAGACGGTGGCTAAGCTGCCTCCAGATGGAAGACCATTTTGAAAGCTGGCGGCGTTCACAATTGCCGTGATCCGGGCCTGCGGCCATGCCTGCTGTGCGAGGACAACGAGCAAAGCTGCGGCTCCAATTGATTTACGAACCTCCCGATTTTTCATCTGTAGCTCCCTACCCGCTAGCTACAGCCGCCGACGGCATTGATCGTGACGGGCACGCCGTTCGAGAGTACCCCGGAGTTGGGGCTCCGCACGGAAAGGAGCCAATGGCCCGGGGCCAAGCATCCGATCTGCGCGTTTATCTGGGTTCGAGAAGCATCCCAGAAATAAAGACTGCCTTGGGGGAACCACCACTGCGTGTTACCGTTATCGAGCGTCCACGTTGTTGCCTCCCGAGGGGTCGAATCCGACGCCATATATCTCCAAGGTGTCCATCTGGTTCGCGGATATCGTGCAGGACGGATTCCACGTGTAATCGCAAGACTGGCCGTTTGCGTAGTCGTATAGGCCGTTCACGATCGGCGCCAGGCCAACGGTTACGGAATAAGCCGCATTTGTCGAGGCGCCCTGCTGGATTACGCCGTCGATGTCCTGATTCGTCCCAGTTAGAGTGATGCTTCCGGTGTTGGTCATGGTTACGTACGCAAAGGCGCAGGAGCCTAGCAACCCGGACCTTGTACCCAGCAGCGAATGATCGTCGCAATTGTACGACTGGTTGAGAGTAACGGGTTCGTTCAGAGACAATGAGGTGACGTTCGCGTCAGTGTACGTTACCGTCCCAGTGTCGTTAACCACATAGTAGGGTTGGTCGGCCTGGACCGCAAGGGACGGCGTAAATGGCACATTACATGGGGCGGGGTTGATCATCGCGCCCCAGGCCGGCTTTATTCCCCCGGCGCCGTAAGAATTGAACGTACTGTCCTCCGATTGCAGCCCCCAATAACCGTATGCGGCTAGGTAATACCCGGTGTAGTCGAAGTACTTCTCCCACCAGGTGGCCGAGTCGTAGAGACCGTAGTTTCCGGTATTGGGGATGCCGTGCGCGGCTAAAGCGCACATCGTCGCCGTGAGCCATTGCGCCTGGCCGGCCGCGTTCGTTCGTGGGGTTGTATTGGTCGTAGTAGGCCGCAGTGCCGTTGCCAATGGTCTTCGCCTCCATGGCGGAACTTGCCCCAAACTCCGTTGGGACCATCTTGGTGAACGGGATCGTGCACTGGCCTCCTTGGCAGCCGGAAAGCGGAGGGCAGGTGGAGTTCCCTTGGCCGGCCACGCACTCCAGTGCGGCTTGGAGGTCGCCGGCATTGGCATTATAAGGCTCAATGGCATAGATGTCCGGCGCGGGCTGGAGCTGCTGCCACGCATAGGCTTGCTGTTGCGTGTTCTGCCAGTTATATGCATAAGGCGCCAATTGCGATTGACTGGAGGTCGCGGCGAGGCCCAGGTCCACATCCACGGCGAGTAGCGGCCGGCCAGCGGGGTAGGTATAGGCATAGCTTTGTAACTTGTAGGAGGTGAGGGAATAGGCTCCCGCCGTTCCCGGCTTACCCACCCAGAACGGGCTCCAGGCCGGCTCTCCAATACCGTAGTTGAGGCCCCAAATGAGCACGTTCTGATAATTTCCGACGAGATCGATGAACTGATTTACCCAGGTCCCGTAGGCGTTGCCGACGTTGGCCGGGTCGCCGCCGTTGGTAATCTCCAGCCCCGGACGGCCGACCGCAAATTCCAGAAATACCCAGATGCCATAGCTCTGGGCTTGCGATACGAACTCCTGTAGAGCGTACCACTGCTGGTTCGGAGAACCCGCGGGGCCGCCATCGTCCCAGCCGGTGAAACCAGGCCCGCTGAAACCGGCCTGCACAAGCTGCTTGTTCCCGTTCGGGAGGACCTGCTGCACGATGTCCTGATCCCAAAGATAGAGGTGGACAAAGTTGAAACCGTTGTTGTGCAGCATCTGAAGGTCGCTCGAAACGACCTGCCTTACCGTTTCTCCATCCACGCAACTGGCCTGTATCGTCGATGTCAGGCAGTCGGCCGTGTACCAGTCGTATAACATGCTCCACCAGGCGTGTCCGCGAGGGAAATAATGGAGGCCCTTGAGTGGCGGCAGAGTAAGTGGCTGCACGGTAAAGTTCGCGGTTTCTGTCATGGCGCTATTCATGGTGACGCTAAGGGGATTAGAGCCGCTGTTTACGGTACCGGTGAAGCCGGTGAACTGGTAGCCGCCAGCCGGCGTGGCGCCGATCGTGGCAAGACTGCCGCTGTTGTACCAGCCGCTGGCGGGAGAAACGGCGCCTTGGCCGCTGGGACTCGCCACGGTCGTGAGGTAGTACTGTTGCGGGGCCGGCTGAGTCACTGTGAGACTACACGTAGCTACGCTCGACCGCCCCGCCGAGTCGGTTGCGATCACGCTCTCGGTGTAGCTTCCGGCCGCGCCGCTTTGCCATGGAACGCTCTGCGCGCCTCCGGGGACGACGCCCGACCATGTGGTAGGACGTATAGGGAGCCGTACCTCCCGAGGGGCTGGCCTGGAAGGTGGTCACTTGGCCGGAGGTGACCGGGTTCGGCGAGGCCGCGCAACTCAGCGAGAGCGGCGGCGCGGAGCCGAGCGCGCTGGAGGAGACGATCGGAACAATGGCTGTCCAGCCTGGCGAACCCGAGCTGTTCATCCAGTTCCAGCCCTGCATCGCGGAGCCGCTGGGGCCGCCGTAATATTGGACCTGGACCTGCTGCGTCGAATCGTTCTCCCACACCAGGTCCGGCACGCCATTGCCATCATAATCGTTCGCGCCAACCAGCGTCCAGCCAGGATTCCCGTTGACATTGAGCCACGCCCAACCTATATCGGTCACGCCGCTATAATAATGCGCCGTAACCTGGCGCGTGCTGGTGTTCATCCAGATCAGGTCCGGCGTTCCGTTGCGGTCGAAATCGGCCACCGCCGCGACTCTCCAGCCCGTATTGGCGGCCTGGCTGAGCCAGTTATAGCCGAGAAGCGTGGCGCCGCCCGATCCGCCATAGTAATCGACAACGACGTAGTTCGTGCTGTCGTTTTCCCATACCAGATCCGGGGTGCCGTTGCCGTCGAAATCGCCGGCGCCGACCACGGTCCAGCCCAGCTCGCCCGCGCTGTTCAGATATGCCCAACCGAGCAATGTGGCTCCGCCCGCGCCGCCGTAGTAGTTCACCGTCACCTGGCGGGTGCTGCTGTTCATCCAGACTATGTCGGGGACGCCGTTGCCGTCAAAATCGGCCACAGCAACTACAACCCAGCCGGGGCTGCTGTTCTGGTTTAGCCAGTTCCAGCCTTCGTATACGGCGCCGCCCGCGCCGCTGAACTAATTCACGGTGACGTAAAGCGCGCCGGGGTTGAAATAGACCAGATCGGGATGGCCGTCGCCATTGAAATCGCCGTGGTCGGCGGCGGCGAGCGAACCGAGGGACAGCAACGCGAGCATTGCGATGCGCGGGCGGCCGTTGCGCTGCGATCCGGAAAATAACGCCGAAATACTGGCAAGGCGGACCATCGGTCTCCTTTTAATCGGCCCAATCGGTTGCCGAAGGGAAGAGCAAGCCTAATCGCAATTACGGTAACTGTCAACGTTTATTTTGTTATTTACGTTTATTTTTCGTTAATTCTGAGTTTGGAGCATACGGCGTCGAGCAACTAATACCGATCTGTCAAGGATCGCGGCAAAGTTATCGAGTTGGAACTCCACGGCGGCCCCGGCCGTGGGGGCCGACTAAGCCGCCGTCAGTTTCCGGCTGTTGCCTTGCTGGGACCGCGCCAGGCCGGAAAAACCACATTGGCGCTGGAAATCGCGGCTGGCCGTGACAGCATCTATCTCGACCTGGAAGCGCCGCGCGATCGGGACAAACTTGTAGATGCAGCCTTCTTCCTGGCGTCGCAAGAGGAACGGCTGGTCATCCTCGATGAGGTGCAGCGCCTTCCCGAGTTGTTCGAGACGCTGCGCGGCCTGATTGATGAGGGCCGCCGGCGCGGTCGAAGAGCGGGCCGCTTTCTGCTGCTCGGCTCCGCCGCGATGGATTTACTGCGCCAGTCCGAGACTCTGGCGGGACGCATCGCCTATCTCGAGCTCTCGCCCTTTGACGCGCTGGAAGTAGGCGGGGCGCGGTTGCGGCCGTTATGGGTTCGCGGCGGCTTCCCCGATAGTTTCCTAGCGCGCGACGACAAGGCCAGCCTCGTCTGGCGCGAGAACTTTCTGCGTACCTATCTCGAGCGCGACATTCCGCAATTGGGGCCGCGCGTTCCGGCTACGACGCTGTCCAGATTCTGGACCATGCTTGCCCATGTGCAAGGAGGTGTTTTCAACGCGGCGCAACTGGCGCGCGGGCTGGCCGTCGAGGGCAAAACGATTGCGCGCTATCTCGATTTGTTGGTCGACCTGTTGCTGGTGCGGCGCCTGCCGCCTTTTCAGGCGAATATCGGCAAACGCCTGGTGAAATCGCCCAAGGTCTACGTGCGCGACAGCGGAATCGTGCACGCGCTGCTCGGTATCGGGAATGAGGACGCGCTGTTGGGGCATCCTGTCGTTGGCGCGAGCTGGGAAGGGTTTGCGATCGAGAACCTCGTGGGGGCGGCTCCCGCCGGCAGTTCCGCCTTTTTCTACCGCACCGGCGCGGGCGCCGAGATTGATCTTCTGCTCGACATCCCGGGGCACGGACTGTGGGCGATTGAGATCAAACGCGGCCTGTCGGCTCGTCCCGAAAAGGGGTTCTACATCGCGTGCGAGGATGTGAAGGCATCGCATCGCTATGTGGTCAATACGGGGGAGGAGCGCTATCCCATCAGCGAGGGCACGCAAGCCATCGGCCTGAACGGGATGGCCACTATGCTGGCGGCGCTGGCAATGTAACCGTCTGAGTTTCGGGCGGTACTCCGGTAATATTTGAAGCGGAGGATCGCACGTGCGCATTTTGACGCAGGACCTACGCTATGCCGCGCGATTGATGCGCAAGAATCCCGGGTTCACGGCCATTGCGATGGCGACGCTGGCGCTCGGCATTGGGGCCACGACGGCGATTTTCAGCCTTGTTTATGGGGTGCTGCTGCGGCCGCTGCCGTATCCGCGGGCGGACCGGATCGTGATGGTAAAACCGGTGTTTCCGGGCGGCAGAAACGATGCGACAACGGGGCCGAAATACCTGTTCTGGCGCGAGCGCCAACACAGCTTTGAGGCAGTGGCATCGTATGGAGGGGCGGCGGGCGCGAATCTGCAGACCAGCGATCATCCGGAACGCATATTGGTGCGGCCCGTGACCGCCGATTTTTTCCGCGTTCTGCGGATGAGACCGACTGCGGGCCGGGATTTCGCGGCCGGCGACGACGAACCCGGCAGGGCGGGGCTTGCGATTATCAGCTACGGCTTCTGGCAGCGGCGTTATGGAGGAGCCGCGGACGTATTGGGGCGCGGGCTTACGCTGGGTTCGTCGGCGTACACGATCATAGGCATCGCTCCGCGCGGGATTGGCGCGGAGCTGGCGGCCGATGTGTATGTGCCGTTAGTGGTGCGGGGCAATCCTTTGGGCAGCGGGCTGAATTTTCCGGTGCTGGCGCGCTTGAAGGACGGCATCTCGATGGCTCGGGCGGATGCGGATATGCGCGTGGTGGCGGCGGAGTACCGGGCGGAACGGCCTGCGGAGATGGGTCCGCGCGAGACGGCGGGCGTGTTCTCCTATCAAGACGAGGCGGTGCGCGAGGTTCGTCCATCGCTGCTGATACTGCTGAGCGCGGTGGCGCTGGTTTTGCTGATCGCGTGCGCGAACGTGGCGAACCTGTTGCTGGCTCGAACGGCGGGGCGGAAGCGCGAGATTTCGGTGCGGCTGGCGATTGGCGCGGTGCGCTGGCGCGTGGCGCGGCAGTTGCTGACTGAAAGCGTTTGCCTGGGGTTGGGCGGCGGCGCGCTCGGCCTGGCGCTGGCGCAGGCGGCGGTGGGCGCGGTGGTCCGCTTTCGTCCCGTGGATTTGCCGCGGCTGGACGATGTGGCGGTGGATTGGCGCGTGCTGCTGTTCACGGCCGGCGTGGCGTTTTCGATCGGAGTGCTTTTTGGACTGGCGCCGGCGCTCGAGGCACTGCGGGCGGACCTGCGGACTGCGATCGAGGAAGGCGGGACGCGAACCAGCGGGGCGCGCAGCGGGCGAAGGTTGCGGGAGACGCTGGTGGCGGGCGAGTTCGCGCTGGCGATCATGCTGCTGATCGGCGCGGCGCTGCTGCTGCAGAGCTTTGTGAAGCTGCGCCTGGTCGACCCGGGTTTCGATCCGTCGCGCTTGTTGACGATGCGCATGACGCTTACGGGGCAGCGCTACCAGACGTCGGCGCAGGTGGCGGCGTTCGCGGCGCAGGTGACGGGCCGAGTGGCGCGCGCGCCCGGGATAGTGGGCGCGGCGATGACGAATTATCTCCCGCTGGCGCAGGGAATGAATATACCGCTGCGAGCGATTGCGGGGCGGCCGAATGCGGAGAAAGGATTCCTGGGCAACCTGGAGTGGTTCGGCGTGACGCCGGGCTTTTTCGATGTGATGCGCATACGGATTCGGGGCGGGCGGGGCATTGACGAACGCGATACGGCCGGCTCGCCGGCGGTGGTGGTGGTGAACGAGGCGTTTGCGCGGAGGTACTTCGCGAAGGAGAGCGCGGTGGGGCAGCGCATTGTCATCGCGTGGGATTTGCTGGGGCCGAAATACGGCGATGCGCCGCGCGAGATCGTGGGGGTTGCGGGCGACATACATGAAGGCTCGCTCAAGGCCGCGCCGCAGCCGGCGGTGTTCGTTCCGCTGACGCAGGTTGGCGAGGCGATTTCGGCGATCGTGAACAAGTTGATGCCGATGACGCTGCTGGCGCGCACGGCCGGAGATCCCATGGCCGCAAGCCGCGAGGTCGCGACAGAAGTGCGGACGGCGGATGCGACGCTGCCGGTGTACGATATCCGCCCGATGGAAGACGTGCTTGGCAATTCGATTCAGGCGCAGCGGTTTATGACGATGCTGCTGGGGAGTTTCGCGGCACTGGCGCTGGCGCTGGCGGGGATCGGAATTTATGGCGTCATGTCGTACGCGGTGGCGCAGAGGACCCGGGAGATCGGCATTCGCGCGGCGCTGGGGGCGGCGCCGGCCGACGTGATGCGCATGGTGATGAGGCAAGGCTTGGCATTAACGGCCTGGGGCGTGATCGCCGGCGTGGCCGGGGCGGCGCTTCTGACGCGCCTGCTGAGCAGTTTCCTTTTTGGCGTTACGGCTCGGGATTTACAGACGTTCGTGGGGACGCCGCTGTTATTGGCCGTAGTTGCGGTGTTGGCGTGCTATGTGCCGGCTCGCAGAGCATTACGGGTCGATCCGCTGGCGGCGTTGCGGCACGAATAATTCACAAGAGACGTTCAAAAAACGCGAGGCTCTTGCGCGCGCATTCTTCCCAGCGGTATTGCGCGGCGCGGGCGCGGCCGGCGGCGGCAAGTTGAGATTGCAGCGCTGGCGAATCGAGCAGCCGTTCGAGAGCGGCGCGGAGCTCGGCGGCGCTTTTCGGGTCGGCGTAGAGGGCGCCTTCGCCGGCCACCTCGGGGAGGCAGGACGTGTTTGAAGTGACCACGGGAACGCCCGCGGCCATGGCTTGCGCGACCGGGAAGCCGAAGCCTTCATAGAGGGACGGGTACACGAGCGCGGTGGCGCCGGCGGTTAAGGAAGGCAGGACGTCCTCGGGGACATAGCCGAGGTAGTCGACGCCCGCAACGCCCGAAGCGAGGCGACGCATGATGTTTTCTGAGGACCAGCCGAGCGGGCCGGCAATTACAAGGTCGAATTCGTCCGCGAAAGCGTAGGGAAGCCCAGGCGTCGAGAAGGGTCTCGAGGTTCTTGCGCGGCTCGATAGTTCCGACGAAAAGAACGTATGGTCTGGCGCGCTGCATGCGGACTGCATCGAAGTACGCTTCGGGAACGCCGGGATAGATGGTTTCGATTTTGCCGGGCGCGATGCCGAGGATACGCATCGCGTCCTGGCGCGTGTTTTCGGAGATGGCGATGAGGCCGCTGGCGCGCTTGCAGGCGTGTTCGGTGAATAGCCGGTCGGCGCGGAGGTTGGCGGCGGTGTGGGTTTCGGGCGTGAGCCGGCACGTGAGATCGTAGAGCGTCGCGGTGATGCGGGGGCGTTTCGGGATATTGCGGCGGAGCTGATTGGAGACGTGGAAAATGTCGGCGCGGGCGGACATCCAATCGAGCAGAGGAAGGCCGGGCGCGTTGGCGGCGTAGAGGAGAGCGAGACGCGGATATGTGGCAAGCGGGCTGAGCGTGGAGCGCTCGTGAGTGAAGCGGCCGAAACGATCGAGGAGCGGGAAGGCGCGTATTTCACCGGGGCGCGAGAGGCGGGCGAGGGCGCGGATCCAGTGATAGGTATAATTCTTGACGCCGGCGCTGCGCAGCAGCAGCGAAGTGGCGTCAATCAGGACCCGCATGATTGGTGAACAGGTACTTGCCGCCGCTTTCGGCTACAACGTGCAGCGCATCGCGGCCGACGACGGCGCTGACGAGCGGCACGCGCGGGGCCTCGATGAGCAGGTAGTAGCGTTGCGGCTCGGCCCAGTCGCGCGCGAATTGCGAATTGTCGATGAAGACGTCCGGCGCGTCCGGCGCATTCGATCCATATTCGAGATTCGTCTTGCGGCCGTTCAGAAGAAGAGCGCGGCGGTTGGTGTAAAAGAAGACGGATGAAAAAGTGTAGTAGGCGTTATCTTCGATGAGCTGGCCGGGCGGCGCCTGCAGCAGGGCATTGGCGAGCGGGCGCGAAGAGAGATAAGGATCGAAGACGATCAGCGCGAGCCGCGCGGCCTGGTAAAAGACGACCATCATGAGCGCCATCGCGAGCGCCATGCCCAGCATTGCTCGCGGCCTCGGAATGCCAGCAGTCCGGCGGCGCCGATGACGAATGCCAGTCCCGCGACAATCAAGGGAGTGCGGAGATAGGCGAACGATTGCAGCGTGAGATCGCCGAGGTGTCCCAGAGACAGCGTGTATTCTTCGGGATGTTGGGTCAAGGCGCGGGAGATGTCGCCGGGGACGGGCAGGGTCCACACGCGAATCAAGAATGATGGCAACTGCGATTGCCGCCGCGATCGAGAATACCGGCGGCGATGCGCTGTCCGATGGGATTCCAGCGGCTTTGAGACGCCATGCGCCGACCCGAGCAGCAGCGCGAAGGCGGGATAGCAGGGCATCGAATAATATTCCTGCGTCGAAGAGAAGGTGAAGAATCCGAGGACGACGCCAATCCAGCACAACGAGAGCAGGCGCGCGCGGCCGGCGCGATCCACGGGGCGATAGTTCAGTTTGAAGACGGCGGGCAGGAAGATGCTCCAGGGAAACAGCCAAACCAGGTGAAGCAGCCAGAAGAGCGGCCTGGGGACGGTGTTGTAATCGCGCGGATAGCGGAGATTCAGGAAACGGAGGACGTGCTCGTTGATGAAGTAGAACCAAAAAAAGCCGTGATATTGCCCGGGCCCGGAGTGCATCGTGAAAAAGAAATAGGGCGGATTGCGAAGGGTGGCGAGGATGTGCCAGGGAGCGGCGATGGCGACGACGATGAGCAGGCCGGTCCAGGGATGGAGGCGCCGCCATGTTTTGCGATTGAAGAGGCGTCCGGTGAGGGCGAGATAAACGAGAGCGGTGCCGATGGGGAAAACGGCGGCGATGAGGCCCTTGAGCAGCAGGCCGATGGCGATGGCGGCGGCGAGCACGGCGGCCCACAGGCGCGGGCGCGTTTCGGTCCTCGTCGAGCGCGCGCAGGAACGCCCACATGGCGAGCGCGATGGCGAGCGTCAGGGTCGCATCGGGAATCAGGATGCGGGTGAAGAGGAACAGACCGACGCAGGTTGCGATTGCGCAGGCCCGCGTAGAGGCCGGCCAGCTCCGAAAAAGCCCAGGCGGCCATGCGCGCCGTGACCCAGCAGAGCAGGATCGCGAACAGCGCCATGGGGAGCCGCGCGGCCCAGTCATGCACGCCGAAGAGGGCGAAGGAAACGGCGATGGTCCAGTATTTGAAGGGCGCTTTCTCGAGGTATTTGACGCCATCGAGGCGCGCCGTCACCCAGTCGCCGGAAGCGAGCATGTTGCGGGCGATCTGGGCCTGCACAGCGTCCACGTCGTCCATCAAAGACGGCGGGCTGATTACGGAGACAAGAAATATGGCGGCCGCAAAGAGAATTACGATTAAGCTCGTAGCGGCGGCGGCGTCGAGGACTTGCTGTTCCGCTCGCGGCATCCCCGCGGTCTGAATGCCCCATCGCTTCATCCATAGGAAGAGCGTTAACAGACCCCATAGGTGATACCCGAGGTTAGCACGCCGGTCCATGTGCTTGTGAATGAGAGATTGCACTTCGGGCCAGTGAAAGAGGCCTGAATCGCTCAACGGCTTGGCGGGTCAGGGTGTCGAGCAAGAGAGGCCGCAGCAGGTCCGCGCAGCCAATCGTGAGCGGGGATATCGAAGCCCTCTTTTTTGCGCGTGAGCACTTCGCCGGGAAGCTTGCCTTTCATGGTGCGCCGCAGCAGGAATTTCAGCTCCGATCCGCGGACTTTCAGGTGTTCGGGGAGGCGCGCCGCGAACTCGACGATGCGGTGATCGAGGAAGGGCGGGCGCACTTCGAGCGAATGCGCCATGCTCATGCGGTCGCATTTGTAGAGGATGTCGTCGGGAAGATAGTAGTTCTGATCGAGCCACAGAAAGCGGTTGATGCGGCCGGAGGCGTGGATGCCGCGCGGCAGGCTGTCCCACAGCGCCGCTACGGTGGGCTGGCCATTAGAGGCGTGAAGGCGCTTCTTCTCGGCTTCGGAGAACGTTCCGTTCCAGTAGAAATGAGCCTCTTCCGGGGAGAGAAACGAGCCGTGCAACATGCGGCGCAGCTTATATTCGAACCCGATTTTCGAATCCGAGACGGGCAGCTTTTCGGCGGCGGAGAGCGCCAGGCGCCGCAGGAGCGCGGGAGTTTTGCGAAGCGCGCGGGAGTAGGATCGGCGAGATAGGTGCAGTAACCGCCGAACAACTCGTCGGCGCCTTCGCCGCTCAAAGCGACCGTGACGTGCTCGCGGCTCAGGCGGGAGAGAAACCAGACGGGCAAGGCTCCGGCGTCGGCCCCGGGCTCGTCGGAATGAAAGGCCATCTCCTCGATGGCGCCGGCCAGATCGAGCGTGGGATTGAGATCGAGTTCGTGATGCTCGGCGCCATAGTGCCGCGCCACGCGCCGCGCGTAACCGCCCTCGTCGAACTCGCGGCCGCGGAACGTAATGGCGAAAGTCTTCACCGCGCGCGGCGAAGCTTCGGCGGCGTAGTGCAGGACGGTCGAGGAATCGAGGCCGCCGCTGGCCCACAGGCCGAGCGGCACATCGGCGGCGAGGTGTTCGCGAACGGAGGCGCGCAGCAAGCCGTCGAGCTCCTCGGCCGCGTCTTCGAGCGTTTGCCGCGGTTGGGGATCGAGACGCAGCCGCCAATAGGCCGACGCGCGCACGCGCCCGTTTTCCCACTCCAGCCAGGAGGCAGGGCGGAAGCTTTCTCAATCCCCTGCACCATCGTAAGCGGGCCTGGGACGTAATTCAGCGACGTGAAATAATGAAGTGCCTCGGGGTCGATGCGGCGCTCGATTTCGGGATGCGCGAATAAGGCCTTCAGCTCCGATCCGAAGTAGAGGTTAGGGCCGCGGCGGCAGAAATAGAGCGGCTTGATGCCCATGCGATCGCGCGCCAGGACGAGGCGGCGGGAGCGCTCGGACCAGATCGCAACGGCGAACATGCCGCGCAGTTTCGCGAAACAGTCCGTATCCCAACGCCGGAAGGCAGCGAGGACGGTTTCGGTGTCGCAGCGCGAGCTGAAACTTCTCGCCGCGATCGCGCAACTCCTCGCGCAGCGCGGTGTTGTTATAAATTTCGCCGTTGAAGACGACGGTGGTATTGCCGTCTTCCGAGCGCATGGGCTGGTCGCCGCCTTCGAGATCGAGGATCCGGAGACGGACGGCCCCCAAGGAGACGAAATCGGATTCGAAGGTCCCATGCTGATCGGGACCTCGATGCTTGAGGCTTAGTGTAGCTTCGCGTATTCGCGACGAATCAGGCGCACACCTGAGGTGTGTAAAGCCGGCAATGCCGCACAATTTGCGTTCTCCCCGTTCGTTTTGTTCCGGCTTGCGCCGGTCCATTCACTGCGTTGGCTTCACCCGCCAACTTCACCCGTAACTTGGAAAACACTATATCACATGTAAGTAGGCTGTTGTAAACGCCGGATTCCTGGGGCGGATTCCGTTGGGGCACGCCTCAGCCTGGAAATCTCTCTGACTGCGCCCGCCGCAGCTTGGCCATCAATCCGGCGTTCCGTTATCCTCGTCACACGGCACGGTGCAGCTATGCAGCGGCTCGGCTATTGCAACGGACATGCTGGGATGAGCTCCATACCAACCGATTGAACCACTCCTCGGCCTCGCTGGCGCTCCAAATCAGCTCCAGTTCTTCGATCGCAGTCCCGATCGGAATCTCTTCGCGCAATAAAATTACTCCGGGACTTTGCCTAGCGCTGATGAACCGGGCGAAGTGGGACGGCATCGTGCGTCGATCTTGGCTCACCAGAATTCGCCCGGAATCGGCGGCGGCGCGCAAAACCTCGAGGTCCTCCAGCCCGGTCAATCCCGCGTCGGCTGCCGTGCGGATATTTACGCCCGGCGCCGTGCGCTGCAGCCCTCGCAGAATGCGCCCATCGAGATCGGCGTCAGCCTGGAATCTGACTCGCATTACGCGCCCGCCGCAGCTTCGCGATCAACTCCGCATTCGTCTGCCTCGACTGCTCGTGTTGCGATTCGGCGCCGAGCTTACCTTCGCAAAGGTAGGCATCAATCTCTTTCTGGTTCGCGAGGTAGAAAGCGAGCGCGCCATGCACCTGTTCGAGGGTCAATGCGGGGTAAGAATCGACCATGCTCTCGGCCGACATCCCCTCGCGAAACAGATAGACTAGGGAATCGAGGGACACGCGCGTCTCCCCAACGCGATATGCACCTTCCACTTTCCTTACGTATTCCTTCTGCATTGAGCTACGCCAACAAATCTATCGTGACACGCTGAGAGCGGTCGAGACACGCCACGGTCGGAAATAGCAGCCATTACGTGCGCCGTACGGCATTGTTGCGGGCACGGGTGAGCATTTAATCGGTTGCGCGGCAGTTGGCCGGGCTGCTGTACTGGCGTGTATGAGAATCGCGGTACTGGGACTGGGCTTCATGGGAAGCACGCACCTGAAGGCGCTGCGCGGGGCGGCAGGCGTGGAGCTCGCCGCGGTATATAGCTCCGATGAGCGGAAGCTCGCTGGGGACCTCACGGGCATTCAAGGCAATCTCGGCGGCGCAGGCGAACTTCTCGATTTCGGCGGCATTGCAAAATATCGCGAAATTGAGCCGCTGCTGGCCAGCGCCGCAATTGACGCCGTCGACATTTGCCTGCCGACGGACCTTCACACAGCGGTTGCGATGGAGGCGCTACGCGCGGGTAAGCATGTGTTGGTGGAGAAGCCAATGGCGCTCGACGGCTCCTCGGCCGATGCCATGATCGCGGAAGCGCGCAAACGCGGGCGGATTCTGATGACCGCCCAGGTTCTGCGCTTCTCGCCCGCTTACGCGGCATTGCGCGATTCCGTCTGTTCCGGGAATCTTGGCGCCGTGCGGCACGCATTGTTTCGACGCCGCTGCGCCGCCCCGGGATGGAGCCGCTGGCTGGGCGACGCGGATCGCAGCGGCGGGGGCGTGTTCGACCTGCTGATCCATGACGTGGACATATGCCTGCACGTATTCGGGACCCCGCAAGCGGTTGCGGCCACCGGGTACGAGGCGCTCGAATCGGGAATCGACGTGATCGCCGCGGAGCTGCATTATCCTGGACAAGGCTCCGTGCTGATCGCCGGTGGCTGGCATCATCCCCGGAGTTATCCGTTTTCGATGGAGTACACGGTAGTGGCGGACCGGGGCACCCTGGAATACAATTCGGAGCGCGGCGGCCCCATGCTTTATAAGTTGGATGGGAATGCGGAACAATTGAGCATGCCGGCGAAGGACGGCTATCAGGCGGAGATCGAATATTTCGCGGAGTGCTGCGACCGGGGAAAGCAGCCGGATTTATGTCCCCCGGAAGAATCGGCGGCCGCGGTCAAATTGATGCGGCTGATGCTGCAAGCGAGAAATGCGAATGGAGAACGATTAGCGTGCAAGTTTTAAACGACCTTGAACCGGGGGCGATGTTTTGGGCGGGGCGCGACCGTCTGGAAGAAATTAAAGCGCTGGGCGTGCGTTGCGGACAGCTCGGCATTCCCGGCAGCGCCGATCTTACGGGGCATTTTACCGAGGATTGGAAAACGGCGCTGGCCGATGAAGAATTCAACGTCGTGACGGTGGTGGCGGCTTATAACGGGGAAAACTATGCCGATATTCCGACGGTGCAGCGGACCGTGGGATTCATTCCGCGCGAGACTCGCGAGGAGCGGGTGCGGAGGACGATGGAGATCGCGGATTTCGCCGCGACGCTCGGCATCGGGTCGATTGCATGCCACATCGGCTTTGTTCCAGAAGACCCGAAGCACGAGGATTACGCGGCCGCCCTGGACATCGTGCGTAGCATTTGCGATCACGCTTCGAAGCACGGGCAAACGTTTGCGCTCGAAACCGGCCAGGAACCGGCCCGGGCGCTGCTGCGCTTCATCGAAGACGCGGATCGGCCGAACCTGGGGATCAATTTCGATCCCGCGAACATGATCCTGTACGGCACCGGCGATCCCATCGAGGCTCTAGGAGTGCTCGGGCCAGCGCGTGTTGTCGGTGCACGCGAAGGACGGCGTTTGGCCGCCCAAGGACCGGCCGGGCGCGCTGGGGAAGGAAGTGCCGCTGGGCAAAGGCGATGTAGGCATCGAACGTTTCGTGAGGAAACTTGCGGAGATCGGTTTCCGCGGGCCGCTCAATGTCGAGCGCGAGATCGAAAATCAACAGGAGCGGCTGCGGGACATGCGCGAGGGGGTGGCGTACTTGCGGTCGATTGTTCGTAAGGGGCAGGCCGGCGCGCTATAGAAACGCCCGCAACAGCCGGCTTTGCACGTCTTTCAGGCTGGAATGAGCGGCGTCCAGCTCGTCGACTTTATCGCGCAGGCGGCGCAGCAACTGCGTCCGTTCGATGGCGCTTCGGATCACGAGCAGCAACTGCGAGTTGTCCCACGGCTTTTCCAGATATTGGTATAGCCCGACGTCGTTGATGGCCTGTATGGCGCTTTGCTTATCGGCGTGGCCGGTCAACAGCACGCGGGCCGCCTCGGGCTGAAACTCCTTGGCCTTGGCAAGAAACTGGATGCCGTTCATCTTCGGCATCATGTAGTCGCTGATCACGACATCGACGGGAGTCGCTTCGAGATGCTTGACGGCTTCTTCCGGCTTGGTGAAGCCGTTCACGGCGAATTCGGTTTCGAGCTGGAGAAACGCCCGAATACTCGTGATCACCATGTCCTCGTCGTCCACGATCAGGACGCGCGGCTCTTCGCCGTCTGCTCTGTTCGCCAATGTGTGTCGCTCCTTTGCTTCTGATCGATCGGGATGCGTACGTGAAATATGGTACCTTTGCCGGCCTCGCTTTCGAAGCCGATGCGGCCGCCATGCGTGTCTTCGACGATCTCGCGTGAAATCGTCAGACCGAGGCCGGTGCCTTCGCCAAACGGCTTGGTGGTGAAGCCCGCCGCGAAAATCTTGGGACGAATCTCGGGCGGGATTCCGCTTCCGCTATCCTGAACCGAGACGTGCACGCAATCGTCCTCTTTCCGCGTGCGTACGTCGATGCGGCCCTCGCCCTCGATGGCTTGGCCGGCGTTGGCGATAAGATTCAGGAACACCTGATTCATCAAGCCGGGATAGCACTCCACTTCGGGAAGGTCGCCGAAATCGGTTTCGATCTGGATGCGGTCCTTGAAAACCGCGTGCGCCAGTTTGATGGTATTGCGGAGCAGCTCGTTGAGGTCGACTTTCAGCAGCTCGCTTTCATTCACGCGCGCATAAGTTTTGAGGCTGCGAATAATGCCTGAAATGCGCTCGCAAGCGATTTTATCGACGGCGGCCAGGCCGGCGATAATATCGAGCATCTCGATGGCTCGCCGCGGCGGCGGCTCCGATCTCGACTGCGCCGCCGGAGAGCAGATCCTTGATCTTATCGAGGGCGCCGATGATCACCTCGTTGTTCGAAAAGATGGAACCGATGGGAGTCTTGATCTCGTGGACGACGCCGGCCGACAGGCGTCCGAGCAATGCCAGCCGGTGCACCTCGGTCAGCTTGCGGTTGGCGGCGTCCAGCTCCCCGCGAAGCCGCGCCAATTCGTCCCGATCCTCCGGAGAATCGCTCATTGTTGCACAAGCTGCCGGAATCTCTTCACGAGAATGGCGAAGATGGCGGCCGTGATCTCCATGTTGTCGGACAGCAAATCGTAGAAATCCTCGCGCGCGATGCGCAGCAGCGTCGTGTCCTCGAGCGTCTTGGCGGTCACGGCCATGGGTTCGGAGTCGAACAGCGCCCAGGCGCCCAAGACGTCGTTGCGGCGCGCCGTGGTCAACGCGCCGGCGCTCTGCGCGATCTCGACGGCGCCGTCCAGAACGACGTAAAGCGCGTCCTGGCCGCCTGCCCGGCTCGATCACGTTTTTGCCCGGCGGAAAGCGCACCTCCTTCGCAATGGTCGCGATGCGGGCAAGCTGGTCGGGGTTGAGGTTCTTCAGCAGCTCGACGCCTTCGAGCGCGATCACTTTCTCAACAAGATTGAGTTCGGCCATGGGGGCGGCGTGCACCATCACGCTAGCGCAACAGCGCAGTCGCGCGCCACTTGGCACACCTCGCCATCGCCCTGTTCGCCGACGCTCTTGATGTCGGGCGCGAGGCTCGTCCAGCGCATTTGAGCGGCGGTGGCGATGGCGCAGGATGCCAGCCATTCATCGCCCGAATGGATCAGCTCGCGTATGGCGGTCTCGACATCGGGAACGTCGATCTTGAACAAGTCCCGGCCGCGCTGCTGCGCATTGCCGGGATCGTCCAGCAAAGGAATGACGATGCGCTTCAGCTCCTTGTCGAGCACGTTGTCGAGAAACTCGAGCGCGGCGGCGCTGTCGGCGTGGAGGCCCCGATTCAGCGCCAGATACGCGGCATAGACCTGCCGCGGCGGATACTTCAGCCCGAGCAGCCGGAAGAGCCGTTCGAGCGAGGCTTTCAACCGCTGCTCGAGCGTGCTGACCAGCAAACCGGCGGGCGTATGCGGCTTCCGGTGCTCCCGAAAAGCCAGCAGCGCCGCGTTCATCTGGAAGTAGTAGCGCGCTTCGTTCATGACCTGCGTGGACACGGAAACGCCGCCGTAATCGAGATCCGGCGCGTTCTCGCGCAAGCGGCTGAGAGCCCGCAGCACGCTGCCTCGCAAAGCCAGATTGGGGTCGCCGGCGAGCGCGGTCAGCGCGGTCACGGATCGCTGATCGGGAATCAGCCGCAACACGCGCGGAATCTGGCGGCGCGTCGCGAGGGGGACCGCTTCATCGTTCATCAGATCCGCCAGCATGCCCACGATTTTCGATCCATAGGCGGCCAACGCCTCGATGGCGGCGCCGCGCAGGCGCGCATCGCTGAGACGGCGGACGATGGCGGGAACATTCTCGCGGTCTGCCGATCGCGGCGGCGGACGAGCACGCGGCGTCGACCACGGTCGCGTCCGGATCGTTGAGCAGATCGCGCAGGACATTGTTAACGGCCGGGTTTACGGCCGGGGAGCCCTCGCCGCCGTGCGACCGTATGGCTATCGCGGCAAGACGTCTGCGCGCGGGATTGCCATCCTTCGCGGCTTGCCCGATCCACTCCGGCGTGATCAGTTCAGCCGCGAGCTCCGGCTTTTCGGCCAGCGCGCGCATGGCCGCTTCCACCACCGCGCCGTTGGGATGATCCAACAGCCGGCGGGCCAAGTCCACGGGTTCGGGGCTAAACGCGAGCGCGTAGCGAACCGCCGGCTCCGCCACCGCGGAATCCTTCTGGAGGGACCGGATTTCAGTCATCGCCACGATCCAGAAACTCGGCCGACCCGTTCTTGCGCGCCAGATCGAAGGCGACGGCGCGGACCTCGGGCGAGGGGTTCTCGAAAACTCGCTCGAGCGGGACCAGCGTTTGCCAGCGGTCGAGCTTGCTCAGGGCCGAAAGGGCATATGCGGCCTGGCGCGGATTGGGGCTGAGCGCGGCTTGCTGCAGCATCTTCAGCGTGGCGGGATCTTCGACGTTGAGCCGCGAGGCGTCAAAGTCCAGCCGCCTCGCATCCAGCCGCTTGCGCACGGTCGCGATATACTCGCGCTTGGCGAAAATCGACAGCACGATCCAAACCACGCGAGAGAAACATCACGATGGCCGCGACGTAGCGGATAGCCAGCGCGAGAACGGAGGTCACCAGCACCAGGATCATGCCGCCGATGCCGCGCGAAAGCCGGTCGACAAAAACGTCGATGAACGCCTTGGTGCGGTTGCGCAGCTCCAGCGGCAGCGGCAGGTACAGCAGTTCCATCCCGGTCTTGTTGAACGAATAGCGCGTGGAAGCTTCCGTAAGCCGCGCCGCCGCGGTGGACAGCACGTCCGGCGAGACCAGCGCCGCGATGGAGGCCAGCGCGATCGAAACCGGCATGATCTGCAACGTTCCGCCCACGCCGAAGCGGCTGACGATCCAACCCGTCAGGAAGAACTGGAACACGAAAGTCACCAGGTTCAGCCAGAAACCGTAAAAATTGCCCAGAAATGCCGTCAGATCGGCCTTGTTGTGGTAGTCCAGCTTGGCCTGGCATTGAACTGAAACTCCACCATCACGTCGATGATGAAGGTCAGCACCATGATGGCCATGATCACTTGCAGATGGCGATGCCGCCGCAGGGCCACGACGATCTCTCCGAACGAGAAATCCTCGCCCTCTTCGGCGCCCTTGGCGCTCTTCAGCCTGACGTTCAGTTTCTTCACCATGACCGCGAACGGAATGTAGGAGAGCACCACCATGCCGGCCGAGGCCAGGATCAGGTTCGTGGTGCCGATGATTCGCACCATGAAGGCGCGTGAAGGTTCCGCCAAACGCGGCTCCGATCACGGATCCGACGCCCAGAATGCCGTACAGCCGCTTGGCCTCGCGCGTGGTGAAAATATTGGCCGCGATCAGCCATCCCTGGGCCACGAGCGAAATGCTGAACAGGCTCACCCAGATGTTGAACGCGTAAACGATCCAGCCGATGTTCAGGCGGATGAGCTACCAGAAGGCGACCAGCACCGCGATGGAAAAGATGGTCGCGAAGTTGACGGCGGTCTTCGAGCGACGATTTTACGGCCAGCCGCGTATAGAAGTACGCCAGCACGCCGCCCACGCCCGCGATCAGCACGTACAGCCAGGGCAGCTTGTCGATGTCGAATTTGTTCAGGAAGATGGCGCGGGAAACGGGCTTGATGATGTAGTAGGCGAACAGCACCAGCATGAGATAAAGCGTCATGCAGGTTGTCTTGAGGTATTCGCCCGGACGGACGTCGAACATACCTCGCCAAAAGATTCGTAAGCGATGCACGATTCTTAGACGCAGGTATGTTGGTGGATTGTAACAACGCTTTTAACGTCTACCGGCCCCGGATGGTTCGTTATGCTGGAATCATGTGGCGGGAGCAGGCGCGCCGGTTTCTGTTCCCTCCGGCCGACGAGAGCAAGCCGGGTTTCCGGCACGAGGTCGAGGAGTCGAGCCGCCAGGGGTTACGCACCATCGGCGGTATCCAGATCGCGGTCACGATTTTCCTGTTCGGGGCGCGATATATGGTCTCGGCGAACGGCGAAACGCTTCCGCTTCGATCCAAACAGGCGGCGATTATCATCGCCCTTGGAATTGTTAACATCTGGGCCGCGAACGCCTGGTGGAGCGCGCGATGGTCCCGCACTATCGCCGTGGAATCGGCCCTCGTCACGTGCGCGGTCCTGATCTGGGCGTCGTTCGTCGCCGCCGCGCGTAGCACCAGCCCGAACGACTTTATACCGGGAGAGATCACGGTGGTGCTGCTCGTTACGGTGACCATCATGCCGTTGCGTCCGCTGCACACGCTCGTGATGGGGTTCGGCACCGTCGCCGAATATATTGCGGGGGCGATGCTGGCGGAGAGGACTCTGTTTCAAGGGCTCGGTCCCGATCGGAACTACGTTTTGTTCATCATTATGCTCACGCTGTTGAGCGTGGGGATTACAGCGGTCCTTTATGGGCAGCGCTGGGCAAATTACGAAATTCTGCAGCAGACCATCGAAGCGGGGGAAGCATTGCGGCAAGCTCAGAACCGCATTCTGCTGACGGAAAACGCCTCGTCGATGAGCCGTCTCGCGGCCGCCATCAGCCACGAGATGAACAATCCGCTGGGGGCCATGCTGAGCGGGATGGACACGCTTATGCTGCTGGCGCAGCGCCACGCCGCCGCGACGCCAGGGGAAGAGCCGAAGCTGATCGAACTGCAGGCGCAGGTGCGCCGTTCGATTCAACAGTCGTCGGAGCGGCTGAAGGAACTGGTCGGCAAACTGCAGCGTTTCACCGACCTTGACGAGACCGACATGCAGTCCGCGGATGTGAACGAAATCGTGCGGGGGGTTGCCGAGATGGAGGCCGAGGAAGAACACGCGCATCCTAAGATCGATCTGCGGCTCGGCGCGGTGCCCCCGGTGTTGTGCCGTCCGCAGCAACTGGCCGTGGTGTTTCGCAGTTTGTTGAGCAATGCGGTGAGCGCCGTAAATGGGGATGGGCGGATCTCCATCGCGACGCGCTGCGGCAGCGACCAGGTGGAAGTCGAGATCGAAGACAACGGGCGCGGCATGACGCCCGATCAGATGAAGAACATTTTCGAACCGAATTTCCGGGTGTCGGGCGGGCGAATGGCGGCGGGCAACTGGAGCATGTTCGGTTCCCGCCAGATCGTTCGCGAGCATGGCGGCGACATCCGCATCACAAGCGCGGAAGGCCGGGGAACGCGCGTGACTGTGGTGCTTCCCGCCACGGCGCGCGACGCCGAAGTTGCCGAACGGTAGATCGCTTCGCCCCGCCGGAAATCATTCCGCCGCCATAAGGATTTTTGCGCTCCGGTTTGAGATTCCGGCAGAATCGGGATGAGAGTCAATGCCGGGTGGGAGCATTGGACGCAACATCGTTGCCGTTGTGGCCGGCTACATAGCGAATGGAATTCTAGTCGCCGCCACGGAGCAACTGTTTTTGTCGCGAGATCCAGGCGCGGACGCGGCGCAGCCGCTCCATTACTTTGTTGTCGTTCTCATCAGCCAATGCCTCTACACCGTAATCGCGGGATCCTGTGCTGCGTAATTGCTGGAGCAGCTGAAAGGGCTGCCATGGCGGGTCTGCTGGGCCTCGGCGTGACGGTGGGAACGGTATCTCTAATCGCGTTCTGGAAAACGGAGCCGCATTGGTACGGGATTGCGTTGCTCGCCGTTTACCCGCCGTGTGTGTGGATCGGAGGACACTCAAGGCTCACGGCCGCGTTGCTTCGCGCCGGCATGCAGATTAACCTGACATTCTCGCCAGCGGTTGCGCGTGTTTCCATTTAATCGAGTCCCGCGGCGAGCAGGCGCGCTTGAGCATCGGCTTGCTTTTCGGGCAGACCGGCGACTCCGGCGATCCATGGGCCCTTCGCAAATACGAATACGGGCCGGCCGGCGTCATCGCCGTAGTAGCCGCCGAAAGAGGCGATGAGCTTGGAATCGGCGAGGATTTTCTTCCAGTCGAGCAATAGGATTGCAGCGTCGTCCGGCGATACCGCTTTGGCCACGAACATGTCGTATTGGGTCTTGCCCTTCCTGTAGTGCGCTACCGTGCCTCCGGGCATAAACGATTTGCCCATCAATTTATTGCCGGCAACTTCCGAATCGACCAGATTGGATTTGGGGAAGCGCCGAGATTCATCGGCTGGCTTGGAAGTTTCGGCTTGCGTGGCGGGAGGCACCGGCGGTGGCGGCTGCGAGCCACAGGAGGCGAGCGCGAGGGCGGCAAGCGCGGCGGCCGGAATCGGAAAGCGCATCGTTGCAGTATAGCGCCGGCTTAATCCGTCATGAATACCGTATAGCTCGTCACAGGACGGTATCCCAGTCGCGTGTAGAGACTGTAACCCGAGCGCGTCGATTGCAGAACCGTGCGGCGGATGCCCGTCTCGCGCTCGACTTCCTGGAGTACGCGCCTCATTAGGGCTTCGGCGTAGCCACGGCCGCGATAGGCGGGCAGGGTTCCCACGGAGTAAATCCCCGCTATGCCGGCGGCGACTACCACCGCGGTAGTCGTAACCGCGATCCCGTTAATGCAACCGACGTAGCCTCGGAAGGATCCCAGCCAGGCGCGCTCGGAGCCGTAAATTTCGCGGCATACCGGCCACGGAACGTCGAAGGTGGCCGACGTCACATGGGCGAACGCGGCGCGGCTGTCGGCGTCCGCCACGGGTTTCATGTCAATGTCGGGCAAATCGCGGCAAGGCGGCGTCAATCGCTCGGCGATCATTCCGGGCGCCGTGGTCAACTCCGCCAGGCCGTGCCGCTCGAGCAACGATCGGGCGCGGCGAAGCAGCGGCTTGCCGACGTAATCGTCACAATACCAATACGACCAGCGCAGGCGCCGGTCGCGGAAATGCCGCGCGGGAGCGCTGATGCGCGCGGTCAAGTCCGGATCGCCGCCGCTGACGGGATCGGAAAGTACGGCGGCGTTGAAAGCGGCATAATCGAGGCCGCAGTAGACGATCGATACGCCGGAAAAATCGTGAACCTCGCCATTGTGACGCGCGCGGCCGAAGAAGCGCATCGCTTCATTGAGGTTGTCCGTAACCGTGCGCGCCGCATCGCTGATCTCTGGGCTGGGCACGCGGCGATTAAAGCAGACTCAGCGGGTCAACGTCAATTACGAGCGCAGTCGCGGGCCACTTGCGTTCGAGCGCGAAACGGCGCAAGCGCTGCAGCAGCTCGTTGAGATTTTTGCGGTTTGCCGCCTTAATCAGAAGCTGGTATCGATACTCTTTTTTGAGCTTCGAAACGGGAGCTTCCGCCGGCCCGAGCACCTTAATGCCTTCCGGCGCGGGGTCGAGCACGTGGGCGAGCTCGCCGCTCAGGGCCATTGCCTGATCCTGCTTCTGGCTGCGGACGAGGATGTTGGCGAGCGCAGAAAAGGGAGGGTAGCGCATCAATTTGCGAAATTGAATCTCCTTTTCGTAAAACCCGTTGTAGTCTTGCATGGAGGCGAAGCGAACCGCGTAGTGAGTGGGGTTGATGGTTTGTATGAGCACGATTCCGGGAATGCTGCCGCGGCCGGCGCGGCCGGCAGCTTGGGTCAGCAACTGAAATGTCCGCTCCGCGGCGCGGAAATCGGGCATGCCCAGGCCGACGTCCGCGGACACAACGCCGACCAGAGTGACGTTGGGAATATCGTGGCCCTTGGCGATCATTTGCGTGCCGACCAGGATATCGAAGTCGCCTTCGCGGAAACCGTACAGGATGTTTTCGAAATGGCGCTTGCCCCGCACCGTATCGCGATCCATGCGCGCGATGCGAGCGGTGGGGAACTGCTGGTGCAGCTCATCCTCGACCTTCTCGCTGCCGATACCGATGAAGTGGATGTGCTCGCTTTCGCACTTGGCACAAACGCTGGGGACGCGCTGCGCATAGTCGCAGTAATGGCACAGCATGCGGCGGTCGCGGCGGTGATACGTCAGAGTGACGGAGCAATTCACGCATTCCAAGCGCTCGCCGCAACTACGGCAGGCGACGAAGCTTGAAAATCCGCGCCGGTTGAGGAGCAGCATGGTCTGCTCGCCTTTTTCAAGGCGGCCGGCGATGGCATCGAGCAGGCGGCGGGAGAAGGTCGCTTGTTTACGCGTTTCGAGGAACTCCTGGCGCATGTCGATCAGCTCGACTTCCGGCATGGGGCGCTGCTCGATTCGCTCCGGAAGCGCGATCAAATTGTATTTGCCGCGCTCGGCGTTATAGCGGGTTTCGAGGCTGGGCGTTGCCGAGCCCAGTACTACGCACGCGTTCGCCGCCTGGGCGCGAACGATGGCGACGTCGCGGCCGTTGTAGCGCGGCGCATCCTGCTGCTTGTAGCTGGCGTCGTGTTCTTCGTCGATCACGACGAGGCCGAGGTCGCGCACGGGAGCGAAGACGCCGGAGCGCGTCCCGACCACGACGCGCGCCTTGCCGGCCTGGATGCGGCGCCATTGCTCCGCGCGCTCGACGTCGTTGAAAGCGGAGTGCAGGATCGCGACCTGGTCGCCGAAGCGCGATAAAAATTGGCAGGCGACGGCGGGCGTAAGAGCAATCTCGGGAACCAGTAGCAGCGCGCCGCGGCCATGGGCAACGCAGGCCTCGATGGCGCGCAGATACACTTCGGTCTTGCCGGATCCGGTTACGCCTTCGAGCAGGAACGCTTGGAATTTACCCTTTTGGAGCGCGGCTTCGATTCGCTGGTAGGCGGCAAGCTGGGCGGCGTTCAGAGTGCGGATCGGGCGCGGGTCGGCGATCGTCGGGGAGGCTTCGGGCGCCATGTTGAGAATCTTCTTGCGGGCGAGCGAGCGCGCGGATTGGCTGGCGTTCTTGACCGCAATCTCAAGCTCGGCAAGGTTGTGCGAGCCGGGGTGCAGTTCCAGATAGGCAAGCAGCTCGCGTTCCCATTTGGGGAGCTTCATGTCCGCGATGGGTGCGCCGACGGGGCTCGCGAGTTCGACCCGCAGGCGCTCGGCCGTCGCGCGCATGGGATCGCGATCGGCCTGGACATCTTCGATCTGAACGAATCCTTTCTTTTGAAGAGAGCGGAGGGAGTTCACCGCGTTCGGGATTTTTTGCTTGATATAGGCCGCGGTAAGGGGGCGGCCCTGGAGTAGTTGCAGTACCCGCACCGGCGCGTCCTTATCGTCGGCGGTGAGCATCAACTGGCGCGCGGCGTCGCGGCCGGCGTCCGTCAGCTCATAGATTTTCGACGACCGCAGTTCGCCCGTGAGCGGCGTCATGCCGCGCAGCACTTCGCCCAAGGGCGCGCAATAGTAGGCCCCGATCCAGCGGGCGAGCGCGATCATTTCGCAGTCGAGCACGGGCTGCTCGTCAATGAGACGGAAGACGTCTTTTGCGATCTGGCCGGCCGGCGGCGGGTCGTCGTGCAGGTTCAGAATCACTCCGGTCAGCTTGCGCGCGCCGAAGGGGACGAAGACGCGGCAGCCGATTTGGACGCGATGTTGCAGAGTTTCGGGCAGGCGATAGGTGAAGAGCTGGTCCAGCGGAACGGGAAGGCTGACGTCGCAATACTTCATGTACTCTGGTGCGGCGGAATTTCAGTTCCTCGCATCAATTGTGAAGAAGTTTTTCAGCGCCGGGTAGAGCGACTGATAGGTCCGGTGCCCTTCCGCGTAGATTCGCGCGTTCCCGTCGCGATGGTTCACCGAGGCGGTCTCTCGTATTGCGGCGCGGCAAACTTCGGCGACGGAGCCGTAAGCGCCCGTGCCCACCAGCGCTAGAAGGGCAGCGCCGTATGCGGAACCTTCCTGCGTTTCGAGCGTGACAACCCGTTTACCGAAAATATCGGCGAGTATCTGGCGCCACAATGCGCTGCGCGCGCCTCCACCCGAAACGCGCACGCTCGAGAGTGGCACGCCCATGCCCTCGATTATGTCGAGGCAATCCTTTTGGCTGTAAGAAACGCCTTCGAGCAGCGAACGGATCAGGTCGGCGCGGGTGTGTCTGGCGGTGAGGCCGATCCATCCGCCGCGCGCGGCCGCGTCCAGATGCGGCGTGCGCTCGCCCATCAAATAGGGAAGCCAGAAGAGCCCTTGCGATCCGGCGGGAGCGCGCGAGGCTTCTTCGGTGAGGGCATCGTAGTCCGGCGCCGGGCGCGAGCTGGTTGCGGAACCACTGCAGACTGAGGCCGGCGCCTTGCGTCACCCCCATGACGTGCCACTTGCCGGGAACGGCGTGACAGAAGGTGTGTACGCGGCCCGCGGGGTCGTACTTTGGCGCGTCCATGTGAGCAAAGACAACGCCGGAAGTGCCGAGAGTGCAGGAGACCACGCCGGGTTCGACAATGCCGTTGCCGACCGCGCTCGCGGCCTGGTCGCCGCCGCCCGCGATTACCGGCGTGCCGGGGTTGAGGCCTGTGAGTTTCGATGCTTTCCCGGATACTCGGCCTGTAATTTCCGGCGATTCGTATACGCCCGGGAGAATGGCGGGATCGAGCGCCAGGGCGGACGTCATTTCGCATCGACCAGCGGCGGCGGACAACGTCGAACAGACCGGTTCCGGAGGCGTCCGAAACGTCGCTGGCGTATTCGCCGGTGAGCTCGAAGCGAATGTAGTCCTTGGGCAGGAGGATCTTGCGGACGCGCCCGAACTTCCGCGGCTCGTTGTCGCGAACCCATAGCAGCTTGGGCAGAGTAAAACCGGTCAGAACGGGGTTGGCAGTACAGTCCAGAACTTTGCTTGCGCCAATTTTCTCATTAATGGCATCGACCTGCGGCTGACTTCGCTGGTCGCACCAGATGAGGGCGGGACGGATCACCTCATCGGCATCGTCGAGCAACACGAGACCGTGCATTTGGCCGGAAAGTCCGACCGCTTTGACATCGCGTCCCGATATTCCGGCCTCCTCCAGCACGCCCCGAATGGCGAGCTGCGCCGCCTCCCACCAGTTCTCGGGACGCTGCTCGGCCCAGCGCGCACGCAGCATCTCGATGTCCTCGTGCGCGGCCGTAAAAGCATGCCGCGTGCGGCCGGTTTCGTCGACCAGAAGCGCGCGCGTGCCGCCGGTCCCAACGTCGACTCCCATCCAGTAGGTCACCGCGCCGGTTCCAGTCCTAGATAGGCGGCCCCGTAGAGTCCGGCTTCGTTGCCGAGCGTGGCGCGCTCGATGCGCGTTTGGGTATTGCGGTATGTGAAGGAGCGGCGCTTCAGCTCCGCTAACATCGTGGGCGCGAAGAAGTCCCAAGCCGGAAGCGGGCCGCCGCTCAGCAGATATAGAGGAAAATTGAAAATATTGATGAGCCCCGCGAGGGCGATTCCGAGCGCCTCGCCCATGCTTTCGAAAACCCTCTTCGCTTTCTCGTTGCCCTGGAGCGCAAGGTCGTGGACCTCCGCCGCGGTCAGGCTGGGACCGAGTTGGAGCAGGCGGGCCATGGTCGTTACGGCTGTCGCGGAGGCGTGCTTCTCGAGACAGCCGCGATTGCCGCAGCCGCAGGGATTGCCGTTCGGGACGACGGTGATGTGGCCGACCTCGCCGGCCATGCCGTCGAATCCCCGCAGGACCTCGCCCCCTGAAACGATTCCGCCGCCGATGCCGGTGCCGAGCGTGAGCAGGACCAGATTCTGGACTCCTTTGCCGGCGCCGACCCAACTCTCGCCGAGCGCCGCGGCATTGGCGTCGTTCTCAAGCGTGACGCGAGCGCCGAGCAGCCGCTCGATTTCATCGCGGATGGGAATGCCCTCGAAATCCGGGAGATTGTTCGAGCCGACAATGATCCCCTTTTCCATGAGGATAAATCCGGGGATGCCGATGCCGACGCCGGTGAGTTGTCGAACCCCGCATTGTTGGCGGAGTTTAACGATGGAGTCGACCATGTCGGCGAGGACGGTGGCGCGGCCCCCGGACAGGTGCGCGGCGCCCGCGATCTTCGCCAATACTTCGCCGGAGCGGCTGATCGCGGCCGCTCGCAGATTGGTGCCGCCGAGGTCCACTCCGATCGCATATTCCGGCATGAAGCCGAATTGTATCAAGGACGGGTGCCACGCTCGCTCGCCGAGCGCGCATGTCGCGAGGCCGATCCGTCGCACATCGGCAGAACAGCGGAGACAAAGACGATCGTGGAATGCGCACAGTACCTCGTGAAATGACCGCCGATACAGTGTAAGCGGAATTCGGCCGCTCCGGCGTAGCACCGGCTATTTACCGTTCGCCTTCGGGTGTGCGCGGCCGTAGACCGCCCGCAGATCCGTCAGCGCCGCTTGCGTGTACTTCTGCGTGCTGGAAAGCTTGGCGTGGCGCAGGCTGTGCGGGTGCAGGGACGAATCGCCGGTCAACGTCGTCCCGTGGAATTTCACGACGCCGCGCGCGCCGCGCGTGGTCAGACGGCGGCCGCGGTGGTTCAGGAGAATGGCGCGCTCCCCGCGTTAAGGCTGCCGCATCGTCAAATATTTCCGCAACGCGGGGGCGGCCTTCGATCCGAACGGGACTTGCCGCTCTTTCTTTCCTTTTCGGCGCACGCGAATCCAGCGCTCCGCAGCCGCACAGCATCTCGAAAATCTCACAGATTGCGCCTTGCCACGCCGTCGATCAGCGTGTTGGTGTGCTCCGCCGTCGGCGCCGAGGGCGCGGTTTTGGGAGCCGTGGGCGTCCACGAGTTTCGCCGCGTTGCCCGCGATGGCGCCATGGCACTGCATGAACCTGAACAGCCGCGGCACGGAGGCCAGCTTGGGGCGTTTTCGCCGCGGCCCTCCGGCCGTCGGAAATCCGCGCCGGCGGACTCCACTGAATCAAGCCGATCCCCTCCTGATTTTCGACATTGCTTTCGGGCGATTCTTTAGCGGCTGACTCCCAACCCCGCTGCTCGGGCCTGAATCTCGGCCGATGATCGGAGCTCCGGCGCAATCAGAAGCTCGTCGATCCTGCCCGAGAAAGAACGCCCACCCCCGGCCCAATTGCCCAGGCGCAATGGTAAGCCGCTGTCGCCGATCGCGGCGGGAATGGTCTGGCGGCTCTCCAGTTGGCCATCGAGATACACCTCACCGGTCCCCGGCTGCAATTCGATGGCAAGGTAGTGGAGGCGCGCGGGGAGCAGTGAAATATCGGCCAGCTTCTGGTATGCGGAGCCCGTGCCGATCGCAACCTGATAGCGATTCGACTCGGCGCCTTCCTGCTCAATCGTCAGCCCGCCGAAGGAGCCATGATTACTGAGAATTGTCGCGTAAGGCGCCTGCGAAGCGCTGGGCATCGACGACCAGCTCGATGGACAGCGGTAGCTTCGTGGGGAGCTTCCGCAACATGCGCCCCTTCGCCCCAATTTATTCTGTCGTAACCCACGTGGACCAGCGGCGGCTAGCGCCGATTGCAGCTGAGCCGGCTGGCGGGCAGGCTGGCCACCATGGGCGGCAGTGCGGGCGGCTGCGGCGCGTCCAGATAAACTTTCAAAGAGGTGGCCTCGGCAGCGGTGTCCCGTATCTGAAACCATTGCCAGCCGCTGCGTTGGAACTTCGGCGCGCCGGCGTTTAACCAGAAATCGATTTCCCCCGAAGTCCCGCGAACCGCGAGTGAAAATGGAGCATGTCCTTGCGTTGGACCGGAAAGGAAAACGTCCGTATCGGCTGCCGTCAAGGCCCGCGGAAAGCCAAGCTCCAGAACGACGGTCTTTAGCCTGGAAAGGATCAGCGCCGTGCTGCGCGGGCCCACTGGCTGGACCCGAAAAAAGAACACGCTCCCTTCCGGACCGATGGTGCAAACGTCGTATTGGGGTTCCGGGGAGCAATGGGCTCCCGCTGAGATCAGGCTGGCTTTATAATCCGCCGAATCCTGTAAGCCAAGAAGAGTCTGCCGATGGCCGGAAGCCTGGGCAAAGAAGCTGTCCCATTCCCAGGGAAACTGATGGAGGGTGAGAATCAACCCGCCCTCGCGCAGTCCGCTGAAGAAATTTTCCGCCGCCGCGGTGCGCGAGGGTTCCCGCCCGATGTCGAAGCGATCGAGGTACGCCACCACCACGACATTATTACGGAAATTCCAGGCATATCCGGTAGCCGCGGCGCACAGATACAGAATCAGGATCCACGGCTTGCGAATTCCAGGCAGCTTGGGGGCGAGGCGCAGGATCGCGATCGACAACAGCAGAGCGGCGCCGAAGCAGGAAAGATAAATCGGCAGATAGCTATCCGCAACGGTGAGTTGCTGGTATTTGTCGGAGAAGCATATCAATAGAGGGGAAGCGAAGAGCAGCACCAACCCGGTAGGCAATATGGCAGGCTGCGGAAACGTAGCGGGAAGCGATCGGAGGGGACGCCGCAGCATCCAAAAAAGTCCCAACGTCGCCATCCATGCCGCAAGCGTTAACACAATCCAGGAATCGGCCTCCCCGAGTGCGCCCAGATGCAGGGCGCCATAGAGGAGGGGAATGACGCCGGCCACCTGCGCGAAAAGCGCCTGCAGAACGGGTATCGGGGAGAGGTGAACCGCATAGGGGCCGTGAGCGATGCCAGGGGCGTGCGCGCGCAAATAGAACGTTACGCCCACCATTATTGCGTCAACCGCGAGGAACGGCGCCGCCAAGCGCAGCCCTTTCGCGAGGGACCTCCGTTTCCTCCACGGGATCACAACATAGAGCGCGCCCAGCGGAAAGACCAGCTCAAACATCAGAGTGGAGAGCCAAAAGAGCAGGAGCGAAAAGCTCAGGAGACGTACCGACGGGCTTTCGAGATATTGGGAAAACAACAGAAGCGATGAGAACAGCAGGAGCGCCAGCAGAGGGTAGAGGCAGGAGAAGGAGAGAAGCGGGTCCCAACCCGCCCGGAACTGGATAAAGAGCGGGACCAGCGCCGCGGACAGCAATGCCAGCTGCGTGGACTTGCCGATCTGCTTGACCAACCTGTAGAAAACCCAAACGTCCGCCAGAGCGGCCGTGAGTACCAGGCACTTATAGACGATCAGGCTCTGGCACCAGTAAAAGAGCGAATAACAAAAGACGAACGCGAGCGGAATTACCCTCCCGAGGCTGGTGGCCCAACCCCAAGCGGTGCGGGCAGTGAACTGCCACAGACTGCTATGGTTGTCGATCAAGATGCCCCGGATTTGGGAATTAAAGAGGTCGTCCGACCAGTAGGGGCTCGCACAGCAGAGGCGCGAGCAGAAGCGCGTTGAGAACCAGAACGATCCAGAACGGGCTGCGCGGCCGCGCAGGCTCGGCGGGCGGCTCGTCGAACTTCACCGACACGCCGGGGCGATCTAATCGCCCGGCAGCCGGGACGGGCTTCTGCTTTCGCGGTTTTTGCATCTGGGGCACAGCGGTGGCGTGCGACGAATTTCGAATTTCCGGGAAACTGCCCATTCAGTTTACCGGATTGCGTTTATCGATGCCATGAACGAGGCCCTCGCGTCAGCGCCGGATTCTATTTCGCCTTGGGGTGTGCGCGGTCGTAGATCGCCAGCAGATCCGTCAGCGCCACTTGCGTGTACTTCTGGGTGGTGGAAAGCTTGGCGTGGCCGAGCAACTCCTGAATGGCGCGCAGGTCGGCGCCATCGCTCAGCAGATGGGTGGCGTAGGCGTGGCGCAGGCTGTGCGGGTGCAGCGACGAATCGCCGGTCACCATCGTCCCGTAGAATTTCACGATGCCGCGCGCGCCGCGCGTGGTCAGACGGCGGCCGCGATGGTTCAGGAAAATGGCGCGTTCGTCGGGTTGAGGCTGCCGCGTCGTCAAATATTTCCGCAACGCGGCGGCGGCCTTCGATCCGAAGGGGACTTGCCGCTCCTTTTTGCCTTTTCCGCGCACGCGAATCCAGCGCTCCGTGAAATCGAAATCCTCCAGGCTCAGGCCGCACAATTCGCCGACCCGCAATCCGCAGCCGTACAGCATCTCGAAAATCGCGAGATCGCGCGAGGGAAAGGGACGCTCGAGATCGCGCGTCGCCACCCCGTCGATGAGCGTGTTGGTCCGCTCCGCCGTCAGCACCGACGGCACGGTCCTGGGGGCCTTCGGCGTGCGCACCAGTTTCGCCGCGTTGATCGCAATAGCGCCCTCGCGCTGCATGAACTTGAACAGCGAGCGAACGGACGCCAGCTTGCGGCGTAGCGTCACCGCCGTCAAGCGCCGACGGTACAGGCCGCCAAGCCACTCCCGAATCAGGAAAGCGTCTATGTCGCTTGCCTCCGGCGGTGCGCCGTCCGGAGGCGTCAAGTAGGCAAGAAATTGCTTCAGGTCGGACTCGTAATTCCGCACCGTATGTTCCGAGGCGTTGGCGCGGCGTAGCTCGCCGAGGTAAGCCTCGATGTAGCCCGCCAGGACGGTCAAGAATGCCCCAATACGCCGTGCGGCTGGTAGGGCTCCTCCAGCGCTTTGAGCTCTGCGTCATCCAGCGTGAGATCAAGCGCCGCAACGGCGTCGTCGAGGTGCGGCATCTTGCTGGCCCCCACGATGGGCGCCGTGACGCCAGGCTGCTGCAGCAACCAGGCCAGCGCGACTTGCGCGTTTGAGACGCCGCGCTTGCGCGCGATCTCACCGACCCGCTCGACGACGGCGAAATCCGATTCCCGATAGTAAAGCTTGTGCGCAAAGTCGTCCGTTTTCGAGCGCACCGTTTCGCCGCGGTCCTCTTTCCCCCGGTTCCCCGCCAAAAATCCGCGCGCCAGCGGACTCCATGGAATCACGCCGATCCCCTCCTCGCGGCACAACGGCATCATTTCGCGCTCTTCTTCGCGATAGACCAGATTGTAATGGTTCTGCATCGTAACGAAGCGCGTCAGTCCACGCTCGTCCGACTTGTAGAGCATCTTGGCGAACTGCCATGCAAACATCGACGACGCTCCGATATACAGCGCCTTGCCGGACTTGACCACGTCGTCCAGCGCCTCCAGAGTCTCCTCGATGGGCGTTTCGTAGTCGAAGCGGTGGATCTGATACAGATCGACATAATCGGTCTGAAGCCGCGTCAAGCTATCGTCGATGGCGTGCAGGATGTGCTTCCGCGACAGACCGCGCTGGTTGGGATCGTCGCCCATCGGATTAAAGACCTTGGTCGCGATCACGACGCGGTCGCGCGAGGCGAAGTCTTTCAGAGCGCGTCCTACAATCTCTTCGCTCACGCCGACCGAATACATGTCCGCGGTGTCGAAGAAATTGATGCCCACCTCCAGCGCGCGCCGGATAAACGGCCGGCTCTCTTCTTCTTCGAGCACCCATTCGCGCCACTTCTTCGAACCATAGGTCATCGTGCCCAGGCAGATGCGCGAGACCTTCAGTCCGGTCGATCCGAGCCTTTCGTATTTCATCGTTTAATCGAACTCTCCGACGGGAGCCGCCTGATCCGGGCCGACGCGGCCGCAAACGATCTCCGCTTTATAGTAATTCTCGCCGCGAATGGGACACCCGGCCATGCGGCGCAGCATGGACATCTGGCCGGTGTGCGTGAGGGCGTCGGCGATGGCGCCCTGAAACAGCTTCTCTTCCGGTACAGCGCTGCCGTCCGAGGCGAGCCGGCGGTCCAGCGCTTCGAGCGCGCGATAAAACCGCGCGATTTCGCCGTCCCACTCCAGCGGAGTCGAATCGCGCCACTCGCGCCTGCCCTCCGCAAGCGCCAGCGCCCAATCGATCAGATCGCCCATGTGAGCCAGGATCTGCGCAGGCGTGCGCGTCCCGGGCGATGCTTTGAATGACGCAAATTCGGGCGGGGCGCCGCGCAGCGTCTTGCCCGCGCGGTAGGCCAGCGTCGCGATCGCATGCCGCAGCAGCCCGTCCATGACTTTCCATGCTACCGCACGCGATCTTTCACGTACGCCGCAGCAACAGCACACCCACGACAATCAGCGCCACCGCCAAGACGCGCTGCGGCGGCCACGCTTCCCGCAGGAAAGCGGCGCTGAACAGCACCGTCAACCCCGCCTCCAGTCCGAGCACGACGATGTATACGACGCCTAGATCGGCATGACGCATTGCCAGCGCCTGTACGACCGCTCCGGCCGCAAATAGTGACAGAAAGCCCGCCGTCGGAAGCGGCCGCGTGGCTCCTTGCGAGAACTTCATCAAAAGTCCGCCGGTCGCGAAGCACGCCGATGCGGCCATCAACAGGAGCAGTTGCATTCAACCTTTTATGACACAATCCTGCAAGTTTATGACACAATCCGGCAAGAAGCTTCGCTATGACCAAACAATTACTTTTCGCACTCTCGCTGGCCGCCGGCGCTGCGGCTCTGACGGCGGCCGATTATCCCGAGGCATCCATTTCGAATGGCCTGGTGCGCGCGCGGCTCTATCTCCCGGATGTGGAAAATGGCTCTTACCGGGGCACGCGCTTCGATTGGTCCGGCATCGTCTACCGGCTCGAATATAAGGACCATCAATATGTTGGAAAGTGGTACGAACGGCACGATCCGAAGATCCACGATGCGATTACAGGGCCGGTGGAGGAGTTTTTGAGCGACGGCGCCGGGCTGGGCTATCAGGATGCGAAACCCGGCGGCGCATTTGTCCGCATCGGCGTCGGCGTGGTGCGCAAACCGGAAGGGGAAACTCAATACCGCCGCTTCGCAACGTACGATATTATCGATCCGGGGAAGCGCGTCGTGCGGCGCAACCCCGACTCGATCGAGTTCGTCCAGGAGCTGAGGAGTCCCGCCGGTTATGCCTACACCTATCGCAAAACCGTGCGGCTGACCAAAGGCAAGCCGCAACTGGTGCTCGATCACGACGCTCAAGAACACCGGCCGCCTCCCCATCCAGACTTCCGTGTACGACCATGACTTCTTCGTGATCGACGACGAGGTGGTCGGCCCCGATGTCGTGGTGACCTTTCCGTTCGATCCCAAGCCGGCGGTGGAGCTGAAGGCGCCCGCCGCAGATTCGCGGGCACGACCTCACTTATACGGCGGAGCTGCAAAAGGGGGAATCGATCCAAACGGAGTTGCAGGGTTTCGGGCCCACGGCCAAGGATTACGACTTCAGAATTGAGAACCGCAAATCCGGCGCGGCCGTGCGCATAACGGGCGACCGGCCGCTCGTGAAGCTCATCTTTTGGTGTATCCGCACGGTCGCCTGTCCCGAGCCTTACATCGACATGGACATCCCGCCCGGAAAGGAATTTAAGTGGCATATGGCCTACGATCTCGAGGCGCGATGATTCCGGCGCCGAAAAATGTTTGAGAACAATCCCGCAGGAGAGCACTACTAGATCAAAGCGACATACGTCTCTCCTCCTCAAAGACGTATCGGGCAGGCGCACTGGCCGTGTCTGCCCCATTCCACACCGCGGCGCCTTTTACAGCCGCTCGGTCCCCACATAGACCACCTTGGAGCCTTCCGGATCGAGCGAGAAATGCAACTCCCGTAGATCGGACAGCTCTTCGCGCAGCCGCGGCTGGTTGTGCGGCTCGCAAAAGAAGAGGAGGAAGCCGCCGCCGCCGGCTCCGAGCAGTTTTCCGCCCAGCGCGCCGGCCCTCATGCCGCGTTCGTAATAATCGTCGATCGCGCCGTTGCTGATTCCGTCCGTCAACGACCGCTTGGCCTGCCAGGCCTCGTCCAGCAGCGTGCCGAAAACATTCAGGTCGCGCCCGCCCGTCAGCACTTCCCGCAGCTCGCGCGCGATTTCGCACATTCTCCGCAAAACAGGCAAGCGCGCGCTTGTGTTCGCTTGCTGCTGGGTCAGAACGTCGCGGGCATCCCTGGTGTAGCCGGTGAAGAAAACGACGAGCCGCCGGTTCAGTTCGCGCCGAGTTTCCGCCGGGCAGACCACCGGATCGACGAACACGCGGCCGTCCGGATGGAACTGAATATACTGCATGCCGCCGTACGCGGCGATGTACTGGTCCTGTTTGCCGATGGGCTCATTGAGGCGATCGATCTCGATGCAGCAGGCTTCATGCGCCAGACGCTCCGGGCTGGCGGCCTTTCCGTCGAGAGCGTGCAGCGCATGG
The DNA here is from genome assembly GCA_963795935.1 of Bryobacterales bacterium. GTDB lineage: Bacteria > Acidobacteriota > Terriglobia > Bryobacterales > Bryobacteraceae > JAICMB01. The sequence goes on along the minus strand of CAWCJO010000009.1, from coordinate 176,387 downwards.
AGGAGGCCCACCGTGAAGCTGCTGGAGGAGCCCAGGCCGGTGCGCGCCGGCAGATCTCCCATGGACACGATTTCGAGCCCGCGATCGACGCCCAGCATGCGCAGCGATTCGCGCACGATCCGGTGTTGGATTTCGTCCACGGTGCCGACAATCTCGGTCTGCGAATAGCTGACCCGGAAATTTTGCTCGAAGTGGTCCTTGACGGCGATGTAGATGTACTTGTCGATAGCCGTCGAAAGCACGGCGCCGGGCTCCTGGGTGTAATAGGCAGCCAGATCGGAGCCGCCGCCCGCGAAACTGATGCGAAACGGGGTCCTAGTGATGATCATGGCCATGATCGCGCGAGAGGAATTTTTCGATCGCTTGCAATCGCCGCGGAGTTCCGATGTCGTAAAACCGCTGCCGGGTGACCAGCGCGCCCAGCTTGCAGCGCGCGATCAGCTTCGGGAAAATCTCTTGCTCGAGCGAAACGGCTCCTTCGGCCGGCACGCCGTCGATGACGCTCCGGCGCAGCGCCAACACTCCGGCTTCGACGTAGCGCAGCGGCTCGGACGAGTCTTTCTCGTAACGGCTCACATATCCGTTATCGTCCAGTTCCACGTTGTTCTTAACCGCGGTGTCCTCGATGGAGTTGTCGTAGACGACGACGATCGCTTCGGCATCGGCCTCCAGCAGCTTTCGAAAGGCGGCCTCATATTGAATCGGAAGATAGGAATCGCCGTAAATCACCAGAAACGCGTCGGCCAGCATCGCAGCGGCATGACGCAGCGCGCCCGCGGTGCCGAGCGGGGAGGGCTCGCGCGAGTAGGTCATGCGAAGGCCCAGCCGCGCGCCGTCTCCGAAATACTCTTCCACCTGCTCCCCCAAGATATCCGGTGAGCACCAGCACGTCGCGGATCTGCTGGGAGGCGAGCAGGCGCAACTGATGCTCCAGGTACGGGACGCCCGCGACCGGAACCATCGGTTTCGGCACCGTCACGGTGACGGGCCGCAATCGCGTGCCGAGGCCCCCGGCGAGAATTACGGCCTGCATGAGGCGCCCATGTGGGCCAAAACGCTCTCGATTGCGATTCTGACGGCCTGCTCGGAGGTGCGCCGGGCTTTCCAGCCGAGCCGATTGATCTTCGTCACGTCCAGGAGGAAGCGCGGTACATCGCCGGGCCAGCCTCCTTCGCCGCCCGTAAATTCGTATTCGACGCCGCTTAGACCCATCGCCTCCACCACCAGATCGGCGATGCGGGTCACCGGCAGGCTATCGTCGCAGCCGAGATTGTAGACGTTCAGTTCCTCGGGCGCCTGCTCGATCGCGAAAAGCATCGCCTCCACGCACTCTTCGCTTAATAGGTACGATTTCGCTTGGCGGCCATCGCCCAGAATCTTCAATCGACGCGGATTTTCCTGAAGCCGCGCAATGAAATCGCCGATGACGGTGCGGCCTCGCTTGCGGACCTTGGGGCCTACGATGTTCGCGAAACGAAAGACCCAGCATTTGAATGCGAAGAGGTTTTGAAATGCCGAGATCAGCGCTTCGCAACCCAGCTTGGTGGCGCCGTACAGCGAGATTGGGGCGGGGAAGAAGGCGCTCTCGGGAATGGGCTGCAGCGGTGAAATTCCGTACACGGCGGAGGTGGACGAGAACGCCAGCTTGTTGACGCCGGCGCGGCGCATGGCCTCGAGCACGTTGTATGTCACGAGCAGGTTCTGCTGCATGTCCTTGTCGGTCGGGTCGCCCTCGACGAATTTGACGTCGGGATTCGCCGCGAGATGGTACACGATATCGGCGCCTTCGATGGAGGAAAGAGTAAATTCAAAATCGCGCAGATCGCCCTCGCGAAAATGGAATTTGGGATGGTCCCGCAGCGGCGCGATATGCTCGATTTTGCCGCTGCTGAGGTCGTCGGCGACAACGACTTCATCGCCCCGCGCCAGCAGCGCTTCGGCGAGGTCGGAACCGATGCAGCCGGCCCCGCCGGTGACCAGTGCTTTCATCAATCCGGCAGTATAGCAGGGAGGGATCGAAGGGCCATGGAGGCTTGCTTGCGTGCGGCTCGGAAACGTTTTGCCGAGCCGCGCGCATGCGATGCGCAAACTTATGCGGCTTGCTACTACCGCCCCGCCGGATGCAAAAGCAGCTTCTGCACGCGCCAGTTGAGGATCTCGCCGACGTACAGCGTGTTCTCGGAGGGGCAGGCCATTTCGTGTATCCAGCCGAACTCGCCGCGGCGCTTGCCGGCTTTTCCGAACACGCCGAGAATATTGCCGTCGAGGTCGAGTTTATAAATGCGGCCGGGGACCGAATCGGAGCTGTAAAGCGCCTGCCGGGGCGGGGGAGTGAGGCAGATCGCCCAGGGCGCGCCAACGTTGGTCCACTGCTTCAGGAAATTGCCATCGCCATCGAAAATCTGGATGCGGCGGTTTTCGCGATCGCCGACATAAATGTTGCCGCGCGCATCCACGGCGATCGAATGCGGCGTATGAAACTCGCCGGGAGCGGTTCCGCGCTTGCCCCAGGACTTCACCCAATTGCCGTCTTTGTCAACCTTGGCGACGCGCGAGTTGCCATATCCGTCGCTGATGTAGCTGTTTCCGGCAGCGTCCCAGGCGATATCGGTGGGCCGATTGAAGAGGTTGTCGCGCGCCGGAGGAGGCTCAGCGCGCGGGGCGGCGCCCTCGACCGCCTCCGGTTTGCGTCCGAGCAGCATCGACACGCGGCCTTGCGGGTTGAACTTTATGACCATGTTGGAGCCCTCGTCCACGCACCAGATGTTGTCGTCCTTGTCGATGCGCACCGCATGGGCGAACGTAAAGCCATACAGATTCTTCCCGATCTCTCGGAGGAATTTGCCGTCGCGGTCGAATTCGAGAAGCTGCGTGCGCGCCCCGCGATGATACACGAATACGTGCCCCTGAGAATTGACAGCTACGCCGGCCGCTTCGCCGAGATACAGATCGGGCGGGAGCTTCAGCGGCTCCGCAACCGATTCGTAGGGGATTTCCGGCGGCGGCTGCTGCGCCAGGATGGGAACAGCGGAGAGAATCAGCAAGGCGGTTGCGCAGCGCGGCATGTTCGGCAGTATACCGCGGGCGCGCCCTCGCGGCTACACTTGAATGGAGGAGAGCGAATGCGCAAACTTTTTCAAGTTGTATCGTACTCGATCGCCGCGGCGGGACTGCTGGCCGCGCAGACCTCCAGCAGCCACAGCGTTCTGCACCCCGAAATGAAGGTGGGCGCGGACGCCGGCACGTACCAGAAACCGGCGGCCACGCTGGGCCAGAAGACGGGTGAGACCTGGACCGCGACCACCGTGGCGGCGGGAGTGGACAAGAAGCCGGAGCCGGGCAGAGCGATTACGGCGGCCGGCGAGATCGTCGATCTGTCGTGCTATCTGCAACTGGGCAAACACGGCGAGAAGCACGTTTCCTGCGGCAAGAAATGCCTCCAGGCCAATGAGCCGATCGGGCTCCTGACGCGGGACGGCGCGGTATATATGCTGATGGCGGAAGAGCACGATCCCCGCCGCGACGGCCAAACTTCGTTCCGGCAAAACGCCATCGATCATTTCGGGCAAATCGTGGAGGTGACCGGCACGGAGGCGTCTCACGCCGGCTTCAAGGCCATTTACGTACAGGGCTACGCGAACAAATAAATGGCGAGCGGGATTGCCGTCGCCTGTGGGAAGAGCCGGCGCTCGTTCGCTGTGGCCCTTCTTCTGTGCGCCGCGATGTTTTTTGGCGCCTGTGGACGCCGGCATAAGCGCATTATCGCGGTGATCCCGAAAGGGAATGCGAACCTTTTTTGGCAGTCGGTACACGCCGGCGCGGTCAAGGCGGGGCGCGAGAAGGGCGTGGAGATTGTCTGGAACGGGCCCGCGTCGGAGACGGACTATACGCAACAATTGCAGATCGCGGAGGCCATGATCAACCGCCGCGTGGACGCGCTCGCGCTGGCGCCGATCGACCGCAAGGCGATGGCCGGCGTGGTGGAGCGCGCCGCGCGCGAGAACGTGCCTGTCATCATCTTCGATTCCGGCATCGACACGGAACAGTACGTCTCGCGGGTGGCTACCGACAACTACAAGGCCGGCCAGATCGCGGCCGACCGTATGGGACAAATCCTGGGCGGGAAAGGCGCCGTTGCGATTGTGGCAGTGCAGCCGGGCGGCGCGTCAACGGAAGCGCGGGAGAAGGGCTTCGCCGACGAGATCCACGCCAAATACCCCGGCATTCAGATCGTGGATAAGCGCTTCGGCCTGTCCGATGTTGCGCAATCGCTGCAGATCGCCGAGAATATGCTGACCGCGCATCCCGATCTCGATGCCTTCTTTGCGTCCAACGAGTCCGGATCGATGGGGGCCGCGCAGGCCTTGCGCGCGCGGAGCGGCCGTAAGATCAAACTCGTCGGATTCGACGCCAGCCCAACTTTGCTCGACGATTTGCGCTCCGGGCTGATCGATTCCCTGGTGGTGCAAGATCCGTTCAAGATGGGCTACGAAGCGGTTGCGTTGGCCGTGGACAAACTGGACGGCCGCCCAATGGCGAAGGTGAACGACCTGGCGCCGAGGCTGGTCGATTTGCAGAACCTTGACGATCCGGAGGTGCGTGCGCAGCTTCACCCCGACGTAAAGAAGTATTTGTAGGCCGCGTTAAGCGAGCGACAGCGTACTCGCGATCCTGGAAAAGACGGTATCGATGGCGGGCATGAGCGCCGGCGGCAGGATGGCGGCCACGATCACGGCGACCGCCGCCACCAGCAGCGCGTATTCAATCATGTCCTGGCCGTCATTGTTGCCGAGCAGCGACCGAAGAAACTGGATCGCGATGTGAGCTGCATTGGTCCTCATGTGATCTATGATGGCGGATATGGCGGGCGCGGGCAACCTTAGATAAGCCGTAAAACGAGTCATTTGACAACCTAGGACTCTTACCGCGACCCGATCCAGGTCTCAGCGCTATCCCTAAGTCGGTATCGGACGCAAGATAGCAAGATAGAAGGACATTCTCCGGACGCTCGTTTCCTAAGAAGCTCATTTGGCGGTTCGGTAGGAGCGACTTTCGCGCTAGTTTGCGGTAGTTTATCGTAGCAAGTAGTGAGCGAACCCTTAACTGAAGGCGGATACGATCCAAGTTTCTTCGACCGGCTGGCCGGAGTTGAGGATCGGCACTTCTGGTTTCGCGCTCGAAATCACATGATCCTGGAATTGTGCCGCCGTATGGCCGCCACCCTGAAACCGGGTTGCAGGATTCTCGAGGTAGGATGCGGTACGGGAAACGTTCTGCGCTTCCTCGAGCGCGCTTACGCCCAGGGGACTGTCTTTGGGATGGATCTGTGGTATCAAGGGCTACGCTACGCCCGTCAACGGAGCGGCTGCGGGCTGGTGCAGGGCGATATTGCTTGCGGGCCTTTCGCGACGGGATTCGATGTGATTGGCCTCTTCGACGTGCTGGAACATATCCCGGACGACGACGGCGCGCTACGCGATCTAAGCGCGATGTTAGGGCAAAACGGCACGCTGATTCTGACCGTTCCGGCGCATCCGGCGCTATGGAGCTACTTCGACGAGAGCGCGAAACACTGCCGCCGGTATTCTAGGGGCGAGCTGCGCGGAAAATTGACAGAGGCCGGATATACGATCGATTTCATGACCGAGTTCATGGCTTGCACGCTTCCGCTGGTATGGCTCACTCGCAAAATCTACAGGCTGCGCGATCGAGGCGGCGGCGCGGACCGCGCCAGGGAACTGGCCGATCAAGAGTTCCGTATCGTGCCCGGCGCTAACGGCCTGCTGAGCTGGGTGCTGGGGTTCGAAGCGCGCTGGGTGGCGCGGGGACACTCGCTTCCCTTTGGAACATCGATTCTGGCCGTAGCGCGGCGCTAAATTACGCCACGTAGGCGCGAGACGTCCGCCGTTGTGAAAGCGGCAGCCGCAACATGCGACTACCGGGTTTTACATCACTGGATACTGGCGCCCGGGGCCAGCATATTTTCGGCCATGGGGAAAACAGAGGTAAATCATGGAAGACGCTGAGAATTCCCCACGCTTTGTTTTGCACCGGATCGATCGGCCCATTCAGACAGACCGGAGATGCAGCGGCAATGTGCGGCGCGTGGACTCCAAGACGCGTGTCCTCTGCAAAACTACGCCGGCGTCGGCTGTGAAATGGACGCTATCGCGCGCGCGGGAACGAGCGTCTCAGTGCGGGAAGTCACGAGATCTTGCAAATCGAATTGCGCTAATTCAATGTGTCGGCGGCATTTGGGCAGAGACAGGAACTGCGCGACGAAGGACAACGCGTTGAGAAGGCGCCATCTCCGTTCGAGGGTCATGAAGTCCGCGCGCAGGTCGGAGATTCCGGCGCCCATGCCGGAAATGGGCGGAAGCGCTTGATAACGACCCACTCGGTGTTCGGTCTTCAGGCGATCGTACGTTTAATTTGCGTCCGCCGAAATCACTTCTACGGGAGCGAATTTCCTCATCAATTCCCCTATCTTCGCGCCGTCTCCCACGGCTACGATCCGCACGTAGCCCACAGCTACAATCCGCGCGCTGTCATTCCGGGGGCGAAACTACGAACCGTTCTCGAATCTGGAGGCGAAGGCCCGATTCGCCAGGCGTGGAACGTTGAGGCTGACGTTCAGCTCGGCAGCCAAATCCACATCCTCGGCGAAACCACGCTGAATTAACTCTTTCCCGGAGCTTGAGCTCCGCAACGACTGCGGAAGATCTTCTCGAAAGCGCTCGAAGGCCGCAACCGCCAGGTCGGCCTCTGGCGATCTACTTCCCGGTAGAGAATCAATAACCGCGCCAGCGCCGATCAGGTCCTCAAGGCTGGGGCGGAGTTCGCCGGTACTCCATGTCTCTCCCGAAGGAATCACCGCAAATGTCGAGCCAAGGCGAGCGGCCCTCCTTCCGGCAGCGGCAGCGTTGCGAAGACAGGCCGCCAGTACTACGGGATGATCGGCACTGAAAGATAAGGCGGCGCCATTGGACGAAGGCAGAACCAAGCGATATCCAGCGGGCAAGCTTTGGAGCGAAGCTGGGGACAACGAAAAGCCGGGACCCCGGCTGCCGGAAGCAAGATTCGCATCCACGGTCAACGCATAGTCGATCGCTGAATCGTCTTTCATAGGATATGGAAAGACAATCCCTCCGCGGGACGTCGCGATATCCAAGGCGGTTGTGAACGAGAGGACATCGACGATGAGCATAACTTGCGAGATCGGCGCCAGTTCCGTCATTCCGCGAAAGCCCCACTCGCAACGAATCTGGAACTCCGCTTGGTCAAAGGTCACGTCTTCAGCATAGTGCTCAGAAAGGGTGCGACTTCTGGCTTCAACTGCTTGGGTGAACGCCGGTTTTGACCTGATTATTGCGCATCGATTCGCCACGCATCCCGATGGCCCGCGCTAATTCGCGTCCGCCGAAATCACTTCCACCGGACCGAATTTCTTCAGCAATTCCCCGATCTTCGCGCCGTCTCCCACGGCTACGATCTGCACATTGTCGTATGGCACGTATTTTCTCGCTACTCTCTGAACGTCCGCCGGCCGTGACCGCCATCACTTTCTCCGGGTACGTGTCCCAGTAATCTTCCGGCAATCCGTATTCGCGCTGTTGCATCCAACGAGCCAGGACCGCCTGTGGATTCTCGAGGCCGAGCGCAAAGCTCGCCACCAAAGCCCGCTTCGCGCCATCGAGTTCGTCCTTCGGCACGGGCGTTTCGCGAATCTCCAGCAGTTCCTTCAGCGTGTCGGCAAGCGCCGCTTCGGTCACTTCCGTACGCACCGATGTGGACGATTCAAATGCCTGCTGGGTGCGCGTCGCCGCAAAGCCGGAGCTGATGCCGTAGGTATATCCCTTCTCCTCGCGAATGATCCGGAACAGGCGCGATGCCGGACCCGATCCCAGCACCTGGTTCATCACCATGCAATCGATGTAATCCGGATTGTTGCGGTTGATGGCGCGATTGGCGAGTACCAGATAAGTCTGCACCGAGTTCGGCCGCGACACCAGATAGACCTTCTTTTCGGCAATCGGCGGCTGCGCGGGATAAGAGAGATGCTCCACTGGGCCGCCTTTCCAGCCCGCCAACGCTTTGTCAAGCTTCGCCACCGCCTCTCGCGGCGTGATATCGCCCGCGATGCCGGCCAGATCGCCCGCGGGAAGATAGTATGCCTTGTAGTGCTCGATCAGGTCGTCCCGCGTGATCTTACCCAGCGATTCGAGAGTGGGCCGCGTGAACTGGCGCGCATCGCCGGGATAAAGGGTCTTGAACAGAACTTCGCTCGCGAGAACGGCAGGCTGCGTCCGGGCCTGCTCGATCGCGCTACGCTGCCGCGTTCTCCACTTTTCAAATTCATCGGCGGGGAACGACGGATGCAGCAGAACATCCGACATGATGGCGAGGGCGGCATCAAAATTTTCGGTCAGCGAACTGACCGTAATGGAACCCGTATCTCCAGCGCCGCCCGCACCGCCGAATCCGCCGCGGCCGCCGCCTCCCCCGCCGCCTGCGCTGATACTGAGGTTGGCGCCAATATCCCCCAGCTGTTCCGCAATCTGCCGTGCGTTGCGCGTCGTGGTTCCGAGCAGCATCAGCGCGGCGGTGGCTTCCGCGACCCCGGGTTTGCCCGCCGGATCGCGCAGGTGCGACGACGGAGTCTGGATCGTCAGAGATATGAGAGGCGCGCGATGGCTTTCGAGTATCAGAAGCTGAATGCCATTTGAAAGCTTGCGCTCCACCGGACGCGGCAGCTTGATCCGCAGCACTTCATCCGAAACCGGCGCGCGATTCAGACGCACCATGCCGCGAAAAGAACCCGGGCGCCGCATCTTGCGCCAAAGCAAGCGCCGTCACCGCGAGAAATCCAATCAGTGTTTTCATGATCGCCTCCTATTGCTGCCGCGGCGCCCCGCCGCGCGGACCCCGCCCGCCGCGGCCGCCCGCCGCCGGTACAGTCTCGATCACGACGCGATTCGACGCCGTCAGGTAGGTCTTCACCGCCCTCTCGATGTCCGCCGGCGTGACCGCCAGCTCCTTTTGCGTTTCCGTGTTGATGCGGTTCGGATCGTTGTACAGCGCCGCATCGTCGGCCAGCGCCTGCGCGCGGCTCAGCGCCGTCATGTGGCGCTCCACCGCCGTCAGGCGCACCCGGTTGCGGACGCGCTGCAGTTCCTTTTCCGTCACCGGCTCCGCGTGCAGCTTCGCGATCTCTTCGGAAATCAAGCTCTCGACCTCTTTGGGACTCTTGCCCGGCCGAATCACCGCGGAGATGTCGAAGCTGCCCGGTCCGGCCCGCCGATCCGTCCCCGCGTATACTTGCACGGCCAGCTCTTTCTCCTGGACTAATTTTTGATATAACCGCGAACTGTTCCCCGCGCCGCCGCCACGCCCGAACCCGCCGCCTCCACCCAGAATCTGCGCCGCCACCGTGAGCGCGATGGCATCCGGCTGCCCCGCTTCCGGAATGCGATACGCAATGTCGAGCCGCCCCAGCCGCGCCAGCTTGTCTTCAATCTTCGCGCTCCGTTCGCCATCTTTAGCCGGCTCCGTCAAATCCACCGGCCGAGGCGCTTCCTGGCGCGGGATGCCGCCGAAATACTTCTTCACCTTGGCAAGCGTTTCCTTCGTGTTCAAATCGCCCACCAGCGCCAGCACGGCATTGTTCGGCGCGTAGTAGGTTTTGAAAAACTGCTTGACGTCCGCGACCGATGCGGCATCGAGGTCCTCCATGGAGCCGATCACGGAATGGTGGTACGCGAAGTTGTCGTACACCAGCGCGTCCATCTTTTCCGAAACCGCCCCATATGGCACGTTATCCATCCTCAGACGCCGCTCTTCCTTCACCGCCTGGCGCTGGTTTTCCACGTTTTCCGCCGTGATGACAAGCCCTCGCATGCGGTCCGCTTCCAGATACAGCCCCAGATCGAGCTGGTTCTTCGGCAGCACTTCGTAGTACAACGTGCGATCCGTGTCGGTGGTGCCGTTCATGTTCCCGCCGTTCGTAAAGATGAGATAGTCGAGCTCGCCGGGACCGACATTCTCCGAGCCTTTGAACATCATGTGCTCGAACAAGTGGGCAAATCCCGTACGCCCCTCCCGTTCGTCCCGCGAGCCGACTTTGTAGCTCACGGCAATGGCGTAAACAGGCGCGTAATGATCCTCGGAGATAATGACGCGCAGCCCATTATCGAGCGTCGTATCGCTAAATGCGACCTTCGGAATCTTCGACGGAGTTTGCGCGGCGAGCGAAAGCGCGGAACAGGCCACGGCGAACAATGCGAGCGATTTCACGAGACCTCCACATAGACCTTCAGGGAACGATCTCCATTCTAAATCATGCGTTATACTCAAACGCAAATCATGCAATTTTCGAAACTTCTCCCAATATTGGTGTGCCTGCCGCTGCTCGCTGCCGCGCAGGCGGAAAGACCGGGGCCGCAAAGCGGCGCCGCCGCCCAGGACGAAGAGCCGGGGCCGCGCGCCGCTTCCGCCGATCCCATGAACGCGGCAGCCTTCAACGGGCTGCGCTTCCGCGCCCTCGGACCGGCCTTCACATCCGGGCGCGCGGCCGGCTTCGCGGTCGACCCGCGCGATTCGAATAGTTATTTCGTGGCAGTCGCATCCGGGGGCATATGGAAGACAACCAACGACGGCACGACCTGGACGCCGGTGTTCGACGCTCAGGGATCTTACTCGATTGGAACTGTCGTGATTGATCCCAAAAATCCATCGACAGTCTGGGCCGGCACGGGAGAGAACAACAGCCAGCGCAGCGTCTCCTACGGCGACGGCGTTTATAAGAGCGAGGATGGCGGACATACCTGGCATAACATGGGGCTGCGCAAGTCCGAGCACATTGCCCGAATTTTGATCGATCCGCGCGACTCCAACGTGGTCTATGTGGCTGCCCCCGGACCGCTGTGGAAGGGCGGCGGCGAGCGCGGCTTGTATAAGACCACGGATGGCGGCAAAACCTGGACCAGTCTGATCAAGACCGGCGAGCATACCGGCGTCGCGGACGTCATCATGGACCCGCGCAACCCCGACATGCTGCTGGCCGCCACGCACCAGCGCGAACGGCGCTATTTCACGCTGATTCACGGCGGGCCGGAGAGCGCCATCTGGCGCTCGGTGGACGCGGGCAAGACCTGGTCCAAAGTGGGCGGCGGAATTCCGGCGGGCGAGCTGGGACGCATCGGGCTGGCTTATGCGCCATCGAATCCGAGCGTCATCTACGCCCAGATCGAAGCGGGCGAGGGCCGCGGGGGACTGTACCGCTCGAGCGACAACGGCGAAACCTGGGAGAAGCGCAACAGCTTCGATATGCAGGGCCAGTATTACGCGCACGTCGTCGTGGACCCCGCCGACGCGGACCGCGTTTACATCATGAACGTGAACATCATGGTGTCGAACGACGGCGGCAGGACCATGACTCCGCTGCCCTCGCGCAACAAGCACGTCGACAATCACGAGATCTGGATCGATCCCAAAAACAACAGCCGCTACCTCGTCGCCTGCGACGGAGGGGTCTACGAGAGCTTCGATAAAGGCGAAAACTGGATCTTCAAGGCCAACCTGCCGATCACGCAGTTCTACGATGTCGCCGTGGACGACGACGCGCCGTTCTATCACGTCTACGGCGGAACGCAGGACAACTTCAGCTTCGGCTGCCCGGCCCGGACGAAAAACGCCAGCGGCATCATGAACACCGACTGTTTCGTGACCATGGGCGGCGATGGATTCTATACGCGCGTCGATCCCAAGGACCCGAACACCGTTTACGCCAACATGCAGAACGGAGGGATGGTGCGCTTCGACCGCAGGACCGGCGAGCGCGTGGGCATACAGCCGCTGGCGGCCAAGGGCGATCCGCCGATGCGCTGGAACTGGGACGCGCCGTTCACCATCAGCCCGCATTTGAATACGCGGCTGTACTTCGGGGCGCAGCGGCTGTACCGCAGCGACGACCGCGGCGATAGCTGGCGCGTTGTCAGTGGGGACCTGACGCGCCAGGTCGACCGCAACACTCTTGCGGTGATGGGACGGGTGTGGGGCCCGGACGCAATTCAGAAGAACGTTTCGACGGCGCTCTACGGCAACATTTCCGCCATCGCCGAATCGCCCAAAAAGGAAGGGCTGATCTATGCCGGCACGGACGACGGGCTGCTGCAGGTGACCGAGGACGGCGGAAAGAACTGGCGCAAGATCGACAAAATCGACGGCGTGCCGCAGGATGCCTATGTGCAGCGCATCGTGGCCTCGCAGCACGATGCGGGAACCGTTTACGCCGCGATCGAGAATCACCAGAACGGCGATTTCAAGCCCTATCTGATGAAGAGCGCCGACATGGGCCGGAGCTGGATTTCGATCTCGGGAAACCTGCCGGAGAATGGCGCGGTGTACGCCATCGCCGAAGACCACGTGAATCCGAAACTGCTGTTCGCGGGGACCGAATATGGGCTGTACTTTACCACCCTGGGCGGCGAGAAGTGGATCAAGCTGACGGGCGGTCTGCCGACCATCGAAGTGCGCGATCTGGCGATCCAGCGGCGCGAGAACGATCTGGTGGTGGGGACATTCGGACGCGGCATTTACATCCTGGACGACTATACGCCGCTGCGAAGCGTGACGCCGGAACTGCTTGGCCAAGAGAGCGCGCTGTTTCCCGTAAGGAACGCGGAATCGTATCTGCCGGCGCAGCCGCTGGGGTCGCAAAACAAGGGGTTCCAGGGCGAGGCGTTCTTTACGGCTCCGAACCCGCCGTTTGGAGCGGTCGTCACATACAACCTGAAGGACGGGTATCGTACGAGGCGGCAGGAACGGCAGCGGCGCGAGCGGGAGGCGACGCGAAAGGGCGAGACGGTTCCCTATCCCACACCGGAGGAATTGCGCGCGGAGGCCGAGGAAGAGCCGCCGGCCATCGTTATTTCGGTCAGCGACGCGGCGGGGAAGGTGGTGCGGCGGATCGACGGGCCGGCCACGCGCGGGATGCATCGCGTGGCGTGGGACCTGCGCGGGCCTGCTCCGGCGGCTACCGCGCCGGTACGCCCGGGGGGCAGGGAAGGGGGCGGAGGCGAGCCGGGCGAGGGATTCGGGTTCCGGCCCACGGGGGCGCTGCTGCTGCCCGGCAAGTATACGGTGGCTTTGGCGAAGCGAGTGGAGGGAGTGGTGACGCCGCTGCCGGGGGCGGAGACTTTCGAGGTTGTGGCGGAAGGCCCCGCGCCGGCGCAGGATCGGGCGGCGCTGTATGAATTCCAAGAGAAGCTGGCGCGATTGCAGAAGGCCATGGCGGCGGCGGAAGAGGCGGTTACGGAGACGCGATCGCGGCTGGACGCCATGGTGAGAGCGATTGACGCAACGCCGTCGCTGGCTCCGAAAGTCGAGAGAGGAAGCGCGCGGGTTGGAGAAGCGGCTGGGCGAGATCGATCGCGCGCTGCGGGGCGATGCGGTATTGCGAGCGCGGCAGGAAGCAACGCCGGTCTCGATCGCCGAACGCGTGCAGGCGGCCTCCGGGGCGGTGCGGCTGACCACGGGGCATCCGACCAGGACCGCGCTGGAGAATTATCAGATCGCCTCGGAGGAGCTGGCGCTCGAAGTTCCGAGGCTGCGCAAGCTGATCGACGGCGATCTTCGGGCGCTCGAAAAGCAGCTTGACGCGGCGGGGGCGCCGCCGACTCCGGGGCGGCTTTTGGACTGGAAGAGCAAGCAGTAGCGAATTGAAACAAGTAGAACGCGCCAACGCGTTGGGCCCAGGGGAGGTGGGGGCGTCGCAAGAGCGAATGCGCACGCCTAAGTTTAGGCATGGGGGCTCTTAGAGATACGCGGGCGCGATTTTTTGCACGTACTACCGCCGGTGCTATTATTTGCTGAATACGGGGAGGAGGCAGCGAGCGGGATGGTTCTCACGCTGAACGGCCGACGATGGCAACTCATTCGATCGGGCGCATGCGGGGATTGCAATTGCAAGCCGCCGCCCGGCGCGCGGGGCGAATTCTGGGCCAGCCAGTGGCTCAGGCGATTGCAGGCGGATTCCTTCGGCATGGCTGCCCTGCGGCAGATGCTCTCCTGGGAGTTATGCGGCGAGAGCGTTCACTGGGCGGACGACGATCATGTAATCGATCGCGCCGCGCATCTGTTGGCCTCGGGTATATGGCACCTTCACCCAATCGAGGCGATGCTCGTTGGGACGCAGAGCGCGAAGGAGGGGGATGGAGATCCCGACACCGCTCCCACGCAGGATCGGCCGGCCCAGGATTCCGGCGCGGGCGCACAAAAGAAGAAGCTCACGTGGGTGGCCCTTCGATTGGTGGATGGCGACAAACGCGCCGTTGCGGGCGAGCGCTACCGCGTCGTTCTGCCCGACGGCTCGACGGTCGAAGGCGCAACCAACAGCGCGGGTGAAGCGTGGTTCGAGGAAATTCACCCCGGCGACTGCCGCATCTCGTTCCCGAACCTCGATGCGCGCGAGTGGAGCGCTTGAGCGATGCCTTCCTACACCATCAAACAAGGCGATCACCTCTCGCGCGTGGCGCGTCAATATGGGTTCCGCGATTACCGGATCATCTGGGATCACGCCAACAACGCCGATCTGAAGAAGAAGCGCGGAAATCCTAACGTGCTCATGCCGGGCGACGTCCTGTTCATCCCCGAAAAACAGCAGAAAGAGGAGGTCCGGCCGACTACCGACATGCACGTCTTCAAGCTCAAGGAGGCCAAACTCAAGCTGCGGTTCACGGTACTCGATTTCGACAATAAGCCGATCGCCGATACGGTCTGTGAGTTGGAGGTCGAAGGCAGCAAGTATTCCCTGAAAACCGACGCGAAAGGCAAAATCGAGAAGACGATTGATGCCGCCTCGGAAAATGGCGTCTTGCGCATCGCCAGTCTCGAGATGGAGATGCCGGTGAAGATCGGCCATCTCGATCCGGCCGACGAGACTACCGGATGGCGCCAAAGGCTGATCAATCTCGGTTACCATGCCAGAGCGCTGGATGACGGGGACGACGCCAAGCTCCGCCAGGCGGTTGAGGAGTTTCAATGCGACCACGGAATGAAGGTCACGGGCGAGCTCGACGATGCCACCAAAGCCAAGCTGAAGGACCAACACGGATGCTGACGGGAGGAATCGGCGGCGATGCCGGACGACAGCTCTAATAACGCGGCTAACGGGGCGATTCTCGACGCCTCCGATTTCGGAACGGCCGCGTCACACGCCGCGGCTGACCAATTGCCGATTCTCGCCGGTCCATCGACGGCGCAGGAATTCAACACCGTGGGCCTCGGTCTGCCGCCGGTGGCCTGCATGAGCCTCCACGATCTGGTCTTCGAGACGGACTCATCGTTCGTAATGCCGGACGCCGCGCGCGTGCTGCACAATCTGCCGGCGCTGCGTGAAGGCCACAAAAACAAAGAAGGCGATCTGCCGCTGATCTCGATCTTCGCCCACGCGGATCCCAGCGGCGGCGACGAGTACAACAAGCCTCTCAGCGGCCGCCGCGCCCGCGCCGTATACGGCCTGCTGCTGCACGATGTTACGGTGTGGGACCAGCTCTATAACTCGCCCTCCGGCGGCGACGACTGGAAAAAGAAAAATGTGCTCGATACGGTCCGCGCCACACTCGGCGACGGCGCTCCGGTCTCGCAACACGATCTTTTCCTCGCCTACATGAAGGCGCTGTCGCCCACGGCCGTCAAGAAGACCGATTTTCTCGGCCGCGGCGCATCCGCGGGCGGCAAGGCGGATTATCAAGGCTGCTCCGATTTCAACCCGCTGCTGCTGCTCTCGAAAGACGAGAACCAGAACCTGCCTAAAAAACAGTGGCGCCGTCTGAACCAGCCGAATCGCCGCGTGGTCATGTTCCTGTTTTCGGCGACGCGCAAAATCGACCCGTCCCTGTGGCCCTGTCCGTTGGCCACCGAAGGAACGGCGGGCTGCCGCAAGCGTTTCTTTTCCGATGCGGATGCGCGGCGCACGCCCGGCGACGAGCGCCGCGAGTTCTCCAAGACCAAGGACACGTACGCCTGCCGTTTTTACCAGCTCTTTGCCGAATCGTCCCCTTGCGAGCGGCTGGTGCACTACGTCAAAATCCGCCTCTTCGATCACTTCGGCAAACCGGTCTACAATGCGCCGTACAAGCTCGATTTCCCCGGCGCCTCGGGCTCCGGCATCTCCAAGGACAGCTACGCAACGCTGGCCGAGGTCGAGATTCCCGCATCGGGCAAGGTGATGTGGCGCAGGCCATACTCCAAAGACGACGTCACAACGCTCCCGGACGACAGCGACCAGTTCGAGTACGAACAGGAAATCTTCATCGACGAGCGCGAGGACGATCGCGAAGAATGCGTCAAAAGGCGCCTCAACAATTTCGGCTATAACGCCGACGCCGCGCTCGAGAACAATATCAAGGATTTCCAGCAGGACATCGGCCGCAGCGCTCCCGACGGCTCGATCGACGACATCTTCGACGAGCTCGAGCAGCGCTACGAGGCCGCCAATCCGCCCGAAAGGCACCCGGTCTGATATGGCTCCTCCCGCTTGTTCCGTACCTACGACCGGCGATTGGGCGATCGACGACCACGCCGCGCTTCTGTTCAGCACCGAAGCGCCGCTGGCCGCTTCCGGCGCGCGCGACGATCATGCCAGCATCTGGTCGTTCATCCCCGATGCGTTCGATTACGCGAAACCGGAGATCCTGTTCTATTTTCACGGCCACAACAACTACGTCAAAGTCGGATATTGCAATCACAAGGACGGTGTCAGGCCCGATTGGATATTACCGGTACGCCGGGGCGATTTGAGCGACGGCCGCGCTTCCGGACCGAAATATCAATTCGACAAATTGCCTACCACGCCGCATGCGCCCCTGGTGCTGGTTCCGGAGGTGGGCCGGAATAATCCGAACAACACCAATACAACGAAGTATCCGGGTATCGATAAAGTGCTCGACACGCCCGCGCACTATGCGGATTGGCACGCGACGTCCAAGGCGTTTCATGACGCAAAAAAGGCGCACGACGACGCGGTAAAGAAAAAGGACCCGTCGCCGCCGCCGGCGCCGCCGCCTCCGCCCGCGCCGGTCCCGTCCGACCTCCCGCCCGCCGTGACCGAGACCGCGGGGCGCATGGACAGCGACATGGATCAGATCAAGAAAATGATCGACGATTGTTGCAATCGCTTGCGGCGTTTGCCGAAACGCGTCACGACCACGGGCACCTATCTCGACGTGACACCGCAGAAATTGGTCGATTCCAGCAAGCTCAAGCGCCTGTATCTGACGGGGCATTCCGGTGGCGGCGTGCCCTTGACGTCCGCATGCAAGAACAACCTGGCTCGCCTGACCGGCGCCACCGATATGCCCACGGATCTATGGGTCTTCGACGCCACCTACGGGACCGGCGTCGCGGAGTACACCAGCTTCTGCAAGGATCTGACGGACAAAGGCAAACTTGGCAATGGCGCCGCCTTGAGCCGTTTCGTCGGTATCGTCATCAAGGGCACCCAGACGGATACGGACTCGAACGGAATGACCGATGTCGTCAAGAACATGAAGAGCGTGGGCCTGACGGTAAAAGAAATCGAGTTCAGCGGAGACAGCGACATTCCGATGGTCAAGAGCACTGTCATGTGCAACCCGATCACCGTGATCCGCATCACGGGCGGCTCCGTACAGCACGATAACATTCCCATTAAATTCCCCCCTATTCTCCTCGAGAACCGCGGGCCAAAAAGGCCCCGCTTGCGGAGGGGGCGGCGCCACTGGATTCCTGCTCAAAGTGCTCGACACCAACGACAACCCGCTCGCGGGCGCAGCGGTGACTGTAAAACAACAGGACACCCAGGTCCTGGCCTCCAAGCTCGACGATAACGGCACGGTCTTCGTCCAGGGCCACGATCTCAGCCAGCCCTGCGACGTGCTTGTCGAAGGTTACGGCGGCCTGGGGCGCGAGGGCCACATCGATCCCAACGATCCCGACGACGGCACGCTGCCCGAGTACGATCCCGGGACCGCCGCCGATGGCGACGGTTCCTGCGGCGGCGATTATACGCCGCCGGTGATCGAGGCGTAAGACATATGCCACCCGATCCCGCGAAAGGAACGGTCGCCGTGACGGGCGGGACGACACCCGCCACGGTGGTCGCGTATCCGCCGAATTACTGGGACTACGACAAGCTCAGCCTCAATGTGAACGACCTGGATGACGACGGCGCCAAGAAATACAAGAAGAAGGCGACGGCCCCGCTGAGCTACATCAAAACCTTGCAAACCGATCTCGTCACGCTGGGCTATTTGAAGGCGGGCAGTCCCGACGGATTCTATGGCGGCGGCACAAAACGCGCCGTGCTGCGGTTCCAGCGCCACGCCGGCCGTTTATACCGCATGATCGGCGCGAGCAGCACCGCGAACGATGTCGCGGCCGCCGATGTCTTCAGTCACGCCCAGGACGGCGTTTGCGATCAGGCCACCGCGAAAGAGGTGCGCAACTGGATCGGGAAAGGCTGGGTCAATCCCGTGGGACGTTTTCCCAAAACAAGCCTCAGCGTCGCCGGATCCTCGCTGCGCCTGGACGCGGCCCAAGCATGGGAGGTCCTTATCACCGCCGTCAACAACGCCGGCGGCACCCTGGAGGGGCCATACGATAGCGCGCCTCGCGGCCTATCGAAGACCAGCAAAGACGGCGCCAGCAACTTCAGCTTCCATTATGCCGGCCGCGCTGTCGATATCAATCAAGGCCTGGGCGGCGGCAAGAATCAGCGCTACTGGATTGCGAAAGACCCCAGCGGCAGCGACCTGTTCTGGCGTATCTGGTGCCGCACCGACAAGCAGGACGGCACGCAAGGCGACGCAAAAGAAAAAAGGCGACGTGAAATGCTGGGATTTCAGCGACAAGAAAGAATACGATATCAAGGCGGGATATTACATCGACCTCACCGACACGATGACCTCCGGAGGAACCTACGAGCGCATCAAAGCGCACTCCAATTGGGCCACCAATTACAACGGCACGGAGTGGTGGCATTTCCAATACACTCCCGACAAACAGGCCACATTTGAAGACGAGTTAGAACTATTCGGCTACACGGAACAGAAGATCCGAGACGGAGGCTGGTCGTCGGACGCGGAATTGGATCATGCCCCCGGGTAAGTGGGCCTTCGCTGTCGCGGTGCTGTCACTGAGTACTTCGGCATCGGCAGTTCAACCGGGGGATATCGTGAAAGGCGTCGATGGACTCGCCGTGGCGTCCGCTCCCGCCGCTCCAAATCAAACAGTCCTGCGCGGCAGCCCCGCGCTGGTCATCGCGGTGCGGGGTCAATGGACACGGTTGCTCGCGGCCGATGGCGCATGCGGCTGGACATCGCGGCAGTTCAGCGGCGCCGCGCACGCGCGCATTGCCGGCCGGGCTCAACTGGAACTCTCCGAACGTTCACCCGATGATCCCTCGATCGAGCCAGGCATCGAGACATTTCAGGCCGCCGCGAAAGATGCGTCCATCATAGGCGCGAGTCGAAAAACGCGCGTAGCGTCGCCGCGGCAGCTCATCCTTCCACCGCGCCTGAACCCGTTCCTGACGCCGTGGCTCGAAATCCGATCCGAGTCGCGGAGCGGATGGATCGTTCCAGCCGAGTTGCCGCTGGAATGGGGCGAACCGGCCGGCGCCGGCGATGTTGCATCCGCAATGGACCGGCTCGGCTTAAACGGGATCGTGCGTGAACCTTTTCTGGGGCCCGTGAGGGAGGCGTTCCTTGCCTCGTACCACGCGAGCGCGTCTGTCCTGCGATTCGAAAACATATCTTCCAAACCCGAGCGCGTGCTCTCCTCGGATGCCGCTGTCCAGGCGCTCAATGCGCTGGTCCGGTTGGCGCCGGGGTGGGTTGCCGCGTTCTCCGGCGACCGCGGCTTCGTTTTTTTATTCTCTAATGCCGGCGCCGCCGTAGTGAGCGAAGGCACACCGATTGTGGCGCGCGCGGCTGCCGCCGACTTGAACGGCGATGGCAAACCGGAACTCGTGCTCCAGTTGGCAAGTATTTACGGCGACGGGTACCGAACGGCGCTCTGGATTGTCGACGGGGACAGCGGAAAAGGACTCGCCATAGCGTCGGCGCCGCTGGGCGGCTCCAGCGGAGAGCCTGGCGGAGGCTCCGTCGAAGCCGCATGGTGGATCGATGCATCCACGCTCTGGATTGCCCGCGTTGACGCGAAGCGCGTCGAATATGAGCTAGCCGCATATGGCACTTCAAAAGAACCGCCGCGGCGCGCATACGCCGCCGTCGCCGGCCGATTTCCATCGCGCGATGCCGCCGAGCGGCGCGCCATCGCCCTCAGAGATGGCGGCAACTTTTCCGTCCAGACTTTTCCTTTTCGTCTTGCAAATGGACCCGTGGAATGGGCCGCCGGCCGGCTGTTTCAAGAGCAGGCGCAGGCGAAAGCATGGCAGCCCGCCGCATCTATGCCCGTGAAGATTGTCGATGTTTCGTCTTTACTGCTGGGAGCCCTTCCAAAATAAATGGAACAGGCAGGGCGATGATTCACGCTTCCATTTGGCGGAATTTCCTGGCCGAAGGGTGTTCAACTCGAGGTGGATTGCCTCTGTCACGCCGACGCCGCCGAGGAAGGCAGGGACGCGTTCACGCGCACTGTGGATGCAATCAGTCTCCGCATCCAGCGCGCCTCCGACCGCTGTACCGATCAATGGCCTCGCTATCGGGCGGCCGGTCTTATGCCTGGCTGGTCAAACGCACCTCGTGCGCGACTGCAGCGGGAAGCGAGCGGCCGGACACGGCAAATATAACGGGGCGTTCACGAATATCCGCTGCTCGGGAAACGTTTTGCCGGGGATACGCACACTATAGGAGATCATGACGCTGGGACTGCAAAACCTGCAACACGTTGTCGTGTTGATGATGGAAAACCGTTCGTTCGATCACATGCTGGGTGCGCTGAAAGCGGACGATCCGCGCATCAACGGCCTGACGGGGGGCGAGAGCAACCTGGATACCACGAACGAGCCGGCGCGGGTGCAGCCGCTCGCTGAGTTTCAGTCACAACTCGACCCCGATCCGGACCATCACTTTCCGGCCGTGCACAAGCAGCTCTATTACGGGACGCCCGGGCCGCCGGGTCAAGCGGCCATGAATGGCTTTGTGCAGAGTTACTATGACCAGCGAAAAGACATAGGTCACTCGCGAAAAGTCATGTATTACTTTCCGAAGCAGAAGCTTCCAGTGCTCACTACTCTGGCCCGCAGCTACGCGCTCTTCAACGGCTGGTTTTCGTCTATTCCGGGGCCCACGCTTTGTAATCGGGCGTTTGCTCATTATGGAACGTCGTTCGGACAAGTGAGCATGGACGTGTTCTACTACAGCAAGCAATATCTGAGTATTTACGAGCGTCTGATTAATGCCGGGTACTCGGCGCGAATTTACTATTATGATCCCGCCAGCTCGAGCCTGGAAGTAGTTAATCTTCTGCAGGACCAACCGAAGCTGTTCGGCACCTACGACCAGTTTTTGGAGGACTGTAAATCGGGGATTCTTCCACAATACAGCTTTGTGGAACCGAATTACACCGATCATGAAGCCGACGATGGGTCGGAGGCGATCGCTTCGGACCAACATCCAGATCATGATGTGCAGGAAGGCGAGGTGTTTATTGCAAGCGTCTATAATGCGATCCGGCAGAATGCGGAGTTATGGAAGAGCACCGCTCTGCTGGTTGTTTACGACGAACACGGCGGCATCTACGATCATGTGCCGCCGCCATCCTGTACCCCGGATGGTTTCACGGCAACGCCGGACCAGACGGGGGTGCCCGGCCTTGCGTTTATGTTCGATCGGCTTGGGCTTCGCGTACCGGCCATTCTGGTGTCGCCCTGGGTTAAGAAAGCGACGGTCGTGCCCGGACCGGAGGATCCTGTGAATGGCCGAGTCTTTGAACACGCGTCTATCCCAGCCACCGCTACTTCATTTTTTCTCAAAGAGTATCAGGACCGGTCGCCGCGGGAGCAAAAGGCCGACACGTTTCTCGATTTACTATCCGACGAGATGCGGGCGGAGTCCGATTGCCCGGTATTCGATTTTTAGGAGTTCAGGATGGCAGCGCCCGACAACATAATCCGTGTCCCAAAGCCGGACCGGCGAGCTTATGACCCGGAACGGCCACTGAATCGAAATTCGTTGATCCAAGCGCAGGTGCGCCACTTTGAGGAAGCGGAGAAGAATCTTCCGCCGGAGCTGCAGACCGGCATTGAAGTTGGGGCAATCAAGACCGAGGGAGAAGCGAGTCAGTATATCCGCAAGGTCACGGAAGCGATTCACGAGAGCGGCGGACGCATCGGGAAAGTTGAAAGGGCGAGATGAAGCGTGCGGCTGCGGTGGTGTGTTTTTGGATTGCGGCGCCGCTGTTGGCGCAGGAGAGCCAGTTGGGAGCGGAGTTTCGGGGGGAGGAGACGCGCTTTGATGCGAGTTGCCTGCACCCGTCGAGCTGGTCGTTCGGCTCGATAGGCGGCTGCGCGCAACTGCTGTTTACGGATCATCCGTTGCACATAGCGGTTGGAAGCCTCGCCCCGCAAAACGGCTTCGGCGCCGGGATTGCGCTTACGACTCATACCACGCCAAACGAAGACTGGCGCCTATTTTGGGACTTTGATGCTATCGCGACGCCGAACGGGTCATGGAGGGCCGGGGCTTACATGACCGCGGTGCTGATCCGTCATCCGAAAATCGTGGTGCGTTCCGGCAGTACGGCCGCAACCAAGCCGTCGACATTGGCTGTGGAAGATATGCCTGCATTTCACGCTTACGCCCAAAGTACCTCGTTGAATAAGCTTTTGTATTTTGGTCTTGGGCAGAATACTGCTGCCGCGGGCCAGTCTTTCTATGGAATGCAGGAAACGATCGTGGGGGGCAACGTAGTCTGGCCGCTGATCAAACCGCTCAACCTATCGCTCTTCGGCGAAGTGAATGGGCGCTTTGTGGGAATCAGCGGCAATCACGGCGAGGGAGGTCCTTCGATCGAGCAGGCATACAGCGAAGCCACGGCGCCGGGCCTGACCGCGCAACCGGCATTCGCGCAGCTTGGAGAGGGCGTTCGCTTGCGGCCGGCGTTTGCAAACGGCTATATTCGTTTGAACTATGCCGTCACATTTCAGGAATGGACATCTGGTAACTCGATTTATTCTTTTCGCCGGCTTACAACCGACCTGTCGCACGAGTTTCCGTTGTACCGGAGGACGCGATCGCTAATCCCGAAAGATTTCAATGGTCCGGACGATTGTCTACAGGATGCTAACGCAAAGGCCTGTCCGCCGGTAACCAGAAACCTGGAAGGCAGTTTTGGTCTGCGATTCCTGTATACGACTTCGTTCGTTGCCGCGGGGCACGTGGCGCCGTTTTATGCCGATCCCACACTGGGCGGCTCAGACATAAACGGCACGATCCTGTTGCCCAGTTACGCGGACTATCGCTTCCGCGGTCCCAATCTCATGCTGCTGCGCGGCAGTTTCGAACATTCGATCTATAAGTGGCCGGTAGGAGTTAAGTTTATGGTCGATCAAGGGCGTGTCGCTCTGACGCGCGGCGATCTCGGGTTTGACCATCTCGCGCATAGCTACGCCGCGGGGCTGACGCTCCATGCCGGCGGCCTTCCGCTTGTCGATCTTCTCTTTGCATGGGGAGGTCACGAAGGGACGCACACGATAGCGAATGTCAGCCCGTCGCTGCTGGGCGGAGCGGCGCGGCCGTCGTTGTATTGAGGATCGCAGGCAGGTCGCCGTTTCGAGCCTTGTGGGCCTTCGGCTCCGCGCCGTGTACAACGCGCAAGTTCTCCAAGATCAGCCGGTTTCGGCCGCGGGCGCTAGCCCGGCATTCATTTCAGCTCGCGTAGATGCTCAGCCGGGAGAGGTTCAGACGGACGAAGCGGCGTTGCCGGGCAATGATTTCTTCGAGCTACTAAGTCGCAACGTCCGCGCGGCCTGCCCGCGCGCCGTCAATTGGGAGTCTGCTAAAACTGAATCAATCGACATGCCCCCTGAACCAAACGTGCCGACATTCGATGCGCTGATGTGGCCCGCTCTTGTGGCGATGAAAGAACTGGGCGGATCGGCAACACATGAAGAGCTGCTGGAAAAAGTAGTCGAGCTGGAACATATTCCGGAGGCCGTTCAGAACATCATGCACACTGAGCGGCAGACCAAAGTAAGTTACAACCTCGCTTGGGCAAAGACCTACCTTGGAAAATCAGGCGCGCTTGAAAATACTTCCCACGGCGTCTGGGCGATCACAAAAAAGGGCAAGACGCTTACAGAGGAAGCCGTAAAGCAGATTCCCGCGGAAGTTCGGAGGCAGTACAGGCTCGAGAAAGGCAAGAAGCTCAAAAGCCGCCAAGAAGAGGAAGATCTTCAGCCGGAAACGAAGCCTTGGAAAGATGGGCTATTGGCGGTTTTGATCGATCAAATCAAGGCTGACGCGTTCGAGCGGCTCGCGCAGCGCATCTTGCGGGAATCCGGTTTCGTGAAGGTTGAAGTGACGGGGCGAAGCGGTGACGGTGGCATAGATGGCGTAGGGGTGTTGCGTCTGAACCTGCTCTCATTCCAGGTCTACTTTCAATGCAAGAAATACAAGGGGAGCGTTTCCGCCGGCGCAATCCGCGATTTTCGCGGGGCAATGGTTGGCCGCACGGACAAGGGCCTGTTTATAACCACTGGCACGTTCACGGCCGAGGCAAAGAAAGAAGCTACACGCGATGGTGCCCCGGCCATCGACCTGATCGATGGCGACCTCCTCTGCGACCTCTTGAAGAGCCTCAAACTGGGCGTTATGACCAGAATGGTTGAAGAGGTCAGTGTTGACGCTGAATGGTTTGGCAAGATTTGACCACCTATCGCCGCCTCCCGGCAACTGCAGGTGGGTGTTGTTTGGACGCGCCTAAGCCGACGCGGATTTACGCTGCGAGGCGGCGAGGGCCTGGTCGATATCCCACAGAATGTCTTCAAGATCCTCGAGGCCGATGGAGAGGCGGACGAGATCGGGCGTGACTCCGGCGGACTCCTGCTCGGAGGGGCCGAGCTGCTGGTGGGTGGTCGAAGCGGGGTGAATTACGAGGCTGCGCGAATCGCCGACGTTGGCCAGATGCGAGAAGAGCTTCAGATTGTCGATGAAGCGCTTGCCCGCCTCGTAGCCGCCCTTGATGCCGAACGAGAACACCGCCCCGGCGCCTTTGGGCGTATACTTTTTCGCGACCTCGTGATAGGGATTGGTTGGAAGCGATGGATATTTCACCCACATAGCCAGGGGATGTTTTTCAAGATGGCGCGCGACGGCGAGCGTGCTCGATAGATGGCGGTCCATGCGCAGGCTCAAGGTTTCGACGCCTTGGAGAATCAAGAACGCATTGAAGGGGCTGAGGCAGGGACCGATGTCGCGCAGTCCTTCGACGCGGGCGCGGATGATAAACGCCAGATTGCCGAAAGTCTCGGCGAACTTCATGCCGTGATAGGCGCGGGAGGGCTCCGTGAGCTGCGGAAACTTGCCGTTGTTCCAATCGAACCTGCCGGCATCGACGATGATGCCGCCGATGCTGTTGCCGTGGCCTCCGATGAACTTCGTCAGCGAGTGCACGACGATATCGGCGCCGTAATCGATAGGGCGGCAGACGTAGGGCGTCGCGAAGGTATTATCGATGACGAGCGGAAGGCCGTTGCCGTGCGCGATCTTCGCGACGGCTTCGATGTCGAGAACGTTGTTGCGCGGATTCCCGATGGTTTCGCCGTAGAGGCACTTCGTTTTGGGCGTGATGGCTTTGCGGAAGTTTTCGGGATCGTCGGGGTCGACGAATTTGACGTTATAGCCGAGCTTTTTGAAGCTTACTTCAAATTGCGTATAGGTTCCGCCATAGAGGGTGCTGGCGGCAACCATCTCATCGCCATGCTCGAGGAGGCTGTTGATGGCGAGAAACTGCGCGGCCTGGCCGCTGGAGGTGGCCAGCGCGGCGGCGCCGTTCTCGAGAGAAGCGATGCGCTGTTCCAGCACGTCGGTGGTGGGATTCATGATGCGCGTGTAGATGTTCCCGAATTCCTGGAGGGCGAAGAGCCGCGCGGCGTGGTCCGAGTCCTTGAAGACGAACGAAGTGGACTGATAGATGGGGACGGCGCGGGCTCCGGTGGTGGGGTCGGGGGAATAGCCCTGATGCAGTGCGCGCGTA
Organism: Bryobacterales bacterium; assembly: GCA_963795935.1. Taxonomy (GTDB): domain Bacteria; phylum Acidobacteriota; class Terriglobia; order Bryobacterales; family Bryobacteraceae; genus JAICMB01. The sequence goes on along the minus strand of CAWCJO010000009.1, from coordinate 150,188 downwards.
TCGAATCCGAGTTGCCGGTCGATTTTCTTGTCTTCAGCCATAACGAATCATGGTAGCAGCGACGGGAACACCGCTTCCTTACGGGCGCGGCTCAGAATTGTCCAACGCAAGATGAGCATGAAAGTGGCGGATCGGCTGAGGCGGTTTCCAATGCAAGATGAGCATGAAAGAGGGAAGAATGGGGTAGGCGTGGCGCGGCCGGGTGCAGATACGGATGCAAAATGCCGAGAGCCTGAGCCGGGATCAGATCCAAAAGTTTTTGCGGTCGAGCGAGCCGATCGATTTCACCAGCGGCGGGCGGGACGAACGATACCAGTGGGTGGAGCGGGTATTAGCTGCGCAGAAGTACCGGGAGTTAGCAAAAGGCGAGCGGGGATTGGTGCGGGCCTACCTGCGGAAAGTGACTGGGTTGAGCGAGGCGCAGAGCACGCGGTTGATCCGGGCTTTTCTGGATCACGCGGTGATACGCGCCCAGCCGTACCAACGGCACACGTTCGCTGCCAGGTACACGTCCGAAGACATTGCGTTGTTGGCAGAAGTGGATCGGGCGCATGGGCGGTTGAGCGGACCGGCCACCCGGCGGATTTTGCAGCGCGCCTGCGAACAGTTCGGAGAGAAGCAGTACGAGCGGCTGGCCAAGATCAGCGTGGCGCACTTGTACAATCTGCGGGCGAGCGCTCGCTATCGCAACCAGGCAGCGGTGTTCGAGCCCAGGCGGTCCACCGCAGCCGCCATCGGACAACGCCGCAAGCCGGACCCGCAAGGCCGGCCGGGATATGTGCGCGTGGACACGGTGCATCAAGGCGACAGCGCGGGGACCAAAGGCGTGTACCACATCAATGCCGTGGACGCGGTGACGCAATGGCAGGTGGTGGGCTGCGCCGAGAAGATCAGCGAGGCCTATCTGGCGCCGGTGCTGGCAGCGGTGCTGGCGCAGTTTCCCTTTCCTATCCGCGGTTTTCATGCCGACAACGGCTCGGAGTATATCAATCATCGGGTGGCGGAAATGCCGCGGAAGTTGCACGCCGAATTCACCAAGAGCCGGGCGTGCCGGAGCCAGGACAATGCCCTGGTGGAAGGCAAAAACGGCGCGGTGATCCGGAAGCTGATCGGCTACGGACACATCGCCGGCCTACACGCCGCGGCGCTTCAGAAGTTCTACCTCGAGCACCTAAATCCATACCTGAATTTTCACCGGCCTTGCGGCTTCGCCACAGTGAGCTTGGACGAGCGCGGCAAACGGCAGCGCAAATACAACACCGAAGATTACCGGACGCCGTTCGAGAAACTGCAATCGCTGTCCGAAGCGGAGCGGTTTTTGAAACCGGGGTGGAGTTTGCCGGAACTGGAGAAGCGGGGGCTGGCCATCAGCGACACCGAATGCGCTCGCCGGATGAATGTGGCCAAGAGCAAGTTGCTTCGGCAATGCCAGACGCCGTCATTGCCGAAGTTCCGCTAACGGAGGCCGTGGAAATGCCGGGCCCGTGGAAAGAGTGGAAAACCAACGACAGGTTTCCCACTCTTTCCACCGTCCCTTGGAAATCTCGCAGAAAGCGCGAGATTCCCACATTCCCACCGCCCGGCTTCGCGGCCATGGAAAAGTGGAAAACCAAAAGCAGGTTTCACACTTTCCCACAGCCGCTCGCGACGATGATTGCTGTTCTCTCTCTGAAAACCGAAAACCAAAGAAAGGAGGTCGGCCGCTACGCGGCCTCCTCATTCCCTATCCCGTTCTCCCTCCGGTCGAACGGAACCGATTTCATGCTCATCGTTCGATTGGAAAATGCTGCTCGGCCGGCGGGGGGGCGGGCGCACTCGGTAGGGCGGGGGTGGAAAGGCCGCGCCGCGCGGTCTCAGACGGCGATTGAGAGGCCCTCGCCCAGGATGCAAATGTCGCGGAGATTGCGATAGTCCTCGGCGTAATCGAGGCCGTAGCCGATCACGAATTCGTCGGGGATTTGGAAGCCGACGTAGGAGACCTCGACGGGGCGCAAGCGCCGCTCGGGCTTGTCCAACAGGGTTGCGATGCGCAGCGACTTGGGCCGGCGTTGTCCGAGGATGTTGAGCAGATACGTCAAGGTCACGCCGCTATCGACGATATCCTCGACGATGAGCACATCGTGACCCTCGATGGAGACGTCGAGGTCCTTGGTGACCTTCACCTGGCCGGATGAGGTTTTGTCCTTGCCGTAGCTGGAAATGCCGATGAACTCGATGCGCGTGGGGGTTCGGATGGCGCGCGCCAGATCCGCCATGAAAATGAAAGCGCCTTTGAGAATCGCAACTAAGTAGAGAGGACCGTGGGGATAGTCGGCGCTGATCTGCTCGCCCATTTCGTGCACGCGCTGCTGGATCTGTTGCTCGGACAGAAAGACGCGCGGCGGATTGGACGCCATCGGGCTAGTCCGCGGTTAGGAGGCGCGTGCTGCCGGGTCCGATGTGTATGTGCGCGCCGGTCGCCTTGCCGGGGATCGCGTGCGTGAAGGCGTAGAAGGGGATCTTGCGGGATTTCAAATAGCTCAACAGCCACTGCCCCTCTTTCTGGTCCGGGTTCAGGGCCACGTCCACGCGGCCGCGATGATCGAATCCGAGGGCCCTGTGGAGGTTCGTTTCGCCGTCGGCGCTGATGGGAAGCGGTTTTTCGAAATGGCGCGCAAAGGCCGAGGCGATGGCTTTCAAGTCCTTCGATTCGTTGAATACGCCGCTGCCTTCGTAATGCTCGACGCCATGTTCTACTCCGGCGGCGAGGGGGCCGCTCTCGAGGCTGGGCGTGGCTTCGATGGCGCGCTCCGAACGGGCCATGGCGGCAAGCTCCGAAATCAGGTCGGCCCGCGAATGGGCCAGATTCAGCGCCAGAACGCGAAGGTTCAACTCTTCCTGAAGCGTGGAAACGGAGTTCCTGGCCATGATGCCGTCGTCGACGAGCTTATTGGCGTCGGCGATGCGCGCCTGCTGACGGTCGAGGCGGCGCTGCGCGGCGGCGACCATTTCGTTGGCGGTCTCCTCCGTCAGGCTCTGGTCGGGAACTTTGCCGTACAGCGTCTTATCGAGGATCGCTTCATCTTGTGCGTCTTCCAGATCGCGCTGCGCCTCGTCGAGCTTGACGCGGGGTAGCGCGCCCGCTTCGACGAGCGATTTGACGCGGCGGTACTGGTCGCCCGCGAGCGCGATGGAGTTCGTGGCGGCGGTTTGCGCAATCTGCGCGGTAATGGTTTCGGGAACGGTTTGGGCTCCGGCGCCGAGGGCGGAAAATATGAAAACAGGGACGACTAGGGCCCGGACAAGCTGCATGAAGGTACGCCTTATTGTAGCATTGGTTGTATCATTGGATCTGGAGACATTTCTATTCGCGAGCAAGGAAATACCGCTCACGCCGCCCCACAAGTAATCGATCCCGAGCCTCGCTCCGGGAGCCCCGCCTGGCTGACCGCCGTGCGCGCGGCGGAATCGAAGAAAGCTACCGATATTCGGGTTCTCGATTTACGAGAAGTCACCACGTTCGCCGATTACTTTATCGTCTGCAGCGGGTCGAACCCGCGGCAGATTCAGGCCATCAGCGAAGAGATCGGCGCGCAGCTCCGTAAGCAAGGCGAGTATCCCAGCAATGTCGAGGGCTTCGATGCCGCCGAGTGGGTGCTGGCCGATTACGGCGATTATATCGTTCACGTTTTTTCCGCCAAGGCGCGCGCATACTACGATCTGGAGCGGCTGTGGCGGCACGGCAAGCAAGTTGCGGTTCCGGAGTAGCGCAGACGCCGGGCGCGGCGTCCAACTGAACGAAAATGGCGGACAACAGCAAAAGGCTGATTTTGGTTACGGGCGCGACGGGTCACCAGGGCGGCGCGGCGTTGCGGCACTTGAAGGAAAAGCATTTTCCGGTTCGCGCGATGGTGCGCGATCCCGACGCGCCCGGGTCGAGGAGCTTGGCCGGACAGGGGACGGAGTTGGTGCGCGGCGACTTTGACGATAATAATTCGCTGCGGTCCGCTCTCGATGGCGCCTTCGGGGCGTACTCGGTGCAGACCTCGCGGCAGCAGGGGGGCACGGAGGCGGAGGTGCGCCAAGGAATTGCGATGGCCGACGCGGCGTTGCGGGCGGACATCGGACATTTTGTCTACAGCTCGGTGGGGAGCGCCGACCAGAACACGGGCATTCCGCACTTCGACAGCAAATTTCGTATCGAGGAGCATATTCGCGGCACGGGGCTGCCGTATACGATCGTTCGGCCGGTGTACTTCATGGAGAATTGGCTCGGCATGAGGGAGGGGATCGAGCGGGGCGAGTTGGCCGGGCCGCTTGCGCCCGAGACTCGTCTGCAGATGATTGCGTTGGACGATATTGGCGAGTTTATTGCGCTGGCGTTCGCGCATCCGGGGCATTGGCATAACCGCGCCGTCGATATTGCCGGCGACGAGCTATCGATGGAAGAGATCGCGCAGGCGTTCGGGCGCGCGATCGGGCGCGAGGTGAAATACAAGCAGACGCCGTGGGAGCAGTTCGAAAAACAGGCGGGGCGCGAGATGTTTCTGATGTACCGCTGGTTCGAGGACGCCGGCTACCACGTCGACATTTCCGCGCGGCGCGAAGAGCATCCGGGGTTAATGAATTTCGAGAAGTGGCTGCGATCGAAGTGGCCGCGCTCGTGACGCCTCGGCTTTCGCTACGCTCCGTGAATTTTCTTGTACGCGGCGAGGCAGCGCTGGGCCGTTTCCATCGATGGATACGCGCTGCCTTCCTGTTCGATGAGATAGTATTCGACTCCACCGGTTTTCTCGGCGGCGGCGAAGATTTTCTTCCAGGGCGCGACGCCCTCACCGAATAAGACTTTGTAGCCTTGCTGCGGCGACCAGTCTTTCAAGTGGAGTGAATTGATGCGGCCGGGATTGGCATTGATCCACGCGACCGGATCGGAGCCCGCTTCGAGGCACGTTCCGACGTCGAGCTGCAGCATGACGTCGTGAGGCGTATTGGCGGCGAGCACTTCCATGGGACGCTTTCCGTCGATCGGCTGGAACTCGGGCAGGTGATTGTGATAGCCGGCGCGAAGATTTGCCGTCTTCAATTTCCCGGACGCTTTCGAGAGCGTGGCGGCGACCTGCTTCCAACCGTCGAGGCCGTTCACGCGACCGGCGCTGGCCAAGACGACGAACTTTCGTTCCGAGAATGTTGTTCAGCTCGATGGCATGATCCATGCCGTCCGTGAAGGACTTCATCCCGTTGTGGGTGGAGGGGCAGCGGATGCCGAGATCGTCGAGTTGCTTGCGGACCTGTTTGGCGTAATCGGGCGTCCAGTCGTAGTAGGGGGCGAAGAACTCGACATCCTGGTAGCCCATTTTGGCGACTCCGCCGACAGTCCCCATGAGGTCGTCTTTCAACTTGTCGCGAACGGAGTACAGTTCCAGTCCAATTGGTATGTTTTTGGATCGCGCGGACGCGAACGGGGCGGCGGCGGTCAGGGCGAGCAGCGCGCGGCGGGACAAATTGCGGCGTGATGGCATGACAAACGCACGATATCACAAACGCAGGTCGTAGCCTGCTTGCGTCATGCCTTCGATGAGGCGCGCTCGTACGGCGCCCACGTCTTCGGCCGAGAGAGTCCGGTCCGTTGCGCCGGCCGTTATGCGGTACGACACGCTCTTTTGTCCGGCGGCGAGCGGATCGCCGGTGTATTGGCGCACGAATTCGATGCTTACCAGGTCCGGTCCGGCGAGCTCTTTCAACTTTCTTTCGATGGCGCCGGCCGGCTCGCGGAGGTTCGTTACGACGGAGAGATCGAAGGCGCTGGTGGGGAAGCGGCGGAGCGGTTGATATTTCTTCTCCGCCGTATCGAGCCGCTCGGTTGCCGCGAGGTCGATATCGAGAATCGCGGCGCGGCCTTCGACGCCGAGCGAGGGATGGAGCTCGAATAAGCGGGCCGGCGTTTCGCCGCGCCAGAAGATATCGGCGGCGCGCTGGGGGTGCTCGAAGGGTCGGGCGGGAGCGGGCCGCGCTTCGCATCCCGGCATGCAGGCATTCGGCGAGGTGTTTCAATTCGAACAGCGCGGCCGCGCCATCGCCGCGGGAGTATATGGCGGCGGCGAAATGCGGTATCTCTTCAGGAAGGCCGCTGTCGCGCGGGTGAATCTCGCGCCCGATTTCGAACAGCCGGAATTCGCGCAGGTGTTTGCTGTTTTCGAGGATGTTTTTCCACAATCCCGGAACGAGGCTGCGCCGCAGCAGCGTCTGGTCGGAGGCGATGGGATTCTGAATTCGAGCGTGGCTCTCGACGGGCATGTCGAAAGCGCGCGCGGACTGCTCGCTGAGGAACGAATAATTGTAGACTTCCGTGAAGCCTTGCGCCGCGGCCATGTTGCGGATGCGGCGATAGTAGGCGCGGCGCGGGTCTTGGGGCGGCGGGGCGGCGGCAACCAGCGGCGCGGCGGGCGCGATGGAGTCGTAGCCCACCATGCGGCCGACCTCTTCGAGCAGATCGTCCTTAATGGAAACGTCTTTGGTGGCGCGCCAGGAAGGGACCGTGACGCACAAGACGTCCGGGAACGATCAGCGCCACTGACGAAGCCGAGCGATTCGAGAATCGATCGCACTTCTTCTTCGGTGACGCGGCGGCCCAGTTTCTTGCTGACCCAATCGACCGGCAATTCGATGCGCGGGGGATCGGCGGGCGCGGCGCCGCTGTCCGCCAAGCCGCCCACGAGCCGGATGCCGGGCGAAACTTCGCGCGAGCAATTTTACGGCGCGCTCCAACGCCCGCACCGTATTGGCCGGGTCCTGCGATTTCTCGAAGCGCATGGAGGCGTCGGTGCGCAGCTTGAGCGCGGACGAAGTCTTGCGAATGCTTGCGGCTTGGAAGCAGGCGCTTTCGAGCACGATCCTGGTGGTGTTCGCATCGATGGCGCTCTCCAGGCCGCCGATCACGCCGGCGATGGCGATCGGTCCGCGCTGGTCCGCGATCACCAGATTTGACGGATGCAAGTCGTAGGACTCTTCGTTTAGGGCCATGATCCGCTCGCCCTCCCGCGCCGGGCGCACGAAGATCGTGTCGCCACGGAGTTTCGCGGCATCGAAGGCGTGCATCGGCTGCGCCAACTCCGACATGACGTAATTGGTCACGTCGACGATGTTGTTGATGGGGTTCAGGCCGATCGCTTCGAGGCGGTACTGCAGCCACAACGGCGCCGGGCCTACTTTTACGTTGTCGAATACGAGCGCGCTGTATCGCGGGCACAGCGCCGCGTCCGCGATCTCGACCTGCACGGCCGAGCGCGCCTGGGGAAAGGCGATGCTCTCGACGGGATCGACGCAGGCGCTTGCCCAGAATTGCGGCCACTTCGCGCGCCATGCCGTAGTGTCCCCACAAATCGGGCCGATGCGTCAGCGATTTGTTATCGACCGTGACGATGGCGTCGGGGCGCAGGCGCCGGTCGACGCGGTCCGCGTCGGCCATTCGATAATGCCGCTGTGATCGCGTCCGATGCCAAGCTCGGCCGCGCTCGCCAGCATGCCGTCGCTCTCCACGCCATCGATCATTTTCGGAGGGAGGGGGACATACGCGGCGGTCATGCCGGGCCGGCAATTCGGCGCGCCGCAGACGACCGTTGCGGACACCGTAGCCCTGCGCGTCCACGACGGCCTTCTTGTTGTGGCCCGCGCCATCGTTTCGACGGAGAGGACGCGCGCCGGCGAGACGCGCGCGAGGAGCTGCGCCCGCTTCCTCGAGGCCTTCGCACTCGGCGGTCTTCATGGTGATGGCGCGCATGAGCTCCTGGGGCGAGGCGTCCAGGCCGTCGACCAGCTCGGCGCATCCAGTTGTAGGAAAATTTCATCGTTTAGAACTGATTCAGGAAGCGCGCGTCGCCGCCTTGCAGCAGCCGTATATCGTCGATGCCGTAGCGCATCATGGCCAGGCGCGTGAGACCCAGGCCGAACGCGAAGCCGTTCCATTCTTCGGGATCGATGCCGCTCATCCGCAGCACGTTCGGATGTACTAATCCGCAGGGCAGCAATTCCACCCAGCCGCTGTGTTTGCACACCGGGCAGCCCGGGCCGCCGCAGATGAGGCACTGAATGTCGAGCTCGAAGCCGGGCTCGACGAACGGGAAAAAGCCCGGGCGCAGACGCACCGTCGACATCGCGCTTGAAGACGGCGCTGAGCAGCGTTTTCATGAAGTAGATGAGATGCGCGACCGAGACATCGCGGTCGATCATCATGCCTTCGAGCTGGTAGAAGGTGTGCTCGTGCGAAGGGTCGACCTCTTCGTTGCGAAACGCGCGGCCGGGCGCGATCATGCGCAGCGGCGGACCGAGCCGCTCCATTCCGCGGACCTGCACCGGCGAGGTGTGCGTGCGCAGCAGATTGCCGTCGGTAAGCCAGAAGGTGTCCTGCATATCGCGCGCGGGATGCTGCGGCGGGATATTGAGGGCGTCGAAATTGTGATACTCGGTCTCGACCTCGGGACCATCGAGAACCGCGAAGCCGAGTGAGGTGAAGAGGTCTTCGATCTCGGTCTGAATTTGCGTTACGGGGTGCAGGCTGCCGGGCGGAGGACCGGGGGCGGGTAGCGTAAGGTCGATCCACTCGCTGTCCAGGCGTTGGGCGAGCGCATCGCCGGCGAAGGCCCGTGTTCTTCGCTTCGACAGCGCTTTCGAGCGCCTCTTTGGCGGCATTGAGCGCCTTGCCGGCGCTGGCGCGTTCTTCCGGCGTAAGCTTGCCGAAGCTCTTGCTGAACTGCGCCAGCGTTCCTTTGCGGCCCAGCGCTTCGACGCGAACGGCCTCGACATCGGCGAGCGTTTGCGCGGCTTGAATGCGCTCGAGCGCGGCCGCTTCGAACTTGAGAAATTTCCTGCTCCGAGCACGGCCCTCTACGCTCCGCTCGCTTTTGAGGAGTGCCGGTCGAGCAGCTCGACCACGCCGCCATGGCCTTTCGTGAGCGCGAGATCGAGCGGGGTCTGGTTGTTTTCCGCGCGGCATTCGGCCTCCGCTCCGTGCGCCAGAAGCAGCGCCACCGTTTCGAGGTCGCCGTTTTGCGCGGCGGCGTGCAGGGCCGTCCAGCCGCCGTGTTGGCGCGCGTTGGCGTCCGCGCCATGCGCCAGAACGACGGCGACGGCGTCACGGCTGCGCCCGGCGACGGCGGCATGAAGCGGAGTATTCCGCATGGCGTTGCGGGAGCGCGCGTGGACGTCCGCCCCGTGCGCCAGCAGAATCTCGGCGCACGATTTGTGCCCGAAAGAAGCACGCCAGGTGCAGCGGCGTCCAGCCGTCATGGCTGTAAGCGCCGACCAGCGCGCGATCGGCCGCCAGCAGTTCGACCATGCGCTGCTCGACCCCGGCCATGGCGGCGGCGAAGATGTCCAGTTGCGCGCCCTTGTCCAGCAGCAGCTTCGCGACGGCGTCCTGGCGGGAATAGCGGGCCACCGTGAACGCGCCCAAACCGTTTTCGTCCGTGGCGCTCAGGAGGCCGGGATCGGCTTCGATCAGTTGCCTGACTTTATCCGCATCGCCGGCGCGCACGGCGTCGAAAAAATCATTATTCATCAAAGTCCCCGGGATTCATCAGGCCGCCGCGGGAGCGAACAGGCGCTCCTCTTTAATCAATTCCCAGCCGAGGTGGTTTATGTAGAATAGCAGCAGCGGGTCGGGAAACTTTCCTTTGAAGTGGTCGAAGGTGCGCTGCTGCCAGCCTTCGGTGAGGTATTTCGAGCCGTCGATATCTTTGGCGAAGAAGCCGTCCTGATGGGGGATGGCGAGAAAATCGAGCACCTCGCGGATGAAATCCATGTGCGAGACCAGAATGGCCTGCGAGATTTCGGTGGCGAATTCGTCGTCGCGCTCCTGGAGCCGCTCCCAGACTCGCGGGCCGATTTTGCGCAGGGTCTCGGTGTTGAGCTTGTTTACGTGCAGGCGCCATTTCAAGCGATCGAAGAGCTGAAACGTCTTGATTTTGCCGAGCGAAATGCCGCGCATGAGTTCCGCCACGCCCGGTTCGCCGAGAGAGAGGAAGATATCGCAGACCTGCATAAAACCTAAGCGTACTACGGGTTGTGCGCCGACTTCATGCGCTATAATCCCAGCCGTGTTGCGGCGCGCGCCGGCTTCGCTCGGTTTGATTGTTCTGGCGGGGATGATCAGCCCGGCGGCCGCCTTTCAACAGCCCTCCGGCGTCAATGTCGGCAACCCATCCACAATCGAGGATTTCAAGGCTGGGGATGCCGATCGGGAAGTATATCAGCGGGCCAGCGATGTTCTGAACGCATTGCAAGTCTCCCCCGGGGATTGGGCCGCGGACGTGGGAGCGGGAGGCGGCTATTACGCGATGCGGTTGTCGGCGATGGTTGGTCCGGGCGGGAAGGTGTTTGCGGAAGACATCTCGGATGCGTCGATGGAATGGCTTCATCGCAGAGCGCGGCTGTTCGAATTGCACAACGTGGAAATCGTTAAAGGCGAAGTGGACGATCCCAAACTTCCGGCTGATTCGTTTGCGGCCGTTCTGGTGGTCAATTCGTATCACCATTTCACGCGCTATCAAGCGATGGGGGCGCAGATTTTACGATCGCTCAAAGCGGGCGGCTGGTCGTAGGCGGATTACAGTTTACCGGCGCATCGCGTCGAATCGAGGGCGGATCAGATCAAGATGCACGAAATCGACCCGGCTCTGGTGCGGGCCGAATTGTCGCGAGATGGTTTTCAGGTCCTGAAATTGGAAGACCTGTTTCTGAAGCGCATGCCGGAGGTGGGGAACGGCGATCGGATCGGCGCGGCCGACATATGGCTCATGGCGGCGGTCCGGCCGAAATAGAACCCGCGTCAGGTTTGGCGCCGTTCTTGCGCTCCGGTTCCCCTTTCACTCCCGTCTCATTCAGAATTACAATGTCCACGCGGCGGTTGCGGGCCCGGCCTTGTTCCGTGTCGTTGGCGGCGATGGGCGCGGTATCGGCATATCCGGCAATGGACAGGCGTTCGGAGGGGACGGCGAATTGGTCCGTAAACATTTCGAGCAGCGCGATGCTCCGGGCGGCGGATAAATCCCAGTTGCTGCGGAAGCGGGAGGTGTGAATCGGCAGCGAGTCGGTATGGCCTTCGAGGCGCGCGGGATTGGGGATCTGTTTCATCGCTCTGGCGATTTTCTGGAGGCTGGGATAGGAATCCGGAGCGATCGCGTCGGTGCCCGAAGGAAACAAGGCAGCTTGCTGGAAGCTGATCGTCAATCCTCGCGGAGTCATGCCGATCTCGATGCGTCCGGCGCGAATCTCATCGGCCAGTTCCTTGGAGAGCACTTGCAAAGAGGGAAGCAACTCCGCGACCTGGCCCGCTTCGTTGGCCGCCGGTTTGGAAATGGGAGGCGGAGGCGGGGAGGCGTTATGGGTCTCAACGTGGGGCTTGTTGGGGGGTCCGGTACCGAGAATGGCGGCCATGACGGCCGCGATCGGCTCGCCCGCGAGGGCCTTCTTCACGGAGTCGGAGACCTGCTGCGCTTTGACCTTGTCGGTCTGCGAGGTTGCGAACATGACCACGAAGAAAGCGAATAACAGGGTTATGAAATCGGCGTAGGAGACCAGCCACCGTTCGTGATTTTCGTGCTCGGGCGAGCCGCCGCGCCGCCGTGGCATCGGAGTTTACGTCCGCACCGCGGCCGCGCGGGACGCCCCGGCGGGCGCGGCCGCCTGCTTGTCGCCCGCCGCCTTGGCCTTCGTTGCGGCTCCCGATTCGGGCGACTTGTAGGCGTCGAGTTTGCTGCGGATGAGTTTGGGATTGAGGCCTTCGACGATGCCCGCGACGCCTTCCAAGGCCAATTCCTTGCGCTGCGTGTCCTGCTGGATCCGCGCCTTCATCTTATTGGCCATCGGAAGCAGGAATATGTTGGCCAGGGCTACGCCGTAGACCGTGGCCACGAAGGCAACAGCGATGCCGTGCCCTACTTCCTCGATGTTGGCTAGGTTTTTCATGACCTGGATGAGGCCGAGCACGGCTCCGATGATGCCGATGGTGGGGGAATAGCCGCCGGCGCTCTCGAAAACGCGGGCCTGCGCGAGCGCGTCGCGGTCTTCCACGTCGATCTGAAGGTCCATCATTTTTCGGATCTCCTGGAGGTCGGCGCCGTCGACGGCCAAAGTGAGAGCTTTACGAAGGAAAGGATCTTCGATGCCGGCGGTATCCGATTCGAGCGACACCAGCCCGTTTTTCCGCGCTTTCGCGGCGTAGCCGATGACGGCCTCGATGATGGCGTCGGGCGAGTGGGGGCGCTCGAAAATGACGTCGCGAAAGCGCTTCAGCGCGCCGGTGAAAACCGGCATGGGGGTATTGACCAATACCGCGCCGAGCGTTCCGCCCATTACGATCAACGCCGCGGTAACCTGCGCGACATCCTTGATCCGGCCACCCTCGAGTAAGAGGCCCCCGAGAATTCCAGTAAAAGCGATTACGATGCCGGCGATAGTGGCGAAATCCAGTTTCGAGCCGGCCGGCTTGCGGGTGGGGAGCTCCTGGTCCGCCATCGTTTAGATCCGCGTCTCCCCGCCGGACTCAATGGCGCGGCTGCGCGGCTCGGGGCAGAAGATTAAGCGGCGGAACTCGATGATGCGCGAGATCACATCGTCGGAAGATTCCAGCACCAGGAACTTCTGTCCGTTGGTGAGGCTGATGACGGTGTCGGGCGTCGCTTCGATGTGCTCAATCAGATCCGAATTCAAGACCAGCGGGAGGTGGTTGATTCGGGTTAGATGGATCATGCATTTCCCTAGAAGTTCCATCGGCGGACCGGCGAAAGCCTGGAATGGAGTAAGTAAGAAATAAGGAGGGGAGTACGACTGTGGGGGTTACTTCAACAGTTCGAGGATGGCGCGCAACTCGGTCCTAATATCGTGAAGATCGGGCAGGGGTTCCTGGAACAGCCGGGTTTGCGAGCGCGCCGCTTTGCGCTCGGCGGCGGCGGCTTTCAAATCCGGTTTGGCTTTGGCGTCCAGAAATTTCCGGGCGCCCTCGATGGTGAAGCGCTTGTCATAGAGCAGGCGCTTGATTTCGAGGACGAGCTCGACGTCCTTGCGGCGGTACAGCCGATGCCCGGAGCCGGACTTTTTTGGACCGAGGCCGGGAAACTCCGTCTCCCAGAAGCGCAGGACGTAAGGCTTGATCCCGGCCAGGCGGCTCACTTCCCCGATCCGGAAGTAAAGCTTGTCGGGGATTTCCGGCGGTTGGGAATCGGATTCGAGCGCGGGATCGAACATCCAACGGCAATTCTAACAGAGCCAGTGCTAGGGTGAGGGGGTGAGCGTGCTTGCGGGGATTCATCCCGTCAAAGAAGCGTTGGCGGCGGGCCGGGCGATCGATCGCGTGCTGGTGGCGCGCGGCGCGGGGGGGCCGCGCATACAAGAGGTGGTCGAGCTGTGCCGCGCGCGGAACATCGCCGTGCGGTTCGAGGCGCGCGAGGCGTTGGATCGTGTCGCGAACGGGGCCGCGCATCAGGGCATTGTGGCGCTGGGGGCGGCGCACGAATACGCCGGGTTCAACAGTGCCGTCGAGGGCGCGCAACTGCTGGTGCTGCTGGACGGCGTGGAGGACCCGCATAATCTCGGGGCCATCGTGCGGACGGCGCACGCCGCGGGCGCGAACGCGGTGGTGATTCCAGAGCGGCGCGCCGCGGGGCTGACCGAAACGGTGGCGAAGGCGGCGGCGGGCGCTCTGGAGCATCTGGCCGTTGCGCGTACCGGCAACGTTTCCCAGACGCTCGAGGCGTTGAAGAAGCGCGGATTCTGGATCTACGGACTGGACGAGCGCGGCGAGCGGCTGTACAGCGAAGTCGAGTATGCGCTGCCGACCGCGTTTGTGCTGGGCGGCGAGGGACACGGGTTGCACCAGCAGGTTCGCAAGCATTGCGACGTGGTGGTGCGCATCCCGATGGCGGGCGCGATCGCGTCGCTGAACGTGTCGGTCGCGGCCGGCGTGGCGTTGTTCGAGTGGCGGCGGAGGAATCCGGCGAAGTCTTAGCTGCGTTTCGTGGATTTGCGCGAAGACTTTTTTGGAATCTTTTTAGAAGCGGACTTCTTGGACGCCGTCTTCTTGGACGCGGTTTTCTTGCTCCCCTTTTTTGGAGGAACGTCGGCTCCGGCGCGCCGCGCTTCGCTGAGGCCGATGGCGATGGCCTGCTTGGGATTTTTGACCTTGGGACCTTTCTTCGATCCGGAGTGCAACTCGCCGTGCTTGAACTCGTGCATGACCTTGCCGACCTTCTTCTGCGCTTTCGTTGTCTTCTTCTTTGCGGGCATCGATTCTCCTTTCGATCAGGATAACCGAATAGAGGGAGAAAAATCACTTAGGGGCGGGAATGTTTGATGAGATCGAAGGCCAGCAGCGTCCAAGCGGCGATGAAAGCGAGGCCTCCGAACGGCGTTACGGCTCCGAGAAGGCGCGCGCCGCTCAGCGCGAGCGCGTAGAGACTGCCTGAGAACAGCACGATGCCGGCGAGCAGCAGCGCCGAGACGCGGCCGGCGGCGGCGCCGGAAACGAGATCGAGCCGCGCGAAGAGGGGAACGGCGAGCAGACCGAGAGCGTGGATGAAATGGTAGAAGACCGCCTTCTCGTAGACGCTCATGGCGTAGGCGTCGAGGCGGCCCTTGAGCGCATGGGCGCCGAAAGCTCCCGCGGCTACGGCGAGCGCTAAGGCCGCGGCGCCCGCGGCGCTCCAGTTGCTCACAACGGAGGCACCCGTTTACCGGACCTGCGGAAAGCCGAGGTCGACGCGGCTGGTCGCTGGATCGGGCCAGCGGGACGTGACCACTTTGGAGCGGGTATAGAACTGCACGCCCTCGGGACCGTACATGTTCAGATCGCCGAACAGCGAGGCTTTCCAGCCGCCGAAACTGTAATACGATACGGGCACGGGGATGGGAACATTGATGCCCACCATGCCGACTTCCACGTCGAATTGGAACTGGCGCGCAACGCCGCCGTCGCGGGTGAAGATGGCGGTCCCGTTTCCGTAGGGGTTGCTGTTTATGGTTTCGAGCGCCTCATCGTAGGTCTTGGCGCGAACGATGCTGAGAACGGGACCGAAGATCTCGTCGTCGTAGCAATGCATGCCCGGTTTCACGTTGTCGAGCAGGGACGCTCCCAGGAAATGCCCGGGGCGGCGGCCGGCCTCTTGCTTACGTCCGTCGACGGTAACGGTGGCGCCTTCGGCGGCGGCGTTTTCGACGTACGCGGCAACCTTATCGCGATGCTCCCGCGTGATCAGCGGGCCCATTTCGTTGCCGCTTTCCATGCCCGGCCCGACCTTGATTTTGCCCATGCGTTCTCGAATCGCCTCGATCAGGGGATCGGCGGCATCGCCCACGGCAACGACGACGGAGATAGCCATGCAGCGCTCGCCCGCCGAGCCATAAGCGGCCGAAACCGCCGCGTCCGCCGCCATGCCGATGTCGGCGTCCGGCAAGACCAGCATGTGATTCTTCGCTCCGCCGAGCGCCTGGACGCGCTTGCCGTGGCGCGTCGCCGTTTCGTAAATCGAACGGGCAACGGGAGTGGAGCCGACGAAGCTGACGGCCTTCACGTCGGGATGTTCCAGGAGCCGTTCCACCGCCACTCTGTCGCCTTGCACGACGTTGAAGACGCCTTCGGGCAGGCCGGACTTGCGCAGCAGCTCGGCGATGAACAAGCTCGCGGAGGGATCTTTCTCGGAAGGCTTCAGGATGAAGGCGTTGCCGCACGCAATGGCGGTCGCGAACATCCACATGGGCACCATGGCGGGGAAATTGAAGGGCGTAATTCCGGCGACGACGCCGAGAGGCTGGCGGATCTGATAGACGTCGATACCGCGGCTGACCTGCTCGGAGAAGCCGCCTTTTAACAGATTCGGAATGCCGCAGGCGAACTCGATGTTCTCGAGCCCGCGCGCGACTTCTCCGAGCGCGTCGGGTAGCGTTTTGCCGTGCTCGATCGTGATGATTTCAGCCATGGCGCGGCGGTTGGCATCCACCAGCTCGCGCAATTTGAACATCACTTCGGAGCGCCGTGACAGCGGGGCGGCGCGCCAGGACTGGAGGGCTTCTTTCGCGCTCGCGACCGCGAGATCGACCTCGTCCTCGTCCGCAAAATCGACGGAGGCTTGCTGTTCGCCGCTCGCCGGATTCCAGACGACGCCGGAGCGGCCGCTCTCCGACTCCCGCACCTTTCCGCCAATCCAATGACTGATCCGCTTTACACCGATTGCCGACGCAACTGCCATGATTCACCTCCGATTCATTTTCGCGCAACCGCTTAAGGGTTATCTTGGAGTCGCAGAACTGACCGCTTCCTTCGGGCGCGGCTCGGTTCCACACGCTGCGCGTCGCGATCGTCCGCGAAGCCATGTGGCGCAAGGAACGGTTAGGTGGCAGTTGCTTACGCCGCGGCCGACTGCCCTCGCAACAATCCATCCACGACCTGCAACGCCTCTTCGATGGCATCCAGGCCGAGCTTCAGTTCTTCCTGCGAGATCACCAGGGGCGGGCACACCCACAGCATATTGAACCGCGAGAAAGCGTACACGCGCCGCGATTTCAGATGAGCGGCGAGCTTGGCCATCTCCGGACTCGATCCGTTGAAGGGCGCGAGCGGCTCCTTCGTCTCCTTGTTCTTCACCAATTCGAGAACGCTGAACAGTCCCTTGAAACGCACGTCGCCCACGCAGGCGTATTTTTGCTTCATTGCCGAGAGGCGTTCGGCGAGATAGCGGCCCTGCGTTGCGACGTTGTCGAAGAGGCGCTCCTCTTCGTATACGGCGAGATTCGCAATGGCTGCGGCGCACGATACGGGATGGCCGCTGTAGGTCAATCCGCACCACAGCATGTTGTTCTCAAAATGAGCGGCGATCTCTTTCGAAACGATCACGGCTCCCAGCGGCATGTACCCGCTGGTCAAACCCTTGGCGGCGGTGACGATGTCGGGCTTAATGCCGTAATGCTGCGTCGCGAGCCATTTGCCGGTGCGGCCGAAGCCGCTCATCACTTCGTCGTCGATGAGCAGAATTTTGTACTTATCGCAGAGGGCGCGCAGCTTGGGGAAATAATCGTCCGGCGGTACGAGCAAACCGTTCGACCCCGTGATTCCTTCAACCAAAACGGCCGCGATATTTTGCGGACCTTCCATCTGAATGATCTCTTCGATATGACTGACGCATTCGCGGCGGCAGCTATCCACCGTTTTGCCGAAAGGGCAGCGGTAGCAATACGGATCGAAAACCCGCACGGCGCCGGGAACGCCAGGCTCGACGGGCCAGCGGCGCGGATCGCCCGACGCGGTCATGGCGCCCATGGTGGCGCCGTGATAGGAGCGGTAACGCGTGACGATCTTGTCGCGGCCGGTGTACAGGCGCGCCATTTTGATGGCGTTTTCGTTGGCTTCGGCGCCGCCGAGAGTGTAGAAGGCTTTGGCGAGTCCGGTTACTTCCGCAAGCTTCTTGCCCAGCACTCCGCGAGGCTCGGTCGCAAAGCCCGGGCTGGCAAAGCACAGTTCGTCGACCTGTTTTTTGATGGCCTCGAGGACCTTGGGATGCTGGTGCCCGACGTTTAAATTGATCAGTTGCGAGCTGAAATCGAGCCAGCGGTTGCCATCCCCATCCCAAAACCAGACGCCTTGGGCGCGGGTCATGTGCAGCGGTACGGAGGCGCCTTGAACCGACCACGAAAACATGGTGTAGTCGCGGTTTTCTTGAACGATTTCTTGAGATGTGCGTTGCATTTTTGCGCCTGAGGGCCTCTTCAAAACTATAGCCGTTTTATCCACTCGGCGGCCTTACGGGCCAGGCGGTCGAGCGCCAGCACCGCCATTTCCAGGTGCTCTTCGCGCGTGTCTTCAATCTTGTTATGACTGATTCCGCCGAGGGATTGGACGAACATCATGACGGTGGGAATTCCGGCGCGCGCCACCTCGGCGGCGTCATGCAGCGGACCGGAAGGCAGACGATGCGCCTCGCCCGCGGTTTCGCGCACGGCTTCGTCGCAAAGCTCGATCAGCGCGGGATGAAACGGGACCGGCTCGATGTTCCAGATGCGCGACCACTCGACCGTGCAGTGTTCTTCTCGCGCGAATCGCTCGCTGGCTTCGCGCGCGTCGGCATACATGCCGGCCAGAACGTCGGCATCGAGATCGCGTTGATCGAGCGTGGCCTCGCAACGGCCCACTACGGCGGTCACGATTCCCGGAAAGGTCTTCACGCTGCCCATCGTGCACACGGCGTCCGCGTGCCGGCCGGCAATGATTCGAATCTCCAGCGCCAGCTTGGCGGCGGCAGCCAGCGCGTCGCGCCGCGCATTCATCGGCGTGGAACCGGAATGGGCTTCCTGGCCAAAGAACGTGATGGCATGCCGCTCCACGCCCTTCGTGCCAAGCACCACGCCAAGCGGCAGTCCCAGGCGCTCCAGCACGGGTCCCTGTTCGATATGCAATTCCAGGTACGCGGCGGCGTTGCGCTGTTCGCGCGCCGCTTCCGGGGAACGGTCCATTTCGATGCCGCAACGCCGCAGAGCGTCGTCCATGCGGATGCCGTCTTTATCGGTGCGGACACGGTCGGCCGCAATGCTGTGCGTTCCGGCAAAGGCGGACGATCCCAGCAGACTTCGTCCGAAGCGCGCGCCCTCTTCGTCGGCCCAATCGACGACTCGAATCGTGACGGGAGGATGGCCGCCGTACTCGCGCGCAAATCGCCGCAGCACTTCAAGCGCGGCCATCAAGTCCAGGCAGCCGTCCAGCCAGCCTCCATTGGGCACCGAATCGAGATGACCGCCGAGGAGCAGCGCCTGTTCCGATTCGCCTTGAAGCGTGACCCAGTGATTGCCCGCCGCATCGTAATGATGCTCCACGGGCAGGCCCGCGAGTTTCGTTTCGAACCACTGCCGCGCCTTGAGCCAGGTATCGGTCCAGGCGACTCGTTGCGCGCCGTGCTGGTCGGCGGTTAGTTCGCGCAGCTCTTTGAGTTCGGCAATGGTACGTTTCGGATCGACTGTCATGGCGGACCTAGAAATGCATCGGCTGGCGTCGCAGCAGTTGGCCGCGGCCCTTTTCGCCCACGAACCGGCCCTCTTTCACCTGCACCTTTCCGCGCACCGTGACGGCCCAAGGCCGGCCGTCGATTTCCATGCCTTCGAATCCGCTGTAGTCGCAATTCATGTGGTGCGTTTTCGACGAGATCACGCCTTTATGAGCGGTATCGTAGACGACCAGATCGGCGTCGCTGCCCACCGCAATGGTTCCTTTGCGCGGAAATAATCCGAAGAGCTTCGCGGCCTTGGTGCTGGCGGCCTCGACAAAGCGGTGCAGATCGAGGTTGCCCCGCGACACGCCGTACGTGTAGAGCAGGTTGACCCGGTCTTCAATACCGGGTATGCCGTTGGGGATGGCGGTGAAGGCATCGCGGCCCATCATTTTCTGATCGCAGTCGAAGGGACAGTGATCCGTGCCCACGGTGTCGATGGCTCCTGTGGCAAGCGCATTCCACAGGATGTTTTGGTTGCGCTTATCCCGCAGCGGAGGGGACATGACGTGTTTCATTCCCTCGACTCCGGGCCGTTCGGCATGCGACCTGTCGAGAAGAAAGTGCGGCATTACGGATTCGACGAAGATTTTCACGCCGCGCGCCTTGGCCGCCAGCGCGGCGCGCAGGGCCGGCTCACAAGAGAGGTGTACGACGTATCCGGTGGCGCCCGTATTCTCCAGAAACGTTGCGAAACGGCCGGTGCCTTCCGCCTCGACCGACTCCGGGCGGCTGGGCTCGTGCCACTCGGGTCCGCTCTTGCCTTCGTCCAATAGGTTTTGTTGCAGACGGCTGACCAGCTCGGCGTTTTCACAATGCGCCGTCACGATCACGCCGAGCTTTTTCGCCAGGGTGAGCGTTTGATACATCTCGGCGTCTTCCACTCCGAAGAAGTTTTTGTAGGCGAGGAAGATCTTGAAGGAGGCAATTCCGTCGCGCACGATGTGGCGTAGCTGCGCCTCCGTCTCGCCGACGTACTTCGTCACGGACATGTGGAAGGAATAGTCGCAGGCGCTATGGCCGGCCGCCTTGGACTTCCACAATTCATAACCCTCCAGCGCGTCGTCATTTCGCGACGGGCAGCACATTTCGATATACGTGGTGGTTCCGCCGATCAGCGCGGCGATGCTGCCCGTTTCATGCGTGTCCTTGGCGAAGGTCGCCATGAAGGGGAGATAGATGTGTACGTGGGGATCGATAAAACCCGGGAATACGAGCTTGCCTTCGGCATTCAGCACTTCGCAACCGGGCGGCGCATCGAGGCTGGTTCCGAGGCGCGTGACGGTTTCGTTCTCAATATAGATGTCGCCCCGAAAGCGCGAATCCGCCGTGACGATATCGCCGTTCTCGATCAGCAAAGCCATCAGTGCACGCGAATTCCCGTTTGCTCACGATAACGCTGCATGGCTTCCCAATCGTCCGCGACTTCGGGCTGCGAGCGGCACAGTTGATCCCATGTCAGGGGCGCGCGGCCGGACGGCGACCTCCACCATTTCGATGCAACCTTCCACTGGGCACACGTTATAGCACAGCCGGCAACCTACGCAGTCCGGTTCGCGAACGCGCGGTTGCGGGCGCGTGGTAATCGCTTCCTGTTTGCCGTTCGAACGCACGTCGTAAGCATAAGGCGCAACTACTTCGCCGTCGGCGCCGATCAGGTCGATGCACTGGTGCGCCGTATCGTTGCACGCCACATAGCAGAGATTGCACTTGATGCACTTCGCGGGATCGATTCGCGCCACGGCGCTGAAAGACAGATCGAAATTCGCGAAATTCGAAATGCGATGCAGGCTCTTGCCTACAACATCGGCGACGCTCTCGAAGCCTTTCGAATCCATCCAGTTCGACAAACCGTCGCAAAGATCCTCGATGACGCGATAGCCGTAGTGCATGACGATGGTGCAAACCTGCAGGGTTCGGGCGCCCAGAAGCAGGAACTCCGCGGCATCTTTCCAGGTGGCGATTCCGCCCATGCCCGAAATGGGCAGGCCGGAGCGGGAAACGACGTCGTCGGCCCCCAGCGCGGACAGCATATTAAGTGCGATCGGCTTCACGGCAGGGCCGGCGTAGCCGCCGTGACCGCCCTTGCCGCCGATGCTGGGCGTGATCTCAAACGTATCGAGATTGACGCCCACGATGGAATTCAGCGTATTAATGAGCGACAGGGCGTTGGCGCCCGCCGCAATCGCCGCCCGCGCGGGAGGCACGATGCTGGCGACGTTCGGCGTGAGTTTTACGATGACCGGAATGCGTGCGACCTCCATCACCCAGCGCGTGATCCGCTCGCAATACTCGGGGACCTGGCCGACGGCGCTGCCCATGCCGCGTTCGCTCATCCCGTGAGGGCAGCCGTAGTTCAGCTCGATCCCGTCGGCGCCCGTATCTTCGATGCGGCGAACGATATCGTGCCACGCTTCCGGCTTCGAATCGACCATGGCGGAAACGACGACGGCGCGGTCCGGCCAGGCGCGCTTCACCTCCGCGATCTCGCGCAGGTTCACGTCAATGGGGCGGTCGGAAATCAACTCGACATTGTTGATGGCCAGCATTTTTTGGCCGCCGTAATGCCATGCGCCGTAGCGGTTCGAAACGTTCAGCACCGGCGCTCCGATGGTCTTCCAAACGGCGCCGCCCCAGCCTGCCTCAAACGCGCGCTGAATCTGCATTCCCGAGTTGGTGGGCGGCGCCGAAGCAAGCCAGAATGGATTGGGCGATTTGATTCCCGCGAAGTCGATGCGTAGATCGGCCACTTAGGTTGCGCTCCCCATCAGGCGCTGGTGAATCGCGGCGGCGGCGAGTTTGCCGTCCTCCACCGCCATGACGGTCGACGCCGCCCCTTTCGACCGTATGCAATCGCCTCCGGCATAAACACCGGGCAGGCTCGTCTCGAACGAGTCGCTCACGCGTATTCTCTCTTTTTCGGTGTCGAGGCCGAACAGCGCGGCGAGCGCGGGCCGCTCCTGGCCCACTGCCTTGACGACCTGGTCGGCGGGGATCACGAACTCGGAATGCGGGATCGCGGACGGCGCGGGCCGGCCCGATGCATCCGGCGAACCCAATTCCATCCGCACGCACTCCAGTCCGGCTACTTTGCCTTGTTCGAGAACGACGCGCACAGGCTGGGTGAGAAAGCGAAACTCCACGCCTTCCTTCTTCACAAATTCGTATTCGTGCGCGTATGCGGTCATTTCATGTTCCGTGCGGCGATATACCATTGTCACGCGATGCGCCCCCAGCCGTTTCGCGATGGTGGCGCAATCGATGGCCGTATTGCCCGCACCGATCACCACCACGTTGCGGCCGATCTTCATCGCGTGCGGGTCGATTTTGCTCTGTTCGATATAGGCGAGGCCGTCCTCAATATGCTCCTCGCCCGGAATGCGCATCTGAGGCACGGCGCCCAAACCGGCGCCGAGAAAAACGGCATCGAATTCCGATCGAAGCCGGTCGATGCTGATGTCGCGCCCCCCGTCAACCCCGCTTTCGAAGCGCACCCCGAGGCGTTTTATCATTTCGACTTCGGCCAGGGCGATCTCGATCGGCTCCCGGAGCACGATAATGCCATACGTCGAAAGCCCGCCGCCCAGTGGCCGCTTCTCAAGGATCGTGACGGCATGGCCTAGTCTTGCGAGCTCGCCCGCGCACGATAATCCCGCCGGTCCCGCGCCGATCACGGCGATCTTCTTCCCCGTCGGCGCCCCCGGCCGGAAGACGTCGATTCCACGGCCGTAAACGTAATCGGTCGCATAACGCTGCAGCCGGCCGATCATAATGGGCTTGTGTTCGGAGCCGAGCACGCAAGCTCCTTCGCAAAGCTCCTGAACGGGACAGACGCGGGCGCACGTGGCGCCCAGGAGATTGCTTTCGAGAATGGTGCGGGCGGAGCCGAGGAGATTTCCCGTGGAGATCTTCTTGATGAACCGCGCGATATCGATATGCGTGGGGCAGGCGTGGGTACACGGCGCGTCGTAGCAAAACAGGCAGCGGTTTGCCTCGACGAGAGCCTCTTGCGCGGTTAATGGGGGGAGTAGCTCGGTCAGAGCCGGTTGGTCCAACAACATCGTCACGCGTAGCGTCGAATACTAGTCACGGGTAGCGTCGAATACTAGAAGATACTAAATTCTTCCGCCGTTCCGCTGATCAGCAGCCCGCAAGCTACCAGTAAGTTTACGACTATCTCCCGTGCGCAAACCGCCGCAACCGAAGCATCCCCCAGCCCGAATCGCTCGAAGAGCGGATGTTGTACCAAACGCTCGGCCGTGTCATATGTTTCTTGGACCTGTTCTATAGTGGATTTGAAAAACCCGCGGATTAGGGTTGCCTCTTGGCCCGAAAGATCCGTAAGGTCGCTGACCTGGCTCAGGACATGAGGCGTCGATACGAGGGAGATCCAAACAAGTCAACCAGAGTACTCAGCGTCCGAAAGTCTTCTACCGTAAAATCTCTCGTACGCTTGAAAGCCCGAACGCGATTCGCATTGACAGAGCCCACCAGCAGCAGAACGAAGAGGTTAGTATCGAGAAAGCACCCCTTGCCTCGATGCTTGTTTATCAACGCGCCGGCATCCAGCATTACTTCGCCGGTACGGCAAGCACGCGGATTTTCATGGAGAGGATTTCGCCGCTGTCCTTTGCCACGGTGAAAGTCTTGTATTCGCGTTCTATGTCTGCGCCAACTGCTTCTTCTAGTGCTCTCCTTAAAGAGGGCTGCCCCTTTGTTTTCATTTCGCTGCTCAACGTAATCAGCCAAACGGGTCTCTCGCCCACCGTCGAAGATTCAATCTCCTCAAGCCGAATACCCCTCGTCCGTTCCTCGCCGAGAGACTCTATCGCGAACGCTATTGCATTCCGAACGGCGTCCTTGATCTCCATAGTGCGAAGATAGCACCCGTGTTGCAGGACGGCATCCTACCTCGGAACGGCTGACGTATCATCGCGCCCGGAATTTTGGGTAACGCCGCCCCCCCGCCACTAGTCGAACTATTGATGCGATTTCGCGACCGCGCCGAGGCTGGCCGGAAACTTGGAGAACTCTTGGGGCCGCGCTATGGCGGCAGGACCGATGTACTGACTCTCGGACTGCCCCGGGGCGGAGTTCCCGTCGCTCACGAAGTCGCGCAAATCCTGAATGTCCCTCTCGATATTTTCGTTGTTCGAAAGCTGGGCGTACCGGGGCACGAGGAGCTTGCCATGGGGGCGATCGCTACCGGCGGCGCCGTGGTCTTCAACGACGAAGTGCTCGAGAACATGGGCATCCCCAGCAGAGCCATCGAGGGCGTCATCGAGCGCGAACGCGCCGAATTAGAGCGCCGGGAACGCGATTATCGCGGGAATCGCCCGGCCCCGGACGTGAGCGGAAAAACGGTCATTCTGGTTGACGATGGTCTCGCCACCGGGGCGAGCATGCAGGCGGCGGTCCAAGCCGTCCGCGCTCTCGGTCCGGCCGCCGTCGTGGTCGCGGTTCCTGTGGGCGCGGCCGCCACCTGCGCACGGCTGAGACGTTACGCCGACGACGTCGTCTGCGTCGCGACCCCGGAGCCGTTTCGGGCGGTCAGCTCCTGGTACGACGATTTTTCCCAGACCACGGACGAAGAAGTCTTTAGCCTTGTTGCGCCGTAAAATGCGTGCGCCGATGGCGAACGAATCCGTCGTCCAGGTCGCTCTCGGGCCGATCGCGCTGGAAGGCAATCTCGCCATTCCCGCGGAGGCGAAGGGCATCGTGCTTTTTGCGCATGGCAGCGGCAGCAGCCGTCATAGCCCACGCAACCGTTTCGTCGCGGCCGGGCTGGAACGGCGCGGTCTCGCCACTCTGCTGCTCGATCTCCTCACCGCGCACGAAGAGGAGGTCGACCTGCGTACGCGCAGCCTGCGTTTCGATATCGGCCTGCTGGCGGAAAGGTTGGCCGCGACCACGGATTGGCTGGCGCGGCGGACGGATACGGAACGGCTCAAGATCGGCTATTTCGGAGCAAGCACCGGCGCCGCGGCCGCCCTGGTAGCCGCATCCGAGCGTCCGGAACGCGTTTCGGCCGTAGTCTCGCGCGGCGGCCGGCCGGACCTCGCCGGAGCGGCCCTGTCGCTTGTCCGCGCGCCCACGCTCCTCATCGTCGGCGGCGACGATGGACCCGTAATTGAGTTGAATCGCCAAGCCTCTCGAGCGATCGAGAGCGAATGCCGCATCGAGATCGTTCCCGCGGCCACCCATTTATTTGAAGAGCCGGGAGCTCTCGAAAAAGTAGGGCGTCTCGCGGGCGATTGGTTCGAGCGCTACCTTTCGTGACCGCCGCCCAGCATGTACTCTGAAATTTGCGCTCTGAGCCGATGGAGGATATCTACGCCCGGCGCCGTTCGACGAGTTGGTGGAACAGGTTGTCTCGTCTCCTCCAGCCTCCTCTGCCGCTCATTCATAATCCGCGCGAACCGCGCGATTTTCCGCTCGGCCGCTGGAACCTCTATATTGGGGGCGCCGGCGCCCAGGTCCACGGGTACGTCAATCTCGATCTCTTTGCGGTCCCCGGAGTCGATGTCGCCGGCAACGCCGAGTGTCTGCCCTTTCGCTCCGACGTATTCCGCCGTATCGAATGCGATGCCGTCCTGGAGCATGTCCGCTGCCCCGAGCAGGTCATGCGCGAGATCGCGCGCGTGCTCTCGCCCGGCGGTTACGTCCACCTCGTGACTCCTTTCTGCCATCCCTTTCACGAGTATCCTCGCGATTACCGGCGCTACACGCTCGATGGCTTGAAAGAGCTGGCCGCGAACGGCCTGGAGCTTGTCGCCGAAGGCTGGCGAACGGGTCCCACCGCGACCGTTCTCATTTTTATACTGGAGTACTCGAAGCTTCTTCTCCCCTGGCGCGCCTGGCGCGCGCTGGCGCACTTTATAGTCGGCTGGTCGCTCGCTCCCTGGCGCTATCTCGACCTGCTGTTTTTCGGTTCGCCGCGCGCTGGGCGGATCGGTAATCACTGCTATGTGTGGCTCCGCAAACCAAGCCGCCAATGAAGCCGCAAATCACGGCGCCGAAGTATCATCTGAGAATGGAGACCAGAATAAGTACGATGCGCTCAACTTTGCTTCCTTTCTTCCGCACCGCCCTTGCGGCCTTCGGTATCGCGGCGATGGCGGTCGGCCAGGCCGGCGCGCAACAACTCTTCAACGGTAAGAATCTGGATGGCTGGGAAGCCTTGCCGCGGCCCGCAGGGTCCCAGATCTTCGCGGTTGACGACGGCATCCTGCACACCACCGATAACGACGCCAAGGGACTACTGTGGTACAGCCGCGAGAAGATCGGCAACGGGACCATTCACGTTGTATATAAGATGTCGACGGAAAAAGGAAACTCGGGCGTCTTCATCCGCATGCCGGAGCGGCCGGCATCGGAGGGCGACGCGATCAACAAGGGCATCGAAGTGCAAATCGACAATCGCGATAACGATTGGCACTGCACCGGCGTGTTGTACTCCATGACCAAGGCCCTGGCGCGGCCCTATAAGCCGGTGGGGGAGTGGAACACCATGGACATCACGCTCGAGGGACTGCGCACGATCGTGAAGGTGAACGGCGTGCTCGTGACGGACTATGACGGCGTCTCGCCCGTTCCAGCAAAGGTGAAGCCGTATGAGCCGGATCGTGGTCCTCGGCCCGTCACTGGCTACATCGGGCTGCAGAAGCACGATAATGAAGCTGTGATTTCTTTCAGAGAGATCACCTTTCACCGTCGTTAGGGACGGTAAACCGTTATGGAAGTAGCTGGCGCGGGCGTGAAAGGCTATCTGGTTTGGGAGGCTTCTGACGGAAGGTTGTCGATCCTGGTCTCCCGGCTGGTGCTGGAGCGGCTGAGGGATTTTGCAGACCGGGAAGCCGGCGCGGTGTTGCTGGGGCATGTGGAGCGGATGGAGGCATCCGGCCGCCGCGTAGTCACGATCGAAAACTTCGAGAGCGGCGTTTCGCGCTTATACGATCCGGCGGTGGTGGGCTTTGCGCGATGCCGCAGACAGGCGGCGCTGCACCTTGCCGACGCCGACTTCCGCATTTTGAAAGACGCGCCCGACATGGTGTGCCTCATGATCCGTCCCGATGCCGTGGAGAGCGCGATCGGCGGGTTCTTTTATCGCGAGGGACGCACGATTCATTGTCCATCGCGGGCGCTGCAGTTCCGCATTTCGGCCGAGGCCTTGGACCGCGATGGAATGCTGTGCGTGAAAGAACCGGCGAGAGCCGCCGAGCCGCGGACAGCGGTGGTTATCGACGACGATGCGCCCAGTCATTCCCCGCTGAAGCGTATCATCTACGCCGTCGCCGGCGTCGCGCTCCTGCTTTCGCCGTACGTAATCTGGCGGGCCATGCAACACGATTCTGGAACTGTTACGCCGGTGGCCGCGCCCGTGCGTAATAGCGCCGCACCGGTGGCCGTAACGCCCGCCCCGGCGCCGCAGGCTTACAAGACGCAAGCGCCCCAGCGTCTAGCTCACCACGGCCGGCTGCGTCACGCCCGCAATCTGACGAAACACGTACGGTAGGATGCCGCCGTTGCGGTAATACTCCGCTTCCTGTGGCGTGTCGATGCGGACCACGGCCTCGAACATCGTCTCCGCGCCATCGTCGGCGACGGCGCGCACCACGGCGTGTTCACGGTGTGAAATTGCCCGGGAGATTCCTTCGATCGAATAGGTCTCGAGGCCGGTGAGCCCCAGTGTTTCGCGGTTTTGATTGGGCAGGAACTGCAGCGGAAGGACGCCCATGCCGACGAGGTTGGAGCGGTGAATGCGCTCGAAGCTCTCAGCCATAACGGCTTTTACGCCCAACAGCAGCGTGCCTTTCGCGGCCCAGTCGCGCGACGATCCCGATCCATATTCTTTACCCGCAACGATCAGCAGAGGCGTCCCTTCGCTCTGGTAGCGCATGGCGGCGTCGTAAATGAACATCTTCTCGCCAGTGGGGACGTGCGTGGTCCAGCCGCCCTCGGTTCCGAGCGCCAACAGATTGCGCAGACGGATATTGGCCAGCGTTCCGCGGACCATCACTTCGTGATTGCCGCGCCGCGATCCATAAGAGTTGAAATCCGCCGGTTTGACGCCCAGGCCGATCAGGTATCTTCCCGCCGGGCTGTCGACGGGAATATTTCCGGCGGGCGAGATATGATCCGTAGTCACCGAATCGCCAAGGGAGGCCAGCACGCGCAGACCGCGCATGTCGTGAACAGCCTCGGAGGGATCGGGCATGTCGTCGAAGTACGGCGGCTTCTTTATGTAAGTCGAGGAATCCGACCACGCGAACAGATCGCCCGCCGGGACCCGCATGTTATTCCACGCCTCGTCGCCTTGGAACACCTCTGAGTACTGCTTTTGAAACATCTCGCAACGGACGGACCGTTTCACGACTTCCTCGATCTCATCCGGCGTGGGCCAGATATCCTTGAGATAGACTTTCTTCCCGTTGTCGTCGGTTCCGAGCGGTTCCTTCTGAATATCGACATCCATTCGTCCCGCGATGGCATAAGCGACCACCAGCGGCGGCGAGGCGAGATAATTGGCGCGAACCAGGGGATTGATGCGGCCTTCGAAGTTGCGGTTCCCGCTTAAAACAGCGGCGACCACAAGCTTCTCTTTGTTCACGGCCGCCGCAACGGGCTCCGGCAATGGTCCGCTGTTGCCGATGCATGTCGTGCAACCGATATCCGACGAGATGGAAATTCAGCTTTTCGAGGTAAGGCATCAAGCCGGCGTCGTTGAGGTAATCGATAACGACCTTCGATCCCGGCGCCAGACTGGTCTTCACCCACGACTTGGCTTTCAGGCCTTTCTCGACGGCTTTCTTCGCCAGCAGGCCGGCCGCGACCATTACGGAAGGGTTCGACGTGTTGGTGCAACTGGTGATAGCGGCGATCACGACGGAGCCGTCCTGGATCATTTCGGTGCGGCCATCGAGGTCCACCATCGCGGTGCGCGGAGTCTCGCCCAGGGTGCTGAGAAAATTTTTCTTGACGTCCGGCAGATCGATGCGGTCCTGCGGCCGTTTCGGACCGGCGATAGAGGGCACGACCTTGGAAAGGTCCAGCTCGATGGTGTCGTTATAATCCGGCTCGGGCGAATCCGCGGTCAGGAAAAGTCCCTGCTCCTTGGCGTAAGCTTCGACCAATGCGATCAGCTCCGGCGGACGGTTGGACAACCGCAGGTAGTCGAGCGTCTTCGAATCGATGGGGAAGAATCCGATGGTGGCGCCGTATTCCGGCGCCATGTTGCCGATGGTGGCGCGGTCGGCCAGGCTCAGAGCGGCCGACCCCAGGTCCATAAAACTCGACGAACTTGCCCACCACGCCTTTCTTGCGCAGCATCTGTGTGACGGTGAGGACCAGGTCGGTGGCGGTGGACCCCTCCGGCAGCCGGCCCTTCAGCTTGAAGCCGACCACCTCCGGCAGCAGCATGGAGATGGGCTGTCCGAGCATGCAAGCCTCGGCCTCAATGCCGCCGACGCCCCAGCCGACGACGCCCAGACCATTCACCATCGTTGTGTGCGAGTCGGTGCCCATGACCGTATCCGGATAGGCCAGCGGCGGCGTTTGCCGCGCGTCGCGAAACACGACCGAAGCGAGATATTCGAGATTGACCTGGTGAACGATGCCGGTGTCCGGCGGCACGACGCGGAAGTCCTGAAAAGCGGTTCTGCCCCCAGCGCAGAAACGAGTAGCGCTCCCGATTGCGCTGTAATTCGAGCAGCGCGTTGAGGCCGAAGGAGGCATTCGATCCGAAACTGTCGACCTGCACGGAGTGGTCGATCACAAGGTCCACGGGAATCAGCGGACTGGCGAGCTTGGGATCGGCGCCGAGAGACTCGAGCGCGTCGCGCATAGCCGCCAGATCGACCACGCAAGGCACGCCGGTGAAGTCTTGAAGCAGCACGCGGGCTGGTCTGAAGTTGATCTCCTGCGCGGGTCCTTTGGTGTTCCAGCGCGCGACATACTCGATGTCGGTATGTCTTACCGTGCGCGAGTCTTCGAAACGCAGCAGGTTCTCGAGGAGAATCTTGATGGAATACGGGATGCGCGAAACGGGCGCTACGTGCGCTTTTTCGAGCGCCTCAAGGGAGTAGATGCGGTACTCCCGGTCCCGCACCCGCAAACAGGCGGCCGCGCCGAAGCTATTCTTCTTCTCCATTTTTTCAATGTAGCAGGCGTACCGTTGAAATCGCTGGTCGCCCGGGCGCTAATCGCCGATTACCAGATGGGTCTGAACTCGCTTTCCGAAAGCTCACAAATGACCGGTAAGGGAATCGTTTTCGGCGCACTCATCGAAGCGGAGTAGCGAGGCAGTAACATCGCCTCAGTGGCCGCTATGGTTCGAACGTCCGCGACTTGCCCGTTCGGGGAGAGAAAAGGCGACGTACGTTCCGCCGGATGGGGCTCCCGACTTGCCGCCCCCCGCCGCGATCACGATAAATTCACGGCCGCCGGCCTCGTATACTGAAGGCGTGGCATTGCCCGATGCCGGCAGAACAGCTTGCCACAAAAGCTTGCCGGTCTTCTTATCGAAGGCGTGAAACTTGCGATCGAGATCGGTTGCGCCGATAAAGACCAAACCTCCGGCGGTTACCACCGGACCGCCATAGTTTTCGCTGCCCGTGTTAAAGGCGCCTTGGGAGGCCAACTCCGGATACTCGCCCAGCGGAACCTTCCAGGCGATTTCACCCCTATCCAGATCGATCGCGTTCAAGGTCCCCCAAGGGGGCTCGACGGCGGGATAACCGTCGGGATCGCGAAAACGCCGATAACCATCCAACGAATACTTCATGTCTCCAGGTGAGGGCGCGCCGGCCCGGCCGGATACGATGGTCTCTTTGCCGGTGATCAGGTACTGCGTGATGGCGTCCACGCCTTGCTTCGGTAATTGCCGGAATCCCGGCATGCGCCCGCTGCCGTCGCGGATGATTTGCTTTATCTCATCTTCCTGGTACTTGTTTCCAACGCCAACCAACGAGGGGAACTCAGGTGGAACACCCTCCCGATTGTCGCGATGACACCCGGCGCAGTTCCGGTCATATAGGCCACGCCCGCTAATTTGATCCGTCTTCTTCGGCCGGTCAACCAAGCGAAGGATCCAGGCCATCTCATTCGAGTTCACATACAACAATCCGGTTTCCGGATCGAAAGCGGACCCGCCCCATTCCGCTCCTCCATCGAAGCCCGGGAACAGGACAGTTCCCTGAAACGTGGGAGGCGCGAACTGTCCGGCGCTAAACAGCGTGCGGAAGAGGTCCAGCGCCGCCGCGTGCGCTTCGGGCGTCCGCTTGGTGAGCATATCTTCGGTAAGCGCCTGGCGCGCAAAGGGAGGCGGCCGCGTGGGAAATGGCTGCTTCTTCGCCAGGACCTCGCCGTCCACCGAAGATGGGGGCGCGTCACGGTATTCAATCGGGAACAGAGACTTGCCGGACTCGCGATTGAAAACGTAGACATAACCCGACTTCGTCGTCTGCGCAACCGCGGGAGTCAGCCGTCCGCCGCGCAGAACCGTAACTAAGGCGGGAGGCGACGGAAAGTCCCGATCCCAAACATCATGCCGGACGCCCTGGAAATGCCACACCCGCTCGCCCGTGTCCGCTTTCAGCGCAATCAGGCAATCGGCGAACAGATCGTCGCCCACGCGATTCGCCCCATAAAAATCGAATGCAGCCGAGCCGGTGGACGCAAACACCAAACCGCGTTCTTCATCGAGGCTCATGCCGGCCCAGTTATTCGCGCCGCCGGAGTATTGCCAGGCGTCTTTCGGCCATGTCTCGTAACCGTATTCTCCCGGGTGGGGAATGGTATGGAACGACCAGCGTACTTTGCCGGTGCGCACATCGTAGGCTCGAATGTCGCCGGGGGCGGAGGGAAGTGTTTCACTTACTAGGCTGCCCAAGATCAGGAGATCTTTATAGACAATTCCCGGAGACGTGGCGGTAATGAAAATATCTTCTTTCGGCCTTCCGAGCCCTTCGCGCAGATCGATGATGCCTTGGTTTCCGAACTCCACCGCCGGTTTGCCGGCCTTCGCGTCGAGTGCGTAGAGAAAGTGCCGCGAAACGAAAAAAATGCGCTGTTGCCGTCCGTCGCCCCAATAAGTTACTCCGCGATTGCGCGCACGCCCCACCACGCGGTTGCCTTGGTTCGGGTCGAAGCTCCAGCGCGCCTTTCCGGTGGCCGCGTCCAGCGCAAAGACTCGAAGCTTAGGCGAAACTGCATACAGCGCGCCGTCCACAACGATCGGATTGCATTGCATCTCGGAACCGGAAAACGCGTCACCGGTATCGAACGTCCAGGCGACCTGAAGCTTGTCGACGTTTGCGCGATTGATTTGGTCCAGCGTGGAATAGCGGCTGTTCCCGGAGGTTCCGCCGTAGACCCTCCAGCCGTCATATCCGGCCGCCGGAATGGCGCGCTGCCCGTAAGCCAGTAACGGCGCCGCAACTGCCAATACAAAATACCTTTTATTCATCCAAACTTTTTCCGCGGCTTCCGATGTCACAACCGATTAATCAAGCTTGCCACGTACCCCGCGCCAAACCCGTTGTCGATGTTCACCACGGTCACGTTGCTGGCGCAACTATTCAGCATCCCGAGCAACGCCGCCAGGCCGTGGAAGCTCGCTCCATAACCGATGCTGGTGGGAACCGCGATGACCGGCACGGGCACCAGTCCGCCGACCGCGCTCGGCAGCGCGCCTTCCATGCCCGCGCAGACCACCACCACGCGCGCCGCCATCAAGCGCTCGCTGCTGGCGATCAGCCGGTGGATGCCCGCTACTCCGATGTCGTAAATCGAGTCGACCTGATTGCCCATCACTTCGCAAGTGATGCGCGCTTCTTCCGCCACCGGAATATCGCTGGTTCCCGCGCACACCACCGCAACCACGCCCTTGCCAACCATATTGCGCTCGCGCCACACGCGCACCGCGCCCGACAAAGGAAAATACTCCGCTTCGGCGGCGATCTCTTCAACCGCGCTGGCGATGGCGCGGTCCGCCCGCGTGACCAACAGGTTCGGCGATTTGTCCAGCAGACGCTCCGCGATGCCGCGAACCTGCTCCGGCGTCTTGCCCTTGCCGAAGATCACTTCGGTTATGCCATGGCGCAGCGCGCGATGATGGTCCAGCTTCGCAAATCCCAGGTCTTCAAAAGGAAGATGCCTCATGCGCTCGATCGCCGCATCCACGCCCATGCCGCCCGTGCGCACTTCTTCCAGCATGAGGCGCAATTGCTCTTGCGTCATTTAGAATTCGAGCCTCTGCCCCGGCCGCAGTCCGTGTTTCGCAGCCACGCCGGCTCTTATTTCCAGCATGTATTGTGAAATTTTCGTCCCTCCATAATGTGGGCATTGGCTCGCTGCCGTATGGCACGGCGGCGCATCGGCCATCATCTCCACGATGCGCCGGCCGCCGTCCATCCAGATCACGTCGAGCGGCATTTGGTGTTGATACATCCACGTACTGTACAGCCCGGGGTTCTGGTGAATGAAAAGCATTCCGCGATCCGGCGCCAGCGAGGCCCGGAACATCAATCCGCGCATCTGGTCGGGCTGCGAGATCATCGTTTCCACGCGGATCGTTTTCCCGTCCGGCAGCGTGACGTCCCGCAAATTGAAGTCGCTATAGGACGCCGTATTCGAGCCGCACGAAACGAGCGCGCAGGCCGCCGTGCAGCAACACACGCAGCAAATCGGGACCCAAAACCGCATGAATTAGAATGGTAACGAATCGCATGGCGGCAGTCGCGTTGGCATTCTGGAAACGGGTCCGCCTCACGCTCGACATGATCAAGTTCGAGCACTCCGTTTTCGCGCTGCCCTTCGCCCTCACCGCCGCGCTTCTCGCCGCCCGCGAGCTGCATCTCTCCGGAGGCATCGTGCTCGAGCGATTGCTGTGGATCGTCGTCGCCATGATCGCCGCGCGCTCCGCGGCCATGGCTTTCAACCGCATCCTCGACGCTCACATTGACGCTCGCAATCCCCGCACCCGCGCCCGCCACATCCCCGCCGGCCTCCTCACGGCCGCTTTCGCCTGGGGCTTTGTGGTTGTGGCGTCTCTGGTGTTGCTGGGCGCCGCATGGATGCTCAATCCGCTCTGTTTCGCGCTCGCGCCCGTGGCCCTTGCAATCGTCTTTTTTTACTCCTTCACGAAGCGGTTCACCTCGCTTTCGCACCTGGTCCTGGGATTCTCGCTGGGCATCGCGCCCGCCGCCGCCTGGATCGCCATGGCGGGATCGCTCGACCCGCGCATTCTCTGGCTCACCGCGGCCGTGACCTGCTGGACGGCCGGGTTCGACGTTATTTATTCGTGCCAGGATTACGAATTCGACCGCTCCTCGGGACTCTTCAGCATCCCCTGCCGCCTCGGCATCGCGCGCGGTTTATGGGTCGCACGCGCGCTGCATCTCGCCATGGCCGCATGCCTTATCGCGCTGGCTGTTTCGTTCCACCTCGGCTGGCTAAGCTTCGCCGGCATTGCCGCCATCGCCGCCTTGCTTATCTATGAACACAGCCTCGTGAAACCCGGCGATCTCTCCCGCATCGACGCCGCGTTCTTCACCGTAAATGGTTATGTCAGCGTGTTATTCTTCTTGTTTTGGGCCGCCGATATCTATGCGCATTGAGATCGAAGACGAGCGCCTGAAACCGATTCTCGAAAAGGTGCAAGCGGGCGCCCGGCTCAACTTCGACGACGGCGTAACTCTTTTCCGTTCCTCCGACATTCTGGCCACTGGCTACATGGCCAACCTGGTTCGCGAGCGCAAGCACGGCAACATTACGTATTTCAACGTCAACCGCCATATCAATCCTACCGATGTGTGCGTAGCGAGCTGTAAACTTTGCGCATTCGGCAAGAAGGCCAAAGATCCCAAGGCGTATACGTGGTCGTTGGAAGAAATCTGGCAGCGCGCCGGCGAAGGCTGGTCCGAGGCGATCACCGAATTTCATATCGTGGGCGGCCTGCATCCGGAGCTGACGCTCGATTGGTATTGCGAGATGCTGCGCGGGTTGAAAGAGCGCTTTCCTCAAGTCCATCTTAAGGCTTTCACGATGGTCGAGATCGCGTATTTCGCGCGCCGCGGCAAGCTCTCCTATCTCGACGTCTTGATGAAATTGCGCGATGCCGGAATGGATTCGCTGCCCGGCGGCGGCGCCGAAATCTTCAGCGACCGCGTCCGCCGCATCATCTGCGATCATAAGATCGACGGCGAGCAATGGATCGAAGTCGCGCGGCTGGCGCATCAAGTCGGCCTCAAATCAAATTGCACGATGCTCTACGGCCACATCGAAACCGAAGAGGATCGGGTCGATCATCTGTTGAAGCTCCGCGCCCTGCAGGACGAAACGGGCGGCTTCCAGACCTTCATCCCGCTGGCCTTTCACCCCGACAATACGCCGCTGCATCACATCCCGAAGACGACGGGCTTCGACGATCTGAAGAACATCGCGGTGGCGCGCCTGCTGCTCGACAACATCGACCACATCAAGGCCTACTGGATCATGATGACGCCGAAAATCGCTCAAGTGGCCCAGCGTTTCGGCGCCGACGATTTGGACGGCACCGTCGTCGAGGAAAAGATCTACCACGATGCGGGCGCCACCACCAGCCAATCCCTGCGCCGCGGCGAGCTGTTGCGCCTGATCCGCGAAGCCGGCCGCGAGCCGCTCGAGCGCGATACGCTCTATCGTCCGGTGGTCCGTACCGAATCCGCGCTCACCGTCCTGGTGTAATCCGCGGCCGCGATCACGTCCACCCCGAACGAAGCGTCGAGCGAGGGCAATCCTTCGACCTGAACGGTCGTGTTGGCCTTCGATTCGAACAGGCCGGGCTCGCTGCCGTGGATGCGATCCGCCATGCGCCGCGACAAGACATAAACATGCGAGTCCACGATGGACTTGAGCTGCGCCTCGAACGGCGCCAAAGCCTTTTCCAGCCGCTCGAACGCCAACCGGATATCACCCTCTTCGGCGCCGAAAGCGAGCTGCGCTCCCGATAGCACCAGCTTCGTCCCCGGCGCGATGGCTCGCGTCCCGAACGCCGCGCGCGCCACGCCCTCGCATTCCGCCGCCGGCGGAAGATACTGCCGTTGCGACTGGACGTAATTCACCGCGGCGTTCGGAAACCGCCGCGCCATCAACTGTTGTGCCTGTTTACTTTCATCGAGCGAGCGCACGAAGCACGTGACGCGCAGCATCTCGCCCTTACCGGCAGCGCTCTCGAGTTTGGTAAGCGATTGGTCGACGCCCTCGGCGGGTTGTCCCGAAAGGAACACGATGCCGTTGGGGTTCACCGTCTTGCGCTCCTCCGCGATGCTTTCGATCGCCACCTGCGCGCCTTCGAGCGGAAGCCCGCCGGTCTGCACCACGCTGAGCACGGGGAGCGGCGTTCGTTTGTCGCTCCACAGCTCGCTGATAAGCTGCCCGATGCGCCGCAAATCGCCCGAGCCCGCGACGAAGGCGCGCAGTTTCAAAATAGTGGCTCCGCGAGCGGACCGTTGCAGCGCGCGCAAAGCCTCGCGAGTCTGTGGCGTCAAGAGGCCTTTGCTGGAAAGCGGCGAGACCTGGAAAATGAGACGGCCCGACTCACCCACGACCGCGGCGGGCAACTCCCGTTCCGCGGGCAGCGTCTGGGTCGGTTCGGTTTTCTTTTTCTTGCTGTCGTCGAGGATTACCGGCGGGTACAGCCCGTCCTCGTCCATATTTTTTTTCTTCTTCTGCGCCGGCGCCGCGGGGGGGAGGAGAAGGAACGGGATCAGCAGTAACAAAACGCTGCGGTTCACGTTGACGAAGCGATTCTAACATACCTGAATTGGCTTGCCTGCCACCAATCCAATATGATACTTTGGTCTTCTAATTGGCATGCTCGCCATCACCGGCCTCGATCCCGATTCCAACACGCCGCTGTACCGGCAAATCTCGGATAAGATTAGAAATCTCATCGATTCCGGGCGGCTTGAAGCGGGTTTTAAGCTCCCCGCAACTCGGGAATTGGCTGGTCAGCTCGGATTGAACCGGGCCACCATCTCAGCCGCCTATGAACTGCTTGAGGCCGGCGGCCTGATCCTTGGCCACGTCGGGCGGGGGAGCTTTGTGGCCACGCGCGCGGCGGAAGCGGCGTCCGAAGCGATCAGTTTCGCGAACTCCCGGCCGTCCGAATTACTGTTCCCGATCGAGGATTTTCGCGCCGCCTGCTCGGAGGTGATGCACGGCGATGAGGTGCATCAGGTCCTGCAATTGGGATCGCCTTCCGGCTATGGCCCGCTGCGGCGCTATCTCTTGCGGCGCGCCCAGGAAGAGGGCGTCGCGACCGCTGGCGACGACGTCCTCATCACCAGCGGCTGCCAGCAGGCATTCGATTTGCTGCAGCGCACCTTCGCCGCGAATGGCGAGACGGTGCTGATTGAAGATCCCGTCTATCCCGGACTCAAGAACGTGTTCCAGCGCGCCGGAGCGCGGGTGATCGGAATGCCGATCGGGATGACCGGTTGGGATTTGAGCAGGCTCGAACGGATCGCGACGATCGAGCGGCCCGCGCTGATCGTGATCACGTCGAATTTCCAGAACCCCACTGGCCTCACGCTCCCGGCCGATGCGCGCGGCGAGTTGGCCCGCATTGTCGCGAGAACCGGAGCGCTGCTGATCGAGAACGATATATACGGTGAATTGCGCTACGAAGGCGAAGGGGCGCCGTTGACGAAGCAACTGAGTCCGGGTTGTCCGGCAATCGTCTTGCGCAGTTTTTCGAAGCTCGCATTTCCGGGATTGCGGGTCGGTTGGGCGATCGGGCCGCGCGCCCCGATCGAGCGCCTCACCGCGACCAAGCAGTGGAGCGACCTGCACAGCGATCATCTGGGCCAGGCCGTGCTCCTGCGGTTTGCGGAATCCGGCCGCCTGGAACAACACAAGGCTCACGTTCTGCGCGCCGGCCGCGAGCGTCTGAGCGCGGCGCTCAGCGCTTGCGAGCGGCATCTTCCGCCGGGAAGTCAATGGACGAGCCCCGAAGGTGGAATGAATTTGTGGGTGCGGTTGCGCGAGCCGCTCGACGCCGGCGAGCTGCTGGCGGAGGCGGAACGCGCCGGCGTCACGTATTTGCCCGGACGGCATTTCGCCGTGGGCGCGCCCGAGCCGGGAAGTTTGCGAATCAGTTTTGCCGGAGTTTCGCCGCAAAAAATCGAGACCGGAATCGGCGCGCTCGGGCGGGTGTTCAGCGGTGGATTGGAGAGGGCTCGCGAGCAATTCGAGTCCGCGGTGATCGTATAGCGAACGGAGAAAAAACAATGTATCTGGACGACGATTTTCGATTGAAGACCGGCCTGGCCGAAATGCTGAAAGGCGGCGTCATCATGGACGTCACCAACGCCGAGCAGGCCGTAATTGCGGAACAGGCGGGCGCCACCGCCGTCATGGCTCTGGAGCGCGTGCCGGCCGATATCCGTAAAGAAGGCGGGGTGGCGCGCATGGCCCCCATCGCCAAGATCCGCGAAATCATGCATACGGTCAGCATTCCCGTGATGGCCAAGGCGCGCATCGGACATTTTATGGAGGCGCGGATCTTGGAAGCGCTCGAAGTCGATTATATCGACGAGAGCGAGGTTCTCACTCCCGCCGATGAAGAGCACCACATCGACAAGCGCGATTTCAAAGTGCCCTTCGTGTGCGGCGCGCGCAACCTGGGCGAAGCGCTGCGGCGCATTGCCGAGGGCGCCGCCATGATCCGCACCAAGGGCGAGGCAGGCTCGGGCAATATCGTCGAAGCCGTGCGGCACATCCGCACAATCGTGAAGGAGATGAAGCAGCTCACCGTGCTCGGCAAAGAAGAACTGGTTGCCGAATCGAAGAAGCTGCAGGCGCCTCTGGAACTGGTGCAGTATGTCGCCGAACACGGCAAGCTGCCGGTGCCGAACTTTTCCGCGGGCGGCATCGCGACTCCCGCCGACGCCGCGCTGGTGATGCAGCTCGGCGCCGAGGCGGTCTTCGTGGGCTCCGGCATTTTCAAATCGTCCGATCCGGAAGCGCGCGCCCGCGCGGTCGTGAAAGCGGCGACCTATTTCAACGATCCGGCGAAGCTGCTGGAGGCCAGCGAAGAACTGGGCATGGCGATGCCGGGTCTCGATATTTCGCGCCTGACCGAGGGCGAATTGCTGCAGACGCGAGGCTGGTAAGTGCGAGAGGTTCGCAAGCGCGTCGGCGTTCTGGCGCTGCAGGGCGATTTCGAAGCCCACCGGAAGGCGTTACAGCGCGCCGGAGCCGAAGCCGTCGAAGTGCGTTCGGCGGCCGGGTTGAACGATGTGGACGCGCTCATCATTCCCGGCGGCGAGAGCAGCACCATGCTGAAGCTCATCGACGCCGGGCAAATGTTCGAACCACTGCGCCGCTTTGGAGAGACGCATCCGATTTTTGGAACGTGCGCCGGAGCAATCCTGCTGGCGTCCAAGGTGACGAATCCGGCGCAGCCATCGCTCGGCTTGATAGATATGGATGTCGAGCGGAACGCCTACGGGCGCCAACTCGACAGCCGCATCGCCCGCCTCGATCCGCAAGATTTCGATCCCCAAGAGAAAGCCGAACTGGAAGCGGTATTCATCCGCGCGCCGGTGATCCGCCGGGTCGGCGAAACGGCGAAGGTACTGGCGCGCTATGGCGGTGATCCGGTTCTGGTCGAACAGGGCCGGCACATGGTGGCGACCTTTCATCCCGAGCTGAGCGGCGACCCCCGCGTCCACGAGTTGTTTCTGGCAAAGCTGCCGAAGGAGAAAAAAGAGTAGTGGAGCGGGCTCGCGTTCTATTCGTCTGTATCGGAAATTCGTGCCGCAGCCAGATGGCCGAGGGTTTCGCGCGCGCCTACGGCAGCGACGTTGTGGAGCCTTTCAGCGCCGGTCTGTACCCCACCGGCATCGTGGCGCCTCTCACGAAAAAGATCATGTTGGAGAAAAACATCGACTTGAGCGGGCAATTCCCCAAGGCGCTCGACGGCATTCCGGCGCCTCCGCCCGATATCGTGATCAACATGTCCGGCCAGACGCTGCCCGCCACGGCCGGCGCGGTCATCGAGGAATGGACAATTTGCGACCCGATCGGCGAGAGCGAAGAGAGATTCCGAGAGGTGGCGAACGAAATCGAGCAGCGCGTCATGCGCCTGATCCTGACCTTGCGGGCGCGCAGTCAGGCGCCGCCATCGCCCCCGGGTTTGACGCCGCCCCGCCGCTCCCGGATAATGTAAGTATTCTCCTCATCGTGCGGATGTGGCGGAATTGGCAGACGCGCTAGATTCAGGTTCTAGTTCTCGCAAGGGAGTGAAGGTTCAAGTCCTTTCATCCGCACCAGTCCGATCGGGAAATCCTTTGGGCGCGACCTTCCTGGCAAAGGACCCACGCACCACACACCCGCAAGGTCCGCCCGGCGCCCTCGTTAACCTGACTTTCGCACTTGAAGCGGCTTTTCCAGGACCCGCGGGCCGAACCAGTTCGCCTGCCAGCGCGCGCTTCCAGAAAACCGGTGAGTGAAGACCTGCCCTCTATTTTTCGCGCCGGAATCCGGCATTCTGCTGCTTCGGATGTTTTTGCGCAGCACGAACCGAAAGAAGGACGGCAAGCAACACCGCTACTTCAGCATCGTTGAGAATCGGCGCTTGCCGGGTGATAAGACCGTGCAGCGGACGGTTCTGTCAAGAAAATAAGCCACTTAGAACTTCTTTCCACCCTCTCCTATTGCAGCCCCTTTGGACCCGCTTGTGTGCCTATAGTGTGCCGGTCCTCTGAAGGCGCGCTTTTGTGTGCGAGATAGTCTCCGAGGCGTCGCGCAGCCTCCTTCAAATCGGACTCCGAGACGATGTTGTAGCGGTCGAATACCGCGCGGGTCTTATGGCCCGAAATCGTCATCGCGACGCGTTCCGGCACGCCAGCGCGCGTGAGGTTGCGAACGCCGGTCCGCCGAAGATCGTGGAACAGCTTTTCCGGCTTGCCTTCCCCGTTTATTAGCCCGGCAGTTTTGCAGGCAGCATTCCAGGCCAGCCTTGAAATCGCGGATTTCGTTTCCAGCCCGCGCGAACACCCATCGGCACTCTGGGAAATGGGTATCCCGAATCCGTTTTTGCATCGTCAGCATCTCGCAGAGTTCGGGGGCCATGAAGATCGAGCGTCCTTCGTCGTTCTTCGTTTCGCCCGGCTCCAGGCGCACAACCCGCTCCGACAAATCGATTTGGGACCAAAGAAGCCCGAGAATTTCACCCTTGCGGCAGCCCGTGTAATAGGCGAACGTGATAACGGGGCGAATCTCTTCGGGGAGCGCTTGACGCACGTGAACGAACGCATCGTGCTCAAAGAATCCTTTGCGGACGTTGTTCTCCGAGAGAGATGGAATGTACGGTACAACCGACACCTTCGGAGGCGTGGCGCGCAGGCCCAGATTGAAGGCGCGCCGCAACAGCGCGAGTTCGCGATTGATCGTCGCGTTCTTCGCAGGGCGAATGTCGCGCGTCCGGCCGTCCTGCAGAGTTCGCTTGCTCGCCTCTTGACGGTTGGCGATATAGGCTTGGATTTGGTCCGTTCCGACGCGTGCGGCCTTCGTGGCGCCAAAGAACGGCCGCAGGTGAACGCGAACGACCAGCGCGGCCCAATAATGGCTCTTGCGGTTCGTTTTGTAATCGAGCAATAAACCGTCTAGCAGAGTGCTCACGGTTGCGTCGGTTCTACGGCCAAGCGTCCCCAGATCGCGGGCGCTGAGTGCGGCATTGCGAAACTTTTCCGCCTCTTTCTTCGTGCCGTGGATCGTCTTGTTTTCATACATGCGCTTGCCCGACTGCGGATCGCGGCCGATATAGCCGCGAACCATCCAGGTGCGCTCGCCACGGGCAATAATCTGACCTGCCATTTTTACTTTCTCCTTACTTCGAGGAATTCTGGGCCGGTAACTCTTTGTTGCCGGCGAGGCGTTTCAGCGCGACTACAGCGTCACGATGGAACGTAAACGTGTTCTTGTACTGCCATTTCCGGTTTTGCTTGTTCCACCGCTCCATTGCCGCTGCGATTTGGCGTGTTTTGGCCGCGCGGGCCGCGCGTGGACTGAGGGCGGCATCGCTCTTCGTGTCTTTCAAAACGCTATCCCAAAATTGGCCTAGACGTTGATGTTTTTCAGAAAGGCGCCGAACGCGGCGGCCAAGCATTGGCCTGCCTTGCGACCGCATACACTCGCATGACCTCTCGTGGCGCAATCATGGGATCGACGGTAATGGTGATACGGTTCAGGGCGGGACGCCTTGGGTTCAAGTGTCTGCGAACCTCGATTAGATCGACTATGGGCTTCTTGCCGGTCAAGACGAAAAGCGTCGCTTGGGCCTGTTGCCAACGAAATTGCTCGGACAGGGACTCGGAAAGCACTCGGAGGCGTCCGAGACATCCATTCATTCGTACGGGAATCGTGGCCCAGTTTCCGTTATCGGAATATTCCAGATATTCGGCCCTGCTACCGAACGCAGGGTGTGCTCCGTTTATGGCCAGCGAAGGCTTTGGCACAAGCCCCCCAGTAGGCCCAACCTCCACATGTGTTCCCTCGGGCAAGGGAACCTGAAGCCACAGGGTGAATCGCCCGTCCTCTCGCGCCCTACGCGAGATCCAGTCCGAGAGGTCATCGGCTCGGAGCAACTCTCCATTTAGAAATTCCTTGCGGAACGCCTTCACATCCGGGTCCTGCTCGGCGTCCATCGCGAACAAACGCGCCATGGCCTCCTGACGCGCCGGATCGACCACGGCCAAGCCGCGCGAGCCGGCTTCACTCGAAGACTTTCCCGCTCTGCCGGATGCGCGTTCAATTTGGCGGATCTCTTCGGCGACTGCGTGCACTGTCATTTCGCCGGTAGCGAGCCTCTTGGGAACGTCGCGGGAATAGAGGAAGCCCCACATCTCATCCGAAACCGGTCGGTTGAGAATGTTAGCGACCTGCTTGCGGTATCCGTAGTCTGAATACAGTTTAGAGACCATGATTCTGTATATCATATAGTCTAGGTGAATGCAAGACAAAATAAAATCACCAAAGACCACACAACAGGAAAGACGCACGCTGAATCTCTGGCCTGATGCCGCAGGAATTCTCGGGATCGGAAAGAGTGCGGTGTACGAGGCCGCTGCACGCGGCGAGATACCCGGCATCCTGCGGATCGGCGGGCGCTGGCTAGTCTCGCGAGAGGCACTGGATAGAGCGCTCAGCGGGCAATCATGACCACCCGGCGCTCACTCCTAGCCGCCCGTCGCAGGCGATGAGGCGGCCCAGCGCGAGGCGGCGCATCTCATCGCAGTGGTGGACCCGGACACCTACGGGGGGGAGGAAGCGCTCACGGTCCGCTGGGCGCGGTTGTTCCTACAGCGCTCAGACGTGCGACCGCGAGCAAGGCCGGTAGCGGGGAAGCAGCGGCTATTCCTCAGAGGTCCGCCGCGATGGCGACGTCTCCCGTATGAGCGGGTCACTACGGACATCCGACGAGCGCCATCACCCACTCCGCAAATAGGCGACGCGTTCAACCCGTATGGCCGTTTTCGGGGGCTTCTTGTCCCCGAACAAGTCTGTCGATATCGTGGCCTGTCCTCCGCCGCGAAACTGATTTACGGGCGCTTGTGCCGGTATGCGGGCAAAGATGGCAATGCGTATCCGTCAGTCGCGACCCTCGGCCGCGAGGTTGGCT
Organism: Bryobacterales bacterium; assembly: GCA_963795935.1. Taxonomy (GTDB): domain Bacteria; phylum Acidobacteriota; class Terriglobia; order Bryobacterales; family Bryobacteraceae; genus JAICMB01. The sequence goes on along the minus strand of CAWCJO010000009.1, from coordinate 106,523 downwards.
TAAGCCAGACGCAAGCCCGCGAGCATCTGCACTCAACTCTATCGCCCAGGGCTTTATCCGCACGGAAGTGGAGAAAGGTCATACGACAAACAAGTACCTGTTTTTATGGCATCGGCGCCTTCGAGGGTGATATCGGCCAAACGCAAAAGGTACCCCCACGGAAAACCGGAGGGGTTGACCCCTGCGGATATCCGGAGGGGTTACCCGCTGCGGATTATGCGCAGCCCACCCCAGCGGATTACCGCAGGGCACCCCTACGGATAACCAGAAGTAACCCTACGGATATCCGTAGGTAAAGAAGATCATGAAGAGAGTCAGTTAAAAAAGTCATCATCGTCTTCGTCTCATTCAACGAATTTCAGACGGCGCAAAGACGAAGACGATGAGCGTTCTATTCTTGACTGGACCTCAAGGGATATCTCGGAATTTGGCGAATGGCTTTACGGCCAAATCGAACCTTCTCCCGATTGCCTGCCCAGCGCCGGAATAATCAACAAATGCCGCTGCGCGGCAACCCGCATGGACGCCAGCGCAAATCAAGTCTGTTCTAAAACAGCGTAGGTCTGAAAGCCCCAGCCGACCGAAAGGGTACCGATGGTTTCCGACGGTCATACGTGATGTTTACGCCGAATTGAAAGGCGTCCCGCCAACGATACAGAGGTCAGCCACAACCCGTATCGGCGGGTGATGATGTGAACGGCGGCGGCATGAGCAATGAGCATTCTGACTTCGCAGATACCGAAAACGAGGACAAATGAACGACCACGACCATTACAGACTCGACTGCCACGCTTGCGATGAAACCATCATGATCCCGGCACAGGACGGCGCATGGTTCTGCCCGAAGTGCGGCGCAATCCTGCGGCTCGAATGGAGCGGCGGCATCATGGACTACGAGCGCGAAAGGGCGGCGGCGCGATGAAGGCCTGCTGTCGTGACCGACCAAGTTAGCGCACGCTGCGACCGCTGCGGATTTGCGACCTATCCTACGACACACCTACCGACAGCGCGGCACGGAATTTTTTGCGCCGCCTGTTGCGTCGCTTGCGTTCCGCCCAAAGTAACCACGAATCGTAGAGCGAAAAGCCGACCAGCGCCTTTCTCGCCTTCGCAGTACATGCAAGCGCGGCTGGTGGACCCGAACTATCGCTTGACGGCTTGCGATTGCATGGCGGGCGGGAAAACAGCGACAGCGTTGAAACCAGAGCGAGGCGGAAATGTTTAAGAGGCTGAAACCGATTACCCTTGCGCGCCAAAGTGCGGTTTCCCTGGACACCGGCAACCAGGACGGCACGGCGATCCTCGGCTTCCCGCCTTCGCGGGGCCAACGCCGGACCAAATCAATACTGATGCGTTGATTGCGGCGGTTGGACTGGACCCGACCGAGACACAGTACCTTCGACATAGGGTCGAGGGTCTGCGCGGACGCGAACTCGCGAATGCTTTGGGCTGGCCCGAAAAGCGCGTTGCAGCGGTTCGATGGAGAGTGTCGCGCCGGTTGCGCGACTTTGACGCCAAGAATCATGACCCGCGCGAATTCGTCATTTCCGGGTCATCGTTGCAGTTAGTCTTTAAAGAGTCGCTGTCGCCGGGACGTCTCATGTTATAGCTTGGCGGAACTTGGTCTCGGGATTCCGCGAAATCATGGATGCGGAACGCGCGGGTTATCATTCCGCCAATCGCAAACAACTGTGCTCCCGTAAAAACAAGAATAGCCTGAAATGTTTTTTAATGTGGCTCCGTGTGCGAATTGCCCAAGTTTGAGGCTTATAGATAGGTGGGCTCTGCCACACTCCTTTCCCTGAGTGGGGCGTTGCGATACTTTCAAGTTCCAGCGCCCCGCGCGTGATCTTATGCGACTAATCGAAACACGAACGACCGTAAAGCCTACGCTCATGCTGACCATTGAGACCGGCGGCGACGCCCACGCTATTGCGCGCGTCTCCGACTCGCGAATCTTGCGGGCCGCGCTAAAGAGCGTCATCCGCGGCAAGCGCTGTCAGGCGCGTAGTATGCAAAACGAATTTCTCCGGCACAGCCTTGAGCGCGAAGCAAACTCAACTTGAGAAGTTATGCGACGACTGATGCGGGGGGCAGGGGCTACGTGAATCGCTGTTAACATCGACCGCCGCGACCGTGGGACGGTCGAATTTTCGCGTCCACGTTTCAAATTGTTAACGACAAAGCGTTAACGGAGGCATTTTGAACAGAAAACCGACTCGCTTGCTGGAGCTACAGCGGAGCATTCCAAAAAGAATCCTAGCCGCCGCAGAAACGAACCGGTTGAGCGTCGCGAGTTAGGTCCACCGCCCGGATCGGCTACCGGCTGAAGTGCTTCCGTTCTGGGACGAAATCGCGCATAACGCGGCTCCGGGAGTGCTGAAGGTATCGGATAGGTGGGCCGTCGAACTTACGGCGCGCCTCATGCAGGCCGCAGTTATGGGCAAAGTGAGCGGTGTAAAACTTTCAACCTTGCGAAGCCTGCTCGCCTCGCTCGGCATGACGCCAAATGACCGGAGTCGGCTTTCTGTGCCGATTGAAAGGCCGGCAAACGCTTTTAGCGAGGCGGCAGCAGAGCCCGGAGACAGCGACCAAATTAGTTGAAAGGGAGACTTATGAAAAACTCAGGAATTCCAAAATCGCCCGTCGGGCGAGTGCCGACAGGCAAGCCGCCGGCAGTTCGGCAAACGGATTACGCGAACGACGTGAACGCGCCGAATCCGATTGGCGGTAAGAAAGTTTGACCTTGCGTTGCCCTCCGTCGGCGCTACTGGGAGCGGTCGATTTCTTTTCGCCCGCTCCCTATTTTTTAAGGGGACATATCATCATGAGATCACCGCTCTTTGAAGAGACGGCATAAGGCGCCGCTTTGGCCGCGAAATGCGCCGAAGTGGGCCGGCGCCTGTTGGAGGTTCAGAAGCGCACCTCCGGCGCCCGCGCCGAACTCGCCGAAACCCGCGCCTTGCTGAAGGATGCCGAAATCGATGAGGTCTTGGGAAGACCTTCCGACGTTGCGGCGCTAAAAACCAAAATCGCAAAGCTCGAAAACGAGGTCGTCGGCGATCCCGCATTGGTTAATACCCTCCGGCGCGCGAAAGCGCAGCTTATCGGCGAGATAGCCAGAGGACGCGAGGGCTATGCCGCGAGCATTGCTCCAGCCCTGAACGCCGAATACGGGGCGGCTGCGGAAAGGCTCGGTAAAGCGTTGGTCGCCACGGCAGACTTGAACGTGATTGTGGACCGAATTCAAAGCGAGATGGAGCGGCACGGCGTTCCACACAACGGGCTTTGTTATCCCGGCCTGTCCAAGGGTTTTCGGCGGGCCGCCAGCGTTATGGGAAATGCCGAATGCGAGTACACCCGCTGGTGTGACCGGGTCTCAGCGGCCGGTTTCAAAGCGCCGGAAATGTGGGCAGATAACGAAGGCGGGATGGCTTGGGGCGGAATCTGCCATGCAGCTCAGCGCGAACAGCTTAGCGAAGGAATCGCGGTAAACGCTTTTCAGCGGGGCGTGCACGCGCCACTGAAGGCAAAGTTTAGCGAATTCGTGGGGCGCGTCGCGGACACTCTCGGCATGAGCGGTAGCGGCCCGACGGACGTCAAGCGCGACGCCGAACAGCAATTAGCCAGCGAGGCGCGCGCCTTCTATCGCCACAGGTAGCCGTGTGCCGTTCTATCGCATCCTGCCCAACGATGAGGCGCAAAACGCGCTAGCGCCGAAAGCGTGGGAAACGGCGCTTCGCGTCGCCAAAGAAGCGGCTGACGAATTATCATTGCCCGCGCCGAAAATCGCGTGGTTCGCGGACGCGCCGTCTGAGCGGGCCACGTCCGCCCGCGTGTTCTGGTCCGGCTGGCCGCTCTTAGGCCAGTTCAGGGGTAAGTACCCAAACGAAATTTGGGTCAAGATCCGGGAGAATCTGGCGGGCGCGGACGGGTTGGTTCGGACCATCGCGCACGAAGTGACGCACTACGCGCAATGGGCGTCGGGGCAGTTTGAGCTATTTAACCGCGCCGAAGACGGCGAATCAGAAGCGGAGGACTTCGAGGCCGGTTTTGCTGAAAAGTTCTTTGGTCAGAAAGAGCCGCCATATCCGTCGATGGCAAGCCACGCAGACGCGGGCTGCGCAGCGGGCCTTACCGGTTGCAGAGGTCTCGGCGCATGACTTACGGCGTTTTGATCTTTTAGCGGAGTGCAATCGCCTCCTGCACTGAATTTGGAAGGTAGCGAGATAGGAAGAGACGGGAGAGTACTTGGGGCGCCGCACCGAATCCCGTAGAACAGGACATTTATTGCCATGGAAGGTTTGATTCAGAAGACTTATAAGTGTCAAATGAAGGGCGTCGACGATGAGACCGGGACGGTACGGTGTTACGCCTCCGTGTTCGGCACGATAGACCTCGACGAAGAAGTAATAGACAAGGGCGCGTTCAAGCGTACCCTCGCGCTCAGCAAAGGCGTCGTTCCAGTTCTCTGGCAACACGACCGCGTTCTCCCGTGCGGCTAGGGCAAGACGGCCGAAGAGGACGATCACGGCCTCGCCTGCGAGTGGCTTGCGCTTCGTAATTGCGAACAGGGCCGTTACGCCTACGATTTCGCCAAGACCGGGCTTCAGGTCGGCGGCAAGGTCGGCGTGTCCATCGGCTTCCGGGTTCCGAAGGGCGGTTCGTACGTGGACAGCGGGATCACGCACTACAAGGACGTAGACTTAATTGGTGTAGCCTCGTGACATTTCCAGCATGTCCGTTAGCCATGGTGACCGGCGCGAAGGGCGCGAACACGCTGGAGTCCCCCGAAGTATCGGCCTGGGCGCTAAAACGGAGCGAGCTTCTTACGGAATGCAATCGCCTCCGGGTTGAGCTTAGCGAAAGGTAAACAACAGCGGCGATGTCAAGGAATTGGAAAACCATTGGGGGCGTCGGTCCCGGCGTAACCGGCGTAACCGGGCTAGCGGCGCCGCAGGCCGTTTCTGGCGTCTTTGCGGAGTGGATTGCCGCAACCCCCCGGACGCGCTCCGGCAATCCACAAGTGTTCGTAACGGTCTCGCTCACCGTCCCTAGCCCCATCGGAACTTTCACCGGCGTAGAGTGCTTCCTCGACCATCCCGACTCGTCCGGTGGCTTGTCGATAGCCGATGGAACACAGGCGGCGGACGGCACGCACCCGGCGAATAATCCAAACTTCGCGCCCACGGACATCGGCTATTTTCCATACAAGTCCGGGGGAACGACGATGACGTTCTCGTTCCTGTTCGCGGCGCCGAAGGTCGATGAATACTGGCGCGTCTATATCGTCTCGGAATCGCAGTATGCCAAGCTTCAGCCGATTCAATTCGGCTTATCTGGAGCAACGCCAAGCTATCAGATACTCGTTACCAACGCGGGCGGGAGTCAGCCAACCGGCGCCGGATCGGCCAGCGGGCGCGAGTTCGCGCCGAACGTGGCGCAATCGTCGCTCTCGCTCACCGGCGCATTGCGCGGCTGGACCGGCAACCCAAATTACGAGGTAAAAGCGTCGGGCGATCAGTATTGGGAATTCAACGCAGTCTGGTCGTGGCCGGTAGGCGATGAGAATTATCCGAGTCTTGGCGGCGTCCAGGTCATCCTCGACGATGGCGTAGGGCAGACGCAGTACGCGACAGTTTACACGCCCGCTAGCGGGACCGGGCGCGGACGGGCGCTGTCCGCCGCTACCGGGAGTTTCCGGCCGCATTTCGTGCCGGTACCGGCGCAACCGACGATCTACCGCGTATGGTTCGTTTCGTTCGATACATCGGGGAATCAAAACACCATCGTTCCCGGCGTAACGCCCTCTCTGGCTTTCACCGTTCAGCGGCAAAATGGCTCTGCTGGCTCGGAGTATTGCGCCAACGTCACGCTCGCAACCGTGCCGGGAACCTCCAGCGTGGGAGTGGACGTCGAACTGGCAACCGGGGCGGATGGCACAGCATGGCTCCGAATACGGACGAATTGGGTTCCGCCAACCGATTTGCAGTGGGGGAACGTAGAGGTAGATCTGCTACGGCCAAGCACTGTCGGCGCGCCTCCGGCAATTTGTAAGGCCACGTTGCCGCCAACGGAAACGTATATACAGTGCCCAGTCAGCGTCGAGTCATGGACATTTTACATCCGCTCGGCGGACGTTAATAACCGCAGCAACACGATTGTTCCGGGCGTGACTCCATCAGTAGTTGTCAGCGTCGGGAGCACGGCGGGGCTGCTGAATCTCGGCAAGGTCAATATATCGACCATCTCTTCGCAGTTCTCGGTCGTGGGCGGAGTAACGACCATCACCAACCTGAACGCGAACCTCATCATAACCGGCAACCTTCAGGTGGGCGGCGGTTCCGGGATGCCCGGACTGATGAAGATCTTCGATCATGTCGGAGGGTTCGTAGGTTTCGCCGGCGATGACACACTTGGGAGCGGCTACGTCGGGATTTGGGGTAAGCAATTGCGCGCCGGAGGAAGCAGCCCTTCTACGGCTCAATTACAGTGCGATACCGCCGGTAACTTGACGTTTAGCGGCGCGCTGAGCGCTGGCATTAGCATCAGCGCTCCGGTGATTACGGGCGGGTCGCTGAACGGCGCGACGATGACGTTGAACTCAAACGGAATTGTCACGAAGGTTGATAACTCCAGCCTCGCCGGCGGCTATGCCGGGCTTCAGGTCTATAACTACTCCAGCGGAACGCATCCGGCCGTTGTGCGGCCCGGCATGTTTCGCATCACCGATAATACGTCCTCCGGCAACTTGAGAGTTGACCTATACGGCGAGGCTTCCGATTCGTACCTCGACCTATACTCTTCAGATTCAACGCCAGTCAAGCAAGCGCATCTTGCTACCGGCGCCGGATTCGGCGGTTCCCTTTCGTTGTACGACAGCGGCGGAACGCAACGCATCTACATGCAGGCCAATTCATCCGCTGCGTACGTCATGGTTGATGGATTACCAGGGATTGGCAACCACGATTGGATATGACAAGTCCAGCGGCGGAACGGGAACGCTTACCTTCACCGGCGGTATCCTCACCGGCTCGACATAGAAAGAATTCTCAAATAATGAAAACCCTAATTCTCGCGTTGCTACTCTCTGCGTCCGCAATGGCGCAACTTGGAGTAGAAAAGGTGTCCGGCAGCACGCATTTGGTTCTGTGGTATGTTGACCCGGCGGCAACGCTGCAAACTTTTCGGGGTAACCGCGCCGGCCGGTACGGACCAGAAAGGCGTGATGGTAACTGTTCGCAGCGACGATCCGGCTACAGACTCGTTCGACGTTTCGGTGATCTACAGGGAGGAAAGCAGGAAGTTCAGCGCCAAGCATCTTCTCATTCAGAAGCAAGACAATCCGGGAAGCTCGTGGTCGAATGCGATGCTATGGCTTGGAACGAGCTTCGAGGTTGTCTCCGCGTCTGTTATTGAGCGTCGCCCAAGGACTACATTTGACTTTCTGCCGATGCGCCCGTAAGCCAATCCGAGTTCAAATCGTCACCAGGAGAACTTATATGAAATTGATTCAAGAAGCCAGCATCGGAAAGCTGGCAGCCCTTGCCATCTTTGGGTTCATGGTCGCATCCGCGCCCCTTCAGGCTCAGAGCTGGCCGCTTCCGGCCGGACCGATGTACAGCGATGGCGGGATGAGCTGGCCACGGGGGATTGATGACGTGCTGACGAACTGTTTATCGGCGCAGCTACCCCCAGCCCCCGGGTTGCTTGGCAAGATCGCCTACGTGGTGAATACTGGAGCAACCGCCGCGGTCAAGTGCCGGTCTAATGGACTTGCGTGGATTGCGGTAGCTGGTACCTCGATGGGCGTCCATACGCAGTATTTTACCTTTGCGGGGTCAACGGCAGTAGGCGGGACATACCAAATCGTGGACGTGCCGAACGGCGATAGTGGGTCGGTGACGTGTTGCACATTCGTAGACAACGCCGATGTAGGTTACGGCATCTCGTTTGCCCACAACTCGGCTGGCTATGCGATGCTGCGCATCGACCTAGGATCGTGGGACGGCGCGTCCCCATTCAGGCTGGATCTATACGGCGGGAGTCATAACGTGGCGGGCGGCGACGTGGTTGGTTATGCCATACAAACCGCGTGTCTCACATATTCCGCCGCTGGAAGTAATACCGCCCCTAGTTTCGGGACCGCTCAAAACTCAAACACTTACACCGCGCCAATGTTCACGGAGAAGATGTTTGACTTATCCATTTCATCGCTCACCATGCCGGGTTGCAGTGCGGGTCATGGAAATGTGCTGTTCATCAAAATCGCCAGAGCGTCCGGTGGCGATACGGGCGCGGCCCAGATACTCTCCGCGTCAGTTAGCGGGGTGTTCTAAAGTCCGGCGGCGCTTCGAGATGCGCGATGACAACAACATGGCGGCAAGTCCCAACAGCGCAAGTGTAGCGGTGGCGGGTTCGGGGGTTGAATCAGCAGGATACACGGGCATTGGATTGTACCCGAAGAGTATGAAGTTCAAAGTCATCGTCTGAGAAGTTCCCGGAGCAACGGCGATGTTAAACAGCAGTTGCTCTCCCGGATTCGGTGGTATTTCACCTTGAATAGCCCAGCCTCCAATCACTGGCAACAAATCGGGGTCATCCACGGTTGGCAAATATGACACTCCCAAGTATCCGCCTGACGGGGTACCGCCTGATAATGACGTTATGCTAAGACCGAACGGCGTAAACTCCATTGCAGGCGGAACTCCTGTCGCCAGAGATAAGTCCGCCGCGAACGTAAAGTACATATTGCCAGGATAGTCCGGGCGCAATTCTAGTTCTTGCAGCGATGGCACCGTCATTAGATAGCTTACGCTCTGCGTAATCGTGACCGTATCCGGGTCAGGGAGCGGCGTCGCCCACCCTCCGACCGTAAGCAGCGCGACACATAGCAGCGAGCGCATTTGGTAGCCCCTCCAGGGCTTGCCGGGCTATAGACGCGCTAACGCGCTAAAATGCCGAGAATTATTTTCAGGGGAAGTAAAGCCGGGGACTTCGCCCCGAGTGTGGTATGCCAAAGGGGGATGGCTCTCCAGGATTGGCTTGCCGCGACCATTTCGGTCGTGACCATTTCGCTGGCAATCCTCGGGGTTGGGCTGGCCATCCTCGGAGTAATAATCGCGCTGGTAGCCGTTTGGGGCTATCGTGGTATTAAGGATGAATCAAGGCGAATCGCTATCGAGTCTGCCCGCAAAGCCGCCATTGCATCCGTGAAAAGCCCGGCTGTGCAGAAGGAATTGCGAAGGGAAATCGCAAGACTTGTGGATCGGGAAATGCAAAAATACAAAGAGGGGATGGACTTGCCGAACGCTCAGCCGCCGCAGACGGCATCGGAACAACCCCCGGCGTCATCCTCTAAAGAGAGGGTGGGGAAGCCCTACAAAAAGGAAAATCGATGATGGTCAAGACACTGCCTCAGCATCCGATAATTGAACGATTCCAGAACGCGGCGCCTGTTGACGTTACCGGTTTGGCCGAAGCGCTAGGGCTGAGCGTGTGGGAAGACGAACAGCTGCCCATAGGCGTATCCGGGAAAATCATTCGCGACTCCGAGCTGGGCGGCGCGGAGGGCTACAGTATTGTCGTTCGAGCGTCCGACGCCTACGTGAGACGTAGGTTCACCGTGGCCCATGAGATCGCGCACTTCATACTCCACAGAGACCGGATCGGTAGCGGGCTTATCGATGATGGCCTGTACCGGAGCGGTCTTTCGTCGCAAGAAGAGTTCGATGCTAACCGGCTAGCGGCGGATATTCTGATGCCGAGAAAGCTAATCGCTCAATACGTTGCGGAATATGGACCAGACCCGCAATCTCTCGCGCGGTTCTTTCAGGTATCAGAAGCCGCGATGCGGATTCGCTTGGGATCTCCCGTAGCCGGGCTTCCGGCAGCGAAACTTGCGGAGACACGGCGAGAAGCCTGAGGGGTTCCTCGCCGTTGTGGGGTTGGGGCGGGATGCTACGCGGCCGATGGCTTGGGAAGCACCTTCACCTTGGCCGCAAACTTTTCCAGTTCGAATAGCCTAACCTCCATCGCTCGGAACTTTGCCTTCTCTACGATGAGAACCTCCCATGACTCGGTGATGGCCTCTTCGAAGGCGCACGCGAGGCCCAGTATGGGGCCGCTATCTCCGTCGAGGCCTTCGGTTTGCCACCAGTCGAACGTCGCAGTAAGAAACTGCTTATCGCTGAGGTTGGCGCGTTCCATGAACTCTTTCATCCCTCTTCTGAGCCGGGCGTTAATGGTTGCGATCGTCACTTGCTTCGCCGGGCCGCCGCGCAACTTCTCCAGGTCCGACTTGCTCCTACGCCGGGGCATTGGCGGGTTCCTCCTGGTCGGGGGAGTCGGGGGAGTTCCAGCTATTCGGATACTCTGCATCCACGATAACGGGCTCCTTCATCGCTTCGGTGAAGCGGCGTAGCGCGGCTGCGTTGATGCTGAATCGTCCCGGCTCCGTACCCTTCTCCAGGCCCAAGCGGAGCGGCTCCAGGTGACCCAGGTGCGCTACCGTCATCCAGGCCAGATGCAGATATCGCCTGCACAATTCCAGGTCCTCCTGGGTGGTGCATCCCTCTTCCATGCGGCGCGCATGATCTTCGTTTGCCTCTGCGTCCCGTTCCGCTTTCTCGGCGGCGCGCTGTTCTGCTTCTGCTTTCGCGGCCCGGCGCCGTTCGTTTTCCTCTTTCGAAGCTTGCAACCAATCCTCAGCATTCGCCAAGATTTCCGAGGGGCGCATGAACGCATCGAACAGGTGATCCACCGGCTCGCGATGGTTTTCCGCGAACATGGCGTCAACCACCGGTTGCGGCCAATGGTCCGACTTCACAAGGTCGGGGTAATCCGCATACACGGCGCGGGCGCCTTCAAGCTGGTATCCGAACTGGGCGAGCTCGCTTTCGTATTCGAATCGAATCGCCCGAAGCAGTTCTTCGGGCGCCCCAGCGGGCGCGGGCGGCGGCGGCGGGATGATGAACGGTTTCGTCTCTTCAGCCTTGGCTGCGAGAGACGCCGGAATTGCGGCGGCGAGGGCCGATAGGGCGGCGCGCCGGTTGATGGTGGACATGAAATGTTTCTCCTTTGGCATGCCTCAATATGGCACACAACGGAAGTTTACGACGCGCTAAGCCATCATGTCAAGGGAATTTAGGGACGTCGGTGGACAATGGAGGCAACTTGTGAGATTCTATGGACAAATAAAGCGAGGCTTTATATAAAACCAGAACCCGAATACCTTACGCCCGATCAAGCCGCGTCCAAGCTGCAAATGCACCCGAAAACAGTACGCCGTTTACTGAACGAGGGCAAGATTCCGGGGCAACGCGTCGGCAATCGTCAATGGCGCATCTCGGCAGCGGCGCTACAGCGCTACATCGAAGGCGATGGGAAGCCGAAGCCAGAGGGGGATTAAATGGCGATGCAAATGGACATGGTGAAAGTGTGGGCCGCCGTCAATGCGGCTGCACCTCAGTCCGATGGCGACCTGAGGACTGCGCTAAAGGACTACACGTTCCCGGCAATCGAGAGAATTCTTGAACCTTTTTTCGGTGATGAGGCAATCGTGTTTTACATGGATGAATCGAGCCAGCCACAACGTCTTTGGTTCTTCGGCTCCAAGCACATCGTTCGGGCGGAAGTCCTCTATTCAGCCCAAGGGGCGCTAAAAGCTGAGATTTTTAGGCCGGAGCGTGACTTTGGCTCCGTTGAAGTCTCTTATCGGTCGAACGGCTACCAGGACGACGAGCTGATTACCTCCGTAAGGGCTTTCGCGCGGCGGCGCGCTTGAAATTAAAGCGTCCAAGAAAACCGCATCGGCATTGTGCGAGATACTAAGACGATTCGCATAAACCGCCATGCTGACCGTCCCTGCGACTTCGGCGCGTGCCGGGTGGGGGCGACATTTGAACGCGGCGAATCGCGCGGTGGCGGCGGGCAGGGCGGTAGCGATTATGGCCGTCTACGGGCGCGGTGGGCAGTGGCGTTGGCGCGAAAATGTGTGCCAAATTGTGTGCGGACTGGACGTGACAGGGCAGGAAAAGCAGGGAAACCGCATCTCGCCACGATACGCTAACCGCAACAAAACAATATAAATCGATACGAACAGGCAAATAGCAAAACCGCTCAGATGAGATTCAGGTTCTAGTTCTCGCAAGGGAGTGAAGGTTCAAGTCCTTTCATCCGCACCAGTCCGATCGGGAAATCCTTTGGGCGCGACCTTCCTGGCAAAGGACCCACGCACCACACACCCGCAAGGTCCGCCCGGCGCCCTCGTTAACCTGACTTTCGCACTTGAAGCGGCTTTTCCAGGACCCGGGGGCCGAACCAGTTCGCCTGCAGCGCGCGCTTCCAGAAAACCGGTGAGTGAAGACCTGCCCTCTATTTTTCGCGCCGGAATCCGGCATTCTGCTGCTTCGGCTGTTTTTGCGCAGCACGAACCGAAAGAAGGACGGCAAGCAACACCGCTACTTCAGCATCGTTGAGAATCGGCGCTTGCCGGGTGATAAGACCGTGCAGCGGACGGTTCTGTATGTGGGCGAGATCAACGACCAGCAGCAAGCCGCGTGGCGCAAGATGCTGGCGATCTTCGATGAAGACCGGCTGAGTTACGCCGGCATGAGCTTGTTCCCCGACGATAGGTAGATCCCGGCCGACGCGGTGGAAAGCATACAAGTGAAGCTGAGCGGGCTGGAGCTGCGGCGGCCGCGGGTGTTTGGTAGTTGCTGGGTGGCGTGCGAGCTGTGGCATCAACTGGAGCTGGATGAGTTCTGGCGGGAGCGGTTGGCGGAGTTACGCGAAGCGGTGAGTTGGGAGAAGGTGCTGCGGCTGCTGGCGGTGAATCGGCTATTAGATCCCGGCAGCGAGTTTCGCGTGCATCGGCAGTGGTTCGTGGACAGCGCGATGGAGGAACTGCTGGAGACGAACTTCGCCGTGGCGGAGAAGGATCGGCTGTATCGCTGTCTGGACCGGCTGTTGGAACACAAACAGGAACTGTTCGTGTTTCTGAAGCAGAAATGGGCCGACCTGTTCCAGGCCGATTTCGAAGTGCCGCTATACGATCTGACGAGCACGTACTTCGAGGGCGAGATGGAGCAGAATGCGAAAGCCAGACGTGGTTATAGCCGCGATGGCAGGCCGGACTGTCCGCAGTTAATCTCGCGCTGGTGTTACTCCGGATGGCTTCCCGCTGGCCTATGAAGTCATGAACGGCAACACGTCGGACCGCTCGACGCTGCGCGATTTTGTGAAGAAGATCGAGAACGCTTACGGCAAGGCCCGACGTGTGTGGGTTATGGATCGCGGCATTCCGAGCGAGGCGGTGCTCCAGGAAATGCGCAATCCGAAGCGGCAGACGTTTTATCCGGTGGGCACGCCCGAAGGCAGGATCAATCAGCACGAGAAGAAGTGGCTCGATTTGCCATGGCAGAAAGTTCGCGACTCGGTGGAGGTGAAGCTCTATCGGCACGAAGGCGAACTCTATGTGCCGGCCAAGAGCAGCGGCCGTCAGGCGAAGGAAATCGCCATGCGCCGCAAGCGCTTGGCGCGCCTTACTGCGCAAGCTGCGCGCGATGCGCAAAAGTCTCCCTAAACGCGATCGGTTGCCGCCGCGCCTCGGCGCGGGCAAGAAAGAGACTGGGCGCGCATTCGGGTTCGTGAGGATTCAGATTCCGAAAACCGATGAGGCAGTCACCCGCGACACGTTCTCGTTTCGAGTGGAAAAGATGAAGCTGAACGCGGCGCAACAACGCGACGGTCACTATCTGCTGCGCAGCAATCTTACCGGTGAGATCCTGCGGTGCCGTGGACGCGGGACGTGCAACCGATGCAGATCGAGAGCGTGTTTCGTTCACTGAAGAGCGAGCTGGGATCCGGCCGATCTATCGCCGACTCGAGCACCGCGCCGACGCCCCTGTCTTGATCGCGTTTCCAGCCTACTGTCTGCAAGTGACACTGAAGAACCGAGTGACGATTCACGCGCCCGGATTAACGCCGGCGGCAGTTTTGGAAAAGCTCGCCACCATTCGCATGGTGGAGGTGTGGATTCCGATGGTGGATGGGCGCTGGTTGATGTTGCCGCGTCATGCCCAGCCCGAGCGCGACGTCCAGGCGCTGCTGGATCACCTCCGATTGGCCCTGCCTCCCAACCACCGCCGCGCATCAAGGCATCCGCAGCCGCACCGCCGCCGACCCAATCTCCGGCCGGGCAGCCCGCGCTGTGGTGAAGACCTTGGCCTGGTTTAACGAAAATTCAATAGCTTCGCCTTTTGAAAACTCGCGAAATGCGAAAGTTAGGTTAGCCAGGCAAAGCGGCGCATGTTCCGCAAAAACGGTGCAAACGGACGAGAAAGCGCCGAAACGCGGATAGTAATGAAACGCGGATAGTAATTACGTTATTTTCGGGCTTGCAGTCGGGCGCGGAGCGCCGTCGTTGCAGCGCGGTGGCATTTCAGGCAGAGAGTGCGGATGTTCGATAAATCGCACTCGCCTCCGCCCTCGACCACGGGAACAATATGGTCGGCGTCCCAGAGGCTTTGGCGGGAATTGCGCTTGAGGCCCCATTCCATCCAGGCCTTTGCGGCGGCGGCGCCGCGCAGCTTCTTTAAATGCAGCAGTGCCGCCCGGCAGTCCGTCGTGCATACGGCGCACATGCCTTTATCGCGCTCGAAGAGCATCTCGCGGAGATAGCCGGGATTGCTGCGAAGCTTCCATTCCGCAACGCAAAATTCGGAGCAGAACGTCAGGCGGCCCTTGGGAACTTCGAGATTGCACCAGCGGCAAAGATTACGGCCGCTCGCTCCTTTGGGCAGCGCCGCCGGGTTCACCCTTCCCCCCGGCATAACGCGGACCGTGCTCATCGATAAAACATCTTAGCACTGCATTGTTTTCACTTGCGGGGCGGCGCGCATTCCGGCTCACGCCGCGCCGGTACAATCAAGAAGAATGTCATTGATCGTAGTGGGGTCCGTCGCATACGACGGAGTCGAGACGCCGCACGGCCGCGTCGAGCGCATGCTCGGCGGAGCGGCTACATACATCGGACTTGCAGCCAGCTTCTTTACCGAAGTAAAACTGGTCGGTATCGTTGGAGACGATTTTGCGCGCGAAGACCGCGATCTGCTCGCCGGCCGCGGAATCAATCTCGAAGGGCTGGAGCAGGCGGGGGGCAAAACATTCTTCTGGAAGGGCGTTTATTCAGCCGATATGAACGACCGGACGACGCTCCAGACGGACCTCAACGTCTTCGCCGATTTCAATCCCAAGCTCCCCGCAAGCTACCGTTCCGAGCCCTACCTGATGCTCGGCAATATCCAGCCGGCATTGCAGCGCGCCGTCCGCGCCCAAATGAATGGCTTGCGCCTGACCGGCGGCGATACGATGAATTACTGGATCGCCGATTTTCGAGACGAGCTGCTCGCCACTATCCGCGAGTGGGATTTCCTGTTGATCAACGACTCGGAAGCTCGCATGCTCTCGGGACAATATAACCTCCGGCGCGCCGCCAATGCGATTCTCGAAATGGGCCCGAACACGATCGTCATCAAGCGGGGCGAATTTGGGGCAATTCTGTTCCGGCGCGATTCGCATTTCATGGTACCCGGCTATCTCGTCGAGGAAGTTTTTGATCCGACGGGGGCTGGCGATAGTTTCGCCGGCGGATTCATCGGATATCTCGCAGGGCAGGGCTGCGACTTAAAGCGGGGGCACGTTGAGCGCAGGGATTTGTCGCGCGCCGTCATCTACGGATCGGTGATGGGCAGTTTCTGCTGTGAGAAATTCGGCGTCGACCGTTTTCGCACGCTGACTCGCGAGGAGATAGACGCGCGCTTCCGCGAATTCCGGGAGTTTACCGAGTTTTGAAAACCGTTGTTGCCGTCTTGCTGGCGCTTGCGGTGTTCAGCGCGGCGGCCTGCTTGGTCGTGGAGCGCAATGGCTGGACCTTGTATTATGGCGACGCCGAAGCGCACTTGGCAGTCGCGCGGCGCATGGTGGATTCGAGGACGCCGGGATACGGACAGCTCGGCGCGGCTTGGCTGCCATTGCCGCACCTTCTAATGCTGCCGTTGGTTGCTAACGATACCTTGTGGCGCACGGGACTTGCGGGAGCGATTCCGTCGGGGATCTTTTACGCGCTTGGCGGAACTTTTCTATTTGCCGCCGCTCGGCGCGTGTTTAAGTCTGACGCGGCCGGGATCGCCGCCGCGGGCGTCTTTGCGCTCAACCCAAACATGCTGTATCTCCAAGCTACGCCGATGACCGAGGCGGTCTTCTTCGGCAGCCTAATGGCAATCCTGTACTGCACCGTTCTGTTTCACGACGAGCCGTCGTTGGCTGCCGCCGCGGGCGCCGCGCTGGCGACTGTTGCCGCGAGCTTGACGCGGTACGAAGGATGGTTTCTAATTCCGTTCGTCGCGGCTTACTTCTGGTGGGCGGCGCCGCAGCGGCGGATTGCGTTTGCCGTGGTCTACGGAGCGATCGCGTGTCTCGGTCCTCTTGCATGGCTCGCGCACAACATTTGGTGGTTCGGCGACCCGTTCGATTTCTATCGTGGTCCGTATTCGGCCAAAGCGATCCAGAAGGGCCTGCCGTATCCGGGTGAGCATGACTGGCGCGCGGCTTTCGAGTACGTCTTGTCGGCGGCCCGGCAGTGCGCCGGGTGGATTGCCGTCGCGCTCGGAACGGCTGGAATATTGTGCGCGCTCCTGAAGCGCGTCTTCTGGCCGCTGTTCTTTTTATCGCTCGGGCCTGCCTTCTACGTGTGGAGCGTACACTCCTCGAGCAGCACCCCGATTTCGGTGCCGAATCTGCCGCCGCACGGATACTACAACACCAGATATGGCCTTTGTCTTTTGCCGCTGCTGGCGTTTGCGAGCGGAGCGCTCATTTTCGCGGCCGCCAAGCGCGCGCAAGCCCTGGCGGCGATTTCCATTCTTGCGCTGAGCATCGCGTTCTGGGCGGTGATTCCCGCGCCGCGGCGCTGGATCGTTTGGAAGGAATCGCAGGTCAACTCCGAAGCGCGCCGCGCCTGGACGGCTGCCGGCGCTCAATACCTGCGGGAGCATTATCGCCGCGGCGGCATTTTTACGATGCTCGGCGACGAAGTCGGCATCTATCGCGAGGCGGGTATTCCGCTGCGGGAAGCGCTGACGGATGGCAACGAGCCCACCTGGATGAACGCCGCCGCGGTTCCCGATTATTTCCTCCACGAAGATTGGGCCGTGGCGCAGGCGGGCGACGCGGTATCTTCGGCCATGGCCAAAGCCGGGCTGCATTACGGGCCAAAGTACGCGCGCGTAGACACGATCCGCGTAAAGGGAGCGCCCGACCTGGAGATTTACCGGCGGGATTGCGATGAAAATACCGTTCACTAAGGCTCACGGCGCGGGTAACGATTTCCTGCTGACCGGGGCCCAATACGCGCCTGCCGGAGGACTGGCGGCGATCGCGAGCGGAATCTGCGACCGCCACACGGGGATCGGCGCGGATGGCTGGATTCTCCTGGATGGCTTCGCGATACGGCTTTTCAACGCGGACGGGAGCGAAGCCGAGATTTCAGGCAATGGTACGCGCTGCGCGGCGGCGCTGCTGGTCGATGCGGAAGCCGCCGGCTCCGAAGTGGACATTACGACCGGCGCCGGCGTCAAGCATCTGCAGTTGCTCGAGCGGTACGGTAATCATTTTACGTTTGAGATGGACATGGGAATTCCGCGCTGGCGCGACGACCAGGTGAACATCACGCTCCCAAATACAAACTTTGACGTCACCGTTCTTGACGTGGGCAATCCGCAGTGCGTGGCGCTTTCCGCGGCAATTCCGCCAAACTGGAGAGAACTCGGCGCGGAAATCGAGGGCCACCCTTTTTTCCCCAAACGGACGAACGTGTCGTTCGCGCGCGCGCTGGACCGGCACACGATCGAGGCGCGCTTTTTCGAGCGCGGCGCGGGCGCGACGCTCAGTTCCGGCACGGGTTCGATGGGCGCGGCCGTGGCGGCCATCCTGCGCGGGGCGGCTGCCAGTCCGGTGCGCGTCATCACGGAAGCGGGGGACCTCCGCCTGCGTTGGGAGGACTCGGTCTACCTCACCGGGCCGGCGGCGCTGATTGCAAGCGGCGAATTTTTCGTGGATTAAAGAGCCGGGCCGTAAAGTGGCGCAATCGACACCAGCGTCAGGCCGGCCAGGAATAGAATCAGCATCAGCGCGAGCAGGATGCGAACGTTCTTCGAGGCGCCCGCGAATTCTTTCCAGACCAGTAATCCCCACAAGGCGCTGATCATGGTGGCGCCCTGTCCGATGGCATAGCTGACCGCCGGCCCGACTTGCACCGTTTTCGGCGTGGTGGCGGCGGCAAAACTGGCCACCGCGCCGGCGCACCACACGATCCCCCCGGCGATGCCAAGCAGATGCTGCCGCGTCGTTCCCTTGAAATATGCTGTCATCGCGATGGCTTTGCCCTGAATCGGCAGGTTCAGAAAGTAGAGATTAAACACGAACGTGGAGAGGAAGACGGCGATGGCGAAGACGAAAGCGCTCGAATAGGGGCCGAGGCCGAAGCCGATATCTCCCTCCTGCGCCATCTGCACAAGCGGATAGAAAGAACCCATCAACACGCCGCTGACAAGACTGAGCACAATGCCCTTGGCGCCGGTCTTTCGCTTCGGGAATATGGTGGTCCCAACCTTCTTTCCGGCGCCGGAGACCTGAGCGGCGGCCGCTTCGAATGTCCGTTCGGCCTCGTGGCGGCGATAGGCAATGGCATCGACGATAATGGCGCCGAGCACTATGAGGACCCCGGCGCCCAGCAGAACCGGATTGCCCTGGGGATTCAACGCATAATTCCAGACGACGCCGATAACGAGCGCCAAGCCAATGCCGACGGGAAACGCCAATGCCATGCCGGCGACGGCGATGGCGGCCACCAACAGCATGTTGGCGAGGTTGAAGACCACGCCGGCTGCGAAAGCGTATGCGATCTTGCGATTGCCGGCGACCATCATGTTGTCGACGAAGGTCAGAGATGAATCGCCCAACGAACCGAAAGTCAGGGCCGCAATGGTGGCCAGGATGAGAACGCCGACGGCGTAATCGTAATAGAAAAGCTCGAAGCGCCACTTGCCGGCCATTTTGAAGGCGTTGGCCCAGGAGCCCCAGCAAAGCATCGAGAAAACGATCAGAAGTAAGGCAACCCCGTAGGTGGAAGGGAGGATCATGTCAATGCCAAACGATGCGCGATTTTACCACGTAGGGGTCCCTAGTGATTTGCCCCGGGATGCGCGGCATCTGCTGGTGACAGCGGAACAGCGTCGCGCGGGATTCCGTTGAATGTGCGTTCGGCGCCGCACTCGGCAGCCAGGCATCCGCGATCCATCGGTCGAGCAATTGATCGCCTAGTAACACGTGGAAGCGCGACTTAGCGTTGTTCTGATCAAAATACTGAACTCCGATATCGTACCGCCCGGGCTCCCCCTTGAACACCGTGCCCGCCGTACATTGCGCACTGAGGCAAGCAATAGCCTTTCCGCCAGAAGCGTTTTCCCAGGGGCGATCGGCTCCACCATATCGCCATTCAGCGACGTCGTTTCGGCCTCCATACGGTCGCGGCGATGTCCCACGTGGCCTTGCGCGTCTGGAATTTTGGATTCCCGGCAAAGCCAATTACAAACTGCATCCCGCCACACGACGGCATGCCCCGCTTGATAGCTGAGGTTTTGCAACACTGCCTGGCATCGTTCTTCATCGATTCGTCCGTGCAACTGTTTTCCATTGCTCCGGGAAAGCTGAGGCACAAAATCGCTTAACGAATTCGAGGAACCGCATTCACATTGTTCACGGCGCATCCGTTAATGCCTATTGGGGTCAGCAATCGGGCATATTCGCACGCGCGAGTCAAATCCGGCGCAACCTTGCCTGCTTCAAAAAAAATCGAGCGGCCGCCATAGACTCGTTCGACGGTACTCGTGAAAGGGATCAAGCTCTTCGTGCAAGGCGATCTTTCTCAATACCGCGAAGGTTCCGTACAGCAGACCGCGGTCGTTCGAAACCGTAATCAGGAGAATCGAATGGCCCCGCGCCGCGGTGGAGTTGAGAATGTATCCGTCGTCGATCAAGTTCCCGGGAAGAGATATTTCAGGCGCCGCATGCCGCACGGAATCTAATGTGGCAATCAGAATGCAATCCTCGGCGGGCAGATCCTTCCGCCTCCGCAGAGTTTTGTCAAGGATGCCTCGGATGCCGCGGATCAGTTTCTACCGCGCTTCATTTGCCGGCGCCGAGATATCCAGTGTGACTACCGTGCCGGAAGGCGGCTGTAGACTTGGCGCAATATTAGCATCGTCGACCGGGCATATCGCAGCCATGCCCGTAACCTGTCTCTCCACGCACAGGCGCGCAAACCAGAAGGACAGCGGCGAAAACAATGCGCTGCTTCACCGTGTGCCGGCTTTTCCTTTCCCGCTTGCGCGAGCCTTGATCCCCAACGCTGGCCTGCGATCGTCTTTCGGATCCGCCCAGCGATCGTTCGGTACGAGCGGAACCCAATCCGGGCGCAGTGGGTCCCTGTCGTATGGATAGCCGCCAAGCTCTTTATATAGCTCCCGATACTGCCGCACCTTATCGCGGTCAAGCTTTACTCCCAGACCCGGCGCATCGGGAACGGCCAGCGATCCGCATTCATAACGCATCGGGCCGCCTTCGATAATATCGTCCATTACATGGTGATAGTGCGCGTCGGCCGCATAGGAAAGGTTCGGGATGACGGCGCCAAGGTGCAGCATCGTCGCAAGCTGGATGCCTAACTCGCCTGAGGAGTGCACGGCCACTCCAAGTTGGAACGCCTCGCAGATCCCCGCCGCTTTGATGCATGGCCGGATGCCGCCCCAGAATGTCGTGTCAAGCAAAATGACATCAACGCCAATATTGAGCGCGTTCGCCGCTAACTGCTCGAAATTGACAACTACGGTATTGGTTGCCAATGGCACACGAACCATTTGCCGCACCCGGCGCAATCCGTTCAATCCGTAAACCGGATCTTCCAGGTAATCGTTCCGCAAATCTTCGATGGATTGGCCAACGCGGATCGCCTGCTCAGTGGACCATGCGCCGTTTGGATCCATGCGCACTTGATCGGTGGGGAACGCGTTTGCCAGCGCCCGAAAGGCCTCGACCTCGTAATCGGGATGAAATACGCCTGCCTTGAACTTGTGCGTCATAAACCCGTACTTCTTCTTAGCCTCTTCCGCATACGCAACAAGCTGATCTGCCGTTCGCACCTCGCCTTCACCTGTTTCGTCGTTCGCATAGCGCCAGAAACAGTAGGACGCGAACGGCACGCGATCGCGCAGCTTGCCTCCCAGAATCGCATGGACAGGCACGCCCCATGCCTGGCCCAATATGTCGAGACACGCGAACTCGAGCGCAGCCAACAATTGCGTTCGATTGTTGTACAGCGAGGCAGTCGGGTTCGCGACCCGAAACCGCATCTCCTCGAGGCGGGTTGGATCGTGTCCGAGCAAATATGACTTTAGAGAACAGATATCGGCTTCGGCGGATTCTCCGCCTCCACCCATCTCTCCCAGGCCGATGAAGCCGTTATCCGTCTCTACTTCAACGACTGTTCGGACAAAACGTCCCCAGTGACATCCGTTCGCATGTCTCAGAGCGCCATGTAGCGGAACCGTTACCGTGAATGCGCGTACGTCGGCGATTCGCATCTTATAACCAATTATCATGATCGCAGCGCGCATGTTGCCGAATCCTACGGTGCCGGCGGGCGCTGCCCGGCGCCTATATTGCCGGGGATCTGCACTCACGTGGAAGCCATTTCGCCGCGATGGGCCTCAAGAATCCTGGACCTGGGAATGCCTGACATCGTGGGCATACATGATTTATCCTGATATCTCGAATGACTAGGCACTGCGACGATCCCTCCGGCGGCGCTGAACTCCTTCAAGGGACGCTGGATATGTTGATCCTGCGGGTGGCCGCCCTCAAGCCCATCCACGGATACGCGATTGTCCAGCGCATCCAACAGCTTTCAAAAGATGCGCTCCAGATCCGTCAGGGATCTCTGTATCCCGCGCTTTACAGGCTTGAGAAGCGAGGCTGGCTCAAGGCCGATTGGAAAATCATCGGCCGCGGCCGCGACGCGAAGTGTTAGAGCCTGACCGTTCGGTCCGATCGAGTCGGCGAAAGAGGAATGCCGGGACCAAAGAACCTGGGAACCGCTTGGTCGCCTCCTGCGCGAGGTTCGGTACGCCATCCGTTCGTTACGGAAGAGTCCGTCATATGCCGTGGCGGCGATCCTGACTCTCGCCTTGGGCATCGGAGCAAATACCGCGATTTTCAGTGCGTTGGAGGGGGTAGTGCTGGCGCCGCTTCCATATCGCGAACCGGATCGCTCGGTGATGGTGGCACTCTACAATCGGAGTCTTAGGTACGACACGGATCTTTCTTATCCTGATTTCCTGGATTGGCAGCGCAATGCTCGCTCCTTCGAGCAAATGGCGGCGTTTGCGCCCCTCGGCTTTGACCTGACAAGTCCGGGCGCGCCCGAGCACGTTAACGGCTACGAAGTCTCTTCGGGTTTCTTCAGCACTCTGGGTGTGAAGCTCGCGGTGGGACGAGCATTCTCTCCGCGGGAAGACCGAACGGGAGGCATGCCGGCAGCGGTCATCGGCAATCGTTCATGGCGCAGCCGCTTTGGCGGCTATCCCGCGGCTGTCGGCAAACCCATCGCCTTGAACGGCGTCGGCTAAACCATCGTCGGCGTTCTCCGGCCGCAGTTTCGTTTTGAAGATCGGCAAGCGGATGTTTATACGCCGCTGGGGCGCGGCGATCCACTGTTCCGCAATGATCGTACGGTCCACGACACCCTCTGCATCGCGCGCCTGCAACCGGACGTGGCATAGTCAAGCGCGGGCGGAAATGAACACCGTCCAGGAGCATATCGATGAACTCAACCCCAACACAGAGAAAGGCCAGGGGACGTCTATCTATCCGCTGAAGCAAGTCCTTGTCGCTAACGTAGCCGGGACGCTTCTGTTGCTGCTGGGAGCTGTCGGGTTCGTCTTGCTGATCGCCTGCGCGAACGTTGCCAATCTGTTACTTGCGCGCTCAGCGGCGCGCACGTGGGAGTTTGCCGTTCGGCGAGAGCTGGGGGCAAGCCGCATGCAAATCGTCCGGCAATTGATCGCCGAAAGCGTGCTTCTCTCATTGGTCGGCGGAGTTCTCCGGCTGGAGGTTGCAAAGTGGGGGCTCAGCGCGCTGCTGGCGGCCGCGCCGGGAAGTCTGCCGCGCATCGAGAACATTGGGGTGAATGCTCCTGTCCTTTTATTCGCGCTTGGTATTTCGGTGGCGGTTGGAATCTTAATTGGTCTCGCGCCGGCCCTGAAACATTCGAATACCGATCTGCAAAAAGGGCTAAAGAAAGGCGCTCGCGGTTCGGCGGGCGGCCACCACCGCGCTCAAGGCGTTCTCGCGCTTGTGCAAATCGCGCTCGCACTGGTCCTGCTATCGGGCGCCGGACTTCTCTTTCGCACCATCCACAATGTGGGCGGTGAATCCTGGTTTCGAAACGCAGCGCGTCATTACCTTCCAAGTTGGCCTTTCGCCTTCTACATCTTCTAAGGTGCGAACTGCTTACCAGCAGTTAATCGAGCGCATGCGGCAAATTCCCGGCGTGGAGGCGTCGGATATAACGGCGCTCCTGCCATTGAGCGAAGGAGACAACTCCGGCCCGTTTTGGTTAGGTCCACACCAGCCGGCCTCCATGGCGGAGATCCCGCGCGCGCTTTATTATCCGATTGGTCCCGATTACCCTCGCACCCTGCAAATCCCGCTCTTGCGCGGCCGCTTTCTAACGCGAGCGGATAATGTCGATTCCGAACTCGTGGTTCTGATCGATAGCCTGCTGGCCGGCGCCTATTTCCCCGATCGCGACGCTCTGGGCCAAACAATAACAATTCCCGATTGGGGCGCAGCCGGCCCTGTTGCGGCTCGGATTGTCGGCATCGTGGGCCACGTTGAACAGTATGGGATCGATGGCTCGGGAGGCGAGAAACCGCAGATCTACTACTCCTTTTACCAGCTTCCCGATGACGCCGTGCCAGTGTTTCGCCGGGAGGTTACATTGACAGTGCGCACGCCGCTCGACTCCGCGACTGTGATGCCGGCCATCAAGAAAGCAGTTTACGAAGCCGGCGCCGATCAGCCGATTTATAACATTCGCGCCATGTGGGACCTTGTTTCCGGGTCAATGGCGCGACAGCGCTTTCCGATGATTCTGCTGGTTGCATTCGCCGTGCTGGCGCTACTGCTGGCGTCCATCGGGATTTACGGCGTGCTTTCCTATTCGACGGCCCAGCGTGTGCGTGAGATTGGAATTCGCATGGCGCTTGGGGCAGCGAAGGGTGACATTTTACAAATGCTGGTTGTGTAAGATTTTCGACTTGCTCTTGCCGGCATTGCGATCGGCGCGGTCGCGGCGGGAATTCTCGCCCGAGTGCTGTCGAGCTTTTCGCGCCTCTTATATGGAGTGCGGGCGAGCGATCCGTTGGTATTCATGGCTGTCTCGCTATGTTTAATCGTCGCCGCTCTCTTGGCCTGCTATATTCCAGCTCGTCGCGCGGCGCGGTTGGATGCGGCGATCGCGCTCCGTCATGAGTAGCAGCTATTCCGAGCCTTACGCCGGCAGCGCTACAGCGGTTAGGCCGGCGCCGGGAAATGCCGCGATTAGAAACACGCTACTCCTGCCCGCGCAAACCCGCCAGCCGGCCCCTGGGATGAGATAACGATGCCGCTGAAGTTGGTTGAAGGAAGCGCCCGGCGCGTGTCGCAGCGGCGCTCAAGAAATCGCCCGTCCCGCCACCTTGAAATCGATCCCGCGCAACAGGCCGTGCGAAGCGCCAACTTGCGGCTCGGCGTACTTAAGGCGAACGGCGCTCGGCTTCTGCGGGCCGCACGTGAACTCCGCCGGAGCGTTTCGCACGTGCACTCGCGAGAGGTCTGGAATGGCCAGAATTAAGTGTGCCATCCGAAATCGCAACTACGATACGCGTGTCAGCGCCGCTGCATTGGATTTCCCGCAGCCTTGCTTTAGAGACGCGGCGAATCCGATTTCGCCGCTCGATAAAAGCATTTCAGTCCGCCGCGCCATGGGGCGAGCGCGACGTGACGAGCTGGGCGCGGTCATTCTCGTCGCGCGTGAAACGGACCGCAAAATCCGGCCGCGAAATACGCAAGCTCGGCGGCGTGGGCGCGCTCAGCGGGCGTTGTAAGGGCTTGCGCGGCCGAGTGGGCGGCGGATTTTCCCGCTTCGCGACGCCCCAGCTCATTCAACGAATTGGCCAGCGCGATCCAGTAATCATACGCGCGAACAGGCGCAATCGTCTTCATGGCGCAGTTGCAAAACCGCCTGCTCGTAACGGCCGGAGTTCGTTTCGCGCGGTACAAGAGCATAACGGGCGTCATCGAAAGCGGTTTGAGCGCAACCGCCCTTCCGAGCGCGGCGCGGATCCCGGCATCGCCCGGGCCATTTTGCTCGCCCATTTCGGCGTAGCGGTAGCACAGCGGCGGATCGTCGATTCCCTGCGTGATCGCGAGCCGCCATTCGCGTCGCGCAAAATCGCGGTCGCCTCTGCGCATCGTAATCGCGCCTAGTCCGGCTGATCGAGCCGCGCTGGCGGGAGAGTCCCGGTAAATCCCTTCGGCGCGGTCGACATCGCCGCTATCGAGCGTCACGCCGGCAAGAATGAGGCGCACGGTTACTTCGGGCACGGTTGAAACCTGTGTTGAGGTAGCTTCCGGGGCGGGGGCAAGCATCGACACGGGCGTGAAACGGCCGCCTTTCACCCAAGCCTGAACATCGCGCTCAACAGTCGCCAGCGGCTTGCGATAAATAAAATCTGCGAGTGACGAAGGGCCACCATTGCGTTATGTGGGTTCCGCGCCGTAGCGGGTTAACAAGACGGATCGGGAGGCCTCCCCAGAAAACCTCGGTGCATGACGAAGGTTTTTCAGCCGGCGGCAACCGTTTGCGGCCGCGCCGTACAATCGAGCGGAACTTCGCCGCTCCCGGAACAAAACGTACGGCGGAGCTGCGCCATTTCCCGCCTTACAATCGTAAGCGGGAGTCTGCATGCGACGCCTCATTTTCATTTTCTACGCCACAACTCTCGCCGCCGCCGGCCAGCAGAACGGCGCCTTGGTCGATCGCGTGGGGTCGACCGGATTTCTGCAGCTCGAAGCGGACAGCTTCCATGACCTCGATGCGAAGCAGAAAGAGCTTGCCTTTTGGTTAAGCGAAGCCTCCGTGGCGATCGATCCCATCATCTACGATCAGCTTTCGAGGTACGGCCTGCGCCAGAAGGCCGTCCTCGAACTGATCGTCGCGCATCCCGCAGGAGTTCGTCCGGATGTCTACAAGAAAATCGCCGATTTCACAAAGCTGTTCTGGGCAAACAAAGGCAATCACAACGAAACCACGGCGCAGAAATTTCTACCCGACTTCACGTTCGACGAACTGAAGCAGGCCGCGCTCGCCGCTCTGAAGAACGCTCCCGGCTCGGTCTGGACGCCGGCCTCTATCGGCCAGATACTCGACGAGCTCAAGCCGTCCTTCTTCGATCCGAATTTCGAGCCCATGACGACGGCCAAGAGCCCGAAACCGGGGCAGGACATAATCCAGGCCAGCTCTAACAATTTCTATCTCGATGTTACGGCGGCCGACCTTCTCAATTTCAAGGAGCATTATCCGCTGAATTCGCGGCTCGCCAAAATCAACGGGACTTTGGTCGAACAGGTCTATCGCGCCGGAACTCCCGACGGCCGCATCAAGGCGGGAATGTACGCCGAATACCTGCGCAAGGCGAACGGGTTTTTCGAAAAGGCCGTTTCCGTGGCAAACCCCGCGCAGGCGAAGGTCATTCGCGACCTCGTCCGCTATTACCAGACCGGCGATTCTCGCGACTGGATCGCGTTCGGCATCGATTGGGTCCAGAACAACGCTACGGTCGATTTCGCCAACGGCTTCATCGAGGTATATCGCGACGCGCGCGGCTCTAAGGGAACGTCCCAGAGCTTTGTTACCGTCACCGACCAGCGGATGAACTCGATGATGCTGAAGATCGCCGCGAATGCCCAGTATTTCGAGAACAAAGCCCCCTGGGCCCCGCGGTACAAGAATGAAGCGGTAAAGCCGCCGGCCGCCAAAGCCGTTGAAACCGTAATTGAGACCGGCGATTTCAGCGTCACCACGGTGGGCGATAATCTGCCAAACGAAAACGAGATCCATGAGAAATATGGCAGCAAGAGCTTTCTCTTCACCGGCAGCTCCCGCGCGCTCGACCGCGCAACGGGCTATTCGTCGCTCGAAGAATTTGCGGCATCTCCAGAAGAAATCCGCATCGTCAAGAAATACGGCGAAGAGGCCGAGGGGCTGCTGACGGCAATGCACGAGATCATCGGGCACGGCTCCGGCAAGCTCGACCCCAAGCTCACTCATCCTCCGGCTTACTATTTGAAGGAATATTATTCGACGCTTGAGGAAGGCCGCGCCGACCTGATGGCGATGTGGAACGTTTGGGACCCCAAGCTGGAAGAATTAGGATTAATCCGCGACCAGGAGAACGTCGCAAAGGCCATGTATTACGATTCGGCGCGTGTGGCGCTGACGCAATTGCGGCGCATCCCCAAGGGCGACACCATTGAAGAAGATCACGAGCGCGACCGGCAATTGATCGTCAACTACATCGCGGACAAGACCGTCGCGATCGCCATGGAACCCCGCAATGGAAAGACGCACGTCGTAATTCGCGATTTCGGCAAAATGCGGCAGGGCGTAGGCATGCTGCTGGCCGAGCTGATGCGCATCAAGGCCGAAGGGGACTACGCCGCAATCAAAGCTTTGGTCGACAAGTACGGCGTGCGCTTCAACCCATCTTTGCGCGACCAGGTCGTCGAGCGGTACCGCAAGCTCGATTTGCCCGTGTACTGGGCCGGAATCAACCCCGATTTGACGGCGGCGTCTGGCGGCCCGGCGAATTAACGAGTGTCGCAATCTCCTATCCCCGCAATTACGTCAAACAACAACTGCGCTACAGCACCATGTACGCGTCCCATCCGACCCCCCAGGAATCAATGTCCGCCGGCGGCCGTTAGAATGGACCAGAGGCCCGTTCTCGGCGCCCGTTTGCGGCGCTTCTTCGCAAATCTTGGGCCGGGTTTGATCACCGGCGCCGCCGACGACGATCCGTCGGGCATCTCCACCTACTCCGTCACGGGCGCCGCCTTCGGCTACGCCCCGCTGTGGACCACCCTGTTTTCGTTTCCACTCATGACCGCCGTGCAGATCATGTGCGCGCGATTGGGGATGGTTACCGGCCGAGGCCTGGCTGGAGTCGTCCGGCGGCGCTACTCGCGCACGGTGCTGTGGGGCGCTTGCGCCATTCTGATCGTCGCCAACACCGTCAACATCGCCGCCGATCTGGCCGGCATGGGCGAGAGCATGCAGCTCGTCACCAAGGCATCCGCGCTCTTCTGGACCCCGCTGTTCACCGCCGCCATCGTGGCGCTGCTGTTGTGGACCTCCTATCGCCGCATCGCGCAAATCTTTAAGTGGATGACGCTCGCGCTGTTCGCCTACGTGATCGCCGCGTTTCTGTCCCGGCCCGATTGGGCCGCGGTCTTGCGCTTTACTCTCGTTCCTCGCATGGAATGGAACGCCACGTACCTGTCCGCCCTTGTCGGTATTCTGGGAACCACCATTTCGCCCTATCTATTCTTCTGGCAGGCGGCGCAGGAGGTCGAGGAAGAGCGCGCGATTGGACGAAACACGCTCATGAAACGAAAGGGCGCGACGGACGGGGAGCTGGCGCGGTCGCGCAACGACATTACAACCGGGATGTTCTTTTCGAATCTGATCGCGTTCTTCATCATGCTGACGACCGCCGCAACTCTGCACGCTCATGGACACCAGAACATCGCCAGCGCCAAGGAAGCCGCCGAGGCGCTGCGCCCATTGGCCGGAGAAGGCGCTTACCTCCTGTTCACATTGGGCCTGATTGGCGCCGGCATGCTGGGCGTGCCCGTCCTGGCCGGATCGAGCGCCTATGCTTTGGGCGAGGCCGCCGGCTGGCGCAGCTCTCTCAACGAAAAACCATTGAGCGCGAAAAAGTTCTACGCCGTGGTGGGATTTTCGATGATCGTCGGGATGGCTCTGGACGCGTTCGGGTTCAACGCCATCAAAATGCTGTTCTGGTCGGCGGTGTTGAACGGAATGCTCGCGCCGCCGCTGATTTTGTTGGTTCTCCTGCTCACCAACGACCCCAAAGTAATGGGCAAGCACGTCAATCCGCCATTGCTCCGCGCTCTCGGTTGGGTCACGGTATCCGCCATGGGTTTTTGCGCCATCGCGGTCATCGTCCTCTGGGCTCGCGGCGTCGCGGGAACAGGAACATAGGGCAGGATTCTCCGAGAGCTGTTTCCGATGATCCATTCCCATGGCCGGCGCACCCCTGCCGCACGACCGACAGTGGACATCGTGGCCGAAGAGGGATCGACATACTGTTGCAATCCGCGACAGATTGCGAACACACTGTCTGAATGCACATCTCTGCGAACACATTTCGGCTTTTTCTCCAGCAGGCCCCTTCCGAACAAGGCTGGAACGTTGATCATGTGCTTGCAGCAATAGGAATAGCGCTTACGGTCCCAGCGCTTCTCTATGTCGAAAAGCAAGCAACGAAGAGACGCGAGGAGAGCGCCCTAAAAAGGACCGAGGCGGCGCTGGCCACACTGCGCCAACAGAGTGTTGGACGAACTTAATGCTAGTCGTAGGAGAGCGGTAGATGTACGGATGCTAATTTACGGTCATGATACCGCGCGCGAGGCATTGGAGCATCAATTGCCCTCCGCCGAATTTCATGAGATTAGCGGGCAGAAGAAGTACGATGAGTTCTTCGAAACGGTACGGCTTGGAGAAGCCGGAAAATTATTTGGGTTTTTATCGTGCGATATTTGGGGTCGAACGCGATGTTGCGCGATCTCTTGTTTCGAACGGCATAGAGTTGCGCCTCTTATCGAGGCGCGTGCCGTTCTTCTTTTGGCTCGCGACGTCCCCTGCGGTGATGGTATTTGCTCACCGGAACGAAGGGGGATTACAGTCCGGTTTGTCCTTCTACACCGAGGATGCGAACCTGGCAGACGAGTACAGAGAATTGTTCGGCCGCGAGTGGGAAATCGCCAAAGCTCCTATTGATGGCCGTTTCTAAACTCAACACGCTGGCCGCGCGTCTCATTGATGCCGCAGTGTTTAGCGATAGGGCATTAAACTATTAGTCCACCCGGAGGACGACCATGTGTCTTCCTGAGTTCCGGAGCTATCCTCGCGCGGCCCGACACTCCTCGCACGGACAGATATTGCGCAAATGCTCGAAGGAATAAATCCCGGTGTTATGACCGTCGCTCCACAATATCCGTATAGCGTAATGGCCCACCTCTTCCACGCTCGTCATCTTCAACGCCGGCTTAAACATCTGAAAGGGAGAGGCGGCCTGCGGCGCCGAGTGATTCGTTTTTTGCGGTTCCGTTCCGTGCGCGCCCGTGCAACTGGCGCAGGGACACTCGTCTCGAAGATACGCGACCGTATATTCGCTGCGATGCCCGTCCTTCCAATCGATCTTGATGCCTTTCGATTTCGAGATCGCGATATGTTCGGGATCGCCGACCATTGCGGATGTCAATGCGCCCGCTCCACGTCGCGCACCCCGGAGATCCGCCGGATGGCCGAGACGACGCGCTCCAGTTGCTTCTTATCTTTAATCTCGACGGTCATGTCGATCACCGCTCCTTCGCCGTTGCGGTGCTCGTCGCCGCGCGCTTCCAGACTGCGGATATTGGATTGCTCCGCGAACAGCACCGACGTAAGCTGGTTCAACATGCCGGGACGGTCGTCGGTGTAGACGACCACTTTGACGGGAAAGTTATTGCTCGCCGCGCGGGCCCATTCCACGTCGATCTTCCGCTCCGGCTCGTACATCAAATTTTGGACGTTGGCGCAGTTCACCGAATGGACCCCCACGCCTTTCCCGCGCGTCACGTAACCGACGATGGCCTCGCCCTTGATCGGGTTGCAGCACTTGGCGCGGTAGACCAGCAGATCGTCGATGCCCTTTACCTTAATAACGAGGTCGCCGTTTCCATCGGGCTGGCCCGGAACCGCCTGCGGGGGCTTGGGCGTCTCGACGGCACTGTCGGATTGCTGCACGCGGTCGGGCGCCAGCTTCTGCAAAATCTGCCGCGCCGAAAATTTGCCGAATCCGAGCGCCGCGTGCAGGTCCTCCATTTTGCCGCAGCCGTATTCGCCGGCTACCGCTTCCAGATCCGCCCGCGAGATCCTGGCGAGCGAAACCCCCAGCCGCCGCGCTTCTTTCTCCAAATACTTCTGGCCGATCTCGATCGCCTTAACGCGCTCCGCCGTGTTGATGAGGTGCTTGATCTTGTTCCGCGCTTTGGAGGTCTTGACCAGCGCCAGCCAATCCCTGCTCGGCTGGTGCCCAGGCTGCGTCAGGATTTCGACCACTTCTCCGTTCTTGAGCGTATAGCGCAGCGGAACGATGCGCCCGTTCACCTTGGCGCCGACGCAGGTGTTGCCGACATCGCTGTGGATAGCGTAAGCGAAGTCGATTGGCGTGGCATCGCGCGGAAGGGCGATCACTTTGCCGCGCGGCGTGAACGTGTAGACCTCTTCCGGATACAGGTCCACCTTGAGCGTGGACATGAACTCCTCCGGATCGTGCATCTCGCGCTGCCACTCGGCAAGCTGCCGCAGCCATTTCATGCGCTGGTCGTCCGCGCCGACCCCCTTGCGTCCTTCCTTGTATTTCCAGTGCGCCGCGATGCCTTCCTCCGCCAGCCGGTGCATCTCTTCCGTGCGGATTTGCACCTCGAAGCTTTGGCCGCCCGGACCCATCACGGAGGTGTGCAGCGACTGATACAGATTCGGCCTCGGGATGGCAATGAAATCCTTGATGCGGCCCGGAATGGGATGCCAGTCGTTGTGGATCACACCCAGCGCCGCGTAGCAATTCTTCACGGAGTCGGTAATGATGCGGATCGCCAGCAGATCGTAAACCTGGTCAAGCTCGATCTTCTGCCGCTTGAGCTTCTGATGCACCGAGTAGGCCCGCTTTACGCGGCCATCCACCCGCGCCGGAATGCCCTCGCGCGCCAGATTCACCTCGATCGTATGCCGGACGTTTTTCAGAAATTCCTCGTGCTGCTCGCGCTTCGACTCGATCTCGCGCTCCAGCTCCGCGGCCGCTTCCGGCTCCAGGTACTTGAACGAGAGATCCTCGAGCTCCCCGCGCATCTTGCCCATTCCCAGCCGATGCGCGATGGGGGCGTAAATATCGATGGTATCCTGCGCGATCTGCTCCTGGCGCTCCCGCGACAGCGATGCGAGCGTACGCATGTTGTGCAGGCGATCGGCCAGTTTCACCAGGATGATCCGGATATCGTCCACCATCGCCAGCAGCATCTTGCGAACGCTTTCGGCTTGCAAATCCTGCCGCGAATACTCGGGTATTTTACTCAACTTCGTAACGCCGTCGACGCAGCGCGCCACCTCTTCGCCAAAGCCGTTCCTGACGTCCTCGATCTTCATAGGCGTATCTTCGATGACATCGTGCAACAGCCCAATCTCGATACACATCACATCCATTTGCATGTCGGCGAGGATATGCGCGACGTTCAGCGGGTGCAGGATATAAAGTTCGCCGGACTTGCGCCTTTGGCTGCCGTGCGCCTCGCGAGCCACGCGATAGGCCTTTTCCAGCTCCGTCAGGTCTTCATTCGGCCGCAGAACGCGGACCTTTTGCGCCAGCTCGGAATAGAGTTGCTCGGCCTGGTCCGTCCCCTCGGCTACTTCCGTTGACTGCACTTTACTTCAGGGTAACAAGACTCCGCGCGTGAACCCCCCGTGGGGTGAGGTGCATCTTAATAACCGTGCACCCCGCCCGCAAACTCCCTATTCTTGACAGGGAACTGGGTAATTCCCCTACAATTGCTAGGTCAGGCCCCATGCCTCTCGCAACGCTAGCCCCGCCCGAAGTGCGCTCCACGGAGGCGACCAGCCTTCTGGACCAGATCGGCAATACGCCGTTGCTGAAGCTCGAGCGCATGGCGGCGGACCTTCCCGGCGTTGAAATCTTTGCAAAGGCCGAGTTTTTCAACCCCGGCGGCTCCGTCAAGGACCGCGCCGCCCTGAATATGATCGTGGATGGCGAGCGCTCCGGCGGCCTCACCCGCGACAAGGTGATCCTGGACGCGACCAGCGGAAACACGGGCATCGCCTATGCCATGATTGCCGCCTACAAAGGTTACCGGGTGCTCCTCTGCCTGCCTGCCAACGCCACTCATGAGCGCAAGAATATCTTGTATGCGTACGGAGCGGAACTAATCCTCACCGATCCCGCCGAGGGATCCGACGGCGCGATTCGTAAATGCCGCGAAGTGTACGCCGCAAATCCCGGCCGTTACTTCTACCCGGACCAGTACAATAACCCGGCGAACTGGCGAGCCCATTACGACGGCACGGCGGTCGAGATCCTGAACCAAACCAACGGCCGCATTACGCACTTCGTCGCCTGCATGGGAACCAGCGGCACCTTCGTGGGCACGTCCAAACGCCTGCGCCTCGAAGCCCCCCGCGTCAAGTGCATTTCCGCGCAGCCCTCGTCCGGTTTTCACGGTCTGGAAGGCTTGAAACATATGCCGACCGCGATTGTGCCGGGCATCTACGATCCCGCATTGGCCGACGACAATATCTGGATCGAAACCGAGGACGCCTACGAAATGGTCCGGCAAATGGCGCGCGACGAGGCGCTTCTGGTAGGCATCTCTTCGGGCGCGAACCTGGTGGCCGCCCGAGAGATCGGGCGCCGCCTCGTGAAGGCGGGCGAACGCGGCGTCATCGTCACGATCCTGGCCGACGGCGCTTACAAGTATCTCAGCGAACCCTTCTGGCATGATTGAAATTGAAAAGACGGCGTGGGAGGCGATGGTGGCCCACGCCCAAAATACGTTTCCGAACGAATGTTGCGGAGCGATGCTGGGCCGCTTGGATGACGGCCGCAAAGTCGTCACCGAGGCCGTTGCGGTCGAAAACGCGTACGGCGGCGCCCAGCAGGCGCGGTATGAAATCAAGCCCGGCGATCTGCTGGCGGCCGAACGTGAAGCCCGTAACCGCGGCATGGAGTCTGATCGGGATTTTTCACTCGCATCCCGATTGCGATGCTTATTTTTCGGAAACCGATCTTGAAGAATTCCTGCCCCTGGTACTCCTTCGTCGTGCTCTCGGTCAAGAACGGCCGTTTCGATCACGCCAACAGCTTCATCCCCGACCTGGACCAGACGCGGGCGGATAAGGAAGAATTGATTTATGGCTAAGATTTTGATTCCTACGCCATTGCGGCAATACGTGGACAAGAACGATACGGTCGAGCTCAAAGGCGCGACCGTGGGCGAAGTGTTGAACGCCCTCACGTCGCAATACGGCGACCTCAAGCGCCACCTCTTCAACGATCAGGGCAAGCTGCGCAGTTTCGTGAACGTCTACGTCAATGACGAGGACATCCGCTATCTCCAGAAGGACGCGACCCCGCTGCATGACGGCGACACGGTCTCCGATCGTGCCCAGCATTGCCGGCGGCATCGGCCGCCGTCGCGCCGCCGCCGGTGGCGCTCGATCAAGGACGAGATCCTGCGCTACAGCCGCCATCTCATCATGCCGGAAGTCGGCATGGAGGGCCAGCTCAAGCTGAAGAACGCGAGCGTGGCTGCTGATCGGCGCCGGCGGCTTGGGAGCGCCTCTGGGCTTTATCTGGCCGCGGCCGGCATCGGCCGCATCGGCATGGTCGATTTCGACGTGGTCGACTTCACGAATCTCCAGCGCCAGGTGATTCATGGCACCAAGGACGTCGGCAAGAAGAAACTGGATTCCGCCGCCGAGTCGATGCGCGGACATCAACCCCTACGTGAAGATCGAGAAGCACGAAACCGCGCTGAGCAGCGAGAATGCTCTCGACATCTTGAAGAACTACGACATCGTGATCGATGGCACCGATAACTTCCCCACGCGCTATCTCGTCAACGACGCTTGCGTGCTGCTCGGAAAGCCGAATGTGTACGGATCGATTTTCCGGTTCGAGGGGCAAGCGACTGTTTTCGCCTACGAAGACGGCCCTTGCTACCGCTGCCTCTATCCCGAGCCGCCTCCTCCCGGGCCTGGTTCCAAGCTGCGCCGAAGGCGGCGTCCTCGGGATTCTTCCGGGCACCATCGGCCTTATTCAGGCGACCGAAGCGGTGAAACTGATCCTGGGCATCGGCGAACCGCTGGTCGGACGCCTGCTGCTCTACGATGCTCTCGGCATGCGCTTCCGCGAACTCAAGCTGCGCAG
This sequence comes from Bryobacterales bacterium, assembly GCA_963795935.1. Taxonomy (GTDB): domain Bacteria; phylum Acidobacteriota; class Terriglobia; order Bryobacterales; family Bryobacteraceae; genus JAICMB01. Next base: position 71,079 of record CAWCJO010000009.1, on the reverse strand, counting down.
GAATCCGGAATGCCCGGTGTGCGGCGATCATCCCACGATTACGAAATTAATCGACTACCAGGAATTCTGCGGCGTTCCGCATCAGCCGCAAGCGCCCGCTTCGAGCGAAGGCGACATCGACCCCACGGAAGTGAAAGCGAAAATCGATCGCCACGAGCCGTTCACGCTGATCGACGTCCGCGAGCCGCACGAATACCAGATCGGCAACATTCCTTACGCCAAGCTGATTCCGCTCGGCGATCTGCCCAAGCGCGTGAACGAACTGAATCCGCGCGGACGAGATCGTGGCGCATTGCAAGAGCGGGACGCGCAGCGCGAAAGCCGTCGATTTCCTGAAGCAGGCGGGATTCAAGAAGGTCCGCAACATGAAGGGCGGAATCCTGGCCTGGAGCGATAAAGTCGACCCCAGCGTTCCCAAATACTAACCGCTCAAGCGAAGTGATTCAGCGGACCGCAACCCTTTCCTAGATCCGGCGCGGGCGGATCGCCTCGGTCACGAATCGCTTGGCTGCTTCCACCGCCGATCTTCACGCCGGCGCCCGGGCCAAACCCGCCGTAATGGATGCCGCGTACGCACAGCCCGTGCCGTGCGTGCGCGTGGTTTGCAGGCGTTCGCTTGTATAGACGTGGAACCCGCCGCACAGCAAAATATCCAGCGCTTCGTTCCCGGCCAGATGCCCGCCCTTGATCAGCGCCCCGCGCGCGCCCAGGTCAACCAGGATTTGCGCCGCGCCGCCTCATCTGCTCTGGTGTGGTCACTTCATCGCCGTGAGCAGCCGCCGCCTCGGGAAGATTGGCGTGATCAGAAGGCGCGCGGGATCAGGATGCGCTTAAAGGCCTCGATCGCTGACGGCGATCAGCGGCGCGCCATGCTTGCCGATCATGACCGGGTCGATCACGATGGGCGCTTAAACCTTTCCAGGGCCGCGCCAACAGCTTCGATAATCGCCGCACTCCCGAGCGCGCCCAACTTGATCGCGTCCGGAGGAATATCTTCGAGCACGGCGCGAATCTGCCGCTCCACCATCGGGCGCCAGGCATGCACCCGCATCACGGCGGTTGTGTTCTGCACCGTGATAGCGTGATGGCCGCCGCGCCGTAGACGCCGAAGCGATGAAAGGTCTTCAGTCGGCCTGAATGCCGGCCCCGCCGCTGGGATCGGAGCCCGCGATGGTCAGAGCAACCGGAGTTTCCGCGCTCACCTACTCAGAATCGCATCACTGCAAAGTAATACGCTGAGCGGACGTAACGCCGGCCGAATTTGTGACCTGTACGGCGACGCTCGCGATGGTCGAATCGTCTCCGAGGATCGGGAAGGTCGCCAACACGGTGAACATTCCGCCGGCTTGGTTCGCGGCGAAGTAATTCTTGAACTGGGCCGTGGCATCGGCTTCGATGAGGCCGGGCTGGATCGTGTTGCCCTTCGCGTCGTAAAACGTGAAGCCGATCTGCGAAACGGAATGGGTATTGTCGAAGCCGGCGATGTTCACATCGACTGCGTCGATCCGCCTGATGCTCGACGCGGTGCTGATATTGACCGTGGCGGGCGTGATCGTAACCTTGGCTTGAGACGTCGCGCCCGCCAGGGTCAGCGTAAACACAATGTTTCCCGCAGTCGTGCCGGTCTGAAATGCAATGTTCGGCTGGCTGTTGAACTTGCCGATTGAATCTCCCGCCGCAATCGTGAAGCTGGTGTTCATCGCCGGCCCGGAAAGAAATCCGACGGCGGCATCGTTCGGCAGTCCAGGCAACGGATCGAATTCCATTGTCAGCGTGCCCCCTCCGGCAACTTTGGAGGCGGAGGCAAGCTGAACCGCCACGTTCATTTGCTGGCCGCTCGAGGCCGCTTGCGAACTTACGATGATCGCGCCCGCCGGGCAGCGGCGGATTTTCCCCTATCCCTGTTAACGGAAACGTCCGCTGGTCGATGGTCAATGTCCCAGTGAACTGGTTCGCGCTTTGGGGGGCGAAGGCGATCTGGAAAGTCCCCGATCCGCCAGCCGCGATCGAAAGCGGAGTCGAAAGGCCGGCAGGTCCGCTAAACGCCGCGCCCGTGACCGCAATCGCGCCGACCGAAACGGGCGCGCTATTCGGATTCGTGAGCGTGAACGTTTTCGTGACGCTCGTTCCCCATTGGACCTGACCGAAATCGGCGGTCGCTCCACTGGCGAGTTGCGCTTGCCCGAAGCTCACCAGCGCCGACGGAACTGCTTGCGCGCTAATGATCGCCGTCATCGTATTGACCGTTACAACGGCGCTGAACGATCCTGTTGACGGCGGACTGAAGGCAACTGTGAATAGCTCCTCCTGCTGGGCTGCAACCGTGGCAGGATTGAGGCCGTTTGTGGTGAACGCGAAACCGGTCCCTTTTACGCCAATCAGAACCGACGTTGGCGCCGCGCCGGCGTTCTTCACATGGAAGCGGATGTTCACCGTATCGCCGGGCGCGAACGTGCCCGCATTGTAGAGCGCGCCGACCGGAGTATCGTTGTTGCCATCGAACTCGAAGATCTGCAATTGCGCCCAGGCCCCGAGTTGCAGCAGCGCGCCGGCGAGAATGAGACGGCCGATCATTGCGCCACCTCCGGGAGTTGAAACACGTGTAGGCCCTCCGGCGGAATCTGCACGGCAAGTAATCCGCCCCCGACTAAATGAGCGGCTACCCAATTGCTGCTCATGCTCTCGAATGAGCTGATCTCAAAACCCAGGCTGACGACGCGTTCGATGTCATTGACGTCCTTCAGCACGATTTCGCCCTTACGCGCAAACAGGACATCGCCATTCACAAACAGCATCGCCGGAGAGCTTACGCCGGGAAGCGGAACTTCATTCCCCAACCCGCCATCGGTCAGCGAAATATCGGATCGCCAGAGTCGCTCGCCGCGGCGCACAATTGCCGACGCCGTCTGAGGCGCCGTTATCGCGATCGAAAGAACGTCGCCGCCCCAATCCACCTGCTGTGCTCGGCCGTCGGCAAACTGCAACAGCGTGCCGGAATAATACGCCAGCGCGGGCGCGCCCGATGAATCGAATGCGAACAGCGCCGGACCTGTTGACGCCGGATATCGCGCCGCGATCTGATTCATTGCGTTCAGGACCAGAATTTCGGTGTCTGTTTTGACCAGGCCCGGCCGTCCCCGAGAACGCCGCCGCAACCGCATTCGGCACGCCCGCGCCGGTAAGAATAAATGTTCCCGGAACGCCGATCACGGCGTTGATCGCGCCCGAGGAATCCCGCACCGCTCCCAGCGACGGGGCGGTCACGACCGGCTGCGCGCACGCCAGCGCGGGTAAGATGAGGGAAAGGAAGAATTGCCGTTTCATCACGGATGCCCTATGGTCAGAGTCGGCGTGCCAATTTGCAGCGGCGTCGTCGTCGGACCCGCCGGGAGCGCTCCCTTCGCCGTAGCCTCGCGAAACGCGAACCCGGCGCCGGCTGCCGCGCCGATCGCGCCGATCAACAGCCACTTGTTGCGCGAATGATGCGATGCCGTAAACGTGCCATCGCCGCCCGCTTTCACGGAATCGCTCAAAAACTGCGAGACGGCGATTCCGGCGCGGGCTTGCCCCTTCGAAGCCGTGACGCGGATCTCAAACGCGCCCGGATTCTTGTTCCATTGCATGCCCCAGATGGTCGCAATGCCGTCCGATTTCGTGGTTACGATTTCGTTTTTGCCGCCGGAGGGAAACGCGCCACTGGGACCATCGGCGGGCAGTTGGAAACTGACGGCCGCGCCTTCCACGGGCTTACTTGTCTCATCGGTAACCCGCACGGCCAGCCCGCGCGTCGCGCGAGATCCGACTGCGGAAACGGCGCCGTCTCCCTCGATAACGCGCAATTGAATCACCACGGGAGGCGCGGAATCGGCGCCCTGGACAGGTGCCAATAGGACGCACGCGGCCAGCATGATCGCGACGGAACCTCTGGCCAGGGTACAGATTTCTCGGCTCACGTATATCCGTGTGAGCGGGGAGGGAATATTCTCAGGAAAAGGGGCCAGCGAACGCGGTCCGCCGGGCAGCCTCAACGCACGGCAAGGCGCCAAAACGCTTCGGCAAGCAGCGAAAGGCCGGCGAAGAAAACGATGCCTCCCATAGCCACCGCCACGGCGCACGGTACGACGCATCCGATGCAGCCGCCCGCCTCCGGTCCTCGCGCGCAACGTTTCGTCTCCATATTATCAGCCCGTTCGACGGAGCAGCGCGAAAACTGTTACGCACATTCACAAAGCTAGACTTGGGAAGTGACCATGGTTAATAAACTGGCGCGCGCGCTCCTGGCCGCGTCTCTCGCATTCTGTTTGCCCGCTTATCCCTGGGGCTTCACCGGGCACCGCGTGATCGCGTTGGTTGCCGAACAACGGCTCTCTCCGCAGGTGAAGGATCGAATCGACCGCTTGTTATTCAACGGCCGCTACAGTTTGCGCGACATCGCCGCGTGCGCCGACCAGATTCGGGCCATGTCCGCCCCCCCGCCTCCCCCGGGAGCGCGCCGCTATGCCGTCGATGCCGCGTGCACGGACGTCGCCGGCGTCGTAACCGGAAACACCGGGCCGTGGCACTATATCAACATCCCGATTTCGATCCACAGCGGAGAAAAAGACCTGGAGAAGTTCTGCCCCAAGGGCGATTGTATTGTCGATCAAACGGAACGCCTGATTGCCGTCCTGCGCGATTCGAATGACGACGCCGAGCGGCGCCAGGCGCTCCTTTTCGTGGTCCATTTCATGGGCGATATCCATCAGCCGCTGCACGTGGTCGACCGTGATTGCGACCAGGGCGGTAACCGCGAGCTGGTGAATTTCTATTTGGGCGCGGAAGAGCGGGCGAACCAGCGTCTCCATGCCGTCTGGGACACATCGCTGCTCGACAAGCTCATGAAGGATTCGGACCTTGTGGACGAGCAGGCGGTGGCCTCCGATCTGTTGGGCCGTATCGACGAAGACGATGCCGCCCGCTGGGCTCGCGCGACGATTCCCCGCATCGCTTGGGAGTCCTACGCCGTCGCGAAAAAGCGGGTGTACCGCGGCATCCCGCTCCAGGATTTTTGCGGAGCGGCGGAGGCAAAGCCGGAGAAAGCAACCGACCTGACCCGCGACTACGAGAGCGCCGGCGCGCGCACCGTCCGGGAACAGCTGATGAAGGCGGGCGTCCGTCTGGCCGCGACGCTCAATCAGAACGTTACTCATTGACCGCGGACGTCAAAAGCGCGTGGTTTCCGTGAAGTTGAAATCGCGCGCCTTCATCGCGGGAACCACCATGTCGAAGGCCTCTTCTCCCGATGCCCGCACGGGCGGCGACAGAGCCTCCACGTTATTCAGAAGTTCAATCACGCTCTGATTAAAGCGAAAATTCTTCAGCCCGCAAACGATCTCTCCGCCTTCGATCAGGAATGCGCCGTCACGCGTCATCCCTGTCATGATTTTCTCGTAGGGATCGACTTCGCGGATATACCACAGGCGCGTGACGAGGATGCCCCGCCCGGTGGATTCGATCATCTCTTCCAGGGTCGAATCGCCGCCCGCGATCACAATATTGAACGGCATCTCCCCAGCCTCGTTCGGAAGCGGGAAGCCGTGTCCCGTCGGCGCTGTGTTGGCTTTGCGCGCGCTCGTTCTCGAGTATGCGATCTCGCGCGGAACTCCGCGCTCGACCAGCGTCAGGCGCTTGCGTGGAACACCCTCGCCATCAAAGCTAGGGCCGGCTTGCAGCGCATGGTAGACGTCGTCGTGGATCGTGATATTGGTCCCGAACAACTGCTCGCCGATGCGGTCCGTCAAAAAGCTGCGCTTATCGGAAATCGCGGTCGCGCTGAAATCGCCGAATATCTGTCCAACGAGATCGAGCACGGCCGCGGGCTCGAGGATAACGGTGATTTTCCCGGCCGGGATTTCGCGCGGCGACCGGGACCGGCGCGCCTTCTCCGCTGCCCGGCGCGCGAGATCCAACGGCGAGAAGCGCGAACGGCGGGTGGACGACGCCTTAGCCCAACCGGAACTGTCGTCCGCCATCGCCGTGATCGAGAACTGCGCTAGCGTCCCCGTGTGATAGGCCGCGACGCCGCGAGTATTGAAGACGGCCTCGACGTGCTGCGAGCTGGAGTAGATTCCGGCGGCGACCTGCCCGTTGGATTCGATAAGCCGGATTGCGCCGGCAACTTCGCCGGCGCGCTCTTCCGGGGTCGTTTGAGATGTCGTGCCGTCGAAGCGGGAAACGGGAGTAATGTTCTCGGGCTCGGCCAGCGGCGGCAGATCGGGGTCGGGCGCGACGGCCTCGGTCAGCGCCATAGCCTGTTCCACCACGCGCTGGATCGAAGTTTCGTCAAAACGATTCGTCGTCGCCCGCGCGGTCTTGTGATCCGACTGCACCCGCACCGATAGCCAGCGGCCTTGCTCGGCGACGTTCTGATGAATGGTATTATTCGCGAAACGGGTCAAAGCCTCGGAGTTCCAGCCCAGGTGCGCCTCCACGTCAAGGGCCCCCAGCCGGCGGGCGGCGCGCTGGACCGACTCGAAGATCTCGCGGCACTGCTTTTCGCTGAGAAGGTTGGAATGCATGGCCTCAACCGGAATAACCGCCCCCGATTTTGATGTTCCGGAAGCGCGCCGGACTAGCCCCGTGGCCAGTGCCCATGATTTGCTCCGGCTGCCCCTTGCCGCAGTTCGGCACGCCCCATAGAGTCCAATGTTCGCGGCCGGCGATGGCCTCGCAGGAATTCCAAAACTCCGTCGTGATCCCGCTGTAGGTCGGATTCTTCAACATGCGGACGCGCTTCCCGTTGCGAATTTCCCAGCCGATCTCGCATCCGAACTGAAAGTTATAGCGCTTGTCGTCGATGGACCAGCTCTTGTTCGTCTCCATGTAGATGGCATGGTCCACCCCGCCGAAAACTTCGTCCAGCGACTGTTCGCCCGGCAGAAGGCTCACGTTGGTCATGCGAATGAGCGGAATGCGCGACCAGCCGTTAGCCCGCATCGTTCCGTTCGACTTGGCCTCTCCGATGGCCGCGGCGGTTTCGCGCGAGGTCATGTAGCCGGTGAACTGCCCATCGCGGATGATGGCGGTCGATTGCGCCGGAACGCCTTCGTCGTCGAATGCAAACGTTCCGAGGCCCGGGCCGTGCTCCAACCGCGCGTCGCAAACGGCGTTCACGATCTCCGATCCGTAGCGCAGATTGTTCAATTTTTCCAATGTGAGGAAACTCATTCCGGCGTAGTTCGCTTCCGATCCCAGGACGCGGTCGAGCTCGATAGGATGACCGATCGATTCGTGAATCTGAAGCCCCATCTGGCTGCCGTCCAGGATGAGGTGGAACACGCCTTCCGGACATTGATCGGCCGAATGCAGCGCGGCCGCTTCATCGGCCACGCGCGGCGCGTTCTCGAGCAGCTTGACGTCGTGCGCCAGCTCATATCCTTTGAGCTGATGCTGACCGCCGAACGAATTAGGATAGGATCGCTTCTGAATTTCATCGTTTTTGAAGCTGTAGGCGGTCATTCCTGCGCCGCTGGTGGTGCGAGTCTGGTCGATTACGCTGCCGATTGAAGATGCGAAAACTTGCCGCGACCGCTCGAAATGAAACGCGGTTTCGGAAAGGGTCACGCCAGGGTTACGGCGTAGCTCGGCATCGACTTTCAAAAGATACCCGAGCTGTTCGCCGATGGAAATCGCGAAGGGATCGATCTCGCACGGAGAGCGCCACGCGCATTCGTATTTGTCTTCGGGGGCCAGCATCACGCCGGTCTTTTTGGCCAGAGCGCTGGAACGGGCGATCGAGACGGCCAAGCCGGCGGCCGACCGTATGCCTTCGGAGGTGAGATCGTCGGTGGCCGCAAACCCCCAACAGCCGTCCGCAATCACCCGAATCCCGACTCCGAACGACTCCTCTTCCGACACGGCGCCGGGGCGGCCGTTCTTGGTGGACAAGCCGCGGGAGCGGCTCTCGACCGCGCGCACGTCAGCATAAGATACCCCGGGGCGCATCGCCGCCTCGAGGGCGGCGGCCGCAACATCGACCATCTCTTGATTGTAAAGTGCGCTCGCCTCGCGCACGTCCCCAACCCGTATCGTGCGGGCCACGACTGAAATGTCGCTGCTTACGCGGTGAGTTCTGCCTGGACGGCGCTCCGGAGGTGGCCGCGTCAACTGCTCGGCAGGGCGATCGACTGGCTCGCTCGATGAGCGTTCGCGCCGCCCGCAAGTTGCGCTTCGCCGGAGTGGCCGATCGGCCCCGACTCCGTTTGGACTGGAGGGCTTGAGCTGACCCTGTGGCGAATGTGCGAGGTCAGCGGCATACGGCAGCGGCCGAACTGCGGCGGAGTTGAGGCTGGTCCTGGCAGGATACCCTCTCAGCAAACCCCGCTCCGCTTCGTGGGTTATTTGGTGGTCTAACGAACGCGGGAATTTGGCGATATGGACGGCCTGAATGGATGTTGCTTGCGCTCACCTTGTTTCATTGCCGGCGTGTTATCTTCCGGCGCGTAGAGGTGAATATCTTCCAGGTTGAGCAGCAGCTTTCGGCTCCGAACTTTCATCGCAGGCGTGCCGTTCCGAGTAGATTCGCGGAGAATCTCGATCACTCGCGGCCCGATACTCGGGTGTTCCAGCGCCAGATCGGCCAGCCCCTGCAAGGCAAATGTCTTGACAATCGAGCTACGATCTTCGAGGTAGCTGTTCAACATAGATATCGCGAGTTGCCGCTCCTCGTTGTTCAGAACAAGCCGTGGAACCATGACCGCTAAGTGCCAACGCAACTCTTGTTCTTCTGTTTCCGACATTAACCCCAGCAATGCCCCTTTGTAGGGCTGGAGGAGCTCACGTTTGTTTCGCGTGACTTTCTCGGATGCGTCCGCGGCTCGCATTCGGACGCGGGGATCCTCCGACCACATGCCTTCGATCAGTTCAGAAAACAATCGTGGATCCTGGGACACCATTGCCGCTACTTCGTCAGAGCGGCCGATCGTGCGTCGATTTCCTCCTTCCAGCAGAGCGAGGATTTTACGTTTCGGCATCGAGAGAATTCAGAACAATAATACTGTGAATGCGGGAGGCGGCCGGAGTGCCCGTACACCGACGCTGTGTCAGGGGGGAAGCTCCTGAAAAGTGCGGCTGCTGCGCACGCGAGCGCAGCCGGTCTGCGATGCGTTGCGGGGGATCCGTTGCCTCCCTGGGCTGTTTAGGGCGCAGGTCCGTCGCCAGCATGCCGATTGCGCTGAAGCCAAAGTGAGGGTTCAGCCAGAAAAAATACGATTCAGGTTATTGCAGTTTGATCCAAACGGGCCTGAACGTAAACGCCGTTAAGCCGATTCTAAGCGTCCGGCGGGCAGGCGCTGTTTCATTTCGCGGACGGGAGCGAACAGATCGCCGAGCTTGTCCAAGCGCTCGATGGCTTGGGCCGGTTGAAAATACAGCATGTCCGAATCGTTGCCGGACAGCGCCCGATCCAGCTCCTCCCAGGTCACCGGCATGGAGATGAACGGCGTCTGACGCTTCGCGCGCAGCGAGTATACGCCGGCCGTCGTCTTGAAGTCCGCGTTCTGGCTCCAATCGATGAATATTTTATTTTTGCGCGCGGCCTTCGCCATTTCCGAGACAATCAAATTGCGATGCTGACGTTCAAGCAACTGCGCCAGTGTGCGCGCGAAGGCCCGCGTTTGAGCGTACGACGCGGGCGTGTTCAGGGGCGCGTAAACCTGGATGCCCTTCGACCCGGAGACTTTGGGGAACGACTTCAGCCCGAGTTCGTCGAGAATTTCGCGAAGTACGAAGGCGACCTCCGCGCAGTTCAATAGCGTCGAGCCTTCGCCCGGATCGAGGTCGAAAACGATCTCGGTGGGCGATTCAATCGCAGGCGCGCGGTGCAGGAAGGGATGAAACTCAAGAGTTGCGATATTGGCGCACCATACCAGCGTGGCCAGATCGTTCACCAGGATGTAGTCGATGGCGGGGCCTCCGGAGCGGCGCGGCACGGGAAATGTTTTCACCCACGGCGGCGTGTACGCGGGGGCGTCCTTCTCATAGAAGAACTTGCCGGAGATGCCGTCGGGATAGCGTTTCAACGTAACCGGCCGGTCTTTCAAGTGCGGCAGGAGGAAGGGCGCGGCGCGGATGTAATAATCGATCGCCTGACCTTTGGTGAACCCCGTGGCGGGAAAGAAAACCTTCTCCAGTTTCGTGACATTGACGGCTTGACCCTGGATGCGCAGCGTTTGGCCGCCGTCCTTTGGGGCAGTATTCGGCGTTTTTCTTCCAGGAGCGCGCGTTCGTGCCGGCACCGGCAACCTTCCAACTGTATGAGGACGTCGGAGTGGAAGTTGCTACGCGGAATTTGCCAGCCACGTTCAGTTGGGCGTAGTCGTTCCGCTGGGAGTCGCGGCGGCCTTGGCGCGGCGGTAATCGGCGGCGAGCTTTTTCGTTATCCTTTCGACTACGTCCACGCTGGCGCCTGCGAATTTCGCCCCCAGGCTTTCCTCCGTGGCCGACCAGATCACGTCGCCATCCTTGTTCACCAGCCGCACCGTCGCGAGCGCTTCGTGCTTGCGCTCCTCGATCCTGCTATTCTCGCTTTCGCCGACGCCCATCCCCGCCCCCTTGCTTTCCGAGGAGCGCTCAATCGGGCCACCGCTGCTCGAAGCGAGATTCATCTGCGTGCGCGCGTTGATCGAATCGGAGGACTGGTGCGTTTCAGTGAACGCCTCATCGCGGCCGGCGCCCTTCAGGACCGCGTCGGCCTTGTCTTCCTCTTCCGTCACGATAAAAAGTTTCGAGGCCTGAATGCCGCTCATCAGCAGATCGCGGATACGCAGAGCCGATTCACCGCCCGTCAGGATATCGACATAGATTCGCCGCACTTTGGCGAAGGCAGCCTGGGACGCCTGCTCCGGGGAGAGGTCGTCGTCCGGCGCCGCCTGGGCCGCGGCGGCCGTTTTTTTCGGCGCAATAATCTTCGGGGCCGCTAGAGTCTTCGGCGGCGTGACCGGCTTGTGCGCTTCGGAAGCGGCCTGCTCGGCGCACACCAGAAGCATGAGGGCTCCAGCGGGGATCATCCTTTCCCCGCCTTGCGCGCCTCTTCGTCCTGAAAATCGACCTTGCGGCCGGTCCTCGCCTCGAGGCTCACCAGGATCGTCCGAATGTCCGCTTTGGCGACGCGGAAGATCATGGCCTGCTGGCGCCCGCCTTCGTCGGAGTAGCCGACCGTGAGGAAATGCTCGCGCTTTTTGCTCAACAGCAGCAGCGGCGAGATGAAGACCGCGGCGAGAAAGCGCCGGTCGACTTTCTGTCCATATTCAAGCAAATTAATGCTCTCATACGGCACTCGCCAGTGCGCCTTTTTGGAGTAAAACACAAAGTATCGATCGTCAACGGCCTGTATGCTTCCGTTGCAGCCGTCCGGGATCTGAGAAATAGTTCCGCCCGCGTATTCCGCGCGGCTGCCTTTACCCCCCGCGAGCAGCGCGCAGGAGGCAAGAACGAGAGCCAAGCCTGTTTTTCGGAGCGCCATAACGCAACCGCAACCCCGTTTGAGTAGTAGCGGCGCGGACGCGGAACTCTCAGGAATTCTAGTAGGGACTCGCGACGCCGCATGCCGGCGCCGCTTCCTGGCGTCCGAGTATCTTAGCTACCTCGCGCTTCAGCGGTTCCACCGATTTCGCGAAAATCATCTTGTAAGCGCCGCAGAAGTAGTCGAGATCCTCGAAGCGCTTGTTCGGTCCATGGCGGAACTTCGGACAGCCTCCATGGCAGATCGATTGAAATTCGCAAACCTGGCACTCTGGATGCGCTATGCTCTTCTTCGCGGCGAACCCAAAGCGCCGCTGCCGCCGGGCGATTTCGGACCAGGAATCGAGCATCATGTTCCCGAGCTTCCAATCGCCCTCGACAAAGAAGTCGCAGGGGTACACGTCCCCGTTGTACTCGACGACGGCATAGCTGTCGCAGCTCTCGTGCATGGTGCACGTGCCGGGTTTCATGCCGGCCAGCGCCTCGGCGGTATTGTCGAAAAAACGGATGCGAACCTTGCGCCGGTCCGGCCACCACAGGTCGAAAATGTCGCACAAAAACCGGCCGTATTGTTCCGCCGTGATCGTAAATGGCAGGGGATTTCCGCCGGCGTCGAACTCCGCCAACGGAATGAACTGGAGGTTGTCAATGCCCAGGGAGCGGTAAAAGCGATACAGCTCGCGAGGCTTTTCCACGTTCGCCTGGCTGAGCACGCACAGGCAGTTGAACTCAACGTCGTGTTCCTGGAGAGTCTCGATGGATTGAATGACTCGCTTCCACGTGCCGCGGCCCTCTTTGTTGTAGCGATAGAGATCGTTGACCTCTTGCGGCCCGTCGAGTGAAACGCCCAGCAGCCAGTTATAGGATTTAAACAGACGCGCCCAGTTCTCGTCGAGCAGGACGGCGTTGGTCTGGAGAGCGTTGCTGACCGTTTGGCCGCCCCGCCCGTATTGGATTTGAAGCTCCACCAGTTTTTCGAAGAAGCGCAATCCGGCGAGCGTCGGCTCGCCGCCCTGAAATGCGAAGGTGCTGTTGGGATAGGAGTAGAACAGCCACGTATCGACCAGGCGTTCGAGCGTCTCCGGGGTCATGCGCCGCGCCGGTAGGGCTTTGTACGGATCGGCTTCGCGGTCCAGGTAGAAGCAATAGGAACAGTCGAGATTGCAGACCGCGCTGGCCGGTTTGATCAGCAGAGACGTGATGCGCGGCGCCGGCCCTGCCACGGAGCCTTCGCCGTACAGGGGAAACAAACTGCTATTTCCCATTGGCTTCAGTGTAACAATACGCTGGAGAGCGTTCGTCGTGAAAGTCGCCGTTACATTTAAGGACCTGGACGATGATAACCGGCGCAAGATCGCGCCCTATGATGCGGCGCTCCGCGGCGTGGGACTCGATCCGGTGCATATCACGCCTGCTGAACGCGGAGGTCTATCCAGCGCACGTGGACTGGTTCTGACCGGCGGGAGCGATATAAACCCCTCGCTCTACGGCGAGAAAATGGCCGGTTCCGAACAGGTCGACGAAGCGCGCGACCAACTCGAAATGGACTGTTTGCGCGAGGCTCTCGAACTCGACCTGCCGGTATTGGCCATCTGCCGCGGCCTTCAATTGCTGAACGTCTTTCACGGGGGCAGTCTGGTCCAAGATCTGGGCACGAGCGCGATGCACCAGCAGCGCTGTCCGGTGGCGCACTCCGTCAATGTTGTCGCGGGCACGAAGCTGTCGGGCATCATCGGCGCCGGCAAGTACGACGTGAACTCGCGACATCATCAAGCCGCCGGCCGCGTTGGCGCGGAACTGATCGTATCGGCCAGATCAATCGAGGACGAAGTCATAGAGGGCCTGGAACGCCCCGACAGAACGTTCGTAGTCGGCGTGCAGTGGCATCCCGAGGACCGCGTCCTGGTCAGCGCGGCCGACCGGCGGATATTCGAAGCATTCCGGCGCGCCATTTGGGGCCACTTGTCAATCGGTCACGTTAAGGAGTGAGAAACCGGTCTGCCGGTCCTGATGGGGCATTTGCGATTTCGGAGCCCGGCGTTCTTGCGCCAGTTGTAGTCGCCCCTCAGGTTCATGTGCTCTCACTTCAGCCGTGCAAGCTGGACAAGCGCCTCGCCGGATGCGGTTTGCCCGGTCTGGCGGATCGCGGCAACCTCCCGTCCAGGTAGACGGTGTTCCAAAGCGCGACGGCGGCCAGTAACAGATTCAGCCTACTAGCCCGATGGCTTTCGTTTTCGTTTGCGGTCCCGCGGCTCACCCAGCCGATTGAAGAATACCGCCCCTGCAAAGGCGTTTTTCGCCTCTCCTTTATTGCACTCGACGTGGATGCGTCGCCGTAGTTCGACGGCGGCGAAGATTGATTCAGTCATTGTTGGCGACTTAATCGCTGGGGACGGTCGCTCGTGGACCTTGTCAACACTCTTCAGGAATTGACGGCGCTCGACGTGGGCCTTGTTTTCCTAATCCAAACGCTCGATCTCACCACCCCGAGCGACCGCCCTCTCGCAGGCATGCTGGCCGTGTTTGCGGAGTTCGAAAGAAATATTTTACGAGACCGGGTGAAGGCGGGAATCGATCAAGCCCGAAAGGACAGGAGCCGCATGGGCGGCAAATGACCGCGGGTAAACTCGTACCGGAAATGAAACAGGTACGCAAGGACGAAAAAGTAAGCGGGCCATAGCCAAGCAACTCGGGTTAGCCGCACCTCCGTTATCCGGTTGCTGCGTTCCAGGAAGCGCTCCTCTAGATCCTTGAGTTCGCCCGGCGCCAGGCTTCCCCCTACACTGTGCGACTTTGCGGGAAAATCGTTGATTGGGCGTGCACATTGGCCGGTCAAAGCCTCGTTCAACAACTCCGATAGCCCGCGACAACTGGGAGAGGGAAGGTAATCCGTGACCAAACCAACGATACTTGTGGCAACGTGGGGCGAAGGGCTGTTCGCTGTCACCGGCGATGGGCGCACGCAAGAGATTGCGAACCAGCCCGTCAGAGGGCTCGCGCCGGATGGACGCGGCGGTGCGCTCGCCATTGTCGGCCGGCATTCGCTGCGCAGGCGTGCGCCAAGCGGCGAATGGGCAACCGTCGCCACGAGCGAGTTGGAGCTTTCGTGCTGTATGGCTGTTCGAGACACCGTCTACGTTGGAACGGACGATGCACGCATGCTGCGGCTGAGCCAGGGGGGCGGTGCGCTCGATCCTATCCACGGTTTCGACCGCGTCGCGGGGCGGGATGATTGGTTTGCTGGTTCGGCGATTGTTAATGGGCAGCGTCTTGGGCCGCCTCTAGGCATTCGCTCGGTTGCGGCCAACTCGAACGGGAGCATACTGTTCGCCAACGTTCACGTGGGAGGCATTCCGCGTTCAATGGATGGCGGAAGAACATGGCAGCCTACCATAGATATCAACAGCGATGTTCATGAGGTGCGCGCGCATCCGGCAGATCCGGACATCGTCGCCGCGGCATCCGCTATCGGCTTTTGCATTAGCCGCGACGCAGGAGCGACGTGGACCATAGAACGCGACGGCCTACACGCATCGCACTGCTCCGCGGTAGCGTTCTCGGACGATGACATTCTTGTCTCCGCGTCGACAGATCCCTTTGCGGCCCACGGAAGAATTTATCGTCGGCCGATCGGACCGGACGGAGAAATAGCGGCCGTCGAAGATGGCCTGCCGACGTGGACGAATGGCAAGGTCGACACAGGTTGCATCGCCTCAAACGGTTCAACGATTGTGGTGGTTGACAGTGCTGGAACCTTATATATGTCAACTGAGTTCGGGCGGGCCTGGTCACGGAGCGGCAGCGAACTGCCGACCCCGAGTTCCGTTCTAATCTGTTGACCAATTCGAACAGCTCAGGCTTGTTTTGAACAATGGAGGAGTGACCCCCATTTCGCCTAAGCGTACGATCCGCCGGCCGCTCGGTTCTTCTCCGCCCGCTCCCGCGTGATCCGCTCCAGGTAACCGCTCTCCCGAAATGCGGTCAGCGGATTCGCAGGTAAATCGCGCGACTCTCTCCACGCGCACAGGATGGGCCGCACGTCGCTCGAAAACGCGGAGCGCAGGCACTCTTCGGCATCGACGAGATCGCAGCGCTGCTGATATTTAGCGAGCGCGATATGATTCACCAGCGCGGCTTTGGCGAACAGCTCCTGTGCTGTTAGGACTGTCTGGATCATGGCCTCGATCTTGCCTTTTAAGTTATGACTCTGATCGATCATGTAAGCGATATCGGCCCGTGTTCCGGACTCCCATTCGTAAAAGCGGATCTCGTGAAAAATTCGAAAGGCCTGATAGGGGTCAATCGATCCCATGGTGAGGTCGTCGTCGCCGTAGCGCCGGTCGTTGAAGTGGAATCCTCCGAGCATGTCCTCGCTCAGCAGCCAGGCCACGATCTGCTCGATGTTCTGCGATAGGTAATGATGTCCCGTATCGACCAGCACGCGCGCCCGCGGTCCCGCCGCGCGAGCGAGCAACAGCGCCATGCCCCAGTCGGCGATATCGGTGTGATAAAACGCCGGCTCGAAGGGCTTGTATTCGACGAGCATCCGCTGATCCCCGCTCATGCGAGCGTGCAATTCGCGCAGCCCTTCTTCGAACCATCGCCGCCGTTGCCGTATGTTTGCCGTTCCGGGGTAATTCGATCCGTCGGCGAACCACAGCGACACGTGGCGGCTTCCGAGCTTCGCCGCGATTTCTACGCTTTCCATCAAGTGCGCCATGGCGCGTTCGCGCACCGCCGGATCGGGATTGCCGAGAGAACCGTGCTTATATTCCTGGTCTTCGAAAACGTTGGGATTGATGGCGCCGGGACGCACGCCGGCCTCCGCCGCGAGCCGTCTGACGTCGTCCACACTTTCTAAACCATTCGGGAAATCCCACAGCACATGCAGCGCCACGCTCGGACACGCTCCCGTCAATTTGTGCACCAGCGCGGCATCGGCCAGCTTTTCAGACGATGGTAGTCGCGGCGGCCGGCTGCATGAATTTTCCGAAGCGCGTTCCGGTATTCGCGAATCCCCAGGACGGCAACTCGATCGCAAAGGAATCGAGCGCGCTCATGACGGCCTTGGTCTGCTTTGACGAAACGCTCACAACATGATCTCCGTCCGTCCTGCTTTCAAAGGGTGAGACTTGCCGGCCCATACAAACTCGCCTTCCATGCCCGGCGGCAGATTGACGATCGCCTTCGCCCCGCGCTGCAGTGAAACCGAAATCGGCCCGCGCGGCGACGGCACGGAGCCGGACACCTCGGCGAGACCGTTCAGATTCGGCGCGATCCGCACTTTCCTAAATCCAGGCGCGGCGGATTCCACGCCCAGCACGGTTCGAAACAATTCGTAGTTCGGACTCGCTCCCCAGGCATGGCAGTCGGAGCGATCGAAGCTCAGCGACTCCGCCCAGGTCGTCAGGTGCATGGCGAGCATCTGTCTCCACGGACCGAGCATCTCCAAATAACGGTCGCCCAGGCCGGCGCGCAGCAGCGCTTCATTGAAGTAGGCGCGAAAATATATGGACGCTGGAATCAGGGAAGCATCGGCGGCGGCCTTCTCCATCGCCTCGCGCGCCTGCCGCCCTTCGAAAACGCCCGCGAGCACCGCAAGAGCGTTGGCCTGCTGCGAGAATTCCGTCTTCGCCGCCGTATCGGCGAGCAGCCCACGGCGTGGATCGAAATAGGTCTCACGAATGGCGGCGGCCAAATGCCGCGCCGCGGCTCGATCCTGTACCGCAAGCGTCGCGTTCCCGAGCTTCTCCTCCATCTCCGACGCCCACTGGTAGGCCAGCGTCAACTGCAAATCGTTCAGCGAAGAACCGCCGTCCGCGTCCGCTGGAGGCACGCCGGATCGCCATTGCGGCGTCCAATCAATGTAAGGCCACCAGTGGATTGGACCGAGCCGCCCGTCGGGCTTTGTGACGCCTTCAAAGTACGAGAGCACGGCGCGTACGCCGGGAAGCTTGCCTTTCACGAACGCCCGCATCGTCAACGTACATCCAGTAGTCGTGCAGCATGCCGATCCACCACAGCGAAAATCCGGGAATGTATTGCGGAAGGGAAGAGGGCGCGCGCGAATAGGTCAATCCCTCCGAGGTGCGCGAGGAATCGAGCAGCTCGATGGCATTGCGCAACAGCCGCGCATCGCCCGTCATGTACAGCGATACGAGTCCCTGGATGCGCGTGTCGCCGGCATATTGGAGCTGCTCGTAATAGGGGCAATCCATATACGTCTCGTGAGCGCATAACCGCGCGGTGCGCCAGCCGACGTCGAGGATCTTGGTCAACTCCTCCGATCCTGTCGACAACGAAGCTTTGCGCTCGAACGGATAAGCTGTGAACACTCCGCGAAGGCTTTCAATGGTGACCGGCTCGTCCGCCGCTTCGACGCTCAATTGCAGGAAGCGGTAGGTACGCCAATAGAGCGGCGTATACATATGATGCCCGCCATCGTTGATGAAGACATCTTCGTAGCCGAGAAAGCGCTTGCCTTCAGTGACGTTGCGGTCGCCCTTCTCGCGTTTATCCGGCAACCACAATCCCTCGGCGTATTTCATTTCGATGCGGGCGCCGCGGCCGCCGTTACGGTCAACTCCGGGTAGGCCGTGGTCAGGTACGTCTGGTCCAGAATGTAGGTCGAATGCGTGTGCGCCGGGACTTGAATCGGAAACGACGCGCCGCGCAGAGGCTGTTCCGGCGTGCGCTCTTCAAACGGAATCGTGCGGGGAACGAGAAACCAGCGGTTCTTCGCATCTTCAGACGCGCGCGGCTCGCCGTTGCTCAGGACGGCCGGGTTCAGCCAGCGTGAATCGTCGAAATCCGGCTGCTCCCATCCCCACGGATACTTCGACGCATCGACCAGTTCGTTCGGTCCGAGCGCGTGATATCCGGTCGTCTGATCGTTTGGAATGGGATGCGGCGCGTAAGCCGGATCGGGTATGCAGCGCCATAGCGGCCCGCTGTCTACCACCTGCTCCGAGTCGCTGTCTGCTTGCAACAAGAATCCAGTTTGGTTCGAGATCTGCGCGATGGCGGTGAACGGTCCATCGTTCCACACCACCGCCGCGAGGACGTTTTTGCCGGGCTTAAGCTCCGGCGCGATGTCTACCGTTTCGTAGCGCCAGTGAAACAGATCGCCGCGCGCGGGTCCGATAGAAACGCGAGTTCCATTGACGAACAATTGATAGCGATTATCCGCCGTGACGTCTATGACGAACCTGTCCGGGCGCGCGGCAAGGTCGAAAGCGCGGCGGAAATGGTAAACGCCGTAGCGGTGCGGCGGCGCTCCGGCAACCGCAATCCAATGCGCCTTCCATGCTTTCGTCAACAAGGCGGGATTGGCCGCGCCGGCGTAGGCGCACAGGGCGGCCGCAAGCAGAAGCGCTCTCGAAACCACAGACCAATGTACAATGTTCGCATCCTCAAGGCCAACGGCATCTCGAAATCATATTCCGGCGTGCGGGCGCTCCATAACGTCTCGTTCGACGTTCACCCCGGGGAAGTGCATGCGCTTGTGGGCGAGAACGGAGCGGGCAAATCCACGCTGATCAAAGTCCTGACCGGCGCGGTTGAGGCCGATTCCGGAAGCATCGAAATTGAGGGCCGAAGCATTCAACACAACAGCCCGGCGCACGCCAAAGCGCTGGGGATCGCGGCCATTTACCAACAGCCGGCGCTGTTTCCCGATCTCACGGTTGCCGAAAACATCGCGCTCGGGACGGAACCGCCGGGAATGCTCCGGCGCATCGACTGGAACGGCCGCCGCACGCACGCCCAAACGCTGCTTGAGAGCATCGCGGCGTCGATCGACCCCGACGCCGTTGCCGGTACGCTCAGCATGCCCGAACAGCAGCTCGTCGAAATCGCCCGCGCGCTCGGAGCCAAGGCCCGCTTCGTCATACTCGACGAGCCGACGGCCTCGCTCACGACGCGTGAAGTCGAGAAGCTCTTTGACGTCATCCGCCGCCTGCGCGCCCAGAACGTCGGACTGATTTACATCTCGCATCGCCTTGACGAGCTCTTTGAAATCGCCGATCGCGTTACCGTCCTGCGCGACGGCAGCGTGATCGAGACGCTCGCGATCGCCGGAGCGGACCGCTCCCGTCTGATCCGCTTGATGGCCGGCCGCGAGCTGTCGCAAATCTTCCCGAAGGAGCGAGTGCCCATCGGCGACATCGCTCTCGAGGTGCGCGGGCTCAAGTGCGCCAGTGCCCGCATCCACGACGTACATTTGACGGTCCGCTCGGGCGAGATCCTTGGCATCGCCGGCATGGTCGGGTCCGGCCGCACCCAGCTTGCCGAAACGCTTTTCGGAATCACGCCCGCGGACAGCGGTGAAATCGCCGTTCGCGGCCGCGCGGCCCGAATCGCAAGCCCGGCCGATGCGATTGCGCTCGGTATTGCCCATGTACCGGAAGATCGGCGCAACCATGGCGTGATCCTCGATCTTCCCATCCCGGCCAATCTTTCTCTCGCCTCCCTGGGCCGTGTGTTCCCATCGGGATTCCTGAATGGAGCCAAGGAACGCGCCATCGCGCGCGATACCGTCCAACGCCTCGGCATTAAGACTGCATCGATCAAAGCCGCGGCCGCGACGCTTTCGGGCGGCAATCAGCAGAAGGTCGCTCTGGGGCGCTGGCTGGTAGCCAATCCGTCGATCCTGATCCTCGATGAGCCCACGCAAGGCGTCGACATCGGCGCCAAGTCCGAAATACACAGATTGATGACCGGCCTGGCCGCGCGCGGACTCGCGATCGTCATGATCTCCTCCGAGCTGCCCGAAGTTCTGGGCATGAGCGATCGCATTGCGGTGATGCGCCGCGGCACGATCGTTCGGACCATCGAGCGGGCCGAGGCCACGCAAGAGGCAATTCTCGGCTGCGCTCTGGAGACTGGCCCGTGACGCGCGACCGCAGGCGTGAACTTTCCCTGCTCGGCGCCTATGCCCTATTGTTGCTCGCCATAGCGTTTCTCGCGCCCGGTTTTTTCGCTCCCGGCAACATCCGCGATATCGCGCTCACCAACGCGCCCACGCTGTTGATCGCGATCGGCATGACACTCGTAATCCTGACCGCGGAAATCGATATCTCCGTGGGATCCCAGTTCGCCATTGCGGGCATCGCGGCCGCCCTTTTCGCCAAATCGGGTCTGCCGATCGCCGCCGTCGCGGCCGGCTCTATCGCGCTGGGCTGGCTGATGGGAGCGTTGAACGGGGCGCTGGTGGCTTACGCGCGCATTCCCTCCATCATCGTGACCCTTGCCACGATGGCGATCTTCCGCGATGGCCTGCGCCTGGCGCGCGGAGGAGCTTGGGTGCAAAATCTGCCGCGCTCCTTCCAATGGTTCGGTCTTACTCAAAGCGGCGGCCAGATCGCCATTGTGCTGCTGACCGCGGCCGTCTTCGCTATTTTTTCGGTAGCATTGCGCTCGCTCGCCGCGGGTCGCGCCGTTTACGCCACGGGCTCCGATTCCGAAGCCGCCCGCCTTGCCGGAATCGATATTCGCGCCATCCGCTTTCACGTTTTCGCCGCCATTGGCGCCCTCACCGGCCTTGCGGCGCTGTTCAATTCCGTCCGCTTCGAAGATATCGAAGCCAACGCCGGCTACGGCCTCGAACTGAAAGTAATTTCGGCCGTGGTCATCGGCGGCGTATCCATAAGCGGCGGCCGAGGAACGTTGTTGGGAGCTCTGCTCGGCGTTATTCTGCTCGGTACGATCGGACCGGCGCTTACCTTCCTGGGCGTGAATGCTTATTGGGAGAAGGCCATCCAGGGTGGAATTATACTCGCGGCGGTTGCGCTGGACGCCATCGGCAACAGGAAAGGAGCGCATGCCAAAGCAGTGGCGCAGTGAAGCCGCGCTGGCTTTCGTTCTGATCGTCGAGATCGCCGTCTTCAGCGTCGCGGGCCGGAACTTCCTCACGTCGGCAAACGCGTTTGAAATCGTGCGGCTCGCGGTCGAGCTCGGGCTGCTCGCTCTCGCGCTTACGCCGGTTATCGTCACGGCCGGCATCGACTTGTCAGTCGGCTCGATGATGGGCCTGGCAGCCGTCGTCTTCGGGTCGCTGTGGCGAGATCACCACTTCTCCATTGCCGCGGCGGCGCTCTGCGCCTTGCTGGTGGGCATCGCGGGAGGAGCGTTGAACGCTGCCTTCATTACGCGCTTCCGCATCGCGCCGCTGATCGTGACTATCGCGACCTATTCGCTTTTTCGCGGGATCGCCGAAGGCCTGACGGGAGCGCTCGACACGTTCTCGAATTTTCCCGCCCGTTTTCTTTTCTATGGCCAGGGCTACGTTCGTGGGGTCGTTCCGACGCAACTCTTCGTCCTCGCCGTGGCCGCCCTGTTTTATTGGCTGTTGCTTCATCGCGCCACGATCGGACGCGCTCTTTACGCCATCGGACTCTCGCCGGGGGGCGCGCGCTACGCCGGCATTCCCGTCGAGCGGCGCATCGCGCTGGTCTACATTCTCTCCGGCCTATGGTCGAGCGCCGCGGCCCTGATCTACGTCGCTCACATCGGGCAGGCGAAGTCCGACGCCGGCACCGGCTATGAGCTGCTCGCCATCACCGCCGTCGTGCTCGGCGGCACTTCTATCTTCGGCGGCCGCGGCACGATCCTTGGAACGCTGCTGGGCCTTTTCGCTATCGTGGTCCTTCAAAACGGCCTTCGTCTCGCCGCCCTGCCAACCGAGCTGAGCGGTATTCTGACCGGCGCAATCCTTGTGATTACCATTGGACTTGATCGTTTCGAATGGAATCGCGCCCCGGAGCGGCCGAGCGGCGAAGACGTGAAAAATTCGCAGGTGGCCGTTCTCAGCGCCGTGATCCTGGCGGGCGCGCTGATCGTCGCGGCCAGCAATTGGTGGCTCGTCCGCGGCATTCACTATGTGGGCGTCACAGTTCCGCTAGCCACGTCACGCGGCCGCGCCGTCCAGATCGCCATGATGCCCAAAGCGAAAGGCGATCCCTACTTCGCAAGCTGCAAGCTCGGCGCTGAGGAAGCCGCCCGCCAACTGGGCGCCGACCTCATCTGGGACGGTCCTACGGATCTCGATCCCGCTAAACAAAACGAAGTAGTCGAAGGCTGGATCACACGCCGCGTCGATGTGATGGCGGTCAGCGTCGCAAACCAGGCCGCCATCTCGACCGTGCTACGGAAAGCACTGGCGGCCGGCATTCACGTCCTGACCTGGGATGCGGACGCCGAGCCGGACGCGCGCGATTTCTTCGTCGATCAGGCCACTCCCCAGGGAATCGCATACACTCTCACGGATGAAGCCGCCCGCCTGCTGAACGGCCGCGGCGAATTCGCCATCATCACCGGCGCGCTGAGCGCCGCCAATCAGAACGAATGGATCAAGTTTATCCGCGAGCGTTTATCCACCAAATACCCGGACCTGAAACTCGTGACCATACGCCCGTGCGACGACGACCGCGACCGCGCCTTCGCCGAGACGCAGACGCTGGTGAAGGTTTATCCCCATCTGAAACTCATCATGGGCATTGCCGCTCCGGCCGTTCCCGGCGCCGCGGAAGCCGTCAAGCAGTCGAGCCGTAAAGATGTGAAAGTGATTGGTCTGTCGCTGCCGAATCTCTGCAAGCCTTACGTCCACGAGGGAGTTGTGCAAGCCGTTGTCCTATGGAACACGCGCGATCTGGGTTATCTGACCGTTTACGCCGCCGAGGCCCTCGCCAACGGCACTCTGAAACGTGGCGACAAGACGCTCCAAGCCGGCCGGCTCGGTACTATCGAAATCCGCAAGAGCGACATTATACTCGGCGCCCCCTTCGTCTTCACGAAATCCAACATCGACAACTTCAACTTTTAAGACAACATGATTGAGGTGCCGGCCCTTTCGTAAGCTCTCGCTGGCGAAACGGTCAGCGGGGCTTGGGTTTTCAAGGGAACGCGGATGCGGGTTCAAATCGGCCGATGAGAATAGGAGTTTCGATGTCGATAAATGTCTTGACAATGTCGGGCAAGCCCGCTACGCTGTTAAGGGGGATCACGATGAAGGCTCGCATTCGCAGAAGTGAGAAGCTGGATTTGCGGCTTACGGCGGCGGCAAAAAAAACTCTCCAGGCCGCTGCCAGCGCGGCTCATCGATCCGTCAGCGAGTTCGTCGTCGAGAGTGCTCTGGCCCACGCCGATGAGACGCTTGCCGATCGCAGGATGTTTGGTCTCAGCGCCGCGCAATGGCGCGCTTTTCTGGCCGCCCTTGATGCGCCCCGGCGGCCACTGCCCCGGATGGGGAGGCTATTGAATGAGCCGGGATTTTTCGAGTCTCCCGAGCGCTAGGCCATGATCAGCGCCGGTTCCACCGGCGCTCACGCACGCCGGGTTGAGAAGCTCCGGCGTGAACACAATCTGGAGGGATTCGATTGCGGCCGCGACGAGCTGAACCGATTTCTTATCCGTTACGCCTGGCAGAACCAGCAGGCCGATGCTTCGCAGACGTATGTGGGGTTGGCGTCCGGCGAGATCGTTGGCTTTTATACGCTTGTCGTGGGCCAAGTGTCTTACGAAGGGGCGCCGCAACGCCTCGCTAAAGGCCTGGCGCGGCATCCCATCCCAATCATGCTGCTGGCTCGTTTGGCCGTCGATAGGAGACGCCAAGGCGAAGGCATCGGCAAGAGCTTGCTCAGGGATGCGATGCTGAGAACACTACAGGCCGCCGACATCGCCGGGATCCGCGCGTTTGCCGTTCACGCGAAGGACGAAAGGGCGCGGCGCTTCTACGAGCGTTTTGATTTTGTTCCTTCGCCGACGGACCCTCTACACCTGTTTATTTTGCTGAAAGATGTCAAAGCGCTCGTTGCATCATCGCCCAGTGAATAAGCGGCGTTCACCGACGCCTGGTTTGGTCGTAGTGCGTCGATCCTTGCTATATCCTAGTTGGTAACTCGCACTCCGCCATGCTTCGATTCACCGCTCTACCCGGCATTATTTTTTCGCTGTGCCTCATGGCACAGACTCCGGACACGGCGACCATGCAGGGGCGGATCGCCGACCAGAGCCACGCCGGCGTTCCGGACGCGCTCGTTGAGGTCAGGAACACTCTTACCGGACTCGAACGGAGCGCCCGGACCGATAATTCCGGCAGGTTCTCGATTGCTGGACTGCCGATCGCCGGCGCGTACGACATCTCGGCCGCAAAGCAAGGCTTTGCCGCGGGGCATCTGAGCGGAATCACGCTGGCGGGCGGCGCGACGGCAAACGTCAATATCGAGCTGAACGTAGCTGGAGAGAGCAACCGGATTACCGTGACCGGCGTCGTCGGCGAGATCCGCACGGACCAGCCGCAATTGGGCGATCTTCTGACGGCAAGGCAAATGGAAGAAACTCCGCTGCCGGACCGTAAAATTACTTATCTGCCGCTGCTGAACGCGGCGAATCGTCCGGCAATCAATCAGGGCGACGTGTTCATGAACGAAAACCTGTTCACGACCAACGGAGCGGGCCGCCGCCAGGCCTGGTTTGAAGTGGATGGCGGCAACGGCGTCGATATGTGGGGCCGCCAGACCATCTTCAGCAATATCCCGCTCGCGGCAGTGCAGGAGATGGACGTGCTCACCAACGCATTTTCGGCGGAATACGGCGGCAGCACCGGCAGCGTGATCAATATCGTCGATAAGAGCGGCGGAAACGATTTCCACGGCGAAGCGCTCGAAATGTGGCGGCCTTCCGCATCGGAGGCGAAGCTCTCCGGATTCACGTCCGCAAACGCGGGCAGCGGCAACGATCTCACGAACGATACCGTGGGGCAATCGGCGCTGTCGATTTCCGGGCCGATCGGGTCCGGAGACCGCACGCATTTTTTTCTGGCGGGTGAATTCACGCGTGAAAATCGCGCTTCTCCGGTGACCTCCCCGGTCGCGCCCGGAAATTTTATCGGACATTATCGCGACTGGCTGGCGTACTTCCGGCTGGACCGTGAAATCAATGAGAGCAACACCCTGTTCTTGCGCGGCGATTTCGATGGCTTCGAGGATACCAATCCGAACGGTACGGTCGGCGGAAACAATTTGCCGACGGTCGATCGCGTTTTCAGGCGGCGCACCTACTCCGAAGAGCTTGGCGAAACGGCGGTGTTGAGTCCGCGGCTGCTGAACAGCGTGCGTCTGCAATTCCAACTGGCATCGCCGATTACCCAATTCAACCCCGTCATATATGGCACGCAATATCAGGTCCCCGTTTCCACCGGCGGCACGTTTACGACGGGGACCTCGCAATCGGCACTGCTGCTGAATCGGCAGTACGAGGCGACGAACACCTTGTCGGCGGATTGGGGGCCGCATCGGGTACGGTTCGGCGCGGACATCATCTTCGCCCACAACGGCGGCAATAGCAAGGAGTTCGGCGGACCGATTTACCTGGGACAGTTCGTTTATAACACTTGCACGCAGGCGCTCTCCTATTGCGAAAGCTCCGCGTATCTGGGCAATATCGCCAACGTGAGGACCTATACGCAAAGCTTCGGCAACGCGAATTACACGGTAAACGATGCGCTATGGTCCTTGTTTGCGCAGGACGATTACAGGGTCGGGAGGGACCTGACGGTCAATCTCGGACTGCGTTACGAGCGGCAGACATTCACGGACTCACGCCACGATTTCGCTCCGCGCGTGGGGTTTGCTTATAACTGGCGCGGTCGGGGGAAAACCGTGATCCGCGGCGGTTTCGGTATTTACTATTCGCAGGTCGTGGACAATTCCGAAGCGAATTATGCGCTCACCGGTCCTACGGGATTCTTCAATTACATCGCCGGTCCCGGCCAGATCGGATTTCCCGCCAGCGTAGCCGCCGCGCCGTTGCCCGCGTTCGCGCCCGGCGCGATAGCCCCCGTGCGCAGCCTCTACATCCGCCCTGGCGACGCCTCTTATTACGACCAGTTCTTCCCTACCAACACGCTGATCGGGTATCCCGGCAAATTACTCAATCCTTATTCGGAGCAGTGGACGTTCGGCGTGGAGCGTCAACTGGCGCGGGAGTGGGTCTTGAGCGTGGATTATGCCGGATCGCGCACGTTGCGGATCAATCGCCCGCTCGACGTCGATCCGCCGTCGCCGTTCATCCGTACCGCGCCCGGTCAGACGCGCTCCGCGCAAGCGGCCAATTGCACGCGCCCTTATTGGATGTGGTGGTATGCGCAGAACGGCTCGGCGTGCAATCCCAACAGCGCCACAAATCCGCAACCGCCATACAGCGTCATTCAGACCGACGTCAACGACGGGTTCGCGACGTACCAGGCGCTGGACATCAATCTGAGCCGCCGCTTCAGCCGCCGCTTGTCGATGCTGGCGAGCTATACCTGGTCGCACGCCATCGACAATGTCGATCCCGACGTGCCCAGCCAGAATCCGAACGACGCAAACTTCCCCGGCAATATCGAGAAAGGGAACGCTATTTTCGATCAACGCCATCGCTTTGTGCTGAGCGGCGTCTACGTAGCGCCTTTCAAAATCAATATCGGCGGCGTGGCCACGCTCGCATCGGGTCTGCCATATAACATTGTGGCGGGAACGACGAACAGCGGAGACAATGGCGCAACGACGGACCGGCCGGTAATCGACGGCGTGGTCGTTGGCCGTAACACGGGGCGTGGCAACCCGATTTACGACCTTTCGCCATTTCTCGAGCGCGCGTTCGGGTTGGGAAGGGAAGGCGTGCGCCTGGTGCTCCGCGCGGAATCGTTCAACGTGCTGAATCACGCCAATTTCGTCGGCTACAGCGGTACGTGGGGTAACGGCCCGACGCCCGGCGCGGGCTTCGGCCAGCCGCTCGCGGGCATTACGAACCAGCTTCCGGCGCGTTCCATCCAATTTTCCGCGAAGGTGACGTTCTGACGCTCTTCGGTCCCGCTGGCTATGAATCGAGCCGCGTACGTGGTCACCGGCATCTACGACGAGTCGCTGCGATGGATTCAACAAACCCCTGAATGGAGGCGCCGGCCTCTCCACGGCGATCGTCGCTTCGGCGCGGGAAGCCGCCGTCTTTGGCGTGCCTGGCCTTGCCTTCGCCAAGCTATTTCTTCCGCGCCGCTACGCCGCTCGCTAGCCTGCGGCCGAAGGCATCGGGACAACCCTCCCTCGCGACTCACGCTAGAATCCGAGTGGATCATGGCGGAGCGGATCGCGGCGGAGCCTGCAAGAGCTGTTTTGATCACGGGAGCGGCGAAGAGAATCGGGCGAGGCATCGCGATTCACCTCGCGAAGAACGGCTTTCGCGTCGCGATCCACTATCATGCATCCAAAGAGGAAGCGCGCCGCACGGCCGCGGAATGCGGGGGAGCGGAGCTTTTTCGGGCTAATCTCGAGAGCGTGGCGGAGATCCGGCGCCTGTTCCGCGAGGTGGAGGACCGCCTTGGCGCGCTATACGGCCTGGTGAACAATGCGGCCCGCTTCACGCGCTTGGATCCACTGGAGGTCACGGAAGCCGATTGGGATTTCATTCACAGCGTCAATTTGAAGGCGACGTTCTTCTGTTGTCAGGAGGGCGCGCGTCTGATGAACAAGTCGGGCGGGGGCAGGATTGTGAACATAAGTTCTTTAGGGGGCATTCGGCCGTGGGCGGACCATGCGCACTACTGCGCTTCCAAGGCGGGCGTCATCATGCTGACGCGCGCGCTGGCGAAGGCCTTTGCGCCGCATATCGCGGTGAATTCCGTCGCGCCGGGGGTAATTCCATTCGGGCCGCTCGATCCGGAATCCGAGTCGATGGTGCGGGCGACGCCCGCGAAGCGGCCGGGCACGGCGGAAGAGGTGGCGGGCGCGGTGCTGTACCTCCTGAATGCGACCAACTTCGTTACGGGGCAGATCATCGCGGTGGACGGCGGCTTAAGCCAGAGGTAAAAAAGTCTCACATTCAGAGCGGCGTTTCCGAAATGGTGTTTGTGAGCCGCTTTTTCGAGGACGCCGCCAATCTGTTGGATGCCGCCGAATGCGCGGCCCATTCCGGCCAGGCGCCTTCCCATCTCACGATCGTGCTTGGCGGCGAAGGCGGTATCCGCATGATCGCCGATTCCGATTGGCCGCTCGATTCGCTGCAGGCCTATCATGGGGCTGCCAGCGTATATCGCGTGAGCGGCCAAAACGAAAACATTCGGGTCGAAGGGCGCGAAGGCTCGCGCACATGCCTGTTTGAAAGTCCCAAACGCCCGAGCGCCGCGGCGCTCATCTTGGGTGGAAGCGCCAGCCTGTCTTTCGCAGGTCAGCATTTTTGTGGCGGCTAACTGCTTTGGACCCGATGGGGCCATGCCGGCTCTTCACTCCGCGACTCAGGCCATCGAGCGGTAGGAATTGCGCTTCCGGTAGCGGAAGCAACCGGCATGCCCGGTGCGCCCCGCGGGGCAGATCTCTATTGCGCGTGGACGCCTGCTCACAACTCACCGCTTTGCGTCGGGAAAGCGCTGCTGTCGGAACCTCGCACCCCAGTCAACGGTGCGCTGCGCCACCTTGCCGGATGTGAGGCGGCGATTCTCCACAACGCTGAAACATCGATCGTCCCAGTGGTTTTATTCCGCGTTGTATTTCGCAAACAACCGCTGAAGCTTTAGAGAAATTGCCGCGGACCCGAAAGACAGGCTGGCGGCGCCTGAGCGAAGACGCGACCGCGGGTCCAGCCGTGAAATGAGCGTCCTTTCAAAGAAAAGCGGGCGCAATGTGACTTGGTTTGGATAGGGAGTAGATTTAAGCTGAACATAAAAAATATTATGAGGAAACTTCCGTTGCTCTGGGGCCTGGCGGGCCATGGTTCTCCAGAACACCCTAGGAAGAGACGTGTGATATGCCTCCCCTAAATTTAGCTGAGCGGCGCCTACACTGTGAATCGGCGCCTGCCCGGCGGCCAAAATTGCCAACCTCCCGGGATCGGTGACGGTGCACTGTTTTGCACTGCCCCGTCTGCCCTGAGAACGGCGGCCGCGAGGCGCATTCCGGTGAGCGGGAAGGCTTCGCATTGCCAAAGACGCAAAAAAGAGACGAGAAATCGAATCAATATAGGCTGCGCGGGGGTGGGCTCGCCGTTCAAGCGTTTTCGCGGTCGGCGAAGGCGGGCAGCGGGCTGACGAGCGGGGCGGCCGAGAGGGCCCATTTGAGGCGCTGAATCGCTCCGAGCACCTGTTCGGAGCGCTCCACCGAATAGCTCCCCTCTCCGAATCTTCCGCGCAGCTCGGAATCAAGCTCCTTAAACTCGTCCTCGAGGCGCTGCACGCGATCTTCCAGAATTTGCGTAATCGCCACCAGATGGGGTGACGCCATCTTGTCTCCTCGCGGGAGCGAATCGGATTCCTTATCTTCACGCGGGCGGGCGGGGAAAGGGAAAGGCCTCCCAAAACCTGAAGTTATTTTCAATATAACGAGTATAACCCAAAATGGTTTCGTGAAAGGTTTTAATACGCGAAATTATCATGAATCTGTATTTCGTATTCTATCCGGAAGCGGCGGGGGGGCGGTTCTCGGGCCAGAGGCAGCGCGTGCATGGCGCACGGCCTCCCGAAGGGGAGCGAAAAACGCTGAAGGGACCCGGCGCCCCCGCAGCCACCCGGCCCAGAATCTCCTTGCGTCTCAAGCTGGTTTGTGTAACACTAAGGACGTCGCTTGTCAGTCCGCCAAATCTGGCGCCGGTTCGACCGCCTTTTGTTCGATCTTGTCCCGATTAGCTGCTCTGCAAACTTCAGAAACAAAGGTAATGAAAAACATATTCGTAGGTAATCTCAGCTTCGGGACGACCGAAGATTCGCTCCGTTCGATGTTCGAATCGTACGGGGCCGTGGAACGCGTCAATATTGTAACCGACCGCGATTCGGGTCAACCCCGCGGCTTCGCATTCGTCGAGATGAGCGTCGATTCGGAAGCCGAAAGCGCTATCAACTCGCTGAACGGCAGAGATCTCGACGGTAGATCGTTGAATGTCAACGAAGCCCGCCCCAAGACCGATCGAGGATCGGGCGGCGGTGGATCTCGCGGCGGCGGCGGCGGTGGCCAGCGGCGCGGCAGCAATCGTTGGTAAAAGGACAAGTTTGCCAAAAGAAGATTCAATTGAAGTAATGGGGAAGGTCGTCCAGAAGTTTAAGGCTGGAATGTTTGCGATCGAACTGGACGCAGGCAAGACAGTGCTGGCAACCATGGCCGGGAGACTGCGGCGCAATCGCATCAAAGTGATGAATGGCGACCGTGTTTCCCTGGAACTCTCACCGTACGATCTGACCAAGGGCAGAATCACGTACCGGCATAAGTAACGGTCCGCAAGACGGGCGCTAGCCTGACGGTCGGGATGCGCCCGTGCCCACACACCACACCAACGCCGAGGTTCTTTCTGGCCTCGCGCCGGCGACCACCAAGCCCGCACCAAAGTTGCTCGCAGTGGCGCATAACGCCGAAATAGCGCCGTTTCCCTCAAACGATCCGCAAGACGAGTGCTAACCTGAAGGTCGGGACGCCCCCGTGCCTATACACTCCACCAACGCTGAAACGCTTCACGGCGTAACGCCGCTCCTCGTGCCGGTCGAGGAGTATTTGCACACGTCGTACGACCCCGATTGCGATTATGTGGACGGGCAGGTCTTGGAGCGAAACTTGGGAGAATACGATCATTCGCTTCTACAGAGCTCGATTTTGTTTTTTTTCATGACGCTCGGCAAGAAGCTTGGTATCTTTGCCACGGTAGAATGGCGCGTGCAGGTGGCGCCGACCAGGTTCCGCGTTCCCGATGTTCTCGTTACGCTGGGCAAGCCGTCGGGCGAGCCAATTCTCAGGACGCCGCCGTTCATCGTGATCGAGATCCTTTCCAGCGAGGACCGGCTTTCGCGGATGCAGCGGCGCATCGACGATTATCTGGCCTTCGGCGTCCCGAATGTCTGGCTGATCGACCCGGAAACGCGCCGGGCTTGGGTCTGCACCGAGGGCGGTAATCTCGAAGCAAAAGACGGCGTGCTACGGACACAGAACCCTGCGCTGGAACTGCCGCTGCGGGAAGTTTTCGATTCCGAAGATTAGAAAATGAAGCTCAGGCCGCCGCGGAAGGCGCGGGGGTTCTGCATCAGCAGGACTCGCCGGGCCGCGACGCTGAGCGGGAGATAGCCTTGCGCCATCATATTGCGCAAGTCGACGGTGGCCTCGAGATGCCCCGGAAGCGAGCCCCAGCAGGGCAGCGGCTGGCGGATGTGAATGTTCAGCCCAGGCTCGGGATAAGCCTTCTGCGTCAGATAGTAGTGCATGGGCATCAGCGCTGAGTAATCGGTCCATTCGTAGGATGCCGTAATCTGCGTGGAGGCGCCGGGAAGGGTGGCGCTGGCGCGCGCCGATCCCCAGAAACGCTGCTCATTGCGCAGCCTCGACCGGACCTCGTCGGCGGAGGCGACATCAATCGTGGAATCGGATGCCGTGAAAGCGCCCGCGCGCCCCGCCGACGCGCTCACTTCCAGCCTGTCCCCGAGCGCCTGCGTGACGGACGCCGCATAGCCGTAGCGTTGATAATTTCCAATATTGAGAATGCCGCTGTCGGAGGAGATATCCGGCAGCACGTCGCCGGCGGCGAAAAGATCGCCGGGGGCCATGACGGTCAATGCGCCGTTGGATACGATCTCGCGAAAGCCGCTGAGGTTGAAAGTGCGGCTTCCCGCGGACTTCTCGTATCCGATCTCGATATCCTGCGTGCGCTCCACTTTCGGCTGACCGTCGAGAAGGGAGACGCGAGGCAGCAGCGCCAACTCGGCCAGGCTGTTCGAAAGACTCAGAGCGTCGGCCGCGCGCGTCCCGGGATCGCCGGCAATCGCCTCGCCCGGAATGGCCGCGGCTGGATGCGACGAGAGCGCCGTGGGAGGCGCGCCGGAGCTATAGGCAAGCTGCACGGAGCCGAGCTTGCCCAAGTCGTAAGTGAAACGGGCGAACGGACTGTAGTAATTCGAATGTTCGACGAAAGAGATGGAATCGAGCGAAACGCCGTATTCCAGGCGCAGATCGTCGGTCAGATTGGTGTGATCGAATAGCCCCACGGACATGCTGCGCAACATGGGTACGCCGTCCTGCGCCACGCCCGGCGTTCCGGCGCGCGTGGGAAGAGAGACCTGACGCATGGTGACGGAGATTTCGGGCGTCATGCCCTCTCTGCTGTAGACCGTGCGGAAACCGGCCATCGGCGCGCCCGAATGCATCGCGTAGCCGACATTGCCGCTGACTTCGAGCTGGTTGCGGCCGAACAGCGAGGTCGCCACGGCGAACGCCGTTCCCAAGTCTTGCACATCACCGGACGAGGCCAGCGTGACTGCGTCGCCGCCGGAGAGATTCAGCATGCCGCGCGTATCGGAGAAGATGGATCCGGAGTGTTGCGGATCGGGACTTTCCGACATGCCCGCGATCTGGGGCCCTGTGTCCGGACCGAAGCGCAGGATGGGACGCGTCGCGGTCGCGGTCTTTAACGTCCACTTCCAATCGTCGCTCATGAGCGCGCCTTGGCCGGGCGCCGCATACACCAACTCAATGGAGCCGAGTAAGTTGGACATGTTGATGTAGAGCAGACTCTGGATCCCGGGCTGCACCGCGATGCGATGCCGGATCATGGGTGCGAAGCTGGCCAGGCTTACGCGCACCGAGTACAGGTCCGGCGACAGGCTTTCGAAGCCAAATGCGCCGCGCTCATTGGTGAGGGCGCGCTGGAGGAGTTTTTCGTACCTGTTGAAGAGGAGAACGGTCGCGCCCATTTGCGGGATTCCCGCCGCGTCGCGGACGATGCCGGCCAAGCTGCCGGAGAACTTGGGAGGATTGGCGCAGAATGCGGGCGCGAACAGGAGAGGGGTCAGAAGAGCCGCGCCGAGCGCCGCGCTGATACGGGATTTCGGCTTTCTTCGCAGCATTCTCACCTGTTGGGCAGCCTCCTGCTCCGCCCTTGCCTTCTATTCACTTTACCCCAAAACGGACCATCCTCTATTTTACAGTGAACGTCGCCGTGGGGCTGACCGTCTGGTTGCGGTCCTTGTCCGTCACCTTCATGGTCAGCGTGTACTGGCCTGGCTCCAGAGTCTGCAGCGGCAAGAGTTTTTCCACCGTGACCTGCTGCGCGGAGGCGCCCTGCATGGCGCTGACGTCCTCGGTGTAATCGAGAACCGGCTTGCCCGCGCCGTTCTTGGTGATGACGTACTCGATATTGGCGTTCGGCTTATGCGTCTTTTCGTCGCCCTGGAAATTATAGAATTGGGCATAAATTCCGAGCTTTTCGCCGCGTTCGAAGACATCGCCCAGGCGCGGGCGGACTTTGGAATCGCCGATCACGAACTGCCCCGCGCCGATGCTGCGCGTCGGAACCTTCTCGATGGTGTCGGCCAGAATCACGCTGCTGGAGGCCAGGCGATCTTCGTCGTAATGCGGAACGTTCAGGGCCGTCTCGTAGCTCACCGTGTTGCCGCTGACGATGTCTTTCGCGACCACGTTGAGCCGGTACATGCCGGGCGCGAGCGGAACGGTCTTCTGATAAATGGAGGAACCCATGGCCGCCTTCTGCAGCAGTTCCGTCGGAACCTCGATCGAGACCGGCTCCTCAAAGACGTTGATGACGCGGCGCGACATGGAGGTGATGCGCCCATAGATGTTCACGGTGGCCTTCGAGATGCCCTCTTTATTTTGAAAATTCAGGTCTTTGCGCTCGAACTGGATCGTAATAGGCGTCAGCACCGTGGAATCGGTGATGCGGATGTAATTTACCTGCACCTTGATGGGCAGCGTATTGTAACGAATGTTCGAGGACACGATCGCGTCCAGGTCCTTAAACTTGACGGCCGGAGGCTTCTGCAGCTTGGCAAATTGCTCCAGGCGCTCGAACTCGTTCATGCTGGCCGGCAGCGGCATATTGCCGGTGCCGAGGTGGGTGCCGTCGGTGCGGTTGAAGCGGTCCGTCTTGGAGCTCAAGCCCATCTGTTCGTACATGGTCAAGCCTGCGCCCGGGACATAGAGGAGGGCGTCTTTCTCCGACGGGTCCATGGTCATGTGATACTCGCCCGACATGGTGGTGTCCACAAACTCGATGTTGATGTCGCTGCCGATGCCCTCGATGTAGCGGTAGCGCCATTTCTCGAAGGGATAGGTGGAGGTTTCGCCGCCGCCTTCTTCGATGGGCCGTTCATAGGAGCCGCCGGAGGGATGCGATTCAATCTCGTCCGGCGGCCCGTAGGTGATATAGATACGGCCGCGGTCCGTTTTCCAGCCGGGAATGCCCGAGGCGTAATGCTCGTTGGCATAAGCGATACGGCGGTAGTGCTCTTCCTTGAACTCGTTCTCTTCGGTATCCGGCGTGGGGTCGCGGCGCAGCCAGAACTGCTCGATGAAGCTCTCGCGCTCCTCGTCGGTGTTCAACTGCTTAAAGGCCTTGCGCTCTTCGTCGGTGATGATATAGGCGACGTCCTCGTTCAGCCACTTCTTATAGGGCGTCTCCAATTCTTTCTTGAGCGCCTTTTCCTTTTTCTTGCGCTCCTTTTCGGACATCGGCTTGGCGACCGTCTCGCGTTGGCTGCTGGCGCCGGTCTTCTGGTCGTCAGCCGTTGCCTGCGTCAAAAGGCAGCCCAGACCCAGGGCGGCAACGCAACCCGACACCATGAAAAGCTTAACGTTCATACGAGAACACCGTTCATAACGACCACCGGGGGATCTCATTCAATTTTAGGGCCGCGCGCCAAACAGCGTCAAGGCACGGACGTGGCTGGGATGTCACGGGTTTCAGACCTTACGAATCATTATCCTATACTTCGCTGCGCGGCGGGCGGGATTGAGGGGTTCGCGGCGGCGCTGCGTGATTTTCAGGCGTCAGCGGGCGTTGAGGGCGCCATGGGCGCATGGGCGGCGCTGGGTCGGGATGATCGGCGTGCGGTAAGTGCCAATGAAGAAACCGTCCGCGAGCGCCAGGCTCTGTCATGGCATTCCGTTTCAGCCGCGGCGGCCTTGCGCCGGTAGGGGCTCTTCATTCTAAGCACTTTTGCGGTGGGGCGAAGAGGAGAGGATTACGAGCGATAAGAAGGGATTAACGGTGCGGCAGGCGCCAATGGGTCTGCTGGCGGCGCCGTGAGGAGGCTTGTGTAGCGCGCGTGCGAAACGATTGCCGGCTTTGCGCGAGGACGGCCGGGAGAGGCGGCGGGTTAGTCCTGCGGGCCCGAAACCATGAAGGGCAGGCCCGATCCGGAATAGCGCGCAACGCCCGTGAGGACGCCTTCGAAATCTCGCAGCGGCGGCGAAATTTCAATTCCATGCGGGCCGAACTTCAACTCCCGGATGCTGCGCTCGTGCGCGCCATGGCGTTTTTTCAGAACCGAGAAGGCTTGGCGAACGTGGCCGTCGGCCTCGAAATAGCGCAGCAGCAGCAGGGTATCGGCTAGATAGCCGAGATCGACGGGCGAGTGCAATTTGCCGACGAGGCCGGCCTGCGCCAGGACCAGGAGCGTGATGACTCCCTGCTGGCCCAGATAGGTCAGCAGCTCGTGCATTTGCAGCAGCAGAAATTGCTCGTTGGGCATGGCGTTGAGATAGCCATTGACACTGTCCAGTAGGACTAGGCGTACTCCGGCGCGTTCGACCGCGTCACATACGTCGCTGGCAAATTCGCCGGGAGAAAGTTCCGCTGGGTCGATCTTGCGGATATGGAGCAACCCGGAGTCCAGGTACTCGTTCAGCGGCATGCCCAGACCGGCGGCGCGCTCGAGGAAGGTAGCGCGGCTTTCCTCGAAGATGTAGCAAGCGGCCGGCTCTCCGCGCAGCAGCGCGGCGCCGACGAACTGCGTGCCCATGGTGGATTTGCCGCAGCCGGCCGGTCCGATAATCAGGGCGCTGCTGCCTCGATCCAAACCCCCGCCGAGAAGGGCATCGAGCGCGGCGTGACCGCTCGACGTTCTCTCCGGGACGAATTTGCCGCCGTGCTCCGCCGCGATGAGGCGCGGGTACACTTCCAGGCCGCCTCGCTTGATGGAATAGTCGTGAAAGCCCTCGCGGAAGCCGACGCCGCGCAGCTTGGTGACGTGCAGGCGGCGGCGGGTGACGCCATAGCCGGCATTGACGCGCTCCAGCCGGATGAGGCCGTGCGAGATGCTCTGCAACTGCTGATCGTCTTCCTGGGCGGTGCGGTCGTCGAGCAGGAGCACGGTGCACCTGCGGCCGGCAAAGAACTGCTTCAACCCGAGGATTTCCCGCCGGTAACGCAGGGGGCTCTGGGCCAGAAGGCGAAGTTCCGACAGAGAATCGAATACCACGCGGACCGGTTTGGCCTGCTCCACGACGCGATAGATTTCGTTGATGGTTTCGCCCAACTCCACTTCGGAAGGATGAAAGACGGTGTAGGCGCGGCGGTCCTCTTCGCCTTCCCGGAGCGCCTCGAGCTCATAGATTTGAATATCGTCCAAGGACCAACCGTGCGCGCGCGCGGCGTCGAGGAGCTCCGTCTTGCTCTCGGACAGCGTGACATAGAGCACGGCCTCGCCCCGCCGCCGTCCTTCCAAAAGAAACTGCAAGGCCAGCGTTGTTTTTCCGGTCCCCGGGACGCCTTCGACAACGTACAGACGGTTGCTGGGCAGACCGCCGCGCAGGATCTGGTCGAGTCCGGCAATCCCGGTTGAAACGGGCTCCGCGGAGTCGTCCGGCGGCGTCGAGTCGAAAGCCATGTAGTCTCTACCCTATTACAACTTGAAGAGGCTGTGCCGGGCCGGGGCCGCACACGACTGCGGCGAAGCCGTCATCCGCCGGTTCGATAGCGCCGCCGGCCGGTTTACGATCAAGTCCGGGATATGGATCTGAAGACAGCCATCCGCTGAGGCGCTGACGTGGCGCCGCGTCTACAATCTTCAGGCACTGCGCCGCTGGCCGCGCGGGCGGCTTCGTTCGTACTGAGCTTTAGCCCTCTCGCGGCCGCAGCTCGGTTACGTTGCTCAAATTATCCCGTGGCAGCCTCGCTCACCGGGCTTGAGGCTCTCAATTTTTCAGCGGATACGAGCTGGCGGGAGGCGATCCAGCGCGGGGCGGCATCGCGCTCTTCATCGGGCCGGTTCATCGTAAAGGCGGCAACGGCGCGCTTTCGATGCAACCACCAGACGCTGAAACTGGGACTGGCCAAGTCGCCGCGCTCGACGATTTCGTCGGCGACGGAAGGGTCTCCCCAGAACTCGTAAGAAAGATCGAAAACGTCGGAGAAGAAATAGGGGACGTGTACGAACGGCTTACGTTCTCCCAGCAGAGCGCGCGCGCAGTGCCGGCCTTGCGAAACTGCATTGTCCCAGTGCTCCACGCGGCGGCGTTTGGCAAACAGCGTGTCTTGATAATTCGCCACGTCGCCGGCGGCGTAGATGTTCGGCCGATTGGTTTCGAGGTACTCATTTACAAGCACGCCGTCGTCGAGCTGGATGCCGCTGTTGGCCAGCGGCTCGATCACCGGCCGCACGCCGATTCCCGCAACTAAGAAGTCGCAAGCCACGGTTCGGTTGCCCTCTAGTTTTACCGCCGTGAGGGGGCCATTGCCATGCAACTCGGCCACGTTCGCTTGCTTGATGAACTGCACGCCTCGCTGGGCGTAGTAGCTTTCGAAAAAGCGCGACATCGCGGGCGTGAAGAATTGTTGCCGGATGCGCTCCTCGCGCAGGACCATGGTGGTGGCGATGCCCTTACGCGCCAGGACGGAGGCCACTTCCATGCCGATGAACCCGCCGCCCACGACCACGGCCCGCTTGGCGTTTTCGGCGCGCGAGCGGATGCGCTGGGAGTCTTCGAGCGAACGCAGGTAGTAGACGCCCGGGAGATCTCCGCCCGGGACATCGAGGGTCCGCACCAGGGCGCCCGTCGCCACAACGAGCTTGTCGAAGCCGTGCTCCTCGCCGGAGCGGAAGCGCAGAAATCCTCGGTTTGCGTCTATCCCTTCCACTTCGCGGCGGAGACTCACTTCAATTTCATGCTCGCGATAGAAATCCTCCGTATTGATCCGGATACCGGTTTCCGTTTCCGTTCCCGCAAGGAAGCCCTTCGACAGGGGAGGGCGCTCGTACGGCAGCGAGCTGTCCGACGATACGATCGCGAGATCGCCGGGGGGGAGCCCGCGCTCGACCAATTCCTTGGCGGCATAACCGGCCACCATGCCTCCGCCGAGGATCAAGTATTTCGATTTTTTCATGCGTCCTCTTAATTGACGATATACGATTTGTCCGTAAATCGACGTCCGCTGGATGCTCTCAACGTCCCGCGCAGGTAGGACTACGAGCCTGCTTGTAATGATCGACAACGTTCGCCAAGGTCGGGAACCGCCCGTCATGATAAAACCCGCCCTTGGAGTGCGGAAACAGATGGCTCATCGGGGAGGTTCGACGGCATTGATCGGGCGCGCGGCCCGCCTGAAAGCGCAGCGCGACTTCAAGGGCGCATGGAGATTCACGCCACGCAATAACGTCAGATGGCAACGGCGGCTGGTCCCGCGACCCCTCAGAAGTGAGATCCTCCACCCCGGGCACGGCCCGGCTCCTAAAAACCGCGGCTTCAGCCCGGACGCCACGGCTTCAGAACGATACGCCCGCTATAGCCGGGGCCCTTTCGCCGCCGCAGAACAAACCGCCCTCGCCGCGCGTATAATTCATAGGAGCCCTAAATCATGAGCCTTCGAGACTTCATCGCCAAACAGTTCATCGATGTTATCGACTGGACCGAACCCGAACCGGGTATTCTTGCCTACCGCTACCCGATGCAAGACCGCGAAATCCAGAACGGCGGCAAGCTCACCGTGCGCGACTCGCAAATGGCGGTCTTCGTCAACGAAGGCCAGATCGCGGACGTGCTCGGGCCGGGGCTGTACACCTTAAATACCCATACGCTGCCCATTTTGACGTACCTCAGGAACTGGGACAAAGCGTTTCAGTCGCCGTTCAAGTCCGACGTCTACTTCTTCTCGACGCGCATGCAGACCAACCAGCGTTGGGGCACCGGCACTCCCATCACGTTCCGCGATAAGGAATTCGGCGCGATTCGCATGCGCGGCTACGGCATCTACGCATATCATCTGGCCGACCCCAAAATCTTCTACCAACGCCTCAGCGGCACGCGCGACCTTTATCGCGTCTCCGATCTGGAAGGCCAGCTCCGCAACACCATCGTCGCGGTGATGACCAATACGTTCGCCTCCAGTCTCGTTCCTTTCCTCGATCTCGCCGCCAACCAGATCGAAATGGGCAATCGCATCATGGAGCACATGAAGCCCGCCTTCGCGGATCTGGGACTTTCTCTCGATACGTTCGTCGTCGATAACGTTTCGCTTCCCGACGAAATCCAGCAGATGCTGGACCAGCGCATCGGCATGAACATCATCGGGGACATGAACAAGTTCACGCAATTCGAAGTCGCCAAGTCGATCCCCATCGCGGCCGCCAACGAAGGCTCCGGAGTGGCGGGCATCGGGGCCGGACTCGGCGCCGGCGTGACGATGGCGCAGCAGATGATGAACGCCATGCGGCCGTCGCCGGCGCAGCAGGCCGATCCTCAGAACCCGCCCGGCGCCGCGTCGGCCCCGCCGTCCACGGGCTCCGGCGGCGGTCAACCCGCGCCGCCCGCCGCCAATCAGCCTACTCCCGGCGCGGCGGGCCAAACAAAATTTTGCATCGGCTGCGGCAAACCGATCCCCAAAGCCGCGCGCTTCTGCCCGGAGTGCGGGGGCGCCCAACAATAACGTGAGCGGAATCGAATGGGTCATTGAGGCGCACGGCTGTCACGCCACCGCGCTCGCCGACCTCTCCAGCCTCGAACGTCTGTTCGAATCTCTCACCCGTGAAATGAACCTGCACCCGCTGGGTGAAGCGATCTGGCGGCAGTTCCCGAATACCGGCGGCATTACGGGCGTGAGCTTGCTCGAAGAGTCGCACCTCGCCTGCCATACCTTCCCCGAATACGGATCGCTGTGCCTCAACCTGTTCTGCTGCCGCGAGCGCGCCGGCGCCGATTTCGACGGGTTGATCAAGCGCGCCGTTGGAGCCGCCTCCGTGTGCGTGAGACTGATCGAGCGTCCCTTCTCATGACCGCCGCGTGTCCCAATTGCGGCGCTCCGGTCAACTTCAGGTGGGCCGGAGCGGTGCAAACTACGTGCGAGTTTTGCCATTCCATTCTGGTTCGCACCGATGTCGACCTGCGCAAGGTCGGCGAGGTGGCGGAGCTGCCGCCCGACAGCTCGCCGATCCAACTGGGAAGCGAAGGCCAGTATCGCAACCGCGCATTCGTAGTCGTCGGCCGCATTCTTTATGAGTATGAGCAGGGCGGTTGGAACGAGTGGCACATCGTCTACAACGACGGAAAAAGCGGCTGGCTTTCCGACGCGCAGCTCGAATACGACCTCTCTTTTTGGACGCAGCCGCCTACGCCGCTCCCGCCGGCGGACCAGATTGCGCGCGACGCCGTGTTTCATTGGGACAACCGCGACTATCGCGTGACGTCCATCACGCGCGCGCAGTACGTGGGAGTTGAAGGCGAGCTGCCCTTCGAATACTGGGGCAAGCAGGACATGGTGTTTGCCGACCTGCGCACCACGACGGCCGACTTCGCCACCATCGACTATTCCGAAGATCCACCGCTGCTGTTCATGGGCCGGGCGGTGGAATTTGACGATCTCCATTTCAAGAACCTGCGCGAATTCGAGGGTTGGACGGCGGCATGAGCGCGACGATGGGGAATCGGCCGGGAGTCGGCCCGGTTGTTCCGAAGGTAAAGGCGCTGGCGTGCCCCAATTGCGGCGCGCCGGTGGAGCTGCGCGGCTTCGCCCACACCCTCAGCGTGGTGTGCCCGAGCTGTCACAGTATTCTCGACGCGTCTACTTCCACGTCCGCGGGGCCAACCCTGAAACTTCTCCAACAGGTTCAAATTCGCGAGCGCATTCAACCGCCGCTCCCGCTCGGCTCGCGCGGCAAGTTCGAAAACACCACTTATGAAGTAATCGGATTTCAAACGCGCGACTTGGTAGACGAAGAAGGCTACGGCTGGTCCGAATACGTGCTGTTCAATCCCTATAAAGGATTCCGCTATCTCAGCGAATACCGCGGCCACTGGAATTTCATTCGCGTCCAAGCCGCCCTTCCCTTATTGGCGGAGCGCCGCCGCGCGCCCCTCGTCATAATGGACGACCGCGCCTACAGGCATTTCGATCACGCGGTGGCGGCGACCTCTTACGTGCTGGGCGAGTTTCCGTGGCGCGTGCGTGTGGGCGAGACAGCCACGGTCGATGACTACGTCTCGCCTCCGTACATGCTCTCTTCGGAGACGACGGAGGGAGAAACAGTATGGTCGCGAGGAGAATATTACGCCTCCGCCCAGATGTGGAAGATCTTCGGACTGCCCGGCCCGCCACCGCCGGTGTACGGCGTGTTCGCGAACCAGCCGTCGCCGTACGCAGGGCGCGTCGGCTCGGCGTGGAACTTATGGCTGTGGCTGACGGTGGCGCTGGCCGCTTTGGCGCTGACGTTCTCGTTGCTCTCGTCGGGCAAGGAAGTTTTCCGGCAAACCTACGCCTTCGTCCCAGGTTCGAGCGGCGAGCCGTCGTTCGTAACGGACGTTTTTCAACTGACCGGGCGGCCGTCGAACGTGCAAATCAAGATCGATACCAACCTCGATAATAACTGGGCCTACTTCAATTTCGCGATGATCGATCAAGATTCCGGGCACGGCTACGATTTCGGGCGCGAAGTCAGCTATTACCACGGGCAGGACAGCGACGGCTCCTGGAGCGAAGGAAGCCCGCACAATTCCGTCAAAATTCCGGCTATTCCGGCGGGCAACTATTATCTCAGGGTCGAACCCGAAATGGACGCCAAGGCCGTGCCGATGCATTATGAAATCCTGATACGCCGCGACGTCCTGACGTGGACCTGGATCTGGATCGCCGCCGTACTGCTGCTCGTGCCGCCGATTGTCATGAGCATACGATCGATCCGCTTTGAAAGCGCGCGCTGGCGGGAAAGCGATACCGCGCCGTCGGCTGGGGGAGGCGCCGATTGAGAAGCCATCCCCTTTTTCTGGCCTATGGCGTTGTCCTGCTCGCGTTGACCGGCTACGCCGAGTACCGCG
Organism: Bryobacterales bacterium; assembly: GCA_963795935.1. GTDB lineage: Bacteria > Acidobacteriota > Terriglobia > Bryobacterales > Bryobacteraceae > JAICMB01. The sequence goes on along the minus strand of CAWCJO010000009.1, from coordinate 28,540 downwards.
GTTGGACCCCCACCCGCGTCAACGAGCTGCGCAACGTTCCCAAGACCGTACGAGACAACCCCGGCGCTTACCGCTCCGTTTACGGCGGTTACCCTCGATATATCGGAGGCAAATGATATGAACGATTTCCACCCCGGCTATCTGATCAATGCCATCGTTTACGCCGTTCTCGGCATCCTGATCTTCGTCATCGCGTTCGCGATCATCGACAAGATGACGCCGTATCATCTCTGGAAAGAGATTGTCGAGGACAAGAACGTCGCGCTCGCGGTATTGGTCGGCGCCATGTCCATCGGCATGTGCATTATTATCGCGGCGGCCGTGCACTAAGTGTCCGCCGCGCTGTTTCTCTCCGTTCTGATCGTCGCCGCGTGCGGCCTGATCTATGAGCTTATCGCCGGCACGCTCGCCAGCTATTTGCTGGGCGATAGCGTCTTTCAGTTTTCAACCATCATCGGAACCTATCTGTTCGCAATGGGGATCGGGAGCTGGCTGTCGCGCTTTCTGAGCCGCGGCCTCGTCGCTCGATTCGTATCGCTCGAGCTGATGGTCGGGATCGTAGGCGGCTTTTCGTCGTCGATCATGTTCCTGGCCTTCGCCTATACGCAGGCCTTCCGGCTGGCGCTGTATTTGATCGTAATCGCGGTCGGCGTGCTAGTGGGGCTGGAGATTCCGCTGCTGATGCGCATTCTCAAGGAGCGCTTCGTTTTTAGAGAGCTCATCTCGCACGTCCTGACCTTCGATTATCTCGGCGCGCTGGGCGCTTCGATTTTATTTCCGATCCTGCTGGTTCCCAAACTGGGCCTGGTGCGATCCGCTCTGTTGTTCGGAATATTGAATGCCGTGGTCGCTCTGTGGTCGACGTACTTGTTCAGAGACCAACTCGGGCGTCCTATCGCACTGCGCGCCGCCTGCTTCGCCGCATTGCTCGCGCTGGGAGGAGGAATGCTGCTGGCCGAACGCATCTCCTCCTCCGCCGATAACCAACTGTACGCCGACGAAGTAATTTTCAGCAGGCAGACGCGTTACCAGCGCATCGTCCTCACGAAATGGAAGGACGATCTACGCCTGTTCCTCAACTCGCATTTGCAATTCAGCTCCCGCGACGAGTACCGCTACCACGAAGCGCTGGTGCATCCCGGCCTGTCGGCGATCCCGGGGGCGCGGCGCGTGCTCGTGCTGGGCGGCGGCGACGGCCTCGCGGTGCGCGAGATCTTGAAGTATCCCGATGTCCAGAGCGTGACGCTGGTCGATCTCGATTCCGAAATGACGCGCCTGTTTTCGACGCATCCCGCGTTCACGGCTCTGAACCAGCACTCGCTCACGAACCGGCGCGTGCACGTGATCACGGCCGACGCCTTTCCATGGCTCGATACCAACACCGAGCAATTCGATTTCGCGGTCGTCGATTTTCCCGATCCGACGAGCTACGCGCTCGGCAAGCTGTACACGACGACGTTCTACCGTTTGCTCGCGCGCCACATCAGCCAGAACGGGCTGATCGTGGTCCAAAGCACGTCGCCGTTGTTCGCCCGCCAATCGTACTGGTGCATCGCCGCAACGATGAAGCAGGCCGGTTTTCAGACTTATCCCTATCATCTATATGTGCCGTCATTCGGCGAATGGGGGTTCGTCATCGGGAGCATGCACGGTTACGAGCCGCCCGCGCGCGTTCCAGCCGGCCTACGATTTCTCGCGGCGCGCGGCATTCCCGAGATGTTTACGTTCCCCAACGACATGCTCCCGGTCGCGGCCGAGCCGAACCGTCTGAACGACCAGGTGCTGGTGCGCTATTACGAAAAAGAATGGAAAGAGATCGCCCGGTAACGCGGCGCGTCTTCAGCGCGGCCCTGATCGGGCTGACGGGGAAAGCGGAATCGCGCATCGGCGGCTCCTTCGTCAACGACGGATTTCCGATGGGACACCGGCTGCGCGATCATGCCGCGTTTCAGACGCCGGCGCGCCAGATCCGCGCGCCGATCGTGATCGTTGGCGGAGGCATGGCCGGCCTCAGCGCGGCGTGGCGTCTCGATAAGCGCGGCTTCCACGATTTCGCGCTGCTCGAAATGGAGCCGCAAGCAGGCGGCAACGCGCGCTGGGGCGAAAACGGCATTACGCGCTATCCCTGGGCCGCGCATTACGTTCCCGTCCCTTCGCGAAAGAGCGTTCTGGTGCGCGAATTGTTCGAGGAATTAGGCGTGTTGCGCGATGGCAGGTGGGACGATCGCGCGCTGTGCTTCGCGCCCCAGGAGCGGCTGTACATTCACGGCCGTTGGCAGGAAGGCATCGAGCCGGACGCCGACGTGCCGAACCGCGACCGCGAACAGTTCCGCCGTTTCTATTCTTTGATGGCGGAATTTCGCGCCTCGGGCCGTTTCACGATTCCCATCGATGGCGGCGGCGGCCGCGCGGAAGATTTATCGAACGCGTCCATGGAATCCTGGATGGACCGCAACCGTTTCGATTCGCCATATCTGCGTTGGTACATAAACTACGCTTGCCGCGACGATTATGGCGCCTCCATGCGCGAGGCTTCGGCATGGGCGGGCGTTCATTATTTCGCCTCGCGCGAGCCCGATGATAAAGGCCCGCTGACGTGGCCCGAAGGCAACGGCTGGATTGCGCGCCGGCTGCTCGAAAAACTGGCGCGCTACGTCCGGACCGGCTCGCCGGTGTACCGCGTGGCTGGCGACGGCCGCCGCTTGCGCGTCTTCACGGAACAAGCGGAGTACATCGCGGATGCGGTTGTGTTCGCCGCTCCGACTTTTCTCGCGCCCTACATTATAGAAGGCGCGGCGCCGGCGAGCGGTTTCGTCTACTCGCCCTGGCTGACGGCGAATTTGACGCTGGAACGTCCGCCGCTCGAGCGAACGATCGAGCCGGCCTGGGACAACGTCATCTACGACTCGCCCGCGCTGGGCTACGTCGACGCGACCCATATGAGCGTGGCCTCGCACATCGATCGCAACGTCTGGACTTATTATTGGTCGTTCGCGGAATACGCGCCCACGCAGGCGCGCACGCTGTTGCTTGCCAAAGACTGGAATTACTGGAAGGAAGCGATCCTGAACGATCTCTCGCGCGCGCACCCCGATATTCGCGAGTGCGTTTCGCGCGTCGACATCATGAGAATCGGCCACGCCATGATCCGGCCGACGCCCGGATTTCCGTGGAACAATCTACCCGGCCCACCTTCGCCGCGCATCTTTTTCGCCAATTCCGACCTGAGCGGCATTTCCATTTTTGAGGAAGCGCAGTACCGCGGCGTAATGGCAGCCGAGCGGGCGTTGCGGGTGGTGTCGGCTGCGTAGACGCGACGCCGGCGCTCCTGGCCGCACTAGAGTAATCGCCGTCCACTACCCCACCGCTCACGCCGAGATCGCCGCCGTCCGCGAAGCCTGCCGCAGGCTCCGCGCTTTGCAACTCGAAGGCCGCGACATCTACGCCATCTACTGGGCGCGCCCCGCGCGAATCTTCTTCGCCAACACCCGCGCCGGCGCCCAAGCCATCGGCTTCGACGACGAGTTCGTCTAAGGCCAGCTCGCCCTCCCCATCGCCCAACGCTCCATCCAAATGATCCCCCTCCTGCGCGACGAAGCCCTGCCCGCCTTCCGCGCCTGGCCGCCTTGAACTAAAATTAGGAGTGATTGAAGGTTCGCGATCTCGAGCGCCTGGTTGAGGCGGACGGCTGACGGCACGTACGTACAACGGGCAGCCAGCGCCACTATAAGCACCCTTCAAAACCGAATGTCGTCACCACACCAGGGCATCCCGGCGACGACGTACCCGCGGGCACACTGAAATCGATCCTAAAAGCCGCGGCGTTGGAGAGGAAAAAATGAAGCAAAAATACGCCGCCATTTTCGAACGAGCGGAGACCAACTGGGCGGCCTACGTTCCCGACCTCCCCGGGTGCATCACCACCGGTCGCACCCTGGAAGAGACGGAACGCAACATCCGCCAGGCGATCCAGGGCCATCTTCGAACTCTCCGCGAATTCGGTGAACCCGTGCCTCCTCCCACCAGCGTTGCCAAGGAAATCGAAATCCCTCCCGCTGCATAAGAACCGGACCTGTTTCTGACAGACGGGAGGCGGGGTGTCCCTCGCGAGGAGCGGCACAACTGATCGCTCGTTACTGCTAGTACAATTGACCCAACGGCCCACGGAAAAATCCGGCGAATCGAACGCGTTAGGTGGTATGATCTCTACGTTCGAAGGGGTCCATTTCCTTGGAGGAGGGAAAACAATGAAACAGTGGGTGCTCCTTACTGTCCTGCTCGGATTATTACTTTCCAGCGCAGCACGTGCGGATATCATATTCGTCTCTAACGGTGGGGGCGATACCATAGGCGAATACACCACCACGGGGGCTTTGGTGAACCCTTCGCTGATCTCGACGCTGGGCAGCCCAGGAAGCATTGCAGTATCGGGCTCGGACCTGTTTGTCGCGAACTTGGACCCAACCAATACGGTAGGCGAGTACACCACGTCGGGAGCTACGGTGAACGCCTCCTTGATCTCAGGGCTGACCAAGTTACATCAGATTGCGGTGTCTGGCTCCGACTTGTTTGTCATCAACGGAGACCCGGCAGACACGGTGGGCGAATATACGACCTCCGGCGGCGTCGTAAACCCCACGCTGATCTCGGGTTTGAGCACCCCGCATGGCATTGCCGTGTCCGGTTCGAACCTCTTTGTCGCGAATAACGCTACCGGCGCAATTGGCGAATACACTACGTCGGGAGCTACGGTTAACGCCTCCCTGGTGTCGGGATTACCCGACGTGGAGGAAATTGCGGTCTCCGGCCCGGACCTGTTCGTCGTGAACTTTGGAACCGGCACGTTGGGCGAGTACACCACGGCGGGAGCTACGGTGAACGCCGCGCTGATCTCGGGGTTGAACGAGCCGTATGGCATTGCAGTGGACGGCTCGGACCTGTTCATCACCAACTTGGGAGCCGGCACTGTAAGCGAATACACTACCTCGGGAACTTTAGTGAACGCTTCCCTGATCTCGGGGTTGGACGAACCAACGGGCATCGCCATAGTGACCATCCCGGAGCCTGGCACCTTCACGCTCCTGGGACTGGCCCTAGCCGGCCTCGGATTGTATTGGCGGAAGTCCGCTCGGCTGGCTCAGATTAGATGAGCTAGAGCCGGAGCTAAGGCGGCCCCATCCCCGTCTCGGCGCCCGCGCCAGCGCTCTGTCGAACGCGTCCATGGAATCCTGGATGCATGGCAACCGCTTCGATTCGCCGTATCTGCGTTGGTACGCGAATTACGCCTGCCGCGACGACCATGGGCCTCGATGCGCTAGGCCTCGGCTTGAGCGGGCATTTATTACTTTGCCTCACGCGAGCCGAGGATAAAGGCCCGCTGACGTGGCCCGAAGGCAACGGCTGGATCGCGCGGCGGCTCCTTGAGAAGCTGGCGCGTCATGTTCGAACGAGCTCGCCGGTGCACCGCATTGCGGCTCACGAGGGGCCGCCGTTAGCGCGTTTTCACGCAACAAACCGAGTACATCGCCGACGCGGCTGTGTTCGCCGCTCCGACTTTTCTCGCGCCCTACATTATAGAAGGCGCGGCGCCGGCGAGCGGCCTCGTCTATTCGGCCTGGCTCACGCCGAATTTGACGCTGGAACGTCCGCCGCGCGAGCGAACGGTCGAGCCGGCCTGGGATAATGTCATCTACGGCTCGCCCGCGCTCGGCTACGTGAACGCAACGCATATGAGCGTGGCGTCTCACATCGATCGCAATGTTTGGACATATATTTTATTGGTCCTTCGCGGAACACGCGCCACCGGGGCTCGCGCCACCCCGATATCCGCGAGTGCGTTTCGCGGCGCCTACATCATGAGAATCGGCCATGCCATGATCCGGCCGACTCCCGGATTTCCGTGGAACTCTCTACCCGGCCAACCTTCGCCGCGCATCTTTTTCGCCAATTCCGACTTGAGCGGCATTTCCATTTTTGAGGAAGCGCAGTACCGCGGAGTCATGGGTGCCGAGCGGGCGTTGCGGGTCGTGTCGCGTGCGTAAGCGCGAGATTGGCCTATTGGCCGCGCTGGCGCTGTTGGCGATCGTGGCGTATCTGCCCACTTTGCGGCAGCCGCTGCTCGAAGACGATTACCCTAACATCGCCGAAGCGCACGCGCTCGGGCTGCACATTTTGACCGATCCGATTTTCGGGTTGCGCTCCACGAGCTTTCTTTTGCTGGACGGAATGTACCGGCTGTTCGGCATCGCGGCCGCCCCGTATTATTGCGTGGTGATTGCGCTGCACGTGTTGAACACCTGGCTGGTTTTTGGACTGGGATACTGGAACCGGATCGGCTATCGCGTCGCGGCCTGGGCGGCGGCATTCTTCGCCGTGTACGAGGGCCATCAGGAAGCGATCATGTGGGTCTCCGCCGTTTCCGAGCTGCTGCTGTTTTTATTCGGCGTGGGCGCGATGCTGTTGTGGCTGCGGTTCCTGTACCAGCGGCGTTGGATCAGCTACGCGGCGGCGCTGTTGGCGTTTGCGGCGGCGCTGTACTCGAAGGAATCAGCATATGTAGTAGTCCCACTGCTGGCATTGCCCTTATTGTTCGATCGCGCGCTACGACGGTCCGCGCTTTGGCTGCTTCCGTTCGCGCTTCTGGCCGCGCTCGCAGGTGGCGCACGTTCTCGATACGCGCAACTATTCGTTCCGCTTCAATGACGGCAGCTTCTCGCTCCATGCGCCTTTCTGGCTGACATGGCCGAACAGCTTCGCGCGGCTGTTCTGGTTCTGGGGCCTTGTCGCGTTCGTCGCGGTTGCGCTGTGGAGACCGGCGAAATACACCATCGTTATCGCGATTGGACTGCTGTGGGCCGGCGTGGCGCTGGCGCCATACAGCTTCCTGACCTACGCGACGCGCATTCCCAGCCGCCAGATTTATCTGGCGAGCGCCGGACTCGCGCTGATCGTGGGATGCGCTTTGGCGGAACTGGCGCGGCGCTGCTGGCCCAAGCGCGCGGCCATCGTCGCCGTGATTTGCGCGGCGATCGTGATCGAGAACGTGGGCTATCTCTGGACGAAAAAACGCGCCCAATTCCTCGCGCGCGCCGCGCCGACCGAGCAGCTTATCGCGCTGGCGCGCTCGACCAATGGACCCATCTACGTGGAGTGCTTTCCGCGCCCGCGTCTGGTCGCGGATTGGGCGGTGCGCCTGAGCACGGGAAAGGAAGACCTCATCTGGGACCCGGCCGGGCGTACCAAAGCCGCCGCGACGTTCTGCTATCGGGCGAATAAGCGATGAGCGCGCTTGCCCTGGCTTCGCAAGCGGTGGCATAACATAGCGACGCCTGTTCTGGCGACAAGCTGTTTATTGCGCTTCTTTACCGGAATCCTCTTCCGGAATTTCCGGGCACTTGCGGGGATTCTTGTCGAGCTTGTGCGTGTCGCTTGCGGTCGTTCTATCGGTGTAGCGGACCGTGCCTACGGCTTCCATGCGCTGCTGAAAGACTTCAACGGCCGCGCCGGCAACAGGGGTGGCGTGCGGAGGGCCTGGCGCGAACTGCCACATCGCCGCGCTGCAGCGCCGGTTGCCCTGGCTGCAGCCCGATCGTGTGCCGCCTTGGGGAACCCCAAAATACCCAAGACACGCACCTTGGTCGTAAACCGTCACGCCGAAATATCGTTTCGGTCTCGAGCGTCGCACAAGTGTTTTATCGCCTGGAACTCTTGAAATGTTGAGCGTTCCGCCTTCGTTAGCTGCGCGCTCCTGTTCTTACGACGGTCGCCAGGCGCGCCTTGATCTTGCCGATCGCAGGCGCGCTGAAGCTACTCGCATCCCATTTGGAGAAATGCCTCGAACGCGATTGCCGGAGCCGCTTCCGCCAGGCCAATCTCATCAGCCATGCCGCTAAGCCTATTGTGCTCGTTGAGCGCGAAGAACTCCAGAAGGACAGCCGGATCGAACTGGCGCCCACGCTGGGCCTGCATCTCACGCAGCGCTTCCTGCAGCGGCCAGGCGCGCTTGTAGGGGCGCTTGTGGATCAATGCGTCAAACGTATCCGCGACGGCGACAATGCGCGCCGGATATGGTATCTGTTCCCCTTTGAGGCCGGCTGGATACCCCTCGCCGTCCCAGCGTTCGTGGTGGCTCATCGCGATTTCCCGGGCCAATTGCAGCAGCGGCGATGTGCTTCTGCCCAGAATCTCGGCCCCGATCGTGGTGTGGGTTTGCATGATGGCGCGTTCGGAGGGCGTGAGCGATCCCTCCTTTAAAAGGATCCGATCGGGAATCCCAATCTTGCCGATATCGTGCAGCGCGGCCGCGAGTCGAAGCAGCGCCGTGTCTTGCTTGCTCTGGCCGAGCGCCGTCGCGATAAGCGCGCATAATGAGCCGACCCGCGCCGTATGCTGTCCGGTATCGTCGTCGCGGTACTCCGCCGCTAGCGCCAGGCGTCCGAGCGCCTCGATCTGCGCGGTTGCGAGTTCGCGGGTACGTTCTTCCACTCTCGTCTCGAGAACGATGTTTTGCCGTTGCTCGCGTAAGTGCAGCCAGCGTTGCTCCAGAAGATTGCGCGCCCGTAGCGTGACTTCGACGGCGTCGAAAGGCTTACAAAGAAAATCGTCGGCGCCCACCGATAACGCGCGGCGCTTTGTTTCCGGGGAGATATCGGCCGTCAGCATCAGTACCGGGAGGAACGCCCCCTCCTCGGCCGTTGCGCTCAGCTCTTTCAGAATCTCAAAGCCATCCAGGTGCGGCATGTGGAGATCGAGGAGGAGCAGATCCGGCTGTAGCGCGTTCGATAGAGCGATAGCGCGCCGGGAATCGGTGACGCCCGTAATGGCGGTGAAGCCGGCGTCGGCTGAGCAAGTATTCAAGCAGCGTGATATTTGCTTGTTGATCGTCGACGATCAGGATTCTGGAGCCGGACAGATTGGGAGATTGGACCCTGCGCATGGTCGAAAATTTAAGCGGCCGCCAGTTTATCGAGATGGTGGTCCATCGTCGCAAGAAGTTGATTTACATCGAGCGGCTTGGTTAGATATTCGACCGCGCCTTCGCGCTTCAGGCGTTCAATTTGGCCCGGCGTCGCGTCGGCGCTGATCATGACCACGGGTATCCGCCTTGTTTGGGGATCGGCGCGCAGCCGGCGGAGTACTTCGTCGCCTCCGATATCCGGAAGGTGTAGATCCAATAGGATCAGATCCGGTTGATGCTGCCTGGCAAGCTCCAAGCCGAGGCGTCCTTGCATCGCCGGCATAAGCTTGATACCGGGGCGAAAGCTGAGCAGATATTCAATGAGCTGCAAATTCGCAACGTTATCCTCAATGTAGAGCACGGTGTAATCGCAGTCTCCGGCCGCCTTCACCATGATCGGGCCCTTGTCGTCGTGGCGTACGCGCTGCTCGGGCGCCACCGCGGCCGGCAGCTCAATGCTGAATACGCTGCCGTGTCCGAGCTCGCTTCTGGCGGTGATCTCTCCGCCCATTGCCTCGATCAGGCGCTTCGAAACCGCGAGCCCCAGACCGGTGCCTTCGATGCCGATTTGCGCCGCTCCGAGCCGTTCGAAGGGAGAGAACAGGCGTCCGCGGTCTCCGTTCGAGATTCCTATGCCGGTGTCGGCGATCTCCAGGCGGAGGTGGCGTTTCTTGGATTCCGCGAAGGAAATCGTAATGCTGCCGCGATCGACGTTGTACTTGACGGCGTTCGATAGAAGATTCAGCAACACCTGTTGCAAGCGCTGGCGGTCGGCCAGAACATGGTCCGGACAATCGCTTGGGATGAGGCACCGTACTTGAATTCCACGGCCGGCCGCCATCGGATGGACCATATCGATGGCCTGCTCGACGCAATCCATAACGCGTACGGGTTCCGGAGAGAGCGGCAGCCGCCCGGCCTCAATGCGGGAGATGTCCAGAACCTCGTCAATCAAATTGAGCAGGTGCCGGCCCGCTTTGATAATGTGATCGACGCAGGAGCGCGGACGGTCGGCAAGCCCGTCCATGTTTAAAATTTGTCCAAAGCCGAGAATGGAATTCAATGGGGTCCGAAGCTCGTGACTCATGCGGGAAAGGAACTCGCTTTTGGCGCGGTTGGCCTCTTCGGCCGCTTCCTTGGTTTGCCTGAGCTGTTCCTGCGCGCTCCTGCCCTCCGTCACATCCTGGAATACGGCGACGGCGCCGCCCGCCGCGTCATCCCCGAGCTGCCGAGCGGTAACGCTGAGCCAGATTCCCTCCGGCGCCTTTTCATTCTTCACAAACATTTCCAGCGCATCGACATTCTCGCCGCGCATCGCCCGCGCCAGCGGCAGATCCCGCTGCGGGTACGCCGTTGTCCGATCCGGAAGATAAAGACAGCGGCTCCAGGACCAGCTTTCGGATGAGTCTTCCGTCGGCGCGGCCCCGAGCATTCGTTTTGCGGCGGGGTTAAAGACTACCAGCCGGCCGCTCCGGTCGCACACGATCACCCCGTCGGCGATGCTCGCGACCATGGATTGCAGCATGCGCATCTGCTGTTGTATCGTCTCCTTCGACGCCAACAGTTGCCCTTCATCCCGCTTGCGATCGGTGATATCGACGACCGTGCCGAGCATTCTTGTGCCGGAACAATCCGGCAAATACCTCCGCCCGTTTACGCAATACCAACGCACCCCTCCGTCGGCGGAAACGGCGCGGTGTTCAAAGCTGCAATCGCCGGCCTCGTGCAAGACGCGATCGAATTCAGCCTTGACGAGCGCCGTTTCATCGGCATGGACCCATGCGATCCATTCTGATGCCGACTCCGGAAATCCCTGGGTGGCGGATTCCTCGGCATCGCTCCTTTGGATCTGGATGCGCCCCGTCTGGGTATCCAAGTCCCAGATGCTGATCCGCGCGGTTTCCAGCGCCAATTGCAGGCGCGCTTTCTTCTCGGCCAGTAGAGCGCTCGATTCGACTAGCGCCATTGCTGCCCGGCCGATCTCGTCCTTTGCGAAGATGCCGCCGGGCAGGACCAGTCCATCCCGCAAGCGATGCGCGTTCTTCTCCAATTCTTTGATGCGATTGCTTATGCCCTTTGTGAAGAGCGCGATCCCGAGAATGCTCGCCAGACATCCCAGCGCCAGGCTGCCGAACAGGCTCCACAGCACCAGCTTGCTGGAGCGTTCATAGGCTGGCCGCAAACTGGCCAGGACAGCGGCCTGAAGCTCCGACAAAGAACGAACGCCGCTCTTAATGTTGCCGATTGCCTCGTCCGAATCCGCGACCAGCCGCGGCGGGTATTCTCCCTCGGCATGCGTCGCGCAGAACTGCCGCGCGGTTTCCAAAATAGCCAGGTGCCCCATGGCCGAGGCTTGAAGATCGCGGAATGTTTCAGCTTGCCGCGGATCGTCCTGGAGCAAGCGCTTGAGCCGATCCAGGGTTTGGACAAGTCTGGCGCGCGCGGCCCGGTAGTCTTTGAGGCTCTTGTCGCCGTGCGTCAGCGCGTATCCCCGGATGGACAGCTCCGCTGCCAGGACTTCCTCCCGCAGATCCCGCATACCCGAGCGCAGATCGGACAGCCGTTTGACATAGGATGCGCCCCACGCTTGTCTTTGCCGGGCATTCTGGATCAACAGGATGGTTGAAACAAACGCCAACAGCGGCAGCACAATAACGATGAAGCCTTTAGTGCCAACCGGGAGATTGTTCCAGAACCGGGCGGGGCGTTGGCGCATATTCATGAGAAGGCCTGCTTTTTTGAATATCGGCAATTTTGCTCGAACCTTGAGTGCAGCCTTCCCGCCGACGGTACTAGCGCGGTTCAGCCATGTTTTTCTGGTCCCACGCTGCCGATATATCCACTGCGGCGAAACACTGCCCGTGAGGCTTGCAGGAACTCGCGGACAACTACAAAAATGCTGACTCAGCGTCGGAGAAAAGCGTGCCGGTGACCACGGAGGCCCCCCTGGATCGAGGGAGCATCATGGTGGTCGACGACAACCTCGCCAACAGAACGCTCTTGGAATACATGCTGCGGCAAGAAGGTTATGAGGTGCTCTCGTTTCCACGGGGACGGCTGGCCGTGGCCGCCGCCGCTCAGAATCCGCCGGACTTGATCCTTCTGGACATCAACATGCCGGAGATGAATGGTTACGAAACCTGCGAACTGCTCAAGTCAGACCCGCGGACGTCGGGAATTTCGGTGCTCTTTCTCAGCGCTTTGCACTCGACCGAAGACAAGATAAAGGGCTTCCGATGCGGCGCCGTGGACTATGTTTCGAAGCCTTTCCAACTGGAAGAACTGCGGGCCCGCGTGGATACGCACGTCAAGTTACGGCGGGCGCAACAGGCCGAACACGATCTGCTGGTAAACACCCTTAACGGCGTTATCGGCACTCTTTGGGAGTTGGTCCAGCTTACGTCGCCCGCGCTGGCCTTGCGGTCGCGCGCCATCCGCGATATCGTGCTGTGGATCGCCGGGCGTCTGGAAGTCGGCGATTCCTGGCAGTATGAGCTTGCCGCTACGCTGTGCCTGGCGGGGTGCATTACCCTGCCCGATGAAATCTTCGAAAAGGGTTACCGCGGCGAGAGTCTCTCGCCGGAGGAAGAGCAGATGTTTCGCGCTCATCCCGCGAGCGCCGCCAACCTTCTGTCCAAGATCCCACGCTTAGAGGTCGCAGCCGGCATGATCCGGATGCAGCAAGCGCCTGAAGCGGACCCCTCGGCCACGGGCGCGTCAAAGTTGGGCGCTCATATGCTCCACTTAGCTTTGGAGCTGGACAGACGCATGTATCGGGGAATGTCCTTTTGCCCGGCGCTCGATCACCTCAGAAGGTCTCCGGGCTGGCACGACCCGGCTATGCTCGCGGCGCTGGAAAGCTACTCGCTGGCGCCGGCCGAGAACGAAGTCCACAGCACCTTCATTCGGGAACTTCGCGTCGATATGATGCTCGAACAGGATGTTGAGAATAAGAGCGGACTGGTCATCCTCAAGAAGGGAACCGTCCTCAGCGATACGTGGATTGAGCGGCTCGGCAATTTTGCTAAGGGTCAAGGCGTTCAGGAGCCGCTGCGGGTCCGTTTTGTGGGGCCGCCCAGTCGCAGACCATCGCCCTGACGGATCGCGCCGCGGGCCGGTGCGTCGCCTCTTCGCGCTTCCCCCCGCCGTTAACGCCAAAACTGCATCGCAATCTCGATTGCTTGCAATACATTGTCGCGCACGCTGCTATCCGCGCTCCGCCCGCTCTCTATACTGAAACTGGAAACGGTCTTCCGCCAGGGCCGCCGTCTGCCTTTTCCGCGCGTGCGCGAAACGTTCGCGGCGCTGCCTTCACGTTAAGAACAAAGGGATTTGGATCGTACATAAAGTACTGCTGCCACATCCCGATAGATAAGCAGTCGCGTCTAACCTCGTTACGGGAACACGATCCCGGCGCCGTCCGGCCCAATGTTAATCTAGAAAGTAATCCAGTGAAAAATGGCCTTCCAGATTCGTCCCTTTAAGGAGTTCCTGGTGCGCCCGGCGCTCCCCCCGGCGCTGGCGCGTCTCAGCGAACTCGCCTATAACATCCTGTGGAATTGGGATCACACCATCCGCTCTTTGTTCCGTCGCATGGACCCCGCCCTATGGAAGGCTTGCGACCATAACCCGGTTCTGATGCTCGGCCGCGTCCCGCAGGCGACGCTCGAACGCGCCGCCGCCGACCCGCGCTTCCTCGCGCTCTATCGCAAGGCTTGCGAAAGCTTCGATTCCTATCTCCAAAAAAGCGAGCTCGTCGCCGACGGCAAGCTCATCGCCTATTTCTCCATGGAATACGGCCTCGCCGGGTGCATTCCTATTTATTCCGGCGGCCTCGGAATTCTGTCCGGCGATCATCTCAAAGCTTCGAGCGATGCCGACGCGCCGCTGGTGGGGGTCGGTCTGCTCTACCAGAAAGGCTATTTCCAGCAGTGCCTCAACCAGGATGGCTGGCAGCAGGAGCGCAACCCCGTCAACGATTTCTACACGCTGCCGGTGAAGCCCGTTCTCCTCGAGGACGGCGCGGAGCTGTTGGTCGAAGTGAAGCTGCCGGGCGGCATCGCGCGGATCAAGGTGTGGCAGATCGCGGTAGGGCGCGTCAAGCTCTTTCTGCTCGACACCAACATCCCTCAGAACGAGCGCGCCGATTATCGCGAAATTACGGACCAGCTCTATGGCGGCGATATCCACATGCGCATCCGCCAGGAGATCGTGCTCGGCATCGGCGGCCTTCGCGCGCTCGATAAACTCGGGCTGCGGCCCACCGTCTATCACATGAACGAGGGCCACTCCGCGTTCCTCGCCGTGGAACGCATCCGGCTCCTCATCGCCAATGCCAACCTCAGTTTTCAGGAGGCGCTCGACGCCTGCCGCGCCAACAACGTTTTCACCACCCACACCTCCGTTCCCGCCGGAATCGACATCTTCGACGCCGGGCTCCTGAACGAGTACTTCGGCGAATACTGCCGCGAAGGCGGCATTCCCTTCGATCAGTTCCTGGCCCTCGGCCGCCGCAATCCTTTGGATGGCAACGAGCGCTTCTCCATGGCCATCTCGGCCATCAAAACCTCCGCGTATCGCAACGCCGTCAGTTCCCTGCATCGCCAGGTCTCGCAAGAGATGTGGCAGGAGTTGTGGCCGAAGCTGCCAGTCTGGGAGGTTCCCATTACCTCCGTTACCAATGGCGTCCATCTGCCGACGTGGCTGAACAGCGATCTGGCGCAGCTTTACGATCAATACCTCGCGCCCGACTGGCGCGACCGGCATCCCGATCCGAAGATATGGGACATGGTACAGGAGATTCCCAACCAGGAGTTGTGGGAGACGCATCGCCGCCGCAAGCGCAATCTGATCCAGTTCGTCCGCGAGCGCGCCGTTGCCAACGCCATGCAACGCAAAGCTCCGGCCGCCGAGCAGCGCCGTCTCGCCGATATCCTCGACCCGGACGTGCTCACGCTCGGCTTCGCGCGCCGCTTCGCCACTTATAAGCGGGCGACGCTGCTTTTCCGCGACGTCGAGCGGCTGCGGCGCATCCTAACCAACGCCGAGCGCCCGGTTCAAATCCTGATCGCCGGCAAAGCGCATCCTAAAGATCACCCCGGCAAGATGCTGATCCGCGAAATTGTGCAGCTTTCGCGCGACCCGCAGCTCTCCGGCCACATCGTATTTATCGAGGATTATGGCCTGCGCGTCGGACGCGAGCTCGTCCAGGGCGTGGACCTCTGGCTCAACACGCCCCGCCGCGGCGAAGAAGCCTGCGGGACCAGCGGCATGAAGGCCGGAATCAACGGCGTGCTCAACCTCAGCATTCTCGACGGCTGGTTCGACGAGGCTTATGAAATGTCGGGCGGCTGGGCCATCGGCGACCGCGAGCCCTATTCCGACGACCAGGACGAAATTCATGCTCGCGCCATTTATTCCATATTGGAAAACGAAATTGCGCCGATGTATTATCAGGCGCGCGATGAAGAGGACGTCCCTAACGATTGGCTGCGCCGCGTAAAACAATCGCTCATGCATCTGAGTCCGCAATTTAACGCGCAACGGATGGTTGCCGAATACGTCTCTCAGTTGTACGACCCGGCGCATAATGCCTACCTGAATGTTCGCAAGGACGATTATCAGTCCTCGCGCGATCGCGTTCGTTGGAACGAGCAGGTCCATCGCGCTTGGGACAATATCCGTTTCGTGGATGTCGGCCCCGCCCCTCCCGACGGGTCGGTATTGAGCGGATGGCCTATTGCCATGAGGGCAGTGGTGGAACTTTCCGGACTGAGTCCTAAAGAGGTCCGCGTGGAAGCCGTGATCGGGCGCGTTGGCGTGAACGGAAATCTCGAAGATACTCAAGTCATGGCGTTGCCGCCCATTGAGCAACAGGGGTCCGCCTATCTGTTTGCCAAAGAGTTTGTTCCGCATCAGACGGGACGCTTGGGATATTCCCTGCGGGTTAGTCCTAATCACTACGACGATCCGTTGACGCGACCTTGCAACTCCTTGCTCAAATGGAGTCCGGACTAAACAGCCGGTAAAGATTACAGAACAGAATTTGTTGACGCCCCTGTAATGAAGATTTCGATGGATTTGGGACCTCATTCGTGGTACATAGGAACTTAGGCGAGCGGGACATCGGAGCGCGGCTTTCTTAGCCGACCCCCCGCCGCGTAACCACTCAGCTTACCCAGTGAAGACCTCTGTCGCTCCCTTTCGAGGGCGTTTGTTTTTCGGAGTGGCGCAGGAGCGCCAACCCAGGAGTCTACAATTTAATGGACGAAGACCGTAAATACCGGCAGCGGGGCTACATGGATTCCGATCGCGATCGGAATTCCAATGGCCGCCCCCGCGAGGACCGTCCCAAACTGAATGGAACCCGCCCGCCGCTCGACGTAACCGGGCCTCGCCTCCCGCGTCTTGTTCAGCATGTCGCGGCGGCGCGCTGTTTCAACTGCGCCACCGCCGTCCCGGACGGCATCGACTGGAAAAGTAATTGCCCCAAGTGCGGCACGCCTCTGCATTGCTGCAAGCAGTGCGCGCACTTCGAACCGTCCACGCGCTTCCAGTGCTTGAAGCCCATTCCGGTACGAATTCCCGGTAAAGATCAGCTAAACGACTGCGACCTGTTTAACCCCCGCGTCACGATCGCGCGGGATGCCGCCCCGGCCAACGGACAAGGACCGGCGGCCGCGGCCGCGATGCCGGCGCCCCGCAATCCGAACGACGCTCGCGCCGCGTTTGACAATCTCTTCAAAAAGTAACGTGCCCGCCGCCGAACTGTATCAACATCACGCCTTTCGCGTCATCGATTCACCGCCGCCGTCCGATCCCGGTCACGGCGAGATCCAGGTCCGCGTCTCCGCGGTCGGCATCTGCGGCTCCGACGTCCATAACTTTGCCGAAGGCGGCATGGGAGAGGCGCGCTGCCGTTATCCCATGGTCCTTGGTCACGAGCCGTGCGGCATCGTTACCAAAATCGGCCCCGGCGTCACCGGCTGGTCCGTCGGCGATCCCGCGATTCTCGAGCCGGCGATGTACTGCTACCACTGCGAATATTGCCTCAGCGGCCGCCATAACGTTTGCGCCAATATTCGCTTCCTGAGCGCCGCCGGCGATCCCGGCTTTTTCCGCGAATTCGTGAACCTTCCGGCGCACAATCTGCTGCCGCTGCCGCCCAATCTCAGCCCCGCCGAAGGCACCATCGCGGAGCCGCTGGCCGTCATCGTACATTCACTCCACCTCGCCTCCATCCGCGCCGGCGAGACGGCCGCCGTATTCGGAGCCGGACCCATCGGTCTGCTCACCATCGCGATGCTGAAGTTGTCGGGCGCCTCGCGCGTCTTCGCCATCGATCCAGTCGCCGTCCGCCGCGATTTGGCGCGCGCGCTAGGCGCGGATGCCGCCATCGACCCCGTCGCGGCCGACCCCGTCCGCGAGCTCCTCGCCGATACGGGAAACCGCGGCGTCGACGTCTCCTTCGATTGCGCCGCCAAGGGCAACACCACGAACCAATGCCTCTATGCCACGCGCAACGCGGGCCGCGTCCTTATTACCGGCATCGCCTCCGAATCGTTCCTGTCTCTCGACGCCAATCCCATGCGCCGCAAAGAGTTGCCGGTCGTCACCGTGCGCCGCTCCAACCACGATTCCGAAACCGCCGTCCGCCTGCTCGCCAGCGAGCCGCGCCGCTTTGTTCCCATCCTGACCCACACGCGGCCGTTGAGCGCCATCCAGGAATCCTTCGAACAGCTCGAATCGTACCAGGGCGGGGCCGTGAAAATCGTCCTCAATCCGTAACAATTCTGGCCCGTACTGCCGATCAATAGTTTGAAATGATCGACGCTGTTCAGGAGAGCGATCTCGTACTGGCGCGGTTCAACCGCCTGATGCAGGAAATCTTGCGGGGCGCCATGAACCGCAACACGTTCCACCCCTTCGAAATCGAGATTCTGCTCGATATCGAAGCCTGCCGCCTCAAGGAAGCGGGCAAGCGCGACCTCATCCGCCGCTACCAGAAGGCCGTGCAGCGCGCCATGGAGAAGGGCGTCGCCCAGCCCATGAAGCTTTCCGAATATCTGGCCTCTCTAAAATCGGCGAAAAACGCCGCCGCCGCAGCGGACTGAAGCCGCCGGCTGAAACGCCCCCGCGCCCTGTTATGCTGAAGGGGAAGGAGAATTCTTCAATGGCTTGCGGCAGTGGAATGCTCGGCGCTCAGGTCGAGCCCGAGCCCAACAAGAGCGGGCGAACCGTTTTTTGCGTCAAGTTCCAGCGCGACATGCCGGGCCTTGACGAGGTGCCCTTCGAAGGTCATCCTCTCGGCCAGCGCATCTATGAGAATGTCTCGAAAGAGGCGTGGAAAATGTGGGTCGAGCACATGAAGATGATCATGAACGAGTACCGCCTCAATCTCGGCACTCAGGAAGCCCAGGAATTCCTTCTCAAACAGATGGAGGATTTCTTTTTCGGCGAAGGCGCCGCTCTCCCGCCCGGCTACGTTCCTCCGCGCAGCAAGTGATCTATCTCAGAGGACCGGAAGCGCGGCGAGAATCTCAAATTTCAGATTTTCATGCGCCCTCCGGAGCGCCTGTTCAGCCTGTTCCGCATCCGCAGTCCGCGCAAAAATAAAACCCAGGTAACTGTTCCCCTCCGGCAGCGGCACGATGCGCTGGCCCTCTTTGGCCGTGATCGTCACCTCCGCGATCCCGGGCACGGCTGCGGCCTTCGGCACCCCGGCTACCCCGTGATAAATTCCCTCGCGCGGGATCGGGATCATCATGACTCCCGACGCTCCCTCCAACCCCGGCGGACTCGCATCTATCCCAGCCGCTTCGCTCAAGATAAATTCCTCCAAACCTGGAATTGCCTTGGCGCACAATCCCCCAATCGGTCGCGCGGCAACTTCGAGCATCCACACTCCCCGATGGTTGACCCGCATTTCCGCGTGTACCGGCCCGTCGGTCAATCCCAGAGCCGTAACGGCTCGCGCCGCCGTCTCTTCGATCGCGGCCTGAACCTCAGCCGGCTCCCGTGACGGCGTTATGTAAATCGTCTCTTCGAAAAAGGGGCCATTGAGCGGGTCGGGTTTGTCGAAAATCGCGATCTGAAGCAGGCGGCCGTCGCGGACCATTCCCTCAAACGCGAACTCCCGGCCCGCGATGAATCGCTCCACCTGAATAAACTCGTTCAACTCTTCGCGTTCCACAATGTCGCGTATGCGGCGGAAGGCCGCGATGAACTCTCGATCGTTGTCCGCCCGGATGACGCCCCGGCTGGCCGACAGTCCCAGCGGCTTCAGCACGCATGGATAGAAACGCGCCCCGGCCGGCGCCTCGCGCAAGGGAACGCGATAAAATTGCGGCTCGAGCAACCCCGCGGCTCGAAAAGCCTCGCGCGCGATGAACTTGTTGCTCGCCGCCGCGACGGCAGCCGGGGAATGAAATCGCAAGCCCAGCTCGGCCGCGATTACGGAGGCGACATACGCCGGGCGATCTCCGACGGCAACAATTCCATCGGCTCCCAACCGAGCCGCGACGGTAAGGGAGCGGTCGCCCACGGCGGCGGCTACCTGGCGCGCGGCGTTTTCCGGGTCGTCGAAACGGATGGGGATAGCGTGGTCGCCCCAGGGGTCTTCCAATACGTGGCAGCGATCGGTGGCTAGCAGCAGCTCGATGTCGGCGCGGGCCGCGGCTTCCCCGAACATCCGGGTTTGATATCCCGTCGTCGCGGCGACCAGCAGGACGCGCCGCCCACTACCCACGGCCTACCTCCCTACACAGGAGCCAACTGCTCTTCAGTTTGGAACCGGATCGCCTCGGAGCTTCTCGCTTCGCAGGCCCCAAAGGACCAGCATCGAACATATAACAATCGCAATTCCGACAGTGGGAAAAGCAGACCCTACGATGTCCTCCTGCCACGGGTGGGCGCTATGGCCGGCACCGGTATCGGAGAAAGGCGCGAAAGAAGGCTTCAGCATCGCTAGCCGCGGTTTTTGGTTTGCGAGCCGGCGGCAGTCCGACCTCCTTCCAGACGGCGCCTAGGGCAACAAGGAAAGTGCCGTTCATCACGCCCTCCAAGTGCGCGGCAGTCCCATCCGCATATTAGCGAAAAGCTGCTCGGCGAACCCGGTCATCAGGCCGAGTAAGAAAAGGCACATCCCATGCCAGATCAGGCGCCGGTTGACGTCGTGCATGCCGTTCATCCTCAAAGATCTAATAGCCACGGCTATGCGGCTCGCGCCCGCGCGGCCGGTTACTTTGTTCGAACCGTCTGGATAATTGTGATGTCCCGAATATCCCGACCATCAGTCCCACCCACATATGGCCGTTGAATTTTCATCCAAAGCTTGGAATTGGCCAATGTCGTTCCTCCGTCGAGGATGAAAAAGAACCACTTGACCTGTTGTCCAGAGGACAGTACTGTCCCTGTGCTGCGCATCGTGAACTCCTTGTACATGCCCTTATTAAAGGCGTATACCTTATCGAGCGAATCGCCCGTTGTGTATACCTCCGACTGCTTGCCTGGGGCCGCCGCCGATGCCTCGCGGCTAGCCTTGTCATCTAACTTGGCGCCCGGGTAGAGCTTAAAGTCTTGAGCCAGACATAGCATATTGAACGACGCAATTAGTATGCCGGCCAATAAAAACGAAATGGATCTTCGCATTCTAAACACCACTCTTCGCCACTCAACGCTAACACGGCTGGAGGCGTTCGGCTGCCGCCACTCTTATGTTCGGGACGCCCGCTTCCGAGCCTGGAGAGGCGCGTTGGCGAGAAGCGTGACGGCGGCGGCGATCAGGCGGGCGGCGGATTCGGGGTCGTCGAAGCGCGATCGTCCAACACATGGCAGCGATCGGCGGCGAGAAGCAGCTCGATACCGGCGCGGGCGGCTTCCGCGAACATCCGGGTTTGATATCCCGTTGTCGCGGCGACCAGCAGGACCGCCGCCCACTACCCACGGCCTACCTCCCTAGGCCGCGCGCGCGATCGGATGCTCGTCCACGGGCGGCGGCTGATCCCAGACCATCTCCCATAACATCCGAAACGCTTCGGCGCGGCCGGCCTTCTTCCCCGCGATGCGCAGCGCCCGCGCCGCCAGCTCATCGATCGCCGGATCGGGATGCCGCCAGCGCCACAGGAGCGCCTGCTCGTCATAGCCATCCACGACCGCTCGAATGTGGTCCAATTCCAGCATGCGCGATCCGGCTGGAATCAACAACCGCAGCGCAAGCTGTATGAGGCTGACGTTCTCAATCAATTCCATGGCGGCAATGACGCGCAACAACTCCCCATAACTCGCGCGCGTGGTCCAGGGGGTAAACGCGATGAAGGTCGGCGCCAGGTCCAATTCCACCTCGCGCAGGCGCCGCACGGCTGCGACAAAATCCGCCCGCGTATGCCGCTTGTCGAGTTTTTCGAGCACCGCGTCGTCGATGGACTCGACCGCGCTCGTCACCAATACACACCCGGTTCTTTTCAAGCTTTCGAGCAGACGCGAATGCTGGAGCAGATGCTCGATCTTGATCGTCACGTCGTAGGTGACGTCTGGAAACTCGCGATGCAAGGCTTCGACAATCCGCATCGCGTGCGTGGGACCGTTGAAGAAATCGGGATCGCCGAATGTGATGTGCCGCGCTCCGGCGGCAACCTGTTGGCGGATGTCGGCGAGCACGACATCTGACTGCACGACTCGAAAGACTCCGTTATAAACCGGAACGATGGGGCAATGGCGGCATAGATGTTTACAGCCGCGCGTGCCCTCCGTGTAGCCCACCGTCTTGGCGATGCCGCCCACATGCATATGGGAATACTTTTCGAGCGGCGGCAAGCCCGACCGGTCCGGCGTGATAAATTGCAGCCGCTCGAGCGGCGTCAACGATCCTTTCCCATTCGCCGCCCCGGCCAACACCGCTTCGAACTCTCCACCCACGATGATGTCGACACTAAACGCGAGCGCGCCGTGGCACGCCAAGAGTCGAAAAATGCATGCTTTCTTATCATTGTGCATGTTGCGCGGCCAGGTTGCCGCCTGGATCAATCCGATGATGCAATCGCAATAATCTGGCCGGCCTGGATCCTTTCCAGCGCCCGCAAAATCGCGTCCACCAGCGGCAGCAGGTCTTCAATCCGATTGGTTTGGGAACGGACCAGAACGATAGAGAGCCGCCGGCCGGCTGGATACGTTTGGCGCGATATTCCCTGGTCGGCAGTCAGCAGTACTTGGTAACCGGCAACTTCCGCGGCCCGCAGCAAATCGCCATTCTTCTTGCCTTTGAAACCCGCCCATTCGGTTGCATGCGCATCATGGCCGCGAAAGCTGTGCCGGAAATCGAGAGGCAGGCGCTCGTCCAGCAGAATCTTCACGCGATTCTGGCGAGCAACGAATCCTTCGCTTCCTCAAGCGCCTGAACCGCCATCTCACGCGTGACGGTGGGAAATTGTCGTAGGAATTCATCCAAAGAGTGGGCGGCCTCAAGATAGTCGATGAGATTCTTGAACGGAACTCGCGTGCCACGAAAGCACGGCGTTCCGTTCATCACTTCCGAGTCGCTTACAATTACGCGGTCCGCCATCGTCACTTGCTATTGTACCCGGCTATGTACGGGGCACCCGCTTCCGAGCGGAGAGTCGAAACGGATAGAGATAGCGTGGTCGCCCCAGGGATCGTCCAATACGTGGCGGCGAATCGGTGGCGAGAAGCAGCTCGATGCCGGCGCGGGCGCCGCTTCCGCGAACATCCGGGTTTGATATCCCGTCGTCGCGGCGGCCAGCACGACCCGCCGTCCACTACCCACGATCCGCCTCCCTACACAAGAGCCAACTGCTCTTCGGTTGGCTCGGCTCAACAATACCAGGGCTCATCCATGTATGGAATCGCCGCGCGCGCGATCAGATGCTGGTCCACCGGCGGCGGCTGATCCCAAAGCATCTCCCATAACATCCGAAACGCTTCGGCGCGGCCGGCCTTCTTTCCTGCGATGCGCAGCGCCCGCGCCGCCAGCTCATCGATCGCCGGATCGGGATGCCGCCAGCGCCACAGAAGCGCCTGCTCGTCATAGCCATCCACGACCGCTCGAACGTCATCCAATTCCAACATGCGCGATCCGGCTGGAATCAACAACCGCAGCGCAAGCTGTATGGGGCTGACATTCTCAACCAATTCCATGGCGGCAATGACGCGCAACAACTCCCCATAACTCTCGCGCGTGGTCCAGGGCGTAAACGCGATGAAGGTCGGCGCCAAGTCCAATTCCACCTCGCGCAGGCGCCGCACGGCTGCGACAAAATCCGCCCGCGTATGGCGCTTGTCGAGTTTTTCGAGCACCGCGTCGTCGATGGATTCGACCGCGCTCGTCACCAATACGCACCCGGTTCTTTTCAAACTTTCGAGCAGACGCGAATGCTGGAGCAGATGCTCGATCTTGATCGTCACGTCGTAGGTGACGTCTGGAAACTCGCGATGCAAGGCCTCGACAATGCGCAGCGCGTGCGTGGGGCCGTTGAAGAAATCGGGATCGCCGAACGTGATGTGCCGCGCTCCGGCGGCAACCTGTTGGCGGATGTCGGCGAGCACGACATCGGCCTGCACGACTCGAAAGACCCCGTTATAAACCGGAACGATGGGGCAATGACGGCATAGATGTTTACAGCCGCGCGTGGCCTCCGTGTAGCCCACCGTCTTCGCGACGCCGCCCTCGTGCATATGCGCATACTTTGTGAGCGGCGGCAAGCCCGACCGGTCCGGCGTGATAAATTGCAGACGCTCGAGCGGCATGAACGATCCGCCGCTGTTCGCCGCGGCTCCGGCCAACACCGCTTCGAACTCTCCGCCCACGACGGTGTCGACGCCCAAGGACTTGAGATAGCGCTCGTTCAAGGGCGCGTAGAGGCCGAAGCAGCACAGCCGGACATGGGGATTGAGGCGCTTGACGCGGGCGATGGCGGGCACGGCGAGCCGTGTGGCCGTGTGCATCGGCAAATAAAACGCGACCACGTCGGCGGCGCGAACCGCGTCCTCGGGAAGTCGTTCGATGGCGAGATCCGCGCACGCCGCTTCGTGTCCGGCGCGTTTTACCCATGCCGCCGCCGAGGCCAGGCCGAACGGCTGGCGGCCAAGCTCGTACGTCGAGATCAGGAGAAACTTCACTCTGAAACAACTACCAGTACACGAAAGTCTCGTCCGTGCAAACGAGCATGATGGGCGGGCCGCCGGTCGAGATTTTCCTGGCGTGCTCGATGACGGCCTTGCCCCCGTCCGACTCCGCGGCCTTATTCAATTCGTCGAGGGTCGAGAAGTGGACCTCCGCCATGCGGTACGCCGCGACTTTGCCTTGCGGGGATGAGATCACTTTGCTCAGGACAAGCCGGGTGACGCCCTTGAGCTTGTCCTCGACCATCGGCACGTGCTCATGGTTATAGGCCCGCTCGAATTCGGCTTCGTCCGACGGGTGCGGGTAGATAACAACAATCTTGACGCTTGCCGTTCCGGCCATTTAGCTCCCCGGGGTCATGGTATCAAGCGTCAGAGTATCCATGATGCGGCCCATCGGATCGCGCCCGCGGTAGCCGAACTGCGGCGCGTAATCGTGCGCGAACTGCGCGAACGCGATCGGGTCGCGCTTGCCGTCCTTCCTCACGGTCCCGCTGACCTCCGCCGCATTATTGAACTTCCACCACGCGTACAGCTCCAGAATTCCGTCCACGATCCATTCGGGCATGCCCGCCTGGAGCATGTTGTCGCGTGCGGTCTCGGGCGGCACATCGACATAAGAAACGGGCTTGCCCAATGCGAACGTCAGGCGCGCGGCGCAATCGGCGTAGGTCAGGGATTCCGGGCCCGTGACCTCGTAAGTCTTATACTGGTGGCCAAATTCGTGCAGCACTTCCGCCGCTACCGCCGCGACATCGCGGACATCCACGATGCTTACCCTGCCGTCACCCAGGGGCGCATAGAATTCGCCGCGGTTGACGATGCTATCGCGAAAGCTCAAGAAGCTCTGCATGAATTGATTCGGCCGCAGGAACGTGTATGGAATGCCGCTTTCCACAATGCGCCGTTCCAATTCCGCGTGCGTGCGCAGGAACCGCGCGGGCGATTCCAGATCCGCCCCCAGCGCCGACAACTTCACAACGTGCTTCAGCGGCGAGCGGACCAGCGCGTCGATGAAATTCCCTTCCAGCTCCGCCTGCCTCTCGCCCGGGGCCGACAGCAGAAACACCTTTTCGATGCCCGACAGCGCCGCCGGAAGCGAATCCGCGCGCGCGAAATCGCCTTCGACGAAATTCACGCCAGGATAGGCGATCGAGCCGGCCCGGTTGCGGTCGCGCACCAGCACGCGAATCGGCTCCTCGGGACGGGCGAGCAACTTCACTAATTCCTTGCCGACGGTTCCCGTCGCGCCTGTAATCAGGATCATCTGTTCTCCTCTCTTGCACCCGCTGGGTGAGATGCCGGTTCGATAAAAAAGATTCCGCTTCCGCTGCGAGAATCAGCGGCGGCCGATCACATACTGCCCATAGCGCCGCGTAAGAACCATGTCCGCATCCTCGGACAGCAGCACCCAAATGCCGTAAAGCCCGAGCGCGGTTCCGAGCGGCGCGTTCACCATTTCCAGAACCGAAAGTATGATGCCCGGCGTGCGCGCCCACTCTTTCAGTCCGAGCAGAGCGAGGCCGAGCGCGATGCAGGGGATCGTCAGGACCAGCATGGCGCCCAGCCAGACGTCCACCAAAACCGTGTTGATGTCGAGATACGCGGAGAGAGTGTAGGCGCCGCCGAAGAACAGCAGGTCGAAGAGCGCGGCCAAGCCGGTGAACGCCCCAAGCGCGATGTTCAACACCCCCAGAGTCCGGATGTGCGTCTCCAATTACCAGGCCACCTCGACCTCGTACAGATCGGCGGCGGCCGCGCCGCCGCGGATTTCAAAAATGAGGCAATACCCGTTGCGATCGCTGGGATATTCCACGATGTTCACGCTCCCGCGCCCCGCGCGTTTCGTCAGGACCGGTTTCAGCCCGGAGGTAGACGGAAGCGGCCGGTCGAACGCGGCATGCTCTTCGGCAACGGGCTGTCCTTGAATCGATTCGGAGAATGCCGCGCCGCCCCGCACCGTTATTCTCGCCATTCCCGCAACGCGCCCCGACCACACCAACCCGGTTTGCGGAGCCAGCGGCGGCGCCGCCGCCGTTTCGCTTGCGGCGCCCGGCCACGCCAACGCGAAGGAATACTGTGCCGGGCCCGGTTGGGGATCGCGAATTTGTACTCGCGCGGTGTACCCGTTTGCCTCCAACGGCTGCTCCAGGAGACGGACATCGCCGCGCCCGTCCACTCTTTCGAGCCTCACAGGGACCTCGCGCCGCGGCAGCGGACTTGAAAACTTGACCTGCTCCCGCATGACGGGCGAGCCTACCGCCGCTTGGGAAGCGCACTGGCCGCCGGCGCAGGAGACGACTACTTCCTGGTCCACGCGGCCCGACCATTGCAAGCGGCCCCCGCCCCGCGCCATCGCGGCGTCCGCATCCGCATCCCAATACAATGCGAGGGAATAGAAGCCGCTCCCGGGCTGGCGATCTTCGATCGCGACCGCGGCGGTGAAGCCGTTCTCAAGGCTGGGCTGCTCGACAATATGCACGTAGCCGCGCCCGGAGGTGACGTGCAGCCGGACGTCCTGCCGCATATCGGGAAGGCGCTGCTCGAAGCGGTAGTTCTGCTGGGCAACAGGCGCGCCCTCCTTGTTCTCCACCTTCAGCCGCTTTCCTTTCAGGTACAGGAACACCGTTCCGTCGACTTCGCCCTGCCACACCATACCGGGCCGGGCAGTCGGCGCGGCATTGTCCGACTTCCGGGGCGCTCTGAGCGCACACGATGAACCCGAGCGCCGCGGCGCACGCTGAGAGTCGAAGCTGCATGCCTTCTTATCATTGTACGTTGTACGTTGCGCGCAGTGCCGCGGCGACTCTTGTCTCACGCAAGATGAGCCTGAACGGGTGCTTGGATTCTCACGCAAGATGAGCCTGAAGGAAAAGATCGGGATGCTGGGAATTGATCATCAGCATGGACGATTCAGAAGCCGGAAGCCTGGAGCAGATCCGGGCCTTCCTGGCCGGCAGCGGCGAGGTGAGGTTTGCGGGGCAGCGCCGCGAGGAAGTGTACGGTTGGGTGGAGCGGACTCTGGTACAACACCAGTACGCCAGCCTGAACCGGCCGGGCAAAGGTTTGGTGCGGAGCTATCTGGCCCGCATGACGGGCCTCAGCCGCGCCCAGGTGACGCGGCTGATCGCGGCATACCGCAAAAACGGGCGAGTCAAAGCAGCTGCCTATCAGCGCACCCAATTTGCCAAGCGTTACACTCCCTCGGATGTGGATCTGCTGGCCTACGTCGACAAGGCGCACGGGAACCTGAGCGGACCCGCCACCAGGCGCATCCTGGAGCGCGAATACAGCGAATATGGGCAAGCAGCCTACGCCCGGCTTTCGGCGATCTCGGTGGCGCACCTGTACCGGTTGCGCAACTCGGCAAGCTACCGGAAACGCAACACCGGCTATCAACCGACGCGGCCCACGCCGATTCCTATAGGCGAGCGGAGGCGACCGCAACCCCACGGCGCGCCTGGATACCTGCGCATCGACACGGTGCAGGCCCTGACCCAGACGGCATGGGTCTGCTTATCAGATGACAAGCTGAGGCGAGCGCCTTCGCCCAGGGCAGGGGGATCAAGACGGCCGCAAGGGGTTGTATCACATTAACGCCGTGGACCAGGTGACGCAGTGGGAAATCGTGGCCGCCGCTCCGCAAATCTCCGAACTCTGGTTGCTGCCGGTGCTGGAAGCCCTGCTGGGGCAGTTTCCGTTCGTTATTCGCGGCTTTCATTCCGACAACGGCAGCGAGTTCATCAACTACAACGTCGCGCAGCTGCTGGGCAAACTACTTATCCAACAAACCAAGTCACGGGCGCATCATTCCGGCGACAACGGCTTGGTGGAGTCCAAGAATGGAGCCATTATCCGCAAGCATCTCGGCTACGGCCACATCGACGCGCAACACGCCGCGGCAATGGACCAGTTTCATCGGCAACACCTGAACGCGTACGTCAACTTCCATCGTCCTTGCGCCGTGCCCAAGCTCCTCACCGAGGCCAATGGCAAGCGCCGCCGCGTTTACCTGCGGTGGGCCACCCCTTTCGAGTTATTCCGGGAATCGCCGCATTGCCAGAGCTGCCTGCGGCCGGGCGTCACGCTGGCCGAGCTGGAGCGCTGCGCACAGATCCACTCCGATACCGAAGCCGCGCTGGCGATGCAGCGCGCCAAGCGCAAGCTCTTCGAGAGCTTCCAGCGTGCAGGGATCGCATGAGGCGCTCCCGCATGCGCCTCCCGTTGGCCGCTGGCCTTGCGCACGGGTGGAGCCTACAAAACCAAAAACCAAAAACCAAAAAACAAAAAACCAAAAGCAAAAACCTTCCTAAGAAGGAAAAACCAGTGGAAAGCGGTGGGTCTCCCCTGCCTCCCGTTGGTCGGGTACGCGGTTCAAAACATCATCGGAAAGGAGCCTCAGGGCCCGATCACCTTCCCGCCGGCTTCAGGCTCATCCTTCGATGAGAA
>CAWCJO010000008.1:0-125166 GCA_963795935.1 Bryobacterales bacterium | reverse complement strand
GGTAACGAAAGTACGTCCATGGCGGATAGCGTCAACCCAACCATCCCAGGTTAGCTTCTGGCCGAGATAGGCGTATAAGCGGCTGGAGCCGATGATGGGCGTACCATGCAGACTCAGTATCGAATCCTCGCCGGCGGAAGCAGTGACCTTGAATCCGCAATTGAGCGCGCGATGCCATACTAGGGACGAATTGGTGAAGTGAGAAGCTTCCGGGTCAACACTTCCAGATAATCGAATGTTCCCAGGGCAAGATCCACCGGAAAGCCGCGCGCGACGGCGTAGCTGGACTTCACCGGAACTCTGCGACCAGGGTGTACGTATCCTCCGAGACCGCCTGGTTCGCGCGCAATGCGGAAGATATCGGTATTGCTGGGATAAAGGCTTTCGATCGCGGTCTGTTCATAACCCGTCGTAAAGGGCGAGATCAGATGCTTCTTCAGGTTAATAAGATTGATGTGGCCGTAAAAAGGCGGCCGGTACTCCTCCCCGAAGATCAAGATGCGATCGGGCGTAGATAGCTTGCTGGGCTCGCCAGTAAAGTACTGCCAGTCGAAGACGCGATTGTCTTTATTGCAGATCTTATCGGCGAGGACGTTCAGATCTTCGGCATTGCCCATAAACATCATGTTCTGGCGCATATTATGCAGATTTCCGCCGTAGTTCATGTGCGTGTGATCGGTCCCGCTGTACCAGGCGAGCGCGTTCATATGAGTCATCCGGCGCAGACCCATTTGACATTCCGCGATGGCGCCGCTCTTGACCGTAACCGTTTTCTCCAGCGGCGTGTACTCAATGCCCTTCACGGCTTCCAGAGTCACCTCTCCGGTGGGGACATCTACCAGGAAGTGCGGCTGCGCGTGAAAGAAATCGCCTTTGATCGGACGCGGCGCACCCTGGCGCGCTGATAGGCGTTCGCGGGGGCATAGGTCTTACCGTCGGAAGCCAATAGATAAACCCGAGCCGGCGTAGGTTGGCCAGTGGCGGCGTCCTTCAAGTACACTTCCAGCGTAGCCATGGGGCGGCGATAGACGCGGCGGCGGATTTCGACCGTCTGGTCCTCCCCGCCAACAACTCGAAGTGCGTGCAGGCTGGACACGCCGCGCTCATTCGAAATGTAGGCGATCCACTCGCCATCGGGCGACCAGCGCGGGTCGAAATGATCCCAATCGCCATGCGTGAGTTGGTAGGGTTCGCCCCCCTCGACGGGAAGAACGTAGAGATTGTCGTACTGGCTGCCCCGATGGGAGCTGTAGAGAATGCGCTTCCCATCAGGCGACCATTGCGGCTCCGTGCGGTACAGCGTTTCCTCGCGCAGAATCATGCGGGTGTTGCGCATGAGATCCGGCTGCACGGGCGCGCGCCAGATCGCGCCGGAACCGAGGGAAATCCCGCGGTTTGAGACCAGCATCAGTTCCTTACCATCGGGCGACCACGACGGCTGAATGTGATCGTCAAATACGCCAAAGTACAGCCGCGCGTGGCCAAAACTATGCGGCTCAGTCAAACGGACCGGCTCGCCAGGACGACCATTCTCGAGAGGCAGGACATAAATGTGAAATTGACCCGCCGGTTCATTCCGAACGAAGGCCAGCCGCTTGCCATCCGGGGACCACGCGGGATCGAGATTTAAGTCCTCACCGGATGTAAGTGGCGAACTCTCGCCGGTGGCGACGTTCAACAATTCCAGGTTTACGCCGTGTGAATCCTCGGCCGTATATGCCAGCCAGCGGCCGTCCGGCGACCAGGCAGGGGAGGAATCATAGGTGCGATTCGCCGTGAGTTCATAAGCCACGCCGTCACCTGGATGAATTTTCCAGATGGAGCCGGCCATCGAGAACGCGATCTGCTTGCCATCGGGGGACCAGGCGGGACGCCACGGCGTGCTCGCGGCCGGCGGCACAGGAAAGCCGGCACGTAGCCGCCGGAGTAGCGCGCACGAACTGTGGCGGCGCTTGAGGAAAAAGCCAAAACCAGTATCGTACACGCAAGCCGCCGGGGGCGCCCCCATCGCTAGTGCGCCTCCTCACGGCGTTTGACCATAGCCGCTCGAGCCTCGGTGTACAACTCCCGCGTTTTGGACTTCTCTAACTCGTTATTCCAGGCGGGCAGCGCCAGCGCGTCTTCCAGAGTCTTGTCGATCCATTTAATGAAATAGTCGGCGTCTTCCCTGGACCGAACAGGTTGGCCGCCTATGGTCACCCATATTGGCATGGTCGCGGCGAACGGAGAAAGTGTCCGGAGCGGGTGCCTACGGTATTCCGCCTTCACTCGCACGGCGTACCAGCCGCTCCTATCCGGAGAAACAGCTTTCGTAAAGTGGAACCTCAGTGGACGATTCGCCGGTTCTTCGGTATCGATTACCCGGTTGTTGTATAGAAGCTCGACGCTTTGGATCGGAGTTATGGACTCGACTTCAACCGCGGCGCTCAGGTCGCGGCCCGCTGACGGCAACTTGATTTCGTCGCCCGGCTGTTTGCCACTAAGCGTGAAAAACACCAGCGGGCCACTGGTAACGAACGAGCGGCCGGCGCGGAAATCCGAGATCCACTTGTCATAATCGAGCTTCTTGCCGGCATTCACATACACGCGGTTCGTTCCGATGATATAACTCCGGTAGAAGTTGGGGAACGCGTCTTCCCCGGCCGAGGCAACGACGTGGTAGCCGCAATTCCAGGCGTGGTATAGCGGCTCCATGGCCCCCATGGAATTGGCTTCCACGAAATCGACATTTTCGAGAGCCAGATCCGGCACTGGAGGTGCTCACGCTCCGGCAGCACGCCTTCGATGAAGGCGTTGAGCCAGTCCGGCAGCGAACTGGAGTCCGGGATGTAGCTGTTCGCTCACGATTGCTCCCGTTTTGCAGAGGCTCCCTGTTGGAGGAACGCGCCGCCTTGGGAGGTTTGCAGCAAAGTTCTAAGGTTGAGGTCGACATCGCGGGGGTCCGTGCCCAGGGGCGTCCTCCGCGGCAGCCTTGCTCATGCCTGACGATTTCAGATTCCTATGGAGGTCTTTGTGAAGTCTGGCAGTCAGGCGCTTAAGTCTCCGGCTCACCGTAGCCTCATGCACACGCAGAATGTGGGAGATTTCCAGCAATGTCCGTTTGTCGAGAAACCATGCCGACAGCAGGAACCGTTCCTCCGGCGACAGTGAGCCCAGAGCGGCCGCCAAACACCGCCTCAGGCGCACGAGTACATCCGGCGGCGAGTTAGGAGCCGGAGATGCCGCCGGCAAATCATCGTCTGTAATCGGAGTCTCGCGCCTGACGCGGCGAAGATGATCCACATTCCGCTGGGCGAGGATCGCGCGAAGAAAGCCCTTTAGCGATCCCCTTCCCGAATAGTAAGCGAGAGGTGACCGGCGCTGCTCTCCGCGTTCAGTCAGGCCAAACAATTCGGCGTAGAGTGAGTCGGCCAGTTCCTGTCCCATCGCTACCGATCCAGTGAGACTGATCGCGGCTTGCGTTAGCGGCTCGCGAAACCGAGCGATAA
The DNA here is from genome assembly GCA_963795935.1 of Bryobacterales bacterium. GTDB lineage: Bacteria > Acidobacteriota > Terriglobia > Bryobacterales > Bryobacteraceae > JAICMB01. The sequence continues at coordinate 121,678 of CAWCJO010000008.1, read as the reverse complement.
ATCTGCTGCCATGCGGCATCGCGCCCAAGAGCGCAGACGTGCGCAAGAGCCACATCCTGCAATTGAAGACCTCGCCAGAAAGCGCCAATCTGTGCCTGGCTGGCAGTAGTCCCGGGAGGCACTCCGTAATTGTGCTTGAGTCCGAGGTGGAGCAGCACTGTAGCCAACTCTTCCGCTGTCAGGCCCACCGAAGCCCCTGCTCGTAGCTTCTCGATACAATCCATCGATTTCGAGACCGGATAGTACTTCAGGTCGCGTCCGGCTCCTCAATCCCGTCCAGTTTCAGCCCTTGCTCATCGTCTTCCGGAGAGGCCGATAGGTTAGAAAGCCGCGCGGAATGTGACGATGCCGCATCCAAGGACTCACTATAGCCCACGACGGGAATCACCCAGCGCCGGAGGTGAAGGATACCTCATGCTCAGTATCACGCTCATCATACTGATACGAGCGCTGCTCCCCTTTTTGGAGCCTTGCCTCTCGCATGATCCAGTTACTATTAATCCATTATCTCGCCAACGCGTTCAGAGTACACTTCGATTCCTCGATTGACGGGGGTATCCAGAAAAGTCATCATAACCTTCACGACTTCAACGAAGCGCCATTTGAGATGCTCGTAGTATCTGTTTCGTATTCATGCATGCTCCTGCTCTCTTCCGACCCCCTTAACGGCCCGAGTCGATGCTAACCCTGGGCTTGGGCATTGGAAGAGATAGACTCTGTCCTCGTACTCGCGGTGGTCCGAATCTTCCCGCATCAGCTCGAAGCGAAGTTTGGCACGAACCAAAGGGCGTCACGGGCCGCATCGGATATCCAATTCTCGCTTATTTCCAATATTCCCCCTGCGTGAGGAGTTTTCGAAGGCTTATAGCGCTTCGGTCCCCCTGTCGTGCGAGCTTTTCAATTTCAGCGAAGGTCTTGCTTCCATATCCGCCCGGCAGTTCCGTACTGCCCTTGAGATATCGAGCCTTGATCTGGTCAACGGTCAGCTTTCGAAAATTCGGATCTCTTGGATTCGGCTTGTCTGGAAGGGAATCTGCTCCACTACCGCTGCTACTCGGCCCACTATTGCTCATACAGGCTGTCATGCCTGCCGCACCGCCGAGCAGCCCACCCCCAGGAATCCGCCGGTTTCGGTAATTACGACACCGGGACTCGTGACCAATCCAGCGGCCCCCACCGCGTACTTGCTGCCGCGCCCGACCCCACCGCCCCCGCGAGGCACCACGGATTACGAGGTTGACTCAGCCAATCCCACACGGGCTGGACGAATTGCCGGGTAATCCTGTTGAGATAATTGTACCGTCGTCGTAACGTTGGTGAGCAGTACCCGCAGCAGCATCTCCTGCAGCGGATCGAGGCCCGGGGCTTGCGCTGTTCCTGTGGCGCAGATGTTCCCTGACTCTCTGGCTGACCCCATTCACGCAAGGACTGTGGCCAGTCGGATCAACGTAGAGTAAGGGGTTATTTAGGCCATAGCTGTAGAGGTTCCAGCTTGAGGATCACTGGCATCTTGCCAGGCCAGAAGCGGCTCGTCCGGGCTCGTGAACCGCCCGTGAGCCGAGGACACGTATCTCACCGCAAAGAAATCCATCCCCGATTCCGCATCCCGTTCCTTACCCGTAAACTTCTCGCTTACCACATCCGCCGCCCCCGGATAGACCCCCGCCGCATACTGTGCCGAACGCCCACCTACCCCCGCCGGTATGTCCAGCCCGAACGGCAAATAGTCGTAATACCTCGTTGTGGCGTCCGTCACCATGCGCGTGCTACCGAGCGGATCGGCGGTCAAATACTCCGTTCCCGTCCCAGCGGCTTGATTCGAGTATTGCGCCGCCAACTCCCCATCGCATCGTACACGAAAATCGTCGTTGCCGGCCCCGCGATCTTCTCGACGCGCCTCCCTTCGCCATCGTAGAGATACGATACCTGCCCGGTGTTCCCGACATTGGACGCGATCATGTGGTTCTCCGCATCGTAGGAGAACGTGTTCGCCACCACATCCGGGGATGCCGCCGAAGCCGCCACGGCGGTCATGTTCCCTACGGCGTCGTATTGGTCGGCCCCCAAAATGCCAGGATCGCGCTTCCATTGGTTCGCCGCCGTGTATTGCGACGTGGTCGTCGGCGTCCACACCGTGTACGGCCCGCTTACTGCCGCCGACAACAGCGGACTGCTCCCCCACGGCTGCCCCGCGATCGTGCCCGCCACGGCCCGGTTCCCAAAGCCGTCGTAGCTGTATGTTTCCGTCCAATTCGCTCCACCTGTTCTCCTCGGCGCTGGTCAGCCGGTTTGCCTCGTCGTAGCCGAACGCCTGGGATACATTCAGCCCGCTAGCTGCAACGATCCCGGCGGCCCGCACATTGCCGTTATTCGTAGTACATAAGCTTTTTTCCCAAGTCGCCTCTTTTTTGAATGCGGGACCGCGAAGATGCCGGGCAATTGAACGACGACCGCAGCCGCGGCCGGTGGCCGATTTCGGTGGCAGCCCCGAGTGCTGCGTGCCCGGACGCCCGACCCCAGCGCCGCTGTTTTTTTAAGGAGGGTGACAAAATAACGGGCCGGGCGTCTAGGTCTGGAGCCTTGGCAGTCGGGTTTCCGACCGACCCGCCAGTCACTTGTCCGGCCCCGTGGTGTTGCAGTACGGCTTCCGCTTCGCAGTGATCCAGGCGGCAGGTGTGAGCCCGCATTTGTCGCCTGAAGGCGAGGGCTGAGTGGCGGTCAAGGTAGCCACGCCGCCGTTGATGCGGCCCGCCACCTGCCATGTCACGGTTCCGCAGTTCGCTTCGGAAGTCGTCAGCGAACCAGAAATTTCATCACCAGTCTGGTTGAGTGTCCAGGTTGCCGTTCTCTGGTTGGTCGTCTTGCCGCTCACATTGCTGCAGTTCACTGGAACGGAGGTCCAATAGCCGATGGGACGGCCCAGCATCGGCACCGGACAGCTTCGATCGGAGGGCCACTGGCAAATGCCGCCGGACTAGCTTCGGCGGGTACCGTCCAACGGCCATATTCTGGAGCGGGGCTGGCCTGCCGATTGGAGTCCACCATCTCTAGGAACATGTTGTGCTCGCCTGCAAAGTGCGCGGGATTGAACCGGATCGCAAAATGCACCTTCAGGGCATCGTTGGTGACTTCGGCAGTGGAGCATCCTGCCAGGAAACACCGGCTGTTCGACAGAGAAGCCGGCCCTCCAGCCGCGATTGGTCCAAGATATTTGCCAGGCTGGTCCGAGAGTAAGAACAGGCCCTTACTCGCAGGATCATATCTGACGACACACCGGTCCGAGCGGCTTTCGGCTCGCTCCTGGAAATGCAGTCGCGCCTGAGCGATGCCAACGCCGTTATTCCCGAGCGAAAACTCTGCGGTAAAGATCTGAGCTCCGCCCTCGCCGCGGTCCGGATGGACGGACGACATGTATGGCCCCGTTTTTATCACCTGCTTGGCACAATACTGCGGCAGCCCAGTCTTTGGAAGTTCGGTCAGCAAGTCCAGCGTGGCGAACGCCCGCGTGCCAGTTTGGAATGGTACTGTGCAGGTGTAATCAGTGTTGCCCTGGTGACCCGCCGCATCCGCTGGGATGTAGGCAATGAAGCAACCATCCGCTTGCCCACCGATGTTCAGATCAAGATCCGCTTTCGAACCGTCTAGGTGCGTGACCCACGTGCTCCGGCACGATGCGAAATCAAAAACGTACTTGCCGTCGATGTACTTCACCGGAATTTCGGACTTGAAGCCCGGTCTGGCCTTCTCCTCTGGATAGATTGATGGGTAATCCTTCTGCGCGCACCGTCCGAACCGGTCGCATTCCTTCCACTTCCCAATTTCGCGGCCCTCGTGATAATCTCCTGCCGCGCCTTCAAAATCGCGATTGAACCAGAACCGAAATGGGCCGTCCTTCACCGCAAGCGAACCGGGCAGGAGGTGTTCACAGTAAACCTGTCCACCTCCAGCGTTTCCGCCGCCGGCATCGCCTCGATTATCGCGGTAAGCCCGGTCGCTCGGGCATTCAACGAGCTTTGTTCCCTGTGCGAGACAAAGGCTACCTGCGCAGATCAGAGCTGTCGCGAGGTATAGGGTTCGGCAGAGCCGCATTTCAATCCCCACTCTAGCTTTCAGCCATATGCACGTCAACGGCGTGAGACGGCGCAGGCTGAAACTCCGCCAACGTAAGCGAGCGAGGCTGATTCCAATAGCCGCCAAACCCGGGAGTCCGCTGCAGCAGCATGGGCGCGACCGACAAGCCGCAAGCCGCCGGGATGACGGCAAATGACGGTGCCGCTGCTACCCGCTAATGGCATGCCCTACTGCCAGCTAGAGCGGCATCACCCAGCCCGCGCCGATGGGCCGAGTCCGCATGCTTTGTCGCCGCGACCCTTTTTTTATAGCGGGTGACAAAATGGGCAGGCGCCGAGAGAGCGGGGGCGCGCGGCGCATCGCGCTGGTGGCGGAGACGGCCGCCGATGCGCGCGCCGTCATGGTGGAAGGCGAGAGCGGCATTCTGGCGATCAGCCCGCCGGATTTCCGGCTGCGGTATGAGCCCTCGAAACGGCTGCTGACATGGCCCAACGGCGCGATTGCAACCACGTATTCCGGCGACGAGCCGGATCAGTTGCGCGGGCCGCAGGCATCGCCCAAAAAAAACTGCCTCCGTCGGGCACACAGCATTAACAGCGTGATCACTTTCGACAAACCACTTGGGCACCCGAGTGTTCGGGGGAAGCGCTCTCGTGCTCATGCAGCTGATGGTAAATCTCATCATGAATTGCTATGCGGTGGCAGGTTTCCTCTCTGGCATAGATAAGAGTGAGATTGAGGCTCAGGAAGACATGATGGTATACTTCAAAAGCCTCCTAGCCTAGAGTAGGCTCTGGGCAAGGACACGCATGGATGCGCATAGCCGCGCAGGGCAAGTGAGCATTTCGATGTTTCTCGCTTTTCACGCACGCCCTCTCGGGTCCTCCGCCATCGTGCTGCTGCTTTGCAGCGGGCTGGAGATTGCGGCGCAAGCGCCTGGATCGGTGACCTACTACGCTTTGGACAACAGTTCCCAAGCAATGGGCATCGCGCCCGGACCCGATGGCGCGTTGTGGTTTACGAACTATGGCCTTAGCAGTATCGGCCGCCTCACTACAAACTACCTAACCTTATATTCGACTCCTAGCGCGGATAGCGGCCCCGGCGCATTACGGCGGGACCCGATGGCGCCCTCTGGTTTACGGAGAACGTCGCGAACCAAATTGGCCGTATCGCAACAAACGGCGCCATTACCGAATTTCCCATTCCAACCAGCAATAGCCGGCCGCTCGACATTACGCTTGGCCCCGATGGCGCACTCTGGTTCACTGAATCCCAAGCCGGAAAGGTCGGCCGCATCACGACTTCCGGCACCATAACCGAGTACACAATTGGCTCGCCGCTGGACCTGAATGGGATCGTTGCCGGACCCGATGGCGCACTATGGGTAACGGAGCTTTTCGCCAACATCGATCGCGTGACGATTTCTGGTCAGATCACGAAGTTTAGTGCGGCGGGACCGGGATACCAACACCTCGGAGGCGGCCTTGGCGGAATTACCGTTGGTCCCGATGGGGAGCTCTGGTTCACGGAGACCGACTACCCTCAGAATTTCCAGAACATCGGCCGCATGACGACGTCCGGCGACGTCACATACTATCCTACAAACGAGCAGTCGCCCAATGCCCCCGGCAATATAATAACCGGCATCGACGATTCACTGTGGTTTGCGGACGCCTCCCACAGCAATATCGGCCAGATCACTACGGCCGGAACGATTACGTTATATCCGGCCATGGCGAACGGTGATCTCACGAAAGCTCCGGACGGATCGATTTTTTTCACCGCGGGAGTTTCCTTCGCGGGAAATCGGATCGGACGCATCTCGCTTCCCGTTCCGAACGAACCAATTCTGACCTGGCAAAACAGTGCCAGCTCCGACGCCGTTGGCTGGCACGTGGGCGGTCCGGGAGCGTCGGTTTTCGAGAACTTCCAATATTTGGCGCAGGGAACTCAAGTTGCCGGCTGGCGCTTAGCGGCATCCGCCGATTTCAATAACGATGGTATTCGCGATCTTATATGGCAAAACATTCAGACAGGTCAGGTCACGATCTGGTACATGGGCGGGACATCCGGCGCGCAGATGCAGAGCTGGACATTTATGAGCGGACCCGAACCCGGCTGGAACGTAGTCGCGGCTGCGGACTTCAATCGCGACGGGGTGCCCGATCTTGTCTGGCAGGACCCAAGCTCCCGACAGGTGGTCATCTGGTACATGGGCGCGCCCTTCGGCTCCAGCATGACCTCCTGGACGTTCGTAGGGCCTCCGGAGCCGGGCTGGTCGGTTGCGGCCGCGGCGGACTTCAACCGCGACGGCGTTGCCGATCTAGTCTGGCAGAACGATGCATCGCGCCAAGTCGTGTTCTGGTACATGGGAGGCGCGTACGGTTCACAGATGCAAAGCTGGACGTATGTGGGTCCGGGAGAACCCGGGTGGCGCGTCATGGGCGCCGCCGATCTAAGCGGAGATGGCGTACCCGATCTGGTGTGGCAAGCCGATGCTTCGCAAACTCCTGTTGCCTGGTATATGGGCGGGGTCAATGGAAGTCAAATGATGAGCTGGGCCTATCTCAATTCCGGTGTCGACGTGACTGGTTGGCGCATGATTGTGCCTCATTAATGCCGCTCGCCCGCGTTGTGATGCCGCTGAAGCTGTCCCGAGGGAGCAAGTAGGCCGGCTGAAAACAATCAGGATTCTTCAGGAGACGAGAACCGCCGCCGGATGGTTGAGTCCGGCGGCGGCTTGTTGAGGCAGGCGGTAGTTCTACTTGGCGCTGCGGTAGACGCGATCGCCGGCTTCGTTTTTCGAGGACTCGATGTGGACCTTGTGCTTCTTGCCGGCGGTAGAGAGGAAACCGCGCAAGTAGGCGGTCCGAATCATGACCATCACCCGACGACTCACCAAATGTGTTCGGATGCATCGCGGCGTGGCTGGCTAATGAACATTCTTGAGACAGACGCAGAACCGCCGCCGGCTCGTTCAATCCGGCGATCATGCCGTGCTGTTCGAGACGTTCACCGTAGGCGCGTCGAAATTCACGTTATTGAAGGCATTTAGAAAATCGGCGCGCACGCGCAGGCGCATGTCCTGCAGGTCAACGGCGTGAGACGGCGCAGGCTGAAACTGCGCAGCGGCTGCGGCCAGGAGCTGCGGCGTATCGGCGAAGAGGTTAGCGAGCGTTACGAATACATACCGGCGCAAATGTTGGTCATCGAAGACGCCTGCCAGAAGTACGCCTGCGGCTGCACGATCAGGACGGCACAGAAGCCGGCGCAGCCGATTGAGAAGAGTGCGGCTTCGGCCAGCGTCCTGGCGCAGGTGATCGTCAGCAAAGTGGCGGACCATCTGCCGCTCCATCGGCAGGCGAAAATCTTCCGGCGCTTCGGAGTCGAAATCGCGGACCAGACCCTGTGTGGATGGATGCGGCAAAGCGCGGATCTGCTGGAGCCGCTCTATGGGCGCTTGAAGCGCTTTGTTCTGGCCTCGAAAGTAGTGGGAACGGACGACACGCCGGTAAAGGTGCTCGATCGCAGGTTGCCACACACGCGTAAAGGGCGCTTCTGGCCGTATGTCGGGGACCAGGATCATCCGGCAGTGATTTACGATTACGCGCCGACGCGGGAGCGCGCCGGGCCGGAGAAGTTTCTGGGCGCGTACAAAGGTTATTTACAGGCGGATGCTTATGTGGCATACGACAGCTTTTTCACGAACCCGGAGCGCGGGCTCACGGAAGTGGGCTGTTGGGCGCATGCGCGGCGGCACGTGTTTCAGGCGCGCGACACCGATGCCGGGCGCATGGGCGCGGTGCTCGCTTACATCGGCCAGCTCTATGCAGTGGAGAAGCGCGCGCGACGGTGCGGTCTGCGCGGCGAAGAGCTGCGTTTGTTGCGCGATGAAGGCGCGCGGCCGGTTACTGAGGAGTTGCGCGCATACTTACCGAAGATCGAACGGGAGCTACTGCCCAAGAGCGAAGCAGGTCAGGCGGTCGCGTATATTCTCAAAAACTGGACGGCGCTGACGCGCTATCTGGAAAACGGCGATTTGCCCATCGACAACAACCGGACGGAACGTTCGCTGCGCGGCATTGCGGTGGGGCGGAACAACTGGACGTTTCTGGGCAGCGACCGCGGCGGCAAGACGATGGCGATATTGCGGAGCTTTTCAGCTTCCTGCGAATTAGTCAAAGTGGACCCGTTTGCATGGTTCCGGGATGTGCTGGGGCGCATCTCGGCGCATTCCATTCGCAAACTGGACGACTTGCTGCCGCACGCTTGGACGGCAGCGCAGGGCTCTTGAGCACGGCTTAATCTTCTCCAGCAACCGGTGTTCGCGGGATGCTTACCGAATAGTGACAAAAGTAGTGACAGTGAGGCTCGTGGCGGGATTCGCGGTCGACTGGTCCTGAACAATCCTTTTCAGATCGCGGGCCTCTATTTCAATCGTCCGAACCGACTCCGTCACAGGACGGTTCTTGGGACCGGTGGCCTCCGTGGATGATCCCAGAACTATAGATTGGCCATCGGCGCTGAATCCGAAAACGCGTGCGTTCGGCAAAGTGAGCGATCCAAGGAAGCAGCGCGATGTATTTGCGAACTCAGCCGAGCAGGATGGCTCGCTCCACCTCAGCGACCGGAACGCCTTGGCGGTGCAGTTGTACCGCCAGTCTCTCGTCGGCGGCCGTAATGGCGCTGCGAACACAGCGTCGCTTGCGTTACTGATTCAAAAGCAGCCCTCGTTAACACCGGACCACATCAGCATTCGGAAGCCGACGTTTAGAGTGCCAGCCGTTCCCTCGTTGCAAACAATGCTAAGATCCGTTTGGCACGGCGTCTGGGGACCTCCGGGTGAAGAGACCGAGCGCTCGAAGTGATCCACTGACGGGTCGAACCCGGGCCGAGGCCACAGCGCGTATAAGAAAATTTTCCGCGAACGGTGAATAGCTTTCTTAAGTGTTTGTCTCAGCCGAAGGGGGCAACCGCACAGCTATTCTCCGGTCACACAGGAACCGCCCAAACTGGCGTTAATGACGCGTTGGATATCAACCACGCTACACGACCCATTGTGCTGTAAATCGGCGCTTCTGCAAGCCGTTACCCCAAGTGCCTGATTGATAGCCAATTGAACGTCCCGGCCATCCACTTGTCCATCGGCGTTGAGATCGCACGAACACAGCGCTGGGAGCCGTGGCGTCTCCTTGGCTGAGGAGCGACCAAGTTAGACCGTTCCACTGCTTCACATAGATGTTCCGCAGGGACCCCTGTTTCACCTCGCCCCAGGCTGCCACGGGCTCTCCGTTAAGGACGGCGAGGGAGACGCGCTCGGCGCTGCCGTTCACGGGATCGGCATTAAGAGTTCCGCCCAAGGCGGACCAGGAGCCGTCGGTATACTCATCAACATAGGTTTCTGCCTTTTGTCCTATGTTCTGCTGCTCCGACCAGGCTATATAAAGTTTGCCGGCATTCGGGTCGGCGATGAGAGACGGTGTTTCCGCCCAGCCAGTATTGCTATCCCGATTCACGGTTCCCAAACCGGAAGTTGTCCAAGTGCTGCCGTTCCATGTTTTCACGAAGACTTGGCTGTTCCCGGTTTGAGTTCGTTCCGTCCAGGCGACGTAGGGCTGGCCAGCCAGGTACGCGATCGAAACGTCATAGGCCCAGTCGGCGGCATTCACATTGAGCGAACCGCCGAGCGGAACCCAAGCTCGATCCGTTCCACTGGTCGACGTAGACTTGGGGGGCGCTGTCCGACTGTAGGCTGGAAGCAGCCGCGAATTCGGTCCAGGCCACGTATGGATGGGCTCCGTCACTGGTCATCGATACGGAAGCCGCGTGGGGGCTGATGGAAGAGCTGTGGACATTGCGGTTGAGCGGCCCGCTCCCCATTAAGCCCCAGGCGGAGCCGTTCCACTGCTTGACGAAAACGTCATTACACCACGGGAAGCAAGAACGATCGGTCTCCAAGAAGGCGATGTATGGCGTGCCGCCGATCCCCACGAGCTGGGAGTAGCTGGCGGTGTCGGCGGCTCCGCCGGTCACCGCTCCGACGGTCCCCCCGACCCAGGAAGTGCCATTCCAGTACTTGGCATAGAGATTGTTCGGCAGCAAGTTGCCGGAGTTGTTCTCCTTGTTCCAGGAGATCCAGGGTATACCGCCCACCACGGCCATGGAAGGATCATGGCCCTCGTCATATCCGGAGAATTCGGAGTCCAAGGCCGAATACGCGCTGCCCAGACCGGTCCATGTGGATCCGGATAATTGGCTGACGAAAGGGTGCGGATAAATGTTATTGCCTGAAGCCAACGGCACGCCCGTCTCGATCCAGCCGGCATAGAGCGTGCTGCCGTCGCTGGCCAACACTGGCTGATTTGCCCAGGCGTTGGCGTTGCGGTTGAGGCCCCCGGACGTCGGGGCGAAGGTCGGATCGCCGGCGTAGCCCACATTGTTGCCGGTGCCGGCATAGCGGAAGAACCACGTTTGGACGGCGCCGTAGCCAGGAGGCTGCCCGCCGACGAACCCGCCGGTCCCCGGCCAGGTCAAGACGAAAACGTTGTCATCGGGATCGTAGGCTAGTCTTTGGTACGTGGTAGATCCGGGGGTGAGGGCGGGCGACTGGCTAGGCCTGAGCTGGGTCCAGCTGTTGGCCGTGGGATCGTAGACCCAAGTATCGTTCAAATAGCCGGTGGCGTCCTCGCCACCCACCATGAGGAAGATGTTATCCGTGGAATCGTAAGCGAAACCAGCATATTGGCGTCCCGATGGCCAAGTGCCACTAGGAGTCAACCTGGTCCACGTATTGGAAGGTACATTGTAAGTATAAAGGTCATTAGTATACAAGCCACCCCCCAATTCGCCTCCAAAAAGATAAATGTTATTGTTCGCGCTGTCATAGGCCATACCACTAAAGATATCCGGCGGAATTGGGCATGGTATTTGGCGGCGTGCCGTTTGGGTTCATTTTTGTAAAGGTGTTATTCGCCGGATTGTAAATCCAGGTACCGGTACCGCGGTCGAAAAGCACATAGACGTTTTCCTGGGTGTCGAAAACAGCCGAGGCCTCGGTTGTGTTCCCCGGCCGGCTGAAGTCTGCTTGTTCCTGCCGACCAAGCCCGAAGGATCGAACTGCCATACCTGCTGCGATCCCTCGTACTGTTGCGAGCCGGAGAAGCAGCAGTAATTGATGAATACGCTGAGGCTCGGATCGTACTGGAGCATGCCGACCGGATGGCCGCTGCCCGGCAGGTCCGCCCCATTGAAGTCGCCGCCCAGGCCCCACACGTCCCAACGGTTGAGGGAAAAATCGTAGGCCAGATAGGCTTGGTTGCTTTCGGAAGTCAGGTTGTGATAGTTGTCCCACATGACGAACTTCTTGATGCCCGTAGCGTATACCATGTTGTCATAGCCGACTATGGCTTCTGGAAAACCGTTGGTAGGAACCATCGTCCAGGTGCCGTTAGGGATCGGGGTGCCCGGAGCCGCTTCGGGCCTGCGTCCTCGCGCTCACCGGCGCCGACTGGGCCGAGACGTTGCCCGCGGCGTCGTAGGCAGCCACGGTATAGGTGTAGGTTGTTGAAGCGTTCAGACCGCTGTCGGCATACGATGTCGTGGGGGACGTCGCGATCTGCGACCCGTTCCTGAAGACGCGGTAGCCTGCCACGCCGGCATTGTCGGTCGAGGCGCTCCAGGACAGGTTGATTTGGCTCGGGGGAAATCGCCGTCGCGGCAAGGTTCGCGGGGCACGGGGGCGGGCCCGACAAAAGCAATAGAGCCGGTGGCGCTTCGTAAGAGATTGGTTTATATTCACAAGTCCCGTGATCGTTATCTGTCCACCGGCGCCGCTCTTCGGGAACGAAACCGTATAGGTATTACTCGCCGTCCGACCATGTCGCGCCAAAGGAATTTGAATCTGAAGCGGCAGTTACCGTTGCAGGGACATCTGTGTTCGTATAATCCGTAGCGAACATGACGTTCAAGAAGTAATCCTGTTCCTGTTGCGTACTGGACTCTCCTCAATGCGCCAGGAGCCGGGTTCAATCGGTCCGGAACTGGGTTGGGAACAAGAAGGTCGGGGGTGCTGCTGGCGTCCACAAAGCCCCAGAATGCCCCGCTGCATTGACCTTGCATACACCCATTCCAGTTAGTTCCCGTAGCGGGATTTTTGGGATCGGAAATCCAAAATTCTTTGCCAGGCCCGCCCACAACATTGACATTGCCGCCGCTGGGCGAAATCATCCAGCCGACGAGTTTGCCATTGTATTGGTATTTCGCGCCAGCGCCCGTGCCGCCATTGGCGTACGCTAAATAAGCGGCGTAGGGATTGGTCCAATTGATATTTTCTGTGACGTTTTCCGTGCGATCGATCTCGTAGCGATTGCCTGAAATGACGGGCTGGTTGACGCTATGGAGCAGCCACTTTTTCTGAAAAGCCGGGTTAGAGGAATTAACTTCGTCGTAAACGACAATATACGCCGATGTGCCCTTTGGAATAAAGAGCATGTTACGAATCACGCTCTGCGCCCGGTACGAACGGTTGACCGAGTTCGGCGTCGTGATGCTTTCGGGATTATTGTATGCAGGAGTGATGTCTATGGACGCGTAAGTGTAATTCGGAGTCGCGGAATAGGACAGTAGCGTACCCATGTGATAATAGTCGTATTGCGATTGCCAGTCATTGACGCAGCCGGGAGCCGCGGCTTTGTTGAGGCAGTCAGGAGCAACATACTGTGGAAACAATTGATTGTAAAAGGTGCCGGCGCGACGTTGCCCGCCGTCGTTCGCCAACGCTTCCGAAACGGTGCTGCCATTATTCAAATAAACCGAGCCAAACAATTGCGTAGGGTACGCGTCATTCGGGTCAATGATCAGCAAGGTGTTCTGTGAAATAGATTGCCTGCCGTATTGAATTTCGTGTTCGCTGTTAGAGCCCGACCGATAACTGCCGCTCCCAATAGCCAGGTTGCCGCGATGAGAGATCGTAAACGATCCGGCATCGGCGTGCGTATGGGACCAAAAATTATCGCCATATTTCAAGGAAACATCCGTATCGCTTTCACTCCAGCCGGAGCGCGCGAAGACCACGCCCCAACCGTCGAAATCTTTAGAAGTAGGCAAGGCGGCGCGCGAAGAGACCGGATTCGTCTTATTGTCAGGCGCATAAAATGGCCATGCCGACGGCTCCAAGCCGCTTGGACCTGCCGGAAATTCCTGGTTGACGAGACGCGCCCAGCCACGCAGAACCGGATCATTATAGATCTCGGCGAGGCCGTTCAGCGATCCCAGGCCCACTCCTAGATCGTAGTTAATGTGGTATTCCGGCGTGAGCGTGCCGGCGGCAACTTCCCCGATATGTTCCATTGTGAAATCGGGTCTCGTCGCATACATAGTCCAGGTGGCATAATTTTTGAGCCAAGGATTTTCGGCGAAATACGCCTGCCCGCTTGCCGACTGCCAGGACAGGAGGATGGGGACAAGCCACTGGTCTAATCCGGGATTATTATTCGCGTACTGCTCCAGTCCTCAGACCATGCTCCTCCATGATTGCCAAAGACCTGCTGCCAGACGGGAACAAACACATTGAACAACTTATTCATCATCCAATTCATGTGGTATGTCCCGCATGGTTTTGTGGGACATGTACCGCCCGCGGGGTTTTGGGTGTCGATGTCGGGATAAATGGCGAACCCGGCAATGAAACCGTCGGGGCCGTTTTCGATATAAATCTGATCGTTATACGGACTGGCATGCAGCCCGTTATAATATTCTTCCCAAATCTCCGCGATGCCCTCAAGCTGATTCATGAACGCCGTCCGGTCCGCGGCGTCAAGAGCGTTATAAAGCCAGTCATAGACCATGGCCATTCTTATGCCGACATAAGCCTGATAGCCGTTAAATATCCGGATCTGAAGCCCCGTACCGGTTAGAGGCGGATTACCGGCGGCGTTCAAAATGATCGTATTCGTAGTCGCCGAGGCGATTGTATATCGACGCCCCTGGATGGATAATATGTAATTCCCGTTGACACAACTTACCCCGTGGCAACCAGTAAGGAAATTGGCAGAAGCGCTGGTGAGCGTGTAGCCACCGGCGCCGACGCCATCGTTCACCGAGTAAAGAAGCTGTCCCCAGGTCCCGCCTAAATTAGCGAGCTGTTCGAATTTAGTCAAATCAGCCGTCGCCAACGCGGCGTTTCCGGCCGCCTGATTCGCAAGATACGCAATCAGCGCCCGCCTGAATTGGCCCATATTGGAAGTGGGATTGGTTGGGTCGAAACTAGCGGCGGCGCTATTATATTTCGCCATCTCTGTGGAATCGGCTGCTAAGGCTAAAAGATACCCTTGGTCGGGGTGCGGCAACCGTGGATGGTCCAGCTGACCCATGTGGGAGGAATGCCCGTAACCGCAGAACTCGAAGCTTGCGTCGTAGCGCTCGCTGGCGCGGACTGCGCCGAGGCGTTCCCTGCGGCGCCATAGGCAGCCACGGTATAGCTATATGTTGTGGAGGCGGCCAGACCAGCATCGGCATACGATGTCGTGGTGGAAGTCGCGATCTGCGAGCCCTTCCTGAATACTCGGTAGCCTGCCACGCCGATGTTGCCGGCCGCGCTCCAGGAAAGCTTAATTTGGCTTGACGAGACGGCCGCAGCGGAGAAATTCGTGGGAGCGGAGGGAACGGGGGGGCCGTTGAGCGGCTCCCGGCTTTAAACGCCGCGATCACGCTCTGCACTGTAAGCGATTTCGGCAAGGTCCCGTTCGAAACATAGCTGCCGGCAGCTGCGGCAGTTTGGTCCTGGGTCTGATGCTCGTGGTTCGAGCCGTCGGACTGCAACTCCACGGTTGTCCACGGGGAAGCCGGCGTGAAGATGGCAGTCGCGGAGCCGTTCGTGTGGTGGACGGCAAAGAGGAGGTCGCCCGCCTGGGTTGTCTTGACCGAAGGGCTCGCGTAGCTGGCACCGGCCGCGTTGCCGGAAGCGGTCACATCCAGCGAGCCCGAAGCCGCCAACCCGGAATACTCAACCGCGGTAATAATAGGAAATGCGCCCGTCTTGCTGGCCGTGGCCGTGATTTGGTCGCTCGATCCTCCGCTGATGTTCTCGGCATAGAAAATCGCCGCGTACGGGTTTATAGCTATAGGCCGCCGCCAGATGCCAAGTGTTGCCGAAGGTATCTGAGATGACATAGGGCGTATCGGTCGACATAGTAATCGGTCACAGCGACGACGAGCTCGTTGCCCGACGCGGTGGGGTTAGGAAGCGTGACGGAAATGGTCTTCCCGCTCCGGGTATATGCGGCCGCGGACTTGGATTGAATACGGACTACGGGGGCGTCGCTGGCCAGTAATCTAGATAGCGACCCGCCCGCTCGCCGATAACTGCGTCGGCCGACAAGGCCATGCTTTGCGCATCTCCCCGGTAGAACGGGAAGGCCAGGACAATAAAGAATAGTGGACAAAAAAAGCGTATCATTGAGACGTCTTGGATCCTTTCATCGTACGTCATCGACGGAGTGACGTATCTTCTGTAGAGCATGGTGTTCTAGATATGCACATTGCGGACGATGATGGCGCGGGACCGATGCCCTGAGGCGCAAGCCCGCGCTTCCGGCTTGTTACAGGAAAGCTTGGCGCATAGGAGAGAAGGGCTCCACCAGGCGCGCACAGCGCGTCGCTGGAATTGCAATTGCCTCGATTAAGCGCCGTACCTCCTCATGTTCTCCGTAAAGTATCATCTGGTCCTGAGGTGTTCCGAGGCAGGAAATACGTTGTTTTCTAGTAGCGGACACACACCGATCACGCGGCGGCAAATAAGGATAATTTCATTATCATTGTGCTTGAAGTATAGAGTGGGTTTCCAAGCGCATTTATCTCTAGCAGGCCGTGTCGAAACCGCCCGTTTTCGTGCGTGCCGCGATGCGGCGGGAGTCTGGATCGGTGGTTTTTGGGTTTGGCGCCGTGTAGTAGGTCAGGACCTTGGCCGATAGGAGCGTGTCCGAAATCTAGTTGAAGGTTGAGCGGCGGCGCCGGTGATAGAGTACGGTTGGAATCCCAAAAAAGAGTCAACCGCCGTGAAAAAAAGATACCAGATTCGGAAGCGGGACGCGAACGCGGCGCAAGCCGTTGAAAAACACTGTACAGGCAAACGGACATTCCGGCTGCAACGGTCGAATTGATCGAGCAGGCTCGTGCCGCCGGTTGAGGACGCCATCGGCGAGATTGGGCGCAGCGCGATCAAGACGATTCTAACCTCAGCGCAACCGGTATGTAGGGCGACCGCACGCCGGGCCAGCCGAGCGGGAGATCCGCTCGCATCGATCGCAGCCGGACAGCGTAGCGCTGCCCGACCGCAGGCTGCGCGTGCGCCGGCGCGCTTGCGTCATAAGCAGGCCGGAAAGTGCGGATTCCGGCTTACGGGACCTACGCAAGGCGCGTCGGGGCCAGCCAGAGGCAGCTCGCCAATCTGCGCCGGACAGGCCCACGACACAGCGCATGCAATGATCCTGGGCCGTGAATCGGCAGCGCGACCGGCCGCTGCATGGCAGGGGCGCCTGGCGTAGGATGAAGGTCAGCCAGCCGTTCAAACTTCGACTATATTTCGAACAGGCTCGCAGTCAGCTGTATATAAACTTGACGAAACGACCGCGCAGATCACCCCTCCCATGCCGCGATGCGTTTGCGTCTACCCCGTCGCGCCGGTCGCATCATCGACGCCGATAATCTTGGCTTTTCTGCCGCCCATTGGCGCCTTAGAAATCGCTTCCAGATCGTGGGCGATGAACATGCGGTTCAGCCATCCGGCCTCTGGGAACGGGCGCATCTTGGAGATGCCTCTCCAGTGATCGATCTTGACGGCCGCATTCGAGCAGTTGAATTCGCTGATGGCAAGCAGTTCTCCGGCGAAGCAATGCGTAAACGGCAGGTCGACATCATCGCAGTACATGTATACGCGGCGCAGCACGTGGCGGACTCGCGAATAGCTTAAGGACATCGCGGCTCGATGAATAGATGTCCACGTCCAGAGCGATAAACCCTATGGGCGCCGAAATTCGCGGCAGTGCCTCTGGAATAGTGTCGCGCACATGCCCGATGATCAGGCTGGTGCGGGCCGGCAAGCGCTTTCGCAGCGCGGCTTCGTCCATCGGGTAATCGCCCGCCTGCCAGTGGTCCGAGTAATCGCGATAATCGCCGGTGGTCTCTGGCAGCCCGGTCCTGTGTCGAAACCGTAAACGGAGGTCTTCACGCCCGTTTCGGCCTCGACCGCCCGCCCAGACGCCGACAGGGCGAGCAAGCCATTCCCGCCGGCGACACCGAATTCAAAAGCCGAGATCTCCCTCACATTCTCCTGAATGGCCTCGTCGGCAGCCGCGAGAAGACCGCAGAGATATTGCGGGCGTGGTGCCACATCCCACCGAGTCTTTGGTTCGGATGGAGGTCGGAAGATACTTGACCCCGACTTTTGTGAAAACGCGGAAAGGTGGCTCTTGGGCCAGCCTGTTGAAAAAATTGTAAACCTTGCCCATATGCCTCCGATTGGGTTCTTCGTGCCTTCATCGCGATCATTGAGGACTGGCGAAATAATGACGTTATGACGTGAATGATCGGATCCTCGAACGAACTGCGCGGGCGGCTGGCCTCCAGGCTCCTGGGCCAACAAAGTTCCAGGTAATCGAGATCGCCGGATCGAGCGATATGACATGGTGAGCCCATCCTGACGGCACGAAAATGGTTTCCCCGGGAAGCAGAGTGCATTCCAGCGGTCGCACCCCGGGAAACTGCTCGCGTAAGTCGCGCTGTTCGGGTCCGACCTTGTATTTCGTTAGACCGGGAGCCCTCATCCTTGCCGATTCCATGAGGCTACGCTGCTCCGGGGACACGAGAATCCACCGCTTACGACCGATAATCTGAGTCAGCCAGGCGTGCGTTTCCCAGATGTCCACATGCATGGGAGTGACCGCGCCCTTGGGACCCATGAACAGCCGCGAAGGCGTCCCGAGTTTAGTTGAAGGTTGATGGGGGCGGCTGAGTTCATGTTACGCTACGTTCTCCTTTTTCGCTGACTTGGTTTCCCGGCCAAGGATCGCGGCCAAAGCCCACAGATGCTCATAACCATCGATACGGTGAAAATGCTTTTCAGTGAGTAACCAGGCCGATGCCACCCAACGCTCCACCATGTCGCTGTCGCGCCAGCGGCTCACGTTATCCGTGCGATGACGAACTCCACTGTGTGGGCTTTCAATGAGGTTGGTGGTAGCCAGGCACTTGTGCAAGCTTACCGGGATTTGAAGCCTCTGCAAGGTGAACATTTCCTTCATTCCTTCACGCAAGCTCCGCGCCGCGGATTCGTGATCGTGCTCCAGCAGGCGCGCGATTTGCTCCAGCCGCTTCTCACCTTCCTCTGCCGTCTTTACCTTCCAGGCGGCCCGCATCAGGTGCCGCGTTTGGCCTTGCTGTTCCTTGGGCAGCTCCTTCATGACGTTTTCCAGCTTGTGATTGCGACACCGCTGTATCGGCTGATCGGAGCCGAAGACTTCGTCGATACCAGCTCGCAAGGCTTTCGCGCCGTCAATGATGAACAAGTATTTGCGGTCCGTGGGCAAACCTTGCTCTCGCAAGCGCGTTAACAGCGTCTTGACGGCGGCCGCGTTCTCCGTCGCGCCGGCCGCGATACCCAGGATGTGCTTCTTTCCTTCCTCATCGACTCCCACGGCGCTGAGCACGTGCTGTGCCCCAAAGCGTTGGCCATCGATGTAGATCACCAGGATTTCGACCTTGTCCCAGCGCCGCTCTTGCAACTGCTGCACTTGCTCCGTGCTCGCCTCGATGGCTTTGCGGCTGATGGCGCTGCGCGACACCCCCACGGTTTCCGCCATCCGCGGCAGAACTTCCTGGTATTCCCGGGTCGACACCCCGCGCAGCAGAGCGCCCAACATGTGCTGAGCGAGACCTCGATCCCGGCGCAGCATCTCATAGGCGGGGACCTTCACTTCACCTTGGCTCTTGTGCCGTAGCCGGGGCCGTTTCACTTTCATCTTCCGGTCCGCCAGTTGAACACTGCCCGCTTGCGATCCATGGTGGCGGATCTCGCCGCTAGCTTTGCCGGGAGTGCGTGCGCCGGCGAGTTGCTCGGCGCTCAGGAGCAGAATCTGTTCCAGCGTTTGATGCCCGATTTCATAGATCACGGCCTCCACCACCTGGCTGGCATTCTGGATCAAGTTGACGATGGGGAGCAGGATCTGCCCGTTGGCTTGGCAGAACTGTTCGATGACGGCTGCCGACTCGCGCGCGGCGCGGGTCACGATGTGATAAGGTTTTTTCACGGCGGTAGGTTCCTTTCGGTTTTTCTGCGTCTGGCAACCGGATTCTATCGAATCGGCGCCAACCGCCGCCTACCAACCTTCAACTAAAGTTGGGACGCCCTCACAGCCGCGGCCCTGGCCGGCTCACACCCAGCCGCGGTGACCAATCGAAGAAGTGCTCTGGAACAGGGCAATCGTTGATCATTTCGGAGTGTTTTGAAAAGAGATCCCAAGAGTCACGGATGTAGTAAGGAAAGGATTCCCAGTCGCGGCCCAGCATACCGTCGATGAATTCCCTTAGCGGCATCTGCCGCGCATCCGACGCCTTGTACCAACCGGCCTCGTATCGTGACACGGTCACTTCAGTGGAACCGTAGCGCGAGCGAAGTGTATCCCAAGTCCATCCCAGAGCGTTCCACTTGGCCATGACATTGTTCAAAACGATTGGCTGGCGTGATCTCTTGTAGGCCCGGAAGTCCCGGAAGGACAAGTCGGAAGCGCGCTCCAACTGGGGGTATTCGACAGGTGCGATTATTGGAGTCATAATCCTGCCGTAGCCGACCCATGCAATTAAGCAGCCATCGGCCTATTGGCAGTTCAAGGGGTATCCAAGGGAAAGTTTTTGGGATTACTTTCAAACCTGCCGGACTTTTACCCGCCAGGGTAGGCGCCAGGGGATCGGCACGGCGGCCATATCACTGGCCAGTGGAGCGGCGGCATACGCCCGCGAGTTCATTGCCTGCCTCAGAGGTTCGGACGGGTACGATCCGGCGGTCTGCAGATCCGTCTGATCGCGCCCGATTTGCACAATTTGGGTCTGGACTAAAATGTTCACCGGCATTATTTCGAGAAGCCTTCGGACTCCTATTCGAATAGCTTGCGAGCGCTCTCCCTTGGTCAGAGATTTGCTTAGATTCCAAAAGTCCTCCTAAAACCGATGTCCAGGAAACCGAACGGGCCACTGGCGCCGCCGGCCGCTGTTCCCGCACTTGCTCCGGCGCTGTTTCTCTTATTCTTTGTCGCCCCTCTAAATTCGATCGCCGCTCCCGGTCCCCTGATCTCGAGCGTGTCTGCGGTGTCTGTGACCTCCTCCTCTGCAACCCTTCTTTGGACTACAAATACGGCGTCCGATTCCCAGGTCGCCTATGGTTTGACGTCCACCTACGCGTCCCTCTCGGCGCTCGACACGGCGTTAGTCACCAGCCATTCGGTGACGATCTCCGGGCTAGCGGCGTCTACGCTTTACCACTACCAAGTGCAGTCCAGGGATTCCTCAGGGTCGCTATCAACCCTCGCAGACTTTACCTTCATTACCGAGACGGCATCGGGAACGCAGGGCATTCCGATACCGAATGGCACTTGGACCATGGCCTTGACCCGGGGAGTGCCCGCGCAGGCGAACGGTTGGGAACAATTGGTCTATGTCCCGCCTCTGAAGCAGTCCGTCATGTTTTCTCAATACCACCAGCACTTCTCGGAACCAAACATGGCGTGGGTGGGTTACAATTTTGACACTAACAGTTGGAGCGTACTCGACCTAGGCGGCCGCTTCCATAGCGAGAATATCGGGGAAGGAGGCGAGACCCAAGGCTATTTCGGTTATAATTCTAATAATCAAACAATTATTTCCTATTGCTGCACGAGCGGTTCCAACCAACCCGAGGATGCGTTTCATACTTGGTGGTACGACGTGCTCGGCCAATCGGGCCTGGACAAACATACCTCACCGAAGCCGGTTTATGATGCTCTCCAGCCCGCCAGCGCCTTCGATCAGGCCCATAATCTGCTGATTGTGCATGGCGGAGATTCCTTCGCCGGGACTTGGACTTACAATCCATCGACTAACGCCTGGGCTCCTGTCAATCCGGGTGGCACTCCGCCCGATGCCTCCCTAATTCTCGCCGGCATGGATTACAGCACCGCGGCAGGAAAAGTGTATCTCTTCGGCGGATTCAATGGAACCACTTATTCGAACGATATTTATTATTATGACGCCGCGGCCAATACATGGACGCTAATCAATCCGGCGGGCGGCATAAAGCCGCCGGCGAGGTATCGTCACGCCTTCGCATACGATTCCACGAACAATATCTTTCTGCTCTACGGCGGGCAAAACGGCTCCACGATTTTGAGCGACACCTGGGTTTTCGATCCAAGCGCAAACGCCTGGACGCAGCTCAATCCGGCGCAGAGTCCGACCGTAACCGCCGCTGCGATTTTTGCAAAGCTTTCTTACGACTCCGACCATAATGTCTTCGTGCTGGCGCAACAGGGCCAAAACGGATATTTCGGCGGAAACTCCACTGCCTTTGCCTTTCAAACCTGGCTATTCCGTTATGCCGGCGGCGGGCCGAATGCCGGCACGTCCCTGCCAAATGCGCAACCCTCTACCGGGAGCATTAACCGAAATCTGGCAAGCTGGGCCAAGGAACCCGAAATCGGCAGTTCGGGCGGGTCGCTATACCTAGCTTGGTCGGAAACCGGATCCACCTTCGCGCGAGACGATTCATACTGGCCGCACATCTATGTAGATCAGTATTCCAGCGGAAGCTGGTCCGCGCTGGGGACGTCTTTCGAGTCCGTTACTGCGGATTTGAATGAAGGCCACACGCCCTACATGACGGTTATCGGAGGCGTCCCCTGGGTATCCTGGGGCGATGCCAACAGCGCCGAAAATGCGTCCCAGATAGGCGTCAAGAGCTGGAATGGCAGCGCTTGGACTGGAGGAGACATCGGCCTCGTTGGGAGTGCTTCTCTTCAAGGACGATCCCAGATCGATCACATTGGAACGACCCCGTTCACAGCTCTCGTCGAGATCGACAAAAGCTATTTCCCACAGAATGCCTTTGCTTATGTGAAGACCTGGAACGGGAGCGCGTGGAACCTGCTCGGAGGACCGCTAAACCGGAATTCGGGTTCGGGGAGCACGGCGGATTCGATTTCCATTACTAACGACGGGACGAACCCGTATGTCGCGTGGACAGAGTACGTGCACACGTATGGCAGCACGAATACCGGCGATACCGATACGAATCCCCAGGTTTATGTTTCCTATTGGAACGGCAGCTCGTGGGCGCCCCTCGGCGGACGATTGAATGTAGACCCCTCCGCCTGGGCTTACGAAGCTTCGATTGCTTACTTGAACGGCGCGCCCTACGTCGCCTGGACGGAGCGATCACAAACAGGAAATCCGCAGGTCTATGTGGCTGGCTGGAATGGCTCGGCTTGGACACTCGTCGGGTCGAGCAGTTTGAATCGGTACGGCAGCGCCGGATGGGCGTACCGGCCGCGGTTGGTTGCGGATCCCGCCTCGGGAAACTTGTATGTGGCTTGGGTTGAGCAGGCGGCCCTCGGGCAAAAAGCGCAAGTATATGTCTCTCAATACGCCGGCGGGACGTGGACTGCCTTAGGAGGGCCTCTCAACGCCGACCCAGTCCTGGGCAGCGCCCAGCACGTAAGCCTTGGCATATATAATGGTCAGCCGGTCGCCGCATGGGGCGAGGTGAACAGCGGCTCGCTCCGCCAAATTTTCGTCAAACTGTGGAACGGAACCAATTGGTCCTTGCTGCGCGGGGATGGCGGGGCGCCGATACGACTCCTCCCACCACTCCTACCGGTCTCACGGCCGTTCCGGGAACCGGCTCCGTGAAATTAAGTTGGTCGGGTTCGACCGATACGGTCGGTGTAATCGGCTACGCCGTTTACCGGAATGGCTCCCAGATCGCAAACGTGACTGAATTGGCGAACGCCACCACGTTCAGTTACCAAGACATTGGATTAAGCGCACAGACATCCTATTCCTACACTGTCGCTGCTTATGACGCGGCGGGGAACGTCTCGAGTCAATCTTCTGCGGTTGCGGCGACTACTCTCGGGGGCAGCGGCTCACCGCCAGTGGTATCGATCACGGCTCCCACCGAAGGAGCGACGGTAAATGGGACGGTGACGATTTCTGCGAGTGCGACGTCGTCGATCGGTATGCAGGGCGTGCAGTTCCAGGTTAACGGCACGAATCTGGGCAGTCAGGTGACAGGCGCCGGGCCGACGTATTCGCTTTCCTGGGATACCACAACAGTGGGGAATGGATCGTATGCGCTGAATGCCATTGCGAGCGATATACAGGGCAACACGGCTACGAGCAGCATCTCGGTGGCCGTGAACAACACGGTGGGGCCGGCGATCTCGGGCGTGTCAAGCAGCTCGATCACGTCCTCGGCCGCCACGATAAACTGGACGACAAGCGAACCTGCGAGCTCCGCAAGTGGCCTATGGGACAACGAACGCTTACGGTTCCACGACAGCCGTCAATTCGACACTGGTGACCTCGCATTCTGTCACACTGTCGGCCTTGTTAGTGTCCACTACGTATCACTACCAGGCGCTGTCGCAGGATGCACAAGGGAATCTGGCCGCTTCTGGAGATTACACCTTCACAACAGCGGCCCCTGGAACTCAAACGGTTCTACAGTTCCACGCCGATGCCACGGAAGTGAGCGGCGTGAGCAACGGCTCGACCGTGATGCCGGCGACGGCGCCCCCCGGATTCAGTGGAAGCGTGGTGGCGAATGGAAGCGGATCGGTGAACTTTGCGCCGGCCGAGGCGGGCAATGGAGTTTACTTCCTGAACTGCTGCGGAGCCGCCAATAACGCCTATTACCGGTTCACCGGCGCCATGCTGGGAAACATCTTCAATGTGAGCCAGGGGCAGATTACGTTTTATCTGAAATCGCGCTACAGCTTCGCGCAGCGACAGGCGAGCGCGTCCTCGGCGCGCTACGCCTTCGAGGTGAAAGACGCCAACGGATCCAAGTTTTACTTCTTCACCCAGATCACTTCGGGATATTTGAATTTCACCTATATGGTGGGAGGCGCGGCGCAGTACTATTTCGTGCCGCACGGCAGCGAGGACACGCTGTTCGGCAACGGGGTGGCGCTGAAAGTGACGCTGAGCTGGAACGGGACCTCCACTAGTCTGTCCCTCAACGACAATGTGGTAAAGACGACGGCGTACACCCCGCCGGCCAAGAACTGGACCGCAGCGTCGGTGTTCGATCTGGGAGCCCAGGATTACTTCGGAACCGGCTATAACGTTTCCGATGATGTCATTGACGAGTTCACCGTGTTGGGACCGGCTATCGTTCTGGACACAACTCCGCCGACGATATCGCTGACGGCGCCGACGAGCGGCGCTACCGTTACAGGGACGGTAACGCTTTCGGCCACTGCCACGGACAATGTAGGGGTCACGGGCGTGCAGTTCCAGTTGGACGGCGGGAACTTGGGGGCGGTGCTGAGCGGGGCCGGACCTGGCTATACGCTGTCGTGGGATACGACGGCGAGCAGCAACGGAAGCCACACCCTGACGGCAGTGGCCAGCGATGCGGCGGGCAACCAGGGCGTCAGCAGCGCGGTTACCGTGACGGTGAACAATCCGGTGGTTCCCCCGGTGATCTCGGGGGTGGCGGCGAGTTCGATCAGCTCCTCCGGCGCTACGATTACGTGGAGCACGGATAAACCGGCGAATTCGCAGGTGGCCTACGGGACGACGAGCGCGTATGGTTCGACAAGCGCGCTGAACAGCAGCTTGGTGACATCGCATTCGGTGACTCTGGCGGGATTGGCTGCCTCGACCACCTATCACTACCAGGCGATGTCGCAGGATGCCCAGGGAAATCTGGCCACCTCTGCCGATTTCACGTTCACGACGACGGCGACAGCAGCGCCCCCGGCGGTATCGATCACGGCGCCGGGGAGCGGATCAACGCTAACCGGGACGGTGACCGTGACGGCGAACGCCACAAGCACGGTAGGGATTGCCAGTGTTCAATTCCAACTGGATGGGACGAACTTGGGGGCCGCGGTAACCGGCTCGGGGCCTTCCTATTCGACGAGTTGGAATACAACGACGGCCAGCAACGGCAACCACATGTTAACTGCGCAAGCCACTGATACGGGCGGCAACAGCACGACGTCGGGGGGGGTGACGGTAACGGTAAGCAACACCGTAGCGCCGCCTGTCATTTCCGGAGTGACCGCAGGCGGGATCAGCGCCAGCGGCGCCACCATCACCTGGACGACGAGCACGGCTTCGAGTTCGCAGGTGGCCTATGGGACAACCAGTAGCTACGGATCGCTCAGCACGCTGAACAGCGCTCTGGTAACCTCGCATTCGGCGACTCTGGCGGGGTTGGCTGGATCGACGACCTATCATTACCAAGCGATGTCGCAGGATGCGCAGGGGAATCTGGCCACCTCTGGCGATTTCACGTTCACGACAACAAGCGGACCTCAAATCGTGTTGCTGATTCAGGGGAATGCTTCGGAGGCGAGCGGTACGGGGAATGGAGCCGTCATTACGCCGAGCACGGCCCCGGCGGGATTCACCGGGACGGCAGTGGTGAACGGGAGCGGCTCGATCAATTTCTCGCCCGCGCAAGTAGGGAATGGGGTCTATTTCCTGAACTGCTGCGCCAATTCCAACAATGCTTATTATCAGTTCACGAGCGCCGCGATCGGGAACATTTTCAACGTGAATTCGGGGCAGGTTTCCTTTAACCTGCAGTCGCGGTATAGCTTTGCGCAGCGACAGGCGAGTGCGGCCTCGCCGCGGTACACGTTCGACGTGCGGGACGGCAATGGCAACCACCTGTTCTATTTTCTAACGGAGGTGGTTTCCGGAAACCTGATTTTTACGTATCAGGCGGGGACCACGGCGCAGGCCTACTATGTACCGCGCGGGACGGAAGATACGCTATTTGGGCTGGGGGTGAATCTGCAAGTGACGTTGGCGTGGGGCGGGACAACAACCCAGCTGTACCTGAACAACAATGTGGTTAAGACGACGGCGTATACGGTTCCGACAGCGAACTGGACGGCGGCTTCCAGTTTTGATCTGGGAGCGTACCAGTATCTGAATGCGGGGGGATACAGTAGTTCCGATGATGTGATCAATCAGTTTACAGTCGCTTCGAGCGCCGCCAGCGTGGTCCCGCCGAACGTATCGGTCACGGCGCCGGGGAATGGATCGACCTTAACAGGCACGGAAACAGTGACGGCAAACGCCACGAGCGCAATGGGCATCGCCAATGTTCAATTTAAACTCGACGGCGTCAATTTGGGAGCGGCGGCGGCCGGTTCCGGGCCGTCGTATTCGACGAGTTGGGACACAACGACAGCTACCAACGGGAGCCACGCGCTCACGGCGGTGGCGACCGATACTGCGGGAAACACCGCGACATCGGCAGCGGTGACGGTGACGGTCAGCAATACGGCAACACCGCCCGTAATCTCCGGGGTTACTGCAAGCGGGATCAGCGCCAGCGGCGCCACGATCACGTGGAGCACAAGCACGGCCTCGAGCTCGCAGGTGGCCTACGGGATTACCAGCGGATATGGTTCGATGAGCGCGCTGAACAGCAGCTTGGTGACATCGCATTCGGCGACTCTGGCGGGATTGGTTGCCTCGACCAGCTATCACTACCAGGCGATGTCGCAGGATGCCCAGGGAAATCTGGCCACCTCTGGCGATTTCACGTTCACGACGACGGCGACAGCAGCGCCCCCGGCGGTATCGATCACGGCGCCGGGGAGCGGATCAACGCTAACCGGGACGGTGACCGTGACGGCGAACGCCACAAGCACGGTCGGGATTGCCAGTGTTCAATTCCAACTGGATGGGACGAACTTGGGGGCCGCGGTAACCGGCTCGGGGCCTTCCTATTCGACGAGTTGGAATACAACGACGGCCAGCAACGGCAACCACATGCTAACTGCGCAAGCCACTGATACGGGCGGCAACAGCACGACGTCAGCGGGGATGACGGTAACGGTAAGCAACACCGTAGCGCCGCCTGTCATTTCCGGAGTGACCGCAGGCGGGATCAGCGCCAGCGGCGCCACCATCACCTGGACGACGAGCACGGCTTCGAGTTCGCAGGTGTCCTACGGGACAACCAGTAGCTACGGATCGCTCAGCACGCTGAACAGCGCTCTGGTAACCTCGCATTCGGCGACTCTGGCGGGGTTGGCTGGATCGACGACCTATCATTACCAAGCGATGTCGCAGGATGCGCAGGGGAATCTGGCCACCTCTGGCGATTTCACGTTCACGACAACAAGCGGACCTCAAATCGTGTTGCTGATTCAGGGGAATGCTTCGGAGGCGAGCGGTACGGGGAATGGAGCCGTCATTACGCCGAGCACGGCCCCGGCGGGATTCACCGGGACGGCAGTGGTGAACGGGAGCGGCTCGATCAATTTCTCGCCCGCGCAAGTAGGGAATGGGGTCTATTTCCTGAACTGCTGCGCCAATGCCAACAACGCTTATTATCAGTTCACGAGCGCCGCGATCGGGAACATTTTCAACGTGAATTCGGGGCAGGTTTCCTTCAACCTGCAGTCGCGGTATAGCTTTGCGCAGCGACAGGCGAGTGCGGCCTCGCCGCGGTACACGTTTGACGTGCGGGACGGCAATGGCAATCACCTGTTCTATTTTCTAACGGAGGTGGTTTCCGGAAACCTGATTTTTACCTATCAGGCGGGGACCACGGCCCAGGCCTACTATGTACCGCGCGGGACGGAAGATACGCTATTGGGGCTGGGGGTGAATCTGCAAGTGACGTTGGCGTGGGGCGGGACAACAACCCAGCTGTACCTGAACAACAATCTGGTTAAGACGACGGCCTATACGGTTCCGACAGCGAACTGGACGGCGGCTTCCAGTTTTGATCTGGGAGCCTATAACTATCTCACAGTAGGCAGTTACAACGTGAGTGACGATATCATAAACGAGTTTACTGTCGAACATTGACAGGGCGCTCGGCTTGCCAACTCAGAATAAAGTGGGCAAGCGCGGACATCGCTATTATAGCGTGCACGGTGTGCCGTGCGAGTCTTATTGTTGGACCGTGAACTTGGGAATTGTCCCGCCGATAGGGACCGCGTGCCCGTCCGGGGTGGTCGCGATAATATGCGAGAGCGCCAGCTTGTATGCGCCGGGCTTAGCGTTGGGCTTTACAACGACAAAGAGGCTGACCAGCTCATCGTCGGGGAGGATTGTTTGGTTCAACCCGACGATCACGTAACGCGATTGATGCGGGCCCAGCGCGGCGGAATAGAACTGTTTCCCGGCAGCCGCCACGCCCTTTCCGGGCAATGGCGCGATCATCATCGCCGAGGCATCCCAGTCGATATCGAATTGAACGCCGCTGATGGAGGCTCCGCCGGAAACGAGGGAAACCGAAACCATTACGGTCGAGCCGCGGGAGCCACTGGCGTTGGGCGTCGCCAGTTGCGCTGCCTCCACGCCGGAGACGAGGAACAGAAGCCCCGTGACCACCGCGGGAGCAAACATTGGCATCGCCCTTATGGCCGGTCCGCGCCGAAGCAGCGCCGCAGTCGGGGAATCAGTTCGGAAGCGAACGCCACGCCCGCGCTGTCGGCGCCGGGCGAATCCGGAACCGTGATGCGCAGCGATGGCACCGGCGGTGATGAAGTCAACGCCTTGATCATTGCTTCCATCAACGATGCACGCGAGCACATCCTCTTCAACTGTAGGAATAATCGGATTTCTCGGAGCCAACACCTTCTCCGCGAAAAACCTGGACATGTACTTCGATCTTAGCGTGTCATTCAGCCCATCGAAACTCTGCTGAAGCTTCTTCTCTACGTACTCCCGAAAGTGATCGACGAACAAAGGGTGGTGTGTCTCGTTTGCCACAATACTGTTGATCTCCGCACGGAGGATGAACGGGTCAAGCCGTTGAAGCCGATGTTAGCACTTCCTAGATTGCAGGGAATTGGCTTCGATTCGCGCCGGATGATGACGTCAGGAGAGTTTGTCAGTCGAAACGAGTGCCTCCGCAGGTGATTTGAAAAAACACGGTCAACGAGTTAACAAGTGGGCATGCGAGAAATTCGGCTGAGAATGCCTGTTGCGGACCCCGTCCACGCACGGCAGGTCTGTAAACAGTGTGTTTTGCGCCTTTAGCAGGATGCTGAGTGCGCCGGGATAAAACCGGCGTGGAGTTGTGAATGAAAGAGTCATACAGGAAAGGCGTAGCGAGCCATCCTGGCCCCGAGTCATGCGTGGCCAGCGGTAAGGTTGCCATTGAAGCGTTAACAGGGGAAGTGCAGGTGACCTGCCCCCGTTCTCTCTACCACTCATAAATAGTAAATCGTAAGCATCCCACGAACACCGGTTGCTGGAGAAGGTTAAGCCGTGCTCAAGAGCCCTGCGCTGCCGTCCAAGCGTGCGGCAGCAAGTCGTCCAGTTTGCGAATGGAATTGCTTTTGATGCCGAAACCACGTGTGGTAAATCGTGATTTGCTTCAGGCAGCGCTCTCCGGCCTGGAGTTGCGGGGCCAACAATTAGATGAACAGATTGCGCAAGTGCGCGGGATGCTTGGAATGCGCCGACCGGGCAGGCCGCCTATGATCGTGGTTGCCGCTTCGGGCGCTGAGGCCGCGCAGCCAGCACGCAAGCGATCACGCGTTAGCGCTGAGGCGCGGGCGCGTATGGCGGAGGCGCAGCGGCGCCGCTGGGCAAAGGTAAAGGGGGAGCAGCCCTCAGCAGCCGCAAAGCCGCCCGCGAAAAAACGCCGGCTTAGCGCGGAGGGAAGGAAGAGAATTGCGGAAGCGTCAAGGAAGCGCTGGGCGGCGCTGAAGAAGAGCAAGGTCCAGCAATAGCAAGCTTGCACGTTATGTGTTCCGGCGCTCCGACGTTACGGCCTGCAAACTCGCAGCCTGCCCAAGGCGAGAATCCGTGCCGGGTGTTCGCGCGGCCGCGACCACTGACGGTGCACAAGGAAGACAAGCGGGCGATATTCTCCGCTGCCGCCCACGCGCAACGCGCCGCCGATTACCTGAACGGCCTGCAGCAGAAGCAGGAGAGCGCAGCGGCATGAGAGGGCAGGGGGCGGCAAAGCCGGCTGATGGAAACCGTTGGTCAGTTTCGAGCCGTTCCCGGGGACGTGCTGCTTTGGGATGCTAACAAGAGCGTTCCATTAACTCGCCCGCCTCGCCGGCCGCGGCGGCGCCATGCTCCAAAGCCGGTCGCCCGAGCGCTCGTGGTCCCACTGCGTGGTGGGCTCGAAGTAGCTGGACCCGGGAGCTAAATGCTGCCGGACGACATCCTCGTTCAGAATCACTCCGAGTCCGGGCTTATCGGGAACATTGATGAATCCCTTATTGATGATCGGCTTCTCGATGCCTTCCACCAAGTCTTGCCACCACGGCACGTCGAGCGAGTGGTTCTCACAAGCCAGAAAATTCTCGGTGGCCGCGGCGCAGTGGACGCTGGCCATGGCGCCGATCGGCGTTCCGGCATAATGCATCGCCATCGGCACTCCATATTCCATGGCCGTGTCGCCGATCTTATGCGTTTCGAGAATTCCCCCCGACGTCGAAATGTCGGGATGAATCTTGGACACGGCGTGTTTTTGGCAAAGGTTGATGAAGCCTTCCTTTAAGTAGATATCTTCGCCTGTGAGAATGGGCGTCGGACTTTCCCTTGAGATCTGTTGCAGCAAGTCGGTGTATTGCCAGGGAATGACGTCCTCCATCCAGGAAAGGTTGTATTTCTCATAAGCCTTCCCGAGGCGAATAATCGACTTCACGCCGAGGTGGCCGAGGTGGTCCATGGAGAGCGGAATTTCCATCCCCACCGCGTCACGGATCGCGGCCACATATTCGCACAGCTTATCGATGCCTTTATCGGTCACCTCCATGGCCACGAAGGGGTGCGGCAGAAGATTCATCTCCCAACGGCTGAGACCCGCTGGACGAGTCACCGTGCCCGGAATGTCCTCGACCATGTCAATGCCAAGGTCCATCTTCAGCCATGTGATTCCCATTTCCTCCTTGCGGATTTTCATGCGCTGGGCGTAGATCTTCGGGTCCTTCGATTCCACCGTGTCGGCATAGATGCGGATTTTGTCGCGGAATTTTCCTCCGAGCATTTGGTAAATTGGCACGCTGTACACTTTCCCC
Organism: Bryobacterales bacterium; assembly: GCA_963795935.1. Lineage (GTDB taxonomy): Bacteria > Acidobacteriota > Terriglobia > Bryobacterales > Bryobacteraceae > JAICMB01. Next base: position 90,335 of record CAWCJO010000008.1, on the reverse strand, counting down.
GCAATGTCCCATAGCGCCTCCTCGACCGCGACTACGCCGCCGGCCTGTCTGGCGTCGCCGCGAGCTCAAGCGCACCGGGGTATATCTTTTGCTGGGGGATGAACCCGGCGACCAGCGCCCGCGGGTCTACATCGGCGAAGGCGATCCCGTCCTCAATCGCTTGCTGGAACATTTTCGGAAGAAGGACTTCTGGTCGACGGCGATCGTGTTCACCAGCCGCGACGGAGCGCTGCACAAAGCGCACCTGCAGAATCTCGAAGCGAGCCTGATTCGACTTGCCGCCCTCGCCAACCGCTGCCAATTGATGAACGCGAATATGCCCGAAGAGCCCTCGCTGTCGGAGATCGATCAGGCGGAAACGCGCTTATTCCTGGCCCAGTTGCTCAGCGTTTTGACCGTACTCGGGATTGATATTTTTCAGCAGCCCGCTGCGGCGCTGCCCGGCTCCGCGATGTATCATCTGGACGCGAAAGGTCTCCACAGCGAAGGCTATGAAACCGACGCAGGCTTTGTGGTGCGGTCCGGTTCGCAGTCTCCGAAATTGGAGGCGCCCTCCTGTGCCGCGCCCATCGTAAGCGTGCGGGCCGATCTACGGCAACGGCGTATTCTGATCGAGGGCGGCGATCGCTTGATCCTCAAACAAGATTACCTGTTCTCGTCCCCCTCGCAAGCGGCTGCCGTGATCCTGGGCCGAGCGGCGAACGGGCGAGTGGAATGGAAAACAGCCGAGGGGCAGTCGCTCAAGCAAATGCAGGAATCGGCACTCGAACACGAACTGACATAACGAAAATCTTTCGACCCCCATTTTCCTGCGCAAATGCAGCCACCATTTTTCAACCTCTGTTCAGGGTAGCGGTTCGGTTCGCGAGATGACCGGCTCGTCCGGCAACTCACGACCACCATTTCCCGCGGGGCGGGCGGCCGATCACCGCGTAGCTGGTGGTGGTCGCTGAAAGGAGGGCGGCGAGATTTAGCATTAACAGGGTGAGCAAGAGAACCGGTCTCCCGGAACACTCGGGTCCCCAAGTGGTTCGTCGAAAGCGATCACGGTGTTAATGCTGTGTGCCCGACGAAGGCGGTTTTCATGGGCATATCCCCATAGTGGTAAAGCCCCATGTAACGGCAGGCAGGGCCGGCGGTCCCCGTGCACCGAGGCAAAGTGGGCCAGGTCGTTCGTTCAAAGAGCTTGCTGAGAGCCCCCTGGCGCTGTCCCGCGCGGTGCGACAAAATTCGCGGACTACGTGCTGGGTGCTTATTGCTCTTCCTTGCGCTCGCTATTCGCGAGCGAAGAGACGGCTCTCCTCCGCGCTTTCCGGCGCGCTCAGAGAAGTTCGAAACGGAAATTAAGGCGTGCTAACGTGCGCGGGCGGGCAGGATTTTCCAAACGCCCGGATCTTCGGCACCGAGCACCCAGGCCGAGAAGCTGTGCAAAGAATACTGTTTTGCGAGATCGTAGCGCGATTGAAAGCTGCGGGCATCATTATAAAACACGTATTGGCGCTCCCCGTCGGCGTAAAAGAAATACCAGGGCGCTTTTTCGGCGTCGTCCCATAGCGGTTCGGCTCCGTTCGCGGCGGCGAGGGCGAGTGCGGCGACAGCGTTAACAGAAGCGATCTCGAGAGCCCCTTGGCCATTTTGAATACCTGCGTACCAGCGGCGGCCATAGAGCGGGATGCCGAGCGAGATTTTCTCTTTAGGAGCTTCGGCGAGAGAATATTCGAGTACCTGCCGCACCCAGTTGAAACCGGCTACCGGCCCGGGAGGGGTATGTCCGGTATGCTGATCGTAGGCCATGACGGAGATAAAATCGCAAGATTTGGCGAGCTCTTTTAGATCGTATGCTCCGCGCCAGTATTCATACAACCAATGCGCGTAATCGCTGGCTCCGGGAAAAGTTGAGTACACGTGTACCGTGGCGATGGACAGCTTAAAACCGCCCGCCGCGAACGCCTGCGCCGTTTGCCGTGCAAGAGAAGAGAGGGCGGCGCGGTCGGTGAAGGCGACGTGCTCAAAGTCAAACTGGATGCCATAATAATGGAACCGTTCGCACTCCGACGCGAGGCTCGCGATCATGCGCTGCCGGGCTGTTTCATCGTTGAGAAGAGCGTGAATGATCTTCTGGTCGAATCCGGGATTTGCCACGATCGGCATTACCGGGACCCCATGGGCCGCGGCGGTTTGGAGAATTTTGGGATCGAGCGCGCCCCAGACCAAGCCACGGTCGTCTACTTTGTACGCGGTTGGTATCAGAATTCCTACCTGATCGGCATGATCGAGAAAAGATCGCATCGAATCCGGCGTCTGGGTCATGTAGAACACCGCTTTCGTTTCCCCGTGCAACCAGAACGTTGCGAGAACAAGGGTCACGGCGACGCGAAACATGAGACCAGTGTAAGGGATGGGCGCCAGCGGGCAATAGCCCAATTTAGGCATTGATACGGCGAGTTGCTGCGACTAGACTTTAGGGCAGGCGGTGAAGCCTGGGGATGGCTCCTAATCGACTCGCTCTTCTTTTTTTCGCAATTGCCTTTTCCGGGCCGGCGGTTCACGCGGATAACCAACCAGGCTCGGATCTGTTCGAAATGAAGGTGCGGCCGGTTCTGGTTCAGAACTGCTATCCCTGCCACGCCACAATGCGCATGGGCGGTCTGCGGCTCGATTCGCGCGAGGCGCTGATGAAGGGCGGCAACTCCGGTGCGGCGATTGTGCCGGGCAAGCCGGAGCAGAGCCTTCTCATTCAGGCAGTCCGCAGGACGCATTCGCGCATCCAGATGCCTCCCACGGGGAAGCTGAACGACGGGGAAATTGCCGCTTTGGTGGAATGGGTCTCCACGGGCGCGGTTTGGCCGACCTCAGGCGGGGGACTTTTCGAAGCAAAAGTGCAACCGATTTTTTCCAAAAACTGTTATCCCTGCCATACGACCATGAAGTCCGGCGGTTTGCGTTTGGATTCGCGGGCAGAGGCGTTCAAAGGGGGCGTAGACGGGGTCGTAATCCTGCCGGGGAAGCCGGACGAGAGTCTTCTCATACAAGCGGTGCGCCGCACGCACGCGCGGATCAAGATGCCTCCCACTCAAAAATTGAGCGATGCGGAAATCGCGATTCTGACCGACTGGGTTAGCAAGGGGGCGATCTGGCCCGAGGCATCCGCCAGCGGCACATTACCCGGGTCAGGCGAGTATGCGATTACGCCGGAAGAGCGAAAGTTCTGGTCCTTTCAGCCGGTCCGCAAGCCTGCCGTTCCGCAAGTGGGCGATGGTTGGGCCGCGAACGATATTGATCGTTTTATTCTGGCGCGCTTGCAGAAGGGGGGCTTGAAACCGGCGCCTCCCGCACATAAGCGGGTGTTGATCCGGCGCGCCTATCTCGACATGATCGGCCTTCCACCCGCGCCCGAAGAAGTGGCCGCGTTTGAAAAAGACAATTCGCGAGACGCGTTCGCCAAAGTCGTCGATCGATTGCTCTCGTCGCCGCATTATGGAGAACGCTGGGGCCGTTATTGGCTGGACCTGGCGCGCTATTCCGACGGAGCGATCGGAGATACGCGGGACATTCCTTATCCCAATGCGTTTCGATATCGCGATTGGGTTGTGAAGGCGTTCAATGAAGATATGCCGTACGACCTGTTTCTAAAAGCGCAGTTCGCGGGCGATCTTTTAGACCGGCCCGACCGCGAGACGTTGGTTGGCGGACTGGGCTTCAATGCGCTGGCACCGACGGAAGTGGCGGGCGTACCGGCGGACGATCGCGTTGACGTTACGGGGCGCGCGATTCTAGGCCTTACCCTGGGCTGCGCGCAGTGCCACGATCACAAATACGATCCAATTCCCACGCAAGATTATTATTCGCTCTTGGGCGTGTTTCGGAGCAGTAAGGTTGCGGAATGGCCCCTGGTTCCAGCCGATCAGGTCAAGGTATATGACGACCAGAAGAAAAAGATTGCCGCCCTGCAGGGCGATATTGACGATTTTGTCGATGCGCAAAGCAAACAGCTCAGCGGCGTGCTCTTCTCGGATACGGCCAACTATCTGATTGCATCCTGGAACGTAATCGAGAAGGGTAAGGCGCTGGACGTTGCCGCCCAAGACCAAGGTGTGGATCGGGAAACGTTGGGACGTTGGGTGGCATATTTAAAGGATCCCGCCAAAGAACACCCCTTCCTAAAATGCTGGTACGAGCTCCGGGGAACGAATCCGTCCGCGGCGCGCGTGCGGGAAGCTGCGGAGAAATTTCAGGCGGTGGCCGTTCAAATCAATAAAGAACGAAAAGCGATCGACGACCGGAATTATGTAAAGGTGGGGGGCCGGGCGGGGCAGAAGAATTCTAAACTGCTGCAGTTCTCGAACCTCGAGTTCCTGCCGCCGGACAAAGGGTATTTGTGGCGCGATCTCGCTTCGCCTCCGTTTACGAACGTCGGCGATGGGTTTCGATTTGAGGGTGGAATTTACTACTACGGGAAGGCGCGGCGGCAGGGCGGCGAAAACCAGATCGACCGCTGGTTGCAGGGCGTCTGGCGCGACTATCTCGAGTCAATGCGATCCGAGATGGCGAACCTGCAAAGGGAGCTGCCCCCGAAATATCCGTTCTTGCATGTCCTGCGGGACATTGATAAGCCGGCCGACATGCGCGTGTGGGTGCGCGGCGAGATGGCGAACGAGGGCGAGGTGGCGCCGCGGCGCTTTCTGCGCATACTGAGCGACGGCGACGCGAAGCCATTTACCAAAGGCAGCGGCCGCCTGGAGCTTGCCGAACGGATTGCAAGCCCGAAGAATCCTCTGACCGCACGCGTGATCGTAAACCGCATCTGGCAGCTTCATTTCGGCGAGGGCATCGTTCGTACGCCCAGCAATTTCGGACTATTGGGCGAGCGGCCCACGCATCCGGAGCTGCTCGATTATTTGGCAGCTACGTTCGTCGAGCAAGGCTGGTCCATTAAGAAGCTGCACCGCGCGATTCTGCTCTCTTCGACATACGCGATGGCGAGTGACAACGACTCGGCGGATTACGCCAAGGACCCCAGTAATCTCCTACACTGGCGCAATGACATCCGCAAGCGCCTGGACGCGGAAGCGCTGCGCGACTCCATACTCGCGGTCGCGGGCGACCTAGACGAGAGCGTCGGCGGGCCGCCCCTGGCCTTTGATGGGAAGAATCGACGGCGCACGCTTTACGGCATCGTGGAACGCACCACGCCGGACGCAACGCTGGCGCTATTCGATTTTCCGAATCCGAATCAGATGAGCGAACAGCGCTTGATCACGGTTGGGCCGCTGCAGCGTCTTTGGTTCATGAACAGCGCTTTCGTTTTGAAACAGGCCGGCGTTTTGGCGCAACGTCTGATGCGCGACGGAGGGCCGAGCGATAGCGCTCGAATCGAGTACGCCTACCGGCTGTTATATTGCCGCGCTCCGTCCCCTTTTGAGCTGCGCACGGCTCTGGACTTTCTTAAGAAGAGCGGCGAAGCTTGGCCGGAATACGCGCAGGTTTTATTAAGTTCGAGCGAATTTCAATCAGTCAATTAGGATTTACTATGACACGTCGCGATCTCTTGAAGGGTTTGGGCGCGGGCTTTGGGGCCGTTGGACTGGCGGGTATGGGAGAGGCGGAGCCGTCGGGCGGACCGCAAGCTGTTAAAGCTCCTCATTTCCAGCCGCGGGCGAAGCGCGTGATTTTTTTGTTTCTGAACGGCGGCATGTCCCAGGTGGATACGTTCGATCCCAAGCCGATACTCGATCGGCGGGATGGCGAACCGATGCCCGGGCCGAAGGTGCAGACGGACCGGGCTGCGGGAAACCTGATGAGATCGCCCTTTCAATTTCGCAAATGCGGCCAAAGCGGTCTCGATGTCAGTGAGATTTTCCCCAAGCTGGGGGCGACGATCGATGATTTCTGCGTGGTCCGCTCCATGTACGCGGATAACGGAAATCATACGCCCTCTCTGTTCCTGATGAATTGCGGGCACCAACTGCCGGGCCGCCCTTCGATGGGCTCCTGGGTGACGTATGGACTGGGAACCGAGAATCAAGATCTCCCTGGATTCATGGTTCTCTGTCCGGGCATGCCCAACATAGGGCCGCAACTGTGGTCCTCTGCCTTCCTGCCATCTCCTTATCAAGGCGCATATATTCCGCTGCGGGAAACGAAACTCGACAGAATGGTTCAAAACATCAAGAACCCGGAACTGAATCCCGAGCAGCAGAAGCGCGATTTGAGCCTGCTCGGGAAATTGGACCAATCCTATCTCGAGCAAATCGGAAATGCGCCCGAAATCGAATCCGGCATTCAGGCCATGGAGATCGCCTTCAAAATGCAGACGTCGGTTCCGGAAGTGTTCAACCTGGACGCGGAGAGCGAGAAAACGCGGGAGCGCTACGGCCCAACCAACTTCGGGCGCGGCTGCCTGCTGGCCTTGCGGATGATCGAGAAAGGCGTGAGGATGGTGCAGGTGTACTACGATAATTACCAGCCTTGGGACAGCCATGACGACATTCGCGTCCATGCCCAGCTAGCCCGAGGCGCCGACCCCGCGATCGCGGCGCTGATTCAGGACTTGAAGTCGCGCGGGCTATTCGACGACACGCTGGTCGTAATCGGGAGCGAGTTCGGCCGAACCCCCATGGTCCAGAACAGCGGGCTTGAAAAGATCGGGCGGGGCCGCGATCATAATATCCATGGCTTCACGACGCTGCTCGCGGGCGGCGGCATCAAGCCCGGCATCGCTTACGGCAGCACGGACGAGTTCGGCTATAAGGCGGTTGCAAATCCGGTCCACGTTCACGACCTGCATGCGACGATTTTGAACCAACTCGGTCTCGATCACAAACGACTCACGTACCGGTATAGCGGCCGCGACTTCCGTCTTACGGACGTGGCGGGTAACGTAATCCGAGATATTATCGCGTAGCGCCGCAAACCGCTGCCAGACGGCCGCATGCGCTAGCCATGAAGAGCTATTGCGAGCGCAGTTAACCTTCGTTATACTCGCAGACAATCGCCTGGAGGGTCTATGAAGAGTTGGCCGTTTCGCTACTTCGCCATAGTCATTTTGTTAGCCGGTGTCGGCGCCTGGGCGCAGGAGACGACTGGCGCGATCACGGGTATCGTCCGGGATACGACCGGAGCCGTGGTACCGGACGCGTCCGTAACCATCAGGAATCTCGGGACCGGGGCGGAGCGTAAGCTGACCACCGGATCGCAGGGAAGCTTCGACGCCACGCTGCTTCCAGTCGGCGCATACGAAGTTGCCGTGGAAAAAACCGGATTCAAGCGCTCCGTCACTGGCAACATTCAATTGTCCGTAAACGACCGTCTGGCGCTCGCCATCACACTCGAAGTCGGATCGGTGACGGAGACCGCCACTGTTACGGCGCCAGTGCCAATGCTGGAGACCGAGAACGCGACTTTGAGCGGCCTCGTGGATTCACATAAGGTTGCGGATCTGCCCCTGAACGGAAGAAACTTCGCGCAGTTGATTAACCTCGAAGCGGGCGTGTCGCTGAATAACAACGGCAATGAAGGATCGGGACAGTTTATTAATGGCGCGCGCGGGACGGGGAATAACTTTTTGTTGGACGGTGGAGATTTGAACGATCCGGTGCTCCCCAACGGGAGCGCGGCGGGCGTGACGGGCGCTTTTACGGGCACCTCGCCGGGGATCAACGCCGTTAGCGTGGACGCGGTGGCGGAGTTTCGGGTTATCACGTCCAATGCGGACGCCGAGTTCGGGCGAAATTCCGGCGGACAGATCAACGTCATCACGAAATCGGGTACGAATCAGTTTCACGGCGACGTCTTTGAGTTTGCGCGTAACCGCGCCTTCGACGCGCGCAGCTTTTTCGACACCAACATGGCGTTCCAGCGCGACGGGAAAGCCATAGCGCCTCCTTTCACGCAAAACAACTTCGGGGCGACGCTGGGCGGACCGGTCAGGAAAGACAAAACGTTCTTCTTCGCAAGCTGGGAGGGATTCCACCAGCGGCAAGGCGTGTCGGTGGTCAATAACATTCCGTCGCCGAACACTATCGCGGCGATCACGCAACAGAGTCCGGCGCTGGGACAGATTCTTTCCGCGACTTTTCAGGGCGCATATGCCGCGCCAGTGGCGAACGATCAATCGCCCGCTTCGATCATCGCGGCCAATAAGCCCGTGCTGACTCCGCTTTCGTTAGTTCGGTCCAACAGCTACGACCAGAACTCTTATATGGGCAAGGTGGACCATTATCTCTCCGATCGGGCCCGGCTATCGGCGCGCTACACCTACTTCAATAACAATGCCGGACCCGGAACCGTATCCGGATCGGGCATTCCGGGCACGGGCGTGGGGTTCACAAACAGCGTTTACAACGCTCAGATCAATGAGACGCAGACATTTTCGCCCACGAAGATCAACGAGCTGCGCATTACGTTTGAGCGTAATGGCGTGAATAACGTGTTCGATCAGGCGCCCGACGCCGTGTTGCAATCGGGCACGCTGCGGTCCGGCGCCTATGCGGGACAGGCTTATGGAAGTCCGCTGACGCCGAACGGCGTTCCGACGCTCGACCTGGGTTTTGGAATGCCGGAACTGGGCTACACGACGACATCCCCGAATCTTCGTTTTTCGAACACGTTTCAAGAGAGCGACGTATACACCTGGACGCGCGGCCGGTCAAACATGAAAATCGGCGGCGAGATCCGGCGCATTCAGGACAACAGCACGTTTGGATTCCTGGAGAGGCCTAACTACCAATGGAACTCTGCGGGTCCCGACACGGTTCTGGAGCCTGGCGCGCCAGCCTCCGTGTTTACGCAAAATCTGTTTTTGACTCCGGCAACTTCCGAGCGCGGCTTTCGAATCACGGAATGGGCGCCTTTCGTGCAGGAAACGTTCCGCGTCACGGCGCATTTCGTGTTGGACCTTGGTTTGCGATACGAGTACCTGGGCCGCGCGAGCGAAGTGAACGGGTATCTCAGCAACGCGTTTCTTGCTCCGAACGGAACGCCGGAGTTGGGCACTTCACTTCTCGCGAACGGTCCGGCGGGTCTGAACCAGGTTCGTCTGATCACGGTGGGCACTGGAAGATCGCAAGGACTGTTCCAGCCGGACTGGAACAATTGGGCGCCCCGGGTGGGCGGGGCCTATAGTTGGCACAACACCACCTTGCGCGCAAGCTACGGAATATTCTACGACCGCATTTTTGATAATGTGCTTGGAAACGCGCGCAATTCTCCACCGTTCGTGGTTCCCGTCACGACGGGCAATACTCCTTTTGGATCGTCGATCGCCGCGCCGGACCCCTATACGACCACTCTTTCGATCGGCCCGACGACGGTGAATCCAAACTTGCAATTTCCCCGCACGCAGCGCTGGACCGTTTCGCTGGAGCGGCAAATCGGTCGCAACCAAGTCCTCGAGGTGGACTACGTCGGCCTCATGGCAGATCATCTCGTACGGACAATTAACCCCGACTTCGGTGCCAGTTTCCCGGACGCGTACCGCCCCGCGAATATTAACGTTCCCACGTCTCCGGCCTTGACCAACGACAACTTCCGGCCGCCGGTTTTAGGAAATTTCTCCACTCGCGATTCGTCCGATTCGTCGAATTACAACGCCCTGGAGGTCTCCTTTAAGCGGCGGTTTGCCACGGGCTTTTCGTTCCAGGCGAACTATACCTACTCTCACGCGATCGATGGCGGTTCGGGGAGATCATTACGGGTATTCCCGTCGCAAGCATTTCAAACTTGCTTCCGGTCCGCAACGCAAATGGCACGATACCGTATCCGACATTGGCCATCATGAACCAACTCCGGCAGAGCCAGGGATTGACGCCATTCACGACCGACGCCCAGGCGGCCGCGTATTTTATTCAAAACTACGCTGGCGGCCCGCAACTCGGCGCGGAATGGGGCAATGCCGACTTTGACATGCGGCACGCCGCAGTCATCAATTTCATCTACGACCTGCCCTTTGGGCAGGGTCGGCCCTGGGGGCACGATATCCATGGGTTCATGGGAAAGGCGATTAGTGGATGGCAGGCAAATGGGATTATGCGCTTCCAGACCGGCCAGCCGTTTTCGTTGTTGGCCGGGCAGGATGTCAACGGCAACGGAACCGCGAACGATCGTGCCGCGCTGTTATCCGGGAAGTTGACGCAACTGCTCAATCCGGGGTTCAAGACCAACGGCAGCCTGCAGTATCTTACTTTAACGAACGGGGCCACTCTGGGCATAACTCCAACGCCGCAGATTGTGGGCTCCATGCTGCCGCGCAACGCTCTTTTTGGTCCAGGGGTGGAACAGATCGATTTCTCACTGTTCAAGAACACGACGGTGAGCGCGTGGGGCGATAACAACCTCACAATCCAATTCCGCGCCGAGGCGTTCAATATGTTCAACCACACGAATTTCGCAGGGCCGGCCTCGACGACGATTACCAGTCCGGTGTTTGGGCAGGTCCAGGCCACCACGGTTCCCGGGCGGCAGATTCAGTTCGGATTGAAGTTGATTTTCTAGGTGTGCCATGAGCAAAAGAGACGGCGACAGACGGCTCTTTTGCGTAACTGAGTAGTCGATGAGGGCAGGCCCCTCGGAACCGTCTTACAGGAGAAGGTTCCAAACCACCTCCCGCTGCTGCGGGCAAAAGCCGTGGTAGTGAGCAGGGAAGGAAAAGGCCCGGCAAGATTGGGTCAGGTGACATCCGAGAAGAAGAACGAAAGTGAATCACCGTTTCTCATGTCGAAAAGAATCCAGACGATATCAAAACCGTGGTTTGTTAGAAGGCTGCGGGACAAGTTCCGACGGGACCTGTTTACGGGCGGGACGGTATCCGGCATATAGGTGGCTTGAGCTCGGGTGAGGCGATTATTCGGAACATGGGAACCTTCGGCGCCGATGCTAACGGAGAAGCCACAAGTGGCATGAACCACGAGGGCGAGAGTACGAAAGCGGCGCCAAGGGGCGGAACACTTCGTAGTAGCGATGAAGTCGGCGAAAGCCGACGGAGCGAAGGGAGTGTGTGCAGTGAAGCGACATCGATTGGGCCAACCCGCAAGGGGAGGAGCCTGAAGGATGAAGCAAAACCGTTTTGTATTTCACGATGGGAAGTCTGGGAAGCCTATTTAAAGGTAAAGAGCAATCAAGGGGCGGCAGGCCTGGATGGGCAGTCGATCGAGGAGTTTGAAAGGGACTTGAAGAAGACCTTTACAGGATCTGGAATCGGATGTCATCCGGGAGTTACTTTCCAGCGCCAGTGCGGACGGTGAAGATCCCGAAAGCCCATGGCGGAGAGAGGACGCTGGGGATACCGACGGTCTCAGATCGAATTGCACAAATGGTCGTGAAGAATCGACTGGAAGCAGTGGTGGATCCACTATTCCTGCCGGCATCGTACGGGTATCGCCCGAAGAAGTCGGCGCTGGATGCGGTGGGACAGGCCCGGCAGATGTGTTGGGCTTATGACTGGGTTTGCGATCTGGACATCAAGGGCTTCTTCGATAATCTCGATCACGATCTGATGATGCGGGCGGTAAGAAAACACGCGCAAGAGCGGTGGATGGAACTTTACATTGAGCGTTGGCTGAAAGCACCGGCGCAAGATGAAGAGGGACGTCTGCTGAAGCGTGAACGAGGTACTCCGCAAGGAGGAGTGATCAGCCCCCTGTTGGCCAATCTGTTTCTGCACTATGCGTTCGATTTGTGGATGTGGCGAAATTGGTCGCATCTGCCGTTCGAGCGGTACGCGGATGACATTATCGTCCATTGCAGGACAGAGCGGGAAGCGAACCAGGTGCGTGTCAAGCTAACGGCACGGTTGAAGCAGTGTGGGTTGGAACTGCATCCGGAGAAGACGAAAGTGGTCTATTGCAAGGATGCCAATCGGAAAGAGATTCACCCGAACGAGAAGTTCGACTTTCTGGGGTTTACGTTTCGGCCTCGGAGAGCGAAGAATCGGAAAGGGAAGATCTTTTGTAGTTTCAGTCCAGCCATCTCGAAGAGTGCGGCACAGACAATCCGGGATGAGATCCGAGGATGGAAGTTGCATCGCTGTACAGGGCAGGCCATCGAAGATCTTGCCAGGAAGATCAATCCCAAACTTCGGGGATGGTTCAACTACTATGGGCGCTTCACGCCTTCAGCGCTCCGGCCCATCGAGAGGCATGTCGGCCAATCGTTGGTTCGCTGGGCTTGTCGGAGATATAAGAAGCTACGCAATCACCGGAGTCGGGCATGGGCCTGGCTGATGCAGGTTCTCGATCGTCAGCCAGACCTGCTTGCACTTTGGGAGCACCAGCGTAGTCGGTTTTCACCATAGGAGCTGTATGAGTGGAGACGCTCACGTACAGTTCTGGGAGAGCCTCGGGGTGAGATTCCCAGGGGCTACTTAACGTGTGCCATGAGCAAAAGAGACGGCGACAGACGGCTCTTTTGCGTAACTGAGTAGTCGATGAGGGCAGGCCCCTCGGAACCGTCTTACAGGAGAAGGTTCCAAACCACCTCCCGCTGCTGCGGGCAAAAGCCGTGGTAGTGAGCAGGGAAGGAAAAGGCCCGGCAAGATTGGGTCAGGTGACATCCGAGAAGAAGAACGAAAGTGAATCACCGTTTCTCATGTCGAAAAGAATCCAGACGATATCAAAACCGTGGTTTGTTAGAAGGCTGCGGGACAAGTTCCGACGGGACCTGTTTACGGGCGGGACGGTATCCGGCATATAGTAAGCGTCCGGTGAACACCGGCCCAAGGGACTCCTGGACAGCCAATAATGGACCGTCGGGTGTTAGCTCTTGGTGGGTGCCCAGTTATGGGGCATCAGCTCGTCGAGTTTCGTGACAGGGTGGTCGGCGATGCGGGCCAGCACATCGCGGAACCAAGCGAACGGATCGATTTTGACGAGTTCACATGAGGCGATGAAGCTGCGAAGCACCGCTGCCGTTTTCCCGCCGTTGTGGCTGCCGAAGAAGGTCCAGTTATTTCGTCCGATGGCTATGCCGCGGATCGCGCGTTCCGTTCGATTGTTGTCGATCGGAAGATCGCCGTCGTCGCAGTAGCGCGTCAGCGCCTTCCAGTTCTTCAGCGCGTATGCCACGGCTTGGCCGGCCTGGCTCTTCGGCAAAACCTCATCCTGAATTTTGATTAAATATTGATGCAGGCGATCCAGCACGGGGCGTGAGCCCTGTTCTCGCGCCAGGCGCAGATCTTCCCCGTGCAAGCCGGCAACACGCGCGCTCTTCTCCACCGCATACAACTGCGCGATCATCAGCATGACCCCACTCATGCGCGCATGGTCGCTTTCCAGAGCCTCGCGAAAGTGGCGCCGGGTATGGGCCCAACATCCGACCTCGGTCATCCCGCGTTCCGGGTCGATGAAAAAGCTGTCATAGGCCGCATAGGCGTCGGCCTGCAAATGTCCCCGATATTTTTCGAGAAACTTCTCCGGCCCGGCGCGTTCTCGCGTCGCAGTGTAGTCGTACACCACCGCCGGATGATTGCGGTCCCCGATATACGGCCAGATCCGGCCTTTCCGCGCCTGCCGCAAGTTTCGGTCCAGCACCTTCACCGGCGTGTCATCGGTCCCGACCACCTTCGAGGCCAGCACGAATTTCTTCATCCGTTCATACAGCGGATTCAACAGATCGGCGCATTGCGCCATCCAGCCGCACATGGTCTGCACCGGAAAATCTACTCCGGAGCGCCGCAACATCTTCGCTTGACGGTGCAGAGGAAGATGATCGGCGTACTTAGCGACGATCACCTGAGTAAGCAGCCCTGCGCCAGCATTGCTCTTCTCGATCGGCTGCGCAGGCTTGGCCGCCGTTTTCACAGTGCAAGCGCAAGCGTACTTCTTGCGCACCTCTTCGATTACAATCACTTGCGCTGGAAAGTATTCGTACCGCTCACTGGTTTCTTCGCCAATCGGCCGGAGGTCCTCGCCACAGGCTGCGCAATGCTTCTCGGCTGGGGCCAGATCGGTCGTAGGAATGACCTACGGTCACGTTTTGCCCCTCTCCGGAATCCCAACGCTGCTCATATGTTAGATTGCCGTGCGAGAGCGCGGAGTACTGCCCCGAGCTATAATCGTATCCGAATTGCGAAGCCGCCGATGTCTCCGCTACGCTCCGGCCTTGAAAAATCCCGATCGCGTGCCGGACCCCTCGACCCTGCGCCGTTGGTTTCGTGTTTCGCAAACATACCTGCGGCGGCGGGCTCGGGTTTGGCGCTGCCTTACATCGGTATAAAACGACGAGGCCTAACCTCCGGGCTTGCGGATCTGTTTCCGCAATTTCGTGCCGGATGCCGGCCGAACGACGCTCGTCATTGGGGGAAGGCTTAGCGATTCGGGCGATCTCAGGGGCGCGCAAACGGGCGAGTTGTTCGGAGGTAGGTCGCGGTGCGCGCGCGGTGGGGGCTATCGAGGAACATCTGCAGGAGACTTGACGAGCGCTCCTCTTCGGCAGCGAGGAAGTCACCGACGCCCAGATTCGTTTGGACGGCAGAAGCAACATAAGCGCCGTAGACGTCCTTGAGCCAATATTCGGCGCCGCTGCGGAGGTTGTCGGCGGGCGCGATCGCTTCCCTCCATTGGCGGGCATACTCGAGAGCGGCGGCGAGATCAGCGGCGGCGGCTTCGGGGCCATGCCGCGCGGCACTTACCATGCGCGCTCGTAGAGAAAATACATTTTCCAAAGTTGGCGGTCGGTGGCGCGCGGCGGCACGGCGATCCCGCGCTCAATGAGAGACCTGGCAAGATCGAACCGGCCGCGCGCACGATAGACGCGGGCAAGGATGAGCCAAGCCGGACGCATCTCGCGCACGCTGTCCAGGCTACCTATGCGGCGCGCATTGAGGGCGGTCGTTTCGGCACCGGAGAGATCGCCAGACTCGAACAAGCGCTGCGCGTAATGGCTCCAAGCCGCGGCTCGCATGCGGTCGGTACCGGAGATTTCGGCGGACTCGAATGCCTGACGTAGAAGTTCGTTCGCTCGCGTGCCGTCGCCAGAGTTCGCGGCCAGGAGGCCGAGCGTTTCCAGGAGTTGAGCGCAGGGCATGGTCTCGTGGAACAAGGTGCGGCAGCAATTGTCACCGGGTAAAACTATTCCGACGTGGAGTGTGGCAAAGGGCTACCTCGGCGGGGAATTCACGGTCGCCGCTCTCGAAAGCGATCACGTTGAGGTCACAGGCGACAACATCGCCACCCTGCCTCCATCGACGTTCAAAACCTGGCCCGTCATCCCGTCGCTCAGCGCGGAACCGGGAAACACACAGACGCGGACGATGTCGATGGGCAAAATGCGGCGTTGCAAGCTTTGCTCGGCAACCCACGCCTTCATCGTCGGAGACGACAGCTCTCTTTCCCGCGCTAAAGCTCTGGTCAGCCCAATAACGCCCTTTAAGGCCACATAGTGAGTTAGATTGGCCGTCCCGAAGTGGAACGTCACGGCGAAACATTCACGATCTTGCCGGCACGCCGGGTCACCATCGCGGGGAGCACCTCTGCATTGTGTGAAACATGCTCTTCAAATCGATCGGCCCAGGTGCATGGCGCCGACGTGCTCGAAGCCTATCCGCCAGCGCGCATCGCGGCCTACCAGTTCCGATAGCCCGCCGGACGCGCACTTGGCTGGCCTGCTCGATGTCGATCGGGGCGTGCGCGACTCCGATCCACGAAGCTTCCGCGTTCACCCCAGCGTTGAATGGGTTTCTGCGCCCGCGCGCCTATTGTTGTACCGCGATCATGTTGGCTGTAGTTTGCGTTGACACGCCGCCCACCATCGCCACAACTGGAGCGTCTCCGTTGCCGATGCTCAAGGGGACATGAACATTAATCTGGACGAGACCCGCGCCTACGACGCCCGCGAAATCGACGGTCGCTGGCTGCCCTCCAATCGTGACGCTCACATTGGCGAGGGGGTTCGCGCCCGTAAAAACTTTGCCGGCCGGAACTGCCGGACTGGCCGGCCCGAATCCAGTCCCCCACAGAATAATCACTTCGCCGGGCTTGGCCGGCGTGGAACCCGGATAGCCGCCGACGTAGCTATTGTCGGCGTGCTGAGCCGCAAGATAGGGAGCGCTGGCCGGAAACAGCCCCGGCGCAAACTGCGCGTAATTCACCGAAAATGGGGGGCTCGGTCCCGCAGCTGTGGTTACGACGACCTGTACCGGCCCCAGCGCGGCATCGTCCGGCGGCTGAATATTTACTTGGCCGGGCGAAATGTATTCGACGGCGGCCGCCTTTCCGTCCACGGTCACGCTGGTTCCATCGAGGCTGGCGGGAAGAATGCCATTCACGATCTCGGTGGAAGAATTCCACTTTCTTGAATCACCCGCGGGCGCCAGGTTCGTCCCGAAGATCGCCACCCACGAGCCGGTCTCAACCGGCGCTCCGGCCGCGAAGTCGGCGCCGTTGACGATGCCCGAAATTGTAAGGGGGCCAGAAGGAGCCGTGCTAGCAGCATGTGGCGAGAGCAGGTAAGCCAGACCGTCTGATCCAGCAGCCACGATCTGGCCGTGATCGTTTATGCCCGATGCCGCCGCGAGGTAAATACCGGACGCAAGAGAACCAGGCATAAGAAGATTGTTCAAATCCGACATGACGCCACTGGAATACAAAAAGGCGCGGTTAACGGAAGAGGTTAGCGAGTAATAACCTACAATCTCGCCACCGCTGTTGATACCAGTAGCAACACTTGACGTTCCCGCGAGCGTGCCGAGATCGTGCATCGCACCGTCGTAGAAAAAGGCGTGTGCGGAACCGGATGCTGTAGCCGCAGACCCGGCGACTTGGCCCGCGTTGTTGATGGCAAGGGCAGCACTGGACGTTCCTCCCAATGTTCCGAGATCGTGCATGACCCCGCCGCTGTACAGGAATGCGCGGCCAATACTCACTGTTGTGTCGGCGGCTCCGACTATCTGACCTGTATTGTTGATGCCGAAGGCTTCGCTGTCGGTTCCTCCCAGCGTTCCCAAGTCGGACATCGTACCGCCGCTATAGAGAAAGGCATGGAACGTCGTACTTCCGGTAAACGACTGCCCGACAATCTGTCCGCTATCGTTGATGGCGTTAGCTGAACTCGTCGTTCCTCCAAAGGTTCCTAAATCGATCAGCGGGCCGCCGTTGTACAGAAAGGCGTGAGCGGCAAGGTTCCCAGTGGGATTGGCAACACCGACCACCTGGCCGCTGCTGTTGATGCCGGTTGCCCCGCTGTCCGAGCCGCCGAAGGTACCCAAATCGTGAATGGCGCCCCCGCTGTACAGGAAGGCATGGGCGATGGCGACGCCGGGAGAAAGTGTCGTGTAGGATTGGCCGACGATTTGGGTGCTGTTGTTTATTCCGGAAGGTATACTCCTGTCCGCGCCCAACGAGCCAATCGAGGCGGCGCTAAAGAGCGTCTGGGCTCTTAACGGGATGTATATGAGGACCGCGGACGTGGCGAATGCAGTCCAACGCCAGCGCCGGATACGTCGCGCTGCGATCTGTGAAATTTTCATCGCTTAAATAATACCCGTTTAATACCGGCGAGTCGAAATCGCATTAGTCAAGATCCGTTGCGCCCCTTGAGGGATGGCGTAAACCCCAAGGATATCAATTGTTGTACCGCGATCATGTTGGGCGTAATTATTTCCGCCGATGGATCGAGCGCGTGCCGGCGGGTGTTGACGATGACCAACGCCTGGCGTTCCCGCATCACTTGCCGGGCCAGAGCGCCTGGAGGCGCGAATATCCTCGGCCTGTTTCGGGCCGGGGGAATCGCCGCCCTTGCCCATGCCGCCGCCGCCCAGCTTGGCAATAATCCGGTAATGCGAGATTTTCTGGCCAACCATCGCAACTACGACGCTATGCTGCGACGAGCCGGTGCGGTGCGACGGCTCTTCAAAGGGAATGTACCTCAAGCGTACCACGAGCCTTCGCTGTTCACGGCGCGCCGGGAGCTGCGAGTTTAATCGAAGTCAAACAGGTGACGACCCATTTCGGAACTTGCGCTCGAAAAGGGTCATAAAATTCTAGACTTCGATAGTGGCCCTTTGCTGACTCATTCTCAGGAGTCACCCAAGAGGTGAATAACAATCGAAAGCATAGCGAGAAAACGCCTGTCAGGCAAGAGGCCGAAGGCGAAGTGGCTGACGCGACCCACCCTGTTCGAACCGTCATGGAAGAAGAAAAGAAAACTGGGGGTTAGAGCGCGACTTGAAAATTTGGCTCCTCAGGTAGGACTCGAACCTACAACCCTTCGGTTAACAGCCGAATGCTCTACCATTGAGCTACTGAGGAGCAAGGCGGGCAGGTTTGAACTTCATTACAGCAAAGCCATGGGATGAAGTCAAACTTCCGGACTTGCGGCGGGGTTGGCCGTTACTTTGGCGTTGAGCCGCGCCGTGGGCCAGGCGGACGGCGATGGGCGATTCGGGGGGGGCTTGCTCGGGAGACTTTACGATCTGGCCTTGGCCGTTGATTACGATGGCGTAGCCGCGATCGAGAATCTTGAGCGGGCTGAGCTGCGTCAAGTGCGCCAGCAGCGGATCGAGATGGCCGCGCGAGCGCGCCAGAAGCAGGCCCATGCCGTGTTCGAGGGCGGCGTCGGCGGCCTCCATGCGGCGGCGGGCGGCGGCGAAACGGAGGCGCAGGTCCTGACGGCGCAGACGCGCGAGCAGTGCATCGAAGAGGCGGCGGCGCGCCGCTAATTTGAGGCGGACCAGGTCGCGCAGGCGGTATTCGAGCTCGTCGCCGCGCTGCTGGCGCCGTCCGATGGAGCGGTGGAGCGTGGAAGTCATGCGCTCGAGGCCTTGTTGGTGCAGGCGGCGGGCGGACATGGCAATGCGATAACGCGCCGCTTGCCGCAGCTTTTGTTGCGCCGCGGCGATTTGATCCAAAAGCTCCTGGCGCGTGCAAATGACAAGCTCGGCGGCGGCGGAGGGAGTGGGGGCGCGCAGGTCGGCGGCGAAATCGGCGATGGTGAAATCGGTTTCGTGGCCGATGGCCGAGATCACGGGCGCGCGCGACGCGGCGATGGCGCGCGCGACGGATTCTTCGTTGAAGGTCCAGAGGTCTTCGAGAGAGCCGCCGCCACGGGCGAGGATGACGACTTGCGGCCAATCGGAACGGCTGAAATAATCGAGCGCGCGGCAGACCGCTTCGACGGAGCCTTCCCCTTGCACCAGCGCCGGATAGAGCCGCAGGTGGAGACCGCGGAAGCGGCGGTCGAGAATCTGCAGAATATCGCGGATGACGGCGCCGCCGGGAGATGTGACGATGCCGATGCGGCGGGGCAGCTTCGGGATGGGGCGTTTGCGCGCGGGGTCGAAGAGGCCTTCGGCGGCGAGCTTGAGCTTGAGCTGCTCAAAGGCAAACTGCAGGGCGCCGTGGCCTTGCGGCTCGATCAGGTCCACAAGGAGCTGGTATTCGCCGCGGGCTTCGAAGACATCGACGCGGCCGCGCGCCAGGATCGCCAAGCCGTCGCGGGGCTTGCATTTGACATAACGCAGAGTGGCCCGGAAGCACACGCAACGGAGCTGCGCTTCTTTGTCTTTCAGCGTGAAATAGCAATGGCCGCTGGAGGCGAGGCGGCATCCGGAGATTTCGCCGGCGACCCAGATGTCGTCAAATTCGTTTTCGAGCAGCCCGCGGATGCGGGCGTTCAGCTCCGCCACGGTAAAGGTGCGGCGGCGCGGTTCCCAGCCAAGGGCGAGCTGCTCCATCCCTCCATTGTCGTGCTTGGGCGCCCTCGCTTCGATAACGCGCGCGGGGGTCGGTTACAATTATCGTTTCATTTCATCGTTCAACTCTAGGGAGGATCGTTGCGGATCGTATCGGCGCTCTTACGTCTGTACAGTTACGTCTTCGAGTTTGTTCTGTCGCTGATGGCGCTGACGTTGGGCATCTTCGGCGCGACGCACGAAAACGCGATCAGCCTGCAGTTGCTGCCGTGGACGGGAGCGGCGCTGACGCATTGGTTGACGGGGCTGGGTCTGATCGGGCTGCTATGCACGCTGCTGGCGGCGACGGGCTGGTTCCGTTTTCTTTTTCCGCTTTGGGCGCTGTTTGTGGCGCTGGCGCTGTTTCGCGGATACATGTTCAGCAGCTACACATTCAGCGGGCCGGCCGGATTTAGAGAGGCGCTCTGGTTCTTGGGGGGCGCGATTCTCGCGTTCGTCGGCAGCCTTTTTGTCTTAGGAGGGCGGCCGCCGGAGAAGCATTACAAACGCTAATCGATTACCGGCGGGCAATCGGACGTAAAATGAGACCGTATTATGAAGGGCAGCCCTCATATGCCGCGGGCTCGACGGTTGCGCCGCTGGACGCCGCTTGCGGTCCTCGCGTTTTGCGCCGTTGCGGGGGCGCAGCCGTTGGAGTTGAAGGGCCGGGTCCTGAACGAGAATGACGCTCCCGTCGGAGGCGCCGCCGTTCACATTCGTCCGGGAGACCTCAAGGCATTGGCCAACCCCGACGGCGTGTTTTCCATTGAACTGCCCGGTCCGGGAGATTATTTTCTCACCGTGGAGCGCGAGGGGTTTTATGAGCTGCGCGATTTCGCGGTTCACCTCGAGGGCACGCGAGAGATCACGCTCACGCTCACGGCGGTTCGTGAAGTATTCCAGAGCGTGAACGTCAACGGGGCGCCCTCGCCGGCCGATGTGGACCAAACCGGCGTGGAGCAGCGTCTGAGTGGGACGGAAATCAATAACGTGCCGTATCCGGCGAGCCACAGCCTACGGAACGCGATGCGGCTGATACCGGGCGCGATTCAGGATCCGACCGGAGCGCTGCATTTCGATGGAGCGGCCGAATACCAGGTTCTTTATACTCTGAACGGTTTCGAGATCGGCGATCCCGTGACGGGGCGGTTCAATACGCGGCTGGGCGTGGAGGGCGTGCGTTCGCTGGACCACTGGACGGGAAGATATTCGCCGGAGTACGGCAAAGGATCGGCGGGCGTTTTGGCGATCCGAACCGATGAAGGGACCGATGCATTTCACTACACGGCGACGGATTTCATTCCGGGCATCGACACGCATCGGGGACTTCAATTGGGAGGTTTTACGCCGCGCTTTGGGGTCTCCGGCCCCATTCTGAAAGGCCGCGCGTGGTTTGCCGACAATTTTGAGGCGGAGTACGATACTTCTTTTGTCAACGGGCTGCCGGCCGGCCAGGACAGCAGGACGGGATGGGGCGGCAGCAACCTGCTGCACGCGCAATTCAACATCACGCCGGGCAATATTTTGTTCGCGGATTTCCTGGTGAATTTCAACGTTCAGGGGCGAGTGGGACTGGGGGTGCTGGACCCGGTGTCAACGACAACCAGCGACCGCGCGCGGGAGTATTTCTACAGCGTGAAGGACCAGATTTATCTGGGACACGGCGCGATGATCGAGTTTGGGTTTGCGCAGAACCGATTTTTCGACCGCTCGATACCGCAAGGAAACGAATTATATGTGCTCTCGCCGGAAGGGCGCAGCGGCAATTATTTTGTGGATTCGACTACGACGTCCAGCCGCGACCAGCTACTCGTGGACGGATATTTCCCGACGTTTTCGTGGGCGGGGACCCATCAGGTAAAAGTGGGGACGGACGCGGACCGGCTCGATTACAAGGGAGATTTCCGGCGGACGGGCTACGAGCAGATCGGGTTGGCCGGTTACGTTCTCTCCGAGACGACGTTTCAAGGCAGTGGAATTTTGCAACGGCCGAATACGGAGCTGTCGTCTTACGCGCTCGATACGTGGAGATTGCGCAAGAATTTGCAGGCCGATATCGGCGTGCGCGAGGATTGGGACGAGTTGATCCGGCGCGTGAATATCTCGCCTCGGGTGGCGGTGTCGTACGCGCCGTTCGGGTCGGAGCGCACCAAGATCTCGGCCGGGTACGCGATCACTTACGACGCGACGGATCTGGCGCTGTTCAGCCGGCCGCTCGACCAAAGCTCGCTGACGTATCATTACAACCCTGACGGCAGCCTTCTGGGTCCTCCCGCCGAGACGTTGTTTCTGATCGGAGGCAATCACCTGAAGTCGCCGCGTTATCAGAACTGGAGCGCGAGCCTGGATGAGCGATTCCCGCATCGCATCGACGCGACGGTGAATTATCTGCGGCGGCGGGGCGAAGACGGGTTTACGTATATCAATACCTTGGCCCCGGGCGCCGCGCCGGAGTTGCAGGCCGGACCCTTGGGCGGAACGTTCGACGGCATTTACGAATTGAGCAATTACCGGCGCGACCGCTACGACGCGGTGGAATTGATTGTGCGGCAGAGATTGCCGAATCAGTACGAGTGGATGGCGAGCTATACGCGGTCGCATACGGTTTCAAACGCGGTGCTCGATTTGAGCGTGGACGAGCCGCTGCAGGTGATCGATAATTTCGGGCCGATGCCGTGGGACGCGCCGAACCGTTTCATGGGCTGGGCGTATCTGCCGCTGCCGCGGAAAAATTATGCCATTGCGGTGCTGGCGGACGCGCGCTCGGGGTTTCCTTTTTCGGTGCAGGATCAAACGGGGGTAATCGTGGGTCCCGTGGATTCGCGGCGCTATCCGTTCAATGTCGATTTGAATATACATATAGAACGGCGCTTCACGCTGCGCGGATATCGCCTGGGATTGCGGGTGGGCGTGAATAATGTCACCGATCGGCGTAATCCGACGGCGGTAAATAACATCATCGGGGCGCCGAATTATTTGCAGTTTTACGGCTTTGAGGGGCGCCATGCGGTGGTGCGGATCCGATTTTTCGGACGCGCGACGTAGCGTGCCTCGCTGGGGCGAAAGTCACTACACTGGCGCGTCGCGATCGTCGAAGAGGATCAATTTTAGTACATTTGATTACGCAAGCAGTTGATGATCACAACTAGATTGTGCGATACTGCCGCTATTCGAGGATCAATTTCCTTGATGGCTCAGCGCGTTGCCATGCGAACCTTGCTGAAAACCTGTGAGAAACGTCCGCATTCCGCGCCTAAAATTCGGAGACAAGATCGATGGACACCCAATCTTTTATTGCGGCGCGCACTGCGTCGGAGAAGTTCCCGACGGTATGCTTTCTGCTGATTGTTGCCGCCGTATTGCCAGCGTCGATACCAGCTCAGGCCCAAATCCCCAATTCCTGGACCGCCGGGGCATCGATGCCCACGGCTCGCCAGGGCCCTTTCACAGGCGTAATTGGAACCAAGATATATGTGGTCGGCGGAATAACAAATACTTCCGTGGTCAACATCAATGAGATTTATGACACCACGACCAATACATGGTCCACGGGAGCGCCTATGCCGACCCCACGCTGGCTTGGAGCCTCCGCCGTGGTCAATAACATCCTGTATGCCATTGGGGGCGGCGGCCCTGCTTTAAACGTCGTGGAGGCCTATGATCCGGCGACGAACACGTGGTCCACGAAGGCCGCGTTGCCTATCGTCGTTAACAGTGTGAAGGCGGCAGTCGAGAACAACATCATTTATGTTGTGGGAGGGTTTAACGCCTCAGGCGGGCGCCTAACGACTGTGCTGTCTTACAATCCCGCCACTAACGTCTGGAGCACGCTCGCTCCCCTGAATGTGGGTAAATCGGAATCCGCCGTCGGATTGCTGGGTTCGACGATCGTCTCCGCCGGAGGTCTGGCGAACTCGGGCGCAACGATCTCCGACACGGAGGGCTATAATGCCGCAACGAACTCCTGGACGACTTTGGCGCCGCTGCCCACCGCCCGTCAAGCCGGGTGCTTCGGAGTCCTCGGGGGGCGGTTTTATGTCGCCAGTGGGGCTTCAACTCAGTCGGTTCAGCCCGTAAACGTCATGGAAGCCTACGATCCGGCCACCAATTCATGGTCGAGCGGTTTGCCATCAATTCCCAACGCCGTGGTGGCTCCGGGCGCAGCCATTGTGGGCAACCGCCTCTATTGTTTCGGCGGCTCCAACAACGGCATCGCCAATCAAGGAACTGTTTACAATTACGCGCAAATCTACCAGCCCGCAGCCGCCTCATTGCCAGCCATTGCGCCCGGCGGTGTGGTGAGCGCCAGCGCATTCGGCGGGTTTTCATCCGTTGCCCCCGGAGACTTTATTGAGATTTACGGCTCGAATCTTGCTACGGACGCGCGAAGTTGGGCGGGCTCCGACTTTACTGGCGTTAACGCCCCTACCTCTCTCGATGGCACGTCCGTCAGCATCGGAGGGCAGAACGCGTTCGTCTCTTATATCAGCCCCGGACAGGTCAATGCTCTTGTTCCGTCCAATGTCGGCATCGGATTCCAGCAAGTGACCGTTACTACTGCGTCGGGTATTAGCGCTCCGTACTCCGTAAACGTTAACGCCGTGGAACCCGGCTTGCTGGCGCCGTCTAACTTCAATATCGCAGGGACGCAGTATGTCGTCGCCTTCCTCACCGACGGTTCATATGCGTTACCCACCGGCGCAATCGCAGGGCTGGCATCGCGCCCGGCAGCGCCGGGCGATATTATCACCCTTTATGGCCTCGGCTTCGGCCCGGTTACGCCAAATATCCCGGCTGGGCAGTTGGTGGAACAACCCAACAATCTTGCCGCGGCATTTCAGATATCCGTCGGCGGAATCCCCGCGACGGTTATGTATGCGGGACTGGCTCCCAATTACACGGGACTTTATCAATTCAACGTCGTTGTGCCGGCTGTCGCCACGGGAACCGCGCCAGTGACGTTTACGGTGGGAGGAACGGCGGGGGCCCAGACGCTGTACCTTCCCATAAAGGACTAAAGAGTCCCGAGCGGACCGAGGCGCCGATCGACCGCACCCGGCGATCAAACCGAAAAGGGAGGACCCACGCCAAGCCTCGGCTCCTGTCGAGCAGCGGCGGCTTCAGAGGTCGCCACACCTTCGAGGCGCGCGGTCAATACCGGGATTGAGAAGTTGGCGCGCCGGAACGCTGCAGGTGGAAGGAGGCGCGCGGGTCGCGGGCGGAGGCGTTGGTGAGGGTGTGGACAGCAAAGCGCATGGCGAGCGATCCGGCGGCGCCGAGGATGCCGGCGGAGCTGCGGGGCTTTCTCGATTTGCCAGGGAGGAGGCCGAGAACCAGGCTGGCGGCGGTTAGGATGCTTGCGATTTTCCAGAGCACGGCGCCTGGGCCATGGCGGAACGGCTCACCCACTTTCGGGACTCGCGATGCCGTGCGTTCCACCTGCTTGGCGGCGGCGATTTCAGCGATGCGTCCGATATTGCCGAAGATCGATGTAATGCGATTGGCGCGCTCGTTCTCGTACCAGAGGTCGAGAAGGGAAGCGGCGGCCGTCATGCCCGAGGCAATGAAGAGGACCGGCATTGAGCGGCGCGATTCCTGCCAGATGGGAACGGCGGAGTTCGAGACCAGGACGCCCGTATATCCGGCGAGCGCCGCGCCGAAAATGCCGGACAAGTAGCCAGCGGTTTCGCCGATCAGCCCGAGGGCGCCGCCGCGATTGATAAACAATCCCGTGGCGATGGCGGTGGGCGCGGCGCCGCTGAGAATCCACGCGCCCATGCTCATCGGCGAGGTTGGGCGGAAGACGCGGAGCATGTGATGGAAACGCGAGGGCTTGCCGAGATCGTGGATCAGCAGCGCCGCGCCGGCGGTCGAGCCGACGATGCCGAGCCAATGGCAGTGCGATGCGAATTTGCGCAGTTCGTGGTTTGAGGCGTCCCCGATGCCGCCGAGTTGCACCGCCGCGCCGAGGGCAAGAGCCGCTCCGGCCGCGCCGCCCACGAAATAATACAGCGGGATGTCAATGCTCCACACCGAGGGCTTGAGCATGGGGCGGTCGTAATACGCCGCATCGCTTTCCACAACGGTCGGTACGCGGCCCCACGGCCGCGGAGTTATTTCTTCCATCCGCTCGTCGTTCGGCTTTACGTGCTGCTGCGCGGCTTCTCCGGAAAGCATCGCGATAGAGGTGTCGATATCGCGTCCGTCGCTGCGCATCACTGGCCGCCTCTGCCGGCGAAAACGGAGCCGATTGCGATGGCCGCCATGCCGAGGACGGCGATGCCGAAAGACGCCCATGTCGATTTTACGGTCTTCGTGGGGCACACGGGAGCGGGCGGCAGGTTGTAAACCTCGGGCTTGTCCACCAGAAGAAAAAACGCATTGAGGCCCTCGGTGCCCGGCTGGCTGGCGGAGTCTGCGCCGTATAAGTACGCCTCGCTCATGCCTTGCTCATGCAACTCCCCGACGCGCTTGCGAGCGATCTGTTGAAGTTGGTCGAGATCGCCGAACTTGATGGAATCCGTGGGGCAAGCCTTCGCGCAGGCAGGCTCCATATCTTCCTTCAGACGGTCGTAGCAGAGCGTGCATTTCCAGGCGCGGCCATCGTCCTCGCGCCGATCGATCACGCCAAAGGGGCAGTTCACGACGCAATAGCCGCACCCATTGCAGACGTCAGGCTGCACATAGACGCTGTCGTATTCGGTGCGAATAATGGCGCCGGTGGGACAGCTTTCGAGGCACCCGGCGCGGACGCAGTGCTTGCATACGTCGGAGGAGAAGAGCCAGGAAAACGCGCCGGCATCCTGCGTCGAAAGCGCCACCGGGCGTTCGATGAATGCCACGTGGCGCCAGGTGGAGGCGCCCAGCGCGACCGTGTTGTCGTAAGACATGCCCGTGAAGTTAAGACCATCCTCGGGCAACTGGTTCCACTGCTTGCACGCCACCTCGCAGGCTTTGCAGCCGATGCAGATGGTCGTATCGGTGAAGAAGCCCTTGCGGGAGGAGCGGTTTTGCGTGTCGTCGCGAGCGGCGCGACGCTCCAGTCCTTGCGCTTCGGAGGCGGATAACGCGGCTTCCATATTAAATATGGCCCTCCTTGGTCTGCTCGGTTTTGTGGCCGTGCGCGGTCTCGGGTTTGTGCCGCGCCTTGGGAATGTCGCGGTCCTCTTCCTTGCCGGGCAGCTCCGGGACGAGCGCGCCGCTAGTGATGTAGCGGCGGCCGCGGCTGCGGCGTCCCGCCTCGACCATGGCGGAAATGGCCTTCGTCTCCATGATGGCGACGTTGGGATCGGCGACGAAGGGAAACAGCTCATTGGCGGCATCGCCGGTCACCAGACCCTTGCTCGACCAATGATAGGGAATTCCGACCTGATGAATGATGCGGCCGTTCAAGCGGACCGGCCTTACGCGCTGCGTCACCAGAACGCGGGCTTCGATCTCGGCGCGCGCGGTGCGGATGGTCGCCCAGCCGCCGTTCTTCAGGCCTATTGCGGCCGCCAACTCAGGCGATACTTCGCAGAACAATTCGGGCTGCAACTCCGATAGCCACGAGAGCCAACGCGACATGCCGCCGGCGGTGTGATGCTCGGTGAGGCGATAGGTGGTGAGCAGGTACGGGAAGCGCGGATCGTCGTAAGGCTGGTGGTAGGGATTGTCCTTCTTGCGCATCCACTCCATGCGGCTGGGATTGCACTGCTGCTTGTAAATGGGATTCGCGATCATGGATTCCTGCGGCTCGTAATGCGTCGGCAGCGGGCCGTCTTGGAGGCCGCTAGGCGCGAAGATCCACCCTTTGCCGTCGGACTGCATGATGAAGGGATCGATGCCGGAGATGGTTTCTTTGCCGCGCGCATCTTTAGAGGGGCGATACGAGGGCGGCTTGTGGACGAAATCGGGCTCATCGAAGCCGGTCCATTTCTGCTTCTCTTCATCCCACCAGATGTACTTCTTGCGCTCGGACCAGGGGCGGCCTTCGGGATCGGCCGAGGCGCGGTTGTAAAGCTGGCGGCGGTTGTGCGGCCACGACCAGGCCCACTCGGGCGCCACCCAGGTCTGTTCCCAATGCGGCTTGCGCCGCGCGGTCTGGTTGACGCCGTCTTTGTAGCAGCCGGAATAAATCCAGCAGCCGCACGCGGTCGAGCCGTCGTCCTTCAGATCGGTGAAGCCGTCGACGAGTTTGCGATCGGCCACGGTATAGCCGTTGATTTCTTTTAAGACCGCCTCGGCATCCGGCTCGGCGAAACGGCCGACCGTGGGATAGTCCCAAGTCATGTCTTGAATGGGGCGATCCTTCGCGGCCGTGGACCCGGCGTAGAGTGTCTTCAGGCGCCGCCCGAGCTTGAAAACGAAGTCGAGCTCGCTGCGGCAATCGCCGGGCGGATCGATGGCTTTATGATGCCATTGCAACAGGCGCTGCGTGTTGGTGAAGCTGCCGTCTTTTTCGGTGTGCGCCGCAGCCGGGAAAAAGAAAACTTCCGTGGCGATGTCTTCGGGACGCACCTCGCCGCGCTCGATCTCGGGAGCGACGCGCCAGAATTCCGCGGTTTCAATGAGCTGGAAATCCCGCACGACGAGCCATTCGAGCTGTCGCAGACCTTCACGCTGAAGAGGGCCGTTGACGGTTCCGGCGACGGGATTCTCGCCCATCACGAAATATCCTTTTACGATGCCGTCGGCCATGTCGGCGACGGTGTTCATGTGGGAATGGTCGCCGGTCATGGCGGGCAGGTATTTAAAGCAATAGCCGTTCGCGGCGGTCGCGGCGTCGCCATACCAAGCCTTAAGCAGAGATACGGAATATTTGCGGAACTCGCCCCACCAGCCGGAGGGAGACTCGTTCAGATTGTTGTATGTTTCGAAGTCGTGGTCGTGCTGTGCGCGCGGCATGGGGAGATAGCCGGGCAAAATGTTGTAGAGGGTCGGGATGTCGGTCGAGCCTTGGATGGACGCGTGGCCGCGCAGGGCCATGATCCCTCCTCCAGGCCGGCCCATGTTGCCCAAGAGAAGCTGTATGATCGCGGCGGTGCGGATGTATTGAACGCCGACCGTGTGTTGCGTCCAGCCCACGGCGTAACAGAAAGCCGACGTCCGCTCGCGGCCGGAATTGCGGCACAGCGTCTCGGCTACCTTGATCAGCAACTCGCGCGGAACGCCCGAGGTCTTCTCGACCATCTCCGGCGTGTAACGGGAGAAATGACGCTTGAGGATCTGAAAAACGCAGCGCGGATTTTCGAGCGTGGGGTCGGTGTGCTCGGCCTGTATGGGATGCTTCTGCTCTTTGCCTTCGCCCGATGACGATTCGCGGGCTCCGGCGGCTGCGCCAGGCTCTACGCCTTCGTACATCCAGTCTTTCGCATCGTACTGGCCTTTCTTGGTGTCCCAACCGCCGAAGAGACCGTCGTTCTGGTCCGTGTCCTCGAATTTTTCGTTTATAATGGCGGCCGCGTTCGTATAGTTGACGACGTAGTCCTTGAAGTATCGATCGTTTTCGAGGATGTAATGAATGATGCCGCCGAGGAAAGCGATATCGCTGCCGGCGCGAATGGGAACGTGGATGTCAGCGACGGCGCTGGTGCGCGTGAAGCGCGGGTCCACGTGAATAATGGTTGCGCCATGCTCTTTGGCTTTCATAACCCAGCGGAACCCGACCGGGTGGCACTCCGCCATGTTCGATCCCTGGATGACGATGCAATCGGAGTTCTGCAAATCCTGCTGAAACGTCGTCGCGCCGCCCCTACCGAATGAGGTCCCCAAACTGGGGACCGTGGCGGAGTGTCATATACGGGCCTGATTTTCGATCTGGATAATGCCCAGCGAATTGAAGAGCTTCTTAATAAGATAATTTTCTTCGTTGTCCAGGGTGGCGCCGCCGAGATGCGCGATCGCCATTGTGCGGCGGGTCTCCACTTCCTTGTTTTCGACCTGGGTGGTCTGTTCCCAATGTTCGTCGCGCGTTTTCTTGACGCGCGCGGCAACCATGTCCATGGCCTGCTCGAGCGGGATCCGCTCCCACTGCGTGCCGTGCGGGCGTCGATAGAGGACGTGATGGACGCGCTGCGATCCGGTGACGAGCTGGAATGTGGCGGCGCCTTTGGGACAGAGACATCCGTTCGAAATGGGCGAGCGCGGATCGCCTTCGATGTCGATAATCTTCTCGTCTTTTACGTAGACCAGTTGTCCGCAGCCGACGCCGCAATAAGGGCAAATGGATGCAACGGCTTTATCGGCGGCTTTGGTTCGGGCGGAAAGATTTTTGGTGCGAGGGGAAAAGGCGCTCACGTCGTGCAACTCCGTCCGTGGGACCGGAGTCGTAGGTGTAACGTTTCGTTACTGCGCTCAGGACGCGCTTACAGCAACCGGAAGTTGACTTCGATGGTGGCCTGCACCGGTACGGGATGTCCGTCCTTCATGCCGGGACGGAACTTCCACTTCTGAACTGCCTCGATGGCTTTCTGGTCGAGACCCAGGCCCAGCGGGCGGATGACCTTAAGGTCGCGCGGGTTGCCCTTTTCATCCACGACGATGAACAGAACCACGGTGCCCTGGAACTTCGCCTTGCGGGCTTCTTCGGAGTACTCCGGCTCGGGTTTGTAGATCGGAATGGGGGAGGAGACGCCGCCGCCGATCTTGTATGCTCCGCCTCCAAAGTTGCCGCCATGGCCAGGACCGTATCCGGCGCCTGAACCGGGTCCGATGCCGCCGCCGTTTCCGCTGCCCATGCCGGCCCCCGCGCCGGTTCCGTTCGATGCGCCGAGCACCTTCGAGAGAGGATCTCCGAGCTGCGTCATATTGACGTTGGGAACGGGAGCGTCGGGTTGGATGATCAGCGTCGGGTCCATGGGGAGCTTCGGATTTTCCACCTTGCTGATCATGGGTGGAACGAACTGATGGTCAGCCAGCTTGGGAAGCTTGCCCTTTGTGACAGGCGTCGGCGAGCGGTCGCCGCCACCGCCGCCGCCGCCCATCTCGCTCTTCTTGGGAGGCGTGGGCTTGTACGGCGCGAGA
This sequence comes from Bryobacterales bacterium, assembly GCA_963795935.1. Classification (GTDB taxonomy): domain Bacteria; phylum Acidobacteriota; class Terriglobia; order Bryobacterales; family Bryobacteraceae; genus JAICMB01. The sequence goes on along the minus strand of CAWCJO010000008.1, from coordinate 59,671 downwards.
TCGGGCGCGATCAGCGTGATCTGCTGCCGGACGGCCTGCTGCACCTGCTTGTTCGTCCCGATGATGAACAGCAGCGCGATGACGCCGCCGTGAATCAGCATCGAGGTCAGACCGGCGCGCTTTTCCTGGCCGCCATAGAAGCCCCAAATATCCTTTACTTCAACCGGTTTGGAGGTAAGCTCGAGCGGCGGCAGCTTGGGCGGGTGGATGGCTTCCTTGATGCTGTGATAAATCGAACGGTACCAAGGCGTTTCGACATCCTGCGGCGCTAGCAGTCTGGCCAGATGCACATCTGGATCTTGGGGCATCATCATGTGTTGATCTGCCATTTGCTTCCTAGCTTAGCTGAGGCTCCAAACAATAGACGCAGGCCGCAACGCCGGGTTGCAGCCAGTAGTCCCTACATTATTCTATCACTTCCAAATGGGCATAGACGAGATATGAAAAATGGAAGCGATCGTCTTGAGAGTACCGCAATTGCAGCGTTTGGGCCAGCGCTGGTATCGTCTGAAACATGGCCGAAAACATCGCGCTCGAGCGGCCTCTGGTCCTCTTCGATGGCCATTGTGGATTTTGCCGCATCTGGATCGGCTACTTGCAGGCGCTGACCGGCGCAAACGTCGACTACGCGTCCTCTCAGGAAGCCGGGGGCCGTTTCCAGCAAATTTCACCCCAGTCCTTCGGGAAATCGGTACAGTTGGTTACCGCAGATGGCGAGGTTCTGTCGGGAGCGCGCGCCGTTTATCGGCTACTTGCCTACGCACCGGGGAAATCCTGGCTGCTTCATTTGTATGAAACTCTGCCGGGCTTCGCTCCCGCATCGGAAGCGGCATACCGCTTCATTGCGGCTCACCGCAGTGCGTTTTACTGGATCACGGTGCTCCTCTGGGGCAGGCGCGTGCGACCGCTGACCTATGAAAAGATTGAGTGGCTGTTTCTGCGCGCGCTCGCGCTCATTTACCTTATTGCATTCGTCTCCTTCGGCGTGCAGGTCCGGGGTCTGATCGGGTCGCGCGGCATTCTTCCCGCTGGCGATTTTCTGGAGGCCGTCGCGCAATCGGTGGGAGCAGCGCGCGCCTGGCGCTTGGCGCCGAGTGTCTTTTGGATCTGGCACGGCGACGCGGCCTTAACCTGGTCCTGTATCGCCGGAGCCATCATCGCGGTAGTGCTGTTGCTCGGCTTCGTGCAACGGGCCTGTCTCGTGGCGCTGTTCGTACTTTATCTTTCACTCTGTTCAGTGGGGCAGGATTTTCTCTCGTTTCAGTGGGACATGTTGCTGCTGGAGGCCGGGTTCCTGGCTATCTTTCTGGGATCGTCGTCCCTCGTCGTGTGGCTCTACCGTCTGCTGCTGTTTCGCTTGATGTTTTCATCCGGAGTCGTGAAGCTGCTTAGCGGCGATCCGAACTGGCGGGGCCTCCGCGCCATGGATTTTCAGTACTTCACCCAGCCGATCCCTACTCCGCTCGCCTGGTACATGCAGCAGCTTCCCGCCTGGTTTCAAACATACTCCACTGTTGGCGTTTTTTTCATTGAGCTGGCCGTGCCCTTCTGCGTCTTCCTGCCACGGCGGATCCGCCACGCGGGCGGCTGTCTACTCGTTCTGTTCCAAGCGCTCATTCTTACGACTGGAAACTATGCCTTCTTCAACTGGCTCACCATCGCGCTGTGCCTTTTCCTCTTCGACGACTTCACGTTTCCGCGCTGCAGCCCGGCGCGTCCTTTGAGCCCCCTCCGGCGGGCCGTCACCAGAGCGGTGGCCTGCCTTGTAATCGTGCTTGGGGCCACGCAATTGATCGCGGTTTTTGGCCGTTCGGTGCCCGGCCCCGCCGCCGCGCTGTTGCGTTTCACCTCTCCCCTTGGCATCGTCAACAGCTACGGACTTTTCGCGGTCATGACCACCTCCCGTCCCGAGATCGCCATCCAGGGTTCCAATGACGGCATCAACTGGCTCGACTACGAATTCAAGTACAAGGCGGGACCTCTCGCGCGCCGCCCTCCGTGGGTCGCGCCTTATCAGCCCCGCCTCGACTGGCAGATGTGGTTTGCGGCCCTCGGTCCCTATCAAAGCAGCCCCTGGTTTGCGAACTTCGTGGTTCGGCTCCTGCAGGGCGCTCCTGAGGTTGTGCGCCTGCTCGCAAGGAACCCCTTCCCCAACGCCCCACCGAAATACATTCGCGCCGTCGTGGCTGCCTATCGGTTCACGACCTGGACGGAGCGCCGCGCTACCGGCGACTGGTGGAAGTCCGCTCCGGCCGCCACCTACCTGCCCCCAGTCTCGCTCGCGGATGTACGCCGGTGAGCATCCCCTCTAGTACCCGCGAATGTAACGCAGTACTTGCTTGCGTCACTAATTCTTCGGTAGAGTACGTTGACGGAGGTTTTTACACAAAATGGCTTTTTGCCCAAACTGCGGATCGAGTGTTGAGGGCCGATTCTGCGCCAAGTGCGGCGCCACGGTCGCGGCTGCGGGAACTCCACCGCCAGCCGCTGCTGCCGGCGCTGCCTATGCCGCCGCCCCAGCGCCCCCGCCCCCATATTCAGCGCCGCCCCCTCCAGGCTACAACCCGGGGCCGGGCTATAATCCCCAGGCATCTTACGTGCCCCCGCCCGCGCCGGTTTCCGCCCCCGGCCTCACGGAGAATGTCGCCTCCGCCCTGTGTTACGCGTTGGGCTGGATCACCGGTATCGTTTTTCTAGTGCTGGCGCCTTACAACCAGAACCGCACCGTCCGCTTCCATGCGTGGCAGTCTATCTTCTTTTTCGGCGCCGCCACCATCCTCAGCATCGTTTTAGGGACGGTGATGTTCAATTCCTTTTACGGTTACGGCTTCTTTGCCATTTACAGCATGTTCTATCTGCTCTTCAGGCTCGCGCATCCTGGCCTGCTGGCTGTTCTTGATGTACAAGGCCTATAACAACCAGCGCTTCGTCGTGCCGGTCGTGGGCCCCCTGGCCGAAAAGCAAGCCAACTCCTGAAGCGACTGGATTCAGATCTTCGGCGTAGTGTTTCCGCCGCACAGCAGGACGCCGACGCGCTCACCCTCGGCCGGTTGGTAGCGGTGCGATAGGAGGGCGGCAAAGGCGGCGGCTCCTCCGGGCTCGGCTGCAATTCGCAGCGCGTCCCAGAGTGCGCGCTGCGCCTCCTCGATGGCGGCATCCGAAACCAGCAGCACGCGATCGACGAACCTTTGGGCGATTGGAAACATCGAGCTCGCCGACGCGCTTGGGGGCGAGGGAATCCGCAGCGATTCCGCCGGCTTCGGCGTCTACGGGGCGGCCCGCTTCAAGCGCGCGAGTGAGTGTGGGCGCGGCCTCCGGCTCCACGCCGATCATCTTGATGCCTCCGGCATACCACGCCGCCATGCCACCGATGAGACCGCCGCCCCCCACGGCCACGAGCAGCGAATTGAGCGCGGGCGCCTGCTCCTCGAACTCAAGCGCGACGGTTCCCTGGCCGAGCAATGTCTCGACCTGTTCAAAGGCGTGCACGCGCAGGGCTCCCGTTTTGGACGCCCAGGCCTCGCTGGCGGCCAAGGCATCGGCATAGCGATGGCCGGTAACGATCAGGTCCGCGCCGTAGCTTCGGATACGGTCGATTTTCGACGGCGACGACACCTCGGGGACAAAAATCCGGGCTGCGATCCCGAGCTTCATGGCCGCGAACGCGACCGCGGCGCCGTGATTCCCTCCCGATGCCGCTACTACGCCGGCGCGCGGAACGTCGCGGGTCAGCAAATTGGCGAAAGCGCCGCGCGTCTTGAAGGAGCCGGCGTGCTGCAAGAGCTCCAGCTTGAGCACCAGAGGCGCCGCGTCCAGCCCAAAATCGGCGCTATTCACCTCGATAATGGGAGTCCTGCGGACGTAGGGGCGAATCAGCCTCTCCGTTTCGGCAATGCGCTCGCGAGTGATCGTTTCGGGAATTCCCCCGCGAACATTGTCGCGCGACTGGAAATAAAAAAATTCAACAGCAGGGTTCGGATAGTTCCAGCCCCGGCGAAGCGGTTAAATTGGGTTTGTGTTGAGCGACAGCATTTCCTGGAGCGACGTGGGAGCGAGTCTGTGGAGTATTGGCTGCGGGCGCCTGGGAATCATTCTGAGCGCGGCGGAGTGTCAGGAGTTGCGGCTCCTATACGATTGCGTGGAGCCGTTCCGCAGCCGCATCGACATGGCGCGCCACCGCTTCGGACGCGGCGAATACAAGTACTTCGCAAACCCTCTGCCGCGACTGGTCGCGGCGCTACGCGAGGCGCTATATCCTCCGCTCACCGAGATCGCGGACGAGTGGATGGCCGCTCTCTCGCTATGGGGCGATTTCCCGCGCGAGCTGGGCGACTTTCTCGAATACTGCCACGAGAAGGGCCAGAATCGTCCGACGCCGCTGCTGTTGCGCTATCGCGTGGGCGATTTCAACTGCCTGCACCAGGATCTTTACGGGGAGGTCGTGTTTCCGTTTCAGGTGGTCACCTGCCTCAGCCAACCGGACGCTGAATTTACGGGCGGCGAGTTGCTGCTGGTGGAGCAGCGGCCGCGCGCGCAATCCATCGGTCACGCCATTCGTCTCGAACAGGGCGAGGCCGTTGTCATCACCACTTGCTATCGTCCCGTCAAGGGGGCACGCGGATACCACCGCACGAATCTACGCCACGGCGTCAGCCCCATCCTCACGGGCGAGCGATTTACGTTAGGCATCATTTTCCACGATGCTGCCTGAACAGGAGAAAATATGATGTTGACTTCCGATCAACGTTGGGAAGCCGTTCAAAAGCGGGATGCCGCTCAAGACGGCCGCTTCTATTTCGGCGTGCTTACGACGGGCGTGTATTGCCGGCCGTCGTGCCCGGCGCGCCCGGCGCTGCGAAAGAACGTGCGCTTTTTCGAATCCGCCGCGGAGGCCGAACGCGCCGGTCTGCGTCCCTGCCTGCGCTGCCGCCCGCTGTCGGCCGGCGATCCGAACGCGGCGCGCATTGTCGTTGTTTGCCGCTATATAGACGGGCATTTGGAGGATACGCTGAAAGCGGCGGATCTGGCGGCGAAGGCCGGGCTCAGCGTGCATCATTTTCAGCGCAGCTTCAAAGTCGTCACCGGTGTCACGCCGAAGCAGTACGCCGAGGCGGCGCGACTCAAGAAGCTGAAGACGAGCCTGAGGACTTCGAAAGACGTCACGGAAGCCGTTTACGACGCCGGCTATGGTTCTTCAAGCCGCGTCTACGAGCAGGCCGATACGCGCCTCGGCATGACTCCGAAGCAGTATCGCGAAGGCGGCCGCGAGGTCGCGATCACTCACGTGACGGTGGAATCGCCCTTCGGATTGATGATGACCGGGGCGACCGATCGCGGCCTCTGTTTCCTGCAATTCGGCGAGAGCGCCAGCGCTCTGCTTGAGGCCCTGCGGCGCGAGTACCCGGCGGCGAGGATTGAGCCCATGCGCGAGCCGTATCCGATTGCATTCCGAACTTGGATGGAGGCGCTGAATCGCCATCTGGCCGGAGCGCAGCCGCATCTCCATCTTCCGCTCGATATTCGCGCGAGCGCATTTCAGATGCGCGTCTGGAAATACCTGCAATCGATTCCATACGGGGAGGTGCGGTCGTACTCGGAAGTGGCGGCGGGAATCGGACAGCCTACAGCGGCGCGAGCCGTGGCGCGGGCCTGCGCCGCGAATAACGTCGCTGTTGTCATCCCATGCCACCGCGTGATCCGCGGCACGGGAGCGCTGGGCGGCTACCGCTACGGAGCGGCGAGGAAGCGGGCATTGATCGACCGGGAGCGTTCCGCCAAGGCGCAGGCTATCTAATAACAGCCCGCGAAAACGGAGTGCGGCGGCGTATTGAGTGAACTTTCGGGCGCCGCCGCGCCCGTTGCGGGCTATCTAGAAAACTTGCGCTTCACCCAACCGTGAAAATCCGGCCAGAATTCCGGAAATAGATTGGCGAAACCGGCGCCACCGATGCTGGTCGCGAAATGCAGGGCCGTGGCCCCGCCAGTGCGGCTCGCGGGCGGATAATAGGCGTTCGATAGGCTGGCGCTCATCCCCGTCCCGAGCACGTTCGACCAATTGAAGGTATCGCCGCCGGAGTCCTTGCGAATAATCACGGCGCGGCTGATGGCGTATCCCGCGCGCGACCAGAAGGTGTGCCCGGGACCGCGCCGGATGTAACGCGGGTCCTCGTGAAATGCTGATGCGAGCATGAAATCGCCGAAGAAATTCTGGCTGACCAAGTCGGCGTAAGAGGCCCCGAAGCGCTGCGCAAAAGGTCCCCAGCCTTGCCCGTACTTCGGGTCGGAGTTCGTGATTTGGGAAAACCCGGCGTTGAACAGACCGGAACCGAGGCCCATGGGACTGAAGGTTTCGCCGACGAAGTTATGCCATTTAAGCGCGGTGGAGGAAGGGTCGGCGGGGGCTGCGGCAGCGGGGTTTGCGGCGGCGGAGTCGGGACGTAGAGCCTCCTGACCGTATAAGCCCGCCGCGAACAGCATTCCGATCGCCGTAGCCGGCTTAAATCCGCATAGCATTATCCGCGCCCACCCCTCACCGTAGACGCAGGTTAGCAGGAATCTGAGACGAACCGTTACCGGTCCGCCGGAAACAGGATGGGGAGGGCCTGGTCGGAGGTAAACATGCAGCGCGCATTGTGCCCGCAAAGTGAAACGATGACGACATTGTGATGCGCGCCGTCTTTCTCGTTGACGTATTTCGCGAAGGCTTCGCCGCGAGCGCGGCGCGTGGGGCCTTGCGCCATGGCGGGACACGAGGAATCGAATCCGCCGACCGGCATTACGTCCAGCTCGCCCAGCAAATAAGTCGTGGGGCGCGCCGCCAGTTGCTTCTTCAACTGCTCGCCGGGAACGGCGGCCGCATATCCGCTGCCGCGTTTCTCAAGGCCGTACGGCCACATGTCATATGTCGTGCAGTTGCGGCCGTCGCGATAAGGCCGGAACGAGGCGCCATCGTTGACCGGCCGGTTGGCGTCGGGATAGGCGTAGCTGGAGGGGTTCGAAACGACGTACGTGACGGGCACGCCGAGCGTGTCGTGTACCTTGTTCGCCATCTCGTAGCGCGTTACGAACTGGCCGCCCGCCGAGTGGCCGGAAACGACGATCGCCTTCAGCTTCGGAAATTCCTTTTTTCGCGCGAGCTTGCGCAGGATTTCGTCCATCAGGTCGTAGGAATTCAGCCGGTCGTCGCTGGAGGCGAGGCCGCCGGAGCGCCAACTATCGCCGCCGCAGCTCCAGCTCACTTCATGGGCGGCGAGCTTGTCGGCGCAACCGCGGCCATCGTTGGACGCAAAGCGCGGGGCAATCACGATGGTGTCCTCGAGGGCGCCGGCTAGAAATGCGGCAGCAACGCCGGTGCGAAAATAATCGTCCGCGTTGCGGCCGGCGCCGTGGACCACGATTAAGGCGCGCGTGATGCGATCGTTGGCGGCATCGAGAGGATAGGACCGGTAGACGAGCGAGCGCGACGGTCCGCCGTTGAGAGTCACCCATTCCGTACAGTTGCTTGCAGTAGTGATGCAGGGGGCGGCGGGAGCGATTGCGCATACGAAAAAGAGCAGAGCGCGAGGCATCTTTTATACATGCTACTTCAGGCCTCGTGCAGCTTGCGCACGGGATGCTCGCGGCATCCTGGGCCGTTACGTTCCGGGCATCTTCAGGGCGCGAATACGTTGTTCCGCCCGATGTCCCAAAACTCGATCTCGCCGCGCGCCGTTCCGAATAAGATGGATGCGCCATCGGAGCCAAGCACCAGGTTGCTGGTGGGCCGGGCAGAGGGCATGAAACGAAGCTGCCCGGTTTCTAGATTCCACAGTGTCACCATTTTGCCGAATCCGGCGTAGATAATCCAACCCGCTTTGGAAACGGTTAATCTATCGACATACGCCGGTTGTGGCGGGGACGTTGCGACTAGACGTCTGTTCTCCAGATCCCAGACGTACACGCGACCGTCTTGAGATCCCATCAGAACAGCGTTACGGCTGTTACCGAAGGAAATCGGGCGAAAGGTCGAGAACTCTCGATCTCTGGCGAGCGGCCCGAGAAGCTGTCCCGAATGGGCATCCCATAGCCTGGGCCAATGGCCCGCATTGGCGATGGCTTCTCCATCGGGAGTCAAAGCGGCGTCGCCATAAATTGAAGAACAACAGATTTTCAGTCGCAAAGCTCCAGAATGCGCGTCGATGGTTTCGATAAAGCCGTTTCCAGTAATCACCAAGAGGATTTGGCCGTCTCGGCTGAATCGCACACTCCCGTAGTTTTTTCGATCGGAACGGACAAGCCCGGGGAACCGTCGATTCCGCCGAGGCATATATGCCCAGATCTCGTTGAGGCGATCGCGAGCAGATGCTCATCGGGGCTGAATTGGAGATCGTTGAGCGAACCATGACGAAACTCGATCTGGCGCGGCGCGGCGCAGGTAATCCGATCCCATACCGCGATCTTCCCCTGCGCCATTCCGGCGGCGAGCCATTTGCCTGTGCTACTTAGCGCGACATTCGAAACGATTCGGCTTGGCAGTGGGTTGCTTGAGCCCAATGAAGAAGATCCAAACACAGAGGAAAATTGCGCAAAGCGAAAGCGCAACGGCAACCGCTTTACGGGGATTCTCCGCGGCCGTCTCCTTCCTCACTTGAGACGCCGGGCCGTGTCGTCCAGTTCCGGCCGCGCGCCCGGGAAACACCCCCTCCTCACGCGTCGTGCAGCTTGCGCACGGGATCGACTCCCGTGGCGCGTAACAGCGGGACGCTCGCAGCGAGCGCAGCGGCCAGCGCGACCGCGACGACGGCCGCGATCATCGTTTGCGGATTGCGCGCGGAAACACCATAAACGAGGCTCTCGAGCCAGCGCGAGGAGCCCCAGCCGGCAAGCGCGCCGATGACAATGCCGGTCGCGGCAAGACGCAAGGCTTCCCAACCGGCCCAGGCCAAAATGGTGGAGCGGCGCGCCCCTAAGGCGATGCGGATCGCGATCTCTTTTTCACGAACGTTGACCCAGTAATTGAGCACGCCGTAAATTCCGACGCCCGCGAGAATCATTGCAAGCGCCGCGAACAAGAGCAGCAAAAGCGTATTGAAACGCCTGCGCTGGAGGGTCGCTCCCAGCCACTCGTCCATGGTTTTGAGCGATTGAATGGGAAGGTTGCGGTCGAGCCGCGCGACGCGGCGGCGTACGGCGGGCATCAGGGCCGCGGGATCGCCGTGGGTGCGAACCATAACGACCATGGCGCGCGGGGGATTCTTCTGCGAATATACGAGATACACCTCCGGGAGCGGAGCTTCGTCCAGCCCCATCTGCCCGACGTCCTCGACGACTCCGGCGATCTGGTACGCCGGCCCGGGCATGTAGGGGCCGCCGTACTTGATTTGTTGTCCGACGGCTAGGCGGGACGACGGCCACCATTTGCGGGCGAACGTCTCGTTGACGATGGCGGCGGGTGGATCGGCGGTGCGATCGGTATCGGCGAATGCGCGTCCGGCGCGCAGGCGGATTCGCATGGTCCGGAAATAATTCTCGTCCGCGAAGTTGAAAAGCGCGACGGGCACATCGCCGCGCGCGGGCGCGGGATGGTCGAGGACGGAATACCAAAAGTCGCCGCAATCGCCGGCCGAGGGAGGGCAATTTACGCCACCGACGTCCAGGACGCCCGGCAGGGCGCGAACGTCCTGCTTCAGCCGATCGTAGAATTCCGTTCGCTGCGAGCGGTCCTTATAGGATGGCGGAAGCTGCAGCTCGATGGCCAGAACGTTGTGAGGGTCGAAGCCTGGATAGGCGTTCTGGGCCGCGATCAGGCTACGGATCAGGAGGCCCGAACCGAAAGCGAGGACCAGCGTGATCGCAATTTCGGCGACGACAAGAGCGGAACGCAGGGATTGGCCGCCCTTCGATCCGGTCGCGGAAGGCGCGCCTTCTTTGAGCGCGGTGGTCAGGTCCACTTTGCCGGCGGTGAGCACGGGAGCAAGTCCGGCGATAAGGCCGACGGTAAGCGTAAGGGCGATGGCGAAGGCGAGGACGTTCAGGTCCAATGAGGCTTCCGAAAGCCGCGGGATATTGCGCGGTCCGATGGCGATCAGGCCACGCAGACAGGCGGCGGCGAGGAGAACGCCGAGTGCTCCGCCGAGCGCCGCTAGCGTTAGATTCTCCGTCAGCAATTGCCGCGCAAGCCTGGAACGGCCCGCGCCGATGGCGCTGCGTATTGCGATTTCGCGGGCGCGCGCCGTGCCTCGAACCAGCAGCAGGCTGGCGACGTTGCCGCAAGCGACGATCAGAACGAGAGCGACGGCGCCCATGAGCATCAGCAGCGCGGAGCGAATCTCTCCGATCCTGGATTCGGCGAGGTACTCTCCGGTGGCGCGGTGATCGTCCTCGGGGCCGGGATCGGCCGCGGCCAGCCGCTGCATGATGGCGCTCAGATCGGCGCGGGTCTGGGCGAGCGTGACGCCGGGTTTCAGCAGCGCGAGGACGCTAATCGAGCCGTGGCGCGTGCGGGGCGGGGCCGCCGGTTGGGAACGGCCGAGGGAGACGTAAAAATCGACTGGACGCGTATAAAAATGCGGGCCGTTCACGACCCCGATGATTTCGTACGGCTCGCCGTTCAAAGCGAGCGTGCTTCCGACAGCCGACGGATCGGCTCCTAATTTCTTGGCCCAAAATTCTTCGCTGACCAGGACCGTGGGCGGCGCGCCAGGGCGGTCGTCGGCTTCAGACGGCAAGCGGCCGAGCATGGGGCGCGCTCCAATGAGATGAAAGAAGCTGCTGGTGACGACTCCGGCGTGCGTGAGAACGGGGTCGCCCCGCCCGGTCATGGTGAAATCTCCAGTTTGATAGCCGGCCATGGCGGCGAGAGTGTGGTTCTCGGCGCGCCAATACCGGTAATTGCCCCAGGTCACGCTGAAGCCGTCCGATTTGCGGGTCCTCTCGTTGAGCACCACGAGGCGCTCGCCATGGGGGTACGGCAGCGGCCGCAGCAGGACGGAGTAAACCACGCTGAAGATTGCGGTATTGGCGCCGATGCCCAGCGCGAGGGTCAGGACGACCACGAGCGAGAAAGCGGGAGCGTTGCGGATCGCTCGCAGGCCGTAGCGCAAATCCTGAAGGATACTCTCGACGTGCGGGAATTGCCACGCCTCGCGGGCGCGCTCTCTTGTGCCCGTGGCGTTGCCGAAATCGCGGCGGGCGGCGGCGCGCGCTTCATCGGGAGCCATGCCGCGCGCGATATTTTCGTCCGTCAGGAAATCGATGTGCGAGCGGATCTCGTCGCCGAGATCGTCATCGAGCGTCCGCCGCCGGCGGCGAAACTTCGACCAGAATTCGCGCATGTGATCAAATAGCATCAGGCCTCCGGGGCCAGTATTCTGCCCATGGCTTGCACAAACCGCAGCCACTTCGAGGTTGCGGCGGCAAGCTGTTTACGGCCCAGCGGGGTGAGCCGGTAGTATCGCGCGCGCCGCCCATTGGGCGAGGTTTTCCACTGCGCGGCGATCCATTCACGCTGCAGCAGCCGCTGCAGGGCGGGGTATAGCGAGCCGTTATCCACCAGAAACTCGTTGCCGGACTGCTGTTCGAGGAAGAGCGAAATGCCGTAGGCGTGGTTGGGGCCGGGGCGCAGGCTGCGCAGGATGAGCACTTCAAGCGTTCCTTGCAGGAATTCGAGCCGTTCACGTTGAGTGTCTACCGTAGGCACGCTACCCATTATGACGGAACGAGCGCCGTTGTCAAGGGGCGGCAGATGCAGGGCGGCCGGGGGGCCGCGGAGATCAGGAGGGCTCTTCCTCGATGGCCTCAAGCTCCGCCAATATTTCCAAATCCTTGGGGCGCCCCGCGGCGCGCTTGGCGCGGATCAATTGCCGAAGACTCAGGCACAGGCAACGCGTTCCAAACACCTCGAGCTCGATTGCTTCGGGCTTCAGATCGGCATACGCGCCGCCGCCCGGAATTTCGCCAAGCAGATCGATGTCGCCAAGCGATGTCACGAGAGTGAAATTGAGGCCACGAGCGAGCGTAACGGCGTCCCACACGAACGGCAGGCCCGGGGCGGCGCCTCGAAGGTAGGGCCGAAAAGAGGAGAGCGCCGCCGTCAGCCGCTCCAGATTCGTGGGAGATCGTTCGTAAACGATGTCGAGATCCTGCGTCAGGCGGCCCGAGCCGTGGACTAGCGCCGCGGCGCCGCCGACGATCACAAACGCTACGTCGTGACCGCCCAGGGTGGCGAGCAGCGCGGCGAAATCCGTCATGGCCGGCGGGAACGCGCTTCGAGGCCGGCACGCCGCAGCTCGTCGGCGAACCGCGCCAAGGCCATCGCTTTTTGAAAGCGTTCCTCGACGGAGAGCTTGAGGTTCTCGCGGATTAATGTGCGGTCGATGTCCTTCTTGAACGCCTGCACCACGGCATCCTGGCCATGGTGCGGATCGTAGCGCATGGCGTCATTGTAACGCCGAGCGTTGTCCCGCCGCGCACGGCCGCCGACCGAGCGCCACGCGCGTTACTCAGTACATAATACGCGCTGCGTTTTCGTTTCTTCACCCGCGGTCTCAAGCGCGTCCTCGAGATGGAGGCCGTGGGTTGCGGGGGGTTATGTCCGTTACGATAAGTCGTCACCGGGAGTGCGGTGGCTAGGGAGAGAACATGACTGCCAGCTCGATTGCGGCGCTCAGTCGAAGCGCCGTTCTTCTCATATCGCTAAATCTGAGCGCTCCGGCCGGTGCGCAGCAGAGCCAGGCAACACCGCCTGCGGACGCGTCCGGGGCCGTTCTTCAAGAGCTGGTCACCGAAGTGCGGCAACTCAGGCTCGCACTGGAGCGAACAAACTCGGTTAGCGCACGGCTGCAGATCACGCTTCAGCGAATTCAGATGCAGCAGAACCAAGTGAATCGAATCGCCGGTCAGCTCGAATCCATGCGCGGCGAAATAACGAGATCGGAAGCCGAACAGGCCCAAATTTCAGGCAATGTAGAGGGCCTCGAGAGCCGGCTTGAACAAGAGCAGAATCCTAACGCACAGAAGCAACTCCAGGAGCAGCAGAAGTTTATAAAAACGCTGCTCATCCAGAAATCGCGGGCTGTTCAGGACGCACGGGCGAGAGAGGCTGAATTGACCTCGTCGTTGCAGGCGGAGCAATCGAAGCTGAATGAGCTCGAAGCGCACCTGGATTCCCTCGAAAAGTTAGTCGAGCCGCAACAGACGCGGTAGAGCGCGAAGCATTTTCCGGCGGGCGCCGGGACACGGTAAAATAACGGGGACATCCCCGCCGCGCGGAACAGCGCTTACAAAACTGGAGGACACGATCGGTTGAACCCTGCAACGCTCGCCCTGGAGGACGGGACGGTCTTCGAGGGCACGAGCTTTGGCGCGCGGAAAGACAGCACAGGCGAGGTCGTTTTCAATACGGCCATCACCGGTTATCAAGAGATTTTCACGGACCCCTCTTACGCCGGACAGATTGTCGCGCTGACGTATCCCGAGATCGGAAATTACGGCGCGAACGCGTACGATCGGGAGTCGTTCAAGCCCTACATTGAAGGGCTGGTGGTGCGCGAATTTTCGAGCATCGCGAGCAACTGGAGGTCGGAGGAATCGGCGGCGCGGTTTCTTGAGGAAAGCGGGATTCCGGTGGCGGCCGGGATCGACACGCGGGCGCTGGTGCGGCATCTGCGGACGCGCGGCGTGATGCGGGGCATCATCGCTACCGGGCGGCGCGACGCAAAGGAGCTGGTGGAGCGTGCGCGGCAGTCGCCTTCGATGACGGGTCTGGATCTGGCGACTCGCGTGACAACGGCGGCGCGCTACGAGTGGGACAGTCCGGTGCTGCCGTGCTCTCCCTCCGATACGCTGGCGCCGGCGGCGGAGCCTTGCTGCCACGTCGTGGCCTACGATTTTGGGATCAAGCGCAATATTTTAAGAAGGCTGGTGCAGGTGGGCGCGCACGTCACGGTTGTGCCCGCCGGAACGACCGCTGAGGACGCGCTGGCGCTGAATCCAGATGGTATTTTTCTATCGAACGGTCCGGGCGATCCGGAGCCGCTCGAATATCAGGCCGCGCAGGTGAGGAAGCTGATCGGCAAGAAGCCGATCTTCGGGATTTGTCTGGGGCAGCAGATCCTGGGGCTGGCGCTGGGCGGGAAGACGTACAAGTTGAAGTTCGGGCATCGCGGGGCGAATCATCCGGTGCTGAACCAAATGACGAACAAGGTCGAGATCACGTCGCACAATCACGGGTTCGCGGTGGATCCGGATTCGTTGAACCAGAGCGACGTGCAATTGACGCACATCAATCTGAACGACCAGACGCTGGAGGGATTCCGGCATCGCGCGGAGCCGGTGTTCTGCGTGCAATATCATCCGGAGGCCGCGCCGGGGCCGCACGATTCGCACTATCTGTTCGACGACTTCATGAAGCTGATGAAGGAGTTCAAGAAATAATGCCGCGGCGGAATGATATTCATCGCGTGATGATCGTGGGCTCCGGACCGATCGTGATCGGGCAGGCGTGCGAGTTCGATTACTCCGGCACGCAGGCCTGCAAAGCGCTGCGGGCCGATGGGTACGAAGTGATTCTGATCAATTCGAATCCGGCGACGATCATGACCGATCCGGATCTGGCGGACCGCACGTACGTGGAGCCGTTGAGCGTTGAGTTTGCCGAAGAGGTGATCCGGCGCGAGCGGCCCGATGCGCTGTTGTCTACGGTCGGCGGACAAACGGGATTGAATCTCTCGATCGATTTGGCGGAAGCAGGCGTGCTGGACAAATACGGCGTGGAGTTGATCGGGGCGAAGGTCGAATCCATCAAGAAAGCCGAAGACCGCCTGCTGTTCAAAGACGCCATGCGCAAGATCGGGCTGGACATGCCCCAATCGCAGCTGGTGAGCAACCTCGACGACGGCCTGGAGTTCGCGGAGCGCGTTGGGTATCCCGTGATTCTGCGCCCCAGCTTCACGCTGGGCGGCACGGGCGGAGGCATCGCGTACAACCGCGAGGAACTGGCCGATATCCTGGAGCGCGGCATCGACCTTTCGCCGGTGCACGAGGTGCTGATCGAAGAGAACGTGCTGGGGTGGAAAGAGTTCGAGCTGGAGGTGATGCGCGACGCCGCCGACAACGCGATTATCGTGTGCTCCATCGAGAACTTCGATCCCATGGGCGTCCACACGGGCGATTCGATTACGGTGGCCCCGGCGCAGACGCTGACGGATCGCGAATATCAGATGATGCGCGATGCCGCGCTACGCTGCCTGCGCGAGATCGGCGTCGATACCGGCGGATCGAACGTACAGTTCGCCATTAACCCGGAGAACGGGCGCATGGTGATCGTGGAGATGAATCCGCGCGTGTCGCGCAGCTCGGCGCTGGCGTCGAAGGCGACGGGATTTCCGATCGCGAAAATCGCGGCGAAGCTGGCGGTCGGATACCGCTGGACGAAATCAAGAACGACATCACGAAGGTCACGCCGGCCTGCTTTGAGCCGACGATCGACTACGTGGTGGTGAAAATTCCGCGCTGGCAGTTCGAGAAATTTCCGGGAGCCGAGCCGGTGCTGGGCACGCAGATGAAGTCGGTCGGCGAGGTCATGGCCATCGGGCGGACGTTCAAGCAGGCGCTGGCGAAGGGCGTTCGCAGCCTGGAGACCGGGCGATCGGCGAGCGCCGCGCAGCCGCTCGATGAACGGGCCGATTCCGCAGCATCTGATCACGCCCAATCCGGAGCGGCTGACCGTACATCCGTTTCGCGATGGAGCGGGGATACTCGAACGAGGAGATTCACGAGATTACCAGGATCGATCCGTGGTTCCTGCGGCAATTGCGCGAGGCGATCGACTTCGAACACGAGATGGCGAGCGAATCGCTGGAAACGGTATCGCGCGAGAAGATGCGGCGCGCCAAACGCAAGGGAATCGCGGACGCGCAGCTTGGCGCGTGGTGGGGCCGGCCGCCGCTGGAGGTGCGCGCGCGGCGGAAGGAGCTGGGCATCGCGGCGGTGTTCAATCGCGTGGATACGTGCGCGGCGGAGTTCGAGAGCTTCACGCCGTATCTGTATTCGAGCTACGAATCGGAGGACGAGGCGAATCCGCGGAACGCGACCGAAGGTGATGATTCTGGGCAGCGGGCCGAACCGGATCGGGCAGGGAATCGAGTTCGATTATTGCTGCTGCCATGCGTCGTTCGCGCTGCACGAATTCGGCTACGAATCGATCATGGTGAACTGCAATCCGGAGACCGTTTCGACCGATTACGACACCAGCGATCGGCTGTACTTCGAGCCGCTGACGCTGGAAGAAGTTCTGAACATGTTGGACACGGAAAATCCGCAGGGCGTGATCGTGCAGTTCGGCGGGCAGACGCCGCTGAATCTGGCGCTGCCGCTAAAGCGCGATGGCGTGCCGATCATCGGGACCGATCCGGCGAATATCGATTTGGCGGAGGACCGCAAGCTGTTTGGGAGGCTGCTCGACGAGCTGGGAATTCCCGCGCCACCGAACGGGACGGCCACGATCCGGAAGAGGCTGCGCGGTGGCGCGGCAGATCGGGTTTCCGGTGCTGGTGCGGCCCAGTTACGTGCTGGGCGGGCGCGCCATGGTGATCGCGTACGACGAGGAAATGGTGCGGCGCTATATGCGCGAGGCCGTGACCTTTTCGCAAGACCGGCCGGTGCTGATCGACCGGTTTCTGGAAGAGGCGACCGAGGTAGACGTGGATGCGCTGGCCGACGGCGACGAGCGTGCTGATCGCCGGCATCATGGAGCACATCGAAGAGGCGGGCGTGCATTCGGGCGATAGCTCGTGCGTGCTGCCGCCGCAGTGTTTGTCGGCAGCAGCGCTGACAGACGATTCGCGGAGCTACACGACGAAGCTGGCGCGGGCGCTCAATGTGATCGGGCTGATGAACGTGCAGTACGCGATCCAGGACGGGACGGTGTACGTGCTGGAGGTGAATCCGCGGGCGTCGCGCACGGTGCCGTATGTCAGCAAGGCGACGGGCGTGCCGCTGGCGAAGATCGCCGTCGGGCTGATGCTGGGGAAGAAGCTGGCGAATTGCGGCGGATGACGGGCGGCATCACGCGCGGAGTGCTCGCGGTGCGCGATTTTTCGTGAAATCGCCGGTGTTTCCGTTCAACAAATTTCCCGGCGTGGATCCGGTGCTGGGTCCGGAGATGCGGTCGACGGGCGAAGTGATGGGCGTCGGCGAGAATTTGGCGAGGCTTTCGCGAAGGCGCAGCTGGCCGCGGGAACCCCGCTGCCGGAGAAGGGCGCGGTGTTCATCAGCGTGAACGATCGCGACAAGGCGGCGGCGGCGCAGGTTGCGCAAGCGATTTGCGGAGCTCGGCTTTCAGATCTGTCGCGACGCGCGGGACGGCGGCGGCATTGAAGGCGGCGGGCGTGGCATCGAAGACGGTGTTCAAGGTGAACGAGGGGCGTCCGAACGCGGTGGATCTGCTGAAAGCCGGATCGCTGCAGCTTGCTGATTTACACGACCACGGGCGCGCATTCGTTCAGCGACGAGAAGGCCATCCGGCGCAACGCCGTGACCTATCGAGTGCCGTGCATCACGACCATGAGCGGCGCGCGGGCGGCCGTGGAGGCGGTGGCTTCGCGGCGGCGTGATCCGATTCGGGTGTGGAGCTTGCAGGAGATCCACGCGGAGAAGCGGCCGAGCCGGGTGGCGGTAGAGGGGTGAGGGCGGGGTGTCGTCGCACGCTAAGGCCGCTGAATCTGGAGGTCATCGCAGATCTTGCGGGCTAGAAAGTCGTTCACTTCACGATGCCGCGGGACGGCGGAGGATCTCCGCGCATTTCGGTTTACGTATATGGCGTGGTTGCCGCCTTGGCGGCGAAGCTCGCAGCCATGCTTTTCCAGATGCCGGATGAGATCGGCGCGTCTCACGCAGCAGGCAGGATCAAGGTTTCCCGAATGACCTCGGCGCCTTGGAGCGACTGCTCGGACAACTCACGGTTCGCTTCCAGGACCATGGTGACGGCTTCCTCCAGATTCGCGCGCGCCTCTTCGAGAGTTTCCCCTTGTGTGTTTGCGCCGGGCAGCTCCTCGATAAAGGCGACATAGCCTTCGGGAACCTTCATGTACACCGCCGTCCATCGCATTTGCGCCATACGCTGCAATCATAGCAAGGCGTGTGGTAACCGCCCGCGCGTGAGTTGCCTACCGAAAACGGAACCAGCGTGGCCGAATGCCAAACGAAAGCCCGTTCAAATATCACCCCCGGTCCCCGCCGCTCTTCCTGCATAAGCCGTGCCAATCCGCACAGGGCAGCATCGCGGACGACGCAAACTGCTTGAGACTGCGCGGGCAACAAATCGCGGCTACCGCCCTTCACAGGCGTCAGTGTCGACAAATGCCTTCAAGGGGCCCTCTACGAATTGATTAGGCTTCCAGCCCTTCACCAGCTTGTCGATTATGAACGCATCGACCGCATTCAATGCGGCCCCGGTGAGGACGCCTGTTACCGGAGTGGTAAGGAACCCTAATGCGCCACCAAGGGTGCTGAAAAGTAGCCAACGGAAACTCTTCGCTGGCAATTTATCAGCCCAGTCAATTCTTGAGATCTCACGCAGATACTCCTGACGCACATCCCCAGCATCAGGCTGCTTGGATAACCATTCCTTGAACCTCTGCGCCGATGCCACTAATTTCAGGATGTCGTCAAAGCTCCGATGACCTTTATTGACCGCATCCCTTATTGCTCGACCTTTAGTAAACGTCCACTCTTGAAAGAGCTTGATGCGCTCGTCGTTAAAATGACGCCGTCGTAACAATCGTCCGAGCTTGATCTCGGCAATGGCAGAGGTCTTGGATGAGACGGCAAGTTCGGAGGAAAACCCGGCGGAAAAGCGAACATCGGCCAAAGCCTCGAAAATGCCGATGAGAATTGTCGCTATTCCGAAGATTGAGTCCGGGTTCAGTTGCTTATAGCAATGCTCAGCTTCTGCCAGGTCCAGGTTTGTTTCGACGAGGAGAGCATCCGGAACCTCAGCTACCCTGAATAGTCCGCCTTGCGGCAGCCGGAACCCTGGCGCGACCTCCTGTAACACGATCTTTGCCGCTCTATCCGTGATTTCGGCATCGAGCAGGTCCTCCTTCGCAGCCTGTGCCTCCGGCTGTGCCCAGAGGACGGCGTTCACATGTCGGGCCAATCTATTCGCCAGGCGTCTGCTCCTCCCGGTTTTTCCGGTTGATTCGAAGACCTGCCTTTCCGCGAACGGTAGAAATTTGCATTTCGGAGAGCTGATGAGGTGCAGACCATAACGTTCTGTGGGCCTGCCTTGATCGACAGTGCTGACGCCCAGCCTATTTTCCAAGTAGGACAGCTTCAAGAAGCCGTGTTCCACTGCCGCTATGAGAGAGTCGGGACCGCAGACGCGGACGAGATGCGAAAAGATCGCGTCATCGGCGACGACGTGCACATCCCGGTAGAACAACATTGCCTCGGCCAGGAACCCCAGGTCAATCGGCGTACCCGTCGCTTGCTGCCGGCGAATGCAGATAGCTTCAAACATGGAGGATCGACAATCCAGTTTAGCGGCTGTCCTGCATTTCTTCTGGTACCTCTGGGTTCATGACGAACTACCTCCCAAAGCCGGCACCGCTGTGCTATCAGTTCCCGGTACTGTGTTGCCCCACTTGTCGCGGTGACATGAGCGTAGCGAACGGGTAATCGGAGGAGTACAGGCGTCCGACTCCCAATGCTACTTGCCTTCTAACGCTTACCGGATAAATACAAACCACCAAACGCTCAAATCTAGGGTTGCTTTGCGGCGATTGCGTTGGCCTCACGGTTCCTCCTCCTGTTAACGCTCTTCAAACTTCCACGAGATGACCAATATGGAGTAGCGGAAAGTCCGAAGAAACGGCGGCTGGGCTATCCGGTGCTGGTGCGGCCGAGTTACGTGCTGGGCGGGCGCGCCATGGTGATCGCGTACGACGAGGAGATGGTGCGGCGCTACATGCGCGAGGCCGTGACGTTTTCGCAAGACCGGCCGGTGCTGATCGACCGCTTTCTGGAGGACGCGACCGAGGTTGATGTGGATGCGCTGTGCGACGGCGACGAGGTGCTGATCGCGGGCATCATGGAGCACATCGAAGAAGCCGGCGTTCACTCCGGCGACAGCTCCTGCGTGCTGCCGCCGCAGGGTTTATCGAAGCAGTCGCTGGCAACTATCGAGGAGCATACGACGAAGCTGGCGCGGGCGCTGCAGGTGATTGGACTGATGAACACGCAGTACGCCATTAAGGACGGGACGGTGTACGTGCTGGAAGTGAATCCGCGGGCATCGCGGACGGTTCCGTACGTCAGTAAGGCGACGGGCGTGCCGCTGGCCAAGATCGCGGTCGGGCTGATGCTGGGAAAAAAGCTGGCGGATTGCGGCGCGATGACGGGCGGCATCACGCGCGGAGTGCTTCCGGTGACGCGGTTTTTCGTGAAATCGCCGGTGTTTCCGTTCAACAAATTTCCGGGGGTCGATCCGGCGTTGGGGCCGGAGATGCGGTCGACGGGCGAGGTGATGGGCGTCGGCGAGAATTTCGGGGAGGCGTTCGCGAAGGCGCAACTCGCCGCGGGCGCCCCGCTGCCGGAGAAGGGCGCGGTGTTCGTCAGCGTGAACGATCGCGACAAGGCGGCGGCGGCGCAGGTTGCCAAGCGATTTGCGGAGTTCGGCTTTCAGATCTGTCGCGACGCGCGGGACGGCGGCGGCATTGAAGGCGGCGGGCGTGGCATCGAAGACGGTGTTCAAGGTGAACGAGGGGCGTCCCAACGCGGTGGATCTGCTGAAAGCGGGAACGCTGCAGCTTGCGATTTACACGACCACGGGAGCGCATTCGTTCAGCGACGAGAAGGCCATCCGGCGCAACGCCGTGACCTATCGAGTGCCGTGCATCACGACCATGAGCGGCGCGCGGGCGGCCGTGGAAGCGGTGGCTTCGCGGCGGCGTGATCCGATTCGGGTGTGGAGCTTGCAGGAGATCCACGCGGAGAAGGGCTCGAGCGACGTGGGGGTAGAGGGGGGAGGGGCGGTACGACGCCAGGATTCCAGACCAGCTCTCACTTGATCGAGCACGAGTTATTCATGTCCGATAAGCCGGGACTTGGATGTTTCGGCCAAAACGAGGCGCGCCTCCGAGCTCTCTCGCATATCCGACGCTCTCTAAAGCGGTGCCCTAAGCATCGCCGGGGGGGCACCGCCTGTCACTCGCCGCGCGGCAGATTCCACGGACGGCTCGGACGTGCTACCGCTCGCTTCGCGAAGTCTGGATGCTGTCCGCGATGCCGACCGAATGGACGACGAAGAGCAAATAGATCATGAAGCAGATCGAGCGGGTTTAGGTCGTGGGTTCTTCAATCCCGTTGCGAGCTTGTTCCGTACTTCGCGTTTGATGAGGGCCGCGATACGATCTTCGTGATCCGCGATGAAGGCGTCTACCGCGCGGGCCTCGGGCACGGCCAGCGCCCGCAACGCCCATGACATCGCTTTGACGACTATTTCGTCGCGATCGTCAAGTAACCGGGCGCATACTGCCAGCGTGCGCCGCCGGTCGCCTGTACCGCCCTGCGAGCGAACGTTCAGCGGCACGGTACTGACGAGCGCGGCGCGCCGCCACCAACGATCCTTCGATTGCGCCCAACTGTGGACGCGCCCATCGGCGATGCGGCCCTCGCGCCATGCAGGCCCGGAAATGTAGCAGGCGAAGGTGTCGACCGCCGCCCAGTCCGACATTCCTTCTCCGAGGCGCTCGATCTCCGCGGGCGTGAGGCCTTGGATCGCATCCTCATGATGGTGTACGAGCTCGTAGGCGACGAAGCGTCCGTAAGGATGGCGGGAACGGATCAGATCGAGCGCAAGATAAAGAACCGAAGCGCGATCCGTTGTCTTCAGATCCCTCGTAATCTCGCGTCTTTACGCGGCGCACGCCCGCAGTTCTGCCCGGCATCGCGCCGTCGATGCGCGCAATCACGTCCGCGGCGATCACACTGTTATATTGCCACGCCGGCCGTGCGACTCTGTATTTATGAGGAGCTATTCCGGCCTTATAATTCCCCTCTTCTTGTTGAGCCTGGGTTGGCCGCTTGCGGCCACGGAGCCCGAATTCCGGCTTGACCGGCAGGTTTTGCCGACCCGGTATTCCGTAACTCTGACTCTCACGCCGGGACAGGACGCGTTTGAAGCAACGGCCGACATCGACCTGAACCTGACTGCCGCGGCAAGCGAAATTTGGATGAATGCAACCGGTCTGCAGATCCGCGGCGCCGCACTCCACGCCGCGGGCGCAAGCGCGACGCCGAAGGTGCAGTTGAAGGACGATCGGCTGGCGGGCTTCTTGTTCGATCATGCCATTGCGGCCGGCGCGGCTACCTTGCATATCGAATACTCGGGAAAGATCAGCAATAACAGCAGCGCCGGCGTTTTTCAGATGAAGGAGGCCAACCGCTGGTACCTCTATACGCAGTTTGAGCCCACCGACGCGCGCCGCGCTTTTCCCTGTTTCGACGAGCCTGATTTTAAAACGCCGTGGCAACTCACTTTGAATGTGCCGAAGGACCAGAAGGCCTTTTCGAACACGCCCGCGGTTGCGGAGAATTCCGCGCCCGGCGGAAGGAAAATTGTGACATTCGCCGCGACGCGTCCGTTGCCGAGTTATCTGGTGGCATTCGCCGTGGGTCCCTTCGATGTCGCCGATGCGGGAACGGCGGGCAAGAAGAACACGCCGATCCGCGTGATCGCGCCGCACGGCAAAGCGTATGAGGCGAAATACGCCGTAGCGACCATTCCCGCGCTGCTGACACAGCTTGAAAAGTACTTCGGCATAGCCTATCCTTACGAAAAGCTCGACAGCATCGCCATGCCGATCAGTAACTTCGCGATGGAGAACGCGGGGCTGATCACCTATGGGGAAGAGCTGCTGTTGGGCGACCCCAACGACGACACGTCACGCGCCAGCGCGAGTTCGCCATTGTCGGCGCGCACGAGATGGCGCACCAATGGTTCGGCGATCTGGTGACGACCGCGTGGTGGAACGACATCTGGCTCAACGAAGGATTTGCCACGTGGATGGAAACCAAGATCGTGAACGAATGGAAGCCGGAGTGGCACGCCAATATCGACGCGGTCGACGACCGCATCGAGGCCATGGGTTTGGACAGCCTCGTTTCGGCGCGCAAGATACGCCAGCCGATTCTGTCGCAGAGCGATATTGCGAACGCGTTCGACAACATCACGTACATGAAGGGCGCGGCCGTGCTGCGCATGTTCGAGAACTACATCGGCCCGGACGTTTTCCGCCGCGGCGTTCACGCTTACCTGGAGACGCACGCGGACAAGAACGCGACAACGGAGGATTTCCTGGCCTCCATCGGCGCCGCCGCGGGACGCAACGTCGCGCCGGCGTTCGATACATTTCTCGATAAGCCTGGAGTACCGGAGATTTCGGCGGCGCTGCGCTGCGGCCAGGATCGGCCGTCGCTGCGGCTGACGCAGAAGCGATATTTGCCCATCGGCTCGCCAGGCCGGTCGCAGCGAGTCCGCGGGCGCGGAGTTATGGGATATTCCTGTTTGCGTCCGCTACGGGTCATCCTCAGAGAAAGACGTGAACGGCGGCGGCGAATCGGAATGCGTGCTCCTGACCAAGCGCACCGCAGATCTGCCGCTGGCGAAGGCGCGAGGCTGTCCCGCATGGCTGGAGCCCAATGCCGGGGCGAACGGGTATTATCACGCAACCCTTCCGTCGAGTGAGGCCTTGAAGAATCTCACCGCGGCGGAACTGGTGAGCACGCTCGGCGATGCCAGCGCGCTGGTGGAGAGCGGCGGCGTGAAGCCGTCGGAAGCACTGGCGCTCGGCCCGCGTTTCGCCGGCAATGGGGATCGTCATGTCATGAGCGAGGATGAAGATGTTGCGGGCATGACTGAAAATTCGTACATGCCCGCGGCCACATGGCCCCAGGCTGCCGCGTTTATCGATAAGGTTTTCGGTCCGCGGGCGAGAGAGCTGGGCTGGGAGGGCAAGGGCGGGAAGACGGAAACGCACAACTGCTGCGCCACGACCTGGTCCGTTTCGCCGCCGCATCGGGCGACGACGCGCAACTTGCGCAGCAGGCCGGGACTTTGGCCCGCCGCTGGCTGAAGGACCCCAAGGCGGTGCCGGCCGGCGAACTCCCGGACGTGCTCGCGGTGGCGGCCCAGCACGGAAATCGCGATCTGTTCGACAAGTTCCGCGCGGCGGCCATTTCGAATCACGACCATCATCAACGCAGGGCCCTGATCCACGCGCTCGGCGAATTCCGCGACCCTGCCATCGCGAACGAAGCGATGGCTCTACTGCTCACCGGCGATTTCGACATCCGCGAGGCGTTTTATCCGCTCCTGTTCGGGCCTTTGCGATATCCCGCGACGCGCGATCTTCCGCTTTCAGTTCGTTAAGGCGCATCTTGACGCATTATTAAAGCGCCTGCCCCGGGAGGTTGGCGGCGATTTTGCCGCGGAGCTGCCGAAGCTCGGCGATTCCTTCTGCGATGCGGCGCATCGTGACGACCTCGACGGATTTTTCAAGGATCGAATTAAGAATTTCGTGGGCGGCCCGCGGACGCTCGAACAAACGATCGAGACGATTAATGTTTGCATGGCGCAGCGTCAGGCGATCGCGCCCGGCGTGGAGCAATTTCTAAACGCGCAAGCGGGTCTCTCGGCCAGCCATTAGCGGCCGGTCAGGACCTTGGGGATCGACAGATAACCGGCGATCTGGTCCTTCTTGACGTCGTTCACGACGATCTCGTAGGGCTGCTTCGCCTTCGAAGTATAGAACTGCAACGGCTCGTTCAAATTGCGGTCCTTCTTCTCGACCTTCTTGTCGTCGGCCGTCAGCTCGATCGAATAGCGGTTGTGTTTCGGATCGGCCTTTTCGAGCCGCACGAAAACGTCGCCGACCTTCTGCGGCTGCTTGGATTTGTGAATATTGAACTCGACAAAATTGCGGTCGCCCAGCGCTCGTAAGGCCGCCAGCTCCTTCGCATTCGTTGCGATCATAACGGCATGGCCGTCGACGTCGCCGCTGGTGCGCTTCAGATCCGCGATGGTCTTCTCGAGCTGCGACTTGGTCGACCCCAGATCGGTTTTGACCGTGGACACGTCGGTGCTCACCGTATCCACTTTCGTGTTCGCAGTATCGGCTTCCTGCTTGACGGCGTCGATGTGCGACTCGACTTCCTTCTTCTGCGCCAACTGCGCCGCCTCCAGTTTCTGGCGGGTATCGTCCATCCTCTTCAGAGCGTCGCTCTTGGCTTCGCCGACGGCCATCCGGGCCTGGCGGCGCTCGGTCTCGAGCTGATCGCGCAGCGCCTGAACCGTGCGGCGGCTACTCTGCGCCGTAATGGCGCCCGATTCCTTGACCCGGTCGACCTCGGCGGCGAGCGCATCGTTCTTCTTCGTCAAGTCCGTCTTGACCTGGTTCAACTGATAGAACAAATAGATGTTGGCGGCAATGAGCGCGATGACGCATCCGAACAGGACGGCGATCTTCACTCCTCCGGTTCCGCCCGCCGGCGCCGGGGCTGCGGGCACATAGGGGGCGGGCGCTTGTGGTTGCGGTTGCGGCGCGTACGCGTTGGGGCTGATGGACATACTTCTCTTTGCTTTCCTTAGAATTCTAGCACTTAGGCCTTAGGAACTTTTCCGCGGACGAGCGAATTCCAGCAATTCCTGCTTGGGAACGCCCGGCTCGAAACAGCGGCGGCACCGCGGCTTCGTACATGCCCGCGGCGCCGACCACGATCAGATCGTCTGATTCTACTAGACGTTGCGTGTGCTTGGCCGGGTTTCCACAACGCATACAAATAGCCAGCATCTTCGTAATCGACTCGGCCAGCGTGAGCAGGTCCGGCATGGGCTGGAATGGCCGGCCCATGTAGTCGGTATCAAGCCCCGCGACGATCAGCTGCTTACCCGTATCGGCTAGTTGGTTTGCGATCTCAACCAGCTCCGGCCCGAAAAAGTTCGCCTCATCGACGCCCACGACCTGCGTGCGCCAGTCCAGCCGCGCGAGAATCTCCGGAGCCTCTTTTATTATTTCCGATTTCATGCGGACATCGCCGTGGGAGACGATCTCGTCCGCCGAGTAACGCGTGTCGATGGCGGGCTTGAACACCTGCACGCGCTTTCGCGCGATCCTTGCCCGCCGCAGCCGCCGCATCAACTCTTCGCTCTTGCCCGAGAACATCGGACCGCAGATCGCTTCTATCCAGCCGATATTTCCAGTGATGAAATCCATTCGCGGCGCTAAACGCCGACTCCCCGTCGCGGACGTTCGCGGCGAACCATCAGAGTATCCTGCACCGGTTCGGCGTCGCATTCGATCGCGATCGTGCTGGCGGGATTATCGGGCGCGGCCTGCGGCAGTCCTTTGAAAACGGTTCGAAAGCGGTCCTGCTCGAACGCAACCGGCTTGCCCGTCGCCACCATTTTGGCGGACCGCACCTTGGCCCGCAGTCCGCTGATGGCGACATAATCGCCCGGCCAGAAATATACGTGCATATACAGCGTGTTGCCCTTGCGCGTGAAATTAGCGTAATTCGACCGCTTTACATCGCATTTGTCGGCGGTGTAAATGGATTGCCCGTTGCGATCCATCCATTTTCCAACTTGCGTCAAAATATCGACCGACTCCTGCGGGATCGATCCGTCCGGCTTCGGCCCGATATTCAGAAGATAGTTTCCGCCGTCGCGCGCGCACGTGATCAAGTTGCGGACCACGGTCTTGGGCGTCTTCCAGTCATCGTCGGCGCGCTGGTAGCCCCAACTGTCGTTCATGGTCATGCAGGCTTCCCAGGCGCGATTCTCGGCCTGGATGCGCTGCTCCGGCGTCGCAAAATCCTCGGGCAGTCCGGAACGATTATTAATAATGATCTCGGGCTGCAGATCCCGGACCATCTTGTTCATCTTTTCGGACTCCCAGCCTTCCGGCTTCAACGGCCAGTTCACGTCGTACCACAGCACATCGAGCTTGCCGTAATTCGTACACAACTCCCGCACCTGGCCATGGATATAATCGACGAAGCGCCGCCGTGCGGCCTCGTCGGTCAGACAGCGAGCTCCGTCGGGATGATGCCAATCCATCAGCGAGTAATAGAACCCGACGTGCATCCCTTCGCCGCGCGCCGCGTCAACGAACTCCCGCACCAGGTCGCGGCCGCACGCCTGTTGCGGCGCGCAATAATTGGTCAGCTTGGTGTCGAAGTTACAAAAGCCTTCATGGTGCTTCGTCGTCATCACCATGTACTTCTGTCCGGCTTGCCGCGCCAACTTGGCCCACGCCCGCGCGGCGTTCGGCTTCGGCGTGAATCGTTTAGCAAGCTGCTCGTAATCGGCAACCGGGATGGCTTCGTCTTCCATGACCCATTCGTGACGCCCCAGGACGCTGTAAAGCCCCCAGTGAATAAACATGCCGAAGCGGGCGTCATGCCACCACTTCATGCGCTGCTCCCGCGTGTCGTCGGCAGTATCCGGAGCCGGGGCGGGATCGGGGTCGGCGATGCCGAGCGTCGATGCGGATAGGCCGGCGCCCACGAGGCCAAGATAATTTCTTCTGGTCATGTGAAGCCGCATCTTACCATGTTGAAGATGCACGCAACGAACGGACGGGTGATCGTTCCGGAGATCCTCGACGACGCCGCTGGTCCCGACAAGCAGGCGAGTCTCGCATGATCTCGTCCGCATTGGACGTTATCTGGGAGGCCACCGTGTCCTGCGCGGCCTGATCCAGCGGGTCACGCGCGACGATGAAGGCTTCTCGCTGCTGGACGTCGGCGCGGCCTCGGGCGATTCCGGCGCGATCATAAGAAGCGTCCGCCGCGCGCGCTGTCGTCACGTCGTTCGACTATCGTCTCGAACATCTCGCCCCGGCGCCGCCTCCGAGGGTCGCAGGCGACGCTTTCCGCCTCCCCTTTCGCGACGCCAGCTTTGACTTCGTCTTCTCCTCGCTCTTTCTACATCATTTCCAGAATGAAGAGATCGTCGAGCTTCTCCGCGCTTTCCGGGCAACCGCCCGCCGCGCGGTGCTGATCCTGGACCTGGAGCGTGGACCGGGAGCTTACTATTTCATGGCCATGACGCAATGGCTGTTCCACTGGAACCGCATCACGCTGCACGACGCACCCGCATCGGTCGAGGCCGCATTCAAGAAGAGGGAACTCGAAGCTCTGGCCCGCGCCGCAGGCTTTGAAAGCGTCGAGGCACGCGGTCATCGTCCTTGGGCAAGGCTATCGCTCATCGGCGGCGTGGGCCAGGGTGACGCATCGCTTCGCGCTCAACCTGAGTAACGATCTCCGGCGTAAATACGGTCAGAGAGGTGGGAAGCCGCACCGCCAGAAGCAGCAGATCCGGCGTCTGTCCAACAAGAATTGCCACTCCATCAATTGGACTGCCGTTCTTCCTTAACCATGACCGGGTTCCCAACCCGTCTGTCTGGGCCGGGGTCGTGTACTCAACCTCCCTTTGGCTTTTATAATTCAGAGTGTCTTTCGGAAATGGACCAAATGCGTACTGGCTCGCAGGCTGATTAAACTCGTCCATCACTCGCGCGACGAATGCTTTGTAGGCTGGAAAAACACGCGCAATCACTTCAGCAACACCAAATCGGCCCGAGGTATCGCCGAATGTGCGTGAGATTTCAATTGCCGGTCCCCTAAGGCCGTTGTTGTCGGTAGAGAAAATCTTTGCCGTTTCGATTGGTTCAGAACTTAGCAAGAGGGCGTCGCCTCCGGAGCCATAGGTTCCGAAGCAATACCAACTGCGCGGCGCAATGACACCCATGCCTTGCGCCGACCGGTAATAAGCGAGCTTTTGGGCTGCCCTTCGGCTTATCGGCTCCGGTACGCCTGTGGACTTTGGCGCTTCAACCGGCCCGAGTTGGCCATCGGATCTGCATCCTATGAAGGGAACGGAAATAGCGCTTCGTTGTGTCGTCGCCGCTGTTTCTTGCGCGAGGAGCGGAAATTGCGCGTACGGAGCCAAGGCCATAGCGCAAATGCCGCATAGGATCAAGCGCACGACCGAATTTTACTACAGGTCTGCCCCAATTCCGCGGGAACGCGAAGCCCTGGCCCGCGCCGCAGCATTCTGAAAGGTCGAAGGCGCCGTCATCGAGATTATTGCGATTGCTAAGACCGCCCGGTGAAGGGAAGCGTCACCCGCCGATGGCGTGCATGGGACGCGGCGGGGGGACAAAATGCTGCGTGTTGATCTCGTGCCCGATCCACTTCTGAAGAACGTTCCCGCGGATGGCGGCCGCGATGGCCTCGTCCGGAGCGCCGCCGCGCAGCAATCCCTTGACGTCCGTTTCCTCAATCGCGAAAAGGCAGTACCGCAGCTTGCCGTCGCTGGTGAGCCGCAGGCGATTGCAATTCAGGCAAAACGGCCGGCTGACAGAAGCCACGATGCCGATCCGGCCGATGCCGTCGGCGAAACGATACTCGGTCGCGGGGGCTCTGGGATCGCGATCGGGAACGTCGATGAGCGGCGCGATCTCGCGCGATAGAGTGGCGATTATATCGTCGGCCAGCAGCACCTTCCCGCGATCCCACAGGCCTTGCGCATCCAGCGGCATGAACTCTATGTAGCGGATTTCGATATCGCGCTCGCGGCCGTACCGCGCCAGCGGCACGATATCCGGCTCGAGCAGATTCTTCACCGCCACGGCATTGATCTTGATGGGGCCGAAGCCCAGCCGGCGGCACTCCTCGATGCCCGCCAGTACCTTGTCCAGATCGTCGCGCCGCGTGATGCGCTGAAAGCGCTCCCGGTCGAGTGTATCCAAGATGCACGTTGATGCGCCGCAACCCCGCCTCATAAAGCGCCGCGGCGTCCCGCGCCAGCAGAACGCCGTTTGTCGTAAGCGCCAAGTCTTTCAATCCCGGTATCGCCAGCAGCTTGCGCAGCAGCACGGGCAAGTCCCGGCGCACCAGCGGCTCGCCGCCAGTGATGCGCAGTTTCGTCACGCCGAGCGAAACCGCAATGCGCGCAAAACGCTCGATCTCTTCGAACGTCAGGATCTCTTCGCGCCGCCATGTACTCGACGCCGTCTTCCGGCATGCAATAGAAGCAGCGGATATTGCACCGGTCCGTCACGCTGATGCGAAGATTGTCGTGGATGCGACCGAATGTATCCGTTAATGGCCCGGTCACAAAGCCCTATTTGACCGCGAGCATGCGCTCGATCGGAAGCGCGGCGCGGCGCATCAGGTCATCGCTGAGCTCCACGCGCGGCGTCAAATTCGCCAGGCAATCGCGCAGCTTTTCAAGCGTGTTGCGGCGCATATAGGGGCACTCGCTGCAGTTGCAATTTTCATTCGGCACGAAATAAAACTTCTTGTGGGGCGCCAGCCGATGCAAGGAATGCGAAACGCCGCTCTCGGTCATTATGATGAACTCGTCGGCTTCCGACGACACGCACCATTGAATGATGGCGCTGGTGGAGCCAATAAAATCCGCCATCGCGAGCACGTCTTGCGGGCACTCCGGATGCGCCGCCACCAGGGCGTTGGGATGCTCCGCGCGCGCCGCCGTCACCCGCCGCGCCGGAAACGTCGCATGCACGATGCAGGCGCCCTGCCAAATCGCCATATTGTCGCGTCCCGTCTGACGCTTTACGTAATTTCCGAGATTGATGTCGGGCAGAAACAGCACGGGCCGCTCGCGCGGAATCGAGTTAACGACCTGCACCGCGTTGCGCGACGTGCAAAGAATATCGCTTTCCGCTTTCACTTCAACCGAGGTATTGATATAGCTCACCACGGCATGGTCAGGATGCCGCTCGCGAAAGGCGCGCACTTGCTCCGCCGAGCAGCTATCCACCAGGCTGCAGCCGGCCTCGCGGTCCGGAACCACCACGATCCGATGCGGGTTCAGCACCTTGGCCGTCTCCGCCATAAACCATACTCCGCAGAAAGCCAGAACGTCGCCCTCAAATCGCTGCGCCGCGCGAGCCAGCTCCAGACTATCGCCGACGGCGTCGGCCAGTTCCTGTATCTCGGAATCCTGATAGTGGTGCGCCAGAATCATCGCCTTCCGCGCGCGCTTCAGGTCGAGAATCTCCTCCGTAATGCTGGTAATGGCTACCATGGCGGCTGCTGTTTCTATTGTAGCAACGGCGCGTCGAAGCGCGGCTGGCGCGGACCTGGAGAGGTTTTGCCTCAGTAAGTCCGCATGGATAATGTACCGGTCGTCGCAACGAAATCCTTCGATAAAGCCTTGGCGAAGCTTCCTCTGAACTGGCAGAAGCGGATGGTAGCGAAGATCAGGGAGGTTGCCGCTGACCCTTATGCTCGAAAAGAATCTTTCGAAGCTTCAGGGCCGCGCGCGCTACCGGCTCAGGGGGGCGACTAGCGGGTCGATCTCCTGCTTTCGTGTTCCCGTCAACGGACCGGATCGGGCTTTCGCCGACAGTTCATTCACGCGCTCCTCATCGCTGGAGGGCAGCTTCATCGAGAGCAAGTAGTGAGCGGCCTCCGGGGTGAGTTCCCGTTCTTCGGACTGGATGATCCGCGCGAGAATGGCTGCTTCGGTTTGGGAGTTGAGACTTGCGAGCTCATTTTTCCCTCTGTACTTTATTTATCCCGCCGCTCGGGGGCTTGTCACTCTGGAGCATCATCGCACTGTAATCTTCTTTACTGAAACGCCCGAACTCTGATAAACTCCCAATCACAGAAGGAAGTCTCCATGCAGTCGCTCCGTCTCTGTTTACCCGCCTTATTACTCGTCCCGTTCACCGCCGCCCAGGCGCAATCTCCCAACATTTATTGCGTTGCCAGCGCCACTCCCCCGGTCGTTCGCGCCGAGGGTCTGACCGAGCGCATCGGCGACATCGCGCTGAACTGCAGCGGCCAGCCCAATGCGGCGACCGTCCTGAATCTGACCGTCACTCTGAACGCCAACGTCACGAATCGGCTTTCGACCGGCAATACGCTCAGCGGCATCGTGTTCACCATCGATAACGGCGCCGGACCGCGGGCCGTAACGATCGCTCCCACGCTGGGCGGCCCCAATCAACTCGTCTACAACGGCGTGAACCTCGCCTTGTCGTCCTCAGGCGCGGCGACCTTGCTCATCCAGGATATTCGCGCGAACGCGGCGCAAGCTCCGGGAAACCAACTGCTGGCGTTCGTGGGAGTGAACGGCACATCGCTGCTGTTGACCAGCGCGACCCTGACGGTCGGCAATCCGCAACTCAGCCTGTATTCCAGTCAATCTTCGCAACTGGTGTGCGACCAGAGCGGCGCGGCGCTGCCGTCCACCATTTCGTTCTCGAGCCTCATCTCCTCGGGCGCCATCTTCGCCTCCACTCGCGTCACCGAAGGATTCGCCGACGCCTTTCAACCGCGCACCGGTTGGGCAAACCTGAACGCCGACACGGGCACGCGCATCCTCGTCCGCTACACCGGGTTCCCGCAAAATGCGCAACTCTTCGCGCCCGACGTGGTGGCCGGCTCCGACGCCGCGCAAGCCACGGCGGGCGGCGATTTCGGAATTCCCGCCGCGGGCGGCGCTTACGCGCCCAGCCAATCGGGATCGCTTCTGCTCGCTCGCGTTGCCGGGGCCGACTCAAACGGCGCGGGCGGCGCCCCGGTGTACGCTCCGGGCCTGCCTGGCTCGGCCACGGTGCAGTTCAATACGGTGTCTCAACTTCAGATTGCGAACGGCGCAGCCTATGCGGTCTATGAAGTGGTCGATGCCGATCCCAGCCGCATCGAGAGCGCCCAGTTCCCAACCTTTCTCGGACTCGCGCCGTCAAGCGTCGCGGGTTCCGTAGTCACCGGCGAAAATGTCTCACTGGCGCCGCTATCGACCGTCTCGATCGCGACTATGTCCGACCCCATTCCGCGCTTCATGGCCGTGGCGCCATTGCCGGATTGCAGCATCGTGGGAGACTGCAGCGCATCTTATCTCCCGCGCCTCTCCGTTCAGAACACGCCCTTTCAATATGCGGCCGTCGGCGGGCGCCTTCGCTGTCAATTATCTTTACATTCACAACACCGGCTCGGGCGTTATGCAGTGGAGCGTGACGGCGTCGTATCCGCCCGGAGCTCCTTCCGGTTGGCTTGTCATCGCGCCGGCGCAAGGCATCGACAACGCCACGGTTCGCGTGGACGCCAATGCCGCCAGCCTGCAACCCGGAATTTATATGGCTACTCTCACGGTGGATGGCGGCCCGCTTGCTGGATCGCAAACGATCCCGGTCAGCTTCAGCGTCGGCGCCGCGCCGCCCCCGCCCGCTCCGCAAGTTCAGGTTGCCAGCGTGGTAAACGCCGCCAGCTTCGCGAACGTGCCGGTTGTTCCAGGCTCCCTTTCCTCGATCATGGGATCCGCGCTCGCAGGCAAATCCGTCTCCGTCACATTCGATTCGCAGCCGGCCCAAGTCCTCTTCGGCAACAACGGGCAGATTAACGTAGTTGTTCCCCCAGGCCTTTCCGCAACGACCGCAAAAGTGGTTGTAACCGTGGATGGCGTGAGCAGCCCTCCCACCACGGTCAATGTCGCGCCATTCGCGCCGGCCATTTTCAGCGGCGCTGTTTTGAATCAGGATTGGAGCGCTAATGGGGTGAACAACCCCGCCCCCGCGGACAGCATCGTCCAGATCTATGCGACCGGACTTTCGGGTAACGGCGCGATTACGGCGCGCATCGGCGACCAGATTATTGCGACGCCTTACTATGCCGGCCCGGCCCGGGGTTCCCGGGAGTGCAGCAGATCGATCTTCAGATTCCTTCCGGCCTCGGCGGCGTGACTGCCGACGTATATGTCTGCGGTGCGGCGGCGGGCAGCTCCGCATCACCGGTTTGCAGCGTGGGCGCCCCGCTGACGGTGAAATAACTACGCGCGGAATTGCGGGGTTCCGAACGCATCCTCTTCAAAACGCGCTGGGTCTTCGGTGGCGCCTGGATTGCATCTCCTGCTTCCGGAGCCAAGAACGTGGACGACGCATTGAAAACTACCGCTCAGGGGCAAAGGTGGACCGCGGTCTTTTACGCCTCTTTGCTGTTCATCCTCGTACTCGATCTAATTCTGTTGTTCTGGATTTTGGATCCTTTGGCGCGGACGGCCTCCGTGCCGCCCGTCCGGTCCGCCGCGGTCGTCAAGGTTGACTACCGGCCTAAGCCGTCTCCCTTTGACGGCGCCGCGAACAAGCCGCATGCAATCGTTCCGAACGGCCGCCGTGCGACCCAAGTCCGCGCCGCGATGCCAGCTTACGTGAGCCTCCGCGACTGAGTTCGGCGAGGCAGTTCTTCGCGCGGCCCCCGCTCTTTGGTACCGTTGCGAGATGCACCGCCGATTGCGGCTTTTATCGCTTCTTTGTTGCTGCTCCATCCCTGGCTTCGCCCAGTTGATTCCTTCAGGCCAGCCGATCCCGCATACAGCCAAGCCTCCGGTCGTGTGGGTAAATGGGTATCAAATCGTTTGCTCCGAATCCAGCTTCTCTGGCACCTTCGGAATCGGAGATCAAGTTTTGCAGAGCAATGGGGAAGCGAGCGTATTCTTCGACAACTGCAATTATCCGAACCGGCCGTCGATTGAGGACCTGGGAACGCAATTCGGAATTTTCTTAGCCAACCTGCGCTACGACGATGGCAGCGCCGTTCCTCAGGTCGACGTCATTGCGCACAGCCTAGGTGGCCTCATCGTGCGCAGCTATCTCGCCGGGAAACAGGACGCGGCCGGCTCATTCTCGCCTCCCGCCTCCATTCCCATACGCAAGATCGTTTTCCTCGCGACTCCTCATTTCGGCACCAACGCCTTCCAACCGCTGCTCAGTCTGGATACGCAATTGTCCGAGTTGATGTTGGGCGGCCGCTTCCTGTACGATCTGGCAACCTGGAACCAAGGCACGGACGACCTGCGCGGCGCCGACGCTCTCGCCGTAGTGGGCAATCAAGGACAAGGCAATCCGGCCGGCTTCAGCGATGGAATTGTTACGCTGACCAGCGGATCGCTGGAGTTTGCGGAGACCGGCCGGACTCGCGTCATCTCCGCTTGCCACATCACGGGCACGCTAGCCACGCTGGGCAATCTCTGCAATGCCGGCGCGCCGGGCATTGCCAACATAACCTCCGCCACCCAGGACACGGCTCGCATTGCGATCTCATTTCTGAACGGCACGACGGAATGGCAGACCATAGGCCAGTCCGCTGCGCAGAACAGTTATCTCTCAACGTATGCGGGCGCGTACGCGGCATGGAAAAACTCCACCGATCAGTTTTTGCAGATCGGCTTGGCGGACTACACCGGTCCGGACGGAGTTGCCCGCTTAATGCCTGTAAATGCGAATGGAATCGTCGCTTACAACGAAATGATTCCGGCCGGCGCGGGACAAATTGTAGTCGCCGGGAGCGGGCAGGTAGCACTGGGCAAGACGACACTTGCCCCAGGAGGGTTTCGCACACTGCTCGTAAAACCCGGCCCTCAGATCTCGCGAGTATTTCCGGCCGCAAGCGCCGTGTTTCCCCTGGCGGCCGCGCCCGGCTCCTTCATCTCGATTTACGGATTGGGATTATCGTCCGGGACTGCCGCGGCCGCCAGCCTTCCTTTAACGGCGCAGCTTGGCGATGCGCAAGTGCTCATAAACGGGTCCGCAATTCCGCTGCAGTTCGTCAGCCCCGCTCAAATCAACGCGGTTGTGCCCGACGGACTGTCGGGTCTCGTCCCGCTGACGGTGAAGAACTCGGCCGGTCAACATACAGTGAACTTGCTGTTGCAGCCCGCCGTGCCCGCAATCTTTACCGTCGACCAGTCCGGCTCGGGAGCCGCGGCCGCGATCAATGTGCGAACTGCAACGCTGGTAGGACCCGTCGAGCCTTTACAAGCCGGCGACTACATGGAACTGTTCCTCACCGGGCTCGGAGACACGACCCCGCAAGCGGGCCTGGACGTCGCCAATCAGACCCCAACCGTAAGCGTGGAAGGGCAACCTTGCGCCGTCACGTACGCCGGCAGAGCGCCTGGATTCGCGGGTTTGGATCAGATCAATTGCATCGTTCCCCCCGGCCTGACGCCGAACTCCGCGGCGCCCGTAGTTGTTCAATCGGGCAATAGAAGCAGTAACGTTGCGACGCTTGCGATCGAGTAGAAACGGAGTTTGCCGCGGAACGTTCGTCTAAACTGGAATTAACGAGATGCGTAGCCGCGTTGCCGTTTCATTCCTATTTCTTTGCTCCCTGTTTCTCTTCGCCAACGACAATCCCGATCCCGCCGTTGTCGCACGGGGCCGCACTGCGTTCATCGCATCGTGCGGATTCTGCCATGGCAATGACGCCAGCGGAAATCGCGCGCCGGACTTGATCCGCTCGCCTCTGGTCAACCACGACGAGAACGGAACGCTCATCGGCCCGGTCATCAAGAACGGGCGGCCGGATAAAGGCATGCCGGGTTTCCCCATGTCGCAGCAGCAGATCTCCGATATCGTGACCTTTCTGCATGCGCGCGTAAAGGAATCCCTGAGCAGCGCGCATGTCCCGAGCGATTATCCCGTCGAGAAACTGCTGACCGGTAATGCCGCGCAAGGGAAAGCGTATTTCAACGGCGCCGGCGGCTGCGCGCGCTGTCATTCGCCCACGGGCGACTTGGCGGGCGTCGCAAAGAAATATTCGCCCATCGACTTGCAATCGAGGTTTCTCTATCCGCGCGGAAAGCAGCCCAACGTCACCGTGAAGACCGCTTCGGGACAAGTCTTTCAAGGCAAGGCGGTACACATCGACGAGTTCGACATCGCCATGCGTGATCGCTCCGGGCAATATCGTTCCTGGCCGCGCGACCGCGTCGAAGTCCAAATTGAGGACCCGCTCGAGGCCCATCGCGAACTGCTCTCAAAATACACCGCCGCCGACGTCCACAATATTTTTGCCTATCTGGAGACGCTGCATTGAGTAGATTGATCGCTCGTTCTATTGATGGCCGCGGGAGCCTACGCGCAAGGGCTCGATTCGACGCTGTTGCTCAAATCTCCAGGCGAGATCTGGCCCACCTACAATGGCGATTATTCGGGGCGGCGCTTCAGTCCGCTGGCCCAGATCGACGCATCGAACGTCGCCAATCTGGCGCTGGCGTGGGCTTACCGGACCAATGCGGTTCCCGTGAAATCCACGCCGCTCATGGTCGACGGCATTCTCTATTTCACCGTCCCGGACAACGTCTGGGCCATCGACGCCCGCACTGGCCGCGAGATTTGGCGCTATCGCTACTTATCTAATGGTGGCGATCACATCGGCAACCGCGGCCTCGGCATGTACAAGGACTGGCTTTATTTCGAAACGCCGGATTGCTACCTCGTCTGCCTCAACGCCAAGGACGGAAGCGTGCGGTGGAAGGCGGAGCTTGGCGACGTCAAACTCGGGTATTTTTCCACCATGGCGCCGTTGGTGATTCGCAATCACGTCATCGTGGGCGTCTCGGGAGATGTCACCGACATCCCTGGCTATCTCGACGCGCGCGACCCGGAGACCGGAGCCTTGCAGTGGCGCTGGTACACCAGTCCGAAGCCAGGCGAGCCGGGTTCCGAGACCTGGCCCAAGAACAGCGACGCCATCCTGCATGGCGGCGGCATGACGTGGCTGACCGGCACTTACGATCCGGATTTGAACCTGCTGTATTGGGGCACCGGGAATCCCAATCCGGTGCTCGCCGGCGAGGGGCGGCGCGGGGACAATCTATACACCTGTTCGATCGTGGCGCTCGACCCCGATTCCGGGAAATTGGTGTGGCATTTTCAGCCCTCGCCGCACGACCTGCACGACTGGGACGCGGTGCAGACGCCCATCGTGTTCGACGGCAACCTAAAAGGTCATGAGCGGCTGCTGGGACAGGCCAGCCGCAACGGATATTTCTTCGTCCTGGACCGCAAGACGGGCGAGCATCTGTTGACCGCGCCGTTCATCGAGACCAACTGGGCGAAAGGGGTGGACGACAGCGGCCGTCCGATTCGCGACCCTCGCAAAGATCCATCACCCGATGGAGCGCTGGTTGAGCCGGGCTCCGACGGCGCGACGAATTGGCTGTCGCCCAGCTACAGTCCCCAAACCGGTCTCTACTACGTGAGCGCGCGCCGCATCTGGAGCATTTTTTATCTCACCGCGGTCGGCAAGGCCGAGGGCTGGGGCGGGCGCGACCGCAACCTTTATTCGGATTCGACCATTCAGGCGATCGATTATAAAACCGGCAAAATTCGTTGGAGTCACGAGATCGGGCCGGGCGAGGGTTCGGCCGGGATCATGACCACCGCCGGCCACGTGCTATTCACCGCCGATAATTCGTCGAACCTGTTGGCGCTCGATCCGGAAACCGGCAAGACGCTGTGGCATGTCAATATCGGCGGGCACGTGGGGAATTCGCCGATGACGTATGAACTGGACGGCCGGCAATACGTGGTGTTTGCGGCCGCGGACGCTTTGTATGCGTTCGCATTGCCCCAAGCGGCGCACTAGATGCGCAACGGGTTCGACCTTCTCGCCGCGGCCCGCCAGGACATGATTCATGAGGGCTTCGATCCCGATTTTCCGCCCGGGACGAAGGAGCAGCTTGCGGCGTTGCGCCCTCTTGCAACGGCTGGCGGCAACGGTCACGGCGCCCGGGATTTACGGGAACTCGCGTGGTCCTCGATCGACAATGACGACTCGCGCGACCTCGATCAGATCGAGGTAGCGGAACGGGTGGCGAACGGGATTCGCGTGCTGGTGGCAGTCGCGGACGTGGATAGCGACGTTCCCGCGGGGTCGCCGATCGACGCCCATGCATCCTCGCAGACAA
The DNA here is from genome assembly GCA_963795935.1 of Bryobacterales bacterium. Classification (GTDB taxonomy): domain Bacteria; phylum Acidobacteriota; class Terriglobia; order Bryobacterales; family Bryobacteraceae; genus JAICMB01. Next base: position 20,901 of record CAWCJO010000008.1, on the reverse strand, counting down.
CCACCGTCTACACCGGCGTGAAGACGTTCCCGATGCTTCCCGAAAAGCTGTCCACCGATCTGACATCCCTTGCCGAGGGCCAGGATCGCTTGGCGGTCGTGATCGAGTTTGTAGTCACGAGCGACGGGTCGCTCAACGGCGCGAATATCTATCGAGCTATGGTGCGGAATCGCGCGCAGTTGACTTACAATGCCGTGGGCGCTTGGTTGGAGCATTCGGCGTCGGCGCCGGAAAAACTTGCGTCGTCACCTGAATTGCAGGCGCAATTGCAGCTTCAGGACGAGGCGGCGCGGGCGCTGCGCGAGCAGCGGCATCGTCTGGGCGCTCTCAATTTCGACCGCGTGGAAGCCGAGCCGGTCCTGCGCGACGGCCAGGTGCTGGACGTCGCCGCGCGTCAGGCCAACGCGGCGAGCCGGCTGATCGAAGACTTTATGATCGCGGCCAACGAGGTGATGGCGCGGCGGCTCTCCGATAGCGGCGTGTCTTCCATCCGCCGCGTCGTGAAATCGCCCGAGAGATGGCCGCGCATTGTAGAGCTGGCGGGGCGCTACCGCGCGAAGCTGCCGCCGCAGCCGGATGCCGCAGCCTTGAGCAAGTTTCTCGAACAGCGGAAAGCGGCGGACCCGCTCCATTATGCCGACCTGTCGCTCGCCATCATCAAGCTTCTCGGCCCGGGCGAGTATGTGCTGGCGCGGCCCGGCGGCGCTGAACAAGGGCATTTCGCCCTCGCGGCGCACGACTACACGCATTCCACCGCGCCCAATCGCCGCTTTTCGGACCTGGTCACTCAGCGCCTCATCAAATCGGTGTTTCAGGGCGCCCCCGCCCCTTATTCGAACGACAAGCTCTCCGCCATCGCGAGCAACTGCACGCTCAAGGAAGACGCCGCCAGAAAGGTGCAAAGGAAGATGCAGAAACGCATTGCCGCCGTTGCGCTCGAAAATCGCATTGGGCAGACTTTCGCGGGCGTTGTGACGGGCAACACGCCCAAGGGTGTCTTTGTGCGGGTGCTGCATCCCCCCGTCGAAGGCCGCCTGGTCCATGGCGAGCAAGGCGTCGACGTAGGCGATCAGATCCAGGTCAAACTGCTGGCGACCGATCCCGGCCGCGGCTTCATCGACTTTGCGCGTTAGGGCCGCGCGGAATTGGCGAATCCATTGTCCGGCATGGAAGCGATTATGATGGCGGGAGCGCAACCGCGGCGCGCCGCTCACGCAATGGTCGTCAGCGCGGAAACGAACGCGACGAATGCCGGCATCGCGGTCCTCAAGCGCGGCGGCAATGCTCTTGACGCCGCCATCGCCATGGGCTTCGTGCTTTCTGTCACTCACAGCGGCATGACCGGCCTGGGCGGCGGCGGGTACGCGCTCGTGCGCATGGCCGACGGGCAGACCGCGTTCTTCGATTTTCGTGAACGCGCCCCGCTTTCAGCCTCCCGCGATATGTTCATTCACGATGGCAAGCTGTCGCAGGATTCGGTGCTCGGATGGAAAGCGGCCGCGGTACCCGGGAATATCAAGGGCTACGAAGCCGCGCACAAGCAGTTTGGAACCCAGCCATGGTCCGAGCTGTTGCAACCCGCCATCGATATCGCGCTGCATGGGCATGCGCTCTCCTATATGCGCGCGGAGGCGTTGAGGAACACTCCCTCGCTGCTTGATTTCCCCGAAACAAAGCGGATTTTTCTGAACGGCGGCGCGTTCTTCGCTCCCGGCGATGTACTCGTCCAAACCGAGCTGGGCCGCACGCTCGAGCGCATCGCAAAACAGGGCGCCAAGGATTTCTACGAAGGCGAGACAGCCCATCTTCTCGCCGACGAGATGCAAAAGAACGGCGGCTACATCACCCTCGGCGACCTGCAAACGTATGACGTACGGGCAAGACAGCCACTCACCGGGTCGCTATAAAGACTACGACATAATCACCGCGCCTCCCGGCAGTTCCGGCGGGGTAGGCTTGCTCCAAATGCTCGGCATGTTGGAAGGCTCCCTCTACGAGACCGCGGGCGCCGGATCCGCGGCCGCTATCCACTTCATGGCCGAGTGCGCGCGCCGCTATTACGCCGACCGCGGCGAATATCTTGCCGATCCCGACTTTGTTCCCGTCCCCGTTGAGAAGCTGCTCGATAAAAGATACATCGCCAAGCGGCGCGCCACCATCGACCCGCATCGCGCCACCCCCAGCGATCAACTTCGTCCCGGTGATTTGAAGGCGCCCGAGGGCGACAATACGACGCATTTTGGCGTGGTCGATCCGTTCGGAAACGCGGTTGCGGTGACCGTCACGCTAAATAGCCAATTCGGAAGTAAGGTCACGGTACCGGGCTTGGGATTCCTTCTGAACGACAACATGGATAACTTTGCCGCGCAGCCCGGTAAAGCGAATCAGTATGGACTGGTGCAGGGCGAGGCCAATGCCATCCAGCCGGGCAAACAACCTGTATCTTCCATGACGCCCACGATCGTCATGAAGAACGGTAAGCTCTTCATGGTCGTGGGTACGCCCGGAGGTCCTACGATCATTAATTCTGTTTTGCAGGCGATCGTGAACGTTATCGATTTCGGAATGAACGCGCAGGACGCTGTCAATGCGCCCCGTTTCCATCACCAGTGGTATCCCGACCGCCTGTTTTTGGAGCCGGGATTTTCGCCGGACACGATCGCGCTGCTCAAAGCCCGCGGCCACACCATCGAAATGAAGGCCTCCAATAACGACCTCAATATGATTCTGCTTGACGGCGGCTTCATTGAGGGCGCCGTCGATCCTCGCAGGGAAGGAAAAGCTGCCGGCTACTAATACGGGACGGCGCAGGACACCACTCTATTTCACCCCGTTCATCTGCTTTTCCAGAAATGCCAGTACATCGTTGCCCCAGACATCTGTCGCAGTAGTGCAGAACGCCCAATGCCCGTCGTGATGCGTGCTGCCATACGCCGGATAGATCTTCGACTGAAAATCTTTATGCTTCTTTTTGGCTTCCTTGCTGAGCGCGTGACTCGGTGCAAGATTGTAGTCGTTCTCCGCTTGAAGCAGAAAGATGGGGGCTTGAGCGCGATCCACCGCCTGAGCGAGCCGCGCTGCAAGCATAAGATTGTTGTTCCACGACATGGCGCCAGGAGCGAACGGCGCCAGCGCCTTCACGCCGAGATCGCGCTCGCCGGCAAGCAATGTCTGGATGCCTCCGTAGGAGCACCCCGAAATGGCAATTCGGCCCGCGTCCACGAATGGCCTTGATTTCAAGAAATTGAGCGCCGCGACCACGTCCGCAACCTCGCTCCTCCTGAAGTTCGATCATGCGCCGCCCTCGCTCGAAAGGCGGCGCCTCTCTGACCAAATCCTGGATGTAGTTACCCGGAGAGCGCCCTTGTCCTCTGCGATGCGGAGCGAAAAAGACGTAAGAGTGCTGGGTGTAAAAGCTGGCTAAGGCCGGCTGCGAACCCGGCGATTTTTCGCTGCCATGGTTCCACAAGACCGCCGGGAAGGGGCCCTCCCCTGCAGGCTTCCAGAGAAACCCATGCAACTGAAGTTTGCCGCTTTGGAACACGACTTCTTCGGGGTTGGCTTGACACACTCCCCGCACGACAATGCAACTGAGTAGTATCAGAAGGGAGGAAAACGCCGCTATATTCCCGCGAAGGGCATAAGCGCGTTCCACCTTGGATCCAAATCGCATCTATGTTCCTCCCCGTCTTCACTGTTCCCGGTTAGAAGGAAAGGGCGGTCCCAATGGAACGCGCCATACCGTAGCTTATAATGTGGAGGAATTTCGTCGCAAGCCCGCGACAAGGAATAAGGGTAGATGGTCATTCGCCACGAACAGATGCAGACGTTGTCGGCGGCGGTGGAACAGAACTTCCAACAACAACTGGTCGACGAAATGCGGGAATTCGCGCCTTGGCACGCCGAAGTGCTGGGCGACAGCGGGTTGTTACGCTGCGTTCAATTCGCCATCCAACGGTCCAGAAAATACGGGTTCACCAATCGCGGGCCGATCCGCCTATATCTTCAAATGATTTTTCTGCTCGGGGCCGATTTCGACTCCGATGCCTTGCTGCCGTGGGCGGGCGAGATCCTTTCAAATCCATTAATCGCCAACCAGACCGACCGCGCGACTCTCCTGTATGAGGGGCTGAACGACTATCTCAAACATGTCGCCGGCCCTGACAACAAGTTCGCGAAAGAGGCATTGGTGCGCGCCAGAGAGGAGCTTTCGGGTGGTCTGGGCGGCGGCGGTGAAGATCTGAGACAGACGATTTTCAATAAAGTACGGCGCGTGTATCCGGAAAAATGCGAGTATGCCGGAGATGCGGCAGTGCGGACATCGATACAGTCCGGAATCTTAGCCGCCAAAAGGCATTCCGTGGCCACCCACCGCGGGGCTTCACTTTTCTGCGGCCTGATATTCGCCTTAGGACACGGATTCGAAACGGATCCTCACTTGCCTTGGATTCAGAAAACCTTGCACGATCCCGCTCTAACCGAGGACAAACTTGTTCAACGGCTGTCGTCCAGGGTTAAGACATACTTGGATTACGTGATCGCAAACGTGATGTGACCGAGGGGTTACGCGCGCATGTGCCTTACCGGATGTAATTCCCCAACCGATCCGAAAGCCGGCGAGGGCGGGTCCGGCTCCGCCGCTCCCGTAGCGGCATGCCAGATCGAGTGCCCTGCGATGGAGATCGAAATTAACGATACTCCGGCGGTAAACGACGATCTGGTCCAGATTAAGTGCGATCGAGTGGCGCGCCGCCCGGTTGTGAACTGCCGCATCCGGGCAACAGCGCCTTGCCCCACGGACTCCACCGTTGTCCTCACGAACCCGGATGGACGCCTGCGCTTTACCGGACCGGCGGATCGAACGGCGAATGTCACCGTGCCGGGGAACGGTTCCTGGGTCGGTTTTCAGGTCTCGGGAGAGACTGGAAGCGCGGCGGTTGGAGATGCCGTCATCGAGGCTCATTGCAATACCGCGACGGGCCCGCTCAAGGCGAGTAAGCCGATGACGGTCTTCTGGTTCGATCAGGCCCAGGTTAACTTGACGCCGGGCGGAGCCTACCGGATCGATGCGCTCGGCGTGTTCACCTCCAGCGCGCCTCCCGCCATCGCGATGTCGGTGCAAGCGCGAATCCGGCCGGCGGGCGTCGATTGCACTGCTCCACAGGTGACCCGCGTCAAGATCGGCATCTTGCAGAACGCCAGGGTTGTCGTGCGCGGACGGACCGTATTTGGACCTCCCGCGATAACCTGGAACGCCGGCGTAGCGTCTGGGACCGCGGTGACCGTGCCGGCCGCGTTCGTGCAGACCGTCAATCACCCCATTCAGGCCAACGACAGTGCGGCGACGGTGGCTCCCATCTACGATCAGCCGGGCAAGGCTGACACGCTCCACGCCGATTCGTTAAAGCCGCCCATGGGGTGCGCGGGCGGGGGAGCCGCAACATCGGACGACACGCCGACTACGCCCACCGTCGGCATTCCCGTTGTGGCCCAGCCCGCGACAACGGCCGCCGGAGTCGTTGTCGGGAACGTGACGTACCCGTTCCGCAGCACTCATATCGGGAATCACTTTGTAGTGTGGGCGGTAGCGTTCGACACCACCTCCAATGACGTGTGCCTGCTGCGGGAACGCACTTGGGACATGGACGTTGACAGCGCGGCTCGGCCCGCGCAACGTCCGACCGCGGCCGCTGCCGACTCCGCGCCCACTATTGCGCCGGTTTTGACGCCGCCCTTCAGCGGCGACGTGGTCAACAATCCAGCCAACCAGGCTCTTGGGCCCGATCCCGCCGCCGGCACGACCATATTGCGCCACCCTTAAGGAGTTCCGCCATGCCGCAAACTGCAAACACCACGCCGGAGCAAGCGCAAACGATGGTCCTGCACGACATCCGCGCCGTCCATGATATCGCCTCCTTAGCATGGCTAGGCCCGGCGGCTACATCGGGCCAATGGATCGTTGCCAGGATTAAGGCGGATGCGGAAAGCGGGACAGGCACGGTTCCAGGCGGGTACATCGATGGATCAACCGGGCAGTTCGTGACGCCGCCGGGCGCCTCTCCAGTCGTCGTCAAGCGGGGCGCCTGGACGGTAGTTGCGGGCGGGAACGAACCCGCCGGTACTACGCACCGCTATGAATGGACGGAACCGATCGAGCGGACGGGGCGTAAGCTGCAGCCGGAGGAGATGTACTCTCCTTTCACGCGCGGTGGGGTGATCCTGTTCCACCCCGCGGGACAGCCGGGTACGCGCGATTATTTCCAGGATGTCGTTCTATTGTTTCCGGAGTGGTCATCCGATGCGGCAACCGCCCTCACCTATGCCCATCAACATCCGTCGGCCGTTCGGGCCTCGGGCGGCGATCTGGGAGATAAGGAACTGCGCGGCATTTTACGCGGCGGCAACCGGCTACTGACAGTAGCGGCCTTCGAGCAATTGTCCCGCGGCGGCCGCCTCGGCGCGGCGGAGGCGGAAGATTTAATCCTTCGGGGAGAACCGCGCTTGGTGGCGGCGCTGATCTATTGCCTGCTGGTCCAGGGTCACGCTGTCGAGCCGCTGATCGAGCGCGCCGCGATGGATCAAGTGCGCTGGATGGCGGTAGGCGCGTTGTCGGTGGATGTCTTTGGCGCGCAAGAGCCGGCGGTGCGCACCGCCGCGCGAAGCGCACTGCTTGCGGCGCGCAATCGGCTGACGCGGCTCGGGGCTCATCCCGACTCCGACGCCTACTTGCGCGTACTGTTCGATAGGGTGACGCCGCGGCAGTGATGGGAGTCACCGGTTCAGGCTGCTTCTGTACGCCGTGCCCGGCGATAGCGGACAATACAAAGAAAGCTATGAAGACGGCTATTCGGACCGCGCTCGCGCTATCGGCCTTCGCGCTACTGGCGCCCGCGCTCCTGCTTGCGCAGAATCCGCCCACCATGTTTCCGCCCGTGCGCGGCACGCACGAAATGGTCGGCGCGGCGAACAATTTTGAAGTCGAGGCCGGCTTTCGCATGCTTACTCATGGCGGCAACGCCGTGGACGCGGCGGTGGCGGCGACGCTCACCGCCACCGTGACGGAACTGAGCCGCTTCGGACTCGGTGGCGAAATGCCCATGCTCGTCAGGATGGCCGGCAAGCCGGTAGTGGCGATCAGCGGCATCGGGTTTGCGCCGGCCAAAGCCACCGTGGACTACTACACCCACCGCGCCCCGGAGTCTTGGGAAGACGCCGCGCACATGCCGCCCGTTCCGATGGAGGGCATTAAGGCCGCCATCACGCCGGGCGTCTTCGACGGCCTCATTCTTGCCCTTCGCCAGTTCGGAACCAAATCGTTCGCCGAAGTCGCGGCCCCCGCGATCGAGTACGCCTCCGATGGATTCGTGATGCCCGACGAGTTCGGCAAATTCCTGCAGAACTATCACGACATCATGATGACGTGGCCGGCCTCGGCGCAATTCTTCTATCCGAATGGCGCCATCGCTAAGCGCGGCGAGCGTTTCCAGGAACCGATTCTTGCCGCTACGCTGCGGGAGCTGGCCGCAGCCGAGAAGAAGACCAGAGGCAACCGCGACAAAAAGCTCCGGGCGGTTCGCGACTACTTCTATAAGGGTTCGATCGCGCATCGGATCGCTGATTTTAACGCCCAAAACGGCGGGCTGATCTCGTACGACGACATGGCCGGATTCAAGGCCACCACCGACGAAGCCGTCACGGGCACGTATCGCGGCTACGAGATCCACAAGCCGGGCTTCTGGACGCAGGGGCCCGTCATGATCGAGGCTCTCAACATACTCGAAGGCTACGATCTGAAGGCCATGGGCCACAACAGCCCGGAGTATCTGCACACCTTGATCGAGGCCGTGAAGCTCGCCTTCGCCGACCGCGACCAATATTATGGCGATCCACGTTTCAGCAACATTCCCGAGACCGTTTTGCTTTCGAAGGATTACGCGGCGGAGCGGCGCAAGCTGATCGATCCCAATCACGCCTCCATGGAGCACCGGCCGGGCAGCTTCGGCCGCCCGTCTCGATATGCCCCTGACGTCGCAGGCCGCGAACGGTTCGGTGCAGGACACCACCTGCGTGGATGTAGTGGACCGCTTCGGGAACGCCGTTTCGGCGACTCCCAGCGGAGCGTGGCTGCCCTCGGTGATTGCCGGCGACACCGGCATTCCGCTCACCACGCGGCTGCAATCTTTTGTCATGACGGCGGGACATCCCAATCAGCTTGCGCCGGGAAAGCGTCCGCGCGTCACGCTCAGCCCGACGCTGGTAACGAAGGATGGGCAACTGGCCATGGTGATGTCGACGCCGGGAGGAGACAATCAGGATCAGGCCATGCTGCAGGTTTTGCTCAACATCGTCGACTTCGGGATGACCGCGCAGGAGGCCGTGGAAGCGCCGCGCTTCACCTCCGAGCATTTCTACAGCTCCTTCGGGAATCACGAATTCACGCCCGGCCGGCTGATGCTTGAGAACCGCATCCCGCGCGCCACCATCGAAGCTCTCACCGCGCTGGGGCATCGCGTCACGGTAGGCGGAGATTGGAGCAACACTTCGGCGCCGGCTGTGATCCTGGCGCACGACGGCGTACTCGACGGGGGCGCCGACATCCGCCGCGCCCGCTTCATTTTCGGACGTTGATGTCGTTTCCCGGAAAACATTTCGCCCGCAATTTGGTCGAGCGGCGTAACCTGCTTTTTCAACTCGTGCGGCGCGATTTCGAGCAGCGCTTCGTAGGGTCCGCGGCGGGCTGGCTGTGGGGCATGATCCACCCGCTGGTATTGCTCATAAGCTGGTTTTTCGTTTTTCAGCTTTGCCTCCATACTCCGCTTCCGCGCGGCGAGGTGACGCACAACTACGCGCTCTTTTTGTTCTGCGGCTTCCTTCCGTGGCTGCTGTTTCAGGACACTGTACAGCGTTCGGCGTCGTCGCTGATCGACCACGCCAACCTCATCACGAAAACCGTTTTTCCGGCCGAGATCGTGCCGGTATCGATTTTTCTTTCGTCGCTGATCAATCATTTGATCGCGCTGGGGCTCGCCGTCGCCATCGTGGGAGTCTACCTGAAACATTTGAGCGTCTGGATGTTGGTGCTGCCGCTGTACATGCTGTTGGTCGGCCTCCTCGCCGTCGGCATCGGCTGGATCGTTTCGAGCCTCCACGTCTACCTGCGGGACACCGCGCAAGTGCTCAGCGTCGTCCTGACGTTCTGGTTTTGGATCACGCCGATTTTCATCGATGAGGCGCAGTTCCCAGCCCAGTTCCGTTTTCTGCTGCGCCTGAATCCGCTGGCGTTTCTGGTCCGGGGTTACCGCGACCGGCTGCTTTCCAACCGCGGACCCGAACCTTCACGAGATCGCGATTGTCGCGGCCTATGCGGTTTCGGCTTTCGTTCTGGGCGGCCTGTTTTTCCGGCATCTGAAGCGCGGCTTCGCCGACGTATTATAAAGCGCGCGCAAGCTTCTTCAGCGCATCCACGCACAGCACGGCAACGTGTTTCGATTCCGGAATAAGGCCGCCCACGGCTGCTTCGATGTCGGCCGGGCGCACGGCGGCGAGCTGCGCGCGGGATTTACCCAGCATCCATTCGGTGCTGGCCGATCCGGCGGCAATCGACGCGGTGCAGCCGCGGGCTTTGAACGCGGCGCTCGCCACGGCATCGCCGTCAAATCGTGCCGAGAGTCTCAGGATATCGCCGCATACCGGATTCGAGGCCTCCACGGTTATGGCTGGCGGCGGCAATTCGCCGACATTTCTCGGGTTCTGAAAATGGTCCAGGAATGTATCGCTGTAGATGGGGTGCGGCATCGGAGTTACGCGATCGGCTCGGCGCGGATCGCGCCTTTCCCCCACACCGTCTGGCGTCCCACTCCGGTCCACCACGCGGCCTGAAGGTACGGCAGAAATTCCGCCAGATCGCCTTCGTATTCGGCGGTTCCGATGAACCCGCCCAACGAGTGAACCTGGCCGGTCCGGCGGCTGCGGCGAGCGGCGCCGGCGTGGCGGATATCGCAGCGCGTCAGCCGGACGGCGGCAGCGCGTTCGCCGAGCCCTCCAAAGTCGATAGCGAGCGGAGCGGGGCCGTAGAGCGCGCCGAGGGCCGCGATGCGGTCGCGCACACGGGCGAACAACGCGTGGAATTCCGGTTTCCCGGCCAGTTCGCGGCCGCTCTTCAATTCGGTGGGCGTGAGAAATTCCACGCGCATGGCGCGAACCGGCGCGGCGCCTGGATCGAGCGAGACCGAAAACGGCGACTCCGTGACGCCTTCAAGATGCGCGCGCTCGAGTTGCGCAAGCGCCTGGCGGAAACAGGAGAGCGTTGACTCGCGCAGATCGAACAAGTTCACGTCAAAGTGAAAAGGAGCGCCGGCCGGGACGACGCTTCCATCCAGATCCATGGCGCGGAAGACAAAAGGTCGTGGCCGATTTCGAAGGCCGCTCGGACCGTTGCAAGGGGAGACGGGCTCGAATATGCGGGCGTAGACGCAGTGCGAACGCAGTGGACACGCCGCTGCGTCGCGGCATTCCGCAACACAGGCGATCTTCTTCAGTCCGTTTCCCAGTGCCCCGCGCAGCAGATTACCGGCGCTTCGAGGGAATGTAATCGACTCCCGGGCGGTAAAATGAAAGCGCAGCCGGAGCAGATGGAAGTCCATCTTGTACTAAGATAGCTGCTGACGGGAGGTCGAATGGCTCGACATACGAGACGTGAGTTCCTCAAAGCCGGCGTCGCGGCGTCCGTGCTGGGCGGAATCGGAGTTGCCCCGGTTCGCGCGGCCAAGCGGAGCGCGACGGACTGGGTAACACTCGGCAAATCGAACGTGCAGGTGACGCGTCTGGCGTTCGGCACCGGAACGTACAGCGGACGGGTGCAGCGCGACCTTGGGCAGGAGCAGTTTACGCGCCTGGTGCGGCACGCCTACGACAACGGCATTCGGTTTTTCGAGACCGCCGACAGCTATCGCGAGATGCCGCAGATGCTCGCCGTCGCCCTTAAAGGGATCCCCCGCGATTCCTACCGGCTGATGACGAAGTACAACACGCACGAGATGGAAGATCCCCAGGCCACCATCGATCGTTTGCGCTCCGATTTGGGAACGGAGTACGTAGATATTCTGTTGCTCCACTGCGTGCGGCGGCCCTCCTGGTCCCAGGACCTGGCGAAGTTGGAAGACCAGTTTTCGGAAGCGAAATCGAAGAAAGTTATTCGCGCTCACGGCGCTTCGGTGCACGGGCTGCCGGCGTTGCGGACGTTCCCGGGCAACGAGTGGCTCGACATTGCGATGATCCGCATGAACCACAAAGGCTGGAAAATGGACACCGAGCTGCTGCGCGACACCGACGATCTGGGCAGCGTCAGCGAGGTGGTGGCGCATACAAAAAAGGTTCACGCGCAAGGCGCGGGCGTGATCAGCATGAAGCTGGCGGGGGAAGGGACGTTCACGCGTCCTGAAGACCGCGAAGCCGCGCTGAAGTTCGCCATGAACCTGGGCGCGGTGGACGCGGTCACGATCGGATACAAGAGCACGGCGGAGATCGACGAAGCGATCGAGCGGATGAATCGCGTTTTGAATACATGAACCGCAGGTCGCTGTTGAAGTCCATGGCGGCGGCTCCTATTGCGGCCTTCGCCCCCGCTCCGCAACTACGCGCTGCCGTCCCCAAAATGAAGATTGTGCGGGTGCGGGTTTACGAGCCGCCCAATCCGAATCCGCTGTTCAACCAGAGCGACCGCGTGGTGCTGGTCGATACCGACGCCGGCATCACGGGAATCGGAGAGGGCGGATCGAAGGACACGCTGGAGCAGTCCGCCGGGCGGCTCATCGGCCAGGATCCGCAGTACATCGAACGGCTGTGGCAAGATATGTCGCGCGCCTTCTTCTATCCGCCGGGGCGCGAGAAGATGGACGCCATCGGCGCGCTCGACCTGGCGCTGTGGGACATCAAGGGCAAGGTTCACGGAATGCCGGTGCACGCGCTGCTCGGCGGCATGGTGCGCAATTACTGCGAATGCTACAACACGGCGGGAATTATTCCGGGCATTCAACCGGGAATGAGCGTGAAGGAGCGCGCGCGGCTGACCATCGAGGCGGGGTATCGCGCCTTTCGCATGGGAGCGGCGGACGCGCCCGCCAACACCACGTATAACACGCACGAGCGCCTGAACAAGCTGTATGACGAGTGCGTCGAGGCCCGCGAAGGCGTCGGCAAGAACGGTGACTGGTGCGTCGACTTCCATCAGCGCTTCAATTTATCCGAAGCCATGCGCGGCTGCGATTTAATCAAGGATCTGGCGCCGTATTTCGTGGAGGACGCGGTGCGCGCCGAAGCCTTCATGGAGGATTTGCCGCGTCTGCGCCGCAGCGCCAAGGTACCGCTGGCGGCCGGCGAGGAGTGGGGCAATCGCTGGGATTTCAACAAGCTCGTCGAGAATCACGACATCGATTACGTGCGCGCCACGCTCCCGAATGTCGGAGGAATCACCGAGATGATGAAAATCGCCGCCATTTGCGAAACGCATTTCGTCGGCATGATTCCCCATTTCACCGGTCCCATCGCCACGGCCGCGCTGGTCAATTCCCTCGGCGCGTTTTCCGGTCCGGTTCTGATGGAGTACAACTATCAGGGCCGCGCGCTGCCCTATCTGCCCGCCTGTCTCGATTTCAAGAACGGCAAACTCTATCCCAACGACCGCTCCGGCTTGGGCGTGGAATTGGACATGAAGCCGTTGAAGCAGATCGCGGAAATCACGCAGCGCGTCACCGCGCGGGCGCAGACGTATTTCCGGCCCGACGGCTCGATCACGAATTGGTAAGGGTCCGCGGATACGCGGCTTGCCCATTCGCCCGCGTTTACTATTCCGGTCATATTCCGCGTCTTTTGGAAACTGGCCGCGCGGTACGCCGATCGCACCCCGATCTGGCTGATCTTTGTCTCATCAGGTTGGTCGCATTGCATACCGTGTAAATCAGGGGAATGCAATCGCGGCGGCCCCGGCGAATCCGGCGCTGAAGGGCGGACATTCCGAGTAGGGATTCGCGGCCGTACGGGCCATCCGCAATGCGCCGGTCGAAATCTTCTGGGTTATCCCGGAACTACTTCACGTCGAGAATATAAGTCGGCGCCACGCCGGAGAGCGATGAGAAACCGGTCGTCGGGCTGAGCCATGTCGAGCATCCCTGTACCTTACCGAGATAGGAGTGCGGATAAACGTCGACGCGCATTTTGCGCAGTTCAAGATGGCCGTAGTTCAGCAATGGGAAGGTCTCGTGCACTGGCGCGATCGCTTCCTGCACTACGTACGGGTTGCGCATTGCGGTCTTCAGCGCCTTCTCCCAGCCGGCGTCGTCGGTCTCGGAGCCGAGGAAGGAGTGGTTGTCGGTGGAATCGTCGTTAGGACGCAGCACCAGCGTCTCGCGATTCTTTAGAATGAACTCCGGCAAATCTACTTCTTCGGCCTGGTACGTCGTTTTCGCGGTCTGCACCTTGCGGGTCCATGGCACGAAATCGCGGATCGCCCTTTTCTCGGCGGCCGGAAAACTGGCCGTGATGGCCTCGTCGGTAAGAAGGTCGAAAATCGCCTTTTTCTGCGCGACTTCGGATCGAAAATTGTTGACGACGCAGACGTTCCCTTCGCGATACGCCCGTAAAAGTGGATGCGTCAGGTCGTAGCGGACCAGAAATTCCTGCACTTTTATGCGGCGGTAAACCAACTCAATCGTGAAATCGCCGGCCCGCAGCTCGTCATTGCGGTATTCGAGTTGGTCCGGCGAGACGATCTGGCATCCGTATCCCTCTTTGCGAAAAAAATCGCGAATCAACGCATTCTCGCCGGATTCCGAAGTTTGAAAAGGTTGACGGAACTCCAGAATCGCGATGTTCGGTTTCTTGTTCTTCCCGCCCCACTCCTTATATGCTTTCAGGACCGCGTGGAGCAGGTGTTTCATGCCCGGCAGCTTGGTTAAGGCGTATTTCTTGCGGAATTCTTTCACCGGGGCGATGTCGTAGAACAGATCCGAAAGCGCGTCCGCATACGCCAGGCCGACGGGCGTTTCGGGATTATAGCGCGCGAACCGCACGGTGCCGTTGTGCAGATGCGTATCGAGCAGCGACGTCACCGATAAGAACGGATAGCCGGGATCGACCGAAGCCAGCATCTTCTCGGCCGGCAGCAATTCCATGCGCGAGAGCAGAGCCGGGCTCGACAACGCCATGTTCTCGACGCGATTGATCGCCGTGAACAGACACTCCGCGATCTTCACCAAATTGGTGTACTGACGCCGTGTGATAAAATGCGGACGCAGTGTGGGCGAAACGGGCCGTCCGCCCACGGCAAGCTGCTGCGTCTTCATACGCTCCTGGAGTTCGTGTGCCCAGGAGAGATCCTTATACGAATCGGCCTCTAAGATTTTGTGGTAACGGCCTACCGCCTCGACCAAGTGAGACATTCGAGTGTAATCTTTCCTTTTTCAGTATTGCACGCGGTTGTAGTAAAAGTGAAGAGCGGCTGGCGCTTAGAGGATGTAAGTCATTAATTACAAGGCATTTATTAGATATAATAAGCCTTCAATGTTGGCAGTCGGCGTGCCTGCATAGCTGGTCAGTGTGGCTGGATTGCAACAGATACGGACTTTTTTGCAACCACCCCCTACAGGAGTACGTCTCCTTACACAGAAGAAGATGGACGGCCAAATGGCGTGACGAACTCCAGTTGGTTCCGAAAATCTTACCCTTCTCCTCCTCTGGTATTAAGCGCGGCTCTTCCCGGGTCGCGCTTTTTTTTTCTCCATCTTCCCCAAGCCCTGAAAGCTTTACGCGGCAGCGTTTGGATTGACGACGTAGCCGGTTGATTTCGCGCGATCTGCGCGATGGCCCGACGGTTGCCTCCATCACGTCATGAAAGTTCGACAAATCCTTGCGGCGGCGGTTTTGTTCGCGGCGCTCGGAGTGGAACCGCCGGTCGTGGAAGCGAAAGTCCGGCCAGGTCCGTTTCGCTTCACGGTTGTCACGCAGGCCGATCGACCGTATTTCCTCCTGCTTGGCGGGCGAAGCCGCGCCAACGTACGCGCAAGAAAATCGACTCATCGGGCGCCTCGGTATGTCTAAACGGGCCTAGGCGGCTTTCGACGCTTCCGACGCGAATTTCTCGAAGAATTTTCTGATCATCAGCTTCGATGTCGTGTCCAGAAGACGCTGGCCGAGCGCCGCGATCGTGCCTCCGACCTGGACCTCGCCGTCATAATTTACCTGCGTTGAATTTTCCGTCTGAGGATGCAGCCTCAGAAGCCCGTCGCCTTTTAAAAAACCGATTTTGCCCGTACCCTCGACCAGCAGCCGGAAACTCTCGGGTGGGTTTCGGTCCGCCAAACGCACCTTGCCGTCGAACGAGCCCGAAAGAGCGGCGATCGCCATCTTCATCTTCATCTCATATTCATCGTCGCCAATCTTCTCCAAACGATCCGTCCCCGGCATGCAAATTGCGAGCACGGTCGGGATCCTGCAGCAGGGCATAGGCCCGCTCGCTCCCCACTGGCACGGTGTAGGAACCGGCGATTTTCATCGGCCGCTACGAAGTCCTCGAAAGCGCGCGATGAATCGCGCGGGCGGTATAGACGCGAGCGAGATGGGCGCGATACTCGGCCGACGCGTACAGGTCGGAGTTCGCTTCGATGCCGTCGGCCACCGTGGCGGCGGCCTCCTCGGGCGAACGGAAGGTGATCGCCGTTTCAACCGAGGTCGCGCGAAAGGCCTTGCCGGCCAGACCGGTGACGCCGATACGCGCCCAGTTCACTTTTGGACCCGATTTGTGGACGCGCGCCGCGATGCCCACTACCGCAAAGCCGGAGGCGGGGTGCGCCACCTTTTGATAGCTGGTCCCGGTGCCCGACTGCTCCACGGGAACGATAATTTCCTCGATCAACTCGCCCGCCTGAAGGGAGGTGGTGAAGGTATCGATGAAAAATTCCTCGACCGGCACGATGCGTTCGGCGCCCGTCTTGACCAGCTTGAACTTCGCCTCCAGCGCGAACAACGCGGCGGGATAATCGGCGGCCGGATCGGCGTGAGCGGAGCTGCCCCCGATCGTACCCATGTTGCGCACCTGCAAGTCGCCGATATGATGCGCGGCCTCGCACAGCAACGGGCATTGGGCGCGCAGCAGCGGCGAATTTTCAATCGAGTAATGAGTTGCCATGGCGCCGATATGAATTTCGCCCCCTTCGGCGCGAATGGCATCGAAATGCGGCAAGCGGCCGAGGTCGACGATTTGCTCCGGCGCCGCGAAACGCAGTTTCATCATGGGCACCAGGCTCATGCCGCCGGCCAGCGCCTTCGCATTCTCGTTCGCGAGCAGGCCAAGCGCTTCTTCGAGACTCGCGGGCGTGGCGTAATCGAATTCCTGCGGAATCACGACTGCCCTCCCGCGTGGACAAGCTTCCAAATCTTTTCGGGCGTAAGCGGCATATCGATGTGCCGCACCCCCAGAGGACTTAAGGCATCGACCACGGAATTGACCACCGCGGGCGAGCACCCGATCGTCCCGGCCTCGCCGACGCCTTTGACGCCGAGCGGGTTCACCGGCGACGGCGTTTCCGTATGTCCGCTTTCGATCCAGGGAATCCGGGTTGCTCGCGGCACTGCGTAATCCATGAATTCGCCCGTGACGAGCTGGCCGCTATCGTCGTAGACGGCGTGCTCCCACAGCGCTTGGCCAAGCCCCTGTACGACGCCTCCGTGCACCTGCCCGTCCACCAGCAGCGGATTGATTATCTTGCCGCAGTCGTCGATCGCGACATAGCGGCGGATCGCAATCTCGCCCGTTTCGCGGTCGACCTCGCTTACAACGATGTGGGCGCCGAACGGGAACGTGAAATTCGGGGGTTCCCAAAAGTGCGTCGCCACCATGCCCGGCTGCGTATTGGGCGGCAGCTTCATGGCGCGGTAGGAGGCCGCCGCGATTTCCGCCAGCGTTTTCGATTGCCCCGTCTTATTGTCCACGCACTTGCCGTCCGCGAACGTAACATCGTTCGAATCGAGCAGCATGGCGCCGTATTTCTTGATTTTTTCCTTGAGTTCCTGAATGGCGAAGTACATCGCCGTGCCGCCGATGGCGGTGGCGCGGCTGCCGAATGTCCCGATGCCGTACTGCACGATGGCGGTGTCGCCGTGCAGCACCGTAACGTCATTGAGACCGACCCCCAGCTCGTCCGCGGCGATCTGCGCGAAGCTTGTTTCCTCGCCCTGCCCGTGCGGAGAGATGCCCGTCATCACCGTCACTTTTCCGCTCGGCTCGATTTTGACCGTCGCGCTCTCCCACCCTCCGGCGGGCGTGGCGGGCGAGGGCCCGATCGCGCAGATCTCGCCGTACGTCGAGATTCCAATTCCCATCAGCTTGCCCTGCTTGCGCTCGTCGGCCTGTTGCTGGCGCAGCTTCACATATCCCACCGCTTCAAGCGCCTTATTCAGCGGCGCCGAGTAGTTGCCGCTGTCGTAGGTCAGGCCCGTGGCGGTGGCGTAAGGAAACTGCTCGTTCGAAACGAAGTTCTTGAAACGGATCTCGGCCGCATCCATTTTCAATTCCGCCGCCAGAATATCGACCATGCGCTCGATGCCGTGCGTCGCCTCGGGCCGCCCCGCGCCGCGATACGCGTCGGTCGGAACCGCGTTCGTGAATACGCCGATAATATCGGCCTTGATGTTCTGGCAATTATACAGGCCCGGCATCATCAGAACCGACAGCGTCGGAATCGCCGGCGTCAGCAACTGATGATAAGCGCCCAGGTCCTGAATCAATTTCAGCTTGATGCCGGTGATCGTTCCATCGCGCTTCGCCGCGACTTCGTAATAATCGACATGGCCGCGGCCGTGAGTCGTGCACATGAAGTTTTCCCGCCGCGATTCGATCCACTTCACCGGCTTGCCGATCTTCATGGCGACGAAACCCATCAGGGCCTCTTCGGCGTAGACGTTGAGCTTGCTTCCAAACCCGCCGCCCACTTCGGGCGTGATGACGTGCATGTGATGCTCCGGGATGCCGAGCATCTGCGCCACCAGGGTGCGCATCAGATGTGGAATCTGCGTCGAGGAATACAGGTTGAGCGTCTTATCGCCGGAGCGCCAGTCGGCCACCACGCCGCGCGTTTCCATCGCGCAGGGAATCAGCCGTTGGCTGGTGATGCGCTGCTTGACGACAACTTCGGCCTCGGCGAAGGCGCCGTCCACGTCGCCGCCTTCCTGGTGATAGTTGAACGCGGTGTTGTCGGGCCATTCGGGATGCACGGCCGGAGCCCCCGCCTCGAGGGCCTTCTCGACATCGGTGACGGCGGGAACAGGCTCGTAATCGACTTCGATGCGCTCGGCGGCGTCGCGCGCAATGTAGCGGTCCGATGCCACTACGACCGCCACCGGGTGGCCGATGAAGTACACGCGGTCCATCGCCAGCACGTGATGGTGCGGCACGCGCAGGCCGGGCAGGGAAGCGCCGCACGGCACCGGCCCCACTTCCGCGGTGTCTTTACCCGTGAATACCGCGAGCACGCCTGGCATCTCCGTGGCCGGCTTGACATCGATGGACTTGATTTTCGCGGCCCCGTGCGGGCTGCGCACAATGCAGGCGTGGTGCATGCCTGGCATTTGTATATCGTCGACGTACGTCGCCGTTCCGGTGATCAGCCGCGGATCTTCCAGCGCGTTTGATTCTCTTGCCCACGTAGGTTTCGGTTTTGGTGATGGTCGGAGTGGCCATATCAGGCTCCTGCCTTGGCCGCGGCGGCCTTCACGGCATTTACGATGTGCTGGTACCCGGTGCAGCGGCAGATGTTGCCCTCGATGCCGTGCCGGATCTCCTCTTCGTCCGGGTTCGGATTGCGTTCGACGACCTGTTTTGCGCTCATGATCATGCCGGGCGTGCAGAACCCGCATTGCGCGCCGTGTTCCGCCCAGAAGGCGTCCTGCATGGCGTCGAGCTTGCCATCTCTGGCGAGCCCTTCTATGGTCAGTACATTGCGCCCGTCGGCCTGCACGGCGAATAGTGAGCAGCTCTTGATAGCCTTGCCGTCCATGTGGACGGTACAAGCGCCGCATAACGACGTCTCGCAGCCGATATGCGAACCCGTCAGCCCCAGGACATCGCGGAGGTAGTGGATGAGGAGCAAGCGCGGCTCCACGGAATGCGAATATTTTTGACCGTTGACGATCAGGTTTATGGTTCGATGCATGAACGTAGACCCAGCGGATATTGACGATAACATAACCGCGCGGGTCACGTACTCTTGTCTCACGCAAGATGAGCCTGAACGGGTGCTTGGATTCTCACGCAAGATGAGCCTGAAGGAAAAGATCGGGATGCTGGGAATTGATCATCAGCATGGACGATTCAGAAGCCGGAAGCCTGGAGCAGATCCGGGCCTTCCTGGCCGGCAGCGGCGAGGTGAGGTTTGCGGGGCAGCGCCGCGAGGAAGTGTACGGTTGGGTGGAGCGGACTCTGGTACAACACCAGTACGCCAGCCTGAACCGGCCGGGCAAAGGTTTGGTGCGGAGCTATCTGGCCCGCATGACGGGCCTCAGCCGCGCCCAGGTGACGCGGCTGATCGCGGCATACCGCAAAAACGGGCGAGTCAAAGCAGCTGCCTATCAGCGCACCCAATTTGCCAAGCGTTACACTCCCTCGGATGTGGATCTGCTGGCCTACGTCGACAAGGCGCACGGGAACCTGAGCGGACCCGCCACCAGGCGCATCCTGGAGCGCGAATACAGCGAATATGGGCAAGCAGCCTACGCCCGGCTTTCGGCGATCTCGGTGGCGCACCTGTACCGGTTGCGCAACTCGGCAAGCTACCGGAAACGCAACACCGGCTATCAACCGACGCGGCCCACGCCGATTCCTATAGGCGAGCGGAGGCGACCGCAACCCCACGGCGCGCCTGGATACCTGCGCATCGACACGGTGCAGGCCCTGACCCAGACGGCATGGGTCTGCTTATCAGATGACAAGCTGAGGCGAGCGCCTTCGCCCAGGGCAGGGGGATCAAGACGGCCGCAAGGGGTTGTATCACATTAACGCCGTGGACCAGGTGACGCAGTGGGAAATCGTGGCCGCCGCTCCGCAAATCTACGAACTCTGGTTGCTGCCGGTGCTGGAAGCCCTGCTGGGGCAGTTTCCGTTCGTTATTCGCGGCTTTCATTCCGACAACGGCAGCGAGTTCATCAACTACAACGTCGCGCAGCTGCTGGGCAAACTACTTATCCAACAAACCAAGTCACGGGCGCATCATTCCGGCGACAACGGCTTGGTGGAGTCCAAGAATGGAGCCATTATCCGCAAGCATCTCGGCTACGGCCACATCGACGCGCAACACGCCGCGGCAATGGACCAGTTTCATCGGCAACACCTGAACGCGTACGTCAACTTCCATCGTCCTTGCGCCGTGCCCCAGCTCCTCACCGAGGCCAATGGCAAGCGCCGCCGCGTTTACCTGCGGTGGGCCACCCCTTTCGAGTTATTCCGGGAATCGCCGCATTGCCAGAGCTGCCTGCGGCCGGGCGTCACGCTGGCCGAGCTGGAGCGCTGCGCACAGATCCACTCCGATACCGAAGCCGCGCTGGCGATGCAGCGCGCCAAGCGCAAGCTCTTCGAGAGCTTCCAGCGTGCAGGGATCGCATGAGGCGCTCCCGCATGCGCCTCCCGTTGGCCGCTGGCCTTGCGCACGGGTGGAGCCTACAAAACCAAAAACCAAAAACCAAAAAACAAAAAACCAAAAGCAAAAACCTTCCTAAGAAGGAAAAACCAGTGGAAAGCGGTGGGTCTCCCCTGCCTCCCGTTGGTCGGGTACGCGGTTCAAAACATCATCGGAAAGGAGCCTCAGGGCCCGATCACCTTCCCGCCGGCTTCAGGCTCATCCTTCGATGAGAATATGC
>CAWCJO010000007.1:0-49441 GCA_963795935.1 Bryobacterales bacterium | reverse complement strand
CCCACGCCTTCATCTGCTCGTCGGAGACGACAGCCCTCTCCGCCTCGACCAGGATAGCGCCGGGCGTTATACAGTTGATGTGAATATTGTGCTCTCCCATTTCTCGCGCTAAAGCTCTGGTCAGCCCAATAACGCCGCCCTTTGAGGCCACATAGTGAGTTAGATTGGCTGTCCCGAGGTGGAACGTCACCGACGAAATATTCACGATCTTGCCTGCGCGTCGGGTCGCAAACGACTCGCGCAAGGTATACTTTAGTTGTCAACGCGGTTTGCATCGCAGGCTGCGGAGGATAAGGAATCCAAATGCTAGGGCGAAAAGCTCTCTTCACGGCCGCTCTCCTGCTCACATCTGTGCCCGCTCTGGCGCAGCAGGGCTACGAGGGGAGTCGCGGTCATGACCGCAACAGCAACTTCTACCGCGGGGTCCGGGAAGGCGGCCACGGCGGACAATACTACGATCCGCGCCACGCAAACGACGGCTACGACGAGCGGTTCAACCAACGTCGCGGCGGCATCGGCCCCGGCAAAGGCGCGGCTATCGGAGGCGCGGGCGGTGCGGTCCTCGGCGCTCTACTCGGCGGAGGCCTCAAAGGAAGCCTGATTGGAGGCGCAGCCGGAGCAGGTATTGGCGCCGTTGTCGGCGAGGCCGCCCAGAACGCGCCGCGACTCACACGAGCGGCGCTAGACCCCTCGCCCGCCGGGGCCCTCACCACATAGGCTCTCAGATACGAAAGGAACTTTCATGAATCCACGTCCCCTCACTCAGCTCTCTCGCCATTCTGGCCGCCACCGCCACCTTCTCCTTCGCCGCACCCTCGCCGAGCCCCCAGCAACAGCCAGAGGTTGTAGCCCATCCCAAGGTCGACGCCGAAGGACAAAGTCTATCCCCTCGATCAGATCGTCACCGCCTCTGTCCATGACGCCTGGCTGCTCAGCGGCAAGAACGAAGAAGCTTTCTTCGATATCGTCGAACAACTCGCCCAGTTATCCGCTGAAAAGCGCGGCGTCAGCCTGCCCGACAGCGCCGCTGCCGGCAAGCGCATGGGCGAGATCATCAAGCAAAAAGCCCGAGCCGACCACGACCAGCTCCTGTACGTTATCGTCGACCAGGCAGTCCGTGCCGTTGGCGCCAAGACCACCGCCACCGCAAAGAAGTAACCGGCAACAATCTTTTCGTGGGTATCACAGATGTCAAAAGTTCGCGTAGCAGGTTTTGGCGTTTCATTGGACGGTTTCAGCGCTGGGATCGAGCAGAGCCTGAGCGATCCGCTCGGCAAGCGTGGAACTGAGATCTTTCAGTGGTTTTTTCACACCCGGAGATTCCGCTCAATGCACGGGCAAGAAGGTGGATCGGTCGGGGACATCGACGATGAGTTTGCCCGCCGCGCGATAGACAACTTTGGCGCCTTCATTCTCGGCCGCAACATGTTCGGTCCCGTGCGCGGCCCATGGCCGGACAAGTCATGGAAGGGCTGGTGGGGCGACAATCCGCCGTACCATGCTCCAACGTTTGTTCTGACCCACTACGAGCGTGAGCCCGTAGTCATGGAAGGAGGAACGACCTTCTACTTTGTTACTGACGGAATCGAAGAAGCGCTCGAACTCGCGAAGAAAGCCGCAGGCGGCAAAGATGTCAAGATCGGAGGCGGCGTATCAACAGTGCGGCAGTATCTGAAGGCTGGACTGATAGACTCCCTGCACCTTGTATCAGTGCCTGTCCTCCTCGGCCAGGGTGAACCGCTGTTTCAGGGCCTGGACCTGCATGCGCTTGGATTCTCCGTAACCGATCGCAAGGACTCGGAATACGCGATTCATCTTACGTTGGAGAAGGTCTAGAACCGGCCATTTTCGGGCGATCGTGACGCGGCATAAGTCTGAATCGTGCTAGGCCGCTCTGCGCCTTGCTGGCCGGAGGCATCCGGCTATTTTGTCACCCTTCTACATAAAAAAGGCGCACGGGTGACAAAATGGAGGGCGTTGGGGCCACAAGCACGCTGAGGCACCGGCGGCCACCATCCCCCAGTCTCGTTGCCGACTCGCATGGCCAGCTCGGGTTGATAATTCTTAATGAAAACAGAGGTGCTGCCGGATCATTTGAACCTACGGCCGTTTGGCATAGGCCGTGATTCCCGTGGCCGTGCGCGCCCTTGTTCTGGGCTGCTGGCCCGTTTTGAGCGAGTTCCCCGGCGCTTCTCCGGCGCGACGTGCGCGCCTGTTTGGGAATGCCGGACGCTTGCCAGTCCCCAGCCAGGTGTTCCCGGCCCAAAACGCCCGATGCGAGGGCGTCCCAAGTTTAGTTGAAGGTTGGTAGGCGGCGGTTGGCGCCGATTCGATAGAATCCGGTTGCCAGACGCAGAAAAACCGAAAGGAACCTACCGCCGTGAAAAAACCTTATCACATCGTGACCCGCGCCGCGCGCGAGTCGGCAGCCGTCATCGAACAGTTCTGCCAAGCCAACGGGCAGATCCTGCTCCCCATCGTCAACTTGATCCAGAATGCCAGCCAGGTGGTGGAGGCCGTGATCTATGAAATCGGGCATCAAACGCTGGAACAGATTCTGCTCCTGAGCGCCGAGCAACTCGCCGGCGCACGCACTCCCGGCAAAGCTAGCGGCGAGATCCGCCACCATGGATCGCAAGCGGGCAGTGTGCAACTGGCGGACCGGAAGATGAAAGTGAAACGGCCCCGGCTACGGCACAAGAGCCAAGGTGAAGTGAAGGTCCCCGCCTATGAGATGCTGCGCCGGGATCGAGGTCTCGCTCAGCACATGTTGGGCGCTCTGCTGCGCGGGGTGTCGACCCGGGAATACCAGGAAGTTCTGCCGCGGATGGCGGAAACGGTGGGGGTGTCGCGCAGCGCCATCAGCCGCAAAGCCATCGAGGCGAGCACGGAGCAACTGCAGCAGTTGCAAGAGCGGCGCTGGGACAAGGTCGAAATCCTGGTGATCTACATCGATGGCCAACGCTTTGGGGCACAGCACGTGCTCAGCGCCGTGGGAGTCGATGAGGAAGGAAAGAAGCACATCCTGGGTATCGCGGCCGGCGCGACGGAGAACGCGGCCGCCGTCAAGACGCTGTTAACGCGCTTGCGAGAGCAAGGTTTGCCCACGGACCGCAAATACTTGTTCATCATTGACGGCGCGAAAGCCTTGCGAGCTGGAATCGACGAAGTCTTCGGCTCCGATCAGCCGGTACAGCGGTGTCGCAATCACAAGCTGGAAAACGTCATGAAGGAGCTGCCCAAGGAACAGCAAGGCCAAACGCGGCACCTGATGCGGGCCGCCTGGAAGGTAAAGACGGCAGAGGAAGGTGAGAAGCGGCTGGAGCAAATCGCGCGCCTGCTGGAGCACGATCACGAATCCGCGGCGCGGAGCTTGCGTGAAGGAATGAAGGAAATCTTCACCTTGCAGAGGCTTCAAATCCCGGTAAGCTTGCACAAGTGCCTTGCTACCACCAACCTCATTGAAAGCCCACACAGTGGAGTTCGTCATCGCACGGATAACGTGAGCCGCTGGCGCGACAGCGACATGGTGGAGCGTTGGGTGGCATCGGCCTGGTTACTCACTGAAAAGCATTTTCACCGTATCGATGGTTATGAGCATCTGTGGGCTTTGGCCGCGATCCTTGGCCGGGAAACCAAGTCAGCGAAAAAGGAGAACGTAGCGTAACATGAACTCAGCCGCCCCCATCAACCTTCAACTAAACTCGGGACGCCTTCCCCGATGCGGCTTCATTCTGACAGCCGCGCGCTCTTTTTATAGAGGGTGACAAAATGAGCCGATCAGTGAGAGCGCGCGCCAGTGCCCCGGCGAACGCTTCCTGATTGGGAAACGCAGCGGCCACAATCCCAATCGTGATGTCCTGCGGCTGGCTGAAAAACGAAGCGAATAGGTTGGTGGTGATCGTTGCGGCCGCAGCGCCTGCGTTGCATGCGTCGATGATGAAGAGCATGCGCCGGACGCGCCGCAACAGGGCCAGCGTCGTGAAGCTGCGGCTTAGGCGCTGCCAGTCGTAGAAATCGGGAACATTGGGACCGAGCTTCCAGCGGCACGCCCTTGAAATTGACATTCGGGCTCCACAAATAGACGAGCTGCTCCGGATACCCGTAAGGCAATGACCGCAACAGAACGGCATTCACGACGCTGAAGATCGACACCGTCGCTCCGATTCCGAGCGCAATCACAGACAGCGCGATGGCCGTGAAGCCCGGCGCGGCGGCGAGCACTCGGGCGCCGTATTTCACATCGGACGCCAGCGTTCGCCAATGCTTGAATTCAGCCCGATAAACCATGAACGCTCACTGGACAAAGATGTACCACGCTTTCGATGTGGAATGTCTGCGGAAAGAGATCGATCAGCGTGAGCTTCGATGTCGTAACCCCCGGCGAGCAAAACCCGTAAATCGCGGGCCAACGTCGCCAGATCGCGAAATCGATACGGGCTGGGGTGCGCCAATGCGGATCAGTTCGGCGGCGGCCTGCTTTCCTAAACCGGCGCGGGGAGAGTCGGCAACAATTACGTCGGGCCTCTCGCGCACGTTTTGTTATGGCCGCGAGGCCGCCTTTTAGTCGATAGCCGTCGGAATCAGTGGCCATACGCCGTGACGGTCGCTTCGGGAACAGGAGAGATACTGCCATCGAACAGCGGCTGCTTTTCGCCGAGAAGTGTCTTGTCGAGAAATGCACGGATAAATTGTGTAATCAGATCGAGGTTGTGCAGCACGATCGGGGTCTCGGGAAATCCATCCTGGCCATGGAAGAGAAGCGGCACATCGCTGAAGCTTGGGTGGGCGATCCCCGGTGAATGCAAGACGACGTCGTACGAACCCGGGCGCAGTTCCTGAAGCTGTTTTTCCTTGACCTTCTTGTATTCCGCAATCTGATCGGGCGGGCCGCCCATGTTGTTCTCAGGATGAAAGGCTTCGAGGAACAGTAGTGGTTGGAGTATCTTTCGATCATCGCCGTAGAGCGGAAGCGCGGCGACGGGCACCATAGCCCCGTCGAGATCGACACAGGCATAGATCCGGGAGTCCTGCTGGCATGCACGTGCAGCAAACTCCGCTCCTGCCGAGTGTCCCATCGCGGTAAGCCGCTCCAGGTCAATCGCGCCGGCAAGCGCGAAGTGTTGCTTGTCGTGATTGAGCTGCCTCATGCGATCGATGACGAAGCGAACATCGGCTGCGCCCTGATTGATCCCGACTGAAGTTTGCTTCATCATCCAGCTCAGACGCTCAGCCTGGGATAACCCGGCAGGCGGTGAATCATTGCGCTCGGTGATGACCCTACCGTCTGGAAACCAGACCGCCTTCGCCGTGTAGGTGTGTTCAATGCTGGCTACGACGTATCCATGACTCACCAGGTATTCGATCAGTACCGTGTATTGGAATCCTGTGCCGCCGAGCCCGTGAGAGAAAGTGACAACCGGAAATGGAGTGCGGCTGCTGGCGATCGGCGCGCGGTCGATCGCATGCGACGAAATCTCTCCGGAAACAATCGGAGCCCAGACATTGCCGAACTCCTGGCTCATCAACTCGTGGATTGCGGGCACCGCGTCCATTTGTGCCGCGCCTGGAAGGTACTGTCCTTTGGCACCGTCCGATTTCGCCGTCGGATACCAGAAATAGACCATCAGCTCGCGCTTGCGCTTTGGGTCGTAGTTGTCAGGGCGCGAAGCATCGATCCAGTCAAAACCGACCCTGCCAATGCCGAGCGGGCCGGACGGGTAGGGGATTTCGGGAACAGCGGCAGATGTGTTCACGCTACTCGATGCGCTCGGCTGCTGAACGCAAACGACAGAGGCGCTGAACAGGCACGCGAGCATCGCACTGCCAAATAAACAGGAACCCATCGGCATAAGTCGGCACCTCGAAGTGCCGCATTCAGTCGCGTCGGATACGACTCTCGATAATTGTAGACGAATCGCTGGGCGACGGCATCCCTCGCTCCCTGCATCTGCGCCCCAATGATCTTGCGCAGCTTCCGATTGCGCGCCCGTCCGAATACGAAATCCACCCCGTTTTCTTCACACCAGCTCATCAGCTCGTTGCGGCAGAAACGGAATCCCCGCGCAGGATGATTTTCAAGTCCGGCCACGCCGCCCGAATCTGCGCCACGATCCTTTCTATGCAGACCGCCTCCGGCTTGGCAGCACTAACACCACCAGCACGCTATTCGGGATCGTCACCAGTTATCGCGCCCCGCCGGGGATGCAGGTGGGGGCGAAGATTAAGCCTATTTTGTCACCCTCTATAAAAAAAGAGCGCGCGTGCCAGAAGAGGGCAGGGTGGAGCTGCAGCCGAGGTTGCTTTAGGAATCTGAGCTCAGAGACCGGAGGCGTTGGGCCCTGGGTGTATGTGGCGCCGCCCTCCCGGGTTTCGGCAACTGTCCTATTTTGATAGGACCTGACAAAACCCTCCGCTCTTCTGGCACGCGCGCTCTTTTTTTAATATTGCCGCAATCGCCGCTGCAGTTAGTGTACTCGCGCTTTGTGTATCAGGGATCTCTGTTTGGTATTCTCACAGGCAAACGAAGGCCTCCGAGGGTCAGGCAAGATCGAGTGAACACGCTCTCTTGCTGCAAGCCGAAGCCTTGAAGTCTCAGGCTACTGAAGGGAAAGCACTGGCTCAAACGGCACAGCGCAGCGCGGATGCAGCAGAAGAGAGTGCCAAAGCCACAAAGGTACTTGCCGAGATTGGCCAGCGCGCATGGGTAACGGTAAGAAAGCTCGAACGCGAGAGGCATCAGCAGAATATCACCCCGACGTCAGCCAAAGTTACAATTGAAAACGTCGGTCGAACGCCGGCCAAAGAGCTTCGTCTGTTCCAGAATTGGGAGCTTCGCTCCTCAGCAGCCACTCACATTTGAAATCAATATGGGCGATTACTCTAGTGTTGGTCCACTCGGGCCGGGAATTTCATTCGAACAGGGTGTTCGCTTTAATTTCCAGTCCGAAGATCTCAATGATATTACCGCGCGAACCAAGGTCATAGTCTTGTATGGCGTCGCAGAGTATCTGGACATCTTCGGAAACGAGCGGCAAACGTCGTGGTGTTTTCGATATGACCCTGCTGAACAGGAATTTGTCCTGACGCCGACGTTTAATGACTTTTCATAAGCTGAACAGCCTCATTTTGTCACTCTTTATAAAAAGAGCGCGCGGCTGCCAGCATGAAGCGGCGTCGGGCGTTTTGGGCCAGGAATACCTGGCTAGCCTTTTTGCTCCCCTGGGCTTCCCTCGCGGCGAGCGTCAGGGTAAAGGGGCAGCGGCGCGATTTCGATCACGACCCCATCCGGGATGGCCCACTTCGATATATAACACCCGGCGCGCTGAACGTCCTACCGGCTATCGGTGTTTACGCCGCAATCCGACTTAATAGGGGGACAAGAGAGCTGTCCAGGGCGAGTTCGCGAGAGTTCTTTGGCTCCCCAAGTGGTCTGTCGAGAGCGATCACCCTGTTAATGCTGAGCCCGTCGTTACTTTCTGAGCCGTTCATTGCGCGCGACTCTTAGCCAGGATCCACTTCATTCGCCGGAGCATTTCCGGCGCAGACACCTGCGGCACGTGAGCCCGACTGGGCCCGCCTTTACCGTTTTGGGGGCGCCAGCGCGACGATGGAGCCTTTGTATCCGGCCGGTGGTTCTCGTCTCCATCAAAAATCCTTATTTCAGCCCTCCTACTTGCTCCCTCGGGATATGTTCAGCGGCAGTTCGCAGCACCAAAGATTAAAACGCAAACCGCATGATTTAAACTGGGGCGGTGGAGAGCCGCCCTCAGCAACAAAAACCGGACATCCCGCTCTTGAATTCGTCCGGAGAGAAGAGCCGGGCCAGCAAGGGTTTGGCCTCCTTCTATCCAGCCATGTGGACAAAGACCCACGCAAGTAAACGGAAAACCGCCAATTAGCTCCCGATCGAGTTTTATACTGACAAGGTCATGCGAACGTACCCGCGCTCGAAAGCGATCATAGAGCGGAATCGCCGCTCGATACCCGGCGGCATGTTTTCTCTGAATCGGGAAACGGATCCCGGCGTGGTCTTCGCAAGGGCCGAGGGAGCGTTTCTCTGGGACGCGGACGGCAACCGCTATATCGATTACCATGGCGCGTTTGCGCCCTTTCTACTGGGCCACAACGATCCACAAGTGAACGCCGCGGTGGAAGGCGCGCTCCGCGATGGCTCCAGCCTGTACGGCGTCAACACGACCGCCGCCGAGGGTGAATTGGCTGAACTGATCTGCGACTCGGTCTCTTTCGCCGACATGGCGTGCGTTGTGAATACGGGCAGCGAAGCCACCTATCAGGCAATCCGAGCCGCACGGGCAGTTACCGGCCGCGATCACATCGTCGTGATGCAAGGCGGCTACAACGGCTGGCATAATGACGTGGCATGCAATTTGATGACGCCGCTCGACCAGATAGGACCACGGCGCAGCCCGGGCGAATACCCGGTCATCCCCTTGGGAGGAGGCATTCCGGAGCCGCACCGCGCCTTGGTGCACCCGATCAATTTTAACGATCTGAATTCCGTCGAATACGTTGCCCGGCGGTATCAAATTGCCGCGCTGATTACGGAGCCGGTTCTGCAAAACATCGGCATGGTCAAGCCGCGGCCGGGTTACCTCGCTGGTTTGCGCCTGCTCGCCGATCGCTACGGCTTCCTTTTGATCTTCGATGAAGTGAAGACGGGCTTCCGGCATGCGTTGGGCGGGTACGCAGAGATCTGCGGCGTTTCGCCCGACATCGCCGTTTACGGCAAGGCGATGGCAAACGGCTACCCCATCGCGGCCATAGCGGGAAGCCGCGAAATTATGGAGTCTTTCAGCGATCCGGATCCCTCACGGCGCGTCCTTCTCGCGGGCACGTACAACGGCCATCCAGTGCCGCTGGCGGCGGCCATTGCGACGATTAAGGCGTTGCGGGCCAATGGCGGCGAGATCTACGCGCAACTCGAGTGCCTGGGCCGAAGATTCGCCGACGGATTCGTCGCGGTCTCGAAGGAGTGGCCTGGCTCGTTAACGCTGGTTCGGCAGGGCTCCGCGTTTTGCATTTACTTCATGGATCATGCTCCGGTGGACTGGCACGATATTGCCGCGCATCACGATTTCAATGCCGACCTGCGCATGCGTCGCGGAATAATCGATCGCGGCATTTTCATGTTCCCCGTCGCCACTAAACAATGTTCGATTTCGGCGGCCCACACTGCGGAAATGATTGACGAAACGCTATCGCTGCTGTCCGAGACCATGGCCGAGGCGGTTGCGGAATCGGCGGCCGCGTATAAAGATTAGCGGCGCAGCGAATCGAGCGGCGGAAGCGGTCTGCCTTGCTGAAAGGTCCGCTTCACCTCCCACAACCTGGCTTGGAACGCGCGCCAGTATTCGTACTCGGCATCGAACCGGCCCAGCGCCGAGCCGAGGCGATAATCGGTATACTGCGCCTGCCACTGCGTCTTGTACAGGCCGCGCAGTTCGGTGATGAAATCCATCAGATCGGCGATGCGGCTGTGGTTGCGGGCGCTCGCCTCCGTTCCCAGCCAGAACGATATGTCGGCCCGGCTCGACGACGAATCCAACTTCGCATAAAAATCCGCAATCTCGACGGCATAGAGAAACTTCATGCCGGCATAATCGAGCAGCCGCGCTCCAACCAGAAAGCTGGAGAGGGACTCGGGATCTTCTTTCGCCGCCGTCTGGAGCCGTTCCTGTGCGTCCTCGGCCTTGAGCCGCGCTTCGCGCAATTGCGCCACGTGAGCGCGGGCGCGCGCGAGAGCGGGCGGGAAGAAAGGATCGTCCCACAACCGGAACATGTCTTCCGCGCCAAGGGCGGAGGTCATCGCCTGCTCCGCCTCGTTCAGCGATACGAGCGCCGCGGCCACTTCGCCCGAGATCCGGCCGCCATATAACAGAGACGCGTAATTTGAAAAGAAGCCGGCGCGGTCTACCGGGTCGCGCTGCCATCCGGCAACTGCTCCAAAAGCGACGCCTGGCAGGGTCATGCGGTAAAGGATCTGGGCGTCGTCGCCCCAATTGGTGTTGATGATGCCGAGCGTACCGTAGCGGCGGCCCTCGCTGACATAGCCGTCGATATTGGCAAAGGTCGCCGCGAAATTCGGCACGATGGTTTCCCAGGCCCAAATTCCCGTGGCGATGATCTGGGGAACATGCGCTTTACTGAAGGGCTCGAGCATCATGGAATAATCTTTCGCCACGTGATAGTACCAGGGAACGGGAAGCGTCCCCTCGGGCAAGCCGGAAGCAAGTTGCGGATATTTTTCGAACAGGTTTGCGCCGCTCGCCACGTCCGCCCAAAACAGAACGCGCTTGCCGCGGCGGCGCACCAGTTCGGAAGTGCGTGCCAGGTGATCGAGGTACAGTTTGGCGGGATCGATGCCGCTATCGGCGCTGTTGGCGCGCTCCAACTCCCAAGGTTCGTCAAGCCCGATGTGAAACCAGGGGCTTGGAAACAAGGCGGTCATCTGGGCGATCCAGTCCTCAAGGATCCGCTGCATCTCGGGATTGCGCGGGTTCAGATCGCCGCCGTGCGGAAGAGCCGCCAGATCGGCGTAACGCTCCATCCGGAACAGGTCGTGCAAGTGGCCGAAGAACTCCAGACAGGGCACTACGTCGACATGCCTCTCGCGAGCGTAGTCGATAATCCGGCGCACCTGCTCCTGGCTATAGCGCCCGCCCGGATTGATGAGAGGGTAGCCCTTCAACTCGATCGAAAGCTCGGAATAAAAATAGTATTGATTGCCTTTCCAGCGCGCGAGAAAATCGATCTGCCGCTCGATCTCGTCCTCGGTCGGAAGAGGGCCATGGCTCAGATCGAACATCACGCCGCGATAGGCGAGGGAGGGCCAGTCGTCGATCTCGACCTCGGGAAGAGCCGCTCCCGCGCCACTGCCCTCGACTAGTTGCAGGAGCGTTTCAGCCGCGTAAAACAGGCCCGCCGAGCTGGGCGACGTGACTTCGCCGCCAGTGGAAGTGATGCGCAGACGATAAGACTCGCGGGACCCCGGTCCGGCGGTATGCTCGTTGTCCTGCGGCAAGGCGTCGATTGGGCCGGTGCGGGTGAGGCGAATCGTGCGCGCGCCGGGTTCGCCACCGCGCTTCCTCAATCCTTCCGAAAGCCGCGCCACGGTGAATCGATCCTCGGGAGACGACCGCGAAACGAGCACGACCGCAAGTCCGTTCAGCGGCAGCCGGCCCGCGCCGTAATGTACTTGCTGTGGCTGAGGCAGCAGATTGTTGTGCCCGGCGGCGAACAGCGCCTGGCCGGCGAGAAGAAGAAACAGCGGCTTCACGTGAATGCGATTCTCCCACACTAATCGATCCCTTTGTGATGAAAACCAGGACCGGCGTCCAACATGATGGACGCGATCGAGGTTGAGCCGGAGTTACAATCGGCCATGCTCAGAAGAGGGTTTCTCGCGCTGCTTCCTTACGTTTTAAGCGCGCAACTTCCCTCCGCACAACCTCCGTCGGGACCACTTCATGCCTACTTCATCGATGTCGAAGGCGGGCAGTCCACCTTGATCGTTTCGCCCGGCAAGCATGCCCTACTCATCGACGCCGGCTGGAACTCCGATGGACGCGATGCCGCTCGAATCGCGCGGACGGCCAGCATAGCCGGCATTGAGAAACTGGATGCGCTGCTCATCACCCACTTTCATCGTGACCATGTGGGCGGCGTGCCGGATCTACTCCGCGGGATGCGCACGGATTTGGTCGTAGACCACGGTAGCGATATCACCCCGTACCCAGGTTCTCAGGAGATTATGAATGCTTACGAGAGCGCAATCTTGGGAATTCCTCACAAAATCGCGCTGCCGGGTGATCGCTTCAGTATCGGAGAGATGCAGGTGTTTGTGGTCGCCGCCGGCGGCCGGCGCCTGCGCAGCCCCCTGTCCGGAGCGTCGCTTTCGAACTCTGCCTGCCGGGATGCTTCCGAGCAGGTACAAGAACATAGTGAAAATGTGCAATCGGTCGCCGTTTTGATCCAGTTCGGAGACTTTCGTCTGTTCGATGGCGGAGACTTACTTTGGAACGGCGAGCAGGCGCTGGTCTGTCCTCAAAACCTGCTGGGCCATGTTGACGCAATGCTGCTGAGCCACCACGGAGAGGACACCGCGACACCGCCCACGCTGATCCGGGCCCTCAAGCCGCGTGCCGCAATCATGAACAACGGAGAAAAGAAAGGCGGCTCTCCCACGACTGCCGCGACACTGGCGGCAGCCAACGTAGATCTCTGGCAATTGCACTACGCGAACTCCATGAATTCGCACAACGCTCCCGAACGGTTCATCGCGAACCCCCAGGGAACCTGCAATGCGTACAGTATCGAATTGGCGGCCGATAGGAATGGCGACTTCACCGTTATCAACTCACGGACTGGGTACAGGAAGCAATACGCGCGACAAACGGCCGCTTCGCGTTGAGAGTCTAACGAAACTGCTTCTGTCCGGCGGCTACTTTAGAACAGACGCCGCCACGGCGTTGGACACCAGCCGCAGCAAACGGCCGCCATCGATGGCGTACGGCCTGTTCGTCAGGACGACGCACACCAGTTCCGTCCGCGGGTCCGCCCATGCCACCGCGCCGGTCGCGCCCGCGTGGCCGAAGGCAACCGGTGAAACCAGATCGCCGAACGCATTCCACACTTTCGAGCGGCCCAGCGCCCATCCAATACCCCACGGCGCGCGCACCGCTTCGTTTTGGTCCGTTGTCATGGCCCGCACCGTAGCCGGGCTGAAGACGCGCCGGCCGTTATACTCGCCGCCGTTCAGAAAAGTCTGGAGCAGGATGGCGAGATCGCCCGTGGTGGTGTGCATGCCGCCCCAGGGCACGCCCAGATCGCGCCAGTATTGCGTGTTCGGGCCGAAGCGCTCCTCGTCCGCGGCGTTCGCGCCGGCCGGCGTCATTTCGCCGACCAGATCTTCCAGACGCCTTCCGCCCAAGCCGAGAGAACTGTTCTTCATCCCCAGCGGATCGAAAATGTTCTGCTTTTCGAAAGCGCGCAATTTCACGCCGGAAACCTTCTCCACGATGGTGGCGGCCAGCAGAACTCCCATACTCTGGTAGCGGAACTGGCTGCCGGGCGGAAACAGCAGGGGCGTTTTGTAAACGCCGCGCACGAACGCATCGAGCGGCGCATGCGCGCGCCGCAGTTCGAGGTTCTCCGGCAGCATGTCCGGAAGTCCGGACGTGTGGCTGAGCAGGTCGCGAACCAGCACGCGCTCCCGCTCGCTTCCCTGGAACTCCGGCAAATAGCGCTGCACCGGATCGGTCAGCGATACGCGTCCCTGTTCCACCAACAGCATCAGGGATGCCGCCGTGACTGGCTTCGTGATGGAGGCAACTAGGAAGACCGAATCCGGACGTACTGCCGGCGCATCCGGCGCGCTCGACAACCGGCCGAAACCGCGGTGCAGCAGCACGCGCGACTTGCGAGCGACCAGAATGGCGGCCGCGCCGAGTTTTCCCGAAGCAATTTCGGATTCCAATAGTTGCGCCGCCCGGTCGAGTTGCAATTGCGATATTTCCACCGGCGCACCCGCCGGTAATTGCGCCGCCAGGGAACCGGCCGTCAACAGGATCCCGCAGCCGCGAATCAGTTTGTGTCCCACGGACCCGAGGCTCCATTCAAATTGCATTGGGCACATACATTATAAAAGCGCTTGCCGTGCTATGGACTTTCAGGGGCTCTGCCTGACGGGCCGCCGTTCAATATGCTGGACGAGATCCGCGAATCGAGAGTGGCGGGGTTGACTGTTCGGCTCGAAACCGAAAGAATGGTCACGGATTTTCATGCCAGCGCGGAAGAGCAAGATCCAACCGGTCGGTCTAGTTGGCCTGGGGCTGATGGGCCGTGGAATTGCGACGTGCCTGTTGTCAAGCGGGATTGAAGTAATCGCTTATAACAGGACCGCAAAGCGGGCCCGCGAGAGCATAGGCCAGATTGAAGAGTCGCTGAAAGAGTTGGTTCGCCGCAAGATCGTGCCGCGCGCACGCTTGCGGGACTGGCGGGAGCGATTGCGGCTGGTTCGCTCGATTGCGGAACTGGCTCCCGCGGCGTTTGTTATCGAATCCGTCAAGGAAGACCTCGAACTGAAACGGGAGCTCTACGACAAAATCGAGTCCGCCGTTGCGGAGGATATCGTGATCGCTTCGAATACGTCGAGCCTTCCCATTTCGGTTCTTCAGAACGGCCGAAAATGCCCCGCCCGGTTTATCGGGATGCATTGGGGAGAGCCGGCGCAGATTATGCGGTATCTGGAGGTGATTCCGGGGGACCAAACTTCGGATCGAACCATCAACTCCACTTTGAGGCTGGGAACTCTGTGCGGCAAGGAACCGGCCATCTTGCGGCGAGACATTCAGGGTTTCATCTCCAACCGTATGATGTACGCGATGATCCGGGAGGCTTTTCATTTAGTGGAATCGGGAATCGCCGATATTGAGACGGTGGACCGTTCTTTCCGCAACGACATTGGCTATTGGGCCACGCTCGCAGGGCCGTTTCGCTGGATGGATCTTACCGGAATTCCGGCATACGCAGCCGTGATGGAGGGGTTGTTGCCGAAACTCTGTAATAACGCTGAGGTGCCGAAACTGATGCGGGAAACCATGGACGGCGGCGCGCAGGGGATTGCCAATGCCAAAGGATTTTACCCGTATACGAAAGCGAGCGCGCGGCGATGGGGCAAGGCGTGGGTCGATTTCACATACGAAATTCGAAAGCTGGCGGACCGCTACGACGGGCGGAAAATCTGAATGCGCTCTTGGTTGTTTCTGTTCTGCTGCAATCTGATGTGGGCGTTGCAGTTCACCTGCATCAAGCTGGTGCAGGAGCAGGTGGGGCCGATGTTCACGGTATGGGGACCCATGACATTGGCCATGCTGATGCTGGTTCCGTTCGTTATTCGGGAGCAGCCCGCCGAGGCGAAGACGAGCCGCCGGCATGCAGTGCGGATCTATCTATTGCTGGCGGGATTGGGCGTTTTTCCCGCCCAGGTCATGATGACGTGGGGGACGCGCATTTCTCTAGCCAGCAATGCCGCCGTGATCAACCTGGCGCTTCCCGTCGCGACCGCCGTGTTCGCGGTGATTTTTCTACGCGAGCGGATGACGCCCATCCGCTGGATCAGCTTTACGGCCGCAATCGCCGGGGTGCTGCTGTGCTCGGGGATTGATTTTCGGACCCTGAGCTTCGGCGGTTCCTATCTGACGGGCAATGCGCTGATTCTCGCGGCGACGCTGGGGAGCGCGTTCTACAATTCCTATGGCAAGAAGGCGCTGGAATTTCATTCGCCGATGCGGATGCTGTTCTGGACCTATGTGGCGGTGTGCTCCATGATGGCTCCGGTGGTTCTAATCGAGGAGCGTGCGGTCTTTGCCCGGATTCCGCATTTCACGGCGCAAACCTGGATCGGCTTGGCGTTGCTGACTTTTTTCCACAATTATCTTTCCATGGTTCTGTTCCTGAAAGCGCTGCAGAATCTGGATGCGATTCAAGCCTCTCTTTCGAATTACCTGATCACGTTTTTCGGCCTTCCCATCGCGGCCATCTGGCTGCATGAAAAGCTCACGCCGGCTGCCATCGTGGGAGGAGTCCTGGTGCTGGGCAGTACGCTCCTGATTACGCTGTGGGGGGAACTGGGTCCCGCTCGGCGGGCCGCGGCGCGGCGTCGACAAGAGTGCCGGGCGGCGAGCCAACCGTAAATTCGCCATCTCGGAGTACGTAGCGAATGCCTTGCGGCGGCTGCTCCGGCTGCTCATATGTAGCCGGGCTGCCGATGCGCGCGGGATCGAAGATTACCAGGTCCGCATGGTACCCCGGCGCGATGCGGCCGCGCCCACGTAGTCCGAAGCGCTCCGCCGGCAGGCTCGTGATTTTCCGGACGGCCTCGGGAAGGTCGAGCCAGCGCTTCTCGCGGCAGATGCCTCCCAGAAATTCCGGAAATGTTCCGTGCAGCCTCGGATGCGGCCTTCCGTTTACATAGAAGCCATCGCTGACGATACTGGAAAGGGGATGCGCGAGGGACTGCCGCAGGTTCTCGAGACTCTGATTGAACTCCAGCATATTGACGGCTCCGCGTTCTTCGGCCAGCAAGATCGAGCACGGCATCGATCGGCTCGCATGATCGTATGTTCGCAATCCCTCAATGCTGCGGCCGACGATCGCCTGGTTGGCGGTGCCGCTCACGGCGGAAATGAACAGGTCGCTCCAGCGGTGGGCCATGCCGGCGATTGTTTCGTTTCGAATGCGCGCTCGGCTGGCTGGGTCCTTTAGTCGTTTCAGGAGCCCGGGGACTCCGCCTCCTAGCGCCCATTGCGGAAGCAGTTGGCTCAACACTGTGCTTCCGGCCACGTACGGATAACAATCGAAGGCTACATCGATGCCTTCGTCGCGCGCCCGCTCGATCTTCTCGAGCGCGGCCGCCTGGCGGCTCCAGTTCGCCTCGCCGACGGCCTGAAAATGCGAAATCTGGAGGCGGCATCCGGTCCGGCGCGCCAGTTCGATCTGCTCGTCCACGGCTTCGAGCAGGCGGAATCCATAATCGCGCATGTGCGTAGCGTAGATCTTGCTTCGGCGGGCCACCACGCGGCAAAGGCGTTCCAGTTCTTCGAAGGGCGCACTCTCGCCGGGAGAATACATCAAGCCCGTCGAGAAGCCGCATGCGCCGGCGGTGAGCGATTCGTCCAGGGTATTCTCCATCGCCTCCAGTTCCGCTTCGGACAGCGGACCGAGGCGCGTCCCGGCGAACGCGATGCGCAGCGTTCCATGCCCCACGAGTGAGACGACCTGCGTCATCCTCGCGGAGGCCGCGGCCGCGGCGAGGTAGTCGCCGGCCGAGTTCCAGCCCCATTTGTCATCGCCGCGAAAAATGCCGTTGGCGAATTCGTGAAGCTCCCCGCGATCCTTCGGACACGGGTAGGCAGAGAAGCCGCAGTTGCCCACTACCTCCGTGGTGACGCCTTGCAATGCCTTCTCGGGACGGTTTTCGATCGCCTGGAGGTCGGAATGGCTGTGCCCGTCAATGAATCCCGGCGCGACGGTCAACCCGGTGCAGTCAATGGTCGCGTCGGCCTCGGCCGGAAGGTCTCCCACGGCGGCGATCCATCCATCTTCGATAAAGATATCGGCGCGCACGCCCGGCCCGCCGGAGCCGTCCAGGACACTAGCGTGACGCAGCAGTCGCGTCACGATCCGGCATCCAGGCGCCGGGCCGCGTTCGAATTGCGTTCCACGAAGGAGCGGGTGATCGCTTGGGCGGTGCGCACGACATCTTTGGCGAGCATCCTGGAGTTGTCCTCCCGGACTTGTCCGACCGTGCCGGAGATGCTGACCGCGGAAGCGACCTGTCCCGCCTCGTCAAAGATCGGAGCGCCCAGGCAGCGGTGCCCGACCTCGTCTTCTTCGTCGTCAATGGAATAGCCAAGCTGCCGGGTACGGGCAAGCTCTTCGCGCAGTTTCCGCAACGATACGATTGAATTATCGTTGTGCCGCGGCAACCCGGTTTCCCTCACCAACCGGACCAATTCGTCTTCGGCCAACTGCGAGATCAACGCTTTGCCGAGGCTGGTGCAATGCAGGTCCATGCGCTTTCCCAACCAGGTAGCAAGTTTCGACAGTCCGGGCGGTTCGACCTTCTCGACTAAAACGGCCTCATTGCGTTCCAGAACGGCCAGATGCGTGGTGAGGCCGGTGCGGCCCGTGAGCGCGTGCAAGTGCGGCGCCGCCACCTGGCGCACCTCCAGTCCGCTCAGCGACAGATTCCCGATACTGAAAAGCTTGGAGCCGAAGACGTAGCGGCTGGTGCGGCCATTGCGCAGCAGGTAACGATGCCGCTCCAGCGTGACCAGCAGGCAATGGACCGAGCTTTTGGGCAGACCCAATTCCCTCGCAATCTCGGGCAGGGTGAGGCCGGCGTGCGAGTTTGCAAGCAACTCAAGAATGACGAGACCGCGCTCCAGGGCGGGGGCACAGGGGGTTTTCATACCTCAAAGCCTTGTGGGACGATTGTACCGCTTGCTTTACTTGAGCCATTTCTCAAGCCAGGCGAAGGCATCCTCCTGCATAGTGATGGTGAAGCTGTGCGGCACGTCGTAAAACTCCGACCGGAATCGTTCGAGATGCCGCTCCTTCGCGTATACGTTCGCTATCTT
Organism: Bryobacterales bacterium; assembly: GCA_963795935.1. Classification (GTDB taxonomy): domain Bacteria; phylum Acidobacteriota; class Terriglobia; order Bryobacterales; family Bryobacteraceae; genus JAICMB01. The sequence continues at coordinate 31,277 of CAWCJO010000007.1, read as the reverse complement.
GGCAACGGCGTCGCGCATGCCCTTTTGAGTGAACAGACGGTCCCGCCGGCAGTTCTGAACGAAGATGGCGCACGCGGGCGCTCCCAATGTGGCGACGTCGGGGTGGTCGAGTACGGAGTGGAGTCCGTAGGCAAGGTACATATCGGAGTGCGTGGAGTAGGGAATGCGCCCGATCGACGGCAGCGTTGACATCCAACCCACAATCACGGCGGCGCGAATCCGCGGATCCATCCCCGCCATATAGGTGGACCGGAAACCGCCTCCGGACAGCCCCACGCAGCCGATGCGTTTCGCATCCACGATGGGGAGAGAGGTAAGCGCGTCCACGCTGCGGCGGTCGTCGCGATTCACGATGCCGATCCAATTGATCCCGTCGAAGCTGAGCTGCATGATGAGATCGGCGGTTCTATCGTCCAGATAGCGGTTCACGGCGTCAACGTATTCGGGCGATGCGGGATCGAGGCCGGCCGTCGCCTTCGCCCAGGCGTCTGGGGGCGGATCGCTATACTGCAATCTGCGTTCCCCCCAGTAGAAGGCATCGATTACCATGACAACGAAGCCACGGCGCGCGAGCTCGCTCGCGTAAGACCTGCCTCCGTAATATTTTTTCTTAAACGCGGTCAGGGAGGCGTGCTCGTTCGCGACCTCTACGATCTTCTCCTTGCCGAAATAGAAGTAGCCGCCGTGATCGTGAAACGCCACCACGGCGGGATAGGGCGGCCGGCCTTTATCGGGCACCAACAAAAATGCGGGGATGCGGTAGTGGGCCGATCCCGCAAACGAGATCGCGCGCAGTTCGTACCCGTTCCGCTTCAGGGTACGGTGGACCTGCAAATCCAATGGAACAGGCTTCGGCGCATACGATAGCGACCGCTCCACCGCGTCCCGGCCCCTCTTGCGCCACTCCTCCAGGCTGAGAGCGCCTTTGTGCTCGTAGTCGAACGCATATCCGCGGTCTTCCTGGATGGATTCCATGATCGGCGTGAGATTGCCGAGGAATCCTTGCGGGGTCTCGGGCGCCTGCGCGCGGAGCTGTCCCAGCGCCATGAAGGCTGGCGCGCAGGCCAAACATACTTTCTTCATAAGCGCCGGTTACCAGACCAGCCGCGCTCCCATCTGGACGTTTCGTGGATTGAGGACGGTCGCGGTGATCAGTCCGAAGCTCGAACTTGTAGGGGTCAAATTGGGCGCGGCGAATCCCGGCCGGTTGAGAGTATTGAACGTCTCAAATCGGACCTGAATATAGCCGCGCTCGGAGAAATGGAATTCCTTCAGAAGCGATGCATCCAACACGTTAACCGGGTCCGCGCGCAGATTGTTGAAATAGGTTTGGAATGTCCGGACGTTATCCGCGAGTTGCTGCGCCGAAACGGTATTGAATTGGGAGATATTGAACGCCGGACCGTTTACCTGGCGCGGATCGAAGTCCAGGGGACCGCCATAGTAGATTACATTGCCCCAACTGAGCGGTGCGCCGGACTGCCACGTATAGATGCCGTTGACGACCCAGCCGCCGAAAAGCGCATTCTTCCAGCCTGAGCCTATATTAATCAACCTGCCGTTGCCGATCGGCAACTCATAGGTCGCGCCGGTGACAAACCGGATGGGACGGGAATCTACCGACGTGGCTTTCTCGGGAGCCGCATCGAAGGCGTTCAGGTAAATGCGCCTGTCGATCAAGCTGTTCCAGGCAAAGCTGGTGGTAAACGAAAGACCTCTGGAGAGACGCTTTTGCAGGCCCACGTTGAGGCTTTCGTAGTAGGAACTTCCGGCGTTGTTGTATTGCTCGGTAACTCCGCCGTTCGGGAACTGCGGGTAAGGAAGAAGAAGCTGTGAAAGCGCGACCGTGCTGCCGTTGAGCGAAGTACTGCCGGGAAGCAACCCGGCGAAGGGATTCGGAACGGTCGAGGTGAGCGTGTTAATGACGGTCTGGTTGCGCGCCAGGCCGGTAGAGAGATATTCCTGTGGGATGCCGTTCAGATTGGTAGCGGCAATCGGCAAATGCACGGAATGGTTGCCGATATAGACGACTTCCAGAACCATGTCGCCGGGTAACTGACGTTCAAATCCAAAATTCCAGCGAATGGAGTAGGGATTGCGGACGTTGGGGTTAAAGAACGTGATGTTCTGCCCAAGAAACGTGGCCAACCCCGCCGGAGTGCCCGGGGGCTGAATCCCGTTCGGAAAGGGATTGGCGAGGGTAGTGGCGGGAGTAAGGAAGTTATTGTTGGTCACCGTCATCTGCGTGGTTTGGCTGAAACCCTCCTGATTGAGGGGTGGCTGGGAGGAGGACGGAGGAAGGCCTCCCTCGGTTCCGATGGGATAAACAAATATGCCAAAGCCACCGCGAATGACCGTATTCTGCATGGCCTTCGGGCTCCATGCAAATCCGAATCGCGGGCTGAAGATGTGGGATTCCGTCTGATATGCAGCCGGGTTGCCGCGCGTGGCAAACGTAAGGCCGCCTGGCACGTTGAATTGGCCGGCCGGGATCTGGGGGATGGGATTCTGGGCATAAGCGACGATTGCCGCCCCGGCAATGGGACTTTGGACGGAGGTGTCGAAGCCATTAACGGTACGCCCGTATCGTTCGCTCGCGGGGGTTTCATACTCGAATCGCAGCCCGAGATTGATCGTCAGATTGCTTCTCACGCGCCAATCGTCCTGAAAGAAGGGAGAGATGTATTTGGACTGAACTAGCCCCGAGGTGTTCACATCGTAACTACCGCTCGAGGGCAGCCCCAGCAGAAATGCGGCGAACTCCTGGCCAAGGGGCGCGGCGGCGGAGTTACTAAATGGTCCATTGGTCCAGCTCGAGCCGAAAGTGAATGTGCCGGTGGAGTTTCCAGTGGTGAAGTAGCTCATGCGGTACTCGCGCGCATCGACCCCGAACTTAAAAGTGTGGGTTCCCTGTACTTTCACCATATCCCCAAAGATCTGGAAGGAGTCGCTGGGGTTGTGATACCAGAAATAGGTGTTGCCGAGGTTTTGAAAAGTAGAGCTCGGGAAACTGATGGAGGGAATCTGTAAGCTTTCCGAACTGCTGGTCATATACGCGGGGTAGCCGAGGGAGGTTGGATTAAAACCTAAACTGGGGTTGACATAGTCTTCAACAAAGCGCGTCCAATTCAAGCGAACGTCGGCGAACAGCGTCGGACCAAAAGTGTGGACAGAATCGAGCGTGGTACCCCAATTCACGCGGAAGGGCCCCGAATCGCCAGTGGCGATGTTATTGAAATAATCGGAATCGCCGGTAGCGTTATAATCCGTGCTGCGGATATCCCAAAAAATCTTTTGGCGATCGCTGACGTTGAAATCCAAGCGGCCGAAGTTGTTGCGGAACGCGCGGTGCGTGATCGGATCGGAAACGTAATTATTAAGGCCCGTGGACGTGCCGGCGGCGTTCGGCAAGGGGAAGAACTGCATGTAGGCTTGCGCAATGGGACTCAGCCGGCTCGCGGGAATGATGTTACCGGGAAATGGCTGGCGCGCGATTTGCGATCCCGAGGGGACGCCGGTGGACGGATCGTAAATCTGATACTGGCTGCCCAGTGCCAGCAACGCCGAAAAATCGCCGCTGCGCTCGGCGGGGGTGGGCGTGGTGGTGGTATGGGCCGAGGCAGTCGGCTCGTGTAAGCCCTCCCAAGCGAAGAACCAGAAGACCTTATTGCGGCCGTTGAAGAGCTTGGGTAGGAAAACCGGCCCTCCGGCTGTTATGCCGTACTGATTGAGAATGTCTGTCGCTCTCTTCTGGCCCGCTTTATTGATGAAGAACGCATTCGCCTGCAGCGGAGTGGATTGATTGAATTCGTACAGCGATCCGTGGAAGCCGTTTGTGCCGCTCTTGGTGATTTGGTTCGAGATGCCTCCGCCGCTGTGACCGTAGGCTGCGTCGGCCGAGAAAACCTGCATCTGCACTTCCTGAACGGCATCCACCGGAGGATTGTAAGCGATGCCCAGGCTGTAGCTGCTATTGGGCGCGCCGTCTATCAGCATTTCGTTCTGTCCGGTGGGCGCGCCGCCCGAGCTGAACGTCGTTGATGCGCTGTTATCCCAAGGGTTGGCCTTCAAGTCCCCTTGTTGACCGCTGCCATTTGGTTCCGCAATGACGCCAATTGCGAGTACCGACAGCATGTAGGGCGTCCGCCCATTCAGCGGGAAATCCTCGACCTGCCTGGTGGTGAGAGGCTGAGCCACGGAGCCATTCTCGGTTTCGAGCAGCGGCGCTTGGGCCGTCACGGAAACCGACTGGGAGGCGTTTCCAACCTCCAGGTGGATGTCGAGCACGGGATGCGCCGCCGTGGCTAACAAAAAATTGTCCTGCACAAACCCTTTAAAGCCGGCTGCTTCGGCCGTGATGCGGTAGGTTCCAGGGGCGAGAAATGGAATAACGTACTTGCCGGCAGTGTCGGAGACGGCTACGGATTTTACGCCGGTGCGCGTCTCGGTGGCTTCGATCTTCGCGTTGGGGATGAGCGAGTTCTGCGGGTCAACGACGGTTCCGCTGATCGTTCCGCGAAATTCCTGCGCAATGAGGGCGCCGGGCAAGAGCATGGCGGCCAAAGTAATTGTTTTCACTGGCAACCTCCTGACCTGAGTTTTTATGACCTTATCATGGCCCCACTCCGCAAACAACGGCAAATTCGATGTATCCCCGATCTTGTTCAGCGTATTGGACGCGTTGCCCGTGGCAAGTATGCGCCCTCGGCCGCGATCGTGAGCGCCGTCAGGCACGCAAAGCGGCGTTGCCCCGTTCCGCATGGCCGTGGTGGACAACATGGTGACACGCGCTCACTTCAGATCAATTTTCTTCCAGGCGTTCGGAAAGTTAATCCGATAGCGGTTTGTTTCCACTTCGCTGGTTCATCGGCCCAGGCGGCGTCCTGCTGCGGCCCCCGCAACTGATCCGGCTCGTCGCCGGAATACGTGGTTGCGATCGCGCCGTTGGGCCAGGTCAGCAGCCGTTTTGAGGGCTCATACTGCGGCCGGAAATCCGGCGGGCTGATCGCCAGAATCCCGCTCTCGCCTTCCACCATGACGGCGCGCGCGTCGGCGGCCGTCTCCGCCACCAGCGCGAGGCGCCGCGCGCCCCCGCTCTCCACCCTCTCACGAACGTACTCGGCCCCCGTGCGCGTCTTGCCAAAGCCGCGCCCGGCCAGGATCAACCAGACGTGCCAGTCGCCTTGCGGGGCCAACTGCTCAGGCCGCGCGCGCCACCCCCTCCATTTGTATTGGAGCTTCCGCTTTTGAGCCGGCGTCAGGCTCTTCAGGAACGCCGGCCACCTCTCGGGAAAGCCCGTGGCGAGCAAGCTCAACGGTGATCGCCCGGTCGAGTTCGACGTCCGCGCGGGGCGCGACGGGTTCATGGCTGTCTCCCGGCGCCGGCCCGCGATGCTCGCGCCAGCCGGCCCGCGTCTTGAGCCAGAAAATCATGGCCGTCACATTGCCTTCCATGGCGGAGCGGTAGAGCGACTGCATCACGTTCACGTTGGCCCGCACCTTGCCCGTATCCAACTCCTCGCGAAAATGCTTCCCCAGAGTCTTGGGGCTGATGCCCCTGCACTTGGCAATATCTTCGAAGGGAACGCCGCAGCCGGACATCGTCAGCGCCATCTTGCGCTGCTCGGCGGTGGGCCGAAACGCTGGTCTTGCCATACCGGATTACCAAGTCGGCAACCCAGCGCACCCCGTCGCGTTTCGCAAATGACCGGCGCGCGTCGACTCGACAGCCGGCTTTTCAGCGCGATATTCTACATCTCGGGGTAAAGTGAAATCGCCAGCGAAGAGATTTGAGCGGCCGCTCGTACGCGGCTGGCTGCACGAACCGGAGGAGGCTCCCCGCGCCGCGATGACGTTGTTCCACGGCGCTGGTTCCGATAGCGAGGCGCCGCTGCTGGCCGCCGTTGCGAAAGCCTTCTGCCATGCCGGCTATTTGGCGTTGCGCGCAGATTTGCCCTTCCGGCAGGAGCGCCCGCATGGACCGCCGCGCGGGAATTCACAACGGGACCGCGACGGCATTCGGCTCGCGGGTGAGGCGCTGCGGCAACTCGCCCCCGGCATTCCGCTCTGCCTCGCGGGCCACTCTTATGGAGGACGCCAGTGCACCATGCTGGCAGCGGAAGATGCCGCGGCTGGCGATGGTCTCATGCTCTTGTCTTATCCTCTGCATCCGCCCGGCCGTCCGGAACAACCCCGCACCCGGCATTTCCCCGCCCTGCGCGCGCCGGCGCTGTTCGTGCACGGCGCGCGCGACAACTTCGGGAGCCTCGCCGATATGGAATCGGCCGTGTCTTTGATTCCCGCTCGAACGAAGCTGATCTGCATCCCGGGCGGCGGCCATGCCCTTCCGCTCTCTGTCGCGGATTCCCTGCCAAGCTGGTTACAGTCGGTAATATTTAGTTCCTTAACGGCACAGCCGGAGCCGCGCCAGTAATGTCGATTCCGGCGTCGCTGCACGCGTGCCGGCGCCTCCTCTGTCCGGCAACGGAACTGCCATGGTGCGCCCCGCCAACGGATCGGCGCGAGCATGTCGGCGGAGCAGTCCTCTTCAGGCGCGGCGCAAGACCCTCGATAGCGGATTCCTCATCGAAGCTCCTCCAAGCACCGGGCTATCGCGCCCTGGCAGCGCTAATTGCATCGTTGATTTTCCTGAAGAGGGTATCGTAGTTTCCGTTTGCCTCGGCAAAGCGCAACGGCTTCACCGGCTCCACGCAGATCTCGGCGGCATCGGGCGAGTTCTTGAGAATGTTCATCGCGTCGGCGATGAAGTCTTTCAGCGGCATGGCCCGCGGATCGCTGGCCTGCCTTGGTCCCATCAGTTCTGTCTGCACGTAAGGCGGTATCAGTTCCAGGACCTGCACGGATGTGTCCCTAAGCTGATAGCGCAGCGATTGCGTATAGGAATGAATTGCCGCCTTCGTCGCGCAGTAGGTCGGGGTCTGCGCAATCGGCAGAAACGCCAAGCCGGATGAGACCGTCATGACGGCAGCCCGCGGCTGTGCCAGCAGCAGCGGAAGCAGCGCTGCCGTCAGCCGGATTGGGCCAAGCAGATTGGTTCGCAGCGTCGCTTCGGCCTCCGCGAGTGCGCCGCTCTTCAGGTCTTCCGCGCGCATGATGCCTGCGTTGTGAACGACCACGTTCAGTCCTGGGTAGTCTTTTGCCGACTGCGCCGCAAAGCTGCGAATCGCGTCTGCGTTCTCGATATCCAGCACCGCGGACTTCATGCCGGGATTTGCGGCGATTGTTTCATCCAGCAACTGCTTCCGGCGGCCGGCGACGAGCACCTGGTTCCCGAGAGCATGAAAAGCTTCCGCAAGAGCCCGGCCGATGCCCGAGCCTCCACCCGTGATCAGGATTGTGTTGCCGCTCATTTGCATGTTGTTTTTCCTACAAGGCTCTTGGATGATTGCCGCTTTCGCTGTCCACGTATCTATCCGGTCAAGTTCAGGACCAGCTCTTCCATTACCAGTCGGTCGTCGGGTCGCGTATCGCGCAGCGCCTTGTCGGCCCCGAATACCTTCTCGATGGCGGCCTCCAGCTTCTCCTTCGAAAAAGCGGCCACGGTTTGCGAAACCTGCTCGGCGCGGTCGCGCCATATACGGATGCCCTGCCGCGCAAAGTGAGTCTGGATCTGCTGCGCGCCCCGCAAATTCGCCTCCTGGGCCACCATCGCAAGCCGGAATTGCGTAGCCAGAAATGTCAGCGCCAACGGCAAATATTCGCCTTCCCGCAACAGCGTATTCAGGCTGTCGAGCGAGCGTTTGCGGTCCCCGCGTCCGAGCGCCGCCGCCAGCGCGAACACGGTCGATTCGCGCGCATTCGGAACCAGCAGCGCGATGTCGTCCGCCGTAATCTTGCGCTCCCGGCCCGCGTACAGACTGAGCTTCTCGATTTCCACCGCGATGCGGCCGGCATCTCCGGCCAGCGCTTCCACCAGCAGCCCAATCTCGGAAAGGCCGATGTTAAGTCCCGCATCGCGGGCCAGATCCTTCGCAAGCTGGCGCGCGGACTCGACCGTGCAACGGCGGAACTCCACACAGTCGGGAATGGCCGCGTAAAACTTCTGAACCCGCTCGATCTTGGCTTTGTCGTCGCCCTCGAACTCGAAGCGGCTGCAGTCGAACACGACGACGATTCCCGGCGTGGGATGCCGCAGGTAGCTCGCCAGATCGGAGGCGCCCTCGCCAACGCCGTCCTCCGCCGAACGCGTGCGCGGAACCGCTTCTTCGGCGCTCCCCACCCACACGATTCGCTCCGTCGAAAAAAGCGACAGCGCACGCGCATCGTCCAGCACGGCTCGAAGTCCCGTTTCATCCAGATCGAACCGGTCCATTTGCGGGATGCGTCCGGCCAGCGCTTTGCGGCACGCCGTCCGCCCATAAGCATCCGGACCGATGAACAGATAGGCCGGCGCCGGCGCCCCCTTCGCCATGCGCTGCTGGAACTGTTCCGGCGTCAAAAGTTCTCCAGGATGGACGTGACGATATCGCGGGCCACGTCGCGCGCCAGGCGGTCCAGCGCCGTCCCGCTCTCGTCGAAATACTTGTTGGGATCTTCGCTGATCTCGTATTGCGAGTGCGATTCCCAGTTCTTGGTCCACAAAACTTTCCCCGTCGCGCGCTCCGTCAAGGTCACGGAAAGCCTGACGATGATCTGCAGGGCGGTGGCGCGCCCCAGTGTGGGATCGGTGATGATCGGATAATTAAAAACATTGAGCACCGTGCCGCTCAGATAAGCGTCCGCTTGGCTCGCGTCCGGAATCACGCGGTAGCGGGTGCGCGTGATGAGTTCGCGCGAAATGGCCTCCGGCAAGCTGTCCGTCAACCGGTAGCGCACTGAAAGATTCGTGAATGGCGGAACGGCAATGGTGCGCAGAGTCTTGGGAAGAGTTTCGCCCTTGCCGGAGACATGATATCCGCAGCCCGCCCCCACAAGCAGAACCACGGCCGCGCAAACCGCTCTAACCGAGAACTTCACGCGCCACCTCCACCGCATTCTCCGCGGCCAGGCGGAGATTATCGGCCGCCATCCAGAACCAGCACGCGCGCGCATCGTTGCGGTCCGGCGCGATGGCGCCCACGGCGATGCCGCTTTGCCCCGCCATGCCGACGTTGGAGGGCGCTTCCTCGCCCTTCACGCGTACGTCCACGTGCGCGCCCGCGAGCGCGCCGGCGAGATCGGCGATCGTTGGCCGGCTCTCGAATTCCACCCACAACGAGAAGCTGTACCCGTGGAATACCGGAGCGTGCGCGACGCGCAGCGAAGGCATCGGAATCGCAGAGTTGCCCGCGAGCAGCGTCGCCAGATGCCGCTCCACCGCGCTCTCGACATCTTCGAGCGACCTGACGGCCGCAACGCCGTAGCCGGGCAGCATGTTGAAACTGATCTGGGTATCGAAGACCTCGGTGTTCAATTTCTTGAACGACAGCAGCCCCACGGTCTGCTGCTGCAATTCGTCGAGCCCCTTCTTGCCGCGCTCGCTCACCGGCTCGAAAATATTGCAGACCACGCGGCGCACGGATCCGGCGCGCACCAACTGCTTCAAGAACAGCGCCAGAGCGATGGCGGCCGGATGCGCGATGACGTAAATCGCGGACTTCGCCGATGGAGCCGCGGTCTCGGCCCCACTCTCCACAATGGGCGCGCGCAGCCGCGCCGCGGGATGATCTTCAAGCGCACCCGTGAGATCGATCGCAACCGCGGCGCCCGCCACGGTTTCAATTGCGGCGAGCGCCTTGCGCGAGGATTCCGCCGATCCCGCCAGCAACACCACGCGCGCCCCCGCCAGCTCGCTCTCGACCAATGACGCGATGAAAATGGGCTCCCCTTCGCGTTCCGTCAAAATCCCGCTCGCCGGCGCCTCCTGCTCCTCCGCCGCCAGCAGCTTCACCTGCCCGGGCAGATTCCCGGATTCCAGAACGTCCACCAGCTCGCGTCCCAGCAGCGATTCCGCCCCGACCACCCCGATTACGGGCGCATCGCCGGAGGCATCGGGTTGCGGCTTCCTCCTAGCCCGCTTATGCTTCTTATCCAATCACGCGCTCCGGATGCGGACGCGGCGGCGGACGGCGCCAGCGGCGGCGCATGATTCCTCCGGCGCGAAGCGCTATGCCGCTGGCGACATACGCGCTCGCCAGGGCCAACAGCACCGGCTGCGGGAAAGCCCAGATGAGGTAAATCAGCGTGGCGATCAAAATGACGCTCAAGGGCGAGCGCGGCTTCGTCAGATGCATGTCCTTAAAGCTGGGATAACGCCACGTGCTCACCATCAGAAAGGAAACGAAGGCCAGCAGCGCCAGCCACAGCACCGACCAGATCCACCATTGCAACGGGACGGAATCGGACGCGAATACGACGGAAGCGACCATGCCCGCCGCCGCCGGAATGGGGAGTCCGATAAAGTATTTGCGGTCGGGGCGGCCGGGATTCTTGGGCATGGGATTTGTCTGCACGTTGAATCGGGCCAGGCGCGCCGCGCCGCACAGCAGGAACACGAAACTGATGAAATAGCCGATGCGGTGGTCGAAGTTCCGGGCATCGGGCGCGATGAATTGAACGCCCCAGGCGTAGGCCAGCACCGCCGGCGCGAGGCCGAACGTGATCACGTCCGCGAGCGAATCCATCTCGCGGCCGAAATCGCTGGTCGTATTCGTCATGCGCGCGATGCGTCCATCCAGCCCGTCGAGCGCGACCGCAACCCCGATGCAGGCCGCCGCCACCTCGAATGCGTGATTGTAGCCGAGGTTGCCGCCATGCGCGGCCATTGCCCCCTGGAAGGCGCGCAAAATGGCGATGAAGCCGAGAAAAATATTCCCAGCCGTGAACAATGTGGGCAGCGCATAGGCGGCGCGGCGCGGCCGGCGCCCGGCGCCCGAGGTCCGATAAACCGTTCTTTGAGCGTGAGATTCGGCATGCGCCTTTACTTTCGATCCGCCGGCGCCCGCTTCGCCAATATGGAGGACCCGGCCGACACGCGCACGCCTTCCTCCACAGCCACTTCCCACTCCGGCCCCAGAAACACGTCCACGCGCGAGCCGAATTTGATCAACCCGATGCGTTCTCCCTTATTCACTTCATCGCCCGCGCGCTTATAGAACACGATGCGCCGGGCGATGAGACCCGCAATCTGAGAAAACGTCACGCGCATGTCGCCGTCTTCCACCGTAACCATGTTCTGTTCGTTGCGGCTGCTGGCCAGTTCCCGGTTCGCGGCCATGAATTGGCCGCGCTGATAGCGAACTCGCGAAATCTTGCCCCCGATCGGCGAGCGATTGACGTGCACGTCGAAGATGTTCAGAAAGATGCTGAGCCGTGTAACGCCGGCTTCCGCCGCGCGAATCGCGACCACTTTGCCGTCGGCCGGAGAAACGGCGACCGGGCCATTCGGAATCGCGCGCTCCGGGTCCCGAAAAAAATAAAGGCAGAACGCCGCAACCAGGTACAGCGGAATGCCGTACCACGGCGAGGTGAAATACGAGACAATCACCCCTCCGGCAGTGAAGCCGAGCGCATAGTAAACGCCGTCCCGGATCATTCTTTCTTTTATTGTACGAGCACGGACTCCTCAGGCGCGGAAATTGCCTGGCTGCGCGTCAGTCGAATCAGTTTGCGAAGAGCCGGCTCAACAAACCGAACCGGGCGAATCTTTTCGGGACGTTCTACGCCGCGGCCCAATGCCGGTTCGCGGCTCCGAGATCTTACAGATGCGCGTCCACCATCTTCTGAACATCCGTCTTTCCGACGGCGCCGACCTTCTGCTCCACGATCTTGCCGCCCTTGAATAGGAGCAGCGTCGGGATGCCCCGGATGTTGTACCGCATCGCGGTACTCCCGTTCTCATCGACGTTGACTTTCCCGACCTTCACGCGTCCGGCATAATCCGTAGCCACCGCATCCACCGTGGGACCCATCATGCGGCATGGTCCGCACCATTCGGCCCAGAAGTCCACCAGAACCGGGACTTCCGAGTTCAATACTTCCGTGTCAAACGTCTGGTCCGTGAATGTCAAGGTGTTAGCGTGGTCCGTCGATGTCAACGTCTTAGCGTCAGCCATGTGTCCAATTGATCTCCTTTTTTATTGATGCAAACCCCGCGAAAAAGATTCATTACGCGCCCCTCCGTTGCTCTGCTCCGGCGCCCGATCCGGGCCCAATCCGCCAACAATCCGGCGGTACAAATCCAGATACTCGACCGCAACCGCATCCCACGAAAAATCCCGCTGCATCGCCGCCCGCATCATCCCGCGCCAAAGCTCCGCGTCCTGGTACGCGGCCAGCGCCGACCGGATCGCCTCCACCAGCGCCGCCGCCGAGTATTCCTGAAACTTAAACCCGACCGCCTCGTCGATGGTATCGTCCAGCCCCCCCGTGGCGCGCACAATCGGCAGCGTCCCATACTTCAAGCTATAAATTTGATTCAGCCCGCAGGGCTCATACCGGCTCGGCATCAGGAACATGTCCGCGCCCGCTTCGATGCGATGCGCCAATGCATCGTCGTACCCGATGCGAACGCCGAAGCGGTCCGGATTCCGCTGCGCCAGCGACGTGAAAAGGTCCTGGTACTGCTGTTCTCCCGAGCCGAGTACCGTCATCGCAAGGTCCAGTTCCGAAATCCGGGACGCAGCCTTCGCAATCAGGTCAAATCCCTTCTGCTCCACGAAGCGCGAAACCATCCCGATCAGCGGCCGGTCCATATTGTCCGCCGGCAGCCCGTATTCCTCCAGCAGCGCCCGCTTGCATTCTTTTTTCCCCGCCGGATCGTCGACCGAATAGGGCATCGCAATGTTCGGATCGTTTTCCGGATTCCATTCCATATAATCGACCCCGTTCACAATCCCGGTCAGCAGTTTTGCGTGCCGGCGTAAATACGCGTCCAGGCCGAACCCCAGCTCCGGCGTCTGGATCTCGCGGGCGTAAGCGCGGCTTACCGTGCTGACCGCATCGCTGTAGCGGATTGCGCCCTTCAATAAATTGAGCTGCCCGTGAAATCCCATCAGCTCCGGCGTCAAGACCCCCGGGTCCAGACCAACATCGGGCACAACGCCGGACGGGAACAGCCCCTGATAGCCCAGATTGTGAATTGTGAACAGAACGCGCGACGCCATAAATGTCGGATCGCCGCGCAGAACGCGATGCATGGTAACCGGCGCGAGCGCCGTCTGCCAGTCGTGGCAATGAATAATATCGGGCCGGTATAGATATCGGACCACGCCCAGCGCGGCGCGGCTGAACACCGCAAAACGCACGGCATTATCGGCGAAATCTTTGCCGTCCGCGCCGTATAATCCTGGGCGGTCGAACAACGGCGGACAGAACACGATGTAAAACGAGACGCCGTTCTCGACCGTCTCGAAAATGTCCACCGTGAACCCGCCCGCGAGCGGAATCGGTAAGTTCCGGTAAGCCTCCCGCGGCGGGGAAGGGTAGCGATTCTCGCGATACCCCGGCAGAACCACGGCGACCTGCTCTCCCTTGTGCGCCAGCGCCGCCGGCAGCGCGCCGATGACGTCGGCCAGACCGCCCGTCTTGCAGAATGGCGTGGCTTCGGAAGCAGTCATCAGTATTTTCACGGCGATTTAGACGCGCAATTCTTTATGCACCGCGTCGAGCACGCCGTTGATGAACGACACCGATTCATCGCCCGAGAACTGCCTCGCCAGCTCGATCGCTTCGTCAATCACGACCGCCGGCGGCGTCTTTCGTTCCGTCATCTCGTAAACCGCCAGGCGCAGGATATTGCGGTCCACGGCGGGCATGCGCTCCAGCCTCCAGTGCACCGCCTTGCCGGAGATGCGCTGGTCCAGCTCGGGCGCCATACGCGCCGTCCCCACCGCCAGCTCTTCCATGAACGGATCGCGCGCCGGCGCGCTCTCCGGTTCCTCCTCCGTCGCGTACAGCGTATCGTAGAAGGCCGAAATCGCGTTCTCGACAGGCTGCTTGGTCACGTCCCATTGATACAGGAGTTGCAACGCGCGTTGTCGGGATCGGTGCCGGGCGGCCACGATTCCATGTTGGCACAGCGCCGCGCGCGAAAACGGTTATGCCCGCAACCGCCGCAAAATGCCGACCATCTCAATGGCGCTCAGCGCCGCGTCGAAGCCCTTGTTGCCCGCCTTCGCCCCGGCGCGATCGATGGCCTGCTCCACTGTATTGGTCGTCAGCACGCCGAAAGCCACCGGCACGCCTGTCTGGAGCGGGATTTCGCTCAGATGCCGGGCGCATTCCCCCGCCACGTAATCGAAATGCGGCGTCTCGCCGCGAATCACCGCTCCCAGAACGATCACCGCGTCGTGCCGCTTGCGCTCCGCGATAATTTTTGCGAGCAGCGGCAGCTCCCATGCCCCCGGCGCGCGCACGATTTCGATATCCCCTTCGGCCGCGCCCGTCCGGCGCAGCGCCCCCAGCGCCCCTTCCAGTAATTTGTCCGTAATGAAGCTGTTGAATCGCGATACCACGATCGCGAATTTCATGCCCTTTGCGTCCAGATACCCTTCGATAACCTGGGACATGGGATAATTCGAATTCAGGCCCTCATTCTACCGCATGGATCCCAGTAAGATACGGAACTTCTCGATTATCGCGCACATAGATCACGGGAAGTCCACGTTGGCCGATCGTCTGCTGGAAGTTACCGGCGCCCTCCCGCAACGCGAAATGATGGAGCAGGTCCTCGATACCATGGACCTCGAGCGCGAGCGCGGCATCACTATTAAAGCCCACGCCGTGCGTCTGAATTACACCGCATCGGACGGCGAAACGTATCAATTAAACCTGATCGACACGCCCGGCCACGTCGATTTCACTTACGAAGTTTCCCGCAGTCTGCAGGCCTGTGAAGGCGCCCTGCTGGTCATTGACGCCTCGCAGGGCGTGGAGGCGCAAACGCTCGCCAACACCTATCTCGCCCTGCATCACAACCTTGAAATCATCCCCGTAATTAATAAAATCGACCTGCCTTCAGCCGAGCCCGACCGCATCCGCGAGCAGATCGAGCAGGTCATTGGGCTGTCCGCCAAGGATGCCCTGCTGGTCAGCGCCAAGAACGGGACCGGGATCGCGGAGGTTCTTGAAGCGATCGTGCATCTGGTGCCGCCCCCGTCCGGCTCGCCGGACGCGCCCTTGCGCGCCCTCATTTTCGATTCCTGGTTCGACCCTTACCGGGGCGTCATCATTCTCGCGCGCATCGTCGACGGCCGCGTCCGCGTGGGCCAGAAGATCCGCCTATGGTCCAACGGCACCACGCACGACGTCGAAGGAATGGGATATCAATCGCCCAAGGCCATACCGGCCCAGGAGCTCTCGGCCGGCGAAGTGGGATTCCTGTTCGCGACCATCAAGACCGTCTCCGACGCCCAGATCGGCGACACCATTACCGGCGACGCCAATCCCGCCGGCGAACCCCTGCCCGGCTTTGAGCCGGCCAAGCCCATGGTCTTCGCCGGCCTCTACCCGGTCGAGAGTCACGAGCATGGCCGCCTCCGCGAAGCGCTCGAAAAACTTCGTCTCAACGACAGCGCCTTCAATTTCGAGCCGGAAAACTCGCTCGCGCTGGGCTTCGGTTTCCGCTGCGGCTTCCTCGGCCTGCTGCACCTTGAGATCGTTCAGGAGCGTCTGGAGCGCGAGTTCGAAATCGATCTCATCACCACCGCGCCCGGCGTGCGCTATCGCGTCACCAAACTCGACGGCTCCGTCGTCGAGGTGGACAATCCCGCTAAATTTCCGGACCCCTCCTCCATTAAGCAGATCGAGGAGCCCATCATCGACGCCACCGTCATCACCCGCGAAGAATACGTCGGCGAGATCCTGAAGCTGCTCGAAGAGAAGCGCGGCTCGCAGAAGAAATTCGAATACATCGGCGCCGCGCGAGTGCTGCTGTCCTACGATCTTCCGCTGAACGAGATCGTGCTCGATTTTTACGATCGTCTCAAGTCCGCGTCGCGCGGCTATGCCTCGCTCGACTACCATCTCTCCGGCTTCCGCGTCTCGCCCATGGTGAAGCTGGACGTGCTGGTGGCGGGCGAACCCGTCGACGCGCTCTCCATCGTCGTGCATAAAGACTTCGCCTACGACCGCGGCAAAGACTTGATCGGCCGCCTTCGTAAGCTCATCCCCCGCCAGATGTTCGAAGTGGCGCTGCAGGCCGCCATCGGCAACAAAGTGATCGCGCGCGAGACCATCTCGGCGATGCGCAAAAACGTGCTCGCTAAGTGCTACGGCGGCGACATCTCGCGCAAGCGCAAGCTGCTCGAGAAGCAGAAGGAAGGCAAACGGCGCATGAAGCGCGTGGGCCGGGTTGAAATCCCGCAAGAGGCTTTCCTGGCGGTGCTGAAAGTCGGCCCCGGCAACGAGTAAAACAGATCTATGGCCATCGATGTTCAAACAAGAGAATTTTTGGACCGGCTCGTAACGCGCCTGGAGCAGATCCTGGAGGTCATGGACAAACGCTTCGAGGAAATCCAAAATCGCCTGGATACGCGTTCCACCGAAACCGGCGAGCGCATCGAAACCGCGGAGAAACACATGCTGGCGGAGTTCCTCAAGTGGGCTCCTATCGAGATCCGCCTCCGCGCCGCCGAAGCCCAAACCAGCGCGCTCCTCGACCGCATCACGCTCCTTGAATCCCGCATCGATAAGCTCGACGGCGGTTATCTATCCCCCTACGCCAAGCCGCAATAGCGCGTCCGCGTCCGCGTCTTGACACGGCGCCCCCGTCGGACTGACCATTGCTTTGAAGGTTGAGCGCCTGAGCCGCGGTTTACAACACCTTCGATGCCGGTAGCTATTAAAGCTGTCGGCCCTGAGCGACGGCCTCTGGATGTTGCGCCCGGGCTATGATCTCGTCCGCACTGGCCTATGGCATGTCGGTATTACGGGCCATCAAGCGGCTGGCCTCGCCGGCTATGCTTCCACGCCAAAGATCCGCTACCCGAAGGATTGATCGACGCGAACATCTGGATCTTTGGCTTGCACGGCGGCTCGAAGATGCCCCCTATTATTCGCGCAGCGTCTTGGCCGGGTCGATCCTTGCAACTCTCAGGGCGGGTATCGTTGTCGCGAGGATCGTTACAGCAGAGAGGGTCAGCGCGACAATCAGGATGGTTGGCGAATCGTACGCGCCGACGCCGTAAAGAACGCCGCGCATGGCGCGGAGCGCGCCCGCGCAGAGGATCAGTCCCAACGCCAATCCCATCGCCGATGCCTCCACTCCCGGCCTGCCGATATGGACCATCGCCGTTCGAATCGTCGAACCCAGGGCCATGCGGATGCCGATCTCACGCGTCCTCTGCACTACCATGTTCGCCACCAGCGCGAAGACGCCTACGGCGCTCAGCAACAGCGCGAGCGATGCCATGGCAGCCAGTAACGCGACCTCGATCCTTTGCGTCGCGAGCGTCGCGGCCATCAGGTCCCGCATAGAGTAAAAGCCGGAAAAAGGCAGGTTCGGATCGGCGCTCGCCAAAGCATGCTGCATCTGAGCAGTCAAACCCTCAACCGGACGGGCGGCGCTAACAATCCAGCTTGGCTGATACCATGCGTGCGCGAGGGAAAGAAATTTGGCATCGAGGAATTGCGCAGCGGGGATGTAGATTGTCTCCTCCCTCGTTAGCGGCTCCGCGCCTGCGTTCAATCCGGCGGCGGAGGACAGCACAGTGTCCGCGACGACTCCCACGATCGACATTTTCTTGTTCTAGGTATCGCCCTACGGCATTCGATCCACGGGAAGAATTTGCGCGCGAATGTCTGGTTGACGATCGCAACCGGCTGCGCATCCGGACCGTCCGCATCGGTGAACGCCCGGCCCGCAAGCACTGGCACCCGCAAAGTATCGAAATAGCCAGGCGTGACATACACCTCGTTGGTCGTAATCTCGCGGCCCGCATTTTCGCCGTCGCTGAACGTGACGGAATTGAGCAGCGCGCGCTCGTACGGCACGGTCAGTCCAACGGCGGCGTTCCGCACACCGGGAATTGCGCGCATGCTGGCGAGGCTCTCGTTGAGCAGTTTTCGAAACGCCGCCGGGTCGTGGTAGCGGGCATCGTCCAGCGATGCCTTAGCGGTGATCACTCCGGTGGGATTGAAACCCGGGGGCATCGTCTCGAGGTGGATGAGCGTGCGGATGAGCAGCCCGGCGGCGGCCAGCAGCACGACCGTCAGGGCAACTTCCGCGGCAATCAACCCTTGCCGGAGGCGAACGCCGCCTGCGCCGATTACGGCGCGGCTGGTCATCGCGGATCGCACATCGACTTTCCTCGTGGTAAGCGCGGGCAACATGCCGAACAGAACGCTGGTCAGCAGAGACAGGGAGAGCGTGACGCCCAGCACCCGGCTATCGAGAGGCACGTTCGCTAAGGGCAGAAAATGTTCGGGCAGGAGCAGCAATAGCCCGCGCAGCGCAAGGAAGCCGACCCCTATGGCGGCGGTCCCTCCCACCAGAGCGAGCAGCAGGTTGTCGATCCAAAGCTGTCTCTGAATCTGCCAACGCGATGCGCCCAACGCCAGCCTGGTGGCTATCTCACCCGTACGGCGCGACATACGCACCAGGGTCAGCCCCGCGAGGTTCGCGCACGCAATGAGCAGAATGAAGCCTGCTGCCAGCATCAGGGCCAGCGCTTCCGGACGCAGTCTATCCGTTTCGCCTTTTTGCAAGGGCACGGAGTAATAGGTCACCTGCGCGCCAGGATTGCTCTTTATGCGCTGGGCGCGAAGGCTCCGGATCAACGCGCGATCGATTTCGGTATTGGCCTGTTGCCACTTCGCGCCGTCGCGCAGCCGCATGATTGCTTGGAAGTTAGTTGCTTGGCCCTCGCCCTCACGGTCCGGTTGGAGGGCCGTGTACAGATCGGCATTTAAGGGCGTTGTGGCGTTCTCGGGCAGCACGCCAACGATGGTGTACGGCTCGCCTTTCAGCAGAACGGCTTGCCCCAGTACATTCGCGTCCGCGGCAAAAGTCGTGCGCCACAAGGCGTAGCTCAGGATGGCTGCCCGGGGGCCGTGCGGACGATCCTCCTCGTCCGAGAAATTACGTCCTATCAAAGGATGAAGGGCCAACACGTCGAAGTAATGCTCAGAGATTCGTCCTTCATGAACATATTGTGCATGGGAGCCGGCCTGTAGGTTCACGCCGGACGTACGTAGGGCGGAAACAGCCGAGACCAGAGAGGGGACGTCGTCGCGCAGCAGTTCCCATTGTTCGCCGTCAATGTTTCTTCGAATATCGAAGGATTCGGCGCCCGTAGTCCGCGCAAAGATTGTTCCGATGCGCTCCGGATGAGCGTAGGGAAGGCCCTTCAGCAACAGCGCATTCACAATCGAAAAGATTGCCGTGTTTGCGCCAATAGAAAGCGCCAGGGTAAGGACCACCGTAACGGTGAAGCCAGGGTTGCGCCGTAACTGACGGACGGCGAGCTTTAAGTATTGAACCAGACGTTCCATCGATCGCTTCGGTGCTACAAGCTAATACGCGACGGTAACCAAAAAGTTGGCATAAAATTGGGTTCAAACCGACCCAACTACCCCATGATGTTGCGCCCGCGCCATGATCTCGTCGGCGATGGCCTGCGGCAAATCGATATTGTGCACCGTCAAGCGGCTGGCCTCCCCCGCGGTTTCAATCGAAATGCTTCCGACGCCGAAGATCCGCTGCGCGAAAGACTGATCCACGCGAACGTCCTGGATCTTTGAGAGTTGGATCGTGCGCGTCGATTTGCCTAAAAATCCGGTCTCATAGCGCAGCTTGTCCCCGGAGATCGTCGCTTTTGCGGTCAGCCGCCGGATGTGGCGCTGCAGCGGCCACCACAACAGCACGAGCAACACTGCGGGCGCCCAGTAGGGCTGGGGATGCAGCATGTACCAGGCGATGGCAGCGGCCGCGATCACGACAATGACGGCGAGATAGCCCGCATTGATGAACTTCATCGTCGGACGCACCACGATATCGGCCATTACCGTATTGTAATCGCGCTACTGCTGAAACGTTACGAGGTGCTGGCCGCGCGGGAGCATCACGACAAATTTGCCTTTGGATTCGACCGCGCCGGCGTCCCGCGCTAAGCCGTCCAGTTCCATGCTGCGGGGCCGGGCGCTTAACACGGCAATCGCCCGCGCACTGCTTTGATAAGAGAGTTCCACGCCATTGTCGAGCGCCCGCGCCGACTGCAGCCGTCCGTTGAAATCGGCTACGGTGAAAGCCGCATCCCTGGCCGCCGGCTCCACGCGGCTCGCGCCCGGCGGCAGCCATAACGTATCGGCATCGTGAACCGGCCAGGTCCGCCCATTCACGGACGCCGGGCCCCGCCATTGCACGCCCACGCCGTAGCGCGACCCGATCGTCATGCGATCCCCTTCGCGCTCCAGACGATCCACGTTGGCGGCCGCGGCCGAGAGCAAAGGAAGGTCGGGCGTCAGAATCGAATTTTCGAAATAAAGCGCGACTAGTGGAAACGCCCGCGAGGCCAGATGCAGCAGCTGAAACAGTTCGGTTCCAGTCTGCTGTTTGGTGGGATAGACGTCCTGATAGCGTTCGGCAATATTGATGTCGATGGCGACTTTGTCGAAGTGGTTGGTCAGAGGACGATAGCGCTCGGCAATTTGAGGATAGCGCTGCGGGCCGAGATTCCAGATGGTCGCCGGATCTTCGATCAGAAACGTAAAATCATGTTGGTCGAGCAGCGGCAAAACCTTGCCCGCGTCCGCCCCGATCAGGTCGCGCATGCGCGTATCGAAGCGGTCGTCTACGTGCGTGAGCACGAGATCCAGATCGGGTTTCGTAGCGCCGAACCGCCTCAATCTCTCCGATCCATTGCGATTGCAGCTTGCGGGCCAGCTCGGCGCGATAATCGAGGAAGGCGCGCAACTTCGCCGCATCCGGCGCCGGGGTCTGAAACAGCGTCAGCGGATCGAAGCCGGCCGTGCGCTCGAAATCGCGGCGGACATCGTCGTTCAGGGGAGTGAAACGGGCCGGATTCGCAGCGCCTTCGAGCGATTCGAAATACAATTCGGCAAGATTGACGCCGTCCCAGTCGAAGCGATCGAGCAGCGCGCGCGTCCCCTTCGCGATGGCCGCGGAAGCCGCCGGATTCTGAAGGTTCATGAGCTTGCGCCAGTCGAGTTGCGCGTCCTGCAGCAGCGCCGTCTTCTCGCGCCACTCCGGATGTTCCGCCCAAAACCGCTCGCTGACGTGGGGCAGTTCCATCCAGGCGTAGACGAGAATGCCGTTGCGGTGACACGCGGCGATCAGCGTCTTCAGGTATTGGTCGCCCTGCGCGTCCGGCTCGAAGTAATGCCACGCCGCGACATGCAAGGCCGCAATGCCGGCTTTGCGCCAGCGCACCGCAAAATAATCCAGGTCGACGCGCGAGCGGTACGCTGAATCGAAAAACGCCACCAGCTGCGAGGACCGGAACGGCGGCGTGATGCCTACGTCCGAGAGAGCCTGCACGAGATAGGGATAGCGCTCGTAGCCTTGCGCGCCCGGCGATGTGGCGAGCCACAAGACCGCGCCTGCGCCTCGCCGGACGGCTGCCAGTACGGGCGCGCCCTGCCAGCGCTCGACCGCAAACACGCGCGCGTCCGCGGGAAGCTCGAAGACGGGAATTTCAACCGCCTTCTCCCACACAATGGACAGCTTGGGGGCGCGATTATCGACGATACTGCGCACCGTCACGCGCTTCTTAGACGCGTGAATGCCCAGCGCCTCGGCAATCTCGGATTCGCCTTCCAGCACCACCACGGCGCCCTTTTCCACCTTGTCCACCCACTGCCGCGCCGTACCGGGGGCGCCTTCGCGAACGATGAACAGATTGGTCGGGCCGTAGGCGCCGGTGGTGATCCCGACAGCAGACAGAATGTTGGGCCAAGGCCCAGGGTCGTCGCCGGCGACGTGGAACGAATACGTATAGGCGAAGGCGGCCAACGGAACCGCGGCGGCGCAAAACAGTCTAATGAGTGAACGCATACCAGAATCCCACCCGCAGATCGAAGAAGTTAGGGCCGCGCGGGTTCCCGGCGTTGACCAGGTACACGCCGCGCAGAAAATTGACGGAGAAGAGCAGCGATTTCGGCATGGCCGCGGTGCGGAAGCGCAGCCCTGGTCCGGTCTCGACGTAGTTCGCCCAATACTGGCCCTCGCGGTCCGTGGTCAGGTTGTAGTTCCAATAAATCTGTGGCTGAAAGCCGCCCAGAAAACTCTCCGCGGCCGAGAACGTATAGCCGGTGCGGTTCTGCGAATAGAGCAGCATGTCGTTCTGGAACCGGCTGACATAGACGCCGTCGTCGTTCGATTCGGCGAAAAATCCGTGCGCGCCGCCGATCATGTGGCCGAACCCTTTGGCGTACGAGATGCCGCCGCGGTAATCCGGGATCGCGGAGCCGACATCGGTCCGGCTGGGAAGGTATTTCACCGATTCCCCCGCTTCCATCCAACCGGTTGCGCCGTGGAACGTGGCCGTCGCCATTCCCACGCCGAAAATGACCGAGCTTTCCGACAAATACGCCGGCTGTGGATCGGATTGCGTCGGCCCCACCTTCTCCCTCGTGTCGCCTACGAAACGCGCCGACAAATAGAGGCGGAAGGGCAGATGTCCGAGCTTCATTTCCTCTTTCATCTGGGCGTACCCGAAGGCGTCTTTCCAGCGCGTCGAATAAAACGGAAACACCCAGGCCGTGAAACGGAAGTTCTGGAATTGCGGCCGCAGGCTTTTGGACGCCTTGGAGGCCTCCGAGCTGATCTTGGGATCGGGACTTTTCGAAGCCAGATCGAACCAGCGGATCGCCTGCCGGTCGTCGTGCATG
The DNA here is from genome assembly GCA_963795935.1 of Bryobacterales bacterium. Taxonomy (GTDB): domain Bacteria; phylum Acidobacteriota; class Terriglobia; order Bryobacterales; family Bryobacteraceae; genus JAICMB01. The sequence goes on along the minus strand of CAWCJO010000007.1, from coordinate 8,489 downwards.
ACGTTGTAAGTCCACCCCAGCTTCAGCATCACGTCGAAGTCCAGCGGATCGGCTTCCTGCGCGACGCTGAGGTATTTCAGCGCGTCTTTCATGTAGCCCGCCGCAAGGCTTTTTCGCGCCATGTCCTTGGCCTGCTCGGAGACGCGCTGCGCCGCATCGCCTCTTCTGCGCAGCATTTCCGGAAGTTTCAGCGCCGTGCGGACGCGGTCCGCAAGCTCCTCGTCGCCGCCCTTCAGCACTTCTTCGAGCAGAGGGCGCGCGCTCGCCATATCGTTGCGTTTGAGAAGCAGAAATCCGAGTTGCGCGCTCGAAAGCAGATCGTCCGGCGCGAGTTTGTGGATGGCCCGGAACTGCTCCTCCGCTTCGCTTTTTTGCCCCATCTCGAGCAAGAGGTAAGCCAGCTCCCGCCGCAGCTCGACGTTGTTCGAATCGAGCTGGATGGCGCTTTGAAATTCGTAGACGTAGGGATAGCGGGAGGGGAGCAGCTCTCGTGCGCGTTCGGCAACGCGGGGCTCGGCGCCGCGCGAGGCGGCCAACAGAGCGGACATGGCGTCCTCGCGGCGTCCCAGAGTTTTCCAGACGCGGCCGAGGTCGAGCAGCAACTCGCGCTCGGCCGGCTTAATGCGCCACGCTTTTTCGTAGTGCTCGGCGGCGAGAGGAGAGCTCGTCGCGCTGGTCGGCGAGGCGCGCCAGTTCCTGATTGGCGCTGAAGTTGTCCGGCGACATTTCGAGCGCCTTCTGCCAGCGCGCAATGCCCTCGGCGAGCGGCCGGTCGATGTTTTGAAAGGCCTGCTCGGCCGTTGCGTTGCCGGTTTTGCGAATGCGGTCGAAGACGCGGCGCGCCACGGCCTGCTGCTTGGTCTCGTAGCACAGGAAGGCGTATTCCAGCGCGACATGGTCGTCCGCCGGCTCCAGGCGCATAGCCTCGGCAAACTGGTCGCGCGCGGCCTCGTTCTCGCCGATTTTCAGCAGCGTGTAGGCGAGGTCTTTACGGATCGAGGCCCGTTGCGGGGCGAGCGCGATGGCCCGCTCGAACGAGGCGATCGCGGCGTCGTAGTTCTTGACGCGGAGCCCCTCGTAAGCCTTGGTAAGCGGAGCGTATGCCGGATCGGGCGTTTGCGCGCGGGCGGCGAGCGAAGCCGCCATGGTCAGGATAAGAAAGCGTAGCACCTATGCCTCTCGCGGACATAGGTGTAGTGCCGGGTAGGCCGAAAAACTCTCAGCGTTATTGGGCTGGAGCAGCGGCGGCCGGTTTTGGGGAGGACGTTGCCGGGAGGTTGTTGGGGAGTGCTTTTTGGGCGATTGCCGGTCTGAAAAATCGAAGCCAGGTTGGGGAGGTTGAGGCTTTGTTTCGTTCGGTTCGGGAGCGGGGGGAGGCGCCTGCTCCAGCTCTTCACAGTATGAGGCCAGCGCCGGGCGGCAGGCGCGATCGATCTGAAGCTGTTTGAGGCGATCCTGGGATTTTTGGTATTGGCGATGGAGGCGCGATTCGTAGAGCGAGAGATTGCAGAGATCGCGCGTCATCATCGAAACGACGTGCGAGACAGCGAGCGCGGCGTCGACTTCGGGGCGATTGCCGGCATCATACCTGGCGGCGGCTGCGCGCTCCTCCATGCCGGGGAAAGCGCGCTCGCTAAGAATACCTTGCTGCCAGGCGGTGCTGGAGTTGATTTTCCAGGCGGCGTCGACCATGAACTGGACTTCCTGTTTCTCGACGGCGCCTTGGGGCTGGAGCTGGTCGAAGTAGGACCGCTGGAATTGGAGATATGCGGCCATTTGATCCGGAGGCATGCACATGACCTGGCGGGTGACGCCGTGGCGCATGGCGTTCATGCGGGAACGCTGTTTGCCTGCGGGGGTTTTGGGGCCTGTGGATTTTTGGGCGTTTTCGCGATTAATTTCGGCGCGCGTGCGTTTTGCCGCTGGTTGGGTCATCAAACACTCCTTGGGGATGCTTCTCAGGACGGATTCCGGGCTGCGGATAGAGAACCGCTTCGTTGCCGTGGCGGCTCGGCCTGGAACGGCCCGGCCTGGCCGCTCGGCCTGGCGGCTCAGCGAGCCGCTGCTTAGCCTCAGGTTACACCGTCCGCGGAGTTGAACCATGGGAGCGCGGGCGTAGGTTACTGGAACGATTGGGAATCCGGTTTGCGAAACGAGGGCACGGGCGAATCGGAGGTCAAGCGGGCGGATGTTGGGTGGGCTATGGGGCTGTCCGCCGGGGGCGATGGGGGATATTTCTCGCTTTGCTCAAATTCGGCGACGATCTTCATTGCCGCTTGCTGTCCCGGGTAGCTATTGGCATTGATGCGCCCTTTCGCTGGATCGGTGGTTTTCCCGATGAATTGGTGGCTGTCTACGCACATCCCGCTTTGGTTCCGGAGCCAATCAGGGCTTTTGGAAGCTTACCGTTTTGACACACGTCGGCCTTTCCCGTGATTGTCGGCGCGGCACGTCTGGAACTGCTAAGCTAGCCACTGGCATTTTCCGGGAGGAACGCCCATGCATGCAACAGTAGTAGGATTTGAAGAGGACAAGACCATAATCGCCGGTACCGGAAGCTGCACGGTCGAAGGCTGTGGCTGCCAAGCTTTTGTTTCCGCCGCATCAACCGCTCCGGACCCCACGTGTATCGGAAGGAATGCGGCGGGTGGCACGTGCAACCACCTAAAGAGTGAACACAACTAGAAAAAACATTGAAAATAGAGGACTGGACGTGGAAGGAGTCATTCAGTTGAAATTCCGCGCTTTGTTGTTCATCGTGCTCTTGATTCTGGAGTCTCCACTTGCGCGACTTGCAATTGCGCAGGATTGCAGCCCGGCGCAGGTACCCGGCAAGCATGGTACGCTCAACATCTACAGAGTTCCATTTAATGGCGATGGTCACGGCCACGGGATTTCGCACTCCATTTGGGTCAATTTTCGGATGTTCGACGACGGACGGATTGAGGCTCCTCTGAAGTATGACAACGACTCCAAGGAAGCGTTTTGCGGGGGAGTCCACATCCGGTTAGGTGACCTCAACAACAACTCGATTGCCGAGTTCTACTCCGATCCAAATCAATGTGTGGACGGGAGGCCTCTCATTTCGCTTGGTGGAGGGCCTGTTGAGAAGAATGTCAATTGGAATCTTCAAACGACCCGGGAGGTTGCCTGTAAGTATGCCCACCTGTACATCGTGCCTAATACGAACCACCCTGCGACGCCGGGGACTTCACCTCAAAATCCGCCAGCCGATTCTAGGCATGGAACGTTAATCACGTTTCAGAGCTGCGGGTATCAAGCCGTCGGACTCAACGTCGCTTGCACCAACACCGCCACAAGACGCAGCAACGCCAAGATCCTGGGGACCAGCGATACGAGTACCACAGCCTGCGTTAGTTTGCTCTACCAAGCATGTAGCGCGATTGGATACTCCTGTCGTAATGAAGGCGATTCGCTTCGCATCTACGGGAGCAACATCAAGGTTACTGCCCTTGGGCCCGTGTTTACGGCAAGAGACTTTTATCCGTAAGCGTCCGGTGAACACCGGCCCAAGGGACTCCTGGACAGCCAATAATGGACCGTCGGGTGTTAGCTCTTGGTGGGTGCCCAGTTATGGGGCATCAGCTCGTCGAGTTTCGTGACAGGGTGGTCGGCGATGCGGGCCAGCACATCGCGGAACCAAGCGAACGGATCGATTTTGACGAGTTCACATGAGGCGATGAAGCTGCGAAGCACCGCTGCCGTTTTCCCGCCGTTGTGGCTGCCGAAGAAGGTCCAGTTATTTCGTCCGATGGCTATGCCGCGGATCGCGCGTTCCGTTCGATTGTTGTCGATCGGAAGATCGCCGTCGTCGCAGTAGCGCGTCAGCGCCTTCCAGTTCTTCAGCGCGTATGCCACGGCTTGGCCGGCCTGGCTCTTCGGCAAAACCTCATCCTGAATTTTGATTAAATATTGATGCAGGCGATCCAGCACGGGGCGTGAGCCCTGTTCTCGCGCCAGGCGCAGATCTTCCCCGTGCAAGCCGGCAACACGCGCGCTCTTCTCCACCGCATACAACTGCGCGATCATCAGCATGACCCCACTCATGCGCGCATGGTCGCTTTCCAGAGCCTCGCGAAAGTGGCGCCGGGTATGGGCCCAACATCCGACCTCGGTCATCCCGCGTTCCGGGTCGATGAAAAAGCTGTCATAGGCCGCATAGGCGTCGGCCTGCAAATGTCCCCGATATTTTTCGAGAAACTTCTCCGGCCCGGCGCGTTCTCGCGTCGCAGTGTAGTCGTACACCACCGCCGGATGATTGCGGTCCCCGATATACGGCCAGATCCGGCCTTTCCGCGCCTGCCGCAAGTTTCGGTCCAGCACCTTCACCGGCGTGTCATCGGTCCCGACCACCTTCGAGGCCAGCACGAATTTCTTCATCCGTTCATACAGCGGATTCAACAGATCGGCGCATTGCGCCATCCAGCCGCACATGGTCTGCACCGGAAAATCTACTCCGGAGCGCCGCAACATCTTCGCTTGACGGTGCAGAGGAAGATGATCGGCGTACTTAGCGACGATCACCTGAGTAAGCAGCCCTGCGCCAGCATTGCTCTTCTCGATCGGCTGCGCAGGCTTGGCCGCCGTTTTCACAGTGCAAGCGCAAGCGTACTTCTTGCGCACCTCTTCGATTACAATCACTTGCGCTGGAAAGTATTCGTACCGCTCACTGGTTTCTTCGCCAATCGGCCGGAGGTCCTCGCCACAGGCTGCGCAATGCTTCTCGGCTGGGGCCAGATCGTGCACGATGCGCTCTCGTTTCAGATGTTCCGGCAGAGGACGCTGGCCATGCGGCTTTCCTTTCGACTCGCCCACCGGGGGCGGCGGAGGATGGTCGTCCGCTCCGCCGTGCTTTTCGCTGTCGCTTTCGCTCACGCCCGCGTCCACGCCTTGCGCTTTTAGTTCCGCGGCGAAGAGAGCCAACTGATCGGCGGAAAGCTGTTCGCTTTTGCGGCCGCTCTTGGCCTCTAACAACTGCCGCAGTAAACGTTCGGTCTTAATGCGGCGGAACTGTTCGGCATCCAATTGCGCAACCAAGTCGAGCACCATCTGCCGCAACACGCTGGCGTCTTCCGGCAGTTGCTCGCGATCAATCGGCACTAAGATAATTTTACGGGCAAAACTGCGGCTCGCCAAGTAAAAACATCAGAAATTCGATATGTTTTTTATAGGGCGGCAATGTTGCGCCGATACCGCTTTCGCCGCCTGGCCTGGCTCAGATCGATGCCTGAAAGCAGCGCTCCTAACTCCTGCGCCGTGATCTCGCGCCGGGTTTCGCCGCCATCGTCGAAGGGCATGGCATAGGTGCCCTCTTCCAAGCGCTTGGCCCACACCGCGAATCCATCCCGATCCCAATACAAGATCTTGACCCGATCCTTTCGCCGGTTGCCAAACACGAATAAATGCCCGGCGAAAGCGTCCAACTGCAACCTGTCGCCGACGAGCGCATGCAATCCATCAAAGCTTCGACGCATATCACACGGCGACGCGCACAGATATACGCGCACGCTCGCCGGCATGTGCATCATTGCCGCTCCCGCAACACCGCCAGCACCGTGCGCAAGGTTGAGGCGTCAACGCCCGACCCGATCTGCAAACGCTCGCCACTGCTCAGCCATAACTCCAACCCGGCTCTGTCCTGCTGGCCGGCCTCCCGCGGTTCCACCAACGCAAACCGTACCGGCTGGCTCCTGGCTAAGCGCTTCCGCCATTGATAAAAGGAATGCCAACTGACTCCGTGCTGCCGACAGAACGTCTGCACCGGCAAGCCGCTCTTTTTCTGCTGAAGGATCAAGTCCCGCCACACTTCGCCCCTTGCGGGCGCCACTTCCGATGTTTTCATGAACTCTACTATGCGGCTGGCAAGCGTGGTACGCCAGTGGTGTTCACCGGACGCTTACGGCATATAGGTGGCTTGAGCTCGGGTGAGGCGATTATTCGGAACATGGGAACCTTCGGCGCCGATGCTAACGGAGAAGCCACAAGTGGCATGAACCACGAGGGCGAGAGTACGAAAGCGGCGCCAAGGGGCGGAACACTTCGTAGTAGCGATGAAGTCGGCGAAAGCCGACGGAGCGAAGGGGGTGTGTGCAGTGAAGCGACATCGATTGGGCCAACCCGCAAGGGGAGGAGCCTGAAGGATGAAGCAAAACCGTTTTGTATTTCACGATGGGAAGTCTGGGAAGCCTATTTAAAGGTAAAGAGCAATCAAGGGGCGGCAGGCCTGGATGGGCAGTCGATCGAGGAGTTTGAAAGGGACTTGAAGAAGAACCTTTACAGGATCTGGAATCGGATGTCATCCGGGAGTTACTTTCCAGCGCCAGTGCGGACGGTGAAGATCCCGAAAGCCCATGGCGGGAAGAGGACGCTGGGGATACCGACGGTCTCAGATCGAATTGCAAAAATGGTCGTGAAGAATCGACTGGAAGCAGTGGTGGATCTACTATTCCTGCCGGCATCGTACGGGTATCGCCCGAAGAAGTCTCGGCGCTGGATGCGGTGGGACAGGCCCGGCAGATGTGTTGGGCTTATGACTGGGTTTGCGATCTGGACATCAAGGGCTTCTTCGATAATCTCGATCACGATCTGATGATGCGGGCGGTAAGAAAACACGCGCAAGGCGGTGGATGGAACTTTACATTGAGCGTTGGCTGAAAGCACCGGCGCAAGATGAAGAGGGACGTCTGCTGAAGCGTGAACGAGGTACTCCGCAAAGAGGAGTGATCAGCCCCCTGTTGGCCAATCTGTTTCTGCACTATGTGCGGTGGACCCCTCGGCTGAGACAAACAGATAACCCACTGGTCGCCGTTCGCTGAAATTCCCTCGACCGGCAATACTCTTTCATAGCAGACTGATCACATCCGGCGAAGCGGAGGCGGGCTCTGCTGGAGAGCAACTCGCCAAGGAATAGCCGGTGCGACTCATCGCGGACGATGAGCAGGGGCGCGACTCTCTCGCGCCCTTGTGCGAACCTGCAAGGCCGCAGGCGAAGAGCGCCCTCGCCGTCCTCATCAAAAACAACAACATCGGACCGATAGATCGCGCATGCCTTAGAAAACTCATAACGCAGCTCCGGTTGAACCCCTGCAGCCCGAGGCCCAGCGCCAGAGAGCGTTCATATTCGGCCGGCGGCACGTACTTCAACGCCGAGTGCAGCCGTTTGCCGTTGTAATCGCTTCGATGAACTCGCGGATGCGAGCCTGCGCGTCCGACAAGTCGCGGTAATCGGCCCGATACACCTCCTCATATTTGAGTGTCTTCATGAAACTCTCGCATTGGGCGTTGTCGTACGGATTCGCTTTTCGGCTCATGCTGATGCGGATTCCGTGGGAGCAACAAAGCCGTGTATTCATGACTGGCATATTGTACGCCGCGGTCGGAATGATGCACCAGTTCCGGCGTAATCCGGCGGCACTGCAAGGCCATGCGGAGCGCCGCCACCGTGAGCGAGGCCGCCAGCGTGCGCTCCAGCGACCAGCCGATCACTTGCCCACAAGCGAAGAACCAGGGACCACTTATCCATTGGATAAGAATGCCGCCGTGCTCCGCCCCTGGGCACGCGAGTAGGCGTCCAGAATCACCGCCAAATAGACGAACTCCTCGGCCAAGCGGATGTAGGTGATGTCGGCAACCCACAACTGATCCGTGCCCGCCGGCTTCAGTTGCCCGGCCAAGTTGGGATAAACCATGAAGCTGTGTTTGGAATCGGTGGTAACCACGAAACTGCGCTGGCGCAGGCACAGCAGATTGTCCTCCCGCATAATGCGCTGCACGCGCTTGCGGTTCACTCGCCAGCCGCGGCGCTTCAACTCCGCCGCGATCCGGCGGCTGCCATATGACGCCATATCGACTGCGATCTTCTGAATTTCATGCCGCAGGCCGATCTCCTTCGGCGTGCGCCGCGTCTCCACCGCTTCCCGGAAGCGGTAGAATCCCCCCCGGCTGACGCTGCCGGAATTGCACATTTGTTGCACCGTTAAGCTCCCGCCCGCGTCTGTTTCTTTTTCGATCTGCCGGTAGATGTCGCGCCGCCATGCAGTGCCCGCAGCAGGCGCTGCTCCTCTGCCCACGGGCAATGCCGCACTGGTCTCCTTGTTAGGGGATAAGGTCACCTTCGTCTCCGCTCGGGGCCAACGCTGCAAGGCCCTTTTTAAAAAATCGATCTCCATTTGTTGCCGGCCGATCTTGCGCTCCAGTTCGGCCACCCGGCTTTCTTCCTCCCGTCGCACTCCGGCGCCGCCGAAAGCCCGCTCCCCATGTTCTTGCAGCTCCCGCCGCCAGCGATGCAGATCGCTGGGGTGAACTTCGCAGGCCCGGGCCACGTGAGCGATCGTGTCGCCCACTTCCAGCCGGCGCACGGCCCCCAGCTTGAACTCCTTTGAAAACTTCCGTCGAGACAAACTCATGATTTCCCCTTTGGATGAATCTTAGAGGTTATCTGGTTGTCTCAGTTTAAGGGTCCACTCCAA
>CAWCJO010000006.1:0-57531 GCA_963795935.1 Bryobacterales bacterium | reverse complement strand
TTGTCGTACGGATTCGCTTTTCGGCTCATGCTGATGCGGATTCCGTGCTCGAGCAACAAAGCCGTGTATTCATGACTGGCATATTGTACGCCGCGGTCGGAATGATGCACCAGTTCCGGCGTAATCCGGCGGCACTGCAAGGCCATGCGGAGCGCCGCCACCGTGAGCGAGGCCGCCAGCGTGCGCTCCAGCGACCAGCCGATCACGCGCCGCGAGTAGGCGTCCAGAATCACCGCCAAATAGACGAACTCCTCGGCCAAGCGGATGTAGGTGATGTCGGCAACCCACAACTGATCCGTGCCCGCCGGCTCCAGTTGCCCGGCCAAGTTGGGATAAACCATGAAGCTGTGTTTGGAATCGGTGGTAACCACGAAACTGCGCTGGCGCAGGCACAGCAGATTGTCCTCCCGCATAATGCGCTGCACGCGCTTGCGGTTCACTCGCCAGCCGCGGCGCTTCAACTCCGCCGCGATCCGGCGGCTGCCATATGCCGCCATTCGACTGCGATCTTCTGAATTTCATGCCGCAGGCCGATCTCCTTCGGCGTGCGCCGCGTCTCCACCGCTTCCCGGAAGCGGTAGAATCCCCCCCGGCTGACGCTGCCGGAATTGCACATTTGTTGCACCGTTAAGCTCCCGCCCGCGTCTGTTTCTTTTTCGATCTGCCGGTAGATGTCGCGCCGCCATGCAGTGCCCGCAGCAGGCGCTGTTCCTCGACACGCTGCAAGGCCCTTTTTAAAAAATCGATCTCCATTTGTTGCCGGCCGATCTTGCGCTCCAGTTCGGCCACCCGGCTTTCTTCCTCCCGTCGCACTCCGGCGCCGCCGAAAGCCCGCTCCCCATGTTCTTGCAGCTCCCGCCGCCAGCGATGCAGATCGCTGGGTGAACTTCGCAGGCCCGGGCCACGTGAGCGATCGTGTCGCCCGCTTCCAGCCGGCGCACGGCCCCAGCTTGAACTCCTTTGAAAACTTCCGTCGAGACAAACTCATGATTTCCCCTTTGGATGAATCTTAGAGGTTATCTGGTTGTCTCAGTTTAAGGGTCCACTCCACTTTCGCGCCGTCAATGATGAACAAGTATTTGCGGTCCGTGGGCAAACCTTGCTCTCGCAAGCGCGTTAACAGCGTCTTGACTGCGGCCGCGTTCTCCGTCGCGCCGGCCGCGATACCCAGGATGTGCTTCTTTCCTTCCTCATCGACTCCCACGGCGCTGAGCACGTGCTGTGCCCCAAAGCGTTGGCCATCGATGTAGATCACCAGGATTTCGACCTTGTCCCAGCGCCGCTCTTGCAACTGCTGCAGTTGCGCCGTGCTCGCCTCGATGGCTTTGCGGCTGATGGCGCTGCGCGACACCCCCACCGTTTCCGCCATCCGCGGCAGAACTTCCTGGTATTCCCGGGTCGACACCCCGCGCAGCAGAGCGCCCAACATGTGCTGAGCGAGACCTCGATCCCGGCGCAGCATCTCATAGGCGGGGACCTTCACTTCACCTTGGCTCTTGTGCCGTAGCCGGGGCCGTTTCACTTTCATTTTCCGGTCCGCCAGTTGCACACTGCCCGCTTGCGATCCATGGTGACGGATCTCGCCGCTAGCTTTGCCGGGAGTGCGTGCGCCGGCGAGTTGCTCGGCGCTCAGGAGCAGAATCTGTTCCAGCGTTTGATGCCCGATTTCATAGATCACGGCCTCCACCACCTGGCTGGCATTCTGGATCAAGTTGACGATGGGGAGCAGGATCTGCCCGTTGGCTTGGCAGAACTGTTCGATGACGGCTGCCGACTCGCGCGCGGCGCGGGTCACGATGTGATAAGGTTTTTTCACGGCGGTAGGCTCCTTTCGGTTTTTCTGCGTCTGGCAACCGGATTCTATCGAATCGGCGCCAACCGCCGCCTACCAACCTTCAACTAAACTTGGGACGCCCTCCGCCTCGATGGCTTTGCGGCTGATGGCGCTGCGCGACACCCCCACGGTTTCCGCCATCCGCGGCAGAACTTCCTGGTATTCCCGGGTCGACACCCCGCGCAGCAGAGCGCCCAACATGTGCTGAGCGAGACCTCGATCCCGGCGCAGCATCTCATAGGCGGGGACCTTCACTTCACCTTGGCTCTTGTGCCGTAGCCGGGGCCGTTTCACTTTCATCTTCCGGTCCGCCAGTTGCACACTGCCCGCTTGCGATCCATGGTGGCGGATCTCGCCGCTAGCTTTGCCGGGAGTGCGTGCGCCGGCGAGTTGCTCGGCGCTCAGGAGCAGAATCTGTTCCAGCGTTTGATGCCCGATTTCATAGATCACGGCCTCCACCACCTGGCTGGCATTCTGGATCAAGTTGACGATGGGGAGCAGGATCCGCCGCTGGCTTGGCAGAACTGTTCGATGACGGCTGCCGACTCGCGCGCGGCGCGGGTCACGATGTGATAAGGTTTTTTCACGGCGGTAGGTTCCTTTCGGTTTTTCTGCGTCTGGCAACCGGATTCTATCGAATCGGCGCCAACCGCCGCCTACCAACCTTCAACTAAAGTTGGGACGCCCTCTGAAGCGTGAAGCGGTGCTTGCTGCCAGACTTTTGGCGTTACCGTAGGGGGTATCTAGGCCTTACCGGTGAGTTCATTTTGTGGACATGCTTTGGCCTTTCGTAAACGTTAACTATAAGATGATCGCGCGCGCGTAGTTTCGGGCAGCTTGCTTCGATCTCGGAGGCACATTCTCATCGCCTCGCTCACAATTGAAACCCACATGTATCAACGCATTTCCGACAGACAGGCGTTTTCCGGTGCGAATTCCTGGAGATGATCAAGTACGGGGACACGCGTGTCGCGTCTGCGAGCCGCCGATCAGACGAGCTCGAGGCGGCCGGCGCGCCGCCCTTCGCCGCCAGTGCTCGCGGTGGCCGGCGCGCCGCCCCTCGGCGCCACTTCGATCGCGCGGAGCAGGTGCGCTGCCGCCGTCCGATAGCGGCCCAGGCTCGCGTGGAGCTGTGACTGCCTAGCCAGTACGCAGGATTCGGCGAGGCGCGCCGCCCGGCGACTGTATGCGACGTAGTCACGCTGTAACGGGATCGGCGTCGGCTCCTGCGCCTCCACGGACGCGAGCCAAGGCTCGGCCTTGTCGAGATCCCATCCGCGCAGGAGGAGGCTGGTTTCGCTCGATCCGTTGCTCCATTCGTGCGCGCTGTTGAGCAGGTGGCTATAGCTGCGCACGTACTCGAGATCGACGCGGATCGACTCGTTGACCCTCGACACGGCGGCCGCGAAGTCGTCCCCATCGATCGCAAAGATCCAGTTGAGCGCGCCGGCGGACAGGCATACGATCGGGACGCTGCGCTTGTTGTTCCTCCGCAGCGATAGATATTTCCAAGGCACAGGTGTGCGATGCCGCCGAGGCCGGGCTGATCACGAAGAGGAACGCGTCGGCATCGATGATCGCGCCGCGGATTTCCTCCGTCCCTCGCGCCCTGGGCGGGATGTCCTCAGTCGACCCAGGTCTTCGTGCCGGACGCGATGAGCGCGTCGTGTAGACGCCGGACGAAGGCCTTGTTCTCCCGCGAATAGGAGATGAAGACGGCTCATGAGCTTCGCGTTGATGGCTGGTCAGCCGCACGGGAAGATGAATGGGCATAAGGCTAAAATCGAAATGCAAAGTGGCAGAAATCGGCCATTCCCGACCGGCTGGCTGGCATCGTGCAAGCGAGCTAATGGGATGATGCTTGGGACCTGCAAACGCCGCCAGATTGCTGGCTCGATGCCGCCATTTTTATTGGTATACTCAAAATATCGCAGGTTGCCGGTGAGCGCTTCAAAATTCCGAAGCATCGTTGTGTACTTGGTCATAGCAAGCGTATTGCTCTTGACCATTACGCTGGCCTATGGCCTACATCAGCACAGCTCTACTCACTGCTGCGTCTTCTGCCATTTTGGACAACTGACCTGGACCCAGCCGGCGGGCATTCCGAAGATTCTGCCTCCTGTAGAACGGAAGTGGCAAGCACGCATCGAGCAAACCGCGAGTGCTGTCGACCAAGACAATCTGCCCAGCTCCAGCCGCGCTCCTCCTGTCTCCTAACGGCTATCCTCCCAAATCTGATTCCATAGCCCGTTAGGAAAAGGAGTCCTATATGGAAGAGCGTAGGCTCCCGCGGCATGCGTCCGTGGGGCTGCCCTCTTTTTGGCCCGTTGGGCCATTCATTCTGACATTTTCGCTGATCGTCTGTCTTCAGGAAGGATGCGGGCCATCAATGACGCCGACAAGCGCGGCTTCGGCCCACTCGGACGACCAACAACCGCGCCTTCTTTCCATGAGCAACGACCAGCTTGCGCGCCTGCAGATGACGCAAGCGCGGTCCGAGACGTGGGCGATCGCGGTCCACACGACCGGTACCGTGGACTGGAACGCCGACCACACCAGCCAGGCGATCACGCAGGTCAGTGGACCGATCTCGCGTATCCTTGTGGACCTCGGCAGCCCGGTAAAGAAGGGAGAACCGCTGCTGTACGTATCGAGTCCGGACATTGCCAACGCGGTCTCGACGTATCGCAAGGCGCGCAGCCAGCAAGACCTCGCGAAACGAACGCTCGATCGCGCGCGAGAGATGTTCGACCGCGGCGCGATCGCGCAGAAGGACGTGGAAGTGGCGCAGGCTGGCTATGACGACGCCACCACGGATGTGCAGAACGGGCTCGAGGCGCTCAAGATCTTCGATATTTCAAAGGCGCAGATGGACGACGCCGCGAGGCAGGGCGTCCCGATCAGCTCCGAGATGCCCGTGCGCTCGCCGATCGACGGCGTTATCGTTCAGAAACTCGTATCGCCCGGCCAACTGGTGCAGGCGGGCGCAACGGCCTGTTTCATGGTCAGCGATACGTCCAGCGTATGGGTCCAAGGTCACATCTTCGATCGCGACCTTCCTTCGGTCCACAACGGAGACCCGGTGGAAGAAAGGAATGCGTCATTTCCAAGCGTGTTCCGCGGTACGGTCTCTTATGTGGGCGCTTTTGTCGATCCCGCCACACGCACCACTCCCGTTCGCATCGTGACCCGCAATCCCGGGGGCCTCCTAAAGAAGGATATGTTCGTGGACGCTGTGATCCAGACGAGTACGCGGAAGAATGTCCTCACCGTGCCTGTTTCAGCGGTCTTGCGCGATGCCGAGAACCTGCCCTTCGTGTACGTGGAGGCGGCGCCCGGAAAGTTCGCTCAGCGCCTCATTGACATCGGCGCGCAGCATGACCAGCAGATACAGGTCTTGAATGGCCTCAAGGAAGGAGAAACGGTCGTCTCGCAAGGCGGCGTGTTTCTCCAGTTCGCGAGCAATTACCAGTAAGAGCCCGACATGATTGCTCGTCTCGTTTCCTTCGCGCTGTCGCAGCGTTTCCTGGTCGTTGTCGGCTCGATTTTGCTAATGATCTGGGGCGGCATCGCGTTCCAGAAGCTTCCCATCGACGCCTATCCCGATCTTGCTCCGCCGCACGTTGAAATCATCTCGCAATGGCCCGGCCACGCCGCCGAGGAGGTGGAGCGGCTGGTGACGATCCCGATCGAAATTGAAATGAACGGCATCCCCAAGCTGGAATCGCTCCGTTCGATTTCGCTGTACGGGCTTTCATCGGTGCAGATGAACTTCAACTATGATGCCGATCCGTACTTCGTGCGCGAACAGTCCTTCGAGCGCGTGGCGAACGCCCAGATGCCTTCCGGAGTGACGCCGAGCCTCTCGCCCCTGTTCAGCCCGAGCGGCTTAATCTATCGATATGTGGTTGAGAGCCCCGATCGCAATCCGGCGGATCTGAAGACCATCGAGGATTGGGTTCTGGAGCGCGCCTATCGCGGCATTCCTGGGGTGGCCGACGATTCGGGCTTCGGCGGGCTAACCATGCAGTACCAGGTCCTCCTCGACCCCAACAAGCTCTACGCCTATGGAATCAGCGTTAGTGCGGTCGTCCAGCAACTGGGAGCGAATAACGCCAACGCCGGCGGAGGTTTCTACTCGCAAGGCGGCCAGTTCTATTATGTACGCGGCCTGGGACTTGTGCGCGATACGGAGGACATCGGCAATATCGTCCTGGGCGTGCACAATGGCATTCCGGTGTATGTTCACGATGTAGCGCAGGTGGAGATCGGACACGCGGTTCGTCTTGGGCAGTTCGGCTTCATGCGCCAAGACGACGCCGTGGAGGGCGTTATCCTGATGCGCGTTGGCGAGCAGGCGCAGGTCGTGCTCAAGCGCGTGGAGGAGGTTACCCGGAACCTGAACAAGAACGTCCTGCCGCCCGACGTGAAAGTGGTTCCGTTTTACGATCGCCACCAGCTCATTGATGAAACCACGCGGACGGTGGAGCGCAATCTGTTGCGCGGCATGTTTCTGGTTCTGGTGATTCTCGGGCTCATGCTTTTCAGCGTGCGCACGGCGCTGATCGTTGCGGTGACGATTCCGTTCGCGCTGCTGTTCGCGTTCATCTGTCTCGACCAGCGGCATATTCCCGCGAACCTGCTCTCGATCGGAGCGATCGATTTTGGAATCATCGTCGACGGCGCGGTAGTCATGGTGGAAAATATATTCCGCGAATTGGCGGACCGGAAGGACCAGGAATATGATCTGGTGACCGTGATTCGCGCCGCCGCGCACGATGTCGAGCGGCCAATCTTCTACGCCGTCGCCGTAATTATCGCGGGCTATCTTCCGATTTACGTTCTGAAAGGTCCGTCGGGCAGGCTGTTCGCGCCCATGGCGGACACGATGTCATTCGCGTTGCTGGGGGCGCTGCTTTGCTCGCTGACGTTGCTGCCGGTCCTGTGCGCCTATTTCCTCGGGAAGCGCGTGCATGAGCCCAGAGCCCGGGTTTACGAAGCGCTCAAGAACGGATATGGCCGGGCGCTCGGTTGGTGTCTGCGGCATCGCATCGCGACAGTGGCGGCGTGCGTTGCCGTATTCGGCGCGTCGCTGCTTTTGATTCCCTTGATCGGAGCCGAGTTCATGCCGCACCTGGACGAGGGCGCGCTGTGGGTGCGAGCCACCACGCCTTATACCATCTCTTTCGAAGACGCGACCCGGCTCTCCCCGCAGATTCGGAATATCCTGCTTGGATTTCGACAGGTGACCACCGTAGCTAACGAACTCGGGCGTCCTGACGACGGTACCGATCCGACCGGTTTTTTCAATAACGAATTCTATGTAGGACTGAAGCCGTATGAGGACCCCGCCTGGAGCGGCTCAATCCACACCAAGCCGCAACTGATCGAAGCCATTCAGAAAAAGCTCTCTTCGTTCCCTGGCGTCATCTTCAATTACACACAGCCCGCCGAGGATGCCGTCGATGAAGCGGAGACGGGGCTGAAGAGCGCCCTGGCCGTGAAGATTTTTGGAAGCGACCTTAATACGCTTCAACAGAAAGCCACCCAGGCCAGAGAGATTCTGTCCAGGATTCCAGGTATCGCCGAAATCACGTTGGTGCGTGAGCTTGGCCAGCCCAGCCTCATTATCGAGCCGGATCGCACCAACATCGCGCGCTACGGTCTGAACGTCAGCGATATCAACACGCTGATTGAAACCGCCATCGGCGGCACGGCCGCCTCGCAGGTAATCCAGGGCGAGCGCCAGTTCGACCTCGAAGTACGCCTGCAGGCGCCCTTCCGCAAGAACATGGACGCGATCAAGAACCTCCTTGTGTCGACTCCTGACGGGCAGTATTTGCCGCTCAGCCAATTTGCCAACATACGGATCGAGAATGGCGCCTCATTTATCTATCGCGAAGGCAACGAGCGATACATCGGCGTGCAGTTCAGCGTCGAGGGCCGAGACTTGGCCGGCGCGGTCGGGGAAGCGCGGCGCAAGGTGGAAACGGGGGTCCACCTCCCCATCGGCTACCGCTTCGATTGGGGTGGCGAGTACAAGGATTATCTTGCCGCGCGCTCGCAGATGGTGATCATTCTGCCTTTGACGGTACTGTTGATTGTCCTGATTTTGTTCGCTCTGTACGGGAACGTGAAATTTCCCGCCATAATCCTGTTGAGCGTATTTCTTACGCAGCCGGTCGGAGGTCTTCTAGCGTTGTGGATGACGCACACCACTTTCAGCGTGTCGTCGATGTTGGGCTTCATCGCGCTGATGGGCGTCGCGGTGCAGACCAGCGTCATCCTGTATTCATTCATTAACAAGCTTCGCCTGGAGGGTCACGACGCCATGACAGCCACCCTGGAAGCGTCGATACTGCGGTTGCGGCCCATAATGATGACGGCCCTGGTTGCCTGTCTCGGCATGCTGCCCGCCGCCATGTCCACGGGGATCGGCAGCGACTCGCAAAAACCGTTCGCTATCGTCATTGTCGGCGGCCTTCTCTCGCGGCTACTCCTGTCGGTGTTCCTGGCGCCGGTGCTGTATGCGCTCGTGGCGCGCGACGGCGACGTGCTTCAGGTATGACGCGCGTCAAAACGGCAATTGATTTGGGAGGTAACGTGCAGCGCATTTTTCGTTCACGGCATCTGTGCGCCGGGTTTCTCATTGCGGCCTGCTTCACGCGCACAGCGGCCGCGCAGAAAGCGTTTACCTGGCAGGAGATTCGCGACCGGTTCATCGCGACGAACCCTACATTGCTCGCGGGCCGCATCGGCATTGACCAATCGCGGGCAGATGAAGTGACCGCCTATCTCAGGCCCAATCCGGACGCTCTGATCGGCGTGGACCAGCTTGAACCGTTTACGTCCAACCCTTACCGTCCATTGGCCTTTGCGCTGCCGATATACTCGTTCAGCTACTTGCATGAGCGTCGGCACAAACGCGAACTGCGCCAGGAGAGCGCCCAGCAGGCCACCGCTATCGCCGAATCGCAGCAACACGATCTGGAGCGTACGATGCTGTTCACCGTGCGCAATGCGTTCGTCCAGTTGCTGCAGGGCAAGGCGGTCCTCGCCCTGGCTCGCGAAAATCTCGCCTATTATGACAACCTGCTGTCAATCAACGAAGCGCGCCAAAAGGGTGGAGACATTGCCAGGGTGGATGTGATTCGCCTGAAGTTGCAGCGCGTGCAGTTCGAGACTGACCTCCAGACCGCTGCCGTGAATCTGCGCACCGCAAAGATCCAGTTATTGACGCTGCTCAACGACCGTGCCCCTGTGGACCGGTTTGATGTGACTGGGACATTCGATTTCATCGAAGATATTCCTCCGCTAACTCGACTGCGTCAGATGGCGATGGAAAACCGGCCCGACCTCAAAGCCGCCGTTCAGACAATTGAAAAAGCGAGAACCGACCATCGATTGGCGATTGCGAACGGTTCGACGGACCCGACATTCGGAGTCGACATAGCGCATAACCCGCCGCTGACCTTCTATATTGGCCTGAACGTGAGTATCCCGCTGCGTATCTTCGACCGCAACCAGGGCGAAAAGCAGCGGGCGCTGCTGGATGTTACGCGTTCTGAGCGGGCCCGCGACGCGACCGAAGCCCAGGTTTTCGGCGACGTAGATTCCGCATATGCGACGCTCAACAGCAATCTTGCCCTGCTACGGCCGTATAAGTCCGACTATTTGAAAGAGGCCACCGAAGTTCGGGATATCATCTCGTACTCGTATCAGCGTGGCGGCGCTTCGCTGCTTGATTTTCTGCAGGCGCAGAGCGATTACCGGAGCATTCAGGTCGCGTACCTCAACCTCATCGGCGCATTTCTGACCGCGGGAAGCCAGCTCGACCAGGCCGTGGGCGCCGAAGTCGTGCTGTGACCGGGCTTGTGCCGGCGCCGCAGGCGACTGTCTTGCAGGAGGTCGTTCAACGCAATCCCAATGGGTTCGTTCTGCGCTAGGAACGAGAATGCGACATCATGCTTCCTGCGTCGGGCGATTCAGATCAACCCGAATCTTTCGCATATCTTATGCTCCCTGCCCTATTAAAGCAATTAGGAAGGCCGTTGTCCATTCTTCTGACGGCTGAGGAGATGGAGGGCCGGCGCGCCGCTCACTTCACCTACGATATATCGCCAACCTGCGCCAGTTCGGTCGATCGATCTGTTTGGCGTCATATGACCGCCTTGCGATATGAGTAAACCTGGACACCACGCGTATCGTTGCAAGCGCCAGGACATGGGCGGATAATCTCATGTGTGGGTGAGGAGCTACAGGATGCGACGCCGAGGGTCGGCAAGAAATCAGGGTTCCTGCCGGGTCTTGGCTGTTATCATCGCTGGAATTGTTGTCGTGAGCCTGACTTCGACAAGGAAAACATCTTTTTAAGATCGAATGAAGAGGACTATTTTCGTACTTGCCGCCGCGACCTGTTTCGCGCAACTCAAGACCGTGTAGCCGAATCCGGAAGCCGCCGTAAACGTGAATCTAGCCCCGGCCGAACTCGCGGGTGGCTGGCCAAGCCCAACTCCGCTTGCATCTGGCGCAATCGGTAGCCGAACTTGCCGGCTTGCTTTTGGGCTAATTCGAAAAGCGCTCTTGCCCCCGCGCGATCCCCTAATTCTCCGCGAACCTTTGCGACAGTGACAATCGTGCTAAGTCTCGCGGAGACATCATCGATTTGCACGATTCGCGGCGGCATCGTATTCAGGATTTTAAGAGCTTCGGCCGGCTTTCGTTCCTGAACCAGGGACTGAGCGAGCAACGCCTGGGCTTGCAGTTCCTGATCGTTCTCTTTCTCTTTATGGAATTCACTCAGTGCCTCGCGAATTTGGGGTTCGGCTTGGCTCGCTTGGCCCACTGCACCAACATCTCGCCAATCGCAAGACGGCTTTCAGCAGCCAGCCCCTGCTCGCTGTTGCCGCTCCGCAACTTTAAAGCCTCGTTGTGCTTTGCCAAGGCGCCGTTCAGGTCACCTTCCAACCTCAAGATCTCTCCGATACCAAAAAGCGCATATCCGCGTTGCTTGTTGTCGGGGAGCTCATTGCCAATTTTGAGTTGCTCCAAAAAATCTTTCTTTGCGCCGGACAAGTCTCCCATTTCCCGAAGCAGTTCGCCTACATTGCCGTAGGTCCGGGCCATACCGGGACGATCGCCGATTTCCTCTTGAATTTTAAGGGATTCCTCAAATCGCTTCCGCGCTTCCGCCAATTGCCCCTGATCTTGAAGAACGATCGCCAAATTGCCCAGAACCGTCGCGGCGCGGCTCTTATCCTTTAGCTCGCGATGTATTTGAAGGGCCTCTTCATACATTCTCTGGGCCCCGGCAAGATCGCCTTGCCGCCATAACAAAATTGCGAGGCCGTTCAGCGCCAGCGCCTCGTGAGCTTGATAACCGTCGCGCCGGCTGATCGCCAACGATTGCTCGAACTTTTCCCGCGCACCGCGAAGATCTCCCCGATTGCGCATGGCATGCGCCATGTTGTTCAGCGTTACGGCCATGCCGCCCTCATTGCCAATTTTTCGGAACATTTCCAGCGCGGCCTCATATGATTTCAGGCCCGCCTCATGTTGACCGTCGTCGTCGAGTATGTCAGCGATGTTTTTTACGGCTCGGGCTTCTCCTCCAGGATCCCCGGCAGCGGCGAACAGACCCTGGCGGCAAGCGCCTGCCTTCTTTCGCCCGTCAAATCCAGCGCCCAGCATTGGCGCAACAGAGCATTGGCCCTCAGAAGCCGGGCTCCAGCTGTTTCGGCTTCCGCAGCGGCTTGCGCCGCCAAAGCGAATTCCCGCTTGAAATCGCCCAGCGCCTCGGCGGCCGCCGCGCCGGTCAGGTCGATGCGCGGGTCCTCCGCGGGTCCAGGGATCTTCCGCAGGGTGGCGATCGTGGTGAACGCATCCTTACCCTTGCCGGCCTCAATCTGATCGTTCGCGAGACGAAGCCCATATTCGAGATTGTCGGGAAAAACAGTCCATAGAGATTTGTCGATAGTGATCGCCCGGTCCCATTCATGCGTCAGTTCGCGATACTGCGCTTCGATTTCCACTCGCTTTCCCGGAGACAGACCCGTTGCCAGATCGAAAGCCTGTTTTGCCTCGTCCATGGTTTTCCGCTTATACCCAAGGACGGACCATGCTTGCGATAGCGCGGAGCGGATCAAAGGAGAATGGCTGTCTCGGCGCGCCGCTTCTTCGAGTACGGAAAGAGCCGCGGCGGCATCCAGCAAGCGGAGTTTTGCGATCCCTTCGATATATAGCCGTTGTGCTTCAGGATCTTGAGGAAACGATTCGCGAGACGCCCGCGCTGCAGCGGCATTCACCTCGCTTACGCCGAGGTCTTGCCGGATCACCGCCACGGATTGGGAGACCGTGGCCAGCAGGCTGGATCGGGATCCCGTCCGGCTTTCTGACGAGGTGATTTCGCCGGTCACGGTGTCCTGAATTCGCACATCTATCCGGATCTGATCCGTCGGCGCGTCGCCGAGGGCGGCATAGGAACCCAGGAGCGCGAGATCGGCGCAGATATTTTCCGGACGCGCCCGAGAGTGTCCGCTGATAGGCTATCGGCGCTGGGGAGTTCCAATTCCCGCTGCATTCGCGCGATGTTCTCGGCGGGAATGATCCGCATTCCCCGGTCGGCCGCCAAGTCGGTTCGGAACATTTCGGCCAAGCCGATGGACAGCCAATCCATCCGCGGATCGCCAGTCAGGTTTTTGAACCCGAAAATCGCCAATGAACGCCGTGGTTCAGGAACCGGCTGGGTTGGGGGCCGTTTATTCAGCTTGACGAACGTTATAACTACGCCCAGGCCCAACAACCGCCTTCAACCGCATCTCCGCTCCAGACTCCAATTCCTGCGCCAGCTGCCACAATCAGCCTTACGGCATTTCCGGCGGCGGCGGCGATTTCGTCACCAATGTCTTTGTCCTCGGCCAGCGCTTCGACTTCGCCACCTTCGACGCGGCCGACAAGCTTGCCACGCGCGGTTCGGCTGACGAACAAGGAGAAGCCAGCGGCTTGGATACCATCGCCAATCTGCGGGCCACCACCGGGCTGTTCGGCGCCGGATACCTGGAGATGCTCGCACGGCAGATCACGGAAGACCTACAAGCCATCCGTTGCACCATCAAGCCCGGCCAGACGAAAGAACTTGTTTCCAAAGGCATTCATTACGGCAAGCTCACGCTCACGAAAACGGGTAATTGGGACGCCTCCCAAGTGCAAGGCATCTCGCGCCTCAGCCTGCTCTCCACGATTTCGAGCAATCCTCCGAGTTTGGTGATCCGGCCGTGGAACCAGGCCTCGAATGTCGTTTCCATCCGGGAGTTCTCCAATAACGCCTTCAATCAGCACCACGGGATTCAAAGCGACGGAGCGGTTCGGCGTTGATACCGATCCCGACGGCGACGGCTTCAAGAACGAGTTGACGCGCGCGGACGTCACGGCGGTCAGCGTTTTTCAAGCCGCGCTCCAGGTACCGGGACGGGTGATTCCCCGCAATCGCCAAGTGGAAGACGCCGTCCTATTGGGCGAGAAGCTTTTCGACCGCATCGGCTGCGCTTCGTGCCACATTCCGCGCCAGCCGCTGGACAGAAAAGGTTGGATTTACTCGGAGCCGAATCCCTACAATCCCCCGGGCAACCTCCGCCTGGGCGAGACGAAAACGCTCTATGTCGATCTGTCCAGCGACGAGCTCCCGGCTCCCAGGCTGAAGCCGGATTCATCAGGCGTCGTCTGGGTGGAAGCATATACCGATTTCAAGCTGCACGACATTTGCGAGCCTGACGACGCCGAACCCCTGGATATGAACCAGTCGGTCTGGTCGAAGAAGTTCAAGGAAGGGAACCGGCGATTTCTGACCAGACGTCTGTGGGGAGCCGCGAACATGCCGAACCACTTCCACAACGGCATGTACACCACGATGCGGCGAGCGATACTGTCGCACGCCGGTGAGGCGCTGCAATCGCGCAAGGCATTCGAGGCGCTTTCGAGCGGCGAGCGGGATGCGTTGATCGAATTTTTTGAAAACGCTCCAGGTGCTGCCGCCGGGGACCAGAGATTTGATTGTGGATGAGAATTTTCACGCCCGCGAATGGCCGCCAAACCGGCCGAACGGAAGCGTGCGATGACCGCGATTCAACGGCCGATTTGCGGGGCGCTCAAGGCTCCTCCCCGTCCGGAAGAACGGCTTCAAGTTCGGCGACCAGTTCGGGTAACACCGCCGTTACGGTTGCCCAAACGATGGAAGCGTCCACATCGGCATACCCGTAGATCAAGCGGTTCCGGATTCCGATCACCTTCGGCCACGGTACTCCCGTGATATCGCGCCGGGTCTCCTCAGAGATTCTGCTTGCCGCCAGGAGAAATATGCGATCAGTTTTCAGGTCGTCTCGGGCCGCGTCGAGCATATGCCGGAGGCGAATCCGGTCAGGTGCGTTCATATTGCACAACGGCCGAAGACGCCACCTGATAGCGGAAATACCTGCTCAGATCGCCGGGAGTCCGCAGATCAATTTGGCGGCCCAGTTTCTGGCTCAGCTCCATTTCCATCCCGGCTACGTCGAACAGCGTCAGAGCGGCCTCAGGTTCGAACTCGACCAGAATATCGATGTCGCTTTCCGGGCGAAAGTGCGGCGTCAGGATGGATCCGAAAAGCGCGAGTTTTCAAATGTGATGGCGGCAGCAGAAATCTTCGAACTCCGCGGTAGGGATCGCGAGCATCTGAGAACTCATCGCCAGCCTCAGCCGACATCGTATCAAGCGGGAGATTCTTTGCGATTGCGGACCTCAGGACGGCTGCTAGCGCTGCGCTCGGGAGTGGCCGGGTTGATCGAGGAGGAATTCATGCCCTATAGGTTCCAACGCCGGTCTCTAAGACGCGAGCGGATTGCGCCGCCGCAGCCCCGCAAATCGGCTAAAATCGCGGTCGGCCGAGCAAACCTCCGCGCCATGCTCAATGGCGAGGACGGCGAGGTGGGCATCCGAGGTAAGATCGCCGGCCCGAATCAATGTTTTGTTCATGTTTCGAAATCTTTCTAGACGGAATGGCAGCGGGACCTCGGTTCGGCACTGCAACCATAATCACGTCTGTATATAAATCGGCAACCGCCGCGAGGCTTCGCTGCCCGGTAAACGCGAATGCGTCGAATGCTTCACGAGTCTCCTCTAATGAATCGGCAACTGCCGAGGGACCGTGTGCGCCGGCCGCACTGACGGGCCGGGACACCGCTCGATCGGCAACACCCCTACGCGGCTTCGCTCGGCGCGGCAGACAGCCCTGGCGAAGAAGAAATAAATTCGCCACAGTGTTGTTGGGTTATTGAAGGCCGGGCCGCGCGCCCAGCCTTTTCGTTTATGGGTGGCGGGATGCGCTTGCCAGCAGATCGCCAAAGAGCTTCTTCTGGCAGCTCCAGTCCACCATGTTCGTAATCGGGCGCAACTGCCGCTCCGTGATCCCATCCCGCCCCCGCATCGTCTGGGGCAGAAACAGCAATGCCTCCTGGATCTCCGGCGCCAGGTTGGTCAAGTTCATGATCTGCGACATGCGCGCCCGGCTCACGTGTCCACACCGGGCCAGCGCGGCGTAATCGGCCACTTTGCCGTCGTGCGCCAGCCGCTCCATCTTGATAGCCAGCGCCATTAACCGGCTGATCCGCGGAACGCGCCCCGAGCGGGCGGGGCGCTCGCTCCGCGCGCCTGCGCGATTCGGCGCCGGCAGCGCGTACTCCACGCGCTCTCCATCGCGCAACAGCGCCATCACCTGCCGTGTTTTGCTTGCATACGTCAGCCGCTCCAAGCTCTCCTGAATCACCACCCTGTTGAGGTCGCGGCCCATCCTCTGTTCCAGACGCTGCTTGAGCGAGACTTCGAGATCCTCCATCGCAACCGGCCGTTGACGACATCCCTGGCGACGCTTCGCCGCCGGACAAACGTAATAGCAGTGCCGCTTGCCGTTTCTCCGCGTGAAGGTGGCCACCAGCGCCTCTCCACATTCTCCGCACCGCGCCACCCTCGCCAACAAGGCCTCCTGCTTGGCGTGCTTGCGCCCGGCCTGCGCGGCGCCGTTCAAAGCCAGCTTGCGGTTCACCTTCTCCCAGACGCCGCGCTCCACGATCCTTTCCTGTTCGCCGGGATAGATCGTGCCCTTGTGCGAGATTTGCCCCGTATACAGGACATTGCTCAACAAGCGGGAAAGCGACGAGTTCGAGAACATCTTCCCGAGATGCGGCCGCCCGCCGCGGCTGGTCCAGGTCTTTGTCCGCAGGCCGCGCGCCTCCACCTGGCGCAGCGTCTCGGCCAGCGTGGGCGCCTGCTCCGCAAGCGCGAAGATCTCTCGGACCTGCGCCGCTTCTTGCGCATTCACCAGCAGCCGTCCGCCCGCCGCGGCGACATCATAGCCCAGGACCGGAATGCCGCCGATCCACTTGCCTTTCTTGCGCGCCGCCGACAGCTTGTCGCGCGTGCGCTCGCCGATAATTTCCCGCTCGAACTGCGCGAACGACAGCAGAATGTTCAGCGTGAGCCGCCCTAACGACGTCGTCGTGTTGAACTCCTGCGTGACCGAGACGAAGCTTACTCCGTGGCGGTCGAACAGCGCCATCAACCGCGCGAAATCCAGCAGCGAGCGGCTCAGCCGGTCTACCTTGTACACCACCACGCAATCGACCTGGCCGCCTTCAATCGCCGCGAGCAGTCGGTCGAGCGCCGGCCGCGCCAGCGTGGCTCGCTGAAGCCTCCGTCGGCAAACGCCTCGGGCAGCGCCACCCAGCCCGACAGCTGCTGACTGCGAATGTAGGCTTCGGCCGCTTCCCGCTGCGCCTGCAGCGTGTTGAACTCCTGTTCCAATCCTTCTTCGGTGGATTTGCGGGTGTAGATGGCGCACCGCAGTCGCCGTGCAGTCTCCGCCATGATTTTTACTCCTTACCGGGGCCATTGAGCAGTCCAAAAAAGAGATAGCCGTTCCAGCGCGTGCCGGTCACGCGATGCGCGATGGCGCTGAGCGAGCCATAGGTTTGGCCGTCTTGCGAGAAGCCCTCGTCGAGCACCGTGACCGTAATGGTGCGGCCGTGGTACTCGCGCTTCAGAACGGCGCCGGGCGCGGGGAGCCGCGGATCGCGCACCGGCGCGGCTTCCGCCGCTGCCTTTTTCCCCTGGACGAGCTGTTGCCAGAAACGGCGCGGCGCTCGCAAGCGCAGATCGACATCGGCGGCCAACTGCCCGGCCCGTTGCCGCACCCGCTCGCTCAGGTCGCCTTCGGCCTGCGCCTGCAGACGCCAGGCGAGGCGCCGAAACAGGTGCTGCGGATTCGAGGAGGGCGATTCCTCCCCGAACAGCTCCCGGTAGCGGCGCTTCAGTTCTTTGGTCTTCAGCGGGCGCAGCTTCTCGATCTCGCGCCTTACGACATCATCCATGTGGTTCTCCTCCGAAGTGGGCCAAGTCTCAGAAACGAAAAGACCTGGCGTGTTTACCTCAGAGTCCATGTACGCTCTCCTGGGGGGCCCATAGCAAGTCGGTCTAATGGCCTCGGAGGAGAGTTTTTCCCGGCCTGACCGGTTGTTTCGGCAGTAACTCCCGACAGTCAAATCTGCCTATCGCCGGTTGTTCGCCTCCGCAAGCCGGGCAGGTAAGTGACTGAGAACGCGTTCACTCGCGGCCGCCGCAAGGCCCGGCAGCGGGCCCCCGGTTAACGCCTCCTTGGGGGTTTTTCCCGGCCCCGCTTCCTTTTTTTATAACCGGGAAAAACTCGGCAAAAACCTTCTCCGGAGAGTGAGAGCCGGAACCGCTTTGGGGAGCCAAAGAACTCTCGCGAACCGAACCGCTACCCTGAACTAGGCGAGAGGTTGAAAGAGTTGGAATTGGCTTTAGCCGCGTATGGACGTGCCAAGCATTTCTAGGAGCCCAGATGATATCGCCATCGACAATACGTGGTCGCGGGTCTCCGCAAGTTCGGTATACTCATCGGCTCCAAGCACGACGGAATAGGGGCCATTGACCCGGCGAGCCGTAACTGGCTAACGCCGGGGCAATCGTATTCGGATAATCGAGCTTCCGACTCTCTTCGTGGTGCTCAGCGCTTCGACAGCTACTTACGGGGCCTACTTTCGCAACCCTGCGGTCCAGTTCTGCACCAGCGTCAGCGGGCTGGCGGCGGGGACGCTCTGTTCCACTACCAGGAATTTCTGGCCGTCGGCGGAGACGTCGTAGCCGCCGACTAGAGGATGCCGTCGAACAGTTTCTGCACCTGGCCGACTTCGAGCGTCCCGTTATGAGAGGCGACTTCGGCGGCCATCAGTTGCCCCCCCGGTGCGACGTAGAAGATCTCCTTACCGTCCCGCCTCCAGCGCGGAGCGACTCCCCCCGCGGAAGAGATCTGGCGCTTTCCGCCGGGACCTGGGAACGGAGCGGCGTACACCTGAATTTGCCCCGACTCGTTGGATTCGTAGGCCACCCATTGACCGTCGGGCGAGAATCGACCGCGCGCCTCGTTGAAAGGAGTCTGGAGAAACACGCGCGGCTGCGGCTTGGCTCCCGCTGCCAAAGAAAGCACCCAGAGATCCTGCCCGGTCTTTTCTCCGACTCTGGAGTAGAGCAACAATTTGCCGTCGGGAGAAACGCTGTCAGCGTTCTTATTAGCGGAATCCTCGAGCACAGGTTCTTCGGTCCCGGCGCCATTGGAAGCCTTGCGAAACAGATCCATAGCAGCCCCCTTGCGCCTCGCGCTCAAGTACAACGTGTTTCCGTCCGGCGACCAGACCGATTCGCGAATGGGCTTGGAGCTGAAGGTAAACCGCGTGGGGATGCCCCGAGCGGCGTCATAGGTCCAGACATCGCTACCCGAGGAGGGAGCTAGCACCGTGGCGGCCACACGCCTCCCATCCGGCGATAAGTCGACTGCGCCGATCTGAGCGGTGGGATCTCCGAGGTTGCCCAGTGCTTTCCCCTCCCGGTCTTTCCACACCAACCGGGATTGCCACGCGGACCCTCCGGTCAAATAGACCAGGAATCCGGCCGGCGAAACTGCAAACCCTGCGCGGCGCACAACCGGGTTAAAGGTCGGAACTCCTTCCGCCACGGGCACGGCCTCTCCCGTTGTCTCCAGCCGATTCACGTCAAACGGCTGCGCCATTAAATATTTTCCCCAAAGCGTTCACGAGCGGCGTTTTCCAGTTTGAATCGCGCGGCATGCGCGACATCCTGCGAAAATACCAGCCCACGCGCATTGAAGATTTGTGCGCATTGAACGCGCTGTATCGTCCGGGACCGATTCAGGGCGGCATGGTGGACGACTTCATCGACCGCAAGCACGGCCGCAAGCGCGTCACCTACGAATTCCCCGAGTTGAAGGAGATTCTGGAAGAGACGTACGGCGTGATCGTTTACCAGGAGCAGGTGATGCAGATCTCGAACCGGCTGGCCGGCTACTCCCTCGGCGACGCCGACATTCTGCGGCGGGCGATGGGAAAGAAAAAGGCCGAGGAAATGGCCAGCCAGCGCGAGCGTTTTATCCGAGGCGCGTTGGAAAAAGGTCATCAGCAAAAGAAGATTGAGAAAATTTTCGACCTGATGGCGCAATTCGCGGGTTACGGTTTTAATAAATCGCACTCCGCTGCATACGCTTATCTGGCTTACGTGACGGCCTATCTGAAGGCGCATTATCCACTGGAATTCATGTCCGCGCTGCTGACGTCGGAAACAGGCAAGACCGCGAAGGTGGTGAAGTACATCAACGAATGCCGCGAAATGGGCATCGCGGTGCTTCCGCCGGATGTCAACTCCAGCTTCCGCAACTTTACGCCCGCGCCGCAAGGCATCCGTTTCGGACTCTCGGCCGTCCGCAATCGCGGGGATAACGCGGCCGACAGCATCATCAACGCCCGCCGCGATGGGCCGTTCCAATCGCTCTACGATTTTTGCGAGCGCGTGGATTTAAACGCGTTGAACAAGCGGCACATCGAGAGCCTTGTGAAAGCGGGGGCGTTGGATCTTCTGGGCGGCAACCGCGCGCAGCTTTGCGCGACGATTGACAACGCGATCGAAGGCGGACAGCGCGCGGCGAAGGACCGCGAAAGCGGCCAGAGCGGGCTGTTCGGCGATCTGTTCGCGGGGCCGGCGCGGGTGGAGCGTCCGCTTCCGAAACTGCCCGACTGGACCTCGGAGCAGAAGCTTTCGGGCGAAAAGGAGATGCTCGGCATTTACGTCAGCGGCCATCCGCTCGACGAATTCAACGATAAAGTTTGCGAACTCTCGACGCACGACACCGAGAGCCTGGAGGGTCTTGAAAAAGGGGTGGAAGTCGCGCTCTGCGGCATTCTCACGAGCATCCAGCGCCGCCGCAATAAAGAAGGCAAGCTGTGGGCCTCGATGCAGCTTGAGGATCGCAAGGGCGCGGTGGAAGCGATGGTTTTCACGACGCAATACGACCGCCTGCTGTTGACGTTGGTGGAAGACAAGGCCGTCCTGGTGCGCGGCTTGGTCCTGCCGGAAGACAACGGGCCGCCGAAGCTCTCGGTTCAGGACATCGTGCCGCTCGCAAACGCGCGCATCGACCTTCCGAGTCTGATCGATTCGCGTTTCGCTGGGCGCCAACGGCGCCCACGGCAATGGCGAAAAAGCTTCCGCGCTGCGGCAGCTCTTCACTCGTAAGCGGGGCGAGACGGAAGTACGGTTGCGGATTGAAAAGCCGCGCGATTTTTCGGTTATTCTGGATGTCCCGGCGAAGGTCCGGGCCGACAAGGAATTCAAGGCCGAAGTAGAGCGCATTTGCGGGCCGGAGTCGCTCGAAATTTTGGCATCCTGAAGTAGACATGCTCGACGGGGCCGGGCAGGACGTCCGCTTTGCGCTTCGCGCGCTGCGCGGCAGCCCGGATTCGCGGCGGTCGCGGATCCTGTCGCTCGCGTTGGGCATCGGCGCGAACACCGCGATCTTCAGTCTCAGCGACGCCGTGATGCTGCGATCGCTGCCCGTGAGCCATCCCGAGCAATTGTTGCAGGTGACGATGGGATCGCAGATGGTCGTCTTTCTCCGGAATTTTCGCCTGTGGCCGCTGGGGCTTCAACCTGGCGTTTTTCGAGACGCTGGGGCTGCGCGCGGCGCTGGGTCGCTTGCCGACGGCGGCCGACGACATCCTTTTCCGATCATGGGCGTTGCGGAACGCGGATTTACTGGCGTCGAGGTGGGCGCTTCGGCCGACATTTTCGCGCCCCTCTGCGCGGAAAAGATCGTTCAAGGCGAAATTAGTCTGCTCGATTGCAACTTCATTCCGGGTTGGCTGAAGATCGTGGGCGACCGAATCGTCACGGCGAGCAAGGCGGCGGCAGCCTGAAAACGCTTGGGCGGAAATTTATGCGGCGACGCTGGGGCCGCCGGCTCACTTGTCCGGCGCTTCGAACACTACGACCTCGTATTCATCGAGCCGCGGCAGCGTTACTTCGTTATTCCGCACCGCGAGCGTTTGCCGCCTCATGAGCGTGTACGCCTTCGCGAACGGGCTTTCGAGCCTGATTTTCACGTTTGACAGCGGCACGATGCTCCGGATAGGGCGCGTCATAGCTCCCGTGAAGTTAACCAGGTGGACCAGCGTGCGGTTATTCCCCTGCGCTCTAACCACCACTTCCACCGACCCTGGAGCATTGAGAACCTGAACAGGAGAGAACGGCTGCGCGACATTGGCCACCAGGCGCAACAAGTTCCGGCAGATGGAAGTTCTGAATGGTAGCGCCGAGTTCGCCCGTGAATAGAATTGCCGAACCTTTGCCGAACGGATGCGCGATAAGAGCCGGATCGTCCGAAAGTTCGGGCACGCCGTCGTATGGGCCCGCCAATGGTTTCGTGTACCGCAGTATCGTACTTGCGCCAGCCGGCTCGATCTTCAGATACCATGCCGGCGAAGGGATGAATTCGCGCGTAATTCCCGCCAGTTCCGGGGCCTTCGCCATCGGCTTCATGAAATCGAAACGCCGCGGGCCGGCGATCTTGCCGGTATCGTTTGCGCCGAACAGTTCGGTCAAGGCAAAATTCTTGCGCCGGATTCCAGTCTCGTCGTAAGCGGAGGTCTCAAACGAGGCCAGCACCTTGCCGCCGCGCCGAACGTATTCGCGGATGCGCGCCGCCGCGGCTTCACTCATGCAGGCCACGTTGGGCAGCACGAGCAGCCGCCAGCGGTCCACCCCATCCAGACGCTCGCCGCATTGGCGATGCGACGACCGTGATTCGCAGCATTGGGTAATTATATTTCAGGACGGGCGCTACTCTTGTGAGCGCTCGCGATCGACCTCACTCGCAACGGAGCTTTCGCCCCATGCGGAATTGTCTTTCCGGCCCGCGGCTCACGCGGCTTGGCCAAGCCGCGGATGTGGCGACTAGCACGGACGCCGAAGCCGCCCTTGTTGCTCCCAGTATGCTGAGGCCGAGTCATGGATGGGCGAACACAGGGTTGCCGATCGAAGTTTCGATGGAAGACAAGCAGTCAGGTATTGAGCCGCCGGGTATGAAGTCGGGCACACCTCCGCGCCGGCGTGGTGCACACGCCCTGATTGATCCGACGTGTTCCTGGCCCTACGAGGAATCGAAGTACCCGCAGATAAGTCGTGGCGGATGGAAGAGCGCCAGTCGTTGTCGGCCAAGATGGGGCCTGCTGGCTGGCCCAGGTACGTGATGGGGAGGCTCGGAAGGACAACACGATTATCGAGACCTGGCGGAAGGGGCGCGCTTCGATTCGGCAGTCTCCGCAATAAAACAGCTCGGCGGACGAACCCGACATCTACCCGGCGCCCGCGATTGGAGAAGAGCGCGCGACGCGGAATTGCCCGGCGCCGGCTTTGCGAAAGGCGGCTTCGGCGATGGAGTAGCATTGGCGGGCATCTTCGAGAGGGACCGGCTGTTTCATGTGATCGACCGGGCTGACAACAGTGACGTTGCGGCCCGCGAGGCCGGAGGCAAGTTGAGGCAAATCGAAATGCAACAGAACGTCGCGGACGAAGATGCCGGTGGAGTGCGTGTAGCGGTCGGCTTGGGCGAGCGTGCGATAGCTGAGCAGTCCCCGTTCACAGACCACGTCCGGGATGCGGGGATCGAGAACGGCGGCGTAGAGGACCCATAGAGCTCCGGCGCCTTTGCCTGCAACCTGGAATTGCCGCTGGTCGACATCGGGGCGGCTGAAGGCGTAATCGACGCCTCTCACTACATCCTGGACGCGCATGCCGAAGAGGGACTCGTCCATGAACCAGGTCATGTAGGCGATGGCGGTTTCGACATCGAAGAGTTGGTGAAATTCGCCGGGCCAATCACCGGCGGGGCTGTGCGGCGGCTTGGTTTCGCCGATGCCGCGAACGTCGCAGGCAATGACCATTTTGCCTTGGCGCGCGAGGCGCTCGTAGAGACCGAATTCCATGCCGTCGGCTTGTTTTCCGGCGTCGTTAAACGCGAGCAGAGTGGCGTAGTTGGCGGCCTTTTGTTCGGGGAGAAAGACCCAGGTTGGGATGTAGATACCGGGCTCGGAGATGAATTCGAGCTTTTCGACGGAGTAGCCTTTTCGCGGCGTGGTGCCGAGAACCCGCGGGGCGAGAGGAGCATCGCTTTTGCGGTAATGCAAGAGCTGTTCGATCTCGCGGGCAAGAGCAGCGTGGGTGCGCTCGCGCGAGGGCGGCAGATGCTCCTGTTTTTTCAATATCAGACTAAAGATCGTGTCGCCTTGCTGCGAATAGCGGATGGAACCGTCGGGGGTGCAGTAGAGTGTTTCGTGCTTTTCAAGGGGGAAATCGGGTTCGCGATCCGGGCCGGGCGCGTCGTACATCCAGCGGCTGAGCCATTTCGTCGTGGCGATACGGAGCTTGGGGGTCCACGCGTGAGGGTCGTTGGCGGCTTCGGTATGAAAGCGGTCGGGCACGCCGAGCTCGACGTAGCGTTGACGGATCTCTTCGGCGGCGCGGTCGAAACCGGGATTGTAATTTTCGATAAGGGCAAGCAGGGGCCGCGGCGCGATGGCGATATGCAGGTCGGGCATGTCGACGCCATACTTGGCGGCGGGGAAAATATTTTGCTCGACATCGGAAGGACCGACGCGCATTTCGGGGCGCAGGTCGATGGGCCAGCGGTGGCGGGTACCGCCTTCATTGACGACGGAGCACTTGACGCGCTCATCGAGGCAACTGATGAATAAGCTGAGCGTGCCGCCTCCGGAATGGCCCGCGCAGGCGATCTTTTCGGGATCCACTTCGGGGCGCGACTGCAAGTAATCGATGGCTCGCATGCCGTCCCAAACGCGGTAATTGGTGAGATCTTCGCCCATCATCAGGAGGACCTGACCGGGCATGGAGTGTTCGTAGGTGGAAGAGCTGGCGACTTCGGTCTGGCCGGTTTGGGGATTCCAGTACTGGCGCCGCTCGCCCTGTCCAACGGGATCGTATGCGAGGACCACGAAGCCGGCTTTTCACGAGATTTATATAGACGGATTGATATTCGGGCTCCATGCGGCTCCAGGGGTAGTGGCCGCAAGGAGAAATTACGCCCGCATAGCGAGAGCGCCCGGACGTGGGTAGGTATAAGTTGGCGGTGACCCAGAAGTCCGGGCGGCTTTGGAACATGACGTTCTCGACGCGATAGCTTTCGCGATCATGGGTCGCCACAACGACGGCCGCGAGCGCAGTGCGTTCCGGGTAGCCGTGGATCATCTGCCGGAACTTCTCAC
This sequence comes from Bryobacterales bacterium, assembly GCA_963795935.1. Taxonomy (GTDB): domain Bacteria; phylum Acidobacteriota; class Terriglobia; order Bryobacterales; family Bryobacteraceae; genus JAICMB01. The sequence goes on along the minus strand of CAWCJO010000006.1, from coordinate 33,027 downwards.
GGACAAAGCGATTGCGAGCCTCTATGTCGGAGGCGGAGTGGATGCGGGACCGCTGCGCGTCCCAGCTTGCCGCAAGCGCGTTGAGCTTGCCGGTGACATGCGCAAGCAGCATATCCGGGTATTGGTCCGCGTAGGTGTTGGCGGGCGCCGCTTTCGCGGGAGCCGCTGTAGCGCGAGTGGGCGAAAGCGCGAGGCCGGAGGCCGCGGCAGTTCCGGCGCCCACAATAAATTTCCGCCGATTAACATCGAACATAAAGCCTAAAACAATAGCTTAAGCTGAAAATCGATCTCGCGCGGACCGACGCTGCCGAACGTGGCAGCGACAGTCGATGTGATTTCGCCATCCGTCGCAGGGGAGCTGATGTTCGCAGCCGGTAAGGCGAAGTGCGGATGATTGAATACATTCGCGAAGTTAGCGCGGAATTGCATTTTGAAGCGTTCGGTTAAACTGAAGAGTTTCGATACCGCGAGGTCGGCGTTGGAGATTTGTGGGCCGCGGATAATACCGATACCGGCGTTGCCGAAGCGCCCTACGTCGGCGGGACTGGTACAGGCGGGCGTACTGACAGGGCAGCCCGGGATGGCGAAAGCGGCGGGATTAAACCATTGGTTGATGGTTGATCCGCCGGAAGGATAGAGGGGCACGCCCGGGACAACGTCGGGGCGGCCGCCGAGCGTGGAGGTGTTGGAGGAATCGAAGCCGGAGTAGGAGGGTGTGAAGAACTGGCCGGACTGCCACATTATGTTCCAGGCCATCTGCCAGCCTCCGAAGACGCCGTCCACAAAGCGGTTGCCGTTGTTGAGATATTTGCGGCCGCGCCCGAACGGAAACTGGTAAATCGCGTAAGCGAAGATGCGATGCGTCGGCGTGATCTGGTTATTGCCCCATTCAGCGGCCCGGTTGAATTGATTCTGGATAGTTTGGCCGGAAAAGCCGCCAGTGTCCTGCGTGTCGGTGAGGTCCTTGGCCCACGTCCAGCCCCCATTGAAGGTGAGGCTATTGCCAAAATTCTTAGCTGCCGTGGCCTCCAGACCGTTATAGCGTTGGCTGCCGCCCTGATCGTAGTAGGTGATGGTATTGAAAATGGGATAAGGCCGCTCGCTGGCGGTGAAGGGAATCAAACTCGCGCGCGGCTGGTTGAGGTTGCGGGCATAGTCGAGGTCGACCGAGTGACTGCCGACATAAGAGATGCGAACGGCCGTGCCCTTGATCTGGTGCTCGACGGTAACGTTCCATTGCTCCGTGTATGGCGTCTTGATGTCGGGATTTATGCCGAACGCGTTTTGGGTTGCAGTTGACCCGGTCGGTAAGAACGGGTACGGGAAACTGAAGAGCGGGACGCCGTTCACGATGGCGTTGTTGTAGGTTGTGGTTCCCGAAAAGGGTCCGCCCCCAAGGGAACGGGCGAGCGCGCCGTAGATCAGGTTTCCGTAGATGCCGTAGCCGGCCCGGAACACGGTTCTGTCATTCTTGAAGGGCTTCCAGGCGACGCCAGCGCGGGGATAGAAGTTGTCTTTGGGGAATCTGACGAGGGCCCCATCGGGATAACCGGCAGTAGTGGCGGAGACGACGGGAATGTTGGCCGGATAGAACGGGTTCAGGTGAGTGATGCCATTGGTGGGCACGGCCCATGCGCCGAGAGACGGGTCGAAGTTCGCGATGCTGCCGTAACGATCGTAGTATGGACCTTCGAGTTGCCAACGCAGGCCGTAGTTGAGCGTCAAGTTGGGAGTGACCTTGAATTGGTCCTGAGCGTAGACGCTCCACGTGGTTCCACGCAGATAACGGGGAGGATTTGGAATGTTCAAGTTAGTGCTCTGCGGGATTCCCAGAAGAAAGTCGGCGTAAGCGAAGCCGGTGTAAACGCCCGTGAAGTTATATTGGCCGTAAATGCTGTTGGGGTAGTTAAAGCCTCCGAGCTGGTCGCGAATGGCATCGAAGCCGAATCGCATGGAATGATTTCCGCGGGTCCAACTCAGGTTGTCGGTCCACTCGAAGTTGGTATCGAGCGTCAAAGCCTGTGGGTTGGGCTGGTCGGTCGACGTCAGTCCGTTGACATAAAAAGCGGGCACGTTGTGTATGCCGGTGGTTGCGATGCCCTGAACGCCAACTTGCTGGAGAACGGCGGATCCGACCAAATCGGGGTAATAGAAATTGCGCTGGCGCGTCATTCCGGCGCGGAACTCGTTCAGCATGGTGGGCGTGAACAGATGCGTCCAGGAGATCACCGCGCTGCGTGAATCGCGAATCTGATCGCGCTTGCCGACCGGCGGCAGCGTGGCTTCTTGCGCGATTAGCGGAAGCTGGCGCATGCTGAAGCGGGCGTAAACGCGATCGCCGGCCTTGAAATTCTGGTCCACGCGGACGGTGCCGTCGTTGAAGTGAGTGAACCCGGTCTGGGCGGGAAATTGGCCGCGCCAGTTGCCCGACTGGAGTCCGGCAGGCCCGTAGTTTGGGGCCGGATAGAAGAAATTCTGAACGTTCTGGGAGACGGGACTGATGCGGCTAGCCGGGATCATGTTCCCAGCGAAAGGCTTGCCGGTGGTTGGATCGATAATGGGCGTGGAGACGCTGCTGAAATCGCCCGTTCTCCAGGCCGGGAGGGCGGTGTTGCCGGTGACAACGACTTGGGCCGCCTCGCGCGATCCTTCATAGCTGCCGAAGAAGAACGTCTTGTCCTTGATAATCGCTCCGCCGCCGTAGACTCCGAAATTGTTGTAGACGCGGAAGGGCGTGGAGGTAGCGAAGAAATCGCGCGCGTTCAGATCGCCGCTGTTGTAGTCCCAGAAAGCGCCCCCATGATACTGATTCGTGCCGGATTTCGAGACCACTGAAATGGCGGCCGGAGTCATGAACTCGGCGTTGGTGTCGGCGATCTGCACGTTGACTTCCTGAACGGCGTCGAGACTCGGTTGAACCGGCCCCGCGCCGATGGGATAGGCCATAACCGCGATTCCATCCATCGTGGGCAGAACGCCGACGACCTGCCGGATACCCTGGAAATTCGTAATGCTGTTGCCGGGGACGCTGTTCACGCCTGGATTCATGAGCGCGTACGTGTAGACCCCCTGATCTCCGGCGTGGCGTGAGACGAGCGGAAGTTCCTGCAGGTCGCGCGTGGTCTTGATATTCGAGATGTTGGTGGTCTCGGTGGAAATTTCGCTTGCGGTCGCGGCTACCTCGACCGTGGCGCCGGCGGCGGCGACGGAAAGGTGAACATCCACGTTGAGGACCTGGTTCGCGGTCAAGCTGAGGTTAGCGCTCTCAAACTGCGCGAAACCGGGGTCGTTGACGCGGACCTTATAGGTTCCGACGGTGAGGTCGGGCGCGGTGAACGTTCCCGAGTTGTTGGTGGTCAGTTGGCGCGCCGTGCCTTCCGCTTCATTAAGGACGGTTACTTGCGCGTTCGGCACGACCGCGCCGCTGGGGTCGGTGACGGTGCCCGTAATGGCGCCGGTCGTGGTTTGACCGGAAATCGTGAAGATCGGACAGAACAAGCTCAGCGCAAGCGCGCAAGCCTGACCGAAATAAACATTGGCAAGCACTTTACCGAAACTCCGCATCGGCCGGTCCTCCTGCTGCATGCTACATAGACCCTTTTCAAGAAATTATATATCCATGGACGTGAAGTATACTGGCGGTTTCATGAAAGCCCTCATCGTTTTTACCGCATCCCTGGCCGTCTGCGCGGGTGCGCTCGCCCAAGACCAAAAACCCCGGCCGGAATGGCTCGGGCAAGAGCCGTTGATCACGGTCGGCAATTGGGACAGCATGCCATTTTTCCGGCGGCGCGTGGGCGGCCAATCGGTGGACATGCTGAAAGATTATGAGAAGCAACACACCGAAGAGGCCGTGAAAAAATTGAAGGACCTCGGCGTGACCATGGCGATCATCCACTTTTATAAAGGATTCGGTCTGAAGCAGGAAGCGGCCCAGATGGAGGAATCGAAGAAGCTGGCGGCGCTATTGAAGAAACACGGGATCCGCGTGGGAGTTTACGTCGGCAGCACCATGGGATATGAAACGTTCTTAGCCGAGCGGCCCGACGCGGCGCAGTGGATCGTACCGGATTACTTGGGCCACCCGCTGTTCTATGCGGGCCAGGAATTTCGCAAGCGCGTCTATTTCATGCATCCGGGGTACCGGGAATACATCAAGAACGTTCTCCGCATCGCGCTCGAAGATCTGCACGCGGACCTGATCCACTTTGATAACACGAGCCTGCAAGCGCAGCCGCCGATCTTCACGCATCCCATGGCGGTGAGCGATTTCCGAACTTTTCTGGAACGGAAATTCACGCCGGAACAACGGACGGTTCGCTTCGGCTATGCGGACGTGGAGCACATGGAGGCGCCGATTATCGACCGGCAGCTTGGGACCATCGACGATCCCGAATACCAGGAATGGGCGGACTTCCGCTGCGTACAACTGACCGCGTACTACGCCGAAATGGAGAAGTATATTCGAGGGCTGAATCCGAATGCGGCAGTGGAGTCGAACCCGCATTTGGGAATTTCGGGCCACAACACGGTTTGGGAGGAGGGCGTCGATTATCCGCGGCTGCTGGCGCACATGGATATCGTGTGGACCGAGGAAGGCAACGAGGCGCAAGTGACGCCCGCGGGAATTCTGGTTTCGAAGATCCGCACGTACAAGATGGCGGCGACGCTGAACAATCGCATTTTCACGTACACGGGCGGGGGGCGCGGCGGAGGATTGCAGATGGCCGAGGCGATGGCGTTCAACCGGCAGACACTGGGGCAGATCGGCGATGTGCTGGCGGGCTACTCCTTTCCGGCCCATCAGAAGACGTACGTGGATTTCTTCCGGCAACACTTCGATCTGTTCCGCGATGTGCGGAGCCGGCCGGACGTTGCGGTTTTGCACTCCTACGCTTCCATGGCGTTCAATAACGATTTGCCGTGGCAATCGGCGATGCTGGTGGAACAGGCGCTGATTGAGGCGAAGATTCCGTTCGACATTATCTTCGACGATCAGCTTAAAAATCTATCGAAATACAAGGCCCTGGTTTTGGCGGATCAGGAATGCTTGGATGACGATCAAATGGACCTGATCCGGCGGTATGCGCAGGCGGGCGGAGGCGTGGTGGCGACCGAGCAGACCTCGCTTTATGACAACTGGCGGCGGCGGCGGGACAACTACGGATTGCACGATCTGTTCGGGGTGGACGCGCCGGAGTACCGGCCGAATTTGTATGCTTTCCGGCCTTACCCATCGGCGATTCCGGGGAACACGCAGGTTCCGAATCCGGCGCCGGTAGTGCAGAACGCGGCGCCGCCGGTGCGGCATGGCGTGGGCCGGGGGCGTTCATCTTATATCGCCGTAGTGCGTCCGGCGGTCGCGAAGCCCGCGGGGGCCCCGATGATCAGCGCGTACTGGAAGCTGCCGCTAAATGCGCAACAGATTGTGGATGAGGTGCGATGGGCGGCGCGAGGCGTTTCGTTGGATGTGAAGGGTCCGGCGACGCTGGTGGCCGAGCCGTTGGAACAACCGGAGACGGGGCGGTTGTTGATCCATTTGCTGAACTATGATGTGGCGCGGCGGCCGGTGGTGGAGAATGTGCCGGTAGCGATCACGATTCCGGCGGGGAAGAGGGTGCGGTCGGTGCGGGTGGTCTCGCCGGATATGGCAACGAGCCCGGTTTTGACGGCTACCTCGCGGAATGGGACGGCCGCGTTTGTGGTGCCGCAAATTGCGACGTATTCGATTGCCGTGGTGGAAATGCAGTGAGAGACGCGGCGCGGGTTATTGGGAGCGGAAGAGCAGCCACACGGCAAACACGAGTGCGATGACGATGCCCCAGCCGATGGCGAAGCCTTTCAGATCGACGCGATAGGCCCGCCATCCGAAGCCGGCGGCGGCGCGGCGCGGATGCAGAAGATTTGTGACGAGTAGCTGACGGCCTTCGCTTGCGGTTTTCGCAGTGTCGGGCTGGGCGGGAGCGGACCGGTTTCGGGACCGTCGGAGGGCGTGTTGATGCGAACGAGGAATTTTTCAAGCTGGCCGTCGGGTTCGGGACGGGTGAGCAGGCTCACGAGGACGGTTGCAGCGATTCCGGCGGCGAGGGCGATGGAGAAGACGACAGGGTCCCAGGCGTCCAGGCGCTGCTTGCGCGCGGAGTAAAGCGCAAAATTCACGATGAGGGAGGCGAGCATGCCCGCGAGCGCGCCCCAGCGGTTGGCTCGTTTCCACAAGAGACCCGCGTAGATGCCGATGCCGACGAACGTGGCCATGCTCTCGGTCAGGAGGAATGAGTAAAGCACGCGCTCGATGAAGAACACCGAATAGAGCACGGCGCCAAGCGTGATGGCGACGCCGCTGACGCGGCCCACGAGGAGATAGTGGCGGTCGGGGCGGCCGCGGACAAGGTAGGGGCGATAGAGTCCGCGGGTAAAAAGCGCGCCGCTATCGACCATGAATGCGGAGCAGCCCGCCATGTTGGTGGCGAGGATGCTGGCGATGAGCAAGCCGACGCCTCCGGGAAAGAGCAGATGGCGGCAGGCGAAACCGAAGGCATCTTCGGGATCGGCGAGATTGGCTGATTCCGAACATGCGGCGCGCGACGAGCGCCGCGGTCATGAGGCCGACCAGCGCCCACCCAACGGTGCAGACGCGCTTGACCATGTTTCCGTAGAACTGTCCGGTGCGGCCGGTGTATTCGTCTTTGCCGGTGCCGACGGCGGCGATGAGATGCGGTTGAGCGATGATTCCGATGAGGCCATTGAGCGTCAAGACGGCGATGAACCAGGGCGTAATGCCGTGCGGAGTTGCGAGCGAGAACTTGTCGGGACTGAGAACGTGGCGCATGCCCGCGATACCTCCAACGATTCCCCAGCCGAGCGGGATCAGCATGAAGGAGAGCGCGAGGATGAGGAAGCCTTGCAGGAAGTCCGTCCAGGCGCTGGCGACCAGACCGCCGGTGAAGCTGTACGCGATGAAGACGGCGGTCATGACGACGACGATGGCGTTGACGGGGAGGTTGCCCCCGGTGGCTTGATCGATGACCTTCGCGGCGCCCTTCAGCATCGTCCCCATGTTGATGGTGAAGTATCCCAGGGCGAAGACGCTGTAGACGACTCCCATCCAGGCGCCGTAGCGGTCTTCCATGACTTCAGCGGTGGTGGTGCGGCGGAAGCGGCGGAAGAGCGGGGCGATGAGCCAGTAGAAGGGCGTCGCGAAGAGGTTTTTCCACTGGAACCAGATGCCCGAGATGCCGGCGGTGTAGACCGCGCCCGCGAGCGAGACCGGCATTTCGGCGTGCGTGCCGGTACCGAAGGTTTGGCCGATCATCAGCCACTTATTGAACTTGCGATCGCCGAGGAAATAACGGCCGGTTGTTTTCACTTTGCGGGCGGCAATGAGGCCCACCGCGGCGATCACGGCGAAGTACAGGGCGAGGGCGGCCCAATCGAGAGCGGAGATGCGAATTTCACTCATCGCTGCGAAGCGAAATTATAACTTGCGCTATGATGCGGTTTCGAAATAAATTTTCCTCTTTTTACCAAATGAAACGCCGTGAATTCCTGGAAGCCTTGCCCGCCGGGATGCTTGCCTTGCAAACAGGCCGGAATACGCAGGCAGCGGAGACTCCCTTACCCCGCGCACATTGGATCGAGAATGGCATAATCGATGCCGGTGGATCGCACGAGCCATACCTGTTCGTAGTACGCCGCGGCGGCCAATCGCGGGATGCGCGCGAAGCGTATGAGAAGGCGCAGAGCGAAGATGTGATTCGCGCTCTGAAGAACGATGGAGTGGAGGTGTTTCATACGCATCTCTACAAAGGTTTCGGCATGGCCGCCGAGATGCCGGAGATGCGGGATGCGGTGAAGTCCGCCGCGATCGCGCATCAATTGGGCATGAAGGTGGACAGCTACATCCAGTGGAACACCCTGATGTATGAAACCTTCTTCGCCGAAGAGCCGCGGGCGAAGGACTGGGTGCAGCGCGATGCGCTGGGGCGGCCGATCATGCTGACGTATGGCTTTCAGCAATCGTGGCGCTACCGGCCGTGCTTCAAGAATCAGGATTATCTCGATTACTTGAAGAAAATCGTTCGTTTCGGCGTGGAGCAGGTGAAGACCGATTTCATCCACTTCGATAATTTCGATCTGAACGCCGAGCCGGATTCGTGCCACTGCCCATGGTGCGTGAAGGGCTTCCGGGATCATTTGAAGACGAAGTACACGCCGGAGCAGCGCATCGACCGTTTTGGTTTTGCGAATGTCGAGTACGTGAATCCTCCGGAGTGGAACGCGTCGAACGCGCCGGCGAAGATGCAGATTATTTTCGATCCGGTGTTTCAGGAGTGGATCGATTTCCGTTGCCAGCTCATGACGGATGCACTGCGGCAGATGGCGGTGTTCGCGAAATCGGTGAATCCGGAAGTGGTGATCGAGGTGAACCCGCACGGGATCACAGGCGGCAATCGCGCCTGGGAGGCGGGGCTGGATCACACGCGGTTTCTGCCGTTAACGCAAGTGTTTTGGACGGAAGAGCCGAATATACCGGCGCTGCAGAAAGATGGACGGCTGGTGTCGAAAATCCGCAGCTATAAGCTGGCGCGGGCATTCCACAACGTGCTGTTTACGTACACGTCGATGGATGAACTGGCCATCGCGGAATGCCTGGCTTTCAACCAGACGATCGGGTTTGCGGGCGTGTATCCCTTGACGGCGGCGATGCGCAAATACATCGATTTTTACCGCAACAATCGCGATTTGTTTCAGCACAGCACAGACGTCGCGGACGTGGCTGTGCTGCGGTCCTATGCGTCGATCGCTTACAACCAGCCGCACTGCCAGTTGAGCGCGATTTTGGCGGAGCAGGCTCTGATTGAAGGCGCCACGCCGTTTCATTTGATCTTCGATAAACACTTGGAGGATTTGAGCGCTTATCGAGTGGTCGTGCTGCCCGATTCGGAATGCCTTTCCGATGCTCAGCTCGCCGCGATCCGGCGTTTTGTGGAGCGGGGCGGGGGATTGGCGGTCATTGGGTCGACGGGTTTGTACGACCAATGGCGGCGGCTGCGTGTGAAGCCGGGTTTGGCGGGTCTGGTGGACCATCAGGCGCCGGCGCGGGCGTATGAAGAGTCGGTTGGCAGGCATCCGGTGGAGGGGCAAGAGGAGCGCAAGGAAGTGGGGCGTGGGCGCGTGTTTTATCTTCCCGCGTTGAATTTCGATGGACCGTTGCCGGAGTTCGGGCCGTACTTCCGGGTCGACAACCGTTTTTGGAAAAAGCCGGCCAACGCCAAGGCGTTCCTCGATGGCGTCGGTTGGGCGATGAATGGAGATCCGGCAGTGCGGGTGGAGGGCCCCGATCATGTGGTGGTCAATACGGTCGAGCAGGCCGCGAATCGCAGGACGGCGGTGCACTTGGTGAATTATGCGGCGCATGAAATGCCGCTCGAACGGATTGAGGTGAGTTGCCGCGGCCCGAATGGCGCTGTGGCCCGGCGGGTGCGGCTTTATTCGCCCGACAGGAATGGAGCGGCGGAGGTCAGTGTGGAAAACCGCTCCGGAAGCGTTGCGTTCCGCGTGCCGCAATTAAAGACATATATGATCGCGGTCGTGCAATGGGCATGAAAACAGCGCTGGCAGTTCTGATCGGCGCCGTTCTGCTTTGTACAGCGACGGAGGCGCAACCGCAAAGAACGTTTACCGAGCCGGCCTGGTGGGACCAGGGCGTGGTGTTCGTGGGCAACTGGGAACCGCTGGTGTTCCGGCGCCGCCATGGGGGCGAGCTGCCGGTGAATTATGAGGAGCTTTACCAGAAAGAGCATACCGAAGAGACCGTTCTGAAGCTGAAGCAGGCGGGCGTGAACCTCATCATCACGCATTTGTACAAGACCGGGCTCGAAACGGAACGCGATGACGTTGAGGCGGCCAAACGTTTGGCGGAGCTGTGCCACAAGCACGGCATGAAGATCGGAACCTACATTGGCGGAACAATTTTTGCCGAGACGCTGTTGCGCGAGGAGCCGGAAGCGAAGAACTGGATTCGACGCGATGAGCACGGCGATCCGATCCGGTACGGCGAACAGACTTACCGTTACCGCCCCGATTTTAACAACCCCGGATACGTGGAGTTCATGAAAAAAGTGATCCGGGTAGCCGTTCAGGATGTGAAAACGGACCTCATCCACTTCGATAACCACGCGCTGATCGCGCCTCCGTGGACCGGCGAGACGCCTGAGATCAACCGGCGTTTTCGCGAATTTTTGAGACACAAGTACACGCCGGCGCAATTGAAGGAACGGTTCGGATTTTCGGATATCAGCCTGGTGACGACGCCGACTTGGCAGGGCATCTCGCAGCCCGCGGCCATGTCGCCGATTGGAGATCCGCTGATTGAAGAGTGGATCGACTTCCGCTGCCAGGATTTTGCGGATTATTACGGCAAGCTGGCCGATTATATACGCCAACTGAATCCGAATGTGGTGGTGGAATTGAACCCGCACGGGATTTACGGAACCAATCGCGCATTCCTGAATGGCATCGACCATGTACGGCTGTTGCCGCATGGATCGGTCTTTTGGAGCGAGGAACCGAACGAAGCGCGCGTCGACGCCGAGGGAGACCTGGTATCGAAAATCCGGTCGATGAAGCTGGCGCGAAGCTTGGATGAGACGCTATTCGTTTATACCGGGACACAACGTTCCAACCCGCGTACGCGCTCTTACCGGTTGCTGATGGCGGAGAGCATGGCGTTCAACCGCAACTGTCTTGGCGACATCGGGAGTCCGCTGAATGCATACGATCTTCCCGAGGACGCTCTGCGCTACATACGGTTCTATCACGACCAGAACCGGCAGTTGGCGGCAACGCGGGATGTGGCGGATGTGGGAGTGCTGCGCTCCTTCCCATCGCTGTCGTACAACAGTCTGGGACCGCAGCTCGAGACGACGCTGGCGGAGCAAACGCTGATTCAATATAAGATCCCGTTCGATTATGTGTTCGATCAGGGTCTGAACGATTTATCGCGGTACAACGTGCTGGTATTGGCTGACCAGGAATCGCTGTCGGACCGTGAGCTGGAGGCTTTGCGGGAGTATGTGAAGGGCGGCGGCGCGATTCTGGCCACGGGACAGACTTCGCTCTACACGGACTGGCGCCGGCGGCGGCGCGATTTCGGTTTGGCGGATGTGCTGGATGTCCATTACGACCTCCATCGTCCGCCGCAAGCGCACCGCAACAGCTTTGGAAAAGGGCGGGCGGCATATCTGCCCGCCATCGAAAGCGTGGACCACATCGCCGGTCTCACGGCTCAGGCGGGCGGGGCTGCATCGCCGCTTGGCGCGGTCGGTTTCGGTAGCCGCTACTGGAAGCCGGCCAAGAATTCGGCTGAGATTGTCGAAGATCTACGCTGGTTGATGGGGACGCCGTTTTCCATTGAGTTCGATAACGCGCCGCTGACGACCGTGATGAACCTGACCGAGAAAAGAGATGGAAGCGAGCGGGTGCTGCACTGGTTAAATTATGCGCTAGGCACCACCGTCGATGCCGCGGATGTTTGGATCTCGGCCGGAAGCGGACGGAAAGTTGAGGCTGTGGAGCTGCTGTCGCCTGATGGGGATGTAACGGCGAAGAGTATTGCGTTCCAACAGCAAGGGGATCGGGTGCGCTTCCAGTTGCCGGCCCTGGAAGTTTACGAAATGGCGGTAGTGAGGTTTCGAAAATGAAGAGACGCAATTTTCTCGCGGCATGCGCCGGCCTACCTTTGTGCGCGGGCGCGGCGCTTGCGGCCAAACAGCAGCAGCTCCGCATCGACTACCGGGTGTTTCCCGGCCTGGCTGAAATGGATGGCAACTGGGCCGCGCTGCTGGCGGCCAGCGATGGCAAAGTGTATGCGGGGCTTGCCAATCATGGCGGTGATGGGCATCTGGTTTACTACGACTCGAAGCAGGATCGTGTTCATGACGTGGGAAATCTGACCCAACTTTGCGGCGAATCGAATCTGCATCGCGGGCCTCAATCGAAGATTCACGCCAAGTTCGGCGAAGGCAAGGACGGGCGTATTTATTTCGGCACGCATGCGGGCTTGTGGTGGGATTATGCGCGCTACGCAACCAAGGAAGGCTATCCGGGCGCGCATTGGATGGCGTTCGATCCGAAGACGGGCCGTGTCGATGATTTCGGAACGGGGCCGCGCTATGAAGGCATCAACACGGGCGCGTACGATCCAGGCTTCAATCGCATTTATGGGTTGACGCATCCCCGCGCGCATTTCGTCTATTACGACGTTGCGGCGAAGCGATGCGCCGACTTGGGACGGATCGACAATTGGGAATCCATTTGCAGGACGCTGGGCATTGACGACCAAGGCAACGTGTACGGCAGCTACGGTCAAGGGCAGATATTCAAGTACGATCCGAGGACGGATGGCATCACGGAACTTTCGGTGCGCGTGCCGATTCGAGAGAAAGGAATCTCACTGGGCCGCGATTACGAAAAATCCGAAACGGCCTGGAGGACGGTGGTTTGGGATAAGAAAACCAGCCGCTTTTACGGCGTGGACGAGAGCGCGACGATCCTGTTTTCGTTCGATCCGCATGCCGGCAAGGACGGCGAGGTACGCAGGCTGGGGCAGCTCTGCATACCGGGGTTCGAGGACCGCCGCGACATACCTTATGCGACCCTGAGCCTGACGCTGGGCCACGATCGCAAGCTCTATTACGGCGCCGCGGCTCACGAGTTCGACTATGGCGGGAGCGCCGCGGCGGCCGCTTCGCATTTGATCGCGTGGGATCTCGAAACATCGCAAAAGCAGGATTTAGGAGAAATGCTTTTGGAAGATGGTTGCCGCGTGCTGGGCACGAATGCGGCCGATACCGGGCCGGACGGGACGATTTATTTGGTCGGCGCCATTGAAGTGCGCCCATCGCCGGGCAAGCCGCTCGAATCAGGCGGAAAAGTGGCGGGTGTTCCTTATCGCCTCGCGCTTTTGATGTACAGGCCCAAAGCATGAGCGTGCGCTTCTGCGCCGCGTTCGTTTGCGCCGCGGGACTTGCTGAGCGCACAACGCACTCTCGAATATGATCGCTCGGTCGTGTCTCAGGTTCGCATCGACGCGCGCGACCTGGGCTATCCGCCAATCGATGTGATTCCGGATGGCGAGTCGGCCATCACCGCGCTCGTGACTGCGCCGAATGGCGTCGTTTATGGAGCGACCAGCGGCAAACGCAGTCACTTGTTCGTTCTCGATCCGCTGCACGGATACGTGCAGCCGCTGGGCGTTTTGAAGGGCATCACGGCGGTGAGCGGGGCCTTGGCCGCCGCTTCGAACGGGGATGTTTTTATCGGCGGCAGCATTGGCGTGGACAATGGGGGAGCGGGTTACAACACCTACGCCGGCGCGCATCTGTTGCGCTATTCGCCTCCCGCGAACCAGTCCGCGCGGCCGACCGCGGTAAACGCGGAATGCGAAACGGCCGATCTCGGAATGCCGGCGGAGCATGAAGGCATTTATACGCTTGCGATCGACCGGGGCCGGAACATGCTTTACGGCATCACGTACCCCACCGGAAACTTCTTCAGTTACGACATCCCACGCGCAAAGTTCACGGTGCATGGCAAACTCGCGGAGCATAGAATGCGCGGCGAAAAATTCGAGCGCGACCGGTTGCTGGGACGCGCCTTGGCCGTTGACAGCAAGGACCGCGTGTTCACGTCAGGCGAGGATGGGGCGATGTTCCGGTTCGATCCGGAAGCGCAGAAGCATCGAGAAGCTCCCAATCGCGGTTCCATCCATACCGGGGCGTGAGGCTTACAACCGCGTGGATGCGTGGACGTCCGATGGAAACGGAACTCTGTACGGGGGGACTTCGGACGGGTATCTCTTCCGGCTGGATCCGGATTCGTTGGCGATGGAAAATCTAGGAAAGCCTCTAAACCAGTATCGTGTGCGGGGGCTTGTCTTTGCGCGCAATGGCAAGCTTTACGGCGTGAGCGGGGACGATGAAGAAATGGCGCGGCTGTTCTCGTATGACCCGAAGCATGGCGACTATCGGATACTGGGGTTCATTGACGTGAACCGGCGGCCTTACTACACTTGGCAGGCGTATAAGATCGGAGCGATGACCTTGGGTAAAGATGGCACGGTTTACTTGGGTGAGAGCGAGCGAAGGTCGAAGTTATATCTTTACTATCCTGAAGAAACGCCACGATAGGCTCTCCTAGGTGGGGATCGACAGCGAGATCGTTAGCGGTACGCCGCGCAGACGGGAAATGCCGATGGATCGCCGGTCGGCGGGGGCGCGCGATCCTCTTTTGCGGGAGGCCCTAATAGTTCGAAAAAGATGGGTTTCAGCGCATCCGCCCAGACCTGGTACCCTTTCACGGTTGGATGCAGCTTGTCGCGCGCGTTCATCATGCCATCGAGCAGCTTGCCGTCCCGGCCGGCCAGTCGGTCGTTAATGTTCAAATAGCGAACCCGCTTCCCATCGGCAAGCGTAGATAAAATACCGTTGATCTTGTCGATGATGGGCAGGAATGCCATATCGTCGTTGCGCGGGAAGATCCCCATTAGGATTATTTCCGCGCCGGGGGCTTTGGCTTCCATGACGCGCACTATCGCCGCCAACCCGCGCGCGATATCTGCCGCAATCGCCGCAGGGTCCGCGCGCGGATTCGACCTGCCGACATTGTTGGTTCCGGCGAGCAGGACAATGATTTTAGGATTGACCGCGTCGAGTTCCCCGTTTTCGAGACGCCACAAAATGTTTTGCGTGGTATCGGCGCCCCACCCGAAGTCGGCCGCATTCCATCCGAAGAAGTTTCGATTCCAGTTGGCGAGCAACTCCGGATAGTCCGTGGCGCCCCAACGTCGAGTGATGGAATCGCCTTCGAAGTAAATATCGATGCGCCCTTGTTTTGCCTTCTGGATTAACTGGGCGTGGGCTGCGCGGGAGTTCCGATCGGTCCGCATGACGGGCTGATCCGCCGGTATATTTTCCGCCGCGAAGGCCTGAAACAAAACGGCGGCGATCATGCACGTGAAAGGGCTCCAAGTACGCATCGCGAAGCTAGGCGGGAACGTCGGAGGTGGGAGCAAAATGTCTCTGCAGCACCAGCGCGACCGTACCTCGCAATCGTGCCATCCCGCCTTCATGGACTGGAATCAGGCGCGGC
Organism: Bryobacterales bacterium; assembly: GCA_963795935.1. Taxonomy (GTDB): domain Bacteria; phylum Acidobacteriota; class Terriglobia; order Bryobacterales; family Bryobacteraceae; genus JAICMB01. The sequence continues at coordinate 17,877 of CAWCJO010000006.1, read as the reverse complement.
GGCGCCGCTCCGGACAAAACCTGCGCCCGCACCTCCGCCTCGATGACCGGACCAAAGGAGTGCCAAGAGCGCGTGAGATCTCCGATCACGAGAATCTGCTCCGGGTCCACGCCCGCCACGATCATGCGCATTCCGCGCCCCAGATAATGGGCCATCTTCTCGAGCGCCTTCCGGGCCCGAACGTTGCCCTCCTCGGCCAAGCTCAACAACTCTTGAAAATTCAAACCGGCGTTTTCCGCGCTGGATTCGAAATAATAGCCCAAGGCCGCGCGATTGGAACCGAAGACTTCCCAGCAACCCCGGCTTCCACAACTACAGAGAGGCCCCTGGGGATCGAGCGGCACGTGCCCGAACTCACCCGCCATACCGCGAAAGCCACGCGCCAGTTGCCCGTTGACGAAGACGCCCGTTCCGATTCCTTCCGAGACGGTGACCACAACCAGATTGCGGCTCTCGACGTGATCGAACCACACCGCCGCCAGCACGCAAGCGTTCGCGGCATTCTCCAGTTCCACATCCAAGCCGGTCGCTTTCTGAATCGGCGCGCGAAGGTCGAACTCCCGCCACTTGAGATTGGGCGCAAAGACCAGGCGCTGCGAGCCGCGGTCCACTCGTCCGGGCAGGCTGATGCCGATGCCTTCCACTTTCTTGCGTCCACTGGACCGCAGCAGACGCTGAATGCGCTCCACCATCGCAGCCACGGCGCTGTCGGGATCGGATGGAGTGGGCATAATTTCCTGCGCCGTAAATCTGCCGTTGACGTCGGCCAGCGCGAAGGTTGTTTGCAGCGGCCGTATGTCGATGCCGATGATCAGACGGTCGTCGTTCAGCCGCAGAAAGGTGGGCCGGCGTCCGCGCGGCAAGCGTCCCGTCGCTCCCTCCAGCACCCATCGCTCATCGATGAGCTCTTCCACGATCAGAGAAACCGTACTGCGCTGTAAGCCGGAGCGGCGCGCCAGATCCGCGCGGGAGAGCGGCTGCTTGGTTCGAATGAGATTGAGCAGAATCCGCTTATTCGCGTCGCGCACGCCTTCATTGGACGTCAATTGCTTCTTCGGGTTCCTAACGGGCCAAGCGCTTGAGGTCATCTGGAAGACGTTTTCCCGGCGATTGCCGGCGCCCTCTCCCGTTCAATTTCGACGTAGTCGAGCGCCGCCGGTTCCCCTCCATCGGGCGCGCCCTCAATCCGTATCTCATCGCCGGGCCGCAAGGCGATCCCGCCAATGACGCGCCGGGCCGACGATGCAGCGTCGATTTTGCGGGAAGGGACGCGATCGTCCGCGGCCCAATCGTCCACCGCTTGCCCCGCCACCGTAACGCGGAAATGCGAGGCGCCGTTATTCTGATCGAAGTAGCGCACGCGAATGGTATACCAGCCCGCGGCGCCTTTGAACTGGAAGCTCGCGGCGCAGCGGAGAGCGGGGCAGACCACGGCTTTTCCGCCCGATGCGGCCTCCCACGGTTCGATGGGCTTAATTTCATAGCCGTCCAGCTTCATGGACTCCGCCTCTATACGGCCGGGATAATTGCCGACGCGGTTCTTATCGTCGGGAATACCGGACTCGCGCTGAAACCAGTTGGTGACGGCATCGCGCCAAACCTCCGCTTGGCCCGCTTGATATTCGAGTTGCGCCAGCACTTCCGCATATCGCCGGTCGTCGATGAGGCGGCGGAGCGAGCGCCATCGCCCGACAAACTCATCCACCATCGCCGCCCCTTCATAATGCGAATCGTACAAAAATTGAATGACCGTCTTTCCCGAATGTAAGCGATGCGTGTAGGGGACATGGTGCATGAACAGCAGCAAATCGTCCGGGCACGTCTCGAGCGATTCGAACATCTCGCGGACCGGCGGGCGATACTGTCCGATGAAACCGGTGCCTGTCGCCACCGTGCGATCCATGCCGACGCCCTGCTTGTCGGCGCGATGCCACTGGCCCCAGCCGTTCCGCTCCGATGCTTCCACTGCTACGCCATAATGGTTCCCGGTGATATCGGTGAGCGTCTGCAATCCCAGCGGGCCGGTGTAATTCTCGTAAGTTCGCCAGGAATCGAGCTGTAGGCGCGAAACCGTTTGGACAACTCTGGGATCGAGACCGAAAGTGAGCCTCGTCCATTCTTCCGCGATCCCTTGGGCGCTCAGGCCGGGATCCCAAGCCAGGCGTCCGAAGCCGTAAAGATTCGCCTGCGATAGATGGTTGCCGCACCAGTTCGCGTCCAGGCCCACATTCGAGACGCCCACGAAGCCGCCCACGGGCCGATGGAAGACCTTGCCCGCCGCCAAAGCCTTTACAGGCGTGTTTGCCCGGCCCGCATGCAGATCGAAATCGAGCGTCTGCTTCCACATCGGGACTAAGAAAACCACGTGCCGGGCTTGGCCCATGTACTCTTGCGTGATTTGCAGCTCAATCGCTTGATTCGTCTTTTCAAGCGCCCCGAACAGCGGCGAGGCGGGCTCGCGCACTTGAAAATCGATGGGGCCGTTCTTGATTTGAATTACCACGTTGTCGTCGAACTGGCCATCGAGCGGATGAAAGTTGTCGTAGGCGGCGCGCGCGCGATCGTTCTTGGGATTGCGCCAATCCAGGTGATGGTCGTAAACGAAAGCGCGATAGAAGAGCAGTCCGCCATGGGGCTTCAGCGCGCGGGCCACTACGTTGGCGGCATCCGCATGAGTTCTTCCGTAAGAGGAGGGACCGGCGCGCCCTTCCGAGTCCGCTTTCATGAGGAAGCCGCCGAGGTCGGGAATCGAACGGTACAATTCGTCCGCCTTCGATTTCCACCACTGGGCCACGCGCGGGTCCAGCGGATCGAAGGTGTCGAGGCCGCCGATCTTTTTCGGACTGCCCAAGTCCACCGACAAGACCACCTGGACGCCCCACGGCCGGAACGCATCGGCGATTCGCGCCACTTGCGGAATGAAATCCGGCGCAAGGATGCGGGGGTCGGCGTTCACATTATTGATGGCGCAGCCGTTGATTCCGACCGACGCCAGCATGCGGCCGTAATCGGAAACGCGGCTCAAATCCTCGCGCACGCGCCCGTTTTCAAAGAAAATGGAACGGCCGCCATAGCCTCGCTCAATCGTGCCGTTGAGATTATCCCATTCGTTGGTCCATCGGACGGGCGCGTAGGGCGACTGCCGCTCGTTCATATTGTCGAGGCTTTCGCCGCCGGCGATCTTGCGCAATAGAGCAAACCCGCCGTAGAGCGCGCCGCGCGCATTCGCGCCCGCAATCAGAATATACTTACGGCCGCGCTCGTTCACCACCTGGAGCGAATAGCCGTCGCCGGTGAGATCCGCTCGGGACGCCCCATTGGGGCGCGGCCTTTTTCAGATCCTCAATCGTAGCCAGAACGATGGCGTCTCTCTTCCGGGATGCCGGTTTCCTCGCGCAAGGTACGTCCGATCATCCCGCGCACGCCGCGGACGATTTCGTCCCGTGCGCTCTCGAGCAACGGCGAAGCGCCGATGGTCGCGATCACGGCGGGCAACGCCTCACGGTATTTGCTTTGCGCCGCCGGATCGAGCGTTGCGTACCTCAGCCAGGCGTCGTATCCGGTTTCGGCGCGGGCGCAACATGCGGCGGCCAATAGGAATAAAGCCAGCTTGCCCACGTCCGCCTCTACGTATTGACGCCCGAGGCGAGATATCCGCCGTCGACGACGATGCACTGCCCGGTCAGAAAACTTGCCGCATCGGAGGCAAGCAGGACCGCGACCCCCACCAGTTCCTCGGGTTTTCCAAAACGTCCCATGGGCGTGCGCAGCAGCATTTCCCGTCCGCGCGGCGTACCGCTCACGATCGCGCTGTTCATCGCGGTGGGAAACACCCCCGGGGCGATCGCGTTCACCGCGATGCCGTCGCGAGCCCATTCACACGCTAAGCTTCGCGTCAAGGAGAGCAGCGCCGTCTTGCTCGCGCCATAGGCGGCGACCTCGTGAAACGCCGCATACGAAGACAAGGACGCGATGTTGACGATGCGCCCCCGGCCACTCGCTTTTAATGCTGGATAAAAGGATTGAGACGCGCGTAAAGCGCCGGTTACATTGGTATTCATCAACGCCGACCACTGCTCCTCGCATACCGTCGACGTTGGCTGCTTGTGCGTGTAGCCCGCCGCATTCACCAGGATATCGATGTTTTGAAACTGCTCGAGGGCGGCGTCGCGCAGACGATCGATCGAGTCGCGGTCCGTCACATCGGCGGTGCGGCAAAGCGTGCGCCGGCCCGCGGCTTCGATGTCGCGGCAAACGGCTTCCAGCAACTCCGCGCGCCGGCCCGTGGGTATGACGTTGGCGCCGTGTTCCGCGAGGCCCACGGCGATGGTCCGGCCGATTCCGGAAGTGGCTCCCATCACCACGGCGGTACGGCCGCACAGGCTCAAACAGTTTCGCATGGCTTTAAAAAGGTATCTTGACGGGCCGGTCGTTTTTCGGATCGGCCCAGCGGTCGTTCGGAACGATGGGAGTCCAGCCCGGACGCCCGGGATCCTGGTCGTAAGGATAGCTACCGAGGCGGCGGTAGAGTTCGCTGTACTCACGGAGTTTTTCGCGATTTAGCTTGACGCCGAGACCGGGGCCTTGCGGTACCCGGATGGCGCCATCTTCGTACCGCAGCGGACCCCCTTCGATGATGTCGTCCTTGAGATGGTGGTAGTGGGCGTCGGCGGCAAAGCTGAGATTCGGCAGCACCGCCCCGAGGTGCAGCATGGTGGCGAGTTGAATACCCAGCTCGCCCGAGGAGTGGACGGCAACGCCGAACTGGAATGTCTCACAGACCGCGGCCGCTTTTACGCAGGCCCGGATGCCTCCCCAAAAGGTCGTATCGAGCAGGATGACGTCCACGGCGGTGTTCAACGCGTTCGCCGCAAGCTGCTCGAAGTTCACCACCACTGTGTTCGTGGCCAGCGGCATTTGAAGCATCTGGCGAGCGCGCCGCATCCCGTTCAAGCCGAACACCGGATCTTCCAAATAATCGTTGCGCAGATCCGCGATCGCTTGCCCGAAGCGAATGGCTTGCTCGGTAGACCAGACTCCGTTCGGATCGCAGCGCAAAGAATCGCCGGGAAAAGCCGCGGCGAGGGCTCGATACGCTTCGAGTTCGAAATCCGGAGGGAATACGCCGGCTTTCAATTTATGCGTGGTGAACCCGCATTCCCGCTTTAGAGCGCACGCGTATGCGAGGAGCTGCTCGATGGTGCGCACTTCGCCGCCGCCGGTTTCCGGATTCGCATAACGAAAAAAGCAGTACGCGGCGAACGGGACACGGTCTCTCAGGCGCCCGCCCAAAATATCGCAAACCGGCACGCCCCAGGCTTGCCCCAGGATGTCGAGGCAGGCGAACTCCAGCGCCGCCAACATCTGCGTACGATTGTTGTACAGCGATGCGGTTGGATTCGCGATCAGAAAGCGCATCTCCTCGAGTCGAGCCGGATCGTGTCCTTTCAAATAGGACTTCATGGCCCCAAATGCCAGCTCCGCCGATTCGCCGCCTCCCCCCATTTCACCCAGTCCGACAAGTCCGTTATCGGTCTCGACTTCCACGATGGTGCGGACAAAGCGCCCCCAGTGACATCCGTTGGCGTGGCGCAGGGGGGCTTGGAGCGGAACCGTGACCGTGGTGGCACGGATGTCGCCGATCTTCATTTTGTTTTATGGTACAACAATATGGGAAAAACAGAAGCCGAATGCATCTCTTCCGATTCGCGCTCGCCGCCGCGTTGGCGTATGCGCCGGGGGCGGGTCAATCGCTGCGGGAACTGGCGGAGGAGCGCGGCATTCGGATCGGCGCCGCTGCCGATCCTGCGCATCTGACGGAGTCCGCCTACGCCGCGACGCTGGCGCGCGAGTTCAACCAACTCGAGCCGGAGAACGCCATGAAGTTTGGCCCCATTCAGCCGGGCCGCGACAGGTACAATTTCGAACCGGCGGATGCGTTAGTCGCCTACGCGCGCGCCCACGGCATGAGCGTGCGGGGCCACACTCTGGTCTGGCATAGACAGAATCCGGGCTGGCTCACTTCCGGGAATTACACGTCCGCCGAGCTTGCCGCCATCCTGCACGATCACATCGCCAAGGTCGTGGGCCGCTATGCCGGCCGGTGTATGCCTGGGATATTGTCAACGAGGCGTTCAACGCGGACGGAACCCTGCGCGGCACTCTCTGGTCCGACTCGCCCGGCATCGGCCGAAGCGGCACGGGCTACATCGAGCAGGCGTTCCGATGGGCGCATGAGGCGGACCCCAAAGCGCTGCTGTTCTACAACGATTACGGGGCCGAGCCGGTCAATGCCAAATCGGATGCGATCTACAAAATGGCGCGCGATTTCCTGTCTCGGAATGTGCCGATCGCCGGCATCGGGATGCAAATGCACTTCACCTCCGAAGCCGATTCGCTCGCCTCCATCGAAGCCAACATCAAGCGCATCGCCGAACTCGGGTTGCAGGTTCAGATCACGGAATTGGATGTGCGCATTCCGGTCGATTCGTCCGGCGGCGCGACTGCCGTCGCGGTCTCCACGCAATCGCGGATCTACCACGATGCCGTGGCGCTGTGCTTGAAATTCCCTCGGTGTACGGCCGTCCAGACTTGGGGGTTCACAGACAAGTACTCTTGGATTCCGCGCGCCTATCCCGGTTACGGGGCGGCGCTGGAGTTCGATCGCGCGTACCGGCCCAAGCCGGCCTACGAGTCGATTCGCGAGGCTCTCATTTCGGGGAGCGTTTCTGCCGCCGCCGATGATCCTCCGCCGGTGGAACTGACGGCGGAGCAGGATCACAAGCGCTTGCTGGACCTTCTGCATATTTCCGCGCTCCGGCGGGGCGCCGACGGGAGAAATCCCAAGGCGCCCAATGCCGCCAATTACGACGAATCCAAGGCCAATCCCTACCCCAATTTGCCCGATCCGCTGGTCTTGAGGAACGGCGCCAAGGTGACTACCGCCGCGATGTGGTGGAGCCGGCGCCGTCCCGAAATCGTGGAAGATTTCGATCGCGAAGTTTATGGCCGCGTACCGCGAAACACGCCCCCGGTGAAATGGGAAATCGTCAGAACGGCGCGCGAGACGAATAACGACATTCCGGTGGTCACGAAACAGCTCGTGGGGCACGTGGACAACTCCTCCTATCCGCGCATTGCAGTCGATATACAGATGACGCTGACGACGCCGGCCAATGCGGCCGGTCCCGTGCCCGTCATTATGGAATTTGGATTTACGGGCTTCCGGCTGCCGGCGAACGCGCTTCCGGCGCCCCCGACCGGGCCGACTTGGCAACAGCAGGTACTGGCGAAAGGTTGGGGCTATGCGATTCTGACGCCCGCGAGCATTCAGGCGGATAATGGCGCGGGCCTCACACACGGCATCATCGGTCTGATGAATCATGGGCAGCCGCGCAAAGTCGACGATTGGGGAGCTCTGCGCGCCTGGGCTTGGGGGGCCAGCCGCGCCCTGGATTATTTTGAAAGCAATCCAGCGGTCGACGCCAAGCGGGTCGGCATCGCGGGCCACTCCCGCTATGGCAAGGCGGCGCTGGTGGCGATGGCCTACGACCAGCGCTTCGCGATCGCCTATGTGAGTTCGTCGGGCGAAGGCGGCGCCAAGCTTCATCGCCGCAATTGGGGCGAGCTGGTGGAAAACGTGGCTGGCGTGGGCGAGTATCACTGGATGGCCGGCAACTTCCTGAAATATGCCGGCCCGCTGACCTGGAACGATTTGCCCGTGGATTCCCACGAGCTGATCGCGCTGTGCGCGCCGCGGCCCGTGTTCATCGGCGCCGGGGCCACCAACGGCGATGGTTGGGTGGACGCGAAAGGGATGTTCCTCGCCGCCGTGGCGGCCGGCCCGGTCTACCGCTTGCTCGGCAAGAGGGATTTGGGCGCGAGCGAGTTTCCTCCCATCGAAACCCCGCTCGTGGGCGGCGAGCTGGCCTTCCGGCAGCATAGCGGAGGACACACGCCGGCGCCCAACTGGCCCGTGTTCCTGGAGTTCGCCGCCCGCCATTTTTGAATCTCCCGCCGCCTCGGCTTGACTTTTTTCAGGAACAGTGGCTATATAGTTTGAGACGCGAACGAAATCGCTTTGGAAGACTGCGCCATCGAATGCGTTGGCGAAACCGCTTGAATTGGGAGGATACAAATAGTGGGTAAAAGCAGCCGAATTGCTCATCTGTGTACGGCGCTACTGCTTGCCGCGTGCCTTGCCAAGGGCACTGCACGCGCCCAGGTTCTCTATGGGACGCTTACCGGGAACGTGACGGATCCCACGGGTGCGGCAATCGCGAACGCCCATGTGGAAGCCACAAATCAGGACAGCAATGTAAAACGCGAGGCCGAGGCCGATGACCGTGGCGTGTACAGTTTCACCGATCTCCAGCCCGGAATGTACCGCGTCAGCGTCAGTAGCCCATCCTTCAAGACCTTCATCGAAAACAACGTCGAGGTGCAGACCAACGCGGTCCGCCGCGTCGATGTCCGTATGCAGATTGCATCGACCACTGAGACGGTGGAAATTTCCGCGGGTGCTTTGGCGCTGCAAACGGACCGCAGCGACGTACACACCGAGATCTCCGAGACGGAAGTGGAACAGTTGCCATATAACGGCACGGAAGGCAAAAACTTCCAGTCGCTCGTGCTATTGCAACCCGGAACCGCCACCACGGCCGGAACCGGAGAAGCCAATTCCGCCGCGGGCAATCCGCAGCGGGCCATTACAATTTTCCAGAACGGCGTTTCGTCGCAGGCCAATAGCACGAGGTTGGACGGAGCGCTGAATGCGTATCCCTGGCTGCCGGTCAACATCGCTTATGTGCCTTCTCCCGAGGCGATTCAAGCCGTCTCGATAAGCTCCAATGCCTTCGACGCCGAAAATGGAGCGGCCGGGGGATACGCCATGAACGTGATCATGAAGTCGGGAACCAACCAATTTCACGGTTCCCTGTTCGAACGCAATACCAACCAGGACTTCGACGCCATTAATAACTACTTCAGCCATCCCGGCCGCCTCGCGAAGAACATTCTGAACCAGTACGGATTCACGATCGGCGGTCCGGTTTTTATTCCCAAGCTTTTCAATGGGAAGAACAAATTGTTTTGGTTCATGTCTTACGAAGGCACCAAGCAGAATCAATTCGCCTCCGACCCGAATTTGACTTTGCCCACGGCCGCCATGCGCAGCGGTGACTTCAGCGCCACCGGCGTCACCATCTACGATCCGTTGACGGGCAACGCCGACGGCACGGGCCGCACCCCGTTCCCGGGAAACGTAATTCCGAGCAGCCGTATCGCGGCGGCCTCCGCCACGCTTACCGGGCTTCTGCCCGCATTGACCCGGCCGGCCAGCTTTTTCAACAACTACGATGCCTACGGAGCGACTACCTACAGCGTCGATCGCTACGATTGGAAAGTGAACTACAATCCCTCGGACAAGGCCATGTTCTGGGGACGATACAGCATTTCTCCCATGGACATCGTCGCTCCGCTCGTCCTGGGTAAGGCTGGGGGCGACGCCTTCCTTAGCGGCAACCCGGGCCACGCCGGCGGACGCGTCCAAGTGGCGGCCGCGGGGCTCACCTATGCGCTGAACCCGACTCTCCTGTTCGATGGCAACGTGGGCTACACGCGCCAGAACATCGGCGCGGACGGCGATCCCCAGGACGGCGATTATGGAACCGACGTGTTGCATATTCCGGGCACGAATGGCGTCGGACCCAACTATCTGGGTATCCCGGGCTTTCAGGTCGCGGGCATTGCGAACATCGGGAACACCAATACCGGCAGCCCATTTCAATTTCGCGACAACCAGTACACGACTAACATCAACGTGACCAAGATCAAGGGCGCTCACCAGATTCGGGCGGGCTTCGAATACGATCACTTCGGGCTGAACCATTTTCAACCGCAGGGCGGCACGTTCGGGACCGCCCGCGGGACGTTCGGCTTCGACGGCTCTCTGACGGCCCTCAAAGGAGGCGCGCCCATTAACGCCGTCCAACCGGGAAGCGCTCTGCCATCCGCGCCGGCCAACTCCTGGGCGCAGTTTCTGCTCGGTTTTCCATCGGAGACCGGCAAGGTGACGCAGGTGAACAATCCTATTGCGCTGCGATTCTCCACCTGGTCCCTGTACGCGCGCGATTTGTACCAGGTCACGCCCAAGCTTACCTTCGACTACGGATTGCGCTGGGAATACTATCCGATTTACTCGCACGATAACTACGGCGCCGTTCGCTTCGATCCGGCCACTTACAACATCTATGTCGGCGGGGAAAACGGCGTACCTTGGGATGCCGGGCTCGACCGCCAGTAAGAAGGATTTCGCGCCTCGCGTGGGCGCGGCCTATCGGCTTTCCGAGAGAACCGTGATTCGCGCCGGCTACGGCATTACCGTCGACCCCGATAACATGCGCAACCAGCGCAACCAGTACCCGGCGATTGTGAACCAGGTTTATCAACCACTGAATTCTTACGAGTTCATCAGCTACGCGGGCGTGCCGAATTCCAATGGTTCGCCAAGAGTATCGCTGGCCGACGGGCTCCCCTTACCCACCTTTCCAGACATTACGGTTGGCATCATCAAACCGGCCACCACGGCGTCGCCCACCACCTATCTTCCGAGTATCAGCACGGTCACATTCCCGGCTTATTTCAATCGCGGCTATTACCAGACCTGGAACTTCACAGTCCAGCATGAGTTCTCTCCCTCCCTGATGGCGCAAGTAGGATATGTGGGCACTCACGGCGTCCACACCAATATGGGCGTAAATATCAACGGTTCGGCTCCCGGCACCGGCACGGCCGGACGCCAACTGTATCCGTACGTCACCAGCGATATGAATGAATATGAGCCGTTCGGAGATAACACCTATAACGCGCTGCAGGCCACCGTGAGGAAACGTATCGGCGCCTCGATCATCGGAGCAAGTTATACCTTCTCGAAGGCCATCAACAACTATAATGGCGATAACGGAGACGCCACGTTGTGGCGCGCTTATCCCACTTCGTTCACGTTGGATAAACAAATCGCGGGATTCGACCGGCCGCATAACTTCCAGCTCTACTACGTGTATCAATTGCCGTTCGGGCGCGGACACGCCTGGCTCAATCACGGTTGGGAATCCTGGATTGTCGGCAACTGGCAGCTCAGCGGCACGTTATCGCGCGAGAGCGGACTTCCCTTCGGCGTGGGCACGACTTCGAACATCAACGCCGGCGGCCAAGCCGACAGCGCAACTCAGATCGCGCCGGTCGAGATCCTCGGCGGGCACGATCAAAACGATCCTTATTTCAGTGGTTCGTCCTTCACTAATCCTCCGAACGGCGTGCTCGGTTCGACCGGCCATTACCTGGGAGGGGTCTTCGGACCGGGTCTGTTTGCTTGGAATGCCAGCATATCCCGAATCTTTCCCTTCAAAGAAGGCAAAATCAAATTCCAGTTACAGGGAGAAGCGTACAATCTGACCAACACGGTGGTATTCGCCAACCCGGGCGGATCCTGCTGCTGGTCGACGACAGCGGCTGGAACAACGAACTATAACGGCTTCGGCGTAATCAGCGCCACCCAATCCACTCCACGCTACCTCGTGGTCGCTGGATATCTGCGGTTCTGATTAGGGGCCAACGTCCTTCGAGAGCGTTAAAAACGACGAGCAAGAGAGTGGTCTCCAACCGCCGGCAAATTCCGTTAGTCTTGCTCTGGCGAAATCAAGTCATCCGTTTTTCAGTAAGTAAGTTTTCTCGGTTCCAATTCCTCACTGATTTCCATCAACACGGCGCTGACCAGGCGGAGCAGCGAAGCCTCGTTTCGAAAAACAAGGTCGCAACCCGCGCCGCTCCGGTTCTTTGCTGATTTTTTGCCGTTCCAGCGCGTGCCGGTCACGCGATGCGCGATGGCGCTGAGCGAGCCATAGGTTTGGCCGTCTTGCGAGAAGCCCTCGTCGAGCACCGTGACCGCAATTGTCCGGCCGCGATATTCACGCTTCAGAACGGCGCCGGCCGCGGGGAGCCGCGGATCGCGCACCGGCGCGGCTTCCGCCGCTGCCTTTTTCCCCTGGACGAGCTGTTGCCAGAAACGGCGCGGCGCTCGCAACCGCAGATCGACATCGGCGGCCAACTGCCCGGCCCGTTGCCGCGCCCGCTCGCTCAGGTCGCCTTCGGCCTGCGCCTGCAGACGCCAGGCGAGGCGCCGAAACAGGTGCTGCGGATTCGAGGAGGGCGATTCCTCCCCGAACAGCTCCCGGTAGCGGCGCTTCAGTTCTTTGGTCTTCAGCGGGCGCAGTTTCTCGATCTCGCGCCTTACAACGTCATCCATGTGGTTGTCCTCCGAAGTGAGCCAAGTCGCAGAAACGAAAAGACCTGGCGTGTTTACCTCAGAGTCCATGTACGCTCTCCTGGGGGGACCATAGCAAGTCGGTCTAATGGCCTGGGGAGAGAGTTTTTCCCGGCCTTACCGCTTGTTTCGGCAGTAACTCCCGACAGTCAAATCTGCCTATCGCCGGTTGTTCGCCTCCGCAAGCCGGGCAGGTAAGTGACTGAGAACGCGTTCACTCGCGGCCGCCGCAAGGCCCGGCAGCGGGCCCCCGGTTAACGCCTCCTTGGGGGTTTTTCCCGGCCCCGCTTCCTTTTTTTATAACCGGGAAAAACTCGGCAAAAACCTTCTCCGGAGAGTGAGAGCCGGAACCGCCTTGGGGAGCCAAATTGTTCAAGTCGCGCTCTGACCCCCAGGTTTTTCTATTGCGGTTCGAAAAGGGTGCAGCCGCGTCAAAGACAAGCGCGGTAGGCGATGTCGCCGGACATTGCTGGGGCCGGGGGCGGTGGCCTCATCGTAGCGGCCGCCGGCCATCAGTACGTTGAAAAAGCCGAAGTGAACCGAAAAAGGGGTCGGACCGTTCCGCGATTCGCAGCTAAAGCCTCCTGCATGGGGCCGAGCGGCCAAAGCAGAAAAAGAGTGAAATGCATATGCGGTTCTGACCCCTTGGAGTCGCGGATCGCATCCACGCATTGTCAGTCGAACTCGCAAAGGCCCCCGGAGTCACCGCTGTCATATCGATAAACCCCGGGCCGAAGGGCCACGGGCCTAAAGTGAGGCATTCGCTGCCGCTCTGCGTCATGGCGCAGACGGAGTATTCGCGCAACTCGCCGCTCTGGCTGACTTCAACGGCACGCTTCGAGGCTCTCAAGGCGAGGTAATATGCGATAACGATCCGTGGAGCCGTTGCAAATGGAACGATGCCAGCAGTGTGGCTCGGAGGTAGAGCTGGAAGCGCCGTTTTGCTCGCAGTGCGGAAGTCCGTTGAGGAAGAGTTCCGCAGGTTCTGCCCGCGCTGACGCTCTTACCGCAGCCACGGTCACCTCGGCGGACGCACTCGAGTATCCGCCGCCACGACCTTCTTCCTTCCGGCGGGCATCGCATCTTTCCCGCAACGAAGGGCGCTACGCGCCCGGCATGCTGATTGTCGAGCGCTACCGCATCGTTTCGCTGCTCGGGCGCGGCGGCATGGGTGAGGTGTTTCGCGCCGACGATCTCACGCTGGGTCAGCCGGTGGCGCTCAAGTTCCTGCCCGAGTCGATGATCGATGAGTCTATGCTGGAGCGCTTTCGCAACGAGGTCCGCATTGCACGCCTCATCTCGCATCCTAACGTTTGTCGCGTTTATGACATCGGCGAGATCGACAACCAACTTTTCCTGTCGATGGAGTACGTGGACGGCGAAGACCTCTCGTCGCTGCTGCGGCGTGTTGGCCGCTTCCCCGCGATAAAGGTCTGGAGATCGCGCGCAAGATCTGCGGCGGGCTAGCGGCGGCGCACGACAAGGGCGTGCTGCACCGAGATCTGAAACCTTCTAACATCATGCTCGATCGGCAAGGCGAAGTGCGTATCATGGACTTCGGCCTGGCCGGCTTAGCCGATCAGATTGAGGACGTGCGCAGCGGAACTCCGGCCTACATGGCACCGGAGCAGCTTGCGGGCAAGGAGGTCACGGCTCGCAGCGATATTTATGCGCTCGGGCTCGTGCTCTACGAACTCTTCACCGGCAAGCCGGCATTCGCGGGCAAGACCTACGACGAGATTATGCGCGTTCGCCGCGAGAGCACGCCGCATCGCCTTTCTACTCTGGTTCGTGATCTCGATCCGGCTGTGGAACTGGTCATCCTGCGCTGCCTTGACGAGGAACCGGAAAATCGTCCGTCATCGGCGTTGATTGTTTCTGCCGCGCTGCCCGGCGGTGAGTATTTGATTGCCATCTACCGCCCCGACGACTACGACCCATCCGTCGAAACCGAAGCGATGCACCGCGAGATCGACGTGCTCAACGACGAAATGGTGGCTGCCGGTGTCAGGATTTTTGTGGGCGGCCTATCCTCGGCCAGGAGTGCGAGGTCGCTGCGGGTCCAGCCCGATGGCAAGCTGCTCGTCACCAACGGGCCGTACACGGAGAACAAGGAACACGTACTTGGTTTTTGGGTGCTGAAAGCCGCTGATCTGAACGAGGCACTAGCGTGGGGGCGCAAGGCTGCCATAGCCTGTCGGGCCTCGGTCGAGGTGCGGCCGTTTCACTATTCGGTCGAGGTGCGGCCGTTCACTGACGGAAGATCTGAAGAAAGCAACGGAACGGTCTGGCCGCCAACAATTACGGAACAGACGCCGCTTCAACCGGAGCAACACAGCCCGACGGAGGGAGAATGAGGAAAATCATAGCCACTGCAAGAGTGTCGCTCGATGCCGTCATGCAGGGCCCCGGCGGCGCCCAAGAGGACACAAGTGATGGTTTCGATCTCGGCGGATGGGTCACTCTTTGGGGAGCCAATTTAACCTTCTGAAAACATTTTCGTTTTCGATTTCCCTCCCACACGCCACGAGCCTCACTGTCACTACTTTTGTCACTATTCGCAATCGGGAGGGCGTCCCAACTTTAGTTGAAGGTTGGTAGGCGGCGGTTGGCGCCGATTCGATAGAATCCGGTTGCCAGACGGAGAAAAACCGAAAGGAACCTACCGCCGTGAAAAAACCTTATCACATCGTGACCCGCGCCGCGCGCGAGTCGGCAGCCGTCATCGAACAGTTCTGCCAAGCCAACGGGCAGATCCTGCTCCCCATCGTCAACTTGATCCAGAATGCCAGCCAGGTGGTGGAGGCCGTGATCTATGAAATCGGGCATCAAACGCTGGAACAGATTCTGCTCCTGAGCGCCGAGCAACTCGCAGGCGCACGCTCTCCCGGCAAAGCTAGCGGCGAGATCCGCCACCATGGATCGCAAGCGGGCAGTGTGCAACTGGCGGACCGGAAGATGAAAGTGAAACGGCCCCGGCTACGGCACAAGAGCCAAGGTGAAGTGAAGGTCCCCGCCTATGAGAGTAAGCGTCCGGTGAACACCACTGGCGTACCACGCTTGCCAGCCGCATAGTAGAGTTCATGAAAACATCGGAAGTGGCGCCCGCAAGGGGCGAAGTGTGGCGGGACTTGATCCTTCAGCAGAAAAAGAGCGGCTTGCCGGTGCAGACGTTCTGTCGGCAGCACGGAGTCAGTTGGCATTCCTTTTATCAATGGCGGAAGCGCTTAGCCAGGAGCCAGCCGGTACGGTTTGCGTTGGTGGAACCGCGGGAGGCCGGCCAGCAGGACAGAGCCGGGTTGGAGTTATGGCTGAGCAGTGGCGAGCGTTTGCAGATCGGGTCGGGCGTTGACGCCTCAACCTTGCGCACGGTGCTGGCGGTGTTGCGGGAGCGGCAATGATGCACATGCCGGCGAGCGTGCGCGTATATCTGTGCGCGTCGCCGTGTGATATGCGTCGAAGCTTTGATGGATTGCATGCGCTCGTCGGCGACAGGTTGCAGTTGGACGCTTTCGCCGGGCATTTATTCGTGTTTGGCAACCGGCGAAAGGATCGGGTCAAGATCTTGTATTGGGATCGGGATGGATTCGCGGTGTGGGCCAAGCGCTTGGAAGAGGGCACCTATGCCATGCCCTTCGACGATGGCGGCGAAACCCGGCGCGAGATCACGGCGCAGGAGTTAGGAGCGCTGCTTTCAGGCATCGATCTGAGCCAGGCCAGGCGGCGAAAGCGGTATCGGCGCAACATTGCCGCCCTATAAAAAACATATCGAATTTCTGATGTTTTTACTTGGCGAGCCGCAGTTTTGCCCGTAAAATTATCTTAGTGCCGATTGATCGCGAGCAACTGCCGGAAGACGCCAGCGTGTTGCGGCAGATGGTGCTCGACTTGGTTGCGCAATTGGATGCCGAACAGTTCCGCCGCATTAAGACCGAACGTTTACTGCGGCAGTTGTTAGAGGCCAAGAGCGGCCGCAAAAGCGAACAGCTTTCCGCCGATCAGTTGGCTCTCTTCGCCGCGGAACTAAAAGCGCAAGGCGTGGACGCGGGCGTGAGCGAAAGCGACAGCGAAAAGCACGGCGGAGCGGACGACCATTCTCCGCCGCCCCCGGTGGGCGAGTCGAAAGGAAAGCCGCATGGCCGGCGTCCTCTGCCGGAACATCTGAAACGAGAGCGCATCGTGCACGATCTGGCCCCAGCCGAGAAGCATTGCGCAGCCTGTGGCGAGGACCTCCGGCCGATTGGCGAAGAAACCAGTGAGCGGTACGAATACTTTCCAGCGCAAGTGATTGTAATCGAAGAGGTGCGCAAGAAGTACGCTTGCGCTTGCACTGTGAAAACCGCGGCCAAGCCTGCGCAGCCGATCGAGAAGAGCAATGCTGGCGCAGGGCTGCTTACTCAGGTGATCGTCGCTAAGTACGCCGATCATCTTCCTCTGCACCGTCAAGCGAAGATGTTGCGGCGCTCCGGAGTAGATTTTCCGGTGCAGACCATGTGCGGCTGGATGGCGCAATGCGCCGATCTGTTGAATCCGCTGTATGAACGGATGAAGAAATTCGTGCTGGCCTCGAAGGTGGTCGGACCGATGACACGCCGGTGAAGGTGCTGGACCGAAACTTGCGGCAGGCGCGGAAAGGCCGGATCTGGCCGTATATCGGGGACCGCAATCATCCGGCGGTGGTGTACGACTACACTGCGACGCGAGAACGCGCCGGGCCGGAGAAGTTTCTCGAAAAATATCGGGGACATTTGCAGGCCGACGCCTATGCGGCTTATGACAGCTTTTTCATCGACCCGGAACGCGGGATGACCGAGGTCGGATGTTGGGCCCATACCCGGCGCCACTTTCGCGAGGCTCTGGAAAGCGACCATGCGCGCATGAGTGGGGTCATGCTGATGATCGCGCAGTTGTATGCGGTGGAGAAGAGCGCGCGTGTTGCCGGCTTGCACGGGGAAGATCTGCGCCTGGCGCGAGAACAGGGCTCGCGCCCCGTGCTGGATCGCCTGCATCAATATTTAATCAAAATTCAGGATGAGGTTTTGCCGAAGAGCCAGGCCGGCCAAGCCGTGGCATACGCGCTGAAGAACTGGAAGGCGCTGACGCGCTACTGCGACGACGGCGATCTTCCGATCGACAACAATCGAACGGAACGCGCGATCCGCGGCATAGCCATCGGACGAAATAACTGGACCTTCTTCGGCAGCCACAACGGCGGGAAAACGGCAGCGGTGCTTCGCAGCTTCATCGCCTCATGTGAACTCGTCAAAATCGATCCGTTCGCTTGGTTCCGCGATGTGCTGGCCCGCATCGCCGACCACCCTGTCACGAAACTCGACGAGCTGATGCCCCATAACTGGGCACCCACCAAGAGCTAACACCCGACGGTCCATTATTGGCTGTCCAGGAGTCCCTTGGGCCGGTGTTCACCGGACGCTTACATCCAAGTTACCAGCGAAAGGCGCGTGCGCAAAACTTACCCTTTTCGAGACGTTCACCGATCGGGAAATTCCTCGATCGGGAAATTGTCGAATCGTCGATTCGCGTTCCGAAACTTA
>CAWCJO010000005.1:0-338300 GCA_963795935.1 Bryobacterales bacterium | reverse complement strand
GGCTTCGGAGAGCAGACCTTCGGCATCGGCGCTATCGGCGGGATAGACGGCGGCTCCGACGCTGAGGGAGACCAGCGGCTCGCCGCATAGACCTGTGCCGGTAATGCGTACGGCGTCTTCGAGGCGCGCGATTCTTTCTCCCAGCCGGTCGCCGGAGATGCCCGGGAGAACCACGACGAACTCGTCGCCTCCCATGCGCGCGACGTAGTCGTATTCGCGGCAATGTTCCTTAAAACTGGCGGCGACCATTTGAAGCAGCCGATTACCTTCGAGATGTCCGAAGCGGTCGTTGATCTGCTTGAAACCATCGAGGTCGCAAACGAGCACCGCGAGCGGGCTGGCGGCGCGCTTGGAACGGCTTAGCTCTGCGTCGAGGTGCAGAAACAGGGAACGCGCATTGGGCAGTCCGGTGAGGTAATCGGTGGTGGCGCAGCTTTCCGCCTGACGGAAGCGCAGGGCGTTTTCGATGGCGAGGGAGACTTTCGAGCTGAGGGCCAGCAACACGCGCAGATTGTCTTTCGAAAAGGCGTTGCCAGCGGCGCGGTAGAGCGTGAGAGTGCCCACGACGCCATTCAATCCTTGGAGCGGGACCGCGAGCGCTTTGCGCAAAACGCTGAACTTCGCGGGATCGCCCAAGTAGGCGGATTCAACCGAGGGGCTGCCGTTGACGATGGGCGTATTGTTCTCGGCAACCCACCCGGAAAGACCCTCGCCGAGGGGGATGTTCAGAGACGAGAAGAGGCGGAAATCGTCGCCGCTGACGTACTCCGGCGAGAGGCGGCCCTCCTTGACAACATAGATGGCAATACAGTCGTAGGGCACAATGCGCTGCAGGCGAACGGCGAGCACGGAGAGCGTTTCGCTGAGGCTTAGTGAATTGCCGATGTGCTGCGTCAGCTCAAAGAGCGCCTGGACCTCCTGACGGGCGGCGGCAATGGAATCGAGAAACGGCAGAGGCTCGCGTAAAGCGGCGGGGCCGCTGGGCGGGGCTTCGCAAGCGGTCGCGAAGTTGCCGGCGGCCATGCGCCCGCGCGCGGAAGGGAAACGCCTGGAGGACGGCGCGAGGCGGATCTTTTCTTCCCAATCGTGATAGCGGCGCGCGAGAATTTCAACGACTTGGGGATCGAAGCTGGTTCCGGCTTCGAGCGCGACTTGCCCCATCGCTTGGTCGAGCGGCAGCGCGCGCCGGTGATATCGGTCGGACGCGAGGGCATCGAGAGAATCGACGGCCGCCAGGATGCGGGCGCCGATGGGTATCGCGGCGCCTTTCAGGCCGAAAGGATACCCGGAGCCGTCCCAACGCTCGTGATGGGCACGAACAATGGGGACGACCGGATATGGGAATTCCACCTCTTCGAGGATCTCGGCGAGACGATAGGGTGGTTTTCATTTTCTCGAACTCTTCCGAGGTGAGCTTCCCGGACTTGGAGACGATGTGCTCGGGCACGGCCAGCTTGCCGATGTCGCGCAGCAAGGCGGCGGCGCGTAAGGCATCCATTTCATCTTCGCCGAGGCCGAGCTTCGCGCGCGATTTCGAGGGCATAGACCTGCACGCGCCTGAGATGCTCGGAGGTGCCGCGATCGTTGGCGTCGATCGCGAGGGAGAGGGCCTCGATGGTGCGCAGGTGCAGCGCGGCTGCCTGCTCGGCGTGACGCTTCTCCTTTTCGAGGCGGCCGAGGTAAAGGCGATAGGAGCGGAAAATCAGGTATACGAAGGGCAGCACCACAATGGCGAACTGCCAGCCGAAATGGCGGGTGGCGATGTGCACGCCCTCGGCGATGGCTGCGCCGACCATATAATACGGCAGCGTCCAGCAATGGCAATCCGTCCATGTGGCACGCAAGCTCCGATTTTCAGTAAGCGCGACGATGAGCGCCACGGGGAAGGTGTTGGCGAGGAAATACACTCCGGCGGCGAGCGCCAGCGGCAGCGGCTCCGGGAGCCGGGCGGCATGCGCCGGCTGGAAATGGTAGACGTAGCCCGCTAACGCCGCGGCGATTGCGATATTACTGATGCTGAATAAGACTTGCACGAACCGCGGCCGCGCTTTCGGTCTCCACACGCATTGGATGAAAGTGGCGGTGGCGGCGAGAACCACGACTTGCGGGACGGGAAGCTCGACAATGCCAACCAGGACGAACAGGAAGTTCACGCTGACGCAGCCGGGAACGCCCGGGATGGAGACTTTGAGCAGCGAGGCGGCGGCGGCGATTGCGAGATAGAACAGGAAGCGCGGCAAAATGCTGGCGTTCCAATGCAGGCAGCTATTGGCCAATTCCGCCGAGCCGATAAAGGCAATGAAGGCGAGAAAGACGTTGGCTTGGATGGAACGCACCATCGCGATAGACGATGCATTTCGATACCCGCCGCAAGTTGCTTTTAGAGAGTTAGAGGCCGGCGGTTTTGGGACATTTTGTCCATGGCGTGTGGGACAAACTGTCGCGCGCCGAAGGACGTGATGCCGCGAAAGATTTGACGATGGATCAGTCACGCGGACGGTGGCGGCCCAGTAAGACACTGGCCCGGCGGCTGCAAGGAAAGCTGTTGCGTGCCTACGATTGAAACCAAGTATTTCGGCCCGATGACGTTCGAGGAGCAGGCGTGCCTCGATTTTCCCAGCGGTTTGCCGGCATTTGAGCGCGAACGGCGCTTTCTTGTGATCGAGAAGGCGGACTATCGCCCGCTCGTATTTGTGCAGAGCGCGGCGACGCCGTCGCTTTGTTTTGTGGCGCTTCCGATTCTGGCGGCAGATCCGGCGTACCGGCTGGCGGTAAATGCCGAAGATCTGGAGTCGCTCGGCCTGGCGGCGGGGCGGCAACCGCGTATCGGGAGCGAGGCCGTGGTGTTGACGCTGCTGTCGATCCGCGAGGACGCCGCGACGACCGCCAATTTGATGGCGCCCCTGGTCATAAATCTGGCGAACCGGCGCGCGTTGCAGGCGATCCGGTGCGACGCCGTGTACTCGCACGAGCAGATGTTGGCGCCGCGCGCGGAGCAATCTCCATGTTGATTTTACGGCGGCGCGTGGGCGAGGTACTTCTAATCGGAGAGGACGTCGCGATCGAGGTTTTGGAATGCGGCTCCTGGGGCGTGAAGCTGGGAATCCGGGCTCCTCAGGGAGTCCTGATCCTGCGAAAAGAGCTGCGCTGCCGGAGAGGCCAATGCCGCCGCGGCGAACGGAGCATCGTTAGCGGAACTCGAACGCTCGGCGCGAAATCTTTCTACTTTGAACTCACGAAAGGGCACCCTGCCCCGATAAGGGCATTGAGAGTATCGCGTTCAGTGGGACGCGGCGGGCCGTAAGGAATTTCGACCCGAATTCAAATTCAAGGAGAGAATCATGTCTTTTGACATCAATACAAATATTGCGTCGCTACAAGCGCAAAATTTCTTGCGCATTAACAGCAACTTCCAAGGTCAGACCATTAACGAAGTCACGTCCGGCTGCGCATCGTTACGAGCGGAGACGACGCGGCCGGGCTGGCCGTGGCCAATGGATACCGATCCGACCAAGCGGTGTTGACGCAGGGCGTACAGAACGCCAACGACGGTCTGAGCCAGTTGCAGATCATCGACGGCGGCATGAATAATATTTCGCAGTTGCTGGACCGGGCGCGCACCCTTGCGACGGAATCGGCCACGGGAACGTTCACCGGCGACCGCACGGTGTTGAACAACGAATTCCAGAGCGTACTGAGCGAAATCGACCGGCAGTCGCAGGCGATCGGCCTCAATCAGGGCGGAACCTTCGCGAAGAATCTGACGGTCTTCATCGGAGGCGGTCAGGGTCCCACGGCCGCCGCGGCCATCACGAACGGCTCGGTCGGACTCGACCTCAGCTCCTCCACCGTGGATTCACAAAGCTTGGGCTTAAAGGGCTTTACCTCCGGTTACCAGGTTGCGTCGGGCAAGCCGGATTCGGGGCTCTACGATTTGAGCAACGCGAGTACGACCAGCGTCTCGAAGATCCTCGCCAATACCAGCGCCACGAGCACCAGCTTCGTAATTTCCGGAGCGGGCTTCGCGGCCGGAGCGGGCGGAGCCATTACAGTGACTGCGAACCTGCAAAACGTGGGCGACACGACCACGCTAGTGACTGCCATAAACGCCGCCATACAGGGCGCGGAGCAGGCGGGAACTCCGCAGGCGGCGGCATTTAAAGCGGCGAACATCGCGGCCACCGTTCACACCGGCGCCGACGGGCACCAGCAGCTCGCGTTTACGTCCTCCAACACCGCTTTTGAGGTAACGGCGGGAGATGTGACCGCGAACGGTCTAATGGGTAATCTGACGGGCCAGACCAACCCCGGCGATGCCAATGCAACTTCGCCGGCCCCCTCCGCCCTGGCGGCGGATTCGGCGTTCGTGGGCGGCGGAACGCAGCAGTATTCGGTGGCATTTACCACCATGGTCCACAACGCTACCGCCGGTCATCAGGACGTTCAGTACCTCACGATCAGCGCCAACAACGCCGCCGGGACGCCGCAGACGGTGAAAATCAAGCTGGATGCGGGCGCCACCACCGATCTCACTTCCGCGCTGGCAATCGCTCAGATCAACCAGCAGCTTCAGGCCACCGACAACCCGGCGCTACAGAGTATTGTGGCGTCGACGGACGGCTTGGGGGCGAACATCAACTTCGCCAGCAACGGCACGACGCCGTTTACGGTCAGCACTGGCGCGACCGTCGCCAACGGAGCCACCGATACGAACGGTTTGGGAAATCCCAACACCATCCAGTCGACGGCCGTCGTGGGCGTCGGCAATACGGCCGACATCAGCACGCAGGCTGGCGCGCAGGCCGCGGTTGGCGCGCTCGCCAACTCTATCGCCGCTCTCGGCACCGCGCAGGCGGTGGTCGGAAAAGGCGAAAACCAGTTCAATTACGCCATCAATCTGGCGCAATCGCAATTGACCAATTTCTCGACGGCGGAAGCGAGCATCCGGGATGCCGATATGGCCAAGGAAGCCGCGAACCTCACCAAGGCGCAGATTCTGATTCAGGCCGGCGTGGCGGCCCTGGCGCAAGCCAATTCCGCTCCGCAGCAGGTCCTGTCGCTGTTGCCCCACCCTTAATTAGCCCGCCAAACGCGCCGCGGCAGCCTGATCCGGGCGGCCGCGGCGTTTTCAGTTAGAAGCCCCGCCCTAAACTTCCAAGTTCGCCAGGCGCGATAAAATACAGCCAATGACCCGGCGCGATCTGATGTCGCTGACCAGCCGCGTCTTCGCGACAGCCGCTGGCCAGACTTTCCTGGCTCTCTGGACCTCCTCCCTTCGCGCACAGGGCCATCATGGGTCATCTTCCCCGCCTCCTGAGCCGGCATTCCCGAAGGACTTCAGGCCGCGCTTTTTTTCGCCCGAAGAATTTAGCATGTTGCAGGCCTACACGGAAATTCTGATCCCATCGGACGAGACTCCAGGAGCGCGCGACGCCCATGTCGCGCATTACGTCGATTTCGTTGTCTCCGCGGCGGCCGAGTTTGCGCCGCAGATGCAGCGGCAATGGCGCGAGGCCGTGGCTTGGCTTGGCGTACAAAGATTCGGAGATCTGACCGCGCCAGAGAAGCTGGCGCTGATGGAGCGGATGGCCGCGCCGGAGCGCGACCGCTCCGCGCACCACGATGGCTATCCCGTCTACTCGCTGATCAAACAAATGACGGTCTTCGCGTTTTATACGTCCCGCGCCGGACTCGTCGACAATCTGGAGTACCAGGGTCTCGCCTATCTGACCGAGTTTCCCGCTTGCAATCACGCCGAGCATAAGGTTCTGTGATGGAAAGCTTCGACGCGATCGTGGTCGGCTCCGGCGCATGCGGCGGCTGGGCGGCCATGGAACTGACCGGGGCGGGAATGAAAGTGCTGTTGTTGGAGGCCGGCTCCTCCATTGTGCCGGCGAAAGATTTCCATCATCGCTGGCCCTACGAGCTGCCCTTCCGAGGACGCGGGCAGCCGGGGCTTCTACAGAAATACTTCAAAGGTTCAAGCGAATACAATTACCGGATCATGATCGACGACCGGGAGAACCCTTACACAACTCCGTCCGATAAGCCGTTCCGCTGGTCGCGGTCCCGCGTGCTGGGCGGTCGCACGCTGCACTGGTCGCGCGCCTCGGATCGCATGTCCGACCTGGAGTTCAAGGCCCCCTCCCGCGACGGCTATGGCGAGGACTGGCCGATCGGTTACGCCGATATCGCTCCGTATTACGATCGCGTGGAAAGCTTCATCGGCGTTTCCGCGGCCGCAGCCGGGCTGCCGCAGTTTCCCGACGGAAAGTTTCTGCCTGCCATGGCGTTGAACTGCGCCGAAACGATCTTCGATGCGGCGTGTCGCAAAAGCGGGCTCCCCGCGACGCCCCGCCGCGTCGCGCAACTGACGCGCATGCATCACAACCGCCCGCCCTGCCATTACTGCGGCAATTGCGTGAACGGGTGCGAGGTGGGCGCTATGTTCAACACCGTTGCGGTCACTCTGCCGCCGGCGCTGCGAACGAAAAATTTGACGTTGCGATGCGACTCGGTGGCGAGCCATGTACTGATGAACGGCGGCGGCGAGGCGCGCGGCATCGCTTATTTCGAGCGCTATACAAAGAAGGCCGCCGAAGCGCAGGCGCGGATCGTGATCCTGGCCGGCTCCTCGCTAGAGAACACGCGGTTGCTGCTGAATTCGCAAAAGGGAGGACTGGCGAACTCCAGCGGCGTTCTGGGGCATTACCTCATGGACCAGATCAGCGGCGCGGCCGTCAGCGGATTCCTGCCACAGCTCAAAGGCGCGGCCATACGGAACGACGATGGCAAATCCGGCGGCATCTACATCCCGAATTTCAACAATGTCGCCTCCAAAAATCCGAAATTCATCCGCGGCTATGCTATGAGCGCGTCGGGCGGCGCGGCCATGTTCCCCGATTTCGCGACGGAGCTCGCGGGCTTTGGCTCCGCTTACAAGAAGGAGGTGAAGCGCCTCTATCCGGCTCGCGCGCGCGTGTGGCTATCGGGAGGAGAGATGCTCGCGCGCCATGAGAATTTCGTCGAGATCGATCCGGAAGTGCGCGATGCTTGGGGAATTCCGGTCCTCAAGATCCACTGCACTCACTCGGACAACGACCGCAAGCTGTATGCCGATTTCTTCGAGCGCGCGCAGGAGCTGTTCCGGGCCGCCGGAGGCGAGATCACGGACGCTCGTCCGAGAATGGGAGTACCGGGAGGGCTGATTCACGAAACCGGAAGCTGCCGCATGGGAGCCGATCCGAAGAAGAGCGTGTTGAATTCGTTTTGCAGAACGCACGACATATCGAACTTGTACGTTTTCGGCGGCGGCGGGTTCGTAACCAGCGGCGATAAGCATCCCACGTTGACGATGATGGCGCTCACCGCGCGGGGCTGCGACGAGCTGCTGGGGAGGGCGCGGAAAAACGAGCTGTAAGGGCCACCAGCGACGTCTGAATCTGATCCAAACGGATTCGTCGATGGCAGATGAAGACCGCTGTGGCCGGGTTGGATAACGAACTTCGTTTGGAAATGGCGGAGTTGAAATCTCAGATCTTATTGGCAGCGCCGGATCGAGCGCCGTGAGGTAGATTTCGGCGCGCTTCGGATAACTCGGGGAGGCCGCTCTTCTCGTTCAAGGACTCCCCGGCAATTTTCAAGCCAAGCTTGGCGTTGGCCGAACCTCCCTGCCACCCGCCTCCCCGGAGGTTGGACTGCGTTCCGCTCTTGACGTAGTGCAGGACGGCCTGGGGTCTCGGGGAGCGTTATGTTGATGCGCTTACCCAGAGTGCGACTCCTTAGTGTGGTGGACCTGGTGAGATTCGAACTCACGACCTCTTCCATGCCATTTAAGATATATCAACCGCTTGCAGCCAGTTTGGCGCAAAACAAAGGACTTAGCAGGAGGCGACGTGGACTCCGGTGGACGCCACGGGAGGGGTTTTGGGCATCTGGACTCCACGCGGACTCCAGGACTCCACGCGGTGCTGGCACGTGGCGTGCTTTCGCGCGCGCGGTTGCTGGCTGCTCTATTTGTTGTCTGCCTGAGAAGACAACGATGGATTTCCCTATAATGATGATGCCCATGTAGGGACGCAAAGGCGAGCACTCGATACGGGGGGACGAAGCAGTGTGATGTGGCGCGGCGGTTCGGTGTATCTTTCACTGCACGACCGCTGTCTGCTTGTTGCCCACGCTGGCCAGTCGCTCCTGAATCAGCCGCGTGAGTTCTTCCTGGCGGGTGAGTTGGATCTTCGTGTATTCCTCGGTCATCCGGACCGTGCTGTGGCCGGCGATCTTCGACGCCTCGATGCTCGACCCACCCACCTCCTGCCGCCATGTGATATTGGCGCGTCGGAAGGAGTGCGGACCGAGACCCGGGAAATCGCAGCCCTCGGCCGACCGCAGCCCGCTTTAGCGCTTGCCGTACGCCGGAATCCCACAGCGGGAGTCCGCTGCCGTCTGTGCGGACGAAGACCCACTTCTCCGGCTGGGCCTTAGTCCGCCGCGGCCTTCGCGCGGTAGCGATCAACCAGATATCCCAACGTGAGCGGTCGCTTGCTAGTCTTCGACTTCGGGTCGTCTATGTCGCCGCGCCAGTTGCGCTGCGCGATGCTGAAGGATGCCGCTCTGAAGATCGACGTGGCGCCACTTCAGTCCCAGAATTTCGGAGATGCGCGCGCCGGTAGCGATTGCGGTTTCGAGCACGAGCAGGTTGGGATCGCTCAGCCGCGCCAGCACCTTTACGGTCTCCTCTTCCGTCAGAATCCGTTCGGGCCTCACGCTCCACTTCTCCCCAATTTTGACGCGGGAGATTGGGTTGCGCCGCCCCTCCGGCCAGTAGCCCCACTCCTCCGCTTTGGTGTAGATGCCGGACATGATGCCGCGCAGATCGTTCATCATGTGCCAGGACTCGCAGGTCTTGAAGAGCCACTGCTGGACCTCATCGGGTTTGATCTCGCACAAACGCCGGTCGCCCCACTGTGGGACGATGCGCTGCTCAAGGTGGATGACGTACTTGTCGCGCGTCGGCTTCGCCAGCAGGAAGCGCCCGGCGACTTCCGCTTCCACGTGGGCGGCTCTGTATTTTTCGACCATCTTGCTGAATAGGGCCAACCCGTCGGCGACCTTCTCCTGTATGGTTGGCCTGTTCATCGTCGCCAGGAATTTGTCGCGCTCAACTTCCGCCTGTTTCTTCGAGAGCCGGGTCTCGCCCTTGCTCGGGCCGACGGTGTGGAATCTCCGGATGGCCTTCGTCATGCCGTCCTCTTGCAGCACATCTTCCCAATAACGGAAGAACCAGTAAGACCCGCCGCGATCGGTCCGCTCGTGGATGCCGGGATGTTGAACGCGCACTTTGAGTCGTAACCCTCCGGTTAGCGACTGAATGTTAGCGTCATTCAAAAGCATCAAGCAAGTCCCATTATTTCAATCACTTGAGGTCAAATTACGACCGCCATTGACGACTCCCGCTGGCAGATGTACAGCGTGTGCCGGGCGCGCGTCATGCCGACGTAGAAAAGCCGGATCACGGAGTCTCTTTGAGCCCCGTGGCTCTGGTAGGCCGCGTCGCCAGCGGCGCTCAGATCCGGAAAGAGGAAGACGGCGTCCGCCTGCCCGCCTTTAACGGAGTGAATCGTTCCGACAATCACCCGAGGCGAGTCCTCCAGCGCTTCCGTTCCGCCAGCGAGCGCCACGGCGAGTGGGAATTGCACACGCTGATAGAATTCCGGCGCGATGCGTCGGGACCACCACTGGATGAGTCGCCGGGAATCGTCGCGGGCTCCCAGCAAACCGTCAAGGGCATCGGCTTCGAATAATTCCTTGAGCCACTCGGTGGTTAAAGGGATGGAATCGTCGAAGCCATCGATAAGCGCTTTGGCCCCCGGTCGGAGGTTGCCTTTTGGGGTCAGCCACTCTGCCCACAGCTTGATGGTGGCGCAAGTCCACGGCTTAGGATCGAGCAGGGACAGGACTCGGTTCGTGCAGGACCCGGTTCGTCCGCGTCGCAGGGGATTCCAGAAACCGGCGGATTTTCTGTACGGGTTGTGAAAAGGAATGCCTCGTTGCCGCAGCACCGCAATCACCGGATGCAACATGTACGAGCACGACGCCAATA
Organism: Bryobacterales bacterium; assembly: GCA_963795935.1. Taxonomy (GTDB): domain Bacteria; phylum Acidobacteriota; class Terriglobia; order Bryobacterales; family Bryobacteraceae; genus JAICMB01. The sequence continues at coordinate 328,198 of CAWCJO010000005.1, read as the reverse complement.
GCATCACGGTCTGTTGGTTTTCGAGGTGCTGCATGATTGTCTTGAGAATCCAGTACTCCGGCGATTTGTAACCTCCCGTCGAGATCTGCACGCACATTCCGTCTTCAGGACGGGGCTCGTATACTTTTTCCTGCCTGCGGGTGACCTGATGGATCAGCCGGGTTGCCCGCGCGTGAACGGCGCGAGGCACGCGGTGGCTCTCCTTCAAGAAGATTTTGTGGTCCTCGGGAATCTCCGGGTCGAGTACGGCATCGGGCGTCGCGCCACACCACGAATAGATGGTCTGGTCGTCGTCGACGGCAATGATGAAGTACTGGGCGTTTTCTCCCCACTTCCGCACCAGCGCCAGCTGCATCGGGTTGAGGTCCTGCGCTTCATCGGCGAAGATCACATCCGGCCTCTTCGGTGCGATGCGGATGTCCCGTACTGCGGTCTCGATCAGGTCACAGAAGTCCATAACGCGTCGCGACGCCTTGTAGCGGTTCCATCTCAGAGCGAAATCACGAAGCGCGGCCGGCCAGTCTTCCGCAGGCCGCATCATTCCCCGTGACCGATTCAACTCACTAAGCCAGTAGTCACCGCTCCGTACGTCGCCGAGGGACTCTTCGCCGGATTCCTCGCCGTCCAGTTTCCGGTCCTTTCTTACAGGACTGATCCGCAGATGGGGATTCTCGCGATTCCATTCCTCAACGCGCACTTCAGCGATTTCGGGACGACCCAGCGCATGCCAGCAATGCGAGTGGAGCGTCCCCACACGATCGGCACTGACTGGCAGATCCTGCCCGGCGAGTTCCGCTGCTGCGGCGCGTGAAAAGCTCGTAACCAGCACGGAGTCCTTGCCGAACCGCTGGACGGCGCGGCGGATCTGCCGGGTTAAGTTGGTGGTTTTCCCGGTGCCCGGCGGTCCGAAGATGCGGTACTCCGCGCTAATGGAGTGATCCCTATAACCAATCGCGCCGAGCGCCTCTTCAACATCAGAATGGATTTGCATTTCTTACGACCCTACCGGATGGCGCCTTCAGGAGGGAACAGGTCTGGAGGAAGCAGCCACCTGCTTTGGTCCCGCAACCGCGTGCCTTTCGGTCGAGTGCTTTTCGCGCTCGAGTGCGGATAGCATCGCAGTCACCTCTTTGATCGCGCGATTCTCGCCCCACGATTTGTTGATGTGCTGCTGCAGGTCGTGCGAGCAAATCGCGATCTGTCCTTCGTATATTGCGGGTTTGAAGCGCGTCTGATACGGCTGCTCTTCCTCTGCTTCAATGAACGGCGTTTCCGCGAGATAGCGCGCGACGTACATCTTCGCCGCGCCAACGAGGTCCGCTTCGTCGCCGCCGTCTTCGACCGTCAGGGCACTCAGCATCATCTGAGCCACGCGATCCCAGACCTTCGGCGGAAGGCTCGGGACCAAATGATCCACGGCACTCGCGATCTTCATGCGGAAACTCTGCTGACCGACGAGTTTGTCAACGCTGGGAAAACCGATTTTGGCGGCTTCGAGCTCCAGCCGGTAGGTTGGTTCCTGACCGTCAATCTTGACGATGCGGAGCACGCGGACGCCAATAGCGTTTGAAATCTGCTCACACAGAAGCGCCCGCGCGGTTGAAGAGTCCGGCTTCGGTTTGTGAGAGTTGGCCGGACTCCTGACCCGGAGCCTCGAATGAGTTGACGGGTGCCATGGTTTCCTTTCGCTTGAATGCCTTTGCGATGGTCCGCTGGAAGTAATCCAGTCGCGTACGTGGAGGCTTACCGTGAATTCTTCGGTGGTGGATGATCAGGTCCACGAGTTGCTGCTCTGACAGGCCTGCCTCGCTGCCCAAAGTTCGCTAACGCAAGGTCATAACCGGACTGCGATTGATCTTTCAGGTCATCTCGCTGGCGGAGCCACGTCTTCTGGAATCGCGGGTCTGTGTCCATGCACCGGCCCAGAAAATCCTCAGGCACGGTAGCGCTCGGGTCTATCGTCAGGGGCTTGTCCGCGAATTTCTCCTTCCACGCTTGTGCGGCCTGCTCCTGCGCCTCGGCGTCCGGTATCCCCAGTTCATCGAGGTATTCTGCGAGGTCGCTTGGATTGTAACGGCGGTCGGTTTGGAGGTGAATTGCGACCGGCTTCGGATTCGCCGGATTTTTGCAATTTCGCGTTCCCGGGACTCGCAGAACCCGGGCGAGATCGGAAAGACGATCAAATGCCCACCCGTGTGATGCTGCATTGAGACGGAGAAGCGACTGCCACCGCTCTGCCAGACTTGCGGCATGCGCGCGTTCTTGCTCAGTTTCGAAGATGAGCGGCTCTTTGAAAAGCCACCATGCATGTGCGCCGTTGCCGGTCTGAACGACAAACGTCGGCGGCAACTGCTCCGGTAGGATCTGCAGCGCATCCTCGACAGTCGCTGGTAGCGCGGTCTTCGAATGCGCATCTGACTTCAAGTCGAGGTCGGCCCACAAACCGAAAATGCCAGCCACTTCATTCGAAGGGCAGCGGCGGGTCGGCACCATAATCTTGGCCGGAGAGGCCCACGCCGACATAGAGATCCCGATCGTGGCGCTGATTCGGCAAACTGAATCGCGCCTTCGACCTTTTGGAACCAGTACGATCGTTTCTCCGGAAGTGTCCAGAGCAAGAGGTACATGTTCTTCCGGCTTGCCGGCGGACAACGCTTCGAGAAAGATGCGTGCTTCAGACGGCACCGGCGCTGCATCCATGACGCTCACGGCTCAAGCCTCAATTCCGACCGCGCGCGCGACGGCGTAAGTAACGCGCCGGGAATGGACGTTCGGGAACAATCATGTTGCCGCTGATTTGCGATGTGCGATGCGCGGAGTTCGTCGTCGGCGATCAGTCTTCCGACTCAATGCAGAGCGCAGTCGAGCCTCGTTCTGACCTGCGCGATTGAGAGGAGTTTTGAACCGGCATGTTCCTGTGCTCGATTCTGATTCTCAGGGCGAGCAGGTCGGTCAAACATTGCCGGTTGGTTATGTCATTGCGAGCGGCGCATTTTCTGGAATTGACGGGCGATTTGCGCTAGAGAAGGCGTTCCCATTTCGGCGAATGGACGCGTTTGGAATATTGGATCGATTCGGAGTGACTTTGCCCGTTCTTTTAGACCTCGCGCGACAGCGAGAGCTCTTGGGTTCCGGACACCGGAGACGCGCGCCATTCTCACGCGCTCCGCCTCTCGGGCACCGGTTAGCGACAGCACTTCTCTTTCCCCAAGTTCCAGGTAACGGCCTCTCTCTGGCGCATAGAACTCCTTTGGGTCCGCCTGGTTTCGTAGTCGAGAACGCCACTCTGGTTCCTATAGAAAGGGTGTACGGATGCTCGTCGCTTGTGATGGGTCAGTTTCAAACTGACCCGGTATGCTTGCCCTACGCCTGCGCTCTATCGTGGCGAGAGTATTTGCGCGTGCGCCGGATCGTCATCAAATGACTTTTGCGCGGAATACATGTCAGATGGTCCCGCAACGCTAAAACGAATGGTCCAATGCGGTCCACGTCGAACGCGGACTATCTGGCCGGGCGAACGTTCGCGTATCGCTGCGTAGTCGAACCCGCGCCTCAGGTTTCACGCCGCCTCGACTGCCGGTCCCTCGAATGGAATAGACAGGGCGCGACCCAGCATTTCGATTTGCAGGATGAGGTGCATCTGCCCATCGCGGCGTGCGAGCACGCCATACGCGCCGCGCATTGGGCCGGCCGTAACGGTCACGCGCTGACCTACCTCAATCTTTTCCCACGGCTCCGGCATCGCGGTGCCAGACGCCGCAATGGCGCGGATGCGGTCCATTTCGGATTCATCGATAGTAACCGGCCTGCCGCAAAACAACAGAATGCCGATTACTTGAGGGCAGGACGTAATCAGCCAGCGGCCCGCCTCTGCCCTGTCCGAAGGAACGAAAATGTATCCCGGAAAAAGCGCCCTCGTGATCGTCTCTGCCGGTCGATGCGTAATGCTCGGAGAGGTTCGCCGGGTATAGGTCGGGAGGTAGGGCTGGCAGCGATCTGGACCAGAGATGATCGCGAGCGCTGAGTTCCTTGCTTACCTTTACGCGCAAAACCGCGCATGGACCGCGATACTCTGGATCTGCTGGAGTTGTATCGAGAACAATAGGGGTCGCGTCTGGACAAAGCTGTCGCACGGTTTGCGGGATTTCCAGGTTTTTCCTGGAGGACCTAAATTGCAGCAGTTACCAAAACATTTACCATATTTCTTGTTTTTTGTCAAGATGCGCTGTTCTAGAGCATCGATCTGAGTCCAAGGAACCTCGGTTGCCTTGGCTCTGCTGTTGAATTCACGGCAATGTCTCATCGGCCGCTGACCGCTTTCAGGCATGGTCCCACCTGGCAGGACGTATCAAGCTTCAGCGGCCTTTGTTTATGTCCTGAGCGGTGTCATTCGGCCTTTGGCAAACCCTCGCACGGGCAGCCGCGCTGCGGAAATCTCCACCATATTGACGCTTCTGCCACAACGCGCCCTGGGCTGTTTGGCACCCGCCTTCGACCCAGAACCGCGCGCCTGGATATGAAGGAGAACGAGAGGGAGCAAAACCACCTGTCTGGTTGGCAGCTTGCGGGCGCGGTCTTTTCCCGCGGGCCGCGTGGATTCCTGTTTGAGGCGCGACTGCGCGCGCCGGCACAGAGCAGAAATTGGTTGTATATTCAAAGTGGGATCAGCTTCATTCGCGTGTCTGAATACCAAGGCTTTTTCACAATAAGGGAGATGCGTCAGAGAGGTTGGCGCATTCGCATGCGAGGGCGTCCCAAGTTTAGTTGAAGGTTGGTAGGCGGCGGTTGGCGCCGATTCGATAGAATCCGGTTGCCAGACGCAGAAAAACCGAAAGGAACCTACCGCCGTGAAAAAACCTTATCACATCGTGACCCGCGCCGCGCGCGAGTCGGCAGCCGTCATCGAACAGTTCTGCCAAGCCAACGGGCAGATCCTGCTCCCCATCGTCAACTTGATCCAGAATGCCAGCCAGGTGGTGGAGGCCGTGATCTATGAAATCGGGCATCAAACGCTGGAACAGATTCTGCTCCTGAGCGCCGAGCAACTCGCCGGCGCACGCACTCCCGGCAAAGCTAGCGGCGAGATCCGCCACCATGGATCGCAAGCGGGCAGTGTGTAACTGGCGGACCGGAAGATGAAAGTGAAACGGCCCCGGCTACGGCACAAGAGCCAAGGTGAAGTGAAGGTCCCCGCCTATGAGATGCTGCGCCGGGATCGAGGTCTCGCTCAGCACATGTTGGGCGCTCTGCTGCGCGGGGTGTCGACCCGGGAATACCAGGAAGTTCTGCCGCGGATGGCGGAAACCGTGGGGGTGTCGCGCAGCGCCATCAGCCGCAAAGCCATCGAGGCGAGCACGGCGCAACTGCAGCAGTTGCAAGAGCGGCGCTGGGACAAGGTCGAAATCCTGGTGATCTACATCGATGGCCAACGCTTTGGGGCACAGCACGTGCTCAGCGCCGTGGGAGTCGATGAGGAAGGAAAGAAGCACATCCTGGGTATCGCGGCCGGCGCGACGGAGAACGCGGCCGCCGTCAAGACGCTGTTAACGCGCTTGCGAGAGCAAGGTTTGCCCACGGACCGCAAATACTTGTTCATCATTGACGGCGCGAAAGCCTTGCGAGCTGGTATCGACGAAGTTTTCGGCTCCGATCAGCCGGTACAGCGGTGTCGCAATCACAAGCTGGAAAACGTCATGAAGGAGCTGCCCAAGGAACAGCAAGGCCAAACGCGGCACCTGATGCGGGCGGCCTGGAAGGTAAAGACGGCAGAGGAAGGTGAGAAGCGGCTGGAGCAAATCGCGCGCCTGCTGGAGCACGATCACGAATCCGCGGCGCGGAGCTTGCGTGAAGGAATGAAGGAAATGTTCACCTTGCAGAGGCTTCAAATCCCGGTAAGCTTGCACAAGTGCCTGGCTACCACCAACCTCATTGAAAGCCCACACAGTGGAGTTCGTCATCGCACGGATAACGTGAGCCGCTGGCGCGACAGCGACATGGTGGAGCGTTGGGTGGCATCGGCCTGGTTACTCACTGAAAAGCATTTTCACCGTATCGATGGTTATGAGCATCTGTGGGCTTTGGCCGCGATCCTTGGCCGGGAAACCAAGTCAGCGAAAAAGGAGAACGTAGCGTAACATGAACTCAGCCGCCCCCATCAACCTTCAACTAAACTCGGGACGCCTTCCATTCGCACAATCAAACGGCTCTTTAGCCGCCCCAGCAAAGTCCTCCATGGCGATCACCAACAGGTGGATCTCTACTACGAGGACATCGTAGCCGGCATGGAGGGCGACCCAAAGTTTGAGAGCATGCAAGCTGAAGAAGGGCCGGCACCAGAAATGGATCCAGATGTCAACGATTTATGCTTGGAGGATTTATGTCAACAGCCATTATCGCGAGAAGAACTCCGTCAGGCCGCGTTGCGACGTTACAATTTGAAACATGGGCGACCACCCAACTACATTCCATTGATTCTGCCGTCGGCAACGCTGGAAAGGATTGAGGTCGACTATCTGTTCAGCGCGAGGATCAAATCGTTCACGGTTAGGTTCCGGAGACCAGTTCGTGTTGATGACAGTGCGGCTACGGATCGCGTTCTCTCCGGAATCGCGATGCTATACCCTCATCTGGAAATTGAGTGCCAAAAAAGATTAACAAAGCCTGCCTGATGTTCGAAAACCAACGTGTATTATCGTTTGGTTTCCGGCGTTGCTCGAAACGTCGGGGATGACGAAACTGCAAGCGAGGCACTTGCGCCTGCGATTTTGAAACCTCTGCTTTATGTGATGATAGAGCTTGATGTTTGCCGATATGGGGCAGGCGCGGACGCCACGCCGGAACGGGAGCAGGAGAGGATGCCGCCGTTACATCGGGTTTACCACCATCGGGGTATGCCCAAGACAAACTGCCTCCGTCGGGCACACAGCATTAACAGCATGATCGCTTTCGACAAACCACTTGGGGACCCGAGTGTTCGGCGGAAGCGCTCTCTTGCTCACCGTGTTAATGCTGAATCTCGTGATGGCGGATCTCGTCGCCGGTCCTCAGATAAGGAAGCCGACATCAAACGCGCAAAATCCAGCAACGAGCGGCTCAGGCGGTCCACCTTGTAAACCACCACGCAATCGATCTTGTCGGCCTCAATGGACGGGGCCGCCTAAACATGATCACGGTAACGCGGGTCTTTTGAAATATAGTAAACAACAAACGCGAGGACGAGGCCAGTGATGGAGATCGTGATAACCGGGGATTGTTCGCCAAAGAACGCGCCGGCCATCAAAATTGCGGCTGTCAGGCACCTAAGCGGCCACAGGTTGTACCAGTTTTCGATTCCTGCCGCCCGACGCCATAGGAACTGCAACAGAACATCGATGGCTAAGGCCGTATAAGCCGGAAAAAGCCTTGGCGCGACTATTTCGGGCAACTCGAACAGCCGGAGATAGTGAAAGCAGATAAACATCAGGACGATCTCTATCAAATCGAAGATGAACGCGCCTTCGGAATATTTAGGTATGTGGGCCTCATGGGCGATCGGTGGCGGCCAGTAGAATGCCGAGACAAACGATGCCATGAAAAATATCGCGGCAGTAACGGCAACATGGAGCGCCGGATCAAGGAGCGCATTGGAAAAAGATGCGTCATGGGCTGCGCGGACGGCGGTAAGCACAATACCGGTGCCCAGGACGCCGGGGTAAAGAAGGCCGTACATCAATTGATGGTATGGAGGCGAGGGTTCATCGGCCATAAGACCAGAGCATAGCCAGGAATCGCACGGGGCGCAAACGAGCAGCTTGCGGGGGATCTACTGCCCAAGCGGACGACCGACATGCTGGTCGCGACCGGCTCCAACCGCAACACGCTGACCAATCGCGAGGGCGGCACAGACCCGGAGCAGTTTCGCGACGAGCAGGTGCTGCGCGACAGCATCGGGGCGATGTCGCCGGGGGGCGCCGCAGTCGCGGTCAATTGCGATGATCCCTTTCTGTCCGTCCGTTCAGCTCGCTCCCTCGATCTTGAAAACATAAGCCTGCCGCTCCGGCAAATTCGCGGCAAGGCGCTCCGGAACGCGGATATGGAGCTTGCCCGGCTGAGCCGTGACTCGATCGTGTGGCCGCCCTCCAGCAAAGTCACGCGGACGCCAGATCGCGATTGAACATCGTCGATTGTAATTTCGCCTAACGGCCGGCGAGGCGCGATGGCATACAGCAGCCTGCAGGCGCTGTCCCGACATTCGCGGCGGGTACTCCGTCATGGTGATCGACGTAAATCACGACGGCAAACCCGATGTCGTTGGCTTGACGCAGCGTTGGTGTCGGCCGGGGCGAGCAACTCCCTGCGCATTTGCATCGGCTTGAGTTGGTCTTGCACTGCTTATGGGCCGTGCCTGACTCGACTCTCGAGGCCTTGGGAGATGCTGAGAATTTCTAAAATTCAACGAAGAACAATTCTGCCGGATTATGGTGTTGCAAGAAGCATTTTGCCCAACAGCCCGAGCTGCAGCTCGGCATCAGCAGCGATCAACACCGGCCTGCGCTCAGAGATCAGGACAACGTTCGAGAGGCTGTCTTCCAAGTGGTTGATTATGTCCAGGGGGTCAGGGGCTTCGGACACTTGCCGGACGAGATCGAAGCCAATCTCGGCGACCACTTCCCTGTCCTCCGGGTCTTTTATAAACCCATAGTCCTCGACGAACCGGCCTAGCACACGGCTTGCGGCGGCATCGTAGAGCAGGACGCCTATGTTTCGGACTTGACCTCCGGGCTCTGCGTACTGCACGAGACAATAGAAGGAGTCGGGCCCCAAGATTCACAAGGTAGCATTTCCGAACCGTGGGAGTGGTCGTGCACGATCGTGCCGCAGCTGCCGCACCGCCGCCGAATGCTCCAGAGCGTTTTAGAGATCAGCAGAAGGCCAGCCAAAAAGAGCAGTCCGGCGCATGCCGGGCAGCGTTCGCAGAGGTTGGAAATTGCCGAGGACGGCTTAGCACCCGGTGAGGCCATGTCAGTGCGCAAGTGAATAACCCTTGTTCGAAACAGTGAGAACATCATTGAAGTGCAAATCGCGACTGGAATTCTCCTACAGAAACGCATGTAGGCCATGAAAATAAGGGAGTACGCCCCGTGCGGGAGCGGCAGTAGATCGGCTGGGTTTTGGGTGAAAACAGCCGGTTGGACTTTCGCATCAAGGTGCCGTGGCGAGTTTCCTTTCAATGCGATAGTAAGTATACGCCCGCTTTATCGGATAAGCAGGGGGACGACTGAGCAGCCGTAAATGGCGTACATTTTACATAAATGGAAGAACGTTATTTAATCTCACATTCTTTTAACGACTTTCTTAGCGCCTACTACGGTCTTTGCTGTAGTATATGTTTATTCCGCATCGCTGGCCTGTCCAACGCGCAGGCTCAGTTGGCCGGGACGGAGCGACGACGGGAACATCGTACTGGCGCTGGCGGCCGCTATGCAGGCTTACGAAGCAGGCCGACGATGGCCTGGAAGAGCTTCGACTTTACGGCGTTGCGCTGCGGCGCGCGGGTGATGTAGCGGACCACTACTTCCACCCCGTTAACACCCGGGCGAAGATTGACGGCGGGCTTGTATGAACGGGCGGGGCTTTCCGCTTTCGAGCGGCTTTTCGCTCACCTCGACGCAGGTGATCCTGGTCCACATACCCAGTGATTCGCCGGTCCGGATTCCGCTCGATATCTACGTTGCCCCCGACGCCAACATCTGATCTGCGCAGTTGGAACGAAGCGCTCCGAGGTCGAGAATTATCTTCAACGCCAACGTGTGCAGTTTGGGCAGTTGTGGCCCGTTGACTTGCCAGCTCCTGTCGGCGAGAAACACGCATTCGCAGACTTCGTTCAAGTCGGCCTCTGCTCGATGCGGTAATATGGACTCGCGACAAGGCTTTGTTCCTTTGAACCTCGATCGCTTGGCGCGCCCAGCGCCAGACTTGTCCGCCAGCTACTGGTGGAGATGGGGCCAATGCAGGCTGTGATTCCGCTGATGCGCGCGCAAGGGGACGGAAGCATGGTGAACATCAATTCGGGGACTGTGTTCATGACTGTTCGCAATAGAGCGTTTACTCGTCGACGCCATCGATGTTCGATTCAAACGTCCAATTGTACATTCAAAAGTCTATCTGCCATCGCGCACGAAGGCGGGTCAAAGGCGCCACCCTCGCCGAAATCATGAAAGCTGCCGGGTGGCAGGCCCACAGCATACGCGGCTTTTTCTCCACTGCCGGCAAGGGCATGTCTGCCCGTGCAGTTGAGGCAATAAGCGTCCGTCTGTACTTCGGCTGGTCTGCAAATGACCTCCAGATCAAGCCAAGACTGCGACCGTAGTATGGAAAAAACCACCAAGAGCACTGCAGCGCTTACGCTCGACCTCAAAGACCCCGTATATGCCGTACTCGTTGGGTATGCAGGCGGGATCTCGAAACTATTGTCAGCAGCCGGTGGCCGGAACGATCCAAACCTGGCGGGTTCCCTCGACGACTTCTTGGGTGCGGTCTACTCTTTGATCCAGGCCAAGCAGCACGGCTTCCAGGACCGTACGAGCCCTATTGAATTAGCAGCGGTCGAGAAGCGTGCGAAGAGAATCGCCAAAGGCGCGCTGCGCACCGACGGGAAATGGGTCGCCGGGTTTTATTTCAACAATGGCCTATTCAGAACCGCGGCTGTTTACCATCGCGTCCTGAAGATTATTATCGGAACTGAGGAACATGTGCCTGCCCTCCGTAAGAAAGCGAAATCTCGCTTCTCCGGATGGCAGCACGGCAAACTCGATTTGGTTCACAGCCAGGTCAATGACCTGAAGCACACGCCGCGTGGTGTTCACGATCAAAGAACGGTCACCTATGCCGATGCCGTTACCGCCGCAGGTCAGTTGCTCGACCTGATTCAAGCATCGGCAATGGCAGCAACTCCGGAAGCAAAACCATGAGCAGCGACACCGCAATGGGACCGCAAACGGTCCCGGATACCAAACGCGATGCAATGCGTAATGCCGTGCTGGCTCTTATCCATTTCAAGCGCGAATTCAATCGCAACCTGACACCCTCGCTTCTCGCCGAGCTATTCGTCGCCCTGGAGTTAGATCTTCTACCAGCGTCCCTTACAAATCAGCAAGGCTTTGATCTGATCGGACCGGATGGCAAGAGGTACCAGGTGAAACAGCGCGCACTCAGTGTTCTTAACGTGGACCTGAATAATTTCGACTTCGATTTCGCTGCTGCCTCCGGGATCGACCGTAAGCTCGCCGTATCGCGCAATCCCCTTGAGTTGTTTTTCCGCGGCGTCACCAACGCCGAAGATCGGCCTGTAATGCGCGGTGGTTGTGGTCAGGTCTACCGGCTTGAATTGTATGTCCGGCACGTACCGGTGCAGAAAGGTGGGGTCCGCGGCAGAAAGTTGCAGTGCAGCAAGAGCGAAGACGGTCCCGAGTTTGAGTGTGAAGTCGAACATACGAGCGGTTTCTCGTGAAGCGCGGCCGTCTGCGAGGCGTAACGCGCCCAGTTTCGAGACTCGGTTACTTTCGACGAACTAACGGTCGCAAATCTGCCAAGTGGAGAAACTATTGATTCAGTTCAGCCATCCGCTTCTTGACATAGGCATCGTATTCCTTTTGCAGCTCGGGCGAGAGGCCCGGACCGCCGTAAAGCTCGCTCGCCTTGTATTTCCCGGTGAGAAACTTCTCCTTTGTCCAATCGTCGTGGATGTGCGTCATATCGGCGGTATCGCAGATCTCTTTCACCAACTGCGGGGGAATGAAGATCACTCCTTCGTCGTTGCCAAGCACCACATCGCCGGGAAGCACCACCGCCTCCCCAAGTTTGATCGGTATATTGATACCGACAACCATGACCTCGCTGACGGCCGCCGGGTGCGCCGCCTTGAAGAAGATCTGAGTCGGGAGTTCCTTGATACCTTCGACGTCCCGAATGGTCCCATCAATCACCGCGCCTGTCTTGGTACGCCCGTAGACCGCCGCCTGCAGATTGTCGCCGCCGAAATTGTGTCCCGGGGTCGCTCCCATGAGATCGATCACCGGCACATCGTTCAATTGAAGCAAGTCGATGACTTTTTGGTTCTGGCCTCTTGGAAGGCCCTCGGCTCTTGCATCCGCGTCCAGCGTTGCCCCTAAGTCCGGCCGCCAGGGAAGATACTGAGCGGTTACCGCGCGGCCGACAAGCGTCTTGCCCGGATGCAGTACCTGGAAGCCCCAGCCCGCGAACTGGTGCTTATAGCCCTTCGACAACAAAATACCCCAAGCTTCTTCGAGTGAGAGCCCCTTGACTCTCTCGAGCAGCTTGTCATCGACCTTAGGCCTTCCATCCGCGAAGCGCTCAAATGGACTCTTGGCCGTGTATTTGATCATCTGCTCACGGGTAAGCCGGAACACCTGGCCGTAAGCCGGCGTCACCGATCCTATAAGTCCTGCTGAAATGAAACATGCAATAGCGGCACGCACTAGATGAACACCTCCAAAAGTTTGTAAGACCGGGTCCCCTGCTATTATTGCTTCGCCTCAGCGGGCGCGCTGCTCCAGAATGCGCTTTGCTTCGGCGAACTGGTCGAGCACATGTTTGCGCTCGGCTTTCCGAACGCCAGCCGGGATGAGCCTGGGCCTGGCGCGTGATGTCGTCGATCCAGATGACGAAGTATTCGGCGTCCTCGCGCGAACGGATAGGTTGATTGCCTCAGTACACGTAAACCGGGCTTGTTTCGGCAACGACGTACGGTATCGTCGACGGGAGGCCGGCTTCCCGTTGCTGATGGCCCGGAAAGTGAACCAGCCGCTTTGAGTGACGGGGACGCGTTTATGGAAAACGCCTTCCTTCGCACCGCTTGTGGGCGCGATGGTCTCGATCACCGAGCCGTTGAAGTACAGTTCCATGCGGTCCATCGGCACGATGGAATCGAGTTGCCCGGAGACTTCCACTGAACCGCCCGAATCGGGTAAGATGAATCTCGCTTCCGGGCACTTCGCCGTCCACCGTCAAAACGGATCAGAGGGCCATTGGTCACGAAGGTCCGCCCGTGCCGGATGGCATTCACCCAATTGTCCCAAGTGAGCTTTTCTCCGAGATAGGCATACACGCGGCTGTGAGCCCAGCATGGGCGACGCGTTCATGCTCAGAATCGAATCCTCGCCCGCGGAGGCTGTGATTTTATAGCCGCAATTCAGCGCGCGGTGCCAGACCTTGACGGAATTCGTGAAGTGAGGAGCGCGAGTCAGCACCTCCAGATAATCGAACGTGCCCAGCGCAAGATCCACCGGGAAGCCGCGGGCCACTGCATAGCCGGACTTGGCGGGTCCTGTGTCCAGGGATGGACGTAACCGCCCAGACCGCCTTCTTGCGCGCGATGCGGAAAATATCCGTGTTGCTGGGATAAAGGCTCTCGATCGCGGTCTGTTCATAACCCGTCGTGAAGGGCGATATCAGATGCTCTTTCAGATTGATGAGATTGATGTGGCCGTAGAACGGCGGCCGGTACTCCTCGCCGAAAATCAAGAATGTGATCGGGGTAGATAATTTGCTGGGGCCGCCAGTGAAATACTGCCAGTCGAAGATGCGGTTATCCTTATTGCAGATCTTTTCGCCGATCATGTTGAGATCTTCGGCGTTTGCCCATGAACATCATGTTTTCGGGCGTGTTGTGCAAGTTGCCGCCGTAGTTCATGTGCGTATGATCGCGTCCCGCTATACCAGCCGAGCGCGTTCATGTGAATCATCCGGCGGATGTCCATCGGGATTCTGGGTGACCGAGCCGGCCTTCACGGTAACGGTCTTTTTGAGTGGCGCGTACTCGACGCCTTTCACGCTTCCAGAGTGACCTGTCCCGCGGGGACTTCCACGAGGAAATGGGGCTGGCGTGGAAGTAATCGCCCTTGGCGGACGGGTGGGCATCGCTGATAGGCGGTTGTGGGCACATAGGTTTTGCCGTCGGACGCCAGCAGATAGATCGGGCGGGCGTGGGTTGGCCCGCTCGCGGAATCTTTCAAATACACTTCGAGGTTCCCATGGGACGGCGGTAGACGCGACGGCGAATCTCGACCATCGCGTCCTCTCCGCCCACCGAGCTCGAAGAAGGCGCAGATCGGAAACCGCGCTGGTTGGAGATATAGGCGATCACTCGTCCGTCGGGGACCAGCGCGGATCGAAATGATCCCAATCGCCATGTGTGAGTTGGTAGGGTTCGCCTCCGTCACCGGAAGGACATAGAGATTGTCGTACTGGCTCCCGCGATGGGAACTATAAAGCATGCGCTTGCCGTCGGGCGACCACTGCGGCTCCGTGCGGTAGAGCGTTTCCTCGCGCAGGACCATTCGGGCGTTGCGCATAGCGTCCGGCTGACGGGCGCGCGCCAGATTGCGCCGGAACCAAGCGAGATGCCGCGATTCGAAACCAGCATGAATTCCTTGCCATCGGGAGACCAGGAGGGCTGAATGTGATCGTCAAAGACGCCGAAGTACAGCCGGGCATGGCCAAAACTGTGCGGCTCCGTCATGCGGACCGGCGTCTGCCGGCATGGCCGTTTTCAAACGGCATCACGTAGATATGAAACTGGCCTTGGGCTCGTTGCGGACATAGGCGAGCCGCTTGCCATCGGGTGACCATACTGGATCGAGATTGAGATTGCTCCGCCGGAGGTGAGCGGCGGGCTCTCGCCGGTGGCAACATTCAACAATTTTAAATTTACGCCCTTTTCGTCTTCGGCTGTGTAGGCTATCCAGCGGCCGTCGGGCGACCAGCTTGGGGAGGAATCGTAGGTGCGATTAGCCGCGAGCTCGATACGCCACCGTTTCGCCGAGACGAATTTTCCAGATGGAACCGGCCATCGAGAACGCTACTTTCGCCATCCGGCGACCAGGCTGGACGCCACGGCGTGCTGGACGGTGGCGGCACGTAATAGCTGTACATGTAACCGCCGGAATAGCGGGCCCGAACCGTGGCGGCTCTTGAAGAAAACGCCGCAACGAATATCGCGGCAACGAGAAGGCACACGCGCTTCATGGGTTAGTGCGCCTCTTCACGACGTTTGACCATGGCGGCGCGAGCCTCGCCGTATAGTTCTCGCGTTTTGGACTTCTCTAACTCGGTATTCCAGGCGGGCAGCGCCAGCGCATCTTGCAGAGTCTTGTCGATCCATTTGATGAAGTAATCGGCGTCTTCGGCCGACCGAACAGGCCGATTCCCTATGGTGACCCAGATCGGCATCGTTGCGGCAAAAGGAGAAAGTGTGCGGAGCGGATGTCTACGGTACGCCGCCTTCACCCGCACCGCGTACCAGCCACTCTTATTCGGCTTGACGGCTTTCGAAAAGCGAAACTTTAACGAGTGCTCGGCCGGTTCCTCACGATCCACAACGGTGTTGTTATATAGGAGCTCCACGCTTTCGATCGGAGTTATGGATTCCACTTCGACTGCGGCGCGCAGTTCACGGCCCCCCGCCGGCAACTTTATTTCATCACCTGGTTGTTTGTCTTCAAGCGTGAAGAAGACTAACGGACCGCTGGTCACAAAGGAACGGCCGGCACGAAAATTCCGGATCCAGGTATCGTAATCCAGCTTCTTACCGGCATTAACGTAGACCCGATTCGTTCCTATGATGTAACTGCGGTAAAAGTTCGGAAACGCGTCTTCCCCGGCAGAGGCGACTACGTGATAACCGCAATTCCATGCATGGTACAGCGGCTCCATGGCGCCCATGGCATTGGCCTCTACAAAATCGACATCCTCCAGAGCTAAATCCGCAGCGAAGCCCTTTCCGGCGCCATGCGCGTAACCGGAATAACCCCCATCCTCGCGAACGATACGAAATGGAATGGTGTTCGGCGGATAAATACTGCTTACAATCGTGTCCTGATACCCTACATAAGCCGGAATTATAAGATGCTTCTTCAGATTGAGGAACACCGAGTGACCCCAGAAGGGCGGATGATATTCTTCGTTGTGATACAACAGGCGCTCCGCGTTGGAAATGGGGTCCGGCGCGCCCGTAAAATATCCCTCGTCTGGAATGCGTTGCTCCTTATTGCAAATTAAGTTGTTCATGACGGGGATGTCCTCGGCCTCCGCCTGTTTCATCAACAGCTCGGGATTCTCCCGATACGCCCCAGCGTAATTCATGTGGAAATGATTGTCGCCTCCCCACCAGCCTTTGGCGGGCAGGTTATCCAGGCGCTCCAGATTCACCGTCAACGAGGCGGCTTGATTAGCCGCTACAGTCAGCTCCTTTTCGACCGGTAGGTACTCGAGCCCTTTCGAGAATGCAATACGCGTTACGCCCGGAGGAAGCTCCACCTCAAATTTGCCATCCGTCGTGTGGAAGTAGTGGTACTCACTCCTATCCATCTGATCGAACATCAGCCAATCGGCATGGAACCAACTATCCGTCGGGGCGTATGATCGTCCGTCCGCAGCGGATAGAGAAACCCGCGCGGCCACCGGCTTGTTCGTCGCTTTATCGATCACGGTGATCCGGAGGCGCCCCATAGACCTCTTGAAGTCCAATTTGTTGATCTTGACCGGCTCTAGTTTCCCGCCAAACCAATGGAACAGCCACAGGGTGGTATCACCCGTTTGATTCGAAATGAAGGCGATTTTGTTGCCGTCCGGCGACCAACGCGGCGTGGTCCGGTCAAATTCGCCATAGGTTAGCGGGAACGGATCACCGCCCTTGGGGGGCATGCCCCAGAGCTGCTGCCATTGGCGTCCGAGATACGAACTGTAGATCAGTTTTGAACCGTCTGGAGAAAGCGTTGGCCGGGCTTTCCATGTAGTCTCCTCATAGTAGAAGCGGTGCATCTGGGCTCCCGGCTCGGCCTTCATCCAATAAAATCCGCCGGATCCATTTTTATTGTCGCGGTTGGAGATAAAGATCAGTTCCTTGCCGTCCCGCGTCCAAGTCGGGTTGATATGGAGCGCCCACTTTCCATAGTAGACTGTGGGTGGAACGAGCTCAAAATCCCGAGTGATCATTTCCGATTTGCCCGGCTTCCCGTTTTGGAGGGGCATTATATAGATGTTGTAGTTGCCATTGGGCCATGTCGAGACATACGCAATTCGCGTGCCGTCGGGAGACCATTCCGGCTCCACGTTTATGGAATTGCCGGTCGTGAGCTGCGTTACGGAGCCGTCTCCAAGATTGAGCAATTTGAGATGGATTCGCTCATTGAGGTCCGAAGTGTAAACAATCCACTTCCCATCGGGCGACCACGCCGGCTCCGATGCATACCCCTCCTCAACCGTGAGCTCATGCGCAATGCCGTCGCCCAGCCTCAATCGCCAGATCGAGCCTTTCATTGCGAAAGCAACTTCACGACTGTCCGGCGACCAGGCCGGAAAATTGGGTCCATTGGTTATTTGTGGTAAATAGCACTCGATCGTATACGGCTCGCCCGTGAAAATCTTCGAGAACACGCGCCT
Source organism: Bryobacterales bacterium (assembly GCA_963795935.1). GTDB lineage: Bacteria > Acidobacteriota > Terriglobia > Bryobacterales > Bryobacteraceae > JAICMB01. Next base: position 310,759 of record CAWCJO010000005.1, on the reverse strand, counting down.
CTGGACCTGGGAGGATGCACCGATAGCAGTAATGAGCGATAAAATCGCGAGATTACGAGTTGTCATGTATATAGATCTATCCTGAACGTGTCCCCGCATTATGCACGCGGCGAGTCGCGCGTCCGGTTAGCTGAGAGCGTTCAACAAACGGTCGATATCCTCGTCGTTGTTATATACGGAGGGGGAAACCCGCATCTGATGCCATGACTTGCCCTCCCCTACCTTTACGGTTACGTTTGCTTTCTTGAGTTTCGCACGCAAGGCGTCCGGATCTTTGGCTACAAACGACAGCGTAGGCGATTCGTTATTTTCAGGGGTCATAGACGGATATCCCACACGAGGGATTTCCTTCCGCAATCGGTTTGTTAACGGCCTGGCGTGAGCTCGAATGTTCTCGACTCCCAACCGGAAAATGTAAGCGAGCGATTCCAGTTGTCCCGCTCCGGCCACGCTTGAAATATTGCCCACTTCATAAAAACTTCCGGCCTCACTTCCCTGCGTCCAGGTTGCAGGTGCAGGTCCGGGAGGATCATACGGGAAGATATGATAGTCGAAACTGGTGAATTGCCGATCCCCATATTGCGTTCTCCGCAGCACTGTTCCTTGAAGCTCATCACGAACGAAGAGATAGCCGAATCCGCGAGCTCCCATGAGCCATTTGTAACTGCTGCAGGCGGCGAAATCGATACCCATCGCGCGCACGTCGATGGGCACAGCGCCGGCCGCCTGAACGATATCTGTATAGAGATAGGCGCCGTTCGCGTGGGCAAGGTCCGCAAGCGAGCGGATATCGTGAAAAAAACGACCGTTGATATAAGATACCAAGGACGTTGCGACGAGCTTTGTCTTGCGGTCGATCAAACGCTCGTAGTCCCGAACGTCCACTCCCCAATCGCGCACCTTCACGATCCTCACATCCAGGCCCTGGTTCTTCAGCGAAGTATAGAGATACAGAGATCCTTCGTAATGCAACTCGTCGGTAACTACATTCCAATCCGATCCGGGGATTCCGAGGCCCGCGACAACAAGATTTTCTCCGGTAAGCGTGCTGGGCATGAACGCGATCTCGGCCGGCCTGGCATTTAGGAGTTGGGCGAAAAGACCCTTCAACTGGGCTTGCTCTCGGCCCCCAAATTCCTGACGCCCTATGCCGGGCCCGTTCAATTGAGACTCCAGGTATTTTTGCATACCACGCAACGTGTGAGTCCCCAAGGGATGCCACCCGGCATTATTCAAAAATGTCGTGTTCTGCGACCATGGGAAGTCCTGGCGCAGGGAAGCGAAATTTGGAACGGGCCGCGGAGATCCTGCTTGCAGCGCGGCGAGGGGAAGGGCGGCAACAGCGCTGCCCGTGAGTAACGTCCGTCTACTTACTTGAGTCATATTATCCCGACTTCTAAGAATTCGTACCGGAGCGCAACCTGCATGATTCGACCGTTTCCGGCGCTGAGGATCCGTCCAAACGTACCGTCGCCCAACGTTGCATCGGGAGGGTTGAGCGGAGGCGTGTTGGTTACGTTGTACGCCTCCCAGCGAAACTGTATCCGCTTGGTCTCCGCTATCCTGAAATTCTTAAAGAGCGAAAAATCCAGGTCAACGAGGCCGGGCGCGCTCAGAATGTTGCGGCCTTCATTGCCATAATGTCCCCGGGCTAAGACGAAATCCGAAGTATTAAACCATTCCTGGATTGTCGGAGAACTGAGAGTTGGATCGCCGAGAACATCGGGGCGGCGCGTGCAGCGAGGGCAACCATCGGCCACAGGTTGTACCGTCTGGGTAACATAGAAAGGCATGCCGGTCGCAAATGTGAAAACTCCATTAGCTTGCCAACCGCCTAGAACGTGACCAACAAAGCCAGATTGCCCACGGAAAAACGGCAGTTCGTATAACCAGGAAGCGGTGATTCGATGCCGCTGGTCCGTTTCGGCCCGCCCCTTTTCAGCGAGAGCGTCGAACGGGTTGTTCAACCGGTTGGCCCCGTTTCCAGCGAAGGAATCGAATAACGCTTTTGAAAAGGTATACGTGAATAGAAACGTGAGATTGTTGGACAGCCGCTTCTGGATCTTGGCTATCAAGGCTTCGTAGCTCCCGGACGCGTCGGAGTCGATCAGCTCGATATCTCCCCACTGGGGAAACTCTCGTACGGTTTGTCCGGCCAGAACATTGATGTCATTGTACTCGGCGGGGCGGTCAAAGTGAGTGGATTTTGAGCCAACATACCCGACCTCGAGAGTCATGTTGCTTGGCAGCGAGCGTTGGATATTGAAGGTCCACTGTTGCGCATTCCCCATCCCATAGTCCCACGGCACTCCCAATACTTCCGGCGTGGTGCCGCCGACCACCGTCGCCGCTGCGTTAGGCGGTACGGCCATGCTGATGGACACGTGCCCCGGCGTATTCAACTGATTGATGCTCACGTTGAACGGCGGGTTCACGGCCATTACGGATAGGTTATTCCACATGTTGACGCTGTAAAAGAGGCCATAGGACGCACGAATGACGGTGTTATTGCCCCCAAAGGGCCGGTACGCCAATCCGAAACGCGGCGCGAAATCGTGATGATCCCATTCATAGAGATTACCCGATACGCCGGGAGCCGGAAAGATTTGACCTGTGTTCATATTGATGTTGGGAGTCAGTCCCCGGATGTCCCGGATGGGAGAGTTCAGCTCCCACCGCAAACCCAGACTCAAGGTTAGTTTCTGGGTTGCTTTCCAGTCGTCTGTCACGAAGCTATGCAGGCGCCAATCGAACAACCGCACGTAGGTTTGTCCCGGCGGGTGTCCTGGAACGGGCGGATTGGGGCTGACCGCTTCCTGGACCTGGTAAGGCTGATCGAGAAGAAAGTCCGCCCACGCTGCGCCGGTCATACTCCCGTTGAAATTGAACTGCCCCGTTACATATGTGAAACTCTGCCGCCGTACGAGAACATGCTGAAAGTCGATGCCCAGCTTGAGCGTGTGAGCGCCGTGCGTGAGCGAAAAAGTATCCGCCAATCTGCGGTTTTCATCCCAAATCGTGGTCGGCGTCGTATTGCTCAAACCGGTGAGCCCTGTAATCGAGATGATGGGTACGCCTTGGACGTAGGGATCGTTATCCAAACCTGGAATAAGCAAATCCTGAGCGATGTTGAAGCCCTGCGGTACAGTATCGAGGGTGCCCCACGTATCCCGATTATATGAAACACTGAATTCGTTCAGCTTTGTTGGAGAGACCAACCGCGTGTAAGTAAGGACCGCGTTTTGTTGATTCTTCGGTTGATTTTCGCCGAAGAACGGATTTGGGTTCACCTGGGTGCTGAAGCCGGTGTTGGTCTCTATGCCATAGCGTCCAAACACTCTATCCCGGTCCGATATGTTGTAGTCGACCCGCGCGAATCCTTGGTGGTCGTCGGTATTGTGGAGCGTGCTGCCGTTATAGTTGCTAGCGCCGGTGAATTGCGCAGGTCCGTAATTCGGCGCCGGAAAGAACTGCATTAGCCGCTGAGCTTGTGGCGAGATGCGATCCTGTGGAATTATATTGCCTGGAAACGGCGCGCCGTTTAGCGGGTCGATGATGGTCGTCGGCTGACCGTTGGCGCTATTTCCAGAGTGGAAGAACGGCTCGGTGAGGATGCCTTCCTTCATCAGCGCGGTTGGGTACGTCGCGAAGGCCTGGGCGGAGGATCGTTCGATATAGCCTTCATAGTTCGTGGTAAAGAAGAGCTTGTTTCGGATAATGCGACCGCTGAGTACCCCGCCGAAGTTATTTCTTCGCAACGGTTGCTTAGGTAGGGTTGGGCTTTCGAAGAGATTCTTAGCGTCTAACACGTCGTTGCGAAGAAACTCAAAAAGAGTCCCGTGAAATTGGTTCGTTCCGGGGCGGATTGCGGAAATGACCTGAGCGCCGCTTTCGTTGCCGAGATCCGCGGTATAGAATCCCGATTCGACTTTAAACTCCTGGAGCGCCTCGACCGAGGGGCGCATACGGACTTGGCCGAACATGGCTGTCCGCAATGGGGCCCCGTCAAGAATAATCCAGTTGTTCTGGACTTTTTGTCCCATCGCCGCAATGCCAAAGCCTGCGCCATAGACGCCTGTGGTCACCGAGGACGTCGGTCCCGGGCTCATACCGGCGCTCATCAGAGCCAACTCGAACATGTTCCGGTTCAGCGGAATGGGCAACTCGCGGATTTCTTGCGTATCGATGAGCTGCTCCTGCGTGGCGTCGTCGGTTTGGAGTAATGGCGCAGTCGACTCCACTGTGATTTCCTGTCTCGTGTCGCCGACCTGCAACTGCACATCAATGCGCGCCTGCTGATTCACGGTCAAGACGATATCCGAAACAGTTTGTTGGCGGAATCCTTTCTGTTCTACGGTAACCGTGTACTTTCCGATGTTCAGCGCGGGGACCAAATACGCGCCGCGGCTGTCGGTTGTCGTGACCCTCCGCTCATTAGTTCCCAGATTGACTACGGTGACCGTAGCACCCGAAACGATTGCGCCAGAGGTGTCGGTGACACTCCCCAGCAGCGTCGCTTGCTCGCTCTGCTGCGCCGCCACGGAAAAGGCGGAAGCCAAGAGCGCGGCAACGAAGAATCCATATCTGCGCAGATTGGAATACAAGGAACGACCCCTTTCAGGCTAGAGCCAGAAGCATGTTGAAGCCAAAAGCACTCATACGGCTAAATTGTCGCGGGAATCGGTCTCTCAGAGCTTGCCAAGAGCAAATCCTCGGCGACCAAAACATTATACATGGAACTGTCGCGCAGGCATCAGGGCTCCATCGAGCAGTCTTTCCGCGACTTCGCACCGGCTGCGGCTATACGGCCGCGCCGATTGGAGTAGAGCTCACTACCTGGAATTGTCCGCCGCCGGTTTTGCGGCTGGCGGCTTCGACGACGGAGTAGTGACCTGCCCCCATCTTCTCTACCACTCATAAATACTAAATCAACCCATTCTCACGCTGCTTTGCCGATCTGCCCTGGCGTGCCTGGGGGGAGAGGCAGGCCAGGGCAGATCGGCGGCGAAAATTCCGCCGGCGTCAGATATCCCAGCGCGCTGTGCGGGCGCTCCAAGTTGTAATGCATGCGCCATTTTTCGATCTTCTCCCGGGCATCGCCCAGGTTGATAAACCAGTTCATGTTTAAGCACTCGTCCCGCAGTTTACAACGAACCCGAGCAGGTTCACGATGCCATTGCCTCTTTGCCGCAGGGCGAGGCCTTTTTCATCACGTCGAATCGCGGCCGTACCGTGAAGATTTCCGACTTCAACAAGCGCTCCACACTGTGGAAACACCATGACTGATCGCGCTCCTAAGGTCCGGGCGCAGGTTCCAGAAGAGCTGGTCTACGCCGCCGCAGTGCTGATCCTTTCTGAAGATCTGTATCCCCGAAAGCTCGAGGTCATCAGGGAATATATCCAGAACGCGAGCGACGCCTTAGATGATTATCGGCTCATCGCCGACGCTGTCGAAGATCGCTGGGAACCGGTCATAAAGATCTCGATCCAGGGCCGCAGCCTACTAGTTTTCGACACGGGAACGGGCATGGACACCGAGGAGATGGCCAAGCTGAAGCGGATTGCCTATTCGGAAAAAAAGCAAGGCGAAGAGGCGGGGTACAAAGGCATCGGTCGGCTGGCCGGGATTGCCGTGGCGGACAAGCTCAAGGTTACCTCGACCTCCGCTGCGGACTGATATCGTTTGGCCGGATCCTTTTGAAGCGCCCGCGAAACAATGGCATCGATCGCGGCGGGAAGGCCGGGCCGAACCTCGCTTAGGCGCGGCGGGTCGTTCCACATCACGGCATGCAGTACCTGAAGCTGCGAATCCCCGCGAAACGGCGGACTCCCCGCGAGCATTTCGTAGAGGACCGCGCCGAGGCTCCACAGGTCCGTTCGGAAATCGACGGCTTTGCCGGAGGCCTGCTCGGGAGACATGTAGAGCGGAGTGCCTCTCGCGGCGCCGTCAACCGTCGCGGTAGCGTCGCTGGATTTTGCCAAGCCGAAATCAATGATGCGGGCGATGCATGCTGTTTTTGTTGTTCTCAATCTGCTAAATTGATTTAATTTGCATGGCCGGTTTCGGCGCGACGTCGATTTTCATTTCGTACGCTCGTAGGGACGCGACGGAGCTCGCCAGGCGTCTTCACAGGGATCTCAGCCTTCGCGGTTTCGAAGTCTGTCTTGATACGCGGGAAATTCGTGGTGGCGCGATATGGACAAAAGAGATCGAGCAAGCGCTCGAAGGCGCAGAAGTCGTGCTGGCATTGCTTACTGCCGGGTCTTATGTCTCCGAGATCTGTCGCGCGGAACAGCTCCGTGCTCTTCGCTATGGCAAGTGCGTCATTCCGTTGCGCGCGCAAGTTGGCACCGAAATCATCCCTTTGCACCTGGAAACGAAACACTATCGTGACTTCAGTCAAGCCTCAGGGTACCCGAAGCAGCTCGATGAACTGATCCAAGACATTAACGCCCGCGACGGTATCGAGCTCAAGCCTGAGTTTCGCGAGACCTACGTCACCGCGCCGCCCTTGCCGGCAAATTACGTCGAGCGCCGGGAAGCCCTGGAATCGCTTCGCAGTGCGATTATTACGGAGGGTAGCGGCCGCAACATTACGCTCACGGCCCTCGAGGGAATGGGCGGAATCGGAAAGAGCGTGCTGGCACAGGCGCTCTGTCACGACCCAGTCGTGCAGCAGGCCTTTCCTGACGGGATCATCTGGGTAACCGCAGGCAAGCAAACGCTCTATGACCTTGTCACCAGAATGCGCGAAGTGGGCAAAGGGTTGAATGACACTATGGATCGGTATGATACCGAACTCGGTTGCAAGCACCAGTACCGCACGACAATCCGGAAGAAAGCTGCCCTGATCGTCGTGGATGATGTTTGGCAGGCCCGCGACCTGGAGCCGTTCCGGGCTGAATCGCCGCGTTCGCGCGTCCTATTTACCACCCGCAAATCCGAGATCGCGGCAGCCGCAGGTGCTCGCGAACATCGCGTGGACTCGTTGAGTTTCGACCAGGCACGCGAACTTCTTGCTAACGGCTCGGGAGTACCGTCCGGCGACATGCCAGCCGAAACGGAAGATTTGATCGCAGAGTCCGGAAGACTTCCGCTTGCGCTTTCCATGATTGCGGCCATGCTGCGCGGAGCCCCACGTATCTCTTGGAAGCGCATTGTCGGCTATCTCCGGGCTGCCGACCTTGCCAAGATTAAGGCGGACTTCCCGGATTATCCGCACAGTGATCTGCTGCGCGCGATCCAGGTGAGCGTGGACGCGCTGGATAAGACATCGCGCGAGCGCTATCTTGCACTCGCGATTCTGCTCGACGATATGCCCGTATCTCCGCCGATTCAAAGAGTCCTCTGGCAGGTTGATGAAGCGGGAGCGGAAGAAACGTCCGATCGCTTCATCAATCTTTCGCTAGCGCAGCGCGAACAGGAAGACTCGGGTGCCATTCGGCTGCATGACCTGCAGCTTGATTATACGCGAGCTCAATATCCCGATCGCGAAGCGCTGGCGCTGATTCACGGGGCGATGCGGCTCTCGTCGAACGTCATACGAAAGGACTCCACGCAATTCGTATCCCAGCTAGTCGGGCGCTTATTGCCTTACGGGGACATCCCCGCTATTCAGCGATTCGCGAAAATGATCACCAAGGGCGCAACCGCTCCGTGGCTGCGGTCCATATGGTCAGGTCTATTGCCTCCAGGAATGGGGCTGGTGCGCACGTTGGAAGGCCACTCAGGTCCGGTCAACGACGTTGCGATAACTCCGGACGGACGGCGGGCCGTGTCCGCGTCAGGCGACCACACTCTCAAGGTATGGAATCTGGAAACCGGTCGTGATTTGTGTACGCTGGAGGGTCATTCAAAATCTGTCTTCGGCGTGGCAATAACTCCGGACGCGCGGTGTGCTGTGTCCGCATCTGGCGACCACACACTGAAGGTCTGGGATCTCGAAGTCGGCCGCGAGCTGTGCACGCTGGAGGGCCACTCGGGCTGGGTGTCTCGCGTTGCAATAACTCCGGACGGGCGGCGCGCCGTGTCGGCGTCTGAAGATAGAACATTGAAGGTATGGGATCTTCAAAGCGGCAGCGACGTGCGCACGCTGAAAGGCCACTCGCGCTGGGTCAGCAGTGTAGCAATCACTCCGGACGGGCACCGCGCCGTGTCCGCCTCTGAAGACAACACGCTGAGGCTGTGGGATCTGGAGACCGGCCAGGAGTTGCGTACGTTTGAGGGCCACTTGGGTAAGGTCCTGGGTGTGGCCATGACTGCGCACGGGATGAGGGCCGTTTCTGCTTCTGCGGACAAAAGGATTAAAGTATGGGATCTGCAAACCGGGCGCGACTTGTGCACACTTGAAGGCCACTCAGGTGCTGTGACTGGCGTCGCCATCACTCCAGATGCGGGCCGGGCGCTCTCTGCGTCAGAAGACAAAACCGTGAAGGTGTGGGATGTTCGAACCGAACGCGGGTTTCGAACGCTGGAAGGCCATTCAAATGCGGTCAGGTGCGTGGCGATGACCCCGGACGGAAGGCGAGCGGTGTCCGGGTCTGAAGACGAAACCCTGAAACTGTGGGATCTGGAAACGGGCCGCGAGCGGCGCACGTTAGTGGGTCACTCAAGTTGGGTCAGCAGCGTGGCGGTAACTCCAGATCGAAGACAGGCGGTCTCCGCGTGTAACGACGGGACATTGAAAGTATGGGATCTGGAAAGCGGCCGGGAGCTGCGCACGCTGGAAGGCCACTCAGGTCCGGTCTTTGCCGTGGCCGTGACTCCGAACGGGCGACAAGCTGTGTCCGGGTCCGAGGACGAGACGCTGAAGCTGTGGGATCTGGAAAGCGGTCGCGAGTTGCGCACGATGGAAGGCCATTTAAATGGGGTCACTGGCATCGTGATCACCTCTGACCAACAAGCTGTATCGTCTTCGCGCGACCACACGCTCAAGGTGTGGGACCTCGAAATCGGCCGTGAAATTCGTACCTTGGAGGGGCACTCAAGTTGGGTAAACGGCTTGGCAGTGACTCTGGACGGACGGCACCTTATCTCGGCGTGCTTAGATAACACGTTAAAAATATGGGATCTGCAAACCGGTCGCGAGTTGCGTACGCTAAAAGGTCACTCAAGTTCTGTGAGCGGCGCAGCGGTGACTCCGGATGGCTACCGCGTGGTTTCTACGTCTGAGGACAATACACTGAAGGTATGGAACCTGGAAACCGGTCGCGAGTTGCGTATGATCGAAGGCCATTCAAGTTGGGTCAGAGGCGTCGCCGTGAGTCCTGACGGCGAGCGGGCCGTTTCTGCGTCAGATGACCACACGCTGAAGCTGTGGGATCTAGCAACCGGCTCGTTAATTGCGACCTTTGTCTGTGATGCCGGCGCTTGTTGCTGCATATTCTCCGATCTGCGGACGATTCTCGCAGGTGACGGTACAGGCCGAGTGCTTTTGCTCCGGGTCGAAGATCGTCCAGCGTGGGACATAGGAGCAGTTCGCCATCCCCGCGCTGCTGTTGACGCCTATAAACCACCCCGATCAGCTTCGTGACCGGGCGTTACATCTTCGGCCTGCCGGACCCGCCCGCGCTAAGCAGCTTTCCTGCCGGCGCACTCGCTTCTGCGTCTGGAAGTCTTTTTCCTGGCGACCCAAACGCTTCCTAAGCGCGAACCGGTCCATATCATTCCAGGTCCTTTTGAACGTAGTACGGATTCGCCGCCATCGAAAATTTCAGATTGACCGCCTCGACTTGGTACAGATGGCAGTTTGCGAGTTCAGCAGCGGCGATATCGAACACGGCGATACTCCTGCCTTTTCCTAATTTGCTGCCGTAAACGAGTCCGCCACACCCTTCGCTACGGAATGCCTCTGCGAGTACTTGAGTGGGAGCATAGTCCGCAACGTCGTCTGTCCGTGTTACAGGTTCGGAGAACGCTTGGTTGATGCTCCACCACACGTCTTGTTCTCTGTTGGCGGGATCAGGTTCTCCCCCATTAACGAAGCGGAAATCCGGAGATTTTGTGTCGCTTGAACAGTCCACCAAGATCAAGTCTCCCAAGATGGCAAATTGCGCCACCGACACATGGCTCCCAATCCACGGACGAACCTCTGTCATTGCCGTATCCAAGTCATCTGAAAAATACAAACACGGAATACCTTTGGGGTTCACACGTCCTTCGTAGGCACGATCCGAAAGAGGCGTCATCCGCTTGGGGTTTAGTGGCTCGGGCATGTCAACAACATCAATCTCGGTTCCTTCCTCATCGGTGATGGAATGCGGTCCAACTTCGTTGCCTAACTGTGCTCTCCACAACACCGTCCCTTTCTTCAGAAGCGTCTTCCGCTTCTCGGCTGTTCGAACTACGGCACTCAGAAAGGCCTGTCTCTTGGCATCCATCACATGCCTTGCCTTGTTCCTTACGAAGTTGGCGAAGTCGTAATAGGCGTTCCACGATTCAAAGTCGGCCATTAGTCTTCAAACATTATCTTCCACTGAACGGTCGGGCGCTTGCCCGAGGCGAGGACCGCAGTCGAAGCCACACCGCGCGATTATGAGATGGCCAATGAAATTTTCGCGCGGCGGGATGGGTCGAGCAAGTCCTTGCAGCACACGGGCTGCCACGGGAACGCCGTGGCGAGCTCGCCTGGTATGAAAACCCCGGCTGGGAGCGGCACGTGCTGATCAAGGACATGTCCGGTCTGGTCAATATGGCCGCCGCGGACATCGATGGCGACGGCATCCCCGAGATCGCCGTGGGAACGGGCTTCAGAATCGGTCGCGACCGTAATCGAGTGAGCCTGGACAACAACCGCAATTGTAGTTCCCCTTCCATCGGTCAAAGCCAGAAAGAAACAAATGAGAAGTATACCCCATTGCTTCGGAGAAATGATGCTGGGACGGTAGCGGCCGCCTTTTCTCCAGGTGGGAGCACGGCGAAGTATCAGATTGACTTCAGCGAGCACACGCAACAACACGTCGTCATAGGCCCGAAAGCTTGGTTCGTCGCCGTAGGGCCTGCCATAGAGGATGCCGCGGAGCTCCCAGTTTGAGAGCTTTCCGATCAAACACGCTCTCCGGATTCCCCTTGACGATTCGCATCAATTTCCTTGGCTATCATCTGAGTATTTTACCGTCTATGCAGCGGTCCGTTACGCCCATCTGCGAAATTAGGATTCTTCACGAAGACGAGAACCGCCGCCACTCTCGGCGAGGCCGCGCATCAATTCGCCGCCCGGCAGATATAGCGCCCGAAATATTCGACCGCGATGCAGCGTGTTTCTCTCGCCCGTTTTGATGGAAACGACGTCAATGCTGGCGTTATCGTAATCGCCGGCCTGCGAGTGCGCGGTAAACAGGACCGCTCTCGCCCCAAGCGCACAGCCACTTCACGGAGCCGCCCACCGCAAAATCCGCGTCCCACTCGCGCACGTCCACGGGCACGGTTCCGGCCGACTGGTAGACGTCCACAACCACCAGCACGCCAACTTCATGCGCGCGCCTCGTTACCGCCGCCACGTCTTGAACGATTGCGCTCTTGAACAGCACGTGCGAGATCGACACCAAGGCCGGCAGCGTCTTCTGTTGTGGAAATGCCAATGGCAATTCGGTGCACGCCAAGCAAACTGCCGGTGGCGCCCGGAATCGCCCCCGGATCGAGCTCTTCGCGATCTCGATGAGCCGTTCCCCGGCTCCTTCAAATTCCCCCCGCTGCAAGTCCGCAATTAACCGCACGGTCCGGGCCCTGGCGGTCTCGTCGGCGGGGCCGGCAGCTTCGATCCCATGCTTCGCAAACGCTTCGCGGAATCTTGGCGAGCCCATCGTCGGAGCCGTGCCTAATATCAGAACTTGGGTAGCTGCGATGCGCGCGCTTTCCTTTGCCACGGCGTCGAACATGCAGAGGACCGGAATCGCCACGCCGCGCACAATCGCTGGGAGGCGATGGTGAGGAGTATTGCTCGCGATAATGGCGACGTCCGCTCCGGCGGCTTCCAACCGCAGGAGGGCGGCGCGGTGATATTCGTCAAATTGCCTCCAGGACTCTTCCTCGCCCTCGACGCCCAGGTAGGAAACAGCTTTGTTCAGATCCAAGGATTCAATGGTCATCTCCGGCGTCGAAGGAGGGCTTGGAAAACGATGGGCGAAGTGCCGTTGTTCGCTTCGGCGGCAGATTTCCGAGTAGTAATGGACCGTCGATAGCCAGGCGACGAACTTTCGAGCCGTTAGCTTCAATGGGGCCGCAGCCCGCGGGCTGCGGAATTGGCCGGAACCGTGATGGTCGCGACCGCGGTCGTGCCGCTTCAATGGGGCCGCAGCCCGCGGGCTGTGGAATTAACCTTGGGCAGTCCTACCATAAGCGGAGCTTCGACTCGCTTCAATGGGGCCGCAGCCCGTGGGCTGCGGAATTATTTGAGCACAGCGGCTGGGCTTAAGACGCCGGAGACGGCTTCAATGGGGCCGCAGCCCGCGGGCTGCGGAATTCAGCGCGCTTGTACCGGAGTACGGCGGAAGATTGTCGCTTCAATGGGGCCGCAGCCCGCGGGCTGCGGAATTACAAATCGAGCATGACGCGCGCGGCGTGCCACTGCGCTTCAATGGGGCCGCAGCCCGCGGGCTGCGGAATTCGGAAAATGCCGCAGGCGCCGCGCGCCGCAGGGCGCGCTTCAATGGGGCCGCAGCCCGCGGGCTGCGGAATTCGCGCGCCGCGGCCGCGGCGCGGTGGGCGGCGGCGCGGCTTCAATGGGGCCGCAGCCCGCGGGCTGCGGAATTGAGGGCGCCTTCCTCACGCCGGGCAAGCTGGTATCGGCTTCAATGGGGCCGCAGCCCGCGGGTCGGCGGTTCGCTCAACGTGAATGCCGCCGACTGGGCCTATGACGTTTCGATCGCGTACCTGGCTGGCCAGCCCTACGTCGCCTGGACGGAACGAACTCAAACCGGGAACAGCCAAGTCTTCGTGAAAACATGGAACGGCGGCACTTGGACAACTTCCGGTTTGGGAACCGTGAATCGGGATAGCAATACTGGCTGGGCGGAAACACCGTCTCTCATCGCCGACCCGAATGCCGGCAAACTTTATATAGCCTGGTCGGAGCAGCAGAACATAGGACAAAAGGCAGAGACCTATGTTGATGAGTATACCGACGGCTCCTGGTCCGCCTTGGGCGGAACTCTTAATGCCGATCCCGTGAACGGCAGCGCCGAGCGCGTCTCCGTCGCCGTCCTTAACGGAGAGCCCGTGGCAGCCTGGGGCGAGGTGAAACAGGGGTCCCTGCGGAACATCTATGTGAAACAGTGGAACGGTCTAACTTGGTCGCTCCTCAGCCAAGGAGACGCCACGGCTCCCAGCGCCGTGTCGTGCGATCTCAACGCCGATGGACAAGTGGATGGCCGGGACGTTCAATTGGCTATCAATCAGGCACTTGGGGTAACGGCTTGCAGAAGCGCCGATTTACAGCACAATGGGTCGTGTAGCGTGGTTGATATCCAACGCGTCATTAACGCCAGTTTGGGCGGTTCCTGTGTGACCGGAGAATAGCTGTGCGGTTGCCCCCTTCGGCTGAGACAAACACTTATTGATAATCGCATAATATAGCGACACTTTTGGCGGGATGACGGGTTTATCTCGGTATGGGGAATCCTGCCGGAGTGAAACGCGATTTCGAGGCGTTGGAGAAGCGCCGCCTGCAAGCGATCAGGTTAGTGGAGAGGAACGACCTGAACCAGTCCGAGGTGGCGCGCCGCTTACGGGTGTGCCGTCAGACTGTGAGCCGGTGGGTAGAGCAGTTCAAAACCGGCGGCAAGGATGCGCTCAAAAAGGCCGCCCGGGCGGGCCGGAAGCCGCAACTGAGCGAGGCGGACCGGGAGCGCCTGGAGGAACTACTGTTGAAAGGTCCGGAGAGGCTGGGTTATGAAACCCCGCTTTGGACCTGCGCTCGGGTGGCCCATCTGATTGAGAAAGAGTTTGGAGTTGAATATCACCACGGCCACGTATGGAAGGTCCTGGACGAGCTGGGCTGGAGTTGTCAGCGCCCCGTGGGACGGGCGCGTGAGCGAAATGAGGAAGAAATCCGCCGCTGGCGGCGCGTGCGCTGGCCGGCGATTAAAAAAAAGCCCAAAAAGAAGGGCGCACGATCATCTTCATCGACGAAAGCGGAGTAAGCCAGCGGCCACATCGGGTGCGCACCTGGTCGCGGCGCGGCGAGACTCCTGTTTTGCAATACAACTTCAACTGGGACACGATCTCAGCGGTTGCCGGAATCACTTTCCATAACTTCTATTTCCGGCTCTATAAGGGCTCGGTGAAAAGCGCGGAAGTGGTGGATTTTTTGCAAGCTTTGCTACGTCACATTCCCGGCCCCTCGTTGATCGTCTGGGATCGTCTGTCGGCTCATCGAAGCAAGATCACCCGCGATTTCATTGCCGCGCAAGGCGAGGGCTTATGGGTGGAATACCTGCCCGGCTATGCGCCGGAACTAAACCCGGTCGAGTATATCTGGGCCTACTGGAAACAGCACGAAGCTGCCCAATGTCTGTCCCCAAGACTACTGGGGACTGGACGAAACCGCGCGCCGGACCCTCAAGAGAATGCGCCGCCGACCGCGGCTGATCACAGCCTTCTGGCAGCAGGCCGAGTTATCCTTTTGATGTCTCTATATTATGCGAACGTCAATAAGGAGGCGAACGCCCGCCGATCAACCAAGTGCATATGGAAAACGATGACTTCTATGATAAATTGTGGGGTCGCGTTGCCGCCTCGGAATCCGATGTTGAAGCGTTTGCGTAACTCTTCCATGATAATGACAGCAGCCTCCGTCGCCCCACCGACCAGGCGTTCCCCCAATGAGTCGGCCTTCTCAATTTCTGTCCTGCGAGAGAACATAGCCGGATCAGCCTCGCTTCAGGTCTATCATGACAGTGGATAATGCAAGAAAGACCCACCTATACCAGCATGGGGCCATTCTATCCTTTCCGATATTCACCAACGGGCGTTTGGTTTAGTAAGGCAAGGTGACCGATCCCCGAGCGCTTTGACATTTGCGCCCGTAAACGCGCTCGCGATGTACGCCGCGCGGACTTCGGTACACAGTAAGCGTCTCGTGAACCGCAGCCCAGCAAGTCGGAAATGCGTGGATGGACGGATTGCTTAAGCCTGAGCCGGGCAGGTCACGGCTTCCAGTTGTGGGGAAGCAGTTCGCTCAGCCGGGTGATGGAGTGCGCCGGGATGCGCGAGAGCACGTCGTGGAACCAGGCAAACGGCTCGACGCCGCACCGCTTGCAGGAAGCGATGAAGCTTCGCAACACCGCCGCCGTCTTGCCGCCGCCGTCGCTGCCGAAGAAGGTCCAGTTGCCGCGGCCCAGCGCGATATCGCGGTTGGCCCGTTCCGTGGCGCCGTTGTCAATCTCCAACTCGCCGTCTTCCAGAAAGCGCGTCAGCGCCTCCCACTGATTCAGCGCATAGCGCACCGCGGCGCCGGACGGACTCTTCGGCAGAACCTCCGGCTGCAACTCCAGCAGATACTGGTGGAGCTTTCCGAGCAGCCGCGCCGATACCCGCTGGCGCAATGCCAGCCTTTGCTCCGCCGATAGCGACAGCGCCTTGGCGCGCTCCTCCACTGCATACAGGCGCGCGATCAGGTGCAGCGCCGGTCCCATGTGTGGCTCGTCGGATTCCAACGCCTTGAAGAAATACCTCCGGGCGTGCATCCAGCACCCGACCTCGGTCATCCCGCGTTGCGGGCTTGAAAAATGCATCGTAGACGGAGTAGGCGTCCGCCTGCAGATACCCTTTGTATCCTTCCAGAAATTTCGCCGGACCGGCGCGCGATCGCGTGGGCGTGTAGTCGTACACGATCACCGGATGGTGAGCATCTCCGACATACGGCCAGATCCGCCCGATCCTGGCAAAGGGAAGTTTCCGGTCCAGCACCTTCACGCTGGTATCGTCGGTGCCGATCACCTTGGAACTCAACAGCTCCTTCTTCATCAACTGATACAAAGGATCGAGCAATTCCGCGCACTGCGCCATCCAGCCGCCCATGGTTTTGCGCGAGATCTCGATGCCGTGCCGCTCGAACATCTTCTCCTGCCGGTGCAGCGGCTGGTGGTCGGCCCATTTCGCCACGATCACTTGCGCCAATAAGCTCGCTCCCGCCGTGCTCTTCTCGATCGGTTGCGGCGGCTTGGTGGCGGTCCTCACCGTGCAGTCGCAGGCGTACTTCAGACAAACGTCCTGAATCACCTTCATCGAGGCGGGAATGTATTCGTAGCGTTCGCTGGTCTCTTCCGCGATCAGCCGCAGGTCCTTGCCGCAGCCTGGCAATGCTTTTCCGCCTCGGCCAGGTCGTGAACGATGCGTTCGCGCTTCAAATGCCGCGCCAGGGTTGCCGCCCGCCGCGTTTCGGGTTGGGCGTTTCGTTCGGTTTGGCCCCGCTCCCGCATCGCCATCGAGGTCATCGTCGTCCTCGCCGGAGCCGGATTCGGCTTCCGCACTCCGCGCCTGCCAGGCCGCCTCGAACAGCGCCAGTTGCTCTTTCGACAACTGCTCACTCTTGCGGTTGCGCTGCGCCTCCAGCAGTTCGCGCAGCAGAGCTCTGATACTTGTTCTGCTCGGCCAGCGAACGATCCAGTTGTTCGGCCAGATCCACGACGATCTTCCGCAGCGTCTCTGCGATCCCGCGGCAAACTGTTCGGATCGATGGCCACCGTGCATTTAGATTACGCGGAAACCGGCCCGTTTCCAAGTAAAAACAAAGTACATAGAAATGTTTTATTGCGCCCGCGCGCCGGTACCGCTTGCGCCGCTTCGCCGTGCTCAGATCGATGCCGCTCAGCAGCGCTCCTAACTCCTGCGCCGTGATCTCCCGCCGGCGTTCCGCCCCGCCGTCAAACGGAACCGCGTACGTCCCCTCCTCCAACCGCTTGCTCCATACGGCGAAGCCGTCGCGATCCCAGTACAAAATCTTCACCCGGTCCTTGCGCCGGCTGCGAAACACAAACAGGTGTCCGGCGAAGAGCATCCAACTCCAGGTGCTCGCGGACCAGCGCGTGCAGACTGTCAAAGCTCTTGCGCATGTCGCACGGCGTCAGGCACAGGTACACCCGCACGCTGGCTGGCAGGTGGATCATGCCCGCAAGACGTCCAGCACGGCCCGCAAGGTCGCGATGTCCACGCCGGCGCCGATGCGCAGCCGCTCGCCGCGTCGCCAACACCAATTCCAGATACCGCGCTCCGCCGTGCGCTCCTGCCGTCGCGCGCTCCGTTCCACCAAAGCGAACCGCACCGGCCCTTTTTCCTGAAGCCGTTTCCGCCAAGCGTAGAAGGAGTACTCCGTCAGCCCTTGTTCCTTGCAGAACTGTTTCACCGAATTCCCGCTGCGCTGTTGCGCGGCGATTCGTTCGGCCCACTCGTCTGCTTTCGGCCTGCCGCCGCTGCTCGATGACAGTGTCGCTCATGACACCACCATGCAGCCCGACCGGCGCGTGCGAAAGAGCGGTTCACGAGACGCTTACCCTATACCAGCATGGGGCCATTCTATCCTTTCCGATATATTGACCAACGGGCGTTTGGTTTAGTAAGGCAAGGTGACCGATCCCCGAGCGCTTTGACATTTGCGCCCGTAAACGCGCTCGCGATGTACGCCGCGCGGACTTCGGTACACAAGCAATCTGTCTCATCTTTTTGTCAAATCCGCGATAGGCCTCCGGATCTTCTGGGCATTCCCGCAAGCGGCCTTTGGCGGGGCCTACCCTCGTGTGTCTTCGTCTCCATCATCGCGCAATTCATTTTCTGGGTCGTAGTCGTACATTCTCTCGTTGGATCAACCGTTCCAAACTTTCGTAGGTATGATACCGTATTGATGCGGTATACTGTTGATCTCTCTTAATGATTGTTGGACGCGGTTGTATGCGTCAATGTCTCCACGGCCGTCATATTGGAATACTTCCGCGAGAACCTTGCGGCTTTTCCAAGCGAGAAGATCGGCAGCTTGAAATTGAACGACATCTTTCTTGGACAGGAAAATCGGCCGAGTACCGTCGACTCTGAGCCTGACGAATCTTTCCAGTTGACCGTGATGCGTGGCACCCTTCTCAAAGAAAGCTTGAAGGTGCTTTTGTAGGATACCTCTCTTCCGAGCCCATTTCATTAGGAGGTCGATGCATGTCGTGGCACAGAGCGGGTAAGGATACCCCGAAGCTCTCCGCAACACAATAGCGCTCATTCAGACGTTCCCAATCCCTTAAGGGAACGCTGCACGACAAGGCCTTATTGACATTTGACTTATGTAACCCACGAGCGCGGATATCAATTCCGCCTTGCGCGCGGGTTGGTCTGCGAAGGCCCCATACGGCGGTCGGCTTCGAGCAAATTTGTTGATATGGAAAATCGTTCCGTCGGGAATCGCTGCGGCATTAAGGATCTGTTTCCATTCCACTTCAAAAGCGCGCCCATTTCTTGACGTTGGAAACAAACCCTGCCACCGTCAACACGCGATGGCTTTTGTCGGGACTTCCACTCTCTGTCAAAATATGCCGAGAAGATCGCCATTTTCTTGGACAAACTGATGTCCCTGAGCCAGAGGGATCAAGCACGGTGCTCAAGCCGATTATAGGCCGACTCGTGCCGCAGCCTCATAGGATACCTCAGCCCAACGTCGCAGCTGGATCCGGAAAATATATTATTGCCGAATTAGCGCAGGCCGCCGGTGGTGTATTGCAGCTCGGCGTAGGCGCTTTCGTAATCGTATTTCGCGCTGACATTTTCGATCTGCGCCTGCGTCAGGTTGAGTTGCGCTTGCGTGACCTCGACGATCGACGCGAGGCCGAGGTTATAGCGGCCTTGGGCGAGATTGAGTGCCAGTTGCGCCTGGCGCAGCAATTGTTCCGTTACGGGAATACGCTGATACGCCGTGGAGGCGGCGATCCAGGCGGCCCGTACGTCTCTTTCCACCTGCTGCTGGAGGTCGCGGATGCGCTGTTCGGCCGCGAGCGTCTGGTATTCGGCGGCCTGGCGCCGGGCGGAAAAGAGGTGGCCGTTAAAGATCGGAATATTGACGTTTACGCCGACGCCTTCGTATTCGTGCGGCGCCACTCGCGGGGTTTGATCCAAATAAGGCAGGCCGCCGCCGACGCCGACAACGCTGACATCGGGGCGCTTCAGATCGGCTTCGGCCTGCTCAAAGGATTGCGCCGCCTGATAGCGCAGGCGCAGGTCCTTCAGCTCGGGACGGTTTTGAATCGCCTCCGCGATGAGAGCGGCTGGATCCGGCACGGGAGGGGGCGGGCCGGCGCTTCCACCAACTGGTACAACGCCGGCTGATCGTTTCCGAGCGCCCGGGCAAGATCGGCGAAGGCCCGCCGGACCGCGTCCTGGGAGCGGATCAGCAAGAGCTGGGCCTCCGACAGATTCACCTCCGCGAAACTGACGTCCACCTGCGATTTCAACTGCGCCCTGGCGAGCGCATTCACTTGGTTCGTCAAAGTCTGGCGCGCGTTGACGGTTTGGTTCGCCACGGTGACGAATGCCTGCGCTTGCAGGACGCCGAAATAGGCGCGATCGACGTTTAGCGCCACGTTGTAAACGGTCGCTTGCGTCTGCTCGGCCGCGGCCTGCGCCTGATATCTCGAATTCGCCACCAAATTGCGCGTTCTGCCGAAATCCGTCACGAGCTGAGTGATCTGAACTCCTTGACCGAAGCGGCTGAACAATGCCGATGCCTGCAGCATTCCGGCGCCGATGCGGCTCAGAGGGTAGCCTTGCGTGGCCGTAATCTCGCCTTGGACCACGGGATAGTAAGCGGCGCGGGCCTCGATAATTCCCTGGCCGGCGGCGGCCGCGACGTTTTGCGCCGTCGCGATCTGGGGGTGGTTCTTGAGCGCGATCGCTTCGGCTTGCGCCAGGGTCAGAACAGGCAGCGGCGGCGCGGGTGTTCCGGGCGCCTGCGCGCATAACGAACCGGCGGCCGTCAAAAGAATCGCCGCGATAATAACGCCGCGGCCAAACATTCTGCAGGAGTCCGCGCCTGCGGCGCCCGCGCCCGTAGCGCCGGGTCCTGCGGGGCCGCGCATCCGGCCGGAGACGACGCTCGCGGCGCTTGCGCCGGCGCCGCGCGGGGAGACGGCGGGGCCGCGCACCCGGCCGAAAGCTGCGCTTGCGTTGCCCGCGCCGACGCCGGGGAGCGGGGGAGCGGCGCGGCCGGGCACCCGGGGGAAGACTGCCCCGGCGGCGCTCGCTTCTGTGTCGGCTGGGCGCGGGGCGGGGCTACGCATTCTGCGGAATTCTCTCCTTGCGGCCGTAGAGCAACAGGTACGCCGCGGGGACGATGAACACGGTCAGGATGACCGAAGACGTCAGGCCGCCGATGATGGCGCGCGCCATGGGCGCATATTGTTCCGCGCCGGTGCCCAGCTTGAGGCCATCGGAATCATGCCGATGATCGTGGCAAGCGACGTCATCAGAATGGGGCGCAGGCGGACGCGGCAGGAGGTGATGACGGCGTCCGTTACCGAGAGTCCCTGCTCTTCCAGCCGATGCGCGAAATCGACAATCAGAATGCTGTTCGAATTCGCGACGCCGACCAGCATCAGCACGCCCATCAGAGACATGACATTCAATGTGGTGTGCGTGAACAGCAGAATCAGAGCACGCCGCTGATGCCCATCGGAATCGCGAGCATGATCAGGACGGGATCGACAAAAGATTTGAACTGCGCCACCAGAATCAGATACAGCAGCATGAACGAGAGAGTAAAGCCCATGGCGAAGCTGGAGAACGACTCGCGCATGCCCTGCACCATGCCGCGCAGCTGACGCGCACATTGGGATCGTGGGGCGTCTGCTTCGTTATGTTCTCGATTTGCGTCGCGATCGTGCCCCAGATCTTCGCCTTTCGGCGTGACATAGACGTCCGCGGAGCGCTGGATCTGATAGTGGTCGACCTCGGTGGGCGTCTCGATGGGTACCAGCTTCACGACGGTGTCGAGTGTAGTGGGCTGCTTCAGATTGGGCGCGCGCAGAGGAATATTCTTCAGATCGAGCGGACTCTGGATGGACGGCGTCCCGTGTTCGTAATACTGCACGGTCAGAAAGTAGTTGTTGCCGTTCTTGCGATCCACCCAGTAATTGGGAGCGATCATGGCGTTGGAGTTCAATGCCGTAATGACGTTGTCCACCACGTCTTTCTGGGTCAGCCCCAGCTCCGCCGCGTGGACGCGGTCGATGTCCATCCGCATGCCGGGATAATCCATGTCCTGCGGAATGTAGACCTGGCCGACGCTCGTTGAGCTGCCGCGATGCGGCCGGAGAGCTGCAGCGCCAGGCGGTAATTCTCCGCGCATATTGGGGCTGGTCACCTGCACGTCGATGGGCGCGGGCATGCCGGTATTCAGGATGGCATCCACCATCGATCCGCTTTGGAAGAACGTCCGCAGTTCGGGGTATTGCCGTTGGATGCGCCGCTGCACTTCGTCCATGTACTCGTAGCTGCCGATTTTGTGATCGTCGGTGAGCTGCGTCTGAATCGTCGCGGTATAGGAACCGGTGTTGGTGGTGTAGAGCGACGAAAGTCGTTTACCACGCCGATGTTCGACACCGTCATGCGGAAGTCCGCCGGCAGGACGGTGTTCTTGATCAGCTTCTCCACTTTCGCGACGTAATCGTTTGTCAGTTCGATGCGCGTGCCGGTGGGCGCTTTCAAGTTGATGGTGAACTGGCCGGCATCGGTGCGCGGGAAAAAGGAGACGCCCAGGAAGGGGTAGATGCCGAGGCTGGCGACGAAGGAGGCCATCAGCACGGCGACGGTCAGGCCGGGCCGGCGGACAACGCGGCGCACCCAGCGTTCGTAGACGTCGAGCATGCGGTTGAAGTAATGGTTGAACCCGTCGTTGAAACGCGCCCAAAGCGAACGCCGGCGGGCGACGCGGCGGCCGGCGCGATCTCGTTCTGCGCGTCGCCGGACTGCTGATGCGCGTGCGGGACGGCTTTCAGAAAGCGCGAGCAGAACAGCGGGATTACGGTCATGGCGACGATGAACGAAACCAGCAGCGAGATGCAGAACGACAGCGCGAGGGCGGAGAACAGAAACTTGCTGACGCCGTAGAGGAAGCGACCGGGAAAAAGTCGACCACGCCGACCAGCGTGGCGGCCAGCACGGCCAGGGTCACTTCCTGGCCTCCGAATTGCGACGCCAGCATGGGAACTTCGCCCATTTCGAGATGGCGGTAGATGTTTTCAAGCGAGATGACGGAGTTGTCGATGACGCGCGAGAAGGCCAGCGCCAGCCCGCCCAGAATCATGGTATTGATCGTCGCGCCCATGAAATTCAGGATGACGAAGGTGGCCAGCGCGGAAAGCGGAATCGACAGCAGCACCGCGGAGGTGGCGCGAACGTTGCCGAGGAACAGCAGGATCATGATGCTGGTCAGCGCCAGGCCGATGAAGCCTTCATGCAACACGGTCTTGATGGCTTCCCTCACGAACACGGATTGGTCGAACAGCAGACTGGTTTTCAACTGCTTGGGAATGTCGTACAGATGCGCGATGAGCTTGCGGACGCCGTTCACGACCTCGAGCGTGTTGGTATCGCCGCCCTGTTTCATGATCGGGATGTAAGACGATTTCTGGCCGTCCACGCGGACGATGTTGTATTGGGTGGCGCTGGAATCTTCCGCCTTGCCGACGTCGCAGACGCGCACCCAGGAATCGCCGACGGCCTTAATGGGCACGTCGTTGAGCTGCTTCATGTTGTCGACGAGGCTGTTCGAATAGACGTAGTAATCGTAGGGGCCCATCTTGACGTCGCCGGCCGGCAGAATCAGGTTCGATTCGTTGACGGCCTTGACGACGTCCATGACGCTGAGTTCGCGCGATGCCAGCTTGTAGGGATCCACGTGCACCATGATCTGGCGGTACTTGCCGCCGATACGGCGCGGAATCGTCGGCCCCCTTGACCACCGCGATCTGATTGCGGATGGCGAACTGGGCGATAGTCGTGAAGCTGCGTTTCGTTCAGGCCCTGCTCCTTTGACGGCCACCAGGCAGACCGGCAGACTGGAGGCGTCGGATTTCAGGACCACGGGCGGCAGAGTGCCGGGCGGAAGGCGCTTGAGATCGGCCAGCGCGAGATTCGAGAGCTGGGTGACGTCGGCGTCGGCGTTGGTGCCGGGCTGAAAGATAGGCGCGGATGATGCTGACCCCCAGCATGGAGTGCGACTCGGATGTGATCGATCCCGCTGGCCATGGTGAAAAACCGCTCCAGCGGCGAAGTGATATTCGTCTCGATATCCTGCGGCGGCATGCCGGAATAGAAGGTGGCGACGACCACCTGGGGCAGGTTGATGGGAGGGAACAGATCGACCGGCATGCGCGCCAGCGCGGTGATGCCCAGCAGCGACACGGCCAGGCAGAGGACGACAATGAAGTAAGGATTCCGAATCGAGAAATTCGACATGATCGTTTCACTGCTGCGCCGGTGTGCTCCTCGTAGACCATCGCTTGGACGGTTTGCGGTTTCACCAGCTGCCCGGCTTTCAAGCCCGCCCGGTCGCTGACGACCACCTGCTCGCCCTGGCTGCAAGCCGGCTGATGACCTCCGCGTAGTTGGGCGTTTGCATGCCCAGAGTAATTTGCCGGTCCTCGATGCGGTCGTCTGGGCCGACAACATACACCGAGGTCCCGGTGGCTTCGTGATCGATGGCCTGCATCGGAACCGTAAGCGCATTGCCGATCTGGTCCAGCGTGAGTACGGCTTCGGCATAATCGCCGGGCACCAGACGATTGTCGGTATTGGGCACGTCCACTTCCGTGTGCATGGTTCGGGTGGACCCGTTTACGTCGACGGAGAAGCGGGCCACTTTGCCCTGAACGGTCTTGTCGAGCGAGGGAACGCGCACTTCGACGGGATCGCCCACGCGGATGTATTTCACGTCGGATTCGGGAACGGGAATCACCAGCCGATACATGTCTTCCTCGGAAAGACGGACCAGCGGCGTGGATTGGGTAGTGCTGGTGCCGGCCTGCATCAACGCGCCGAGATTGGCGTAGCGCTGCGTGACGACGCCGTCGAAGGGCGCGGTGATGCGGGAGTAGTCGAAGAGCGCCTGGTCGTGAGCCAGCTTGGCTTTGGCCACCGCAAGCTGGCTTTGCGCGGCTTCGTAGGCGCCCTGCGCGGCCGCCACTTGCGATTCGGCCGCCAGATCCTTGCGCCTGCGCGTCGTCCACTTCCTGCTGCGCCACCAGACCGGCCTGCGTTTTCGCCACACCGGCGAGGCGCTGATATTGCAAGTGAACGGCGTTGTGCTGCGCCTTGACGCGGCCGATTTCGTCGTTGGCGCGCCGCGACCTCGTCGGATTGCGCTTTAATGGCGGCCTGGTCCTGTTGCAGTTGCGCTTCGAGTTCGGGAATTTCGAGAACGGCCATGAGCTGGCCCTTGCGGACGTGCGTGCCGTAATCGACCAGCAACTGCTTTGACGTAGCCGGCCTCTTTGGCATAAACGTCGATTTCCTGAAAGGGAACGAGCTCGGAGCTGAGCGTCAGGCGCTGCGATAGGGGCCGAGTCGAGACCGCCACCGTGCCGACGGTTGCGGCCGCCGCGGCGTCGTTGTTCTTTGCGGCGACCTCGTGGCGCGAACAGGAGGACAGGAGCGCTACCGTGGCGATGCCGGCGGCAATCGCGTAAATGGGCGCTCGGGGCATTCTTGCGCGCGGCATGCTAATGTTTCACCCCGCGCTTGGCCCAAAACCAGGCAAACTGAATGCTGCGAACGATCTGGTCGCGATCGGCGGAGCGGGCAAAAACGTCGTAGCCGCGCGATCGAATCACCTCTTCGCGAAGATTTTCGTCCACGACGGGTGAAGCGAGCAGAACGCAGGGGCGATTCGGCAGCGAGGCCAGACGGCCCACGGCGGTCTGCCATTCCTCGCCATCGGAATCGAGGATAACCAAGTCCGGCGAGAGCGATGCGGCGGCGTTTTCGACCGTGTCGGCGCGCTGAATCCGCCAATTCCGAGTTTCTGCGATGTCCCGCAGCGTGGCGTAGAAGCCGTCGTCGGCGGTGATCGCCAGCAGATCGACGGCGGGCTCCGATTGAGGGATCGCGGGTCTCGGGTGGATTCCCAGAATCCGTGCCCACTGAAACATAGAGAACGGCCTCCTCCCGCCGGCTGACGTGGCTTCGGCAACCATCACCTTTAAGCGTAAGGAGCGCGGCGGCGCGAAAGAATACCGCCGCGACTGGAATTTTGGCGGCGATCGGCTGTATTTTGGCCGGAGTTGCGGCGCAAATTCCCGGCTATACCGTCCATGGCGCGTGGCGCAGCGCGGGAGCGATTGCCATGCGGTTCAATTTCAGGGGCGGGTAGCGATCTCTTGCTGCATGCGCGCGATTTCGTTATCGACAAACTTCAAACCCGCGGAATCGCCGTAGAGCTTGCGGTATTCCGTCTTGAGTGGGTCGGAGAACACGATGGTTGGCGATTGGAGCCGCGGGCCAAATAGGTAGATGGAATATGGCGCCCCCGTGCTCGCTCCTTCCGCTACTACGGCCCTGATATTCGAGTTGCCGGATACCTCTAGGCCGGTAACGAGGTTGAAATCCTCGTGCTGGCTGAAGCGCGTTCGCGGGAAATACACGATCCGCTTTTCGCAGCGGGTTTTCATGCCGTCAAAATCGGGGGCGCCATTGACTTGAGTAGAGCTTCCCCAGACGCGGCCGGGATCGAGGACCACTATGGTTGCCCGTTTGATGCCGGGGCTGTCATCCACGCCTCCCAGCAACATTTCGGGGACTCCATCGCTGTCGATATCGGTAAACGCAATCGAGAGTAGATGGCCGTGGTGCCAGTATTCACTGAGGAGGCGGCCTTGGGCATCGAGGATGGCTACTTGATCGGGGTGGCTCCAATTATGAGTGCTGCTGACGACGATGCCGCGTTGTCCCGCCCGGCCGCGCGAAAAAACGAGGAACTTACGGACTGAATACGGTGGACGGAAGTCCTGTGTGCCCACTCTTACCGTCCGGCCGGGAACGAACGTAAAGCGCACCCGCCCACGCGCATCGAAACAATACAGCCGGTCGCCGACCGCATCCCGATCCAGAGGCCTGAAGATGCAAAAGGTTTCGAGCGAACCATCCCCTTCGAGATCGCTGAACATACAGAAATCGGGGTGTTCGATGTAATCGCGCTCTCTGGCCCGGCTTGGGAAAGAGTAACGCCACAACGGTTGGCCGCTCTGCCCAAATACGGTGAGAACCTTGCCTGCCACGCGAAATGAATTGGGTTCGTCGCGTTGAAGATTCTCAAAGCCATAAACGCCCAGGACGAGAAGGCACAGCGTGGAGGCGGCGGCTAGAGAAGCGAGGCGCCAGCGGCGGCGTTTTCCGCCCGATGCAGGGACTGGCGCGGCGGGCGCCGCATCGATGGGCGGAGCTAGGCGGCGGCGCTTCCAATCGTCGATATCGTTGGTATAGGCGACGACGCGGCCGCGCTCGCCCGGAACGCGCCGGACCGGCAGCGCGGAGCGCTTCTCCAGGTACTGGGCTTGCCGAATACTGACGGCGAGATAGGTTGCGATCTCGGCCCAAGTGTTCAGTTCCCGTGGCATTGCTTTGACGAACGTCAGCCACGGATCATAGCACAGGGGGCGCGGGGCGGCGCAAGAAATTTCGCGTGTGCGTTTGCGCCCTGTATTTGCGCGGTCGTGCGCACGTTTGCGCGCGACTAATCATCCGGCATCGGCGAAACTTGGGGGCGGACATGTTGAACCGTCCTGGCGGCACTCTCCTCGGTGTAGCGGCGAACACGATTCCCGTTCCGCGTTCCGCCGCAACCGGATTTCCGGTCGGGGAAATTGGGAAGCCAAGATAACGCGCTTTCCGAATGGGGGGTATTTAGGAGGACATGAAATTATGAGAATCCTGACACTTTGTTCGCTTGGCACATTACTAGCACTTTCCGCAACGGCGCAGCGGTCCGGGGTGGCCGCTAAGCCGCCGGCCCCCACCAGAAATGCTGGACCTGCCGTTTCAGCGCCGCTAGGATTGACAGCCGACGAGGGCGTCGTTATTGCGCGCCTGCGGAAGGAAGACAAGGCGTTCGACCTGAGTCCGGACGAGATGATCCGTCTGAAGAAGGCGAATGTGAGCGATGCCACGCTGGAGGTTATGCTGGACCCCAAGGCGGAGATCAAGCCGGCGGCGCCTCTATCCGAGCCGCCATCTCCGCCGGCCGCCGCTGCCGGTACGACCCCGAGCGCCGGAGCGGCCGCGGTTGGCGATCCGAACGATCCCATGGCGCCTCACGAGTCGGGCATTTATCTGTATACGAAAGACCGGGACGGAAAGGTCGCGATGACCGTTCTGGAACTCGCCGCCGCGCAGGGGCAGAAGGTGCGCGCGGGACCCGGATCGTTCGTGGGATGGCCAAACGGGAAAATCAAAGAGGTTATTCCCGGACAGCGCGCCAGCATCCGAACAAGCGACGCGAATCCTGAATTCTATTTTTACTTCGATGACAAGGCGGCCGGACTTGGCCAGGGCGTCACTGTTTCGAACCCCAATCAATACGCGTTGCTGAAGCTGGATCTCTCGAAATCGAACCGCGAAACCAATATCGGGAAATTCGGGGTCTTCGGCTCCTCGAGCGGCGCAGACCCGAACGCGATTATCGGATTCAAGTCCCAGCGCATCCGCCCGGGGCTGTACAAGGTGACGATGGGCGCGCCCTTGCAGCCGGGCGAGTACTGCTTCCTTTCCGGTGGAGCTGGGGCCGTGGGTGTCTTCGATTTCGGGGTGGACCAAAACTAGTAAAGCGATTGCGCGGTACGTGAGTCATCTTTTGCGCATGGAGGATCTATGATGCGGAGTAGTGAGTGTGGCATCTGGCTATCAGCGATGTGGCGCGCGCGCCACGGGTCTTCAGGTCAGGTACGAACAATGGTTATCTATATAGCAACTGTATGTATATGGCTCGCGTTTTTGGGCGCGGCCGCCGGACAGACCTGCAGTACTCCTTTTGGCACGTATTTGGGTCAGACCTCCAACGGCGTCGCTGTGTTCTCTAACTGCTACCCACAATACGTTTCTAACCGCTACAACTGCCAAGTCAGTCCTGCGTCGGGCACGGCGGTGCAGCCAAACTGTACATCTTCGTCCTCCAATTACATTGGCGAGATGTGGCAGTGCGTTGAGTTCGTGCGGCGATATTATCTTGCAATTTTTAACCTTAACCTCGCACCCTTGTTTCTGGGGAATGCGGATCAATGGTATAACAATTATTCTTCAATGAAATTAGCCAGGTTTCCTAACGGGGGATCGATGCCGCCTGAAGTAGGAGATATTTTGGCGTCGAACGGCCACCCAAACGGCGCGACGGGACACATAGCAATCGTTACCTCGGTTCCCTCGGGAATTCAGTTCGGCGGCGGTCAGTACACTATTGAAACCGCTCAGGAGAATTATACGAATACTTCGGTTGATGTTGATCACGAAGTCCGCTTGACAGGCGGGAGCGGCTCGTATAGTTTCGAGACAGGCTTTAACCAGTCGGATTCAGATCTACCAATTCAAGGATGGCTTAGGAATTGCGGCGGAGGATCGCGAGCGGCGCCGGCCTGCCGAGTGGATATGTTCATCCCGAAGGAACATTTGTGGAAAGCCCCAGCACAGGCGGCACGGTTTACCTTCTGCGATCGCAAGGCTCGGTCCTGTATCGTTTCGGCATCGCAAATTTTGCGGCCTTCCAGAACCCGTACCAAAACCCGTCCAATCAGACGTGGGTTGGTGACCAGTTCGATCTAAAGGACATCATCACCATTACCGATGCGGAGATGAATCAATACCCTGTGGGTACGACATTATCAAACCCGGGCGCGCTTGGTGACAACAAGCAATTCAGTCCCGATGGGCGTTTAATAAAGAAACCGGGCGGTGCGACGGTCGGCATAGTTAGCAATGGATTACTGCGGCTATTCCCCTCCGCCACGATCTTCACGGGTCTCGGATATCAGTTCTGCAATGTGTACGACGATCCTAATTTCGATTCATATCCCGCGGGACCGATCGTCGACGGCACACAAAGCGGTGGCGGCGGAGCACCGACCCTTTCTGTCACGGGTGGGCCGTTAACGTTCGCCTATCAGAGCGGTTCAAGTATTCCCGGCGCTAAGGGTTTGTCGGCTTCGGTGAGCGGCGGCTCGGTTGGCTTCACGGCGACAAGCAATGCCGCATGGCTGGAAGTGAGTCCGGGGAGTGGAACACTGGGAATGTCCGCAACAGCTTTGAACATTTCGGTTGTGCCGGGGAGCTTAAGCGCGGGGTCCTATAATGGCACGATCACGGTTACCGGCAGTGGCGCATCCGGGAGCCCGCAGACTGTGAACGTCACGCTCAACGTGAGCGCCCCGATAATCACCTCGCCTACTCTTTCAATCACCGGCGCGCCGTTGACTGTTCGCGTATCAGACCGGTTCGGCGGTTCCCGGCGCGAAGAGTTTGTCGGCTTCGGTGAGCAGCGGCTCGGTGGGTTTCACGGCGGCGAGCAATGCCGCCTGGCTACAGGTGAGTCCGGGAAGCTGGAACGCTGGGCACATCCGCAACAGCTTTGAACGTTTCGGTTGTGCCGGGGACTTTGAGCACTGGGGCGCTACAACGGCACGATCACGGTGACCGCCGGCGGCGCCTCCGGCAGCCCGCAGACAGTGAACGTCACACTCAACGTGAGCGCCCCGATAATCACCTCGCCTACTCTTTCAATCACCGGCGGACCGTTGACGTTTGCGTATCAGACCGGTTCGGCGGTTCCCGGCGCGCAGAATTTGTCGGCTTCAGTAAGCAGCGGGTCCTCGAGTTTCACGGCCACCAGCAACGCCGCATGGCTGCAAGTTAGTCCGGGGATTGGAACGCTGGGCGCGTCCGCAACACCTTTGAGCATCTCGGTTGTACCGGGAAGTTTAGCCGCCGGGTCCTATAACGGCACGATTACGGTTACCGCCAGTGGCGCCTCCGGCAGCCCGCAGATTGTGAACGTCACTCTGAATGTTGCTACCACCGTCACTCCGCCGTCCATACAGTCGGGGGTGACCTATGTGACTTTCAAAGGGGCTACGCTTACGCTATATCCGTGGATCGGGAACAAAGTCGCGGTACTCACCAGCGGCAACAATCTGGATACGCCAACGATGAACTCTATCCTCGCCGCGCTGGATAGCGCTTACGGGATTTACGAGCAGATCACCGGTTCAGAACCAAATCACCTGGCGGCCACGACGTTGAACGGACGCGACGTCATTGCCGAGGTCCCTGACGGCGCCACTTGCGCGCCGGATGCGGCGTAGCTTGGCGCCACGGGAATTGAAATCATGAGACTAGCTTATTTTTTGGACTTGTATGACGGAGTTCTTCAGAATGACCAGTACGATCAGGTTCTGTTTTATGAACTGGGGCGGAATTTCTGGTTGTACGGTTCTCAACTGAGTCCGATCGACGCGTTTGTTACGGGGTTCGCCATTGCGAATCGCTTTATTTCGATGGATCGCGTTCCGGTCAATGGGGGACCCTACAATGGGACGTTGCCCTACGCGCAGTTTGAGAACTCGGTCGTGTCCGGCCTGCTTAGCGCATATCTCGCGGACGCCCAATACAACTGGCAGAACACGCTTGCCGCTGGCCAGCCCTATCCCAACGCGAACGGCTGGACCGCCGCCGACCTGGCCGGCGCGATGTATTACCGTATTTATTCCGACAACGGGTTTCAAGCGTACATCCAATTCTGGAGAGCATTGGCGCAAAGGCCGGCCGCCAACACGGCGGACGATGCGATCCGGAATTTCCTGGCGGCGGCATTGACCGCCACCGGGCACGATTATGGATTTCTTTTCAAGGGCCAGTACGCCGCGCCGCTGCCCACGATAACGCGCGGCGGCGATTTCGACGGCAACGGCGTTCCGGACCTGGTGTGGATGAACAGCAGCACTAGACAGGTCTCGGTCAACTATTACGGTGGCGTCCGGCGGGGCAACGTATCAGGGTTGGAATTGGCTGAATCAGGCTGGTGTTCCAGGCTGGCGCGTGGTGGCCGTCGCGAGCTTTAATCGCAATGGGATCCCGGATCTGGTTTGGCAGAACGACGCCACCGCACAAGTCGCCGTTGACTACTATTACTATGGCGCGGGCGTCGCAGCGACGTACGCAGGCTGGAACTGGCTGGACAGCAACGGCAAGCCCGGCTGGCAGGTGGTGGGAGCGGGGGATTTCAATGGCGATGGGGCGCCGGATCTGGTCTGGATGAACAGCGCCACCAGACAGGTCACGGTCAACTACTTTGGCGGGGCAGGCGGGGCGGCATATCAAGGATGGAACTGGCTGAATCAGGCGGGGCTGCCGGTTGGCATGTCGCGGCCGTCGCGGACTTCAACGGGGATGGTATCCCGGATCTCGTATGGCAAAACGACAGCACCGCGCAAGTCGCGGTTGATTATTATGGCGGGACCGGCGGGGCGACGTTGACGGGCTGGAATTGGCTGGACAGCAGCGGCAAGCCCGGGTGGCAGGTGGTGGGAGCGGCGGATTTCAATGGCGATGGCGTACCGGATCTGATCTGGATGAACAGCAGCACCAAACAGGTCACGGTCAACTATTTCGGCGGGGCTGGAGGAGCGACGTATCAGGGATGGAACTGGCTGAATCAGAGCGGCGTCCCGGGTTGGACGGTTGTGAACCAATAAATAGTCCTATTCATTTCGCGCAAGTTTCGGCAATCGGAAGCAGGCGGCGTCCGCTGTCGGCGTGAGCGAGTCAAACCGTGATCGGAGAAGCGAATGCCGCGACAAAATTCTAAAACCGCTTGGTGACGCGCGCGGCTCAGAATCAATGCCTCGTGTTCACAGCAACTTACAGAGCCGCGACCGTGAGGGAGTGGTTGCCCCAGGACTTTTTCAGTACCCTGTTAAACGATCAATCTATGCAGCGACAAACTATAATGGCGAAGAGTATAACTTATGAAGAACATTGCGATTACATCGGCGGTGCTTCTGATAACGGGACTTTCGCCGCGGGCGGCGACGGCATCAAGCGTCTCGGTCCAGACGAGCCGCTTGGGCTTTCCCAGTTGCAGCGCATCGTCTTCGGGCGCCTTTGTGAACTGCGGGACCGTCAACGACCCCCTCGCAGCGTACGCCACTGCGGGTTTAGCGAACACGAGTGTGACTGCGTACGAGGATGGGTTTGGCAATGGGATCGCTTCCGCTAATGCGGCCGCAGATTACAGCGCGCTCATCGAATCGTCGGGACTGGGGAGCCGGGTACTTTGTCCGGATCTTATTCGGTGTTGGTTTCCACTTTTAACGATCTCGGCGGGTACGTGGGCCCGACGGCGCTTGTGAACCTTGTTCAGGGGAATACGACAGCGGAATATTGTGAGCAAGCAAGCTCCACGTGCTTAAACCCGCTTACATCCTTACAAAATCAGCTTTCCCAATTTTTTCAAACGATCACCCTCCAATCGCCATTTCAGTACGGCGTTCCGCTCACCATCTCGGAATCCCTGTTTGCGGAAGGCAGTTCCCCAGGCGATGAAAATTCGAGCGCTTTTGTTCAATTCCTGGGATTTAAGGATCAGAACGGCGCGAGTTTGCAATTCCAAATCGTGCCGGAACCGGGCACTTACAGCGATGGCAGCGTTCTCGATCGCGCCATCGGTCTGTTTCGGCGTCGCGCGCGGCGGCGTGCCCGGCGCTGCGAGTCTCAGCCGTAAAGGCGTTCGCCGAATCTCCTCCAGCGGCTATACTCTTCATAACAGGATGAAGAGATCCGGCCACGAAGAGGGCAGTGCCGGTCCGAGTATTGATTGCCGACGACCATCCGCTGATCCGCAGCGGTCTGCGGGGATTGCTCGAACGGGAAGGCGAGTTCCAGGTTGTCGCGGAGGCGGCGGACGGCTACGAGGCCATTGAGCGGGCCGTGGAGCACAAGCCGGACCTCATTCTGCTTGACGTGGGTATGCCGCGGCTGAACGGGACCGACGCCGCGCAACACATTTCCGGGAAACTGCCGAATGCGCGCATCATCATCGTCAGCATGCACTCCGATGAAGCGTATGTACTGCGGGCGCTAAAGGCGGGGGCGCGCGGATATCTGCTGAAGGCGTCTCCGGAGGCGGACGTACTGGCGGCGGCGCGGGCGGTGGCGGCGGGCAACGCCTATTTCAGTCCGGCGATCACGAAGATATTGGTCGAAGATTACATGGCGGAGGCGCGGAGGCGCGGCGTGGAGGACAGCTACGACCTGCTGAGTCTGCGCGAGAAGGAAGTTCTGCAACTGCTTGTGGGGGGCAAGAACAATCGCGAGATCGCGGAGATGCTGCACGTGAGCGTGGCGACGGTGGAGACGCATCGCAACAATATTTTGAAAAAGCTGCACGTACACAATCTGGCGGAGCTGATTCTTTACGCCGTGCGCAAGGGGCTGGTTTCCTGAGCTGGAATTTCGCGAGGGGGCGCGGGAGCGGGCTCGAAGCCGGCGGGCAAGGGGAGCTCGAAAGAAACGATGGTTCCGCGGCCCAGCTCGGAATCGACAGTGAAAACGCCGCCGAGGCGAGCGACGCGCTCGGTCATGCCGAGGATGCCGACGCCGGTTTCGTGCGCGGGATCGAAACCCTTGCCGTCGTCCTGCACGGAGACGCGCAAGCGGGCGCCTTCGCGCTGCACGTAGATTCTGACCTGGCGGGCGCCGGAATGGCGCGAGGCGTTGCGCACCGCCTCCTGCACGACGCGATACACGCAGGTGCGATGCTCTTCGGGAAGGTCGTCGGGGCAATCTTCGGCGGCAACGTCCGCTTGCAGATCGGCCGTACGGGAGACCTCGCGGGCGAGCCACTTCAAGGCGGAGACCAAGCCCAGATCGTCGAGCATGGTGGGCCGCAGCAGCAGGGAGAGATTCCGCACCATGCGGGCGTTCTGTTCGGTCATGTCCTGCACGAGCTGCAGTTGGCGCAGGGCTTCCTCTATATTGTTCGAGCGGAGTGACGAACGCACGTTGCCGAGGGCCAGCATCATGGCCGAGAGCACTTGTCCGACCTCGTCGTGCAGCTCGCGGGAGATGCGGCGGCGTTCGATTTCCTGCGCCGAGACGAGCTCGGCGGAGAGATGTTTTAATTCCTCGCGGGCATGCACGGCTTCGTCGAAGCGCAGGTCGGCCTCGGCTTCGAGGCGCAGCAGCCGCCATAACGTAATGGCCGTGAGCACGATGCCGATGGCGATGGCGAGCAGCAGCAGGGCGACGAATTTAGCGCGGAAGGAGGAGAACAGCTCGCTGACCTGCTGGCTGCTGACCTCGAGCTGCGCCTGGCTCACTTGCTGGATGCGGTCCGCGAGTCCGAGGGCCAGCATGCGCCGCGGCAGGACTTCTTCTTCGATAAAGGCGTAGCCGCGCTCGCGCTGCTGCTGGGGCGTCCAGCCCAAGTACCGGCGTGAGGGTGTTGAAATAGGCGGTCAATTCGTTGGCGAGCTGCTGAAAGGCAGGCATCTGCCCGGCGCGCGGAAGGCGGCGATAGGCCGCGACTTCACTCTCGATTTTGCGCCGCGTCGCGAGGAACTGCGCTTTATGATTCTCGCCGCGCGTTTCGCCGGCTTCGTCTTCGCGGGCGTCGAGGAGAAAATCGCGAATGTAGGTGCCGGAGAGATAAATGCTGGAGCGGAGCTCTTCGAGGGCGCGGTCGCGCTCGACGTAATCCTGGCGGATGCGCTCCTGGCGGATCTCGATCTGGTACAGGAACGAAATGGCGCTGAGGCCGAGAACGCCCAGTAATAGCAGCAGGCCGCCAAAGCCGGCCCACAGGAGGATTCTGGTCTGCCGGTGGGGCGAGACGGGGGACGTTATTGTTGTCGATCCCGCGGCTGGCATGAGGCGCTGTCCCGGGTTATGGCCGTTTGCAATTTCGCGAGCGAAAAATCGGGAGACTCGCAGAAGCGGATCAATTCCTCTTCTCTCTTTATGATCGCCTCCACGGCGGCAGGAAGGTGGGCGGCGATTTCAAGTGGAATGGCGTGGACGCCGTGCATGTCGCCGTGCAGGAGATCGCCGGGCGAGATTTTCAGACCGCCGATCTCGACGGGAGCGCCGAAATCGACGATGTGGGCGTAGCTGTGGGAGACGCTCGGGCCGCGGGCAAAGCACTGGAAGCCGGCGGATTCGACTTGCGGCAGGTCGCGGACGCTGCCGTTCGTTACGTATGCGACGCAGCCCAGGGATTTCGCGATGCGGGCATGAATCTCGCCCACAAATGCGCCCGCTCCGGGTTCATCGTCGGCATCCTCGAGGACGACGATCTTCGGCGCCGGCAGAGAGGCGACATATTGCCACCAATCCATTCTGTGGTAGTAGCAGAGATTGGCGATGGGCGGAGCGGCGGTGCGGATGCGGCCGGGGACCGCGAAACCGGCTACGGGCGGCAGCGCGGGGAAGAGGCATCGCGCGGCGCCGTGCATGAATCCCTCATTGCGCATGCGGACGCTGAACGTTTCGACGGCGTTCGAGACGGTGCAGGTATCGGTGCGCCGCAGCAGAGCGAGGATGTCGGGATGAACGGGCGGCGTCAACAATTGCAGTATACGCGTGGAGAGGGGGCCGGCGCATACCGTGGCGGCCGGAAATTAGGGCGGTTTTGACTGTAGGGTTGGCCGCGCCTGCTAGGATGGCGCCATGCGGCCGGCGATCGCGGCGTTTCTCGTTACCTTGTGCGGGTGCGCGCAGACGCCCGAGTACACGTACAAGATTGTCCATGTCTATCCGCACGACCGTGCCGCGTTCACGCAAGGGCTGGAGTATCGCGATGGATTTTTGTATGAAGGCACGGGCCTGAAGGGCCGCTCCAGCTTGCGCAAAGTGAAGCTTGAAACGGGGCAGGTGATGCAGAAGATCGACCTCGCTCCGTCGTATTTCGGCGAAGGCATTACCGTGCTGGGCGGCAGAATTGTGGAGCTTACGTGGCAGGCGCAAACCGGATTCGTCTGGGACCGCGCTCGCTTCAAGCTGCTGCGTAATTTTACGTATCCGGGCGAAGGCTGGGGGCTTGCCAACGACGGCAAGACGATTTATATGAGCGATGGGAGCGCGCAAATCCGCTTGTGGGATCCGGAAACGTTGAAGGAGCGGAAGCGGATCACCGTGCGGGACGGCAATCGGGAGGTCCAGAACCTGAACGAGCTGGAATGCGTGGGAGGAGAGATCTATGCGAACGTGTGGCAGACGAATCGCATTGCGCGCATCCGGCCGGAGGATGGGCGCGTGATCGCGTGGATTGAAATGAGCGGGCTGCTGAAGCCGGAAGACTTGACCGAGCCGGTGGATGTGCTGAACGGCATCGCCTACGATTCGGCGCGCGACCGCCTGTTTGTGACCGGCAAGCTGTGGCCGAAACTGTTCGAGATCAAG
The DNA here is from genome assembly GCA_963795935.1 of Bryobacterales bacterium. Taxonomy (GTDB): domain Bacteria; phylum Acidobacteriota; class Terriglobia; order Bryobacterales; family Bryobacteraceae; genus JAICMB01. Next base: position 274,356 of record CAWCJO010000005.1, on the reverse strand, counting down.
GTTGTGCCGAAGCTTTTCCGGTAAAACGCTTTTACGGCAAACACGCTGCTACTGCGAGGAGCTTTTGCCGCCAAGGCGCTTTACCGCCAAGACGCTTTTACGTCAAAACGCTACACTGTACTTATGGCAGTGCACGCCGTCAAAACACCGCCTCAATCTTCGCTCACGCCGTATGAGTCCGATTTTAACTTGTGGTGCCACGAAACGGCCGCGCTGATACGCGAGGGGCGCTGGAAAGAAATAGACGGCGAACATTTAGCGGAGGAGATCGAAGCCTTGGCTAACCGCGATTACCGCGAGGTGGATAGCCGGCTCGCGATCGTTTTATTGCACCTGCTGAAGTGGCACGTTCAGCCTGGCCGCCGCGGTTCATCCTGGGAGAACACGCTTGCGGAACAACGGCGTCAACTCGCATACATTTTCGGATCGAGCCCGAGTTTGTTGAGGCTCTTCACACGAAATTGGCAGGACGTCTACCATTACGCCGTGAGGAAAGCGGTTCGCGAAACCGGACTACCGGAACGGCAATTTCCCGCCGAGTGCCCCTGGACGCCGGAGCAGGTTCTCGACGCGCAGTTCTACCCCGACGCCGCCGAATAGATCCTACATGTTTACTCTCGAAGGGAAAGCCGCGCTTGTGACCGGCTCGGGGCGAGGCATTGGGCGCGCCATCGCGAAGCAGTTAGCGGCGGCGGGCGCCTCGGTGATGCTCAACGACATCGATGCCGGGGTTTTGAAGGAAGCGGAAGCCGCTGCCGGAGCGAAATCCATATCGCTGGCCGGCGACCTGACCGCGGCGGAGTTTCCGAATAAGCTGGTTGACGCGACCATCGCGGCGTTCGGTTCCATCGACATCATTGTGAACAACGCCGGATACACGTGGGACAACGTCATCCAGAAAATGACGGATGAACAGTTTCAGGCCATGCTCGATATACACATGGTCGCGCCGTTCCGGATTTTGCGCGCGGCATCGGGGTGGATTCGGGACGCGGCGAAGCGGGAGAACGCCGCAGGGAAGCGGGTGATGCGCAAAGTGGTGAATATCACGTCGATCTCGGGGACGGACGGCAACGCCGGGCAGGCCGGCTATTCCTCGGGGAAGGCGGGCGTGATCGGATTGACGAAAACGCTCGCGAAGGAATGGGGGCGCTACAACGTTAACGTGAACGCCGTGGGGTTTGGTTTGATCGAGACGCGTCTGATACAGCCGCTGTCGGGCGAGGGCGCAAACATCGAGATTAAAGGCCGGCAGATTCCGGTCGGCGTGCAGCAGCGCTTGCTCGACGCGGCCAAGGCGACGAACCCACTCGGAAGGTTGGGGACGCCGGAGGAAGCCGCCGGAGCGGTGCTGTTCTTCTGTTCGCCTTTATCGGATTACGTGAGCGGGGAAGTGCTGATCTGCAGCGGGGGATCGCGGTTTTAGGTCGTGGGGGGCAAGGCCTGCAGGTAACGGATCATGTGATCCATGTCCTGGGGATTGAAATTATAGGCCGGCATAATGCTGCCCGGCGACATTTTCTTGGGATCGCGGAAATGCTGTTCGAGCCAGGCGCGGTCGCGATGCTCGCCGACTCCGTTGAGCGGTGGCCCGACTTTCATCCCCACTTCGTTCACCATATGGCACGCTCCGCAATGCTGCGCCTCGTATAACATCGCGCCTTGGACGACAGGCTGCGGCGCGGCATTGAAATCCGCCTCATCGTCGGCCGCGATCTTGAGTACGAACTGCGTCAGGTCGTTCAATTGCGCGGTGGACAATTGCGCGGGAGGGGTGGAGCTGCCCGGGACCTTGGCGGCCATGTCCTTGAAGTGCGCGATTTGCCAGTCTTTGTCGCGGTGAGCGGCGGAAACGCGCGTCAGGTCGGGTCCACTGCCTTTTTTTCCACCGCCGGGATGACAAGATTGGCAGTTCTGCTGCCTGAAATATCCGAGGCCGGCGAGGGTGGGCGGCGAAAGCTGCTGCCAAGCCGCAATTTGACCGGAATCGGATACATCGGCGCTCTCGGTCTGCGGCGGCGTCGTTACGACCGCGGCCGCCGTCAAACCCGCCCACGCCAGCGCGCCCAGCGCGACGAAAAGGAATGCAAAAGTACGTCTGGCGAGCCGCACCATGGGGCCCCGATCGAGGAAGGGAACGACAAACAGAACCAGCACCGCGAGGCCGGGCAGCACGGTGCTGCCGAAGATCTCCAGCGGACCTTTGAAAAACTTGAGCGTCTGAAACAGAAACAGGAAGTACCATTCGGGACGCGGAATGTAGGCCGTGTCGGTGGGGTCGGCCAGCCTTTCGAGGGGGACGTGCGCCACCAGCGCGGTCACGAACAGCGCGACGAAGGCGCAGAAAACGCCAAGCGTATCTTTGAAAACCTGCTCCGGGAAAAATCGTTTGCGGGGAGCCGTGTCGCCGGCGGCGGGCGCTACGCCGTGCTTGCGGACGAGATAGATATGCACGGCGATCAGGATGATGGTAAGAGGCGGCAGCAGTACGACGTGCAACGCGTAGAAGCGCGCGAAGGTAACGACTCCGATGCCGCCGCCGCCGCCGAGCAGGCGCGTGATGTACGTCCCGGCGAGCGGCGCCTGGCCGGCAATCTGCGTCGCGACGACCGTGGCCCAGTAGGCGCGGTTGTCCCAAGGCAGCAGATAGCCGGTGAGCCCGAACGCCATCGTGATCAACAGGAGCACGACCCCGAGCATCCAGGTCGCCTCGCGAGGTTTCTTGTATGCTCCGTACAAAAAAACCTGGATCATGTGCGCGACCACGATCACGACCATGAAGCTGGCGCCCCAATGGTGCAGTCCTCGGATGAGGGGGCCGGCGGTCAGCTCCGTCATGATGTACTTGACGCTGTTGTAAGCCTCGCCGGGCGTGGGCGCGTAATTTATGGCCAGCAGGATGCCGGTAAATGCCTGCAGCAGGAAAAAGAATACCGCCATGCTGCCGATGATCTGATGCCAGCCGCTCGAAGCGGGGATCTCCTCGTAGAGGAAATTTCGCACCGCGGTTTCGATGCCGGTGCGGTGTTCCAGCCAGGCGACCAGTTTACGCATGGGGCGCCAGCGGACCGATCTGCAGCCGGTCGCCCGCGATTTTCACCTCATAGCGGTCAAGCGGCCGCGGCGCCGGCCCGCTCAGCACGCGGCCGTCCATGGCGAACACCGAAGTGTGGCACGGGCACAGGAAAGTTTTGCTGGCCTGGTCCCAATGATAGGCGCAGCCGAGGTGGGTGCATTGGGGCGAGAACGCGATCGCCTTGTCCGCGGCGGTCTTGACGACCCAGGCAGTCGTCTTTTGTTTACTGACTTTCCAGCCGTCGATTTTAGTGGCGATGAAGCTCACTTCCCGGGGCGCGTCAACTTGAATGCTTGCGAGGTTCGCGGCGTCTACCCACTGCGGCCTTTTCTTCGCTCGCGGCGGAAAAAACAGATACATGAACGCGGGTACGGATACCATCCCCGCCATGACGGCGGAGAGGCCGTAGATGAAAGATAAATAGTAAAATTGGCGGCGCGTGGGCGCAGCGGAATGTTCGGCGGTCATAAATAGCAGCCCAAGTTAACAGAGTTACCACAACGCGTTTGCGTTGCGCCAACCGACTACTGCGCGCGACCGCTATGCGCCGCCGAATCTGCCGACTATTGTTGATGTCGCGCTTCGAGAATCGGACCCACTTAGGCGGTCTTAGGAATCCCGGTCTCCTTTTCGAAGGTGCCCTCCGTCCCGCAGCCGGCATGGCCGCAGCCGCAGGCCAGTTCCAGAGTAGCGCCGGCGTCTTCACAGTATTGGCTGCAATATTTGCTGTGCTCTCGCGCCGGGCAGCTACAGCCCGTATGTGCGCAAACATTTTGACCCTGTTGATTTTTCATGTTCCCTCCAGACCGCGCCAATCGCGGCGTCAGGGCGTAAAGTGCACGTTGCTTGCCAACCGGATTAGGAGCGGCTGTGTGCTAGCCTGTTGCTTCTGAAGTGACACGCGCCTTGATTGTCGTGGTTCTGGTGTTCATTGCCGGGCCGCTTCTGCTCCTGCTGCTGCTCTCCGCAACGCCGAAACTGGAACTGGATCCGGCGCTGACCAGCATCGGCGCGGCCACGCCCGTGAAGATCCGTCTGAGCGATCCGCATGGTGTTCGCAAGATCTCGGCGTGGGTCGAGCAAAACGGATCGCGCTACGACGTATTTAAGACCAGTAATTCGGCAACTAGAATTTTCTTTTTTAAAAATGAGCCGCCTCGGGAGATCGCGTTCAATGCCGGGACGAAGAACGCGCCCGCGCTCAAGGACGGCAAGGCGCGGCTTACGGTAGCGGCGACTTCGAACGATCTGCGAGGCTCCACCGCGACGGCGATTCGCGACATCGATGTAGTTACGCGGGCTCCCCTGATCACGCCGGACGGGGAGCAGCACTATATCAATCAGGGCGGCAGCGAGCTCGTCACCTTTTCGGTCACGGGCTTTTGGACGCAAGCGGGCGAAGAATCGGGCTCTTACAAGTTCCGCAGTTTTCCGCTGCCGGGAAAACAGGGGCAGCGATTCTCGTTGTTCGGCTATCCGTGGGACGTTCCGCCGGGCACGATCCCGTTCGTCTATGCGACGAATCCGGCGGGGAACGAAGCCATCGGACATTTCTCGTACAAGATTTTCCCGAAGCGATTCCGTAAACGCGACCTCGTGATCGACGATGCGTTCATGGAGAAGGTCGTGAACGATATTGCCCCCGGCGGCACGGGCGATCTGCTCTCGCGGTTTCTCAAGATCAACAGCGCGATGCGGCGCGAGAACAACAAGACGCTTGCCGATTTGCGCGATAAAACGTCTGAGCGCTTCCTGTGGTCGGGTCCGTTCCTGCGCATGAACGCGAAGGCGGAATCGAATTTTGCCGACGACCGCACGTACCTTTATCACGGCAAGAAAGTCGACGAGCAGGTGCATCTCGGCTTCGATTTGTCGAACGTGAAGAACACGCCCATTCCCGCGGCCAACGACGGCAAGGTGGTGTTCGCGCAACGGCTGGGGATCTACGGGAACTGCATCGTGGTGGATCACGGCTACGGCCTGCAGTCGATTTATGGACACCTCAACCGGATTGACGTGAAGCCCGGCGATATGGTCAAAAAGGGCCAGACCATGGGTCTGAGCGGCGCGACCGGTCTCGCCGGCGGCGATCATCTGCACTTCAGCATGCAGATCGACGGCGTGCAGGTCAATCCGATGGAATGGTGGGACGCGCATTGGATTCACGATCGCATTACGAGTAAGGTTCCGGCAAGGCAGTAGCCGCGCTCACCACAGGTGGTAATAGCCGTCGCGGCGGGCGATGTCGACGGGCAGACCGAATACGTCGCGCAGCATGGCGGTGGTGAGCACTTGTTCCTTGCGGCCGTCGGCGACGATGCGCCCTTCCTTCAAAACGATGACGCGCTCGATTTCGGGAATGATGTCGGCGAGATGATGCGTGACGAGCAGAATGCCGATGCCTCGGGCGGCGAGCTTGCGCATCAGCTCGCGCAATTCGTGCTGTGCCAGGACATCCAGACTGTTGCTGGGTTCATCGAATAACAGCGCGCGGGGATCGTGGACCAGCGCGCGGGCGATGAGAACGCGTTTGGCTTCGCCGGAAGACATCTCGCTTACGGCGCGGCCGGCGAGATGCGGAATCTCGAGCAGCGCGAGCGCGGCGGCGGCCTTCGCGCGCATCCCGTCCGTGACATCCTGATGCGGCCAGACGCCGACGCTGCTGAAGAAACCGGACAGCACGATCTCCTCGCCCGTGAACTCGCGCGTACACATGTCGAGCAGATCGTTCGTCACGATGCCAAGCAGCGACCGCAGCGTGAACACATCCCAACGCTCCTGGCCGAGAATGGTCAGCGACGATCCTTCCCGCTGCAGCGGGTAGCACTCCCGCGTGATGGTTTTGATGAGCGTCGATTTGCCGCAGCCGTTCGGTCCCAGAATAGCCGCGTGCTCGCCCAGACCGATACGTAGATCGATTTCTCGCAGCGCCGGCTTGTCGCCGCGCATTACGGAAACACGATGAAGATCGATGAGCGGGGCCACGCGCGTTATGCTCCGGCGGCGGGGAAAAGATAGGCGAGCACGTCCGCAAAACGCGCGCCCCAGGCGGCCTCGCTGTGCGGCGCGTCCTGTGCCTCGCCGTAGCGCAGTTCGGCGCCTTCACGCCACCCTTTCGCGGCCAGCGCATCCCGCAATGCGCGCGTATCCTCGACGCATTGACCCGGAGCATCGCCTTCCGCGGTGCCGACATCGAGCCAAATGCGCGGCCGCACGCGTGCGCGGTACGACGAAATGGTTCGCAAGATGGCCCGATTATCCCACCACACGGAGGGAGACATAATGGCGAGTTTCCCGAAGACTCGCGGGTAGGCGAGGCCGGTTACCAGCGAAGCCAAGGCGCCGAGTGAAGAGCCGCCGACGCCCGTGTGCGGCGCGCCTTTGTGCGTGCGGTACTCGTGATCGATGAACGGCTTGGTTTCGCGCGCGAGCATTTCGGCGTAGCGGTCCGCTTTGCCGCCTTTGCGCCGGCGGGGGCAACGCGTGGGCGTGTACTCCGACACCCGCCGCACGCCGGTGTTGTAGACGCCCACGATGATCAAGGGCTCGACAACGCCGCGCTCGATCATCTGGTCGGCGGTGGAATCGCCGCGCCAGTCCTGACCGCCGAACGCGGTCGCCGGATCGAACAGGTTCTGGCCGTCCTGTAAGTACAGCACGGGATAACGGCGATCCGGGTTGTCGCCGTAGCCCGGCGGCACATACACAATGAGGTCCGCGGCCGGTAGACAAAAATCGCGAGGGAAAGTGGGGGTGGAAGCGAAGGCGGCCTTCGTCTTTCGCGCGTGACAATGACTATTGTAGCGGCGCGCTACGATGCAGGGGACCGCCATGCGTCGAGATTACGTTAAATGGTACAGCCCGTCGCTTCACCGCGACATGGAATTGCTGGCTTTTGGCGAGCGCGGATTTCCGGTTGCGGTTTTTCCGACCTCCGGGGGCCGCTTTTGGGAATACGAAGAGCGCGGCATGGTCGGCGCTCTGGCGCCCAAAATCGAGCGCGGCGAATTGCAGTTGATCTGCGTCGATACGGTCGATCAGGAGTCCTGGTACAACAAGTGGGCATCGCCGCAGGACCGGCTGAACCGCCAGAACGCGTTCGATGCCTATCTGGTATACGAGTTGACGCCGTTTGTAAACAACCGCACAAGCTGGCCGCAGATGGGGACCACCGGATGCAGCTTCGGCGGCTATCATGCGATCAACTTCGCTCTGCGTCATCCTGATATTGTGACTTACGCGGTCAGCATGTCCGGCGCGTTTGACATTCCCAAGCGTTTCTTGAATGGCTTTCATAACCAGGATGCGTATTTGCAATCGCCGCTGGATTATCTGCCGAATCTGACCGACAACTGGTTTCTGGATCGGTTTCGCCGCAATTACTATGTGCTGGCGACCGGCAACCACGATCCGTTGTTCGACCAGAATGTCAAGCTGGCGCACGTGTTCGGGATCAAGGGGATTCCGCACGTGATGGATGTGTGGGACGGCTTTGGACACGATTGGCCGTGGTGGCGCGAGATGGCGCAAGAAGTTTTTCGGGTGTAGGAGACGGAGATGAGCTATGATCAAGATTGGCGTTCTGTACGGCATGGAGGAATCGTTTCCGCCGGCGCTGGTGGACCGCATCAACGCAATCGGGCGCGCGGAATATCGCGGCCGAGCATCTGAAAACGGGCAGCGGTCGAGATGGCGGTTCCGTGCGGCTACGACTTGATCGTCGACCGCATTTCGCACGATATTCCGTTCTATCGTTCGTTCTCTCAAGAATGCCGTGCTGACCGGGACAAAAGTCATCAACGATCCGTTCTGGTGGAGCGCCGACGATAAGTTCTTCAATTTCGCGCTGGGCGTCAAGCTGGGCGTGGCCGTGCCGCCGACCGTGCTGCTGCCGCATAAACGGCATCCGCCGGGCACGACGGACCGCTCCATGCGGAACCTCACTTATCCGCTCGACTGGGATCGCGTGTTTTCGATACATTGGGTTTCCGGCATTTCTGAAGCCGCACGATGGCGGCGGCTGGAAAAACGTCTATAAGGTGAATTCGCCCAGCGAGTTCTTCAAAGCGTATGACGACAGCCGCGACCTTTGCATGACGCTTCAAAAGGGCGTGAACTTTGAGGAGTACTTTCGCTGCTATGTCGTCGATCAAAGAAAAGTGCATATCATGCGTTACGATCCTGGGCAGCCGCATCATCTGCGTTATGTGCCCGGGAATCCCGCCGCGGCGCCGGAACTGCATGATCGCATGGTGCGCGATTGCCTGACCTTGTGCCGCGCTCTTGGTTATGACTTGAACACCGTGGAATTCGCCGTCGAAGACGGCATTCCGTACGCGATCGATTTCATGAATCCGGCGCCGGACGCCGGCCTCGAATCCGTCGGCCCAGACAACTTCAACTGGATCGTCGATTCTGTCGCGGAAATGGCGGTTGCGCGCGCGCTCGATCCCGCCCCCGCCGCGATACCCTACAATTGGTCCAGGTTTCTGGCGCAGGCTCGCCGCGGCAACACAGCCGCGGCCCACGGGAACGACTAGTGCCGAGTCGCATAAATTGGCGTATTTGCACCGCTTGCTCGCGCGCGCGGCTCTGCAAAGCTTTTCCAAACAAAGCGTTTCCGAGCCGCGACCGCGGGGAGCGGGGTATGCGAACTGTCGCAAAGTAAGTATTAGGAGACGAGCAATGAATGTCGGCGGATCACGCCCCAGTCTCAGCATCGGAATCGAGGAAGAATACCAGACCATCGACCCGGAAACCCGCAACCTGCGCTCGCATATTCAGGCGGAGATTGTCGAGAAAGGTAAAACTCTGTTGGCCGAGCGGGTGAAGCCGGAGATGCATCAGTCGGTGGTCGAAATCGGCACCGGCGTCTGCAAGAACATCAAGGATGTGAAGGAAGAGATTCGCGGCATCCGGCGTGACATCATCAAGCTGGCGCGCGACAACGGCCTGCGCTTGGCGGCCGGCGGCACGCACCCCTTCGCGCAGTGGCGCGACCAGGAGATTTACCCCGACGACCGTTATCGCACCATTGTCGAAGACTTGAAAATGGTCGCGCGCGCGAACCTTATCTTCGGTCTGCACGTTCATGTCGGCATCGAAGACCGCGAGACCGCGATTCACATCATGAACGGCGCCCGCTATTTCCTTCCGCATCTATTGGCTCTATCCTGCAATTCGCCATTCTGGCTCGGCATGGATACGGGTCTGCGATCCTATCGCTGTAAAGTATTCGATAAGTTCCCGCGCACGCAGATCCCGGACGTGTATCAAAGCTGGTCGGAGTTTGAAAACTACGTCAATCTGCTGATCAAGACAAACTGTATCGACAATGCCAAGAAGATCTGGTGGGACATCCGGCCGCATCCCTATTTCCCGACGCTGGAGTTCCGCATTTGCGATATTCCGATGCGCGTCGATGAAACGATCGCGATCGCGGCGCTCTGCCAGGCCATTATCGGCAAGCTCTATAAGCTGCACGAGCAAAATCTGACGTTCCGACACTACAGCCGCTCGCTTCTAATGGAAAATAAGTGGCGCGCCGCGCGTTACGGTCTCGACGGCAAGCTCATCGACTTCGGAAAACAGAAGGAAGTGCCGGTCCGCGACCTGATCCGCGAGATTCTTGACTTTGTCGGCGACGTCGCCGAAGAGCTGAACAGCGAGGAAGAGATTGGCTACGTCTATCGTATGATCCAGGAAGGAAACGGCGCCGACCGCCAGCTTCGCGTCTTCGCCGAAACGGGGGATTTGAAAAGCGTAGTGGATTACATGATTCAGCAAACCGGAGAGGGACTTTTTGAGCCTGCGCAGGCGGCCGGGAGCAGTCACCATGACTGAAACGAAGGACATCCTTCGCGACGTCGCGTTCGATCCCGAGCTCAGCCCCGGGGCGCACAACGCGGTCCACTGCTGCCTGCGGATTCAGCCGCACGAAAAGGTCACTCTTATAACCGACCGCGCCTGCCAGGAGATCGGCGCCAGTCTCTGCCATGAACTGGAGAAGCTTGGCTCTCCCTACAACGCGTTTATTCTCGAAGACCTCGCGCCGCGCCCTCTGAAAGACATGCCGCGGCCGATTCTCGACGACATGGAGACGAGCGATGTCAGCATCTTCGCCGTGCGGGCGCAGAAGAACGAGCTGCCGACGCGCATGCAGATGACCGACGTCGTGAACCGGCGCAAGATGCGGCACGCCCATATGGTCAATATCGAGCGGCGTATCATGGTTGAAGGGATGCGCGCCGACTACGATGAAGTAGACCGCATCAGCACCCGTATCTGGCGCATGGCTTCGGCCGCGAAAGAGATCCGCGCGATCAATCCAGCGGGTACTAATCTCACCGCTCGCTTCTCGCCGCGTCTGAAGTGGATCAAAACCAGCGGCATCATCAGTCCTCATAAGTGGGGCAACCTTCCCGGCGGCGAAACGTTCACGACGCCCGAACGCGTCGACGGCATTTTCGCGATTGACGGCGTCGTTGGCGATTATCTTTGCGAAAAATATGGCGATCTGCGGGAAACGCCGCTCACGATTCGTATTGAGAACGGCCGTCTGATGGAAGCGTCGTCCGCCAATCAAGAGCTGCGCGATGATTTTTGGCAGTATTGCCATACGGACGAGAACAGCGACCGCGTCGGCGAATTTGCGATCGGGACCAACATCGCCTTGCATGGCGTAATCGGCAACATTTTGCAGGATGAAAAGCTGCCGGGTCTGCATATCGCGTTCGGGAATCCCTACGGCGCGCATACCGGCGCGGATTGGTATTCCTCGACGCACATCGACGTCGTGGGGCGGCAGTTCGATTTGTGGATCGACGGCCGCCAGATTATGCGAAGCGGAGCGTTCCTGCTTGATTCCCTCGCGCCGGCAGTGCTTTAATCGGGAGTTTTCGGAAGCAAAATACGCGCGTTTTATGGAAGCACTAGCCCGCCGCTGCGGCGAGCCGGCGCAATTCCGCCATAGCGAGACGCCCGTGTTTCTGCAGGGCGAATTGGTTCAACGCATGGCGCGGTACGGCCGCGAAATGGTGGAGCAGCTTCTAGCCGATCCGCGATACCAGCGGGACTCGGCCGGGGCAATTCCGGAGCGCTATCGAGTGCCGAACGAAGATCCGCTTCCGCTCTTCGTACAGGCCGACTTCGGATTGGACCAGAACCTCGAACCGAAGCTCGTCGAGGTTCAGGGCTTCCCGTCGCTGTACGCCTACCAACCGCTAATGGCGGAGGCATATCGTGAGGCGTACGACACCCCCGAAGACCTTTATGCGCTGCCCGGCCGTCAGGCTCTGGAAGATTATTATTCGCTTCTTCGGCGAGCCATTCTCGGAAGCCACGCGCCGGAAAACGTCGTTCTCACCGAAATTGATCCGGGGCATCAAAAGACGCGCCACGATTTTCTCATCACGGAACAAGAGACCGGTATCCGCACCGTCGACATTACGGCTCTGAAGAAGCACGGCGACCGGCTCTATTACGACCGCGACGGTCGACTCACTCCGATCCACCGCATCTACAACCGCGCCATCGTCGACGAACTGGAGCGCAAGCGTATCCAGCTTCCCTTCGATTTTCGCGACGACCTCGATGTCGAATGGGCGGGCCACCCCAATTGGTTTTTCAAGCTGAGCAAGTTCTCGCTGCCCTATCTCAACCATCCCGCCGTGCCGCGAACGCAGTTCCTAAACCACGTCACGCGTGTCGAGCAACCCGAACGCTACGTCCTCAAGCCGCTCTATTCGTTCGCGGGCGCGGGCGTTGTCGTCGGCCCTACGCAAGACCAGATCGACGCCGTCCCGCCGGAGCGCCGCCACGACTACATTTTGCAAGAGCGCGTCGATTTCAGGCCCGTGATCGACACGCCGTTCGGGCCCACCAAGATCGAGGTCCGCATCATGTATATTTGGCTAGACCGGCTGCGGACTGTAAACACGATCATACGCATGGGCCGCGGATCCCAGATGGGCGTCGATCACAACAAAGGCATGCAATGGGTGGGCGCGTCCGCGGCCTTCATCGAAGGGGATTCATGACAATTCTCTGCCTCGCCAGTTACGAAAAGGGCCAGGATTTTATGATCGAGTGCAAGCGCCTGGGGGCCAACGTCGTACTGCTCACGTCGGAAAGCCTGAAGGGTAAGGCGAACTTTCCGAGGAACGCCATCGGCGAGATTTTCTATATGCCGGACGAAGATCACAAATGGAACCGCGAGCAAACCATTAATGCAGTCAGCTTCCTCGCTCGCACGCGCATTTTCGAACGCATCGTCCCGCTCGACGACTTCGACGTCGAGGTCGCCGCCATGCTGCGCGAGCATCTCCGCATACCGGGTATGGGAGAGACTACGGCCCGCCACTTCCGCGACAAGCTCGCCATGCGTATGAAGGCCGAGGAGGCCGGCGTCAAGGTCCCGGAGTTCGTTCACGTTTTGAACTACGATCGGGTGCGCGAGTTCATGCAGCGCGTGCCCGCCCCATGGGTCCTGAAGCCGCGTTCCATGGCGGGAGCGATAGGAATTAAGAAGGTCCAAGGCCAGGACGAACTCTGGCCTTTGATTGACGCGCTCGGCGATCTCCAGTCTTACTACTTACTGGAGCGCTTCATTCCCGGCGACATCTTCCATGTCGACACGATCGTCTTCGAAAAGAAAATCCTGTTCGCGATCGCGAGCGGCTACGGCCATCCGCCCATGGAAGTTTCGCATTCCGGGGGCATTTTCACGACGCGCATTCTGGAGCGCGAGTCCGACATCGGGCGAGACCTGTACATTATGAACGAGCGCGTCATGTCCATTCTCGGAATGCTGCGCGGCATCTCCCATACCGAGTTCATAAAATCGCAAGAGGACGGCCGCATTTATTTTCTCGAGACCTCCGCCCGGGTCGGCGGCGCGCACATCGCCGATCTCATCGAGGCCGCGACGGGAATTAATCTCTGGGCCGAATGGGCCAAGATCGAGATCGCCGGCGGAAAAGGCCACTATGTCCCGCCGGTACCGAAGGAGGATTACGCCGGCTTGCTCGTCTCGCTGGCGCGCCAGCCGCATCCCGACACCGCTGCCTACAGCGATCCGGAAGTCGTCTGGCGCATGGACAAGGAGCATCACGTCGGCTTGATTATTAAATCGCCGAGCGCCGCGCGAGTAAAAGAGCTTCTGTCGAATTACACGGGCCGCATCACACACGACTTCCACGCCTCCATGCCCCCGAAAGACAATCCGTCGAGCTGATGCCGACAGCCGCCCAGAGCGGCGGCCTCCGTTAAAATTAATAATGCCGCGTAAGCTTGTAACGTCGGCCGCAAACTCGGTCCTGCTGGCCGCGGCGCGACAGTTTGTAGCGAAGTGGGCCGGAAACAGCGAGGTCGTCGTGCTCGGCGCCACCAAGGCCGCTGCCGATGAGTTCGTACGCGCCTCCGGAAATCCCGGTTTGCTGGGCGTTCATGCCCTGACTCTTACGCAACTTGCCGCATCCATCGCCGGTCCCGCGATGGGCGAAGCGAACCTGGCGCCGCTTACGCGTCTCGGCGCTGAAGCGGTTGCCGCTCGCGTGGTGTACGGCGCACTGCAGGCGAACAAGCTGAGATACTTCAAGCCCGTCGCCGATACGCCCGGCTTTGCCCGCGCCCTCGCGGCGACTTTGAGCGAACTGCGCCTTGAACGCATCGAGCCGCGCGATCTGAAAAAGGCTGGGAAGCCGGGCTCCGACCTGGCGCAATTGATGGTTTCGTTCGACGAACAACTGGACGAGCGTGGTCTTGCGGATCTGGCCGGCGTTCTCGCGCTCGCAACGCATGAAGCCGCCCATCGCGGCCATCGTCTTGCGGGATTACCGCTCGTCCTGCTCGACGCGCCTCTCGATACTCGCGCTCAACGCGAATTCTTCGACGCGCTCGCCGATCGTTCGCCAGCCGTATTGATCGCGAACTTGGCCGAGCGGACGGAGGAAGCCGCACAGGAGCCGATTGCCACGCCGCTCGATCGCGTCCGCGGCTATCTCTTTGCGCCCGAAGCGCCCGCTGGCGGCGAGGCCGGCCCGGAGCTGATTTTTTCCGCGCCCGGCGAGGCGCTGGAGTGCGTCGAAATCGCCCGCCGCATTCTTTCACTGGCGCGCAACGGCACGCCATTCGATCGCATTGCGATTCTGCTGCGCGACCAGGCGCGGTACCAGCCGCTGATCGAAGACGCACTGCGCCGCGCCGGCATCCCGGAGTATTTCAGCCGAGGTTCGGTGCGGCCCGATCCGGCCGGCCGCGCCTTTCTCGCCCTTCTGGCCTGCGCCGGCGAAAGCTGCACGGCAACGCGCTTCGCCGAATACCTCTCGCTCGGCCAAGTGCCGCGCCTGGACGAAACGGGCGCGCCGCCGCGGCCTGCGCGCACATTCGCCGCCGCCGAAGACGAGCTGATTCCCGCAGTCCAAGCCGCGCTTCAGCCCGAAACTGAAACCGAACCTGAAACTGAAACCGGGGATTCGCCCGCCATAGCGGGCAGCCTCGCCGCGCCCTCGAATTGGGAAAAGCTCATCGTCGATGCCGCCGTTGTCGGCGGCTACGGCCGTTGGGCGCGCCGCTTGCGCGGGCTCGAAAATGAGCTGCGCGCACAACTTGGCGAAGTACAGCGAGACGACGAGCCATCGCGCGAACGCATTGCGCGCCAACTCGCGCAATTGGGCACTCTGGAGCGTTTCGCGCTCCCGTTGATCGAATATATGCACTCCCTGCCCACGGCCGCCCCGTGGGGAACGTGGATCGATCGTTTATCCGACCTCGCCGGCATGGCGCTGCGCAGCCCCGAATCGGTATTATCGGTGCTCGCCGAGCTTGCGCCCATGAGCGAAGTCGGACCCGTTGAACTGGACGAAGTCTACGGCGTGCTTGCGGAGCGGCTCGGCAACCTGCGCCAGGAGCCCGCCCGCCGACGCTATGGCCGCGTCTTCACCGGCACGATCGAAGAAGCCCGCGGCCGAATCTTCGATTTTGTTTTTCTGCCCGGGCTCGCCGAAGGCGTCTTCCCGAAACGCGCTTTCGAGGATCCTCTGCTGCTCGACGATCGCCGTGAGCGAGTCAGCCCCAACCTGGCCCGCCGCCACGATCGCGACCGGCGCGAGCGTCTGCTGCTGCGCATCGCCGCGGGTGCGGCAAGCAAGGCTCTGACGGTTTCGTATCCGCGCATCAATGTTGAGGAGGCCCGTCCGCGCGTCCCATCCTTCTACGCGCTCGAGGTTTTGCGCGCGGCGGAGGGGCGTTTGCCCAATCTGCGGGAGTTCGAAAAGCGCGCCGCCGCCGCGTGTCCCACACGGCTCGACTGGCCCGCGCCCGAGCTTGCCGCCGCTGCCATCGACGACGCCGAATACGATCTCGCGTGGCTGCGTCAATCGAATAATGCGAAGGGGAGCGGACGCTACCTGCTGGAACAGAACGCCGCGCTGGCCGATTCCCTGCGTACGCGTTGGAAGCGTTGGGATGCCCGGAAATGGCGCGACGCCGATGGCATCGTCGACTGCGACGAAAAAACATTGGCCGCGCTCGCCCTCCATCGCCTTCGCGCGCGCTCCTATTCGCCGTCGTCGCTGCAACAATTCGCAAGCTGCCCCTATAAGTTCCTGCTTTACGCGATTCTCCAAATCCGGGCTCGGGAGGAAAGCATCGCGCTCGAACGAATGGACCCGCTGACGCGCGGTTCGCTGTTCCACTCCGTGCAGTTTGAATTTCTCGCGCGCCTCAAGAGCGAGAAATTGCTGCCCTTTACGCCCCAGCGCCTGGAAGAAGCGCTTGCGATCGCCGACGACGTACTCGACCGCGTTGCCTCCGAAGAGTCCGAGAAGCTCTCTCCCGCGATTCCTCGCGTGTGGGACGACGAGATCGAAGGTATCCGCACGGACCTGCGCGGTTGGGTGCGCAACTCCGCTTGCACAACCGGAATGGACCCCGGAACACTTTGAATTCTCCTTCGGCATGACCGCGCGCGGCGGACCCCACGACCCGTCCAGCACGCCTCGTGAAGCAGTCATACTCGACGGGTTCCGTTTGCGCGGCTCGATCGATTTAATCGAACGGCATGGGGCTACGGCCGCGTTGCGCATCACCGATCACAAGACCGGAAAGCGCCCTCCCAATGCGCCCGTGTCCGTCGGCGGAGGAGCGGTGCTGCAGCCCACTTTATATGCGCTGGCGGCGGAGCAACTGCTGGACGAAAACATCGAGACGGCGCGATTGTTCTACTGCACCCAACGCGGCGATTACTCCGAATGCCTCGTCCCGATCACGGCGGATGCCCGGCAAAGGATCAAGCGCGTTCTCGACATTGTAGACGACGCTGTAGCGACCGGATTTCTGCCCACGGCTCCATCGCCCGGCGCCTGCAATTTGTGCGACTACCGGCCGATCTGCGGACCGTACGAAGAACAACGCACGAAGAAAAAACCGAGGGACCGCATCGAGGCGCTCAACACTGCTGCGCTGCCTGCCATGACGCCGCAGCCTCATTTCGCCGTGGACGACAGCGCCGCTCGCGAGCGCATCCACAATTCTCTTGCGGAGAGCCTGTTCGTGGAAGCCTCCGCCGGCACCGGCAAGACGACGGAGCTTGTCGCCAGAATGGTGCGCGTGCTCGAAACAGGCGTAGGCCGCATCGAGAATATGGCGGCCGTCACGTTCACCCATAAAGCTGCCGGCGAGCTTAAGATTCGTCTGCGCCAGGAGCTCGATCGCGCGCGGCGCGAAAGTTCCGATCCAGGCGAGCGGAAGAATCTTGAAGACGCCCTGGAGCGGCTTGAGGAAGCCTCCATCGGCACCATCCACGGCTTCTGCGCGCAAATTCTTCGCGAGCGTCCGGTTGAAGCGGTCGTGGACCCCGCGTTTGAGGAGTTGACGGAAAGCCAAGGGTACGCCATCTACTCCAACGCCTTCCGTTCCTGGTTCGAGCAGAAGTTGGACGAGCCGTCTCCGGGATTGCGCCGCGCCTTGGCGCGCATCGCCTCCACCGCCGAATCCTGGACCTCCGGGAGCGCGGTCGAGCAGCTTGCAGTGGCCGGTTGGAAGCTCGTCGAATGGCGCGATTTCCCCACGCACTGGAAGCGCCCGGCAATCGACCGCGAGGCGATCCTGGACGACTTGGCGGCGATTGTCCAAAAGGTCGCCGCGATGAGCGCCGTTGCCAGGAAGCAGACCGACACTCTCTATGCGAGCCTGCGTCCCGTGCGCGATATGGCCGCTGCCATCGAGCGCTCGGAACAAGTACGCGGGCGCGACTACCACACGCTCGAGGCGCTCCTGCTGAAGCTCCTGGGCGAGATGAAGCGCCACAAGAACAAGGGCTCCGGCGCATTCGGCGAAGGCGTTACGCGCGAGGAGATGTTGAACCGCCGCGACGCCCTGATTCTCGCGCTGCACAGATTTAAAGAGGTCGCGAATGCCGATCTCGCGGCCTCTCTTCGCGTGGAGATGTGGGACGTCGTGGCGCGCTACGACGCCCAGAAACGGCGCGCCGGCAAGCTCGACTTTGTGGATCTGCTGATCCGCGCGCGCGACCTGGTGCGCGACAACGGCGAAGTCCGCCGCTTTCTGCAGGACCGCTTCAGGCACCTTTTCGTCGATGAGTTTCAGGACACCGATCCGCTGCAAGCCGAGCTGCTCCTGCTGCTCGCCGCCGCCGATCCCAAGGAAAACGACTGGCTTTCGGCAACGCCGAAGCCCGGCAAACTGTTCCTCGTCGGCGATCCCAAGCAATCGATCTACAAATTCCGCCGCGCCGACATCGGCCTATATCAGGAGATCAAGCGAATGCTGCGAGAGCGCGGCGTGGGCTTCGTGCAGCTCACGCGCAGCCACCGCTCACTCGGTCCTATTCAGGCGTGCGTCAACTCCGCCTTCACCGGCGCGATGATGGAGGACGACGATGCCTGCCAGACCGCCTATTCGCCCCTCGGTGGAGGCGCCGATGCGATTCCGGGCCAGCCGTCAATCGTCGCTCTCCCGGCGCCTGAGCCGTACGGCAACTACGGCGGATTGAGGAAACAGGCCATTGAAACCTGCCAACCCGCCGCCGTCGCCGGTTTCATCGAATGGCTGTTGCATGAAAGCGGTTGGAAAATCCGCGGCGATACCGGCCTCGTCTCCATCACGCCTCGCCACGTTTGTGTTCTCTTCCGCCGCTTCACCAACTACGGCGCCGACGTCACGCGCGAGTACATCAAAGCCCTCGAAGCGCGCGAGGTTCCGCATCTGCTGGTGGGGTCGAAATCGTTCCACTCCAGGGAAGAGGTGCAGATGCTGCGCGCCGCCTTGGCCGCCATCGAATGGCCGGACGACGAGCTTTCCATTTACTCCACATTGCGCGGCTATTTCTTTGCGATCTCCGACGCCGCCCTGCTGCGCTGGCGTGCGGAGGTTGGCCGTTTCCATCTCTTCGGTAAGCGGCCGGAGCAGCCCGCCGATCATCCAGACGAGCAACTTCAACGAATAGCCGAAGCACTCGATTTTCTCGCCGGCCTGCACCGCGAGCGCAACCGCCGGCCCATCGCCGCAACCCTGAATTTACTGCTCGATCACACGCGCGCCCATGCCGGATTCGTGCTGCGGCCCGGCGGGCATCAAGCGCTCGCGAACGTGAACCGCGTGTGCGACCTCGCGCGGGCGTTCGAAGCCGAAGGCGGAATTTCCTTTCGCGGCTTCGTTCAGCAAATGGAATCGGAGGCCGGCGCCTCCGATTCGAGCGAGGCCCCTGTGCTTGAAGAAGGAGCCGAGGGCGTGCGGCTCATGACCGTTCACGCCGCCAAGGGTCTGGAGTTCCCAGTTGTAATCCTCGCCGACATGACGGCGAAACTTGCGCCCGGCGAGCCGGAACGCCACATCGACGCCGAAGCGCGCCTGTGCGCCATGAAACTGCTTGGCTGCACGCCTTGGGAACTGCTGGAGCAGCGCGATCGCGAGGAACGGCGCGAGCGGGCCGAAGGAGTGCGCGTAGCTTATGTCGCCGCGACGCGCGCGCGAGATCTATTGGTTGTTCCGGTAATTGGCGACCAGGAAACCGAAGGCTGGGTCTCGCCCCTCAATCAAGCCGTCTATCCCGCGCCGGCGCATTCGCGACGATCCGGCCCCGCTCCCGGCTGCCCCTCCTTTGGATCGAGTACCGCGCTCGGATGGGAACTCTCGCTTCGCGAGGATCCGACGGTCCGCCCCGGTCTCCACGCGCCGCGAGTGGGCGACCACGAAGTCGTATGGTGGGACCCACGCGCCTTGCGCCTCTCCGTCGAGATGGATGCCGGCTTGAAGCAGCAGGAAATCCTAGCCGAAGCGGGATCGAATGAGAGCGCGCAGCGGTATGAGGAATGGCGCGCCGCCCGCGATGAAGCGCTTCACAACGGCGAACGGAAACAGTACGACATTTTCACCGCCAGCGAAGCCTCCGCCCCTCCTCCCGGCGCCCCTCTCGAAATAGCCTTCGAGTCCATCCAACGGCAACCTGACAGGCCTGCGGGACCCCGATTCGGCGCGCTGGTGCACGCCATCATGCGGGATGCGCCCTTCGAATCGGACTACACGCGAATCGAGCGCCTGGCCCACTCGCATGGACGACTCCTCGGCGCTCCCGAAGACGAGGTTCTCGCCGCTGCGAACGCTGTTGAGCGCGCCTTAACGCATCGCGTCGTCCGCAGAGCCGCCGCGGCGAAGCAATGCCATCGCGAGTTGCCCTTGACGCTGTACACGGACGACGGCCGCCTACTCGAAGGCATCGCCGATCTGGCATTTCTTGAAGACGGCCACTGGACCATCCTCGATTTTAAAACCGACGCCGAATTCGGTCCCAAGCGCGCCCACTATGAGCGTCAATTGCGCTGGTACGCCCTCGCTTTGGCGCGGCTGACAGGCCAACCCACAGCCGCCGTTCTTCTCGCAATCTGATTTACTGTACGAACCCGATCTGCCGCAGCGTCTTCGCCGGCTCGCTCTCGTCGAAATCCGGCACGTCCGCCTTCTGCCGCCCATTGCGCAGCGCCACCCCATACGGCGGGTTCACGAACTTGAATATGCGCCGCAGAGGATTCACGTCCACGGAAGTGAGCGCCTTCAAACCCGTATCGTGCAGGAAGGAGGCGGCGAATTGCGGATCGTTCGTTGGAATGGCGATCACTTTCGTGTCCTTCCAGTTGTACTTGGCCATGCGCCGCGCCGCCGCGTCGCAGTGCATGCACTCGGGATCGTAGAAGAAGAGAAAAATATCACCCCGCTCGAGCGAGTACGGTTGTCCGTTCACGGCGATTGCGGCCGGAGCCTTGATCCCGCTGTGCGTGTTCTCATTGATGCCGTATGAAACGCCCGCGAATACGGCAATAATGCCGAGGATCACCAGCGCGCCGCGCACGCCATGCGGCCTTGCCGCCCATGCGCCTGCGAGCGCCGCAAGCGCGAGCATCACGGCGTCGCCCACGAAAAATCCCGGGCCAACCGCGCGCTTCACCAGCGGAAAGCAACTGCACTCTTTCCCCGCCAACGCGCTGTAGTTGAAACCGATGTAGCTCATGAACGCGATCAGAAGCAGGCCGATCAAAATGCTCCCCCAGCGGCGGTAGCGCGGCGTCAGGATCATCGCCGCTCCGAACATTTCGCCAATGCCGAGAAGAATAGTGAAGGGGAGGGCGATCCCCGACGGTACCTTGAATTGGCCCATAACCTGGGACCATTCAAAAAGGTACAGCAGCTTCCAGGCGCCGGAAACGAAGAACAAAATAGCCAGCAGAACGGCCGCAACAGTCCCGGCCACCATCTTCCAGCGCGCCACGTCCACGCCGGCGATGGGCGCGTAATCCCGCCGCAACGCCGGATTGTTTTCCATATAGGAACTATTCTAATGGGAAGCAGGCAGGCTCCGCCAACGCCAGCCAGGCCATTCAGGCCTGCGTGCATCCGCCTAGCGCTTTACTGCCCGCTGGAAGCGATGCCCTTTTATTGTGCGGGAGGGAACGCCCGCCTTGGCGGATTGCCCAAGGCAAAGTCGCCATAAACCCAAACACCGGCGCTACGATACAGTCTGGCCAAGGGCTCCTTGACTCGGCCAAGCTTGTCCCACGGTTGGAGGTCGCTGTCGAGTTCGCAAAACGAGGCATCCTGAACACCTTCGCTGCGCAGCGCCTCGGCTCTTACCAGCACAACGGCCAGGATTGCCTGATCGAAGGGTTTTAGCTCCAGATTCTCGGTTGCAAGCTCAACGGAGCGCTCCAGAATTTCATCGCTAAGCGCAAATACCTCTACGCCTGAATGCGTGCGCAATTCGGCGAGGCGATGTTCCAGATTTTGAAGGTCCGCGATGACCGTTGCTTCGTACTGGTCAAGGATGCGTCGCGCGACGTCGCAGTCGCCGCGGGGCGTGTTTGTCGCTTCGGCCCACGCCAAATACTTCCGCACGGAATCGGATGAGCTCCGAGGGTGATATTTCGTCCGGATCGGCCGCCGCGCTTCAGTTAGTTGCTTACGGCCGCGGGTGCCCGGCTCTTAGAACGCCGTGAGATATGGCCGGCAGAATGTGAGTTTGAACGGCGCGGCGCAGGTCGGGCGGTAATCCGCGTAAACCGGATTCCGTAGAAAAACCCTCGATCCAGGACTGCACTGCATTTTCGAAATCCACGCCCGCGTTTTTCTTGTTTCGGTCGAATGTGAGAAGATTCCCGATTTCAAACTCCCCAACACGCCGTATCGATTCCTCGGACGTCGACAAATACTGGTCGCGGTAAAGCCATAACTTCTCCGGCGTAACGAGCATCCCTACAGGGGAGCGCATGGCGGCCATATATCTTGTCAACTCGCCTTCCGCGTTGGCTAAATTACGCAAGGTTGCCTTCGCTTCAACCACCAGCGACACATCGAAGGGTTCGGGACCTGTCACAATGATGTCCGGCTCAAATGCCATAGTCCGAAGGTATCACTGTGGCCCACCTCTTCCGTCACACCGGCATATTATCCGCTAACGGGCGCGAGGCCCGTTCGGCAAAGTGACCGGTCGTCGCTCTTGGCCTGCGCCAATCCCGCTACCGCTGCTGCTCCGCCACGACGGCGCGCTGTGCATCGCCGGCCGGCTCCTGATGCGCTTCGTGAAGACTCGTTTCGTACCAGTGGCGATTATCGCGCTTCAGAAGTTCGTCCGCCTCCGCCGGCCCCCACGTCCCCGCCGCGTAATTCGGAAAACGCGACGGCTTCAGCGCGCTCCACACATCCAGCACCGGACGCACGATGCTCCACGCCGTCTCCACCATGTCCGAGCGTTGGAACAGCGTGGCGTCTCCCAGCATGCAATCGTACAGCAGGCGCTCGTAGCCGGTCTGCGGGGTGGCTTTGAAATAATCTTCGTAGTTGAAAGCCATGTCGACGCCCCCGATCTTGACCACCGGACCCGGCACCTTCGCCTCGAACGCCAGCGAGATCCCCTCGTCAGGCTGCAGGTGCAGAACGATGCGATTCGGCTCCAGCCGGTCCACGCCCGTCTGCCGGAACAGCATGAAGGGCGCGCGCTTGAACTGCACCACGATTTCCGTGGCGCGCTTCGGCAGACGCTTGCCCGTGCGCAGATAGAACGGAACGTCCGCCCAACGCCAGTTGTCGATGAACAGCTTCATCGCGACGAACGTCTCGGTGCGCGAATCCGGGGCCACCTTCGGCTCGGAGCGGTACGCCGCCATCCTCTCTTTGCCGTTGCCGCCCGCGCCGTACTGCCCGCGTATGGCGCGCCGCAGCACCTCCTCCTCCGACATCGGCTGCATCGCTTTTAAGATCTTGGTCTGCTCGTCGCGCACCACGTCGGCGTCGAATGAAACCGGCGGCTCCATCGCGGTCAGCGAAATGAGCTGGAAAATATGGTTCGGCACCATGTCGCGCAGCGTGCCGGACGTCTCGTAATATCCGCCCCGGCTCTCCACGCCCACCGTTTCCGCCACGGTGATCTGTATGTGATCGATATAGCGGCGATTCCAGATCGGCTCGAAGATGCCGTTGGCGAAACGAAAAACCAGGATGTTCTGGACGGTCTCCTTGCCCAGATAATGATCGATCCGGTAGATCTGCTTTTCGTTCAGGACCTCGCGGATCTCGCTGTTCAAGCGTCGCGCCGACTCGTAGTCCCGCCCAAACGGTTTTTCGATAATGATGCGCCGCCAGCCGTGGTCTTCATTCACCAGACCGGCCGCGCCCAGCCGCTTCACGATGCAGGAGAAGAATTCCGGCCCCGTCGCGAGATAGTAAAAGTAATTTCCGCTGGTGCCATGGTCCTTATCGATCTCGGCCAATTGCGTTTTCAGCTTTTCATAAACCGCGCCGTCGGTGAAGTTGCCGGTGACGTAATATATTCGCCGGGCGAACCATTGCCACAGTTCCGGATCGATTTCGGAGGTCGCGAACTGGTGGATATCGCGGCCGATCAGATCCCGAAACTGCTCGTTGCTCATCTCCGCGCGCGCCACGCCCACC
The DNA here is from genome assembly GCA_963795935.1 of Bryobacterales bacterium. Lineage (GTDB taxonomy): Bacteria > Acidobacteriota > Terriglobia > Bryobacterales > Bryobacteraceae > JAICMB01. The sequence goes on along the minus strand of CAWCJO010000005.1, from coordinate 250,823 downwards.
ACCGCGAACTCGCGCGACAGCAGATTATCCTTGGCCAGATTGTAGAGCGCCGGAATCAGCTTGCGCTTCGTCAGGTCGCCCGAAGCGCCGAAAATAACCATGACGCAAGGGTCGGCGGGGCGGCCCGAGCCTCCATCCACTGCTTGATTTTGCATGCCCGCTCGGTCCTCTACGCCAGCGCCTCCACCACGGCCGAATGGAGCGCCGCCAAGCCGCTTTCGACGTCGGCCAGATGCACGCGCAAAGCCCTGCGCTTACGTTCAATCAGGACCTGAAAATCGCCCCGCGCCTGCGCCGCCTTCACAACGCCGAAGGTGTATTTTTGTCCCGGGACCTGCACGTCCACCGCGTCCGCGCAAGTGATCTGGAGAAATACGCCGGTGTTCGGGCCGCCCTTATAGGCTTGTCCGGTCGAATGCAGGAAGCGCGGTCCAAACCCAAGACACGTCGCCGCGCGCTTCCTATCGCGAACCGCGACCCTGCGTCTTCTGCAGCGCGTCTTCGTGCGCGCCATTCATTTCGATGTAGGCGAGCAGCGCGAAATAATCCCCTGCCCCGATGCGGTTCAAGTGCGCCCGCAAATACCCGGCCAGCGATCTGTCGCCATCGAGCGCGCCGTTCAGCGACGCGGCGTTCTTCTCATCGGTAAACAGCGTCACGCCGTTCTCCTCGAACAGGGGCGTTTCCGCCGGCAGCGAGCCGCTTCTTCTCGTATTCCGAAGTAAGATCGCGGGTGGCAATCTTGCTCGCTTCCACATCCGGCTGATTGAACGGATTGATGCCCATGATCGACCCCGCAACCGCCGTGGCGAACTCCCACCGGAACATCTCCTGGCCGAGGTCGTAGATGTGCGGCAGCGCGATGCGCACAACGGGATGCCCTGCCCCCGCCAACTCATCCACCGCGCCGTCCTGAGCCGCGTCCGCGCTGGCTTCGTGCCGCACATACGCGAACAGGCGATCGTTGCCGTAAACCTCCGGCGTGCCCAGCGGCTCGCGATCGACGGGGATCAATCCCTTCCCTTCCTTGCCCGTCGATTCGGCCAGCAGTTGCTCCAGCCACGCTCCCAGGTCCGCAATGCCGGGCGATGCAATCAAAGTGATTTTGTCGCGCCCGTTCTTTGCCGCCGCGCCCAGAATCAATCCCAGCACCGCGCCGGGATTCTTTTCCACCGGCAGGCAGGACGAGCACGAGATCGCCATGACATCGGCGCGATCGAGAAAACGCAGCGCGTCGATCCCCATGATCGCCGCCGGAACCATGCCGAAATCCGAGAGCGCCGAGTAGCGTCCGCCAATGCTCGGGTCGCCGTGGAAGACGCAGCGGAATCCCTCGGCTTCCGCCACCTTCTCGAATTTCGAGCCTGGATCCGTGATCGCGATGAACCGCCGTCCCACTTCCGCCTCGCCAACGATTTGCCGCACGCGTTCGAAGAAATACTGCTTGAATATATTCGGCTCCAGGGTCGTCCCGGATTTGCTCGAGACGATAAAGACCGTGTTCGCCAGGTCGATCTTCGCCTCCAACGCCTTGATCTGCGCCGGATCGGTCGAGTCGAGGACGAACAGCTCCGGATGGCCCGTCTATCTTCCCGAAGGTCTTCCTGAGCACTTCCGGACAGAGGCTCGATCCACCCATGCCGAGCAGCAGCGCATACTTGAATCCCGCCGCTTTAATTTCCGCGGCGATCTGCTCCAGGCGCTGTTTGTGCGCGAGTTGATCTTCCGTGATGCCCAGCCAGCCGAGCCATTTCCCTTCATCCTGACCAGTCCACAGTGACGCATCGTGCGCCCATAAACGGCGCACTTTGCCGGTCAGCTTCCAATCCTCGATGGCGGCGTCCACCTGCGATTTCAAATCGGCCGGCAAATTGTAGGTCTGCGTATCGACCTCGCCCGCCACCGCCACCTTGCACTTGGCATCCACCGCGTTGAGCAGTTTGTCGAACGGCTCGCTGAACAACCGCACCGCCTGCACCAGCAATTCGTCCGTGACCTGCTTCATGGAGATGCCCACCTGCTCGAGCGTGTCCATTGTCTTGTGGGCCGCGGCGATGCCCTCTTCGAGACTCGCGCGCGGATGCCCGTGATCGCGGAACGCTTCGAGAGTCGACGGCGGAATCGTGTTCACCGTATCCGGGCCGATCAGCTCCTCGACGTAAAGCACGTCCGAATAAGACGGGTCCTTGGTGCTGGTGCTGGCCCACAACACGCGCTGCGTCTGCGCGCCTTTGCTCGCCAGCGCCTCCCATTCCTGCCCCGGAAAAAATCTGCTTATAGCGCTCGTACGTCAGCTTGCCGTTCGCAATCGCAACCTTGCCGAGCAGGCTGCGCAATTGGCCGCTCTCTTGCGGATCGCTCGTTACCTTGATGCGCGCCTTCAGCATGCTGTCGACCAGCGCATCGATGCGGCTGATGAAGAAGCTGGCCACGCTGGCGACGTGACTCGGATCGCCGCCCCCCGCCACATACTTCTTGAGCCCCGCCACATAGGCCAGCGCCACGCGCTCATAACGATCGCGCGAGAACAGCAGCGTCACGTTGATGTTGATCCCTTCGCCGATCAACTGCTCGATCGCGGGGGTCCCCTCCTCGGTCCCCGGAACTTTGATCATGATGTTCGGCCGGTTGACCGCCTTCCACAGGCGCCGCGCATCGGCGATCGTCTTCTGGGTATCGTGAGCGACAAACGGCGAGACTTCCAGGCTCACATACCCGTCCCTCTTATTCGTGCGGTCGTAGACCACTCGCAGCGCGTCGGCCGCGTCCTGAATATCCTTCATCGCGAGAGTCTCGTAGATCGTCATCGCGTCGAGTTTTTTGTCGGCCTGCAGCTTGAGCAGCGCGTCCGTGTAATCGGAACTGCCGGTGATGGCCTTTTCGAAAATCGCGGGATTCGAAGTAATGCCCGCAAGGCCGTCCTCGTCGATCAGGCGCTTCAGCTCGCCGCTCGCGATGAGACTGCGGCGGATGTAGTCGAGCCAAACGGATTGTCCGATATTTCCGAAGCTCCCGCAACGGATTTTCGCCGCTCCGAGCCTTTGAACCGGAGGCCAAATTCTCTGTAACCGAGGAACTCATGGGATCAACTCCTGGCTCATTCTAACCCGCGCCCAGCGCCAGCAGACGGTCGATGCCCTCGGCGAACGCGGCGCCGGGCGTCAACAGGCTCAAAATGAGGAATGCCTCGCGGTCGAAATCGTAGAAGAATCCAGGTTGCGCCAGCACATTTTCGCGGCGCAGCAGATCGAGAACCCACTCTTCTTCGCTGCGCACGCGCGGCGCTTCCACCACGGCATACCAGCCGCCCTCGATATCCAAAGCTCGGAACGGGGTCGCCGCAAGCCGCTGCCGCAAGCGCGCCAGATTCGCTGTGGTCCTGGCCCGAATTTCACCTTGAATACCGCCGCGAACTCCGAGCAGCGCGCCGGCCGCGCACTGCACCGGTGTTCCTACGGAAAGGTACGTGTCCGCGATCAGCTCCAATCGGGCGTAAGCATCCGAACGTGCCGGCTCCGGACCGGAAACCACGATCCAGCCCAGCTTCATCTGCGGCAATCCCGAGACCTTCGATAATCCGCTCAGCGAAAATGTCAGGACCTCTTCCGCATCGACAAGCGAAGAAACGCGCCGCGCATCGGCGGCGAAGGCGTAGTCCGCGAAAACCTCGTCGCTGATAATCGCAACGTCGTTTCGCGCGCAAATTTCAGTGAGCCTCTCCAGTTCATCCCGCTTCAGAAACGATCCCGTCGGGTTGTTCGGATTCACCACCACGACCGCTCGCGTGCGCGCGTGGATGGCCCCCTCTAATGCCTCAAAATCGACCGTCCAGCCGTGATCGTATAGCAGCGGATACCGCGCCACGCTGACGGATTCCAGCGCCGCCAAAAACTCGAATAGCGGATACGACGGACGCGGAACCAGGATTTCATCGCCGGGATCGCACAGCAGCTTGAAGAGCAGCGCGTATGCTTCGCTGGTGCTCGCCGTCAGCAGAATGCCGCTCGGCTTCGCGCGCCCTTCGTAGTATTGCGCGACAGCCTCGCGCGCGCTGAGCACTCCTGCCGGATTCGGATCGTATCGCAAGACCTCCGGGCTCGCCAGCGCCTCCAGAATCGCGGCCTCGGGATAATTCAGACCGGCGCGCGTAGGATTCGATTCCGTGAGATCCAGGATGCGGTCGCCCGCGCCGCGCTTTTCCTCGATCAGCCGCGTCAGCGGATTGAGACTAAGATTCCAGTGCAGCCGCGCCGAGAACATTACGGTAGGGTTCCAGCGTCGCATACCCGCGATCCCCCACCGGAATCAAACCGCGCTGCTCGCCGCTCCACCACACCATCACTCTGCCGGACAGATCCTCGTCCGTGATCAAATCCACAACCGCCTGCGCGATCTCGTCCAGGCTGGTCAGCGCCGCCGGAATCCCTCGCTCCCGCCTTTGCTCCGGCGTAAGCCCGTCCCAATACTCTTTCACCTCCGGCGTCGCCACCCAATCCGGCACGATGCAGTTGACGCGAATGCCGTCAAGCTCCCGCAGCCTGCCGAGCGCCGTCGTCAGACGCAGCACGCCTGCCTTGGCCACATCGTAAGCAGCCACCGCCGAATGCTTGCGCCCGTGTCCGACGGCAGATGTAGACCCGAAGTTCACGATCACGCCGCCGCCGCGCCGCCGCATCGCCGGCCGCGCATGTTGGATCGCGTAAACGGAGCCCAGCAGATCCGCTTCGAGTATCTCGGCCCAGTTTCCGAGCGGCTCTTCCGGCCGGTACGGAGCCGAGGCGTTATTCACGACAATATCCAGACCGCCAAAAGTGCGCTCCGCGAAATCGATCAACGCGACGATCTCGCTCTCGCGGCGCACATTCGCGTTGTAAACCGCCGAGCGGCCGCCTTGATCGCCGATGAGACGGTGCGTTTCACCGGCGCCCTGTTCGTTCACGTCGGACACGACCACACAACAGCCCTCGCGCGCGAGCCTACGCGCCACCGCTCGCCCGCTCCCCGGGCCACCCGATCCCGTGATGATGGCGACTTTATCTCGGAGCTCCATCGCCCTTACTATACGCCGCCCAGGCCGCTTCCGCCGCGTCACAATTTGTCATCCGCGGCCGAATCGAAATCACACAATCGCCGGGTGGCGCCATCCGCGTTACGGCCCTGGCGCGATCCCGCCGCGAACGCGGAAGGGTAGTCGCCAGTGCTTCGGGTCACTGTTTCTTGAACAGGTCTCCCCTGACTTCCTCCCAAGTAACGACGTTTTCAGGATTCCGCCGGTACTTGGCAACGCGATAATCCAGCTCGGCACGCTGCTCATCCGTTAGCGTCGGCGCATCCGCTTCAAGGCTCTCCCACAGCGCGTCAAGCAACTCGAACTTTTCCGCCGCGAAACGCTGCCGATTTCGTTTTGTAAATTGCTCACCGTATCGCCCTAACGTTACTTTAAGACGGCGGGAGCACCGCTGCCTCCGCGCCGCCCCGCTCAGGCCGCTTCCGCCCCGTAGACAACGCGCTGTCCCACCCGCAGGAACGTCATGGCCCGGTCCCCTGGCGCGCGGTCGATCGAGATCACGTCGCCGCCGCGCACCTGGCCGGACGCCATCAGGTTGGCGAGTGGCTGCACCACCAGGCGTTCGATCGCGCGCTTCAAATGACGAGCCCCGTAGCGCATGTCGGTTCCCTCTTCGAGCAGATAATCTTTGCCCGCGTCCGTGATGTCGAGCAGGAACGCGCGGTCGGGCGACTGGCTCGAAATCCTCTGCCTCACGGCGTCCAGTTCAATATCGACGATGCGGCGCAGCTCGCCTGACCCAAGCGATCTGAATACCACGATCTTGTCCAGCCGATTGATGAACTCCGGCGTAAACTTGCGCCGCGCGGCTTCCATTGCCGAGCGTCCCATCTTGTCGCTTACGGCCTCTTCAACGGCGTGAATCGCCCCGCTCTGCCTGTCGCGCGCAAAGCCCATGCGAGGACGCAGCACCGCGCTCATCTCGGCCGCTCCGAGATTGCCCGTCATGAAGATCAAGGAATGGGAAAAATCGACTTTGCGATTGTCCCCCAGCGTCAGCACGCCTTTATCGAGAATCCCAAGCAGCAGGTTCCACAGCGCATCGCTGGCCTTCTCGATTTCGTCGAAGAGCACGAAGCTGACCTTCACGGCATCGGTGTGAAAACGATCGATCGCCTCCTGGCTCAGCAGAGCGTGCGTCTCGCGATGCCCCAGATATCCCGGAGGCGACCCGATCAGCTTTGCGATCTCATGGCTGTGCTGAAATTCGGCGCAGTCGATCTTGATCACGGCTTTGGGATCGTTCACCAGGCACTCCGCCGTGGCCTCCACCACGCGCGTTTTTCCACACCCGGTCGGCCCCAGAAAAAGGAAATTACCGATCGGGCGGCCGGGAGCGTTCATGCCCGTCAGGTAGAGCTGGTAGACGTCCACGATCTCGCGAATCGCCTCCTCCTGCCCGATCACCAGCCGCTCCAGCCCGCGTTGCAGATCGCCGGCCTCGGCGCCTCTTCTTTTCGGATCCAGCCTCGTCGTTCCGCTCACCATCGCCGCGGTTGCCATGGCCTTTTCGCCTCCACTATACGGATGTGCGATCGCCGCCGCGAAGCTGTAAAACTTAGTCTCAATTTCTGTAAAAACAGTTCATGAAAATCGGTTAAGGCGTCCCCTGGAACACCCTTGCTGAGCCGCGCGCGCAAGCAAGCGCTGCGATACGCCATTTATGCTCTTCCGGGATCCCTCCCTTTCATTCATGCCGCAGCGCCGCCACCGGATTCACCCCCGCCGCCCGCGCCGCCGGAATATATGCCGCCAACAGCGCGACAAAAGCCAGCAATGCCGCCGCCCCCGCGACCGTCTCCGGGTCCATCGCCGTCAACCCGTACAACTGCGCCGCCACCAGCCGCGTGCTCGCCGCCGCCGCCGCGATGCCGGCCGCCATGCCGATCGCAATCATGACGCCCGTTTCCCGCAGGATCATCCCGATCACGCGTCCTCGTCCCGCTCCCAGCGCCATGCGTATCCCGATCTCGTTCGTCCTCCTCGCCACCCCGTAAGAGAGCACCCCATACAGGCCCGTAGCCGCCAGCAGCAACGCGATCGCGCCAAAAATCGCGCACAGCCTGGCAATCAAACGTGCGTGCGCGTTGGCCTGCTCCAATGCCCGCTCCAGCGTCCGCGCCTGCACAACCGGAAGGTCCTCGTTAATATCCGCCACCGTCTTGCGCGCAGCCTTCAGCAACTGCTCCGCATCTCCCGCCGTGCGCAGCTCAAAATACACCGACGGCGGGACGCCCTCAATACCGTGGTCCACGGCCGCATAGAAGCGCGGCGGCACTTTATCGCGCAACGAATGATCGCGCGCGTCTCTTGCCACCCCCGCTACCCGCATGTCGATTCTCTTGTCGCCCCAGAGGTCCGTCACGCGTTTCCCGATCGGATTGCGGCTCGCGAAATAGGTCTTCGCGAAGGCTTCGTTGATGACGCAGACGCGCATCGAGTTCGCCGTATCGTGCGCTCCGATCTCGCGTCCCAGCAGCAGTGGGATTCCCAGCGTGCTGAAGTAACCCGGACCAACCTCGTCGTAGCGCGCGGAACGATCGCCTTTCGGCGGAGGCGTGAATCCTTCCACGTCCACCGGGTCGCCCGATTCGGTTCCCCCGAACAGACCATTCTCCGAGAACGCCACGCCCTGTACTCCAGGCAGCCGCCCCAACCGCGCCGCAATCTCGTGATACAGCGCCGCCAGCCGGTTTCCTTCATAGCCCGCCGTCACGCCGTACACGCGCAGCAGCAGCAGACGTTCTTTCGGATATCCGAGTGACACCGACTGCAGGTTCCACAGAGTGCGCAGAAACAATCCCGCGCCCACGATCAGCACCAGGCATAGACCCACTTGCGCCGCCACCAGACCCTTTGCAAGAGTCAAGCGGCCTCCGGCCGCGGTAACGCCGCGCCCGGTCTCCTTCAATGTCTCGTTAATATCCACGCGAGTTCCGCGAATCGCCGGCGCCAGACCGAAAAGCACGGCCGTCAGCAAAGTAATCGCAATGCTGAACCCGAGCACGCGAACGTCGAACGCCGCGCCCAACTGCGGCGGCGCGTCCGGTTGCGACAGCAGCATCAGCAGCGCCTTCGAACCGGCGAACGCGACCGCTAGACCGCACGCGCCGCCCAGGAACGAAAGAGCCAGGCTTTCCGTCAAGAATTGCCGCATCAAGCGCCCCTTCCCCGCTCCCATCGAAAGGCGAATGCCCACTTCTCTATGGCGCGCCGTGGCGCGGGCCAGCAGCAGATTCGCAATGTTGGCGCACGCGATCAGCAGCACCAGCGCCGAGATCGCCAGCAGGATAATCAGTTGCCGCGCGAACGTGTCCCGGCCGTCAAACACCCCGGTGCTGGCATCCTGCACCACAATGCGCTGGTCCATTAACTCCTTGCGCGTCTCCGGCCTCATGGTCGCCGGGTAAGACGCCGCGATGATCTGCCGGAACAGCGCCGATTCCTCCGCCTGCGCTTGTGCGACGCTCACGCCCGGTTTGCGCCGCCCGAAAACGTGCAACCACATGTTTTTCGATTCCGGTTGCGCGGCATTATCGTGCAGCCAATCCCGCCCCGGCATCACCAGCGGCTGCATCGCGATCGGGACCCACAAGTCCGCCCCTTGCGCCACATTCTCGCCATGAAATCCCCGCGCCGCCACGCCGATCACCGTAACCTCGGCATGCGCGAGCCGCAGCGCCGTGCCCAACACGGCCGCGCTCCCGCCGAAGCGCCGCTGCCAATAGTCGTAGCTGATTACCGTATATGGCTCCTGCCCCACGCCCCCCGCATCGGCCGCCGTAAACACGCGCCCCATCGCCGCTCCGATGCCGAAGACCGAAAAATAATTTTCGCTGACCAGGCTGCCGCGAACCTCCTCCTGCGACCCGCCCGCGATCCGCGCTTGCCAGGGCGTCGTTTGCGCGCTCGCGGCGCAAACGCCTGACAGCATGGTGGATCTATCGCGCAAGGCCACAAACTCCGGATACGTCAGAAAATCCCGCGGCTGGCCCGTTTGCGAGCCAATCCAGGAACCCGTGCTAGTGGGGTCCGTCATCGTGACCAGCTCGCCGGGATTGCGCACTGGCAGCGTCCTGAGCAGCGCCGCGTTCAAAACGCTGAAAATCGCCGTATTCGCCCCAATGCCCAACGCCAACGACAGCACCGCCACCGCCGTGAATCCCGGATTGCGCGCCAACTGCCGCAGCGCATAGCGCACGTCCTTGCCTATGGTCTCGAACCACCCCGCAATATCCATGTCTCTCATCCGCTCTTTCTCAAGCGTCACGTTCCCAAACTGCCGCGCCGCTTGCTCCCGCGCCGCTTCCCCGCTCCAACCCGACCGCTCCAGCTCGCGCGCGCGCAGATCCAAATGCAGCCGCACTTCGTCCTCGACCTCCCGCCCCAGTCCGCCCGGCCGCAGCGTATTGTAGATCCGGTTCAACCACGCCATCGCCCTTCCCCCCTCACGCCATCTGCATCACGCGCGCCACCGCGTCGGTCAGCTCCGCCCAGCGCTTCTCTTCCGCCGCGAGCTGCTTCCGCCCGGCCGCCGTAATCGCATAAAATCGCGCGCGCCGTTTGTTCTCCGACTCGCCCCACTTGGCCTTGATCCAGCCCTCCTGCGCCATGCGATGCAGCGCTGGATACAGCGATCCTTCCTCCACGCGCAGAGCATCGCCCGCAATGCTCTGTATATGCACCGTGATTCCGTACCCATGCATAGCCCCACGGCTCGCCAGCGATTTCAACACCAGCAGATCGAGCGTCCCCTGCAAGCGGTCGTTGGAATGTTTTCCCATAAGCCTTAGCCAGCTACTATAGCCAGCTATGCTACAGCCCGTCAAGCAAAAGGCATTGTTGAACTCAGGGCAACTCGGGAGAGAAACAAAGCTAACCGTAACAGCGCCATGTCCGCCGCTCGGATGAGTCTTATAGCTGACTGCGCCGTACTCGTGGACCTGCGCAAATCGACGGCGTAAAACCCACCGCCTGTGCTAGAGCCCATGAGATGGTTTCAGTCCTAACCACTTCACACTGGAGGAGTAAATGACTAAAATCTCGATCGTCGTCGCTTTGGCGCTATGCCTCGCCGCATTTGCGCCCGTTAATGCAATGGCAGCGCCGCCCGGAACGGGTAATTCCCTCGCGATCCCGATCACCGGCTCCGGAACCGCGGGAACCTTCGCCGGAACGTTAAACCTGACCAGTTTCGCCGTTCAAAACGGTCAGCTTATTGCGAATGGGATCGTTACCGGAACAGTAACGAACGCCGGCGGCGCGGTTACGAGCATTTTTCAGACTATAAGCGCCCCGGTGTCCAATTCAACCGGGTCGGGGTGCACCATTCTTCATTTAGTACTCGGGCCCATCAATCTCAATATTCTGGGTCTTACCGTCACGACCAACCAGATCGTGTTGGATATAACCGCCGTGCCCGGCCCTGGGAACCTGTTGGGCAATCTGCTTTGCAGCGTTGCAAATTTGCTCAATAATCCGAATCCCGGCTTAGCCAACCTGCTGAACCAGATCCTCGGAATCCTGAGCGGTCTCTAGCTCGCGGCTCCGCTGACCGGAGAGGACGGCACAGTCCTCTCCGGTCAGACACCGGTCCTCGCCCGCCCTGATCAACCCCAACTCCACATAACCGTTAACTGCCATCCACTCTGTATCCCGAGTGGTACAGACATAAACCAGCGCCGTTGCGCCGTTTTGTAAGACCAATGTATTGTTTATTTCCGGTCTAGCCGGTTGGCGTTCAGGCGCAAGAACTTTCTAAACGCGCCTTGGAGGATGGCGATCCAGGTTTAGGAGTGCCTAAAAAAGCAAACGGAGAGCAAACTGAATCTCTCTGTTCGGCGAGGCATCGGATGTGATCTGACCGGCGTTGGCGGCGCCGATCAACAGCGCCGGGGGGCCAAAATGCGCCGTGTTCGTGAGATTGAAAAACTCGCTGCGAAACTCCAGCGTGAATCGTTCCGTGAGGTGGAAATTGCGCTCGATCAGCGCGTCCAGGTTCACCAGCCCCGGAGACCGGATCACGCCTCGCGATGCATTGCCGTAGGTGTATGGCGCAGGCAAGGCAAAGCACGACACCTCGTACCATTGGTACACCGAACGCCGGCTGCCCGGCAGATTGCCGTCGCAAACTCGATTCGGCCGCTCCGGCGTGGTGCTGTTCGCGGGATCGGTCGCGGTCGTCAACGTCAGCGGATGGCCGCCCTGGGCCACAAAGATGCCGCCCAGCTCCCACCCGCGAAACACCGCGCGCTCCACGAACGACCCGCCCAGCAGCCCTCCCGAACGTCCCAGCGGAATCTCCCACAGTCCGCTGGTCACGAATTTGTGCGTGATATCGAAGCCCGAGGAGGCCTTCTCCGCCGCCCAATCATTCGGATTCTGCGGGAATCGACCCGCCGACGTTGTCCTCATTGTTCAAAATGTTATCGAGCGAATGGCTGTAGGTGTACGTGCTGAGAATCGAAAAGCCGTTCGCAAACCGCCTCTGATAAGTAACCTGCAAACCGTGATAGGTGGAATGCGCGTAGGGGGATTGGTAAGTGATCGTGCCGTACTGCGGAAAAAGCCGCCGCGGATTGATCGCGCCCGGGCCGGGAGGCGGAGCGTTCAAATCGTCATCGCCCATTAGGTGCGACGTGGCGCTTCCGACATACGCCACCGTGAGTACGTTATTGCCGGGAAACTGCCGCTCTACGCTGAAATTCCATTCGTCCGTGGCGGGCATGGGGAAATTTTTGGCGATCGAGAAAAGATTCGGGTTCACGACCAGCGTGGGCGTCAGGAGACCCGGCGGAAAACCATTCGAAAGCACCATGCTGGAAACCGCGGCCGTAGTGGCCGAGGGCAGACTGACGCTAAAAAAGTTCGGCGGATTGGCCGCTCCGGAGTGCGCGATATCCTGATACCCCAAACCGCCGTAGAAAATGCCGAATGCGCTGCGCACGACCGTCTTGGGAGTGACGTGGTAGGCGATCCCCAGGCGCGGAGCCACGTTGTTCGTATCGAGCGCGCTGAAGGAGCGGCTCTCGAGACTGCCGCCCGCCGCCGGAACCAGAGTCCCGTAGGTCGAGTCACCCGGATTCGCATCGAAGTTCAGCATGCGATTATCGCGCTCGAACAGGGGCGTCTGCAGGTCGTAACGCACGCCGGCGTCAATCGTCAGTTTCGGCGTGATGCGCCAACTATCGTCGACGAAGAAGCCGAAATAGCGATTCCGCAGACGCCCCACCAGCGGCGTCGAGAGCGCGGCCGTGCTGGTCTGCCCCAGCAACAGATCGGCGATGGGCGACCCTGTGCCCGCCCCCGATGCCGTGAACTGGCCATTGAACGTCATCGAGCCGCGCGCGTTGTTGGCCGTGCCGGCATAATCGTGCGTCAGCAGCATCTCCATCCCGAACTTGACGTTGTGAGTTCCGTGCGTCCACGACGCCGTGTCGTTGAATTGCCCCACCTGCACCAGCTTCGGATTCGGCGTGAAATTGCGATCCCCCAGAGACGAGTATCCGGAAACCGTGATCTGCGGCAATCCCGTCAGGCCAGGCAGCAGCGGCACGCCGTTGATCCCGAACTGAGAAAAAAGCGGCTGGCTCTCGGGATTGAGCTGATTGGAGTCGAGATGCGTGTAGCCGGCGTGGACTTCATTGACGAATGAAGGCGTGAAAACATGATTTTCTCCGATCACGCCGGACCACGCGCCGATGGGCTGATTGAGTGGATACTGGCCGAAGCCGCTGCCTCCGCTTCCCGGCGCGGCGAAAACCGCGCCCTGATCGTTCTCGATGGTTCCGCGGCTATAGCGAAAAAAGGCGATGTCCTTTTGAGAGATCTGTTCGTCGAAGCGCGCATCGATCTCGTCCGCGTTATAGAGGAATGCCTGGTTGAACCCGTAGTTGCTGGTCAGGCCGGGAAGATTCGGCGCCGGATACAAGGCCGCCAGCTTCACTCCGGAGGGATCGAACAGGCTCGCGGGAATGACGTTATTGGGAAACGGCTGGCGCGCGCCGTTGACCACGTTAGCGGGATTATAAATCGTCGGCAGCCCCGCGAAGTTCCCCTGCAGCATGGCGGGCGTGGGCACCGTGGTAACGCCCGATTGCGAGCTCGTCTGGCGCTCGCCCTGGTAGCTCAGGAAAAAGAAGCTGCGATTCTTAATTACCGGACCGCCCAGCACTCCCCCAAACTCATTGCGGCGCAGCGGGGGCTTGGCCAGGCCGGCGCGGTTCGCGAAGAAATCGTTCGCGTCCAGAGCGTCGTTGCGCAGAAACTCGAAAGCGTCGCCGTGCAAGGCATTCGACCCCGACTTGATGGAAACAATCACCACGCCCCCGGCGGCGCGCCCGTACTGCGCACCGTAGTTGGCCGATTCGACGCGGAACTCCTCGATGGCGTCCACCGAAGGCGTCAGGGCGTTCATGTTGGCGAAGTCGGTTCCCAGAATGTAGTTGTTATTATCGATGCCGTCCAGCAGAATCGTGTTCTGAAACGTCTGGCTGCCGTTGAGACTGAATCCATTCTTCGCCCGCGAGTAGGTGTTCGTCGTGGCCCCCGCGCCCAGCGTCACAAGCTGCGTATAATCGCGGCCGTTCAAGGGAAGCGTGTTCACGGTTTTCGTGTCGATGTCCTGGCCGACGAGCGCATTTTCCGTTTCGAGCAGCTCCGTTCCGCCTTTCACCTCCACCGCCTGCCGCACCGATCCCAACTGCAGCGTAAAATCGATTCCCGCGGTCTGATCGATGGCCAGTTGGACGTTCGATCTCGCCGCCTGCTGAAAGCCGCTCTTCTCCGCGGCGATCGTATACGCGCCGGGTTGCAGGAACGGGATGTTGTAAGATCCCTGGCCGTTGGTGACCGTGGATGTCTTTACGCCCGTCCCGGTGTTCGTCGCCGTAACGTTCACAGCCGGCAGAACGGCGCCGGTCGCATCCGTGATTCTTCCCTGAATCGTCGCCGTCTGCGCGCAGGCAACAGCGCACGCGGCGAACGCGCAAACCAGTAAGCGCTTCGACAATCTCCTGGACATAGCTCTCCCTTGTTATTGAGCTGCCGGCCGCGGCCAGGCGCCCACCGGTACCGGCGCCGTCTTGCGGCTCTGCGTCTCGGCCCAGGCTTGCTTTACCTGCTCCGGAAACGTCTCGATCATGGACGCGATCTTGGCTTGGATTTGCGAAACAATGCGCGGATTCTCCGGCGCGCAATCATAGCTCTCGTCAGGATCCGTAGCGAGGTCGTACAACTCCGGCCGCGGCAGCGTAAAGTTGTGGACGCCGCCCGCGGGTCCCGGCGTGTATGCGGCCGTGTTATACCGCGCGACGTGCAATTTCCAGTTGTCCCAGCGCGCGCATTGCAGGTTCCAGAGATTGAAGTACAGCAGCGGATCGCGCTCGATCGCTTGCTTGGCGCCGGTCAGCAGCGGCCAGATGTCGATCCCGTCCAGCGGTTTTTTCGGAAGCGCGCCCCCGCACAGTTTCGCGACCGTGGGGAAAATATCCATCATGGATGCCAGTGCGTTGCTGACGCGCCCGCTCGGGATGCGGCCCGGCCAGCGCGCGATGAACGGCTCGCGAATGCCGCCTTCGAAGGTGCTGTTCTTGCGCCCGCGCAGCTTGCCGGGGCTGCCCTGATACCAGGGGCCGTTATCGCTCGAAAACATCACGAGCGTGTTCTGTTCCAGCCCGTTCTGTTTTAAGCTGCGCAGCACTTCCCCGACGCTCCAATCGACCTCCTCCACCACGTCCCCGTAGAGGCCCTCGCGCGACTTGCCGCGGAATCGCGGCGAAGCTCCCAACGGAATATGCGGAAAGGTGTGCGGCATGTACAGGAAAAACGGCGACCCTTTCTTTTCGCCGATGAACTGCAGCGCTTTTTCGGTGTACTGCCTTGTGAGCGTGTCCAGATTCGCCGTTTGCTCGACGACCTCCGTGTTGTGCATCAACACTCGCGGCGTCATGTCGTTGCTATACGGGATGCCGAAATACTCGTCGAAGCCGCGGCTCGTCGGCAGATACTGCACGGGCCGGCCGAGATGCCATTTGCCGATGCAGATCGTCTTATAATCTCTGGCCTTCAGCATGTCCGCCATGGTGGTCTCGTCCAGCGCCAGGCCGTCCGGGTCCTGCGGAAAAAATACTCGCGGCACGCCGACGCGCGTGGGGTAGCGCCCCGTCAGCAGGGCCGCGCGCGAAGGCGAGCAAACCGGGTCCGCCGAGCAGAAATTCGTGAATCGCACGCCGCCGGCCGCCAGCCGGTCCAGATTCGGCGTCGCGATCTTCGAGCCGTAGCAGCCGAGATCGCCATACCCCAGGTCGTCGCAAAGAATGAAAACAATATTAGGCGTCTTGGCCGGGACCGCAATCGCGCGCGATGCGATCCCCGCGCCGGCAGCGGCGAGAAACCCGCGCCGCGTCGGTCGAAACTGGTTCCTGACAATGTGCAAGAAAAGATCTCCCGTGCTCCACCCATTTAAACCCAATTCGCGGGTAGCGTTCGGCGAGGTCGACGCGGCTGGTAAGGACAGGCCCGGGGACTAAACGGCGAGAATGGCGCGGGTACACAGGTCGAGATGTTGAACGGCGTAGCGATGGCCGTCATAGACGACCTCCACCATGCCTCTGACCCAGTGTTTCGTGACTAGAACGCGCGCGTTCGCGGGGAGACGCGCGGGTAGAGGCGTTCCATCGCTGCCGTCGCGCTCCAGATCGAATGCGGGCAGCGTGACGCCCAGAATGTACGGGCGCTTCGTCAACATTAAGGTTTCCTAATTACTAGACGCTTTACGCCGTTTTTGTGTGGAGATTTTTTATCGACAAGGCTTGGAGCTGCTCATCGATTCGTTTTCTGTCGCGCTCGGAGAAGGAATCCGAATGCCATGCGAAATAACGCCGGAACTCGCGCGCAACGCGGAGCGCATGCGCGGGGTTGCTATTGGCGAGAGCGCGTTGCAACTGGGTCGTAATAAACGCGGCTCGAATCTGATCGGCATCCATGCCTTTCTCCCGCAACCACGCTTGCATGCTCTTGGCCACACGGGCGCGCTGCACAAGACATTGAAAACAGGGGAAAGGCCGGAGGAGTATCGGGCGTTTGCCGGAAATATGTGCTCAACGGGCTTGCCGGGTCATGGCGCGCGTTTTGCGCGACTCGGGACGGCGCCGCCAACGGTGGCCGGGGTCAGGCCGCGGGGGAACGCGCGTTTCAACCAACCGGGCAGGACCGCTTTTTCGATCACGGCACGATGTCGGGCGGCCGAACACGCTTGCTCACGAGGTCTGACGTTCAGCCGGTAAACAGATCCCCCGCCAGATACTTCAAACCGGTATCGCAGGCGACCGTGACGACGGTCGCCCCGGGGCCGAGTTCGCGCGCCAGATCGAGGGCCGCGGTTACGTTCAGACCGGTGGATGTGCCGCCCAGAATGCCTTCCTCGGCGGCGAGCCGGCGCGCCATGATACGAGCGGCGGCTTCGTCGACGGCGCGGGCTTCATCGAAATATTCACGCCTCAGCATGGGCGGCCAGAAGCCGATGCCGAGGCCTTCGACGCGATGCGCCCCGGCCCTTCCTTTCGTGATCACCGGCGATCCGGCGGGTTCCAGAGCGACGATCTTCGCGCCGCTGCCGGACTCGCGCAGGACGCGGGAGACTCCGATCAACATTCCGCCGGTGCCGACGCCGCCGCAGAACGCCGATATTTTGCCGTCGATTTGGCGAAGCAGCTCCTCGCCGATCTTGCGGTAGCCGAGGATGGAGTCGCGATTGTTCATCTGATCGGTATAAAAGGTTCCGGGCTCGGCGGCGCGCTTGGCGATCTCCTCCTTGAAGCGGTCGAGCAATTCGGGCGTGATCTTGCCGCCCTCGCTGTGCAGCACGGTAACATTTCCGCCGAAGGCGCGCATGGTCTGGATCTTCTCCTGGGCGAAGGCATCGGAGGAAAGCGGCTCAAACCGGTATCCTTTCACGGCGCACACCATGGCAAGAGAAGAACCGGTGCTTCCGCCCGTGTATTCGACGACGCGCATGCCCGGCCGCAGATGGCCGCGCTTTTCAGCCTCTTCGATCATGGCCAAGGCCATGCGGTCCTTGTACGAGCCGGTGGGATTGTAATACTCGAGCTTGACGATCACATCGGCGCTTCCGGGAGGAACCACTTTTTGGAGTCGCACCACCGGCGTATTGCCGATTGTGTTCAGGATGGAACCGATCAATCGAGGCCTCGGTCGGTGCGGCGGCAGCGGCGCGGTGGCCGCGGAGCTGTAAAAGAATTGTAACAGCCGTTCCGCCGGCCGAACGGCCGTTGACCTTGATCGCGTCGCGGCGCGCCATCGCCGTCCCCACGGACGTCCCGCGGCGCACTTGGAATTCCCGTCTTGCCGGCGGAGCAGTCAGGCCGGACACGCTCAACTGCGTCCACCAGCGCCGGGAATATGGACCTGTAATATCCGGTCTTAGTTTCCCATGGCCGTCTTGGCGCCGCCGAGATCGATGGCCACAACCTGGTTCACGGGCGCGTTTGCTTGGCCGACAACTCCAGGATGATGTTGTAACGGTCTCCGCGAATGACGCTCTGCACGAATTCGAACGGCTTGCCGCCGGTAAGCGAGTGACGCGCTCCACCCAGAAGACGGGCGAGCCGGCAGCGATGCCGAGCAGTTGGGCCGCCGCCGCGTCCGCGGCCACGGCGCGATAGGTCTCGCGCGCACTTGCCGGTTGCAGGCCGTACTGCGCGCGCAGAACCTCATAAAGCGAGACATCTTCAAGGTCTTTCCCGGCCAGTTCGGGCGCCACAGCCAACGGCAGGTGGGCGGTTTGGATTCCCATGGGCTCCCCGTCAGCCATGCGCAGGCGCTTCAGGACGAACACCGGCTGGCTCTCCCGAAGTTCCAGCGCCTCGGCCACGCGCGCATTGGCGGGTGTCACGGCACGCTCAATCACGCGCGACGTGGCGGTGAGGCGATGGCGGCGCATCTCCTCGCTGAAGCTGGTCAGGTCACGCGGCCCCTGGTCGAGCTTGGGTTTCGAAACGAAGGTGCCCCGGCCCTGTTCGCGGCGGACATAACCCAGATCCGCCAATTTCTGTAATGCCTGCCGGACGGTGATTTTGCTGACCCCGAAACGCAGCGCAAGCTGGCTCTCGTTAGGAAGCTGCTGGCCCGATTGCCATTGGCCGTTGTCAATCGCGTCGGCCAGGGCGCAGCGAATCTGATGGTACAGCGCAATGGGAAGATCCTTGTTGAGCGGAGCCGTTGACATCTATACATTATGAGTACATAATCATCTGATGAATTCAAGCTGTGTGCGTCCGGAAGAGTACTAGGGAGGTAAAAATATAAGACGAGCCGCAATTGCAGCCGCAGTTCTGACCGGCGCCTTCATCTTCCTGGGTCGCGCCCAAAACGCAGACGCCCTCGGCCGTGGAACGAAGAGTGCCGCGTTTGTCCCAACCGCCCGACCTCATGATCTCGGTCTGGTATAACGGCGGAAAGGCGCGCGCGCCGATGCTTTCCCCGCTTACGGCGAACTCCAGAGAGGAATGGCGGCGCGATCTCCGGCAAATCAAATCGCTCGGCTTCAACACCGTGCGCGGGTGGGTGGATTGGTCGCACAACGAACCGCAAGAGGGCCAATACAATTTCGATAATCTCCGCATGCTCTTCGAACTCGCCCGCGAGGCGGGACTGCGGGTTTTCATCCAGGTGTACTCGGGATGGGATGGCTTCGGATTCGCGCCGGACTGGGCGCATATCAAGTACCCGGATGCCTTTGAGAACGAAAACGGGATCAACGCCGTCGCGGCGCCGCCCTCCACGTCTTTTTATTCCGACCACAAGGGTATGCAAAAGTCGATCCTGGCATTTATGACCGAGGCGGCCAAGGTTGCCGTCTCGTATCCCAACTTCTACGGCTGGGATTTGTGGAGCGAACCGCGCGCCATGCGGCTGGTCGGGCCGGAAACACGGGTGCGCTATCGCCAATGGCTGAAAAACAAATATAAGACCCTCGACGCGCTGAATCTGGAGTGGTATGAAAATTACCCCAGTTGGGACGCCATATATCCCCAGCGCACCGGCGGGATCGGCACTTATGCGATGGACATGGACTGGCACGATTTCATTGCCCAGAAAGGAGCCGAGGACATGGCCACGCAATATAGCGTGATTCGCCAGATTGATAAGACGCACCTGATCACGTCTCATGCCTCGCCGCCCTCGGTCTTCGGTGGGGGTCTGGATGATTTCCTGGAGGCGGGATCGCTGGATTACTACGGTTTGTCGGTCTATCCCCGCTATGTCGGCGAGCCGAACTTATGGCGCATGATCATGGGCGCCGACTTCTCCCGCTCCGCCAACAAAAAGAACGGCGGATTTTATGCGGGCGAATTTCAAGGCGGTTTTTCCACCAACTCCATGTCGGTCGGCGATCCGGTCACTCCGGACGATCAACGCACTTGGATATGGTCGCTAATTGCCGCAGGCGCCAGAGGCATTAATATTTATGCCTACTACGTGATGTCCTCGGGCGTTGAGTCGGGCGGCTTCGGACTTATCGGCTTGGACGGCAAGGTGACGGAGCGGGCCAAGGGGCTGGGACAGATTGCGCGTTTCGCCGAGGAGAACAAGGCGCTGTTCGCAAAGTCCAGTCCGGTGGAGGCGCGGATAGCCCTGGTTTATAATCCTTCGGCGCAATACGTCGGCGGTGCGCGCGGCACTCCCGCCACAACCCCCACCGCGGGCGCCGGACGGGGACAAGGCGGCGCGTATTATCAGGCCTCGCTGACCGGCTATTACCGGGTATTTGCCGAGAACAATATTCCGGTGGACTTCATTCACCGTCAAGAGGTGGAAACCACCGATCTGTCACGGTACAAGCTGATTATTATTCCCTGTCCGGTCGTCCTCACGCGCGAGGCCGCGGCCGGTTTGAAGAGGTATGTGGAGCAGGGCGGGTCCCTGGTCTCGGAGGCGCGGCTCGCCTGGAATAGCGAACATGCTTATACCGCCTCCGTGATTCCCGGCATGGGGCTGAGCGAAGTATTTGGCATTCGGGAAACCAAGGTCTTGACGAGAAGCCAAGTCCGGATAATCGTGGATGACAATTCCAATCCGGCGCTGGCGAAGCTGAACAGGGGCGACGACCTGCGGGGCGCCCAATTCGCCGAGTCCCTCGAGCTTTTGCCCGGCAGGGGCGCCAAAGCGCTGGCGCATCTGGATGACAATACGCCGTGCGTTACGGCTGCGGCTTACGGCAAGGGCCAGACCTTATTCATCGGCTCTTTCCTAGGACTCGCCAATCAACCTGAGTATCACAACGACAGCCAGTTCATACTCGGCCTGCTCGATTGGGCCAAGGTCACCCGTCCTTTTAAGACCTCGCAGGACGGTCTCGATCCGGAGACGCCGGTAGAGGTGCGTTTGCAGAAGAATCCCGAGGGCGATCTTCTGTTTGCCATCAATCATGGAAAAACGGGCAAGACACTGACAGTGAATCTGGACGTCGAAACTCCGGGGGAGTTTGCCGTGAACGAGATCCTCAACGGACGCAGGGAGCGGCACAGGGCCGGCGGCAATACGTTGACGTTCAGCAGCGAGATTCCGGCAAAGCAAGTCGAGATCTGGGACATCCGGCGGGCAAGGTAGTCCGCCCTAACCCGGCCATCGTGGGAGTGAAACACATGCGTATTCGAACGATCGCCTTTCTTGGGGCCATACTGCTCGTATCTTCGAACATGTTTGGCCAGACTGTTTCCAGCAACCTGGTTGGAATCGTGACCGATCCGGCCAACGCCGTCATACCCGGCGCCGCCGTCCAGTTGACCTCCGATGCAACGGGTGAAATACGGAACGCCTCGTCCAATGAACTCGGCCTTTTTCGGTTCGTGGACCTGCAGGCGGGAAGTTACACCGTCACGATCACGGTCCAGGGTTTCCGGACCCGCGTGATACGAGGCGTGAATCTTGCCTCCAGCGAGACGCGGGATTTAGGCCAAATCAGGCTCGAAATCGGCAGCGTCACCGAACAGTTGTCCGTGACCGCCCAGACGACGCCCGTGCAGACGGCCAGCAGCGAGAAGTCCTCGCTTGTGGAGGGATCGCAGCTCAACGACCTGGCTCTGCGGGGCCGCGATCTTTTCGGCTACATGCGCATGTTGCCCGGCGTGGTCGACACCACCGTGAACCGCGATGTTACTAGCGAAAACCAAATCACCGGTATTACCATCAATGGAAATACCTCGGACATGCTCATGATGGTGGACGGGGTCATCAATCTCGATACCGGGTCGAATAGCACCACCGAGTACGAGCCTAACATCGACGCCATCGAAGAGGTCAGGGTACTCGGCTCTAACTACCAGGCCGAATATGGGCGTAACTCCGGGGGAACCATCTCGGTGCTGACCAAGAGCGGCACGCGGCAGTTTCACGGCAGTGGCTGGTGGACGCACCGCAATGAAGAGTTCAACGCCAACGATTACTTCAACAATGTTACCGGGTTGCCCCGGCCGGTCTACCGCTACAACGTCGCCGGATGGAGCCTGGGCGGTCCCCTGTATATACCCCGGTTTTTCAACACTTCCAAAAACAAGCTTTTCTTCTTTGGTTCCCAGGAATACACCCAACAGCATGTGAATCCGGGCGTCCAGACCCGGACCGTGCCGACGGCGCTGGAGCGCACGGGCGACTTCTCGCAAAGTTTCGGAGGCAATGGCGCGCTCATTGTGATCAAGGACCCGAGCACGGGCGCTCCCTACCCTGGCAATGTCATCCCAGCCTCGCAGATCAACCCTTATGGCCAGGCGATGCTCAACTTTATACCGCTGCCGAACTTTAACCCCGCTCCGGGAAGCCTCTATTACCGCCAGGCAAACTTCCAGTCCGGCGCCAGCGCCGCCCATCCCCGGCGCAACGACGTGGGGCGGGTTGACTGGTACCCGACGCCCAAGCTGAACGCCTATTTCCGTTGGATGCACGACGCCGACGACATGACCGTCCTCTACCAGGGCCTGCAATGGAACTATGCGCCGATCGACCATGCCAATCCCGGACATGGTTATGCAGCAGTACTGAACTACGTTTTCAGCCCGACCATGGTGAATGAGTTCACATTTGGGAAAGGTTATACGATCTGGGCGTATTATGAGAAAGATCCCTCGCTGGTGGCCCGCTCGCTGGTTGGTAATCCACCTGGATTGTTCTCCATACCCAGCACGCCAAAAGGTTATGCATCGCCCTATCAGTCCGCGCCCGAGGTCGACAGCTTCGCCAATTATATTCCATCCGTGAGTTTTGGAAGCACTCCCGTCAACGCGGCGAGTTTTGGAGTGGGTCCTTACTCGGACTATGCCAATTGGAACGATATCTGGTCCATTAATGACAATTTGACGAAGATAGTGGGCAACCACAGCTTCAAGGCCGGTATTTACGCGGAATATAACTGGCACAATCAGGCCAGCGGAAATAATTACTTGGGTACCTTCAGCTTTGCGCCCGGATGCCAACAATCCGCTGAACACCGGCAACGGTTTCGCCAACGCCTTGATAGGGGACTATGACAGCTTCACCCAAGCCAACGGCCGGACCATCAACCTCTTGGTCTATTGGGACACGGAGTGGTACGTTCAGGATAGCTGGCGCGTCAAGCGGCGGTTGACCTTGGAATACGGCCTCCGCTTCTACCATCAAACTCCCATTGTCAATCCCAATAACCTGTGGTCCTATTTCTCGCCGAGCTCTTATTCCGCGGCGGCGGTCCCCAGAATTTACATTCCCGGCTTCAATTCCGCGGGCCAACGAGTGGCGGTCGATCCTGGGAGCGGCGCCACCGCGCCGCAGGCGGCCATCGGTCTGTTTGTACCCAACACCGGCAATCCCGGCAACGGCATGTTAGTGGCGGGACAGAATGGAGTGCCGCTGAACACTTACACTCACATGCCCGTGGCTGTAGCGCCGCGCTTCGGTTTTGCTTATGACGTGTTCGGCAATGGCAAGACCGCCATTCGAGGCGGCGCGGGCGTCTTTTATAACCAGTTCAACGAGAATCGGGTGTCCGAAATGGGGGGCCAATCGCCGGTCGTATTCACTGCCTCGAGTTACTATGGCGCCATCAATTCCCTATCCAGCAGCACTGGACTGATCGGACCAACCAGCGTCTCGTATCTCAGCCGGCTCCGCGCCCATCGACCAAGTGCGCAACGCCAGCATCGGCGTCCAGCAAAGCGTCGGCTTCGGGATGGTGCTGGACACCTCCTATGTGGGTAATTGGGGGTTGAACCAGCCCTGGACAGTCAACATCAACCCCATCCCGCTCGGCGCCGATTTCAACCCCAAAAATGCAGACCCCACCAAGACCGGCGGCATACTCCCCTCGGCCCTGCTTCGCGTCAATTATCCGGGGTATCTCGACATCACTCCCTTTCAGTTTGGCGGCAAGACCAACTATAACTCCTTGCAGGTTAGTCTGCGCCGCCAATTTTCGAAAAATCTTGCGCTGGGCGCCGCCTATACCTGGTCCAAGAGTCTCGGGATGATAACTTTCGATCCCCTCGTTGCCAATAATTACGAGCGTAACTATGGGCCGCTAAGCACGGACCGCCCCCAACTCCTGGCGGTCAACTTCATCTATTACCTGCCGCGGCCGGGACGCGCGCTGCACAATAAGGTTCTGGGCGCCGTCGCCGACGGCTGGATTCTTTCCGGTCTGGCCACCTTCTCGTCCGGCGCCCCATTTACGCCCGGCTTTACCAGCACCGTGGGGGCCGATATTACGGGATCGGCTTCGGAAACTCCACGCATCAATGTCGTTGGCGATGCCAATGCCGCGCCGGCGGCGGCGGGCACTTACTTCAATACCGCCGCTTTCGCGGAACCCGCCGTGGGCACGATCGGCAACGCCGGCGTGGATATTCTGCGGCAGCACCCCTATTACAACTTCGATCTGGCGCTGGGGAAAACGGTGCCGATCGGCTTGGGCGAAAAGCGCGTTTTGAAACTTCGGCTCGAGGCCTACAACGCGCTCAACCACCCCCAGTTCACGACCATCAACAGCACCGCTCAGTTCAACGGCGCCGGTGTTCAGACCAACGCCTCTTTCGGTTTGCCCACCGCCGATCGCGGCCCGCGAATCCTTTCGCTCGATCTGCGTTTCCAGTTCTGATATCGAGCGCTGCCAAAACCCGCTTGCCGACGCGCGCGGCTCAGAATCGCGACTGCTTGTTTGCAGCTTTTACAGAGCCGTGACCGTAAGGGAGCCGGTACTTAACGGTCTTTTTCGCACGCCGCATGCGGGCTAACGCGACCAGGAATGTGTTGCCATGAATCGCGGCGCATGAAAATCGGCCGATTGCGCCGGCTCGGCTGGCTCCGCTGGCAATCTAATCCCGGGATGTTGCCGGCGTTTTGCGGCGACCGCGGCTCAGCTCGTTTGAGAATGCTTCAGCGCGGCGGCAGCGGCGCGGCGGTGGAGCCTCCCACGCCGGCGTAGGACTCGCGCACCTTGACGACCTTCGATCCGTTGAATGTCACGAACGTGATGATGCCGGGCGGCTCGCCGTAGATCCAGTCTTCGGTCTCGACGCCGTCCTTGACGTCGCGTTCCTTGAGACGCGGGCGGCCCATGGCGAGCAGGACCTGGTCGCGATCCATGCCTTCGATCACCTTCTTGTTCTTGATCGCTTCCTTGACCGGGGCGGGAAGCGTGTCGGCATAATTTTCCGTGGCGCTGTGCTTATCGAAGTCCAGCAAGGGCGAGAGGATTTTCTTAAGCTCGGCGGTCTTCAGCGGCGGCACATGTTTTTCAAAAACAAGCGCGATGGTGGTCCCACTGGGCGCGTTCGAGTTCTGGTTGGTGTTTACAGGGGCCATGCCTCCGCCCATGCCGACCTGCACGTGGTCGTACCAATGGGCCTTGCCCTTCATTCCGTTGTTGATCTCGAGGACGATGCGGTCGCTTTCGATGCCGACTTTCGTGATTTGGACGAGATCGCCGACGCGCGCGGCGGGGCCGAATTCACGGCCCGCATCCTGCCATTTCTCCTTGTCCCACGTTCCATTGGCATTAAAATCGAGAGGCTTGTGGGAGCGCGGCAGATACGCTTTCACGGTGGCGTATTCGGCCATGAGGCCGCGCAGGATCTCGATCTTATCGTCGTCGGTCAGCTTCTGGGCCGAGGCGATCGGCATCACAATAATGAGCGCGATCATCGCAAAAAACTTCATGATCGATTCTTGTAAAGCAGGTACGCTTCCTGCGGCGCCAGGGGCGCCCATTCGAGGTAGAAATAAAGAAGCACGACGATAGCGGTCGTGAGGATCCCGCCTTCGATGCCGTAGGCGCCGCCGCTCCACAAACCACCGGCCTTCCAGCGCATCGTGTACCCTGTTACTCCCATTGTAAGCCCGCTCAGGTTGACGCCCAGCAGCGGGAGCATCCAGTTCCAGCCGAAGTGGAGACCGATGGGCAGCCATAGATCGCCGCTGCGCAGAAAGGAGTAGCCGAGTAAAATACCCCACAAAAGCGTGTTGATGCCGGCCAGCAAGGTGAACCCGGGATTACTGGCGTGCATGAAGGCGAATAGCACGCTGTCCGGGAGAATCGCGGCGAAGGGACCGGCGGCGGCGAGGAAGACCTGAAAGCCGTAGCCGCGGAAGAGCATTTCTTCGGCAATGGCGCCGAACATCAAGAGAACGGAGACGAAGAGGAGGGTGGGCCAGTCCAGACGTCCATTGGGGACGCGCTCGATGTCGGCCACTCGAACGGCGACGGGGAGCAGCAGCACCAGGAAGGCCGCGCCCAGACCCCCCAGCAGGCCCAACGATAAGTTCCGGCGGGATGCCGGCGTCCAGCCGAGGCCCACGTCGGCGAGTCGGCCGCGTTCGAAGATGCGGAGCGCCAGAGCGTTGGCGATGGCGGCCGATGCGAAGTTGCTGAAGACGGCGATTACGAGCTGGGCGTTGGGCGGAAGCGCCCACAGCAGGACGGTGGCGAAGATGAAATAAGAGACGAACGCGATGGCGGCAAAGAAGCCCAGCCGGAGCAGCGCCGATTTGAGCTCCGGAGTGGCGGGAGGGGGTCGGAAAAGCGACGGACGAGTCATTTGGGAGGCAAGGTCACGACCTTACCCCAGAATTCGTAGCAGGTCTTGATGAAATGCAGGAACTGATCCAGGTCGATCGGCTTGCGGACGTAGCAACTGGCGTGGAGTTCGTAGGCTTCGCGAATCTCCTTGGGGTCGGCCGATCCGGAGACGACCACCACGGGCGTCACTTTCAGCCGCGGATTGGCCTTGATTTCCGCGAGAACCTCCAGGCCGGACTTTTTCGGAAGGTGCAGATCGAGGAAGATCAGGTCGGGATGCGGATGGTGGGCGAAACCGTCCTCGCGCCGCAAATAGGCTAGCGCGTGTTCGCCGTCGTCGACCGCCACCACGCCTTGCATGAGTCCGGCATCTTTGAAAGCTTCCTTGGTCAGGCGCGCGGTGGCGCGGTCGCTTTCGACGATCAAAATGTCCAGATTCGGGTTCGGACCACTGATTGGAATTGGCGATGTCATTTGCTTGCCTCCGCGGACCGGGTTGAAGTCCGCCGAACGAGTGTAGCAATTCGATAACTTTGACCGGGATCGGCGTCCATATAGGAGGAGCGAAACATTATGAGTCCGAGCTTGAGGACAGTGGTGGGGTTCCTGGCCTGCGGCCTGTTGCTGGCCGATTCCGCGGGACCGAACATGAGCGGGACCTGGATATTGAACGCGGGCGCGTCGAAGTGGGGGAAGCACACGCGGCCGACCAGCATCGTCATTAAAATCGAGGAGCAGGGCTCCACGTTCAACTACAGCGGCGAGGTGATTAAGCCCAACGAGGAGGAGGCGCGGGAATTCAGTTTCAAGGGCGCGCTGGACGGCAAATCGTATCCGGCGAAAGGCCCGGGCGGTGAGGGCACAATGGCGTTCAAGCGCATCGATGCGCGGACGGTGGAGTCGCTGTATACGTCGAACGACAAGACGCTGCGGGAATGGTCGCGCACCGGCATTTCGGCGGACGGAAAGCGGTTGACTCGGGAACTGCGGCTGATCACGCCGACGGCGAAGGAGTCGTGGACGGAAGTTTACGACCGGCGGGGTTAGGCGCGGATCCGCATTTCCACGCCTCTAGTACCGGTCCCAGAGGAGGCGATGCAAGCCGCGCTGCAATGGCGGTTCGGCGCGCGTTTCCGATATGCTGAGCGTAGGCAATGGCCGACACCATCAAGAAGCTCACGATCGAAGGCTTCAAATCCATAAGGGCGCTGGAAGAATTTGAGCTGGGTGGGCTCAACGTTCTGATAGGCGCGAACGGCGCTGGGAAGAGCAACTTCGTCGGCTTTTTTCGCCTCCTTCGCGACCTCATCCAACAAAGATTGCAAACCGCTGTTGCAGTGGAAGGTGGCGCCGACAGTTGTCTTTTTTTAGGTCCGAAAGAAACCTCTCGATTGGGCGCGAAGCTCTACTTCGGCAAGAACGGCTACGAATTCTGCCTCGTTCCGACGCATGACGGACGCTTGGTTTTCTCCGAAGAAACCACAGTTTTCTACGGCGATTCTAGAAGCCACCATACGTCACTTGGTTCCGGGCATGCCGAAGCAAAGCTCAAGGATCACAAGGACGACGCTGGTTCATGGGGCGGGGCAAGGGGTGTTTCTCATTACGTATTCGATGCGATTTCCAGATGGGTGGTCTATCATTTCCACGATACGAGCTTCAGCGCCGGGGCTCGGCGGCCCCACGCATTGAATGACAACATAGCGCTAGGTCCAACCGCGGAGAATCTTGCGCCCTTCCTCTATAGGATCGGCAAAACCGACCGAATCCACTATCTCAGAATTCGGGATGTGGTCCGGTTGGCAGCCCCATTCTTTGATGATTTCATTCTTCGTCCGATTCCAGGACACGAAGGGACGATACAACTCGAATGGCAGCAGCGAGATTCCGATTATCCCTTCACGGCGCAACAACTCTCGGACGGAACACTGCGCTTCATCTGCCTGGCCACCGTCCTGCTGCAGCCGAATCCTCCTCCTACGATGCTGTTCGACGAGCCAGAGCTTGGTTTGCATCCGTATGCTCTCACGCTGCTCGGAAACCTCTTTCGGCAAGCCGTGAATGGCACGGGCAATTATGTCCGCAGGCAGCTCATTATCTCCACCCAATCCGCTCCATTGCTGAATGAATTCAAGCCGGAAGATGTGATCATAGTCGATCGGGCGCGGAGCGAGTCCACTTTTCAAAGATTGGCTAGCGACGAGCTTTCAGAATGGCTTCAAGAGTACTCTCTTGGAGAGCTGTGGCAGAAAAATGTGCTCGGGGGCCGACCTAGAAACGAGCACTCAACCGATCTCGTGCCGAAGGGCGGCAATGGCCGTCAGTGACGCGACTCTATGTAGTGGTTGAGGGGCAAACCGAAGAGTCCTTCGTCGGCAATATCCTCGCCGAGACGCTGTCGCACAGCAATATTTATGCAAAGCCGATTCTCCTCGGTCGCCTGGGCCACAAAGGCGGCCGAACGAGCTATGCCCGTGTGAAGCGTGACGTTCTAATGCTGTTAAAACAGGACCACGGCGCATATTGCTCAACAATGGTCGACGTGTACGGATTGGGCCATGGATTTCCCGGTCACCCCCCTCCAGAACATCTTTCGAGCCTCGCCAAGGCGCGACACATCGAACGAGCAGTCAAAGAAGATATCTGCCGGGAGATCCCCAATCTTCGCCCCCGACGCGCGGTTCCTCCCTTACCTCCAGCTTCATGAGTATGAGGCCTTGTTATTCAGCGATCCCGCGGCATTCGCTAACGGTATTAACCGTCCCAATCTGGTACGCGAATTTCAAGCCATCCGAAACGATTTTGATACTCCCGAAGACATTAACAATAACCCCGATACTGCGCCGTCGAAACGAATCCTAGCGGTTTGTCCCGGCTATCGAAAAGTAATCGAAGGAGCACAGGGCGCCGCGGCGGTCGGCATCCGAAGAATGCGCAAGCATTGCCGGCACTTCCATGAATGGGTTCAATCGCTGGAAGCTTTGGCCATGCAGGGCGAACCAGGCGAGTAGATCTTGCCCGTTCTCGCTACCACAGCTACAGAGGAGCCCACATCCGCACATGACGGGTGGTTTTCGCTTCCTCAGCCCTTGTTGAGAAAACGCTGGATGCCGCGGCGGCAGTCCGGGGTCATGCGGGCGATGGCGTTGATCTCGATGCCGGCTTCGAGCGCGGCTTCGAACGGGACGCAATCCGTTTGGTAGAGCAGGCGCTTCGAGAGCATCACGGCGGAAGCCGATTGTGAGGCCAGCCGGGTCGTGTAGGCGTCTACTTCGGCTACGAATCGCTCGTCCGGATAGACGTGGTGCGCGAGGCCGAGCTCTCGCGCGCGGGCGGCTGCGATAATTCCGCCGGTCGCGACCAATTCGAAAGCGGCTTTCTCGGAGACGGAGCGGCGCAGCATGGCCATGACCATGGCGGGCACGAATCCGATGTTTACTTCGGGGTAGCCGAAACGCGCCGATTCCGAGGCGAGAACGATATCGCACGCTGTCGCGAGGCCGCAACCGCCCGCCAGCGCGCGGCCCTGCACGGCTGCGATGACGGGGCGCGGGTGCTTGCGGATGGCCAGGAACAGTTCGGCCATCTCGCGGGCGTCGTCCATGTTCTCGAGGACGCCGGATTGCGCGGTCTTTTCGAGGCCGGCCAAGTCGGCGCCGGAGCAGAAATCCTGGCCGGCTGCGGCGATCAGCGCGACGCGGCAATCCGGGTCGCGGGCCGAGGCGGCGAGGGCATCCTTCAGCTCCGCGATGGACTGAGCATCGAGGGCGTTGCGCTTCTCGGGACGATTCAAGGTCATGCGCACGATTTGGCCGCGCCGGTCATAGAGGATTCGTTCGTACATCGCGGGCATGGTAACCTTAATTTCATGATCGAACGCCTCGTCCATCATCACCATACGCGATGGCGGGCGGGCGTCTGACCGGATTTTCCGAAGCAAAAAGGCCCGCCTGAACATGGCGGGCTTTTTTTTTGCGCCTCGTTGCTTTGCGGCCCCGTTGAGAAGACATGGATTTAAATTTCGACAAGCTGGGTGGGTTGGTCACGGCCGTGATTCAGGACCACGCCTCGGGCCGCGTGCTCATGGTCGGTTTCATGAACGAAGAGGCGTTTCGCAACACGGTCGAGAGCGGGTACGCGACGTTTTACAGCCGCTCGCGCAACAAGCTGTGGCTGAAAGGCGAGACGTCGGGGCACCGGCTGATCGTCAAAGAAATCTCGACCGATTGCGACTAGGACGCGCTGCTGTTGAAAGTGGAGGCGCTGGGACCGGGCGTGTGCCACGAAGGCTACGAAAGCTGTTTTTTCCGGCGTCTTGAAAATGGCAATTGGGTGGAATCGGAGGAGCGCGCTTACGATCCGGCGGAAGTATACGGAGGCGCGGGCGTGAAGCTGAAGCTCGGGATACCGAAGGGCAGTCTCGAGAGCGCCACCATCGATCTGTTCCGGCGCGCGGGATTCAACATCACGACCAGCGCGCGGTCCTATTTTCCGGCGATCGACGATGCGGAGATCGAGTGCATGTTGATTCGCGCGCAGGAGATGGCGCGCTATGTCGAGGACGGCGTGCTGGACGCGGGGCTGACGGGCCGCGATTGGGTCCAGGAAAGCGAAGCTCATGTGCGGACGGTGGCGGATCTGGTGTATGCCAAGCAGAGTTTCGGCAAAGTGCGCTGGGTGTTGGCGGCGCCGGAGTCCTCACCGTTCCACTCCGTGCGCGATCTCGAAGGCAAGGTAATCGCGACGGAACTGGTGGCGGCGACGCGGCGTTATCTGGAGAAGAACGGCGTAAAGGCCAAGGTGGAGTTCAGTTGGGGCGCGACGGAAGTGAAGCCGCCGGTGCTGGCCGACGCCATCGTTGAAGTGACCGAGACGGGAGTCGTCGCTGCGGGCGAACAACCTGCGGATTATTGAGACGGTACTGGAATCGAATACGCAGTTGATCGCCAATGTCGCGTCGTGGGAAGACGATTGGAAGCGGCGGAAGCTGGAAGACATGCGCATGCTGCTCGAAGGCGCCATCAACGCGCTGGGGAAAGTGGGTTTGATGTTGAACGTGGAGCGCGCGAATCTGGCCGGCGGTGCTGCGCATTCTGCCCGCGTTAAAGAAGCCGACGGTATCGCACCTGAGCGAGGAAGAATGGGTCGCGGTGCATACCATTCTCGACGAAAGCACGGTTCGCACCATCATTCCGCGATTGAAGGAAGCCGGGGCGCAGGGGATTGTCGAGTACCCCTTGAACAAGATCGTGATGTAATTATGCTGCGAATTGTCGAGGCGTCCGAAGCCGGGGAATTGATCGCACGCAAGGCCGGCCGGCTGGCGGAAGCGGAGCGGACGGTTGCGCCGATCTTGGACGACGTGCGAAGGCGCGGCGATGCGGCGCTGTTCGAGTATGCGCGCAAGTTCGACGGCTTTCGGGGCGAGAATCTGTTGGTTACGGACGCGGAAATCCGGGCCGCGCGCCAGGCGCGTGTAGCGGCGATTTTATGGAGGCAGTCGAAGCGGCGGCGGCGAACATTCGCGAGTATGCGCGAATGCAGTTTCCGCGCGAGTGCTCGGTCGGACCTGCCCGATGGGCGGCGGCTCGGACATATCGTCCGGCCGCTCGATTCAGTCGGCGCTTACATGCCGGCGGGCCGCTATCCCCTGCCCTCGACGCTGCTGATGACAGTGATCCCGGCCCAGGTGGCGGGAGTGCAAAACATTTGTGTTGCCTCGCCGCACCCCAGCGCGGAAATTCTGGCGGCATTCGAATTCTGCGGCGCGGGGCGGATGTTCCGGATGGGGGGCGCGCAGGCGATCGCGGCGTTTGCCTTCGGCACGGCGAGCGTCCCCAAAGTAGATCGCATCGTGGGGCCGGGAAACATCTATGTCGCGGCCGCGAAGAAGCTGCTGGCGGGCGAGGTGGGGATCGATTTTGTGGCGGGCCCGACGGAGATTGTGATCATCGCCGCGGAGAGCGATCCGAAGCATCTCGCGGCCGATATGCTGGCGCAGGCCGAGCACGATACGGAGGCCTCGGCGCATCCTGCTGACCACGTCGCGGCGTCTGGCGCAGTCGGTGGCGGCGGAAGTGATGCGGCAGTTGGAGTCGCTGCCGACGGCCGCGGTGGCGTGCGAAGCGATCCGCAAAAATAGCGCGGCCGTGATTGTCGATTCGCTGGACGAGGCGATCGAGATCTCGAACCGTATTGCGCCGGAGCATCTGGCGATACCGGACGCGGCGCTGCTGGCGGGCATTCGCAATGCGGGCAGCGTTTTCATCGGCCCGCATAGTCCCGAAGCGGCGGGCGATTATGCCTCCGGTCCGAATCACGTGCTGCCGACGTCGGGCGCGGCGCGCATCCGCGGAGGTCTGTCGGCCGCCGATTTCGTGAAGGTGATCTCCATTCAGGAATTAACGCGCGAAGGTTTGGCTCGTCTGGCTCCCGCGATCACTACGCTGGCGCGAGCCGAGGGACTGGAAGCGCACGCCCGGTCGGTGGAGGTTCGCCTTGAGTAAGCGGATCGATTTGCCGCCGGGCGTATTGCAGCCTCGCGAGGCGGTGCTGAGCATGGCGCCGTATTCGCCGCCCACGGCCGGCAGCATGGGCAAGCTGCGGCTGGATTTCAACGAGAATACGGTGGGCGCTTCGCCGCACGTCATCGAAGCGCTGAAGCAGTACCTGACGGAGGAGCGGATGTCGGTGTATCCGGAATACGGCGAGGTGAAGCGCGATCTGGCCGAGTTCTTCGGCGTCGACGCCGGAAGATTTCATGCTTACCAACGGCACCGACGAAGCCATCCAGGTTCTGATCAATACTTACGTTGACGACTGGCGACGAGGTGATTCTGCTGCAACCGTCCTACGCGATGTACCGCTTTTATGCCGAGCTGGCCGGCGCGGCGATGCGCGAGATTCCCTACCGGCGCGAGAAGCTCGCGTTTCCATTCGAAGAACTGCTCGACGCGATTACGCCCGCGACGCGCGCTATGCTGATCTCGAACCCCAACAATCCGACGGGCACGGGAACGTCCCGCGCCGAGCATCGAGCAGATTCTGGAGAGGGCGGACGAGCGCGGCCGTGTTGATCGACGAAGCGTATTATGAGTTCTCCGGCGTGACGGCGCTGCCGTTAATCAACGATTATCCGAATCTGTTCGTCAGCCGTACGTTTTCGAAGGCTTACGGCATGGCGGCGATGCGCATCGGATGCCTTTTTTCACAGTCCGGAAATGTCGAGTTTCTGCATAAGGCGCAATCGCCGTACAGCGTGAATATGGTTGCGGCGGTGGCGGCGCGCGCGGCGATTCAGGACGAAGATTACGTCGAGAAATACGTGACGGAAGTGCTGGCCGCGCGCGAGATGTTGTACGTCGGCTTTGAGCAGCTCGGGATCGGTTATTACGAGAGCAAGGCGAATTTCGTGCTTTTCGAAGCGGGCGAGCGCGCCATTCGGATCCGCGACGAGCTGCGCGGGCGCGGCGTACTGGTTCGCGATCGCAGTTATGAGATCCCCGGCTGCGTGCGCGTGACGGTGGGCACGCGCGAGCAGGTCGCGGCGATTTCTGGAGGAGCTGGAAGAGATATGGTGAGCGGTATATGGTGAGCGGCTGCGGGCGGCGATTGATCGTCTTCGATATGGATGGCGTGCTGGTGGACGTTTCCGAATCGTATCGCGAGACGATCGTGCGCACGGTGGAGCATTTCACCGGCCGTCGCGATTACGCGCGAGCGGATTCAGGATTATAAGAACGCGGGCGGCTGGAACAACGATTGGGCGCTGTCGCAAAAGATCTGCGCGGATCTCGGCGTCGAGGTCGCGTACGAGACGATCGTCGAGTATTTCAACGATCTGTTTCTTGAGGCAAGGCATGATTCATCGCGAGCGCTGGCTGCCGCGGAACGGCTTTTTCGAGAGCTTGGCGCGCGCATTCCGATCTGGCGATCTTCACGGGACGCAATCAGGTGGAAGTCGAGATGACGCTGGCCGCGAGCGCTGTCGGGATCGCTTTCTGCGCGATCGTTGCAGCCGATCGACGTCGAGAATGAGAAGCCGCATCCCGAGGGGTTGTTGAAGATTGCGGCGCATGCATCCAGGGAAAGAAATTGCTGTATATTGGCGATACGGTGGACGATGCGCGCAGCGTCGGCGGCGGCGGACGTTCCTTTCATCGGCGTGGCGGGCACGGAACGCCGCGGCGCGACGAGCTGGTGGCGCTGTTGCGGGCGGAAGGCGCGATGCGCGTGCTGAGCGACATCAATGAGATCTGCTAGCGATTGAACGCAATACCAAAGAGACGCGGATCAGCGGCTCGTTGAGGATCGAGGGGCGCGGCAAGTACGAAATCTCGACCGGCATTCGATTTTTCGATCACATGCTGGAGCTTTTCTCAAAGCACGGCGGCTTCGATCTGAAGCTGAAAGCCGAGGGCGATCTGGATGTGGACCAGCACCACACGGTCGAAGACGTCGGCATCGTGCTGGGGCAGCTCGTTTCGAAGGCGCTGGGCGACCGCAAGGGAATCAATCGCGCCGGATATTTCGTGATGCCGATGGATGAAACGCTGGCGTTGTGGCGCTCGATCTAGGCGGCCGGCCGGCGCTCGTCTACAAAGACAAAGTTCGCGTGCGCGTTGGTGGGCGATCTGCAGACGGAGCTGGTCGAAGATTTCTTCGGCGGTTTCGTCAACCATGCGGGCGCGAATCTGCATGCCAAGGTGCTCTACGGCCGGTCGAACCATCACAAAATCGAAGCGATTTTCAAATGTTTTGCGCGGGCGCTGCGGTATGCCTGCTCGAAAGATGCGCGGTTGAAGGATCAACTGCCATCCACCAAGGGGCTTTTATGATCAGCAATCCTCGATTATGGGGCGGGAAACCTGCGCTCCGTGCAGAACACGCTGGACGAGATCGGCGCCGAGTATGAGCTGCTTCACCACGGCAGACGAGCTGGGCGACGCGGGCAAGATCATTCTGCCGGGCGTCGGACATTTCGGGCAGATGATGCGGGCGCTCGATCGAATGCAGGTGCGCGAGGCGTTGCTCGAGCGCATCCGCGCCGGCGCGCCGTTTCTGGGTATCTGCCTGGGACTGCAGGCGCTGTTCAGCGGAGCGAAGAAGCGCCGGAGAGCGCAGGGTTCGGAATTTTCCCGGGTATGGTCCGGCGCTTTCCGAGAGACGGCGCGGGTGCCGCACATGGGCTGGAATGAAATCGAGCCGCTGCGCCGTTCGAGGCTTCTGGCAGGGCTCGGCGCCGCGCCATATATCTATTTCGCGCACAGCTATCTATGCGCCGGTTACGGACGCGGCGGCGGCAACATGCGCGTACACGGTTCCCTACACGGCCGTGCTCGATTGCGGCAACATTTTCGGCGTGCAGTTTCATCCCGAGAAGTCGGGCCCATTGGGATTCGAATCGTCAGGAACTTCGTCGAGCTGTGTTAGCGAAACGCATCATTCCGTGCCTGGACGTCACGGGCGGCCGCGTGGTGAAGGGCGTGAATTTCGTCAATCTGCGCGATGCCGGCGATCCGGTGGAGTTGGCCGAGCGCTACAACGCCCAGGGCGCCGATGAGCTCGTGTTTCTCGACATCACCGCTTCGAGCGATGCGCGCGAGATCATGGCGGACGTTGTTGCGCGCACTGCGCGACGAGTGTTTCATCCCGCTCACGGTCGGACGGCGGCATTCGGTCGATCGCGGATGCGCGGCGTATTCTGCTGGCGGGGGCGGACAAGATCAGCGTCAACACCGCGGCGGTTCGCCGTCCGGACTCTGATCGCGGAATTGAGCGAGGAATTCGGCGCGCAGGCGGTGGTGCTCGCCATCGATGCGCGGCGGAACGCGGGCGGAGGCGTGGAATGTGTATACGCGCGGCGGCCGCGACGATGAGGGGATCGATGCCGTCGAGTGGGCGCAGCGAAGGCGAGGCGCTGGGGGCGGGCGAAATTCTGCTCACTTCCATGGACACCGACGGAGTGCAGCGGGGCTTCGATTGCGAATTGACGCGCGCACGGTGTCGCACGCTACGCATATTCCGGTGATCGCCTCGGGCGGAGCGGGTAAGCCCGAGGATTTCGAGCGCGTGTCTGACGGAGGGCCTGGCGGACGCGGCGCTGGCGGCGTCGATTTTTCATTACGGCACCTACACGGTGGCGGATCTGAAGGACTATCTGCAGGCAGCGCGACGTGCCGGTGAGGCCGGCGCACATGATCATTCCGTGCATCGATCTGATGGGCGGCAAGGTGGTGCAGCTTGTTCAGGGGCGGGAGAAGGCGCTGGAAGGCGACTCGCCGTTAGCCATGCTGGAGAAGTTCGCGGCTTTTCCGCAGATTCAGGTGATCGATCTGGATGCCGCCATGGGCACGGGATCGAACGACGACATTGTTGAGCTGCTGGCTGCGCGCGCGCCGATCCGCGCGTCGGCGGCGGAGTGCGCTCGGCGGAACGCGCCAAGGCGCTGCTCGATCAAGGGGCGTATCGCGTGATCGTGGGCACGGCGGCGTTCGATCGGCCGGCTGCTCGAAGAGATCGCGCGCGCGGTCGGACCGGAGCGCCTGATCATTGCGCTCGATTCCAAGGGCGGCAAGGTAGTCGTCAAGGGTTGGCGCGAGGAGACCGACGTCAGCGCCGAAGATGTGCTGCAGCATTTGGAGCCGTACTGCTCCGGATTCCTGTGCACCTATGTGGATAAGGAGGGCATGATGCAAGGCACCGATCTCGACTGGTTCCGGCGGCTGCGCGCCA
This sequence comes from Bryobacterales bacterium, assembly GCA_963795935.1. Taxonomy (GTDB): domain Bacteria; phylum Acidobacteriota; class Terriglobia; order Bryobacterales; family Bryobacteraceae; genus JAICMB01. The sequence goes on along the minus strand of CAWCJO010000005.1, from coordinate 213,957 downwards.
AAACGTCTTACGAGATTACGGCGGCGGGCGGCATCACTACGCTCGACGATATCCGGGAGCTGCAGCGCATGAACATACACGCAGCGCTGGGAATGGCCATTTACACCGGCCGATTGCAATTGGACGAGCTGGCGCGGCTTACCGCCGGTTAGCCGACTTCGTCCATTTTCCTGCCTTTTTTCGAACTTTCTGGGGAGGCCCTCCCGATCCGTGTTGTTCACCCGCTACGGCGCGGAACCCACATCACGGAATGGTGGCCGTTCGTCACTCGCAGATTTTCGCGGGGTTGCCCGGGATGCTCCCACGCTTTAACGATCCGCCTCTCTGACGAAAGAGCAACGGACTCCTGTGCAAAGAATAGCTCGGGTGCGCGGCGGCGGCGCGCAAGGGGAGCGGCGGGAATCGCGTAAGTTGTTGCGGCAGTTGAGCATCTTTTTTTGCGGATTGCGGTGATCGAGAAAATCAGGGGACCGCGGGGGCAATTGGAATTGACGATTCCCTGGCGACGCGGCCGTTCAAGCCTTCGTCGATGGAGACGTGGTTTTTTGCGAGGGTCTCGCCGAGCACCTGGTCGAGCGAGATGCGCGCATGCACGTAGGCGGTGAGGGCCGCGCCTTCGGCCGATTGGGCGGCGATGAGGCTGCGCTGCGCCACGATGACGGCGGCGGTGGTGCTGGCGCCGAGGGAAAACTTGGCCTGCTCGCCCTTAAGAAGTTCCTGCTGCAACTGGAGGGCGTCCACCGCGGCCTTGTAGCGCGCCCGCGCCTGGCGCAGCGCCACGGTCTGGTTGGAAATATCGACGACCAACTGATTCATGTCGCGGCGGGTGAGCAATTGGGTCTGGCGCAACTGCAGTTGCTCGAAGCCGTAGTCGCCATTGTCGATGTGATCGACCAGCACTTGGCCGGACAACTGCGCGGCGGCGCGATTGGTGGGGAAGTTGCGGCGGAGGAGCTGCGCGGCGGCGGTTCCATAACCGCCCACGAAGTACGGGTCCACCTGACCGGCGGAGGGCACGGGAGTGCCGGCCAAGCCGTTCAAAGTTTCCGAAGCGAGTCCGGTCAAGGAGGGCAGCAAGACGTTGGCGGTTCCCTCGGTGGAGATTTCGGCGGTGCGCGCGTTGAGCTCCGACACGGCGATATCGCTGCGCTTCTTCAGAGCCGTGGCGACCAGTTGGCGCAAGGGCGGGACATCGTCGGCCTCGGGGACCTGAATATGATCGAGCGGCACGATGCTGACATCTTCGATTGCGGGGTCGGCAATGCCGTCCCGGCTCAGGGCGTTTTTGAGCAGGATTTCCTGCTGCTGTAATGCGGCCTGGGCGATGATGAGGTCCTGGCGGCGGGCCGCTACTTCGGCTTGCGGGCTATAGATATCGACTCCGGACAAGACGCCGAGCTTGATCTCGGCGGTGGTGTCCTGGAGGAATTTCTGCGCGAAATCCAACGCCTCCTGGCGGCCTTTAAGGTCGTCGAGATCGCTCACGAGGTCCCAATACAGGTTGAGCACATTAGCGACGAGGTTGAGCAACTGCGCCTCAAAAGTGCCTCGGGCGGCTATGACGTTGTTCTTGGCGATGCGAATGAAGCGGCTGTTCAGACCGACTCCGAATCCTTGCAGAAACGGATGTTGGATGTAGAACTGCATGCTCGGCGCGACCGAAGGATCCAGAACGTCCGTGGGCGTGCTCTCCCTCGAAATACGATTCATTGTCGCTGTATCGCACAATGCCTCCCGTGATCAGGCCCTGTTGCAGGGTGTTGTAATAACCCCGCTGCGTCGAAACCAGACTGCTTGTCCCGCTCACGATCGGTGTTGACCTGCGGATAGGTCAAGTGCGAGAAAATCGTGCTGCTTTGCAGCGTTGGATCCAGGTTGGCGTAACGGGTCCGATCTGCGAAACCACCGCGCTGCCGCTTGCAGTGGAAGTCGCGCCGCCGCCGTTGTTGACTCCGACGAGGGCCTCCGTGCCGGTGTTCAAGGCGGGATACAGGCGCTCCGCCGGACGAAAGCGGGCAACATCGAGCGGTTCACCTCACCGGTCGCGTGAAGGTGATGCCGTGCTGACGACTAGGGTGGTCCAGCAGCGCGGTAAATTTTACAAAGCAGCATCTTTTCCGTTGACACCAATGCCCATTCCGCTATAATCTATTTCGACGATAGCAAAAGCAAGCTTCCCCCCCCGAGGCGGAACTCTCTTATTCTACCGGGTTTGGACTTCGGGCTGGAATCAGGAGTTGAAGCGATACGCCTCCGGAGAAGGATATGTTTAGATCGGAGCAGCGTATGTCTCTGCGGTTTGGGTTGACTGCCGTTTTAGCGGTCGCGATCTCTGTACATGCGCCTCGAGGTTTGATGGCGCAGCACTTCAATTCCGGAGAAATTTCGGGGTTTGTCGTGGATTCAGGGGCGGCGGTTCCCGGGCGCGACAATCTCCGCTCTCCATACCGGCACGGGGCTGGAGCGAGGCGTTACTTCCGAAGGCAACGGATTCTTCGTGTTCGGCAACCTTCCGGTAGGGGTCTACAGCGTCAGCGCCGAACATTCGGGCTTTAAGCGGATCACGGAAAGCGATCTGCTGCTGGGCGCTGGAGCAAAGGTGTCGGTTCGCCTGACGCTCGAGGTGGGCTCGGTTTCCGAGTCCGTAGACGTCAAAGCAACGGCGGCCACCCGTCGAGAGTGAGACCGCGCAAATCGGTCGCGTCGTCGATCAACAGCAAATGATGGAAATCCCGATTTACGGAAGAAACATGGGTAACCTCCTTATGTGGGAACCCGGAACATCGAACCTCCGTCAATCGAACAACAACGCGCCCAGCGACAATTTCGGCATTCGACGCTTCTCAATCAACGGATCGAACGATTCTCAAGCCCACGTTACCGTGGACGGCGTGGAGGCGATCCGGACAGATGGAGGTCGGCGCCACGATCGGAATGACCAGTCCCGATTCCCTGCAGGAGGTGATCATTCTGACTTCAAACTACCTTGCGGAGTATGGCCGCGGGGGCGGAGCCCAGGAAATCTTCATAACGAAAAGCGGCACGAAGGACTTGCACGGAAGCGGCTTTGAATTCCTGCAGAACAATGTGTTCAATGCGCGGACGTTATTCCAGGCGTCCGTTCCCGCCCTGCGTCAGAACGATTTCGGCGGGACGATCGGCGGTCCCGTGTTCATCCCGCACGTCTGGAATACCGACCGCACCAAGGCTTTCTTCTTTGTTTCGAATGAAACGATCCTCATCCGGAATTACACGCAGGCGATCGGGGAAGTCCCGACGGCCCAGGAACGGGCCGGGAATTTTGCCGGTTCGGGCACCCCGGCGCCGATCGACCCTTCGACCGGCGCGCCATTTCCAAATGCCATCATCCCCGCCAGCCGCTTCAGCCAGAACGGTCCCGGACTCTTGAGCCTATATCCGGCCGCGAATGCGAACCTGCCGGGCGGCAATTATTCCGGACTCGGCCCGAATTGGACAAACCAGCCGATCACGCAGATCAAAGCGGATTACAATCTGGGCCTCACTCACATCTCCGCGAGCATCAACGACACGCATCTTAATTTTGGCGACGCGTTCCGAGGCTCGTTTCCGCTCGTTCCTGATTTGCAGCACCGCTTCGGCTACCGTTATGGACTGAACATTACGACAACGATCCGTCCGACTCTTCTCAACGAATTCCAGTTTGGATATTCGACCGATCACGAGCAACTATTCCGCGTCGGCAATGGAACCGACCGGAGCGTGTTCGGGATCGACTTTCCCTACGTCTATCCGGCCAGCGGCAAGGAAGGCAACAAAATACCCACGCTGAATGTCAGCGGGATGAGTCTGGTCGACGGAGGGATGTACCTGAACGCGGGTCACCGCGGTCCGATCTTCACCTTCCGCGATAACCTGACCTGGATCTGGAATGGCCACACATTTAAGTTCGGCGGCGTGATCGAACGGGCCGGACTGAACACCAGCGACCTCAATTATGGGGACCAGAATGGCTCCTTCACGTTTACAGCCTCGGCACTGAATCCTCGGACACTCGAAAAATCCCCTGGCCGACGTGCTTCTGGGCAACTTTGACACCTACACGGAACAGGCATCGCCCGTTTTCGATGTGTTCCGCTCGAATGCCATCGAGGGGTTCGCGCAAGACAGTTGGAAGGTGAGCGCGCAGCCTCACCCTGGAAATCGGTCTTAGGTATAATTTCTGGCCCCACTTTTACGAGACCTGCAATGCCGCGTCGTTCTTCGACCCGCAGTACTACAACCCAGCCAATGCGCCCCAGATCAATTCCAAGCAACGGCTCCATCCTTTCAGGGCACCGGGAATCCTTATAACGGTATCGTGCTGCCAGGGAGCGGCTGGCCGTCCGGCTGTGGACGCGTTCCATTTTCGCGCCAACTCGGTATCGACGGCGCTGTTCCACAATCTGCCCAAAGGGGTTCGTGCCCACGCAGTGGGACCTCCTTGATCCACGCTTGGGATTCGCGTGGTCCCCGGCTGCGGATACACGGTCGATTCGAGAGCGGCGCCGGGCTGTTCCACACTCGCGACGTTTTCTACTCGACCGTCTCTCCGGGGGTGAACTATCCGCTAGCGCAAACAGCCACGATCAATTACGGAAATGTCGATAACCCCGCGGGCGGCCAGTCGCCGCCATCGTTCCCCCCCGCCATCAATCTGTTCGCTCCCTAACTTCAAGTCTCCAGTCTTGTATCAGTTCAGCTTAGGCGTACAGCGGGCACTGCCCGGCAACGTGCTTCTTGAAGTGGGTTATGTTGGCCAGCAAACCCGTAACCTATTCTATTCACAACCGATCGGAGCTCTACCCTATAACTATTGCTACAATCACCTTCCAACCAATTGCAACGCCCTCCAACCTTATCTCGGTTATGCGAGTGTGATCGGAGATTGGAAACCGTCAGTTCGCGGACTATAATTCGCTTCAAATCAGCGCGCGCCGCCGGTACGCGAAGGGGCTGCTTAGTTGTTGGCCAACTACACTTGGTCCAAAAATATCGAACGCGGGTCGGTCAGAGATCCATTTAACCTCAATCTTGACATCGGGCCTTCATCCTTGAATCGGACGCACGTTGCTAATGTCACATTCATTTACGAGCTTCCATTCTGGAAACAAAGTCATAGAATCTGCATGGAGCGTATGGCCGTCTGGTTGGCAGGTGTCCGGATTTGGCGCGTTTGCGACCGGCTTACCGATGAATATCGGTATCATTGGAAACCTCGCGGCCGCCGCGGGAACGGCGACGCGCCCCGATCTCGTCGGAAATCCCGAACGTTAGTCGGAAGCCAGGGCTACCTTGTACAGTTACTGGAATTCCGCCGCCTTTGCGCGAACCGGCGTTCGGAACTCTGGGAAATGCTGGTTATGACATCCTTATCGGGCCTGGCAATAACAATTGGGACATCGGGCTGATGAAGAATTTCCACGTCTCCGCAGGAAAAGCGAGGGCATGCGCATTACAATATACGAGTGGAAATGTTTAATGCCTTTAATCACACTCAGGTCTGCTTATAATGGAGTCAATACCACGTGGGGCAGCTCCCTCTTTGGGCACGTCACATCGATGGCGCTCGGCCCGCGTGGTCCAGATGGCATTGAAGTTCAATTTCTGAGCCGTCCTGCGCGAGATTCATGGCGCGGTGAGCGGCTCCGGCGGTGTTTCATGGCGAAGACTCTGTTCCACTTCTGTAATGGTGGCGCCAGCGACCCAGTGTGTCTACGCGGCCGCTCCAGCGAACTCTTATCTGGCAGGCGGCGCGCAGAAGTACGCCGATGCCCTTCTCCGGTATGGGCGGGATCACTACGGTCCGATACATACGCCGATGTTCGCTCCATATGCTGGACCTCCGGACGCTCGAGATCCCAAGACAGCGCACGGCGGCGGAATGGCGTGCCGAAATGGCCCAGCTGGAAGGAAGACCGCAATTATCTGCTGTGGGGCAAGGACCGCAGCAGCGTGCTGTGGGCCCAAGACTCGAACCTCCTTTGGGATACCGACAACGTTCGCCTGCTGTACGCTGCTCTCGAAGAGAAACCTCTGACCCACGGTTCGCCGAGGCGCGCCGCAGCAATACATGCGCTTCTTCCTTAAGCACTGCGTTAGCCGCACCACCGGGCTTGTTCGCCTGGGGCGAGCATATTGCCTATAACATTCAAGATGACGAGATTCACGGCCAACGCCACGAACTGCAGCATCCGGCGCCTTTGTGGGATGAACTTTGGGCTCTCGATCGGGACGCGGTACGCAATGAAATAGAAGGTGTTTACAGGCTATCACATCACCGATAAACGAACGATGGCTTACGACCGTCACGCCAATTACTGGAATGGCTTGCCGGAGCGCGATCAAGCAACGATCCTCGGCTACCTCGCGACCTACATCGATGCCTTTGCCTTTCTCTACCAGAAAACGCAGCGACACAAATATGAGGAGTGGGCTCGCAAACTACTGCTCGCATTTCAATCGAAGAGCAACGACGGAAGGCCTTGTATCCAGATAACTGGACCGAACAACAAGCTCGGGAATTACCGTACAGCCTTCATTCCCCGTCCGCTACATTGCGGTGGGCCTGTACAAGGTGTTCGAGCGCACGCAGAATCGCAATCTGGCTTGATGAAGCAAACCGCTATCTGGAGGTCTGCGACAAAATATTTCGGGTTCAGCACGTCTGCAAGAACAACCGACCGGCTTTCGGGCGAACCCAGTTTCGTTGATGCGGCGATACGCGCGTATCTGTTTACTGGAAAAGAAGCCTACCTGCGAATGGCCGTCCGTGTTGGAGAGGACATCTTGAAGCGCGAGCAGCCGCATGCGCAGATGGCCTCGACGTTGGCCGATCGGCTGAACGCGCTACGGCGCCTTTACGAAGTTACAGCCGATCCGCACTGGCTCGAAGGAGCGGAACGGTTCGGAAACTATGCTCTCGCAACATTTGTGCACTCCAGTGGATTGATTCGGGGCACCGCGGTCGTGGATCGCCCGGATTACTACGACGCAATTCAAGGCCCCGGTACGTTGGCGTTGGCCTTGTACAAGCTTGGCGAGTTGAAGGTTCCCGGGGATGGGTTGAGACCGGTCAAGGAAACGGGCGACACGGACCCGCCCGTGATAACCGATCTCAAGTTCCCGAAGCTCGCCGACAATCGGCAGCGTGTTCCGGTGTCGATGCGGATTTCAGACACATCCGGCGTGAAACGCGCGACCTTGTACTACACCTATGGAAACGAGATCGCGCATAGCGGACTCGGTCCCGGAGGTTTCGTTGGTGGGCAGTACACATTTCATATCGATCCGCCAGGCCTCGCATTCCAGGGCGAAGCGTTCTTCGCGGTTGAGGCGCTGGATGCGAGTCCCAACGTTAATCGAGCTATCACGCCTTGGAACCATCTTCTGATGGCAAGTTACGAGCGACAGGAGCCAAGGAAAGGTTCGCTCCGCTTTGCCGAACTAGGCTTGGACCTGGAGGATGTTACCTCCGAGCGGTCAGTACAGGGACGCCTGACGCGAGTTCTTCCGGAAGGAACTAGCGCGCCATCCGCAGGCTGGGTGTCGACCGGGCACTATGCCTGTTTCGAAGCAGCCGCGTTGCACGCGCGTCAGATCGAAATGACCTTCGCACCTGAGGACTCCTGGCGGCTGATTGGCTCAACTCTCGCTCTCGCCTACTGGAGCGGTACGGAATGGCAACGCGTTCCCTCAAAATTGGATTTAGAATCGAACACGGTGAGGGGCGACTTCCACGAGGCACTTTGCTGGACCTTGGTGGGCGAGGATCGCGTTTTGTGGCGAGCGCCGGGCCGACAGGGGGTACCGCCTTGGTGGACCTCGACGGGAATGGAAAGCATGAGGTGGCCACGACCTTCTGGCAGCCCGGGCAGTTGCTCTCTTCCTCGGGACAGGTTCTCCAAAATTTTCCGATCGCTCCTCCATATCATCCTTTGTCGAACCCTTCGCCGCCCGTGGTTGCCAGCCTGGGCGAAGGTCAGCAACCGCTGCTCTTGTTCGGAGCCCCGGCTGGCTATGTCTACGCCTACAACCGGGCTGCTAAGCTGCTCTGGCGCGCTGAAGTTGGAGGCGAGCTTCTTGGCGGCGTGGCCGTGGGACAGCTAAAAGATGGCGCAGATTTGGCAGTCGTTGCCGCCTGGGACGGCGGCGTCCAAGCAATCGATTCCTCGGGCCGGACGATGTGGCGTAAACAGGTTCCGAGGCCGTCGGGTTCCGTTCCGGTGCTGGTTAATTTAGATGGCGATCATCAAGCCGACATCGTCTTAACGGCTGGTTCTCAGATTATCGCGCTGAAGGGAGAAACGGGTGCCCTCCTTTGGTCTTATTCGCTTCCCGGAGCGCGTTTTGCCACCCCGGCTGCGGGTGCATTCGTCCCCCATGGAAAACCCCGCAGTTGTGACCGGAGATCAAATCTGGCATCGTTTACGCGTTAGAGAAAAAGGGAAAGCTGCTCTGGCGTCAGAAGCGCATTTATGGTCCACGGGAAGTTCCGGAACCAATCGAGCAGTACGCTCCAATCTCGGAACTCGCCCTAGCCGATCTAGAACATAGCGGAGAGCGCCAAGTTGTGCTCACCACGAAAGCGGGTGATACCGTTGCCCTTACCGCCCGGGGCGAGCGCCTCTGGCATTTTGCGAGTTATGAGCGGAAAGTCGGGACAAGTCTCGACCGCGGCGGTCATTTCGCTTTTGCCGACCTGGATGGCGATGGAAAGCTGGAAGTGATTATCGCCGAACAGGACTCCTACCTGTATGTCCTCGATTTCGCAGGTCGCACGAAATGGATGTACCGCGGCTACTTCTGGTATCACAACCCTCCATCTGTAGCCGATCTACAGAACACCGGAGAATTGAACATTGTCTTCACGGCCCCCGAGGACGGTGGAACCTACGCCCTCCGCAGTGGCTTCAAGGGAACAGCGGGACGGGCCCCCTGGCCAATGGATCGCGGCGGACTGGATCGAGCAAATTGTGCTCCCTGGTGACCAGAATTTTGTCGATCTTTATAAAAAAAGCGAACAGGAAGGCTCGCCCCCTGTTGTCGCCGCAAACGGTTCTGTGACCGTAATATTGCCTCAGCAGGTCGTCTTTTTTTGATTTACGGTGGCTGGAAGTTCCCGAATTGCGAGGCAATCCCGGCTCACGGATCGCTCTCGAGCGTGATGTTTATCGCCCGTCCGGGGCAGCGGCCGCGCCGGGTGGAATCGTGGATTGCCTTGCGACGCGGCCGTTCAGGCCCTCCTCGATGGAGACGTGGTTTTTTTCGAGGGTCTCGCCGAGCACCTGGTCGAGCGAGATGCGCGCATGCACGTAGGCGGTGAGGGCCGCGCCTTCGGCCGATTGGGCGGCGATGAGGCTGCGCTGCGCCACGATGACGGCGGCGGTGGTGCTGGTGCCGAGGGAAAACTTGGCCTGCTCGCCCTTAAGAAGCTCCTGCTGCAACTGGAGGGCGTCCACCGCGGCCTTGTAGCGCGCCCGCGCCTGGCGCAGCGCCACGGTCTGGTTGGAAATATCGACGACCAACTGATTCATGTCGCGGCGGGTGAGCAATTGGGTCTGGCGCAACTGCAGTTGCTCGAAGCCGTAGTCGCCATTGTCGATGTGATCGACCAGCACTTGGCCGGACAACTGCGCGGCGGCGCGATTGGTGGGGAAGTTGCGGCGGAGGAGCTGCGCGGCGGCGGTTCCATAACCGCCCACGAAGTACGGGTCCACCTGACCGGCGGAGGGCACGGGAGCGCCGGCCAAGCCGTTCAAAGTTTCCGAAGCGAGTCCGGTCAACGACGGCAGCAAGACGTTGGCGGTTCCCTCGGTGGAGATTTCGGCGGTGCGCGCGTTGAGCTCCGACACGGCGATATCGCTGCGCTTCTTCAGAGCCGTGGCGACCAGTTGACGCAAGGGCGGGACATCGTCGGTCTCGGGGACCTGAATATGATCGAGCGGCACGATGCTGACATCTTCGATTGCGGGGTCGGCAATGCCGTCCCGGCTCAGGGCGTTTTTGAGCAGGATTTCCTGCTGCTGTAATGCGGCCTGGGCGATGATGAGGTCCTGGCGGCGGGCCGCTACTTCGGCTTGCGGGCTATAGATATCGACTCCGGACAAGACGCCGAGCTTGATCTCGGCGGTGGTGTCCTGCAGGAATTTCTGCGCGAAATCCAACGCCTCCTGGCGGCCTTTAAGGTCGTCGAGATCGCTCACGAGGTCCCAATACAGGTTGAGCACATTAGCGACGAGGTTGAGCAACTGCGCCTCAAAAGTGCCTCGGGCGGCTATGACGTTGTTCTTGGCGATGCGAATGAAGCGGCTGTTCAGACCGACTCCGAATCCTTGCAGAAACGGATGTTGGATGTAGAACTGCATGCTCGGCGCGACCGAAGGATCCAGAACGTCCGTGGGCGTGCTCTCCCTCGAAAACGATTCATTGTCGCTGTATCGCACAATGCCGCCCGTGATCAGGCCCTGTTGCAGGGTGTTGTAATAACCCCGCTGCGTCGAAACCAGACTGCTTGTCCCGCTCACGATCGTGTTGACCTGCGGATAGGTCAAGTGCGAGAAAATCGTGCTGCTTTGCAGCGTTGGATCGAGGTTGGGCGTAACGGGTCCGATCTGCGAAACCACCGCGCTGCCGCTTGCAGTGGAAGTCGCGCCGCCGCCGTTGTTGACTCCGACGAGGGCCTCCGTGCCGGTGACTCCCTGCCCGGCGGCAACGCGGCCGACCTGCGTATTGCCCGCGGGCACGCCTCGCAACGGTCCACCGGCATTGGCGCGCTCGACCGCCCAGGCCGCCTGCAGCGGGCCGTAGCGGTCGATTTGCAGATCGAGATTATTCTCGATGGCGAGCGCGATGGCGTCCTGGACGGTCAGATACAATTTGCCGGCGCGAAGGAGGGCTTCGAGGCGGCGCGAGTTGGTCATCGCGGGCGGGCTGATTTGGGGGGCGCGATAGGGACGCAGGAAAATCGTCGTTTGCGGCTTCTGAACCGTGATGTCGTCGACCTGCGCGGTGGCGCTTGCCAGCGAGAAAGCGGACAGCGTGAAGAGCGCGGAGAACCTGTGGGTCTTCATGGACGCACCGGAGGGCGGGGATTGAGGTATTGGTCCGGAACGGTGGATTCGCGCCGCACTCGTCCGGAGGTTGCTTCGGCCATGGTGATGCGATTGCGCTCGAGCGTAACGCCGACAGCCTCGTCGAAACCAATGCGGGAGTGGGTGTAGTTGGCGCTGGCTTGCACCTCGGCGGTCTGGTCGGCGGCGAGGTCGCGTTGCGCCTGCACAACCAGCGCGGCGGTAGAGACGCCATATTGAAACTTGCTCTGCTCGGCGTGCAAGGCCTGATCGGCCTGTTCGCGGGTGGCGACCGCCGCTTCATAGCGGGCGCGGGCCTGTTGCAGGCCGATGATGGCATTCTTGACGTCGACACGCACCTGGTTGACGGTTCTCTGAAGCTGCAATTGCAACTGGCGCAGGCTGAGCTCGTCGGCGACGTAATCGGCCTGCGCGGCGCGGTTGCGGAAGGGGATGTTCAAGGAGAATCCGGCCGAGTAGTTGGGAAAATTGCGGCGAAAGAGCTGAGACGCGAAATTGCCGTAGCCGCCGATGAAATAGGGATCGGGGGGGGCCCCGGCAACGGCCGCGTTATATAAGGGATTGACGGGTCCGGCGAGTCCGTTATTCGTTAGCTCGGCGAAGGCCTGCAGCACGGGGCGCAGATTATTTTTGTCGCCCACGAGGAGGATCTTGCTGCTTTCCAGCCCGATCTTGGACTGCGCCACTTCGGGCCGGTTTTGCAAGGCTTCGGCGACCAGTTGCGCGGCGGGCGGCAGGTCCTCCTGTTTGGGCACTTCGATGTGGTCGAGAGGGACGATGCGCACTTCATCGAACGCCGGGTCCGCCACGCCGTTGCGGCTTAGCGTGTTCTTGAGCACGGTCTCCTGCTGCGCCACGTTGGTTTGCGAGATCAGCAGGTCTTCCTCGCGCGCGGCCACCTCGGCCGCGGCGCGGGTCAATTCGATGGAGGCCTGCGTGCCGAGGGCGACCTCCTTCTTGTTGTCTTCATAGAACTGCTGCGCGGTGGCCAGCGCCTGTTGCTTGATGCGCACGTCGTCGAGAAAACTCACCAGGTCCCAGTAGAGATTCAAGACCGCCGATACGGTCGTAATCACCTGCTGCTTCAATTGCAGATCGCTGACCTTCAAGTTATTTTTCGCAACGCGGATATTGCGGTTGTTCACGGCGATGCCGAATCCGTACAGCAGATTTTGGGTGACATACAGATCGAGGTAGCCGGTGGTCGCGGGATTCAGGAGATTGGTGGGGGCATTGACGGAGCTGCGCAGGCTGCCGTAGGTCAATTGCGCCGAAGTGCCGGTCAGCCAGGATTGCGAATAGCCGAATTGGAACTGCCGGGTGTTGTTGATCAGGGGCTCTACGTCGAAAAGCACCGCGTTGCTGACCGGCGTGGTCTGGTGCTGGAAATTCGTGTAGATGAAGAACTGGGGATCGAGGAGGGGAGGGGTCGGCCCGATTTGCGTCACGATGGCGCCGCCGGAACCGATGCCGCCGCTGGCGGTGAGACCGTTGGTGGTCAGACTCACGCCCGCGGTGCTGACGCTTACCGGTCCGGCATAAATGGGCGTTCCGTAGCTCCTCAGAAAGCCGCCGCCTTCGGATCGCCGGAGCACCTCGCGCGCCATGAACGGGCCATAGCGTTGGATCTCGATGTCGATATTGTTCTCGAGGACGAGCGCGATGAGGTCCTGCGCCGAGAGATAGAGGTTGCCGGCGCGAATGAGCGAGGCGAGCCGCGGCGAGTTGGAAAGATTGATGGGGGAAACCGTGCGCTTCTGATAGGGATGGATGAGGGGACCGACGATGGGAACGGACTTGGGTTGGCGGATGACGATGTCGGATGTTTGCCGCACTTCCTGGGGGGCGGCGTACGCGGCAAAGGCGGTGGAGAGAGCGAGCCAAGCGATGAGCTGCTTCGAAAAATAAATCATGGGAGGTGCGGTGGTCACGGTGCAATTTCCTTTCCAGCGCGTTTTCAAGGGGATGGACGCGCGTGGGGCGGGCGCGTTCCCAATGTGAGGATTCGAGTGTCCGGTTCTGGGACACCCGGACAGGGCCATCGCTAAACTTCAATTTCCATGCGCAGCAGCGCCGCCCCGAGCGTTTTTCCTTGGGCGTCGGTGCGCAGCGAGATGGTGCCGCCGCCGTCGAGCGCTTCGTGCATGAGGAAATTCAGGGCGCACAGATTCGGCAGCTCGAAGCGCTCCACCGCGCCTTTCACGAAATCGCCGAAATATGTTTTTACGCGCTCGGCGGTCACTTCGCGTAGCAGGATGGGATAATCCTCATCGCGGTACGCGATGATGCCGATGTTGGAGACGTCGCCCTTATCGCCCGAGCGGGCGTGGGCGATTTGCGCGAGCGGGATCTTCATTCGATGGCCTCGACGCGGGGCTGAATCAAATCGCGGGGCACGAGCGCGGGCCAGTAGGCGATCACTTCGCGCACCGCGGGCCGGCCTTCGCCGTAGCCGGTGGCGGTGGGAGGGCCGGTTAAGACCAGGGGAATCAGCTCGCGCGTGAAGCGGTCGACCGCTTTTTTGTCGTGGCCGCGCACGCCGATTCGCAACTGCACTTCGGGAGGCTCGGCGCAGGGCGCGGCTGTGGGGCCTTGCACCGCGTTGACGCCGAAAAACTCCGTGTAGACGGCATCGAATTGCAGCCCGAGCTGTTCGAGGCGTTGGCGCACGACGGCATCGGCAATTCGCGCTTTTTCGATGCGCGTCGGGGGCGCTGTAGACCAGCGTGCCGATAGCCTTCCAGCCCCACTCGTAGCTGATCGACAGCTTCAGCATTTCGGGCCGCGGCGATCCGCGAATGCCCGTGGCGCGCACGCGATCGGGGCCGTCCTGCGTCAGCCGGATGGAGGTGAAGTCGGCGATGACGTCGGGCGTGATGTATTGCCGAGGATCGCCGATCTCGTAGAGCAACTGTTCCTTGATGCCGTCGAGGTTGACGCGCCCGCCCGTGCCGGGATGTTTCGTGATGGCGAAGGAACCGTCCGGCTCGGCTTCGACGATGGGATAGCCGATATTGGCGAAATCCGGAATGCTCTTCCAGTCCGCGATGCAATTGCCGCCGGTGCATTGCGCGCCGCACTCGACGATATGGCCGGCGACGATGCCGGCTGGCAAGGCGGTTCCAATCGCCGGGTTTCCAATCGAAGCGCTGGATCATGGGCGCGAGGGCGAGCGCCGCGTCGGCGCAGCGTCCGGTGATGACTACGTCGGCGCCGGTATCGAGCGCCTGGGCAAGCGGAAAAGCGCCGATGTAGGCGTTGGCGCTGGTGATCTTTTCGCGGATCTTGCTTAAGGGCTCGCCGGTGTCCATGTTGCGCATTTCGTAGCCTTGCGCGAGAAACTCGTCGAGGCGGCCGAGAACGTCGTCTCCGAGCACGATCGCTATTTTGAGATCCGGGGCGAGGCGGCGCACTTCGCGGGCGCAGGCCATGGGGTTGACGCCGCCGGCGTTGGCCAGCACCTTGATGTTGCGCTCGCGCAGCAGCGGCGCGATGCGGCCCATCAGCGGAGGAAAATCGCGCGCGTAGCCCAGGGCGGCATCGGTCTTGCGCTGCTTCTGGAGGATCGACATGGTCACTTCGGCGAGGTAATCGAGGATGAGATAATCGATCGGGCCTTGCTCGACCAGGCGCACCGGCGCTTCCAGCCAATCGCCCCAAAATCCCTGCCCGTTGGCAATGCGGATCATAGAATTTCGAGGGCGAGATGCCGGCGCGGATTATTCGCCAGACAGGCTTCCAACGCGAACGTGAGGACGCGCCGCGTCTCCAGCGGATCGAGCAGCGCATCGACGTGACCGCTGGCGGCGGCGTGGCGCGCGTCGAGCCAATGCTCGTAATTGCGGCGCGTGTTTTCGATCTTCGGCTTGCAATTCCTCCGGCACGGGGCGGTTCTGCTTCCTTGATCTTGCGCCAGCTCCGGACCATGCACCGCCTGCACGGCGGAATCGCCTTCCATGACGCCGATGCGCGCTGTGGGCCACGCGAACGCGAAATTGGGATCGAATCCCTGTCCGGCCATGGCGTAGTAGCCCGCCCCGCTGGCGTGATTGATGGTGAGAATAATTTTCGGCACGGTGGAGCAAGCCATGGTTTCGACCATTTCGGCGCCGGCGCGGATGATGCCTTCGCGCTCCGCCTCCGCTCCGACCATGAAGCCGGAAACGTCCTGAAGGTAGATCAGGGGCGTGTTGTTGCGCTCCGCATTTTCGACGAAGTAGGCGACCTTGCGCGCCGATTCGGTATAGACGATGCCGCCGATGCGCGGGCCCGCCTTCGGTTTTCAAAAACCCGCGGCGGTTCGCGATCAACGCCACGGCATAGCCCGACAAGCCGCGCGTTGGCGCATAACATCTCCGGGGCGTGGTGGGGCTGAAATTCCAGGTAATCGTCGTGATCGACGATGCGCTCGATCACTTCTTCGATGCTGTAGGGCAAGCGATGATCGGCGGGGATCAGATCGTAGAGCGCCTTCGGCGGCTTTCGCGGGAGGCGTGCCTTTGGGGAGCGCGGCGGGCGGCGGCATGTCGCGAAACCGCTGGCGTATGAGCTGCAGGCAGTCGGCATCGTCGGAGGCCATGTAGTGCGCGACGCCGCTGGCGGAGGTGTGCATGCGCGCGCCGCCGAGCGATTCCGCATCGACGCTCTGACCCACGGCGCCTTTGACCAGGTTGGGTCCGCCGAGCCCCATGAAACTGGTCTTGTCCACCATGAAAATCACGTCGCTGAGCGCCGGCAGATACGCGCCGCCGGCGATGCAGGGCCCCATCACCGCCGCAATTTGCGGAACGTGCAGCATGCGGCGCATCAGCGAGTTGTAATAGAAGATGCGGGCCGCGCCGTATTGGCCGGGAAAGATGCCGTCCTGAAGCGGCAGATTTACGCCCGCCGAGTCCACCAGGTAGACGATGGGAGACGCGATTGCGCATGGCGATCTCCTGCGCGCGCAGGATTTTGGTGATGGTCTCCGGCCACCACGCGCCCGCTTTCACGGTGGCATCGTTCGCGACGATCACGGCGGGCCGGCCCTCGATTTTCGGCCAGCCCCGTGACGACGCCCGCGCCCGGAGCCTGGCCGTCGTATTTGTCGTACGCGACCAGCAAGCCGATTTCGAGAAAGAGGCTGCCGTGGTCGGCCAACAGGTGGACGCGTTCGCGCGCCGTGAGCTTGCCGTCGCGATGCTGCTTCTCGATCTTTTTCGGGCCGCCCCCGCCGCGCAGCTTTTCTTCCAGCTCCTGCAGCGATTCGACCATCTGCTGCATTCGGCTGGCCGGCGTGGTGGAGGGCACGGTTTTAGAATACAGGAGTTGGGCGCATTGCTTGCCGCAATCCCTGTGGCGGTTTGGACGTATCTGCTGCTTGGCAGGGGCGGGTTCTGGCGCATCCGACCGCTGCGCGTGAGAGGCTCGCCATTACGCGGCAATATCGCGGCGGTGATTCCGGCGCGCGACGAGGCCGCTTCGATCGGCGCGGCGGTCGTCGTCTCTGATCGCGCAGGATCTTGCCCGTCATCGTCGTTGACGACCACAGCTCGGACGCGACGGCCGAAGTGGCGCGCCAGAACGGCGCGATGGTGCTTGCGGGGGCGCCGCTGCCGGCGGGTTGGACGGGTAAAATGTGGGCGGTCGCGCAGGGCGTCGAGACCGCCTCCCGGCGGGAACCCGATTATCTGCTGCTGACCGACGCCGATATCGTGCATGGGCCGGGGACGATTGCGCCGCTCGCCGCCTTGGCCGCAGACGGCGGCTTCGATCTGGTCTCGCTGATGGTTCTGCTGCGCGCGGAATCCTTTGCCGAACGGGCGCTGGTTCCGGCTTTCGTGTTTTTCTTCCTGATGCTGTATCCGCCGGGTTGGATCGGGAACGCGAAATATCGAACCGCGGGGGCCGCGGGGGGCTGCATGCTGATCCGCCGCGAGATGCTGGAACGCATCGGCGGCATCGAAAGCATCCGCGGCGAGTTGATCGACGATTGCGCGCTGGCGCGCGCGGTGAAACGCAACGGCGGCAAGGTCTGGCTGGGGCTGACGCGCGAGACTCGCAGCATTCGCGAATACCGCGGTTGCGGGGAAATCTGGCGCATGATCTCGCGCACGGCTTTTACGCAACTGCGTTATTCCCCGTTGCGGCTGTGCGGCGCTGTCATGGGCTTGGCGATTACGTATGTGGCGCCGCCCGTCTTCGTTTTCCTTGGGCCGCGGGCGGCGGGCGCCTGCGCCTGGATTATGATGTCGGTGGCGTATGCGCCCATGCTGCGGTTCTATGGCCGCTCCTTCTGTGGGCCGCGGCATTGCCGCTGATCGCCGTTTTTTATGCGGCCGCCACCGTCGATTCGGCGTTCCGCTATTGGAGCGGACGCGGAGGGATGTGGAAAGGCCGCGCGCAAGCATTGCGGTGCCTCGGGTGAGGCGGAGCGGAAAATAGTGTAGATAGCGAGCGTGCCCTGGCGACATTCGAATCACTAGCTCAGAATGTTCTCGAAACCGCGGCGTCGATCGTCGCTACGCCTGAGAGTCTTCGCTACAACCGCCAGCTCGCGCTGGACGTTAAAAAACACGGTTCCATCAAAGATCTTTTTCAGCTGGCGTTTGGATCGTAACCTTGTAGGTGGAGCCTATGGAACCTGGGAGCTTCTTTGAGTGATGTCCAGAATATCCATTTTGCCCACGCTCGAAGCGGCGCTGCTCTGCCTTGGAGACCCCAAGGATGTCTATGTCGAGATCATATCTTTCTTGTTTCCCTGGTTCCCGGCTCCCTCCGTCCCATCTCGCTACGAAGGATGGCTCATTGATGGCGATGGATCGTAGCTCAAAGATATCGAGACGGCCTGTGGATGCGAAAGCACTCGCGTCCGCTCCGCCCGGCTATAATTTGCATCCTGGTAGTGGGACTCGATTTTTAGATTTTTGATTTCGAACACCTTACCATCCTTCCCCTGGATGCGTTCTTCTTTTTCCGAGCGGGATGCGTTGACCTCGTTAACTAGACTGGGGTGTGTTGCGAATCGGCGGTCGCGCGCCTATTGGCCGCCGACGGGGCGCGTCAGCAAGTCCTTGTAGAGGGTGTAGGTTTTTGCGGCGTCGAGGTCGAGCATGACGTCAACGGGCGTGGCATCGGGCGCGAGTTTCCGATCCAGCGGGATTACGCGGCCGTAGGCGGCGCCGAGGCGAGTGTCGACGTCGAGATACGTGGATTGCGATTTGGTGACGAATGAAGGGTCGATCAGGTATCCGGCGGCGAGTTCGTCCCACAGATAGGCGGGTTGAGGATGGGCGGTCAGGAACCCGGGAAAGCGGGCGCGTCCGAAATCTTCCTCGTAAATCCGGGTGACCGGCGTCTTCACGGCCACTATTTGGTCGAACAGCGCTTTAGAGAGCGGCGCGCGATTGCAGAGATCGAGCCCGAACATAATCTTGGATGGAATGCGCGAGCGCAAGACGATTTGCGCGGCCTCGGGATCGAACCAGAAATTGAACTCCGCGTCCTTAGTGCTATTTCCCGGGACATGGATCGTGCCGCCCATGAAGACCAGGCGCTGGATCTTGGTTTCAAGGTCCGGCCGGATGCGGAGGGCCATCGCGAGATTGGTCATGGGGCCGATGGCGAGCACCGTGATGGCGCCGGGGTTGCCGTCCACGGCGTTGATGATAAAATCGACGGCGTTTTCGCGATGCGGGGTCAAGCCGCTGAATCCGTAAAATGGTTTGGCGAGGCCGGAGGGGGAGTTGGGCGGTTTGCGCGCGAAGGCGCCGATGTAGGCAAGCGGTCCGAATTTGCGCTCGCTAGCGGCGATGGCGGCGGTGTGCACGAGGGGAGCTTCGGCGCCGACGAACACGGGAATATCGACTCGCTGCATCATCTTGAGGTGCGCCAGCATGTACTCGGCTCCCTGGAGCGGCCAGACGTTGCCCGGCACGACCGTGATTCCCTGAAGGGCCACCTTCGAGGGGCTTTGGAGAAGCATCACGAGAGCGGCGCCGTCGTCGTTGAAGGGGCCGGAATCGGTGTCGAGGATCACCTTTCCGGGCGTGTCCGCGATTGCCATGGCAGATACCGCGGCTAGGACGGCGAGCAATCGCTTCATGCGACGGGCGCGTCAGCCGAGATACTTGACGTGAACGTAGGTGCCGAGCCTTACGTTGTAGGCGAGATACCAGCCGGGGTGATCGGGGTCGTCGTAGAGTACGATCTGGTCGGTATTCCAGTCCCAGTCGTTGCAGTAACCGTAATCGGCCGGGGCCACGCTAAAGAAAAAACCGCCGAATCCGAACCGCTGCGGGCCGCCGCCACCGAGGCGGTAAACATGATCGCGGCCGATGCCGCCGCCAAAATGCCCGTGCTCCCAAGGGCGATCGAGATGGTAGCGGGCATCGTTCGGGCCAGTGTCATGGCCGACCCATTGATCGTTGCCGTGAACGTGGGGCGCGTTGGGATGCCCGGCTTGGTCGCGGAAGTCACGCGTTTGCGGCGCGGCGTTTCCGTGGGGAGCGTTATTCTGGCGCGTGGCGTTATTCTCGCGCGGCGCCGCGTTTTGAGGCGCGCGAGCCGCTGGAGCGGCGTGGCCAACCGGCGCCGGGCCGTGAGCGGGGATGTGCCCGCCTCCGACGTTGCCCGCCGGGCGGCCACGACCTTGATCGCGTTGTTGAGCGAGGCCGAGGGCCGAAAATGTCAACAGCGCCGTTAAGAGCGTAAAGGATTTCTTCATGAAGAGCCTCTGGAGGCAGGGTAACATCGCGGGCCGGGCAGGGGATCAGTCGGCGGGAACGAGACGAATCATGCTGAGGCTTACGGTGAGGTCGCGAGCGTCGCCGGGGGCGCGCCAGGGGGGCGAGGCTTGTATCGTGACACGATATTCGGAGGCGGGGGGGAGAGCGGCCTCGACCAGGAAAAGCCCGGGGCGGTCAAGCTTGCAGCGCGCGGCTTCATTTTCGTTGACGAGGACGCGAAGCTCGACCGGGTGGCGCGGGGAAGCATGGCCGCGCACGCGCAGGCGCTGCGGCCCGGGCTTGATGGGGGCGAGCCGCGCCGACGCGTGGCGGCCGATCCAGCGGTACTTGTTCCCAAAGACGCCTTCCAGCTCGTACCAGGCGCCGAGCAGACGGGCTTCATGGCCGGGGAGGGAGAAATCGACGATGTCGCCGCGGTCACCGGGGTACAACTCGGCCTTTTCGGCAGAGGGCAGGAGGTTGTACACGCCTCCTTCGTTGCCGGCCTGGTACGAGCAACTGGCGCAGCACAGGGCATCGAGGGGGCCGCGCAGGAGCGGGGAGCGGCAATCGGGGCAACGGAGATGGGCTTCAAATTTGGCGGGATCGAAGGGCACGGTCTCCGAATCGCCGGCCTTGCGGCAAACGGCGGCCAGCGTGCCTCCGAGCAGGCGGGCGGCGCGCCAAACGGAGCGATAGGGGTCGGCGGCGACGGCGGCGCGCTTCAGGATGCGCTCGCCCCAGCCGCGCTCCGGGACGAACATTTCGTACTGGGCGCGCTCGAAATGTTTATGGATCAGGCGGTCCCAATCCTTGAGGGCCATGGTGTGGTTCTGGCGTATGCCGAAGCTTTCTTCCTGGCGCGCGCCGATCACGTCGCGCACGAAATAACCGAGCAGGCCGGCGTTAGAGAGGCGGCGCTCCCAGGGCTTCATGGTGTCGTAATAGGGGCAGCGATAGAGGCCCAAAGTGAGCAGGCGCTTGAGAGGCTCTTCGCCAAAAAGGAAAATGCCGCCGGGCGCAAGCACGCGCTTCACTTCGAGGAAAACAGTTTCCATGAGGGCGAATTGACTCAACGTCTGAAAAGCCAAGACGAGGCGAAGAGATCCATCGGCAAAGGGAAGATTTGCGGCATCGCCGGCGATGCGGATGGGGGCTTGCGGCATGCGCCAGGCGTTCTGGAGGGCGATGCCGTGGCGGAGAGAGTCGGCGGAGATGTCGAGCGCGAAGCCGCGCGGCGCCGAATTCGTTGGCGAGCATGTAGCTGCTGTGGCCGGCGTTGGATCCGATCTCGAGAAATGGCGTCATTTCGCCGATGGCGGCGCGGTGCTTGTATATAATTCCGGCGCGGCGGCGGTTTTGCTCGGCGTACTGCGCGATGACGCGCTCGGGCTCACCGAGGGAAGCGAAGTTGTGGAACTCGACCTGGGCGCGTTTGACGGAGAAGGATTGAGCTTCAGTGGTCACAGCAGCATGGCGAGTTTCAGGGCGCGCAGGTCGGGAAGCAGGAGGTCGGGGGAGTGCTCGGCCAGCTCCTCGATGGCGACGACGCCGGTGGCGACGGCAATGGCGCGGATGTTATTGGCGCGGGCGGCGCGCACGTCGTTGGGATGATCGCCGATCAGGGAAATGCGGGAGGCCGCGCCGATCCATTTTTTTTGGCGGGCAAGGCGGATAGCGAGGCGCACGAGGCCGGCGCGGTCGTGGGCATGTTCGGCGAAGGCGCCGAAGCGGAAGTATGGCTTCAGCCCGGCGTGCTCCATCTTCTTCCAGGCGATGCGGGTCAGGTTGCCGGTGACGAGGCCGATGGCGAGGCCGTGGCGTTCCAGATCGCGCAAAAGCCGGCGGACGCCGGGGCAGACCTTGCGCTGCAGATCGGGACAGGATCGCGCGTAGATGGATTGCGCGCGGCGGACGATGGCGGGCATCGCGCGGCGGATCTGGCCCGGCTTCATGCCGGCGCGCAGCATCATGGTGCGCAGAATATCGCGGTCGAGCATGCCGGCGACGGGGACGCCGTCGGTGGTGGAGTCGAGTCCGGTCGCTTGGCGTATGGCCTCGACCAGCGCTTGGCGGTGGTGCGGCCCGGCGCGGCGGATCAGAGTGCCGTCGATGTCGAATAAAACCAGTGCATTCGCCGGGGCCATCTTTTAATATAGCGGGATGGAGATTCATTTCCCGAATGGGAAGACGCTCCGGTTGCTGATCGGCGATATCACGACGATCCGCGTGGATGCGATCGTGAACGCCGCAAACTCGGCGCTGGCCGGAGGCGGCGGGGTGGATGGAGCGATTCACCGCGCCGGAGGTCCCGCGATCATGCGGGAGCTGGACGCCATTCGGGAGGAACAGGGCGGTTGCGAGACGGGCGGCGCCGTCGCGACTACCGCCGGGTCGCTGCCGGCGCAGTATGTGTTCCACGCCGTGGGTCCGGTTTACCGCAACGGAAACGAGGGCGAGGCGGAACTGCTGGCCTCCTGTTACCGGCGCTGCCTGGCGCTTGCGGAGGAGCGCGGACTGCGCAGCATCAGCTTTCCCTCGATCAGCACGGGAGCTTACGGTTACCCGGTTCAAGAGGCGGCGCGCGTCGCGCTCCGTACCGTGGCCGAGCATCTGCGGGAGGGCGACACGGGCGTTCGCGAAATTCTTTTCGTTCTGTACGAGCAGGGCAGCTACGATGCGCATGTGCGAGCGGCGGAGTCGATTTTCGGAGGAACAGGCGCGGGCGGATAATGTGGCATTGCGTCAGATTGTCAGGCGCAGTCGTTTGGAGACTGATACTTGAGAACTCGGTGCGGCTCGAGAAACTCAGTTTTCAGAGGCTCTGCAAGGCCAACGGTCAGCTCTTCCGCGACAATATCGGTCTCGTTTTGAGACAGAATTTTGCGACGCTGAAGGGCCTATAACTACGGTGTGACCTTCAGAGATAACTGGCGGGTTTTCTTCAGCCGTATTTGGCGCTATGCCGTGCCGATGACGAGGGTGCCGCGGGCCGCTTCGACAACATCATCGGCGATGACCGAAAGGCCGTTGATTTCGAGGATGCGTTCGATTTGCACGAACAGGCGGTGAAGAAGGCGGAAGTTGCCGCCCCCGATGCGGGCAATCGAAGCGATGGCCTGTGTATCGGTGAACTCGGCTTCGTCGAGCGTGAGACCGAGCTTGCGCCAATGCGGGGTCAGAACGAAGGAGAGTTCATCGCCCTGCAGGGGCCGGTAGTGATGGGCAAAGCCGACGCGGCCGTAAAGCTGCGGGTAGCGGGACAGCCGTTTCTCCATCCCCGGCATTCCGATCAAAATGACGCCGGCGCTTCCGCGGTCAAATATGTCCCGGATGAATTCGAGTGCGGTCACCGACAGGCGTTCTGCTTCATCGACTATCAGCATTTCGACGTGAAGCTCGTGGCACGTTACGACCCGATGTTTCATATGCCCGTAAAGATGATCGTCCATGCAGGTGTCCACGCGGTCGATGTGTTCGCCGAGAGTTTCCTTCAGATCGCGCAACGTGCCAAGTACGGTCGGCGTGTGAAAGACGGTGCGTGACCGCTCCAGCGCCGCGTTGATCTTCTTTTGCCTGCCCTAACAGCAGCTGTTCCACGCCTCGATTGAAGGACCTGCGGAATCCCAGTGAGCATACCGCCGCGCGGAGAAGGCGCGGGCGCTGCTCCGGTCAGGGGAGTACAGCAAAGTACAGGTCGCCGATGAGCTTGAGGTCAGTCGCCATACGCTATGGCGAGCCCTGTCGCTGGAGAAGATGAAATGATCTGACAAGCCCTGTTCGGGGATGAATCTGGGAGATTTTCACATTGCAATGAGCCGGGGCTGGATTCCGAAGCACGAACGAGACCGAGTCAGGCGAGACCTGCTCGACTACTATCACCGGGATGCGCTGGCGATGGTCAGGTTGGTCGAGACTTTGGAAGGCCTGGCCCGAGTTGCTCCATGATTCGGCGGACTCGGGCTAACAAGCCCAATGGCTACCTTCTCGGCTCATACCGCATCGCCACCGCCCCCGAGCCGAACTCCAGCCGGCTCACGAGCCTCAAGTCGATAGGGTTCAATAGCCCCGCGAACAACGTCGGCCCGTGGCCCGCTAGCCTGGGATGCACCACGAACTCGTACTCATTGATAATCCCAGCTCCGCCAACGCCTGCGGGAGCTTCACGCCAGCCGTGAACAGTCCCTTGCCCGGCTCCCGCTTGAGCTGCTGAACGGCTTTTCCAAGATCCCCGCGCACGACGCCACGCTCGGCGTTCCAATCGACCCGGTCCAGTGTGCCCGATACGACGTACTTCTTTGCCGCGCCGATCGTCCGGGCGAAGGGTTCCATCCAATCGGGCCTCGCTCCCGTCAGCGCCGGCGGCCGCCACGCTGCCTCCCATCATTTTGCGTAAGTCACCCGGCCAAAGAGGAGGGCATCGGCCTGCTGAAGGTTCTCGACGGCGTGGCGATGCAAGTCTTCGTCCGGGAGAATTACACGATGATCGCAGCACCCGTCCAATGTAACGTTGATGGAATACCGAAGGGGTCGCATTACGGTAGAGTACCGCCGAGGGTACGGGCCAAGGACGCGAACCCCATATAGCGCTGAGAAGCCCGCCATTTAGCACTGAAGATCACAAACTACGGTCTTTCCCGATTTCGCAAAACGTAACGTTTCGGGGAGATGGCGGCGTGTTAACACAACAGGGCTTAATGCTATCGTGATGGGTTATCGATGCACGAGGTAAGAACGGAGATTGAGATCGAGGCCACACCCGAGCGAGTCTGGTCCATCCTGCTAGATTTTCCCTCTCATCGCGATTGGAACCCCTTCGTTCGCTCTATCAAAGGCGTTGCGAAAGTTGGCGATCGGCTTACAGTCTTCATTCAGCCGCAGGGAGGCAAGGGCATGACGTTTCGCCCTGCCGTACTGGCCGTGATACCCAATACAGAATTGCGTTGGCTCGGGCGCTTCCTTCTGCCGGGAATCTTCGATGGCGAGCATTACTTCCAAATCAACGAACTCGCCCCTCGCCGTGTGAGATTTATTCAAGGTGAACGGTTTTCGGGTGTCTTGGTCCCGTTTGCTAAATCCGGCCTCGATGGTGGGACCAAAGCGGGTTTTGTCGCCATGAATCAGGCACTGAAGTCTCGCGCAGAGAGTGGCGCAATTCCCTGATCGATCGCTCTCCCGCTTCCGTATCCGAAAGGCTCAAAGTGCGGAACGTCATCGGGGAATGACTCGTCAACGAAGGGTGCGCGCCGAGGATATGCGAGTCCGGCACGAACCTGACGGACTCCAACCAACTGGGGGCGGCTATGTTCCGCGAATGGAGCGGTGCACATCCATAACGCGACCCGGCTCAGAGAATTGATTGCGCTCCATGGTTGGCCCGATGAGACTATTGCCGGCAACGATGGAGCCGACGCGGCATGGTTCATCGCGCAGCACGCAATCGGCGAACCGGAGTTTCAGCGGGAAATGCTGCGCTTGGCGCAGGCTTGCGCGCGCGCGAAGCGCGTCCCACTTTGGCAGGCGGCGTATCTGGAAGATCGGATTGCGATGTGCGAGGGTAGACCGCAATTTTTCGGTACACAGTGGATGGACGAGCCGCGCGATGGCGAATTCGACCGTGGGCGCTCGCCGAGCCGGATCGGGTAAACGAGCTAAGGCGTGGGAGCGCTGGCTGAGCGATAGAGGATGGCGGCGCGCTTTCAGAGACGACTGAACTTCTGGCCGCGGATCACCCGCCGCAGGCCGGCGTTTACGAGCGAGTTGGCCTGTCAAACCGGCCCACTAGCGATTATCGGGAAGCGGTACCCGCTAGAATAGGAGCCTATGCAGGTTTTGCAGGCGGGCGAGCACAAGCTGCTATTCCTCGAGCTCGATCCCGACTTGGTTGCGAACGTCGTCAAGCAGGCTGGATTCGAACATAAGATGTCGGAGACTTCCCGCAGCATGAATCTGGAGTTGTCGGCCCTGGAACGGCAATCGCCGCTGCTGCTGTTCGACGCCGCCGACCCGGGCAATCTGGGCTGGTTTTCGCGGTGCCAATTTTATGTGGATGGGACGACGGGGCTGGTGTTGCAAACGCCCATTTCGGTTGCAAACCAGCGCGACCGCTCCGGCCGCGTGTTGCCGAACGCTCTGCGGGTGCAGATCTCAAAAGAGCTGCCGACGTCATTTCGTTTACCGGGGAAACAGGCTGTGAGCGAACGCATGCTGTATGCGGTGCTCTACAATTTTCTGAACGCGCTGTTGAATTCCGGGGTGGGCGTGTGCGGCGGCGCCGTGGTGAAGCCATTGGCGGGGCGGACGGAGAGTATCGGCGCGCGGAACTGATGTAACGTGCGCGCCTCCGCCGGGGCGAAGGGAGTTGGCGCGGGCAAGAGACGTGGTTGGGGGGGCAGTTGGTGGGCCTAAAGAGGAGACAGGGCGTCGAAATTATGCAGAGTTTATGGGAGGATCAACCGCGTCTCTTGCGCCTTTTCCTGTCGTTCACGGTTTCTATTTAGGCAAGTGCGGTTCCAAACAACGTCGGCCGCCGATCTCAATTGTTTCCAATACGAGTGCGGAGAAGCAGCGGCAACTCTGGATGAAAGTTCTACACATGGCGCAAGCGGACCGGTCATATTGACGGCGACTCGGGCCAATTTGGCGCAGTGGAGGAAATTTCGTGTCAGGCGGCGGTTGCGGACCCCGGATTGCCGAGGAGCCGCGATGCGTATGGGGCTGGGCAACAGATGGCCTTCGATAATCGGCCAGTCCTCTTGCCGGCGAGCGGGGGAGATCGCGCGCAGTTGACGGGCCTGCTGGTCGAACCTGAGCGGTGGAATCAAAGTTACTGACGCCGCTTCTTCGCGGCCGCGGCTCGGAAAGGGTTGCTGAACCGCGCAGGAGCAAGCCTGCGGGACATCAGAAATAGGGGCAATCCCCCATACCGCCGGTTTTTGAAACCGGGTAAGATTATCTGGGCTGCATCGTTCAACGTAAAGGGGCAAGGTAAAAGGAAGAGTGCCGGATCTCGCCAGAGTGATTGCGAACCTTAAGCGTCTGCACGATTTGCCTGCCGCGGCGTACGAGTCGGCCGCGCAGCTTGCCTTGGCATATCTTCGCGCGGGCTGCGACATGTTCGGCTTCGAGGCCGCCGCTATACGGGGGAGCGAACCTGTCGTTTACGACCCGGGTGGGATTCTCGAAAGACGGCCGGCGCCGCTGTACTCGCGATGTTTGAACGGCCATGGAGCGGTCGAGTTTGCCGGACCGCAGCCCTGCGCGGAGGATGTGGAAGCGCTCGATCTTCTGCTGCGGGACCTCGCGCGGGAGTTGCATCGCCAGACGGCGATGGAGCGGTTGGCCTTCGAGGCGCGGCACGATAATCTCACCGGATTGCCGAACCGGGCGCACTTCATGGACCTGTTCGAAACGGCGCTGCGGCGCGGAGAGGGGCTGGCGCTGCTCTTCGTCGATCTGGACCGCTTCAAGCAGGTGAACGACACTCTGGGGCACGCCATGGGCGATCGAATTCTGCGGCAGATCGCGGGGCGGCTCGGATCGCTCGTCAGGCGGCCCGGCGATCTGGTGGCGCGCATGGCGGGAGACGAGTTCATGGCGCTGCTCACCGAAATTCGGGACGAACAGGGGGCGGCGGCGGCGGGCGCGCGAATCCTCGACGCGCTCCGCGAGCCGTACCGCATCGACGAATACGAACTGTTCGTTACCCCCAGCATCGGTTTGAGTCTGTACCCGCGAGACGGCCGCGACGCGTCGTCGCTGCTGCACCGCGCCGATCTGGCGATGTACCGCGCGAAAGCGGAGGGAGGCAGCAAGCTGAGGTGTTTAACTCCGGTCTGCACGGGCGCGCCATGGAGCAGTTCGAGCTCGAAAACGATTTGCGCCGAGCCGTGGAACGGGGCGAGCTGGAGCTCTCCTATCAGCCGCTCGTCACAATCGGAGGCGAACTGGAAGGGCTGGAAGCGCTGCTCGCCTGGAATCATCCGAAGCTGGGGCGCATCGGACCGCTGCAGTTTATTCCGATCGCGGAAGAAAGCGGGTTGATCGTGCCCATCGGGTCCTGGGTGATCGAGCAGGCCTGCCGGACGGCGGTGGAATGGCTTTCCGCCGGATTGCGCGCGGTGCGCGTGTCGGTGAACGTTTCGGCGCTGCAATTCGCGCGCTCGGATTTTGTCGATACGGTTGCGGCGGCGCTGACCGCGACGCGCTTCCCGGCCGGGCTGCTGGAGCTGGAGCTGACCGAAACCTACGTTCTGCGCGATATCGAAGAATCCGCGCGGCGGATGAAGCGCATCCGAGGGCTGGGGGTCAGCATCGCGATCGACGATTTCGGGGCGGGCTACTCGTCGTTGAACTATCTGCGCCGGCTGCCCGCGAATTCACTCAAGATCGATCAGTCGTTCCTGCGCGATCTGGCCGGGCCGGGCGGTTCGGCCGCGGTGGTGCAGGGCATCGTGCTGTTGGCGCACAGCATGGGATTGACGGTGGTCGCCGAAGGCGTCGAAACGGCGCAGGAACTGGGCTGCTGCGCGCGGCGGGGTGCGACAAGGTGCAAGGCCACCTTTACGGCGAGCCGTTGCGGGAGAAGGAAGTTCGGGATCTGCTGGCCGGAGATGGGGCGATCATGCCGCTTTGCCGGGAAGCGCTTTAGGGGCGGCCGGCGGATGGGATGGGGCCGCCGATTCGGTCTTCAGCGGCCGGAACCCGCCGCTTTGCCTCGCGCCCGGCGGCGCGCCGCAGCCTGCTTCGCTCCCTTCGAGAGCGCGGATTTTGAAGCGGCCGACCGCGGCTCTCGTTTCAACGCCTCGCGCTGGGCTCGCGATGGTTTAGCGGAGGGCTTTGGCTTCTTGCCGCGCCGGCTTTCTCCAAGTTTTCGGCGTGCTCCCGCTTCGCCGGGGAGGCGGCGACCTTCTTCGGAGGCGGACGTTTTACGCCGGCGCGGCGGCCTTTTGAGAGCCCGATCGCGATGGCCTGCTTCGTGGAGCGCGCGCCGTGTTTGCCTTCGCGGATATGCTCGATTTCTTCGCGGACGAATTCTCCCGCTTGCGTGCTTGGGGCCTTGCCCTCGCGCGCGTTTTTCCGGACTCGTTCGATAGTTTTCTTTTTCGGGCATTTTCTTCTCCTTAAATTACAGGCCGCATGTTCCGCGCCTGGGCGATTTGCCGCCGCGGAGCGGCATGACCCAACGCTCATTACTGCAGCGCCGCTATTGTCCCCGGAATTTCAGGGCCCGTGGTTTGAGGCAGGTCCGTAGGCATTGCCGATTTCCGCCGCGAAGTACTTTAGAATAGCGACAGCGGGCTCCCAAGGGGCCGCCGAACGCGAGGATTGCGCTGGCCGTCGATTATAGCAGCAAAGAGACCATGTACCGCTATCTGCTGGGCCGCTGCAGCAAGGAGGAGCAACGCGAGCTGGAGTCCGCTTACCTGCGCGACGGAAAAGTCTTCGATCGCCTCATCGAGCTTGAAAACGCCATGGTAGAGGCCTATAACCGCGGCGAGCTGTCGAGCGAAGATCGCGCCGGCATAGAAAAGCACCTGCTGGCGCACCGTCATGCGCCGCGCAAGAAGCGGAAATAGCCGGGGTCAGGCGGTAACGGCGACTTTCGCTTCCCTTTCTTGCCTGGCGGCGCGCCTTTCCGGGCAGGTTTTCACCCAGCAGCGCAAGCACCTCCGCGACGCCCCAGGCCTGCGCCACGCAGCCGCGCGGCGTGTAAGGAGGCTCGGCGTCGAACATCTCGCTGATCGAGCCGATGCAGGCCTCGCTCAGATGCGGCCTGAAGCCCTGCAAGAACGCATGCGCGCTCGTCGAAGTCGTCCGGATAAACCCGCAGCCAGGCATCGACGAAGGGGCCGATCAGCCAGCTCCACACGGTGCCCTGATGATAAGCCGCGTCGCGCGAGCGCAGATCGCCGAAATATTTCGCCTTGTAATCCTTATTGTCCGGCGACAGCGAGCGCAAACCCACCGGGGTCAGCAGCTTCTCTTTCGCAGACCTCCACGACGGGCTTCCATTTCGATTCGTCCAGCACCGGATGATCGAGCGAAACCGCGAACAACTGATTGGGACGGCACGCCGGATCGTCGCCTTCCTCGCCATCGACCACATCGAAAAGGAAGCCGCTGCCCTCGTTCCAGAAGCGCTTGTTAAAGGACTCCCGCGCGCGCCCGGCATACTCGGCTAAACGCGTCGCGGCTTCGGGCCGGTTCTCGTCCTTGACCCATTGCTCCAGCAGCATCAGAGCGTTGTACCAGAGCGCATTGATCTCTACCGCCTTGCCGCGGCGCGGCGTCACCACCCAGTCGTCGACTTTGGCGTCCATCCACGTGAGCTGGTACCCCGGCGCCCCCTGCGCCAGCAGGCCGTCGGCGGGATCGACGTGGATGCCGAACCGCGTGCCGCGCATGTGCCAATCGACAATGTCGAGGAGCTTCGGCATGACCAGCTGCAGAATGGTTCTGTCGCCTGGAAATTTCCAGATAACGATTGATGGCGTGGAAGAACCACAGCGTCGCGTCGGCGGTATGATAGAGGCCCTCATTCTGGCCTTCCGGAAACATATTGGGGATTAAGCCGTCGCGGATGTAATGCGCGAAGGTGCGCAGAATATAAGCTGCCTCGACGTAGCGGCCGGTCGTCAGCGTCAGCCCTTCGAGGCTGATCATGGTGTCGCGGCCCCAATCGGTGAACCAGGGATATCCCGCGATGATGGTGCGCACCTCGTCGCCGGCGGCATTGCGCGAGCGGTGTCCTCCCGCCGTCCCGCGGGGACGAATGATGAACTGATCGGCCGCCAGTACCAGTTCCGCCGGCGGTCCCGTGTTGCGCGCCGCGGATCAGCCTCGTTCAGAAGACGTCCGCGGCGGTCGAACTCGGCGTCCAGCGCATCGTTGGGAGAGAGAGCGCGCATCGTCTCCCAAGGCTTCGGTGGAGGCGACGAGCGTGGCGTCGCGGCCCTTTACAATTTCGGTGTGGAAGAATCCCGGACTCCACAAATCGCCCCGGGCGGCATAGCCGCGGCTCTCCTCGATGCGATAGACGACCTCTTGAATGCGCATGCGGTCGATGACCAAGGCGGCCCCGCTTCCGTAGAGCAGCAGGCGTAACGGCGGAATGTTCTGGCCCGCCAGGATTTCATACTGATCTTCGAACACCGTGAGCGTATAGGGCGTGGAAATGGGAGTACTGACGGGAGCCTCGTGCGGCCGGATATTCATGGATGGCCGGAGCTTGAGCTTCAAGACGCCGTCGCCGTCCAGCACGCGGTAGGTGATATAGACGGTGTTCTGCATGTGCGGGCAGCATCAAGCGTTTCTCGATCACGAAGCCGTCCACCACGATAACGCCATGCAGGCAGGCCTTCGCTGAGGCGGAATTCCTTGAGATAGTCGGCGCCGTGCCAACGCACCGGATTGCTGGCGCGCTCCTCGCCGCCGAGCTGGATGACGCGGCCGCCGGGCAGCTCGATCTGTTCGACCAGCTCGTTGAGCATCATCATGCGCCCCAATGGCGAGGGAAGCGCGGCGACGAGATAGCCGTGAAAGCCGCGCGTGATGACGCCGCCGACGGTGCCGGAGGCGTAACCGCCGAGTCCGTTGGTGACCAACCACTCGCGGCTGAGCAGCGGCTCGGAGGCTTCCGCGTCCAGCGCGGCCGCGGACGCCTGCGGGCCCGGTTTGGCGGCGCCGTTCGGAGGATGCCGCGACATCGGCCGGCGTTATCGTTATTTTGCGTACGAGATCCATCATGGCAGGGGGTTGAAGCTTGCGATCGTGAAGTTGGTTCGAGTGCGCTTTACCGGCCGCAACACAACGGCCGCCTGTCCGGGAATTTTCCAATTCTCCACGGTATCGGCCTGGGGAACGCCGCAGCCGCCGTAGCGCGGGTCTTCGCTGGACCACTGAACATCCCATTCCATGCCTTGGGGCCATTCTTTGTCCTCGGGCGGGGCGAGCAGCGGCTCGGGGGCGGGACTGTAATGCAGATCGTTACCAAAGTTGACGAGCAGCAGGCGGTCGTCGCCGCTTGCCGCGAAGAAGCGCAGAACGAACGCGTCCGGCCCCAGCACGGCGCCATCGACCGCGCCATGCTCCTGCCTCTGGAAGGCTTCTTCGCCGCGCCGCAGCCGGATCAGATCGCAATGCAGCGCGCGGGCCTCGCGATGTACCTCCCGCTCGGCACGATCGAGCTTGCACCGCTCGAACGTTTGCCGCTCCTCGGGCGGAGCGAAGCAGGGCCACATGGCTGGCAGCGCGAGACTGCGAAACTGCGCCAGAAATTTGCGCCGCCCTTGCCTGACCAGCGGCGCGATCTCTTCATTGTGATCCGCGAAATAGAGGAATGGCGAGGAAGAAGCAAACTCCTGGCCTTGAAAAAGCATGGGCGTGCCGGGCGCGAGCAGGATGAGCGCCGTCATTGCTTTCCAAAGGCCGGGGCTGGTCAACTCATGCGCTCTTTGTCCCCGCGCCGAATTCGCGATCTGGTCGTGGTTCTGCGTGAAATTAACGAAGGCATGGGGCGGCAAGCCGAAACCCGGCGTTCCGCGCCGCTGATGCTGCCAGTTGTACCACTGCCCGTGATACAGATAGCCGTATTTCGCGGCGGAGATGAACTCCTGGGGCGCGCCGCGATAGTCCGTGTAGTAGGCTTCGCTGCGCCCTGTCATACGCACCATCGCGGAATGATGCAGGTCGTCGTTCCAGAGCGCGTCCAGGCCGTAGCCGCCCTGCTCCGGCGGGCGGATCAGTTTCACGTCCTGGGGCTCGTTCTCGCCGACTACGATGGTGGCGCGTCCGCCCGCCTGCTTTACGAACCTCCCGCACAATGGCCGCAAGAATATGGTCTTTCGACTCGTCGTAGATATTCTGAGTGGCGTCGAGACGCAGACCGTCGAGATGAAACTCGCGAATCCAATAGCCCGCGTTGGCGATAAAAAACTCGCGCACGGGCCCGCACTCGTCGCCGTAAAAATTGAGCGCCTCGCCCCAGTCCGTCTCGTGTTTGGGGGTGAAGTAATGCGGCGAGAACTGGCCGAAGTAGTTGCCATCGGGGCCAAGATGATTGTAGACGACGTCGAGAATGACGCCCATGCCGAGGCGCGTGCGCCGCGTCGACGAAACCGCGGAAATCGTCCGGCGCGCCATAGAGACGCGTGGGCGCAAAGGGATCGACGCCGTCGTAGCCCCAGCCGAATTCGCCGGGAAATTCGTTCACCGGCATGACCTCGAGTACGCCGATGCCGATATCGGCCAGCGCCGCCAATTCCGGGATTGCCGCCGTCCAGGTGCCCTCGCGCGTGAACGTTCCGATGTGCATCTCGTAAAGCACCTGGCCGCGGATGGCGACGCCTTTCCAGCCCGCATCCTTCCAGCGGTAGGAATGCGGGTCGACGACTTGCGAAAACCCATGTGGACCGCCGGGCTGAAAGCGCGAGGCCGGGTCGGGATAGCAGTTCTCTCCATCGAGGCGGTACTTGTAGAGGGAACCCACTGAGGCTTCGCGCACGAGGCCGGAGAAATATCCGCCGGGCTCCGGTTGGAGCTCGAAAAAGCGCGCATCGGCGGCGGCGTCCGCGTCCGTGATAAAACAACTTCTACTTTGGCGTGGCCAGCGGCCCAAACCCGGAAGTGAACTCCGCCGGACACAACTTCCGCCCCCACAGGCACGCGCCTGCCGATTTGACCCCTCACTAGGCTATAGACCCGGGTTTGTAGGAACTCATTTCATTCGATGGGCGGCAGGACTGCGGTGCGGGTCCAGAAATGGTATAGCTCGCGTATTTTTTCGAACAGGACCGGCATGTCGAGCGGCTTTTGCAGATAGCAGTTCGCGCCGCTGCGATAGGCGCCGAGGATATCCCGGGGCATCACGGAGCTGGTCAACACGACGATGGGAATGTGCAACAGACGCTTGTCGCACTTCAGTTGTTGGAGCACTTCGCGGCCGTCCACCGCGGGCAGATTGAGGTCCAGCAGAATGAGATTCGGCCGCTCCCGGCGAAGCAGGGCCAGCGCTTCGGCGCCATTGCCGGCGCACTTGATCGCGATATCGTTCCCAGCGGCCTCGAAAGCTTCGCGTATGAGGCGTTCGTCCGCGGGATTGTCTTCGACAAGAAGCACGTAGTACTTCTTTTGCGAATCCGCCATTTCCCGCATTCATTGTAGCGGTTCAAGTTTTGGAACCAGGAGGTGAATGACGGCCAGCGCAATCAGGTACATCGAGCCGGCGGCCGCGAAGAGCGGTCCATAGGCATCGTGCGAAAAGTCGAGCCAGTAGCCGACGGCGGGCGCGACCAGCATTCCAGCGATAGCGCCGCCGAAACCGCCGATACCGACGACGGACCCCACCGCGGGCCGGGGAAACATATCCGAAACCAGTGTGAACAGGTTGGCCGACCAGCCCTGGTGGGCGGCCGCCGCGATGGCAATCAGTCCCACGGCGAGCCATAAATTGCCATGCGCCGCCTGCACGAAGACGACGACGGTGACGGCGACGGCGCACACCAGCAGCGCGGTTTTACGCGCAGCGTTCACGTTCCAGCCGCGCTTCAGCAGAGCGGAGGAGAGCCAGCCCCCGGCGATCGACCCGGCGTCCGCGCAGACATAAATGGTCACCAGGGGCGCGCCGATGTGGAGCAAGTCCAGGCCATAAGCGCGATGCAGGAAGCCGGGTAGCCAAAACAGATAAAACCACCACACCGGGTCGGTGAGAATTTTCCCCGTCAGAAAGGCCCACGTGCGGCGGTCGTCGAGGAGCGCGAAATAAGGCGTCTCGGAGGCCCTCGCCTGTTGGGGCGCCGTGGCCGAAGGCGGGCGGCGGTATCCGGTTAGCCACAAGGCCAGCCAGATCAGGACCAGACCGCCCGTGAATAAAAAGGCCCAGCGCCATCCGAAGCGCACCGTGATCCAAGGGACGACCAGCGGAGCGACGATGGCGCCGACATTGGCGCCGCTATTGAAAAGACCGGTGGCGAGGGCCCGCTCCTGGCGCGGGAACCAGTCCGCGACGGTGCGGATGGCAGCGGGGAAATTGGCGGATTCGCCGGCGCCGAGGGCGAAGCGCGCGATCGCGAACTGGACCGCGTTGCGCGCCGCGGCATGGCTCATGGCGGCCGCGCTCCACACAATCACCGCGATGGCGTAGCCGATTTTGGGTCCCACGCGATCGATGAGCCGCCCGGCCAGCGGCATAGTGACGGCGTAGGCGCACTGGAAGGCGGCGATGATCCAACCGTAATCGCTTTCCGTCCAGCCGAGCTGTTCCGAGATGGTGTCCTTTAGAAGACCCAGCACCTGGCGGTCGACGTAATTGACCGTGGTGGCGTAAAACAGCAGGCCGCAGATGTACCAGCGCCAGCGCGGCGCGCGCGCCGTACTAAGGTCCGCTGGAGTGGAGTAGCGCAACCAGCATAGTACACCTCCGGCGGCTCGCTCGTTTGCGACAAACGTGGCGCCGGGGGCGAGACAGTTTGTCCCACGGCGTGGCCGGCCGCCCCTAGAGGGCAAGCATTTTGAATGAGATGCATTGGCTGCCGCCGTGCATCGACGATGCCGTCATGAGATACTCCTCGAAATTAGCAATCACTTGCGTGATCGGGCTATCGTATGCGGCGGCAGCTACCATCGCTCCCGATGTAAACACAAATACCCTGGCGCTTCAGAGAGTGGTTCTCCAGTTCGAGCTTCCCCCCGGCCTGCTGCAGATCCTGGCGATCACGGGTCTCGGCGGCGTAGTCGGCAGCGCGCTCGGCCTCTTGAACCTTATCCCCGTTGTTCTTCCCGGGACCTTGATTCCTTTGGTCGCGGCCCTATCCGGCGTGACCCATGTCTACGTGGACCACCCCATCCAAGCCCCCACCGAATTGTCCAGCGGCGCCGCGTATGACGGGGCTCCTTGCGACTACGGCTGGATGACGGTCGGAGCCGACCATGCCGGCAATACCTTCAATGTGACCGGCAGCGGAATCGGAGTAGCGGTGATCGACAGCGGCATCACCGCCTCCGCCGATCTCAACGACAGCTCCGGAAAGAGCCGCATCGTTTACCAGCACAGCTTCGTGCCGGGCGATTCCTCCACCGCCGACAAGTATGGCCACGGCACGCACGTCGCCGGAATCGTCGGCGGCACGGGCAAGAACTCTACCGGAAGCCAGTACGACTACACCATTCGAGGCATCGCGCCCGGCGTGAAGCTGGTCAATTTGCGCGTGCTCGATGCGCAGGGGCAATCGAGCGACAGCACCGTGGTCGCCGCAATCGCGCAAGCTATCGCCCTGAAGAACACCTACAACATTCGCGTCATTAACCTGTCGCTCGGGCGGCCCGTCACTGCGAGCTGTTCCAACGATGTTTTATGCCAGGCCGTCGAAGCCGCGTGGCGGGACGGGATCGTCGTTGTAGCGGCGGCGGGCAACGACGGCCGTGATAACTCGGCGGGAACGAACGGGTATGGCACCATTACTTCGCCGGCCAACGATCCCTATGTCATTACCGTCGGCGCAATGAATACGCTCGGCACCCTGTCCAAGAGCGACGACAAAATCACGACTTACAGCTCCAAAGGGCCGACCCTGTTCGACCACTACGCCAAGCCCGACCTGGTGGCCCCCGGCAACCTGATCTTTTCGCTTCGCGATAGCGGTTCCACGCTCGACAACGCGTACCCTTCCAACCGCGTTCCCGTGGACATCTATAGCAATTCGAACATCGGCGCGGAGAATTATTTCAACCTCAGCGGGACCAGCATGGCGGCGCCCATGGTGAGCGGCGCGGTCGCGCTCATGCTGCAATACAATCCGGCGCTTACTCCCGACGATATCAAGGCGCGGCTCATGAAGAGCGCCGATAAATTTCCGGAGATCACCTGGAACACTTACGACCCGGTTTCGGGGCAGACCTTCACGGATGAATCGGATCTGTTCACCGTCGGCGCGGGATATCTGAACATTCCGGCCGCGATGCTGAGCACCGATACCATCGCCACTTCCGCCTTGTCGCCGACAGCGTCGAATGTCGGTCCCGGCGCAGTATCGCTGAGTTTCCCGACGGGCGACGGCGCGGTTTGGGGCAGCGGCGCCGTGTGGGGCTCGGGCGCGGTGTGGGGAACGGGCGCGGTGTGGGGCAGCGGGGCGGTGTGGGGTTCCGGCGCCGTGTGGGGATCGGGCGCTGTGTGGGGCTCGGGCGCGGTGTGGGGTTCCGGCGCGGTGTGGGGCTCCTCGACTCCCGCTTCGGCGTTAACCGCCGGGGCAAGCGATCAGCCATGAGCAACTGAAGCGGACCGCGCGCCGCGGCAACAATAGCAGTGTGCGAGGAAGGCCGGCGGCGCGAGAGATCGCCGCCGGGCCCCCCTCCTCGAACCGTTTTGAGGCGATTCGTCCCGCCGCGCCTCGACGCTCGCTTCGGCTGTTACCCACGTTTCGGGCGCGTTTTCCGCGATCGCCTCATGGGTTGCGGGCACGGCCGGATGCGCACCCATTGCAGCGGATTTACCGCTACGCCGTTGGCGTACAGCGTCCAATGCAGGTGCGGCGCGGTGGAGCGACCGGTCGAGCCGACGTACCCGATGACGTCGCCTTTCTGAACGATGGCTCCTTCGACCGCCGCGATTTTCGACATGTGCAGGTACATCGACTGCAACCCCTGTCCATGATCGATCGCCACCGTGCCGCCGTGCAGGTTGAATTGCGCGGCGATTTTCACAACGCCGGCCGCGGCGGCGTGGATCGGGGCCCCGGCGGCGCCGCGCAGGTCCACTCCGGCGTGGAAATCTCCTGTGGGCTTCCCATTGTGCAGCCGTTGCACGCCGAATAAAGATGTCATGCAGCCTGGAACCGGAGCGCTCAGCGGCTCCGACCAGTAGCGCGTGGGAAGCTCTTCCTTTCGAAACGCCGCGACCGAGTCCGATTCCTCGGGCGTGGCCTTCAGTTCCGAGAGCGCTTTGGAAAGGACGATGTTCTGCGAAGGAAAATGCGCATTTAGGACCGTTATGGTCGCGGCGCTCGCGACCGCTCCGCTTTTCGTGAGCAGTTCGAGCTTATACTCTCCTGGTTTCTCCGCGACGGGAACGGGCATCAAGCCAAACGCTTGTCCGTCCGGTTGCGGAAAGAGGGGAACCACGCGGCCATCCATTCGCGCGGCCGCGGCTTCGGGCGAGGATGTCACGCGTAAAACATCGCCCTGCGGCACGGAGCGAGGCGTCACGCCGGCGGTTTGCGCGGCGATCGCCGCGCAGAAACACGCCAGCAGCCAGGGGCGGCCGAGCGGCGCCGGCGTCCTCATTGCGAGGCGCGACGCCGCATCTCGAGGCGATGCGCGCGGCGCTCGGCGGCGCCTTCGTATCTGCGCCTCTGGTCCTCCGTTTCGGGAAGAACGGGCGGGATGGGAATGCGGTTGCCGCTTTTGTCCATGGTGACGAAGGTGAGATAGGCGGAAGAGGTGTGCTTGATTTCACCCGTGACGAGATTCTCCACCTCGACCCGCACGCCCACTTCCATCGAGGTGCGGAAGACGCGATTGACGCTCGAGCGCAGCACGATCAATTGGCCGATATGGATGGGGTGCAGGAAATTCATGTGATCGATGGCGGCGGTGACGACGGCGCAACGCGCGTGCCGGATAGCCGCGAGCGCGCCCGCAAGGTCGACCAGATGCATGACTTTGCCGCCCAGCACGTATCCAAACGTATTGGCGTCGTTGGGCAGCGCGAATTCCGAGTAGACCGACACGGATTCACGCACGGGGCGCGCTTGCCGCTCGATGGCCGAGGTCATTTCGCGCGGCGCAGATAACTCTCGACGAAGACGGCGGCTTGCCTGGCGGGGGCGGGCGCGGGCAAGGGCGGCGAAAAGCATCGCTCCGCTCGCGAGTAGAGGAGCTCGCCGTAATCCACCGGGCGGCAGTCCTTTTCGAAGATGTATTGCAGCCGCATTGGCTGGCTCGCCGCGGCTATGACGTGAAAGCGAATGGCGTCGGAGGGAGCATCCGCGGGGAACCTCTCGCAACGGCCTCGCGCGTATCCGGTATTGCAGACGTTGCGCAGAATAGAGGCGGCGGGCTGGTGTGGCTCGGCGTGAGAACGGCACTCGCCGGAGTACGCCTCAAGCAAGGGAAGACGCGGCGGGACGGCCCATAAATCTTCCTCCAGCGGGGCTGTTGGATAGAAGTACGGGCAAGACATCGCGCGTATGGTACCACGTAGAGTATGTCGTCGAACCGCATTGAAATCCTGAAGACGATGCTCGATCGCAATCCCCTGGACGCCTTCGCGCGCTATGGGCTGGCGATGGAGTACGCCAATTCGGGCGACCTGCAGCAAGCCGTAAACGAGTATCGCGCTTTGCTGCGGAATGATGAGAGCTATGCCGCCGCCTATTACCACGGCGGACAAGCGCTCGAAAAACTCGGCCGGGTTGAGGAGGCGCGCGAGATGTACGAGAAAGGAATCGAGGTTACTACGCGTTCGGGCGACTTGAAGACGCGCGCGGAACTGCAGGCGGCGGTCGACATGCTGCCGCTATAGCATGACCGAGCGGCTGTACTACAACGACTGTTACCTGACCGCGTTCCGGGCAAATGTCGGGGACATAAGCCCGGATCGCCGGCGCGTGTACCTGGACCGCACCGCGTTTTATCCGTCGTCGGGCGGACAGCCGCACGATACCGGAACCATTAACGGGAGCGGCGTAATCGACGTGCGTTGACGAGGAGGGCCGCATCGCGCATGTGCTCGACGCTCCGTTTGAAGGTGCGGAGGCAGAGTGCCGCATCGACTGGCGGCGGCGATTCGATCACATGCAGCAGCACACGGGGCAGCATCTGTTGTCGGCGGTGCTGCTCGACGTTTTCGATGTCCAGACGGTGAGCTTTCACATGGGCGGGGAAAGCTCAACCATCGACATCGCGCGCTCCGCCCTCGACCTGGGCGAGGCGCGCGCGGTCATCGAGCGTGCCAACGACATCGTTTTTGAGAATCGTTCCGTGTCGATCGCTTTCGCCGAGTCATCCGAAGATCTTGGCCTCCGGAAAGCGACGGCGCGCGAGGGCTTGGTCCGCATCGTTTCAATCGCTGGGCTCGATCGCAGCGCCTGCGGAGGCACCCATGTGCGCGCGACGGGCGAGATCGGTCCGATCCTGATACGCAAGATCGAGAAAGTGCGCGGGAACGTTCGTCTCGAATTTATATGCGGCATGCGCGCGGTGCGGCGCTCGCACGCGGATTACGAAGCGCTCGCGCACATCGGACGGACGTTCTCGTCGGCGGTGGATGAGACCCCGGCTCTTGCGAGGTCGCAGGTCGAACGGCTTCAGGAAGCGGAAAAGGCGCGCCGCAAGCTGGCACTGGAACTGGCCCAGGCGCGCGGGCGGCAGCTTTATTCGGAAACGCAGCCCGATTCGGAGGGACAGCGCCGCGTCACCCGGTTGGCGGAAGCGATGACGGATGAGCTTCGCGCCGAGGCGCAGGCGTTTGCGGCGGGCGCGAAGGCGGTTTTCATTTGCGTGGCCCGGGAGCCGCCCTCGGCGCTCATAGCGGCATCAGGGGACAGCGGCGTAAATGCCGGTCAGCTCGTGAAGAGCGCCGTAACGTCTATGGGAGGGCGCGGCGGCGGCAGCGGCTCGATGGCGCAAGGCAGCGTTCCCTCGCGCGATCTGCTTGATGAAGTGCTGCGGAGCTTGACGAATCCCGCCGGCAAGTAAGCCGCGCTATTTGTGTTCTTCTACGCTTGGCGGCCGTGAATTGTTTGGCGGCGCTCCACGTTTTTCTAGAAATTCCACCAGTGCGGGACGTTCTTCGGGGTCGATCTTACCGTTGTGATTCTTGTCGAAGGCGTTCAACAGCGCTTTCAAAGGGGCCGCGCGTTGGGGACCGAGGACGGCCGGATCGATGCCGTTTTCGAGCATGGACGCGATGAATTCGGCGCGCACGCCGCGGCGGAATTCGGGGACTTCGGCGGGGCTGTCGAGCGTGAGCTGCACGAAGGCGAAGGCCATTTCATTGGTCGTCTGTTCGCCGAAGGTGACTTCGCGCGGAGGATTACTGGGGTTATGGGGATTCGCGGCGGAGTTGTCGTAGGCGTATTGCATCTCGATGCGGGTGCCTTTGGGAAGCTTCACGGGGCTGGCATAACGGTAGGAGCCTTGCCAGTTGAAATCCCAGTCCTTGATCCAGATCAGCGGCGTGACCGCGCCGTCGGGAAGATGCGCATCCACCTTCATGTCCTTGCAGAGATAGTGGGCGTGCGGGAAAATTCCGATCGCCTCGGCATCCATGGGCAGCGTGGCGGACGCTTTCACGACGTAGTCGTTATCGCCCGCGGGAATGTCGATTTTCTGGTTGCCGACCACCAGCAGCGTGAGTCCTTTGGTGGGCGGAGTTGCCGCGAATTTCAGGCCCACCGAGGATTGGTCCTCTTCCGGCTTGCCGTCCAGATGGTAGTGGATCTGGAGAATGAGGTCGGAGCCTTTCTTGATCGTCTCGTCTACGCCGGGAGGCAGTTCCGTGGGCGTCGCGCCAGGGGCCCAGCCGCCCAGGGCGCCGCTGATGTCTAGGCCGGGACCGCCGACGCAATCATACCCTTGTCCTGGAACCGTTTCTTTCTTCCGCGCCTGGCCGGAGCTGTCCAGGAAGAGGATGGCGTGGTGCACGATGCGGCGGTTGCCGGGGCGAAATTCCACGGTTTTGACGTATTCGTCTTCGGAGGCGTGCATCGGGATCACAAAGCAGCGGAACTGATCGGGTCCTTCGGCGGGCACGGCAACGGGCTGCGCCATCGTAAGGACTTGATCCGGAACGCCGATCATCCAGCCGTTTGCAAATTCCGGCGGGACGGGCTTGTCGTTAGGATCGCCTTCGGGAGCGCCGTGCATGGCCCAGTCGCGAATCGTGGCGATCTGCCGATCCGTAAGCATGCGGGCGTTGAGGAAATGGCCATAGCCGGGCGTGGCCTTCCAGGGCGGCATGACGCGCGCCTCCGTCACGGCGGCGATCTGTTTGGCGCGCTTCGCGACGTCCTGGTACGTTAACAGCGAAAACGGCGCGACCTCGCCGGCGTGGTGGCAGCTCGAGCAATTGCGATAAATAATAGGCGCGACATCGCGGTTGAAGGTGGGCACGGCGGCGGCGGTTCCGCCCGCGCCCGCGAATAAAGAGGCGGCGCAGAGGAGCGCGGCGGCAATCGGGAGAAGAATCGAACTACGCATCAATTGACTCCTGGAATCGCGCAGCCCAGCACTTTTGTGACGGGATGGGTTACGGGCTTACCTTGTAAGACTTCGTCGAGCGCTTCGCGCAAGCTGTCTTCGGTGGGCTGAAAACGGGTCTTGCCGAGATCGACAAAACGGTCGTCGACCTGGCCGCGGTAGAGCTCGCGACCTTCCGGCGACAGAATGATCGCTTCGGGCGTGGACTTAGCGCCGGTCTGGCGGGCGAGAGTTTGGCGAGGGTCGAGCAGCCCGGGATAAGGGATCTGAAAATCGGCGTCGTGTTTGGCCACATTGGCGGCTGTTTCGGCAGGGTCGGAGTACACGTTTAAAAAGAGAACGCCGCGCGGGGAATATTCGCGGTAGAGGCGCGCGAGGACGGGCGCGTAGGTATTGGAGTTGGGGCAGTCGGTGGCGACGAAGACCAGCACCGTGGCTTTGTAGCGCGCGAGCGCGCCGGGCCCGTATGTTTTGCCGGAGGCGTCCCGCAGCGAAAAATCGAGTGAAGCGGCTGCCGCGCTCGCGCAGGCTAATGCCGCGATAAGAGCGCCAACCCGGAACATATCTCTATTGTCGCCGCAAAGCGCGTCCGCGCACAATCCAGGCAGCACGGTAGAGTCACGGTTTCAGAGTGGCAGCCACTCCAACCGATCCACCCACTCGGATGCTTTCGATGCCAACCAGACCAGTAGGAGTTCGTTGATTGCCGCCCAACGTGAAGGAGCTGCGGGATGAGGAAGACACCGGAGCCCTGCTTTCCAGCACTCCTGAAAGCGACCGAAGTGAGCCGGCGTCGCGGCGTCGATCGGCCCTCGATCGCGGATTGGTGGGAGCGACCTCAGGAGCCCTTGGCTATATCGCGGTGGGTTTCCTTCACTTTATATCCGGCGCGGGCGAGGCGCTTGCGAATTTCACTCGCGATCAGGACGGAGCGGTGATGGCCGCCGGTGCATCCGAACGCGATCGTCAGATAGCTCTTTCCCTC
The DNA here is from genome assembly GCA_963795935.1 of Bryobacterales bacterium. Lineage (GTDB taxonomy): Bacteria > Acidobacteriota > Terriglobia > Bryobacterales > Bryobacteraceae > JAICMB01. The sequence continues at coordinate 170,962 of CAWCJO010000005.1, read as the reverse complement.
GCCGATGTAGTGCGGCAGCAGGTAAACCAACAAATCGGAGATGCGGTCCATGAATTCCTGCGTCTGCGGAAAGGAGCGGATATAGCGCGCCACTTTGGGATGTTTGCCGGTGTGCTTTTTGAACTCCGGGATGTAGTTGGGATTCGGAAGGAAGCGGACGTCGAACACCAGATCGCTGTCGCGGCGGCACGCCGTAGCGATATCCGAAGCTGGTGACGTCGATGCGGATTTTCGTTTCGTCGCGGTCGCCATGAAATTCTTCCGCAATCAGGTTCCGCAGCTCGTGAACATTGAGCTTCGAGGTGTTGATGGTGTGGTCGGCCAGGGCCCGGATGGGCGCGAGCTGTTCGCGTTCGTACTCGATGCTCTTCGGCCACCGAGAGTTCGGCGCCGAGCGGATGCGGACGGCGCGTCTCGCTGAAGCGGCGCATCAGCGTGGCGTCGTCGGCTTCGAGGAAAATAAGCCGGGCGCGGATCTCGCGGCGGATGCGCCGGAACAGCGCCGGGAAGCGCTTCAGCGCCTCGCCTTCGCGAATGTCCACCACGATGGCGGCGCGGCGCGTGGAATCGTGCACCAGTTCGGCGAACTTAGGAATCAGGTCGAGCGGCAGATTGTCGACGGCATGGTAGCCGAGGTCTTCCAGCGCCTTGAGCACCGTGCCTTTGCCGGAGCCGCTGAGGCCGGTGATGATGACCAGTTCCGGGCTGGCTAGCTGTATCCGGACCGTGCGCGCGCTCCGCCCGCGGCAACGCTTCAGGCGCGTGGTGTGCGCTTCGCCACTAGCTCTCAATCAGATCGAAATTGCCGTCCCTGCGGCGCAGCAAAACCGAGAGGCGGTCGGTTTCGGCGTCGCGAAAGACGAAGTAATCGGGTTTGCCGTCGCGCGTACCGTCCATCTCCAGCATCGCTTCGTCGAGGGTCATGGGCTTACGGCCATCGCTTTCGTGATCCACGCGAAATACTCTCTTGCCCTGCTGCCTTGGCCTGGAATTTTCGGGAGCGCCCGCTTGCGGCCGACCAGTTCGGCCTGCGCCGCCTCTTCCTCGGGCGCCTGCTGCCGCTTGGTGTCCCGCCATTTTTCGCGCAAGCTTGACCACCTGCTTTTCCAGCTTTTCGAGCGCCGTGTTCATGGCGGCAAGCATCTCCGCGTCCTCGCCGTAACATACAATGCTGTGGTCGAACATGTTGATGGTGATCTCGACCACGTGCAGAAAGCGCTCTTGGCGGTGAATTACGTGCGCTTCTTTTTCGCCTTTCCGTTCGATCATCTTCGAAATCTTCGCAGCTTCGCTTCCAATTTCTCCCGGTACTGCGGCGTGGAAATTCGTTCTGCCTTCCGGTATAGATGATATTCATGGTTCGAATTACCTCCGTCGGCGGAGAAGCTAATTCGAGTATCTCAGGTGCGGGCCCGCCGCTGATGAGTGGAAGGAATTTTCATATCCTCGCGATATTTGGCGACAGTGCGGCGCGTCACGTCGATGCCTTCCGCCTTCAGACGCGCCGTAATCTGCTCGTCGGTGAGCGGATGCCTGGTATCCTCCTCCTCAATCATTTTCTTGACCCTGCGCTTCAGGATCAGACAGCGGCAGTGGCGCTTCCCGCCAAGCCCTGCACGGCTTCGGAGAAGAAATACCGAAGCTCGAAAACGCCCTGCGGCGTGTGGGCATACTTGCTGGCGACGGCGCGGCTGACCGTCGAAGGGTGCACGCCGATTTCTTCGGCCACTTCCTTGATCATCATGGGCTTGAGCTGATCGATGCCGCGACTCCAGGAAATCCAGCTGCCGCCGCACGATGGATTGGCAAACCTTGAGAATCGTCTGCTTGCGCTGCTCGATGTTCTTCATCAGCTGAATCGCGGAAGCATAGCGTTCCTTCACGTAATTGCGGACTTCTTTGCTCGGCTCCTGATCGCGATCGAGCATGCGCTTGTACTGCGCGTTCAGGCGCAGTTGCGGGATATCGTCGTCGTTCAGTTGGATCAGGTACTCGTCGCCGTCTTTGAAGATGTAAACGTCCGGCTCAACCTGGCGCGCGCCCGGGTCCGGAGTAACGCAGACCCGGGCGCGGATCCAGGTGCTTGATCACATCCACGGCGATCTGGATGTGCTGCATGGGGCGGCCGAGGACCTTGGCCAGCTCCTTCATCTGCCGCGTCTCGAGCAGCTTCAGATGATTCGCGACGATCTGCCAGGCCACGCCGCCGCGGCCGTTGCGGCTTTCGAGTTGCAACAACAGGCACTCGCGCAGATCGCGCGCGCCGATGCCGGCCGGATCCAGCGTCTGCACGATCCTGACGCCTTCCAGGACCTCCTCCACGCGATGATCGCCGGTTTGCGCGATCTCTTCGAGGGGGGCGCTCAGATAGCCGTTTTCATCGAGGTTGCCGATAACGTTCATGGCGGCGTCGCGGACGGCTTCCGGCATCACCAGGACGGCCAACTGCGACTGCAAATGGTCGGCGAGCGTAACCGGCGAGGAAAGAAAGGTCTCGAACGACGGCTTCTCTACGGTTTCCGAGGAGGGGCTCTTGTAACCCGGATCGAGATAATCGTCGAAGAAAGAGCCGAAGTCGATCTCGTCGAACGGATCTTTGTCGGTCTTCGGCTCGGCCTCAACGGGGGCCGCGTCTCTTCGGCCGGAGCCGTGCGACTGTGCCATCGACGCGTGAACGTCTCCGGCGCAATGTCGGGGCCGTCAATTTCAATATCGACGTCGCTGCCGGGCGCCATTGACGGCTGCCAGAATCGCTTCATCGGCGGGCTCGGAACGCGCTCCGATTCAGAAGACGGCCTGCACCTCTTCGGGCGTCAGTTCCTCGCCCTTGTCCGCCAGTTCTTCGAGAACGGGATTCTCCGCGATCTCCGCGGTGATCATGTCCTTCAACTCCAGACGATTCAATTGCAGGACCGTCACCATCTGGACGAGTCCTGGGGTCAGGATTTGCTTTTGCGCGACCTTAAGCTGGAGCCTGGGGGACAGCATTGTTTCCTAGGTCAATTCTAACACCCGCCAGGGGGAATGGCCTACAAATTGCGACGGGGGATTCGCGGCAGCGGCGCCCCCTTTAGAGGGCTATCGCGGCGTACGCGGCATTACTTCGCGGCTGGCTTCACGGCGCGAACGAAAGCGCTCATAAACTTGCCCTCTACGTGCGCCGCCATGGCATCCACGTCAACGCCTTGGCCGCAGAGAAATGACCTTGCGTCCTCAACGCCGTACACGCGCGTGGGTTCGATTTGGATCGCGGTCAAAACCCGCGCTAGCAGCTTCGCGGCATACTCCGAGTCCTGCAGCGCCCCCGCAATGCAGCCAACCCACAGGAGCATGTTTTGCCTTACTTCCGGGGGCACGTCGCCGCGCATGACGACATCCGATACGGCAAAGCGGCCCCCGGGCTTAAGCACCCGGAACGCCTCGCGCAACACCCGGTCCTTATCGGCCGAAAGGTTGATGACGCAATTGCTGATGACCACGTCGACCGAGTTATCCGGCAGCGGAATCTTCTCGATCTCGCCCTTCAGGAACTCTACGTTCTCTATGCCGGCCTGGCGCTGATTCTCGCGGGCCAGCGCCAGCATTTCATCCGTCATGTCGAGGCCGTAAGCTTTGCCGGCGGGGCCGACGCGCCGCGCCGACAGCAGCACGTCGATGCCGCCGCCCGAACCGAGGTCGAGGACGGTTTCGCCGGCCTGGAGCTTGGCGAGCGCCGTGGGATTGCCGCAGCCGAGCGAAGCCAGCACCGCTCCTCCGGCAACGCGCCGGTTTGGGGGCGTCGTAAAGATTCGAGGTAATCGGGTCGCAGCAGCCGTGGCCGGAGCCCCGCAGCCGATTGTCTCACGCACGCGCAAGGCGGCCTGACCGTATTTCTCTTTCACAACTTCTTTAATTTCCATATTCCAGAATCCCCCTTGCATTGTTTCCACGCCTTACCGGCGCACACTCGCAATCGCCCCTGGTTCCACTGCCTTGTTTCGCGTGCAGCACTCCGCGTAGAGGAAGCCCAAAAGCTCCCGCAGCGCGGCGGCGTTGGCGGAGTACCAAAGGTAGGTGCCCTCCCGGCGCACCTTCACCAAATCCTCGTTTTTCAGTTTGTCAAGATGGTGGGACAGGGTTGAAGCCGCGGCGCAAGCGCGCTGGCGATTTCGCTCGCAATCATGCCGTCCGGATGCGCGGACAGCAACAAGCGCATGATGCGCAATCTCGGCTCTGTTCCCATGGCTGAGAACATATCGGCATAGCGGACGACATTTTCCGCCGTTTCCTTCGCCATATCCCTACTCCTCGTCTCCGGCGGCGTCCAGGAGGCAAAGAAAACAACCGGGAAGCGCTTGCGCCCGCAACGCAGTCATCGATTCCTCGCCGAGGAGGAATTCGTCCGCGCAATCGGCGAAGCAGATCTCGTCCGGTTCCAGCTTCATAATTCTATAATAGTAGAATTACGAAAGTTGTCAATCCCCTCGTCCCGCTCGCGGCCCGGTTGCCCGGGCGGCCCCACAATCCCGTCCCGCCGGAAAAGCATCCCGCGTTGAAGGCGAGTACCGAGCGGCGCATTCTCGATCACGCGGCCAAACACGATTCCGGAAAGTTCATGCGCATCGGCGCTCTTTGCTATGTTGACGCCTATGGCAGCCGCCATACATCTCCGCCGGAGTCGGTATCCTGCGACGGAAGCGATAAGGCTTTGCCTGTGACACCCCGGCGCGTAACCTGGAAGGCGCCCGAGGCCGGCTTGCCGCTTCACTCAGTGAAACGTAATTGTCGATTCGCTCCCGAATTTCTTGTAATCGCTGTAGCGGACGATCAGGCGGATGCGTTGCGGGCCGCCGCGGAAATAGAGGGTGTCGTCGGCGTACGTGGTCACCGGGAAGCGGTACTGTCCATCGATTCTCCGCCGGATGGTGGTGAAGTGCGGGAAGAGGTTCTCGGTTTTGGTGGTGACGATTTGCGGCACGGCCTGGCCCTCCGCGCGCACAACGGAATAATCTTTCTTGTCGACCCATAGATTGCCGTCGAAGAGGCGCTGGCCGTCGAGGATCTGGCGCGGACGGATCTCGACGACGTAGCAATCGACTGCCGTCCATGTTCTCTTCGCCGCGGAACTTGCTTTCATATATAAACGCCTGGTCCGTGGTCAGCAGGAACGGCTGGATCTCGCGGATGTCGCGGAAATCTTCATCCGTCAGCTTCAGACGCTTAAGGCCCATGCGCGGGGCGCCGATGAATTGCTCCGTGCGCTGGCCGGAGGGAGAGAACACGATGTCGCGCACCTCGCGGTAGTCGCCGACGATGGCGCCGCGGCTGTCGAGCTCTTCCACCGTGACGCTCTGGCGGTACGTATAGTTGCTCTGCGCCTGCTGGGCGGCGGTTTCCACCGCGGCGATGCGCTTGATGAGATCGGGCGGAGGCTCGTCTGAATCGAACGGCGCGGCCCACGCGGCGGCGCAAAAGGCGAATGCTAAGATGAGGCCAATGCGGCAGTTCCTGATCGCGCTGCTCGTGGTTTGGACGGCGGCATGCATTGCGGCTTACTTCTACTCCCATCAACAGAATATCGCGCCCAACCTGGCCGATCGCGCTGTTGCCGGCGTTCCTGGTCGAACTGGCGCTGTATATCGCGCCGGGCTTTCAGGCGGCGCGCCGGGGCTTTGAGCGGCTGGGGTCCAAGGCGGTCCGCGCGGGTCTGCTGACCGCGAGCGCGGCTGTTCCCTATGCGCTCGCCAGCGCGGCGCTCCATGCATTCCGGTTTCCGGCGCTGTTTGCCATCGTCGCGCTCGCCGGTGTTGTTTCCTTCTGGTATGCGGGGCTCAAGACGCGGGCCGCTTACGGATTTGTGCTTCCTCGCGTTCATGGCCGCCGTATATCTGAGCGGCGTTTTCGGCTGGATCTACCCGCGCGCGAGCCCCCACGTTTCGCTCCAGATTATGGGACACCTGATGTGGGTGCGCGTCGGGATCGTGGCTATCCTCTCGATTCGCGGGTTCGAGAACATCCATTTCGGGTTCTTGCCCTCCAAGGCCGATTGGAGAATTGGCGTGCAGGCGTACCTCATTTTTCTTCCCGTTGCGGCCGCGCTGGCCTATGCCCTGCATTCGCTGCATCTGCATCTTCCGGCGCTCGCGTGGTGGAAGTATGCGGCGGTTGTGGCGGGGACGTTTGCGGGAATGCTGTGGGTGGTCGCGCTGGGAGAGGAGTTCTTCTTTCGCGGATTTCTGCAGCAGTTGCTCAGCCGCGGCTTGCGCAGTGAAATCGCCGGGCTGCTGGCGGCCTCGGCTCTGTTCGGATTGGTTCATCTGCCGTTCCGCTCTTTTCCAAACTGGCGTATGGTGGCGCTGGCGGGGACGCTGGGACTGTTTTGCGGCGCGGCGTTTTTGCGGGCTCGCAGCGTGCGCGCGGCCATGGTCACGCACGCCCTGGTCGCCACCACGTTCCGGCTATTTTTCACAGCCTGATGGAGCGCCGCCGCTAAGGGCGCTTGAACGGTCACGCCGCGCGCGCGCCCGGCGATGAGTTAGAATTGGTTCTTTGTCAGCTCGCGAAGCTGATATTTTTTTCCATGTGGCGCGGCGATTATCTTTTCCTGTGCTCTAATCTCATCCTTAAGGATTTCAAGCTGCGCTACCGGCACATGTCGCTGGGCGTGTTCTGGTCGCTTTTGAATCCGCTGGTCATGATGGCGGTGCTGACGTTCGTGTTCACGACGCTCATGCCGAGCCGCATTCAGAATTTTCCGGTGTTCATCCTGTGCGGCCTGGTGCCATATAATTTCTTCGTCGTCGCCTGGAGCAGCGGAACAACCTCGCTGCTGGACAATGCCGGCTTGTGCAAGCGCGTCGGCGTGCCGCGCGTTATTTTCCCGCTCATGACCGTGCTTTCCAATTGCCTGCATCTGTTTATTCAAATCGGCCTGTTGTTTCTCATCGCCTTCGCTTTCCGAATTTGGCCGAACCGGGAATGGGCTTGGCTGCCGCTGGTGTGGGGCATGGAGATTGTATTTGTATCGGGGCTGGCGATGATATGCAGCGCGCTGTTCGTGTTCGTTCGCGACATGCGATACATCGTCGAATCGGCCACGACGATCCTGTTTTGGCTGGTGCCGATCGTTTATCCGTTTGAATGGATTCCGGCGAAATACGTGCCCATTTTTCACTACAATCCACTCGCCGCTCTCGTCCTTGCGATGCAAAATATCGTCATGAAGGGGATCGCGCCACCGGATTCGCTCCTGATCAAGTTGTGCGCGGTTTCCTTCGCAACGTTGGTTCTGGGCTTTTTCGTTTTTCAACGGCTGAAGAGCCGCTTTTACGACTACTTGTAACATGCCGCTTATTGTCTGCGATGACGTTTCGAAAACCTTCCGGCGCGCGGCCCACCCCAGATTGCTGCGCGAGCATGTGGCTTCCTGGTGGACAAGGCGCGAGCGCCGGGAGCAGGTCGATTTCTACGCCTTAAAGAACGTGTCGTTCGAAGTTGCGCAGGGAGAAAGCATCGCGATCGTGGGCGGAAACGGCGCAGGAAAAAGCACGCTTTTGAGCGTGATTTGCGGCTTGGCGCGTCCGAACCAGGGCAGGGTGACGGTGAACGGCAGGATCGCGGCGCTGCTCGAATTGGGCGCCGGCTTTCACCCCGATCTAACGGGCGAGGAGAATCTCTACCTGAACGCCGCGTTGCTGGGTTTCACGAGGAAAAGAACGAACGCGCTGTTCGATTCGATTGTTGACTTTGCGGGGCTCGCCGAAGTGATGGACGAGCCGTTGCGGACTTATTCGAGCGGCATGTCGATGCGCCTGGCGTTTTCGATCGCGGTAAATCTCGACCCCGACATTTTAGTTGTGGACGAGATTCTTGCCGTCGGCGACAACGCCTTTCAAGCGAAATGCCTGGAAAGGATCAAGGAATTTCGAGCGTCCGGCAAGACCCTGTTGTTCGTTTCGCACAGCCCGGCGATGATCGCGGCGTTTTGCGACCGGGCGTTGTGGCTGGACCATGGCGAATTGATGATGCAGGGCGGCGTCGAGCAGGTGACGGCGGCGTATCAGGGCCGCGTGGCGGTTTCCGAAAGCGTTTAGACGCTTTGCAGCGCCGGAGTACACGTTCGGACCGCTGGAGTACGTCATACATGCGTATGATCTTTCGCTGCTTTGCGCTGGCCACGGCGATCTGCTTGTCGTGCTTGGCAAGTTCCCGCGCGCCCGTTATCGTCGAGCTGTTTACGAGCGAAGGCTGTTCGAGCTGTCCCCCGGCCGACGCCGTCCTGGCGCGGCTCGCCCGCACGCAGCCGGTCGGCAACGCCCGCGTCATCGCATTGAGCGAGCACGTCGATTATTGGAACAACCTGGGGTGGGCGGACCCCTTTTCGTCGCCGCAGTTTCGCGCGCGCCAGACCGATTACGCGCAGGCCTTCGGAGTCGAAAGCATCTACACGCCGCAAATGATCGTGAACGGGCTGGTGCAATTTGTCGGCGACGACCTGAACCGCGCCGAGACCGAGATCGGCCGCGTCGCCTCGCAACCTTTGGCCGATGTGCGCATACAGGGAACCCGTAATGCGAAAGATCCCGAGATCATGGACCTTACTGTATCGGTTCGCGGGCTGCCGGCAATACGGGCAGGCGCGCCCCCGGGCTTGGCGCCCCTCGCCGTATTCCTGGCTATTACGGAAGACAATCTCTCTTCGGACGTGCAGCGCGGCGAGAATTCAGGCCGCCATCTCCGTCACGCCGCCGTGGTGCGAAGCTTCGGCGTGATCGGGAATATCGATCCGCGCCACCAATCCGAGGCTGGCCTGCGCCCGTCCATCAAGCTGCCACCGCAATGGAAGCGGCAGGACCTGCACGCCGTCGTATTTGTGCAGGAGCGCGCCACGCGGCGGATCCTGGGCGCCGACAGCATCGAGTGCAACTGATGCGCTCGTCCTGGGCTGCGCCAACCAGTCGGCGCCGCATGCCGCACGCGCACGTCATTAGTACTTACTTGCGAAAGTTCACGCACGTCGCTCCCCTGCGTTCGCGGCTCGGAAACACCGATTCGATAGGACGGAATCGAAACGTCCTCCGCCGCGTTCCCAATAAGGACAATCCAATAACCGATTAAGTACGCCATCCGTACTGGCCTCGCAGGATACTTAAGGCGATTTTCGTTGGGAGCGGCCATCGGAGGCCATCGATTCGCCCGCCGCGCGCGGGGCTATGGCCCGGCTCTCCCGATTGCCTGGACGTGGCTGGGCTTGGGCGATCTCGATTCCTGTCTGCAGTGGATGCAAACCGCGCTCGAGGAACGCGAGCCTTATTTAGCGGCCGCCGCCGTCGCTCCGATCTACGATCCATTGCGGCGGCGCGCAGACTTCATCCGGCTGTTGCGCTCCGTGGGATTTTAGCGGGCCTTCCAGGCAAGCGAGTAAATTTCCTGGATGCCCACGTCGCGAAGGATCACGGGGGATTCGTCGGGATCGAGCGTAAAAGCAACGCCGGCGAGCCCACCGGTCTGTCGAACGCCGGTGAGGCTCGCCACAACTTCGATCCTTTGATCGCTCATGCGCATTCGCATCACCGCCGGATCCTTACCTCTCCGCAGGAAGTAGACGTATCTTCCATCGCGCGACCAGCGCCGGACGCTCGCACCCACCGGCAGTTCCGTCCAGGATTCCGTTCGGGAGTCGAATAACATGGCGTGTCCGTTTCGCGACGAGGTGGCCACGATGTGGCGCCCGTCGGGCGACATTTCAGGCGCAAAGAGCCCTTCGGATCCCGCTATTTTTCGCATCTGCCGCGAGCGGAGATCGACAATAAATACGCCCGATTCGTCAGGCGACGAGGCGCTGGAAGTCGCTGAGGGAGCGCTGCTGAGAATCAATGAATTGCCGTCCGGAAACCAGCCGGGAGAAATCTCTAAAAACCGCCCCGGTGTTACCGGTTCCATTTTGCCGCCATCCGCGGGTACGATCCAAATGTGAGCCCGCTCGCCAGGCACAGTGGCGTGTATCACGATGGTCTTACCGTCGGGCGACCACCGCGGCGCACCCGCTCTCACGGATGGGAACGTCAGTTGCAAACGCTCCGAGCCGTCGAGCCGGCTTCGCCACAAGCCACCTCCAGGAAAAGCAACATAGGTAATCCACTGGCCATCGCGGGAAAAGTCGGCTCCGTCTCCTGAAATCCCTCCTGCGTAGGCAACGAACTGCAGGGATCGCTTATCGAAGTGCTGTAACTCGCCGCGCAGCTCTTCACCGATTACGTACAGTGTCTTGCCGTCGGGGCTGAACACGGGAGACAACGAGTTCATCTGGCCGGAGGTGACCTGGGTGGGAGTGGCCGGACGGCCATCGAACCAACGCGACAATCCGCGCCGTTCCCGCAAAGCCCAGATCTCTGTCTTCCCATTGCGGTGTGACTGAAAGACGTAATAGTTGCCGTCCGGCGTCCAGATTCCGCAGCACTCCGCGGGAGGTTGATTCCAGCCTCGAAGCAAAGGATGAAGGTTCGCGCCGTCCGAGCGAACCTCCCATAAGGAGGAGAACGCCGTAAGGTCATCCTCTATGGTCAAGCGCAACACCGATCCATCGGGAGACCATCGTGGCCTCCAGCCACGGCCCGGCAAATGCGCGAGGTGCTTTATATTTGTTCCATCTTTGCCGGCGCGAAACAGATCATGGCCGTTGACATAGGCGATTTCCGATCCATCCGGCGACCACACGGCATCCATGGCCCGGATGTCGCCAAGGCGGCGGGCGGCGCCGGCCGGCAAAGAGATGGTCCACAGAGGTCCGGGAACGGGGCTGTTCACCAAATCGGTTGCCAACATTTCCGATCGGTCCGGGCGAAAATCGAGAAGCTGAGGCAAGCCCAGGGGTGTCGGAATAATCGCCTTCTCACCTCCGGAGACAGAGACCTGGGCCAGCGCTTGCGAAGTGCCTTCGCCTTCCGTGAAATACAGCCGGCTTGCATCCGCCGCCAGCGGCGCCGGCGGCCCTCCCAAAGTCCTCCAGAACGATCCTGCTTTCACGAGTCCGTCGTGAGTGAGGGCAGAAAAACCCGACGCCTCCGGACGCGGGGTGGGACGGAGCAATAGATACGCCGTAGCGGCGAACAGCGTCACGATAGCCCCGGCGATTGCCGCCCGAGTCAACGGGGACTTGGCTGAACTGGAGTGGACCGGCTCAGCCGTTCGCGCTATAACCTGCAGGTCCCTGCCAAACTCCGCCGCGCTCTGGTAGCGCAATTTGCGGTCCTTCCGCAGCGATCTCTCGACGATGGCGTCTAAGGCGGCCGGCAGGCCGGGACGAATCTGGGAGGGCGGGGCCGGCGAGCGATTCAATATAGAGTCGAAAGCGATTGCGGCTGTCTCGCCTCCGAACGCCCGCCGGCCCGTGGCTATTTCATAAAGCACGGCGCCGAAGCTGAACAGGTCGGTTCTGCTGTCCAGTTCCTCCCCACGCGCCTGCTCCGGCGACATGTATGCAACGGTGCCCATCGTCAGTCCCGGCGTCGTCAACTGATATTCCGTTTCCGCCTCTTCAGCGTCTGAAGCCGTATTAGGTCGGGAAATCTTGGCAAGACCGAAGTCAAGAATTTTCGCGTGACCGCGATTCGGGATAAAGATGTTCGCGGGCTTGATGTCGCGATGGATGATGCCTTTGGCGTGGGCCGCCTCCAAGGCATCGAGAATCTCCAGGCTGAGACCGAGTACCTTATCGATTCCGAACGATTCCCGGCTTAGGCTCCGCTTCAGCGTCTCTCCTTCCAGATACTCCATGGCGATGAAGGACCTGCCGCCCTGCTCGCCTACGTTATAAATTGTGCAGATATTCGGATGGTTTAAGGCGGAAGCGGCCTGCGCCTCGCGCTGAAAACGGCCGAGCGCCGCTTCATCTCCGGCAAACTCGGGAGGAAGAAATTTCAGAGCGACAACACGGTGGAGCCGGGTATCCTCGGCCTTGTAAACCACGCCCATGCCGCCGCTTCCGATCTTTTCCACGATGCGGTAATGGGAGACGGTTTCACCGCTCGAAGGCTCCCGGGGCAGCGAACCTTGCGATGAGTTCGCGTGCATGGCGCGGGCTGCCATCGCGATCGCGGGCTCCTCGAGAAAGTTTTCACTTTCCCGCCGCGCGCTCAGCAGCGACCAAACCTCCTGGCGCAGTTCGTCGTCACCCGTGCAGGATGCGCGCAGGAAGGATTCACGGTCTCTCGCGGGCAGGCGCGACGCCTCTTCCAGCAACGCCTCAATCCGCTGCCAGCGATCAGCGTCCATCCACGGGCTCTTTCGCCAATTCGCGATACAGCCACGCTTTGGCGGTATTCCAATCTCGCATGATGGTAATCGTGGAAACCTTCAACACCTCGGCGGCTTCCTCGACGCTCAGGCCGCCGAAAAAGCGCAGCTCCACCACTTTCGCCTGGCGCGGAGCAAACTGCTGCAGCGCGCCGAGCGCATCGTCGAGCGCGATCAGGTCTGGATCTTCGGCCGCCGCGGGCAACCCGATTCGGTCGAGCGAAACGTGCCGGAATCCCGCGCCCCTGCTCAAGTTGTTCCGCCGCGCATAATCGATCAGAATCCTGCGCATGAGTTGCGCGGAAACCGCGAAAAAGTGAGCGCGGTCCTCCCAGCGCATACGGTTGTAATCCACCAGGCGCAGATACGCTTCATTCACCAGCGCGGTGGTTTGCAGACAGTGCCCGGCGCGCTCGTTTCGCATCTGGCGATGGGCCAGCCGCCGGAGTTCCTGGCACACGATCGGCGTGAGCCTCTCCAGGGCAGTTTCGTCTCCGTCGCTCCAGGCGCGAAGCAGCGTGCTCACCTCGGGGGCGGGGTCGTCTTGCAAGCGATCCGCCGGTTCATTGGCCACAATTCGCCTCTGAAGAAAAAATGCGGTGCTCTGATAGTTTTACCACCCGGTTTACGCCTAAGCAAATTGCGGAAAGGAGCGAATTAACATGGCAACATCGGCACTCGCATCGAACGGCCTCGCAGTGAGAGTGAGAGCGCGGCGCGACGACGTCTTTTCTCGGGGATGGCGATTCTCATCTTGTGTACCGTCCTCCTGGGCTTCTCGCGGAGCTATTATCTCGCGGGAGTTTTCCATGCCCGTCTGCCTAATCTACTCGTCCATGTCCACGCAGCCGTCTTCTCCGCGTGGATTCTCTTGTTCATCGCGCAGACGTCGCTGATATCCGTGGGACGTTTGGATTGGCATCGGCGCGCCGGGATCTTTGGAGCAGGATTGGCGGCCTCCATGGTCGTCCTCGGTTTTCTGGTCGCGACAGACTCGCTTTCGAGAGGCTTCGTACCGCCGGGTTCGAAGCTCGATCCGAAGTCCTTCTACGCAATTCCGTTTTTCTCAACAGCGGTCTTTTGCGTCCTCATCGTCTGGGCCTTGCGGGCGCGCTCCAATGGCGCCGCGCACAAACGGCTGATCCTGATCGCAACAATCTCGTTACTGGGTGCGCCTATCGGCCGCTGGCCGTTTATCCCACCCGCCCACAGTGGACTGTTGATTCCCGCGATTCTGGATTTCTTCGTTCTGCTCGTCGCCGGCTTCGACCTATGGACTCGCGGGCGTATTCACCGCGCCACCGTGCAGGGCGGACTGTTTATGGCGATTGCGCACCTCTTGATGGTCCCGATTGGCTTGACGCCCGTGTGGCATCGTTTCGCGACCCAGGCAGTAAACGTTTGGACGAGCTTACGATAATTGAGTGGCTGTGGAGGTGGAAAATGAAATCGCGGCAACCGGCAAAAATCATCCCGGCATTGCTGTTCATGGGCGTAATCGTGGGATTCGCTCAGGCGGCGCCGCGGACGACTTCCTGGGACGACCTGCGGCAGTTGAAGCCGGGCGAGAAGATTCAGGTGGTCCAGAAAGATCGAAAGTCGTGGTCTGGCTCATTCGTCCGTTTCTCGGATGACTCTATTTCATTCAAAGCGCCCGACGGAGACAAGAACGTGCCCCGCGCCGATGTCATGCGAGTGAGCCGGCGCGGCGGCAAGCGCCTGCGCAACGCCCTGATCGGCGCGGCGGCGGGTGGGGGAACCGGCGCGGCCATCGGAGCAGCCGCTGGGGGATGCTCCAACCGCGGTTTCAGCTTTTGCTTTGGAAGGGGCTTACCCGCCGCGGTGTTCGGGGCGATCGGCGTCGCTGCCGGTGGCGGCGTGGGAGCTGCGATTCCGGGGAAAACCGTAATCTATCGCTCCCCGGTGAAGTAGTAAGCATTGCGGCGAAGTTGAACGCATCTATCGGATCAAACCGAACGGATCTCCGGGATGAACTTCTTCCTCATCTCCGCGCCGGAAAGGTGAAACCGGGCATCAGCGGCGCCCGGCCAGCCAAGCCCGAGCCACTGAAAGAACCCGGCCGCGCCTTCTTCGACTTGTGCCCCACCGGGCTGCGCTCAGCGGCTCTTGACGTCCTCCTGCCACTTCTCCGCCATGGTCAACAGCTCGTCTGCCATCGCTGGATTTTGGTGGCGCAGGTTTTTCGATTCACCGGGGTCGTCGTCGACATTTGAAAGGAACAGAGCGTCGTCGCCTTGGAGTGGCTTGGCGCCCTCTGGCGTTCCATCGAAAACCTTGCCGTCCTTTACGAGCTTCCAACTGCCGCGGCGCACGGCAAGCTGGCCGCCGGAGGACCAGAAGATTGCATCGTGGGTCGAACGGGCGTCAGAGACCGCCATGGGCAGCGCGTCGAAACCGTCCATGGTGCGATCGCTGGGGACCGGAACGCCGGCGGCCTTGGCGATGGTCGGCAACAAGTCGACGTGATTGCCGATCTGCCGCAAGGTTTGTCCTTTCGGAATCACTCCCGGCCAGCTCATGATCATCGGCACGTGCATGCCGCCGTCGAAGGCGCTGAACTTGTTGCCGCGGAACGGCGCGTTGTTTCCGGCGGTAGCCGGCTCTTGATTGAGACCCGCGCGACGTTCGCGGGTCGCCCCGTTGTCGCCGGTAAAGAAGACCAGCGTATTATCGGTCAGGTGCAGTTCGCGCACGGCGCGCATCACCTGTCCCACGCCGTCGTCCACGGCCGCGAGCATGGCGGCGTACATGCGGCGTTCCGGTTCCAGATCCGGGAAGCGCTCCACGTATTTCTTCGGCGCATGCATGGGGTAATGCACGCCATTGAAGGGTACGTACAGGAAAAACGGATTGGGCTGGCTGTCGCGAATAAATTTCGCGGCTTCTTGAGCGAACAGCTCGGTGGAGTATTGTCCATTTTCGAAAATCTCGTCACGGTCGCGCCACAGGTCGTGATAGTTCACGATGCGCGGCTCGCCCCAATAAACCCGATGCGAGTAGTAGTCGATGCAGCCGGCATGGAAACCGGTGAAACGATCGAATCCATGCGCGTTCGGCACTGTGTCGGGATCGGCTCCGAGGTGCCACTTCCCAAAAATGCCGGTCGCGTATCCCGCCGGTTTCACAACGGACGCGATGGTCAACTCGCTGGGTTTGAGTGCGGCGCCATTGTTGGGAACGCCCGCCCGTATGGGATAGCGGCCGGTCATAATACCCGACCGCGACGGAGCGCATACGGGAGCGGCGGCATACCAGTTCGTGAAGCGCGCGCCGGAGGCCGACAGCGCATCGATGTTCGGCGTTTTCAAATCGCCGGCGCCCCACGCGCCGACATCGTGGCAGCCCAGGTCGTCGGCAAGAAAGATGATGAAATTCGGCGGCCTTCTTGCCCCGCCGCGAGTTTGCGCCGCGGCGGTTGCGGCGGCGGCCAAGGGCGCGGAGGAAAGAAATTGTCTGCGGGAAAACATGTCAGCCATGTTATCGCATCGCCGGATATATACTGACAAGAACTACATGTCTCGCTCGATACTCGTCATCACCGCCTTGCTGGCGGGCGCACTGCTGCCGGCGCAAACCTCGACCGGCGAAATCGACATCACCATTGAAGACCCGACCGGCGCCGTGATACCGAAAGCCGCGATCGCCATCACGGGATCGGATACAGGGAACCTGGTCCGCACGCTCACTACCGGTGAGCGAGGGCTGGCGGAGGCGCCCTTGCTCCCGCCCGGCGCCTACGACATTGCCGTAAGCGTTCAAGGATTTGAAAAGCTGGTCCGGCGCGGCATCGTCCTGCATGTCGGCGACGTGCTGAATCTGCGCTTGACTCTCACGCCGGGCAGCACCACCGAAGAGGTCACGGTGGTGGGCGAGACGCCGCTGCTCGAAGAGAAATCCGTCACTCTGGGGCAGGTGGTGGAAGAGCGGGAAATGGTGCAGTTGCCGCTGAACGGCCGCAATTACCTCGACCTCGGCCGTCTGGCGCCGGGGGCGATTCCTTCGCAGGGCAGCCGCGATCAGACTTTTTCCGCGTACGGTAATAGCGGTCTGCAGAACGCGTTCCTGATCGATGGAGCGCGCAACGACAACTATCTTCGCGGGCTCGATAATCGGGCGCGCGATATGCTGCGTCCTCCGCTCGACGCCCTCAGCGAGTTTCAAGTGCAGACGAGTAACTACTCGGCGGAGTTCGGCGCTTCCGCGGGCGCCGTGGTCAGCGCCATTACGAAGAGCGGGACGAATCAGTTTCATGGCTCGGCCTACGATTTCCTGCGCAACGACCGGATGGACGCCTCCGATTTCTTCGCGCAGCCCGGCGCCAAGCCGCTGCTGGTGCAGAACCAATACGGCGGCTCCCTCGGCGCGCCCATCGTGAAGAATCGCGCCTGGGTTTTCGGCGCCTACGAGGGCACCCACACGCGCAGCGAATCGGTCGGGTTCGCAACGCTTCCCACTCCCGCCATGCGCTCGGGCAACTTCGGCTCGACGGCGATTTACGATCCCGCGACCACGGCGCCGAATCCGAATGGGTCCGGCTACGTGCGCGCGGAGTTCCCCGGAAATGTGATCCCGGCATCGCGCTTCGACCCCATCGGGCAGCAGATCCTGAATTATTATCCCTTGCCGAATTTGCCCGGTCTGGCCAACAACTACACCGCGAACGTGCCGCAGTTCCAGGCCAATCACAACATGGTGGTGCGCGGGGATGTGCAGATCAGCGCCAAGGACAGCATGTTCCTGCGCGGCTCCGTCACGCGCTTCTCTCTCGATGCGAATAACCCGCTGCCCCCGCCCGCGCAGGATCCGGTCGACCGCACGATTAATTCCGAGGGAATCGGTTACGGGTATACGCGAACGTTCAGCGGGACGCTGGTCAACGAGTTCCGCTTTTCCTGGACGCGCATGATCATTAACCAGGACGAGACCACGCCGCTCAACCAAATTATTTCAGGCACGCTCGATCCCGCGATCCAGCACGGTACTCCCACGATCAACGTCAGCGGCTTCGCCGCCATTGGAGCGCAGCCTGGCGTGGTGGGAAATTCGCCGCTTACGAAAAGCTCCGGCGTGTGGGATCTGTCCGATAACGTTTCCAAGTCGTTCGGCAGGCACCTGCTGAAATTCGGAACGGACCTGCAGGCGATCAAGCCGTCGACTTTTTCGGCGCTGAATGGGCGCGGCAGTTTCGGCTTCACCGGAGTGTTCTCGCAAGACCCGCAGAACCGCTCGAAATCCGGCAGTCCGGTGGCGGATTTAATTCTGGGCGATGCCAACAGCCTGACTACGGGAACGGTGGCCCAGGCGGTCGAGCGCGGCCGCTATGGCGGCTGGTATTTGCAGGACCAGTGGACCGTCACGCCGTCGCTGACGCTGGATCTGGGGCTCCGCTACGAGCTGTTCTTCCCCTATACGGAAACGCAAAATCGGATGGCGAATTTTATCCTCGATCGTTCCGACCCGCTGTTCGGGCATCTCGTGCTCGCGGGCGATCCGTCGAAACCGGACTCGCTTGTTTCGCTCGACAAGAACAATTGGGCTCCACGCGTGGGATTTGCGTGGCGCGTTCCCAAGCTGAAGAACACCGTGATCCGAAGTTCCTATGGCATCTTTTATGCCCAGGACCAGGGCAACGGAGTGACTTCCCGCATGACGAATAATCCTCCGTTCTATGGTTACGGTGGCGTCTCGATTACCAGCGACCAATTGAATCCGGCGACCGGGTTCGTGCTCAGTTCCGGCCAGCTCGCGCCGCGTCCGGCGCCGATTGCCCCCTCGCAATTCGTTCTGAATCCGGCCTCCACGACGACGCTGGTGAGCTGGAACGAGCGTGACACGACTCCCTATGTTCAGGAATGGAACTTCACCATCCAAAAACAATTGCCGTGGGACATGGTTTGGGAGACGAGTTACGTGGGGAACATCGGAATCCACTTGTGGGGGCAGACCGACGGCAATCAACCCTTGACCAACGGGCCGGGCTCGCCCACCACGCGGCGTCCTCTGGCCCAATATACCGTCGCAAGCATTAAGGCGTTCTCGCCCTGGGACCGCAGCACCTACGAGGGCATCTCCACGCGGCTGGTGAAGCGCTTCTCCAACGGCCTCCATTTTATTTCGAGCTTCACCTATGGGCGCGCCCTCGATTTGCAGAACCCCGCGCTCGACGCCTGCGATGGCTGCGGGCCGGGCGATACGGTGCAGAACGCCTACAACCGCGACGCGCAGAAAGGGCCGTCGGATAACAACGTCCCGCTGCGCTTCGCATTGGGGACTATTTGGGATCTCCCTTTTGGCCCCGGGCGGGCGCTGCTACGGCAGGGTTGGCCTGGCAAGATCGCGGGCAACTGGCAAGTCAGCGCCGTGTATGCGATACAAAGCGGTCTGCCGTTCACCGTGAATCTCTCGTTTGATAACGCCAACGCCGGAACTACGTCTTATCCCAACCGCGTCTGCGGCGGCGCGCTGGCGAATCCCAGCCTCTCCGAATGGTTCAATACAAGCTGTTTCGTCGCTCCGCCATCGTACGTATTCGGCAATGAAGGGCGCAACGTCCTGACGGGGCCGGGCCGGGATAATCTCGATTTCGCGCTGCACCGTATTTTCCGCGTGCCGCTTCGCGAAACGACGACGCTCGAGTTTCGCGCCGAAGCATTCAATCTGTTCAACCATCCGCAGTTCGCATTTCCCGGCGCAACGATCGGCAATCCGGGCGTAGGTATTATCAGCGCGACCGCGGTCCCCAACCGCGAGCTGCAACTCGCTCTACGCCTGGCATTCTGAGCCCAATCCTCGACTGGTGCGATGCTGCGAATAAGCTCAAAGGCCAGGAGCTCGTATCATGCGTTTAGGTCACGCCCGTGAGCGCCGCATCGCTGTGGACAGGGTGCGTATCGTAATGATTGGTACAGCAATGCTGACCAAGTACATTCAGGAGGCAATGAAGCGCGCGACGTACGAAATCCTCCCCGAGGACGGATCTTATCTACGGCCAGATTCCGGGTTTGAACGGCGTCTGGGCCAACGCGAAGTCCTTGGAGGCATGCCGTGATGAGCTCTCGGAGGCGCTGGAGGACTGGATCTTGTCCGTACGTCGGAACACCTGCCTATCCCGGCGGTGGATGGAATCGAGTTGATTGTCAAAGAAGTCGCCTGATGCCGGCAGTCGGCCGCATTAGCCGGACCAAACGCATATCTACCCTGCGGCGGCTGCGATTCCAGGGACCTTGCAGGTTTGAAACACCAGTTCATGGTCCGCAGGGGGAGTGGTTTTTCGCTTGCCGAACCCGCACGAGGGGCGATTCGGTCGGACTTTCTTGCGCCTGTTCCCGTACGATCCTGATCGCCGCCGCGCGCTCAGAATATCAGCTTCAGGCCGAACTGCAACTGCCGCGGCGAATTTGCCTGGCTGGTAATCTTGCCGAACTGGTTGGAGTTCAGCGTCGTGTTCGGCGCGCCGAACTGCACTGTATTGGTCGCATTAAACGCTTCGCCGCGAAATTGCGCCGTCAGCCGCTCCTTGATTTTGAAATTCTTGAATAGCGAGAAATCCAGATCGCGCATGCCCGGACGCGCGCACGTCCGGAAGCGTGCGTCCCGTATTTCCGAGCGTGAACGGCGCCGGCGCGGAAAAGACCGCCGTGTTGAAGTACTCGTTCAAACGGCTTTCGATCGAACTATCGAGTTTCGCGCTCTGTCCATTGTTGTTCGGCCGCAGCGACTCGTTGCCGATCGTGGCCGAACCCAGCGTGGTATTCGCGGTGGTAATGTTCAGGGGAAGCCCGGTTTGCAGCGCCAGAATGCCGTTGGCCTGCCATCCTCCCAATACCGCGTTCACGAACGGATTCCACCCCGATCCGAACGTGCGCCCCCGTCCGAACGGCAACTCGTAGACGGAGCTGTACACAAAGCGTTGCGAGATATCGTTCGCCGAAACCGAGCGGTCACACGCGCGGCAATAAATGTTCTGGTGCGCGGCGTTCGTGCCTTCGTTTTCGATGATGGAATTGTCGTCTATCAATTTCTGCTTGGCATAGGCGAGCTGAAACGACCAGCCGGACTTGAATCGCTTCTCTATACGGAGCTGCCCTGCGTTGTAGGAGGAATTCGATCCTTGCTTATACAACGCCACGACGGAGGTGAACTGCGGATAAGGCCGCAGGAGGTAATACAGCGGCACGGTCTTCGTGGAGAGGACCCCAGTGGTGATCAGGCCGAAGAAGGGATTAGGCGCCTGCTGCAGCGCCGCGGTTCCGAGCGCCATTTGTTGCGGCGTGAGCTGGTCCAGGTTCCAATTGGTTTCCGCGCCCGAAATCAGTTGCACGCCGTGGTTGCCGATGTAGGATGCATCGACGAGAATCGAACCGGGGAGTTCGCGCTGGATGCCGAGGCTCCAGTTCTCGGTATAGGGAACCGTCGCCGACGGCAGCGGTTCCTGGATAGCCGTCCCGACGGCGGTGAGCAATCCCTGGCTGCTTCCGGTGGGCGGTACGAGACCAGTGGGAAATGGGTTGGACAGATAGCTGTACGGGGTAAGTCCGTCTTGCGATCCCACAAATGCAGTATCGGTGCGGAACCCGAAATTGCCGACGACGCCGCCCGCCGTGGTGGGCGCGCCCGCAAAGAAGATTCCCGCGCCGCCCCGCACGATCGTCTTCTTGGTTAGCTCGTAGGCAAAGCCGAAACGGGGAGCGATATTACTCCAGCGAATCGGGAACTGCCGGTTGCCGACGTCGTCGGTTCCCAAAAACACGATGCCGCCTTTCAGCCCGGGAAGGCCGGCAGGTCCGGCCAGAGGAGAAGCGACATTGGGGTCGAAATAGTTCATGCGATCGTGCCGCTCGGTGCGCGGGACCTGGATCTCGTAACGCACTCCCAGATTCAACGTCAGACGCGCGAGTCAGCTTCCAATCGTCGCCAAAATACCAGGCGTAGTAATAGCTGCGTGTGTCCGCGATCTTGGAGTTCTGAGTCATCGTGCCGCTGCCCAGACCGAGCAGCATGCTGGCCAGCCCGTTGCCTCCGTTAAGGGTGGCCTTGGTGGGATCGGGCCCCTGCGTCAGAGTAGAGGCAAAACTGAAATTGCCATCGAAGGCCTGCGCCTCGCCGTTGTCGACTTCCAGCCGCCGCGCTTCAAACCCGAACTTAAAAACATGCGCGCCGCCGATCTTCGTATTGCTGAAAAGCAGATTGTAGGTGTTATAAGACGAGTGCCGGTAATCCGGGCCGCCATTGCCGATGCCGAGATAGCCCGCGGGCGCGAACGCCGGAAATGCGATCACTTGGGCGTTGTCGCGAATATAGGTGGGAAAACCGAGTTGCGTGGGATCGAATCCGTAACCGGTCGGAATGATATTGACCAGAGACCTGCCGTATCCCAGGCGAAGCTCGGAGATGAAGCTAGGACTGAAGATCCGCGTGTAATCCGCTGAAGCGCCGCTGCCGATCTGGTCTTGGCTGCTATCGCCCTGGGCGACTCTCAGATCCGATGGAAAGGTGCCGACAGGGGCCGGATTGGCATAGTCCCGGCGCGAGACTCGCACGAAGAAGCGGTCCTTCTCATCCAGATTCTCATCTATCTTGACGTCATATTGGTCGACATTTTGCACCGCCTTCCCCGCGGCGTAATAATTGTTGACGCCGGTGATCGGATCGCCCGCAGCGTTCGGCAGCGGGTAATACTTCATAACGTTGGCAGCCACCTTGTCGATGCGGCTCGCGGGAATTACATTGCCGGGGAACGGCAGGCGAGTGTAGGGCGGAGCGGGGGACGTCGTCGTCGGATCGTAGATGATAACCTTCCCTCCGTTCGAGGCGTAGGTTTGGGAGAAGTCTCCGGTGCGCTGCAGCGCGGTGGGCACGGTGTCCTGGACGGTCGAAGGCGTGATCTGGCGCAATCCTTCGTAGTCGGCGAAAAAGAAAGTCTTGTTGCGGCCGTTATAAAGCTTGGGGATCACCACCGGACCGCCCACCGTAAATCCGAACTGGCTTCGTTTGAAGCTGGCGAGCGGGATGCCGTTAAGATTGTTGTAAAAGGAATTGGCGTCCAGCACCGAGTTGCGCAGCAGCTCAAAGGCCGTCCCGTGCAACTGGTTCGTGCCCGACTTGTAGATCATGTTGATGATGCCGCTGCCGCTGCGGCCGAATTCGGGCGAGTAGTTGGAAGTCTGAACGCGGAACTCCTGCAGCGCGTCGACGCTGGGGAAAATACTGAGGACGTTGATAGGCGTGCCGCCCGGCGGGGCCGAAGGGGAACCGTCCAGCAGCACCTCGGTGCTGCCCGGCCGGCCGCCGTTCATCGAAATATTGTCGCTGTTGTAACCGACCGCGATGCTGCCCGTGACTCCCGGCGCCAGAAACGCCAGCGAGAATGGATTGCGCTGGTTCAAGGGCAGATTTGCCATGCTGTTCGAGTCGACCACAGTGCCGACCGACGACGTAGTGGAATCGAGCAACACCGCCTGCGCGGTGACATCGACGGACTCGCTCACCGTGCCCACTTCGAGCGCGATGTCGAGCCGTGCCGTCTCACTGACATCCAGGGTCACGTTGTTGCGCCGCGCGGTTTTGAAACCGTTCGCCGTGACGACAACGGAATAGGTCCCTGTCACGAGCGTGGGCGCCAGAAAGCTTCCGTCGGCGCGGGTCGTGACGGTGGTTTCGACGTTGGTCGCGGTGTTTACGATCTGAACTCTTGCGCCGGGCACGGCCGCGCCCGTCGGGTCGCTAACGACGCCCGTCAGCGATGCGGTGATGTTCTGCGCGCGAGAAACCGTGAAAGGCAGGAAGACCGCCAGAAGCAGGACGATACGAGATTTCCCCATAGTTGGCGGCTAGGATATCACATCGGCACTAGACCGGTTTCGTCGCTCATTTCTCCCTCATTAGCGATCCCAACTTCTCCAGCGCGCCTTCGATCCGCTGCTTCTTTGTGAGCACTGGGGCGAAAAGATCGCCCGTCTTATCGAATCGCGCGCGCGCGTTCTTAATCGTGAACCGCTCCGGTGAAAGGCCCTTGCGGACCTCGCTCCATTTCAGAGGCGTCGAAACGGGCGCGCCGGGGTAGGCGCGCAGAACATAGGGTCCCGCGATGGTCTTGCCGCTCGAAATCTGAAGATAGTCGAAGTAGACCTTTCCCTTTTTGCGTTTCGCGACCGCGCGCGGAGTCGTGAACAGATCGGGCTGATCTCCGATCACAAGTATCGAGAGGATCTCCGCGAAGGAGCGGACCTGTTCGTAGGTGTACACCGGCTCCAGCGGAATGTAGATGTGCATGCCATCGCCGCCGGTGGTTTTGGGATAGCCTTCCAATTCGAGCTCGTCGAGCCGCTTGCGGACCAGCAGCGCGGCTTCCACAATCTTGTCGAACGGGCATTCCAGCGGGTCCAGGTCGATCAAGACGAAGTCGGGGTTATCGAGCGATCCGATGCGGCTCATCCAGGGGTTCTGGTCGATGCAGGCGAGGTTGGCCAGATATAGCAGCGTCGCGCGGTCGTTCGCAACGATGTAGTGAATGGGCGCGCCGCGATGTTCGGAGTCGATCGCCTCCAGCCGAACCCAGGCGGGGGCTTTGTCCTCGGCATTCTTCTGAAAAAAGAATTCCTCGTCGATGCCGTTGGGGTAGCGCTTGAGCGAGAGCGGCCGATCGCGCAAGTGAGGCAAGATCAGTTCGGCGACATCGTTATAGTAATTAATCACGTCGCGCTTCGTGATGCCGTCCCGCGGATACCAGATCTTGCGCAGGTTGGTGAACTTCAGCGGGTGCCCGTCGATGTTGGCTGAAAACTCGGCGGCGTTTTCGCGGGAGCAGCGGTCCGCCAGCGGCATCGGCGCGTTCGCGCTCACGACCTCGCGCGCGCTCTTGTCCGTTCGCAAACCAAGGAAGACCGGGGCGCGCAGCAGCCCGTCGGGCGTGAACTCCAGATATTTGATCTGCGCAACCAGCTCCGGCTTCACCCATGTTACGTCGCGGCCAAGCCGGTTCGCGATAGGCTTCGCGAAAGGGCTCTTGGGCGTGATCAGCGGCTCCAGGCGGCTCGTATATCTCGCGCAAGATTCTTTTCGTTGAATCCCGTGCCGACCTGTCCGGCATGGACCAATTTGCCGTCTCCTCGTAGACCCCCAGAACCAGTGAGCTGAAATAAGAGCGTTCGCCGTGCGTGAAGCCGCCGATGACGAACTCCTGTTCGTTCGTGGCTTTCACCTTTAGCCAGTTCGAAGTACGGCGCGCCTCGTATTTGCTGTCGCTTCGTTTCGCAATAATGCCTTCCAGGCCGTTCTGGCGCGCCGCTTCCAGCATCTCGGCTCCATTGGTCTCGAAAGTAGTCTGAAACGTGAATGCGATCGCTAGGCGTCACGATTTCCGCGAGTATGCGCTTACGCTCCAGCAGCGGGACGGCGCGCAGATCGTAGCCATCCAGGTACACAACGTCGAACAGGAACAAGTTGACCGGCGTGGAGCGCGAGAGATGCGCGATGGAGTTGGGGTCCGAGACAGAGATGCGCGGCTGGATGAGGTTGAATCGCGGCCGGCCTTTGTCATCGAGCACGACCATTTCGCCGTCGAGAATTGCGCTTCGGGCTTTCAAGTAATGAGGCAGTACGCTGAGCTCGGGATACTGCTGGGTGCAGCGGTTGCCGTTCCGCGAATAAATGTCGAACGTGGCCGTCCACGATGAAGCACAGGGCGCGAACCCCGTCCCATTTGATCTCGTAAAGCCAGCCGGCGCCTTGCGGAGGAGCATCGGCCAAACAGGCCAGCATGGGCGAAAGCTGGTCCGGCATGGCCGCCTCCACCGCGCCCGGCAAGCCCCGATACGCCGCGCCTTCGCTTCCGAGCCGCGCCCGGAGGAAGCGGTTGCCAACCCTAGCCCGGGCGCGCCGTTACCTTCGAATTTTTTTTTAGCACGGCGGTCTTCGCGCCTTGGCCGTCCGCGCCGCCGTCTTGCGGGCTTTTTTCACCGCCGGCAGATTATCGGCGATCTCCTGCTGCGTACGCCCGGTAAGAATGCTATAGGCGAAGTCTTCGATGTTCCACCGCGGCCGCGCTTCGTCGTCCTTTTTCTTGATCAGCAGCCACTCGTTGCCTTTGCCGCGTCCGCGCATGTGAATCAGCGCGAACTCGCCCTTGATTTTTTCGCCGTGCAGCCGGAACTTCAGATCGCCGCGCGCAATCTGCGCCTGCGCATCGGCATCGCCCAGCAGTTCCCAGACGCCGCGGTCCCACAACATGACGCTGCCGCCGCCGTATTCGCCCTTGGGGATGTTGCCTTCGAAACTGCCGTAGTCGAGGGGATGATCCTCGACGTGCATGGCGAGATGTTTTGAGAGCGGCTCGAGCGACGGCCCTTTGGGCACCGCCCAGGAAACCAGCACGCCGCCGATTTCGAGCCTGAAATCGTAGTGCAAACGCGTGGCGTCATGGCGCTGGATGTAGAAATGCGGCAGCCCCGCGAGATTCTTTTTCGCCGACCGCCTTCGGCGCGGGTTCGGGAGTCTTTTCAAAATCGCGTTTGCGGCGGTATTCTTCTAGCGCCATCATTACCAGAGTATCCCGCGCCGCTGTACGTGAGAAGCTGAAGGCGTGGGCTCAAGCGCGCCGCCGGGGCTGTGCGGAACCTGCCGCAACGCCCAAATTGTGCGATCCGATCGCGGCGCCGTGTTCTACCGCTGCGAATTGTCGAAGACGGACCCGCGCTTTCCGAAATATCCGCGGCTTCCGGTGATCGAGTGCGCCGGCTGGCGGCCGCTCACGCCATCACCGTCTTCTTCTCCTCCACAATCCGGCCATCGAAAAGAGTGATGCTGCGCTCGGCGAGCGCCGCGTAGCGCGGATCGTGGGTGACCATGCAGATGGTTGCGCCCTCGTGGTGCAGCTCCTTCAGCAGGCTCATGACCGCTTCCCCGTTTGCCGAATCGAGATTGCCCGTGGGCTCGTCGGCCAACAGGATGGAGGGATGTCCCGCCAGCGCTCGCGCCACGGCCACGCGTTGTTGCTGGCCGCCCGAAAGCTGCGAGGGATAATGCTTCATGCGATGCGACATCCCTACGCGCTCCAGCGCCTCCCTGGCCAGCTTTTTCCGCTCCGACGACGGCATGTTGCGATAGGTCAGCGGGAGTTCGACGTTTTCGTAAACGTTCAAGTCACCGATTAGATTAAATGCCTGGAATATAAACCCGATTTCGCGGTTGCGGACGCGCGCGCGCTCCGACAGCTTCATGTGCTCGACGCGCGTGGCGTTCAATTCATAAACCCCGTCCGAAGGCGTGTCGAGCAGTCCCAGAATGGCGAGCAGCGTCGATTTTCCGCAGCCCGAGGGTCCCGAAATGGAGATGTATTCGCCTTTGTTTATGGTCATGTGAATGCCGGCGAGGGCGTGCGTCTCAACCTCGTCGGTGACGAAGACCTTTTGGACGTCGTGCAGTTCGATCAACGGCATTTCGCTTCCGCTCATTTACGCTCCTTACGCTTGCTCTGCTTTGGACGTACGATTTTCCGCCCGGTTAGGTTCCTTTTTTATTACCGGATGGGGCGGCAAAGGTTACGGAAAATGCCGCGTCCAAAACGGCGCCCTTTCACCGTTGCGTTACCACGGCCTGACGTTATATGCTTGATCGCTATTGCGGTGAATATTTAAATGCCACATACCGGTCCGGATCGCGGCGCAGTTCCGTTTCACCAGGTGCTCAAGGAAGAAGTAGAGCAGATCGAGCGACGCCGGCGCGAGTTCAAAATCGATGCAACGGCGACCCAGCACGATCTCCTGGGACTTGCCATCTCAGGCGGCGGCATTCGCAGCGCGACGTTCAGTCTGGGCATTCTGCAAAGGCTCGCCGAGCGCGGCATGCTGAAGCAACTCGACTATCTTTCCACCGTTTCAGGCGGCGGTTATATCGGATCGTGGCTGTATTCCTGGATTCGGCGAGCGCAAACGGAGCGCGACCCCGGCGCCCCGGCCAGAACGCCCCAAGAGGGCTTCGATCATGTCTGCGAGCGCTTGAGCACGCGCAACAAATTCGATCCCAACGAGACGCCGGAAGCGGAAGAAATCACGTTCTTGCGGCAGTACAGTAGTTACCTGACCCCGCGCAAGAGCCTGCTCAGCGCCGACACCTGGCTCTTGGCCGTGACCTGGCTGCGCAACACTTTGTTAAACCTGACAATTCTCATTACGGGGTTCGCCGCCGTCGTTCTGGTGGCGCGAGCGCTGGGAAAACCGGCGGCAGAGGTTTCCTCCAACGGCGCCGGCGGCGAGATATGGCCTCTAATTCCAGCCGTCGTTTTGCTGGCGCCGATCATCGCATTGATGGGCTGGAATCTTTGGAGAAATTCGACCATCGCGCTGAGCGACGCCCCGCCTGAAAACCGAGATCATGAAATTTCGGACTCCGGCGTCCGCTGGTTCTGCATCTTTCCCTTGCTTTCCGCCATCGTGTTCAGCCTCTGGCTCAGCCGCGCGCGGGCCGTCTTCGTCACGGGCAGCCTGTGGGAAGGGGTGTGGCTCAACTTCGCCGTGCTCTCCAGCGCCTTTTTAGTTTTGCAGTTGTGCGGCCGCACTTACGAGTGTTTTGCCCGCACCGAAGAGAAAGTGAACGGCTCGGTAAGCTCGGGCAGCCGCATCGGCGCGCTTGCGATGTACTTGATCGGGCCCCTTTCCGCGGGCTTCGTCACCGCGGCGCTGCTGCGCGCCATCGCGCTGCTTTTCGAGACCCAACACGGCCATCCCGCCGAACCTTGGCTGGCGCTGACCTGGGGTCCGCCGCTGGTGCTGCTGGTGTTCGCGGCCGGCGTTGTCGTCCACATCGGTTTAATGGGACGCGATCTGCCGGAGGCCAGCCGGGAATGGCTCGGACGGCTGCGCTCCTGGACCGCAATCTTCACGGCTTTCTGGATCGCAGTCGCCGGGGTAGCCATTTACGGGCCGTGGATCGTGGCTTGGATCGGCGCGGCCAGCGCAGCCGGGATCGCGGCGCTCGGCACGGGATGGATCGCCACGACCGTGGGCGGATTCATGGCCGGCAACAGCGGCAAGACCAGCGGCGAGGCCCAGGACAACGGCGCCGCCGCAGCCCGCTCCGCGGCTCTTGAAATCCTCGCCCTCGCTGCCCCGTATGTTTTCATGGTCGGGTTCGCTTTTGCGGTCGCGTTCGGCGTTCACGCCATTCTGGTCCACGATCTGCCGGGCTCCGGGTCCGGATTTCAATGGATACTGAACGGGTACTGGGGCCATCTGACCGCCACGGAATTCATCGTAGCGGACCCCAAAAAACGTTGGTTCCTCAGTGGACTGTTGCCGCTGCTGGCGCTTGCGGCCATCACGGGACTTCTACTCGCCTGGCGCGTGGACATAAACATTTTCTCCATGCACAATTTCTACAAGAACCGGTTGGTCCGCTGCTATCTCGGCGCCTCGCGCGAACGGCAACGCAAGCCGAATCCCTTTACCGGCTTCGACGATTACGACGACGCCAGCCTGGATCTGTTCACCAATTCCGGCTCCTCCGTTGGCGAAGAGCTCCGCGCCAACGGTCACAACCGGCGCGAGGAGATGTACGTTGGGCCTTACCCCATCGTGAACGCGACTCTTAATGTCACAGCGGGCGGCAAGCTGCAGTATCAGGAGCGCAAAGGGCAGTCGTTTATCTTTACGCCGTTATATAGCGGTTTCAGCGCGGAAACCGTAGCCGACGAGATGCGGCTGGGCGATTCGGCGCATCCAAGCTCGCTCGCGCGCTACCAGCAAAAATCGCAGCGGCGCGGAGCCGCGAACGAGCCCGTTCTCGATGAACCGGCCTACGGCAGGCCCTGCGCTTACCGTTCAACCAAGCTCACGGCGGGACGCGTCAGCGTCGGCATGGCGGTCGCGATCTCGGGCGCCGCCGTGAGTCCCAACATGGGATACCACACCTCCACGGCCGTTTCGTTCCTGCTTACCGTTTTCAACGTCCGCCTCGGCTGGTGGCTCGGAAATGCCCTGAAATCGTCGTTCCGAAGTCCAGGACCGCCCTTCGGCCTCATGTACACTATCCGCGAGCTGTTCGGGCTGGCCAATGCGGACAGCAGCTATGTCAACGTCACCGACGGCGGTCATTTCGACAACATGGGCATTTATGAACTGGTGCGCCGCCGCTGCCGTTATATTATCTGCTGCGATGCCGAGGAGGATGCGGACATGTCCTTTAACGGCATCGGCAACGCCATCCGGAAGTGCCGCACCGATTTCGGCGTGGACATCGATCTGCCGCTCGAGCGGCTGCGCAAGGCCGATGGGTTCAGCCGCGTACACTGCGCCGTGGGCGTCATCAAGTACCACGGCTTCGAAGGATATATCGTCTACCTGAAGTCGTCGCTCACCGGCGACGAAGCCGCGGACGTGCTGGAATATCGCGCCCGCAAACCGGAGTTCCCGCAGGAGACCACCGCCGACCAGTGGTTTGACGAATCGCAGTTCGAGAGTTACCGCCGCCTCGGCTATCACATCGCCGACAAGGCCTTTGCAAACGTCGAGCTGGGGCGCGGCAGCGCGCACGAGCGGGAACATTTCTTCAAGGACCTGTTTCGGATCTGGTATCCTCCCAGCGCCGCGGTGGACAAGCAATCGGCCGCGCACTCGGAAATGTATGCGCGCATTCTCGAATCGATCCGCCGCGACGACAGGCTGGACGATCTCGATCCCGCGCTGTTCGAGGGCTTCGGCCGCCTTGCCGGACGCGGAGACTGGTCGCACAACTCCGGCCACGTCTGCAACGAGCTGATGCAGCTCATGGAGCGCGTCTTTTACGACCTCGGTCTCGAAGACCCCGACCAGCGCGAGCATCCTTATGTGCAGGGCTGGATCGATATGTTCAAGTATTGGGCCAATCAGAAGCCCTTCCAGAACACCTGGGCCGTGACCAAGGACTCCTATCCGGAGCGTTTTTGCAAATTCTACGAATCGCTCGTGGACGCCAATCGCCTGGCGGCGAAGAAATAGAATCGGGCGGCGCTCGCATTTCTTGACGCTGGCAATGCCGGTGATCGCGAAGCCGCGGCGTGGGTAGTCGAGCAGCCAAGAAAGTATTTCGCCGGACGCATCGATTCGCGAATCCGACCGGCTATAGAGGTTCCCCCTGAAGCGGTCTCCACACCCGGCGCACAAGCGTACTCCCGTCGACATTCAAGGCTTTATTCCGGTTGCGGCGGCTGCGAACGCCCATTTGTCCGCCAATTCCGCGATGCGTTTATCGGTGGGGCGGTAGCCGTGCGATCCCTGCGTTTCGATTCGAATCAGAACGGGACGGTCGCATCCCTGGTCCGCTTGCAGCGTCGCGATGAACTTGAACGAATGGCTCGGCACCACGCGGTCGTCGTGATCGGCGGTGGTCGCCAGAGTCGCCGGATAGCAGACGCCCGGCTTGACGTTTTGAAGCGGGGAATATTTGATCAAAGTGGAGAAATCTCCGGCATTCGAAGAAGAGCCGTATTCCGTCACCCAGGCGCGTCCGCCTGTGAACTTGTCGAACCGCAGCATGTCCATCACGCCGGCGGCGGGCAGCGCCACGGCGAACAAATCCGGCCGTTGCTCCTCCGTCGCTCCCACCAGAAGACCGCCATTGGAAGCGCCCATGATTCCGAGCCTCGCCGGCGATGTGTACTTGTCTTTTATAAGCTTCTCCGCGACCGCGATAAAGTCGTCGAACACGTTCTGCTTTTTCGCGAGATTGCCCGCCTTGTGCCACGCCTCTCCATATTCCGCGCCCCCGCGGATGTTGGCGCTGACCAGGATCCCGCCGAGCTCCAGCCAGGCCGGCGCGTCCGCGCTGTAAGACGGAAGCTCGCTGATCGAAAATCCGCCGTAGCCGCGCAGCATCGTGGGGTGGCCGCCATCGAGCGCCGAGCCTTTCTTCCAAGTCAGGAAAAATGGAACCCGAGTGCCGTCCTTCGAATTCGCAAAGAGCGCCTTGGTTTCATACTGCGATACATCGACCGGCGGCTTTGCGGCTTCGAACGGCGTTTGCCGGCGGGATTGCGGATCGTAATCGAACACCGCCTGCGGGAACAGCGGCGAACTGAACGCGTAGAAGATCTCCGGCGTGTCTTCGCGGCCCGAAATGCCGCGCACCGCGCCGGCGCCCGGCAAAGGAATGCCGCCCTGCGAGGCGCCGTCCAATCCAAATAGCGAAATGCGGCTTTGCGCGTCCACCAGGTACTGCGCGACAATGCGGCCTCCGATGAGCGAGACGCTTTCGATGGCCTCCTTCGACTCGGGAACGATCGTTTTCCAATTCGTTCCGGATGGATGCGTTACATCCACCGCGAGCACCTTGCGGTTGGGCGCGCCCCGGTCGGTTCGCAGATAGAACACCGGACCAACGTTGCCGAATACGCTGAATTCCGCGCCGTCCTCTTCAAAGATGGGCTTGACCGGCGCGCCGATGGACGGATGAAGCGGATCGCCCAGGCTGCAATAGTACAGGCGATTGCTGTTCTCCGCTCCTTTCTCAATCGAGATCAGAAGGTAGCGGCCGTCCTCGGTCACCTCCCCGTGGACGAACCAGGTGGGCAGATCCTTACGCTCGTAAATCAACCGGTCCGGGGCTTGCGGCGCGCCGATGCGGTGGTAATAAATGGCTTGGCCGGACAATGCCGCCTGCAGCTCCTTCCCCTTGGGAGGCTCGGGATAGCGGGAGTAGAAGAAGCCCTTCGAATCGTTGGTCCAGGACATGCCGGAGAAACGCACCCAGTGAACGTCGTCCGCCAGATCCTTGCCTGCGGCAATGTCCCGCACGCGCAACGTGCGCCAGTCGGCTCCGCCTTGCGAGAGCCCGTACGCCAGCAGGCGGCCATCGCGGGAGGGCGTCCACTGCGCCAGGGAAACGGAGCCGTCCGGCGAAATAACGTTCGGATCGATTACGAGCGAGGCCGGTTCGGCGAGGCTGGGACGCACGTAAACCGGCGCCTGCCGTTCGAGGCCGCTATTCTTCGCATAGAAATAGCGGCCGCCTTCGCGAACCGGAAGCGAGACCTTCGGATAATTCCAAAGCTCGGTGATGCGTTTGCGGAAATGCTCGCGCAGCGGAAGCTTGGCGAGATAGCCGAAGGTCAGCTTGTTTTCGGCGGCAACCCAGTCCGCCACCGGCTTCGAATCCAGGTCCTCCATCCAGCGGTACGGGTCGGCCACCTTGGTCCCGAAGTAATCGTCGACGACATCGCCTCTCTTCGCTTGCGGATACGGCGAGGCCTTCGGGAGAGAAGCTTCGTGGCACGCGCCTAGGCCAACAACGTACGCGGCGAGCGCGAGGCTCAGCCGTCTGCCCCCGATCGGGCGGCCGCCGAATCTGCAACGCATCCTGTTTTCCTCGCGATTATTGTCGCAGATGTATGCGCGCATTCTCGAGGCGTTTGTCGCGACGACAAGCTGGACGATCTCGATCCCCCCTGTTCGAGGGCTTCGGCCGCGTCGCCGGAAGCGGAGATTGGTCGCACAAATCCCGTCCGGGCATGGAGTGGAAATGCGGCCTGCTGGAGCTCGCGCACTCTAGCGAGGCTTCTCCGCACCGGGCAGGCCGGATCTTTTCACCAGGCGTCATCGACCCCAGCGCCAAGGCCGACACCGAGCCGCGGAGAGCCTGCTAAGATCGTCAGTTCATGTCCAACCTGTTGCGCGGGCGGGTCCGCTGGGCCTTGGTGCTGTGGATGTTCGTCATGAGCGCGATCGCCTACCTCGATCGCGTCAACATCTCCATCGCCGGCGCAGCTATCAAGGAAACGTTTCATCTGAACGACCTCCGGCTGGGCTGGGTTTTCAGCGCCTTCGTCATCGGATACGCCCTGTTTCAGGCCCCGGGCGGACGGCTGGCGGACCGCTTCGGACCGCGCTGGATCGTTACGCTGGGAGTGCTCTGGTGGGGCGTATTCACCTCCCTGAGCGCCGCCGTTCCGGCCATTGCGGGCGCGCTCTGGATCCTGATCGGGGTGCGTTTCGCGCTCGGCATGGGCGAAGCGGTCGTGTATCCGGCCTCCAACCGGCTGGTCGCGAAGTGGATCCCATCGAGCGAGCGCGGCATCGCCAATGGCTGGATTTTCGCGGGCGTAGGCGTCGGCGCCGGCGTTACGCCGCCGCTGATTCGTTATGTGCTTGAGAACTACGGCTGGCGTTGGTCGTTCTGGGTAAGCGCGATTCTCGGCTTGCTCGCGGGCATCGTCTGGTTTTTTATCGCGCGCGATGAGCCCGCGGAACATCCCTGGGTCGACGCCGAAGAGCGCGAGCGCATCGAATCGGGGCTGCCCGAAGCCCCCGGCGCGCCTGCGGCCGCGGCGCTGCCCTGGTCCATCATTCTCGCGAACAAGGACCTGCTCGCCATAACCGCCAGCTATTTCGCCTACGGCTACGCGGCGTACATTTTCTTTACCTGGTTTTTCATCTACCTCAACGAGGTGCGCAAGCTGAATCTGAAAGCCAGTTCCTATTACGCCATGCTGCCCTTCATCGCCATGGCGATCTGCTCGCCTCTGGGGGGCTATATCAGCGACCGCTTGACAGCCCGTTTCGGCAAGCGCGCCGGACGCTGCGGCATCGCAGTGGCGGGCATCGGTTTGGCGGCTCTTTTCATCGCCTTGAGCACGCAGGTGGCGAGCGCCGAGCTGGCCAGCGTGGTCCTGGCCGGCGGCGCCGGAGCCCTATATCTTTCCCAGAGCTCCTTCTGGTCCGTCACCGCCGATCTGGCGGGGTCGTCGGCGGGCTCCGTCTCCGGAGTGATGAACATGGGCGGTCAGATCGGCGGCGCCGTAACGGCATCGTTGAGCCCCTGGCTC
The DNA here is from genome assembly GCA_963795935.1 of Bryobacterales bacterium. Classification (GTDB taxonomy): domain Bacteria; phylum Acidobacteriota; class Terriglobia; order Bryobacterales; family Bryobacteraceae; genus JAICMB01. The sequence continues at coordinate 136,878 of CAWCJO010000005.1, read as the reverse complement.
GCCGCAAATTTTGGATGGACAGTCTCGTTTCTGGTTGCGGCCGGACTCTGCGCGCTCGGTTCCGCGGCGTGGCTAATGGTCGATCCGCGCCGGCAATTGCAAGCGCTTCCCGCCAGCGCTTTGGACGAATATCGCGCCGCCCGAGCGCCGCAGCGCTAAGGGTTCCAAGCATCGGAAGAGCCGCGTCGCACCGAACCGCCTCGCAACCGAGCCGCGATCGGGGGGAGCGGATTTCCCCCGATGCCGCTTTCACCGATTACTTTCGAGCGCCGCGCCGCGGGCCCTTCAACCTCGATTGCCGCAGCTTATGCCCCCGGCGCTTCGGTTTGTGAATGACAAATGTCCCGCTTCCCAGGTACTCCGCCTGGTAAAGATTTTCCTTTGCCGCGGCGGCAGGAGCCTGCGCGCGACCGCCCGCCAGCGCCGCAATCTTTCCCGCCGCGGCCCCCAAGGTCTTCGCCGCGGCGACTAAGATATTTTCGTCAGGCTTGGTCTTCTTGCTATTGTCTGCCATTCGTCGTTCGATTCTCCTCGACTTAGATATTGTAGCGGCTTCAGTGCCAGGAATACGCGTAAACTCGTTACGCGAGACAGCGCTACACTAGACAACTATGATCCGCTATATCGCGATTCCCTTTGCCGCCGCACTGGCCGCATGCGCACAGACCACCCCCGCAAACCCGCTCAGCACGGAAGCGCGCCAGGCCTACGCGAGTATCAAAAACAATCTCATTCAGGCCGCTGAGAAGATGCCGGAGGAGGACTACAGCTTCAAGCCCACCGGCGACATCCGCACCTTCGGCCAACTGATTGGCCACATCGCCGCCGCGCAGAACTCATATTGCAACGCCGCCCGCGGCCAGCAGCCTGGCGCCAGCCCAACCGGCAAGACCTCCAAAGCCGATCTTGTCGCCGCGCTCAAAGATTCCTTCAGCACCTGCGACGCCGCTTACGACGCTCTTACCGATGCCAATGCGGCCGAGATGGTAAAAATGCGCCGCGGCGAGCGCTCGCGCCTAGGCGTGCTCGTGGGTAATACGACGCACGATAACGAAGAATATGGTTACCTGGCCGTCTACATGCGCCTGAAGGGCATCGTGCCACCCTCCAGCGCCGGACGCTGAGGCGCGCCGCTTGCGCGTAAAGCCGCTGGCGTGCGTGGCGTTGGCCTTCGCGTGTCTGCCTTTACCCGCGCAGGATAAAAACGCAATCGCGCCCGCCGTGAATGGCACGTGGCTCGAGTTGGAAGCCGCCTTCATCGCGGCTGCTCAAGCCATGCCGTCCGGCAAATATTCGTTCGCTCCCTCGCAAGGCGCCTTCGCCGGCGTGCGCACGTTCGCTGAACAAATCAAGCACGCGGCGTGCGCCAATTTCGCCTTTTTCAATGAAATCGAGGGTAAAGAGCCGCCCGCCGATTGCGCTCACGGCGGACCGGACGCGGCCAAAACCAAGGCCGAACTAGTGCGCTATCTGCAAAGCTCGTTCGAGTATGCGGACAAGGTTCTGGCTACGATCACTACTGCGAACGCGCTGGACCGCGCCGACGGCCCTTACGCCGCCCCCAGCACGAAGATCGGACTCGTCGTCACGGCTGTGCGGCACGCGTCCGATCACTACGGGCAAATCGTCGAATACCTGCGGATGAACGGAATCGCGCCTCCCGCCGGCAAAGAATCGAAGCCATCGCCGCGAGCGCCATAAGCAGGACCGGCAAAGTAGACGGCTCCGGCACGCTGACGGCGAACACCAGCGGTGGATCGACCGGCACGGCCCCGAAAAAAGCGTCATTGAGCGATATGACGGTGGAGACGTTTGGATTCCAGTCCTCGATGGTGAGGTAGAACTGCTCGCCCGGCGCCATCGGCAGATAGGATTCGACAAGAAACTTCGAATTGAATCCCGTCGGGTTCATGCCCGCCCCATACGTCTCGCCGTTCATGTCCGTGACCTGAAAGCCGAGATACGGAAGATACGAATCCACTTCGGCGAGATCGGCCTCGTAAGTCCCGTCGTAGTACGCGTTGGGCGCCGCGCCAGGAGTGGCCCACCATGGGTTGGCAAAGATATACGTCGTGGTTTGATCGATCGTGATGGTGGACGCGCTTGCGCTGGCCGCAAGCAGCAACGCTACGAAGAGTACGCGCATCACACCCTCCCTAACTAAGAACCGTCAACCCCAACCATTGTTTCCCTTTTATATCACGCTCGGGAAGGACCTACGGTACCAGTACCCGGTCCGCCAGCTCCTTCAGATCGTCGATTACGAAATCCGGAGGGACGTCGGCGAACGTCTCCGGCTGAAACCCGTACGTCACGCCACAGGCCCGAATCCCGGCATTGCGCGCGGTGCGAATGTCGACGGCGCTATCGCCCACCATCACGGCATTTTCTCGCGGCAGACCCGTTTCCGACAACAGCGTCTCAATGCCCACCGGATCGGGCTTTTTCCGCTCGAAGCTGTTGCCGCCGTAAACGCGAAAAAAGTGCTCGCCGCAGCCCAGTCCGGCGATGATGTGATGGCTGATGCGGACAGGCTTGTTAGTCAGAACGGCCATTTGTCATGCCGCGCTCCCGGCAGACGATCTAGCCCCTCCTTAACCCCGCGGTATAGTCCGGTGTTATCCAGGCAATGCGCCGCATAATAGGGGATCAGAAAAGCGAGCGCCTGGGCCACTTGCTCCTCGCTCGCCTCCGGTCCCAGGCAGCGCCGCAACAGCACCGGCGCCCCGTTACCGACATAGCTCGCAATGCGCTCCAGGGATAGCGGCGGCATGCCCATGTGTTCCATCGTGGCGTTTACCGCGTGCGCCAGATCGAGCTTCGAATCGATCAGCGTTCCGTCCAGATCGAAGATCAACAGGGATATCAGACTTCTTGTCCCTTCAGCTCCTTGCGTTGTACATGATCGCGCCACATCCGCTTTACTTTCTCTTTCGTTTCGTGGAACGCATCCTTGATCTCGTGCGGCGTAATCGCCGCAAGCACGCCGGAGGTATCGATGATGTAGGGCAGCGTCTTCGACCGCACGATGGATTGCGGCGGCGGCGTGGGGGCAAATGCCAGAATCACGGTGACCAGCGCGACTGAAATGACGGCGCCCCGCAAAAACCCAAACGCGGCCCCGAGAAGCCGGTCGAACCAGGACAATCCCACCCACTTGAAAAGACTCGCCAGGACGCGGCCTACGATCGCGCCCGCCACGGCGAACAATGCGAACACCAGCAGGAACCCGAGCAGGTTCGCCACCCCGCGCGAGGAGACGTAATCGGCAATGTGCGCGGCCGCCAGGCCGTAAAACCAGAACCCGAACACGATGCCGAGCACGGTCGCGGCAAATCCTACGCCGACCCGCGCGAAGCCGCCGGTAAAGCCCGTGAAGATCGAGTACGCCACGATCAGTAGGACCAGGATGTCAAGCCAGTTCATAGATCCTTTCCGGTCAGGATGCGATAGGCCTCGCGGTATTTCTCGCTCGTCCTTCGAACCACCTCACGCGGGCAATACGCGGCGCCGGAGGCTGCTTGTTCCAGCGAATGGATTCCAGGTAGTCGCGCACATACTGCTTATCGAAGGAAGGCTGCGGGCCGCCGGGCGCGTACGCCTCTTTAGGCCAAAAACGCGAGGAATCCGGCGTCAAAACCTCGTCGGCCAGAATCAATTGATCGCCGATGAAGCCAAACTCGAACTTCGTATCCGCCACGATGATGCCGCGCTCGGCCGATAATCGGACGCGCGGCGGTAGATTTCGAGCGTGAGCGAGCGTAAGCGCGAGGCCAAATCCGTTCCAATCCTCTCACAAACATTATCGAACGAAATGTTCTCATCGTGCCCGCTCTGGGCTTTTGAAGCGGGCGTGAAAATGGGCCGCGGCAGACGGTCGCTCTCGACCAGGCCCGCCGGCAGATCGATCCCGCAAATCGCTCCGGTGCGCTTGTAATCCTTCCAGCCCGATCCCGAAACATAGCCGCGCGCCACGCACTCTACGTCGATCATGCGCGCGCGGCGGACCAGCATGGAGCGGCCTTCGAGCTGTTCCGCGTAACGCCGGAACGGCGCCGGATACTCGTCCACATTGGCCGTGACGAAATGGTTCGGAACGATATCGCGCAGCAGCCCCAGCCAGAAGATCGTGAGCTGCGTCAGCACCCGGCCTTTGTCGGGAATGGGAGTGGGCAGGATGTAATCGAACGCCGAGAGCCGGTCGGAGGCCACGATGACGAGATACTCGCCCGCATCGTAAATATCGCGCACTTTGCCGCGCGCGTGCAGTTTCAGGTCGGGGAAATGGGTCTCGAAGATCATCTCGCGACACTTCGGCGCCGCGCGCGAAGAAACTTCGGAAGGTTGATCGTTCCGCGGCAATTCTTCGCGCCGCATCTGCACTTCACCGCTTCTTCGTCGGCGCCGAAATGATAATCCACCGTAAGCTCCTCGCCCTTCCTGATGGGGCGCTTACTGAAGTACAGAATGTGCCCCTTCAGAATGCGCGATTCGAGATTCGGATCGCAGCTATGATTGATGAATTCGGCCCCGCTGCCTCCCGACGACCCGTCGAGCGACCAGTAACCGTCCAGCGTGAAAATGTAATTCAGCGGCAGCGCCGCGCGAATCTTCGTTTCCCGCCGGCTGATGCGTTCGCCGGTATACTCGATCACCTTGCGGTTCGCCGGGATGTCTTCATCCGCATAGACGCCCCAGCGGTGTATTTTCGATTCCCTGGCGTGCATGCGAAAACACGCCAGCTTGGGATCGATCCGCGGGGCCGCGGCTTTGCGCGCGGGAACTTGCGGAGGGCGCGGCGGCAACTTACGACCCGATCTTCTGTTTAATCACGCCGATCAGCTCCTCGACCGACCGCGCGCTCTTCTCGAGAGCGGCCTGTTCGTCGGCCTGCAGCTTGATCTCGTAAATCTTCTCGATGCCGCGCGCCCCCAGCTTCACCGGCACGCCCACGAACACGTCGCGAATGCCGTACTCGCCTTCCAGATACGCGGCGCAGGGCAACACTTTTTTCTTGTCCTTCAGAATCGATTCGACCATCTCGACCGCGCCGGCCGAAGGAGCGTAATAGGCGCTGCCGGTCTTCAGATATTTCACGATCTCGGCCCCGCCATCGCGGGCGCGCTGCACCAGCCGCTCCAGCGTCGCCCGATCGAGCAGCTCCGTCAAGGGAATGCCGGACACGCTGCTCAGCCGCACCAGCGGCACCATCGTATCGCCATGTCCGCCCAGCACCATCGCCGTGACGTTCTCCATCGAAACGTCGAGCTCCTGCGCGACGAACGTCCGGAAGCGCGCCGTATCGAGCACGCCGGCCATCCCGACGACCCGATTCTTCGGGAACTTCGAAATCTTCAGCGCCGTCCAGCACATCGCGTCCAGCGGGTTCGTGACCAAAATCAAAATGCAATCGGGCGAGTATTTCACGGCCTGTTCGGCCGCGCTGCGCACCACTTCATAATTCGCCAGCAGCAGATCGTCGCGGCTCATGCCCGGCTTGCGCGGAAAGCCCGCCGTGATCACGACCACGTCGGAGTTGGCGGTCGGCTCGTAGCCGTTCGTCCCGGCGATATTGAACGTCGTAGCCTTCCACCGGCCCGGATTCCAGCAGATCCAATCCCTTGCCCTGCGGGATTCCTTCCACCACATCGACCAGGACCACATCCGCCAGTTCTTTTCCGGCGATGCGCAAGCGCGCAGTTCGCGCCCACGTTTCCGGCCCCCACGACAGTCACCTTTTTTCGCATAAATAGTAGAATCTCCAAGGTAGGACAGCGCCGGACAAACAGTCAAGAAAAAGGAGACGCGGAAGCACGCATGAGCCGTCATTTCGAAGATTTCGAGCTGGGACAAAAGACCATCACTCGCTCGCGCACCATCACGGAAGCCGACATCGTCAATTTCGCCGGCCTCTCGGGCGATTTCATCGAGCTGCACATGAGCGAAGAATTCGCGCGCCAGGGGCCTTTCGGCAAGCGCATCGCGCATGGACTTCTGCTGCTGAGCATATCGAGCGGCCTCACCGTGCAGACCGGCCAGACCACCGATACCGTGATCGCGTTCTACGGCATCGACCGGCTGCGCTTCACCAAGCCGGCCTTCATCGGCGACACCATCCACGTCGAGAAAGAAGTCGCCGCCCTCGACCGCAAGGGCGCCGGCCGCGGCGTCGTCACGTTCCATACGCAGGTGCTGAATCAGAACGGCGAACCCGTGATCGTATATCAGGACAAGCTCATGGTGAAGGCCCGCGCGTGAGCGCGCTTGAGGGCATCACGGTCCTCGATCTCACGCGTCTGCTTCCCGGCGCAACGGCAACGGCGATATTGGCCGCGAACGGCGCCGAGGTGATTAAAATCGAGCAGCCCGGCCAGGGCGACTACGCCCGCTCGCTCGACCCGGAGGTTTTTGAGGCCACCAACGGCGGCAAGAAAAGCGTTGCCTTGAACCTCAAGGACCCGCGCGGCCGCGAATTGCTTCTGCGCTTGGCGGCCCACGCCGATATCTTGATCGAAGGCTTCCGTCCCACAACCATGGCGCGCCTCGGGTTAAGTTATGACGACGTGCGCGCCGTGAACGCGCGCCTCATCTACGCCAGTCTCACCGGTTACGGCCAGAGCGGCCCCTATTCCGCGCTCGCCGGACACGACATCAATTACCTCGCGCTGGGAGGCGTCCTCAGCCTCAACCTGCCCGTCGTTCCAGGCGTTCAGATCGCCGATCTCGCGGGCGGCGCCATGCAGGCGGTGAACGCAATCCTGCTGGCCCTTCTCGATCGCGCTAACACGGGATGCGGCCGATACCTCGACATCTCAATGCTCGCCGGCGTGCAGTCGCTCCTGACGATTCCGCTCGCCGCCTATCGCCGCACGGGCCGCGAACCCCGCTCCGGCGAAGGCTTGCTGGGCGGCGGTTACGCCTGCTACAACCTCTACGAAGCCGCCGATGGACGTTGGCTCGCGGTGGGCGCTCTTGAAGCGAAGTTTTGGGCGGAGTTATGCCGCCGCATCGGCTGCGAAGATCTGACGGCTAAACAATTCGATGAAGACCAAACGCCCCTCAAGCAGCGCCTTGCCGCAATTTTTCGGACGCGGACGGCACGGGGTTGGTTCGAGACCCTCGGCAATTGCGACTGTTGCGTCACGCCCGTACTGTCCGTCTCCGAAGCCGCCACGCACATCCCCGCGCAACCCCGCGCCGCGGCCCCCGCATTAGGCCAACACACGGACGCAATTCTAAGAGACGATTCTCGCCGCTCGAGTCCGGCGCCTGAAAGATCTTCCCTCTCAGACGTTGAAAGCCGTTGAAGCTGACCGGCGCACGCCGCATCCTCGGACCAGAGACAAGGACAGCCATATAGTTCGCCGGCGCTGGACGCCGCTGTCAATTGCGCTATTGGGAGGTCGCGCCGGATTTATGGTTGAATCGTCGCCCTCAGAATTTCAGGTCCGGTAGGCGCCTTGACCGTTGGATCCTGCTCCGCTGTGACGAATAGGTCGAAGTTCTTGACTGATGTGACAGTTTCAAAGCTGGCCTTCCGGTTTTTGTCAACCTTGAGCTGACCTTGAGCTTGAGGCCCAACGCTCCCGCCCCGTTCTTGTATCCACACGATATACACGTTTGCCGGAGGGGTCAGAGCGTCAGGCGGCGAAAGGTATTCTGCTTTCATCTTCAACTTCGTGTTTCCGTTGTTGTCATGGTCGACTTCTACGTCGCCCCGTGCGGCCGGGACAATCGCCGCCGCTGTCAAAGGAAATTTCCGCGCCGCGTATGCGATCCCGCAAAGTAACAGGAGCGTTAAAACCAACCATCGCGCTGCCATGGTGCACCTCATCATGACCGGAAGTTCCGTTTGGCTTCCGTACCAAGTTATTGTACACCGAGCCGCCGCCGACTGTGCCGGCTCTTGATTTTTTCGCATCCTCAGCGATTCCGATGTCCCGGGTGGGCCCGCCGCGCTCTCGTTCGTTTTCGAGGATTGCTTGTAGCCGGCGCATCCCGCGCAACGCCGCTCGTCCCCTCCAGCATTGGGCCAACACGCGGACGCAATTCCGCAGCGCGCTATCATCGAAAGAGAGGAAGAGAATGGCGAGAACGAAGCAGCCGAAGACGCGCTAGACAACCGCGTAGAGGCCGCGTGCAAAGAGCCAAGCATCCCGTCATCGATAACCGCAGATATCCCACGGCCGAAGAGCTAGGAAAGCTTTACAGCGTTCCCCCAGATCGAGTTCGTGAATTGAAAGAGCTTGCCTCTCAGTTGATGAAAGAGGCAAAGGTTCTTCCGTAACCAATTTCCGAACTGGGACTCAAAAAGACTGCCGCGTTAATTCAGCGCCCGTTTACGCTTGTTTAAGTTTTTTGACGCGGTTTGTGCTTCACGCTGGAGGCGTGACCTCATCAGCGACACCAGCGGCCGTTTCCCCCCGCCAACGGCGCCCGCCGGAGGCGCCGCGGTTGCCCAGGCAATCTCGGAACGCCGTTTTTCTGAACTTCCCCTATGACGAGCGGTTTCGGGACTTGTTTCTCGCCTATGTCGTCGGTATTTGTTCCTTCGGATTAAGGCCTCGCACGACGCTCGAAATCGTCGGCGGTGAACAGCGGCTGCGGCGCATTGCATTTCTCGTTCAATCCTGCCGGTTCTCCTTTCACGACCTCTCTCGAGTCGAGCTGGATTCCCCGGAGCCGGCCACGCCGCGATTTAATATGCCATTCGAGGCGGGCCTGGCCGTGATGTTCTCCCTGCTGCAAGATCCCCCCTCCCACACGTATTTTATTTTTGAAAAAGACCGCAGGCGATTGCAAAAGTCCTTGAGCGATCTCGGCGGGACCGATGTTTATGCTCACGATGGAACGGCGGAAGGGGTTCTGCGCGAAATCGGCAACGCGTTAATCGCTGCTCGGCGCCGTCCCTCCGTTGACCAGATGCTCGGGATTCTGGATGAAGTTCGGAAGGGTTTGGGAAACATCATGGGAAACGCCGGATCCGAGACGCTATACTCCGCCCGGGTTTTCTCGGACCTCGTCATATTGACGAACGATCTCGTAAACGGCAACTCCGTTAATTTTCCCCTTGAGCCGCGCTTGCAGCCGCCGCATCCCGCGCAACCAGCGATCCGGATCCGCCGCCTTGCGCCTCGCATACTCGGCCACCTCGGGATGCGGCAGAATCAGAAACGTCTCGCGCTCCAAGCCCTCAATCACGGCCGCGGCGACCTGCTCCGGCTCCAGCGCGCCCTCCAGCAGCAGCGCCGCGGTGGGCGAATCCGCCCCCGCCAGCATGTTGGTCCGCACGCCTTGGGGGCACAGCGCCGAAACCTTGATCCCCGCATCGCCGTATGTAATCGCGAGCCATTCCGCCAACGCCAGCGCCGCGTGCTTGGTGACCGCGTACGGCGCCGAACCGATCTGGCTCAGCAGCCCGGCCGCCGATACCGTCTGCAGCAGATAGCCCTCGCCGCGCTCCAGCATGTGCGGCAGCGCAGCCCGCGCTGCATACAAGTGCGCCATGAAATTGACGTCGAAGATCCGCCGCCATTCGCTGTCCGAAGTCTCCACGCCGCCTTCAATCGCAATGCCGGCGTTCGAGCAGAACAGATCGATGCGGCCGCACTTCTCGACCGCGCATCTGACCAGCGCTTGCACGTCGCTCTCGTTCGCGACGTCCGTTCGCACCGCAAGGCCGCCCGTTTCCTGCGCCACGCTCCCCGCGCCCGCCGCATCGATGTCGGCTACCACGACGAGGCGCGCTCCCTCGGCCGCGAATCGCCGGCACAATGCGCGGCCAATCCCGCTCGCGCCGCCCGTCACCGCCACGACCTTGCCCGCAACCGTCACTCAGATTCGATAATACAATGTGAGTTCGCGTGAAAATTAACGACCTGCGCCGCATTGTGGACAAGATGCCGTTCAACGCTCTCCTGGGCATCCGGGTCTTGCGTCTGCACCCGGACGGTCTGACGGTCGGCTGTACGGTGCGCGAGGAGCTGCGAAACCTCGCGGGAGTCCTGCACGGGGGCGTTCTCGCCACGTTGGCCGATGCCGCGGTGGGCATCGCCTTGACCCGCCATTTCGGCGGTAAGCGGCCCGCCACAACGACGGAGCTTAAGATAAACTACTTGCGGCCCGTTCTGGAAGGGGAGGTTCGCGCGCGCGCGCGGTTGCTTAAAGTCGGCGCGCGCCTCTCGGTCGGATCGGTCGAGATCACCGACGCGGGCGGCAAAGCCGTGGCCGCCGCCCTGCTGTCCTACATGCTCCTATGAAAGCAAAAGCGCAGCGGCCCGCTTCCGGAACGCTGCGCTCGTTGATGATTCAAATTAGAGAGAGTCTAAAAGTTCAGGACCTCCCAAAAAGGCGCCGCCCCGCGAGACCGGCAAAGAGCAAACCACCGCCCACAAGCAGCATGGAGGCTGGCTCCGGTACGGTGGAAGCCGGTACGCTGACAGGGCCGCCGATTCCATCGGTTTGGCCGGCGCTATCTCCGGTATCCTTCGTCGCCTGGCTGCTGAAAGCGCCAGTTTGGGTTTTAGAGAACGTCGAGACGACCTGGAACCCAGTGAAACTTGCCGGTCCAAGAACGACCGGGCCCGAATACATGTAAGTCACGTTAACCACGGACGAACTGTCGGGCTCCACCACGTTGCCGGGCGTTATCCCAACATTCTGGATGGAGGTTGTCCATCCAGCGGCCGTCTCCGAAGCGCTGACGAATCCCGGGATGTCATAGATCGTAAAGAACGTTCCCGGCGGGCTGCATTGCACCGATCGTGTGATTGGGCCCGGGGCAGGTCACGCCGCTCGAAGCCGCCGGATTGAGCTCTTCATCGTTCGTAAGGTCAGCCTGGTAATTAAACCCACTATTACCACCCGAGACCGAGGTTACCGAATCGAGCACAACAATAATACTAGCGTTGGCCATTGCGCTCGTAGCAAGCAGCGCAATGCCAAGAAATACATTTTTCATTCACTCCTCCTCAAATATATTCTGTGCGACCCCGTTGACCAGACCTATCTGCGTTATAACCACATGCCATCAAGCACATCCGTGAAGCGCGGCGGACGAGGCAGCCGTCGCACTGGGCCGGTTCTTGGCTGTTAGACCACGTTGAACATCGAAAGTTACGCGATTTCATGATTTGGTACGGAAGCGGGCTGCTCGGCACACCCAGAATCAGAAATACGCCAATCCCGCAAAAGGACACCTCCTCAGGATCTTTTACTATGGCTAGTGTACAGCAAGTCAACGGTCTTGACTAGGTGTTTTCACGCACTTTCGCATGAAAATCGGTACCGCTAACCACAGTACTGGCGACAGACCGTAACTGATCTGTCACCTGCTAGTACTGAAGGATCATCTCGACTGACAAGACGCGTAATTCGCGTTACGAAAACAGAAAGCGCAGCGCGCAGAGGGCTGGCCCTCCGCGCGCTGCGCTCCTTAATCAAAATTTAATTTTATGCCGCGTGGTCGAGCGGGACGATTGCGCACCAGCGACAATCGCTCCGAAAGCTGCGGGATGAGGATCTTGAGGACATCCTCGACGCGGTCGGCGAAGAAAAACTCCATTTCGGCCCGAGCCTCTTCGGGCACCTCGCGGATGTCTTTCTGATTCGCCCGCGGCAGCACCACGCGCTTGATGCCCGCCCGCCGCGCCGCCAGCACCTTCTCCTTCACGCCGCCGATCGGCAGCACCAGGCCGGTCAGCGTGATCTCGCCGGTCATCGCCGTATCGTTGCGCGCCGGCAGGCCGCTGTACAGCGAAGTCAGCGCGGTCGCCATGGTCACGCCCGCCGAAGGTCCGTCCTTGGGGATCGCGCCCGCCGGAACGTGGACGTGCACGCCGGAGTGCTTGAAAAGCTTCGGATCGATGCCCAGCTCCCCGGCATGCGCCCAGATGTAGCTTTGCGCCGCCTTCGCCGATTCCTGCATCACTTCGCCGAGCTGCCCCGTCAACGTCATTCCCTTGCCGTCCGGCAGCAGCGTCGCTTCGATGTAGAGAACGTCGCCGCCCGTCTCGGTCCACGCCAGACCCGTCGCAACGCCCGGCGGGAAGATCGCGGCGCATCTGTTCCGGAGTGAACTGCTCCGGCCCCAGCATCTCGGACACCTCCTCGGCGCCGATGTTCACCGCCTCCGTCTTACCCTCCGCGAAGCGCAGCGCCACTTTGCGCGTCAAGCGGCCGATGGCCCGCTCCAGCCGGCGCAAACCGGCCTCGCGCGTATACCCCGAGATGATCTTGCGCAACGCTTCGTCGCTGAAAACGCACTGTTCCGCCGCCAGTCCCGCCTCCTTCAACTGCCGCGGGATCAGGAAGCGCCGCGCGATCTGGATCTTTTCCTCTTCGCTGTAGCCGCTCAGCCGCAGGATTTCCATGCGGTCGAGCAGCGGACGAGGAATCGGTATCGAGCGCGTTCGCGGTGCACACGAACAGCGTCTTTGAAAGATCGAACGGCAGATCCAGGTAATTATCCCGGAAGCTCTTGTTCTGCTCCGGATCGAGCACCTCGAGCAGAGCGTGCGCCGGATCGCCGCGGAAATCGTGCCCCAGCTTGTCCACCTCGTCCAGCATCAGCACGGGATTGTTCGCCCCCGCGCGCCGCATGGCTTGCATGATGCGGCCGGGCATGGCCCCGATATACGTCCGCCGATGGCCGCGCAGTTCCGCCTCATCGTGCAGACCGCCCAGGCTCATGCGCTCGAACTTGCGATTCAGCGCGCGCGCGATGGACTGGCCCAGCGACGTCTTGCCCACGCCGGGAGGTCCGACGAGGCACAGGATCGGAGCCTTCGCTTCCGGATTCAGCTTCAACACCCCGAGCTGTTCGAGAATGCGCTCCTTCACGTCCTTCAGATTGAAGTGGTCTTCGTCCAGCACCTGCCGCGCATTCGCGATATCGAGATTGTCGTCGGTATGCTTGCGCCAAGGCAGTTCCAGCACATATTCCAGATAAGTGCGAATGACGTGATAATCGGGAGCCTGCTGCGGCAGCTTTTCAAGCCGCGACAGTTCTCGCTCGGCTTCCTTGCGCACCTCTTCCGGCAAGTCGGCCTTGTCCAGACGCTCGCGCAGCAGCTCCGCCTCGGCCTGTTCCCCGCCCTTCTCTCCCAGCTCCTGCTGGATCGCGCGCATCTGCTGCCGCAGTAGATAATCGCGCTGCTCCTTCGACATCTCGTTGCGCGCTTCGGACGTGATTTTGTTGCGCAGCTCCAATACCTGCGCCTCGTGCGCCAGATACGTATGCATGCGCCGCAGGGCTTCGGCGCGGGAGCTCGATTCGAGCAACTGCTGCTCTTTTTCAATGTCCAGACTGAACATCGACGCCAGCAGAAACGCCAGCCGCAAGGGATCTTCATTGTTGGTCGAGAGCAGCCGCGCGACCTCTTGCGAGGAATTCGGCTGCGCCAACGCGATCGCGCTGGTCGCAAGCTCCACCAGCGCCCCCTGCAGCGCCTCCACTTCCGCGCTCTTGTCTTCCGGCAACGGCAGCGGGTTGACTTTCGCCCGCAAGAAACGGCTCCGATTCGTCCAGCCGGATCAGGGCCACGCGCTCCATGCCCAGCACCAGCAGCTCCAACGAGCCGTTTCCGGAGCGCGACATCTTGCGAATGATGGCCTTCGTCCCGACCCCGTAAAGGTCTTCCTGCTTCGGTATTTCAATCGCTGGATCGCGTTGCGAGAAGACCACGATCTCTTTCTCCTCCGTGGCCAGCGCCGCCTCCACCGCCGCTACCGAGGACGGACGGCCCACCGACAGCGGCATCAACAAATAGGGAAACAGGACCGTGTTCTTCAGCGGCAGCAACGGCAGTGTTTGGATATTCGTATTTTCAGACATTTTCGTTTCCTCCCGGTCCCTAGCGCAAATGGTTCGGTCCCTACAGGTTGGATGCAGGCCGCAAAGAAAAGGGCGCAGACTATCAATAAATCTGCGCCCCTTTCTATCAACCTCGTGCGCGGCTAAACCGCAGCCCGCGCATTGCCTAGGAACGGCTTGTTAATGGTTCTGCACCACCACAAACAACGCCCCGCCATTGCGGTGCACCAGCAGCAGCGTGGAACCGCCATTGCCCGCCCGCACCGCGGCATTGAAATCCGCCACGGTAGTAACGGGCCGGTGATTCACCTGCGAAATGACGTCGCCCTGTTGCAGACCGGCGTCGGCCGCCCGCGAGGATTGGTCCACGTCCGTGACCACTACGCCCCGCGTATCGGCGGGAAGCTGCAACTGCTGGCGCAGATCCGAGCTGAGGGCCTGAACGGAGACGCCCTGCAGCGCGCCCTTTTCGCCCTGCGATGGATTTACGCCATTCTCTTCCTGACCCTGGTCGCCGGGGTTCTTCTCGCTCGGCAGCGTACCCAGATTCATGGCCAGATTCTGCTCATGACCGTTGCGGACAATCTTCAGATTGATGTTGGTCCCCGGAGCCATGCCGGCAATCTGCAGCCGGAACTGATTCGCATCCGAGACCGGCGTGCCGTTGATGGCGGTAATCACATCGCCCACCTGCAGGCCGGCTTTCTGCGCCGGACCGTTCGGCACCACTTCCGCGACCGCAACGCCCTTCAAGTTGGGATTGCCGAATGCGCTGGCCATGTCGGGAGTAATTTCCTGCGGCAGAATACCCATGTAGCCGCGCGTGACCTTCCCGTTCTTCAGAATCTGGTCCATAATGTTGTGCGCCAGATTGATCGGAATCGCGAAGCCGATGCCTTGATTGCCCCCGCCGTCGCCCGCGAGAATCGCCGTATTGATGCCGACGAGCTCGCCGCGCGAGTTCACCAGCGCCCCGCCCGAATTGCCGGGATTGATGGAGGCGTCGGTCTGAATGAAATCCTCGTAGTGCTCGATCGCGCCCCCCAGGCTGCGGCCGGTGGCGCTGACGATGCCCATCGTGACGGTCTGTCCCAGTCCGAAGGGATCGCCCACCGCCAGCACGACGTCGCCAACCTGCGCGCGCGAGGAATCGCTGAACGGCAGCACCGGCAAACTGCGCTGGTCGATTTTCAAAACCGCGATGTCGGTATCTTTATCCGTGCCGATGACCTTCGCCGGAAATTCGCGCTGATCGGCAAAAGAAACTTTAACTTGCGTCGCGCCTTCGACCACGTGATTGTTGGTCAGAATGTAGCCGTCGGGGCTGACGATTACGCCCGAGCCGAGGCTCTCGGCCCGCCGCTCGCGCGGCTGTTGCTGCGGCATGCGGCCGCCGAAAAAGCGCCGGAAAAAGGGGTCTTCAAAGAGGCCTTCCGGGCCGCCCCCCTGCTGATTCTTCATCACTTTCGACGATGAAATGTTGACCACCGCCGGAGTGACGTGCTTCAGCATCGGAGCGAAGGTGTTAAACCCGCCCTGCTCGTACGTCGCGGCGTGGGCGCTCGAGACGAACACGGGCACGTTGTGCGTAACGCTCATGCTGGCCGCGAGTCCTCCAACGAGCCCCGCGGCGACCACCGCGAGGATCGCCGTGGAACGGCGTATCTGGAACGAATGATTCATGGTTGCTCTATCCTTTTCTTAAACTGTCGCTGAGTCTCAAATAACTTGGACGCATGGCCGGCCAATCCGGTATGCGCCACCTTACATTCGCGAGATGGCCAGCGGCTCGGTCTCGAAGCGCAATGAGCCGCCGCCCTCGGCATCGACAAACACGTGCTGGCCGTCGCGAACCTCGCCCGCAAGAATCCGCCGGGCTAACGGTGTTTCTACTTCACGTTGCAGGGCGCGCTTCAACGGCCGCGCCCCGTAGGCCGGATCGTATCCGCTGCGCACCAATTGCGTGCGCGCGGCATCCGACAGTTCAATTTCGATGTGCCGCTCGGCCAGGCGCCGCCGCAGCCCGGCGAGCTGAATCTCGACAATCTGCTTCAGGTGCTCTTCCGATAGCGCGTGGAACACGATCGTCTCGTCCACGCGATTCAAAAACTCGGGCCGGAAATGACGGCGCAACTCCTCCAGCACCGCTTCTTTCATCCGCTCATACCCCTCGCCCGCGAACGTCCCCTTATATTCCAAAATGCGATGACTGCCGATGTTCGACGTCATGATCACGATGGTGTTCTTGAAGTCCACCGTGCGCCCCTGCCCATCCGTCAACCGCCCGTCATCCAGGATTTGCAGCAGCAGGTTAAAAACGTCATGATGCGCTTTTTCAATTTCGTCGAACAGGATCACCGAATAAGGCTTGCGCCGCGCCGCTTCCGTTAACTGCCCGCCTTCTTCATATCCCACGTATCCGGGAGGCGCTCCCACCAGCCGCGCCACCGTGTGCTTTTCCTGGTACTCGGACATGTCGATCCGAATCATGGCCTTTTCGTCGTCGAACAGGTATTCCGCCAACGCCCGCGCCAACTCCGTCTTGCCCACGCCCGTCGGACCCAGAAAAATAAAACTGCCGATCGGACGATTGGGATCTTTCAAACCGGAGCGCGCCCGCATCACCGCCTCCGCCACCGCCACCACCGCTTCGTCCTGACCCACCACCCGGTGATGCAATTCATCCTCCAGTTGCAGGAGCTTGCGCATCTCACCCTCGAGTAACTTCGAAACCGGAATGCCCGTCCAGCGGCTCACCACCGCGGCGATGTCCTCTTCATCCACCTCTTCCTTCAAAAGCCGCGTCGCGGTCTGCTTGCGCGCCAGGCGCTCCTGCTCGGAGGCAAGCTGCCGCTCCAGCTCCGACAACGTCCCGTATTTCAACTCCGCCGCCTTATTGAGGTCGTACTGCCGTTCCGCGCGATCGATCTCGATTTTCGTGGCTTCGATGCGCTCGCGAATCCCGCGCAGACGCTGCACCGCCTCCTTCTCCGCCTGCCATTGCGATTCCAGCGCGGTGCCCGCCGTCTTCAGCTCCGCCAACTCTTTCTCGACTTTTCCCAGCCGCTCCTTCGACGCCGTGTCGGTCTCCTTCTTCAGCGCCTGGCGCTCGATTTCAAGCTGCATCCCGCGGCGCAGAATCTGGTCCAGCTCCGCCGGCATCGAGTCGATCTCGGTGCGCAGCTTCGCCGCCGCTTCATCCACCAGGTCGATGGCTTTATCCGGCAAAAAGCGGTCCTGAATATAACGATTCGACAGCACCGCCGCCGCCACCAGCGCCGAATCCTTGATGCGCACGCCGTGATGCACCTCATAGCGCTCGCGCAGCCCGCGCAAAATCGAGATGGTGTCCTCCACCGTCGGCTGATCCACCAGCACGGTCTGGAAACGGCGCTCCAGCGCGGCGTCTTTTTCGATGTATTTGCGGTACTCGTCGAGCGTGGTCGCGCCGATGCAGTGCAGCTCCCCGCGCGCCAGCATCGGCTTCAGCAGGTTGCCCGCGTCCATGGAGCCTTCCGCCTTCCCCGCCCCCACCACGGTGTGCAATTCGTCGATAAAAAGAATGATCTGGCCCGCGGACGACTGCACCTCTTTCAGCACCGCCTTGAGCCGCTCCTCAAACTCGCCGCGGAATTTCGCGCCCGCGATCAGCGCGCCCATGTCGAGCGCCACCACGCGCCGGTCCTTCAACCCCTCCGGAACATCGCCCGCGTATGATCCGCTGCGCCAAACCCTCCACGATCGCGGTCTTGCCCACGCCGGGATCGCCGATCAGCACCGGGTTATTCTTCGTGCGGCGCGACAGCACCTGCATCACGCGCCGTATCTCTTCGTCGCGTCCGATCACCGGATCGAGCTTGCCCTGCGACGCCAATTGCGTCAGATCGCGGCCGTATTTCTCGAGCGCTTCATAGCTCGCCTCCGGGTTGGGGTTCGTCACGCGCTGATTGCCGCGCACCTCCTGCAGAGCCTTCATTAAACGATCGCGCGACAGGCCAAATTCCTTCAACAGGCGCCCCGTCGCGCCGTGTTCCTCGGCCATCGCCAACAGCGCGTGCTCAACCGAAATGTAGTCGTCCTTCAGGCGCTTGGCTTCGTCCTCGGCCTTCGTGAGCACGCCCTGCAGCCGCGGCGTCACGAATACCTGCCCCGGACCCCCCGCCGGTCCCGAAACTTTCGGCAGGCGATTGATTTCCTGTTCCAGCCGCGACCGCAAAGTGTCGACGCGGACATCTGCCTTGTTCAAAAGGGACGGCGTCAGCCCGCCTTCCTGGTCCAAGAGGGCCAATAGCAGATGCTCGACGTCGACCTGCTGGTTGCCGTTCCGAACCGCGATGGACTGCGCCTCGCGCACGGCGTCCTGTAATTTTTCAGTGAAGCGATTGAAATCCATGGGCCTTAGGTAGTTGAGTACGTGCTTGTCAACTAATCTAAGTTTATCACCAGCACTACGACTGGTCAATAAGCCGCAGATCCGCAAACACAAACCCCTCCCGTTCCACAACCTCGCCCCCGCTCACCGCCATCGCTCGGTCAAACATAGGACCGGCATACGCGAAGGTGTGGAATTCGCCGTTCTCACCGCAAGGATCGACCCCCGGCGGCAGATCGGCCAGGAATTGAGCGTCGAAATCGCGGCCGGCGAATTCCGCCGCCAGCGCCCGCGGGTCGATGCAGGTGATCCGCGCTT
The DNA here is from genome assembly GCA_963795935.1 of Bryobacterales bacterium. Lineage (GTDB taxonomy): Bacteria > Acidobacteriota > Terriglobia > Bryobacterales > Bryobacteraceae > JAICMB01. Next base: position 118,375 of record CAWCJO010000005.1, on the reverse strand, counting down.
TCAGGCCGCCGTCGATCATCTCGCGCGCCAGCTCGCCCGTCGGGCGATCCCAAAGCGGAAAAAGCGGCTCCAGCCCCGTGTCTTGAAGCTGCCGCTCGCGATACGCGCGAATATCGCGAAGGAACAGGTCCCCGAATGCGATTCCCTCAATGCGCTCCGCGACCGCCCGCGCGCATACCTCGCGCATAATGGATTCATAATCCGCGTTCGCACAAGGCCACGGCAACTCCACCGGCCACAGCGGAATCCCAGCTGGCCGCCGCTTGCGCCTCCAGCAATTCGCGGCGCACGGCGTGCATCGCGACGCGATTAAATTCCCGATTTAAAGTTGTGATCAGCGCAACGACTTCGACCGCCGGATCGCGGCCGAGGACGCGCAGTGCCCAGGCGCTGTCTTTACCCGTGCTCCAGGACAGCGCAACCCGCTGTCGCAAGAGTCACGCCGTTGCGTGCGCGACCCGTTCGCGGACCGCGACCTTGCGGCTCAACCAGGCGTGCAAGCCAAAGAATGCGGCGCCGTACGCCAGGTCGGAAAGAAGCGTCCATCCGAAAAATGGGATCGCCGCCACATAGCAGGTTGCCAAGCCGCCCGGCGTTTGCGGATAGAGCGCGCTGCCGAGCCATGTTCCGAAATTCGTAATCAGGAAAAACTGCGCCGCGCTAGCCCCCAGCGCCAGCCCGATACGGCCGGCGTTCTCCGTCCCCCGCACGCGCCGGCCGATCCAGACGCTGATCGCGAAAGCCGCGTAGACCCACAGACGCGCGTACGAAAATGCGGGGATGCCGTAAGCGGCCGCGATGATCGGATCGGTCGCGGCCAGAATCGCCAGCGGAACCAGATAGGCCTGCCAAGCCGGCAGACGCGCGCCCGCAAAGACGCTGCTGGCCCCCACGGGAGCGAAGTTCGGCGGATGCGGCAGCAGCCTCGCGATCGCTCCAAAAACCGTAAGCGAGAGCGCCGCGGGACGCCACTGTGTCGAATCGGAAGAGGCGCGCGATGTCATCAGCTTCATTATAGCGACGGCACAAGCCCCGCTCACAACCGCCCCCGCCGCCGCGAGGGAATCCCCTAAGCTGCCGCCCGCCCACGATCATGAATCCCGTTACCAACGACTGCTCCAAACCGAGCCACGAGCGGAGGGAGCGGTCTTCCCCCGTTTCCCAACTGAGCTGTAAGTAGCCGGCGATCTGCGGCTCCTCGCCACGATCGGTGACATTTCTCCCCGTCATCGCCGTCATAATCCTATGTTCGCGTCACAGTTCGTGGCGCAATCCCACATCGCACGGTGCGGTTGTTGTTCCTGAGCGTAGATCAATGAGAGTGGACCCCCTGTTCCTACCTCGGTCGTTGTCACGCCGCTTTGGTCGATTACTCGGATCGCAATCGCGCGCGCTGTCATGTTAATTGTCGTGCCAATTCCGCGTTCTCTACACATCCAGCCATCCTTGTCTTACGAACGCCCAGCTCTTCTCGCCTGCCGCTCCTTCCGCGGGGCCTCCTTCGCCGTCTCTCGCCGGGCGAATTCCTTCGCGCGGAACTTCGCGACCCGCTCGATCAACTCCACGGGGACTGGCTGTGAGAGCGGAAAGCGAATTGTCCCTTTGTCGACCTTGTACGGCGCGAGTTCCTCCCGGAATGCCGCGACGAGCGGAACGCTGGCCGGGTAGAGCGAGTAGTGCTGCTTCCAGCCTGCAAAATAGAGCACCGCGCTGCCGTGCAGCTTATACGCGGGAATCTTGTACGAGATAGCTTCCTCCGCTTTGGGCAGCGCCTTGCAAATAGCGGCGCGGACCTGGTTCAGGACGCTTTGCGCGGCCGCCGGCTGCGACGCGATGTACTCGTCCACGGATTTCAAGTCTTTCTTGGCAGCCATACTTCAGTCCTCCTTGTTCATCGCTCCAATTCGCGCGAAACTCTCGCGGCCCGCATGAGAAGGTAGTTGCGCTCCGGCAGGTTCGCTGTTTTGGCCGCCGCCGCCCGGTAGTGCTTGACGGCCCCGTTGCGGTCTCCGGTGAGTTCCAGCAAATGGGCCCGAACGGCATCCAGGCGGTGATGGCCCGCGAGCCGGGCGTCCGCATCCAGAGCGGTCAGCAGTTCCAAACCCTTCGCCGGGCCCTGCGCCATCGCCGCGGCAATGGCGTGATTCAGGCGGACCATCGGGTTATCGGACATGCGCTTGAGGAGATCGTAGAGCGCCAGGATCTGCGGCCAATCGGTATCTTCCGCTCGTGCGGCTTCGTCGTGAACGGCGGCGATGGCGGCTTGCAGTTGATAGGGGCCGACCGATCCCTTCGGTAACGTGGCGGAGAGGAGCGCAACCGCCTCCGCGATTTGCCGCCGATTCCAAAGTTCGCGGTCTTGTTGCCCGAGCGGGATCAACTCGCCCTCCGCATTGGTTCGCGCGCGGCGGCGCGCATCGGTCAACAGCATTAGAGCGAGCAATCCCGCGACCTCCGCCTCCTCCGGCTGCAGTTTGCGCATGATCCGAGTCAGGCGTATCGCCTCATGGGCCAAGTCGTCACGACGGAGATCGGGCCCGGCGCTGCTCGTGTAGCCCTCGTTGAAGATGAGATACAGAACGTGCAAGACCGCGAGCAGGCGCTGTGCCCGATCCTTGGCCCCCGGTAGCTCAAACGCAATGCCGGAGGTCTTGATGCTTTGTTTGGCTCGGCTGATCCGCTGGGCCATGGTTGCTTCGGGCACAAAAAACGCGTGGGCAATCTCCGCGGTCGTCAAGCCGCCCACCGCCCGAAGCGTCAGCGCAATTGCCGAAGACGGAGTCAATGCCGGATGGCAGCACATGAAGAAAAGGATCAGCGTGTCGTCTTCCCCCGGCGCGGTTTCGATGGCCGCCGCTGTCGATGCGCGAGCAGCCTCCAGCGCCACCTCGCTTTCGCGATGGCGGCGAGCAGACTCGCTGCGAATGTGGTCCGTCATGCGCCGGGAGGCGACCTGGATCAACCAGGCCAGCGGATTGTCCGGAACGCCTTCACGCGGCCATTGCAGCGCAGCCGCAATCATCGCCTCCTGCACGGCATCCTCGGCGGCGGCGAAATCCCGGAAGCGGCGGGTCACCGCTCCGATCGCTTGCGGCATCAAATCCCGCGGCAGGAGCTCGCTCGGAATCTCCAAAGACTGTTCGATCACGGCAATCCTTCCCCAAGGCCGCTCATCCCTTCTCGCGTCTGGATGAACTGGTTCCGCCGCCCGATCGCTTCCCCGGCGACAGTCGTCACCCAGACGCAATGAAGAACCACTATCCAGAGAAGCGCCCGCTTAGCATCGGACCAGCCCGGAATGCGGATCGGAGCCGGAGTGATCGACATGGCCGCGACCGGAAGACCGCCTACCCCCAGCAGCCCCGCCACGCCATGCAGAGGATCGTGAATGCCAAACACCGAGGCCATTGCCTCGCCAACCCCAGCGGCGCCGAGGAACCCCAAACCGATTCTGCCGGTGCGCGTTTGCGCTTGCGGCCAAATCGTCCAGGCTAACGCCCACGTGCTTACGGCCCAAGCGGCAAACATCAGTGACACCACTCGAAGTGAGGGATCGACTTCGGGGCTCAGGACGTGCAAACCGGCAAACGGCAGCAGACACGCTCCTGCTGCCGCGATGGACAGACGCGCCGCCGCCGCCGGGATTTTGTGACCAGAGGGCATCATATTTCGTCTCCTTCCGTTTTCGCATCACGCATCCAATCGGTTCGGAAGTAGGCCTATCCAAACAACTCTTTCGGCGCCCCGCTCAGGATCTGGCGCACCTCAATCGGCATGTTCCCCGGCTTCCCTCCGGGCCCAGGCGCCGCCGAGGCCCGCGCGGCGATTCTGTACGCTTGCTCGGGGCTTTCGACGTCGACGATCCAGTAGCCCGCAAGAAATTCCTTGGATTCCGGGAATACGCCGTCGGTAATGGGCTCCCCGTCGCTTCCCGCGCGAACGATCTTGGCCTGATCGGGGAAAGCCAATCCTTCGGCGGCGACGAAAACGCCGGACTCCTTGAGTTCTTTGTTGAACGCCTGCATGAAAGCCAAGTGCGCCTGAAGGTCCTCCTTCGACCACTTGGCGAACCAATCGAACTGGGCCTTCGTGCCCGTCATCATCAGAATATATTTCATTTCCTTACGCTCCTTTCGATTCTGCCACCCCTATTGGGTGTCTTCATGGTGTAGTCGGAGCAAATCCGGTTTTCTCGACATGACTGGCGAGAAAATTTCCCCACTGGATACAGGGGAGGCTTCCGTCCTCTTTGCGCCGCGTCAGAGTGCCTATCCAGGTCGCCTCAGCGCGGCCGCCGGCCTGGACGGCGCGACACAAGTCAACCAGAAGGCGTTAGTGTCAACCTACACCAGCGATACAAGACTTTACCTCCCTTTCCGAAGTTGCGCCGTTTATATAAGTAGGAGGGATAACAAATCCTATGAAAAACAATTTACTTCGGCTGGCTGGAATCGGAGCGCTGGCCACCGGTATGATCTTCGCTCAAACTACGGCCGGCTCCGCAAGCGCCACCGCTCCGCAGCCTGCACAGAACCGGCAGGCGCGCCGTGCCCGCGGTCGCAACCGCATGGCCAACTACTTGAACCTGACGCCCGTCCAACGGGAGCAGGCCAAGCAGGTCATGAAAGAAGCGCACGCGCAATCGGCCTCCCTGCGGCAGCAGTTAAAGCAGGATCGCGCCGAGCTCGCTACCGCGGTGAAGTCCGGCAACGATGCCCAAATCGACCGCCTCACCAAGTCCGAAGCGCCCTTGATGGCCCAGATGGCCGCCATCCGCGCGCATGCCTTCGAGAAGATTTACGCAACGTTGACGCCGGCGCAAAAGGCCAAGGCGGATAACATGCGGCAAAACTTTATGACGCATCGCGGACGCCACGGACGGACGCCGCAAGCGAATAGCTGACCGAGGTACCCTTGCAACCTGCGCGGCCCGGAATCGTTTTGATTCCGGGCCGCGACTCTTCTTATGCGCGTCTATGCGTCACTGCGCTTCCGCCAATTCGCGCTTCAACATGGCCCGCGCGCGATGAAAGCGGGTTTTGACCGCTTCGTCGCTCAAGCGCAAACGCTCGCCCGTCTCGCGCGTGCTCATTTCATCCAGCGCCCGGCAGATCACAACGTTGCGGTATCCCGCCGGAAGCCGGTGCACCGCCGAACGCACCATCTCTTCCCGTTGCGCCCGCAGCGCGCGCTCTTCCGGTCCCAGCCTGTCGTCGGGACCGTCGCTCAAAAGGCTGAAGGAACGGCGCCCGCGCACGCGCCCCAGCGCCTCATAGAGAGCGATTCTGGATAACCAGGTCGAAAATTTCGCCTTGCCCTCAAACTGATCCAAATGTTGAAAGGCGTGCAACAGCGCCTGTTGCACCACGTCTTCAGCTTCGGACGGCTCACGCACGATAGGCAGCACGGAGCGTATCAAAATCCTGCGGTATTGCTGAGAAACCAGCTCGCACCAATCCGGCGCGGCGGCAGTATTCATCGATTGAAGGTCCATCGCAATTCCATTCTAAAGACGGGCCTTTTCCGAAGCATCGGCAATTTGTAAAAAACGTGTGAAAACAGCAGGCGCCCGGCTCAGACGGCGGCGTCGCCGCAAACCAGCGGAAGGCGCATGTAAAAGCGCGCTCCCGGTCCTTCCCCGTCCGTCCACATATCCCCGCCATGGTCCAGAAGAGTCTGCCGCGAAAGGGCCAGGCCCAGTCCAAGCCCGTTCGTCTTACCCGCGCTGACAAAAGGTTGAAACAGCCTGCCGCGCACCTCGGGGCGCAGGCCGGGGCCGCTGTCGGCTACCGTAATCAGCACATGTTCGTTTTCCCTCACCGCGCTCACGCTGATGCTCCCGCCGTTGCTCATGGCCTCGATGGCGTTCTCGAACAGGTTCAAGAAAACGCGCTCCATGCGGGCGCGCTCCATGGGACATTCCAGACGCTCGGGAACGGAAGTCGAGAGGCGAATCGAGCGCGGTTCGGCAATCACGGACACTCCCGCCCAAGCCGCGTCGATGAGTTCGCGAACGTCGCACGGTTCGGTCGAGCTCGATTTGCGGCGCGACACGTTCAGCAATTGTTGCAGCATGTCCTGAATGCCGCGCGAGGCGCGATAAATATTTCGCGCCAGACGGGCGATCTGTTCCGGCTTCAAATGGCTGTCCATCAGCATCTCGGCTCCCGCATACACGGCCGCCAGGGGATTGCGAAGGTCGTGAACGATGGAGGTGGAAAGCCGTCCGATAGTCGAAATGCGCTCCTGGCGGATCAATTCCTCGCGGCCGCTTTGAATGGAAGCGCACATATTGTTGAACGTCCTGGCAAGCCGGCCGATCTCATCGTCGCCGTGAACGGCCACGCGGGTATCGTAATTGCGCAGCGCAATCTCGGCGGCGGCGCGATCCAATTCGGCCACCGGCCGCATGATCCGGCGCGCCACCGCATAGGTGACGGCGAGCGCCGCCGCGAGCGCCCCGAGCCACAGCAGAACAATTTCCCGCCGCAGGTCCGCAATGCCCCGGCGCGTGTCCTCGAACGATCGCGCGATGATCAGGTCCCCCAACCGCGTCCCCTCGATATTCAACAGAGGTGTTGCCAGACTGATGTAGTCGCGGCGTCGCGAGATCGCTTCCGCCGAGCGGGGAACCAGCGCCGCCGCCACCGAACGAGGCAGCGTCGAGGTCACCACTTGTCCCCCGGCCGTGAACGCGAAATCGCTCCCGCCGGTCGATTGCTTCAATTGCGCCGCCAGCAGGGAATCGACTTTGTAGCCCGCCACCAGCACGTCCAGCAGCGCCGGGCCACGCGCCGATTCGACGTAGACCGGCGTGACCACGATCTGAAACAACTCCCCGGAGCGCAGCAGAAAGCCGGACGCTTGCCCCGGAAACTGCCGCTGCGCTTCGCGAACCGCCGCAATGTCGCTGTCTTCGGAATACGGCGCCGGCGCGCCGGATGACGCAATCATGCGGCCGCGCGGATCGGCCACGATAAAAAAAGCGTCGGTGTTCGAAATGCGATCCCACACCTCGCCGGCCGTATCGCGAATCGTGGCCCGGTCGCCCGTTCCGAAGGCGGCGCGGACATCGGACATGGCGCTCAACAGCTTGCTCTCGGACGCCAGAAAGTTGGCCCGCGCTTTCCATAGCGACGTATACGCCGCGAAGCTCGCCTTGGCCTCGCGCTCCACGCTTGCCGACGTCGTTCGCGCCACGGTGTCCTGAATCAGCCACCCCGCCAGCGCAAACACGATGGTCAGCACCACCGAGGTCGGCAGCAGAATCTTCCACAGCAGCGAAAGCTTCGAAAAACTCACGGCTTTACGCCCGCGTAGCGGCCCGCGCCCGCTTCCGGCGCATAATCGTGCCCGAATTTGTTCTTGTGCGGCACCGGCAGATAACCGCTTTCAGAGACCGTGATCGGAGCCAGCGTGAGACCTTCCGGCGGGACCTCGATGGTGCGCGCAAGCGCCGCCAGCGTCTGCTCCGTGGCGCGTTCATGAAACAGTTTCAAACGGTACGATCCCGCCGGTATATTCGTAATCTGGAACTGGCCGCGCGGGCCGCTGACCCCGAAATAGTCCGACTTCAGCACCACGATCACGGCGCTCATCTCGGGATGAATGTTACAGAAAACCCGCACGATGCCTTCGCGATAAAAGAGCACCGACTGCGTTCTGCCCGGCGCGTACAGGCCGACGTCGAACAACTGTCCGTCGTAGTTCGAGAACGCATTGTGGAAAATCGGATCGTAATTCGGGAAGTCCACGGTGGTTCCCGCCGCGATCGCGAGAATGTGCGGCGAGAATGTCTTGTTCTTTTGGACCATGCGGACCCGGCGCCCGGGACGGGTCGAGGCCGCCGCGGCGCGCGCGCCCGGTTCCAGCGGCTCCAGCCACACCACCACGCCCGAATAATCGAGACGCTTCCGCACGCTTGGACTTTGGGAAGAGGCTAGATTCACGCGGCCCGTCAAGGTAGCCGACCCGGCGGGCGGCAGCGCCGCGGCGCACAGCGCCAGATTAAAACAGATACCCGATCGCCACATCATAATGATTATTCAACCGCCGCCCCTGTGCCAGGTAAGTCGTCCTGACCTGGCCAACTTCGAAACTCAAGATGACGTTAGGGGCGACTCGGTACATGGTATTCGCGGCATACATCGTGTTTCTCCCAATTTCGCCGGCTATTAAATCGCCATTCCGATCGTCCTCTTCGCCGCCGTAAAGATGCGCGGTCAAGCGTGGAGTCAACGCGAATTGCAATTGCGACCAGCCGCCCCAGCTTCGCACGGGCACAATGCGATAGGGCTTATAGAAAAGAGTAAAGCCTTGCGGCAGGCCTCCCAGTCCTTGGACGTTTTGGCCCTGAAAAAACGCTCCCGTAAAGTCGATGCGGCGAACGGGCCGGATCAGCCAATCGGTCGAGAAGACATGCGATGGCACGGCGTCGTCGCCGACGTAAGCGCGGCTGTAATGGAATCCGGGCGCAAGCTCGATCCGGGCCGCCTCTCCCCAGCGATGCCAAAATTCAAATCTGCCTTCCAGTCCGGGCCGCTGGCGTTCCGCCGGAAGACCGGTAACGGTCGATACATAGCCGCTGTAGTCGCCCGGCGAGCCCAGGAAGGCGGTTTGAAAAACCGCGGCTTGCGCGCGCAGACCGCTATCCTCTCCCAGGCCGAAACGCTGCTCGAAGCGCACCTGCGGCTGCCACAGCCATAGATTCCCCGCGCCGGTCAGCGGCGACACGCCGACCTGCGCCATGGAGTCGGGCTCGCGCGGAGAAATGAGCGGCTTTTCCTGCCCCACCATGACGCTCCGATTCGTCCAGTCCAGATTAATCTCGGCGGTCCGCAAACGAAGCAGGTGATTCAGCGACGCCGTCGAGCCGCCGAAAAAATCCATGTACAGCGAGCCGCTCGCCGCGGCGCCGAAGATCGTTTGAGCGCCGCTGTATTCCAGACCCAGCGTCGTTTGCCGCAAAGTGGCTCCGCCGGTTTCCTGCCCCGGCGTCAAGGACGCCGTCGTGGGATTACCGGCGTTCCCATTCGCCTGACCATTCACATAAGCGTTGAACAAAGCCATGCCGGTGATGCGAATGGGCAGCTTCTGGGAAGCTTCGACGCGCGTCTGCGCCAGGTCGTCGATGCGCGTTTCATCCACCGCAACGCGTTCCCCGATCTTCTCCACGGCCGCGCCCCCATTCGTGGCCGGCGTCGTGGCCGGGTTCTGCCCCGCGATCTGTTTCCGCAATGCCACAAGCTCCTGCATGAGCTCCCGATTTTCTTGCTCCAGCCGGTCCAGGCGCGTCAGGACTTCGCGCCACTCCGGGGCGTTTTGGGCGGCAACGGGCGCCATGGCCAAAAAGGCGGCAACGGCGAAGGAAGCGACGCGATTATTCCGGATTTTGAAACTCATGGTTCAGAAGCTGCTCCATTCTTGCCCGCAGCAGGGCGGGCGAATACGGTTTCGCGAAAAAGGCATGAGCGCCGGCGCCCGCGGCTCTCCCGGACGTCTCGTCATCGGTACAGCCGCTGACGACAACAATGGGCATGTTTTCCAGCCCGCGGCGGGAACGGATGCGCCTGGTGAGTTCCAGCCCATCCATGTCGCGCAAATGAATGTCGGTGATGACGGCATCCACCTGGCCGCCGCTCTCGAGAAGCGCCCAGGCTTCTTCCGCCGTCGAGACCGTCAGCGTCTCGAGATCCGGCGCCTCGCTAAGCGCAATCTCGATCGCGCAGGCGCAGGTGGCCTGGTCCTCCACGATAAGAACGGTCCGCGGCATAGGCTCATTATGAGAGAGAAGCCCGGGGGAGTGACCGGTGAGCTGTAAAAGAATTGTAAAAAGCCGTTGAAGGAACCCGCGGGCGCCGCGGCAACGCCTTTTCAACCGGCCCGCCGGCCCTTCGCAGACCCGGCGCGCCGCTGGTTCCCCGCTGGATCCTTCACGCCGCCGCGGCAGCCGTAAAACTTGTTCCCCGGCTCGCGAAGCGAAATCGCGCCGGCTCCCCACCATCACAAAGGGATCGCCATATCCTCCATCTCTACAGCGGCACAGGCCTGCTCAGCAAATCGACCAGCTTCGCCACAGCGGGCCGTGCGGATCGGTGTCTACGTCAACGCCCGGCCCGCGGGGATCACCCCGGGGTATACAGCATCGGGAATCGTGATATTGCGCACCGGCTCCCACAAACCACTTTTAACATGTTATAGTGATATCACTATATCTGTCCGGCATGGCCGATGAACCCTTTGTCAAGCCTGTGGTGTGGATCGGGTCGAGCCGCGACGATTTGCGCGGGTTCCCCGAACTTGTACGGGATCACATGGGCTACGCCCTGTATGTCGCGCAGCGGGGCGGCAAGCATCGGGATACGAAAACATTGACCGGCTTCGGCGGGGCCGGGGTGGTCGAAATCGTTAAGGATTATCGTGGCGATACATTCCGGGCGATGTACACGTTGCGATATCGGGAGGCGGTGTACGTACTTCACGCCTTCCAGAAGAAATCGAAGACCGGGCGGGAAACGCCGCGGCGGGACATTGAATTGATCAAACAACGGCTGCGCGAAGCGGAGCGGATAGGGAAAGGAGAGAAGCCATGAGCGGGAAAGGCCATGAAGCCGGAGGGCGGAATGTCTTCAAGGATATCGGCGCGCCAAATGCGGAAGAGCATTTGGTCAAGGCGCAACTGGTGTTCAAGATCGACGCGATTATGAAAAAGCGTCACATGAAACAGACGGAAGCAGCCTCGCTGTTCGGCGTTCGCCAGCCTGACGTATCCAAGATGCTGCGCGGCGATTTCCGGCAGTTCTCGGTTGAACGGCTGCTGCGCTTCCTCGTAAAACTCGATCAGGATGTTGAAATCGTCGTCAGGCCGCACCGCGACAGACACAACGCCCCGGCGCTGAACGTGTCCTAAACGGGCCCTTTTGAAAAACATGCGCGATTCTAGTGGAACTCATTCCTCGCAGGTCAAGGGAAGTCCAGCCGGCTTCCCATCATCGCAAAGGAATCGCCGATTTGACCTGTGCGTCTTGGACGGTTCCGTCGCCCCCGGGCCATGCCCCCGATCTCTACGGGGTCTCCGTTATGGACCTCCCCCCGGGTGCGGGACAGGCTCCGGCGCCGTGGAACTTCAAGCTGAAATTCCGCCCGCCGGCATTCGCGTCCGTGCTACAAAGCGCGGGCGCCTGCCTCGCGCCGCTTCCAGCTCATGCATCAAGTTGATGAGCCGGACGCTCGCCTCGATCGTGATGCAATCCAACGTTTGGCCGCTGGTGCGCACTCCAGTTTCGTCGCTATCGCCGTGAATAGGATAATAGGAGAGAAAGGCACAGTTTGAAGTGAAACGCATCGAGGCCAAGCATCCGGCGGCCATTCGCTGGCTGCACTGGATCAATTTTCCGCTGCTGGCGCTGATGATCTGGAGCGGGATGCTGATCTATTGGGCCAACGACGTTTATCGCGTTGGCGTGGGCGGTTTCACGCTGTTCCATTTCTTCCCGGACTGGTTCTATAAGGCGTTCCATCTGCAATTCCGGCTGGCGGAAGGGATGGCGTGGCACTTCGCGCTGATGTGGCTGTTCGCCATTAACGGCGCGGCGTACGTAATCTACACGATTGTTTCCGGGGAGTGGCGCTATCTGGTTCCCAACCGCGCATCGTTCCGCGAAGCGATTGCAGTGACGCTGTATGATCTGCATCTGAGCAAGAGGCGTCCGCCGCGGCGCAAATTTAATGGAGCGCAGCAGATCGCGTACACATCTATCATCGTGATGGGCGCGGGCTCGATTGTGACGGGACTGGCGATCTGGAGATCGGTGCAGTTCGGCTGGCTGACGGCGCTGCTGGGCGGCTATCCCGCGGCGCGCCTGGAGCATTTTCTGCTGACGATCGGCTACGTCCTGTTCTTCATCGTTCACATCGCGCAGGTCGTGCGGGCGGGATGGAATAATCTGCGCGGCATGATCTCCGGATACGAGATCGTTTCCATTGAAGAGGCTCCTGAATGAGCGAGCCGCAACCGGTCTTGGCGCCCGAGAAGGTGGAAGAAACCGCCTCGGAAACGGAGCGCCTCGCCAAGCGCGAGTTGGAGCGGGGGAACAAGAGCGGGAGATGTCGCGCCGCACCCGCCGCAGTCTGCTGGCGGGCGGCGTGGCGGCGCTGGCGGGCGCGGGCGCCTGGGAATGGCTGCGATCGCGCCGCCCCGACGAGGGCGTGGCGTGGCCGCTGCGCATCGCCCTCCGCGCCGATGAGCAACTGACGCGCGACTACTTCAGCCCCGCCCGTCTGGCCCGCACGTTCACCCCCGCCGACATTCAAGACCCTCGCGAGAATGGCGACATCGGGCTCGACGAAGATGTCGATCCCAACTGGACGCTGAACGTCGCCGGCGCCGGGCAGCCCTTCACTGTAGCGCTCGACCAGATCAAAGCTTTACCGAAGTTCGAGACCATCGTGGAGCTGAAGTGCATCGAGGGCTGGACCCGTATTCTCAAATGGGGCGGCGTACGCTTTCGCGATTTCGCCGCCAAGTATGCGCCCACAAGACGCAATCCCGAGTCCTACGTTTCGCTCGAAACGCCGGGCCGGGAGTATTATGTGGGTCTCGACATGGCGTCGGCGCTGCACCCGCAGACGCTGCTGTGCTTTGAGATGAACGGCAAGCCGCTTCCCGAGGAGCATGGCGCGCCATTGCGGCTGGTGATTCCCATCAAGTACGGGATCAAGAGTCTGAAGAGAATCGGAACGATCGCGTTCCGCGACACTCGCCCGCCGGATTATTGGGCGGAGCGGGGATACGATTGGTATGCGGGGTTTTAGACATTATGAATCTGTTTGAACCTGTTTCCCTGGGAGTTTCGCGGCGGGCTTTTTTCACCCTGCCGTTGGCGTTCGCCGGCGTCGCGGCATGGGCCGGCCATAAGGACCGGGTGCTGCCGGACGCGGCCGACAACGGCAGCGGCGACGAGGTCACCATCGTGCTGTTCGACGACAACGGGCAGCGCAAGGGCACGGTTAAGGTCAAGAAGCTCGTCATGAGCGACGCCGAGTGGCGCAAAATTCTCGATTCCGAGGAGTTCCAGGTGACGCGCCACGCCGGTACGGAGATGTCGTTCAGCGGAAGGTACTGGAATAACCACAAAGCCGGTCTGTATCGCTGCGTGTGCTGCGGAAATGCGCTGTTCCGGTCCAACGAAAAGTTCGATTCCCACACGGGCTGGCCGAGCTTTTGGGCTCCCATCGCGGCGGAGAACATCCGCACCGCCACGGACCGCAGTCTGGGCTTCGAAGTTCGCACCGAAGTGCTGTGCCGCAAGTGCGACGCGCACCTCGGCCATGTTTTTGAGGACGGACCGCCGCCCACGCACCTGCGCTACTGCATGAACTCCGCCTCCCTGCGCTTCATTCCGGCGCAAACGGCGCCATCCGCGCGCGGATAACACCACGCGGCTATTCGTTGGTCGCGTTGCGCGCTTGTTTCGGCAACGCCTTCGGCATGGGCGTGCGCGGCATCATTTGATCCCGCGTCGCCGCGTTGTAGACGAACGACGCCATAATCGCCGAGGCCTGCATCATATCGCCGGGCTGCACGCGATCGTAAACATCCATGTTCGAGTGATGCGTGCGCGTGCCGTACTCCATAGGGTCCTGGATGAACCCGAAACCCGGCAGGCCGACATAGTCGAAAGAGGTGTGATCGGTGCCCCCGGGGCGGCGGTTCTGCGCCGCGGTCGCGCCCGCAACAGTCGTTGCGCCCAAGTCGTGGAACGGCTGCAGCCACGCTTCGAAAATGGGTTTGGCTTCGTCGTTGCCCTGCACGGAAATGCCGCGGAACCTGCCCGTCCCGGTATCGTCGTTGAAGTAGCACGACAGCTTGTAATATTCGGGCTTGGGCTGCATGGTCTCGCGGTCGGCGAAATGCTCCTTAACATACGCCTGGGAGCCGAGCAGCCCTTCCTCTTCCCCGCCCCACAGCGCGATGCGCACGGTGCGGTCCATGTTCACGTTCAGGGATTTTAAGATCCGTACGGCCTCGATCGCAACGGAGCTTCCGGTGGCATTGTCGGTCGCGCCCGTGCCTCCGTGCCAGGAATCGAGGTGCGCGCCAAGCATCACGATTTCATCCTTCTTGCGTCCGCCCTCGATCTCCCCGACGACATTGAAAGAGTTCACCGGCTGGTCGATGAAGCGCGCCTGTATGTCGAATTCCAGCGTCACCGGGATATCGTGCTGCAACAGGCGCACGATGCGGTTGTAGTGCTCCGGCGTAACCGCGACCATGGGCGGAGGCACGGGGTCCTTGGGATCGCGCGAGCCGCCGGCGGAGGCGAACACCGTGCCGCCATCGCCGTTGTAGCCGTACTGCAACACGACCAGCGCGCCTTCGTCTTTCAGGAATTGGCTAAGCTTCTTCTGAAATTTAGCGGCCCGCTCGCGTTCTTCGGGAGTCTGCGGCGCGCGTCCCATGCCGAACGGGTTCGACAGCCGCGACGGGTCCGGAGCTTGCGCGCGCTGCAGCAATTCCCGATCTGTAAGACGCCGTCCCTGCGGCTCCACAATCATGGCGAGATCCTTGGGCTTCATCGTCAGCACGATCTTCCCTTTCAGCTTGCCCTTAAATTTTTCAAGGTCCGCGTCCGAGGTCATGGGCGCATAGATGGCGGCGCCCTGCACGTCGCCGTCCGTGCCCGGCGTCCACGCCAGCGGGAATCCGATGAGCGGCTGATACCGCGGCGCGATCATGTGGCCGGAGTAGCGCGTATAGGTCCAGCCGCGCCCGAAAGGTCCCCAGGGCTCCTCGTGGACGTTAGTCAGCCCGTATTCCTTGAGGCGCTTCACCACCCAGTCGCCCGCGGCCTGATAATTGGGCGAGCCTGCCAAGCGAGGGCCGTACACGTCGGAGAGGTAAAAGACATCGTCCATGACCTTCGAGTTTTCGAAGGCTTCCGCCTTGATGCGGTGGATCGCGTTGAGATCGACCGGCTCCTGGCCGCGTCCGGGCAAGCCCCAAATCAGAACCGCCCCAAGCAGCGCGATTCTCAACCTGTTGAAAGGCATCGTCCGATTAAATCACAATCGGACGCGCAGCGAACCAGCGCCGGCTTTAGCTGCGCCGCGAGGATCCCATCAGGATGCGCAGGACGTACCAGAACAGCAGCGCGACGGAGGCGAACAGCGACAGGGCAGCCGCTACGTACTGGCTGGGGTTGTAGATGTTCACGAGATTCGAAGTGTTGTAGAGGATGGAGGCCGCGGCCACGATCACCATGAAGGCCGAGAAGAGCAAGCCGAGGTTGAACCCGAAAAGGATGCTGGCGGCGATGATCCCCAGCGCGATGAAAAACGAAATTTTCAGGAAGGCCCCGAGAAAGGTGAAGTCTTTGCGCGTTGTGAATACGGTGTAAGTCAGACCCGCGAACAGCAGCAGCGTGATGAGACCGGCCGAGAGGATAACTTCGCCGCCCGCAACCCTTTGAGCAAGGTACAGCAGCGGAACAAAGATGATAGCTTCGGCCACGACGTAGACGCCGAGCCCTGCATACTGCATCTCGATCGAGGTATTCGAGAGCGCCCATTTATTTGCCAGATGCGAAACGCCCATGAAGGCCAGCAGGACGATGAGCCAGGAATAACGGCTCGTGCCCAGCACCCCCACGAACGCTTCCGGAAGGCTCGTTTGGAACAGCAAGGCTTCGAGAAAAATGAATGCGAGAATCGCGCCCGCCAGGTGCGCGTAAGTGCGGCGAATGAAACCGGCGCGCACCTCGACGGCGTTGGCGGACTCGAAATTGAGACGATATGGCGTGTCGTAATTCATGCGGCCCTCCGGGGACGGCAGGCGGCCGCAAGTCGGGCGCGCCGTGTCTGCTTCTATAGTATCGCGCGAAAGCCGAGCGCCGCCCACGCGCTGAATCGCGTCCGCTGGCGCTAAAGTCTCGCTCCGAAACGGTCGATACCTATATTTCAACGAATGGTGGAGCGTGTTTACAAGGCGCTGCTCTCGGGCGCATCGGCCGAGGAAGTGCTCACGGACATCGAAGGCATGCCGTCGGAACAGCGGGAAATGCTGTTTTGCATGCTCAGCGGAATCCGTAACGAGCTGGCCGTGAATTGTTTGGAACGGGCCATTGAAGTCGACCGCGTGCTGGGCGCCAAGGGGCTTCCCGCGAAGGCCGCCGAGAGTCGCGGGGAGCGGTCCGCGCAGCCTGCCGCACGGTCGACGGCAAGGGCCCGCAAGTCGCCGGCGTAAAGAGGCAGCAAGCGTAAAACGCGAGGACGAAGTCTCATGAAACAGCTTACAGTGCCGATGTGAGGTTGTGACCTCTCCGGGCAGGCGCGGGAAAGCGGCGGTGGTGGCAGCCATCGCGATCGGCGCCGCAGTTCTTTTGCTCGGCGCAGCACTCCTCCCCCCGCGAGCCCCGCTGGAACGCACCCTGACCATCGGGTTCCAGAAATCGCCCCCCTATCACTTCCCGGACGCGCAGGGCAACCCGAGCGGCCCCGCGGTCGACGTCGTGCGGGAAGCCGCGCGCCGCGAGGACATTAAGCTGCGCTGGGTCTACTCCCCGCAAGGACCGGAAAAGGCGCTGCGGTCGGGCGCGCTCGATCTATGGCCCATCCTCGGCGACGTCCCGGAGCGGCGGCGCTTCCTGTACATCACCGCGCCGTGGTCGGAGATGACCTACATTCTGCTCCTTCCCGCGTCCGCGCCGCTGAAAAGTCCGCAAGATCTTGGCGCCGCAACGCTCGCGGTCAGCAACATCAGCCTCGACGCTCGCCTGGCGCGCCGTTATTTTCCGCGCGCCGCCGTTCTACACGAACCCAGCATCGCGGGAGTGGTTACGGCCGTCTGCTCCGGACTGGCCGACGCCGGTTTCATAGCCCAGAGCGCCTGGTTGACGCCGTCTTCCGAATGTTCCCAGCTTTCGCTGCGAACGCTCCCCATCCCCGCCGCGACGTATTGGTTCGGGATCGGCGCGAGCGGGCGGAGGCGCGATGCCCGGCTCGCCGCCGACCGGCTGCGCGACGAAATCGCCATCATGGCCACCGACGGAACCCTCGCCGGCATGGATTTTCGCTGGCACACCAGCATCGGCGCCGAAGCCTCCACGATTTTCGAATACCGCAAGGCGCGCCGCTTTGAGTTAATGCTCGCCATCGCGCTGGCGGCGCTCGCGCCGACTCTATTGCTCATGATCTGGCTGGCCCACCGCGTCTATTTGGCGCAGCGCCAGGCGGAGGCGGGCAGCCGCGCCAAGAGCGAATTTCTGGCCAACATGAGCCACGAGATCCGCACGCCCCTGCACGGCGTGATCGGGATGACGGGGCTGCTGCTCGATACTCCCTTGGCGCCCGAGCAGCGCCAGTATGCCGACATTGCGCGCAAGTCCGGCGAGGCCTTACTGGGCGTCGTCAACGATATTCTCGATTTCTCCAAGATCGAATCCCGCAAGCTGGTCCTGGAATCGATCCCCTTCGACCTGCGCGCGATGCTCGAGGAAGTCGCCGAAATGTTGGCCCAGGAAGCGGACGACAAGGGTCTGGAGCTGATCCTGCGATACCCCCCGGAGGCCGTCCGCCATTGCATCGGCGACTGCGGCCGCCTGCGGCAGGTGGTGACCAACCTGGTCGGCAATGCCATCAAGTTCACCGCCGCCGGCCACGTTTTGCTGAGCCTCGAATGCGAGCAGCGGGACGCGCGCGCCGCCGTCATGCGCGTCGCCGTTTCCGACACCGGCATCGGCATCCCCGCCGCGAAGCTCGCTTCCATTTTCGAAAAGTTCAGCCAGGCCGACGCCTCCACGACGCGGCGCTATGGCGGCACCGGACTCGGCTTGGCGATCTCCAAGCAGTTGGTCGAGCTGATGGGCGGCTCCATTACGGTCTCGAGCGAAGTAGGCCGCGGAGCGACCTTCTCCTTCAGCCTGCGTTTGCGCCTCGACCGGCAGCCCTGCGATTCCGCCGCTCCCGACAGCGGGCTACAAGGGTTGCGGGCGCTGATCGTGGACGACAACGAAGTGCATCGCGGCGTCATTCAGGAAC
This sequence comes from Bryobacterales bacterium, assembly GCA_963795935.1. Classification (GTDB taxonomy): domain Bacteria; phylum Acidobacteriota; class Terriglobia; order Bryobacterales; family Bryobacteraceae; genus JAICMB01. The sequence goes on along the minus strand of CAWCJO010000005.1, from coordinate 100,339 downwards.
AGATCGCGAGCGCCGGAATGCGCCATGGCGGCTGCGCTTCGGGAGAACAGGCGCTGCAGGCGCTCGGCGCGGCGCGAGTCGGCGGCGATCCCTACCACTTCGTTCTGGCGGAGTACGGCATGGCGGGCATGAACGGCGCCGCGCTCGCATCCCGCCTTCGCCGCGACCCCGCGGCGCGCGATGTTCTCTTCATCATGCTGACCTCCATCGGCCATTGGGGGGATGCCGCCCGTCTCGAAGGAGCGGGGGTCGACGGATGCCTCGTCAAACCCGTGCGCCATGCGCAATTGTTGAACACTCTCGCGGCCGCCCGGTCGCGCAAAACGCATAATGCCCTTGACCGCCGCGCCGCCTCCGGCGACAGGCGAACCGCGCCCTCCACGCCGCCCTCGCCAGCCGCGGCGGATCGGGCCATTCGAGTGTTGGTCGCCGAAGACAATCCGGTGAACCAGAAGCTCGCGATCCTGCTGCTCGAGAAACTCGGCCTCCACGCCGAGGTGGCCCGCAATGGCCGCGAAGCGGTCCAGATGTTTACGCTGTCACCCTACGACGTCGTCCTGATGGATTGCCAGATGCCGGAAATGAACGGCTACGAAGCCGCGCGAGAAATCCGGCGTCGGGAAGTTTCCGCTCCCCGCGCCGCCATCATCGCGATGACGGCCGACTCCGTTGCCGGTTGCCGCGAGCGCTGCATGCAGGCGGGCATGGACGATTTCATCCCCAAGCCGGTCAATCGCGCCGACTTGGCAAGGGCGTTGAAGAAGTGGGTCGTGCGCGCCGCCGTGGAGCTGGCGGTCTAAGCTCTCGCCGCGCGTTACTATCCCAAGCGATCGATGCGGGCCTCCCGCGCCGCCCGCCGCACATGTTCCAGCGCCGCGTCGATGTGGCGGAACGCGGCGTCCCGCCAGCCGCGCGCGCGAGCATTGTCTTCCTCCCGCCCGATATCGCCGCGAGCGTCGGTCAGCAGCTTCAAGATCTTGCGGAAGCGCTCCCGCCGGCTCACCCCCACATCCACCGGCGGATGATCCACCAAATCCTTGCGATCGAGAATCGCCGCGCGGTCGCACTCCCGGATCGCTTCCTCGACCTCGCGCACCGCCTCGCGGAGATTGCGCGCCACGTTCGGCTCCTCGCGCACCCTCATATACGACTGCGCCAGCCGCAGGTCGCCCCGCGCGCGCAAATAATGGGGATGTCTCCCCGGCGTCTCGGCCGGCGCAATGGCGGCCGCCATCAGCAGCGCCGCCACCGCCGCGCAAACTAGATTCACTCCCCGCATGATTTAGACGACACTAGGGATAGTGCAGCCTGCGCCGCCGGGTTTCCCAGCCGTTTGCGCTCGACAAACTCGCGACAGTCTTTGTTGAGCGGCATCGGCGTGGCGGCGGTCTCGAAGTTCCATCGCGACATTCAGACGCTCCCCGGGAGACATCGCCGCGTCATCGCGCGCGTCGGCCTCAGCCGCATCCTCGAAATTCGCAAATATCCTCGCCTTCTTCTCCACATTTTAATGTAGTTCGTGGGCCGCTGCGCGCCGCGCAAATGGAGGCTGGCATTCACGCCATTTATGGCCGCGCCAAGAAAAAGCCGCGAGTCGCCGCGGCCACACCTGACAACGCCAAGCGCTCGCAAGAATCCCCCGATCCCCGCCCCCAAACGATACAATAAAAGAATTAATGGGGTTATCCGCGCCCAACTTAGGTGCGCGGTTCTGGTCTCTCATCGGCGCAACCTTCCTCGGATTCCTCGGCATCGGGACGGTGTTGCCGGGACTGGCGCCGCACCTCCGCAACGATCTCGGCGGCTCCGACCAGACCGTCGGCTTCGTCATCGGCATCTTCTCGTTCGTGGCCCTCGCCGCGCGCTTCTTCTCCGGTCCGCTGGCCGACCGCCGCGGACGTAAAACCGCCTTCCTCACCGGACTCGCCAGTTGTTCCCTAGCCGGCGTCGCCTACCTGCTCCCGCTCGGCATCGGCGGCGCGTTTCTGGCGCGCATCCTGCAAGGGCTGGGCGAAGCCTGCCTCTATACCGGCGCGGCCGCCTGGGTGGTCGAAGTCGCGGGCATCGAGCGCAGCGCCGAAGCCCTCGGCTATCTCAGCAGCGCCATCTGGGGAGGCGTCTCGGCCGGACCCGTCGTGGGTCACTGGCTGGGGTCGTTCGAGCGCGCCGCCTTCATGCAGACAGTCGCCGCGCTGGTCGCCTTCGTCGCCCTCACGCGCATCCCCGAATCGTACGTGCCCGCTCCTCACGCGCCACGCCGCCGCTGGATTCCTCGATCCATCGTCGCTCCCGGCATTGCCATCGGATTCGTCAACGTCCACTATCCCGTCATCGCGGGCTTCCTGATTCTATATCTCGCCAACCATGGAAATTCCGGCGGCGCCGCGTTCTCCGCCTACGCGCTGCTGATCCTGCTCTCGCGATTTTTCCTGGGCGGCCTGCCCGACCGCATCCCTCCCGCGATCACGTTCTATGGAGGCCTCGTCGCCATGGCCGCCGGTCTGGCAATCCTCGCCAGCGGCCCTTCCCCGGCCCTCGCTGTCGGCGCCAGCGCCCTGCTCGGCTTCGGATTCTCGTTCCCCTGGTCCTCCATCGCCTCCACCGTCCTGCGCCAGACGCCGGCGAACGAGCGCGGCTCGGCCGTCGGAGTGCTCACCGCGTTCTGCGACCTCTTCGTGGGCCTCAGCTCCTTCGGCGCAGGCGCCGTCGCCGGACGTTTCGGATATTCCGCCGCATTCCTGATGGCCGCCGCTTCCCTCGGCGCCGCCGCCATCGCCGGCCGCTTCACGTTCGCCCGCGCGCCGGCCGCGGCCCCGGATCGAGATCCGAGTTGTGGGAAGCCGCAACCGCGTTCGAGAGCCGCCTTGTTACCCTGAAAAATGTCACCCTAAGGACGAACATGACCTACGACCTCATCGTCATCGGGAGCGGTCCCGGTGGCTACTCGGCGGCCGTTCGCGCCGGGCAGTACGGGCTGAAGACCGCCATCGTCGAAAAGGACCCCAAACTCGGCGGAACGTGCCTGCATGTCGGCTGCATTCCCACCAAGGCGCTGCTTCATACCGCCGACGTGTGGGAGTATTTCAAGCACGCCGAAGAGCAGGGGTTTAACGTAGAAAATCCGCGCATCGATTACCCCAAGGCCCTCGACCGCAAAAACAAAATCGTCGCCAAACACGCCAAGGGCGTCGAGTTTCTCATGAAGAAGAACAAGGTCGATTGGATCAAGGGCCGCGCCAAACTGCTGCCCGCCTCCGGCGGCGTTCATAAGATCGAAGTGACGAACGGCAAGGCCCCGCGCACGCTCGAAACGAAAAACATAATCGTTGCGACCGGATCCGAAGCCCGCATGCTCCCCGGTCTCGAGCCCGATTCGAAAACCATTCTCACCAATATCGAGATTCTCGACCTGCCCGCCATCCCGAAAACCATGCTGATCATCGGCGCCGGAGCCGTGGGCGTCGAGTTCGCATCCATATTCAACCGCTTCGGCTCCAGAGTGACGATCCTCGAGATGCTGCCGCGCCTCGTCCCCGTCGAAGACGAAGAGGTTTCCAAGGAACTCGAGCGCGTCTTCAAGAAAACCGGCATCCGCTGCGAGACCGGCGCCAAGGCCGAGAACATCGCGAAGACGAACGGATGCGTAAAGCTCACCGCCACGCTCGCCAACGGCAAGCGCGAGGAGATGGAAGCCGAAACGCTCCTGGTCGCCATCGGCCGCAAGCCCAACACGGAAGGCATCGGCCTCGAAGGCACGAAAGTGGAGCTGGACCGCGGCTTCGTCAAGGTCAACCCCTACCAGCAGACCGGCGAGCCCGGCGTCTACGCCATCGGCGATATCGTCGCCGGAACGCCGCAGCTCGCGCACGTCGCCTCCATGCAGGCCGCCGTGGCCGTGGCCCATATCGCCGGCAAACCCGCCCGGCCGCTCAACAGAAACCGCATTCCGGGCGCGACGTATACCGAGCCGGGCATCGGAAGCGTGGGGTTGACGGAGGCGCAGGCGAAGGCCCAGGGATTTAAAGTCAAGACCGGCAAGTTCCCCTTCAGCGCCAACAGCAAGGCCAGCATTCTCGGCAGCCACGACGGCTTCGTCAAGGTCATCGCCGATGAAACTTTCGGCGAGATTCTGGGCGTCCACATCATTGGTCCGCAAGCGTTCGAACTTGTCTCCGAAGCTGTCGCCGCCATGGAAGCGGAGGCCACGGTCGAGACCATGATGAGTACGATTCACGCCCACCCCACGCTCTACGAAGCCATGGGCGAAGCGTTCAACAACGTCTACGGTCTCGCGATCAATGTCTAACCGCGCCTCCCGGCCGCGACCCGTTTGCCTCGCGACCTTCCAAACCGCGACCCTCCCCCGAACCGCGTCCCGCCCCCCGAACCGCGACCCGCTTCCTAATCGTGCCCTTCTCCCAACCCCGATTTCTTACCGGGCCGCGACCGTGAGGAAGCGGATTCCCGGTTTCAACGGAGCGGCCCCCCGCATCGAAAGCGCTCTTCCATGACAACCCGTAACTGCGAGCTTCGCGACCTCGGCCGCATCCCCTACGCCGGCGCGCTCGCCCTGCAGAAGAACCTCGTCGAGCAACGCAAGCGCGGCGAAATTCCGGACCAGTTGCTCCTCGTCGAACATCCCCACGTCGTCACGCTCGGACGCAACGGCCATCTCGAAAACCTGCTCGCGAGCGAAGAAATCCTGGAGCGAAGCGGCATCTCCTTTTACCACTCCGACCGCGGCGGCGATGTCACCTATCATGGCCCCGGCCAGATCGTCGGGTATCCCATTCTCGACCTCCGCGAATGGAAGCGCGACGTCGTCGCCTACGTCCGCGCCATGGAGCAGGCCATCATCGGCGCGCTCGCCGATTTCGGAATCGCCGCCGGGCGCGTCCCGGGCTGCACCGGCGTGTGGGTCGAAGGCCGGAAAATCGCCGCCATCGGAGTCCATATCAGCCGCTGGGTAACGTCGCACGGCTTCGCCCTGAACCACTCGACCGACCTGACTTATTTCCAATACATCGTGCCGTGCGGGCTTTCAAAGCCCGTAACATCCATGCGCGAGCTGGGCTCGACGGCCTCGCGCGCAGAGGTCTCTTCCGCGCTCGCGCATCATTTTGCGAATCAATTCGATTTCACGCTGACCGGCGAAAATGTTCCGGTCCTGGAGACGACATTATGACCGACATAGTCATGCCCCAGATGGGCGAAAGCATCGTGGAAGGGACGCTGACGAAATGGCTCAAGAAGCAGGGCGAGCGCATCGAACGCGACGAGCCTCTCTTCGAGATCTCGACCGACAAGGTGGACACCGAAATTCCCGCGCCCTCGGCCGGCGTGCTCGGCGAAGTGTTGGTGCAGGAAGGAACCACGGTCGCGATCGGCACCGTGGTCGGACGCATCGACGATGCCGGCAACGGAGCCGGCGCCGCGCCCGCGCCCGCCACGGTGGCCGCCACGGCGCCCGCCGCCGTAGAGTCCAAGCAGGAGCAACCCGCGCGTCCCAGCCCGGCCGCCCCCGCCCCGCAATCCCCCGCCCCGCCGGCGCCCGAGAAACCCTCGCCCGCCGAAGTCGGACCGTCCGCCGTCGCCGCCGGCGCGCAGCCCACCGTCCCGCCTCCCTCCGCGCTCCACCAACCAGTCGCGCAAAGCGCCGGACCCTATCCCATCCCCGCGCCGGAACCCGAACAGCCCTCCGAGCCGGAGCAGCCGTCCGGTCCGCTCTCGCCCGCTGGTCCGCAAAATGGCGCGCCAGTACAACATCGACCTGCGGCAGGTCAGGGGCACCGGCGCCGGCGGCCGCATCACCAAGCAGGACGTCGAATCCTATATGTCGGCGCAGGGCGCGCGCACCATTTCGCAAGCCGCGCAACCCCCCGCGTCGCAAACATCGGCCCCGCAAACGCCGCCGCAGCCCCAACCGCAACAGCCGCAATTCCAACCCCAGCCGCAAGCCCCGGCCGCCCCGCCGGCCGCGCGCGCCGAAGCTCCCCACACGCGCATCGAGCCGATGTCCACCATGCGCACGCGCATCGCCGAGCACATGGTCATGAGCAAACGCACCTCCGCCCACGTCACCACCGTGCATCGCGTGGACATGACCAAGGTCGCCAAAGCGCGCGAGCGGGCCAAGGCCGAATTCCAGGCGCGCCACGGCTTCTCCCTCACCTATCTTTCCTTCGTCACTCGCGCCGCCACCGAAGCGTTGCGCGCCTTCCCCATCGTCAACGCCTCCATCGACGGCAACAATATCGTCTATCACAACGACATCAACATCGGTATCGCGGTGGCGCTCGACGGCGGCAACGGCCTGATTGTGCCCGTCATCCGCAACGCCGACGAGCGCAACGTCACCGGCCTGCAGCGCGCCATCGTCGACCTCTCCACGCGCGCCCGCTCGCGCCAGCTCAAGCCCGATGAAGTCCAATCGGGAACGTTCTCCATCACCAACTTCGGCAGTTTCGGCAGCATCTTCGCCACGCCCGTCATCAACCAGCCGCAAGTCGCCATTCTCGGCGTCGGCGCGGTGGAAAAAGTTCCCGTCGTCATCGATGACGCCATCGCCATCCGCTCGCAGTGCTTCCTGGCCCTGACCTTCGACCACCGCCTGATCGATGGCGCGCTCGCCGATCAATTCACGGCGCGCGTAAAATCGATTTTGGAGAACTGGTCGGAGGAGGTCCTATGATCGAGACCGTATTTTTGAAATTCTCGTCAGAGACGCTGGCGCAGTTGCGCACCCGCATTCACGACTGTCTCGGGCGCCTCACCCAAGACCAGATCTGGATGCGCAACTCAGACCAGGAAAACGCCGTCGGCAATCTCGCGCTGCATCTCGCCGGCAACGTCAAGCAGTGGATCGGATATGGCATCGCGGGACAGGAGAACACGCGCGACCGCGACGCCGAATTCGCGGCCCGCGGCGGACTGGACAAAACCGCCCTGCTGTCCAAGCTGGACGAATCCGTCGATGCCGCCGTCGCGACCCTCCAAACGCTTCCCCCCGATCGCTTGAGCGAGCAAATAACCGTGCAAAATTACACGATGTCGGTGCTCGAAGCAACCTATCACGTGGTCGAGCATTTCGCGCAGCACACCGGCCAGATCGTTTTCGCCACCAAGCTTCTAACCGGCTCCGATCTCGGCTACTACGCCCATCTCAATAACCCGAAACATCATCCAGCCGCTCCGCCGAGCGAGACGACGCCGTAGCCTGGCGCGTCAGGTGCGCCTCCACAACTGCCCGCGGCTCCTCCGCCGGCGCGAAAATGTCGTTGTCGTTCTGCAATCCGAACGGCTCCAGATTCACCGCCGCGCAGCTCCTGCCGAGCATCGCAATCGAGATGTCCGCAATTTCGCGGTATCGCTCCAGCGCCGCTTCCGCCATCGCATAAAGCGTGTGCTGCAGCGACTTGCTGTCGTGCTCGATAAAAGTTTCGAGTAGCGCCTGCCGCACCCCGTGCCAATACGGCCCGTACGGAATCTCCTCCTCCGTATCGGAGTAGGTCCACGCCGCTTTCACCGCAGCCGCCAGAACCCGGTCCGCCATCTCCGGCAAGGTCGTGAACGGATCGTGAATGTAGTTCTCAAACCCCGCCCCGGCAGTCCTCAGCAACACGAGATTGTCGATCCCCGCCTCAATGCTCACGCCATCGCGCGAGGCATTGGCCGCAGCCGTGCGCTGCTCCGGACCCGCCGCCGCGAAGGAAGTGGCATGCGCCTTCCCTCCATGAGGAATGCGCGCCCAAAAATCCTCCACAATCTCGACCCGCACGCGCGAAAGCTGCGCCTGACCCGTCAGAAAATGCTCCGCCAGCCGCCGCGCAAACTCCTCGATCTGCTCGATCGAATACAATTTCGCGAACGCATACACAGTATTTTTCAAGGTGTCCGACGGCAAAATCCGCGTATTGTCCCCATAAACAAAGGAAGATTCAAAATCCCCCTCAAACTCCACCCCGACCGTAAGCTCCTTCAAATCGTGACGGTCCTGCTGCCGGGCCACCTTCATCACCCGCACCCTCGATTTCCCGTAATGACTGTGTTCGAGCGCGATTGACATGTGCCCCGTGTCCCTCCACAATACCGTACCGAAATACCTCGGCAAACCGAAATACCTTACCGGGCCGCGACGGCAAGGAAGCGGTGGGTGGGAAAGAGTTTCCCCGGCCTCCGCGAAAATTCACGCGCTCTGGAGCCGATGGCAAGGGAATGCGAGCGGCGGGAAAAATTGTCCCGTGGGTACGGCCCTCGGAAGAGCTGGAAGGGACGGCCATCACGCGAAGCCCCGGCGAAGGTGACGCTTTCGGTCACGCTGCGGAACGGGCGGTTGCGTGAAGGTCACAAACAGGGACAAGGCGCGGGCAGTGTCGTTCGCGGGTACCACATGGGGGACGTTCGAATTTGTCGCAAAGCTTGTCGTGCAGTTCGGCCAGAATGGCGGGCGAGGTTATTAGGATGAATGATCGCGCGAGGCCCAGGTCGAGAAAAGAACCGGGCGGGCCGCCGGACATTACGGCCGATACATAGACGTTGCATCGGCCACGGCGCGCATCACCGGCGCTTATCGCGGCGGTATTCATCCGAGAGGCGCTCCACGTCCGCCTCGCTTTTCAGGCCCATCGCCTTGCCCTTCGCGCCGGTGCGCTTCAGCAGCGCGTTCCATTCCTCATCGTCGGCGCTTTCTGCCGTGTTTACCTGGACTTAGCGCCACTCCCGTATCTCCCGTTCCGGTCCTTTCCCGCCCTCCGCCCTGGGCTGGAACGTCTCACCGCTAAACTTGCTTTTCCCGGCCCCGAGAGCGTGCATAGGAAGTGCCCTGGCGCACGCTGGCCGAGCGCGCGCGCTTCGGCTCGCGGCGGCCCAGCGGAGAAAAACGGAGAAACATGAACGAGCAAAATGAACGGAAAGCGGCGCCCTTTGAAACAAAAGTGACGCAAATCGGACCAGAGACGACAGCTTCAAGGGCCCCATAGGGCGGAAACGGAGCGCGAAATCGGCGCTCTACGACAGCGTAGTTTGGCGCAACTAAAAGGCCGCTACCGGGAGCTGTTCGGCCAAGCGGCGCGCGCGGGCATTCAGAGGCAGTTCCTCATTCGGCGCATCGCCTGGGGGCTGCAGGCGGCGGCAGAAGGGGACCTGTCGGAGCGCGCCCGCGAGCGCGCCCGGACTCTGGCGCGGGATGGCGATGAGCAACTCACGGCGCCAAAATGGTTGGCGCAGGCGGCTCGCTCCGGCCCGCCTCGCGATCCCCGCTTGCCTCCGCCCGGCGCCGTGCTGACGCGCCGCTTTCACGGCCGCACCATCGCTGTGGAGGTGTTGGAGCAAGGCTTTCGCTACGAGGGCACGGCGTACCGCTCGCTGAGCGCCGTGGCGCACCGGAACTGCACCGCCACGACATGGAACTCCAGTTTAGTCAAAAACCGGACCATCAGATCGCGCACCACTGGGTCGTCGTCGATCACGAGGATCGTGTCCCGGCCGGAATCGAGGGGTTGCGGCGCGGCATGAACCGTGACGGATTGTTCTACTTTCTTGGCCTCAATTGTCACTTCCGCGGGAAGCTGGACCGTGAACGTTGAACCCCGGCCAAGCTGGCTTTCGATCGTAATGCGCCCTTCCATCATTTGGGCGAACCCGTCGGAAATTGCCAGTCCGAGGCCCGTTCCGCCGTACTTGCGTGCGATGGAAGCATCGGCTTGCAAACATTTCCTGAACAGCGTCGCTGTCTGCTCCGTCGTGATGCCAATTCCAGTGTCCTTGACGGAAAATTGCAGCCAGTTATGACTGCCGATAAGAATTGGCCAGTTTCGAGCGATTGCAGACCTTTCGCAGCAGTAACCGCGAACGCAATGTTGATCTTATATGCGGTCCGGGATTCGCCGAACGTTTGCAATTCTGGTTGGAGGCGCAGCCGCAAGGTTGCCGCGCTGTTGTGAATCAGCAACTCCTGTGGCAACTGGCGTTCGACCTTGCCTACCGCGGGAGAGAACTTCACCGCCGAACTGAGTTCCCGTCCACGAAAACCCGCCGGTTTGTTTCATTGGCGCTCACTTAGGTCCTTCTATTGGACGCTTCAACGCCGCGTCGCGCAGTTCAACGAGTATTTGCCTGCTGGATCTATTTTTCAGTCGCCGTAAGAAAGATGATGTAAGAGGAGCCGAGTTCATCGTTAATCGCAACAAGTGGAAATCTCACGACTTCTATATCGGGCGGAAGCTGATATTGCAAAAGTAGATCGTCAGCGAGTATCACATCGCGCTCCCAGATCTCTATAGTCTGCACCAATCGTGCTTGCCTGCATTTGACATCTCTATAATCACCCGTGTTCATGTCTTCACTAGCTGAATTCGTGGGCCACACTTTTTGCCCGTCGACCTTGATATAGATTTGGTCCGGGAGCATGTGCCCTATCGACGCGGCGGCTTTCTGTGCGCCGAGACCCACAGCAGCACTGAAGGCGGTGGTTTCCGCGACTATTAAGGCGCCTATTGCTACAGCTGCTGGGCCGACTACTATAGTGCCGACGGCAGCTACTCCGGCCGCTGCGCCGCCGGTTGCGACTGTTGCAGCCGCGGTTGCGCTTACGAGTGCCGCACCGAGCACGAACAGGACTCCCCCACCGATTGCGGTCCCTATAAGTCCTACAGTGAATCCGCAAAGCAGCCGGCCCAAATACTCCCGAACTAGGTAGAATGCATTGAATGCCTTCTATGCTTAACATGTGTGGCGGAAGATCTTCCTCCTTCTGGACGATGGCTTTAAACTCTGTGTCATCATACGGTAGAAAAGACCACGTGCCGGTTCCCGGAAACCGATCTTGTCCATACGAGGTGGAGACGTCAAGGATATTGCCCGACCTTCCGGCCCCACAGGTACTCAAGGTATGTATAGTTCGCTCCGGCATCCGGGCTGTACATGCTGCGAATAAATAATTCGTCTCCTTCGTTCAGCGGATCGTTGACGCCTGAGAACTGCCGCCAGACCTGCCAAATAGATGTTTTCGAGCCGTTACCCTCGCGGTGCCGAACGAAAGAAGCTGAGACATCAAGCTTATTTGTAGGGCAACCCTGACAGTTTCCACACACATCGAGGTAGCCGCCGACGCCAAAACAGTTTTGTAGGTAGAGGGTGTCGCCATTGTTCACGGTTGCGTTTGGGCCTTTCGGTGTAGCACCGGGCGATACAGTGGCGGAAATTATCCTCCACAAGCCTGTGCCTTGGCCGATACGGTCTTTTGTTAACGAACCCGAGACATCCCTATAATTCTGGGAGCAAACAAGGGGGTTGCCTCTCACATCCAGGTACGTCCCTCCGGAAGCCCCCTCAGGGATGTATTTGTTTTTGACGTGATACCATTTGCCATACCTTAGTGGTTCGCTCATGATTTGCCCCGCGCCTGTGATCCGGAATTTCCATTTTGGCTTCCAGTATCGCACCATCGTATACCCATTACGAGCCGCTCCGGCGCATACACTACGTAAACTTTAATATTACCGAAACCGCTGGCCGACTGAAGCGCCATCCTTGACCGGCAGCGCGTCAATTCGCCGCGGCATGCTTCCGAACAGCCACCGCGTCAGATGGCTCTCCGCCAGGGTGCCAAACAGTACCATATCGGCTCACTCCGCTCGACGGGTGCATACTTTTGACGTTTTAGTTCGATCTGACGCCCAAGCCATGCGGCATCATACCGGAGTACGGTCCTATACCGAGATGCGCGGTTGACGGTTCTGGCACCCGGTGACTGTCCAACAATGAAAAAGCTCTTCTCCCGCAGCTGTTCTGTCGCGGCGATCAATCGCGCGATATCGAGGTCTGCGATGGAATAGCCCACGAAGAACACAGCGCGGGCGATGCCAAGATCCTGCCGAAACGCTGCGGCCCACGCTGACGCCTCAATGGAGCTAGTTACATAGCTGCTGTCCGTGAGTCTTATCTCATCCCCGGCGGTTCCGGTCATTCGCTCGACGTACCCATTTAGGTGCACAGCGATAAACTCCGAGGCGGTTACAGCACTCGGGCGCTCGGATAGCGTTATCGGTTGAGCCGGCCGGTGCTCGTGCTAACGAGGCCAACTCGAAAACTGTATCGTAGTTTGTCGTATACACGCGACGCCATGGCACTCGCGCAATCATGCGATGGTACCGCGCAACTTCGGTGGCGCGAAACTCGCCACTAGCTCCTTCAAGAGTTCCGCCTCGCCGAAGCGCTCGACAAACGCCTCAGCGGCATCCTGGAGTTCGAAATCGCCGGTAATGCTTGCCCTCGTTGCGAAATGTTCGTCTAGTTCGCCGCCGGATTTGATCGGTTCGCCGCGGCCATTCTTTGCGCCCAACGAGAAGCCGGCCCCGATAAAGACCACGGCATCACCATCGAGTGCATATTCGAGTGCCTGCTGAAAATCCATACAATCGATTGTATTCTTACGGCTGCGAAAAAAAGTGACGCGTGCTTCTTGCGGATGTGTTGGATTCCGCTAGCCTGTGGAAGATTGCGCCACTAAGTCGGTTTGGCGACTCTGCACAATTCCGCTACCGATGCCTGCACCTCGCAATGATGGAGCACGTCGCGAATGAACAGCAGGTCGAAACTATTATCGCGATACCGCAGTTGCTCTGCGGCCATCAACGAGAATTCTACGGATGCCCCGGCGTCTCCAGCGCGTTCATCGCGGCGGCGGTAGCCGAGCCGGACGGAGAAATTCAGCATTAACTGCGTGACCACGAGAGAGCTTCCCCGAACACTCGGGTCCCTAAGCGGTTTGTTGAAAGCGAAACAGTCTTCTTTATCCGCTCCTTGTAAGTAAGCCCATTCCGGTCGATCCGTTTGACGACGCGACGCCGATCGACGCCGTTAACTAGCCGGGCGGCTCACGCGCCATGTACGCCCCCTCATGCCGGCCGCGTAACTCGTATCGCATGTGGGCAGCTCAGGCGCATCTCCGCGTTCGCCGCGCGCCGAGGCGTATCGGCGCTGCGCCGGCGCTCATGCGCCATGGCACTTCTTGTATTTCTTGCCGCTGCCGCAGGGGCAGGGGTCGTTGCGCCCCGGCTTGGACGCGGCCGCCGTGGCCTCGGGCGCCCCCTCCGGCTCCGCGGATTCCTCTCCGAAGACGGGCTTTAGACCGTGCAGTAACAGACGCTGGTCGAGCGCCTCCCGCACCACTTCCCCCTCCGCCGTCGAGAGGCCCCCGGAGAGTTTCTCGATGCGGCGGAACAGCGGCTTCATGCGGGCGCGGCTCACTTCCACCGGCGCCGAAAGAGCGTACGCCAGCAAGGCGTCGTGGCGAAAATCCTCATCCTTGAAAAGCTCGATCAGTCGAGGGGCTTCGGACGCCACGTTGAGGTAGCCGATGCCATAGATGGCGTGATGGCGAACCCGGGCGTCGAGGTCGTCCAGGTGATCGACCATGTAGTGGGCGAAGCGGCGGTCGAGAGATTTCCACATGGCCTCGAGCGTCTTGGCGCGCGCCGCGGGCTCCTTATACAGCGCTTCGATCAGCGGCATGGATTCCTCATCCGGCTCCGGATTCGAGGCCAGCGCCACCACCGCGCCCGTGCGTTCCTCAAGCGGAGCGTTGCGGGCGGCTTCGATCAGCGCGACATGAATTTCGGGATCGGCGGCGTGCTGCGACAGGGCCTCCCAGGCGCGCCCGCGAACATTGGCGTCGGGGTCGGTTCGGGCGACATCGAAGAGACGGGCGCGCGTGGGGGGCGGCAGTTCTTCGTTGCCGAAACTGGCCGCCGCTCCCGCGCGGATCTCGGGCGCGACGCCGCTCAGCAGCGCCAGCCGGTCCCGCTCCGGCAGATTCTCAAAGTTCGGGCCGGCCTCCTCCGGGTAGAGCTCGAAAATGTCGAACGGCCCCGCCGCCTCGCGCGGCGTGGTTTGCGCCTCCTCGATCTCGGCGATGGCCCTCTGAATCTCATTGCGCAATTCGTTATCGCCTTCGGGAATTTCGTCGAGTATGCGTTGAATGTGTGGGACCGCCGCGGGGTCGCCGTAAAGTCCAAGCGAAAGCGCGCCATCGGCGGCATCGTACTCCAGACGTTCGAGCAGCAGATGCAGAATGCGCGGGTCGCGCACGCCCAAGGCCGCCAGCAAAAAACCAACCTCGCCGCCTTCCTCTTCCCCGAGCTCGCCGTAAAGATCGAGCAGCGGCTGCAGCATCGGCTCGCCCAGGGCGATGATCGCCTCGGTGAGGTCGTCGGGCGACTCGCCCGCGTAATCGCGCAGGGCCGCAATGTAGAATGGGGCCGCTTCCCTCGCGTTTAGATAATGAAAAATCGCGGTGAAGTCGTAAACGAGATCGGGATCGTATTTTCCTTCGAGCGCGAAACGGACGAGGCCGGGGAGCGTTCGGGCCGGATCGTCGACCAGCGCGTGGATGAGACGCCGGTCGAACCCGATGAAGCCCGCGGCGGCGGCCCGCAGCAGCTCGCAAGCCGGCGTGGCCGCATATTGGCCGGGCGGAATATAGGGCACGTTTTCGCGTTAGTCTTCGCGAACCACGTCAACGGCGATTTCGACCGTCACTTCGCGGTGCAGACGCAGCGGGACTTTGTGCTCGCCCAGGGTCTTGATCGGCTCGGCAAGCTGGATCTTGCGGCGGTCGATTTGGTAACCCTGTTTATCCAGCGCCTCTGCGATATCCTTCGCCGTCACCGAGCCGAAGAGCTGATCGTTTTCGCCGGCCTTCTGAGCGATGCTGACCCTGACGGTTTGGAGTATTTTGCCCAGCTCGGCGGCATCCGCCGATTCCTTGGCTTCCCTCCGCAGGCCGGCCTGGCGCTCCTGCTCGACGATCTTCTTGTTCGATTCGGTGGCGGCGACGGCGAGCCGCTGCGGAAACAAAAAGTTGCGGGCATAGCCGTCGGCCACCTTCACGACCTGTCCGCGGCGGCCGAGCTTTTCGACTTCTTCTCTCAGAATGATTTCCATAGGGTCTCCTAAATGGGCGCCGAGAAGGGAATCAGCGCGATGTTGCGCGCCTGTTTGATGGCTTCGGCGAGACGGCGCTGATGCGGCGTGCACACGCCGGAGATGCGGCGCGGCGTAATCTTGCCGCGCTCGGAAATAAAAGCCGAAAGCATGCGCACGTCTTTGTAATTGATGTCGTCGATCTTCTCGACGCAGAAGCGGCAAACTTTCTTGCGCCGGAAGTACTGCTTCTTCGTCGCCATCGCCTTGTCCCCGCCGGTCGGCCGCTGCGATGCGCTGATGGGTCGTCCACCTCGTTGTTCTGGCATGATTCAGATCTCCTTATTGATTATCCGGCTCGTTCCCCGCCGCGCCGCCCGACTCAGGGCGCGCCGGGCGGAGCCGGACGCCGGGCCGGATGCGCGGGGCCGGGCCGGAGCCGGCGCCGGGCCGGATGCGGGGCGCCGGAACCCGCGCCCGACGCCGGGCCGGATGTGGGGCGCCGGGAGCGGAGCCGGATGCCGGGCCGGATGTGGGGCCGCCGGGACGCGGAGCCGGATGCCGGGCCGGATGCGGGGCCGCCGGGAGCGGAGCCGGACGCCGGGCCGGATGCGGGGCCGCCGGAACCCGCGCCGGACGCCGGGCCGGATGCGTGGGCGCCGGGAGCGGAGCCGGCGGCGGGCGGGCCGGGCATGGGCGCGCCGGGCGTGGGGCCGGGGGGGCCGGGCATCGAGGGCGCTTCGCCCGACGGCATGCTGGGGGCGGACACTTGCGGGGCGGGGCGGCGGGCGGCGCGTTTCTCGCGGGCCTTGCGGCGCTTGTCGATCTTCTTCATCTTCTCGTCGATGCGGACCGTGATGAATTTCAGGACCAGATCGGAGACGCGCAGGCGGCGCTCGATCTCCTTCACCGCGTCCGGCTCGGCGTTGAAGTGCAGCAGGACGTAGTTGCCCTCTTTGTATTTCTTCACCCGGTAGGCAAGCTTGCGGATGCCCCAGCGGTCGACCTTATCGACGTTCCCGGCCTTGGCGGCGACGGTGTTGGTCAGTTGCTCGATGAGCGGGTCGACCTCTTCGTCGGTGGCGTCGGGACGGATAATAAACAGTTCCTCGTAGACTCTCTTCATTCTTCCTCGTTTAAGCCTGGGGCGCGACGATTGAATTTCGTCATGGACTTTTCGACGCCTTCGGCGATTATGGACTCGACCGCCTGGCATGCATAATCCAGCAGTTCGTCCAGTTCTTCCCGTTGCCCGCGCTTGAAAGGCGAGAGCACGATTTTGGCGCCGTCGCGATCGCGACTGCCGCCATGAATCCCCAGGCGCACCCGGGGAAAATCCGCGCCGCCGATGGAGCGGATCACGGAGTCGACTCCGTGATGGCCGCCCGCCGAGCCTTGCGGCCGGATGCGCAGCGCTTGCCAGGGCAGATCCAGGTCGTCGTACACAATGACGACCTGCCCCGGTTGTAATTCATTCTTCACCAGCAAACCATTGACCGACGGCCCGCTGACGTTCATGAACGTTTGCGGCTTGGCCAGGAGGACCTTTCTGCCGGCGACGGAGCCGTTCCCGACCAGCGCCATGGAATCCTTGCGGGCGACCTTGATGCCATGGCGTTGGGCCAGGCGGTCGACGACCAGGAAGCCGAGGTTGTGGGCGGTGTACTCATATTCGGGGCCGGGATTGCCGAGACCGACGATGAGCCAGTCGATGGCATCGGGCACGGCGGTCGATTACTTCTTCTTGCCCTCGGATTTCTTGCCTTCGGATTTTTTGCCCTCGGGTTTCTTGGCTTCGGCCTTCTTGGCCTCCGGTTTCTTGCCCGCTTCGGCCGGGGCCTCTTCTTCCTTCTTGCCTTTCTTCAGGACCTCGGGCTCGGCGGCGGCGGGAGCAACGGCGGCGCCGGCTTCGGGGGTAGCGACGGCTTCGGCCTTGATGGCGACCACGTGCGCGATGACCTGCTCGGGCGGGCTGGTCAGCTTCATGTTTTCGCCGAGCGCGATGTCGGAGGCGCGCAGGCTCTGTCCGATCATCAATTCGCCGACGTCGATGGTGAAATACTCCGGAATGTCGGTGGGCAGGCACTCGATCTGCACTTCGCGCCGCACCACTTCGAGCAGGCCGCCTTGCAGCTTGACGCCCTTGGGATCGCCGGTGATGTTGACGGGGACGGCGGCGCTCATGCGGCGTTTGAGGTCGATGCGTTTGAGATCGACGTGCAGCAGATTCTCCTTGACGGGATCGTGCTGCCAGTCGACGATCATGACGGGGGTGGAGGAGCCATCGACCGCCAGACTGAAGATCGTATTATGGCCGGTGGCGCTGTGGAGGATTTTATTGACCTCCCGGGGATTGACGGCCACGGCGACCGATTCTCCACCCGCGCCGTAAACGACGGCGGGCGTGAGGCCTTGGACTCGCAACCGGCGCGCTTCGTTCTTACCGCGCAATTCCCGGGGCTGGGCCGTGATCGTGATGTCGTTTTTCATCTTTTACTCCGCTTAAATAAATAACGTGCTGACCGAACCATCCTCGTGGATGGATTGAATGGCGCGCGCCAGCAGCGGCGCGACCGATAAAGTCTTGATGCGGGAGCAGCGGCTGGCCGCTTCGCTCAACGGGATGGAGTTGGTGACCACCACCTGCTCGATTTCGGATTTCTCGATGCGCTGGACCGCGGAACCCGACAAGACGGCGTGCGTGGCGCAGGCGGTGACGCCGGTGGCGCCTTGGCCGAGCAGCGCTTCGGCGGCTTTCACCAGCGTTCCGGCGGTATCGATGATGTCGTCCACAATCAAACAATGCTGTCCACTCGACGTCGCCGATGATGTGCATCACCTCGGCGACGTTGGCGTCCGTGCGGCGCTTATCGATGATGGCCAGCGGCGCGTTCAATCTCTTGGCAAAGGCGCGGGCGCGCTCGACGCCTCCCGCGTCGGGCGAAACCACGGTCACATCGCGGCGTCCGATGGAATCGAAATACTCGATCATCACGGGAGCCGCGAACAGGTGATCCACGGGAACGTCGAAGAATCCCTGGATCTGAGCGGCGTGCAGATCGAGCGTCAGCACCCGATTGGCGCCCGCCGTCTGGATCAGGTTCGCGACCAGGCTAGCCGAGATCGGCATGCGCGGTTGATCCTTGCGGTCCTGTCTCGCGTACCCATAATAAGGTAACACCGCGGTGATGCGCTCCGCCGACGCGCGCTTGAGAGCGTCGATCATCAGGAGCAGCTCCATGAGATGGCGGTCGACGGGGGTACAGGTGGGCTGCACCGCGAAGACGTCGGCGCCGCGCACGTTCTCCTCGATCTGCAGGTGAATCTCGCCATCGGAGAAAGGCTTGACGCTGGCGGAGCCGAGCGTGCAGCCGAGGGCTCCGCAGATCTTGGCGGCCAACGTGGGGTTGGCGTTGCCGGTGAAGACTTTCAATCTGTCGAATCTCATTGCGCGAATGGGCTTTGCGGCGGCCATGTTTTGGAATCCAGGGGGACGCTGAGTTGTTTACGCCAAAGCGATTGGTAGGCCCGGCGGCTGACTAAAGACACAGGAAAGATTTTATCGCTTCCGAGATCTCTGCGTAGGGAGAGCAGGGCCGCATCCCTCGATTCGCGGCGGGTGAAGATTCCGAAGAGGGTCGAACCGCTGCCCGACATCAGGGCAACGTCCGCTCCCAATTTTTTCAGCTTTCCCTTGATTGATTTTAGTTGAGGGTGCAGGGGGAACACAACCGGCTCGAAGTCGTTGCGGCAGCGCCAACGGTCGGGAGGGGCGTCGAGAAGATGGGTAATGGGCGTCGCGGCAGGGGCAGCGGGGAGCGAGGCGGGGCGGTTGAGGGCGCGGTAGGCAGCGGCGGTTGAGACATGGATGCCGGGGGTGACGAGGATGGCGGGGTAGGGGTTGAGAGGCGGCAGGGGATGGATTTCCGTGCCGCGGGCAAGACCTATGGCTGTGCCGCCCAGGAGGAAAAAGGGGACGTCGGAGCCGAGGCGCGCCGCAAAATCGAGGAGCTTCGCAAATTTAACAGGCTTGCTCGTCAGTTGTGGGATGGCGAGGAGGATTGCGGCTGCGTTGGAGGAACCGCCGCCGAGGCCGCCGCCCAGGGGGATGCGTTTGGTCAGCTTGATTTTGAAGCGGCCGGGGATGGCGAGGAGCTGGAGGGCGGTTTCGATCAGGTTGCCGGGGATGGGGAGATTGGAGGCGATGTCGATGGAGAGTCGGCGGGCGGGGGCGTAGTCGATGTCGATGGTGTCGGCTAGCGAGATGGTTTGGAAGACGGTGCGGAGGTTGTGGTAGCCGTCGGGGCGTTTGTCGAGGACGCGGAGGTCGAGGTTGATCTTTGCGAGGGAGCGAAGGCGGAGGGTGTTATGCACGGGGCAAGCCATTCATTGTAGCGGGCTTGCATTTCAGGCCGCGGCTTCGCGCACGAATCCCCGAGCGGGGGTGTCCGAAGGTGTCGCGGATTGGGTAGGTTGCGGCGTGCCCGAAAAAATGCCGGGAGCGTGACTTGGTCATGCGGAGCCTCCGTGCTGAGAGTAGCGGGGGGACGAAGCGGGTTGGGGGCTGGCCGACGTAAGTCGTTGAGGGGTGGAGGAATTTTGGTGGAAGAAAGTGGATACCGGTGGCGGGCCGGGGGGGGTGCGGCGGGTCTATTTCGTTGGGCGGATCACTGCCGCAACGGTCTGCTGAAATGCTCTCATATAGGCAGGCAAGTAGCGGTCTGAACGGTGCAGTATGGCGACCTCCTGTTTCGGCAGGCCCGGCGGGGGCGCGATACGGGCCAGCCCGCTGAGATGAGGGATCAATCGAGGCCCAACACCAATGATTGCTACGCCCACGCCGCTCCGGACCGCCGCAACCGCTAACTCGCCCTCATTAACTTCCGTAACGACTCGGAGTTGAGAGGATAAGTTTTTGCGGTACATGAGACGCTCGAATTCGAGTCGAAAGCGCGAGTTCCGCGCTGGAATGACGAGAGGCTCGCGCACCACGTCTTTCCAAGTAATTGGCCCGCTTGCCAGAGCGTGACCGCGGGTTGCGATTATTTCAATGGGCAGATGGGCGCTCACTCCCGTGGTCAGATGTTTCGCAATCGTAGGCGGACTGCATAGGCCGATGTCGGCGTGGCCCTTTTCAAGCAATGCGATTATGTTTGCCGCGGGAAGGACGCGGATCGTGAGAGAAACATTTGGAAAACGCTTCTGAAAACCTGGAATGATTCTGGGCCCGTAATTATAGGCGCAATAACCGGTCATGGCCACCACCAAAGGACCACGA
Source organism: Bryobacterales bacterium (assembly GCA_963795935.1). GTDB lineage: Bacteria > Acidobacteriota > Terriglobia > Bryobacterales > Bryobacteraceae > JAICMB01. Next base: position 80,139 of record CAWCJO010000005.1, on the reverse strand, counting down.
TCTTCGTCCTGGAGTTCGGAGATCAGCCTAGCGACGGAGCGAAAAGGAGGGTCTAAAAGCCGATATAGGCGGCTGCCGGCCTCGGTGAGCTCAACTCCTTTGACTCCGCGCGATCGAAACAGCTTCAAGTTCAGATTTTGGGGTTCTTCCAATTGTCTGACGCGCTTGTACAATGCCTGCACGGTGCCCCGGGGAAGGGCGCGGGCAGCGGCGGAAAAAGATCGATGCTCGGCGACGACCCAGAATCCGTATAGAGCGTTCCAGTTGACATCGAGCATTTCCAAATTTAAACCTACAGTATAGCGCTCCGCCCAAAAAACGCAATTGACCGTAATTCTTCAGCAAGGGTATACTCCCTTGCAGCGATGTCGAGATGGAAGAATGTCCTTTGCTGGGCGTCGATTGCAGGAGCGCTTTCGATGGCCCCCGTCGACGCGCAAATCGGAACCGCGACAATTACGGGCCAGGTGACCGATCAGTCCGGGGCGGCCGTAGCGCGCGTACCGGTCACGGTGGTCCAGACGGAAACGAATTTTTCCTTTTCGGCAACTACCAATGAGGATGGGCTCTATCGAGTACAGTCGCTACAGCCTGGAACATACCGGCTGAGTTTCGACGCGCCGGGGTTCAAAAGGGTCGTTCGCGACAATATCATCCTGCGTACCGGCGATACGTTGGCGGTCAATGTCTCGCTGGAGGTTGGCAACGTAACGGAGTCGGTTGAAGTCACCACCGCTCCTCCTCTATTGCTCTCGACCGAGACATCCTCGCAAGGAACGGTGCTAGAGGGGAAAACTCTTTATAACCTGCCCATGTATCAGCGCTATCTTGGCGCCACATCGTATCTGGCGCCCGGCGTGACAATGCAGACTCCCAATTCCGGCGAGACGCTGAGCCAGATTCATATTGCCGGCCAGCGAAGCACCTCCATTGGAGTCTTCGAGGATGGGACGAGCGGTAACGATCCGATGACGGGCACGACGATTCTCAGGCCGATTCAGAGCGCGGTGGAAGAGGTGAATGTATTGACAACCACTCTTCCGGCCGAATACGGACACTCCGCCGGCGGGGCCATCATCGCGGTATCGAAAACCGGAACTAACGTGTTTCACGGCATGGTTTCGGGATACGGACGAACGCGAAGCATGCAGGAAAAAAACTACTTCGACGTGAATAGGACGTCCGATCCCAGGCCCGGCGATCCAAATGGCTTACCGATCCTCTTCCTTCAGCCTGATGCTTACGGAGGCGGCCCCCTCGTAATCCCCAAGCTCTATAACGGCCGGAACAAGACATTTTGGTTTATCGCATACCAAAAGCTCATCGACAAGGAGACGAAGCAGTTCTCGGGCGTAACGCCGACCGCCGCCATGCTGGCAGGCGATTTTTCGATGGGGGGCGTGGGGGCGCAAATTTATGACCCGCTAAGCACGACTCAGCTTTCCAACGGTACCTGGACTCGCGCTCCGGTGCCGGGAAACATCATTCCGAAAAGCCGGATCGATCCGGTAGCGGCGAAGATTATCGCCATGGATCCCTGGGTGTCGCCGACTCCCGGCTTCGGCTCCTTTGCTTCGACAGGCCCAGTGGGCAACCTAATTTATAATCAGGTTGGCCAAGCCTACTACGAGGACTACCAGGGCCGTATCGACCATCAATTTACGGATAAGTTAAAGATCTTTGGCAGCTATCTCTATAATCACGAAGCGGGTCCAGGTTGGGAAACCAATATCGACCAGAGAGTGTTCGATGGGACCAACGGAAACCAAACACCTTTAACAGTCCAAAATTTTTCAATGGGCATGACCTGGATACTCAGTCCGAGCATGTTGAATGACGTTCGCGTCGGTTATGAGCGGTACCGGAACGACAAGATCGTACCATCGTACGGCCAAGACTGGGGCCAGAAGTTGGGCATTCCGGGTATCAACCCGGCTCTCATGCCGGAGTTCGGGATAGCCTCCAACGGCCAATTCTCACCGGAGACGCTCTACGGGTTGGACGTGACGGGGCCAAGCACGCAGATCGGCGAAACGCTCTCGTTTCGCGACGACTTCAGCATGATTCGCGGAACTCATGCATTCAAAATGGGGTATGAGATTTTGCATTTCCGTGAGAATTCGAGCGTTGTGGACGTGCCGAGCGGGGACTTTCTCTTCGATAACACCACGGCGGGGCTGCAGCCCAACGGCCAGCCGATACCCAATACCGGAAATCCCTTTGCCGGATTCGAGTTCGGCGCGGTATCGCAGGCGACCTTCGACGAACAACTGACCAATTGGCTACCCCGCGACAGCATCGATAGTCTATATTTTCAAGACGACTGGAAGATATCGCCGCGCCTTACCCTGAACCTCGGCCTGCGTTATTCGATTGAAAGTCCATTTCATGTCAAGTATAAGAACGGACAGAGCAATTTCGATCCGACGACTATCGATCCGCTCACTGGGATGATGGGCGCCATTGTTAATCCCAGTGGAAACTTATCGAAGTACGACGGTAATAATTTTCAGCCGCGCTTCGGGCTCGCGTGGCACCCCTTTACTAAATGGGTTTTCCGAGGTGGTTTCGCCTTCAACACGGTTGATATTAAGTTTCCGATAGCGCGCGGCCAGTTTGACGACCAAGTTGCTCAAGCTGTCCAGCAGCAACCCCCGGGCAATCCGCTACCGCTATACCAACTTAGCCAAGGGCCGGGTCCGTTGCAGTTCAGCGTGGGGCCCAATGGGACCGCGACTTTCGTTGGCACAAACTATAGCGGGCGCAACGTCTCCTGGTGGGATCCGAACATGCGCAATCCCTATGTATTAAACTGGAATGCGAACGTTCAGTACGAGATCAGCCCGAATTACCTGTTGAGTCTTTCCTATACCGGCTCGGCTGGCGTAGCGTTGATTGAGAACTGGAACATCAACGCAATGCCCGTGAACTTCGGATCGAACAATCCCGCTTTGCAAGCGGCTGCATTCGCCGCTCCACAGAATTATCGGCCGTATCCGCAGTTTGGCAACATAACGGAGCTATCCAACTTTGGGCACTCCACATACCACGCGGGCACGGTAAAAATAGAAAAGCGGTATTCTCGCGGACTCACGTTTACCGGGTCGTACACGTTTTCAAAGGCCATTGACGAACAGGACAGCAACACCACCGGCGATGGGGTTGCGCCCGTTCAGGACCGCAGTTTGGATAAGGGCCGCGCCGGGTATGACCGAACCCATGTCGTGGTGGCGAGCGCCACCTATGAATTGCCAATGGGCATGGGAAAGCGCTTTCTGAACCGTGGAGGCGTTTCGAATACCATCTTTGGAGGATATGAGATCGCCTGGATCGAGACCGTGCAGAGCGGACTTCCAATGACATTTACTTTCGCTAACAGCCCGTATAACTATTTTCCGACCTATGCGGGAGACCGTTATCCCAACGTAAACGCGGGATGTAAGCCGGCTCTATATTCGAACTGGAAGGACTTGATGGCGTCGTCGACCGATCGCTACGATCAAGCTTACATTAACGCGGTGATGGGCATGAGCTGTTTTTCTTACCCGGCGGCGTTCACGCCCGGCGATGCCGGACGGAATATCGTGACCGGGCCGGGATTCGTGGCCTCGGCGATTTCGGTGAAAAAAACCATCCGTTTCCGGGAGCGTTACCTTATCCAGGCGCGTTTGGATATGAACAACCCATTTAAGAACTGGGCTTTCAGCAACCCAAGCACAACGGTGGATTACGTAAACCCGCAGCTGTTCGGAAAGATTACGAGTGTTCCGCAGACTTCACCGGGGGCATTTGGCGGGGCGCCTCTAATGAACTTGTCCATCAAGTTTTTCTGGTAAGGCTAAACCCTGCACTTAGGACGCCGTTGGACTGACTCGCGAAAAAGGAAGATTTTACCCATGAGATGTATGATCCGGCATGCGGTCGGGTTCTTTTGCCTGGGATTGGCCGCGTGGGCGCAAACAGATTATGACTTGCTGCTAAAGGGCGGGCATGTGATCGATCCGAAGAACGGAAGAAACGGCATTATGGACGTCGCCATCGCCGGTGGCAAAATTGCCCAGGTAGCATCCGACATCCCAGCTGCCAAGGCAAAGAAGGTCATTGCCGTCAGCGGTCTATATGTCGTTCCCGGGCTAGTCGATATCCACGCTCACCTTTATGCGGGCAATAACCATTGGGCCCACGCGTCGGGCGAATACAGCGTTTATCCCGATGGTCATACGTTTCGGGCCGGCGTGACGACGATCTGTGACGCGGGCAGCTCGGGCTGGAGAAATTTCATTGACTTCAAGAATGGCGTGATTGCCTTGTCCAAGACCCGCGTATTCGCTTGGTTGAATATCCTCGGCATGGGACTGTCGGGGGGCGCATTTCCTGAGAGCACTTTCGATATTTTGAAGATGAAGGGCTTTGATTTTAAGGGTATTTTCCCCGACGCGTTATCGCAGAACACGTTCGATATGGACCCGCAAGCGGCTTCGCGGATGGCCAGATTGTTTCCCGACGTGATTGTGGGATTCAAGACCGTGCAGTACCAGCAGCCGGACTGGACCAATATAGACCGGCTAGTTGAAGCAGGAAGGCTGGCAAACATTCCCGTGATGGTTGATTTTGGGCGCTTTTTCCCGGAGCAGCGCCCCTACCAGGACTTAGTTCTGAAGAAGCTTCGCCCTGGAGATATTTCGACGCACATGTACAAGGCGGAGCGCAATGCCAGCGTGCCGCTGTTCGACAAGAACGGCAAACTACTTCCTTACTTGGCGGAAGCCCGGAAACGCGGCGTCAAGTTTGACCTCGGTCATGGGATCGGAAATTTTGAGTTCCGAGCCGTAGTCCCCGCGGTCGAGCAGGGATGGCTACCCGATTCCATCTCAACCGACTTGCATGTCGACGACATGAATCGATCCGTTATCAGCATGAGCAATGTGATGTCGAAAATGATGGCCGTAGGTTTGTCGCTGGAGGATGTAATCAGGATGTCGACGGTGGCTCCGGCGATGGAGATCAAGCATCCCGAATTGGGCAATTTAGATGTGGGAGCCGGCGCGGATGTGGCCGTTTTCAATTTGTTCAATGGGAAGTTCGGCTTCGTGGACATTCATAACTTCCGTGTTTATGGGAAGCAGAAATTGGAATGTGAGATGACCCTTCGCGACGGCAGGGTAGTTTGGGACGTGAACGGCATGGCGGCGGTAGACTATAGGAAGGAGACATCAACCAGGTAGCGCGGCTCGAGGGATCGGTTGTCGAGAGCGAGAGGGAATGGCATGACTAACATGAAGGAATTCTGGCGGCGTCAATTGGGCCGACTCAGCCGGCGCGAATTGTTACACGGCGGAGGGATGCTGGCCGCGGGTGGCCTGTTTCGCGGCGGTCTGGCGTCGGCGGCCACGCCATCTTCGCAACTTCATATCGGGTCCGATATATATCGATCGATCGGCGTGCGCACACTGATCAATGCGCGAGGTACGGTAACGGTGATCACCGGGTCGTTGACCTTGCCCGAAGTAAAAGCCGCGATGGACGAGGCGTCACGCCATTATGTTCAGATAGACGAGCTAATGGAGGCGGTGGGCAAGCGTCTGGCGGAGTTGACCGGCGCCGAATGGGGCATGGTAACCACTGGCGCGGCGGGCGCGCTTATGGTCGCGACGTGCGCTTGCGTAGCGGGCGCAGATCCCGACAAGATGGAGCTTGCTCTCGTACCACAAATCGGCTCCTGGAATGAAGTACGAGGTGGTCATTCCGCGAACTTCGCGCAATGTATACGACCACGCGATACGCGCCGTGGGCGTAACCATCGTCGAGCCTTCGGATATGGATGCGCTGGAGGCGGCATTGGGGCCGCGGACCGCAATGGTAATGCTACTGAGCGCTACGCGGGAGTACGACGCGGCGATCGAGAAGGTCGCGGCGGCAGCGCATCGGCGTGGCATCCCGGTTTTGACGGATGCCGCCGCCGAGATTCTCGCCGTGCCGAATATACACTTGAAGCGCGGCGCGGACCTCGTCGCTTATAGCGGCGGCAAGTGCATCCGCGGTCCACAATCGGCGGGGTTGCTGCTCGGGCGCAAGGACCTGGTCCAGGCCGCTTGGGTGAACAGCGCTCCGCACCATGCGGTCTGCCGCGGACTCAAAGTGGGAAAAGAAGAGATTATGGGGATGCTGGCCGCCGTCGAGATGTGGATGCAACGCGACCACGCAGCGGAAGAGAAACTGTGGACCTCCTGGCTGGAGCATATCGCGGAGAGGCTTAAGCCGGTCGAGGGTCTCACGACGAACATCCAACCAGCGCGCGGGGTGGATAATCGGACGCCATCTCTCGGGATCACGTGGGACCGCGGGCACATAGACCTTACGGAAGACGAGCTCGAGCAGATCCTCTGGGACGGTGAGCCGCGCATCGCGATCGGCGGCAAGGGCAGTTTCCTTCCTTTTCCGCCTGACGAGAAAAGCAGGGCGGCGGTCACGCCCTACACGATGATGCCGGGGGAGGAGAAGATCGTGGCGGAGCGGCTTTACGAAGCGTTCTCGAAGGCGCCCAGGCCCGGGTTGCGGAGGAAGCCCGCCGCGCCCGCCGCTAATCTGAGCGGTGAGTGGGGCGTGCATCTGGAATTCATATCCGGCAATGCGGACCACAACTTCATGCTGGAACAAAACGGCAACGATCTGACCGGCACGCACGAGGGGCAAGCCGCGGTGCGGGATTTGAAAGGGACGCTGGATGGCGCCCACGTCGTGATGCGTAGCTCCTACACCCCGCACGGGGCGAGGATCAACTTTACGTTTGACGGAACGGTGAATAATGATCGCATGCAGGGGACCGTCCTGGTAGGCGAGTACGGCGAGGCTCGTTGGAGCGCCAATCGGCACGAGCATCATTTCCCGCGGGGTGGCCGGCCCACAGCAGGGTAATCGAGAAAGTCAGCCGACCGGCAAGCCGCAGGATCCGGCGCAGCCGCACGCTCGATCCACTGCTGGCGGCTTACCATTCTGTCCTTATCCAATTCACGGCTGGCCATCAGCCTGCGCTTATGAGAGTCTCTAGCGACGCCTACTGGTCAGGGACGGGTTCCCTTGCCCAGCGCTCCCCGGACTGGAACAACAGGCGTTCATTCCAGCCAAGGGCTTCGCTGCGGGATTGGAAGCCCGGAGGCAAGAATTTCAAAGATTCAGGCGCAGGCCGAGTTGGACGGTGCGCCCGTATTCAGTTGGGTGATGGCCACCGGAAGGAATTGAAGACCGTTACCGGATTCGCGAACAGATTCAGGCGCACGCGCCGGGCGGTAATCGATGTCCTCGATACAGGCGTTGTGGCGGAGTTTGGCGCTTTTCAACCGTCGGGCCAGCGCCTGGTTTCTCGCGCCAGTTCCATTGCTGATCCACTAATAAGGACAGGCGCTCGACGAAGCTCAACTCCGGGACCCCGGGGTCCTGTTCCTGTGCCTTCAGCGCGTCCGCCATACCCTGCGGCCGCATGCTGAGGAGTTTTCGATGGTTGGTTGTTCCAGCATTTCAATGTGGGCTGGAGAAGAGCGTCATTCGCGGCCTGGCAAAGGATTCGCAATGGGTAAAGAACCACGAGAATCTCTTCGTTCCCGGACCGACCGGCGTCGGGAAAAGTTTCATCGCCCGTGCTCTCGCGCAGACGGCGTGCCGAGACGGATGTTCGGCGTTCTACACACGGGCGGCAGCGCTGTTTGGATCTGGCTGCGGCACGCGCCGACGGAAGTTTTCGCAATCTGCTCGCACGACTGGACGGGGTTGATGTACCGGTGATCGATGATTGGGCCATGGCGCCGCTCTCGGAGCCGGAGCGTCGCGACTTCCGGGAGATTTGCGAGGACCGTTATCAGGTCCGCTCGCCGATCCTCACGTCGCAGCTGCCCGTGACCCGGTGGCACGAGCAGATCGGTGATCCGACGGTCGCGGATGGAATCCTCGAGCGGCTCGTTCACAACGCCCACCGCATCGAAATGCGTGGCGATTCGATGCGCAAGAATCGCGGGAAGCCGAACATATAGGTATTGCCCCGGGTGCGCGGAGAGTGCCGGGCGCATTGTGTTGCCGAGTGCCGATAACAACCGTCAGCAGGCAGATCGGTAAACCTTGGCCGACTGATGGCGGAAGCGGCTGTGCGGCGGCCAATTACGGCAAGGAGGTTACCGTGGAAATTTGGCGGATCGCTTGCGTGGATCGATTGTATGAGCGACGAAGCAATCGCGTGCTTCCGGCCTGGGAGAACCCAATGATGACACCGTCGTGGGAAGTCGAGAGGAGCGGGAGTTAAATAAGGACTTCTTGCCAGGCTCAGGGTTTTGAGGTGTGAGCCGGGTGGACAATCCCCTTATTAACGAGGATGACCAAACGTTCAAGCGGGATAGCCAGGAAAAGGCTCGCCATTATTCCCAGCAAGACTGGCGATGGCCACGGCCAATAAATCGACATCGCTACGGCGGCGAACAAAATCACCGAGGCGACAGGCTGGTTGATCCGCTTCGCCCATTCGGGTCTCGGGCGCGGCTGCACTTTGCGGAGCGCATTCCAGACGAGATCGGCGAAACTAAGACGAGCGTCCGGAGAGTTTCCCAAAGGAAGTCGCGAATGAAAGAGACGTCCATACGCCCGATCATCTCACAGATTTTGCCGAGGTGGGCGCCCCGAAAAAGCCCTCCTGTTTCAGGCCGTTAACTTACTGATCGCGCGCCCGGCGGCGTGGTGTTTACGTCCGGTGCACCGGTCGGGTTACTTGGGCAGCGGGAAGCTAGCGCTAGGGCCGAAGCGCTATTCGCGCTCCGGGGTCTCTGTGTGCTGAGGCGGGGCAAGGGGCTGCTGCCCCTTGCCCCGCACCCCCATCTTCGCCACGACCATTCCGCCTCCGCTTCGCTCCGCACAGGTTTCCCTTCCGATGGTGTTCGTTCGGATTCCGTCCGGAACATGCGTTCAGCTTCGTCGGAATCCCCAGCGTCAAGCAGGATCTCAAGGATATCCGGGACACAATCGCCTTCGGTAATATCGAAGCTGCCGACGACGTTATCGACGCATTGGACAAGACCACGGTCAAGCCGGCGAAGACTCCCGGCGTGGGCCACTGGCGCGAGGAACTGGCCGACAGACGTCTCCGATTGTTTCTGGTCTATTTGAACTTGATCGCCTGTCGGCACGAAACCAAACCCTTGCAGGTTATGGGTGTTCTCCAAGCCGCTCGCGATGGGCAAAGCATTCCGGGCCTGACTTCCGAAGAACTTAGCCCTCAGGCGTGGGCGGGAGGCCTGCGTTCGAACCGGAGTTCATGCCGCGCTTGGACATGCCGTAGATGGGCCGGGATGGAGTGGCGCGCGAGGGTTGACGATTTCGCGCGCGGCGGGCGGCTTCGGGGAGGGGACGTTGAGGTGGGCGGGGATAGGCGTTCTCTCGAGAACGCCCCATCCCTGCGCGTAGGGGGCAGCCATCTTTAGCGGTCCGCTTTTACACTGGTCATCGCGACGAGGGCGGCGGAGTTAGCAATTTCCTTCTCCCTGGCGCCTGGGACCACATCGATTCTGGCTGTGGGCGTCCACACCTGCGAGAGGAAATAATTGTCGCCGTAGCGATGGAAGATCAGTTTCGGATCGCCGGGTTTGGCGGCGAGCGGCTGGCGCGCGTGGAACATCGCGCTATTCCCCGTGGCCCTGTTTCTGATCAGGATCACGCCGGCGTTGTCCATGCGATAAAGCGCGTACGAGCCGGCGGGGAAGTCCTGTTGCTGGATGTGGAAGGCAAACGGGACCGTGGCCGTCTCGGCCGGCATGCTCTGGGAAAACAGGAAAGAAGCCCCCAGCATTGCCGTCAATCCAAGGGACGTTACGAAGTTGCGAATTTGGTTTTTCATGTTGCCCTCCTAAAGGCTTCTGAATTACGCGGATAGTAATGGCAATCGCGGTACCAGTCGCAAGCGGTATGTCAATCAGCGGGTTGCGGGCGAGCGGCGGTAAAAGGAGAACCTCTTGATGTGATTCACTAACCTGTTGGTGAGTGGACGACCGCGGGTTTGATTTATGCGCTGGAAGAAATCGCGGATGCCTGCTGGTAGAGATACTTTTGAAAGCCGGTGAAGAGATAGCCGATTTCTTCGGGCCGGCCGAGGTCGGCTACGGCGTCGGCGATGGCGTTGCGGTATTTCAGCTTGAGCAGGGGAGTGAGCTTTTCGCGGTCGAGCTTGTGGAGAGGAGAGCCGCAACGCGTTCCGCGGGGACAGCGTACACGGTTTTCACCAGGCGATTTGAAGGTCTGAACGGTATGATTTGAGCAGTGCCCCATGAAAATGAGATCGGTGGCCGTCGCGCATCGGTTCACGGGAGTGCGAGCGAGTACCCAATACACGTACAATGGATTTAGGCGAGGAGAAACGGTATCTCCGCCGGACGCCTTGGGGCGCCTTCCCCGATGTGGTGATCCATTCCGAAGAGCGGTTCGTCAGAACACACGCCCTATACTCGCCGGCAAAAGAGGGGGATCCAAGGGCAGCCGAGGGCCTCGTTGAGGACGTAATGGCCACTGCGAATCTCGCCCGAATGAAAACGATCATAGGCTCGTCGCATCCATTTCTGCTCCCTGTGCATGCGCTCGAAACCGAGGGAATGAATGTAATACCGAGAGTGTTTGCCCGGGCCCTCTCTCGCCTGCTCGATCTTCCTGTCTATGCTGGTATTATCCAAATAAATCGCGTCACTCATACGGGCGCCGGCGGGTACCACAGGCTGGCCTTCCCGCCAATATTCGCTGGCGAGGTTGCGCCTGTTGATTATCTTCTCGTCGATGACTTCGTTGGTCAGGGCGGCACGTTGGCAAACCTCAGAGGTTTCCTCGAGACGATGCATGGCGCCGTCGTGGGCGCGACAACCCTCGCCGGGAAGTTGTATTCGGCTAAAATACGGCCTGGAGAGAAGACCGTAGTCGAACTGAGGAGAAAACATGGAGAACAGCTTGAGAAATGGTGGCTTACTACCTTCGGCTACGGCTTTGAAAGACTCACTGAATCAGAAGCGCGATATCTCGCAAGAATTGACGATGCTGACGCCATACCAGAAAGACTTGCTCTTGCAAGGCGAGTACGAGATTGATGAAAATCTGGATGAAGTAGACGAAGTCGTACCGTTCAAGTACTCCATTACTAGTTACGGCGCCGATTACCCCGTAGATGGTTTGGTGAAGCGCATCTCAACACAGGACATTACCATCCCGAAGTTCCAACGAGGATACGTTTGGTCCCTTAAAGAAGCATCTCGTTTTGTCGAGTCACTTCTGTTGGGGTTACCAGTCCCGAGCATCTTTTTGTCTAAGGAAGCCGAGACTGGGAAATTGCTTGTGATCGATGGCCAGCAACGGCTCTTAAGTCTTCGGTATTTCTATGACGGAATTTGGCCGCCTACGCGAAAAGAGTTTGCACTGAAAGGAGTGCCGAGCAAATTCGAAGGGTCCACCTACAAGAATCTGGCTGGGGGTGACCGCCGTCGTCTAGACGATTCCATTGTACATGCCATCATCGTTAAACAAGACCAACCTTCAGACGATTCCAGCAGCATATATCACATCTTCGAACGCCTCAATACCAGCGGCGTGTCGCTTACGCCTCAAGAGATACGGACGGCGATTTACCATGGTGAGTTTAGCGACTTTCTGGAGGAACTGAACGCCGTGGACGCTTGGAGATCAGTCTATGGTCCCGTGAACAAGTTGATGCGCGATCAGGAGCTGATTCTTCGGTTCCTTGCGTTGTACTACGACGCTGCTAAGTATAGCCAGCCGATGAAGGGGTTTCTGAACGCCTTCATGGGTCGAAATAAGCACTTGAAGCCCCTCTTACGAGAGGAAATGCGCTCGGTCTTCACTTCGACGATACAGACTATTAACAAGAGCATCGGCAAGCGTGCTTTCAGATTGGCGCGAGCGCTCAATGCCGCGGTTTTTGATGCCGTGATGGTCGGAATTGCGCGGCGCCTCCAGAGAGGCGCAATTGCTAATCTCGAAATAGTTAACAACAGATATTCCAGCCTTCTCGAAGACGTGAGTTTTCTGGCAGTGGCTGAACGGGCTACAGCGAATGAGGAGAATGTTGCGATTCGGCTTGACCGTGCCACGGCTGCCTTTGCCGACGTTCCTTGAGTTCTGAATCGCCTCTCGCATAAATTCCTGGGAAGAATTCGAACGCCTGCCGGGTGAGTGGACGACGCTAACGTGCGCGGCCGATGGCTTTCAGAGCGGTATGCAGGTCGAGCGCCCTTTTCAGGCGGTGAACATAGTTAGGAAGCAAGCAGAGGAATTTGGCGGAGGACTCGTGTTCCTGGCGCGCCTGCGCGTAAAGGCGCGCAATACGACTTGGCGGTCGTTGCGTCTCGTAAATCCAGCGCGGGTTACCGGCGGGTTTTCATTTCTTCGAGCAGCGGGATGTCTTTCACCGGCTTAGGGGGCGGGAGGGATTTGAGGTAGGCGTAGATGTCGGTCAGTTCTTGATCGGAGGCGACCTTTTCGGTGTAGGCGGGCATTTCGCCGGGGGGACGGCGGACGTAGCGAATCAGGTCCTGCGCATTGAGCGGGGTGGGCGCGATGCGGGCGCCGGCGCGGCCCCCCTGGCCGGCGTAGCCGTGGCATTCGAAGCAGCCGATTTTGGTGAAAAGTATTTTGCCGTTCGCGACGTTTCCCGTGGGGCCTGATCGGCCGCGGCGAGGACGGGCGCCATGGACAGGAATATGAGCGCTTGCAGTTTCATGGCAATCATCGGGGCTGGGTGACGACATCGATGAGGGCGGGCTCGCCGCGTTTGACGACCTCGATGGCGGTCTTGATGGCGGGGCCGAGATCATTGGGGTTGTCAATGGGACCGGCGCTGTACATGCCGTACGCTTTGGCCATCGTGGCGTAATTGATGTCCGGATCGGTAAGGGCCGTGCCGATGCGGGCCTGGTCTCGCCCGCGCTGGGCGCGGTTGGACATGTCCTGCAGGTACATCATTTCCTGATGATAGGCGCGGTTGTTGTGCATGATGGTGAGGAGCGGAATGCGGTGATGCGCGGCCGTCCACAAAACGCCGGGAGCGTAGTTCAGATCGCCGTCGCATTGAATGTTGACGCTGAGGCGGCCGTACTTTTTATTGGCTAGCGCGGCGCCTACGGCGGCGGGGGCGCCGTAGCCGATGCCGTAAGCGCCGGCGCCCCCGATGAATTGATAATACTTATCGAAATCCCATAAGCGGGCGGGCCAGTCGCTGACGAAGGTTAGGGTGGAAACCATCGACCAGTCTTCTTTGTGGAGGTGATTCCACAGCTCGGCGGCCATGCGGGCGGTGCTGATGGGGCTGGCATCCCAGCCGTAGGCGGCCTGGTCGAAATCGCGATCGCGATTTTTTTGGTGTTGTTCGGCAAGGCGCTTGCCGCGCTCTTCCATGGCGCGCCTACGATCGGGCGCGATCAGTTTGCGGCAGGCTTCGATCAAGGCCGGAAGGGTGGCCTCGGCATCGGCGGCGAGCGCCAGATCGACTTCCGCATAGCGGCCGAAATCCTGGTAATTACTGCGGCTGAAGAGGTCGCCCGCGGTGATGGTGATGAGCTTCGTTTCCGGTTTAATAACGGAGTGGTTGACCATGCCCATGCGATTGATGGGCGTCTGTTCGTGGGTGGTAAACCAGAGATCGGCGATTTCCAAGCCTAGAATAACGTCCGCTTCGGGAATGCTGCCGCTGTTGTAGAGCGGATGGCGCGAGGGAAAATTCATGCGCTGGCGGCGGTCCTGGACGGGCGCTTGCAGGGTCTCGGCGAGCTCGACCAGCAACGTGAGGCCTTGGGGGGTGCGCGCTGCGCGGCCGGCGACGATGACGGGATTCTCGGCCGCGACCAGCATTTTGGCGGCTTCCTGCACGGCGCCGTAATCGCCGGCGGGCGGCGATGCCAAGGTGAGTTTGGGGACGCGCAGCTTGCGGCGATCGCCTTCGGAGATGGGCTCTTCCTGAAGCTGGCCGTTGGCGGAGATCACGACCGGCTCCATGGGCGGAGTCATGGCGATCTTGTAGGCCCGCACGGCGGATTCGGCGAAGTGGCCGAGTGAAATAGGAGAGTCGTCCCACTTGGTGTAGTCGCGAACCATGGAGGCGGGGTCCTGGACGCTGTGCTTCCATTCCACGTCGCCGCGGCGGAAATTGATTTCCTGCTCATTGCCGAGGATGATGTAAACCGGAACGCGGTCGGCATAGGCGTTGTAGATTGCCATGGAAGCATGCTGCAGGCCGACGGTGCCGTGGGCCATGATGAGCAGCGGCTTGCCCGCAATTTTGAAATAGCCGTGCGCCATGGCGACGGAGGATTCTTCGTGGCAGCAGGTGATCCACTCGGGATCTTTGTTGCCGCCGTAGTTGATGAAGGATTCCTGCAGGCCGCGGAAGCTGGAGCCGGGATTGGCGCAGATGTAGTCGAAATTCAGGGTCTTCAGGACGTCGACCATGAAATCGGCGCCGGGGCGGCCGGTGGTGTAGACGTCGGCGCGGGGGACCGGCGGGGCGGTTTCGAATGCGACTTGGCGCGCGGAGGGAAGCGGAGCGGCGGGGCGTTCGGGGTGGGGCTGTTGCGCTTGGGAGATGGACGGTTTCGCCAGGAGGGCGGCCGCGCCTCCGGCGGCGCTTTTTAGAAAGCCTCGGCGGTGAAAGGGCGGTTTCCTGGACTTCGCCATGGCGCGGCGCCTCCTCTTCGGCATGAAACGCAGACGCGTGTTGTTGGATTAGCGGCTGTGGGTCGATTGTATGGCAAACGCGGCGGGGCGTCAAGGCAGGCAGGGCGCGGGATGAGGCGTTCTCTTCAGAACGCCTCATCGAACGCGAGCGGGGGGCAGCATGTTTTAACGATCGGCGTTTACGACGGCCATGGCGACCATGGCGGCAGATTTCGAGATTTCCTTCTCCATGGCGCTTTGAATCACGTCGAGTCTGGCGGCATTGGGCGTCCACACTTGCGACAGGAAATAACGGTCGCCGTAGCGATTGAAGATCAGTTTGGGATCGCCGTGTTTGACGGCGAGCGGCGGGCGCGCGGTGAACATGATGGTTTCCCCCGTGGCCAGGTTTCTGATCTGTACGACCCCGGCGTTGTCCATGCGATAAAGCTGGTAGCGGCCGGCGGGCAGGTTCTGTTGCTGGACGTGGAAGGCAAACGGGACCGTGGCGGTCTCGGTCTGGATGCTCTCGGAATACAAGAAAGAAGCCCCTAACATTGCGGTCAATCCCAGGGACGTTACGAAATTGCGAATTTGGTTTTTCATGTTGCCCTCCTACAGGCGTTTTTGAAGTACGCGATCAGAAGGGCAATTGGTGGACCAGCCGCAAGCGATAACGAAATCAGTGGAATACAGTGGTCTGGGGCGGAAATGAGAAGCGCTTGGTGAGTTTCACTAACCGATTGGTGAGTGCAGCGCCGACGAACATATTTTTGCGGCGCGGTGTTTGAGCTCGAGCAGGGGGGGGCGTCGGCTTTTCGCCGTCGCGCGCGTGCACGGGGCGCGGTTGGCGCGTTCCTCGCGGGTCGGAAGCCGGAGGCGCCGAGGTGGCCTGCGCTCCGCGGCGAGGATTGGACCGGCTTGGATGCGATGGCCAATGGCGCCTTCTTCCGGGAGGTTCTCGGATTTCGATCCGTGGATGCCGGCCACGGATGGCCGATGCTTCGCGCTGCCCGCGGGAGTGGCGGCGGTTCATCCGGCCGAAGAGAATTCTTGGCACGAACTCGATGTGATGTGTGACGAGCTGGAGGCAAAGATAGCGGCGCTCGGGGGGTCGGCCAGCAGGATTCGGCTTGGTGGCGGCGGCGAAATTCGGCGATGCAGCGCCGGGCGCAAGCGCGCCAGAGCGGTTCCTATTGGGGATTGGCCGACGGTGACGATATTGGGGCGGGCACGGCGCGGGCGTCGGCGGTGTTGCGGGATGCGGGGGGCTACGATGGCGTGCGCGATGGGCGGCTTCGGGGGGGACGTTGAGGTGGGCGGGATGAGGCGTTCTCTTCAGAACGTCCCATCCCGCGCGCGGGGGGCAGCACATTTAGCGGTCGGCGTGTATCACGGCCATGGCGAGCGGGGCGGCGGACTTGGCGATTTCCTTCTCTCGCGCGCTCGGAGTCACGTCGATTCTGGCGGCATTGGGCGTCCACACCTGCGACAGAAAGTAATGGTCGCCGTAGCGATTGAAGATCAGCTTCGGATCGTCGAGTTTCGCGGATTTAACGACGGTCGCGGGGTTCACGGTGAAGATCGCGCTGTTTCCCGTGTCGAGATTCCTGATCATGACCACGCCGGCATTGTTCACCCCGGAAAGCCTGTAGCGGCCGGCGGAAAAATCCTGCCGCTGGACGTGGAAGGCAAACGGGACCGTGGCCGTCTCGGCAGGCATGCTCTGGGAGTACAGGAAAGAAGCCCCTAACATTGCGGTCAATCCCAGGGACGTTACGAAGGTGCGAATTTGGTTTTTCATGTTGCCCTCCTACAGGCGTTTTGAAGTACGCGATCCATAGGGCATTTGGTGAGCCAGTCGCAAGCGTTATATAAGTCAGCAGCTTACAGGAGACCGAGGCGGGAATGAGAAGCGATTGGTGAATTTCACTAACCGATTGGTGAGTGCACGGGGCCTAATGGGCGCGGGCGGCGGCTTTGAGGGCGGCGCGGAGATCGAGCGCGCGGATGAGGCGGTGGAGATAGTTGGGATGGAGGCCGAGCAGTTTGGCGGCGGACTCGTGGTCGTGGCCGGCCTGTTCGAAGGCGCGCAATACTACTTGGCGTTTGGCGGACTCGACGGCGTCTTCATAGAGGGTGGCGGAGATTCCGGCGGGGCGCTCCTCGCGGACGTTCTCGGGCAGATCTTCCGGGAGAATGGTATCGGCGATGCCGAGGACCACGGCGCGCTCCATGGCATTTTCCAATTCGCGGACGTTGCCGGGCCAGGAGTAGCTCTGAAGATAGGCGCGGGCCTGGGGGGAGATGCCGGCAATCTTGCGTCCGCACTGATGCGCGAATTTCAGGGCGAAGTATTCGGCGAGCGGGAGAATGTCTTCGGGACGCTGCCGCAATGCGGGCGCGTTTAAGGTGACGACGTTGAGGCGATAGTAGAGATCCTGGCGGAAGGCGCCCTTCTTGATCATTTCCGGAAGATCCCGATTGGTGGCGGCGAGAAGGCGGATATCGAGCTTAATGTTTTGGGCGCCGCCGACGCGCTGCAGTTCGCGCTCCTGCAGGACGCGCAGGATTTTCGCTTGCAGGGAGGGCGGCAATTCGCCGATCTCGTCGAGGAAGACGGTTCCGCCGGCGGCGGCTTCGAGCTTGCCTTTGCGCTGCGCGAGGGCGCCGGTGAAGGCTCCTTTTTCATAGCCGAACAGCTCGCTTTCAAGCAGCGTTTCGGTCAAGGCGGCGCAATTGATGGCCATGAAGGGACCGGCGGCGCGGGGGCTGTTGCCGTGAATGGCGCGGGCGATGAGCTCCTTACCGGTGCCGCTCTCGCCGACGATGAGCACGGTGGCGTTCGAAGGAGCGGCGCGGGCGATCTGTTTCTGGAGATCGCGAAGCTTGGCGCTATCGCCGACGATGCCGTGCTCGATCTTGAGCTCCTGGCTGAGGCGATCGTTCTCGTCGCTGAGCCACTTCATCATGGAAGCGTTTTCCCAGGCGACGGCGGCCATGCCGGCGACGGCGGTCAGCAGTTGGAGGTGGCCCTCGTCGAAGGACCGGTTCTCCGGCGCTTGGAAGTAGAGAACGGCTTCGACCTGTTCGCGGACCAGGACCGGCGCGGCGAGCACTTCGCCATTGAAATTGAGAGCAATGCCCTTGGCCGCGACGCGCTGGAAGACGCCGCTGTCGATTTGGACGGGCGAGTCGGATTGGGCCAGCACGACATAAGGGATGGCCGGATCGGGCGAGGGCGCGAATACGGCGCCGCGGGCGGCGGGGATGATGTCGGTGAGCAGCGAGATGAGGTGGCGCGACAAGGCATTTTGAGCCGGCTGACTCTGGCCGCCGCACAGAACGCGGAAGGAGTGCAGCATGGTGCTGAGCCGCAGCAACAGGCGCATATCGTGTCCGGCGCGGGGGGAGGCGGAGGCGTCCAGCGCGTGGTCCCCGGAGGTGAGATAGAGCGAATCTTCGATTCTCATCTCGATGGTGCTGCCGGGGGCGAAATCGTGAAGTGGGGGCGCGCTTTCGCCGTTGGTCAAGAACACGAACACAGATGCGCCGATGCGGATCTCGGCGCCGGATTGCAGCTCCGTTTCGCCGATTCGCTTGCCGTTGACGAACGTACCGTTATGGCTTCGCAGATCGCGCAAAACAACCTGCTCGCCGGAGCGCTGGAAAAGACAGTGTTCGCGGGAGGCGCCGGTGTCCTTGAGGCTAAGCTGGTTTTGGGCGCCGCGGCCGATGGTCCACTCGCCTTCGGGCAGGGGGAAGACCGATCCTTTCAGCGGTCCCGCGATGGTAATCAATCTGGGGTTCATCCCGGCGCTCTCTGTATGGTAAAACGCCGCGTCTGGTAAAACGCCGTATGCAGCGGGCGCGGGATCGGCGAGGGCCGCTAAGCGGAGGGTCCATAGAGCTTGCCGCGCGAAACCAACGGCGTCGTAGCGGTGGCAAGGATGAGCGGAAGACGCAACAACCAGGGCGGGGTCTGTTGCAGACTCTCGCTGCTGAAGAAGATAGAAACCAGAATGATGCGCGAGGCGAGGAACTGGCCGCCGACGCCGAATACAGTGTTGACGTTATAGGTCTGGACGAATTGCCGGGCGGGAATGAGCAAGCGCCCGGCATAGTCGCGCGCGCGCCAGGGGTCTGTTATAAAAAAGCTTTCCGTGAAGACGCCGAAGCGCTCGGCGGAGGGGGTGGGAGAGCGCTTTTCGTACCAGCTTATGGAGTTGCCCAACTGGCGGGTAAGCGCGGCGACCATGGGAATTTCAGCCACGGCGTCTTCGGACAGCAGCGGAATGCCGAGATGATCGCGCGAGGCGCAGCGGTCGCGCCAGGCAGGCTCGATTCCGGCGGTGCCCAGGAGGGAGAGCACGCGTGTTTCGGGTCTCAGCAGGTGAGCCATACTTCTGGTTTGAGCGACGGATTGGACAAAGGCGCGATCCCGTGCGGGAAGGATTCCGTAAGGGATGGTGGCGTAGGTGCGGGCCAGGACCAACGATTCCGCGAATTCCAACTGGAAGCGGTCCATGAGCCGCTGCGACGCGTCCTGGAGGGTGTTTCCCTTTCTGACTTCGACGCGTAGTTCAGCCAGGAGGGGCTCGACGGCAGCGGCGTCCAGGGTAAGCGGCATGTTCACGCCATTGGCTGGACGCATTATTGGGGCGTGCCGGATGGAGAAATTTTTGGGGCCGGTGAAGCGGCGCCAATCTCGCCGGGCCGGCCGAGGTCCGCGACGGCGTTGCGGGATTCGATCCGGGGCGGGGCCGTCGGCTTTTCGCGCGGCTTGCTTTGCGGGCGGCGCCGATATATGATTCTCGACAGTGGAATTAACGGCTAATTTCGCGTTTTGCAAGCCGCTCGAAGCGAGATTTTATCGAAATACCGCAACCGCGGCGGCGCGCATCGGCGAGAGAATTGCGGCCATAATGCCGATGATTTCTGTGCGCGACGCAAAGGCTTTGGAGCGTATTGTTTCATTCCTTTTTCTTGTATTGTGGGGGATGGGCGAGGCAGGTGCAGCTCCATTGTGATCGGCGGGTTCGATTCCAGCCGCGACGAATATACGAGTCTTGCTGAAAGTTCCTCCACATCCGGTCTGCGGGCCGCGATTGAGGCGCAATTTCCGGGCGCGTCTTTTACGGCGGCGGACACGCTGACGGCAGCGTACCTAGCGACCGTCGACGATGTATTTCTTTCCAGCGTGACGGGCAATTCCAGCGCTGCTTCTCCGCTCACGGCCGCGGAACAGACAGCGCTTTATCATTTCGTTTTAAGCGGTGGAACGGCGCTTGTTTTTGTCGACAACGATACATATAGCGCGGCTGGCTCGACTGTCAATAACAGTTTACTGGCGCCGTTCGGCCTTCACGTGACGGGAACGTTGGATGGTTTCCAAACCGGAACGGTCGTCAATAGCTCAAATCAGGTGGCCTCGGGCGCGGCGGGTACGGCGGCGAGCGTAAGCACCAACTTCCCCGGTTGGTTCAACACTTTGAACGGCGCGATGGAGATCGCCGATTTGAACGCGAACGGTCAGCCCGAAGTAGCCGCTTTTCTCCCCGGAGCGCTTGGCCCGGGGAGCGGCCGGGTGGTGTTCTTCGGCGATTCCAACGGAATCATTCTGGACGGAGAACGGACTTCGGGCGATACGACGCTGATCCTGAATTCGCTGGCGCCGGCGCAGGCGGTCAGCGGTATTCCGGAACCGGACACATTTGGTCTATTGGGCTGCGCCGCTGCCTGTTTCTTCGTTTTGAGGCTCATGCGCCGATAGCGCCGGTCAGGCGTGGGCGGCGGCGGGGAGTTCTCTTACGATTTCACCCACGAAGCCTTTGGCGTCGCCGAAGAGCATCAGAGTGCGGTCCATATAATAGAGCTCGTTGTCGATGCCGGCGAAGCCGGGGTTCATGCTGCGCTTGATGACCATGACGGTGTGGGCCTTGTCGACGTCGAGTATGGGCATGCCGTAGATGGGGCTGGTGGTGTCGTGGCGGGCGGCGGGATTGACGACATCGTTGGCGCCGATGACGAGGGCGACATCGGCTTCGCCGAACTCGGCGTTGATCTCTTCCATTTCGTGAAGACGGTCGTAAGGGATGTCGGCTTCGGCGAGCAGGACGTTCATGTGGCCGGGCATGCGGCCGGCGACGGGATGGATGGCGAACTGGACGTCGACGCCGCGGCGGGTGAGCTGGTCCGTGAGCTCGCGGACCTTGTGCTGGGCCTGCGCCACGGCCATGCCGTAGCCGGGCACGACGATGACCTTGCGGGCGGAGGAAAGGATTTCGGCGGCGTCTTCGGCGGTGGCGCTGTGGACCGGGCGATGCTGCGCTCCCGCCGCGGTCCCGCCGGATTGCACTTGTCCGAAGGCTCCGAACAGGACGTTGGTGAAGGAGCGGTTCATGGCCTTGCACATGATCACGGACAGGATGAAGCCGGAGGCGGCGTTGACGGCGCCGGCGATGATGAGCAATTTATTGTTCAGCGCGAAACCCATTGCGGCGGCCGACATGCCGGCGTAGGAATTGAGAAGCGCAATGACGGTGGGCATGTCGCCGCCGCCGATGGGCATGATGAGCAGGACGCCGAAGATGAGCGCCAAGGCGCAGAAGGCGGGAAAGACCCATACAGGCGCGGGCGTGACGATTAACCAGACTCCCAGAACGACGGCGAAGGCGAGCAAGGCCAGGTTGACGAAATTCTGGCCTTTATACGTCATGGGACGGGTGGGGACCAGCTCCTGCAATTTGCCGAAGGCCATGATGCTGGCCGTGAAAGTGAGAAAGCCGAGCAGGACTTCGACGACGAGGGCGACCATGGTGAACCCGGTGGGCGGGCGGGACGCTTTATAATATTCGGCGGTTCCGACGAGCGCGGCGGCGAAGGTTCCGAAGGCGTGGGAGAGCGCGGTCAATTGCGGGACCGCGGTCATGGGCATGAGGTAGGCGAGAGGGACGCCGATGGCCGTGCCGATGAGGAAGGCGATCCAGATGCCGGCGAGCGTGACGACGTTGAAGTGTACCAGGGTGCCGGCGACGGCGGCGAGCATGCCGATCTCGCCGGCGAGGACGCCGCGGCGGGCGGTGGCGGGAGAGCTCAGCCATTTAATCGAAAAACAGATCGTGATGGCGGCAAAGAGATAGGAATACTGCCAGAAGTTCTCCATCTACTCTGGCTTCCGCGCCCCCGGGCCAAGCGAGGCCGGCCCGCTTCCTCTACCGGGCTCTTTTTTGCGGAACATCTTCAACATGCGGTCGGTGATGAGGAACCCGCTGACGATGTTGATGGTGGAGGCGACCACGGCGGTATAGCCGAGAATGTGGCTCAACTGGGGAGCGGCCTTGTCGCCCGCGATCATGATGGCCCCGACCACGGAGATAGCCGAGATGGCGTTGGTCAACGACATCAGCGGGGTGTGCAGCAGCGGAGAGACGCGGCGCACCAGCTCGAGGCCTAGAAAGCCCGCCAGGAAGAAGACGTAAACGCTGAGGATGCCGAGCTCGAACGCGGTATTGCCGTTCACGCCGGCACCCCGGCCAGGGACTCCAGCAGCGCCTTGACCTTGGGATGAACGACTTCGCCATTGCGCGCGACCAAGGTGTCGCGGACGATCTCGTCGTCCAGGTCGATTTTGAGCTGGCCGTCCTTGGCCGTCATGTTCTTGAGAAACGTCGAAATGTTGCGGGCGTAGAGTTGGCTGGCGTGATAGGGCACCGTGGAGGCGAGGTTTAGAGGGCCGACGATGGTGACGCCGTTTTCGACGACGGTTTCGCCGGGACGCGTGAGCTCGCAATTGCCGCCGCGCTCGGCCGCGATATCCACGATGACGGAGCCGGGCGCCATGCCCCGCAGCATTTCAGAGGTGATCAGGATGGGGGCTTTGCGTCCGGGGACGGCGGCGGTGGTGATGACGACGTCGTTTTCGCGCAGGACGCCGGCCATCTGCTGGCGTTGGCGGCGGATCTCATCTTCGGTGAGGGCGCGGGCGTAACCGCCTTCGCCTTCGGCCTTGACGTCGATGGAGACGAACTTGGCGCCGAGACTTTCGATTTGTTCCTTGACGGCGGAGCGGACGTCGTAACCGCTGACGACGGAGCCCAGGCGGCGCGCGGTGGCGATGGCTTGCAGGCCGGCGACGCCGGCGCCGAGAATCAAGACGCGCGCGGGCGGAATCGTGCCGGCGGCGGTGGTCATCATGGGAAACATGCGGGGCAGCGTATTGGCGGCGATCAGCACGGACTTATATCCGGCGATGGAGGCCATGGAGGAGAGCACGTCCATGCTCTGGGCGCGGGTGATGCGGGGGATCAGCTCCATGGAGAAGAGCGTGACGCCGCGCTGCGCCAGATCGGCGGCCAAGCGGGGATCGGACAAGGGGTCGCACATGCCGATGACGACATGGCCGTTAGAGAGCGCCCTGGAATCCGGTACGCGCACGTAGAGGAGGACCTGGGCGTTTTTGCGGACATCGTCGGCGGAGGCGGCGATGACGGCGCCCTTGGCTTCAAATTCCTTATCGGGAAATCCGGCGGAGCCGCCAGCGCCGGCCTCAATCCAGAATTGCGCTCCCGTTTTGAGCAGCGCGTCCATGGCGCGCGGGACCATGGCGACGCGGCGTTCGGCGGCCGCGGTTTCTTTCACAACTCCAATCGTCAACCCCAAGGAACTACGAAGCCTCCTTCATCGCTACACGGCAATCGGCTCCCGCGGGATTTTTCGTCACACCGGCGACTACGCCCCGGCGTGTGCGCGGAGTGAGTCGAGCCTTGTCGCGTAGCGTACCTCCATTGTCGCATTCGAGGGGGACGGGAGTCAGGAGGAAGGAGGCGCCGGCGTTGTTAAATTTTATGAAAGAATGCGGGTAGCGGCGGCGCGGCGCGAGCAGATGGAGTGGGCGCGCCAGAACTGTTGCTGGCTATGGGAGTCGATCGGGACGCAACTGCGCAGGGCGGTCGCGATGACTTGCAGGGCTTCGGGAGTGAGGGGCTCTACGACGTCGGCGAATTCGGCGAGCGTAATCTCGCGGTCGTCCATGGCCAAAAGGAGAGCACTGACAGTGCGGCTTTCCACGTCTCCTCGCTGCAGCATATCTGTATTATAACTTACGGGATAGCCGGTTGAGACAGTATTTTTTAACGGCTAACCCTTATAACGGTTACAAGCGAAACGGTTCGGTGGCGCAGCGTACAAACCGCAATTTGTGCCACACTCAAATTTCATGCCATGTTGTATCCCGTGCGTGCGGCGGGTGGGCGCGCTGGGGGCTCTGTTTGCCTTGGTGAGCGCGCCGATGGGGGCGCAGGGCGACGGAGGGTCCTTGCGCTACCATGCCGCGGCGGAAGCACTTCATTACAGCATCGAATGGCGGTTGATCGACGCCGGGGAGGCGCTGCTGAAAATTCAGCCGGAGCCGGGCGAGAAACAGCCGCGCTGGCAAGCGACGGTAGAGCTGCAATCGGCGGGGCTGGTTTCGCGGCTGTACAAGCTGGACGATAAATATTCGGTGCGGCTGGAGGATCAATTTTGCGCGGCGAGCAGCGAATTGAACGCGCTGGAGGGTAAGAAGCATCGCGACACCAAGGTCACCTACGACGGAGCGCGCAAGCGCGCCACGTACGTGGAGCGGGACCTGGTGAAGAACACCATTGCGGCGACGAAAGAGACGGAAATTCCGGCCTGCGTCTCGGACGTGATCGGCGGGTTTTACAAGCTGCGAACGATGCATCTGGAGCCGGGGCAGTCGGTGCAGATTGCGACGAGCGACGGGAAAAAAACGGCGCAGGTGCGCATTGAGGCGCAGGAACGCGAGGAGATCAAGAACCACTTGGGGATGTTCAAGACCATCCGCTATGAGGCTTACATCTTCAACGGCGTGATCTATGCGAAGAAAGCCCGGCTGCTGATCTGGCTGACGGACGATGCGCAGCGGCTGCCGGTGCAGATTCGGGCGCGCATGCCGTTTCCGATCGGGTCGATTACGCTGGAGTTGGAAAAGGAAGAGCATTCCTGAGCGCGGCCGGGCGGGTAACGGGGGGCGCGCGGGTGTCGTCTATTCACGAAAGATGTGGCGTGGGCGGGTGAGCCGTAGGTTTTTGACGATGCGTAAACTGCTGTTATTTTTGACCATTAGCTGCCTGGGCGCGATGGCGTCGGACATGACGTTGACGATCGAGCAGCTCAGCTCGTTCATCAAGTCTTCGGTCCAGAAGAAGTTTCCGGATAAGGAAGTGGCGGAGTATTTAAAGCACGTCAAGCTTTCGAACAAGCTGGACGACCGCACGGTGGAGGAGTTGCAGGGATTGGGGGCGGGCCCGAAGACGGTGGCCGCGCTGCACGATTTGCGCGATGCCACGGCGAATCTGACGCCGCCTCCGGTGGTGGTTCCGAAGGCTCCGCCGAAGCAGGCGGATCCGCCGGATTCGATCGAGCAGGCGAAGATCATCGACGCCGCGCGGGAATACGCGATGAACTACGACAGGCAGCTGCCCAATTTCATCTGCGCGGAAATTACGCGGCGCTTTATCGACCCGCGTCATACCGGAACGCGCACCTTGCCGGAGGCGGAATGGCGGCTCGAGGATACCGTCACAAGTAAGCTGACGTATTTCGAGGGCCACGAAAAATACGAAGTGCAGATGGTGAACAACACCTCGGTCGTGAACAAGTCGATGGAGAACCTGGGGGGAACGGTGTCGATGGGCGAGTTCGGCAGCATGATGAAAGAGATCTTTGCGCCGGATTCGGAGGCGCGCTTCGAATGGGACCATTGGGCTACGCTGCGGGACCGGCGCGCGTACGTGTTCGCTTTCGACATCGACCAGGCGCATTCGAAGTACCAGATACTGTGGGACCGCTCGCTGGATTTGCGGCCGGCCTATCGCGGGAAGATTTACATCGATAAGGACACGAACATGATCGTGCGGATCGTGACGGTTCCGTACGATATTCCGTCGACCTACCCGGTGCAGGCGGTGGAGGACATCCTGGATTTCGAATTCACGAAGATCGGCGATAGCGAGTACCTGGTGCCGATAAAGGCCGTAATCACTTCCGCGACGACGAAATATCTGGCGAGGAACGACAAGGAGTTCCGGCTGTACAGAAAGTTCGGCGCCGAGACCACGATCAAGTTCGACACGCCGGAGCCTTTGCCCGCGGATAAGACGCAAGAGAAACCGCCGGAGAAGCCGCCGCAATAATCTAAAAATCGAGAAGGATTCCGCGCGGGTCGGGGCGGTGTGACGAACGTACCAAAATGACGAATACCGCCGTCGCGATGCAAGGGACGACGGCGGCGGCGGCAATGACGGGCGCAAAGGAAGACGCATCTGTGACTTTGCCGATAAGGAAAGTCGAGATCATGGTTCCGATGCCTGCGCCTGTGCCGGCCAATCCACTGACGCTGCCCACGGCGGCGGCGCGGAAGACGTCCGTGGGCAGACAGGTGAACATGGTGGAGCAGGCGGCGTACGCGAACGAGGCATAGGCGAAAACGCCGAGCATGGCGAAATAATTTTTTGTGTGGAGCGCCAGCAGCAACGCGATCATGCTCGGTCCGAAAATGAGCAGGACGGCTCTCCGCGCGCGCCCCACGGGCCAACCGCGCGAAATCCAATAGCTGGATAGGCCGCCGCCAACGAAATTTCCGAGGTCGGCGGCCAGGAACGGCATCCAGAAGCCGAGAATACTCGCTTCCAGACGAAAACCCTTGCTTAACAAATAGAGAGCGAACCATTCGGATATGAAATACCAGAAGGGATCGAGCAGAAAGCGGCCGAGCACGATGCCCCATGTCTGGCGATAGCGGAGCAGGTCGAGCCAGCGCACGGGCGGAGCATCGGGTTGGAGCGGCGGCCGGCCGGCGGCGATGTCCCGAAGTTCCGATTCAGAAACGCCGGGATGGCGTTGCGGCGCGCGGTAGTAGCGCAGCCAGACGACGAGCCAGAGGAAGCCCAAAGTTCCGGTCAGGAAAAATGCCGGTCTCCAAGTTCCGAAGGATTTGTAGGCGTAAAGGACGATGAACGGCGCAAGCGCTCCGCCGATGGAGGTGCCGCTATCGAACAGGGCTACCGCCAGAGCGCGCTCGCGATTGGGAAACCATTCGGCCACGGTTTTCGCCGCGGCGGGCATGTTGGGACCCTCGCCGAGGCCCAGAAGAAAACGGAAAATTCGAAAGCTTGTCAGCCCTTGCGCAAAGCAGGTCAGCATGGCCACGAGCGAATAGAACGCGATGACGAGCGCGTAACCGGTGCGCGTCCCGAGGATGTCCATGAGGCGCCCGCCGACGCCCTGCATGATGGTGTACGCGATCCGGAATGCAATGAGCAGCGACGCAAAATCGGAGTTGTTCCAATGAAACTGAGTTTTCAGGATGGGCGCGAGGGCGCTCAGCGTCTGGCGGTCGATGTAGTTGATTACGGTGGATGCGAATAAGAGAGCGCCGATGGCCCAGCGGACTCGCGTCCCGATTTCGCGGCCGTCAGGTGCGCGCGAGTCCACGATTCTCCGCGCCGGCTGAAGCGCAGTTGGGCCGCGAGAGGTGATAAGCCGTTTTGGCGATCGCGAAAGCGATCTCGTCGACGTTGACGGGGGTATAATTCTCGAGCAGCTCGAGGACGATCCAGCGCGAAAACGCAGCCTCGGCTACAGGGCATAAGCCGGGCGGATAGGAACGATCGGCGCCGGTATCGAGCGATTGAAAGGGATAGCGCGAGCCAGGAAACGCGGACCGCTGCTGGAAGAGATCGTAGAGATAGACGGGACGGCCGCCGGTGATCAGGTTGGCCTTGGCATTGACGCCCTCGGCTTGCAAGGCGATTGCGAACTCGTCCGCGCTTGCGAAGACTTGCGGGTCGAGCGCGAAAAGAAAGAGGAAATAGGAGTGCGTGGAGCCGGGTTCGATGCGCTGCAGAGAAATCCCTTCAATGCCCCGCAAGTGTCCGGCCAGACGATCGGCCAACCGTGTTCGCTTTTCAACGAACTCGGGAAGGCGTTCGAGTTGCGCGAGAGCGACGGCGCCCTGCATCTCCGTCATTTGATAGTTGGGCGCGAGGAAGAACGGATTTCGGATCGCTTCCTCGCGCTGGTAGCACTTATCGAGATACAGAGACGCGAAATAGCGGAGGTTATCGTCGTCGGTCAGCACCATACCGCCCGATCCGGCGGAAATGTGTTTGAAATGGTTCAAAGAGAACGTGCTCAGCGCGCCGCGGCGGCCCACCAGATCTCCTTGGTACTTGCATCCGTAGGCCTGCGCGCAATCTTCGATGACGGGGAGCCCGCGTTCGGCGGCAACGCTCAGGATGGCGTTGAGATCGCACGCTAGGCCGGCATGGTGAACGGCGACGATGGCGCCGGTGCGGCCGGCGATGGCCGCGCGTACGCTGGCCGGGTCCATATTCAGAGTGTCGGGCTCCACGTCGGCGAAAACGGGAACCAGGCCCTGATACAGAATGCCCGTCAGAGTGCCCATGTCGGTAATGGCCGAGGTAATTACTTCAGAGCCCGGCGGGAGACGCAGGGATGCCACGGCGATGTGGACCGCGGCGGTACCGCTGGAGCAGGCGACGCAATGCTTCCTCCCATACGATTCGGCGAAGCGGCGCTCCAGTTCCTTAACTTTGGTTCCGAGATAGAAGAACAGAATGTCCGAATCGATTACCTCATTCAGATATTGCTTTTCGGCCTCGCCGTGGCGCTTGCGCGGCGGGATGAGTGTCTTGACGGCCGGTTTGCCGCCTTCGATCGCAAGCTTTTCGTTTTGAAAGTCCGGCATGTTGGAGTCAGCGGCGGCCAGCCGCTGGGGCTTCGAGCGAAACCGCACTTGGATTTACTTCGGACGCTTGTTGCACCGGGTTTTTGACCGTAGTGAAATCGTTGGCGCGAAGAGCGATATCGGCGCTGTTGGGTCCGGCGACTTTCAGAAACGCGGCGGCGGGCGAAGATAGCCGGTTGCCGTATAACAAGGCTCCAACGACGTTGCGGAACAGGAGCAAGGGCTGATCCGGCGGCACATTCGTCGATTCGAAATCGGAGACGTCGAGGCGCGTGACATCGTCCATTACGACCGCCGGACGGGGGTCGGGCTGGAGCGCGTGGACCTTAATATTGTGGAGCGTCAGGCCATCCACATGACGGCCGTACACGGCGCTGGAGGGAAATTCTCCGAACATGTTGGACTCGGGATATTTCGCCTCGACCTCCGGGACGTCGAGGCCGCGCACGGCGCCGCCGCCCTCGACCGTCACGTTGAGGCCGTCAATGGAAACGTCCTGAACACGGCCGCCGGCGACGCCGGTGATGGAGCTGGCAAGCGAGACCCCAGTCGCCGTCACGTTGCGTATGGAAACGTTCTTGACGGTTCCGGGCGCGGGGTTCTCCATGGCGCGGGCGCGGGTCCCGAGGCGGATGAAGATGGGAGCCAGGACGTCTTCCATGGAGACGTTCGAGATTACGACGCCATCGACATTCGCTCCATCGACGGACTCAATCGAGATGCCCGACAGTGGCCGGCGTCCGGAATCGCGCCGCAGCATAACGCAATTCGTGACGGAAACATTCTTGAAATCGCCCTCGCTTTCGGTGCCGAATTTAAAATTATTGCTGTTGGTGCGCAGAATGCAATTGGCGACG
This sequence comes from Bryobacterales bacterium, assembly GCA_963795935.1. Classification (GTDB taxonomy): domain Bacteria; phylum Acidobacteriota; class Terriglobia; order Bryobacterales; family Bryobacteraceae; genus JAICMB01. Next base: position 50,832 of record CAWCJO010000005.1, on the reverse strand, counting down.
ACAAGATGTTCGGTTCCGCGGCGTTTTCCAAGGGCAAAGCTGGCCTTGGGGCAGATCGCATCGTCCCAGGAATCGATATAGCTGTTTGTGATGCGCACAAAATGGCAGTTATCGGGATCGATGCCGTCGGCGAAGCCGTTCAACAGCTTCACGCCTTCCACTTCGACATGGTCGGTGCCCATCAGGCTGATGTTGTAGTTGGGCGCGTTGCGGATGGTGATGCCGCGGATCGAGATCCACTCGGAATTCTTAAACGCGATGGGTTTGGGACCGCCGCGCTTGGGGCGATTCCCGTCAATTTCGCCCGATCCTTCGATGGAGACGTTGCGCACGCCGTCGCCCGAGAGCAGCGCATAGTGCGCGTAACTGGTTTCGGTGTCGTCGTAGGCCGGGGGAGCGGCGAGGCGGCGCCGTACTTCGGGTGTGGAAGCGGCGGTTGCCGGACGCGATTCTCTCTTATCGGGCGAGGCCGCGAGATGGTAGGGCAAGCCCTCGTATGCGTCGAAATCGGCGTCATCGGGAGAGAACATCAGGCGTGCGCCTTTCTCGATCCGCAGCGTGATGTTGGAACGCAGGTGAAGCGTGCCGCTGGGATAATTGCCGGGCGGAATAAGGACCGTGCCGCCGGCCGCCGACGCCTTGTCAATGGCGCTCTGAAGGGCGTTTGTGTCTTTCGAGGTTCCGTCGCCCTTGGCGCCGAAGTCGCGCACATCGAGAGCGGAGTCGGCTTTCGCCGCGTACGCCAAACACGGCGCGAAACAAAACAGGAGCGCAAGCGGCGCTTTACAGTTAGGGAATCTCACGCGTGTCCTCTCCGTAACAGTCCATTAGACGGCCTGGAGGCGCAGGATTTCAACTTAGGGCGTTGACGTTTGTTGCAGATTGAAACGAATCGCGCGCGAGCGTATTGCATTCGGCGCCGTTTTGGCCGTATAACCAGACCGAACGGGTCTGCTCAGGGAACGGAACCATGCCTCGCTTTGGATACCGATTGCAACTTTGGCTTTTTGCCGCCGTCGTGGGCGGCTTCCTGTGCGCGCAGCAACGAAACACGGCGGGACTTTACGGACGAGTAACAGACCCGCAAGGCGCGGCCGTACCGGGAGCGAACATCTCGCTTATCCAGGTGGATACCGGGATCGCTCGGACGGCGCGATCGAATGACGCCGGGGAGTGGGAATTTCCATCCATTGCGCCGGGCGAATACCGCCTCCAAATCGAGAAAGAAGGATTCAGCAAGGTGGAGCAGGGCGGAATCGTTCTCGAGGTGAACGAGAACCGCCGCGCCGACATCTCGTTACCGCTTGGAACGGTAGCGACCACGGTGAGCGTGGAGGGAAGCGGGCAGGCGGTTGACATCAGCGGCGCGACGCTGAAGGGGACGGTGGACAGCAAACGGGTGGTCGATTTACCGCTGAACGGGCGCGACCTGGCGGATTTGACGTTTCTGGTGCCGGGAGTCCAATCCGGGGCGGGCCCGGCGGGCGGCACGGGCGATGGAGCCAAGATGGCGTTTGCGGCGCGCCGTTTTTCGGTGGACGGCTCGCGGCAGAACAATCTTTCGTTTACGCTCGACGGAGGCGACAACGAAGATCCGCTGCAGAACAATAATCTTCCGTTCCCGTTTCCGGACGCGGTGCAGGAATTCAGCGTGCAGACCAGCAACGCTACGGCCGAATTCGGCAAGAGCCTGGGCGGCTCGGTCAACATCGTGACTAAGAGCGGGACCAATGCTTTTCACGGCGATGTTTTCTGGTTTGTGCGGAACACCGCTTTCGACGCCAACAGCTTTTTCTCCCACACGCCGGACCAGTTAAAGCAGAATCAGGGTGGTTTCACGTTTGGAGGGCCGGTAAAAAAAGACAAGCTGTTTTTCTTCGGCGGATATCAGCAGACCTGGATACGGCAACTGAACGGGAGCGGCTCTGCCATCAGCATGCCGGCGAATCATCGGCAGGGGGATTTTTCGGATCTGCTGACGGGAGCGAAACCAATTCAGCTTGTCGATCCGGCGACAGGCGCTCCGTACCCAAACAATCAGATCCCGCAATCCGAATTTTCTCCCGCGGCTCAAAACCTATTGAAATACGCTCCGTTGCCCGGTCCGAACGGTTTGGTAACGTATGCGGTGCCTTCGTTACAGAATGCGCACGAGTGGATTGCGCGCGCGGATTATCGCTTCAACGAAAGAAATCTGCTGTATGTGAGGCTGTACGATAACCACACGGTGACTCCGGCGGAGATGGTGGCGAACAACATTTTCTCGAGCACCCAGGGCATTACGGCGACGGCGCAGAATGGCAGCATCGGGGAAACGTATACGCTGACGCCGAATCTGCTGGTCGATACGCATTTCACCGGCAACCAATACGACGGGAATCGGGTCTACGCGTTTCCGGGCTCGATGCGCACGCTGGGCGTGAATGTGAACCCTTCTTCGAACGCGATCGGCGCGAGCATCGACGGGACCAGCAACATCAGCTTGAGCTCCGGCACGCCCGCGGTGTTTGCGAGGGCGAACCTGGAATTTGTACAGTCCTGGCAGTGGATCAAGGGCCGGCACAGCATGGTGTGGGGCGGAGATATCGAGGATTCCCGTTACAACGAATACAACACTTTCGACGGGGAAGGCGTTTTTGGGTTTAACGGACAGTGGACGGGCTTCGATCAGGCGGATTTTCTGATCGGGCAATTTTCAAGCTTCACGCAAGGCAACGGCGAGATCGAGTTCAAGCGGCTGCACTACTTCGGTTTTTACTGGGGAGACACGTTCCGGATGACGCCGCGTTTGACGCTGAGCTTCGGGCTGCGCTACGAACCGTATTTCCCGATCACGGATTTGAACAATCGCATTGTGGAGTTTTCTCCGCAAGCGTATGCGGCGGGCATCGCTTCGCAGGTGTACGTGAATTCTCCGCCGGGGCTGCTCTATCCCGGCGACAAGACGCCGTCTGGGGCGACCGTTCCGGCCGGCGTCGTGAGCGGACAATTCGGCCACTTCGCGCCGCGATTCGGCTTCGCGTACGATCTGTTCGGCGATGGAAAAACGAGCGTGCGCGGCGGCTACGGAATCTTTTACGACAGTCCAGAATTGTACGCGTATAACAACATCAACGATCAATCGCCGTTCAGCTTCACGGTCAACTTCCTGAATGGATCGTTCGATAACCCGTACGCCGGACGTCAGCAGTACGACGTGTTTCCGTTTGCCGGCGATTTTCAGAAAAACTCCGCGTTTCAGCTTCCTTTCAGCGCGGCGGCGCTGCAATCCACGCAGCCGCTTCCGTACGAGCAGGACTGGAACGTGACGATCGAGCGCCAGTTGGGCGCGAGCTGGCTGGCGCGCGCAAGCTACGTGGGCACGAAGGGGACGCACTTATGGGGGGATTACGACGCGAACGCGCCGATTTACAATCCGAATATTTCTCTGACGGCCAACCGGCAGATCGTGCAGCAGCGTCGCCCCCGCCAGCAGTATCAGGCGCTCGATCTGCTGTTTGCGGGATTGAATCAGTCTTATAATTCGCTGCAGGTCGCGGTGGACAAGCGCTTCAGCAAGGGGCTGAGCAACCAGCTCAGCTACACTCTTTCGAAAAACCTGGATTATCTTTCTTCAAACGCGCAGATCACTTCGAATAGTATTTCCGATCCATTTAACTTCTTCGCTTTTCGCGGGCCGTCGGATTTTGACCGGCGCAACCGCTTCGTCGATTCGGTGGTTTATCAGGTTCCGGACGCGGGTCATGCGCTGCATTCCTCGATTGCGAGCGCGATTCTCGGGTATTGGCAGGTAAGCGGGATTGTGACGCTTCAATCCGGCAGTCCTTTCAGCATTCTCAGCTCCAACGACGCGGTGGCGAGCGCGGGAACCGCCATGGGAACGTCGATCGGGACGCTGCAGCTTCCTGCCTCGCGCAGCCGCGGCGCTCAAATCGCCGAATATTTCAACACGGCGGCCGTGCAACAAGCGGACCCGGGAACGTATGGCAACCTGGGGCGCAACGTGATGGTAGGCCCCGGTTATGCAAACACCGACGCGGCGCTGTTCCGCAGTTTTCCTCTACGGTTTTTGGGCGAGAGCGGGCGTCTGACGTTCCGGGCGGAGGCGTTCAATGTGTTTAACCGTCCGAATCTCGCCAATCCTGGAAACAAGATCGCATCGGCTACATTCGGGAAGATCACGGCCACGTCGGGGCCGCCCAGGATTCTGCAATTCTCGGTCAAGATTGTGTTCTGATGTGGGCCGATGCGATGGCCGCCATCTCCGCCGAAATCGTTATCGCTACCTCGCGGCCGCGACTGAATTTGTTGAAGGGTTTGACGGCGGCGGCCGAGCTTGTCGCGGTCCAGACGAACGCTTTCGGATTTTCGTTCCAGGCAGAGAGGAACTCCTCAAGGGCGCCGGTAGGATCATCGACACTGAGGAAAGAATCCCGGCGGATGCGCTTGTTGTCAACCCGGCAACCAACGTTCAATGAAATTCAGCCGACTGCAACTGGCGGGCACGTAGGCATGACAAATCGAGGACGCTTCTGGAGACCAGGCCGTGACGCAGGGGCACCGTGAGCACCGTAAGGGCGATTACCAGATGCAGCGGCATCTGCCGCAGATCGAAAAAGAAACAGACGCGGGCGGGGGCTTGACGGTGTGAATCGCAAGCGTGTGCAGCGCATCATGAGGAAGAACAATCTGCTGTGCCTGCGCCAGCGCAGCTTTCTGGTCGCGACCGATTCCGAACACAGCTTGATGGTTTATCCCAACCTGGCCGGGGAACTAGTCCGATCCAGTCTCCTAACTCTTTGTGCCATCTGAAGGGGCCACCACCATAGGACTTGATCGGCCCGTGCACCGAGATAGCCGCGCCCTTTGCGCCGCTCACGCCGGGACGGGGCTCTCCACAAGCACCTGCAAACATGCCCGGCAGAACGCCGGAAGGTCCTCGGGCTTGCGCGAGGTGACGAGATTGCCGTCCACCACGGCCTCGGCGTCTTCCCAGCGCGCGCCCGCGTGCACGACATCGTCTTTGATTGCGATGAAGCGACGTCGCCCGGCGCCCTTTCAGCATTTCGGCGGAACACAGCACCCAGGGGCCGTGGCAGATGGCGGCGACCAGTTTGCCCGCGGCATCCATTTCGCGCACGAACTGGTTGGCTTTCGTGTTGCGCCGGATGCGGTCCGGGGCGTATCCGCCGGGAACGACGACGCCGTCGAATTCCCGCGCGCTGAGCTGCTCATAGCGGACGTCCGGAGTCGCGGGGTAGCCCAGCTTGCTGGTATAGGTCGCGCCCGCCTCGGCGGCGGCCAGCAACACCGCGGCTCCCGCTTCCTGAAAACGGAAATAGGGGTACCAGACTTCCATTTCCTGATATAGGTTGTCCACGAAAATTACGATTTTCTTTCCGCGTAGGTCCATGCCTCATATTTTAAGCGCGCGGTTGTAACGCCCGGGGCTGTCCCGTCACACATTATTTGCGGCTTCGAGCGCCTGCTGACCCGCAGAGCACCCCCGAAAACCGGCGTCGTCCTCGCGCAAGCGGGCGGCGTTCCCGTCACAAATCGATCTTCAACACCCGTAGCCACGCAGCAGCCCCTTCCAGATCGTCATCAGGCGCTCTCGCAATCCTTCCAGCGGCTTCAGGCCAGCGGCTTCAGGTATTCGCCCGAGAGATTTGCCGGGTGGTTTGCTCTAACATCGGGGTGTGGTTGCCGCGCTCGCCCTACTTTTCGCCGTTTCGGTGACGCGAGAAGCGGCGTTGCGTCCCTCCTGCGACGCCTCGGAGGAAACGATCGGCAGCATTCCCGCCGGCACGCGGGTTGAGATTCAGTTTGCGGTAGCGGACGGCTCGAATTGCTATAAAGTCGCGGCGAGCGTGGACGGGAAATCCGTCAGCGGCTACGTGGACGCGGCGGCGCTCAGCGGAACGAAGGCCTTCGAAGCGCAGCGGGACGGGGGAGCTTTGCTGAACGGCAGCGGACGCTCCGATGAGGTTGTCCAAAGCTTGCGGCAGAGCGCTCCGGATTCGCGGACTATTGTCGATCTTCTGAACGGCAATCAACCGGCGAAAGCGTTGGAGCGCCTGGAGCCGCTGATACAACAAAATCCGCACGATGCCGGCTTGAATGCGCTGGCCGCGGTGGCCGCTTATCGCAGCGACGATTTGCGGCGCGCCGGGCAGTACTGCCGGGAGGCGGCGCCGCTGGAAGGCGACGCTAAGCTGGCGGCGTTCTGCCACACGGTCGAGCGGGAATCGAAGGCGGACAAGAGCGGCGACAAGCTGTATGGGCTGCGCGTGGCGCTGCGCTACGAAGGCGACGCGCTGCCGGCCGATGTGGCCCGGGCGATGGTGACGGCGCTGGACGAGGAATTCATTCGCATTTCCGGCCAACTCGGCTGCCCGGACGGCGAGCGCATCACCGCTATCGTGCAAAGCCGCGAAGCGTATTATCGCGGGACCAGCGCGGCCGAATGGAGCGGCGGTCTCTATGACGGGCGGATTCACGTGCCGCTGATCGAGGGCGCGCAAATCGGTCCGCAAACGCGCCGCACCTTCGCCCATGAGACGGTGCACGCCTGCCTCGCCAACATCGGCGGTTCCCGGCCTGGCTGCATGAAGGGCTGGCGCAGAAGCTTTCGGGCGACACTTTGTCCGCGGCGGCGCGGCAGGATTTGCGGGAAAGAATTCGCGCCGGGGAGGTTCCGAGACTTGAAAATATCGGGCAGAACTGGTCGCGTTTAAATGCGGAAAACGCGCGCGCCGCTTATGCGCTGGCGCTGGCGGCGGCCGACGCGCTGGTGGATAACTATGGGAATTACGGGCTGCGCAACATTCTGCGGAATCCCGCCCTGCTGACGCGGGTGACGGCCGAGATCGATAAAAATCTCGGCCTCTGAGGCACGGTCAGCCACGATATAATTTCTACACTTGACCAAGCTGCGTTGGCGCGATCGCGTGGCGCTATTGCTGACGGCCGGCGTCGTCTCGTTTCTCGGCGCGATCTACGGCAGGACGGCTCTGGTCCAGCGCGCTCGTCCGGCGTTGCGCGTGTCTGTTGCGCCGCCGTCGATCGTCGCCGACGGTTACGATTTCGCGATGTTGAAGATCGCCGCCCGCGCCAACGCGGCGCTCACGGTGGCTGTCATCGAGGGATCGCATCGCGCCACGGTCGAGCGAGTCGTCCGGGGCGAAGACGGCTGGATTGGCCGTATCCGCGCCGGCGTTTTACCGGGGCGTGTCGTGGTTCGCGTCGAGGCCGCGGGGTTTTTACCGGCAACGGCGGAGTTGACCACGACGCTTCAGAGCAGCGGCGGTGAGGATGGAACGCCGGACTTTCTGCGGCTCGACAACGAGCACGATCGAGAGTCCTTTCGGCGCTGGTTTACATTTCTTGCCGAGGCGCAATATTACCAAGCGGCCGCGCAGCGGCCCGCCGAGATTACGGACTGCGCCGCGCTGATCCGCTACTGCTATCGCGAGGCGCTGCGCTGTCACGACGGCGTCTGGGCGGCGGAGGCGCGGCTGCCGCTGGCGCCGGCCCTCGACTCAATCGAGAAATACGATTACCCGCATACGCCGCTGGGACCTGAGCTTTTCCGGGTGCGCCCCGCTCCGTTCCGAGGCTCCGACCTGACAGACGGGAGTTTTGCGCAGTTCGCGGACGCGCAAACATTGCAGCGCCTGAATACGCATTTCGTCACGCGGGACGTTTTGCGGGCTGAGCCCGGCGATCTGCTCTTTTTCCGGCAGCTTTCGGAGCACATGCCGTTTCATAGCATGATCTACATCGGACGCAGTCAGATCGCGAAGGACCATGACCGGTATACCGTTTATCACACGGGTCCGTCGGGCCCGGATGCGGGCGAAGTGCGGCGTCCGGCGATCGAGGAGCTGCTCGCTTATCCGGAGCCGCGGTGGCGGCCGATATCGACGAATCCCAGTTTCCTCGGCGTGTACCGATGGAACATCCTGGACACGGAATTTTGAACATGCGCGCTCTTTTTTCGAAGCACATCTTTTATGCGATCCCGCTGCTGGCGCTGGCGGCGCCCGGCATCGGCCAGAATGAGAACCAGCCCTACTTCTCGCTGTCAAGCGCGCGGACGTTCGGCTCGAACGCCCGCCCCAGCATTTCCGTCAGCTCTTACAACGTCGATTCGTTGGAGTTTCGCGTTTACCGCATTAACGACGCGGTGAAGTTTTTTCAGCAGCTCGAGGATGCGCACCAGTTCGGCGGGCGCGTGGAACGGCCTTCCCGGCAGAGGACGCTGCTGGAGCGCATCCATGGCTGGAAGCGCGGGCTGCGCGCCGGCATTCGCCGCGAGCTGCGGGAGCAGTTCACCGAATCGCCGCGCGCGCACTTCGCAAGTTTTCTCCCGCGCGGCAGGACTTCGCCCGTCAGCCACGGCACGCGGTATGCGGAGGCTCCGCTGCTCAACTCCGAGCAGCTTGTCTTGTCGTTCACGCAGCCCGTCCGAGCGGTGAACCGCTGGCAATCGCAGAACGTCAACGTGGATGTGAAGGAGAAGGGCGTGTACCTGGTCGAGGCGGTGAATGGGGACCTGCGCGCCTATACGATTCTGATGATCTCCGACCTGGTCTCGATCACCAAGACGACGCAGGACGGCCGGGTAGCGGCGTTCGTTGCGGACCGCGTGTCCGGGGAGCCCGTCGGGGGCGTGGAGGTGTACTCGATTACGCGCCAGGCGGCGACGATGGCGGCTCAGACGAACTCGGACGGGATTGCGGAATTCAAGCCTACCGTCGTGCCGGCGCACGGGGGGGAAGAGGACCTTCGCGTAGTGGCGCGGCGCGGGGCCGATGTTGCCGTGACCTCGATCAATAGCTATGCCTTCGCGAGGGAGCGCGAGCGCCTGAGCGGCTACATATACACGGACCGCCCGGTGTACCGGCCGGGCCACACCGTCCACTTCAAGGGCATTTTGCGGCTGCGCGCGGCCATGGGTTACCAGATTCCGGCGGCGCAGCGCGTCAGCGTACAGATTCAGGATCCCGAGCAGAAGCCGGTTTATCAGAAGACGCTGACGACGACCGCGAACGGAACCGTTCAGGACGACCTTGTTTTGAACGGGGCGGCGGCGCTCGGCGCGTACATGATCGAAATTCATTACGGCGAGGGTGTCGCGAGCGCCGAATTCGAGGTGGAAGAATACAAGAAGCCGGAATACGAAGTTCGCGTGATGCCCGCCAAGGCGCGCGTGCTCGAAGGCGATACGGCTCACGCGACTATCGAGGCGCGCTACTACTTTGGCGAGCCTGTGCCGGGGGCGAAGGTAAAGTACGCGGTTTACCGCAGCCGGTATTGGTTCCCGTTGTGGTATGACGCGGACGACCAGATGGACGAGACGCCCGGCGGCGATGACGGCGATTATTACGGCGGCGGAAACGAGCAGGTCCTGGAGCAGGAAGGACAGCTCGACGCGGACGGAAAGCTGGACATCGCATTTCCGACGACGCAGTCCGACAAGCGCTTCGATTATCGCTACCGCATTGAGGCGCACGTCACCGATGAAGCGAGGCGCGATATTTCGGGGTCGGGCAGCATCATCGCCACGTACGGCAGCTTCCTTGTGAACGTTCAACCGAACCGTTATTTCTATGACCCCAACGCGGAGGGCCTGTTCACGGTCCGGGCGCGCGATTACGACAATAAGCCGATCGAGACGCGCGTACACCTCGAAATGCTGCGCTGGAATTGGCGCGCCAACGCAGCCGCCGGCGCGGCGGTGGTTTCAACGGATGTCACGACGGGACCGGACGGCTCCGCTACGGCGGAGCTGAAAATTCCCGCCGAGGCGGGCTCTTACCGCGCGCGAGCCAGCGCGCAAACGCCGGAGGGGCGGACGGTGGAGCAGTACACATATGTCTGGGTCAGCGGCTCCGGAGAGTCCGGCTGGTATTCGCAGAAGACGGTCCAGATCGTGCCGGACAAGAAGAGCTATCGCCCCGGCGACACCGCGAAGGTGTTGATCGTGACGGGCCGGCCGAACACGGCGGTTCTGGTGTCCATCGAGGGCCGCGATCTGCGCTCGGAGCGCGTGATCCGTTCGCAGGGGTCGACGGCCGAGTTCGATATGCCGGTGAGACTTGAAGATGAATCGGCGATTTTCGTAACCGCGGCGTTCGTGCGCGACGGCGAGTTGTACCAAAATACGAAACGCATCAAGGTTCCTCCGCTGGAGCACGAGCTGAACATCAAGGTGACCACGGACAAACCGCAATACAAGCCGGGCGAGAGCGGCACTTACAAGTTGGAGGCGACGGACAACGCGGGCAAGCCGGTGGCGCGGGCGGACCTGAGCTTGGGGGTTGTGGACGAGGCCATCTATGCGATCCGGCCCGACCGCACGCCGGGCATTCTGAATTTCTTCTTCGGGCACGACTACAACTCCGTGTTCACGGAGAATTCACTGACTTACTTTTTCAACGGCGAGGCGGGCAAGCGCCGCATGCGCCTGGCGGAACTGCGCCGCCACGCCAAGCTGGCGCAATTGAAGCCGGAGCGACTGGTGCAGCCCAAGATCCGCAAACTGTTTCCCGATACCGCATTCTGGGCCGCCGACCTCACCACAGATGCGGCGGGCCGCGCGACGGCGAAAGTTTCCTTTCCCGATTCTCTGACCACTTGGCGCGCCACCGTCCGAGGCATGACCGTGGACAACAAGGCCGGCAGCGCGCTTCTTAAAACCATTGTTCGCAAGAACCTCATCATGCGCCTGGCTGTCCCCCGATTTTTCGTGCAGGGCGATGAGGTCGTTATCTCGGCGATTGTCCACAATTATCTGCCCAGCGACAAGACCGCGCGCATTTCGCTCGATATCGCCGGGCTGGACGTGCTTGACGGGAAGACGAGCGACGTACGAATTCCGAGCCGGGGCGAGGCGAAGCTCGACTGGCGTGTGCGCGCGCAGCGTGTGCGGCAGGCGACGATTACGGGTAAAGCTCTGACGGACGAAGAATCGGACGCGCTGGAGCTCGACTTGCCGGTGAATCCGGCCGGCGTGAAGCTCTCGGCCTCAAGAGGCGGGTCTATTTCCAAAGGCAATGAGGCCAGCTTCGCCCTGACGTTTCCGCCGCAAGTGGAGCCGGGGTCGCGCACGCTCACGGTCCACGTCGCGCCCTCCATCGTGGGATCGCTGTTCGGCGCGCTGGAGTATCTCACATCGTTTCCCTATGGCTGCGTGGAGCAGACGATGTCGAGTTTTCTCCCCAATATCATCGTGCAGAAGACCGTGCGTGAACTGGGGTTGAAAACGAAACTCGACGAGGCGGCGCTGCGCGACAAAATCGACGCGGGGCTGGAGCGCCTGAACAGTTTCCAGCACGAAGACGGAGGATGGGGATGGTGGCAGACGGACGAGACGAACCCATTCATGACTGCCTACGTTGTCGCCGGGCTCGCGCAGGCGCGGGATAGCGGCGTTGGTTTCGATCAAGACGGGATGAATAAGGGCGTGAAGTGGATGCAACAGGATCTGGCGACGGACAAGAATCTCAACGCGGATCTTCGGGCATATATGGATTACTCGCTGTCGCTTGCCGGTAAGCCGGATGCGGCGCTGATGGGCCAGCTTTACGAAGCGCGGTCGAAGCTGTCATCGTACGGAACGGCGCTGCTGGGCCTGACGATGGAGGCGGCCAAGGATCGGCGCGCCTCGGATTTGGCGACGGCGCTCGAGGCAGATGCAAAGCAGGACGAACTTCAGGCGTGGTGGCCCGCGACGCGCGACCCCATGCTCGATTTTTCCGAAGACATCACGCCGGAGTCCACCGCGTACGCCATGAAGTTTCTCTCGCACGAGCGCCCCAACGAGCGCGCTGCTTCCCAAGGCGGCGCTGTGGCTGATGAACCACCGCAATGAAGGCTATTGGTGGTCTTCGACCAAGCAGACCGCCATGGTCATTTACGGGCTCACCGATTATCTGAAATCGACCAATGAGTTGCATCCCAACCTGACCGCGACGGTCTACGTGAACAACCAGCCCGTGCTGACGAAGAAATTCGACCAGGCCACGGCCGCGCAGGACGGCGAAATGATTCTCGACGAGAGCAAGCTGCAACCGGGGGTGAATCGGATCCGTGTCAGTGGCTCCGGCGAGGGGCGGCTCTATTACTCCGCGCGCGCCGAATACTTCTCGACGGAACAGCAGCTCCAGAACAGCGGCGGCGCGTCGTTGAATATCGCGCGCGATTATTTCCGCCTCACGCCCTCGAAAGAGGGCGGCAAGATTGTGTGGGACCTCGCCCCGCTGGACGGCGCTGTCGCGTCCGGCGACACGATCGCGGTGCGGTTGACGGCCGCGGGCAGCGAGTGGAAATACCTGATGATCGAAGATCCGATTCCGGCGGGAACCGAGTTCATCGCGCGCGACGATCTGTATGAGCTTAGAAGCCGCCCGCCGTGGTGGGAATACTTTTTCACGCGCCGTGAAATGCACGACGACCGCATGGCGATTTTCCAAACCTATTTTCCGGGCAAGGCGCACGAGTACTTCTATCTGCTGAAAGTGGTTAATCCCGGCACGTTCACGGTCAACCCGGCGCGGGCGCAACCGATGTATCAGCCTGACATTCTCTCGACGACGGAGGCTCGGCGGCTGGAAGTAAAGCCGTGAAGCGGGCAACGCGGATACTCTGCCTGATGCATCTCGTGGGCGATGCGCTGCTGCTGTGGCTCGGTTACTACTGGCTGGGCGTGGGCGAATCGACGATGGGGCGGCTGGCCTGGAGCGCGCTGCTTGCCGTGCTGATCTTGTGCGGCGCGTTGTGGCTGCATGGCTCGGCGTTTGCGTACTTCGGTTCGGCGGACCGCTCGCGGCTGTCGCCGGCGACCGCCGCCGCGCTGCGGCATCTGGCGCCGCTGTTCCTGCTCGGCATTGTCGTGTTGACGATCTATGCGTTGCTGGGGTGGATCAAAATTCCGGGGAAGGCAGGCTCTTCGCAAATCGCCCTTATCGCCGCGCTGTGGATTGCGCGCTGGCTGAGTCCTGCCGGCCATTCTTATGCCGCTGGGCGCGATGGTGGCGAAGGAAGGCTGGCGGGGCTTCCGCGGCGAGGCATGGAGACCGCTGGCGCGCGCGCTTTACTGGCTCGAAGTGCTGGTTTTGATGTTGCTCGGAATCTGGGCGCCTCTGAAACTGCTGGCATGGACGCCGCATCTCAGCAGCTTTCGCATGCAAATGGCAAGCTTTATCGCGCGGTTGCTCGCCGCTTATCTGCTTTTCGTAGCGGCGTGGCTGCTGCTCGAATTCTTCAGCTCCGGCGGAAGCCCGCGCGCGAGCCACGCAAGAACGGCGTCTGCGCCGTAACGCTCGGCCAGAGCGCTGACGCGGGTTCTCGCGCGGGGGTCGTCGAGGTACTGAGTGAGACCTTCGCGAAACCACACCGGCAGCCCAGGCGCCGCGCGATTCTCGACGAGGGTGTGCAGCAATTCGTGACGCAGGGTTGAATCGAACGCGCCATGGCTGCGCAATACGCTCGACGGTTGCAAATCGATGCGCGACCCTCGCGTGATGCCCGCGACCGATCCAGCGACGCCCGTTGCATTCCGAAACGTTTCCACATCCGGATAGATGCGAATTTCAAGTCGGGGCGGCAACGCCAGCGCGGTCCGGCGGGAGAGTTCGCGAGCCATACGCTCGGCTTGCTCGACGACCGCGGCATCCTGTCCCGGGCGCGTCGTCATGACATCCACAAACTCACCGCCGAGCCGCGTCCACTTTACCCCGCGTCCGGTCAACCCGATTGCCGCGCCGGGATAATAGAAGGACAAGATTTCGCGATAGGAGCTCCCCTCGATGCCCATCTGGTCCGCGCCGCGTTGACATAAACCGACGCCATGCCCCGCGCCCACGCCGTCGAACACGATGCGGCCGTCTGACGCCTGCACGCGATAGCGATCGCTCTTCAGCGTGTCCCACCCGAGCGCGCGGCCGAGAGCGAAACGAAAAGAAGTGGCGCTGATGGGCTCGCCATTCAGCGAGAGGACGCGCGCGCGTCCCGATGCCGTGCGCTGGGTAATCGCAACGCTCTCGATCGCGGCGGGGGCGCGCAATCCGGAGAGGCGGAGAGCTTCCAGGATTTGCGGCGCAGCGCCCGACCAATGCCACGAAGATGCGCCGCCGCGTTGGCAATAGGGATCGCCATGGCTCTTCAAATACGGCGCGATTATGTCCGGCCACACCGCCGCCACGTCTTCGGCGCGGCCGCCGCAATCTTTCGTATAGCAGGCAAAGGCCGGCTTGCCCTCGAACCAAAGCATCTCGCCGGAGGTTTCGTCCGCGATAGACTGGAGGCGCGGCGTGACTGCTTTCAGATCGACCCTCTGGCAGTGCGTCGTGCCGCACAGATCGAACCCTTCCTTGGCATGACGGCCTCTCAGCCGTACCGCGTACGTGCGCGCCGCGACGGCCATGGCCTTAAGCGCTTCCTCCGAGCGGAACACGCTGCTTTCGCCCGCCAGCACCGCGGCGACGTAATCGTCGAGCTGCATGTTGACCACGGCGCCGCCGTCGGGCTGCGTCAGTTTGACGCGCAGGTCCGCGGTTGCGCCGATGAACAAGAGCATAGGGAGCGCGATCAATGCCGCGCCTCGAAATAGCGGGTCAACGCGCGCCCGGCAATGGGGGCGGCGTCCAAACCGCCCGATTGCCCTTGGACTACGGCAACAATCGCGACCAGCGGCGCGCGGCTGGGGGCGAACCCCGCAAACCACGCCGCGCGCGCGCCGTTGGCGGTTACAACCGTTCCCGTTTTCCCGGCAACCTTTACTCCAGGCACTGCTGCCAACTGCGCGGTTCCGTATTCGACCGCGCCCTCCAGTCCCTCGATCACGGCTTCGGGGGCGGTTGCGGCCAGCGCGGCATAGGCTGCCAACAGACCGGCGGGCGTGACCAGAATACAGCGCTCTCCGATGGCTTGGAGCTCGCGGGAATCCAAATCGGCGGCCTGGTCTACTTCGCCGGCGGCCTCGTCGCGGCCAAGCAACGCGGAACGCGAGGCCAACTTTTCGCGAAGCAGGAAGCGCGCCAATTCCCCGGTCTCAAATCGCCGCGCCATATGCGCGACAAAGCAATTGCAGGAATACGCGATGGCGGAGGCGGCGGTTACGGAAGCGATGGGCGGATGGCGGCAGGAGTAAGACCTTCCGCCGATCAGCAGCTCCCGCGGACATGAAAACGTCTCTGTCGCGTTTAACTTGCCGGAGCGCAAGAGAGCGGTCAGGCTGAATGGCTTCAACGTCGATCCCGGCGGAATGAGCCATTGCTTCGCCACATCGGAGCGATGCGCGCCCAAGATTGTCTTCGCGCGCAAATCCAATAACACGCCCGTGCCGCGTTCCCCGTTGAAGGCGTTTTCGAGAAAGTCCCTCCCTAGCACAACCGCCCCGCACAAGCCGATGAGCGCCGCCCTTCGATGCACATCCTACATACTACGCCGCCGTTGGATATAATCCGAATGGCTTCCCACGTGGCAATCCCCTTTTCCCGTTCCGTGCGAGCTTTGCGCGCGGACGGCCGGTCGCGGCGCGCGATCTGGTTCCTGGCCATTCCCGTTGTAGTGCTGGCGGCGTGGACCGTTTGGTTGTTCGAAGCGCGCATTGCGAGGTATGAAACGAGCGATCGCGCCGAAGTGGTTTCGAGCGGCGCGAACGCGTATGTCGAGGCGGAATTTCCCGCGGCGGCGATTGCGCGCATCCACCTTGGCCAGCGCGCGCGCGTTGAACTGGGGGACGCCACGTTTGCGGGTGGCGTTGCCGGCGTGGATCGCCTCCGCGTCAAGGTTGCGCTCGATCGCACACCGTCAGCGCCGCGAGACGGACTCCCTGTGCGCGTCGAAATCGCGGTCGAGACGGTCTCGCCGGCGACGTTGCTGCTGCGCTCCGCGGGCTTGCCGTGAAGCGCCGCTTCCTGGCGCCGGAAGTACTGCAGGCCTCCGCGATGGATTGCGGACCCGCGTCGCTGAAGTGCCTGCTGGAGGGCTTCGGAATCGCGGCGAGCTACGGCCGTCTGCGCGAAGCCTGCCAGACGGACGTCGACGGCACTTCCATCGATACGCTTGAAGATCTTGCCGTGCAGCTTGGTCTCGATCCCGAGCAGATCATGGTTCCGGTCGATCATCTGCTTCTTCCCGGCGCCGAGGTCATGCCGGCCATCGTGGTGGTGCAGTTGGCGCTGGGGCTGACGCACTTCGTCGTGGCGTGGCGGCGCCACGGACCATTGATTCAATTGATGGACCCCTGCTGTGGGCGGCGCTGGGTCACGGCGGCGCGCTTTCGCGAGGAGATTTATGCGCACGCGGCGGCGGTTTCAGCGGAAGGCTGGCGCGAGTGGGCGGGATCGGAGGCATTTCTAAACCCGTTGCGGCAACGCCTATCGAATCTCGGCGATTCTGCGCGGCGTCTTTCGGAGCGCGCCTTGGAAGATCCGGGTTGGCGTTCGATCGCCGCGCTCGACGCCGCGGCGCGCATGACTGAATCGATCGCGCGCGCCGCCGGGCTGCGCCGCGGCAACGAAGCAACGGCGCTACTGGAGCGCTTGTTCGAGTCCGCTTCGAGCGACCCGGCCTCGATTCCCGAAGCGTACTGGTCCGTCCAGGCCGCGCGGCCGGACGATACAGGCGCGGAACAACTTCGCTTTCGCGGCGCTGTGCTTTTGCGCGTCAAAGGCAGTTCTGAAGCAGCCTCCGCGCTTCCACCCGAACTGGCCGCGACGTTGCGGGAAGCTCCCGCCCGGCCCGGCCGCGAATTGCTGAAGCTGCTGCGCGCCGACGGGCTCTTCAACCCCATGGCGTTGGCGCTGGCGATGCTGGCCGCGGCCGCCGGAGTGATCGTCGAAGCCATGCTGTTTCGCGGCGTTTTCGGCCTCAACCGCGCGCTTGCGGGAAGCGGACAACGCTGGGGCGCCATGGTTGCGCTGGCGATCTTCACCGGGGCGCTGTTTCTTCTCGATCTCCCGCTTGCAAGCAGTCTGCTGCGCATCGGCCGCAAACTCGAAATTCGCCTGCGCATCGCTTTTCTCGAAAAGATTCCGCGCTTGGGCGACCGCTATTTCCAAAGCCGCCTCACGTCCGATATGGCGGAGCGCGGCCACAGCATCCACCAGATCCGGCATCTGCCCGAACTAGGGGGCCAGCTTCTGCGGGCCGTGTTCGAGCTTCTGCTGACCACGCTGGGGATCTGGTGGATTTATCCAGCGGGCGCGCCATGGGCCATCGCGTCGGCCTGCGTCGCCTTGCTGCTTCCTCTTGCGGCGCAGCCTCCGCTGCTCGAGCGCGACTTGCGCGTCCGCAGCCAACTCGGCGCGCTTAGCCGGTTCTATCTGGATGGGCTGCTCGGGCTCGTTGCGATCCGCGCGCACGCAGCCGAACGGCCCGTCCGCCGCGAGCACGAAGGGCTGGTCCTGGAATGGGCGCGCGCCGCTTTCGGACTGCAACGCGTCGCGGTCGCGGTGGACGCGCTGCAGTTTCTGTGCGGATTCGGCCTTGCCGCCGCGCTGCTTTTTTCTTACGTGGGCCGCAACGGCGATTCCGCCGGCATCCTGTTGCTGGTTTATTGGGCGCTGAACCTGCCCGTGCTGGGCCAAGAGATCGCGCTGGTAGCCTGGCAATATCCGACGTATCGCAATTTGACGCTGCGGCTGATGGAACCGCTCGGCGCGCTGGAAGAAAACGCCGCTCCCACCGCATCCGCCGCGGCGCCCGCAAGCAAAAGTCATGCTGCCGCTATTGCTCTCGATGGTGTGACAGTGCGAGCCGCGGGGCACACGATTTTAGAAAATGTCGACCTCGAAATTCCTTACGGCGCCCACGTCGCGATCGTCGGGCCGTCGGGGGCCGGCAAGTCGAGCCTGGTTGGCCTGCTGCTGGGATGGCATCGCGCGGCCACCGGCCACGTGATAGTGGATGGAGCGGACCTCGATGCGGCGCGGCTCGAAAGCTTGCGCTCCGAAATCGCGTGGGTCGATCCGGCGGTGCAGCTTTGGAACCGTTCCCTGGCCGAAAATCTTCTGTATGGTTGCGAGGCCGAGGACGGCGAAGGACAGAATGCGCTGGCGCTCGGTGGGGCCATTGATTCCGCCGATCTTCGGCAAGCGTTGGAAGGGCTTCCGGACGGCCTCGAGACTTTGCTCGGCGAAGGCGGCGCGCTGTTGTCCGGCGGCGAAGGGCAGCGCGTGCGCTTGGGCCGGGCGCTGCTGCGGCGCGGCGTCCGGCTGGTCATTTTGGATGAACCGTTCCGCGGATTAGGGCGCGAGCAGCGGAGTGAACTGCTGGCGCGCGCGCGGCGGCTTTGGAAAAACGCGACGCTGCTCTGCATTACGCACGATATCGGGGAAACCCGATCGTTCCCGCGCGTGTTGGTAATCGATGGCGGCAAGCTGGTGGAGGATGGCTCGCCCACGGAGCTTGCGGCCATACCCGATTCACGCTACCGCGCCATGCTCGATGCCGACCGCGCCCTACGCGAGGGCTTGTGGTCCGATGCGTCGTGGCGGCGCGTGCGGCTTGAAGATGGCGCGATCGCGGAAGCACGGGGGGCGACATGGGCCGCGATGTAGCGTCGTGCGCGCGGTCCGGCGGGTCGTGGCGCCGCGTGCGGCTTGAGGATGGCGCGATCGCGGAAGCACGGGGGGCGACATGGGCCGCGATGTAGCGTCGTGCGCGTGGCCGCTGGCGCGGCTGGGCGAAGCGTTCGGCGCGCTGCGCGCCGGTACGCACGCTGAGTTGAGCGAGCCCGCCGCGAACATCTTGGGCGACGGCGATGCTCTCGACCGCTGGATCGGCGCCGCCGCCGAAGCATCGGCCTGGGAAGCCGAGGCCGCTACGATGCCCTATTCGGGACTGGCGCGCTCGATCTCCGCGGCGGCGCCGGCGCTGTTTCAGACATCGCGCGGCTTCATCCTCCTGGTGCGAGCGAATTCGCGCAGTGCGCGCGTGCTGGCGCCGGACTTGAGTTTCCGCTCCATCGCGACGAAAGCATTGGCGGCGGAATTTTGCGCCGGCCTCGAAACGCCGCTGGCGAGCGAAGCCGATGCGCTGCTGGAGGCGGCGGGCATTGCGAAGGGCCGCCGCGCCAAAGTGCGGGACGCGATCGTCCGCGAGCGCTTGCAGTCGCGGCAGATCGGCGGGTGTTGGCTTTTGCGCCTGCCGCCGGGATCGGATTTCCGCGCGCAGTTGAGAGAAGCCGGGGTGTGGCGGCGGCTCGCGATGCTGGCGGGCGCACACCTGGCGCAGTATTCGCTGTTCCTGGGCGCCTGGTGGGTGTTGGGATTCGCGGCGCTGAACGGACGCATCGACCAAGGCTGGCTGCTGGCCTGGGCGCTGATGCTGCTGACGATGGTTCCGCTACGCATGCTCGCAACATGGCTGCAAGGGAGCATCGCGATCCGCGCGGGCGCCGTTTTGAAGCAGCGGCTGCTTGCCGGAGCCTTGAGTCTCGAACCGGACGAGATCCGGTCGGAAGGCGCGGGTCAGCTTCTCGGCCGCGTACTCGAATCGCAGCAGGTCGAAGCGCTGGCGCTCAGCGGGGGTTTTCTGGCGCTGGTGGCGAGCATCGAGTTTATCCTGGCCGGCGCCGTGCTGTTCGCGGGCGGTTCCTGGCGCGAGGTTCTGCTGTTAATTGGCTGGCTGGGCGGCGCCGCGCTTCTCGCCTGGCGTTATTTCCAACGCAACGAGATCTGGACCACCGCCCGTTTGGGGATGACGCACGAGCTGGTGGAGCGCATGGTGGGGCACCGCACGCGCCTGGCGCAACAGCGCCGCGAGCGCTGGCATGACGGTGAAGACGGGGCGGTAGAAGGATACCTGGGGATCTCGCGCAAGCTGGACCGAGCGGCGGCGCTCTTTCTAGCCGCCATCGCGCGCGGATGGCTCGTTATCGCGGTTCTCGCGCTGGCGCCGGTTTTCGTTTACGGCGCCGCTTCCACGACGCAATTGGCGGTGACGGTGGGAGGCATTCTGCTGGCTTACCGCGCGTTCAGGCGGCTGACCGGAGGACTTTGGCAACTCACCGGAGCGACAATTGCGTGGCAGCGCACCAAGCTTCTTTTCGATGCGGCGGCGCGGGGGGAGGCGCGAAGTTTGGCGGGGGCGGCGCGTCGGGGCGGTGATTTGCCGACCGCTCCCTCACGGCCGCGGCTCGAAGTCGACGCTCTCGAACCGCGCGCCCCGGCGAACTGCGGCGCGGCGGAGCAGTCCCGCGATTCAGACTTGCCGGCCTCTTCCTCACGGCCGCGTCTCGCAATCGATGCTTCCGAACCACGCGCGCCGGCAAATGGCACCGCGGCGGAGCAGTCCCGCGATTCTGAATTCATACTCGATGCGCGCCAGATCGCATACCGCTATGCCGGCCGCGGGCAAGCGGTGCTGCGGGGATGCAATCTGCGGGTCGCGCGGGGCGATCGGGTGCTGCTCGAAGGCCCCTCGGGCGGCGGAAAATCCACGTTGGCGGCGGTTCTGACGGGAATGCGAACGCGCGCAGTCGGGCGTACTGCTGTTGAACGGGATGGAGCGGGGCGCCGTGGGCGCGGCGGAGTGGCGGAGGGCCATCGTGAGCGCGCCGCAATTTCACGAAAATCACGTTTTGAGCGGGACATTCGCGTTCAATTTGATGATGGGATCGCATTGGCCGCCGCGGCCCGGCGATTTCGAAAAGATGGAATTGCTGTGCCGCGAGCTTGGCCTCGGCGATCTGCTCGCGCGCATGCCCAGCGGACTTTTGCAGACGGTCGGCGATACCGGGTGGCAGTTATCGCACGGGGAACGCAGCCGCCTTTATATTGCCCGCACGCTGCTGCAAAACGCCGATGTGGTGGTGCTGGACGAGAGCTTTGCGGCCCTCGATCCCGAAAATCTAGCCATTGCGGCGAATTGCGTCCTGGCACGGACCAGGACTTTAATGGTGATCGCGCACCCCTGATCGGTGACATAATAGGGTCTCACCTATAAGAATTCGCTGGTAAATGCTCCGATGATCGGGCAAAAGCTGTTGCATTATCGCATTGAAAATAAGCTCGGCGCCGGAGGAATGGGCGTCGTCTACCGCGCGCGCGACACGCATCTGGACCGCTCCATCGCGCTGAAGATTCTGCCTTCGTCGGACGTATCGGACCCCAGCCGCAAGAGCCGCCTGGCGCAGGAAGCCCGAGCGGCTTCCGCGCTGAACCATCCCAACATCATCACGATTTACGATATCGGCAGCGACGGACCCGAAAACGACCGCATCGATTTCATCGCGATGGAGTTTGTGCAGGGCAAGACCCTGGACCGGCTGATCGGACGCAAGGGCCTGAAGTTGAGCGAGGCGCTGAAATACGCGATACAGATCGCGGACGCGATCGCGGCGGCGCACGCCAACGGCATCGTTCACCGCGATCTGAAACCGGCCAACCTCATGGTGACCGATCAGGGGTTGGTGAAGGTGCTCGATTTCGGACTTGCGAAAGTGCCTGAACCGGCCAAAGCGGACGCGTTCGCGGCTACGGAGAGCGTGCATCTCGCGCCGGAAGCCCTCACCGAGAGCGGGACGATTCTAGGCACGGTCGCATACATGTCGCCGGAGCAGGCCGAAGGCAAGAAGGTGGACGCGCGCTCCGACATTTTTTCGTTCGGCTCGGTGCTGTACGAGATGGTCACCGGAAGCCGGCCCTTCACCGGGGATTCCAAGTTGTCGATTCTGGCGACCATTCTGCAGCGAGATCAACGGCCGGCGGCGGATGTGGCGCGAGGAATCCCGCGCGAGCTCGATAGGATCATCGCGCGTTGCCTGCGAAAGGATCCGAGCCAGCGCTGGCAAAGCATGTCGGACCTGAAGCTGGCGCTGGAGGATTTGCTGGCGGACGTCGAATCGGACCGGCTCGCGTTCACGTCCGGCGCTCCGGCCCAAGGAATGCGGGGATGGGTGACGCGGCGCTGGATGTGGCCTGTCGCGGCCGCGCTGGTCCTCGGCGCAACGGGCGGATTCTACATTGCGGCGCGGCTGCACGGCGCGGGACCTCCGTCCTATCAAAGACTCACGTTTCGACGCGGCGATATTTCAGCCGCGCGGTTCGCCCCCGGCGGCCAGACCATCGTGTACAGCGCGGAATGGGACGGGCGGCCGAGCGAGGTGTTCTCCACCATCGCGGGCAGCCGCGAATCCCGCTCGCTGGGGCTGCCCGAAGGTAAGATTCTTTCACTCTCCTCGACCGGCGAGATGGCGCTGCTGCTCGGCAATGGCGCGGTCGGCACGCTGGCGCGCGCGCGGTTGGCCGGGGGCGCTCCGCGCGAGGTGCTTGAAAATGTGATGGAGGCCGACTGGTCGCCCGATGGCTCGAAGCTGGCGGTGGTGCGCCGAGTAGGCGGGCACAACCGGCTCGAATATCCGATCGGCAAAATTCTTTATGAAAACGACGGCCGTCCGCCCATCGGCGCGCGAGTTTCACCGAAAGGGGATTTGGTCGCCTTCTACGAGAACGAACCCGAGGCGGGCGATTATTCCGTTGTGGTAGTGGGATCGGGCGTAAAGAAGCGGGTGCTGTCGCATGGCTGGCGCGCCATCGGCAGATATCTGACGTGGAACGCGCAAGGGAACGAAGTCTGGTTCTCGGCGATGCGCCTGAGCGGAGATCCGACGCTGCGCGCCGTGACGCTGCGCGGACGCGAGCGCGTGGTCGGGCAGATCCCGGGGTGGACCATCCTGCAGGATATTTCGCATGACGGTAAGCTGCTGATCACGGTCGCCACCACGCGCATCGCGATGGAATATTCGGCAGCGCCGGCGGCGGGCTCCTCGCCCGGGTCAGCGCCGGTCCATGGGGCCGAGCAGGATCTTTCCTGGCTCGACACCTCCCATGTTTTCGATCTTTCGAGCGACGGGAAACTGCTCCTGTTCCTGGAATTGTCGTATGGAGAGGGGCGCAACACGGCCATTTATCTGCGCAAATCGGACGGCTCGCCGGCGGTGCTGCTGGGATACGGGAACCGCCCGAGCCTCTCGCCCGACGGCAAATGGGTTGCGGCGATCGGGCGCGATCCGGCGCTGTCGACCTTGACCGTGCTGCCCACGGGCCCAGGCGAGCCGAAGAATTTGAGCACGCCCGGCATGCGCTACGACTACGTAGAGTGGTTTCCCGACGGCCATCGCATCCTGTTCACGGCGAACGAGCCCGGCAAAGCGTCGCGGACCTACGCGCAGGATGTAGCCGGCGGCGCGGCCGTCGCTATCACGCCCGAAGGCGTGCGCGGCTGCTGTATCTCGCCGGACGGCAATGCGTTCGTAACGGCGGACGGGGGGAAGTATTTCGTTTACGATATGGCTCGCGGCGAAAGCAAGCTCATCGCCGGAGTTCAGCCGGGCGAACGCCCGATGCGCTGGGCCGCCGACGGGCGGAGAATCTTTTTGCGGGGAGACGCGGCGGGCGGCCTGGGGTACAAAATCTACCGCATCGATGCCGTCACCGGCAAGAGAGAGTTCCTGAAAGAAATCGGCCCGCCCGATCCGGTGGGAGCGCAAATGCTGGCCGCCGCGATCGCGCCGGACGGCAAATCGTACGCCTATTCGTACCAGCGCGACACCGCGAATCTGTATCTCGTCACGGGCTTGCAGTAGAATCGGCGCCCTTAAGATTCAGATTGCGCATCAGGCGGTGCAGATAGTTCGGATGCACTCCCAGCAAGCGCGCGGCTTCGGTATATTGCCCGTGCGCCTGCTCCACGGCTTTCAGAATCAGTTGCTTCTTCGCCTCCGTGACGCCCTCGTGATAACGGGTCGCGGGGCCTCCCGGCGAGATAGGCTTGTCGAGGAGCGCCTCGGGCAGATCTTCGGGACGGATCACGTCGGTGGCGCCGAGTACGACCGCGCGCTCGATGGCGTTCTCCAGTTCGCGCACGTTGCCGGGCCAATCGTAGCTCATGAGAACCGCGCGGGCTTCGGCGGAGACTCCGGCGATCTTCCGTTTCGCCTTGGCGGCGTGCTTGGAAGCGAAATAACTCGCCAGCAGGGGGATGTCCTCGGGGCGCTCGCGCAGGGCGGGCATTCGCACGGACACGACGTTGAGCCGGTAATACAGATCGCGGCGGAAAGTCCCGTTTTTGGAACCCTCTTCCAGGTCGCGGTTGGTTGCGGCGATCAGGCGGACATCGAGCTTGATCGGTTTCGTGCCGCCGACGCGCTCGAATTCGCGCTCCTGCAAAACGCGCAGCAGCTTGGCCTGTAAAGGGAGGGCGAGCTCACCGATTTCGTCGAGAAAAACGGTGCCGCTTTCGGCGGTTTCGAGCTTTCCTTTTTTCTGTACAACGGCGCCGGTGAAAGCGCCCTTTTCGTGCCCGAACAGCTCGCTTTCGAGCAATGTATCGGTAATGGCGGCGCAATTTATGGCGACAAACGGCTTTGCGGCGCGCGGGCTGTTGGAGTGAACCGCGCGGGCCACCAATTCTTTGCCGGTTCCGCTCTCGCCGCGAATGAGCACGGTGGCATCGCTGGGCGCGGCTTTCGAGATGAACTGGTAAACCTCGCGCATGCGCGCGCTTTCGCCCACCATGTCGTGCTCCAGGTTGATCTCTTCCTGGAGCCTGCGATTCTCGGTTTGCAGCCTTTCGATGCCGCGCGCATTTTCGAGCGTCACGGCCGCGATGCTGCCGATGGCCGTGACAAGCTGCAGCAGGTCTTCATCGAAGGGAGCGGGCGGGTTGCGGGCCTCAAGGTAGAGCACGCCGCGTATGCGGCCGAGGAATTCGAGCGGCACGACCAATAACGAACGGATGCGCGGGACGAGCACGCTCGCCGATTCGAAAGCCGCGTCGTCGCCGATATCGTTGTTGAGCAGCGCCACGCCTTGCTCCAGGACTTGCGCCAGCACCGTGCGGCTCAATTGCACGGGCGCCGAGGTTTCCTCGCCGGTCTTCCCGTCGAGAACCAGAACCGAGCTGAACTCCGCCGATCCTTCTTCGACCAGAAGGAGGGCGGCTTTATCGGCGGGCGCGATTTCGAGAACCGAAGCGAGCACCTGGCGCTCGATATCTTTTACGCTCCGCAGCCGGCTCAGGGCATTGCCGATCTTGAGCAGCGCATTGAGGTCGCGCACGGTGCGCGAGGTGGCGGGTAGAGCGGCCTCCTTCCGCGGAGGCGACAAGTAGCGCACCTGCTCCTTGCGCAAAACGACGGTGGAACCTCCGGCGGGAGATTCGTCGAGCTGCACGGAATTGGAATCGGTGGATTCCGCGGTTTCGGGGTCGGTCAAGAGGAAGAGCGAATTTCCGACGCGGATCTCGTCGCCGAATTCGAGCACGCGCTCGTTCACCGGAACGCGGTTGACGAAGGTATTGTTGCGGCTCTCGAGATCCTTTATCGTGTAGCGCCGTCCCTCGCGACGGATGAGGCAGTGGCGGCGCGAGATGGAACTGTCGAGGATGGCGATGTCGTTCCCGGGATCGCGGCCGATGGAGATTTCCGCGGAAGACAAGGGGAAACTGGAGCCGCGCAACGGACCGGCGACGGCGTCGAGCGTGGGGATCGGAGGCGCCTTGGTCTCTTTTATCATGCCCGAAGATCTACGTGGCCCGGGCAGGCGGAAACTCTCAATCGTTGCGTCGAAATGGACAAATGCCCGGCAGGAACGGATCGTGCCGTTGCAGGGCTGGCTTTGGTGCCCGGGGTGGGACTTGAACCCACACTCCCGTTGCCGGAAAAAGGATTTTAAGTCCTTTGCGTCTGCCGATTTCGCCACCCGGGCATTATGGCGCGCCTAGGTCCCATCATAATAAATGCACGGCGCGGAGGAGGCAAATTGCGGCGAGGAGCGGCGGCGCCGCAGTAGAAATTCCGCAAGCTCGTCGCGTGCCTTGTTGTACTCGGCGCGCGCGGCTTCCACTCGCCGCGGCAGTTCCCGCGCGGCGTCCGCATCGCCATGCGCCTCGAGGGAGCGTAATGCCCGAACCTCCGCGCAGAAGCGCTCGAAGGCTCCGTCGTAATCGAATCGCAACTCCTCGAAACGTGTTTGAACCGGGATCATCGACCGCCCTTCAATAACTAAGACGAAAGGAGCAGGCAATAGGGTCGAAGAAAATCTACGCGCATCGCAGAGCGCGCATCCCATCGCAGCGGCCGGCGCGCCGCGAGGGAAGATAGCAAGCCAGCAGGGCGATGGTGGGCAGAAGCGCCGCGACAACCGCGTATACGGCGGGCTCGGCCGGGCTCGCGCCGAAAGTGAAGGCGGCGAGAACGGCCGCAAGAGAGCGCGCGGCGGGAACGCCGATCGCGAGTCCCGCCCCGGCGAGAATCATGGCGTGGCGCAGCACCATGCCGAGGACGTCGCCGGTTTGCGCCCAACGCCATGCGGATGCCGATCTCGCGCGCGCGCCGCGAAACAGTCCACGACATGACGCCATAGATTCCTACCAGCGCCAAGATGAACGCGAGGCCGGCGAAGACGGTGAGGAGGCCCATTGTCCAGCGGCGCGGGCGGGCCGGTTCGCTCATGATTTCCTCCATGGCGCGCACCTGGGAGACAGCCCCATCCGCATCCACCGCGTAAATGGCGCGACGCAGAGGGCCAGTCGGCGACGATGGATCGCCGCCGGCGCGCACGATAGGACGGCGCAAGGCTGGAAAATACATATCCATGGTCGGCTCCGAATCGAGACCGAACTGTTTGACGTCGCCCACAACGGCCACGATGGTCGATCATGTGGGAGCCGGTCCCCACGGACCCGTGATAAATTTCATTCCCACGGCATCGCGTCCAGGCCAAAAGCGGCGCGCCATGGTCTGGTTCACGATGACCACCGGATCGTTCAACTGACGCTACGTGAAGGCCCGGCCGGATCGCAGTGGAATACCCATGAGGCGGAAATAGCCGGGGCTTACGCGCGGATCGGGGCTGCCGGGAGCGAGTCGGGGTTGACGATCGGGCTCCCTGGAACGTTGAAGTGCGATGCAAACGCGCGGTTCGCTAGCAGCGGCAGAGTGTTGGTCGGGGCGGGGCGATTTGAACGCCCGACCCCTGCGCCCAAGGGAGCGAAATTGCGGTGGACCCCTCGGCTGAGACAAACAGATAACCCACTGGTCGCCGTTCGCTGAAATTCCCTCGACCGGCAATACTCTTTCATAGCAGACTGATCACATCCGGCGAAGCGGAGGCGGGCTCTGCTGGAGAGCAACTCGCCAAGGAATAGCCGGTGCGACTCATCGCGGACGATGAGCAGGGGCGCGACTCTCTCGCGCCCTTGTGCGAACCTGCAAGGCCGCAGGCGAAGAGCGCCCTCGCCGTCCTCATCAAAAACAACAACATCGGACCGATAGATCGCGCATGCCTTAGAAAACTCATAACGACAGCTCCGGTTGAACCCCTGCAGCCCGAGGCGCCAGCGCCAGAGAGCGTTCATATTCGGCCGGCGGCACGTACTTCAACGCCGAGTGCAGCCGTTTGCCGTTGTAGATCGCTTCGATGAACTCGCGGATGCGGGCCTGCGCGTCCGACAAGTCGCGGTAATCGGCCCGATACACCTCCTCATATTTGAGTGTCTTCATGAAACTCTCGCATTGGGCGTTGTCGTACGGATTCGCTTTTCGGCTCATGCTGATGCGGATTCCGTGCTGAGCAACAAAGCCGTGTATTCATGACTGGCATATTGTACGCCGCGGTCGGAATGATGCACCAGTTCCGGCGTAATCCGGCGGCACTGCAAGGCCATGCGGAGCGCCGCCACCGTGAGCGAGGCCGCCAGCGTGCGCTCCAGCGACCAGCCGATCACTTGCCCACAAGCGAAGAACCAGGGACCACTTATCCATTGGATAAGAATGCCGCCGTGCTCCGCCCCTGGGCACGCGAGTAGGCGTCCAGAATCACCGCCAAATAGACGAACTCCTCGGCCAAGCGGATGTAGGTGATGTCGGCAACCCACAACTGATCCGTGCCCGCCGGCTCCAGTTGCCCGGCCAAGTTGGGATAAACCATGAAGCTGTGTTTGGAATCGGTGGTAACCACGAAACTGCGCTGGCGCAGGCACAGCAGATTGTCCTCCCGCATAATGCGCTGCACGCGCTTGCGGTTCACTCGCCAGCCGCGGCGCTTCAACTCCGCCGCGATCCGGCGGCTGCCATATGCCGCCATATCGACTGCGATCTTCTGAATTTCATGCCGCAGGCCGATCTCCTTCGGCGTGCGCCGCGTCTCCACCGCTTCCCGGAAGCGGTAGAATCCCCCCCGGCTGACGCTGCCGGAATTGCACATTTGTTGCACCGTTAAGCTCCCGCCCGCGTCTGTTTCTTTTTCGATCTGCCGGTAGATGTCGCGCCGCCATGCAGTGCCCGCAGCAGGCGCTGCTCCTCTGCCCACGGGCAATGCCGCACTGGTCTCCTTGTCAGGGGATAAGGTCACCCTTCGTCTCCGCTCGGGGCCAACGCTGCAAGGCCCTTTTTAAAAAATCGATCTCCATTTGTTGCCGGCCGATCTTGCGCTCCAGTTCGGCCACCCGGCTTTCTTCCTCCCGTCGCACTCCGGCGCCGCCGAAAGCCCGCTCCCCATGTTCTTGCAGCTCCCGCCGCCAGCGATGCAGATCGCTGGGGTGAACTTCGCAGGCCCGGGCCACGTGAGCGATCGTGTCGCCCGCTTCCAGCCGGCGCACGGCCCCCAGCTTGAACTCCTTTGAAAACTTCCGTCGAGACAAACTCATGATTTCCCCTTTGGATGAATCTTAGAGGTTATCTGGTTGTCTCAGTTTAAGGGTCCACTCCATCCCATTCCCGAACTCTCCCAGTAATACCCGTTCGAGATGCCATGACGGCGCCATACATTCCCTCTCGGTACGGCCTGAACTTTTGCCCGTGCCTCCGGACTGGGTACTGAGGCTACGTGTCGGATCTGCTTCGACATGGCAAGTTACCTCGCCATGCCTGACCCCAGGCTACCGGGCTCATAGGGACTTGCCCGGAAGGGGACGTTTCACCCCTCTGGAAAGCGCGGGTCTCGGCCCGCGATGTGATTGCGACACCGCTGTACCGGCTGATCGGAGCCGAAAACTTCGTCGATACCAGCTCGCAAGGCTTTCGCGCCGTCAATGATGAACAAGTATTTGCGGTCCGTGGGCAAACCTTGCTCTCGCAAGCGCGTTAACAGCGTCTTGACTGCGGCCGCGTTCTCCGTCGCGCCGGCCGCGATACCCAGGATGTGCTTCTTTCCTTCCTCATCGACTCCCACGGCGCTGAGCACGTGCTGTGCCCCAAAGCGTTGGCCATCGATGTAGATCACCAGGATTTCGACCTTGTCCCAGCGCCGCTCTTGCAACTGCTGCAGTTGCTCCGTGCTCGCCTCGATGGCTTTGCGGCTGATGGCGCTGCGCGACACCCCCACCGTTTCCGCCATCCGCGGCAGAACTTCCTGGTATTCCCGGGTCGACACCCCGCGCAGCAGAGCGCCCAACATGTGCTGAGCGAGACCTCGATCCCGGCGCAGCATCTCATAGGCGGGGACCTTCACTTCACCTTGGCTCTTGTGCCGTAGCCGGGGCCGTTTCACTTTCATCTTCCGGTCCGCCAGTTGCACACTGCCCGCTTGCGATCCGTGGTGGCGGATCTCGCCGCTAGCTTTGCCGGGAGTGCGTGCGCCGGCGAGTTGCTCGGCGCTCAGGAGCAGAATCTGTTCCAGCGTTTGATGCCCGATTTCATAGATCACGGCCTCCACCACCTGGCTGGCATTCTGGATCAAGTTGACGATGGGGAGCAGGATCCGCCCGTTGGCTTGGCAGAACTGTTCGATGACGGCTGCCGACTCGCGCGCGGCGCGGGTCACGATGTGATAAGGTTTTTTCACGGCGGTAGGTTCCTTTCGGTTTTTCTGCGTCTGGCAACCGGATTCTATCGAATCGGCGCCAACCGCCGCCTACCAACCTAAACTTGGGACGCCCTCTCTGCAGAAGATCGAATTCGCGGCGCCGGAGTACCTACGCAACGTCATCCGCATCGTCACCGAAACCGGACCACGCATCTACAAAGAGCTGAAGCCGATGAAAAAGGATCAGCTCGATCTGGTGAACCGGACGGTTTGGATTCCCGACTCGAAGACGCCCAACGGAGTCGCAGAGGTTCCGTTAACGGACATCGCGGCTGATGCGTTCCGAAATCAGCTCGCGATCTCAGGGCCGGGCGACTACCTTTTCCCGAGCGACGAGAATGCCAGCGGTCACCAGAAGACGTTCAAGACCGCCTCGCACGCGACGTTGCGGCGGGCGAAGGTGCCGTACTTCCGCATGTACGATCTCCGCTCGACGTACGCCACCCGGCTCAGCGCCGACGGCGTCGCGGACGAGTGGGTGACGCAGTTGCTCCGCGAAGGCGATGCCAAGGTATTCAAGAAGTATTCGCAAATGAAGCTACAGATGAAACGTGAGGCGCTGGCGAAACTCAACCGGCAGGCGAACGAAACCGGCACGGGTTTTGGCACAGCACAGGGCCCGGCTGAACCGGGGTTTGGCACAGTTTTGGCACAGTAGAGCCAAAAGAAGAGCGAAAGCGATCGCAGCCCGATCGATGATCTCTTTTGGAATCAGCAGGAGGTTTGGTCGGGGCGGGGCGATTTGAACGCCCGACCCCCTGCGCCCAAGGCAGGTGCGCTACCAGGCTGCGCTACGCCCCGACGGCGTTGGACTCTCTAATTATAAACCGCGAGAGCGATCAAGCCCTGAAACAGAAATCGCGCACGACGCCGCAAGGCGGATCGTGCGCGATTTTTAACAAACTTTGGGGAAGCTTACTTTGCCGCGGGAGGGGTCGTCGTCATCTTTTCCGTGGTCTTCTTCTTATTCTTGCTCTTCTTCGTCTTCTTCGTGGTGGTGCTGGTGGTGCTGGTGTCCTGGGCAAAAGCGGCGACGCCCATCAAAAGCGACAGGCCAAGCATCAGGCTCATAATCTTCTTCATTGAGTTTAATTCTCCTTGGGTGAATTGCAAAGTTGATCAAGCAACTATGCCTACATCATTGCAGCCGCACATGAAGTCAGCCTTAAGCGATTGTTAAAAGCCCTTAACTTCACTCCTCCCTAAGGCGGCCTACGGGTAATTCGCCATTCACGCTATTTTCAAAAAATCTGAATGGCCTTAACTTCCTTAACAGCATGTTTTTAGAGCCATGCCGTTCTTCCGCCAAGCCGTCCATGGACATTGCCCCGCTACTCTCGGCACGTATGGGCAAGAAGGATTTCACACAGCAATACGCCAAACAAACCCGGTCGACGCCGGCGGAAGCGGCCGATCAGGTGGATCGCATCATAAACGGTCTGTTGCGGCGTTTGCGCGCCGGTAAATCGGCGTCGCTTCCGGGCTTCGGTATTCTGCAACCGCGGGAGCAGTCCGAAGGAGACTTCGAACACTCCCGCAAGGCCAAGGCCCCGAAGGACGCGCTTTGAACCGGGAGCGGAACCCGCCGCTCGAATGCTTTGCCGACCTGCTGCGGAATTGCATCGAAAAAGAAGAGGCGGTCAATATCGACGACCTCGGTATTTTCATGCCGCGGGCGCGCGGTGGTTTCCGCTTTGTCCCCAACAAGGCGCAGCGGATCTTCCTCGCCTACGTGCAGGAGGACGCGGCGCTCGCGAGAAGACTGTATGCCAATCTTTCCTCCCGCGGATTCAGGCCATGGATGGACAAGAAGAAGCTGCTGCCGGGACAGAACTGGCCGCGGGCGATCGAAGCGGCGATTGAGACATCGGACTTTTTCGTGCCGTGCTTCTCTCATAATTCCGTTTCGAAGCGCGGCGTGTTTCATAGCGAGCTGCGTTATGCGCTGGAATGCGCCGCGCGGATGCCCCTGGACGACATTTTCGTCATCCCGGTGCGGCTCGATCCTTGCCCGGTTCCGCAGCCGGTTCAGCAACAACTGCATTACGTCGATCTGTTCCCGCAGTGGCGGACGGGCGTGAAGGCCATCGTGGCGGCCATGCAGGAGCAAATGACGGAACGGGAAAAAAAGTGCCGCTAACTCTTCCCGATCTTCTTCTTCAGGCGCCCGGCGTCTTTGCTGTCGGGCGCCAGATCGAGGTATTTGCGATAGGCCTCTTTGGCAGTCGTTTGGTCCTTCATCTTTTCCGCCGTCTCGCCGATTCGCAGATACGCCTCCGCCATGTTGGGGTTCCACTTGGTGGCTTCCTGGTAGCGGCTCAGGGCCGCCGGGTACCTGCCGCGCTTGAAGTAGTAGTTGCCGATCCGGATGTCCCGCGCCGCTTCGAGCGGATTGAAGCTGTACTCCCGCGGCTTGAGCGCCTCGTCTTCCTCCGGCGGGGCCTCCTCCTGTCTTTGATCCTTCGGAGGCGGCGTCTTCTGCTTGGTGTCCTGCGCCCATAACGCGGCGCCGATCAGCAACAAAACCGCCCACTGCCGCATGAAAACGTTTGCTCTCCTCTACAATAAAAGTATAGCCCCGCACTACGATGGATCTCCGCGATAAAGCAGCGCAGTTGCCTCTGCTTCCGGGAGTTTATCTCTACAAAGACGAGCACGGCACGGTTATCTACGCCGGCAAGGCGAAAAACCTGCGCAGCCGCGTCCGCAGCTACTTCAACGACGACCGCCTGGCGGACGCCAAGACCGGAACTTTGATTTCCGAAGCGCGCGACATCGAATACATCCTGGTCGACAACGAGAAGGAAGCGCTGGCGCTCGAAAACAACCTCATCAAGCAGTGGAAACCCCGCTATAACATACTGTTACGCGACGACAAGACTTATCCGTATGTGAAGCTGACCAATGAAAAGTACCCGCGCGTTTACGTCACGCGACGCATCTTGAAGGACGGCGCTACGTATTATGGGCCCTATTTTCCCGGCAATCTGGCGCACCGGCTGGTCCACTTCATCCACCGTCATTTCAAGGTGCCGTCGTGCAAGGTCGATCTGACCAGGCATCACACGCACCCCTGCCTGCAATTCCACATTCATCGCTGCTGGGGCCCCTGCGTTGAGGGGCTTACGACCGACGAGCAATACGCGCGGGCCGTGCGCGACGTGCGCATGTTCCTCGAAGGCCGGCTCAAGGACCTGGCCGGCGAGTTTCGCGAGCGCATGGAGAAAGCGGCGGAAGAAACCCGTTATGAAGAAGCGTCAGCGCTGCGCGACCTGACCATCACGGTAGAAGAGCTGGAACAGAAGCAGCGCATCGCGGCGGCGGAGGGAGAAAATACCGACATTTTCGCGTATTACGCCGAGCCTCCGCTGGTAGCGGCGAACCTGTTTCACCTGCGCGGCGGCAAAATCGTCGATCGCCGCGAGTTCTTTTGGGAGGACCGCCTGGAGTTCGACCCGGAGGAGTTCATCTCCTCGCTGCTGAAGCAGATCTATCTGAACCAGCAGTACATTCCCGGACTCATCCATGTGCCGCTGGATTTCGAGGACCGCGCGGTACTGGAGGAGTTTCTGGGCGAGCGGCGCGGCCACAAAGTCGAGATCCACACGCCGCAGCGAGGGCAGAAAAAAGCCCTGCTCGCCCTGGTGGAGACCAACGCCAAGCATAGTTTTCAGCAGCGCTTCCGCGTTTTGAAACCGACTTCGAAGGCGATTGAAGAAGCGTTGCGCGAAGCCCTGGGGCTGGCCGACGCTCCGCGGCGGATCGAGTGCTTCGATATCTCCCATACTCAGGGCGACGAAAAGGTCGCCAGCATGGTTGTATGGGAAGACGGGCGGATGAAGAAGTCGGACTATCGCAAATTCATCATCCGGACCGTCGTGGGCAACGACGATTTCGCATCCATCGGCGAAGCGGTGACGCGGCGCTACTCGCGGCTGAAAGAAGAAGATAAGGCGCTGCCCGGATTGATCCTCATTGACGGCGGTTTGGGGCAGTTGCACGCCGCGGCGGAGGCGCTGGAAGCGATCGGCATCATCAATCAGCCGCTGGCGTCCATTGCCAAGCGCGAAGAGATCGTTTACGTTTACGGCCAGGAGGACGAGCCCATCAAGCTCGACCGTTTTTCGCCCGTGCTTCACCTGGTCCAGACCGTGCGCGACGAAGCGCACCGTTTCGCGGTGACGTTTCATCGCACGCGCCGCAATGCCGCGCGCCTCGTCTCCGAACTGCACGAAATCGGCGGAGTCGGACCGAAGACGGTGGAAAAACTGCTGCGCGAATTTGGGAGCGCCGAGCGCGTGCGCGACGCCTCCGACGCCGACCTTGTCAAGGCCATCGGCGCGGCGGCAACGCGCAAAATCCGCGATCATTTCGCCGCGCGGACGCCGTTTCCGATCTTGTGAGCTCGCTGCCGCGCCCGCCACTCCTTCCGGCCAAGTTTCCAGTACCCGGTGCACGCCAACTACGATCGTTTGCGCGGCCCTGGCTTCAATGCCGCGCGTGCGGCAATGCCCCGTTCATGGCGCGGAGTTTCACGACGAGACGACCCGTTCTCACCGCGAACTGCGGCCGCGGCCGATGCGCTGGGTTATGATGAATCAAAGCGCAAGACACCGAAGAGTAGGCTGCATCGCGATCCGAGGAGGCTCCGCTTGATCCAAATGCCGATTAGGAGCTGGTGGTTACTGGTCTTGTGTGGCGTTCTTGACGCGATATATTCCGTTATGAACTTTTTTATGGAGGGCCCCGATGGAGCTCTGACTCTGCGTACATTCGCGCACAGAGGCACGGTTGTGAATCTGGGCATGATCGCATTGACGGCGGGAGCTTGCACAATCGCAGCGGGCGTTTTAAGTTCCGGAAAGGGCGCGTCCTGGCTTCTGGCGCTGAATGGCCTTGCCTGCGGCGCCCTCGGACTGATCTTTACTTTCTGGACAGGCAAGCTCGCCTTCACGACTGTCGCGCTTCTGATCGTCGTGATGGCATTGAGCGTCGGTATTTTATGTGTTGGCAACGGCGCGGACTTTGCGGCGTCACCGTGTGGGCGAATGGTTTCTTAGCGCGGCCGGAGTGGCTGCGGTTGGTTTTGCCTTGGCGTTTTTGGCTTTCGTTTTTCGCTGGATCGAACTGGACCCAGGGTCACCGGCGCAGAGTTTGCTTTGGCTGGGCTCATACTTTGGCTTCAGCGCGATCTGCATGTTGGGCGTGGCCCTGTCCAAGTCATTCCCTCATCGACCGTCGTCCGGATGAACCTAGCTCCCCTGTAGTGCGTTCCGCTTCACGACCCGCGGGAGCCTCTGCGCTTGCCGCGCGCGCGTTCCGGTTCCACGATACCGAATTGCAGTTTTCGCTCAATGGGATCGATGCGGTCGAGCCTCACGATGAGCTCATTGCCGATGGAAAATTCGCGCCGCGTGCGCTGGCCAACGATTTTGCGCGTATTCTCGTTGTAGGCGTAGCGGTCGCCCGGCAAGGTATCGATCGGAACCAGCCCCTCGATAAACAGATCGCCGAGCTCCACAAAGAAGCCGTACTTGGCCGTGCTGATGATCAACGCCTTGAACTCTTCCCCGACGCGATCCTCCATGAAGCGAACCTTCTTCCACTCGACCAGCTCGCGTTCGGCGTCGGCGGCGCGGCGCTCGTTTTCCGAGCAGGCTTCCGCGATAACGCGCAGCCGCTCGGGCGAAATCGTGTCTTTCTTGCCGTCGAGCGATGCGCCGAGAATGCGGTGCACGACCAGGTCGGGGTAGCGGCGGATCGGCGACGTGAAGTGCGTATAGCTGGCGGCCGCCAGCGCGAAATGGCCGCGGTTCTCCTCGCTGTAGCGGGCCTGTTTCAGGGAGCGCAGCATCAGATAGCTCAGGATGCGCTCTTCGGGCTTGCCTTCGATAGCGGCGATGAGCTTGCGGTAATTCCGCGATGAAATCGCGATGCCGCCCGGCACAACGATATCGCGCCGCGAACGGCCGCCCTCGCGGCGCCGCTCCGTGACGGCGAAGCGCTTCACGGGAATGGCTCCGATGCCCAGCGAGTAGCCGAAATGCGCCGCGATCTCTTCGAATTCCATGACGCGCTTGGGGTCCGGCGGATCGTGGATGCGGAAGATGCTGGGGATTTCGGCCTGCTCCAGGTGCGACGCCACGGCCTCGTTGGCGGCCAGCATGAATTCTTCGATGATGCGGTGAGCGATGTTGCGAGGGGCGCGGATGACGCCCGTCATTTGCCCGAACTCATCGAATTCGATGAGCGGCTCGGGCATGTCGAAGTCGATGGAGCCGCGCTTGGCGCGTTTGCGGTTCAGGATGAGGGCGAGCTCCCGCATCAGCTCGAAGCGATCCACCAGCGGGCGATAACGCTCGCGC
This sequence comes from Bryobacterales bacterium, assembly GCA_963795935.1. Classification (GTDB taxonomy): domain Bacteria; phylum Acidobacteriota; class Terriglobia; order Bryobacterales; family Bryobacteraceae; genus JAICMB01. Next base: position 14,645 of record CAWCJO010000005.1, on the reverse strand, counting down.
AAACCGGGATCGCCTTCGAGCAGCAGGTGAACGTCCGTGTACGTCATCCGCTCCACGCTGCGGATGACGCCGCGCGTAAATTCCTGCCGCATCACGCCGCCGCGATGATCGATTTCGAGCAGCGCCGAGAGAACCAGGCGATCCACTTGCGGGTTCAAGGAGCAGATGCCGGTGGACAGCTCGAGCGGCAGCATGGGGACGGCGCGATCGGGGAAGTAGACGCTGGTTCCACGCAGGAAGGCCTCTTCGTCGATGGGCGAGCCGGGGCGCACGTAATGGCTCACGTCGGCGATATGGACGTGGAGGGCATAGTTGCCGTTTGCGAGCCGCTCCACCCACACCGCGTCGTCGAAATCGCGCGCCGTTTCGCCGTCGATCGTGACCACGTCCATGCCGCGAAAATCGCGCCGGGCGGCGATTTCCTTTTCCGGGATGACGGACGCGTACGCCTGCGCCTGCTCCAGAACTTCGGGCGGAAAGCGATGCCGCAGGTGATGCTTCCGAATTACAATCTCGACGTCCACGCCGAAATCGCCGGGCTGGCCGAGAATCTCGATGACGCGCCCGGCGGCGCTCTCGCCATCTTCGGCGAATTGCAGGATCTCGACGTTGACGATCATGCCGTCGAGATCGTCGACGCTATCGACCTCCACGGGCTTCACGCCGGAGCGGTCGGGCGAGGCCTCGCGCTCCGGCATCTCCATGCCCGCCGGGATCTCGATCCACTGCTGAATGCGATCGTCTTGCGGAACGACGTAATTGCGGCGGCCCACGCGAAACTCGCCGACTACCGTGAGATGCGCGCGCCGCAGGAGTTTGACGATTTCGCCCTTGACGCGACCATCGGCCTCCATGCGTCCCATGCGGACCAGGACGCGGTCGCCATGCATCGCCTGCGAGGCCGACTCGCGCGGGATATAAACGTCTCCGCGGACGCCCTCGATCACGTGGTCGGGAATCACGAAACCGTAGCCATCGCGATGCATGTTGAGCCGGCCGACGGTGAATTCGCGGCTCAGCGCGGTCGCCAGGTATTGTCCCGGCCGGATCTCGATCAACCCGCCGCGCTCGACCAGGCTTTCGAGCGCGCCCTCCAACTCCTCGCGCGCCTCTCCGCGGGCGCCGAGCTCGCGCACGAGTTGCTTGAAAGTGGCGCGGCCGTGCGGCAGACGCGAAATATGCTCCAGGACCTTCGCGGGGCTCACGCTCCAGTATGGTAACAATCGTCCGCTTTCTCGATCGCGTATGATAAAAGAACCGATTTATGAATAGAAATTTGGCTTCCGCCTCACTTGTATTTGTGTTGTCCGCCGTCTGCATGGTTTCGAATCCCGCTTACGCCCAGGGTTCCGGTTATGTAAAAGCGCTGGGAAAACCGGGAAGCGCGGGCGTGTTTATTAACGGGACCTATGCCGGACCGGCGGAGCGCTTTACGGTACCTGAAAAATATCCGGCGCCCGCCGGAGAAGTCGAAGTTACGCTCCGGGATCCCCGCTATGAGGATTTTACGGCCAAAGTATCGGTAAGCGCGCACAAGACCACCAAAGTCCGTTACACGATGAAGAAGCGCGAAATGCCGCAGCCGCCGTTCGGCCGCTTTCGGTTCAGAGGCGGCGAATCCGAATCCTTCATGTCCGTGGCCGCGGGCGACACCGGGCCTGTTTACATTAACGATCGCTTCGTGGGCTATGTCGACGAGCTGAACAATCCGGGCGGCGGTCTGCTGCTCAAGCCCGGGACGTACGAAGTTCACGTCGTCTCGCCTATCTTCGGCGATTTCAAGCGCACCATAACGATTGAGGCGAACAAGGTCACAACCATTCCGCTGGCGAAGGAGTAGCGGCGGCCTCTCGCCAGAGCATTTTCTCATTGAAAGATGAGCCTGAACGGGGGGGGTGAGGGGATCAGGCGCTGAGTCTCCTTTCCGATGATGTTTCGACGCCCCGGGGCCGACCAACGGGAGGCGCACGGGAGCTGCAAACTTTCGCCATGAATTTCTTTTTCTTAGGAAGCTTTTTGTTTTCGTTTTCGTTTTGTCCCCCGGAGCGGCGACGCTCCCTCGGGCGCGGCGAAGTCTCAGGCGCTTTGGGTCCGCCGGAACCGTTGGAAGAGCTTGCGTTTTGGCCGTCTGCATGTCGCGAGCGGCTTCGGTGTCGGATTGGGCTTGGGCAAAGCGATCCAGTTCCTTCAGCGTGACGCCCGGCCGCAGCCGGTTCTCGCAATCGCGCGACTCGCGGAATAACTCGAAGGGGGTGGCCCAGCGCAAGTAGACGCGCCGGCGTTTGCCGTGGGCATCCGTAAGGATCTTGGGCACGGCGCAAGGACGATGGAAGTTGACGTAGGGGTTCAGATGCTGGCGGTGAAATTGATCCATGGCCTCGGCGTGTTTCGCATCGATGTGGCCGAAGCCGATGTGCTTGCGAATGACGGCTCCATTCTTGCATTCCACTAAGCCGTTGTCGCCGGTATGATGCGCCCGCGACTTGGTTTGCTCGATGTGCAGTTTTTCCAGCATCCGCGCGACGCTGTAGTTGATAAACTCGCTGCCATTGTCGGAATGAAAGCCGCGGATCGCGAAGGGGAACTGCGCGAGCATGGCTTCCAGCACCGGCAGGAGCCAGTATTCGGAGATTTGCGGCGTGGCCGCCACAATCTCCCACTGCGTCACTTGATCGACGGCGTTGATGTGATACAGCCCTTTGCGGCCATCCTGGTCGCCTGCCCTGGGGCGAAGGCGCACGGCTCAGCTTGTCATCTGATAAGCAGACCCATGCCGTCTGGCTCAGGGCCTGCACGGTATCGATGCGCAGGTATCCGGGCGAGCCCTGCGTCTGTGGCTTGCGCCGCTGCCCGATGGGAATCGGCGTGGGCCGCGTGGGTTGGTAGCTGATGTTGCGTTTGCGGTAGGCTTGCGAGTTGCGCAATCGGTACAGGTGGGCCACCGAAATCCTGGCCAGGCGCTGGTAGGCGGCTTGGCCGTATTCGTCGTATTCGCGTTCCAAGATGCGCCGGGTTGCCGGTCCGCTCAAGTTCCCGTGCGCCTGGTCGACATAGGCCAGCAGATCCACATCGGCGCTTGTGTAGCGCGCGGCGAATTTGGTGCGTTGATAGACCGCCGCTTTTACCCGCCCGCAGCTGCCATACGCCGCGATCAGCCGCGTCGTCTGGGCGCGGCTCAGACCGGTCATGCGCCCGATGTAGCGTCGCACCAAACCCTTGCCCGGCCGGTTCAGGCTGGCGTACTGATGGCGCACCAGCGTCCGCTCCACCCAAGCGTAGACCTCCTCGCGCCGCTGCCCGGCAAACCGCACCTCGCCGCTGCCGGCCAGGAACACCCGGATCTGCTCCAGGCTCCCCGCTTCGGAATCGTCCATGCTGATGATCAATCCCCAGCATCCCGATTTTTCCCTTCAGGCTCATCTTGTGTGAGAATCCAGGCCCCCGTTCAGGCTCATCTTGCGTGAGATAACAGTCCAGTGTCTCCTCACTTATCCACCTGATATAATGGCGAGCGGCAAAGGAGCCGCAATCGCAATGTCTCATCCTACCTCTCGCAGATTCTTCCTCGGCGCCGCGACCGCGGCGGCAGCCTCGCGCGTCTGGGGCGCCAACGACAGGATCAACGTGGCGATCGTTGGACTCGGCGGACGCGGGACCGCTCACTTAAGGACCTACTCCCGGTTGCCCGAGGCTCGCGTCGTGGGACTGTGCGACATCGATCAGGCGGCCCGCGAACGGGCCCAGGCGACTCTTGAAAAGAACACCGGCGAAAAAGCCAAAGAGTTCGTGGACATGCGCGACGCCTTCGCGGACCCCAGCGTGGAAGCCGTTTCGATCGCGACGCCGAACCACTGGCACGCCCTGGCGGCGATCTGGGCCATGAAAGCCGGCAAGGACGTCTATGGCGAGAAGCCGGCCTGCTACAACATCTACGAAGGCCAGCGCATGCTGGAGACCGCCCGGCAGACCAACCGCATGCTGCAGATCGGCTCGCAGCATCGCAGCATGCCGTTTAAGATTAAGGCCATCGCGGCGCTGCAAGGCGGCTTGATCGGAAACATCTACCTATCCAAGGGATTGTGTTTTAAGCGGCGCGCCTCTATCGGCCACAAAGACGACAGTCCCGTGCCGCCGGGCGTGGATTGGGATCTTTTCCGGGGGCCCGCGCCCATGCGCCCTTTCAACACGCTGCGCTTCAAATACAACTGGCACTGGTTCTGGGACACGGGCAACGGCGACATCGGCAATCAGGGCGTGCACGAGATCGGCATCTGCCGGTGGGGCCTGGGAGACCCCGCATGGCCCAAGGTGGCCTACGCGCAGGGCGGCAAGTACGCCTATCACGATGACCAGGAGACGCCCAACACGCTGCTGGCGAGCTACGATTACGGGGGCCGCGAGATTGTCTTTGAAGTCCGCGGCCTGTTGACCGGGGGCGAGGGCGTACCAGTGCACCGCCGTCCCGGTCCCCCCGCCGCAGGCGCCGTCGCGCCGCCCTCGGAGCCCGCGCCTACGGCCACCGCGCCGGTCTCGCGCCCTCCGCTGAATATTATGATCGGGAACCTCTTCTATGGCGACGACGGTTGGGCCGCCATGAGCGATCAGGGTTTTCAGGCGTTCAAGGGCGAGAGCAACGAACTGATCATGGAAGAACAGCCCGAGAGAGGCGACGCCACCGGCCTGCACATGCAGAATTTCCTGGCCGCGTGCCGCTCGCGCAATTACAAAGATCTGCACGACGAAATCGCCAACGCCTACTTAAGCGCATCGATGTGCCACTTGGCGAATATCAGTTATCGCACCGGCCGCAAGCTGACGCTCACGCCGGGACCGAAGTTCGCCAACGACCCCGAGGCAGATAAACTGCTCACGCGCAACTACCGCAAGCCTTACGTGGTGTGAGCGGGCCCGCCAGGCGGTTATGCGTAAGCGTCTGGTGAACCGCTCTTTCGCACGCCGCCGGTAGGACTGCATAGTTATGTGATGAGCGACACTGTCATCGCGCAGCCGAGCAGCAGGCCGAAAGCGGAGGAGTGGGCCGAACGCATCGCCGCCCAACAGCACAGCGGGCGTTCGGTGAAACAGTTCTGCAAGGAACGCGGGCTCACCGAATGCTCCTTCTACGCATGGCGCAAACGGCTTCGGGAAAAAGGGCCGGTAAGGTTCGCTTTGGTGGAAAGACGAGGGGCACGGCAGCAGCGGCCGGCAGACGCGGATCTGGAGTTGGTGTTGACGACGGGTGAGCGGTTGCGCATCGGCGCAGGCGTGGACAGCGCCACATTGCGCGTCGTGCTGGACGCCTTGCGCGCATGATTCACCTGCCGGCCAGTGTGCGGGTGTATCTCTGCCTGACGCCGTGCGACATGCGCAAGAGCTTCGACAGCCTGCACGCGCTGGTGCGCGATCACCTGCAGTTGGACGCCTTCGCCGGACACCTTTTCGTGTTCGCCAGTCGGCGCAAAGACCGAGTGAAGATTCTGTACTGGGATCGCGACGGCTTCGCCATCTGGAGCAAACGTTTGGAGGAGGGGCGTACGCGGTCCCGTTTGGCGAGCGGCGGCAGAATGCCGGCGTGAAATCACAGCCGAGGAACTCGGAGCGCTGCTGAGCGGCATCGATCTGAGCACGGCCACGGCGGAAACGATATCGCCGCGCAGGCCCATAAAACATTTCTATGTTAGTTCTGTTTTTGTTGGAAATGAGCTCGTTTCCGGGTAAGCTGGAAGCACGGTGGCCATCGATCCGAACACTCTGCCGCAGGATGCCAGAGTCGCTGCGTAAGATCGTGCTCGATCTGGCCGAGCAACTGGACGAGAGCTGGCCGAGCAGAACAAGTACCGAGACTCTGTTGCGCGAACTGCTGGAGGCGCAGCGCAACCGCAAGAGTGAGCAGTTCTCGAAAGAGCAACTGGCCTTGTTCGAGACGCTCTGGCAGGCGCCGATGCGGAAGACGAATCCGGTGCGGCCGAGGACGACGATGACCTCGATGACGATGCGGCGAGCGGGGCCGAAAGCCGAAGGAAACGCCCAGCCGAGAAGGCGGCGGACGCCAGCCGCTGGCGCGGCATCTGAAGCGCGAACGCATCGTTCACGACCTGGCGGAGGCGGAAAAGCACTGTGCCTGCTGCGGCAAGGACCTCCGGCTGATCGCGGAAGAGACCAGCGAGCGCTACGAATATATTCCTGCCTCGTTGAAAGTGATTCAGGACGTGTGTCTGAAGTACGCCTGCGACTGCACGGTGAAGACGGCCGCCAAGCCGCCGCAACCGATCGAGAAGAGTACGGCAGGCGCGAGCTTATTGGCGCAAGTGATCGTGGCGAAATTTGCCGATCACCAGCCGCTGCACCGGCAGGAAAAGATGTTCGAGCGCCACGGTGTGGAGATCTCGCGCAAGACGATGGGCGGCTGGATGGCGCAATGCGCGGGCTTGCTGGATCCGCTCTATCAGCTGATGAAAAAGGAGCTGTTCGACTCCAAGGTGATCGGCACCGACGATACCAGCGTGAAGGTGCTGGACCGCAAGCTTCCCTTTGCCCGCATCGGACGGATCTGGCCCTATGTGGGAGATGCTCAGCATCCGGTGATCGTGTACGACTACACGCCCACGCGCGGGCGCGCCGGACCGGCGAAGTTTCTGGAAGGATATCAGGGTATCTGCAGGCGGACGCCTACTCGGTATACGATGCATTTTTCAAGCCCGCACGCGGCCTGACCGAGGTCGGGTGTTGGATGCACGCCAGAAGGTATGTCGTTCAAGGCGCTGGAATCGGATCAGCCGCACATGGGACCCGTGTTGCACCTGATTGCACGTCTGTACGCAGTGGAGGAGCGCGCTAAAGAGCTTGGCTATCGGCCGGACAAAGGCTCGCATTGCGGCAGCGCGCTTCGGCTCGGCTGACGGAAAGCTGCACGAGTATCTACTGCAGTTGCAGCGGGAGGTGCTGCCGAAGAGTCCCTCGGGTACGGCTGTGCGCTATGCGCTGAATCAGTGGGAGGCGCTAACGCGCTTTCTCGAGGACGGCGACTTGGAGATCGACAACGGCGCCACGGAGCGGGCCAACCGCGACATCGCCCTTGGCCGCGGCAACTGGACCTTTTTCGGCAGCGACACGGCGGCAAGACGGCGGCGGTGTTGCGAAGCTTCATCGCGACTTGCAAACGCTGCGGTGTTGAGCCCTTCGCCTGGTTTCGCGATGTGTTCTCTCGCATCCCGGCGCACTCATCATCCGGCTCAGTGAACTGCTTCCTCACAACTGGAAAGCAGTGTCCCGCCCGGCTCAAGCTTAAGCAATCCGTCCATCCCCGCATTTCCGAGTTGCTGGGCTGCGGTTCACGAGACGCTTTACGTTATGCATTCGCGCGCATATGCGCCATTGCTTTAGAACGACAAGCGCAACGCGAACTGGACCACGCGAGGGGTATTCACCTGGCTTAGTGCAATGGTCCCGAAACCGGTGGTGGAGATGGAAGTGATGGGGCCGGCGAAGACCACGGAGTTAGTGGCATTGAACATCTCGGTCCGGAATTCCAGCCGGAAGCGTTCGGTGAAGGCGAGCTGTTTTTGAATGAGCAGGTCGAGATTCTTATTCGCGGGATTGCGCACATCCGGCAGTTCGCGGCTGACATTGCCGAACTGAAACTGCGGCGTTTGGAAGAAAGCCGCGGTGTTGAAATACTGGCCCCCGTCTTTGATTTGCGGGCCTCCAGAAAGCGCCGCCGGACACGCCTGTAGCATCGGGGCGCTGGATTCCGGTGTTGTATGAGTTCGTATTGTTGGGCGATGTCACGACCACGGGCAAGCCGGTGGAGTACGAATAAATTCCCGCTACGGACCAGTTTCCAGCGGCGCGTGCCATCCAGCCATGGCTGAGCCATTTCTTGCCGACGCCGAACGGCAAATCGTAACTGAGGCTGAGATTCACGTAGTTCGGCACATCGAGATAGGAGAGCGCGCGGTCGCACGAGAAGCAATAAGTGTTGTTGAAGCCGGAACTCTGCCCCAGGAAGCTGCCTAATTCGCCGACATTGTCGATGGCTTTGGAACGCGTGTAGTTAAACAGGATGGCCAGGCCCTGGGCAAAACGGCGTTCGGCTTTCACCTCCAAGGCGTTGTAGGTGGCATGTCCGAAAGGCGCCTGGCTGGCGTTTACGCCGGTGAACTGAGGATAGGGCCGCAGCAGCTGCGCATACTGCACGGTGGGCAGACTCAGGATGGAGGTGGGATCCGTTATGTATCCATAGAAGGGATTGGGGACCGTTTTCAACAACTGCGAGCCGAGAGCCAACTGGGCGGGCGTGAGTTGGTTCAGGGCCACGGCCGTCGGGAGGGCCACCGAAGTTGTCCCGGTATAACCGGCTTCGAGCAGAATGCCGAACGGCAATTGCCGCTGGATGTCGAACGACCATTGACCGGTATAGGGCAGGCGTTGATAGCGCAAGGGTCCGCTGATGGACTGGCCCAGCAGCGTACCCAGGCCGAGCGAATTGCCGGTGGGCTGAATCAAGCCTTGAGGGAACGGGTTGCTGAGGTTGAAGGTTGGCGTGACGGTATCGGATTGCGTGACCAGGTTGGAAGTGGTCCGCGTGAAGCCTTGGGAAACGTCGGTATTGGGAACCAGGGGGCTGTGGAAGATTCCGGCTCCAGCGCGGATCACAGTCTTCTCATTGATGCGGTAGGCCAATCCGGCGCGCGGATCCCAGTTGTTGGTGTCGGCAACCTGGGTCCGCGAGCCTCGGCCATTTACGCCGACAAAGCCGACGCCGCCCAGCAAGTTATAGCCGGGGACCTGCAAGGTAGAGGGGTCGGTGAGATCAAGGAATACATCGCGGTTGTGCGCTTCGTGGATGGGCAGTTCGAGGTTGTAGCGGATCCCGAGGGTTACCGTCAGGCGCGGGGTAGCGTGCCACTCATCCTGGAAATAGGCTGCGTAGTAGGGGTGAGACTGTTCGACGGGCGGGTTGATGTTGTAAGAAACCGAAGCCGCGCCCAGCAGGAGCGAGGCCAGGCCCGAGCCCGTGGAGCTGGCGGCCGCCTGTGGGTTCGGCCCCCCGGTATAGATACTGCTGGCCGAAATGCTGAGAGGCAGAGGATTATTGATGGAGACGGTGAAATAGCGCCAGTCGAAGCCGGCCTTGAAGTTATGGCTGCCTCGCAGCATGGTGATGGAGGCGGCATATTGATAGGTTCGCGAAATGACCACGTTATCGGCGGTGCCCTGGGGTCCGAGCCCGCTCAGTCCGGAAACGGAGAGCACCGGGAAGTAGGGGGCGGTTTGACCGTGGTGACCGTGGAAGGAAAGCCGAGCGTGGCCTGATCGAAACCGAGCGTGAGCGGAACCCGATTGGTCTGGCTGTTGGCGAGCGAGAAATGGTGCTCGAACACAATCCTGCGGGCTCATCACCCAGGTGTGATTCACCATCCAGTTGGTGCCGGGGATAACGTTGGGTGTTTGCACCGGCGACTGTAGATTCCCATAGACGAGAGGCTGCGAGTTCAGGTCGTTAAACCAATCGCCGCGGCGAAGATGCTGTGCTTTTCGTTGAACTGATGATCCACGCGGGCGTCGACGCGGTCGTTGGCGAGTGTATTCGAAGCCGAGCTCAGGAAATTGTTGGTGTCGCTCAAGCCGATGCCTGGCTGGTTGGGCAAGGGGTAGTATTTGAGGAGATTCGCGGCGATCGGATTCAGGCGATTGGCCGGGATGATATTGCCCGGGAACGCATCGCGAATATATTGCGTGGTTCCGGACGGGGCCGTTGGGATTCGAGGCGCGTGGTGGCGGGGTCGTAGACGGTAATCAGCTTGCCGTTCGTGTCGAAGGTATGGGAAAAATCGCCCTGGCGCTCGGCGTTGGTAGGCACGGTTCCGAGGAACGACGCGTAACTACTCTGACGCAGCCCCTCATAGCCGACGAAGAAAAACGTTCGGTTGCGGCCGTTATAGAGTTTTGGAATGACCGCGGGACCTCCCACGACAAACCCGTATTGATTCTTGCGGAAGCTGGTGCGGGGTTGTCCCGCTTTATTGGCATTGAAGCCGTTCGCGTCGAGCAGATAGTTTTGCAGAAACTCATGCAAATTGCCGTGGACGGAGTTGGTGCCGGATTTGATGCTGAAGCTGACCACGCCTCCGCCGGTTCGTCCAAACTGGGCATCATAGGGATTGGTGTTGACCCGAAACTCCTGAATGGCGTCGACTTGCGGGATTCCGGAGACCTGATTATTGTAGGTGCCGGTGTCGGCGGCTCCATCGATGAGAATCTCGTTGGTGTTGCTGCGCGAGCCATTGATGTGGAAGTTCGCGGTGGTGGATTCGCTGGCGGTGTTATCGCCGGGATTGATGGACCCGGGAATGACGCCCGCGGCGAGGCGGAGCAGCAACAGGGGATTGCGGGTATTGAGCGGGATCGCTTGGACGAACTGGTTTTCAATGACGGAGGCCCGGTCCGCTTTTTCTTCCTGCAACAGCGGGGCCTGCTCACTGACACTCACGGATTCGGTTACGGCTCCAGGCTTCAGATTGAAATCGAGGGTGCGCGTCTGACCCACCTCCAGGGTCAAGGCCTGAAGGCGGTCGGTGGCAAATCCTGCCGCGGAACAAGCCGCGTCGTAGATTCCGGGAGGCAGGGGCGGGAGATATAGCGGCCTTCGGAATTGGTCTGGGTGGCGGTCTTCACTCCTGTGGAGCGGTTGGTGAATTCGACCATTGCCTTGGGGATAACCGCTTCGGAGGGATCGGTTACGCGTCCGGATACCGAGGCGTTCTGAGCGCAAGCGGACACGCAGAGCGCAAAAAGCGCTACAAGAGATTTCATATCAGCCGGAGTATAACATAGCAAGCTTCGCCTCCAGGTAATTTTTGTGTTCCTGGCTGAAAAGGCCCTCTCGGCCTCAGGCCGCGGGTAAGATCTTGAGAAAAGGACACCAATACTCTTGCCTGTTAAGTAGCCCCTGGGAATCTCACCCCGAGGCTCTCCCAGAACTGTACGTGAGCGTCTCCACTCATACAGCTCCTATGGTGAAAACCGACTACGCTGGTGCTCCCAAAGTGCAAGCAGGTCTGGCTGACGATCGAGAACCTGCATCAGCCAGGCCCATGCCCGACTCCGGTGATTGCGTAGCTTCTTATATCTCCGACAAGCCCAGCGAACCAACGATGGGCCGACATGCCTCTCGATGGGCCGGAGCGCTGAAGGCGTGAAGCGCCCATAGTAGTTGAACCATCCCCGAAGTTTGGGATTGATCTTCCGGGCAAGATCTACGATGGCCTGCCCTGTACAGCGATGCAACTTCCATCCTCGGATCTCATCCCGGATTGTCTGTGCCGCACTCTTCGAGATGGCTGGACTGAAGCTCCAAAAGATCTTCCCTTTCCGATTCTTCGCTCTCCGAGGCCGAAACGTAAACCCCAGAAAGTCGAACTTCTCGTTCGGGTGAATCTCTTTCCGATTGGCATCCTTGCAATAGACCACTTTCGTCTTCTCCGGATGCAGTTCCAACCCACACTGCTTCAACCGTGCCGCTAGCTTGACACGCACCTGGTTCGCTTCCCCGCTCTGTCCTGCAATGGACGATAATGTCATCCGCGTACCGCTCGAACGGCAGATGCGACCAATTTCGCCACATCCACAAATCAAACGCGTCAGTGCAGAAACAGATTGGCCAACAGGGGGCTGATGACTCCTCGTACGCAAAAGATAACTTGGTCCGGAGGGCGGAATCGGGGGCGCTGGATTTGGTCCAGGCGATGCATCCAGCCCTGGCCCGGGGTGCGGAGTTGGAATCGAGTGCCGAATCGTGACGGTCTCCTTGCCCACCAGGATTTCCTTAACCAGAAGCCGTAAAATTTTCTGGCGTGCATCGACGTCCAGGCTATCGGCCCGGGCTCGAAGTCGGCAGCGAAAATCAGCGAGTGTCTCCGCCAGACGAAGATATTTGGATTGATCAGTTGCCGCCTCGGCCAATGACAGCAGTTCTGACTGTAGCGCTTGTTCCTCTTGCCTCCTGAAGGTCCGATGCATGCGTTGTTAAGCGCAGTTGATTTGCAACGTAACCCCAGGCTCTCCTGATACGCCGTTACTAGTGTTTTGGAGAATAGCGGCCAAAGCCAATAGATATCCTTAACCATTTATACGAAGAGAGCGCTTTGCGCGTGTTTGAGCAAGCCTCTGCGTCCCGACGCTTGACCTTCTCGAGAATATCGGAGGCCTTTGCGGTCCAGACGAAGGGCTTGGGATTTTGGTTGTGCTTGTCGATGTACTCGCCAAGCGCCGTGATCAACTCCTCGACATCGCGAAAAATCCCGCGGCGGATTCGGTTCTGCGTGAGGTCGCGGAAGAACCGCTCGACCATGTTGAGCCAAGAACTGCTGGTGGGAGTAAAGTATACGTGGAATCTTTTGTGGCGGGCCAACCACTTCTGCACCTTGGGATGTTTGTGCGTGGCATAGTTATCGGCGATCAAGTGGATTTCCTTGCCGCTGGGTGTAACTTGATCAATCACGCGTAGGAATTCCAGCCACTCCTGGTGGCGGTGCTGGTCGTCGCACATGCTAATGACCGTGCCATCGAGCGTATTCATCGCAGCAAAAAGGGTGGTGGTTCCATTGCGTTTGTAGTCATGGGTCATGGTTCCGCAGCGGCCCTTTTTGATTGGCAGACCGGGCTGAGTCCGGTCCAGAGCCTGGATCTGGCTCTTTTCGTCGGCGCACAGCACAATCGCATGCTCGGGCTGGTTGAGGTAAAGCCCGACGATGGCTTCCAGTTTTTTGGCAAATTCCGGATCGTTACTGATTTTGAAGGTTCGTGACAGGTGCGGCTTCAGGCCATGTTTGTGCCAAATGCGGCGCACGCTCTTTTCGCTGAGCCCTGCTGCTTTTGCCATGGTGCGCGTACTCCAATGCGTCGCTTTGGCGGGTTTCTCCCGCGTGGTTTTCCGGACCACGTCTTGCACTTTGGCTGGCGTGATCGTCGGCGTACGGCCCGGTCGCGGCGCATCCTTCTCCAATCCGGCTAAGCCAAGCTCCAAGAACCGCTTTCTCCAACGGGCGGCCTTTTGATTACTGATACCGACCTCCGCGGCAATCTCCAAATCCTGTTTTCCGCTCGCCGCCAAGAGGACGACGCGGGCGCGTTCGACTTGCCGAGCAGGCAGAGACCGACCCCGTGCCCATTGCCGCAAGGTTCGCTGCTGCTCTTCGGTCAGGACTACTGGGGGTGCGACACGCATACCATTCGTCTCCTGTTATATAGAGACGGCGGCGGGACGTTATTAGTTACTATTTAGGCCGCACAACACTAGTCGGTCGATGTTCTTTTGAATTCGCACTTGTTCACGCTGCAAGCTTTCCTCTCGCTTGCGTAAAGGGTCCGCCTTCCTGGCTGCTTCCATTCTGCGATCCAACTCCGCTTGAATCAGCGCCGGATCGTCCAACAGACGCAGGATCTCCGTCCAGATGAAAGAATCCAGGTAGTCCTGCCGAATCGGCCGGTTGTCGCAGACCGCTCCGTTCCGGTAACGATAAGAGTCGGAACCCAGACACCGATAGTAGTAGAGCTTTTGCCTGGAGGTTTTGGCTGACGAGCGGTACAACGCGTAGCCGCATTTTTCACAGACCAGCATCCCTTGCAGCAGGCTCGGCTGATCCTCGCCGTGGAGAATGATGCTTGTTCCGCTGTAACTGCTCTTGCGCCAAGGCAAACAACGATTCACTCACCAAAGCAGGCACTGGAATTTCGATCCAGTCCTGGCGCGGGCGTTCATGATTTGCGCTGTCCCGAGTGGCGTGTCCCTGACGTTGACGTAATGGACGCGTGATGCGCTGTCGCGGTCGGAGTTCGGTCTTGCCGAAGCAGGCTCGCCCTACATAGGCCGGATTGCGCAGCATCGCCCAGACGGTGGATCGCTCCCACCGGGCGATTCCTTTGCGTGTTGGGATCTGGCGCTCATTCAGCATTCGCGTAATCGCATTGATGCTCGACGCCTGTTCAACGTAGGTCTGGAACACTAGCCGGACCACATCCGCCTCGCTTTCCAACACCTCGTAGTAGGCCGCCGTCGAATCGCTTTTCTTCACGTACCGATAACCGTATGGCGCTCCCGACAGCACGCTGATTGACCCTTGTTGGGCGCGATGCCGCTTTCCTCGCCTCGACCGCTCCAGAATCTGGGCGCGCTCATACTGGCGATCATGCCTTGAAACTGTACCAACAGTTGATCCTCCGGCGTGGTGACCGAAGGACTCTTCACAAACCGCACCGCAACGCCATGTTTGGAAAACTCTTCCGCCAACAGTACCTGATAGGCGTACTTCCGGCTCAGCCGGTCCGGTCAATGAAACAGCACCGCTTCGATGTGTCCTTCCGCCGCCAAGTCTCGGATCGCTTCCAAACCCGCCGAAGAAGGCTGCTTCCGCTATAGCCTTCGTCTTGAAAGACCCACTCCTTGGGCACGCCGAATCCCTCCGTCTCGGCGAACTGGATCAGCGCCGCTGTCTGGCTCGCGATTGTGTGCGCCTCCTTCTGGCGATCCGATGACACTCGCGCATAGATGGCTGCCGGCCTTATCATTCATGCCCTCCCCTGGTTTCGGCGACTGCGCCAATGATCCCGAGCTTTTCTGGCGCCAAGGCCTGAAAGACTTGTGC
>CAWCJO010000004.1:0-1586899 GCA_963795935.1 Bryobacterales bacterium | reverse complement strand
TACTACTGTGTTATAAACAATTGACCTGCTTGAAGATCCGCCCATGAACGGGTAGGGTGGAGAGGATGGGCGTTGTCGAGGCGAAGATTCAGACCGTGGAGGATATCTATGCGCTGGTTCGGACCGCAGTCACGGCCAGACGCCCATGGCCGCTCTTATCGAGGCCGCCATCGGCTGTTGTGCCCGCATCGCCTGGGTTGGAATCGAAAGAAGCAATCCCGGGTGCTGTGTTACCAATACGGCGGAGAGAGCGAGCGGACTGGAGCCGCTGGGCCGCTGGCGAATTGGCGCTGTATGGCGGTGGATGAACTCAGCCAGGTCAAATTGCTCGAAGGGTTTGGCGCACCGCTGAACCACTTACGGCCGCAAACCTGCGTCGGCGAAGTTGATGTGGATGTCGAAGATGACCCGAGCACGATCCACAAAAGGGGCAGTGAGGGAGTTCCTGAGCAGGTAGCGTGCAATCGTGATGCGGATCGTGGAGATGGAGTGCGGATTATGGCGTTCGGGGCGAACGCGATCCCCGCGGCTGGAAGTCCGGCGGCCGCTGGGGGGCTGATAATCCAAGATTTCCGGCGTGGGCTGAGGGGGAAAAACGGTTCCGCTCGGCTACCAGGAACCCATAAGCTGCAATGCAGAGTGTGGCGTGATGATGAAAACCGCGCCAGCCTCGGCCTTCATAGTGGCCCAAGTCCTAGTTCCTGCTTCAGTTCCTCATAGTCGCGCTCAATAATCCAGCGATGTTTGGCCATCTTGACCAGGGCTTGAGTTTGGTTCGCGCGGCAGTGTCGATATCCAGTACTTGGTGGGCTCGGCTTCTCCTTTCGGCCACTCGATGAGTAACCATTCTTCGGCATACGGTTCGGCCTTCCAGTAGTCGCGGTGGGCGGGGCGTACTCGCACCGCGGCAAAGCGGGAGCGCAAGTTTGCTATCGTACCTTGGCGCCACGTGACATCCTTCCAGGCTGAAGCTGGCAGCGCGGGCGCCAATTGTTTCACCGAAACGGGCTGATGTTGGGTCCCGGCGCAGCAATCTCGGTGGACGGCCCGGTCGCTTGGCGGCAAGGGTGGAGCGGTTTACCTGGTTCCCAAACTGTCATGGAGGATTGCACGCCCACTACATATAGCAGATTCAGTTCAGTGACCCCGGCGCGAAATGCGTCATTCCTCCGTAGGCGGCATCCGCCAACACGACGCCCCGGCCCCTCTCTCCACGGCCGCGCGAATCTGGTCCAGAGCGATTTGGGGTTTGGTTTGAAACTGAATCTCTTCAGGAACGCCGGCCTTTTTCCGCTCCCTTGATCCTTGGCCCACTCCTCGGGCAGATACAGGCGAGTAGGCAATGGGAAGGCTGGAGTTCCAAGTGGCCACCGACAGACTCACCGCCACCTGGCAGTTCTCTTGCTTCCCCAATTGGCCGCAGTACTGGTGCGCGACCCCAACCGAATGTTTCCCTTTTTGGGAAACCCGGTATCGTCTATGATCCAAGCTCACGACGGAACCCTGCTTTTGCATTGCCGGGAGAACCGCACGGCGCACCTGCGCCAGCAGCTCTTCGTCGCTCCAGGGAGCATCGGCGACCAGATGATGCAGCGACTGATGCATTCGCCGAACGTTGTCGGGAGCCAGGCGCGCGGCCATCGGCTCGACGCTCTTGCGCTCGCCAGGAAGCAACAGCCCCTTGCAGTAGGACTTCAGCGGATCGATCCGGTCAGCGTGCCCTGCGGCTTGCGCCAGGCCTTCGAGATATGCCGCAAAGCGTTTTTGTTGTGGGCCTGGCGCGGAAGTTTGCCCACGAAACAATTCTACATCAAATTGTTTTGTTTATAACACAGTAGTACTAGTACTACTGTGTTATAAACAATTGACCTGCTTGAAGATCCGCCCATGAACGGGTAGGGTGGAGAGGATGGGCGTTGTCGAGGCGAAGATTCAGACCGTGGAGGATATCTATGCGCTGGTGCGGACCGCAGTCACGGCCAGACGCCCCATCGCCGCACTGTATGGAGGCCGCCAGCGGCTGCTTTGCCCGCATCGGCTGGGGCGCAACAGCGCCGGGCAGTTACGGGTGCTCTGTTATCAGTATGGGGGAGAGAGCGGCAGCGGACTGGAACCAATTGGCTCGCCGGCAAACTGGCGCTGCATCGCGCTGGAGAAACTCAGAAAGGTCACTTTGCTCGAAAGCGGTACATGGCGTACCGCTGCCAACCATTCCCGCCCACAAACCTGCGTCACCGATGTGGATGTGGATGCGGAAGACTACCCCGAACGCGATCCACAAAACGGGCACTGAGGGAGACACCCGAGCAGATGGCGGGCGAGCATGATTCGGAGCGTTGTTATCGACAGTGGATTATGCCGCTCGGATCGGATGCGAGCCCCGCGGCCGGAAGTCCGGCGGGAGTTCGGGGGCAGATAGTCCCAGAGCGCCGGCGCGCGCTGAGGGGGAAAAACGGTTCCGCTCGGCGGCAAGGAACCCATACGAGGCAATGCACAGCGTGGCGTGGTGATGAAAGCCGCGCCATCCTCTGCCTTCGTAGTGGCCGAGTCCGAGTTCCTGTTTCAGTTCCTGGTAGTCCCGCTCGATAATCCAGCGCTGTTTGGCAATCGCGACGAGTTGCTTCAGTTTGGTTCGCGCGGTCAGCGTCGATAACCAGTATTTGGCCGGCTCGGCTTCTCCTTTCGGCCATTCGATGAGCAGCCATTCTTCCGCATGCGGTTCGGCCTGCCAATAATCGCGGTGTGCGGGCCGGACTCGCACCGCGGCAAAGCGGGAGCGGAGTTTGCGACGCGTGCCTTGCCGCCATGTAACCGCGTGCCATGCGTCCGCTGGTAGCGAGAGCGCCAGTTGTTTCACTGATACCGGCTGATGCTCCGGGTCGCGGCGCAACAAGCGAGGTGGCCGGCCCAGCCGCTTGCGCGGCAACGGTGGAAGCGGGTTCATACCCGGTTTCCAGACCGTGGTTGAAGATTGCACACCCACCACATATTCCAGCCCCAGCTCGGTGAGGCCGCAGCGGAATGCGCCATCCACGCCGTAGCCGGCATCCGCCACCACGACGCCTCTGGGAACCTTCTCCTCCACGGCCGCGCGGATCTGCCCTAAAGCAATCTGCGGTTTGGTTTGAAACTGAACCTCTTTGGGAATGCCGGCTTGTTTTCTACGCTGTTTGTCGTTGGCCCAGACCTCTGGCAGATATAAGGAGTATGCAATCGGCAGGCTGGAGGACCAGGTGGCCACCGATAGGCTGACCGCCACACGGCAGTTATCCTGCTTGCCCACTTGCCCGCAATACTGCCGCGCAACCCCCACCGAATGGCTCCCTTTTTTCGGAAACCCAGTGTCGTCCACAATCCAGCACACCACCGGCCCCTGCTTTTGCATGGCGGGGAGGACGGCGCGGCGCACTTGCCGCAGAATCGCTGCATCGCTCCAGGGCGCATCCGCGACCACATGATGCAGCGACTGATGCATGCGCCGAACGTTGCCCGGGGCTAGTCGCGCGGCCATCGGTTCTACGCTCTTGCGCTCTCCCGGCAAAAGCAAACCGGTGCAGTAGTTCTTCAGCGGAACAGCACGATCAGCATGCCCTGCGGCTTGCGCCAGGCCTTCCATGTATGCCGCAAAGCGTTTCTGTTGTGGGCCTGGCGCGGTTCCTTTGCCCACAAAACAATTCTACATCAGATTGTTTGTTTATAACACAGTAGTACTAGGAGCAGGCTCGCGAAGTTCGGTTCGCGGTCATTCGGGCCCAGCCCAAGCTATTAGGACGCGCCGGAAAGAACGCGCCCTCCCCATCGTCTACGATGAGTTCCGCCGGCTATTCCTTGAAGAATCGACTCCGTGCCGTGCTACCCTCACTCTTGTCTCATGCAAGATGAGCCTGAGCCGGGGATCGGATTCTCCTACAAAATGTTCCTTCGGAACAAGCGTTCGCCTTCGGCGGAATCAGGCGTACTATGGATGCGAGGACTCAGGTTCATGGAAACGGCACGGAATAGATTACTCTGCGGTATGGCTGGCTGCGCATTCGGACATCTACTGATTGCCGCGATGCCTCTGGCGGCTCAAGACGACTGCAAATTGGTTTTGGACGCCACGATCAAGGTCTTCGACACCCCCACTCACGCATATATCACTATGGATGTAAGCGGCAAACCCCAAACCGGAGAGTCGATCTACGCCGGCGGCTTGGTCTATGCAAAGTACGACGGAAAATGGAGTGCCGGATCGACGACCAAGGAGATCAAGGAGATTGCGGAAAAGAACCGGCAGAATAACAAGACGACGTGCCGGTATATGAAAGATGAGCCGGTAAACGGTGAAATGGCGGCGGTATACAGTGTGCATGAAGTATCATCCAAGTCCACGTCCGATTCTAAGACCTGGATTTCCAAGACGAATGGGCTGCCGCTGCGCTCAGAGACCGACTTGCAAGGGGGCAAGAGTCACTTCTCCGCGCGTTACGAATATCGCAACGTCAAGCCGCCGATGTGACGTTTGCAGTGTTGGCTGGCGCGTGGTCGCTGGAATCTTGATTTCGCTCGCCGCCACGCGCCTACTCCAACAAACATCGTATGGCCTCGCGCCGCGCGACACAACGACAATGGTTTTGACAGCTGGTGTTCTATCGGCCGTGGCCCTCCTGGCCGGATACATTCCCGCTCGGCGTGCCACGAGGGTAGATCCTATGACCAAGGCTGCGATCTTAGCATGACGAACCGGCGGAAATTTTTAAAAGGAACGGTTGCAACCGGTATCGGGGCGGCAATATTTCCGGCCGGTTGGCGGCGTCTCGCAAGCCGCAGGTGTAAATGGGCTGCCGGGCCACACCGGTATCGCTCAAACGGTGCTAGGACCGCTCGATGCGGCGAAACTGGGTTTCACTCTCACGCACGAGTACATTGCCGATGGGCCATACTGTTTGAACAAATGGCGGAAGGCCTGGAGTGGCAGAGCAGAATTTGTCGCTAAAGCCGTCGAAAAACTCAAGCTTGTACGAGCTGCAGGCCTCAGCACCATCGTCGATCTGACCACCTATGATGCCGCCGCCCGCAAACCTATTTCTTCAAGGGCGGCCACGTCCTTTGTTATGACCCCTATCTTGATCACACCTGCTTTGATGCCGGGCCGTCAACACCCTGCCCAATTTCTTTTTTGAAGAACTCGGCAAGCCCTTCAATCGTGCGCGCAGGCATCGATACATGCGAAATTGGCGGGAAAAAACGTTGGCCGGTGTCTGGCGCGACATTCGCTTTCTCGAAGAGGTCTCGCGCAAGTCCGGCCTTCACATGATCGCGATACCCCGATAGCGAGCGAGAAGAATCGCGAGTAACGATGGATCTCGATCCGACCATATCACGTCAGGTACTTCAAGCTCAGTTGAACCAGTTCCTTGGTACCTTGATACGGCTCGGAGTCCCCTGTTTCCATGGAAAAATATCCCTTATAGGCGTCCGCCTTGGCAATATTGAAGATCCTTCCGACGTCGATGGTTTGCTCCTGCCCAGTTCGCGATTTAATGAAATGCTTCACGTGCGACATGTTAAAAGCATTCTTAAAAAGGCCGGTCAAGGCCCGTTCATTCTCTTCCGAACTGTAGGCCCGTCGTGAATTGCCGAAATCGGGCAAGGCGCGAAGATAAGGGCTATTAACTTTCTGGATGATCTCTAGAATGAAAAACGGGTCTTCCGCTCCAGGGCTGTCGTTTTCCAGATTGACCACTACGTTCCGTTTCGAGCCATATTCCGACAGTTGCCCCAGGCTATCCGCGGCCAATGTAACATCGGGCTTGGTCCCCTGCCGCCCACCAATATGTTGTCGAACGCTGGGCGATCCAATTTGGACCGCGATATCAATCCATTTTCGGCCATAGTCGATTCCACGCGCGCGTTCGGATGCTTCCGGGTCGTAAAACCTTCCCGACGACAGGCCGAGATCGACGATATGTGAATTGGCGTTTTCAATGGCCGTCCGCAAAGAGTCGATATAGGTGGGATCGGTCGACGCGAAGTGATCGCCTAGTGGGTTAATATTATAAACTCCAAACTCTTTGGCGATCATGCCAGGAAATTCCTTTAGGTCCATGCCCGGTTTGCTATTATCCCTGGCCCGGTTTGTAGCGCTTACAATGTAGGCCCGAAACGGATAGGAAGTAACGGCAAGGCGGTCGATCGGCCTAATCGGAAATCGAAGGTTCGGACGTTTACCGTCCTGCGCTTGAGCGTTCTGAAACACTCCGGCCGAAACCGCCATCAGCGGCAGCCGCTTCCAGAATTCGCGGCGAGACTCACTCATGATCGCCTCCAGTTCACCTTTTGCATTCTACTGCCAGCGGAGCGGGGTAGTCGGGGCCATGATGCCGCCACCGGTGCGCCGCCAGCCCTTCAGACCCATTTTGCAGAATCCGGGCCTCGGTTCAGGCTCATTTTGCATGAGACAAGAGTCAGCGGGGCGCCATTGCGGGCCGCACGCTATAATCGCCTTGCTCAGTGCTCTTCAATCTAAAGGAAATCGAAAAACGATTCGGCGGCGGCACGTTGAGCCGCGGAGGCCTCGCCAGTGACGGCGGCGAGGTCCATCTCCTGATCGGGGAGAACGGCGTCTGGGAGATCCTTTGCGCTTGCGACGGGCTTTTCCGAGAGCCATTCCTCTGGCGAATCGGGCGGAGTCTGGGAACCGAGCGGAACGAAACCCGTTTTCGCACCACAATAATGTCTTAGCACGCAAGTAAATGAACGGAGAAGCTCTTTCGCCGCACCCTTCTGAACACCAGCTGGATTTGTTCCTGCTCCGCGGGCTGCCTTCTGATGAGACTCCAAAAATTGCGATGCATCTCAGGAATTGCCCGCGATGCCGCGAACAACTCCAGCATGTGAAAGCATTGACGGAAAGCCGGCTGATGCCGGACCCGAATTCGGCCCGTGGTCCACGCCCGCGGCGGCGCTTGGAGTGGGCGTGGGCCGCTGCCGCGCTTGTTTTGTCGACAGCGGGCGCATTTGGAATCGCTCGCCTTTTCCGGCGGGGGCCAGAAAGCTTCCGCGTCGCGCCCTCCTCCCTGTCGTTTGGGCGGTTCGCGCAAGGGGCGGCGAATCCCGAGCCTCAATTGGTTTATATCTCGGGAATCTCGGGAAAGGTCGCGGACTTCACGGCCTGGACAAACGATCCGTGGTTGCATGTGAACCCGCAAAAAGCCACGTCTCCGGCGATGATCCGCATTTCGGTCGACGCTTCCCGCTTGCCCGCCGGCCGGTACTCCGGCTATATCACGATAGCCGGACCTCACCAAAGTTCACGAGTGCCGGTTCGCCTCGCTGTGGGCGCGCCTGCCCCCAAAGTCGCAGATGAAAATATCGGCGTGTCGCCCCCCGAGCTCTCGTTTGGCCCCTTCCGGCAAGGAGCGACGCATTCCGCTCCCCAATGGTTGAACATTACGGGATACGGCGCCGATTTCACGGTATCGGCGAGCGATCCGTGGTTACACACGAGCCCGCAACGCATCAGCCTTCAAGGCAAATCGCCAGCGAGGGTCCGCGTTTCAGTGAAGGCTTCCCGGTTGACCGCGGGCAAGTATTCCGGTTACGTCTTTATTACCGGACCCCGCCAAAGTTCACGAGTGCAGGTTCATGTGGCTGTAAATGCGCCTCATGCTTCCGGGCAGGCCGACAGGCGTTCGCCTCCGGCGCAGGTTACACGGACGCCGGTTCAGCCGGCGATCTCGGTTGTGCCTCCGGCGACATTCATTCAACCACCCGCGCCGCCTGGCGGAGCCCGATTGCGGGCCCCTCCCCGATCTGATTTCGCCGGCATTGGCGGAATTACATGGCGATATTATTTGGACGAATCCTGGAGGTCATACGGATCGCGTGATGGTCTGCAATGGCCGGGCGTTCCCAGGCAAAATAATCAAAGGCAAACTGCCGGGCGGCGTTCCGGTCACAATATTACCCGCAGCTGGTTACACCGTCATCCAACAGCCCTCCGAAGCGGACCATTGGTCCCGCTTTACGTTTCAATTCACCGAAACAAGCGCAAGCGTCACATTGACATGGAGTCAGAAGCGGAATTGAGAAGTCCGGGGCCGATGCCGGCCCGTGACCTGCCAAGCCGAATCCAACAGTTGTAATATCGAAGGGTTGCAATCGACTATAGCCCAGGTAACCATTTTCATGCTGTTCGGGGCTGGGACCGCGTTGCTGGGCCAATCTTCGGGTCCGGTCCCAAGTCAGCCCCGCAAGCATGCATTGCTCGTTGGGAACGCCGCCTACTCAGAGCTGCCTGCGGTCCCCGCGGCGCGGAAGGAAATCGAATTGATGAAGCTGGCGCTGACCGGGGCCGGTTTCAAAGTGACGGCCGTTCAGGATGCCGCTCTTCCCGGTTTCAGCGAATCGACGGTTCAAGAATTTCTCGCCGGCATCCGGCCGGGCGACGTGTGTTTGTTTTACTACTCGGGTTATGCCGTGCAGACCGATGAAGACAATTTCATGTTGCCCGTCAACTTTGACGTGGCAAACAAGTCCCCGATACTGGGCAGAGCATACCCGTTTGGGCGCCTGGCCCAGGAACTCGAAGATCGTAAGGCAGGGTTGACGATCCTTATGATCGAAGCTTCCCGCCATTTGGATCTTGTCTCCGGTATCACGGGGCCGGGATTGAAAACCCCAGATGCCGATATCAAGGAACTGCTGTTCGCATCCGCCGGACCGGCCAACCAGATCGTTCCGGACGGCCCGAACGGGGGACCCGGCTGGTTTACGCGCGCGCTTGCCGGGAATATCGCCAAGACCCCTGGAATCTCTCTGGATGAGATCGTTCGACACGTGCGAGCGGACGTGGAGGCGCGCACGGGCAAGATCCCGGATGTTCGCGACACGGTGACGCGTCCCTTTTTCTTTCATCCTCCCGAGCAGAAGGTTACTATTCTCCAAAATCACCGCGACCGCCTCGATTACGTTTTAATCCACGCGGGCGAGTTTCAGATGGGCTGCGTACCGGGCGACCACCGCTGCCAAAAACACGAGATGCCGCGGCATTCCGTCACAATCAGCAAAGATTTCTGGATGGCAACCACCGAGGTCGATGTGACGGCTTATGAACGCTACGTGGAGGAGAACAGGCAAGGGAACGCAAAGCCCAAAATGCCCGCGCCTCCAAACTTTAACAAAGGATGGAAGGCGACCAGCGAACCGATTGTAAATGTGTCCTGGCAAGATGCGGATTCGTACTGTAAGTGGGCCGGCGGGCGGTTGCCGACCGAAGCCGAATGGGAGTACAGCGCCCGCGCCGGAAAAGAAAACGAGATTTACCCCTTAAACAGCGAGAATAGTCGGGACAAGGCCAATTTTTACGGTAAACAAGGAAACGACATCTTCGATTGGACCGCCCCCGTCAAGAGCTTTGATGCCAATGCATTTAACTTGTATGATATGGCGGGCAACGTGTGGGAATGGATAAACGATTGGTACAGCCCAGACTACTACGCGCTTTCACCAGCCGTGGACCCACAAGGGCCCTCCGAGGGGAAAGCTCATGTGGCGCGCGGAGGCTCGTTCGATAGCGACGCCAAGGAGCATCTCCGCCTTTCTTTTCGCAACTATTCGTCGGATGCGCAAGACAAGCTCGGGTTCCGGTGCGTGCTGGAGGACACCCCTCTCACCCGGCGGAACGTTCTGAAGATGCCATAAAGGCGAAAGCCGGCAAGCGCGGCGGAATGCTGTGTTGTCAGCACGTCAAGTTGTCCGGTTTTATTAGCACGTGATCTGTCCGCTTGCCTTCGCTTGCTAAACTGCAATCACCTGGGCGGGGGATAGAGCGCTGCTGGGAAGCATCTCGAGCATCGACCCAGAGGCCGGGATGGTCGGGGCGGCTGGTCCGCCCCGCCTCCGAACAGCCATTCTGGCGCAACAGCGACAAAATCCCGGAGGTTTGGAGGCAGAGCCTCCAAATAGAAAAAAAGCCCCCCTTGTTCTTCAAGCCGCACGCCGCCGCGATCCGGGTGGCCGCGCGGATTTGCGTTTCGTGGGCCGCTTCTCCGGCAAACTGAAGGGCTCAAACCGGGCCACCTCATGCGGCCCATAACGAACGGCAATGCGGCCGTCGAGAAACTCGTATACCGTGACCGCGCAGCCGGCCAGCGTCGCGCATTTGCTCGTCGGACACGTTCCGCGGGTTCTCTTGCACCGCCCTCGGATTTGAGTGTGAGAAGATGACGGGGTGCTGGGACAACTCGACCGCTTCCAGGCTGGCGCGCCGGCCGGCGTGGCTGAGATCGATCAGCACACCAGCGCGGTTCATCTCGCGCACCGCCTGTATGCCCAGACTCGTGAGTCCGGGGCCAAAAAATATCAGCCTTATGCCACGTTCAATTCTTTGCGTTCGACTTTCTTTCTCTTTCTATGAAGAGAAACGCTCGCCAGCCACGGGAACAAGAACAGCGCAGCGCTGGCGGCGGTTGCGGAACCGAAGATGACAAACACCCCAAAGCGCAGGGTAGGGGGGAAATTCGAAAGCAGAAAGATCCCGAACCCGCAACAGATCACTAGGAAATTCGTTCCGATCGGCCGCCACAGATGCGAGCAGGCCTTCGACCATGGTTCCCAGGAGCTGAGGTTCTTATCGTAACGCTTGGCGAACATGGTGAGATAGATCATGGCGTCCACTCCCATGCCCAGATCGAGATTGGCGGCTGTAGCGGTAATGAAGCCCAGTGGCATGCCGAGGTAAGCGATATATCCACGCACGACGACTGGGATGATGGCCAGGGTTACCAGCATGGCCAAACCCGTACGCAATGAGCGGGAGAAGACAAAACCCATGACCGTGAAAATGCCGGTCAGCAACAGCAAGCCGGTAATGATGCTCGATTTGATCAGCCGGCCCATGTCACCCAATAAGCTGTACTCGCCGCCGACAAGAAGCGTGCGAAAGCCCTCGCGATGAACCGTGCCCTCCAGGCGGCGGATGACCTGTTCGCGCGACGCGTTCCGCACAGTCTCCCGCATGCGCAAAAGAAAGAGCGCCTTCTTGTAATCCGGAGTTATGAACTGCCGCGCCGGGTCGCCGTGTTTCGGGCTCTCCAGCACATCGATCTCTTCCTGTTTCTTGGATTTTCCTTGGAAAAATCCCTTTATAGATAACAGTTTCGAGTACCAGCGCCGGTCGATTTCGCTCTCAAGGACCGGCAACGACATAGCCTTGCCCACGGCGGGGTCCTTTTCCAACGCATCGTTCAGCGCCCACATCCTCTTGTAGGCCTCGTTGCTATCGAGCGGAGCGCGGTGAATGTCTTCCACTTCGAGTTTCAGCGGACTGCTTCCGCCGGAGCGATCGACCGCCTCGAGTCCTTGTCGAATGTCGCTTCCTTTCTTGAAATAGAAGAACAATGGCGGGTCCGTATTCAGGCGCAGCATCCCGATGGCGCCAACCACCCCGAAGATCACCAATGCGAGCGCAATCACGCGGTGGCGCTCGGAAAAGAAGGAATGCAGCCGCGATGCGATGCCTTTGGTCCAGCCGAACTTTGCCGTTGGGGGTGAGGCCAGAGCCAAGAACCAGGGATACAGGATGTATGCGGCGAGGAATGCCATCGCCGCGCCGACTGCTCCGCCCATGCCCAAGTGCTTCATGGATGTCGCGGAAACGAGCATAAGGCTGATGAAACCCAGCAACATGCATACCGCACTCCAGAATGACGGCGCAACCGTTTCCTTCACCGCAGCCCAGGCCGCCGCGCGCCCGGCCAACTGTTTCCGCTGTCGAATCGCGATCCAGTTGTAAGTCAGAAAGACCATGGGCGAGAGAGTCATGACGAACACCATCGTCGATAGGTTCGCCGTAACCGGCCCAATCGGAATATGAATACGTTGATTAACGATGAGCGCCGCAGCGCTCGAATTCGCACATGCGACGAATGCGCCCAGCAGGATCCACGGCGAGCGAAAGACAAGGAACAACACCACGCCAAACACGCCGACCGCAGCCAGGCTGAAAGTTCGCAGGTCCCTCGCCATTGTCCGCGAAATCATTTCGGTGACATAGGGCAGGCCCGAGATCGTGACTTCGAAACCGCGCCGGTCGAACTTCTTCCTAAGAGCCTGCACGCCGTCGATCGTTTTCCCCCCGATGTTGTCTTTTACCGTGGCAACGACATCTGTCGAGCGGTGATGCTTGCCGATAAGAATGTTCGTCCAGAGGGGGCTCTTCAGTGCGCCTTTGATGTCTTTTGGCCCGTGGCCCTTCGGCCCGGGGTTTATCGATATGACAGCGGTGACTCCGGGGACCTTTTCCAGTTCGACCGACAATGCGTGGATGCGATCCGCATACGCCGGTGACGCGATATCGCCGCTGACCGTCAGGTCGATCTCGTTCATTTGTCCTGGGAAAGTTCTGGAGATCTCGTTGTCAGAGCGAACTTGAGGGTCGTTCTTTGCGAAAAAGAAGTTCTCTCCCACCGCCGGCTTCAAATCTACGGAATGCAAGAATACCATGACCACGATAGCGGTGATTCCGAAGCACACCAACACTGGAAAGAAGCGGAGCGGCATTACCTTCACCAGCACGCCGAGTTTGCGCCCCGAAGTCACGCCTGCCTTGATTTTATACGAATCCGGGAATCCCGTGCGTATTCCGGCGATGTGAATGGGCGATTCCGGCGCGATGCGAATAATGCCGCAACGTGGCGAGATGTGCAGCAGCATTCCCGGCAAGGGCCGCCGCGGTCGCCGTCGCCGATGCCTCCCGCGCCGCCCCCGCTTCTTTACCAGCCCCGCTCCTTGCAACGCCAACTTCACCCACGTGTAGCTGAGCTCGATGCCGTGCTCTTCCCCCAGCTTCTCGTGAAAGTGCCGCACGTTGAAATCGAAATACTTCTCCCGATACAGTTGCAGCACCTGTTCGACCGTTTCCAGCGCCACCCGCTTGGGACTCGGGCGCCTTTTGCGGCGGTCGTACAGCCCATCGTAGCCATCCTCCTGGTACCGCTGACGCCTGCGTCGCATCGTCCGGTCGCTCACCCCAATGATCTCGGCCGCTTCCCACCATTTCAGGCTGCCGGCCAGGGCCTTCAAAATCACTTCTTGCACTTTCATCATGGGCTCCATTTCCGCGGATGAAACCGTCTGTTCGGGTCCCTTCACCCCTCCAGGTTTCACCCGCTCTCCCAAAGCGGACAAATCACGTGCTAATTAGACCGGACAGCTCACATGCTGACAACATCGCGGCGGAACGCGGTTGCTTCCTCGTACAGGCTGTGCTATAAGTAGCTGGCCAGCGGCGATGAAGAACACCACGGCGTTACTGATGGCTAGCAAAGAGTTAGTAAGTGGAGAATTTCGTTTCACCTTGGCCGCTCTCGTTCTTCTGGCCTTTTCAACGCCCGCTCCCGCCCAAATCACCACCACCCCATATGTTCACCCTAACGGTTGGGAAATCGGCGGCTTTGCCGGGGCAAGCTATGGGGTATTCGACTTTCGGGCCATGGGCGGAGGAAATGTCACGTACGCGATCAACAACTGGCTATTGCCTTACGTGGAATACAGCTATTTTCCGGCAATTGGAACCACCGTGAACATTCCCGCAATCGGCGCGAAGGCGACGTTCGGTATCCCGCTCTCGGATTTTCATGGTGGAGTCCACTTGCGATTTCGAATTGGCGAGAGCCATATCGCGCCGTATGCGGTGTTTGGCGTCGGCGCTTTGACGCATTTAAAGACTTCTTATACGGCCACCTACACTGGGGCGGATAACCTGCCGCATGCTCTGTCCGGCTCAATTCCGGCGGGCTCGGATTTTGCCGTCAATGCGGGCGGAGGGATCCGTTATTACATCACCGAGAAGTTTGGAGTTCGGGCGGAGGCAAAGGTCTATAAGGCGAATAGTTCAATAACGCAGGTGTTCGGGAAGGTGGAGGCCGGCTTCTTCTTTCAGATTAGATGATTTGGTCTGCTATGCGGCGCCGCGGTGGAAAGCAACTTATGTCCCGTCTTGTTGCGTTTCTTTTGGCTGTTTTGACTTGTGTCGTTTGCAGTTCCGTTTTATCGGGTCAGAATTTAACTATCACAAGTGACTCCCCGTTACCTTCCGCGTGCCCCGGCGCGGAGTACTCGTTCACGTTCACGGCTTCGGGCGGCGCTTCTCCATACGCCTGGGGTTTAACTGCCGGTCACCTTCCGCCGGGCCTGTCGCTGAGCGACGCCGGCGTGCTGAGCGGCAGTCCGGCAAGCGCCCTCGCGAGTCCAGTTTTCATAACGATTGGGGTTTCCGGGCAGGATGGAGCGGCCACCTCAAAGGCTTTCTCTATCGGCGCGGACACATGCTCACTGCGCGGCGGCGCCATGGGTGCGCTGTTGAGCGAACCGGCGGCGAAGTATTCGGCAAGGGCAAAAGGTAGCCCGCCAACCGTCACCAATGCGGGCACTCAGCCCGCTGGTTTCGTCGGTGTGCCGTATTCGCTGCTCTTGGGCGCCGTGGGAGGAACACCGCCTTATGTCAACTGGGCGCAAGTTTCCGGACAGCTCCCTCCGGGGCTGAATTTGAATCATTCGACGGGGGACGTCAGCGGAACGCCGACGAATGCGGCGGCAGGCAGCGGGGCGTGGTGCTTTGCAGTGACGGTAACGGATAGTGCCGGTGCGACCTCATCGATCTTTGCGCCGGGGATATGCATAGATATCGGCAATCCGACCGTGGCTGTAAAAGCGGCCACTTTGCCTGATGGTGAAGTTGGCGTCCTCTATCCTTCTTTCACTTTCAGTGGGACCACGTCGGCGCCGCCCTTGAAGAATTGGGCGGCCAGCGCGGGAATACCGCCGGGGCTGTCGCTGAATGCGTCCGGTACAATCAGCGGGACGCCCACAACGGGTGGTTCGTTTAGCTTCAGCGTGACGGTGCAGAACGGGGCCGGACTGGTTTCGGCGCCGCAATCCTTCGCCATCAACGTTGCCCCGCGCTTGACGGTTACCGCCGCGTCGCTGCCGAATGGAACAGTGGGGGCCGCGTATCCACCGGCGACGCTGACCGTCGGCGGCGGGACGCCACCCTACGGCAGTTGGACCATATCCGGCGGCGTGCTGCCTGGGGGCTTGGCGCTGAACGCCTCGAGCGGGGTGATCGGCGGCACGCCGAAGGCCGCGGGCACGTTCAATTTCAGCGTGACGGTGAAGGATAGTCTTGGGGCGACCTCGGCACCGCAACCGTTCTCGATTGCGATTGCATCGCCGCAACTGACCGTGACCGGAAACCCTCCGCCGGGCATTGTTGGAACCCCTTATTCGGCGACTTTCACCGCCAGTGGGGGGACGCCGCCCTATGGCAGTTGGACTGCGTCCGGAGCGCTGCCTGGGGGCTTGGCGCTGAACGCTTCGAGCGGGGTGATCGGCGGCACGCCGACCACCGCGGGCACATTTAGTTTCAGCGTGACCGTAAAGGACAGCGCCGGCGCGACCTCGGCGGCGCAGCCGTTCTCGATCACGATTGCACCGCCGCAGTTGACGGTGACGGGCAACCTACCGCCCGGAGTTGTTGGAACAATTTATTCGGCGACTTTCATGGCCAGTGGCGGGACGCCGCCCTACGGCAGTTGGACCGTATCCGGCGCGCTGCCTGGGGGCTTGGCGCTGAACGCCTCGAGTGGGGTAATCGGCGGCACGCCGACGGCCGCGGGCACATTTAATTTCAACGTGACCGTTAAGGACAGCAACGGGGCGACCTCGGCGCCGCAGCCGTTCTCGATCCCGATTGCACCGCCGCAGCTGATTGCGGCGGGGAACCCCCCGTCCGGGGTTGTTGGAACAATTTATTCGGCGACTTTGACGGCCAGTGGCGGGACGCCGCCCTACGGCAGTTGGACCGTATCCGGTGGCGCGCTGCCTGGGGGCTTAACACTGGACAGGTCGAGCGGGGTGATTGGCGGCACGCCAAAGGCCGCCGGCACATTCAATTTCAACGTGATGGTGAAGGACAGCGCCGGGGCAACCTCGGCGCCCCAGCCGTTCTCTATTACGATTGCGCCGCCGCAACTGACCATCACGGGCAACCTACCGCCCGGGGTTGTTGGGACACCTTATTCGGCGACTTTGACGGCCGGCGGCGGGTCGCCGCCCTACGGCAGTTGGACCGTATCCGGCGCGCTGCCCGGGGGCTTGACGCTGAATGCCTCAAGCGGGGTGATCGGCGGCACGCCCACCGCCGCGGGCGCGTTCAATTTCAGCGTGACGGTGAAAGACGGCAACGGCGTCACCTCAGCGCCGCAGCCGTTCTCTATCACCATTGCACCCCCGCAACTGACCATCACGGGCAACCTACCGCCCGGGGTTGTTGGAACAACTTATTCGGCGACTTTGACGGCTGGCGGCGGAACGCCGCCCTATGGCAGTTGGACCGTGTCCGGCGCACTGCCCGGGGGACTGGCGCTGAACGCCTCGAGTGGAATGATCGGCGGCACGCCGACGGCCGCGGGCACCTTCAATTTCAGCGTGACGGTGAAAGACGGCAACGGCGTCACTTCGGCCCCGCAGCCGTTCTCGATCACGATTGCACCGGCTCAGTTGACCATCACGGCGAACCCGGCGCCCGGCATTGTTGGAACACCTTATTCGGCGATTTTGACGGCCGGCGGCGGAACCCCGCCCTACAGCAATTGGACGGTGAGCGCCGGCGCACCGCCTCCCGGCTTGGCGCTGAACGCGTCAAGCGGAGTGATCGGCGGCACGCCGACGACCGCCACGGGCAGTCCGTTTACTTTTAGCGTGACAGTGAAGGACAGCACCGGCGCGACTTCGACGCCGCAGCCGTTCTCTATCGCGATTGCAACGGGGGTAACCATCAGCACCATGAACCCGCTGCCCGGCGGCGTGGTTGGAACACCGTATTCGTTGAATTTAACGGCAACGGGCGGAACACCGCCCTACAGCAACTGGAAGATCAATTCCGGAGAGCTTCCTCCCGGGTTGAATTTGGATCCCGCAACCGGGGCGATTAGCGGAACCCCGGCCAGCAAAGCGGCAAGCCCGAATCCGTTCTGCTTTGTGGCGGCGGTAACCGATAGCGCCGGCGCGACCTCATCCCCATTGGCGGCGGGGCTATGCATATCCATTAATTCGGGCGTGACGATTACTACCAACTCGTTGCCTGGCGGTGAGATTGGCGTGCCGTATGCCGTGATGTTGCAAGGAAGCACGGGAGCGCCGCCCTTAAGCAACTGGGTTGTCAGCGCCGGAGCGTTGCCGCCCGGGCTGTCGCTGGATGCCGCCACGGGCGCGATCAGCGGGACGCCGGCAAACGTCGCGGGCACTCCCTTTAGCTTCAGTGTCACGGTGCAGGATATCAGCACGCTCACCTCAGCTCCGAAATCGTTCACCGTCAATATTGTGGCTGGGCCGATCGTTAGCAGCGCGTCGCTGCCAAGTGGGAGCGTGGGGTCAGCGTATGCAGCGGCGACGCTGACGGCCAGCGGAGGGACGCCGCCGTACGGCAATTGGACGGTGAGCGCCGGCGCGCTGCCGCCGGGTTTGACGCTGAATGCGGCGAGCGGCGCAATCGCAGGTACGCCGACGAGCGCCGCGGGCAGCCCATTTACTTTCAGCGTGACAACGAAGGACAGCGCCGGGGCGACTTCGCCGCCGCAGCAACTGTCAATCGCGATTGCGACGGGGGTGACCATTACCACCAGCTCGCTGCCCAGTGCCACCGTGGGGACGGCGTATTCCGCCACGCTGGCGGCCAGCGGGGGAACGCCACCCTACGGCAGTTGGACTGTCAGTTCGGGCGCGTTGCCGCCGGGCTTGACGCTGAACGCGTCGAGCGGCGCGATCGGAGGCGCGCCGACGACAGCCAGTGGCAGTCCCTTCAATTTCAGTGTGACCGTGAAGGACAGCGCCGGGGCGACTTCGGCGCCGCAGTCGTTGTCGATCGCAATTGCAACACCGCCGGCGCCGATCACGATCACGGGGAACCCGCCGCCCGGCGTCATCGGAACACCCTATTCGGCGACTCTCGCCGCAAACGGCGGAACGCCGCCCTACGGCAGTTGGACCAATGTAGGCGCGCTGCCTACGGGCCTGACGCTGAATGCGTCAACGGGGGCGATCGGCGGCACGCCGACGTCGGCCGGCACATTCAATTTCAGCGTGACGGTGAAGGACAGCACCGGCACGACTTCGGCGCCGCAGCAGTTCTCGATCGCCATTACGCCTCCACGGCCGCCACCAACGGTGACCATCACCACTACCGCGCTGCCCACTGGAATAACAAATGTGTTCTATCCAACTACGACGCTCGCCGTCCAAGGCGGCGTCCCACCATATAGTTGGACTGCTAGCGGGTTGCCCTCCGGACTGAGCTTGAGTTCCTCCGGAGTGTTGAGCGGCACTCCAACGACGGCCGGACCCGCTACCGTCAATGTGGTCGTGACGGATGCGTCCACTCCAGCCCTCTCCGCGAAGCAGACTTATAGCCTGGCGATCGGCCAAGGTCTGAGCGTCAGTCCGGCCGCGAGCGCGCTGAGCTTTACTTATGCTCAGGGGGACAGCAGCCCCGCAAGCCAAACTGTCGGAATATTCGGCAGCCCAACCGGCGTAAACTTCACGGGAGCCGCTTCCACGAACAGCGGCGGAAGCTGGCTCGCGCTGCAATCGAGCGGGACCGCGCCCGGCAATATTGCGGTTTCGGTGAACCCAAGCGGCCTCGGGGCGGCGACGTATACCGGTCAGATAACCATAACGGCAACCAGCGGGAGCCTGCCGCCCGCGACCGCCACGATTGGCGTGACTTTGACCGTGGTCGCGCCCAAGCCGGTCATTGCACTATCGAACAACGTCCAGAGCTTCACGTTGCCCCAGGGAAGCCCTCCGATTCAGGGGCAATTAACGGTCGTGAATTCGGGTGGTGGGACTCTTCAATACAGCTCTGAGGCCGTTTGTGACCAAAATAGCGGGTGGATGACGCTGACGGGCGGCGCTACCGGAACCGCTACGTTAAGCTCCCCTGGCGCGGTGGTTTTCACGGTGGATCCCACCGGATTCACTCCGAGCACCACCACTTGCCGAATCGTCGTGACAGACACCGGCTCCGGCGCTCAGGCGACGTTTACCGCAACGCTATCGATAAACAAGCTGTCCCAGATCATGAGTCTCTCCCAGACCGGCATGACGTTCACGGCGGTCGCCGGGGGAGCTCCGGTACAGCCGCAATCGTTCGCGGTATTCAACCAGGGGCAGGGCAGTCTGGCTTGGACAACGCAAGCGCAGACGATACCCGCAAACCAGAGTTGGCTGCAGGTCTCGCCGGGATCGGGCGCGTCGACCTCCGCGGCGCCGCAAGACGTGCAGGTTTCCGTAAATCCGGCGGGGCTGCAAGCCGGACAGCAATATTACGGATACGTGAACGTGATTGCGCCGGGGGCGGCGAACACGCTTCAAAGCGTATCCGTGCTTCTGAATGTGATCGCGGCCGGCCAGCTAGGATCGGCGCCGCAAGCCTCAACGGGCGGCGTAATTCTAACCGGCGTGGCCGGGAGTTCCGCGCAGGCGCAGCAGACTATAAGCCTGTTCAGCTTAACGGGGAACGCTATCGGCTATGGCACGGTCGTGTTTACGGACGACGGGAACAATTGGTTGACGGCAAGCCCTGCCAGCGGCACGGTTACCGGGACGACTCCCCTGACGGTAAACGCGAATTTGGCGGGATTGGCTGCCGGCGTACACAACGGGAACGTGGGAGTAGGATTCGCCGACGGGACGACGCAGACGATTGAAGTGGCCGTTATTGTGACCAATGGGGGCGGAACGAGCGCCGATTCGGCCTTGAAATCGGTTACTCCAAAGGCGAGTTGTAGTCCCAGCCCGCTGGTTCCATCATTCCAGCAGCCGGTAGCGGGGCTGGGGCACGTATTGCAGGTCGCGCAGCCGCAGCTAATACAAGTTCTGATTCGTGATGGATGCAACAATCCGGTTACGGCCAGCAATGGCGGCTCGGCGGGGGTGTCATTTTCTACAGCGGACCCCGCCGTGACGCTCTCCTACAAGCCGGCCACGGGCTTTTGGGAAGGCACCTGGACGCCGCGAACCTCACCGTCGCCATCGCAAGCCACAGTGGAAGTTACCGCCTTTCAAGGCTTGGCGAGTGGAACGATTGGCGGACAAGCTTCATTGCAGGTCAGCGTTTTGCCCGCCGCTGACAGCGCGGCGGCCAAACCGGAAGCGGCTTTGAATGCGGCGAGTTTGTCGGCGGGACCGCAAGGACAGGTCGTGCCGGGAAGTTACGTGACTATTTTCGGTGAGCGGCTGGCAAGCGCGATTCAGGGGGCGGCCCAAGTGCCTTTGCCAATTAGCCTGAACAATACAAGCTTGTTATTAGGAGGACAACCTTTGCCGCTGTCGTATGTGAGCCCGACGCAGGTAAACGGACTCATTCCTCAAGATCTGGATATCAATGCGCAACCTCAGCTTATTATCCAGCAGGGAAATACCATATCGACGCCCGTACCGGTGACCGTCACGGAGCTGCAGCCCGGCATCTTCACATTACCTTCGGGTGGGCAGGGGCAGGGGGCGATCCTGATCAACAATACGGCTCTCGCCGCGGCCGAGCCCGGTCCGAATACTCCCAGCGCGAGGCCGGTACAACGCGGTGAGTACATCGAGATCTTCTGCACCGGCTTGGGCGCGGTCCAAGCCGCGGATGGTTCAAATCAAACGCCGCCCGCGGACGGAACTGCCGCGCCCACCGGCACTCTTTTCGAAACCCTAGCGGTAGCCAGCGTCACGATCGGGGGCGTCGAGGCTCCGGTGTCATTTGCGGGATTGGCGCCTGGGTTCGTGGGACTATATCAGGTCAACGCCCGGATTCCTCAGAACGCGCCTTTAGGAGATGCGGTTCCGGTGGTGCTGAATATGGTGAGCGTGATTGGTGGTACGCCCGTCGCGTCACCTCCGGTAACGATCGCGGTGCAATAGTTCCAACGGAGGCAGCTTTTCTTGGGCATGGTGGTACAGCCGATGTAACGCAGGGCAGGGCCGGCGTACCATGGGCGCCGAGACACAAGTGGGCCAGGTCGCTCAAAGAGCTTGCCTGTAGCCGCTGCACCGTCCCGCGCGGTCCGACAAAATTCGTGGACTCCGCGCGGGGTGCTTATTGTTCTTCCTTCCGCTCCTGCGCTATGCGGCGGGCCAAGAGACGGCCCGCCTCCATGCTTTCGAGCGTGCCTGATGCCTGCTGAGGATTCCGGCGAAAGCGAACAGTGATTCCGAAGGAACGCGAACGGCATTCCTGGCCGAAGACGAACAGTTCTCGGAGCACAGCGACGCTGGCAATTCGATTGTGCCGGAAGTGTTCGTCTTCATCAAGGAAAACCTCTCCGGAGCGCAGCGGAGGAAGAGCGCTGGTAGAGGAAAAAGGGGTGGGGGGAAAGTGGCGCAGCCCTTGTCCCCGCCTCAGCACGAAGAAGCCCCTCGAGCGTTAGCTCGACGGTTGCTGGCCGCGCTTCTTACGCAATGGCAACGCCGATCCTTGCGCTACGTCTACGCTTCGCCGAGTGACGGAGGGTCTTGCTTCACGTTTGCAAGCGTCTCGCGGACGTCATGCATCGTCTTTGGCAGCCGCGCGGCGCCCATCGACCCGTCGCGACGCTCCGCGCCGAATGGCTTCCGCCCCGTTCGCGTATAATTTCGGGTGTGTACAGGCGTGAATTCCTTGCGCTCCTGACGGCGGGACTCGCCAAGGCCGCTCCCGAGCCGGAAATTGTTATCGAGCGCGATCATCCCGGAAGGCCATACGCAGGCAAGGCGCTCGCCGCCATTCAACCTCACGCCGACGATATCCCTATTTTCGCCGGCGGCACGACGCTGAAGCTCATGAACGAAGGCTATACCGGCTACTTGATCCGCATTACGAACGACGATTTGGCCGGTGCCGGCACCATAGCGGAGACGGAGTTGTCCAACGACCACGATGTCGCCGAACTGGTCAAAGTGATGGGATTCAAGCGCGCCTTCAGTCTCAATTACGGAAATCATCAGATGGACGGGATCTCGAAGCCGGAGCTGCGTTCCCGCCTGATTTTCCTTTTTCGGCTGCTCAAGATCGATACCATCCTCTCATACGATCCGTGGGGCCACTACGAAGAGAATCCCGATCACTACGTCACGGCGGAGTGCGTCGAAGCGGCGTGCTGGATGGCGGGCATGGACAAGGATTATCCGGAGCAGTTCGCCGCCGGGATCGAGCCCCACTCGGTCACAACGAAGTATTACTTCGCGCGCGGGCCGCAGCTCGTCAATCGCGTCGTCGACATCTCCTCCTACATTGACGGCAAAGTGCGCGCCAATCTCGCGAATAAAACGCAGGGGCCGGCGGGTGAAAACGGCGCCCGGCTGCGCGCTTCGCTGGCGGCCCAAGGGCGCAAGCTCGCCATCCTCGGGAACGACGACGCAACCGCTAACCGCGAATACGTCAAGCAACTCGTTTTGCGAAACGACCGCGAACTCGGCCGCAAGTACGGGTTAGAGTACGCCGAGCAGTTTCACTACATCGGCCCTCCCGAAGACCCGATCCACAAATTCGTTCAGGAGAACGCCGTTCCCATTCGTTAGCGCGCCACCGTCACGTTGCCCGCGTCCACTTCGTAGCCTTCGTTCTTCGCCGTCTCCACCGCCGCCGCCCGCAGAGCCTCTTCGCTGGCGTCCCCGGCGGTATCCTTGAGAGGCCGTTTGATCACTTCCGAG
Organism: Bryobacterales bacterium; assembly: GCA_963795935.1. Lineage (GTDB taxonomy): Bacteria > Acidobacteriota > Terriglobia > Bryobacterales > Bryobacteraceae > JAICMB01. Next base: position 1,564,183 of record CAWCJO010000004.1, on the reverse strand, counting down.
CCGACCTGTATATGCACATGCCACTTTTTGTCCTTGGCGTCCCGTTCCACGGTTGCGCTACCCGCCCGTTCCAGCATTTCGATTCTCCTCGCGTCTGAAATCGCTCTGCCCGTATTTTAGGCTAAATTCGAGTCTCCGGCGCCGCACGGCGGCCCGAGTTCGCCTTGCCTTTCCCGGCCGCGGGCGCGAACTTTATCTTCCACGTCCCGTGCGGCAGAAAGCCGGCCAGCTCCGTCTTGGAGCTCTTGGCAGTCACTTTAACGGCGATGTCCATATCTCGCCTGCCGGGATCTCGACCGGCCGCGGCATCGTCCACACATTGGGCCCCGGCCTATAGTCGGCGTCGAGAAAGAATGCCTTGCTCACCGCCTCCACTTTGCAGGGCCCCGTCGGCGCCCCCTGAGGAGTGACGCACTGGAAGCCGATCGCGGCGATGTCGCTCCCCTTCGTTTCCGGCGGAAGCTCGACCGTGGTCCGCGCGTAGCCGAACGTGCTCTCGGCGGGATTGCGCTTTGCGAGACTGATGGCGTAATCCGCGCGCCCGATCGTGGACGAATAATAAACCGGGCCGCTTTTCAGCCGCACCATCGTCCCCACCGCCGATGGCACGGATGCCAGCTTCAACTCGAAATACAGGTAATTGCGCGGCTCGCTTATCTTTTCGCCGTCCACTACGCCCCACGGCCGCAGCTTGCCCTCGCGCGCCACTTCCTTCGCCATCACGCGATACGAAATGGGATGCGTATCCATGACCTCCTCGCGCGAGTGCGCCGCTAAATCCACCAGTACCGGCGCGATGCGGTAGCGGATCGGAACTGAAACATCGGCCTCCCCGATCATGTTGTTGTCCGTGATCGGCATCAGTAGCGGATGCGATCCTTCGCGCTGTCCCGCGAACTCCACGTCCTTGTGGCCGCTGGTCTGAATCATGGCGTGATGGATCTCGCCGTCCGGCTCTAGCGCGCCCTTATACACGTATTCCACGTCCGTCGTGCGGCCCCACCGCGCCATCAGCGCGCGCGTCGACGTGCCGCCATCTTCGTTCGAGAAGATCACCGTATAACGCAGAATCTCCCGCCCGTTCTCGCGCAGCCGCTCGCAATAGAGGATCAGCGGAATGTCGGTGTGGCGTCCCACCGTGTCGGCGCGCGCATAGAGAACGGGCGCATTGCGGACGTAGTCGGAATCGTCCTCCCGAAAACGCGCGCCAAGCAGCTCGATTCCCTTGCCCTCGACCGCCAGCCGGTGCTCGCCCGCTTCGAGCCTGCCGAGAAAAACGGGATAGGAGAACCGCTCTGCGCCCGCATACAACATCACGTTTTGTTGCGGCTTGCCGTCGAGCAGCACCGTCGCCAGCGCCGCCTCGCGGCCCTCCACGGCCCAATCCGTTCCCGGCGCCCGCATTTCGATGCCGGCGACAACCTCGCTGCGTTTTGAAAGCGTGAACGTCTGCGCCGCCGCGCACGCCAGCGAACACGCCGCTGCCGCGCAAATCCGCGCCGCGCGCCTCCTCATCCGAACACCACCTGCGCGATCACAAGCTGCGGCATCCCATTGTTCCAACTCTCCGGAATATCGTCGAACGCCAGGCGGAAGCGCCGCGATTCGCCCGGTTTCAGCGGCTTCTTGACCAGGGTCGCGCGCTCCCGAAGTATCATGATGCCCCGCACGTCGTAAAACAGAGACGTCACATCAACCCGCTCCACCGCGCGATTGCCCACGTTCCTGACGTTCCCCTCGATCTCCGTCAGCGTCTGCTTCGCATAGCTTTCGCTGGCCTGCATGTGGACGTCGCTGAGCTGCAGGTAATGGACGTAGGCCTTGCCCTCGGCCGTCAGCCGCAGCTCGCTCGTGCGCGGCGGCGAGCACCCCGGTAACGCGGCCATGGCGATCGCAATGCATCCCACCACGAGCTTAGACAGCACCAATTTTGTCATTTTTGCCGATCGCCGCCGCCTGCGGCACAGCCTACAGAATCCTCGTCAGTTCCACTGGCGATCTCCGCTACAGGATACGCGAAGTCGCCGTTCTCGATCCACATCCCACCGCGCCGCGCGAGGCGCCCCCGTCGCGATATTCACGCCGCAGCCGACACACACTTCACCACATAAGCCGCTCACGGAACGTCCGGCGCGTGGACTTTTGCGCAGCGCGCCCCCATGCAAGCCCATTTTCGACTACAATCTCAAGAGGAGTCCCCTGACAGTGAAGTTGATCAGTTTCGGCCTTTCCGGCCTCCTGCTCTGCGCGGCGGCCTGCGCCGGGCAGGAAGGGCGCCTCACCCCGGATCAGGTCAAGAAACTCAAAAATCCCATCCCGTATTCCAAGAAATCGATCGCCGATGGACGCCTCACGTTCGTTCAAAACTGCACGGGATGCCATGGCAACGACGGCAAGGCGCAGGTGGACGTGATCGCCAATGCCACGGACCTGACATCGCCCAAGATGTATAAAAGCGGGACGAGCGAGGGTGAGATTTTCCGCAGCATTCGCGACGGCGCGGGCGAAACGATGCCGCCGTTCCGGACGCAGTTGTCCGAGACCGAGATGTGGAACCTGGTCAACTATGTTCGTAATCTGTGGCCGCAATCCATGCGGCCGCCGTTGCAGGACTCCTCGGATTCCAAGAGCAGTAAATAGCGCAGCGAAATAGAGTATGATAGGGAGCTAATATGAGCCACGTAGCCGATTCGAATTCTGGCGCCGACGCCAACTCCAAGGGCGCCGACGCCGAGTCCAAGAGCGCAACGGGCGACCGCCCGGCGAGCACTTCGAGGAGGAATTTTTTCGCGGCCCCGGCCGTCGCCGGAGCCGTGGCGGCCGCCATCGCGCCTCGCAACATCCTCGCCGCCACGACGCCTTCCATTCCATCCATTCGGATTCCCAAAGAGATTCCGGCGACGTTGAGCGAGCAGCCCAAGGATATGAAGTTCGAGGGCCGCGGCCTGAGCGGCGCCGAAGTCTTCGCCAAGCTTTGTAAAGAGGAAGACCTCGCGGCCATGTTCTGCTGCCCCGGCAATTACACCGTCATCAACGCCATCGCGGCTTCGGGCGTGCCGACGTACGGCGGTCGCAACGAGGGATCCATGTGCGCCGCGGCCGACGGCTTCTCGCGCGCCACCGGCGAAGTGACCGCCTGCTCCGGCACCGAAGGCCCCGGCTTCACCAACATGATCATGAACATTGCGGCGGCCAACTCGGCGCGAACGCCCTTGCTCGTGCTCGCCAGCAACATGCAGATCGCCGGCGACGACCGTGAGGCCTTCATCCAGACCGGGTATCAGCAGCCCACCACTGTCGGCATGAAGAAATACGGCAAGCGGCTTATCGCTCCCGACCGCGTGCACGAATACGGCGCCTACGCCTTCCGCAACCTGAAGTCCGGCGTTCCCGGCCCCGTACACCTCGACTTCCCAGGCGAAGTGGCGCGCGCTCGCTTTACCGACTCCTCCGGCCTCAAAGATTATTACGATAAGACGAAGTACCGCACCGAATGCCGCGCGAACCCCGCCGGAAAGGATGTCCAGAAGACGGTTGATATGATCTCGAAGGCCGAACGGCCGATCATCGTCGCCGGTCAGGGCATCTTCCAGCGCAAAGGTTGGGACGCGCTGAAAGCAGTCGCGGAACAGAACGAAATCGCCGTGGTCACGTCCGGTCCGAGCAAGGGGCATTTCCCCGACGAGCATCGGTTGTCGGCGAGCCTCTCGCCCGACGCGCTGATGAGCGCCGACCTGGTCGTCTTCATTGGCCAATACTGCATGCCCAGCCCCGGCGAATACCGCTTCAGCCCCGATGCGAAAACGATTCGCGTGCATCCTGTGCAGGAAGATCTCGGCCGCAACTGGCCGCTCGAGCTCGGTATCGTCAGCGACGAAACGGCGTTTCTCGAGGCCCTCTCCAGCACCCTGCCGCGGCGCAAGCGCGATGCCTGGGTGAACGAGCTCGCGGCGGCGCGCCAGAAGTGGGAGAAGAAACTGGACGCCGAGTACGCGCTCGGCCTGAAGTACAGCAAGGACACCAACCACCTGCATCCGGCCGTCATCGGCAAGGAAGTTCACGATTTCCTCTATAAAGGCGACGTCGATCCGAAACAGACCGTGACCGGGTTTGGCGGCTGGACCATCGGCACGTTCGGCGGGCGCTGGATGCGCTCCTACCGGCCGGGCCAAAGTATCTGCCCCGGCTATCAATATGGAGCGATCGGTCCCGATCTCGCGATGATGATCGGCGCGAGCGCAGCCGTGCAGCGCGGCGTCGGTCCGCAGGCCCCGTATAAAGGCGCGCCCGCGCTCTGCGTCACCAGCGACGCCGGCATCGCCTACAGCATGTTCGAGCTCGAGACGGCGACGAAGTATAAGATTCCCGTCGTAGCCGTCGTCTACAACAATAATGCCTGGGGAATGTGGCCGAGCGCATTAGGCTCGCCGCGCACCATGCACATGTACATCTTCCAGGAAAACCTGCGCTACGACAAAATGGCCGAAGGCCTGGGCGCGCGCGGCGAGTACGTCAACACGCCCGAGGACTTCCGCGCCGCTCTCAAACGCAGCTACGAAATCGCATCGCGGGAGAACCTCTGCACGCTCATCAATTGTCAGGCGATCAAGGAATTCACGTCCGCGCGCGATTATCCGCCGGGAGTTTACCTCGGCGCCGAGCCGGGCGTCTCCGCCTTCGCCCACTAAGTGAATCGCTTGCTGAGGCGCACGGCTCAGATTTCGGTCGTGCGCGTTTACCGAGCCGCGACCGCGAGGGAGCGGTCTTAGAGTCATTGCGCGTGAGCGACTGCGTCGATCTGGTCGGCGGCATTCTCGAAAATTACGCGAATCGGGGCATCTTCCGCGGCTTCAGCCGCGGCCCGGTTCGCAACGGCAAGGCCTCCTTCAAGATTCTCTGGCATCGCGACCGTGTCTTCGAGCTGATCCTCGACAGCAATACGCGCAGCTTGCGCTTTCCCGTCGTGCTGCCGGAGGTCCCTCCCGCCTCCTCCATGTACCGCGAGTTCAAAGAATTCGTCGCCTCCCGCCAATCTGCGGATTTTCCCGAGCATCGCCGTATCGATCCCGCCAAAGCCGGCGTCAGATCCGGGAACCGCGCCGGTAATGTTTCTCTCACGCTGAAGCTGGCCGATTCCGATTACGAATACGCCACCCGCAAGTTCATTCACCTCGTACACGAAATATTCATGATTTTTTTGATGGATGGACCCTACTTCGAGTACATGGTGGAAGTCTTCGACCTCGACCCGGATCACCCTTAATTACCTGGCACGTCGGTCGCATCACCACCGAATCGTCAATTTGTGTTTAGAGAAAAGCTCACGCAGTTCGCCGTTGGTCAACTCGCGCCTTTTGTCCTTAGCTTCGGGCGCTCTCTAAGGGCCGCCGGCGATTAACCCTAAGTTTGCGAAGCTCGGGTCAACACGGATTTGCGCACACCTTTGGAATCGGTCCGCCCTAACCTGTCCCCGCCGTCGCGCGTATTGGTCCGCCAACTTCCATATACGTCGACATCCTTTCGAGGCTGGCCAGTGGCTGTCAGGACCCGCGGTTCGGCATCAAAGAAAAGATGGTCGTCCTCCCTCAGCTCCCACTGTTCCTTCAGAACCAGGTTCTCTTCCGGGCCTGTTTTCATCCCTATGTTGTGGGAATACCCGACGCCCGCGGGGAGAATGCCGCCCCGTTCGTAGTGTTCGATCCCATCCAGCTCGCGCCAGGCTCGATAATTGTTAATCTGTGCGCCGCACACACTAGCGTTAGACAGAAACGCAAGATACTGGCACAGCTTGCCACTTTGCGCATTCCAACCATTTCAAAACAAATTGCCGCGCCCCAGCAGCCACTGCGGATCGAGACGCCGCTTTACCGCCTTCATGGCCTCGATCTCCGCCGGCGAATACTGCAATGCCAGCAAATGCGATTTGCGCTTCCCCAAGCCGTGCTCGGCCGACACCGTCCCGCCGAGTGCAACCGCTTCACGGGCGAACTCTATCATCAGCTCCTTGCCGCTTTCGAACTGCGCGGGCCACGACGGAAGGATGTTGACGTGCAAGTGCGCGTCGCCGATGTGGCCGAAGATGACGTAGTCGAGCGCGGCCTCCCGCAGCCGCTCGTGGTAACAGCGCAGCATCTCGCGATTGCGATCCACCGGCACGGCGTAATCGGAGCCGAGCTTCAGGAAACCGCGCCGCCGCATTATATCGTTCACCATCTCCGGCAGGGCGTGGCGGAAAGCGCGGAAACGCTCGCGATCGCCGGGCGTGAACGCAAACCAGCTATCGGCGGTTGCAAACCGCTCCCAAGCCGCCGTGTCGTCGCCGATTTGCTCGATCAGCACCGCCGCTTGCGCCGCGCGCGGCACTTCCGAATACCGTTCGCGCAGCAGAGCGAGAGAGTTGCGGTCGAAGTACTCGATCATGCGCAACGTTTCCATCCCTCGCCACGCATCCACCGCTTCGAGCGCCTCTTCATCGCTTGGAAAAAAAATCACGCCGGCCAGCAGCTCTTCAGGCGCGGGGAGAAGCAGCAGCTCCGCTTCCAGAATTACGCCCAGCGTGCCTTCCGATCCGGCGAACAGATCGATCCAGTCCATGCCGGGCTTCAAGAAATACCCGGCGGTATTCTTCGTCGTGCGCGGAACGGGGATCTCGGGAATCACGGAATCGACCGCATCGCCCCGCCGGAATTCCGCGATGCGCCCATCCATGAATGCGACCTTCAGAGCCGCAATCCAACGCCGCGTGCTGCCGTATCGAAAGCTGCGCGATCCGCTCGCGTTGGTCGCGATGCTTCCGCCCACGCTGGCCGTCCACTCCGTCGGATCCGGGGGATAGAATTGCCGCGTACGAGCGGCCGCGGCCTGCAGCTCTTGAAGCGAAACGCCGGCCCCGGCGCGCGCTCGTCCTCCCGACACCTCAAGCCGACGCAACTTTTCGAGCGACAATGCCCAGCCGCCTTGCGCGACGCTTCCGCCCGTCAGTCCCGTGCCCGCTCCAGCAATCGTCACCGGAACGGACGCCGCGGACGCCCGCGCGAGGATCGCCGCTACCTCGGCATCGGTAGCCGGCGTGAACCGCTCGCCGGCGGCGCCGCGGAATCCCGAAGCGTCTTCCAGTTCAACCAGCTCAAACCTCCAGAATGACCGGCATGATTAGAGGCCGTCGCGAGGTCTGCTTGTTCAGGAATCGCCGCAGATCGGCGCGGATCTTCTCCTGCATCACGCCCCAATCGCCGCGCTCTTCCTGCGTCGAAGTTTCCACCGTCCGCGCCACCACGTGCCGCGCTTCCTGCAGCATCCCGGAATTGCCGTCCTCGAAGGAAACGAACCCGCGGCTCACGATCTCGGGTAGCGTCTCGGATTTGCCCGAGTGCTTATCGATAGCGATGATCGGCAGCACGAAGCCGTCTTCCGACAAGTGCCGCCGGTCGCGGATAATCATGTCCTCGACAACCTCATCGAGCGAGCCGGAGTCGATGCACACGCGCCCGACCGTCACCCGCGCGCCCCGCCGCGCTCCGCGCTCGTCGATCTCCAGCGTCTCGCCGGTCTCCAGAATGAAGCTTTCCTCCAGCCCCGCCCGCCGCAGGTGTTGCGCCAGCGAAGCATGCTTGGCAAGCTGCCGGTACTCGCCGTGAATCGGCAGAAAGAAGCGCGGACGCGTCAGATTGAGCACCAGCTTCAGCTCCTCCGCGCTGGCGTGACCCGAGACGTGCACCGGCGGATTCATGGTTCCGTAAATGACGTCCGCGCGCCGCCGCGCAATGTGGTTGATCATCCGGTAAATGGCTTTCTCATTACCTGGAATGATGCGCGCGCTCAGCGCCACCGTATCGCCTGCCTCGATCGAGAGGTGCTTATGGTTATCCACGGCCACGCGCGACATCGCCGACATCGGCTCGCCCTGCGTTCCCGAGACCACCACGACAACCTTTTCCGGCGCCGTCTGCATGATGTCCTGCGGCCGCAGCAGAATCCCATCGGGAATACTGATGTGGCCGAGGGAGTGCGCGATTTCAGTCGCGCTCAACATGCTGCGCCCCAGAAACGCCACCTTGCGCCCATACTCGCCCGCCACGTCCAGAATCTGCTGAATGCGATGAATGGAAGAACTGAAGCAGGTGATGATCAGGCGCCGCTCGGCGCGATAAAAAATCTCTTCAAAGCGCGGCAGAACGGCCCGTTCGCTCTCCGTATACCCGGGCCGGTCCACGTTGGTCGAGTCCGACATCAGCAGCAGCACGCCGCGCTTGCCGTAATCGGCCAGCGTGTGCAGGTCGAAAAGATTGTTGTCGGTCGGCGTCGGATCGACCTTGAAATCGCCCGTGTGAATGATCACTCCCAGCGGAGTCGTAATCGCCAGCGCGACCGCGCTGACAATCGAGTGCGTCACGTGAATGAACTCGATCGCAAACGGCCCGATGCGGATCGTCTCGCCCGGCTTCACCCTGGTCAGCTTTGCCTTGCCGAGCAGCTCGTGCTCCTCCAGCCGCCGCTCGACCAGCGCCAACGTGAACCCGGTTCCATAAACCGGAATGTTGAGCTGCGCGAGCAGAAACGGAACCGCCCCGATGTGGTCTTCGTGTCCGTGCGTCAACACCAGCGCGCGCACGTGCTCGCGGTTCTGCTCGAGATAGGCGAAATCGGGCGTCACGATGTCGACGCCCAGCAGCTCCGCGTCGGGGAACATCATTCCCGCGTCGACAACAATGATGTCGTCGCCGTAGCGGATTGCCATTGAGTTCATCCCAAACTCGCCCAATCCGCCGAGTGGGACGATCTGGAGCTTACGGTCGGCCATAAACTCCATCGTATGTCACTTGGTTGTTACGGCGCGTGAACGACGGAGTAGCAGTCCTTCGGGAGAATGTTGCCCCATTCGCGGACGAGTATTTTATAGGCCTTCCCCACGGGCCGAATCTTGCGGTTGAGGTCGTAGAGCCCCAGTTCATCCACGTTGCCGTTGTTCTCGCGAAGCTGGCTGTCCCAGTCCACCTGGTCCGTCAAACTGTACCAGGTGAATCCAATGATGGGAACGCCGCTGTCTTTCAACAGCAACATATTGCGCCACTCTTTCCAGAGCCATGCCGGAGCCTTGTCGTTCTCCGCCAGGTTCGTCTCGGTGTGCATCACGGGCAGCCGGTAGCGCTCCTGATAATGCTTCGTAATAATGTAGTACCCGAAAATCTCGCCCGGACTTTCGAGCGGCGCGTCGCCCGGCGGCACCGTGTGCTCGTTGGTGAAGTAATAGTCGTTGCCCATGACGCAATGCCGCCGCAGCGCCGCGCCGTGCTTGATGAACCAATGATATTCGTCGCGGGTGAGGCCGTTGTCCATCAGGTACTCGAACATGCGCGAGTCGACGTGCTTGCCGTAACACAGGTCCAGGGAAAGGAAGCGGCGCTGGTTGAAAAACTCGGCTCGCTCCACGGCCGCCGGGTTCTTCGCATGATAATATTCGGTCGCTTCGCTCTGAATAAAAATAGCGTCCTCGTTGACCGACAGGATCGCTTCCTCCGCCAAAATCGCCGCGCGGCACAGGTTCTTCAGCGCCGTGATGAACGCCTTATCCGATTTCAGCCGCTCGTTCCACCAGCCCAGCAGCGCCGAGAAGCTCGCGCTGATGTAAACCTCGTTCACCGGCGTAATCAGCGTGATCCACGGATAGCGCAGCGTGAACTCCTTGGCGTATTGCGCAAACAGCTTCGGCCAGTCCGGATTCTGAAAGTCGCCCACCCAATCCGGCACGCCGAAGTGGCACAGATCCGCTATCGGCGTGATCCCCAGCCGCTGCAGCTCCGCGAACGTCTCGTCGCAGAACCCCCAGTCGTACTTCCCCGGCGCGGTGTGCACGGCATAATACTGCGGACCATAACGCAGATAATCCAAACCCAGGTCGCGCACCAGATGGAAATCCTCTTTCCAGTGCTCGTAAAACCCGCATTTCGCCATCTCGTCGACGCGCAGCGAGCTGCCGTCCCGGTCCGTAATCACGGGATAGCTGTTCTCAATGCCGGTCGCGAACATGAAGCGGTTCGCGGAAGGAACGCGGTGCTTGTGTATGCTCATGCCTGTACCGGAACGATCAGATCTTCAATCACGGATAAAAACGGAGTTAGTAGCTCGGCGCCCGTCTCCGTTACCGCGACCATGTTGCAATGACGAATGCCGCCCTCGCCTTCAAAGTAAGCGGCGGGCTCGATGTTGAATACCATTCCGGGCTCCAGCGTCTCCTCGGATTTAGGATGAATGCGCGGCAGCGCGTCGTGATCGATCGCGGCGAACCCCACGCCGTGTCCCGCGGGATGGCTGAAGGCCTCGCCGAAACCGCGCGACCGCATTGCCTCGCGGGCGCGGCGGTCGACGTCCGACGCCTTCGCGCCCGGACGCACGGCGCTCAAAGCCGCCTCCGACGCGCCGAGAACGGCCGCATATAGCTACATCTTGCGCTCGTCCGGATCGCCGATTGAGAAGGTGCGGGTGATGTCGGTCCAGAATCCCTCGACGTAGGAGTTGCAATGCACCAGCGCGAAATCGCCCGGCCCGATGCGGCGCGTGCGAGTGAGCTGATACGCCGCTTTGGCGTCGGCGGAGTTCGGCCCCGACATGCAGAACGCGTACCCTCCGTGCCGTTCCTCGCCCGTGCACTCGAACAAAGTCGCCGCGCAGCAGGTTCGCGACATCGAACTCCGTCATCCCGCTCCGCATTTCACGGGCCGCTCGTTCGAACGCCTCCCGCGCGATGTGGCAAGCCCGGCGCACGCAGCCGAGCTCGCCCTGCGTCAGCCTCGACCGCAAACGCGCCAGCAGTTCGTTGGCCGGCCGCAACGACGCGTTGGGCACGGCCCCGTTCAAAATATCCCGGATCGAGACGCCGTAAATGTTGATCGATGCGTACGTGACGGGCACGAACAGCGGTTCCCTCTGATAACCGATGACGCTCCCGTTGCGTAATCCCAGGGCTTCGGCGACGCTCGACAGCGCCTCGCGAACGGCATCGCTCAGACGCGACGATTTTCTCCAGAGACGCCGGTTGGAATGTCCTGACCTCGTCCGCCCAACCGCGCTCCGGCAAGATCGCGCTCATCCTCGGGAATCGCAAGCCCGATACGGCCCTCTTTCGTCGCCACCGCGAAGGAAGTTCCCGTCACCGGCCAATAGCCCGAGAGCAGCAGAACGTTGTTGGGCGCCGCAGCCACCAGCGCATCGAGGCGGTCCCGCTCCAGCGACTCCTGAATGCGTCCGATCCGTTCCCCGTCGCGCCTCATCTTAAAATAAGTTCCCCGAGCGCATTGAACGCCAGCGGCTCCGGCGAGCCCGTCAAGCGCAGCTTCGCGTTCGTCCGCACTTCGTCCAGCAGCCCCTCCGACACCCACATCTCGCCCAGCAATGCCGTGTTTCGTATGCGGCATACGCGCGGCCGCGGGCCCGCCAGCGAAGAATACAGCGCCACTTCAATGGCCTCGCGGTCCGAATCGAGCGCCAACGGAAGCGGCCCCTCGCCGGTGTTGCCGCCTGGCTCCGTCGCCGTCAGCAGATTGACATACGACACCGCCGCGTCGTAGGCGTTCACAAAACGCTTCGTCGTGAAATCCGCCATGCCGATCCCCAGCCCGTTGCCGAGCGAGGCCTCCGTCAGCGATAGCGCCACGATGCGCTTGTAATCCGGAATGCGCGGCCCCTGGCGCTTCGATCGCCAGACGCCGATCACGTTGGGGTCCATGCCTCCGCCGCTGACGGTCTTTCCCAATTCATCGACGATCAGCACATCCAACGAATCGAACGGGATCGTCCCCAGGTACGATTTCGCAATCCGCAGCAGTCTCATATCCGCTTCGAGGAACGCATCGTAAGCGGGCTCGACCACTTCGATCGCGGCGGGCTGCCGGTAGCCGTTCTCGACGACGGCCACGCCGCACACCACCTTCGCTTGCGCAAGCTGCAGCTTGGGCACGGCGCGAACGGATTCCCACAACCCGTGATTGTGCGCCTCCTGCGCGCCGATCTGTTTGCCGAGCCCGATGGTACACATCTTCAGCAGCCCGGAAGCGAGTTCTCCGGTAGATTCCGGATGCGTTTTAGTCCGCCCCAGAACGATGATGCCGTCCGCCTCCGCCGCGTGGCGATCGAGGTGCGCGACCGCGCCGTTTTCAGCCGCGCCGAGCGACACAGTTTTCATCGTCGCCCGCACCGCGGCTCCCACGGCGCTCTCCGCAACGCCCAAGCGCCGCAGAATCTCGGCCTGCCCCTCCGGCGTCGCGCCCCCGTGGCTTCCCATCGCGGGTACGATGAACGGCTCGCCGCCGCACGATTTCACCGCATCGGCGATGCCGCCCAGCAGCTCCACAAATCCCCCGATGCCGCGGCTGCCCGCCGTAATCGCGATGCGCTGCCCCGCGCCGACCTTGCGCGCCAAGCCAAAACCGAGCAGCCTCCGCGTGGTCTCCCCGCGCACATCCTCGATGCGATCGCCGGGCAGGTACTGCTCTACTCGAGCCAGCGGCGGCGCTGGACGGCGCGGATATTCCATGGTCTTGCGGGCCGGAGATGCCATCGCGAACAGTCGCTTTTTGGACGCCTGTTTCTGTAAATTGTTGCAGAGGAACGCAACTCCACGCGCAATGGCGCATGGTAAACTGAGATTATGCGAAGAACCTCCTTCCCATCGGCTTCTCTTTGCCTCAGTTTTTTAGGTTTGCTTGCCGTCCCGGTATTCGCCGGCAGCTTTCCCACCACTCAACTTCGCGGCGAATACATTGAAGCCCGCACGGCCGACGTTTACACCGGACCCTGCTTCGCAAACTCCGAAGTCGGACTCGCCGGCGACCTCGCCGTCATGGGCTGGAAAATTGAAAAAGGCGTGTGGCAGGGCGTCGACCTCGATGGCCTTTCGGTCATGGGCGTCGTGCATGCGAACAGCACGCTCGGCGACATCTCACCCGATGTCTACCCCGTCAAAGCAGTCTTGATCGTCGATGAACGCGCCAACGCCGAACAGCGCCTGGCGCTGAAGAGCTTCGCCCAAAAAATGGGCGGCCAGCTTCTCGCCGACGTGGTTCGCGTCGAGTATCAGCCCATCGATTTCTCCGCCCAGGACGGCAACATCCATTCGATGAAGGCCACCATGACGGCCGGCCCGCTCGCCAAGCTCGAAACCCGCGCCTTGACGGCCGGCGACCAGATCTGCCATAACGAATCGGTCTATTACCAGCCGCTGACCCCGGTCGACCACGCCATGGCCGCCTACACGGTTGCGAACGACTACAACGGCAAAGGCCTCGGTACCGTGTGGAATTACAGCGGCAATCGCGGCTCGTTCCTCGGCACATTCCACTACGCCGAATAACCCCTAAGCCCGGCGAGGCCTTCACGGATAAACGTCCAACGGCGCCGAGCCTCGCAGCGCCTGAGGCAGGAGCGGATCGCATTCGCTGTCCTGGTGTCGGACTTAAGGCTCCGGTGGCAAGCTTTAGCTGGCCCCGGAATGGTTCAGCGTTTCGACATTAGCGACAAGTTAATTCACTTCACCAAGGGTCCAACTCAGGAGAGGTGTTCGCCAACTTACGCTCGATCATACGCGAACGCCGGCTGATCGCGGGAAACTACATGATTCGCGGTGGCTATCGATGTGTCAGTTTTACGGAAGCGCCGATTGAGGCATTCATTGATGGGTTTGTAAGGCAGTTTCCATTCACGCGGTACTCGCGGTTTGGAGTGATGTTCGATAAATCTTGGGTCTTTGAGCTCGGTGGCAGACCTGTAATCTATCAACCCGAAATCGAATTCAACATTCTGCCGGAAGAATTGCGTTGGCGCCACGTACGCTACGAGCCGGGCGCAGAGCAAGCGAAAGATTTCACCTGGGAACGCGAGTGGCGGATGAATTGCGATGAACTGCCCTTCTAGCCAGCCGAGGCAGTGATTGTTGTGCCGGACAATGAGTCCGCGTGCGCGTTGCGCAACGGCCATGAAGCCGAGCAGGACATTGTTGAACTATACGCTACTGCGCTCGAACGGCAAATTGCGGAACTATGGCGCGAGCCTTTTTGCTGGAGCATAGTAAGCTCCAATCGACTCCATGAGACTGCCCTGTTGGTCCGCGGCGCTCAGGAACCTATCAGCCGGTCGTACTCGGCGTGTGTGCCGATCCAAACCTAAGTGATCGTGTCCGCCGTCAGTTTGCCAAGCGCGCGATGGTGGTCGCCCACGCGAATGCTGAAGCGATCCGCGCTGCCCTGCAACCGGCGGAAATGGAGTGAGCGGTGGTGAGGATCGCGGCGCCATAAGCGGTAATTCTTGACTGCCAAGTCTTGAACATGACCGGGCAACGAATTAAAGCAAGCCCAGAAACGGCGGGAAGCGACAGACTTCACTTCCGCGCGGGCCACTCCCGAACAAGCCCCTGCGCCGATTCATTCTCGGCTTCCTCAAATAGGAAATCCAGAGCGCCGGTGGAGGAATCTCGATCCATCTGCTCATCCCATCGCGTTTGCTCAAGGGCATGGAACCACTGGACGATGCGCTGGAATTCCTCCGGGGGCAAGCTATTGATCGCGGCCTCGATCTCCTCAACCTTATCCATACTTGGAGTCTAGCAGCATCGGTCATTAGTGTTCGTGCCGTAGCCGTACCTCGAACCGTTGTGAAGAACGAGATCATAGGGCTGCCATTCGCGGCGCGAGTCGCTCGGAGGAGCCCGCCGACACTGCCATCGTTCCCAAAGAACACGAGGCCCCCGCGGGCAGGCTACGCAGCATTATCAGCCAAGCCCACGTCACTTCCGGCGACTGGGACAAATTCGGCTAACCGGTTGGCCACATCCGGCTTGAACCGGTTGGCGGGCCGACCCGGCCGCAAAGCGATGTAACCCTGCGGCCTGTTTTGCCGGGAAATTCCCATATCAGCCCGGTTCGGCGATGATAGGAGCACCATGGATTCGGCTCTGCTCGGGCTCACCTCCGCGGCTTGCGGACTGGCCGGGGTCCTCGTCGGCGGATGGCTCACCTCGCGCAATCAGAAGCGGGAGCGCCAGGTCAGGTTTTTCCGCGAACAGCTCGGTGAACTCTACGGTCCCATGCTGGCAATACGCGCGGAAATGCTCGCGAAAGCGGAACTAAAATTGAAGATCAGCGGAGCCGCAGGAGCAGCATGGCAGGAAACTGTCGGCAATGCCAGGCGAGAGGGCGGGGTCCAACGGATTCGAGAGGTCAGAGAAGCGAGTTTCCCGATGTTCAAGGAAATTCTCAAGTACAATGATCGCCAATTCGCCGAAGAGATCATGCCCAGCTACCGCAAGATGGTCCAGCTCTTCGTAGAAAAAATGCACTTCGCCGAAGTCTCGACAATTGAGTATCTTGAAAACTTAATCGATTTCGTAGAGATCTGGAATCGCTGGCTCGCCGGCTCCCTTCCCAGCGAAGTTGTGGAGCGCCTCGGCCATTCCGAGGAGAAGCTCTTCCCGTTTTACCGCGACGTGGCTTCACATTTTATGGCGCTACAGGCTGAGATGAAAGAATCGCGCGGTTGGTGGAATCGCCGGAAGCGCCCTGAGCGGATCAAGGTGGTATCGCCACGATGAAGCTTCAAGATTTCGTAGCGATTCTTCCGGCCCTCATCGCCGCAATTATCGTTGTTGTAGGATGGTTCGCAAACAGCTGGCTAAACTCCCGGCGGGAACGAGTAAATAAACAGCGGGATATTCGCACGCAGTGTCTGATCGAAGCCTATCGACGCATCGCGCGCACAAGTAACCGCCCGCTCAGCCAGGAACAGTTTTTTGAAACTGAGTTGGCGTTTGCGGAGCTTCAGCTTTTTGGAACTGCCGCTCAGATCGACCTCACACGCGAATTAATGCGGAAATTAATCGAACGCAAAGAGGCCCAAACCGACGCCCTGCTCACCGCGATCCGGGATGATCTCCGAGGCGAATTAAAGCTGGAACCGGTCAAGCATAAGTTCATGTGGATCGTATGGCCGGATAGTACGCCGCGCGCCAGTTCTGAGTAGGACCGCTGCCGCCGCACTCCGTTCGCGCCATCTTTCCCGAGGTAAACGCGTGGCCAAGCCGAGGCGGCAAAAAATGGTTTGTTGAAAACGGGCTGGCTATTTCAGCCAGTACCGCGTCAAAATCTACCTATGCGAAGAATCTCTTTCCCATCGGCGCCTCTTTGCCTCAGTTTTTTGGGTTTGCTCGCCGCCCCGGCGTTTTGCGGAAGCTTTCCCACTACTCAACTTCGCGGCGAATACATTGAAGCCCGCTCGGCCGACGTTTACACCGGACCCTGCTTCGCAAACTCCGAAGTCGGACTCGCCGGCGACCTCGCCGTCATGGGCTGGAAAATTGAAAAAGGCGTGTGGCAGGGCGTCGACCTCGATGGCCTTTCGGTCATGGGCGTCGTGCATGCGAACAGCACGCTCGGCGACATCTCACCCGATGTCTACCCCGTCAAAGCAGTCTTGATCGTCGATGAACGCGCCAACGCCGAACAGCGCCTGGCGCTCAAGAGCTTCGCCCAAAAAATGGGCGGCCAGCTTCTCGCCGACGTGGTTCGCCTCGAGTATCAGCCCATCGATTTCTCCGCCCAGGACGGCAACATCCATTCGATGAAGGCCACCATGACGGCCTGCCCGCTCGCCAAACTCGAAACCCTCGCCCTGACCACTGGCGACCAGATTTGCCATAACGAATCGGTCTATTACCAGCCGCTGACCCCGGTCGACCACGCCATGGCCGCCTACACGGTCGCCAACGACTACAACGGCAAGGGCCTCGGCACCGTGTGGAATTACAGCGGCAATCGCGGCTCGTTCCTCGGCACTTTTCACTACGCGGAATAACCGCCGAGGCGCAGCGGCGCCTGCGCACAAATAACCATTGCCCGCGAGGATTCCTGTGCGCAGGCGGCAACCGTCGCCAGTGCCATAAGGAAGCACCGGAATCCGAAATGGCCGCATGCACCTTCCCGGGCGCGTTATTGCGCCGTATTCCCCCTTGTGGCGTCCGTCTCCTGCGCGGCCAAAAATTCCAGCAGCTTTGTCCGGACAGTCTGGATATGTTTTCCCATCAGTTGCTCCGCCCGGTCGCGGTCTTCCGCTTCAAGAGCTCCGATGATGGCTTCGTGGAAATCGCAGGCCGTACTGCTCGACAGATCGTAGGTTTTCCGCCGCGACAGCCAGATCTGGCTCTGTAGGTTTTCAAGAACCATCCGCAATTTCTCGTTCCCTGTCGCGGAAGCAAGAAGTTTGTGAAAGCCAACGTCCTCGTCGATATACCGCGCCTTTTCGTTCGCTTCCAGATATTCGCGCATGCGTTTCACAATCCGGCCCAATTCCTGGAGGAGCTTCGGCGTAACGCGGGCCGTGCGGACGGCATGTCTTTCGAGAACGTCGCGAAGATCGTACATATCGTCGATCTCCTTGATTGAGAAGGTCCGCAAAAATGCGCCGCGGCGTGGCTCGATGCGGATCAGACCCTCGCTCTCCAGTCTGTTCAACGCCTCGCGGATCGGCGACTTGCTGATGCCGAGCTGCCGGCACAAAAAATCCTCGGTCAGGCGCGAACTTTCATCAAGACGGCCCCGGACAATGTGCTCCCTGATGCTGTTGTATGCCAGGTCCGTTAAATTCCTAGGCACTCTGAGCTTTTTCATGCCGGCCGGCGAAATTTCGGTATTCATGCTGCCAGTGAAAAGTATACCTGCGAAACGCGCTATAAGCGCACGGCATCCCGGATCATAAAATACGATTGGACGGCCGGCGCGCCCCGCACGAAACTAGGCTGTGGCGCTGAGAAAGGCTGTATTCATGATCGCGGCCGCTCTGTGCTGCTTGCCGTCGTGTTCGCCTCCGGCCGCCCTGGCGCTCGGCTTGGCGTTTGGACTCGCGGACGCGAATCCCTGGCGCGCCGCCTGCTTCCGGGTCTCGCGCGAGTTGCTCAAGTGGAGCATCGTCGGATTGGGCTTCGGCATGGATCTCCAGACCGTCCTTCATACCGGCCGCGGCAGTTTTGTCTTCACCGGACTCGGGATCACCGCCGCCATGGCCGCCGGCATCGCATTGGGCCGAGCTCCTGAGCGTGTCCCGAAACGCCGCGTTCCTTATTGCGGCCGGCACTTCGATTTGCGGAGGAAGCGCCATTGCCGCTACCCGCTCCATTCTCGATGCTAGCGACGAGGAGACCGCCGTCGCCCTTACGACCGTTTTCGTGTTGAATTCAATCGCCCTGTTGCTCTTTCCTCCCATCGGAACCGCCGTGGGACTAACGCAACAACAGTTCGGGCTGTGGGCCGCCCTTGCGATCCACGATACCAGCTCGGTTGTCGGCGCGGCGTTGAAATACGGCCACGCCGCCTTGCTTGTCGGCGCCACGGTGAAGCTGGTGCGGGCGCTCTGGATCGTTCCGCTCACCATGATCGCGGCAGTTGTTTTCCGCAGCGCGGCCAAAAGAAATTGGCCGTGGTTTATCGTGTTTTTCGTGCTCGCGGCGTGGACGCGCTCCCTGTTCCCGGCCGCGCATCCGCTATTCGACAATATCGCCGCCGCGGCGCGAGTTGGTTTTATCGTTACCCTGTTCTTAATCGGAGCCGGACTATCGCGCGCGGGACTGCGACAACTCGGTTGGCGGCCTCTGGCGCAAGGCGTCGCGCTCTGGGCGGCTGTGGCAAGCGCCAGCTTGTTGCTGATCCGTCAAAACTGGATTCGCTTGTGAGGCAATCTGAAATTGTGAGGCAATGTGAAACAGATCGATAATAGTTTCGGCAGTGGCGGAAATCGCCGGCGTTGGCTCGCGTACATTGCGTCTTTGGCGGGAATAGTGGCCCTGCGAGGCGAGGAAGCTCCGGCCATACCGGGCAAGCGTCCCATGATCCTCCACAGCGACCGTCCCGAGGACCTGGAAACGCCGGTTGAATACTATAATTCCTGGCTGACGCCGAACGACGTGTTCTTCGTGCGGCAACACATTCCGCGGCCCGAGGTAAACGCCGACTCGTTCGCGCTCACCGTGAATGGCAAAGTCGCGAAGGAGCTTCACCTCACGCTGGCCGACTTGAGCAAGCTGCCGCAGCACACCGTCCCCGCGACGGTGGAATGCACCGGCAACGGCCGTGGATTCTACCGTCCCCGCGTGCCGGGTATCCAGTGGATGCGCGGCGCCATCGGCAATGCGGAATGGACCGGTCCCCGGCTGAGCGACGTTCTGAAACTTGCGGGAACAGACCTCAACGCGCCGTTTGTCGAGGTCAACGGAGCCGACGTGGGCGTCGCCAAAACACCCGATTTCGTCCGCTCGTTTCCGATGAAGAAGGCCCTCCATCCCTCCACGCTGCTGGCCCTCAAAATGAACCGCCAACCCATCCCCGACATTCACGGTTTTCCGCTGCGTCTCATCGTGCCCGGTTGGGACGGAACCAGTTGGGTCAAGTGGGTTATTCGCGTCACGCCCAAAATGAAACCCAACACCGGCTTCTTCATGAATCCGGGCTACCGTTTTCCCAAGTATGCCTTGCCGCCCGGCTCGCCGCCGGTTCCGTCGGAGCTTGAAGTGATCGAGGGCATGCCGGTCAAATCGACGATCACGCATCCAGCGGATCGGGCAAAACTCGACCTGGGCCACACTGTTATACGTGGGTTCGCCTGGGCAGGCGAAGAAATAATAGAGCGCGTGGATGTCTCCACCGATGCCGGCAGCCACTGGACCGCGGCGAAGCTCTCGGAGCAAAAGCTTCCTTTTGCATGGCGGCTGTGGAGCCTCGATTGGACCCCGGACAAGCCCGGGTACCACATTATCCTGTCGCGCGCGACGGACTCCGCGGGCAGAGTCCAGCCGATCGTGGCTACGTGGAATCCATCCGGCTATCTGTACAACGCGGTCGACACCATCGGTGTCACAGTGGAGAAGCGATCATGAGTCCGACGCGCGCCGCTCTCGCGTGCTGCTTGTTGTCGGCGGCCGCTTGTCTCGCGGCCGAATCGGCGTCCGACCGCGCCAAGGCCGATGAAGCGCGAAGCTGCATTCAGTGCCACAGCCTGCGCCTGATACATTCGCAACGGCTTTCCAAAGCGGCATGGACAAAAGAAGTAGACAAGATGATCGGATGGGGCGCCCCGGTACGCGATCGGCAGGCCCTCATCGATTACCTCTCAGACGAATACAGCGATTCGAAACCGATACCGCAGCCGGAGCGGTCCGCGGACGGGACGAAGCGCGCCGGCATTATCACCGATCCCGCCACCGCCCGCGCCCGCAAGCAAAAATTTGTTGCGCTCACGGATTCATGGGCGCAGGATATCGAATTCACGCCCGCCGAACAGGCCGCCATGCAAGCCGGCAAGCGATGGGAAGGTCTGATGACCAAGGGTCCGGACGATCCGCTTGCAAAAAAGATCCTCGCGGCCGGAGAGCCCTCTTATGCGGCCCTGTGCTCGTATTATCCCGGCAAGATTCTCGACCGCACGGTCCTGGGCAGCTATTCTGACCCGCGCGATCCCCCTACCGGCTACAACGACGAGTTTGCGATTTACTGGAATGGCGCGATTGCGGCCAATCTGATCAAAGGAAGGCTCACCGACCGGCTGGGCGCGACTGCAACACAGCCGCTCGCCTTCAACACCGTCGTCGAATTTCGCGTGGGGAAAAGCGCGGAGTTACTGGGGCGCAACAGAAATAATTTTTCGAGTATCGGATATGAGCGAGGTTATCTTCCCATCGTCACCGCCGACTACATCGACAATGGCATCCGTTATCGCGAGACTGCCTTCGCAGTAAAACCGGAGGACAATACCGCTGGACCGGACGTCGCCTATGCCGGCTTTGAAATCACGAATACGGGCGGCGCGCCGCAACAGGCCATCCTCGACGTTGACGTCATTCTAAATGACGGCTCTCGTCCGCGCTTTGCAAAGCGAGAGGTGCTCGACGACTCGGGCGCCGTGTTGCTCGTGGACAGCGGTACGGACGGCGCTTTCAACGACGCTCAAGGCCGCCTCAGCCACGTTTTTACCGTCGCTGCCGGCGAAACGCGGCGCGTTTGTTTCACGATTCCGTATCTCCCCGATAGCAGCGGCCTTCCCCGCCCCACCGCGATAACCGACTTCGATGCGGCGCATCGGAGAGTCGTCGATTTCTGGCAAGGCATCCTGGCCAAAGCTGTCGATGTCGAAGTTCCCGAAAAACGGATTAACAACGTCTGGCGCGCGCTCCTGCTTCAGAACTTCGTGCTCGCCGACGGCCCGCGTTTCACCTACGGCTCCGGTCTCCGCTATAACGATTCCACCTACCCGCAGGAAAACGGGTTTGCTACGCACGTGTTCGCCATGTATGGCTTTAAAGGCTATGCCGACGCCATGCAGGCCGGTTTTCTGCGCATGAGCGTAGACCGCGAAGGCGCCGGACGAAAATATCAGAACCGCCGCGCCATGGTTCTCCACCATCTTTTGGAAGATTACCGCCTCACCGGCAAGACCGATCTCTTCGACCGTTTCAAATCGGATTACTACCGCGTAGCGGATGAGATCATTTCCGATCGCCACAGCACCATGAAGGAGGTGAATGGGGAAAAGCCGCTCTATTGGGGCCTGCTTCCTCCCGATAAGCCCGGCGTCGATGTTCAGGCGAGCACTCAGACTGTTTACGTTCCCGCGCACAACATAACTAACTGCCAAGGCCTTGAGGACTTCGGCCACTTTCTCGTGATTACCGGCCTTGACAGGAAACGCGGCGAAGAGTACCTTCACGAGGCCGCCGATTTTCGCCGCACGCTTATGAGCGCGATGGAACGCGCTGCGATTCGAACACCGGGCCAGCCGCCGTTCGTCGACTTACAGACCTTGTTCTTTCGCCAAACGCCCGAGTACGGTCCCGATCCCTACGACGATCTCGCGCTGGGAAGGCTGCAAGGAACCTATTTCCACTATTGGGTCGACATGGAGTTTCACTACCACTTCTTCAATCCGGACGATGAAGTTGGTCAATGGCTGGCCGACTATGTGCAGCGGCACAACGGTTTTGTCCTTGGCCTCACCCGCGCGCGCAGTCAAACCGATCGTCCGTTTGGATGGGTAAACAACGTGTATGATGGCGGCTACTACGATTACCGCCTGCGCCAAGGCCGCATCGAAGACTTTCTCCTCGGCCTCTATGCCCGTCTGGCGTTCGGCATGTCGAGATACGTCTACGTCGCCTCCGAAGGCTCGCCGTTTATCGGTTACAACACGCAGAACGGCGGCTTTGTGGGCGCGGATTATTCTTTTCCTAATTCGGCCGCGAACGCCGATACGCTCCTGATGTTGCGCAACGCTCTCGTCGTGGAGGAATTGCGGGACGACATCGAAACCGGTAAGTTGTTTCTACTGCGCGGCGCTCCGCGGGCATGGTTTGCATCCGGCAAGCAAATCGAAGCGCGGCGCATGCCGACTTTCTTCGGCACTCTCTCGTTCCAAACGTCCGCGAGTCCCGACGGCCGCGCCATTTCAGCCCATATCGAACCGCCCCCCGGCGCGTGGAAAAGCATCGAGATTTCGTTCCGCCATCCCGGTTCCACCCCCGTCCGCGAGGTCAAGCTGAACGGAAAAGATTATCCTGGCTTTGAATCGGACGGCAGCGTACTGTTGCAGCATAGCGAAGGACCACTTTCGATCGAAGTTTCTTATTAGCCGGCAACATGAACCCGCCGCGGGTCGCACTGAACAATTACGAACTCGCAATTTTCGCGGCTTATCTGTTACTGACGGTCGCCGTCGGATTCCTGGTCTCGCGCGGTGGACGGAACACGGCGAAGGACTACTTCATGGGAGACAAGCGCCTCCCCTGGTACGTCGTCGGAACGTCCATGGTTGCCACTGCCATCAGCAGCGACCACTTTATCGCTCAGGTCGGCGCCGGTTATACAAACGGAATCGTCATTGCGGCCTTTGGTTGGAATGCATGGATCGTCTACACTCTGCTGATCTGGATCTTTCTGCCGTACTACATGCGAACCGGGTTATACACCATGCCCGAGTTCCTGGAACGGCGTTATAACTCGACCGCACGCTACCTCTTCGCAATATTCTGCGTCATCGGATATATCTTTTCCTTGATTGCCGGACCGCTGTATGCTGGCGGTCTCGCGCTGCAAAGCATGTTCGGAATGAACCTGTTGCTCGCTATCATACTGCTCGGCGTCCTGACAGCCGCGTACACCATTTATGGCGGATTGAAGTCCGCGGCGTGGACCGACTTCATGCAGATGGGCGTATTGCTGGTAGGCGGCATTTGGGTGCCGATTATCGGACTTTCAAAAGTCGGTGGCTTCATGAAACTGTTTCACGAGCTCCCGCAAAAGTTCCAGGTCTTCCATCCTCCCACGCACACCCTCTTCCCTTGGACAGGCGTGTTCACCAGCTTTCTCAGCGTCGGCATCTGGTACAACTGCACCAGCCAGCACATCGTGCAGCGCTGTCTCGGCGCGAAAGATGAGTGGAATGCCCGTATGGGCGTTGTCACGGCGGGTTTCCTCCATATCCTTCTCCCCTTTCTGTTCGTGCTGCCCGGCATCATCGCGTATAAGTTAATGCCTCACCTGCCGCGCCCCGACCAATCTTACATACTTCTGGTGGAATCGCTTGTTCCGCAAGGGCTGCGGGGCCTCATCCTGGCCGCTATCGCATCGGCTCTCATGTCGCATCTCTCGTCGATGATCAATTCGACTTCGACCATCCTGACCATGGACCTGTATAAGCGCGTCGTCAATCCAGCGGCGAGCGAGAAACGACTGGTCTCATTCGGGCGCTGGAGCGGCGCCGTCGTGATGGCCCTTGGAATTCTGATCGCGATCTACTTCAGCACCACTCAACGGTCGCTGTTCGTGCTGATCCAGGAGGGCTTTGCGTATATTGCACCGCCATTCGCGGTTATTTTCACGACAGGCCTGCTGTGGCGGCGCGCGAATGGCAAAGCGGCGCTCGCGACGATCCTGCTAGGCTTCCCGTTTACGATTTTTCTACAGTTCTATCTCTTCACGCACGTGGCGTTTCTTGCGCCCTACGCCAACTATCTTCACCGCGCCTTCATTTCCTGGATATTTTGCATGATAGTGATGATCGCGGTCTCGTTACTGACCGCGCCCCCCGCGCCCCGCCATACGGAAGGAATCATCTGGAGCCCAGCCTACGCCGCACTGCCCAAGTTCGAGCGCTTGAAGTATCACGGCATACGCGACCTGCGTTTGTGGTGGCTGATATTTATCGGAATTGTGCTGTCCATATACGGCTTCTTCTTGTGGTTCCGCTTCCAGTATCCGGAGGGAGCGTGATCGAAGGCGTCGAGGTGATCTGCGCGCAAGGAGCGGTCGCCACGGGACCGGCCGGTGGGGCTCGCTCGGGCGCTCAAATTCTGGAGGCTGGCGGCAATGCCATGGACGCCGCGGCCGCTGCTTCGCTCGCCTGCGCGGTTCTCGAACCGCAGGCCGTGGACATCGGCGGCTACGTCGCATCCGCAGTCGTTCTCGACGGCAAAACAGGCCGGGTCTGGTCGATCGACGGCAACGCCGTGGCGCCCCGCGCCGCTCGCGAAGACATGTTCGAAGTGCTTCCTCCTACATCGGGTCATCGCGGAATCAATGAGATCGAGTATGGCTGCTCCGTCGCCGAGGATGCCAATGTATATGGACCTCTTTCGGTAGCGGTTCCGGGGTTCATCGGCGGCGTCGGGACGTTATGGGAACGCTGGGGCCGGCTGCAATGGCCCGCAATTGTCGCACCCGCCCGCGAACTTCTGGAAAATTTGCGATACGGCCTGGTGCGCGAGGCGGTTCTCCTGAAGCGCGACGTCATATCGCGGTTCCCCTCCACGGCGGAAATCCTGCTTCCCGCCGGCGTCGTACCCTCCGCGAACGACCATTGGAGTCGTCCCGATCTCGCGCGCACGCTGGACCGTCTAAGCGCCGCCGGCTGGCGCGATTTTTACGATGGCGAAATTGGCCGCTTGATCGCCGACTTTGTCAGCGCCGCAGCCGGCATCCTCACTCGCGAGGACATGGCGGGCTTCGCTCCGCGTGTAACGGAGCCGCTTTCGTCGAAGTACCGGAATGCCGATCTCTACACCGCTATCCGGCAAAACGGCGGCTTCAGTGTTCTGTCAACTTTGCAGGCTATCGAACCGTTCGATGCTCTATCCGACGGCGATCCGCGCTACTGGGCTCGTTTCGCGCATGCGCTGGAATACTCCTGGCGCGAGCGTCTTCGAGAGCGCCCGGCGCGCGCCAGCCGTTATGGCACGATCCACGTCGCGTCCGCCGACAGCTCCGGAAATATGGTTTCCATGACCCTCTCGCAAGGCGGACTCTTCGGGTCCTGCCTGGCCGTTCCAGACACGGGTATTATACTGGGCCACGGTATGTGCCGGTTCGATCCGCACCCGGGGCTTGAAAATTCGCCCGGCCCCGGCAAGCGGCCGTTGAACAACGTTTGCCCGTTGCTCATCCGCACTGCGGAGCGCGACGTTGCGGTTGGACTCCGCGGCGGCCGTCGCATTGTCAGCGTCTGCGCGCAGTTGGCCCAACGCATCGTCGATTATGGCGCCTCAGTGCAAGAAGCCGCAGCCGCGCCTCGCATCCACACGATGACGTGCGACCCGCTGGAGATCTCGCATAACTTCGATATGCGCATGCGGCAATCGTTGGAGCAGCTCGGATGGCGCATCGAAGTTCCCAACGAGATCGCCGGCGCCGCGCATGGCGCCGAAATTCTGAAACGCGATCGTCTCATCCGCGCGGGCGGCAACACCTGGGCCGCCGGGATTTAAGTTATGCGCCTCGAATCGTTCTCCTGGCCGGAAGTCAAAGCCCTTCCCATTGCCGACCTGATCGTAACGGCGCCGCTAGGCTCCTTCGAGCAGCATGGACCGCACCTGCCTCTCACAACCGACACGGATATCGTAACCGCCATCGCGAACGCCGTCGAACGGAAATTGCCCGAACGCGTCCTCCTGCTCCCCTGCCTCTGGCTCGGCCATTCCACTCATCACATGCATTTCCCCGGCACGCTCGACATCCGGCAGATGAACTACATTGCGGTGATCGAAGACCTGTGCCGTTCCATTCTCGCCATGGGCGCCCGGAAAATCTTTCTGCTGAACGGCCATGGAGGCAATGACATCCCCGTGCGCGCCGCCTTGCGTGAAGTGAAGAGCAGCCTCGCAGATCCCGGCGGCGTTCACGTCCTCTACGCCGCGTATTGGATGTTAGCGGCCCAGAGCATCAAGCGCATCCGCGAATCCGAACTCGGCGGTCTCGGCCACGCCTGCGAAATGGAAACCTCGCTGATGCTGCACCTTCACCCCGGCCGCGTCCGCATGGAGCTGGCGCGCGCCGATGGCCCCTCGCATTCCTCCCGCTACCGCAAAGCCGACATGCAATACGCCAAACCCGTTTACAGCGTGAACGAGTTTCACGAGATATCAACGAGCGGCGTGGTCGGCCATCCCAATCTCGCGACGGCCGAAAAAGGCGCGTGCTTCTTCGATGCCATCGTCGACGATGTCTCGGCGTTCATTGCCGATTTTGCAAACTGGTAAATCGGTATCCGCGGAACAACTACAAAACGCCGTATTCTGCCGCAATGGACGGCGAGGCACCCTGCTGATATACTATCTCTAACATTTCTGCGCCTTTCGCTTTGGCCTCCATCGCCGGAGCAGCGGCCGTTAGACTATCCTGATCCAGGAGGTTGCGATGCGAGGCATACTCATCGCCCTGTTAATAAGCGTTCTGGGAGCAGTTGTCGTGTGCGCCCAAGCGGGCGCCGAAGGATCCATTCTCGGGATCGTCAAGGATAGCACCGGAGCTGTTGTCCCCAACGCCGCGATCACGGTCACCAATCTCGATACCGGTCTCCACGAGACCGCAACGACGAACGCGAATGGCTATTTCCAGGTCCTCGCTCTTCCTCGCGGATTCTACTCCGTCTCGGCTTCCATGCCGACCTTCAAAACATGGCGCCTGGCGCGAACCGAATTGGTCGCCGGAGAGCAAAAACGCATTGAACCCGTCCTGACGCTCGGCGACGTCAAGCAGGAGATCACGGTTCAAGGGGGAGCGGAATTGGTCCAAACCGAGAGTGCCTCGGTTGAATCCGCTATTGAGGAGAAAGAAATCAAGGAGCTTCCCCTCAATGGGCGCGACCCCATCCAGATGGTCGCCCTGGTGCCGGGCATGCGGTATCTGGGTCCGCCCAGCGGGAACACGCTCAATCATCAGGTCCAGGGACTTGGCCAACATAACGACGCGACGCAGTTCAGCATCGACGGCGCCAGCGCCAACGACCCCAGCGCGGAGGGCGGCATCGCATTCCCGAATCTCGATGCGGTAGGCCAGTTCCGCGTGGAAACCTCCAGCTACAGCGCTGAAAACGGCCGCCAGCCTCTTCAGGTGCAGATGATCACGAAATCCGGAACGAACGCGTTTCACGGAACATTGTGGGAGTTCCTGCGCAACGATACGCTCGACGCGCGCAACGCGTTTGCCTCCTCCAAGCCCGAACTTCGCCGCAACCAGTACGGCTACACTTTCGGGGGTCCTGTCGTGAAGGACAAGACCTTCTTCTTCGCCAGCTACGAAGGCCTGAACGTTCGCACCCAGACTATTTTCAACTCGCCCGCCATTCCGCCGGCATTCCTGAACGGAGATTTTTCATCGCTCAAGACCACGATCACCGATCCACTTACCGGGAAAGCGTTCCCCGGAAATCAGATTCCCGCCAATCGCTTCGATTCGGCCGCTACGTTCTTCTTCCCTTATCTGCTTTTACCCAACGCTCCGGGCAATCTCTATCGGGCCCTCGCGAAAACGCCGGAGGACGGATCCAACCAGATTTATCGCATCGACCAGATGATCTCTTCGCGCCAAAAGATTTATTTCCGCTACATCCGCGTGGGCGATACGCAGGTGAGCGCCGGTTATTCTCCTACAGTCTCCAGCACGCAGGATCTGGTGCAGCACAATGCCGCGGCGAATTACGATTGGACCATCACGCCGGCGCTCCTGCTCACCGTTTCCGCCGGTTTCATCCACTCCGATAGCGAGATCGCATCGCCTCAGGTCGGCAAAGAAAATCTCACACAAGACGCCGGCATTCAGGGCTTTCAAACCGCCTTCCGCGCTCCCGCCATCGGCCTTCCCGGCGTCGCCATCAGCGGCTATTCAGGCTTTAGCGACCCGGCCCAGGTCCCTGCTTCGTTCCGCCGCGAGATCCTGAACGGCCGGGCGAGCATGAACTGGGTGAAAGGCAAGCACACGCTCGTATTCGGCGGCGAGTACCTCGACAACCGCACGCTGGCGCACCATTCTTCCTCGGACCCGCGG
Source organism: Bryobacterales bacterium (assembly GCA_963795935.1). Lineage (GTDB taxonomy): Bacteria > Acidobacteriota > Terriglobia > Bryobacterales > Bryobacteraceae > JAICMB01. Next base: position 1,535,846 of record CAWCJO010000004.1, on the reverse strand, counting down.
GGCACCTTCACCTTCAATGGCCAGTACACCGGCAATGCCTTCGCCGATTACCTGCTTGGCTTGGTCCAGTCCGCGCGGGCAAACACGATTCTGGCGGATTTCGCCATGGGTCATGAGCCGTATTCCGCCACGTATGTAAACGATAGTTGGCATGTTCACCCGCGGCTTACTTTGGAGCTGGGCGTCCGCTGGGATCGCTGGTGGGAACGAACTCTCGTGCGCGGCGCGGGCGCCACCTTTGATACCGCCATCGGGAAAGCGGTCGCCGGCGAGGAGAACGGCATGGTGGATCTGAGCGCGCAGCCCATCGCGCCCTATCTCGCCGCCGCAACCGCCGGCCTGTGGGTGCCGGCATCGCAAGTCGGCTACCCCGAGGGCCTGTCCGATTCCAGCAATTACGTCTCGCCTCGCATCGGGGCCGCGTGGCGTCCCATCGGCAAGGATACGTTTGTGGTGCGCGGAGCTTACGGCATCTTCGCTTCAAATTACAACGGCAACATTACGGGGTCGCAGGTCATCGGCCCTCCCTACTGGGCCTCGCAGCAGGTGACGTTCGCGAAAGCCTCGAACCAGCAATGGGAAACCGCTTTCCCCGCCAATCCCGGCGATTTCGTCGCGCCCTCCGTCTCCGCCGCCGTCGTGAATATAAAGCCCATGAAAATTCACGATTGGAACGTCTCGATCGAACAGGCCATCCCGAAAATCGATGCGGCGCTCACTGTCTCCTACGTCGCCAGCCGCGGCTACGATCTGGTCGCATGGCCCCACATCAACACCGCGCCGCCCGGGCAATATACGAATTTGCAGGCCGCCTTGCCGTACCCGCAGTTCGGCGGCATCAATCTATACGAGAACCTCGGGCGCGACTGGTACAACAGCCTGCAAGTCAAATTTGATAAACGATTCTCGAAGGGACTGGAATACCGGCTCTCCTACGCGTTCGCGCGCGACATATCGAATGAAGGCAACGACGTGACCGCCCAGCCCACGCCCTATGCGCCCGCCAATTACGATCGCGGCCCCTCGCCTCTGGAGCGGCGCCAAATTTTGAGCGCCAGCGCCATCTACGAATTTCCCTTCGGACGCGGCAAGCGCTTCGGAGGCGCCATGCCGCGCGCGCTCGACTTCATCGTCGGTGGTTGGCAGCTCTCCGGCATTTACAGCTTCCAGTCTGGAGCTCCGCTGACGTTCAGCGTCCCCGGCGCGACGCTCGGGAATGGCGTGAATGCCCGTCCCAATATCGTTGGAGATCCGCATCTATCGAATCCCACTGCGAGCGAATGGTTCAATCCGGCGGCATTCGCCGCTCCGCCGCTCTATCAATTCGGCAACTCCGGCGTCGGCATTCTCACCGGTCCGGCGTACTCCGATCTCGATACCGACTTGATGAAGAATTTTCACATCACGGAACGCAGTTACGTCCAGTTCCGTTGGGAGATCTTCAACACGCTCAATCACGTGAATCTGGGAGCGCCGAATACCACCATCAATCAGCCGACGACGGGCCAAATCCTGTCCGCATCGGACGCCCGCGAGATGCAACTCGCTCTGAAGTTTATATTTTAAGTTGAAGATCGCCGCCATTGAATCGATACCCGTCAGGGTGCCGCTGCACGCGCATCTCGCGATTCGGGGAAAGAGCGGTTTTCATTCGGTTTCTCCATTCCTGCTCGTAAGAGTCCACACGAGCGAGGGCCTCACCGGCTTGGGCGAGGTCTCCTGCACACCGCGCTGGAGCGGCGAAGATCAGGTCACCGCCGCGCATTTTATCGACACAATCCTCGCCCCCGCTCTGATCGGCGAAAATCCCGGCAATATCGAAGCGCTGACTCTTCGCATGCGCAGCGCCGTATTCGGGCACCCTTTCACCAAGGCGGCCCTCGAGATGGCGCTGTGGGACCTCCTCGGCAAGACCGCTAACTTGCCCGTCTATCGCCTGCTCGGCGGCCCCGTGCGTGATTACGTCGCGACCAAGTGGTCGATCTCGGGCGTGGAGCCCGCGCGCGCCGCGGACATCGCCGCGTGGGCGCTCGAACAAGGATTTACCACGATGAAGGTCAAGGTCGGCATCGATCCCGCTCAAGACATTGAGCGCGTTCGCGCCGTACGCCGCGCCGTTGGACCGGATACGCGCCTCGGCATCGATGCCAACGGCGCCTGGGATCCGAGAACGGCCGTCACGATGATTCGCCGTCTGAGCGAGTTCGGCATCTATTTCGTCGAGCAGCCGGTGCCGCCCGCCGATCCGGCATGGCTCGCCCTGGTCCGTTCGCAAGTCGAGCTGCCCATCATCGCGGATGAGAGCGTCAATACGGCCGAGGATGCGCTCGCAATCGTTCGCGCCGGATCCGCCGACGCGCTCTCCATCTATATAGGCAAATCCGCCGGGATCGGCCCCGCCCGCAAAATCGCCGCCATCGCCGAAGCAGCCATGTTGAGCTGTATCGTCGGCAGCAATCTCGAAATGGGCGTCGGCAGCGCCGCCATGATACACATCGCGCTGGCGACTCCGGGCATCAGCGCTTCAGAGTTTCCCTCCGACATCATCGGACCGTTCTATTACACCGACGATCTGCTGACCGAGCCGCTGCCCATCGAGGGCGGGAAGGCCCGCATTGGGGACCGTCCAGGACTCGGCGTCGAGCTCGACGAGGAGAAAGTCCGCCGCTACCGCGTTCCATGATGATCTTTGCGGTAATGTCACGATCTCAACCGGGCCTCGCCTAAACTCCCGCCGCTCAAACCCGCCGCATCTCCGCCGCATCCCACCCGCACACGCGCCGCTCGAAGTAGCTTACGTTCGTCAACAGCGCCGGACCCGCGGCGCGGAAACCGAACACCGCGTCTTCGATCGACGGCCGCCCCGCCCGCACCGACGCGTAAAAGTTCCGGTGATGCAGCAAGTGCGCGTCCGATCCCGGCGGCGGCACGAACTTCTCTTCCTTATCCGGGCGCATGCTGTCGGCATTCGGCCGCTCAACCGGATACTTGGCGTAATATTCGCGCTTGAACTCTTCCTGGACCGCCTTCGGAAACGTGTCGATCGTGTAACCGGGCGCAATCTGGCGCGGGTGACGCGACCACGTCAATTCGCTGTACCCGGTTGTCAGCGTCCCCTCGCTGCCCACGAACTTCACGCCGAACGATTCCTGCGGTAGCGCGCTCTCAAAGTTTACTTTCAAACTCACGGTGAACGCCGCATGTTGCTCCGTCTTGGGATAATCGAGCAGAGCCAGCATCAGATCCGGCACGTCGCGCCCGTCTTTCCAGAAATATTGGCCGCCCGTAGCATAAACGCGCGTGGGACCGAGCGCCCCGGTAGCCGTATGCAGCCCCGACAGCAGATGAACAAAAAGATCCCCCGCCACGCCCGTGCCGTAATCGACGTAGTTGCGCCAGCGAAACAGCCGGATCGGCTCGAACGGCCGTTTCGGCGCGCTGCCCAGAAAACGGTCCCAATCGATGTTGGACGGCGACGCGTCCGGCGGAATGCTGTATTGCCACGCGCCCAGCGCCGTATTGCGGTCCAGCCACGCTTCGACCAGATTCAATTCGCCGATCGCGCCCGTCTTCAAAAGATCCCGCGCCTTCTGGTACACCAGCGAGCTGACGTATTGGCTGCCAATCTGCAGCGTCCGGTCGCTCTTGCGCTGCGCCTCGACCACGGCGTTGCCCTCGTCGATCGAATGCACCATCGGCTTCTCGCAATAGACGTGTTTGCGCGCGGCCAGCGCGTCTATGGTGATCTGCTTATGCCAGTGGTCGGGCGTCGCCACGATGACGGCGTCCACATCGGGGCGCGCCAACACCTCGCGATAATCGCGCGTCGTGAACAGTTCGCCGCCCCAGCGCTCTTTCGCCCGCTGCAACCGGCCGTCGTAGATGTCGCACGCCGCGACGATTTTCACGCCCGCAATCGACGTCGCCATTTGCGCGTCGCCCGAGCCCATCCCGCCCGCACCGATCAGCGCGATCTGGACGTTGTCGTTCGCCGCCATCGCATCAACCTTTCAGAGCCATCGCGGCCGGGTCCCATTCGCAAATGCGCTGCTCGAAATAGCTGATATTCGAGAGCAGCGCAGGACCCGCCGCGCGGAATCCGAACACCGCGTCCTCCACCACTGGCTGTCGCGTACGCACCGCGTTAAGAAAATTGCGATGGTGCTCGACATGGTCGCTATAGCCCGCCGGCGGCGTGATACTTCTCTTCGCCGCTCGGACGGATCGAATCGGCCGTCGGCGTCACCGGCGGATACTTGGCGCGATACTCGGCCAGAAATTCCTCCCGCACCGCCTTGGGAAACGTGTCGATGGTATAGCCCGGCGCCGTTTCCCGAGGCTGCTTCGAAACCGTCAACCCTCCGGCGGCAATCGACAGAATGCCCTCGCTGCCCACAAAGTGCAGCCCCGAATTTTCGCTTCCCCCGTCCACCAGATTCACGCGCAGCGCCAGATTGAACGCCGGGTGCTGCGCCGTTTTCGGGTAGTCGTAAACGCCCAGCATGACGTCGGGCACGTCGCGGCCGTCCTTCCAAAAGCGCAGCCCGCCCGTGGCATACGCGCGCGTCGGCCCCATCGATGTCGTTACGAAATGCAGCCCGGAGAAAAGATGCACGAACAAATCCCCAGCGACGCCCGTGCCGTAATCGCGATAATTACGCCAGCGGAACAGACGAATGGGTTCGAACGGAACCTTCGGCGCGCGCCCCAGAAATCGATCCCAATCGATATTCTCCGGCGTCGCGTCCGGCGGAATGGAGTATTGCCACGCTCCGATGGCGCTGTTGCGGTCCGTCCACGCCTCCACCATATTCAGCTCGCCGATCGCGCCGCCGCGGAACAATTCCTGGGCCTTCTTATAAACGATGGAACTGACGCGCTGGCTGCCCACCTGAAAAATGCGCCCCGTCTTCCGCGCCGTCTCCATCACCGGCGCTCCATCGTCCACGCGCTGCACCATCGGCTTTTCGCAGTACACGTCCTTGCCGGCGTTCATCGCGTCAATGCTGATCTGACGATGCCAGTGATCCGGAGTCGCAATGATCACCGCGTCAATATCCGGCCGGGCCAGCACTTCGCGGTAATCGCGCGTCACGAAAAGATCGTCGCCCCAGACCTCTTTCGCCCGCGTCAGACGGCCCTGATAAACATCGCTTACGGCGACGAGCTTTGACCCGCCACCGCTCCGCAGCGACGCCCGCGTGTCGCTCGATCCTTGTCCGCCCGCGCCGATCAGCGCAATCTGGATGTTATCGTTCGCGGAGCGCTGCCCGAGCAACGGCGCAGCCGCCACCGTCGCCGCCGCCGCGCCGAGAAAGTGTCGCCTGGTTGCGGGCATAGCCTCTATTTCTTTGTAGTATCGGACGGCTTCGATTCGGACTTCGTCGTACTCGAATCGCCGGACTTCGTCGCCGCGGTCTCCGAAGAACTCGATTCCGTGGACGAGGACTTCGAACCGTTGGAGTCCGCCTTCGTCTCGGATTTCGACGACTCCGGTTTCTTCTCTTCGCGGCTCCCCGGACGGGCGTAATCGGTCACGTACCAACCCGTCCCCTTGAACTGCAACCCCGGCGCGGAAATCAGCCGATGGACCGGACCCCCGCACTTCTCGTGGCTCGTTAGCGGCGCATCCGCGAACTTCTGTCTGATCTCAAAAATGTCGCCGCACTGATCGCATTTGTATTCGTAGGTGGGCATCTGGTTACGGATGCTTATTGGGCTCCGGAATGTGAAGCGGAGTGTCCGGCGTCGTTATCGGCGGCGTGGACCGCTGGACGGCGTTCCCCGGCTCCGGCGTCGCCGATTGGGCCGTGCTCGTATTGCCCTTGGTCACAACTTCAATGGCCTTCTTCAGCGTCTTGTCCTCGCCGTTTTTCGGCTGCGGCTCGGCACTCGGCGCCGCCGTCGCATCGTCGTCCGTTTCCGGCACGGGCTCCACGTCAAGCACCGCGACCGAAGGCGTCACGCCCGTATCCTGGATCGCCTTGCCGCTGGGAGAATAATATTTCGCGACCGAGAGAATGACGGCCGAGCCATCGTCCATCGTGATCGGCTTGCGGATCGAAGCGTCCCCGTAAGTGCGGTCGCCGACCACTTCGGCGCGCTTGTCGTCCAGCAGCGCGGCCGCCGCGATCTCGGCCCCATCGGCCGTCCCGCGATTCGTCATCACGACCAGCGGCAGATGCGTAATGTCCTTCGATGGAGTCGCGTTGAAATCTTCCCGCGCCGCCGTCTGCCCCTTCGTATACGTAATCAGACCCTTGTCCAGAAACAGGTTCGCCAGCGCGATACCGGTGTCGGGATCGCCCGTCGCGCAGTGCCGCAGATCGAGAATCAAACGCTTGGCGCCCTGCTTCTGCAGATCCTCCACCTTCGCCGCCACCTCGCGGACGTTATTGCCTTCCAGGCTCTCCGCCTCCACCAGCCCGATCTGATCGGGCAGCATCTTCGAAAGCACCACGGGATAACGCAGCGGCGCGCGCGTCAGCGTCAGCTTCGTCGGCTCCGGATTGCGATAGCGCAGCACGCCGAGCTCGACGGTACTGCCCGGCTCGCCCTGCAGCAGCATCTCCGCGAAAGCCAGCGGCATGTCCCGCGTGGCAACGCCGTTGATCGTTTCAATCACGTCGGTCGTCGTCAAACCGGCCTTCGCCGCAGGCGAGCCGGGGATCGAGTCTACGATCCCGATGTAGCCGAACTTCTTCGACAGCACCAGCCCGACATCGGCCTTATGCTGGTCCTTGCTCTTCTGATATTGCTTGTACTGATCGGCGCTGAGATAGCTCGCGTAAGGATCGATCGATTCCAGCATGCCGTTCAAGGCCCCCAGCGTGACGCCCTTCATGTCGGGCTCTTCCACATAATCGGCCTTGATGTGCTGCAGAACTTCGGTGTAAACGGCCAAGTGCCGGTACGTATCTTCCGGATTTGCGCTCCGGCCATGGACCGCTCCCAGCAACAAAAGAAGCACCAGACAGGTCGAGCTGGACACGACCCAAAACTTGAAACGGCTATTCATATATACAGGGCTGCCTACCTATTAGTATATCTTGGAAAACGCGTCTAAAAACCTGCGTCATCGAAGGAATCTGTGGGCGACTGTTACGTTGAATAGCTTGGCCAACGCCGGCCGGCTCCCGGCCAGATTGCGGCCGCTTCGACGGCGGCGCGATTGTGCGGTATGCGGCGTCATCCCTCATATCCGCGCTGCCGCACAAATTCGATCCAGAGCTTCTGGAGCAGCCGCATGACGGTGCAATTGACGAAATCCGAGCCGTTAGCGCCGTGCAAGCCGCGGATGCGGAATAAAACTGAAGCAAGATGGCTCCAGCACCGGGATCGGGTGCTGCTCAGCTAATAGCGCCACAGCAGCCGTTCGAACAGGAGGTTTGCAGCGTTCTGCATCTCGATGTGCATTCATCCGCAACATAACTCAGGGTTCCTGTTTCAGGATCGTCTTGCATTGGAAACGCTCCCCGTTTTAGGATCATCTGCATTGGACAATTCTCCTCGCGCATGTTCCATCGTGTATGATGGATGCGATGGTGCTTAGACTCGCCATCGCGCTCCTGACCGTGACTCTTGCCATTGCGCTGCTGGTCGAGCCCGGCCTCTTTCCGGGAGCGCCCGAGGGCCGCGTGCCGGTTATTGTCGGTTTAGTGCTCCTGGCGGCGCTCAATTTTATGCGTTTAAGCAGGACCAGGCAGGCGCAGCGCCGCATGAAGGTCATGGACCAGATTCCAAAAAAGCCACTCGGGCTATAAACGCCTACCAGCACACCGTCGCGCTAGCCCGGGCCGCACAGGGTCGAAGGACTGGTGAACGTCCCTAAGTACGTGTAGAACCCATTAACCGAAAATGAAGGCATGGCGTGGAGATACCACGGGAGAAATACCTCATCCTGAAGATGGTAAACGATGCCGTTAACCGTCGCGGTAAAAACAACCGGAGGGGATTCGAGCGGGTCCCCCGTTTCGAAATTAATGATGCAAGCCCCTCCCTGACCCGGCAGAACAGCCGGGGGAATGAGGTTGAGAAAGCCGAGCTGAAGGGCTCCGGTAAAAGGATCGTTCAGCCACTCGGCTGTCTCGTGGCTCAGAGATTGGACGTCTAGAATGACGTTCCCCGTGAAGGTGCCCGGTTCAGTATAGGAAGCGAAAATCCAGGTTTGCGCGGTTGCGGCGGGCGGCCCTTGGGAAGCGTGGAATCCCAGAATGCAGCAGTTCTGAACGAGGCCGGCGGTTCCCAAATCGACATTATCGGTCAGAAAAATAACCACTGTGTTGGCGGAGAACGCCGGAAGCAGGGCTGCCAGAACTTGGTTGAAGTAAGTTGGATCCACGACTCCCAGCAAACCGCCGCTCCTTAGCAGATACGCATTCCCTTTCCCGGCTGGAACGTTCACCGCTACGGAAGTTGTTGCGGTTGGCGGCGCGAGCAGAACGTGGTAATCCTGCGAGAAGCCCGGAAGATTCCAGAATTCGGCGCGCTGGATCGCATCCCCGTATTGAGTGTGGCCGATGAAAGCGCCGCCCGTCGCGAAGTCCGCACTCTGAAAAATCGGCGAGTTTTCCGTCGCGGCCAGCACGTTTGCCCCGTCCAGCGATGGATTTCCGGGATTTGGAAAGACAAACTTCAGCGGCACAATGGCGGTTTGCACGACGGTAGTGGCGGCTCCCAGTTCCGGATCGGCGCCGATAAAATTGAACGGATTCGACTTGCCGAAGGAGGTAAAGTCGCGGGTAAAGAACGGCATTCCCTGAACCGGCAAGGCGATGAGGCTCTGCACTTGGCGGGAGCCTGTGCCGATCGGATTGGAATATGTGGGTACGCCTGCCGGGCCGTCCGGCAGATCTACGGCCTGGCCGAACGCCAGCGCGCATCCCAAGATCTCGATCATTGCGAAGGCTGAAAGCTGTTTCATGTGCGCCATGATTTCTCCCGAAAACCCCGCGCACCGCGCTGGGGATTCGCCGATTTTAGCACTGTTCGGAATGAAAACCATCTACAATGTGTTGTACGCCGTTGGAACTTTAAACATAGAACTGGAGGAGGGAAAAGTGAAACTCTATTGGTCATCCATGTTTCTCGGGATTGCGGCAACGATATTGGCGGCGCCGGTTTCCGCCGCAACACTCTCAAGTTGCGCCCCCGATTTCTCGAGTTGCAACATTTATGAGAACGAATTGGTCACCCTGCCTGGGTTGGGTATTGCCGGCGATGTTATTTTGCTCGATCCCGGCACGATCCACGTCAGCGATGTTTTCCGCATTTTCAATAATGTCATCGATACCGGCGGAGGAACTGGCCTTGGCGATCTGGCATTCCTGTTCAGCGACGACGAAGGAAATATCCCGTCGACTGTGAGCGTGAACGCCGTCAGGATCACCGAAGGTCCCGGCGGCCCGAATGGCCTCTCGGAAACCGACTATAACGGAAATGGGACGATCTATCGTCTCTTTAGCGAGGTTCCCGAGCCGTCATCGGGCGGCCTGATCGCGATCGGGTTGCTCGGAGGCGCGGCGCTTCGAAGGCGACCGGCCGCGAGCCGGGGCTAGCCGCGCGGCATCTACCTACGAGGCGAGCTGGCCGCAGTCGAAGTCGACCATTTCGTCCACCAGCCCGGTAAAGTTGATCGACGCTTTCCAGTGCAACTCGGCCCGGGCTTTGCTGGAGTTCCCCAGGAGCGGAATGGACGCTTCCTCGCGAACCAGACTGGGATCGACGCGAATATAGCGGGTCCAGTCCAGACCGGCGCGCGAAAAGGCCCGCTCGATGAACTCGCGAACACTGTGCAGCTCACCCGTGGCGATAACGTAGTCGGACGGCTGCTCTTGCTGAAGCATGCGCCACATCGCATTCACGTAGTCGCGGGCGTGTCCCCAATCGCGGCGCGCGTCGAGGTTGCCGAGCGCCAGCTCCGTGGCCGTTCCCGAGAGAATGCGCGCGATGCCGAGTGTGATTTTGCGGGTAACGAAATCCGCTCCGCGCCGCGGCGACTCGTGATTGTATAAGATGGCGCTGGCCGCAAAAAGGCCGTGGCGCGCGCGGTAATAGCGCATCAACTCGAAGGCGGCGAGTTTGCTGATGCCATAAACGGAGCGTGGATTGCGGCGCGAAGATTCATCCTGCGGCGCGGCTTCGGGGTTGCCGAAGATCTCACTCGATGCCGCCAGACAAACCCGGCAGCCGGGGGCGCCGCTACGAATCGCCGAGAGCAGGTTGAGCGTTCCGGCCGCATTCGTCGCCAGCATGAGGCGCTCGCCCTCGCTGTCGTAGCGGACCTTGGAACGGGCCGCGAGGTGATAACACTCCCGCGGTTGTACGGCGCGCACAATTTTCTCCAGGCCGCCGCAGTCTTCCACGTCGCCGCGATGAATCGCGAGGCGGCGTAGCAGTCCGGCAAGGCCGGGGCGAACCGGCGCCGCTTCGACATCCCCGCGTAGCAGGCCATGGACCTCGTATCCTTTGTCGAGCAGCAATTCCGCCAGATAGGAGCCGTCTTGCCCGGCCACTCCCGTTATCAAGGCCCGGGGCAGCGAAGCTCCCCCCGTCACCGCGCGGCGAGAGCCCGTTCCGCGGCCCGCGCCGGATTCAGAGCGGCCACATCGGCTTCCACCATCAGCTTGACCATGTCGCGGAAGCGCGTCTTGGCTTCCCATCCGAGCTGTTTCCGCGCTTTTTCGGGATTGGCCAATAACACGTCGACTTCGGCGGGACGCTCGTAACGCCGGTCGAAGGCGACGTGCTCGCGCCAATCGAGGCCGGCGCAAGCGAATGCTTCCGCTGCAAACTCGCCGACTGTGTGGGTCTCGCCGGTACCGACAACGTAGTCCCGCGGCTCATCTTCCTGGAGCATGCGCCACATCATCTCCACGTACTCTTTCGCATAACCCCAATCGCGGCGGGCGTCCAAATTGCCGAGGTGAACCTTCTCCGCCAGCCCAAGAGAAATCGCGGCCGCCGCCCTGGTGATCTTGCGAGTGACGAATGTCTCGCCCCGACGCGGCGATTCATGATTGAACAGAATGCCGGAACAAGCCCGCATGCCGTAACTCTCGCGATAATTCACCGTAATAGCGTGCGCGAAAAGCTTTGCGCAGGCGTAAGGACTGCGGGGATGAAAAGCGGTATTCTCATCCTGCGGCGGTGGGGAGGAGCCGAACATTTCACTCGAAGAAGCCTGGTAATAGCGGCATTTGGTCAGGCCCAACTGGCGCATTGCCTCGAGCAGGCGCAAGCGCGCCGAGAGCAGTCACGTCGGCGGTGTATTCGGGTATATCGAAACTAACCCGCACATGACTCTGCGCCGCCAGATTGTATACTTCGTCCGGTTGTACCTCGCGCAGAACCGTAAAAACGCTGGCGGCGTCGCTCAGGTCCGCGAAATGCATGAACAGCCGCGCGCTTTGCTCATGCTCGTCGCGGTATAGATGGTCGATGCGCCCGGTGTTGAAACTGCTCGACCGGCGTTTCACGCCGTGCACTTCGTACCCCTTCTCGAGCAGAAGCTCCGCGAGATAGGAGCCATCCTGACCGGTTATTCCCGTGATCAAAGCGCGTTTCATGAACTGCAAATGTCGCGAACTTGGAGTGTAACAGGAATCCGGCGCGGGTTTCGGCCAGGTGTGCGGGATTGATAGAATGGAACCGAATGCGATCGATTCTGTCGTGGTCCCTCGTCATCGGGTTGTCCCTGATGGCGGCGGACCGCTACAACGGTCCGCGTCCGCCCAAGCCCGATATCCCTTATCTTCTCCACGCCAATCACCTGATCGAAACCGAGGCTGGCGAAGCGCGCCAACAGGGCGGCAAGAAAGAGTCCTCTTATATTATTCCGGGGACCTCTTCCGCGGCCAAAACGCCGCTCTCTGAGCCCATTTTTATCATGGAGTCCGGCCAAATCTCGCCCGAGCAGATCGAACTCTATCGCCTGGATGTCAAGAACGGCTCGCGCGAAGTTGTAATCTCGCAGCGCCGCCGTCATAGCGATGCCGGCCCGTTCCACATGATCGTGACTCCTCTCGGCGGGCATCTCTACAAAATCGAAGTCGACGAGCCGCTCCCGAACGGGCAATACTCGCTTTCGCCCAACGGCTCGAACCGCGTTTTCTGCTTCGAGATTTACTAATCTCCCCGGTCATGCGGTACAACAAGGAAATGATCCGCACCGTTCTGGCTTTCACTCTCGCCGCATCCTCCCTCTTGGCGCAGGACTGGGCGCGCGCCAACCTCGAGAAGTCTCCGCGCCATCGCGAGTGGGCCACCGTCAAGCACGGCGCCCGCTCGGTGGAGACCTTCGTCGTTTATCCGGAGTCGAAAAGCAACACGCCGGTAATCCTGATCATTCATGAAATCTTCGGAATGACCGACTGGGTCCAGGATGCCGCGGACCAGTTCGCCGCCGCCGGCTATATCGCGATTGCGCCGGATTTATTGTCCGGCATGGGACCTAATGATGGCGGAACTTCATCCTTCGCGCCCAATGCCGTCGGTCAGGCTATCAGCCATCTCGATCCCAATCAAATCACCGCCGATCTCAACGCCGCCGCCGACTACGGCCTGAGGCTCCCGTCGGCGGCAAAAAAACTGTTCGTAACTGGCTTCTGCTGGGGCGGCGGACAGTGCTTCCGCTTCGCAACCAACCGCCCCGATTTGTCCGCCGCGCTGGTATTCTACGGCCCTCCACCGCCTAAAGAGGCCATGGCTAATATCAAAGCTCCCGTCTTCGGATTCTACGGCGGCAACGACGCGCGCATCGATGCTACCATCCCGGCCGCCAAGGAAGACATGAAAGCCGCGGGCAAAGTCTATGAGCCGGTGATCTATGAAGGGGCCGGCCATGGTTTCATGCGCGCCGGCGAGCAACCCGACGCTTCCGATGCCAACGCCAAAGCCCGTACCGAAGCCTGGATTCGCATCAAACACATTCTGAGCAGCCACTGAGCGGGCGCGATCTTAAAGGTCCGCCCTAACCGGCGGCGGCGCGCCTCGTCTTATGTGCGGCAGGTGGCCAAACGTCGAGGGAAGGTATCGCACAAGGCAATGCGCCAGGAGAATCTCAAGCAGGATACCGCTTCGCCGTCCACATCATTCGCCGCGACGACGTCTTTTCAACGCCGGGGCAGTGATCGTCGCAAAATATCGGGAATTGCGCGAACCGGTAGACCGCGCCGTTTCGCCTCGGCGTTTCCTCATCTTTCTCCCGGGGGCGCGTGCCCTGCTCCTTGAACCCGCGGGACGCAGGAGATCGGCATTCGCATGGCCCTGGGATCTCCAGCGGCCTGAATTCAAGCGCCGCGCCATGGTGCGCGCGCTGGCGCGGGCAGCGGCGAGCATGCTGGCCGGAATCGGCAGGTCCCGATGCCGGCGCGAACCGTGCATCGCTGCTTGATCGTCTGGAACCGGTGGACCCGCCGATGTCCATCGCGACATCGATACTGCTCCTCATCGTCACGGGCGTGGCCGGATGCATGCCCGCGCCGCGCGAGAGCTAAGGACGAGCCAGCAACTCCTTAACAGCTCCGCCTACGTCCCGAAGGAATGCCGCCAATTGCGTCGGCTTTGGTATATAAGCTGTACTTCCCAGCAGCGCCGCTCGATGCTTGTCGGCAGGGGAAGACGAGGAAGTGAAAATCGCCACGGGCACGCCGGCAAGCGACGGATTCTCGCGAATTCCGGCGAGTACTTCAAAGCCATCGATTCGCGGCGTGTTGAGGTCGAGCAGGATAAGATCCGGGACCGGCGCATCGTTGTCCGCGCTCAGCGCCAGGAGAGCGTCCTCCCCGCGTTGAAACTGCACCATCTCAAACGCAATGCCATTCTGCTCCAGCGCCAGCTTCAACAAATACGCATCGGCGGGATTGTCCTCAACGAGAACGATATGGGCTTTGGCCGCATCCGCGCTCATGGCGTCCGCATTTCAGGCGGGCATCGTAAACTTGAATACCGATCCCTGGCCGGAGTTCGCTTCCACCCAAATGCGGCCCCCGTAGCGCTCCACGATCTTTTGACAGATCGCCAGTCCGATTCCCGTACCGGAATAGCGATCGGGCGCGTGCAGCCGCTTGAACACCCGGAACACCTGCGTGGCATATTGCGGATCGATGCCCAGGCCGTTATCTTGTATGGAAAAGATCCATTCAGATTGATTCTTGAGCGCCGATACGTGGATGCGCGGCGGCGCCTCGGCGCGATACTTGATGGCATTTCCGATGAGATTCTGGAATAGTTGAATGAGCGGAGTCTCCGCGGCCTTCAGCGACGGCAGGGGATCGCTCGTGACCACGGCCTCGCTTTCCGCAATGGACCTCTCGAGAATGAGCAGCACATTCTTTAGCACGCTATTCAGATCCACCGGCGCCCGCTGTTCTTCGGCGCGCTCGCTCACCCGCCAGAACTCGCGCAACCCCGAGACCATGGCCTCCATCCGCAGGGCCCCCTCGATCGCGTAGCCGGCAAACCGATTCTCCTCGCCATCGAGCTTGCCGGCGCAACGGCTGGCAAGCAGTTGCGTGTAGGCTACAACCATGCGCAAGGGTTCTTGCAGATCGTGGGAAGCGGCGTAAATGAACTGCTTGAGGTCCTCGTTGGTTCTGCGCAGGTCCTCCGCCGCCCGCTTGCGCATTGTGATGTCGTCGATGGCAAGCAGGATCATTCGCTCATCGTCAATGTGTTTGATCTCGCGCGCGTTGAGCAGCATCGTTCGCGCGCCAATCCGCTCGTAATTGTGCTCCACCTCGAAGTCTTCAAGCGATAACCGCTTGGGAAGGATCTCCTCGAGAAGTTGCCGCAGCCGGGGGGCGTCCCACTGCCCCGCGCCGATGTCGAAGATCGAGTGGCCCTCGGCGGCGCCGGCATCGACCTGAAAGACCTGGTAGAAAGCCCGATTCGCGTTTCTGATTCGCAAATCGGCGTCCAAAACAATAAGCGGTTCGCGTACCGTGTCGACCACGGCCTTCGCGAAGTCCCGCGCGCGCTTCATGTCGTCGATGTCGATCAATGTCGCAATGGCCCCATCGATGGCCCCGCCTGGTCCTTTATACGGCAATATGCGCATGGAGAGCCAGCGCCCGTTGAGGTCTTGAATTTCACGGTGCTTCACTTCTCCGCCATCCAGGGCATTCACGAGCAGCTCGCGGAAATCGGGAATAGCGCTGGAGTGAAGGTCGCCGATCGTTCTCCCTTGGTCGGCCGGGATGAGGTTCAGAAAGGGACCGATAGCGGCGGTGAAGCGGCGCACGCGAAGATCCCTGCCGACCATGACGAGCGGGACATTGATGCTTTCAAGCAGCTTGCGTAGATCGTTGTTGAGGTGGCTCAATTCGGAATTGCGGGCGCTGAGCTCCTCGTTTACCGTATTCAGTTCTTCATTGGAGGCTTGCAGTTCCTCCTTGGCGGTATCGAGCTCCTCGTTGCTCGCTTGCGCCTCCTCGCCGGCGGAGCGCAACTCCTCGGCCGCGGTTTCCTGCGCTTCGATGATGGATTGCAGATATTCCCGCGTCGCGGTCAACTCCCGCTCCAACCGCTCGATCTCCTGATCGGCGCGCGCCAGCGCCTCGGGGACGGATTTAGCGCTTTTCGCCTTCCCGCGCGTGGCGGCCTCGCGCGGTGCGGAATCTTCAAACAGGACCAGAAAGCAACGTTCCTTGCCGCTCGATCCTCGAATGGGAGAGACCCGCAGGTCAACGCTTCGAAACTGCTTGCCGTCCTTGGCCCGCAGTCCTGTTTCCCGTACGGTGGAACCTTTTAGGCGCGCTTTCCGGACGGCATTGTTCAATCCGGCCAGCAGTCCTGGCCGCACCATGCGGGATAGCTCCGTGGTCGGGGCCCCCGGCGCAAGTTGCAGGTACGGTCCGGTATCTCCTCGAATCTGGAGGATGCGCATGGCGTCGTCGATGATGACGCCCGCCGGAGCGTACGCGGCCAGGAGCATGCGGTCCGCTTCGTTTTGCGCTTCTTTGACAGGGCCGGCATTTTCCACCGCCGCGCGCGGCCGCGCGTCCACCGCGGCCCCGTTCCGGTCCGGGAAGTCAAAGGTCAGCCGCATAGAATCGCCTCGCTTGGAGTAGATCTTTTGCTTCCGATCGATGGCGTGAAACGATTCCGCGAACGCGGCGGCCGACTCCGAGCTCCCGAGGATGAGGAAGCCTCTCGGGTTAAGCGCGTAATGGAACGCCGTCATTGCCTTTTTCTGTAAAACCGGACCAAGATAGATCAGCAGATTACAGCAACTGATCAGATCCATCTTGGAGAAGGGCGGGTCCTTCGTAAGATCCTGCCTGGCGAAGACGCAGAGCTCACGGATGGCGTGGCCGATCTGGTACACCCCGGCCGTCTTCACGAAGAAACGTTTGAGCCGCTCCGGCGAGATGGCTCCCAGGGCGCTCTCCAGATAAACGCCGCTGCGCGCCCTCGCAATGGCGGGTTCGCTGATGTCGGTCGCAAAGATCTGAATGGCGGGGTGGGTGGAGCGGTCGTCGAGGAACTCGGTCAAACCCATGGCCAGCGAGTAGGCCTCCTCGCCGGTGGCGCAGCCTGGAATCCAGATCCGGATGGGGTCCGCCGGTGACCGGCCTTGGAGTAATGCGGGAAAGACCGTCTCCTTCAGGATTCGATGGCTTTCCGGCTCCCGGAAAAATGTCGTGACGTTGATTAGAAAATCCTGCGCCAGGATCTTCGCCTCGCTCGCGTCCTGCTCAATTCGACGCGCGTACTCCTTCAAATCTTCAATGCCATGCAATGCCATGCGGCGCTTAATGCGGCGCAGGATGGTGCTGCGCTTATAATGCGTGAAATCGACGCCGGTGGCTGTTCGCAGCGGAACGAAGATGCGGTGGAGCTCGCCCTCGATTCCTTGCGGGAAATCGGATTCCCGATCCGGCGCCGGATGCAAATAAGAATGGCCGGAGACCGCCAGCAGGCGCACGGCGATTTCTCCCGGCGTCAAAACGAAATCGACGGCGCCCGTGGCGATGGCGCTGCGAGGCATGCCATCGAATTTCGCCGAATCGGGATCCTGCGCGAAGGTGATGCCGCCCTCGGCCTTGATGGCCTTAAGGCCCAAGGCGCCATCGGAGGCGGTTCCAGACAGAATGACGCCGAACGCGCCGCTGCCCTGGTCTTTCGCGAGCGCCTGCAGGAAATCGTCGATCGGCATGTTTCGAACGCCCGCGCCGGTGGGGCGTCGAACGGTGCGCAATACGCCCTTTTCAATTGTGAGATTATCGCCCGGCGGAATCACGTACACACGGCCGGCTTCAACCGGCATCTCTCCATAAACCTCACGGACCGGCATGGCCGATTTTCTGGAAAGGATCTGAGTGAGCTGACTCTCGTGGGTGGGGTCGAGGTGCTGGATCAGAACGAATGCCATACGGCTGGCGGCGGGCAAATGCTCCAGGAACTGCGTGAACGACTCCAGGCCGCCGGCGGAAGCGCCGACTCCAACGATGGGGAAATCCCTGCCCCGGGTGCGTGGATTCTCAAGAATTTCCCGAGCGGTTGCCAAATCGACGGCCGCGGAGCGTTCGGACGCCGCGGAGGACGCGGCTCTCTTAACGGACGGTCTCCCGGATGATCGGTGAGATTTTTTCTTCGGATTACGCGCCATTGAACGGAACCATCCAGGGCTTTAACTCCGGCCTGCCCGTGAAATCCTTCCGGCAATCCGGCGATTTCAACCTTCCTTAAACAGCGACCCAGCCGGGGGCGCTAGTCCGCGCAAATGCGGCGCCACCATCCAGAGTATTGTAACGTAGGTTAGAATTCCTCGTTTGCGGCAAGGCGGGTCGCCGAACTAGCCTATTCAAGTCGGCTCGCCGTTGACGTCCTTGCGGCTGCGGCGGGGCGTGATAGACTTTTTCGCATGGTTCATCTTCATTTTCTCCGAATTTTGCTCACGTTGGCGGCTGCGGCGGCGTTGCTGGGGCAAAATGCCGCTAAACGGAACATCAATCTCGATGATCTGATGCGGCTGCGCGATGTCTCCAATCCGGAGGTTTCGCCGGACGGGAAGTGGGTGCTCTACACGGTCGCGAGCATCGACAAGGAAGGCGATAAGCGCAAGACCGACCTGTGGATGGTCAGTTGGGACGGCGCGCAGACAGTGCAGCTCACGTACGGCTCGGATGCGGCGGGGGCGCCGCGCTGGAGTCCGGACGGGAAATATATTTCCTTCACGTCCTCGCGGCCGGGCAAGGCGAAGGGCAGCCAGGTTTGGGTTCTCGACCGCCGCGGCGGGGAGGCGCGCCAGCTTACCGATGTAAAGGATCAACGAATTTCCGAGTATCAATGGGCGCCGGATTCCAAAAAGCTGCTGCTGCTGATGCGGGAGAGCGATCAGCCGCAGACGGAGAACGACACGGCTCGCGCGGCCCCGACGCCTCCCAAACCGCCCAAGCCAATTGTGATCGACCGCTACCATTTCAAGCAGGACATTCAGGGCTATCTGAGCGGCGACAAGCGCGGGCATATCTACCTCTTCGATATCGACAGCGGGAAACTGGAGCCGATTACGACCGATAAAAGGTACGACGAGACCCAGGCCGTGCTGTCGCCCGACGCGAGCAAAATCGCGTTCGTGAGCAATCATGACGAGGATCCCGACCGCACGCAGAATAGCGAGGTCTTCGTGGTGGATGCGACGCCCGGCGCCGTGCCGCGGCGGCTGACCAATCATCCCGGCCCCGATGGCGGACGGCTGGCGTGGAGCCCGGATAGCAAATGGATCGCATACGCGCGCGGCGACGATCCGAAATACAGCGCCTATCAAATGATGCGGCTGGCGGTTGTGCCGGCCGATGGCGGACAGAGCCGGGTCGTCACCGAAAAGTTCGATCGCGGAATTTCGGCGCCGATTTTCGGCAAGGACGGGCGGCATGTGTTCGTGTTGGTCGCCGACGACCGCTCCGAATATCCGGCCGAGGTGTCGCTTGCAAACGGGTCGGTGGAGCGGATCGTCAACCAGCCCATGGCGGTGATGTCGGAATCGCGGGAGGGCGGCCACACGGCCCTGCTCGGCTCAACCGACGAAGGCGGGACGGCGCTGTTCGCGCTGGAAGGATCGACGCTGCGCAAGCTGACGGCCCACAACGATGCGCTGTTGGCGGAGCTGCGGCTTGGAGCGACGGAAGACATCGGCTTTAAAAGCAAGGACGGCACGGAAGTTCACGGGCTGATTACCAAACCGCCATCGTTTGAGAGCGGGAAGAAATATCCGCTGCTGCTGCGCATCCATGGCGGGCCGAACGGGCAGGACCAGCATGCCTTTAATTTCGAACGGCAGTTATTCGCGGCCAATGGCTATGTGGTACTGAACGTGAATTACCGGGGGAGTTCGGGACGCGGCTCGGAATATCAGAAGAGCATTTTCGCGGATTGGGGCAATAAGGAAGTTGCCGATCTGCTGGCCGGGGTGGATCACGTCATTGCGATGGGGATCGTGGACCCGGAGCGGCTGGGAATCGGCGGTTGGAGCTATGGCGGGATCCTGACGGATTACACGATCGCCTCCGATGCGCGTTTCAAAGCCGCGATCAGCGGCGCCGGGAGCGCCAATCAAGCCGCCATGTACGGAATCGACCAGTACACGTTCCAATATGACAACGAGATCGGGCCTCCCTGGAAGAACCCGCAGGCCTGGATTAAGATTTCATATCCCTTTTACCACGCCGACCGCATCCATACGCCCACCCTGTTTATGGGCGGCGATCGCGATTTCAATGTTCCGGTGGTTGGCGGGGAACAGATGTATCAAGCCTTGCGGAGCATCGGCATTCCTACGCAATTGGTGATCTACCCCGGCCAGTTTCACGGCTTCACGCGCCCCAGCTTTATACGGGACCGCTACGAGCGATACCTAGCTTGGTACGGGAAATACATTAAGCCGCCCTCGGGAGTATCTCCGATGCCAACGGCGGCGGCGGCGAGGCAGTAGGGCGCTTTGTAGCGTGGGAGTGGACAATTTATCGCGATGGCGGATCGGTGTTGGTGGCCAACCCAGGGGCAAGTTTTAGGACTCAAGGGACGGGTCGGGAGGGCTACGGTATTGGGTTCTACAGAAGTTTCAGGGTTATGGAGTAAACAGCAGAGGGGATTGTTTGAGGATCAACCGCTGTCCCTTGAGTCTTCCCTGTTTTCATGCCGCCTTTCTGTTAGCAGGCGTCCTGCCAAACGGGAAAGCCAGCGAATTGAGCAGGAAAAAGGAGCTATTCCAGGGGAATACGGAAAGTATTACCGATGCCGGATGACCGCCCTGCAATTTTTGATAGGCCTCCAACTGGACGTGAGAATTTTACTTGCGGCGGCGATGGCCGAGCACCAGGCCGAGGCATAAAGCAGCGGCTGCGGCAATGCCGAGTTTTCGTTTGTCCGTAAGTGAGACGAAGCGGGTGCCCGACTGTGAGACCTCGAACACTCCCACGGGCAGCACCGCTACTCCGCCACCTCCACCGCCGCCTTCGCCCGCCGGGTGCAGCGATTCGGTAATCTTCTTCGTCGCCGAACCGGAGCCGCCGCCAAAGCCATAGGCGATCCGAGCCACGGGGATAATCGTCTTGCCTTCTGCCGCGATCGGCGCGCCGTAAACTTTGCCGACGTCGGCGCTGGCGTGCAGACGCTCGGTCAGGCTCTGAAAGAAGTCCTGGATTGCCATTTGTGCTCCTCCGCTCCAACGGTAGCGCATGGGCGAGGCGGATGCGCCGCGCGCTAAACTAGGCCCAAGATGTCACTATCTGCCCGTTCCCGGTTTAGCGCCCTCCTTGTCGCAGGCGCGTTCACCTTCGCGGCCTATGCGGCGCAAAAGCAGACCGCGCTGGACCGTTACGTCGCGGCTCCCGACCCGAATTACAAATGGGAGATCGCAAGCACGATCCCCGGCGAGGGCTACACGACTTTCGTAATCGATCTGACCTCGCAGCAGTATTTGACGGCAGCCGAGGTCGACCATCCTATCTGGAAGCATTGGCTGACGGTGGTGAAGCCGGACGCCGTGAAATCCGACATCGGATTCCTGTTTATTACCGGCGGACACATTGGCGGGAAAGCCCCGGCGAAGCCCGATCCCATGCTGGTTTCGATGGCCCAGGCGACAGGGACGGTGGCGAGCATGCTGGAAGACGTGCCGAACGAGCCGGTGACGTTCGCCGGCGAAACGAAGCTGCGCTCCGAGGACGCCATCATCGCCTATACATGGGACAAGTATCTGCGGACGGGGGACGAGAAGTGGCCGCTCCGTCTGCCCATGACGAAAGCCGCGGTTCGCGCCATGGATACGGTGACGGCACTGTGCGCCGGCTCGCAGGGCGGGAACGTGAAGGTGGATCGCTTCATGGTGGCGGGAGGATCCAAACGCGGTTGGACGACCTGGACCACAGCGGCCGTGGATAAAAGGGTGGTTGCGATTACCCCGTTCGTCATCGATTTGCTCAACATCGAGAAATCGTTCGAGCATCATTGGCGGGCTTATGGCTTCTGGGCGCCGGCGGTACGCGACTACAGCGAGATGGGCCTGATGGATTGGAGCGGCACGCCGCAATACCGCGATTTGATGAAGATGGTCGAGCCGTATTCGTACCGCGACCGGCTGACGATGCCGAAATACATCGTCAACGACAGCGGCGACCAGTTCTTTCTGCCCGATTCTTCGCAATTTTACTGGGACGATCTGAAGGGCGAGAAGCATCTGCGCTATATCCCGAACACGGACCATTCCCTGAAGGGCTCGGACGCGCGGCAGAGTATGCAGGCATTTTATGAGATGGTTGTGACGGGTACGCCGCGGCCGAAGTATTCGTGGAAATTCGAAAAGGACGGGTCGATTCGGGTGCAGACCACGACGAAGCCGTCGGAAGTGAAATTGTGGCAGGCGACGAATCCGAATGCGCGCGATTTTCGGCTGGAAAAAATCGGCGCCGTGTGGACCAGCGCTCCGCTCGAAGAGAAAGATAAGGGGCTGTATGTGGCGAAGGTCGATAAGCCGGCGCAGGGCTGGACGGCTTATTTCATCGAAATGACCTATCCGGGGCTGGGGAAATATCCCATGAAGATCACAACAGGCGTGCGCGTGATTCCGGACACGCTGCCGTTTGGACCGCCGCCGAAGCCCGCGCATATGCCTTCGCGCAGCGCTCCCAAAGCTGAATGACGCAAGCGGCATTTAAGGGATGAGCGGCTGCGAATCGCCTTTGTCCGCGTCAAGTTCCGCCGCCCGCGGTTCGCGGCATCGCAAGGCGCCAGGGCAACATCCCGCTCTCCTGAAAAACCGGCGGCGGCGGAAACCGCTTCCTTCGGTCGCGGCTCGGCTCCGGGGATCGTGCTTGCGGGCAAGGGCGCTGGACTTACAGGCGCGGCCCGGCGTTACAGACGCGAGGTCGATCACAGGCCCCTGCTGGCGCGTAAGGGCGCTTGATTTTTTGCGCCTCGCCCGAAGAATGCGGGCGATCCCCGGACACGACTAGCGAACCCATGCACTACGTCGACCTGGCGGTCATCGCGGCGTATCTGATCGCGATCACCTGGTTCGGAGCGCGCTTCCGGCAGTCGCAAAAGACTCTCAAGGATTATTTTTTGGGCGGCCATACCGCCCCGTGGTGGGCCATCGGATTGTCGATTGTCTCGGCCGAGACCAGCACTCTGACGGTGATCGGGACGCCGGGGCTGTCTTTCGCCGGCAATTTCGAGTTTTTGCAGGTCGTATACGGCTATTTGCTGGCGCGGATCGTGATCTCCGCCCTTTTTCTGCCGCACTATTTCCGGGGCGAGATGTTTACGGCGTATGAGCTGATGCGGCGGCGCTTCGGGGAGCGCATCCGCAGGCTGACGGCCGGCACTTTTCTGGTCTTGCGCGCGTTGGCAGAGGGGGTCAGGGTTTTCGCGATCTCGATTGTGATTGCCATCGTACTCGGCACCGGCGAAGTTGCGTCCATTGTGGTTATCGTATGCTTGACCCTGTTTTACACCTTTGAAGGCGGACTGACGGCGGTGATCTGGACCGACGTCGTGCAGATGATTCTCTACGTGGGCGGGGCGATTTTGAGCTTTTTCGTCATTCTGGGGCAGATTCCTGGCGGCTGGGGGCACATCGGCTCGCTCGCGGGCGCGGCGCACAAATTCAACATGTTCGATTTCCGGTTTGCGCTGGACGGCCGCGTTCTTCGCGCGGCCGCTACAGCTTCTGGGCGGGCGTTATCGGAGGATGCTTTCTGACCACGGCCAGCCATGGGACGGAGCAATTGATGGTGCAACGGCTGCTGGCGGCGCGCTCGGAGCGGGAGAGCCGCGCGGCGCTGTTCGGAAGCTGGGCCGTCATTTTCTTTCAGTTCGGGCTGTTCCTCCTGATCGGCGTGCATGCTGTGGGTGCATTATGCACGACCAAGGCCTGGCCGCGCCGCGGACGCGCGACCAGATTTATCCGCAATTCGTGTGGAACAATTTGCCGCCGGGAGTGGCGGGGCTGGTGATCGCGGCGATTCTGGCGGCGGGCATGTCGAATTTGAGCGCGGCGCTGAACGCGCTGGCATCCACCAGCATCATGGATTTTTATAAGCCCTGGCGTGGCGCGAGCCGGACGCGCGCATTCGGAACGGCACTATCTTGAAACTGGCCCGCTGGGCGACCGTCGCTTGGGGCGGGGCCCTGTTTGTGATCGGCTTGTTTGCGCGGCACGTCCCATCGGTGCTCGAAGCGGGGCTGACCATTGCGTCGGTGCTGTATGGCTCGCTCCTGGGAGTATTTCTGCTGGGGCTGCTGACGAAGTCGGTGCGGGAGAATGCGGCCATCGTGGGGATGCTGGCCGGGCTGGTCACGATGATTGTGCATCTTCAAGTTCACGAGCATTGCTTTTACCTGGTACGTTCTGATCGGAACGGCGGCGACATTTGGGGCCGGTTATCTGGCGCTTCGCTCGTTTGGCGGGAGAAAAATGGAGCGCAAAGCCCGCTTACACGCTTAAGCAAGACTCGCTTAAGACAAGACTTGGGCATCTGGAGCGCGGCCGCCATCGTCGTCGGGACCGTGATCGGCAGCGGAATTTTCCTGGTGCCGAAGACCATGATTCTCAACGTCGGAACGCCGGGCATGGTGTTCGTGGTCTGGATGGTGGGCGGCCTGTTATCGCTGTTCGGCGCGCTCAGCTATGCCGAGCTGGCGGCGGCGCTGCCGGAGGCGGGCGGCGAATATGTCTACCTGCGGGAAGCCTATGGCCCATTTTGGGGCTTCATCTATGGCTGGACGCAGATGTGGGTCGCCAAGAGCGGGTCGATCGCGACCCTGGCAACGGCTTTTTTCATCTATCTGGCCAACTTTCAGCCCGAACTCGAGGGCGTTTGGGCGATCGTGCCGCTGCCCATGGAGCGAGGCGGCAGGCCGCTCGAAATCCGCTACGGCCAAATGCTCGCGATGTGCGTTATTCTGGCTGCTGGCGCTCGATCAATTATTTCGGAGTAAAGGCCGGCGGGAACCTGCAAGTGTTGTCACGGTCGTGAAATTGGCGTCTGATCGGCGCGATTATCGTGATCGGGCTCGGATCCGGGCATGGCCCATCGCGAATTTACGGCGGCGGCATTACCGGCTCCGGGTGGAATTGCGGGCTTTTTTGCGGCCCTGGTGGCGGCTTTGTGGGCCTATGACGGTTGGAATAATGTGAGCATGGTTTCGTCCGAGATTCGAAATCCGCAGCGCAACCTGCCGCTGGCGCTGATTGTGGGCACCTCGCCGTGATTGTCATCTATCTGCTTGACCAATTTGGCGTATTTTTACGTGTTGCCCGCGCCGGACGTGGCCGTCGAGCGACCGGGTGGCGGGCGAAATGATGCGCCGGATTCTGGGCGGCTCGGGAGCCGGCGGCGGTCAGCATCGCGGCCATGATTTCGATTTTTGCGGCTTTGAATGGCTCCATCCTGTCGGGCTCCCGGGTGCCGTTCGCGATGGCGCGCGATGGCCTGTTTTTCGAGCGGTCGCGCGGGTTCACCCGGTCCATCGCACCCCCAGCGTTTCCATTCTGCTCTTGAGCGCCTGGGCGGCGCTGCTGGTTTTGAGCGGACAATACGACCAGCTATATACCTACGTCATTTTCGCCAGCGTCATTCTTTACGGGATGGCGACCGCATCGGTGATTGTGCTGCGGTTAAGCGGCCCGACATGAAGCGCCCCTATCGCACCCTGGGGTATCCCGTGGTGCCGATTATGTTTGTGTCGGCCATCGCCATGCCTGGTCGTTTCGACGCTGATTAATTCCCCTCGGGAATCGCTGATGGGCCTGGCGCATTATCGCTCTCGGGCTGCCGTTCTATCTGTACTGGAGACAGCAGGCCTTGGTACTGGTACCCTGAAGCCCGTCGGAAACCGTAAAATTAACTGACCCTGATACCAGTCATTCTGTTCGGTTTTACGAACAAGGGTATTGAAATCAGTGGACGAAATGGAGTACAACTACATTATTAGATCGGGATGCGATCTTGACAGTCTGTTCGCTTTTCAGAACGTAAGGCGCGTTCGGAACAAAGTTTTTTGGAGATGCACACTGTATGGATGTAGCGAAAATGCTGACGGATCTTCGACAAGAACGTGAGCACATTGAAGAAGCGATTCTGAGCTGGAACGCCTTGGCTCGGGGCCGCGGTAAGCGGCGGGGACGGCCACCAGCCTGGATGGCGGAAATCAAGCGCCGGGGCCGGCCGCCGGGCAGCAAGAATAAGCCGAAGCCGGAGGCCAGAGAATTTTCACGACAAGCAACGGCGACGGCCTGATAATACCGGCGCGCGTCGGGAGGGGGCATGGCCGGTAACCATCGTCCATCTCACGTCGCCATTTCTCAAGCGTATCTATAAAGCAGGTACTTCGCGCGCCGGCGCGACGAACTCCTCGACGCTGTCGTGCATCTGTCTGTATCGATCGTGCGCGGATCCACTCGCGTCCTTTCCGCCTGCAATCACTCGCATGATTGCCGATCAGAAACCGGTTGGCGTCCAAGTCGATCTTCCCCGGATATAGTTTCTGTAACGCGTAGCCGATTTCCAGACCCAAGCGCGTGCTGTCAAACGAATTGCGATCCGTGATCGACGAAGCGGACGCCCTGATCGACTCTGGCCCTTGAAATTGGACGATCGGCGGCTCGAAAGCGCGTTGGATAGACGCGAACTCCGGGGATCAAGCGCGCGTTGAGAAACGCCGCGAGTTGCCGGCCGTCGATCCAATCCGCGCCGATCTGCTCAAATGGCGCGTCGGTTCCGCGCCCCACCGAATAGATTTTTCGAGTACTCCAGCATGGCGATGCCCGGGATACAGCAGTCGCGGCGTTCAGGCTGCGCATGTTGGGCGACGGGTCCACCCAGGCCAGCCCGGTGGAATCGAACCAGTCGCCGCGCTGCCAATCTTTCATCGTGATGACGTGCAGGTCGGCTCCGAGAGTCGCGCTCGCCGTTCACCATCGTCGGCCAGCTCGCCGAACGTCATGCCGTGGCGGACCGGCATCGTCGAAACAGCCGACGAACGATTCGAGATCGTGGATCGAGCATCGGCCCCTCCACGTGCACTCCGGTGATGGGATTGGGCCGGTCGAGGACGAAAAAGGGCAGGTTGTGCTTGGCGCTCTCTTCCATGCTCCACAGCATGGTGCAGGAATAGGTGTAAAAGCGCGCGCCGACGTCCTGGATATCGTAGACCAGCGCGTCCAAGCCGTTCAGCATTTCGGGCGTGATGCGGCGCGTGGGCCCTTGATAGAGGCTGAATACCGGCAGGCCGGTGGCGGGATCGGTCGTCGTTGCGCGACGTTGGGCTGATCTTCCTTGCCCGCGAATCCGTGCTCGGGGGAAAACAGCTTCGTCACTTTAATCCCGGCCGCGAGCATGAGATCGACGTTGCGCTTGCCGTCGCGGCTGAGGCCGGTATGATTGCGTGATCAGGCCGATGCGCTTTCCCTGCAAGCGGGGCGAAATTCTGCTCGACCAGGACGTCGAGGCCGGTCAGAGTATGGGCATTGCGGCCCACGACGCGATGCAGCCCGGGCCCGGTGATGGTGTCGTTGTAGCCGGTGATGAGCGACGCCGGAACGTCGACATTGAAGGACGCGGCGGCAATGGTGGCGACGCGGCTGCGCAGCGACGTCAGCGATTTGCCGCGATGGGGATGGACGGAGTTGGTGAGCAGAATCACGTAGCTGCGCGTGAACGGGTCGATCCAGATGGAAGTTCCGGTGAATCCGGTATGGCCGTAGGAGCCGATCGGGAAATAACTCGCCGCGATTCGAGGAATACGGCGAATCGATGTCCCAGCCCAGGCCGCGCAGGATGGGCTGATCCGGCGGGCGACTGCGGCGTGGTGAATTTGCGGATCGTGAGCGGGATCGAAAATGCGTTTCGCCTTGCGCCTCGCCCATGTCGAGCATCATTTGCGCGAATTTCGCGAGATCGTCCGCGGTGGTGAAAAGGCCGGCGTGTCCGGCGACGCCGCCCATATAGCGCGAGGTCTCGTCGTGGACCACGCCGCGGAACGGCAGCCCGGTTGCGGGATCGATTTCGGTGGGCGCGATGCGCGGATTCCCGGACGGCCGGCGGCAGGAAGCCGCGTATCGCGTCATGCCGATGGGCTCGAAGACGTGCTCGCGCGCGTAATCGTTCAGCATTTTGCCGCTGACGCGATGGACGATCTCGCCGAGTCAGGATGAAATTGATGTCGCTGTAAACGAATCGGACGCCGGGAGGCCCGGCCGGCTTATCGTGCAGCGCTTTTTGGATGCCGGTCTCGTAGCCGCTCCAGGGCGGCGTGAGATCGAGATCGGGACGCAGGCCGGAGAAATGCGTCATCAGATTGCGGACGGTGATGGCGCTGTGGCCGCCCTGGAATTCAGGCAGGTATTTCGTGACCGGATCGTGAGATGCGGACTTTGCCCTCTTCGAACAGCTTCATCATGCAGGAGGTGGTGGCGATCACCTTGGTGAGCGAGGCGGCGTCGAAGATGGTGTCGACGGTCATGGGCTCGCGTTTGGGGAACCAGCGCGCGATGCGCCATAGGCCTTGCGATAAACGACCTGGCCGTCGTGGCCGATGACGAGGACGGCGCCGGGGATGAGTTGATCCTGTACGGCTTGGTCGATCTGGGCGTCGATGGCGGCGGCGCCGGAGAAAGTCTCCTGCGCGGCGGAGAGGCAGGCGGCGCAGGCGAAGAGGGCGAGAATTTTCATTGCAGCATTTTCGCGGTCGTGTCGAGAAGTTTTGCGAGTTCGATGTCCTTGGAGGTGATCCCGCCGGCATCGTGGGTCGTGAGGTCCACGGTGACGCGGTTGTAGACGTTCGACCACTCCGGATGATGGTTCATCTTCTCGATCGAGAGCGCGGCGGTCGTCATGAACCCGAAGGCGTGGATGAAATCGGGGAAGCGGTATTCGCGATGCAGCTTTTCATTGACGACGCGCCAATCGCGCAGGCTGGAGAGGGCCGCATCGAGCTGCGGGCCCGCAAGTTTTTGCATGTTTTCATGATAAGACGGAGCAGGCAGCGCTATTCGTGGCGCAGGGCGGTGAGCGGGTCGAGCGAAGCGGCCCGGCGCGCGGGGGCGAGCGCCGCCAGGAACAGGACCGCCGTGAGAAGCGCGAGCGCGCACAGGAACGCCTTCGCGTCGAATAAACCGACTCCGAAGAGCAGGCTGCGGGCGAGCCGAATCGCTATGGCGGCGCAGGGGAGGCCGAGCAGCATGCCCCAAGCCGCAAGCGCGGCGGCTTCGCGCATGACCAGGAGAACCGTTTGATTGCGCTCCGCGCCGAGAGCCATGCGGATGCCGATTTCGCGCGAGCGCTGGCTGACGCTGAAGGAGGCGATGCCGTACAGCCCGGCGGCGGTGATCAGCAGCGCGAGAAGGCCGAGCGACGTGACCAGTTGAGCGGCAAGTTGATAGAGACTGGTGGAATTGCGCAGCAGTTCGACAAAGGTCGTGATATTGAAAGGATCGAGTTGCGGATCGATCGAGACAAGGGTGCGGCGCACCGCCGGGGCAAGGGCGGCTGCATCGGCGCCGGCATTGATGAGGAGGAGGGTTGTCTCTTGCGGCGGATTACGCCAGTAGGGCAGGTATATGTAGGGCTCGGGCGGCTCGCCGGCATCGTTAATGGGAGCGTTCGCGGCGACGCCCATGACGCGGTATTCGGCGGCTATCGACGAGGCGGATGGTCTTGTCGATCGCATCCGAACGCGGCCAGAACTGTTGGGCCATGCGCTCGTTAATAATTACAGTGGGCGGCCCCGTCTGTTGGTCGGCTGCCTCGAAGCCGCGGCCGCGCAGCACCGGCACGCCCAGCATCGTGAGAAAGTTCGAGCTGACGGCGTTGAATTTGACGTCGATCGGATTACGAAGCCGCGGGTCGGCGTTGCCGGGGAAGTGGCGCTCTGCTGCCGGACTCGATTCCGAACACTTACTACACGCTGGAGTGGGCGAACGATAATCGCACGTTCTATTACACCGTCCTCGACCCGGCGCGGCGGCCGTATCGCGTATTGCGGCACGTTCTGGGCGCGGCGTCCGACGATCTGATCCATGAGGAAACGGACGCGCGGTTCTCGCTCGGACTGGGGAAAAGCCGCAGCGAACGATTCTTATACATCGGCCTGCACAGCGCCATCACCAGCGAAGTGCGCTATGCCCCGGCGGACGATCCGGAGGCGGCGTTCCAGATCATCCTGCCGCGCGAGCACGACGTCGAGTATGGCGTCGAACATCACGGCGATTATTTCTATATCCGCACCAGCAAGGGCGCGAGGAATTTTCGTCTCATGCGCAGGCTGGCCGATTCGCCTTCCGAACGGGATTGGGAGGAGGTGCTTCCGGAGCGGCCCGGCGTGACCATCGAGCGGATCGACGCGTTTGAATCGCATCTCGTCGTCCACGAACGCGACCGCGGACTTCCGCGCATCCGCGTCGGCCGCGCAGGCGATCCCGCGGATCATTATTACGTCGAGTTCCCCGAACCCGCATACTCCGTTTTCGCCGCCGGAAACGCCGAGTATCGGACGAATATCCTGCGCTTCACGTATACTTCGCTGGTCACGCCGCCGTCGGTGTTCGATTTCAACATGGACACGCGCGAGCGCGAGCTGAAGAAACAAACCGAGGTGCTGGGAGGCTATGACGCGGCGCTCTACTCAAGCGAACGCATTTTCGCAACCGCGCCCGACGGACTCGAAATTCCTGTTTCTATCGTCTACAGGAAGGACACGCCGCGCCAAGGCGCGAGCCCCATGCTGCTCTACGGCTACGGCTCGTACGGCGCGTGCATGGACCCGGGTTTTTCTTCGGACCGATTGAGCCTGCTCGACCGCGGGTTTGTGTACGGCATTGCGCATGTCCGGGGCGGCGGAGAGCTCGGCAAAAGTGGCATGACGATGGCAAACTGCTGAAAAAGAAAAATACGTTTACCGATTTCATCGCGTGCGCCGAGCATGTCGTCTCGCAAGGATACGCCGCCGCCGGCCGCCTCGCCATCATGGGCGGCAGCGCCGGCGGATTGCTGGTGGGCGCGGTCTTGAACCTGCGCCCCGATCTCTTTCACGCCGCGATCGCCAAAGTGCCTTTCGTCGATGTCGTGAACACCATGCTCGATCCCACGCTTCCTTTGACCATTGCCGAATACGAAGAATGGGGCAACCCGGAGGACGAGCGCTTCTACCATTACATCCGCTCCTATTCGCCCTACGACAACGTAGAGGCCAAGCCGCGTCCGATCCTGCTGATCACCGCCGGACTGAACGATCCGCGCGTGTCCTATTGGGAACCGGCCAAGTGGGCCGCGCGGCTGCGCTATCTCAAAGCCGATGCAAACGCGCTGCTGCTCAAGACGAATATGGGAACGGGACACTTCGGTCCCTCGGGCCGCTACGACCGCATGAGAGAAACGGCGTTCGATTACGCCTTCCTGCTGGGGATCGCCGAGCATCGCGCCGATTAAACCCGCGTAATATTATGCGGCCTTCATGCCCGCAACGCCGGTGAGAGCCGGCGCGGTCCAAATGGCATGTCCATCCTAGGATGGACTGAAAAATGGAGGAGCGGAAATGAAACTGAATACAATGTCACTCGCCGGCGCCGTCCTCGCCGCCGGAGCACTGAGCGCCTGCGCGCCGCGCGGCTATTATTACGCATCCTATGGCGCACCCCCGCCGCCGCCCGCGGTGGCCTATCGCGCCGCGCCCGGACCAGGATATGTTTGGACCGACGGCTATTACGACCGGCGCGGCAGCGGCTGGTATTGGGTGGAAGGACGTTATATGCGGCCGCCGCGTCCGCATGCGGTTTGGGTTGCGCCGCGCTGGCGGCAATCCGGACATAGATGGGAATTTCGCCAGGGGTACTGGCGATAGAGTTGACAAGTACTTGACTCAGCAACCGTTCGCCGAATAGCTTCGGGAGGACGGGCCGTTTTCATTGCTCTGGGGCTGCTCTTTCGGCAGGCCGTCGGGTTAGTAACGATCTACATCGTTCTGGATGCCGCGAAAACAAATTCTGCAAGAGGCGTGCCAGTAGCGCGCCAAACGCATATCTTACTCCAGTGCGGGGATTCGGCAGTGAACGCGTCAGAATAGTTGACCCGTATGTGGTAGTGGGTCAGTTTCAAACTAACCCACTGCCCGTTTTGTTTTCCGGTAGAATCGTCGGAATTGATCGGGATCGGGTCGCGATCACTAAACGAAATAGTCAAAGGGACCCCGCAGACTCCACGACGCGTTCGCCTCAAACATGCGGTCCTGTAAAACGAAGTCCTTCGAATACGCCCAGTAGTTGGGGATATCGCTGCCGTCGTGGTAACCCATCAATTCCGGGGTGGCCGAATTCGCGCATGCCGGATTTGAATCGGTACACCCCCTTTGCCGCTTTTTCGTGCCTGATCGATGAAGCCGTCCATCTTTCCCGCGTGTCAATGGCGGCCGTGGCATTGGCCGCCCCGTGCGGTCCGCCGCCGTTGGGTCCTGCGTGTTGTGGAATGGCTTGACGCAAGTACCCAAAAGCGGATCGGGAACGCACGCCGCGGGGTTCCGTTTTGCATCGCAATTCCGTCCGCGCCGGGGACGTCCCGAAATATTCGTTATAGGAGCGGTTCTCCTACACTGACGACGATGAAGTGTTTGATGCGATCGAATCCGAGGAAATCGGGCGGCCTGCGCCGCTGCGGCGTGTCCCCCAGCACGAATCCGAACCACAATATGGCGCAGGCCGCCGCCAATATGGCGCACAGCGAGTACGTTTTGTCATTGCAATTCATCCATGCCCGCACACGGGGAAATACTGCTTGGACCGGCGGCTATTACGGCCGGCGCGGTAGCGGCTCGTACTAGAGGTACTGAAAATAACAGCTGCGCGTCTTGGGCGCTGCTTACGCCCAGCCGGCTCGGGATGCAAAGAATTAAATGGCTCTTTCGGACGGGATGCGTGTATAATCCAGAAGCTCACACGGAGGGGTATGAACTACACGGCTGTACTCTGGCATCTGACTGGCCGCGGGAGGCAAGGAGCGAGCATTTCCCATTTTGCTCTGCGTGTGCGCTCTGTTGCTTTCGTGACTCTTCTCGCGACGGCCTCGAGCCTATCGGCCGCGGGCTGGATTCCGCGCGTAGGCCCGACGCCAGTCTGGCGCTCCGGACAGGCCATGGCGACCGACACCCTGCACAACCAAGTCGTCATGTTTGGCGGATATGTGGCGTCCGGAAATAGCTACACCCTTACCGACGAAACCTGGGTTTGGAACGGGATATGGGACCAGCCGGCCAATGGTTCAGGGGCTTCTCCCTCTGCCCGCCAGTCAGCGGCAATGGCTTTCGATGCGGCGGCCGGAGTCACAATTTTATTCGGGGGCGCGGATTCAAACGGAGTGGCATTAAGCGATACCTGGGCGTGGGACGGGAGAGCCTGGACACAATTGCTCCCGGCGCATCATCCTTCGGCGCGCTCGAGCCACGCGATGGCATATGATCCAGTGACGCAGCGGATCATTCTGTTCGGCGGCATTAACGGAGCGGGCGCGAATGGCGAAACATGGATTTGGATTGGCTCCGATTGGACGCAAGTGACAGCCTCAAATGGGCCCAGCGCCCGCGACGAGCTTCGTATGGCCTACGATGCCGCAGCCAACCAGATGCTGTTGTTTGGGGGAGTCAACGGGGTCGGAACTTTGCTGAATGATACCTGGATCTTCAACACGTCCAGCTTGACCTGGTCGCAGGCCACTCCATCGCAGCAACCGGCAGCCCGCTACGGTTTCGGAATGTGCTATAATCCTGCCTCGCAAACGATCATCCTTTTTGGAGGGGCCGTTAACACGGTTTTCCTCTTCGATACATGGCAATGGAATGGCGCCACCTGGAGCCAGATCGCGACAACCGGAAGCAGCCCTGCCACCAGTTTCGACGCTGGCATGGCTTACGATCCAACGTCAGCGAGTGTGGTCTTGTTCGGTGGATTTGGGGGTCAAGTCTTATCGAATGACACATGGCTGCTGAAAGGATCGATCTGGTCGTTGGTTCCCGTCCTGCCGACGCCGGACCCGCGGGACGGCCATGCAATGGCATACGATGCCGCACATCAGAACACGGTGCTTTTTGGCGGCTCCGATGTCAATGGCCTCGGACCGATCGACACCTGGATATGGGACGGCACGCGCTGGACTCAAGAAAATCCCGCGCGCAATCCAGGGCCGCGATATGGTTCCCAGATGGCCTTCGATCCCGCGCAGAATATCGTTCTGCTGTGGGGCGGGGAGGGATCCGGCGGCGCGCTCCTGACAGACACGTGGACCTGGAACGGGTCCAATTGGACGCAAGTCTTTCCCGTGAATTACCCGGATCCGCGCTACGGCTTCGGCATGGCTTACGACAGCGTGCGCAGGTCGGTCGTCATTTTCGGCGGCCATGCGCTCCCCGGCGGCGGTGTCCTCAACGATATGTGGGAGTGGACGGGGACGAATTGGAATCAGATTACCCCGGCAGTCCTGCCTTCGGCGCGAGCGGGTCTCGGAATGGCGTCGGATACGGGACGCAATCGTATCGTGCTGTTTGGAGGTCAGGATGCTAATGGCACGGAACTGAACGACACCTGGGAGTGGAACGGAAGCGCGTGGACCAACGTCACGCCGTCGAACCCGGCGCTAAATCCGCCGGGCATGGATCGCTTTGCCATAACGTACGACAGCGTGCGCCATCAGACCGTCGTCGCCGGCAACTCAATCTATCGGGAGCCTTCCGTAACATGGGGCTGGAACGGCTCCGCTTGGACCGCCATTTCCACGCCGACGGAGCTTCCCACGCGATCCGATTTCGCCACGGTGTACGATGCCGCTCGAAAACAAGTGGTGGCGTTTGGCGGATTCCGAGGGGGGCTGCTCCTCGGGGACACCTGGGTTTTGCCTTCCTCCGTCCCCAAACTATATTTCCAGACCGACGATACTCAGACCCTGAGCATTTGGACCATGAACGGCGCAACGCTGGCGAGTTACACGGTTCTCTCCGTGAATCCCGCGGGGTGGCGTTTCTCCGGCTCGGCGGATTTCGACGGCGACGGAATACCGGATCTGGTCTTCCAAAATGTCTCCTCGGGCGCCGTAACGGTCTGGTTCATGGGCGGCGCCGACGGCAACGCGTTCCAGGGATACGCGCTTCTAACCGCCGGCTTCGGCGCGGCTTGGCAGATTGCCGCGATCGGCAATTTCGACAACCAAAACGGTCCCGACATCGCATGGCAAAACCAGACCACGCGAGACGTAACGGTATGGTTCATGTCCACCGGAAACAGAAACCCAACGCTTCTCGCATGGCAGGATTTGGCTACCACGCCGGGATACCGTCTGGTCGCGGTGGGCAATTTCGGCGGCTCGAACAGCGGACCCGACCTGGTGTGGCAGAACGACAGCGCGCCGCTGCTGACCATGTGGTTTATGGGCGGTCCGTCCGGTACGACATTGCAAGGTTGGGCGCCGGTACCGCTGTCCAGCGCCGTGGACACGGTGCAAGGCTGGAAGGTCGTGGGCGCGCGCGACATCCTGGGCACGGGCCGCGACCAGATCGTTTGGTACGGCGATAACGGCCGCTTTGGTTCCATCTGGGACATGACAGGGGTGAACGTCAATTCGTATTCGCTTCTCCAGGGAGGGGCAACCTTCCCGGGGTGGCATCTCAGCGCTCGTTAATTCGCCGGACGCGCCGACGCCGGCGGAACTAATCCCGTGTTGGATGCTCCGGCCACCAGCGGCGGACGAGCCGTCTGCCGGAAGTCGAGGTCCAAGTTTGTAAGGTCGGTACTTGGTCGAGGGATGTTTATGCGGCCCCGGGATCGCACGCGGTTTGGGTTGCGTCGCGCTGGCGCCGATGCGGGCATTGCTGAGAATTCCGCCGGGGGGTGCTGGCGATAGTACCTCTCGTTTACGATCGACGAAGCCCATCTGGCCAGCATGCGGTTATGCCATTCAGCCGCTGCTGCCGCCTGGATTAAATTCCTATTTCCACTGAATTGCGTGTATAATCCAGAAGCCAACACAAAAATCTTGGGCAGAAATCATGAGGCGAAGTGCGCTTTTTCGTATTTGTTACTCTTTTTGGAATTGGACCAGCCTCCAACCTCTTGAACGCAGGCTGGATTGCGCGCGTAAGGCAGCCACCCCGGCGGGCCGCTTTGGATGCGCCATGGCGACCGATACCCTGCGCAACCAAGTCGTCATGTTTGGCGGCTATGTGGCCGGACGCTTCCCTTCGGAAGACACCTGGGTCTGGAACGGACATATGGACCAGCCCTCCAATGGTCCAGGGGCCGCTTCGCCTGCTCGCGCCTATGCGGCTATGGCTTTCGATGCGGCCAGCGGAGTAACGATCTTATTCGGGGGCTCGGATTCAAGCGGGGGCGCCATTGAGCGATACCTGGGCCTGGGACGGGAGAGCCTGGACACAGCAGTTCCCGGCCCATCATCCTGCCGCGCGCTACGACCATGCCATGGCATACGATACGGTAACTCAGCGGATCATCCTGTTCGGCGGCTATACCGGAGCGGGCGCGAATGGCGAAACGTGGGTCTGGAATGGGACCGATTGGACGCAAGTGACGTCTTCGGGTGCGCCCAGTCCCCGCTACGGTCACCGTATGGCTTACGATGCGGCCGCCAACCAGATCCTGTTGTTTGGCGGAACTATCAATGGATCCACGCCGCTGGGCGACACCTGGATCTTTAACACATCCAGCTTGACTTGGTCTGTCCGTCACTCCGCCGCAACAAGCCGCAGCCCGCTGGGATTTCGGGCTGAGCTATAGTCCCGCTTCGAAACGGTAATCCTTTTTGGAGGGAACGGGAATGCCGCTTCGCTCTCGGACGCATGGCAATGGAACGGCACAACCTGGAGCCGGATTGCGC
This sequence comes from Bryobacterales bacterium, assembly GCA_963795935.1. Lineage (GTDB taxonomy): Bacteria > Acidobacteriota > Terriglobia > Bryobacterales > Bryobacteraceae > JAICMB01. Next base: position 1,499,475 of record CAWCJO010000004.1, on the reverse strand, counting down.
TGAACGGCGGCGGCCCTTCCGCCCGTTACTACGACGTCATCGCTTACGGGATCCCACGTCATCCGGTATGGTCTTGTTCGGGGGTGACGACGGCGGCGCCTACTCGAACGATACATGGCTGCTGAATGGATCGAGCTGGGCTTTGGTCCCCATCGCGCCGACGCCGGACGCGCGCAGCGGCCACGCCATGGCCTACGATGCCGCACATCAGAACACGGTGCTTTTCGGGGGCGTCGATGGCAGTAACCCCGGACCGCGGGACACTTGGATCTGGGACGGCGCGCGCTGGACGCAAGCAAATCCGGCGAGTAGTCCAGGCCCGCGCGTTTCCCCAGATGGCTTTGATCCCGGGCACAACAACGTTCTGCTGTGGGGCGGGGAGGCGCCCTGGCGGCGGCGGCCTGACCGACACGTGGACCTGGGACGGAACCAATTGGACACAGGTGTTTCCCGCGAATTCCCGCCTCCGCGCTATATGTTCGGCATGGCGTACGACAACGTGCGCAAATCGGTCGTCATTTTCGGCGGATTTACGCTCCCAGCCTTCGGCGCGCTCAACGATATGTGGGAGTGGACGGGAACGAATTGGAATCAGATTACCCCGGCTGTTCTGCCCTCGGCGCGCCCTGGTCTCGGAATGGCGTCGGATACGGCGCGCAATCGCATCGTGCTGTTTGGAGGTTTGAACTTTAGCGGCCCGGGGTATCTGAACGACACCTGGGAGTGGGACGGAAGCGCGTGGAGCAACGTCACGCCGTCGAATCCGGCGCTAAGTCCACCGGGCATGGATCGCTTTGCCATCGCGTACTATACGTAGGCTATCAGTCTATCGTCGCCCGCAACTCAGCGTATCCAGAGCCTTCCGTGACATGGGGCTGGAACGGCTCCGCTTGGACCGCCATCTCCACGCCGACGGAGCTTCCCACGCGATCCGACTTCGCCATGGCGTACGATGCCGCTCGCAAGCAGGTGGTCACGTTCGGCGGATACCGGGACAGTGTCAATCTCGGAGACACCTGGGTCTTGCCTGACTCCATCCCCAAGCTATATTTCCAGACCGACGATACCCGGACCCTGAGTATTTGGACCATGAACGGCGCAACGCTGGCGAGTTACACGGTCCTTTCCGTGAATCCCGCGGGTTGGCGTCTGGCCGGCACGGGAGATTTTGACGGCGACGGAATACCGGATCTGGTTTTCCAAAATGTCTCCTCGGGAGCCGTAACCGTTTGGTTCATGGGCGGCGCCGACGGAAACACGTTCGAGGGGTACGCGCTTCTCACCGCCGGCTTCGGCGCGGATTGGCAGATCGCCGCGATCGGCAATTTCAATAACCAGAACGGCGCAGGCATCAATCAAAACGGCCCCGGCATCGCGTGGCAAAACCAGACCACGCGAGACGTAACGGTATGGTTCATGTCCACCGGAGACAGAAATCCGACGCTGCTCGCATGGCAGGATTTAGCTACGACCCCGGGCTACCGGCTCGTCGCGGTGGGCAATTTCGGCGGCTCGAACAGCGGACCCGACCTGGTGTGGCAGAACGACAGCGCACCGCTGCTGACGATGTGGTTTATGGGTGGAGCTTCCGGCACAACATTACAAAGTTGGGCGCCGGTACCGCTTTCAAATAGCGTGGACACGGTGCAAGGCTGGAAAGTCGTAGGGGCGCGCGACATCCTGGGCACGGGCCGCGACCAGATCGTTTGGTACGGCGATAACGGCCGCTTTGGTTCTCTCTGGGACATGACGGGCGTGAACGTCAATTCGTATTCGCTTCTCCAGGGAGGGGCAACCTTTCCGGGGTGGCATCTCAGCGCCCGTTAATTGGCCGGACGCGCCGCCGCCGGCGGAATTAATCCCGTGTTGGGATGTTCCGGCAACACCAGCGGCGGACGCGCCGTCTGCCGGAAATCGAAGTCCAGACGCAGATCGCCCAATTGCGCCGCATTCTCCCGGATATCCGGCCGGGGATCGGGACGTCCATCCGTTTTCGGGTCCAGCCGCTGGCCCTTTAAAAAGAGATCTTCAATAAACTTCACGTAGGCGTCGAAGCTGAGCGTCTGGTGATCGATAAACCCCGCCTTCGCATACGGCGAAATGACCATCGCGGGAACGCGCAATCCATATCCGTTCTCATCCACGTTAACCGGAACAACGTGATCGTAGAACCCGCCCCAATCGTCCCAGGCGAGGAAAATCGCGCAGTCCTTCCAGTTGGGACCTTGCATGACGGCGTTGATCAAATGCGTGACGTAGGTCTGGCCCGCGCTCACCAGCGCCGGCGGATGTTCGCTGACCTCGTTCGACGGGACCACCCATGACACCGCGGGAAGCCTTCCCGTAGCGGCCGCTTGCAGAAAATTCTCGACCGTTTGGATGTTGCCCAGCTCCCCGTCCGACTTCACCGTGTCGAACGACGGCAGCGGATTCCAAATGCCCGGCGTCTTCACGTTCTGCGTCACCGGAACGCAATCCTCCTGCTCGTCGTTCTGGCAATCGGGTTCCGTTCCTTCCAATATGTAATAGCCCCACGTGATGCCGCTTCGATGCAGCAAATAGGTCAGATCGGTCCAGGCGTAAATCGGCGCTTTCTTATTGCCATTAAAACCGACGGGTGGACCGGGGCTCTGCAGCGCGTTGGCGCAGCTATTCGGATCGTTGTGGGCGGTGCACAGCGCCGACCACTCCGAAACCTGAAACAGATGTTCCGGCAGACTCCACGACGCGTTCGGCTCAAACATGCGGTCCTGTAAAACGAAGTTCTTCGCATAGGCCCAGTAGTTGGGGATATCGCTGCCGTCGTGGTAACCCATCACGTCCGGGGTGGCCGAATTGGCGCACGCCGGATTGTTCGGATCGGTACATCCCTTGGCCGCTTTTTCGGCTTGATCGATAAAGCCGTCCATCTTTCCCGCGTCGATGTCGGCCGTGGCGTTCGAAGCGCCGTGGGGACCGCCGCCATTGCGGTCCTGCGTGTTGTGGAATGGCTTGACGCAAGTGCCTAAAAGCGGATCGGGAACGCACGCGGTTGGCGTTCCATTTTGCATCGCAATTCCATCCGCCCCGGGGAACGTCCCGAAATATTCGTCGAAGGAGCGGTTCTCCTGCATGATGACGATGACGTGTTTGATGCGGTCGAATCCGAGGAAATCGGGCGGCCTGCGCCGCTGCGGCGTGTCCCCCAGCACGAATCCGAGCAACACCGCGGCGGAGACGCCCGCCAATGCGGTGGCCATCACGGTATGTTTTTTCATTGCAATCCTTCCATGCTCGCGCGCGTGGTCTACTGCGCCGGATGCAGCACCTCATCGAATGTCAAGCTCGCGCAGTACGTTGTTCGCCGCGCCCTCCGCCGTCCAGTTCGAGGCGCGGCCGTTGGTCGCCAGGCATTGCATCTTGGCGCGGTGAAATTCCCCGATCGGGTCTCCATTCAAATCGCCCAAAGATACGGCCGCCCGAATACGGCAATACGGCCGCCGATCCGGCGCCCCGCGCGGCGGGTTTTTCTCCCCCGGCCAGATGCACGATTCCGCATTGAACGCGTCCACGACCTCGTCCTGCCGGAACACCAGGCCCGCCGCCAGATCCGCCGCCGTCGGCACGATCATGGCGCTCAACAGCGCCGTACTGCTGTGGTACTCCGTCGCGGGCGGCAGCGGAATCCCCAGAATGGTCCCAATATAGGGAATTTCAACGAACGGCGGCAGCAGCGGAAAGCGGGAGTGCGCGCGTTCCAGCACCGCCGCGTACGACGATACATCGAAGATGCGGATCGAATCGACACGGATGCGGCTCGTCGTGTTGTGCGAGCCGACGCGCGAAAGATCGGCCGCCGCGCCTGCCTGGCTTCCGCCATAGTAGTTGGGCGTCGCCGGTTCGCCCGCCTTCAGCGTCACGCTGATTTCAGCCGCCGCCGCTCCATTCAAGCTGCGGGGAGTGACATCGAGGGACAACTCGCGGCCAATCTGAACCTTTGAAGATCGATACGCGTTCAACACCCCCAGCGCGGCTTGGGCCTGGTTCGGCGAAAGGTTTTCCAAGATCCTCCCCACCGGCGCCTGCGTTGAGGCTCCGCTCGTTGCCCCTAGAATGGAGTTGGCCAGATCCGCTATCCCGGGAGCGCTGCCGGCGTCCAGAAAACTCTGCGACACTGCATCGACCGAGCTTTCCTGGCCCGAGATGGTGCGCACCGTCACCAGCCCGTTATTCAAGAATCGCGGCTTGTCCTTCAACACGCGCACCCAGCTCTTGTGGTCCGAATTGAAGGCGTCCACCTGTACCTGCAGCTCCGCCCCGAGGAAGCTCTGAAACGTTCTGACGTCCAGGTTGAAGGCGTCGATCAGAGGCCGCAGAGCGGAGTTCAGCGCGTCGGCGCTGCGGCCCAGCTCGTACGGCGAGAACTCATGCGGATACTGCTGGCTCAGCTTGTAGTTGAATAGGAAGTCCGCGATGGCGGCGCGCATCAATCCTACTGGCGTCGGGCCTACGGGCGTCGGGCCCGCGGGCGTCGGGGAGGCGGACGACACCGCCGCGGCGCCGTCGGCCGCCCCGGAATTGAGCCACTGCCGCGCCACTTGCCGGAAACAGTTCAGCCGCATATGCGCCGCGCGGCCACGGGAAGCGCCCGCGATCAAATCCGTCAAATCTTCGTTTTCGCAGCTCTCCGTCGTCAGCCGCGCGTCGTCCAGCGCCAACCTGCGCCGCAGCTGCTTCTGGAATCCGCCGGCCGTTGGAGGCTCGCCGCCTTTGCCCGGCTCGCCAGCGCCGGCCATCCCTTCCGCCTCTTTTTCCGCGGCATCCGTGCATGTCGTCGCGGAAGCCGCCGCCCCTTCAATCTGTTTCGCGGCGTTTTCGGCTTGGCACAGTGGGTACCTGGCGGCAATGACCGCGAGAAGAAGATCCGTAAGCCGCGGCTGCAACGGGCGGAAGAGATTCACGTAACCGAGACAATACTCCTCGCGGCCGCAAAAACCGAACCTCGGCCGATTCGCCTCGCCCCCGCCGGCCGCATCGGCGTTGAAGCGCGCCTGGGAGCGATCCTCCAGAACGTCCCGCGCCGCCGCTTCCGCGCTCTCGCCCGATGGCGGCAAATCGGCGGCATAGCGATTCACGATATAGCGATAAAACGGCTCGTCGAAATATGCCGGGCTCATCTGTCCCTTCAGGTAGCGCCAGGCGCTCAGGATGCCCGCTTGCAATGCTTCGTTATTCTGCGCCACCAGGCGCTGCACGATGTCGTTGAAGTTGCCCGCCGCAGCGGGGTCGGTGGAAGAGTTCTGCAGTACCCAGGCGCTGATGATCATCTCCGGCTTGGGAATGTCCAACGCCGCCAGCACCCGCCTTTTTTCGGTAATCGCGGCGTCGTCGCCGGGGTGGCTGTCGGAGAACACCAGCCAATCCGCGTTGAGTGGCGCTATGGATACTCCCGCGCTTGTGGTTGCGCCGCCGGAAGAAGGTACGGCGCCCGTGGCCGGCGCGCCACTGGCCGCGGAGGTGGCTGTCGCCGATGCCGGGGGTCGCGCCCGGCGGGTCTGGCCGGGACGGCTGCGGCGCCCGCCGCCGGCGCCGAACCGGCCGGGGTGTTGGCCGCCGCTGCAGCCGCGCCCGGCCCCGCCGCGGGACTCACCGGGACGCCCGCGGCGCTGGAAGCACGTGGAGCCGCGCCGCCCCCCGCGGCCGCGGCACTCCCGCCCGCATTCAGCGCAGCCCCGGCATCGGGCGCATTCAGATAAAACAAACGCACGGAGGAGGGCTCCGGGTGCAATTGCCAGACGACATGGCGCAGGTCGGCGAGAAAGCTCCGCCACTCCTCGCAATCGGGGCGGGCAGGCGCCGTGATCCGGATTTTATCGGGACCAACGCTCTCGGCCGCCAATTTCGAATACCCCAGCGCCGCGACCCTGTTCGCAAGGTCGCCTAAGGCGGCAGCGTGTGGAACCGCAATTTCGACGTTAAAAGGCTCGGTGGGAGGAGCAATCCCGAGCTGCTCGGGCGACATGGCCGCGAGCGCCGCAATTTTTGCGCGAATATCGGCGAGAACCGGATCGGACTTGGCTTGCGGGGCTCTCTTTGAATACAAGGCGATGGCGTTCTTTCCCTGCGCTTCCAACATGAAGGGGGCGGGATCGCCCAGCAACTTTACAATGGCGGCTGCCTCCAGCCGCGGCGTTTCTTGCTCGGCCCGCGGAATCGTGAACGCGGCGCATTCGGGCGGCGTACGGCGGGGCTGCGCCTCCACGTCCAGCGTCAGCGTCATAGTCGGGGCCGGGGCGATCCCGCCCGCCGCTCCCGCGACACCGCCTTGCGCGGCTTCGAAAACAAGCTTTCCTGGCGCGGTCGGGATATATACGTTGGGATGTCCGGCGGAGGCGCTCGCCGCCGCGCCTCCCGGCGCCCCTAAAATGCGAAGTGTTACCGGCAAGCCTTGGTCGGAGCTTGCCAGGATCGCGAACGATGTCCCTAGTACTAAGGGATAAGGCGGATTGCCGCGGCATCGGCCCGCGTTTCCGGCCGCATCCACGCAGCCCAATGCCAAACCGATCCTCTGCTGCCGTCCCGGTCCCGACGGATTCACAGGGAGCAGTTCGACAAGATATTTGCCTTCTTGTTTCGTCTCCTCTGGCTTCTCCTCCGGCGCTCCTCGCGCAGCGTCTGTCTTTACGGTCCTCGGCGCTTGACGGCCTGCCCCTCGCCGTAGCACGCCGCGAGGCCCCCAAGCAGCGCCGCCAGAGGTCCCAGCAATCCCCATATTCTTCGGCTCCGAGCCACGTCCGGCAGAAGCACCCCCTTTTTAAATCAAGAATCAAGCATAATACAGTACGCGGCCGGTTCCGTCGATGAACAAATGGCTTGAATTTTAAGATCGGTTCACGCCATAATAGCTTTCGCCCCAGCGAAAGGCCGTGCAACGTTCCGCGATGAAAGATCACCTCATTAGTGCTGTGCCGCTGCTTACATTAGCTCTTTTGCTTTTCCATCCCGCCTCCGCTTCGCCCAGCCGTGACACGCTCGTGGGAGCGCTCGAGACGCGTTATCAGGTCGCCAAGACCGGTCTGAACCGGGGCAAGGTCACCGCCGCCGGAACCGTTTTTACGGTCCAGAAAGACGGACTCAGCGCCGCGGCGGCGGGTGGCTTCGTTAACGTGAACAACACCGTCGCAAACGGCGCCGTGGAACAGCACGGCGGCAGGTTCGGGAGCCTCATGAAAAGTTCCGTCGTGAAGAACGAGCGCCCCCTGGCCGTCGGCGAAAAGGTATATGTGGTGAAGTTCGAGGCCAAGGCCGAATCGAAGAACGATGTATTGCGCGTGCAGCTTGTTACTTGCGATCCCTCCGACGCAGGCGGCGAGCAGAAGCTGTTCGCGGCGGATGTTTTGTTCAAGTTCCCCAAGAATTATCTCGATAAAGCGACCCCGGAGGAAGTGGCGCAAGCGGTAGAGGCCTTTCTGGCGCCCGATGCGCAGCAACCGGCCGCGCCGGCGCCGACGGACACCACCGCCGCCGCGCCCCCGTCCGTTCCGCCTGCCCCGCCCGCTCCCCCGGCGGCGCAATCCGGTCCGACCGTTACGATGAACATGACCACCGACGAAGTGGTCGCGGCCATGGGCCCGCCCTCGAAGATCGTCGATCTCGGGGCAACCAAAAAATACATTTACAAGGACATGAAAATTACGTTCGTGAACGGGCGCGTTACCGATGTCCAATAGCTCGGCGAACGTCCCCGTCCGTTACGATTTGGAGAACCCTATGAGAGCTTTACAGACTTCCGCCGGCGTTTTCGCAATGCTGCTCCTTTCCACCGCGGGCCTGCGCGCCTTCGATAACAAAAAGCCTGCCGCGCCAGCCCCGCACGTGGCCGCCCCGGCGGCGCACGCCCCCGCCGCAGCTCACGCTCCGTCAGTGCCCCACGCCCCCGCCGGCATGCATATGCCTGGGAGCGCCGGCCATGCGGCGCCCGCGGCCGGGCGTCCCAACACCGCGGCTCCCCACACGGTGGGCGGCGGGCGCACCATGCCGGCAGCGGGCGGCCGTACAATGCCGGCCGCGGGCGGGCGTCCGGGTGCGGGTGTACATAACACCCCCGCGGGAATGCGCGGCGGCGCGTCATGGCGCATGGCGGGCCGCGGCCGGGAATGACGCCCCACGGCGGAAACGTCGCTAGAGGTCCGCGCGGGATGGAGTATCACGGCGCCAATGGGACCCGGGCGAGTTTCCGCTCCGACGGCCATCTCCGTGAAGTGCATGCGCGCGGCATGGATATCCGCCACGGACCGGGCGGGTCGCGCCGCGTCGTCTCGGAGCGCGGCGACCACCGCGTGGTGCTGGTGGGCCATGGGCACGGCTATGTCGAGCGGCCCTATCGTTATGGCGGACATGAATACTACCACCGCACGTATTATGCGCACGGCGTCGCGTACTCGCGCGTTTACCGCCCCTACTACTACGGTGGAAACCCCTACTACGGCTACATCCCCGCTCGTTATTATGTCCCCGGTTTTTACGGTTGGGCGTACGCTCCCTGGGGCGCGCCCGTCGCCTATTCCTGGGGCTGGGCCGGTAGTCCCTGGTACGGCGCCTACGGCGGCTGGTTTGCCCCTTACCCCGTGTACGCCAGCCCCTCGCTGTGGCTGACCGATTACGCCATGGCGGCGACGCTCCAGAGTGCGTATCAGGATCAGCAGGCGCAGCAACAGCAGCAGCAAGGCCCGCCCGATACCACGGCGGACAACACCGCGCAGCAGCCCCTGACGCCCGAAACGAAACAGTACATCGCCGATGAAGTTCAGCGCCAGATTGCGCAAGAACGAACCGAAGCGCAGGCTTTGCAGCAGAACCCGCAGACCGATCCGGGCGCCGGCGGCGCTCCTCCGGTTTTCGATAACGGCCCGCACGCCTTTCTGGTTTCGAGCGCGCTCGATGTCGCGGACGCCTCGGGCCAGGAATGCTCCGTCACGCCCGGCGACATCCTCGCCATGAACGGCGCGCCGCCGCCGCAAGCGCCCTCCGCCACCGTGCGCGTGATGTTCAGCAAAGGCCAGGACTGCGCCATGAACAGCGTCATCGCGGTGCAGCTTCAGGATCTGATGGACATGCAGAACCAGATGCGGGAGACCATCGACAAGGGCATGGGTCTGCTGGCCACCCAGCAGGGCCAGAACGGTTTACCGAAAGCGCCCGCCACGGCTTTGCGCGGTCACATCGAATCGCCCGCGCTCGCCTCCGCCCCGCCCGCGGATCCCAACACCGCCACCGAGCTGACGCAGGAAGAAGTGGCCGCCAACACGGCGGAGCAGGAGGTCATGCAGGATAGCGGCGCGGCCTCCGCCGGCGGCGGTCCCAATGCGGGACCCGATACCGGCGCCTATTCGCCGCCCCCCGCTCCGGCGACGCCAGGATCGAGCACCGTGACGATTGCTCTGGGACAGAGCCTCGACGATGTGGTCGCGCATCTGGGTAATCCCAAGCGCACCGTGGACCTCGGCGCGAAGAAGATCTACATCTACGACGACATGAAAATCACGTTCCTCAACGGCAAGGTGTCGAACGTGGAGTGATCCCGCGGGATTCCCGACGTGGACGACGCGAAATTCGACCAGCCCCGCATCGCCCTGAACCGTATCTACACGAAAACGGGCGATCGGGGCGAAACCAGCCTCGTGGGCGGGCAGCGCACGCCCAAAGACGCGCTGCGCATCGAGTGCTACGGCACGGTTGACGAACTCAACGCCTTCATCGGAATGGCATCCGTTTCGGCCGCCGATGCCGTTCCGCCGCTTGTGCCGATCCTGCGGCGCGTGCAGCACGAGCTTTTTAATTTAGGCGCGATCCTCGCCACCGCGCCCCAGGACGCGCATCCCCGGCAGCCTCGCGTCACCCCTGTCGAAATCCGGCAGCTCGAGAACGAAATCGACGCCATGAACGCGGAGCTTGCGCCCCTGCGCTCCTTCGTTCTGCCCGGAGGCAGCCGCCTCTCGACCGAGCTGCACGCCTGCCGCACCGTCTGCCGCCGCGCCGAGCGCCTAGCGGTGCGCCTGGCGCGCGAAGAGAGCGTCGAGCCGGATGCGCTGCGCTATCTCAACCGCTTAAGCGACGCGCTGTTCGTGTGGAGCCGCTGGGCCAATCGCTTCCTCAACGTTCCGGAAACGCTGTGGGAGCCGAACCTCTCCGCCTCGGGCCAAGCCGAAAGCTGAGCGCCGCCTCGAAGCAACTGGTCCTTACCGGGGCTCACTGTGTGTTTGTTTGTGAAACGATAGCCGCGTCCTCAGCGGCGTAATCGAAGGGGTGAGGATCGAACTCACCGGGCGGATTCGCCCGTTCCCAATCGATGGTGCGGCGAATGGCTTCGTCGAGAGGAACGATTTCGCGGTAGTCCAGTTCCCGGCGGATGCGCGCCGAGTCGAGATCCCAGTGTTGAGCGGTATTGCCGGGCGGATTCAAGTGCGCCGGGATCCGCTCCTTCGGCAGGACCATAAACTCGCCCGTCCAACCGGTTGCAACGGCGATCTTGCGCGCCCATTCCAGTTCGGAGTACGCAGGCGACTCCGCGACGTTATAAATGCGGCCCGCGGCCCGCTCGTTCACAACCGCAAGGGTCAGAGCGGCGGCCACGTTTTCCACGTACCCGCGCGGCGCTCGCCACGCGGCCCAGCCCTGTTCGTAGAGAATAACGGGCCTGTTGTCGTCAATTCGTTTAAGCACCGGCCGGAATCGCCGGGCGTAATCGCCTGGGCCATAGATCATGGGCAAGCGCAGCACCGTAGCCGGCAATTCGGGATCGCTCATGATCGCCTGTTCCACCTGGATTTTGTCGTAGGAATCGTCCCACCAGGGGACCATCCTTTCGATCTTCTCAATCTGTTCCCGCGGATAGGTCTGCGCCTTAGTGCGGAGCGGGGATTCCTCGGTAAGCGGCACCGGATCCGGCGGACCCTCCTCCATGCCGTGCAGAATCGTGCAAGCGCGGTAAACGTCGGCGCTGCTGGCCGCCACAACGCGGCGGGCCCGGCCATGGAAAGCCGCCATGAATTCCCGCGCCTGCTCGCCCGACGCCAAAATGAGATCGACTACAATGTCGGCCTTGAGCTTGAGCCGCGGCAGATCGCGCCAGTCTCCCAAGATGTGTTCAGCGGGCAACTCCGTTAGCGACTTGCCGCGATGGAACACGCGAACGGAATGGTCCATCGCTGCGAGTTGACGCACCAGATACGGCCCGATGAAGCCGGAGCCGCCGATCACAAGTACATCCATCCATCCACACTCATCTCAGATTATTTTCTGAAAATCAAATCGAAGGAAGGATGCTCCCGCGTGCCCGTGATCTTGAGCGGCAGGTACGTGCCCGCGCCATGCTTTTTGAAGAACGGGTCGGCGGCCTTCAGCAGCAGCGACTTCCAGCCCGTCGTCATTTGCGACAGCGTGGCGTCCAGCCGCGCGGTCCCGCTGAAATCCAGCTTCTCGTCGTTCAGGCCGTATGTGCCGTCCAGCGCGATGGCCGCTCCCGGCACGGTGAAAGTGAGGTTTGAAAACATCGCGATACCATCCTTCAAAGTGAAGTGACCCCGGAAATTCGAAGCCACGCGCGCCGCGTCGATATCGCCCTCCTTGGGATGCCCCTCGGCGCGATGGCTCAATTGCGCAATTTTGTCCTGCACCGTGGCGCTGGTGAAGCGCGCTCCTCCCACGCCGAAATCGCCGTCCAGGTACAGCCGGTCGGTGATCTGTCGAGACCCCGGCGGCAGGATAAATTTTGTGTGCAAACGGACTGTCCCGGTCATCGTGGGCTTGCCCTTGACGACCAGCCGCAGCAGATCCTCGATGCGCGCATTGGCAACAATGACGTCCAAGGAAACGGTCTTGCCGTTCGGCCCCGTTTCGTGAATCACGCTGCCCCAGCAGTGTACAGTGGAGCGCTCAAACCTCGCGTCCACGGGATGCAGCAGCGTGTCGCCGTTCGTGCCGTCGACGATGCCGTGAAATCTGGTTCTCAAATGCACCGGCTGACCGCTCACCCGAACGGTGAAGTCGGGCGTATCCGTCTCGCCGTCTACTTCGATGTGGCCGAGCTCGCCGGCGTACTTCCCGCGAGACGATAGAGTTCCCGAAATACCGGAAAAGACGCCCAGGTCGGCGTGCTCGAAGGCGTACGAGCCGGATACGGGCGTACGTGCCGGGTCCTTCTCCTGCCAGGGGCCGAACGTGCCGCTGCTGTCGATTTCTCCGGGCGGCTGGGGGTTCCTCAGGACGGCATGAAACGACATGGGCTGACCATGAGCCACCGCATGCAGCGTAAGCCGGTGAATCGCGAAAACCCTGGTTTCCTTGCCCGCCTCTTCGGGAATGATTTTCAACACCGCGTCGTCCGCGGTAATTTCGTTTACATGAATGCGGCGCCCTCCAGACGAAGCGCCGCCCTCGGCGTGATGATGGCTCGTCACGTCGATCTCAAGGCCGTCCAGGCGAATATTGTCGATGTGGGGCGGCGAACGAAACAGTTCAAGAATGCCGGTCCGCGCCGAGAATTTCCTGACCCGTAGCACCGGGGCCTTTCCGCCTTCACCCTTTTGCCGTAGCGCCAGGCCGCTGCCGGCCACGCCGATGCCCGGAAACAGCGACACTCTGAGCTTATCGAGCGATACATCGCTGTTGAAGCGCTCCGCCAACATCCGCACGGCGCGCTCGCGAAGCAGCGGGGCGCTGTAGAAGGCGAGAATGGCGAAGGCGGCGATCAGAACCAGCAGGATCGCGCCGCCGGCAAGGATCCACTTCCGTGCCCGCGGGTTGCTTCGGCCCGCTGTTGAGGACACCTATACCGCCACCGCCGGGTTCGTCAGCTCTCCGATTTGCGGCGACTGAATCGACACCACGTCGCCCGCCGCCAGCGCCGCTTCCTCGGTCACTATGATTCCCGTGCCGGTAAGCAGCACCGTTCCCGCCGGCGCTGGATTTGAGCGCAGCAGGAATTCGATCAGCGTTTCGATCTTGCGGTTCAGCCGCGCGGTCGAGGTTTCACCGGAGAAAAGCTGTCTGCCTCCGCGCGTGATGGTGCAGGTAATCGTCACGTCGTATGGATCGCCCAGCTCATCCGGCGTCACGATCACCGGACCGATCGCGCAGGAGCACGAATAGATCTTCGATTGCGGCAGATACAGCGGATTCTCGCGTTCGATGTCCCACGCCGAAACATCGTTGGCGAGCGTGTAGCCCAGCACGGCGCCCTTCGATCCGAGCAGCACGCCCAGCTCCGGCTCCGGCGCCGTAAAGCTGGAATCGGACCGGATGCCGATCGCCTGCCTGGGTCCCACGCACACCCGCGAGGCGCCCTTAAAGAAAATCTCGGGCCGCGCTTCCCGGTACACCTGCGCGTAAAACCCTCCGCGCCCGCCCTTCTTGGCCTCCCGGTCCTGTTCCGCGCCGCCGTCCCGCTCAAGGCGCGCGCCCTGCTCGGCTTCCCGCTCCGCGCCACCGCCCGCGCCCGGCATCGGGCCCTCGCGCATCGCCCCTGCCCTGCTCGGCGTCGCGAAACACCGCGCTCGACTCGTAGGTGCAGCCGCACGCCCACACCTCGCGCGGTTGCACTGGAATGATCGGCGTCGCAGGCACGCGCAGCGATTGCGCGAGAAATGACGCGATCGCGGGCAGCGTCAGTCCCTCGTGTTCCGCGCGGCAAATCAGCTCGTAAAGGCTGTGCTCCGGTATCGGCCGCGCCTGGCCGTCCTCGAAAATGGCCGCGGTCACCGCGTTGCGCCATTTGATCTGCCCCAGCCGCATCCTAGAACGCCACGTGAGGGACGGCGCGGGCCCCCGGCTCCGTCTTGAAGTACGCGTCGTTGCGTTGAAAGCCGAACAGCGCGGCGGCGATATTTTTCGGGAACAGCTCGATATCGGTGTTGTAATGCTGCACCGCTTCGTTATACTTGCGGCGCTCCACCGCGATGCGGTTTTCCGTTCCCGCCAGCTCGTCCTGAAGACGCAGGAAATTCTCGTTCGACTTCAACTGCGGATAATTCTCCACGATCACCAGAAGACGGCTCAACGCCGTATCGAGCTGCCCGTTGGCTTGAATCTTCTGCTGCGGCGTTTGCGCCCCGCCCAGGGCCGCGCGCGCGTCGGTCACTTCCTTGATGACGGCCTGCTCCTGCTTCGCATAGCCCTTCACCGTCGCGACCAGGTTCGGGATCAGATCCGCGCGTCGCTCCAGCACCACGTCCACTTGCGACCATTGCGCGTTGATGGCCTCGCGTTCCTGAACAAGCTGGTTGCGATCGCCCACGGCCGCGAAAATAATCACGATCCCGATCAGGACCAGGATGCCGATAATTACGAGTGCGGCTTTCATCTAGGCCTCATTTCCATGCGCCCCGTTACTTCGGAAGCCGGTCCACGTACGCCGTCACGGCTTCAATCTGCGCCAGGTATGCCTCCAACAGCGCCACTGGCTCGACCGTCGTATCGTCTTTCGTCCGCTCGCGCAAATCCAGCAGCGTCTGAAATGGGGCCGGATCGGCGTCCAACTCGCGCAACCGGTCCGCCACGTCGCGCTTGCGCCAGCTTGCGCCGCCCCCGGACAGCAACAAGGCATGGCGGGCGAGCACGCAGAAGGTCGAGACCGAATCCAGCATTAAGCGTAGCAGGGCCTTGCCGTCCGGCAAAATCGCTCCCGCCCTCTGCCGCAGCAGGATCAGCTTTGAACGCAGTTCGCGCTCCACCTGCGCCCGATAGAACGAGCGGTCAATCGCCAGACCCGCGATCGCGTCCGCGCCCCACAGCACGCGGCGGCGCTCCTGCATGTCGTGAAATTCGATCGTGAAGCAATCCGTCGAGGTCCGCACTTCCTCTTCGCTCAGCAGCAGCGGCGCGGGATTGCCGAGACCTCGCCACCATTTGAAAATCGGACCGGATCGCTCCAGATCCCGGACCGTCACGCCCGTCAGCACGCACAACACGTTCAGGTCGGAGAAGTCGTCCACATCGTCCGCGTCCGCGCCCGATCCATACAGGATCGCCGCGACCAGCCGCTCCTGGTGGGCCTCCCGCAGCCTTTCGACAAGCTCGCGTAAATGCCGCTCACCAACTGCCCGATGCACCGCCGCCTCCGGAATCGCCGCCGCCGAACCCGCCAAACCCTCCGCCCGAACCGCCGCCGCCGAAGCCGCCACCGGACCAACCTCCGCCGGATTGTCCGCGGCCGCCGCTATTGAGCAGACTGCCGAGCAGCAGCCCGCTGAGCAATCCGCCACCGCCGCCGCCATAGCCGCCGCCATAATAACCGCCGCCCCGTCCGATGCGGCTCAACAGAGAAATCAGAATGAACGCGCCCAGTAAAATGATGGGCCATGGGATGCCCCCACCGCCTTCCTCCGGCTCGGCCGCGGCTGGCGGCTGAATCAAGTGCGTGGTCAGATGCACGCCTTTGGCCTTCGCGATGGCGCTCCCCATCGCCTCCGCCGCCGTCAACATCGCCGCGCCGTAATCGCTCTGCTGCAAGCTTGGGCGGACCTGCCGAAGCACGTCTCCAACGAATCCGTCGGGCAAGATCGGCTCCAGACCATAGCCTACTTCGATGCGGTCCTTATGGTCCTTGATCGCGAGCAGCAGCATGACCCCCATGTCCTGCCCTTTTTTACCCACGCCCCATTTGCGGAAGAGGTCGTTCGCGAACGTCTCGATGTCGTTCCCTTCCAGGCTGTCGATCGTGACCAGCGCCATTTGCGCGCCCGTCGCACGTTCCACCTCTCCGCAGTAATCGTCGATGCGCGCACGCGTCGGGTCGTCCAGTGCGTGCGCGAAATCGCTGACGTAGCCCTGAGGCTTGAGCGAATTGACATCGAGCGCGAACGAAAAACGGAGAAAGACGATTGCGATAGCGAGAAAACGCAAGAGCGTCAGCAGGCCAGTTCCTCGCGCTTCATGCGGAAATCGCCCAGATTCCCGAGCATCGCCAGCGCGATGTTCTTGGCATCGAAGAACTCCCGCGCCACTCGCTGCACCTCTTCGGCCGTGACCTTCTCGATCGATTCCACCATGTCGTCCAGGCTGAAAAAGCGCTTGAAGTACAGCTCCTGACGGGCCAGGTTCCCCATGCGGCTGGACGTCGATTCCAGGCCCAGCATGAACGAGCCCTTCAAATGATCCTTGGCGCGCCGCAGTTCCTCCGCCGGAACGGGATTCTCCTTCAGATCGCGGAACTCCTGCGTGATCGAATCCACCACCTTGCGCGCCGATTCCAGCGAAGTGCCGGCGTAAATCGCCAGACAGCCGGCGTCGTGGTACATGCTCAGCTCGGAGTACACGGCGTAAGCCAGCCCCTGCTTTTCGCGGATATTCTGGAACAGCCGCGAGCTCATCCCGCCGCCCAGCACCGTGTTCAGAACGTAGCAGATGAAGCGGTCCTCGTGAGGGAGCGCATACGCCGGAACGCCCATGTAAAGGTGCATCTGCTCGAGCGACGATTTGTTGCGGAACACCAGCCGCGCGTGCGGCACGGGGGCGCGCTCCGCCGGCGCATCAGGAGCCATCCGCAGCGCCTCGAAATGCTCCCGCGCCAGTTCCACGATGTGATCGTGCTTCAGATTCCCGGCCGCCGTGATCAGAATGTTCGAGGGCGCATAAATGCGCTCGTAGTAGCCTTCCAGCATCTCGCGATGGAATTTCTTGATCGTCTCCTTGGTGCCCAGAATCGGCTTGCCGATGGGATGGTCCTTCCAGAAATTGCTGGAAAAAATCTCGTGCAGGAGGTACTCCGGGTTGTCGACCTCCATTTTCAGCTCTTCGAGAATTACGCCCTTTTCCTTCTCGATGTCCTCCTCGCGGAAGAGCGGATTACGGACCAGATCGGCGAGCACGTCGAAAGCCAGCGGCAGGTGCTCATCCAGCACCTTGGTGTTATAACTGACCATCTCCTTGGACGTGAAAGCGTCCAGGCCGCCGCCGATGGAATCCACCGAGCGGGCGATCTCCTCGGCGCTGCGGTTCTTCGTACCCTTGAACACCATGTGCTCGATAAAGTGCGAGATCCCGTTCTCCTCCGGCGTTTCCCGCCGCGATCCGGTACCGATCCAGATGCCGACCGAGACCGAGCGCACGTGGGGCATCTGCTCCGTAATGACGCGGATGCCGTTGGTTAAGGTCGTAGCCTCAACGTCTCGAATAGTGGATAAAGTGGTTGACGCCATTGGTGCCGAGAACTACTACTTACATTTTATCCTGCGGCGGCCCCCGCCGTTGCCCGTTCCCGCCAATTATTAATCTGGTACCATGGAAACGCGTGCAAAGCCTTGTAGGTCTAGAACTTCCAGACCTTCAGCAAATCCTGCCTCGAAGCCTCCCCGGCTTCCGGGCGCGGCAGATTTACGACGCCGTCTACCGCGCCAAGGTATCGCAACTCTCCGCCGTTTCGACCTTGCCCGCCGCCCTCCGCGCCGAGCTTGGCGCCGCGTACGAGATCGGCCTGCCCCGCCAGATCGGCCGCTACGAGTCGGTCGACGGAACGCGGCGCTACCTGCTGGGGCTCGACGACGGCCGTTCCATCGAGACGGTACTGATGCCCGAAGAAACGCGCGATACCATTTGCATCTCCAGCCAGGTAGGCTGTCCCGTGAACTGCCAATTCTGCCTAACGGCACTGATGGGACTGGAGCGTAATCTAACGGCGGGCGAGATCGTCGGCCAAGTGCTGTTCGTCATCGCGGCGCATGGACTCCGGCCCGAAGCCGGCCGCCTCAACATCGTCATGATGGGCATGGGCGAGCCGCTGCTCAACCTCGCCAACGTCGTGAAAGCCACGCGGCTGCTGACGGATCCGGGCGGCATCGGCATCTCGCCGCGGCGGATTACGTTGTCCACCGCCGGCATCGTCCCGAAGATCGCGGAGCTGGCGCGCGAGCCGGTCCGTCCCAAGCTGGCCGTCAGTCTCAACGCCTCGACCGAAGAGCAGCGGCGGGAGTTGATGCCCATCACGCGCAAATATCATCTTAAAGACCTGATCGCGGCCTGCCGCGCCTATCCCCTGCGCCCCTGGGAAAAGCTGACGTTCGAATACGTGCTGCTGGACGGCGTCAACGACACCGACGCCGACGCGCGCCGCGTCGTGAAGCTGCTGGCGAATCTCAACGCCAAGGTGAACCTGATCGCCCTGAACCCCGGCCCGGGCATCGCTTACGAGACCCCCGCTCCCGAGCGCGTCGCTTCCTTCCAGACCATCGTGCGCCGCGCCATGCCCTGCTTCGTCCGCAAACCCCGCGGGCGCGATATTTTTGCCGCCTGCGGGCAGTTAAAGCGCATCGAAACCGCTACTTTGCAGGTTGTTCCATAAACTGCGCGGCTTCTTTTCCCAACCGGATGCAGTCCGGAATCCCAATGCCATCGAAGAAATTGCCGATGATATGCAGATTCGGCAGAGCGCCCACACGCGAGCGTATCTCCTCCACGCGCCTCCGATGCCCAACCGTGTACTGCGCCATCGAGCGGGGCCAGCGATGAATATCGTGAAACGACGGCGCCGCGTCCACGCCCATGATGTCGCGCAGCTCGGAGCGAGAGATGTCAACCAGCGCGCCGTCGCTCTCCTCCAACGACTCCCCCGTGAGGAAACACCGCATCACGACTTGATCGCCCGGGACGCGAAGCTCGAACTTTCTATGCACCCACGTACACGCTTTCAAGCGCTTGCGCTCGCGCTTCGGGACCAGAAAGCCGAAGCCGTTCATCGCATGCCTGATGTCCGCGCGCTCGATACCCGAGCGAAAGCGTCAGCGACGACGTATACGGAATCGCGTTCAACAGCCCAGCAAGTGCCGGTTCGTGCGCCGCAACCAACGCCGCGGCCTGATACGCCCGCATGGCCAACACCACCGCATCGGCATCCATCCACGCCCCGTTCACGCGCACGCGCCAGCCGCTCCCGTTGCGCTCCAGCCGTTCCACCGCGCCATGCACAACGTCGGCGCTCGCGGCCAACGCTTGAACCAGGCGCCCCAGCCCGGGCTTCAAGGTCTTAAAAATCGAACCGCCGCCCTGCAAACGCGGCTGCTTCAAAACGCCCCGCGTCAGGCTGCCGTATTTCGCCTCCATGTCCACGAAACGAGCCAGCACGCTATTCGGCGCTAAGCTCCGCCGGATCGCCGCCATAAATGCCCGCCAGCAGCGGCTCGGCCAAATAATCGACCGCCTCCCGCCCATAATGATCAACCAGAAAATCGCGCACGCTCCGATCCGCCTGCCGCAATGGCCGCCGGAAATACTCCAGGCCCATCTTGACCTTCGTGCCCCAGCCGAGCAGCCCCGACCTCACCAGCGGCATGATCCGGGTCGGAACCATCATCATCATGCCGTCGGGCAGCCGTTCCAGCTTCCCGCGTTTCAAAATATACGTCGCGCGCTGTTCGTCATTCGAGCCGATCACGTCGCCCGACAATCCCAGTTCGCCGATCAGCTCCAACGCGGCCGGCTTCGCCGCCAGAAAGCTGTCTGGTCCGCCTTCGAGCGTGCAGCCGTGGACGCGGTCCGTCTGAATGACCCCGCCCAGCCGCTCCGCCCGCTCGATCAGCGACGGGCGAATGCCCCTCTTATTGAGATAGAATGCGGCGGACAATCCGGAGATGCCGCCACCGACGATGACGACCCGCTTTACGGCCGGAACTCCCGCACGAAATCCACGCAGGCCCGCACGTGATCGACGGGCGTTTCAGGCAGAATGCCGTGCCCCAGATTGAAAATGTGTCCCGGGCGCGTCCCCGTGCGCCGCAACAATTCATGCACGCGCTGTTTTAACTCCGGAAGCGGCGCGAACAGCACCGCCGGATCCAAATTCCCTTGAATGGCCGAGCGGTAGGAAATATCCATCCACGCCTGATCGATATTGATGCGCCAATCGCAGCCCATGACGTCGCCCCCGGCGGCATGCAGCTCGCGGAAATACCCGGAGCAGCCGGTGCCGAAATGGATCACCGGCACGCTGGCCGTGCGGATGCGCTCGATCAGCGCGCGCGAGTACGGGGCGACGTAACGCACGTAATCGTCCGGGCCCAGGCGCCGGCCCAGCTATCGAACACCTGAATGGCGCGCGCCCCCGCCGAAACCTGGCCCAGCGCAAACGGACCCAGCACGTCCACCAGCTTGCCCATCAGACCGCCGCCACAGCGTCTCGTCGCCGTACATCATCTTTTTCGTTTCGATGAAGGTTTTCGACGGTCCACCTTCGATCATGTAGCTCGCCAGCGTAAAAGGCGCGCCCACGAAACCGATCACCGGAACGCGGCCGGCGAGCTGCCGCACCGCCAACTGGATCGCCTCGCCGACATATTGCAGCTCGTCGGTGTTCGAGATCGAGAGGCTGTCCACGTCCGAAGAGGTCCGGACGGGATTGTGGATCGACGGTCCTTCACCCGCAACGAACTTCAGCTTCAGCCCCATTGGCTCAACCGGCAGCAGCAGGTCCGCGAAAATGATGGCCGCGTCCACGTCCAGAACTTCTACCGGTTGCAGCGTCACCGCCGCCGCCACGTCGGGCCGCTTGCAAATTTCGAGAATGCCCATCTTGGACCGAATCTCGCGGTACTGCCTCATGTACCGGCCCGCCTGCCGCATAAACCATACCGGCCGAACATCGGTAGGCCGGCGGCGGCAAGCGTCGAGGAAACGGCTCGTCATGGAAGCCATGCGCATGGCACATCCGTTCTGTCTTCACACATGAAGACGCGGAAATCTTTTGGTTTGTGTTTCAGGGTCCAATCGCGGCCCAAGATGTAGTATGGCTTGCACCATGCCTCCGAGTCGAGAGTTTTGGGCGTAATAATCGAGACGGAAAGCATTCCCTCCGACGGATACCCTGTCCGCGGGTCCATAATGTGACTCCACAGCTTGCCTTCCGCGAAAAAGAATTTCTCATAGTTGCCCGAAGTGGACATCGAATCGTCCTTCAAATACGCGCCGGCGACGGATTTCGACGTGTTTTTCGGGTCCTTGATATTGACCTTCCACCCTCGCGCGTCCTGCGGAGGCGCGCCGATGGCATAAATGCTGCTCCCGCCGCCGGAGATCAGCGCGGAGCGGATGCCCTCCGCCCGCAAAACCTCGGCGATTTTATCCACCGCATAGCCTTTCCCGATACCCCCGGGATCGATGTCCATGCCCTTCTTCGCGAATTTCACCGTCTGATTGACGGGGTCCAGCAGCAGGCCCTTATAGCCCACCGCATCGAGCGCCCCCATCACCTCGGCGCGGTGCGGCAGATGGCCGCTACCTTTATAAAAGCCCCAGATTTTCATCAAAGGCCCCACCGTGATATCGAACGTTCCTTCGCTTTCGCGGCTGTATTTCACGCAATCGGCCAGCAGGTTGAAAAGTTCCGCGGAGACGTGGACAGGATGGTCCGCCGCTTCGCGGTTGATCTGGCTCCATTCGCTTTCCGGCCGGTAATTGGAGAGCAAGCGGTCGATTCTGCGCGCCTCCTCCAGCCCCGCTTCCACCGCCGACTGCAAGCGGTCCCGGTCCTCGCCGTAGGCCACGATCGTGAACGCGGACCCCATGGTGTCCACGCTGCCCTCGGCTCGCGACATCTCCGGCGCCGCCGGTTTCGACGCGCCCGCCAGCGCCGCGCCGGTCAACAACAAACCCACCACGACGCCCGTAACTTTCCGAGCCGCGCGCGTCAGCAAGCGTTTTGCCTCCGGTACGGGTCCTGATCTTTGCAAATCGGTACGAGCACCACGTGTTTCATGCCGCGATTATTTTTCCGGGCTTTCGGGAGCGCTCGAGGGCGACTCCGTATCCCGCGGCCGACCCTTGCGCACGCGCCTCAACAGAAAATCCATGCGGCCCCCCAGCGCAGTCGAGACGTCCGCTTCAAAATGCAGTTCCGGGATGCGAAACGTGTCCAGGCGTTCGGAAAGCTTCAACCGCAGAAAACCGCGCGCATGCTCCAACGCCTCCAGCGCCTGCTTCGGATCGCTCCCCGGCGCAACCCCGACCCGCACCTGGGCGTGGCGCTTCCCCGGCGGCGCGAACACTTCGCTCACGAACACGTCTCCCACGCGCGGGTCCGACATTTCGTAGGCAATCAGCTCGTTTAATTCCTCTCGCAGCGCCTCGGCGAGGCGCTCGATCCGGTGAGGGTCCATTACCTTAATCCAACCACGCCTCTTTCAATCCAACCACTCAAGCGTCACGTCCACCAGATTCGGACCGGCGAAGCTGACCGCGTCGCGCTCCACCGCCTGCAGCACTTGGCCGGCGCGCACGCGGTCGCTTGAAACCGTCACGGCCGAGATCAGCGAACGCTGCCAGGCGTCCTGAAAATCGATTTCGGCGACCGCCACGTTGTGCCGCGTGCGTAAACGGTCCTTCAGCCCCTTGACGGTGTGACGTTTCTCTTTCAACGAATGCGAATCGGGCAAATGGAGTTCTAAAGTGAGAACGCCGATGCTGGGCATCACACAAAGGCTTGGGGGGCCACCCGTTCTCTGGCGAACGCTTCGATGACATCGCCGGGCTTCAAATCCCCGTAATTATGAACCGTGAGACCGCATTCGAATCCGGCCTTCACTTCGCTGACGTCGTTCTTGAAACGCCGTAGCGATTCGATCTTGCCGGTATGCACCACGACGTTGTCGCGCAGGATCCGGATTTCGCTGTCGCGGCCGACGGTCCCGTCCAGAACCATGCAGCCCGCCACGTTGCCGACCTTGCTGATGCGGAACACCTCGCGTACCGAAACGCGGCCCCGGTAGACTTCCTTGAAGACCGGCTCCAGCATTCCCGTCATGGCGCGCTTGATCTCGTCCGTCAGCTCGTAAATGATCGTGTGCAGGCGGATGTCGACCTTTTCCTGCTCCGCGAGCGCGGTGGCGTTGCGCTCCGGCCGGACGTTGAAGCCGATCACGATGGCGTTCGAGGCCGACGCCAGCAGCACGTCCGTTTCGTTGATCGCGCCCACGCCGGAGTGAATCACGTGGATGCGGACCTTTTCGTTCGAGAGCTTCTGCATCATCTCCGACAGCACTTCGGCGGTGCCGCCGACGTCCGTCTTCAGAATGATATTCAGCTCCTTGATCTCGCCTTCTTTCAACTGCTCGTGCAGTTGCTCCAGGCTCATACGCGCCCCGCGGGCCATGGCCGTCTCCCGCGCCTTCGATTCGCGGTAGATGACGATCTGCTTGGCCTTGGCGGTGTCCGTCACCACCTGGAAGGAATCGCCCACGTCGGGCAGAGATTCCAGGCCCAGAACTTCGGCCGGCATGGAGGGATCGGCTTCGCGGATGGGCGCGCCGCGATCGTCGAACATGGCGCGCACCTTGCCGAAAACCGAGCCGCAGATAAAATAATCGCCAATATGCAGCGTTCCATTGCGGACGATCACCGTCGCCACCGGACCGCGTCCGCGGTCGAGCTGCGCTTCGAGCACCGTGCCGAGCGCCGGGCGCTCCGGATTCGCCTTCAAATCCTGCATGTCCGCGACCAGCAGAATCATCTCCAGCAACTCATCTATATGCAGCTTCGTCCTTGCCGAAACCTCCACCATGACGGTATCGCCGCCCCAGTCCTCGGCCAGCAGGTTGCGGTCGGCAAGCTGCTGTTTGATGCGCTCGGGCTGCGCGTTGGGCTTGTCGACTTTGTTGATCGCCACGATGATGGGAACGGCGGCGGCCCGGGCATGGTCGATCGCTTCCAGCGTCTGCGGCATCACGCCGTCGTCGGCCGCCACCACCAGCACCACGATATCGGTTACCTTGGCGCCCCGCGAGCGCATGCGCGTAAACGCTTCGTGACCAGGCGTGTCGATGAAGACGATCTTATGGCCGTTCTTCTCGATGTGGTAGGCGCCGATGTGCTGCGTGATCCCGCCGGCCTCGTGCTCGGCGACATCGCTGAGGCGAATGGCGTCCAGCAGCGAGGTCTTGCCGTGATCGACGTGGCCCATGATCGTCACCACGGGCGGCCGCGTGACGCGATCGTGCTCCACCTCGACCGCTTCGATCTCTTGGGAAGTCTCCTGTTCGTAGCTGACCTTGTTGGTGGAGGCGCCGAACTCGCGCGAGATCTCCTCGGCGGTCTTGACGTCGAGCGTCTGGTTGATGGTGGCGAAAATCTTGCGGTCGAACAGCTTCTTGATGACGAGGTTGGCCTTCACGCCCAGCTTCTCGGAAAGCTCTTTGACGGTGATGCCTTCGGCCACGGTAATTTCGCGGTCGATGGGCGGAGGCGCCAGCGGCTCGTTGCGCCGCATGGGCAGCCGCAGCTTGCCCTCTTCTTCCTCGCGGCGGCGATCGCGCGGGATCGGCTTGGCGGCATGGCGGCGCTGCTGCTCGGTGGTCGGCAGAGCCGTTGGCTCCATACGTCCCGGGGTGGTCGGGTGCAGCGGGCGCGCTCCGCGGCGCGCCCCGGGTCCTCCCGGCCCTTGACCGGGCAATCCGGGACCGCGCATGGGACCGGGCTGGCCCGGCCGCAGCGGTCCGCGATAAATCGGTTGGCCCGGCGTCGGCGAGGACGGCCGCAGCGGGATGCCGGGCCGCGGCGCCGGAGCCGAGGGCATCGGCCGGGGCTGGGATTGCTGCCGCAGCCGCTCCACCATGTCGGCCCGGGGCGGAACCACGGGCCGCGCCGCCGGCTGTCCCGCAAGTCCGGGCCGGACCTGCTGGCGCAGCGGTACGTTCGGTGAGGGCGCGCCGGGCGAGGGCGCGCTAACTGAGGGAGCGCTTGACGATGGCCCGCTCGACGCTGGACCGCCGGACGCTGGAGCCCCGACCCGGGCCGCTTCCACTGGCGGACGCGGCGCCTGCTCCGGCCGTGCCGCCGGGGCCTTCGTCGCCGGCGGACGCGGCATAGAAGCCGGCCGCGGAGTTCCCGGCATGGCGCTGGGCATTGCAGGCGGGGGCGCGCTGGGCATCGCCGGTAACGGCTGCCGCGGACCGGACAGGATTTGACCCGGACGCGGCGCGGGACCCGTCGGCGCCGGCCGCCCTTGCACCGTTGTTCTCAGCGGCGGCGACACGGGCGGGCCTCCCGCGGAGAGAGGCGGACGCAGCGGCGCCGGTTTCGCGCGCGCGGATTCCTCCGGCGTCGCTGCGAGGGCCGCGGCATCTTCGGCTGTATGCGCCGCGGCAGGAGCATTCGTCGGCGCCGGCAAGCCAGGCGTCGCCGCCGAAGGCGTGAACGACGCGGCGGGGGCCGTGCGGGCCGGGGCCGCAACCGGCGGCCGTTCGCCGCCCACATCCATGGCGGGCTCGTTTACCGCTTCGCGCGATCGAGCCTCCGCCCCGAGGGACGAGGCATCGCTTTCACGCGCGACCGCATCTTCACGCGATCGCCGCTCCGGGCGGAATTCCCCCTCTTCGGGCGCACCCGTCCGCTCCCGTTGCAAACTTTCCGGGGCGGCCACGCCATTGCCGGAGTAGTGCCGCCGGATTTTTTCCGCTACGTCGTCGTCGATAGAGCTGGAGTGCGTTTTCTTCTCGCTGACTCCCAGTTCGGGCAAAATTTCGAGGATCTCGTGAGAGGGAACCTCGAGCTGCCGCGCCAGCTCGTTAATGCGGATTTTCTTCATAGTTTCAGACTGCATCACCCTCGCAGGACACGACTTAGCCCGCGTCCTCCGAGTCTTTTATCGTATCAGATTCATTCTCCGCAACCGTCGAAATCGCGTGCGGAGCGCTCCCCAACTCCGACGGCGCCACCGACAGATGCGCAAAGGCGGCATCCATGACCTGTTCCTCGCCCTCCGCGGGCTGTTCCTCATTGCCGCGCTCTTCATTGGGGCGCTCTTCCTCCGCGGCGACCCGGCCCGGCGCGCCTTCTTCTCGTGCCGAACCATCCGCTGCGGCCGCTCTTCCCGCAGCCGAACCGCCCTCTTGCAATGCCGCGCCTTCCAATGCCGCGCCTTCCGCCGCGGCCCGCGCCGCGCCCGCTTCTTCCGCGATCTCGTCTCCCGCCGCGACGCCGCCCGCGGCAGCCTCTTGCGCGCGCGGCTCGCCCGCCTCGATCTGGTCGTAATAGCTGTTCACCGCGCCGAAGATCTTCTCGATCGTCGCGGGGTCCATGCCCGGAATCAGCTCCAACTGTTCGGGCGTCATGGAGCCGAGCTTCTCCACCGTGCCGATGCCGCCGCCCACCAGCAGCTCCACCACCGCCTCCGATAAATTGTGCTCCATCAGGATGGAGACCGGAGCGCCCGTGGGCGCCAGCGCGTTCATGGCCGACTCGGCCTCCTGCCGCTTCTCTTCCTCGCTCTTGATGTCGATCTTCCAGCCCAGCAGCTTCGCCGCCAGTCGTACGTTCTGGCCCTTCTTGCCGATGGCGAGCGAAAGCTGCGTATCGTCGACGATCACTTCCATGTGTTTCTCGCTCCCGTTGACCACGAAGACGCGGGAAATCTTCGCGGGACTGAGCGCGTGCGTTGCAAACACCACCGGGTCGTCCGAGAATTCGATGATATCGATCTTCTCGCCGCGCAGCTCGCGGATGATGGATTGCACGCGCATGCCCTTCATGCCCACGCACGCCCCCACGCTATCCACGTCGCGGTCGCGGCTGAACACCGCGATCTTGGTGCGCTCGCCCGCTTCCCGCGCGCAACCCTTAATCGCGACGGTGTTGTCGTAAATCTCGGGAACTTCCTGCTCGAACAGGCGCATCACCAGCTCCGGCGCGGCGCGCGACACAATCACTCCGGCGTTCTTGCCGGCCTTTTCCACGCTCTTGATCACGCAACGGGCGCGGTCGCCGACGCTGAAATTCTCCAGCCTGCTCTGCTCCTTCTTGGGAAGCCGGGCTTCCGTCTTACCCAGATCGCACATCAGGTCCAGGCCTTCGACCCGCTTCACAACGCAATTCACCAGCTCGCCGACGCGGTTTGAAAACTCCGAATAGACCGTCTCGCGCTCCGCCTCGCGGACCTTTTGAAGAATCACCTGCTTCGCCGTCTGCGCCGAGATGCGGCCGAGCGAATCGGTGGGCTTGGGGAAGCGTACGACGGAGCCGACCTGCGCCGCCGGATCGGCGCGCAGCGCATCCGCGAGCGTAATCTCTTTTCCGGAATCCTGCACTTCCTCCACCACTTGACGCACGCCGAAAATCTCCAGCGCGCCCGTGGAGTTGTTGAAATCGGCGATCAGATCCTCCGTGGTATGGAAGTGCTTGCGCGCCGCCACCAGCATGGCGTCCTTGACGGCGTCAACCACGATTTGAGGGTCGATGCCCTTTTCCTTGCTTAAGATCTCGATGGACTGATAAATACTACCCACTTTTTCCTCTCTCCCCGTTTGTCCTGGCAATGGTGTTCCGCGCCCGCTACCACTCGAACTTCAGGTTCGCTTTTTCGACCTGGGCGAGCGGGAATTGAATGACCCTTCCGGGCGCCGGCTCGAGCGCGATCAGGCCCTCCGAGAACCCCGCCAGCGTTCCTTCCCAGCGGCGCTGGTTCTCGACCGGCTCCCTCAGCAGAAACTTCGCCTTCTGGCCGGCAAAGCGCTCGAAATCCTTGGGCTTCGAGAGCTTTCGCTCCAGGCCGGGCGAGCTGACCTCCAGCGTGTAGCTGTCCCCCGGAACGACATCCTCGATATCGAGAATGGTTCCCACCTGCTGCGACATAAACTCGCAATCCTTGTGCGAGACGCCCTCCGGCTTGTCGATAAAAATACGAAGCACCCGCGCCTTACCCGCTCCCAGAAGCTGCACGTCCACGATCTCGATCCCTTCCGGGCCGGCCGCGCGCTCGGCGATTTCCGTAATTTTATTGACGATTGCTTCCTTGGACATCCGGGGCGGCAATTCACAAGCAATAAAAAAGTGGGCTTTCGCCCACTTGGGTTTCTCGACATTTTTATTATACAACGGCGAGCCGGAAACTCCCAAGCGCCGGTCTTATCTCCTACAAGATGAGCGTTGAAGGTCGGCATGCACAACCGTTAAGCCCGAAGCAGACCGCTGCTTTTGCGAGCACGAACCGATGTGCGGATGCTACCGCTTTACGGCTATCGCCGAAATTTCGATCTTCGCTCCACCGATCAAGCCCGCAACTTGCACCGTGGCTCGCGCTGGTTTCGGGTCCGGCATGAGCTTCTTGTAAACGTCGTTCATCTTTGGAACATCGCTCAAGTCTGCGACGTAAACGGTCACGGACGTGATGTCCGTCATCTGAAAGCCGGCTCTTTTGACTACCTTCTCGATTGCGGCAATCGCGTTTGTGGTTTGGACAGTGATATCGGTTCCGGTGACTTTGCCTTGTGAGTCGGGGCCTTGCTGACCGGCAACGTAGAGAGTGTTCCCGGCAACATACCCCTCGCTGAAGGGCATGCCCTTGGTGAAGTTGATGGCCTTGTTTTGAGCAAAAGCGCTGCCCAAAATGCAGAACCCTAATGTGCCCGCCAAGCAGAGATGCCGCCGGACGGTCCGCGAATGCTTCCTGTTTATATTTGACGTCATGTATGCAAAATTCTATCATGCGCGGCGGCTGCCATCTGCTGCGTAACTGCATTCCGCGAGACGATGATATTGATGCCGGAGCGCACTCACGCGGTGGGGTCGGCGGTCGAGAATTCAATATAGCCGCGCGGCGGGATGGCGTCCAGGGGCAGACCGTCGTCGACCAGCGTCACGTGGAAGCGAATCATCTCGCCGCTCTGCACTTCCAGGGCGCCGAGCGGGATGCCGATTTCGAGGATTTTATCGCGGGCCATCTCGATCGCGGGATTGCGCAGCAGGGGCAGGGCCACCTTGTCGGTCGCGAGATGGATCTGGGTGAACGAAGCGTTATCGATCAGGTCCAGCCGCAAATACAAGCGGCTTCCATCGGAGCCGTACAACAGATCGCGGACCAGCGGGATGCGGCCGTGCATGGAGCCGGAGCGTACATCTACCCGGTAATGTCCCGCCCCCATCCACTCGTAGTACGACGTGACCTCGCCGTCGATGGTGGCGCGGATGGGGCTGACCGGCGGCTCGTGAAAATCCGCGTGAGCGGCCTTGAGAATGGGCCGCGCCAGTTCGTCCGGGGCGCGGACGCCGAGGGCGCGATAAACGTTGGCCAGATGCTCGCGGTAGAGCTGGTCGAAATCGGCGCGGTTCTCGGAGGCGTGCTCCGGCCCGTACCACCAGCACCAATCGCTGCCTTCGGCGATCAGCAGTTCTTCATACGCCAGCTTGCGCCGCTCCTCGGGGACAGTGGCGGCGAGCTCGTCGTAGGTCTGGCGGGCGCGCAGCAGAAACTCCCAGGCGACATTGTCTTCCGCCGCGCCGATCCAAATATCGAAATTGGCGTTGATCCAGGAGCCAGGAAAGATGTGGTCCAGACGGCCGGGCTCAACGCAGCCCAGCGCTTCCGAGACCGTGAGCGCGCGCATTTGCGGGATCCGCGGCAATCCGCTTATACAGCTCGCGCAGAAAGGGGCGGCCGTTGCGGTCGTAATAATCCCAGGCATTTTCGCCGTCGAGGATGATGGGGACCAGAACGTCGCCGCAATTCGCGGCATTCATGCGGATGTGCTGGAGAAAGTGCCCGGCGGCTTCGTCCGCGCCCATCTTCGAATAAACGAAGCCGATGAGATCGCTCAAGTAATGATCGCGGAAGACCACCGCGATTTCATCGCCGCCTTGCGACCAGATGTAGGGCCGATAGCCCACGTCGGGAGTCGCGGCGCGCTGCAGCGTGCGCGCCAGTACGCCGTTATCCGCGGCCAACCATTTAAATCCCGGCTTGGGAGGCGAGCGAAAGGGCTTCATCCGAAACCGAGCCTTCCGACGGCCACAGGCCCATTGGCGCGCGGCCCAGTTCCCTCGTAACGTAATCTCTGGCGCGTTGGAGCTGCTCCGCGGCATCCCCCGGGTAGCGAAAACGGCTGGGCAGCGGGACATAAGGGTGGGACACGCCGGCGATATTGGAATCGCACAGCAGCGGCAGGATGGGGTGATAAAACGGCGTTGTCGAGATCTCAATTTGCCCGCGCGCGGCGAATTCCCTGTAGGCGGGCAGGACGCGTGACAGGATTTCGCCCTGTTTTTCGCCCATGAGCCGCTGCTCTTCGCGAGTGTAACCGCGTCCCTTGGCCGCCAGCGCGGCGACGGCGGCGTCATGCTCCAGAAATTCCTCGTCGAACCAGGCGAGTTGCGAGAGCACTTGCAGATCGCGAAGATCGCCGTGGGAAAAAAAGCGGCGCGCGCGGCTGGCGACGCGTCCCGATGCGACCCAGGCATCGAACAGTTCCCGGTAGCGCGGGAAGCGGTCGACCATGCGCGCGGACGCATTGAAAAAATAATCGAGCAGGAACTCCTGTTCCTTTTCGGTCAGATCGCCGGCCGGCGTGAGGGCCACGCGCAGAAACGGATCGGCGGCCGCTCCGCTGGCGTAATCCTGGATTTGAAGCGCCACCGACGGCACCAGATTGAACGTCTGGTGAATCCCTGGAAATTCGTCCAGAATCTTGACCATGCCGTAGTAATCCTTGAGCGCGTGGAGGCGCGTCCAAGGCAGGCGGTATTCGCCCGTCGCGAGATTCTTGTAAAACGGCTGGTGCATGTGCCAGACAAAACAGAGGAAGATTTTCGACATTGGTTGAGCTAGCGGGCCGCGCTACTTGGCGAAGAAGCTTCGGACGGGCGCCGGTGGATCGCTATGGCGAATGGCGCGCCACAGGATGTCGTTCAATTCGTCGTCGTCGGCGCGATCGGCGTCGCTGAAGTCAAGCCGCGCGGAACGGGCCGCGCTGGCGCCTGCCGCGGATTGCGTTCATCGAGACTGATGCGCGGTTTCTCGACGGTGTAAGGCGCGATATCGCCCTTGATGCCGAAGGCGTTGAACATCGGCCGCGCGGCGGCGTCGAATTGCGTCATGGGGCGTAAGCCAAGAATCAGCTCAATGGTGCGCAGCATGGACGTCGTGTTGTACATGGTGCTGTCCACGGCTCCGAAGTGCGTATATGGCGAGATGACGAAGGCGGGCGAGCGGTGCGAATCGATGTGGTCGGGACCGTTCTGAGCGTCGTCCTCGAGAACGAAAATCGCGGTATTTCTCCAGAACCGGCTATGAGAGACGGCGTCGACAATCATGCCCAAAGCATAGTCGTTGTCGGCGAACGACGAGAGCGGGGCGATTTTGCCGGCGGCGGTTCCGGAAGTGTGGTCGTTACCGAGCCGCATCACGATCAGCTTGGGCATCTCGCCGCTCGCTTCGAATTTCTGCAAGATCGTCGAGGAACACCCGCGCGCGCTTCACGTCCTGGTAATCGAGATCGAAGGAGCGGTAATACATGTTCGTTACGGGAGCGAGCACGGGATCGCGCACGGCTTCAATCTGAACTCCATCCTCGCCTGGCGTTTTCTTACTCGAAGCCATGTAGCCGTAATTGCGAATACTGATGCCGCGCTGGGCGGCGTTGGTCCAGATATAACCGGCAGCGGGAACAGAGGCGGGGTCCTGTTCCTCGTAATCGTAATGAATGCGGCGCTTGGCGTAGCTGTTGGGCCATAGCTTCTGGACGTAATCGGGCGCGATGGCCCCGGTGGACCAATTGTGGCCGTCGGCGCTGACATCGGCGTTCACGTAGAAGTTATCGAGCAGCACGAATTCGCGCGCCAGCTTATGGTGGTTGGGCGCGACGTTCTCATTGAATAAGACCAGCGCCGGCGAGCTTTCGCCTTTGCCGATATCCCCGAGGACCTGGTCGTAGGTGCGGTTTTCTTTGACGATGTAGAGGACGTGCGAAATGGGCGTGGCGCCGCCGGGCTCCGAAGGAATGGCGCTGGGCTTGGCAAGCGGCCCGAGATTGCCGAGCTTGTCGTCGTTGTACGGAGAGTTGGCGAAGGCCTGCGCGGTGTACTGGTCGAGCGCCTCGTCCGTGAGCGGCGGAATGATGGATGCCGTGCCCTTTTGTTCCGCGCCGACATATTGCACGCTGGGCACGCCGACGTGCACCGGCTCCGGGCGTCGCGCCGGACTGGGGCCTTGCGGATTCGGATAGCTGCGTCCGCCGCGGCCGTTCAGGACGACGAGGCGTCCATCGGAAAGAGACTTCACGGCCGTGGGATACCATCCTGTCGGCACGAATCCGAGTACATGGCTGCGCGCTTCAGTGACATCCACGACCCCGAGCACGTTCGCATCCGAGCAAACGACGTACAATTTGCTCCCGTCGGCGTTGAGAGCGAGCGCGCTTGGGGTCATGCCGAGAGGCTGCAACGGCGTCATCGCCATGTTGATGGTTTCGAGGCGGCGTAATTCTTTGCTTTCGGTCACGCCGACGCTATAGACATTATTGGTGTTGGCGGCGGAAACGAACAGGCGCGCGGCGTAGGAGGGCGGCTGGTCCCCATCAGAGTCGGGGCGGCGGTCGCTCCACACCATGTCGGTAGGATGCGCTCCCAGCGGCACGGTATCGAGGCGGCTGCCGTTATCGGCCTGATGATGAATGAGCACGCCGTCGGCCCAGCTTGTCACGAACAGCGATTTGCCGTCGGGATGGAACAGAATTCGATAGGGGCGGCGTCCGGTCTTGAACTTATCCACGACAATGCCGGATTGCGGATTCACGATCAGGATCTGGTCGCGATAAAGCTGTGCGGCATAGATCAGGCGGCCATCGGGGGAGACGGCGACATCGCCGACGAAATCCTGCCAAGTGCGCGATGCGGCGGGGACCAGCTCGAAGGTCCGCGCAGCGCGCAGCGCGCCTTCGTCATTCAAATTGAATTCGAAAATGCCGGCAGTCGAGCCGCCGCCAACCCACAATGTCGTGCCTTGCCGCGAGAGCGCCATGCCGAGCCAGGCGTCGCGAACGGGAACGCGCTGGATCTCGCGGCCGGCGTGCAGATCGATTACGCTCAGTGACGGTGGCCGGTAGCCCGCGTTCATGACGATCAGGAAGCGCCCGTTGGGCGTAACCACCGCCGACATTGGGAACGTATCGAGCGGCAACTGTTCGCCGGCGGGGTTGATTTTCCAACCGCTGTTGAGAAGAAAGCCGCCCAGGACCGGCCCCACCCGCTCGCGCGGCGGCGGTTGCGAAGTTGAGATCAGAGCGAATGCCAGGAAGACAACGGCGGCTATGATTTTTTTCATTCGGAGAACCTTTGGGCAATGGGAAAGCGGCGGCCGATGCCGAAGGCCTTGGTCGTGACTTTCAATCCGGGCGCGGCCTGCTGGCGTTTGTATTCGTTGCGATCGACCTTATTAATGATCTCGCGGACCAGCTCGATCGGGACATTTTGCGAGGCGGCGATTTGTTGCGGCGATTGATACTGCTCGATGTAAGCGCCGAGAATGGGATCGAGCGTCTCGTAAGGCGGCAGCGAATCCGTATCTTTCTGATCGGCGCGCAATTCGGCGGAAGGCGCCTTCGTGAAAACGCCTTCGGGAATGGCGCCGGCGTGTCGTTGGTTGGCGATGCGCGCAAGCTGGTAGACGAGCACCTTGGGAACGTCGCTGATGACCGCCAGGCCGCCGCACATGTCGCCATAAAGAGTGCAATATCCGACGGCCAGCTCGCTCTTGTTGCCGGTCGTGAGCACCAGCGCGCCCCATTTATTGGACAGCGCCATCAGGGTGACGCCGCGCAGCCGCGATTGCAGGTTTTCTTCGGTGACGTCGGAGGGGCAGTCGCCGAACAGCGGGCCGAGCACTTCGAGAAAGCTGCCGTAGGCGCCCCCGATCGGCGCCGTCTCAAACCGAATGCCCAGATTTTGGGCCAGCGCGCGCGCGTCGGAGACGCTGTGCCCGGAGGAATAGGGTCCGGGCATGCCCACGGCCGTCACATTCTCGCGCCCCACCGCGTCGACCGCGATGGCCGCGACCAGCGACGAATCGATACCTCCCGAAAGGCCGATCAAAACGCTCCGGAATCCGCACTTGCGTATGTAATCGCGCGTTCCCAGCACCAGCGCTTCATAAACGGCCTCGCACTCGCCCGAGAGATTGTCGTGCCGCTCGCCGGTGAGCAGCTCGCTATCGAAGAGGACCAGATCCTCGGAGAAGGACTTCGCCGAGGCGACGACGTTTCCGGCGGCGTCCATGGCGAAGCTGCTGCCGTCGAAGACGAGCTGGTCGTTGCCGCCGACCTGGTTGACGTAAACCACCGGCATCTTGAAATGGCGCGCGGTAGTCTCGAAAATGTCGCGCCGCAGGGAGCGCTTGTGCATGTTGTAGGGGGAGGAGTTGATGCTGATCAGGATGTTCGCGCCGCCGCGCGCCAACTCCTCCACCGGATCGCGGCTATAGCGGCGCCGCTCCCAATATTGCTTGTCGTTCCACGCGTCCTCGCAGATGGTCAGAGCGACCTTCGTTCCGCCGATCTCGACCAGGGACTGCCGCTCGGCGGGATGAAAGTAGCGCATCTCGTCGAAAACGTCGTAGGTGGGCAGCAGCATCTTATGCTGACGGAACAGGACGCGGCCGCGATGCAGCACCGCGGCGGTGTTGAAGATGTGGTTGCCGGCGGGGAGCGCCGCGAAAGTTACGGTCCCGCAAATCAGGGCGGCATTGAATCCCGCGGACGCGGCGGCGAGGTTGCTGAGATGTCCTTCGGTCTGATCGAGGAAGCTTTGTTTTTCGAGCAAATCGCGGGGCGGATAACCGGTGAGGGACAACTCGTGAAAGACGACCGCTTCGGCGCCGGCGGCATCGGCTTGACGGGCGTAGTTCAGCATCGAGCGGGCATTGCCCGAGAGGTCGCCGACGGTGGAGTTCGTCTGGGCGAGGGCTATTCGCATCGGAAATACCATTTTAGGCGGTGGGTGGGCAGCGGCGTCATATTTATCCCGAGGCGTAGCCGCGAGTCGCGTCGCTCATTCTTGCGTGCGCCCGGAGGCGCGGGGCTGTTGCCCCTTCAAGAAAGGGAAGCTAAACTGGGAATTCATGGCGATGGAGTTCGCCAAAACCGCCCACGACGGCTGATGACTCCTACCACTCTCACGGTCGGAGTCTAATTTGCAAACGGTCCTGTTGATTTCATTGGGCGCAATCCTCGGCGCCAATCTCCGTTATTTCGTGGCGCGGTATGTCTTCAGGCTGTTTCCCTCGAGCTTTCCTTCCGGCACGCTTATCATCAATATCTCAGCCAGCTTCATCCTGGGTTTCTTCCTCGTATGGACCAGTGAGCGCGTGTTGGCGGATCCCCGCTGGCGGATCTTTATCGCAGTGGGATTCTGCGCCTCGTATTCCACTTATTCCAGCTACGCTTTTGAGACCTTGGGACTTTTTGAAAAAGGGCAAATGGCGCTGGCCGCTGCGAATATTCTGGCCAACAATGCCGCGGCCTTCCTGGCGGTTGTGCTGGGCGCCATGCTGGCTCGAAGTCTCTAGCCGGTCGTGAAACGGCGCCGGCGCCGGAGAATCGACGCCACCGGGCTGGTCCGACGGGAGTTTTGCGCCGCTGTTGAGGCCAGCGCGATCCGCGCACGGGCCCATTGTTCCGAGTATTTGCCGCGCTAGCGAATGCGGCGTCACGGGAATTTTTGCATTATCGGCGGCGCCCGAGCGAGCAATGCGAATTTTTTTTAATTTTCCCTTGACTCGCCTGCAAACCGGCTTTAGCTTGGGAGTAGGAACAAGTTCAATTTTTTTGATCTCGACGAATTTCGTCGACTGTTCCGGTTTTACCCGAGGGCAGTAACATGTTGTTTCCGTCATTTAACACCGTGCAGGATTTCGAAGCAGCGGCGGCTCAGGAAGCCCACGGCCACGCTGCCGCGCCGGAGACAGTCGTGAGCGAAACGGGAAGCATGCCGGTGCGCGTGCTTCTGGTGAGTCCTTTGGCGGAGGACCACGCCGCGGCAACAAAGATGTTACAAGGTTCTAAATGGAAGCTTTCGCGCGCGCACGATCTAGGCTCGGCGCTGGCGCGGCTGGGGGCGGATAGCAGCATTTCGGTTGTGGTGTGTGAGCGTGACTTGCGCGCCGGAACCTGGAAAGACGTTTTCTCGCGCTTAGCGGGCAGGCGGCGGCCGGAAATGGTCGTGATTTCGCGTCTTGCCGATCACGAGCTGTGGTCTGAAGCCCTCAACTTGGGGGCTTACGATGTTCTCGCCAAACCTCTCGACGCCGGCGAATTGGCTCGCACGTTGAATTCGGCTTGGCTCCACTGGCGCCGCCGCCACATGGGCGTGGCAGTAGGCAACAGCGGCATGGACCTGGAGCGCGCGGCCAGCGGGGCATAGCCCATTGGCGCTTTCGAGGTAGCATCGGCTAGCGCGAGGCCGCAGCCGCGTCAGCCGTAAAGGCGTATTCCAGATAGGACAGTTCTTGCGACAGGATCTGGCGCTCGATCGAAGCGCCGACGCCAGGGTCGCGCTCGCGTTCGCGCCGCACAGCGATGTTTTCAAGGATCTCTTTATAGGCGGCTAAACGCCGTTCCCTCTCAATCGTGGCGAACATCGCTAATCCTTTCCAGCATACAGTGCCGTAGCGGAAGCTACCGTTGCAATCCTTTTTCCATTGGAAGCGCCGCGCCCGCAACACAATGCGTGGGCGCTGCGCGAAGCCATGTGTCGATTCGATACGAAGGATGTGCCATTTTGGCGAAAACAGAGATTTTGGCGCGGGCCATAATTTTGGCACAACGGCGGAGCAGCCGCCATTGAGCGGCAACGACTTACAGATGGCGCCCGAGGTGCCTTTCGGGATGGCATGACGATCCACCCAGTCTCTAACCTTCCCTGGAACCACACCCAGCCCACGGCGACGACAAGCCCGGCCAGCGGTTCGGCGGCATCGGCCTCGAACTCGAGCGCGCCGGGTTCGGCGCAAAGCGCCGGCGCCGAATCTTTTTTCGCGATGTTGCAGAACCTGCAGCAAACGGCGCCAGCGGCCTTCCAGCAAATCGCATCGCAAATGGCGGGCAGTTTTCAAACGGCGGCGCAAACGGCGGCGGCGAAAGGAACGACGGCGGTGGCCGGCGCTCTCAGCGACGCTTCGCAGCAGCTTGCCGCAGCGGCCCAAAACGGCGCGATGCCCAACGTGCAAAGCATTCAACAGGAGTTGCAGCAGGCGGGCGCCCTCGGGCAAGGACATGCGATGCACGCCTCGGGTCAAACAAGCTCGAGCGGCGCGAGCGGCGCGGGCGGCGAATGTTATTTCGGGATTTCAGAACTCGTCGAATAACGCGATTCAGGCGATGCTCGCGGGCGTGATCGATCCGCAATCGTTGGCGGCCCAACTCGTGATGGCGTAGACCGGCCCCGCCGGGCAAGCCCGCGCAACAGGTATAGATTTCTATCCCTATAAATCTATGCTACTATGCCGGCCATGGGACGCTTGCTTTCCAAACCTCTCCAGGGTTCACTAACCCTCCTGATTCTAAAGACGTTGAGCCGCGGCCCTTTGCATGGCTACGGCATTACCATCCACATCCAGCAAATCTCCGGCGAGGTGTTGCAAATCGAAGAGGGATCGCTTTACCCGGCGCTGCACCGCATGGAGCAGGAGGGTTGGATCGCTTCGGAATGGGCCCTGTCGGACACCAATCGGCGCGTCCGCTACTACAAGCTCACGGCTAAAGGCAAACGGCAGCTCGCGCGCGAAGAAAGCGGCTGGAAACAGACCACTGCGGCCGTGCAGCGGGTGCTGAACTTCGTCTAGAGAGGCGCCGCCATGGGACTGCTGGCCAAACTGAAGAACAGCTTCAGCCGAAACGTCGTCAGTAAGGATGCCGCGGACGAACTGGCGTGGCATATTGAGCAGCGCACTCGGGAATATATGGAGCGGGGCATGCCGGCCGAAGAGGCGCAAGCGGCGGCGCGAAAGCGATTGGGCAACGTCATATCGCTTGAAGAAACTACCGCCGAATCGGACCTGGTCGTATGGCTCGAAGCCATGAAACGCGACATCGCTTTAGCGTTGCAGAATGCTGCGCCGCGCCCCGGCCGTGGCGGCCATCGCCGTCCTATCCTTAGCGCTGGGAATCGGCGCGAACACGGTCGTCTTCACGCTGATGAAGCAGGTGGTGCTGGATTATCTGCCGGTCCCCGCGCCCGAGCGGCTGCTGATTCTCCATAGCCAGAAGCCGGAAGAGGGCCACACCTACAGCAATGGGATGAATAGCAGCTTCTCCTATCCGCTTTATCGGGATTTGAACGCGGCAGCTTCCCGCATTTTCGAAGGCATTCTGGCCTTTCGGTCGATCAACGTCAGCCTCACCGGACACGATCGAACCGAGACCGTTCATGGCGACCTGGTTTCCGGCAACTACTTTCAGGTGCTTCAGGTGAGGCCGTGGCGCGGCCGCCTGTTTACTCCCGCCGACGCCAACGGCCCGGAGCCGATCGACTGGCGGTGCTCGGCTACGGCCTGTGGAAACGAAGCTTCGGCGGCGATTCAGCGATTGTGAACCGGACGATTCTCTTAAACACGCAACCCTACCTTGTCGTGGGCATTACGCCGCCGCAATTCTACGGAATCGACGTCAGCTCGCGCACCGATCTGTTCGTGCCCATCACGATGAAAGACGAGCTTGCGCCGAATCCGCGGCAGCGGCTAGGCGACCGTCTCGATCATTGGTGCAGTCTCATGGGCCGATTAAGGCCGGGCATCGGCGCCGGCGCAAGCAGCGGCCGCGTTGGACGCGATTTATCCGCCGCTTGCGAGACCAGGATCTCGCCTATATGAAATCGCCGGGAGCGGAGTTCAAGAAGAGCTTCTCGAAGAAGAAGATCGAGCTGAGTCCCGGCGGCCAGGGCTACGCGGATATTCGCGACGCGCTGAGTGATCCGCTCAAGATCCTGATGGCGATGGTTGGCATTGTGCTGCTGATCACGGTTGTGAACGTCGCCAATCTGCTGATGGCGCGCGGCGTGGCGAGGCAGCGCGAAATGGCGATTCGGATTTCGGTGGGCGCGGGAAAAACGGCGCTGACGCGGCAACTCCTGATCGAGAGCCTCGTGCTGGCAACGCTCGGCGGCGGGCTCGGCGTCGCGATCGCTTATCTGTGTACTCCCGCGCTGCTGCATCTGCTCAGTTTCGATCTCAGCGCGGCCAGCATTTCGGCGCACCCGGATTGGCGCGTGTTATTGTTCGCCGCGGCCGTGACGCTCGCGGCCGGCTTCGCCTTCGGCCTTCTTCCGGCGTGGCAATCCGCGCGCACCGATGTCTCTTCCGCGCTCAAGGCGGAGAGCAGCTCTCGGCCACAGCGGGCACTCCGTTTGGCTGCGGCGCGCGTTGGTCGTGGGGCAAGTGGCCTTATCTCTCGTTCTCATTACGGCGGCCATCCTCTTCACGCGCAGCCTGCAAAATCTGAAAAACATAAACGTCGGATTCAACACCGCGCATCTGGTGACATTCGAGGTGAATCCCATGCAGGCGGGCTATTCGCAGCAGCGCATCAAGAGTTTCGGCGAGGAGCTGCGCCAAAGGCTCGCCACCTTACCGGGCGTCGAAAGCGCCGCCATCGCAACCGTGCCCCTGCTGGAGGATTCCGACCAAGGGGGCGATGTTACGGTGGAGGCCGCGCCGTCGCAGAGCGGCGAGGAGAATACGCGCGATTCGTATCTGAAGAATCTCGTCAGCCCCGGCTACTTCTCCACTATGCAGATTCCAGTTATTGCGGGACGCCAATTCAGGGAGTCCGACTGCCTCCCCACGTCCAACGTCGCTATCGTGAACGAAACGTTTGTGAAGCGCTATCTTCCCGGCAGAAATCCGCTCGGCATGCATTTTGCATTTGGCTCCGGTCGCGTGAAATTGGATCAGACGATCATTGGCGTCGTGGCCGACAGCAAACACAGCACCATCCGCTCCGAAATTTCGCCCTTCGTATACCTGCCTTATTTGGCGGATACCCACCTCTCCGCGCTCACCTTCTACGTCCGGGTTCGCGCCAACGAAGAGACGGCGATAGCGGGCATTCGCGGCTTGGTCCATCGCGTCGATGCGGATCTTCCCGTGAACAAACTTTCGCCCCTGAGCGCGATCATCGATGAGTCGCTATTTGTCGAGCGCAGCCTCGGCTTTCTCTCCATCGGGTTCGCCCTGCTGGCAACGCTGCTGGCCATCGTGGGCCTCTATGGCGTGATGTCCTATTCCGTCACGCGCCGCTATCGCGAGTTGGGCATCCGCATGGCCATCGGCGCAACGCCGCGGCGGGTACTCGCCATGGTCTTGCGCGAATCGGCTTTTCTCGGCATCGCCGGCGTTCTCTGTGCCGCGCCCTGCTTGCTGGCAACGGCGGCCACCATTCGATCGTCGCTCTACGGAGTGCAGCCGAGCGATCCCGCCGTCTGGCTCGCCTCCGCTGCTCTCTTAATAGCCGTAGCCCTTCTGGCCGGATTTGTCCCCGCCTGGAGCGCCGCCCGCATCGATCCGCACGCGGCGCTCAGGAGCGAGTAGCCAGAGCGAGTAGAGTGACCGGCGAGTACGATCCATTCTCCCCCGGCCCATGGCCCTTCGGCGTGCGTACCCTCGAGGTGTTCGATACTGCGCGGGACCGCCTGTTCCCTATTGAGATCTGGTATCCCGCCGCGGCTCAGCCTGGGACTTATCCGCTCATCGTCTTTTCTCATAGCAGCGGAGGCGCCGGCGGCAGTCGACGTTTCTCTGCACCCAATTGAGCAGCCATGGTTACGTTGGCGCGGCGCTGGATCACTCCGAAGTGGCGGCGCCGGAACTGGCTCGTCAAGAGGGCGAGACCGGGGAGCAAAAAGCTGCGCGAGTGGAAGCCTGGATTGCGAACCGCGTGCCCGATATACGCTTTCTGCTCGAGCGCTGCTCGATGGTGCGCCGTGGGATTCGGAAATCCGCCTGGACCCGACTCGGATCGGAATCGTGGGACACAGCTTCGGAGGTTGGACGGCGCTCGCAGCGCTGGAGATAGAAGAACGCATCTGCGCCGTGGTCGCGCTCGCGCCCGGCGGAAGTTCGCAGCCGAAACCGGGAATAATCCCGGCAAAGCTTACTTTTTCCTGGGGCCGCGATGTTCCCACGCTGTATTTGGCCGCCGAGAACGATACTTCACTGCCGCTCGCCGGGATGTATGAACTATTCGAACGGACTCCGTCAGCGAAGCGGATGTTCATTTTGCGCCGGGCCGACCATTTGCACTTCATGGATAATGTCGAGCAACTGCACGAGAACGTGCGCGCCATGCCGTTCAGCTGTGAATTGGCTTGGATTCCGAAGGAAATGCGGCCTATTGCAGAACTCTGTTCCGGCGAACAGGCTCACTTATTCGTCCGCGGACTGACGTTGTGCCACATGGATGCAACGTTGCGCCTCAACGAGGACGCGCGGCGATTTTTGGACAGCGATGAGAGGCAACAGACGGGCCGCCGTCCTTCAAGTAGGCCAATGCGTGTGCTGCATGATCGCGGCCACTAACCTTCAGCGATGTCCACGTAACCGGTATCCCATTCTCAATTGTCGCCAACGCCGAGAATACTCTTGATGCTCAAACCTGTAAAGGCCGGGAATCGCACAGCCAAGATACCATTTAGGATCGGAAGGAATCGCTCTGCCGCTTGCGAAGCCGGTCCAAGGGGCATGTGCGGCCGGAGCATCTCCCAATCGATATACACGTCCGTACCGATCTTCCGGGCCCGCAATTCATCGTCCTGAACCGACTTAACAGCGAGATCCAGGTCCAGTTTGGACGGCGAGTCGACTTTCATCCAGCCAATTGCTCCCATCTCGGGGATGCTTCCTCGGGCTCGCCGAAGCCGGTACGTACTTCGGGACCTGTGAGATTGCGGCCAATTGGGGTCGCTGAAAACTTTAACCGTGGCACTTCTTGTACTTGAGACCGCTTCCACACGGGCACCTCTGGTTGCGTCCCGGCTTTGAATCACTCATGAGCTCACCACGCCCTTACCGACGTTAACTTCTAACCTGCATACGGCAGCGCCAGCACGCAGGATCTGGCACTCTTTGAAGATCCATCCGATTCGTCTCGCATTAAAAAAAAGAAATTGCCACCGGGCTGCATCCATGCGCAACCGGAGGGTGGCGCATCCGCGCCGTCTACAGGGCCGCCGTTCACGAATTGCCTCACCGGCTTCTCTCCGCGCACACGCGCGCCAGGCAGCGGAGCGTCTCGCGAGCGGTGCGCTCCCATGTGAAATGGGCGGCGTGCTCGCGGGCTTGGGGGGCCAACGCGGGGTCGGCGATGACTCGGTCTATGGCGCGGCGTAGCTCCGCGTCGCTGGCGGGATCGAAAAACACCGCGGCGCCGCCGGCGATTTCGCGCAGCGGGGGAATATCGGAGCAGGCCACGGGGACGCCGGCGGCCATGGCTTCGAGAACCGGCATTCCGAAACCTTCGAACGTCGAGGGATAGATGAACGCGCGGGCGCAACGGAACAGTTCGTAAAGCTCCGCTCGCGGAATCCAGCCCGTGAACCTTACGCGGCTATGCGCGGCGCCCTCGATGCGCTTTGACGCGAACCCGCGCAGACCCGCGATTACGAGCTCCGGCGCCTCCGGCATCGCGGCATGAACGCGAAGGAGCCGCTCCAGGTTTTTGTGCGGGTGCAGCGTTGAGACGCACAGCAGATAATTTTGAGGCTCGCGCCGCGCCGCGATGTCGAAAAACTCCGTTTCGACGCCATGATGAATCACTTCCGCATCGACGCCGTAATAATGTTTCAGATCGTCGCGCGTCGCGTTTGAAACCGCGATTAGCGCCTGCGAACGCCGCGCCGAATTCCACAGCAGCAGGTTCCAAAAGGGCAGATCGAACCAGCGGAAATGCTCCGGGTGGCGCTTGTGCTGCAAATCGTGGAAGACCGTCACGCTCGGGCAGGGACACCATGCGGGCCCCGTAAATCCGGGGTTCAGGAGCACATCGATGCGCTCGCGGCCGAGCGCGCCGGGCAGGACGAATTGCTCGAACAGTATGCGCCCGGGCCGGAACGAAGCTCGCACGCGCTGCGGCGCGGACTTGAAATTGGCCGCCGGCGGAGTAAGATCGACGCCCGTCTCGGAGTTCGTGAAGACCACGCATTCGTTTTCAGCATCGACGCGGGCGAGGGCGGCAAGCAGGTTGCGCAGATAGATCTCGGTACCGCCGACGCCGCCGGGAATCAGATAAAGCGCATTTACTCCGATGCGCATCTTTACAAGCCCGCGCTCAGGGGGCTAAACGCGCGAGCTGTTCGCGCGCGGCCTGATTTTGGGGGTCAAGCACCAGCGCATGGCGATAATCGTTCGCGGCGGAGCCGGCATCGCCTTCGATCAAATGCACGTTGCCGCGATACACGTAGGTCATCGCAAAATTCGGGTCAAGCCGGGCGGCGCGATCTAACGCGGCTAGCGCTTCCGGCAGTTTCCGCTGCTGAGCGTACTCCATGCCGATCTGCGAATAAACGTGCGCGTTCGGCTCCAGCGCAGCCGCCTGCTGAAATTTCGCGAGGGCATTCTCGCGGTTGCCGGCGCAGTCGTAGGCGAGGCCCCAATCGAGGAGCAGCGAGAAATCCGGCTTACCGATCGCTGCCGTGCGGGAATACTGGCTGACGGCATCGCCGCACCGCCCGGCCGCGTACAGCGCATGCGCCAGTTGGAACGAGGGCCGAACTTTGTGAGGCGAATCCGCCGCCGTCTGACGCCACATCGCGATGGCGTCGCCCCACAGCAAATTGCGTTGATATGTTAGGCCGCC
The DNA here is from genome assembly GCA_963795935.1 of Bryobacterales bacterium. Classification (GTDB taxonomy): domain Bacteria; phylum Acidobacteriota; class Terriglobia; order Bryobacterales; family Bryobacteraceae; genus JAICMB01. Next base: position 1,455,916 of record CAWCJO010000004.1, on the reverse strand, counting down.
TTCAATCAAGAGCAGCGCGCCGAGTGTCGCGGCGACGGTGCCCCGCCCCGCTTTCCAGCGCCGTAGGAACTCCGCGACAATTAGAAGCAGGCCGATGAACGGCAGATATAGGCGGCGCTCGGCGTAAACGTCTTTAACCGGCACAAAGGACGATGTCGGCGCCAGCAGAAGCAGGAACGCGAACCAGCCGTACGAAGCCAGCGGAAAGCGCCGACGGTAGATCCAGGCCGCAACCGAGATCGCGATGAGAGCGATGAATCCCGCGACGGCGGCGGGATCGAAAACTGTCTGCGATAACGCGATGTCGGGATCGAGATTCAGCCGGAACGGAAACACGAACAGGAAGAGATATTTCCAGACGACGCGGCACTCCGTGAAGAAATATTGATACCAGGCGATTCCTTTCACGTGGAAGCCAACCGTGGTTGCATTCCTCAAGACAACCACCCAGACGAACGCTCCCGCCAGCGCCGCGAGAACGATTATCGATCCGTAGAGCCTCCAGTTGCGCCGTATGCCCGCGGTCGTGAATCCCGGATTCCAGTAATAATCGGTAAGGAGCAAGAGCGCGGGCAGAACCACGGTGTGCTCCTTGCTCAAGCACGCCAGACCGAACAGCGCCAGCACGGCCGCTATGCGGCGAGGCGCCAGAGGGGCGCTTCCGTACAAGAACACAACGAACGCGGCGAGGAAGAAACACACGCTCAAGGTTTCCGAGCGGCTGGCTATGTAGCTCACCGATTCGGTTTGGATCGGATGCAGCAGGAACACGCCGGCCGCGAATAGCGCAAGCGCTTCCCGCGTCCATGCGGCCGCCACGGCGGCCTTCTCGAGGACCTTGCTGACGGCCAGAAAAATCAATCCACCGTTGAGCAGGTGCAGCATCACATTGAAGAAGTGATAAGAGTACGTATTCTGTCCGCTTTGCTGGAAGTTCAGCCAGTAGGAGAACATCAGAAGCGGCCGCAGTCCGCCGACCCACGCCCGCAGGGGAGCCTTGGCGAAACTGTCGATGCGGTAAGGAAGATAATCGTCGTCGAGCAGGAACGGCCCGTTCAACGCCGGACCGTAGACGGTGAGCACCACGCACAGCGCGACGGCCACACCGATGAGAACGGGCCACAACGGGGACGATGGGGGCCGACGGGGAGGCGCGGCCACATGCGCCTTGGATGCGTGCGCAGATATACGTTGCCCGGCAGGAGGGCGCCCGTTCGCGGGCGGCTGCTTTTTCTTACCGCTTTTCACCACCCGCCAGCTTCCTCCTTCGGCCCTCGAATTTCAACACGTTCACAAACACTCCCAGCAGCACATGCACGATGTAGTAGAGCGACTTGAGCGGCGTAATGGAACTACGGCCGCCCATCCGCCGCCTCATCCGGCAGGATACTTCCTGAAACTGGAAACGCCGGCGCTGCAGTACGACCAGCGTCTCTATCTCAGGATATTCCAGTGGGAAACTTTTCGTGAACACTTCCAGGGCCTGCTGGTTGACGCCGACAAACCCGGACGTAGGATCGCGCACGGGCCTTCCCAGAATGGGCCGCAGAACCATGCGAAACACCCGAATTCCGATCCCGCGCACGATGCTCGAGTGGTACCCGTCTTGTTCGCCATACCGCGATCCGATAACCATCTGGCAGCCGGAGCGGCGCAGCGCCTCCAAGATGCGCGGGACGTCGCGCGGGTCGTGCTGGCCATCGCCATCGATGCGAATCACGTAGTGGTATCCCAGCTCGAAGGCGAGCTTGTAGCCGGCCTGGACGCACCCCCCCAAGCCAAGATGATGCGGCAGAGGCAGCACGTCGGCTCCGGCGGCGGCGGCGGCGCTCTTGGTCGCATCGAGCGAGCAATCGTCGATGACCAGCACCGGCGCGTCCGGCAGAATTTCGTGCAGCTCCCGCACCACGCTCGCGATGGCGGCCTCTTCGTTGAAGGCCGGAATGATCACCAGAAAATCGTCCGGGCCCCGGGCGAGCCTCACAGCGCCGCGACCTTGCGGGGAGCGATGGAATGCTCCCGAAGAAGGCGGCGAAACTGTCTCGCGGTCAGACGCCGCCGTATTTGTTGGCGCTGCTTTCGCAGCCGGCCGATGTTGCGCAACAGCGCGGCGTGCGCGCGTACGACCGCTACAACCAGGCCCGCCGGAGAATGTCCCGCTTGGCGATAGGCTGCCGTCGTCCCCTGGCCTCTCCACGCATATACGGCGTGCCAGAAGTAGCGCGCCAGAGAGTAGAACGGCGCCCTCCACAGCATGTCGGCCGGAAAATTCTTGGCCAGCAGATACAGGCGATTGCGCTCCACGTAATAAGCCTTCAAGGGCGAAGCGCGGCCGGCCGAATAGGAGTAGCGGTGCTCCACGACGGCGTCCGGAGCGTAGACGCATTCCCACGCCGCCCAACGCGCCCGCAGCCCCAGATCCGTGTCCTCGCAATACAGGAAAAAAGTTTCATCAAAGAGGCCGATCTCATCGAGCATTTCGCGCTTATAGAGCGCCGCGCATCCGCTGGGCAGCAAGGCATGGCGGCGCCGCGCCGGCTGGCCGGTTTCCAGTCCGGAAACATCCAAATGACCGAACTGTTTGCTGCTGCCGTCTCCGCACACCAGCATTCCCGCGGAGTCCACACGCCCATCGCCCATCAAGCGTATTTGCGACGCGCACATGCCGATCTCGTGCCGTTCTTCGATGGCGGCCACCAACGCGGCGAGCCATTCCGGCCGCGGCGCGGCATCGTCGTTTAGTGTTGCCACATACATCGCGGCCGAAGCGCGAATGCCTTGGTTGACGGCCGCGCCGAATCCTACGTTCGCGTCGTTGTAAATCACCTGAACGCCGGCGCGAGCCGCAACGGCTCGGCGTCCGCTGTTATCGACGACGATGACTTCGAAATCCCGCAGCGTCTGCCTCGCCAGCGCCTCCAGGCAAGCGTCCAAGGCATCGTCCGCGGCCAAAGTCGGCACTACTACGGTTACGCTTGGATACGGCAAAGCTTGATTTTACTATCTGGCGCGCTGCGCTTAGGGCCGGCTCGGATGGAATTCACGCCGCCGTCTCAACCTTCAACTGAGTTCGGGATACCCTCGAACCGACCTCCACAAGATGGTAGTTTCGTTTGAAATGGGCGGTTTCTCCTTTTCAAACATTTAGCCCGCGTCTACGCGATTCGGGCCAGAACCGCCGCCAAAACTCATCTGAAGGGGGGGCACCCCAATCGGCTCCTCGGGGTAATTGCGGTCACGTAAATCGCGTCGGCCAAGGATAGCTCGCCGTTGGCGACGACCGTTCCATAGCTGCGGTCAAGAGTTCGTTCAATAAGGCGCGGGCAGGCTTGATGACGTATCTCCGCATCGCCTCGCGCCATCGCTGGGGTTCAGAAGGAATTCGGTTTCGGGCATATCTCAGCCAATCGGGCATGTTACGGAGGACGCCAAGATTCTTGGCGCGGGCGTGTGGCTGGTCATGCATCGCCAGGCGTTTCCGATCAATCGCGTGAGGAAGGATCGGGAGCGGGCGCGGTTTAATTGGACGGATTCGTGATTTGAGTGAAAACGCGCAATAGATTTTCGCCCAAAAATTTGCGGATGCGCTGCTCGGGCCAGTTGCGGCGCAGCATAGCATCGGTGATCAGCGGCAGGTCGGCGGCGTCGTGCAGTCCGCGGGGAGGGGGCGGGCCGCCGTCGAAATCCGTCCCCAGGGCAACGTGGTCTTCGCCGACCAGTTGGATAGCGTGCTCGATGACAGCGACCCAATCGTCCACGGTCATCCTGACGTCCTCGGGAATGTCGAAGGGCAGCATCGGAAACTGCGGCGCAACGAGCTTGTCGATCTCATAAATGTTCAATTTCGTTCCGCGCTCGACAATGTCCCTGGTATCCCAAAACGGCTTGCCGGAATGTTGGGTGCGGTAATCGTAGGCCTTACGGTTGTGAAAATCGTTGCCGATCTGAAAGCCGATCACGCCGCCCTTGGCGGCCAGTTTCTTGGCAAGCCAATCGGGCATGTTGCGGGGGATGTCGTTGAAGTAGCGCAGTCCGTGGTGCGTTGCGATCACGGGCACGGAACTGGCGTCGATGGCCTGCGACATGGCGTCATCGGAGGCGTGCGAGACGTTTATTACCATGCCGAGCCGGTTCATCTCATGGATCACCTCGCGGCCGCGCTCGTTGATGCCGTGCCACTTGGGCGGAGAACAACACGAATCGGCATAATTGTTCGCCCAATTGTGCGCCGAAAGTTGCAAGGAGCGCACTCCCAGGCGGTACATATCGCGGATCACGCCGGGATCTCCGTCCAGGTCGACGCTGCCTTCGACGTCGAGCACCGCCGCAATTTTGCCGCTGCGCACGATCCGCTGGACGTCGGGGCCGTTCAACGCGATTTCGATCGCGCGGCCATTTTTAGCGATTTGCTCGCGCGCGGTATCGAGCATGCGCAAGGCCTGCTTGGTCTCAAACCGCGAAGGATAATAATCTTCCGCCACGAAGATCGAGAAGAACATGGCCTTCAATCCTCCTTCTTTCGCGCGGGGGAGATCGAATTGTCCATCGGCATGGCGTTCGCCGATATCGCCGCCGTGATAAAAAATGCGGTCGATGGCATGGATGTGGCCGTCGAAAACCAGCGCGTCGTTCTGCAGAGCGCGCGCTTTGGCGGAGACATTGGCCGCGGGCCTCGCGGCCGGGACTAGCAGCAACGCTAGTAACGGTCCGGCCGTTCTATAATTAAAAGGATTCATGAGCAGTTCCGCCCGTCCTAAGCTTGCGGGTATTGTAACCGCCTATCGCAAGCTCCTGCACGCACAACATATCATCGACCGTCTGCTGTACGGCTACGGATGGCACGGCGTCCACCACATGCCGCAGATGGATCTGGTCTCGCTTTATGTCGACCAGGTCGGCGAAGGCGATCTCAGCCGCGGCCGCGCCGAGCAGTTTCCCACGATGAAGCTGTGCCCCACCATCGCCGAAGCACTGACGCTGGGCGGCAGCAAACTGGCGGTGGATGGCGTGGTGATCGTGGGCGAGCACGGGAATTATCCACGCAACGAAAAGGGCCAGACGGAATATCCGCGCTGGCGATTTTTCGAGGAGACCGTGAAGGTATACAAGGACAGCGGCCGCTCCGTGCCCATGTTCAACGATAAGCATTTGTCGTGGAACTGGGATTGGGCCAAGCAGATGTACGATACTTCGCGCCAGCTCGGTTTTCCGTACATGGCCGGGTCGAGCTTGCCGGTGACGTGGCGCATTCCATCGGTTGAAATGCCGCTGGGATCGCGAATTCGCGAGGCTCTGTGCGTCTGCTACGGCGGCGTGGACAGCTACGATTTCCACGGCCTCGAAACGATACAGTGCATGGTGGAGCGGCGGAAAGGGGCTGAAACCGGCGTGAAATGGTTGCAGGCCTACCGCGGCGATAACTTTTGGGACGCCATGAAAGAAGGCGTCTGGTCGCGACGGCTGATGAACGCCGCCTTGTGCCGCAGCCATACGTTGACGCCGGCGCGCGCGGGATTTAACGATATTTTCCCGAGCGACGACGACATGCGGCGGCTGGCGAGGAATCCTGTCGCGTACCACTACGAGCATAACGACGGCACGAAATGCACGATGATGCTGATGAACGGCCTGGTGAAGGATTTCAACTTCGCCGCGGAGCTCGAAGGCAAGCGCGAGCCGTTCTCGACGCAGATGTATCTGCCGATGCCGGACGGCCGCACGACGCTCGCGGATTTCTTCAGTCCGCTCGTGAATAATTTTGAGAAGATGTACCTGACGGGGAAAGCGACATATCCGATCGAGCGCACGCTGCTGACCACGGGCTTGACGGCAGCGGGCGTTGAAAGCCTCTACCGCAAGCAGGTAAAGTACGAGACTCCGCACCTGGCGATCAAATACCAGCCGACGCGCGAATCGACATTCGAGAGGGCCTGAGCGATGCTGACACGACGAAATTTTCTTAAAACAAGCTCGGCTATGGCGGCGCTGCCCATCGCAAGGGCCGCCGAGACGCCGCCCAAGCGCATCGCGATGGTCACCACCATCTACCGTTATCTGTCGCACGGCCAGCATATCGGCGATCGTTTTCTGGTGGGCTATCCGTACGCGGGCGAGTGGCACAAGCCGAACATGAAAATCGTATCGCTCTATGTCGACCAGCATCCCGACGGCGACTTGAGCGAAGAGCGCGCCCAGGAGTTCGGCTTCAAGGTTTACCCCACCATCGCCGAAGCGCTGCGCTGCGGCGGCGATAAACTGGCCGCCGACGCGGTGCTAATCGTAGGCGAGCACGGCAACTATCCGCGCAACGAAAAGGGGCAGATCCTTTATCCGCGCTTCGAATTTTTCGAGCAATGCGTCAAAGTTTTCGAGCAAGACGGCCGCGTTGTTCCGGTGTACAACGACAAGAATCTGTCGTACAGCTTCGAGAAGGCCAAGACCATGGTCGATACTTCGCGGCGGATGCGCTTCCCCATGCTGGGCGGATCGTCGCTTCCGGTGACGTGGCGTCTGCCGGAGATGGAACTGCCGCTGGGCTGCCACATCGAAGATGCCTTGATGGTGGGCGAGGGCGGCTCGGACGCCATGGATTATCACGCGCTCGAAGCCTTGCAGTGCATGATGGAACGACGCGGGCATGGGGAAACGGGCGTGAAAGCAGTGCAGATGATCGAGGGCGACGACGTTTGGAAGGCCGGCGAGGACGGGCGGTGGTCCAAGGAAATGCTTTCGGACGCGCTCTCGCGCAGCGATACGCCGCTCGGGACCGGCGAAACTGAGAGCAGGCCTGAAGATCTGGTCACCTCCGGCCAATTGCCCAAGATCGTCAAGGATCCGGCGGCTTATTTTATCGAGTACCGCGATGGAACGAAAGCCACGCTGCTGATGCTGAATGGGGCGTTGAAGGACTTCAATATCGCGGTGCGCGTAAGGGGCATTCCGGCGGTGCAATCGACGCAGTTTTTTCTTTCGCCGACTCCGAACGTCACCTATTCGGCGTGCCTGGTGCACGGAATCGAGAAAATGTTTGAAACCGGAGTAGCTCCGTATCCGATCGATCGCACTTTGATGGTCAGCGGCATCCTCGAGAGCTGCCTGACGTCGAAGGTCCAGAACCATCAACGGTTGGAAACGCCGCATCTGACGGTCGCTTACCGGCCGCCCGCGCAATCCGTTTATTGTCGAGTTTAGGAAAGGTGAGTATGACATCCAAGATCAGCCGCAGGAAGCTGTTTCAGAGCGGGGGCGCTATCGCGGGCGCGGCGCTGCTGCCCGCCGGACAAATTGCCAATGCGGCGCCGGCGTCCACGGGCCTGCAAGTGGGCCCGAATCTTTATGAATCGATCGGGGTGACGCCGGTCATCAACTGCCGGGGAACGTTCACGATCATCAGCGGCTCGCTGACGCTGCCGGAAGTGAAGCGCGCCATGGACGAGGCCTCGCGGCATTACGTCCAAATGGACGAGCTGATGAATGCCGTGGGGCAGCGGCTCGCGGAATTGACCAAGGCCGAATGGGGCATCGTCACGGTTGGCTGCGCGGCGGCGCTGACGCACACCACCGTCGCGTGCATCGCGGGAATGAACCCGGAACGGATGCAGCGCGTCCCGAAACTCGCCGGAATGAAGAACGAGGTTATTATCCCGAAGCATTCCCGCAACGTATACGATCACGCCGTTCGCATGCCGGGAGTCGACATCATCGAGGTGAACTCGGCGGAGGAATTGGAGTCTTCCATTAACCCGCGCACCGCTCTGCTGATGATCATGTCGTCTCCCCGCGCCGACAGCGGACCGCTCAGCACGGAGAACATTTGCAAGATCACGCGCGCGCGCAACGTGCCGGTGATCGTCGATGCGGCGGCGGAGTTTCTGACGATTCCGAACAAGCATTTGGGCCGCGGCGCGAACGTGGTGGCATATAGCGGCGGCAAGTGCCTGCGCGGTCCGCAGGCGGCGGGATTACTGCTGGGGCAGAAAGACATTTTGCAGGCCGCATGGTTCAACAGCGCGCCCCACCATGCCTTCGGACGCTCGCTGAAGGTCGGCAAGGAAGAGATCATGGGCATGCTGGCGGCGGTCGAAATGTGGACCAAGCGGGACCATGACGCGGAGTGGAAAGAATGGCAGTCCTGGCTCGATTCGATCGGCGGGCGAGCCACCGCGGTTGCGGGCGTTACCACGGAAATTCACAAACCGGTGGATCTTTCGAATGACGCTCCCGAGATGCGCATTAAATGGGATGGCGCGAAACTCGGCATTACGGGCAAGGAGGTCGAGACCATTCTTGCAAACGGCCGCCCGCGCGTTTTGGTCGCGGGATCGACGGGCGTGCGGCCGGATAACATGGCCAGCTCGGTTACGATTATGCCTTACATGATGCAGCCCGGCGATTACAAGATCGCGGGAGAGGCGTTGTACGCGGTGCTGTCGAAGCCGCCGAAAATGGAGAATCCGGAACGCCCCTCCGGCGAGCCGGCGCAGATTGCGGGGAACTGGGACGTGACCATCGAGTACGCGCTGGGCAGCGCCAAGCATAAGATCACGATTATCCAGAACGGCAACGAATTGACCGGATTCCACGAAGGCGAGACCGTGGGCGGCGATCTGCGCGGCTCGATTTACGGCAACCAGCCGCATTTCCGCAGCCGCCATCCTATACAGGGGACCGCAATCGGGTACGATTTCACGGGCACGGTGGATGGTAATCGCATGAGCGGCGATATCAGCATGGGCGAATACGGTCCAGCGCGCTGGAGCGCGGTGAAGCGCGGGGCCGGCGCGATGCGGCGTGGGTGATGCGGGTCGCCGGTCCCCCCTTCAAACCGCGGCGGTCTTGACGCGAGCGGCGGCTTAATCATAGCGAGGAAATATGGATATAGAAAAATTCCATAATCGCGTGAAGAAGTTTAATTATGTGATGCGGTTCAAATTTGCTCCGAATCTGTTCCTTGCGCCGTCGTTTTTGATGACACTAGTGCTTGGGATGGTTCTTATGACCGTCCACATGCACGTGGCAGGCGCTAGGCGAGCCATTACCATGCTCGTGTTTTGCATCGTCTTTGGACTCTTCGCCCACCACAAATTCGTACGAGAGAGGGAAACGAAGAAGGACCACAGCCCACCCGATATGATGAACGTTCGTGTAACTTCTTGCTGTAAATTGACGCCGATTGCAATCCGGGCCTCTTGTTTTGTTTGATCTCCTGGTATGAACAACCAAATTCATGAAGGAGCAGACGATGGCCCACCAAGCCGAATCCTACGTAATTGAGACTGTGGTTCAACTTTCTGAAAACGGGCTCTCGCGCATGGCCCGGCGCCATGGGCCTGATCCTCAGTGAGGCCATGCGCATCAGCGCTCGCAGGCTCTCGAGGCCGAACCTATCAGCGCCAGCAAAAACGGCGCGGATACGCCAATGGCTTCAAACCCAAAACTGTAAGCACGCGCTTGGGCGAGCTGAGCTTGAAGTGCCGCACAGGTGCGAGGGGACGTGGAGTTCTATCCCTCCGCCCTGGAGCGGGGGTGCGCAGCGAACGAGCGCTGCCCCCGAACGCAGCGGCATGGGTCTCTTATCCACTGGATAAGCCGCCTTTAGTCCTTCGCTCGTGGGCAAGTGCGCCATCGCCGAAATGTATCTGCCGGGCGTGTCTACGCGTAAGGTGACGGAGGTCATACGCGAACTGTGCGGCCTGGAGGTGTCCAGCACGCAAGTGAGCCGGGCCACCAAGCTGCCGCTGGCGCAACCGGCCACTCGGGGAAGTGCCTTATGTGTTCCTGGACACCCGTTACGAAAAGATCCGGCATGGCGGCGCGGTGGTGTTTGCGCCGTGCTGATGGCCTTTGGCGGGGACGAGAGCGGCCACGGCACGGTGCTCGGAGTAAGCGTCTCGCTCAGCGAAGCGGAAGTCCACTGGCGAGACTTTTTCGCCCTTTTACAGGGCCGTGGATTGAGCGGAGTGCGGCTGCCGATCAGCGACGATCATGCCGGCATGAAGGCGGTGCGGAAAGCGCGCTTTTCCGGCGTGCCCTGGCAGCGCTGCCAATTCCATCTGCAGCAGAACGTCAGCCATTACGTGCCGCGGATCGAAATGCGCCGCGAGGTGGCGGCCGATCTGCGCGCCATCTTCGAATCCACAGAGCGGCTGGAGGCGGAACGCCGCCTGCGCCAGGCCGCGGCAAATACGGGCAGCCGGCGCCCAAACTGAGCGCCTGGATGGAAACCAACGTGCCCGAAAGTTTCACCGTGTTCTCTTTGCCGCAAGCTCATCGACGCCGCTTGCGCACGTGGAATCTTATGGAGAGAATCAGCAAAGAGTTGAAGCGGCGAACACGCGTGGCGACTTTGTTCCCAAACGAAGCCTCGCTGCTTCTCCTGGTCAGCGCAGTTTTGATGGAGATCAGTGAGGAATGGGAAACTGAGAAAATTTATTGAGGATGGATGATTTGACCTCGCCAGAGCAAGACTAACCGAATTTACAGAAAGGATGTTGCTCTATCCAAAGCGCGAGCGATGGACCGCCCAACTCGACCCACGCACTTTAGGACACTAATCTTCCGGAACTCGTGATACAAATGGGTCGAAGATGGGATTTGTGAAGGTTGGCGAACTGTCCAAACTGGCGCCGGGTTCCGTTATGGAGGCGGCGGCGGGCGGGAACTCCTACGCTATTTGCAATGTCGGCGGTCAACTGCATGCGTTCGATGGCGTTTGTCCACATGCGGGCGGGCCGCTGGGGCAGGGGACTTTGATCGACGGTATTTTGATGTGCCCTTGGCACGGCTATGAGTTCGACCCGCGCACGGGAGAAAATCTCGACAACCCGCTGATGACGGTGACGCGCGTTCCTCTCAAAGTTGAAGGGGACGATATTCTGATCGAGGTTCCGTAGCTTTGCCGGAGCTTCCGGAAGTCGAGACCGTGGTTCGATCTCTGGCGCCGCGGCTGACGGCGCGCGTGATCCGCGAAGCTCACTTTTTTTCGAAGCACGTTGTTAAACAGGATTTCGGGGAGCTGGCGGGGCGCCTGCGCGGGCAGAGGGTCCGGGCAGTGCGGCGGCATGGAAAATTTATCGTCCTCGATCTTGGCGCGGGCGCGCTGACGATTCATTTGGGGATGACGGGCAAGTTGCTTTTCGAGGGGACGCCGGGGCCGTATACGCGCGCGCTTTTCGAGCTGGACGAAGGGCTGCTGGTGTACGACGACATCCGCCATTTCGGCAAGATCCAGTGGAGCGAACAACTACCCGATCGGATCGAAGGGCTCGGTCCCGACGCGCTCGCCATTCCGCTGGCGGAGTTTACCGCCAGGCTGCGCAAACGGCGCTCCATGATCAAGCCGCTCCTGATGAACCAAGCCTTTGTGCGGGGCCTGGGCAACATCTATACGGATGAAGCGCTATTCCTGGCGCGCATTCACCCGCGGGCCATCGCATCGCGTCTGAGCCGGGAACGCGCCGGGCGATTGCATCGGGCGATTGGCGACATTCTTTCCGCGGCGATCGCGCTGAAGGGATCTTCTATCTCGGATTACGTGGATTCCGAGGGACGGAAGGGAAGTTTCCAGCTACATCATCAGGTCTACGGCCGCGCGGGGGAGCCGTGCGCGGCGTGCGGGACTCCGATCCGCCGGATTGTCCTCGGCTCGCGGGGGACGCACTATTGTCCACGATGTCAGAGAAGCTGAGAATCTGGTCGGCGAGCTGGACGACCGGCTTCAACTCCGCGACGTCGTGAACGCGGACCACGTGCGCGCCGCCGAGAATGGCGGCGGTAACCGCGGCCGCGGTCCCGAAATCGAGCTGCGCAAGGCCGGCATCCTTGGTCCACTGGGCGAGGAAGGCCTTGCGCGAGGGACCGATTAAAATCGGCAGGTCGAGTTTTGCGAGCACGGGAAGGCGCGCCAGAATTTCCGAATTCTGTTCGCCCCGCTTTCCAAATCCGAGTCCCGGGTCGATGGCGATGCGCGCTCGTTGCACGCCCGCGCGCACGGCGCGGTGAACGCCGGCATCGAGATCGCTCGCGATAGTGGCGGCCGGATCTTTCATGGGCGGAAGCTTGCCCCAGCTTTCGGGCGTTCCGCGCATGTGGTTGATGATGAAGCCGGCGTTGTGATGGGCGATGGTTTTCGCGAGCAGCGGGTCGAAGGTCAGGGCGGAAGGGTCGTTAACGATCTCGGCGCCAAGATCCAGGGCCTTTTGGGCAACGGCGGATTTATAGGTGTCCACCGAAATGGGAACCGCAATGCGGCCCTGCAGCCGTTTGAGAACCGGAACGAGACGGCGTAGTTCTTCTGCTTCGGCCACGCGAGGGGAACCGGGGCGGGTGGACTCCGCTCCGACGTCGATGATATCCGCGCCGGCGTCCTCCAACTCGACCGCGCGGGCAAAGGCGAGCCCGGGATCGTCGTAGCGGCCGCCGTCGGAAAATGAGTCGGGCGTTATGTTGAGGATGCCCATGATCAGCGTACGCTCGCCGAGCAACACGGTGCGATCCTTCAGTTTCCACTCGTAGCGCCGTCTCATCAGGCCCCCTGGATACGCTTCCACTTTTTGCCTACGCGCAAGGTTCTGACCGCGCCCGGGGGCAATTCCAACGCCAGCGCGGTACAGCGCTCGCCATCGATGGTCAAAGCTCCGGATTTCACCAGTCGCTCGGCTTCGCTGCGCGAGGGCGCGAGGCCGGTGGCCTGCAGCATTTTGGCAATGTTTATAGAACCGCCCGGATACTCCGCGGTCTCGATGGCGGCGGGGATCTCTCCGTGCCGCACTTCACGATCGAAAGCGTTGGCCGCGTCGTCCGCCGCTTGCGGGGAATGAAAATCGCTCACGATCGAGTGGGCCAGGCTCATTTTCTGTTCCATGGGCCGATTGAGCGCGCGCATTCCCGCGATGTCGCTCAGGCTCTTGTCGGTCAACAACTCGTAATAGCGCCACATCAGATCGTCGCCGATGCCCATTACTTTTCGATACATGTCTTTGGGCGGCTCGGCGATCCCGATGTAGTTGCCTTTCGACTTGGACATCTTTTCGACGCCATCGGTACCCTCGAGCAGCGGCGTGGTCACGACGATCTGGGGCTTTTGTCCATAGTCGCGCTGGATCTCGCGGCCGACCAGGAGATTGAATTTCTGATCCGTGCCGCCCATTTCCACGTCGCATTCGAGCGCGACGGAATCGTACGCTTGGCCGAGCGGATAGATGAATTCGTGGAGGGAGATGGGCGCGCCATCCTTGTAGCGCTTGGCGAAATCGTCACGTTCGAGGATGCGGGCGACGGTGTATTTGGAGCACAGCCGCACGAGTTCGTAGATGTCGAGCTTGCCGAGCCATTCGCTGTTGAAGCGGACGTCCGTTTTCTTCGGATCGAGCAGCCTGAAGACCTGGGTTTTGTACGTCTCGGCGTTGCGCTCGATCTCTTCGCGCGTCATGGGAGGGCGCGTGACGTTGCGGCCGGTGGGGTCGCCGATGAGGCCGGTAACGTCGCCGATTACGAAGATGACGGTATGGCCGAGATCCTGAAAGTGCTTCATTTTGCGGATCACGACGGTGTGTCCGAGGTGCAGATCGGGGGCCGTGGGATCGAAGCCCACTTTGACGCGCAATGGCCGCCCCGTTTTCGCCGATTGCGCCAACCGCTCGCGCAGCTCTTCCTCGCGTATGAGCTCGGCCATGCCTTTCTTCAAAAACGCGATCTGATCGTCGAGGGTCATGGCGGGGCGGGATTTGTAAACACTATTGTAATGGCTGCGTGCCAGCATACACCTTAGTGAGAGGCCGCTTGCGACGCTGTCGGAGGCCGTCTCATTGCCGGCGCAGACGTCCGCGGCGCGGAATGTTAGCGGCGGGCGTCCCCGCAGGTGGCGATTTGCAATATAACCGGTCGCGGACGGGGCGGCTCAATCGTAGGACGGCTTAGGTCTTGCGGCAGGTGAATACGCGCGCCGGAGGGAAGTTGATGAAGACCCACCGGGTCGCGAGTTTTCCGAAGTAGCTTTCTAGAAACTCGCGCTCGTCAAAATTATTTCCAGCGATAGTGCAGCCGGCGGCGGAAGTCAGGTACTGATACTGCGTGAGCACGCCCCCCGGACGGAGGCAGTCGCGCACCTGATCGTAAATGGAGTGGCGCGTAGGATTGTCCATGGACGTCAATCCCAGGGAAGAGATCACGGCATCGACGCGCTCGTGTCCGGCGTCGCGAACAATGCGGCCCAGCTCGTCCGCGCTTCCGTGGATTAGGAGCAAACGCGGGTCCTTTGAAGAACGCCTGAGATGCTCGATGAAAGCCGGGTTGCGGTCGATCGCGATCAGCACGGCATCCGGCCGCATGCGCCGCAAAATTCCGTTTGTCACGGCCCCGGTGCCCGGCCCGAACTCCGCAATCACGCGCGCGGCGCCGAAGTCGATGGGGTCGCAGAGGGCCGCGGTCAGATAGCGGGAGCTCGGCGTTACCGACGCGGTGGAGCGGAAGGACCTGACGTACTCTTTTAAGAAGAGGGCCGCAGCCGAGGGGATCTTGTCGTCTGGCATGAGTTCTACATGAAACGCGCGGCGCGGGCGAATATTACAAAGGGACACCCCGGCCCGACGTCTGGATCTCTATTCCCGTGCGCGTGCCTTCGCCCGGCTTGCTTTCGATCCACATGCGGTAATCGTTTCCGAACAGGACCTTGAGGCGCTCGTTGACGTTGCTGACTCCGATACCCTGCTCGAAGAGCGTAGCGAGTTTCGGCTCCGGTATGCCGATGCCGTCGTCTTCAACGGTGAGGTGCAGGCGCGCCGCGACGATCTCGCTGCGCACGCGAATCAGCCCGCCTTCAATCTTACCGCCCAGTCCGTGCCGGATGCTGTTCTCGATGATGGGCTGGAGCATCATGCTGGGGACCAGCATGTCGAGCGTCTCCGGCGCGATCTCTTTCGTGAAGCGCAGCTTTTCGCCGAAGCGGACCATCTCGATGGCCATGTAGTTGTCGATGAAAGAGAGCTCCTCGCGAAGAGGGGTGAGATTGCCGGTCTTGCGCAGCAAGCGGCGCAGGATGCTCGAGAGCTTGTATAGGACGTTGCGCGCTTCCTCGGGATTGGTGCGGATGAGAGAAGAAACGGAATTGAGGGTGTTGAACAGAAAGTGGGGGTTGATCTGACTTTTCAAGGCCGCGAGCCGCGCCTCGTTCAAGCGCAACTGTTGCGCTTCGAGCTTCTTTTCGTTGCGCGAGTTATTCCATATTTTCAGAGGGAGGGTGACGGCGAAAATGGCGCTGATGCAGATGAAAAATTCGGCCAGCGGCGATGCCGGTTTCCAAACGCCGGCGAGGCAAAACACGGTTGACGGACCGAACAGCGCCGAGGCCCACAACCGCAACAGCTCGCAGGCCACGATGCTGAGCAGGATAGTAAACTGAAACGCGGTGCGGCGCAGGTTTTGCCGCAGGCGGAAGGCGCGGTAGAAGCTGAAATCGAGCAGCGGGGAGAAGCGCCAGACCTCCTCTTTATCGGGGGTCAAGTCGCGCAGCAAGGCGCCGAGCACGCCGACGCCGGCGAACAACAGCAGGGATATAAATTCGCCATTGAACAGGGCGGGGACCGAGATCAGAATGCCGGACAGAAGTCCGGTGGCGTAGCCTCCGACCAGACCGGAAAGAAAGCTGCCCTCCATGCCGAGGTCGACGGCCATGTATTGATTGCGCGTGAGGACGCGCGTGGCAACGCCGGCGCCGAAGACCACCGCCAGGCTGAGCGCGAGTTTGACGCGCTGCACCAGAGTGCGTTCCTCGCGCATCAACATTCTTTGGAAGCTGCCGAAACGGGTCAGAATGCTGGCGAGCGATGCGGCTACCGCGAGGCGGAGCAGCAGGATGACGAGTTGGCGCGGTTCAAGCATCGCGGGTCTCACGATCATTATAATGAAAACAAAGCTTTTACCTCTCCAGAAATGATTACAAAGGTAGCGGAGGCGAATTTCCCCAGCCGCTTTGGGCACTTTCGGATCTACGGATTCGAAGGACGTTATGGGGAGGCGCGGGAGGAGTGCGTGGCGCTTCGAATGGGGGAACTGGAGGGAGAAGAACCCGCGCTGCTGCGCATTCACTCGCAGTGCCTCACGGGGGATGTCTTTCACAGTTTGCGCTGCGATTGCCGCTCGCAACTGGAGCTGTCGCTGAACCTCATTGCCGAAGAAGGCCGCGGCCTGATCGTGTATGAGCATCAGGAGGGGCGCGGGATCGGATTGTTGAATAAACTGCGCGCTTATGAGTTGCAGGACGCGGGCGCGGACACGGTGGAAGCGAACGAGCGGCTGGGATTCGAGGCCGACCTGCGCAATTACCGGATACCGGCGGAAATTTTGCGCTACTTCGGGGTGCGGCGCGTGCGGCTGTTATCGAACAACCCCGACAAGATCGCCGCGCTGGAGCGCGCCGGCATCGAGGTAACGGAACGCATTCCGTGCATCATCGCGCCGCACGAATCGTCGCAGGGTTATTTGCGGACGAAGAAGCAGAAGATGGGTCATCTGCTGTAGTTTGCGGAGGTCGAAGAGATCGTCCGGTAGAGGGCATCCGGGGCAAGATCGGCCCCATTCGGCCAGCACACGGCGCCATACTCGTCCACTCGCGCCTGAGCAAAGAGGGCTGGGTCGCGGAGCGGTTCAAAAACGGGACCGAAGAGCCTTGAAGACAGATCGATCTTTCCGCTCGCGCCATCGGCGAACGTTACCTCTAACGCGTATGGCGGACCCGCGCTGACGCGGACGACTCGATTCATTTTCTACTCCAATGGCGGAATGGGATTCAGCGGCTTTACCTCGAACCCCTCGATGGCGATCTTCGCTTCGCGCTCCCCGTAAGCGGCGTGAAAGTGCGCCGGCGGGTGATCGTCATAGTACATGCGGATGGCGATTCCAAAAAAGATGCTGGCGTGGGCATGGCGCGATGAGGCTACGTTGTTTGCGGCGCGTTACCAGCGACGGAGGCGGCCGTCGGTTCCCGCTTCCTCGCGGGAGCCCAAACGGACAGCGCATACACAGCGCACAACAGCAGCGGGCAATACAGCGGATAGCGGTAGCGAACATCCACTTGCATGATGTAATACGGCAACGGATATACGATCAATACGGTCGAGAACAGGTAGAATGCGGCGCGATCCTTTCGGGATGAAATTATCAATCCGGCGATTCCGGCGATCGTGATGGCGGCGCTAAATAACGTCTTCCACGGGGCGTTTAGCAGCGGAAACCAGAAGTAGAGGATCCGCAGAGCCGTGAGGCGCGCGAATGCAGCGGGATTGCTCCGTATCCATGCGAAGGCTTCGGCTTTCTTCTGCTCGAAGTAGCTTGGCTCGCCCATGACGCGGAGACGCCGCGCCTCGCCGGGGTCGCGAAAAGGATGGGTCGCGTAGGGTCCATCGGGGCGCGTATTTTCGTCGAAGAGGGGTCTCGATTTCGGCCCGTTGCTGAGGCTGAGCTCGAGTCCGTAATTATCGCGGATGAGGAAAAGGCTGCCGAACTGCGCGTAATTCCTGAGGGTCCAGGGGACCAGGAGGAGGGCCGCCAGCCCGGCGGTCAGCATCACGTCGCGCAATGCCGCGATTCGTGAATCGCCGCCGGGGCGCAGGATTCGCAGCGCGCATAAGGCGGCGAGCACGGTTATGAACGCCGGGTTGAAAAGCAGCGTGAAGCCCCAGGCAAGCCCGTACCAAAGCGGCAGCCCCGCGTTGCTTGCGATCACGCGTTGAGCGAACACGGCCAGCAGGGCGACGACGAAGAGGCCCGTGTATGCCGTATCGTAGGAGCCCTTCGTTTCGATCCAAAACCAGAACGGGATGGCGGCGCCGAAATATCCAGCGACGATTCCCACGGAGCGTTGGAATCCCGTGGCGGCGGCCAGCCAAGGCAGAAGAGCGAATTGCAGCGCGGCGGCGGCGGACGCCAGCAACTGGATGGCGAACTCGGCTGAGCCGGTAATTCCAAATACGCGAAAGATCAGGCTGAGCAGAAAGGGGTATGCGGGGGGACAAATGGCGGTTTCCCCGGTGGGCGTCGGAAAGGGATCGGCGAAATGTCCCGTCGCGGCCAGTGTTTTCGCGATCGCGACCATCTCCGGCGTTTGGATGTCCTTGTAGCGCTCCTGAACGACCACCGGGACAATGCGGACGCACAAGCCGAGGAGGAAGATGAACAACCAGGCGCGTGTTCGAGCGGTGGGCTGGAGCGAGGCGATGGCGGGAACGCGTGGCAGCCCAAGAATTTTAACATGCGGGAGGAGGCGAACCTCCTATGGGGGGGCGGAGCTGCCGACTTCCTATGAGGTCAGCCGCGGGCGCCGCGCTTTTCCGCGGTGGCGTGGTGCGCGTTATCGAGCCGTCAAGAACCGGAAGGCGACGTCCATGTATCGCGATCACTCAGCGCGGTATGCGTCGATCGCAGGGCGCTATGAAATTGAAAACCGCTATTGTATACAAATCCCGATCCCCGGCTATCGAGGACGTGCAGATTTTCCGACCAGAGATAGCGGCAAATACCGTCTCCCCTGCGAATCGAGTCCGTGGCCGCCTGATAATGTCCCTGGCTCATGGGGACATTGTTCCGCGACATTTCGTTCGACATCCTGCTGACTACGCCCACGGTAACGCCGTTGCCGGTCCGCTGCGTTTCAGGCGACGCCAAAAAACGGTTGAATTGGGATCTGTAATCTTCCGTGCCGGTACTGGGCGTCGGTGACGGAGGCGTGGCCATAAAGACTCCTTAGTAAATTTGAGTTATTGCGGCGCTAACGCGGATAATGCGCGGAGGACCGCATTCGGAAATATAGTATCAAACAACTTTACCGGAAATGCGGCGCGAATGCGAGAGCCGCTTCGCCGCACTATTCCCCGCCGCCGCCGCGGCCAGCGGCCACCGCGTGCGCGGGGCCGCGGAATACGGCGTTTAGAAACAGCAGATTCAAGCCGTCCATATAACCGCGGAAGTTGGGATCGGAAGTGAAGCCGACGACGAACCCGCGGCCGTCGCGCTGGACTACTTCGAACGGCTTGTAGGCGAGCTGTTTGCGGTTCTGCTCCCACATGTATCCGCTGGCGAGAATCCGATCGGGGCCGAGGTAGTATGCGGCGTTGATGCCCTTGTCCATTTTGACCGGCGTGAAAATGGCGCGGCCCTGCACCAGCACATTCACGGTATCGGGGGCGCCCACCGTGCTCCAGTGCTCCGGGTCGACCTTGGCGCGCAGCAAGACGCCATGCAGCGAATCGGGCTGCGCGGTATCGGGCTGAATGGCTTTTTCAAAATCGGCTTCGCTCGCCAGCAGCTTGCCGGGCGTGTGGCCCGTGCGGGCCGCCTCGCCCGAGGAGGAACCGCCGCCCGCAGTCCCGCGCTCACTCGTTCTTGGCGGCTCGGCGCTTACGCGCGGCGTATTTTCCCCGGAAATCGACAGGAACTGCACTTTCGGATCGGCCAGAAATGTGACGGCGCCGGCGCCAACGCCGATCAACGTGCCGCCGTCCTCGACCCACTCTTTCAACCGCCGCAGGCCGCCCGCGCCGAGCACCGCCGCGTAGCTCTCGCCGCCTCCGAACCCGCCGGCATCGGGCAGAATGACGACGTTGAACTGGCTGAGGTCGCCGGAGGCAAGCTGCGGGGTGCGGACCACCGTGACCGGGTAGCCATACTCGCGCTCCAGAACGAAACGCGTCGCGCCGGCCGCGGTCGAGTTAGTGGGACGGTCCCAAGCCATTGCGATCCTGGTGCGCGGCACGGCGAAGACGTGATGGCTGCCGAAATTGGCGCCTTCGTCGACCCAGCCCGTATCGGTCGTATCGACCTCCGCGCCCGTAGCTTTCGCGAGCGCTTCGACCGTGCGCGTCAGATCGGCGGGGTTCTTCTTCACCTCGATAATAAGCGTGCCACGCGGAAAAGTCTTCCCTGCCAACTTGAACTCTTTGTCGGTGCTCGTGATATGCACATCGCGCTGCAACGCGGTTGCCAGGAATCGCGCCGACGCAGTGGTTCCCCAAGGTACGAGATAGGCGACCGACGGCGCGCTTCCCGTGATGCCGCCTTCAATAATGCGGCCCGGGGCGTCAGGCTCGAAATCGCCGTGGGAAACGGTCGCGCTGGCGATCGAGGAGATGTTGTACGCCAGCGGAAGCGACCATGCGGTGACGTCGTACATTTCGCTCGGCAGCCGCTCCTTGCGGCGACGCTCTTCAGCTTGCAGGAACTCCGGTTCCATGGAGACCTGCGGGTCGAGAAGCGCGCGCAGGAGCCGCATGGAAGGCTGCGCGACGGGCACTACATAACTTCCGGCGGGGTATTCCTTGCCGGCGTTTTGAAAAGCCGACTTGGCGCGCTTGACCTCGATTCCCTGCTCAGCCAAATTCGACGCCAGCTTGTCGACGGTCGAGGTATCGCCCGTGCGCGGCAGAATGTATTCCCGCACCGCGCCCTTATTGGCTTCGTCGATGGCGCTGCGCCGGTATTCATAGAAGTTGGCCAGCAGCTTCTCGCGATTGCGCGCCGCCGTCTCGCAGCTCGAAATCGACGATACGAAATGTTCCCGCACGGTATCGCTGTACGGCACGATGGTCCCGTTCGCCTTGCGTACGACAAGGCCGCGCGTGGAGGCCTGTTCGTAGGTCATTCCGATGGAACCGTAATACAAAGGCCAGCTCGCGCCGTAACCGGGATAAAACTCGTCGTAGCCTTCGCGCGTGAAATACGTAAAGCCGTACTGGTCGAACCAGCGGGCGTTGTTGCGCCCGAACCATTCCAGGCTCTCGCGCTGCGTTTTCGTGATGTAGGGGTTGTAGGGCACGGCTTCCGGAGCGAAATAGTAGGTAGCGTCGGAGCCCATTTCGTGCAGATCCACGAAGACCAGCGGATACCATTCGAGGAGGGTTTTGACGCGGCCGCGAGTCGCCGGCTGGGTCAGAGCGAACCAGTCGCGGTTCATGTCGAAATAGTAGTGATTGGTGCGGCCGCCGGGCCACGGCTCGTTGTGTTCCGCCGCGAGCTGGCTGGGGTCGGGCTGCAACCCTTCCGCGATCTCGAAATCGTGCACGAAGCGGTCGCGACCGTCGGGATTCTGCTGCGGATCGATCATGACGAGGTCGTTGGCGAGGATCTGCTCGACCAGCTTGTCGTTACGCGACGCGAGCAGGTGATAGGCCGTCATCAGCGCGGCGTCGGGCGAGGAAATCTCGTTGCCGTGGACGCCGTAGGCGAGCCAGATCAATGCCGGGAGGCTGCTCATGATATGCCGCGCCTCGGCTTCGGATGTGGCGCGGGGGTCGGCCAGCCGCTTCATGCCGGACTGGATCTCGTCGAGGCGCGCGATGTTCGCTTCCGATCCGATGACAGCGTAAACCAGCCGCCGGCCTTCCCACGTTGTGCCGTAGTCGTGAATCTTCATGCGCCGGGGCTCGGCCGCCGACAGGGCCGCCAGATATTTCAGGATGTTCTCGTGCGAGGAGATGCGCACACCCGGCTCGTAGCCGAGGACTTGCTTTTCAGTTGGGACGGAAGGGTCGTAGGAGGCGCCCGGCCAGAACTCGATCTTCGGCGCTGCGAGGGCGGGCAAAGCGAGCGCGGCGAGCAGTAAGATGATGGTCTTCATAAAAGTAGTAGGATACGGCATTATGCTACGAGTTTGCCCGCTGCTGCCGAAATTGGCTGTCCTGCTGTCGGGGATGTGCGCGTTTGCCGCCCCCCCCGACATGTCCGGTAAGTTCACCATTTATCTTTCCGGCAAGCCGTTCGGCTCCGAGACGTATGCGATTACGAGCGCGAATGGCCTGATCACGCTGGACGGGTCGGGTTCGGCGGACATGGGCGTGGTGAAGATCAATATTCAGGATTTTCAGGTGATCACGGATGCCGACTACAACCCGGTCGAGGCCATGGCAAAAGGCCAGATGGGGAAGGCGCAGATGGCGGTGAAAGTGACGTTCGCGGCTGAAAAGGCCGAGAGCCGGACCGATACCGGGCAGGGCGAGGCCGTCAAGCAGGAAAAGATCCATGCGGGCGATGTAGTTGTGAATTATCCCTTGCCGCTTTTCCCGTGGTCGTTGTTGATGCCGCGGGTCAAGCTCGACACGGCCGAACCGCAGCAGTTCTACGCTTACATTACGAGTCAGGCTGCGGAGGAACCGCTGACGGTGGTCGCAAAAGGCCAGGAGCCGGTACAATTCGCGAACAAGACCGTCAGCTTGTATCACGTCTCGGGGAATATGCCGACTCCGGGGGGTGGCGCGATTAACGCGGATTTCTGGATCGATGAAAATCGGCGGATTATCAAGATCGTGGCGCCGGGGCAGAATGTCGAAGTGTATCAGGAGGGGTTTGAACGCAAGGCTCCCCCGACGCCTGCTAATCCGGAAACGCCCGCGAGCCCGCCGCCGAATCGGCCGTAAACAGGGCGAGGGCGCCGGCTCACGTTGGGTGATTCATCAGTGGGGCCGCGCCATGGACCGGCCGGGTGTCTTGGCTCGCTTGCGCCGGCCCGACGTTGCGGTCGCGGCCGTCGCCGCCGCACCATATAGGCCGACTGCGTCAGGCCCGCCTTCCTGGACAGCCTGTCGATATTTTCTATCTCGCTTTCACGGGCGGTAATATTGACCCGCACCGTCTTTTCCGGCGATTCAAGGCTCACAGGACAGCCACGGCGGCTTGCATGTCCGGGTCATGAGCAAGATCGTCGAGGGTTGACGGCTCGGGAATCTCTTCGCCATCCTCGATCAGGGCGCGCACATGCAAGCTTAACGCCTCGGCCGCCATCCTGCGCGCCTCTCCCAGTGTCTTGCCCGCATTTGCGCAACCAGGAAAATCGGGAAGTTCACGCCGAAATCCGATTCCCCCTTTTTATGCACGTAAGCGATATCGTCCATGGCCCTCTTCTTGCCGGATCACCGTAGCTTGATGCCGGCCTGTTTTTCGACGCTCTTCAGAGTCCCTAAAGGCATGTCGCGCTTTGAAGGCGTCCCGAGTTTAGTTGAAGGTTAGCAGCGGCAGGTGGGTTCATCTTACGCTATTTTCTCCTTCAAATTGAGTTGTTGACTTGCTCTCTCGTCCGAGAATGGCGGCCAGTGCCCAGAGGTTCGTATGGCCGTCGATCCGTCGGAAATGCTTTTCGGTAAGCAGCCACGCCGAAGCCACCCAGCGCTGCACCATGCCGGCATCCCGCCATCGTGTGACGTTATCTGTCCGGCGCTCCACCCCGCTCTGCGGACTTTCAATGACGTTGGTGGTGGCCAAACATTTGTGCAAGGATTCTGGAATCTGCAAGCGCTGCAAGGTGAACATCTCCTGCATTCCCTCGCGCAGGCTGCGCGCAGCCGATTCATACTCCCGCTCCAGGAAGCGCGCCAACTGTTCCAGCCGTTTCTCTCCTTCCTCGGCGGTTTTCACCTTCCAAGCCGCCCGCATGAGATTGCGCGTTTGGCCGTGCTGCTCTTTCGGCAATTCAGCGAGGACGTTACGGATTTTGTGATTGCGGCAGCGCTGCACCGGCTGTTCGCCTCCAAACACCTCCTCGATCCCAGTCCGCAATGCTTTGGCCCCATCGATAACGAACAGGTACTTGCGGTCGGTCGGCAGTCCTTGCTCTCGAAGGTGGGTCAGCAGGCGCTTCACCGAGGCGGCGTTCTCTGTCGCTCCCGGCTCGATCCCCAGAATGTGCTTCTTCCCGTCACAATCGACGCCTACGGCGCTGACGATGTGGTGTTCGGCGAAACGCTGGCCATCGATGTAGATCACCAAAATTTCCACGTTCTCCCAGCGCCGTTCCTGCAGTTCTTTAAGCTGTTCAACGCTGGCGTCAATCGCCTTGCGGCTGATGGCGCTGCGCGAGACTCCCACGGTTTCCGCCATCTGGGGCAAGACTTCCTGATATTCCCGCGTGGAGATGCCGCGTAACAGCGCGCCCAGCAGATGCTGCCCGAGACCTCGGTCTTGGCGTAGCCGTTCATAGGCGGGGATTTTCACTTCGCCTTCGGTTTTGTGTCGCAGACGGGGCCGCTGCACTTTCAATTTTCGGTCCGCCAGTTGGACGCGACCGAACTTGCGATCCGTGGTACCGGATATCCCCACGAGCCTTGCCCGGCGCGCGCGGACCGGCCACTTGCTGGGCGCTCAGGATTAAAATCTGTTCCAGCGTTTGGTGTCCGATCTCGTGGATCACGGTCTCCACCACCTGGCTGGCATTCTCGATCAGGTTCAGGATGGGAAGCAGGATCTGCCCATTGGCCCGGCAGAACTGCTCGATGACAGCGGCTGACTCACGCGCAGCTCGGGTTACGATGTGGTAGGGTCTCTTCACGGCGGTAGGCTCCCTTCGGATTCCTGATTGGCAACCGGATTCTATAGAATCGGCGCCAACCGCCGCCTACCAACCTTCAACTAAAGTTGGGACGCCCTCCGCGCTTTGGTGCGGCACTCTATGCGCGTTAGGGCTGATCGCTTTGCTTTGCCGCGCCTTTCCCCTCGGCGCAGGCTGCCGCGTCGAGCCCGAAAAGGGCGCCTCGGCGCCTGGAGTTAAGTAGCCCCTGGGAATCTCACCCCGAGGCTCTCCCAGAACTGTACGTGAGCGTCTCCACTCATACAGCTCCTATGGTGAAAACCGACTACGCTGGTGCTCCCAAAGTGCAAGCAGGTCTGGCTGACGATCGAGAACCTGCATCAGCCAGGCCCATGCCCGACTCCGGTGATTGCGTAGCTTCTTATATCTCCGACAAGCCCAGCGAACCAACGATTGGCCGACATGCCTCTCGATGGGCCGGAGCGCTGAAGGCGTGAAGCGCCCATAGTAGTTGAACCATCCCCGAAGTTTGGGATTGATCTTCCGGGCAAGATCTTCGATGGAGGGCGTCCCAACTTTAGTTGAAGGTTGGTAGGCGGCGGTTGGCGCCGATTCGATAGAATCCGGTTGCCAGACGCAGAAAAACCGAAAGGAACCTACCGCCGTGAAAAAACCTTATCACATCGTGACCCGCGCCGCGCGCGAGTCGGCAGCCGTCATCGAACAGTTCTGCCAAGCCAACGGGCAGATCCTGCTCCCCATCGTCAACTTGATCCAGAATGCCAGCCAGGTGGTGGAGGCCGTGATCTATGAAATCGGGCATCAAACGCTGGAACAGATTCTGCTCCTGAGCGCCGAGCAACTCGCCGGCGCACGCACTCCCGGCAAAGCTAGCGGCGAGATCCGTCACCATGGATCGCAAGCGGGCAGTGTGCAACTGGCGGACCGGAAAATGAAAGTGAAACGGCCCCGGCTACGGCACAAGAGCCAAGGTGAAGTGAAGGTCCCCGCCTATGAGATGCTGCGCCGGGATCGAGGTCTCGCTCAGCACATGTTGGGCGCTCTGCTGCGCGGGGTGTCGACCCGGGAATACCAGGAAGTTCTGCCGCGGATGGCGGAAACGGTGGGGGTGTCGCGCAGCGCCATCAGCCGCAAAGCCATCGAGGCGAGCACGGCGCAACTGCAGCAGTTGCAAGAGCGGCGCTGGGACAAGGTCGAAATCCTGGTGATCTACATCGATGGCCAACGCTTTGGGGCACAGCACGTGCTCAGCGCCGTGGGAGTCGATGAGGAAGGAAAGAAGCACATCCTGGGTATCGCGGCCGGCGCGACGGAGAACGCGGCCGCAGTCAAGACGCTGTTAACGCGCTTGCGAGAGCAAGGTTTGCCCACGGACCGCAAATACTTGTTCATCATTGACGGCGCGAAAGCCTTGCGAGCTGGTATCGACGAAGTCTTCGGCTCCGATCAGCCGGTACAGCGGTGTCGCAATCACAAGCTGGAAAACGTCATGAAGGAGCTGCCCAAGGAACAGCAAGGCCAAACGCGGCACCCTGATGCGGGCGGCCTGGAAGGTAAAGACGGCAGAGGAAGGTGAGAAGCGGCTGGAGCAAATCGCGTCACTGCCTCTGGAGCGCGATCACGAATCCGCGGCGCGGAGCTTGCGTGAAGGAATGAAGGAAATGTTCACCTTGCAGAGGCTTCAAATCCCGGTAAGCTTGCACAAGTGCCTGGCTACCACCAACCTCTCTCATCTAGAAAGCCCACACAGTGGAGTTCGTCATCGCACGGATAACGTGAGCCGCTGGCGCGACAGCCGACATGGTGGAAGCGTTGGTGGCATCGGCCTGGTTACTCACTGAAAAGCATTTTCACCGTATCGATGGTTATGAGCATCTGTGGGCTTTGGCCGCGATCCTTGGCCGGGAAACCAAGTCAGCGAAAAAGGAGAACGTAGCGTAACATGAACTCAGCCGCCCCCATCAACCTTCAACTAAACTCGGGACGCCTCTCCTTCGATGGCCTGCCCTGTACAGCGATGCAACTTCCATCCTCGGATCTCATCCCGGATTGTCTGTGCCGCACTCTTCGAGATGGCTGGACTGAAACTACAAAAGATCTTCCCTTTCCGATTCTTCGCTCTCCGAGGCCGAAACGTAAACCCCAGAAAGTCGAACTTCTCGTTCGGGTGAATCTCTTTCCGATTGGCATCCTTGCAATAGACCACTTTCGTCTTCTCCGGATGCAGTTCCAACCCACACTGCTTCAACCGTGCCGCTAGCTTGACACGCACCTGGTTCGCTTCCCGCTCTGTCCTGCAATGGACGATAATGTCATCCGCGTACCGCTCGAACGGCAGATGCGACCAATTTCGCCACATCCACAAATCGAACGCATAGTGCAGAAACAGATTGGCCAACAGGGGGCTGATGACTCCTCGTACGCAAAAGATAACTTTGCGTTCGAACGGGTGCTTAGGTACCGGTGATGTCCTCGCCTTACTTGCAATATGTCATAACCGGTTGTATATTTATGACACATGGGACGGGCCAGCGATGCCCAAAAGGCCGAGCGTCTCAATCGCGCTCGCAGTCTGCTACACGAATTCGATCAACTGCCCGAGGCCGTCGAGCAGCTGGCACAAGATTGTTCCATCTCTCCCCGCCAGGCGTATCGTTACCTCCAACAAGCCGAACGGCTGAAGGAGCCACTGGCCGTCAGCGCACCGAAGTTGGCCTTTACGGTGAAACTGGAACCCAGTTTGATTCAGCGGGTCCGGTTGTACGCATCTGTCAAGAACCTCTCCATCAGCGAAGTGGTCAGCCGTGCCTTGCTAGCAGTACTGCCACGAGGGCGAGGGCGTGGCTGAGAGCGGCGCCTCTCGAAACCTTCGCCTTGAATATCGGTTTGATCGTTTGTTTGAAGATAAGCTGGCACAAGTCTTTCAGGCCTTGGCGCCAGAAAAGCTCGGGATCATTGGCGCAGTCGCCGAAACCAGGGAGGGCATGAATGATAAGGCCGGCAGCCATCTATGCGCGAGTGTCATCGGATCGCCAGAAGGAGGCGCACACAATCGCGAGCCAGACAGCGGCGCTGATCCAGTTCGCCGAGACGGAGGGATTCGGCGTGCCCAAGGAGTGGGTCTTTCAAGACGAAGGCTATAGCGGAAGCAGCCTTCTTCGGCCGGGTTTGGAAGCGATCCGAGACTTGGCGGCGGAAGGACACATCGAAGCGGTGCTGATTCATTCACCGGACCGGCTGAGCCGGAAGTACGCCTATCAGGTACTGTTGGCGGAAGAGTTTTCCAAACATGGCGTTGCGGTGCGGTTTGTGAAGAGTCCTTCGGTCACCACGCCGGAGGATCAACTGTTGGTACAGTTTCAAGGCATGATCGCCGAGTATGAGCGCGCCCAGATTCTGGAGCGGTCGAGGCGAGGAAAGCGGCATCGCGCCCAACAAGGGTCAATCAGCGTGCTGTCGGGAGCGCCATACGGTTATCGGTACGTGAAGAAAAGCGATTCGACGGCCGCCTACTACGAGGTGTTGGAAAGCGAGGCGGATGTGGTCCGGCTAGTGTTCCAGACCTACGTTGAACAGGCGTCGAGCATCAATGCGATTACGCGAATGCTGAATGAGCGCCAGATCCCAACACGCAAAGGAATCGCCCGGTGGGAGCGATCCACCGTCTGGGCGATGCTGCGCAATCCGGCCTATGTAGGGCGAGCCTGCTTCGGCAAGACCGAACTCCGACCGCGACAGCGCATCACGCGTCCATTACGTCAACGTCAGGGACACGCCACTCGGGACAGCGCAAATCATGAACGCCCGCGCCAGGACTGGATCGAAATTCCAGTGCCTGCTTTGGTGAGTGAATCGTTGTTTGCCTTGGCGCAAGAGCAGTTACAGCGGAACAAGCATCATTCTCCACGGCGGACGATCGAGCCGAGCCTGCTGCAAGGGATGCTGGTCTGTGAGAAATGCGGCTACGCGTTGTACCGCTCGTCAGCCAAAACCTCCAGGCAAAAGCTCTACTACTATCGGTGTCTGGGTTCCGACTCTTATCGTTACCCGAACGGAGCGGTCTGCGACAACCGGCCGATTCGGCAGGACTACCTGGATTCTTTCATCTGGACGGAGATCCTGCGTCTGTTGGACGATCCGGCGCTGATTCAAGCGGAGTTGGATCGCAGAATGGAAGCAGCCAGGAAGGCGGACCCTTTACGCAAGCGAGAGGAAAGCTTGCAGCGTGAACAAGTGCGAATTCAAAAGAACATCGACCGACTAGTAACGGCGTATCAGGAAAGCCTGGTCACGTTGCAACAACTGCGCCAACGCATGCCGGACCTTCGCAGGCAGGAACAAGCGCTACAGTCAGAACTGCTGTCATTGGCCGAGGCGGCAACGGATCAATCCAAATATCTTCGTCTGGCGGAGACACTCGCTGATTTTCGCTGCCGACTTCGAGCCCGGGCCGATAGCCTGGACGTCGATGCACGCCAGAAAATTTTACGGCTTCTGGTTAAGGAAATCCTGGTGGGCAAGGAGACCGTCACGATTCGGCACTCGATTCCAACTCCGCACCCCGGGCCAGGGCTGGATGCATCGCCTGGACCAGTTCCAGCGCCCCCGATTCCGCCCTCCGGACCAAGTTATCTTTTGCGTACGAGGAGTCATCACTCCTCCTTGCGGAGTACCTCGTTCACGCTTCAGCAGACGTCCCTCTTCATCTTGCGCCGGTGCTTTCAGCCAACGCTCAATGTAAAGTTCCATCCACCGCTCTTGCGCGTGTTTTCTTACCGCCCGCATCATCAGATCGTGATCGAGATTATCGAAGAAGCCCTTGATGTCCAGATCGCAAACCCAGTCATAAGCCCAACACATCTGCCGGGCCTGTCCCACCGCATCCAGCGCCGACTTCTTCGGGCGATACCCGTACGATGCCGGCAGGAATAGTGGATCCACCACTGCTTCCAGTCGATTCTTCACGACCATTTGTGCAATTCGATCTGAGACCGTCGGTATCCCCAGCGTCCTCTCTCCGCCATGGGCTTTCGGGATCTTCACCGTCCGCACTGGCGCTGGAAAGTAACTCCCGGATGACATCCGATTCCAGATCCTGTAAAGGTTCTTCTTCAAGTCCCTTTCAAACTCCTCGATCGACTGCCCATCCAGGCCTGCCGCCCCTTGATTGCTCTTTACCTTTAAATAGGCTTCCCAGACTTCCCATCGTGAAATACAAAACGGTTTTGCTTCATCCTTCAGGCTCCTCCCCTTGCGGGTTGGCCCAATCGATGTCGCTTCACTGCACACACCCCCTTCGCTCCGTCGGCTTTCGCCGACTTCATCGCTACTACGAAGTGTTCCGCCCCTTGGCGCCGCTTTCGTACTCTCGCCCTCGTGGTTCATGCCACTTGTGGCTTCTCCGTTAGCATCGGCGCCGAAGGTTCCCATGTTCCGAATAATCGCCTCACCCGAGCTCAAGCCACCTATATGCCGGATACCGTCCCGCCCGTAAACAGGTCCCGTCGGAACTTGTCCCGCAGCCTTCTAACAAACCACGGTTTTGATATCGTCTGGATTCTTTTCGACATGAGAAACGGTGATTCACTTTCGTTCTTCTTCTCGGATGTCACCTGACCCAATCTTGCCGGGCCTTTTCCTTCCCTGCTCACTACCACGGCTTTTGCCCGCAGCAGCGGGAGGTGGTTTGGAACCTTCTCCTGTAAGACGGTTCCGAGGGGCCTGCCCTCATCGACTACTCAGTTACGCAAAAGAGCCGTCTGTCGCCGTCTCTTTTGCTCATGGCACACTCAGAATATCAACTTTAGGGCCAACTGCACCTGACGCGCCGGAAAGGTGGACGAAAACACGCCAAATCCCGAGCTATTCGACGACAACGTACTGGGCGGCGCAAAATTCGTCTTGTTGAGCAAGTTAAACGCCTCGGCGCGGAATTGCAGGAACCGCCCTTCCGAAAAGAGCGCGAAGTTCTTATGCAGCCCGAAATCCAGGTCATAAAACGCCGGATCGTGAACGATATTGCGCGGAGCGTTGCCCCACGGCTGCGTGTAAGACGGAACGCTGAATGCAGCCGCGTTCAGGTAATAAATAGGGTTGCCGGTTGATAGATAAAGCGGCGCTCCGGTCAGGTTCGGACGAGGCGTAGTGAGCGAACTCACGGATGCCTGCGTAGTGGCACCATAAGTTACGTTCAGCGGCAAACCCGACGTCATCGTATTGATAACATCGATTCCCCAGCCGCCCGCAATCGCATCGAGAAAGGCGTTATCGAGCTTGAACCGGCGGTTCCTTCCAAATGGCAACTCGTATAACAGCGCCAATGTGTCGTTGAGTGGCTGGTTATAACTCGAAATACCCTTGTCGTCGGGAAGATCGTAGAAGTTCACGCGCGAATTGTCGCCGTCATAATTCTCCAAATGTCCCGGCGCGTTGTCGAGCGCTTTCGACCAAGTGAACGAATTGAGCAGGTAGAGGCCGTTGCTGAATCGTTTTTCGAGCTTAGTCTGTAGCGCATTGTAACTTGCAAAGCCGCCGTTCCAGGAAATTTCGATGGTGTTGAAGTTCTGATAGGGACGGCGCGCCGCAAGCGAAAGGTTCTGGCCCAATGCATTCGGCAGCGCCTGATTCTCGTCGCCCAAAATGATCAGTCCCACCGAGTGGTTCCCCACGTAGGCAACGTCGAGCATCAGGTCTTTGGCAAGCTCGCGCTGCACCGTGAAGTGCCAGCTCTGAACGTAAGGAGTCCGTTCATTCTCCGGGATATAGCGCACCTCCGTGTTTACGGGATTGAAAAAGGACGGGGAAGCGAAATCCGCCGGGAAGCCCTGCGGCGTGGTGCGGAAGCAGGCCCCCGGCGCGGCGGACGCGGATGCGCAAATCCCCTGCGTGGGCACCTGGTCGATAAACGCGTCGACGATGTTCGGCCCGTTGTACGCCAGCAGATTTTCCCCGCCCAAGCGGTTGAACTGCACATAACTGATGCCATAGCCGCTTCGAATAACCGTTTTGGACGACACTTGGTATGCCAGGCCGATGCGCGGCGCGAAGTTATGCGTATCGGGTTCGACCAGAGCCCGCTTAAACAGGCTTCCGTTACTCGCATAAATCAGCGCATCGGCGGACGGCAGGAAGTTCGATAGGTGGTTGTCGCGCTCATATTGCGGAGTGGCGAATTCGTAGCGCAGGCCAAGGTTCAAGGTAAGCTTGTCGTTTACTTTCCAATCGTCCTGCACATAAGTGAAATACATGCGCTGGCGCAGATGCGCCACCGGGTTGTTATCGAGCTCGTAGTGATTTGGGGCGCCGAAGATGAAGTCCGCGACGCTGTAGACCTGCTTCTGAACGCCCGTGAGGCTGTTCAGCGCGCTCGGATTGGTGAAGAAGGCGGGATCGCTGAACGTTCCGGTAAAGTTCTCCGTGCCGTATTGGGGATGGAAATCGTTGACCGCTGTGTCGATCAACTGAAACTCGAAGCCGGTCTTGATGCTATGGCGATGAAGAATCTTCGTCCAGACTACTTTCGGGTCGCCGACAAAGGGATCCTGAAACTGCGGATTGCTCGATGCCCGGCCCCATGCCGTAAGTCCGCCATTCAGGCCCACCGTGAAAAGGCCGCCGGCGAGAGAAGGACTCGTTGGCTCCCCTGGGATATAAAATTGCGGCGTGTTCAAGCCCAGCGTCGGAGGAGTCTTGCCCGCGATCGTGTAATCGATGCCGAGGCGGACTTCCAGAATTGAGCTCGGACTCATTGTCCACGTCGCGCCACCAACGCCCTGCTTATTCAGAACATACACGTTTCCGTTGTTATTACTGGTGCTCACCGGATTCGGTATGCTATCGGGGTTGAAAATATTGGTTTGCGCCTGGCTATAGCGCGCAAAGAACGTGAGGTGCTCGCTCAGGAAGTAATCGGCGCGGAAATCGCCCTTGTCGTTGTTCACCGTATCGGCGGGCGACGATTCAAAGTTGTTGGCGTTTCCAGGAAGATTCGGAGCCGGCAGCGCGGAGAGCACAGCGCTGGCCAGCGGGGTAAACGCGGATTGCGGAACGATGCCGTTGGGATAGCTCGCGCCAGTGATCGGATTTTGGATGGGGACGCCATAAGCGCTGAAATCGCCGCTGTCCATGGCGGTGGTGGGGAGGGTTGCAAACTGGACCGGGTGAGAAACGCGGCGAAAACCTTCATAATCGGCGAAGAAGAAAAGCTTGTCCTTCTTGATCGGGCCGCCGAAAGCGGCGCCAAACTGGTTCTGATTATAAGGAAGACCGCCTCCGCCCACAGGTTTGAAAAACCCTTCCGCATTGAGAACGGTATTGCGGAAGAACTCCCACAGCTCGCCGTGAAACTGGTTGGTTCCGCTCTTGATACTGGCGCTAATGACCGCTCCGGAAGCGCGGCCAAACTCGGCGCTGTAATTGTTGGTCTCAACCTTAAACTCAGCGAGCGAGTCCGGATTGGCCTGAATCACCTGATTCGAGAAGCCCTGGTTACTGGTCCCGTAACTGTTGTTGTCCACGCCGTCGAGCATGAAATTGTTCAGCTCGCTGCGCCCTCCATTGACGTTGAAGGACGCGTCGCGGCTGGAGTCCGCCTGGTTTTCAAGCGCGGACTTGGCTACGCCGGGAGATAACAGCGTGAGATCTGCGTAGGCTCGTCCGTTGAGAGGCAATCCTACGATCTCGGCCTCGCTAATCACCTGGCCGCGCGAACTGGTTTCGGTTTCAAGAAGCGATGCGGTTCCGGAAACGGTGACCTGCTGCGAACTCTGCCCTACTTTGAGCGTAAGGTCCACGCGCTGTCGGGCATTTGTGGTCAGCTCGAAAGAATTGGCCTCGGCTGTCTGGAAGCCTGGCGGCCTCGGCTCGGACTTTATACATGCCAAGATGCTGGTTCACAAACTCGTAGTTGCCGTTCCCATCCGTGGTGGTGGAGACCGCAACGCCGGTGTTGACGTTCTCGAGCGTAACTTTGCAGTTCGGCACGACCGCGCCCGAAGCGTCGCGAACGGTGCCCAGGACCGTGGCCGCCTCAAACTGCCCGAAAAGAGCCGGAGCCGCCATCGCCAAAACCAGCAAGCAGAAATAGAACGCGCGCGAAAATTTCATACGAGACCTCTCCCTTACGGGTATGTTAGTACACCCTCGACCGGCGCCGCCCTTCCCTTCGATGAACGGTAATCGCACATTCGCGCGCGGGCGAGCGGTCGACCACACCGCTCCGGCAATGGATCTCCCGTCCGCCGCCCGCCTTCGGGGCTGAAAGGCAACACTGGCTTCGACGGCTATGCCGGTGAAGACGTCATTGTATTTTCGCGATCGCGGCGCCCGCGCATCCGCGCAAGTGGCAACCAGCACTGCGCGTCACTTTTTGACAGAGTTCAGTCCTGCATCTTTCCGCCCGGGCGTGCGAGTGCCCTCGTGACACATTATAGTTTCGACTCCTCCCCATTCGGCTTCGTGCGATAGCGCTCGAACATGGCGGCTGTGATTTCGGCGCTGGCCGGCCAGTGGCCGCGTGTTTGTCCGGCGTGCGTTTGATAGCCGCCCAAGCGGTCAGGGTCGGGCTGCACGACTTTACCGGCCTGAAGAAACAGCAACCCGAGTTTGTCCGTGGGCATACGCGAAACAAACGCTTCGGCATCATCAAGGGCACCGCGTAGCTTGGTCATGACTCGTCGTCAATCGGTTCCGCGCTGACGAGCGCTCGCCATTCGGCGTGAGGATAGTTGGAACTGCGGCGAATTTCGCCGATCAATCCCTCGGGCGTGTATCCCGGTGACTTTTCGACGGCGGCCCAGACAACGGCTCCAAGCGGAACAATGGTTTCATGGACTGTTATGAGGTCAACAATCGCGCATTTCACGCCGTCCGGCGGCGGCCATAACCTTGTTCGCGCCGAGGTCAACCGGGTGCAGGACATAGCCGAAAGTGTCATCCCGCATAGTCGGAAAAAATCGGAAATCGCTGTCCACGATCCATCCAAGGCGAGTGGCGGCATCGTGCCGGGTAAACTCGGCCGTATAGATTGCCGGCAATCGGCGAATCCATCTGACGCCATAGCCCGCCGTTTCAAGTGCCTGGGCATCGCTCAGAGCGGCTGACGCAACACGGTCCTCGCGGTCGGGGAAAACGTCAATGTCGCCGGAGTAGCGCGGAGCGCCACGGTTCAAGGGTGTTGCTCCAGCAATATAGCTCTCGGGGTCACGCCCTGAAGCGAGCACCCGGAGGACCTCGGTTTGGATTTTAGAGAGCGGCACGGCACGCCTTCTCGATCTGCTCCGCCGGTTTGCGGGGTTCACGGCCGCCCTCGATGCGTAACGCCCGCGCCACAACAAGCGCATCCTCTCGCGTCGGTTCCTCAAGCCTGCGCTTATTCCAAAGCGCTTGTATTTTTACTGCGAGAAGGCGCGGCGGTACAGACTTACGAATTTTCCGGTTCAAGCGCTGCGTTGCTCGTCGCCTCTGGGTTTTACCACGGGCAGGGTCCGGCCGCAAATGTTGGCGGCCGACACGTCCTTTTGCACGGAAAACTACCTTCTCAGATCGGACCGATTGCGAATCGCGGGTCAGGTGGGGCGGATGAAAGAGAATCCACAGATAACCCACAAAGAGGTATTGCAATCGCCATCGTACTGTGCCATGATCCCTTTGTGGCCTAATGAGGCCGGAAGTGGGCCGAAGTGGAAACGGAACTCAGCGCGGCGCTCAATGAGCCCCCTCGGGGGATCTATCCCGCTCGCGTGGACGAAAAGGGCCGGCTGAAACTTCCCGTCAACTTCCAGCAATTTCTGAGCGGTTCCGGGGAACAGAAGGTGTTCATTACCAGCCTCGACATACGTACAGTTCGAATTTACCCCATATCGCTCTGGAAAGAAAACGAAAAGATTTTGAACGAGTCGAACGACGACCCCGAGGGCGCCGAAGACGTGGCCTTTTTGGCTAACGATCTCGGCGCCGACTCGGAATTGGACGGCCAGGGCAGAGTGCTGCTGCCGACCGAGTTGCGGCGGCTGTTGGCTCTCGAAGCCCAGCCCGTATGGCTGGAGTGCCATCAGGGCGGCATCAACATTTACAGCAAAGAGGTCTACGAAGGGCGTCAAAGGCGCGCTCGCGAGAATCACGTGGAGAAAGTCGCGAGCTTCAGAAAGAAAGGGTTGCGCTAACGGTCATGTATGCACGCGCCGGTGATGCTGGACGAGTCGCTGGATTATATGGCGATACGCCCGGACGGAATCTACCTGGACGCGACGACCGGATTGGGGAGCCATACGCGAGCGATCGCGGAGCGCTTGACCACCGGATTTGTGATTGCCAACGATCGCGATCCGGAATCGCTGGCGAGCGCGGCGGAGAATACGGCGGAGCTGTCGAGCCGCATCCGTTTCCATCACGGCCGTTTTTCGGAGTTGCGAACGGCCGTGGCGGGCTTGGGCGTCGAGCGGGTGAACGGCATCCTGGCCGATCTGGGAGTCAGCCGCTACCAGTTGACTACGCCGGAGCGCGGCTTTTCACTGCTGGCGGAAGGCCCTCTGGACATGCGCATGGATCGCGGCCAGGGTTACCCGGCGGCCGACATCGTAAACACGTGGGCGGAGAAAGCTCTCGCCGATTTGATCTATCAACTGAGCGAAGAAAGGAGGTCGCGGAGAATAGCCAGAGCAATCGTACGGGCGCGGCCGATTCGAACCACGGGGCATCTTGCTCGCGTGATCGAAGAGGCCGCGCCCCGTACGGGACGTCTGCATCCGGCCACGCAGACGTTTATGGCTCTGCGGATGGCCGTCAACGAGGAATTAGAAGAGCTCGACAGTCTGCTTGCAATCGCGCCGTCGATTACGGCGGCCGGCGGCCGCATCGTCGTCATTACGTTTATGTCGCTGGAAGAC
Organism: Bryobacterales bacterium; assembly: GCA_963795935.1. GTDB lineage: Bacteria > Acidobacteriota > Terriglobia > Bryobacterales > Bryobacteraceae > JAICMB01. The sequence continues at coordinate 1,419,727 of CAWCJO010000004.1, read as the reverse complement.
CGCAAGGTCAAGCACGCGTTTCAGGCGCTCGTCCGCGGCGGACGCGCCATTTCGCTGACCAGACACGTGGTCAGGCCGAGTGAGGAAGAAATAAGGAGCAATCCGCCGTCGCGGAGCGCCAAACTCCGGGCGGTAGAGATAAGAGAGTGAATCAGAATGGCAACGCTGGCCCACATTTTCGAACGCTTTAACAGCAGAACCACGGAGGAGACGGCGCAACCGGAACCGGACCACGGCGAAGCGTTCCGCCCGCGGATGTTTCCGAACGAAGACGTGTATTTCTTCGTTAAACATATCGACAACTCGCGCGTGGTGCGGGAGGCCGATCCCAAGACGAGACGGGCCTGCTGGCGCCTGATCGGGACCTCCTGCGCCGTTGCCGTCTTCCTCACCGGAGCGCTGCTGCCTTCCGTGCAGGGCCTCCTGGCGGGCTACCGCATCCAAGCGTTGCGTCAGGAACAGCAGCGCCTCGAGATGGACCGCGCCAAGCTGGAGCTGCAGGAGACCGAGTTGCTCACTACGGATCGCCTGCAAAAACTCGCCGACATACAGAGATTTGTCGATCCCACCACTCCGCAAAAGTACATTTACCTCGACGGCAAGCCGGAAGGGGCCCTGGCGCAGATGAGCCAGCCGGCCGCCGCGGTCTCCGGGGCGGCGAAAGAATAGAGCGCGGTTGCGCGCGCGCCCGGTTGAGAAACTGCTTCCTGACGGTCGCGGCTCGGTCCCGGAGCGGGAGATATGAACGATCAGGCAATCCGGCGGGTCCACCATCTGGCCCGCTTCCTATTTCTGTGGGCCATCATAATTCTATTTCGCCTCGTTCAACTCCAGGTCTTCCAGCACGGCGAATATAGGCGGCTCGCGCTGAAGCAGCAGGAGAGGGTCGTCGAGGTACCGGCGGCGCGCGGCAAGATCGTCGACCGCGAAAACCAGCCGCTTGCCATGAGCACACTGGCCGATTCGGTGTGCATCAATCCGCTGCGCGTCCCCGATCTTGCCGTCGCCGCCCACGTGCTTTCGAAGAGTCTTCGGCTCGACGAGCCCGCGCTTCTCGAAAAGATGCAGCTCGCGGCCGCCGACGAGCGCGGGTTCATGTGGGTGAAGCGCCGCATCAGCCAGCAGGAGTCCGACGCGCTTCACAGCCTTAAGCTCGAATGGATCGAGTTCCGCGGCGAGTACACGCGCGTCTATCCCAATGGGCCCCTCGCCGCCCACGTCGTCGGGAGCGTCGATTTCGACCAGAACGGGAATGCCGGCATCGAGCAGTCGCTCAACGACGAGCTCGCCGGGCACGACGGCGAGGTTCGCGTGTCGACCGATGTTCGCCAGAACGGGTTCGACTCCCACGTGGCGGACCGTTCCGAGGCCGGCCGCGATATACGCCTGACCATCGATTCCCGCATACAGCGCGTCGCCGAACGGGAGCTGGCCAAGTCCGTCATCGCGCACCACTGCAAGACGGGAAGCCTGGTGGTTCTCAAGCCCGACAGCGGCGACATCCTGGCCATGGCCAGCTATCCCACATTCGATCCCAGCGTCACGATGAAACCCGGCCAGGACATCGCCACGCGCACCAATCTTGCCATTTCGACCCCGTTTGAGCCCGGCTCCGTATTTAAAGTGATCACGTTAAGCTCGGCGCTCGAGACCACGCGGCTGCGCCCCTCCACCATGATTCCGTGCGGGACTTCGATCACCATTTTCGGCCGCACCGTGCATGATTCGCATGGCCATCCCGGCGCGCTCTCGCTCGAAGACGTGCTGGTTCATTCGAGCAACATCGGCGCGATTCGCATCGGCATGACTGTGGGCGCTCCCCATCTCTACGAGTACATCCGCCGCTTTAAATTCGGCCAGCGCACCGGCATTCTTCTTCCCGGCGAATCGCCCGGCCTGGTTCATAAGCTGAAAGCCTGGCAGCCGACCTCCATCGGCTCCGTTCCCATGGGCCACGAGATCATGGTCACGACACTGCAACTGGCGCAGGCCTGCTCCATCGTCGCCAATAACGGATTCTATGTGAAGCCGCGCATCACGTTCGAAACGCCGCAGGCCCAGCCCGTGCCCGCCATCAGACCGGAAACGGCCATCACCATGCGCCAGATGATGGAGAGTGTCGTCCTGCGCGGCACCGGCAAGAAGGCGCGCATCACCGGCTACACCACCGGAGGCAAAACCGGCACCGCCCAGATTGTCGATCTCAAAACGCACACCTACACGCACCTGTATAACGCCAGCTTCATGGGGTTCGCTCCCGTGAGCAACCCGAGAGTCGTCGTGGTCGTCACTGTGAATGGAGCTTCCGGCGTGGACGGATACGGCGGCGAAGCTTCGGCCCCGGTGTTCCGGGAAGTCGCCGCGACGGCGCTGCGAATGATGGACGTGCCGCCCGATATTCCCGAAGACGCGCCGCCCGAGGCGCAGGACCCCGGCAAAGAAAAGATCGACATGAACGATGTGGCCATCGCCGATCTTGGGGAAGCGCCCAATCTCGATCCCGACGACCCGCCCCCCACTCCCGGAGCGGCGGCCCAACCGCCGATGGGTCCGCAACCGCCCGCGACCGACGCCGTTGTCCTCGGGCCGCAGGTACCGAATTTCAGCGGCATGACGGTGCGCGACGTCGTCGAAAAATCGTCGGAGCTAGGCATTCCGGTGGAATTTCAAGGCAGCGGCATCGTCCGCGCGCAATATCCGCGTCCCGGAAACCCGCTGCCGTTGGGCGAACGGGTCCGTGTGGAGTTTCGCTAGTGTCCCACCGCGGTTGCGGGCACGACCGTGTATGCCTGGTGCACTCTGGTAAGTGAAGCATGACCCTCCTCCAGGCGCTCTCCGGCGTGCGGCTCAAACACCGTGTGCGCTCGAGTATGGAGCCCCTGGAGGTGCGCGGGCTGGAATACGATTCACGCCGGGTTGATCCCGGGTTTCTGTTCTTTGCTTTCGCCGGGGCCCGCGCCGATGGCCGCCAGTTCGCCTCGGACGCCATCGCGCGCGGCGCTGTCGCGGTGGTGAGCGAACTCCCGCCCCCGGACTCCTTCGAAGCGCCCTGGATCGAAGTCGAACACGGCCGCCGCGCCCTGGCACTGAGCTGCAAGAACTTCTATGGCAACCTCGGCGAGCGGCTCTGCCTCACCGGCATCACCGGCACCAACGGCAAAACCACAACCGCGTTTCTTACTGACGAGATCCTCCGCGGCGCGGGCAAGATCACCGCGCTGGTCGGCACCGTCGAGTACCGCCTCGCGGGCCAAGTTCTCCCGGCGGTGAACACCACGCCCGAATCGCTCGATCTCTACCGCCTGCTTCAAAATCTGGAAGCGGCCGGCGGCACTCATGCCACAATGGAAGTTTCCTCGCATGCGCTCGCGCTTGGGAGGGTCTACGGCATCCCGTTCCATACCGCTGTTTTTACAAATCTCACGAGGGACCACCTGGATTTTCATTGCACCATGGAGGATTATTTCGCGGCTAAGACACTGCTGTTCCGCCCCGAAGGTTCGAATCCTCCGCGCTGCGCAGTGATTAACAACGACGATTCCTACGGTCGTGAGATCCGCACTTCGGCCGAAACGCGCGTCATTTCTTACGGCTTTAATGAGGGCGCGATGGTCCGCGCCAGTGCAATGGAAACGGACTTCGAAGGACTCCGCTTTACGATTGAATATGGCGGCGAGCGCATTGCGATCGCCTCCCCGCTGGTGGGGCGCATCAACGTCTATAACATCATGGCGGCCGCCGGCGCCGCGCTCAGCTATGGATTGGAGTGGAACTCGATTGCGCAGGGGATTGCGGCCTGCCGCGCCGTACCGGGCCGCTTCGAGCGCGTGGACGCCGGTCAGCCGTTCATGGTTGTCGTCGATTACGCGCACACCGACGACGCTCTGAAGAACGTCATTCAGGTCGCGCGCGGCCTGAAGCCGAACCGCGTCATCACGCTGTTTGGATGCGGAGGGGACCGCGACCGCGCCAAACGCCCGCTGATGGGCATGGCCGCGGGCGAGGCCAGCGATTATGTTGTCCTCACCTCGGACAATCCGCGCTCCGAAGATCCGCTCGACATCATCAACGACGCCCTTGTCGGATTGGGCCGCTTCGATACGCCGCACCTGATCGAACCGGACCGCGAGAAAGCGATTCACGCAGCAATCAAGGAGGCACAACCCGGAGATATCGTCATCCTGGCCGGCAAGGGCCACGAGCCGTATCAGGTTCTAAACGGCCGGACCATTTCGTTCGACGATCGCGAGGTGGCTCGCGCCGCGCTTCGATCGTTGGGGTATAAAGGCGGCAACAGCAGTCGATGAAGATTGCTCTGCGTGATGTCGCGCGCGCGTTGGGCGCTTCGCCGCAACCCGCGGTTCCCATCACGGGCTGGAGCGTCGACTCGCGCACTTTAGCCGCGGGCGATCTGTTCTTCGCTCTGCGCGGCCCCCGGCACGACGGCAACGCGCATATTCCCGCCGCTTTCGAAAAGGGAGCCGTTGGGGCGGTTGGCCAACGCGCCGGGAAACGCATCGTCACGGTGCCCGACACGCAGCAAGCGCTGGAACGCCTGGCGAGCTGGGCGCGAACCGACTGGAACGGCGATGTAGCCGGTATAACCGGCAGCGCCGGCAAAACCTCGACCAAGGACGTGATCGCTGAAATTTTGGCCGCCGAGCTCCCGGTGGGTAAAACCAGCGGCAATTTCAACAATCACGTCGGCGTCCCGCTCTCCATCCTTCGTCTTCCCGATGAAGCCCGCGTGGCCGTCCTTGAAATCGGCATGAACCACGCGGGCGAGATCCGCCATCTGTGTGAAATCGCCCGTCCGCGCATCGGCATCGTCACCAACGTGGGCTACGCTCACATCGAAATGTTCGATTCCATCGAAGAAATCGCGCTCGCCAAGCGCGAGCTGATTGAATCGCTTCCCCGCGATGGCATCGCCGTCCTCAACAACGACGATCCGTTCGTTCGCGAATTTGGCGCCGTCCATGGCGGCCCCGTCCTGCGCTTCGGTCTGTCCGAAGGCGCGGATGTCCGCGCGCAACAGGTCGAGTTCCGTGAAGAGGGGACGCGTTTCCGCGTCTGCGAGACCGCGTTTCAAACTTCGCTGCAGGGCCGGCACGCCGTCTTAAACGTGCTTGCGGGCATTTGCGCCGCTCAGCTCTATGGGATTTCGCCTGCACAAGCTTGTCGATGTCATCGCTCAACTGCGGCCGGGCAAGATGCGCGGCGAGCGCTTCACGCACAACGGGATTATTGTTCTGAACGACTGCTATAATTCCAACCCCGAAGCCGCCCGAGCCATGCTCGACGTGCTCCGGGACACGCCGGCCAGCCGCCGTATCGCCGTGCTTGGGGAAATGCTGGAGCTGGGCCGCTGGTCCGAATCCCTGCACCGCGAGGTAGGGCGTTACGCCGCCGAGAGCGGAATCGATGTGCTGCTCGGGATACGCGGCGACGCGCGCTTCGTCATCGAGGGCGCCGTCGAGGCCGGCCTGCCCGCAACCGCTGGGCACTTTTTCGACGATGCCGCCGCCGCCGGCGAGCGTCTCCGTGAATTGGCCCAACCCGGCGACGCGATTCTGTTCAAAGGCTCTCGCGGAACGCGCGTCGAGCGAGCGCTGGAAAGGTTTCTGGGATAGCCACGATGCTGTACTGGCTGTTCTACGAAAAACTATTTCGCGTATTCACGCCCTTCCGCGTGTTTCAATACGCGACAGTTCGCACCGCCTTCGCCAGCCTTACGGCGCTGTTCGTCTGCATCATGCTCGGCCCCTGGCTGATCGCCCGTCTGCGCGCCTTTCAGATCGGACAGTATATTCGCGAAGACGGCCCCAAATCGCACCTGCAAGAAAGCGGGCACGCCGACCATGGGCGGCCTCCTCATCGTCATCTCGATCGTCGTGCCCACGCTGCTGTGGGCGAATCTGCGCAATCCTTACGTCTGGATCGCGATGTTTTCCCTGGTTGCCTTCGGCGCCATCGGCTTCGTCGACGATTACGCCAAGATCCGGCGGAAGCGCAACCTCGGCCTCACCGCCGGCCGCAAGTTCCTGCTGCAGGTTATCGTCGCCTTCATGGTCGGATTCGTTCTCCTCACCATGCACGCGCAGAAGGCCTACTCGACCAACATCAATGTGCCGTTCTTCAAAACGTTCAAGCCCGACCTGCTCATCGAAGGCTGGGTCCACAATTTTTGGACCTATCCGTTGGCCTTCATCGGCTTCTACGCTTTCATCGCATTCATCATCGTCGGCGCCTCCAATGCCGTCAACTTGACCGACGGTCTTGACGGCCTCGCGATCGGCCTCATGATCATCGCATCCGGGGCCATGACCGTCCTTTCCTACGTCACCGGCCACATGAAATTCGCCGAGTACCTCGATCTCGCGCGCCTTCCCGGCGCATCCGAGCTCACCATCTACTGCGCCTCCGTGACCGGCGCGTCCATCGGCTTTCTCTGGTATAACTGCCACCCGGCGGAAATTTTCATGGGCGACGTCGGCGCGCTCGCGCTGGGCGGCAGCCTCGGCGTTGTCGCGGTGCTCATCAAGCAGGAAATTTTGTTGGCTTTCATTGGCGGCGTCTACGTGCTCGAGGCGCTCTCCGTCATCCTGCAGGTCGGCAGCTTCAAGCTGCGCCACAAGCGGATTTTCAAAATGGCGCCCCTGCATCATCATTTTGAAGCGCTGGGATGGCCCGAGTCCAAAATCATCACGCGATTCTGGATTCTTGGCCTCATCATGGCGCTCTTTGCGTTGACCACTCTGAAGCTGAGATGAACGCCGTGCGCGATCTTGCTCAGAAACGAGTGACAGTGGTGGGCATGGCAAGGTCCGGCCAGGCGGCCGTCGAGCTGCTGCTGGAAAAAGGCGCCATTGTCCGCGCCGTGGACGAGCAGCCGCACGCGCCCGTACACGACATCCCCGTCGAACCGCAAACCTCCGCGCCGTTAGACAACGCTGAACTGATCGTCATCTCGCCCGGCGTTCCCTCCGATCTCGATGTCCTGAACGCCGCCCGTTCCCACGGCGTCCCCGTCATCGGCGATCTGGAACTCGCCTCCTGGTTCCTCCGGGGCGACACGATCGGCATCACCGGCTCCAACGGAAAAACCACGACTACGGCACTCACTGGCCACATCCTGAAACAATCCGGTATCGCCTGCCAGGTGGGAGGCAACATCGGCACGCCGCCTGCATCGATGGTCGCCTTTTCGCGCCCCGGCCAATGGAATGTGCTGGAGCTTTCCAGTTTCCAGCTCGAGACGATTCAAGATTTTCGCGCCCATATCGGCGTGGTCCTGAACGTCACGCCCGACCACCTGGATCGTCATGGCTCCTTCGAGAAGTACGCCGCCGCCAAACGCCGGCTATTCGACACCCAGGGTCCCGGCGATTTCGCGGTCCTCAACGCCGACGACCCCACCTGCGCCGGCTACGCCCGGCACACCATGGCAAACGTGATCTGGTTCAGCCTTGAAAAAGCGGTCGACTCCGGCGCCTGGCTTGAAAATGGCGAGATCCGTTACGACGGCCGCTTCGTCCTGCACGCCGAAGACATTCCGTTGCGCGGCCGTCATAACATCCAGAACGTCATGGGCGCCGCCATTGCCGCACGCCTCGCCGGCGCTACGCTCGAACAGATCGTCGCGGCCGTGCGCACTTTTCCGGGCGTCGAGCACCGCCTCGAATTTGTCCGCCAACTCGACGGCGTTTCCTATTACAATGACTCGAAAGCGACCAACGTGGACGCCACGCTGAAAGCCATCGACGCCTTCCCGGGGGGCCTCTGGATTATTCTCGGCGGCAAAGATAAAAACAGCGATTACACGGCGCTGCGGCAGCCTTTGCGCGACAAGGCTCGCGCCGTCCTGCTGATTGGGGCCGCCGCTCCCATCGTTGAAGCTCATCTCCGCAGCGAGCCCTGCCCCAACGGCGCGCTACGAATTGAAAATTCCGGCACTCTCGGCGATGCCATCCGGGCCGCCCAACGCGAAGCCCGGCCCGGCGACACCGTCCTCCTCGCCCCAGCGTGCGCCAGCTTCGACCAGTTCGAAAATTACGAGCACCGCGGAAGAGTTTTCAAGGAAATCGTCAATTCTCTAAAAGGAAGCACGGAATAAATGGCGCTGCGCGTAAAAACCGACTGGGTGCTGTTCGGCGTCATCGCCGCGCTGGTCTGCTTTGGCCTGGTCATGGTCTACAGCGCCTCCTCCGTGATGGCCGAAGTAAAAATGAAGGTCGGCAGCACGCACTTTTTCGTCCGCCAACTCGGCTGGGCCGTGCTGTCCTTCTTCCTCCTGATGTATTTCAAGCGCAAGGACTATCGCGACCTCAAAAGCCCCGCCTGGGCCTATGGCTCTCTTGGCGCCGCGCTCGCCATGCTGGTGGCCGTTTACTTTCTCGACCCGCGCTCCCACCGCTGGTTCCGCGTCTCGGGAATAGGGTCGCTGCAACCTTCTGAGTTCGCGAAACCCGCCCTGATTCTATTCCTCGCCTATTTCGTGACGGAGCGCTCACGCTCGGTCAACGACCGCCGCACCATGCTGCAGGCCGGCCTGGCCCTCGCCGTTCTTGCCTTCACCGTGGTCGTCGCCGATCTCGGCACCGCCATGGTATTGATCGGAACCGCCGGCGTCGTGTTCTACGTCGCGGGTCTGGAGCGCCGCTATTTCATCGCCGCTACCGCCGCCCTGGCGGTATTCGCGGTCGTCTTCATCGCGATCAAACCTTATCGCCTGGCCCGCATCATCGGAAAGTTCGATCCCGATTACACGCTTCTGTCCAAGATCGACCCCAGCGGAAGGATCAAGCGGTATGTCGGTGAATCCATCACCACGCGCGATCCCAGCTACCAGGCCCGCCAATCGCGCATCGCCGTCGGCAGCGGCGGCGTCTCCGGCGTGGGCCTCATGAACGGCCGACAGAAGATTTTATTTCTCCCCGAAGCCCACACCGACTTCATCTACGCCGTGGTGGGCGAAGAGCTCGGCCTGTTCGGCTGCGCCGCCGTGCTCGCCGGGTTCATGATTATCCTCTGGCGCGGCCTGCGTCTGTGTTGGATCGCGCCCGACGATTTCGGCCGCTGTCTCGCGCTCGGCATCACTTCCTCCATCGTCATCCAGGCTCTCATCAACATCAGCGTCGTGCTCGACATGGGGCCAACCAAAGGCATTCCCTTGCCCTTGATCAGCTCCGGCGGCAGTTCGCTGTTGAGCACCTTGATGTGCCTGGGCATGTTGATGAGCGTGAGCGGCCGCGCGGAGTGAGCGTTGTGCCCGGCGCGCGAACCTTCGTTATGGCCGGCGGCGGCTCCGGCGGCCATGTCATTCCGCTGCTGGCTGTCGCGCGGGAGCTGCGCGCGCGCGGCCACGATTGCGTCTTCATCGGCACCCGCGCCGGTTTTGAGGCGCGCCTGGTTCCCGCCGCCGGCTTCCCCATCGAGTACATCGAGATCGGCGGCCTCAAGCGGGTCGGAATGGCGCGGATACTCCGGACGCTGGCGCAGCTCCCCGCCGGCATCGTGCGCGTCCGCCGTCTACTAGGCCGCCTCCGCCCCGCGGCCATCTTCAGCATGGGCGGTTACGCCGCCGGACCGGTCGTCATTGCAGGCTGGCTCTCCCGCGTTCCCATCGTCATCATGGAGCCGAACGCCATCCCCGGTTTCACCAATCGCTGGACCGGCCGCGCCGTTCGCCGCGCGCTGCTGAACTTTCCCGATACCGCGCGTTTTTTTCCCAAGGGCCGCAGCGAGGTTACGGGCGTTCCCGTGCGCGACGATTTCTTCGCCATCGCCCCGCAGGCGCACGATGAAACGGCCACGATACTCATCACTGGCGGCAGCCAAGGTTCCCGCACGCTGAACAACGCCGCGCGCGCCAGTTGGAAGCTCTTTCGCGAGGCCGGCGCGCCGGTCCGCTTTATCCATCAGACCGGCCTCGCGCCATATCAGGATCTGGCGCGCGAATTCAGCGCCACGGAGCTGGCGGGAGAAATCGTCCCGTTCATCGACGACATGCCCGCCGCCTTCGGGGCGGCGAGCATTATCGTTTGCCGCTCCGGCGCCAGCACGACGGCAGAGCTGGCCGCCGCGGGCAAGCCGTCCATTCTTGTGCCGCTCCCGGCCGCCGCCGACAACCACCAACTCCATAACGCCCGGGCATTCGAGCGCGCCGGCGCCGCCCGCCTCCTCCTCGACCGCGAGATGAGCGGACCCCGTCTCTTCGAAGAGGTGATGGCACTTATTTCCGCGCCTTCCAGCCTCCTCCGGATGGGCTCGCAAGTCCGTCAGTTCGCCCATCCCGGGGCGGCCCGGCGCGCCGCCGTCGTCCTCGAAGAAGTAAGTGCGAATTTTGCGGCGAAATGTTCCGCGGCCATTGACTTACCGGTCGAAAGCCGGAACAATCAGGATTAAAAGTGTTTTTCAAACCGCAACACCTCCACTTCACCGGAATCGGCGGCATCGGTATGAGTGGAATCGCGGAAGTGCTCCTCAATCTTGGCTATCAGATCAGCGGTTCCGACCTGAAGCTCAGCGCCACCACGGAACATCTCGCGCACCTCGGGGCCAAAATCTACGAAAACCACGACGCCACCAATGTCGGAACGGCCAAGGCCCTGGTGGTCAGCTCCGCCGTGGACGCCAACAATCCCGAATTGCTCGAAGCGCGGCGCCTGGGCATTCCCGTCATCCCGCGGGGCGAGCTTCTGGCCGAGCTGATGCGCCTGAAATACGGCATTGCCATCGCCGGCAGCCACGGCAAGACCACTACCACATCGCTCACCGCCGTCATCCTCAGCGGCGGCGGCCTCGATCCCACCGTAGTCGTCGGCGGCAAGGTCGCAATTATGGGCGGACTGAACGCCCGCGTGGGCCGCAGCGATTTTCTGGTGGTCGAATCCGACGAAAGCGACGGATCGTTTCTCAACCTCAGCCCCATTCTGGCGGTCGTCACCAACATCGACCGCGAACACCTCGACCACTATCGAAATATCGAGGAAATCCGCGCGGCGTTCCGGGAATTCGTCAACAAAGTCCCCTTCTACGGCGCCGCCATCGTCTGCCTCGACGACGAAAACGTGCAGCAGATTCTGCCCTCCATAAACCGCCGCACGATATCCTACGGACGCAGCGCGCAGGCCGTCCTCCGCATCGTCGAATCCGAATGCGGCCACTTCGAAAGCCGCTTCCGCCTGGCCGCGCGCGGCCGCGATCTCGGCGAGTTTCACCTCCGTATTCCCGGGCCGCACAACGTTCTCAACGCCACCGCCGCCATCGGCATCGGCCTGGAGCTGGACGTCAAACTGGGCGATATTCGCGAAGCCCTGGCCAGCTTTACCGGCGTCGAGCGCCGTTTTCAAGTCCGCGGCGAAGCCCGCGGCATCACGGTAATCGACGACTACGGCCACCACCCCACCGAAATCCGCGCCACGCTCGCCGCCGCCCGCCTGTGCCGCTTCCGCCGCATTCACGCCATTTTCCAGCCGCACCGCTACACGCGCACCGCGGCGCTCCTCGATGAATTCGCCCGCAGCTTCCACCAGGCCGACTCCGTCTACGTGCTCGACATCTACGCCGCTTCGGAACAGCCCATTGCCGGCGTGAGCGCCGAACTGCTCGCCGAGCGCATGCGCGACTTCGGCCACCGCTGCGCGCAATATTCCGGCTCGATGGAGTGCGCGGTGGAAACGGCTCTCGACAACGTGCGTGAAGGCGATATGGTGCTGACGCTCGGGGCCGGCAACGTCTGGCAGGCCGGAGAACGCCTGCTCGAAAGGCTGCGCGCTTAAAATGCCCCGCCCGGCCGCCGACAGCAAACCCGCCGCCAGGAGATTGGAACGCGCGGAAAGGCGCCGCGCCATCTTCCGCTTCGTGCTGTGGGCCTTCATTTTGTGCTTCGCCCTCTCCGGCGTCATCTGGGGCGCCGAGCAGTTCGAGCAGTTCCTCATCCGCGATCCCCGCTTCATTCTGCCGCCGCCCGCCGATTACGGCCGCGAGAGTCCCAATCTCGCCGTGGAAGGCGTGGCGTTCGCCAACCGCGCTCAAATTGTCCGCGTTTTCGCCAACGACCTCGGCCGCAGCGTTTATTTGCTCCCCCTCGCTGAGCGCCGCCGCGCGCTGCTCCGCGTGAGCTGGGTAAAGGATGCCACGATCGTCCGCCTGTGGCCCAATCGCGTTCTCGTTCGCATTTCCGAGCGCACCCCCGCCGCATTCGTCGGCCTGGAAACGGAGTGTATCACGCGCTGGTCCCTCATCGATTCCGACGGCGTCATTCTGGAGCCACCGCGCGCGCCTCATCGCTTCGACCTGCCCATGCTGCGCGGCGTCTCCGCCGGCGAAAAAACCGCAATGCGCGGCGTGCGCGTGCGCCGCATGCAAAGTCTTTTAACGGAGCTTGGGCCCCTGGCGGCCAACATCTCCGAAATCGACGTCTCCGATCTCGACGATCTCAAAATTATTGAAAAAATGCAGGACCAGGGAATAAAACTAATGCTGGGCGATCGCAACTTCCGCGACCGCCTGCAACACTTTCTCGATCACTATCCCGACATCCATAAGCGTCTGCCGGACGCCAGGGTGCTCGATCTGCGCCTGGACGATCGCATAACCGTCGTGCGGGACGCCATTGTCGAGGAGGCGCGGCGTGCCTGCTCATAAACCCCAGCTCGCCGTCGGCGTCGACGCGGGCAGCGCCTTCACTCGCTGCGTCATTCTGGAGCTCGAAGACGGTTTGCTCCACTACCTCGGACATGGCGAGGTCCCCTCCGCCGGCTGGACCCGCGGCCGCTTGACCGATCAGCACGCGGTCCACGCCGGCGTCCGCGCCGCCCTGCAGCAGGCCGAATCGATCGCGGGAGTTTCCGTCGATGCGCTGGTCGCAGGCATCGGCGGTCCCGCCGTGGACGGTTCCAACAGCCGCGGCCTTTATGAATTCGGACGCCCCCGCCGCGTCGGCCAGGACGAAATCAGGTTCGCCATCGAGCGCGGTTCGCGGGTTCGTCTGGAGGACGACCGCATATTGCTTCACATGCTCCCGCAGGATTTCACGCTCGATGGCCGCGCCGGTTATCGCCACCCCGTCGGTTCCACCTGTTCGCGCCTCGAAGCCAACGTGTACCTCATCACCGCGTCGCTTCGCGAGCACGAAATGACGCTCGCCGCGGTGCATGAGGCGCACGTCGCCGTCGAGGAGACCGTCTTTGAGGCGCTCGCCTCATCCTACGCCTGCATCCTGCCCGAAGAGCGCACTCGCGGCGTGGCGCTGGTCGACATCGGACACCATTCCACCGGCATTGTGGTCTACGATGGCGAGGCCGTGCTCCTGGCCAAGTGCATCGCGATCTCCGGCGACCACTTCACGCGCGACGTGGCCTTCGGTCTTAAAGCCGCGTACGAAGACGCCGAGCGCCTGAAGATCGAATACGGCTGCGCCATGCTCGGCCTGACCGCCGACAATAGCTTGATCGAAGTGCCCTCGCCCGAAGGCCGCGCCCCGCGCGAAGCCGCGCGCCGGCAGTTGAACGAAATTCTCGAAGCGCGCGCCGAGGAGCTCTTCGCGATGATCCGCCACGAGCTTGCGCAAGCCGGCATGGAGCAGAGCCTTCTCGAAGGCATCGTGCTGACCGGCGGCGGCGCGCTGTTGAACGGCATGTGCGACATGGCGGAGCGCGTCTTGAACTGCCCGGCGCGCAACGGACTCGTGATCGGCGTGGACGGCTGGCCCGAGGATCTGGCGCATCCCGCGTGGACCGCCGCGGGCGGCCTCGCCATGTATTCGGCCCGGCTGAAATCGAAAGGAAATAATCCCAGGAAAGCGCCAGGTCTGGCCGGTCTGGTATTGAGATAAAGCAAGCGGTAAGGAGAAAAAAATGGACGCGCTCAAGTTCGTTATTCAGGATGAGGAGACCCTCCTCGGAACCAAAATCAAAGTGATCGGCGTGGGCGGCGGCGGCGGAAACGCCGTTACGCGCATGTTGAACGAGGGCGTCACCGGCGTGGAATTCTATGCCGTCAACACCGACGGCCAGGCTCTCGCCGCATGCCCCGTTCAAAACAAGCTCATGATCGGAGCAAAGGTCACGCACGGCCTCGGCGCCGGTTCCGATCCTTCTATCGGGCGCCAAGCCGCGCTCGAAGACACGGAAAAGATCATCGAGATTCTCGAAGGCGCCGACATGGTCTTCATTACCGCGGGCCTCGGCGGGGGCACCGGCACCGGCGCCGCTCCGGTGGTGGCGTCGCTCTCCAAGGAGCTCAACGCCCTCACCGTCGCCGTCGTCACAAAGCCCTTCGGCTTCGAAGGCCCCCGCCGCATGAAGCAGGCTGAGCGCGGCCTCGCCGAAATCGGCGCCACGGTCGATACCGTGATCTCCGTCGCGAACGACCGCCTGATCGAGATCGCCCCCAAAGGCGCCAGCTTCTTTGAAGCTTTCCGCATGGCCGACGATATCCTGCGCCAGGCCGTGCAGGGCATCGCCGATATCATCACTACCCCCGGCCTGGTCAACCGCGATTTCGCCGACATCCGCAGCATCATGAGCGGCATGGGCTACGCCATGATGGGCGCCGCGGCGGGCAAAGGCGAGAACGCCGCCATCGAAGCCGCGCGGCTCGCTATCGCCTCGCCGCTGATGGAAGAAGGCGGCGTCAAAGGCGCCCGCGGCGTCCTTATCAATATCACCGCCTCCAGCCGCCTCAGCTTGCACGACGTCAACGAAGCCTGCTCGCTGATCCGCTCCGCCACTCAGAACGACGATGCGCAGATCAACTTCGGCGTCGTCCTCGACGAGACCATGCAGGATGAGGTGAAGATCACAGTAATCGCAACAGGCTTCGAGCGCGATCATCTTCCCGAGCTCGTCCGCAAATCGGCTTCGGCCCCCGCGCCCGCTCCGCCCCAGCGCTCCCCGGAACCGGTCCCCATCGAAGCGGCGCGAGTCTTTGAGACGCCTGCGCCGGCCCCCCCGCAGATGGAAGAAGACCCCATTCCCGATATTGACGTTCCCGCGTATCTGCGCCGCGACCGGCGGTTGTATCAGTAGATTCTGAGTCGTGTTGAGCGTGTGTGTGCGCGGTGCGGTACAACAATATATTCTTTGTATATACGGACTCCTGGAATGCCGGCTGCTTAGCCTTGGCGCCAGCCGCAAACAAAAAGCGCTCATCGACCGCGCCCCTGAATCGCTCGGTCGGAGGCGGCTCAGTTTTGGGACAGGGTTGTGGGACCGTCACCAAAGGCGGCCGCAAGGCCAACTGGCGCACTTTTACGACATATTTTGGGACAGAGATTTGGGACTGTGGAGGCCTTGATTTTATGGCCTTCCGATTTTGTACCGAAACTTACCCTTTCTGAAACGCGCGTCGTCACGATGCGCAAACTGCGCCGGGCAAAAACCCTATGATGAAAGATCTTGAGCACCTTGGCCCAGGCGAATGGCCATCCACGCCTCCCGAGGCGCTTGTGGAAATAGGTTCGGGCGAGGCCCATTGAACGGTTTGATTTGGTATATACTCTAGTGCTGAGCCAGATGGAAATCCGGTTCAACGGAGGGTGACTCTTGAAAACATTGTTTTCGATCATGGCGATGTCCTGCCTTCTTGCCAACACGCCGAAGGCTCAAGCAGCTTCCATCACGTATAACCTAGTCATCGGTTCTGTGGGCGCCGGCAGTGTATCGGGACTGATCACGACCGATGGAAACTTGGGGTTTCTGGCGGTTTCAGACATCGTCAACTGGGACATAATGCTAAAGCCCAATCCGGGTACACCCTTCACTTTGCGTGGGCCGCTCAGTGGCAATAACTCAGGGCTGGAAACGTCTGGCAGCGGTTTGTCCGCGAATTCCACGGGGCTTTTTTTTGACTTTGCCAACCCGGGATTTGCCCTGTTTCAGAATCCCGCACCTGGCAGCGGTATCAACTACTTTTGCTTCGCCGGCAACGGGACCGTGTGCGGGGGCTTTAACGGACCAGCAATCAATGATGGCACCAATGTGTTCGGCGTGAATACTCAACCCGAATCGCTATCCACAGTGTTGATTGGCACCTCTGGAGTTCCCGAGCCGAGCACGTTGAGTGTACTGAGCCTAGCAGCCCGTGTCTAAAATCACTTTCATATAAAAATGTTTTAGCTTAGAATAAGGCATGGCCATGGGGACGCGCAAGCAGCGGGAGCGCCAGGGAGATTTGTGGTACAGCGGCGAACTGGCCCAAGGCCCGGGCCACGCCTTCTACGACAAGCTGAACGGCATCCTGGACGGGGCCGGCTTTGACCTCCACTGCGAAGAGAAGTGCAAAGAGTTCTATCACGGGAAACTGGGCCGCCCTTCGCTGCCGCCGGGCACGTATTTCCGGTTGATGCTGATTGGGTTCTTCGAAGGGATCGAGAGCGAGCGCGGGATTGCCTGGCGGATCGCGGATTCCTTGTCCTTACGTAGCTTCTTGCGGATCGGCATGGATGAGACGACGCCGGATCATGTCACCATTTCACGCACGCGGCGGCTCATCAAGGCGGAGACGCATCAAGAGATCTTCAACTGGGTGCTGCGGCAATTGGCCAAGGCGGGTCTGCTGAAAGGCAAGACCATTGGGATCGACGCGACGACGCTGGAAGCGGACGCCGCGATGAAGTCCATCGTGCGGCGCGACACGCAAGAGAAGTATGGCGACTACGTCAAGCGCCTGGCGCAAGCCGAAGGAGTGGAGGCCGGCGCGGCAGCGGCGCAGCGGATGGACCGGCGCCGTCCTAAGAAGATGTCCAACGAGGAGTGGATGAATCCGAACGACCCGCAGGCCGAGATTACGCGCATGAAGGACGGCCGCACGGAACTGGGCTACAAAGCGGAGCACGCAGTAGACATGGAAAGCGGCGCCGTGGTGGCGGTGACGGCTCATGGCGGAGCCACGGGCGATACGGCATCGATTCAGGAAACTCTGCCGGCGGCTGGCGAGGCGATTGCGGAGCAGATCGGGCAAGCGCAGGACGGGGACGCCGCGGCGGTGCACCTGGGCGGCGTCGAGGAATTGGTGGCGGACAAAGGGTATCACTCCAATGAGGTGCTCCGGGCATCGCAGGAAGCGGCAGTGCGCACCTATGTCGCGGAGCCGAAGCGCGGGCGGCGCAAGTGGGAAGGCAAGAAAGCGGAGCAGCGGGCCGTCTATGGCAACCGGCGGCGGGTTCGGGGCGAGCGCGGGAAGGATCTGCTGCGGCAGCGGGGGATAAAGTTGGAGCGCTGTTTCGCTCATATGTATGCGACCGGAGGGCTGCGGAGATTGCGGGTACGCGGCAAAGTGAATGTGCGAAAAAAGCTGCTGCTGCAGGCAATGGCGTACAATTTAGCGCTGTTGCTGCGGAACATATTTGGAGCGGGCAGCCCGAAAGCCCTGAAGGACAGGGTTGCGGGCATGCTTTTTGCGTTTTTACGGCTTCTGGATGCTGTATCGATCGGATCAGCCGAGGTCCGGCCGAAAAGGTGCACGCACCATATCACGATTCAGACTTATCCCGCGCCGCGGCGGCCCGAAAATGGGCGGTTTAGACACGGGCTGCTAGGCCTAGTCGGCCTAGTAATCCGACGACTTCGTTCTCGCAGCGGGTCCCCGAATGCCCGGTAATCAGTATTAAGTAAATTCCGCCGGTTGACGCGCGAGCAGCAGTGATTGAACGTCGCCATCTCGCGATATAACGTCACCCAGGCTTCCACCAGCGCGATGCGTTGTTGCACAAGGACCCCTTTCGGGACGCAGTGGTTTGTACTTGGCCGTGTAGCGCCCCAAACCGGCAATTTGTGCGGCGGGCCCGTTCGGGAAGCGGCTAAGATTCCAAACTGACCCATTACGGGATTTCATGCTGGTTAACGCTTGCCGGGAGGCTGAATCAATACTGCTCGACCGGCGCTACTTCTCCCTGCCCAAGGCGGACCTCAAGAAATTCATTGCCATGCTCGACAATCCGCCGCGGATAATCCGCGGGCTGCGACGGCTCCTCCATACGAATGTGCCCTGGGACCGATGACGGTGGATGGCGCCCGGATCGGTCCACCCTAGAAAATCTCCGCTGAGGGCGATATCTCCGAATTTGATTCCGGGGAGCCTCGTTTGTTTTAGCCGGAAAGTGGCCGGCTATTACGCTCTGTCGGCCGGCGCCGTAGCTCATACGCATGCGCCGGGGCAAGTTAAGCGCAACATGCCGGATGCGATTCCAGTAATCGTTTTGGGAAGACTCGCCGTGGACCGAACGCTGCATGGCAGGGGCATCGGAACCGGTCTGCTGCGAGATGCGGTGCTGCGCACTCTTCAGGCGGCCGAAATTGCGGGCGTCCGCGCGATAGTTAGCGCATACGATTTCTTAAGGCGCGAAGCGGTTTTATGAGAAGTATAGATTCATCGCGTCGCCAGTGATATCGTAGGTCGTTATGGACCTCAACCTCACGCCGCGGGAGCGGCAGTTCCGCGACGAACTGCGCGCCTGGCTCGCCGCCAACGTTCCGCCCGATTGGGAGCGGCATCGGCTGGAAGATTCCATG
Source organism: Bryobacterales bacterium (assembly GCA_963795935.1). GTDB lineage: Bacteria > Acidobacteriota > Terriglobia > Bryobacterales > Bryobacteraceae > JAICMB01. The sequence goes on along the minus strand of CAWCJO010000004.1, from coordinate 1,401,209 downwards.
CAGGAGCGCTTTGCTTTTTTGCGGGAGTGGCAAAAAAAGGTTTATGACGGGGGCTGGTCCGGCGTCGCGTGGCCGAAGGAATACGGCGGGCGAGGCGCGACGCTGGTCGAGCAGGTCATCTTCTCGGAGGAGATGGGCTGCGCGGGAGCGCCGCCGTTGGCTAACGTGCTGGGGCTAAGTCTGATCGGGCCTACCATCATCGCGTTTGGGACCGAGGAGCAGAAGAAGCGATATCTTCCCAAGATTCTCAGCGGCGAGGAGATCTGGTGTCAGGGATTTTCGGAGCCGAACGCGGGATCGGATCTGGCGAATGTGCGCACCGAAGCCCGGCTCGACGGCGATGAATTTATCGTTAATGGGCAGAAGGTCTGGAACAGCTATGGATGGGCGGCGGAGTGGTGCGCGCTGCTGACGCGCACCGATCCGGATTCGAAGAAGCACAAGGGCCTTACATACATCCTGGTCGACATGCATAGTCCCGGCGTCGAGGTCCGGCCGCTCCTGCAGATGACGGGCGAGTCGGAATTCGCGGAGATTTTTTTCCGCGATGTACGCGTGCCAGCCGGGAACGCTTTGGGTCCGGTGGGCGATGGATGGAATGTCGCGATCGGGACACTGATGCATGAACGGGCCACGCTGGGGGCTGCGGTGCAGGTCGCTTACCGGCGGCAGCTCGATCGCTTAATCGAGCTGTCGCATACGGTGCAGCGCGGTGGGAAACCCGCGGCCGAGGATCCCGTGATGCGCCAGAAACTTGCGCAGTGCCATGCCGAACTCGAGATCATGCGCTTGAACCAGATGCGCTCGATCGACAGGATCAGCCGCAGCGGCGCGCCGGGGGCCGAGGGCTCGATTCAGAAGATTTTCTGGAGTGAGTACAATCAACGCTTCCAGCAGGTCGCCATGGAAATGCTGGGGACTTCCGGGCAGCTTGCGAAGGGCGCCGCCGGCGCGATCGACGATGGGACGTGGGCATATTCGTTTCTGAGGGCGCGGGGAAATACAATCGAGGCAGGAACGTCGGAGATCCAGCGGAACATTGTGGGGCATTTTGTGCTCGGTCTTCCGAAGAGCTACTGAAGGAACGCATCTATGCAATTCGGATTCACGGAAACACAGGAAACGCTGAAGAAATCCGCGCGCGAGTTCCTCAATGCGGAGTGCCCCATGGCGACCGTGCGCAGGACCATCGCGTCGGATACGGGCTTCGATGCGGAGTTATGGTCGAAAATCGCCGAGCAGGGTTGGACGGGCCTGCTGATTCCGGAACAATACGGCGGCCACGGCATGGGCCTGGTCGAAATGGCGGTGGTGCTGGAAGAGATGGGGCGCGCGCTGCTGCCGCTGCCGTTTTTGAGCACGACGCTGCTGGCGGCCGTCATCGTCGAGCGCGGCGGAACGGAAGAGCAGAAGCGCCAGTATCTGAGCGCGATTGCAAACGGGCAAGCCAAGGCCACGCTTGCGCAATTCGACCAGAACCATACGGCGCGGTTCGTGCGGGACGCGGGGGCGGCCGATTTTATCGTGTGCGCGGTGGACGACGAGCTGGCGATCGTGCCTGGCCGGCGCGATGGATTGCGGATTACCTACACGCCGGCGCTGGACCTGACGCGGCGCTTATACGATGTGGAGTTGAAACATACGAACGCTTTGCGCGAAGGGATGATCGCGCGAGGCCAGCGCGCCGGCGAGGTCGTGGACGCGGCGCTCGACACCGCCACGGCCGGGCTCACGGCCGAGATGACGGGAGGAATGCAGCGGCTGCTTGAAATCACGGTCGCATATGCCAAGACGCGGCAGCAGTTTGGCCGGCCGATCGGACAGTTTCAGGCCGTGCAGCATCTTTGCGCCGACATGCTTCTGCTGACCGAAAGCTCCCGCTCGGCCGCCTACTATGCCTGCTACGCCGTCAACGAACAGTTACCGGAAGCGTCGGAAGCCGTTTCGATCGCCAAGAGCTACGCGAGCGATGCGTACCGGGAGGTGGGCAATCGCGCCATACAGGTCCACGGGGGCATGGGATTCACGTGGGAGAACGATTGCCATCTTTATTACCGGCGCGCCAAGGCGTCCGAGGTTGCCTTCGGCGACGCGCAGTATCATCGCGAACGGTTGGCCCGAATCGTGATCGACGGAGGAAAAAAATCCGCCGCCGCGCCCGCCGATTCATAAGCGTAATCGGCGCGATCCGCGCTAAAATTGAGCATTCATGAGCATCTCCCGACGCGATCTATTGAAGACCGCCGCGGCCGCAGCCGCCGGACCCACGCTGCTGCTCGCCGGCAAGGCCGCCACGCTCGGCAGCGGCGCGCACACCTACGAATTCGTGGGCGACTGGTGCCCTTTGCCCAACGGCCGCCAATACGGCTACACGCATGGCATCGCGATGGATTCCGAAGAACGGATCATCATCCACAACCGCAGTAAGGACGCGGTCGCGATTTTCGACCACGACGGGAAATTCGTCAAAAGCTGGGGCGAGGATTTCCAGGTTGGCGCGCACGGACTGCTGCTGCATCGCGAAAGCAACGCCGAGTTTTTGTATTTGGCCGATCCGGAGCGGCATCTGGTGGCAAAGACAACGCTCGATGGCGAGCGGTTGTGGGTCCTGCGCTACCCCCGGGAATGCGGCGCCTACGAGCGCGAGGAGCAATATAAGCCGACGAATGTCGCGATTGCCCCGAACGGCGACATTTATATAGCCGACGGATACGGCTTGAGCTGGGTCCATCAATACAATGCCAAGGCCGAGTACATCCGCTCCTGGGGCGGCAAGGGCAAGGAAGCCGGTAAGCTCGATTGCCCGCATGGCATCTGGATCGATCTGCGCGGGGCGCAACCGCTGGTCACGGTCGCGGACCGCAGTAACGCGCGGCTCCAGTATTTTAGTCTTGATGGCAAGCACGTAAGTTTCGTAACCGACGATCTACGGCGTCCTTGCCATTTCGACGAAAAAAACGGCGAGCTGCTGATCCCGGATTTATACGGCGAACTTACGATTTTCGACCGGAACAACAAGCTGATTACGCACCTCGGCGATAATCCGGAAATCTGGAAGACGAAGGGTTGGCCTAACATACCGCACGAAATGCGTGAGACGGGCAAGTTCGTTTCGCCGCATGCGGCCTGCTGGGATCGGGAAGGAAACATCTACGTGGTGGAGTGGATCGCCGACGGCCGCGTCACCAAGTTGCGCCGGGTGTAATGCGGGCGGGAATTGATTTCGGTACGACGCGGACTGTAGTCGCCACGGTCGATCGCGGTAATTACCCTCTGGTTTCCTTTGAAGCGCCGAACGGGGACTCGCACGATTGGTTTCCGTCGCTGGTCGCGGTGCGAGGCGAGCAGCGCCTGTACGGATGGGAGGCCTGGGCGCGGCAGCAGGATGCGGAGTGGACCGTGGTGCGCTCGCTCAAGCGCGTGCTGGACGATGCCGGTCCGCGCACTCGCATCGAGATCGGCGGCCAGAGCGTTCCGTTGCTGCAGTTGCTGATCGAGATGGCGCGCGCGCTGCGCGCGAAATTGCCGCACGAAAAGCTCGAAGTGATGCTCGGGGTGCCCGCGAACGCCAATGGGAACCAGCGGTTTCTTACCGCCGAGGCGTTCCGTTGCGCGGGGTTCGACGTGCTGGGCTTGCTGAACGAGCCCTCCGCGGCAAGTCTCGAATACGCTCACAAGAATAATGGCTCCGGGCTGCTGCTGGTATACGATCTGGGCGGCGGGACCTTCGATGCAACCATTATCGAAATGGGCCGACGGGAGCATCGCGTGATCGTGTCGGACGGAATTTCGACCCTGGGAGGCGACGATTTCGATCATGTGATGGCGGAGATGGCCGTCGGCGGAAACGATGCTCGCCTGACCCAGTCCGAATCGTTCCGATTGCACGAGGAGTGCCGCGCGAAGAAGGAAGCGCTGCACCCCAATACGCGCAAAATCGTGCTCGACCTGGACGCGGTGCGCGAGGGACTGGGCAGTGTATCGATTCCGATCAACGACTATTATGACCGCTGCCGTCCGATGCTGGACGAGACCGTGGCATTGGTCGAGGATCTGCTGGCCTCGCAGGACTGCCGATAGCATCGAGGCGCTCTATATTACGGGCGGCGGAAGCGAACTGCCGCTGGTCGGACGCGTGCTGCGCGAGAAATTCGGGCGGCGCGTGAAGCGTTCGGCGTATACCAGATCGGCGACCGCCATCGGCTTGGCGATTCAGGCGGATTCCCAGGCCGGCTATGTCCTGCGCGACCATTTCACGCGCTACTTCGGCGTCTGGCGCGAGGCCGACGAAGGGCGCACGATTATTTTCGATCCACTATTTCCCAAGGGAGCGTCGTTGCCGGCGCGGGGCGAGCCGGCGCTCCAGATTCATCGCGAGTATTGTCCGGTGCACAATGTCGGCGTGTTCCGGTATCTGGAGTGCAGCAATATCGACGAGGGCGGCCGACCCGCGGGCGATATTACGGTTTGGGACGAGATCCGCTTTCCGTTCGATCCGCAACTGGACGCCGCCGAGGACGTTCCCGTGCTGCATCTGGACCGCGTGCGCCACCAGTCGATCGAAGAAAAATACGTGTGCGACGCGGGCGGGGCCGTAACGGTCACGATCCGCAACGATACAGCCGGCTATTCGCGCGAGTACCGGCTGGGACGTTGGGCCGCGAAAGACGCTCCGATCGCGCCGGGGAAGCAGAAGCATTCCCGGCCGCCGCGCAAGGCGGGGCGCTCGCGGCACGGGAAGTAAGTCGTTGCTTTATGGATTTCGGCGGCTCGGCCGCCGAGGCGCCGCAGTATAATTAAGGTTCCCCCGAGAAAGCTCCGAGCAAGGATAATCCACAATGGACGAGAAAGAACGCAGCCGCACTCTTGCATTGACGCTGAGCCAGATCGAGAAGCAATTCGGGAAGGGCTCCGTGTTGCGCCTCGGCTCAAAAGATGCAATCGTTCCGGTGTCGACCATTTCGAGCGGTTCCATCTCGCTCGATCACGCGCTCGGCGCGGGCGGCTTTCCGCGCGGCCGTATTTCCGAAATTTTCGGCCCGGAATCCTCGGGCAAAACCACCGTTGCCTTGCAGGTGATCGCGGAGGCGCAAAAGATCGGCGGCATGGCGGCGTTTATCGACGTCGAGCACGCTCTCGATCCGGCGTATGCGAGAAAGCTGGGCGTCGATGTCGATAATCTGCTGGTATCGCAGCCGGACTACGCCGAGCAGGCGCTCGAGATCACAAGCGCGCTGATCGCGTCCGGCTCCATCGATGTGCTGGTGGTCGACTCGGTCGCGGCGCTGGTCCCCAAGGCGGAGCTCGACGGCGAAATGGGCGACAGCCACATGGGCGTGCATGCGCGACTGATGTCGCAGGCCATGAGGAAATTGACGGGCATCGTCTCCAAATCCAATACCTGCCTGATTTTCATCAACCAGATCCGCGAAAAGATCGGCGTCATGTTCGGCAACCCCGAGACGACGACGGGCGGCCGCGCGCTGAAGTTCTACTCCTCGATTCGCGCCGACATCCGGCGCATCGCGGCAATTAAGGACGGCGACGTCGTGACGGGCAACCGCACCAAGGTGAAGATCGTCAAGAATAAAATCGCCCCGCCGTTCCGCGAGGCCGAATTCGACATCGTTTACGGCGAGGGCATCTCGAAGGAAGGCGATCTGATCGACCTCGGCGTGGCGCAGAATATCGTCGAGAAGTCCGGCTCCTGGTACAGCTACAAGGGCGATCGTATCGGGCAGGGCCGCGACAATGCGCGCCAGTTCCTGAAGGATAACGTGGACACCCGCATCGCGATCGATGCGGCACTGAGGAAAGCACTCGGATTCGTCAAGAACGGGGCTGCGGCAGCCGAACCTGCGCCCGTCGTCGAAGTCCCGCGCCCGGCCGCAAGCAGCGCGGCGAAGCGTTAAAGCCGTTCACTCCTCGCGAAGTTGCGGCTAAGCGCGGCGGAGCGTTACTCCTCCCATTCCTTTTCGAGCATTCGCGAGAATTCAACGGAGGAATAGATCTCGAACTGAAAACGCGCCGAGTCGACCGGCGCGAACGAGCATTGGCTCTGCCAAATGGCGTAGAGCTGGTCCGCGTAGCGGAAATAATTGCGGATGAAATCGTTCGATAGCGCGTCCCGGGCGGGAACCGCGGCGAAAATGGAATTCAGTCCGACGGCGCGCGTGAAGATGGAGCGATAATCGGCGACGCCCCATTTGCGCAGCTTATGCTGCACGTTGGCGGGCGGGTTCTGCGCCAACATTGCAACGAAACTTTGACGCTGCGCGCCGACCGTGATCCGGTCGCCATTGCGCTCGATGGACTCCATGCACTGGTCCACCCAGCGCAGGACGTCGCACCCGACATAGAACAGCATGCGGATTTCACAATAGCGGCCGTCCAGGATCTTGCGGTCCAGATCGTCCGGCGTGTTTTCGCCGCTCGGCAGGAGGCCTTGCAGGGCGAGACTCGCACGCGAGCTGTCAACCAGACGCTGCGGGCCGGCGGCGTCCGAAAAAGGGTGGAGGATGAGCGGCGGTAACGAGTACGCGGCTTGAATTTCCAATGTGGTCGTCGATTCTGCAGGCATTCCGGTAACCATTTCTTTTCTGTACCCAGTATGCCGCTTCACTTCCGCTCGGTCAGTAGTACCTTCGCTTCAATCGTATGGTCCCCGCGTAGTACCCGCACAAGTACTTCCTGGCCAGGATGTTTGGCCCGTAGAGCGTACGTGAAATCGTAGAGGTTCTGGATGGGCTTGCCGTCGAACTCGATCAGTATGTCGCCGGCCCGCAGACCCGCCTTGGCCGCGGGCGATCCCGGACGGATGTCGGCGAACCGCACGCCGTTGGGCAGTTCCGTGAAATCGGGAATACTGCCGAAATCCGGCCCATAACCGGAGACCTTGCCGGAGTGCGCCGAGGCGTCGGCGACCAAGGGATGCGGGTCGGCGACACGGACGAACGTGGGCCTCGCCGGATCGTCTTCGAGCCGCTCGATCAGTCCCGACAACATATCAAGAAGCTTCACGGCGGCGGGCGCGTCGATCTTGTCCCAGGTATCGCTGGGCTTGTGATAGTCGGCGTGCAGGCCGGAAAAGAAGAAGAGCACGGGAACCTGCTTGGCCGTGAATGAGGTGTGATCGCTCGATCCGTAGCCGGCTTCGGATACATCCGTGTGATAGTTGAATCGCGCATTCACGTCGGTCAAAAGCTTTTGAAAAGTAGTTCCGGTCCCCACGCCGCCGACATAGAGCCTGCGCTCCCGCACGCGGCCGATCATGTCCAGATTGATCATGGCAACGGCGTTTTCGAGCGGCCGTTCCGGATGGTTCACGTAGTAGCTCGAACCGAGCAGCCCCAGTTCTTCTCCCGCGAAAGTCAAAAACAGAATGCCCCGTTTGTGTTTCGGCTGTTGAGAAAACCAGTGCGCCAGCTCCAGCACTCCCGCCACGCCCGAGGCGTTATCGTCGGCGCCAGGGTGTACGGTCCCGGTCAGCGACGGCGCCAGCGAAAACTGACCCCCCAGGCCGAGATGATCGTAATGCGCCCCGAGAACAACGTATTCGTCCGTCTCGCCGGACAGATATGCGCCAACGTTGTGGACCGTCTTGGTCTCGCGCTCCACGTCGATGTTTCCCGTCAGCCGCATGCCGCCGGGGAATGCAAAGGAGCGGGGCTTGAGATCCGCATCGATTCCCTTCTCCGTCTGCTCCAGATCGCGGGCCGCCTCCTCAAACCACTTCGCCGCCACCGCGGACGTAACCTGCACGAAAGCGATTCCCGCGTTGGCGGGCCCTTCCGTCGTGCCGAATTTATCCAGTTCATCCTTGTCGTTCGGGTGCGCCGCGAGGTCGTCCACGAAAATTGCGGCTGAAGCCCCGTGCATTTTCGCGTTCGCCGCCTTCGCGAAGATCTGCGAATGGGCCGTGTACACCTTGCCCTCGAACGCGCTCTTGTCATCGAATTCCTGCGGCTCGTGACGCAAAATGACGACGATCTTGCCCTGGGCGTCCACGCCCGCATAATCGTCGTAATTGTACTCGGGCGCGGTAATTCCGTAGCCCGCGAAGACCAGTCCGCCCGAGATCCCGCCCGCCCGCGAAAGATTTAGCGGAACAAAATCCCGCTGCAGCGTGAAGGCGCGCTCGCCGTTTCCATTGATCTCCGCCAGACTGTTGTGCGGACCGAGCGCCGCGCTGGTCGTGACGTCGAAGCTTTGAAAATAGCTGTCCCCGCCCAGCGGCTCAAGCCCAAGCGCGCGAAACCGCGTCGCAATATACTGCGCGGCTTTCTCCAACTCGGGCGACCCCGTGGCGCGCCCTCTCATTTCCTGCGACGCGAGATATTTGACGTAGTCGAGATACTCGACGGGGCTGAGATCGGCCGCGAACAGGCCGCCGACGATGGCGAGACAGGCAAGGACGCGCATGAAAATTCGCGTCTACTTATTCAGCGCGGATGGAATCTTTACTTCGCAGCACTTTTCGCCCGCATCGGGAGTGTTCTTGGCAAACTCCAGCTCGGCGTCGATCAGCGCCTTCAGGTTCTGCCACGGGATGCTGCCCGGAATGCGGCGCCCATTGATGAACATCGTCGGCGTCTGATCGATCTTAAGACTTTTCCCTTCCGCGAGCGATTTGTCCACTTCACCGGCCGTGGCCTGCGTTTCCATGCAGCGCGACAGTTGCAAAGCGTCGAGGTCCTTCGTTTTGGCGAACTCCAGGACCTTGTCCTTCAGGTTCTCCGGCGTAATTTCCGTCTGGTGATCGTAAATCCAGTCGTAGAAATTCCAGAACGCGACGGGGCTCTGGCGGAAGATGCAGCGGCCCGCGATCGCTCCCGCCTTGGCCCAAGGATGAATCTCTTGCAGCGGAAAATCCTTGAAGTAGACGCGAACCTGGGTGGGGTAATCCTTTGTAATGTTGTCGCGGATAATCTTCGCTTCTTCTTTGCACGCGGGGCATTCGAAATCGCTGTAGAGCACGATCACCAGCGGCGCGCCCGGAGCGCCGAAGCTCGGCGAAAGATCCGTATGAATCTTGTCGAGTTCGGGTTTGAACGGACTGTGCTTGATATCGAAGATCTTCCCGTAGACGACCTGCTGGCCATCGTTCGAGGTATAAAACACTTCGTCCTGCGAGCGGCCCTGATAGATCATGTGAACGTCCACTTGTTTCAGGCCGGCAATGACAGAAGGCTTGGGATCGTCGATGGTCAATTGCACGCGCGGGTCGACCAGCAATAGATGCCGCACGTAGGTTTCAAATGCCGGCTTGTCGAATGCCGATTTCGGCTTGACCTGCGCCCACATTGTCATAGCGCACAGCGCGGCCAGGAGAGGAAAACGCATATGCGGTTATTGTAACTTGAGCCGCTCAGGCGCGGTCAAAGAGATCTTTGAGGGCAATGGAGAAGCCGGGGATGAGGGCGGAACGAAATTCGTCGTTTTCGTGGAGGATGCGGTCGCCGTCGTCCGAATAGAGCGTCGCCTCGCGCGTGAAGGCGACCAGGAACCAGACTTCCTTTGTGCCGCACTCACGGTAGCGGCGCAGTTTCCGCATGGTCTGGCCCACGCGGTCGTTTGTCGAAGCGATCTCGATCGCCAGGTCGGGAACGAAGAGTTGAACGCGGCGTTCGCCATCGATAAAGGCGACCTTATCGCGGCCGACGAAGCTCACATCGGGTCCATGAGCGTTCTCGCCGAATGCGAACTCCTGCTCCGACATGACCTTGCCCAAATTGTGTTCCCGCGCGTACGGGCGCAGCAGTTCGATGAGATAGTCTCTCAAACTGTTGTGATAGGCCGTGTTGCCGGAGACCTCGACCAGTTCTCCTCCACCAGTTCGCGGTTTTTCGCGAGCTCTTTAGGAAGGGTCTCGAAATCCTCGATCGTCAAGCCGGTGAGTACAGTCACGCCCGGTCGAAGAGATCTTTGAGAGGCATGGAGAAGCCGGGAATCAGGCTGGAACGAAACTCGTCGTTTTCGTTCAACACCAATTCATCATGGTCCGCAAACACAAAGGCGCGGCGACCCGGAGCCACGATCAGCCAGACCTCTTTCGTTCCGTATTCACGGTAACGCACAACCTTTCTGCAGTGTTGCCTCCAGCCGATCGTTCGGCGCCGAGACTTCAGCCGCCAAATCGGGCACGAACATCTGAACCCGGCGATGCATCCCGAGCCTCGCGGCCTTCTCCGGCAGCAAGAAGCTCACGTCGGGACCATGCGCATTCTCACCGAATGCGTACCCAAGACCCCACATAACCTTTCCGAGTCCGCGCTCCTCGACATACGAGAACAGGTTGGCCGCCAGAAAGTCCCGCACAAGATTGTGGCCCGCTGTGTTTCCAGACACGTCAACCAGTTGGCCATCCACCAGCTCCCGGTTGCGGGCGAGCGCATCCGGAAGGCTTTCGTAGTCCTCAATGGTGAGTTCCGCGAACATGACGATATCCTATAACACCGGCCCGATCCGCCACGGCACGAACTCCTTGTGCCCCAGCCGCTCGCTCGACGTCCGCTCACCCGACGCCACGCGCAGCGCCAGATCGAAGATCTCCTGCCCGATCTGCCGCACCGTCGCGTCACCGTCGGCAATGCGGCCGGCGTTGACGTCCATGTTGTCGCGCATGCGGCGATACGTCGCGCTGTTGCTCGCGATCTTGATCACCGGAATGGTCGGAAACCCGATGGCGCTCCCGCGGCCCGTCGTGAACGCAATCAGATTCACGCCTCCGGCCGCCAGCCCGGTCAGCGACACCGGATCGTAGCCGGGCGTGTTCATGAAAACGAATCCCGGCGACTGCACGCGCTCGCCATAATCGACGGCATCGTTCAACGGTCGAAGTGCCCGCCTTCGCCACCGCGCCCAGCGACTTCTCGAGAATATTCGTCAGCCCGCCTTCTTTATTGCCGGGCGAGGGATTGTCGTCGAAGCTGCCGCCGAATCGGCGCAGATAATCCTTGTAGCCGCGCACGAAACCAAGCAGCCGCTCCGCCACCGCGCGATTGCGCGCGCGCCGCACGAGGAGATGCTCCGCGCCGAAGATCTCGGTCGTCTCGGCCAGCACCGCCGTCGCGCCGATCGCGGCCAGCATGTCGGAGCAGACCCCCAGCGCCGGATTCGCCGTGATGCCCGAAAACGAATCCGAGCCGCCGCAATTCAAACCCAGCACGATTTTCGATGCCGGAGTCTCCACGCGCCGCTCGCTCGCCGCCCGCTCGATCATCTTGCCGATTTCGCCCCGCGCCGCATCCACCGTCGCCCGCGTACCGCCGCTCGATTGCAGCGTCATGCCCACCAGCCGATCCGTGCGCGCGCCCCCGCTGCCCAGGTAATGATCGATCTGATTGGTCTCGCAGCCCAGCCCCAGAATGATCGCGGCCGCCACGTTCGGATGCGTCAACACCCCCCCGAGCGTCCGCTGCAGTTGCGCCAGATCGGCCCCGGCATTGTGCCCGCATCCTTCGCCGTGCGGAAACGCGACCACGCCGTCCACGTTGGCGCGGCAGCCGCTCGCCCGCGAAACTCTCCGCGATCAGCTCCGCCGTGTGCGCGGCGCAGTTGCTGGCCGCCACCACTGCGATGTAGTTGCGCGTGCCAACGCGGCCGTCCTCGCGCGGGTAGCCCGCAAATGTGGGTACGTCCGCCGGCGCCTGGGGCAGCGCCCGCTCCGTCGACGGATATTCGTAATCGAACGAAAGCTCCTCAAACAAGACGTTATGCGTGTGGACGTGCCGGCCCGGCATCGATGCGCATGCGCGCCCGTCCCATCGCCTGGCCGTATCGCACCACCGTTTCGCCCGCCGCAATCTCGCGGATGGCCACCTTGTGCCCCGCCGGGATGGGATCTTCCACGACGATCGAGCGCTCCCCAACCCGAACCTTCTGCCCCGCCGCGAGCGGCACGCGGGCGATCGCAATGTTGTCCGCTCCGTCCAGATGAATGACGGCGTTTTCCGCGGTCGGAAGCTTCGTAATTTCGAGCAGGCCCATGTTTACCTCAACAAAACCGTTTCCGTGATCGGCTCGCCCATATGGACGTGCAGCCCGTTCGCCACCGCATGAATCCAGAATCCTTCGCCCTTCGCCGGCGTGGGCACGTCTTCCATTCCCTTCACCAGCACGAAGCGATCGTTTTCCGTCTCCCTCATCCATTTTCCCAGGTGCAGATGAACGTGGCACTGCGTCTGCACTTCGGGCGCGTTGTATGCGATGCCCCAGTCGTCTCCAAACAACGCGCGCGCCTTTTCCATGGCTGCGCGCAGCAGTTCTATCTGCTGACCTCGCGTCAACCGGTCGAAAGAGCGCTCATGCTCGCGCGGAAGCGCCAGCCAGCGGTTCGGCTTGGTCGGATTGACGTCTTTCAGAAAGAAAATGGCCACATTTGCGGGCTGTTTTTCCGCCTCGCGGCACAACCCGCACTCGCGCGCCTGCAGGGTCTCCGGCCGCGTCGCATCGCAGCGGCAGATGACAATGTCAGCCCGCGCCAACATCGTGCCCAGCGCGGCCAACAACAAAAAATATCGCACTTGCTTTAAGTATACCGGCGACTGCGAAAAGCCTGCTCTTACGCGAGAATGGGACTTGGCTCGCGACGCCCTGAATACCGCCGGACCGGCGCCCTCCGCATCGCAGCCAACCACCTGGAGTCCGCTCCTTTACACCGCTTTCCGCTGGCTCTGGATCGCATCCGTCGTGTCCAACGTCGGCACCTGGATGCAGAACGTCGGCGCCGCCTGGCTGATGACGTCGCTGCCGCAGTCCTCGCCGTTGCTCGTCGCGCTGGTGCAGACGGCCACCAATCTCCCGGTATTCATGCTGGGAGTTCCGGCCGGCGCCATCGGCGATATCGTCGACCGCCGCAAGCTGCTTCTCATCAGCCAAGGCTGGATGCTCGCGGCCGCCGCGGCGCTCGGCGCTCTCACCGTGCCGGGTTTAACGGGACCCTACACGCTGCTATGGCTGACGTTTGCGCTGGGACTCGGCTCGGCCATGAACGGCCCCGCGTGGCAGGCCATCGTTCCGGAATTGGTGCCCAAGCGCGAACTCCCCGGCGCCATCGCGCTGAACTCCGTCGGCTTCAACCTGGCGCGCGCCGTCGGACCCGCGCTCGGCGGCCTGGTCGTCGCGGCCATCGGCGCCGGCGCCGCTTTCATCTTGAACGCGGTCTCGTTCGTCGGGGTGCTCATCGTCCTGTATTGGTGGAAGCGCGAACCGGAGCACGAAACCGTCACGTCCGAAGGCGTCGGCCCGGCAATCTGGGCCGGCATCCGCTACGTCCGCTTCGCTCCCTTCATGCATTCCGTCCTGTTGCGGTCGGGCCTCTTCATCATCTCGGCCAGCGCCATCTGGGCGATCCTTCCCGTCGTCGCCAAGGTCGAGTTTCACAGCGAAAGCACGGGATACGGAGTGCTGCTCGGTTTTCTGGGCCTGGGGTCCATCGTGGGCGCGCTCATTCTCACGCGCTTGCGGCAAGCTCTTTCTCAGGAGATGCTCGCAACCTGGGGCGTCGTCTTATTCGGTCTCGTCAATATTGGACTCGCGGCGGCGGGCAGCTTCACCGTTGTGTGCGCGCTCATGCTCGCGGGCGGCATCGGATGGATGGCCGTGAATTCCACCTTGAATACGGCGGCGCAGACCGCGCTCCCGGCCTGGGTTCGCGCCCGCGCGCTCGCGGTTTATCTGCTCGTCTTCCAAGGCGCCATGGCGATCGGCAGCATCATCTGGGGCGAGGTCGCCTCGCGCTACGGCCTGCGCTTCACGTTGTTCGTAGCCGGCCTCGCGCTCATTGCCGCCGCCCTCGTCACGGTACGCCTCCGCCTCGGGGCGGCCGCCGAGCTTGACGTCACTCCCTCCCAGCACTGGCCGGAGCCTAAGATCATCGTCGAAACAAATCCCCAGCATGGCCCCGTCCTGGTCACCGTCGAATATCTCATCGACCCCGCTCGCGGCCCGGATTTCGCGCGGCTCATGAAGGAGCTCGAACGCATTCGCCGCCGCGATGGCGCCATTCAATGGGGATTGTTCGAGGATACCAGCGCGCCCGGACGCTATCTCGAGTCCTTTCTCGTCGAGAGCTGGGGCGAGCATATGCGGCAGCACGCCCGCGTCACCATGGCGGACCGCGCCGTGGAGTTGCGCGCGTACGAGTTTCACAACTCCCCCGACCCGCCCAAGATCACGCATTGGCTGGCGGCGCGCGATTAGCGCGCGCATGCTAAACTCAAAGTATTCCTTCCAGTCCGAACTACCGGCGTATCCGTGAGGAGATTGAAGCCCGGCTCGGCTGGAAAGTGGACATTCCGGACGACGCGCCCAGTTCCGCCGCGATCCTCGACGCAGATCCCGCCAGGCTGATCGATCATACGCTGCTGAAACCCGATGCGACCCGCGACGACATTGCGAATCTTTGCCGCGAAGCCGCGCAATACCGTTTCGCGAGCGTCTGCGTCAATCCATTTTGGACTTCGCTTGCCGCCTCGGAACTCGCGGCAACAAACGTGAAGGTCTGCGCCGTCATTGCGTTTCCGCTAGGCGCGACGTTCACGGAGGTGAAAGCCGCCGAGGCCGCGGCGGCCATCCGGGCCGGCGCCGGGGAGATCGATATGGTCATGAATATTGGAGCTCTGCGCGGCGGCGATTATCAGACCGCGCTCGACGATATAGCGGCTGTTGTGCGCAAGGCGCGGCCGGCGGGCGCTCTCGTGAAAGTCATCCTCGAAACGGCGCTCCTCGACGACATTCAAAAGGGCATCGCGTGCGTTCTCGCCAAGAAGGCGGGGGCCGATTTCGTGAAGACCTCGACGGGATTCGGTCCCGGCGGCGCCACGGAACACGATGTCGCTCTGATGCGCGCCATCGTCGGGCCCGCCATGGGAGTGAAAGCTTCGGGCGGCATCCGCACGCGCCAGGATTTCAATAAGATGATACGCGCCGGAGCCAATCGTATCGGAGCCAGCGCCGGCGTCAAGATCGTGCAAGCATCTGAATCCGGCGCGGCCGCATCTGAATATTGATGGCCTCGCCTTCGACAGCCATGACGAAAACCTCCAAGGGGAAAACGCGCGTGCTCGCCGAGCGCGTCGAAGTCCTCGATTTCCTGCTCGAAGTCTCCGAGGTTACATCCGAAACGCTCGACCTCGATCGTGTCCTGTCCAACCTTACCAGCATGGTTCGGGAAGTAATTCCCTACGATCTCTTCGCCATTCTGCTTTACAGCGAGCGCCTGCGCGGCCTCAAGATCCGCTATTCCATCGGACATCGCGACGAGATGGTTCGCAATCTCGTGCTTTCTCTCGGCGAGGGCATCGTCGGCGCCGCGGCCGCCGAACGCAAGGCGATCCTCGTACCGGATGTGCGCAGCGATCCCAGATACTTGAACGCGCTCGACGCGGTCCGGTCGGAGCTGGCGGTTCCCATGATGGCGCGCGGCAAGCTGGTCGGAGTCATCGATGCGCAATCGACTCGCGTGAACGCATACACCCCTAAAGACCGCGCTTTGCTGCAATTGATTGCCGCCCGCGTCGCGGTCTCGATCGACAATGCCACGCTCTATCGCCGGGTCGAGCGGCAGAATCGCACGCTGCGCACGCTGTCGCATCGTGTCGCAAGAGTTCAGCTCCATCCTGGCGCTCGATGAACTGCTCGACAAGATCGCGAAAATCGTGCACTCGCTCATCAGCTACGATGCCTTCAGCATTTTGTTAGTCGACGCCGAACAGAAAGTGCTGCGCCATCGCTTCAGCGCGCGTTACGACCAGCGCGTCAACCTCGATAATATTCCGGTCGGGAAAGGAATTACGGGCGCGGCGGCCGAATCGCGCGAACCCATCCGCGTCGTCGATACGCTGGCCGATCCGCGCTACATCGCCTCTCACCCCGACATCCGCTCCGAAGTCGCGGTTCCTCTGATCGTGCAGGATCGCGTTGTCGGAGTCATGGACGTCGAGAGCGAGCGCATCGGCTACTTCACCGAGGATCATACGCGCCTGCTCGCTCTCCTGGCGCCGCAAATCGCCAGCTCCGTCGAGAACGCGCGCCTCTACGAGCAGATCGCGATTCGCGAGCAGCGCATGGAAGAAGACCTGAAGGCCGCGCGCAAGCTGCAATCGGTGCTGCTTCCCCGCGAAGCGCCGCCGATTGAAGGTCTGGACATCGCCATCCGCCTGCGCCCGGCGCGCGAGATCAGCGGCGACATCTACGATTTCTTCGAGCACGGCGAATTCGCCGTCTTGCCTTCGGCGATGTCAGCGGCAAAGGCGCCGCGGCGGCGCTTTATGGCGCGCTCGTCAGCGGCCTGTTGCGCACCCTGGCGCATCGCCGCCGCTCCCCGGCGCGAGTTGCTGAAGCAGATCAACGATGTGCTGCTGGAACGCAAAGTCGACGCGCAGTATGTGACGCTGTGCGTTCTCGAATGGGAGCCCGAGCGCCGCCGCCTCGTCATCGCCAACGCCGGCGCCGTGCCGCCTCTCATCTGCCGCGCGCGGTGAACTGATCCGGCCTCATATCGAGGGTCTCCCCGCCGGTCTGCTCGACGGCGCCGAATACGACGAGGTCGCCGTGCAGACCCAGCCGGGCGATCTGATTCTCCTGTACTCGGATGGCATTCAGGACCAGCCAAATTCCAAAGGCGACGAATACGGACCGGCGCGGCTGTCGCACGTGCTGCCCAAGCTCTGCGATAAGACTCCGGAGGAGCTTGTGGACGCGCTTCTCGCCGATCTCGACGAATTTACGGCCGATACCGTGAGGTTTGACGATCAGACCGTCGTCGCCATGAAAGTGCTCTGACCCGGCGGCCGATGCAGCCCTTCAGCTATCGCGGCAATACGCTGTACTGCGAAGACTCGCCATTGGCCGATATCGCGGCGCGCGAAGGCACGCCCTGTTATGTGTATTCCGCCAACTTCATCCGCTGTAAGTTGCGCGAATACAACGAGCGCGTTCGGCGCCCAGCCGCATCGCATCTGCTACGCCGTGAAAGCCAACTCCAATTTATCTATTCTGAGGCTCGTAGCCGAAGCCGGCGCCGGCTTCGATATCGTTTCCGCCGGCGAGCTGTTCCGCGTGCTCAAAGCCGGCGGCGACCCGTGCGACGGTCGTCTTTTCCGGAGTTGGGAAAACATCCGCCGAGATCGAGTACGCGCTCGAACGGCGTATCCACGGCTTCAACTGCGAGTCGGAAGGCGAGCTCGCGCTCCTCGATGGCGCTGGCCGCGCCGTATGGGCCTGCAGGCGCGCGTTGCGCTGCGCGTCAACCCCGATGTCGACGCCGCAACGCATCCCTATATCTCCACCGGGCTGAGCGATCACAAGTTCGGTATTGATATCGCCGGCGCGGAGACAGTCTACGACCGGGCATCGCGCTTGAGCGGCATTGTTGCTCGAAGGCGTAAGCTGCCATATCGGCTCGCAACTGCTCGACACCGCCCCTATGATGCAGGCCTTTGAAAAGGTGGTCGCGCTGGCCGATCGCCTGCGCGCGAGCGGCATTCCCATCCGCACGCTCGATTTCGGCGGCGGTCTCGGTGTGGCTTATAAGCCGGGCGATCGACACCGTCCGCGCCGGATTTCATCTCCGGCCTGCTCTCGAAGGCGGGCGGACGCGGACCTCGAGATCATGGTCGAGCCCGGCCGTTCCATTGTCGCCGAAGCGGGCGCTCTGCTGACGCGCGTGCTGTATCGCAAATCGAACGGAGCGAAAAATTTCGTGATTGTGGATGCCGCGATGAACGATCTGCTGCGGCCCGCCCTCTATCGCTCCGCATCACGAAATTATCCCCGTGCGCCGCAATGAGACCGGAACCGTCGTCGCCGACATTGTCGGGCCGGTGTGCGAGAGCGGCGATTTCCTGGCGCGCAACCGCGAGATCGCCAACGTGACGTCCGGCGACTTCATGGCCGTCTGCGCCGCGGGCGCCTACGGCTTTGTTCTGGCTCGAACTATAACAGCCGCCCGCGTCCTTCCGAGATCCTTGTTGACGGCGCGCAGTGGCGCGTAATTCGCAAACGCGAATCGTTACAGGATCTCGTCCATGGCGAATGCTATTAACTGATTCTGGCTTGAGCTCGAGCCAAGTCACCCCGGAGAGATGGCCGAGTGGTTGAAGGCGCACGCTTGGAAAGCGTGTATAGGGGAAACTCTATCGAGGGTTCGAATCCCTCTCTCTCCGCCACGCTGGAGTTTCCGCTTTCATTCGATATTCACGGTCACGGCGTTCGATGGCTGGCCATCCACCGCCATGACCACTTTCGACTCTCCGCTCCCCCGCAGGTTCAGAGTCAACGCCACATTTACCTGGTCGAGCCCCGCAAACGTCCCCTGCGGACCGGCATAAAGCACCGGCACGATAATGCCGTTGATCCTGACGACGACGTTCGCCAGCGCGCTGCGATTGCGAATGCCGGTACCGTAGAACGTCAGATAAACGGGAGTGTCGACTCCCAATTGAATCGGCACGGAGACGCAACTCGATCCCTGGCACGTGAAAACAGGTACCGGCGACTGGTTCGCGGGATTGGCGGCCTGAGTCACGACGGCCGTTGCGGCCGCAACTCCCGCTCCGGAACCATTCGCGCTGAACAGCCCCGGGGCGACGTTCTGGACCATCGCCGTGGACGCAATCGTGGAGCCTCCGTTCGCGACCGTGAAGATGGCCGCGCCCGGGGCCGTGTCGTCGGGGACCAATAGGTTGATCTGCGACGGCGAAACATAGACCAGCGGCGCCGCGCGTTGCGTCCCCGCGGCATCCATTACGGTCGCCGTAATTCCGCCGAGCGATTCCGGCAAGGGCTGCGAAGCCGCTTCGGCCGTTGCCGGCGCCAGCCCCGCGCCATACATCGATGCCAGCGACCCTGCCGCCACCGTCGTGTTTCCCCAGGCAGCCGATTGCACCGTCGCACTTCCCAAGATCCCGTAGTAGCGCGCCATCCAATACGGGAGAATGTAATCGATCCCGGCCGTTGCAATTGTGCCGCTCCCACCGCCTGAAAGCTGGAAGGGACTTCGTTGCCATAAAAAATCGGCCGGAACGCGCAGCGGAACGGGAATCGGCGCGCAGGCTTGTCCGTTGCATACGGCCACGGTGTTGCCGAGGTCGACATAGGGATCGCGCTGCGGCCGTAAAAGCCATTGCTCGAGCAAAATCAGCATCTCCGCATCGCGGGCCGCACTGGGTCCTTTGAGCGCGTGATCAATAGCGTCGAAAAACGCGTTCTGATGCGCCGCGGTGTGAGCGCGCAATAGAGCATACGCCGCCAGATAATCGGAAAGCGCCGGGCTGGTTTCGAGCCGGATCAGATTATACAGATTGATGTAGTCGAGATTGAACTTGAAATAAGAGCTGTCGCTGCCCGCGTCGACGCCGATCGGCACTGACATGACGTAGGAGAGCGCGCTGCGCTGATCGGCATAGGCGCTCGCAAACTGGCTGGGATTGACGTGTTGCGCGACTTGCAAAATCGCGAGCATCTGGTCCGGCCGCGCCAGAAATGTCGTGCTCACGGACCCGTCCGGCAACACCACGTTCCAGCCATGATTCTGAAGAAAGGCGGCCAGGCGCGTCGCCAGTTGCGAGATCGATGTTTTTACGCCGGCGTCGTCGACCAGATCGTAAGCGGCGCCGAGTCCAAACATCACTCCCGAATATTCATCGCGCGATGTGTTTCCCACCCACACGCTTCCGGTCGCGTTGTTCGCATAAATCCCATTGCTCGCCTCTTCGCTTTCCATGCCTGCGGCGTAGGGAGAATCGGCGGGAAACGCGCAGCGGGCCAACAGGTCCGTGCCCGTCACGTCGATCAACGACTGGATGCCCGCCAGCGCCCCTTTGACATTCGCCAGCGCATCGGCGGCGCGAGTCACGTTATAGCGGAACCCTTCGGCTGCGAGATAATGGCCGGTCCACAGCGCCGAATCGCCGCAGCGCGTATATCCCACGATTTGACCGCTTGCAGCGGAGGCGTACACCGGATCGATGATGGTCCCATACGGCATGTGCCGCGCCTGGATATTGGCCGTGATCGCGAGCGCATCGGATTCGTCGGCGCGGCAGCGCAGGCGCGTAGATCGGGAGCGCGCAGCAGGCAACTGCCGCAAGCGCGCTTGATCTTATGAACGGCATAGTTGCTAATTCCTATTGTCGCCGGATCAAAGCGGACCACCGGTCGGAAAGCTGCGCACCGGTCCGCCCAGCGCTCAGACATACCGGCACCCGGCAGCGCAATTTCAGCCCGCTGATGCCAGCCCCGCGGGCCAACTGAGCCGTGGGGCCCAAGTCACGGGGGAGCATGTCCCGCGCCGCACAGCCCGTCCCACAAACGGACAGCGCATTGCCCGCGCCGCAACTATCCGGGCCCCAGCACCTTTATTCTTCAGTATCATAGAAGTAAAACATCATTGGCATTTCAGTTGCCCTTACTAGAGGAGAATTCCTATGGATGTCCCTCGCGGAAAAGAAGTGGCGCGGCGCCGCCTCATCAAGCGGATTGTATATATAACGTTAATCGTCATCGCCGGCGCAGGCGTTACGTGGGGGCTCAGCCGCCTCAAGCCTGCGGCCCCGGAAGTGGAGCTCGCCACGGTTTGGCCGGACACCGTCCGGCGTGGTCCGCTGGTGATCGAAGAGCGCGGCTTGGGCACTCTCGTCGCTCAGGACTTTCTCTGGATTCCCGCCCAGTTTGACGGTCGCGTTGAAAAGATCAATGTTCTGCCGGGCAGCCCCGTTCATGCCAATGACATTCTCATGGTCATGAGCAATCCTCAGATGGACCTCGATGCCGCCAATCTCGAATGGCAAGTCAAGGCCGCGGAGGCGAACTACACGGATCTCAAAGTCAGGCTCCAGACGCAGCAACTGCAACAGCGGTCCACAACCGAGCAGGTTCACTCCGATTATGAGCAGGCCGCGCTCCAGGCCGACCGCGATCAGCAGCTTTTCAATCAACACCTGGAACCCGAGATCACTCTGAAGCTATCCAAAGCCAAGGCCGACCAGTTGAAAGAGAGTTGGGATCTGGCGAAACAGCAGGTTGACATTTTCGGCCAGTCCATGCAGGCCCAGCTCGAGGCCCAGCGCGTGAACATCGACCAGCTTCGCGCCTCCTGGAATCTAAAAAAACAGCAGGTCGCCCAGCTCACCATTCGAGCCGGCGTGGACGGCGTGGTCGCGCAGCTCGGTCCCACGGGTACCCCTCTGGAAGTTGGCCAACGCGTGGCGCCGGGCGCGATACTTGCCAAAGTCACCGTTCCCGGCAAACTCAAAGCCACGCTCAAGATTCCGGAAACGCAGGCCAAAGACGTCACTATCGGACAGCAGGCCTCCATCGATACCCGCAACGGCATTATTCCCGGACACGTCACGCGCGTCGATCCAGCGGCGACGAATGGCACCGTCGATGTCGACGTTGCCCTCGATGGGCCGCTGCCCGAAGGCGCCCGGCCCGATTTGAGCGTCGATGGCACCATTACGATCCAGAAATTGCAGGATGTCGTTTATGTCGGCCGTCCCGTGATCGGGCAGGCAGGCAGCAAAATCGGTTTGTTCAAAATCGATCCGGACGGCAAGGGCGCCACGCGCGTGACCGTGACGCTCGGACGCGCTTCCGTCAATACCATTGAGGTCGTGGACGGATTGAAGGTCGGCGACCGCGTCATTCTTTCGGATATGTCGGCGTGGGATCAGCACAACCGGATACGGCTGCGGTAGAATCGTGAATTCTCAGGAGACGTTTTCATGGCGGCGGAAGGTTTAATCCATCTGGACGGAGTCACGAAGGTATTCGTGACCGATGAAGTCGAGACGCACGCTCTGGCGGGCATTCATATTGATATTCAGAAGGGCGAATATGTCTCGATTTCCGGCCCTTCGGGCTGCGGCAAATCGACTCTGCTGGCCATTCTCGGCCTCCTCGATTCGCCCACCGATGGAACCTACATTCTGAACGGCAAGCCGGTGCAGAACCTGAAGCTGTCGGAGCGCGCGCGCATCCGCAACCGCGAAATCGGATTCATCTTCCAGGCCTTCAACCTCATCGGCGATCTCACGGTGTACGAGAACGTGGAGCTGCCGCTCACCTATCGCGGCATGGCCGGGGCCGAGCGCAAGAAACGCGTGCAGGAGGCGCTCGAGCGCGTCGGCATGTCGCACCGCGTCAAACATTACCCGTCGCAATTGTCGGGCGGCCAGCAACAGCGCGTCGCGGTAGCTCGCGCCCTCGCGGGCGATCCTTCCATCCTGCTGGCGGACGAGCCCACCGGTAACCTGGACTCCACCAACGGCGAACAGGTCATGGATCTGCTTCGCGAGCTGCATCGCGCCGGCGCCACCATCTGCATGGTCACGCACGATCCGCGCTACGCCAAGTACGCCGACCGCGGAATCCATCTGTTCGACGGTCGCATCGTGGAAGAAAACGTGGGGGTGGCGTGATGCTTGCCAGGCACGTCGATGTCATCGCCCTGGCGGTCGCCGTCCTCGGTCTGCTCGCTTCCGAGGCCCGCTTGGATCGGCACGCGCCGAAGGTCACTCTGTCCGGGATACGCATTCACAACGTCGTTATGCGCGCGAACGTCTGCCCCCTCATGCGAGCCAAACTGACGCGCGCGACGTTGCTTCCAAGATTCGAGTAATCGCCGCCCATCCGCATTACCCCGCTCCGGTGCGCCGGCGCGATCCAGCGCTATCGTAAAACAGCGAGAATAAGGTTAAACATGCTGATTCAGCTTCGCAACGTCGAGAAATATTTTGAGCACGGCCCCACCAAGACCTTCGTGCTGCGCCGCATCAACCTGGACATCCGCGAAGGCGAGTTCGTCTCCATCATGGGCCCCTCGGGCGCCGGCAAATCGACGCTGCTGCACCTGCTCGGCATGCACGACAGCAGTTGGACCGGCGAGTACTATCTGATGGACCAGCCCATCCACCGGATGAACAAGAAAGACCGCATGGAGATGTACAAGAAGTACTTCGGGTTCGTGTTCCAGAGCTATCATCTGCTCGATTCCCTTACCGTTTACGAAAATCTCGATATCCCGCTCTCCTACCGCAACGTCAAAAAAGCGGAGCGCGACAGCATCGTTTGCGATGTCCTGGACCGCTTTCAAATCGTCGGCAAAAAAGACCTCTTTCCGAATCAGCTTTCAGGCGGCCAGCAGCAGCTCGTCGCCGTCGCGCGAGCCGTGATCGCGAATCCCAAGGTGATTCTGGCGGACGAACCGACCGGCAATCTGCACTCCAGCCAGGGCAAAGACATCATGGAGCTGTTCAAGCGTCTGAACGACGAAGGGACCACGATTATTCAGGTCACGCATAACGAAAAAAACGCCGAGTTCGGCGATCGCGTCATCCAGATCGTGGACGGCTGGATTACCGACAGCAAGGAAAACGCGGTAAGGGAAACGGCGCGAACGTAAACGCGCTGTGGTTAGCCCAGAAACCCGAGCTTCTGCGACTTGAAGTTCGGGAAATTCGGGAAGACCGCGGGCAGCGCGGAATCCGGGACGCCGAACCAGGAGCACAATGTCGCTCCGTACTGATCGATCGACGTAGTCGGGATCCAGCGGCCGCGCGTATCGGTGTCGTCGGGTCCGCCAAGCTGCAGCGTCGGGAACTTACCGAAAATTTGTCCGCCCTGAACGGCGCCGCCGAGGACCAGGTGGTGGCTGCCCCAGGCGTGATCGCTGCCCAATCCGGAAGTCGGCTGCAGCGTGCGGCTGAAATCGGACTCGGTGAACGTCGTGACGTTCTGCGCCATACCGAGCTCCTGCGTGGCATTATAAAAGGCCGCCAGCGCGGGGCTCAACTGCGGGTACAGCGTGTTATGCGTGGCGATCTCGTTCGTATGCGTATCGAAGCCGCCGAGGGAGCAGAAAAAGATCTGCCGGCGCATCCCGAGATTGGCCTGCACCTGGATGATTTGAGCCACCTGCTGAAGCTGCTGGCCGATGCTGGTCTTCGGGAAGGTGGTCTTGAGCGCCGTCGCCTTGCTTAGCGCCGTGCTGAGGAGGGTCGCATCGGCGATGCTGTGCGAAAGGGTATCATTGGCGGCCTGCACCAGCGAAACGCCGCTTTTCAGACTGAGCAGGCTGTTGAGGGCGTTCCAGCGCGCCTGCGATTCGGCGGTGGTGTTGAACCCGCTCAGCGTCAGGGATTGCCCGGGGTTAAGGGCAACCGGCTGCGTTTGCGCGCCCGCGCCCATCAGACTGTTGCCCGCGACGGAGAGGAAGGCCGGGAAACCGGAGGAGTTGAAGTTCTGCGAAGCGATGTAGTCGGCGGCGCGGCCTGCCCAGCCCGTCGCGCTGTTGCCCTGGCACACGCAGGTCTGCCATTCGGTCTGCTGGTCGGAGTGCGAAAACAGATTCGTCGGAACCGGCGCCTGTTGGGCTTGGTACTGGGCCTGAGTGATGGGTTGGACGAGAGATCCGACGTTGGCGACCACGGCGAGCTCCTTACTTGAAAAGAGGCTGGCAAGTTCCACCAGCTTGCCGTGGAATCCGTAAGGGGCCCCGTTGGCGCTGGTCACGGCCGAGAGGTCGGTGGTCGCCAAGGCCAGAGTGCCTCGAATGGAAGTGTATGCCTTGAAGCTGGCGTCGTCCATGGGAACGATGGTGTTATTCGAATCGTTGCCGCCGAACAGGAAGACGCAAACCAGGGCCCGATAGTCGGGGCCGCTTTGCGCCAGGCCCGGCAGAAGTCCAAAGGGTCGAAGCGCGAGGGAGCCAACGGTCGCCGCCCCGATATGGATGAATCCACGACGTGAAAACATAAATTTGATTCCTTATTGAACGACCTGGTACTCGCCCGAGGTCAGGACCATGTAGAGCGCGGCTTGCACGCGCCGCTGCTGCGTGCTGGCGGCGTTCACGGCTTCCGTCGCGGCATTGCGCAGGTCGCTGGACATGGAGCTGTGGAGGAAGACGTAGCTGACGTAATCGAGCAGAGCGGTGGTGTTGGCGCTGTTTTTCATAAAGGGCGCGAGATTCACGGTGGTGCCGCTATCGAGAGTTCCATACAGCGCGGCGTTGATCGCGGCGGCGCGATTGACGACCGTTTGCGTGGAGTAAATTTGAAACTCCGGGCCGAGCAGCCCTTTTTCGGTTCGGAACTGGGGCGAGAAATAGCTGAAGACGCTGGGGGCGTAAAAGAGCTGCTGCCCCATCAGCGTCGGGTAGTTATAGGGACCGCTGGTGGCACCCAGGGTGGCGTTCAAGCCGCGCAGCATGTTGGCCATAAAGAGCACCGGCTCGCGGAGATGGCCGAAGTCCGGGTTAACAGTGGTGCGCTCGTCGTCTCCTTCGCGTGCTTCGCGGTCGGTGAGGATCGCGGTAATGACGGCCCGCATGTCGCCGGTCACGCCTTGGCCGTTGTTTTGAAAGACGCGCGAAACCCGTTCGATGTAAGCCGGGCTGGGGTTGCTCGTGACGAGGTGTTGTATGAGCTGCTGCGAGATGAAGGGGGCCATCGTGGGCTGCTGCATGAGGGCGTCGAGCACCGACTGCAGGTCCTGCTCGGCGGTTTGGCCGGCGGGAATAATAATATCGCCGAAAATCGTCTTTTGAGTAGTGTCGTGGTTCGCCTCGACAGCATACATCTGGCCGAAGTAGTAGAACGGATTCGCCTTTTGCGGCGAGCCGTTCGCGGTCGGGTAGGTCCACCCCGTGAAGGTTTTGGCCATATTCGTGACGACCGTCTGATCGTAGGTAGGAAGCGGCTGGTTGGCGCTGTCGAGCACCGGCGAGCCATCGGGGTGCAACTGCGTCAGTCCCAGCGTGAAGAGTTGCATCAGCTCGCGGGCGTAATTCTCGTTTGCGGCCGTGCCCTTGGCCGGGTTGGCTTTATAGTTGTTCGCCATATCGAGGTACGTGCCCATGGCGGGACTGAGCGTGACGGCCTGGATGATATCGCGATAATTCGCGAAAGCGTTGTCCCGGAAGATGCGCCAGTACGGGGGATAGGCATAGGCATTCGGAACACCCGCAATCGCGGAAACGACCCAGATCTCACTCAGGGCGAAGGCGACGCGCTGGCGCAACTGGTCCTGGCCGGAGACGGCATTCTGGAAAAAGGCGCGCTGCACGGGCGTGAGATCGGTATTTGTATTGCCCGCGGAATTGAGCAGCGGCTGGTCCGGGATGTCCGAGGTGTTGAGGGCGAACTGCGCTTTGAGCCAGTCCTCGATGCCCAGCTTTTGCAGTTCCGCTATGGAGGCGGGCGTGGGACCCCAGGTCGCCTGATCCAGAAAACGGGCCGCTGCCCGTTCGGTTATGGGCCTGTAAGTACTTGGCTTTTCATGGTTCGCGGCCATCACGGCAGAGTGAGCCAGGAGCAGGGCCGCGAGGGCGGCAGGATAGCGTTGCGTCTTCATACGGAGCCTGTAAGAGTATGGCACGTCAAGAACATTTGAGCACTAAGGCAAATAACGGAGGTTGGCGCGAAAGGTTGACGTGAATTCGAACTTACATCGAAGAGTTCGATACCCGCCCCGCGCTAGAATTCGTTCTTATGCCTCATGCAAAGAAGGTAGCGCTGGCCTACTCCGGCGGGTTGGATACGTCCATCATCGTCCCATGGCTGAAGGAAAACTACGGCTGCGACGTGGTCGCCGTGTGCGGCGATATCGGCCAAGGGGATGAGGAGCTCAAAGGCCTCGAAGAGAAGGCCAGGAACACCGGCGCGTCCGAAGTGTACATCTATGACATGCGCGAAGAGTTTGTCACGCAGTACCTGTGGCGTCTGGTGAAATCGGGCGGCATCTATGAGCACAAGTATCTGCTGGGCACCTCGATCGCGCGCCCTCTACTGGCCAAAAAGCAAGTTGAAGTCGCGCTCGCCACCGGCTGCGACGCGCTGGCGCACGGCTGCACCGGGAAGGGCAACGACCAGGTCCGTTTCGAGCTGACCTACAAGGCGCTGGCGCCGCACCTGCCTGTGATCGCGCCCTGGCGGGAGTGGAACATCGTCTCGCGCGAGGACGCCATCGATTACGCGCGGATGCACAAAATTCCGATTTCGCAGACGACAACCAAGATATACAGCCGCGACCGCAATATCTGGCACATCTCGCACGAAGGCGGCGCGCTGGAGGATCCCGCCAACGCCGCGCCCGAAGAGATCTGGATGCTGACGCGCAGTCCGAAAGACGCGGCCGACAAGCCTACCGACGTCACCATCGGGTTCGAAAAAGGCGTTCCCGTTTCCGTTGACGGCAAGCGCCTCTCCGGCGTCGAGCTGCTTGAAATGCTGAACGGAATCGGCGGCGACAACGGCATCGGCCGCATCGATCTGGTCGAGAATCGTTTCGTGGGAATGAAGTCGCGCGGCTGTTATGAGACGCCGGGCGGAACGCTGATCATGTATGCGCATCGCGAACTGGAATCGTTGACGCTCGACCGCAATACCTCGCATTACAAGCAGAAACTGGCGCTCGATTACGCCGAGATGGTCTACGCCGGCCTGTGGTTCACGCCGCTACGGCAGGCGCTCGACGCGTTCTTCGACGCCGTCGCCTCGACCACCACCGGAGAGGTCACGCTGCGGCTCTACAAGGGCAATATCGAGCCGGCCAGCCGCAAATCGCCCTATTCGCTCTATTCACTGAACATCGCGAGCTTCACAATGGGCGCCGAATACGACCAGAAAGATGCCGAGGGATTTATCAACCTGATCGGTCTGCCGATGAAGGTGCGCGCGCCCTGGCCGCGGAAGCCGCCGCGAAATGAAGCTCTGGGGCGGGCGCTTCGAGGGCGGCCCTTCGGAAGTTTTCGAGCGCTTCTCGGAATCGCTGCACTTTGATAAGCGCCTGATCGATGCCGATATACGCGGATCGCAGGCGCAGGCGCGGGCGCTCGAGCGCGTCGGCATTTTGAACGCCGACGAACGGGACCGGCTGCTCGCCGCGCTTGATGAAATGCTTCAAGAGTGCGCGCTCCCCCGCAGTTTTTCGATGGCGCAACGGATGAAGACGTACACACCGTGGTCATCCGCAAACTCAAGGAGCGCATCGGGCGATCTCGCCGATAAGATTCACACCGGCCGCAGCCGCAACGATCAGGTGTCGCTCGACACGCGGCTGTGGCTGCGCGAGCAGATCGATCGGATACGCGGCTTGCTCGAAGCCTTTCTGGAAGCGCTGCTGAAGATCGCCCGCCGGTACCCGGACGCCATCATTCCGGGCTATACGCACACGCGGCGGGCGCAGCCGGTGCTTTGGGCGCATTATATTCTGGCCTATTTCGAGATGTTCGGCCGCGACCGCGAGCGTTTGCTGCGAGGCGCGGCGGCGCGTCAATGTCATGCCGCTGGGTTCCGGCGCGCTCGCCGGCAGCGGGTTTCCGGTGGACCGCGAAGGCATCGCGCGCGATCTCGGATTCGAAGAGATCACGCGCAACAGCATGGACGCCTCCGGCGATCGCGATTTCGCGCTCGATTTTCTGTACGCCGCCGCCATGACGATGTTCCACCTCAGCCGCTTCGCCGAAGACTGGATCCTCTATTCGGGCGAAGAATACCGCTGGCTGGAGTTCGGCGACGATGTCACGAGCGGGTCCAGCATCATGCCGCAGAAGAAGAATCCCGATTCGCTCGAGCTGATCCGCGGCAAGTGCGGCCGCGTTTTCGGCGCCCTGAGCTCGCTTTTCATGACTATGAAGGGTCTGCCCATGACCTATAACCGCGACATGCAGGAGGACAAGGAGCCGCTGTTCGACGCCGCCGATCAACTGGCCGGATCGCTCGAAATGGCGCGCGCGGTGGTGGAATCGGCGAAGCTCGATCCCGCTGCGCCGCTGGCCGCGGCTGGCCGAAAGCTGGGCGGTGGCGACGGACCTCGCGGACGCCCTGGCGCGCGCCGGAACGCCGTTCCACCAAGCGCACAAGCTGGCCGGTCGAGTGGTGCTCGAGAGCTTGCGGGCAGGCAAGAAGCCGGCTGATTGGACGGCGCGAGGAACTGACGGAGTTTGCCCCCGAGTTTACCCCCGACATGATCCGGTTCTTGCAACCCGCCAGAGGGCTTGAAGACGCGCGAGCTGCCGGGCGGCTCGGGGCCGAACGCCGTAATCGCAGGCCCTGCTCGAAGCCGAGGCGCGGCTGGCCCGCTGGCGATCATGAACAAGAGTTACCGCCAGGGCCAGATCCTGAAACTGATCCGGACGCGCCCCATCCACACCCAGGACGAGCTGGCGGCGGAGCTGAAAAAAGAGGTCGGCATCCAGGCCACGCAAGTGACTCTATCCCGCGACATGCGCGAGCTCGGACTGGTCAAAACGGGAGAAGGCTATCGGCAGGTGGCGGCGCCGAGCGGTCCCGATTTCGCCACCATCGCCGCCGGTTTCCTGTTCGATATTCGCGTGGCGCAAAACCTCGTCGTGCTGAAAACCTCGCCCGGCCACGCTAATTCCATCGCCGTATCGCTCGATCAGGAGGAGTGGCCCGAGATCGCCGGTACCATTGCGGGCGACGACACGATCCTGGTCGTGGCGCCCGACAGCGCGACGGCTAAGGCCGTGCGAGACCGGCTGCTGCAGTATCTGCGGCCGCTTTAGCAGCGGCGGCAACGACCTGCTCCACCTCGCCGCGATAGCGCTTCAGGAACTCCTCGTTTTCCGCCTCGAAGCGCATCACCAGCACCGGCTGGGTATTAGAGGCCCGCACCAGGCCCCAGCCGTGGGGGAACAGCACGCGTACTCCGTCGATGTCGACGGTCTTATAGCGCGCCCGGAAGTGCTCCGCGACGCGGGCCACGACATCGAATTTGACCTCGTCGGGCGTGTCGAAGCGGAGCTCCGGCGTCGAAACCATCCGCGGGATTCCGGCAAGCTGCGCCGATAAAGGCCGGCCGGAATTCGCCACGATCTCGATCAGGCGGCAGGCGGCGTAGAGCGCGTCGTCGAAGCCGTAGTAGCGATCGGCAAAGAACATGTGGCCGGACATTTCGCCCGCCAGCTCGGCCTTTTCTTCCTTCATTTTGGCCTTGATCAGGGAGTGGCCGGTGCGGTACATGATGGGATTGCCGCCCGCCTTGCCGAGCTCGTCATACAGCGCCTGCGAGCACTTGACCTCGGCGATGAAGGTCGCGCCGGGCTTGCGTGAGAGGATCTCGCGGCCGTAAATGAGCATGAGCATATCGCCGTAGACGACGTTGCCGCGCTCGTCCACCGCTCCGATGCGGTCCGCGTCGCCATCGAAGGCGATGCCGAGCTCAGCGTCGTGCCGCTCGACGGCCGCTACCAAATCCTTTAGGTTCTCCGGAACGGTCGGATCGGGATGATGATTCGGAAAATTCCCGTCCATGTCGAAGAACAATTCGACAACGTCCAGATTCAGCTTCTCGAATATGCGGTGGATCACCGGACCGGCCGTGCCGTTTCCCGCGTCGGCGACGAGCTTTATGCGGCGGTTGAAGCGAAACTGCGACGCAATCTCCTCGACGTAGGGCGTCACGACATCCACGGTATTTTGACGGCCGGCGCCCCCTTCGAAATCCTGACGCTCAATCAGCGCGCGAACTTCCTGGATGGCCTCGCCATGCAGCGTGGCGTCGCCGCACATGCTCTTAAAGCCGTTGTACTCGGGCGGATTATGGCTGCCCGTAATCATGATTGCGCCGGCGGCTTCGAGGCGCTGCTTGGAATAGTAGAGGACCGGGGTCGGCACGACGCCGATATCGGTGACGTCGCAGCCTGCGGCCAGCAGCCCCCGCAGGAGCGCATCCCGCAGGCGGGTCGAGCTGAGACGGCAGTCCCGGCCGACGTTTATCGTATTGCCGCCGCCATGACGGCGGATGGTTGTCCCGAGCGCGCGCCCGAGTTGCTCGACACCGGGGCTCGACAGTTCCGCATCGGCGATGCCGCGGATATCGTATTCGCGAAAGATCGTGGGTTTTAACATGTCCGATCCCGTGCCGCGAACTTTCCGCTCAGGCCGGCAGATACGATCGCAGGGTGGGGAAAAAGGCCTTGATGAAATCGACGCCCGCGGCGGTGGCGGCTTTTTGGTTGTTATCGCGCAAGGGCACCACGACACGCACCAGCGCGGTATCGGTGCGGTTATAGCGCAGCGCGTCGGCGACCACGTAGACCTTCGCTCTGTATTCGCTTGCGACCACGCGATCCCGCGATTGATACCAATACAGGACCACGCTCTTGTCTTCGCCCTTTTGCACGATATAACGATTCACCGTGATGGGTTCAGCGCGGCCAGGCACATCGATCGCGATGGTATCGGAAACGGTCCAGATCCAACCGGAGCCGGGCAGGCAGTTCTTCGGGGAATGCGGCGATTGGCCGTAACGCTGGGATTTGAAGAACGCGACGAACAGGTTAGCAATGCGCGCGGGCGCCTCCCCGTACCAGCGCGTGATGTAATCGTCGCCGCGCAAAATGGCGTTGGTATCGGGGTCGACGACGCCCTGTTCGATCATCTTCCACGATCCCAGTTGCGTTGGGAAGCTGTCGAAGGGATGGTACTGCGGCACGGCTTCACCACGCGAAAAACCGTAGAAGATGCCTGCTTGTGCCAGGAAAACGACGCTCAGAATTAGGGCGGGCTTACGCATATTTTCGCTGCACCGTCTTGCTATGCGCATAATAAATGCGGTTTATGAGCTGGTGAAAAGCGATCAGCAGCGCGCCCGCGACGATGAAAAGGACCCAGCCCTCCAACATGTGGAAGAACCCTTCCGCGAGCTCCGGGCGGTAATTACTGATAATGCCGGTAATGCTGACGCGCGCCGAGTTGGCGAGGATTGCGATCGGAATGGTCGCGCACAGCAGAACCCACCGCATCCAGACCTTGGGATCGAAAAAATAGGCGTAGACCAACGAAAGGAACGACAGCGACAGAAGGGAGCGGATCCCGCTGCACGCCTCCACTACCGACAGTTTTTGTCCGCTGGGCAGTTCCAGAATATTACCGTCCCGCAGGACCGGAATATTAATCCAGCCGAGCACCCTTTCGGCGACCGCGCTGGCGAAAAGCTGGAGCGGCAGCGTGATGCGCGCATATATGATGGCGGGAATGGGAATCATGAACCACAGCAGCGCCAGCGGAAACGCGAGTTGCTTCAACATCCTGGTTCCGCCCAGAAACCAGATCGCGCCGGTAAGTGAAATAAGAAATGCGGTGCGGGCGAGAAATAACTCGGCGCCGAGCGTGCCCAGCATGAACTGGACAGCGCCGTAAAGGACCAGCGCCAGACCCCAATAATTGGTTTGCGGCCGTATGGCGGCCAACGCGGCGCGCCTCCGCCAGACGATGTAGGCGGCAACCACAGGCACGAAGAAACCATGCCCCATGTCTTCGTCGCTGTACCAGCGCTGCGCTAAACTGTACAAAACCGGC
This sequence comes from Bryobacterales bacterium, assembly GCA_963795935.1. Lineage (GTDB taxonomy): Bacteria > Acidobacteriota > Terriglobia > Bryobacterales > Bryobacteraceae > JAICMB01. The sequence continues at coordinate 1,368,879 of CAWCJO010000004.1, read as the reverse complement.
GCGTAACAGAGCAGCAGCAACGCCCCGAACCAAAGGGCGCGTTTCCAGTGCAGCGGGGCGGCTACGGGGCCGTGCTCCCGGACGGACTTGGCGACGGTGGCCATCTTGCTTTTCTATCGTCTAAAACGGGCATTCACCGTAGTCTGTTCGTTCCGGCGCGCCGGACGTGACTAAAATAAGGTTTGTGGCCGTTTTCCGAGCGCTGATCTTCCTGTCGATTGTAGCATCGAATATCCTGGGTCAAACCGCAATTTTCCCCTTGAAGGATGTCCGCGCCGGGCAGCGCGGCATCGGTAAGACGGTGTTCTCCGGTGATAAGCTCCAGGAGTTCCAAGTCGAAATTCTGGGCGTACTGGACAACCTGGGACCAAAACAATCGATTATTCTGGCGCGCCTGTCCGGCGGCCCGCTCGGCGAAACCGGGATCATACAAGGCATGAGCGGCAGCCCTGTCTACATCGACGGGAAGCTGGTGGGCGCTGTCGCGTTGGGCTTTTCCTACGCCAAAGAGCCGATTGCCGGCATCCGGCCGATCGAGGAAATGACGGCCATCAATCCGCTTCCGGCGCCGCCGCGCAGCGATTCCGCGCGCCTGCGCCCACTCGATCTAAGGCGTGCCGCTCTCCAGCCGCCTTCCGCATGGGGGCCCGTGAAACTGATCGAGATCGCAACCCCCCTTTCCTTCGGCGGCTTCACCCCGGCCACGCTGGAGCATTTCGCGCCGGAATTGCGGAAACTCGGATTCGAGCCCATGCAGGGCGTTTCGAGCGGCGGCCGCCTGCCGCCCAAAATGGGCGATCCGTCGCTGCTGCATCCCGGCGACATGATAACGGTGCAACTGCTGTCGGGCGATTACAGCATCGGCGCCGATGGGACCGTAACCGAGATCGACGGGAACCGCCTGTTCGCATTTGGACACCAGTTCCTGAGCGTGGGCAATACCGACCTGCCCTTTGCGCGCGCCAACGTCATCACGGTCGTTCCCAATCTACAGAGCTCCTTTAAGATTTCTTCCGCGCGGGAGTGGATGGGATCGATCACGCAGGACCGCAGCACCAGCATCTTCGGCGAGCTGGGCCGCCGCGCGCGCACGGTGCCGTTGTCCATCTCCGTGCGCGGCGCCCGGCACGCTCCCTCGTCTTACTCCATGCAGATGGCCACCGACCGGGTGCTGTCGCCGCTGATCCTGCAAATGGCCGTCTACTCCGCCATCGACGCCACCGAGCGCGCCACGGGACTCGGCAGCTTCGACGTCAAGGGCGAGATTCAGTTCGAGAAGGGTCTGACGCCGATTCGTCTCGATAACACCTATGCGGGCGATTTCGGAGTTCCGAGCTTGGTTTCGACCGGCGTAGCGGCCCCGCTGGCCTATGCCATGTCGGCGGGTTTCGACGCCCTCAAGATCCGCAACATCGACATCTCGATCATGGCGGCGGAGACCAAGCGCGTCCTGCAGATCGATCAATTAACCGCGCGCCGGGATGTGCATCCGGGCGACGCCATCCAACTGGCGGTGTCGTTTACCGGGCGAGAACGGCGTGGAAGTGGAGCGGCGCGTTTCCTACACCGTGCCGATCGGGATGCCGGAGGGTCCGCTGCAATTTACCGTTACGGACGCGACCTCGGCAAACCTCGCCGATTTTCAGCAGTTCATTACGATGCTTCCCAAGTCGCCCGCCCAAGTCGTCGCACTGGTCAATGGACTGCGCCGCAACACCAAGGCGTATCTGCGCGTTTCCCGCAACGAAGTGGCGTATCAGGAGCAGGGCATGGATCTTCCGGATCCGCCGCCCTCCCTCGCCCTGCTGCTCGCGAAATCGCAAGGCGCCGGCGCCATAAATCTGTTGTCGCAAGGCTCGATCATCGCCGAAATTCCCATCGACACCGGCGACGCCGTCGTGTCCGGCACAAAGACCGTGCAGGTGGAAGTCAAGCAATGAAGAAAATCATGCTGGCGTGCTGTGCCATCGCGGCATTGCGCGCCGCAACCACGACCACCTGGGAACTCAGCGCCTATCAGGATCTCATTAAGGGACGATTCACTGGAGTCGCCCTCGACCGCGACGGGCGGCTGACTCTGGCGCCGAAACTCGACAGCGTGTTTTCATCGGGACAGGCCGTGATCTGGAGCCTCGCTAAAGCGCCGGACGGGTTCCTTTACGCCGGCACGGGGCACCGCGGCCGCGTGTATCGCATCTCTCCCGGCGGCGCCGAGCGCGCTGCTGTGGACCGCCGACCAGGCGGAGGTTTTCGCCGTGGCCGTGGACGCCGCGGGCGCGCTTTACGCCGCTACTTCACCCGACGGACGTATTTATCGCATCGAAAACGGCAAGGCGGCCGAGCTGTTCAATCCCAAGGCGAAGTACATCTGGTCGCTCGCGTTCGGCAAGGACGGCACGCTTTATGCGGGCACGGGCGATCCGGCCAACGTCTATGCCATCGACAAAGCGGGTCGCGGCGAGCTGTACTATGCGACGGGTCAAGGACACGTGACGTCGCTCGCGCTCGATGCGCAAGGGCGCGTGCTGGCGGGCACGGATCCCAACGGCATCCTGTATCGCATCGCAGCCAAGGACAAGGCCTTCGTTCTTTACGATGCGAGCCTGCCGGAGATCCATGCGATCAAGGCCATGCCCGACGGTACGGTGTATGCGGCGGCGCTCGGCGGAGCGGTTGTCAAAGGCGCCGCCGGCCTCGCTTCCTTTTCGACCGGGACGACGTCGCTGACCGTGAGCGCGCCGGCCACCAGCGTGACCGTGACCGACACCCAGGCCTCCCCACCGGATATCAAGCCCAAAGCCGACAAGCCCAGCGCCACCCAATCCGCGACGCAGCAGACGGCCACCACCGCCGCGCCCACTGTAGAGATCGCCGGCGTCGAGAAATCGGCGATTTATCGCATCAATCCCGACAACACGGTGGAGACGCTGTGGTCGTCGAAGGACGAGAACATCTACGACCTCGCGCTGCGCTCGAACGGCGATATTCTTTTCGCGACCGATGTCGAGGCGCGGATTTATAATCTTGGGGCGGATCGTAAACCCGCGCTGGTGGCGCAGGCCAACGAGGGCGAAGCCACGCGTCTGCTCGAGACCGGAGCCAGCGTGCTGGCGGCGACGGGCGATACCGGAAACGTTTTCCGGCTCACTCCGGCGGGCAATGGCGAGCAGACCGCGGCGTCAGGCTCCTACGAATCCCCGGTTCACGATGCGAATACGGTCGCAAAATGGGGCCGCATTTCATGGCGGCAACGCGGAGGAAGCGCCGAGTTTCAGACCCGGTCGGGTAACTCCGCGCGCCCCGACCAGACCTGGAGCGATTGGTCCGCCGCCCTCCGCGATCCGGGCAATTCGCTTATCGTGAGCCCCAATGCCCGCTATATTCAATGGCGCGCGACATTGAGCGGGCCGCGCCCGCTGGTCGAAGACATCACGGTGGCCTATCTCCCGCAGAATAATCCACCCGTGATACGCAGCGTCACGGCGTCGGCTGTAGCGACGTCGGGCTCCTCGTCCAAGACTGCGTCGTCTTCCGCCAATGCCGCCTACACCGTGACCGTTACCGATACCGGAGAGACGTCCTCAACATCGAGCGGGACGCCGGCGCAGACAATCTCGCGCGGCGGCGGCTCTCAGATCCAAGTATCGTGGCAGGCGGACGATCCGGACGGCGACCGCCTGGTATACGCGCTGTGGTTTCGCGGCGAGGATGAGACGGCGTGGAAGCTGATCCGCTCGAACCTGTCGGAGAACTCCTTTCTGATCGATGGCGACGTGTTCGCCGACGGCCGCTATTATTTCCGCGTGGTGGCGAGCGATCGCCCCTCCAATCCCCCGGACCTGGCGCGGGAGGCCGAACAAGTGAGCGCGCCGGTGCTGCTCGACAACACGCCGCCGCAGGTGAGCTTGAGCGCGCCGCGGCGCAATGGCGCGCGTCTGGAAATAACGGTGGACGCGAACGACGCCATGTCCGCCTTGCGCCGTTGCGACTACTCCGTCGATGCCGGCCCTTGGACGCTGGTCGAAGCCGCCGACGGCGTCACGGACTCGCCCCGCGAGCAGTTCCATATTGCCATCCAGAACCTGCGTCCGGGAGAACACCTTATCGTCGTGCGCGTCTATGACGCGGCGAACAACGCCGGGCTTGCGAAGGTGGTCGTTCATTGATGCAGCAAGGGCCGGAACTGTGGGCGAATCTGTGGGACCGCTACGGGGAAAAACGTCCGCGGAAATTGCTGGCGCTCGACGGCGGAGGAATCCGCGGCCTCGTTTCGTTGGGCATTCTCGAGTCGATCGAGCGCACCGTTGGAAAGCCGCTCTGCGAATACTTCGACTACATTGCCGGCACCAGCACCGGAGCTATTGTCGCGGCGGGCCTGGCGCGCGGCAAGAGCGTCGCCGACATGCGGCAGTTTTATCGCGATTTCGGCCCCGCGATGTTCGAGAAACGTTTTCTCCTGACGCGCCTCAAGAGCCTGTACACCAGCGATCCGCTGCGCACGCAACTCCAGCAGGTGTTCGGCGCGGATACAACTCTCGAACCGCAATATTTGAAAACGCTGCTATTGGTAGTCACACGCAACTGGACCACGGACTCGGCCTGGCCCATCAGCAGCAATCCCCTGGCGCGCTACAATCTGCCGGTCCGCGACGATTGCAATTTGAAAATCCCGCTGTGGCAACTGGTGCGCGCGAGCACCGCCGCGCCCGTATATTTTCCTCCCGAAATCCTGAAGTGGGACCCGGCGGACCCGACCAAGAGCTTTGTTTTCGTGGATGGCGGAGTAACGCCTTACAACAACCCGGCATTTTTGCTGTATCGCATGGCCACGCTGCCGCAATACTGCCTGAATTGGGCGAGAGGAGAGCGCGAGCTGCTCCTGATTTCGGTCGGGACCGGATCGGGGCCCAAGATGGGAGCCGCGGTAGAGCACCCCGACGAGACGATTCCCGCGCAGATTCCGGGTCTGATCTCCGCGCTCATGTATGGCTCCGAGGTGGATCAGGATATCAACTGCCGCGCGATAGGCCGTTGCGTTTACGGCGGCCCCATCGACCGCGAGTTGCTCGACATGATCCCGCGCGCGGGAGACGAATGCGAAGCGAGCGGTACGGTGGAAGTACGTCTGACGCGTGCGCCTGTTCCGCTCGACCAAGACATGGGCAAGCATTTCCTGTACGCGCGCTACGATGCGGAGTTCTCCAGCGCGGGACTGGCGAAACTGGGATTCCCCAATGCCAACCTCGCACAGCTCGGGCGCATGGACCTGGCCACGCCCGATAATATCGAGCGCCTCTACGCCATCGGCCAAGCCGCCGGCCGCAACGTCGCGAAACAACATTTCGGCTCGTTCCTGCCCTGACCGCGGCGGATCCCGATGCAGGCATTCATCGTACGGCCATTCGGGGTGAAGGGCGGCATCGACTTTGAAGCGGTCCATCGCCAGCTCATCGCCCCGGCCTTGCGGGCCGCCGGAATTGCAGGCGATGCCGCCGGCCAGTTTTTCGAAGCCGGCAACATCCGCGAGGATATGTTTCAGCAATTGCTGCTCGCGGACCTCGTGATCGCCGACATCTCGCTGCATAATCCCAACGTGTTTTACGAGCTGGGCATACGTCACGCGCTGCGCGGGCGGCAGACTTTTCTGATTCGCGCCAAATTGGATGACGTTCCCTTCGACTTGAAGACCGATCGCTACCTGGAATACGATGCAGCCGATCCGGCGGCGTCGGTAGAGGGCCTCGTCCGCGGCCTCCTGAACACCAAAGCGTCGGAGCGGATCGACAGCCCCGTCTTTCGCGCTTTGCCGAAGCTGCGGGAGCCAGCGCGCGACGATCTGGTGGTGGCGCCCCTTGGTTTCGTCAACGACGTCGAATGCGCGGCGGAGCGGAACGAGAGGGGCAAGCTGGGTTTATTGGCGTGGGAATCGCGGCGCTGTTTCTGGGAATTGAGCGGACTGCGGCTGGCCGGGCGCGCACAGTTCAAATTGTCGCTATGGGGGCCGGCGCGCGAAACCTGGGAACGTATTTTCGAAGTTTATCCAGACGATCTGGAAACGAATCTGCGGCTGGGCACTATCTATCAGAGGCTGGGGGACTTGGCGCGCTCGGACGGCTGCGTGCAGCGCGCGCTGGCCCACCCGCGGGCCGATGCCGACGAGAGATCCGAGGCTTTGGCGCTGGCGGGGCGCAATGAAAAGATTCGCTGGATGGAGCAGTGCCGCCCATTGGAGCCCGCGGCGCGGCGCGCGGCGACCATGCGCTCCGGCTATTTTTCCAAAGCCCGCCACGCCTATCAAAGCGCCTTCCGCGAGAACCTGAATCACTACTACTCGGGTTTGAACGCCTTGAGTCTCAACATGCTGCTGCTCGATGTGGTTGCGGGAGAACAAGACGCCTGGAGCGAGAGGTTCGAGAGCGAGGAAGAAGCGCGGGAAAATTGGAGGCAGTTGCGGGAGGACTGCGAGCGCCTCGCGGCGGCCGTGGGTCTGTCGCTGGCAACGGCGCGTACGCGCTTGGAACGCGGCGCGGCCGACGATTGGACCGCCATCGCGGAGGCCGATTATCGATTTCTCACGGCGTCGCGCGACGGTCCGGCGGCCGCGGCGTACGAGCGCGCGCTCGCCGGCGCCGCGCCGCTTCAAATCGCGGCCGCGCGGTCACAGCTTGATTTATTCCGCCAACTCGGCGTTCGCGCGGAGCGGGTCGAAACCTGCCTCCTGGTATTTCCCGAGCAGCGCGCGGAAGCGCCGCCGCGGCAAGCAATTTTATTTACGGGTCACATGGTGGACGCCGCCGGACGGCCGCAGCCTCGTTTTCCTGCGAGCCATGCCGAAGCGGCGCGTTGCGCCATCGAGAGCGCCGTCCGCGGAATCGTGGAACGCAGCGGCGGAAGCGCCCTCGGCATTGCAGGCGGAGCTAACGGCGGCGACATTCTGTTCCACGAGGTTTGTCATCGACTCGGAATCCCCACGCGCGTGCTGCTGACGCTGCCCCCCGGCCAGTTTATCTCCGAATCCGTGGCGCCCGGCGGGGAGGAATGGGTCAAGAGGTTTAACGCTCTCGCCGCCGCCGCCGGGGATGCGATGCAGATCCTGGGAGCATCGAAGGAACTGCCCCGTTGGATGCGCGATCCCGCGGATTACAATGTCTGGCAGCGTACCAATGTCTGGATATTGCAAGAAGGTCTGGCGGCGGGAGCGGCCGAGGTATCGTTAATCGCGTTCTGGGACGGCCAGAGTGGAGATGGGCCGGGCGGAACAGCGGGTCTAGTGCGGCTAGCGGCGGAATATGGCGTCGGAACGTTCCCCTTGATTACGCGCGAGGTCTTCCAGATCTAGTACATCATGGGAGCCAGGAAGGAGGCCATTTCGGCCCGACCGGCATCGTGGCCCCAGGCGCCGACCCCCGCGATCTTCTGAAGCTGCGTGATGCGATCGCGTAATGCCCGCCCGAAGACTTCAATCTCTTCCGGGGCCGCGCCGCTCGAAGCCAGCCCGCGGCGGATCTGGTCGTCGGTAATCCGTCCGAGGGTGTTCAAAAGCCACTGCACATCACTGACGCGGATATCTCGCACCTGATCGTGCGTGCGCTGGCCGACATACCCCCATTCCACAACGCCGTCGTGAACGCCCTTCACGAAGTCGGGGGTCTGTTCCGCAAATCCCTTGGCGTCCCACTTGTCGCGACCGGCAACGCCGCCCCATCGCCCCATCGAGCCGCCCCAGTCCGCGATGAAATACTCATAGCGCGGACCCTTCGGACCGTTCTGCTGAAAGATCGCCAGATTCGAGTCGCGGGCCTGATCGCGCGCGTCTTTATTGTCCCAATCCGAAACGAGCATCATGACGACTTTAAGGCCGTGCAACTGAGGCGATCCCCGGAACGGGTTGTTGATCCACGACCAGCCGGCCTCCTTCAGGAATCTCGGATCGTCGTTGCGCAACTGAAAGCGCGCCGAAGAGAACCAACCGTCGCCCTGAATTTGGGAGCCCGCCCTCTTCAACGGCTTATTGACGCCGCGGATCTGTCCATGGCCGACGAAATACTCGGGCTGAGTGATGTATCCGCAGGCCCAGGCAATGCGTGAGGAAAACACGTCGGAATGGGCCTCCTTACTCCACTTCACGCTCCACTTGCGGTTATTGGCGTCGGTCACGAAAACCTTGGGATTGGAGCCGCTCATATCTTCGTCCATGAAGGTAAAAGGCCCTTGCGGCTGCAACTGCGCGCCGCCGATCCCGTAAGCCAAATCAAGCGCCGCAACATCCCCTGGATCGGTCCAGATGACGTTGTCCCCCGGTGGAAATTTTTCCATTTTGACACCGGGCGCATCGTGCTTTGACGCCAACGTGGGCTGGACAACACACACCAATAACAATGGAATGAGCAGGATAGTATTCGTGCAACGTCTGGACGTGTGCATCAACTCTGCCAAGGCAATCCAGGTACCAATCGGATATGCTGGGGCCGTGGCCGTTGAGACCGAAATCAAAATTCGGGTCCAAAGTACCGCCCCGATGCGCCGCCGCTTGCGACGCTTGGGCTTTGAGATACATGCGCGGCGCGCCTTCGAATCCAATGCCGTATTCGACACGCCGGACCGTCGTTTACGCCGCAATGGCGAATTGATTCGCGTGCGGCGCGTGTCGCGCGATGGCGTGCTCACTTATAAAGGAGCGGGCAAGAGCGGTCGCCACAAATCGCGCGAGGAGATCGAGACCCGGCTGAGCGATCCCGGCGCCGTGGAGCAGATATTGCAGCGGCTCGGACTGCGCCAAACTTTTCGCTATGACAAATACCGGACGGAGTACTCGCGTCCGCAAAAACCCGGCATCGTCACGGTCGACGAGACGCCCATCGGCAATTTCATGGAACTGGAGGGCACCCCTGCCTGGATCGACCGCACAGCGCGGGAGCTGGGTTTTTCCACGGCCGAATACATCACCAAGAGCTATGCCACCCTCTATAGCGAGTACTGCCGTGAGCGGGGCTTTACCCCGTCGAACATGGTATTTTCGGGGGCGACGGACGGAACACCCGCTAAGAGCGCGGCATCTTGACGCGGCTATTAAGACCCGGCTTCCGCTTCCGCCGCCGCCCCGTATTCCTTCAGCTTATTGAATAGCGTCTTGAGGCTGATGCCCAGAATCTCCGCCGCTCGCGTCTTGTTGTTCTTGGTATGCTGCAGCGTAACTTGGATGAGGGCCTTTTCCGCCTGGCCCACGGTTGTGCCGACCGGCAAACGCACCGCATCCGGCTCCATCACCTGTACGGCCGGGCGATTGCCCATCGAAGCGCCGAAATCTTGCGGCAGATGGTATGGCGTGATGGTGCCCTCGCCGGCAATGATCACGGCGCGCTCCAGCACATTGCGCAGCTCTCGAACGTTTCCCGGCCAGCCATAACGGCTGAACTGCTCCAGCACGTCCTCCTGGACATCGGTGACGCGCGTACTGTGTTTCTGGTTGAGCGTCCGTATCAGCGCGTCCACAAGCACGGGAATATCGCTGAGGCGCTGACGCAGCGGCGGCAAATTGATCTGAAAGACGTTCAGACGGTAGTACAGATCCTCGCGCAATTCGCCTTTGCGCAGCGCATCTTCGACAATCTTGTTCGTGGAGGCGATAATCCGCACGTCCACGGCGATCTCGCTTTTGCCGCCCAGACGCCGCACGCGCGAATCTTCGAGCACGCGCAACAGCTTCGCTTGCGTCCCCACCGGCATCTCCGCCAGCTCGTCCAGCAGCAGCGTGCCATGCTGCGCCAGTTCGAAACACCCTTGCCGCCGTTCCACCGCGCCCGTGAAGGCCCCCTTTTCGTGACCGAACAGCTCGCTTTCCATCAGCGTTTCCGGCATCGCCGCGCAGTTGATGGCCACGAACGGTCCGGCGTTGCGGGGACTGAGCCTATGGACCGCGCGGGCCACCAGTTCCTTGCCCGTTCCGCTCTCGCCCGTTACCAGAACCGCGGCTTTCGACGGCGCCACCTGCCGCACCATCGAGAACACCTGCTGCATGGCGGAGCAGGCGCCCACCAGATCGACCAGCACGCCCTGGTAGGCCAACTGCCGCTGCAGCCGCTCGGTCTCTTCCGCCAGACGGCTCTGCGTGGCGGCGCGTTCCAGCAGCACTTTGAGCGCGCTCGGCTGGATCGGCTTCTCCAAAAACCAGAACGCGCCCAAATCGTGCATCGTCTGAATCGCGGTTTCGATATTGCCGAATGCCGTCAGCACGATCGCCGGAGGCATGCTGCCCTGCAAACCAAGCCGCTTCAGCAGCTCAAACCCATCCATGCGGGGCATCATCAGGTCCGTCACCAGGACGTTAACGCCCATTGAATTCAATTTATCGAGCGCTTCCTGGCCATCCGCGGCCGTCTCCACCGAGAATCCCCACGATTGGATCATTTTCGCCAAGCCGGCGCGTTGATTCTCCTCGTCGTCGGCCACCAACACGCGGGTTGGTGGCGCGGGCGCAATATCGCTCATCTTTATGATTGTACCCCGCGCTTAAAAATGGACCGCGGGCCAACTCGTGTTTGCCGGGCGTTAGAATGATCCTATGGCGACGGCTCGGTATGTCCACTGGCAGGACGGAGAGATGTGGCTTGGCTACCTTGAAGACTTTCCGGACTCCTGACGCAGGGCGAGTCGTTGAGGGAACTTGAGGATAATCTTCGTGATCTGTACCGGGATCTAATGAGCGGCGAGATTCCGGGCATTCGCAAGCTTGCTGAACTGTCCCTGGGATGAAACGGACCGATCTGGTCCGCAAACTCGAAGAGGCGGGATGCGGCACGGTGGAAATCACGATTGGTATCGGAATCCAACATCCGGCGTTTCGCAGCCGGTACCCCGGCACCGTGAAATCAAGGACTTCCTTGCCAAGCACATCCTCAAGAAACTTGCCACTTAAACAATGGCCCGCGCCAACTGTGAACAGACCACGGATGCTTCGGCGGCGCTCTTTACGCGCCACAGGCCCGATCGGCGGGGTGGCGCGGGTTGGCGGCGCGCGCGCAATATCGCTCCTCCCTTACGATTGTGCGTGAATCGTGCCTTGACGAACAGAACTCTGCGACCAAAAACGGTACTTGACGGCAAGCTCAGTTGTAATTAAACTCAACACTAAATGAAAAGTACGGTAAACCGGTTGTTGCCTATTCTCGCTCTGTTCTGGGCACCGGCTCATGCGGCCACAATCTCGTACAGCGATAGCGGCACGTTTTCGGCATCGACCCCGAGTAGCGCATTCTCCGGGCCAAGCGCAACGTGGGCTTTCGCCTTCCAAGCGGACAGCAACCCCACAGTACTCGAGTTTGGCAATGGGGGGCTCAATTTCGCGTTTTCGAGTTTCAGCTATTTCCTGGCCGGGTCGCCGGTTGCGATCATGCCGTCCTTTATCCGTTTCTTCAGCGGCACAAACGGAGGTGGGTTTGAGATTTGCTTCAACGGCGCCACTGTCGCGTCCTGCACCGACGGATTGGCGACGGCGACTTTTGGTTGGCCCCAGATGTACACCGGGGCGACTTCCGCACCGACGTTGTTAACGGGAGCGTTTACCACGGATTTCGCCGCCCTCGTGGGTTCGAATGCTTACGACCAGCCAAATACTACCGTGCGAGCCGTGGTCCCCGAACCGTCGACCTTGCTGACGCTGGCCGTAGGGCTTTTAGCATTGGGCGGGCGACGTCTGTATTGGCGCAGTTAGCGGCCCTCAGGCGCTCCACGCACTGCCCGAACCTCCCGTTTCCCATGGCGCATCGCCTAAACTGAAAGCTTAGGCTTCCGTGTCAATACCCTACTTTCCCCAGTTGCCTCCAAGTTTTTTGCGTTCGACTCGCGCGGCAGTTTTCATCGTTATCGCCGGCGCGGCCTGCGCCGTAAACGCCCTCGCGCAGCGTGAACTGTCGGGAGCGGCCGAAGCGCGGCTCGATCTCGAAAAATTAAATGTCACGGGCAGCGCGCTGCTGATCGCCGCTCACCCTGACGACGAAAATTCGGCATTGCTGGCGTACCTCGCTCGCGGTCGAAAAGTCCGCACCGGTTATCTATCGCTGACGCGCGGCGAAGGCGGCCAAAATCTGATCGGCAGCGAACAGGGCGCCGCGCTCGGCGTCATTCGGACACAAGAATTGCTGGCCGCGCGGAAAATCGACGGAGCGGAGCAATTCTTCACGCGCGCCATCGATTTTGGTTTCACCAAGACTCCGCAAGAAGCGTTCGAAAAGTGGGGCCGCGACAAGATCCTCAGCGACATCGTGTGGGTGATCCGCCGCTTTCAGCCGGACGTTGTCATTCTGCGCTTCTCCGGTACGCCGCGCGACGGACACGGTCAGCACCAAGCCTCCGCGATTCTCGGGCGTGAAGCTTTTTCCGCCGCCGCCGACCCGCAACGCTTCCCCGAGCAGCTCCAATGGACGCAGCCGTGGCAGGCCAAACGCCTCCTGTGGAACGCATTCTCCTTCAACCGCCAGCAGCAGCAGGAAAATGACAAGTTGAAGGATAAGGTCGAAATCGACCTGGGCCAGTACGATCCCGTGCTCGGTTATTCCTACGGCGAAATCGCGGGCATGAGCCGCAGCATGCACAAGAGCCAGGGCATGGGCACGTTCGAGCGCAAGGGCTCCCAGAAAAACTACTTCGTCACTATCGCGGGCGACAAGGCGACGAAGGACATCTTCGACGGCATCGATATTAGTTGGTCGCGCATGCCGGGCGGCTCCCCGGCCGGGACCCTTTTGGCCAAGGCAAACTCCGAGTTTGACGACGAGCATCCCGAAAGGATCGTTCCCATCCTGCTGCGGGCCCGCGCCGCGATGGCCGCCTTGCGCGGACCGCTGGTCGAACGCAAGCGCAAGGAATTGGAGGAAACCATCGCGCTCACCTCCGGCCTGTGGCTCGATGCCACCGCCGACAAGTACGAGTGCGTTCCGGGCGGTTCTTTCAAGGTCACGCGCACGTTGCTCGAGCGCGGGCCGCTGGCGGTCGCTGACGGTTCCCAGGAGCTCCCCAATAATCGGCCGGTGGAGCATGCCGAGGCAACGCCTATCCCCGCCGCCGCGCCCTATTCGCAACCCTACTGGCTGCGCGAGCCGCCGCAAGGCGAAGCTTATAGCGTCCGCAACCAGCTTCTCATCGGCCTGCCCGAGAATCCGCCGTTGCTCGAGAGCAAATTTAAGATACGCATCGACGGGCAACAGATCGAATACAGCCGTCCGGTCCTCTATCGTTATGCCGACCGCGTGCTGGGCGAACGGGAGCGCGCGCTCATCGTCGTTCCGCCGGCCGCCGTGAACACGCCGGATAAGGCGCTGATCTTCCCGAATTCGTCTTCGCGCCAGGTTGCGGTCGTCATAAAGGCCACGGCGGGCGCCGCCGCGGGCGAGCTTCATTTGGAGGCCCCAGACGGCTGGAAGGTGGAACCCGCCTCCCGCGCATTTTCGCTCGCCGACGCAGGCCAGTTGGCGGCGCTTCCGCTTCACGTTACGCCGCCGGATCGCGATGCCGGAGGATCTTTGCGCGCCGCGGCCAACATCGGCGGCGAGGACGTTTCCGTCGGCATGGAGACTATCGATTACCCCCACATCCCTCCCCAAACGCTGTTTCCGCCCGCCGCCACCGCGCTGGTCCGAGCCGATATACGGCTGCTGGCGAAGAATATCGGATATGTCATGGGCGCCGGCGACGAAGTGCCCGATTCCTTGCGCCAACTCGGCGCCTCTGTCGCGCTGCTCACTCCCGACGATCTGGCCAGCGGCGATTTGTCCAGTTACGACGCCATCGTGACGGGCGTACGCGCCTACAATACGCGTCCCGACCTGCGCGCCAACGAACAGCGTCTGCTCGACTATATTGCCAACGGCGGCGCCGTTATCGTGCAGTACAACACCACCGAAGGAGGTCCGGGAGGAGAGAGGCCCTCGCCGTCGCTCGCTCACCTGGGCCCCTATCCCATAACCATTTCGCACGATCGCGTCACGATGGAAGAAGCGCCGGTGCAATTCGTCGATCCCCAGAATCCCTTATTGCATCGTCCCAACGAGATCGCCGCCCGCGATTTCGAAGGCTGGATTCAGGAGCGCGGCCTGTACTTCGCCTCGAAATGGGACAACCATTACCAGCCCCTGTTTGAAATGCACGATCCGGGCGAAAAGCCGCTGCTCGGCAGCACATTGTACACGCCCTACGGCAAAGGCGTTTATATTTTCACCGGCCTGTCGTTCTTCCGCGAGCTGCCCGCCGGCGTCCCCGGCGCCTATCGCCTCTTCGCCAATTTCCTGAGCGCCGCGAAAACGCGATAGTTCAGAGTAAACCTGCCGGCGCGGAAGGCTTTTTCCGGTTGCCGCCGCGGGTCCTCCCGGGTTGACAAGTGACAAGTGTTACTTTACGGTGTACCCTCATGATTCCGCAACGTCGCCGCAAGCTCTGGATATCCCTCGCTATCGCCTCCACCCGCTCAAAGGCGATTTGAAGGGGCTTTGGTCTGTAACCGTGCGGGCAAACAGGCGCATCGTTTTCCGGTTTGAAGGGCCGGACGCGTTTGATGTTGAACTGATCGATTACCCCTAGAAGGAGACAAGCCCCATGGCCATGAAAAATCCCGTACATCCCGGCCGCATCGTCCGGCACGATTGCCTTGAGCCTTTGGGCCTGTCCGTGACGGCGGCCGCAAAGGTTCTCGGCGTTACCCGGCAGGCGCTTAACAATGTCGTGAACGGCAAATCCGGCATAAGCCCCGAGATGGCGATCCGGCTGACCAAGGCCTTCGGCAGCACGCCGGAGACGTGGTTGCGGCTGCAGCTTGCCTTTGACCTCGCGGCGGCACGGAAGGACGAAGGCAAAATCAAGGTGCGCCGTCAGCGCGTCCCGCAAGAATTGCATGTATGACTATCAATGCCGGAGCGTGGCGCGCAAACGATCGGCTTCAACGGCGTAGCGGCTCTGAAACGAACCATTCGCTTTTCGCCCACAATTCTGTCGAACATCCGGCGTATGCCTGCCGTTGCCGACCCGCAAATATGAGGGATTGCAACGCTAACTCGCGAATTGGTCGAAAGCCGGACGGCCATGACGTAAGCCGCCGGATTTCGGACGAGGAGACCCTCTATTCCGTCCGCAACGCATGCACGGGGTCGACCACGGTCGCCCGCCTAGCCGGAACATAAGCGGCAAAAAAAGCGGCCGCAAAGAGTACCAGCGAGACGCCGCAATACGTGAGCGGGTCGACGGGGCTGACCTCGTACAGCAGCGTGGACATCAACCGCGTGACCGCAATCGCGCCGGCCAGGCCGCACCCCACCCCGAGGGCCGTGAGCGCCAGCCCATGGCGCACGAACATGCCCCGGATCTTCGCTTGCTGCGCCCCGAGAGCCATGCGGATTCCGATTTCACGCGTGCGCTGCGACACCGAGTACGAAATCACGCCGTAGATGCCGATGATGCCGAGCAGAAGCGCCATGGCCGCCGCGATGGCCAGCATGATGAGCGTGAAGGACGTCCGGGCCATGGACTTCGCATAGATCTCCGCCACGGTGCGAACGTCGAATACGGGAAGCTCGGGATCAACGGACCACACCGCCCCGCGAACTTCGTTCAGAAAGCTGGCCGCGCCGACGCGCGGACTGCGGATCGCGAACGACATGCTGCGCTGCGCGTCTTCGGACTGGCCCCAAAAGTCCTTCCGCAGCAGCGGCCAATAGACGATTGCTGGGACTTTCTGATCGGCGCCGTCATCGCGCTCGTTTCCCACCACCCCGACGATTTCGCGCCATGGGTCTTTGGGGGTCTCGCGGATGCGCTTGCCCAACGCGGCGCCCGGAGAACCCCAATATTCGCGGGCCAGGTTCCGAGACACGATCACGAAGGGGCGCTCATCGTAGATGTCTGTCCAGGTCAAATCGCGTCCCGCGAGCAAGGGATTGCCCATGGTCTTGAAATAGCCGGGACCGATAAACTTGAAGCGGCGCAGCGGCGGAAGTTGCCCCGCGGCATAAGCGTGGTCCTCGAGGAAGACGGGATCGTTGTCGTTATGCCCGTCCATTGTGATGGAGTTGGACAGCCCCACGGAGGCGACCCCCTGAACAGAGGCGATTTTGTCGAGAATCCCGTTCTCCATGCGCGCCACTTTCTTGGGATCGCGCACCGATGCCTCCGGAATGAATACGCGGACGGTGAGAATGTGGGCCGGATCGGTGAATCCCGGGCGCGCTGCAGCATGGCCTGAAAAGTCCGCAGCATGAGACCCGAGCCGATGAGAAGCACCAGCGCGAGCGCCACCTGAACCACCACCAGAACGCTGCGGGCGCGGCGGCGTTCCCGGCCCTCGCTCAGTGTGCGGCCCCCTTCACGAAGCGCCAGCCCCAGACCGCGCCCGGCATATTTGAAAACCGGAACGAGACCGAACAGAACGCCGGCGATCAATGACACCGCGAGCGTAAAGACCAGGACGGCGCCATTGATCGAAACCTCGTCCAGCCGCGGCAAATCCGCTGGACCGATCGCGACCAAGAGCTTCACGGCGGCATAGGCGAGGCCCAGACCAAGCGCGCCGCCGGCAATGCCGAGCGTGACGCTTTCAACCAGCAGTTCACGCGCGATGCGCGACCAGCCGGCCCCCAGTGCGGCGCGAATGGCCAGTTCCTGCTGCCGTCCCTCGGCTCTCACCAAAAGAAGGTTCGCCACATTGGCGCAAGCGATGAAAAGAACAATCCCGACCGTCCCCATGAGCACCCACAACACCGTTCCGATATCTCCAACGACGTCCTTTTTAAGCGGCCGGACGTCGGGGGCGAACCTGGCCTGCTCGATCATCTGCATGCTGATACCGGGCGCAGGCGGAAACTTTCTCATCGTCAGCGGGAACATGCGGGCAACGTCCGCGTCGGCTTGCTGGATCGTAACGCCGGGCTTGAGCCGCGCGATCCCGTTGTAGCTGAAGTTGCCGACGAACGCCTTCGCGCGGTCCAGTTGCAGCGGCACGATCAGCGCGGGCTTGTCGTTCATGAACCGGAACCCCGCGGGAAGAATGCCGATCACCTCCCGCGCTTCGGCGTCCACCACAATGCGGCGCCCGATAACGGAACCATCGCCGCCGAATTTGCGCTGCCAATAACCATACGTCAGGATCGCCGTTCCCGGGCTGCCGGGCAAATCGTCCCGGCGCGAGAAGAGGCGCCCCAGCGCCGGCCGCGCGCCCAGAATCGGAAGCACGCCATCCGTTACCGCCACCGCTTCGATGTGTTCCGGCTCGCCTATGCCCGTGATGCTGAGCGAATCGCGTTGCCAAATGCCGATGTCCTCAAAAGCGCGGCTCTCCTCGCGAAAAGTGAAATACGTCGATGGCGATGCGTTCACTTCCTTGAGGTTGATTCCCGGCGCGGTCTCCCACACGCCCACCAGTCTGCCGGCCTCCGGGTAGGGTAGGGGCTTCAGCAGCACGCCGTCAATGACGCTGAAGATCGCCGTATTGGCCCCCACTCCGACCGCAAGCGTGATCAGGGTGATCGCCGTAAACATCGGCGAGCGCCGAAATCTGCGGAGCACCTGCCTGGTCGTGGATGATCCCATTGTTGGCTCTGGAGAGTAATACGCAGCGCAACGGCCGGAGTTCGCATTATCTGGTCACGCGAGATCGAGCGTGTTGATCTGCCGATTAGCGCGCTCCTCGCAGCCGCTCCCCATACGGCGGGAAGAGCCGCCGCAATCCCTCGATCTTCCGCCGCGGTTCACGGCAGGCCGCCAATAAGCGTTGCCTCCTCCGGACCGGCAGTCCCGTGAAGATTTTGACCGGGGTCGACTTCCCGGAACCGTCGAAACACTACCGCGGCGCTTCCGGCACCTCCACCCACGCCCGCTTTTTCCACGATTCCAGCCCTTTCTCTGCCAACTGCACCCCCTTGGCGCCTTCGAGCAGGTCCCACGGAAACGGCTCGCCCTTGACCACATGCAACAAAAACAGCTCCCATTGCCGCTTGAATGCGTTATCGAAGTCCATCTGGTTTGGCATCTTCTGCCACTGCTCGAAGTAATCGAGCGGGCTCGCGATGTCCGGGTTCCATACCGGCCGCGGCGTTGCCCCATACGGCTGTATCCAACAGTCCCGCAGCCCCGCCACGGCCGACCCCTTCGTCCCATCCACTTGTATGGTCAGCAGATCGTCGCGCCGCACCCGCACGCACCACGACGAATTGAAATGCGCGATTACGCCGCCTTCCAGCTCAAACGTCGCATACGCCGCATCCTCGGCCGTCGAATCATAAGGCCGCCCCGCTTCATCCCAGCGCCGCGGAATATGCGTCGCGCCCAGGCACGACACCGCCTTCACGGCGCCGAATAAATTATCGAGCACATAGCGCCAATGGCACAGCATGTCAATAATAATCCCCCCGCCCTCTTCCCGCCTGTAATTCCATGACGGCCGCTGCGAAGGAATCACATCGCCCTCGAACACCCAGTAGCCGAACTCCCCCCGCACCGCGAAGATGGTCCCAAAAAAACCGATATCCCTCAGCGCCTTCAGCTTCAGCAGACCCGGTAGCCACAGCTTGTCCTGCACTACTCCATGCTTCACCCCGGCGTCTTCGGCCGCCCGATACAGCTCGTACGCCGTCTCAAACGTATTCGCGATGGGCTTCTCGCAATAGACGTGCTTCCCCGCCCCGATCGCCCGCCGCACCGCGTCCGCCCGCCGCTCCGTCGTCTGCGCATCGAAATAAATCGAGTACGCCTCGTCCCCGAGTGCGCTATCCAGGTCCGTGGTCCACGGCAGCCCGCCAAACTCGCGCGCAATCACTTCCAGCTTGGCCTTATTTCGCCCTACCAGCAGCGGCCGCGGCACAATCGCGTCGCCATCGGTGGCCTGCGCTCCACCCTGCTCCACGATGGCGTGAATCGATCGCCGCAAGTGCTGGTTCAGCCCCATGCGCCCGGTCACGCCATTCATGATGATGCCGGCGTGATGAACTGTTTTTTCGCTCATCTCCTCACTCCCCGGCCTTCCGCGCGCACTGCGGACGCGCCCCCTCGGGCAGCGGAGGGGCCTCTACTCCCGCGCACGGCAATGTTCCATCCAGCTCCTGGCGCCAATGCGCGACGTCGCCGGCCGGCCCGTAGCAGTACAGCATCCGGCACGGCGTCCCGCCGATGTTCGTCAATTGATGAAATACGCGCGGCGGAATGTACACCGCCTGACCCGCCCGCAGGACTGTTCGCTCCTCGCCCAAACACATCTCCGCCGCGCCCTCCAGGATGAAATAAATCTCCTCCTGCTCCTGGTTGTGCCACGGCACCTGGCCGCCGTCCGGCTCGAGCATAACGTTTCCCATCGAAAAATTGCTCGCCTGGATCGCGCTTGCGCCGCCGACCAGGTTTTGCGTCCGCCGCCGCGCCGGATACGTCCGTCCCGCGATCTCCGCAAGATCCGCAATGATCATATTTACAACCGTCTCACAAAAGAGCCGCCCTGCTGCGCGGCGAGCACGCGGGGCGAGAGCACCGCCGGCAGTTGTCCCAATAGCATCACGACGCCATTGGCGCGGAGCCGCAACGTCGTTACAATCGGAGGACACAGGGAGTTCCGAATGCCGCTTCGCCTTCTTATAATCGTCTGCTTCGGCGTTTTGTGCCTTCCGGGTTTTTCGCAAACCGGCCAGATCACCGGCCGCGTCACGGATCCCACCGGCGCCGTCGTACCCGGAGTCGCCGTCACGGTGACGGAAACGGCGACGGGGGTGGCGCGCACGTCCGAGACCAACGCGGACGGCTATTACACCGTTCCCTCGCTTCCTCCTGGTCCTTATACCGTCTCGCTGGCGCATGCCGGTTTCAAGCCCGTGACGCGGACCGGCCTGCAACTCGAGGTGGACCAGGCGCTCCGGCTCGACATAGCGCTGGAGGTCGGCAGCGTGAACGAGCAGATCGTGGTGAGCGCGCAAGCGCCCATGCTCGAGACGGAGACCCATTCTTCCGGGGCGGTGGTGCAGGATCGCGAAGTCACCGGCTTGCCGCTGCTCGGGCGCGACGCGTACGCGCTCGGCGAATTAGTGCCGGGCGTACGCACATCGCGCGGGATGAACGACGTGCCGGTGGATATTATCAGCACGGCCTCGGTCTCAATCAACGGGGCGCAAGGCAACGCCAACGAGTTTCTGTTGGATGGCGCTCCCAACTCCGCCGCGGCCCAGAACCAGCCGATTATTTACCCCAACGCGGACTCGGTGCAGGAGTTCCGCGTGGAGACGAGCAACTATAGCGCCGAGTACGGCCGCGCGGCAGGCGGCATTTTTAATGTCGTCACCAAAGCCGGAACCAACGCTCTGCATTTCACGCTTTTCGAGTTTCTGCGCAACGACAAACTCAACTCCAACAACTTCTTCGCGAATCTTGCGAAACAGGCCCCGCCGCCGTTGAAGTTCAACCAGTTCGGCGGCGTGCTGGGAGGTCCGGTGGTCCTGCCGAAGCTCTATAACGGCAGGAACAAAACTTTTTTCTTCGTAAGCACCGAGCTCGTGCGCTACATCCAGGGCGTCACTTACACGGCAACCGTGCCCAACCCGGCGGAGCTATCCGGCGATTTCAGCCATGACATCAACTCCAACGGCCAGCCTGTTACCATCTACAACCCCTTCTCGACGCGTTTGAACTCCGCGGGAACCTACATCCGCGATCCGTTTCCGGGCAACGTTATTCCAGCGAGCTTGCTCAGCCCCATCGCGCAGAAGCTGGCATCGTTCCTTCCGGCCCCGAACACCGTGGGCTCCGGGCCCACTATGCAGAACAATTACGTGCGCACGGACTCGAACAATATTCAGAAGAATACGTTCAGCGTGCGCCTCGATCACAACTTCACGGATAATACGCGGTTCTTCGTGCGCTATTCTTACGACGACTCGCCTTACATCCGCGCCTCGCCATACGGATTTAGCGATCCCGGCTCCCCCGGATTCGGCGCCCAGGATTTTACCCGCTACAACGCCGTCGCCGAAGCCGATCACATTTTCTCTCCGGCGCTGATCGGAACCTTGCGCTTGTCTTTTTCGCGCCTCGCCAATCTGCGCGGTCCCATCAGCCAGGGCTTCGATATTTCGCAACTGGGATTTCCGGCGGGCCTAAGCGCGGCCATCGGCGCCCCGGCCGCATTTCCCGTTGTCACCATCACCGGCTACGGCGTCAGCAGCTCGGTTCCGAACAGCTCCTGGACCAGCGCGTTGGGCGAAACGGGCTTGATCGCGCTGGGCGCGAACAACTACGCTTTGCAGGCGAATCTCAGCAAAAGCCTGGGAGCGCAGCAGCTCAAATTCGGCGGAGAGTACCGCGTGGTTCAATACAATACGCTGCAGACCGGCGACGCCAGCGACAATTTCGGATTTACGAGCGCGTTCACGCAAGGACCGAACGCGGCACAATCCAGCGCTCAGGCCGGCGACGCGCTGGCCTCTTTTCTGTTGGGGCTGCCGGCATCGGGCAGCGTCACTCCGTCGCCGGCGCTGGCGTTGGAAACCAAATACTATGCCGGCTTTTTGCAGGACGACTGGAAGGTCAACGCCAATCTGACGCTCAACCTGGGCGTACGCTACGAGTACGAGACGCCGCGCACCGACCGCTTCAATCAGCTCACGAATTTCAACTACTCGGCCGTGCCGCCGCTCACGGCGCCGGGCCTGAATCTGCATGGCGCGCTGTCGTTCCCGGGGGTCAACGGGGTTTCGCGCTATCAATCGAATCCCGACACCAACAACTGGTCGCCGCGCCTCGGATTCGCCTGGCACGCCATCTCCAAGACGGTTGTGCGCGGCGGCGCGGGGATTTTCTATGGCACTAACTGGGGCGTCGGGAGCGCTCCGGGCACTTTCGGCGTAAGCGGCTTCAACACCGTGACAAATATTGTCAGCAGCACGGACGGCGTCACCCCGAGTTTCTCGCTCGCCAATCCTTACCCGACCGGATTGAATGCGGCCACGGGCAGCAGCCTTGGTTCCGCGACGCTGCTGGGGCAACCCGTGACATTCTATGATCGCAACAATGTCACTCCCTACACCGTGCAGTGGAATTTCGACGTGCAGCGGGAATTACCGCGCTCCTGGCTGCTCGACGTAGGTTACGTCGGCACGCATGGCGTGAAGCTGGCCGCAAACCAGGAATTGAATGAATTGCCGGACGCCGACCTGGCGCTTGGGAACGCGCTCCGCACGCTGGTTCCGAATCCGTTCTATGGCCAGATTACAGGCGGGGCGCTCGCCGCCAAGACCGTTCCGGAGGCGCTATTGCTCGTTCCCTATCCGCAGTTCACCGGCGTAACATCGGACCTCACCAACTGGGCCGGTTCCCGCTATAACGCGCTGCAGGTGAAACTCGAAAAACGGTTCGCGAAAGGTTTCTCCATGCTCGCCTCTTATACGTGGTCGAAGATGATGGACCAGAGCACCGGTCCGTTCAGCGGCGAGACCCTGGGCGGCGGCGCGATCCAGGATTGGAACAACCTGAAGGCGGAATGGAGCCCCTCGCAGTTGGACCAGACGCATCGCCTGGTCGCAAACGTTATTTACGAGCTCCCCTTTATGCGAAGCCAGAAGGGAGTTTTCGGTCACATACTCGGTGGCTGGGAGTTGGGCATTTTGGGAACGTTCTATAGCGGCAGTCCCCTGGGAATTACTTCCGCCGTGAACGGCACTTACTCTCAAGGCGGCGGACAGCGTCCCAACTGGAATGGACAGAACCCCGGGATCGGCGATCCGACGGTTGCGATGTGGTTCAACACGTCGGTATTCAGCACGCCCCCGGCCTACGCCTTCGGGAATGCGCCGCGGACGTTCGACGGCGCGCGAAGCGACTGGACGCGCAACGTCGATCTATCGCTTCATAAGAATATCCGGGTGGGAGAACGCATGACTTTGCAGGTGAGAGCGGATGCGTTCAATATCTCGAATACGCCGGTCTTCTCTCCTCCCAATACCTCCTTCGGATCGAGCGCGTTCGGGACTGTGAGCTCGCAGGCCAATCAGCCGCGCGTATTGCAGGTTGCGTTGAAGCTGATATTTTAGGGCTACGGCATGGATCGAAGATCGTTCTTGAACGCATCGTCGCTCGGTTTGGCGGCATCGCTCGCGGCCGCGGGTCAACAAAACCCCGCTTTGAACGGATTGGGAAGGCAATACGCCGGCCAGCCCGCCGGACATGAATCGGCGCAACCGCCGCCGCCCTCCCGTCCCAACGTTCTCTGGGTGTTTGGGGACCAGTTGCGCGCGCAGGCGCTCAGTTTTAATGGCGACCCGAACGCGCGAACGCCGAATTTCGACAGAGCGGAAGTGAATGGCGTGAACTTCACCTCCAACGTTTCGGGATACCCGCTCTGCTGTCCCTTCCGGGGATCTCTGCTGACCAGCCGTTATCCCAACCATTGCGTGCCGGGGCATGAGTATCCGCTGCCGGAAGGTCAAAAGACCATCGCGGACGTTTTCAATGCCGACGGTTACGATACCGCTTACGTCGGCAAATGGCACCTGGGCGGTTGGCATGAAAGTAACGGGCGAGCGGCCTTCTTTATCACCGATCCCAATCGGCGCGGAGGGTTCAAGCACTGGACCGGCTATGAGAATAACAACAGCCAGTGGGATTGCTGGGTCCATGGCGGCAGCGGCAAGGACGCGTTTCATTACCGGCTGCCCGGCTACGAGACCGATTCGCTGACGGATATCCTTATCAAGTACCTTAACGACCAGGCCGAGGCCGCTAAGAACGGCCCAGGCAAGCCGTTTTTCGCGGTGCTCAGCGTGCAGCCGCCGCACGACCCTTGCGTCGCTCCGGCTGAGTTTATGGCGCATTACGAGCCGCGCAAACTGGAGTTGCGCCTCAATGTCGCCCACGTGGACCGCGTCGTCGAGCGGGCGCGGCGCGAGTTAGCGGGGTATTATGCGCAGATCGAAAATCTCGATTGGAATTTCGGCCGCATCGTTGAAGCGCTGCGCAAGAACGGGCAGTACGAGAACACTCATATACTCTTCTTCGCCGACCATGGCGATTGCATGGGCTCGCATGGCATGTTCCGCAAAGTAAATCCGTACGATGAAGCGATCCGCACGCCGATGTTGATTACGGGCGGACTCCCGGCGTATGGTCCGTGGAGGCGCGGGCGCCTGCCGGTGTTGTCTAACGCGGTCGATATTGCGCCGACTACGCTGGGACTGTGCGGTATCGGCAAGCCGGATTGGATGGAGGGCGCGAGCTACGCGCATCTGCGCTTGGCAAGTTCGCCGGAGGCGCCGCAACCCGACTCCGCTTATCTGCAAAACGTGATCCCGGTGGGTCATCCCGACTCGATCAACACTCCTTATAGGGGTCTGGTGACCAAAGATGGCTGGAAGCTGGTGTGCTTCGAGAATCTGTCGTGGCTTATGTTCAACTTGAACGAAGATCCGTATGAAGAAGCGAACCTGGCTCAGAATAATGCATTTCGCGCAGAGCGAAAAAAGCTGCTGGGGAGACTGAAGCAGTGGGTCGCGGATACCGGCGACAGCTTTTCGCTGCCGGAGGCGTGAGCAATATTCAAACGTGAATTCGAAAATGGCAATCGGCATAGCGAGAAGCTCGGGCATTGCGCTCCGCATTGAATTCTACAGTCTTATTCTCGGGTACCGCGCACTGGCCGTGATGAATAGATGGCGCGGTCTGGTGCTGGATCGCAAATCGCTCTGAATACCGTCGGCTGGTCTGAACGAATCACCCGCGCGGCCGCATGCCATCCAGCTTCGCCGAAAAACTCACCCGCAAGGCACGGATCGGCTCCTCGAATTAAAGCGCCGCCGGGATATCTGTCTTTGCAAAGTCGCCGCCCTTGAATAACAGAGGCAACCCCGTCGCCTTGGCGAGCGCATACGAAAAACAATCGCCAAAGTTCAATGGCGCCGATGGCGGCCCTCCCCAAATTGCCGGAATGCGTTTCGCGCGAGATGCGCCTGATCGCCATCGACCGCAACAGGCTCTATCCCGGCGCTCGCCATCGGCAAATCGAAGTCCCGCAGCCCGTCATAGCCGCGGCTGCTTTCCATTACAATCGACGCTTCCACTAAAAGCCGCGGTGGACATCACGCACGTGTCCGCGCGCGCCGACATATCGATCGCCATCAATGCGGCAGTCCACTCTCGCGAGAGAGCAACTCTTCCGGGCCGCGGCTGTCCAGAATCGGCAGAGAAGCGCAATGCTTCGCGATTTCGCCCAGTCTTTCCGCCACGCGCCGCTTGCTCCGTTGCCGCCGCACGCGCTCCAGACGGTCCTTAAAGCCCTCGTCACCGCGACAGTCTCGGATACTAAACGCCACGTCTTCCCAGCATCTAACATCTCGGTTACACAGCTACATTAGCGGCTCTCCTGGCAGAGCGGATAAATCCAGGAGCGCCGGCAGGCGGGCCTCGGGGAAAGCCGTCGAGGCCTCCCGTTCACCCGCGCGAGAGGTTTCATAAAGCGCACCGGCGCGCTCGCATTCGTACTGCGAACCTGTTTTGTTGCTTTTCCATTCGCGAGCGAGGCTAGCTCCGCCCAGGCTCAGCTCACTCCGTCCGCAGCGCCTCGATCACGTCCACTCGAGCGGCGCGCGCCGCCGGTATCGCCGACGCAATCACGGCCGCAAGCAGCAGCGCCACGGCCGCGCCGGCCACCGGCAGCGCGCCCGGCATTTTCACCTCTCCCAGAACAGTGCCCGCCACTTGCGCCAGCCCCAACCCGCACGCAAAGCCCGCCGCAAGTCCGGCGATCGCCATGGCCGCCCCTTCCACCATCACCCGCTGCAGCAGATGCCGCGGCTGCGACCCCACCGCCAGCCGGATGCCGAACTCCCGCGTGCGTCTGCTTACGGAGAATGCCAGCACGCCCGCAACGCCCACCACCGCGATCAGCAGAGCCACCGCCGCGAAAATGCCGAACACCACGACATTGAGCCGCTCGGGCGAGAGCACCTCCGCGCGCACGTCGTCCAGCGTCGCCGCGTGTTCCACCGGCTGGTCCGCGGACAGAGCGCGCAGGATGCGCGTAATCGGCGTCACCAGCGGATAAGGATCCGAGCGCGCGTGAACGAACAGCCGCCCTCCTCCTATCGCCGCCTCCTGATCGAACGGACGGTACACCGTCATCGTCGGCCGCGGCACGACGTTCACATCGTCCATGTCCGCCACCACGCCGACGATGCGCAGCGGCTCGGCGTTCACCAGAGAGAAGACCTTCAGGATCGGGTCGGTCCACATCACATGATGGTTCAGCGCATCGCCCTTGGGGAACATCCGTTGCGCCACGCTCTCGCTCACAATCGCGACCGGCTCCCTCCCCTGGCGGTCGGCATCGGTAAAATCGCGGCCCTCGGCGATGGGCCGGCCAAGCGTGGCGAAAAATCCGGGTGAGATCACCCGAACCATCGCGTGGGGTTGATCCTCGCCCGGCGCCGGAATGTGTCCGTCGGCCGAAAGTTCGAGTGCGAAGTTGTTGTCGCCGTCGCGCCACGGAACCGCCGTGCCCACCGCGACGTTCTGAACCCCCGGCAGTTCACGGATCCGCCGCGCCGCTTGCCGGTAGGTATCCACTACCTGCGCGGGCGTTCTTCCGTTATGCATTACGGGCACGTCCACTGCCAGCACATGGTGCGTATCGAAAGGGGCCTGCGCGGCCTCCAGAGAAAGCAGCGTCTTCACGAAGGCGCCGGCCGAGGCCACCAGCACGAACGAGGCGGCGATCTGAACCACCGCGAAGATCTTCAATTTCCGGTTCGTGGCGCCGGTGACGCGAGCGCTCCCGCTGGCAAGCGCGAATCCGGGCGCGCCTCCCGACGATGGCAGGCGCGGAACGAATGCCAGCAGCGCCGCGGCAATCACGGCCAGTCCCGCTCCCACCCACAGCATGCTCGAGTCCACCGTGAGATCGAGCGCGCGCACCGAATAGCGCGAAGCGTAGCGCGCCAGCACCGCCGCCATCGGATCGGCGATCAATAGCCCGACGGTTGCCCCGGCGCCGCACAGCAGCAGGCTCTCGGCCAATAGAGTACGGCGCAAAGCGGCGCCGCTGGCTCCCAGCGCCGCGCGGATGCCGAGTTCGCTTTCCCGCCGCATGGTGCGCGCCAGAATCAGGTTCGCGACGTTGCAACAGGCAATGACAAATATCAGCGCCGATGCCGCCATCAGCACCAGTAGTATGGTCCGCGCTCCCGACGTGAGCTGGTCGCGCAACCGTACCGCGCTGATGCGAAAGTCGGATTTCGCCGCATACGCCTCGGGATGCTCCCGCTTTATGGCTCCGTATACCGTACGCAACTCCGCGCGCGCCGTCTCCAGATTCACGCCCGGCGCCAGCCGCGCGAACAATTCCGTCATCCGGTGTATCCGGCTGGTAACCATGGTCGCCGAAAGATGGTGCGCGCTGGTCACGATGTTGGCGATAATTTCCGTGTCCTGGGGATAGGGGACGCATGGCTCCAAAACGCCCACCACGGTGGCTGGCCGCGCATCGATGAAAGAATCCAGCCGGACGGTTTTACCGATTACCGCGGGATCGCTCTTCAGCGTCGTCGACCAGAAACGATACGTCAACACCACGACGCCCGCGGCATTCGGACCATCGTCGCGCGCATCCAGCAGCCGCCCCAGCACCGGGCGCAGCCCCATCACCTGGAAGTACGATCCTCCCACCACCCCGGCCTGCACCGAGCGCGGCTCTCCCAGCCCTACCAGAGTGAAGCCGATGGTCGAAAAATCGCCGAAAGAGCTCAGCGTTCTCACGCGCGAGCGCAAGTCCCCGATCTCCGGCACTGAGAAGTGGGCGTTGTCGGCCCCCATCCCCGGCGCGCTCTGGCGGATGTAGATCAGCCGGTTCTCGTCGCGATTGACCAGAGGACGCAGCAGCACGCCGCGAACCAGGCTGAACATCGCGGCATTGGCCCCGATTCCCAGGGCCAGAGTTACTATCACCGTCGCCGTGAGTCCTTTGGCGCGCGACAGCGAACGCGCGCCCACTTTCATCTCGCGCAGGAAAGACACAATGTTTTCGATCATGCTGGTACCGCTCTCAAGGCAAGTCTACCGCCCATTTTATAATTCTAAAAACAAAGACCGTTCGCTTTCCCACAAGATCCCATCGGTGTTCGCTTCTGGGATTCCCGCGTCTCGGAAACAGGACTGCGCGCCTCGAGACATACGTAAAAACGGGCGGGGCCGCCGCTGGCAAAAGCTTCCGTAAAATTGTGATCGAAACAACATCCTATACGGCCGGAAAGCTATTGGTACGTCCTCGCCCGCCCGGCTACCACCCCCGCGGCGGTTTCTGGAGATCGCGAGCGGAAGCGCCGATCCCAGCGGTAGAAGACAGTGGGCTGCAAGCCGAGTTCATCGTAGAGCTTCGAGATCGGCTCCTTCTCCAACAATGCCGCCTGAGGATGCCGACCTCCTCTTCCGGCGTGTATTGCTTCCGTTGCTTGTTCATGCGTTCTCTCCATCGCCTTAATGGGAGAGCGCCTTCTCCATTTCCAGTCTGAACCGGGACAAGATGGCGAGCTATGCGGGAATAGACGCACCACGCGGCTTTACGATTCCATTCGAGAGATCCTTCGCCGGAACAAATGTTGCATCTCTTCTTTTTCCGCCGTTTCAGCGAGTTGCAGTATCAGTACTGCCGCGCGATTCGGACGCTCTGGAGGCCGATTGTCGGCGGGGCACAATACCGTTGCTGCGCAGGCTTATGGAATTCAGCGTGGCGCAAATTCTGCTGCAACGCGACACTGGTATTCCCGATGTGTTCAAGGTTTTAAAAGGCCAGCCCGAGAAGATCATGGGCGCTCTCAACCGGATCGGATGGCCGGATTCGCAATACGACATTTTACGCGCGGGCTCGCATTCCCGCGGGATCGCTAAACGCCGCGCGACTCCCGCGAACCGACCCGTCTCCAGTCCCCCGCCCCGTGTGCGTTCTTCCCCCAGACATTCACGGGGTCAACCCGATCACTGCAAGTCGGCTAGGGCCTCCACTGGGGAGATCCGGGCGGCGCGCTGAGATGGCAGCAGACAGGCGACTAGAGATACCGCGCCGACGATGCCGGCGGCCGCGGCAAGGGTCGCGACGTGAAGAGGCGGCACCTGAAAAAGCAACGTCCGCATCGCTCGGCCGGTCAGCCACGCTCCAATGGCGCCGAATATCGTGCCGACCAGCCAGCAGACGTAGGGCGAGAGCGAGAAACTGGCTGCGTATCTGGCCCGGGCGCGCCCCCAATGCCATTCGCAAACCGATCTCGCGGCGCCGCTGCGCCACGGCGTAGCTTAAGACACCGTAGACGCCGACCCCGACCAGGAGTATAGCGATCAGCGAAAAGATGCCCGCAAGAAATGCCGGCGAGCGTTGCGCCACGAGGCTGTCGGCGATACGGGTATCCATCGAGCGGAGGTCGTTCACCGGCGCCTCGGGGTCGATTTGCCGAACGACTTTTTGCAGTGCCGGACCGAGCGATTCCGGTCGAAGGCTGGTGCGGACGACAATAAAAAGGCTGTCGCGGGCGCGGAAGGCGTAAGGATAGTAGACCGCTCCTTGGGCCGTCTGGTCAGTCAGTCCCGCTTGTTTCACGGCGCCGACCACACCGACTACGGTGAACGATCGGGCATCGGTTGCCGCTTCGCCGCCCTCGAAAAGGCGTTGGCCAAGAGCGCTGGCGTTCGGCCAGTAATAGCGCGCGAAGTCCTCGTCCACGACGCAGACCCGCGTTGGCCGGCGCGAATCCTCCGCCGTGAGGAAACGTCCTTCCCGCAGAGAGAAGCCCATGGCGGCGAAATAGTCGCCATCGACTCCATAAGAGTAATGTCCGCGAGCCGATTCGCCCGGCAGGCGAACGTGGCCCACGACGGTAGCGGCGCTTTTTCCGCTGTTACCGCTGAAGGGCACATTGTTGACCACTCCGGCGGCCAAAACTCCCGGCTGGCGCGCGAGGTCCTTCAACAGCCTCTGGTTGAATGCCAGGCGAGCCGGCCAGTCCGGGTATCGGTTCCACGGCAACGGAGATTTGTCCCGACAGAACATGGTCCGGCCGAAAGCCCGGAGAGACCGCCATGGCCCGCTCCAGACTGAGGCCCAGCAGACCCGCCCCGCTCAACAGAACCGTTGCCAACGCGATCTGCGCCACGATAAAGCCGTGGCGCAGGCTTTGAGCGGCGCGGCCGGCGGTTCCGCCGCGGGTCTCCGATTGGATCGCGTTTCTCAGATGGCCTCGCAAGTTGAACCATGCGATGGGCGCCGCGAGCGCGAGTCCCATGGCGGCGGCTCCGAGAACCGCGATGCACGCCAACCGGTAGTCGATAGCTATGTGGCTTCCTAAAGGTAAACGATCGACAGCCAATACACTCAGCAGGCGGATTCCGCCGGCCCCGGCGGCGAGCCCGAGCAGGCCTCCGGCCAGCGTGAGCAAAGTGGTCTCGACGATCGCCTCGCTTACCACGTGCAACCGGCTCGCGCCCAACGCCCGCCGGACAGCGATTTCCTTGGAACGACTACTCGCCCGGATCAAAAGCAGGTTCGTCAGGTTGACGGCGCCGATCAGCAACAGGGCGAAGGCGCCCGCCTGCATCCACAACAGGGCGGGGCGGATGGTTCGAACGTGGTCGGCGTGAAGGGGCGCCACCACGGAACGAAAGCCGGCCTCGGCTATCATTTTGGCCTGGGGATCGTGCGCTTCCAGCGCGCCATTCTGGGCGTCGATCTGGGCCTGCGCCTGCGCCAGGGTCGCGCCTGGTTTGAGGCGGGCAATCATATGCTTGGAATTCCCGCCGGAGTGCCGCTGCGCGGAAGCACGATCTTCAGGACCCGAGGAGAAAGGAAAGTACAGACGCGCCTCCGATGAAAGGAATCGGAAGCCGGGCGGCAGGACCCCGACCACCGCGATGCCCAGTCCGTTCACGCGAAGCCGCTTGCCAATTACATGGGGGTCGGCATGGAAATGCCGCCGCCAGTAGGCGTCGGTGAGAATCACGACCCTGTCGGTTTGAAGCGAGGTTTCCTCTTCGGTGAAACTGCGCCCCATCGATGGACCCGTCCCAAGCGTCGCGAAAAAGTCCGGGGACACTCGCGCGATCTGCTCGCGTTCCGTTGAGCCGGCCTCGCCGACGACCGCCGTGCCGTAGGAATAGATGGCGACCCCGGAGAAGGCGGGAATCCTGCCACGGCGTTCGTAATAATTGGCTGTCGAGGAACCGTCGCGATCGACGCCGGCTTTGGGATATGTATTAAAGACGGTGACGAGCCTGCCGGCCTCGGGAAACGGCAGGGGGCGGAGCAGGATGGAGTCGACTACCGCGAATATCGTCAGGTTCGCGCCGAGGCAGACGGCGAGGGTCACGAGGGCAGTTGCTGTAAATCCGGGCGTCTTGCGCAGTAATCTGGCGGCGTGACGCAGTTGCCTGACCAGCTCGTCGAACGGGCGGAGCCCGCGCGCTTCGCGGCACTCTTCCTGTGCGCTGTTCAGGCTGCCGAACTCGATCCGAGCCCGCCGGGCCGCTTCCCGCGGAGGCACTCCCGAGCGCACCAGGTCGTCCGTGTATTGCTCGATGTGAAACCGCAACTCCTCGGTCATTCCCCGTTCGAAATCGCGCCGGGACTCGATCACGCGCGAAAGAGAGCGAAGGCGTCTCAGCACGTCACACCTCCTCCGGTGTAGTGCTCAAGGCCGCGGCAATCGCCGACGCCAGCCGATTCCAGCCGGCCGTCTCCTGCCGCAGGCGATGCCGTCCCGCGACGGTCAGGGTGTAATACTTCGCCCGGCGATTATTCTCGCTTACGCCCCATTCGGCGGCGATCAGTTCCTGGTGCTCTAACCGGTAAAGCGCCGGATACAAGGACCCTTGGGGAATCTCCAGCGCATCGCCTGAAATTTGCTGGATGCGCTGCAATACGCCGTATCCATGCAGCGGTTTCAACGATACTGCCTTCAGAATCAGCATGTCGAGAGTACCCGGCAGCAGCTCGGCGGTTTTACCCACGATCGTTTTCCTCCTAGTCAACTAGGAGTATAGTCGAACTCTCCTAGTTTGACAAGGGGAGTACGGACAGACTTGCGCAAGCGATCCAGAATCTTCCTAGGCGGCCTTGGCGACAGGGCGCGAGACCGGATTCTCTCAGGCGAGTCGGAAATGGGGATAAGGCTTCGCGGGAATGCGAAGTAGGGGCATCCGCCGAACGGGTGGCGGGCTCGCTCTGCCGAACTCATAGATATGCTGAGCTGGATTTGCGCCGATTGCGGCTGCGACTGCGCGCCGTTCGATCGGGATTGCCCGGATTGCTCGGATTTGGTCCAGGCCGGGATGCTGGCGCTGGCGCGGGCGATGGAAGCGCATCAGGGGAGCGCGGCGCGATTTTCGGAGCGGCCTTTGGCGGAGCGGTTGCCGGGAGGAATCAGGGGGGTAGAGCCGCGGGCGCGGGGCGCGTTCGTGCCCATGGAGATCGAACCGCAATCGGAAGCGTTTACGTTTCCACGTCCACTGCTGCCCGGGAGTACGGATCGGCCCACCGCGATGCAGTGTGAGACGGCGGTGGAGACGCCTGCGCCGGCGGCGCGGCGGGCGCGAGTGCCCGGATGGATGATCAGCCTGCTGGTGGCAACCGCATTATCTCTTGGCGGAGCCCTGGTCATCCGCAACATGACCGCGGGGCGCCGCGCCGATGCGAGCGGCGGGGGTTTCCAGCGGCCTGGGTCACGCCGTGGCGCCGCGGGAAGCGTTGGGTTCCTTCGTCGAGGTCACCGGACTTCGGGTGACGGTGGATCAAAAGAGCCGTTCGCGCGTGCAGTACATTGTGGTGAATCATTCGGCGGCGGCGGTCTCGAATTTGGCGCTGCGCATTGCGGTGCGCTCGGCGCTGGCCTCCAGTCCCGAGCCGCTTTTTACGATCTCGGCGCTGCTCACCGGTCTCGGTCCCTTCGCTTCGCGCGAGGTTGTCACCGACATTGAGGACCCGCGGGCGGCGAATATTCCCGAATGGCAGTACCTGAGGACGGAAGTTCAGATCGTGCCGCAATAAGAGCGCATTCGCAGCGGCCGGGCGCGGATACTCTAAGAAAGGGAGCGCGGCTGGCGATTGTGCGAGTACTTTCGAGTTTTTCGGTGAAGGCGGGCGATCTCGCGCCGGAACTCGTTTGGACCCGCATTTTGAAGCCTGGCGGGGGCGCGAACGACCGGCCGGGGATTTTCGCTGGGCGGCTCACTGTCATCGCTTTCTTCCCCAACGTTTCCAGCAACGCATCCCTGGTATCGCGATGGAACGAATTGCAGGCGAGATTCGCGGACGAACCGGTCGATTTCGTGTGGATCGCTTCGGAATCGGAGCGCTCGCTCGAGCCCTGGCTACGGGAACATCCGGTGAACGCCTGGCTGTTGCTGGATTCGAAGTGGGACACGGCCCGCGCATACGGAGTGGAAATGGCCGGGGCGGCGATTGTCGACCGCGACGGCAGAATCGCCGGCTTCACCTTCATGTATCCGGACGAGCGGCAAGTCAGGGCGGTGCTGGAGGGCAAGGCCATTGCCATGGCGGGCGATGCTGATGATGCGCAAATGGACGATATCCTGGCGGGCCGCGTGGTGCGCTTGGACGCCGCGCCGCATCGCATGCCGGCGAGCGAAGGGAAGCCGGATATTCCGCCGTCTTATGAAGTCCACATTTCGCGCACAAAGACGCGGGGCACGAACGGCTCCGCTGGGCCGGATTTCTGGGTGCAGCGGGGATTCGATTTGAGGACGATGCTTTCGACCGTGTACGAGAAAGATCCGAGCCGCATTGTTTTACCGGCTGCGCTCGATAACAAGGCGAACGATATGACTTCGTTGTAGTGCTGCCGCACGAAGAAGATCAACACAAGATCCATGGTCTGGTGCAACAAGGCATTGAGAAGCAGTTCCAGGTTTCGGCGACGCTCGAAAACCGCTCCGTGGACGTTTATGTAATGACGGCGATTGACGGCAAGACCCCGGCAGCGAAAAGCGGCGGCGAGAGTTTCGGCGGGAGTTCGATAAGCTGGTCGGGTCCGGACATAGCGCTGCCGGCGGGTACGCCTCCAACGATGGAAGCGCTGCGCAAAGCGAGGGTGGGCCGCATTTCCAACGTCTCGGCGACCAACACTACGATGGAGGGTTTCGCCGGGTGCTGGAAGAAGGGCTGAACCGGCCTATTGTGGACGAGACGAACATGAAAGGAAGATACGATCTTGCGGTGCGCGGAGAAGCCGGCGCACCCGAAGACTTCCTTCAGAGGCTGCGCGAGCAACTGGGTCTGGTCCTGACCGCGGCGCGGCGGGATATAGAGATGCTGGTGGTGAGGCCCGGGCGCCAGGCTTACAAATGATTGCGGCCGGCAAATGATCGCTGCCGGCAACGGGGGCGGGGGAGGCGGCGTCCAGATGATATGCTCGTGCCTGGAGGCTGCGTGGGATGCGGCCCGGCATTTCCGATGACGTTGAACGCGGTTGGAGCGCGGCGGCTGTGAACCGGCGCAAAGCCATCTGGGGGACAGGATGCAGCTTGGCGCTCATGGGGGCGCTATTCGCCTTCCAGCGGCCGTTCCATCAATATCCGGGCGTGGAGTATTACGAATTCGAGACGCCCGCGGACTGGCAGCAGAAGGCCGAATGGTCCTTCGCGCGCCTGATGTATCCGCCGGGTCCGAACGATGGGTACGCGGGGCGCTTCGACGGCGACTGGCGCCAAGGGCTGTCGCTGTGGACGCAGGATTATCCGCGCGCGGACCGGCACTTCTCGCTCGCCGTGCGGCGGTTGACGCGCATCCATACGCGCTCGGTGGAGCAGCCCGTCGAGCTCGAAGACGGGGATGAAGTTTACAACTGGCCGTGGCTGTACGCCGTGCAGGTGGGCGAGTGGGGGCTGACGCAGGCGGAGGCGAAAATCATGCGCGAGTATTTGCTGCGCGGCGGATTTTTCATGGCCGACGATTTTCACGGCAATTTCGAGTGGCAAATGTTCGAGCAGCGCATTAAGATGGTGTTTCCCGACCGCCCCATCGTGGACATCAAAGACGACGATCCGATTTTTCACACCGTCTACGACCTCAACGATCGCTTTCAGATTCCGGGGCAGGCGCATTTGCGCGCGGGGGCGAAAAATCCCTGGGACGGCGGCGTGGGGGCGCATTGGCGCGGCATTTACGACGACAAAGGACGGGTGATGGTGGCCATTTCGTACAACTCCGATGTCGGGGATGCCTGGGAGTTTGCGGACGATCCGCGCTATCCGGAGAAATTTTCCGGACTCGCCATTCGCATCGGCGTGAACTACGTCGTGTATGCCATGACGCACTGAGCGCCGAGGCGGCCGCGTAGTACAATCCGATTGTTCCAAATGTTCGTGCCACTAACTCCCATTCGCTGCCTGCATCGCGCCGAAGACCTGTTTGGAAACGACATCGGCGTCGTTTCGGGGGAGCGGCAGTTTACGTATTCGCAATTCGCGGAACGGGCGGAGCGCCTGGCAAGCGGGCTTGCGGCGGCGGGCATTCAGCCCGGCGATCGCGTGGCGTACCTGAGCTTCAACACCAACGAACTGCTGGAAGGATATTACGGCGTGGTGCAGGCGCGGGCCATCGTGATGCCGCTCAACGTGCGGCTGTCGCCGCTGGAGCTGACGAATATTCTGAACCATTCCGGCGCCCGCATGCTGATTTTTGAGAACGACTTTCTTCCGCTAATCGAGCGGCTGCGGCCAGCCTGCCCGGCTATTGCGCGCTACGTTACGACGGGCGAAAAGACCGCCGCGGCGGACATGACTTATGAGGAGATCCTGGAGCGGGGGCAAGCGGGGCGCGCGGACGTTTTCGAAATTGACGAGAATTCCGTGGCGGAGCTTTTTTATACCAGCGGCAGCACCGGTACGCCGAAAGGCGTGACGCTCACTCACCGGACATTGTATCTGCACGCGCTGTCGGTGGGCGGCCTTTTCGAAGAGGTCGAGACGATGGTGGATCTGCACACGATTCCGATGTTTCACGCCAATGGATGGGGACGGCCGCAGGCGTCCACCATGCTGGGCATCAAGCAGATCATGGTGCGCCGTTTCGAGCCGA
Source organism: Bryobacterales bacterium (assembly GCA_963795935.1). Taxonomy (GTDB): domain Bacteria; phylum Acidobacteriota; class Terriglobia; order Bryobacterales; family Bryobacteraceae; genus JAICMB01. Next base: position 1,332,806 of record CAWCJO010000004.1, on the reverse strand, counting down.
CCGGCGTGTTCAAGCTGATCGAGCAGCATCGGGCGACGCATATGAGCCTGGTTCCGACCATGGCGAACGCGCTGCTGAATGCGCCGGATATCCGGGCAATACGATTTGTCGAGCATGCGGCAGATCATGCTGGGCGGCGCGGCGTCGTCGCCGGAGTTGATCGAGCGCATGGAAAAAGCTTTTAATTGCGAAGCCTTCGGAGGCTATGGGTTGACGGAGACGGCGCCGGTGCTGACGTCGGCGCGCCGGAAGCGCGGCATACCCGACGATGGGCCGGAACGCTACCGCCGTCACGCCATGGCGGGGTGGCCCGTGCCGGGCGTGCGCGTGCGCGTGGTGGACGCGGAGTTGAACGACGTTCCCAAAGACATGCAGGCGATCGGCGAAGTGGTGGCCATGGGCGATCACATCATGGAGGGTTACTACAAGGAGCCGGAGGCGACGGCGGCGGTGATGACGGGGCCGTGGTTCCACACCGGCGACATGGCGGTATGGGACGAGGACGGCTACATCCATATCGTGGACCGGAAGAAGGAGATCATCATCAGCGGCGGCGAGAACATTTCGTCGCTGGAAGTGGAGAAGGCCATCTTCGCGCACCCCGAGGTGTTCGAATGCGCGGTGGTGGCGGCGCCGCACGAGCAGTGGGGCGAGGTGCCGGTGGCGGTGGTGGTGCGCAAGCCGGGATCGGCGCTGACGTGCGACGCGCTGCTGGAATTTCTGCAGGGGCGCCTGGCGAAGTTCAAGCTGCCGCGAGTGGTCGAGTTCAGCGACGAGCCGCTGCCCAAGACGGGAACGGGAAAGATCCGCAAGCTGCTGCTGCGCGAGAAATTCTGGGCGGGTAAAGAGAAGCGGGTGCAGGGCTGAGGGGCCGCCGGGCCCACGCCCGCTAAGGCCGCGAAGAGGGTTCGAAGCGAAGCAGCCGCAGGAGAACCTCTCCATAAGTTCCGTGGTGAACTTCCGCTTCGCGAACGATCCCGATGCCTTTTTCAAACCAGATGTCGGCGGTCTCGCCGGAGCCGAGGTAGGACGAGACGGAGGCGATGTGAAACGTCCTTCCGTTATCGGGGGCCGATAGGTCGCGCGGCTTTATTCCTACAACCTTCCAATCCTTCGCCTCGGCGGGCGGGCGCCAATCGGCCCAGTGCGCCGCTCCCCACGTCTCGCCTACCACGAGAGGGAAACAAAAGTCCGCTGCGATATGCCCGGTTAACAAGTCCTGGCGAAATGCCGGGGTGAGGATATGGTCCAGCGGTTGCCATGCCATATACCTCATATAAAGACACTCGCCGCGAATCAGAAACGCGGGGCGGGCGTCCAGCGGATACCCCGGCGGCGGCGATCCTTCTACGATGCGGACTCGTTTTTCGACCAGCGTGCCTTCGGGAACCGTCCAGGAGCCGGCGATGGTTTCCTCGGTTTTCCAGCGGTGGACGATGGGATGCTCCCTGCCTTGGCCAGCGTCGTCGCGGGTTTCATGCTCATAGGTCCAGTTGTCGCCCGCGTGGACGGGAAACCAGTGCGCGACGGCATTTTGAGCGCCGGCCCGAGCGGTCGAAATGAAGGCGAGGGCGAGATAGAGTCGTGCGCGGCGCATGCCCCATCTTATGCGGCGTGCGCGGCGGCGGGGATGGCGCTTGTAACCTTCGCGGCTTCATGCAGTAATACCTTACGTGTACGAGGAAACGGACAGCAGCGTCATGGGCCAGGTCCGCGACGGCGATCTGGGCGCCATGGCGGTCCTGTTTGAACGCCATCACCGCGCGCTGTTCAATTACTTCGTCCACATGAACGGAAATCGGGAGTTTAGCGAGGACCTGGTGCAGGACGTGTTCGTCCGCATGATGAAATACCGGAAATCGTACCGGACGGAGAAGCCGTTCGCCGGCTGGATGTATCAGATTGCGAGGAATGCGCGGAGCGATGCCATGCAAAAACGAAAATTTGAAGTCGAATTGGGCCATGCGGACGTGTCCGGCGGCGACGGCATGGATGAAAAGATGAAGCGCGAACAGGAAATCGAGCTGCTGCGCAACGCCATGGCAAGGCTTCCGTTGGATAAACGGGAATTGCTGGTGCTGAGCCGCTTTCAGAACCTGAAGTATGAGGAGATCGCTTCCATTCTTGGTTGCGAGGTCGGCGCGGTGAAGGTTCGCGTGTACCGGGCGGTGCGCGCGTTGGGGCAGATTTTTTTCGAGCTTTCCCAGAGGCGCATGACCGCCCCTGGGGAGGAGACGGCATGAACTGCGAAGAGATCAAGAAAAATTTCGTGGAGTATTGGCGCGGGGCTATGAACGCCGCGGACCTGCACAGCTTCGAGGAGCATCTGGCGGCCTGTCCCGATTGCCGGGCGGACGCGGAACGCCTGAAGCATGTGTGGAGCGCGCTGGGTGAAATGCCGCACGCTGAGCCGGGACTGGGTCTGCGCACGCGATTTTACGCCTCGCTGCGGGAGGCGGAGAGGCGTGAACTCGATCGACGGCAGCGCTCCTGGTGGATGCCGCATCCGGCATTGCAGGCGGCCTTTGGCGTGATCATTCTGGCCGCGGGCATACTGGTTGGAAACATGACGGCCCGCAATTCGGGCCAGGTCGCGCAATTGCGCACCGAGGTAAACAGCATGAAACAACTTGTGACCCTTTCGCTGCTGCAGCAGCAGAACGCGAGCGACCGGTTGCGCGGCGTGAACTGGAGCTATCGCGTGGAGCAGTCCGATTCCGAAGTGCTGGCGGCGCTGCTGGCGACCGTTAATCACGATCCTAATGTCAACGTGCGGCTGGCGGCCGTGGACGCGCTGCGCAACTTCGGCGACAGCGCCGTCGGGCGCAGAGGATTGGCGCAGGCGCTGAACAAGCAGACCTCGCCGTTGGTCGAGATCGCGATCCTCGATCAGATCGTGGAAATGCGCGAGAAGATGGCGACGCCCGCGATCCGGACGTTGATGGCCACCGGCGACGTCAATCCCGAGGTCAAGGAGCACGCCAACTGGGCTTTGAGGCAACTGCAGATGAAGCGGGCTTTTGCGTCGGCGCCATGGGCCGCGATGGTCGCGGTTCTTTGGCTGCCTTGCGTGGCCGATGAGCCGGAAACGATTCGCAAGACCTTCACGGGCGTAAAGTCGGTCGAGGTGGACAACGTTTCCGGGTCCATTCACGTGGCAGGCTACGACGGAGCGGAGGCGCAGGTGGAGGCTCGCAAGACGGTGACGGCGGACGATGCCGAGCGGGCCGCCGCGGCCCAGCGCGAGGTCAAGCTGGACATGACTCAGGACGCCGGCGCGGTGCGGCTGTACGTCGATGGACCGTTCCGCTGCGATTGCGGCGATACGTCATTTCGTTCGCGTAACAATTCGCGTAACGACATGAGGGAGCATGGGCGGCGCGGCTACAAGGTCGCGTACGATTTCGATATCAAGGTTCCGCGCGCCACCGCGCTGTATTTGGCCACTGTAAACGATGGGGAGATCCGGGTGGAGGGGACGTCGGGCGACTTCGATGTCGAAAACATAAATGGGGGCGTGAAGATGGACGGCATCGCGGGTTCGGGACGCGCCTACGCCCTGAACGGCGCGGTCGAGATTTCTTTCGCCAGGAACCCGGAGCGCAGCTCGTATTTCGGATCGCTGAATGGCGTCGTGGAGGCGTGGTTTCAGCCGAATCTCTCGGCCGATGCGAGGGTGAAGACGTTCAACGGCGGAGTGTATACGGATTTCCCTGTTTCGTATCTTCCGGCGGTGGCTTCGGCCGGCGAGCGGCGTAATGGCAAATTCGTTTACCGCTCCAACGATTTTCAGGGGATCCGGATCGGCGGCGGCGGGCCGGAGTACAAGTTCGAGAATTTCAACGGGGATATCCGCATACGGAATCGAGGACAGAAATGAAGCGCGCAATTTTATTATTCGTAGCCGCGGCCGCCATGGCCGCCGTGGCGCAAGAGGCTTCGCCCGAGCGCGTCACCGCGCCGTTCAGCGACCCTTCGCGGCCGAAGACCGTCAAAATCTCGCTCATCAATGGCGGCATCGCGGTCAAGGGCTACGCGGGCAAGGAAGTAATTATCGAAGGCCGCGGCGTTGTCGCGCGGCATCAGGGGGAGGCGCCCGCCGGGATGCATCGCATCGATGTGGGCGGCCCCGGATTGCAAGTCGAGGAGTCGGAAAATACGATGACGATCGGAACCGGGCGGCCCGGCAACTCCGGCCAGATCAATCTTCAGGTTCCCTTCGATACGTCGTTGAAGCTGCGCACCGTGAACGGCGGAAACATCGTCGTGGACGGGGTGGCGGGCGATCTCGACATCGATAATACCAACGGTGGCGTGACGCTTACTCACATCTCGGGATCGGTGGTCGCGCACGCTTTGAATGGGCGCATGCTGGTCGCCATGGATAAGCTGACGCCGAACAAGCCCATGTCCTTCAGTTCATTCAATGGCGATGTCGACGTGACGCTGCCGGCGGACACGCGCGCCAATGTCAAGATGAAAACCGACAATGGCGAAATTTTCAGCGATTTCGACGTGAAGCTGGACATGTCCTCGCACGCTCCCACGGTGGAAGACAATCGCAATAACCGCGGAAGGTATCGCGTGCGGTTCGATCATGGCGTCTCGGGGACCATAAACGGAGGCGGCCCGGAACTCCAGTTCACCACTTTCAACGGCAATATCTATATCCGCAAGGCGAAGTAGAAGCCGGCCGTCAGCCGATATGGCCGAGAGCCGCCTGTTGCTGCGGCATACGAATGACGGCGCTCTCGTCCGATTGAGATTTGGACGCGCCGAAAACGGAGCGTCCACGCGCGAGTTGTTCGGTTTCCGGCGCGTTGTCCTCCACAATCATCTCGTGTTCGACCCAATTCGACAGCGGGATATTGCGAAAATAGAGCCGCTCCTGGAGAATCATGGCTTTTCTTTGGGATTCGGCGGACTTGTTCTCCCTGAAATAGTGGCGTTCCTCGACCCGGAACTCCCGCATGAATTCATCGAGCGACTTCCGCCGCGCGGCTTCTTCCGTGGCCTTGATGCGCTCTTCCAGAGTCACCTTATTAGAGTTGATAATGGCGTTCGCTTCGGCGAGGGATTCCCGTTCCTTGGCGACCGCCACCTCCATGCGCGCCTGCATCATATAAAAGGAGAGAAGGGCCGAGCCGGCGGCGACAAAGACCGGCAGAAGCACCCAAATCATCGCGTCCAGATTCATAACTGGCCTTATGATCGGTCCTAAACCGGAAAAAGCTTAGGGCCTAAGCGTAAACCGCCGCTTCCACCTACGCAAAGTCCTGCGCCCCCCTCCTTTTCCCGGCAATTTAAGCCGATAAGAGATGTGTGCGCGCAGGCCCGACGGCGGATTGATGGACGTTCATAAGACCCTGCGCGATCTCTGCGAAGAGAAAAACCGCCTGGACCGCCTTATTGCGCGTCTGGAGCAAAGGCTGCAAGGGGCGCCCGGCGTTGCCGCTCGCGGCAGGCGGGGCCGGAAAAGCATGGGCGCCGATGAGCGGGTGCAAGTCTCGGCGCGCATGAAAGCGTATTGGGCGGAACGGCGGGCTCGCGCGGATGAGAAGGCGCGAAGCGACGCTCGGCCGGCCGCAAACGAGGAACCGCTCGAAAAGAAAATCAACGCTTGAAAAACCAAAGCGTGAAGTATTGTTCGCCTGCGCCATAGGAGTAGCGCGGATCGAAGCCGCAACGCGCCGCCATTTCCGCGGCCTGCTGGAGGGAAAAAGGCACTCCCAGCCAAGTGTCGGCCGGGTCGGTTGCGATCGATGTGTCGCCTTGCACCTGAAACTTGAACAGAGCTCCCGGACGCAGCAGGCGATGGACTTCGCGAACGTATGTCTCGATAATCTCGCGGCTGGGAATGTGCTGGAAGACGATAAACGATAGGGCGAAGTCGAACTGCAAGTTGGGCACGACGCCGAGGTCCGCGCCGTTGTTCTGGTACACGAATACGCGCGGATTCCCCTCAAGGGCGGCGCGCGCCAGGCGCACCATCTCGCCGCTGACGTCGACCGCGTGCACCTCGCCGAATATGCCGCCAGCGCGCGAGTCAGACGCCCCGCGCCACAGCCGATTTCGAGCACGCGCATGGCGAGCGGGTCGTTGCCTTGGCAGATATTGCCCATGTCGGTGAGGATCTCCTCATCGACGGTGCGCTGTCCGGACCGGAAGAACTCTTCATCGGTCCATTCGCTTCGCTCCGTATTGACGTAATAACGGGCGTTTTCACGGGCGCGCTCGTCCCAGTCCCGCTTCATTTTTTCGAGCTGCTGCGCGACGCTGATTTCCGCCATCCGTGACTTATTTTGTCATATCGACGCGCTGCCAGCGGGCCGCTTGCCGAGGAATTCTCAACGCGTCCTGGTACGGGCGGCTAGTGAATCCACATTGCGCGGCGCCTAAAGCGTCCGATATGGGCGGGGGGGTAATTTCAGATCCGGCGCGAATCGCCGGATGAGGTCCGCATGGCATGACTACTGCAGCCACGAGACGATCTGCGATGGATCGACGCTTCCCTTATACCCTGCCAACGCCTGCTTGGCGAGCGAGCGCTCGTTGGGCGCGCTGCGAAACACCTCGGCGGCGCTGTGTTGCGGAGTGCCGCCTTGTAAGCCGAGAAGGTTGGGCAGAAGGACTTGCAGCAAGCCGTCGTGAAGGGGCTGGGCCTGGGGAAGGGCGAGTAGTTTAAACATGGCGCGGGCGAGCAGATCCGACCTGCTCGGCGGGACGCGTTCCATTAGAAGCCGCCGAGTATACGTCGTTCAGCAGAACCGAACGGGCAATCGTCGCCAGCGCCGGTTGTTCCAAAAAGGAAAGGTAGGCCCCAAAGGCAGCGGGCGCGCTGAGGATCTCGCGTTGATAGCGTTCCCACACGAACTCGGCGAACAATGCCGACAAGGAAGGGGCGTGCGGCCTAGCCTCCTCCAGAAGCGCAATAACCCCCAGATCCCGCCGCATCGCGTCCATGGAGAGGCGCACGCCGGTCAGGACGTCTTCAGCGGGTTGGACCTGATCGCACGCCTGCTCGCGTAAAATTTCGGCGGGCACGACGGAGTGCGCCCGGCTGAAGACCACAAACTCCTTGCCGGTTTCCGGGCCAATCAGCGAGTACACGCCCGGCACCGGCAGCCGGAACTGGCTGGCGCTCTTGCATTGCGTAACTGAGAGCACCACAGGCGGAGGATCCGGGGGCATCGCTTCGCCTTTCAGAGTCTCGATCCATGCAAACTGAACCACGGCCCTGCGCCGGTTGAAGGCGCGGCCCTCGTCCAGCTCCCAGGGACCTGCCTGAAAGCGGAGGACCCGGACTCGGACAATGTGCGTGGAGCGTAGGACAACGGACTTCGAATCGGGAACGACATCAGTCATGGCGATATTTTTTCCGCGCGGTTGCGCTGGACCTTTCAGGCGCGTTTGGCAGAGCAACGGGCGCGCCCACGTTGAGAGCAGAAACAGAATCAACAAGACCACGGCGCGCAACCCTGCATGCAGGCGCCGGCTGCGGATCGGGTTCATCCTTGGGCATTCACGGCATAGCAGTTGAGGGCGATGGGGAAGCGCTGTTCCATGTGATCGCCTTCGACCGGCTTGGCGTGGCGGTTGGCGGCAACCGCGTCCCGGGTTACGTTCCCCGCGGTCGTAATGTTCCCGACGCCGGTCGCGGGATCGAAACTGATTCCAAAGCGCGTATGCCAGCGGCACGTTATCACGGTGGAGTAGAGTCGGCAGCCCGCATCAGGGGTGTTGCCGGGGACCTTGGTCACGTTCGTCCAGACGCACAGGTCGGAACGAAAATCGAGATTAAAGCGAAAATCGATCAGGTTGCCGCCATAGGCCTTGTGAGTAGCGTCTGGATTGAAACCAGGGCCGTCCCATTGCTCGACGGTCCAGTGCTGGCCGACTGCGAGACCGTCCTTCTTCTTGTCGATGCCCCCCGGCGGCGGCGGGGGTGGTCCCACGGCGCCCTCGCTACCCACGGCGAGGTTGCCACCGGTTCCGGCCCCAGGGAAAGGCGAAGTGTCCAGAATTGGATAGGCAGTGATGGCAGGACCTATTCCGCAATTGGGCGGCATGGGCGTAAATGCGGGCGGCATATTGAACATGGCGATGGGCACAAAATAGTATCCGGCGATCGGTCCCGGGCTGTTGGTCACGAAGAACATGTCCTGGGGATGGCGCGTGCCGCCGACGTCGTAACCGGATCCGATATCGGAATTCTCGATGCACTGGATGAAGCCGGCGAACAGCTTGTCCAGGCCAAGCTCGCCGTTGCGTCCTCCGCCCGTGACCGTTACCGTACCCTTGGCGTGCCACCCGCAGTTCGCTCCCGTCCAGACGAAAGCAGGCGGGGGTGCCGTCGACAGGCCGATACCTCCGAAATTGGCCCTGGTCTGGCCGGCGGCCGGCGATACGACAACGTTGGCGGGCTGCGGCAGGCCGTTGTCCTGGAAGCCTTCGACGCGAATCAGTACCAGGTTCATCATGATATAGGGCTCGCGGTCAATCCGCTTGCCTTTGTCGTCGTTGAAGTCGAATTTTGCATCGCCATTGCAATCGACGTAGGGACAAATGCGGAAGCTCCCTACCGCGTCTGCCTTAAGATAGGCCTTCAACTTGTCTGCGGGGTCCTGTGCGACCGTCGGCTGCGGTTTCGGGGACATCGCGATAACTTCATCGGCGTCGCCGTCCGGCGCGGGGCGGGTATCGCGGAATGTTGTCCATGCGACCGGCGCCCCGCTGGCTCGGTCTGGACAGTCAGGATCAAACTATTGGCGTTCACCGCGCCTATAATGGAATTCTCGACGAGAACGAGCGGAAGATTCTCCGTAAAGGACTCGCTGAAATCCTTCTTGTCCAGAGCGCCGGCGGCGATCGTAAAAGCATGGCGCGGAACCGGGGAGTTGCTCGTGCCCGTGTTGTCCGGGCGAGGGGTATTGGCCGCCGTGGAAGGCACGTCCGCGTTAAAGTTTTTAAATCGCATCACCGTCAAAGCGACGCGGTCGACAACCCGAATATGGTCGGTAAGGCTGAGCCGGATTTCGGTGTCGCGGAGCGCGCCGCTCACCGCGCCGCTCTTGCCCTCCGCCCAGAATTTCATATCTTTGCCCTTGCCGCCTGTAGTGTCTGGCGGGAAGGCAGTATTGTAATTAAAGTCGAAAGGATTCGGCCTCGCCGCTTCGCCCGCTTTGTGGATCTCCTGATCGAATAACTGCACGCGCGGGTTCGCGGCGGCCCTCGCCGCGGTGTCCCAAACCGTCAGACTCATCTGGCCCGTGAAATCGGCGGGCTCAATGGCCTTAATGATGGCGAGCGCGCGCCCATGGTGAAAATCCGCGTCCTGCGTATGGATGAAGCGGCCCACGTCGGTCTTGTCCGCCGTAGACATGGGATCGGGTTCCACGGCCAGGCGCGGTCTTGCTCTTGCAAATATCGACGGAGGTTTTTATGACCGTGACGGTCGCCCGATCGCCTTCGTAAAGGGTTTTGCCTTTGTCGGGCACATCGACAAGACTGAGGCGGAGCGCGGTATCGTACATCGCGCCGCTCACGTGTGCGCCCTCCAACCAGATCTTCATACCCGTTGCCGGCATCATTGCGTTCGTACGGTCGAGAGGAAGATCTCGCGGGGTCTGGCCTTTAGCGGCAGGCTTTTCCTCGTGGAACAGGCGCACCTTGTCGCTTTTTGACGCCGACTTGATGTCCCAAGCCTGCAGGCGCATTTGTCCGTGATAATCGGCCGGCTCGGCGCGATGCAGAATCACAAGAGCGCGTTCATGGCGGATGCCATCCTGCTCAGAAACAAAACGTCCCTTCGAGATTTTGTCGGCATCCGCGATCGGAACCGGATCGGCGGCATGGTTCTCGCGCCATTTGCAAATATCCAGCTTCAGCCGCACGCACGTGAGCTGGTCGTGCACGGCCGGCCCGAGGACGAACGTGCCCCCTTGCAGCTCCAGCGTCAGGACCACATCGTCTGGAGCGCCACTCACGTCGGCCGCCTCAATGTAAAGCGTATGCGCGGCCCCGGCCTGGCCCTCATTCAACTGCCCGGTGGTGAGAGCGATCGGAAACGCCTTCAGCGAGCCACCCTCGACATGATCGAAAACTTTAATCTTCGCCGGCAAGTTGCAAGTCAATTTCCCCGTGCCATCGAACGTTTCCGAAACGCCCACCGTCACCGCCAGCCGGTGTACCTTTACGCCCAATTTAGCGCTCGGCATGTAGTCGCGCTTCAGGATCACGGCCTTGGGATCGGCGATCTTCAGTTTGGGATCGACCTTGGGCCGTGGCGCGACAAGAATCTCGATCTTGTTCTTAGTCGCGGCCACCACCGCGGTCTTCTGCGCTGCCGGGACGCTCAATTTGTGGACCAGATCGTGGGGAATCGTGATCTTCACGTCATAGTTCCCGGGCGTCAAGGGATCGAAGGTCGTGCTTCCGGTGGTCTTTGCCGTTACGCCGTGCAGCGATTCCGGGCCCGTGAGTTGAACCGTAATGTTCTCGAGGGGGGCGCGATTGTCGGAGCGCAGCACCACGACCTCCAAGGAGGGCATGCGCTGCAGCACGAAGAGAAACGTGGAGGTATGGTTCGCCGTGGTGGTCACCGCGCCGGCGACGGGAGTGACCCAGGTGCGCTTTTGCTTGGCATCGAGCAGCACCTTTAAGTTATGGTTCCCCACCGCGGCGGGATCGAACTTGGCCATGCCGTCGGCGCCGCTGGGTTTGTTCTGTCCCGTCGGCTTGCTGACGTCCACATGGATGCCCGGCACCGGCGCGTTGTCCTCCGCGCGAATCACCATCACGAAAATCGCGGGCTTCCGATCCTTGCACTTCACGGCGGGCGCGCACACATCGTGATCGCTCGCCTCTTTCGTGAGCTTAGCCAATACTTGTAGAAGGTCGGCCATGAGAGACGCTCTAAGCGGCATCCTGCCTTTCGCGTATAATGGCGTGAGTGAAAACCTTAGGGTTCAAATTCTGAAAACACCCTGATCAGCTGGCTCGCCTGGTTGCTGATGTTCGGATCATTCTCCTCCTCACTCAGGACTGCCTCGACGGCCTTCATGTCGGGGAGCTTGGTGCTTCGGAGTAGCATCGAGCGGTAAGTTCGCGCAGGCTCGTACTCCGATGGCGCGCGGGAAAGGAAGATCCGGTGGAGGGCCAACGTCGTCGACTTTCGCAGCGCAGGTTCCCGTCGAGCCAGGATATGTAAGAATGCCGACACGATGTCCCGGTTCACAGGATCGTCCGGAGCGCCATCCTTCCACAATTCAAGCTCAAGATTGCTTTCGGAAGAAAGGCGCCGATCATCAGGCTTCGTTGAGTCGAGGAGTGATCTTATTTCAAGCGTTGCCGCATCGCTGCGGGGTATACGCTGTTTGCGTCCGAGCGCGTAATGCGCATAATTTTGCAACACCGGCAAGGTACTGTTCACGGCCTGGACGAGGAGTAGTAATCGCTCTTGAGGAGCCTGGGTTGCCTCAATCCGAAGCGCCTGAACGACAGCGGCAACCTGGGCATCCTCCAGAGATGAGATTTGGCTGACCGCCTCCAGGGCGAGAGGAGCGGAAGGCGCATGATTTGCTTGCCCCGGGGCGATCGCCATGAGTAGTATTGCGCCAGGTTTCACATCCACGCCGTTCCAGCCGCCATTACCTACTCTGAGCCTGCTGCGCCAACTCGCAAGCTGTAGAAAGCCGACGGCAATATCGTGAAGTCCCGTCCAACGGCTTGGAGTAAGCTCCCGCAAGACGCGGATCGCCAGGGTGCCCGTTTGTTGGTTCGTCCCGGTGGGCCGCGGCCCTTCCACCTGACCAATCTGCCCCACCAAAATGACGGCGTTACTCTCGGTGATAACAATAGGCCAACTATTCTCTGCAAAATCCATAGATGCGTTCCTTGCGGCGGCTTGCTGGCCGGCCATGAAAGTGAACAACACGATGGCTGGACACACCTTGTTCACCTTGTTCACCTTGCGTCATTGATCCAATATGGATCCAGGTCCGCTGGCGGCATCACTTCGCAATGGGCTTTGTCAGCTTCTTGCCCGCCGGCAATTACTACGAATTCTGCACCGGTCCCGGTGACACCCGCCGACGCTCCAGGAACGTAAGTGGGCATCCCGCCCGCCCACGTAATCGTGCCTGTGATTTCAAGGGTCCATGACACCGAGCCATAAGCGACAAAGCTGAACAACGCGAAGGTGCTATAGGCGATCAAAAACAGCGTAAACTTGTTACTTCCCGATACGCTATGCGCAGGCTGGGTCGGAGCTGCATTGAATTCCGGGTGGAGCGACTCAAAATTCAAATTCGGGCTGTCGCAGGTCTCAACCAGGATATTCTTTCCGGCGTTCGACAGCTGGGTCCGCGTATGGCTGAGAAAAATTGAGCCGCCCCCGGTCGCACCCCCAAGCCCCGTATCCAGGAGCGGGAATCCAATCTCCGTCACCACAACCGCCGGGTCGGTGATGGTCGGCACTCCTGGCATGGGCGTAACACTGTATTTCGATTGTTCCTTGCCGCCTCCGTCATATTGCGCCGCTGTCGTATCATTCGTCATGTCCTGGGCCATTCCCAACTTTATGTTGGAGCAGTAAGTATCGAGCGATGCCTGATTGCCGGCGGTTAGGGTCACCTTCGCTTTCGCATACATCGCGCATCTTTCGGTGTGAACGAGATCGAAGACACCCGAGCTCACGGTGAGAAAATTGGCGTTAGACTGGTTCTTGGGCTTCGTGGCAATGAAAGTGACGGCAGAGTTGTCAACCTTCACTTCAAAAAGAACTAGATTCCAATAGACGGCCGCTCCGTCCAGCGACAGGGAAATCGCATACCCGCCAGACTGATCCAGTTGGAGGGCTGCTTTTTCTCCGGACGGGGCCAGAGCCGGCTTCGGCGCTGCCGGCCCCGGATTCGGCTCGACGTCCCAGGCGAGGTCGTTCAAGTGTGGTGGGTCCGTATTGGCGATGAGGTTAATAGGGCTGGAATTCCGAAGCAAGACCGTCGGCGCATTGCCGGCGAGTGACTTGTCATGCGAGTTGCTCGTAAACTCCTGATTTGGGTTCGGCGGCAATGTGGCATGGTGGACACGAAACGACGGCGTGACGGGCAATTGAGCCGTAATCTTCAATTGTATGACCGTGAGCGCGACGCGGTCGGCCACCCGTATGTGGTCGGTGAAGCTGAGCCAGATTTCGGTGTCGAGCGGCTCGCCGCTAACCACGGCAGTCTTGCCTTCCGCCCAGAGTCTCAGGTCCTTTCCCTTGATCATCTTTGGGAAGGCGCCATTGTAATCGAATTCGAACGGATTCGCTTTCGCGGCTTCAGCTCCTTTGTGGATCTCGTCCTCGAATAACTGGACTCTCGGGTTCCCGGCGGACCTCGCCTTCGCGTCCCAAACCGTCAGACTCATATGACCGGTGAAGTCAGCGGGCAAAACCGTCCGAACGATAGTGAGCGCGCGCACGCAATGGAAACCCGCGTCCTGCGTATGGACGAAGCGGCCCACCGCGATCTTGTCGGCGGGCGACAGGGGTATCGGTTCCTCGGTGGGCTTGATCCTGCTCTTGCATATATCAAGTGCGGTTTTCACCACCGTGACGGTCGCGCGGTCTCCTTCAAAAAGGTCCTTGCCCTTGTCGGGAACATCGACAAGACCGAGGCGGAGCGCGGTATCCTGCATCGCGCCGCTCACGTGTGCTCCCTCCAGCCAGATGTGCATACCCTTGGCCGGTATGTTCCAGTTCGCGCGGTCGAGCGGAAGATCTCGCGTGGCTTGGCCCGTGGCGGGCTTTTCGACCCGGAACAGGCGGAGTTTGTCGCTCGCCTTCGCCGACTTGACGTCCCAGGCCTGCAGGCGCATTTGTCCCCGGTAATCGTCCGGCTCCGCGCGATGCAGAATCACAAGAGCGCGCTCATGGCGGATGCCGTCCTGCTCATGAACAAAACGTCCCTTCGAGATTTTGTCGGCATCCGCGATCGGAACCGGATCGGCGGCATGGCTGACGCGCCATTTGCAAATATCCAGCTTCAGCCGCACGCACGTGAGCTGGTCGTGCACGGCCGGCCCGAGGACGAACGTGCCCCCTTGCAGCTCCAGCGTCAGGACCACATCGTCTGGAGCGCCACTCACGTCGGCGGCTTCAATGAAAAGCGTATGCGCGGCCCCGCTCTGGCCCTCGTTCAACTGCCCGGAGGTGAGCGCGATCGGAAACGCCTTCGGCGAGCCACCCTCGGCATGATCGAAAACTTTAATCTTCGCCGGCAAGTTACAAGTCAATTTCCCCGTGCCATCGAACGTTTCCGAAACGCCCACCGTCACCGCCAGCCGGTGTACCTTTACGCCCAATTTAGCGCTCGGCATGTAGTCGCGCTTCAGGATCACGGCCTTGGGATCGGCGATCTTCAGTTTGGGATCGACCTTGGGCCGCGGCGCGACAAGAATCTCGATCTTGTTCTTAGTCGCGGCCACCACCGCGGTCTTCTGCGCTGCCGGGACGGTCAACTTGTGGATCAGATCCTGCGGAATCGTGATCTTCACGTCATAGTTCCCGGGCGTCAAGGGATCGAAGGTCGTGCTTCCGGTCGTCTTTGCCGTTACGCCGTGCAGCGATTCCGGACCCGTGAGTTGAACCGTGATGTTCTCAAGGGGGGCGCGATTGTCGGAGCGCAGCACCACGACCTCCAACGAGGGCATCCGCTGCAGCACGAATAGAAACGTGGAGGTATGATTCGCCGTGGTGGTCACCGCGCCGGCGACGGGAGTGACCCAGGTGCGCTTTTGCTTGGCATCGAGCAGCACCTTTAAGTTATGGTTCCCCACCGCGGCGGGATCGAACTTGGCCATGCCGTCGGCGCCGCTGGGTTTGTTCTGTCCCGTCGGCTTGCTGACGTCCACATGGATACCCTGCACCGGCGCGTTGTCTTCCGCGCGAATCACCATGACAAAGATCGCGGGTTTCCGATCCTTGCACTTCACGGCGGGCGCGCACACATCGTGGTCGCTCGCCTCTTTGGTAAGTTGGTCCAGTACTTTTTGAGGGTCCGCCATCGGGAAACGGTTATGCGGATTCTTTGAACCGCTCGGAAGCCGCCAGGCACTGATAGATGAGGCGCAATCTCACGCCGCCCTCCAGTTCCTTGTTTTCAAGAATGTTCTTGGCCCACTCCATATCAGCCGCTTGCTCGAAATCCGGCGCGCAAAAGAACCGGAGATCGGTGAATAACATGATCTCCCGCTGCGTAGTGATATTGTACGCCGCGCCCCGCTTGACCTCGGCGTCTATAACCGCAAAGAGAGCGGCATCGCTCAGATCCTTCGTTTCTTCGGGAAAGGTCTCGCGTAGATGGGTCAGGAGCTTCAGCCTGAAAGTCTCCCTTACGGAAGCTTCAAAGGTCTTCATTTGTTCCTGGCGGATTAGTATAATTCACCTCCGGGGCAAGATCGGCGCCTCTAGTCGGGGATTAGAGTCAGGATTTCCGTTTTGGTTTCCCGTTACACATATGGGGCGTTTCACGGAGCCGTTTCTTCTCAAGTCGATTTGTCATGCAACCTCGACTCCGCTTTCTTCAGGCGGCCCAAATATGCTTCTCCAGCGGCTCCTTTGCCCAGCCGGTAAGGATCTCCTCGTCGGCGGAGCGCTGTAACGAGCTGGAAGAACGCTTCATCCGTCCAGCCCCGCTGAATTTTTTCGAGCTGCTGCGCGACGCCGATTTCCGCCATTTGATTTATTTTGTCATATCGACGGCGGCGCCGTACTAGGACTTCACACCCCGCGAAGTTGCCTTTCGATATTGACCCGAGGGGGACATGAGGGTAGAGTCTAAGGTGACTGTGTCAGATCAACGAAGATCCCGCCGCTTTGACTTGAGCCTTCCTTTCGAGCTCCTGCGCAAGGGCGCCCAAGAGCTGCTCGAAAGCGGCGAAACCATGAATGTCAGTTCGGTAGGCGTCCTGTTCCGCTCCAGCGCTCATTTGGAGCCGGGCGATATCGTGGAATATCGGATCACGCTGCCAAGCTCTTTCGACAAGATCAACGTGCGCCTGAAGTGCAAAGGCAGAGTAGTGCGGCGCAGCGCGGATTCCGAAGCGGCCGTGACCATGGAACGTTGGGAGTTCCTTCGCGACGGCGGCCCGGCGCGGCTCTGAACGGTAGGCTATGTTCGCAAGCGGGCGCCGCGACGCGTTTTCGGACACATTCGCATCGCCATTTGCGGGCTTGCTCCTTTAATGGCAGCGGCATAGGGCGGGTACGACGATTGCCGTAAGCTCTATAAAGAACTTATGGGCAGTTTTGGACAGGACGTCGTGTACGCGCTGCGCCAGTTCCGGCGCGCTCCCGGCTACGCGGCGCTGGCGATCGCGATTCTGGCGCTCGGCACGGGAGCGAACGCGCTGATGTTTTCGGTGATCGACTCGGTGCTGCTGCGGCCGCTGCCTTATGCGGATGCTTCGCAACTGGTGGATCTGAACCGGGTAGACCCGCAAGGGCGCGGCGGTTCGATATCGCTGCCGACCTTTCTCGATATTCGCGCGCAGGTGAAATCGCTTCGCGCGGTGGCGGCCTATCGCGGGCGGAGCGTGTCGCTGCGCTTGCCCTCCGGAGATGCGATTCATATCGGCGCGATCGAGTCCAGCGCGAATCTATTCGACCTGTTGGGAGTGCGGCCGATGCTGGGGCGGACCTTTCTCGACGATGAAGACCAGCCGGGAAACCCGTGCGTGGCGGTGTTGTCGGCCGATATTTGGCGCGAGCGGTTCGGCGGCGATCGAGCGGCGATCGGGACGCGCTTCAGCCTGGATGGCGCGCCTTGCACAGTGGTGGGCGTGATGCCGTCCGGCATCGCGTTTCCTCCGTCCGCCTCGGACGCTGTATGGACCCCGATGCATCCGTCCGGGCAACTGCTGCAGCGCGATACCGATTATCTGAACGCGATCGGACGGCTGCAGCGCGGCGTTACGGCGCAGACGGCGCGCAACGAACTGAACGTTCTGTCCGACAACATCGTGAAGGCAAACTCGGATGAGAAAGGCACGCACATTGGGATAACGCCCTACCTCGACACCATCACGGCGGAGAGCCGGCCGGCGCTGTTCGCTCTGTTGGGAGCGGTAATTCTGCTGCTGCTGATCACGTGCGCCAATGTTGCGAACCTGCAATTGGCGCGGGCGCTGGGAAGAAAGCGCGAGTTTGCGATTCGGGCGGCGGTCGGAGCGGCCAAAGGGCGATTGGCCAGGCAACTATTGACAGAAAGCCTGGCGCTGGCGGCCGCCGGGGGGCTTGCGGGATTGGGGCTGGCGGCGCTTTCGCTGGACGCTCTCAAGAAATGGGGGGCCGAGATCGTGCCCCGGGCGAGGGAGATCCAGTTGCATACGGAGGTTTGCGCGGCCGTCATCGCGGCGGCGGCGCTGACAGGAATACTATTCGGGCTTGCGCCCATTTTGCAGGCCTTCCGGCAGGATATTGAGCGAAATTTGCGCGACGCCGCGACGGCGTTGAGCGGCGCGCGACGCCAACAGCGCGTGCGCGACTTTTTGGTGGCGGGACAACTGGCGCTCGCTATCATTTTGCTCGCGGGATCGGGGTTGCTGTTGCGCACGCTGTACCACTTGTTACACCAGGATCTCGGCTTTTCGGCGGAGCGCGTGCTGACCCTGCAGACCGCCATACCGGGGAGCAGCTATAAGGGCCGCGATCTGACAGCCGCACTGTATGGGCCGGAGATAGACCGCCTGCGCCAGTTGCCGGGCGTCAGGGCCGTCGGGTTCGTCTCTTATCTGCCGTTGAGCAATGGCTACGCCGGGGCTTCGTTCAACATTCCGGGACGGCCCGCCGCGGACATCCGGCACGCGCCAAACGCGGCGCTGAATTCGGCGAGCGAAGATTTCTTTAAAGCGCTTGGGATACCCTTGCTCGCGGGCCGTTTTTTCACGGTGGAGGATAACCAGGCTGCTCCGCGCGCGGCGATTATCAACGACGCGCTGGCTAAGAAGTATTTCGCGGGCGAGAATCCGATCGGCAGACGCATCGCTTTCGACGATCCGGAGTATCAGAAGCGCCCTCTCACGATCGTTGGCGTGGTGCGGGGCAGCCGCCAGCGGGAATTGGAGCAGCCCCCGGAGACCGAGATCTATCTCTGCTTCCGGCAGATTCCGCCGGACACGCTATGGTCGGATTTTCTGTTGAAGGGCATCATGACGTTTGCCGTGAGGAGCGGCGGGAATCCGGCGGGATTGACAAAAAGCATCGAGAATGCACTTCACTCGATCGATCCGGATCAGACGGTGTTTCACGTCGCGGCCATGGACGAGATCGTCTCCTCGCGGCTCGATACGCGGCGCTTCACGGCGATTCTGCTGGGGGTGTTCGCGGCCCTGGCGCTTACGGTGGCGGCGGCGGGGCTGTACGCTCTGCTGTCGTACACGGTGGGGCAGCGCCGGCGCGAAATTGCGGTACGAATCGCCCTGGGGGCCCGGAGCGAGGACGTGATACGCGGCGTGGTGGCGCGCGCGATGTGGCTCTACGCGATGGGGCTGGCGGCGGGTGTTGTGGGCGCGGTGTGGTGCGGGCGGTTTCTGAGCGTCATGCTGGCGGGGGTGGAGCCGTGGGACGCGATGACGCTGCTCGCGACGGCGGCGGCGCTGTTTATCGTGTCGCTGCTGGCGGCATGGTTCCCGGCGCGGCGCGCGGCCTCGATCGATCCGATGCGAGTTTTGCGGATGGAGTGAGCCGTCTGCGCGCGGATCTCGCGCCCATCGATCGCGATCTTTTCCAGGCCGGTCCAGGGCCGGAGATAATCTTGGAAATATGAAACCCATGAAGGCGCTTGGGGCGCTTTGCGCTATCTGCATCTGCGGCGCGGCGGCCGCGGCGAGTTACCCGGAGCCGGTTGAGGGCGACTGGATCGCAAAAGACTTTCACTTCACCAGCGGCGAGACGCTGCCGGAGTTGCGGTTGCACTATTCGACGGTGGGCAAGCGCCGGCGCGGGATGCGGGGGGCGTAGTGCGCAACGCCGTGCTCATCATGCATGGGACCGGCGGCAGCGGAAATGGGTTCCTCACGGCAAATTTTGCGGGCCAACTTTTCGCGCCGGGGCAACTGCTGGATGCGGCGAAGTATTACATCATTCTTCCCGACGCCATCGGGCACGGGAAATCGAGCAAGCCCAGCGACGGCATGCGCATGCGCTTTCCAAAATACGACTATGACGACATGGTCCACGCGCAGTACCTGTTGCTGACGCAAGGCCTGGGCGTGAACCATTTGCGGCTGGTCATGGGGACCTCAATGGGCGCCATGCACACGTGGATGTGGGGGGAGATGTATCCGCGGTTCATGGATGCATTGATGCCATTGGCAAGCCAGCCGGTCGAGATTGGCGGGCGCAACCGCATGATGCGAAAAATGACGATAGACGCCATCGAGAACGATCCGGAATGGAAGGGCGGCGATTATGAGAGCGAGCCGGTGCGTGGGCTGACGTGCGCGATGTACGTGTTGTCGATCATGACCAGCAGCCCCCTGCAGCTTCAAAAGCAATATCCCACGCGCGCGAGCGCCGATGCCGCCCTGGAAAAAATGATTCCGGCGCGGGTGGCGCATCAGGATGCCAACGATTTCATCTATGCCGTGGAGGCCTCGCGGTTCTACAATCCGGAGCCGCAACTTGGGAAGATCGAAGCGCCTCTGATGGCGATAAACTCGGCGGACGACCAGGTGAATCCGCCGGAGCTGGGCATCGGCGAGCGTGAAATCAAGAAGGTGAAGCGGGGAAAATTCGTTTTGATTCCTATCGGCGATGAGACGCGCGGGCATGGGACCCATTCCCTGCCGGCCGTGTGGGGCGACTATCTGCGGCAGCTTCTGAGGGAATCGCAGCAGGGCTCGTTATAATGGAGCGGTTCCGGCGGAAGGCGCGAGAATTTTGCGCGGTTTCGGTCTGGCGTTCCGCTATCACCGATGAGAGGACACGATCATGATCAGCCGACAGACGAGGGCGATTTCGCGGCGGGAGCTGTTGCGTTTGGCGGCGGCGCTCCCCATAGCGGGGGGCGCGGCGATGCTCCAGGCTTCGGAGCCGCGGGTTACCGTACCGGTTTACAACAAGCTCAGCGACGAGGAGGAGATCGAGTTCGGCCGCAAGGTCGCCGCGCAGATGGACCGCAGTCCGCGCTTGCCATTGCTGGGTTTCGGCCCCATCGACGGTTATGTGAACAACATGGTCCAGAGGCTCGGACGGGCGTCGCAACGGCCCAACATGGATTACGTTGCCAAGGTGGTGAATACGCCGTCTGTCAACGCGAAGTCGATCCTCGGTGGACACACGTACGTGTACCGCGGGCTGCTGCAGTTCGTGCAGAGCGAATCCGAATTGGCGGCGGTTCTGGCGCACGAAGTGGGACACGTCGCGGGACACCATTCGGCGAACAACATCATGATCGAGGTGCGCGCCAAACAGCTCTATGAGATCGTGAAGAAGAACGTCAGGCTGCAGAATAACGTAATCGCGCAGGTGATTGAAAAGCTGGGCGGACCTCTCGCGGTGCTGGCGTTGATGCATTACCAGCGCGACGAGGAATTTCAGGCGGACCTGTTGGGGTTTTACGAAATGATTCGCTGCGACTGGGACCCCCGCGGCATGGTGCGGCTGTTCGAGGATTTTCATAAGCTGGAGGGCCAGCCGACTTTCATGAAGGCGGTGTTTTCGGACCACCCTCCTTCGGCCGAACGCGCGGCGCGCATTCGCAGTGAGATGGCAACGGCGCCTCTGCCGGCGAGAATGGTGAACGACAGCCTTGCGTTCAAAGCGATGAAGGCCGCCCTGGCGCTACTGCCGGCGCCGCCCGAAGCGCGCCCCCAGGGCTAGAACTGGGGACGGCGCGAGCGAGCCGAATAGGATCGGCATATGAGAACGGGCGAATCGATACAAAAAGGCGGCGGCGCGGGAAATACATGCCGGCGCGCACAGCGCCAAAGGGCTGCGCGAAGAAAATCAGGACGCGATGACGCGGTTTCAGTCGCGCTTCGGCGAGGTGGTTCTGATCGCGGATGGAATGGGCGGCCACCAGGGCGGCGCGACGGCGTCGGAAATGGCCGCAAAGCGCTTTGGGTATTACCTCGATCTCATGGCCGAGTCGGTTTCACTGCCCGAGGCGTTGCAAAAAGCCGCGGAGCGCGTGAATGACGAGATTTACGAGCGCGGACATGCGGGCGACGCGGCCGTGGCGGGAATGGGATCGACACTGGTGGTGGCCGTGCTTCGGCAAACGGGTGCGGGCCAGGAAGCGGTGGTGGCCAATGCGGGCGACAGCCGCGCCTATCTGGTGCGCGGCGGCGCGCTCCGGCTGCTGACGAACGATCACACGGCGGCGCAGCGGATGGTGGATGCGGGCGTATTGACGCCGGAGGAGGCGCGCAATCATCCGAACGCATCGGTTCTGACTCGGGCGCTGGGGCTGCAGCGCGGCACGACGGCAGAGACATATCCGCCGGTGGCTCTGGAGCCGGGCGACGGATTACTGCTCTGCTCCGACGGGCTTTCGGGCTTTGCGATGGATGCCGACATCGCGCGCGCGGTGGCGGGCTCGGGCGATCCCAACGGGGTGGTGCGCAACCTGATCGATCTCGCTTTAAAAGCGGGAAGCGACGATAACATTACGGTCCAGTTCCTTCGCATCGGCGAAAAAAGCGCGGGTGCGGCATTCGGCCCGATAACGGGTTCCGGCGCTCTGGCAACCCCGCGGGGCCCACGATGGTTATATGTGGCCGCGGGCATCATCATATTGGTGGCGCTCGCATCGGCCGCCGGCTGGTTGACGTGGAAGCGCATGCATCCTATAGCGGTCAACAAGCAGCACGACGCGCATGGCGCAACCTCGGGCGGCCCGGCGGCAGGCGACGACCGCAAGCCCGGAAATCGCGGGCACGCCAAATCCCCCCAGGCGAACAACGATAAGCCCGCGGCGGACGGGGGTACGCAAACGGTTCCAAAGCCGCGGACGCCGGCGCGCGATACCGGTGCGCCGCCGCCGAACGGAGCGTCTCCGGAAGGCTCCGAGAGCGGCCGCCGTCCGCCGAAACACGCCGTGCCTCCGAACCGCGATGAGATCTGAAATGCAGGTCGGCCAGTTCGTTCTGGACAGGAAACTGGGCCAGGGCGGAATGGCGGAGGTGTGGCTGTCGCATCACGCGGTGCTCGGAACATCCGCGGCGGTGAAGTTCCTGATCGCGCCGTGGGCGGGGCATCCGGAACTGGAGCAGCGCTTTCTGAAAGAAGCGCAGCGGCAGGGGGCGCTCGATCACCCCAATCTCGTGAAGGTCTATGGCTTCGACTACGTCGATGGCCACAGCTTTCTGATCATGCAGTACATCGACGGCGAGACGCTGGACGACCGGCTGGCGCGGAACGGCCGCAAGCCGCTGCCCACGAGCGATATTCTTCGCATCGCGACCGGAGCCTTACAGGGTCTCGAATACGCGCATGGCCGCGGCATCGTACACCGCGACATCAAGCCGTCGAACATCATGCTGGATCGCGCGCTGCACGCTTACATCGGCGATTTCGGGCTCGTAATGGTGCGCACGGAGCAGCGCATGACGCGAACCGGCGCGACCATGGGCACGCCCCTGTACATGAGCCCGGAGCAGATCGTGCGGCCGAAAGAGGTCGATCACAGGGCGGACATCTACAGCTTCGGCTGCGTGCTGTTCGAGATGTTCACGGGACACACGCCGTTTGAGAGTTCGGAGGACGACAGCGAGTTCAGCATCAAACTGGCGCACACTTCGCGGCAGCCGCCTTCTTTGCGGCAGGTGAACCCGGCGGTTGCGCCGGCGGTGGAAGCGGTGGTGATGCGCTGTCTGGAGAAACGTCCCGAAGACCGCTTCGCCTCCTGCGACGAGTTGCGCGAAGCGCTGGCGGGGGCGATCTCGGAGGGCGCGGCCGCGGGAGAGGCGGGAGATGGGGCGCCGGCGGTCGTTTTTCCTTGGGACGATCCGCGCGAAATCGCGAGGTTCAGGGCTTCGCAGCCGTTCGGCGGGGTTCCAGCCGTGCCGGCAGCGCCAAGTCCGAGCGCGCCGCCGCCCCCGCCCGCGAGGCCACTCGATGCAGCCTGGGATAGCAGCCGTCGCGTGCCGCCGGGTTCGGTTCCTCCTCCTCCGCCTCCCACGCATCCACCGGCTCGAAAAGGGTTTTCCGCCGCGCTGGCGGCGGTGTTGTCCGCGCTGGCGCTGGCGTCGTTGGCCGGCGGCGGCTACTATGCCTATACCCATCGACCGGGTCTGAAAAAGAACGAGAAGGGCGAGCAGGGCAGGGAAAGCAAGAATAGAGGGGCAAACGGCGATGCGGCCGCGCTGGAACGGGAGAGAGCGCGTGAAAAGCAGGCCACGCTGGAGCGGCAGCGGCAGGAAGAGGCGGACCGTCAAAATCGGGAACGGCAGCAGCGGCAACAAGCGCAGCAACAGCAGGACGAACGGCAGAAGAGGGAAGAGGAGGAGCGTAGGAGACAAGCGTTGTCGACCGCGCCGCTCGCCGATGCGCGATTTAGCGTGCGGTTGAATTCGGCGATCGGCAGCGATGCCGGCGAAGAAGGAACGCGGTTCCGGGCAACGGTGCTTTCTCCCGCTGCCTATCGCGGCGGCCTCATGGAGGGCATCGTCAAGCGGGCGGGCAAGGGCGTGCTTGGGTTCATGCCCGGACGGCATCGCGCGGCCCTGCTCATTTCCTTCTATGCCCTCGATGTGCCCGGCGGGGCGCGGCCCGTCGAGTCGCGCGTGGTCTCGTTCAGCAACTCGCGCGGCGAGCCGAACACGGACGAAGAAGGCGAGCAATTGGACAGAAAAGATTCAGTGAAGCGGGACATCATAACTTATGCGGTGGGTACGGCGGCCGGAGCGGTCGTGAGCATTCCGGGGCGGAAGAAAGGCTCGGCCGGTAACGCCGCGAGCAAGAAGGCGCTGATCGCGGGGATCGCGCTTACCGGCCTATCGGCCAAAGGGGACACGGTGTCGTTCGCGCCGGGTAGCGTTTTCGAGCTGCTGGTATCGGACCGGCCGCGCTGACGTCCATTGCCGGCGTCCTCAAGCAGCGTAGTTCGGCACGTAGGTTGCTGAGGCCCGCCGCCGCTGCATTGTACGATATACCCATGATGAAAAATGTTGCCTTTAGCGCAGCTTTGGCTTGCTCCGCCGCGGGGACGATGCTGGCCGATTTCAGTTATCAGCAAACATCGAGAATTACCGGCGGCGCGATGATGGGAATGATGCGCGTGGCCGGAGCTTTTTCGAAACAGGCTCGTGAGCCGATGGTCGCTACCGTCCTGGTCAGCGGCAATCGCATGGCGCATATCAACCGGCGCACGGCCCAGATTACCGACGTCGACAAGGAGACCATCACCGAAATTAACTTTGACAAGAAGACATATTCGGTTATGACGTTCGCGCAGATGAAGCAAGCCATGGAAGACATGGCGAAGCGGGCGCAGCAAGGAAAATCCACCGATACGAGCGACGTGCAATTCAAGGCATCGGTAAAGGACACGGGACAGAGCAAGCCGGTTGCCGGGATGCCGGCGAAGGAAGTGATTATTACGCTCACGATGGAAGGGACAGACGCGAAAACCGGGCAAACGGGATCCATGGACATCGTTTCCGATATGTGGATGGCCCCCGTCGCCGGGTCGGAGGAGGTGCGCAGGTTACAGAAGCGCATGGCCGAAAAACTGGGCATGATGCCAGGCGAGAACTTCTCTTCCCTGTTCGCGCAGAGACCCGAGATGGCGAAGGGTATGGCGGATCTCTACAAGGAAATGACCAAAGTGGGCGGCATGCCGGTTGAAATGGTCACGAAGATGGGCGGCTCGGGAACGGAGAGCGGCGCTTCGACGAATTCTTCGAGCGGCGGACAGCAACAAACGGCGCGGCCGTCCGTGAGCGACAGCGCCACCGGTTCCGCTCTCGGCAGGCTCGGCCTGGGAGGATTCGGACGCAAGAAGAAGAACACGGACCAGGACCAGCAACAGACGGCATCGCAGCCGGATGCGTCTCAAAACGGGAGCGCCACGCTGCTGGAGATGACCACCGCTTTGAGCGGCTTCTCGAGCGAGCCGGTGGATCAATCGAAGTTTGAAGTGCCCACGGGTTTTAAGCAGGTCGATGCAGAACTGAATCGCCGCGGGAAATAGGAGCGGATCGCGCGGGACAGCTCAGGGGAGCTGTCCCATCGGGAGGAATGAATAAGCGCTATTCAACATCTTTGCTGCGCTTCTTGCGGTTGCGCTTGCGGGCGAGCGCTTCTTTCGTGCGCTTCTTTTCACCCGGCTTCAAATAGAAGGAGTGCCGCTTAATTTCCTTGATGATGTCTTCCTGCTGCACCTTCCGTTTGAAGCGGCGAAGGGCGCTTTCTAAAGTCTCGCCGTCTTGCACCGTCACTTCGGCCAAAAAACCTCACCTCCCTCGGGCTATCGTTTACTTCGTGAGCGGCCCGGCGCCAAATCCCTGGAAACATTTGTAGAAGCGGATCATCTACACGGTGGGCTCGCCAAGCTCCTACCATCATAGTATGCGCGGGCTGCGGCTCCAAGCGCGGCCAGATTGCTGAAATTCCATCCCCATGCAACACGTCCTTGCGATCCTGCTTGCCGGCGGCGCGGGCGAGCGCCTCTCGCCCCTCACCGCCAACACGGCCAAACCGGCCGTCCCGTTCGGCGGGACTTACCGGATTATCGACTTTACCCTCTCCAACTGCATTAACTCCGATATCCGCCGGATTTTTATCTTCACGCAGTACAAAGCACTGGAGCTGACGCGCCATATTCGCGAAGGCTGGACGATTTTCAGCGGCGAGCTCAACGAGTTTATCGAAGTGATTCCTCCCATGAAACGGATGCACGAGGACTGGTATCTCGGCACCGCCGACGCGGTTTATCAGAATATCGAGAGCATCGCCGGCGAAAACCCGACCCACACTCTGATCCTTTCCGGCGACCATATTTACAAAATGGACTACCACGAGATGGTGGACTGGCACGAGCACAAGAGCGCCGACATTACCATCGCGACGATCCAGATTCCTCCCGAAGAGGCCAGCCGCTTCGGCATCGTCGAATTGGATGCAAGCTACCGCGTGGTGGGCTTTGAGGAGAAGCCGCGGCATGGCCACCCGGCGCGCTCCGTGTTCAATCGTGAAATGGTGAGCGCCTCGATGGGTATTTACGTCTTCAAGACCGGTAAGCTGATCGAGGCCCTCATGGAAGACGCCGACGACCCCAACTCATCGCACGATTTCGGGAAAGACATTCTGCCGAAATGGATCGAGCGCGCGACCGTGGCCGCGTATGATTTTCGCGACCTGAATAAGAAGACGGTGCGCTACTGGCGCGATGTCGGAACGCTCGACGCTTACTACGAGGCGAACATGGACCTGGTCGCGGTCACGCCCGAGTTCAACCTCTACGACAAGAACTGGCCCGTTCGGACGCGTCTTCAACAGCAGCCGCCCGCGAAATTCGTGTTCGCGATGGAGGGCCGCCGCATGGGGGTCGCCATGGATTCCATCGTGTCGGCCGGCTGCATTATCTCCGGCGGACGCGTCACCCGCAGCGTGCTTTCTCCCGGCGTGCGCATCAACAGCTACTGCGAGATCGATAGCTGTATCCTGTTGGCCAATTCCGAGGTCGGCCGCTACAGCCGCCTGACGCGAACCATCGTGCCGGCGAACGTGATTATTCCCGAGAACACGGTGATCGGCTTCGATCTGGAGCAGGCCCGGGCGAAAGGATATACGGTCACGGACTCGGGCGTGGTGGTGCTGCCGCCGCCTCCGCATGCGATCCTGGACGGCCGCAAGTGGACCGTAACCGAACTAGCCCACCCGTGAGCGCCCCAACCGGCGGCCCGTGGCCGCTACTCTTTCGGCGCGATCCCCAGCGCCTTCATTTTGCGGTATAAATTGCTTCGCTCCAACCCGAGCAATTCCGCGGCTCGCGTGACATTGCCGCGCGTCTCCTCGAGTTTCCTCAAGATGTATTCGCGCTCGGCCGCTTCGCGCACTTCCTGCAAGCTGCCGAAGCGATCGATGCCGCGATCGGGGGCCGGGCGGCGCGAGGCGTTCAGCGGAATATGCCGCGCATCCACGCGAACCTGCGGGCTCATGATCACGATGCGCTCCATCAGATTGCGCAGCTCGCGAACATTGCCCGGCCAGGAGTAATCCTGAAGCACGCGGTATGCTTCCGGCGTCAGCTCCTTCGCCTTGCGTCCGTACGCCGTCGTGTATTCCCTCAGAAAATGGTCGGACAAAAGCGGAACATCCTCGATGCGTTCGCGCAACGGCGGCACGTAAAACGGAATTACGTTCAGACGGTAGAACAGATCTTCCCGGAAATTCCCGCGCTCGATCTCTTCTTCGAGATTTTTATTGGTCGACGCAACCACGCGCGCATCCACCTGGATCGACGACGCGCTCCCGACCGGTTCAAAGCGCTGATCTTCGATGACGCGAAGCACCTTCGCCTGCGTCTTCAGGCTCATGTCGCCGATCTCGTCGAGGAACAGCGTCCCTCCGTCCGCTTTTTGAAACTTGCCCGTCTTGTCCTCGAGCGCGCCGGGGAAACTTCCCTTGCGATGCCCGAACAGCTCGCTCTCGATCAGGTCTTCGGGTATTACGGCGCAGTTCACCTCGATGAACGGCTCCGCCGCGCGAGGGCTGGAGCCATGGATCGCGTGGGCCACCAGTTGCTTGCCGGTTCCGCTCTCTCCATAGATCAAAACGCGCCCGTTGGTGCCCGCCATCAGCGCCAGTTGCTGGCGGAGAGCTTTCATCGGAACGCTCTCTCCGATGATCTGCGCCTTGCTCTGCCCGTTGCCTTTGAAGCGCTGCAATTCCAACTCCAGCTTGCGCTGCTGCAGAGCGTTCTTGAGCACTACCGTGACCTTGTCGATCGTGAGCGGCTTCTCGATAAAATCGAAGGCTCCCAACTTCGTCGCCTTCACCGCCGTCTCGATGGTGGCGTGGCCCGAGACGATCACGACCGTGGGCCGCAGCTCGAACGGGATTTCCTGGATGCGAGCCAGCGTCTCCAGACCGTCCATGCCGGGAAGCCAGACATCGAGCAGCACCAGATCGTAGGAGCCTCGCTCCAGCTCGCGGCAGCAATCTTCGCCGCTTTCGACCGCGGCGGGCCGATAGCCTTCGTCCTGGAGCACTCCGCAGAGGGACTGGCGGATGAGGGGCTCGTCGTCGACGATGAGAATGCGCGGGGACTTCATGCCCGTTCCGCGGCGAAAGCCGGCCCGGCATGCGGCTCGAGCGCGGCGTCGGCCGGAACTGGGATGTCCACGATGAAGCGCGCGCCGGCGGGAGCATTGTCCTCCACGCGAATGGCGGCGTCGTGGTCGGAAAGGATACGGTTGACGATCGCGAGGCCCAGGCCGGTGCCGCGGCCCTTGGTGGAGAAATAGGGCAGGAACAGCTTCTCCTTGTCCTCGCGCGAAATCCCGCAACCCGTGTCGGCGATGACGAGCTCGATGGATTCGGCGTTCGTCAGCCGCGTCGCTATATAGAGCCGTTTTTCCGTCGAGTCCTGCATCGCTTCGGCCGCGTTATCGACCAGATTCACCACTGCCCGGCGCAACTGCTCGGGATCGACATTTACGGCCGGCAGCGCAGGCGCCAGCTTCTTTTCGATCTCGATTCCGCGCAGGCGTCCGTCAAAGACCAGTAAAGCGCTCTCCACCACCTCGTTCAGGCCGCAGGGAACGGGACGCGCCGCGGGAAATCTCGCGAATTGCGAGAACTCGTCGACCAGCGTCTTCACCGATTCCACTTCGCGCGCGATGGTGGTCGAGCATTCCTTCAAGATGCGGGCCGCGTCGGGCGATGGCGGATTGCGGTCGAGGTGTCGCGCGATGCGGTCGGCGCACAAAGCGATGGGCGTGAGCGGGTTCTTAATCTCGTGCGCGACGCGGCGCGCCACTTCATGCCAGGCCGCCGCTTTTTGCGCCCGCAGCAGCTCGCTGGTGTCCTCCACGACGAGCACAAATCCGGAATTGCGCTTTTCATCGAGCGCGGCGACCGTGAGCGCGAGGTGCAGAACGCGCCGCTCGAGCTTATACTCGATCTGCGTTCCCGCGACCCCGGTCCGTCGTGCGCGATGCATCAGATAACGGATCTCGGCCACTTCGTCGCGCGAAAAGAGCTCGTCAAGGCGGACCGCCCTGTTCACCTGCTCTTCCGTGAAGATGCCCTTCAGCGCGCGATTGACTAAAAGAATGCGATCGTCCGCCGCCAGGGAAATGACGCCTGTCGGAATGCTCTCGAGAATCGCTTCGGTAAATCGACGCCTCTCGTTCAGCTCCCGGTCGTTCGTTTCGAGCGCCTCCGCCATTTCGTTGAAAGCGGTCACCAGCGTCTTCAACTCGTCGATGGCGGCGACGTTAAGGCGGTACCCCAGATTGCCCTTGCGAATCTGTCCCGCGGCCGTCAGCAGTGCCGTGATCGGAACGCTGATCTGCCCGGCGAGATAGCGCGCCAGCCAGGTGGCGAAAAACAAAATAAAGAGCGTGATCAGCAGCAGCAGCTCCAGATACAGTTTGCGGAAATTGTTGCGATCGGCCGCGATGCGGTTGTAATCGCGCACCGAACGCTCGATGTTGCGCCGCTTGGCCGCGAGATCCAAGGGCAGCGCGCCGGCTAGATGCAAGGTCCCGCCGGGAACCGCGACGCTGACGCGGATCCATCCCGAGTTCTTCGATTCGGCGCCGCAGATCGCGCGCATGTTCCCGTCCGTTTCCCGCAGCGCCGCGTAGGCGATTTTCTGGTCGTCGCAGAACTGCGCGGCGGTCAGCGTGTCGCCCGAATTCAGGACGGCGGCAAGCCAGTGGCCCTGCGCGGTGAGGCGGTTCACCGTTTCGCGATCGAGCGCGTTGCCGACGTCCACCAAGTCGCCGCGAATGTTCTCCGCCGGCGCGCTGAACCATTTGCTGAGGTTGTAGTTTAGAACGGACACGCTGAACAGAACCAGGAAAAACACGGGCAAGAACGTCAGCGCCAACGCTCCCGCCACCAGCTTGGAGCGGATGTGAGACCCCGCCCGCTTGCTCTGACGGTCGATGTACAGCCGCACAAACGTGCGGAACAGCATGAAGCCGAGCATCACCGTGACGATAAATATGAACGTCGATACCGCCCAGAAGATGTATGTCTGCTCCAGCGTGGCGGGCGCGAGCGGCCCAAAGGTAAAGGAGCCCTGCCACACAATCAGCGCCACCAGAACGGCGAGAGCGGCGAGGCCGATGGAGAAAAGCACCCGGTTGCGCATTACAGAGCTTCTTATCGAATTATAGGCAGGTCGAATTATAGGCAGGCCACGGTACAACATTCGATTCGCGCGGCGGAACGCGACTCCTGTGCTAGACTGCTGCAACGTGGGCCAGGAATCTCCATTGCGCCCCAAACGCGTGTGGCTCGTCGGAAGCTTGCCGGAGTGCGACATTGTGGAGTCGAATCCCGTCGTTTCGGGGCGCCATTGCCTGCTCGCCGAATACGAGCAGGGCTTCGCGCTGGAGGACCTTGGGGCGACCAACGGCACCTACGTGAACGGGCAGCGCCTGTCGCCGCATCAGCCCGTTTGGGTTTCCACCGCCGACACGGTTACGTTCGGCCGCACTGTTCCGATGCGTTGGCCGCCGCAACAGGCGCAGGCGGCAGCGGCGGGCGCCCATGCGGCGACGATTCAGGTCGCCTCCGCCAAGCGCGTGATCGCCATTGGACGCGGCGAGGACAACGACCAGGTTTTCGATTACCCCATGATCTCCTGGAATCACGCGCGTCTGATCGAGGACGCCGGACGCCTTTACGTGGAGGATCTGCGCTCGACGAATGGGACCGCCATCGGCGGTCCGCACAATCGCATCGCGCCCGGGCAGCTAGTCGAAATTTCTCCTGAGACCGATCTTTATTTCGGATCGCTCAAGATCGCGGCGAAACGGCTGCTTGGGCCGGAGAACCTTGCCCTCGGAAACGCCAGTGGCCCCGCGATGATGTTCCAGGGCAGCAGCATGGTTCTGGGCCGCGACCCAACGTGCGACTACCCGCTCGATTATCCGATGATTTCCTGGCGCCATGCCGAACTCAGCCGCGAACCGGGCGGCATCTTCGTCCGCGATCTCGGGTCGCTGAACGGCACCTACGTCAATGGCGTCCGCATTACGGGCAAGACTCCGTTGACGCCCGGCAGCTCCATCGGGTTGGGCACGTATCAGTTCACGCTGATCGACGCGGCCGGCAATCTTGCGCGCCGCGAATATAACGGCAATGTCACGATCGAAGCGGTGGCGGTGACGGTCGACATCACCAGCGGCGGCCGGGCGCAGCGTCTGATCGAACCCGTGTCTCTCACGATCTTCCCTTCGGAAATGGCCGCCGTCATGGGTCCCGCCGGAGCGGGCAAGACCACGCTCATGAAAGCGCTCAACGGATATAGCGCGCCAACGTACGGACGCGTGCTGTTCAACGGCTCCGAACTGTACCGCTTCTACGATCAATACCGTCTTCAGCTCGGCTACGTCCCGCAGGACGACATCATGCACCCGCTGCTGACGGTGCGGGAGGCGCTCTATTTCACGGCGAAGCTGCGCACCGACTTGCAAGACGGCGAGATTCGCAAGCGCATCCACGACGTTTTATCGAAGCTGAACATCGACGATATCGCCGGGCGCCGGATTGGATCGCCCGAGAGGAAAGTAATCAGCGGCGGCCAGAGAAAACGCCTCAACATCGCGATGGAGCTGTTGAGCGATCCAAACGTGCTCTTTCTAGACGAGCCCACAACTGGACTCTCGTCGTACGACGCCTATCAGGTGATTAAAGTACTGCGGCAACTCGCCGACAACGGAAAGACGGTGGTGCTGACGATCCACCAGCCCAGCATCGACATCTTCAAGGAGTTCGACAACCTCGTCATGGTTTCGCGTGACAAGGGCTCGAACAACTCCGGTGCGCTGGCGTATTATGGTCCGGCGTATCCGGATGCAATCCAGTTCTTCAGCGGGATCGATTCGGGGTCCTTGAAGGCCGGCGCTCCCGGCGACCTCTCGCCCGAGGCCCTGCTCGACGGCCTGGCGCGCAAGCCAACGCGCGAATGGGTCGGCCGGTATAACCAATCGAAGCTGAAAAGTGAGTTTGTCGACGCGCGGGCCGGCCAACTGCCAGGCAATCAGGCGCAAAGCGCCGGCCAGGGGACCGTCCGTAAATTTGGCTTCGGCCAGTGGTGGACGCTGCTGCGGCGAAATGGCATCCTGCGCGTGCGCGACCGCGGGCAAGTGATTTTCATGGCGCTCCAAGCCACGCTGTTTCCGCTGCTGATGTGTCTACTGTTCCACACGCTCACCATAGAACACTTCAACGGCGATTACGCCAAGCTGTGCAGCCGTCTTATCGGCGTGCATTTCCTGCTGGTCATCGCGGCGGTCTGGTTCGGATGCAACAACGCCGCGCGCGATATTGTCGGCGAATGGTCGATTTATCTTCGCGAGCGCATGGTCAGTCTGAAGCTGCCGTCCTATGTGTTCGCCAAGCTCGGCATCCTGGCGCTGATCTGCCTGCTGCAATGCGCCACGCTGCTGGCCATCGTGTATCCGGTCTGCCGGTTGCGGAGCGGCTTCGCGGCCACGCTGCTGACGCTGTTTCTCGCCTCGCAGGTGGGCGCGGCGCTGGGGCTGCTGATTTCCTCCTTCGCCTCCACTACGGAAGCGGCCATCGCGGTCATGCCCATTCCGCTGCTGTTCATGATCCTTCTGAGCGGCGGCATCAAGCCTCTCGAGAAGGGCGCGGAGCAAACCATGGCTCTGGCCTTTCCCTCCCGCTGGGCCTTTGAAGCGAACATCGTGCGCGAGGCGGCAGCGCGGGCAACGCCGGCATACGGAGCCTCATCCAGAAGCGGCAATGGCGGGGTCGAGTACCGCCCGGTCGCGCAAGGAGCTCCCGTTCAGACCATGCCGGACTGCGCCGAAAAGCCCTTTCCCAAAGAGGAAGGACGGCACACATACGGCGAAATCGTGGCCGTGCTCAGCGGCATGGTCGCACTGTTGATCGCCGCGGTGATCGGTATTCTGCGCAGCCGCGACATCCAATAAATCTTGCGCGGCCGCGCGCGCCGCTTCCGCTATACTCTGTGAAAGCAATTCTAGGAGAAACGAATATGAAGCTCTGCCCCAAGTGCATGGAAGAGAACGACGAGGCCGCAAATTTCTGCACGCGATGCCGCGCTGCGTTTGAGTCCGCCGGCAAAACCGTTTGCCCGCGCGGACACATCATCGATCCGACCTGGACGGAATGTCCGTACTGCCGGCTGGAGCAGTCCGCGCCCGACGCGGGGATGCCCGCGGAAGGTGCGCCCCTGCGCAAAAAGACCGTGGTCGAAGGCCAGCAAGCGTTCGGGATGTCCGAAAACGCCGCTGCGCCGCCGCCTCCTCCTCCGCCCGCGCCGGGGTTTGCAGGCAGACCCGCGGCGCCGCCTCCCGCGTCTCAGTCGGAATCATCGCCGCACGCACCGCCGGTTCCGCCGCCTCCTCCTCCGCTGCAATCCGCATCAGTGGGCCGCCGCAAGACTGTTTTCCGGCCGCCTTCAAGTCCGTCGGAAGGACACCCGGAGGGCGCGCGACCCGACGCAAGCAGCGCTCAAATCCCACCGGCTCCGCAAGGCGCAACGCCAGCCCGCCGCATCCTCGGCGTGCTCGTGACTTATAGCTGGAGACCCGAAGGCCAGGTGTTCGCCGTCCGCGAGGGCCGCAACCTGATCGGGCGCGGGCAGGAGTGCGACATCTGCGTTCCGGATGATAGCGCGCTATCGAACGTCAACACCCACATCACATATCGCAACAGCTTCGTCATCGGCGATATGGTCAGCATGAGCGGCACGGATCTCAACGGGCGGGCCATCGAAGAGCAGTTTGTCCCTCTCTCAAACTATGCTTCGATCCGGACGGGCTCGACGCACTGGATTTTTATCACCATCGATCCGCCGGCGCAACCGAGCGGGCAATAGCGAATACCGTGTGCGGGCCGGCCGCCTGCATGCGTGCCCAATCGCGAAAAAGCCGGCTTTCTCCTCCGGCCGATGGACGGCGCCGGCGGCGTTCGTACGCATCGGAATGTCCCGCCCCGGGGGAGCCTCCGCGCCCCCATCGTGGTTCCCTATAATATGGTCATCGCTATGGCGCCGGGAATCTCTCGTCGTGCTCTTCTGGGTGGAGCTGCCGGCGTAGCCTGCGCTCGGCCGGCGTCCGCGGCCCATGAAAAGCCCGCGCGGCACAAGTTAAAAGTTGCGGTCTTCTCGAAGCCTTTGCAATTCCTGGCCGGACAAGAACTCGCCAGAGCCGCCGCCGATATTGGATTCGACGGCATCGACCTGACGGTGCGGAAGGGCGGGCACGTGGAACCGGAGCGCGTGAAGCAGGATCTGCCTCCCTTGGTTGCGATGATCCGGCAGCACGGGCTCGAGACGCCGATGATCACTGCGGGGATTGTGGATACGCGGACGCCGTTCGCGGAAGACATTCTCCAGACGATGGCGGCGCTGGGAATTCGAAACTACCGCTGGGGCGGCTTCGTGTATGCGGAAGGCCAGCCTTATGCCGCGCAATTGGAGCAGCTGAAACCGCGCATCGCCAAGCTCGCGGCGCTGAATTCGCGCTACCAAGTCTGCGCAATGTATCACACGCATTCGGGCACGGGGGTGGTGGGAGCGTCGATTTGGGATCTCTACATTCTGCTGAAGGATTTCGATCCCAATGCCGTCGGCGTGAATTACGATGTCGCTCACGCGGTGATCGAGGGAGGCTTGGGAGGCTGGATCGACAGCTTCCGGATCACGGAGCCGCATTTGCGGGGCATCGCCGTGAAAGATTTCGTGTGGGCCAGGAACGGCAGCGGGAACTGGTTGCCTAAATGGCAGCCTCTCGGGGAAGGGATGGTCCAGTTCCCGCGCTTCTTCGGCATGGTTGGCGAATCCGGTTTCTCGGGCCCGCTGCAACTCCATTTCGAGTATCCCCTCGGAGGCGCCGAGGCTGGTCAAAGAAGCGCGGCCATCAACCGCGAGGCGGTTTATAGCGCGATGAAGCGCGACTTGGGGAAACTCCGCGCCTATCTCCGGCAAGCGAACGTCTGATTCTAAAGTCCTCGGAGCAGGGAATCCCGCGCGTTTCCGAGAGGCGGGATCAGGCAGCGGATTTGCTCCCGAAAGCTCAACTTCGAAGGAGTGCGGTGGGGCCGCGAGCGGTGGGGCCTCGAGCGGTGCAGCCGCGAACGGATCGCGTTCGCCTCTTTTATCCTCCGGAATCTCTGCATATCGGCATTCGACGTTTGCGGCCCTTGACACATCGCGGGAAGTTCTGGATGTGCTCGGCGGCTCGAGGTGGACGCGATCGTGTGCGCGCTAGTCGATCATCTGCCCGCGGTACGGGCTCGGATCAGATCGGCGCTAGCGTCAAAGCAAAGCCGCGCCCGGAATCATCGAGAGGGTCATCGAGGATTGGACTGAAGCCTCGGTGATGATGTCCGCCCTTGTTACGGATCGCCGATCTGCTGTAACTACCCGCTGGCGAGCCCGCGCAGATTCCATCCGCAGATGCGGCTGCCTTCAAACTTATCGCCGTTCGGCCCGGCCCAGTGCGTCTCCAGGCTGATATATCCCCTGTATCCATCGCTCAACAGCGCCGCGATCTGGCCTTTCCAGTCGATGGCGCGCGTACCCAGCGGCCCCCAATCGGGCTTGTGTCCGTCCACTTCGCAATCCTTCGCGTGTACGTGGACGATGCGGTTCGGCGGCAAGCGGCGGTAGCCGTCGGGAAACGGCTTCTCGCCCGACACGTAGGCGTTTGCGGGGTCCCACACCACCATCAGATTCGGATGCCGCACGGCGTCCAGAACGCGCGCCGTTTCCTCCGCGGTGGCGATGTTGCAGGCGTGCTCATTTTCAAGTCCGACGATCAGGTTGTGCGCGGCGGCACGATTCGCCAAATCTGTCAGTGCCGCTACCACCGCGTCGAAGCACTTGTCCGGTTCGATGGTGCGCCAATAAGAGAACACGCGCACGATGCTGGCGCCGAAGAAACGCGCGATGTTGAAGGCGTGCTCGGCGAGCCTCGGCTGATCGTCGAAGGTATGTTTCGACGCGAAGATGTCCTGCTGAAAGCGTTCGTCCACCGGCGGACCCCCCGGCAGCACGCATTTCAGAAGCGGCGACGCGATCGAGATCGCTTCAAATCCGCGCGACCGCAGCGTGTCCCGTACCTTGCTCAGCTCCGCGTCGCCCAGATCCATGATGTTCTTGCCATACACAACGCGCAACTCCGCCGCGCGCATTCCGATCTCGTCCATCGTGGCGAGCGCCGCCTCGAGATCGGTGGGAGAAAACTCGTCGGTGATTGCCGCGATGGGCAATTTTGGAGTCATCTATTTCGAGCCCTCGCGCACGGTGAGGAACTGGTTCGCCTTCACGTTCGTCAATACGTCCTTCCGCCCGCTCGGCCAGGAAACGGCGATCGACTTCACCGTATCGTCCTTGCCCAGCCCAAACGTCAGAGCCAGGTCGCTTTGCGAGCAATAGCTGGACCCGCTGTGGACCGTCTGCATTTGTTTCCCCGCAGCGCTTTCCAGATAGGCGGTCGCGCCCAAAGCGCTGCGATTCGATTTTGTCCCGATCAGCTTCAGCGTGATCCAGTGATTGCGATTGCCGCCGTCGTTGCGGTAGAGATATGCGGGACCGTTGTTGGTTGAGATCAAAACGTCGAGGTCGCCGTCGCGGTCGAAATCGGCGTAGGCCGCCCCGCGCGCGACAATTGAACGCTGAAAATCAGGGCCCACTAACTTGCTTACGTCCTCGAACTTGCCCTTGCCGAGGTTGTGAAACAGCAGCGGCGGCTCCTTATATTGGATCTTCGGCTGCACGCGGCCGATCTCTTCCTCAATATGGCCATTGGCCGCCAGAATATCGGGGTAGCCGTCCAGATCGTAATCGAAAAAGAACGCGCCGAAGGTCAAGCTGAGCAGGCTGGCGCGACCGACGGCCGATCGCGGCGCTTCATCGACGAACAGGTCCGTGCCTTCGTTGTGATAAAGGCCAAGCATCTGGTTCGAGAAGTTGCCCACCAACAGATGCATGCGCCCCGATCTGTCGTAATCGGCGGCATCGGACCCCATCGCGCCTCGCGCCACGCCGTCTTCGCTGAACGCCACGCCCGCCGCCACGCCCTCTTCCGTAAATGTGCCGTCGCGGTTATTGCGGTAGAGCTTGTTCGGCTGCGTATCGTTTGCGACGAAGAGGTCGGGCCAGCCGTCGTTGTTGTAGTCGAATACCGTGATGCCGAGCGATTTGCTCGTCGGATCGCCCAACCCGGCCTTCTGCGTCACGTCCTCGAAGCGTCCGCCGCCGAGGTTATGATACAGCTTCAGCGAATTGCCTTTATAGGATTCGGGCGTGCAATACGACTTCGTCGCTCCGTCCAGCGAGCACCACAAATCGCCCTTCGCCGTCCACTGCACGTAGTTCGCAACCACTAGGTCGGCCTTGCCGTCGCGGTCGTAATCGAACCATGCGGCGCTCGATCCAAACGCCGCGTTGTCGATACCCGCGCCCTTGGTCACATCGCGGAATTTGCCGTTTCCTTCGTTGTGAAACAGATGGTCGCCGCCGAGCGCCGTGATGTAAACGTCGTCGCGGCCGTCGTTGTCGTAATCCGCAATCGCGACTCCCATGCCGTACATCTCGACATCGAGGCCGCTGCCCGCCGTGATGTCCGTGAACGTGCCGTTATGATTATTGCGGTAGAGAGCGGCGTGGGTCTTGCGGCCCGTGGGGATCAAATCCTTTCCGTTGATCAGCAGAATGTCGGACCAGCCATCGCCATCGGCGTCGAAGAACGCGCAGCCGGAGCCCATGGTCTCGGGCAGCCACTTCTTGCCGGTCCGCCCGGCGTTGTGCGTGAACTTGATGCCCGCCGGTTGCGTCACATCCGTGAAGCGAATGCCCGCTCGCGGTGGTTCGATGCTCGCGGCGATCAACGCGGCGGCCGCCAGCATTCCAAGGAAGAGCTTCATTGCAGGCAGCTCTCGTGATCGTGAATCGGCTGCCGCTCGTTGTTCGCTTCCGGACTCAACGAGCGCGGCTTCGACGTTAGAGCCTGCGACGCTTCATCGGCCTTGAAGCGCTCAAACAGCTTGCGCTCACGCTCCGAGCGGGCCTCATCGCCCAGCCCGCGGTACGCCAGCATCAGGTTATAGTGCGCCTGCACGTTCTCCGGATCCACCGCCACGGAGGCATCGAGCGGCTTCACCGCCTCCGCATACTCGCGCTTCAGAAACAAAATGCGGCCGATCTGGTTCAGCACCACGCGGTCGCGCGGATATTGCCGCAGCACGCGCCGCAGCGATGCGATGGCGCCGTCGTAGTCGCCGTCGGCCTTCTCGACCAACGCCTTGAAATACCACACGCGCGCGAGCCAGGAATCGATCGCCAGCGCTTTCGCGATATATGGCTTCGCGGCGTCCGTCTCGCCTTCTTGAATCAGCGCGCGCGCCACGTTCAGCCATCCGTCGGCATAGCCCGGCTCGGCCTCGGTGACCTTCTTGAACGCGTACTCCGCGCCCTTCAGATCGCCCTGCAGCAGCAGCCCGATGCCCCAGTCGTTCCAGCGCTCGCGGTCCTGTTTCTCGCACCACCGGCTGCCAGTCCGTCCGCGCGCCCAGCGGCAGCTTGACTTCCGCCTTGGCCAGAACGGTAATCGGGACGTTCGGGATTTCGCCCTTGATCTGGCCGGAGACATTCGCGGGAATATTCGCTTTTCGAATGAGAATTTACGGCTGTCGCGCGACACGCCGACGAGGGCCGGGGACTGACCCGGCAGCGGCTGGCCGGCATACGCGAATTGCGTGTAATAGTGCGAAAACTTGCGGTAGTTCAGCCGCGCCGTCAACGTGATCGGCCCTTTGGCGTCCTTCGGAATCTTGACGCGGAAATGCGCCACGTCCGCCGCGCCCGGCGGGATCAGCCGCACATACAAGAGACTGCGCGCCTGAAACGCATTGCGCTTGTCGATCTCGTTGCCGTCTCCATCGATCAGATACGACTTATAAAAATGCGCGCCGGGCTCGACCGGACCCCGGCCCTTGTCTTCCACCATGCCGCTCCAGAAGACCTCGCGCCCCGCGGCATCGTGCCTTCCAGTTCCAGCCACACGTCGAAGGCGTCCACCGTGCCGGCCGGAAAGAAATGGCCGATCTTGCGCGTGCGCACGACCGCGTCGACGCGGATGGTCGATCCCGGCACGAACGTCGCTCCGGAGCATCGATCGGCGCCGCGACCTTGCCCACCTCGCGAATGAAAACCGGGCCGCTATGATCGCTTTCCTCGCCCGTCGCAAACGTCGTGCTCTCCCGGGGCCCCGTATCGCCCGCCCGGCGGCGCATTTGCAACTGCGCATTCTTTTCTTCCACTGGCGAGGCCGCAAAAATATCCACCGTGATGAAGCCCGACGTCAGAAACTTCGCTTCTTCGCGCATCTGCGCTTCGTCCCGGTTCACGTACGCAACCGCCATGTTCGCCGCCGGAAAACGGTGCGAATGAATCTTGCCGTCGTGGTTGCCGGGATCCCGCGAGTTCACCAGCGGCATGTGGCAATCCGCGCATGTCGACGGCTTCGGCGGATAATAGAACGATCTTGCGCCCTGTCCCGATATCCCGCTGGCCTGCCAATTGTCGTAATCGTTAAACCCGCGCTGCCAGCGATAATGATTCACCGGCACGTCCAGATGCACCTTGTGGCACGCCGAGCAAAACTCCGCCGTGTCCGCGGTCATGAACGGCTTCAGAAACGTACGCCGGTGCGGCTCCGGATCGAGATACGTCAGAAATGATCCATGGCGCGAATGAAGGGGTTCTTGCTCGACGCCAACTCGTGCAGCGGCGGATACATCATGGTGAAATCGGCGTTGCCCATGGAGCTGGCCACGTGCACGATGGAATGGCACGACATGCACCCCAGCCCGTTTTGCGCTTCCGGCGTGTCGATCTGGTCCTTAATCGGTCTCTCGAAACGGCCATTGAAAAACACCGCGTGATCGTGGCAGCCGGCGCACCATTTCGTGGGCTGGACGCCCGCCACGCTCTGCATGTACTCGATCGATTTTCGATAGAACTGATTATTGAACGACGCAAAGTGATGCATCGAGCCGTTCCACTGCTTGTAAATATCCTTGTGGCACTCCCCGCAAGCCTTCGAATCCATAAAGAAGTTCGACGGGATCGTACCGCCCACGTTGGTTCGCGACGACGACGGCCAGAACGGCGATTTCGGGCCGCCCCCCTCCTCCTTCATGGACACCGGAACGACCGCGGGATTGTGGATGCGCAGCGATGCGTCGGGAAACTTCGCGTTGTAAATGCGCGCGCCGAGCGGTAGCAGCACCAGCAACGCAAGCGCCGCCGCATAGGCGTTGCGAAGCGCCGGCCGCCATCTCACCGCGTAGGGAATCAGCGCCGCCAATCCCACGGCCGCGGCCGCCACGTGCGCCACTAACAGAGAATGGAACTGCCGCGTCGCCCCTGTGATCGCCAGCGAAATTCCCAGCGCCGCCGCGACCGATAACGCAAGCGCGGCAAAGCCGAACGATCTCGCGACCGTAAGAAAGAGCGCGAAAACCGCAATGCCCAGCGCCAGGTGCAGCAACACGTTGGCCATGTAGAACACCGTCGGCTCGGCAAACGCCGCGATGTAGGCGGTGTTCACCAACAGCAGCAGAAAGCCGATTGCAAGCCACTTTCGCATGTTCAGTTCGATGTCCTCAATGGTGAGATCAGCGTTGCCGCTGGCCTTATATTGTACTTCTCGCGATACAGCTTACGCGCGGCGTCAGTAGGAAAATGTTCGCCCGCCGGATACGGATAACGGGACATGGCATGAAACGGCAGCGGCTCCACAGTTTGCGAAAAAGCCGTGTTGGCGTCGCGGTCCTTGGCCCACCCGTCCACTTTCAACAGATAATCGCGCTTCCAACCCTTAGGCGGCGGTGCCAGGCTGTCGGCGCGGAACGAGAGCCGCATTTCATCGCCCGATCCCATCACCACGGGCCGATCGTCCACCGCCGCGATCAGTTCCGTAACATCGCCATAGCGCGTATAAAGCCCCGGCGTGGGATTCCATTGCGATACCGCGCTGACCGAGTCATACAGGAACCGCGCCGGCTGCACGCGGTTTCCCGGAACGATATTCTTCGAGAAGCCCCGGAAATGCAAGTCGGCCGATTCCATGACGACGCGTTTCAAATGCAACGGGGCCGCCGTCGCCTCGCCCAGAAAAATTTCATCCCAGAAGACACAAAGGTTGGTCACGATGCGGACCTCGCGCGAAGCCGACAAGAACTTCCCCGTCAGGTCGACCGCAATCGTCTTCGGCTTGCCGTCGGGCATGCCCATATCTTCTATTACGGTCTTCCACTTCCCGTTCGCATCCTTCACCTGGAGATAAGGAGGAATCAGACCCTTGCCTTCCTGCGACCGCGCCAGAAACGTGCTGCCGTCGGCCCAATCCACCCAACCGTTCAACACCAGGATCGTCCCCGCGCTCTTGCCGAAATCGAGATCCAGCGTATGCAGTTCCGCAACCCCGGAACGGTCGTGCCGGAAGCCATCCACATAGCGCCCATCTTGCGCTGACAACCGCTCGCGCACATCGCGGCCGCGCTGGTCGCGCGCCGAGACCGGATA
Source organism: Bryobacterales bacterium (assembly GCA_963795935.1). Taxonomy (GTDB): domain Bacteria; phylum Acidobacteriota; class Terriglobia; order Bryobacterales; family Bryobacteraceae; genus JAICMB01. The sequence continues at coordinate 1,291,047 of CAWCJO010000004.1, read as the reverse complement.
GGCGCGCTTCCCGATCCCATACATCCGAAAATCGGCGAACGGCGGCCCCTTCCAGCGCTCGCTCGTGAACACCTCCACCCCAGCCGGATGATCCACCGCCAGCAACTCCACTTCATCCAGGTACGACACCTCGCTCAACTCCTCGGTGATCCGTAGATTGAACCGTCCATCGCGCGCCGCCAGCGCGCCATCCGGTATCTGGATATATTCTTCGTGATCGACGGGAAAATACCGGCCATCGCCCGACATCGCCCCCAGCGGCGCGACGCCAAGAACATCCGTAATGAACCGGAATCGCCGCCCATCCCACGTCCAGATCATCGGGCAAGACCCGGAAAGCCGCTGCGCTTCCTTATAATCGTAAGCGCGATCGGCGGGCTGGTTCGTCTCGTTCTGGATCAGTCCGTTCGGCCAAGTGATCCGCACCGTATCGACCACCGTTCTCGATCCCAATTCGAAAACCAGCGGCGCGCCGTCGTAAATCTTCTTTTGATAAAGCTGGCCGGCCTTGATCTCCACCTCGGCCCCATACGCGAGCTTCAAATTCTTAATGCCGATGAGCCGCACGCCGATCCAATGCGTTTTAGCGGCGGGCCGCCCGAGCGCCATCGAACCATCGCTTACCGGCGCCCCCGCATGTTCGAAACGCCCCTGCCGGTTCAACAGCGTTCCCGCGCTGGACACCACGTCCAGCCACCCATCGCGATTGACGTCTTCCGCCCGCAACCACTTCGCGCCCGCAGCCAATTGCGGCGCATTCATCGCCCGATACTTTCCCCCCAACTGGTCCAGATACGCCACTCCAGGCCGGTCCGCATAGCTCACCATCAGATCGAAAGCCTTGCTGTCGGCCAGCAGCCGGAACGGCGCCGCATCGATCGCATGACCAACGGCAAACGGAAAATCGGCCGTATGATCCGCGAATCCAGCGGCCCCCTGGTTCCTCAACAACACCTGCTTTTTCCCTAATAGCAGCAGATCGAGATCGTAATCGTGATCGATATCGAGCCACACCGCCTTTTCAAACCGGCCCGCCGGCAGCGCCACTGCCGCGCGCTCGAAATCGCCTTTTACGTTATGCATCAGAACCGGCCCTTGCTCCGTCAGCACGCATAAGTCCGGAAATCCATCGTTGTCATAGTCCCCCTGCGCCACGGAAATAATCCCGGTAATTCCCGCCAGCCCCTTCGCCCCCGCCAACGTAATCCCGCCCTTAGACCACGCCAGCGCCTCGGGCCTACCGTCGCCATGAAAGTCAATGAGAAGCTGTCCTTCTTCGTCTGGCGCGAGAGGCCGCCTCGCCCCCTGGGGCAACGGCTGCTTCTTCATGTCCACCGGATCGTAGATTTCGGCGTAGCTGCTCCACTCCATGTCCTCCGGAATTACCGCGCCCTCCTGCTGTTTCTTCAAGCGCTGAAACTCCGCAAGCTCGCGCGCCGCCTCCTCCTTGCGGCCCTCCTGCCGGTACAAATTAAAAAGCTGGAAGTGCGGCGCCGCGAGGTTCGGGCCGAGCCTCGCCGCCGTCTCCAGTTCCTTGCGCGCCTCTTCATTCCGCCCCGCTTGCTTATAAAGCACGCCCAGGTTATAGTGCGACACCGGCTCGTCTGGAACCAGTTCCGTCATCTTTTGAAATTCTGGAATGGCCTTCTCGAACTCGCCTTGCTTGCGGTACGTAATCCCGAGATTGAACCACGTGTGCGGCAGTTTGGGGTCCTGCTTCTGCACGCGCTCGAGTTCGGCAATGCCTTCGTCTGTCTTCCCGGCGCGCAGCAGCGCCAGCGCGTAATTCAGCCGCTCGCGCGCCGATTGCGGCGCCAGCTCCAGAGCCTTCCGGAATTCATCGACGGCCCGCGCCTGCGTCGCCGGATTCTCGTAGTAAGCCTTGCCGAGATTGCGGTAATGCCACAACCGCTCCTCCAGCGAGGCGCCGGTTTCCGCCGCGCTCAGCGCCACCACCGCAATGAACCACAGCCGCTTCATCTCAAACAGTAATGACCGATTGTAGCTCCCGGCCTGCCGCACCTTAGAATCGAAGTGTGACGCCCGCCGTGTCCATCCGCCAATTGACGAAACGCTACGGCGCGCTCACGGCCGTCGACAAACTCGATCTGGACGCGCACGAAGGCGAGATCCTGGGCTTTCTCGGCCTCAACGGCGCGGGCAAAACAACCACGATCCGGATACTGCTCGATCTGCTGCGACCCACCTCCGGCCAGGCCTCTATCTTCGGCCACGATTGCCGGCGCGACGGTCTCAAAGCGCGTTCTGAAATCGGCTACCTGCCGGGCGAAATGGGTCTCTATTCCAACATGACCGGAGCCGAGACGCTCGATTTTCTCGCCGGTCTAAACGGCCGTCCCATCGATAACGCGTGGCGAGGCGAGCTGCAGGATCGCTTCGAGCTGCCCCCTGCCGCCCTCCGCCGCAAGCTGCGCGAGTACAGCACGGGGATGAAGCGCAAGCTCGGAATTATTCAGGCTTTCCAGTCCAACCCCAAGCTGCTGATTCTGGATGAGCCGACCGAGGGCCTCGATCCGCTGATGAAGGAGGCGTTCTATAAGTTGTTGGCTGACGTAAAGCAGCGCGGCCGGACCATCTTCATGTCCTCCCACGTTCTTTCCGAAGTGGAGCGCGTGTGCGACCGCATCGCGCTGCTGCGTCGCGGCGAACTCGTGCTTCTTTCGACAATCGAGGAAGCGCGCCACCTCTCCGCCCGCCGCGTGCGCGTACATTTCCAGCGCGACGTGACACTGGCGCCGGGTCTTCCTCCCGGATGTCACGTCCTCGAGCGCGCCCCGCGCCTCTGGATCTTGCAAGTGGAAGGCGCGCTCGGCCCGCTTCTAGGCGCGCTCGCCTCCCTGCCGGTAGAAGATCTTGAGGTGCAGGAAGCCCGTCTCGAAGACGTAGTCATGAAATATTATCGCGAGGGCGCTCCGTGACCGCTCCCATGCTGCTTCTCGCGCATACGTTGAAGCGCTTCCGTACGTTGTTGCTCGCCATGGGTCTTGTGCTGGCCGGGTTCCAGTTCCTTTTAATCCTGGCGGCGCGCTCCATTCAGGCTTCCGGCGGATTCAACCAGCTCGGCGCCATGCTGCCGGCCTTTGCGCGCGAGCTGATGGGTCCCGCCTTCACCAGCATGATGTCGTTCGCAGGCATCGTCTGCGTGGGATATTTTCACCTCTCGGTAATGGCGGCTTTGCTTGCGATATCAATCGCACTTGCCACCACGCCTACGTCGGAAATCGAAAGCGGCTTCATCGATCTGATCCTGTCGCGCCCGCTCGGCCGCCACTGGATTATTATGCGATCAATCGCTCTGCTGATCCTGTCAATTGCCGCTCTGCTTGCCATGATGCTGGCCGGCACCTGGGCCGGCCTTTAAATTGCTGGCCCCTCCCGGAGCGGAGTGGCCGTCGGCTCGCCTGGTCGGTTCATTGGCTCTCAATCTTGGCCTGCTGCTACTGAGCTGGAGCGCCATCGCCATGGCCATCGCATCCGCCTCCCGCCGCCGCGCCGCCGCGGGGGCCATCGCGGGACTGCTCGCGCTCGCCGCCTTCTTGCTGGATTATGTCGGACGACTTTGGCCGGCCGCCGATAAGATCGCCTGGCTCTCCCCGTTTCGTTATTACAATCCCTTTGACCTGGTCATGGGCCGGCCGCTCCCCTACAGAAATCTCACCGTCCTGGCGATCGTCGCGGCCGCCGGATTCACTGCTGCGTACGCATTGTTCGCCCGCCGCGACATCGCCCATTAACGATACTTTGAAACCGTTACACCTCCCACGTGGTCCATATAGTGCCGGCGTAACCGTCGGCAGGAAGAGGAATCATGCGTCTAAGCTTTACGCGAGCGTTCATTTTTGGGCTCGTTCTCACCGGCGCTCCCATCATTGCGACGGCGCAGGACCAGGCGCCCGCTCAAACACAACCGGATAACACCAAAGTCAACAAGCGCGATCGAAACACCGGCGCGGTTACGGCCGATCAGCAGAAAAATAATGCATCGGATCGCGATACTACCCAAAAGATCCGGCGCGCCATCGTCAAAGATAAATCCCTGTCCAGCTATGGCCATAACGTCAAAGTTGTTTCGCAAAACGGAATGGTGACGCTGAAAGGTCCGGTGCATAGCGAAGAAGAGAAGAGAAACATCGAATCGAAAGCCGCCGAGGTCGCGGGCGCCGATCACGTGAGGAGCGAGATTTCCGTAAAGGGCGACGCCGACCGCTCGAAGAAGTAAACGGATCGCCGCAAGCCATTCCCGCTCAGGCCCAATCCATTTTCGGATGCATGGTATGCCAGTCGGTGGCGCGCTCGTACATCAACGCGGCGCGCATGGGCGAGCCTTCGTCGTACACGCGGCCCGTAAACACGATTCCCATGGGCGAGCCGTTCACGAACCCGCACGGGACCACGATCTGGGGGTGGCCCGTTAAGTTGGTGATCGTCAGCAGCGGACCGCCGAAGGGCGGCGATACCAGGACGTCCCAATCCGACATGAACTTTTCCATTTGCCGCATCAGCAGCGTGCGGGCGCGCTGCGCGCGGATGTACTCGACCGCGGGAATGACGCGCGAGGTCCGAAAGCTATTCGGCCAGTCGCCCGGTTTTTGACCGCTCAACCGATCCACGCCGTTGCTTCGCGTCAGATCGTCAAAGGCCGCCGCGGCTTCGGCTTCGAGAATAATCCGAAGCGCGTTGGCGGTGAACTTGGGAAGCTCCACTGGCCTGCATTTCAAAGCCGGCCTTTGCGAAATCCGCCAACGCGTGATCGTAAACCGCTTTCGAATCGCCCTGCACGCGGTCGAACTCCGCTTTCAAATAGCCGATTCGAAGACCCGATAGACCGAGATGCGGTTGCCAATTTAACGGCGCGTCCACCACCGTCCGATCGTGTCCATCGGGCCCTTTCGCGGTTTCGAGCACCACCGCGCAATCCTCCACCGTACGGCACAGCGGACCGATTTTATCCATTGTCCAGCTCAAGCCCATGGCGCCGTAGCGGCTGATGCGGCCGTAGGTGGGGCGCAATCCCACGACGCCGCAGCGCGTGCTTGGCGAAATGATCGAGCCCAGCGTCTCCGTACCGATTGCAAACCCCGTCAGGCCGGCGGAGGTCGCCGCCGCCGATCCGGCGGACGATCCGCTCGACCCCTGCTCGATATTCCAGGGATTCCTGGTCATTCCGCCGAACCACAGATCGCCCTGCGCGAGCGCGCCCATCGACAGCTTGGCGAGCATGACCGCGCCGGCGTTATCGAGCCGTTCGATCACCGTAGCGGTGTAGTCCGGAATCTGGTTCTGATACGGCTCCGCGCCCCACGTGGTCTTAATTCCCTTGGTCGCGAAAAGGTCCTTGGCGCCATAGGGGACGCCATGCAACAAGCTACGCCTGCGGCCCCGGCGGTGGTCGGCGTCGGCGCGCTCTGCTTGCTCGAGCGCGCGGTCCTCCGTCAATGTGATGACGCAGTTCAGTTTGGGCGCATACTTCTTGAGGCGCGCCAGGTACATCTTGGTGAGTTCCGTGGACGTGATCTTGCGATCGCGGATCAGCGCGCCGAGTTCGACCGCCGGCCGGAACGCGAGATCTTCGACCGAGGCGAATGTTATACGCGCCGGTTTCCGCGGCGCAAAGCGGGCGTGCGCGTTAAGCGTGGGCGCCGCGGGATAGAAGCGGAAGGCGGGCTCCGTATCGAGTGGAATATCAATGGCGCGAAGCTGAAGGTAGGAAGCGAAATTCTGATTCACGCCGCGCAACGCCATGGTCTCCTGCGCGTCCGTGAGTTCGATGCCCACCAGCGCCAGGGCGTGATGCAGCATCTCCTTCGTGACAACCTGCGGAGGCGGCGCGGGACGCTGCTCCTGCGCGGCCGCGGGCGCCGTGACCGCCGGATTTTGAGCTTCCAGCGCCGGCTCGATCGCCGCCGCAAGAACCGGCATCAGTCGCAGCAGCGCACGCCGGTCGAGTTCGTAAGACATGAAGAAGTCATTCTAACAGCGGGCTTCCGCAAGGGCGTTGCGCGGCGCCTCGGACATGTCGGCTTTACACCCGGCCGCTTGCCGACCGGGGGTTACCACGACGTCCCCGTGCGCGCGACGACGCGACCATGCGCGAGATTTCGTGCCTTACCATCCACCGTGCCCGTGCGGCGGCCTGCGTTAATTTAGGATGGGCTTAGGTAAATGAGGCGCGAGAAGACGTGGGAGGTAGTGGTCGTCGGCGATTTCTTCATCGACATCGTCATGAGCGGCTTTTACCGCCTGCCCCGGCTTGGTGAAGAGGGCTTCGCGCACACCATGCGCGCCGAGATCGGCGGCGGCGCGGCGATCACGTCTTCCGGTCTCGCGCGCCTCGGCGTCAACGTCGCCGTGCTCGGCGTTGTGGGCCATGAAGACGGCATCTGGATCGTTAAAAGGCTGATCGCATCGGGCGTCAACGCTTCGGCCCTGGAGATTCATAAGAGCGAGCCGAGCGGGCACACCGTGAGCGTATCGACGCCGCGGGACCGTGTCTTTTACACCTATTACGGCGCCAACGAGCAGCTTACGGATCTCATCAAGGAAAAAGACGCGCGCGCCCTGATGTCCAGCGCGCAGCACGTACATTTCGCCTGCGCGCCCGATCCCGTGCTCGATGCCGGCCTGTTCCCCGAGCTGCATCGCCACGGCTGCAACGTCTCCATCGATGTCGGCTGGCACGAAACCTGGCTCACCGCGCCGGCGAGCGTGGAGCTGTTGCGCCGCGCCGACATGTTCTTTCCCAACGAGCGTGAAGCGGAGTTGATGACCGGCCGTTCCAAACCGCGCGAGATGCTGCGCGCGCTTGCGGATAAAGGCGTCCGGCGCGTGGCGCTGAAACTCGGTTCGCAATGGCGCGATGCTCGACTGGGACGGCCGGCATTATCGTTGTCCTCCCTACCCCGTCGAGGCGGCCGACACGACCGGAGCGGGAGACTGCTTCGACGCCGGCTTCATTTACGGCTGGCTGCGCGGCCAATCCCCGGAAGAATGCCTGCACACCGCCGGGGTGTGCGGGGCTTTATCGACGCGCGGGCTCGGCGGCATCGCGACCTTTCCAACCAAGGACGAGCTCCACGAGGCGCTGGCGGGAGTGCGGTCGTGAAAGCGGGCAAGGTGGCCATCCTCGGCGGCGGCGGCGCGCGAACGCCGTTGCTGATCCATGGTCTGGCCGAGGCGCGGGAGGCGATTGGTGTTACCGAGATTGCGCTTTTCGATATCGATCGCCGAGCGCGCCGCCATCATGGCCGCGCTCGGCCGCGAGATCGTGCGCGCATGCCGTGGACGCGGAGCATCGAGATCGCCGACGCCGCGCCGCATCGAGGACGCCATCGAAGGCGCGCGATTTGTATCCAGCAGCATCCGCGTGGGCGGCATCGAAGCGCGCGCCCGCGACGAGCGCATCGTCCTGGAGCACGGTTTCGCGGGGCAGGAAACGACGGGTCCCGGCGGTCTCGCCATGGCCTTGCGGACCATCCCCGTCGCGCTGGAGCAGGCTCGCTTAATAGAGCGGCTCGCCCCCGATGCGTGGCTGGTGAATTTCACGAACCCGGCCGGCCTGATTACGCAAGCGCTGATGACGCACACGCGGGCGCGCGTGGTGGGCATCTGCGACACCCCGGCCGAAGTATTTCATCGCATTGCATGGTCGCTGGGACTTCCCTTCGAGCAGATGCGCTTCGATTACGCCGGCTTGAATCATCTCGGCTGGGTGCGGCGCGTTTTGCTGCGAGGTGAAGATATTACGAGCCGTTTATTGTCGGACGACGAAGCGATCCGGCGCGTCTATCCTGCCCCGCTGTTCGAGCCCGCGCTGGTGCGAACGCTGGGACTGATTCCAACCGAGTATCTTTTCTTCTATTACGGCCAGAGCCGCGCCTTAAGCAATCAGCGCCAAGCCGGGGCCACTCGCGGCGAGGAAATCCAACAGATGAACGGCGCTCTGTTCGCGGCTTTGCGCGAGCGGCTGAGCGCCGGCGATGCGCGGGGCGGCATCGCAATTTACAAAGACTACCTCAACCAGCGCAACGCCAGCTACATGCGGCTGGAGGCGGCGGCGCAATCGGGATTAAAGAAGGAGCATCACGACTGGAATCCGTTTGAGGGCGTCACCGGGTATCACCGCATTGCCGTGGACGTCATGACCGCGTTGAATAGCGAGTCGCCCAAAGTGATGGTCGTGAACGTTCGTAACCAGGGCGCAATTACGGATCTCGCCGATGACGACGTCGCCGAAGTACCGGCGGCAATCGATCTGAATGGACCGCGCCCGCTGGCTTGCGGGGCGCTTCCGGAGAGCGTGAAAGGACTCGTGCTGGCCGTAAAGACCTACGAGAGGCTCGCGATCCGCGCCGCCGTCGAGCAGTCCATGGATCTGGCGCGCCTGGCGCTGCTGTCCTATCCCATCGTGGGTGAATGGCAACCCGCCGTTTCTGTGCTGGACGCGGTGGCGGCAAACGATCCCGAGTATCTCGGATACCTGCGTCAAACCAAGCCCGCGGCGCCCGCCGCGTGATCTTCGATTAAACCCAGCCTTCGATTACAATAGTCCGTTGAGCAACATCATTGTGCTGGGCGCCCAGTGGGGCGACGAGGGCAAAGGCAAAGTTGTCGACCTCTTCTCCAGCCGCTTCGATATAGTCGCGCGTTACCAGGGAGGGCACAACGCCGGCCATACTGTCTTCACCGGCGGAAAGAAATTTGTCCTCAAGCTGATTCCGAGCGGCATTCTGCGCCCCGGCGTAACGGCCGTCATCGGCAACGGAGTGGTGGTCGATCCCATGGCGCTGCTGGAGGAGATGCGCACGCTCGAAGCGGCCGGAATCGACGTCGCGCGGCAGCTTCGCATCAGCAATCGCGCGCACGTCATTTTTCCGTTTCACCGCATTGTCGAGAAGATCTCGGAAGGCCGCGCGGACCGCGTCGCAATCGGAACCACTTCGCGCGGCATCGGGCCCTGTTACGAGGATAAGATCGGCCGCCGCGGCATCCGCATCGCCGACCTTTTCGACGCCGAGATCTTCCCGCACATGTATGCGGGGCTGGCCGAAGATAAGCGGCTGCTGGCGCAAGCGTTCAACGTCAGCGAGCCGATCGATTACGACAAAATCCGCGGCGATTACCGGGCCTTTGCCGAACAGATCCGGCCGATGGTCTGCGACACCTCGCGGCTGTTGAACGATGCCATGCGCTCCGGCAAGCGCGTACTGTTTGAAGGCGCGCAGGGAACCATGCTCGATATTGATCACGGCACCTACCCGTTCGTCACCTCCTCGAGCGCCACGGCCGGCGGGGCCTGCACCGGATCGGGCGTGCCGCCGACCGCGATCGACGGCGTCGTCGGCGTTTCCAAGGCTTATGTCACCAGGGTCGGGTCCGGGTCCGTTTCCTTCGGAGGCGCTTGACGCGCTCGGCGATTTCATCCGTAAGGCCGGCAATGAGTACGGCGCCGTCACCGGCCGGCCGCGCCGCTGCGGTTGGTTCGATGTACCGCTGCTTCGTTATACCTCCATGATCAACGGTTTCGACAGCGTGGTGATCACGAAGCTCGACGTTCTCGACGACCTGGATGAGATTCCAGTCCTGATGTCCTATGGCGGCTGCGAAGAGATGCCCGCAACCATTCAGGGCTTGGAATCCATCGACCCGCATTACGAGAAGCTGCCCGGCTGGAAAGCGGCGACCCGGGGGCTCAAAGACTACAATGATCTGCCGGCGCGCGCCAAGGATTACCTGCGCTTTCTCAGCGACCGGACCGGCGTCGAGATCGGCTGCATTTCGACCGGCCCGGAGCGCGATGAGACTATTGTCGTGTCGGGGTCGAATCTGGCGCGCCTGGTGTGGGGCGAATAGCCGCGGGGCGACTTTCGACGGATGGGCGGCCGGTTGCACTTTCATGAATCGGCCGTCGGGCCGACGATGCAAAACTTGCCCTTTTCGAGACGCGCCACTGTTCGGCAGGGAATGGTGTTCCTATTTCAGATCGACGGCAGGATAGCTTTCGACGTACTGCTCCCCGTTGCAGCCATAGTAGGCAACCGTGCGGGCCGCGAAATCGACATCGTACCGCACAACCCCGGCCTGCCATGAAGCCGCGAGAAATTCGGGAAACGTGCTCTCTCCGGCTTGGTCGGTTCGTAAAGCTTTGATGAGCGCCTCCCGGTCGAACGCAGGTACATCAGCCGTGCCGGACACCAGCGGCGCTCCTTGCGTAATGACCGGGCCGTCGTTGGTGAGGTACACGCTTTGACACGCCGGCAAAAACCAGAAGTTGTGTGTTACACCTGCCTGCCGCAGGACTTCGGCCAGATAGGGAAAGCCGCCAACCTTCGGGCGCATTGCCATTGCCCGCTGTTGGGCGGTTTTCAAATTTTCGATAGCTTTGCTCATTGAGATTTACATTACCAGCGAAAGGGCGTTTGCAGAAACTCACCGTATTTGCAACGTTAGTTCGGCGGCTGCGGTTTCAGCACACGGCGGACAGTATCAACAAAGTTGCGGGCGACTTGCATAGCATCGATGGCCTCTTGGGACGGAACCTCGGCAACGGGTCCGGAGTCGTAATCAGCGACGGCTTTGAATCGTAGGCTTGGGAAAGAAAGCCGCGCTGGTCCGGCGTGAAGGCCGGATCGTCCTTGGTGAGGCGGAGAAATTCTACGTTAACGCCTTTATGGGTCTTGACCACCTTGCCGCTGCGCTCGAAGATTTATGGCTTGCGCAGCGTGGAATGCAGCGAGATAAGCGGCCCGGCCTGCATCGCAGTTAAGACCAGAAGCGAGCATAGTCTGGCCGCGTTCAAGGTGGTGATCGAAGTTCAGTAAAATCGAGCAGCCTTCGGGGGTCACAGGTCCAGCCCCTCGCGCCGGATTTCGTGCATAAGCGGGGAGCGCTCGCGGTACGCGACTGCCGGATAGGGTTTGGCGTCAAAGAAAGCGCCGGTTTCATGAATTTGACCCGCAGCGCTGCGAGCCTGTGGAGTTCAGCCTAACGGCCGGCCGAGCCATTCATGCCGTTCAGAAAAACCGCCACATCGTAATCGGAATCCGGCTGTGCATCGCCCCGAGCGCGGGAACCAAACAACGCGACGCACTCAAGCCGGTCACCGTACATCTCTGCGAGTGCGGCGCGGAATTTAGCGAGGATCGGGTTTTCTCGCGTAAGGGCAGGGCTGTCGGTCATGATCGGTTGTTTTTAGCATAGGCCACGGGGGTCCGGCAAAGGCAAAACGTCGCATGGTTAATTTCTCAAATTGGACCGTTTGCGCAACGTCGCTTCATCTACATTGACGCGTAACGCCCGATGCCGATACGCGGCTGTCAAAGGGATCCAGTTTCAGGCGAAAAGAAGCAGCCTTTTCGCTCCGGCGCAGGACGGCCCACTTCGCGAGCTGTTTCCAGCCACTCGGAAATGACGATCTCTGCTGTTCGCGATTGCATCCTGGCGGGTGGGTCCGTCCGCGACGCAACCTGGCAGTTCCGGCACTTCCGCGATAAACGCCCCGTCTTCGTCGCTCCAGTAGAGGATAATCTCGTATTTCGTCATTCGATCGCTGCCCGATCAAACCGTGGGCAGTTGGAAAAGATCGCAAGTCATCGAAACGGATCGCCCTTAGACTCAAGCTGACCCACTACCGAATTGCTCCGGCCCGTTCACCGAGAATCTTCGATCTCCTCCGCGATGGCGAGCAACTTGGTAACGCTGTTCCAATTTCTGCCGGTTCCGGCTACTTTCAGGGCCTTTTCAATCGCGGCCGGCGACAGCGTGGGGCGCGCCATGCCATTCGGAAAATACATGTAGAGTTCGCGGCCGTCAATCCACAGCTCCTCGGGATCGGTCTTCATGCCGCGAACCTTTTCCCGAGCTTCATGCGCCGGGGTCGGTGGCGAAAAAGGTAACGAGGAGTCTGCTGGGATCGATGCCGCTCCGAGCCCCGAACGGATTCCGCGCAATCACATCTCTCAGTTCGGAAGAGGTGCGAGCGATGACGCGCGGCCGAAATCCGAAGCTTTGCTCGATGGCGTCCTCGATTCGCGCGGAGAGTAACGTCAAATCCCGCGCCTCAGTCCTGAAGACGACGTTTCCGCTCTGTACGTGGGTCCGCGCGGGCCGCAACTCGAGCGACTCATAGAGCGCCCGCAGCGCGTCCATCTTGATCCTGTTGTGCCCCCCGACATTGACGCCGCGGAGCATGGAAATGACGACGGCCATGTCTCCTGGCTCAGAATATCCCGCCGACGAGTCCGAGGGCGCCGGAGTCAGCTTAGCTGCGAGCTCTGATTCCAGAGTTGGTAAAGGTACGCCGCTCCAATCAGTATGCCGATAATGACCGCGGCGGAGATCAGAATCTTCTCCCAGCGGTCGATGACGTCAAGCTTCTGCGCCAGCGCGAGCTGCTGGGGGATGCGGCTGGCTTCTCCCTCGGCGACGTGCACATAGTCGTCTTCATTCCTGGTCAGTAATCTGCGGTACAAGGCGAGCCCGATCGCGGCCGCCGCGATGCAGGCCCAGATAGCAAGGAACGGGATCATGTTCATATTCATAAGCTGCGTTCTCCTGGCCGGTAAGCTGCAACTTCCATCCACAAGATCTTACACCCAAGCGCAGCCGCGCGAAAGGGGGGGTGCCGGAGCGCTGCGATGTGTTACAAACACCTCGGGCGTGAAACGTGAATCCGAATCCGCTGTCTCAAGACGACGTCCGCAAGATAAACGCTTACTGGCGCGCGGCCAACTATCTCTCCGTCGGTCAGATTTATCTTTACGACAACCCGTTGTTGACCGAGCCGCTGAAGCTGGAGCACACCAAGCCGCGTCTGCTGGGCCACTTCGGCACAACGCCAGGATTGAACTTCATCTACGTCCATTGCAACCGCCTGATCCGCGAGCACGGCCTCAACATGATTTATATTTGCGGTCCCGGCCACGGCGGCCCCGGCATGGTTGCGAACACCTGGCTCGAAGGCTCCTACAGCGAGTTCTACCCCAACATCAGCCAGGATGCCGAGGGAATGAAGCGGCTGTTCACGCAGTTTTCATTTCCCGGAGGTATCCCCAGCCACGCCGCCCCGGAGACGCCCGGGTCGATTCATGAAGGCGGCGAGCTCGGCTACGCGCTCGTCCACGCTTATGGCGCGGCCTTCGACAACCCCGATCTGCTGGTCTGCTGCGTCATCGGCGACGGCGAGGCGGAAACCGGCGCTCTGGCGACAAGCTGGCACTCCAACAAATTCCTGAATCCGGCGCGCGACGGCGCCGTGATCCCGATCCTGCATCTGAACGGCTACAAGATCGCGGGTCCCACGGTGCTGGCGCGCATCGGCAAGGAGGAGCTGACGGAGCTGCTGCGCGGCTACGGATACCAGCCGTATTACGTCGAAGGCGACGACCCCGAACCGATGCACCAGCTCATGGCCGGCACGTTCGACGCCGTGCTCGCCGAGATCCAGAGCATTCAGAAGGACGCTCGCGAAAACGGATTCAAGCGCCGCCCGCAATGGCCCATGATCGTCCTGCGTTCCCCCAAGGGCTGGACCGGGCCGAAAGAAGTGGACGGCTTGAAGATCGAAGGCACGTTCCGCGCCCACCAGGTTCCGGTCGATCATCTCTCCGATCCGGCGCACCTTAAAATCCTCGAAGACTGGATGCGCAGCTATCGTCCCGAAGAACTATTCGATGAACGGGGAGCGCTGATTCCCGAGTTACAGGCTCTCGCGCCCATAGGCAAACGCCGCATGGGCGCGAATCCCAATGCCAATGGCGGCCTGCTGCTGCGCGATCTGCGCATGCCGGATTTCCGCGACTACGCCGTCGATGTCGCCAAACCCGGGACCACCCGCAACGAAGCCACGAAAGTGCTTGGCAATCTGCTGCGCGACGTTATCAAGCTCAACCCGAAAAACTTTCGCTTGATGGGCCCCGACGAAACGGCATCGAATCGCTTGAACGCGGTCTTCGAAGTCACGGACCGCGAGTCCGTGGCGGAGATCGAGCCCACCGACGAGCACGTCTCTCCCGACGGCCGCGTTATGGAGGTTCTCAGCGAGCATATGTGCCAAGGCTGGCTCGAAGGCTACCTGCTCACCGGCCGCCATGGCCTGTTCAATTGCTACGAGGCCTTCATTCACATTATCGATTCGATGTTCAACCAGCACGCCAAATGGCTGAAAACCACGCGAGGGATTCCCTGGCGGCGGCCCATCGCGTCCCTGAACCTATCTGCTCAGCTCCCATGTCTGGCGGCAGGACCACAACGGCTTCAGCCACCAGGACCCCGGCTTCATCGATCATGTCGCCAACAAGAAGGCCGATGTCGTGCGCATTTATCTGCCGCCCGACGCCAACTGCCTGCTCTCGGTCGCCGATCACTGCCTGCGCAGCCGCAATTACGTGAACGTGATCGTCGCCGGCAAGCAACCCGCGCTGCAATATCTTGACATGGGCGCGGCGATCCGCCATTGCACGGCCGGCATCGGCATCTGGGATTGGGCCAGCAACGACCAGGGCAGCGAGCCCGACGCCGTCATGGCGTGCTGCGGCGATGTCCCGACGCTCGAAGCTCTGGCGGCCGTGGATCTGCTCCGGCAGCACGTCTCGGACATCAAGATTCGCGTTGTAAACGTGGTCGATCTGATGGCGCTGCAGCCCGCGAGCGAACACCCGCACGGATTTTCGGATGCCGATTTCGATTCCATGTTCACCAGGGACAAGCCCGTGATTTTCGCCTTCCACGGCTACCCGGCGCTGATTCATAGCCTCACCTATCGCCGCCATAATCACGACAACATACACGTGCACGGCTATCGCGAGGAAGGCACCACGACCACGCCGTTCGACATGACGGTGCTCAACCACCTGGACCGCTTCCATCTGGCGGGCGACGTTATCGACCGCGTGCCCCGCCTTCAGACCATCGCGGGTCACGCCAAACAAGTCCTGCGCGACCGCCTGATCGAACACAAGCTGTATGTCGACAAGCAGGGCGACGATCTTCCCGAAATCCGCGACTGGCGGTGGCCCGGGTAATGAAGATTCTCGTCCTGAACGGCGGGTCGAGCAGCTTCAAATGTTGGTTTGGCGCGCTGACGGACCCGGTTCCGGAGGAGGCCCAGCGGCCCGCGTGGGAGGCGCGCCTCGACTGGAGCCGCAAGCCAGCATCGGCGGACCCCGAAGCCGATCTCGAAAAAGCCCTCCAGGCTGTTCCCGCGCCTCCCGATGCAATCGGCCATCGCATCGTCCACGGCGGCCGCGCCTACCGCGAAACTACCCGCATCACGCCCGCTGTCCGGCAAGCGATCGCCGATCAATCCGAGATAGCCCCCTCGCACAATCGGCTGGAGCTTCAAGCGATCGATCTCGCAGGGCGGATCTTTGGAAAAGAAAAGCCGCAGGTCGCCGTCTTCGACACCGCGTTTCACTCCACCCTCGACCCTGCAGCCTACGTGTATCCGGGCCCCTACGAGTGGCTCGACCAGGGCATCCGCCGCTTCGGATTTCACGGCATCAGCCACCAATACGCCGCTCGCCGGGCATGCTCACATCCTCGATCGCGATCCCGCCTCGTTACGCATCATCACCTGCCACCTCGGCAACGGCTGCTCGCTGGCGGCCATTCGCGGCGGCCGCTGCGTCGATACGACCATGGGATTCACGCCGCTCGAGGGACTCATGATGGGCACGCGCTCGGGCTGTGTCGATCCGGGCATCCTGATCTATCTGCTGCGGCATCGCGGCTATTCGGCGGACGATCTGGACGGCATTCTGAACCGGCAATCCGGCCTGCTGGGGCTCTCCGGATTAAGCGGGGACATGCGGGAAATCCTCGCCGCAATGGCCCAGGGCAACGCGCGCGCGCAACTCGCATTCGATGTTTACGCGCATCGTCTGTGCCGGGAGATCGGCGCCATGCTGGGCAGTCTCGGCGAACTCGACGCGCTGGTATTCACCGGCGGCGTCGGCGAGAATTGCGCTCCTCTGCGGGAGAGAGTGGCGCGGCAGTTCGCGTTTCTCGGCCTCGACATCGATTCGGATGCCAATCGAGCGCAGTGCGCGGATCGCGATATCGCGATGGCGCGGTCGCAGGTGCGGCTTCTCATCGTGCGCGCCGAAGAAGACTGGGAAATCGCGCGCGAATGTTACCGCGTCATGCAGCAAGAGGCGCGATGACCGGGAACGAGATCTGGCTTTTCCGGCACGGCGAGACGGAATGGAGCAAATCCGGAGCGCACACCGGCCGCACCGATCTTCCTCTTACCGCGACTGGCCGCGAACGCGCCGCCGCCCTCGGCCGCTATCTCGCCGGCCGCAAGTTCGCGCTGGTTCTCACCAGCCCGCTCAAGCGCGCCCGCGATACCTGCGCGCTCGCCGGATACGGCGGCCGTGGCCCAGATCGAGCCGAACCTGCACGAATGGGATTACGGCGATTACGAGGGCCGCTCCACGCCGGACATTCGCAAGGATCGGCCGGATTGGTCTCTCTGGACCGATGGCGTCCCGAACGGCGAGACCGTCGAGCAGGTGGGCGCACGCGCGCAACTCGTCATCGCCCGCGCCCTTGAAGCGAACGGCGATACCGCGCTCTTCGCTCATGGACACATTCTGCGTATCCTGACCGCCTGCTGGCTCGGACTTCCTCCCAATGATGGCCGCCTGTTCGCGCTCGGCACCGGTTCCATCAGTATCCTTGGATACGAGCGCGAAACGTGCGTCATCGCGCGCTGGAACCAGCCGCTCGAAAATGCGGAACACTGAAACGATCGGGGCATCGTTCCAGTCACGCAGTAGTGAACTGGATTTCCTATCTCATGGCTGCCGCCGCGGGCGCCGCAAATCCCGTCCAAGCGGGGGCAAACGCGGAATTGAAGAAGTGTCTTAACGACCCCGTCTGGCCGGGCCTCGCCGTCTACATCTCCGGTCTGCTCGGAATGATTGCGATCCAAGTCTTCGTGCGCGGTCCACTGCCCGCGTCCGCCGCTCTGGGGCGCGCGCCGTGGTGGGCCTGGACCGGTGGCGTAATCAGTATTGCCTCGACCATCGCGGGTTTAACCTTCGCCCAGAAGATGGGCTCGGGCCTATTCACCGGCATCAGCGTTACGGCCTCGCTCGCCGCCTCGATTATTTTGGATCAGTTCGGCCTCGTCGGATTCAAGGTGCATGCCGCCTCGCCTCTGCGAATTCTCGGGACGGGGTTGATGGTTGGCGGTTTGTGGCTGGTAGCAAAGTTCTAGGGATTGTGTAACGCTTCGCGCCTTCGATTCACATCCAAAGTCAGGAGAACACGAATGGCGGCTCATGGGGTTGGAGTGGATCATTTTTGGGGCACGCGCGAGCGGCCGATGCTACCGCGGGAACTTGTGCGCCGGAATCCAATCCTCGCGACCGCGGAAATGCCCTCCGAGTTACGCCGCCTCAGCAGCACGAGGGCTGTATACATTTCGACGGCCGAGGGCGAAGAACCGCTGCCTCACGTCACGAAGATCGAGACGGTCGGCAGGCGGACTATTTGGCAAGTCAAGGTATCGGATACAGGGGAGGAAGCTGCCCATAGGCTCGGGAAGGCGGCCGTGCGCTACGATCACAAGCACATCTGCCAAGCAATTGATCGCAATGCCAGTTCCGAGGGCAACCGGCCTTCATGGCTCAACCAGCTTTTCATCCCGCGGGGAATCCCCCGCCCGGCGAGACCGCGCATGCGCCGGTTCAACGGCCACAGGGTCGAGCCCCTGTACGTTTTCGGGAATGACGATCGCCAGATTTATGAAGACGCGAGCTACCCCTGGGGATGCGTGGGCAAAATCTATAACAGCGATGGCTTTCAAGGCAGCGGCGCACTCGTTGGGAAGAATCTCGTCATCACCGCCGCGCACGTGGTCCCCTGGGCCAGCGCCGCCGCGGGTTCCTGGTGGATGCGATTCGTACCTGCCTACTTCAACGGCTCCTCACTGTTCGGTAGCGGCGTCGAGTCGTATGTCTCCGACACGTCGGCAATTAACAATGGCAACAATGTGAGCGGGTACGACTGGGCGCTCCTCAAGTTATACAATCCTGTGGGGGAGATAGCCGGCTGGTTCGGCTACAACGGTTGGTCGTCCAATTGGGAAAAGCAGAATTACTGGACGGTGCTCGGATATCCCACCGCCGTCGGCGGCGGTGAGATGCCGTCATGGCAGGGAGGCATCGACTACCATGACGAGGACGGCGATTCCAACGGCGGCGAGGAACTGGAGAGCAACACCGCCGATATCACGCCGGGAAATTCCGGGGGGCCGATTTTCGGAACCTGGAACGGAAATGCTCCTCGCGTGATCGGAGTCGTCAGCGGCCAGGAACATGAATATGTACCGATCGCCTCCTCCGATGACAACAATATTTTCGCAAGCGGGTCGGGATTCACCAACTTGATAGCTTGGGGCCTGACGAACTGGCCGGCCACTTCTTGAAAGCTTGCCCGGAAAGCCGATCCCGAGATCGACTCCGCTGCAAGCATCAAGTCAAGGACTTATAACCGGAACCCCATCGGCACAGGTTCCATGTGCGGGCGCCTCACCCATATTCGGATTGCTACGGCGGCTGAACTGCTGCCGTGACTGACTCGCGCGGTATTGGCCGCAAATCGAAGCTCCGGTTCGCATTCCCGCCCGTGCCGGCTTCAGAATCTCGGCGCGAACCCGTCAGCCCCCGCCGCCCTTGAAGCGAACGGGCGATACCGCGCTCTTCGCTCGTGGACACATTCTGCGTACCCTGACCGCCTGCTGGCTCGGACTTCCTCCGAATTATGGCCCCCTGTTCGCGTCATCGCGCGCTCGAACCAGCCGCTCGAAGATTCCGAACATTGAAAACGATCGGGCCATCGTTCCAGTCACGCGGTAGTCAACTGGATTTCCTATCTCCTGGAGCCCACCGGCGCACGCGGCAAGTATAAGCCTACGGGCTTGCGGTCGCGCCGGCGCCCGGACTGTCCCAGGAGAACGTTCCGATCCGAATATCGACGGAAACCCCGGGATATTTCTTTACCAACTCCCGGCCTCGGCGTTCGCCGAGCACGCAGACCGCGGTTGCGAGCCCGTCCGCCAGAATGCCTCGGGGCGCTACCACGCTTACCGTCAACCGATTCGTCAAGGCAATCCCCGTCAGCGGATCGATGATGTGCGAATACCGCTTGCCATTCGCGTCCAGATATTGCTCCGAGTCTCCCGAGGTCGATACGGCGGCGTTTGCCAATTCCAGCGGAAGATCGGACGCGGCGATTGCGATAGTCCACCCGCGCCGACCCGGAGGAGCGCCGCTGAATGCCAGATCGCCGCTTGCCGCCACCAGGGCGCTGGCGATTCCGAAGCGTTTCAAAACCGCGAGCGCCTCGTCGGCCGCGAATCCCTTCGCGATCCCGCCGGCATCGAGCTGCATGCCGCCCTCCTCCAATTCAACGGTGCGCTCCGCGGCATTGAGACGCATCTTGCGCCAGCCGCAATGAGAAAGCGCCGCATCCAGAGCGTCCGGGTCGGGCATTTGACGCTCGCGCCGGGCTTCGCGCCACAGACGCACCACCGGTCCCACGGTAATATCGAACCCTCCTCCGCTTTTCTTTGAAAGCTTCTGCGACGCCTCCAGCACGCGAAATAAATCCTCGCTGACGTGCACCGGTTGCCGCACCGCGGAGCGCGAGATGCGGTTCAACTCGCTTTCGGGTTTGTAATCGGAGAGAACGTCGTCCAGTTGCGCGATGCGATCGAACGCCGCTCGGAACGCCGCTTTCGCCCGCGCTTCGCTCGATGCGTACAACTTGATCCCGATCAGCGTTCCCATATGCGGCTCGACGGCTTCGAACAGCCGCATGTCGCCGGCCCGCGCTTCTTGTAATCCGAGGAGAAAAACGGCGAACGAAAGAATGGCGCGGGCGCTACTGCTCGTCATGCTCGACGCCGCTGTTCCAGTACAGATACATCGCAGCGGCGTCGGGGATCTTGGACGGCCGCACCAATCTGAATCCCAGCCACTGCGCGTCCGTCATGTACCAGATGCTTTTCGGCAATTGCGGATCCTGCTGCTTCCACGACGGGTCGGACGCCACGCGCGCCGCGCAGCGCAGCATTGCCGCCGGATCGTTCCAAGACCCGCCGCGGACGGCGTGCGGATAAGGCGCCGTTGCTCTTACCCACGGATTGACCTGCGCCTTCGCCGTATACGGCGCGTACGCGTCCAGCGTCCACTCCATCACGTTACCGAGCATGTCGTACAGACCCCAGGCATTCGGCTTCTTCGTCTCCACCTTCTGATACTTCCCCTTGCTGTCGGCGGCGTACCAGGCATATTCGGGAAGCTTTGCCGCATCGCTTCCGAAATAATACGGCGTCTCCGTGCCCGCGCGGCACGCGTACTCCCATTCCGCTTCTGTCGGCAGGCGATAGAATTCGCCGGTCTTGGCGCTCAGCCATTCGGCGTATTTATTCGCGGCATGCTGGGTCATGCTGATCGCGGGATAACCCTTAATTCCCATGCCGAAACTCATCTCCATGTAGGGACGCGTCGGGCGGCTGACCGCGTCGACGGTGGCGTCCGGGCGCGTGGTCTCGCCCGCCTGCTCCTCAAACATGAACAGCCGGTACTCGTCCCACGTCACCTCGTGCGCTTGCATCCAGAACGCGTCGACGCCTACTTTGTGTTGCGGCTGCTCGTCTTTCTTGTGCTGCGGATCCGAATCCGGCGAACCCATTTCGAACTCGCCCGCCGGAATCGGGACCATGCCGTACGTTACGGTCGTGTTCGGAATCGTGACGTAGTGTACGGCGCGGCCTTCGATTTTGCTTTTCATGCGCGGCGATGCGATCGTGAATCCGCCGCACGGCGTCGTGTTCGTCCGCCGCCGCCGCGCGCGCCGGCAGCGCAAATGCCAGGAGCCGCACAAACCGGCTCGCATCTCCTGTATTGTCAGACGAACTTCGTCACGCCCGGCTCGGCGCGAGGCTGAATCGGGTGGCTGCCGTTCCACTCCAGACTCTCCGGAAAGCGCCTCTCTTGCGAGTTCAGCGCCTGATCCCAGGTGATCTCCTGCCCCGTGTACGCCGCCATGCGGCCCATCATCGCCAGCAGCGTGCTGGTTGCCATGCGCTTGCCGTCGTTGACCGGCTGACCCTTGCGGATGGAGGCGAACAACACATCGTGCTCGCGCTGGTACATATCGTATTTCTGGCCCTCCCACGTCCAGTTCGTCTTGCCCTCGATGCGCGGAACCGGCCCGCGCCCGATCGTGCAGGTTCCATCCGACCCGAGAATGTAATCGGAATTCTCGTTGTAGCAGCCCACGATCTGGCGGTTTGCCAGAAACGCGCGCACGCCGTTCGGGTAAATATAGTTCACCTCGAAGTGATCGTAGATGTTGCCGCCCTCCGCCGGGATGACGCGGCCGCCGACTCCGACGCAGCTCACGGGCGCCTGGTCGTGCATGGCCCAGGCGATCTTATCGGCGCTGTGTACGGCCTGCTCCACGAGGCTGTCGCCGCACAGCCACACGAAGTTGTACCAGTTGCGGATCTGCCACTCGACGTCGCTCATGCCCGGCAGGCGATCGCTTGCCGGCGGCATCGGCTTCACCGGGATTCGTGTAGTATGTCGCATAATAGGCGACCAGCTTGCCGATGGCGCCGTTCTGCATCTGCTGGAACGTGTCCTGAAGCATGTTGCTGTAGCGCCAGCAAAAGCCCGCGACCAGCGACACGTTCTTTTGTTTCGCCTGATCCACAGTCTCAAGCACCCAGCGAATGCCGGGCGCATCGGTGGAAACCGGCTTCTCGCAGAACACATGCTTACCGGCGGCGATGCACGCGGCCAGCTGCGTGGGCCGGAATCCCGGGGGAGTCGCCAGCAGCACCACGTCCACGCCGCTGCCGATGACTTGCTTATACGCGTCGAGGCCCAGGAACTGTTTCGCGGGCTCCACCTTTACGCGATCCGCGATCTTCTGGATCTTTTGCAGCGTCGCAAGAGAATGGTCGATGTGAGCCTGGTCGATGTCGGCCACCGCTACAAGCTCCGAGTAGTCGTCCGCGTGCAAGGCCTGCGAGGCCGCTCCCGTGCCGCGTCCGCCGCAGCCGACCAACCCGACCTTTATCGCGTTCGTCACGGTTTGCGCGGAAATGACCGCCGGAAATCCCGCCACCACGGCAGCGCCGGCCGCCTTCAAGAAATCGCGCCGTTGAGAATTGCTGGGTTCGCCGTTCATATTTGCCGACTATTTTCCCACGATTGAAGCGGCAATGTACTCACGCTTTCGCGACTGCCGCCGCCGCGTCCCTGGTCACCATCCGGTTGTTCCGGAAAAACGCGGCAACCAGAATGAAGATCGCGAGCGATCCCGCCGCCGAGCTGAGCCAAAAACCGGCCCAGTTGCGGCCGTGTCCCGGCGTCGTAAAAAAATCCACGGCCACCCCGGAGAGAATCGAGCCGGCGAACATCCCCACGCCGTACGTCAGAAACGTCAACAGCCCCTGCGCGGTGCTGCGCAAGTGCGGCGGAGCCTCGCCATCGGTGTAGATCTGGCCCGTCATGACAAAGAAGTCGAAGCAGATTCCGTGCAGCAGGATGGCCGCATAGAACATCCACATTCCGCTTGCCGCGTTTCCTAACGCGAGAAACGCATACCGCACCGACCATGCCATCAGACCGAGCAGCAGAATCGTTTTCAGCCGCAGCTTGCGGTAGATGAGAGGCATCAGCAGCATCATGACGACCTCCGAAGCCTGGCCCAGCGACATCTTCCCGGCCGCGTCCGGCACGCCGACGTCGTTCAAATAGGCGTTCGTGAACGAGAAATAGAAGGTCAGGGGAATGCAGAACAACACCGAAGCAACCAGAAAAATCAGGTATGAGCGGTCCTTCAGCATGGCCAACGCATCCAGCCCCAGAATGCCGCGCCAGTTCGCGCCCGCCCGCTTACTGGGAGGCGTGGACGGCAGCGCAAGAGAAAAAAGACTCATTGCGACCGAGCAGCCGGCGGCGATCAGAAATTGCTTCGGCGACGCCTCCACGCCAAGCCAACCGATCGCGACCGAGATCACGATCCAGCCGATGGTTGCGAACACGCGTATCAGAGGGAACTGTTTCCCCGCATCGGCGACGTGCCGCAGCGTCAGTGAGTTCGTCAGTGGCAGGGTAGGGAAGAAGCAGATACAATACGCCAGCATCAGCGAGTACACGGCGGCGAAACTGGTGGATCGGGCAATGCAGTACAGCAGGACCGCGCCGATGAGGTGCAGCGCCGACAACACTCGCTCCGTTCGAAAATAGCGGTCCGCGACCAGACCGGCAAAGAAGGGGGAAATCATGCTGGCGAGCGCGGTGGTGCCGAAAATTTCGCCCGTTTGCGTCCCTGAAAAGTGGAGCGTGGCCGTGAGCCATGTGCCGATGGTGACGTACCATGCCCCCCAGACTACATAGTTGAGAAACATCATCGCGCCCAGTCGGGCGTTGACGGAGGCGCGCATTAGTTGCAGTGTAGATGATTCTAAAACCCCCTCGGCACGGCGTATACACTAGGGTCGATGGCAACCGTGACCGAGATAGGCAGCCTGATCTCTCGACGTCACGAAATTCGCGGCGGCGGCCGTGCAATAGCGGGTACCGGAGTCTCGGTTCGCCGCATCGCTCAGTGGCACAACAACGGTCTGATTCCCGAAGAGATCGTGCGGAAGTTCGGCCACCTCTCGCCGGCGCAGGTTCATGCCGCCCTTGCCTACTACTACGCCAACGAGGCTGAGATCGACGCCGATCTGGAAGCCGAGGCGCGGGAAGCACCCGCGCTTGAGCAATAGCACCGGCGCTGATTGGTGGCGGTGAAAGCATCCCCGGCGCAATCACTTAAAAAAGTTTCCAAGGGCCTATATCCAGCGATATAACGTAGCAAATGCCTCAGGTTCGCTCTATTGTGAAGTATGCATGAATTGCGCCCGATCAAGATCTACCTTGATGAAGATGCAATTGGACAAAGATCTGGTCGCGGCCCTTCGTCCTGGTGGCATCATGGTGGTCACGCCCTTGGACTTGGGTCTAATCGGGAGTCCTGACCACGAACAATTTGCCTACGCCACGGAAGATGAGTGCGTCTTCTACACGTACAACGTCTGCGATTTTCACCGACTGCACACGGAATGGGTCCGTGCTGGGCGACAGCATGCCGGCCATGATTCTGGCGCAACAACAGCGGTTCTCGATTGGAGGCATCGTATTTTGAGCCTTCGCGCGGCCATTGATGCGGAAGACATGCGGAACCGTGTCGAGTTCCTGGGCAAGTGGGGTTGACGAGCCCCAAATCCGGGCTGGAGCCTTTCCCTCCGTTTATCAAAAACATCACGCTGCGGTAACTGCCGTTGCGATTGTTAGGAGACTTGGGCCGCACCACCCGGGGGAATGGCGGAGGCCGAGCGCGACCACGGCACAATCAGCGAAATATGTCTGATCCAGGGCGCGCGGCAAGTCCGCGCCGCAGCACGGCGTGAAGCCCGGCGCCAATATTGAACGCCGATTCATTTCGCCGCGCCATCTCGCCCCCTAATCGCGGCCAAAGCCTGCCGCGCTGGCGCAAAATTTGGATCGATGCGTAGGGCGGCTTCAAACTCGGCGCGCGCTGCGTCGAGGCGGCCCAGACGCGCCAGCGCCACGCCCAAGCTCATGCGCAGCTCCGCATCGGAAGCCCGGTAGACCAGGGCCTCGCGGTAGTGCGCCGCCGCCTGCTCGTAATTTCGGGTTTGCGCAAGCCGATCGCCGGCCATGAACAGCGCCTCGCCGAGATGCTGCCGCGCTCGCGCATCGTCCGGCCGCTCGCTTAGGACCTGTTTGAAACCCGCGGCCGCGGCTTCCAGGTCGCCGCTCTCCGCCTGCGCGCTCGCAAGATCGAATCGCGCTTCTGTAAATTTCGGGTCGGCGTCGAGCGCGCGCCGGAACTGCCCCTCGGCCTCCGCCAATCTCGAACAGGATGCCAGCGCGATTCCCAGCTCCACCGCCGCGATGGCGTTCGCGGGCTGCGCCTGCGAAGCCTTCTCAAAATACGGAACCGCGCCGGCCGCGTCTCCTTTCGTCAGCAGCAGGTCGCCCAAATTAAAATTCGCGCCGAAATTTGCGGGATCGCTCGCGATCCTCTGCCGCACCAGTGCTTCCTCCAGAATTGCGCGCCGGTCGCCCGCTCCTACCGGCAAAACCTGGAGCCAAAGATCGCCCATCTCATCGTTTGCCTGGCTGCCGCCGCGGACGCGCTGGGGGGGCCGGTTCGGATTTCGTACATTTTCCGTCGAATTGTCGTAATGGAATCGCATCGAGATCACGGATCCCGCGGGCGCCCGGACCGGCTCCTTGAAATGGTAGACGCCCTGCCAATTCAAGTCCCAATCCGGAATCCGAATCAGCCATTTTCGCGCGCCATCGGGCAGCGTCACGTAACCTTCAAGCAGCTTTCCGAGATAGTGCGCGTGGGGATAAACGGCAAGTATGTTCGACATCCATGGGACAGCGGAAGTCGTCTTTCACCACGTAATCGCGATCTCCGGCCGGTATATCGATCGAGGCGTCGCGCTCCAGCTCCACCAGCATCGGAAACTTTGTTTGCGGCTTATTTGTGAAATAAATCCCGATCCGAGGATTTACGGTCTCCGGCTTGCCCGAGGGCCGCATGTGTACGTTGAAGACCAGATCCATGCCGGGATCGGCGCGCCACGCCATGCCCTCCGGTTCCGCTCGCGGCGGGTTGCCTGGCTTCCACGCTAGGAACGCGCCATCGGGATCGAAAGCTCGTTTCCTCGATCGTGAGGTCCATTCCCGCGAAGCCGGCGCCCGGAGTTTTTTCGCGTCTGCGCGCCGAATGGGAGCGATCCAGTATGATGCTGGCGTGATGGATCACGCGCGGATTGCCGGGCCGTATCTCAATCGCCCGCACCCACCTGGTGGTTGAAATCGGCACGGGAATTATGAAATTCCAAAAGACCTCCGGCCCTTCCGCCGCGAGTTGGATATGGCTTGGCGACGCGCAGCACGAGATCCGGTCGACCCAGTTGCCATTCGGAAGTAAACTTCGGGGCGGGCGGCGCTTCGGACGGCAGTCCCGCCGGCGCGCCCTCTTTCACCCACTCCTGAATCGCGTCGATTTGCCCATCGCTCAGCCTCCGCTCTTCCACAAAATTGCCGCGTCCCGCCTCCGGAAGCCAGGGCGGCATAAAGCGCCGCTTCGTAACCGCCGCGATCTGAGCCGCGCGTTTCTTCGCGTCCTCGTAGGTGAGTAGCGAAAAAGGCCCCGATTCTCCCGGCCTGTGGCAGGTCGCGCAGTTGCGGTACATGATCGGCGCAATATCGCGATAGAACGTCACTGTGGCCGGCGCGCCACTGGCGATTGAGGCGACGGCAACCGCCACGAGGAATCGAGCGGTGGGCGCGAGCATGCAATACTGCATTTTCATCGACGGCGAGGAATCTCTCATCGTACCGCCGCGGCCGCCGCAGCGAGCCGCTCGCCCCCACGGGGACAAGTGGCTAAACCGGGGGCTTCCGTTTGTGAAAATCGGTGCGGTTCTGAAATTCCCGCCCTAGCTTCAGCAGCACGTTTTCCGCGAAGGGCCGCGCCACCAACTGGATCGCGATCGGCATTCCGCCGGAAAAACCGCACGGAAGCGCCAGCGCCGGAAGGCCGGCCAGATTGCCCGCCGCAATCAACGAGGTCAGGCCGGGATCTTTCGGGCGCGGACGGTCCGCTCCCGCCAGTTCCATGCGATCCAGCGGCTCGGTGATTTTCGGCGCGGCTCCGAGGCGCGCCGGCGCCAGTAAAACGTCAATCTCGGCGAGCATCTCGCGGATCGCCTGTTGCGCCAGCTCGCGGATGCGCATGGCGTTGAGATAGTCCTTGGCGGGAATCTCGAGTCCCGCTTTCAGTCCCGCGATTTGCCTCTGGTCGGCGAGCTGGTCCACTTTCCCGCTCGCGATCAGAGGCTCGAAAATGGAGGACGCTTCCGTCGCAATGATGGTCCCCGCCATCGCGCCATAAGGGAAATCCGGCAGCTTGGTCTCGGTCAATTGCACGCCCATCTCGCGAATGGTCGCGAGCGCTCTGGCGAAATCGGGCCGCGCCGCCGGTTCCACCCATTCATCGAAATCCACGGGCGCGAATCCCACTTGCAGCGTTTTGATGTCGCGCGTATATTGCGGCGCGTTGTAGAAGCTCTTGCCGGCCGATGAGGGGTCGTTCGAATCGCCTCCGGCGATGGCCTGCAGCACGATGCCGCAATCCTCCGCCGAGCGGCAGATCGGACCGATCTTGTCCATGGTCCAAGAGAGCGCCATCGCGCCGTAGCGGCTGACCAGTCCATACGTCGGGCGCAAGCCGGTGCAGCCGCAGAATGCGCTCGGGGTCAGAATGGATCCCGACGTTTCCGATCCAAGCGCAAAGGTGACCAGCCCCGCCGCCACGGCGATCGCGGAGCCGCTCGACGACCCGCCCGACCATCGCGTCATATCCCAAGGGTTAAGACCGGGACCCGTGACCGAGGCCGCGGCGTAGCGATAACTCGGCCCCCCGGCAAGCTCAACCATGGCGAGTTTCGAGGTAAGGATCGCCGCGCTTTTGTCCAGCTTCTTGAGTGCCGTCGCGGTGTAGTCGAAGACCTGCCCCGCATACGGCTTGGCGCCCCACTCGGTGGGCTCCCCCGCCACGCTCAACAGGTCCTTGGCGCCGAACGGAACGCCCTGCAGCGGACCGCGATAGCGTTCCCGCTTGATGTCGTCGTCGACGTTCTTCGCGGCCTTGATCGCCGGTTTCGCCAGCAGCAACGCCAGCGCGTGATAGCGCGGTCCGAGTTCCTCCATGCGGCGCAGGAAGGCGCGCGTCAGCTCGGCGTCCGAGAAGCGCTTTTCCCGCAGCGCGCTATTGATTTCGCCGATACCCGCGAAAAATACGTTGTCCGGAATCGAAGCCATGGCGCGAATCTCAGCTCGGGCTCACAGCGCTTTGAAATGGCACGCCGGTTCGGTCGCCATGGGCAAGTTCACCTTATCGAGCGCTTGCGCGTTGCGTTGCTGCCGCTGCTTCGCCGCCGTGAGTTCCTCTTGAGGCGTCCGCGGCAGAGGCGGCGGCTGCACTTGCGGGGCCTGCGGAGTTTGCGCCAGCAGCGCCACGGGCGTTGCGAGCACCAATTGCCGTCGCGTCATCGGCGGAAATGGTAGCACGCCGGCCGCGCCGCGCTATTCCATTGCGGCTTCCGCGCTCCTCTGCCCCAGGGCCTCCCGCGCCGCCTTCTCCATGGCCGCGCGCGGGGCCGTTTCGCCGGTCCAGATCTCGAACTGCCGCACCGCCTGTTCCAGAAACATCTCGATGCCTCGTACTACCGTGCTGCCCTGTCCGATGGCCCGCCGGATCAGCGCCGTTTCGAGCGGATTGTAGACCATGTCGAAAACTATGCCCGCCGGAATGCGTCCTTCAAAAAAGCTCTCCTCTGTTTTTGGGAACATTCCCATTGGAGTGGCATGGACAAATACGTCGAACTGCCGCGTTTCAAGCTGTTCGCGCGACAGCGGTTCCGCTCCGCAGATTTTTGCGAGCGCCCGCACGCGATCGGGATTCCTGCCCACGAGAGAAACCTTGGCTCCGTTGTCGGCCAGAGCGAAAGCCGCGCTGCGGGCCGCGCCCCCGTTTCCCGCCACCAACACCGTGGACTTGCCGATGTGAACGTGGCGCGAGAGGGCGCAGGTGACCGCTTCGGCGTCCGTGTTCGTTCCCCTCCACTTGCCGGCCTTTCTCCATATCGTGTTCACCGCGCCGATCCGCCGCGCCAGCGGATCGACAATATCGAGATAGCGCAGCGCCTTCTGCTTGTGCGGAATCGTCACGCTGGCGCCGGCGATCGGCAAACTCGAGGCGAGCGCGAAGAAATCCTTCAACTGCTGCGGATGTACCAGGAACGGCAAATAGACGGCGTCGAGGCGCCGCGCTTGGAACGCGCGATTGTGCACCGCCGGCGAAATGGAGTGCCGCACCGGGTCGGCGATCACGCCGTAGACCTTAGCGCTGCGTGAAAACTTCTCGACGCGGTAGAGGCGTCGCAGAAGCCCCGCGCTGACCTGCCCCGCCGCGGTCCCCTCCGAAGTGTTCGGAGCGGCGTAGGTGAACAGCGCGCCCCAGGACGGCGACAGCACGCGCGTCGGCAGTCCGGCTTCTCCCATCGCGAGCATGATCAGCGGAACGCGCGGGTTCGATTTCGCCAGCGACAGCACGCGGAAGTTATCGGACGGCTTCTTGGCCGTGGTCGCGATTTTGTAGGCGTCGGCGCCGATCCGCGCCATCCGGCGGAACACACTGTCGAGCGGGGGCGTGCCGCCGTAGTTGTGATAGGAAAGGACCAGCAGGGCGCCGCCGCGCAAATGTTCCAGGTTGGCTGCAATGTTCTCCGCGCTTTCGATCTCCACGTCCACGGCGCGCGCGCCGGCGTTCACGGCCGCCTCCAGAACGCGGATCTGTTCTTCGACGCTGCCGTTGAAGCGTCCCTGGTTCTGATGGCGGCGGCAGGTTGCAACAATGGCGCACTCCGGATGCAGCGCCAAAAAGCGCCGGATCGCTTCGACGCCATCCGCCGGACGCGGCAAGTAGTCGAGTCGGAACTCGAAAAACGACTCGCCCGCCTCCACCTCGCGCCGCGCGTGATCGAGAAGCCGTTCCGCGTCGGAGAAGCCCATGGCGATGCAGATGCGAGGGAGCGAGGCGCGCTGGGGCATGTGTGCGGCTAAAGCGGGAGTGCCCAGGATATCACGCCCGCCTCCCGAGTGTTGATGAGCATCCCGCGCGCGAACGTTATACGCTCAATGCCGCGGCGGCAATCGCGGTAAACCGCCGCGTTCGCAATAGATCTTATGATCCGTGTTCCTATGATCATGTCGACGTTAGGTCTGCACGCCACGGTTTGCCTGATCGCGGGACGGCCTTTTTTTTTGCGCATGTCCGGCCTGCGACAGCTTTGGGGCGCGAGAGGTACGAAATTGAGATTGCTACCGGGCTGACGACCGTGCGAATAACCGATCCAGCGGGTGAAAAGCTGTACGCGTTTGATTTGTCGTCTCACGCATTCAGCGAGCAACAATGTCCGCCCGAGCGGGCAATGTGGAGCGGCATGCCCGCATCCCACCAGGGGACGGAGCGGCAATTGAGGGAGGACCCGGCTGCTCGTCGTGGGACGTCGGGTTGTTGCAGAAGAATTTCTACCGGCGCTGGAGGCGCATGGGCCTTGCCGGTAGCGAATTGCGCGAGACCGCCAGCGACTTGTTTCAGCCTCCTCACGGGTTCGAGCGAATCTGAAGCTTTGACTTGGCACACCGGCTCGGGCCAAACCGGCCGCACCGCAATGAAGAGCGCCCTAGCCAAGGAGCTGAGAGCGATCAGTGGGCCGCGCCGCATCGCGCGCGTTCGTACGGCGCCGCGCCCGGAATACGGGGTACGGTAACCCTCACTGTATCTGCACTCGGACGCTTATACGCCCTGTGGCCGAAGCAAGATCCACTCTCCAATTGTTTGATCCACGCGATAATTTCGCTCGATGTAGTCTACAAGCGGAAACACATAGGCCGGATCTGAGGTAGGCCGGTCGGGTTGCCAAACGAATCTCGGGAAAGCGCATCCGACCGTTCCGGGAAGACCGTAGAGCGTGCCTAATCGGGGTTGCTGCTTCGCAATAATTACAGCAGGCGGACGCGCTGCGATCCTCCTCAGATCTTCAAGTTGTATTGCCGCCGGGGGCCGAAGCTGGATGAATAACGTACTGTAGGTTGGCTGCTTTCGGCCAGTGGCGAAACTCATCCCGCCACCGAAAGGTATTTCGAGAATCGTGTCGGACGGGGAGGTGTGAGCGAGAATGTAGGTAAGAACCTGCCTTTCTGGATCGCGCATCTTTAGCTGGATACTCCCGGCTGGAGTCTCCAACCGCGAGAAAGCCGTGTTCGAAAGAAGTACCGGATACGCTCCTACTAAACGGACAACGCTGTACGCAACCACCATTGCCATGCAAACCAGGATCGCGCGCTTATCGGCTGATAACTTATGAGGCCCCGGACGGGGCTGGCCGTGCGTAAGGGCCAAATACAGCAGGTAAGGGCCGGTCAGCAGAAGAAAAGGATAGCTGATCGCTGGAACCTCCAGCACGTTACGATCCAGCATCGATCCGAAAAGGCTGCGTAGGCTCATGGCTCCCGGAGCCGCAATCAGGATCAGATCCCTGAGATGAATTTTTGATAGCGTGAGCGGATATCTCATTCCGAACAGAAGGATTGTCGCGGCGTAAATGTAGCTCATCCAAAGAACAGGGCGTAACACTGCACTGGTCGAGAGTAGCTCGGTGACGTCCTTGGTGAAGCGCCGTGTTAGTAAATCCCGGCCAAAGAGCAGATCGGAGTATAGCCTCCATTGGAATAGGATCATAGCCGCAAGTGCGCACAGAGCGATGAGCAATACAAACCCATATCTTATGGGAAAGCGTACGCGAGCACTCGGGACAAAGAGCAATGCAACCGCAAATACGATCCACGCTTCGCCCAGTTCGACAATGGCGCTGGTAGCTCCAAAGGCCGTTGGCCACCACCCGCAGGACATAGTTGCCAAGCCGAACCCTTGAATGCAGGATAAGAGCTTAGTCCAGCCCGCACACGCCGCCCAGCCGCTGTAAGCGAGGCATGGGAGGACGAAGCACCAGCACCCCAGGGAGAGATATCGGCGCAACCAGCTTTTGGTGGTTTGGTCGCGAAAGAAGAGCTGGCGATCGAATATCGCGAGCAGTACAAAAAGGAGAACCGAGGCGAGCATCGCCTCCTGTTTACTTAGGCAGGCGCACCATGCACCAATGGAAATTAAGACGATGCGCGGGCGGCCATCGCCCATATAAGCGATAATCGCCCAGATCATCGTCAAAAGGCCGATTGCCGCCATGTGTACGGCTGGGGTATAGCTGATAAGTGAGAAAAGACTAAAATACGTGCGAGCAGTGATTCCGACCGCGATCAGCAATATGGAGATGAGTTCACCCAGTGGAGCGGGCACGAGCTGGCAGGCTATTTTGTAAACCAGGACGACGACGAGGAGTGATAACAGGTTTACGACTACTTGCGCGACTATGAAGTGCGCTCCAAAGCAGCGCATCGCTATCGCGAAGACGTCCGCGCTTAGTGGCCCGTAGGGCCAATAAAAATCGCGGTAAGGTAGCTCGCCGCCTGCATAACGGCCGTATTCGTTGAGCCACCATGCAGGATCGAGCCATAAAAGAGAATTAAGTTTCCCCCATTTTATCCAAATCGCCACACCGGTAAAGAGCCAGAGCGACCCGGTTGCAACCCACGGTGACACCCAAAGCATTCGCCCCGCAGGCTCGCGCGTTGCAGTGTTCGATATTTTGCGCACCTTTTCAGCTTGCGGGTTTTCCGGAGCGGGGAAGCATCATCAAAAGTACTGGGACTTACTATTGAAGTGGAGGTCGTTGGGGAGGAGATTGCCGTTGCCGACACCGCTTCCTGAGTCGTGCTCATCCGCAATTCCCAGCGAATGAAAACCCTAGTAAGCTCTCCCCATCAACTCTTCTGAAAGCGCTTGAAAAAGCTGTCCGCGTTCCAACGCGGCCGGCCCGGCTGGTCCGCCACTCGTTCGAGCAGTTGCAGAATAATCGTGTCGAATTTGGCCGCCGCGGCCTTGTCCACCGGCTGTTTCAGATCGTCGGAGGGCGCGTGATAGCGCTCCTTCAGCCAATCTTTATGCAGCTTCTCCTCCGCCGACCCGTTCACATAACCGAACTTGAAGGCGAGCGCCGGCACGCCCTCGCGAATGAAGCTGTACTGATCGCTGCGAATGAAAAGATTCCGCGCCGGCTCCTTGTCCGTCTGCACTTCTACCCCGTTCGCTTGCGCAACCGCGCGAATGTCATCGCCCAGCGTCGACTCCTGCACGCCCTGCACCTCCAGGTATTTCAATGCGTGCAGCGGCAGGAACATATCGAGGTTGATATCCGCCACGATGCTGCCCTGTTTCACCGTGGGATGCGCCGCGAAGTAGCGCGAGCCGAGCAGCCCGGATTCCTCGCCCGTCACCGCCACGAACAGGACCGAGCGCTTCGTCTTCGCGTGCCCGTCGTGCAGCCGGGTCGCAACATCGATAAGGCTGGCCACGCCGGAGGCATCGTCCATGGCGCCGTTATAAATGGCATCGCCGTCGATCGGCTTGCCCACGCCGAGATGATCGAGATGCGCGCTCATCACCACGTATTCGTTCTTCAGCCTCGCGTCGCCGCCTTCATAAATTCCCGCGGTGTTGCGCGATTCCGTCTTCGACTGCTTGAATGCGACGTGCGCCCGGATGCGTTCCGGCAGCGCGAAACGAGGCAGCGGCTTACTTTTGCCCGCGGCCTTCAAAATCTCAGCGAATGTATGCCCGCTCCCCGCGAGAAACTTGTCGGCGCGCTCAGGATTGATCGCGAGACTGAATTTCAAGCCCTCGGTCTCGTTCAAGCCCGGATCGGCCAGCGAGATCACGGGACGGAAGCGCGCCAGCGTGGAGCGCGCCCAGGGAATGTCCATCGACTTCGGGTTGGGGATAACCGCAATTCCGATGGCTCCCGCAGCCTTCAGGAACCGCCAGCGCTCGCCCATCGACTGATAGTGCGATTTCAAGGGGCCCGGAATGTCCGCCGGACCGCCGCTCAGGTACATCGCGATCTTGCCCTTTAAATCCAGCCCCGCAAGATCGTTATAGTCCTTCTCCGGCACGGTCAGGCCGTAGCCCACGAACACCACGCCCGCATCGATGTCGTGCCCCGGATCGCCGCGCAAACCGATGTTGGCATCCTCGCCAAGCTTCACCGGCTCGGCCTTTCCATCGCGCACCAGAGCGACCTTCGATTGCTCCTCCACGATCTCGCGAAAGTCGAACTGAATCGGCTGAAAATAGCCCGCAGTTCCGGCCGGCTTCAGTCCCGCCCTCTCGAATTGGCCGGCCACGTATTCCGAAGCCTTGCGGAATCCCTCCGTGCCCAGCCCGCGGCCTTCAAGGGCGTCGCTTGCGAGATATTCGACGTAGGACCACCAACGATTCCCTTGCGCATTGAAATCCGCCGCCGCATAAGCTGTGAAACCCGCGGCCAGCACGACCGCGATGAAACATTTTTGTCGATTTCCGTTCACCGCAAACCCTCCATTTACCCTCGCGAGACGGCGCGGCCTTTCCGCTCAATGTCCGGCAGCAGTCCCGTCAGCAGCCCGATGGCCGGAAGGTAGGAGCAAACATGATAGACGAAATGGATGCTCGTGGCGTCCGCCAGCTTCCCCAGGCAGGCCGCGCCGATCCCCGCCATTCCGAACGCGAATCCGAAGAACAGTCCGGAAATCATGCCGATTTTTCCCGGCACCAGCTCCTGCGCGTAGACCAGAATCGCCGAGAACGCGGACGCCAGAATCAACCCGATCACGACCGTCAAAATCGCCGTCCAGAACAGGTTCGCATAAGGCAGCAGCAGCGTGAACGGCAGCACGCCCAGGATCGACCACCAGATGACGAATTTGCGCCCCCACTTGTCCCCCACCGGCCCGCCGATGATGGTTCCCGCCGCCACCGCGCCCAGAAAAATGAAAAGGTGAATCTGCGCGCTTTGCACGGAAATGTGGAATTTCGTGATCAGGTAAAACGTGTAATAGCTCGTCAGACTGACGAGATAGAAATACTTCGAGAAAATGAGAGCGATCAGCACAGCAATCGCAAACCCGACCTTCTTCGAAGAGAGCCCCGCCGGATGCGCCGTCCGCCTGGCGCGCGCCATCGCCGCGTGCGGCAGCCGGTTCGCCTTGTACCATACCGCGACGTAGCTCAGAACCGCCATTCCCAACACCGCCGCCAAGGAGAACCACGCGATGCTGCCCTGCCCGCGCGGCAGCACCACGAATGCCGCCAGCAACGGTCCCAGCGAGCTTCCGGCGTTTCCGCCAACCTGAAATACTGACTGCGCCAATCCATGCTGCCCGCCCGAAGCCATGCGCGCCACCCGCGACGATTCCGGGTGAAAAACGGCCGACCCCATCCCGATCGTCACCGCCGCCACCAGCAGCATCCCGAAACTCGGAGCCGTCGAGAACAGCACCAGCCCCACGCACGTGAAGCCCATTCCCACCGGCAGCGTATAAGGCTTGGGACGGATAATCCGTATACAGCCCGATCAGCGGCTGCAGCAAAGACGCCGTCATCTGATAAGCCAGCGTAATCAGCCCGATCTGCATAAAATCGAGATGAAACGAGCTCTTCAGAATCGGATAAATCGCCGGAATCAGCGATTGCGACATATCGTTCAGAAAATGGCAGAAGCTGATTGCCGCCAGCACCTTTAAAACGATCGTGGACGCACTCGTGGGGGCGGCCGGCGCGGCCGCGTGTTCGCTAACCTGCATGAGACTCGCCGCGGGACATCGCTCCCCCTAGTGTACCCATGAGCAACCAGCTAAAATAGCGGTAGCGCTCCCCACATGAAAACCTTCTACATCGAGACGTTCGGGTGCCAGATGAACGTTCACGATTCGGAGAAAGTCGCCGGCACGCTCCTCTCGCAAGGCTATTCGAAGGTCGACGCGCCGGAAGACGCCGACCTGATTTTATACAACACCTGCAGTATCCGCGACAAGGCGGAACAGAAGGTTTTCAACCGCCTGCAGCAGTTCAAGAAAGAACACGGCAAGGGCAAAACGTTTGGAGTCCTCGGCTGCGTGGCGCAGCAGGAAGGCGACAAGATTTTCGAGCGCGCGCCGCACGTCAGCCTGGTGGCGGGCTCCGCCAGCTATAACAATCTGCCCCAGATGCTGGTGCAGCTCGAAGCCGGCAACAGGCGCGTTACCGGTCTGAATCTCGATACGGACGAAACTTTCGATACCCCCTTCGCGCGCCGCGATAATCCGCATCGCGCTTACATCACGATCATCGAAGGCTGCGACAAATCGTGCGCCTACTGCGTGGTCCCGTTCACGCGCGGGCCGGAGCGCAGCCGCGCCAGCGCCGGCGCGATCGAGGAAGCTCGCGAGCTGGCGCGCATGGGCTACACGGAAATCCAATTGCTCGGCCAGAACGTCAACAGTTATCGCGATCCGTCGCCCGCGGGTTGGGATTTCGCGCGGCTGCTGCGCGCCATGGCGGCGATTGACGGCATCCGGCGCGTGCGCTTCACCACCTCGCATCCGCGCGATTTCGTGAAGGAGATCGTCGACGCCATCGACGAAAATCCGGCGCTCTGCAATCACGTTCATTTGCCGGTACAGTCCGGGTCCGACGGCGTGCTGGCGCGCATGCAGCGCCTCTACACGCGCGCCGAATATATGCGCCGCATCGCGTGGATGAAAAACGCGCGTCGCAACATCTCGATTACCACCGACATTATCGTCGGATTTCCGGGCGAGACGGAGCGCGATTTCGAAGAGACGCTCAATCTCCTCGACGAAGTGGAATACGATTCCGTGTTCAGCTTCAAATATTCGAAGCGCCCCAACACGCCGGCCCTGGCGCTCGAGGATCATCTTGCCGAAGACGAGAAGAGCCGCCGCCTGACGATCCTTCAGGAACGGCAGCGCGCCATCCAGATCCGCCGCAACGCCGAACTGGTGGGCAACTTGGAGGAGGCCATGGTGGAGGGATTCAACAAGGCGACGGGGCAATGGATCGGCCGCACTTCGCAAAACCGCACGCTGAATTTCACCAACGCCGCCTGGGCCACTCCCGGGTGCGGCGCCGCCGCCGCCGATCCGCTGGGCAAGTATATCGCGGTGCGGGTAACGCGCGCCGGACCGAATTCACTGTGCGGGGAAGCGATACAGTAGAGGTGCGAGAGGGGGCTGCATGGAAGTCGAAATGAAAATTCGGGGCCTGATGATGGACCCCGTCAGCAACATGCCGATCGTCGTTCTCAAGGACGTCAACGGAAACTCGATTCTACCCATCTGGGTCGGCATTTACGAGGCCAACGCCATCGCCCTCGAGATCGAAAAAGTTTCCACCCCGCGTCCCATGACTCACGACCTCATCAAAACCCTGCTGCTCGGCCTGGGAACCGGCATGCGCAAAGTAGTCGTGAGCGAATTGAAGGAGGACACCTTCTATGCCATCATCTGGCTGGAGAAGGAAGGCGAGCTGATCAGCGTGGACTCGCGCCCCAGCGACGCTCTGGCGCTCGCGCTGCGGCTGGACTGCCCCATTTACGTCGATGAAACGGTGCTGAAGAATTCGAAAATGTCCAGCGCCGTTTCCGATAAGGTGAACAACAACGAGGAGCTGCGCCGCTGGCTCGAGGGCTTGGGCGACGAAGACCTCGGCCGCTACAAGATGTGATCCCTGAGTCGCCCCTTGCGCTCCGCCTTCGCCGCGCTCCGTCTCACCCGTCTTCCGAACCGCCGCGACGGAGCGGCGTACGCGATCCCTCCTACCCGACCCACCGTTCCCCGTCCCTGGGACCTACGTAACCGTTAATAGCCTGCACACTCTGTATCCCGAGTGATACAGTAATAAACCAGCGTCGGCGTGCGGCCAGCGGTTCTACAATCGCGAGCCTCCGCTCGCGGCGCACATGCGGAAGGAGGGATTCCGTGAAGTATTTCGCAATTGTATTGTTTGCGTTTTCCGGTCTGGCCTGTGGGGTACGGGCGCAAGACCTTTCTGAACGCGCTTGGCGAATGGAGGTCCAGGGGGATCCGTCGGGAGCCGGCGCGCTGCTGCAACAGGCTGCGGCTGCCACGCCCAGCGAGCCCGCCGCTCTCCAGGCTTACGCCGAGTTTCTCGACCGCCATGACGACCCCGCCGCGCGCGAGGCCTGGGAAAAACTTCTTCCCGAAACCAACGGACCCGCCCGCGCCGCCGCCGCCCGCCGCCTACTCCTCATCGACGCCCGCCTGGGCGATTGGACCGCCGCGCGCAAGCACATGGACCAATACCGCGCCGCCGGCGGCACGGATCTCGCGCTCCCGCCCGCCGCGGTTTCGCCTGACGCGAAAAGCGCCGCCAAGAGGCCCGTCATTCTCGTTCCCGGCCCCCTGCGTTCCTTCGCGCGCATGGCCGCCCTTGCGCCCGACCTGCAGCCCGACGATGTCCTCGGCGCCCTGGCCCGCAACGTCGTCACCAACGGCTATCAAGCCGCTGCCAGCAACGAAGCCCTCGAGCAAACGGAATATCTCAAGCTCGTCGTCCGCTATCTCACCCAGGCCCGCGAGCTCGATAAACTCGCCGGCGCCGCGAAGGTCATAAAAATCGAAACGTGCGATTCCACTCAAACCGGCGAGCTGCTGCGCGTACTCGGCTATCGCATGCGTGGCGGCTGCGGCTCCGACGTGGTGCTCGAAACCGTCAATGCCACGCGCGCGTTCCTCACCATCGATTCCGGCTTTCCCCTCGCCGAGCTCGAACAATCCCTCCGCACCAACCGTCCCTTCGTCTACGATTTCCATCCCACCGTCGTGCCCATCCTCTACGGCGCGGACTATTGGACCTCCGCGCACGAAAATAAGTCCGCCGGTTCCCAGGAATTCATCGATTTCTTCATCGGCGATCCTTCCATCTGCCGCTTATATCTGGGCCTCTCCAAGCTCGATCCCCCCACCGCCGATGAAATCCGCAAAACCGTTCCCGCCCCGCGCCTCCGCGCCTTCGCCCACGTGCTCGATTTTTACGGCGGCATGTTCGAGATCCGCAACGGCAAGGCCACCGTCCCGGGCGGCGCCCGCTCCGCCAAGGCCTGGACCGATCTCGTCGGCGCCTCGCCCGACAAAGGCGCCGCGTTCTACGAAAAGCTCATCATGAAAGACGACGGCTGGATGGCCAGCTATTACGATTCGCTCGCGCGCATCGTCTACAATCCCGCCCATGGTCCGCTCCAGAACTACCTCACCGAGCCCGATCGCCTCAAGCGCTTCTACGCCGCCATCCGCGGTAAAGTGACCAGCCCCGGCCCCGCTCGTCCCGTCTTCCGCGCCAACGCCGACATGATGCTGCTCACCACGCGCCTGCGCCTCGATCCCGACGGTCGTCCGCATATCCCCGGCGGCATCGGCGTCTGGCGCGACCTGTTCGCGGACCATCCCCACGGCAAGTACGACGCCAAACTGACCAAGGCCGCACCCGGCTGGAAGGATCCGGACGACGTTCTGGAGGCGCTCTTCGGGCTCTGCCGCAAATCGGTCGAGAACGAGCCCCTTAAAATTTTCATGGCCCTCAGCGATGTCGACCGCCACCGCTCCACGCCCCTGGCCCCCGCCACCATGGCCCGCCTGGCGCGTCAATATCGCGAGTTCGGCGCCCAATATTCGTTGTTCGCCGACGCCCCCGCCATCTCCGATAAGACCATTCTGGCGTTTCTGGACGCGGCCCAATCGATCGGTGCCATTCGCGATCTGGGCGTGCGCGCCGACGCCGCCGGAAGCATGCAGGCTCTCGCCGGATTGTGGCAGATCTTCGATCGCCAGGGCTCCATCGCCCCCGCCGATGCCGATAAAACTCTTTCCATCATTGTCGCCGGCTTCGCCAGAATCAAGAATGAACGCGAAGTCTTCGACGCCGGCCGCGGCGGCGTCAGGACCCTCCTCGCCGCCGCGCATGCCCCCGCCGGCGTTTCCCCGCAGGACCGCATGATCGACCTGCTCGCCGGCGCCGCCGACCCCACCGACGCCGACTCCCACACCCAGCTGGTCGAGGAGATGATCCGCATCTTCGAAGCCCAGCGCCTGATCTCTCTCCAGACCATCTTCGACCTCTCCGACCAGCTGGAAGCCGTTGCCAAAGGCGCCAAGCCCGACTCCGCGCTTGATCGCTAAAACCGCCGCGCGCATCTCCGAAATCCAACTCCCCCGCGCAGATCTCAGCGGCGTCGAGAAGAACGCGCTCGCTTTCGGATACTGGCCCGAGAAGCACATCGAAACCCAGCGCAAGCTGAACCTCCGCGCCATCGTCGATAAAGCCGCTACCGACCCCAACAAAGTCGAAGACGTGCGCGGCCTCCTCGCTCCCTTCCTGCGCGACACCCTGGTCGGCTTGAACTATGTCCATTACGCCCCGCCCGGCGCTCAGATCCTCACCACCAATCCTTTATTCGTGCGCAGTCACGACTTCATCGGCATGCAGGGCTCCTCCGAGACCTGGAAAGCCACCGAGGTCATGGGCAACGGCTGGCCCGCCAGCGCCGGCGGCAAGCTCATCGGATCGCTCTCCGGCCTCCCCTACGCCCTCGCCGAAGCCGAGCAGAATTTCCTCATTCCCACGCCGCGAACAGGCCCTCATCTGGGGCGACCTGGTTCCGCAGATGTTCATCGGCGCCACCGTGCCGCGCTGGTGGAACGTCACCCCGGCGCAGCTCCACTGGGTCGCCCTGCACATGCATTACGCCGAAAACGCCATCGCGGAGGCGTCCATGAATCCCGCCGAGCGCGCTCTTGTTTTAAAGGCTGTCGAGAACCACGCCCCGCCCGCCCGAACCTATAAGATCGCCACGCTGCTCGAAGCCGGGCAGGTCCCCGCCGCCCTCGACGAAATCACGCCGGCGGAAATGTTCGCCATAGCCGCCGACTTGAGCGCCGATAAACAATAACGCCGAGCCCGGCGCCGCCGAAATACGCCGTGAAGCCGCCGCCTCCCCGCGCGAGCTGACCTACAGCGTCATCTCGCTGCGCTTCGGAACGCCCAAGCCGACGCTTGTCCAATTCCTACACGCCCGAGCTGCTCAACCTGCGCACCTTCCCCACCTTGATGGGCTATTCCAGCCGCATCATGGCCGAAAGCTGGGAATCGAATCTTCTCTACTACGCCGCCATCGCCGACCAGATGCACGTGCCGCCGTCGCAATTGAATATACTGGTCCCCGCCTGGACGCAACAAACCGTCGAGCACATCTTCGCCACGCACCTCGAAGATTGGCCCGCCCTGCTGCGCTCCCTGCGCATGGTCGGCGACGACGCCGTGCGCAAAAACCGTAAAGCCGCCGTGGCCGCCGGAGGCCTCAACTGAGCCGCGACCGCAAACGATCTATTCAAACGGAGGATGAGTTGAAATCCCTCAAATCAATCGCAATGCTCGGCGCCGCCCTGGCCGCCTCGGGCGCCTTGGCCTGGGTCTGGGCCCAGGAACGTCCCACCTTCCGCATTAAAGTCGACATGGTGGTGGTCAGCTTCACCGTCACCGACAGCAAAGGCCACTACATTAACGGCCTCAAGCCCGGCGACATCAGAATCTTCGAGGACGGCATCCGCCAGAAGATGAACACCTTCGGCGAAGGCAACAAGCCCCCGCTGCAGGTCCTCGAAGACGGCTCCACGCGCCCGCTTCCCCTCGGCCCCGACGCCACGGAGAAAGGCACCGCGGCCCTAGCCGACCTGCGCACCGACGCCTTCGTGGGCACCAACGTTTTCGTCCTCTTCGATACCAGCAATTATATGTACCGCGGCTTCGTCTACGCCTCCGACGCCATCGCCGATTTCATACGCGGCCTCGACCGCGCCGATTCCGTCGGCGTCTACACCTTCAGCCGCAATCTCTCCCGCGTCGCCCCCCTCAATCACGACCGCAACCAGGCCATCTTCGGTCTCCGCAAAGCCGTAGCCGGCGACGATGCCGCTCTATACAACGGCCTGCTGCTGGCCCTGCGCGACGCCGCCAAAGTGCCCGGCCGCAAAGTCGTCATCGTCTTCTCGAATGGCCCCGACAACGCCAGCATGATCGCCCCCGACGACGTCCGCGCCGTGGCCGAGGACGAAGGCATCCCCATCTACGTCATCTCCACCAGCGAAGTAAACAAGGACCCCGTCTCCAGCGCCATCTTCAAGCGCATCTCCACCCGCACCGGCGGCAAAGCCTATTTCGCCAAGACCTGGCAGAAGCAAGTCGAAGCCTTCGAAAACATCCGCGAAGATCTCGGCAACAGCTACACCGTGACCTACTACCCCGCCGCCAACCAAAACGAAAGCTTCCGCAAAATCACCATCGAAATCGCCTCCGACCCCGGCCACAAATATCGCGTCCGCGCCCGCCCCGGCTACCGCCCCCGCGGCGGCTTCGAATAGAGGCTTGCGCGGGAGACGTGATATCGTAGGCGCACCTGAAGTATTTTGCGCACTCCGATCCCGCCGGGCGTTCTCCCCTGGATCCCGCGGCGAACTGGCAACCTCTTGCCGATCATCTCCGCCAGGTTGCCGCTCTAACCCAACAGTTCGCGCGTGAGGCAGGCGCGAGCGAATCCCTCGCCCGCCGCGCCCGCGCCTTGGGATTGCTCCACGATATCGGCAAGTACACGCCGAAATTCCAACAGCTCATTCGAGGCGAGATCAAGAAGGCGCCACATTCGGATTTCGGCGCCGCGCTGGCCTTTTTTAGAAGCCGCGCCCAAGACGTTGCCCACGCGATTGCCGGACACCACGCCGGAATGCCCGATTCGGTCCCCTTGGGTGAGCGGATGCTCAAAGTCCAACCACAACTGGAGGAACTTCTGACCACCGCCATTCGTGATTGCCCCGAAATCGCCGAATGCTTCCAGACTGAGTCCCCTCTGCTTGCCCCCCTCGAAGGTCGGCGAATTCAGGTCGAATGCGCGACTCGCATTCTCTTCAGTTGTTTGATAGACGCTGATCGCCTCGATACGGCAAAAAACAGCGGCGAGGAACTATCTCCGCCCGCAAGCCTCAATCCCGGCGAACGCCTGCAAGGCGTCCTGCGTACCTCCGCGGAAAAAGCGAACACAACAGACGACGGCCCTGTCAAATCCGTGCGTGCGGAAGTTCTCGAATCTTGCCTAGACGCCGCCTCGCGCCCCGGTCCGCTATTCTCGCTCACGGTTCCCACCGGAGGAGCGAAAACTCTCGCCTCCATGGCCTTCGCCCTCCGCCGCGCGGAACTTTTCCCGGACAACGTCCGACGCATCATCGTAGTAATTCCTTACCTCTCCATCATCGAGCAGAACGCCAAAGTATACCGGGACGCGCTCGGGGACGACGCCGTGCTCGAACACCATTCCGGCATCTGGATAATGCGCGATGAAGATGAAAGCTCCTACTCCAATCCCGTTCACCGCCTCGCAACCGAGAATTGGAACGCGCCGGTGATCGTCACGACCTCCGTCCGATTCTTCGAGTCTCTATTTTCGAACCAGCCCAAAGATCTGCGGCGCATGCACAACCTCGCCCGCTCCCTCGTCATCCTGGACGAAGTCCAAACCCTGCCCAGAGGACGCGTCGGTCCAATCCTCTCTATGATGAAGTCCCTCGCCGAGGACTGGGGGACAACATTTGTATTCTGCACCGCCACGCAGCCCGCGCTTGAAAAACAGAACGACGCCAAAAGAGACCCGCGCTGGGCCCCCGGAACATTAAATGAGATTATTCCGGAGCCGCATCGACTCTTTAACCGGTTGCGCCGCGTGGAAGTGCACTGGCCCGAACGCGGTTCCCAAACGACATGGAAAGCGCTGGCCGCGGACGTACGCCATGAGAAGCAGGCGCTGGTGATCGTCAACACTCGCGGGCACGCGCTCAAGCTGTTCCGTGAGTTGGCGCCCCTCGGCCCGCACGTGTTCCATTTATCGAACAACATGTGCCCAAGGCACCGTCTAGCGCAACTCGACGAAATTCGCGGACGGCTGCGCCAAGGATCGGATTGCATCCTCGTATCCACGCAGCTTGTGGAAGCCGGCGTCGATATCGACTTTCCGGCGGTGTGGAGGGCCATGGGGCCGCTCGATTCCATCGCGCAAGCCGCCGGGCGTTGCGACCGCGAGGGGCGTCTCGACGAATGAGCTCGGCAGACCCGGCGGCAGGCTCGTCGTGTTCCGGCCGGAAGAGAACCAAATGCCGCCGGGCGAGTACAAGGAAGCGGCGCGGATTACCGAAGCGCTGGCCGCCGACGGGCAATCTTTCCATCGACGATCCCGCCGCGATCCGGCTCTACTTCCACCGCTATCTACGATGTCGACGCGCTCGATTCGGACGAGATCGAGGGCTTGCGGCGGCAATTCCAAGTACAAAACGGTCGCGGAAAGCTTTCGCATGATCGATGACAATAGCTGGT
The DNA here is from genome assembly GCA_963795935.1 of Bryobacterales bacterium. Taxonomy (GTDB): domain Bacteria; phylum Acidobacteriota; class Terriglobia; order Bryobacterales; family Bryobacteraceae; genus JAICMB01. The sequence continues at coordinate 1,246,986 of CAWCJO010000004.1, read as the reverse complement.
CCGTCATCGTGCCCTACGACGCGGTCGCCGAGGAAATGATCCGAACGCATCCGCTTCGGCGCCTCTCAGTGTCCTTGCGGCGATTGCAGCAGTACACGGTGAATCTATGGGAGAACGACTTCGAGAAAGGACGATAAGCTCGGTTCGATTTACCGCGATCAGCGAGAATGACGAGATCTGGGCCGCTCGTCTCGAGAGGATGCCTACCGCCACTCTATCGACAACGGGTCCCATCGCGCCTTGCCAGACAGCAGAGAGCTTGAGCCGAGGTTGAAGTCCGTACTGTTGAGCAATGAAGCATGTAATTATGCAACCCAATACGGTCCATGTGAAACTACAGCGGCGATTTCGCGCTGCTGGACGCGCCCCGAGAATAAAGTCGAACGCGTCTCCTACGAATGCATGACGCCCTCGGCCGCCCGCAACATCCTCGACGCGATCTGTTGGAAGCCGGAGATGCGCTGGGTCGTCACCGCCATTACCGTGCTCAAACCCATCGTCTTCCAGGGCCTGCGCAGAAACGAAGTACAAAGCAAAATCTCGCCGAGCGACGTGAAGAAGTGGATGACCAACCCGGACTCGTTCTCGCCGCTGCTGGCCGGCGCCGGTTCCGACGAGGTCACGCAGCGCAGCACGCTCGCGCTCCGCCAGCCCGCCTACATCATCGAGGCCTATCCACACGTCTACGCGCCCAGCGATGAAAACACGCCGGCGAAATACGTCTCGATGCTGAACCGCCGGGTAGAAAAGGGGCAATGCTTTCACCGCCCGGCGCTCGGCTGCCGCGAATTCGCCGCGCATTTCGAACCGCCCGGGCCCAACGACCGGCCCCAACCAATTAATTTTCCGCTGGGCCTGATGCTCTACGACATCGTCTTCCGGCCGGAAGGCAATCGCGCGGTCTTTTTCAACGCGGAACTGAAGGACGGCGTCCTTGACACCGACCCCGAACGCGTCCTCCCCGACCCCGACCTGCGCCAGGAGGTGATGACATGCTCATACAAGCGTTAGCCGAATACGCCGAAACGCGTCTCGCGGACCAGATGGAAGATCCCGCGTTCGAACGCAAGCCGGTGCCCCTATTGCTGGAAATCTCAAGCGACGGCCGCTTTCTCGGATTCATTCCGCACGAGGACCCTGTCACCCGCGGGAAGAAGACCGTAATGCGCTCTCGCGAGTCGACGGTACCCAAGAGCCCAGTAAACAGAAATTCCGGCCTTCACCCACTCCTGGCATTCGACGATGCCAAGTATCTTTTCGGGCCTGGATCCTGGACCAAAGGTAACCAGGAAGAGGATCACCGCGAGAAGCACGAAGCATTTGTCGCGTTACTTGTCCAAGCCGCCGAGATCACCGGCGACGAAGCATTGAAAGCTTGCGTGAGATTCTTATGATACCCCAACTGAGGTGGAAAGGGCGCGGCAAGCCTTCGATCCGAAGATCACCGGAGGAATTCTGCTTTCCGTGCAGGGCGAACACGTCATCGACCGGCAGAAAGTACAGGAATTCTGGCGCGACCACTTCCAAAAGAAATCGCTCACGCGCAACGAGAAGGGCGGAACCGGCATGTGCCTGGTCTCCGGGAAAACCGGTCCCATCGCTCCCACGCACGACCTGATAAAGGGGGCTGCCGGATTGGGTGGCCAGCCTTCCGGCGTCGCTCTGATGTCTTTCGATAAAGAAGCGTTCCGATCCTACGGATGGGACAAGAACGCGAACAGTCCAGTTTCGCCGGAACGCGCACGAGCCTACGTCCTGGCCTTGAATAATCTGTTGGGAGGATTTGGTAAAAGCCGCGTCGATCACAATGGCGTCGGCTTCCTGTACTGGACCAGAAAGCCGATCGACGAGGACCGTCATCGACTATCCTGGAAACGGCCCACCCCGACAAGGTCCGGCGCGTCCTCGAATTGCGCTCCGCGATTCTCCCCTTCAACGAGCCCAACGATTTCTACTTGCTCGCGGTAAGCGGAAACGGAGGCCGTCTCCTCATCCGCTCCTGGATTCACGATTCCCTGGAGCGCGTTCTTCAAAATGTCGGCCGCTGGTTCGAAGGGTTGCGCATCACCAACGTCTTCACCGGCGAGATAGCGGAGCCGCCCAAATTCTGGCAGGTGCTGCAATCTCTCGCCCGTGAGGAACCACCCGCGGACCGCGAAGTACAACTGATCCGGCGAGCCATATCCGGCACCCCCGTCGGCAGAACCATTTTGGCCGGCGCGCTCGCGCGTCTGCGAGTTGCGAGAAAGAAACGAGCGCTTCTCGCCCGTGCGCGCCGGAGTCATCCGTCTAGCCGTGAACGATCAAATCAAATCGAAAGGAGAAACAACGTTGAGCGAAAGTTTGGACCCAAGCTTAAATCATGAAGCGTATTTGTGCGGCCGCCTGTTGGCCATCTATGACAACCTCCAGTATGCCGCGCACGAAGAAAAAGTCGGGGTGACGGTTGCGGACCGGTATTTTTCGTTGGCCTCCACATACCCGTCGATAGCCTTTCCCAAGGTGATCGACCTCGGTCAGAAGCACCTCAGAAAACTACGGACAAAGGACAGGCGCGGAGCGTCCGTGGCGATTGAAAAGAGAAATTCAAGACATCGTCGGCAGGCTGGCCGCCGGGGAAGCGAAATTTCCCGGCCGCCTCAGCCTTGAGGACCAAGGCCGCTTTGCGATCGGATTTCACCATCAGCGCGCCAACAGCATGGCGCAGGCGACTGAACGCAAGCAGAAGAAGCAGAACAAGGAGAACAGGAATGATTGTGAATAAGCGCTACGACTTTGTATATCTCTTCGATTGCCTCGACGGCAATCCAAACGGCGATCCGGACTTCGATAACACCCCTCGCTTCGACCCAGAGACCTTTCAAGGTTTGGTTTCGGACGTTTGTCTGAAACGCAAGATCCGGGATTACGCCGCGCTTGCTAAAGCCGGCGAGCCTGGCTACAAGCATCTTCGTTACCTCCGGCCAGACGCTCGAGAGCCAACAAAAACTTCCCTACGACAGAACTAAAGCTCAAACCGAATGGGCATCGCGACGAGATCGAGAAGGCGCGCCAATGGATGTGCCAGAACCTTCTTCGATGTGCGAGCCTTCGGCGCTGTCATGAGCACAACCGAGCTTTCAACTGCGGGCAAGTCCGCGGTCCAGTGCAGATCACGTTCGCGCGCTCCATCGATCGCGTATTCTCGACCGAGCACGGCATCACGCGCGTGGCTTACACGAAGGAGGAGAAAGCCAAGGGGACCACGGCCAACACCGAAATGGGAAGAAAACACACCGTCGCCTATGGACTCGTACCGCGCCTACGGTTTTGTGAACGCCGCCATGGCCGAAAAAACCGGCTTCACGGACGACGATCTGAAACTGCTCTGGCGCGCGCTGGGAAACATGTTCGACCTCGACCGCTCCGCTGCCCGTGGACTCATGAGCGCGCGGGGGCTCTTCGTATTCGAGCATCGCTCCGCGCTCGGCGAAGCGCCCGCCCAACGCCTGTTCGACCGAGTGAGCGTCAAACTGAAAGAAGGCGTGGAGTCGCCGCGCAGCTTCGACGACTACATCGTCGCCGTCAACGCCGACGCCCTGCCCGACGGGGTCAACATGGCGGAACTCCTCGCCGCTCATGCCTGAACCGCAACCAGAAGCGGCGGACGACGAAAGCCTTCTGCCCCTTTCGGCCTTAAATCATCTGCTCTATTGCGAGCGCCGCTGCGCCCTCATCCACACCGAGGGCGTGTTCGTTGAAAATGTGTTTACGCTCGAAGGGACGCTCGCCCATCAAGCCGCCGATACGCCCGGATATGAATCGGCGGCCGGCGTCCGCGTCGTGCGGGCCCTCCCGCTATATTCGAAACGCTTCGGATTAACAGGCAAAGCCGACATCGTGGAGTTCCGCGGCGCTGCGCCCTATCCCGTCGACTACAAGCGCGGAAAACGAAAAAAATGGGACAACGACGACGTGCAACTCTGTGCCCAGGCGCTCTGCTTGGAAGAGATGCTGGCAACCGCCGTCCCGCGCGGCGCCATATTTCACGCCCAATCGAAGCGCCGGCGGGAAGTCGAGTTCACGCCCTCTCTTCGTCAAACGACGACCGCGGCAATCCAGTGTCTCCGCGAGCTGTTGACCAGCCGCATCCTTCCCACTGCCATCCTGAAACCGCAATGCGACGGATGTTCCTTACACGAAATCTGCCTGCCTGAGTTGAGTTCATCCCTGACCGCCGCCTCCCAACGTCTGTTCTCAATTCGCGAGTGAACGTATGCAGTTTCAACAGAATGTTCTCTATGTGATGACCCAGGGCGCTTATGTGCGGCGCGACCACCAGACGCTGCAGGTGGAGGTGGAAGGCAAGGTCCGGCTCGGAGTGCCATTACATAATTTACAGGCCGTAACCTTCTTCGGCAATATCATGGTGTCTCCGGGGGCGATGGCCGCCTGCGCCGAGAGCGGCATCTGCATGACGTTCCTTTCTGAATCGGGCCGCTTGATGGCGCGCGTGGACTCGCCCGTGTCCGGCAACGTGCTGCTGCGCCGCGAACAGTTCCGCATGGCGGACCGGCCTGAAGATATTGTTCGCATCTCCCGATCCGTAGTCGCCGGAAAGCTCCAGAATGGAAGAGCCAACCTGCAGCGCTCCGCCCGCGATACCGCCGGCGAAGAAGACCGCGGTCCGCTGACGCGCGCCGCCGAAGAGCTTGCGGCGGGCATCCGGCGGCTCGAGTTTGCGACGGAAATCGATCAGATCCGCGGCATCGAGGGCGCCGCCGCCAGGGCCTACTTCGGCGTTTTCGCGTGCATGGTTCGGCAGGATCGCGAAGCATTCACTCCCAACGGACGGAACCGGCGTCCGCCCCTCGACCGCATGAATGCGTTGCTGTCCTACGCATATGCCTTGCTGTTGGCCGATTGTCAAGCCGCGCTCAGCAGCGCCGGCCTCGATCCCAACGTCGGATTCCTGCATGCGGACCGGCCCGGAAAACCGTCGCTCGCTCTCGATCTCATGGAGGAATTCCGTCCGCTCCTGGCTGACAGATTGGTGCTGACGCTCGTAAATCGCCGTCAACTCGCCCGCGAAGACTTTTCCGTCAGGGACGGCGGAGCCGTTGAGATTCACGAAAAGGCTCGTAAGGACCTCATAGCGGCGTGGCAGGAACGCAAACAGGAGTGCGTCACCCATCCATTGTTAGGACAAAGTCTGCGCGTCGGAGTGCTCATGCACGCGCAGGCGCGAATCCTGGCGCGCGTGATCCGCGGAGAATTCCCGGCCTATGTGCCTTGTACTTTAAAATGAGATCAAATGTTGGTGGTTGTCGCATACGACGTCAGCACGGAAGACAAGGAGGGAAGGCGGCGGCTCCGGCGCGTCGCCCAGGCCTGTCAGGACTTCGGTCAACGTGTACAGAAATCGGTGTTCGAATGTGTTTTGCGCGACCGCGACTGGGTGCTATTGCGAGCGAGACTATTGACCGAATTCGATGCCGGCAAGGACAGCCTGCGTTTCTATTTCCTGGACGAATTGGCGCGCGAGCGCACCCAACACCACGGCGTCGGCCGTCCCGTCGATCTGGAAGCCCCATTAATCGTCTAAGCGCGAACCCAAAGCGCCCCGCCTCACCGCGCCAGGTTCGCGGCCAACCTAAGCGAATGACGAAAAAGGACCGCTCAATTAAGCACTTTCCGCAACCGGACCTGCACTCCAACATCCGCGCGATCAAAAGGTCAAATTGTTAAATTCAGGATAGGTTGCAAAGCCACCATTTCTCCGGCCATCGATGGCCGGAGTGGATTGAAACCTGCACGTAACGGCATTTCAGCTTATTCGCCAGCGATTTCTCCGGCCATCGATGGCCGGAGTGGATTGAAACGTGCTGGTGTGGGCGCTCGACCGCTTCACGCGCGAATTTCTCCGGCCATCGATGGCCGGAGTGGATTGAAACCTCGTCCGTGCTTCATTTGCGGCGACGAGCGGCATTTCTCCGGCCATCGATGGCCGGAGTGGATTGAAACTTTTCATCTGCGATCACTGCGGCGATATGCTCGATCATTTCTCCGGCCATCGATGGCCGGAGTGGATTGAAACACAGGCTGAGCGAACGATTCACGCGCCACCGTGTAGACATTTCTCCGGCCATCGATGGCCGGAGTGGATTGAAACTCGGTGATCGCGATTGCGGATGCTGTGGAAGAGCGTATTTCTCCGGCCATCGATGGCCGGAGTGGATTGAAACAACGCGGCTGTCGCCAACGCCCGCGACCGTAATCAGCATTTCTCCGGCCATCGATGGCCGGAGTGGATTGAAACAGATTGATTCGCTCGCAAACGAATCTCGAAGGGCATTTCTCCGGCCATCGATGGCCGGAGTGGATTGAAACATCACATGCGCTGACTACACCCCCGAGCGACATGCATATTTCTCCGGCCATCGATGGCCGGAGTGGATTGAAACTTCCGTAACGTTATCAGCAAAGCGTTACATCCGACTTAATTTCTCCGGCCATCGATGGCCGGAGTGGATTGAAACACGATACCGGCCAAGGTGACGGCGACCAGATGATCGATTTCTCCGGCCATCGATGGCCGGAGTGGATTGAAACACGCCGTGAATCCGATCCTACACTAAAATGCTGGAAATTTCTCCGGCCATCGATGGCCGGAGTGGATTGAAACTCGCCGTGACGGCAAATCATGATTCCGCGACTACGCATTTCTCCGGCCATCGATGGCCGGAGTGGATTGAAACAGCGCCAGACGCTTCCCTGCGTCGAGGCAACGCGCTATTTCTCCGGCCATCGATGGCCGGAGTGGATTGAAACCGCCACAATTCTGCCGTTTATGCGAAAGCCGCTATTTCTCCGGCCATCGATGGCCGGAGTGGATTGAAACGATGTCGGACCCGCGGAAGCTGCATCGGCGCCTGGCATTTCTCCGGCCATCGATGGCCGGAGTGGATTGAAACAGCATGACCAGCCGCCGACACCAGCACTGCATATGATTTCTCCGGCCATCGATGGCCGGAGTGGATTGAAACTCGTGCCGTTCGGAGACGTTCCCGCGCGGAATAGATTTCTCCGGCCATCGATGGCCGGAGTGGATTGAAACGATCATCATCGCGACACTGCTGTATTGCGCAGCATCCAATTTCTCCGGCCATCGATGGCCGGAGTGGATTGAAACCGAAACAGATGTCAGACGCAGTTTCCGGACGATTCGGTATTTCTCCGGCCATCGATGGCCGGAGTGGATTGAAACGCAACTGCATATCGGAGTACGTCGCGTTCGTCAATATTTCTCCGGCCATCGATGGCCGGAGTGGATTGAAACTCGACGTCGCCGCGATCGTCGAGCGGCTCAATATTTCTCCGGCCATCGATGGCCGGAGTGGATTGAAACCGCTCGATCACGCCGCCGCTGCCGGAAGGCGTTCCAATTTCTCCGGCCATCGATGGCCGGAGTGGATTGAAACCTGCTCGAGCTTGATTTCCTCGCCACTCCGGCTCGCATTTCTCCGGCCATCGATGGCCGGAGTGGATTGAAACTACGAATCCAAGGAGTACCAGCGGCGTACTGCGGCATTTCTCCGGCCATCGATGGCCGGAGTGGATTGAAACACTGAAGAGTCTGTACGCGACTACGTACGGTCAGCATTTCTCCGGCCATCGATGGCCGGAGTGGATTGAAACCCAGCGGATCAGCGGCAACGGGTCAATTGCTCTTATTTCTCCGGCCATCGATGGCCGGAGTGGATTGAAACACTGTCGACCAGCCAACGACCTGCCTCCGGCGGCTATTTCTCCGGCCATCGATGGCCGGAGTGGATTGAAACTTCTGTTGCGGCCGGAATCCGCGCCGCGCCGCTCATTTCTCCGGCCATCGATGGCCGGAGTGGATTGAAACCTGACGCGCCGCGCTTGGGCCGAAAGTGACGCGGCCATTTCTCCGGCCATCGATGGCCGGAGTGGATTGAAACTATGTTACCGCAAATGCCGGTGGGGTTGGGAATGCATTTCTCCGGCCATCGATGGCCGGAGTGGATTGAAACTGGTCGTAACAGTGCCGTGGCGCGAGAAATGAAAATTTCTCCGGCCATCGATGGCCGGAGTGGATTGAAACACGCAGCATGTGCATCTGGAAAATAGGTACATCGCCATTTCTCCGGCCATCGATGGCCGGAGTGGATTGAAACTCCAGCGCGTTCGCAAGGTCGCAGCGAAACTCCATTTCTCCGGCCATCGATGGCCGGAGTGGATTGAAACTGCTACTACGCCGAGGCGCGCTCGACCGAAGAACGATTTCTCCGGCCATCGATGGCCGGAGTGGATTGAAACCCGTTGCCCGAGGTGTCGCCGGTCGCCGGATAGATTTCTCCGGCCATCGATGGCCGGAGTGGATTGAAACATGCAAGACCACGGCGAAGGGTAAGGACATCCCCATTTCTCCGGCCATCGATGGCCGGAGTGGATTGAAACCCGTTCATACGTCCGAACATCCCACGGAAGATAATGCAATTTCTCCGGCCATCGATGGCCGGAGTGGATTGAAACCCGTTGCTGTATCTCTTTTTCTTCCCACTCAAGCATTTCTCCGGCCATCGATGGCCGGAGTGGATTGAAACAATTTCCTCGTTCGTGAGTTCGCCGCCCTCGACGATTTCTCCGGCCATCGATGGCCGGAGTGGATTGAAACTGCTTTCGAATGCATTATGTCCTGAGCACGACAAATATTTCTCCGGCCATCGATGGCCGGAGTGGATTGAAACTCTAACCGGCCAAGCGATCCAGCCGACACTGCTATTTCTCCGGCCATCGATGGCCGGAGTGGATTGAAACCTTCGACGATCTCTCTCGGCTCCCTGCGTATCGCAATATCTCCGGCCATCGATGGCCGGAGTGGATTGAAACACTGTCTGGTTGTGCATAGTCTGCAACGGTTCGAATTTCTCCGGCCATCGATGGCCGGAGTGGATTGAAACAGACGGCGCATCTGTTCCCACATTCCTTGAGAGCCCATTTCTCCGGCCATCGATGGCCGGAGTGGATTGAAACACAAATGCAGCAGCGGGGCCATTCTGGCATACTCACATTTCTCCGGCCATCGATGGCCGGAGTGGATTGAAACTTTTGTAAAGAGAGTGAGAGAGTGAGAGGAAAAATTTCTCCGGCCATCGATGGCCGGAGTGGATTGAAACCGGTGATCTTGCGCGGTTCGGGACAGCATGATTGCATTTCTCCGGCCATCGATGGCCGGAGTGGATTGAAACTCCTTGGTCGTGCGATAGTCGAAGCCGCGTCCATTTCTCCGGCCATCGATGGCCGGAGTGGATTGAAACCATCTGGTCAAGCGAGACGCGCTCCGACATGCGCATTTCTCCGGCCATCGATGGCCGGAGTGGATTGAAACATCTGCTAAGCTTTCACGTCCGCTCAGACCAGCCGTATTTCTCCGGCCATCGATGGCCGGAGTGGATTGAAACAATATCAGAAGGCACAATGCGGCCCGAGGATTTGATTTCTCCGGCCATCGATGGCCGGAGTGGATTGAAACTGCTTATGCGTATATCAGGCGGGGTATGGCACGGAATTTCTCCGGCCATCGATGGCCGGAGTGGATTGAAACTGCCACGAAGCGCGCCGGCGGAGCAGCCGTCAAGGATTTCTCCGGCCATCCATGGCCGGAGTCGATTGAAACACACGGTTTCCCGCGCATTAGAAGCCCGTGGCGCATTTCTCCGGCCATCGATGGCCGGAGTGGATTGAAGGTCGCTGCTTTGCCGCACGAGGTCAAAGCCCAAGCCCCAACAGGCGACTACAACTCCGATTTGGCCATCATCAAAGAAGAGCAGGGCCGCGCCAAACTCTACCTCATCCGCGAAACCAAGGGCAGCACGGAGCCCGACGATCTGCGCGGCAAAGAGCGCAAAAGACCCAATGCGCCCAAGCCCATTTTCAAAGCTTCGGAGTCGATTACAAAAGTCGCCAAGTCACAACGAAATCTAGCGTTCACGCCTTTATCATCTCAATCCAAGGCCAAATTCCGCAATAGAATGAGCAACTTCCAATAAATCTGAACCCGCCCGCTCCACCACCCGCCATCTCCCGCCCATAAACTAAAGTGCACCTCCGCGTATCGCGACACCGCGCGGAAGCGAAGCCGTCTCCACTCGCCGCCCCGGTGTTCTGGAGCGTCCTTCACGGATCTTTGACAACCGAATATGCTCCCCCTGCGCCCCCGCAACCCGTGCGCTGCGCACGCAGCCTCGCAACCCCGCTTCGTGCGCGCGCCCCCATCCCGTCGCGCAAGCCTCTGTCCTTCAACCACTTGCCCCATGAATTCTCCCGCCCCTCCGCGGCACTCTGGCCCCCCCGGGTCCCAATTCTTACGCCCACCCACGACGCAAACCCGTTCCCCTAAATCGAGGAGCGGTCGATGGCTCCGCGCCTCGCCAAATCGGCGCGGCGAAGGCAATAAGCCCCCTATTCAGGTGCTCGAAGACGGCTCCACGCGCCCGCTTCCCCTCGGCCCCGACGCCACGGAGAAAGGCGCCGCGGCCCTAGCCGACCTGCACACCGACGCCTTCGTGGGCACGAACGTTTTCGTCCTCTTCGATACCAGCAATTATATGTACCGCGGCTTCGTCTACGCTTCCGACGCCATCGCCGATTTCATCCGCGGCCTCGACCGCGCCGATTCCGTCGGCGTTTACACCTTCAGCCGCAATCTCTCGCGCGTCGCTCCCCTCAATCACGACCGCAACCAGGCCATCTTCGGCCTTCGCAAAGCCGTGGCCGGCGACGACGCCGCTCTCTACAACGGCCTCTTGCTGGCCCTGCGCGACGCCGCCAAAGTGCCCGGCCGCAAAGTCGTCATCGTCTTCTCGAACGGCCCCGACAACGCCAGCATGATCGCCCCCGACGACGTCCGCGCCGTCGCCGAAGACGAAGGCATCCCCATCTACGTCATCTCCACCAGCGAGGTCAACAAGGACCCCGTCTCCAGCGCCATCTTCAAGCGCATCTCCACCCGCACCGGCGGCAAAGCCTATTTCGCCAAAACCTGGCAGAAGCAAGTCGAAGCCTTCGAAAACATCCGCGAAGACCTCGGCAACAGCTACACCGTGACGTATTACCCCGCCGCTAACCAAAACGAAAGCTTCCGCAAAATCGCCATCGAAATCGCCTCCGACCCCGGCCACAAATACCGCGTCCGCGCCCGCCCCGGCTACCGTCCCCGCGGCGGCTTCGAATAAGCGTCGCAAACATGCGAGAAGATGGACACGCCGCCGCGGCCTCGAAGGCCAGAAACAAGCTTGCCAGTTACTTAGCCCATCGTGGCGTCCCGGTAAGACCGTCGCTATCCAACCCGCCCGAGGATTGCGATTTTTTGCTGGCGATTCAAAAATACGCCGAAATCTACGCCAGGAGACAGAGAGGTTTTAGACCTGCCGTGGAGAGCCATAAACTCGCGACCTCTCCATCGGTTATGAATCGGATAAAGAGCCTTTTCCGTTAACCCCCAAAAGATGATTTGCCTCCGAGTTATCCTGCAAATTCAGAGGCCGCCGGAATGTCTGTCCTTGCAAAGTCGCCGCCCTTAAACAACAGAGGCAACCCGGTTGCCTTCGCGAGCGCATACGAAAAACAATCGCCGAAATTCAAAGCGGCTGGATGGCGGCCCTTGCCATACTGCCGGAAGGCGTTTCGCGCCAGATGCGCCTGATCGCTGTCGACGGCAACAAGCTCTATCCCGGCGCTCGCCACCAGTAAATCGAAATCCCGCAGCCCTTCATAGCCGCGGCTGCTTTCCATCACAATCGATGCCTCAATGAAAGTCGCCGTGGACATGACACATGTTTCCGCGCGCCCAATCGTGTCGTTGAAAGTCCTTCGCTCCGGTTCATCGGACAGGATGGCTATGATCGCCGACGTATCGATCACCATCAACGCGGCAATCCACGCTCGTCATAGAGCATCTCTTCCGGGCTGCGGCCGTCCAGAACGGGCAAGGAAGCGCAATGCTCCGCGATTTCGTCCAGCCTTTCCGCCACGCGCCGCTTGCTCCGTTGCCGCCCGACGCGTTCCAGCCGCTCCTTCAAAGCCCTCGTCACTGCCGCGGTCTTGCTCTCGCCGGTCAAAGCGGCTAGAGCCGCTGCGAGTTTTTCCGCTTCGGTATTCCGAATATTCAACGCCACGCGTTCCTCATATGTAGCAAATAATCTATACAGCTACATTGTAGCACCTTCCCCCGACGATCAACCCGCACTCCGCGATTCGGTGGGTTGTGAGGCCTTTTGGCGCCGCGCCGATGAGCAGGATGCCGTAGCCTCCCCGATCCTAGCCTCACTGGCCGGCGAAGAAGCGTGGAAAAGCCGCTTTGCTGAAAAACGCCATCTCCGCGGAATGGCCCAGAAAGCCATCGGAGGCAGAAGCAGGTCGAGGACTTCCGCGAAGACCGTGACGTATTACCGCGCCGCAATCAAAACGAAAGCTTCCGCAAAATCGCCATCGAAATCGCCTAGCTCGCACCGTCTGGTACTGGCTCGGCAATCACTCCGAGTATGGTCGGCTCGTTTGAACGAATGTTGTTCATAATAAACTTCCCATACGATCCCTACTACACCCAATACTGGGCCGCCCTCCCAACCCAGCGCGGCGGCATCGAGCGCCTCTCCGCCCCCTCTCCACCGCCATCAATCACCGCAAGTCGACGCCGCTCTCTTCGCCATTCACTCGCCCCTATCCCAAAGGCGTCATCCTCGCCGACGAAGTCGGCCGCGGCAAAACCATCGAAGGCTCCATCGTCATCGCGCAAAGGTGGGCCGAGGGCAAGCGCCGCGTCCTCCTACCAGAACTGCCTACCGCAATCGGAAATTGAAGCCGCCTCCAACCAGCTTCGATCACAGCTCAAAGAACCCATCCAGGCGCGCCTCACTTAAGGATGGATGACCTGATCTCGCCAGAGCGAGACCAGCCGAATTTACAGAAAGGATGTTTCTCTATCCGATGAACCGCTTACTTCGTGAAGATCAGACCGAACTGGTGATCCACAACATCGCCTGAGCCGGACAGAATGAAGTTGGACGTGATCAGGCCTGTTGCGCCCTCGAACTGGCCTTCACCGCCCTCGATTTTCCAGATGACGCTGCCGTGCATGTACTTCGAATCGGCGCTGGGACCGAGGTGGCCTTGGCCGACCGTGGAGAAGCGCAGCACGTCGTCGCCGTCGCCGAACGCGATGGAACCGGATTCGGTGAATGCCTCGACGGATAGCGCGCGCACCTCGGATTCGAAATAGGCCAAGCCGCCTTCGGACGGCGCAAACGATCCCTTCAGTCCGTCGGGGCCGATCACCGTTTCCATGGTGCAACTGGTGGCGCTGGTGGTGGCCTTCATGACGCCGGTTTCGCCTCCGGTGGCGGCGGTTCCTCGAAACTGCAAGGTGTAGACGATTTGCGGCATGGTACTCCTCCTCGCGCTGGCGCGCGCCGACAGGCGCGCTTCTACTGTATGCTTACATGAATGGCCGCTCCATACAATCCGCAGATACCGAACCCTCCGGGGCAGCAATTCCCCCCGCAAATGCCGCCGCCAGGTATGCCGCCGGGCATGCCGCCACGGAAGGGGACCAGCCCGCTCGTCTGGATACTGGTGGCAGTCGGCGCGCTCGTGCTGCTGGTGGTTCTGGCGCTCGGCGGGTCGGCGTATTACGTCATGCACAAGATGAGGCAGGCGGGCGTGAGCAAAGAACTGATGCAGCGCAATCCGGCTCTTGCGACCGCGCGGCTGATGGCGGCGCTGAATCCCGGCATTGAGGTGCTGGGGGCGGACGAAAGGCGCCAAATCCTTACGGTGCGGGACAAGAGCACCGGCAAGGTGTACTCCGTGAATTTCGAAGACGCGAAGAAGGGCAAGTTCGTGTTCTCGGAAGACGGCAAGAATGTGGTGGTGACCGCGAGCGGGCAGGGGCCGAACGGCAGCATCGATATCAAGTCGTCCGACGGCGGCTCGGTCAAGATCGGCGGCGGAGCGGCCGCGGCGGGGGACGTTCCCTCCTGGGTGCCGCAATATCCCGGCTCCAAGCCCGAGAGTGCGTATGCTTCCAGCCAACAGAACGAATCCGGCGGAATGTTTCACTTCAAGACCAAGGACAGCGTGGATTCAATCCTGAAGTTCTACGAGGAACGAATTAAGGCGGCGGGGTTGAATGTGACGAATTCGACGACGAGCCATGGGACCGGGGGCGTCGGCGGCCTGATCGTCGGGGAGGGGGACGGCGGCAAGCAAATGTCGGTGATGGTGGCCGAGGACAACGGCGAGAGTGGCGTCACCGTGACGTACGCGACCAAGAAGTAGGCGGCCAAAATAGCTTCAAGGGCGGGCGATGCGAATCGTGTATTCGCCTTCCTCGTCGACCAGGTTGTAATCCGGCGGCGGTTGGAACAGAGACGGATCGGGTTCGGCGCGGCTGATGTTGGTGAGCTTGGTGATGGTCTCGCCATTGCGCGGGTCGTCGTGTTTGGACAAGACCATGAGTCTTAGCTCCGTCGAGGTCCAAACCTCCGACGCGCTGACCAAGGGGCGGTCGTTCCCTTGGCTGCCGATAGGCCATGTCATGGTGGTTTTGCGTCCCTCGGCGGGCAGGCCTTCGATTATTTGCGTTCCCAAAGATTCGGATTTCATCTCGGGCCGCGCTGCGTTCGCTCCCGGCGGGGCGGGGGTCATGGCCGTTCGTGCGGCGGATATCTCCCCCGATGCGGGAACTGAGCCGATCACGCCTCCTCCGGCCGCGATTCCCCGTCCGGAAGCGCCTCCGGCCAGAGGAAGGACCCGCGTCGCGCCAGGTGCGGGCAGCTTCACGCGGTGCGCGATCTTGTTTACCGTATCCAAGGTGTAGGCGTATCCGGCGACGGGGTCGCTAATCTCGATGAGGGTTACGCCGGAGGAGTCGGCCCCGGGCATGCGCATGAAGGGCCGCTCGGTGCGCGTGCGGCCCGCCGAATCGCGGTACATGGTCTGGCGCCCCTGCGAGGGCTGCACAATATGCGTTCCATCGCTAAGCGTTTGGGTATGTTCGGTGACCTGCTCCCCCGAGTACGGCGCGCCCGTGATCACCGGTCCGGCAAAGCGCGGGCCCCGGAACGTGGCGGCCATTTCCGACGGCCCACTTGCCATGGAAACAATATTTTGCGCTTCGGCCGAGCAGGCCATCGCCGCGGCCACGGCAATCGTCGAGAATGTGCGTTGCATCATCATAGCGATCCTCTCCCACGATTCTAAGCCGGATCGCGCCGCAATACGAGCCCTTTTTAAATTGCGAAAATCTACGTAGCTGGATTATCCTGAACAATACATGCCCTGCCTACTCGTGCTCGTCATCGCGTTCTTTCCGCGCATTGTCCTGATCCTGATGTTTTTGACGGGGTATCTCGGACGGGCCTTCCACCACGGGCTTCTGATTCCGGTGCTGGGCTTCATTTTCCTGCCGCTCACGACCATCGTCTATGCCTGGGAGATCAACAACGCGCTTCCGCTGGCGGGAATCAACCTGTTGTGGCTGGTGTTGGCAGCCGTGATCGATATTTCGGGTTGGGGCGGCAGCGGAGTCCACGCGCGGCGGCGCTACTACTGAGATTTACTATTGAACGATGCCCGAAAATACGTTTGACGTTGTTTCGAAGATCGAGATGCCGGAGGTGGTCAATGCCATCCAGCAGGCCATGAAGGAAATCCAGACGCGCTTCGATCTGAAGGACTCCAAGAGCGATATCCAGCTTAACGAGAAGGACAACAAGATTACGATCGCGAGCGCCGACGAGTTTAAGCTCAAGGCCGTCACCGAAGTGCTGCAGCAGAAGCTTGTCAAGCGCAAAGTTCCGCTCAAGAACTTTACGTACGCAGCGGTGCAGGCCGCGGCCGGCTCGACCGTGCGGCAGGAGATTTCGCTGCAGCAAGGCATTCCGATCGAGAAGGCGCGCGAGATCGTTAAGACAATCAAGGACAGCAAGAAGAAGGCGCAGTCCTCGATCCAGGGCGATTTTGTCCGCGTCTCCAGCAAGGATCGCGATACGCTGCAGCAAATTATTGCGCTGCTGCGGGCGCGCGATTTCGGCTTGGACGTTCAGTTCACCAACTATCGCTCGGTGTGATGCCGCGCAAGATCGAGTCTTTGATGCTGGCGGGACCGGCCGGCAAGATCGAGGCGCTGCTGGAGGAGCCGGAAGAGCGGGATCCGGGCGAGGCGTTTGTGGTCTGCCATCCCCATCCGCGGCACGGCGGCACCATGCACAACAAGGTGGTTTATCGCATGGCGCGGGGGCTACGCCGCGCCGGGGCGGTCGTGCTGCGCTTCAACTTTCGCGGCGTCAACTTGAGCGAAGGGGCGTACGATGAGGGGATCGGTGAAATCGAAGATGCGCGCGCGGCGCTCGAATTTCTGCGGGCGCGCTTCCCTGGTTTGCCGTATTCGCTGGCGGGCTTTTCCTTTGGATCGCGCGTGATTCTGAAGCTGGGATGCGAGCTGGCAGGCCCGGCGCGTCTGATTGCCGTGGGCGTGCCCGGCAGCCCAGGCTGAAAGCGCCGGACTCGGCGATTGCCCGCTGCGGCGCGTGTTCATCCAGAGCACCAATGACAAATTCGGTCCGCGTCCGGCGATGGAAGCCTATTTCGCGCGTCTGCAGGAGCCCAAAAAACTGGTGTGGGTTGAAGCCGCCGACCATTTTTTCGCGGGGGCGCTGCCGGAGTTTGAAGAGGCGGTATTCCGGGTCGGCGAGGATCGATAGGAACAAATTCTTGGCCATTATCGTCAACCAGGACATGGCGCTAACCCCAAGAACTCACAAGACGTTAAACGCCGACCAGAAGTTCGCGATCATGATTTGGATGATAGCGGTCCTCACGGCTCTCGCCTTCTGGTCGAAGCACTGGTAGGCGGCCGCCTCTACGGTCTGCTGCGCTAGTTCGCGTTGCTCAACCGCATTTCGCGCTCAACGCGCCGGGCGGCGCGCATCCCGATCAGGCTGGCGACTTTCCCTAGAAGGGCGGGCACGTCCTCCGGCTCAATCAGGGTCCGCGAGGCTTTGCCGTTCGGCTGTGAGTCCTGATCCGTCGTGGTCGTAACCAGCGCGGTCGCGGGCTTATAGTTCATCATGCGGGCGTGGGCAAGCACTTTTAAGCCCGCTTTCGGGGATTCCATCTGCAAGTCGCTCAAAACAAGCTCGTATTCCTGTTCATCGAGCTTCCCGACCGCTTCCGCCGCCGAAGCAGCCGCATCGACCCAGTACCCCCCCGCTTCGAGTACGGTCTGGAGGGTCAGGCGAGATGCCGGGTCATCGTCGACAACTAGAACCCGGGCAACTTCGAAGCCGGTTCTCTCGGTCATCTTCATTAGCGGGGTGCTTCTCCTAAGAGTATTCTAATCGAACCTTAAGAAAATGGAAGGGTAGATTTCGGTCTAGGTAGAAGTTTAGGGCCTGTCGGTAGGTGCGGTGTCCCCAAATACGCAGTTGAATATGTAATCCACATTACGTAAGTACCGTGAAACCGAGAAACTGGACGCGATCTGCTCCAAATCCAGGTGCCGGCGAATTTCGGGGTCGGCCTCCACGGCGGCCCGAAAATCGCTTTCCTCCTCCCAGGACCGCATGGCGTGGTCTTGCACCACTCTGTAAGCCTGCTCACGCAGCATCCCGGCTGCGGCGAGATCCAGTAAGAGCTGGCCGGAAAAAATAAGTCCTTTGGTAACTTCGATGTTCTGCAGCATTCGCTGAGGCGAGACGCGCAGCCCGGCGATCAGCCAGTTCGATTTGGCCAGCATATAGTCCACTAGAATTGTTGAATCGGGCAGGATAATGCGCTCCACTGAGGAGTGGGAGATATCGCGCTCATGCCATAGCGCGATATCCTCGTACGCCGCTTGGACGTTCGAGCGAACAACGCGCGCCAAGCCGCAGATCTGCTCGCACGTGACCGGGTTGCGTTTATGGGGCATCGCCGAGGACCCCTTCTGGCCCGCCGCGAAAGGCTCCTCCGCCTCGCGCACCTCGGTCCGCTGCAGGTGCCGAACCTCCAGCGCGATTTTTTCGAGCAGGGCGGCGATCAACGCCAACGCCGCGACATAATTCGCATGACGATCGCGTGAAAGCACCTGGGAGGCGATGGGCGCGGCTGCGAGGCCGAGCCGGGCGCAGATGCGCTCCTCCGCCCGCGGCCCGATATGTCCGAACGTCCCCACCGCGCCCGAAATCTTGCCGACGCGCATTTCCCGCGCAGCTTCTCGAAACCGCCCCAGGTTGCGACGGGCCTCGTCGTAATACAAGGCGAGCTTGAGACCGAACGTAATGGGCTCGGCGTGGATCCCGTGCGTGCGCCCGATTTGGACCGTGTCCTTAAACTCGAAGGCGCGGCGCTTCAAAATCTCGGCCAGATCGGCAAGACCCTTTTCAATCAGCTCCGAGGCTTGGCGCGTCATGAGGGCCTGCGCGGTGTCCACGACATCGTTCGAAGTCAGGCCGTAATGGAACCAGCGCGAAGCTTCTTCCGCCCCTGCCGCGCGCATGCTCTCGGCGACCGCCGTCGTGAAGGCGATGACATCGTGCTTCACTTCGCGCTCGATGGCGGCGACCCGCTCGGCCGCTACCGCCGCATGGAGGCGAAGCAGGCGCGCGGCATCGGCGGGGACCTGTCCCATTTCCGCGAGCGCTTCGGCGGCCGCCAACTCCACTTCGAGCCACTGCCGGTACTTGTTCTCTTCGCTCCAGATTTGGCCCATTTCGGGCAGCGTGTAGCGCGGAATCATCAGTACAGGAAAACTTCGCCCCGCTCCCGCGGATGCGCCACCACTAGGCGCGTGAAAAGAGCGCGCCCGTCCAAAGCGCGCCAGGCCATGTTGCGCACGATCTCGGGGTGGTTGTTATGCTCGCTCAAATGGCCCAGCACCAGCGTGCTGGTCGCAATATCCAGATCGTCGCGGATGAAATCGGCCACCAGCTCGTTTGAGAGGTGCCCCCTGCGGCCCATCACCCGCTGCTTGACAGACCACGGATACGGCCCCACTTTGAGCATCTCGGTGTCGTGATTCGATTCCAGCAGCAACAGGTCTACGCGCCGCAGGTGAACCTTGATCGATTCGGTAACATAGCCGAGGTCCGTCACGATTCCAATCTTGATTCCTTGCGTGCGAACGCAGAATCCGACCGGATCGATGGCGTCGTGAGGCACCGTGAAGCTGTCCACGTCGATGTCGCCGATCACAAACGCCGTGCCCGGCTGAAACCGTTCCAGCGCCGGCTGGTATTCCGCCCAATCGATGGCAGGCGCCGTCAAGCGCGAAATGAAAATCGGCTTTCCGCATTTTTTCGCGAGCGAGACCAGACCGCATACATGGTCGGAATGCTCGTGGGTTACCAGGATCCCGTCGAGGGCTTCCTCGCTCTCGCCAATGGCATTCAGGCGCGCGGCGATTTCCTTGCGGCTTAACCCGGCGTCGACCAGAATGCGCGTCCGCTCGGTGGCAATGAAGGTTGAATTGCCCGCGCTGCCGCTGCCCAGAATGGAGACCTTAACGATGAGTCCTCCCTGTTTAGCGCTGCTCCAGATCTTGCGCCGAAAACACGATGGCGTCCAGTAGTACGACTTCGGCCGTAGCGCCGGGAACCAGTATTACGCCGGGACCGCGCGCCGTGAGTGCGGCCGCGATCAAACCGAAAGGGCACGATATTACTCGGCCACTCGCGGGGGCCAGCGGCTTCGAAGCTCCTTTGACGAATCCTTCGGAAGAAGCGATGGTCGCGTTTTCCGCGCCTACTTTTGCCGGATCCGCGCGCAAGGGCCGCTGCACTCCGTTCGGCAGCGTCAATTCGTCCAATCGCAGGTAGAGCTCCGCGCGTCCTTTTACGCGGCTGGCGCGGCGGATCTCCGTCACTTGCGCGTCGATATAACTTCCCGCGGGAATGACAATGCGTCCGGAGACGAGCACCGGGAAAACGGTCTGCAAGTACAGCCGGCCGCCTTCCACCGCGCCGCGCGTCGTCAAAGTGTTTAATACCTGGATGGGAATTCGTTGTCCCTGCTTTACGCGATAACGCGCCCGCTCCGTCTTCGGGAAGCTCGGCGCGCCGTTTAAGTTGCGGCTGCTCCGCGAAAACGCAACAGCACAGTGAAACTGCGATTAGGATTTTTAAAGCGGTCACGCGTCTACATCGTCCCCTGTTTTGATATCGCCATGGTAGCGCGAACACTTGCGCTCCTCGCCTGTAAAATGGAAATACTCATGATCGCCCGCGTCTATGTCTCGATGAAGCCCACGGTACTCGATCCGCAGGGACAAACCATTCGCTCCGCGCTGGCCGGATTGGGCCACACTTCGATTGCCTCCGTGCGCCAGGGCAAGTTCTTCGAAATTATGCTGGAGCCGGGAGCGGATCGAGATAAGGCTCGCGCCGAGATCGAACAGATCGCGCACGAAGTGCTGGCCAACCCCGTGATCGAGGAATACCGCGTCGAATGGATCGACGCCTGACATGTCCGCCCGCGATTTATCATGGATTGTGATGCGCCGCGCCTTATTGTGTCTTGTCCTCTGTCTGCTTCCCCTGGCGGCCCGGCCGCCGATGACTACCCTCACGATCGAGGTCCTGTCCCGGGACGGAAAGCCCGTCGACCGCGCCAGCGTCATCGTCCGGTTTATCAAAGGCCACTCTGTCGTGAAACTCGGCAAAGCCGACAAAATGCAATGGGAGATGAAAACCAGCCAGGAAGGCCGTGTAACGATTCCGCCCATTCCGCAAGGCATCATTCTGGTGCAGGTTATCGCGAAGAATTACCAGACCTTCGGTAACAACTTCGACGTGGATCAGCCTGAGAAAACGATTCAGATCAAGCTGAATCCTCCGCAGGCGCAGTATTCCGAAGACGCCATTAAGAAATAGGCAATCTCAATCCAGCGCCGCGATGGCGTCGATCTCGACCATCGCATCGCGCGGCAATTTCGCCGCCTGAACCGTGGAACGCGCCGGCGGATTCTCCCCAAAATAACTCGCGTAGACTTCGTTCATTTTCACAAAGTCGCCCATGTCCTTGAGGAACACCGTGGTCTTCACAACCGACCCCAGCGACGCTCCGGCGGCTTCCAAAACCGCTTTGATGTTTTCGAGCACGCGCTCCGTTTGCGCCGCCACGCCGCCCGCGATGATTTCTCCCGTAACCGGATCGCTTGGAATCTGCCCGCTCAAATACGCCAAGCCGTTATGAACGACCGCTTGCGAATAAGGCCCGATGGCCTTCGGCGCACGGTCCGTAGATATCACTTTTTTCATAGTTTGAGTGTTCCCACTAGTTCGCGGATATTCTGAAGCTTCTCCTTTTTAGCAAATTCGTCCAACTCCCGCGCGACGCGGCCGGGCGCCCGCGGATCCCAGAACGTCGCCGTGCCGACCTGCACGGCCGCGGCGCCTGCGATCATGAACTCCGCCGCGTCTTCGCCCGAACGAATGCCGCCCAGTCCCACGACCGGAATGCGCACTGCCTGGGATGCCTCATAAACCATCCGCAGCGCAATGGGCTTGATCGCGGGACCCGACAATCCGCCGAATCCGGCGCCCAGCCGCGGGGTTCGCGTGTGCGCATCGATGGCGAGGGACACGAACGTGTTCACCAGGCTGACGGCATCGGCGCCAGCGTCTTCCGCCGCCTTCGCCAGTTCGTCTATCCTAGTCACGTTGGGAGAGAGCTTCACGATAAGCGGACGCTTTGCCAACAGCCGTACAAGGGCGACAAGTTCCCTTAGCAACCCGGCGTCGCTTGAAAAAAAGAGTCCGCCGTGCTTCGTGTTGGGGCACGAAACGTTGATCTCATATCCCGCCAGTCCCTCGGCGTCTTCGAGAATGCGAACAACCTCGGAGTAGTCTTCGGGCGTATAGCCGAACACGTTCGCGAAAATCGCGGTCCGGAAGCGCCGCAATTCCGGTAGCTTTCGCGCCACGAACTCCCGGGCGCCGATGTTCTGAAGCCCCACGGAATTCAACATGCCCGCCTCGGTCTCCCACAGACGCGGCGGAGGGTTGCCCGCCATCGGCTCTCGCGAAAGTCCCTTCACTACAATTCCGCCGAGCGCTTCCAAATCCGCGACGGAGGCGAACTCGACCCCGTAGGCAAACGTGCCCGATGCCGCCAGCACGGGATTTGCGAGACGAATCCCGCACAATTCCGTTGCCAGGCGACCGGTTGGGTCCAAGCTGGTTGGGTCCAAGTTTCAGTGTGACATGATGTACTTTGCCGGAAATTCCTCCAGATGAGCGCATGAAGGCGCTATCGGAAGCGATCGGCCGCGTGTTGCGCCATCAGCGGGAGTTCGATGGACGGCTGGCGCGCATCGAAGCCGCTCTCTCGCTTCCCCCACCGGTGGCCAATCCTGCCACCCCGCCTGCTCCGCCCCGGCCGCCTACTCCGCCCCGGCCGCCTGCTCCGCCCCGGCCGCCGACGGCTCCCGAGCCGGTCCCGGCCGCCGTCGCGCCATCGCTCGAACGCGCCCATCTCGAAACCGATATCGGCCTCAATCTCGTCAACCGCATCGGCGTCATCACGCTCGTTCTCGGCATCGGCTTCTTCTTTAAGTGGGCCGTCGACAACGAATGGATCGGACCTGCCGCCCGCGTGGCGCTTGGAATCGCCGCGGGACTGGCGACGCTTGCGGGCGGCAATCTGCTCTCGAAGCGCAATCAGAGAATTTTCGCTCAGGGCGTTACCGGAACCGGCATCTCGATCCTCTATCTTTCCATTTACGCGGCGTTCGGCTTTTATCATCTAATCCCGCAAGCTCTCGCGTTTGCGCTGTTAGCCGCCGTCACGCTGGTTGCCGCCGCGCTGTCCTTGCGCTACGACTCGGCCGCGATCGCGGCGCTGGGAGCTTTCGGCGGCTATCTCACGCCCCTGATGCTCAGCACGGGAGCGGATCGCCCCTGGTTTCTATTCACCTACGTACTTTTGCTGGACGTCGGCGCGCTGGCCTTGACCCGCGCGCGATCCTGGCGGCTGCTGGAGCGGCTCGCCTTTGCCGCGACCATGCTGCTCTATTGGGCGTGGCTCGCCGGCAGGTTGCAACCACATAAGCAATTGCCGGCCGCCGTTTTTGATTTCCTCTACTATGCCCTGTTCGCTCCCTTCACGGCGCTGCCGGTCTTCGTGCTCGCGCAGTTTGCGGCCGCCGCCGCGATCGTCGCCATTTGGCCGCGCGATGCCGGGTTGTACTTTATGTTCAGCTTGGCGGTCGCGCTGGCGGGCCTCGTTTTAGCGGATATCCGCCGCTCCAGCGCATTGGCCGCCGCCGCCTTCGCGGGCGCGTGGATCTGCTTCGCGTTCTGGAATTTCTTGTCTCCCGTCGGCGCCGCGCTCTCGACGTTACTCGCCGGGGTCGCGTGTACGTTCATCCTCTTCATCGCAGGGGTGCTGTGGTGGACGCTGGGGCGCCGTGAGCAGGCCCGCCCCGTTGAATTGATCATCCTCGCCGTCAACGGCGTCGCCTGCTTTGGAACTTGCTACGGTTTGCTCAACCCCGCGCACCATGCCTGGCTCGGCGCACTGGCGATCGCGATCGCGGGCATCTATCTGGCGCTTGCATTCATCGTCTCCAAGGCGCGGCAAGAGGCGGATCGCAACGCCATCGCGCTGACGCTCGCTTTTAGCCTCGGCTTCCTGACCCTAGCAATTCCGATTCAATTCGCCGGCTATCGCATCACCATGGCCTGGGCCGTCGAAGCCGCCGCACTCACTTGGATCGCCGTGCGCGCGGCCGAGGAAAGGATGCACTGGGGCGCGCTCGCCATTTTCCTTCTGGCCGCCTTCCGTCTGCTCGCGCTCGACGCCTGGATCCTGCCTCATCCCCGCGACTACGCGCTCCTGTTGAATGCGCGCTTCCTGACATTCGCCATCTCGGCCGCCGCGCTGTGGGCAGCGGCATACTGGGTCCGCGATCGCCCGACCGCGCCGGTTTATTACATCGCCGGCCATGCCATCATGCTCGCCGCCCTGAGCATGGAAGTTTTAGGCTGGGCGGAACGCGCTAGCGCGGCGGCCAATCTCGAGGGCGTCGAAACAGTTTCCATCTCCGTCCTGTGGGCCTTTTACGCCGTGTTCCTGGTCGGTCTCGGTGTACGGCTCCGCTTCGTTCTCGACCGCCTTATGGGGCTCATCCTGATCGGCATCGTCGTATTGAAGCTGTATATCTACGACGTCTGGCAACTGGCGCGCGTCTTTCGCATCCTGGCTTTCGTCGTTCTCGGCCTTCTTCTGCTCGCGACATCGTATCTGTACTCGCGCTATCGCTCCACCATCGAGGGCTGGTGGAAGAATGAGAACTCTTCTTCGTAGCTAAACGTACTCGCGCCACATACGCGCGAAGGCCACGAACGCGGCGGGTTTGCGGCGGCCCACGGCGATCCGCGCGATTTCCCACGCGGCCCAGGCGAAGTAGGCGATGGTGACGATCCAGTTCATGTCGAGAGTGTGCCCCGCGAGGGTCAACTGCGCTCCCGAGGCGGAAAATGCGAACTGAAAAGCCCATAGCGCGAAGAGCGCGGCGGCCTCCCACCACGCCAGCATCATGTTGACCAGGAACAGCATGGCAACCAGCGCCTGGCCGATGGTCATCAGCAGTTCCAGTTCCTGCTGGGAATCGAGTGGGATGCCGGAAACCGCGCCGCGGCTTACGGAGTAGACGATGGGCAGCATGGCCACGAGCAGCGTCCATTGATTGATGTTGCTCGAAACCATGTTCATGAGGGCCATCGGCGCTCCGCTTACGGTACGCGCCCAATAAAATGTCGAAGCCATCTCGGGGAACTCGGACACGAAAGGCGCGACCCATTGAATGAAAACAAAGCTTGGAATGCCGGCCAGAGCGGCCAGAGCGAGCAAGCTGGCGAGGAACGGCTCGGCCGTGAAATAAATCAAGGCGCCCCCGATGAGGAACAGCAGCGCAATGAGGGCCACGCGGCGCGGCCGCGGCGAGAGCACAATGGCGCGCGGCACTCGCTCCAGATCCTCGATTCCTTCTTCTTGTTCGGGCGGCATGCGGCTGAGCAGCAGCAAGTACGCCGTGTAGATCGCAATTAGAACGACCGTGTCATAGAGGTGCAATGTGCCTTTCCACCAGACGATCGCGGCGTAAAGGATTGCGGCCAGAAGGCCGACCACCTGAACGCTGTGCTGGCCTTCGAGTTCGATGGTTCGCAGCGGCTGTCCGGCGTTGCGGCGGTGAAAATACGCAGCGGAGGCGTAAATCATCGGCCACCCCAGGCCGGTCAACAGCCTCAGGGCGCCGGTAAGGTTCGCGAGCAGAAACGGGATCTGCTGATGCCACGCCAACACCGCTTCGACGGCGAATTCCGGCAGCGTCTGCATCCACGCGAGAATTGCGAGCGCGAATCCCTGGGCGATAAAAAACTGCGCCGATTCGGCGGCCCATGCGATGAACAGCGAAGCGAGTAGAATGCAGGGCGTGGTCCACAGCGCCGTGAGCGGGCTGACTTCGCGGATCGGCTTTGCCGCGGCGGCCAGCAGGAAGGCAAAGAGCAGCGCTTTATACAAGCCGCGCCTCGCTCGATTTGCGGATTAGGGAATGCATCTGGAGAGCGGGCGCGAAAGCACGCTTGGATCGGGCAGGCCGTTGATAACCACATGGTACAACGAGTGTATGCCCTCCTTCGCCGTCGAGACGGCGCAGCGCGCGTATGCGGCAACAGTGGAACGCGGCTGTCTGGAGCGCGTTCACGAAGCCATTCCGGCGCGATCGGGCAAGGTCTTCGTGGCCTCGACCGGCGATGTGTGGGAGTTGCACGGTGCCGCGCTGGAGCGAGGTCTGAACGGCCATTCTTTCGAACTGCTTCTTTTCCCCGGGGGCGAAACGCGCAAGCGTCTGAGCGAAATCGAGGCCTTGGCGGAGCAGATGATCGCGAGAGGCGGCGACCGCTCCAGCATCGTTGCGGCATTCGGAGGGGGCATCGTCGGCGACGTTGCCGGCTTCGTTGCTGCGATTTTTATGCGCGGCATTCCGGTGATCCAGATCCCAACCACGCTGCTGGCGCAAGTCGACGCGGCGGTCGGCGGGAAAACCGGCGTGAACCTCGCTTGCGGCAAGAATCTTTTGGGCAGTTTTCACCAACCGCTCGCGGTCTTCATCGATCCCGTGGTGCTCGACACGCTGCCCGAGCGCGAGTACCGCGCCGGACTTTTCGAGGTCGTCAAGCACGGCATCATCGCAGATCCCGAGCTGTTCCGGCTGATGCGGCGCTGCGCGGAAGCCGTGAAGCGCCGCGCACCCGAGGTGGTGGATCGCATGATCTCGGATTCGGTGCGCATCAAGGCCGAGGTGGTCACCGAAGACGAGAAAGAGAGCGGCCGGCGGCGAATTCTCAATTTCGGCCACACGTTCGGCCATGCTTTGGAGGCGGAGACGGAGTACAAGCGGTTTCTGCACGGCGAGGCTGTGGCGTGGGGCATGAAGGCGGCGCTGCATCTTTCGGCGTCTGAAGGTCTGCTGGATGAGACGGAGGCGCGCGAGATGCTTGAATGCGTCGCTTCTTATGGGCCGATTCCGGCAACCGAAGGCATTTCCGCCGAGCGGCTCGCGGCGCGGCTCGTCAATGACAAGAAGACAATCCAAGGCGACATACACTTTGTCCTCGCGCAAGGAATCGGCCGCGTAAAAGTGGTTGCGGGCATCGCGGCGGTTCGAGTCCTTGAAGCGGTCCGGCGCGCGCTCGCCGAATGATCCATGGGACCACACCGGCGGGCGTTCGAACGGAGCAGGAGGCTTCCCGTTGGGTGCGGGAGATGTTCGGCCGCATCGCCCCGCGTTACGATCTGCTGAACCATCTGCTGTCGTTCAACATCGATCGCGCGTGGCGCGCGCGCATAATCCGGCGTGTCACGCCGATTCTCGAAAACCCGGACGCGCGAGCGCTCGACATATGCTGCGGCACCGGCGACGTGATGCTGGCGATGGGGGCGAAGGCCAAAGCGCGCGTATACGGCAGCGATTTCTGTCATCCGATGATGGTCGCGGCGCGATCGAAGGCCGCGCGGCGAGGCGTACCGCCGCGGCTTTTTGAAGCCGACGGCCTGGCGCTGCCTCTGGCCGATGGCTCACTCGACCTGATCACGGCCGCGTTCGGCTTCCGCAACTTTGCGAGCTACCGCCGGGGACTGGAAGAAATGTTTCGCGTCCTTCGGCCCGGCGGAACGGCGGCCATCCTGGAATTCGCGCCCCCGCCCGACACGTTTTTCGGAAAGTTGCATACGTTCTACTCGCGTCACCTGCTGCCTCTGCTTGGAGGAATGATCTCCGGCTCGCGCGACGCCTACGAATACCTGCCGCAATCGGTAAGCAAATTCCCAACCCCTGACGAGTTAGCGCAAGAGATGCGCCAAGCCGGCTTCGGCGAGGTCCGCTACGAGTTGATGACCGGCGGTTCCGTGGCGCTGCACATCGGCCAAGCGGCACTCAGCTCAAGCCGCTAATTTTTGCGCTCCCCTGGATGATACGTCTCTTCGGCGTGATCTTTGATATCCGCCACGCTGAAGTATGCGGGCTTGAACTCCTGCTTGGCATAGAGTTCGGACTGGTCGAAGTAATGCCGCGACGATGGGTCCGAATCTTCGCCGAATACGAGGATGGAGCGGGCCTTCACTTGGGGACCGAACTCCACCACGCTGATGAATGAATGCCCGGCCACGCCGTAGCGCCGCTTTTGCCCTTTCTCCGGCCGCGCGTAGAAATTAAATACGATGCCGACGTCGCCCGGCGCTCCGGCGATAGGCAGACTTTTCACGTCATCGCGGAATGGCTCTTCGCCTCCGGACTGCCTGCGTTCGAGTCGATTCAGGTCGCCCCAGGCCACGCGCCACGTTCCGAATGTGTTGGTTAGACGATCCACTACGTTGTCGAGCGCCTGCACCGGGCCCGGTTTCATCGGCGGCGCGTGCATCACGGCAGTCCCGTACTCTTGTTCGTGCCATAGCATGAAAAGCGTCATGGGAACGGAATCGATACGGCTGACGTGGTCCCAATTCCGCAGTTCGGCAATAGCATCGGCGGACTTCGGATCGGGCGCGTTCTCCCAGGCACGGACCAGCTCCGGAATTTCGGTTTCGGTCTGGATCACATAAGTGTTGAAACCGGCCTTGGCCCACTCTTCGAACGTAAACTGATCTTTGTTCCACAAGATGCGGCGTGAAATGCGCGCGCGAGCGGTGTCCGACTCGCCCACCATGTACTTCGGAAATTCATTCGGGTCGGGATTGCCGAATACCGTGGTCAGGAACGGCGTCGAGTTGCAATTCTGGACGAATCCCGACTTAGGGTCGAAAACTTGAGGCAGCTCGTTGAAGGAATGATAACCGCGCCATTCCGTCTCCGAGGTGCTTCCATCCACCGGCTTTGACCAATCGAACTTCAGCGAGCGGCGCGGAACGGCGCCGTTATAGACATAGAAGATGTTTCCGTTGCGATCGGCGTAAATGGCGTTGAACATCGGCACGGCGACGCTGGACATGGCTTTCTTAAACTCGTCGAAGTTGCGCGCCTTGCTCATGGCGTACCACTCCTCTAGCTGCCCGCCTTCTTCGAACTGAGCCATCCTGACCGCCAGCCACTTCCCGTCGCGCTTCGCGACCAGTGGACCGTGATGAGTCTTGCGAAACGTAAACTTCCGTTCCGCGAATCCTCCGCCGGTCTTGACTTTGATCGTTTCGGTCCACTCCGCCGCCCGCCGGTATCCTCCGTCGTAGCGATAGGCGAGCGGATCGTCCGCCTTGTCGAACGTCTCTTCCCAAACGTCGGCAATGTCCGGCTTATTCACGGTGTGGCTCCAGCCGAGGTACTCGTTATGTCCGATCGTCGGAAATCCCGATCCGAAAAAGGAAGCGCCCGACATGTCCCATCCTTCGCCGCTGTGGACGTGGCCTTCGTACCATTGGCCCGCGCCGAAGAAGGGCTGGTGCGGGTTGATGAAGAGCATCGCATGACCGGAAAGGCTCTTCGATTTCGCGATCGCCCACATATTGGACCCCTGCGATTCGGCGGCGGTCCCGATCTCTTCCGTCTTCAATCCTGTCTGTTTGAAAATGAATTGGAAATACAGCGCGTAACGGTTGAAGGCGAGCATGTGCCACGGCTCGAATTTCGCGATGAGCCGCGGATGGGCGCGCCGGTCGTGTTGCAGGAAGTAATTTAAACCGTCCGCGGCCGCTTGAAGCAACTCCCGCGTTCGGGGCGAAGCGCGTTCGTATTCCGCCCGGGCCAACCGTGGAATCTCGAGTGCGCGGACGAGTTCGTCGTCTTCGAGCGTGTGCTCGCCATAGATCTCGGAGGCGCGGCCCAGTGATCGGATATAGCTGTCTTCAACCTGCCAGAAATTGTCCTCGGCTTGCGCGTAGAGATACCCGAAGACGCAGCTCGCGTCGGTAGGACCGAAGATGTGCGGGACGCCGTAGTTGTCGCGGTAAATGGTAATCGACTTTGCGGTTGCCGCCGGATCGGCGGCGTAAAGACAGAGCGGAGCGGTTGCCCATAAGGCGGCAAAAGTAGCGAGGGCGCATCGGCGCGTCATGGGTGCGAGTCTAGCACTCCGTTCGATACTCTGGTACGGATGCAGTTCGGTGTTTGCCGCTTGTTTGGAGCGGTCGTGATTATGGCGCTCATCGGCGCTTCCCAAGCCGTGCCTGCCGTGCCCAGAATCTTCAAAAAGAAGGACCTGCCGGCGGTTCATGGCAGGGTCGCTCTCGCCGACGGCTCGTTTCCATGGTTGCCCGTGGAGTTGGAGCGCGTCTGCAAAGGTATCGCGCAGAGTTTCGGTTATGCCGGCAACGAAGGCCGCTTCACAATGGACGGCGACGCGTTGGGCGAGGCCCCCGGATGCGAGATTCGCGCCCATCTTGACGGGTACCGCTCTCAGAGCGTGCCGCTGCCGCGCGCCTCCGCGGGTGAGGACGCGAGTCTCGGGATTTTGATTTTGAGACCTCGGGGGAAGGACGACGCTCAGGCGCGATCGGGCAAAAATACCGAGTTGCTGAACAATAAGAACGCGCGCAGGGCCTTCGAGGCGGGTCTCGATTCCGCCTCCCGCGGCAAGCTCCGCGATGCCGAGCTATCGTTTCGCGATACCGTTACGTTTTTCACGTGGGCGAGCCCGGCGTGGTTTTGCGTGGGCCTTATGGAGCAGCGCGAAGGCGACCCGGTGGCCGCGAAAAAAGCATTCAAAGACGCGATCGCAATCGACAGTGGTTGGCTGCTTCCTTACGCCTACGTCCTGCCGATTGAAGTCGCGCGGCAGGAGTGGCAGGAGGCGCTGCACGATTCCGAGACCCTCATTCATGCCGATGCGCTCGCGTTTCCAGGCGCTTACGCCGCGAACGCCTGGGCAAACATGAATCTGCACAATGTCGATGCCGCTGAGAAAAGCGCGCGCGAGGCGATACGGCTCGACACAGAGCACCGTTATTCGGACATGGAATATGTGCTCGGCCTATTGTCGATCGACAAAGTGGACCCGGCGGCGGCCAAACAACACCTGGAAGCCTACCTTAAGCTCGCTCCAGATGGCGCGAACGCGAATGCGGCGCGCGAGCAACTGAAGCAGCTTGCCGGGACGGAAAAGCCATAAGCGCCGCATCGGGATAGGATGAAAGGAATGCAGTACAGCCGCCGGCATATGCTCGGCATGCTTGGCAGCGCGGGTCTGGCACTTCGCGCATCCACCTTACCCGGACCGCTCTTCGAGGAAATTCCGGCAAGCGCAAGCGGTATCGCCTGGGTGCATGAAAATGCCATGTCTCCGCAACGTTACCTTCCGGAAACGCTGGGGCCGGGGGTGGCGTTTTTCGATTACGACAACGACGGCTGGATGGACATTTACCTGGTCAACAGCGGACCCTGCGATTTTTTCCAGCCCAAAACGCCTCTTCGAAACGCCCTCTATAAGAACAATCGCGATGGAACGTTCACGGATGTGACTGGAAAAGCGGGAGTCGCCGGGGGCACGTTCGGGATGGGCGTGGCGGTGGGGGACTATAACAATGACGGCTTCCCCGACGTGTTCGTCACCGCGTATGGACGCACGATTCTCTATCGCAACAATGGCGATGGCACGTTTACGGACGTGACGGAAAAGGCGGGTCTGCCTATGCGCGGGTGGACCACCAGCGCCGTTTGGTTCGACTACGACAACGACGGGAAGCTCGACCTGTTCGTGTGCAGCTTCGTGGATTATGGCGCGACCGAGCACCTCTCCTGCGGCGACAACAAGCTGGGCCGGCATTATTACTGTATTCCCAGAATGTTTAAGCCGACATCCAGCTTTCTGTTTCACAACAATGGCGATGGGACGTTTACAGAAACCGGTCGCGGCACCGACATTGCAAGGGCGCTGGGCAAAGGGCTGGGCGTGGTTGCGACGGATATCAACAATGACGGCCGCATGGACCTGTTCGTCGCAAACGACACCGTACAGAATTTTCTGTTCGCGAATCGCGGACCGGGCCCCGGCGGAAAAACGAAATGGGAAGAGATCGCGCTCGCGGCCGAAGTGGGCTTCAGCGATAACGGCCAGGCGCGCTCCGGCATGGGAGTCGATGCCGCCGATTTAGACGGGGATGGATGGCAGGATCTTTTCGTTGCCAATGTCGACGAAGAGATGTTCTCGGTCTATAGGAACAATGGCAACGAGACATTTACCGATGCCGCGCACAAGCATACCGTGGCGCAATCCACGCGCCTGCTGAGCGGCTGGGGTCTCAAGTACTTCGATTACGACAACGACGGCAATATCGATTTGATCCTGGCCAACGGGCATCCCGACGACATGATCGAGTTGTATTCGCCGCAGGTGAAATACAAGGAGCCGTTGCTGCTTTTCCACCAGGAAAACGGGAGACTTCGCAACGTGAGCGCGGAAGCGGGCCCCGTGTTCACGCGCATGTTTCCGGCGCGCGGACTGGCCGTGGGCGATTTTAATAACGACGGGCGGCTGGACGTTTTGATCGGCAACAACGGCGGCGCGCCGGTATTGTTGCGGAATAACGCCGGACAGGGAAATCATTGGCTGGGATTGAAGCTCGAAGGAAGGACGTGCAACCGCGACGCGGTGGGCGCGCGAGTGACGTGGACCGCCAACGGAGTGAAGAGGTCGATCCTCAAGAACGGCGGCGGGAGTTATTTGTCGTCGCACGACCCTCGGATCGTCCTGGGCTTGGGAGCCGCGAACAAGGTGGATACTGTCGAGATCCGCTGGCCCGCGCCGAGTTCACGAGTGACCAAAATGACAAATGCGGCGATGGACCGGTATATCACCGTAACGGAATGAGCCCGGAAGCCGCCGGGGTACAATGAGGGCCGGAGGAACCAGGATGGCTGAAGAAGACAACGGGAGCGGTTGGATCTGGTTTGTGGCGGGCGCGGCGCTGGGGACAGCGGTCGGTTTGATGTATGCGCCGGCGGCCGGCAGTGAGACGCGGCGCAAGATCGCGGAAGAGGGCCGGCAGGCATTCGCGAATCAAGGCTTGGGGGACTTTTTGGATAAAGGCCGCGATATCTTCGAGCGCGGCCGCAAGTTGGCCGAGGATGCCGCCGAGATTTACGAGCGCGGCCGCAAGCTGCTGGAAGGCATTGGGGGTACTGGCGGGGCCGAAGCTTCAGCATCCGAAGAAGCATCGCCGGAATCGGCCCGTACATCTTATTGACGATGGCGAGCGCCTTTGCCGACAAGTCTAGGGCGGAAGCTCTTCCGCCCTTTCGCAACGAAACCACCGCGGACTTTTCCGATCGAGCGAACCGCGAGGCGATGGAACGCGCCCTCGCCGGCGTGCGCGCGCAATTCGGGCGCGAATACGAGATTTTGGTGGCGGGCGAGCGAATTAAGACCGGCGATCTGCTGAAATCGGTGAACCCGGCGCGGCCGGCCGAAGTGGTCGGCGTACACCATAGGGCGGCGGCGGATCTCGCGCGCCGGGCGGTTGAGGACGCGCACGCATATTTTCCGGTGTGGAGCGCGCGGCCCGCATCCGAGCGCATCGCGATGCTGCTGCGCGCGGCCGCAATCCTCCGCGAGCGCAAGTTTGAGTTCGACGCATGGCTGGTCTACGAAGCCGGAAAAAGCTGGCCCGAAGCGGAAGCGGACGTCTGCGAAGCCATCGATTTCTGCGAGTATTATGCGCGCCAGATGCACCGCTTGGCGCATCCCGATGCGGTAGTGCAACTGCCTGGCGAGAAGGACGAAATCGTCTATCTGCCGCTCGGCGCCGGCGTCGTCATCCCACCTTGGAATTTTCCGCTGGCCATCCTGGTGGGCATGACCGCCGCTGCCTTGGTCGCGGGCAACACGGTGGTAGTGAAACCTTCCAGCGATACGCCGACCATTGCAGCGAAATTCGCCGAGGCGCTGCTTGAAGCGGGCTTTCCGCCCCGCAGTTTTTCGTTGCTGGTAGGGAGCGGCGCGGTGGTGGGCGACGTTCTGGTGCAGCATCCGAAGACCCGCTTTGTGTCGTTTACCGGATCGCGCGACGTCGGGTTGCGGATCAACGAACTGGCGGCCAAGCCCCAAACGGGACAGATCTGGATCAAGCGCGTGATCGCCGAGATGGGCGGCAAGGACGCCATCGTCGTGGACCGCGAATGCGATCTCGACAGCGCCGTGAAGGGCGTGCTTGTATCGGCATTCGGCTTTCAGGGCCAGAAATGCTCGGCCTGCTCGAGGGCGATTGTCGATGAAGCCGTTTACGACGAGTTTCTCGAGAAACTTAAGGCGGCCGTATGCGGAACTAAAGGTCGGGCCGCCGGACGATCCGGGCAACTACATGGGACCGGTGATCAACGAAAGCGCGAAGCGGACGATTCTCGGCTACATCGAGGCGGGCAAACAGGAAGGACGCGTCGTCTCGGGCGGCGCGGCGGCCCCGGGCGAGGGCTATTTCGTGCAGCCCACCGTGATCGCGGACGTCGCTCCCTCGGCGCGCGTTTTTCAGGAAGAGATCTTCGGCCCGGTGCTCGCCGTCACGAAGGCGCGCGACTTCGATCACGCTCTCGAACTCGCCAACGATTCGCAGTACGGACTGACGGGCGCGGTTTATACGAACAACCGCGAGAAGATCGAAAAGGCACGGCGGCAGTTTTTCGTGGGGAATCTCTACATCAACCGCAAATGCACCGGCGCCATGGTGGGCGCGCATCCCTTTGGCGGTTTCAATATGTCGGGCACCGATTCGAAGGCGGGCGGGCCGGACTACCTGCTACAATTCGTGCAGGCCAAATCCATAGCGGAAAAGGTCTCGTAGAGTTCAGGTTTTGTCTCTGGAACGGCCAACCCCGATGAGAAGGGGACCAAGAAGATACCATTCCAGGGTCGAATCCGAACGACGCGGCGCGGGGGCCGGACAGGTCCCCGCTTCCACATTCAACCTTTCATCCCGGCGAGCACGCCGCGCATATAGGCAAAACTTCTCTGCATGCCCGGCAGCGGATCGTCGGCGTCGATTTCGTACTCCAGATTCACGTAGCCCGGATAGTTCATGCGCTTCAACTCCCGGAAGATCGCGGGTATGGGCATGATGCCCTCGCCCACGGCCACTTGGCTGTTCTTCTCGTGAAAATCCTTCAGATCCTTGATGTGCATGTCGAGCAGCCGCGGACCGGCCTGGCGGATTGAATCGAGCACGTCCACGCCGGTTCTGGCCGTATGGCCAACGTCTATGCAAAGGCCGCAGCGCGGGTCCATATTTTTCACGGCCTCAAGCGCGCTCTGAGGCGTCGGGAAAACTTTGTCTTCCGGTCCGTGATTATGTACCGCGATTTTGATGTTGTACTCCTTGACGTACTTCTCCAGCTTGGGAAGAGCTTCGCGCGTCGGCATGCAGACGATCAGCGGCATACCGGCCAGTTTGGCGTATTCGAATTTACTTCGGATCGTGGGTTCGTCGTCGTCGCGGAAATAAATGGTGCCGCCGCCGACGATGATCAGTCCGGCCTTCTCGAATTCCCGCCGCGCTTTCGCGATCTCGGCGGGAGTGCTGGTCAGGGGCAGGTGAACGTCTTTGATGTTGATGTAGGGGGTGTTGAGCTTCTTGGTATCTTTGATGGCCAGGTCGCGCTGAAACTCGCGGAACGAATAGCTGGCGACGCCGAGCTTCACCTCGCCCGGCTGACTTTCGGTGGCGCCGAGGCCCGCCCGCGACGCAGCGAATGCGGCCGCTGCGGCGCCGAACAGTGAGCGGCGCGTGGTAGTGATTGGCATGATTCTTAGTTTACAAGGGCGGCGCAATGTTTAGAACGCGGGCTCAGAAATGCAGGCGCAACTCCGCAAAACAGGAGACGTGGAGAAATTTGCCGGGACCCGTTTTAAGCGCTTCACGCTCCAGAGTCCAGGTGTGCGCGTGCGGCACGAACGCGGCGTTCAAGCCGGCCTCCAGCGCCGGATTGATGTCGGACTTGGGCGAATTCCCGATCATCCACGTGCGTTCCGGCGCCAGGCCGCGCTCGCGCACCAAGGCGCGATAGGCGGCGGCGTTTTTCTCCTTCACGATCGCCGTATGTCCAAAATAGAGGCCCAGACCGGAGCGGTCGACTTTGAGCTTCTGTTCTTCCGGATCTCCCTTCGTGAACAGGATTAAATCGTGGCGCGAGGATAAATACTCGAGAGTTTCCGCGACGCCTTCTATAACTTCGATCGGCTGCTCCAGGATTCGCGCCGCGAAGCCGCTCACGCGATCCAGATCCTGGGGCCGGATCTCGCGATCGGCGAGCCGCTCGTAACACTGCCTCAAACTGCGGCCGAAGTTTTTCGATCCGTAGCCGTGCGCGTGGGCATTTACGGCTTCGATGCTATCGAGGACGGCCCGCACCTCCACGGGAGACAGGCTGGAGTGCGCCAGGAATTCGCAAAAGTCTTCAAAAGCCCGCTCGAAATAGATATTGTTTTCCCACAGCGTATCGTCGGCGTCGATCAGAAGATTCCGGCGCGCGGCCGCGGCTACGGTTGTCGACGGCCACTTTCCATGACCGTTATGCGGCGCCACGCTTCTCACATGCGCGATCCGCCGCTGGCGAACGTTGAACGACGGCAGAAACTCGGCCAATCTCTTCATGCGCTCGGACTCCGATCGCGTGCTAAGCAGAAGTTGACGAAAATTTAAGTCGGGAAGCGCTTGCGCCAGTTGAAACGAAAGCTGCGGGTCGGTGAACTCCGGGCCGGCGTCCTCTTCCGGCGGATCGATCCGGCACAGGTCGTTGTAGCCGTCGAGAACGCGTTCCTTTACGCCGGGCGGAATCGGGTCGAAGGCGTCGTCGTCGAAAAATTCCACGGCGCCCCGCAGGTAGGATTTGTCGTCGTTCAACAGGATGATCTCGAAGCGGCGGCGGCCGGAACCGATCACGTCCATACGTCCGTCGTCGTATTGTTTCAGGACCTTGTCGACAACGGCGGTGCAGCCGGTGTTCACAATCCCCTTGTCGCCGGCCAGCACCACGCCGAACTCGCTTTGATTTGCGATCGCTTCGCCGATCATCTCCTTGTAGCGTTCCTCGAAAATGTGCAGGGGCAGCGGCGTGCGCGGAAACAGCACGACGTTCAACGGGAAAAGCGGCAGAAGCTGCTGTTCCATGTGTACTATTATGGCTTCTTTGCGGAACATCGCGGCACTGCGGCGCGCGGCGCGCTGTTTTGACGGCGCGACAAGGATGCGGATCGACGGCAAGGTTGTTGTGATCACGGGGGCGTCGGAGGGGATCGGCGCGGCGTGCGCGCACGCATTCGGGAAGCGCGGGGCGAAGCTGGTTTTGACGGCGCGGTCGGCCGGCAAGCTCGCGAGCGTGGGTGGGGCGGACGCCTTGACCGTCGCGGGCGATATTACGTCTGCCCCAGACGCGGACGGCGGTGATTGAAGGCGCTCTCGAACGCTTCGGAAGGATCGATATTCTGATCAACAATGCCGGCGTCGGCTTGTACGCTCCGGCGTGGTCGGCGCCGATAGAGGATGTGCGCCGCATGTTCGAGCTGAATCTGTTTGCGCCGCTCGAGATGACGCAACTCGCGGTCACGGCCATGCGCCGGCAACGGCAAGGGACGATCGTGAACGTCGGATCGCTGGCCGGCAAGGTGACGTTGCCGTGGTTCACGCTGTACTCGGCTTCGAAATACGCCCTGGGCTCGCTCACCGACGGACTGCGCATGGAACTGAAGCGCGATGGCATTCACGCCATGACGGTGTGTCCCGGCTACGTCGGCACGGGATTTCAAAAACACGTCCTCGCGGGCGAGCCGCCGCATGCGGTGCGGCGCGGCCGGAGTTTCAAGATCACGGCGGAGCAATGCGCGGAGGCGATCGCTCGCGGAGTGGAGCGGAATGCCCGCACCGTGGTTACGCCCCGCGCCGGTTGGTTGTTCATTATCATGGAACGGTTGCTGCCGAAGATCGTGGACGCGCAGATGGAGCGCCTGTACCGTTCCTCCAATTGACAATGATCCTCAAATTGAAGCGCACGCCCGGCATCTACCTGGCCGGCTTCATGGCTTCCGGCAAGACCACCATCGGGCGCCTGCTGGCCGACGAGCTGGGATGGAACTTCGCCGATCTGGACGAGGACATCGAGGCAGAGCAGGGCAGGAGCATCGCGCAAATATTCGACTCGCTCGGCGAGGAGCCCTTCCGAGCCATGGAGACCGCCGCCATCCTGAAACGGGTGCGCCTGATCGAGCGGGGCCGTCCCATGGTGGTGGCGCTCGGCGGCGGCACGTTCGCCAACGAAAAGAGTTTTGAGATTGTCGAGAACAATGGCATTTCGGTGTGGCTCGACTGCCCTTACGCGACCATCCGCGAACGCGTAAGCCGCGCCGCGCATCGGCCGCTGGCGCGCGATCCCGAAAAGCTCCGCGAGCTTTACGAGGTCCGCCGGGACGCTTACGCGCGGGCCGACTTTCGCATCGGGATCGAAGGGGACGATCCCGCTCCGGTGGTGCAGAGCATTCTTTGCCTGCCCATCTTCTGAATGGCGCGCCGGCAGGTTGTCGCGGCGCGCGCAGCGGCCCTGAGAATCTTCCGCGCCGCATTAAAGGCGGCGGATGCGCGCCAGGCGGTGTTGTGTCACGCCCGGGTTCGAGAGGGAACGCTCATCGCGGGGCGCAAGCGTTATCCGCTCGACCGTTACGACCACATCTACGTTCTCGGCGCCGGCAAGGCCGGCGCCGCAATGGCACAAGCCATGGAGAGGCTGCTCGGGAAACGCATTTCCGGAGGGCTGATCAACGTCAAATACGGCCACACGGCGCCGTTGCGCCGCATCGAATTAAATGAGTGCGGCCATCCCGTTCCCGACCGGAACGGAGTGCGGGGAACGAAGAAGATGCTCGAAATCGCGCAAGCCGCCGGAGCGAGAGATCTCGTGATCTGCCTCATCTCCGGCGGAGCATCGGCGCTCACGCCGTGCCCCGCGCCCCCCGTCACGCTGGAGCAAAAGCAGCGCATCACGTCCGAGCTGCTGCGGTGCGGCGCCGATATTCACGAGCTGAATACCGTCCGCAAGCACCTTTCAAAGTTCAAGGGAGGCCAGTTGGCGGAAGCGGCGGCTCCGGCCACGGTGCTGGCGCTGATTCTTTCCGACGTGATCGGGGACGATCTCGACGTGATCGGCTCCGGGCCGACCGTTCCGGACCGCTCCACGATTGCCGATGCGCAACGAGTGGTGGAGCGTTATGGAATCTCCGCGCCGCCGTTCCGGGAAACGCCGAAGCCGTTAGACCCGGCGGTCGATCGCGTGCGAAATGTCGTGGTCGGCAGCAATGCGCTCGCGGCCGCGGCGGCCGAGCGGGAGGCGCGCCGGCTTGGTTACCGGACCATGCTGCTGTCGACCTTCATCGAGGGTGAAACCCGGGAGGTGGCGCGAGTGCACGCGGCCATCGCGAAGGAAGCGCTGGCAAGCGGACGCCCGCTGCGCCCGCCCGCCTGCATCGTCTCCGGAGGCGAGACAACGGTCACGATCCGCGGCGCTGGCTTGGGGGGCCGCAATCAGGAATTTGTCCTCGCGGCCGCCATCGATATCGACGGGCTCGCGGAAATCACCGTTTTCAGCGGGGGCACGGACGGCAGCGATGGTCCCACGGACGCGGCGGGGGCGGTCGCGGATGGAAGCTCCGTCGGCCGCGCGCGCCAACTGGGAATTGATGCCGCCGAAGCGCTGGCGGCGAACGATTCCTATCATCTCTTCGAAGCGTTGGGCGATCTGGTGAAGACCGGCCCGACAGGCACGAACGTAATGGACGTGCGAATCCTACTGATATCGTGAGATCCGGCTGCTGAAAACCGGCCCCGCCCTAAAGTTGTTCTCATATGCCGACGATAGAAGGTAGGACGCTGAAAAGCGTTCAGGTGAGCGGATTTTGCAGGTGCGCCGAAGTTCCTCTGAAATCACTTCTCCACCCGCGAGTGTACAGAACGTTCGAGCGTACACTCGCGGGTTTTTTTCGTACTGAGAGTACTGGAATCCCGCAATCCCCGCAAGCTGATGCTACTACTCGGCCGTTGCAGCGTCCAACTCCGCGGAGGAAACCCATGCTTACGAAATTCTTTCCCGCGGCGCTGGCCTTTGCAGCGCTCATGTGGGCCCAGACGCCCGCGCCGGAAACTCCGGCGGCGCAAACCGCAAACCGGGAGATCATGAACATGCTCGGGGCGAGCGTGCCCGAGAGCACCATCGTCTCCGAAATCGAAATTCTGGCCGAGCGCGGCTCGACGTTCGACATTTCGCCCGCCGCCATCACCGAACTGCGGCGGCAAGGCGCCTCGGAACGGGTACTGAACGCACTGGTGTGGGCGCAGATGACGATCGCGCCTGGCGTCTCGATTCCCACGCCGCGCGGAGTCTTCTATCGCAGCGGGACAACGGCAACGGAACTACGCTCGTTCGAGCTGTGGCCGGAGATGACGCCGCGCTGGAGCACGTGGCCGTTCTATGCTCCCGACGGCAGGACGGTGGCCCTAGCGGCCGAGCCCTATATCGCGCAGGTGGCGGAAAGCACTCCGACGCTCTATGTGCAGGGACTCGCCGCGGACGCGGGATGGCAACTCGTCAAGATCGGCCGCGCGGGAGATCACCGCGAACTGCATCTCAAAACCAAGCACGCCTTCAGCCGCGATTTCTTCAGCGACGCCATCTTCAAGCGCGATGAATTGCGGCCCCTGACACTGGCGGCCGACGGCCCCGGCGCATTTACGGTTCGTCCCGCCAGCCCGCTGGAGCCCGGAGCCTACGCGCTATGCGGCCAGGCTCCCACGAACGGGTGGCTGCGCACCTGCTACGAATTCCAGATCGCCGGCATGTAGCGGCGGCGGACTCCCCGCGCGGCTGGGCCATAATGAGAGTTGATGAAACGCCTCACAGTTGTTCTCGTCCTCCTCTCATCCTTCCTCTTCGCGCAGCCCGCGCCGACTCAAAAACCGAAGCTGGTGCTGGCCGTGGTCGTCGACCAGTTCCGCTATGATTATCTGCTGCGCTTTCGCAAGGACTACAAGGCCGGCTTCGAGCGCATCTTGGAACATGGGGCGGTGTTCACGGACGCTCATCATGAGCATTTTCCGACCGTCACGGCGATCGGCCACTCGACCTTTCTGAGCGGGGCAACGCCTTCGCTCAGCGGCATCGTGGGCAACTCCTGGTACGACC
The DNA here is from genome assembly GCA_963795935.1 of Bryobacterales bacterium. Lineage (GTDB taxonomy): Bacteria > Acidobacteriota > Terriglobia > Bryobacterales > Bryobacteraceae > JAICMB01. Next base: position 1,206,302 of record CAWCJO010000004.1, on the reverse strand, counting down.
GCGAAAGCGGAAAGGAGGTCACCAGCGTCAGCGACTCGACGACCGAATTGCTGGGCGGCCGGCCCGGCGAGATCGGGTCGTCGCCGCACCGTCTGATTCAAAGCACCGTCGGCGACGAGTTGAAGATGGACGGCAAGGGCGTGAAGGTCATCGGCGTTTCCATCAAGGACCGCAGCGCCATTCTGCCCGCTGGACACATGGCCGACGGCGGCCTACTGGTTCGACGGCGCGACCGGAAACTGGGTCAGCAGCACCTATTATTTCAAGGACCTGCCGCAGTGGGTGAAGGACTATAACGCCAGCCGGCCGGCGGACAAATATCTCGGAGCGGCATGGCTGCCCTTCGATGCCAAGCCGGGCACCGCGGAACCGTATAAGACCATGGCGGCTCAGCCGGGTCCCCGATTCTACAGCGCGCTGGAGGCAACTCCATTCGGCAACGACGTCATCGAAGACATGGCCGAACACGCCATCGCGGCGGAAAACCTCGGCAAGCATCCCGGAACCGACATCCTGACCGTGAGCTTCTCGTCGAACGACTACGTCGGCCACGCGCTCGGCCCCGATTCCCCCGAAGTGCGCGACATCTCCGTACTGACCGACCGCATTCTCGGCAAGCTGCTCGACTACGTCGACGCGCAGGTCGGCGCCGGCAACGTCCTGTTCGTGATGACCGCCGATCACGGCGTTACCCCGGTGCCGGAAGTGAACCGCGCGCGCAAGATGCCCGGCGGCCGCATCGTCGAGAATGACCTCCTGAACACCATCCAGCAGTCGCTGGTGACGCAATTTGGGGATGGCAAATGGGTTGTCGGCCACTCCGGTCCGGTGCCTTATTTCAACTACGACCTGATCGCGGAAAAGAAGCTCGACCCCGCCGTCGTCGAGGAAACGGCCGCCGAGGCGTTGCGCCATCTTCCCCATATTTTCCGCGTCTACACTCGCGCGGAGATTCTAACCGGGCGCGTTCCCGAGGATTATGTCAGCCGCGACTTGCTCAACGGGTTCTTCTGGAAACGCTCCGGCGACATCTTCATCGTTCCCGACGCGTACTACTTTATCGCCGCAAGCGCGGACGGACACGGCACCTCCCACGGCACGCCGTTCAATTACGATACGCACGTACCCGTCATTTTTATGGGAACGATGATCAAGCCGGGCAAGTATAACGCTCCGGTGGCCGTGAACGACATTGCCCCGACGCTGTGCGGCCATTCTCGATATTGAGGAGCCGAGCGGGTCGGTAGGGCGCGTCCTTACCGAGATGCTGAAGTAGAACGGCGAGGGAAGTACGGTGCGATTGCGGCTCGCTCTGTTGCTGATCGCCCCTTTACCGATCTCGGGCGCGGCATACGCCCAGGTCAGCGTGCTCACCTATCACAACGACCTCGCCCGCACTGGTCAAAACCCGAATGAATCGGCTCTGACGCCCGCGTCTGTGGCCGGCGGAGGTTTCGGAAAGCTGTTCAGCCACGCGCTAGACGGGGAAGTTTATGCGCAGCCGCTCTACATGCCGGGCGTTTATATCGCCGGCAAAGGGCCGCACAATGCGGTATACGTTGCCACCGAACACGACAGCGTTTTCGCCTTCGACGCCGACAGCAACGCGGGCGCGAATGCGCAGCCTCTCTGGTCGACGAGCTTTCTCAACGCCGGCGCCGGGGTCACGACCGTTCCCGCCGCGAACGTCGGATGCGGTCAGATCTCCCCCGAGATCGGCATTACAGGAACGCCCGTCATCGATCCAGTCAGCGGGACGCTGTACCTGGTCGCGATGACGCTCGAGAACGGGACATATCGTCAACGTCTCCACGCCCTCGATATCGCGACCGGAGCGGAGCGCGCCAACAGCCCCGTCGAAGTGCAGACCCCCGGCTTCGTCCCCAAGAACTATAAGCAGCGGCCCGGCCTGCTGCTGTTGAACGGCAACGTGTACACCTCCTGGTCGTCGCACTGCGACATCGGCGCGTATCATGGCTGGATCATGGCCTACGACGCGAAAACGCTCCAGCAGACGGCGGTTTACAACGCTACGCCAAACGGCAATCAAGGCTCGTTTTGGGGAGGCGGCGCCGCTCCCGCGGTGGACGCGAACAACAATATCTACGTGGTCTCGGGCAATGGCAGTTTCGATGGCAACGCCGATCTCGGCGAAAGCTACATCCGGCTCTCGCCTGAGAATGGTCTCGCCGCCGCCGACTATTTCACTCCTTATAATCAGGCGGCGCTCAGCGATGCCGATCTCGATACCGGCTCGGCGGGAACGGTGCTGTTGCCCGATGCGGCGGGAAGCGCGGCGCATCCGCATCTGATGGTCGGCGGCGGAAAAGAAGGCCGTATTTATCTTATTGACCGCGACAACATGGGGCATTTCCAACAAGGCAACGACGGCCAGATCCCGCAGTCGCTGCCGGGCGCGATCGGCGGGCTCTACGGACTGCCGGCATATTTCAACAACACCGTCTTTTTCTCGGCCGCAAGCGACAATTTGAAAGCGTTCTCGATCGCCAACGGGCAGCTCTCGAGCGCTCCCACATCGAGAAGCGCCGCCACGTTCGCCTATCCGGGCTCCGTTCCCAGCGTGTCGTCAAAAGGAAATTCGAATGGGATCGTGTGGGTGCTGGAACCTACGAATGGCGGGACTATCCACGCCTTCGACGCAAGCGACCTTTCAAAGGAACTATACAAATCGAGTCTGGGATCCTACGTGAAATACTCGACCCCCACGATCGCGAACGGCAAGGTTTACTCCGGGACGGAGAACGCGCTGGATGTATATGGTCTAACGTCCGTGGGAACGCCCGCTGTCCTGACGAATGCGGCTACATTCATCACCGGTCCCCTGGCCCCGGGTTCCATCGTGTCGCTGTTCGGAACCTTCGGCGTCAACACGGCTGCGGCATCGTCCGGAGCGTTGCCCACAACCCTCGGCAGTGTGCAGGTTTCAATCGGCGGAATATTGGCGCCCCTATATTACGTGAGCGCCGCGCAGATCAACGCCCAGGTTCCGTTTGAAGTTGCGCCGGGACAGGCCGCGGTCCTGGTGGACGCCGGCGGCGCGGTAGTGGCAAGCGGAACCGCGGCCATTCAAGCGACGGCGCCGGGACTGTTCACGCTGGGATCGAATCAGGCGGCCGTTGTGAATCAGGATGGCGGCGCAAACGGGCCCAATCGTCCGGCGCCTGTGGGCAGCGTCGTCGCCGCGTACCTTACTGGACTCGGCCCCGTCAAACCGGCGCTTGCGACGGGAGCGGCGGCGCCCTTGGATCCCCTTGATGTCGTCAACGGCGCCTCGGCGCAGGTTGGATCGCAATCCGCCGCCGTGCAATTCGCCGGCCTCAGCCCCGGTTCGGTGGGCCTTTATCAGGTCAATCTCACAATTCCGCAACTGGCCGCCGGGCAGTATAGTCTTACGATCGGAGTAAATGGAGTTACGAGCAATGCCGCTACGATCTGGGTAGCAGCGCAATAAAGCCGAGGGCAACGATAACGTGAACTACGACGGCGCCGAGCACGCCCTTCCAGAACGTGGAGCGCGCGGCGCGGGTCCATTCATGGCGCAGTGCGAACAGACCCAGCGGAAGCCACAACAGCGCGCCGGATACGAGTCCGGGAGAATACGACGCTGTAACAACGCTCGCGGCCGCGTGATACAGACCGTTCGCGGCTACAATAACGGCCAGCGCCGTAACGATCCAACGCCATCGCCGGCTCCTGTCTGCAAGCAGCACGCCAATTATCATCGCGGCGCAGCCCACGCCATTCCAGGCCAGCACTTCGCGATCCGTCAAGAGCGCTCCATGCGCCGCCGCCCACGACGCGAAGCCGGCGCCGTATTCTTCCGCGATGTGAACCGCGTATGTTACGGGAAACAACCAGATCCAGCGGGACAAGATGGGTTCTCCCATTTCAGCAGGGGGCGCGTCTCGTGCACGAATTGACCGGTTACTGGCTGGCACGGCTGGTGTTCAAGCGCGGACTCGCTCTGGTCTATTTAATCGCGTTCCTGTGCGCATTGAACCAATTCCGCCCTCTTCTGGGAGAGCGCGGCCTGCTCCCTGCGCCCGCGTTCATGAAGCAGGTGGCTTTCCGGCAAGCGCCTAGCCTTTTTTATCTGTGGCCGAAAGATGCCGCATTCGCGACGTTCGCGTGGGTCGGCATTGCGTTCGCTTGTCTTGCGCTGAGCGGCCTCTCGGAACGCTACGCGAGCTGGGTTTCGGCGCTGGTGTGGGCCATTCTGTGGGTCCTGTATCTCTCCTTCGTCAACATCGGCCAGACGTTTTACGCGTTTGGCTGGGAATCGATCCTGCTCGAAGCCGGTTTTTTCACCATCTTTCTCGGCGCGCGGGGCGTCGCCACTCCCGTGATCGGGATGTGGATCGTGCGCTGGCTGCTGTTCCGCGTGATGTTCGGCGCCGGGTTGATCAAGCTGCGCGGCGACCCCTGCTGGCGCAACATGACCTGTCTCGATTACTTCTACGAGACGCAGCCCATGCCGAACCCGCTGAGTTGGTATTTTCACAACGGCCCGGTGTGGACGCTGCGCGCGGGCGTCTGGTTCAATCACTTCTCGGAGCTGATCGTACCGTTTTTTTATTTTGCGCCGCAGCCCATTGCTTCCATTGCAGGCATTATTACGATCGTTTTCCAGGCGACGATCATGGCCAGCGGCAATCTTTCGTGGCTTAATTTTCTTACCATTGTTCTGGCAATTCCGACGCTGGACGACCGTCTGCTTGCATTCATTGTTCCGCTGCGGCAGCCGGTTCTGCACGCGCCGAACGTTTTTCATAAGGGCGCGGTTTATGCGCTGGCGGCGCTGGTCGCCTATCTCAGTATCAATCCAGTACGCAACATGATCTCGCCGGGCCAGATCATGAACACGGAATACAATCCCTTTCATCTGGTAGGCACCTATGGGGCCTTCGGCAGCATTACGCGCCCGCGTTATGAAGTGATCGTGGAGGGTACGGACGAGGCCGCCCTGACTCCCGCAACCAAGTGGCGGGCGTACGAATTTAAAGGCAAGCCGGGGGATCCGAGCCGCAGCCCACCGCAGATCGCGCCCTATCATCTTCGCCTCGACTGGCTGATGTGGTTCGCCGCGATGTCGGATTATTACGATTACCCTTGGTTTGTCCATTTTGTGGCCAAGCTGCTGCAGGGTGACGGCGCGACGCTCGGATTGCTGCGGACGAATCCGTTTCCCGGTCGGCCGCCGCGGTACGTCCGGGCGCAGCTCTACGAATATCACTTCACGACTCCCGAGGAGCGCCGGAAGACAGGGATGATCTGGAAACGCACGCTGGTGCGGCCATATTTTCCGCCGGTGTCGCTCGACACGCCCTCGTTCCACAGCGTGCTGGAGCGGCTCAACTGGCTTTAAGGAGCGGAGCGCTTGCGTGGGGCAGCCGCGCCCGGGTAAAACTTACCATTGTGAAACTGGGGCGCCGCTGCGGGCGTGCCATTGCCTCGATGATCGTGGGTGAGCGCCGCCCAACACGCGGGCCGCGAGCCGCGCGTCCGAGCCGCGCGCGTTAGCAAGCCGTCTTCCCGCCTTTCCGCCCGCGCCTCTGGCTTAGTTAATCTAACTACTTTCCGTCGTAAAATGATGGCCTCAACGCCGCGCCAGACGAGATTTGGCGCGCGAACTTGGTGTCGAAACATTTACTATCGATCGTGTTTTGGCGATGCCCCACAATAGGGCATGACGCGACGCAAGCAAGCACAACGAATGCTGTGGGAAGGCGTGGTTGACGACGATGTCCGGGCTCTGTATGAGCCGTGGATGATCCAAGCCGACCGGTTGCTGGAGGATGAAGAACTGATCGAAGGCGTTTTCGCGGCGCAAGGAAAACGCCATAAGAATAGTGCGAAGCGGGGCCGTGCACAGACGCCGGCCGAGACGGTGCTGCGGCTGCTGTTGCTAAAGCACATGCGGAACCGGAGCTTCGACATCCTGGAGCGGGAAGTCCGGGCGAACCTGGTGTACCGGGATTTCGCGCGAATCGGGATGGGAAAGGCGCCGGACGCCAAGACGCTGGCGCGGATCGCGCCGGCCTTGGTCGGCGATGTAATCGCGGAACTGCATCGGCGGCTGATCGAGATCGCCCGGCAAAGGAGGAGCGGTGCAAGGGCGGCGGATGCGCGTGGATACGACCGTGGTGGAGACCAACATTCATTACCCCACGGGACTCGAGTCTGCTGGGCGATGGTGCGCGCGCGCTGACGCGAACGATGAAACAGATCGAGCGGCAGGCGAAAGGCAAATTGCAGCGTCCGATCCGGGATCGGACGCGCAGCGTGAGCAAGCGGGTGATCGCCATCGCCACCGGCGAGCCTGGCATAAAGGTCCGGAAGGAGAACAGAAGCGGAAGAAGCAATATCGGGAGTTGCTGCGCTATAGCCGCCAGATTCTCAACGAGGCCAAACGCGTGGAGGCGGAAGTGGAAGCGATGCCGGTGAAGAAAAAGACGGCCTTGCGCGGGCTGCGAGAGAAGTTGTCCACGATGGCGAATCGGGTGCGTCAGGTGGTGAAGCAGACCAAAGCGCGCGTGTTCGAGGGGACGACCCAACTGCCGGGAAAGATCGTGAGTCTTTTCGAGGCGCACACGGAAATTATTCGCAAGGGTAGGGCCAGCAAGCCTACGGAGTTCGGCAAGATGGTGCAAGTGCAGGAGGCGGAGAACCAGATCATCACGCACTAGGAGGTGTTCGACGAGCGACCCAGCGATCGCGGACTGCTGCTGGCGGCGGTGGAAGCGCACCAGAGAAAACTGGGCCGCACGCCGAATTTGGTAACGGCCGATGCAGGGTTTTACGCGCAGGAGCAGGAACGCGCGGTAAAGGAGAAGGGCGTGAAATGGGTGGCGGTTCCCAACCGCAGTACGCGCAGCCGGGAGCGCAAGAAGCTGGAGCATAGCCGGCGGTTCAAGAAAGCGCAACGATGGAGGACGGGCTGCGAAGGGCGAATCAGCGTAATCAAGAGGCGGCATGGTCTGAGCCGTTGCCGCTATCGCGGCGCGGACGGGATGAAGCGCTGGGTAGGGCTGGGGATATTGGCCGACAACCTAATCAATATCGGCGGGGCTCTGGAGGCAAATGCATAGCAAGCAATGCTTCCGCCGCCGCTCGGAGCGGCATGCGGGGGAACGCAGGAACGCGTCATCCAAGACCCTACCCAAGTTACGCGGTTAACCAGCAGCGCGAGAAAACGCTATTTTGCGACGGAAAGTAGCTAAGCTAGAGACCGGTGTTCGCATCGTGCGGGCCGTCAGCGTCCGAGAGCCGCGCCCAGTGCAAGCGGCACGGTGTCCCGCAGTGACACAACGAGCGTTGGCCGCCGATCCGCGGGCGTTGCTCCGTGGGCGAGCGGTGTGAGCCGCTTACGACGCCGGTTTTTATTCCCGCTTAACGGGTGGTCCCCGGGCAACCCGCGCTGCCAATCAGATCGTGACGGAGTTAATTCTCTTCAGAATCATCTTGTCCCGCCTGCGGTCCGGCAAATAATTCAGCAGCACGCGCGCCTTCGCCTCGCGGCCGACGACGTATCTGGTTTTCGGTTTGGCGGAAGTAACGGCGTGATCGACCGCCTTGACGACTTCTTCCGGCGGGCATCCCGAGCGCGCCTGCCCTTCGGCGAGCTTCCGCATTCTCGCAATCAGATGACGATATAGGTCGAGCCCCGCGGGCGGCAGTTCCCGCAACATGTGCTCCGCCTGGCGCTGCGATTTTTCCCAAATGGGCGTTTTAACGGCGCCCGGCTCAACAATCGAAACGGATATGCCCCATTCGGCCAGCTCCATCCGCAGCACGTCGGTAATCGCTTCCAGGGCAAATTTCGATGCGGAGTACGGTCCTCCCATGGGAACTACGCTCCTGCCGGCAATGGAGCCGATATTGACAAGGCGCCCGCGGCCGTTTCGCAGCAGCGGCAAAAAGGCTTGCGTGGCGGCAACCTGACCGACAACGTTCACCTCGAGTTGCTCCCGCAAGCGCTCCAGAGGTATGAGTTCGATCGGACCTGGAATCGCAATCCCAGCGTTATTTATAAGAGCGGATATTTCTTTCCGATCAATGCCGCGCGCCGCAGCCGCTAGAGATCCGCGGTCGGTAACGTCCAGCAGCAATGGAGTCAGCCGTTCAGAGGTTTTCTGGCGGAGGGCCTCGCCGTCCTCGGGCCGACGTACGCCCGCGAATACCCGGTATCCTTTGCCATGGAAATGCAGCGCGCACGCCTCGCCGATACCGCTGGAAGCGCCCGTGATTACGATGGAGCCGTAAGCCATGCGGCTATCATAGTCCCGCGCGAGGCGATTGATGAATCTTACCCTTCATAGGGAGCGCAGGTATGTTGCTCGAACTGGCACAGTTTTCCGGCGGCATGCCGCGGAACATTAACGGCGTTGCGGCCTATCGGGCACTGCTACGGCAGTGATCCGCCGTTTGAACTGCCCTGGCGCTTGTTAGTTGTGGCCTATGCCGCCCCAGGGATGGAAGTACCCGATTGAATCATAGTAGCCATCCAGGGTCGATGCAGGCTGGTATCTCCCGAACTGATCGTAGAAACCGTCGACGTATCCGGGCCCGATGCCATATCCCGACGCGTTGCGCCAGTAGTTCTGTTGCAACGTGCGGAAGACCTCGCGTTGACGCTTCTCCTGCTCACGCCGGATGCGCTTGTATTCGCGCCGGACTTCCTTGTTGTCATTTCCCTGGTTTTGCGCTGAAGCGTTTTGCGCTGAAGCGTTTTGCGCCGAAACGACCGCCGGAGCGGCAACGGTGAGTGCCATGCCCAACGCCAGAGTACCCAATCCCAACTCTTTAATCATGATCGCCCCACCTCCTAAAGTTGAGCAACCACCCTTCCACTCTCTAGCGTACGCCCAAAACTAGAATTTGCCACTCTTTTTTTGCGCACTTTTCCTGGCGGGACGCGCTCCTGGGAATGAGCAGCGATGAGCCGCTCAGGACTTCAGATCCAAGGAGAAACGACATGTTTAAGAAACTCGTTCTGACGGTTTCGTTGGGAGCCATGATGGCTTCCTTTACCTCTACATCCCTGTTTGCGGGCGCGGTCGACCAGAACGGTAACTACGATCGACGCTACGACAGCGCCTCTGTATCCCCGTATGGCACAGTGACTTACAAGCCAATCTTTTTCGCCTCGGGCGAAAAGGCCGTGGTCGAAGTTGGCGGCGATGGCTCTACCATGGTCGATCTGGGCGTCTACGATGAGCGCGGGAACCTTGTTGTCCACTACGCCGGCTACAGCCCCTGGGTCAGCTTTGTGCCGAACTGGACAACCGGGTTCTACATCAAAGTTCACAACCTGGGGCCCGTCTCCAACAACTTTACAATGCGCACCAACTGAGGAGAGACCGGGCGAGGCTACCGGCTGTCATGGCGGCCCCGCCCGGAACTGCAAAATCTGCTCTCACTTGCCTCCGCCCGAAGCCGCCGCCGGACGAACGGTGGGGTACTTGATTCCGAGCTGTTCCAGGTAGGTATCGTATTTCGATGGATCGTAGTAGAAGGCTTTCATGCGCGGCCGGTAGTCCGCCATGATCTTCTTATTCAGCCAGATTGCGGGCGCGTCGCCGGGGCGTATGAAGGTTTGATATTTCGTGTCTTTGCTCTGGACGTTACGGAAGTAATCCCAGGCTTGCTGTACCAGCTCTGGATGCGTGAGAATATCGAGCATCGTCATGGCCTGCACCTTGGCCCCGGCGATCACGCCCTTATAAGCGATGGGGGTGGCCATGGAGATAGCATTAGCCCAGTTGTGCCCCGGACCTCCCGGAATGTTCGAGGGATAGCGCAGAGTGATAGTCGGAACGGCCCAGGAAATATCGCCGATGTCGTCCGATCCGCCGCCCATCGGTCCGATGCCCGTGCCTTCCTCGCCGCCGCGATTTTCTTCATTGCGCGGCGGCCGAAGCTCCTGGACCTTGGTTGCCAGACCGCGCACCGGGACCTTCAACTCGCGTTGCAGCGCTTTCGCGAGCGTCTGGTCGTCGTCCGACCATTGCGGCAGTCCGACCTTCTTGATGTTCTCGTACATGGCTTCCGCAATCGGCTTATTGAAATATCCCGGCCAGGCGCTGCCGAGCAGCCGCGACGTATAAGTCGTGTCGGTCATCAACGTGGCGCCCTTCGCCATGTTGTCGCCGATGCGCCACATATTCATGATGTGGTCGTAATCGGCCTCGCGGAAGTAATACCAGACGCTGGCGTCCGGCGGCACCACATTGGGCTGGTCGCCGCCGTTCGTGATGACATAGTGCGAGCGCTGGGCGAGACGCAGATGCTCGCGGCGGAAATTCCAACCGACGTCCATCAGCTCCACCGCATCCAGCGCGCTGCGGCCGCGCCAGGGAGCGCCGGCGGCATGGGCGCTCTCGCCCTTGAACATGTACTCCACCGATACGAGCCCGTTGCTGCTCCGACGGGCCATAGGAGACGCCCAGATTGGAGGCGACGTGCGCGAACAGCACGATATCGACGTTCTTGAATAGTCCGGCCTGAACATAATAGGCCTTGGAACCAAGCTCCTCTTCCGCAACGCCGGGCCACAGCTGAATGGTTCCCTTCAGATGCTCGCGCTGCATCACCTTTTTGACTGCCAGCGCCGCGATGATGTTCAGAGGAACGCCGGAGTTGTGTCCCTCGCCATGCCCCGGGGCGCCTTCGATCAGCGGATCGTGGTATGCGACGCCGGGCTTCTGCGACGCTTGCGGGATGTCGTCGATGTCCGAGCCGAGTGAAATCACTGGCTTGCCCTCGCCCCAGGTGGCGATCCAGGCCGTCGGGATACCGGCGACGCCATGCTGGACTTTGAAACCCTCCTTTTCAAGAATGCCGCTCAAGTATTTCGAGGTTTCGAATTCCTGGAAGCCCAGCTCGCCGAAGCTGAAAACGCTGTCGACCATCACCTGCGCCTGCTTCTTCATCCCGTCGATCTGGCCGGCGAGGTCGGCCTTTATGGCGGCTTCCTTTTGAGGCGAAATCGCCGGACTCTGCGCCGAGGCGCAGGCGGCCGCAAGCAGCGCCAAGGTCGCCGTCGGCAGCGGCCGCATGACGCGGGGATTTACCGAATGGGCGCCGCGACGCTTCGGGCGGCGGTTCCTCGGAATCCGGAGAAAAATAAGGTGTTGTATCAAGTAGTCTCCTATAGCAGACCAGTTTAATCCCAAGCGCCGCGGCCGTCGTTACCGCTCTTTTCGCAGCCGCTCGATCTGCCGCTTCATTTCCTGCGCGCCGGGCCAGTCCGGATGATGGGCCAGAAAATTTTCCAGATCGTCCGCCGCGCGGCGGGGTTCGCTTCGCCGGACGTGAATGTCGGCCAGAATCAATTGCGGATGCGAGAAGTGGGCGGGGTCGATTTCCACCGCCCGCGCCAGATACTTCTCGGCGAGATCGAAGCTCCCCATTTCGAAGTACGTCATGCCGAGCTGCGCGTTGGCCAGCGCGTCGTTAGGCCGCCTGGAGACCGCCCGGTCGTTGTAGTCCATAGCTTCAGCGAGCCGGTGAAGGTTGATCAGAACGCCGCCCAAATTGACGAGCGCTTCGTAGGCATTCGGGTCGTACCGCAAGGCTTTGCGAAAGCACTGCTCCGCGCGCTCGTAATCCCGCCTTTGATAGGCGATGGTTCCGAGCGTGTTCCATGCCGCCTCAAACGGCGGCGCAATACCGACTGCTTTTTCGAGATGAGCCTGCGCGGCCGCGGCGTCGCGGCGGGCCAGATCCCTTTTCGCCTCTTCGTATTCTCGCCAGGCCCGGGCGGGGATGGCGAGTTGCGCCGCGGATACGGCGTTGCGCCGGCGCGCCGCATCGGCCATGGTGAAATCGGAATCTTTGAGGTTGAGCACCACATCGATGCGCCGGGCCGAATCGGCCGCCGCGGGGCCAATCTCGATCGTGACGCGCGCTTCTCCTCGTCCCGGCACGACGATGGACAACGTGTAGGCTCCGGCAACCAGGTTGCGAAAGCGGAAGCGCCCGCCATCGTCAGCCTCCCCTGTAGCCGAGAACGGGGTGTTGGCTCCGTAAATAGATAATGCCGCTCGAGTTTCCGGTTCGATGCGGCCGCGTAATTCGTAAACGGGTTGGTGGGCCAAAGCGGTCCACGCCACCAGACCGGCGATCCACATCCGAAGCATGGCGATCCCTAAGATTCTATCTCCGTTGACAACGATCTGAGCGAACTGTTCTAAACTCAAAAAGAAACGCGGAGGACAAAATGAAGAGGATCATCGCACTGCTGGCAGCCGCACTCGGTTGCGCATCTCTCAATGCGGCCAATGACGCGGTACGGCGACTGGACGTCTCGGCCATCGTGCTGGACGAGATTCTGTCGGCGCCGGACAAAGGGATACCGCAGGACCTTTTCAATAAGGCGGCGTGCGTGGTTATCGTGCCCGGTCTTAAGAAGGCGGCATTCGTCGTCGGCGGGAAGTTCGGACGGGGGTTCGCCGACTGCCGCAAAGACGGCGGTGGATGGTCCGCTCCGGCGGCCGTTCGCATCGAAGGAGGAAGCGTCGGGTTTCAGATCGGCGGATCGGAAACCGACGTTGTGCTTCTGGTAATGAATCGCCGCGGCATGGATAAGCTGCTTTCGAGCAAATTCACGTTGGGCGCCGATGCCTCTGCCGCCGCCGGTCCCGTGGGGCGGACATCGTCGGCGCAAACAGACGCCCAGTTGAACGCCGAAATCCTGAGCTGGTCGCGTTCTCGCGGCATCTTCGCGGGCGTATCGCTGGAAGGCGCCACGCTGCGCCCCGATGAGGATTCCAACCGCGATTTATATGGCAAATCCACCAGCAACCGCGATATCCTGACCGGCGGGGTGGAGCCTCCTCCGGCCGCCCAGAAGCTCGTCTCGGAGTTGAATCGTCACTCCGGCCAGTAGCCTACGGTAAGAAGATATGACCCGAGCCGCCGCTTCGCCAGCTTCGCTCGCAACCGCGTTCACGGCCGCCGTTGCCATGTTGCTCTGTTCCTGCTCCGGGACGCCCATCAAAGAGCCCGGGCAGGAAAAAGCAAAGCCTGAACCGATGACGGGGCGGCAGGCGTTTCAGCAGATGTATCCGATGGCGCGAAGCTGGGCCCAGGACGCGGCGCCCGTGCAACTGAAGAGCATCGATCTTGCCAAGGTTCCGGCCAAGCCTGGATTAGCAGGCGCATGGGAAGCCATCTTTTATTCCCCGTCGCTCGCCAAGACGAAGACGTACACTTGGTCGGCGTTGGAATCCGAGGGCAACCTGCACCAGGGCGTCTTCGCGGGCAACGATGAATCCTCCCCTCCGCAGCGAACGTTCAATCTTGCCGCTCTACGGACCGATTCCGACGAGGCATATAAGGTCGCACTGGCGAAGAGCGCCGATTACGTCGGCAAGCATCCTAATATGCCCGTACTGTTCATCCTGGAGATGAACAACCGTTTCCCCCAGTTGGCTTGGCGAGTCGTCTGGGGCGAATCCGTGGCGAGCAGCGATTATTCCATTTTCGTGGACGCCGCCACGGGCCAGTTTGTCGAGAAAGCGCACTGATCTCCATGACTATTAAACTTCCGGTAATCGCGTTAGGCTGCGGCCTGTTGGCGATTGTGTGTCTTTGCCAGACGGCGGCGGACGAGGAGCCGGAGCCCGGGAAGAACGGCTGGGTCGGCATGTTCGACGGCAAAACGCTGGATGGCTGGAAAGCCAACGACAACCCCCAAAGCTGGAGCGTTCGCGATGGCGCGATCACCGGCGACGGTCCGCGCAGCCATCTGTTCTGGATGGTCCAGGAATGCGAGAACTGCGAGTTTCGCGCCGAGGTCAAGCTGAATCATAGCGGCAACTCCGGGATGTACATGCGCGCGGCGTTCGGCCCCGGATTTCCAAAAGGCTACGAGGCGCAAGTGGAGAACACTTCGCCGGATCCGCAGAGGACCGGCAGCCTTTATGGATTCTCCAAGGTCACCGAGCAGCTCGTGCCCGACGACACCTGGTGGACCCAGGACGCGATCGCGAACGGCAATCGCATTGTGATCAAGGTGAACGGCAAGGTGGTGACCGATTACGTCGACGCGAAGGACACGTATACGAAGGGTTACCTCGCGCTGCAGCAGCACAACCAGGGCAGCGTGGTACAGTTTCGCAAACTGATGATGCGTCCGCTGCCGCCGACGCAGCGGTAAACATTCGCTAATCAGTTCGCGGTAAACCTCGCGCGCGTGGTCGTACGCGTTCTTCGCCTCGCCCAATTCGGAAACCGGGATGCGCGGGGACTTTTGGGTCCAGCATTGGTTCACCGCGTTCAGGCGCGCTCCGCGCTCCGCTGCGAGGCGCGAATGCGTTTGCCGCCCAATATCGCAAATACCGGATTGGTGTGCGCCGCCGGAATGATACGCGCCGCGATCCAACTACTCTCGCTCACGGGCACGTCGAATCTCAGGGCCCGCACTTTGCCGCCGGCCGTCAAGGACTGGCGCGCTACGGCCTGGCCGTTCACCACGATCTCGACGGGAACTTCCCGCATATGGCCGATGCGCGCCCGCTCGACGTCCCAGTAGGGCTTCTGGTCATAAGGCTGGCTAGGCTATTCCGGTACCTCTATTTCGGCATAGCTGCCCGGCGTTGCGGCGTTGACTACGGCGATAACCTGCGCGACATGGGGCTTGATGATGCTCCACCGGCCTTTACCAAAAACGACAATCGCGAGTTTGCGTCCGGCAAGGTTCTGCTGGTAGCGGAGATTGCGGTCTGTCGTGACCAACACCTCAAAGCCCGCCGCTTCAGCTTCGGTTAAAGCTCTCCGTTTTCGAGCTCTTCCCATCCACGCGCACGGGCCTCTGTAACTGTGTGCCGATCGATCAGATAGCGGGCGAGGGTGCGCGGCGTGCCGTTGTCGAAAAGAACGACCATTACGGGCGCGCTGCGCGGGTGTTCGCTTCGGCGCTGTGGGCCGCGAATTCCAGAATGGCTTGCACCTGTTCGCGCGCCACGCCGAATTCTTCCACCAGTTCGTCAACGGTCATGTCCTGAAGGTTCTCGAACACAGTGGAAACGGGCATCCGGGTACCTTTGAATACCCATGCGCCGCTACGCTTCCCGGGAATGCTCTCCACGGCTGGGCATTGGGACCAATCGAGCGTTGCCATGTTCTTACCCTGTTTCATCGTAGCCTTTTGGCGCCAAGGGGCTAGGTTTACGCTTGTGAATTATCCGGGGCTACGGTAAGCTGTGGCAATCGATTTCGGGGAACGTGCCAGAGCCGCGGAATTGACTTACGACGTGGACCATGCCCGGCTGCATATTCTGGATGAATTGGGAGCATCAATAAACTCCGGAGATCCGTGGCGCACGGCTGGATTCTTTGGTCGATGTCTGACGAGAATCCTATGTCCTTCGATAGTCACGGGCATTCTGTTCCGGCGTGGACGGGAGACGTTTTGAATCTAAATCTCAGGGTCGTCGATTGGATCAGTCTCTATTACGACGAGCAGCGTACGCTCGCCTCGAATGTGCTGCACGCCTCTCATGAGATTGAAAAAAATGATTCGCGGATGGCGAACCGGACTCGGTAGCGAGCGGCTGCCTGAGTAGTGCTATCCGGCAGCGATCAGTTGCCGGCCTGCGGAGTACAACGCAGGAACGGCGGTCATTGAATTACCCTCATGTCAATCGGCCGAGAAACGCGCAAAGCGCCAATTCGCGCGGCGGGCCCGTTTGGGAAGCGGCCGCGCCAATTTCGAAATACCGCGAAACTAGCGCCCCTACGGCCGCTCGCATTCGCGAATCAGTTGGCGGTAGACCTCGCGGGCGTGGTCGTACGCGTTCTTTGCCTCGCCCAATTCGGAAACCGAGATGCGCGGGGACTTCTGGGTCCAGCATTGGTTCACCGCGTTCAGGCACCACTCCGCGCTCCGCCGCGAGGCGCGAATGGGTTTGCCGCCCAATATCGCAAATACCGGATTGGTGTGCGCCGCCGGAATGATGCGCGCGGCGATCCAACTGCTCTCGCCGATGGGCACGTCGAATCTCAGGTTGCGTACTGTGCCGTCGGCCGTCAGGGACTGGCGCGCTACGGCCTGGCCGTTCACCACGATCTCGACGGGAACTTCCCGCGTATCGCCGATGCGCGCCCGCTCGACGTCCCAGTAGGGCTTCTGGTCATAGGGCCGGTTGCGGAGGGCGTCGTCGGGTAGGGGCGGCAGGTATGCGGCGGCCGTCAGCGTAACCGCCACTGTTCCTGGGCCGGATAGGCGTAGTTCGCTGCCATTGATTCCGGCTTCGGCGCCGTTGACACGGAAATCCATCAAGTGGGCCTTGCCGTCCGAGACATAGCTTCGGCCCGCCTGCAATTCCTGGAGCCAACTGGAATAACTCAGCGCGCCATCGACCTTGGCGTAAGTGCGGCCGATGCCGACGCGGTCGTCATAAATGCAGGGGAAATCGGTCTCGCCGCCGATTCTGGTTCGGAAGCCGACGTTCAGGGTGTGATACCAGATGTTGAGCTCCCATAGATAAGGCGTGTCCACCGCCGATATGAAGTCCACCGTGTTCGGATAGGTCACGTCCACGATGTACTCGTTGGCTCCGATGCCGTCGAATCCCGGCACTTCGTACGTCGGCAGCTCCTTGCTCATCACCTGTAAGCCCCAACCGGAGTGGGCAAAACCGGCGATGGCGCCCTGCGATTTCGCCCAGCGCAGGATGGGCAGGTCCCAAGTCGGCCAGTCTTCGATTCGCTTGGTCCGGGGATAGTCCTGGTCCTTCAGGTCGAGCAGAACAAGGTGGCCCGCATGGCTGGAGGGGAAACCGGAAACCTCGAGGTCGTAATGCATCAGCCGATCGGGCGCCGAAAGCGGATCGTCCTTTCCGGAGAAGAACTGCTTCTGGTAATAATAGTCGGGACCCCACGTCAGCACCGCGCCGATGTTGAGGCGCTCGCCGAGAATCTGCCGCATCATATCCTTCGGTTCCACGCCTTCGGCGGGATTCATGTAATGGGAGCACCCGGCGGCATGGACATGATGATCGCCGGAATACCAGCCGTATTTGGCGGGATCGATCCAGCGGTCGAGTCGAAAGGAGATCTCGCCGGGCCCGGCGGCATCGACCGCGACTTCGCGGGTGTGCGGGAGGTATTCGGGACCGCCGCTGTACTCGAACGTGTAGTATCCCGCAGGCAGTTGCACGGTCTCTCCATCGGTGCGATAGATTTGCGGTTGGAAGAAGAAGTCGGGCGCCAGTCTTTTTGCGGGGTTGGGGTAAAGCCGGTTGAGCCGGTCGCGGATCACGAACGACGCCATCGCCGGTTTTCCGTTCTCATCCTTGACGCGGAGTGTGATCGGGCGGGACGGAAGCGCGGTGAACAGGATGGTGACGTCGTTGCGGAAACCGATGTCCTGAGTGCCCTGTCCTACGTTGAAGCCGATCTTGGCGGAGCGCTGCCCGCGGTCACGGCTGTAAACCTCCAGGATGGCGTATTCGAGTGCCAGCCCCGAGAGGCGCTGGCGCATGGGCGGCCTTTGATAGAGCGAAATATCGGCCCATCGCTCAGCCGCATCGCGCGGCGTCAGCGTGATGGGTGGGGCGGGATTGCCGCTGGATCGGATGTACACATTCCCGCTGTTCGGGCTTTCGACATTAAGCTGCGCCGTGACGTGCGCATCGTTGCTCACTTTCACCAGGAACAGGCGCGTGCCCGCCTCCACCAGCTCCGGCTTGGCTGCCCCCTGTTCTACTTTCACGCGGCTTTCGGGATTGATTTCGACGGTGACGAGCGCGTAGGCGTCGAGGACCGACTCCAGATCGCGAACGGCCGCGGCCTCGTCCGAATTCGCGAGGGCGTCATTGATGCGCCGCTGAGCCGCGGGCGGCAGCGGCTGTCCGAGGTAGTCGAGGGCCTCTTCGAGTTGGCGCGCTTGCTGCGCCAGGGGCTGCAGCGGCACGGGGGCCGGCTGATGTTGGTGAGCGACTTCCTGGGCGGTTACAAAGCCGCAGAGAACCAAGCCGAGTGCATACTTCATGGTCTTGTCCGATTTATGAATCATATCGCGATCGGAGAGATTACCCGCCGCCCTTCGATCCGATACTTGCCCAAAAGAACTAGCCGGATCGCTTCGCTGTATACGCGATGCTCTTCTTTCAAAATGCGCGCCGACAAGCGACTCGACCGTGTCGTCGTCGAGACACGGGCACGGCCGCCTGCGCAACAATCGGTCCGGCATCGAGATGCTCGTCGACGAAATGCACGGTGCAGCCGCTGAATTTCACGCCGTGCCGCAAGGCCTGCGCCTGCGCATCGAGCCCCGGGAAAGCGGGAAGCAGCGAAGGATGAATATTCAGGATGCGCATCGGAAACTCGCGGATAAAAGACGCGCCGAGCAGCCGCATGAATCCCGCCAGGCACACCACATCGACCGCATGGCGCTTCAGCTCTTGCGCCAGTTGCGCGTCGTATGTTTCGCGATCTACGCCGTGGGAGGGAAGGCAGATTGCGTTCAGTCCCATTTCCCGAGCCGCCGCCAACCCTTGCGCGGCGGCGCGATTCGAAATGACGACCGTGATCGCGGCGTCGATCAAACCCGCCTGAACATTGCGCGCAATAGCCTCGAAATTCGAGCCGCGGCCGGAAAGCAGGATGCCAAGCTTTTTCATGCGTACGCGACGCGGACCTTGGCCGTTTTCGCGACCGATCCAATCGTGTAATAGCTTTCGCCCAGCCTCGCCAGGATTTTCTCCGCCGCGCGCCGCTTCCTTTGCGCGACGACGAGCACCATGCCGATCCCGAGATTAAAGGTCCGGCGCCAATCGTCTTCGGGAATCTTGCCGATCGAGCGCAGGCGCTCGAAAATTTCCGGCACGGTCCACGATCCGGTATCGATTACCGCGCCCAAGGCGCGCGGCAGCGCCCTCGGCAGATTATCCGTGATGCCGCCCCCTGTAATGTGCGCCGCGCCCTTCAGCAATCCCGCTTTCAGCAGCGCGCGAATGGGCTTCAGATAGCTGCGATGTACGCGCAGCAATTCGTCCGCAAGCTCATCGGTAAGCTTCTCGCCCGCAACCTCGAACAGCAGCTTGCGCGCGAGCGAATAGCCATTGGTGTGCAGTCCATTCGAGGGCAAGCCCAGCAGCGCGTCGCCGGCGCGAATCGCCGCTCCCGTCAGCATCTCTTTGCGCTCCACCGCGCCCACGATGAATCCGGCGAGATCGTATTCGCCCGCCGCGTAGAGGCCCGGCATCTCCGCCGTTTCGCCGCCGATCAGCGCGCAGCCGTTGTTGGCGCATCCGCGGGCAACGCCCTCAACAACCTGCCCCGCGATATGGGCATCGAGCTTGCCAACGGCAAAATAATCCAGGAAAAACAGCGGCGCCGCCCCTTGCACGGCGATATCGTTGACGCAGTGATTTACTAGATCCTCGCCGATGGAGCCATGCCGGCCCGACAGGAACGCGATCTTCAATTTCGTGCCGACCCCATCGGCGGAGCTGATCAGCACCGGCTTCTTCCAACCGCGAAGCTGAAAACCCGCGCCAAAGGAACCGATGTCCGTCAGCACCCCGCGCGTAAATGTCGGCCGCGCCAGGTCCCTGATGCGGGCCATCGCCCGATCCGCCTCCTCAATGCGAACGCCCGCATCCGCGTACCTGTAACTTATTCTCTTTTTCGACGCCATAGTTTCATTGCACAAAATGCGGCTCACCGTGTGACCCGCTTGCTTGTCCGTTGGGAAACTCTATAATAATCGATTAACCTTATGACGCGATTTCTTCTCGCTATCGTGGCCGCCTGCGCCCTGCACGCGGACGTGCCTTCCGTCATTGCGATCCGCAATGCCCGGATCGTGCCAGTGAGCTCCGCCCCGATTCCGCGCGGCGTGGTGGTGCTGCGCAACGGAATCATCGAGTCGGTCGGCGCGAACGCGCCCATTCCGCCGGACGCCTGGGTGATCGAAGGGGACGGCCTCACGGTCTATCCCGGCCTCATCGATGCGCTCAGCACCTTCGGCATTCCCGAAACGACGACGTCCCCGACGACGGGCGGCGGCCGGGGCGGTTCCGTAGCCCAAGCGCCGGCGGCATTCGTTCCGGCAGCGGCCGCGGCCAATACGTCTTACTCGCGCGGCCCGGAAGACCGTCCCTTGACCGACAAGTTGGCTGCGCGCGGCGGATTTGGTGAAGCCCACCGATCGCCGCCTGGAATCCGCTCGCGGCGCCGGAATTACAACGGCCGTGACCTTCCCCATGCGCGGCATTTTCGCGGGCCAGGGCGCAATCGTCGATCTGGCCGGCGAGACCGGCGGCGACATGGTCGTCCTGCCCTCCGCCGGCCAGTACGTCACGCTCATGTCGAACGGCTTCGGGAGCGGCGGCGGTTTCCCCGGCGCGCTGCTCGGCACGATCGCCTACATCCGGCAAATTTATATCGACGCGGATTATTACCAGAAAGCGAAGGCCGCCTATAAAGCGAATCCGCGCGGCGTTCCGCGTCCCGCCTACGACCGCGCGCTCGAAGGCGTCCTGGAATCGCCTCGCGTATTGATCCCCGTAACCCGCCGCATCGACATCGATCGCATGCTGCGATTCGCGAACGAGCTGAAGCTCAACGCCGTGCTGTATGGTCCCGTGGAGGGCTGGCGTTCAGCCGATCTGCTGAAGAACGGCAACGTCCCCATTCTTGTGAACCTGAAGTGGCCGGAGAAGGCCCGCGATACGGACCCCGAAGAGGTCGACAGCATGCGGACGCTGGAAGATCGCGCCAATGCGCCGCGCACTCCGGCGGTCTTCGCGCAAAACGGCGTGAAATTTGCGTTCTATTCGGGCGGCATCGACCGCCGCGCCGATCTCTTTCGCGCCGTGAAACGTGCGATTGACGCCGGTCTGGCGCCCGATGCCGCGTTGCGAGCGATGACGCTCTCGCCCGCCGAGATCTATGGCGTTTCCGATCGCCTCGGAAGCATCGAGAAAGGTAAAATCGCGAACCTCGTCGTGACGAAGGGCGACATTTTCCAGAACGGCACGCAGATGAAATACGTGTTCGTGGACGGAATGAAGTTCGAGCCTGGGCCGGAGGAAGCCGCGGTGGCGGAAGGCGCCGGACGTCAGACTACGCGGCCCGCCCCGCCCAGCGACATGCCGGTGCGCACGCCGGGCACCGAGCCGCCGGCGGGAGGAATTCAACAATGAAGCGATTGATCCCGATCACCGTTTTTGCGAGCGCGGCGGCCTTCGCGGCAGCGCCGATCTTGATCCAAAACGCCACGGTGCTGACCGTCACCAAAGGCACATTCCAAGGCTCCGTCCTGATTCGCGACGGGAAGATCGCCGAGGTTGGCCCCAAGATCGCGGCTCCCGGCGGGCGCAACCGTTGTGGACGCCACGGGCAAATATCTGATGCCCGGCATCATCGATTGCCATTCCCACATCGCGGCTGATGCCATCAACGAGGGCAGCGTATCGGTGTCTTCCATGGTCGGCATGACGGACGTCCTCAACCCCGAAGACATTTCCATTTACCGCGCGCTGGCCGGCGGCGTCACCACCGCGAATATCCTGCATGGCAGCGCCAATTCGATCGGCGGCAAGACCGTCGTCGTCAAGATGCGCTGGGGCAAGGACGCGCACGATCTGCTCTTTGAAGGCGCCCCGCCCGGCATCAAATTCGCGCTGGGCGAGAATCCCAAGCGCTCCGGCAACGCCAATCCCGGCCGCGTCAACACGAATCTTCGCTACCCCGCCACGCGCATGGGCGTTGAGGACGTGATCCGCGAGGCGTTCAACGAAGCCAAGCAGTACCAGCAGTCCTGGAAAGATTACAACGATAAGATCGCCCGCGGAGAACCGGCCGTCGCGCCGCGCCGCGATCTGAAACTTGAGCCGCTGGTCGAAGTGCTCGAAGGCAAGCGCTTCGTCCACGTGCACTGCTATCGCCAGGATGAAATCCTGATGATCCTGCGCATCGCCGACGACTACGGCTTCAAGATCCGGACGCTGCAGCACGTGCTCGAAGGCTATAAGGTCGCGAAAGAAATCGCGGCGCATGGCGCGGGCGCATCGACGTTCAGCGATTGGTGGTCCTATAAGCTCGAAGCGTTCGACGCCATTCCCTACAATGCCGCGCTGATGACGCGCAAGGGCATCGTCGTCTCCCTGAATAGCGATTCGGAAGAGCTGATGCGGCATCTCAACGACGAAGCCGCCAAGACGCTGAAATACGGCGGCTTGACGGACGACGAGGCGCTTGCGCTGATCACCATCAATCCCGCGAAACAGTTGGCCATCGACAACCGCGTCGGATCGATCGAAGTAGGCAAAGATGCCGATCTGGCGCTGTTCGATAAGCATCCATTGTCAAATTACGCCAAGGTTGAGAAGGTGTTCATCGACGGCCAGGAATATTTCGACCGCCAGCGCGACATCGCCGAGCGGCCCAAGAAAGAAGCCGAAAAGAACGCCCTGATCGAAAAGGAAAAGCAGATGGAGCAACAGCAGCAGCGCCGCACCGGTTCCGGCGCGGCCCGGAGACCGGCGCAATGAAAATCTTAGCTTTCTTACTTGTTTCCACTGTGCCGCTCGCGGCGGCATCGGACGACACTTTTCTGCTTCGCAACGCCACCGTCCACCCCGTCACCGGGGCCGAGATCCAGAACGGCTCCGTGCTGGTGCGCGACGGCAAGATCATCGGCGTCGGCAAAAATCTGAGCGCGCCGAAAGGCGTCAAGGTCGTCGATGCCAAGGGACTGCACGTCTACCCCGGGATGATCGATTCGGGCACCGAGATCGGCCTTTCTGAAATCTCCGCGGTGCGCGAAAGCGTCGATACCGGCGAGCTCGGCAATTTCAACCCGCAGCTTCGCGCCGAGGTCGCGGTCAATCCCGCAAGCGAGCACATCCCCGTCACGCGCGTCAACGGCATCACCAGCGTCATCACCATGCCCATGGGCGCGGGCGGCGGCGGTGGCGGCGGACGCGGCGGGGCGCGCCAGGGAATCATCACCGGCCAGGCGGCTCTCATTCACCTCGATGGCTGGACCTGGGAAGAGATGGAAATCAAGAAGACCGCCGCCATGGCCCTGCGTTTTCCAACCATTCAGAGCGGCTTCGGACGCGGCGGCATGGGCGGCGGAATGGCGGGCATGTTTGGCCGCGGCCAGACCTTCGCGGATGAAAAGAAAACCTACGAAGCGCAGCTTAAGGAGTTGAAGGATTTCTTCGAGGAATCGCGCCGCTATCAACACGCCAAGCAGGCCCACGAGCCGGGCTTCAAGATCGATCTCAAATTTGAAGCGATGATTCCGGTTCTCGAAGGCAAAGTGCCGCTGGTCGCGCTAACGCCGCGCGAGCGCGCCATTCGCGATGCCCTCCAGTTTGCCGGCGAAGAAAAGGTAAGGCTTATAATCGCCGACCCGCGCGAACTCGGCAAAACCGGCCCCGATCTGAAAGCCAAAAACGTTCCGGCGATCCTCGGTCCGACGCTGGCGGACCCGCTTCACGAAGACGATCCCTACGACGCCGCCTACACTCTTCCGGACCAGTTCTACAAGGCCGGTGTCAAGTTTGCGTTCGGCACGTTCAACAACGAGTTCTCGCGGAATCTTCCGTATCAGGCTGCGACCGCCGTCGCCTTCGGCCTCCCCTATGAAGAGGCGCTCAAGTCCGTGACCATCAACCCGGCGCAGATCTGGGGCGTGGCGGACAGGATCGGATCGATCGAGGAAGGCAAATGGGCCGACCTGGTCGTCACCGATGGCGATCCGCTCGAAGCCCGGACCCAGATCAAACAACTATTTATCAAGGGCAAGCAGGTCGATCTCGACAACAAGCAAAAGCGTCTGTACGAGAAGTACATGAATCGCCCGTAGCACCGCGCCCGGAACGGGTCAAAGAGGTCTCTCCAGATCGGAAATCTGAAAGAACTTGATCTGGCCTTCAAACCGGCGCTCGCCCCCCATCCACGACCCCACCGCAATGGGACCATCGGAATCGACCACCGGCCTCGGGAGATGCATCTGCTCCTCGAACTCGCCATTGCGTCGAATGGTAATGTCGTCGCCGTTGAACTCCACCCACAGAGATGCCGCTTCTCCTTGCTTGAAGATCATGTCCTTCGAGAGTGCCCACTCGGAGCCCAACCCGAACGCAAACCGATAGACATCGCCTCCCACTTGGACGAACTGAAAACCGCGAAACCCGCCGGCTACCCTATCATTGCTAAACAGCGTGGCGTTGGCGGATTCGGGCGCCGTGGGCGTGAACCGGATCTCCAGCAGAGCATGCCCCGGCATCCGGATTGGCTTCAATTGCCGAGGCTCCGTCGAAGCGGTGTCGACGCATCGTAAAGCCCCTGTCTCACATTTCGCCAAATCCCGCACGAACGGAAGCCGGCGCTTTCCCACAAGATCCCCGCGCAAGTAGTAACGTTGCTCGTACTCGCCGTGCCGGTGCGACTCATCGCGGACGATGAGCAGGGGCGCGACTCTCTCGCGCCCTTGTGCGAACCTGCAAGGCCGCAGGCGAAGAGCGCCCTCGCCGTCCTCATCAAAAACAACAACATCGGACCGATAGATCGCGCATGCCTTAGAAAACTCATAACGACAGCTCCGGTTGAACCCCTGCAGCCCGAGGCGCCAGCGCCAGAGAGCGTTCATATTCGGCTGGCGGCACGTACTTCAACGCCGAGTGCAGCCGTTTGCCGTTGTAGATCGCTTCGATGAACTCGCGGATGCGGACCTGCGCGTCCGACAAGTCGCGGTAATCGGCCCGATACACCTCCTCATATTTGAGTGTCTTCATGAAACTCTCGCATTGGGCGTTGTCGTACGGATTCGCTTTTCGGCTCATGCTGATGCGGATTCCGTGCTCGAGCAACAAAGCCGTGTATTCATGACTGGCATATTGTACGCCGCGGTCGGAATGATGCACCAGTTCCGGCGTAATCCGGCGGCACTGCAAGGCCATGCGGAGCGCCGCCACCGTGAGCGAGGCCGCCAGCGTGCGCTCCAGCGACCAGCCGATCACGCGCCGCGAGTAGGCGTCCAGAATCACCGCCAAATAGACGAACTCCTCGGCCAAGCGGATGTAGGTGATGTCGGCAACCCACAACTGATCCGTGCCAGCCGGCTCCAGTTGCCCGGCCAAGTTGGGATAAACCATGAAGCTGTGTTTGGAATCGGTGGTAACCACGAAACTGCGCTGGCGCAGGCACAGCAGATTGTCCTCCCGCATAATGCGCTGCACGCGCTTGCGGTTCACTCGCCAGCCGCGGCGCTTCAACTCCGCCGCGATCCGGCGGCTGCCATATGCCGCCATATCGACTGCGATCTTCTGAATTTCATGCCGCAGGCCGATCTCCTTCGGCGTGCGCCGCGTCTCCACCGCTTCCCGGAAGCGGTAGAATCCCCCCCGGCTGACGCTGCCGGAATTGCACATTTAGCCGGGGTCTCCACGACAAATCCACAAGATGAACGTAATGTGCGTCGATGTAAGCTTTGATTTCGGGGCACTGCTCGAAGCGGTTAAACCTGCGGTCGGTAAAGGGCCACGATGTCGGCCCCACGGCGTCGATGAACAATTCGGCTGGATTTTCCACCAGGTCGCGTAGAAACCGCTGGCGATAAGAGGCGCTGATTTCCGGGAAGCGAGTGGAGAAGAAGTTCGCCATGTTGGTGTCCCTGGTTGCCGGAAGGCGCCCCGAACCGAGGTAAGGACCGACGTTCCATCCCCACACCACGATCTGAGCCCCGGGCGCGGTCATGGCACGAATCAGGTTGCCTTCCAAGGGGCGCAGGGCGTACGGAATTCCTTTAAAGGCCCGATCGTCTTGCGAGTTCCATAGATAGCTCCCGTAAACGACAGTGAGGACCACAAAGAGCGATACGAACGCAAATCGGCGCGCAACCTGCCGCATGAGCATCCACGCCATCCCGGCGACCGCCGGTATCGTCAGCAATAACAAGTAATGTGGAAACGGACGGTGCGCTTGGTGTATGGAAAATAGCGCAGCTCCCATCGACGCCAGAGCGGCCATGCCGAACCACGAGAGGGGATCGGTCCCGAACTTTCCCTTTCTATACGAGAGAACAAAATAGGTAGGGACTACGAGGATTGCGATCCACAAAACATAGGCGTAATCGGCGCCGTTGTTCCAGCCGCGGATAAATATCGCAGGCGCGATCGCGGCTCCGCCGATTCCTGCCATGCGCAAAAATACAGCCGGCTCGCTGAGCGCGCCGCCGCGCGCCCGTTGATAGGCGTAAGCCGCCGCAAGCGCGATGAACGTGAACAGCAAACAACGTATTTCGATCGTATCGACCAGGTACGCCACAAACCACGGCAGGTCGCCGGCTATGGCCCATTGCATGTCGGCGTAACCCAGGTTCGTCATGATATACGCCATCACGAAATCGTGCCATACGCCCGTTACTAGACAGAGCGCCGCGTTTGCGACGGCGAGAGGCGCCACGCCCGCTAAAAAAAGAAGCCCCGCTCTCCACCATTTCGCCATGCCGCTGGCTTGCACATAGGCAACGGCAACGGCTGCAATCGCCACCACGATCGGCACGGACTGCATCTTCGCGAAGAATGCGGCGCAAGCGATGACGCCTAGCAGGAAAACTGGAACCCGATATGCCTCCGGGTTCCTTATGACGCGAACGGCCCCGTACAGCGCCAGCGAGATCAAAAGGAGCGGGACATGCTCCGAGCTGTAATGAACCAGATTGCGATCTTTGAAAGTAGCGAAGGCCATTACCGCCGGAACAATCGCAACCCTCGCCACATCGTCCGCCGCGATTAAGGCAATCGTTCGATACAGCAGATAGATGCTGAAAAATTCGAGAATGAGAGCGATCAGCCGGCTCGATGCATAATCCGGAGAAAATCCCGAAATCGCGGGCAACATCAATGGGTAGATATTGAAGGGCCCGCTGGTGCCGCAATCCACCGAACGGAAGAAATTCCCGTCATAGAAGAGCTTGTGCGCCGACGCGATGAACTGTCCCTCGTCGGGATTCAATTCGCTAACAAGCAGAATCGGATAACGGCAAACGAAGAGGCACAGAGCGATGCTGCCTATTAGTAAGGCCCGCGAGCAGAGTATACTTGCAATCGATGATGGCAACCTCACGACTCCCCTGTGGCGGGAATAATTCAGAACGGCGAGCGAGGGCGGAACCATCAGAGCTAAAAAGCAAGTTCCGCTCCAGGTTGAGAAGGCCTGCTCGGGATGTGCATGGAGGTTCACGAACCACAGAAACCATCGATACAGGATAGGCCTTAACGTGCCGGCGGAATCGAGCGGCTGAGGAGTAAACGTTGCCAGGCGGAAGAGGCAGAAGGCCGCGATCGCGGCGCAAAACAGCCACTTCAATAGGCTCCGCATTCCAGCGCCACGGGCCGTGTGCTTGGATGCCACACTGGGTTCATGTTCGATGACGCGCCCGATGGTGCTCACAACAACAAATTGTGTCATAGGCGCGATCCAAGAGTTCTCTCGGCGCAACCGCATTTCCGGCGCCGCTCGCAGGCCAAGCCGCCACCCTCAAATGACAATGACGCCTTATGACGCTCCGGCCGCTTTTGCGCGTCTCAAGAAGCTCGTGGGCGAATGGGATGCCGACGCGCCCAGGGGTAAGGTCCATACCAGCTACAAGCTGATGCGGGGCGGCTGCGCGCTGGTTGAGCGGGAGGCTATTGCAGACATGCCGCCGATGCTGACGGTCCACAACCTCGATGGCATCGCTGACTGCTTACGTCGATGCCGCTTTCGCATTCTTCGCTGCCGGCGTATCCTGCTTTCGCCTGTTCCCATTCCTCACCTGGACATTGAAGCGGGGAGTTGGGGGAGCGGATGGCGGTAATTCCCTCCGAAAATCTCGGAGAACAGGCACAGCATCTCGGCGTGAATTGAGGTGTTGTCGGCAAGAATGTCCGCGCCGGTGAGAGCGGCCGGGCCGCCTTTCATGCCGGAGCAGGTTCCGCCAGCCTCACTGACAAGCAGAAGTCCGGCCGCCATGTCCCAGGGCTTGAGTCCGAATTCCCAAAAGGCATCGAGACGGCCGCAGGCGACATAAGCGAGGTCGAGCGCCGCCGATCCGGCGCGGCGAACGCCGTGCGACAGCATGGCAAGCTGGTAATAAAAGTGAACGTTGACGTTCTCGTGCCGCTTGCGGCTTGGAAAGCCGGTTGCCACGAGCGAATCAAGCACTCGCGCGGCGCCTGGAGACCGAGATTTTCCGCCCATTCAGAAATGCGCCGCCGCCTTTTTCAGCCGTGAAGAGCTCGTCGCGCGTTGGATCGTAGATCACTCCGGCAATCAATTCGCCGGCGCGCTCCAGCGCCAGCGTGACGTTGAAGATAGGGAAGCCGTGGGCAAAATTGGTCGTACCGTCGAGCGGGTCGACGTACCAGCGGTACTCGGAGGCGCCGGCATGCGACCCGCTTTCTTCGGCGACGACGGCATGCGCGGGATAGCGCGACCGGAGGCGATCGAGGATCAGGCGTTCGGAAGCGCGATCGGCCTCGGTAACGAGATCGAATTCGCCTTTCAGCTCAAATTGGACGCGGCGTTCGAAATATCCGGCCAGGAGAGAGCCGGCCTCGCGGGCGATTTCGATGCTGGATTCGAGATAAGACATAATCGGACGGCGCGAAATTTTCACCGCTTACTTCGTGCGCGGCTCGGTTACGCGGTTTCGTACAGGTACTTGATATCGTGCTTGTACACGAAAAGATTCGGAGCGCCGGAGCGGGTCAGGCGGATCAGGTTCGAGTCGAAGAACTCGATGGAGCCGCGGACCTCTTCGTTATCGCCCAGCCGGATGCAGATGGGAATAGCGTTCTCGATCAGGTAACGGAGGTATTTCACCTCTTCAAACGTCTGCTCCGGCGCTTTTTTCGAACCTTTCGAGGGCATCAATGAGTTGTTTTGACGCTGCCGGCTACCGGCGTTGGGAAGACTCCTCGGAGTCTCCATAGTAACCGCTGCGCGTGATGACCCGCAATGCCGGCCGGCTCACGGCGACACGAAGCTGATGGAAACGGTTCTTTCGTCAGCGGGACGTTCGCGGGATAGTAGCCGAGCATGTACTGCGTCCGAAGCGCCATGAGAATGTCGTTGAACGCTTCATCGAGCGAGGAGCCGAGATCGGGAGTGAACACCATGCCTCCGGTTCCGTTGGCGAGAGTCGTGAGGGCGTTCTCGCCGCCGATATTGCGGCCGGCATCGTTGGTTATCGGCATGACCAGGATGGGATAAATGACGGCGTCGGCCCGTTGCGCGGAATCGAGGGCGGTGTGGAAATCCTTGTAGCTGGTGGTATCGCCTCCGTCGGTGACAATGATGATGACATGGCGGCCTTCACGGCCTTCGAGATCGCGGCTCGCGAGATAAATAGCATCATACAGCGAAGTGCCGCCTTCGGCGCGAATTTGGCGCAGGGCGCGCTCCAAGCGGTCCACGCGGCGCGTGAAACTGGAATGGATCCGCACCTGCCAGTTGAAACTATAGAGCGCGATGGCGTCGTCGGGGTTGCCTTCCCCAAAGGCGGCGTGGAGAAAACGAAGCGTGGAATCAATTTCGTACTTGAGGGCGATGCCGACCGAGGCGCTGGTGTCGAAGAGGACGGAGATGGACAGCGGCTGATCGGTGTGGTGCTCGAAGAGAGCGATTTCCTGCTTCGCGCCGTTATCGAAAATGGTGAAATCGCTCTTTTTGAGGGAGCCGACAAGACCTCCGGCCGCATCTTTGACCGTCACCAGCAAACGCACCAGGCGAACATTGACGCGGATCACCGGTTCCTGCGGAAGGACGGCCGGAAGCAGGAGCAGAAAATAAAATGAGGGCGGTCCAGCGAGAAAATTTCACCGGCTGAGGACGGACTCGTCCCACTCTCCTTCGACCCACGCGCCGCCGTCGGCGAAGTGTTCCTTCTTCCAGATCGGAACCAGGCGCTTGAGACGATCGATGCCCTCGAGGGCGGCCTCGAAGGCGGGCTTGCGATGGGGCGCGGTGACGACCACGGCAACGCTCGTTTCGCCGATCTCCATGCGTCCGAGGCGATGCACCATGGCGATGCGCCCGATGGCGCGCGCGGCGGCGATGTCGCGTCCGATCTCCGCCATGATCTTGATCGCCATGGGCTCATAGCATTCGTAATCGAGGTACTCGGTGGCGCGCCCTTTCGTGTTGTTGCGAACCACGCCTTCGAAATCGACCACCGCGCCGTCCTCGGGGCGGAGCATCTTGCGGATGAGGGCGGCGGCGTCGATGGGCCGCCGCGTCAGGGCGAAAAAGCAGTTCTGGCCGGAGATTTCGTGAGTGTAGGGGGACAAGCCGGCCGCATGCGTACCCGCGCCGCCGCTCACGGGCGGCAAAAAAGCGATCTCGTCGCCGGCTGCGAGGAGGGCATCGCGGCCCCGAAATTCGTGGTTCTGGGCGAGAACAATGCTGGAGGCCATCTGCGCGATGCGGGGGAACTGGCCGGCGTAGACGTCGAATATGGACCCCAGGTCCTGCCCCTCGGCGACGTCCATGGCGTCTTCGGAGCGGCCCACGATATCCTTCAATATGCCGAAAAACAGGACCCTTACCCGCACGTTCGTCAATAGTATCAGACGGGGCGGAAATACCTGGGTTTCAGGGGGTTTGTAGGCGAGAGAGGGGCTGATGGCGAGCCGATTTTTCAGGTCGCCGCGGAAAAAAGCGTCGAGCTCGGAGAAGGCTCGCCAGCCCATCGAACCCCGTGAAGCCGCCTTCGCTCGCGAGCGTCCGCGCGGCCGCAATAAAGCCTGTCCAGGCGGCGCGCGCGAGCGCCGACCCGACGCTGATGCGCCGCACGCCAAGCTCCGCCAGGTCCGCGACATGGAGCCCGATGTTCCGGCTCACCAGGACGTTCACGGGCTTGGGGCGGAGCGCCGCGACAATCGTTTTAATATCGTCGACGCGATCCGGCCCCGGAGCGTACAGCACGTCCGCGCCAGCTTCCGCATAGGCCTGCAAACGGCGCAGCGACTCCCGCAGCGGGTCGGGATGGCCCGTCAGATAGCACTCCGCCCGCGCCGTGAGAAGTACTTCGGCGCCGGAATCGTCAATGGCGCTCCGCGCGGCCTTGATGCGCTCGATTGCGAGCGGCAACTCGTATAACGGGCGCGCGGGATCCGCCGTGGCATCCTCGATCGAAAGCCCCGCGACGCCGGTCTGGATACAGAGCCGCACATTTTGGGCGACGCGTTCCGGTTCATCGGCATAGCCCGACTGGAAATCGGCATTCACCGGCAAGTCGACGGCGGCAACAATGGCGGCGATATTGCCGAGCATACGGTCGCGCGACACGATAGCGCCGCTATCCGGCAGCCCGCATGAAAACGCAAATCCGGAGCTGGTGGTCGCGAGCGCCTGGAATCCAAGATGCCGCAGATAACGCGCCGACCCGGCGTCCCACGGATTCGGAATGACAAAACAGCCGCTTTCGTGAAGCTTCCGAAAGGCGGCGCGCCGCGCGGTGAAATCGGAAAAATTGGGCGTCATGAAGCAAGGCCGCGGCGAAAATGGCGGTAGGCGAAGATCGCGGCGATGGCGCCCGCGGTAATAGCGGCAGCGCCCGCGGCGGCGAGAACGGCCTTGCGGCGTTGCGCTCGTTCGGGCGCGGCTGGCTGCGAACCGCCGTGCAGCGCCATTTGCAGAACTTCCGCCACGTGCAGAGGCTCGCGGCCCGTTGCCTGCGAGATCTGCTCGCGGCAACTGAAGCCATCGGCGACGACGATCGTATTGCGGCTCGTGGAGCGCACTTTCGGCAGCAGCGTGCGCTCGCCGATTTTCATGGAAATGCCGTAGTGCTCGGCTTCGAAGCCAAAGGATCCCGCCATGCCGCAGCATCCGCTGTCTAGCAGATCGGCCTCGAGGCCCGCCGCGGTCAAAATTTTCATTTCGCTCTTCATTTTGTCGAGCACCGCTTTTTCGTGGCAGTGGCCATGCACAATGGCTTTGCGGTCCAGTCTTGGCGGCCGGTAGCCGTTGCGGTCGAGGAATTCGGTCAACGAAAAGGAGTGCTCCTTCAGCCGCCGCGCATCTTCGTCCTGCGGTAAAAGACTGTGCATCTCGTCGCGGAACACCGCGAGACAACTCGGTTCCAGCACCACCACGGGCGTGCCGGATCGAATGGCGGGGCGCAGCGCGGCGAGGATTTCCGTCAACTGGGTTTTAGCGCGGTCCAACATGCCGTAATCGTAGAGCGGGCGTCCGCAGCACAGCGGTTGTTTGGGGACCTGTACGCGGAATCCAGCATCTTCGAGGACCTCGACAGCGGCCCTCGCGGTTTGGGGGAAGAAGTAGTTATTGAACGTATCGGCCCACAGGATGACGGCATCCTGGTTCAGATTGCGGCGGCCCCGTTCTTGAAACCAAGTCTTAAATGTCTGGTGCGCAAACCTCGGAATGCGCCGCCGATGGCTGATGCCGGCCGCGGCCTTGGCGAGAGATGCCAAACCCGGTGTTTGCGTGACGAAATTAACCAACCCCGGAGCGCGGGAGCCGAGCTGTGCCCAGCGATGCACTAATCCCAGCGCATACGCCGAACGGGGGCGCAGGCGGCCTTCATAATAATGCGCCAGAAACTCGGCCTTGTAAGTCGCGATGTCGATCGAGACAGGACAATCGCCCTTGCATCCTTTACACGATAGGCACAGGTCGAGCGACTCCTTCACATGCGGGTCGCGCCAGCCTTCCCGGATGGCTTCTCCGCGCAGCATTTCGAAAAGCAGATGTGCGCGGCCGCGCGTGGTGTGCATCTCCTCGCGTGTGGCCATAAAGCTGGGGCACATGGTTCCGCCATCCATGCCGCGGCACTGGCCAACGCCGAAACAGCGTTCCGTGGCCTCGGAAATGCTGCCGTGATCGTCCGGAAATTTGAAATAGGTCAGGACCGGCTTATGAGGATGATCCGGATTGACGCGTAGATTTTCGTCGAGCTTGTAGGGATCGACCACCTTGCCGGGATTCATTTTCCAACCCGGATCCCAAATCGATTTGAACTCCCGGAAGGCCTCGACCAACTCATTGCCGAACATTTTCGGCAGCAGCTCGGCTTTTGCCTGCCCATCGCCGTGCTCGCCCGATAACGAGCCTCCGTATCGTACAACGAGGTCTGCGGCCTCCTCGAGAAACGCCCGGTATTGACGCACGCCGTCGCGGCTCTTCAGGTCGAAGGTAATGCGGCAATGAACGCAGCCATCGCCGAAGTGCCCGTAAATGGTCCAGGCGTAGTGATATTTATTGAGCAGCTTGTAAAAATCGCGGAGGTAGTTGCCGAGCGCCTCGGGCGGCACGGCGGCGTCCTCCCAGGAGGGCCACGCATCTTCGATTCCTGGAACGCGGCTGGAACCGACGCCGGACTCGCGCAAATGCCAGACCTTGTGTTGCTCATCGGGATCGCTGACCATATTGATCCCGGTGTGGCCCTTTAGGTGAGCGTTGATTTTCTCCTTTGCTTCGCGCGCGCGGCCGTCGGCTTCGGCTTGAGTCTGGCCTCCAAACTCGGCATAGAGCCAGGTATCGGCTTCGGGCAGGTACTTGGCGCCCTCGGTGTCCTGGTGTTTGCGCCGCATGTTTTCGAGGACGTGTTTTTGGAGAGCCTCGAGGCCGATGGGGCCATACGAGCGGATGGCCGCGACATTGTCGCCGGCCTGGAAAATATCGGGATAGCCGATGACGAGCAGCGCGCGCTTGGGCGGGCTATCCATCAGACGCAGCGTCGCGCCGAGCACGATGGCGCAGGTGCTTTCCGTACCCACCAGCGCGCGCGCCACGTTGAATCCTTTTTCGGGCAGAAGCTCGTCCAGGTTATAGCCCGATACGCGGCGCGGAATCGGCGGAAAGATCTTGCGCACGCGGTCGCCGTAGCGGTCCCGCAAGGATTTAAGCTGCGAGTAAATCTCGCCTTTGCGGCCGCCCTCGCGCACAATGCGTTCAAGATCGGTATCGCTGGTGCGGCCGACCGTCATCCGCACGCCGTCGTAGGTGAGAATATCCAGCTCCTCGACATTATCGGCGGTGCGGCCGCCCATGACCGAATGCACGCCGCAGGAATTATTGCCGATCATGCCGCCCAGGGTGCAGTATTTGTGCGTGGCGGGATCGGGCGCAAAGGTCAAATGATGCTCCTCGGCGCGGTCGTTGAGCTCGTCGCGAATGCAGCCAGGCTCGACGCGCGCGAGCTTCCGCGTGGGATCCAGCTCGATAATCGAATTCAGATATTTTGAAAAATCGATGACCACCGCGACGTTGCACGTCTGGCCCGAGAGGCTGGTGCCGCAGCCGCGGCCCAGAATCGGAATGCCGCGCTCACTGCAGGCCGCGACGGTTGCGACCACGTCCTCCACCGAGCGCGGCACAACGACGCCGATGGGAACTTGACGGTACATGGAGAGGTCCGTCGCATAGAGCGCGCGGCTGCCGTTGTCGAAGCGAACCTCACCTTCGATGCGGCCGGTGAGGTGGTCCGCGAGATCGCGAGCCTCGGCGCCCCAGTCCTGTTTCTGGTAATGCGCCGTGGGCGGGTGATGGTAATTTGCAGCCGAAGCATCCGGCCCGCGCGACAGTACGTTCAGGGGAACGGGCTCGTCTCGGACGTGAGCAGGCATCGCGGCGCTCCTATTTCTTGCTGTGTTCTTCTTTTTCTTCTTTTTTCTCTTTCCCGTCGCGCTCGGAGCCGAAGAAGCGCGCGGCTGCGCCGTAGGGGCTGGCGGGATAGCTGGATTCATCCCACATTCGCGGCCGACCGTCAGCCCGATGGGCGCGCGGTTCACTTCCCCGCGGGCCAGCGCCTCGGTAAGATGCTGCGTCTGTTTGCGCGTGATCGTGGGAGGCAACGGCGGCTCGTTCGGGTCCACCACCGCCTCAACCACTACGGGACCATCCGTGGCGAGCGCGTTGCGCAACTGCTCGCGGCAGGTCTTGGGATCTTCAATATGGACGGCGCGCAGCCCGCAACCCTCCGCCACCTTCACAAAATCGATCGGGTGAAGCTCCACGCCGTATTCCGGATTTCCCAGGTACACCATCTGCTCCCACTTGATTAGGCCCAGCGTGTTGTTCTTCACCACAATCAGTTTCACGGGGAGCTTGTGCTGCGCCAGCGTCACAAGGTCGCCCATCATCATGCTCAAGGAGCCATCGCCGGTGAACGCCACGACTTGGCGGTTGGGATAGGCGACCTGCGCTCCAATTGAGTAGGGCAACGCAGCGGCCATGCTGCACAGAGTGCCGCTGAATGAAAACCTCTGATTGGCGCGCAGCTTCAGCCTTGCGATCCAGGTGGTCACGGTCCCCGAATCGCCCACGATAATGGCATCGTCGGCCAGCGCCTCGGCGAGATTCCAGGTGACCGTCTGGGGCTGCATCGGCGTGGTATCGCGCGTTCCCCGCTCTTCCATCAGCTCCCACCATTCCCGAATTCCT
Organism: Bryobacterales bacterium; assembly: GCA_963795935.1. Lineage (GTDB taxonomy): Bacteria > Acidobacteriota > Terriglobia > Bryobacterales > Bryobacteraceae > JAICMB01. The sequence goes on along the minus strand of CAWCJO010000004.1, from coordinate 1,170,857 downwards.
TCCTGGATTTTGCTAAGGAAAGAGCCATCCTCGTTTCGCGCGAGCAGCGGGATCAACTCACGCAGCGTGGCCTGAGCATCGCCGGCCAGACCAATGTCCACCGGATAACGCAGTCCCAGGCGCTCGGGCTTGTCGTCGATCTGGATGCCGATCGCCTGTCCCGGCTTCGGCAGGTACTCGATATAGGGAAACGAACTGCCCACAATCAGGATGGCGTCACAGTTCTTCATCGCTTCGACGGAAGGCCGCGCGCCCACGACTCCAATTCCGCCTGTAACATTGGGGTGATCGTCGGGCGCGCAATCCTTTCCTAGTAAAGCCTTGACGATCGGGGCCCGCAGGCGCTCGGACAATTCCAGCAGCTCGGCGCGTGCGCCGCGTGCGCCGGCCCCCGCCAGAATCACGATTTTCTTCTTGTCTTGAAGCAGCGCCGCCGCCTTCTCGAGTTGGGGCCGGACCGGGATGCGCTTGGGCATCGCGTACGCATCGGACGCATGCCCTGGGAGGTTGCGCGCGGACCGCTTGTCCTTTTTCATGTCCTTCATCTGGTAATCGATCGGGATCGCGATATGAGAAACCGCGCGGTGGCTCAGCGCGGTGCGGCAGGCGAGTTCCACCACGTTCTCCACGTGCGCGGGCCCCATCAGGCGCTGATTGTACAGCGCCACGTCCTGATACAGGTAATCCTGATTCATGTCCTGCAGGTACTTGGTGCCGATCAGGTCGTGATACGTCATGCCCGTGATGGCGAGCACCGGTGCCTGGTCGGTCTTGGCGTCGTACAGTCCGTTCAGCATGTGCACGGCGCCGGGCGCGGCGGTCGAGAAACAAACACCAAGGCGGCCCGTGAATTTTGCGTAGCCGCAGGCAGCCATGGCGGCGGTCTCTTCATGGCGCACGTGGATGAAGCGAATCTTGTCCTTGTGCGTCCGCAGAGCTTCCATGAATCCGTTTATCCCATCTCCGGGAAGTCCGAAGACGGTGTCGACGCCCCAATCGAGCAATCCTTCGACGATCGCATCGCTGACTGTCATATTTTTTCTCCCGCGGGTGGTCTAGAGCGGCGAAGCAAAGCGGGGAAAGTGTCCGGCGGAGGACCTCGCGTGCGGGGACCTCCGCCGCTGGCGTCATGAGCGCGAGCTTACGGTTACGATACCCACTTAATCGGACGAACTCCGAAAATCCCAGTGAGGATTGCGTCGGCGGCTACTGCCGTCAGTACGCCTTTCCACTTGTAACTTAGCGGAGCAAAAATCGCTGCGCCGGCCGCTGCCGAACCGATGGCGAGCCGGATTCTCTGTTCTACATCACCCATAATTCACGTCCTTAAATATTTTTTGAAGACTGATGTCCCATGCGATTAGAGACGGGCGCGCGAGGAAGTGTTTCGCGCAAATCCCGGCCCGATCCGCGCGATCGCCATCGATTTAAAGCCACCGATATAACATGGATATAAAATGAAGCGCGTATGTTGGACATCGCTCTGCGCCGCCGTCCTCGCGGGCGGCGTTGCGCCGGCGCAAAAGCAGTCCGCTCCGGCGGCGGCCGCCAGTTTCGCCGACATAGCGGCGGGCAAGCGCGTTTTCGATTCGCAGTGCGCTTTATGCCACGGGATCGGCGGCGCGGGAGGGCGCGGCCCGGCGCTCACGGCCGCGAAGCTTCACCGCGCGGCTAACGAAGAGGAACTCGTGGACCTAATCGTCAATGGTATCGAGGGCAGCGGGATGCCCGCCTTCTGGTTTCTCGGCGAGCGGTCCGTGCTTCAAGTCGCCGCCTACGTGCGTTCGCTCGGCGCGGAAGCGGGCGCTCCGGCCGTTGGAAATATCGAACACGGTAAGGCCGTTTACGCCGCAAATGGCTGTCCGGGCTGTCACGTGCTCCAGGGCGCAGGCTCGGCTTACGGGCCGGAGCTTACCGGTATCGGCGCGCGCCGCAGCGCCGCGTTCATCCGCGAATCTATCGTGGACCCGTCGGCATCCACGCCGGACGATTTCGTCGTCGTGCGGGCCACGCTGCGCGGCGGCGCAAACGTTACGGGCGTGCGGCTCAACGAAGACTCTTTCACGATCCAGCTCCGCGATGCGGCCGGCCGCTTTTACTCTTTCCGCAAGCAGGATCTCGCGGAACTTCAGAAGGACTTTGGAGAATCGCCCATGCCGAGCTATCGCGGCCGACTCTCCGATTCGGACATCGGCGATCTCGTCGCCTGGATGGCAAGTCTGAAGGAGACGCCATGAAGTGTCCGGCAATCGTCCTTGTGACGGCGTTGTGCGTAAACGCGCAGGTCGGCTACGAACGCATCCTCAAAGCCTCCGCTGAGCCGGGGAACTGGCTGACTTACTCGGGAAATTACGCGGCGCATCGCTTCACGCCGCTCGACCAGATCACGCCTGCAAACGTTGCGGCATTGAAGCCCGTTTGGGTCTACCAACTCCGCGAGAAAGGCGAGTTCGAGGCCACGCCTCTTGTCGTTGACGGCATCATATATATTACGGAGCCGCCGGGCATCGTCGCCGCGCTCGATGGAAGCACGGGACGCCGTCTCTGGAGCTACCGGCGGACAATTCCGAAGGATCTCAAAACGCTTGGATTCGGACGCGTGAATCGCGGCCTCGCCATTCTCGGCGACACCGTATACGCCGGAACGCTGGACAGCCATTTGGTTGCGCTCGATGCCCGCTCCGGCGCGCTGCGTTGGGACACGAAGGTCGCCGACAACAAGACGGGCCACTGCATCACGGTTGCGCCGCTTGCCTTACGCGACAAGATCGTGATCGGCATCAGCGGCGGCGAAGCCGGCATCCGCGGTTTTCTCGACGCCTACGACGCCAAGACCGGCAAGCGCGCCTGGCGCCTCTGGACCATCCCCGCGCCCGGCGAAACCGGCCATGAAACCTGGGCCGGCGAAAGCTGGAAAACGGGCGGCGGTCCGACCTGGGTGACCGGCTCCTACGATCCGCAATTGAATTTGCTCTACTGGGGCACCGGAAATCCGGGTCCGGACTGGAACGGCGACAGCCGCGCCGGCAGTAATCTCTACACCTGTTCGCTGCTCGCCATCGATGCCGACACCGGTAAGCTGCGTTGGTATTTCCAGTTCACGCCCCACGACGTTCACGATTGGGACGCCACTGAAATTCCGATGCTGCTCGACATGGACCTGCGCGGGAAGCCGCGCAAAGTCGTCGCCATGGCGAATCGCAACGCGTTTTATTACGTGCTGGACCGCGCCACCGGAGAATTCCTGCTTGCCACGCCCTATGCCAAGCAGACCTGGGCCACGGGAATCGACGAGAGGGGCCGCCCGATGCACCTGCCGAACACCGAGCCGACCGAAGAAGGCACGCTGGTCTATCCCAGCCTGCAAGGCGCCACGAATTGGTTTAGCCCCTCCTATAGCCCGCTCACGCACCTCGTCTATGTCTGCGTGCGCGAGATGGGTTCCTACTATTACAAGAGCGAGGCGGATTTCAAACCGGGCGAATTCTTCGGCGCGGGTGGCGAGCGGGCTCTCAACGGCGATAAGGCCTATGGCGCCATTCGCGCGCTCGAAGCGAACACGGGAAAGGTGAAATGGGAGTTCCGGCTGCTGTCGCCTCCCTGGGCCGGAGTGATGGCCACCGCGGGCGGCCTCGTTTTCGGCGGCTCGAACGAGGGGAATTTCTACGCGCTCGACGCGGTCAGCGGGAAACCGCTATGGGACTTTCAAACCGGCGGCGGCATCTCGGCCAATCCGGTGTCGTTCCTGATCGACGGGAAGCAGCGCGTCGCGATCGCGGCCGGCGGCGCGCTCTTCGTATTTGGGTTGTAGGCCGCGCGCGGTTCAGAAGGTCTGCTTGATCGGCAGCGGACCGAATACGGGGAGCGATAGGTCGGCCGCGTCGCGCACGTTGCAGTAGGGATTTTTCCCCTCGCCGTAGCGCAGAACCGCGTTGGGCGGCAGTTTTCCGCCGATGTAGAGCAGCACCGCCGCGGGATCCGCGGGATCGAAGACGGCGTTGTAGATAAGCGGCTCGTCCTGACCGGTGGCATTTTGAATGCTGAAACCGGAGATGCGGCCGGGGGCTTGCAGTTTGCCATTCAGGCCGGAAAACAGGACTTTAACGACGCCGTCGTTGTACGTTGCGGAAGCAGGGCGCGGTCCCGGCTTCAGGTTGCGGCATTGCTCGACATCGGGAAACAAATCGTGACAAGCCCGCGCGGCAAGCTGATGCCCGAGCCGCTTGAGACCTTCGGTCGAGATATGAATCGGATCGTCGAGCGTGGAATCGACGGAGGCGATCATGCCGGCGTAACGCAACTCGGATTCAGCCTGAAGCTGCGCCTCCTGCACCTCGTTCCATTCCACGATGTTTTTGTTGTCGACGTGACGGCCGATCTGAACGTAGTAAAAAGGCAGGTGGAGCTCGTAAAAGTCCGAGCGCACCGCGTTCACGAAATCCTCGAACTTGCGTTTGAAGAGCGGGGCGGCGGCGGGATTGGCATCGGACTCGCCCTGATACCAAAGCATTCCCTTGATATTGCCGCCCACGGCGTTGAAGCGCCGCAGCATGGAACCATACAGCGAATCGCCGGCGCGATCCTTCAAGGCGGGTGACCACTGGTCCATCGAGGTGCCGCCGTGCGCGCAGGGGATCAGGCCGATGGGCACGCCCGTAAGGCGAACCATTTCCGCGGCGAAGGGAAGTCCGAGGCCTGCGCCTTTTTTGCGCTCGCTGATGTATTCGTCGAGCTTGGCGCCGCTCCATCGCTCCGGCTCGCCATTGGCGTTGACGCGCCAGTGCACGCGATCGGCGGCGCTCACTTCGGTGTGCAGCGGCTCGGCGGCGAGCAGCCAGCGATCCTCCATGTCGAAGCTGTGCACCAAGGGCGTGGGCGGCTCCACATCGACAGGTTGCCGTGGCCCTCCATATTAGACTGGCCAGCCAGCAGCCAGAGGTCGCCGACCAGGATATTGTTCACGATCAGAGCATTTTCGGCGCCCTGAACCCGTAGTTCGAGACGATAAGGACCGCCGGCGGGAATGTCCGCGAGTTGACCGGTCCACTTCTGCTTTTGAATCTTTCCGATCGCGATCCAGTCAAACCTGCCGAGTACGCGATCTTCCGAGAGCAAGCGCGCCTCGATGTCCTTCCCGTTAACCCTTTTGCCGGTTACGATTCCGGATAGCTTCAGGTCCGCGCCGCCCGTGGGAGCGCGCTGCAAAACCTGGTAATCGCGGACGCCCTCAAGCGTCCGTAGATCCTGCGCCCCCAGGAGCCCGGCAGCGTACGCGAAAAGAACAATTGTGAAACGCGCGTATCGCATGGCCTACTTCAACTTGCTCTCGAAGAGGCTCAAAATGCGCTTGTATTCGTCGGCCCAACTGGTGGGCTGTTCGAAGCCGTGATTTTCCACGGGGTAGACGGCAAGCTCCCAGTTCTGCTTGCGCAGCTCAATCAGCTTCTGCACCAGGCGCACGGTGTCCTGGAAATGGACGTTGGTGTCCACCATGCCATGGCAGATGAGCAGGGCGCCCTTAAGTCCGTTTGCAAAATAGATGGGAGAGGAAGCGCGATAGGCGTCGGCGTCGTTCTGCGGAAGGTTGAGAATGTCGGAGGTGTAGGGATGATTGTACTGCGCCCAATCGCTCACGGGACGCAGCGCCGCGCCGGCCGCGAAGACATCGGGTTGCGTGAACATCGCCATCAGCGTGATGAAGCCGCCGTAGCTGCCGCCGTAGATCCCGATGCGCTTGGGATCGACGCCCTGCTGGGAAACGAGCCATCGGGCGCCGTCGATTTGATCGTCGAGGTCTTTACCGCCCATGTGACGATAGATGGCGGTGCGCCAATCGCGTCCATAACCGGCCGAGCCGCGATAGTCGATATCGAGGACCGCGAAGCCACGCTGCATCAGAATGTGATGGAACATGTACTCGTGGTAGTAGCTGGACCACCAGTGATGAACTTCCTGCAGATATCCGGCGCCGTGAACGAAAATGACGGCCGGTCCACCTTTAGCAAAACCGGCGGGCTTGTAAAGTTTCGCGCGCAGCGTGGCGCCGTCGCGCGCGGGAAACGTGACAATGGGGACGTCGAGCCAGGGGTAAGTCCAGAACTCGGGCGCGGGCGAAGAAGTCAGCTTTACCGGCTTGGTACTGGGGTGGTTTGCGCGCGCATAGAGTTCCGGCGGGCGGTTCGTGAAGGAATATATGTCGGCGATCCAGCGCTCGTCGGGCGAGAAGACGACATTGTGATTACCCGGTTCGGGCGTGATCCGCGTGCGGGCGCCGCCGGACGCGCTCATCTCATAAAGTTGTCGATCTCCGGGATCGGCCTCGCTGGTCGTGAGATAAAAACGCGACTTATCTTTCGATAACTCGGCGCGGTCGACTTCCCAGTTGCCCGAAGTGAGCGCGCGCGGTTCGCCGCCTTCGAACGGGACCGTATAGAGCTGCGAATAACCGCTGCGCTCGGACTGGAAATAGACGTCGCGGCCGCCTTTCATCCAACCGAGGGTGAACGCGCCGGGACCGTCGACCCAGGCGTCGTCGTGAAGATCGACTAACACGCGCGTCTTGCCGCTAGCCGGGTCGAGCGCAAGAACCCAGCGGTCCTTATTGTCGGCGGCGCGCGCGTAGAGGACGGCTCGCGCGCCGTCTTCCGACCAGACCGGCTGCATCAATTGCACATCGCGTTCGCGCTCGGCGGGAGCTTTGGCGGGTTGCGGTTCACCGGTCTCCTTGCCGCTATCCATCTTGGTGGGACCCTGGGGCGGCGTTTCCTTGCGTCCGTGGTCGACCCATTTGACTTCCCCGGTCTCGACCGAGAGGATCGCTATGCGCGCGCGCGGCTGACGATCGCCGACCTTCTCGCGGGAGGGAATATCCTCCGTATAGGAGGAATCGCTGATGTAGTTGGGAACGACGGTGTTTTTCGCGCCCTCGGGACGTTCTACGATCGTCGCGGTTACCAGCTTCTCGTCGGGAGAAAGCTGCAAGCTGGCGACGGACTGCCGCGCCTGCAGAGTAAAGGGTTTGCGTGGGTTCTCTTTTTTACGCAGCTCTTCCTGTTGCTTTTTCAGCTCTTCGCGCTCGCGCACCACCTCCAGCAGTTGCTCCTGCTCCTTCTTTAGAAACTCCTGGCTTTCGGTGCCTTTCTTCTCATCCGACGATGCCGAGCGCGCCTGCGCGCCGCGGCCGCCCTGTCCCAGACCAAAGCCCATCGGCGGAGAAGCCGCCGCGCTTGGTGCGCCGGAGCCGCCCGTCCGTATGTCCGTCATCTCGGTGAGGCTGCCGTCCTCAAGCGACATCAGATACAAATTGTTGGCGCGCGTGAAATAGATGTGGGCGCCGTCGCGCGTAAAGTGTGGATTCGATTCGGACTCCGAGGTTTTTGTCACGCGCCGCCCGCGATCGGTGGAATAGTCGTATAGATAAATATCGCCATTGTGGGCGTAAACGACGCGCTTACGATCCTGGGAGCGGTCGCCGTTGGCGGGCGGCGCAATGGCGGCTTCTTCGTCGCTGAGCTTGCGTAAGCCGGAGCCGTTGCGATTGACGACGTATGTATCGGGCTCTTTCAAGGGCGGATCGGAGGCCTGCTTCCACCGGAAATAGATTCGCTCGGAGTCCCCCGACCAGCGCGCCTCGGCAGGCTCGTAGCCGACCAAGCCGGGTCCGCGCATGATCGTGTCGATGTTGAGCACGAGCGTGGATGCCGGCGCTTTGGCTCCATCCTGGGCCGGCAAGGTGGCGGGAGCGAGCAGGAGTGCGCAGGCCGCAAGGGACAGCGCCTTCCGGGGGAGAGGGGGCATTTCTACGAGCTTAGCGCGTGCGGCCCAACTGCGCCAAACCGCCGTCGATCGTGAGTATTTCGCCGTGATCGAAGGCGCCGCAGAGAAACAGTACGGCGTCCGCGATCTCCTCCACGGTGGCGACACGCTGTAGCGGCGAGGCTGGGCGGCCTGCTCGAACATGCTGTCCGGCCAGTCGGCGAAATGCGTATGTACGGCGCCGGATGCAATTGGCGTTACCACCCGCCAGTTTGTTTTCTTCGCTGAACGGAAAAAGCATTTCGGTGAAGGTTGGGATCGAACGGGTCTTTGATCCGTTTGCAATAATCGGCGTCGCGCACGCGGAGCATTACGGGATTTCATATAGCTCCAACTCGACGTATGCTGGAATCCGTTACGGTCTCACGACCAGCAGCCCTTAACGGCAAATCGATGGCCCCGGCGTCTCCCGCGGAGATGCCGGACTCGTTACAAGGGAGCGGCAAGATAACGGTCAGTCAGGGTCGGCTGGCCGGACCCCCGCTTTCTCCGCTTGCCGTCGGGGAACGGAAGCCGGCGGGAACGCAATCGGCTGCGTTCAAGGTTTTCGGCACTCGACCGGAAGCGGGACCGCAGTTTCGACCATAGTATTGCGTTCGCGCTGCGGCGAGGCGGAGGCGCGGTGGCACGGCTGCTCAATGCCGGTCCGCTGCCGGTTTCCAACCGCCAGCCTCATGTGCCACTGACGTCTCCGGCACACTGGAATGCGCGCCGGCGCATCACCTCGTCAAGCGTATGGCCGAACGGGCGTCTTGGGCATCATGCCGCTCTCTTTTTAAGAGACTCTCGAAAGGAACGTCGACCGCCTCGCAATTATGACTTGTCCTCGGGCAACAAGAATCGGGCCGTTTCCCCCCACATCCGATCCAGCGCATTGAGAAGCTCGTGATCGGAATCGAGTAGCCGCAACTCCACATTCGCATGTTGCCGTGCAAAGGCGATCGAATAATCGGCCGGTACAACGTCATCCGCGCGGCCCTGGAAAATAATCGCCGCTTGCTGAAAATCGGGGTACGCTTCGTACCGGCTGGCATCCTCGATCAACCCGTAATCGAGTTGGTGCAGTTCGCCGTCCCCATAATGTTGGACCGCGAGCGTCCCGGTCTCCTTCCAGCGCCTCATCGCTTCCGCGCCGAGCCGCTCCCGCCAGCGCGCAACGAAGTTGAATGCGGGCGCCATCAGGACCAGTTTTTCCGCCTCTCGATGCCTTGCGGCGTATAATGCGGCCAGATAACCGCCGAGGCTCGATCCGATCAGCCAAACCGTCTCGCCGCGAGCGGTCCTCTCGATGACGTCCAACTGGCGCGTGATCGTAAGACGATCGAAATCCCCCTGCGCCAGATCCGGTATTTCCAGCTCGATCCCGCGCGCGGCGAACCGCTCCCGAAAGTACCCCGCCTTCTTAGACCCCGGACTGCTCGCGAACCCGTGCAGGTATACGGCGCGGCTCACTTCAAAGATCGCCAGTTCGAGTATTCGAAATCGTCTTCGGCGGCAAGAATGTCGTTTTCGTAGCGCCGGTGAAACGCGGAGGAAGGCAGCAGATTGCCCCCGGCGCTCTCGGCATAATCCACTTCGGCTTCATCGCGGATCTCCAGTTGATGGTCATGACGCGAAGTGATCATCGTAATCCTTATGGGAACGCAATCCGGCAGCCTTACCCACATCCACCCCGTCAATTTATTCTTCGTCTGCTTGCCGCGCTCGTTGATGCGCACCGATTCCGGCCCGCTCTTTTGGGCATAGCGAATCACGATGGCGTGCGAGCGTCCGATGTTCTCCTGGCGACCGAATCCCGTGACGTGTCCATTTCTTTTGTGCCGATGATGGGGTTCAGGATCGCTGATGCATATGCGCTGAGATTACCGCAGTTCCGGCGATCCGTGAGGCTGCCTCGGGGGCGAAGACCGGTATGCTTCTCGCATGACAGGACCGACACAGAGCGGGCGGGCCGCGCTGCCAACTCGCTGGATCTCCCCTAGCCGTTCAGCCGTCAATAGCCCAGATTTGTCCGCTGTTGCGCCCACCAGTTTTTCCAAAACGACAGGTACGAGTACTCATCATGCTCGATCGCCTTACTTCCCATGGCGAAATTCCTAACTGTATCGGCGGTCTTGTAGGGCGCGCTCGCCGGGAGCTGGAGATGCGCCAAGCTAGGGACTCCCGCGGCAGTCTGAGCTGGCAGACCGTTTGCGAAGGCTCCCATTCCGCCAACCGCCTCGACTCGTAGATTAACGTCCGGATCGTCGAGCAGCGTGGCCAGGTATGGTAAGGCCGAGACAGTATGAATCGCTGCCAAAGCGTGCGCGGAGGCCTCCCGAAATGCCAAGCTCGGGTTTGTAGAATCGACAGCGGCCTGTCCCAGGATAGAAATCGAATTCGCATCGTCCGCGCGGAATCCGTCTCGAATGCTCAGAAGCAGTACCCCATTCTCTAACGAATAGCTCTCAAAAGCGGATGCTCCTTGTCTGGCGGACGCCAGCGCGGCAGAATTTCCAAGACGGATTAGCCCGCTCAGCCCAACTATTCGTTGCTGCGTGGAGGTGGAGGCGGCCATTCGGTGGTATAGCACGGCTATAACCGGCGAATTCAACTGCTCGAGTAGACCGTACTGCAGGAAATACAATTGGAAGTTATATCCGCCGCTCGCGCTCTCGATCGCAGCGCTCACCTCGGAGGCAATCCTATCCGATAGCGACGCGGCGGGACTGTACGAATAGGCACTCGTAATCGGGCCCGACGATGTCGCTGGGAAGAAGGTCATGCTGAGCGGCACACTTCCTTGTATAACAGGCAATAGAAGCCACCCGCGCGACGAACCCTGCAGAAACCACAGACCGTCGCCGGTTGCCGCGATGGCGCCAAAGATCCCCGTCGCAGTTGGAACTCCCTCAGTCCAGTTCACCGGAATGATCTTGCCTGCGAGAGCCGGGTCGCCCTTTACGACCCTAGCCACCTGTAGTTCGAAACTTGCTGCGGCTCCTGCCTGAAAGCTTCCGCTGGCCGATCCCGCGACGATGAGATCCGCGCGCTGCTCGAGATCCAAAAGGGAACGCGGCGATACCAGAGCGCCGAATCCAGGACTGGCCAGAAGAAGCAGCGAAGCGATTCCCCAAAGATTCACGTTATGCATATATTTCCTCTTTTCTATCATTAATTATTCGATTCCTCGCGGCGTCGCAGCCGTTCATTGCCGAAGCAAGGACCGTACGCCTCACTGATGCCGGCCGTGATCCTGATAAATCTGCTGAGTGTCCGATCGTACCGATACGCCCGAGCCGGAAGTCTGGCTAAACACGTAGAGCATCCACGGCGTGTCGTGAAAAACCTTCGTGCTGGTTAGAGGCGACTGGGGGGGTTCGGCCATTGGGACAGTCCAGCCGCGGTTCCCGATGTAGTCGCTGACCACCGATGTCGTTTCATAGGTGCTACCTAACGACGGATAACCCCAATTATGCCCGTAGTAGTCGTCATAAAACGTCCCGAATGCCTCGTTAACGTCAAACCCTGCTGTCGAGTATCCGCATAAGTCCGTCACATTCCACGCGGTTGTACTTAGATAACCGTTGCCAACTGACACGTCGGTTGGGTAGCCGGATTGCAGCGTTGTGTTCTCAGGCGTATTGATCATTACCGTGAATGCGGCGGAGCTGTACCCGCCGTAGCTCACAGAAACGGTCACATCGTAGTCACACCCATTGCTTGGGGACGTAGCTGTCGCGAGCACGTTTGCGCATGTGTAACAATCGAGGCTCACCGAGCCGCCACCCGGGTTGTTCACAACGGTCCAATACGGCGTGCCGGGGGCACCGTTGGGGCTCGAGGACCATGAAGCTTGCGCGTAATAGCAAGGGCCCGGAGGAGTGGTGCCGCATCCGGCTCCGTCGTGGAGGATTCCGGAACCGAGCCACCAGAATGCGTCGACTCCGGAAATTGTCGGCGTGTACTGGGCCACGGCACTCGACAAAAATCCGAGAGAAAGAACAATGATTGGGATCGAACGGTTGAACGTCATGAATGGACTATACGGCCACAAACTTGGATGTCAACAAACAAATGGTCGAGCTTTTGTGAACATTTGTTGCTAAATGTATGCAACTTCTGAAACTAATACGAAAATAAATCCACAAAACCACAAAGAGCCCCAGAAACAATTCAGTGTTCGAACAGGATGATACCCCGGCTGCCCTCGCGTCGCACGCATCCCATGTCCTCGAGCGGAGTTGCCGCCATAACCCAAATCAAAAGTGGCAATGTAGTTCGTACCGGAAGTAGTGGCGAAGCTCTGCGTAGACGCCACCGTATGTGCCGGCATCGAAAGTAACCCGTCAAGTCGAGAAAGAACTGGCCGTCGATTGCCGAGATTCCGTACGGATTGCCGTTCTCTATCCAGGCCGTCTGCACGCCGTTCGTCGTCATCCAGCCCGGGATTGCCGTTGAACCGGAGTTCAGTTCATCCACTTTGTTCGCATCTCCAACAAAGGTGTTGTTCGTGTTCTCGAAGCTTCCATTCGCGATGAGACTGGCCTGCGCGTCGACGGCGGCAAGCGCGAACATGATTGTGAGCAACGTTACAATCTTGTGCATTGCGATTCCTTTCGCTCCTCTTGCGTGGTGACTGCATGTGGAGCAACGGTGGAATAATACCATGCTCGAAGTCGAACTTATTCCACCGTGAACGGCTCCTTCACCTCGGCGCTCTGGTTTCCCAAATTGTCTTTTACCGTCACAATCAGCGTGTAACGGCCTTTGGTCATGTCAGGCGGCACGTTCAGGCTCACAATGCCGGGCTGGTAGCGCTGCGGATAGAAGGATTGCGTCTTGGCCTCGGCCGCGTGAGGCTGCGAATAGCCTATGGCGCCGTCGGGGCCGGCAACCGCGACGCTGTATGCGACGTCGAGCCGATTTTCAGGTCCGAACTTGTAGCCCGTGATATCGAACCTCGCCCACAGAGTATCGCCCGGGCGGTAGGCAGCGATGGCAAGCGGATTCCTGTCCTCCTCGGAGCGCAGGAAGCGGAAGTTGCGAAGGACGAGCGTGTCGCTCGGCTCCACATTGCGTCCTTCGACGCGCAGCGCGACTTCGGCGGCCGTTTCCGTCTTGGCCACGCGATCCCACACCTTGACCGAGATCTTATAAACTGTCCGATTCGGCCAAAGGCGGGATCGCGAACTCATAGCGCACCTTGGGCAGCCAATCGCGATCTTCTTGCGAAACCTTGGTTCCGACGGAGCCGACGCGCGGCTCATCAACCAATACTCCGCTTCCGTCGCGTACATCGATTTCGTAAGCGACATCGATGGACTTGCTTTCATCCACTCCGCCGGACCGCTTGTAGCCGGAAACCTGGAAACTGAAAAAGACCAGCTCGCCGGGCCGGTAACGGTAATCGGCCGGGATGGGCGGCCCATCGTCGCTCTCGTGCAGCATCGGTTTCAGGACGATGAGCGTGTTGTCGCTCGCGAACGCGGCGAGCGCCAGCGCAAAACACGCCAGCCGCAAAAAAGAAACGGAGCGCGGAACTGCGTACACCTGCTCCGATTGTAGCCGCGCGACTGTTACTCTGGATGAAACTGGAAGCTTGCGATGTCCGTGCGAAGCCTGGCGCTAGCCCTTCTTTTTTGCGTTTACCCCATCCACGCTCAGACGGAGCATCCCCTCACCGGACGTCATATCGCGCCCGTAATGGGAGCCGCCGGGGCCGATTGGCTCGACCGCACCGATCGCGAAAGCGAAGAACAGCCCGAGAGGGCGCTCGATCTGATCGGCATCCGGCCCGGCATGACGGTCGCCGATGTCGGGGCGGGCACGGGCTACATGACGCTGCGCATTGCGCGGCGCGTGGGACCGGAGGGCAAGGTCTACGCCAACGACATCCAGCGCGAAATGCTGGACCGCCTGGCGGAAAACAGCCGCCGCGACAATCTGAATAATATCGAGACCGTTCTTGGCTCCGAAGCCGATGCCAAGCTTCCGGCCGGCAAAATGGATCTGGTGATCCTGGTGGATGTGTACCACGAGTTTTCGCGTCCGGAGGAGATGCTGCAGAGCATTCGGCGTTCGCTGAAGGCGGATGGCCGGCTTGTGCTGGTGGAATATAAGAAGGAAGATCCGTCCGTTCCGATTCGTCCCGAGCACAAAATGAGCCTTCGCGACATCAAGACGGAAGTCGAGGCCGAAGGCTATAAACTGGACAAGGTGATCGACAGCCTGCCGCGCCAGCACATTGTCATGTTCCGGAAGCTGACGATGTGACTTAGAGCAGCATGCCGACAGCGGCGAATTCGGACGAAAACGATTGCAGTACCGCTGGGAGGCGCGCGCCGATGCCAAGCCTCGCGATGGCCGCCGTGGCCTGATCGATAGCGCCTTGGTCGATACTTTTAACGGGCGGAATGCTATGTCCCAGGGCGTTGACATAGGCATTTGACGCCTGGATTACCTCGGCAAGACTGACTTTTCCCGCGCCCGCTGGCTCCGGGGCGTGGTGATACCGGACGGCGGCGCGGATCTCTTCGGGTAAATTCCAGCGCGCCAGGGCGTCGGCCGCCAGCTCCGTATCGACGAAGCCGAGGACCTCGAGCTCCCACTCGTCTCGTGAGACTACGCTGCCGGCGCAGAGCCGATTGATCTGTTCGTGCTGCTCCGGCAAGCCGATGGCGATCAGCAACCGTCCGAGGTCGTGGAAGAGTCCGGCGGCGAAAGCGCCTTCGGCGTACTCCACCGGCGCGGCCTGCGAAATGATGTCGGCCAGAACGGCGGTGGCGACGGAGTGCAGGTTGAATCGCGCCATCGACCAGTCCTGCGGGGCGCGTACCTGGCTCCACATTCGCGTGACCGACATACCGAGCGTCGCGTTGCGCAGCTTGTTGATGCCCAGCAGCGACACGGCATGGCGAACGGAGTTCACCGTGGCGCTGCGGCCATAAAGGGCGGAGTTCACCAGTTTGAGCACATTGCCGGCTGAGAACGGTGTCTTTCTCAATCAGCTCCGCGATCTTGGATAGTGAGACGTTCTCCTGCGCCAGGCTGGCGAGAAGCTTATTGAGAACCGGAGGAAATGGCGGGAGCTTGCCCAGGCTCCGCAGGGCTTGTTCACGCAGACTTTCAACTCGAACCGGCGCCGTCACATCCACCTTATCGGCGCCCCGGCGGCCGGACTTGAGCTTCCCGGCCCGAATCCCGTCCGCGCCCGCACCGAAAAGCGCCCCGCCATTACGATTCCAGGCGCATGGCTCACGCTAGGATGGACAGGAATGGACAGCAGCCCCGCGATCAGTGTCCACGACCTCCACAAGGTCTATGGAGCTCATAAGATCCATGGAGCCAAGGCTGCGGTCGATGGACTCGATCTGGAGGTGCCGCGCGGCTCCTTTTTCGGCTTTCTGGGACCCAATGGCGCGGGCAAGACGACGACCATCAAAATGCTGATGGGGCTGGCGTTGCCGACATCCGGCCGCATGGAGCTGCTGGGCCTGCCGATGCCCGAGCGGGCGCTCGAAATCAAGCGCCGCATCGGAGTCGTTCCGGACGAATCGCTTCTGTTCGACCACCTCACCGGAGCCGAATACCTGGAGTTCGTCGGACGCATGTATTCGCTCGAACGCCTCGTAGCGCGCGAACGCACCAGGGAATTGCTGGAGCTGTTCCAACTGGAAGACGCCGCGGGCAAGCTCATCGGGGAGTATTCGAAAGGCATGCGCAAGCGCGTCGCCATGGCCGCCGCTCTGATCCACCGGCCGGAGCTGTTTCTGATGGATGAGCCGTTCGAGGGCGTGGACGCCGTCGGGGCGCGCCTGATGAAGGACCTGCTGCAAGATCAGGTACGGCGCGGCGCGACCATTTTTCTCACCTCGCACGTACTCGAAGTCGTGGAGCGGCTCTGCGACCGCGTCGCCATTATTCACGACGGCAAGCTGGTCCTGAGCGGGTCCATGGCGGAGTTGCGCAGCGGCTCGGAAACGCTGGAAGATACGTTCGTGCGCGTGGTCGGCGCCGGGCACGCTTCCGAATCGCTGGACTGGTTGTAAATGGCCCCCTTATCCGGATTCGCTTCGCCCCATGCGCGCGCCATTTTGTGGGCGCAGTTCCGCACTCTGCGCAACCGCCTCCCGCTCGCAAACAAGCTGGGCCTGGCCTTTACGGCCGCGGCCGGGCTCGCCTGGTACAGCATGTTCGCGGTGCTTGCCGTTGTAGTCGGCGCGCTGTTGTCCAATTCCTCGCAAATGGAAACCATCGGGAAGCTTCTGCCGGACGGCCTCTTTCTGGTCTTCCTGTACTGGCTGATCGTCCCGGCGCTGCTGGCGTCCAAAGGCAGCTCTCTCGACATTCGCAAGCTGCTGGTCTATCCCATCCCCACTTCGGAATTTTTCCGCCTCGAGATGCTGCTGCGCCTGACGGCCGCCATCGAAGTTCTGATCGTCATAGCGGGAGCGTTTTTCGGTCTGCTGTTCAACTCCGCCGTGCCCCATTGGGGGCCGCTCGCGCTGCTCGTCTTCATCCTGTTCACGATGTCGACCGCGCTCGGGTTCCACGATATTCTCGGCCGCCTGATGGCCCGTAAAGGCGTTCGCGAGATCGTGGCGCTGCTCTTTATATTGACCGCCGCTCTGCCGCAGTTTCTGGTTTCGCGGCGCCGCGTTCCGGGATCTACCGGCGGCCGCGGCTTCGAATCGCTCGGCGCGGCCGCGTCGTGGGCCGGTTGGCCGTGGAGCGCCGCGGCCCGCCTCGCCGAAGGGCATGCGGACGCTCGCGCCGCGGCCATACTGCTGGCTTGGACGGCCGCTGCCTGGATCTTCGGCCGTCTCCAGTTCGAGCGCACGCTGCGCTTCGATGCGTCCGCCGCCGGCGCATCGCCCGCAATATCCAGACGAACGCGTTTCGCCGGCTGGTTCTTTACGTGGCCGAATGTTCTATTCGCGGATCCGCTTGCGGCCATGGTCGAAAAAGAGATCCGCTTCCTGACCCGCGCTTCCCGCTTCCGCACGCTGTTTGTCATGGGTTTCTCTTTCGGTCTGCTGATCTGGTGGCCGCTGGCCTTCGGCCGCCACGGCCAGGATGTGGGTTTCATGGCCCGCAATTACGTCGCGGTGGTGAGTCTTTACGCCATCCTGTTGCTGAGCGACGCGCTGTTGTGGAACGTGTTCGGCATGGACCGCAGCGCCGCGCAGCTATACTTCGTCGCCCCGGTCGAAACCGCAAAAGTGCTGTTGGCCAAAAACATCGCCGCGTTGTTCTTCATTCTGCTCGAAACCACTATCGCGGCCGTCGTCTGCCGAATTGTGAGGCTTCCCATTTCTCCGGCCCAGATCGCGGAAGCTTATGCGGTGACTTTCGTCGCGACATTGTTTCTTGTGTCGATCGGCAATATTACCTCGTTCTATGCGCCGCGCCTCGTCGACCCCACGAAACCACTTCGCGCCTCGCGCAGCGGACGCATTCAAGTCATGATGCTGGTCGTCTATCCCGTCGTGGCCGTCCCGCTGGCCCTGGCTTACCTGGCGCGTTATGCCTTCGACAGCGAAGCCGCGTTTTTTGGAGTCATCGCGCTCGCGGCGATATTCGGCGTTGTTGTGTACCGCATCGCGCTGTCGTCCGCCGTGCAAATGGCCGAAACCAGGCGCGAGGCGATTCTTTCCGCGCTCACGCGCGGCGAAGGGCTGGTGGAAAGCTAATACGCCGCGCGGCCGCGTAATTGAGCGCGTAAAATTGCTGATATTCGCCCGACTTCACGCGCCACACCCACTCCCGGTTGTTGCGGTACCACTCGATCGTCGCCGCCAGACCGCTCTCAAAATCCATCAGCGGCTTCCAGCCTGTCTCCTTCATGAGCTTTTCGCTCGATAAAGCATAGCGCCGGTCGTGGGCCGGACGGTCCGCGACCGATTGCATCAGCTCGCGCGGCTTGCCGGCGATCGCGAGGATGCGTTCGACGACCTCTTTGTTGGCGAGCGAGCGGTTGCCTCCGATGTTATAGATCTCGCCGGTGCGGCCTTTTTCGAGCAGCGTCAGGAGTGCGCGGCAGTGGTCCTCCACGTACAACCAATCGCGCACCTGCAGGCCGTCGCCGTAGATCGGCAGAGGCTTGTCTTCAAGCGCATTGGAGATCATCAGGGGTATCAGTTTCTCCGGAAACTGATACGGCCCATAGTTGTTCGAAGCCCGCGTTACGATGACCGGCAGCTTATAGGTCTTCGAATACGCGAGCGCCAACAGGTCGGAGCCGGCCTTGGACGCCGAGTACGGGCTGCTGGGGTTTAACGGATAATTCTCGTCCGCTTCGGCAGGCGGCTGCAGGCTGCCGTAAACTTCGTCCGTCGAGACGTGCACGAACCGCTCGATCCCGTTGGCGCGCGCGGTCTCCAGCAGCGTGAACGTCCCCCGTAAATTTGTTTCGAAAACCGGCTGCGGCGCATGGATGCTGCGGTCGACATGCGATTCCGCCGCGAAATGTACGATGGCGTCGGGCTTCGATTTCGCGAAGACGCGGTCCATGGCGGCGCGATCCGCCACGTCGGCCTTCACAAACTCATAGCGCGGGTGATGAGCCACCGCCGCGAGGTTTTCGAGATTGCCGGCGTAGGTCAACTTATCGACGTTGACGATCGCGGCGCCGCTGGATGATAAAGAAAGACGGATGAACGCGGAGCCGATAAATCCCGCGCCGCCCGTAACCAGAATTTTCATCTGGCGCCATTATAAGAGATCGCGGGAACGAGTTCCTCTATCGGCTGTCCCGGAAAATCTTTCAACTCTCCCGGTTTCAGCTTGCCGGCGAGGGAAAGTATCGTCGGGACGAAGCTCAGGCTGTCGTACGGCCGCTCGATCTCGAGACCTTGCGGCACGCCAGCGCCCGCAAACATTAAGGTCGAGTGCGTGGAAACGCGGAAAAACGAGCCGTGATTGCCCCCGGGGTTGAAATTGCGGGCGTTGAAATTCCAGTGATCGCGGGCGAGTACGAGCATGTCGGCCCGCACGTCGTCCAGGCGGCGCTGCTCAAAGCGGCGCAGCAGCATTTCGTCGCCCGCGGCCGAATCCGCGGCGAGCGCGGGCCGGCTTATCGAAAGCTGCTCGTTCAGTCCGACGATGCCGTCCGAATACGCCGTCTCATGGACCGCGTCCAGCCATTCCCGATCCGTATGCCAACCCGCCAGCCACGCCGCGCGATCTCCCGTGACCTTCAATTTCGGATCCTCATAGAGCGCCAGCGGCAGGCCCGCGCGCAGCGGTTGCGTTGAGAAGCGTAAAGCGCCGGAGAGGTCCTGTTGCAGTCCTCGTACCGGCACGTAGCGCAGCTCCAGTCCCGACGGACCGTTGCGGGCGAGAATCAGCGCCTGGTCCTCCTCCGATTTATAGATCCACACTCCATCGGCGTTCCCGGCGTCGTCCGGCGCGAGCGCGGCGGCGAGCTGCTCGCGCGGAACGCGCACCGCTACAAAATCCACAACGCGGTTGCCCACCCCGGCTTGCACCGTGTTTCGCACGCGAATGCCGGTCAACAGAGCGAAGTAATCCACGCGCCGGAATCCCGCGCCGCCATCGGACGCGATGGCGTAATTTCGCAGATCGTAGATGCTGTTTAAATCGCCCATGCTCCGCCGCGGGATCAGATCTTCGATGCGCAGCTTCGAAGGATTTAAGTCGGCGGGTTCCACCCGCAGCAGGCGGCCCAATATCCGTACATACTGCGTATATCCGGCCAGATCCTGCCGGCAGGAGCGCAGCCGGGCCACGTCGCGGCGAGCTTCGCGCCGCTCTTCCTCGTTCGCGGAGGTCTTCTCGAGCGGAGGATCCTGGTCCTTAATGCTGCTTTCCAACCGCTCCACCTTACGCTTGAGCGCACCCATTTCTTCGCCGATTTCCGTGATTTCGCGCTCCCAGACGGGCCGCCGCTCATCCAGTATCCCGAAAAACCGGCTGCTTGCCGCCGCGCGTAGGCCTTCCGGCAAATCCTTTCGCGATAGCTCTTGGAGCAGAATCTGAAGCTCGTTGAAATTATTGTTTCGCAGATGAATCGAGGCCCGCTCGTTGCCGTCCAGATCGAGAAGCACGGTCGGGTATTGCTCGGCCTGATCGCTTAAATAGAAGGAATGCGCGCTCGGCGTGGTCACTTCAGCCACGAATGGATCGAGGCCCTTCAGCTTGTATTGATCGAGCGGATGCCGGTTCGTGATAACGTGATGTCCGCCGCCCGCGGCGCTATTGAAGAAGTCCACCAGGCTGTATCCCTGGCTCAAAACCGCCGGATCCGTATTCATGCCGTGGTCCGATACGAGAACGAAGATCGTATCGCGCGCCAGCGGACTGCTCTCGATCGCCGTCCACAGCCGGCCCGCCAGCGCATCCAGCCGTTTCAGCACCGCGTACTGCGTCGCCGCGTCGTTGTTGAGGTGGGCCACGTGATCGTAATCGAGGAAGAAGTAATCGAGGTACAGCACTTTCGGATCGGCGAGTTTGGCCTCGAGTTCGCGCTCCATCTGCTCGCCCAAGCCGCTGCTCATTTCGAATCCCGACTGCCATTCGTTCAGAAGTTCTTTCGGCCTTCGCGAGGTGATGCGGCGCACCAGACTCTCCTTGAGCGTTCGCCATTCGACCCCGCGCTGATACAGTTCCAGCGATTGATAGCGCTCCTCCGGCGCATAACGATCGATGACAAGAGGCACGCCGGCTTCGTCTAGAAACTCGACCGCCGGCATGTCGACCTGCTTCGAGCGGGAGTAGTTCACGTAAAACTGAAAAGCGTTCATGTAGTCATACGGCCGCAGCGTGTAGCGGTCGTACTCCACGTTTCCATGAATCACTAGATGATGGCCCGTTTCGAGAAGCGACCAGGACGGCACGGAAAGGCTGATGCCGCGCACGTAGAAGTTGTCCACGACGGCGCCCTGTTTGCGGAAAATGGCATCGATCCAGGGCAGGCGGCTCTTGCCGGTCGCCGGATCGCGCTCGCGAATCATACGGTTCACGAGCCAGCCGGGCAGCCCATCCACTTTCAGAATTACAAGGCGCTTCGCCCGCGGCGAGGCCGTCTCCGCGTCCAGCCGCCACGAGGAGGCGGCCAGGATCGCGCAGAGTAATAGCGGTTTCAAAAATTATTGCTCGTCCTCTACCAAGGCTACCGCCGCGCCCTGCGATTTGGGCGGCGCGCCGGAGCCGAGCCTCTGCAGGCATTCGGTGCAGCGCTTGCGCATGTCGGCGTCCAACGTTTGGGAGAGTACGCGGCGCACTAATTGTTCGCTCGATTGGCGGTACTCCGCGTTCTGCTGTCCGATTTCGGCGATCGCATCGAGCGAACGCTGCACCTGCTCCATGTTGTAGGCGACCTCCGCCTTGGGCGTCGAGCCGATCACCTGCTCGAGAAATCGCTTGTTCCATGCAAACCGGCGCTGGAGATCGACATCGGCGAGCAGTTGAGGCGTCATGGGGTCGGTGTGCCGGTAGATCCCCAGCGTTGCGATCGAGGCGGTGCGGTACCAGAACAGTTGCCCTTTGGTATGGAGCAGGCCGGCCACTTCGGCGGAGCGGGCGCGCGCGAGTTTTTTCGCTAGTCCGTCAGGCGCCGCCGCGTACGCCCGCAGCGCCGCGTACTGATCGCGGGCCAGTTGCGCTTCCGTCGCCATGCTGTCTTCAAAAGGATTCAGCCCCAGCCCGCTCGCGCGCCGCGACAGCTCGCCGCGGAGCTTGGGATCGAGCGATTCATCGAAAAATAGCGAGTGCCGGAATTGCGAATAGGCGCGCAGTCGGGCCTCGCGGTCCGTCGCGGCGCCGTGCCGCGTGCGGACGAACATCCACGTTTCCTTGGCGGCAAAATACTCCAGGTTTCCAAATGTCGTAAGGCCCAGAATTCCCGTGGCGGCCTGGTCCGCCGCGCGCTTTACCATTTCCCGCCGCTTCGCTTTGAACGGCTGCCGGAAATCGACCAGCAGCAGAGGCGCCTTGGGATAATCGAGACTGTACAATGCCAGCGGGACCATTTCCGCCGCATGCGATCCCGGCGTGCCCGGCTCAACCCGCGCTCCGTCCGCGTCGAGCGTCCACTGCTCCGTATAGCCTTTCCATTTTTCGAGCCAGTTCCCTTCGAATGGGTTGCCGATGCCGAGAAACTGCCCGTTGAACGCCGTCTGCTCGTTTACGCTGTGAGGCCGCCGCTCCACCCACAGCAGCGCCTGCGCGGTCTCCCCAAAGGCCAGCGTCAAGGGCTCGAAATAGAGGTTGTCCTCCTCCGCCCTTTGCCGCAGCAACTCCCAGTTGCGCTCCCGAAACTCAATCTGGGCGGAACGCTCCTTTTCAAACGCCCTGGGAAGATAGGAATCGCTGACGAGGTCCCCGAACATGCGCGTGCTTAACAGCAGCCGCGCCTGCACGCGCTCCAGTTCCTCGTGCGAAAGCGCGCCGTCGATGTCCTCCCGGTCGGCCGCGGAGAGCGCGCTCAGCGCCTGCCAAACATGCTCGTTGCGAAAATCCTCCACGTTCCCCGAGTAGGCGCGCGTCGAAGCCCGCACCGGCATTCCCAACGGGTCGAGCACCTCCGCTTGCGTGATAGCGTGGGCCACCTTGAACCACGTGCCGCCTCCATTCGAGCGCATGTCCAGAATCGCCGCGGGCGTGGAGTTTTCGCGGCGGGGCGGCGAACCCGCCTTTATGTAAACAAACGGCAGCCCCGCTACGACCCGCTGTAAAATGGTCGGCCGCGCGTAGCTTAATACCCATACCTTCCGCAGAGAGTCGTTGGTCGGGTCGGAATCCCCCAATGTGTCGACCAGAATACTGACCAGCGGAAAATCGCCGCCTCCATTCGGAAGCGCGCGGATTAAAGTGTCGATTTCAGCGCCGCCGGCCACCGGCGTCCGTTCAATGCGCAGACGCGGCGCCGCGTCTTTGGCGGGCAGTATGGGCGTCTCCGCCGCGTGGGCGCGCATGGGCAACGCCAGAATTGCCAATGCGACGGCCGCCGTCGTCGCCAAAAAACTCAAAGAGACGATCTGTCCGCGCACATCCGCCATGCCCGTTTCTGTTTTGATGGCGCCGTCCACCTCTCTTTGTGACGTTTTGTTCTCTTTCATATCGGCGGGCGCTACGCTTCCGTTCATAGCTTGCACGAACAATAGGGCAAGCCGGCGGCCATTATGTTAGACTCCGTTCCTTGAACCTCGCCTGGGTCGATTATCTCGTTCTATCTCTTTATTTCGCCTTCGTCCTCGGCATCGGGTGGATCGTCAAGCGCCGCGTCTTGACCAGCGCCGACTTCCTCACCTCCGGCCGTTCCGTTCCCGTCTGGATCACCAGTCTCGCCTTCATCGCCGCCAATCTGGGCGCTCAGGAAGTCATCGGCATGTGCGCTTCCGGCGCCAAGTACGGCATCATGACGGCTCATTTCTACTGGATCGGCGCCATCCCGGCGATGCTCTTCGTCGGGATTTTCATGATGCCCTTCTATTACGGAAGCAAGGCGCGCAGCGTTCCCGAATATCTAAAACTCCGCTTCGATGAGAAGACCCGCGCGCTCAACGCCATTACGTTCGCGGGAATGACGATTTTCTCCTCCGGAATTTCGATGTATGCACTGGGTATTCTGTTTCAACTAGTACTGGGATGGAGCTTCACCCAGTCCGTGGCGCTCTCGGCGGCAATCGTGCTCGTCTATACTTTCCTGGGCGGACTCACTAGCGCCATTTATAACGAGGTTCTCCAGTTTTTCCTGATCGTGCTGGGCTTTGCGCCGCTCTCGATACTCGCGGTGACCCGCGCGGGCGGCTGGAGCGGCATCTCCGCGCGGCTTCCGGCAAATATGACGCACTCCTGGACGTATTTACAGCACCCCTCCTCCAATCCCATGGGCGTCGACGCCTTCGGCCTCATCGCCGGGCTGGCCTTCGTCATGTCCTTCGGCTACTGGTGTACCGATTTTCTGGTCGTGCAACGCGCCATGGCGGCGGACTCGATGTCCGGGGCGCGCCGGACGCCTCTCGTTGCCGCCTTCCCGAAAATGATCATGCCGTTCATCGTGATTCTGCCCGGCATCGCGGCGGTGGCGCTTTCGAAGATGGCTTCCGGTTACACCCTGCCGGCGGGCAATTACAACCTGGTGCTGACGACTTTGATGGCCAAGTTTTATCCTTCGGGCATGCTCGGCGTGGGGCTCACGGCGTTGATGGCGTCCTTTATGTCGGGCATGGCGGGCAACGTCAGCGCCTTCAATACCGTGTGGACGTACGATCTGTATCAAAGCTACATCCGCCCCGGCGCGCCGGACGGGCACTATCTGTTTGTGGGCCGCATTACAACGGTTGTCGGTATCCTGCTGTCGATCCTGGCGGCCTACCTTGCGACCGCCTTCAACAATATCAACGATATGCTGCAGCTCGTGTTCAGCTTCGTGAACGCGCCGCTGTTCGCAACGTTTCTTCTGGGAATGTTTTGGAAGCGCGCCACCGGCCACGGCGCTTTTAGCGGTCTGATCGCGGGCACGTTGTCGGCCGCTGCCACTTACGGGCTGACGCTGGCCGAGAATAAGGGCGGCTGGATTGCCGTGCTCCACACCTTTCCGTCGAGCATGGCGCAGAACTTCTGGATGGCCATCGTGGCCTGGTCCGTTTGTTTCGTCGTAACCATTGCCGTGAGCCTGGCGACCAAGCCAAAACCGCTCGCCGCGCTTCATAATCTCGTCTATGGGATGACCGATATCCCGCACGAAAAGGTCGCCTGGTACAAGCGGCCCGCGCCGCTCGCTATCGCGGTGGCCGCTGCCGCGATCGCTTTAAACATCCTCTTTTGGTGATCCATGAACGATTTGCGGACTCCCATCGGATGGTTCTTCAGCGTGATCGGCGTCATCGTGATTGCCGCGGGCCTCGCCATGGCGCCCGATCGCGCCATCCTGACCACCGTGAATGTCGATCTCTATTGTGGTATCGCGATGCTGGTGTTTGGTAGCGTAATGCTGTGGTTAGCGCGGCGCGCGTCCTGATCGAGGCCTTTGAGGCGAAATTCAAGAGCAAGCCGCTGGTTTTTCGCGCCCCCGGCCGCGTCAACCTGATTGGCGAGCATACCGATTACAATCTCGGCTTCGTTCTCCCCATTGCGATCGATTTTGCCTGCTACGCCGCGTCCGCCCCCAACAGCGACGGCATGCTGCGCGTTTATTCGATGAATGTCGAAGAAGGCCGCGAATGGCCCGTCCAAAATGTCCGCAATCTCCTGCCCGGCGAAAGACTGGAGCGATTACGTCATTGGCGTCGCGCGCCAGTTGCCGGAACTGCTCGGCCGCAACGTGATGCTGCTCAGCGACGTTCCGCTCGGCTCCGGGCTGAGCTCTTCGGCGGCCTTCGAAGTATCCTCCGCTTTGGCATTGGGATGGCCCTATGGCGGCGGGCCATCGCTCGAGCTGGCGAAATTATGTCAGATCGCCGAGAACCGTTTCGTCGGCCTGCCTTCGGGCATTATGGATCAGTACGTGTCAGTCTTCGGACGCGACCACGCCGCCATCCGCATCGACTGCCGCAGCCTCGAGAGTGAAGCGGTGGAGCTGCCGGCCGGTGCCGCGATCGTCGCCATTAACACCATGGTGAAACACGAGCTGGGCCACTCCGCATACCGCGAGCGGGTGGAAGAATGCGCCCTGGCGGTGGAAGAGATCCGCGCCGCCGGACACGATGCCGCCAGCCTGCGCGACGCTTCCGAAGACGACTTGAAATCGATCGCCGATGAAACCGTCCGCAAACGCGCCCGCCACGTCATTTCGGAAAACCGCCGCGTCCAGGAGTTCGTCTCCGCCTGCCGCGCCGGCCAGCTCGCCGCCATGGGCCGGCTTTTTCTCGAATCCCACCGCAGCCTGCAATACGATTACGAAGTGAGCTGCGCCGAGCTCGATTTTCTGGTCGATCGCGCCATCGAAGTCCCCGGCGTGTACGGCGCCCGCATGACCGGCGGCGGCTTCGGCGGCTGCACCGTCAACCTGGTCGACCCCTCCGCGGTGGAGCGCCTCGAGCATACCTTGAGCGCTGCCTATCGCGCCCGCTTCGGCATCGATCCGGCCTGCTATCGCGTGCGCCCCTCCGCGGGTGCCGGACCACTTTCGGATCCGCTCTGAAGCCGCCCGATGCGGCGCGCATAAAGGCCGCTAGCCGCCTGTTTTGCTAAACTGAAAATTCGTTTGGCCAGGTAGCTCAGTCGGTAGAGCGCAGCCCTGAAAAGGCTGGCGTCGGCGGTTCGATTCCGTCCCTGGCCACCATAAAATCAAACTTACAATGAGCTTCGAACCGCCGAAATTCGGTTCGGCGCGAATCACTTAACTTGACAGTTTGACCGAAGACGAATCTCCAGAGAAAATCGTCGAATCGTTTTCGACGCCGACCCTCGCGTAGGCGTGTGGCGCCTTTATGTTTCGTCTCTGCGTTCGCCAACATGCTGCCCGCTGTACGAACATAAAGGATCTGCTGTTTTAGCAACACGAAATAATTAGAGGAGAAGCCACACATGAAGCTTACGGTCACAATGCTGGCTGCGATTGGAGCGCTTGGGATCGCCCTCGGAACGATGATGAAAGTGGCGCATCCGCGGGTCGCCTTGGCTCAGAGTTCCGATTCAGCGCTGCCCGCCAACGATGGCAAACTGCGCATCATCGTCTTTGGCGCGCATCCGGACGACGCCGAGTACCGCGGCGCGGGCGTTGCCATGAAGTGGTCGAAGCTGGGGGATCGCGTAGAGCTCGTCTCCGTGACGAACGGCGACATTGGCCACTGGCAAATGTCTGGCCCCGCGCTGGCCGCGCGGAGAAAGAAGGAGGTGCAGGCGGTCGATCGACGGCTGGGCGCCGCCACCGAGGTCTTGAACATCCATGATGGGGAACTGCTGCCCACGCTCGAGAATCGGCGCACTATCACGCGTTTGATTCGCGAATGGAATGCGGACATCGTCATTACGAATCGTCCCAATGACTATCATCCGGACCACCGCTACACGTCCATCTTGGTGCAGGACTCGGCTTACATGGTCGCGGTGCCGTTCTTCACCCCAAGCGTGCCGCCGTTGAAGAGAAACCCCGTATTCCTCTACACGCCGGACCGGTTCCAGCGTCCGAATCCGTTCCGGGCCGACGTCGCGGTGGGAATTGACGACGTGATCGAGCCGACGCTCGACGCGCTGTTGCTGATGGAATCGCAGCTTCAGGAGGGCGGCGCCGACGGTCACGCGGGGCTGTATCCCAGCGACGAGGCCGGCCGGCGGCGGCGCACCGAGGAGGTCCGCGCAAACCTCGCGAGGCGCTACGCCGCCCAAGCGGACAAATATCGAGATACCCTGGTGAAATTCTATGGCGCGGAGCGGGCCTCGAAAATCCGCTATGCACAGGCATTCGAGATTTGCGAGTATGGGCGACAACCGTCGCAAGAGGAACTGAAACGAATGTTCCCGTTCTGAACGGCATCGCAACTCCCGCCTGTCCTATTGCGCCGCAGCGGCCAGCACGATTTTCCACAACAGCTCCGTGCCGCGCGTCAAATTCCCGGGCGAGATGCGCTCGTCGTTGCCGTGGGCGCGGCTTTCCCCGCCCTCACGCAGAAAGATCGGGACGCCATAAACGGCCATGCCCTTGTCGCGCAGAAAAGAGCCGTCGGTGGCGCCACGCGACATGTATGGGACCACCACGGACTTAGGATCGGAGGCGCGAAAAACCTGTTCCATCGCGGCGTACAGTTTCGTCGTCAGTGAGCTCGGCTCGGTGGACGGCATGTCCTGGCCCGGCTCGCGCGAGATCTCCACCGCGGGATCGTTGATAATCCCGCGGAAGCGCCGCTCCACTTCTTCGCGAGTTTCGTTGGGCAACCGCCGGACGTCGATCTGCGCTTCAGCCACGTTGGGAATCACGTTGACCTTGTTGCCGGCCTGCAACATGGTCGGAGAGACCGTCGTCCGCAGCATGGCGCTAAGCTCGGGGTCTTTGGCGCGGATCTCGTTCGCCGCGGCGGCGGACGACGCCGGATCCTCCAGTTTGGGCAACAGCGGCGGCAGCCATTTGTAGTCCGGCAGATTTTCGATGGCGCGGAAATACCTTTGAGTCGTAGTACTAAAACGCACCGGCTGGTCGGCGTCGGCGAGCCGTTCGATCGCGCGCGCCAGATGCACGATGGCGTTATCGGGCCGCGGCAGCGATCCATGTCCCGCCACTCCCCGGGCCGTGAGCACGACGCGCGTCGGGACCTTCTCGGCGGTCTGGATCTGGAACACGCGCACGCCCGATTTCGTGTCCAAAGCCGCGCCGCCCTCGTTCAGCGCGAACTCGGCGTCGATCTTGCGATAGGCATTCTTGATCAGCCACGAGATTCCCGTCGAGCCGGCCTCTTCGTCCGCCTCCGATAATAGAATCACGTCGCGATGCAGCTTCGTCCCGCTGCGCTTCAGCTCGATGAATACGGCCAGCTCCGACGCCAGCAGCGACTTATCGTCCTGCGCGCCCCGGCCGTAGATATAGCCGCCCTTCAGCTCCGCCGAGAACGGGTCCACGGTCCATTGGGCGCGGTCGGCCGGCACCACGTCGCTGTGCGCCATCAGCAACAGCGGCCGTTGCGCTCCCGCCGGCGCCGGCTAACCGGGCGACGAAATTCATGCGCGATGGATTGCCCCCTATCACTTCGCACTCGATGCCGTGCGCCGCCGCGACCTGCTTCAGATAATCGGCCACGCGCGTCTCGTTGCCGGGCGGATTGGTCGTATTGATGCGGATCAAGGTGGAGAGAAACGTCCGCGCTTGCGCGCCCAGGTCGTTTGCGTTTTGGGCCCAGACGATCGGGCAAAGCAGAATCACGATAGCGAGACGCATGCGCATCATCCTACCGCGATGGAGCGGCCCGGTGGGGGAGCGTTGACGCGCCCCGTGGCATGAACCTATACTTCCTACAGATTTGAGGTTTCTCGCCATGTTGAAAAGCGTACGCCGATTCCGCGTCGTGTTTTACGCCCTGTGGGTCGTCACGCCGTGCTGCTTCGGTCAGTCGAACCTGGCATCGATCGGCGGCGTTGTCACCGATCCGCAAGGCGCCGTGATTCCCGGCGCCAATGTCGCCGCCGAGGATACGGCCACGGGCGTCCAAAGAGCGGCCGTCACCAACGCCGCCGGCTTTTATAACCTTCAAAACCTGACCATTGGAACCTATACCGTAACTGTCGAGCGCGCCGGTTTCCGCAAGTACGTCCATGCGGGCATCACTCTCACCACGGGACAAGAGCTGGGACTGGACGTGCGCCTGGAGTTGGGCGCGGCCGCACAAGTAGTCACCGTGACGGGCGAGCCGGCGCCGCTCGAGACGCGCACGTCCGATATCAGCCAGTTAGTCGAGTCCAAGAGCATCGACGCGCTGCCGCTCGGGAACCGCCGCACCCTCAATGTCGTCGAGCTGAGCGGCGCGGCGGTGTTCGTCAGCTATCCCAATACGCCCGCCAACGTCACGCCCAATTTCAGCCTGGGAGGTGGACGCACCCAAAGCCAGATGGCCTGGATCGACGGCGGCAACGCTCAGAACATGCGCATGGGCGCAGCTCAGATCAACGTCGATCCACCAGTTGAAGCGATCGCGGAGGTGAAAGTTCTGACCAATAACTATGCCGCCGAGTATGGAGCGTCGGCCGGCGGGGTAGTCATCGAAACCACCAAGTCCGGCACGAACCAGCTCCATGGCAGCGCTTACGAGTTCCTGCGAAACAACGACCTGGACGCGCCCGGCTTCTTCGCGCCGGTAAGCAATGGAGCGAAACAAAGCCCCGAGCTGCGTTACAACGTCTTCGGAGCCACCGTTGGCGGCCCGATCCGCAAGGACAAAACATTTTTCTTCTTCGATTACGAAGGCCAGCGGCTGCGCACCGGCGCAACCACCACGCTGACGGTGCCGACCGCGCTCCAGGCCGCCGGAAATTTTTCGCAGACCTTCAATGCCGCCGGTAAGCTGATCCCTATTTACGATCCGTCAACCACGCAGCTCGTCAATGGCGTGTACACGCGGCAGCAATTCCCCGGCAATATTATTCCAGCCTCCGAGCTCGACCCCGTGGCGCTGAACCTGATGAAGTATTACCCGTTGCCCAATCAGCCCGCCGGAAATCTGGCGGGAGCGAATAACTTCAGCGGCAATGAAGTAACCGGCTCTCCCGCCGACTACACCATGATCAAACTGGAGCATAACTTTAGTGAAAAGGACAAGCTCTCCGGTTACTATATGCGCGTTACCGGAACCAGTTCGCTGAGCAGCATCTATCCCATGAACGGCGCCGGAGACACTAATAACCACGCGGTGAACCAGAGTCAGTACGTCTATGCTTCCTGGAACCGCATCTTCAGTTCCGCGCGGATGAACGATCTTCGCTTTACGTTCAACGATCGCCTGTTCCACAACGAGAGTCAGGGATTGGGCGGGAATTATCCGGCGAAGCTGGGCCTCCAAGGCGTCCCCGAGGACGCCTTTCCAACCTGGGCTCCGGCGGGATTCAGCGGCTTGGGAGTCAGTCAGCAGGAGCGGCTCCAAGCCCCCATTCGTCAGGAGCAGTTTCTCGATAACTACTCCTGGATCCGCGGCCGCCATGCGACTAAGTTCGGATTCGAGGCGCGCCGCTCCTTCAACCAGGACGTATTACGCAACTACGTCTCGGGCGACTTCACGTTTTCGACCCTGCCCACCGGTCTTCCAGGAAACACCACCACCGGCAATGGTTTGGCGTCGCTGCTGGTGGGCTTTCCTACTGGTTTTCAAGAGCTGGACACGGAACCATTGGACCGCCATAGCTGGTACCTGGGCGCTTTCGTTCAGGACGACTGGACGGTGTCGCCGAATCTGACGTTGAACCTCGGCGTGCGCTGGGAAACGGACACGCCGGAGGTCGATTCCAATAACCGCATGAACAGCTTCACGGCCAGTCAGATCAATCCGGTCTCCCTCACGCCGGGCGTCGTGACGTTTCTGGGAGTCAACGGCTACCCCACGGAGCCGTATCCAACCGATTGGAATAATTTCGGCCCTCGGCTCGGATTCGCGTGGAAGGCGTTCGGCTCCGGCAAGACCGTGGTGCGCGGCGGCTTCGGCATCTTCTACGCCCATCCGTTCGACGCCGGCGTTCCCAACGTGAACGCTCTCGGCTTCAGCCAGTCGGTCACTCTGAACAGTCCGGACAATGGCATCACCGCTCCATTTTATCTGCGGAACGGCGTTCCAGCGCAGGTTTCGGCGCCGGCGCTGAGCCCGTCCTTCGGAGCCGTACCCGTGGGCCAGAATCCGAACACGGCGGTGACATTCTTCGATCCCACTCGCTTGACGGGTTACTCGCAGCAATTCAATCTGGGAGTGCAGCGCCAGTTGCCGGGCGCCATGGTTGTGGAAGTCACCGGCCTCGGTAATCTGTCGCGCAAGTTGCCCAGCAGCAATTTGTCCATCAATCAGATCCCGCCGGCGGAGTTGGGGCCATCGTGTGACACGCAAGTCTGCCGTCCGTTCCCGCAATTCACCAATGTCTCGATCCAGTCGCCGACGCTCGGCGTCGCGAATTATTATGCGGGCATGGTGCGGATCGAGAAGCGCTATTCGCACGGTCTGAACATCGGAGCCAACTATACGTACTCCAAGTTTCTGGACAACACGGATGAGGCTGGGGCGACGGTGGGATCGAACAACGGCCCTTACTCGAATTACTATAATCGCCGCGCCGATTACGGCCCCTCCGCCAACGACATCCGCCATAACTTCATCCTGAACTGGGTATACGAGCTGCCGTTCGGATCGGGCAAGCGATGGCTGGCGGACAGTCCGTTGCGGTATGTAGTGGGCGGATGGTCGCTGGGCGGCGTGGCCAGTGTGCGGTCCGGCGCGCCGATCACGATCGTCACGCAGACCAACAATTGCAACTGCTTTTCGGCGGGATCGCAGCGGGCGAATGTGCTGGGCAATCCCGCGCTATCCGCTCCCTCAGTCGCCGAGTGGTTCAACACGGCCGATTTCGCGCAACCGGCGCCGTTCACATTCGGCAACGAGGGCGTGGGCATCGTGCGGGCTCACGGCTTGGTCAATGTCGATTTGTCGGCGATCCGGAGCTTCCGCTTGACCGAGCGCCTTCATGCCGAGCTTCGCGGCGAATTCTTCAATGCCTTCAATCATACGAATTTCGGCCTTCCCGGCCAGACGTTTGGTTCCGCGGCATTCGGCGTCATCAGCTCGGCGGGCCCGGCGCGTCAAATTGAAGTAGGTGCGCGCTTCGCGTTCTGAGCGGCCGCCGCCCCTCCACGCGCGTGCGATGATGGTGCGAAAGATATAGATGATCGCGCGGGAGAGTATCGCCCATTACCGCGTCACCGCCAAGCTGGGCGAAGGCGGAATGGGAGAGGTATATCGCGCAACGGATACCAAGCTGGGCCGCGAGGTGGCGATTAAAGTGATCCCGGAGTCCTTCGCGCGGGATGCCGATCGCATGGCCCGGTTTACGCGCGAGGCGCGGGTGCTGGCGTCGCTGAATCATCCCAACATCGCGGCGATCTATGGCGTCGAAGAGAACGCCATTGTGATGGAGCTGGTCGAGGGCGAGGAGCTGCGCGGGCCGCTTCCGCTCGATGAAGCGCTCCCGCTGATTCACCAGCTCATCGACGCGCTCGAGTACGCGCATGACAAAGGCGTGGTCCATCGCGACCTGAAACCGGCCAACATCAAGATCACGCCCGAGGGCCGCGTGAAGGTGTTGGATTTCGGATTGGCGAAAGCGTTCGGCAGCGACGCCGCGGCGGCGCCGGATCAGGCTTCCTCGCCGACCCTGACGATACGCGCGACTGAAGCGGGCATGATCATGGGCACGGCCGCCTATATGGCGCCGGAGCAGGCGCGCGGGCAGAACGTCGACCGGCGCGCGGATATCTGGGCGTTTGGCGTGGTGGTGTGGGAGATGCTGTCCGGGCGGCGGCTGTTCGCAGGGGCCACTGTGTCCGACACGCTCGCGGCGGTGCTCAAGACCGAGCCGGATTTCGATAGCGTGCCAGTGCGGGTACAGCGGCTGCTGCGGTTATGTTTGGTTAAGGATCCACGGCAACGGTTGCGCGACATCGGCGACGCGCGCCTGGAAATGGACGAAGCGCCGGCGCCTGCAACGCCCACGGGCCGCGACCATCTCCCGCTGGTGGGCGGCGCTGGCGGCGCTTTTCGCCCTGGTGGCCCTCGCAGTATCAGCCGTGCACTTCCGCGAAAAGCCGCCGCAAGCAGTCCCCATCCGCTTCCAGATTCCCGCGCCGGAGAAGTCCAGCTTCGGCGACTACGGCATGGCGCTCTCGCCCGACGGCCGCCGCTTGGCCTTCATTGCCAATAACCCGGATGGCCGGCCGATGCTGTGGGTTCGCCCGCTCGATTCGCTTGCCGCGCAGGCGCTGCCCGGAACCGAAGGCGCCAACTTTCTATCCTTTCTGGTCGCCCGACAGCCGCTTCATTGGGTTCGTCGTGCAAGGAACCCTCAAGAAAGTGGACGCGTCCGGCGGCCCTCCCCAAACGCTCTGCGAGGTTCCGGGTACTCTCATAGACGGCTCCTGGAGCCGCGCTGGGACGATTATCCTTAGCACTCCTGCAAACCTCTTCAAAGTATCCCAGGCGGGTGGCGATCCTACCCCGCTGACCACGCCCGATTCCTCGCGGGGCGAAATCGATCCACTGCGACCCTGGTTCCTGCCCGACGGCCAGCACTTTCTCTATCGTCAGCCGTCGCAACCGGCCGGAGAACAACGCCATCTATCTCGCCACGCTCGATGGCAAGGAACGAAAACGGCTCGTGTCGGCCACGCAAGCCGGCGCTTATGCGCCCCCTTCCACAAGCTCGGAGAATGGCCATCTGCTCTTTCTCCGGGGTGGCACGCTGATGGCTCAACCCATGGACCCCAAGCGCTTCGAACTCGCGGGCGAGCCGTTTCCCGTGGCGGAGCAAGTGGGATCCCGTCTCGCAATGGGATTTTTCACGGTGTCGGCGAATGGCGTCCTGGCCTATCGCTCCGGCGCGGGCGGCGATGTTCAACTGGCGTGGTTCGATCGCGCCGGCAAGTCTCAGGGCGCGCTGGGGGCGCCCTCGCTTTTTGATAACGGGTTGGCGCTCTCGCCGGATGGAAAGCGAGTGGCCATAAGCAAGGGGGGCCAAACCGGGAATGTCGATATCTGGATAATCGACGTGGAGCGCGGCATCCCCATGCGCTTCACGTTCGATCCCTCGATTGACGCGGAACCCTACTTGGTCGCCGGATGGCAGCCGCGATCGCCTTCGCTTCCGACCGCGCCGGCGCCGGGGACATCTACGTGAAGGAGTCCAGCGGATCCGCGAACGAAGAACTGTTCCTGAAGTCCGGCAATCCCACACGGCCGTGGGATTGGTCGCCCGATGGAAAATACCTTCTATACGGTCTTCAAGATCCCAAGACCGGGTGGGATCTGTGGGTGTTGCCCGGCCCAGGAAGCATGCCCGGTGAGCGTAAACCAATGCCGTACCTTCAGACCCCGTTCAATGAGATGGAGGGCCAGTTCTCGCCGGGTCCTCGCGGCTCTCCAGCGTGGATCGCCTACTCTTCAGACGAGTCCGGCCAATACCAGATCTACGTGCAGTCCTTCCCGGCCGGCGCCGGCAAGTTTCAAGTCTCGACAGGCGGCGGCACACAGCCGCGATGGCGCCGCGATGGAAAGGAACTCTTCTATGTTGCCGCGGACGGAAAGCTGATGGCCGTGGATGTGAAGACGTCGCCCCAATTCGAGGCTGGCCCTCCGAAGGCGCTTTTCGATGCGCGGATCGTCGGCGGTTCCATTTATTTTCATTACGACGTGTCGGCGGATGGGAAGCGATTTCTGATCGACAGCGCCGGCGCCGCGCCCGAGGGTTCCGCCTCCACGCCCATCACGGTCGTGGTGAACTGGACCGCGGGGTTGAAGCATTGATCCGGCATGCCAGCCCCGACGATGATTGCCCGGCGTGATTTTCTCAAGACCGCGGGGGCGCTCGGCGCGGCTCCGCTTCGGGCCGCGCCGCGTTCGCCTCAGCCCAACGTGCTGTTCATCATCGCCGACGAATGGCGCGCTCAATCGACGGGATACAACGGGGATGCGAACGTCCAAACGCCGCATCTGGACCGGTTTGCGCGCCAGAGCGTGAGCTTCGATAACGCGACCTCGGGCTGTCCGGTCTGCTGCCCGGCGCGCGCCAGCATCATGACCGGGCAGTATCCCTTGACCAACGGCGTCTTCATTAACGATGTAGAGTTGAAACCGAACGCGCCCACGCTCGGCGAGACCTTCGCGCGCTCCGGCTATCGCACCGGATATATCGGAAAATGGCATCTCTACGGCAGCCCCGACGGAAACTACGGCCGCAGACTCGCTTATATTCCGCCGGACAAGCGCCTGGGTTTCGACTACTGGAAGGCGTGCGAGTGCAGCCACGATTACAACCACTCGCTTTATTACGAAGACGACGATCCAACGCCGCGCTACTGGCCAGGCTACGACGCCTTCGCGCAAACGGACGATGCCTGCGGCTTCATCGCATCGCATGAGGCAGGCCGCGATCCATTCTTTCTGTTTCTCTCGTTCGGCCCGCCGCATTTTCCATACGAAACCGCGCCGGCGAAATATCGCGCCATGTTCGAGAAGCGCCCGATCGAGTTCCGTCCCAACGTGCCGCCCGACAAGCGCCCGGAAGCGGATAAGATTCTGCGCGGATATTATGCGCACATGGCCGCGCTGGACGATTGTCTCGCGCGCCTCCTCGCCACGCTCGACCGGCGCGGCATCGCCGAGGACACCATCGTGGTCTTCACCTCCGATCATGGCGATATGATGCTTTCCCAAGGTCTCACGACCAAGCTGTATCCCTGGGATGAATCGGTTCGCATTCCGTTCCTTGTGCGCTATCCTCGAAAACTCGGACGCAAGGGGCGGCGCATCCGCGCGCCGCTGAACATGCCCGATATCATGCCGACTCTGCTTGTCGCTCGCGGGCATAGGCGTACCCGGTGGCGTCCAGGGCCGCGACTTATCGCGAGTTGCGGAGGGCCGCGAAGCCGACCCGCCGGATGCGGCCGCGTTCCTCTGCCTGCCCGTGCCGATCACGGAGGCGCGCCGCTATGGCTTTGCCGAGTACCGCGGCCTGCGAACCGCGCGTTACACCTACGTCCGCTCGATCCACGGTCCCTGGCTGCTTTATGACAACCGGGAAGATCCGTACCAGATGCACAACCTGTGCAATAAGACCGCAGCCGCGGCGCTCCAGGCCGCAATGGAGCGGGATCTCGAGGCGCGCTTGCGGGCGCTGAACGATGAGTTCCTTCCCGCGAAGGAATACGTGGAAAGGGCAGGCGTGGGCCACTATCGCGAAGTCAACGTTGCCGTTGGGCACACGAAGAGCCCGTGGGGCGATTGGGAATCGACGCTGAGCGGCTGAGCATGGCTGTGCTTTTACGCCGGCCTTCCTCTTCCGCCGATCGCGACCATGGACCTCGCCTTCCCGGTCCGCTTGGCACAGCGGCGGATTAAGCCCGGCCAAGTCATCGCCCGCAAGCCCTGCCTTTGGCGGCCTCCGCGGCCGTCTTCCCGCCAGAAAACATTGCGCCCGCGCCCATGCGATCCTAAAATTTATCCATGAAACCCCGAACGGTGTATGCGGTCCTGGACGAAGCCGCCGGCGCTTATGGCGACGCGCCCGCGCTGCGGCAGCCCCTCGGAAAGGGACAGTATCGAACCTGGACCTGGCCCGAGTACCGCGATGCGGCGCGCGAAATCGCCTGCGGGTTGCGCCGTCTGGGCGTCCAAAAGGGCGACACCATCGCTCTGCACTCCGAAACGCGGGCCGAGTTTTATTTGGCCGACCTCGGAATCATGGCCGCCGGCGCGGTTGCGGCCGCCCTCTACACCACCTATCCCGCGGCGGATCTGATTAAGAATCTGCGCGCCGGCGACGCCCGCGTGGCGTTCGCCGAAAATCCCAAATCGATGGACGCGTTGCTTGCCGCGGCCGCGACCGAAGCGCTCGACCTGCGCTGGATCTTGCTGACCGGCGAACGCGAAGGTATCCCCACTCTCGAAACGCTGCGGGAATCGGGCCGCCAGGCGCTGGCCGAAGATGCGGGCCTCTTCGATCGTATTCAGTCCGAGTTCACGCCGCTCGATTCCGCCATTCTATACATGACCTCCGGCGCCACGGGCGAGCCGAAAATGGGGCTGGCCTCGCATGCCGCCGTGGTCGCGAACCTCGACATGGGGCCCGCGGCGCTGCAACTGCACCCCGGCGATTCGACCATCGCGTTTCTGCCTTCCGCGCACATCGCGCAGCGCGTCGTCATCGAGCTGATCCCGATTCGGCTCGGCGTGGAGGTCTGGTTTTCCGAAAGCCTGGCGCGCCTGCCGCACGAGATCAAGAGCATCCGGCCCACTTTCCTGCTTGCGCCGCCGCGCGTTTGGGAGCGCATTTACGCCAGCATCTCGACGGAAATCAAGAAGCGCGGCGCGGTCAGCCGCAGGATGTTCTACGGCGCCGTCGGCCTGGGTTCGGAAGCGAGCCGACGCAAGCAGGCCGGCAAGCCCGTTCCCATCTGGATGCGGCGCGCGCTGAAGATCGCCGATCGCCTGGTCTTCTCGAAAATACGCGAGCGGCTGGGAGGACGCCTGCGCATCGCGGCATCGGGCGCGGCGCCGCTCGGCAAGGATCTCGCTGAATTCTACGCGGCCATCGGAATGCCGCTGATCGAAGGCTACGGGTTGACCGAAGGCGGCGTGCTGGCCTTGAATCCGCTCGACCGCCCCAAGCCCGGCAGCATCGGCAAGCCCCTCGGAGGCGTCGAGCTGCGGCTCGCCGACGATGGCGAGCTGCTGGCGAAAAGCCCCTCCTTGTTTTCCGGCTATCACAACGACCCGGACTCGACCGCTCTCGTGCTGCGCGATGGATGGCTCGCCACGGGCGACATCGCGGAGTTCGACGAGGACGGCTACATCTACATCACGGGCCGCAAGAAAGAGTTGATCGTCTCCTCCAACGGCAAAAAGATTTACCCCGCGCGCATCGAGGGTCTTTTCAAAACCGAGCCGCTCATTAACCAGGTCCTGCTGATCGGCGATCGCCTCCCTTACATCACGGCGCTGTTCACGGTGAACGTCATGAACGCCGAAACGCTGAAGGGCATGGAGGAGTTCAAGGAGCGGCCGCACACCGAGATCGCCGTCGCGCCGCCGGTCGTCGCCGAAGTTCAGAAGACGGTCGCGAAGGTCAACAAGCAATTGGCGCCGTTCGAGCAAATTCGCAAATTTCGTGTTTTGGAGCGCGATTTCACGATCGAGCATGGCGAGCTGACCCCGACCATGAAGGTGCGGCGCAATCGCGTCTTGGAGAATCACCGCGAAACCGTTCGCGAGCTGTACATGGGTAAAGAAGAGAGCCGGTGATTCCGCCGGCCGCCAAGCGCGCGCCGCGGGAAATCACGGTTCATGGCGACACGCGCATCGACGAGTATTTCTGGCTGCGCGATCGCTCCGACGCGGACGTAGTCGCGTATTTAGAAGCCGAGAACCGTTACGCCGAAGCGGTCATGTCTCCCACGGCGGCGCTGCGTGAAAAACTCTACGCGGAGATTCTCGGCCGCATCAAAGAAACCGATCTCTCGGTTCCCGTCCGCAAAGACGAATTTTATTACTACACGCGAACGGAGCAGGGCAAGGCCTACGGCGTGTCGCGGCAAAATGAGAAGTTCCTAATTGGGCAAAGTAGAAAGTTCCTCTTGACAGCGGCAAAGCTGGGGGATGGAACGAATGGCGATGAGCCAAGAGGAACGGGACTGGCTGGAGTGGTTGAAACGGGCGCGGGACGGTGCGGTGACACAGCGCTGGGCCGCCGAGCGGATGGGGGTAACGGATCGTTGGGTGCGCCGGCTGCTGAAGAGGATGGAGCAGGAGGGCGACGCCGTAGCGGTGCATAAGTTGCGAGGGCGGCCATCGAACCGGCAGATCGAGGGAGCGCCGCAGCGGAAGGCGGTGGGGATCCTGCAGCAGGCGGAGTGGCACGATTTCGGACCGAGAACGTGAAACCGGGGCGGGTACGAACAAGGCGGGAAGCAGTTGAATGAGCGCGCCGCCCAAGGCGAGGCCAAGCCAAGTCCGGCGCGTCGAAGAAGTTGCTCGAGACTACATTGACGAGCAGAAGCTCGTGCGTCCCGTCCCGATGTTTGATGCGTACGCCTTGGCCGCCGCACGCGGCCAGGCTTTGAAACGGGGTCGCCCCAGCGGCCAAGTCGCGGTATTCGGGATAGGAGAACAGGCCTTCGCGGTCCCGCGAGGTCACCGCGAAGACGCGCGCGATTTCGCCGGGGCGCGGAACGCCCAGAGGGTGGAACCAGAGGCCGTCGATGAGACCGAAGATGGCGGCGTTGGCTCCAATGCCGAGCGCCAGCGTCAACGCCACCGAGGCGATGAATAACGGCCGCTTGCGAAGAGTTGCGGGCGGCATAGCGGAGGTCCTTTAGCAGAGATTCAAGCGACGGGACGGTCCAGGCATCGCGGCTTCGTTCTAGAGTGGCGGTCAGGTTGCCGAATTCGCGTCGCGCCAGCGCTTCGGCGTCGCGGCGGCTCATGCCGGAATCGACCAGCTCTTCGGTGCGCTCGAGCAGGTGCTCGTCGAACTCGGCGGCGAGGTCGCCTCCGCTGGGGCGGGCGGAAAAGCCGCGTCAGGAAGCTCATGATTCGTCGACTTCACGATTCCGCGGGCCTCATGACGCGCGCAATGCCGTCGAGCATCCGTTCGAAGCTCGAGACGCTCCGCTCGAGCTGTTTGCGGCCCGCCGGAGTGATGCGATAGACGCGCACGCTCCGGTTGCGCGCCGAAATGCCCCACTCCGCCCGCACCATTTTTTCGCGCAGCAGCCGCTGCAGCGCCGGATACAGCGACCCCTCTTCCGCTTGCAGCAGATCCTCGGACGTTTGCCGGATATGGTAGGCGATGGCGTAGCCGTGGAGCGGTCCGCGGCGGAGGGTCTGCAGGATCATCATCTCCAGGGCTCCGGGGAAAAGATCGCGGCGTTCATGGGTCTCATGAATTTATCCTATGCCTTGCTCCTCGATACCTAGGCAAAAATAGCCACGGGTGAGATGTCAACCGGGGGAGATAATCGCTACGGTTTACGAGGCGGCGCGTCCGGGTCAAACGCGCGCTGAATGGCCAGACTCACCTGCATGCGTACTGCTGAGAGCGGCCGCGACAAGCGCTCTCCAAAAAAGGGACTTCTTCAGCGTGGTTATGAAATGGCCCTTCAGCCACGATTGCCCTGGCAACCCCGTTTCGCCGGATCCAACCGCAAGGTGGTTGGACCATCGGCGCCTTGGCTGCCGAACGGAATAATCAGAACGGAATCGACTCGTTCGCTTGTGTTACGGGAGTCGAGCGAGACTACCAGAACCGAATGGCGCAGGGGCGGATTTCCGAGGATCGCGGTCCAGATCTCGCCGCGCCGGGGAAGCGCTTTATGGCTGGTCAAAGTACATCTCTTGAGAGGCGGCGCGCAAGGCGTCTTCGGGGTCGGCGCCTTGCGCCGCCTCCTGGAGGTCAGGCCTTTGAAATTAGCGGCAGTCTGACGTTCCAAAGTGATACGGTTTTCCACTCTACGGATCATTTCTGCTGCCCGAGCGACGGCCGCTGCGACGCCCTCGGGCCTGCCCGCTTTTACCATGTTGCGCAGGTAAGCGTAATTGGCCGCTCCGATCGTCCTCGATAGCTTCTTGCGTTCCCGCATGAACCTCAAACCCCATTCCAACGCGCGAAAACCTCGGATCGCGAAAGCGCTGGTGCACTCCGTTGAACTCCGGGGAGGCGGCAGCAAGGACCCAGTTTGATCGCACGCCTTCATCCTGTTTCTCCGCAAGGTCCTTCGCGGCTATACGCTTGCTTGGGAACCAAATTCCGACCGACGGATTCTAAAGCGGTAGTTTGCGAAATTCGTTTACATCCGGAGTGGCGCTGCGTCTGAGCGCTTTGCTCCAGGACTTGTCGTATGGCGTGCGGACGCTGCGCCGAGGGGCCGGATTCACGATTGCCGCCGCGCTTTCGCTCGCCTTGGGTATAGGCGCGACCACGGCGATCTTTACGGTGCTGAACGCAGTGGCTTTGCGACCGCTTCCCTATAGGGATGCCGCGAGGCTCTACTGGATGACGCAGATCCTGAAAAAGAACAGCACCGACGAGGTTACCCTTACCGGCCATTTCCTGGAGTGGAGGCGATTGAACCACTCGTTTACCGGCTTGGCCGGCTACAACTACCAGACCCGCAACCTGACTGGTCTTGAAGAGCCACTTGAGATACACACGGCCAAGGCATCGGCCTCTCTGCTGCCGTTGCTGGGGGTGCAACCGGCGCTCGGCCGCAATTTCCTGAAGGAAGAAGATTATAAGGGGCGCGATCAGGTGGCCCTGCTCGGGAACGATTTGTGGCGGCGGCAGTTCAGCTCAGACCCGAAAATTCTGGGGCGGGCAATTACGCTCGACGGCGCGCAATTCACTGTAGTCGGAGTGCTTCCGTGTGACTTTGTCTTCCCGGGGCCGCACCCCGTCGACCTCCTGACGCCGCTAGGAAAAGATGAGGCCGCGGAACTGGAACACCGCGTCGGATCCATCATCTTCAATGTGATTGGCCGGTTAAGGCCGGGCGTAACGCCGCAGCGGGCCAAGGCGGAGCTGACGGCGATCCAATCGCACTTGCCGGTTCCTCCGTATCGTCCCACGATCACGATCAAAATGATGCCCCTGCGCGCGTATCTATTCGGGAATGCAAAATCCGCGGGCTTTGTCCTGATTGCCGCCGCGGGCTTTCTGCTGCTGATCGCGTGCGCCAATGTCGCCAACTTGCTGCTCGCGCGCTTAATGCAGCGCGATAAGGAACTGGCCATCCGCACGGTACTGGGCGGGTCGCGGGCGCGGCTGATTTCTCAATTGCTGGCCGAGAGCGCGCTGCTCGGATTGCTGGCGTGCGCCGCCGGAATTCTATTGGCGTTCTGGATGCGCCGCCCGCTTTATGCGCTGAGTCCCTACAATTTGCCCGGTTTGCAGAGTTTGCCCTTCGATGGCCGCGTGCTTGGTTTTGCGATTGCTCTGGGCATGTTGACGACATTGCTCTTCGGGTTGCTGCCGGCGTTTCGCGCAACCGGGGTGCGGTTGGCCGAAGCTGTCAAAACGGGCGAGACGGCGGTGGTGGGCGGACGAGGCTCGCTGCGCATTCTCTCAATGGTTGCGGCGGCCGAGATCGCCACGATTCTGATCCTCTCGACCGGCGCCGGTTTGATGCTGCAGAGCTTTTGGAAAATGCGCTACGGTAATCTCGGTTTCCAGCCGGATCGTTTGGTGGTCGCGACTCTGAAACTCGCCGGCCCGAGATATAGCGTAAAGACGCAGCAATTCGCGTTCATCGAGGAGCTTCTGGAGCGCGCGCAAGGTCTACCCGGCGTCCAGTTCGCCGCTATCATTTCGGCCTCCGAACTCCCGCCGGGAGACTGGCACGCCACCAACACGTTTGCGATCGAAGGGCGCTACGCGCCCCTGGGCGGAGTCAGACCGATTGCTCGATATCCGGCCGTCAGTCCCAATTACTTCCACATTATGGCCGTTCCGCTGTTAAAAGGCCGGCTGCTCGCGGATTCCGATACTGAAAACGCGCGGCCGCTTGTTGTAGTGGTGAATCGCGCCCTCGCGCAGCGCTATTTCGGCGGCGAGAATCCCATCGGGAAGCGCATCCGCTATGGAGCGAACGCGCCGTGGCACGCGATTGTGGGCGTGGTGGGAGATGTGAAGACCTCAGGGCTTGCCGCCGCGGCCGAACCAACAATTTATTTTCCTTATCGCCAGTCGGACGGTCTGGCGGAGGCCGCGTTGGTGATGCGCTCGCCGCTCGATCCCGGGATTATTGCGAACGAGCTGCGCAAGACGGTCGCGAGCCTCGATCCAAATCAGCCGGTAACCGGCATCCAGGCCATGGATGAACGGCTCGGCGAATCGGTATCGAAGCCGCGCTTCACCACCGCTCTGTTGTTTGCTTTTGCCGCGCTTGCAATCGTGCTGGGGTTGATCGGCGTTTATGGCGTCATGGGTTGCCGCGTGCGCTGGCAATTGCGCGAGTTGGCGGTACGGCAGGCTTTGGGAGCGCGGCGCACGGACATCGTTTGGCACGTGCTTCGCCAAGCATTCTTCATCGTCGTGCCGGGATTGTGCTGCGGGCTGCTGGGATCGATCATGCTCAGCCGGCTGCTTGCCAGCATGCTGTACGATGTCCCCGCGAATGACCCTCTGACGTTTGCAATTGTGGCGGCGGGGCTCAGCGGCATCGCCCTGCTGGCTTGTTGCATTCCAGCGATGCGGGCCGCGCGCGCGGACCCGCTCGTATCGCTGCGGCACGAGTGAGTTCCTCGCGCGAATTTATGTCCAGCGTCAGACTTGCGCTTGTCCAAACTGCCCGGAACCAAACTGCCCGGTGCCAGACTGCGAGGAGCTGAAGCGCTTTTCGGCTTCCTGCCAGTTCACCACGTTCCACCACGCCGTAATGTAGTCGGGGCGGCGATTCTGATATTTCAGATAATAGGCGTGCTCCCAGACGTCCAGGCCGATGACCGGGTATTTGCCTTCCATCAGCGTGCTGTCCTGGTTGGCGGTCGACGTAATTTCGACGCTGTTGCCGTTCTTGATCAGCCAGGCCCAGCCGGAGCCGAAACGGCCCGCGGCGGCCGCCGCGAATTTCTCTTTGAATTGGTCGAAGCCACCGAAAGCGCTGTCGATCGCTTGCGCCAGATTGCCCGACGGTTTTCCGCCCGCATGAGGCCCCATGATGACCCAGAACATGGAATGGTTGGCGTGGCCGCCGGCATTGTTGCGAACCGCCGTGCGGATATTTTCCGGGACGATGGCGCAGTTGTTCGCCAGCAATTCTTCGAGGCTCTTGTTCTGAAGGTTGGGCGCGGACTCCAGCGCTTTGTTCAGATTGTTCACGTACGCCTGATGGTGCTTGGTGCGATGAATCTCCATCGTGGTCTTGTCGATGTGCGGCTCCAGCGCATCGGCGGGATACGGCAGGTCAGGTAAGGTAAAAGCCATTTTTATTCTCCTCTCACTTTTTCAAATGCATCGGCGAGGCGGAACATTGCGGCCTCGTCGAAATGCCGGGTCAGAATTTGCATGCCGACCGGAAGACCGGCGGCGGTTTTTCCGCACGGCACGCTCATACATGGGATGCCCGCGAGGTCGCCCGTGATCGTATAAATATCGGACAAATACATCTCCATGGGATCGTCGATCTTCTCGCCGATCTTGAAGGCGGGCGAAGGCGTCACCGGCGCGACGATGGCGTCGACTTCGGAAAAGGCGTTCTTGAAATCCTCGCGCGATGAGGGTGCGTACTTTTTGGGCCTTCAAATAATAGGCGTCGTAATAGCCGGCGCTGAGGACGTACGTGCCCAGCATGATGCGGCGCTTGCACTCGGCGCCGAAGCCTTCGCCGCGCGTGCGGCGGTACATCCCGCAGAGCGTATCGGCGGCGGCGCGAGTGGTGTAGCGAACGCCGTCATAACGCGCCAGGTTGGAGCTGGCCTCGGCGGTGCAGATGATGTAATAGCACGCGACGGCGTATCTCGTGTGCGGCAGACTGATTTCGCGAACCTCGCACCCGAGTTGCTTCAGCGCGCCGATGCCTTTGTGGATCAGGTCGCCCGATTCGCTCGACAGGTTTTCGAAATATTCGCGCGGCAAGCCTAGCTTCATGCCCTTGACCTTGCCGTCGAGCGCGGCGAGATAATCGGGGACGGGCGCGCGCGGCGGAAGTCGCGTCGAGCTCGTCGTGGCCGGCGATAGCGCCGAGAAGAAGCGCGGCATCGCGCACGGTACGGCCGAACTGACCGACATGGTCGAGCGAACTGGCGAACGCGACCAGCCCGTATCGCGATACTCGCCCGTAGGTTGGCGTGACGCCGGCGACGCCGCAAAACGAGGCCGGCTGACGGACGGAGCCGCCGGTATCGGAGCCGAGCGCGAGCGGGGCCGTTCCCTGCCCCACCGCCGCGGCCGATCCGCCGCTCGATCCGCCGGCGACGCGGTCCGGCGCAAGCGGGTTCTTCACGGGACCAAATGCGGAGTTTTCGTTCG
Organism: Bryobacterales bacterium; assembly: GCA_963795935.1. Classification (GTDB taxonomy): domain Bacteria; phylum Acidobacteriota; class Terriglobia; order Bryobacterales; family Bryobacteraceae; genus JAICMB01. The sequence goes on along the minus strand of CAWCJO010000004.1, from coordinate 1,125,905 downwards.
ACGATCCCATCGCGAACTCGTCGCAGTTGGTCTTGCCGATAATCATTCCGCCGGCGCGTTCGAGGCGCGTGACGGCCGTGGCGTCGTAGGGCGGCTCGTAATTGGCAAGCAGGCGCGAGCCGCAGGTGGTGCGCACGCCTTTGGTGACGATGACGTCTTTTACGGCCACGGGAATGCCGGCCAGCGGCCGGGATCTTCGCCCTTCGCCAACGCTGCATCGGCGCGCGCGGCGGCGGCGAGAGCGCGTTCCGGACAGAACGTGAGAAAGGCGTTGGTCTTGCTGTTTTCCGATGCCGCGAAATGGAGACTCGCCTCGGCGATTTCGCGCGCGCTGAACTGTTTTTTGCGCAGGCCGCCCTGGATCTGTGCGACGCTCAGCGAGGCAAGTTCGAGACCCGATCCCGTCATCGCTCGATCACCTTGGGAACCTTGAAATATCCCGATCCGGCGACTGGCGCGTTTGCGACAGCAATGGCAGTGCCGAGGCCGGGCCGTTCGCGATCGTCGCGCCAGGGAGAGGTCTCGCCGGCGTCATGTAAAACCTGCGCCATGGGCTCGACGCCGCTCGTGTCGACCTCGTTGAGGGAATCGACATGAGTCAAAACCTCGTCGAGATCGCGCCGCAGCTTGTGTACCTCGTCATCCGTCAATTCGAGATTCGCAAGCGCCGCGACGGTGCGAACCTCCTGCTCGCTTATCTTCACCCCGCTGCCTTTTTCCTCGCCTGTTTATAGATCACGCGCAGCGCGGGATCGGCGATGCTGTCGGCGTCGTCGTCGCTTGGGTGTGGCCAGAGCGGCCGCGCTTTGGCCGGCGAAGCTGGTCTCCACGCGCGGCGGCCGGCGCGGCACGGCAATGCGGAACTCGATTTCGTTCACGCCGCTATCGCCAAGCACCTGATGAATGCGGCTCAAAATCTGGGCGCGCAGAAAGAATAGCTGCTGCTGCCAGATGGCGTCTTCCACCTCGACCACGAGTTTGCCGCGAACCAACTTCACGGCGCGGGCATGAGATGCGAGCCGTTTGCCGACGGCGGCCGGCCAAGCGGCGCAGGCGAGCTCATCGGTGTCGATCTTACCGGAAAGTCTGAGTTTCGCGAAAGATCGGCCGGCTCGTTCCATCCGAATCGGATTTTATTCTAGCAAGACAGCTACGCCAAGTTCGCTTTAATCCAGGCGGCGATGTCGGCGATGACCTGCTCGGGGATGTGGCCGGGCGTGTCATATTCCTGGGGCATGGATTTGCCTTCGCCGGGCAGAAAGAGGTGATTCAAATTCGGGTAAGAGTGAAACGTCACGTTCTTCTTTCCGGCGAGCTCGCGCTTCCAGATTTCGAATTGCTTCATGGGGACCTGATAATCGCGCTCGCCTTGCAGGATCAGCAACGGCCGCGTGACTTGCTTGGCCGCGACCGCGGGAGAATAACCGCGCAGATCCTGCCAATAGCTGGGCGGCGCCCCCTTCATGATCTGGGCGGCGGTGGCTTTGGCTTTGGCGGGGTCCGTTTCTCCGAGATATTGCATCTGGTCGACGATGGTCTGCTCGAGCGGCAGCGTGGCTCCGGCCATAATGATGAAGCCGCGCGCGTCCGGGGCCGCTTGGGCGATGCGCGGCATCAGCGTGCCGCCGAGGCTGTGGCCGAGAATGAAGACATTCGCGGGGTCGATCTTCGGGGTCTTGCGCAACAGGGCAACGGCCGCCACGGCGTCGTCGATCTCTTCTTCCTTGACCGTGAACTCTTTCGGGAACTGCCGGCGTTTGTCATAGCGCAAGACCGCGATGCCGCGCGGCGCGAGTTCCCAGGCGAGGTCGCGAAACGGTTTATTCGCGCCGACGGTCTCGTCCCGATCCTCGGGTCCGGAACCATGCACCAGCACCACCGCGGGGAAAGGAGCGCGCCCGGATGCGGGAAGCGTGAGAGTGCCGGGGAGTCCATTGACGGTAATCTCCGATTCGACGACCGTAGCGGGCGGCGCGGCGGGCGCTTGCGTCTCAGAAGGCGTGGGCGTGGTGAAGAGACCGGCGATGCGGCCGTCTTTGTCGAAGACGAGTTTCACGTCAAGCTTGCCGTTCGCAAACTGGCACGTGACATAGACGATGCGATAACCTTGCTGCTCCTCCATCCGAGTACCGCTCTGGGACTGGAAGGCCCCTTCCTGCCCTTGAAGATCTTGCCACAGACTTGCGAGCTTATCCGGCGGAACCACGGAGTGCATCGTGGGATCGAAATACGAGGTGGCGCTTTCGAAATCGCCCTTGGCGACGAGCGCGACGAATTCCGTGGCGCGGTCAACTGGAGGGGGCAGCGGTTGCGAAAATAGCGCGGCTCCAAACAACGGAAGAAAACAGAACCACTTCACAACAAATCGTCCCTCTTTTGATTTTCGAGCATTTTGACAAGCTCGCCGACCTCTTGGGCGCGCGAACGGTCGGCGATGAGCAGCGCTTGCGGAGTATCGACGACCACGAGATCGTTCACGCCCAGCAGAGCGACGAGTTTCTGCGGGGCGTCGACGTAATTGCCCGCGCTCGAATGAATGAGAGTTTCCGAGCGAGTCACGTTGCGGTTGCCGTCGCGAGCCAGCAGCTCATAAACGGCGTTCCAGCTTCCGACATCGTTCCAGCCGATATCGTCCGCGGCCAGATCCGACGACGTTGCGGGCCTTTTCGAGAACGGCGTAATCGATGGAGATGTTCTCGCACCGGGGAAAGCTTTCGTTGAGAGCGGAGGAGAATCGTTCGTCGGCAAACGGCGGAAGCGCGGCAAGAAGCGACGCCGTCTTGGGAAGAAACTGGCGCAGAGCGTCGAGCAGCACCGCTGTTTTCCAGAAAAACATGCCCGCATTCCAGTAGAACCGTCCGCCTTTTACGAACTTCTTTGCCGTGGCAAGGTCGGGTTTTTCGCGAAAGCGGCGAACGGGTTGAAGGTCGAGGGCGCCTCCTCCAACGCCATTTGGAAATTCGATGTAGCCGTAGCCGGTTTCGGGCCAGCGGGGCTGAATTCCCAGCACCGCTATTTTCCCCTGCGCGGCGGCCTTAAATGCCGGGCGCACGAATCGCAGATAACGGGCCGGCTTGCCGATAATGTGGTCGGCGGGGAAGACGCCCATGACGGATTCGGGATCGAGGGAGTGCAGGATGTGGGCCATCAAGCCGATCGCGGGCGCGGTGTTGCGCTGCGCCGGTTCGGCCAGGATTTGGCGGGAGGGAACTTCGGGCAACTGGCGGCGGATTTCGTCTTCGAGGTGCGTGTTGGTGAGAACCCAGATGCGCTCGGGCGGTAGAACGGGAGCGAGGCGATCGACGGTGGCCTGAATGAGGGAGCGCTCGCCTACGAAGCGCAGGACCTGTTTTGCCTGGGCGCGGCGGCTGCGCGGCCAGAAGCGGGTGCCGCGGCCGCCGGCCAGGATCAAGCCGTAATTATTCGCTTTCGGCATGGCAGACCTTACTGTAACTCGCTTGAACCGGACCACCCGTAAATGTTTGAACGCATTTCGCCGATATGCAGGTATGGCCGGATTCTATCTGGATGCGCGGCGCGAGTTTCTCATCAGAACGCAGAACATTGACGGCGGCTGGGGATATTTTCCCGGCAAATCGTCGTGGCTGGAGCCGACAGCCTATGCGGTGCTCGCTTTGCACGGCGCAGCGCCCGAGGCAACACGGCGAGCCTGGACGCTGGTTGCGACCTGGCGATTGCCCGACGGGAGCTGGCGCGCCGGAGCGCAGGTCCAGGATGCGACGTGGGTGTCGGCGCTGGGGGTTACGCTATGCCTGCTGCAGGGGGAAGAGGGTCCGGCGTTGACGCGCGGTCTCGATTATTTGCTGCGGACGAAAGGCGAGGAGACCAGCGCGATTCCTCGCATCCTAGGGGCATTCGGGCTGGGCCGGGCGGACTTTGAAACCACTCACTCCGGCTGGCCCTGGCGACGCGGCAATTCTTCCTGGATCGAGCCCACGGCCCACACCTTGGTCGCCATCAAGAACGCCCGCCGGCGGGTGAACGATGGCCGCATTGCTTTGCGCATCGGCGAGGGGGAGAAAATGATTCTGTCGCGGCGTTGTTTCGATGGAGGTTGGAACCATGGCGCTCCGCGCTCTGTGGAAGTGGACGCGCCTTCTTATCCCGAATCCACCGCGCTGGCGCTGCTGGGATTGCAAGGGCGGACTGAAGCGCGTTCGGCCGTCGCCTTATCGCGATCCTTTTGGAACACGACGAAATCGCCGCTCGCCAAGGCTTGGTTGACGATCGTACTACGGACTTGGGACGACACGCTGCAGGCGCCGGAGGACTTTCCGCCGGCCGAGGAGGACGTCATGCTGGCGGCGCTGGAGGCGTTGGCCCATCCGGATGGAAATCATCGTTTGCTGCGGACTGACGAGGCGACATGAACCGGCGCGGCTTTGTCGGTCTTGCGGCAGTCGGGACTGCTTCGGGCTAGCATCGCGACCAAGCTCTCCAAGGGACCACCGCTTCCCGTTGGACCGGCCGGCAACTCCGCGGTCGCGGTGCTGCGCGCAGCTTCGTACTCGTTTGACCTGGTCAGACCGATGCTCGAAGGGGCGCGGGCCTGCGGTCTGGACGTGGCCGGTAAGCGGGTGCTCCTAAAGCCCAATCTCGTGGAATTCAACGCCGCGACCGCTATTAATACCGACCCGCGCGTGATCGCGGCGGCCTATGAAGCCATGAAAATCCTGGGCGCGGCCGAAGTTCTGATCGGCGAAGGGCCGGGCCACCGGCGGGATACTCTCGGCATGGCGGAGGAAGCCGGATATTTTCATTCCGCGCCCGGCTTCGAGCGCATCTTTAAGGACCTGAATCGCGACGATGTGAGTCCGGTGGCCAACTTCGCGGGCGAAGAGACATTTTATTTCCCCAATACGGCGTTAGGCGCCGACATCATCATTTCGCTGCCCAAAATGAAGACGCATCATTGGGCGGGAGCGACTCTGGCCATGAAAAATTTCTTCGGCCTGACGCCGGGATCGCTTTACGGCTGGCCCAAAAACAAATTGCACTATCTGGGAATTCCCCGGTCGATTGTCGCGTTGCAGCGCGTTTTCCGGAAAAAGTTCGCGATAGTGGACGGAATCGTGGGCATGGAGGGCAACGGCCCGATTCAGGGTAGCCCAAAGTTCGCCGGAGTACTGGTTATGGGGCACGATTTCGTCGCCGTGGACGCGACCTGCTGCCGTATTATGGGCATCGACCCCGAGAAGGTGGACTACCTGCGCATGGCCGCCGATATGGGCCACATTCGCGCGCAGCGCATCGAACAGCGCGGTGAAACCGTTCATTCCGTCGAGTCGTGGTTTGAACTGACCGCCAAATTCAAGCACTTGCGTCCGGAGCGGCCCCGTGTCGCTTGACCGCATCGCCCAACGGTTCCATTACCCTGAGTGGGCGATGTACCAAAACGTCTCATTTAAAACAGTAAGCTTAGACGTTTTCAGATAGTGATTAGGGACTTATTCTGATTTCACAAATCGTGGACCGATGATAACTTCGATACAGCAACGGAAACGTTAAATCCGTCGCAGGGAAGAGGAGAGCGAATGACACGGATCAATAATCTGCTTTTGAAACTGAGAATCTGGAACGACACACGCGGCCAGGATCTCATTGAGTACGCTTTAATGGCTGGCTTCGTAGCCGTCGCCGCCGGCGCTATCATGCCGACCGTCGCCGGGAGCATCAGCACCATTTTCAGCAAGGTCTCGAGCACCTTGTCGGCCGCCGCCAACCAGGGCAGCTAACCCTTTGCCGGCGGACGCAAGGCGCAACCGGTAACCTCCGGGCCGCGCGCGTCCGCCGGCGAAGGCATCATCGAGCAGTTCCTACCACTTGTTCTTCCAAGACCGTAGCCGCAAGATTTCCCTGCTCATCGAAATCCATCGGCTCCGGCGGGCCTAATATTTCCAGCGCCGGATCCTTCTCGATTTCCTCCCGCAGGTTTTCACTCAGCTTCAGCTCGTTCAACTCCAGCGAGTTTCGAATCCAGCCGTACGTCACTTCCGAAAGATCCGTTTTGCCGACCGTGGTCGAGATGCGTTCCAGGCACTCGCGGTCGCTGGGGTAATGAACGGGTGTCCGAATCGCCGCGGGCGTGGATGCCGTGAGCGAATTGATGCGCGTGGGATGCCAATCGATCCTCGCGAGCAGACGCTCGTTCACCACGTCCGCCATGCCCAAGCCGACGCCGTTACCGTAGGAATTCTCGCTTAAGCCCCGAATGTAAATGCGCTCGATGCGGGGAGCGCCGGGCCACAGATTCGTTTCGCCATTAACGCCGCGGTTGACGACCTTGGTGTCCATGCCGGCGCCGCTGATATTCTTCCCGATTTCATCGAGAATCAGAACATCGAGCCGCGGAACCGGGATCTTGCCCATCCAACTCTTGGCGAGGGCGAGCAGGTCCTCTTCTTTGCTCTCCATCGCGTCCACCGGAACGGCGGTCAACTGCGCCGTATTGTGGTTAGCGTCTTCGAGAATGGCGAGGCCGCCGAGAATTTTCCCGGATCTCAACACCTGACGGCCGATGCTGCGGATGACGTGCTCCAGACCCAGCTTGTAGGCGTAGGTGTGATAGCGTTGCGCCCCTGCGAATTTGCCCAGTCCGATGGCCATCATTTTGAACAGGCCGCTCTCTATCTTGCCCGCGAAATCGGTGTGCCATTTGATGCGGCCGACCAGCATGACGCCATCGCTTTCGTAAGCGTTGCCGTCCATGAAGGCCTCGATGCCGTCGGGAGTTTTGCCCAGCGATACGACCTCGAGAGAACTGACCACCGGACATCCCATCGTTGCTTCATGGATGCCGTAATGGGCGAGCACATCCGCCTGACCCTCCGCCGTAGCGGCCCCGTGGCTTCCCATAGCGGGGAAAATAAAGGGGCGGCAACCCGCCGCTTTCCAGTATTCGACGACGCTGCGAACAATGGTCGCGATGTTCGCGATCCCACGGCTACCCACGCCAATGGCGACGCGGGCCCCGGGCGTCATACGCGAGGCAAAAGCGGCGGCGGAGAGCTCTCGCTGGATCTCCTCGCGGATATTTTTGACGCTGCGATCGGGGAAGTGCTGGCGAACCCGCAACAACGAAGGGAAGGGCATGCTCTTAGGGTATCAACGGAGCCAATAGGCGGAGTTAAACGGATCGAGCCGGAGGTGACCCCCGGCTCGATTCGAGTTACCGCTATATCCGCCGATTTCTATAATTGCGGCGGAGTACTCTGCGGATTGCCGGTGGTGCGAGGCATGTTCGCTTGCGGCGTCGTGCGGTTCATGCGATCGCTGGCGCCGTTGGAACTTCGGTTCATGTCCCTCGGCGTGGTTTGATTCATGTCCGTCGGCGTGGTTGTGTTCATGGAATTCGCGCCGGCCGGAGCGCCGTTGAGGTTCAAAGCGTAGATCTTAATGTCTACGCGGCGGTTCTCCTTGCGGGCCTCGCGCGTGCGATTGTCGGCATTGGGAAATTCACTGCCTACGCCCAGTTCGCGGACGTCGCGCAAGGGAATGTTCTTGTCGACTGTCAGGTAGCGAACCACGGCATCGGCGCGGCGGCGCGCGAGTTCAAGATTATATGCCTTGCCGCCGGTCCGATCCGTAAATCCTTCCACCTCGACGATGTAGTTGTGCATTCCGCCTGCATTCCCCACCGCCTGATCGAGCTGTTCCTTTGCTTCCGGCGACAGCGTGCTCTGACCCGTCCGGAAGAACACCTGCAGAGTATTGGCCAGCGTATAATTGTCGAGATTCTGCAGGGACTGGCTGACTTGGTTGACGTTTGTAACGGCCTGTTGAGCCAGCGTGTTGGCCTGATCGGCGCGGCTGGAGGCCTGTTGAGCCGCGCTGTTCGCCTGCGCGGCGGCGCTTGAGGCTTCCGTCGCCTTGCGTCCGGCATCCTGGGCCTTTTCATCCGCGCTGGCTACTTGGCGGTCGAGGTCGCCGATTGCGGTTTTGTTGGCAGCGGTTTCCTTCTGCGTCTGATTTACCTGTTGCTGAACGGGAGCGATGGCTTCGCGTACATGCTTCTTGGTCGCGCATCCCCACGTTCCCAGGGACATCGTCGCGATGGCCGCAACTACCATCGGTGCTCTAGAAGTTTTCATGACCTCTCCTTCGAAGTTCCTGCGAAGCAACTGGCTTGCCAGCAGGCTAAGTGATTGAAGACTCGTCCAAGTGTCGCGCGATTTGAGCATTTTCTATGCGCCCGCTCCGGCGAATCTTACCTAAGTAACTTTATTATCATGCATATAGGAGGAGATTTACATACCGCGTTGTACCTAGGTTACCCTACGGCGAGATATCTCCGGTACTGCTCGTGCCGGTAAGAACGCCGCTTGGTATGCAAAAACGGGGGCTTAGATGTCGTAATAAAGCGCGAACTCGTACGGGTGCGGGCGCAGGCGAATGGCATCGGCCTCGCTCTTGCGCTTGTAGTTGATATAAGTCTCGAGCAACTCTTCTGTGAAAACGTCGCCCTTCAGAAGAAAGGCGTGGTCTTCTTCCATGCAATCGAGCGCATCCTCAAGCGAAGCGGGCATGGAAGGAACATTTTTCATCTCCTCCGGCGAAAGATCGTAAATGTCCTTATCGAGCGGCTCGCCCGCATCGTACTTGTTCAGTACGCCATCGAGCCCCGCCATCATCATGGCGGCAAACGCCAAGTATGGATTCGCCGAAGGATCGGGCGGCCGAAACTCGACGCGCTTGGTTTTCGGACTCGCCGAGTACATCGGAATGCGCACCGCCGCCGAGCGATTGCGGCGCGAGTAAGCCAGATTGACCGGGGCTTCGTAACCGGGCACCAGGCGCTTGTAGCTGTTCGTCGTGGGCGCAATGATGGCAGACAGAGCGCGGGCGTGACGTAACAATCCCCCGATGTACCACAGCGCCATCTGGCTCAATCCGGCGTACTCGTCGCCCGCGAAAAGCGGTTCGCGCCCCTTCCACAGGCTCTGGTGCGTGTGCATCCCGCTGCCGTTGTCGCCATAGAGCGGCTTAGGCATGAACGTTACGGTCTTGCCATACTGATATGCCACGTTGCGAATGATGTATTTGTACAGCATCATATTATCGGCGGACTTGACCAGAGTGTCGAAGCGCTGGTCGATTTCGCACTGCCCGCCGGTGGCCACTTCATGATGGTGGCACTCGATGGCCAGATTGCAATCCAGCATCGTTTGCACCATCTCGGAACGGAGGTCCTGATAATGGTCCGTAGGGGGCACCGGGAAATAGCCTTCTTTGTAACGCGGCCGGTATCCCAGGTTGTCCTTCTCGCGTCCGGAATTCCAGCGGCCCTCTTCGGCGTCGATGAAATAGAAACCGGAATGCTGGTTTTGATCGAAGCGGACGTTATCGAAGATGAAGAACTCGGCTTCCGCGCCAAAGTAAGCGGTATCGGCAAGACCGCTGTTCTTTAAATACATCTCCGCCTTTTTTGCAATCCAGCGGGGGTCGCGCTCGTAATGCTGGCGCGTAATCGGGTCGATGACATCCGATGTCATCACTAAGGTGCGCGTCTCCGCGAAGGGGTCCATGAAGGCCGTGTCCGCGTCCGGGATCAACAGCATGTCGCTCTCGTTGATCGCCGCCCAGCCGCGGATGCTGGAACCGTCTATCCCGAATCCTTCTTCGAAGGATTCCTCTTCGAGTTGGCTTATGGGATAAGAGACGTGCTGCGATAACCCGGGCAGATCGGTAAAACGCAGATCGAACTGCCGGGCTTCCTTCTGCTTGGCGAACTCTAATAGCGCTTTCGGATCCATGCCGCTCCTTCGTCCGGGAAGGTGTAGATTAGCACAGGATTCAAGAGCCAGGAACAAAACAAAAGGCGCCCGGCGATTCACCCTCGCCCGCGGCGCCTGTTGAACGAATGTCTATGGTTGATCGTTACTGCCGTTGATAGCCTTGCTGCTGCCCTGGCTGGGCCTGGCCGGTCAAATTGCTCGCCATATCGGAGATCTTGTCCTTTTGGTTCATCACGACGTTACGGCCGCGGTCCAGAAGGTCCGACGCGCTATCTTTCAGTTGCTGGCCCTGCTGCATCAAGTAGTCGCTTCCCTCGCTCGCCTTATCCGAGATAAGCTGCCGCGTTTCGGAGCCCGGCTTCGGCGCGAACAGCACCCCGACGGTTACTCCGATTCCAAAGCCAAGTAGGAAATTGCCCATCTTTTCTGTCCTCCTCAATCGCACTTCTTCCGTCGGGATAGATGCAAGTTGTGGACCATTACTCGTAATCAATCACTTACGCAGGTACGAGAATCATGTTACGGAAGTTTCTTCCCGCTTTGGCCGGGACGTTCTTACGTGAGCAGCCCCCGCACGCGGCCCTCAATGCCCGCCCGCACCGTCTCCTGTGGAATCAGCTTGTCCAGAAGACCCAGATCCACATCGATGGTGACGTCTTTTTCGTGCACATCGACGCTGCCCTTGATGGGCGTCTTGATGAAGCCCATCTTCGCCGTCATCGAAAACAACATGGTGTTTCCGTGCCACTCCCGGTGGACATCGGTCAACTCCAGCATTCCACTCCCGAAGCCGCTAAACAACTGCGTCATGGAATGGTCCACGGCGTCCTTGACCTGCTGCTCGGTTTTGTTATGCGAAATTGTTACGCGCATGGCCGGATACTCTACTTGCGCTGCGTCTCCCAATCGTATGCTATAGCGGCGTCGTTGTAGGGAATGCGTCCTTCGTCCTCCGGATCGTAGAACCGGTTCGTGACATAGACGAGCACGGCCGGCTCGGCGCCGATCACTTTATAGCCGTGGGCTACTCCAGGCGGTATCAAAAGCTGCCAGGGACGAAGGTGCCCCAAATACATCGTGTTGCGGCGCCCGTGCGTGCGCGATCCCGCCCTCAGGTCCACCAGCGCGACTTGCAGCATCCCGGCCACCGGAGCCCAATAATCGCTTTGCCGCTTATGCACATGAAAGGCCTTGATCGTTCCCGGATAGCTCAGCGCCGCCGACACCTGGGTGCTGGCCGCCGGGAACTCTCCCGCCGGGCCGTGGCCCATGCGTAAGACCTCGAGGAAATAGCCGCGGTCGTCGGGCCATAACGCAAACGGCTCTATGCGTAATCCTTCGATCAGCTCTGAGGAGCCGGGCGTCATTATGACTGAGCCGATGCCTTTTTGGCACGACGGCATCGACAGCTCAACGCGCTCTTCGATCGCCGCGGCCATCATGCCCTTACGGTCCGGTCCGCGGCAGCTTCAAAAGCCGCCCCCGCTTCGCGCGAGCGCGCGGCGCCGGAAACGAGATTGGTGGCGCGCAGCAGCGAATCGAAGGTGCCGGCGTCCGTCCACCAGCCCTCCAGGTACGAAAACGTCATCGTGCCTTCGCGGATATAGGCGTTGTTCACGTCCGTAATTTCCAGTTCGCCGCGCTTCGATGGCACCAGCGTCCGCACCTTCTCGAAAACGGTATCGTCGTACATATAGATGCCCGTCACGGCGAAGTTCGACTTGGGCCGCTTCGGTTTTTCTTCGATGCCCGCAATGCGGTTCTCCCGGATCTCGGCGACACCGAAGCGCTCGGCGTCGTCGACTTCCTTCAGCAGAATGCGAGCGCCGCGCTCCTGCCGCTGAAATTCCTCCACGGCCCCGCGAATGCTGCCCTCGATAATGTTGTCGCCCAAAATGACGCACAGCTTGCGGCCGTCGGCGAAATGCTCCGCCAGCCGCAGCGCCTCCGCGATGCCCCCTTCGCCTTCCTGGTAGGTGTAATCGAGGTGCGTCAGCCCGAACTCCTTGCCGTTGGCCAGCAGCCGCAGAAAATCGCCCGCGTTGCGCCCGCCCGTGACGATCAGAATGTCCCGAATTCCGGCGTCCACCAGCGTCTGGATAGGGTAATAGATCATGGGCTTGTTGTAGATCGGGAGCAGGTGCTTATTGGTGATCTTGGTCAGCGGATACAGACGGCTTCCGGAGCCGCCCGCCAGTACAACGCCCTTCATGCGATCAATGGTACCTTTTTTAAACCGCTCGGCTCTTAATCCCCGCCACCGCGCCGGCCGAATGGCGCGTGATCCATTCGTCGCTGATAAACATCTTGGCCCCGGCATCCACCAGGCGGGGCAACAAATTGAACACCGCCGGCGCCGACCATTTCTCCCCGTTGCGCGTGCGCAATCCGCGCGCATTCAGCGCCTCCGCCACCTGCGAAATCTTGCGGTCCTCGACGATCATGTCCATGGCCAGCATGAGGACTTGTTGTTCCCCCGGATTTTCGATCAGGTGATGGCAATCCGCGGAGATCTGCAGGCCATAGGGAATCTCCTCGATTGTGCGAGGCTGCCCCCCCGGCCCGATTTCACGCTCCCACACCAGGGCCACCAATTTCCATCCATCGACAGCCCGCCGCTTGATCTCTTCAGGGCCGGGCAAAACGGAAGCGGATTCGTGAACGCGCTCGATCGATGCCATGATGCGATCCTCCTTGCCGCCGGATGATGCAATCCCCAAGCCGCCGCATGGCATTCATTTCACGTCGTTGCCTGGGGCTTTCCTGTCCCGTTTTCGGACTGCTCCGTCCGCCTGGGGACATCGGCAACCGATCTGTTACCGCAGAACATCTTCGGCTCTGCCCGCGTCCTCGGATGCAACAAAGAGCTGAATCCCTTCCCGAAACGAGCGCCGCCGGCCGGCCGAATCGTCGCTGCTGAGCGCGCAAGGAATGCCGAATGCTTCGAGCGCCGCCTTCGCAATGGCGGCTTCCGCCTCGCTTCCGAACCAGCGGATCGCGACCAAAGAATCCTGTCGCTCGTCCATGCGCCCTCATCATAGCGTGCCCGATTCGCCGCCATGGCCGCGACAACGGCTGAGAATTTAGTCCTTTGCGGGCACTACCACTGGGAATGGCTCTCTATCGCACCCGCAGCGCGGCCGTGTTCGGCATCGAGGCGCACCTGATCGATGTCGAAGTGGACATGTATTCGGGCGGCAGCGCGCGCGATTTCGTCACGGTCGGCATGCCCGACACGGCGGTGCGGGAGAGCCGCGAGCGGATCAAATCCGCGCTGATCAATTCGGGGTTCGGATATCCCAACAAATCCGTGACGATTAATTTGGCCCCGGCGAACGTGCGCAAGGAGGGCGCCGGATTCGACCTGCCCATGGCCCTGGGCATCCTCGGCGCCATGGGAACGGTGAGCGGCACGGATCAGCATCTGCTGGCGGGCGAGCTTTCGCTCGACGGAACGCTGCGGCCCGTGCGCGGTGCTCTCTCCATGGCGGTATGCGCGCGGCAGATGGGGATTGCCAACCTGCTGGTACCGGCAGACAACGCGGCTGAGGCCGCGGTCACGGAAGGCGTGAACGTGTTCGGCATGAGGCACCTCTCCGAGGTCGTCGCATTCATGAATCAGCCGGACCGTTTCCAGCCCGCGCCCAAGCCGGTATTTGGGAACGTGGCAACGGATTCCACGCTGCCCGATTTCCGCGAAGTTCGCGGCCAGACCATGGCCAAGCGCGCGCTTGAAGTCGCCGCCGCGGGCTCTCACAACGTGCTGATGATCGGGCCGCCGGGGTCGGGCAAGACCATGCTGGCGAAACGCTTCGCGGGGATTCTGCCTCTACTGACCTTTCAGGAAGCGCTGCAGACCACGCAGATCCACAGCGTCGCGGGACTGCTGCAGCGCGGCGCGGGTCTGCTTTGCCAGCGGCCTTTTCGCGCGCCTCATCACACCATTTCCGATGCCGGTTTGATGGGCGGCGGGTCGGGAACGCCGCGGCCGGGCGAAGTCAGCCTGGCGCATCACGGTGTGCTGTTTCTCGATGAATTGCCGGAATTCGCGCGCAATGTTTTGGAGATGTTGCGGCAGCCGCTGGAGGAGCGTTCGGTGACGCTGGCGCGCAGCGCCATGACGCTGTGCTTCCCGGCGGAGTTTATTCTAATCGGCGCGATGAATCCATGTCCCTGCGGATTCTACTCCGATCCGGCGCGGGAATGCCGCTGCACGGGCGCGATTATTCAGCGTTATCTGAGCAAGGTGAGCGGCCCGCTGCTCGATCGCATCGACCTGCACATCGAGGTTCCGGCGGTGCCCTACAAGGAGCTGCGCGGCAACGATCACGGCGCGACGTCGGCGGACATGCGGGCCCGCGTGGATGCGGCGCGCGCGCTGCAGCACGCCCGGGGATTCTATAACGCGCACATTCCGTCGAGCGCGCTGCGAACCTTGTGCGCTCTCGACGACGCCGGCGAACGCACGCTCGAGATGGCGGTCCGCCGCATGGCCCTCAGCGCGCGCGCGCACGACCGGATATTGAAGGTCGCGCGCACGATCGCGGACTTGGACAACGCCGATCGGGTCGCCGCCAAGCACCTGGCCGAGGCCGTGCAATATCGCAGCCTCGATCGTAATTATTGGACCTGAAGCCCCCGCCAACTTTTTATCAACGTTTCGGCGATATTCGCAGTTATATCTACGAGTGGGTTCGCCGGAGTTCATTTTGCGCATCGGCGCCAGGCCGGAATCTGGGAACGTCCGCGGCAAGACGGTGCTGGAACTGGCCCAGGCCGGCGATCTTCATGCGTTCGAGGAACTGCTGCGGCGGCATGAGCGGCAGGTGCTCGGAACGGCTCTGCGTCTGCTCGGCCGGACGGAAGATGCGCAGGACGCGGCGCAGGATGTTTTTGTACGGCTGTTCCGAAATTTAAAGAGGCTGCGCTCGGAAGAGGCGCTGGGACCGTGGCTGTACCGAGTAACGGTGAACGTTTGCTGCGATCTCCGCAAAAAGCAGCGAATGGATTCCGATATTGGCCTCTTCGATGTCGCGTGCGGCGCGGCGGACCCGGAGAAAGCGGCGGGCGATTTGGAGAGGCAGCGCGTGGTGTTGCGAGGGCTCGAAACACTGCCCGATAAAGAACGGGCGGCGCTGGTATTGCGGGAAGTGGAGGGGCTGTCGACGCGCGAGGTGGCGGAGATTCTGGGATCGTCGGAGGTGACGGTGCGATCGCAGATTTCAAGCGCGCGCGTGAAGCTGAAAAAGTTTACGGACCGTTATCTGGGGAAAACGTCATGAACTGCGACGACTGGCGGGCGAGAATTGCAGTGGAAGATCCGGCCGTTGAAACGCATTTGGCGGCTTGTGAAGAGTGCCGGGAGTTTGCGCGGGAGCTGGCATCGAATGCGGCGGCGCTGCGCTCGTCGATGCCGGCGAGGCGGCGTACGCGGCTGTGCGGGCGCGCGTGATGGGACGGGTGATGGAAGGCGGAGGTTGGTCCCGGCGTTTAGGGTTCGCGGCGGGTATCGCGGCCGCCGCGCTCGTATTCTTCGCGATCCGGGCGATGGAGCCGCCGCGCATTGTTGAAATGCCGCTTCCGCCGCCGTACCACATTAGTGCGCCGGAAACGGCGACGCCCGTTGTGCAAGCCGTGAAGCGCCGCGTCGCGAGGCCGCGGCCCCGGCGGACGATGCTGGCGGCGAAAACGGAAGAGGAGCGGCCGCTTACGGCGATCAAGCTGCTGACGGACGATCCGAACGTGGTGATTATCTGGTTGCTGGATGAAAAGGGAGGCTCTGAATGAAAGTGTTGGTAGCGGTTTTATTGTTCGCGGGAGTGGCGTTGGCGCAGGAAGCTCCGGTGCAGAAGATCGTGCCCGTGAAGAACGGGAACATCCACCAAATTTTCCCACCGTGCGCGACTCATGAAGGGCACGGGAGTGGCGGTCGAGGCTTATGAGAACAGCGTCGTTCTGAGCGGCAAGCCCGAGGCGGTCGCGGCCGCCGAGCAACTGGTGAAAAATCTGGACGCGGCGGCCGGAAGGCAAACGGGACGTGGAGATCACCGGATATATCGTTCTGGCCTCTCCGGAAGGCCCGGGCGCGGGCGGACTACCCTCGGATCTGGACGCCGTGCTCAAGCAATTTCGCAATGTTCTGAATTACAAGAGCTTCCGCGTGCTGGACACGCTGATTCTGCGGGCCAAGGAGGGCACGCAGGCGCACTCGATGGGCTTGCTGGCTCTGCCCGATGCGCACGAGAAGCCCTCGGGGGTGCAGTTTTCCGAAAACGCGGGCCGCGGCGACCGACGATACGATACATATCGAGAGATTACGGTTGGGATGGGGACCGGCGCAGCTTAGCTCAGACGTCGACATCAAGGCCGGACAGAAAGTGGCGATCGGAAAATCGAGCGTGGACGCTGACGGCGACGCTCTGATTCTCATCGTTTCCGCTAAAGTTGTGGATTGACGAATCGATTCCTCGCCATCGACCTCGGCGCCGAGAGTGGGCGCGCCATTTTGGGAACGCTCGAAAAAGGGCGGCTCACCCTCGAGGAGCTGCACCGCTTCCCCAACACGCCGGTTCGGCTGCCCACGGGTCTTTATTGGGACACGCTCAGGCTTTTTCACGAGATCCGGCATGCACTCGCGATCTGCGGGCGGGAGCGCGGCCTCCAGTTGGACGGGATCGGCATCGATACTTGGGGCGTCGATTTCGGACTGCTGGGCAGCGACGGCGCGCTCGTCGACAATCCGCGCCATTATCGCGACGCGCGCAACCGGGGAATGATCGAGAAGACCTGCCAGGCAGTGCCGCGCGAAGAGATCTTCCACCAAACGGGCGTGCAGTTCATGGACCTCAACACGCTGTGCCAGCTGTATGCCATGAAGCTGCACGAATCGCCCGCGCTAAAGATCGCGTCGAAGCTGTTGTTCATGCCCGATCTGCTGAACTATTGGTTGACCGGCGTGGCGCGGGCCGAGTTGACGATCGCCAGCACGTCGCAATTCTACAACCCCGTACGCAACCAGTGGGCCACGGAGTTGCTGGAGCGGCTCGGTCTGCCGGCGTCCATTTTGCCCGAAATCGTCCCGCCGGGCACGCGCCTAGGAGCGTTGCTGCCGGAGGTGGCCGAAGCGGCGGGGCTGGCGAGCGGGACGCCGGTCTACGCCACCGCCTGCCACGATACGGCGTCGGCGGTTGCGGCCGTTCCGGCGGAGGAGGGCGGAACTGGTGCTACATCAGTTCCGGGACGTGGTCGCTGATGGGGACGGAGACGGATGCGCCGGTCATCAACGACTCCTCGCTGGCCATGAATTTCACGAATGAAATGGGCGCGGATGGGAAGGTCCGGCTGTTGAAGAATATTGCCGGGCTGTGGCTGCTGCAGGAATGCCGCGTCGATTGGGCTTTGCACGGGCGCGATTACAGCTACGTGGAATTGATGCAACTGGCGTCTGAGGCGGAATCGGCCGGAACTGTCATCGATCCGAACGCGTTTCACCAGCCCGGGCACATGCCGGAACAAATCGCGGACTATTGCAGGCGCACCGGACAGCCCGTGCCGGAACAGCCCGGCCAGATGTGCCGCGCAATTCTCGAGAGCCTGGCCGAGACATACCGCGACGTGCTGCAAAAGATCGAGACGCTCACGGGCCGCCGCATGGAGCGCATGCACATCGTGGGCGGAGGGTCGCTGAATGCGTTGCTCAACCGGCTTGCGGCGCAAAAAACCGGCCGCGTCGTCGCCGCGGGCCCGGTCGAAGCGACGGCCGCCGGAAATGTTCTGGTGCAGGCCATAGGGGCCGGAGTCGTCGCGGGACTGGAGCAGGCGCGCGAGATCGTGAGGATGTCGTTCACGGTGGTCGAGTACCGCTAAAATAATATTTCCTTTTCACTCGGCAACTCATGGCACACAAACGCATTGGTATCTTAACCGGCGGAGGCGACGTCCCCGGCCTGAACAGCGTTATCAAGGAAGCGACCTTCCGCGCGACGGAGCACGATTGCGAAGCTGTCGGCATCCGCCGGGGTTGGGAAGGCCTGACGCACGTCAACTTGGACGACGACGCCAGCGCGGCGCGCTATATTCTGCCGCTGACGCGCGTCAATACGCGCGTGATCGACCGTACCGGCGGGACCTATCTGCACACCAGCCGCACCAACCCGTTGAAGATGAGAAAGGTTCCGGATTTCCTCAAAGAAGGCGATTTTCCCGCGTGCCAGTCAACCAAAAACGGCGTGACGTCGACCGTTTTCGACATGACCAACCAGGTGCTGAAGAACCTGGAGCGGCTCAAGATCGATTATCTGGTGGTGATCGGCGGCGACGACACGCTGAGCTACGCGGCCCACCTGGACCGGCTCGGCATTAAAGTCGTGGCGGCCCCGAAAACCATGGACAACGACGTCCGCAATACGGAATATTGCATCGGGTTTTCGACCGCGATCACGCGCGCCACCGACGCCATCAACCGCCAGCGCACCACGGTGGGCTCGCACGAGCGCGTCGGAATTTTTCGCGTCTTCGGGCGCGATGCCGGTTATACGGCGCTGTACACGGCTTACGTGGGGTCTATCCGCTGCTGCATTCCCGAGTACAAGGTCAATCTCGAGAAGCTGGTCGATGTCCTGGTCACCGATAAACGAAATAATCCGAGCAATTACTGTCTTCTCGTGATTTCGGAGGGAGCGCGCTGGGAGGGCTACGAGCCGCAGGAGTACGGGCCGCCGGACGCATTCGGCCATCGCAAGAAAATGAACGTGGCGGAGGCGCTCAGCGACGAAATCGTCAAGCGTACCGGCCAGGAAACCGTCGTCAGCGATTTGACATACGACCTGCGCAGCGGAGCTCCGGATTTCGTGGACAAACTGATCGCGAACACGTTCGGGACGATGGCGCTCGACGCGGTGCTCGATAATAAAAGCGGCCTGATGGCGGCGGTGGTGAACGGCTGTTACTCCATGGTTCCGATTCCCGATCCGAAACTGGGACCGCGCAAGGTGGACGTGGAGACCATGTACAACACCAAACGCTTCCGGCCGAATTACGAGAACAAAACGGGATTGCCGATTTTCCTGACGCGCGCTTGATGTCCGGATTATGGAGCCGATTGCTGGGCCGCCGCCCGGCTGAGTTCGACCTGCGCGAAATCATCCGCTATTTCAACGACGCCGCCGCCGACGAGGAGAATTTTCCGGCGACCATCGATCCCCGCATCTATCACGTACAACTCATTCTCGAATTTTTCGGCGACCTGAACGGCAGGCGCGTCGCCGACGTCGGGAGCGGAAAAGGACGCTTCGCGCGCGTGCTGCAGCAACGCTATCCCGCCGCCAGGCTCTGCGCCTTCGATTTGGCGGAAACAATGTTGCGGTGCGTCCCCGCGGGGATCGACCGCTGCCAAGGATCGATGACCGCGCTGCCGTTCCGCACAGGCGCGTTCGATTGCGCGTACGCGACAGAGTCGCTCGAACACGCTGTCGACATCGCAGCCGCGGTCGCCGAGTTGTGCCGCGTAGTGCGACCGGGCGGCCGGATCGCGATCATCGATAAGAACGTCGAGCAATGGGGCCGTCTGAAAACTCCCGCCTGGGAGAAGTGGTTCGAGCGCGCCGAGATTGAGAAGCTGCTGCGGCGGAACTGCGCCGAAGTCTCCAGCCGTCCGATCTCGTATTGGGAAGATATCGCCCCGGACGGTCTCTTTTTGGCGTGGCTTGCGACCCGCTGACGCATCCGCAATCCCGGCGTCTTCGTTCTGGTAGGTGCGCTAGTATCACGAACGTGCAATTCGTAGCACGAAGATTCGCAATTTCATGTCTGCTGTGGTCGCCTTTGATCGCGGCAACGATCTCGGGGCATGTTACGGACCCGCGCGGAAATCCCGTGGAGCACGTAGAGGTATGGGTGATGGGTATTGATACCCCCACCAGCGCATCGACCGAAACTGACGGCGCGGGTGCATTCCAGATTGACGTTGCGGGCGCCGGACGATACCGGATCGAGGCCCATCTCAATGGATTTGCGGATGTGCGGCGCATCGTTGCGGCGCCGGGCGCGGGCGTAGTCGAAACGGAGTTGGCATTCACCGCGGTGATTCCGAAAAAGGAGTCGGTCACGGTGACGGCGGACGTGACGAACGCGAGCGTGCAATCGCCGGATCCGGCACAACGTGTGTTCGTCCGCGAAGACATTCTGGACGCCAATCCAGGCCGCCCCGGGGCGCCGGTTTCGATCCCGGGCTTGCCGATCGAAACGGCGTCCGGCGGCATAAAAGCTCCGCAGTACTTTGCCCCGGGAGTGGCGGGCGACCACGGAGAACCGATCGCGACGTTCTTCCAGGTCGGGACTTATCTCGTCCCGAACAACCTGTCTGCGAACGCGCACGGCAACGGGTACTCGGACCCTAACCCCATGATCCCGGCCATTATCGAAAGCGTAAAGGTGGACGGCGGCGCTTTCAATGTGCGTGAGGGGAACCACTCGGTCAACCTTGCCGAGACGTATGGGTTTCACAACAGATTGGAGCCGTTCGTTACGGTGACGGGCGATAACCGCGACATCGATGTATCGGCGGGGTGGAGTCCGGCGGATCGGGATGTGAGAGCCTGGATCGCCATCGAAGCGGCCTACGGCGATGGTTTTCTGAAAACGCCGGAGCATCGGCAGCAATATAAGGTCAATGGCTTTCGCGTGTTCGATCTCGGCCGCCACGAGCTGACGCTGTTTGGGATCGGTTACTTCGGGCAGTCGCGGGTGCCGGGGCTAACGCCGATCGGCGCGCCTGATCTTTATGACACGATCGATCCCAGGCAACGCGACCAGACGCACACCTCAGAGCTGGCCGCAAACGATGTCTGGAGCATCGCGCGGGGCAGCCAATTGCAGGTGTCGAGCTTCTTTCGCACCTACAACCTATCGCTGTACTCGAATTTCGGGGATGGGCTGATCCGTCAAAGCGAGTTCCGGACGGTGGCGGGGGGGAATGCGACCTATATCCACAAAGTCAGTGAAAAGCTTTCGATCATGGCGGGGGCGGACTACTTGCGAGACGCTCCGCGAAGGCTCGATCTCGATCGCTACGATTCCACCGATCCAGCGTTTTACGGGCCGTTTCAGAAAGTCACGGCGAATAACGTGACGTTGAACTTCATGACGCCGTATATCGCGATCGACGGCAACCTGACAAGGCGTATCCATTACGACCTGGGCTGGAGGCGCGACCAGATCGACATCGACAACCAGGATGTTCTGCGTCCAGTGAACTCGTTTCAGAAGTGGACCGGCGTGAACTCGCCGAAAGCCACGCTGAGCGTTGCGGCCCCGGAGAATCTACCGTTGCCGAACGCCGCATTCAGCTTCGGACAAGCATTCTTTACGAACGATCCGCGCATCGGGAATGGAACGGTAGAGGGGACCACGGTGAGCCGGGCGCATTCCTACCAGCTTGTGCTGTGGAAAGAAGTGGCCGGGATCGATTTGCGGGTGACGCTTGGGAGGGTGACGCAGGAAGAGTCGCTCGCGAAAATCGATCCGGACACCGGGCTGCAGTTCGATGAGGGGCCCAGCCGGAATCTGTTTGTCACCTTCGCCGCGCGGCGTTATTTCCGGTTCGGGCTGCTGCAGGCTTCGGCGTCGAAGGCGGACGCCCGCGATTTAACGAATGGTCTGCCCGTACCCGAGGCTCCGCGCTTGATTGTGGACCTGCTGGGCACGATCGACCGGCTGCCGTTTAAATTGCGCGCGCGCGCCGAATATGAGGAGGTCGGGCGCAAACCGCTGGGCGACGGTTTTGTCGGCGTTCCCGTCAAGGAATTTCGAGCGGCGCTGGTGCGGCGCTTCGGGAACGGGCGGATGGAGGCCGGCATCAACTTTCTGATTGCGCGCGGATACACGGGGCAGACTACCGAAGTATTGGCGCTCCCGGGCGAGGGCGATGCTTTCGAGCGCGTAGTGGGCGTCAGGCTGCCATCTTACGCGGCGGCTTCGTGGACGTATCATATTGGACGTAGGCGCTAGGGGCGCATCCAGTCCGCGGAAAGGGCCATGCCCACCCACATGACTCCAAATTGAAGGTCACGAACCTTCTTTCAGCCTGATTGGTGCGGACTCCAGGCATGCACTGAAAGGAGATTCGCAATGTTTCCCAATCCGCAAGATGCCCTTCCCCTCCCACCGCACCCGAGCATTGAGCGCTACAAGAAGATCGCAAAAAACCTGATTAAAGCCTGTAAATCGGGCGATGCCGACTCCGTTCGCGGCTGGGCCGAGGAATGGGTTCAAACTCTCGTCAAACTGTCGGATCTTAAAATTACGCCGAGCCTTCCCGTGCGCATCGAACGCTGGATTGATGAAGTGGAGGAGTTCGCACGGCGCAAACTACTGGGTCGTCGACCGGGTGATCGAGAGTGCTCTCTCGCGGGTGCGCAGTTCGTAATCGCTCGCTCCCATGGCTTTGAAAGCTGGCCCAAATTCGCGAAGCATCTTCAAGCGCTCGCCCGGAACGGCTCTACGGTATCGAGATTCGAAGCGGCAGCCGACGCCATCGTCAGCGGCGACGCCCCAACACTTGAACGATTGCTGCGCGAACAACCGGAGCTGATTCGGCAGCATTCCAGCCGCGAACACGGCGCCACGTTGCTGCATTACGTTTCGGCCAACGGCGTCGAAGGCTACCGGCAGAAGACGCCGCCGAATATCGTGGAGATCGCCGGTATCCTGCTGCGGGCTGGCGCCGAAGTGGATGCGGCGGCGAACGTGTACGGCGGCGGATGCACGACCCTGGGCCTGACCGCCACAAGCGTTCATCCCGAGCGCGCCGGCGTGCAGGAAGCGCTGCTCCAAACTTTGCTGGACCACGGGGCGAAGCTCGATCAACCTTCCAGCGCCGGCAACGGGCAATCGATTGTGACCGGCTGTCTGGCGAACGGCCAGCCGAAAGCCGCCCGATTCTTCGCCAGCCGCGGCGCGCATGTAGACTTTGCCGCAGCCGCGGGCCTTGGCCAACTCGACTTGGTCAAAACTCTGTTAGCGGATGCCGCCTTGGAGCAATTAAAGACAGGGTTCCTCTACGCATGCGAATACGGCCGCAATAGCACAGTTGAATTCCTGATAGGCAAGGGGACTGGATCCGGCCGTACAGGGCGGCAACGGGCAAACCGGATTGCACTGGGCCGTGATCGGTGGTCATCTCGACACAGTAAAGTTGCTCCTGCGGCATAACGCGCCGCTCGAAATCGAGAATATGTATGGGGGCACGGTGCTGGGCCAGACGCTGTGGTCGGCCGCGCACGGCGGCGATCCGGATCTCTATATCGCAATCCTTAAGACGCTGATCGCAGCCGGCGCCAAGATTCCCGAGCGTCACGTACCGGTGAACAACAGAGTGGATGAATGGCTGGAGCGCCATGGAAGCCACGCCGAGCCGTCCTGGTATTGGTATGGGGAAAAGCCGGCGCAGGGACGCAATGCCGGATCCTAAGCGCACTGAACTGTCGCTTACTGGCGCTGTTCCAACCGGCAGGAAGTGAACTGAAGAACCGGAAGAAAAAGCCGCTGGCCGCGAACGCCAGGCTAAGGTGTCGCGGTCACCCCGTTCGTTCATCAGGTATGCCCGCGGCGGCGCCCCTTCCGGGTATGCGGGATTTGCGACCGGTAAACCTCGTGGCGGCACAGAGGATTTTCCGCCGCGGCGCGTATCGGCGATGGATCGGCGCCGCTAAGCCTCTCCCGCATTTTGTGGAGTTGCTTTGCCGGGGTGAGGGGATCCGCGTCCAGCCGGGACACCTCGGGGCGCAGGCTGTAGAATATGGAGTTACGATGCCGGTCAGGACCGCGGGATCGAGGACGGGTCCATAGAACTTATATCGCCCATCGGCGCGGGCGCATTGGAGCGCTCGCTTCGAACGAGAGGCGCGCGCCATCGCGGCGCTGAATCACCCGAATATCGCGCAGCTCTACGACGCCGGTGAGAACTACATCGTCATGGAGTTCATCGAAGGCCAACCGCTGCGGCCTCCTCGATTTCGGCCTTGCCAAACAGAGTGCCGTAGCCGCCAGCGATGCGGGCCACACCATGGACTATGACCGCGCCCGGCAATATTGTCGGTACGGTGGCTTATATATGAGTCCGGAGCAAGCCCTCGGCGAAGAAGTCGATATTCGCAGCGATCAGTTTGTGTTCGGCCTGATCCTTTACGAGCTGATCGCCGGCAAGCGTCCTTTCCAACGCGACAGCGCTGCGGAGACAATGACGGCAATCATTCGCGACGAACCCGAGCGGCTGCCATCCAGTCCGCCGGCTCCGGTCTGCTGGAAAATCGAACGCTGTCTGGCCAAAGATAAAGAGCAGCGCTACCATTCAACGCGCGATCTCTACTCTGGTTCGTGGGACTGGGGATGGAGGAAGCAGTGTGGGACGCTACGACCTTTTCGAAGAATCGGGAGCGCTTCATCGATGGCGAAATCGCGCGAGGGTTCTTGGACCAAGTATTGCCGAAGGGGCGGGGGGAGGGCTTGACGAGCGGGGAGCACTTCAGCGTGGACGGCACGTTGATCGAAGCATGGGCCAGCCTGAAAAGCTTTCAGAAGAAAGACGATTCGCCGCCGAAGCCGCCGGTGGACGATGCCGGGAATCCGACCGTGGATTTTCGCGGCGAGAAGCGCGACAACGAGGCGCACGATCCCGACGGGCGGCTGGTGCGCAAAAGCAAAGGACAGGAATCAAAAATGGCGTACTGCGGCAACGCTCTGATCGAGAACCGTAACGGACTGGTGGCCGACGTGGAGATTTTCCAAGCCAATGGAACCGCCGAGCGGGATGCGGCGCTGCTGATGGCAGAGCGCATCGCCGGCGGCCGCCGGGTCACGATCGCCGCCGACAAGGGTTACGCTACCAAAGACCTGGTCGGCCAACTGCGAAAAATGAATGTGACTCCGCATGTGGCGCAGAACATAAGCGGCAATCGCAGCAGCGCAATCGATGGCCGGACAACGAAGCGCGAAGGCTATAAGATGAGCCAACGCCGCCGCAAACTGGTCGAACAGGTTTCGGTTGGATGAACACTGTCGGCGGACAGCGCAAGACAAGATATCGCGGACTCTGGCGTGTGAGTTGGATTTTTACCTTTGCGGCTGCCGCCTACAATCCGGTGCGGATGCGGACACTGATGGCCTCGTCATCGGAAGCCGCGGCCGCATAGCGAGACGTGTGTCTAAACGCCGGGAATTAGGCGTTTGGACGGATCGAAAGCATTGAAAGCCGCCATTTTATAACTTAAAAATGCGGCAATCGATCAACTTTACGGACCAAAGCCAGCGTAGGCAACCCTTTTTTCAGGATCCTGTTAAAGCCCCAGCCGGTCGAGCACCGGTTTTTCATACACGCCGTCTTCGCCCGGGTAGCGCAGCCGGTCCTCGAACCTGCCGGTTTCCTTCGCCAAGGCCCAGATCAGGCTTTCCCCGGCGGGCGCAGTGTCGGGCAAGCGGGTAAACACTCTGTCCGAAAATGCTTCTTCCGCGTCGATAACGCCCCATCCCTTGGAGCGAAACATCGCCAGCAGATCGCCCAGGAAGAGAGAATTCAGCAGATTGTAGTGAATCAAAAGCGTGTGCGGCACGCTTCGCCCCAGCACGTCTCGGGAGAGCTGGTCGTAGAACCGCGCGCGATCCCATATATGGCCAAGGTAGGGCTGCCGATAGAGCGTCACATCGAAGCCGCGCTCCGCCTCCCTCCGCGCGAGCAGACGTTGGTTGTAATACCAATCCGACGCGTCGATGGTAACGGCGCCGTTGTAATAGCCGTGCTGGGCCAGGAAGGAGCGCAAACGGTCGCGAATATTTCTCGTCCGGCCCTCCTTGAGCGCGGGGAAACGGAACCACTTCCGAAAACCGGAGTAGCCGCGCAGCACGTCTTCGTTGCGCAAAATGTCTAACTCGAATTCTTCCGGCGTGATTTTCCCCAATAAGGGTCGATGGCGATACGTGTGGTTTCCGATGCGATGATAGGCCGCGCTCCAGTGCTTCAGGATAGTCGATCCGTGCGCATTGTCCACATTCTGGCCGGTCGCGAACAGAAATGCGCGTGTTCTCCCCAGGTGCTTCAACAGGCGCTCTTCCGCTTCCCTCCTGCCCTCCTCGGGCATCATTTGCCACCCCACATCATCCATGGTGATGGCGACCCTCGGCCGCGTTTGCGCGAGCAGCGGAGCGGCGCACAAAACTAATGCCTCGCGTCGATTCATTACGAACGGCTGAATCCCCTCAATTCGCCCACGCCGGCATCACGTAGGAATAGAACACCACCACCAGCCCGACCACTACGGCGAGAAAAATGCTGTGCTTGAGCGTGAATCGAAAGAGGCGCGCTTCGTCTTCGGCCGGCATGCCGGTGGCGGCCGCCGCGACGGCGATGCTTTGCAGGCTGATCATTTTGCCCATGACGCCCCCGGTTGAATTGGACGCCGCCATCAGCACCGGCTTCAAATGCAGGCTGTTGGCGGTGACCACTTGCAGGTTGCCGAACAGCGCATTCGCGGAGGTATCGCTGCCGGTGAGGAACACTCCCACCCAGCCGAGCAAGGCGCTGAAGAACGGGAAGAGAACGCCGCTGGCGGCGAACGCGAGGCCGAGCGTTGCCGTGGCGCTGCAGTAATTCATCAGGTATGCCAGCGCCAGCACGGCGGCTAAAGTCAGCATGGGAAAGGCGAGCTGTTTCGCCGTGGACAGGACGAGGCGCACGAACTTGAGCGCGTTCACGCGTAGCAGCACGGCGGCTCCGACGGCCGCGAACATACACGAGGTCCCAGCGGCGGCCAGCAGATCGAGCTTGTACACCGCCGCGTAGGGCGATGGCTTCGCTACCGCGGGCGGCAGGCGCAGGATCTGGTTGTGCAAGCCGGGCCAATTGAAATTCAGCGTCGCTTTGTTGAGCCAGACTTTGACGGCGTCGACGCCCCACAGCGAAACAAAGATGACGAGCAAAGCATAGGGCCCCCACGCATACAGAATTTGTGCGGCGCTATAACGGGGCTTGATCGCGGCGGCGCCCTCGGCAGGCTCGCGATCTTTCGGCCGCCACGCCTGAAGCAGCAGCACCAGGCACAGAATCGCCGCCAGCGAACTCAGAATATCGGTTACGTACACGCTGAAGAAGTTCGACACGGTGAACTGCGTTCCCGCGAACGCAACGCCGCAAACGACGACTCCCGGGAGCACGCCCCTCAGCGCGCGCCAACCCCCCATCACGAGCACCAGATACGCCGGAATAAACAGCGACACCGGAGCGCAGATGCGCCCCACGTCCGCGCTCAGCAATCGCAATGGCAGCCCCGTGGTTCCGGCGAGGGTGACCAATGGAATGCCGATCGCTCCAAACGCGACCGGAGCGGTGTTGGCCAGCAGGCAAATTCCCGCCGCGTAAAACGGACGAAAACCTAAACCCGTGAGCATGGCCGCCGCCACCGCCACGGGAGTGCCGAAGCCCGATGCTCCCTCGATGAAAGCGCCAAATGCAAACGCGATCAGAAGAGCCTGCAGGCGCTTGTCGTCCGTCAACGATCCGACTGAATCCTTAATGACCTCGAACTGTCCGGTTTCGACGCTGACTCGATACAGCACGATGGCCCAAAAGATAATCCAGCCGATAGGAAACAGCCCGAACGCGGCCCCGTACGCCACGGATTCCACCATCAATCCGAAGGGCATGCGGTAGACAAACAGCGCCACCAACACCGCGGCCCCCAGCCCGATCAGCGACGCCTTCCAAGCCGGAACCCGCTTCACGCCGATCGCGAACAGCAGCGCAAAAATGGGGATCGCCGCCGCAAGCGCGGAAAACCCCAGGCTGCCGCCCAACGGCGCGTATGTCTGCCGCCACATAGGATGCGACGATTTTATCTCAGACGCATTGGCTTGCCGCCGTTTTCTTTACTGCGCTGCGCGGCATCCATGAACGCGAAGATCTCCAACGTCTCGTCGTTCGGCACGGGCGGCTGTTTCGTTTCCATGAACTTCACAATCTCGCGCACCAGTTCCCCGTAACCGGCGTGGCTTTCTTCTACAATCTGCGTCGTGGCGTTATGGCTGCCTGCTTGCGGCTTCTTGAACGCGACCGCGCCATAAGCGCTGTAGGGCCGCAAGGCGCGAACGGAGCCAAGGCGGCCGTCCTTCCAGCGGCCCACGACAATATCGGCATCGGGCGACGATGTGCGCGTGACCTCGTCGCAGCCCGTTCCCATGATCGTGTACAGCATCTCGATCGCGTGCACCGCGTACCAGGAGAGATCGAGTTGATGATGCTCTTCGAGCGGCCCGGGTCCCCACGTCATCGCGCCTTCCAGATCGGGCGCCAGCCGCAGCTTCGCCGCTTCTCCGAAGCGCAGACTGGAAGAGCTGAACCACGGCGCCCCCGCATCCTTAGCCAGCTTTCGCGATGCCGCGCGCGTCCTCGAGAGTGGATGCCAGCGGCTTGTCGATAAACAGCGGCTTGCCGCACGCCACCGCCTGCCGCGCCTGCGCCAGATGAACGCGCCCGTCCACGCTTTCGAGTAGAATTCCATCGACCTGGCCGCATAACCCGGCAATCGAATCGACCATCTTGACGCCCCACTTCTCGCTGCAGCTCGCGCGTAAACGCGTCGATGCGTGAACGGCTCGACTCAATGTCGGGACTTCCTCCCCGGTACGCCGCCACGACGCGCGCTCCCGCAACGTGGTCCGGCGCGTTGGGATCGTTCAAGGTTTTCGCGAACGCAATGGCGTGGGAAGTATCCGTTCCGATAATTCCGAGGCGCAACTCCGCGGCGCTCGCCAGCGCGGCAAAAGCGAACAGCATAACAGCGGGTTTCATTACGCGCCATTGTACACTGTGGTTTGCCGCTGGAGCTTTCGACACCGCTCATGTACGTCAAGGGCGTGGGTCCCGCGCGAGCCGAAACGTTCAAGACCAAGGGGCTGTTCACCGTCGAAGACCTGCTCGGCTACGTCCCCTTCCGCTACGAAGACCGCAGCAACGTAAAGACCATCGCGCAGCTCGCGCCCGGCGAAATGGCCACCGTTGTCGCCGAGGTGAAGAGCGCGAAACTCGCCGCCTTCCGCCGCCGCAGCCTCGGTCTTTTCGAGGCCGCCTTCAGCGACGGATCGCGCGAGCGGCTGCTTGGCAAGTGGTTTCACGGCGCCTATCTTGAGGACCGCCTCCAACCGGGCGTGCGCGTCGCCTTGTACGGCAAAGTCGAGCTCGACAGCTACACCGGCGATCTGCTGATCATGCATCCGGAGTTCGAGCTGTTGTCCGGCGAAGACGACGGTGACGCGGCGCTGCACACCGGCCGCGTCGTTCCGATCTATGAGGCCGCCGGCAAGATCACGACGCGCGTCTTCCGCAACATTATTTTCCGCGTGCTCGAAGAATTGCCGCACGCTGAGCGATCCGCTTCCTCGAAGAGATCCGCTCGCGGCTGAAACTGCCGGAGCGCTGGACATCCATCCGCGACACGCACTTCCCTCCCCAGGATTCCGACCTGCGCTTGCTGAACGCCTTCCGCTCGCCCGCCCAGTTCCGGCTCATCTTCGAAGAATTCTTCTGGCTGGAGTGCGGACTCTCGCTGAAGCGCGCCAAGGCGCGGCTGCAGCCGGGCATCGCGTTCGAGCTGACGGAAGGCGTGCGCGAGCGCATCAAAACGATGCTCCCGTTCAAGCCTACCGGCGCGCAAAAACGCGTGCTGCACGAAATCTGCGGAAGATATGAAGCAGCCGCATCCCATGAGCCGTCTGCTGCAAGGCGACGTCGGAAGCGGCAAAACGCTGGTTGCCGCCGAAGCCGCCGTGATCGCGATCGAGAACAAGTACCAGGTCGTGATCCTGGCGCCGACCGAAATCCTCGCCACGCAGCATTACCTCTATTTCAAGAAGCTCTTCCACAAGCTTGGATATGTACCCGTACTGTTGACGGGATCTTCGACGGCGCGCGAGAAGACGCAGATCAAGAAACTGCTCGCCTCCGGCTACGCCCAGATCGCGATCGGAACGCACGCGCTGATCGAAGAAGACGTCGAGTTCCAGCGGCTGGGTCTCGCGATCGTCGATGAACAGCATCGCTTCGGCGTCTTGCAGCGGCTTCGCTTGCTTGAAAAAGGACGCCACCCCGATGTGCTCGTCATGACCGCCACGCCCATCCCGCGCACGCTCGCGCTGACCATATATGGCGACCTCGACGTTTCAGTGATCGACGAATTGCCGCCCGGACGCAAGACCGTGATCACGAAGCACGTCACCGAGGATCAGGTTGAGCGCGTCTACAGCTCCCTCAAACAGCAGGTGGAGCAAGGACGTCAGTCATACATCGTTTACCCCGTGATTGAAGAATCGGAAACGCAGGCCGTCAAGGCCGCCGAAAAGATGTACCAGCATCTTTCTGAAAACGTCTTCCCCTCCATCTCCGTCGGTCTGTTGCACGGCAAACTGACGTCCGAAAAAAAGGAGACCGTAATGGAACAGTTCAAGCGCGGCGAGATCGCGATTCTGGTCTCGACCACCGTCATCGAGGTGGGCGTGG
Source organism: Bryobacterales bacterium (assembly GCA_963795935.1). Taxonomy (GTDB): domain Bacteria; phylum Acidobacteriota; class Terriglobia; order Bryobacterales; family Bryobacteraceae; genus JAICMB01. Next base: position 1,095,611 of record CAWCJO010000004.1, on the reverse strand, counting down.
ACGTGCCGAACGCGACCGTCATGGTCATCGAACAGGCCGAGCGCTTCGGCCTGGCCCAGCTCCATCAATTGCGTGGACGCGTCGGACGGGGCGCGGAGCAAAGCTATTGCGTTCTCGTCACCGGCAAGCTGAACGAAGCCGCGAAAGAGCGCATCCTCACGATGGTCGAGTCGAACGACGGCTTCTACATCGCCGAAATGGATATGAAGCTGCGCGGCCCCGGCGAGTTCTTCGGCACCAAACAGTCCGGCTTGCCCGCGTTGCGAATCGCCAACATCATCCGCGACTCCGAGGTATTGGAGCTGGCGCGCGGCGAAGCCCGCCGCTTCACCGAAATGCCGCCGTCGGAAGAGGAGCTGCGCCGCGGCGTCGCCTACATTCGCGATCATTGGCAGCGCCGCTACGGCCTGATTCAGGTGGGCTGACGCGAGCCGCCAAATGCGAGTGATCGCGGGCGAATTTCGCAGCCGCAGGCTGAAGACCCTTTCCGGTCTCAATACCCGCCCCACGCCGGACCGGCTCCGCGAAACTCTCTTCAACATTCTGGCTCCGAGGATCGAAGGCGTCACATTTCTGGACGCCTACGCCGGAACGGGAGCCGTCGGCATCGAAGCGCTAAGCCGCGGCGCCGCGCACGCGATCTTTGTCGAGAAGAGCCGCGCGGCGGTCGAAATCATCCGCGATAATCTCGCCGCTCTCGGACTCGAAAAACGGGCCGAGGTATTCACCGGAAAAGCCGCCGCGGTGCTGGAGCGCCTCGCCGCCGATATCGTCTTTCTCGATCCGCCTTATGAGCTCGACCGGGAGTACGCCCAGAGCCTCGACCTGCTAGGCTCCCGCCCCAGCGAGTTGGTTATAGCTCAACACTCCTCACGATTTCCGCTGGCCGACGAATACGGCGCTCTGAAACGCACCCGAATCGCGAGGCAAGGCGACAACTCCCTCAGCTTTTATGAAACGCTCGACCTTGAAAACAGCGGCAAATCCGTCTTATCTTCTGTCGATTCCTCGCTGGAGTGAACTGTGCGCGCGCTGGACACTATTGCTGCAATTCGAGCTGCTTGCATCGCCGCAACGCGTGTTATAGCGTGGTTAATCGACGGAAAACAACAACATGAATCGCAGGAAGTTTCTATCTTCATCGGGAGTCGCGGCCGCGGCTCTGAGCGGCGGTATCGCGTCCACTCCTTCTTCCGGCGCGAAAAGTAATCGCGCCCTCATGAAACTGGGATGCCAGACCGCTCCCACCACCGACGCGCACCTGAAATACCTCGCGCGCTACGGAGTCCGTAATATCTGCGGCTATCCCCCCATCGCGGACGGTCGGCTCTATGCCACGGTCGATGAACTCAGCGCTATGCGCGACCTGGCGGAAAAGAATGGAATTTCGATCGATTGCATTGCGCCGCCGTTCCTCGCGTCCAGCCATATCGATCGGGAAAAGCATCCCGCGATCATGCTCGCCCAAAGCCCGGAGCGCGATCGCGACATCGAATCCCTGCAGACGCTGATTAAGAACTGCGCGTCGGCGGGCATTCCGTCTATCAAATACAACATGAGCATTTTGGGGGTGCTGCGCACCGGCCGCACTCCGGGCCGCGGCGACGCCATGTACAGCACATGGAAGCTGAGCGAAGCGCACCCCAATCCGCCGCTGACGAGAGCCGGCGAGGTGAATGGCGACATGTTCTGGGAGCGCATCACTTACTATCTCGATCGCGTCATTCCCGTCGCGAACGAGTACAAAATCCGCATGGCGTGCCATCCGCACGACCCCGGCGTTCCGCCCGAAGGCTACCAGGGCGTGGTGCGCGTCCTCGGCACTGTCGACGGTCTGAAAAAATTCATCGCCATTCGAGAGAGCCCATACCATGGCCTGAACTTTTGCCAGGGCACCGTATCGGAAATGCTGAACAATCCCGGAACCGAGATCTACGACGTAATCCGCTATTTCGGCAGCCGCAAGAAAATATTCAACGTCCATTTCCGCAACATTCGGGGTCACCGCAATGACTTTGAGGAAGTATTTCCGGACGAGGGCGACATCGATTTTGTAAGAGCCATTCACGTCTACAAGGAAGTCGGCTATCCCTACATGCTCATGCCGGACCACGTTCCCGTCGCGCCCGACGATCCGCGGGGGCTGCAATCCTTCGCGTTTTGTTACGGCTATATCCGGGCGCTGATCCAGTCCGCCGATCGTATGGCGTAAATACCCGCACGCCCACTAGAGAACTTATGTCCCTACGGCTTTTTATTCTGCTGCCGCTCGCCGCAGCGGCGGTTTTGCCAATCCGAGCGGGGCAACATCACGGTGTCTTTACGGACTCGAGCGGCGCCGCTGTCGCGGGCGCCCCGGTTGTCGTCACGAACCAGGCTACCGGTTCCTCCGAGCGCGTCAATACCACGAGCACGGGCGAGTATAAGCTCCCAACCTGGTACCCGGAAACTAACAGGTCGAGATCACCGCGCCGGGCTTCAATCGCTTCGTGGAGGCGGGCATCACGCTAACGGCTGGCGACGGTTCGCACCGACGCGGTGCTCCAGCTCGGCGAAGTGAGCGAATCGGTCGAGGTGCAAGCCCAAGCCGTCCAGATGCAGACCGAGAACACCAGGGTGCGTGACGGCGTCTCTATGCCTCGGGAACGAGCGTGTCGCTTGATTCTGTTTTGATCCGCTTCCAGCAAGGCGCCTCTCAGGACAAAATCGTCCAGTCGTTTCCGGCGCTCAAATTATCCCAAGTGTACGGCGTGATCGGCTATTATCTTGAGAACGAGAAGGCGATTACGTCGCCGAAGGCGAGCGCGAGCTTGAACGCACTACGCTTCCGCTGAGCCAGACGAATCCCGAACTTTATTGCTGCCTGGAATCGGCTCGTCGGCAGATCGACTCCAAACGAATGTAACGGTCCGCTTCTTGGCGGATGAAGACCTCGACTGCGACATCATAAATAGTATGGGGTCACGTGAGCCTGCCGCCGATGTTGTGGACGCCAAGGGGGCGGGAGCGCCGCCCTGCCGGAAAGTCCAACCCGGGCCTTTTCATTATTCCCCAGCGGAAGGCAATCGGTGAAATTGTCGAATCAACTATGCTGCTCTGGACCGCATCGCACGCCTCGGAATGGCGTGATCTGATCGTGTACTTGCCTTGCGCTAAACCATACCTAGCGCGATTCGGACCTTTGCCCCGCGCCGTGCCGCGCTACACTGCCCGCGCCACACTGCCCGCGCTACACTGAAAGATCTCCGCGCCGTAGCGCCGGCGCCACTCGGCGCGTACCGGCCGCCCATAAGATGAAAGAACGAATCCGTTCCACAACAATACTTTGCGTCCGCCGCAACGGCAAGGTCGTAATGGCCGGCGACGGCCAGGTCACGCTCGGCCAGGAAGTCCTCAAGGCCTCCGCCCGCAAACTCCGCCGGCTCTACAACACCAAGATTCTCGCCGGATTCGCCGGCTCCACCGCCGACGCCTTCGCGCTCTTCGCCCGCTTCGAAGCCAAGCTCGAGCAGCATAACGGCAATCTGCCCCGCAGCGTCGTCGAGCTCGCGAAGGAGTGGCGCACGGACCGCATTCTGCGCCATCTCGAAGCTCTCCTGCTCGTCGCCGACCAGCAGTATACCTACATCGTCTCCGGCAATGGCGATGTGATTGAGCCGGACAACGACATCGCCGCCATCGGCTCCGGCGGCGCCTTCGCCAAATCCGCAGCCGTCGCTCTGATGGAAAATACCGAGCTCGATGCCCGTCAGGTCGCGGAAAAGTCCATGGCCATCGCCGGCCGCACTTGCATCTACACAAACGAAAACGTGACTTATGAGGAATTGGCCTAAAATGGTCATCTACTTGCCCGGTCAGGCCAACGACGAAGCCCCTCTTCTCGACGAGCTGACCCCGCGCGAAATCTGTCAGGAGTTGGATAAATACGTCATCGGCCAAGCCGAGGCCAAACGCGCCGTCGCCATCGCGCTGCGCAACCGCATCCGCCGCCAGAAGCTCGAGCCCGAGATGGCCGAAGAGGTCATGCCCAAGAACATCCTCATGATCGGACCCACGGGCGTCGGCAAAACGGAGCTGGCGCGCCGTCTCGCCAAGCTCGCCAATTCGCCGTTCCTCAAAGTGGAGGCGAGCAAGTTCACCGAAGTCGGCTATGTCGGCCGCGACGTCGAAGCCATGATCCGCGACCTGGTCGACATCGCCATCGACATGGTCCGCGAAGAGCGCCTGGACGAAGTCTCCGAGCGCGCCGAGCGCAACGCCGAAGAGCGCCTGCTGGATCTTCTGATGCCACCTCCCGCCGAAGCTTCCGAATCGGTCGAGCGCACGCGCGAGAAACTGCGCGAAAAACTCCGCGCCGGTAAGCTTGACGACCGCATGGTCGAGATCGACGTCAAGGAACGCGGCCCCACGTTTGAAGTCTCCACGGCCGGCGGCATGGAGGAGATGGACATCAATTTGAAGGATGTCCTGCCCGGCCTTTTCGGTCAACGCACCCGCAAGCGCAAGATGCGCGTCAGCGAAGCAATTGAGTATCTGGTTCAGGAAGAGGAGCAGAAGCTCATCGACATGGACCAGGTCACCCGCGTCGCGCTCGAGCGCGTGGAGCGCAACGGCATCATTTTCCTCGACGAGATCGATAAAATCGCCGGCCGCGAATCGGGACATGGCCCCGACGTGAGCCGCGAAGGCGTGCAGCGCGATATCCTGCCCATCGTCGAAGGAACCACCGTAAACACCCGCCACGGCTTCGTGCGCACGGACCATATCCTGTTCATCGCCGCCGGCGCCTTCCACGTCTCCAAACCAAGCGACCTGATCCCGGAGCTGCAGGGCCGCTTCCCCATCCGCGTGGAGCTGAAATCGCTCAACGAGGCGGATTTCATCCGCATCTTGAGAGAACCGAAGAACGCGCTGATCAAGCAATACGTCGCGCTGCTCGATACCGAAGGCATCAAGCTGAATTTTACCGACGACTCCATCGAGGAAATCGCGCGCTTTGCCGCCCAGGTGAACCAGTCGGCCGAAAATATCGGCGCGCGGCGGCTCCACACCATCATGGAAAAACTGCTCGAAGAGATCTCCTTCGCCGGACCCGATCTGAAGAAAAAGAACGTCCGCATCGATTCCGTGTACGTCCGCAAGCAATTGGCCGAGATCGTCAAGGACCAGGATCTGAGCCGGTACATTCTGTGATGCCGCGCTTCGCAGCGCTCCCCGCCGCCAGCTGCGTCGCGCTCGCCTGCCTCGCCCTCGACGCCTGCGGCAACATGGGCGAACCGCTGTATCCATCCCTCGGCATACCCCGTCAAGACCACCGATCTCCGCGCCCTCGAGCGCGGCGGCGCCATCACGATCGCTTTCACCATCCCGCCGCTAACCACCGATGGCGTCAGCCATCAAAACCGTGCGCGGCGTCGAATTGCGCGTCGGCGATCAAAACATCCCCGTCGATCGCGATACGCCCGGTCCGGTCTCGGCGCAAGTGCCCCTAAGCCAGCACCCCGCGCTGATCGGACAGGACGTCGTGGTCCATGCTCGCGTCATCGGCTCCAAGGGCCACCCCTCCGATTGGTCCAACCCCGTTATCGCTCACAATCGTGCCGCCGCTCGCGCCTCCCTCCGGCGTCAAAGCGGCGGACGCGCCCGAGGGCGTGAAGCTCACCTGGTCCGCTCCCGGTGAACCGCATTTCCGCATCTTTCGCCTGCCCCGGCGAGATCGCAACCCACGCAGATCGGCGAAAGCGACGTTCCCGAATACATCGACACGCATACCGAATACGGCAAAACCTACCGCTACTCCGTACACGGGCGTGAACGGCGCCGCCGAGAGCGATGCCGTCGCCCGAAGCCGCGATTACGACGAAAGACATCTTCCCGCCCGCCGTGCCCACCGGGCTCACCGCCATGCCCGGCGTCAACAGCGTCGAACTTGCCTGGGATCGCAACACGGAGCCGGATTTCAAGGCCTACCGCGTGTACCGCTCCGTCGACAACGGCCCCTTCGAACTCTTGCCGACGACCTCCCCGGTCCCAGCTACAGCGACAAGAGCGTGCAATCCGGCAAGCATTACCGCTACACCGTTTCCGCCAGTGACCAGGCCGGCAATGCAAGCCCGCAAAGCGCTCCCGTCGAGATCGCCGCTCCATGAAACGCTACCGCTTCAGCCTCAACACCAAGCTCGATCCGACCGTCGCCGATCCGCATCCCGAAGTGCAGGTACGGCTCTGAGCTGCCGCCCGGCGCGCGCCTGCTCCCGCCCTGCTCGCCCACAAGATCGTCTGCGTCGGACGCAATTATCCCGAGCACGCCCGCGAGTTCGGCAACGAGCCTCCTAAAGAGCCGCTGATCTTTCTGAAACCGCCCTCCTCCTTGATCGCCTCGGGCGACGCCATCGTCTATCCCGCCAATTTCCGAGCGCGTCGATTTCGAAGGCGAGCTCGGCGTCATCATCGGCAAGCGCGCGCGGCGCGTGAAGGCGGCCGAAGCCATGGATTACGTCCTCGGCTATACCTGCGTGAACGACATCACCGCCCGCGATTTGCAACGCAAAGACGGACAATGGACCCGCGGCAAGGGCTTCGATACCTTCTGCGCCGTGCGGCCCCTGCATGACGCCCGCGCGAAGACATTGACTGGCGCCGGCTCGTCGTACGCACTTTCGTTGACGGCGATAAAAAACAGGAAGCCGCCGTAACGGAGATGATGTTCAGCGTGGATGTTATAATTGCCTATGTCAGCGAATTTATGACGCTCGAGCCCGGCGACCTGATCGCCACGGGCACCCCTCCCGGCGTCGGACCGCTCCTACCCGGCGCGACGGTTCAGGTCGAAATTGACGGCATCGGCGTTCTCGAGAACACCGTCGTGAAAGCGTGACCCAATGAAGTTCTTCCTCGATACCGCGAACCTGGACGAATTGAAGCGCGGCGCCGCCTGGGGCCTCGTGGATGGCGTCACCACCAATCCCACGCTGATCGCGCACGAAGGCGTCGCGACCGAAGATCAGCATCCTGCAGATTTGCAATATCGTTGACGGCGACATCAGCGCCGAGGTCGTTTCCACCAGCGCCGCCGAAATGCTTCAGGAGGGCCGCAAGCTCGCGCGTATCCATAAGAATGTCGTAGTAAAGCTGCCGCTCACCCGCGAAGGCATCACCGCCTGCTCGCGCCTTTGCAAAGAAGGCATCCGCATCAATGTCACGCTGTGCTTTTCAGCCGGCCAGGCGCTGCTCGCCGCCAAGGCCGGCGCTTACATCGTCAGCCCCTTCGTCGGACGCGTGGACGACATCGGCTGGGACGGCATCGGCCTCATCCACGATATCGTCGCGATATACCAGAACTACGGCTACAAAACCCAGATCCTGGCCGCTTCGCTCCGTTCCGGCCTGCACGTCATCGAGGCCGCCAAAGCCGGAGCCGACATCGCTACCATGCCCTTCAAGGTCTTGGACATGCTCTTCAACCACCCGCTCACGGACAAGGGACTCGACCAGTTCCTGAAGGACTATCACAAGGTCTTTCAGGAACAGCCCGCCGGGTAGGCCGTTTGCCTGCCCCATGCTGGAAATACTCGCCCTCGCCATTCTGTTGTTGACCGCCGCCGCTCTCGCCGCCGCGGCGGCCGCGATCCTGTTTCGAATCCGCCGCAACCCCCACGATCGCGAGAAGCGCCGCCGCCTTGCGGTCAACGCGCACGGCCGCCTCACCGACGGCAACATCACCGAAGCCACCGGCGACGTCATCTTTTACTCCTATTCCGCCGGCGGCGTCGACTATGCGACATCTCAGGATCTGGCCGAGTTGCGCAGTGTCATTGCGGCCAGCCTCGACCAGCTCATCGGCTCGCCCGTGGTCGTAAAATACGCCATGCGCAATCCCGCCAATTCGATCGTCGTGTGCGAACAGTGGTCCGGATTGCGCGCCGGTTGAGCAATGGGCCCTACTCCCCGGACTAAGCGAATTTTCCCTTAAAGACTTTCCCCCCGCGTCCGATGGAAGAACGGAGGTCGCCAGTGAGCTTCAAAACCATCTGCATCGGCGATATTTTCGAGTTATTGGCCGAGCGCGCGCGAGGCGATATCGCGCTCACGTACGCGGCCAACGCTTTCGAGGCCCTGTGCCTGCTCCGTTTGGAGCCATTTGACGCCGTCGCCGCCAGACTCCCCATTGAGGGTTGCAGCGCCCCGGAGACCTTTCTGGAGGAGGTCCAACGCCTCTCCCGCACCGTGCGCGTCATCCTGTGCGACTCCGACAGCGACGTGGAGCGCGCCATGGCGCTGGCCCATAGCGGCGCCTTCGACATTGCCGCCGAGGAGCGCCTGCCCGCGGCTCTGATGCGCTGCGCCGCCGCCACGCCCTTCTCCGGCGTTCCCGGCCAATCCGCCGCGGAGCCTTGGCGCAAATTATTGATCGGCCAAAGCCCCCGCATGCAACAGGTAGCCGAACTGATCCGCCTCGTCCGAAACCGCCGCTCCACCGTCCTCATCAGCGGCGAAACCGGCACCGGCAAGGAGGTCGTCGCCCGCGCCATCCACGACGCCGGCGATCGCGCGTCGCATCCGTTCATCGCCGTGAACTGCGGCGCCCTCCCTGAAACGCTGCTCGAGGCAGAGCTGTTTGGGCACGTCAAAGGCGCCTTTACGGGCGCCGTCGCGAACCGCATCGGCCGTTTCGAGCAGGCCCATCGCGGTACGTTATTTCTGGATGAGATCGGCGATATGCCGGTCAGTTTGCAAGCCAAGCTGCTGCGCGTCTTGCAGGATCGCGAATTCCAGCGCCTGGGCAGTTCCGAGAACGTTCGCGTCGACGTGCGTATCGTCACGGCGACAAACGTTCATCTCGTCGAACGCATGCGCGAGGGCAAATTCCGCGAGGACCTGTACTACCGTCTCAACGTCGTCCCCATCGCTCTTCCATCTCTGCGGGACCGCCCCGGCGATATTCCGCTGCTCGCACTACACTTTATCAGCCGCATTTGCCGCGAGGAAGGCATTCCCCCCAAGGAAACGACTCGCGAGTTGCTCGATCGCCTCAGCCGCCTGGAGTGGCCGGGCAATGTGCGTCAACTGGAAAACGCTATTGAAATGGCCATCGCCCTGAGCGGCGACCGCGGCAGCCTCTCGGCGGCCGACTTCCCAATGCCCTCGCGCCTTGCAGGCCCGCCGCTAGGTCCCGCGCTGAAGCCCTTTATTGCCGTCCCCGATGGCGGTCTCGATTTCGAGCAGATGGTCGGCGGCATTGAGCGCAACCTCCTCGAACAGGCCCTCACCAAGACGAAGGGAAACAAAAAGGCCGCCGCCGAAATGCTCGGCCTCAAGCGCACCACCTTGTCGGCGAAGCTTAAGACCCTATCTCTTGCCGCCGCGGCTGCCCTGTAGCGGCGATTTGCGTCGCATGCACCACGAAACGCCGCGGAGCCGAGCCGATGTAATAGAATGGATAGCAGGTCACCAGCGTCAATTCGTGCGGCGCCGACGCTTTCAACACGCTTACGTCGGACGGCGAAACGATCCTGGTCGATTCCACCGCGTATTCGTAGGTCCCCTTCAGCGTCGAGACAATGATCCTGTCATTCCGGCGGATATTGCGCAAAGGCCTGAAAAACGTGTCGCGATGCGCCGCCAGCGCCACGTTGCCGAATTCTCCCGGCATGGCCGTCGAGGGAATATGTCCGACGGCATGGCTCAAAGTTGCCCCGTCGTCGCCCTCCCGGACCATGACGTTAATGTCCAGCCGCGGTATCTCCAGCCGCCCGATCAATTCGTCCCGGTTCGCCCGGCGTAACGGCTCCGGACCTCGCTCCGCGTTCACCGGCGGCCCCTCATGCGGAATTGCTCGCGGCGCCGTGCCCAGCCCGATCACTCTCCTGAGTCCGCTCTCGTCCGTGATGAAATGGGCCAAGGAAGCATCTTGGGCGCTTAATGTCTGATCGAACTTCCACTGTTCGTAAGATTGGTAAACCGTCGATTCCGCGTTGACCCAAATCACAGTGTCGATCGCGATCAGGCCCGCAAGCAGGAAAAGATACTCCAACCAGCGCAGTCTATTTTTTGTTCTTCGCATGTGCCGCCGCTTGCTCCACTGCTTCGTCCGCGTCGTAGATGTACTGCGTACGAGTGCGAGCAATTAACTTTCCACGATCCGGCGCCGACGCCGCAATCTTAATGTGCCGCAACTGGCCCGGCTTACCCGGCGCCGGCGTATACCCGATCGTATATCTCGTGCGAATATCCTTCGCGATCTGTTTGCACACCGGAACGATCCCTTCCAAGGTCTCCGGGAAGTAGGAAACTCCGCCGCTCACGTTCGCCAGCCACTTCAAAACGTCGGGATTCCGGTCCGGATCGTCGGAATCGAAAATACCGATGGTATAGATCGTCGCGGGAGTCTCCTCCACCTTGCGCTCAATGTCGTGCCGCGTGTGCGTGCTGATGTTGTCTCCGCCGTCGCTGATCAGAACCAGCGTTTTCTTGCTCCGACGCCCCATATCCAACTGGTGCAGCGCTGCAAAAACCGCGTCGTACAGCGCCGTGCGCCCCTCGGGCGGCGTCACCCACAAAGCCGAGCGCAGCATCGTGATATTGTCCGAGAACAGGACCGTGTCGGGCAATCCGTGATACACCTTGTCGTTGAAATTGATGACGAAAACCTCGTCCTCGGGGTTGCTGGAGGTGATGAACGTCAACGCCGCGGTGATCGCCTCGGGCCGCTTGGCGCGCATGCTGCCGCTCTCGTCCACCACGATTCCGATGCTTACCGGAATATCCTGATTGGCGAATTGCGTGATCTGTTGCGGCTTCCCGTCTTCGTAAACTTTGAAGTCGTCCTTGGTAAGACCCGCCACAAAGGCCCCCTTCGGATCTTTCACGCTCACGTCCAGAAGAACCAGTTGAACGTCCGACCGGATCGTGAACTCTTTTTCCGGAGCGTTAGCCGCCGTAGCGTCCGTGCTTTGCTGCCCGGACAAACCCACTGTCGAAACCAATACGCACGCGAACAAGACGCCTTTGCTTCTCATGTCAACACCCGTCGCCTAAAAAATGAACTGGCGCCGGTCGCCCGGCGCCAGTCCAACGGATCGATACTGAACAACCGTTACGCGCGGACTGCCTTCAGGATGAAGAACGCGCCGAGCGAAAGAAGACCAATCAAGCCCAGGAAAGGATAGGGGCTGGCCGTGTGCGGCAGGCTCTGCGGCGTCGCGGCCGGAGTCTCCTGAGGAGTCTGTCTGCTGAGGAGTCGTCTGTTGCGGCATCGGCTCCGGAGCCGGCGTCGCCGGAGGAGGCGTATTCTGCGCCATTTGTTGCGGCGTGGTCTGCGCCGGCATCTCTTGTTCCGTGCCCTTTTCGTTTACCGTGCCCACCCGCGCTGTCGTCAGCTCGGATTCGTTCTGAGCATACGTCGTCGGAACGTCTGGTGTGCGCCGCAGCGGCGATCTGCATGGCTTCAGACTTCGGATAAGCGAACTCCTGACCGAAGTTGTCGCCGGGGTAGAACCATGCGCGAAGAGCCTTGGGCTGTCCCGGAGGCGTTTCCCAGAACTGAAACTGCGTCTTGCCCGTGGGTTCCAGACGGTAGTTAGGTATGGCCAGGACCGTCGTTTCCAGGTGCTGCTCGTTCTTGTCGAAAATCTGCACGATGTGCCGGTTCGACGGTGAATCCAACAGCTTCATCACGTACGTTCCAGGAGGCAGAACTTTGTTGGGAACCTGGATCGATTCGTTAATGGTTAGGATGGTTCTTTTGTTCCACTCATCGGCGCGCGCGGCGGGAGCTAAAGCGACTCCTGCGAGCAGCCCGACCGATGCGATGGTGAGAGCAAAATTCTTCATATGATTTAAACTCCTTCTTACCTTCTCATCAATTCTCTACCGCGATCGCGTTTATCACCGAACGCAGTTTAATCGACGGGCCCGATGGAAATCCTGTTTCGCAGCCCTGCTCACCTAAAGGCAGGTTCCATGCCAAGCCATAAACTACTATATTATCAATGAATTAGAAGAATAACATCGCTTAAAACACTGCAAGTTTTACGCGCGCGGCAGAGCCGGAAGGGTAACTTTCGGAGACATTGTAGAATGAATTACAGTTTCTTGCCGCCGCCTAGCGGTTTAACGGATCCTCGATCCAGGGCGGCGTCCCCTCCATCAGGCGTCCCAATTCCGGTTCCAACCGCTCCATTTTGTCCTTCATCTTCCATGCCACCGCGCGATAGCTGAAATGCCCCTTCACCCCCGACCGCAGGCGCGCAATGTATTCCGCCTCCGCGAAATCCATTTTGAAGAGAAACCGCGCCCGCGCCGCAAAGGGCAGAATGTATTCCGCGCCGCCACTGGAAAGTTGCCGCACCGCCGCGAACGCCCGCTCCACGAGGCTCTCAAATTCCGCCGCCAAACCCGCCTCACGCATTGCCGGCGGCGTTTCGAATCCCAAAGCGGTTCCGTAGTCCTGCCGGAACTGCTGGCAACGCCGATGCCTGTGCAGATCGCGATACGCCCCCAGATCCATCACGATATCGAACACGTACGGACCGCCGCGAAACCCGCGTAGCAGATCGTCGCGCCCCCGCCGCCCCTCCAGCGCCACGTCCATCACCTCCGCCCGCCGCCGCGCGCTCCATTGCGAGGTCATTTCGTATAGCGCCCGATACGGCCGATCCGTGACGCTATATAGCAGCGTCGCCGCGATATCGGCCGCGGCGTCTGCTGGCCGCAGCAGGTCCACGTCCTCCCCCGAGGGATCCTCCCACCGCCCCAAGTTTTGCTCCGCCCACCGCCGCAGCGCCCCCCGGCTCTCCACCAGATACGAATCCGCATCGGCATGACGCGCCAGCGTGGGCGCCACCGGCTCCGTCGCCTCCGCGCTCCATTTACATGCCGGTTCGGCCGCGCACGCCTCCGCCATCTCTCCAGCCAGTTCCCGCACTTCGGCGTATTCGGAAGCTTTCAGCCGCCGCATCTGCCGTTCCAGCGTTCGTATGCTCGTCACCTGCCCCACGCCGGTCGGCACGCCCAAAAACAACAGGTATCGGGCCACGTCGAACGCCCGCGCAGCGATGTTGCGGCCGTAAGCGTCCTCTTTCATCGCCTCCGGCCGCGGCAGCCGCTCCCTCAAATGCTCCTGCATCTTCGCGTGGACCCGCTTATACTCTTCGATCAGCGCCTCGCCGGTAGCGCGGTAAAGCTCCGCATCCGACTCCGAGAACCCGGGCGGCGTCACGAATCCCGCCTTCCCGAAATCCTGATACCGCGACGAGCGCGCCTGCCCATCCCACAACTGCTCGTCCTCGATTTCGATCGCCGCCAGCTCCGAAACCCCTTCGAAGCACGTCACCACATGCCCCAGGTCCGCGATCGAGGCGTGCCCGTACTGAAAATAGAAGCTTTCGAGAAACTTCCGCGAGTCGTGCGTCCGTACCCATGCGAGCGAGTCCGCGATCGAATCCGGCGAGCGGCTATAGCGCGCCAGCGCATACGCGCATTTCTCGGGCGGCATGGGCGAGACGGTCCAAACGCGCTGCGGCATGAAAAGTTATCATAGCGGCTTCAACATGACCATCCGAATCAAGCGCCTGACGCCCGCCGCCGCGATCCCCGAATACGCCCACGGCCCGCGCGAAGACGCCGGCATGGACCTGCGCGCCACCGCCTCCGCCGTGCTCGAGCCGCATGTCCCCCAGACCGTTCCCACCGGCATCGCCATCGAGCTGCCGGCCGGCTATGAAGCGCAGGTGCGCCCCCGCAGCGGCCTCGCCCTTAAACACGCCATCACCCTGCCCAACAGTCCCGCCACGATCGACCCAGGCTATCGCGGCGAAATCCGCGTCATCCTCCTGAACCTCGGAAAAGAAAACTACACCGTACACCCCGGCGATCGCATCGCGCAGCTCGTCGTCGCGCGCTATGAAGCCGTCGAATGGGAAGAGTCCGACCTCGCCGAATCGGCGCGCGGCTCAGGCGGCTTCGGCTCTTCCGGCCGTTGACCGCCGCCGTGACGAAATCCGCCGCCCGCCGTCAAACCACTTTCGGGAGGCGGTCAAATGATAATTCGGCCACTGCTCGTTGTCATCTTCGCCGCCGGCCTTGCGTTGGCACAGCAGGATCACGGCGATCGCGCAATGGGATTTTCGCATGAAAAGACAACCCACCATTTCGAGCTCCATTACGACGGCGGCTCCATCGACGTTCGAGGCGACGACGCGCGAGACACCATCACGCGCGACCAGATTCGCAGCCATTTTCATCACATCGCGCAAATGTTCGCCGCCGGAAATTTCAACGCGCCCATGCTCGTTCACGGCAGGGATGTCCCCGGCACGTCGATCATGAGCCGGTTGAAGGACCAGATTCACTGGGAACTGCGCGAAACTCCCGGCGGCGCACGCATCGACATCACCGCGGATAACAAGGAATCGATCGCCGCGGTTCACGAATTCCTGCGCTTCCAAATCGCCGATCACAAAACGGGCGATTGCACCGCGGTCCGATAACGCGCCCTTGAACTCCTCTGGCTGGCCGCCCGGACCCCTTACTTGTGCCCGCCTGCGCCCCCTCTCGCCGGCTCGGAGATCCATTAAGTTCACCAAATTGGTCGTGGCTGAATGCGAATTCCCGTCGGGTTTAACACCCGGCGCCCGCAAAAACGTCGGCGCCAAGGGAGCTATGGATTGACCAGCCTTGCTTCCTGCGATGCGCCTCGGCTCAAGGGCCGTGGGATCTTTCAATTCGGCGACCCTCTGCCGGATCGAAGGACGCGGATGCCGGTCGCTTTGGCAAGCGAGTATTCCCTCTTGCCGATCGCTCGACGATCAGACCACGCCGGAAGCGGTCATTACGGGGGCGCGCTTTCGCCGCTCTTCAACAGCACTTCGAGCGCCGGAACTTCCGCGCCATCCGCGCGTCCCAGAAATGCCGCCATTCCTCCGCCGAATGAACGGACCCACGTGATCGCAGGTGCCGCTCATACGCGTTCTGGTCCGATATTTCCCTCAAAATACCCTTTACGATCCGCACCAGACCGCGCGCGAACTTCATAATTCCTCCGCCTGCAATCGCGACAATACAAAGGGCGCCTCGCCCACTTTTGATTCCCTTGTACCCCGCAGTACTCCGCTCCACACCCTTATGGAATCGAGCAGCACGACCGCCGTCAAGACTAGTAAGATCCCGCATAGGAAGGCGTCCAGCCGCGCGTTAAGCATTTGCGCTCGCGCCGCCGCGACGCCCGCCGCGCCGATGGCCCCGGCATCGAGGGCGGCCCGCAACCGCGCTGCCTCGGCCAAGAAACCCAGCCGCGGCAAGTCCGAAAAAATCTTTTGCCAGGAGGCCGTGAACGTCACCGCCACGAGCCATGTCAGGGGAATACACGTAATCCACATATATTTTGCGCCGTGCATCTTGACGAAGATCGTCGTCGCCACGCATAGCGCAATAGTGGCCAGCAACTGGTTCGCAATCCCAAACAGCGGCCATAAGGAGTTGATGCCGCCCAGCGGGTCGCGCACCCCCTCGTAGAGGAAGTAGCCCCACGCCAGCACCACGGCCGCGCTCGCGCCCAGCACCCCGGGCATCCAGGCGGACCGCGCCAGCGGCTTGTATATATGACCGGCCAGATCTTGAAGCATGAAACGCCCCACTCGCGTTCCGGCATCAAGGATCGTGAGAATAAACAGCGCCTCGAACATAATCGCGAAGTGATACCAGAAGCCCACGATCGCCGTTCCCCCCATCCAGTGTGAGAAAATCCTCGCCATTCCCAGCGCCAGCGAAGGCGCCCCGCCGGTGCGATAGAACAGAGTCTGCTCGCCGGTCTCCCGCGCCAGCGACGCCATCTCCGCCGGCGAGACCGCATATCCCCAGCCCGTGATCGTGGCGGCGGCTGCCGCCGGAGTCGTTCCCACGACGCCCGCCGGCGAGTTCACGGCGAAGAAAACACCGGGCTGCAGCGAGCAGGCGGCAATCAACGCCATGATCGCGACGAAGCTCTCCAGCAACATCGACCCGTACCCCACATACCACGCGTTCCACTCCCTCGCGATCATCTTCGGCGTTGTCCCCGACGAGATCAAGGCATGAAATCCCGACACCGCGCCGCATGCAATCGTGATAAAGCAGAAGGGGAAAATTTTCCCCGCGAAAATCGGCCCGTTACCATCCGTGAACCGCGTCAGCGCCGGCAATTGCAACTGCGGATGAACCAGTATCACGCCGGCCGCCAACAGCAGCACGACGCCCAGCTTCACAAACGTGCTCAGATAATCCCGCGGCGCGAGCAGCATCCATACCGGCAGCGAGCTGGCTAGAAAACCATACACGATTACGGCGATCGCCAGCGCTCCCGCCGGTAGCGTAAACCAGGGCGCCAAGGCGGCCGACTGCGCCACCGCCTGTCCTCCGAAAATGCTCGCGATCACCAATACGAACCCGATCAACGAAGCCTCGAGAACTTTCGCAGGCCGCCAAAAACGCATGTAAAGACCCATGAACAGCGCGATCGGCATCGTTGCCGCGATTGTGAAAGTCCCCCAGGGGCTCGCCTTCAACGCATTTACCACGACCAGCGCCACCACGGCGAGCAAAATGATCATGATGAGCAGAACGGTCAGCAGCGCCGTGAAGCCGCCCACCCTGCCGACCTCTTCCCGCGCCATCTGCCCCAGCGTTTTCCCGTCGCGCCGGAGGGAGCAGAACAGAATCACGAAGTCCTGCACCGCCCCGCCCACCACCGCCCCGATTATGATCCACAGCGTGCCCGGCAAGTACCCGAACTGCGCCGCCAGGGTCGGCCCAACCAGCGGCCCCGGCCCTGCAATCGCGGCAAAGTGATGGCCGAACAGAATCCATTTGTTCGTCGGCTCGAAATCGTGGCCATCGCGCAACCGTTCCGCCGGAGTAGCGCGCCGATTATCCAGCGCCATTACTTTCGCGGCGATGAATTTCGCGTAGAAACGGAATCCCACGGCGTAACTGCACGCCGCCGCGGCTACAATCCACAGACTGTTCACGGGCTCGCCGCGGCTGCTCGCGATCGCCGCCAGGCATAGCCCCGCCGCGAGCGACACGATTCCCCACAGAAGGCGCCCCGCGATTTTCATAGACATCCCGATTTCAACACACCTCGAAACAACGGCATCGCACGAACTTGTATGCCGCCCGCGCTGAGCGAGACATCGGAAGGGAACTCTGTCGGATGTCCATGATTCCGCGAAGGCACGGCGGATCTTTCAGCGTTTGAATCCCGGCCCGCCCGAGGTGGACTTGCTCAATCCCAATTGGCAACGTGCAAGAGTGCGGCAGCCTCGATACATTGCAGTCCGAGCGCAAAACCTGTGCCCGGCATGCGTTCACGGGCCCTTGGCCGCGCCATGGCGATCGGCTTGGATTCTCGCCGAAGCTGCAGCGGCCGGTCTTCACACATACGCAAAAAACACGCCCTGTGTTGCCGATGCCTTACAGCGAGAGCGGCGCCTCCGTTGTGACGCCGCGCAAACGCTAGCGATATTTTCCAATGAAGGTCCATCGCTCCTATCGGGGGAGGCGGATCGCTAACTCGCGGAAGCACTAGGGCTGCCCGCGCAACATTGCGAGCGAGGAGCGGCCGCAGCTCGCAGGGAGCGGCCCGGCGCCTTTTCGGCGGGTCAAGAACGGATCATGAACCTGCGTCCGGCGCGCTCACGCTACCCTAAGACTTGACGCTTTCCCGCCGCAGCTTCGCGACTGCCATAACCAGCGGCGCGCTTTCGTTGGCGGCCTGCCGCAGAAAGCCGTCAGGCTATTCCGGTTTCGCGTTCATCGCCAACCAGGAAGGCCGCGCCGTTGCCGCCGTCGACCTCGAAAGCTTTGTCGTCGCGCGCCATATCCGGCTGGACGGCAACCCCTCCCAGGTCGTCGCGAGTCCGTTCGCCGCCCGCGTCTACGCCCTCACTCCCGAATCGGGAACGGTCCACGAAATCCGCCCGGACACCCTGTCTTTTTCACGGCGCCTGCGCGTGGCTGGGTCCGCCATTGCGATGCGCCTGGCGCGCGGCGGCACAACGCTCGGGGTTTTGTGCCGCGATCCCCGCCGCATCACGCTGCTTTCTCTACCCTCGCTGCGCGTCGTTTCTGAAACGCCGCTGCCCGCCGAGCCGCGGGATTTCGATCTTGATAAAGACGCGCTCTATGCCGGAGTAAGCTATGCCGGCGAACAGGCCATCGGTATCGTTCGCCTGGGGGATCCTCGCAGCGCCGGCCTGATCCGCTGCGACGGCGAAATCGGCGCCGTGCGATTCCGCGGCGATTCGCAGGTCCTCATCGCGGCCGACCTCACGCGCCGCATGCTGTCGTTCTACGACGTTGACGCGCGCGCTCCCATGGTCGACCTGCCGCTCGCGGTGCGTCCCGATAATCTTTGTTTCAAGCCCGACGGCGGCGAATTGTTCATCACCGGCGAGGGCGGCGACGCGGTCGTCGTCGTCGCTCCCTACTATACCCCGGAGGTCTCGATCACCATGCTGGCCGGACATAGCCCCGGCGCCATGGCGGCCTGCGCCGATCCCGCCTATCTCTTCGTCGCGAATCCTAAATCCGGCGATATCAGCATCCTCGCGATCGAAAGCCGCAAGGTGGTCGCCATCACTCCGGTGGGCGCCGATCCCAATTACATCAAGATCACGCCGGACAACAACTATGCGCTGGTGTTGAACGAAAGCTCCGGAGATATGGCCGTCATTCGAATGGCAAGCATTGTCCGCGCCGTTGCCGAGCGCTGGCGCAGCCGCCGCGGCGCGCTTTTTATGATGATCCCGGTCGGCTCCAAGCCGGTCAGCGCCGCTGTCACTCCGCTATAGCGCTCATAGCCGCGCTCGCCGATGCCTGCAGCGGCGCATCGGTGTCGATCGTCGTTTTCGGTTCCTCGATCGGCTCAAATGAAAATCGCACCCGCTCGTACAATTCCATGTCCCGATTTGCCGCCGGATGCCGCCCCAATACCCGGTCCCGCTGCAGCCTCGCTCGCGCGCTCGCCTCCGCGCAAATGCACTCCAACACGCGCCAGGGCGTCCCGATGCTCCTCGCAAAATCGATTGCTCGCCGCCGTTGATAAGCGCGTGAGAACGTCCGGCCATCGAGGAAAACGATGCGTCCGCGATCCTTCGCCAGCAGGTACTCCGCCGCGCGCAGCATCAACTCCATTACGAAGTCGTCCTGCCCGGCCGTATACTCGATATCCGCCGGCGCGAACAGCGCCGCCCGAATCGCATCTTTGTCCAGAATCGCCGCACCCGTCCGCGCAGCCACCGCCCGCGCGAGCGTGCTCTTGCCCGTCCCCGGCAGCCCCGCCATGATCACGAGCATCCGCTCAGGCAGTCACGACGCGCTCTCTTGCCTGGTCCCACTTCATATATTTCCGCTTGCGATAGCTCTCCACGCCCATGGCGCACGCTACCACGCCGTAATATCCCAGCATCGTGTCGCACTTGAGCGGCTCGTTCTTGCGGATGGCGTTCATCAGATTGCGATGGTGCAGATCCAGCCGTTCCCCGCCGCTCTTCTCATACGTAATCCGGTCCTCGGCACTCTCCACGTCCGCAGCGCTCTTACCCTTCTCCGGCGTGATCTCGAATCCCGTCTTGGTGAACTTCAGCGTGGCCTTATGCCCGCGCAATAAGTGTTCCACCGGCGTTGCATTCGCCAGAGACGAGATCAACTGCACGGTGAGTCCTTCCGGATAATCCAGCAGAATATTGAACGTGTCCGGAATCTCCGCAAGGCTCTCCGTAAACTCGAATTTTCCCCCCGTGCCCGCCGCATACGACGGAAACTTGAGATCCAGCGCCTTGATAATCCGCGACACGCGATGGATAAACAGGTCCGTCGCGATCCCGCCCGAATAATCCCAGTACCGCCGCCACCGGAAATAGCGGTCTGCATCGTACGGCCGCTTCGGCGCGGGTCCCAGCCACGCCTTCCAGTCCAGATTCTCTCCCGGCCGCGCATCCGCGTCGATCGGATAAGCCCAGAAATCGCCGTCGTAGTTGCGCGAATAATCGATCTGCGCGAGTACCACCTTGCCCAGAGTTCCGTCTTTGACGTACTTATTCGCCGTCTCGTAGGAGTCGTCCGACATGCCCTGCACGCCCACCTGCATTTTCACGCCGGCCGCCTCGATCCTGGCCACCACCTTCTTCGATTGCTCCACCGTGTGCGTCATCGGCTTCTCGCAATAGATGTGCTTGCCCGCATCCGCGGCATCCATCGTCATCTGGTAATGCCAATGCTCCGGCGTCGCGATCAGTACATAATCGACGTCCGGATCCTCCAGCACGCGCCGGTAATCCTTTACCACCTTGCCGCCGGTCGTCTGCGCGCCTTCCTCGGCGCGCTTGTCGAAAACATCGCACACCGCGGCGATTTCGCAATTGTCCGATTCGCGCATCTTCACAAGCGTCTTCATGTGGCTCATGGCCTGCCCGCCGCACCCGATCACGCCGATGCGCAGCCGTTCATTCGCCCCCGGCACTTTCGCGTAGCTCAACGCCGTAAACGCGCTGCCCGCTACGAAATCCCTTCGAGAAAGATTGGACATGATTTATTTTGCCGCTCCATAGAAATAATAATCGGCCGTATACCGCGCCCGCCTCATCTCGCCTTTGTGCGCCGCATCGCAACCGCTCGCCGGGGCCTTGCCGCCGGCAGTAGGGAGGCGCTCGATGCTCCTCACATTCTCCATCGCGCGGCTTCCGGAGTGATCGACAGCCGTCAGCAGCAGCCAGGGAATCGAATTCGAGTCCACGCTGGCGTTTGCCGCCGGCTTGGCGGTCACGCGGCTGCCATCCCTCGTTTGCCACGTCGGCCCCGCGAAATGCGTTCCGATCCGGCGCCCCGTTTGGTCGAACAGCGCCGCGTCGGGTCCCGTCAACATCAACGTCGCCCCATCCCACCGGTACACCTGCGCGCCTGTCGCGTGCGAAGAAAACGGCAGTTTCTGCTCCGCCAGCGGTTTCAATCCGTGGGGCGCGGCGATCGGAATTTGAGCATGCAAGCCTTGTAAGCCGGCGATTGCCAGCAACGAAATCACGATTCGCATGGCGCCTATCTCAAGTCTACCCGTCCGGCCCACGGCAATTAAAAGGCAGATACTCACAGTGGCGCGTCCGGCAGCCAATGCGCCTCTTGACGCGCGGCGAAGGCCACCTTCTTGGCACGCTCCACAAGCCGGCGCCATATTGATGTGATTCGCCGGTTTTGGCCCAGGGTATTCAGGTCTCCTGGCTTATGCGCCGCCCTCATACGCGCACACGTATCTTAGAAGGCGATGCCTTGAAGGACATCAAGAACCGTTCAGGAGCGTTCGCGGAAGAAGCGGATGGCAGCAATCCCGTGCGCGCCGGCGGCGATGCAGAGGGAGGCGTTTTTCGCGGTAACGCCGCCTAAGGCGTAGAGCGGGATTCGAACGGCCCGGACGGCTTCGCGCAGCTTGTCGAGGCCGGTGGGCGGGCCTTTGCCGGGGGATTCGAAGACGGGTCCGAAGACGGCGAAGTCGACGCGTTCGCGCGCGGCGGTGTGGAGCTCCTCTAGGTTATGGCAGGACGCGCCGATCAGGAAGCCCGAGGGGACGATCGGGCGCGGGCTGGGCGAGTCCGCGGGCAGATGGACGCCGGTGGCTCCGCAGGCCAGCGCGATGTCGGCGCGGGTGTTCACGAGAATGCGCGCGCCGGGGACGGCGACGGCCTGTTCGACAAGGCGCATGAGATCGCGGGCCGTCAGTTCTTTCGCGCGGATCTGGATCATCGCGGCGCCGAGATCGACGGCGTGGCGCACGACGTCTAGCGAATCGGTAATGCAATAGAGGTTCACAGGACCCGCAGCGACTCGGGCGGAAATTCGACGACCCATTCCTTGGCGCGCTCCTGCCTGTCGAATGCGGCGCGGGGCATTTCGACGGCGAGGCCGCGATCAAATTCCAGGCGGACGCCGTTCGCCTTGTCGACCACGGATTGCAGAGCGGCGGGGACCTGATTGGGGGCCAGCTTGCCGTTGCGGGGAAGGGCCAGCAAGCGATCGGGGCGCACGCAGATCCACACGCGGTCGCCGATCAGATGGCCGGGAATGTAGCGGCCGGCGATCTCAAACTGCTCGTAGCGCAAACGGCTGGAGTCGCGGCCGGGATCGAGGGCGCGGATTTCGGCGGACAACACGTTGTAAAGCCCGAGGAGACGCGCCACGTCGATGTTGGCGGGCGCGTCGACAATTTCGCGGGGCGGACCGTTCTGTACGATGCGGCCTTCGCGCAAGACGATCATCTCGTCGCCGAGTTGCAGCGCCTCGTCGAGGTCGTGCGTGACCAGCAGTATGGGGACGCCATATCCGGCGCGGACCTGGCGGAGCAGGGTATACAATTCGGCGCGGAGCGGGGCGTCGAGGCCGCGCGCGGGCTCGTCGAGAAGCAGCGCGCGGGGAGACGCGATCAAAGCGCGGGCGATGGAACAACGCTGTTTTTGACCGCCGGAGACCTCGTGGGGACGGCGGCCGGCCGCGTCGGCGAGATGGAACTTTTCGAGCATCTCGTTTACGCGTCGGCGGCGCTCGAGCCCAGGCAGGCGTTCGAGCGCAAACTCCAGATTGCGGCGCAAGGTCATGTGCGGAAACAGGGCGTAGTTCTGAAACACGTAACCGCAGCGGCGTCGGCGAGGCGGGATATTCACGCCGGCCGCGGCATCGAACAGGATGCCATCGTCGAGCATGATGCGGCCCTCGCCGGGGCGCACGAATCCGGCGATGCAATCGAGCGTCAGGGTTTTTCCGGCGCCGCTCGACCCAAACAGGACCGTCGTGGCGGGGCCGGCCTGAAAATCGACGTCGAGCGCGAAGCCGGCCGAATCGGGTCCGGCGGGGAATCGTTTACGGATTCGCGCCGCGATCATACAGGAGTCTGACGCGGGCCGAAGGGATTGGTGGCGAAGCGGTTCGCGAGACTCAGAATGATGAGCGCGACGGCGGAGATGACCAGCACCAGGGTGCGGGCCACGGCGCCGTTGCCGGATTCTACGGCGTCGTAGATGGCCAGCGCGATGGTCTGGGTGCGGTGCGGAATATTGCCCGCGATCATGAGCGTGATGCCGAAATCGCCGAGCGCGCGGGCGAACGCGAGAGCGGAGGCGGCCAGAATGGAGCGGCGGGTCAACGGGAGCGTGATGCGCCAGAAGAGGCGCAGCTCGGAGGCGCCGAGATTGCGGGCGGCGCGCTCGAAGGAGTGATCGACGCTTTCAAACGCCGCGCGGGCGGACTTGATCAGCAGCGGCGTGGCGTGGAACAGCGCGGCGACAACGGCCGCCTGCCAGGTGAACACGAGCGGCTCGCCGGTGGCCCACTCGTAGGCGGTCCCCAGCGGGCTGTTGCGGCCGAGCGCCACCAAGAGGTAGTAACCAAGGACCGTCGGCGGGAGCACCAAGGGCAGGGTCACGGCGGCGTCCAGGACCTCTTTCCCGCGGAAGGCGCGGTTGGCGAGAAGCCAGGCGATCCACAGTCCGATCGCGATCGCCAAGGCGGTCGAGATGGCGGCGACGCGCAGGCTGAGCCACAGCGGGAACCAATCGACCGGCATGGAGGAAACTCGATTCTATCAGGCCGCGCGCGGAGGGCGCGTTGCCGCCTGGATCGCGCACGCTGCCCTGCTACCTTGAAAACAATTATGCGGAATTTCGACAGTCTTTCGGAACGTGAAATTCTTGCGCTCGCCATTTCGCTCGAGGAGGAGGACGAGCGGGTTTACGCCGACTACGCGGAAGGGCTGCGGCAGGATTTTCCTTCATCCGCCGCCGTGTTTGAGGGCATGCGCGAGGAGGAGTCCACACACCGCCGCCGCCTGATCGATCTTTTCCAAGAGAAATTCGGGCCGCATATTCCGCTCATCCGGCGCCAGGACGTGAAAGGATTTGTGACGCGCCGCCCCGTCTGGCAGGTGCGGCCGTTGGGTCTTGAAACCGTGCGCGATCAGGCCAGCGCGATGGAGGTGGAGAGCAGACGTTTTTACGAGCGGGGCGCGGCGCGCGCGCAGGATGCCGGAGTGCGGCAACTGCTGGACGATCTGGCGCAGGAGGAGCGTTATCACGAGGAGCGCGCGGGGGCGCTCGAACGGGAGAAGCTGCACGGAAACGCCAAGCGCGAGGAGGAGGAAGCCAACCGTCGTCTGTTCGTGCTTCAGATCGTGCAGCCGGGGCTGGCCGGGTTGATGGACGGGTCCGTCTCCACGCTGGCGCCGGTGTTCGCCGCCGCGCTGGCGACGCACAAGAGTTGGGATGCGTTTGTCGTGGGGTTAGCCGCTTCGCTCGGCGCGGGCATCAGCATGGGGTTTGCGGAAGCTCTGTCGGACGACGGCAGCCTGACGGGGCGAGGGCATCCCTGGGTGCGCGGGTTTATTTGCGGGGCGATGACGGCGTTAGGAGGCATCGGCCACACGATTCCATTTTTGATCTCCGATTTTCAGATCGCCATGATAGCGGCCGTGCTGGTCGTGATCGTGGAGTTGGGCGTCATAACGTGGATACGGCACCGCTATATGGAGACGCCGCCGCTCTCCGCCGCGCTGCAGGTGGGCCTGGGCGGCGCGCTGGTGTTCATTACGGGCGTGCTGATCGGCAGTTCTTAGGGTTCTGGATCTCGCAGTTTCGGCATAGCGCCTCCATTTTCTTTATAACGTTCCGCCATTCGGTTGACCCCCATTCTGCTTTCTCGAGTTCGTCGCAGAAGTCGTCCAAGATCTTCTTCATCGCAGATAGAAATTTCACGGCGTTGAGGGTGCGTGTTGACTGGTTAAATAGCGGCCCCTTCCGGATGATTTTCCATCCGTTGTAGGTTTCGCCCTGATGAAGAATGCCGCAGCGGACGTTCTTATAGAAATAGCGCTCAAAGCCACGGAGTTCCATGAATGCCGGTTCGCGCTTAAAAAATTCCTCAAAAGCTTCCTTCGGTTTGTCGTTAGTGCTCGTCCATCCCTGGTGGAACGACTCTAGCGCCTCGATCATCAGACAGCATATTGCCATGATCGAAAAGCCATGCCGCTCCTTCGGATCATCCGAAATCGGTGAGATGTAGCGCTCCGTGAAGCGAAGGTGAATTGCCTTCGCAATCGCCTCGCGATCTTTTTCGGCTATAGCTCTGTTGCAATCGGCTACACTGAACCCACTGGCTAGCTCTGTGTCGTTTGTTCCGTGCGGCTCCATCGCGACAAATTATCTCACGAAAAGAGCAATCTTAATGGCTTGAAGGTCTTTGCGGCGCTCGCGCGCGTGTCGGCCGTGTCTGTCATGATCCGTTTAACGCACAACGGCAACCGGGTCACTTCTGTCCGCGGACGCCCGGGCCGCCGAGCGCGCATCACGCGGACCAACCGCCTGATTGCGAGGTCTAAGAGACAACCAGTGTTATCTCGTGCGTATTGCCTCGCAGATCCTTCCATTCGGAGATCCTCCCCTGCTAGCGTGCGTGGTATCCCGCATTAATTAATGGAGCGGAAATAGAGCCGATACTTCCTCGAACGAGTCTCCCAAAATTTGGCACCTGGACTGAGATGCCGATTACGCTCCGTCCTGCGCAATCTTGATCTCTGCCTGTTCCGAGAGATGGTCGATCCACCGCCTGAGAAGTGCCCTCACGAACTCGCGGGCGTGATGCTCATTCATGGGGTCCGCAATCGGAGCAGTGGCCTTCTGCGAGTGTCGCGCGAATACCCCGGAGATGGCAGGATCATTAGCGCTTCGCGTAAACCGTTCGCAGTCTTCCAAAGATGCCAAGCCGAGTGCTTCCGATCGTTTCTGTCCGCCGGCGGTATCCCTCACGACCTCGAACGCCTTATATAGAGATCGAAAAAAGGTTCATTATCTCGCCCGAAGTATAAGAGCGCCTCGGCCACGGCGGCGTTGGTGGTTGCGAGCCGGTACAAGTAGAAGCGGAACTGGCCGCGCGAGGCGTCGCGGCAAGATCAGCGTAGAGCGCCGGCGGGGGCCGTTCCGCGATTCAGTAGATGACTATGAAAACGGCTGTAGCTGAAATAGACGCAAAGTCCAATGACCATCCAGGTTACGAATGCGGTCCAGGTGAGCGATCCCAACCCCAGCATCAACAAAAAATTAATCAGCACGCCCAGGATCGGCAGCGTCGGGACCCAGGGAGTGCGGAAGGGGCGCGGCAGGTTCGGATCGGTCTTGCGCATAATGATAACGCCGATACAGACCAGCACAAACGCGAACAGCGTTCCGATGCTGGTGAGATTGCCGAGCTGCGCGATGGGCGTGAGCGCCGCCCCCAAGGAGACGAAGACCATCAATAACAGATTGGAGCGCCAGGGAGTGTGAAACCTGGGGTGCACGTCGGCGAATAGCCTCGGCAGCAACCCGTCGCGCGACATGGAATAGAACACGCGCGATTGGCCCAGCAGCATGACCAGAATCACGCTGGTGAGTCCGAGAAGGGAGCCGACTTTCATCAGCTTGCCGATCCAAGGCACGCCGTTCATGCGATCGACCGCGACCGCCAGAGGAGCGGCCACATTCAAGTCCTTGTAATTTACGACGCCGGTCAGCACCATCGAGTAAAGAATGTAGAGCACGGTGCAGATCGCGAGTGAACCGATGATGCCGATGGGCATGTCGCGCTTCGGATTTTTGGCCTCCTGCGCGGCGGTCGAGACTGCGTCGAATCCGATATAGGCGAAGAAAATCTGACCCGCGCCGGCCAGCACCCCGGTCCAGCCGAACACGCCGAATTCGCCCGTGGTATTGGGCGGCACGAAGGGCGTGTAGTTGGCCTTATTGATATAGAAATAGCCGACGATGATAAATAAAATCACCACGCCGACCTTGATAAAGACAATGACGGAGTTGAATCGCGCCGACTCCTGCACGCCGATAATCAGAATGGTCGAGATCAACACCACGACCACCACGGCCAGCAGGTTGATCGTGCCCGGCATTTTGTCAAAAGGCGACGCCAGCAGCGCCTGAGGAATTCTGACGTTGAAGTCGGCCAGGATCGATGCGATCGTTGCCGACCAGCTCACGGCCACGGTTGCCGCGCCCACGGCATATTCCAATACCAGAGCCCAGCCGATGATCCAGGCCAGCAATTCGCCCATGGTTGCGTAGGCATACGTATAAGCGCTGCCGGCGATCGGAATCATGGTCGAAAACTCGCTATAACAGAAACCGGCGAAGGTGCATCCGATGGCCGCCAAAATGAAGGAATAGACCAGCGCGGGACCCGCGTGAGTGGCGGCGGCAACGCCGGTCAACGTGAAGATCCCGGCTCCGATAATGGCGCCGACCCCGAGGGCCACCAGCGACGTGGCGCTCAGGGTCCGTTTCAGGCCGCCGCCTTTCTCGCCGATGCCTTCCGATTCGGCCAGCAGCCGTTCAAGCGGCTTTTTCGTGAAGAGATTCATCCAACTTCCTTGTGGTTTGTAGCGGCTGAAAGGCAGAATATAGCATAAAGCGGGCCCCGGGGAGCCCTCGAAAGGGCCGCTCAGTCGGGTCGTGCGGGCCGTCGCGGCTGAGATCCTTTTCGCGGGTGCTCGTGTTATCGAGGGCGGATCACGCCCGATTGGCCGGCGGCGTGGGTGCCCGCGCAAGGATGGTATCGGAGTTGCGCGCCATCGGGAGGGCGCGCTTTTTGCGATAACTTCGACAGTGCGGTCCGCGCTCCCGCCGGTCCGTCCAAGGCCCGCTCGCAGGAGTTGCAGCGCGCGGCCAAATACGCGCCCATTCGTCCGCATGTTACGCTCACTCCTATGTTGCGGAGACGCGCTCTTTACTTGACGGTGGCCGCCGCGGCCGTCGTTCCCATCCTATTGTTTGCGGCCGAGAACGTCGATTTGGCGGTGATTCACCGCATCAAGGCGGAAGCTTTCGAGCACTCCAAGGTCATGGACGACATGTTTTACCTGACCGACGTATACGGTCCGCGGCTTACCGGATCGCCGAACTTCAAGGCGGCGGGCGATTGGGCGGTGGCGCGATTGAAGGAGTACGGTTTGGTGAATGTGCGCGAAGAGAAATGGGGCCCCTTCGGCAGGGGATGGCAGAACGAACATTTCGAAGCCGCGATGGTGGAGCCTCAGTATGCGCCGATGATCGGCGTGCCGCTGGCTTGGACGGCAAGCACGGACGGGATGGTGACAGGCGAACCGATCCTGGTGAACATCCGCGCGGAAGCCGATTTCGATAAGTATAAGGGCAAGCTGAAGGGCAAGATCGTGATGACGCAGCCCGCCAAGGAGATCGGGTTCGTGACGAGGCCGCTCGGCCGGCGCTACACCAACGAAGAGCTGGCGGCGGAGGCGGAAGCGCAGATTCCCGGTCCCAGCGCTTTGGGTCCGCGCCGGGGCAACTTTCCGGGAATCGATCCGAACATGACCCCGGAGGAACGGCGCAAGGCCATGGCGGAGCGGCGCAAGCTGCAGGAGAAGATCGCGGAATTTTTCAAGAGTGAAGGCGCGCTGGTGCAGCTTTCCTACGGCTATAACGGCGACGGCGGTACGGTGTTTGCTTCCTCGGG
Organism: Bryobacterales bacterium; assembly: GCA_963795935.1. Taxonomy (GTDB): domain Bacteria; phylum Acidobacteriota; class Terriglobia; order Bryobacterales; family Bryobacteraceae; genus JAICMB01. Next base: position 1,067,084 of record CAWCJO010000004.1, on the reverse strand, counting down.
CGGCGCCTACGATCCGAAGAAGCCGCTCGCGATCGCCGCCGTGGCCATCACGCCGGAGCACTACAACCGCATTGCGCGGCTCATGCAGCACGACATTCCGGTAAAGCTTTCCTTCAACATTCAGAACCAGATCATGGATCGGAGTCAGGACTCATTCAACATCACGGGAGAGATTCCAGGCAACGCGAAGAAGGACGAAATCGTGATGATCGGCGGACATTTCGATTCCTGGCACGGCGGCACCGGAGCGACGGACAACGCGGCGGGCAGCGCGGTGGCGATGGAAGCCGTTCGAATCCTGAAGGCGCTCGACCTCAAGATGGACCGCACGGTGCGGATTGCATTGTGGGGCGGCGAGGAAGAGGGGCTGCTGGGATCGAAGGCCTATGTCAAAGAGCACTTCGCGGATCCGGAGACGATGAAGCCGACGGCGGAGCACGGCAAGATTTCGGCTTATTTCAATCTGGATAACGGCACGGGCAAGATCCGCGGCATTTTCCTGCAGGGCAACGACATGGCGCGGCCCATCTTCGAGGCGTGGCTGGCGCCGTTCAAGGACCTGGGCGCGACGACGCTGACGATCCGCAACACCGGGAGCACGGACCACGTTTCGTTCGACGCCGTGGGCATCCCCGCTTTCCAGTTCATCCAGGACCCGATGGAATACAGCACGCGAACGCACCATTCGAACATGGATCTCTACGATCACGTCCAGCCGGGCGATCTTATGCAGTCCTCGGCGATCATGGCGTCGTTCGCGTATAACACGGCGGCGAGGCCAGAAATGCTGCCTCGCAAACCGCTTCCCAAAGCGCAGCCGCGGCGCAATCGCGAGAATGGATCGGGCGGTGTGACGTCCACTGCGGGCAATTAACTCGACAGAAGCGCGCCCGCTTCAGCGCCTCCTCCGAGCACGAAGACTTTCACGCAACCTCCGCATGGCCGACATGGGCCACCGGCTCTGGCACGGGTTCTCCATCCTCCCGCATGCCCCGAATGTCGAGGGCGATTGCTTCCCGGATCTGAGCCTGGACCTCCTCGACGTTGTCCCCAGTGGAAACACAAAGTAGAAAGGGAAAGGACCGGGAATTTTCTCACAGCCCGCAAAATTTTGGCCAATCGTCTAGTGGGTTCGGCGCTCGCAATGAGGGGAGTGATGGCTCGGAAGCGACGTGAATACGAACTTCGAATTGATGCGCATAGTCCAGAGGCGATTCCGATGGGTCGATTAGCTGAATACATGGCTGATCTGGCGGCAGTTGTTGGGAGAGCACGAGAGTGTTCACTTTGTCCGATCGAAGGCCGGCAGCAAGTCCCGCTTGACAACGGTTTCGTAAGGATCGATTCTGATACGGGGGTTGTTATGTTTTGCCGCCGGGTCTTGTTTTCCTTGGCCGTGGTTCCGTTTTCGCTTTCGGCGCAATCCGTTGTGTCGGTTCATTCCGGAGTTGTTCATTATTTCGAGGGGTCCGTGTCGGTTGACGGTCAGCGGCTGGAGCCAAAGTTCGGGAGATTTTACGACATCAAGCCGGGGGCGGAGTTGCGCACCGATGAAGGGCGCGCGGAGGTGCTTTTGACTCCGGGCGTTTTTCTGCGAGTGGATCAAAACAGCTCCATTCGGATGGTCTCGAACCGGCTTACGGATACGCGCGTGGAGTTCGTGGGCGGGTCGGCCTCGCTGGACTCTTCGAATGCGGCCGGGGATTATCCGCTGACGATTGCGTTCAAGGGTTACCAGGTCAAGCTCGACAAAGCGGGACAGTATCGTTTCAATTCCGCGCCGGCGGAACTGAGGGTGGACCGGGGAGAGGCGCAGGTTGTGTACGCGAATCGGACGGTGCTGGTACACGAAGATTACGCGCTTCCGTTTGCTCCGGCGTTGACGACGCGCGTATTTCAAAACGAGACGGAGGATGGGCTGGATCGCTGGGCGAAAGATCGCAGCGACACGATTGCCGCGAACAACGCTTCGGCGGCGGCGAGCGACGACATGACGGCGGCGCTCGATAATGGGCAGGCGGGTATTTACGATTCCGGGGCCTATCCTTATTCGATTCCGCCGTATTCGCTGCCGCCGGCGGGAGACCTGGGGGGCGCGGCGCTGGCGTCCTGGGGACTTGCGAATCCGTATGGGCTGTATGGCGGATCGATTCTGCCTTATGCTTACATTCCGCTATATCGGGGTTACGGCGGGATCAACGTTTACCGTCCGATCTCGCCCCTTCGGACCGGAACCTATCACGCTCCCGCGCCATGGCGGCCGCCTTCACGCGTTGCGGCCCCGATCTATCACGCGCCGATGGGCGGGGGCATGGCGCATCCGATCGGACACGCCGGCGGGCATCGCTGATGGCTCACTCGGCCGTCGCGTAGTAGCCAGTGCGCCAGCGCGCTTTCAAACCTATCATGCCATCGGGTTCGGTGAGCTTGATCTCCAGTTTGCGATATTTTCCGTCCCTGGCCTGGTTGGCGGGAGAATACGCCAGCACATATTGATTGCGCAGCTCGATGCCGATGCGGGCGGCGATGGCGGGCAGCTCCTCGAGTTTTGAGGCCGCAAACGAACGGCCGCCGGTCTGCTCGGCGAGACCGGAGAGCAGCCGGGGTCCCGCCAATTCCGCGGTGGTCAAGCCGAGCGGAGCATACGGCTCGAATACGCCCATGGCATAAATCTGCACGTCGGCCTGGCGCACCAGATTGAGAATTTCCTTGGCGCTGAACACGCTGTTGTTGTCGCCGCCATCGGAAATTACGAGCAGCGTCTTGCGCGGATTGGCGGCCTTTTTCATTTCTTTCAGACCGACGTAGAGGGCGTCGAACAACGCGGTCGTCCCCCCGGCCTTGGCGGAGGTCAGCTTGTTCGCGATTTCATCGGGATCGTGAGTGAGGGGCCCGACCAACTCGGCGCGGTCGTTGAACTCGACCAGAAAGGCTTCGTCGCGGGCATCCATCGTTTTCAGGAACTGGATCACGGCCTGGCGGGAAGTATCGAGCTTGCCGCCGATGCTTCCGCTGGTGTCCACGATCAGGCCGACGGACAACGGCGCATCCTCGCCCGAGAACTGCTTGATTTTTTGTTCCGCGCTGTCCTCGAAAACGCGAAAATTTTCCTTTTCGAGACCCAGCACATATCTGTTGGCGGCATCGGTGACGGTTACCGGGACGAGCACGAGCGTGGTGTTGACGCGAATATGCGGGCTCGGCGGATCGGATGATTGCGCGAAAGCGGCAAGAGAAAAAATCGAGGTGAAAAGCAGAGCGAGTTTACTGCGATACAGCACGGGGGCGCTCCCGGTTGAGGCCGATGGTAACACGGGGGCGCGCTCAAGCCGCGCTGTGCACTTTCGAGATGGCCCGGACCAGCTTGCGGTACGGCGCGTGCGCGAGCGCGTCGAAGAAGAGCAATTCGCCGTCGCGCCAGCTCGACCAGGCCCAGCGCGCGAGCAACGCCAGATGCTCCTCGCGGCTACCCTCAGCGACCTGCTCCGGAGGCAGGCTTGCAATTAAATCACGCAAGCGGCGGTCGAGCGAGACGTCGGAAGCCAGCTCGAAGCGTAGCGGCGGCTGCCACCAGCCGCGGCAACAGAACCATAATGCGACTGCGCCGGGATCGCGGGATTTCGAAATCGCGATGGCGTACAACCGCTCTATGTCGCAGGCCACGTCGTCGCGCAACGCCAATACTTCTTCGATGCGCTCGATGCGCTTGTGCTGGCGCGCGGCATCCTCGAAGTTCATTTCCTCGCTGAGGCGGTCGCGCGCGGCTTCCGCTCCGGCGAGCGCGGCGGCGCCGCTGGTCTCGAGAAAATACGCCACGCGGTTCGCTTCGCCGCGGTACTCTTCCACAGTGACCACTTGCTGGCAGGGGCGCAGACACATATTCATCTCGCCGTAGATGCAGCCGGGATGAAGCGGGCCGGGGTCGAGGTTCTCCTGGCAGCGCCGGATTTGAAACAGATCGAGAAGCCGAGTCTCGAATTGCTCGGCGGAAGCGCGCGTCCGGAACGGGCCGTAGTAGAGCGATCCGGCGCCCGATAGACGCGTTGTGATCTGGGTGCGGGGAAACTCATTCGAGAGCACCAGCCGTACGTATGAGGGCAAGCGCAAACGCGTCAACTTGAGGTACTGGTCGGGGAAATGCGTCTTCGCGAGCGCGTAATGCAGCAGCATGGATTCGAACTTCGATCCGGCTTGCCAACAATCGATGCGCGTGAATACGTTGCGCAGGGTGAGCGAGCGGCCGCTTTCGGATGCGCGCAGGATGCGGCCTAGACGGCGCTGCAGCATGCTGGTCTTTGCGAGATACGCCGGACGGCCGCCTGCCCATGCCAGAAAAACGGCCTCGCTGTTCGGAAGGGCGGCGATGGATTCGTCCGCCGTGGACGGATGAACCGTAGCTGTCGGCTCGGGTAGCAATTAGATCTTGAAAAAGATTCGCCGACGGTAGAGCCAGTAGCAAACGTAGATTTCGAACGCGATCACCGCGAGAGTTACCAGGGCCTTGCCGCCGGGACCCCACAGGTCGACGGTCCATCCCATGAAAACGAGCGCTGTTTGCGTCAGCCAGCGATGGAGAATTTCGTGAAAGAGATAAATGAAGATAGAGTTCGAACCGACCACTAAGAACAGAGTCGCCCACTTCCTCCGCCCCTTAATGTCGCAGAGCCAATAGAACAGCAGTAGCGCGAGCAGGGTCATGCCGGTGCTGTAGATAGCGAAGGAGGCGGTCCAGATTTTCTTGTTGAGCGGGATGAAGGCGCTTAGGGCAAATCCCGCGGCGATGCCGAGAACGCCGGTCAGCGCCAGGATTCGCATCTTGCGCGCGAGGGGAAGCGCGCTGACGAGAAGCTCGCCGGCCATGACGCCGAAAATCGTATTCGCGGCCGAAGATAAACAGTTGATGGTGGCATAGGAGCCGCTCCAGTTCTTGTGAAGCAGCAGGCGGTCGAGGTACCAGCCTATGTTCGCATCTTTGACCCAAGGTCCTGCCACGCCGGGCGCAGCGGCGAATTGGTAGATGGCCCAGTGGAGCGCCAGCAGCCCGAGCGCGACGGCGCCTTGCACCTGCCAAGGCTTGCGCAGGAGCAGGAAGGCGATTAAATATGTGAACGCGATCTGCGCCAGCACGTTGATGAGATCGATCACGGGCCGGTTTGCCTGGATGGATCGCGCGATCAAACCGAAGAGAATCAGCAACGCGGAGCGGCGCAGGACGTGGGCGAGAGAACGGGACCAGGTTTCTCCGGCGGCCCAGCGGCGGGCGAACGAGATCGGCATGACAACGCCCACGATAAACATGAAAAAGGGCTGGATGAGATCCCAGAAATGCAGATCGCCGGGAATGGAGATGTTCCAGTCCACGTGTTGGAACTGCGCGGCGAGCGGGCCGACGATTGCGTTTCTGGCGAAGTGAGTCGAGGCCGAAACCCTCGCCGATCATGCAGATCATGGTGAATCCGCGGAAGGCGTCGATGCTCAGGAGGCGGCCGGGGCCGGGCTGCGGGGCGCGCTCCGCGACCGTGATTCGTAGCGCGGTTTCGCTGGCGGCCATGGCGTCATTCTACACCCCGCAATGCGGGTTTGGCGGGCGCATGGGGGCACTGGGTGCCGAGCTTGCGCGCCGACGGGCGGCAGAACGGTGCAGTCCGCACCGTTGTGAGGTGGCGAGCGTCCGGCGAGTTGGGCTGGGGCGCGTAAGTCTAAACTCATCACCATTTCGCTGCCACCGGAGCAGCCCAAAGCGGGCCGAGCGCCTCGCCAAGAAGCAGAACGGCACTATGAGCGAACTGTTTCAGGAAGGCTTGCGCCGGCTCCAACAGGAGCAACAACGCCCCTTGCCCGCCGTTCTGCGCGATCTCGGAGCGGTTATTCGCCTTATCCAGCAGGACGCGCGGCGAGTTGGCCTCGATAAAATGACGATGGCCGAGATCAACGCCGACGTGGAAGGCGCGCGAAAGGAGATGCGCGTCAAGTCCAAAGAGACCGGTAACCGCTCTCGAAAACGACCCGAGTGGTTACCGATACCGATGTGCTGGTCTCCGCATTACTCAAGGAGCACGGGAGCCGAAGCTGCCGTGGTATCAACGCCTCATCTGGTGAGTGTCGGGTGGGGTTGTTGCCGATTACGATGCGGTCCTACGCCGGCCCAAGTTCTCCCACTTGTCTGAACACTATATCACCGCACTGCTGATCCTTGCGGAGGAGGCTGAAATAATCACTCCCGCGCCTAAAGCGAACGAATCGCCCGATGAGATGGACACCCGTTTTCTGGAATTCGCCCCGGGGCAGCTCACGCGGATTATCTAGTCACCGGAAACAAGCGGCACTTTCCCGCGAACTGCTCGGAGCGTTGAAATATAATTGTCCGCGCCGGCGGTGTCGCCCGGAGTTGGTACACGGGTGCGGGGGTGGTTCGAGAGAAAGTTCGGGGTGAAACCATGGCGGCGCGCGTGAGTCCAGTAGCCGAGGACCTGATATGAACGGATCGACATCGGAGACTGAAAATGCGGACACCGGGGGTGTCGAGGTTTGCACTTATTGCGGGCAGCCCATCAGTCCCGGCCAGGCGAAGACTACTGTCAATGGCAAACCGATGCACGTGAGCTGTTATCAGGAACAGACGGGCGGCACGGTGTCGTCCTGAGTGGCCCGTGTCAGCCGCGCAGATCGGCGAAGGCGCGCTCGATTTCGAGCTTCGCGTGGGGGCACGGCGGCGTCAGGGGGAGTCGGGGCGGCCCACCATAGTAGCCCATCAGGTCCATCGCGTATTTCAGTCCGGGGACGCCGTATTTGGTGGTGACCAGTTGCGAGGGGCGCGCAATGCGACGCTGCCAATCCAGGCCCGCTTCCGGCTCGCGGGTGCGGTGGGCCTCCCAGATGCAGATGGCGGCGTAAGGGGCGGCGTTGGCAAACGCCAGAATTGCGCCGGAGGCGCCCACGGCTAAGGACGGCGCGAGCGTGGGAGCGGACCCGACCAGGACGTTGAACCCGGGCTTGACCTCGCGAATCATTTGCATTACTTTTTCGAGATTGCCGGAGCTTTCCTTTACGGCAACGATGTTGGGATGATGCGATAGTTCCACAACGGCGTCGGGTGAGATGTCGATGCCGGTGGCTTGGGGCCAGTTATAAATGATCAGCGGAATCTTAGCTTGGTCGGCGATGGCGCGGTAATAGAGTGTCTGCGCCGCGTTGTTGGCGATCAAGTTTTTGTAATAGTGCGGCGTGCGCACCATTGCTGCCTTGTAACCTATTTCAGCGGCGCGGTTGGTCAGCGACACGGTTTCTTTGACGCTTTCCATGCCGGTGCCGGCGATGAGGAGCTTTCTCGGGCGCGGCATATTCGGCGACCCATTCCCAGAGCCGCAGCTTCTCGGATTCGGTGAGCATGACGCTCTCGCCCGTCGAGCCGCACACGACATAACCCGCGAGAGCCGTGCGGTTCCATTTATCGACGTTATGCTGAACCTTTACTCTCCAGAGTTCGCCACGATGATCGAATGGAGTTGCGATGGGTGGGTAGATGCCTTGTAATTTCATGCGGGAAGATAAGCGTGGGGCGCGTGGAACCGGCTCCGCGCACCCCACTTTCAATTAGAAGACAAAAACGACAACGAGCGTGTAGAGAGCGAGCGATTCAATAAGCACGAGGCCGATAATCAGGGTGCCGCGGATGGCCGCGACGGCTCCGGGATTGCGGGCGATGGCTTCGGCGGCCGAGGCGGCAGCCCTGCCCTGGCCAATACCGCACAGACCGGATGCAAGGCCCATGCCGAAACCGGCAAATACAGGTTTCCAGCGAGCCGGATCGTAAGTGGCGCCGGCGGCGGGCGCTTGCGCCATCAATGGAAGCGACGCCAGGAACAGCGCCACGAGAAGTACCCATAGCATGCGAAATAACTTCATTGTCTTTCTCCTTGGTTACAATTTGACGCGAGGAGGTGGTTCGACACCGTCTTCTGGGGAAGCGGGCGCTCACGCTCGCGTTTGCATAAAGCCAGTATTAAAGATCTTCGTGCGCCACGGCGGCGCCGACGTATAACATGGCCAGCACCATGAAGATATAAGCCTGCAGGAAGCAAACGAAAACGTGCAGACCCTGGAATGCGACCGGTATAACGAGATAAGTAAGACCCAGAAACGCCATGGTAACCTGCTCGCCCGCGAACATGTTGGCGTAAAGACGAATGGTGAGTGAGAGCGGACGCGCCAGATGACTAATGATTTCGATCGGAACCATCAAGGGAGCGAGCAACGGGAAGGGGCCCGCGAAGTGCCCGAGGTATTTCCAAAGGCCATGTTCGCGTATACCCCTCCAGTTGTAATAGAGGAAGACCGATACCGCTAATCCGCAGGGGACGGCCGGCGTCATGGTGGGAGCCTCGAAGCCGGGCAGGATGCCGATCAGATTCATGATAAGGATAAAGATGAACAATGTGCCGAAGAACGGGACGAGCTTATATCCGCCGTGTCCCACCGATTCGTCGGTCTGCTCCGTGAAGAACCCGAAGAGGACCTCAAAGAGGTGTTGCAGCTTGTTGGGCCGGTCGACTGAAAGGCTGCGCCGGATGAAGGCGAAGAGCACGACCATGATGGCCACGACAAGAATCTCCATGGTCAGCCAGTTCGGCCAAGGGTGCGCAGGGTTGTGATTCACGTGGACGGCGTCGAGAACGGCATCGGCCGGCGCGGCAAGATACTTGTTGAACAGTATCGTAGTCCAAACGTCCGCTGGGGGTTCGTGCGACATATTTTTTATGAACCGAAAATTAATTCGTAGATGATTTCGCCGGTTACGGCGAGGCCCGCCAACAAGAGGCCCGAGACAACGGCCAGCGGGTTGACTTCCAAGTACTTGACTATAACATATCCGGCCAGCGCCAGAAGCCCAAACTGCACCATGAAGCGGCGCACGGGCGGGCGTTTCGCGACCGTTGCCGGACCCAGGGCCTCGACCATGCGCTGCTGGCGCCAGAAGCTGAATAACGACGCGGCGGCGCCGAGCAGAAATCCGGCGCCGTTGCGAACGCCGTATGTTATGGATACAAAAACAGCGCCGAGGATGCCAAGGGCGACGATGATTCGCCGGATACGCGCTACGGGCCGGCCGTATTGCGCGGCGTCGTCTTGGGGAGCGGGAGCCGGCCGTTCACTTTCCGTCATCGGGTTTGTTCAATTCTCTGATGAGCTCGATCAGGCCGGAGGCGACTCCGAGCAAGAGGAATATGATCTTCAGATAAGTGGTTCCGAATGCCTTGTCGAGAAAGTATCCGATTAGGTATCCGACAAATATGCAGGTGGGCAGCAGGAATGCGAGGCCGTAGTACTTGCCTAAAGCGCGCCACATGTTATCGCCGCCGGGCATGTCAGCCGCCACGCTTTCTTTTGAGGATGGCTTCCGCCTGCTCGGATATCTCTTTTACGAAAAAACCCATCTTCGGATGCGAAGGGACGATGTCGGGCGCCACACCATATTCTTCAAGCGCCTCGGTCGTGGTTGGACCGATGGACGCGACAACGACGTCGTCGAAGCCGGCGCGAACGGCGTCGGCAATGCCCTCCTCGGCCGCGATGCGCATTACGTGGGCGATCTGGGCGGAGGTGGTGAACAGGACAACATCGGCATTGACAGCGGCAATACGATGCGCGGCCTCGCGTAGAGGCGTGGTATCTTCGGGCAGCTCCCACTGGTAGACGCGCACTGGCGTCACGTCCGCCCCGCGCGACCGCAGTGATTCGAGCAACTCCGCATTGGTCTTGCCGTACTCCTGCACGGCGATGCGCTTTTCGGGCGCCCGGCGGTGGCGGCCAGCACCTCGCGCCAGGTGTTGGGCTCGGGTACGAGGATAGTGGGGGGCACGTTCCATTCGCGCAAGACGGCGGCCGGCTTCGGGCCCCTGGCGACGGTCGTAATGCCGCGCATTGCTGCGGGGAAGCGGTCCGTCCCATACTTCGATTCGACGATCTTGTGCAGGGCGCGCGCGCCGACGCCGGTGAGAAAGATCATCATGTCGAACTCGCCGCGAAAGAGGCGTTCGACGAATTGGAATGCTTCGGGGTTGTTCTCGATGGGCACCTCGCGCATGGCGGGCGCGATGAACGGGACTCCGCCCTGACGGCGTACCAGTTCGCCCATTTCGTTGGCGCGCCGGCTTTCGAAAGAAATGACGCGCAGGCCGTCGAGGGACATCGAATTCAGAGTAACAACCCGAGTCGGAACAGCGTGCGGCACACTGGACACATGCGCTTTATCGGCGTCGATTTTGGTTGGGAGGGGAAACCGAGCGGGGTCTGCGCACTTGATTGGAACGGGAATTCGCTGTGTCTGATGGCGTTGGAACGCGCGGGCGAAGGAGATTCGATTCCAGCGTGGGTGGAAGCGCACGCGGGCGCCGACGCCGTGGTGGGCATCGATGCGCCGATCGTGATCGAGAACAGCGCGGGGATGCGCGAAGCCGACAAGCTGGCGCATTCTTTTTATGGGAAATATCATGCGGGCGCTTATCCGGCCAGCCGCGCGAGGCCTTATTGGAAGCGAACGACGGGGTTGAGCGAAGCTCTTCTGAAGCTAGGATTTCAGCATGGGGACACCATGGCGGCTCGTGCGCGCGGACGGCGCCAGATTGAGGTGCATCCTCATGCCGCCGTGGTGCAGCTCTTCGGGCTGGACCGCATCGTGAAATACAAGCGCGGGTTGCTGGCGGAGCGGGCGGCCGGGCTGGCACGGCTGCGCCAGCTTTTGCTGGACCGCATGCCGTACTTGACGCCGCAATTGTTGTTGAGCGGCGTTCCGGAAATACCGATGAACGGGCGCGAGTTGAAGTCGGTCGAGGATCGCATTGACGCGGTGATTTGCGCGTATGTCGCGGCGCACTGGTGGTATTGGGGGGCCGAACGGAACGACGTGCTGGGGAGCGCGGAGAAGGGGTACATCGTGGTTCCGAAACGCCAGGCTCCCACGCTTGCGCTGGCGGACCTGCGCGAAACATATCGCCGAGCGGGAATCGCGGAATCCGAAGTTGCGTCCGATCCCATCGTTCAGTTCGAGCGCTGGTTCGCGGAGGCGCGGGCGGCGGGATTGCGGGAGGCCAACGCCATGGCGCTGGCGACAGCGGACGGGACGGGGACGCCGGACGCGCGGATCGTTTTGTTGAAGGGAGTGGAGGGGGGCGGGTTTGTGTTCTATACGAATTACGAGAGCCGGAAAGGGCGCGAGCTGGACGCGAATCCGCGGGCGACGCTGCTGTTTTATTGGCCGGAGCTGGAGCGGCAGGTCAGGATTGGCGGGGACGTGGAGCGGGTCTCGCGCGCGGAGTCGGAAGCATATTTCCGGACGCGGCCGACGGGAAGCCAACTGGGCGCGTGGGCGTCGCATCAAAGCGCGGTGATTGCGAATCGCGAGGCGCTGGATGGGCGCATGGCGGAGTTGGAAGAGCAGTATCGCGATCAGCGAGGCGCCGCTGCCTCCTTATTGGGGCGGGTATCGCGTAATTCCGCGGGCGATGGAGTTTTGGCAGGGGCGTCCGAATCGATTGCACGACCGGCTGCTGTATACGCGCCGTCAGGGGGATGGGGGTTGGCGGATCGAACGGCTGTCGCCGTGATTTGTTGTATGGAAGGGTGGGCCTCACCGGGCGTTCCGCCAAGCGTCTCCTCCGCAAGCGTCCCGGCGGGGGTCGCCCGGTGGCCCTGTTATTCATATCGCCCGGGCGCCGCCGCGTTATAGGTGAATCATGCGAATTGAGGAATGGGAGGCACGATATCGCAGCGGGGAGCGCGCGGCGGAGGATTTCGGCGCGGCGCCGACGCCTTTAGTTGTCGAATGGGCGGGGAAGCTGGCGCCGGGCGTGGCCCTCGACTTGGCGTGCGGGACAGGGCGGAACGCGCTGTGGCTCGCGGAGCGGGGGTGGAGTGTGACGGCCGTCGATGGGTCGGCTACGGCGGTGGCGACGTTGATGCAGCGGGCGCGCGAACGCGATCTTGAAGTCGAGGGCCGCGTTGCAGATCTGGAAGGCGCGGATTTCCGGGTCGAAGCGGCAAGTTGGGATTTGATTCTGAAGTGCTATTACCTGCAGCGCAGCTTAATTCCGGCCGTTCGCGAAGGGGCTGCGGCCGGGGGGAACGGCGATTGTCGATCGTCCATTTGGCAGGTCCGGGCGAGGACGTTACTTATCATCGCGCGGCTCGCGGGGAGCTTCGTGGATTCTTCGCGGACTGGGAGATCCTGTACTACTATGAAGGGCTGCCGAAGGATTCAGCGCATCGGCGGGCGGTTGCGGAAGTGATTGCGCGGAAGCCCGTCTGAAACGGGGGCGCGCGGGAGGCGCTCTAACCAATATGGCTTCAACGATCTGGAAGGGACACTTGACGTTCGGCCTGGTCTCGATTCCGGTGCGCTTGTTTCGGGCGGCCCGCGCCGAAAAGGTGAGCCTTCACCAGCTCTACCGGGCGCCCCGGACGGAGTCTCGCGAAAGCGAAGCGGCGGAAGCCGCGGAAGAGCAGCCACGGCGCATCGCGGCGATGCACGTTCCGGGGGCGCCGAAGGCCCGCGAGGCGGCCGGACGCGCATTCGTGCCGGAGCCGCGGACGGAGGTAGAACGCGAGCCTGAGATTGCGCCGGTGTCGCGCGTGCGGCAGGCGGCGCTCGATCCCTCCGCGAATACGCCCATTCCGCGCAGCGAGCTTCTGCGCGGTTACGAGTACGCCAAGGACCAGTACGTCGTCCTCGATGAAGAAGAGATCCGCAAGATCACGCCTCGGACCGCTTCCGAGATGCAGATCGTCGAGTTTGTACGCCTCGCCGAGATCGATCCGGTGTATCTGGAGACTTCGTATTACATGGCTCCGGAGGATGCCGGCGAGAAGGCTTACGCCTTGCTGTTCGCGGGCATGCGCGAGAGCGGTTTCGTGGCGCTGGCGCAGGTGGCCATGCACCGGCGCGAGCACGTCATGATTCTGCGGCCGGGCAAGACCGGCATCGTCACGCACACGATGTTTTATCCCGACGAGGTACGCACGACGCAAGAGTTTCGTACCGATACGAATCTGGTGACGGAGAAAGAGCTGGGATTGGCGAAGATGCTGATCGATACTTTGGCCGCGCCGTTCGAGCCGGAAAAGTTTAAGGATGCCTATCGCGAGCGATTGCGGGAGTTGATTGAATCGAAGGTGCAGGGGCGGGAAGTGGCGTCCGCGGCGGAGCGGCCCGCGCCGAAGGTGGTCGATATCATGGACGCGCTGCAGAAAAGTTTGGAGGCGGCGGCGGGGCGGAAGGCGGCCGCTTCAGCGCCTGACGCAACACCTCGCAAGAGCGCAAAGTCGGAACGGCCGAGCGCTAGAAAGCGGCACGGTTCTGCTTAGGGGTTGCGAGGGCGGCAGGCGGGGTGGCGAATTTTTTCACTGATGCGACGCCCAGAAAGATGACGGCCATGGCGGCGAGCTCGCGCCAGCCGAAAGGTTCGCGGTAGAACAGCCAGCCGAGGAAGACGGCGACAATGGGGTTGATGTAGGTGTAGAGGCTGGCGACGGCTACGGGGAGATTTTCGAGGGCGTAGAGGTAGGCGCTGTAGCCCACGATACCGCCGAAAATCACGAGATAGAGCACGGCGCCGCAACCGCGGGCGGTCCAGTGAATCGGCTTGGACGGCAGGAGCAGAGCGGGGATGGCAAAGACTAGACCGGTGGCAAGCTGTTGCACGGCGCCGCTGACGACAGGATGGGCTCGCGTCCGCTGGCGGCGCTGCAGAATGGAACCACAGGCCCATCCGCAGCAGCCGAATTGCAATAAGACGAATCCTTTTACGGTGGGGCCGGCAAAGCCATTCTGAATGGCGCTAGGGCCGACGAGAAGAACGGCGCCGAGGAGTCCCACCATCATGCCGGCGATGGTGGGCCCATGGAGGGGTTCGCCGCCGCGCAACGCCGCTTCGAAGCCGACCATCCAGAACGGAGACACGCTGATGAAGATGGCGGCGAGTCCGCTGGGGACGATTTCTTCCGCGAACGCGAGGGCGCCGTTGCCGATGCCGAGGATGAGGAGGCCGAACAGGGCGGTGAGCAACAGCTCGCGGCCGCGGGGGAGGCGCGCCTTCGAGAGCTTGACGCCCGCAAGCATGAGTGCGCCTGAGATGACGTAGCGGATGGCGACTAATTGGGCCGGGGAAATCATTTCCTCGGACATGCGAATGGCGAGATAAGTGGTTCCCCAAAAGAAACATACCGCGGCAAGCGCTGCGTAGGCCCGCCATTGGCGATGATGCCGCAACACGTTCAGGTTACCATTGGGGCTTGGTTCTGACGCTCACCATCAACCCGGCGGTGGATCGAAATGTTCTTGCGGACCGCTTGGTTTTCGAGGATCGCGCCTATATTCTGGCGCGGGAGGACGCAGCGGGCGGGCGCGGAATCAACGCCTCGCGCGTGTTGCATTCCTTCGGCGTGGAGACCCGGGCGGTAGTCACGTCGGGCGGAAAAAACGGCGAATTATTTGAAACGCTGCTTGTTAAAGCTGGATTTCCAGTGGAAGTAGTGCACATTAAGGAAGAAATACGCGTTAATTTCACCATCACGGACAAGCATGGACTTACTATCAAGCTCAACGAGCTGGGGCCGCCGCTGACGAATAGGGACCAGGAGCGAGTGGAAAAGGCCGTCGCGAAGCATCTGCCGAAGGCGGAATGGCTGATGCTGTGCGGCAGCATTCCCCCGGGCGTTTCGCCGGATTTTTATTGCCAGTTGATCCGCATGGCGCGCGGCCATGATGTGAAAACGCTGCTCGATACGGACGGCGAGGCGCTGCTGCACGGGGTGGAGGCCGAGCCGACGGTGGTGACGCCGAACCAGCAGGAGGCGGAACGGCTCTTGAACCGGGCGCTTCTCACGCGCGCGCACTTCCGGGAGGCCGCGGCGCGAATTAAGGCCATGGGGGCGGAAGCGGTGATTCTATCGCTCGGAAGCCGCGGGGCGGTGGCTACGGACAGCACGGCGACGCTGGAGCTTTCGCCGCCTCGCATCGACGCTCTTTCGCCGATTGGAGCGGGGGACGCCATGGCGGCGGCATTCGTTTGGGCGCGCACGAAGGGAAGCGCATTTGCGGACGCGGTTCGTTGGGGGGTGGCGGAGGGGACGGCGAGCACGCAATTGCCGGGCATGGAATTCGCGACGCAGGCGCAAGCGAAGGCGATTTACAAGTCGGTGGAAGTGCGCGCGGTGTGATCTTTGGAGGTCTCTTCCGGCGTGGCGGGATGCTTTCCGCGGGCGGCGCGGCCGGGCACGACGACGAGAGCGAGGAACAGCAGCGCCAGGCAGAGCAGCGTGGCAACCACGCCCATCACCAGATAATCGGTGGGCTTGCGAGGCCCGGGCATAATAGCGGACAGGATTGCGACGACGGCGGCGAATACGAAGATCAAGCCAAGGGCGAGCGTGGCGCCGCGGTTCCTCATCAGTCGTATTTCTCGTAGATAATCTGTTTGCGATCGAAGCCCATTCCCTTTAGTATGGCGCGTACGTCGTCCACCATGGCCTTGAGCCCGCAGATATAGACGTCGAGGTCGCGGCGGGGGCCGATCGCTTCGATCATTGCGCTTTGCACGCGGCCCACGCGGCCGGTCCAGGAGGGCTCGGGGCGAGTAAGGGTGGGCCAAAAACGGAAATTGGGATGCTTTTGCGCCAGTTCCTCAAATTCGTCGCGATAGAGGAGGCCGTGCTCGTGGCGAACGCCGAAAATTAGCGTGAGTCGGCGGGGGTCGTCCTGGCCGAGGTAGGCCTCCAACATGGAGCGCATAGGCGCGATTCCGGTCCCGGTTGCGACGAAGATGGCGTCGCGTTGGGGGTTGCGAACGATGAAGAAACCCAAGGGGGCGCTGGTTTCGATTTCATCGCCGGGCTTGAGGTCGAAGAGCCAGGGGGTGAAGACGCCCTCTTCGACCAGGTTGAGGCACAGATCGAAACGATTGCCGCCGGGCTTGGAAGCGATGGAATAAGGGCGAGTGATCTCCTTGCCATGAATGGGGTGGGTAAGAGAGACAAATTGGCCGGGGATAAAATAGAATTCGCGGAGATCGGGGACCTCGAATACGAAGTGTCGGATGTTGGGCGCGAGCTCGCGGACTTCAACGAGGACGGCTTTCATTCGAGGGCCCCTCGCGCGCGCTCGAGCAGGATGTCGAGCAGCGCCGGGTGGCCATCGAGGGGCGGCGCAACCTCGACGCGGGCGCCGCCGCATTTTTGAGAGATTTCCGCGACGATGCGCGGCAGATCGCGCTCGACGTGGCGGCCGAGAGTAAGGAAATACGGGAGGACGACGACGCGCGAGGCGCCTTGGGCGACGAGGCGCTCGACGGCGGCGGGCAAATCGGGTTCACCGAGCTCGAGAAAAGCGCTGGCGACCGCATAATCTCCCGCCGGCAGCGCGGCCTTTAAGTCCGCCGACACGGCGCGAACGGCTTCATTCGCCGCCTCGATTCGGGAACCATGGGCGAAAACCACGAAGGCGGTCATGCGTTTATACGATGAGCGGCGCGGCCGTTCGATTCGCGTTCGCGCGATCGGGGAAAAATTGGCGCAAGTAATCGATGAAGGCGCGGCCTCGCTTACGGCCATTGTTGTGAACGTATTCCTGGCGGTAGAGAATCAAAAGCATCCCCATGACGTCGGCGTCGCGGACCGAAGTACCGTGAGCGGATACGATTCCTTTGCGGCCTTCTTCCACGGCGGACTGGACGAGATTATAGATATTCGCCGCGACGGGATTCACCGGACGGCTTTCATACAGCAGGCCGCTCTGCAAAGTCTTGTAGGTCTTGAGGAGCGCTTCGAGCGCTTCGCGAACATCGTAGTCGATGGCGCCGGGGGTTGCGAAGACGGCGTCCACAACCGCTTCGGCGACCACGCGGGCGATCTCTTCGCGTTCCTGAAGATAACGCTCGGGAATGCGTATTTCGGAAAATGGGATGGGCGCGGCGGAGGCGGCGGATTCATTGCGTTTCTCGCGCTGACGCGCCTCGCGCAGGTAGACGCAATCGAGCGGGCAATCGACCGTGTTTTCGCGCTCCGTGCCGCAGCACACCGGGCAAATTTCGCCTCTTACGCCGGGACAATAGCGGCGAGCCTTGCGGGCCTCGCAAATCACGCACTTCATGGGGATAGCTCGTCGAGGGGGCGAGACGCCTTTATCGTATCATTCGAGTGATGGCGCGCGCGGATTTGTATTTGAAGATTGAGATCGATGTGCCCGAGACGGAGGACCCCGCGAAGATTGCGGCCGAGATCTGCCGGCGGGTTTCAAAAATATACGGAGTGCGCGCGGCGGAGATACAGAACATGATCGCGGCGGGGGATTAGCTGGGCCGCCGCTTAGCCGGGCCGCTGCAGGGCCTCGCGAACGAGCGCGCCGATTTGTAGGAATGCGTCCAGGTCGAGAGGCTTCCTGAAATATCGCGTATTGCCCATTTCCGTTGCTCTCGCTCTATCGTACGGCGATTCCGAAGAAGTCATCACAATGACCGGCGTATCGACGCTTCCCGGCCGGTTCCGGATTTGTTGCAGCAGGTCGAAACCATCGCCCAGCGGCAGATTGAGATCCATGATGACGATGTCCGGGTAGGGCGCGTCGGCCGCGCTTCCCATGCGGTCGACGTAAGCCGCCGCCGCTTCCGCATCTGAAATCTCGGTGAGGGCAAAATCGAGATGCTGCTTGCCTAGCGCGTCCCGCACGAGCAACGCATCTGGTCGATTGTCCTCTATCAGAAGCACGTTAATCGGCACGGTACTCCAATGGCCGCAAAGGCCGAGTTCATTATACTTTGTGGAAGGTGAGCGGCAGCACGCCAGATCCCGGCGATGTGCGCGGTAAAATTGGTGGGGGAGATCTCGCTTTCGGATCATGACAGCGATAATGTCCAGAATGTCCGGATGGACACAGCCCTTCGCGGCGGAGGGATCGATTCCGCCGCCCCCGCCCGGTTCACCCCGGAAAGAGAATGCCGGGGCGGGACCGGATCGAAGTTCCTCGATGCCATTCGTGTTGTTGGTTGAGGATAATGCGCCGGACGTTTACATTATCAGCCGGGTCTTGAAACAATGCGGCGTCCCTCTCAACCTTCAGGTCGCTTCAGATGGTGAGCAGGCTTTGACAATACTTCGGGAAGCGGAAACCGGCAGCGGACACGGGCAGCCTTCGCTGATTTTGCTGGACTGGAATCTGCCCGGAGTTTCGGGCGCCGAGGTTCTGGCGTACACCCGCCAGAGCGGGCATTTGCGGGATGTTCCCGTTATAGTGGTTACCTCGACGAATGCGCCGAGGGATGTAGCGGAAATGACAAGGCTCCGCGCCACCGCACATTTTCGCAAGCCGACGGATTTAGATGCCTACCTGGATCTGAAGACAATCGTGCTCGCGACGCTGCGGAAACCGCCGCGGACCGTGTCTTAAAGCCGGGGATTTATGTCGTCTACGGTTCAGGCTCCGAACGCGGGAGGCGACCCTCCGGGAAGCCATGCTTTGAAAGAAGTGGAGATCCTTTGGCTGACGGCCGGTTTGAGCTGTGACGGGGACACGATCGCGATGACGGGCGCTTCGCTCCCGAGCATCGAGGATATACTTTTGGGCGCCATCCCCGGGATTCCCAAAGTAACGCTGCGGAATCCCTTCCTGGCCTTGGAGAGCGGCGACGATTTCGTGCGCCACTTTCATCTCGCCGCGGAGGGGAACGGCAAGGATTTTATTCTCGTGATCGAGGGGTCGATCCCGAACGAGAACAACAAGGCCGAAGGATACTGGGCTGCATTCGGCGCCGACAAGACCAGCGGACAGCCGATTCTCACCTGTGAATGGATCGACAGGCTGGCGCCGAAGGCTTGGGCCGTGATCGCGGCCGGCACCTGCGCGGCCTATGGCGGGATTCACGCAATGCAGGGAAATCCGACCGGATGCATGGGTCTGGCCGACTATCTGGGTTGGGATTGGCGATCGAGGGCTGGCATTCCTGTCGTGAACGTTCCGGGCTGTCCGGTGCAGCCGGACAACTTCATGGAAACTCTGCTTCACCTTCTTTGGCACGCGGCGGGCCGGGCTCCGCAGATCCCGCTGGACGACAAGCTACGTCCGACGTGGCTTTTTGGAGCGACCGTTCACGAAGGGTGCGATCGCGGGGGTTATTACGAACAGGGGGACTTCACCACGACCTATGGGGCTCCGCAATGCATCGTGAAGCTTGGCTGCTGGGGACCGGTGGTGAACTGCAATGTCGGGAAGCGAGGCTGGATGGGCGGGATTGGGGGGTGCCCGAACGTCGGCGGCATTTGTATCGGCTGCACCATGCCCGGGTTTCCCGATAAATTTATGCCGTTCATGGATCAGCCCCCCGGCTCCCTGTTGTCGGCCAATGCGATCATGACCTACGGACGGACCATTCGCGCGCTGCGGCGCTTCACGCAACACTCGCTCAACAAAGAACCGGAACGGCGAAAGCGCGATCGTCAGGTGCGCGTGGACAGCGATAGGAATCAAGCGCTCGAATGAAGGGTCCCCGCACAGCCCCGGAGAGCGGCCAGCAGAGCGTCGCCGGCGTTCCGTTTCCCGGGAACGCGGAAACGATGTTGGCGGGCCTGGCCACAAGCTTCTTCGCGGCGCTTCCCGCACCGCCGTCAAATGGGGCCGACAGCTCCAATGACGCACCCGGTTCGACGGCTCCTGAACTGAGCCTGCGGTACCGGACGCTGCTGGAACAGATCCCGGCGGTTGTATTCATGGCGCGCCTGGAAGACGGCCATAGTGAAGCGTACGTAAGCCCTCACATCGAGGCAATTCTAGGATTTTCCCGCGAAGAATGGCTGGACGATCCAATCCGCTGGTATTATCAGATCCACCCCGACGACCGGGGCCGCTGGAATATTGAAGCGGCGAACTTCGTTCTGTCGGGAGAACCGTTGCGTTCCGTGTATCGCGTTCTCGCACGGGACGGCCACGTGGTGTGGTTTCAGTGCGAGGTAAAGATGGTGCGGCGGGCGGGCGGCCAACCGTGGTTCTTTCATGGCGTCGGCATCGACGTCACGGATCTCAAGAACGCGGAACAGGAATTAAAACGCGCGCGCGATGAACTTGAAATTCGAGTTCGGGAGCGGACCGCGGAGCTGTCAAGAGCCAACGCCGAACTGCAGTCGGAAATAGCCGAGCGGAAGCGAGCCGAGGAGAGCCTGCAACGCCGCGCGCAAGAGCTGGCGCGTTCCAATGCCGATTTGGAGCAGTTTGCCTATTCAGCGTCTCACGATTTGCAGGAGCCGATACGAAACGTGGCCATCAGCGCCCAGTTGCTGGCCCGGGAACATTCCGGGGGGCTTACCCCCGAGGGCCGGGAACTGTTAAAGACGGCGCTCACCAGCGCTCAGCACATGGAAAACCTCATTCGCGATCTGCTGGAATATACTCACGTCATTCGCGCCGCCGAGGAGGCCGAGAGTGAGACAGACGCCAACCAGGTGATGGAGACCGTCCTCGAGACGCTTGGAACGGCGATCCGGGATAGCGCGGCGGAGGTCACGCGCGATTTGCTTCCCGCAGTGAAGCTGCCGGGATTTCGGCTACAGCAGCTTTTTCAGAATCTCATCTCGAATGCAATTAAGTACAGGAGCGACAAGCCTCCCCGTATACACGTTTCCGCCACAATGCGGGATGGTTCATGGCTGTTCTCCGTTGAAGACAACGGCATCGGAATCCATCCTAAGCACCACGCCCGGATTTTCGGTATTTTCAAGCGGCTTCACAATAAAGATAAGTATCCGGGGACCGGTATCGGGCTGGCGATTTGCAAGCGGATTGTGGAGCACGTGGGGGGAAAAATCTGGGTCGAATCGGAGGCGGGGAGAGGCGCCCGGTTTCTGTTCACGATTCCGTCGGCGCCGCGGACATTGGCCGGCGAAGAGGCAGACCGGCCGCGCTCGGGATGACCCGCCAGCCCGATATTGCCGGAGCTTTGCGATCGCTCATTCGCGTCTTGTAATGTCCAGCGCGTGCTCGTATGTGCGCAGGAAGAAGCCGTCTGTCATGCCCGCGACATAGTCGCACACGATGCGATGGAGTGGCTGATGGCGCAATTCTTCCACGTAATTTTGCGGCAGGTCCGCGGGATGCGCCAGGAAATGCTCGAATAGTTCGGCGATCATGGCGGCCGAGCGGCGCCGTCCGGAGACCAGCGGCTCGGCGAAGTACACGCGCTCGCGGAGAAACTGTTTGAGTCGCGACGTTGTTTCCCGCGCGGCGGGCGTGAAGGCGGCTACGCGATGGGGGAGCGATCGCGCGGCGCAGGCGTCGCGAAGACCGGCCTTTTGCGCTTCGGCGGCCGTGCCCTCGACCAAACCCGATACAAGATCGTCTATGAGAGCCCGCACGGACTCCTGAAAAAGCACGCGTTCGGGAGCGCCCGGAAACTGAAGCTCCAAATTTTCGTATGCGGCGTGAATCTCGGGGACGGCGGCCCGCAGCTCGCCGATCTCAAACATTTGGGCGGAGTGCGCGTCGTCAAGGTCCGCCGCGTTGTAAGCGATCTCGTCGGCCAGATCGATCAATTGGGCCTCGATTACGGGGCGCGACGCGGGCAGATATTCTTCCATGGCGGGATCGGCGCCGGGGGTCAGATCGCGAGAGTGCTTGAGGATGCCTTCGCGCACCTCGAAGGTGAGGTTCAGGCCTGGAAAACGGACGTAACGCTGCTCAAAGGCATCCACGATGCGGAGCCCGTGGACATTGTGATCGAACGTTTCGCCGAAGCGCTGCATCTGGCGCTTCAATTCTTCCTCGCCGGCGTGCGCGAAGGGCGGATGGCCGACGTCGTGGACGAGCGCCAGCGCCTCGGTCAGATCTTCGTTGAGGCCCAGGGCGGCGGCAACGGTGCGCGCGACTTGGGCAACCTCGATTGTATGAGTGAGGCGATTGCGAAAATGGTCGGAGACGCCGGGCGCGAACACCTGTGTCTTGTTCTCCAGGCGGCGGAAGGCGCGGGAGTGAATAATGCGATCGCGGTCGCGCTGAAACTCGCCGCGGTAGAGATGCGGGGGCTCCGGATAGCGGCGGCCGGCGCTGCGTTCGACCGGGAAGGCGAGACTCTCGAGGAGCCGGAACCCCGGCGCGGCGGTCACTTCGGCAGATCGCCGATTGCAGTCAGGGCAGCCCGGCTGACGGCGCTACGATCGCTGCCGCGGAGGGGCTCGAGGAGCTTTCGCGCGGCCTGGGGGTCGGTGGGCGCAAGCACCCGGGCGAGAGCGATAGTCGCTGCATCTTTCGAAACCATGGCTGTAGGATGATCGATCGCGGTCTGCAAAACCTTTTTCGCTTCGTCGATTTTGCCCCCCGAGGCGTATATTTGTGCGAGCGGTATGCGGGCGAGGGAGGAGTAATTGGTCTTGCCGGAGTCGACTACCTCCCTGAAGCGCTTTTCCGCTTCCTGAACGTTGCCGCGATCGGCGGCATGGCAGGCCAAGTAGTATTCGGCAATCACGCCGGCCTCGCTGCCGCCGTAATTAGCGGCGACCTCGGTCCACGCGTTTACCGCGGCCTGGTCCTTGGCGGCTTGCGTCGGAAAGGAAAGAATGTACTCATTGTTGGCGGGGCCGACGGTGGCATTCTCGATGCGCATGGCGTTCTGGAGCGCGGCTTGCCGGGTAGTGGCGCGGTGCTGCACGAACAGCAGCGCGGCTACGATCACGACGACCGCCACGCCGGCAACGATACTCCAACGCACGAGACTTTGGCGGTGGCCGGTGACGAACTCGAAGCCATGCTGGACTTCCAGGGCAAACTTATCGCTTTTTAATTCTTTTCGAGTAGCCCTATCCAATGAAGAACCTCTTAGAGCGGGAAATTAAATTTTAACACGGCGGCGGCGAGTTTCCTCGCGCGCAGGCGGGGAGACCGCGCGAGCGGCGGCCGCCCCATACCCAGGCGGGCGTTCACGCGAAGCTTCGGATGGCCGCGGCCTCGTCGTCGAATACTTCGAAAACAGTGTAGAGCTTGGTGATCTGAAGCAAGTCCTTAACGCGCTTGTTCAGTCCCAGCAGCTTCAATTGACCGCCGTGATTGGTGACGGTGGTGAATCCGGAGACGAGCTCGCCGATCCCGGAGCTGTCGATATAAGTGACATCGCCGAGGTTCAGCAACAGCTTCTTATGTCCGGCGGCCGCCAGATCGCGGACCGTGTCGCGAAAGGCGCTGGCGCCTTCGCCCAGCGTAATCCTCCCGTTGGCATCGATAACGGTGACATCGCCTACTTGACGAGTCGATAATTTAACGCTCACTTTCTCCCTCCTCGATTAGAATTTGCGTTTGCCAGGTACTTCACCAGCCGGACTTCGGCGCCGCGGGGCTGACGGCGGCGAATCTCGAACTCGTCCACGAAGGCGCCGATGAGCAGCAGGCCGCGACCGGACTGGCGCAAAAGATTCTCCGGCGCGAGCGGGTCCGCAATGGCCTCCGGCTCGAAGCCTTCCCCTTCGTCCCCGATCACAATCGCGAGCCGGCCGGGAGACAGAGAGACGGTGAGATGGACCTTTTTGCGCGCATTGTAACGATTTCCATGGACGACGGCGTTTACGGCCGCCTCGCGCACCGCCATGCCGAGGGCATGCAAATCGTCTTCTTCGAGCCCCGCCCCCGCGGCCATGCGAAGGACGGTGCGCTCCGCTTCATCGACGCTTTCCAATGTGGAATCAAGCAGCGCGTCAACGGTTTGGACCTCGCCGCCGTGGTTCTCCGACATAGCGCTCAGGTTACGCTTCTCAACTCCATGCTTCTCCGCCGCCCGGCGTCAGGTTGAATGCTAACAGTAAAATACCATGCCGGGGAAATTGAATTTGTGCCATGGGGCGGGAGCGCGGAAGTGAGGACGGCGGCGCTCGCACGTATGCGCAGCTCCGCGACTGGGCATGGGCGCATGGACGCCTGCTGCACGGGCGCGTCATTCGCGCCGCGAGTTGAGGTTGCGGAAGTGAATACGCGGAGGGCAGTGAATCCGCTGGACCGCGATCAGGGCCGAGAGGAGACCTGCCGCACGGGGAGATCGATGGCGAGCGAGACGGCTCCCTGAGGCGCCGAAAGCCGCAGTTCACAGCTCGGCGGAGCGGGCGTGGAAGGATCCGGAGCCGGGTACGTGATCTCATAGCGATCAAGCAAGGCAAGGTACGCGTCCATGACCGCGTCGCCCAGGCGATCGTGGGGAACGGAGGTGAACGATCCGCCCGGCGTAGTTTCGCAGAGCTCTCGAATCAAATCGTGGCCGCTGCCCGATGGGGGGGCGAAGCCGTGCAAGCTCAATGGCTCGGTCTTGAGCGAGTTTGCGAGTTGACGCAACAAGACTTCATCGACCGGGTCCGCTTCGAAAAATACGAAGACATGCCGCCGGCCCGAGGCGCTGGCGAGCACATGGACAATTTTGGCGATGGCGCGCGTGACATCGGTGGTGGCGCGCGTACGGGGGCCCGGTTCCGAGGCCATTTTGCGGAACAGCTCCGGCGCCAGGATGAAGCCGCGATGAATCTTCAGATGGAGCGCCAGGGCGGGATCGCCGGAGCTCATCGAAACGTGCGCTTCGGGCGAAGAGGTCTGGGCGCTTTCAAGATAACGCTGGAGGCACCACGGGTCCATGCTCCTCTTGAGCTCGGCGCAGGCCACCAAAGCGCGCTCCACGGCTTGGGCGTAAGAGTCCACCTTGGAAGTAAACCGCGGCGTGACGCAGCCGATTATGAGAACTGGCGGCGTGGGGACGATCTGAACGGAATAATCGGTCACAAGCCGCCCGTTTTCCCATACCGCAAATCGCGTCGCCGGGATGGCCCCCAGACTGGCGGAGTGCGACCAGATCGAGAGGTTCAGCCAGCGCGCCCCGTCCTCCCGCACGGATGCCCCCAGAACGCGCAGGCGCACCTGGCCAGCCAGATCGGCGGCCCTTTGCTGCTGCCGGATGCGGGACAGCGCGCGTAAGGCCCGGTGCTTGTCCTTACCCTGAGCTTTCTCAAAGGCGTCGCTCAGGAAGGGCAGAAAACGAGGGTCCTGCGTTTCACCCATGGCCCAAATGGCGCTGCCGCGGCGGTCCGGGTCGGCGGCCTCGGCCATTTTCAACAGCATGGCAATGGACTCCAGCGCGCCATGCCGGTATAAGCCCAGCAATCCGTTGGCGGCGACGCGGCCGTGAGGGGAGCGGGCGGCGATCAGCAGAATGGGCTTGAGGTCGCGATCCGGGTTATCCCACAGACCCTCGACGGCGTTGGCCTGGACACGGGGATGCTCCTTGATCAGAATGCTGGCGACCCAGGCCGCGCTCTTAATGGACTTGGCAATCTCCATCGCGGCCTTGGAACGGACACGCTGGTCCGGGTGGGCCATCAGCTCTGTCCGCAATTCAATGACGCGTGTGTTCCACGAGAGGGCCGAAAAAAGAGCGAGTAGCCGGACAATGGTGTCGCCCGCGTCGCGATCGCAAACGGCGGCCGCGAGCAGACTGTCGAGAGCGCTTTCGAGCGGCACTCCGGATTCGCGCAGTTCTTTAGCAAATGCGATGGCCGATTCGATGGCGGACTGCGCCGGGTCGGCCAAGTAACCGATCAGACCGGAATGTTGGACCAACAACTGTAGAATGAAGCGGCGCGCCGCGGCATCGCAGCCGTTACGCAGCAGCGGCATGACCTCTTGGCGGAAGCCGCCGGGGTCGCGTTCGGCGTACGTCCGCAGTTCGTCCCGGATGGCGCTGGGCCGATCCGTAAAACGCTCCAGCAGTGGTGCGATGCCGTTCATGGGCTACGAAATGCATATCGATCGTTTTGGCGGAGTTGTGAGAGAGTTTACGCGCTTTCATCGCCTCGCGGAGGCCGGCTGGGGGGCGGGCCGCCCCCTAATAAGGATGTCAGATCGCCGTGTCCGGCCGCTTCGGCCACCTGCGCCGCCGTGAGGCCGTTACGAGCTGGGCGGCTGGTGTCGGCTCCCTTTTCGAGCAGAGCCTTGGCGAGCGCCTGGTCTCCCTTCAGCGCGGCTACGTGAAGGGCGCTGGTTCCTTTCTCGTCCGCGGCATCGACTTCGGCGCCGTTTTCGAGCAGCAAGGGCGCGATGGTTGGCGCGTTATTGGCGGCGATCATGAGGGGCGTGACGCCTCCGGTGGCGGGGCGATTGACATCGGCGCCCCGCTCGAGCAGGAGTTGCACGACCTCTGCGTGGCCCCGCACGATGGCCCCGATCAGAGGCGTGGTGTCGCTGCCCGCGCAGGCGTTCGGATCGGAGCCGCGGTCGAGCAGCGCGCGGGCAACCGCCGCATGGCCATGTAGAGACGCCGCGATCAGCGCCGTGCTTCCAGTAGGATCGGCCGCGTCTATGGCGGCGCCGCCGTCGAGCAGGACTTGGACGACCTCGAGCGAGCCCTGGGCCGCGGCGACGACGAGCGCGGGATGCCCTTGAGCGTCCTTGGTATTGGGATCGGCGCCATGCTCAAGGAGACGCCATGCGATAGCCGCGGCGCTCAGTGCCGAAAACAGGGCCGTGATGCCGGCGCGGGTGCGGGCGTTCACTTCGGCGGCGCTGTCGAGAAGCGCGCAAACGGCCTCCAGATGGCCGTTAGCGGCAGCCGCAATTAAAGGAGTGGACCCGTTGGCATCTGCCAGATTCGGGTCCGCGCCTTTGGCGAGCAGAGCCTCGATGGCCTCCGTGTACCCGCCCACCGCCGCGGCCAGCAGCGCCGTCGATCCGCCGCGGGCGCGCTCGTTCGGGTTCGCTCCTTTTGCGAGCAGCAGGCGAACGGACGAGGCTTGGCCCTGGGTGGCGGCCAGAATGAGCGCCGTGGCGTCGTTGCTGTAGCGCAGTTTGATGTCGGCGCCTTGAACCAACAGGAATTGCATGACGTCGGTTTTGCCGTAGAGGGCCGCGGCCAGCAGCGGCGTGATTCCGTTCTTGTGGCGGGCGTTGACCTTGGCGCCCCTGCCGATCAGGATGCGCACGCCCTCCAGGTCGCCATCGGCGGCGGCGCGGATGAGGTCGAGTTCACGCTCGCTGGCCATTAGTGCGGGGGAGACGTTGGGGTTGGAAGACCGCTCCCTGACGGTCGCGGCTCGGAAGCGCTGCGTCCCGGGTCGGTGGCGAGGTCGCGCGGGGTCGTGGGTGGGTCGCGCGGGGTCATCGTCGGCTTCCGCGCATGGTTGCTAGCCCTTCGCTTTTTTGACCGCTTCGGTGAGTGCGGGGACGATCTCAAAGAGATCGCCGACGATGCCGTAATCGGCCACTTCGAAAATCGGCGCGTTGGAATCCTTGTTGATGGCGACGATGGTTTTCGATCCCTTCATGCCCACCAGGTGCTGGATCGCGCCGGAGATGCCGACCGCGAGATAGACCTTGGGCGAGACGGTTTGACCGGAGCTGCCGACCTGGCGCTCCATGGGGAGCCAGCCGCTGTCGCAGATCGGACGCGAGGCCGCAAGCTCGCCGCCCATCGCCGCAGCGAGTTCCTCGACGATGCCGATATTGTCCTTCTCCTTGATGCCGCGGCCGACTGAAACGATGATGTCGGCGGACGTAAGATCGACGGCGCGGGCCGATTCGCGGAAGGGTTCTCCCGGTTTCGCGCGGATCGCGGCGGCGTTGAGATCGGGCGCGAATTTTTCGAACTGCGCGGTCCCTTCGCGAGCCTGTTCGGCGCGGAAGGCGCCGGCCTGGATGGAGATGAAGTGTGGCGTCTCGCCCGCCCGGCTTCACGTCGGCATTCAGCTTGCCCTGAAAGAGTTGCCGAACGAACGTGGGAGCGCCGCCTTCAGTGCGGATTCCGACCACATCGCTGATGAGCACCTGGCCGAAGCGCGTTGCGAGTTTGGGGGCGAAATCGCGAACCTGATACGTGTGCGGAAACAGCACGAACGCTGGCTGGGTCTTGCGGATAAACTGCTCGAGGGCGGCCGTGAAAGCGTCGGCCGTGTAGTTGTCGAGAAGATCGTGGTCGAGGGCATAGACGCGTTCCAGGTCCTTCGAAGCAAGCTCGCCCGCAAGCGCGTCCACCGCTTTTCCGGGAACGGCCGCGGATGCGGAGATGCCCAAGCCGGAGGCAAGCTGCTGGGCCGCGGTGAGCGTTTCAAATGACATGCGGTTCCATTCGCCGCCGCGCTGCTCCACGACTGCCAGCACGGTCCCGCTCATAGAACGCGCGCCTCGAATTTAAGTTTTTCGACCAACTTCGCCGCCGCCTCCTTGGGGCTGCCGTCGAGCAATTGCGTCTGCTTCGCCTTGTTAGGAAGGTAGACCCGTTCGATGATGGCCGTGGGCGAGGGGCTTACGCCGAGCTCGGCGACGGTCAACTTTTTCACGTCTTTCGCTTTGGCCTTCTTGATTCCCATGAGGGTCGCGTAACGGAGCTTGTTGATGCCGGACTGAATGGTGAGGACGGCGGGAAGAGGCATTTCGATATGTTGAAACCAGCCGTTCTCGAGCTCCCTCTTGACGCGAATTCCGTGGTCCAGCGCCTCGACGGCCATGATGATAGTGGCGTGAGGGATGCCGAGGAGTTCGGCTAAAACCACGCCGGTTTGGCCATAACCGAGATCGTCGGATTGCAGACCGGTGAGGATGAGATCGGGCTTCTCCGGCTGAGGCGGCTTTGGCGAGCAAGCGCGCCAAGCCCAGAGTGTCCCAGGACGATACCTGTTCATCTTCTATATGCAGCGCCCGATCGGCGCCTTTGGCGAGCGCCTCGCGTATGGTTTGCGAAGCGCGCGCGGGCCCGGCGCACAACGCCACCACTTCGCCGCCGCGCTTCTCCTTAAGTTGCAGGGCTTCTTCGAGCGCGTAGGCGTCGGGCTCGTTGATCTCGAAGCTGAGATCGGATTCCTGAATCCAGCGGCCGCTGGAGTCCACTCGCAACTGCGAGTCGCGGACCGGTACCTGCTTTATGCAGACGATTATCTTCATGTCTGAGAGCTACTCGGCGTATCTTTTGAAAATCAAACAACCGTTGGTGCCGCCGAAACCGAATGAATTAGACAGGGCATGATCGATGCGCATGGACCTGGCTTCGTTGGGGACGTAATCGAGATCGCATTCGGGATCGGGAAATTCGTAATTGATGGTCGGCGGCGCGATCTGATCCCGTATCGCGAGCACGGTGATGCCCGCTTCGAGTCCGCCGGCGCCGCCGAGCAGATGGCCGGTCATGGACTTGGTGGAGCTCACGCAAAGCTTATAGGCGTGCTCGCAGAAGGCCCGCTTGATGGCGATGGTCTCAATCCTGTCACCCACTTCGGTGGAGGTCCCATGAGCGTTTATATAATCGATCTCGCGCGGCTCGAGTCCCGCATCGTCCAAGGCGTGGCGCATCACGCGGAAAGCGCCGTCGCCGTCTTCCGACGGGCTGGTAATGTGAAACGCATCGGCGCTCATGCCGTATCCCGCGATTTCGGCTAGTATCGCCGCGCCGCGCCGCTTCGCGAATTCCAATTCTTCGAGGACCAGGATGCCCGCGCCTTCTCCCACCACGAAACCATCGCGCTCCTTGTCCCAGGGCCGCGAAGCATGCGCGGGGTCGTCATTGCGTTGCGACAGCGCGCGCATGGCCGCGAATCCTCCGATGCCCATGGGCGTAATGCAAGCCTCGGCGCCGCCGCAGATCATCACGTCGGCCGCCTCGCGCTGGATGATTTTGAACGAATCGCCGATGGAATGCGCGCTGGTGGTGCAGGCGGTCGCGGTCGCCGAGTTGGGGCCTTTGGCGCCGGTGCGAATCGAAACGTAGCCGGAAGCCAGGTTGATAATGGTCGCCGGAATAAAAAACGGCGATATGCGGCTGGGGCCTTTTTCGAGCAGGATCTTATGCTCGCGCTCAATGACTTCAAATCCGCCGATGCCGCTGCCGATATAAACTCCCGCGCGGTCGGCCATGTCCGCGGCGATCTTCAGACCGGATTGCGCCATCGCGAATTCGGTAGCCGGCGATCGCGAACTGGATGAAGCGGCCCATCTTTTTAATTTCTTTTCGCTCGATGAAGCGCGCCGGATCGAAGGCCTTCACTTCGCCGGCAATGCGGCAATTGAACGCGGCGGCGTCGAATTGTTCGATGCGCGATACGCCGTTGCGGCCTTCGCGAAGACCGCGCCAGGTCTCTTCCGTGCCGATGCCCAGCGAGGTGACCAGGCCGACTCCCGTTACTACCACTCTGCGAGCCAAAATCCCGCTCCGCTTTCCCTACTTCTTCTTCTTCGCTTCGATGTAGTCGATGGCGTCCTTGACGGTCGCGATCTTTTCGGCGTCTTCGTCCGGGATGTCGATATCGAAAGCTTCCTCGAACGCCATCACGAGTTCGACGATATCGAGCGAGTCCGCGCCAAGATCGTCCACAAAGGAGGCGGTGTTGTCCACCTGATTCTCGTCCACCCCGAGCTGTTCCACGATGATCTGCTTCACCTTCTGTTCCACTGGCGACATGTATCCTCCCCAAGTTTCTCAGCCCACAACCATGTTCAAACGCATTGATTCTAGCATGTAAGAATTGTTTTTCACGTCCTCGCTTAGCACAGGCGCGCGCGTGTTTTACTGGAAGGATGAGGCTGGCCCCGCTCGCGGCGGCGGCGTTCGCGGCGGCATTGGCGCAGACCGCCTCAAGCCCTTCCGCGCGGCGCTCCAACGTCGGCTCAAGACAGCGCGGTAATTCGAGCGTTGCCCCGGATTGCCGATGCCGCGGAGCGTTTTGCCGCCAACGCGCAGCAGCTCATGTGCCGCGAAACGCTGCGGCAACGCACGATTCGCCGGGGCAAGGCGCACGCCAAGACCACGGCGGCCGGGACCGTCGCTCCGCAATATTCCGTCCGGCAGATCGTATCCTATTATGCCTTTACGACGCTGGGAGGGTCGCCCGCGATTCATGAGGTGCGGCAAATGCTCAGCGTCGATAAAGAAATGGAGGCGAAGGACGAGGACGGACGCAAGTTTCTGCGCGACGCTCTGCTCTCTCACGACGACGATGCCAAAAAGAAAATGCGGCGGCAGTTCGAGGCCGAGGGACTGAGCGGAGTTGCCGTCGATCTGGGACAAATGATCCTTCTTTTCGATAAAGGCGGCGAAAAGAACTTCGTATTCGAGTACGATCGCGAGGAGAATATCGGCCGCGCGCACGCCCTGGTGATTCGTTATGCCCAGAAGAGCGGGCCGGAATCGGTGCGCATCAACGAGCGCGGCAAACAGACGAAGAGTAAATTGACGGGCTGGATCTGGGTAAGGCTGCCGGATTGCGTTCCCATAAGGATTACGATGATCACTTCGCGTCATGACCGTCAACTGGAGATCCGCGATGAAGCCGAAGTGGATTATGCCGAGAGCGCCGCGGGCAATCTGTTGCCTTCCTCCGCGTTCCACCGGCGCTACGAAAACGACATTCTTGCCGCCGAAGACGATTTCGAATACTCGAACTGGCGATCGTTGAAGTGAACCGCGTCGTTTATCTGCACGGTTTCGCGAGCAGCCCGGGATCGAAGAAGGCGGGATATTTTCGGGAGCGCTTCGCCGCGCGAGGAATCGAGCTTGAAATACCGGATCTGGCGCAGGGGGATTTCGATCGTCTTACGATCACGCGCCAGTTGGGCTCCGTTTCACGGTGGCGGGAGTCGCTCGGCCCCGAAGCGATGCTGCCTTGGGAGATCCGGACGCTGGCGGTTCAACACGAACGGACCAGCCTGATGGGGTACGGGATTCTCGCCGGTCATTACGGCTATTAAATAAGTTTTCCGGCGTGATGAGATTTTCCATATGTAATTTTACCTTACACTAGCGCGTCTCAGTTTTTAGTTGACCATCCGCCCTCATTGGGGGCTCCGCCAAACCGCCAGGTGTGCGCCGTGCTGATTCTTAAGTATCCTCGGAACCCCGTCGCTTGCTGGACTCCTGCCCGCGCCAAGGGACACATACAAACGATACGCCGCATGATTCCGGTGGGTGCCCCCTTTTCGTTCGGCAGGCGCCTGCAAATTTTTGCGCAAGGGTCCAGTCCCTCGGAAGTCTTCCTGCTGCAGAGCGGCATCGTCGAACTGACGTGCACGCCGCCGGACGGCTCCACGCAACTGTACTGCCTTCGCTACCCCGGTCAATTCGTTGAAGACTGCGCGTATTTTTTGCGCATGCCCAACCCCGTTTCGGCGTTTGCCGTAACGCCGTGTCAGATATACCGAATCGAAGCCGAACGGATGCTTACGGCCATGCGGGAGAACGCTGAATTGGCCAACTTCATCGTCCGGTTGCACGATATCGACCTCTACAACGCTGCCGTTGCTTTGGTCGAAACGAAAACGCTGCAGCCGCACGAACGGTTGGAGCGACTGTTTTGGGATTTGGCCGAGGTGATCGGCAACCGAATCGACGAGCGCTCCAGGCGCCTTGCAGTGCCTTTATCGGATAAAGAGATGGCGCAACTTCTGGGGCTCTCTATCGTGCACATGAAACGCAGCCTCGCGCGTTTTACGGCGGCCCCGTCAGCGTACGCGCCACCGCCGGAAACTCCTCCGGCGTTTTCACATCGGGGTCGGGCACACCGAACCCGGCAGTGTGGAACCTTGAAACTTTTAATTTCACGGCGACTTCTGCGCTGACGCAGCTCAGCATTACTGGCCTCTCCACGGCAGGCGGTGAATACATCGGCCTCGACAACGTCGACGTAGAGCCGGCGAGCGTGGGTACGGTTCCCGAGCCCGGCACTTATGCCCTTCTCTTGACTGGCCTCGGTCTCCTCGCGTGCATGGCCCGCCGGCGCGCTCGTGGTTGGAATATTTGAGATTTTCGCCTTGGCTTGCGAACGCGCCTGCGCCCTGCGGCGGCATTGAAAGACCCCGTTTTCAGCTGTAATAGTAAGCTCCGCCATCCGTCCTCAGTAGTCGTAATGCGAATTGGAATGCGAAAGTACCTGTTGTGCGCCGTCCTGGCGCCCGCTGCGTTGGCGGCCGATGCCACGCTGTTGAATCTGGTGATGCCGGATGCGAAGGTCATCGCGGGCGCCGACGTGGACCAAGCGAAGACCTCTCCGCTTGGAGTGTACGTGCTCGCGCGCATGGCGCCCGACGACGCGGATTTCGCGAAGTTCGTCGCCGCCACCGGGTTCGACCCGCGCCGCGACTTGCGCGAGATCGTAATTGCGTCGAACGACGTCCAGGCCGGGCGATCGCACTGGCTGTTGGCTGCAAAAGGCGCTTTCGATCCCGCGCGCATCGCGGCCGCGGCGAGGGCCGGCGGCAGCGCGCTCGTCCGATACAGAGGCATTGAAATCATTAGCGGGAGCGCACAGATTCCGGGTATCGATCCTCATGGCGCGGTTGCCTTCCTGGACCGTTCCACGGTGCTGATTGGAGAATTGCCGGCGGTCGAGGCGGC
Source organism: Bryobacterales bacterium (assembly GCA_963795935.1). Taxonomy (GTDB): domain Bacteria; phylum Acidobacteriota; class Terriglobia; order Bryobacterales; family Bryobacteraceae; genus JAICMB01. The sequence continues at coordinate 1,033,722 of CAWCJO010000004.1, read as the reverse complement.
GATAGCGCGGCGCAAGGCCATGGCGGTGTCTCCGCGAGCATGGCGGCCAAGCTGCTTCCCAAGATCCGCCAGGTGAGCGCGACGAACGACTTCTGGTTCAGCACCCTCGTGCCGCTTTCCGCCTTCGCCGGGGCCATGCCCGATGCGAACCTGGGCAGCGCCATGAAAGGCAACCTGCTCGGATCGGTGCAACAGGCCAGCGGCGGACTGAAGTTCGGGCCCACCGTGGAGCTTTCACTCGAAGCGATCATGAAATCCCCGAAAGACGCCGCCGCGCTGGTGGACGTCGTGAAATTCCTCGCTGGACTGATCCAGACCAACCGCCAGAACGACAAGACAGCCGCGCAGGTCTCTACGCTTCTCGATTCTTTGCAGGCGACGTCGCACGACGACATCATGACCATGCATCTCGCGATTCCGGAAGCGGCGCTGGAGCGCATGCTCGAGGGAATGCGCGAGCAGCGCCGGCAAAGTCCGCCAGCCGCGCCGCCGCCGAATTCACCGAATAAAAACTGAGAGTCCCGCCCGCTTGGACGCACCATACGTTAACGTCGTTCAGCGCCCTGCATCGCAATTGACGGGTAACGCATCTTATGTGAGCGGCGGCCCGGCGGCAGAAATTCTTACCGGCGTTGGCCAGCAATTTTGGCGGCGAAAAATAGTGCGGCCGTCGGAGGAACGCGAGTGGGTCGACAGCCGTAATGTTTTTGGCTTCTGAAGTCGATGAGAATCAGAGGCCGCGTGCCAGTTGTTTCTGACAAGGTGGATGCCGGAGCGAGATTTGGCCCTGGCACTTGAATTGCTTGCGGAGTGTGGTATGATTTCTGGAGCCGAGTCCTCGGACCAATTAGGCCGCCCGGGCCGCCAAGCCCAGCTAAACTCCAGAGTTCATTATAGTTTATTAAAGAATCTGGCGCGCATAACCTTTTCGGCGCGGAACGCGTCTAAACCACTTTGCAATAATACGAACCTATAGATAACCGATTGATAAGAAGGAGAGTTAACCCAATGACGAAGACCGAAGTAAACAAATATCGAGAGATCCTGGAAACCAAGCAGGCCGAGCTCGCTCAGGTGCTGCGAAACCGGGACGGAATCACCATCGAAAAGAGTCCGGATGCGCTGGACGAAGTTCAAAACGCCGCCGAGCGCGAACTCGCAATCCGCAACCTCGACAGGGAATCCAACCTGTTGCGCAATGTCCGCGCGGCGCTGCACCGGATCAATGAAGGTAATTTCGGTGTCTGCCTGCATTGTGAGGAAGACATCAACCCCAAGCGCCTCAACGCGGTGCCTTGGGCCGCGTTCTGCATTGCCTGCCAGGAAATCGCGGACAGGAATCAGGAAGAAGGAATCGACAGCCTCGACGATCTCCTCGTGAACGCCGCTTGAGAGCGGCATCTTTCCCGATAGTTTTAACCAAAGGCGTGGGCCCGTTCCCGCGCCTTTTGCTTTTCTACGAGACCCGTCCGATGGCCGAAATCATGCGTCCAGCCCGCTCCCGCTCGCGCCGGTAGGAGTAGAATTCCGCCCCACGGCACGCCGTGCACAATCCGCTCATCTCGATGTGCCCTTTTGGCACGCCTGCGCCAATGAATTGCCGCCGGTTGGCTTCGGCTAGATCGATGGTGGTTTTGGCGGCCTGGTGGTTCAAATCAGCCCTTTCGGGGAAGAATGCCTGGAACTGCGCTCCCACTTCCGGGCCCACTTCGAAACAGCACCGTCCGATTCCAGGGCCTATCGCGACCCAAATGTCTTCCGGCCGGGCGCCGAACTGGACCATCTCGCGAATAGCTTCGACAGCAATGCCGGCGGCCGTCCCGCGCCAGCCCGCGTGAATTGCCGCGCACATTCGCGTCTCCGCATCGACAACCAGGATCGGCAGACAGTCGGCCGTGCGAATTCCCGCCAGCACGCCGGCCTGTAATGAAATCAGGGCATCGCCCTCCCCGAGCCGCACCGCCCGCCCGGCCGGAACACCCGGCGGAATAACGAGTACGCGGCTGGAATGGATTTGTTTGGGCGTGACGAGCCGCGACGGGTCCGGCCACGCCATGCTTGCCCGGGTTCCAAACCCGTGTTCCAGCCACGCAAAGCGCTCCAGCGATTCGGCGCGGTAAACGCCCCGCTCGTCCAGGTAGAACAAGGCTCATTTTAGCGTTTCCGCCCCAGCTATCCCGCGCTATCCGCCTGCGCCACGCCTGCCGGCTCGGGCAATTTCTCGATCCGCACGCGCGCGATACGGTTGCGATCCATTTGCAGCACCGTGAACCTGCGGCCGCCGTAGTCCAGCTTTTCGCCGGAGCTCGGAATATAACCCAACTGAAACAGCAGAAAGCCCGCGAGCGTCTCAAATCCCGCTTCGCCCGGCAATTCCAGGCCGTATTGCGTATCGAGATCGCGGATAGTCGTGCTGCCGTCCAGCTCCAGCACCGGCGCGCCCGCCTTGGGAGCCGGACGTTTCACGTCGTGCTCATCGCCGATCTCGCCGAAAATCTGCTCCAGTACGTCCTCCAGCGTCACCACGCCCACGATGGTCCCGAACTCGTCGACCACCATCGCCATGTGGATGTGGGTATTGCGAAACTCGTCGATCAGCTCGTTCAACGGCTTGGTTTCCGGCGCCACCAGAGGCTTGCGCAGCACGCGCTGCAGCCGGAAGGGACGCACCACGCGCTTTCTCTCGTTCGCGATCCTGCGCTCCTCCCAGATGCGCATCAGATCTTTGTAATGCACGTAGCCGATGATATGCTCGGGTCCGCCCTCATACACCGGCACCCGCGAATACTGGTGCTCCCGCATGACCCGCAACACCTGTTCCAAGGGAGCGTCCACGCCCACCGAGACGATCTGGTTGCGCGGCACCATGATCTCGCGGGCCGAATAATCCTGCAGGTCGAGCAGCGCTTCGATGGCGTCCTCCTCGAATTGGTGCAGGTGTCCTTCGGTGCGGCTGGAGGCGACGATGAACTTGATCTCTTCGGTGGAGTGCCCGCCTCCGGCGTGATCGCCCCGCAAGCCGAGCGAGCGCGACATGGCCGCCGCGGTGTGTTCCGCGACCCACACGAAGGGCGCCATGATTCTCGAGAAAAGGAGCAGCGCGGGGGCCACCAGGCGCGCCAGCCGGTCGGCCTTTTCAAGCGCCAGGTTCTTGGGAACCACCTCGCCGATCACCACGTGGGCATAGCTGATAATCGCAAACGCGATGACAAAACTGGCGGCGTGGAGAACGGTGCTCCATTGCGCCGGAACATGGGGTCCCAGCAGCTTCTCGATGAGATTGAAAACGGTGCCTTCGCCCGCCCAGCCCAGGCCCAGACTCGCCAGCGTCACGCCGACTTGCGTTACCGACAACAGGCGGCTCGGATTCGCCAGAAGGTTCAGGGCCGTCTGCGCCGGCGCGTCCCCCCCTTCGGCAAGGGCCCGCAAACGGCTGCGGCGAACTGAGACGAGCGCGACCTCGGCGGCGGCGAAAAACCCGTTCGCCGCGAGAATCGCGATCAGGACAAGGAAACGGTACCCCATTTAAGACGCGGTCGCGCGCGGGTTCGCTCGAAGCCGTGGGTTAGAATTCATTCGAGTGCATTCCAGCAAAGTTCTGAAATACATCAACTTGAGCATAGCGGTTTTGCTCTTGTGCGGCCTTTTTGCGGTGTATTGGATTGCCTGGCGCCCTCTGCCCGCAGGTCTCGGGCAGCATCGCCGCTCCTGTTTCACAGCGCGCAACCGTGGTCCGCGACTCGCTCGGCGTGCCGCACATCGCGGCCGCGAATTGGGAGGACGCGCTCTTCCTGCAAGGCTTCGTAACGGCCCAGGACCGGCTATGGCAGATGGACGCGCTGCGGCGTCTGGCGGGCGGCGATCTATCCGAGATCATCGGGCCGTCAACGCTCGAACTGGACCGCGAATCGAGGCGCCTGCGCATGCGCCGCATGGCCGAAGAACAGACTCGCACTCTGCCCGCCGCCGACCGCGCCGTGCTGGCGGCATACGCGCGCGGCGTGAATTACTTCATCGAGACGCATCGCGGAAACCTGCCGCTGGAGTTCACCCTTCTCGGCTACCAGCCGCGGCCCTGGAGCGAGGTCGATTCCATCCTCGCCGGGCTGCAGATGTACCGCAACCTGACCACGACGTGGCCGGACGAGATCCAGAAACAGACTTTGCTCGCCGGCGGCGACGCCGCCAAGGTCAACGCTCTTTTCCCCGTTCGAAGCGGCCGCGAGATTCAGCCGGGATCGAACGCCTGGGCGCTTTCCGGCGCGCGCACGGCGACAGGCAAGCCGATTCTGGCCAACGACCCGCACCTCGATTACAGCGTCCCTTCCACGTGGTACCAGGTCCATCTGAAAGCCGCGGGACTCGATGTCACCGGCGTTTCTTTGCCCGGCGTGCCCTGCGTCATCATCGGCCATAACCGGCGGATCGCATGGGGCGTGACCAACCTTGGCTTCGACGTGGAGGATCTCTATATCGAGAAGTTCGATCCCCGCACCGGAAGATACCTGTTTCGCGGCGCGCCCGAACAGGCGCGCCTGGAACGCGATGTCATCGCCGTGAAGGGCCGCCGCGGTGAACCGTTCGATCAATGGGTCACGCGCCATGGTCCCATCATGGTTTCCGATCGCGGCCGCTACCTGTCGCTGCGCTGGACCGCCGGCGAGCCGGGCTCCTTTCAGTTTCCCTTTCTCGATATCGACCGCGCCGCCAACTGGGCCGAGTTCACCGCGGCGATCAAGCGCTTTCCCGGTCCGGGACAGAACTTCGTCTACGCGGACGTGGACGGCAACATCGGCTATCACGCCACCGGGCTGCTGCCCATCCGCCGCGCCTTCGATGGCGATGTTCCCGTGGACGGCAGCTCCGGCAATTACGAATGGGACGGATTCATTCCCTTCGAGCAGTTACCCGCTTTCTACAATCCGGCGGGCGGCATGATCGTGACGGCGAACCAGAACCCGTTCCCGCCCGGCTACGCGTATCGCGTCAGCGGCAACTTCGCCCCGCCCTACCGCTCGCTGCAAATCCGCGATCTTCTATCGGCGCGCACGGGTTGGAAGCCAACCGCAATGCTGGCGGTCGAGAAAGACGTGTACTCCGGGTTCTGCCGCTTTCTGGCGCGCCGCGTTGTGGCGGCCTGGGATCGTAAGCCTGCGAAGGACCCGGACCTGAAACAAGCCATCCAAACGCTGCGAAGCTGGAACGGGCAGATGGAAAAAAATCTGGCCGCGCCGCTCCTTGCCAGACTCGTGTACCTGCGGCTGCGCGGCGCCATCGCGAACGCCGCCTCGCCGGGCAAGGGCGATCGCTATGACATCCAGATGGCGCCCGCGGTGGTCCAGAACATCGTCGAGAACGGCGGACGCGGCTGGTTCAAAGACATGGACGAGACGCTGCGGCGCTCCCTCGCCGACGCCTATGAGGACGGCAGGAAATTACAGGGAGAGAGCGCCCGGCGTTGGCAATGGGGACGCGATAACGAGCTGACGATCAAGCAGCCGGTCGGCGGCGGCATCCCGATCCTGGGGAGTTTTTTTAATATCGGACCCGTCCCGATGAGCGGATCTTCCACCACCGTGAAGCAGACCACGCAGCGGCTCGGACCGTCGATGCGCTTCGTCGCGGACCTTTCTAACTGGGACGGCTCGTGGAATAATCTGACCATCGGCGAATCGGGCCAGATCCTGTCCCGTCATTATAAGGATCAGTGGAACGCCTACTATGCCGGCGCGAGCTTTCCAATGCAGTTCGATCGCGTGGACGCGAGGGCCACCCTCACTGTGAATCCGAAGTAGCGTCTACCACTGCGCCTGCGTCGCATACGAGAAATCGTAAATGTTTCTCGATTCGGCTTCGATACGCTCGAAGACCGATTGCACGGCCACGCGGCCCGGCCCGGACAAGCGCAGCCAGATGTAGCGGTTCGTCCACGACCCCCACCCGAAGCTGAAGCCGCCGATATTCGGTTGCTCGAAGTGCAATTGCATCTGTACGCCGGGGTCCTTGAAGATCAGCGCGGTCGGCTTGACCAGGATCGTCTGCCCCGCGCCCAACTGCCGCACGAAGACATTTCCAGCGGCATGAAGCAGCAGCAGTCCGGGCGCCTGCTGCGCGCGGAAGCGGTCCATGAACATGCCGATCGGATAATGAATTTCGGTGTCGTTGCCATTGCGCGTGCGGAACCAGATGTCGGTCGAGAACCAATCGTACGTCACGTTGGTCGTCGCGGTAAGAAACAGGTGCTCGCGGACGTCGACCTCCTGCCCAGGATGGATCGGCAGCGCGATGGTCTCGCCCGGAGCGTCGCGGGAAAACGCGATGTGGCCGGGGCCTTGCGCTTGCGTCATGATCAGCGGCATCCCCGCGAACATTCGTTTCCAGGCGCCGCTCAGTGGCATGGTCGTGACGTTGACCTGCGGGTCCTTCCACAGCAGCGCGTGATGCGCAAAGTAAATTCCATCGCCCGGCGCAAGATTGAAATCCGCGACCGGAACGTATGCGCCTTCAATCTGGCAGAAAGAGTTGCCGAACTGCAGCTTGGCCATGTCGCGGCGTCCCGGCAACTGCGCCCAACCCGATCGCGTAACGCTGGCTCCCACGACGTTTCCAAGCGTGTTCACGGCCGCGCCGCATTTGGGACAGCTTGATTGAGTCGCATCGATCGTGGCGCCGCACCAGGGACATTGGGAGGCTGCCGCGCGCGGCGGCTCACTCCTTGGCGAAGTGTAAGCAGGCGCCGCGCTTGTCGGCCTCTGGGGAGCTGGGGGCGCCTGCGGCGGTGGCCCCACGGGCTTCGCGGCGCTCCCGCACGCAACGCAAAAGTTCGCGCCCTCCGGAATTTGAGCTCCGCAATTCGTGCAAAACATGATTGTGCCTTCCCTCAATCCGACGTGTGATGGTGCACGTACATCGACTGTATGCCCACGCGCCCCGGCCCCGTCATCTTCGCCAGGCTCATGTTCGTGCCGCCGAAGAATCCGCTGCCCAGGTGCTGAAACTCCACCTGCATCGTCACCGAGGAATCCTTGTAGAGGAATGCGCCCGGCTCCAACATGATGCTCTCGCCGGGTTTCAACACGCGCTCGAAAACATTGCCATAGCCATGGAGAATCAGCAGACCCTGCACCCCGCCCGTTACGAAGCGGTCCATGAACATGCCCTGGCCGCCGAAAATGATGTTAGCCAGGCCTTTGATGCGCACAAAAGAATAATTGATCTGGTGCGACGCCAACAGGAAGGCATGCTCGCGAACATCCAGCTCCATGCCGGGATGCAGGGGCAAAACGACGAGCTCGCCGCTGGCGTCGCGCGAGAAGGCGATGCGGCCCGGTCCGCTCGCAACGCTGATGACGAACGGCATGCCCGCGAACGCACGCTTGATGCCGCCGGAGAGTTGCATCACGTTCATCGGAACCGCTTCGTCCTTCCACAGCATGACGTGGTGTTCAAAAAAAATCGCGTCGTTCGCCGCGAGATTGATCTCCGCCACCGGTACAATCTCGCCTTCCACCTGGCAGGTGCTGGAGCTGAAGTGAATCTCCGTCATATCGCGGATGCGCGGCGCTTCCCGCCAGCCGGATTCGCTTACCAGATTGCGGATGTCGAGGGGCGCTCCACATGCCTGGCAAGTCAGAGCGTGCTTCGGGTTCATGCTCTGGCACCACTGGCACTGGATGCGCTCGAGTGGCTCGGCCGCCATGGGTGGTGTGGTCATCTCCTGCTATCGTAACCGCGCCGCCGCGACTGCCGCGAGCCGCCCCGACAAGCACGGCTTCGCGCTATCTCTGAGTGCGCGGCAAGTTGCGCCCGCCGCCGCCCATTGCGCTTGCCGGCCTGGAGTACTACTACGGTTCCGAATAAATGGGATCGACGCCTGCTTACTTGCCCTCTTCACGCGCCCCTGGGCCTACAATGTGCGAGTCAGCGGAACAATTGGGCCTCCGGCTCGAAAATGCGGTTGAGGGCCGCCGCGATGTTGGGTTGCCGGCTGAACCAGTTCCAGACGCTGCGCGCGCGCAGATTCTCGGCGCTCAAAAGCGTGATTCCCAGATCGATTCCCACAACGTCCGGGTTGACCCACAACGAGAGCGGATGGAAGGCGTCCGCAAATCCGTAGCGGCCGTAGATGTAGGGGCCGAAATCCTTATGCATGGCGCCCAGCGCCGCCAGCGAGAGCGCGGGAGTGAACATCAGCGAGCCGGCGGAGGCGCAGGGTACGACGGTGCCGTCGAGGTCGCGGCGGGAGAAGTTTCCGCCCCAACCGAGGTAGCCGATCTGGCTGTCGGACGGAGTAACTCCCCAGAGGTTATCCGAATAAGACGGGTAGAAGCTGCGCAGGCTCAGGCAAAAGGCGCGATGCGCGAGGGTGGCGACAACGGAGTTCTGAAAATAATCGATGTTGTACGGAGACCCGTCGCGCAATCCGCGAAGGTCGAGCCAGGCTTGCGAATACTGATGCGTGAAGAGCGGGCCCGCCCCGACGTAACGGTAATCCTGAAAGACCACGGGATCGCGGCGGAAGGCATACCAGGAGCGCACCGGAATGCCGAAGGTGGGTGAAGCGATGGCCAGAATATTCAAGATGCTGTTTTCGCGATAGTTCACCCAGGCGGCGCGCAGAAAGCCGGATTCGGGCCGCCAGCCCATGCGCAGAAGCCCCGAGGCGGGATCGAAAAGCCACAGGAAATCCACGCGCTCGTAGATTTCCTGGGCCATGCGGGCGATCTCGGCGTCGGCGGCGAAGCACTGCTGGACCGTGAGGACGCCGGCGAGCAAAAGAGCGGTGTCGATGGTGGACAACTCGGATCGCCACACGCGCTCACCCGTGTGCATATCGACGAAATGGTAGAACCAGCCGCGCTCGTGATCCTGATTGTTGGCGAGGTGACGGAGAGTCGAGCGGACGCGGCCGGCGATCTCGGCGGGATCTCTCCATTTCCGTTCCTGAGCGACGCAAAGGGCGCTGAGGGCGAAACCGGTGGAGGCCATGCTGGCGACTTCGTGGCTGCGGCCCGTCACCTTGTCGCCGCTGTCGCGCGCGCGGTCCAGCGTCAGACCGGTATGCGGATCCGACTGCTCCCAAAAATAGAGGAACGCCCGGCGCGAGAGGTCTTCAAGGAAGGCTTCGTCGGAGAGCGTCAGGGCGAACGGCGTCTGGGCGGCGCTGGGAAATGCGGCGGCAAGGGACAGGAAGCGGCGCCGGGATAACAAATGGATCTCGTTTCAGGTGTAATCAAGAGTATGACAACATTGCAAGCGCGCGGCGCGAGACTTCGGATCGGCGGGCTCGTTTTATCCTTCGCGCCCATGCTCGCCGCGCAGCAGTACGCCGCGCCGCAGGAGCCTCCCTATGTCCGCGTCCACGGCGACGCCACCGTATCGGCGCAGCCGGACCGCGCCCAGATGGACATCGGGGTGATCAGCCAGGCCGCCACCGCCAAGGCCGCGGCCGACCTGAACGCGAAACAATCGAATGTTGTCATCGCTGCATTGCGCGCCATCGTGCCCGCGACGAATATCAAGACTGTGAATTTCTCCGTCAACCCGAACTACGAATATCCGAAGAACGGCGGTCCGCCGACCATACCCGGGTATACCGCCAACAATACGGTACGCATACAGATTGACGACCTGACGGCCATCGGCAGGGTGATCGACGCGGCGACCAAGGCGGGCGCCAGCAATGTCAACCGCCTGAACTTCACCTTGCGCGACGTAAACGCGGCGCGCGCGCAGGCTTTGCGCCAAGCCGCGACGCAGGCCCGCTCGGGCGCCGAGGCGTTGGCCGCTTCGCTGAATCTCAGGCTCGGCAAGGTGCTGCGGTTGGAAGAAGAACAGCCCGTCATCATCACGCCCGGCCGCGAAGTGGAGCTTTCGCTCAGCAAGGCGCAGGGGGGCACGGTAGCGCCGGTTGAACCGGGTAACATCGATATCCACGCGAGCGTGAATCTAACATTTGAATTGCTGCAATAGGCGCGCCGTTCGGCTGCCGATGTAACTGGAAATGCCAGCCGGGAGTCTTACAGCGAAAGGTTGGGTCCACTCGCTATGTCCATCAAGACTCCGGCCCAGGTGGTGGCCGCGTGCCTCTGCCTCGCATTTTCTTCCCCGCTGCTTCACGCGCAATTCGGCGCCAGTATGCAAGGGACCGTCACCGATAGCAGCGGAGCGGTAATCCCAAACGCGACTGTCACGGTTACAAGCAACGAGACGAAGAAGACGCAGACCACCACCACCAGCGCCGACGGCTTTTATAGATTTTCTGGGCTGGCGCCGGGCAGTTACACGTTGAGCGCCGAGGCCCCCAATTTTCAGAAGCAGAATATCCAGGACGTGCTGGTGAACGCGGAACAGACGCAAGGCGTGAACGTGACGCTGACTCCAGGCGAGGTTACGGAAAGCGTGACCGTGACGGCCGGAACGCGCGCCGCTGCTGCAGACCGAAAATGCGCAAGTTGGCCGCGAGATCACCACCCGGGAGGTGGAAAGCCTGCCGCAGTTCGGGCGCGATCCTTACGAGCTGGTCCGTCTGGCGCCGAACGTAACATCGGACATGGCGCGCAGCGGCTCCGGCCTGGCGGTTGGATTGCCGAACACCACCGGCCCGGGAGGATCGAATTCCTCGATCTTTCAGACTGAAAACCAGCTTCCCATTTCGGCCAACGGCCAGCGTCTGTCGGACAACGATTATATGATCGACGGCGTCAGCGTCAACAGTCTCGATTGGGGCGGCGCGGCGGTCGTTACCCCGAATGCGGAATCCGTGAAGCAGGTGCTGGTGCTCACCGACGCCTATTCCGCCGAATGGGGCCGCAATTCGGGCGCGCAGATTTCCGTCATTTCAAAGAACGGCACCGACCAGTTGCATGGCAGCGGATTGTTTCACTTCGATTCGCCCAGCTTGAACTCTTATAATCGCTACGGCGGACCGGGCGGAGCGCTTCCAGTGCGCGACTCCAACCTGATCCGGCAATACGCGGGAAGCCTGGGCGGTCCGATTATAAAGGACAAGCTGTTTTGGTTTTTTTCGTACGAAGGATTGCGCCAGAGCGCCAATGGAACTTACGAGACCTGGGTGGAAACGCCGCAATACCGGCAAGCGGTCTTGAATCTGCGGCCCAACAGCATTACCTCGCAGATCTTCCAATCGGCCGGAATCGCGCCCCGGGTCATCAACGTATTGAATAGCCCGTGTCCGGCGGCGTTTGCGCCCGGGACTTGCCAGCAGGTGGCGGGCGGCATCGATGTCGGTTCCTTTGCGGGGCAGACGGGCCAGTACATCGATCCGTTGCTCGGAGGCGGTCTCGATGGCGTTCCCGATCTCGAGTTCGCGCAGATCGCGTCGCCGAGCAGCACCAGCGGCAATCAGTACAACGGCCGCATCGATTTTGACCCCACCCCCTCCGACAACATTGCGGTCAGCATGTATTTCACGCACCTGTTTAATCTCGGCGCTGACAATTCGACCGGCAGCCGCCCCATGGCGGACGTCAATTTCTCGCCGCTGAACACGGCCATCACGGCGACTTACAACCGCACGCTTTCGCCCACGCTTCTGAATGAGGCGCGCGCGAATTTCACGCGATTCGCCGCCAACCAGGTCTCTTCAAATGCCGGCGTCGTGAACTTCGGCATTCCGCGCTTGGAAGTACAGGGCTATCCCATCAGCCGGCTGGAGTTCGGGGCCGCGCAAGGAGAGGGAACGCCGGGCATCTTCGCGCAAAACACCTATGAGTTTCGCGATACGTTGAGCAAGGTAGCGGGCAACCACGGCTTAAAGTTTGGCTTCGAAGCGCGCCGCGAGCAGGACAACAACAGCTTCGTCGGAGCCTCGCGGCCGGATTACGTTTTCAATGGACTGTGGAATCTAGCGAACAGCGCCCCCATTTATGAAGGAATCGCCGCGAATCCGCAGACTGGCGGGACCGCTATCTCCCAGCGTTATCTGCGGACGCCATACTATGGAGCATTCGCGCAGGATGACTGGAAAATCCGGCCAAACCTGACATTAAATCTGGGGCTGCGCTGGGAATTCTTCAGCCCTCCGTATCAAAAAGACGGGACTATAGGCAATATTATCTTCGGATCGAACGGACTCGCCAACTCGACAATTGTTCCGGAGCATGAACTCTATAATTCGGAGTTTCACAATTTCGGTCCGCGGCTGGGTTTCGCATGGTCGCCGATGGGGACCAGCGGCAACCTGGTGGTGCGGGGAGGATTCGGGATTTTCTACGACCGCGTTCCCGAGGCGCTTTTCGCGCAGGCGGCCGCCAATCCTCCGGGTTATGCGAACTATGGTATCTGCTGCGGCAGCTCGACCAATCCTTTCGTGAACGGACAGATCGTGTATGAGCTGGGAGCGAGCAACTCGCCCTTCAGCTATGCGCCCAATCCCAAGCTGGCCCAGGGCATTAATCCGGCAACGGGATCGCCGAACGCCGGGGCCGTCGAGATTTATGGCGCGCAGTCCTACATGCCGAGTCCCATGGTGTACGTGTATTCGATGGGCATCGAGTACAAGCTGCCGTGGAAGATGGCGATGGATCTCGGCTATTCCGGCAGCGAAGGCCACCATCTGATCCGTCTGGTGAATCAAAATTATCTTTACCCGAATAACCTGGGTTTGAATGGGGGCGCGGCGTTCTCGGCGGTCTACATCCCGCAGCCGGACGATAACTCCAACTTCAACGCCGGCTTGTTGACGCTGCGCCGCAATTACAATCACGGCGTGCAGTTCGTGTTCAATTACAAATGGTCGAAGAGCCTCGACAATTCGTCTTATGAAGGACCTGGGTTCGTGACTAACCAGACCTATCCGCAGAACAACCACAGCGAATGGGGTCCGTCGGACTTCGACGTCACGCAATTCTATACTTTATCGGTGGTGTGGGACATTCCTTCGGTCGCAAAGCAGCGCGGCTTCTGGAAGAGCGTGTTGGGCGGCTGGCAACTCGCGCCCATCGAAACGTGGCACACGGGATTTCCGTGGACGCCCGTGATCGGCCAATCGGTCCAAACGCCCGGCGGCCCGACGCTGTCGCCCATCCGCCCCATCGCTTATTACGGCGGGGCCGGGCACGATGAGTCGAACGCCGCTCTTGAGACGGGCAGCAATTTCCCGGCGGGCGGAGCCACGTATTTCGATATCAAAGACAGCGGACCTCCCGGCATCGGCCGGAATTCGTGGCGCGGGCCGCACTTCTGGCAGACCGACCTGAGTTTCGCGAAAAATACAAAGCTGCCGTTTTTCTTCGGCGAATCGTCGAATCTGGAGCTGCGCGCGAATTTTTTCAACATCTTTAACCAACTGAACCTGACCCCGTTCAGCTTCAGCGGCGGCGGAACGCATCCCGATCAAACCTTCTTCGGGATTTCACCGAGCGCGCTCGCGGGGCGCGTGGTGGAACTGCAGGCGCGATTCAGTTTTTGAGCGGCAAAGTAACAGCGGCCACTTCCAAAACACCGCCGTTGACCGGCGCCCCCGCCATGTGGGCGGTGGCCTGCATGTTGGGATTGGTGTACATGGGCAGTGTGCTGCCCACCCCTCTGTACGTCGCTTACCGCCGGCGATTTCACTTCTCCGAGATCGCTCTGACTTTGATTTATACCGCGTATGTCGTGGGGACATTGACCGCGCTGATTTTCTTCGGGCGGCTTTCGGATCAGATCGGCCGGCGGCGAGCGGCTCTTCCCGCCATCGCCGTTGCGGCTCTCAGCACCTTCGTTTTCATATTCACCATCGATACCGGCATGTTATTCGCGGGCCGTATACTCAGCGGCTTCGCAACCGGCATTGTCGCGGGTACGGCGACGGCCTGGATTGTTGAGCTGCACCCCAAACGCATTCATGCCGATCCGACGGTAATCGCCGTCGCTTTCAATCTGGCGGGATTGGCGCTTGGTCCGCTCATGACCGGATTGCTGGCGCAATATGCTCCGCTTCCGCTGCGTCTCACTTATGTAGCGTATCTGCCGTTTCTGATTGCGGCGGCCGTTATTGTATTCAACGCGCCGGAAACCGTTCAGGATACCAAGAGCCAATTAACGGAGGTATCGCTGAAACCGCGCATTGGGGTCCCGGCGGGCATTCGCGCGCAATTTGTTCCCCCCGCGGCCACGGCATTCGGAACATTTGCGCTGTTCGGGTTTTACTCGGCGCTGACGCCGGGCTTGCTCAACACCGAGCTGCACGAAACCAACCGCGCCTTTGCGGGCGTTGTGGTGTTCGAACTTGCGCTCATCGCCACGGTAACTTTGGCCGTTACGAAATCGCTGAAGAGCCGCCCGGCAATGCTGAGCGGGATGGGATTGCTGCTGCCGGGCATCGCGCTTCTGGAGCTGGCTCGAGAAGCTCGCTCCATGCCGCTTCTGCTGGGCGCGACGGCGCTATGCGGGGTGTCCGTCGCCCTGGGATATCGCGGCAGCCTGGAGGCGATCAATCGGATTGCTCCCGGCGAGCAGCGCGCCGAGGTGCTCTCGGCCTACTTCGTCGTATGTTATATCGGCCTCTCGCTCCCGGTGATCGGAATCGGCGTGATCTCGGAAACGGCGAATCCCGAAATTGCGAACCTCACGTTCGCGGCAGTGGTGGCTCTGTTCGCGGCCGGGACATTGGTAACCGGAATCAAATACGCTCCGAAGTCGTGAGGATTCCCGCGCCCGCTGCTAGTTAAGTAGCCCCTGGGAATCTCACCCCGAGGCTCTCCCAGAACTGTACGTGAGCGTCTCCACTCATACAGCTCCTATGGTGAAAACCGACTACGCTGCTCCCAAAGTGCAAGCAGGTCTGGCTGACGATCGAGAACCTGCATCAGCCAGGCCCATGCCCGACTCCGGTGATTGCGTAGCTTCTTATATCTCCGACAAGCCCAGCGAACCAACGATTGGCCGACATGCCTCTCGATGGGCCGGAGCGCTGAAGGCGTGAAGCGCCCATAGTAGTTGAACCATCCCCGAAGTTTGGGATTGATCTTCCGGGCAAGATCTTCGATGGCCTGCCCTGTACAGCGATGCAACTTCCATCCTCGGATCTCATCCCGGATTGTCTGTGCCGCACTCTTCGAGATGGCTGGACTGAAACTACAAAAGATCTTCCCTTTCCGAT
Source organism: Bryobacterales bacterium (assembly GCA_963795935.1). Lineage (GTDB taxonomy): Bacteria > Acidobacteriota > Terriglobia > Bryobacterales > Bryobacteraceae > JAICMB01. The sequence goes on along the minus strand of CAWCJO010000004.1, from coordinate 1,018,616 downwards.
TCTTCGCTCTCCGAGGCCGAAACGTAAACCCCAGAAAGTCGAACTTCTCGTTCGGGTGAATCTCTTTCCGATTGGCATCCTTGCAATAGACCACTTTCGTCTTCTCCGGATGCAGTTCCAACCCACACTGCTTCAACCGTGCCGCTAGCTTGACACGCACCTGGTTCGCTTCCCGCTCTGTCCTGCAATGGACGATAATGTCATCCGCGTACCGCTCGAACGGCAGATGCGACCAATTTCGCCACATCCACAAATCGAACGCATAGTGCAGAAACAGATTGGCCAACAGGGGGCTGATCACTCCTCCTTGCGGAGTACCTCGTTCACGCTTCAGCAGACGTCCCTCTTCATCTTGCGCCGGTGCTTTCAGCCAACGCTCAATGTAAAGTTCCATCCACCGCTCTTGCGCGTGTTTTCTTACCGCCCGCATCATCAGATCGTGATCGAGATTATCGAAGAAGCCCTTGATGTCCAGATCGCAAACCCAGTCATAAGCCCAACACATCTGCCGGGCCTGTCCCACCGCATCCAGCGCCAGACTTCTTCGGGCGATACCCGTACGATGCCGGCAGGAATAGTGGATCCACCACTGCTTCCAGTCGATTCTTCACGACCATTTGTGCAATTCGATCTGAGACCGTCGGTATCCCCAGCGTCCTCTCTCCGCCATGGGCTTTCGGGATCTTCACCGTCCGCACTGGCGCTGGAAAGTAACTCCCGGATGACATCCGATTCCAGATCCTGTAAAGGTTCTTCTTCAAGTCCCTTTCAAACTCCTCGATCGACTGCCCATCCAGGCCTGCCGCCCCTTGATTGCTCTTTACCTTTAAATAGGCTTCCCAGACTTCCCATCGTGAAATACAAAACGGTTTTGCTTCATCCTTCAGGCTCCTCCCCTTGCGGGTTGGCCCAATCGATGTCGCTTCACTGCACACACCCCCTTCGCTCCGTCGGCTTTCGCCGACTTCATCGCTACTACGAAGTGTTCCGCCCCTTGGCGCCGCTTTCGTACTCTCGCCCTCGTGGTTCATGCCCCTTGTGGCTTCTCCGTTAGCATCGGCGCCGAAGGTTCCCATGTTCCGAATAATCGCCTCACCCGAGCTCAAGCCACCTATATGCCGGATACCGTCCCGCCCGTAAACAGGTCCCGTCGGAACTTGTCCCGCAGCCTTCTAACAAACCACGGTTTTGATATCGTCTGGATTCTTTTCGACATGAGAAACGGTGATTCACTTTCGTTCTTCTTCTCGGATGTCACCTGACCCAATCTTGCCGGGCCTTTTCCTTCCCTGCTCACTACCACGGCTTTTGCCCGCAGCAGCGGGAGGTGGTTTGGAACCTTCTCCTGTAAGACGGTTCCGAGGGGCCTGCCCTCATCGACTACTCAGTTACGCAAAAGAGCCGTCTGTCGCCGTCTCTTTTGCTCATGGCACACTCAGAAGATCAATTTCAATCCAAATTGAATGGTGCGCGGGCCATTCGCCTGCGAGCTGATGACGCCGAATTGGTTGGAGTTCAAGCTGACATTCGGCAGCCCGAAGACAACCTGATTGAGCAAGTTAAACGCTTCGGCGCGGAACTCAATTCTAAGGCGCTCCAGCGGATTGAAAAACTTGAAGAGCGAAAAATCGATATTTTCGGAAGAGGGGCCGCGCACGTCGGGAAGCGTTCGCGGCGCGTTCCCAAAGGTGAAGGGAGCGGGCTGCGAGAATACGGAAGTATTGAAATACTCGTTCAGCCGCTGCGAAACGGGGCCGCTCAGCGCCGCGCTCTGGCCATTGTTGTTGGGCCGCAGGGTATTGATCCCGCAGTTAGTGCAGGTATTCTGAGCGGTGACGGAAAGCGGAAAACCGGTCTGATAGGTATAGATCCCGTTGACCTGCCATCCGCCGATTAAAGCGTCCACGGCGCGGTTCCAGTTTTTGCCGAAGGTTTTGCCGCGGCCCAGCGGGAATTCGTAGGTGCCGCTGATCACCAGCCGGCGGGAACGGTCGTTCGAAGATACGGCCCGCTCGGCTTTGCCGTTGTAAATGTTCTGAATGCCGCCGGTGCTGTTGCCGACGTTCGAAAGTTGAGAAAAATCGTCGATCAGCTTCTGACCGGTGAAGGCGAGCAGCGTCGTCAGCCCGTGGCTGAGGCGTTTTTCCATCTTCAACTGGAAGGAATTGTAGTCGCTGTAGCCGCCGGTGGGGAACGAGGCGTAAACGGTGGTGAATTGCGGGAACGGAGCGAGCAGGTAGGCGAGGGGGACGGTTGCGGCCGCCTCCGGACCCGTGGTAATGATTCCGTAAAACGGGTTCGCGACGCTCTGCTGCAGCTTGGTTCCCAGGGCGATGGCGTCGGGGGTCAATTGATCGATGTTGTAATTGCCTTCGCCCGCCATATTCAGGTGCACGCCATGGCTCCCGACGTAAGCGGCGTCAATCAGGATGTCGCCGGGCAACTGGCGCTGCACATCGAAATTCCAGTTTTCCGAGTAGGGAACTTTGTTGTCGCCGCTAAGTGGATTCTCGAAAGAGCTTCCGATACCTGTCAGCAGCCCTTGGGAACTGCCCGTGGGCAGGTTCAATCCGCTCGGAAACGGATTGCTGAGATAGACGGCGGGAGTCAGTCCGTTGGGGCTTCCCGCGTAGGCGGTGGAGGCGCTGAAGCCTTCGTTCCCGATGGTCGCATTGGCGATGCGCAGGCTGGCGGCATAAAAGATGCCGTACCCTCCGCGAATGACGGTATTGGGCGTGGCCTCATAGGCGAATCCGAAACGGGGATTGAAGTTATGCCATTGCGGATCGAACTGCCGCCGGGGGTTGCCGTTAACGCCCACAAACACCGTGCCGCCGCTCAGCCCGGCGATCCCGGTCTGCGAAGCGAGCGGCGAAGGGATGTAGGGATCGAAAGTCTCCATGCGGTTATAGCGCTCGGTACGGGGAACGTCGAGGTCCCAGCGCAGCCCCAGGTTGAGCGTGAGCTTGCGCGTCGCCTTCCAATCGTCCTGAACGAACGCGCCGAAGTAGTGGCTTTGCGTGGCGTCATCCTTCGAGTCGATCAGCATCGATCCGCTGCCCACGCCCAGCAGCAGAGATGCGATGGCGTTGCCGGCCGTGGAGGTAGCGGCATTCGGATTGGGGCCTTGCGTGATGGCATTGGTGAATGTGAAATTACCGGTGGAGGATCCGGATTCGGTATCGTTCGAGCGCAGCAGGCGCGTTTCCACTCCGAATCGCAGCGTATGCGCGGAAAAGATGCGCGTATTTTCAGCCGCCAGGATATGGGTTTCAAAGCCCGGATCGCGCGTGTCGCCCTGCTGCGGGTTGCCCAGGCTGTAATAGTTGGTCGCCGCAATGCCGGGGAAAAGCAGGTGGTCCGCATTCGCCGCGATATAGCTGGGGAAGCCCAGCGTGGTGGGATCGAAGCCCAGGCTGAGCGATCTGTAATTCAGCTTGATGCGGGCGAAGCCATAGCGGAGCTCCAGCAGGTTCGAGGGGCTTAGCGTGAGAGTGTAATCGATGGCCGCGCTGTTGTTCGTTTGGGCTTGATTATCGGGCGCGTTCTGGGCCACCGCGATGGCCCCGGTCAGATAGGCCGGGGCGGGATTATCCAGACCCTGGCGCGAATAACGCACGAAGAAGCGGCTCCGGTCGCTGAGGACCTCGTCGACTTTGGCGTCGATCGAGTTGCTGTTCAGCACATTGTTGGTGGCGACGTAATAATTATTCACGCCGGAAAAGGCCGCGCCCGGCTGGTTCGGCAGGGGATAATAATTGACCACGTTCTTGCCCACGGCGTCCATGCGGCTGGCTGGGATCACGTTGCCGGGGAAGGCCGAGCGGACGTATCCCGAGCCTTGGGGCACGGTGGTCTCGGGGTCGTAAATCGTAACAAGCTGGCCGGTGGAGTTGAAGGTGTGGGAGAAATCGCCATTGCGTTGCGCCACCGTGGGCACGGTGGTTTGCAAGGTCGACGCGCTGCCCTGCCGCAAGCCCTCGTAATCGAAGAAGAAGAAGGTCTTATCGCGGCCCTTATAGAGCTTGGGAATATCGACCGGCCCGCCCAGGCTGCCGCCGAACTGGTTGCGCTTGAAATTGGGGAGCGGGGTGCCATTCAGGTTGGAGAAGAAACTGTTCGAGTCGAGGTCGGAATTGCGCAGGAAATCGTAGGCGCTGCCATGGAACTGGTTGGTGCCGGATTTAAAGATCAGGTTGATGATGCCGCTTCCACTGCGGCCGAATTCGGCGGAATAGGTATTGGTCTGGACCTTGAATTCCTGCACCCCATCGACCGACGGGAAAACGGCAATGCCCGACGATGGGATTCGCCAGATTGGGCGCCGAGGGGATGCCATCGACCAGGATATCGGTGGTGCCCGGCCGCCCCCCATTGATCGAGAAGTTGTCGCTGTTGTAGGTGAAGCTGACGTCTCCCTGCACGCCCGGCGCGAGAAAGACCAGAGAATAGGGATTTCTCTGATTAAGGGGAAGGTCGACGATACTTTGGCTGTTGATCACCTGGCCCATGGCGGCGGTGCTCGATTCGATCAGCGGCGCGGCGGCGGTGACTTGCACGGTCTCGGTGGTGGCGCCGATTTTCAAAGTGAAGTCGATGCGCGCGGCCTCGTTGACGTCGAGCGTGATTCCGGCGCGCTGCTCGGCGTTGAAACCCGCGGCTTCGACGGTAATGGTATAGGGCCCGCCGGGCGGGAGCGAGGGGAACGAGTAGCGGCCATCGGCGGCGGTGGTAGTGCGGACCTCCAGGTTGGTCGAGGTATTGACGGCGCGAACCTTGACGTTGGGCACGGCCGCTCCCGTGGGATCGAGAACAATCCCTTCCACCGAGGCGCTGATGACCTGGCCTCGCACGGCGGTGGCGGCGAAAGCGGCAAAAAGCACAGCGCTACAAGTCAGAGTCGCAATTTTCATGATCTCCCAATTCCGCAGCGGATTGCGATCATGATATCCGAATTGCGGCAGACGCGCAATAGTCCCGCTTTTCCCGCGTTCCCCGGGCTGCTGGAGCCGCGTCCGCGTGCTGCTGCCGTGTAATCGACAACTGGCGACTTTCAAAATCCCCCTGCCCAGGCTTGACGCCCGGAGGGCGAACGATCTGGCGCGGCAGCGCGCGGCGAAACCTGGTGAATCTCGATGTTCTCGCCGCACTCCATGCGGGAAACGCCCGCGCGCGATTCGCAAGCAGGCAGGCGTGAGTTTGCCGGCGGCCGCGGCCCGTTTGCGGCTTCTCTCACACTCCGCCCCCCTTTGCCGAAAAGCAAAGAGAGGGCAATTTCGACGCAACCGCCACCGCAGATCGGGAGTGAACAAGCGCGGCGCGACTCGCTCGAAGAATGCGTGGACCGGATTCTGCGATCGGAAGGCGTTGGACCCTTTCGGGAGCACGCCAGCGAGCTGATATCCCGGACCTTCAACCCCGAGACGAGCTCGAGCGAGTTGACGCGCGTCATTCTCAAGGACCTCGGACTCGCATCCCAAATCCTACGCGTCGCCAATTCCGCGCTCTACAACCGCTCCGGCCGGCAAATCCTCGGGATTCCCTACGCGGTAACGCTGCTCGGGGTCGAGACCATCCGGGGCGTGACCATGGCGCTGCGCTACATCGATCATTTCGCCAATCGCTCGCCGGCCGTGCGGGAGTTGATGCTGCTGGCGGTGCTGAACGCGATCCACACTCGCGAGGCCGCCTCCAGACTGGGATACCGGCGCCTGGAGGAGGCCTATCTGCGCGGCCTTTTTCGCAGTTTGGGCGAGGTGTTGGTGGCCTGCCACTACCCGGAAGAGTACTCCCGCATCGTCCTGGCGATGCACGCCGAGCGCCTGCCGCTGTCCGCCGCTTGCGCCCGAGTGCTCGGTTTTACCTCCGACGTGGTGGGAGCGCGGGTGTCGGAGGCCTGGAACATGCCCGCCGGGGCCCGTCCGGGCGTACGCGGCGAGGGACCGGCCGAACCGGCGGCGCGCCGTCTGACGCAATGCGCCGACTTCTGTTTTGAGCTGACCGATGCGGTCTACCGGCGGGGCGCAAGCGCGGGCTCCATCCGGCCGCGTTTTCTGCCTTGCGCCGACGGCGGCGCGGCTTTGCTGTCCCTTCAGGACTTGGGCAACATCCTCGACAGCGGCGCCAAAGAGAGCGCCAAGACCTTCGCGGCGCTGCGGATTGCGTTGGAGGGACTGCGGCTCGATCGACAGGCCGCGGCCGCGCGCCTCTTCCTCGCCGAGGCGCTGGCGAATGCTCCCGTATTCCATGCCGAGCGCCTCGCCCGCTTGCTGCAGACGACGGAGGCGGCTGGCCGGGAGCTGCAGGGCGGCCACTTGGATGCCGCGCCTTTCATATCGCGGCTGCTCGACGCCTTGCGGGAGGCCGGCTTCGAACGGGTTGTCTTTGCGCTCGTCAATGAGGAGCGTACGTGGCTGCGTGGACGGCTCGCCAGCGCGCCGGATCCCAGCGTGGACGCCCTGCTGAACGCATTTCAGTTCCGTCTCGATTGCTGGGACGGACTCTTGCGCGAGGCTTGCCGTAACGTGGATGCGCTGGTCGATTGCGCGCATGAAACCCGCTACGCCGGTTCGCAGCTCATGGCGGCGTTCAAACCGCAAGCCTTCGCGCTGTTTCCCGTCGTTTTTGACGGCAAGCTGGCGGCCTGCCTGTACGCCGACCGCCACAGCCCTACTAACGGGCTCGAAAATATACGGCCTGGGCTCGAGCGCGTCCGCGAACTCATCGCCGCCGCGCTGCGCATGAGAGCACGAGCCGCGGCACTCGGCCGCGCCTCGCCCAACGCGGAAACGGCGGCCGCGAAACCGTCCCTGCGCTAAGGACGCCCGCCCGCGCGCCAAGCGAAGCTTCCACCTAGCCTGCACCCGATCCGCTTTCGCGTATTCGCCTCCCCGAGGTCTACCGGAAACGGGATCGGAAAACGCCTTTGCTCCAACCATTTCTATAACATGCACCACGTCCCGTAAGTGGCTGGAAACGTGCATCTCAGGACCGCATGTTCAGATTGGGAAAATTTAGATGGGTCGTATTGTGTCTGGCGTTGGCCGCGATGTGTCTTGCGCCGCCTCGGCTGCGAGCTCAAGCCATCAGCGGCGACCTGGTGGGCACGGTTGTCGATCCCAGCGGCGCCGGCGTGCCGAACGTAAGCGTGACGGCAACGAACACGGCGACAAACGCGCGCTCGACGGCAACCTCGAACGGGCAGGGTGAATACCGCATCTCGAATCTCGAGCCGGGCACTTACGACCTCACCGCGATCGCGCCGGGATTCACAACGGCGCAGTTACGCGGTTTGGCGATTCAACTGAACCAGACCACGACCGCCAATGTGACGCTGAAAGTCGGCGGCGTGGCAACTACCGTGGAAGTCACGTCGGCGGCCGCCACCATCGATACCACGACGGCCCAAATCGAGAACACGTTCACAACCAAGCAGGCGGCGGATCTGCCGAGTACCAGCATCGGCCTGGGCGTGATCAATCTTTCGTTGCTCGATGCGGGCGTGGCCAGCGCCGGCGGCATCGGAGTCGGCTCCGGGCCGTCGATCGGCGGACAGCGCCCCCGCAACAACAACTTCACGATTGACGGCGTCGATAACAACAGCAAATCGGTGACCGGTCCGGTGGTCTATCTGCCGAACGAATCGGTGGGCGAGTTTACGCTGCTCCAAAACCAGTTTCAGGCGGAGTATGGCCACTCCTCCGGCGGGCAGTTCAACACCATCGTAAAGAGCGGCGGTAATAACTTTCACGGCGCCTTGTATGAGTATTTCGAGAACCGCTACATGAATGCGGTGGACCAGACCTATAAGAACGAGGGCATCTTCAACAACCCGCGATTCGACAGCAACCATCTGGGCGCCAATTTCGGAGGGCCGATCAAGAAAGACAAGCTATTCTTCTTTACGAGTTTCGAGTACAATCCAACGGGCTTGTCGCCCACGTCCGGAAGTCCCATTTATGCGCCGACCGCCGCTGGTTATGCCACTCTGGGCGGGCTGCCGGGAGTAAGCCAGACGAATCTCGGCATCCTGAAGCAATACGCCACCGCGCCCGCGGTGACGGCAGGCGCGCCGAACGTGACGATCGGCTGGAGTTTCCGTGCCGACCGGCATTATTCCGATCTCGGCGCCGAGTTATACTAACCGGTTTTTTGGCGTCTTGAGCGTCGATTATAACGTTTCGGACAAGGACCAGGTGCGCGGCCGATATATTTACAACCGCTACGATACGATCAACACGGTGCGAATCTGCCGGTATTTTACACGCCCGTGCCTTCCCGCTACGATCTTGGCTCCTTTGCCGAGTATCACACTTTCAGCCCGGAGGTGATGAACGAGTTCCGCGCCTCCTATCAGCGCAGCAATTCGAGCGACCCGGTTGGAAGCCAAACCTTTCCCGGTCTCAGCGCCTTCCCCAATCTGCAATTCAACGATCTCGGCCTGCAGGTTGGTCCGAACCCGAACTTCCCGCAATCCGGCGTGAATAACCTGTACCAGGCCTCCGATAGCGTCACGTGGGTAAAAGGAAACCACACCATTAAGTTCGGCACCGAGTTCCGCGACTATATCTCGCCGCAGTTTTTCGTGCAGCGCGTGCGCGGCGATTACGAGTACACCACGGTAGCGAATTACTTGCAGGATGAGATACCCGACTACTTTGCCGCGCGCAGCTTCGGCGGCTCGACTTATTATGGCAACCAGCTCGCCACTTACACGTATCTTCAAGATACCTGGCGGATGCGCCCGAACCTGACGGTCGATCTGGGCGTGCGCTACGAATACACGACCGTGCCGCGCAGCATGCAGGCGCAGAACCTCAATTCCTTGGCGAGCGTGCCCGGCTTGATTACCTTCAACGCTCCCGGGGCGGACCCTTATGGACTCGGGCCGCGCGTCGGCGTGGCGTGGACTCCCGGCAAGAGCGGCAATACGGTGCTTCGCGCGGGATTCGGAATTGCCTATGACGTCATCTTCGACAATATCGGCCTGAACACCGTGCCGCCGGAGTTCTACACCACGGAGACGCTGCAGACCGGCCTTACGGGAACCGGATTCCTGGCCAACGGCGGCATTACGACGCCTCCGACTACGGGACTAACCCCGGCACAGGCGCGCGCCAATACTTCCTCCTTCATTCCGAATCAGCTTCTGCCGTACTCGATCAATTACACGTTCGACGTGCAGCACGTATTCGCGACGAACTATACGCTCGACGTACGCTACGTGGGCGACAAGGGCGTTCACCTGATTCTTCAGGAACAGCTCAACCGCCAATCGCCGATCGGCCCGACGCAAGATATTCCCACTTATATGGCGGCGCCGTCGGCGGCAACGCTGGCATCGCTGCCGTTAACAGTAGGAGCGCTGCGCGCGATCGGCGACACCATTCCCGCCTACGCCAACGCCGGTTTCAGCAATCCCATTACCGCCTATGAACCAATGGGCTATTCCGAATATAACGGACTGCAGGCCCAATTGACGCGCCGTTTCTCGCGCGGCTTGCAGTTCCAGGCCGCCTACACTTGGTCTCATGCCATCGATAACAGCACGGCCGAGGTTGCCAGCACCTATCTCACGCCGCGCCGCGCGCAGGACTTCCTGAATATCTCGGCCGAGAAGGCCTCCTCCGCTCTCGATCACCGGCAGCGCGCGACGCTCGCGTTGCTCTACGACGCCCCCTGGTTTAAGGGCAGCGGCAACTGGTTGGTCAAGAACGTAGTGGGTAACTGGGAAATCGCTCCCATCTACACCTACGAGACGCCCGAATACTACACCGTGCAAAGCGGCGTCGATTCGAACCTCAATGGCGACACCATAGACCGCGCCATCGTCAATACGGGCGGCGCCGCGGGAATCGGCAGCGCCGTCTACGGGCTCACGGCGGCGGGAGCCGTAGTACAACCGACGGCCGCGGCGAGCGCGGTCAATAACGTCGTGGCCTGGGTGGCGGTGAATCCCAATGCGCGCTACATTCAGGCCGGTCCGGGCGCTTATGCCAATGCCGGCCGCAACACGGAGCCAACCCGTCCGATCAACAACATCGACCTATCGTTAATCAAACACTTCACCTTCCGCGAGCGATTCCGGATCGATTTCGAGGGCCAGGCGTTTAACATCTTCAACCATCCGCAATTCACTCCCACGGCCGTCGATAACGCCGTGTCGGTGAACACCTACAACGCCGGAACCTCGCATTTCGTCCAGGTCACGAGCTCCAACGTGAGCTCCGGTCTTTTCAACAATCCCGCGTTCGCATTCAGCAGCAATCCGCGGGTGTTGCAGGTCGTTGCCCGCTTTAACTGGTAAGCTACGCCGCCCGCTTCACGCGCGGCCCGGTGAATTCGCGATCCCATGCCCCTTTTCGGCGCCATTGAAGCCGGCGGCACAAAATTTGTTTGCGGCATCGGATGCGGGCCGCACGACGTCGAGACCACCCGGTTCCCGACCACTACGCCCGAAGAGACCATCGCGCGCGCGGCCGCCTTCTTTCGCGAGCGTGCAACCGCGCCCATCGAAGCGGTCGGCATCGGCTCCTTCGGTCCCCTGGATCTGAACCCGGACTCGCCTACCTTCGGATACATTACGTCCACCCCGAAGGCCGCCTGGCGCAACTTCGACTTGGCCGGGGCGGTCCGCGAGGCGCTGCGGGCGCCCGTGGCGTTGGACACCGACGTCAACGCCGCCGCCTTGGGAGAATGGCGCTGGGGCGCCGCCCGCGGCCTTTCGGATTCGCTCTATGTGACGGTAGGCACCGGCATCGGCGGCGGGGCGATTGTGAATGGCCGGCTCCTGCACGGGATGCTGCACCCCGAAATGGGGCACATCCGCATCCCGCACGACAGGACGCGCGACCCCTTTCCGGGTTCCTGCCCATACCATGGCGACTGCCTCGAAGGGCTGGCGTCGGGGCCCGCAATCGAGGCGCGTTGGAATGCGAAAGCTTGCGACCTCCCGCCCGATCATCCGGCATGGGCGCTCGAAGCGCGCTATCTGGCGCTCGCTTTGGCGGCGTGGGTCTGTACGCTGTCCCCCCAACGCATTCTGCTCGGCGGCGGAATCATGCAACAACGGCGCCTCTTCGACCCCATCCGCAAAGAAGTCGCGGCGCTGCTCAACGGCTACATCGGCGCCAAGGAATTGAGCGAAGGTCTGGAGCGCTACATCCAGCCTCCGCTGCTCGGCTCGCTGGCCGGAATTGCCGGGGCGCTGGCGCTCGCCGAAAAGGCAACGGCGCTGTAGACATGCGCCGTAATTTCGAGTGCTAGACTAATTCCAATAGTTGTTCTCAGGGAGGTTGTTATGTCTTCTTCGCGGTCCCGCCGCTTGCTGAGCATTTTTGTCCTGTTCGCCGGCGCCGCGCTGGCGCAGTCCACCGCGACAATCGAGGGCACTGTAACCGACCCGACCGGCGCGGCGCTGCCCGGCGCCGTCGTCACCGTTCACAACACAGCGACCGGTGAGGACCGCGCCACTCAAACGGATAATGCCGGCCTGTATACCGTCCCGGCGCTGATCCCCGGCACTTATAACATTCAAGTCAAGGCCCCGGGCATGCAGACGACTCAGGTCAGCGGCCTGCCGCTGGAGGTTGGCGCAACGGTGCGTCAGGACATCGGCATGAAACTGGCGGCCACGTCGGAGACCATCGAGATCCGCGCCACCGCGCCGGTGGTCGATTCCAGCAACGTCTCCGTCGGCGGCGTCATCAACCAACAGACGGTCCAGGAAATTCCCCTGAACGGCCGGCATTTCGTGGATCTCGCGCTGCTGATTCCAGGCACCGTGACTCCTCCGGCCAACGGATTTCTGACGGCTCCTCTGCGCGGCCAGGGATCGTTCGCCTTCAACACCGCCGGCGCGCGCGAAGATCAGGTCAATTTCATGATTAACGGGATCAATCTGAACGATCCCTCTCAGAACCAGATTACCTTCCAGCCCGTCATCAACACGGTGCAGGAATTCAAGGTGGACAACTCCACTTACAGCGCCGAGTTCGGACGCAATTCCGGCGCGATCGTAAACATCGCGACAAAAACCGGCAGCAACCAAATCCACGGCGAGGCCTACGACTTCTTGCGCAACAACGATCTGGACGCGCGCAATTTCAGCAATCCTTCGGGACTTGCTCCCCAGGCGCCGTTCAAGCGCAACCAGTTCGGGGGCGATGGCGGCGGCCCCATAATTAAGGACAAGACGTTTTATTATTTGAGCTATGAAGGCCTGCGGCAGCGCCAAGCCGTTCCGCTGACCCCCACCGTGCTGACCGACGCGCAGCGCGCCCAGGCGCAGAGCGGCAGCGATCCGATCGTTCAGAAACTGTTGCCCTTGATTCCGCCCGCCAATTCCGGCAGCGGCGTGCTCGTCTCCTCCGCCGTGGCGCCGGTGAATATCGACCAGGGCACGGCCAACGTGAGCCACAGTTTCAACGACGCCAACCGCTTCAATTTCTATTACGCGTTCCAGCGCGACAACCGCAACGAGCCTCCCACCACGCAGGGCAATAACATCCCCGGCTACGGCGATCAGCGCGCCGGCCGCCGCCAATTGATGACCCTGAACGACACGGCCGTGTTCGGCCCGAATCTGGTCAACGAGGCGCGGCTGGGATACAACCGCATCCACATTGTTTTTGCGGCCGACAATACGCTGAGCGCCGCCGACTACGGCATCAACAGCGGCGTGACGGCGCCCATCGGGCTGCCGCAGATCAGCGTAACGGGCGCATTCGCGTTCGGCGGCATCAATGGCTTTCCCCAGGGACGCGGTGACGATTCGGCCGCGCTTTCGGACACGCTCACCTGGGTTCACGGCAAGAACACGTTCAAGTTCGGAGGTGAATACCGGCGCATTATCTGCGACAGCTTCGCATACACGCCGGGCACGTTCACCTTTCCGTCGGTAGCGGCTTTTCTGGCCGACCAGGCCACAGGCTTCACCGCCAATTCGTCGAACCGCGCTGCGCGCATCAATGTCAATTCCATCGGAGGATTCGTCCAGGACGAATACAAGGTGACGCCGAATCTCCTGCTCGAACTGGGCATGCGCTACGACTGGTACGGCACGCCGACCGAGGCCGAGAACCGCTTCGTGGTGTTCGATCCCACGACCGTCTCGCTCGTCCAAGTGGGCGCCAACGGAGGTCCCAGCGAGGTTTACCAGCAGAGCGCGAAAAACTTTCAGCCGCGCGTGGGCTTTGCCTGGAGCCCTTTCGGAAATCGAAAGACGGTTGTCCGCAGCGCCTACGCGATCATGACGGACCAGCCCATCACGGGTCTCGTGAGCGGTCTCGTGGGCAACCCGCCGTTCTCGTTCCCGGTTTCGTTCTCTCCGACCGCCAACACCCCTTTTGTCACATTGGCAAACGCCTACAACCTCGCGAGCGGCTCCGTCGCGCCTACGTCCGTGGCGCAAAACTACAAGGATTCCTACGCGCAGGAATGGAATTTCAACATCCAGCAGGAGCTTCCCGGAAATTTGGGACTCATGGTCGGCTACTTCGGGACAAAGGGCACGGACCTCAACATCGCGCGCAATTACAACCAGCCCATCAATGGCGTGCGCCCGTATCCGGCGCTTGCGGCTAACAGCTCGATCTTCGCAGGCAAGCCGCTGGGCAACATCGTCGTGTATGAAAGCGACGGCAACTCGTCGTACAACGGCTTGTGGGTGGAGGCGAAGAAACATTTTGCGCACGGGTTCCAGATAGACAGCTCGTACACATTTTCGAAATCGATCGACGATAATTCCCGCAACGTCCAAGGCTTGGTAATCCAGGACAGCAATAACATCCGGGGCGACCGCGGGCTGTCGGATTTCGACGCCCGCCACCGCTGGGTGCTCGACGGCATCTACGAGCTGCCGTTCCGCGGCAACCGTTTGAAGGAAGGCTGGAGGCTCGCAACCATCGTCCAACTCCAGAGTGGAAACCCCATCAATTTCCATACCAGCAACGCCGCCTTCACCGGCGCCGCCACTCTGCGGCCCAGCGTCAGCGGCCCGGTTCAGACCGGCTTCAGTCCGGCCACAAACGGCAGTCCCGTATACGTGACATATCTCCAGAATCCCGGCGTATTCTATTGCGGCGTGCCCGGCAATACGAGCTGTACCGGCGCGGTGGGCAACCAGTTCGGCAACCTGGGACGAAACGTCGTCATCGGGCCGGGCTTCTCGAACGTGGATTTCGCCCTATATAAAGATACCCGCCTGACCGAGCGCCTGAACTGGCAGATCCGCGTGGACGCATTCGATCTGTTGAACCACGCCAACTTCAATCAGCCGGGCGCTTCCTCGACGGCGGACACGTTGGGATCTTCCACGTTTAACTTAATCACGCTGGGGACGCGTTTTCCGACGGGCGATTCGGGATCGTCGCGGCAGATCCAGGTCGCCATGAAGCTGCATGTTCTGATGACTACCGATCGGCGGGTATTTATGTTTGGGGCTTTGGGCGCCGCCGCGCTGCGCGCCCAAAATGTCGAGCGGGACTGGAGCGGCAAGAACCCCATTCGTTATCCCGACCCCGATATCGTCGTCCTCGATCCGAAATTCGCGAAATACAAAATCGGCAATACGGCGATCCAGCGATTGTATACGGGAATGCTATGGGCCGAAGGCCCGGCCTGGAACGGCGGCGGACGCTATCTCGTGCTCAGCGACATTCCCAACAACAGGCAGATGCGCTGGCTCGAAGAGGACGGCCACGTCAGCGTTTTCCGCAATCCCAGCGGCTTCAGCAACGGCAACACCTTCGACTGGCAAGGCCGCCAGGTCACCTGCGAGCATCTGAGCCGCCGCGTTGTCCGCTATGAGCACGACGGGACCGTCACTGTGCTCGCCGATAAATGGAACGGCAAACCGTTCGATGCGCCGAACGACGTCGTCGTGCATCCCGATGGCGGCATCTGGTTCAGCGATCCCGGATACGGCAGCCTGGTTGCCTACGAAGGCCAGAAAACCGAGCTGTTGCTGAAGGAAGCGGTTTACCGCATCGATGGCAAGAGCGGCAAACTGACGATGGTGAGCGACGAGCTTCGCAAACCCAACGGCCTGTGCTTTTCGCCCGATTATAAAAAGCTGTATATCTGCGACACGGGCGCGACCCATTACCCCGATGCGCCGAAGATCATCCAGGTTTACGACGTCGCGGACGGTGTTTCGCTGCGCAACAGCCGCCGCTACGTTTCCATGGAATTGCCGGGCAAGGGCGCGGGCCTCGCCGACGGCATCCGCGCGGACACGGACGGCAACATCTGGGTTGGCGCCGGTTGGGTCGGCGCGGGATACGACGGCGTCCACATTTTCGATCCCCAGGGCCAGCGCATCGGCATGATCCTGCTCCCTGAGATTTGCGCCAACGTGTGCTTCGGCGGAACACGGCGCAACCGGCTCTTCATGGCCGCCGGGCAGTCGCTCTATGCCGTATATGTGGAAACGCGCGGCGCGCACATTTGTTGAATTGCTTTCAGGAGGAGGACGATGAAATTTTTATTGCTGGCCAGCGCCGCTTTCGCCGCGGCCGCCCAGGCGCAGATCCCCGCGACGCCGGCGGTGCCCGTGCGATCCATTACGGCGGTCGGAAACGCCACCGTCTCGGCCGCGCCCGATAAAGCTCTGCTGGACGTCGGCGTGTCCACGCAGGCCGCCACGGCGCAGGACGCCTCCACCCAGAACGCGACGCAGGTGAGTTCCGTGATTACGGCCTTGCAATTTATTCTCGGGACCAGCGCCACCGTCAAGACCGTCAATTATTCCATCACCCCGGTGTACAATAATCCGCCCGCGGGCCAGAGCGCTTCGATTATCGGCTATAGGGTAAGCAATGTCGTGGAGGCCACCATCACCGATCTCACATTAATCGGGAAAGCGATTGATGCGGCGATTGCGGCCGGCGCCAATCAGGTGCAGGGCATTCAGTTCGATCTTCAAAACCGCGATCCGGTACAGGCGCAGGCCCTCAAGGCCGCCGCGGCATCGGCCCTCACGCAAGCCGGCGCGATTGCCTCGGGCCTGGGACTTCATACCGGAAACGTCATTCGGGCGAGCGAGGGCGTGAACGTGTCAACACCCGCTTTCGCGCTCACTCCGACAACGGGGACCACGGCTACTACGCCCGTCGAACCAGGCCTCGTTCAGGTGCAGGCCTCGGTCACCATCGTCGTCGAAATCACGCCTTAATGCGCCAGGTTTGGCGGGACACGCTCTACGCGCTGCGATTATTGCGCCAGAGACCCGCCTTCACCGCGACGGCTGTTCTCACGCTGGCGCTGGCGATCGGCGGCAACACGGCGATGTTCACGGTCATTCGCGCCGTGTTGCTGAAACCGCTCGCGTATCCCGAACCGGACCGGCTGGTGCGCATCTCCGGCGGCGCGGCCCCCGCCCGCTTTGAAGAGATCGAGACCGAAGCTCGCTCCTACACTGCAATCGGAGCGTTCACCGGCATGGAGAGCGTTACGCTCGCCGGCCGACCCGAGCCGGAGGTCCTCCCAGCCGCTCGCGTATCCGCGAATTTCCTGCAAATTCTAGGCCTCGATCCGCTCTTGGGCCGCGGCTTTCTTCCTGCGGAAGATCGGCCCGGCGGACCACCCGTGGCGATGATCGGCGCGGAGCTATGGCAGCGCCGCTTCAACGGCGATTCGCAAATTGTGGGCAAGACAGTGAATCTATCCGGGACCCCGTACACCATCGTCGGGGTCCTGCCGCCGCGCTTCCAGTTCCCCTCCGCGGGCGTGGACGTCTGGATGACCGCGCCCGCCGAATGGCCGCTCATGCCGCCCAAATCGCGCGCCCTGAGCCCCTTCCTCACCGTCTTCGGCCGTTTGAAACCGCGCATCGATCTCGAACAAGCGAACGCGGAGATGAAGGTGATCCAACGCCGCTACGCCCTCGCGCATCCGGCCATGCTCGATGCCAAGCCGAAGTCGCCGGTACGAGTGACCCCGATGAAGGATGTCCTGGTCGCCAACGTCCGATCGATGCTTTGGATGCTGTTCGGCGCTGTCGGTTTTGTCCTCCTGATCGCTTGCGCCAATGTGGCAAACCTGCTGCTGGTGCGGGCCAATTCCCGTTCCCGCGAATTCGCGGTGCGGGCCGCGCTGGGAGCCGCTCGCTCCCGCCTTGTGCGGCAATTGCTCGCCGAAAGCATTCTCTTGTCCAGCGCCGGCGGCCTCATGGGCGTGCTGCTCGCCTGGTGGAGTCTGCGCGCCATTCCCAGCCTGCCTGCGTTCGATCTGCCGCGCGCGGCGAACATTCATCTCGATTGGATCGTCCTGGGCTTCGCCGCGGCGCTCTCCCTCTCAACGGGCGTGCTCTTCGGCCTCGCGCCCGCGCTGGGCGCCTCCCGCCCCGATCTCATCCGCGTGTTGCGCGCCGCCGGAGGAGCGGCCGGCGAAGGAATCCCCCGCCGCATCCTGCCCGGATTGACGGCCAGCGGCGCGTTGGTCGTTGGACAGGTGGCGCTCTCCATCGTGTTGCTGATCGGCGCGGCGCTGCTGATGCAAAGCGTCGCAAATCTGCGTGGGGCCAGCCTCGGATTCAATCCCGCGAATCTACTCACCACGCGCATATCTCTGCCGCTGGCCCGCTACGACACGGACCGGAAAACGACGGCGTTCTTCGACGAACTTCTGCGCCGCGTAAACTCCACCCCGGGCGTCCGCGCCGCCGCGGCGGCAAATGTCCTTCCGATGATGGAATATCCGGGAACCCCCGTGCAGGAAGCCGCCAAGCCGCCATTGAAGTTGAACGAACGTCCCATTGCAACCATCTTGACCGTCACGCCGGGCTATTTTCGGACACTGCGGATTGCCATTGCGCGCGGACGGGATTTTTCGGAACGCGATACGGCAGGCGCTCCGCGCGTCGCCATCGTCGATGAAACCTTGGTCCGCCTCTTCTGGCCGGCTTATCCCGGCGGCAAGGACGTCATCGGGCAACGGCTTCTCGTCGGCGGCGTGAATCCCCAACCGGCCGAAATCGTCGGAATTGTCCCCCATGTCCATCAAACCCTTGAGGACGCCACCTGGCCCCAGACGGTGTACGTTTCGTTCGCGCAGGCGCCTCAGCAGTCCGCAATGCTCGCGATCCGCACGGCCGGCGACCCTCTGCGTTTCACCAGAACAATTCGCGAACAGGTGCGATCCCTCGACCGGGAGCAGCCCCTCGCCGCGGTCCACACCATGGACGATCTGGTGGACGCGGAAACGGGCCAGCGGCGATTGATCTTGACGCTGCTGGCATCGTTCGCGGCCGTGGCCGTCCTGCTCGCTCTCATCGGAATGTACGGCCTCATCGCGTACTCGGTGGCCCAAAGGACCCATGAGTTGGCCATCCGGCGCGCGTTGGGCGCTCGGGAGAGCGATGTTCTGCGGTTGATCGTGGGACACGGCTTTGCGTTGGCCCTGGCGGGAGCGGCCATCGGCGTGGGCGGCGCCCTCGCCTTGACGCGCGTCATGAAGAGCCTCTTATTTCACGTCAGCGCGACCGATCCCACCACCTTCGCTGCACTGGCGTTGTCGTTCCTTGCGATAGCGGTTGCGGCCAGCTATATTCCGGCGCGCCGCGGCCTCCGCATCGACCCCCTCCAGGCTCTGCGGCTTTGACGCTCTGCGGCTTTGACGCCGTGCGCCGCCGACGTCACGCCAACCTCGGCGAGCGGATCGCGGCGCGCGCACACGCAACCACCGGGACGCGCCGCACTACACTGAAACGGTGCCCGCCACCGTTCGAATCAACCGCAAAGGCGCCGAGCGCGTTGCCTCCGGCCATCCCTGGATCTTCGCAAGCGATGTCCTCGACCGCGGCGCCGCAGCCCCTGGGGACCCCGTAACGGTGGTCGACCCGCGCGGGCGCGCTCTCGGCACCGCCCATTTCAGTTCCTCCTCTCAGATTTGCCTGCGCCTGCTCAGCGACCGCGCCGAAACCCTCGACCGCTCCTTTTTTATGCGCCGCATCGCCGCCGCCGAATCGTATCGCAAACGCGTGGTCGCCGATTCGGACGCTTACCGCCTGGTGCACGGCGAAGGCGACCGCTTGCCGGGTCTGATTGTCGACCGTTACGCCGGCTACGCCGTCGTTCAAACGCTCGATCAAGGCATGGACCGCGCCAAGCCCGCCATCGTGAGCTGTCTCGAAGAGCTCTTCGCCCCCCGCGGCATCGTCGCCCGCAACGATGTTGCCGTGCGCTCCCGCGAATCGCTCCCGCTCGAGTCCGGCCTGCTGCATGGCGACGCTCCCGAAACGGTAGCCATCCACATGAATGGCCTGGAGCTTGGCGCCGATCTGCTGCGCGGACAAAAAACCGGCGTGTTCTTGGATCAGCGCGAAAACTACGTTGCCGCGCGGCGTTATGCCCGCGGCCGCGCCCTCGATTGCTTCACTTCAACCGGCGGATTCGCGGTGCACATGGCCGCCCGCTGCGATTCTATTGAGGCGGTCGACAGCTCCGCCCCCGCGCTCGCCGCCGCCGCCGCCAACGCCGCCCGCAACCACATCGGCAATATCGAATTCCGCGAATGCGATGTCTTCGATCTCCTCGCCTCCTACGCCGCCGCGCGCCGCGCGTTCGATATCGTGGTACTCGATCCGCCCGCCTTTGCCAAATCGCGGTCGCACCTGGAGAGCGCCGCCCGCGGCTATAAGGAGATCAACCTCCGCGCCCTCCGCCTCCTCTCGCCCGGCGGAATCCTGCTGACCTGCTCCTGCTCCCACCACATGAGCGAAGCCGCGCTGCTCGAGGCCGTCGCCCAAGCCTCTCTCGATGCCCATCGGCCGCTCCGAGTGCTCGAACGCAGAACGCAAGCCCTGGACCATCCCATTCTCCTCACCGTCCCGGAGACCCACTATCTGAAATGCCTCGTCTTTGAAGTCGTAAGCTGAACGGGAATCGCCGGTTTGGTTGCGATTATTGCGCCACGAACTCGTCGATGATGTCGTCCGAGACGTCATACCCGGCGCCGAAATAATCGTACGCTCCCAGATCGAAGTGCGAAGCCGCCGTCCAGTTGGCCGCAAGCGGAGTATACGGCGTAGACTTCACCAGCGCGTCGTTGAGATACAGCTTGACGGCGCTCCCATCCCACCCCAGCGTCACCTTCAATATCACGCCATTGCCGTATAGAGCATCCTCCGTCCCCTGCGGAACGAAGTAATACTGCGCCGACCGGTCCGCCATGTAGCTGAACTCCAGACGTCCCGAGCTCACCTGCGTCAAAAAGTAGAATAAGTGCCCGTTGCCGTCGCCCACATCGAATGCGTAGCGAAACCCTCCGGCAGAGGCCTGACGCTGCGCAAAGCTGTACCTCGATTTCAAGTAGAATGTGACCTGTCCCCGATTCACGTTGAAGACATTCCCGACCATCGCGCCCGCGAACCGGTAATACGCATTGTTCGTATTCACGCAACAACTCAGGAAGTACACTCCGTTGCCCGCCTCGGCCGGCGCGAAGTTCACCGACCCGCCGCCGTTCACCACCACCGTTCCCGTGAACCCCGCCGGCGCCGTGCCCGGCGTCACAACCGATCCGTTCGTCACCCCGCTCACCTCCGAGGCATCCGCATGGATCTGCAAAATCGGCGCGGAACCCGCCGCCGCCGTCGTAAACGTGAAGTCCCCGGAGCTGGCCAGAATCCCCTGCGCATTGCGCGACAACACTTGGTAATGATAGGTCGTCGAGGCCGCCAGTCCGCTCAGACTCACGGAGTGCGATGTCACCAGGGCGCCGTTCA
The DNA here is from genome assembly GCA_963795935.1 of Bryobacterales bacterium. Classification (GTDB taxonomy): domain Bacteria; phylum Acidobacteriota; class Terriglobia; order Bryobacterales; family Bryobacteraceae; genus JAICMB01. Next base: position 997,891 of record CAWCJO010000004.1, on the reverse strand, counting down.
GCGCGCTGTTTGCGCCATAGGCGCTCGTTGTCCCGTACGCCGCCTGCGAGTCCGCGGCCTGGTCCGTGGTCCATGTAATGGTCGCTCCCGTGGACGTGATGGCGCTCGCCGCAACCGCCGAAATCACCGGCGCCGTAGCCCCATTGTTCACCGTCACCGAGACGCTGTTCGCGGTCGCGCTGTTGCCCGCCGCATCGCTCGCAATGGCCGTAAGAACGTGAGTCCCATTGACGGCGGTCGTCGTATCCCATGACATGCTGTAGATCGGCCCCGCGCCCGTCACCACGCCGCCCACATTCTTCCCGTCAACTTGGAACTGCACCCCCGCCACCCCTACGTTGTCCGTCGCATTCGCCGCAACCGTCACCGCGCCCGTCACCGTCGCCCCATTCGCAGGCGCCGTCATCGCAACCACCGGCGGCGTCGTGTCGGGAATTGTCACCGGCCCCGTCAAGGTGAACTCGTCGATGATGTCGTCCGAGACGTCATACCCGGAGCCGTAATAGTCGTACGCCCCCAGATCGAAGTGCGAAGCCGCCGTCCAGTTGGCCGCAAGCGGAGTATACGGCGTAGACTTCACCAGCGCGTCGTTGAGATACAGCTTGACGGCGCTCCCATCCCACCCCAGCGTCACCTTCAATATCACGCCATTGCCGTACAAAGTATCCTCCGTCCCCTGCGGAACGAAGTAATACTGCGCCGAGCCGTCCGCCATGTAGCTGAACTCCAGACGTCCCGAGCTCACCTGCGTCAAAAAGTAGAATAAGTGCCCGTTGCCGTCGCCCACATCGAATGCATAGCGAAACCCTCCGGCAGAGGCCTGCCGCTGCGCAAAGCTGTACCTCGATTTCAAGTAGAATGTGACCTGTCCCTGATTCACGTTGAACGCATTCCCCACCATTGCGCCCGCGAACCGGTAATACGCATTGTTCGTATTCGCGCAACAACTCAGGAAGTACACTCCGTTGCCCGCCTCGGCCGGCGCAAAGTTCACCGACCCGCCGCCGTTCACCACCACCGTTCCCGTGAACCCCGCCGGCGCCGTGCCCGGCGTCACAACCGACCCGTTCGTCACCCCGCTCACCTCCGAGGCGTCCGCATGGATCTGCAAAATCGGCGCGGGACCCGCCGCCGCCGTCGTAAACGTGAAGTCCCCGGAGCTGGCCAGAATCCCCTGCGCATTGCGCGACAAAACTTGGTAATGATAGGTCGTCGAGGCCGCCAGCCCGCTCAGAGTCACGGAATGCGACGTCGTCAACGCGCCGTTCAGCGCGCTGCTCGCCCCATACGCGCTCGTCGTCCCGTATGCCGCCTGCGAGTCCGCGGCCTGATTCGTGGTCCATGTAATGGTCGCTCCCGCGGACGTGATGGCGCTCGCCGCAACCGCCGAGATCACCGGCGCCGGAACCCCATTGTTCACCGTCACCGAGACGCTGTTCGAAGTCGCGCTGTTCCGCGCGGCGTTCGTCGCCACAGCCGTAAGAATGTGAGTTCCATTGTTGGCGCCCGTCGTGTCCCACGACATGCTGTAGGAAGGTCCCACGCCGGTGATAACCGGTCCTAAATTCGCGCCGTCAAGCGTAAACTGGACGCCGGTGATTCCGGCGTTGTCCACCGCATTTGCGCTCACGACTACGCTGCCGGTGACCGTCGCTCCATTCACTGGGGCCGTCATCGACACCGTCGGCGTCGTCGCAAAATCTCCCGTCGTCGTGACGTTGCCGGCCGGGTCCGTCAAGATAATTCTGTAGTGATATACCGTCCCCGGCGCCCAAGGCAACAATACGCTCAGGCTGCGGGCGAACACCGTTCCGGAACTGGCTGTGCTTCCATAATTGCTGTCCGGTCCATATTCGACTTCGGCTGTAACTACTTCCGGCTCCGGCGTGTTGTTCACCAGGATGCTCATCGCAGTATTGCCGGTAGCCTGATTCACAGTCAGTTTAGGGTAACCGGAACTTAACACGGGCGCTTGCGTATCGATTACCGGCGATTTTGTCCCCATCGGGGCATACAGCGGGTCGCCCTCATTAATCCCCATCCATCCGATATAAGGAGTGGCCAGCGCCGAGGCCTCGGCGAACGTATATCCGTTGAGTAAATAATAATATAAGATATTTGGCCGCTGGTGCCCGTCCAGGTATGGCTCACTCACGACGTAGGCCGCCGCCGTCGCGCCATGATGTAATGCTTGGATGCCGAAGTAAGACGCGCTGTTCAGGTCGCATGCCACCGATCCGGGCAGCCATCCAAAGACATTGTTATATTTGTCAAAGTTATACCAGCCGCCATAAAACAATGCCTGTGGCGCGCTTAAAGCGCTGGAACCGTCGCTGAAGGTCGCGCCCGCGTCGCCGATACTCAGCGCTGTCGTCGTATTCTCCCATTTGAGTGGAAATCCCGCCGCAATCGCGTAGTGCTCGGCATAAGCAATGTTCATATCCGCGTCGATGGCCGTGTCGTACAGACCTTCCTGAACCGCTGTCTGCGAGGACAGGAACGCATCTGTATACGGGGTGGCCGTGCCGGAAACGCCATATAGGCTGTCCACATATGCGTTTCCGTAATAGTACCCGGCCTGAGGGTAAACATAGCGGCCGGCGTACAGACTTTGATCTACCTGATCGATCCCGCGTAGACTCGAATCGCTCCCCAGCCGCGTCACCAGATACATCGGCGTTCCATTATAGTTATAGGCGCTGTGGCTGAAATGGCCGGGCGAAGCGTCAAAGCCCGGCGCAGTATCGAAATAAGGATTCACGCCCTTCGAGATCGTGCCATTAGATGCGGAAGGAAGACTAAAGAGGCCCATCAGCGCGCTATCCACGCTCAGGGCGGTGTTGGACCCATCGTACACAACGGTAGGTAATTCTCCCGCGAGCAAAATGACGTCGATATTCGCCGATCCGATCGATTGCAGCGCGTTCTGAATAGGCTGGACCATCTCCGCGTAAAAGGTTCCATATTGACCCGTCCCATAGGCCGATCCGGCGGAAATGGTCAATCCCACTAAGTTGTTCTGGGGTACGTTCCGCTCCGTTGCATAATATTGCGCCAATTCCAGAGAGTCGCTGACGCCATTATTGTTGTTATCGGGTCCATTCACCTTGTAAACGATCAATACTCGCGCGCCCGCGGTTTGCGCGTGCGCCGTGGCCGCGCCGAAGACGATCGGGAACGCAAGAAGGATCAATGCAACGCTGAAATTTCCGGACAGCGGCCGAGCTTCACGCCGTCTGGCTGCGTCGTTCGCCGGACGCGTAGCTTGCGCCCTGCCGCGGCCCCTTCGGAGCGGGTTTCGAATCCAAACCCAAGCGCCAAGCGCCAACCCGGCTATCAATGCCCCCAGGCCCGCGCCGCTGGCGCGTGAAATGCCTCGATTATAATTTCCTGAAAACTCTCTCTGAACGATTGCAGTTATCTCCATTTATGCCGCCTCGCCATGGACCCGCAAACAACTTCCGGTCGACCCTGCGGGATACGGGTCGGGCCATCGCGGCCGGATGTCGCCGCTTCCAGGGCGCTCGGCAGCCGCTCTTCCAAATCGCCCTGACTTCACCGCCGATTCAGTCGTGAATTATTAACGATAACAAACCGGTTACTTCATGTGCGGCGCCGATGACCCGGAGAAATCGGCCCCGCCTTATCGAATTTTCCGGAATTGCTAAGCAACCCATTCGACCCTGCGGCCGCCATGCCGCGCCGTACTGCTTTCTCCGGTTCACCATTCGTAAACGGGAATTCCAAATAATTCAGTTGCGCGGCGCCGCAAAGCGGGATATGCTCAGTCCGTTTCATGGGTTCGCGGGCATTGGAAATCGCCCGGCCCGCCGGCCTATTGGGAGGCGCATAAACATGGAGCGCAAACGAGCGTTCAGGGTGGTCATCCTGGCCGCAATTGCCGGCCTGCCGATGACCGCGCAAACCACGAGCGGATCGATTAAGGGCACTGTGACCGATCCTTCGGGCGCAGCCGTGCCCGGAGTCGAGGTGCAAGCGCGAAACGAAGGAACGTCCATTACGACCCGCGTCGTTACGAACGCCGAGGGCGGCTTCACCCTGCTGACGCTTCCCGCCGGAGCGTACGATGTCGTGGCCGATGCCGCCGGATTCAAGAAGACCGTCGAGACCGGCGTAGTGGTGGACGTCGGCGTCACCACCCGGGTAGACCTGCGCCTGGAGGTGGGCAGCGCCTCGGAAAGAATAGAGGTCGCCGGAACCGCTCCCGTCATCACGCCGGATACGTCCGAGGCCGGTACCGTGCTGACGTCCACCGAGTACGAAAACCTGCACTTCTGAAGCATGTGAAGCGCCGAAGCTTTTTGAAACTTGGATCTCTGGCCGCCTCCGGTTTGGAAGCGCGGGAGGCGAACGTTACGGCGCCCGCGGGATCGCGGAAAAAATTAGCCGCAATTACCGTTTCGTATGGTATGCGCTCCGAGGCGGACAACTTAATCACGAGGTTTCTGCAAGGATATTGGATCGACGACGACATCCATGCGCCTCCTTGCGGCATTGCTTCGCTGTACATGGATGACATACCGGCGACGGATCTCGGGCGTCGCCTGTCCGGCGCCTACGAATTTCCCGTCATGCGGTCGATTCCGGAGGCGCTGACCCTGGGAACGGGCAAGTTGGCGGTGGACGGAGTCCTGATCGTGGGCGACGCGGGCGAGCCGCGGCGCGATCGGGCGTTTGAATTCCTGCGGCAAACGGTAGACGTGTTCAGAAGCGCCGGCCGCTCTGTCCCGGTCTATTGCGCGGGCTTTCTTTCGACCGATTGGGATCGCGCCAAGAGAATGGTTCAATGGTCGCGGGACTTGCGGTTTCCCTCTGATGGCCGGATCGTCCGCGGCGGTTACTTTCCGCCGGCCGGAACTGGATTATCCTCTGCCCAGTGGATTTGACGATGCGCCGCTTGGCGATCGCGCGCACCATAACTACTTACTCGGCGTCGATTTCGAGGATGCGCTGGTAATCGGCGGCGGCGCTTCTGTTAGCGCCATGTTTGCCGGATTAGATGTCCTGCAATCGGTTCTCGAGCGGCGCAGAGAAGGGTGAAAGCGGTATTAGATCCGTCGAGTGCCTGGTAGACGGCGCCGTGTGGCGCGCGGCGGACGAAGGGCGCTGGTCGAAGGAGCTGATGAACGCTGCGTTATCGCGGACGGAGAAATGCCCGGCAGGACGCCCGGAAGCCGTGGAGCATCCGGCGATATGGCTTATAGAATACAACGACGGTACGCGCGGCGGCGTTCTGGCGTTAGAGGGGCACGCCGCCGCCGGGTGTCTGGCGGCATTTCACGTCAAGGGCCGGAAGGAAATCGACAGCACGCTTTGTTATATGCCGGTCGAAAGCCGCAACGACTACAGCATGCTGGTCCATGGAATTGCGCGCATGATGGTTACCGGCACATGCCCCTACCCGGTGGAGAGGAGCCTTCTGACCTCCGGCGCGCTTTCGTTTCTGGGTGCGTCGGCGGCCCGGCATACGCGGATCGAAACTCCGGCGCTGCAAGTAACTTATGCCGCGCCGGAACATTCTTTCTACGCGCATGGCAGAGGTTGGTAAATGCCCGATAACCTGGAGAGATTGGTTGGCGCAACTCCGAAAATAGAGAAGGTTGTCGATGGCATGTTCGCTACCGAAGGGCCCGCCTATAGCCGGGCGGGATTTCTGCTCTTCAGCGACGTTCAAGCCAGGAGAATCATGAAGTGGGACCATGAAAGCGTCACCGCCTTCCGCACCGACAGCAATCGCTCCAATGGCTTGACCTTCGATCGTCTGGGCCGTTTGCTGGCGTGCGAGGCCGGCCGCGTAACGCGCACCGAGCATGACGGCCGCATTACGGTGCTCGCCGACCAGTTTGAGGGAAAGGGTCTCAACATCCCGAACGACCTGGTTTACGCGATCGACGGCAGTATCTATTTCAGCGACTTGCGTTTTCGCAATCCGCCGCCAAACCCGGCGCGCACCGATTTTTCGGCTCTTTATCGGATTACGCCGCAAGGAAAACTGCGCGTCGCCTCGCGCGATTGCGTGCGGCCGAACGGCATGGCGCTGACGGCCAATCAACAGAAATTGTATCTCGCGGATAGCGGCCCCCGCACGCTGTGGGTCTATGACATCGCTTCGGACGGCGCCCTGAAGAATGGCCGGCTCTTCGCGGATATGAGCTCGGGCCGGGGAGTCCCGGACGGTCTGAAGACGGATGAAGAAGGAAATATCTGGGTTGCGGGGCCTGGCGGGATTTGGATCTTTAATGCCCGTGGCGATCGTCTGGGTATCGTGGCGCTTCCGGCAACTCCGACCAATTGTTGCTGGGGCGGGGATTTCCGGGACTTCTACGCTACCGCCCACGGTTCCGTCTACAGGATCGCGACCAATGTGAATGGGACGCGGACTTATTAGATTAAGGGGGTGGCGCGTGTTTCAGGAGTGGAAAACCTGACGGCGTTGCGGCGTGGGCGGTGCAAATCGGCAAGCCGAAAATGTCGTTATACCCGCTGACAGAGAGCGCCCGCTTTCCATTTCACGCTGAACCGGCACAATCTCGCGCCCCTTTCGCCGGGAATGAAATCGGCGGCTCCAACATCGCCGGCCATACGTCAACTCCAAACCTGCCTTCGCACAGCCCCGCCGCGCCGCCCCGCGTATAATTAAACCATGAGCACGCTCGTCGCCCTCCGCGAGCCCGCTGGCGCCCTCGATCCCGCAAATCTCGCCGCAAAACAGGAAAAATTGTTCGACGTCCTCCGGGGCATGCGCAGCGTCATCGTCGCCTATTCGGGCGGAACCGATTCGGCTTATCTCGCCTGGGCCGCCCACCGCGCGCTCGGCCCCGACGCCCTCGCTATCACGGCCGATTCCGCCTCCCTGCCCGAGTCGCACAAACGCGACGCCGAGGCCTTCGCGCATCACTGCGGCTTTCGCCACGAATACATCGCAACGCGCGAGTTCGACAATCCCGATTACGTCAAGAACGCTCCCGATCGCTGCTTCCACTGCAAAGACGAGCTCTTCACCCGCCTCGACGAAGTGGCGCGCGCGCGCGGAATCGAGCACGTCATATACGGCGTCAACAAGGACGATCTGGGCGACTATCGCCCCGGTCAAAAAGCCGCGCGGCTGCACGACGTCAAAGCGCCGCTGGTCGACGCCGGACTCACCAAAGCCGAGATTCGCGAACTCTCGCGCCTCGCCGGTCTGCCCACCTGGGACCGCCCCGCCTCCGCGTGTCTCAGCTCGCGCATTCCCTACGGCACGCCCGTCACGCTCCAAAATGTCAAAACCGTGGAGAACGGCGAAGAGCAAATCAAGGCCCTCGGCTTCCGGCAATTCCGCGTCCGCTTTCACGGCGAGCTGGTGCGCATCGAAATCGCGAAAGAGGAGCTCGAAAAAGCGCTCACGCTGCAAATGGCCGGCCGCCTCACCGCCATTTTCAAGCCGCTCGGCTTCCACTACGTAGCGCTCGACCTCGAGGGTTACCGCCAAGGCTCGCTCAATTCCGTACTGCACGTTAGCGCGCCCCCAAGCTAAGTTACCTCAATCGACTCTACCTGGCACGTCAGCCTCGCAACGATTAGCCATGCGGCTTAGTGACTGTGAAAGTGAAGGTTGGAGCCTCATTGACGATTACGTAGCCAAACGGTACGGCAAATAATGCGGCATCCGGCTCGGCTCGGCGGATGTTTTTCATCTTCACTTCTACGATGCCCTTGAGATCCTGATGTCTCGATAAAATCACGAGCTGTAAGCTCCGCGAAATCCACGTCTCCGTCGTGCTCGCCGCGGGCGCAGCCATTCCGCCGATTCCGCCGGGCGTCCCATTGCTTATCTGACTCGTGCTGCTTCCTTCAACCACTACGCCATCTATTATCGAAGTCCCCAAAGACTCGTGCGTGAATTGTTGCCCTCGCGAGTATGGCGGAACCCGCTGTGAAGGTCCTTTTGCTACCAGGTCCATTCTCGTGTGCGAAGATGATCGATCTACGACGATCCGATGTGCTACGCGGCCAAGCGTATCGATTATATAATGAGTACCCCTAAGTGGATCATGAAGTTCAATGACCACGAATTTTACGTTAGATGGCCGAGTAATGGTCTGCTCGATGCGAGTTCTACCGTACGAATCTCGATACACTAACTGAGATGCCACAACCCGTGTTACGGCGCCGTATGGAGATCTCTGCTTACATTCAGTGATCTGCTCCGCGGAAAATGGCGCTCCGGCAATCACTTGAGTCGAAAATCTGCTGCTGTCGTATATGGATCTGAGAAGTATTGTCTGGCCAATTACGATCTGGACCGAGAGCGACAGCAGCCCGGCATACGATAACCATCGGTTATATATAGACATGTCGTCGTTAAGGGGCAATATAGCCGGACTGCGCGCGAACCTCCACATCCTTCCGGTGGCTGCGGACCTCGATCACCCGATGCCTCCTCGGTTCCGTGCCGTCACGTGGCGCGTATGCCACAACATACTGACTTCGAAGTTCGTTCTCGATCCGGGCGAACACTGCGTCGAGTTGTTTTCCCTTGGGATTGCTAAACGCATAACCGCCCGTATCGCTGGCAAGCCGCTCCATCCCATGATCCTTGGCTGCTACGATAAGCAGCGCTGGCAATCGAGCCAGATAGAGCGCACTAAGATATCTGATCGAATACACAGGAGCGCCTGCGGACTGACAAGCCTCGATCGCATCCGCCAACCCATGCACGCTGCTGTGCAAATCTAATCCGTCTGAAATGAGGATAACTCCTTTTCGCCCGTGTACCCGGCGTAACCGGGACCACGCGGCATGAAAAACGCCATCCCAGACGGAGGTTCCAATGCATGCCCGCGTGCTGCCGCCGCTATGATCACCTGGAGGTTGACAAGGTTCCCCCAATAGCGCGCCCTGCTGTGGACGATCGCCGATTCGAGCAACACCGTCCTGTAAAACGTCGACCGATCCCGTCAGATCGACGAGAAGCCGCGGCTGTTCATCGACAGTCACTATAAAAGCCTGGTCCCCAGGGCTGATAACGTGTGAAATGAACCGCGCTACTGCGTCGCGATGCTTCCTGACTAGGCCCATTTGGCTGCTGCTGACATCAACGACAATGCCAACCGTGAGAGGTAAATCGCCCTCCTGCCATAAATATCTCACGTCCTGCTGAACCCCGTCTTCGAATATAACCAGATCCTCACGCCTGAGGTTATGAACCGGCATTCCCCGACTGTCGGTCGCGGTCAGGGGTATCGTGACAAGCGTGACATCGACTTGGATGTCCGGGCGCTGAGTGGCCCAGGCAGAACAAGGCAGCATTGTCAGTCCGGCGACTGCCTTCCACAGTGCTCTATTTACCCCCATATGACGCCAGAGTCATTCATGCGAAAAGTACCCCTCTCTCGCCCGCACCTCGAATTCGCCGCTCCCTACCTTGACGCCAATCCGGTGGAAGCCGGCGCCCGCCTTGTGCTTTGGGGGGGTATACCCGAGGCTGTACTGTTTTCGGAGCTCGTCTTCAATGCGCTCGTAGAGTTCCGCCACGGGATGCGCGGCAGAGGCTTGAAGAACACTCCCGCCGGTACGTGTCGAGAGTTGTTCGAGCACGCGTCTTCCCTCGTAAGATGTGGGGACGGCAGCCCCGTAACGTTCATTCTTGTATGCCTGCGGATCGAAGAAGAAGATGGAATAGATCATCGTCCCGGGAGCTCAGGGCCGCCCGGATCGAATCACCGATATTTACAGCGCTTGCGTTATCGATTCCATCCGTAAGAACGACTACCGCCTTTCTCCCTCTTCGAGAGCTCATGGATTTATCGGCCACAAGCTCGACGGCATCATAGAGCGAGGTGCCGGTACCGTCTAAGCCGCTACCGGCTCTCCTGCGATTGTAAGGTCGGCCCCGCCAGCCCCGCTCCTCCCACGGCTCCTGGTCCTCGCCGCTCCTGATCGCCGCGAGCGCGCCCTTCAGTTCCTTCCGGGATGAAGTGAGATCCTGAAGCACCTGGACGCTACGCGCAAATTGAAGGATAACTGCCCGGTCCTGCTCCCCGCGCAGCATGCGATTGAGAAAGCGATGCGCAGCTATACGCTCCGCATCTAACACGCGTCGCTGGCTAAGGCTGACATCTACTAGCAGCCCGAGCGTTAACGGTACCGTCGGGTCCTCTGAGAAGTATTGGATTGTTTGGGTAGCTCCATCCTCGTCGAGCGAAAACTCCTCCTTGCTCAAGTGCTCGATCAGCTGCCCTTGCTCATTGCGCACCGTGACAAACACATCGACGACGTTTACCGTCTCGACGAAGGCGGCATCTTGCCCTAGGATTGATCGCTTTCCTGACAGGATGCCCACCCCAGCCAAAAGAAACAACTGGCGGCGCGGTACACTCTCTGCGCCCATATTCCATTTGTGACGGACGACCGCCGAATCGCGTTTCATCCTAATCGGCGGAGTTTTATTGGCAAGGAACTCACGACTGGACCCATCGAGTTCTATCCGCCTAGCAGAGCCAAAACCTTTCGTTCGGCGGGGCCGGGCAGCTGCCCTGTAAAGCTGGATAGAACCGTTCCCTGTCTACTCAAGGACGATAAGTGTTGGCGTGCTCCGAACGCCCACATGCCCGGCGGATTTTGAAAGCACTCGATCAACTTCGATGTGATTCTCTCTGAGAAAGTTCGTAACGTCAGAGCGTGGATCGCTCGAGAGTACTGCAAAGCGAAATGCCTTGGGGTTTCTCTTGTGTAAGACACTCAGCTGCCGATGGAACGGCGCACTGGCCCGGCAGAATCGACAATGCGATGAGATAACAAGGAGAAGATTCAAATCCGCTTGTGACCACTCGGCGCCTTCAAGAGTAAGTACGGTGCCCGAGGCGATCGATTGCGTTGATGGCGGCGTCGGCCGGAGTAGGTGATCTCGGACGAGAACTGTTCCCGCAATGCACGAGACACCGGTCAACGCTATATAGGCGAGATTCTCCAAGAGTGGCATAAAACTGTGTTCACCTCGTCAACCATTCATCCGAACTTTTACGTTAGAGGCACGCATCACCGAAACACCACTGCTCACAGCAGTACCAGTCGGCGTATGCGCCCGCGTGACACGACAACTCTGCGTAACTGCAGTCATTACGGCATGTATCGTGATCATTGCTACACTCTGAGAGACATGTTGGATCGCCGCCACACGCAGAGTTGCAGGCAGTGTAGTTGTCGTCGCATGAGTTGAAGCACAACATTTCTCCCGTCGTACATACGCCGTCTTCAAAGCTGTATTGTTCCTGGCAATACAATAGGCAGTCTCCCATTTGGGCATGACCGGATGAGGCAAGGAAAAACAATGTCATTGCTGTTAACGCGAAGGACATCAGCTTAAAGAAGCGCCTTCTTGCAAGCCACGCTCGTATGGTGGGAATCATGTTCCAAAATCCTCCGTGCATCGTCAGAGACGGCGCGCGAAGAGAAGCAAAGCGGTGCGGGCTCGGGTTCCGCGCGTCGTAATCAGGAACAGTATGTGGGTGCCCCAGCGATCTTGACAATCCCCCTCCTCAGGGGGGTTGAGAAGCGGCCGGTGGACTGAAGATCGCCGCCTCTGTACCGTCTCCAACTCCGCACCAGACCGACAAGAGGATTGACTTGCATTCGAGCGATACGCGGCCCCGCTGCGCGGGAGCGGCCGACCGGCGCAGCCGAGGAGCGTGCCGATCACAACGGATCGCGCGATCTTTTCGACTGAGCTATTCGGTACTTTCCTACCTTGTCGGTCGTGGCTCGCACGCCGTATCAGGGAGCTTGTGCGGCTAATGATCCGTTCCTCGGGCCAATGCCATGGCGAGCGCGATCAGCGCTGCAGTAGAATGCGCCGAGGACTTTTGACATATGCTCTTTCGATAACTCGCTACCGTGTCGGGGCTGATATTGAGACGAGCGGCTATTTCCTTCGAGGTCTTGCCGGATCCAATCAACCCCAAGACCTGGAGTTCCCGCGAAGTAAGACGAGGCAAAGTGCACCTCCTACGTAGCCAACGTATCCACGGCAGCTTACCACGAAATCACTGCTGTCCGGAGCTGCCAATTTGTAAAGTTTTCGAGCTTTTTTAAGATGCTGAGACGGGGGAGCTTAAGCGGAGCTTCCGGCCGATGCGAAAGTCCTCTGATCGAAAAGGGCCTGGGGGCGAACCGGCCCGGATTGTTTTCCGGCCAGCCCCAGCGGTCAGCTCTTGCTCTATGTTCTTCCGCTCGAGCGCCCGCGCGCGCCACCGCCTCCCATACGGCCACAAATTGACGCAGCAAACCGCGATCGCCCCCGCGATCAGCGTCCACTCCGGAATGTCGGGATACACCACCGCTTCCAGATAATGAATCGGGAACGGCTGCCGCTAAGGCGTAATCCCCGCCCGCGCTGCCGCATACCCAAAAATGACCCACGCAATCCACGGCGGATGCATCCCCAGCATCGCGGCGCTCCAACCCGCGGGTATCGCAAATCGTGCGCTCCCATCCGCTCTCGGACGTATCATGAGGTAGCATGCGCCGGGGAACATGAAGCCGCGCTGGTTACTTCTGGCGTACGCGCTGGCGAACGCCGTCCTCTACAGCATGCTTCTACCCCTCTGGGAAGGCTTCGACGAGCCCTTCCATTTCGGATACGTTCAGCAACTGGCGAACGGAAATGGCTTTCCGGATCCGCGAACGTCGCGGCTTTCGCAAGAAGTGGGATCGTCCCTCTTGCTCGCGCCCGCAAGTCTTTCAGTGCGGCGCAACCTTCCGGAGGTTACTTCCTACCACGAATTCTTTAGATGGCCGGAATCCAAGCGTCGACAAGCACGCCGCCGACTCACCCGCATTGACCCCAGTCTGCGGTGGCAGCCCTCGGACTTTGTGGACTACGAAGCGCTGCAAGCGCCGCTTGCATATGCGGCCCTGGCGTTGCCCGAACGTGCCCTCGCAAAATTGCCGCTGCCCTCCCGTGTGCTGGCGCTCCGGATTATCGCTGGTACGCTGGGCGCCCTTCTCCTGTTCTTCGGAGCGGAGCGGCTCGCCGGGCAACTTGGCATTTCCGCTCCGCACAAGCAAATCGCGATCTTCTGTGCGCTCTCCTCCCAGATGATTTGGGCCACGCTGGCCCATGTCGCCAATGACTGGCTTGCCGTGCCGCTCACCGTCTGGCTACTTGTAGCGGCCATCCATTACGAAGCGTCCCCGAGCGTGCGGCGCGCGGCGCTCGCGGCCGGCGTTTTATCGCTGGGATTACTGACGAAGGCGTACTTCATTGCCTTCGTTCCCCTATTGCCGTCGATCTGTATCTTTCGCCGTAGGTGGCGGGATCTCGGTATAGCGCTCGTAATTGTCTTGGCATTCGCCGGGCCTTGGTACCTGCGCAACGTCGAACGGTACGGCGCAATCTCAGGCATGCAGGAATCGAGACAGGGGACAGAGCCGGCGGCCGCATTGCAGGCCATCCGCATAGAGAAGTTGCCTGCCGCCATCGAATCTTATGCGCGAGCCGCCCTGTGGACCGCGAACAACACATTTCGGACGTTTTCAATCCATACTCTGAGAGCCGTTATCGCCGCTTGGCTCGCCGCCCTCTTTCTATGGGCCGCGACTCGACACCGCCGCGCCGAATGGATTGTCCTGCTCTATTCCGGCCTGTTCATCCTCGCACTGGCTTATGACACCGCCATCAACTACGTTGCCTCCCATGGCGAAGCCGCAAGTCCCGGAGCTTGGTACACACAAGCGCTGCTCGTGCCTATGCTGGCCCTGGGCTTCCTGGGGACCGCTCGGTCGGGGAAAGCCGGCAAAGTCGTCGCCGTTGCCATGATGCTGCTGTTTGGATACATCCTCGTTGCCACATATTGGGTAAAACTGATCCCGCTGTACGGCGGATTTGAGGGCCGCACCTCTCTCGCTTCCGTCGCGATGCTCTATCGAGAGCGGCTACCGGCCCTGATGGCCGGACTGAACGAAGTCTGCCTCGCGCCGGCAACGATCGTTCTGTTCATGTCGGGCTTCGTTTCTATTTTGGCCGCCGGTCAACAGGTCGTCTTAATCAGGCTGTTATCGCTCAATTCCTTACTGCCGCGCGCAACCGCCTCCCATACAGCCACAAATTGACCCCGCAAACCGCGATCGCCCCCACAATCAGCGTCCACTCCGGAATATCGGGATACACCACCGCTTCCAGATAATGAATCAGGAACGGCTGCCGGTAAGGCGTAATCCCCGCCCGCGCTTCCAGCCACTGCTCCAGCAGCGTCAAAGGACACGGCCACGGCGCCACCTCGATCAAAATCCCATACAACAGCGACCCAATGTGGACCCATCTCAAAAACGGACGATTCCGCGCCGCCGCATACCCGAAAATGACCCATGCGATCCACAGCAGATGGACCCCCAACACGACGACGCTCCAAACCTCGGGTGTCACAAATCGCGCGCTCGCATCTCCCCTGTTTTCAACACGCCCCCGGCGCCCTCCTCCATCGCCCGCCTCTCCCCGTTGTACGCTGTAGGCGGAATCGTGTGCCGCGGCCGCCGCGCTGCGCATCTTTCGAAAACTGCGTGCGCGGATCGCAACCCGGCAGCATAAAAGCTGTGCTGCTATAACTTAGACGACGCACACCGCGCATTACAAGAACGATTCGGAAGCCATCGTGTTTGAGGAGACACCATCAAAGTGCCGCAACGCCAGGCGCCCATGAATACGGACGCATATCTTCGGAAAATGCGCGACGATTGGGACCGCCGGTCGCTCGATAACGCGCGCCATTTCATCGCCGACGGCCGCCCGGATTGGTCCGACGATGAGTTTTACGCCTCCGGCGAAGCCACCGCCGCCGCCGACATTCTTACCGACATGACCAACATCTGCCAGGGCCGCGATCCCCGGCAAATGAGGGTGCTGGAGCTGGGGTGCGGGGCCGGACGCGTCACGCGCGCCCTCGCCGCCATCTTCGGCGAGGTGCACGGCATCGACATCAGCGCCGAAATGGTGAAGCGGGCGCGCGCCGCCCTGCGCGATTGCCCCCGCGCCTTCGTGCACCAATCCGACGGCATGACGCTGGACGTTTTAGGCGATCTGCGCTTCGACTTCGCCTATTCCTGCTGCGTGTTTCACCATATTGCAAGCTACGACGTCATCCGCGGTTATGTGCGCGATGTCGGCGCGCGCCTCGCCCCCGGCGCGTTGTTCAAGTTCGAAGTGCAGGGCTATACGGCGCTCCAAACCAGCCCCGGCGACACTTGGCTCGGCGTCCCATTTTCAGAAGATCAAGCCCGGCGCATGGCCGAAGATTGCGGCTTCGAAATGCGCTATGCCGTCGGCGCGGGCCAGGAGCGTTTCTGGCTGTGGTACTTCCGCCAATGAAGGTTTCCCTCTTCGTCACCTGCATCGTCGACCAGGTCTTTCCCGCCGTCGGACTCGCCATGGCCGAAGTGCTTGAGCGTATCGGCTGCAGCGTCGATTTTCCCGAGGCCCAGACCTGTTGCGGGCAGCCCGCCTTCAACTCCGGCTATCGCGAAGAGGCGCGCGCCGTCGCCCGGCATTTCTTCGATGTCTTTCGCGGCAGCCAATACATCGTCGTGCCGTCCGGTTCGTGTACCGCCATGATCTCGCATCATTATGAAGATCTCTTCGAAGGCGATCCCGCGATGCTGGCCGCCGCGCGCGAGCTTGTCTCCGCGAGTCTACGAATTCTCGCGCTTCCTGATCGAAGTCGCCGGGGTCGAGGACGTCGGCGCGAAGTATCCCGGAACCGTGACCTACCACGATAGCTGCCACGCTCTACGGGAGCTGAAAATCAAAGACGGTCCGCGGCGGCTGCTCGCCAAAGTCGAAGGCCTCACGCTGCGCGAAATGGACGCCGCCCAGGAATGCTGCGGCTTCGGCGGCACGTTTTCCATCAAGTTCCCCGGCATCTCCGGCGCCATGGCCCTCACAAAAATCGATTCCATTTTGAGAACGGAAGCCGCCACCGTGGTTTCGATCGATTCGAGCTGCCTGATGCAGCTTGAAGGAGCGCTGCGCCGCGCTGGCTCTCGGATCCGCACCCGGCATCTGGCCGAAATCCTCGCGTCCCGATAACATGAGCTCGCGATGACAAACATCCAGGAAACAATCGCCGACGCCCCGCTGCAGAAGGCCATCTATACCGCTACCGGCCGCCTGGTCGCGCATCGCGCTCAAGCCGTCGAGGCCACGCCGGACTTCGAGGAATTGCGCACCGCCGGACACGAGCTGAAGCGCCACGCCATCGAAAATCTCGACCATTACATCGAGCAATTCGAGGCCAACGTCTCTTCCCACGGCGGCAAAGTCGTCTTCGCGAACGATGCCGCCGATGTCGCGGATTTCGTCCTGGGCCTGGCCAAGCAGCGCGGCGCCCGTCTGATCGTCAAATCGAAATCGATGACGACAGAGGAGATCCACCTCAACGATCGCCTCGGGCATCACGGTCTTGAATCCGTCGAGACCGATCTGGGCGAATATATTCTCCAGTTGCTCGATCAGCGCCCCTATCACATCGTCGCCCCCGCGCTGCACCTGACGCGCCGCGACGTCGCGGACATCTTTACCGCAAAGCTGGGCGTCCCCAAGGAAGAGGTCATCGAGGAGCAGACCAAGATCGCCCGCTCCGTACTGCGCGATAAATTTCTCGCGGCCGATATCGGCATCAGCGGAGCGAATTTTCTCATCGCCGATTCGGGCGCCGTGGTCATCGTCGAGAACGAAGGCAACGCCCGGCTGACCACCTCCGCCCCCAAAATTCACATCGCCATCGCGGGCATCGAGAAGCTCATCCCGCGCGCGCAGGACCTGCCGGTTTTTCTGAAGCTGCTGGCCCGCAGCGCCACCGGGCAGGCGCTCACCGTCTATACGTCTTTTCTGTCCGGCCCGCGCCGCCCGGGCGAGGTCGACGGACCGGACGAGTTCTACGTCGTGCTCCTCGACAACGGACGCACCAAGCTGCTCGCCGACGCCGAAAAGCGCGAATCGCTGTTCTGCATCCGCTGCGGCGCGTGCTTGAATCACTGCCCCGTGTACCGCAAAATCGGCGGCCATAATTATCCCTGGATTTACTCCGGCCCCATCGGGAAAATCATCACCCCGCAGTTTCATGGCGTCATGCAGGACCCCTGGCTGCCGTTCGCCTCCAGCCTGTGCGGCGCCTGCGCCGAAGTTTGTCCCGTTAAGATCGACATCCCGAAGCACCTGCTGCAACTGCGTTCGGAGGTCACGGAAGCGAAAACCGCGCAAGGCTCGAACGGCTCCGAGCGGCGCGCCTTCCGCCTCTACGCCTGGCTGATGCGGCATCCCAAATTGTTCCGCATCTGTGGAAAAATCGGTTCCAAATTGGCGCCCCGCGCCGAAAAAGGCGCCTGGATTCGCAAGCTTCCGCCCTTCATGAACGCCGCCCCCCTGCGAAATTGGCTATCGCAGCGCGATCTGCCGCCGCCAGCCCCGCAAAGCTTTCACGATCTCTGGAAGGAGCGCAAAAAATGAGCGCCTCCCGAACCGCCCTGCTCGATTGCATTCTCCCCCCATCGGGCGCCAGCCGGCTGCCGTCGTCGACCCCGCAAAGCCTTCACGACTTGGAAAGAGCGCAAAAAATAAGCGCCTCCCGAACCGCCCTGCTCGATTGCATTCTCCCCCCACCGGGCGCCAGCCTGCTGCCGTCGTCGACCCCGCAAAGCCTTCACGACTTGGAAAGAGCGCAAAAAATGAGCGCCTCCCCAGCCGCCATGCTCGATTCCATTCTCTCTGCATCGGGCGCAAGCCGCCTGTCTCAGGCGCCGAAGAGCTTCCACAAGGAGCGCGGCCAATGACGGATTCCCGCACCGCGCTACTCGCTCGGATTCGCTCCGCATTGGGGCGCAAATCGGGCCAGCCACCGCCGCCATTATCCCCTCCCAGACTGCGCCCGCGTAACCAAAGTACTCTGGAACGCGTCGAGCTTTTTGTTCGGCAATTTGAAAAGCTGAACGGCAAACCGGTACGTGTGCGCAGCCGCGCGGAGGCGGCGGCAGCGGTTCGCGATCTCATGAACGGACAATCGGCGGTAGCTTCGAACGCTCCCTTTTTGGCGCAGTCCGGGATAACGGACTTGGCTGGAGTGGTCGCGCGATTCACCTCGCGCGAGCAGCTTCGCGCCGCCTGCGCCGCGGCGCGCTTCGGCATTACCGGCGCCGATTACGCGCTGGCCGATACGGGAGCTTTCGCGATGCTCGCCGGCCCTCACGAGGCCCGCCTCATTTCCCTGCTGCCGCCGGCTCATATCGCGGTGTTTCCGGCATCGAGCATTTTGCCGGATCTCGACGAGCTGTTTGTGCGCCTGCCGAATCCGGCCGAGCGGAGCAGCTCGCTGGTTCTGATCGCGGGGCCGAGCCGCACCGCCGATATCGAGCAGATTCTGGTGCGCGGCGTTCATGGACCCGGCGAAGTACACGCCATCATAGTGGAAGAGGAGCAGAATGAAATCGCTAATAATAATTTTGACGGCCGCTAGCGCGCTGGCATTTGGACAATCGTTTGAAGGCGCCATCAGCGGCGGCCCGACCACCGTCTCGAGCGGGGACATCACGAGCAGCATCAGCGGCGTCCCCGGGGCGGGCGACTTCCTGAAACTGGACAATGGATGGAATCTCGGGTTTCGCGCCACGGTCAATATGCGAAGCCGCCTGGGCGTCGAGTTCGGCTATATCTACGACCGCACGTACCTGAATATCGGAGGCGTGGAGCAGGGCGGCATGGCGATCCATAATGGATTTGTGGACGGCGTCGCGCACCTCACCAAGGAAGGCGCGCGCTTCCGGCCCTTCGTGGCCGCCGGCATCAACTTCTCCAACTTCGTTTTGCCGGGAAGCTCGTCGCAGTACGGCGGAGGCCAAAATAAGTTCGGCTTCAACTATGGCGCTGGTCTGAAAATACACGTCAAGGGCCCCTGGCAGGTCCGCCTCGACATTCGGCAATTCAATACCGGCAAGCCCGATTTTGGCGTGCCGGGCGTCAGCGGACGGTTCCTGCAAACCCAATACTCGGCCGGCATCGGCTTCCAGATGTAACGTGAAATTGCCGCTTGCATTGCTGTTGGCCGCCTCCGCGCTCGCGCAGCAGGCGCCCCGGCCCCGCGTCAAGAGCGCCATCAATATCGTTTCGGCCGACGGCAAGCACAAGCGGGTCCTGTATGAGACGGAGCGGCATTTCGAGGCCCCCAACTGGTCGCCCGACGGCAAATATCTACTGCTCAACTCCGACGGGAAGCTTTGGAAAATATCCGTCAATGGTGGCGAGCCGGAGGCCGTGAATACCGGGAGCGTCGGCCGCATCAACAACGATCATGGGATCTCGCGCGACGGCAAGTGGTTCGCGATCTCCTCCGGCGATATCTATATCCTGCCCTCCGAGGGCGGCGATCCCAGGCAGATCACCAACGCCAAGCCGAGTTATTTTCACGCCTGGTCGCCCGATGGCCGGACGCTCGCGTATTGCGCCCAGCGCAATAACAATTTCGATATCTACTCCATTCCGTTCGAGGGCGGTACGGAACAGCGGCTCACGACCAGCTCCGGATACGACGACGGCCCGGATTATTCGCCCGATGGCAAATGGATCTATTTCAATTCGGACCGCTCCGGGTCGTGGGACATCTGGCGCATGCCGGCGGACGGCGCCGGCCCCAACGACGAGAAGGCTCAGCGCGTCACCAGCGACGATCTGGAGGACTGGTTTCCGCACCCGTCGCCCGATGGCAAATGGCTGGTGTTTGTTTCCTTCCCGAAAGGCACCAAGGGACATCCGCCGAACCAGAACGTCGTGATCCGCGCGATTCCAATGCCCCGGGAAAAGCTTGGCTCCTCGAAACCGCGCCAGATCGTCAGCCTCTTCGGCGGGCAGGGCACCATGAACGTAAATTCGTGGTCGCCCGACAGCAAGCGCTTCGCATACGTCAGCTATGAGGTGATCCCGTAGACTCTTCGGACGCCGCAACGGCAAGGCGCCGGGTGGCCCGGGCACGTCATTACGGGGTGGTTCCCAGGGCCTCCGGAAGTGGCGCGGCCCCTGAGCCCCGGCTACGGGTGGTTTCCATAAGCTCTTCGGACGCCGGGGCGCGGTACCGGGGCGGACCGGGGCGCTGGCTGTAGGTGGTTCCCAGGCTCTTCCGAAGCGGCGCGGCCCCAGCGTCCCGGCTGCGCTGCGTTTCGGCAAGCTCTTCGGACGCCGGGGCGCGGTGCCGGGGCGGACAAGGTGGTTCCCAGGCTCTTCCGAAGCGGCGAAGCGTGGGGCGGCGCCGGCCCGGCGTGCCGGCTACGGGTGTTTCGGTAAGTCCTTTGGACGCCGCAGTGCGGCGGTTCCGGCGCGGCTTGGATAATGCCGGCTGCGGCATGGTTGCAAAGCTCCTTGGGGCACTGCGGCGAGGCGCCGGGCGGGCCGGGGTGCCTCAGTTACGAGGCGGTTCGGCAGGCTCTTTGGAGGGTTCGGGGGAGGCGGCCTTGGGCTTCCATTCGCGGGCCAGGCGCTGCGCGGCGGCCAGCTTCGAGGGGCTCAGTTTGGCGGCTACCCAATCGCGGTGGGCGGAGCAGGTTTCGTTTCCGCTTGCGGCGCAAAGGCTCAGCCAGACATACGCCTGCGCATAGTCGCGCTTGACGCCTCTGCCGACGGCATACATTTCGCCGAGGTTGCGCTGTGCGCCAGGGTAGCCCTGTTCCGCGGCGCGTTGGAACCAGCGGGCCGCCTCCTCGAAATCCTGCGGCGCGCCTTTGCCGTCGTAATAGAGCAGGCCGAGGTTGAACTGCGCCAATTGATTGCCGTGCTCGGCCAGCGGCCGCCAGGTCTTCATTGCTACGGCGTAGTCGTGGTCCTGATAGGCTTTGAGACCGTCCTCGAAACTTTGGGCGTATAAGGCGGGCAGACAGGCGCAGGCGGCGAGCGCAACGATCCGGGCGGCGGTCATCGGGGTCTCTTCTCCAAGATACCGCCCACCACGGCGGCCGGAGCCATGAAGACGATGGCCGTGAGCTGCGACCAGATGACGCCGCTGCGAAGCTGCGCCAACAGGGAAACGAGCGCTATCAGGCCCAGCAGACAGGCAAGGACGGCGGCGTGCAGCAGCGGAGCGCGGCCGGCAATCCGCGCCGCGGCGAACCCGCCGAGACCGGCGAAGATCACGCCATAGACGGTGCTGGCCAGGATGAAGGCCACCGACGCGGGTTGCCGCGGGGCGCGGTTGGTGAGGTGAAACAGGATGACGGCGGGGACGGCGAACAAGAGATAGCCGGCCAGCACCGCCGCGACGCTTCGAACGGCTTTCATGCCTGCATGAAAAGTATACCCGAGCCGTTCAGGCCGCCGTTCAGCGACACTTAAGGAGGAATGGTGAACACGAAGATCCGGCGGGCTCTGAAGAAGGCCGATCGCAAACGCCGCGAGGTGCGGATGTTCGCCAAGGCGATGCAGTCGGCCTCGCACCCCATCCTCGCGCAGGTCATTCCGATGCGGCGCTGCAATCTCGATTGCGCCTATTGCAACGAGTACGACAAGGTATCGGAGCCGGTGCCGTTGGCTGTTATGCTGCGGCGCATCGACCGCCTCGCCGAGTTGGGAACCACGATCATAACGCTTAGCGGCGGCGAGCCGACGCTGCACCCGGATCTGGACGCCATTATCCGCCGCATCCGCGAGCGCGGCGCCATCGCGACGATCATCACGAACGGCTATCTTCTCACGGCGGAGCGGATTCGGAGGCTGAATCGCGCCGGGCTCGACTATCTTCAGATCAGCATCGATAACGTGCTGCCGGACGAGGTTTCGAAGAAGAGCCTGAAGGTGCTCGACCGCAAGCTGGAATGGCTGGCGCGGTACGCGGAGTTCGGCGTCACGATTAATTCCGTGCTGGGGGCGGGCATTCGCAATCCCGAGGACGCCTTCACGGTGGGCCGGCGGGCGCGCGAGCTGGGGTTCACCAGCACGGTCGGGATTCTGCACGACCAGGAAGGGCAACTGAAGCCGCTCGCGCCGGAGCAGCGGGAAGCGTACGATCGCTTTCGGCGCCTGAAAACGTCGCTGTTCTCGTTCGCGCATTTCGACAGCTTTCAAGAGAACATCGCGCGGGGGCTGCCGCACGATTGGCACTGCCGCGCGGGTGGCCGTTTTCTGTACATTTGCGAAGAGGGGCTGGTGCATTATTGCTCGCAGCAGCGCGGGCGGCCTGGCATGCCGCTGGAGAGTTACACGGTGGAGGACATCCAGCGCGAAGCGGCGCGTCCGAAGGGTTGCGCTCCGTTCTGCACGATCTCGTGCGCGCAGCAGACCGCGATGCTGGACGAGTTTCGCGAGAAGCCGCGGGAGACGCTGACGGGGATTCTCGATCGCCGCCGCAAGGTCGACCCCAACTTCCGGCCGCCGCGCGCAGTGGGGGCGCTGTCGTGGCTCTTCCTGCACCCCGGCCGCCGCGCGCTGGTGGGCCGCATGCTCATGGCGGCGCTGCGGTTGAAACCGGGCGCGGGCCGCGCGTAATGCGGCGGCCCGATGCGGAAGCAAGGTCAGGATCCCGTATCGACGATGTCCATGACGCGCCGGGTTGCGGGCTGCTCCACCTGCCTGTTACACTACTATTTACCGGTAGGCTCCGCGCCAGGCGCTTGCGGATTCGATTCCCAAGGAGATAGCGACAATGTCCAAAGTATGTGACGTCTGTGGGCGAGGCCCGCGATTCGGGCACCGCATCAGTCACGCTCACAACGTGAGCAACCGCCGCTGGAATCTCAATTTGCAGCTCGTCCACGCCGTTGTGAACGGCGCGAACAAGCGCATCCGCGTGTGCACGTCCTGCATCAAGAACGGCAAAGTCCAAAAAGCCGCCTAGTCTCGACCTCACCTGCGCTATCCTCGTCATGAAGGAAGGCGCATGAAGCTCCTCCGCTTAGCGCTGTTACTGTGCGCCTACGCGTTCGCGCAGGACGCGGAAACCCCGCATCAGACTTTCGAAAAAGCCCGCGCTCTGGGTTTGAGCCCCGATACAGTCGAGCAGATCGAGCCGCTGCTTGAGAAAGCGGTGCAAGGTTTCCAGAGCGTCGATTCCGGCAATCCCGAATACGCGCAGGCGCTGACGATGCTCGGAATTGTCAAACAATCCCAGGCGCTGGACGATATTCAAGCGACGAGAGCCACGATCGAGCCGCTGTACCGCCGGGCGCTGGCGCTCTACAACCGCGCCGTGAGCCCGCCCGATCAAGCGCAGATCGCCCTGACGCTGGAGCTCGAAGCGGCGGCGTTGAACAATATCGGTGAGGTCCAGGAAGCGACGCCTTTATCGGAGCGCGCTCTCGCGATCCGCCGCAATCTCGTGCGCGAGATGCAGGCGGGCGCGCCGGCGGTGGGCGCCGCGTACAGGATCGGGAACGGCATCTCGGCTCCTTCCGTCATCTCCAAGATCGAGCCCGAGTACACGGCGGTGGCGCGCTTGCTCAAGCGTGAAGGAACCGTCGTCATCCATCTGGTAGTGGACGGCCAGGGAGTGCCGCGGGATATCGCTCTGGCCCGCGGTCTCGGCTTCGGATTGGATGAGAACGCGGTGCGGGCGGTGCGTACGTGGCGGTTCCAGCCCGGGGTGAACGGCAACAACGAGCCGGTTCCAGTGATGGCGAACATCGAAGTGAATTTCAGAATCCTGTAGATGAACGGGACCATTGCGAGCGTCAACATCTCGCGCGGCGGCCTTCCCAAGCATCCCATCGCGGAGGGTTTTCTTACGCCGCTCGGTATCGAAGGCGACCTTCAGGCCCATCCTCGTTTTCACGGCGGACCGCGCAAGGCCGCGCTGCTGATCTGCTCGGAGGCGATCGAGCAACTCGCGGCGAAAGGCTATCCCGTTTTTCATGGAGCGCTCGGCGAGAATCTTACGATCCGCGGCATCGATCGCACGCAGTTGCGCTCCGGCCAGCGCTTTCGCGCCGGGCAGGCCGTCATTGAATTAACCGCCATTCGGGGGCCTTGCTCATCGCTCGATATCTACGGACCGGAGATCAAGTCCGAGATCTACGACGACGAGGTCAAGGCTGGCCGGACCGCTTCTCCCAAATGGGCCATGAGCGGCTTTTATGCGGCGGTGGTTCAGACGGGCGCGATCCGGACGGGCGATATAATCGCTCTGTTAGACTTCGTCGTCTAGATGCAACGGCTGCCGGCAGCAATCGAGTTCCAGGACCGGGCGCGCGCCGGCGCGGACATTGAAACCCTCTTTCAAGATATTGCGCCGCCGCATCGCAAACAGATCGAATCGCTGCTTGCCGCATCGCCCGATCCGGATCGCGCGCTGCACTATCTGGCGAGCTTCCGGGAGCGTCAGGCCGCCGCGTTCCGGCGATCTCTAGGCGCCGCGCCGCAATTGCAATCCCTGATTGCCGTTTTCTCCTACAGCCAGTTTCTGTCCGAGGAACTTTTGCGGCATCCGGAATGGCTGGACGATATCGCGGACCTGTATCGCGTGTTCACGCCGGAGAAGTACGCGCGGTCGCTGTCGATGTTCCTAAATTTGCAAACGCCGGGAACGCCGCTGGCGCTCTCGATGGCGATGTTCCGGCGCCGTCAGTTGCTTCGCATCGTGGTGCGGGACGTGCTCGGGTTCGGCGCGCTGTCGGAGATCACGGAAGAGATTTCAAACCTCGCCGATGGAATTCTCGAGGTCGGCTATAACTTAATTCGCAACGACCTGATCGCGCGGTACGGGACGCCACAAACCTTCGACGACGGCGGGAATCGCGTCGATTGCGGCATGGCCGCGATCGCGTTGGGGAAGCTGGGCGGCCGCGAGCTCAACTACAGCTCCGACGTCGACCTCATGTTCGTCTACGCCGGCAACGGCGAGACCGACGGCCCCACGCCGATCTCGAATAAGGAGTTTTATAAGAAGGTCGCCAATCAATATACCGGACTGCTGTCCACTTATACCGCCGAGGGCCTCTGTTATCGGGTCGATTTGCGGTTGCGTCCCGATGGAAGTCTGGGCGAAGCCTGCATCTCGCTCGACGGCGCCAGGCAATACTACAAAACTCGCGCGCGCGACTGGGAATTGCAGATGATGATCAAGGCGCGCGTCGCGGCCGGCGATGCTTCCACGGGCCGGGAGCTTCTGGATTTTGTGGAGCCGCTGACGTACTCGACATCGACGGACTTCCCCGCCATCGAAGCGGTCTCGGCCACGCGCGAGAGGATCGGCGAAAAACTCAGCCGCCGCCGCGGTTTCCCCGGCGCGCTCGACGTCAAGCTTGCGCCTGGCGGCATCCGCGATATCGAATTTCTGGCGCAATGTCTGCAACGGCTGCACGGCGGCCGCGTTCCCTGGGTGCGCCACGGCGGCACCATGCTAGCGTTATCGCGCCTGAACGACAAGGACCTTCTCTCCTCGTCGGAATATTCCCGGCTGGCCTCCGCCTATCAGTTCCTGCGCAATGTCGAGCATCGCCTGCAGCTCGCCGACGACCGCCAGACGCACACGCTGCCTTCGGACCCGCAAGCGCTCGACCAGCTCGCGAGGGAGATGCCCGGCGCGCAAATGGATGGACGTCCTTCGCGCGACATTTTACTTCAGCAGTTGCATACGCATCTCGAAGCCGTGCAGGAGATCTATGCCCGTATCATTCACGCCAATCGACGCTCGAGTTATACGCCGCCCAACAGCGAAGCGCAACCCGAACCGGTGGAAGCCGGCCGTCCAGCGGAGCTCGGCGCCACCAATCTCGTCCGCTCACTCGATGAAAGGGCTCCCGGCCTCGCTTCCGTCCTCGCCGCCGCCGGACTGCGCCATGGCGCGGCCACGTTCGAGCACTTTCTCGAGAAGATTTCGGCCCCGCGAAGCGGCTCCAGAAACGACCCGCTGCTCTCGCTGCTCAACGACGACGGCACGGTGGCGCGCCGCACCCTCGATATCTTCGAGCACAGCCCCTATTTCTCCGACGAGGCCATCCGTACTCCCGCCTTGATCCGCGAGCTCGTCCGCATTGCCGATCCTCCGGACCTCGCAATCGCGGGCGCCATAGGGGATGCGATGGAACTGCGGCGCTGGTTCCGGCGCGAAATGTTCCGGCTGCAAACGGCCGGCTTTTGCCTCCCCGTCCCTGTTTTTGAAACGCTGGAGCACACCTCCGGTTTGGCGGACGCCGCCATCACGGCCGCTTACCGCATGGCGGTGGAACAGATTCATGCGTCGCATCCTCCGGCGCAGCCGCTCTACGGGCCGGATCGCCGGATGATGACGATTGCGCTCGGCCGTCTCGGCATGCGCGAATTCGATCTCGCCTCCGACGCCGATCTCATCTTCGTTATCCCAGACGAGGACCAATGCGAACACCTTTTCTGGACGCGCGTCGCGAACCGCATTGTGGATATTCTGAGCGCCTACACGGGCGCCGGTCTGCTGTTTGCGGTGGACACGCGGCTGCGCCCCAACGGCGGCGCCGGACCGCTGGTGCAGACCGAGTCCGCCTACCGCGGCTATTTCGGCAAGCAGGCCGAAGCCTGGGAAGGACTGGCGTATATGAAGGCCCGCGCCGTGGCCGGGGACATGGAGCGCGCCACCGCATTCCTGAACGATCTACAAGACGTGGATTGGCGCCGCTACGGACAAAGCGGCCGCTCGAAAAAAGATCTGAAGGAGATGCGCGCTCGCCTGGAGCGCGAGCAAGGCGCCGGTAATCCTCTGAAAGCCGGCCCCGGCGGATTTCTGGATATCGATTTCGCGCTGCTCTATCTGCGTCTGAAGAGCGCGGGCGTGTTCTTCAAGGTACTGAACACTCCCGCGCGCATCGACATTATCGAGCGCATGGGTCATCTGGAGCGGGCCGACGCCGAGTTCCTGCGCGACGCCAGCACGTTCTACCGCGCCATCGACCATGCGCTTCGCGCGCACTCCGGACACGCCGGGGGCGACCTTCCCAACGCCGAAGCGCAACTCGGCGCGCTGACCGACCTAACGCATCGCTGGACGCCCGGCCACCTCAATGTTCAGCCGCTCAAAACGCAACTGGCGCAAATCCGCGCCCGCACGCGCGAGATTTTCGATCTTTTGTTTAATTGAAACTCGACTTCTGATTATCTGGTTGCTTCAGCTACCCCCGATAGGTAGTGTATAAGGGCGGCCCGACCGCCGTTCCCCAAGACGCTTCGTCAGTTTCAGACCGACTTCGCCACCGAGGAGTGATCGCGCACGAGTTTGGCGTACGCCGCCCACATGTCCATGAACACGACCTGAAGTGTTTGGCAGCGCCGTTTGCCCAGTTCTTTGGTGAAGAACGGTCGTACCGCCTCTTCCGTGCGGTCGTTTCCCACCCACAACAACACCCGGCGCTTCAGATCGTAAACCACCGTGAGCTAGACCTGTCCCTTACGCCGGCTCACCTCATCGATGCCAATGGCATGTACTGGCGGCCGTGCGCGATGCTTCAGTCCGTACTGCACGGCCCGCTTCACAATCGTGGCCACGCGTTTCCAGTCCAGCCCGTACTCTCGCGCCGTGCCTTGCCAACTCAACTCCCGCGCCAATACGGCCACGGCATGGGACAGCGCCGTGGTAACCCGCGCCCAGGGCTCCGCCCAAGGAAAGTCTTCCACCCGCACCCCGCAGCGGGGGCACTCCACCCGGCGCGGACAGTAACGCAGTTTCAAAGGCAACTTGCGCATGGACAGATCACGCCACTCCCGCTCTCTCGAATGTCGTGAACCTCCATGCAACGGCTCCGGCAAACCCCGCACCGCAGGAGTCGTCTTCCCAGCCGGTCAATATGCACCAACATGCACTCTTCGGTCTCTTCCACCTTAGTCACGGTGTGGGCTTTAAAGCGCAACTGTTTTCTGATAAAGGTTTCTATGAGCACCTCGGTTCGGGTCCTTTCGTATTCCTTGGCCGGAAACACGAAATTAACCCGATCCGGGGTGCCGTTCAAATCCCCATCACAGCAACTCCAAGGGTTCACAGGACTTCAACTCCCATTACACTTTTAGGAGAGGAACCCAATTTATCTCATTCGCCGCACGCGGCGTGAGATCGCTGCATCATCACAGACGCTTAGTGCGCCAGCCGAAGCTGGCAGGACTCCGCGTCTCTGTGCCTCTCCGGTGAAATGCTTCCCTCACTTCAGCCAACCGAGGCGCCAAAATAGGTCCTGTGCCTATCCTCGATACTCCCGAACAACTGTTGGCTGCGCTTGGCAAATCCCCCTTCTCCACCGACCCCCTGGCAGATCTGGCGCGCGAGGGTTATACGCTCAGCCCGGAGTTAACCCGCCAATGGCATTTAGCCCTCGAGGACAAGAAGCTGGCGCTTCCGCCGCCGGGAGTCACGCCGGTCAGCTTCCCAGGCACACTCACCTTTCAGCAACCTCCTGTAATTACGACGCAGGCGCAGCCGGCCCCGGGGAACTATGACGTATTGGCCGGCCTCACCTTCGCGGTCGCGAACACAGCCATTGACGCCGTTTATCAAAGCGGAACCATCCCGCACGAGATCGCCCTCGACCAGTTGCTCTCCGCCACCGAACTGGAGGCATTGGCCGACTTTTTCAAGGTCGATCGCCCAGGCGGCCAGCCGACGCGCCTGCAGATCACCTCGGCCCCGACCCTTGCCGGCACGACGGACAGCAACTCCGTAGTTGCTCTCCTCATTCCGATCGAGCTCGATTGGATTGAAATCTTGAACTTCCAAGGGACACAAATCCAGAAGCTCATCACCCAGGCGACAGGCACGCTGCAATTGACCATGACACCGGTGGCGAAAGTAGCTCTGCTCCCCGATCCCACGATGACCATCGGAGTCCAACTACTGGACGCCTCAGCGAGCTCCACCGCCGATAGCCCCAGGCTCACCCTCGACCCTGATTCGCCAGTCCAGTTGAAGGACCCGGCACCACCCAACCAGATCGATGGAACCGCCGCGATTATTCAGAACGCTCTCGCGGAGCGGTTTGGAGGCAGCCTGAACGTTTCCGTGAGCGGAGCTTTTAACTTAGGCACGGGAAGCCTCGTACTTGATCACGCCGATATCGTATCGAAAGGAGGAATGCTACTTGCCGGCTTGCAGATGGTGGGAACCGGCACGACCGGCGCTACCGATCCCTCACAGCTTGTGAGCCTGCTACCCAGTGGCGCGAATCTCTACCTGAAAGTTCAGGGGTCGGTCGTCAACGCCCTGCTCCAGGATGCTCTCCAGAGTGGACAATTGACGGCCCAGGCCCAGCAGAAGCAGAATAACGCCTTTATCGACTCAGCCAGCGCCACATTCCAGAACAATCAGCTCGTGGTGCAGGTGGGAGGCTACCTCTATGACGAATGCCCTGGGGGTGTGAATCTTTACTTTACGGATACGCGCACCGTTTCGCTCAACCTGCTGAATGGAGGCTCGCTCGAGATATCTCAATCGGACAATCTCAGCATCGACGAAGCCAGCAATGTGTGGTGTCTTCTGGCCACGCTGGGACTGGTCGCGTTCGCCGCTATCCTTCCAGCAGTGATGGTGAATTGGTTGATTGGGTTTGCCGGATTCCTTCTCTTCAGCGAAGGCATCTTTGGTCTCGCCGAGCTCGTGGCTGGACAAGCCGGCGGAACCATCGTCAACATCGTCAATCTGACGCAGCCGATTCCCGATTCAAACTTCTTGCCAACTTTAACCGGCGGTGACTTTCAAATGTCGGACGGCGGGCTGCTGATCGCCACGACCGCCGGCACCCAGCCCGATACCATCAACGCGATCATCTACGTCCGCTTTCTGGCGCCCGCCGGCGGGATTGAGGCCGGCGCCACGAAACCGCTCGCGGGAGCGAAGGTAGAGTTGATGGCCCAGGATGTGCCTCCGCCTCCCGGCGCCTCACAAGTTCCCCCTGGGTCATCCAGCGGGCTAGGCAAGCATCGCGTCACCGTCAGCTATACGTACATACCGCCAACTTCGGATCAGCAACTCGCGGTGGGGCAGACGGATTTTAACGGCGAGGTCCGCTTTGGTCTTCTCGCGAGCCAACTCGTCACCCAAACTGGAGAGATCAAGGAAGAAAGAACGTCTTTCGACCCCGATGCGGACCGTTTCATCACCATTCCCACGCTAACGCCGGTTATGGTAGCCAAACCGGATCTCTATTTCCGGGTAACCATGCCGGACGGAAGCGTCGCCGATACGCGCCAACTCCCGGGTGGCTTGCTCGTGAGCTCCGTTTCCTCGCAGGTAGGAACGCTCGCGAACCCGCTCACGTTGTCCCTCGGCGGCGTTCTAGTTATTGGAAATCAGGGAGCTACTACCGTCTGACCTTGGATTACATCGCCTTCTCTTGAGGCGTTTGCAAAACGCCCTCTGCCGCTCGGCGAATTCGACAGGTTGACTCACGGGATGTTGCATCAGATAGTCGTCGGACGCGAAATAAAGGTGGAGGTCTTTTCGGTAGACGACTGAGCCGTCGAGGCGATTCCGAGCGAGTTGTTATATCGCTCGGAATCGATCCAACGCGGACCTCCCTAATCGGGGAGGACGTCCAGGGTTTCAACGAGAGGTTCCGAGAGGAAGCACGTTGACCACGCCGGGAGCGGCGGAATCCTAAACGCTGCGCGACTGATGGGGCGGAATCGGCCAATGCGGATATTGAGACGACCAGGCGCAAAGCGTTTCCGGCCATTCTACGACTACGGGACCGTAGCTACAGAAACCGATGGAGTAAATGCAGTGGAAGGCCCTTAGGGCTTTGCGGACGTCGGCTGCCAGAGCTCAACCTTATCCCCATCCAGGTCATAGATCCAGGCAAAGCGACCATACGATTCATCCATTCGTTTGGCGTCAATCTTTACTCCCTCTTGTTTTAAGCGGTCGAGCAAAGCATCCAGATCGTCCACGATGTAGTTGACCATGAACGGCGCGGGGCCGGGATCGAAATAGTGAGTGGAGGCGGGAAAAATAGTCCAACTGTAACGTGTTCCTTTTGCGGGTCGTCGTGTTCGCGCCACGGAAGCATCGCGCCTCCGCCTTTGTCAGCGAGTCCAAGATGCTTCGAATACCATTCGCGCATCCGATCACGATCAGCGGATTTGAAGAAGACACCGCCGATTCCAAGGATGCGCCCGCGCTGCTCCATTTTGACAGGCGGCTTCGACTTTTCAGGTTGCGGAGATTGCACTTCCTGTCCTCCTGTTAAGCAGGCCGAGATGAGCAACAGCGAGCCGAACACAACTGTGACTCCAGGGCATTCCTTGCGTCTATGGATTATACAAGTTTCGATTAGAATGGAGAAAACGGTTTCGCTCAAGATTCGCCGCCATTCACCTTTTCCAGATCGCGCATGAGGTCTCGAACCGGCTTGGCATCGCCCGTAGAGAACCAGGCTTGCGGGATCGCAAAGTATCCCAGATTGCCTGTTCATCGGCACGAGGCGGGGACGACTCCCGCAAAACAACGCAGCATTTACCGGAGAGGGCAACCTGGTTCGAAGGGAAACCGGCTGCGAACCGCAAAATTCTGAAGCCGTGCTATCCCGCATCGGATTCGCGGCCGCCATTGGAGCGTCCCTGGCTGGAGGCGCAAAGATCCTGGGCATCACCCGGGAGGCGCTCAACAATATCATCGACGAACAGCGCGGCATCGGTCCGGAGATGGCTATCGGTTAATCAAGGTCCGCCACCAGCGAGCCTGTCCCGCGAGAATTGCGCATGCGCTGACAATTCCGTCCTTCACCCGCCTTGCCGCTGCGCGCGGCGGTAGGCTTCGACCGCGCGCTCGTGCTCCTGAATTGTGGTCGAGAAATGGTGGCCGCCGGAGCCGTCGCCTCGCGCCACGAAATAAAGATAGTCCGTATGCGCGGGTTGGAGCGCCGCTGCAAGCGACGCCGCGCCGGGATTGGCGATGGGGCCGGGCGGCAACCCGGCGTGCTTATACGTGTTATAGGCGTTGCCGCTCGCCAGATCGGAGCGGTAGATGGTCCCGCGATAGCGATGCTCCAGCAATGCCGCGTAGATCGTCGCCGGATCGCAATCGAGCTGCATGCCGATCCGCAGCCGGTTCACATAAACGCCCGCGACGGTGGCGCGCTCTTCCGGCACGGCCGTTTCTTTCTCGACCAGCGACGCCAGGGTCACGATCCTGTTCACCGCCGCCCCTTGTTTCCCCTGCGCGAGCTGTTGCCATTTTTTGCGGAACGCGCCGGTCATCAGACGGCACACCTGCGGCGCGGTCATGTGCCGCGTCAAGCGGTAGGTCGACGGGAAAAGATAGCCTTCGAGCGTGGGAGCTTCGGGCGCCAAATCGCGAATCGGCGACGGGTCCTGCGCCGCCTTTACAAAATCGGCTGCCTTCATAATGCCGAGACGCTCGACGATGGCCGCGATGTCGAACATATTCGACCCCTCGGGCACGGTCATTTCGTAATAGAAGATATCGCCGCGGGCGATGCGGCCGAATACCGTCGAGACCGAGGCGGGCGCGGCGAAGCGATATTCGCCGGCTTGCAGGGGAGCGCCGGGACGGAGCGCGCGCGCCAGCAGGAACTCCCATGGCGATTCGATCACGCCGCTGTGCGCCAGCCGGTCGGCGATCCCACGCGTCGTCGTGCCCTTGGGGATTTCCACGAACGTCTCGTTCTGAAATCCTTTATACGGCCGTGTCAGCAGGAAATAGACCGCGGCGCCCGCCAGCACGGCGCCCACGGCCGCGGCCGCAAGAAGACGCACGAAGCACCCCGCGCAACCTCGCCGATTGCCGCCGCGACGACGCTTCATGGATTCAGCGAATCGAGATAGCTTTCCAGAAGAATCACGGCCGCGAGACGATCCACCGCCTGCGCGCGCTTCTGAATACCGATGCCGCTTTCCTTCAGGACACGCTGCGCCGCGACGGTGGTCAGGCGCTCGTCCCAAAACTGCACCGGCAGGCCCGTAGCGGCGTTCAAGCGGGCCGCGAAGTCGCGGGCGTAGTCGGCTTGGCGGCCCTCGGCGCCGCTCATATGCAGCGGATTGCCCATCAAAATAAGAGAGACGTTGCGCTCGGCCAGGAGTTGCGCCAAGCGCCGCACGTCCTCCCGGATATTGGTGCGCTGCAGCGTCTCGAGTCCCTGGGCCGTGATGCCCAGTTCATCGCTGACGGCGAGACCGATGCGGCGTTTTCCGAAGTCGAGCGCGAGGACTCTGCCGGGCAAGAATCATCGTAGCGTATGTCTCTCGCCCGTTCGTCCCGTCATTTCACGATATAGCTGCGATGAATGGAGGCGTTGCCGTCGCGCGCGTCGAAAACAATAGCGTCGTCGGATTCGCGCGTCACCACGACGACGCGGCGGCCGGCCGTTTTGACGGACTCGCGGCCCCGCCCGGCGGCAGCGAGAACGGTTCTCACCGCTTCCGCGCCCGGTGTCTTGAACGACGCTCCGGCGCGCCGCTCCATCAAGGCTTCGGCCGCGCTCGCGCGCAGCAGTTTCGGCCACATGCGGCGGCAAAGATCCGCCGACCCGTAGATATCCGCGCTGCTCACTTTGCCATTCACGGCGAAGGCGAATCCCACGACGACGCCCCCGCGATCGACGACGTTCGATAACTCGCGAATGTACGCGCCGATGGCCTCGCTGACGCGGCTGTTCTCAAGCGTTAACTGCATGCTGGTCGGCGATGGGCTAGGCATCGGGCCGGCGTATCCCACGCTCGTCGCCGCTTTCCGCTCGGCGGCCGCAACTTCGTTCCACACCGTTTGCTGGTCCCGCTCGCTCCTGGCCGCGAGTTTCAGACTTTTCACCGGCAGCGATTGCGTCGACGCGGTGAAACGGTCCGCGGCTTCCGCGCCGCGCCTGGTCCAGCGGCCGTGTTCGACGCAGAAGGACGGAATCGGAACCCGCCCTGAAGCGGTCGGCAGAATGAAATCGTCCGGGAAGACGCGATCCTGCTTGCCCCCCTTCACGATATCGCCGGATTGAATATAGATATCTTGCGATGAAAGATTCTCGATCTCGAGCTCATTGACGCTGCCCGTCTCGTACACGGCGACCTTCTTTTGCTCCATGGCGTCCTGCAGCGTCAGGTATTTCGGCCCGGAGTTCGCCCGGGCGCCGTGTATCAAAAACACCGACAAGTTCTCGTACGTGTACGGCCCCGAGATTCGGTATCCCGGCAACGCGGCGGGCGCGGCCAACGCGACGCCCCCCATAAACAAAGCTCCAGCAGATAAATATGCGGCACTCTTGCGCGGCATTCTCCATTCTCCTTCCATACCGCGCGCGATCTTTGCGGCGGCTTGATTCGTCACCAGGAGAATGCCGGGTCCGGCATGTTCCTTTCACCAGCCTGCGTTAATTTAGAGCAGACTCATGCGATACGTCTGGAACCTGGGCGGTCTGAAGGCCTCGGAGCTAGCCCGGCGAGTCCTGAAAGAAGCCGGCGCCGACGACGTCCTGGGCCAATCCGCGAAGCTCTCCTACTATTTGGTTCTGGCCGTTTTTCCGCTGCTGATTTTCGTCGTCGCGCTGATGGGCCTATTGGCGACGGGAAGCGACATGCTGGGCAATTTGCTTGCCTACTGGCGCCATGTGCTTCCTCCGGCGGCATACCAGCTTATCGCCGACACGCTTAAGCAAGTTGCCTCCAATTCCGGAGGCGGCAAGCTGTCCATCGGATTGGCCGGAACGATCTGGGCGGCTTCAAACGGCATGACCGCGGTGATGGACGGTCTCAACAAAGCGTATGAAGTGAAGGAAGCGCGCCCGTGGTGGAAGGCGCAACTGCTGTCGATGGCGCTGACGGTGGCGCTGGCGTTGTTCATTATCGTCGCGCTCGCGATCGTGCTCTACGGCGACCGCATCGGCGGGTTGGCCGCCAACCATATCGGGCGCGGGTCGCAATTCCCGGCCATCTGGGAGGTCGTGCAATGGCCGCTGGTGCTGGGCTTCGTGCTCCTCGGGTTCACGCTGCTGTACCGTTTTGCGCCGGACCTGCATGGGGTGGAATGGGAGCAGGTGACGCCGGGCGCGCTGGTCGCGGTGGCGCTGTGGCTCGTCGTCTCCATCGGGTTTCGAATATACCTGCACTACTTCAATACGTTCGGCGCAACCTACGGATCGCTCGGCGCCATGATCATCCTGATGCTGTGGTTTTATCTCACCGGCGCGGCTATTCTGATCGGCGGCGAAGTGAATGCCGAGATCGAGAACGCGGCCGCCCGGCGCGGCGTTCCGGACGCGCGGCTGCCCGGCGAAAAAGCGCCGGGAGATAAAAGAAAACGCAAAAACCGCTAGGCCAGCCGCGTGCCGGTCCGGTTAATACTTGACGCTTGCCGACGCGCGCAGTCGGTACTGAGCATCGGCCGCTTGCTGACGCGCGGCTCGGTGGATTCAGCACGGTACCGGTGTTTTGACACGGACTGCTAGGCTTGAGATATGCGCGCCGCTTTTGCCGCATTTCTTCTCGCCCCGGCGCTATTGGCGCAGAAGCAGCCGTTCGATGTCACTGCGATGTTGAAGATCGCCCGCATCGGCGAACCGCAGCTCTCGCCGGACGGGAAAACGGTCGCGTTCACCGTTCAAACCATCGACCTCGACGCCGATACCAAGCCGAAGCAGATCTGGGTCGTCCCCGCCGACGGCGGCCCATCGGTCCAGATTACCCGCGACGGCGACGATAACGAGCGCCCGCGCTGGTCCGCCGATTCCAAGCGCATCGCGTTCATCTCCAATCGCGCCGCATCGCCGCAAGTCTGGACCATGAACGCCGACGGCTCCCAACCGAAGCAGATCACGACGCTCGCGACCGGGGCGGGCGGCGTTCTGTTTTCACCCGATGGGAGGAAGCTCGTCTTTACCAGCGATGTCTTTCCCGCCTGCGGCGCCGACGACGCCTGCAATCGCGGCAAACTCGACGAGGTCAAAAACAGTAAGGTGAAGGCGCGCTCCTACACTTCTCTGCTGTATCGCCATTGGACCAATTGGCGCAGCGAGCGCCGCTCCCACCTCATGGTTGTCGACGCCGATGGCGGCCCCGTCGTCGATCTCACCCCGGGCGACCGCGATGTTCCGCCGTTCTCGCTTGGCGGTCCCGACGACTACGCCATTTCTCCGGATTCCAAGGAAGTCTGTTACACCGTCAATAACGACCCCGTGCTTGCTGTCAGCACCAACACGGATCTATATGTTGTTCCGATCGGCGGCGGCGAGCCGAAGCGCATTACCTCGAACCCCGCGGCCGACAGCGGTCCACAATATTCGCCCGACGGCCGCTTTATCGCGTATCGCGGCCAAACGCGCGCGGGATACGAAAGCGATCGCTGGATGCTGATGGTCTACGACCGCGCGAGCGGCCTCTCCCGATCGCTGACCGATACGCTGGACCGCTGGGTCGCGAGCTTCGCCTGGTCGCCCGATTCCACGCGGCTGCTGTTCACCACCGAAGACCGTGGACGGCAGGGCATTCACATGATCCCGGCGCAGGGCGGCGCCGCGCAATCTATCGCCAGCGGCAACATGACGCTGGACGACATGCAGCTCAGCCCCGACAGCAAGGTCGATGATCTACAGCGGCGAGAGCGGCTCGCATCCCACGGAGCTGTACCGCGCCACTTCGGCCGGAGGCGCGCCCGTGCAGCTCACGCATTTAAACGACGATCTTCTCGCCAACTACGCGCTGGCCCCGCTGGAGGAGTTTTCAGTCGAAAGTGCGGACAAGGCGCGCGTCTACAGTTTCCGCGTCAAGCCGCCCGATTTCAGCCAAAACCGTAAATACCCGGTTCTGTTTCTGATCCATGGCGGGCCGCAGGGCGCCTGGGGCGAGAGTTGGAGCTATCGCTGGAACGCTCAAGCGTTCGCCTCCGCCGGATACGTTGTCGTGATGCCGAATCCGCGCGGCTCGGTCGGCTACGGCCAGAGATTTACCGACGAGATTAATCAGGACTGGGGCGGTAAAGCATACGACGACATCATGGCCGTCGCGGATCGGGTGGCCGCGCTGCCCTATGTCGATCCCGACCGCATGGCGGCGGCGGGCGGCTCCTACGGCGGTTACATGATCGACTGGATGCTCGGACACACGCAACGCTTCAAGGCGTTCGTCTCCCACGCCGGCGTTTACGATCTGCGCAGCGAAGCGGGAGCAACCGAAGAGCTGTGGTTCCCGCTGTGGGAATTTCACGGCATGCCGTGGGACGACCCGGACCTGTACGCCAAATGGTCCCCCAGCTATTACGTCAAGGATTTTCATACGCCGACGCTGGTCGTCGCCGGCGAGCTCGATTTTCGCGTGCCGTACACGCAATCCCTGCAGCTATTCACCGCGCTTCAGATGGAGCGCGTTCCTTCGAAACTGCTGATCTTCCCCGACGAAGGCCACTGGGTTTTGAAACCGCAGAACACCGAGCTGTGGTACGACGCGTTCCTGACCTGGATCGACGAATGGGTGAACAAACCCGCCGCCGTTAAGTCGACCGACGGGAAATAAATCTTACCCGCCCGCAATCCGGACCGGCGCCAGCGTAAACGAAACCAGCAGGATCGCGAGCGCCAGCCAGCCGATTCTGACGCGCGCCGCATCCATCGGCGACATGTCGCAGATGGTGGGATGGCGCAGCGCGAACAACGCCAGCAGGACGGCCCAAAACAGCCACGGCAATCCCGTCATGAAATTGTCGTACTTCCACGACGAGAACGCCGCCATTCCCACCAGCAGGACCACGAACAGCTTCGAAAGACGCTTGTGAACGTCGCCGACGAAGGAGTAAAGGATGTGGCCGCCGTCGAGCTGTCCGATCGGCAACAGGTTCAGCGCCGTGGCCAGAACTCCCGCCCAGGCCGCGCGCGCAATGGGATGCAGATAAATGTCGGAAGACGGCACTCCCGGAAAAATGGCCCATTCCACGGCGCGCAAAATGAGCGGCGTGCCGAAGATCAGATCGCCCTGGTTCGCGATTCCATGGATCACTTTGGAACTGGCCACTCCCACGGCCAAGGCCGGCAGCAGCACCACAAATCCGGCGATAGGCCCCGCGACCCCGACGTCGAACAGCGCGCGTTTGGTGTAGATGGGCGAGCGGATGCGGATGAAGGCGCCGAACGTTCCGATGAGAGTCGGCGCAGGAATGAAGTAGGGCAGACTGGCGTCGATGCGGTAATGCACGCACGTCAGGTAATGCCCCATCTCGTGCGCCAGCAGAATAATCAGGAGCGTTAGGGAAAAAGGCAGCCCCTCGGCCAGCATCCCGGGATGCCTGGGAAAATCCAGCAGCGCGGCGACGCTGCGATCCAGATCGACCGGCGTGGAGGCGCGGAAGCTCCGCGCCAGACCGACACCTACGATGGTGGTGGTCAGCAGCGTCAACGCAAACAGAGCGATGTGCAGCGCCAGCCGCGGCGCCGACACCACCGGCCGGGGCACGCTGAACAGGCGCAAGCTCTCCGCGGGCGAAGGGGGAACCACAAATTACTGCAGAGTCTGAAGTTCCTTGCCGGGTTTGAATCGCACGGCCTTCCCCGGCGGAATCGCGACCTCCGCGCCGGTGCGGGGATTGCGTCCGATTCCCGTCTTGCGCGGGCGCACGTTGAAAATCCCGAACCCTCGCAGCTCAATGCGCTCTCCCTGCGCGAGCGCCCGTTTCATGCTCTCGAAGACGGTCTCCACCGCCATCTCGGCCTTGGTTTTCGTTATGCCTGTTCTGTTGACAACTTCATTGATGATATCGAGCTTAATCAAAACGAATCCTCCCTCGAACGAGCAGACTGACGCGCGGCGAAATCGCTCCGGCGAGCGTTTGATATGAGCAAACCTCATGATAGGATTAGGGTTAACCACTTGTCAAGCCGCCCTCGCGAACCGCGGCACAACTGCGCGGCGCTCAGCGGGCGTTCCTGCGCGCCACGGCGAGAGCGCTCAGCGAACATAAGATGAGAAGCGCCATGCCCGGCTCGGGAACCGGGCTCTCGGCGACCGCGGCTTCAACGAAGGTGAACAATCCCGGCGTCATAGTCGACCGAGGCCAGCACCGGACCAAAAGGTAACAGGCCCACGGTCTTGTCGATTCCTCCAGCTGGATCGACAACCTCGATTTGCCCGTTTCCGGGGGCGAATGGAATCCCGAATTGTTCTCCCGTCACCGTCAGGTAATGGCCTGAGACGCGCTGAAATTGCGATCCGGTGGGAGTTGAGACGCTTTTGTAAATGCCTACGAGTATCTCCACATCCTGGCCGGCCGCGAGATAATGGTACAGGTTCTGATATGTCGGCACGGCCTGGAACTCGACATTGCTCGTCCCAGGCGCATACGCCGTCAAATAATCCCGCGTGCCCGCAATGAACTTACTTATCGTCGTCCCGCCACCGTTCGCCGCTGCAGGTCTGCATACAGGCAAGGTTGTCCGCCACCGCCACCTCGTCTTCAATCAGCGAATTCCCCGGAATGAGCGGGATCAAATGGTTT
This sequence comes from Bryobacterales bacterium, assembly GCA_963795935.1. Classification (GTDB taxonomy): domain Bacteria; phylum Acidobacteriota; class Terriglobia; order Bryobacterales; family Bryobacteraceae; genus JAICMB01. Next base: position 958,499 of record CAWCJO010000004.1, on the reverse strand, counting down.
CCGTAGATCTGAGGATAGGCGTTCTCAAGGTACGTGAACGAGTTCACCACCGACGTGGCGCCGCACGAGTTGTTAATGCCCGTATCGGAGGTGCAGGACGTAACCAGGGCCTGGTCCAAGTGCCCAAACATGGTCGAATTGAGTTGAATGGATTCACCCCGGCAGGCGCCGATGGCGTTTACAAGCAAAACCAGGGCAGCTAAAATCAGCGGCGTTCGATAGTACATAAACCCTCCCTCGGAGCGATGTTAATTTAGAAACTGACTTTGTGTCCAGGATATTTTCGTAACGTTTTCGGGGCGATGACCGGGCGCGCGTGATGTCCACCCCCTCGTGCTCCACCGGCGTCGACGCGTTTACATTCCGGCAGGCCTGTTCCCAGTTCGCCAGCGGCGTTGCCGTCGCAACCGTCCGCGCCGAGGACGGCACTCCCCACGGACTCACCGTCAGTTCCTTCACGCCGGTCTCGGTCGCGCCGCCTTTGATCCTCGTTTGCATCGACTATCAATGCACTTGCGCCGATCGTTTCCGCTCTTCGCCCTATTTCGCCGTCAACATCCTCACCGAGCGGCAGCGCGATCTCTCCGTCGCCTTCGCCGCCAAACCGGAAGGCCGCTTCGAAGGCGTCCCCTACGCTCCGGGGCTGGGCGGCGCGCCGCTTCTCGAGGGAGCGTTGGCCGTGATCGAGTGCCGCCGCGAGCGCCTTGCCGAAGCCGGCGATCACATGGTCCTGTTCGGCGAAGTTCTCCGCGCCGACGTTCGCGGCGGAGACCCCTTGGTTTATTTCCAGCGCGCCTACCGCGCTCTGCGGTAAAGTTTTCCGCACTTTGTAACGTGCCTCACGTATGTCGTTCGTAATAGTACTCAATCCGGTGGCCAGCGGATTGCTCTTTTTTAATTTGCGAGGGGAACGATACGATGGACGGCACCCATAAACGTATGGATCTGTTGCTGATAGAAGACAACCCCGGTGACGTCCGCCTGACGCGCGAAGCGCTCCGCGAAGCGCCCATCGCGGTCAACCTCAGCATTGCCGAGGACGGGGTGGAGGCGCTTGAGTTCCTAAGAAAACAGGGAAAATACAAAGGCGCTCCCCGGCCGGATTTGATTCTTCTGGACCTCAATTTGCCGAAGATGAGCGGTTCCGAGGTGCTGTCGAGAATAAAAAGCGACCCGGATCTAAAGCGCATCCCCGTCGTGGTGATGACGACGTCCTCCGAACCCGGCGACGTGGAGAAGATGTACAGCCTGAACGCGAATTGCTATATCGCCAAGCCGATCCAGTTCGAAGAGTTTATCAATGTCGTGCAATCGATCGAGAGTTTCTGGCTCAAGACAGTGATTCTTCCCGCGCCGTAACCGCTCATACGCCGAACCAATTTATACTCCGAACCACCGCAGAGGCGCCGTGGTCATCCATGGCACATAGGTGATAAGCAGCACCGTAGCCATCAGGATAAGCAGAAACGGCAGCGTCGCCCAAATGATCGTCCCCATCGGTTTCTTGAAAGCGATAGGCGGACAGGAAAAGATTGATTCCGACCGGCGGGTGCAGATATCCCAATTCCAGATTGGCGATGAAGATAACGCCCATCTGCACCGGGTCGATTCCATAGGCGGTGGCCAAAGGCTTCAGGAGCGGAACCACGACGAGAATCGCCGCGAAAATATCCATCAGCGCTCCCACGACGAGCAGGGCGCCATTCAGCAAAAGCAGAAACAGATATTTCGATTCGACGTGCGCACGCACCCAATCGATCATCCGCGACGGGACCTCGGCGTCGATCAGATAATTCGTGAATCCCAGCGCCACGCCGAGGATCAAAAGGATGCCGCCCACGATCGTGGCGCACTCCACGAAAACGGTGCGGAAGTCGCGGCCGAGCGTGAGATCGCGGTAGATGAACGCCTCCACGATGAAAGCCGCGAAGGCGGTCAGCGCGGCCGCTTCGGTGAGCGTGCCGAATCCGCCGAATATGCCCGTGATCATGATGGCGGGCAGCAGCAGTTCCCATTTCGCGTACCAGATTGCCGCGGCCGCTTCACGCGGCAGGAACGGTTCCCGCACGGCGTCGTTCGCAAGGCCCTTGTAAATGCCGAGCGCCGCCACCGCCCCCACCATCACCAACTCCGGCAAAATGGCGCCGATGAAGAGATGGTTGATGGGCGTTTGCGAGTAAACGCAATACAGGATAGCGGGCACGCTGGTGGGAAACAGCAATCCCAGCGAGCCCGAGGCGGTCAGCAATCCGATCGAGAACTTTTCGGGATAGCGGGTCTTGATCAGCATCGGCACCAGCAGGCCGCCCAGCGACAAAATGGTAAGGCCGGACCCGGCGAACGTGAACACCGTGCAGATCGCCACGGTCGCGATGGCGAGACCGCCGGGTATCCAACTGAACAGCGCCGTGAAGACGCGCAGCAGCCGTCTGGTCGCCCCGCCCTGCACCATGAAATAGCCGGCGAGGGTGAACAGCGGAATCGAGGGCAGCAGCGGCGACGCGACCAGGCGGTACATTTCCACCGGCACCGATGCGGCCGGCGTCGCGGCGTTCCAGAACAGGAGCAGCGCGAGCCCGCCGAAAACCGCGAAAATCGGCAGGCCGAGCACCGTTGCGGCCAGCGTGACGCTGAGCGCCGTCGTCAGTACGCCGGGCGTGCCGGGCTGTATCTGGAACCCCAGCAAATAGGGAAATACGAGGCCCACCGCGGCAATGGCTTTTGGGATCCATCCCGCGTCCGGCATGCCACACGGCGCGCAACGCGATCGCGGCGAATCCCGCCGGCATGATCGCCAGCACCGTCCACTTCGGCACGCCGGGAAACAGATAGCTATGCGCATCGCGCTCCGATTGCGAGAAATACCCAGCTCGCCCATGTCAGCGAGACGCAGACCGCCGCCAGAATCATGCCCGTGAAGGTCTTCACCGGCGGGCGCCAATTCGCCGGCAGCAGTTCCATGGACGAAATCCCGAGCAGCCGGTCGGAGCGCGCCGCCAGAGCGCCTCCCAACATTCCGATCCACAGCGTGAGCTGCTGCACGATGACGGCGTTGCCGGGAAAATCCGGCAGACGCAGCAGGCGCGTCGTCATCGCGAAGACGGGCAGCAGCGTCATCAGCGAGAACGCCATCATCGACAGCGTGTCTTCGAAAAGATGGAAAGGATTGGAGCGCCGGGGCGCTGGCGTTTCGTCGGCTAAAGGGGCGAGCGGCGCGCTCACCGTTTCGCCGCCGGAGCGCGCCCCGCATGGCTCTTGCGGTATTCGTCCCGCAGCCGCACCACTTCATCGAACAGATCGGGCGGCACCATGGTCCCTTTGATCTTGGGATAAATGCTCTCGGCCAGCTTGCGCCACTGCTCCACGGCCGCCGGGTCCGCATGGACCACGTTCAAGCCGAACTGCTGCATCAACGGAATCGCGTTCGCTTCCGCTTTGCGGATCTCCTCGCGCAGCGCCACGCCCGCCGTTTGCGCCGCCGCCATCATGCCCTTCTGCGTCTGCGGCGGAATCTTGTCCCACACGTCCTTGGCGATCAGCGTGGCGCCGACAAGCTGCGCAAACTTGATGTCGAGCATGTTGCGCGCCCCCACGTACCACTGGTTCGCCAATGCGAACAGCGGCGGACCTTGAATGGCATCCACGAGGCCGGTTTGCAAGCCCGTGAAAATATCCGTCGCCGCCAGCGCCACGGGATGAAAACCGTTGGCCTGGTAAATCGCGAAGCTGCCCGTATCGCCCTGCAGCACGCACAGCCTCATGGCGCGGATCTGATCGGGACGCGAAGCCGGCGTCTTGGTGAAAAAATGGACCCATCCGGCGTCGCCCCAATTCAAAACGATGTAGCCGCGCTTTTCAAGCCCTTTCTGAAGGCGCTCCGAAATGTGGTCGCGGACGTAATCCAGTTCCTCGTAAGAATCCAGCATCAGCGGAATTTGCAGCGCCGAAACATCGGCGTCGATACCGCTCAGTCCCGCTCCCGAAAGCGCCACCGCCTGCAGCTTCTTGATGCGTACCTTCTCGACCATCTCGGGCTCATCGCCCTGCTCGCCCCCGGGATAAATGTGCAGCTCGATCTTGCCGTTCGAGACGCGTTTCCAATCCTCGCCCATCTTGAGCAGAATTTGGTACCAGGCCGAGTCTTTGGGAACCAGTGTTCCGAGCCGTATGACAGTGGTTTGTGCGGAAGCCGTCGCGGCGCACAGCGCGATGCCGGCGAGTATCCGAAGCATAAGATTATCCAACATTTACGTTAAGACAGGCCGGCGGGGGTTGTCCAGCAAGCGGTCGGCGCGCCCTGCGTTACGGGATTATAATTTCCCGCTGCGAAACCCCACCCCGTTCGCGCGCCTTCCTTATTATTGAAGAGAAGCTGCCGGTCGGCCGATCTGTACGAAAGGACTTAGAATGACGAAAACGATCTTGCGCCAGTTCATCGCAACGCTGCTTGCGGTTCTGCTGGTTCCGTTCTTCCAGATGGACATGTACGCCCAGCCGCCCGGAGGCTACGCGCCCCTGGACGCCCCCCAACTGAATCAACTCGTCGCTCCCATAGCGCTCTATCCGGATTCGCTCGTGGCGCAGATTCTGACGGCGTCGACGTATCCCCAACAGGTTGCCGAAGCCGAAAATTGGATGCAGCAAAACGGGGGAATGCCGCCCGATCAGCGCGCCGCGGCGGTCAATTCCATGCCGTGGGACCCCAGCGTCAAGGCGCTCACGGAGTTTCCCTCCGTGCTCGACAACGTGGCGCGAAATTATAGCTGGACGGCGCAACTCGGCAATGCATACTATAACCAGCCCGGCGATGTGATGAACGCCGTGCAGGCCATGCGGATGCAGGCGCAGGAAGCGGGCACGCTGCGGTCGACGCCGCAACAGCGCGTTTACGATAACGGCGGACTCATCGCGATCCAGCCGGTGAATCCGGCCTTCGTATATGTCCCGTATTACAACCCTTGGGCCGTTTATGGCGCCCCCATTCCGATGTACAGCGGTTGGGTAATGGGCCCGGCGCCGCGCGGGATCGTGCTCGGCATGGGCATCGGGTTCGCCGCCGGCATCTCGCTCGGACTTTATTCGCACTACGGCTGGGGATACCACGCCTGGGCGCCGAACTGGCGCGGCGGGGTGGTCGTGTACAATCACGCCAACTACTTCTCGCACAGCACCAGCGTCTACAATCATGGCCACTTCGGCGGGTACAACCGCGGCGTGTATGAGCACGGCGGCCGCGGCGTTCCGGGGAATTTCCACGCCGCATACGCGCACGGAGGAGCGGTGGGCCATGCAGGCGCGCCGAGCGCATACCGCGGCGCCAGCGGTTATCACGCGGGCGCTCCCGGCGGGGCCGCGCGTGCGCCCATGGGCCGTCCGGGACAATATGCATCGAGACCCGGAACCTTCAACGGCGCGCATGCAGGCGGCGCGGCTGGCCATGCCGCCGCTTCGCCCGGTGGACGGCAGTTCGGACAAGCGGGTCATGCCGCTTCGCCCAGTGGACATCAGTTTGGCCAAGCGGCACATGCCGGCGGCGGCGCGCCGCATGCAGGCGGCTCACCAATGGGTGGAGGCGCGCACGCAGCGCCGCACGCCGGCGGTGGAGCGCCGCACGCCGCGGGCGGACACGCTCCAGCCCCGCACGGTCGCCGCTAGCGGTAAAGGCTGCCGGGACATGAGGGAGGACGAGAACCGTGTTGATTCGTGTTGCCGCGCTCACTCCGCTACTGTCGAGTGGCCGCATCCCTGCCGGCAAAGTCGTGGCAACGTCCAGATCGTTCAAAAGCCCGTTTTTAGGAATGCGAACTGGCTCTCCTGCAGTCTGCGGCCGACTGATGAGGATGAGGTCCTAAACGCAGCCGTTGGCTCTGTATCGAGTCGGATTGTGAATGGCACGAGCAAAGCGAGGCCTTGGATCGGAATGCGGCAAAGTTGCGCAATGCGATGCTCGGGATTCCCAGCTTTGGGGGCCAAAGGGGTGGGACGGCCTGGGAATCCTGCATGGAAAGCGCGCCGACAGCGAATGACTTCGAGGGTGTCAGCATCGCCGAGCCATATCCTATGTCGCAATGGGGCAAGATGCTCGATATCCAACAGTTCGACGCCGGCGAGCTTGCGCCGCTCGATAGAAGGCACTCTGGCAGCATTTGAATCGGGCTCGGTTCCGGCTTGTGAATCGTTCACCATTTTTTGAAATCGGGCTCCAGACGGCCTTTATCACACGCGCGCCGGAGCCCTCTTATGGATGATGGGCCTGGACGTGCTCTTGCCGCGGAGAAACAGCGTCTCTTCGCCGCGAGGCTGAAGCGATTGCTTGGTCGCCGATACGCTCGATATTTCCAGAAGACTGGGCAGGCCGCAAGCCGGTTTACAAGGTCGCTGACGTGGCGGCGAACATGTATCTGATCTTCGGAAACCTGATTGCCCACGGGAAAAAGGTTCTCGACAAGTACGGCCAACCGATCAGCTTCACGTTCGAGCCGCCGGAGCTGGCATACATGGCGGTGGAGAAATGGGATCTACGAGAGGCTGCTTTTTGAGAGCGCGTTATCAGTCTGGTCGCTGCCCTGAGCAAGATCATAACCGGTAGACACATCACCCTTGATGAAGGATACGCGAGCATGGAAGCGGCCCGTCGGACCCAGGAAAAAGTAGTGATCGGGGTTCAGCATCGGAACGGGACAGACGGCACGGGGACTCTTTAGACCGATCACAAGAGGATTTCCCTTTTGCAAGCCGCTGAAATGTGGCGGAGAGGGGGGGATTCGAACCCCCGGTAGAGTTTTTGACCCTACGACGGTTTAGCAAACCGCTGCTTTCGACCACTCAGCCACCTCTCCGGCGGTCACTACATTATACTGCGGGTTTCCCGACGCGAGGCTGCGCGAGCGCGCGGCTTAGCGCCAGAATCGCGGCGAAGGCGGCGGCGACCAGGCCGAAGACCCAGCGCAGACCGGCGGCGCCGGCGACTTGACCCGCGAGCCAGGGCAGAAACATCCCGCCCATCAAGGCCACGGTAAACAGGATGCCGAACACGGTTCCCGAATGGGACTGGAAGCGGGAGCCGGCAATTCCCAAGGCCGTGGGAAAAATTCCGGCGAGCGAGGCGCCGGTCAAGACGATCGCGAACGCCGCGACGGCGGGCGTTGGAGCAAGGGCGGTCAGCACTGCTCCGCAGCAGGCGCCGGCGGCGCACCCCGTCAGCACGCGATTGGGATTTGCCCCCAGCGCCGCGCGGCTCAGGACAACGCGCGCAATCATCAACGAGGCCCAGTATGCCGCCAGAATCCAGGACGCAATGGCGAGCGACGACACGGCGATATCGCGCATCAGGTAGATCGAAACAAATCCGCCCATGGTGAATTCCACGCCGGACTCGAAAAACAGAAGACAGGCGAGCACCACAACCAATGGAGAGCGCAGGAATCGGGGGATTTCCGCAACGGGCAGAGCATGGGCCTGCTTGGGCGGGGGGAAGCGTAGAGCCATGGCATACACGGCGGCCGCGAGGCACAGCGCCGCGGCAATGAGAAGCAGCGGCGCGATCGCGAATCTGACCAGCAGCGCTCCAATGGCAAACGGAAGGAACAGCGCTCCAAAACCGAAAAACACTCCCAGCAGATTCAAGGCCGCGCTCTTGCGCTTGGGATCGTCGTGCAGATCGGCAACCAGCGTGTTGGTGGCTCCGTTCAAGGCGCCGCCGCCGATGCCAAGCAGCGCCACGGCGGGCAGCAATTCTTGAAACGAGTGGGCGCGGACGATGAGGATGAGCGCGGCCGCAACCAGCAAGGGTCCGAGCGTCAACGGCGGCTTCATTCCAAAGCGATCCATCGCAGGGCCCAGCGCCAGGCTGCATAACAACATGGCGAAGTTCATCCATAGGAAGAGCGTTCCAACGCGGGCCGCCTCGAATCGCAGCCGGTCGGCAAGCGCCGGCAGAATCGCGCCGAGCAGCGCCATGACGATGCCGAACACAAACATGCCGGCATACGCCGCCCAGCTCAGCCTTACGACGCGGCTGGTTTCAGCCCGTGACATGGGAAACGGGCGGCCGCTCGAACAGCTTTTCCGTGTATCTATCGAAGACCCGCAGGTTGTGATCCTTGCGCACGCCCGGAACATTGGGGGAGACAAATGTCGTAGGCTCAAACCCTTTGGCCGCCAGCCGCGAGCCGGTCTCGGCCACCAGCGCCATGGCGATAAAGACCGCGGCCATGGTGGAACCGGCGGCTATCTTTTCGGGGCGGCCGATATCGACCTGCGCATCTTCCGGCGCAACGCAGTTGTCGAGCGCGATATCGGCGATGTCGGGCAGCTTCTTGCCCGTCGAATGAGTGGCGGGCATAACGGCAGCGTTGGCGAGGGAGGAAACCGTGATCACCTTCAGCCCGTTCTCCTTGGCATAGAGAGCCGCTTCGATGGGCGCGGCATTCATGCCGCCGTGGGAAAACACGATCATGCAGTCGCCCGGCTCGAATGCAAAGCTCTGCAGGAAATTGCGGACGTAGCCTTCGCGGCGCTCCAGCCATAGCAACTCGCGCGCACCTCCCGGGCCGACCACGTTGTGCCACATCAGACGCGGATCGTAGAGCGGGAAGAAGCCGATAAAGCTGCCGTAGCGGGGAAACACATCCATGACCGGGATCACCGAATGGCCGCTTCCGAACAGGTACACTCGCTTGCCCGAGGCGATGGCCGCCGCCAGCAACTCCCCGGCTTGTTCCAGCTTGGCCGCTTCGCGATCGTGGATCGTTTTCAGTACGTCGCTGATTTGTTCGTAATACTTTTGCGCCGACATAGATTCACTCCTTTTCCCTTCGCAGCCAGGCAAGGCGCGCCGCTCCCAGCAATCCGGCATCCTCGCCCAGCGCAGTCTTCTCGATCCTGGTCGCCTTCGCGGCGATCGGCTGCGTCCAGCGCAGGGCCTGCGACCGAATCCGTTGCAGCATCAGATCGGCGGCGTGCATCAAGCCGCCGCCCAGGACGACCATTTCCGGGTTAAGAACGGCAATCAAATTGGCGATGCCCAATGCCAGAATATCCGCTGTTTGACGCACGGCGTCCAGCGCCTTCGGGTTCCCGGCGCGGGCGTCGGCCACGACCGCTTCGGCAGTTTCCATTCCAGCGCGCCGGGCCAACGCGGGACCCGCCGCTTCGGTTTCCCATCCGCCAGCCTTTTCATATTCGCTTTTCCAAGGGCCGCCGACCACCATCCACCCCGCCGCGCCCGCAGTACCGTGCGCGCCCTCGATGGGGCGGCCGTTTGAAACGATGCCCACGCCGATGCCGGTCCCTACCGCCACGAACACCACGTCGTTCAACCCTCGCGCCGCGCCCAGCCAGTGCTCCCCGAGCACGTATCCCGCGCGATCGCTGCCGATCGTGACGGACGATCCCAAGCGCTGTTCGAGAGCGTCGCGCAAAGGAAACGTTTCCGGGCCCCACAAATTCGGGGCCCAAACACGGCCGGTGTGCGGATCGTAGATACCGGGGACAACGAGGCCGGCCGCCGCCGCGCCATGAGGAAAACGATTTACGATTTGCGCGACCGTTTCCTCGAACGTGTGCGCGGAGGGGAGCTTGTGCTTCTCCGCTATCGCGCCGTTCGCGTCGACCAAAGCGAGGGCTGTTTTCGTCGCTCCGAGATCGACGGCGAAGACGTTGCTCACGGCCGCACGATTCTCACGACCCACACGCCGGCGTCCAGTCTCTTGTTGAGTAGGAGGAGACCGCCATGGCGAGTCAACTCGAGCGGCTGGCCCGCGATCAGGCCGGATGCCTGAAACGCTCCGGGAGCAATCCTGAGCCTGACGTTTGCATCGGCCGCCTGTTTGTTGTGATTGAACACAAAGACCAGGGTGTCACGACCGGAGTCCAGCGTGCGCGCCTCGGCGGGCATGGGCGTGGTCTCGTATGCCGCGCTGAGATACGACCCAAGCATTAGCGTCTTACCCTTGCATAGCGGGAAACGATGGCGGCCGGGGCGCCGCTTGGAAACTGCGCCACGACATGGGCATCCGTGGCGAGCGGCTGCAGCGTCTCTTCGTACCAACGTCCCGGTAAAATATCGTCCTGCCTTAAGCCTGGAATTTCAGTACCGGTCCAGCGCAAACTCGTGCGTCCCCGGGCGGCGGTCTGGACCGCGGTTTCGCGGCATCCCATAACTTCCCACAGCCCCATGCCGGGAATGCGATCCGAGGCATTGCCGCGCTCGTTGCTCCAACCCAGGCGCGCTTCCGCGACCAGGGCGCCGCCGTTCTCTAAGCAAGTCTTCAACCACGGCGCGGAGGCCTCAGGCAGCATGAGCGCATAGGGAAGAATGCCGAGCTTATAAGGTTTCAGGACGGCTTCGGACAATTCGTCGACGTGGATGTAGTCGAGGGGAACGTTGCGCGGGAACACGGCGCGATAGATGCCGAGTAGGGAATCGCGTTCGATGCCGGCGACCTCGCCTTGCGAGCCGCTCGCTACGGCGGCGCGCTGGCGTCCGCCTATGAAATACGACAGGGGATTATAAACGATCGCCACCCCGGCCCGGGGCGGCCGGGCTTCGAGAAACAGGCTTTGATTGCGATCGACCAGGCGCGCGATGGCACCGGCGGCGCGAGCCCGTTCCGTGATGGTTGCATCGAGCTGAATCATGCCGAATCCGCTCTCGTATCCCGAGCTCATGGGATACCGGGCATAGAAGTTGACGCCTTTGGCGCCGCGCGAGAGCGCCGTCCAGGCCCACATGCGTATATCTTCGGGAGTCACTGTTGGGACCACGTTCAGAGCAACCGTTCCGAAGCCCGCTTGCAATTCTCCGGCATAGGCTTTGATCTGGCTGATGTCTTTTCGCCACAGCTCTTTTTTTGCGCGCGCGTTCGGTTCGAGCATGGGCGCGCGCGCTTTGCCGGCGCCGTACCAGACCGCGACCGGAAAGAAGTCGGCGGCGAGGGCGGGCAGGCATAAGAGCAACAGGATCGCCAGCTTCATCGGATTCACGATTCTAACGTGACCTGGGAAGTTGAGCGCGCGGCGGGCGCAGGCGGCGGACGCAGGCGGCGGCGCGGCGACGGGAATCCGCTCCCTTACGGTCGCGGCTCGGTGTAGAGCAGTCGTTCGTAACGGGTTTCATCCTCATGGGTGGGCTGCCGGCCCATAGGCACTCGCTCACGGTCGCGCTCGGTGTGGAGCAATCGTTCGTAACGGGATTTTCATCATCATGGGTGGGCGCAGGCCCATGGGCACTCGCTCAGGACCGCGGCTCGGTAACCTGCTGAATCCGCCGCGGTCGATACCGACTTCCGACACGGGCTGCTCGACGGCGCCTACTTTGCCCCTCCAGGCGCTTTCAAAGCCAGGGCCAGAGCATTCGCGGCCCAGCCGGTCCCCATGGCAGAGATCCATTGGTCATGACCATAAGGGAAGCCGCTATCAAAGTACGGCTGCAACTTCGCCGCGCGGCTGAACACGTGCCAGGACCCGTCGGCAGCCTGCGTCGCGAGCAAAAATTTCACGCCCTTTGGATACACCGAGTTGTTCTTGTTATTGGTCTCGGGCTGGATAATTCCGGTTTCGGCCAGGGCCGACAGCGTCATCCCCGTGGCGTAGGCGTCAGATGGCAGCTCCGGCCGTTGCGCCCATCCGCCGTCCGGTCTTTGGAGCGCGAGAATCGGTTTGGCCGCGTCCGCGAGCTCAGCCTTGCCGGCGCCGGCTGCCGCAATACCGGTCAGACGCATGTCCCAGTCCTCCGTGATTTGTGGGGCGGCGTGGAGGAGCCATTGTTTTGCCCGCGCGAGCCGCTCCTTGGTCTCGGTGGCGCGGGCAGGAGTTCCGTAAACCTTCAGGGCGCGTATCGCCATCGCCGTCCGGGAAAAATCGCCGTCTTCCAGCGGCGTGCGCGCGATCCCGTGAAACCCATGCCAACCGCCATCCTCACGCTGCTCCGCCGCGATCGACGCCGCCAGATAGTCCGTCATGCGATCGGGCGAATATCCGGTCCGGGCCAGCGTCTCCAAGGCGTAGAGCACTGTATCGCCCGCGGGCCGCCCCTCCATAAGACTGGGTCCCGCCGAAGCGAAGAGGAACGTCATCTGCTTTTGGCGCTCGCCGGCAGCGTGCTCGTCGATGCGAATGCCTTTCGCTTGCGCGGCCGCGGCGGCAAAACCGGCAGCGGATTGCGCGTGGCAGGCATAACAGGCGCCTTGGACGAAAAACTCCGCGCTGGTCTTTTCCAACAGGCCGACGCTGCGCTCCACGGCGATCCGCGGATCGGGGACCTCCGCCCGATCCGGAACCGCCGCTGCCCCCTGTGGCATGGGCTTGCCCCCGAGCGCTTCGATGGCGCTCGCGACGCCGTATTTGCGGGCCCAATCCAGCGCCGTCTCACCCTCCAGGCTTTTCATGCGCGCGTCGGCGCCATGCTCCAACAGAATCGTTATCGTCTCCGGATTGCGGCGATCCGTAGTGAGCGCCAGCATCAGCGGGGTCATGCCGCGCGCCGGTGCGAGGAGCGCGCGGGAGGCGGACGAAAGCCCGGCCTGTGCAGTTGAAACGGTGCTGGTGAGGCGTGATGGGCTCGGGCGCGCCGACTGCGGCGCAGGGTGATGTGATGGAACAGAGTTGAGACGTGCGTTTAGGATTTCGGGGCGGCAGAAAGCGGCCCGCGGCGGGGGTTGGCTGGCTTCGATAGATATAGCGAAGCTTATCGATGGAATAGCAGGTATACGATTTGTGGAGGCGGTGCAGACGCCGTCTTGAGGCGTTTGCGCCAGCGTTTGACGAGGCTTTGATGTGCGGCATGGGTTCGCGTTCAGTATGGCGCATGATATTGGAGGGGCGCGGGGGGCGAAACGGGCGGGATATTCTTCGTGTTGAGGCGCAAGTGGATAGCGGTTGTGAATTTCTCGAAAAAGCCGTTATTTGGGTTTGGGGCGGTCTGGATACACTATGGGTATGGTCCGTTGTGAAGCAAGTCAACGGCTCCGTGGAGGAACGCGATGGCCAGTGACCGTCAACACGCGCATCGTTTGCTGGATGAGCTCGGGCCCGGCCAACTCGCGGCGGTGGTTCATCTGCTCGAAACCATGCTTGCGCCCGTTGAGGATGGAGACACTCTGAGCAATGCGGAGCGCAAGGCCGTCGCCGAGGCCGATGAATGGCTTAGGCACAACCAGTCGATCCCGCATGAGGAAGTGCTCGAGTTGTTTGGCTTGACCATGGCCGATTGGGAAAAGATGAGCCAGGAGCCTGTGCCGGAAGAGCCGCCCCGGCGGAATGGCTAAGGGCATCGTCTGGACCGAGCAGGCCAGGGCCGATATCCGTGGCATTGAGCAACCCATCGCGTTACGGATCCTAAGGACTCTGGCTCGCTACGCCCATGCCGGCGAGGGCAACACCAAGCAGCTTCGGGGCATCGAGCCGCCGCTGATCCGGCTCCGCGCTCAGAATCACCGAATTTTCTTCCGGGACAAGGGCGGCTACCTGGAGATCTCCCGCGTGCTGGATCGCAAGGAAGCTTACCGCTGAGATGCGAAAACCTGAACTTGACCCGGCCCCTCCTGTGTCCGGTGGACTCCTGTCATCTCAAAACTTACCGTTTGTAAAACATCAACGAAGTGGCTCGGCAATCTCTTTTGGTTGGTTCGTGTAAACTTCTTTCTGTAAATTGACGCCGATTGCAATCCGGGCATGTTTTGTTCTGGGCCGTAGCGCAGGCGAGCGTAGCGAGCCGAAGCGGAGGGCCAGAACAAAACATGGCCCTCTTGTTTTGGCGGGCCAAGTTTGATCTCCTGGTATGAACTACCAAATTCATGGAGGAGCAAACGATGGCCCACCAGGCCGACTCTAACGTAATTGAGACTGTGGTTCAACTGCTTTCTGAAAACGGGCTCTCGCACATGGCCGACGCCATGCGCCTGATCCTCAACGAGGCCATGCGCATCGAGCGCTCCCAGGCGCTCGATGCCGAACCCTATCAGCGCACCCAAAAACGGCGCGGATACGCCAATGGCTTCAAACCCAAAACGGTCAGCACGCGCTTGGGCGAGCTGAGCTTGCAAGTGCCGCAGGTGCGAGGGGGCGTGGAGTTCTATCCCTCCGCCCTGGAGCGCGGCGTGCGCAGCGAACGAGCGCTGCCCCCGAACGCAGCGGCATGGGTCTCTTATCCACTGGATAAGCCGCCTTTAGTCCTTCGCTCGTGGGCAAGTGCGCCATTGCCGAAATGTATGTGCAGGGCGTTTCTACGCGCAAGGTGACGGAGGTCATGCGCGAGCTGTGCGGCCTGGACGTCTCCAGCACGCAAGTGAGCCGGGCCACCAAGCTGCTGGACGAGGAACTGAGCCGCTGGCGCAACCGCCCGCTCGGCGAAGTGCCCTACGTGTTCCTGGACGCTCGTTACGAAAAGATCCGGCATGGCGGCGCGGTGGTGTCTTGCGCCGTGCTGATGGCCTTCGGGGTGGATGAGAGCGGCCATCGCACGGTGCTCGGAGTCAGCGTCTCCCTCAGCGAAGCGGAAGTCCACTGGCGAGACTTTTTCGCGTCTTTACAGGGCCGCGGATTAAGCGGAGTGCGGCTGCTGATTAGCGACGACCATGCCGGCATGAGGGCGGCGCGGGAAGCGCGTTTTCCCGGCGTGCCCTGGCAGCGCTGCCAATTCCATCTGCAGCAGAATGCCGGTCATTACGTGCCGCGCATCGAAATGCGCCGCGAGGTCGCGGCCGATCTGCGCGCCATCTTCGAATCCACCGAGCGGCTGGAGGCCGATCGCCGCTTGCGCCAGGCCGCCGACAAATACCGCCAGCGGGCCCCTAAACTGAGCGCCTGGATGGAAAGCAACGTGGCCGAAAGCTTCACCGTGTTCGCTTTCCCGCAGGCTCATCGCCGCCGCTTGCGCACCTCGAATCTTATGGAGAGAATCAGCAAAGAGTTGAAGCGGCGAACGCGCGTGGCGACCTTGTTTCCAAACGAGGCCTCGCTGCTTCGCCTGGTCAGCGCCGTGTTGATGGAAATCAGTGAGGAATGGGAAACCGAGAAAATTTACTTAAGGATGGATGACTTGATCTCGCCAGAGCAAGACTAACCGAATTTACAGAAAGGATGTTGCTCTATCAAGCGATAGTTGCCGGGGGGATTAGTCCCGCTGCGGGGCAACCGGTCCTACTGGTGCGTAAAGGGGCCGTGGACGATGCGGCAATTCGGGTTTTTCGGGCAGCAACGTCTTATTATCAGGGGTCGCGCTGCTTTTCGAAGATGGCCATGTATTGGCTTGCGGGGATGTGATCGTGCGCGGAAATGTAGCGGAAGCCGTTCTCGGTCACCTCCTTGATCGCATCGTCTTTATCCAGGCGGATATGCTGCAGGGCGCGGTCGCCACTGCCCGGACCTATGGCGTTCTCCCGCTTGTAATCGTCGACGATATAGAGGCGGCCTTCGGAGACGAGGCTGTCCCGAATTTCGCGCAGCATGGCTTCCGGGTGATTGAAATGATTATAGGCGTCGAGCACCAGCACGGCGTCCAGGATGCAGCTGGTAGATTCGGGTCGCGCTCCGTGCCGAGAATGAATTTCACGTTGGTCAGACCTGTGGCGGAGGCGCGCCTCTTGGCTTGTCGAGGAAGTCCAAGGCGATATCTTCGGCGTAGAATCCTCCGGCCGGTCCCACGGCGTGGCTCAGATACGGCAGCATATAAGCAACTCCGGTTCCAACGTCGGCGCCTTTCGTCCGAGCGTTGAGGCCCGTGGCTCGTTTCATAGCGGTTTCTGCATGGGAGCGCCAGCGGAGTATCGACCAGATAATCGTGCGTGGACATTTCGGCGATGGCTCGCGAATGGCCTCCTCGGTGGACATCGCAACGCGCCAGAGCGGCAACAACCCCATCTAGGCGGCGCCTACTTGGCCCCTCCAGGCGCTTTCAAAGCCAGGGCCAGAGCATTCGCGGCCCAGCCGGTCCCCATGGCAGAGATCCATTGGTCATGAACATAGGGGAAGCCGCTATCAAAGTACGGCTGCAACTTCGCCGCGCGGCTGAACACGTGCCACGACCCGTCGGCAGCCTGGGTCGCGAGCAAAAATTCTTGATAACGAGTTTTCTTGTTATTGGTCTCGGGCTGGATAATTCCGGTTTCGGCCAGGGCCGACAGCGTCATCCCCGTGGCGTAGGCGTCAGATGGCAGCTCCGGCCGTTGCGCCCATCCGCCGTCCGGTCTTTGGAGCGCGAGAATCGGTTTGGCCGCGTCCGCGAGCTCAGCCTTGCCGGCGCCGGCTGCCGCAATACCGGTCAGACGCATGTCCCAGTCCTCCGTGATTTGTGGGGCGGCGTGGAGGAGCCATTGTTTTGCCCGCGCGAGCCGCTCCTTGGTCTCGGTGGCGCGGGCAGGAGTTCCGTAAACCTTCAGGGCGCGTATCGCCATCGCCGTCCGGGAAAAATCGCCGTCTTCCAGCGGCGTGCGCGCGATCCCATGAAACCCATGCCAACCGCCATCCTCACGCTGCTCCGCCGCGATCGACGCCGCCAGATAGTCCGTCATGCGATCGGGCGAATATCCGGTCCGGGCCAGCGTCTCCAAGGCATAGAGCACTGTATCGCCCGCGGGCCGCCCCTCCATAAGACTGGGTCCCGCCGAAGCGAAGAGGAACGTCATCTGCTTTTGGCGCTCGCCGGCAGCGTGCTCGTCGATGCGAATGCCTTTCGCTTGCGCGGCCGCGGCGGCAAAACCGGCAGCGGATTGCGCGTGGCAGGCATAACAGGCGCCTTGGACGAAAAACTCCGCGCTGGTCTTTTCCAACAGGCCGACGCTGCGCTCCACGGCGATCCGCGGATCGGGGACCTCCGCCCGATCCGGAACCGCCGCTGCCCCCTGTGGCATGGGCTTGCCCCCGAGCGCTTCGATGGCGCTCGCGACGCCGTATTTGCGGGCCCAATCCAGCGCCGTCTCACCCTCCAGGCTTTTCATGCGCGCGTCGGCGCCATGCTCCAACAGAATCGTTATCGTCTCCGGATTGCGGCGATCCGTAGTGAGCGCCAGCATCAGCGGGGTCATGCCGCGCGCCTCGGCGGCGTTCACATCCGCACCCGCATCCAGCAGCGCCTTAAGTACCTGAGGCGGTCCGTAGGTCGCGGCCAGAAGGAGCGGAGTAAATCCTCCGAATACGGCCGGGCGATGGTTGATTTCCAGAGTCTGCCGCGGCGAGACGGCATTCACCTTGGCGCCATGGGCCAGCAGCAGTTTCACCCCCTCCAGGTTCCCTTCCGCGGCCGCAGCCATTAATGGCGTAGACGATTCGAGCGCCTGAGCGCCGTCCGCCTTATTGACGTCCGCGCCGGCATCCACCAGTATTCGGATGGCGGCGATGTCATTGCCATGGATTGCAGCCAGGAGGGCCGTTGTTCCCTTCTTGTCGACCGCCGCCCTGTCCGCCCCTTTTGCGAGAAGCAGGCGCGCCACTTCCGGGCAGCGCCGTGAAAGCGCGATCAGCAAAGCCGTTTTACCGCTCTTCGCGGCTATGTTTACGTCCGCCCCATGCGCGATCAGCAGCCGCGCCTTTTGAATATCCGAGGCCGACCACATTAGGGCGGTGGCGCCGAACGCATTCTGCGCGTTCACATCAGCGCCGCGTTCGATGAGAAGCCGCATCCCGGCCACAGAGCCGATTTCGGCGGCGTACATCAACGGCGTGATTTCACGGCTATCCCGGGCGTTGGGACTGGCTCCCTCGTTCAGCAGGGCTTTGAGGCTTTGCAAATCGCCTGCGCGGATGGCGGCATACAGCTTTTCACTGCTCCCGGGGGCCGATGCGGCGGCGAGCGACGCGAGTGCGGCGAAACACGGGAACATCCATTTCCTTAGCATCTCGATTCCTCCTGCTACTGGTAGAAGCGCTGTTTCGGCTGTGGGGCCACCATCACGGTTTGTTTTTTTTGCGTGCTGGTAAACAAAACCCCGGAAACCGTCCAGGACCTCAATGGGGAATTTCTGAGGGGAACACGTTGAACCACGGCGGGAACCGCGGGATGGGTAAATGCGGTTCGACGCGGCAGGAGTTGGAGTGTTCGTCTTTAGCGGAGTCATGCTTCTTGTGAGATGCTGGATCTCGCAGCAGTTTGGTTTTTGGGCTTGGTCGCTTTGAATGATTGATCGGAAAGAGAATCGGGTCGATGTCGCTCGTCACAACCTTGTTCCGTTGGTTCCGGAGATCCCTTCTGGCACTGGTCGCGTTGGTGGTAGCACTGGCTTTGGTTGGATCTGCCTATCAGATTTTTGGTAACTTGCGTGAGCCGCACCGTTTCCCTCAGCGCGGTAGGCCGGTTCAGGTAGGGAAGCTGAAGCTGAACATCGACTGTTCAGGCCACGGCGGCCCAACTGTGATTTTGGACAGCGGCATGGGTGTTCCCGGTGTTGGCTGGGCGATGGTTCAGCCGGAGGTTGCGAAATTTGCGCGCGTTTGTTCGTATGACCGGGCAGGCTACGGTTGGAGCGAAGCCGGGCCGAAGCCCCGAACCAGCCTGCAGATCGCGAAGGAACTTCGGGCGCTCTTAGATGCTTCCGGTGAAAAGGGACCCTACGTAATGGTTGGACACTCGTTCGGTGGATACGACGTCCGCGTCTTCACGGGCATGTATCCAAACGACGTGGTAGGAGTCGTGCTCGTAGATGCCGAGCATGGCGACGAGGAAAAACGCATTAATGAGTTGCTCTCGCCGCTGGTAAAGAGTCGGCAAAATCGGCGTGACCAGAGAGATGCCTTGCTAGATCGAATCTTGTCGCCTCTGCGGATACACCTCGGAATCAATCGCTTAAAGACAGAGGCTGGTTGGGACAGACACGCGTCGCTTCCGAAAGAGCTGAGGGAGGAACTCCTGTACTTGGATCGTCGGTCCGAGGACGCCGGGATGGCAGAAAACGCAGCTGATTCCACGAGCTGGGATCAGGTTCGTTTGGCTGGCGATTTGGGTGACCGGCCGCTGATTGTGTTGACGGCCGGCAACCCTTACGACCCCGATCCTCTGCTCAGCAAAGAGGAGTCGGATAAGCAAAACGACATGTGGATCAACGTTCTTCAGGCCGAGGAAGCCCGTCTTTCCACGCGAGGAAAGCAGGTCGTCGTGCCGCATAGCGGCCACATGATTCCCTATGAACGTCCGGCTGCTGTCGTGTCCGCGATTCGAGAGGTTCGGGCAGACCTTCAACAATAGCCGTCGCTACGCTACCAGCGCCTCGCGGTCTTCACTAACGCGTAGCGTTTACCAGGAAGGGCAAGCTGGTTCCAACGCCAACTGGCTAGGGACACAAAAAGCTGAGTCCGCGCTATCCGGCGTCGCCGGCCGCGCGGCCGAACTTCCAAACGCCATTCGAACGCATCAGTGACCCACGGATTCTGACGAGGCGTTTTTTTGCTATGCTTCCCAGAGTTAAAGACCCTGGCGGAAAACCGGCATGCAAGCTCCGGCAGACGATATCACCGGACTCCTGGTCAGTTGGCGTGAGGGAAACCGCGCTGCCCTGGAGGCGTTATTGCCCCTGATTCAGAGGGAGCTGAATTGCATCGCGCGGCGTCACCTGGGACGCGAACGCCAGAACCACAGCATGCAGGCGTCAACGCTATTGCAAGAGGCGTTTCTCCGGCTGTTTCCCGATCGCGAGGTTGAATGGAAGAATCGGGCGCATTTCTTCGCCATCGCTTCCAAGGTGATGCGGCATGTGCTGGTGGACCATGCGCGTCAAAGGAGCCGCGCCAAGCGCGGCGGAGCGGCCGTTCATATTCCCGTAGACGCGGCGGCAGTTCTGTCTTCGGAGCAGGTCGAAGAAGTGGTGGCCATCGATCTGGCGTTACAGCGCCTGGCGGCGGTGGATGAGCGCAAGAGCCAGGTATTGGAGATGCGTTTCTTCGGCGGACTGAGCGTGGAAGAAACGGCGGAAGCCTTGGGGGTGGCCCCGAATACAGTGACACGCGATTGGAACTTCGCGCGCGCGTGGCTCCGCCGTGAGCTCGGCGGGGAGGGAGCCGCGGAGCATGGCACGTTGGCAGCAGATTGAATCGCTATTCCAGGAAGCCTTGGATCACCCCGCGGCGGAGCGCGATGCCTTTCTGCGCCAGGCCTGCGGCGGCGATGACGATTTGCTCCGCGAGGCGCAATCGCTGCTGGCGAATCACCGCGACAGCGGCAACTCCCAGCCCTGGGCCGCGACGGCGGCGGCGCAACTGATCGCCGCGCCGGACAGGCTCGAACCCGGCCAAACTCTCGGTCCCTACCAGATCGTGTCGTTTCTCGCGGCGGGCGGCATGGGAGCGGTGTACCGCGCGCGCGATCCGCGCATGGGACGCGAGGTGGCCATCAAAGTCGCCGCGGAGCGCTTCAGCGAGCGCTTCTCGCGCGAAGTGCGCGCGGTGGCGGCGCTGAACCACCCCAACATCTGCCAGGTCTACGACGTTGGCCCCAATTACCTGGTGATGGAATTAGTGGAAGGCGATTGTCCCAAAGGCCCGACTGCCGCTGGAAGAGGCGCTGCGCATCGCGCGCCAGATCGCGGACGCGTTGGAAGAGGCGCACGAGAAGGGGATCGTACACCGCGATCTGAAGCCGGGAAATATTAAGATCAGGCCGGACGGCACGGTGAAGGTGCTGGATTTCGGGCTGGCGAAAACGACGAGCGCGCCAGCCGCCGACGTGTCTCGAGAACTCGCCGACCGTCAGCATGGCCGCCACGCAAGCCGGCGTGATCCTGGGCACGGCCGCGTACATGAGTCCCGAGCAGGCGCGCGGCAAGATCGTCGACAAGCGCGCCGATATCTGGGCTTTCGGGGTGGTGCTGTTCGAGATGCTCACTGGAGAACGGCTATTCCAGGGGGAAGATCTGACGGAGACGCTGGCAGCGGTGGTGAAAGAGGAACCGCGTTTGGAGCGGGCTCCGGCGCAGGTGCGGCGGCTGCTGCGGAAGTGTTTGGAGAAAGATCCGAGGCGGCGGTTGCGGGATATTGGCGACGTTTGGCAACTGCTGGAGGAGGCGCCGGAGTCCGCTCCTGCAAAGGCCCGAGTGGGAAGTGCGGGATGGATCGCCGCGGCTGTGCTGGCAGTAATCGCCGCGATCGCGCTGTGGGGCTGGCTGCGGCCGGCACGGCCTGCCGCTCGCATCGTGACCCACTTCACCACCGCTCTTCCCGAAGGAACCGGTCCACTACCCGGAATAGCGGTGTCCCGCGATGGATCGCGCATCGCTTTTGCGGGAGGACCTCGACGGGAGATCTACGTGCGTACGATGGATCACCTCGAAACAAGGCTGATTGCGGGCACGGAGGGCGCGGCTTTCCTTTCTTTTTCGCCGGATGGCCAGTGGATCGCTTACTGGACTCCGCTTACTGACTCGGCCGCGCCAAGGCGAACTAAGAAAGGTTCCCGTGGCCGGTGGGGCGTCTCTGGCGCTGGCCGAGGTGCCCGTGGGAGTTGGCCCTCAGGTTACGAGCTGGGGAGACGATGGCAACATCCTTTTCAGCAGCAAGGGCGTGCTGCTCCGCGTGCCGTCCGGCGGTGGGCAACCTCAAGTATTGGCGGCGCCGGACGCCCAGAGGGGCGAGCGTTATTATGCGGCGCCGCAACTGCTGCCCCATGGCCGGAATGTCCTTGTCACGGTTTGGAAGAAGAGTCCCTTGGCGGTGGCGCTCAATCCGCAAACCGGGAGAAAAAGATCGTGCTCGAGAGCAATGGACTTGCTCAATTTGCGAATACCGATCCCTCTTCGGGCATTGGCCACCTGGTCTACTACGACTCGACAACCGGCTCCCTGATGGCCGTGCCCTTCGACGCGAATCGGCTGCAGGTGAAGGGTTCGCCGGTCCCCGTGTTGGAGGGGGTTCAAAACTGGGCCGGACCGTTTGCTTCATTCGGTTTCTCCGATTCGGGCACGCTGGCTTATGTGACTGATGTTGCGCCTGCGTCTGCAAACAATACGCTGGTCTGGGTGGACCGCAAAGGAGCGGAGCAATCGTTGCCGGCGCCGCCGCGCCGATATGCAGGGCCGGCCGTTTCGCCGGACGGCGCCCGCGTTGCAGTGTCGATCGAGGAGGGTTCGCCCCTAAACAGCAAATTGGATATTTGGCGCTACGACTTGGTTCGCGGCACACTGACGCGCCTCACATCCAATGAGGGCAGTTACGCGCCCGGCTTGGACCCCGAATGGGAAGTTGATTTACACGTCTCATGACCGCACTCGTCGAGACTATGCGATTCGCTCAGTAGCAGCCGACGGGAGCGGCCCAGCCACGGCAGTTTCCGCGCGACAATCATCGCCTGTTTATGCCGGCTCCGTATCGCCCGATGGCAAACTGGCTATCGGATTTGAGGGCTTGGGGCCGAACCGGCCCGACCAACAGTTCGGCCTGTGCCTTTTGTCCCTAGGCGCAGGCGCCTCCGCCGATGTCAAGCCGCGATCTTTCTTGGATTTGCGGTTCGGGAAGACTCGACCTCAGTTTTCCCCGGATGGACGGTGGGTCGCCTACCAGTCCAATGAAACCGGGCGCAACGAGATTTATGCAGCGCCGTACCCCGGCCCTGGACCAAAAATGCAAATTTCCAACGGTGGCGGAATAGAACCGCGCTGGGCCCGCGCTGGCCGCGAGTTGTTCTATCGCAACGGCGACAAGATGATGGCGGTGGATGTTCAGACGGCCCCGGCGTTCCGCGCCGGCGCTCCTAAGCTGCTATTCGAGGGGCGCTATTTCGAAGGACGCGGTTTCGATACTCTCGGCGATTACAGCGTGAATTACGACATCTCGCCGGATGGCAAGCGGTTCCTGATGCTCAAGCCGGAGACACAGAACGCGGGGTCCGGCCAATTACATGTGGTGGTGAACTGGTTTGAGGAATTGCGGCGGCGTGCGCCGGCGGAGAAGTAGCTCCTGGCATGGGACGGCGGGAGGAGATTGAATCGCTATTTCAGGAAGACTTGCAGCGCCCCGCGACGGAGCGCGGTGCGTTCCCGCCGGGCCTATTCCGATTTGCTGCGCGAAGTTCGAATCGCGCCCCGGGCCGGAAATGGCCTGTGAAGTTGACCGTCAGCGTACATCAGCGAAGCCATCTGCGCTCCGCTGAGGCAACCTCGCCGATACCGTCGCCGACTGGATGTGCGCGCAAACCTTCACATGACCTCTCTCTGCGAGTTCGGGCTTGATTGATTCCTTTTCCGAGCCAATTTCGATTGTTCTGCGCGCCCGTGTGAATTGGCGCCCGACATGATTTAAACCCTAACCAGCACAATTCGGGCGCGCGCCTCTTCAGGCCGGTCGCAGGCGAAGTCGCGCGTTTAGGCGTTCTGGGTGATGCCGGTGAGATTGTCAAGCACATCTTAGGAGTATGAGGCTGCGCCCCACGCGCGCCTCGGAAAAGGCATTACTCCCGCTGCTTCTCGAATATGGCCATGTACTGGCTTCCGGGAATGTGGTCGTGTTTGGAAATGAAGCGGAAGCCGTTTTCGGTTACCTCTTTGATGACGTCGTCTTCGTCGAGGCGGATGTGCTGGAGGGCGCGGTCGCCGGAGCCGGGGCCCATGGCGTTGGGACGCTTGTAGTAATCGACGATGTAGAGGCGGCCGTCGGAGACGAGGCTGTCCCGAATTTCGCGCAGCATGGCTTCGGGGTAATCGAAATGATGATAGGCGTCGAGCACCAGCACGGCGTCCAGAATACCGCCGGGGAGTTTGGGATCGCGCTCCGTGCCGAGGATGAATTTCACGTTGGTCAGGCCGGTGGTGGAGGCGCGCAGCTTCGCTTTGGCGATGAAATCCGGGGCGATGTCTTCGGCGTAGACTTCTCCCGCGGGGCCGACCGCGTGACTGAGGTAGGGCAACATATAGCCGACGCCGGTGCCGACGTCGGCGACCTTCATTCGCGCGCGCAGGCCCATGGCTTCCACCAGCTCGCGAGGACGTTCCGTTCGATCGCGCTCCGGCGACGCCAGGCCGCGCGCCACGGCATCGCGGCCCTCCTTGGTCTTGTAGCCTTCGTTGGCTTTCCCGGCGACTTGGGCGGGCAACGGGGGGAACATGGCCGCGACGGACGCGGCGCACAAAAGCAAAACGAATTGAAAACGTTTCATAGCGATTTCTCCATGGGCAGGGCCAGCGGAGGGTCGACCAGATAATCGTGCGAGGACATCTCGGCGATGGCCTCGCGAATGGCCTCTTCGGTGGCCGGCTCGACTGTAATGACGAAGGGCAGGTCGCGCCAGTTTTCGGTTTTAATTTGCAGCACGGCGTCGATGCCGATGTGTTTGGACGCCAACACGGCGGCGAGCTTGGCGATGATGCCGGGGCGGTCTTCGACGCGGAAGCGCAGGTAGTAACCGCATTTGTGGAGCGTTACGGGGATGGGCTTATATTGGCCCAGGCGCTCGTGCGCGAAGGGAGAGACGCGCTCCGGACTGCCGGAGCGGATCTCCCGCGCCACGCGCATCAAATCGCTGACGACGGCGACTCCGGTGGGCAAGGGTCCAGCGCCGCGGCCGTAATAGAACGTATCTTCGCCGTACAATCCGCGCACCCAGACGGCGTTGTAGGCGCCCTGCACGCCGGCCAAAATTGTGGATTGCGGAATCAGGGACGGGCGCACCGACAACAGCAGACCCTGGGGCGTTTGCCGCGCGGCGCAGATGAGGCGGATGGTATGAGAGAGCTGGTGGGCGTATTGAAAATCGACGGGCATGACGCGGCGGATGCCTTCGGTGTAAATGTCGGATGGCGTGATTTTTTCGCCGAAGGCGAGCGCGGCCAGGATTGCCAGCTTGGAGCGCGCATCGAAGCCGTCGACGTCGGCGCTGGGATCGGCTTCAGCGTACCCCAGCTTTTGCGCTTCGTTGAGAACGGATTCGAAGCTGCCGCCGCGCTGCTCGATGGCGGTCAGGATGTAGTTGCTGGTGCCGTTCAGAATGCCGTAGAGCGCGGTAATGCGGTCGCCGGAAATGCCCTCGCGCAGGACCGCGTGGATGGGAATGCCGCCGCAGACGCTCGCTTCCATGGCGATGTTGACGCCGGCGCGGATGGCGCGCTCCCAGATCTCGCAGCCGCACTGCGCCATTAATTCCTTGTTGGCGGTGACGATCGATTTCTTTTCTGTTATTGCCGCGTCGATGATGTCTTTGGCGGCCACGGTTCCGCCGACCAGCTCCGCCACGATGTCGACCGCCGGATGGGCCACTACTTCGCGCCAATCGGAGGTCTTCAAGGCTTGGCCGAGCGACGCCGGAAGCGTTTTCGATTCGATACCGCGGCTGCAAACGGCCGCGACGTTTAAGCGGAAGCCCAATTTCAGCGCGATCTGATCGGCGTTTTCCGTCAGAATCGCGAGGGCGCCCATGCCGACATTGCCGAGGCCCACGATCCCGACGTTCACTTCCGGCATATATTTGGCATCATAACAGTACGATTCCCATGCGCCCCTTTTTTGCCGTTTTGCTGTTCCTGGCGATGTTCGCTTTCGCGGGGCAGATCCCACCGCCGCCCGTTGTTCCGCCGCCTCCAAATCCGGACGCCGAGGAACGGCTCCCGAACGGAAAATCGAAGAAGGAGGAGATGGCGAAAGAAGATTACGGCAAGTCGGTGGAGGACGCGCGCGCATTAGTGAAGTTGGCCGAGGGGTTGCAGTCGGATCTGGAGAAGAACGATCGTTATGTGGTTTCGGTTTCGGAAATACGGAAGACCGAAGAGATTGAAAAGCTCGCGAAGCGCATTCGCGGGCGCTTGAAGGGGTACTGAGGCGATTCGGAGCCGGCGGGTGGTTAACGTTTTGGATAGGCGGCCGCTCCCTGACGGTCGCGGCTCGGAAACTTCAATTGGGATAGGGGGCGCCTTGGCGGGCGATGCGGATTTGGTGGTCGGTGAAGGCGAAGTGGGCTCCGGGCAGCTCGATTTTGGGCATGTGGCAGGAGACGCAGTTTTTCGAGGCTACTTTGCAGACCTTGGCGGAGGCCATGGATTTTGAATGGCAGGCGGCGCATTTTATATCGTAAAACGATATGTCTCGGACGGAGTGGCCGTGGGGATCGTGACATGCCGTGCAGGCGATGCGGCGGTCGGCGGCGTCGTAGCATTTACTGTTGGTCAGGCGATAGGGCTGGAAGCGGACGTTGAGAACGCCGCGCGGACCGTTGGCCGCCACTTGCGACCAGGTGCGATGACAGGCGCCGCAGAGGTCCGATATTTCTTCGGTCGACAAGCCGGCCAATCTGGTCATTGCGCCGTGCGCGGCATCGCCTGAGCGCATCCCCGCAACATGAGCTGCCGGCGGGGCCGTGGCATCTTTCGCACCGCACTCCAGGCGTTAGAGTGTCGATGGCGAGATCCTTTCCGCGAAGCGCCGCGGTGGCATGGCAATTGAAACAGTCGCGGGCGTCGTCGGAGGCCATCTTGCGGCCGGCGGCTTCTTCGATGGTGTGTGGGGGCGCGTTGGCAGCTCCCATGGTGAGGTCGAGACCGTTCAAGGCGTCGAAAAAGCTGACGCGGCTTTCGTAATAGGAGCCGTCGCGCTGGAACACATAAGTCTGGCCCGCGGCCCCTAGCCCGAAGGCCCATTGCAGATCGGCCGCGATCGTTTCCCTGCCGTCCGTGACGGTGTAGGCGCTGCGGTCTCCTTGCCGCTCGATGGCGTAGGAATAAATACCGGAGCGGAAGGCCAGGCTTCGGGTGCTCTTTTAAGATGGCGCAATCGCGGGCGAGTTGGAGCGCGTGGGCCATGGGCGTGCGGACCTGCCGGGCCGCTTCAGATTTGTGGCAGGCGGCGCAATCGCTCGCTTGCAAGGCCGTGGCGAACAGGGCGATGGCCGCGCCGATCATTCCTTCTGTTCCGCTTTCGTCTTCTCTTCCGCTTCCGTCCGAACCTTATTGAGACGGATGAATTCGGCGTTCTCTTTCGCGGCGTCCTGTTTGCGTCCGGCCTTGGTGTACGCCGACGCCAAGGAGAAATGACATTCCGGAACTTCCGGCGCGAGCGTGACGGCGGTCTTCAGCTCGGAAATGGCGCGGTCTACGTCTCCGTGCTCGAGCAGCAGACGGCCCAGGGCGTTGTGCGCCACGAACGACTCCGGATTCAATTCGATCGCGTTTTCGGCCGCCGCGATTCCTTTGGCGGGCTCGTGGCGCGTGAGATACTCGAACGCGATTTGAAGCATTGCCGGAACGTATTTCGCATCGAGGCCGAGGCATTTTTGTAATTCAAGCAGGCCGTCGTCGGGATGGCTTTGCAGCAGATAAGAGCCGTACAGGTAGTGGAGATTGGCGTTGTCGGGATGGCCGGCGAGCAACTCGCGGAATTCGCGCTCGGCGTCGGCGGGCCGGGCGGCCCAGGAATCGAATACCGCGCGGCCGGTTTTGGCGACGATCTCGCGGTCTGGGGGCGAGATTTCGGTCGGCAACAGCGGCATATGGAGGGCCGCTAGCCCGGCCGCTTGAATCACGGCGGGAGATTCGGCCGCGGGAAACGTGAATTTCTTCAGTTCATCGAGAGCCGCTTCGTAGCGGCCGAAGTGCGTGTCGAGCAAAGCGCGATGATAGCGCGCCACGCCTGCCATCTGGTTTGCTTCGGGCATTCCGAGGGCTTTGCCGGCGAGAAGGTGTTGCAAAGCCGTTGCGTAATCCTTCTGTTGGTATTCGCACAGGCCGAGCATGGTCCACCCAGGCGCCGATTTGTCCTCAATCTTGAGATAGCGAATGAAAACCGGGATGGCTTCTCCGTATTTGTCCTCTTCGTACAGCAGCGACCCAACATACCACCAGCCTTCGCCCCAGTTGGGATACAACTGGAGCGCCTGACGGTATAAACGGATGGCCTCGCCGCCGCGATTCGATTCGCGAGCTTCGGCGGCCTGTTTCGCAATTTGATCGAAGCGCCCCGGGGCGGCAAAGAGCAGCAAGAGAACCGCGGCGGTCACTTCACGTTGACTCCGGGCTGTTGCGCCTGTTTTTCGGCGATCAGTTTCTGCGCCGCGGCGCGCTCGCGATCACCGTCCTGTTTGCGTTTGAGGCGGTAGTAGACGGTTGCTAGACTCACGTGCGCTTCGGTGAATTCGGGGGATTCCTGGAGCAGGCGTTCGAGCTCCCGCCTGGCCTCTTCATTGTTGCCGTTCGCGATTTCGATGGTGGCGAGCTGATAGCGAACGCCGGGATCGCCGGGCCGGCTGCGCAGGGATTTTTCGAAATACGATTGCGCGGCGGCGTAATCCTGGTCCTGCTTGGCGAGCACGCCCATTTCCAGGTTGGCGAGAAAATCGGTGGGGTTGAGTTGCAGCTCCTGCCGGAAAGCGGCGGAGGCGGCCTGCCGGTCGCCCGTGCCCAACAGGGCCTGGCCGTAGTAGGAATGGGCTTCGATCAGCTTGGGATTCAGCTCCACGGCTTTGCGGAGGTCCGGCAGCGCTCCGGGATAATCGAGCGCGAACATTTTCGTTGTGCCCATCAGCAGGCGGGCTTCGGCGGAATCGCCGTTGCGCAGGATGCGATCGATGACGGCGGCGCCGCGGGCAGCCTGTTTATCGCGAATCAGGGCGGTGCCCAAGAGATAGTTAAACGCGAGGTCGTTTTCGTTCTCTTTTTCGTATGGCGTGAGAAGCTCGATCGCTTTTTTGTTGTCGCCCAAGCGGACGTCGCAATCGGCGAGCAACAACGTGACCTGGCGGTTGGGGGGAACCAGCGACAGCACGGATTCGAGGCGCTGGCGTGTTTCGGGAATGCGGTCGGTCTTGTAGTAGGCAAGCGCGAGGTTCAAGGTGACGGCGGGATTTTTGGGGTCGATGCGCAGCGCTCGATTGTATTCTTCGATGGCCTCGTCATAGCGCCCCGTGTGCGCGAGCGCGGCGCCGAGGTTGGAGCGGGCCTGGAGCGAATCCGGGCGCTGTTGGAGATATTCGCGGTAGCTCCGGATGGCGGCGTCGAAATCGCCGGATTGGTGCAGCGCGATGGCCTGCTGGAGTATTTTTTCGGCCAGCGGGGGCTGGGCGATGGCGCATAGGATGCCGAGCGCCAGAAGCAACGTCATGCGGTACATCTGTTCAATTCCCGACTATTTTAGCGCCGCCGCGTATGGCCGCTTCGAGCGCGGCGGCGTCGAACTCGAGATCGCCGAGGCCGCTTGCGTACTTGACAACGCCGTCGGCTCCGATGACGTACACGCGGCTGGGCCACGCTTCATAGGATTTCTCGGCGGCATTATCCATGCCGTCGACGAGGGCGGGAAACGAGAGATGCAGCTTTCGCGTGCAGGCGCGGGCGTATTGCTGTTTCTCACCGATGTTGGCGGGAGCGGCGAGGAGGATGCCTTCGCGCTCGTTGATGGTGCTTTGCCAGGCTTGCGCGTTTCCCGTTGGATGCGCTTCGCGGATGTACACGAGCCGGAATTCAACCTTTTGCGAATAGCGCGCGGCGAGCTTTTCGAGCGCCGGGGCGGCGCCGCGGAACAAGGGGCAGGTATAGCTTCCGAAGACTACGACCGATGGCTTGCCGGGTTCCGGAATGCGGGCTTGGCCGCCGCCGTCCGCGCGGCTGAGCAGGAATGCGGGAGCGCGGCTGCCGGGCTGAACGCCCACCTTGCGCGAGGGGCCGCGATCGAATCGGCCGGCCAGAGCGGCGGCGAGCGCAAGGCGCGCCTGCTCCGATTGCGGCCGCAGCAAGACGGCTCGGCGCAGGAGGGGAGCGGCGTCGCCGAATTTTTTCTCGCTTGCGAAAATCTCGGCGAGGGCGAAATTCGCGTCATAATCGTTGGGATCGGCCGCGAGCTGTTTTTTAAACGCGTCCGCCGCGGCATCGCGATCGCCGCTGTAGAGCAGCGCCCGGCCGTAGTAGGAGTACAGGCCGGGCAGATCCGGATTGAGCGCGCGGGCGCGGTCAAACGACTGGATGGCTTTCGGGAAATCGCCGCCCATGAACAGTGCCACGCCGACGGCGAAATTGCCCTCGGGAGAGGCGGCGTCGCCGAGGATGGGATCGAGCACGCGCTGGCTTTCCGCGGAATTGCCGCTCTTCAGAAGCGCCATGCCGAGCACGTAGGCTACGGCCTTGTCCTGCGCGGCCGTTGCCGCCAGCGGGCGTAACAAATCGACGGCCTTGGCAGGCTCGCCCAATTGCATTTCGCAGTCCGCGGCGAGCAGCGTAATGTCGCGGTTGCCGGGTTGCGAGGCGTGGAGGGCGTTGAAGACGCGCGCGGCGTCGGTCATGCGTCCGGATTTGTAATAGGCCAGTCCGGCGTTGCGCTGGAGGTAGGGCCGCACCTGGGGCGGGGCGGACTTCAAGGCTTCTTGGTATGCTTCGATGGCCTCGTCGTAGCGTCCCAGGCCGCTCAGCGCGGCGCCGAGGTTGGAGCGCGCCTGAATGTTAGAGGGGTCCTGGCGGAGGCACTCCCGATAGAGCTGGGCCGCGCCGGCGAGGTCCCCGGCACGCTGGCGATCTACCGCCTGGCGGTACAACGGCGCTGGCTGGTCGGCGAGCGCCAGCGTGGCGAGCAGCAGGAAGGCCGCGGCGTTGAAAAGCGCGCGGGGAGGGGGCGCTCCCTTACGGTCGCGGCTCGGTTGGGACACCTAGAAATAGTACTTCACCGCCAGTTGGATCACACGGCTGCCGACTTTGTTCGTCGCCGTGCCGAACAACGGATTGTTCACCTTTCCATTGCTATCGAAGCTGATATTCAGGTTGTTGTCGTAGCCGAAACTGTAAACCGGGTGATTCAGGAAATTGTACGCGGAAAAGCGGAATTGCAGTTTTTGCCGCTCGCCGATTTGGAAGTTTTTGAACAGCGAAAGATCGCTGTCGAAGAACGATGGGCCGAACATCTCCGGCTCGACGGCGGCGCCGTTGTTGCCAGGCGTGGGGGCCGAGAAGCAGCTTGCATTGATGTATTGGTGCGGCCCGAGATTCGAGGTCGGATTGCACGTCAGCACCGGCTGCACCTGGATCGACGGCGTTCCATTGATCGTGATGGGATTGATGCCGCCCAGGTTGAAATTGCTGTTGCCGGTGTTCATCTGCAGGTTGACCCCGCTCTGCCACTGGGTGATGCCGGAAATCTGCCATCCATTCACCAATCCCCTGGCGAGCAGGTTTGCTTTGAGAGGGCTGCCCAGCTCGAGTGAATACGCGGCGTTGAAGATATGACGCCGGTCGAAAGGCAAGGGGCCGTAATCGTTGGCCATGTTCAATCTATCGATGGTGCTGGACGACGTGATGCCCGAAATCCCGGCGCTGTTGTTGATTCCCATGGCCTTCGAGAACGTGTAATTGAACATGTAGTTAAAGCGGCCGCGCTGGTGTTTGAAGCTGGCCTGGAAGCCGTTGTAATTGGAGTAGGAATCCGGCGTGAGCTGATACACATCCTGGTAGTAATTGAACGGCCGCAAGGCGTTGAACACGCCCGAATCCGTATTGTTCGCGACGTTGAACAGCTTCCCGTACGGCAACGCGTTCAGGTTATTGAAAACATCCTCGAACAAGTATTTGCTTTGATTGCCGACATAGGAAAGCTCCAGCAGCGCGCCTTGAAACACCTGCTGCGAAATGGTGAAACTGTAGGAGTAAGTTACAGGCTGCTGGCTGTCGTTCCTGTTTACCACCAGCGGGTTCGATTGATAGGTGCTATCGGCCGCGGGAGTGAGGGTATCGACGGTCGCCAGCGTGGTATTGGTCACGCTGGTGGTATAGGCTCCGGTCGGCGTATCCAATCCATCGGTGCTTTGCGGAGAGTGAAAGCGGAAGGCGCCCCAGCCGCCGCGCAACACCGTCTTGCCCGTGCCGAAGATATCCCAAGCGAGGCCGAAGCGCGGCGCATAGAATAAAGCCCGCGTCGGCAAACCCGAAATCGGAACGCTGGAGTCGATCTTGTTCCACGCAATACCCGGAAGATACGCGCTGGGATTCGAGGTGTAGGTGGCGGGATTCCACACCGCGAAACCCAGACCCTGGCGGTCGTACCATTGGCCCAGATGCTGGAACCTCATGCCGTAATCGACGGTCAGGCGCCGCGCGATTTTCCAGCTATCCTGGGCGAAGAATTCAAGCGTGTTATATGCCTCGTTGTGCAGCACGTTGTAGTTTGCCTGGCTGAAGGTCTGCACCTGGCCGAGCAGCATGTCGGCATAAGCGTTGCCGGACGAATTGGGGTTGGAACTGTCGAAGGTCAAATCTCCCTGACTGTCGTTATTGCTGGGCTGATTGTTGATGACGTGCTCGTAATAGGCTCCGAACTTCATGGTATGCGTGCCGAGCACCTTCGATAGGTTATCGCCGAAAGTCGCGAGGTGCTTAATCGCAAAGAGGTTTCCATTGCCCGCTTCAAAACCACCGGGGTTGTAAATGAACGCGGTCTGGTTGCCCCAATTCAAGATATTGGGGATCTGTTTGAGGCCGTTATGGAAAAGACCCTGATAGGGATAACCGATTGCCGTGCGGTCCACCTTGCTGGGATCGGCGAACTCGTTCGGGAAATCGATGTAGGTGTATCCGAATATGAATTCATTGGTCAGCGAAGGACCGAAGACGTGCGTCAGGTCGGCGGAAACCGATTGCGACTGGTTGGGGGAGTGGATCGGAGTCGGATAGGGGACCTGGTCTCCGGGATTGGCGCGCCACCATAACATGACTGGGAATTGTTGTAACTCGTTCTGGAGATTGTAGCGGACGAAGAGCTTGGTATTGTCGCTGATGGAGTAATCGGCGCGGGTCATCCATTGATAACCGTTCTGATTGAAGACCACGTGGTCCACGTAATTGTATCCGCCGGTCTGGAAGGGATTCGCATTGGGCAGCGGGTAGAGGTTCATCATAGCGGCGCCGCCGGGGTCGAAGGAGCTCTTCGGGATCTGGCCGTTGGGAAACAGCGCGGTATTCACCGGCTGCGGATTGCCGGGGACAAGGCCGGAGGGTCCCAGTTGCGAGATGGAGGCGGCCGAGAAGTCGCCGGCGCGCATAGCCTGGGTCGGAACGGAGGCGGTGACCTGGCCGGTGTCGAGCGTCTGATAAAAATATTCGTAGCCGGTGAAGAAAAACAGCTTGTCGCGGTTGTGGTTGAAGCTGGTACCGGGGATCAGCACGGGACCGCCGATATTGCCGCCGGGAAAGAAGAACTTGTCGGCCGGCTTGGAGACGCCGCGGGCGTTGTCGAGCCAGTTGCCGGCGTTCAGGGCGTAGTTGCGCGCATACAGGTATCCTTCGCCGTGGAAATCGCGCGTTCCGGATTTGGCGATGGTGTTGATGACCACCGGACCCTTGGAGTTTTCGGCGTTGAAGTTCGAGGTGAAGACCTTCATCTCCTGGATCATGTCGGTATTGGGGTTCACCGGCGTGGCGCAATTGCAGCCGGGGTCGGAGACGTGGGCGCCGTCGGCCGTGATGTCCATGGAATTGACGGGCGTGCCGTTGGCGGAGTAGTAGCCGAGGGCGCTTTGGTGGCCCGCGTCGCCGTTGCCGTTGATACCTATCACGGAGCCGTTGAAACCGGGCGCGTTGGCAACGCCGTTGCCGCTTTGCGCCATGCCGGGCAGGATTTTGATGAACTCGGCGGCGCTACGGCCGACGACTGAAAAATCCTGCAGCTCTTTGGTATTCAATACTTCGGACTTTTCGCCCGTGTCCACGGGGGCGACGGTGGCCTGCGCCGAGATTACCTCGACCCTTGTCGCGGCGGTTCCGACCTGCAGGGCGATATTTACATTGCGCGTGTCGGCGCCGTTGAAGACAATTCCCTTTTGCTCGGAGGTTTGAAAGCCGGAGGCGGTCACGGACAGATTGTAGGTGCCGGTGGCGATGGCCGCGATGGTGAAATACCCTTCGGCGTTCGTGGTGGTCTTGCGCACGTCGCCGCTGGCCGCATTCGTCAAGGTTATGGCGGCATTGGGCACCACGGCGCCGCTGGCGTCGGTGACGGTTCCGATCAAAGTCCCGGTGACGCCCTGGCCGAAAAACGTGAATACGGCGGTCAGGTACAAAACAACGAACAATCCACATAAGGTTCTGGACATGCGCAGACCTCCTTCAGCGTGGCTGAAATCCTTCGAGAAGCATACGCCTCTTATTCCCGCGGCGAAAGGCTAATGGGGTTAAAAAGACGGGGCCGAGGTGCGTTACGCGGCATAAGAGCTTTCGTTTCAGCGGCGTTAATCCGTTTTCGTCGCGGCATTAACGCATCTCGAGGCACGTTAACGGCTTCCCCGTTACAGCCACTTGCGAATTGAAATCTATCGGGATATACTTCCCTCCACAGGGCCGCCGTTCACGTACAACGCTTATGCATGCCGCCGCCAATTTCGAGGCTGAAAGACATGAGATCGATGCCATCTTGAGCTCCGGCATTTTGAGCCGGGCCCCCAATCTGGCGCATCTGCTGACCTATATTTGCGCGAAATACTTTGAAGGCGAAGCGCAACAGATCAAGGAATACAATATTGCGGTGGAAGCGCTGGGGCGGGCTCCGGAGTTCGATCAAAAGAAGGACTCGATTGTTCGCGTCGAAGCGCACCGGCTGAGAAAGCGGCTACGGGAATATTACGAGGGCGAGGGGGCCGGCCACGCCATTCAAGTGGTGATTCCGCCGGGCCAGTACGCGCCGAAATTCGTGGCGCAGCAGGCAGTGGCGTTGGCTCCGGAGCCGGCCGCGGGGCAGGAAACGCTCGCCGCAATAGCGCCCGCGGCGCCGCTGGAATTCCAGATGGTCGGCCGCCGGGGGGCCAGGTTTCCGTCGAAAGCTCTCATGGCGGGGGCGATGGTCCTCGCCGTGAGCGGGGTGATGATGTGGAGCGGGGGCCGGCGGAGGGCCGCATCCGCGCCACCCCCGGAAGCAGCGGCGGCAGCGGCGCCGTCGAGCGAGATTCGGATTCTGGCGGGACTGGAGAGCGGAAATTATTTGGACGGCTTCGGGCGCTTGTGGCAAAGCGACCGCTTCTTTACGGGGGGCACCGTTTTCCACACCAACGACCATCCTATTTTCGGCGCCCGCGACGCGCGCTTGTATCAGAACCGCCGCGAAGGGGCCTTCGCTTACGACATTCCGCTGAAGCCGGGGATTTACGAATTGCGGCTGCACTTCGCGGAAACTTTGTATGGCGAATCGAACATTGCGGGAGGGGGCGAGGGGAGCCGTCTTTTCGATGTCGTGGTGAACGGCAAGCCGGTCCTGCGCGAGTTGGACGTGGTCAGCGAGGCTGGGCCCAGCGCGGCGGACGTCAAAGTATTCAAGGATATTTCACCCGCCGCGGACGGCAAGCTGCACCTGGCGTTTGCGCCGCGCAACAACAGCCCGTTTCTGAACGCCATCGAAATCGCGCCGGGCATTCCCGGCCGCATGCGTCCGCTGCGCATCACGGCCCGCGACCGGGGCTTTACGGGCAAGGACGGGAAATATTGGGAGCCGGACCGATATGTGAAGGGCGGTCAACTGGTGATGCGGGCCGATCCGGTGTCGGGGGCGGGCGATCCCGATCTGTATCGCGGGGAGCGCTTCGGCAATCTTGTGTATACGATTCCGGTGGCATCGGGCAGCTATGCGCTGACGCTGCATTTTTCGGAGACTTGGTTCGGTCCGGGCAAACCGGGAGGCGGCGGCGCGGGCAGCCGTCTGTTCGACATTCTGTGCAACGGGGTGGCGCTGCTCAAGAACGTGGATATTTACGCGGAGGCGGGAGGGTGCGATCGCGCGCTGACGCGCACGTTCCACCATTTGGAGCCGAATGCACAGGGCAAGCTGGTGCTGTCGCTGATTCCGGTTAGGAATTACGCCTGCATTAACGCGCTCGAAGTGGAGGATGAGTCGAAATGAGCGGCGATGCGGAGGAGATCCATATTGACGATCCGGTGCGCGTCTATTTGCGCGAGATAGGCCGGATACCGAAGCTGACGCGTGAAGATGAAAGCGCTATGCCCCAAAGACTCGGACCCGGCGAGGACGCCGCGAACGCAAGGAGACGGCTTGTCGAAGCGAATTTGGGGCTCGCGGCCGTAATCGCCGGCAGGTATGCCGATCGCGGGGTCCATCTACTGGACTTGATTCAGCAAGCCAATGCGGGCCTCGTCGCGGCAGCCGGGAGATTCGACAGCACATGCCGCCGTAAATTCTCGACCTATGCGGCGTGGCCGGCCCGGCGGGCCATTTTGCGGAAATTCGCGCCGCGGTCAGATGCCGCGGCGCGCTGAATCTTCCGCATCGTCCTGGTATGGCGCGTGATGCAAGGACCGCTTCCTTCGGTCGCGTTCCGGTAAGCGGCTGCCGGATGGGACGGGCGGCTTATATCGTGTTACGATGAATCAGTGACCCGCTCGACGCGATCGGCCGGCGACCTTACGCCGGGCGAGTACCAGGCTCTCGCCGACTTCCGGTATCAAATCCGGCGCTTCCTCCACTTCAGCGAAGAGCAGGCGCGATCGAGCGGGTTGGAACCGCGGCAGCACCAGTTGCTGCTCGCCATAAAGGGATTGCCGGCGGGCAGAAACGCCACCATAGGCGAGATCTCCACGCGTCTGCAGCTTCGACATCACAGTACGGTTGAGCTGGTGGACCGGCTGGTGGCGCACGGGCTTGTGAAGCGCGCGCCGAGCGAATCGGACCGTCGCGCGGTGTTGATCGAGTTCACGCGATCCGGAGAGGCTCTTTTGAGAAAGCTCACGATGGCGCACCGCGAGGAACTGGGAACGGCGGGGGTCGAATTGACGAAAGCTTTGCGGAGGGTCTTGCGGCGCCGGGCGCCCCCGCCGCGAATGGCAACACGGAAGCGGCATGAAGGACCACGCGCAAGCGCTGGGCGACTTCACCACAACGCCGCGCGTCATCAAAATTTCTCTGCTGGCGATCGTCATCGGAGCCATCGGCGCTGGGGTCGCGTGGG
This sequence comes from Bryobacterales bacterium, assembly GCA_963795935.1. Lineage (GTDB taxonomy): Bacteria > Acidobacteriota > Terriglobia > Bryobacterales > Bryobacteraceae > JAICMB01. The sequence continues at coordinate 921,682 of CAWCJO010000004.1, read as the reverse complement.
CGCTGCTGCGGCTGATCGGAATTTTCACCAACGCCTTCTATTTCGGACGCTGGGGAACGGCGCTGGTGTCGCCGGCGGGGAATCACCTGGGCTACTGGTCGATCCTGGTTCCGGTGGGCGGCGGCGCTGATTATCGGCTTCATGGCGCGCTACGGGTCGGAACGCATACGCGGACACGGCATTCCGGAAGCGATCGAAGCGATTCTGATCAGCGGGAGCAAGGTCCAGCCGCGGCTTGCGATTTTGAAGCCGATTTCTTCCGCGATCTCGATCGGCTCGGGCGGCCCGTTCGGCGCGGAAGGCCCCATCATCATGACCGGCGGGGCGTTCGGGTCGATGATCGCGCAATTTTTCAAGCTCACCAGCGCGGAGCGAAAAACGCTGCTGGTGGCGGGTGCGGCGGCGGGCATGTCGGCCACGTTCGCGGCTCCTATCGCCGCGGTGCTGCTGGCGGTGGAACTGCTCCTGTTCGAATGGAAGCCGCGCAGCCTGATCCCGGTGGCGCTGGCGAGCGCCTGCGCGGGCGCGGTGCGCCGTTACATTATCGGGGTGGGACCGCTGTTCCCCGTTCCGGCGCATCCGGTATTTATCGGACCGGAGGGGCTGGCGGGCTGCGTAATCGCGGGCATCCTGGCAGGCCTGTTATCGGCTTTGCTGACCATCATGGTCTATGGCGCGGAGGATGCGTTCCAACACGTGCCCATCCATTGGATGTGGTGGCCGGCCATCGGCGGGGCCGTGATCGGGATCGGCGGATTGATCTTCCCGCAGGCGCTGGGCGTCGGATACGACACCATCGGCGCGCTGCTGCAAGGCAATGTTCTGCGCACTACCATTGCGGGAATTCTGATCGTGAAGTCCATTATCTGGGCGGTGTCGCTCGGATCGGGAACATCGGGCGGCGTGCTGGCGCCGCTGCTTATGATGGGGGGCGCGCTGGGGGGCATCGAGGCGATGTTTCTTCCCAACGAGGGGGCCGGTTTCTGGCCGCTGATCAGCATGGCCGCCATCCTGGGCGGGACGATGCGTTCGCCGTTTACCGGCATTATTTTTGCGTTCGAGCTGACGCACGATAACAACGTGCTGCTTCCGCTGCTGGTGGCCAGCGTCATCGCGCATGGCTGCACCGTGCTGCTGCTGAAGCGGTCGATCTTGACGGAGAAGGTCGCGCGGCGCGGCTATCACCTGAGCCGAGAATACGCCGTCGATCCGCTGGAGATTCAATTCGTGCGCGAGGTCATGCGCACGAATCTGGCCGCTTTCCCGGCGGAGAACACGCTCGACGATGTCCGCAATACGCTGAAGGCGACGCATGGGCCCTCCGGACAGCATCTATATCCGGTGGTGGACGCGCAACGCCGTCTTCATGGCGTGATCACGAGGAAGCATCTTTTGAAGCTGCTGGAGGCGCCGGTGCATTTGACCGCGGGGGCGCGGCTGTCGGATTTGGCGCGCTCCGACGCGGTGGTTGCATATCCGGACGAGCCTCTGCGCGTGGTGGTCTATCGCATGGCGGAGTCGGGCTACACGCGCTTCCCGGTGGTGGAGCGCGGCGAAGGGCGTACGCTGGTCGGCATGATCTCGCTGCAGGATTTGCTGGCGGCGCGCACGCGCAATCTGACGGAAGAGCGAACGCGCGAGCGAGTGCTGCGCATTCGCGCGCCTTTTGGAGCGGGGCGAACGAAGCAGATCGAACCGCTGGCGCCGGTTCCTAGATCGCGGACGTAAGGGCCCGCGATGTGCGCTTGGGTCAGGAGCGCTCGTACAAGTAGACGGTGTCTTCGAGACGGCTTTCGCCGCCGTCGTTCACGGCAAACTTGAAGCGGCGCGCGCTCTGGGGGCTGCGCTTGTCCCACAGGGAGGCGCCGGCGTAGGTTCCGTCATTTCGGAGCGCGTAGAAATTCAGGTCGAAGAGGTTGAGGCGCGCCTTGTCGTTATTGAAATTGCGGGAAACGCGCTTCAGGGCGTCGAGGCAGGCTTCCTTGGGCGTCATGCCGTGGCGCATGTTCTCGACGATGGTATGGCCGCCGGCGATGCGGATGTTCTCTTCGCCGCGGCCGGTGGATCCGGCGCCGCCAACATCCTGGTCGAGGTAGAGGCCGGCGCCTATGATGGGCGAATCCCCGACGCGACCGGCAATTTTCCAGGCCAGCCCGCTGGTAGTCGTGACCCCGGACATCTCGCCGTTGGAATTCAGGCTGAGGCAGTTGATGGTACCGGTCGGCGGATGGACGGCCATTTCCATGGCCCAGGCGAGCGTTTTATCGTCCGTGCCGGGAAACATTTCGCGGAGTTCTTGAAGCCGGGCGGTGGATTTGACGCCGGCGTCGACCTCGTTGGTCCAGTTGTTGTGACCCTGCCGATCGCGCAGCGATTTCTTCCAGACCAGCCAGGCGAGGCGCGATTCGTCCGTGAGGAGGTCTTCTTCGGGGAATCCCATTTCTTTGGCGAACTTCAGGGCGCCGCCGCCGGCGATCATGATGTGATCGGTCTCGGTCATGACGAGCTTGGCGATTTTCGAGGGCGTCTTAATGCCGCGGATGGCCGCGACCGATCCGCACATGCGAGTGGGGCCATGCATGACGCAGGAGTCGAGCTCGACGACGCCTTCCTCGTTGGGAAGCCCGCCATAGCCGACGCTGTGATCTTTCGGATCGAGCTCCACGATGTTGACGCCGGCGACGACGGCGTCGAGCGTGTCGGCGCCGGAGTGGAGCATTTCGTTGGCGCGCTTGCAGGCGGCCAAGGCCGTTGGCGCTGGAGATGACGATGGGCTTCCTGCCGCTTTGCGCGTTGGCCTGTCCGCCGCCCGCCGCGGCCGCCGCCAATGCGGCCGATCCTGTCATGAGATGCCGTCTGCTGATCATGTTTTTCGCCTCTTCAGTTACACTATCTCTGTTTCCATGCAAGAGCAAATCTCACCGGCGCGGGCGCTTCACGGGACCGTCCGGCCGCCGGGCGATAAATCGATTTCGCATCGGTATGCGATGTTGGCGGCGATCGCGGACGGGGACTCGAAGATTGGAAATTATTCGACGGGCGCCGATTGCCGATCGACGCTGGGGTGCGTGCGGGCGCTCGGAATCGGGGTCGAAAAGACGGACAGCGAGGTTGTGATTCACGGGCAGGGGCCGCAGGGGCTGCGGGCGCCCGAGGCGCAACTGGACGCCGGGCAATTCCGGGTCGACGATACGGATGCTGTCGGGCATTTTAGCGGCGCAGAAATTCGACAGCGCCATCGGCGGGGATGAATCGCTGTCGCGGCGGCCGATGGAGCGGATCATGAAGCCGCTGGCCGCAATGGGAGCGTCGATCGAGGCGCGGGAAGGGCGCTATCCGCCGCTGACGATTCATGGCAGGACGCTCGCTCCGATTGAATATACGCCGCCGATGGCGAGCGCGCAGGTGAAGACGTGCGTGCTTTTCGCGGGACTTTTCGCGGACGGGAAGACTGTCGTTCATGAGGCTGTGCGAACGCGCGATCACACGGAGCTGGCATTGCGGGAGTTTGGCGCGGACATCGAGGTCCATGGGCGCAGTATTACGCTGCGCGGGCCGGCGCGGCTGCAAGGGCGCGAACTGGTTGTGCCGGGCGACCTGTCGGCGGCGGCATTCTTTCTGGTAGCGGCGCTGATCGCGCCGGAGTCGAGCTTGGTAATCCATGGCGTGGGGTTGAATCCCACGCGGACGGCGCTGCTCGATTTTCTGGCGGGCATGGGAGCCGACCTGACGATCCTGGACGTGAAGCAGGCGGGTGCGGAGCTGATCGGCGATATTCGGATACGCAAGTCGCGGGTGCGAGGAGGAGTGCTCGAAAAGGCGCAGACGGCGGCGCTGATCGACGAGATCCCGGTGTTGGCGGTGCTGGGGGCGGCGAGCGAGGAAGGATTGGTGGTGCGCGATGCGGCGGAACTGCGCGTGAAAGAGACGGACCGCATCGCAACAGTAGCGGAGAACTGCCGGCGCATGGGCATTGCGATCACCGTTCGCGAGGACGGGTTCGAAATTCCCGGACGGCAGGCGTTTCACGCGGCGGAACTCGATTCCTTCGGAGACCATCGCATCGCGATGGCTTTTGCCGTGGCGGCGCTGGCGGCCGACGGGCCGTGTACGGTCCAAAACGCGGACGCGGCTTCGGTTTCGTTCCCCGAATTCTTCGAGTCGTTACGCGGCGTAGCGGAGTAGGGCGGCCGTTATTTGCCGAAGTAATCGTCGTTGATCGTGACGGGAGTCTGCTTTTTGACTTCGTCCATGGCCTTGCGCGCAAGCTCCGCTTTCACCTTGGTTTCGATCTGAGGCTTGACCTCCTCGAAGGGCTTCGGTCCGCGGCTCTCGACCTGGATGATGTGATAGCCGAACTGGCTTTTGATCGGCTCGCTGACCTGGCCGATGGGCAATGAGAAGGCGGCCTGATCGAACTCCTTGACCATGCGGCCGTGTTCGAAGCTGCCGAGATCGCCGCCGTTGGCGCCGGAGCCGGCGTCGTCGGAATCGGTCTTGGCAAGCGCGGCGAAGTCGGCGCCCTTGGCGATCTTCTCGCGCAGATCCTTTGCTTTGGCCAGCGCCTCTTCTTCGGTGAGTTCTTTCTCGCCGGGCCGGACGGGCACGCTGGATCCCTTAAAGCGGATCAGGATGTGACGGGCCTTCGCTTCCGGCGGAAACTCGGCGTGGTGGGCATCGTAGTAGGCTTTCAGCTCGGCGTCATCCGGCTTCACCCCGGCGGCGACATCCTGGAAGAGCTGGTTGGCGAGGACCTGATCCTCTTGCAGGGCGAGCATCTGGCGTACTTCGGGTTTTTGATCGATTTTACGCTCGCGCGCGACCTTGGCGAAGGCTTCGAGGTCGGCGTATTGCTCGGCCAGCTTGCGCTTCTGCGGGCCGGTAGCAACAGCGCGGGTCTGCGGGGGCAGGGTAGCGACGAATTGTTCGTATTGCGCGCGCGTGATTTTGCGATCGCCGATCACGAGAACGACGGCATCGGGCGCGACGTTCACGACGGGCGCGAGCGAGGGCGCGGCAACGCCGGGCATGAGGCGCGGCGCGCGGCGGCGTAGCGGGCATGGCGGAGACCGCGGAGTTGGGCGGCGCGGGCAGCGGCGGCGGGGACGGATTCTGCGCCATCGCGGCGGCGCCGGCGGTCAGAATCAAGATGTTCGAAATGGTCAAAGCTTTCATGAGTTATACGTCGGATGAACGGGCTTGGAGGCGCACTCCCAGCACGGTTCGGTTTTGGAATATAAGAATAGGGTAGCGCAAGTCGGGGCGATCAGCGTTTTTCCAGTTCTTGCAAACGCCGCCGCAGTTGGGCGAATTCCTGGCGCAAGGCGGGAAGGCGCGCGAGGTTGGCTAGTTGCTCGAGGTATAGCTTGAGCGGGCGCGCCGGGGTTCCCCACACGACCTGGCCTTTGCGGACGATTTTCGACGTGAGGATTCCGCTGCCGGAGCCGAGCACGGCGCCGGATTCGATACGGGCCTTGTCGCCGATGCCGACCTGGCCTCCAATGACGGCGTAGTCTTCGATTACGACGCCGCCGGAAAATCCCGTCTGGGCGGCCACGACGACGTGGCGGCCGATGCGGCAGTTGTGGCCGACGTGGACCATGTTGTCGAGCTTCACGCCATCGCCGATGGAGGTAACGCCGAGCGCGGCGCGGTCGATGCAGGAATGGGCGCCGATTTCGACGTCGTTGCCGATCTCGACGCGGCCGATTTGCGGGAATTTGTCGTAGCGGCCGGCGGAGAAGACGAAGCCGAAGCCATCGGCGCCGACGACGCAACCGGAGTGCAGGATGGCGCGGTCGCCGATGGTGACGGCATCGTAGATTGTGATGTTGGGGTGCAGCGCGCAATGGGCTCCGATGGCGACGTTTTCGCCGATGGAGCAATGGGCCGCGATGCTGGTGTTGGCTCCGATGCGGGAGCCGGCGCCGACGACGACGTAAGGTCCGATGCAGGCGGAGGGGTCGATGGAGGCCAGCGGCGATACGATCGCGGAAGGATGCGCGCCGGGGCGCCGGACGGGCTGGGGATACAGGGCGGCGATGGCGCGCGCAAAATCGGCGCGGGGGTCGGCGGAACGGAGCAGCGTGCGTCCAGGGGGAAAATCGGAGGGGACGATGAGGCAGCCGGCGCGGGACGCCTCGCCGGCGGCGAAGGCTTTGCCGTTGGCGACGAAGGAGAGTTGATTGGGAGCGGCGGCGTCGAGCGCGGCGGCGCCGAGGAGATCGAGCGAGCCATCGCCCTCCCACGCGGTATTCAGCAGACGCGCGAGGGCGGACACAAGCACCCCTGTATCATACAAATTTATGCCCATCGATCCTTCGGCCGTAGTCGCGCCGACCGCTCGCGTGCATCCGGAAGCGCATGTCGGCGCGCAGGCCATTGTCGGCGAGTACTGCGTGATCGAACGGGACGTGTCTGTCGGTCCGTTTTGCCGATTGGAGCCGTACGTTTACGTGAAGCGTTGGACGACCATGGGAGAGCGCAACGAAATTTCGGCGGGGACGGCGCTGGGAACGGATCCGCTGGACAAGAATTTTACGGGCGCGCGGAGTTATTTGCGGATCGGGAACGGCAACAAGATTCGCGAGCATTACACCATTTCGCGGGGAACGGAGCCGGAGAGCGCGACGACGATCGGGGACGGCAATTACATCATGACGTCGGGCCATATCGCGCATAACTGCGCCATCGGGAACGATACGGTAATCGCGAGTTGCGCGCTGGTGGCCGGGTACGCGGAGGTGGAGGACCAAGCGTTCATCTCAGGCGGCGTCGTGATCCATCAATTTTCGAGGATCGGGCGGCTGGCGATGATCGGCGGGAATTCGCGGGTGAATCACGATGCGCCGCCCTTTTTTCTTTATTCCGACTTCAATGTCGCGCCGAAGGGGTTGAATATCGTGGGATTGAGGCGCGCGGGATTTACGGCGCAACAGGTGGCGGCGCTGAAGATCGCCTACCGTTTGCTGTATCGCTCCGGGCTGAAGCTGGAAGAAGCGGTGCGGCGCATTGAAACGGAAGTGGGGACGGCGGAGGCGCTGCGCCTGGCGGCGTTCGTGCGGGCGAGCAAGCGCGGTATTTGCCGGGAATAAGCAGTGGGGTCACCGAGATTGATCCTTGTTTGCGGGTTGCCGGGTTCAGGTAAGACCACGCTTGCCAAGACGCTGGAAAGCAGGCTTCGCGCGGTTCGTTTTTCTCCCGACGAGTGGATGGATGCTCTTTCAGTGGACCTCTACGATGAAGAAAGGCGCGGGCAGATCGAGGCGCTGCAGTGGAAGCTGTGCCGGGAACTCCTCGCGCTCGGCCTGATCGTAATCGTCGAATGGGGCGTCTGGGGAAGGTCCGAGCGAGATGCCTTGCGGCTCGGCGCCCGCGCCCTCGGCGCCGCCGTTGAGTTACATTATCTTTCCGCGCCCGCGGATGTACTGTTCGAGAGGATTCAACGCCGGGGCAGGGAGAAGCCGCCCATAGAACGAGATGCATTGTCGCGATGGATCGAGATCTTCCAAGCGCCGACGCCCGAGGAGATAGCGCTCTTCGACGAGCCGCTGGTTGCATCGGAAATAACTTAAATCCAGCCGCGCGCGTAGTAGTAGGCGATCTTGGTTGTTTCCTGGCAGAGGCCCATGAAGACGCTCCAGCGGTTCAGCCGGGGAGACGCCTGCTTGTAAAAATCGGGGAAGGAGCAGGACTCGACTTTCAAGCCGGCCTTGCGGAAGGCGCGAGAGGCGCGGAAGGTGTGGAAGTCGCTTGTGAGGAGGACTTTTTTGCCGGCCACATTGCGCAATGCGGCGGCGGCGTTGAGGGCGTTTTCGCGCGTGCTGTGAGACGCGGCGTCGATTTGAATGGCTGCGGCGGGGACTCCTTCGCCGATCATGAACTCGCGCATCGGGACACTGGCGGGCATCCCGTTGGCTCCCGGTCCGCCGCAGATAAAGACTTCGTGGAAGCCATCGCTGCGCCAGGCGCGCACGCCATATACGGCGCGCCAGTAGGAGTCGTAGCCGATGGCGTCGCCCAATGCTTCGGCGCTGAGCAGGACGAGGACGTCGCCGTGGGGATCGCACATGGGTCCGGAGAGGGCGGCGATCCAGCAATTGTCGAGCGGGGTGAAGGTGACGATGAGGTAAAGCGCTCCGATGCTCATGAGCGCGCCGCGCAATAGCTTCAGGATCACAAGCTGTACTGTAGCGAGTTGTACTGTAGCGAACGGGGTTTTCGGCTACCTTAGATTGAAGGATGCGCGGTTGCATACTCTGAAGAACGCGGGTGTGCTCGTAACGGGAGCGGGCCGGGGGATTGGGAAGCGGCTGGCGATCGGATTTGCGACCGCGGGAGCACGCGTGGGGCTTCTGGCGCGGAGCAAGGCGGAGCTGGATCTGGCGGACCTTGAAATCGAGCACGGAGGGGGGACGGCGCTGCGTATCCGCGCCGATGTGACCGATTACGAGCAGATGTGCGCGGCGGCCGACCGCATGCGCGTTCATTACGGAGGGATCCGCGTGCTGGTGTGCGCGGCGGCGATACAGGGGCCGATCGGGCCATTCATGGAATGCTCGCCGAAGGCTTGGGCAGAGACCATCGGGACGAACCTGCTGGGCGTGATGCACGCCTGCCGCGCGGTTCTGCCGGGGATGGTGGAAAAGCGCGCGGGCAAGATTATCGTATTGAGCGGTGGGGGCGCGGCGGCGGCGCGTCCGAATTTCTCGGCGTATGCGGCATCGAAAGCGGCGGCGGCGCGGTTTGTTGAGACGTTGGCGGATGAGGTCCGCGATCACAACGTGCAAGTGAACGCGATGAATCCGGGTGGAACGTATACGAGCATGACGGACGAGATTTTGCGGGCGGGCGAACGAGCGGGCTGGAAAGAAGCTGAAGGCGCGATGGAGGTGCGTCAAACGGGCGGGATCGCGCCGGAGCGGCAGATCCAACTCGCGCTTTTTCTCGCTTCGGAGCAGTCCAACCACATCAGCGGGAAGCTGATCCACGTGAACGACGACTGGAAGAAACTGCAAGCGGAGAACATCCACCAGGAGATTTACACTTTGCGGCGGGTACAGAAAGTTTAGGGAGGGGCGCTTCCTGTATTCTGTAGTCATGCAAATGCGGCGTTTGATTCCACCCGTTGTGGCGCTGGCGTTGGCCGGTCTCGCGCTCTCGCAGGATCCAGCGGACCATCGCAAGCACCTTCTGGCGATCGGCGAGGTGAAGGGATTTCAGCACGACTCGGTTTCGCACGCTTTGGCGACCATCGAGCGGCTGGGACGCGAGTCGGGGCTTTACGATACTTACATTCGCACGGACACGCAGCTCGTAACGAAGCAGAAAATTGCGGCGGGCAACGCGAAGAATCTGAATTATTTCGATGCGGTGGTGTTCTACACCACCGGCGAGCTGGACATGGACGACCAACAGAAAAAGGATCTGCTGTCGTTCGTGCACGACGACGGCAAGGGATTCGTAGGCGTCCACAGCGCCACGGACACGTTTTACAAGTGGCCCGAATATGGCGAGATGATCGGCGGATACTTCGACCAACATCCCTGGGGCGTGTTCGACGCGCCGGTGATCGTGGAGCGGCCGGGGTTCCCGGCGATGAAGAGCTTTCCGAAGAGCTTCACCATCAAGGACGAGATTTATCAGTTGAAAGATTGGTCGCGCGATAAGGTCGATGTTTTGGCGCGGCTTGATGCGAGCAAGCTGGATCTCAACAATCCGCGCGTGCACCGCACGGACAAGGATTTCGCGGTGGCGTGGGCGAAGATGTACGGGAACGGACGCGTTTTTTATTCGACCTTCGGCCATCGCGACGAATCGTGGGACCGGAAGGACATACAGGACATGTATCTGGAAGCGATCAAGTGGGCGATGGGATTGACGCAGGCGAAGATCGGTCCGCATGCGATGGCGCCAAGCGAATAACGGGAGAGAATTCGACCGGCAGCGGCACTTACAACGTGAGTTCCGGCGGCGAGCGGTTGGCGAGGCAAGTTCCCGAACGAAGCCATTTTCGGGGCTTCATAAGGGAAAAGCCCGGGTCAGTTTCCTGAGCCCGGGCCGCACATCCCAATCGAAGCTGGAAAGGAGGAAAACCTCCATGATCGACTTTTCGATCCTCATGAAGTCCGTTATCGGCCTAATCGCCGTAACGGTCCTCGTGAAACTGCGGCTTCGTATGAAGCCGTAATCCACTAGGAGCTTCCGGACCGGGTGCCTGCCCGGTCCGGGGCCCTTCATCTCTAACGATACTCTATCACGCATCCAATTCCAAGAGAAAAAGGAAGTACCCCCCTTAGAAGTAGTACCGCAGCGAGAGCTGCAGGTTTCGGGCGAGACCCGTCTTGCCGGTCACTTTGCCGAACAGCGGCGAAGTCGGATTATAGTTTGCGCCGCTCCAGTTCGGATGGTTGAAGACATCGAACGCCTCGGCGCGGAACTCGAACCCGTTGCGCTTCGTTCAGCGCGAACTTCTTGAACAGCCCCATGTTCCAATCCTGGAAACCGGGATTGTAGATCTCGTCGCGGATGCCGGGCTGCAAGTTGAACGTACCGGTCGGTGGCGCGGTGAAAATTGCCTGGCCGCTGGAGTTCGTAGTGGCGAACCACTGTCCAGGACTATTCTGGTTGATTGCAAACTGGCCGAGAATGGTGGGCGTTCCGTTCTTTACCCAGAACTGCGTATTGCCCTCGCAGCCGAGGTTGCCGACCTCGCCGACGCCGGCAAAATCGTTGTTGGTGCCGACGCCGCAGGGCGTACCGGTCTGGAACTGCGCCAGGCCGCTGATCTGCCAACCGCCCAGGACTTTTTCAGCCAGGTTGGACTGATGGCGGAAAAACGGCAGGTCATAGATCCAGTTCAGCGTCACGGCGTGGCGCGTATCGAACTCCGAAGGGCCCCACAGATTGCCGGTGTAGTAGGTGTCGGGAACGATATCCCGGTAAGCGGAGGAATTGTCCATGCTCTTCGAAAAGGTATAGGCGACCCCGAAGGCGAATCCGCTAGAGAAGCGCCTGTTCCAGCTCGCCTGCAGCGCGTTGTACATCGAGTCGGCGACGCCTTCTTCCTCCTGAATGGATGCGAAGCCCTTATACGGCCGCAGATAATTGACGTTGTCGCCGGGATTGGCCTGGAGCGCGCCAACGGTCGGCTGGTTGATATCGAATACCTCCGGCAGATGCAGACCGCGGTGTCCGACGTAAGCGACGCTGAGGACCGTCTTCCAAAACAGTTGCCGTTCGAAGGTGGCGTTCCAATTCCAGGACTCCGACGGCTTCATGTTGCGCGCCAGCGTCGTTACGGTCAAAGGCGGGCTGGCGCCACCGGCAAGGCTGGCCGGGGGATTGTCTACCGAGACATTGGCCACGGTGACGAACGGCTGGAAGGGAGAATTCGCTCCGGGGAAGATGTTGTCGACAGACCGAAGTGCGTCAGGAAGCGGCCCGCGCCGGCGCGCAGCACCGTCTTGTCGTTAAACGCATAAGCGATGCCCAGCCGCGGCTGGAACTGCGCCTGGACGTTCTGGAAGTAATCCGGAAGACCATGGAACAGCCCGTTATACGTGCTGGTGGCCGCCTGAACGATGCCGTGGCCGACCGCGTCGCTGGGCCAGCCGCTGCCGGGGATGACCATGCCGTTGTAGAGATTGCCCGTGCCCGCGATTACGTTGCCGGTCTTGGGATCGACCTGGACGGCCTGGCTCGCATTGTAGAATTCCGGGTCGAAGAAGACCTGATTGCCCCACAGGGCTTTATACGGGACCGTGATGGTCTGCCGCACGCCGTAATCGATGTGCAGCTTCTGACTGACCTTCCAGGAATCCTGCGCGAACCACTCATACAGATAGCCGCGGTAAATGGTGTAGGCGCGCTGGCCGATCTCGGTGTAGCTGTCGGCGAGTCCCAATGCGAGGTTGGCGATTCCCACGCCGGCGGTCGCGCCGAGGCCGGTGCGGGCGTCGGTGAATTGGAACGTGCCGTTCTGGTTGCTGCTTCCGCCCGGTACGGTGTTGACGTTGATCTGATCGCCGTCGTTCTCACCGGAGCGCTCGAAATAAAAGCCGGCCTTGAAGGTATGGCCGCGCCACACCTTGGTGAGGCTGTCGGCGGCGGTATAGATGGGACCGGTGGAGTGCGACGGGTAGGGTCCGCCGGCCAAACCGTAGAAGTTCGGAAGGATCACGGTCGGAATCTTGCTGGGAATGTCCTTGCCTTGCGGCAGCAGGTAGGGATAATTGATGCCGAAGGCGGTAGCGGCATTGAAGCCCGGCGCGGCGGTGTTCACCGGGATGTAGACGTCGTCCAGACTGAAGGTCCCGCGCGCTTCGTTGATCAGCGTCGGGCTGATCATCCAGGTCCAGCTCACGGTATTCGGTCTGATTCGGGCGGTTGAAATACTTCGGCGTGAGGCCGGAGCCTTGATCGAAGGGCTGATATTCGAAGTAAGCAAAATCGGTGCGGCGGACCTCGATGTGGTGTTTCTCGCTCGGCAGGATGTCGCAGTTGATAGGTGCCCTTGCGCTGATTCATCGGGCTGGGAGGCTTGCGCGATCCAGTTCTGGTTGCCGCTGATATAATTCGGCGTTGGCCGCCGGATAAGCGTTGAGAATTGCGATGCCGTTATGGCTCAAGCGGCTTGCTGGAATCACATTGTTCGGGAACGGCGCAACCGGCGGCTCCGACGGAGGGGCAAGTGGCGGGATCGTAAACGACCATCGGCTTGCTGTAAAAAATATTGGGGCCGAGCAGCTCGCTGAAATTGCCCTGGCGCATGAGAGCGGTCGGCACTTCCTGCGTCTGCGTCTCCGTTAAGCGGTAGCGCACCCATTCCTGCCCGATGAAGAAGAACATTTCTGCCGGTCGCGGTTGAACACTTTCGGAATATAACATGGGACCGCCGATGTTGAACCCGAACTGGTTGTAGCGGAAGGGCGAAGCGAAGTTGGTGGTGACGTTCTGGTTGCGCGACCAGGTATTCGCGTTCATGGCGGAGTTGCGGAAGTACTCGTAAGCCGCGCCGTGGAAATCGCGGCTGCCGCTCTTGGTGACGATGCGGATCTGACCGCCGGCGGCGCGGCCGTATTCGGCCTGATAATCGCCGGTCATGACCTGCATTTCCTGCGTGGAATCGACGTCGGCCACGGCGATGCTGGTGCCATTGGCGCGCGTGCGCACGGCGGGCGCGCCATCGAACGTGATGGTGGTGTCCTGCGACGCGCGATCCGTTGATGTTGTAGCCGCCGCTGTCGAGCGAATAATGCAGATCGCCCAGCGTATTGCCGGTGCGGATGCCGGGCGTCAGCGACGCCATGTAGAGCGGATCGCGGCCGTTGATTTCAAGGGCCTCGATCTGCTGCGTCGTCACGTTCTGTTGCACGGTTCCCGACTCGGTTTGCAACTGCGAAGCGGTGGCGCTGACCTCGACGGTTTCGTTCGTTTGGCCGACGCTCAACAGAGCGTCGAGCGAAAGCGTCGAATTCGGATTCAGTTTATTCTGCGTGCTTTCAAAGCGCTTAAAGCCCGGGGCTTCCGCGGTGATCGTGTACAGTCCCGGCGGCAGGTTTGGAACCGTGTAATAGCCCGATTCGTTGGTTGTAACGGTATGCTCTTCGTTGGTGGCTTCGTTGCGGATCACGACCTTCGAATTCGGCACCACGGCCCCGGTCGGGTCCTTCACAAAGCCGACGATCGATCCGAGGTCCGATTGAGCGAAAGCAAGGCTGCCCATAAGCAATGCGAGAAACGCCAACACCACTGGCGCGCAAAGCGAACGCACTTGGTTCATGGATTTTTCTCCCCCAAAGCAAATCAGGTTTATTTTATACCTATTCCGGCTCCCAAGCCAACTGAAAAAACTGAGTCCGCGCCGCGGGCCGCGTTGCAACCAATTGCGTTTGTGCGCGGGCCTACAATAAAAGCATGTCCGACGTATTGCGTATCGCCGACCGAACGTTTGAATCCCGGCTCTTCGTGGGGACGGGCAAGTACCGGAGTTTTCAAGAAATGGCGCGCTGCCATGCGGCCTCGGGCGCGGCGGTGGTGACGGTGGCGGTGCGGCGCGTGAATCTGAGCGATCGCTCGAAGGAATCGCTGCTCGACTACATCGATCGCAGCCGCCTGTTCATACTCCCCAACACGGCGGGCTGCTATACGGCCGAGGAAGCGATTCGCACGGCGCGTCTGGCGCGCGAGGCGGGGCTGTCGAACTGGATCAAGCTGGAAGTGATCGGGGATGAGAAGACGCTGTTTCCCGGACAACGAGGGGCTGCTCGAAGCCACTCGCGTACTGGCCAAAGAGGGTTTTGTGGTGCTGCCCTACACCAACGACGATCTGGTGAACGCGCGCAAACTGATTGCGGCGGGCGCGGCCGCGGTGATGCCCCTGGCGGCGCCGATCGGTTCCGGGCTGGGCATTCAGAACGCGGCAAATCTGCGAATTCTCCGGGAGATGATCACGGATGCGCCGCTGATCGTGGATGCCGGCGTGGGGACGGCCTCGGACGCCGCGATCGCGATGGAGATGGGCTTCGACGGGATTCTGATGAACACCGCCATTGCCGCGGCGGAGGACCCGGAGCGCATGGCGCTGGCGATGAAGCTGGCGGTGGAGGCCGGACGGTATGCGCATTTGGCGGGCCGCATGCCGAAGAAGTTGTATGCCACGGCGAGCAGTCCGGTAGCCGGCGTTGTGCGCTAGCTACTTTCCGTCGCAAAATAGCGTTTTCTGGCGCGCTGCTGGTTTAACCGCGTAACTTGGGTAGGGTCTTGGATGACGCGTTCCTGCGTTCCCCCGCATGCCGCTCCGAGCGGCGGCGGAAGCATTGCTTGCTATGCATTTGCCTCCAGAGCCCCGCCGATATTGATCAGGTTGTCGGCCAATATCCCCAGCCCTACCCAGCGCTTCATCCCGTCCGCGCCGCGATAGCGGTAACGGCTCAGACCATGCCGCCTCTTGATTACGCTGATTCGCCCTTCGCAGCCCGTCCTCCATCGTTGCGCTTTCTTGAACCGCCGGCTATGCTCCAGCTTCTTGCGCTCCCGGCTGCGCGTACTGCGGTTGGGAACCGCCACCCATTTCACGCCCTTCTCCTTTACCGCGCGTTCCTGCTCCTGCGCGTAAAACCCTGCATCGGCCGTTACCAAATTCGGCGTGCGGCCCAGTTTTCTCTGGTGCGCTTCCACCGCCGCCAGCAGCAGTCCGCGATCGCTGGGTCGCTCGTCGAACACCTCCTAGTGCGTGATGATCTGGTTCTCCGCCTCCTGCACTTGCACCATCTTGCCGAACTCCGTAGGCTTGCTGGCCCTACCCTTGCGAATAATTTCCGTGTGCGCCTCGAAAAGACTCACGATCTTTCCCGGCAGTTGGGTCGTCCCCTCGAACACGCGCGCTTTGGTCTGCTTCACCACCTGACGCACCCGATTCGCCATCGTGGACAACTTCTCTCGCAGCCCGCGCAAGGCCCTCTTTTTCTTCACCGGCATCGCTTCCACTTCCGCCTCCACGCGTTTGGCCTCGTTGAGAATCTGGCGGCTATAGCGCAGCAACTCCCGATATTGCTTCTTCCGCTTCTGTTCTCCTTCCGGACCTTTATGCCGGCTCGCCGGTGGCGATGGCGATCACCCGCTTGCTCACGCTGCGCGTCCGATCCCGGATCGGACGCTGCAATTTGCCTTTCGCCTGCCGCTCGATCTGTTTCATCGTTCGCGTCAGCGCGCGCGCACCATCGCCCAGCAGACTCGAGTCCCGTGGGGTAATGAATGTTGGTCTCCACCACGGTCGTATCCACGCGCATCCGCCGCCCTTGCACCGCTCCTCCTTTGCCGGGCGATCTCGATCAGCCGCCGATGCAGTTCCGCGATTACATCGCCGACCAAGGCCGGCGCGATCCGCGCCAGCGTCTTGGCGTCCGGCGCCTTTCCCATCCCGATTCGCGCGAAATCCCGGTACACCAGGTTCGCCCGGACTTCCCGCTCCAGGATGTCGAAGCTCCGGTTCCGCATGTGCTTTAGCAACAGCAGCCGCAGCACCGTCTCGGCCGGCGTCTGTGCACGGCCCCGCTTCGCACTATTCTTATGGCGTTTTCCTTGCGCCGCGAAAACGCCTTCGATCAGTTCTTCATCCTCCAGCAACCGGTCGGCTTGGATCATCCACGGCTCATACAGAGCCCGGACATCCTCGTCAACCACGCCTTCCCACAGCATTCGTTGTGCTTGCTTGCGTCGCGTCATGCCCTATTGTGGGGCATCGCCAAAACACGATCGATAGTAAATGTTTCGACACCAAGTTCGCGCGCCAAATCTCGTCTGGCGCGGCGTTGAGGCCATCATTTTACGACGGAAAGTAGCTAGCTATAGCTAGGGCAGGTGCTCAATTTCGACGCCGCCCCATTTTTCTTGCAGATACTCGGCAACCAAGCGGCGATGGCAATGCTCCGGCTTTTCTTCGCTGCACAGGAGGCAGGCGCCGTCCCAGGTCTCGCGGGGCGATTTCTCGGCAACGCCGCGGGCCGCCATCAAGTCCAGGAACTGACGCTCGTATAGTTGCCAGTCCCCTTTCTGTTTCTTGTAAGCGTCTAAAATGTCCTGCGTTGGAGCCAGATTGGGAAGGTGCAGATACTCGATATTGCAGATTGCCTTGGCGAAATAGCGCAAATCATCCCTCTTTGAGAATCCAGCGAGTTGGGAGATATTCTTCAAGCGCACGTCGAAGAGCCGCTTTACGCCCGCATTCTTGAGTTCCCCAAAGAAGACCTCTGCCGGCTTTTTCGTAAACCCTATCGTGAAGATTTTCATTCGGCTGCTTGATCGCCCTCGACGGCCGCCTCCACCGATTCCTCCAGGCTGTAAGCGATGCGCCCCGCTTGGATGTAGTAGGCGTCTTCGAGTATTTCGGCGGGTGAACGGAACAGATCTTGTTGATCCAGATTAAGCTGGCGCAGCAAGCGGCTCACTGCGCCAGCGTGGCTCTCGAGTTGGCCGTCACCATGAATGTGTTGTACCTCGGATCCATCCGCGGCAAGTGGCGCGCCACTAAAACACCGCGGTGGCAGTCCAGCGGATCCTTTTCCGCGCACATGAGCGCCATTTTACGATCCCGGGTTCCCTCGCGCACGCGCCGCAAGCCCTCGCGAAAGAGTTGCGTTTGCGCCAGACGCTCGTAGCGCACCTTCCCGCTGTCGTAGCACGATCGGTCCTCGCCGCGGCCGCCTAATTCACGCCCGAGAAAAACGTAGGCGATTCCGGCCTCGTAGAGATAATTTGTCAGTTCTTCTCGATTGAACTGCGGATGCATGCGGCTGTAGGGTTTCGATCTTACGTCGCCGACGGCGCCGATGCCGTGCCGCAGCAGCAGGGCTACGAAGAATTCGCGTGGGTGCGTGGAGTGCCCGATGGTGTAAACGGCGTGTTGCATGGCTCCTTCCCGCTGTTCCGCCGCCCTTACAGAGGCGGGTCGCGGACGATCGCCGCTACCAGTTTGTGACAGCGGCCGTCGCCCTCGAAAGGCGCAGTCAAACTGACGCAAAGGTAAATGTCTTTCAATGGATAATTGCCTTTTTGCTTTGCCTCAAACCTGTCGCGGGCAACCGGATCGGTCACGCTCAAATTGTAATGCGCCCCGCGGTATTCGAATTTGCCCCGGTAGCTCTCCTGTTGCGACTGAAGCAGTCGTAAACGCCCGAACTGGTGCTGTCGCGGTTCGTCCATAGCGATGCCGGCCGATCGCGAATTTGCTGCAGCTTCCTGCCACGGGAACTCGCCCGTCTTCACCCATTGTCCCTCGCCGATGAGATGATTCTCAGCTTGATGATCGCGCGGTTCGGCGTGCAGCAAGGGAACGGCAACGATGTCCAGAAGCTTCGGACCCGTACTATCCGCGTAGCAGTATTCCCAAAACCGCAGCTCTGCCGTGGGCCGCGCGCTCACCGGCCGAATCCAGCCGCCGTATCCATTGTCGAGCACTTCCCGCCCGGCAATGCATCTGCCGTTCCGCTTGCAGGAATTGGCCAGGCAAACGATCTCTCTGACATTGCCCATCGCAATAATCTTGTTGAATCGCCGCGCGACAATTCTCACCATTTAATCCGCAGGCCGGCGATAACGCTCCGCGACAGCGCGGGATATCCCAGCACCTCCGCATAAGCCTCATTCAGAAGATTATCCACTCTTATCGTGGGCGCAAGATGCTTGTTGAGCGCGAAGGAAGCGGCGGCGTACACGTTTTCGTACCCGGGATTGCGGTTCACGCCGAAGGTGAAATCGGCATCCTGACGCTCCCCCACCAGGCGGGCGCCCGCGATCAGCGACCAACGGCGCGGCGTCCACGAAACCGTAACCGCGCCGGAGTTGCGCGGCCTCCGCACCAGCTCGTAACCAATGCCTGTGAACGTCGATTCCGGAGAAGTCGAGTTCGTGATTCGCGTGTACAGGCGCATATAGCTGGCGTTGAGCTGAACATGGGCCGGTAAGCGCGCCTCAGCCGACGTTTCGACGCCGCGGGCCCAGCTTGCTTCGATGTTTTGCCAGGTCGTGTCCACGAACGCGATCAGGTCCGTAAACGAGCTGCGGAAGGCCGAGACTTCAGTTCGCAGGCGGCGTCCGAACCACTCCTGCGCGATCCCGGCTTCATAGCTCCCCGTAACCTGCGGCTTCAACGCCGGGTTTCCGTGGAAATAAGACGAGGTCACGTAATTCTCGTACAGAGTAGGCTCGGTGATGCCGCGGCCCGCGCTCACGCGCAGATACGTGGACGAAAGCGCGCCGTGCTCGCCGAATAACAGGTAACTGGCGGCCCCGCGGGGCACGAATTCAGTCCCGAATGCGGAGCTGTGC
This sequence comes from Bryobacterales bacterium, assembly GCA_963795935.1. Classification (GTDB taxonomy): domain Bacteria; phylum Acidobacteriota; class Terriglobia; order Bryobacterales; family Bryobacteraceae; genus JAICMB01. The sequence continues at coordinate 902,854 of CAWCJO010000004.1, read as the reverse complement.
TCCAGACGGACACCCGCGCTCAGGAACAGCCGTTTTCGAATGGTTTTCTGCTCGTTCAGAAACAGGCCGTGATGCCGACGGTCGACCGGCGTGTCCGAAATGGTCCCAAACTGATGCTGGTACTCGTAGCCGAACACCAGCGCTCCGTTCGATTGCGCGTACGTCCCCTGGTATCCCGCGGTATCGCGCCCGGTGAGATTAACGGATGGGAACGGGTACAGCGTTCCCGCCGACTCGACAAACTGCAATCCCGCGGGCGCCTGCGCCGGAAAGGGCGGCGCGAGCACTTGTACGAGGTAGGTCTCCGGCAGCGGGCCCGCGATCGTTCGGACGAATGCGCCGACGTCATAGGAATCTGCGATCGCGTCGTTGAAGCGGTCGCGCAAACGGTTGTAGCCGAACCAGGCATGCTGGAAGTAATGAGCGGTCCTCGTATCGTCAACCGTCACGGTGACCGTCGAGTCGCGCGTCTCCTCGTTGGCGTCCGAATCGACGATGCCGTAGCCGACCTGATTCGGAGTCCCCACGTGCGCGTCATAGATGCTGAAGACGGCGCGTAGCTGCGTTGCCGCGGAAAGGCGATAGCCTATGTTCGCCGCCCCGGTCGTGTCGCGATAAAAATCGTTCGAGTACTCGCCCGCGGTGTGAAGCTGCTCGGCATTAAGCGAATAGTCGATCTTCGCGCCCGAGCCGCCCGAGACGCCCGCGGTCCAACGATCCGTGCCGAAGTTGCCGCGCTCGTACGATGCCGCGATGTGCGGTTTCAAGTCTTCGGCGTTGCCGCGTTTCGTGAAAAGCTGAATCGCTCCGGCGGACGCTTCGGCTCCGAACAACGCGCTTTCCGGACCGCGCACCACCTCCATGCGGTCGAACTCGGAGGTAGCGAGGTGGGCCATGTTGATTTCCCCTCCCGGATCGTTCAGCGGCACGCCGTCCAGCAGCACCAGCGTTCCCGTACTGTCGGCGCCCCGCGTAAACACCTCCGTGAGGCCGCCCCGGCGGCTGTAGTTCGTAATCTGGAGGCCGGGAATTTCCCGCAGAACGTCGGCCACGGTGGGTTCGTCGCGAAGGTCGAAATCGCGCGCGGTCATCACGCTTGCGGCTACGCCCGCCTGCTCCGGCGTGGTCTGGGCTCGCGTGGCCGTTACAACGACCGTTTCCGTCGGACCCGCCAGCTTCATTACGACCTGCGCGCGATCTCCGCTGTTCAGCTCCGCAGTTTCGACCGTGAACCCGGATTTCGAAACGGTCGCCAGGCAATCCCGCGCGCCGGAAATGGCGAACAGTCCCTCATTGTTGCTGTAAACGGTTATGGAACCGCATTCCACGCGCGCGCCTTCGATTGGACGCCCGGATGGATCGAGAACGGTCCCGCTGATGTCTGCTTTCGAATCTCCGCACGCCAACGTCACGGCGGCGAGAAACAATACCGGTGTACGCATCGACGCTCCTCCCTCGAGAACGTGCTGTCAATCGGCGAAGAACCGGTCTCCTGACTTGCGGCAGCCTTTTTGGGATCGGCCTTCCCGCCCAAATGGACAGTGACCGGTCCGGCTGTTAAACGCCGCTTACAGTTGCGGGGCAGTGGCGGATTTTCACCGCCTTCCCGAACATTCCTCGCTGCTGTTGCAGTATAGCAAGGCGGGACGCGGTTCTCCCGCAGCGGTGGTCCGGATAGGAATCATGGCAGTTTGGCGCGTTCGCGTGATGCCGGCGGAGCGAATCGAATGCGCGCGACGCGGAAATCTTTATGGAGGCCTCCAAGGCCGTTTTGTTAACCCGCTACGGCGCGGGACAGCTCATGGAGCGGCGGCCATTCGTCACTCTCAGGCATTGCGCAGGGGAGCCCGGGATGCTTCCACGCTTTAGCGAGCCGCGTCTCTGACGAAAGAACAGCGGTCTCTTGACCAAAGAATAGCCTGTGGGCAAGCCGGCTGCCGACCGTGGGAGTGTCGGAATTCGGTAAATGGTTGCGATTATTTGACTTTTTTTTCGCACATTTTCGTTAACGCGTTTCCCGGCGCTACCCGCGATGAAGGCGGCACTTCTATCGAGACTCCGGCGCCAGCGACCCCAGGGTCAGTCGAAGGCGGCTGCGGTGGCCGTCAAATCCAGTTTCCGGTTACGCTCCAGGCAGCAGATTCCCTCGGTTGCGAGCGCCAGCGGGACGCCCACGATCAGATCGGCCAAATAATGCTCACCGAAACCCAGCGTGGCAAATAGCGTAAGCGCGGCGAAGCTCGACGCGATCAGGCGCGCCAAGGGCGTGAGCTCCCAGGCGCCCCACAAGACCAGCAGCGCCCACATCATTTGCAGCGACGGCATGGCGTCGTACCGTTACGCCGGGGAACATTTGCACGCAGAACGCACCGGCGCGAGGCAGACGACCGGGAAACATTCGCGGTCCGAAGCAGTACAGGGGACCGCCCGCCGGGCATACCTGGTATAAAACGGCGGCCGCAGATACCGGTCACCGCGAAGGCGTTCATAAGGTGGGATGGCCCGCGCGGCGAATCCTCCAGGCGTGGTAGAGCGAAGGAAAAATCAGCACCAGCCCGTACGACCGGTGCGGCGGCGTCCAGCAAGGCAGCGTGACGGAACCATACCGCGACGGCCGCTTCCGGCGCGATGCCGAGGCTGGAATCGAACGAATAAAGGCAGAGATCGTAGGTTGGAGGAAACCAGCCTGCCAATGGGATCCATACGATGCCCGCAACGCGCGAAAATACCGGCAAGTCAAGACGTCGCGCAGGCGGGCCGCGACGGTGCGTGCGCCTGGTCGGGTCAAGCGCCAGGCCATCACCGCCAGGCTGAATTGTTGGCGCGATGGCCGGGTCCCCACATGAATGAAGAATACCCCGGCGAATCCGCAAGCGATCATGGAATTACTGCCGAGACGCGAGCACGATAGCCAGCACGGCGACCACGCAGGTGATCTGGCGCGAAGACTTTGCTTCCGAACCGTTTCCAACTACTTTGCATAATATCCGAATTGGACGACTAAGCCGTGCGGCTAAACCCTTTTATATCAATGGAATTTGTTTGGGCCTGAACGTGTTGGGTGGACACGGATGGCTAGACATGTATCGAGCGCGTTACTGATCGTGGGCATGGCCGTTTTGATCCCGCATGCGAAGGCTACCATGAGCCTGCAGTTCACGACCGATCAGAAAATGTGCTGCGGCACTATCATCCTGACGTCGATAAGCTCCACTGAAGTGGGGGTCACGGTAACGCTAGGCACTGGCGAGACGTTTGTCAACACCGGAAACGGCAGCGAGAATCATCCAGGCTTTGCCTTTAATATCGCCGGTGATCCGCTGATCAATATCACAAACATCACAACCAACAAGACAAGCTCCGATTTTACCGTTGGAAAGACGAATGACGCGACAGGCGGCCCCTCCTTCGGCACTTTCGACTATACTCTCATCACGCCGGGAAGCGGGGCAAGCGCCGGAGTGAATCAGCTCAGCTTCGACGTGACGCTGCAGGGTGGGGGCAACTTGGCGCTGAAGGATTTTGTTGTGAATTCGAGTAAGTACTTTTTTGAAACTGATATCGGGCTGAACGGCAACACGGCGGAATCCGGCTCTCTTGGACCGGGCACGCCGCTAAATACCGTGCCGGAGCCAACCTCGGTGGCCTTGCTCACCACTCTCGTTGCCGGGTGTCTCCTCTCACTGCGCAAGCGCCGCAGCGCATAGCGCGACCTTACGCTCCGGAGACGCGGATCAGAACTACGCCGTGGGCCGGAACTTCGGCTGAAAAACCGCCATCGGCGGCGTTGCGATCTTGATGCAGCCAGAGGTCGCGGACCTTGTGTTTCCCGACTTAGTTTCAGGTCGCTCCAATTGACCTTGACCTTGGCCTGTGGATTCGCCGCGGTTGAAAAGGCCGACCGCCCAATCGCCGCCCGCCAGCGGCTTGGCCCACACTTCGTTGTCGCCGTCCTTCGCGACGCGGTAGCCCTCGTGGCCCGCCTTGTCCTGGTCGATGGCGATCACTTCGCGGTTGCAGAGAATATCGCGCGTCGCCGGCGTTCATGGACCGCAGATCGTTGCCGGCAAGCAGCGGGGCGGCCAGCATCGACCACAGGCTCATGTGCGTACGGTATTCCGTATCGCTCATGCCGCCATTGCCGACTTCGAGCATGTCGGGATCGTTCCAGTGGCCCGGGCGCGGCGTATTTCTCAAGCCCCGCCTGTCGATTGAAGCCGATGTCGGACATGCTGCGCCAGTTGTCGCCGATATCGCCGGTCGTGCGCCACAGATTGCCGCCCACTTGCGGACCCCAGGTTTCCACGTGCTCCAGACCGTACTGGCACAGGCTGAATACGATGGGGCGGCCGGAGGCCTGCAAAGCCGCGCCCATGCGCTGATAGACCGCTTGCATATCGGTGGGCTTGAACATTTCCGAGGCGCTGCACCAGTCGTACTTGAGATAATCGATGCCCCAACGCGGCCCAGGTCTTGGCGTCCTGTCTTCGTGCGCGTAGCTGCCTTCAAAACCGGCGCAGGTCTTGGGACCCGGCGAGGAGTAGATGCCGATCTTCAGGCCCTTGGAATGGACGTAATCGGCCAGCGCCTTCATGTCGGGAAACTTGGAATTCGGTTGCAGAACGCCCGTGGAATCGCGCTCGCCTTCCCAGGTGTCGTCGATGTTGACGTAAACGTAGCCGGCGTCTCTCATGCCGCTCGACACCATGGCATCGGCCATTTCGCGCACGGTCTTGTCGTCGATGCTGCGATGGAATTGGTTCCAACTGTTCCAGCCCATGGGCGGGGTGCGCGCCAAGCCATTGTACGGGAGCGGATGAACGGCAGGCAGCGTAACCTTGGGCAGATTCGCGAAGGGATGGACGGGTGTGCCGTCCGAGGAAATTTTCTTGGCGGCGACTTCGCGCGGAGCGGCGTTCCGGCCCGAGCCCGGCATCGTGACCGTCAACTGGTCCCCGGAATAGCGGGCGCGGTATTCCAGCCGGCGCTCCTGATCGCCCGAGCGGGTGACCACGGCCCAGGTTGCCTCGCCGCCGTTGACCTTCCCGTCGGAGATATTCTGCATGCGGAAGCCGGTGAGGACGGCGCCGCTGAGCGAATCGCCGTGCTGCTGCAGAAAGAACGTGGTTTCGCGCGTGCCGCCGTTGGCCGTGGGCGCCGCGGCGAGCCAGCGGCCAGTAAACGAGCTTTGCGCGAGCAGCGTCAACGCCAAAAAGGCGGTCGCGGGAACGGCAAACCAAGCTCTGGATTTCATATCTAAATCACGATAGCTCAAATCGCAGGCCAACGAGTGTCTCGTTCAGGCCGCAAACAGCGATCGCTGACAGGGGCTGGCCGTCTGGAGACCGGCCAATTCCATGGGATAGCGGCGGGCGAGCTCGGCCGGGGCGCGATGGCGGTCGTCGCCCAGCAGTTCCGCTATTTGCAGAGCGTTGACCACGGCCTTGCCGCCGACATCGTTGTTCGTGAATACGAAAATCGATGAGGCGTATTGCCGTATGCGATCGATGCGGCCGCGCCATTCGGCCAGTTCGGCCGTGGTGTAGAGATAATCGTGGCGGACGACGGGCTTGGCGGCCGGAGTGAACTCTTGCGCCCAGTCCCGCGGATTGCGGCCGTGCAGGCGCACGTAGCCGATCGGCGAGGTAAGAAACTCGGTCGGCGGCATCGCCTTCGTATAAGACGCCTGGTCGATGTTGCAGAACCCGACGCGGTGGTCGATCAACGTCCCGATGGCTTCCTCCAAGGCCCAACTGCCGTGCCGCATCTCGGCAACCAGCGGAAATTCGCGGAAGGCGCGGCGCAGCTTGACGAAATAAGCGCGATTCTCATCGGTATAGCGGAAAGTCCAGGGGAACTGCATCAGCAGACAGCCGAATTTCCCGGCTCGCAGCAGCGGCCATAGGCCCTCCTTAAACCGCGCGATTGCGCCGCTTTCGAGCGCGCGATCGTGCGTGAAGCGGCGATTCAGCTTGGCGCAGAAGAGGAACTTGGGGTTTCCCTCGACCTTTTTGATCCACAGCCGGGAGATTTCGGGCCGCAGGTCTTGATAGAAGCTGGTATTGATTTCTACGGCATCGAAATACTGCGCGATGCAGGCGAGGGCATGAAAGCCGCGCGAGCGGTTCTTCGGGTAAACGGCGCCATTCCAGTGCGGGTACGACCAACCGCACGTTCCGCAGAAGAGGTTGTGGGGGAGGGGCATAATGGCTTCTCCTTGTTCGCCATTTGTTTGCCTCCAGTATAGCCGTGAGCGACCGGCGGGCGCAAGGGAGATCGGCGGAAACAGCGAACCGTTAGTTTGGGGCCGAGTAGGGGCGCTTTGGCAGCGAGATGTTGGGGCGGGGCGGGCGAGCGGCTCGGAAGCTCGCTGGGACCGCCGCGACGCGTTCCCTCAAGTTGGCGCGCCGACGGTTGCGCTGCCGCCGCGAGAGATAGAGATAGAGTTGCCGCCAGTAAAGTGACGTAACGTTCATAAAAGCGGTGTTCCGCGAGGGAAGTTCTGCTAGTGAGACGCAAAAGCGGGCTGCTCATTTCTACCTTGCCGGGGAAAATTGTACGGGGGCGGGCGGTGGTCCGCAGCTGTTCCTGGCGCAGGTTCAACATTACTCAGTCTGCCCGCCAATTCCCGGGCGGCAACGCCAAGCGCCTGGAACGCGTCCAAGAAAATCGGGAGCAAGCGCAACCGTCGCGGCGCTATACTCGCCAATTAGGCTCGCGCACCGCCCCACGGTTCGCGGCAGGCTTCTCGTTATCTTCGGACATGCAACCGGAACCCGCAAGGCCAGTGGCGCCAGGCACCGTCGCCAATCGGCGCTCCGCCTTAGGCGCGATGCTGTACTGGGTTCGCGACCTGTTCCTGTCGGTAGTGATCGCGATTATCGTCATTCTGTTCCTGTATCAGCCCGTGAAGGTGGAAGGAACCAGCATGATGCCCGCTCTCACCGACCAGGAGCGCATCTTCATCAATAAGTTCGTCTTCCATTTCAGCGGCATTGAGCGCGGCGAGATGGTGGTGTTCTGGTATCCCTACGATCCATCGAAATCCTACATCAAGCGCGTCATCGGCATTCCTGGGGATCATGTCGAGATCGACCGGGGAACCGTGATCTTGAATGGGACGCCGTTGGTTGAAGACTACGTGCCGGCGGAGTACAGGGACAGGGTGTCGTTCCCGCGGATCACGGTTCCGGAGGGCGAGTACTTCGTTCTCGGCGATCATCGCAGTTCCTCGAACGACAGCCGCTCGTGGGGCTTCGTGCCGCGCGCCAACATTTACGGCAAGGCCGTTTTTGTCTACTGGCCGCTCGAAAAAATCGGCGTGCTGCGCTAAAGCGTGCGGCGCTAAAGCGTCAGCGGCGGCTGAACAGCCACAAGATCAAGGTCAGTACGGCGCTGAGGAGCAGACATGTCACCCACGGAAAATAAAAGACGGAGTGCTTTCCGCGAACGACGATGTCGCCGGGCAGGCGGCCGAAACGCACAGGAAGCCGTTCGCCCAGCGTGAACAGCACGCCGGCGGCAAAGATCACAATGCCGAGGACCATGAGCAGGCGGCCAGCCCCATGCGTTTATTCTCACACCGAGTACGTTCGTCCGCGGTGCGCGCCAATCAAGATCTGGAAGATGCGATGGCCGATCAGTTCGTGTAGGCTGAGCATCTCGCGGTTGGCGGCCGTTATCGCTTCGGCGTCGTGCGAGCCGGAGGCGCCCCCACCGCATTTCAGCGCCTCCGTCGCTTCCTTGACGATCGGATCGGTCATGACCTCGCCGGCCATTTCCCACAGCGTGATGAAACGGTCCACGGCGGTCGGGAAGCTGACCGCGAAAACGCCGTGATTGCTGGTCGTGCGGGGCGGCTTGTAATCGAGATTGAAGGGGCCATTGTAGCCGTGGCTGCGCAGCAGTACCAGCACGTTGAGCCAGTCCAGCGGATTCACCAACCCAATGGCGATGTCGACGTCGTGCTTGAGGCGGTACCCGTCGTTGATGTCGAAGTGAAAAAGCTTTCCCGAGAGAAGCGCGCGGGCGAGCGCGGCGCGCGGGGCGCCGCCCCACATCAGCTCGTGCAGATACTCCGGGTTGAGACCGACCATTTCAGGATGCGTGAGCAGGCCGGATGCGATGAAGGCGAGCATCGCGTCGCTGGTGGGCAGCAGGATTTCGGCCTGCGGCTCAAAAGGCTTCGCTTCGAGGCAATGCTTCAGCGTCGGCCGCTTGTGCTTTTGCGCCAGCTCGATGTCGGCCTCGCAGGCCGCGTTGAGGCCATCGGCATACCAGCGCAGCGATTGCATCTCGTCGATCGCGCCCTGCGTATAGTAGCCGAGCGAGCCCGGCCAGTAGACGGCGAATTGCGCGCCCAGCTCATGGCCGATCGCGACGGTGTTGCGCAGCCGCCAAGCGGCGTACTCGCGCACTTCCGGGGCTTCCGCGGCGGGGCTGGCGGCCCACACGGCGTGGAAAAAAGTCTCCGTCGTGACCATGGAACATTGCAGGCCGCTTTCTTGCAGCGAGCTTTTGATGCGCGCGACGATGCGCGACTGCTCCTCTGTCCCAAGCGCCGCTGCCGGGATGACGTCGGTGTCGTGGGTACACCAATAGCCGATGCCGATGCGCGCGTATTCGCGCATGACTTCTTCGAATCCGACCGGCTGGCGCGTGGGCGCGTGGAACAGCGCCTGCCCTTGGTAAGCCGCGGCCCATTGCGGCCCCGTTATGAAATATTTGCGGCGGATGTCGGGCGAGTACGCGCCGCCGCAGGCCTGCATCAGACGATCGACGAGAGCCTGCTGGCGATCGGGCGGGACCGGTTTCAAGGCGGGAATCATAAAACTGCAATGGTACCCCGCGGACGCAGACTCAGGTCCGTTTCTCTCAATGCTTCTGGAATAATTCGAGAAGCTGCCGCAGCGCCGAGTTCATGAGCATTTCACCCGCTCCCGGAGCGCAGTGCGAGGCCATCACTTCGTAACCTCCCTCGCGATACGCCACCCGGTTCGGGATATAGCCGATTGCGCCATTGGCAAGCTCCGCGATGATGGTGTTGGCGTAGGGCGAGTCTTCCTTGAGGGTGAGGCCGAGCTCGACGAAAAGCTCTCCGGGGAAACTCGCGAACGCAATCTGGTCGCCGAGCGCGATCGCTTGTACTTCGCCGTCCAGCGGCCCGCCGTTGAGGGGGAGTAGTTCAAGGTCCTTGTTGGCGCGCACCAGGTCGAGGAACGGCGCGGCGTTGGGCTTGCCGAAACTCGCCGCGGCGGTATGTGCCCATGCGGCTTCGCCCGGTGTGACTTGGGGCGTGGGGAGATGCACGATTTCCGTGCTGACACGGATGAACGGGACGGGGACCACGGGAGCGTGCTGGATCGCTTTCAACGCCGCGGCCGCCAGCACGGCTCCAACGCGCGCGGCTTCCGCATAGCTCGATTGCGGCTGCTTGCGACCGACGTCCAGATGGTTCACGTTTCCGGCGGCTCCGATGGTGAAGATGGGAACCAGTTCCGGCGTCTTGGTCTCCCGCAACACTTTGCCCAGCGTGTAGGAGTAATCGGCGGAAAACTGCAAGCCCCCGGTCGTATCCTGATGCAGCGCGTAGTTGACGTATGCGGCGATGGGCTTCCCGTCCGGAGTTTCGACATAGACGACAGGGACGGCGGGATCAATGGGTCCGGCGGGACGCAGGATGTTGGGGTCCAGCTTGCGCGGATTCCACGCCACCGTGCCGTCCTTCATGAAATAACGGCGATTGAATGCCAGTGAATTCTCATGGCCGATGGCGGAGCGCACCTGGGCGGGCTGCAGCGCCGCCGCGGCAGCCGCAACGGAAGCGGCGATCTTGCCCGGCAGCGCCGCCGCATACTCCTCCGCGATTCGTTTCATCTCGCCTTCCAGGTTGTAGCGGGAGGGCTGCGTCAACAACACCGGGCCGGTGTGCGTGTGCGTGGCGCTGATCATCACGTGGTCGGCGGCAATCCCCGTTTCACGCTGGATAATGCGGCGCGCCTCCTCGGAATACTGCCGCGGGAGGTTGGCGAGATCGCAAGCCACCAGCGCGACCCGCACTCCGTCCTTATCGAACACCAGCGCCTTGGCGTGAAGATCGTCATGGACTCCGGTAGCCGCGCGGTTCGTATAATAGCCGGCCATGGGGGCGCCGAGGGGCGGCGTAATGACCACCTCCGCCGCCCCGGCCCGCAGATCCGCGGCGAATGCGGTCGTCCCCGATAAGAGCAGACATGCAATCAAGCGCATGTTCCACCTCGCGTCACGATACAACCCGCCGCGCCGCCGCCAAAGTTGCTTCAATATCCTCGTCGGAATGGGCTGCGGAAAGATACCAGCGTCCGTCGGGCAAAACCAAGATGCCCTCATCCAGCAGCGCGAGCGCAAAATCGCTGTAAAGCGCGTCGTCCGCCTCCAGCGTGTCGCGATAGGTGCGCGGTCTCCTGTCGTTGAAGGAAATGTGAAACACGGCGCCTTCGCCGTTGGTGACCGCGGGCAAGCCGCGGGAGCGCAGCACCCTCTCCAGGCCCAGCCGGAGCTTTTCGCCGCGGCGGCGCATAGCGGCGTAAATCGCGCCGGAATCGGCCGCCAGTTCGTCGAGCGCGGCTTTTGCCGCCGCGAGGGCCAGCGGATTTCCATTAAGAGTGCCGGCGTGCACTACTTTACCGTTCGCGATCAGGTCCATGAATTCGCGCTGGCCGGCCAGTACGCTGAGCGGCGTTCCGGCGCCCACGGCCTTCGCATAGGTGGCCAAATCGGGAAGAACGCCATAACGCTCCTGCGCGCCTCCCAAGCTCAGGCGGAAACCCGTAATGACTTCGTCGAAAATCAAGAGCGCGCCGTGGCGGGCCGTGATATCCCGCAGGAACTCCAGGAACCCCTCTTCCGGCGGGATGCAGCCGCTATTGCACAACACCGGCTCGCAAATCAGCGCCGAGATTCCTTCGGGATGCGCCGCGAATGCCTGCTCAACGCTGTCGCGATCGTTCCATTCGGCAATGACCGACGATACGGGAGGCAATTGCCCCCACCCTGTTCCCACCGGTTTCCCCCTGGCGCGATCGAGTTCTTCCCGCGTCGGATGATAGCTCACCAGGACACTGTCGGCCCAGCCATGATAATGGCCTTCAAACTTGATGTATTTTGTCCGGCCCGTGGCTGCGCGCGCCAGACGCAGGGCGAGCTGGACGATCTCCGTGCCGCTGTTGGCAAAGCACACCAGGTCCGCGCAGGGGATGATGCGGGTGAGCCGTTCCGCCACTTCGTATTCCAAATCGTGCTGGCATCCATAGGTAAAGCCCCGGCTCAGTTGCGCCGCAACGGCTTCCACCACCGGCGGCGGCGCGTGGCCTAGGATCAAGGGACCCCATCCCATGGCGTAATCGCAATACGTGTTGCGGTCCACATCCTCAATGTGCGCTCCGCGGCCCGACTTCATGAATAACGGATAAGGCCGCGCGCCGCGCCGCAAGCCCGTCGACACTCCGCCCGCCAGCGAACCGCGGGAGCGTTCAAAGCGCTCAAGCGATCCCTGCGTCTTTGCGCGAACCGAGGCCTCGCGCGCGGCGGCGCCGAAGATCTGCCCCGGATTCGCGGTGGCCTGGGTATAGGGAGATTGCATGATTTCACTTCAGCAAACCGGCACGGTTCTGTCTCCTGCCTCGCCCGGTTAGAATTCTACGCGGAAACGAAACTCCACCTGCCGCGGTCCGCTCATTTCCCGGCCGCCCGGCGTCCCACTGGTGTCTCGCAATTGATAGACGCGGGCCACTTGCGAGGGCACCGAAATATTGGCGTAGGGGAAATCGAAGTGCGGCGTATTGAACAGATTCGTGATGTTCGTCTGCAGAATGAAATGGACCCGCTCCGTGATCGCAAACTGCTTGGCCGCGCTCAAATGGTGCAGCTTCAGCCCGGGGCCTTCGAGAGTGTCGACGCCGCAATTACCAAAGGTCCCCGGAAGCGGCACGGTGAAGGCGCTGGGGTTGAACCAGAGATTGGGCGAGCGCTGGCCGCTGGGCAGGTTTCCGTTCGCGATGCAATTCGGCAACCCGCCCACGGTGTTCGTATTGGAGGGATCGGAGCCGGAAAAGCTCGGCGAGAAATACTGTCCGCTTTGCAAATACGTGATCCACGATAGCTGCCAATCGCCGAGCACAGCATTGACCGCTCGCGGCGCGCTGCGCATGTAGGTCCTGTCTCTACCGAAGGGCAGGTCGTAAGCGGCCGTTCCCACGAAGCTGTTCCTGGCATTATAGGGATCGCGATTCCACATCAAGTGGCTGTATGGATTCTCGAGATCCAGATAATTCAAGAGATTGTTCGACAAGGTGTAATGCGCGTCGAGAATCAGTCCTCCCGACCGCTTCTGTATCTCCACCTGAAGTGAATCGTACTTGCCCTTGCCATCGTTCTCGTCGAACGAGGCTCCGACGAATTGCGGATACGGACGGCGGCTGGCGTTAAACGGAATCAAACTGGGTTGGGGCTTGTTTAGCTGCAGCAGATAGTTCAGTCCGGAGCTTCTCGATCCGGCGTAAGATAACCGTCCGCCGAAACCGTATTTGAACTGGCGCTCCAGCGACACGTTGAACTGTTGAATCATGCCGTTCGTATAATCCTTGGGATAGCCCGTGACCGATTGCGACGGAATGGTGGATAAAGCGAGCGATGACGGGAACGGATTGGGGAACGAGAGCAGCGGCTGGCCATTCGCGATGGTATTGAAATAGGTCTCGCTAATTCCGAACGGACCGCCGGCGGGAACGCCATAGAGATTTCCCGGAGCCTCGCTATAGATTCCATAGCCGCCGCGAATCACGAACGTATCGGTGACGCGGTAAGCCGCGCCAAGCCGCGGCCGCAGATTGCCCTTGGCCGGATTCGGGTAGGGATCGCCGGCGGCGACGGTAATGGTATTGGGATACAGCGCGCTTGCCTTGTTTAAAGCGGCTTGCGGTACGATGACGTCGCCTGTGGTGGGATCCCAATTGTATTGCAGGTTATCGGTGTATCGCGCCGGCGCGAAATACTCCCAACGAACCCCTAAGTCGAGCGTCAGCCGCTTCGTTACCTTGAATGTATCCTGGACGAACAGGCCGAGTTCGTAGGCGGTCTCGGTCCGGTCTACAATAGGATTCGCGCGTACGCTGGAATAAGGCAGACCTAGCAGGAAATCCGCATAACCAATGCCGCTCAGACTCCCGTTGAACGTGAAATTCCCGAATGTATCCGCCGAGATGTTGTCGGCGTAGTTCCGGAAATGCCGCAGCGCGCCGCCAAACTTGATGACATGGCGCGAAATCGCCCACGTCGTCTCGTTCGAGTATTGCTGGTCGTTGCGGTCCCCGGCGACTCCGCCCACGGGTTGGCTCAGTGTGTCGACCCCTGTGATCGCTATTGTGGGGAACCCCATCACATCGAAGTTTTGCGGGTTTACGCCCTGCAATCCGATGGCGGAAATGGCCGCGTTGGCCTTGGTCGGAGTAAAACCGTTAATCGTGCCGCCGCTGAATTGATAATCCCGCGACCAACCCCATTGAAACGAATTTACGATAGCGGGCGAAAAGATGTGGGTTTCGTTGATAACGACTTGGCTGCTGTTCCGATCGCTTGTCCACGATCCTAAGTTGGGGTATTCGCCCGCGAGGATGTAAGGAGTCAGGCGGTTGATAAAGCGCCCGAAAAGCTGGTCCTTGGAACCGATGACATAATCGATGCGCGGCGTGAAGCCATTCCATTTGAATAAATCGGTCGGGTACGGCCAGACAAACCCGTAGTTTTGAAAGGTCGAGTTGGCCGAGCCCCGGTTGGGCGCCGGAATATAGTTATTTTGAATCGACAGCGATACGGCATTAAGGCGGCTGGACGGAATGACATTGCCGGGAAAGGGCTGTCCCGTGAGCGGATCCTTGATGACGACCGGACTCGCCTGGGTGAGAAAGTCGGAAAAGTCTCCAGCGCGCATTTTGGCCGTCGGAGCGTTGCGCGCGTAATAAGTGGAGGCGGGAATTCGGTCCATGGTATAGCCGAAATAAAAGAACAGCTTGTTCCTGATGATCGGGCCGGCCAAACTGGCTCCGGCGCGATGCTCTTTCCAGGGAACCTTGACTGGCGCGAAGAAACTCTTGGCATTGAGAAACGAGTTACTGAGGTCGTAGTAGGCGCGGCCATGGAACTCGTTGGTCCCGCCTTTGCTGACCATGGTGAACTGTCCGACGCGCGAGTACTCGGCGCTGTTATTCACTGGTATAACCTGCAGATCCTGAAAGTCGTTCATGTTCTGCGTCAGGTTATTGGCGGTGTCGTTGGTCATGCCATCCATGTTTTCCGCGATTTGAGCGGCGGGCTGGCCGGCAAAGTGCAGCGCCACATTGCCGTTCTGGGTTTGAACATACGGCAACGTGGACATGAGGCCCTGCGGAAAGAAGGTCTGCGTGCTCAGGGGAGCGTTTACAAACTGCCTGTTCGTAAAACCATCCGTGATCTGGCTTCCCTCGGTGGCAATGACGGCAGTGCCCGCCGTCACCGTCACTTCCGATCCCACGGCGCCGACTTCCAGTTTCGCGTCCACGCGCCGCTCTTCGCGGGCGCGGATGACGAGATTATCGGCGACGAAGGACTTGAAACCGCTGGCGGTCACCATCAAACGATAGTTGCCCTGAACCACAAAGGGGAATTCGAATTCCCCCTCTTCATTCGCGTCGGCTTCACGCGAGGCATTCGTCGAAACATTGACGAGAGCTACGTGCGCCTTCGGTATGACCGCGCCGGACTGATCGGTTACCACGCCGCGAATGGTGGCAAGATCGTTTTGAGCGGAGGCCGCGGCGCACGCCAGCAGCGCCAGCGCCGCCATGGCGCAGATGCGAAAATGCCCTGTGTTGCGTTGCATCCCCTGTAGGCTCCTTCCGTGAGTCTGGGTCGCGTTGATTTGCGAATATTTAATCATCTATAATGCTCTCCATCATGTCAAGAGGAAAATAGTGGTTTCTCATATGAAATGCAGCCCGTGGCTGCTGGCTGCGTCGGCGATCGCGTTTGCGCCCGCCTGCCTCGGTCATCCGCTCATTCTGCCGGCCCCGCGGGAGCTTCACGAGGGAAGCGGCCGTTTCCCACTGCGCGGCGCACAGATCTGTTTTGCCTCGACGCCATCGCCGGAAGACCTGTTCGCCGCCCGCGAGCTTGCCTTCCACTTCGCCGAAAGCGCCCACGTGACCGTGCCTGTAATCGAGTCCGGCTGCGGGGACCGATCGATCCTGTTGCGCAGAACCGGCCAGGGCGGCGATCTCGCGGGGCCTGGAGAAAGCGCCGGAAAAGATTCGCGCGAGGCATACTCGATCGCGGTCACGCCAGCGAACGTTCGCGTCGAATCGCGCTCCTCGGCCGGACTGTTCTACGCCGTTCAAACGCTGCGCCAGATGCTGGAAACAATGCCGCAACCAGCCTTGCCGGAAGCGGCCGTCAGCGACTGGCCGGCGCTGCCCTATCGCGGAGTCATGATGGACATGAGTCACACGCAACTGCCGCGGCTCGACGAGCTCGAACGCCAGATCGATTTTCTCGCTTTATGGAAGGTCAACCAATACTTCTTCTATTCGGAGGCGACCATCGCGCTGGACGGCTACCCCATCCTGCCGCCGAATGCGCAATTCTCAAAGGCGCAGGTGCGGGAGCTGATCGACTATGCGCGGCAGCGGCACATCGACGTGATACCCAATGTGGAGCTCTACGGACACCTGCACGACGTCTTCCGCATGGAGCGCTACAAGGATCTCTCGCCGATCCCGTACGGCGGCGAGTTCCGTCCCGAGGATCCGCGGGTCGGCCCCCTCCTGGCGGATTGGATTGCGCAGCTCGCGGCATTGTTCCCCAGCCGCTTTTTTCATGTCGGGTTCGATGAAACGTGGCTGCTCGAAAGAGAAGCGGGCCGACTCGGCCGGCGCCCGGAGGATCTCTACCTGGAGCAGTTGAAAAACGTGGCAGGGCTGGTGCAAAAGAACGGCAAAGTACCAATGGCCTGGGCCGACATGATGGAGAAGTATCCGGGCATGATCCCGCGGCTGCCCCCGGGTCTCATCGCGATTCCGTGGCATTACGAACCGCTGACGGATGCCGAATACCACCGCTTTCTCGCTCCCTTTCGCAATGCCGGAGTCCCTATCATGGTGCTCAGCGCCGTGCTCAATTGGCACTGGCTGGTTCCCGACTACAGCACGTCTTTCCAGATCGACGCCCTTTTGCTCAACGCGGGACTGAAGTACGGAGCGGAGGGATTTGTGAACTCCGAATGGACGGACAATACGCAGGCCGCTCTCATGCGCATGGCCCGCCCCGCCCTGGCGCACGGATCGATTGCCGCGTGGCAAGGCGTCGCGCCGTCGGCAGCGGACTTCTTTAAACAATACGCCGCCGCGATTTACCCGGACGGCGTGGCGCAACGCGTGGCCGGCGCCCTCGAACAACTGAACCGCGCCGAGACGATGCTCGAGAACGCGCAAGGCAGAACCATCGACGCGTTCTGGGCCAACCCATTCTCACCCGGCCGGCTACGCCGTTCGAAGGAACATATTGAGGACTTGCACCAATCGCGCTTGGCCGCCGAACAAGCCGCCGAGTTGCTGGAGGCGGTTCCGCAAGCGACGGATCGAGCCACCATTCACGCCTTGCTGGTGGGATCGCGTTTGCTCAACTACGCCGCCCTGAAATATATCTATGCGGACCAGATCGCGGGTTTTTGGCAAGAGCTGGGCGATCGTCCGAAGAAGCACGATGTGACCACGCTGATTGCGCTCGAAACTGCGGATCAATATCACAGCCGCGCCTCCGATATGATGGACGCCATCGGCGAGCTGCGCGACGAGTACCAGGCCGCATGGCTGGAGGAGTATACGCCTTTCCGCTTGACCGTCGCCCTTGGCAAATACGACGCGGAATTTCAATTCTGGTGGCGTTTCCAACGCCGCGCGCAGGCCCTTGCCGCAAATTTCCGCGAGGGCAGCCAGCTCCCTCCGCTTGAAAATCTGGTTGGCGGCGAATGACGTTGGCGGCGGAAGGCCGCCCGATTACGCCCAAGCGGCTGACCATGGGCGACCTGATTATTTACGGCATCGTGCTCATCCAGCCCATCGCGCCCGTGGGCATCTTTGGAATCGCCAATGTGATTTCCAAGGGACACGTCTCCACCAGCATCCTGATTGCGATGGCGGCCATGATGATCACGGCCTTCAGTTACGGCAGACTGGCCGCTCTGTATCCTTCGGCCGGGTCCGCTTACACTTATGTCGGCCGAGCCTTCAACCCCGTCGCCGGATTCTTCGTGGGCTGGGCCATGTTCCTCGATTACCTGATTATTCCGATCATCAGTATTCTGTATGCCGCGCTCACCTTACAGCGGCTCCTTCCGGCCGTTCCGTACTGGCTCTGGGCAGGTCTGCTGACCGCCGGCGTTACGCTCTTAAACCTGGCCGGCATCTCATCGCTGGCGCGCGCCAACAAGGCGCTATTGGCTTTCATGACGCTGGTCATCGCGGCTTTCGCCGTGTTGAGCGTCCGGTTCTTGTTCACTCGCTCCGGCTGGGGCGGGGTTCTCTCCATCCAGCCGTTTTACGACCCCGCAACTTTCGACATGCGCGCCATCATGACGGCCACCTCGCTCGCGGCCTTGACCTATATCGGTTTTGACGGCGTCACCACGCTTGCCGAAGACGTCGAAAATCCGCGGCGCACAATTCCCGCAGCGACGGTTCTGGTCTGCCTGTTGACCGGAATATTCAGCACGGTGGAAGTCTATCTCGCCCAACGCGTCTGGCCGGATTACCGCACTTTTCCGAATCTCGAGACCGCATTCCTCGACGTAACGCGCGTGGTCGGCGGCAATCTGCTGTTTCAGGCCATCGGAGTGGTTCTGGTAGTTGCCTGCGTGGGCACTGCATTGACGGGACAAGCCGCGGCCGCGAGACTGCTGTACGGCATGGGCCGCGACGAGGTTCTGCCAGGACGATTATTCGGCCGCTGGAACGCCCGCCGTCGCCAGCCCTCCTGGAATATCTGTTGGATCGGGGCGGCGGCCCTGCTAGGCGCGCTGCTGGCGAGTTATCAGCGCACGGCCGAACTGCTGAATTTCGGCGCCTTTCTGGCGTTCATGGGCGTGAATCTGGCGGCCATGCGGACCTTCTGGCGCGCCGTTCCGCGCCGGCTTCTCGCCAATTTTGTCGTGCCGTTAGGCGGATTTCTGTTCTGTCTCGCAATCTGGTGGAATCTGTCCCGCCCCGCCCAAATCGCTGGCGCAGTATGGTTTGCCATCGGATTTATGCAGATCGCCATCAAGACGCATGGCTTCCAACGGCCTGTCGCGAAAATCGAATTCAAGGAAGGAGAAGTCCCCTGCTCCGATCAATCGTTCTCCTAACAACACGGGCGTTCTAGTCCTATGCGGCCTGACGCGCCATCCGGCCGCACAGCACTGGGCAGCTCACGAAGGTCTGGTCTATAGAGCAGTGTGCTTGCTGAAATCCGGCCGCGGCGTGGCATCAACCCGCCGGCGGGGATGCTGGTTTCTGGCGCTCCGCCCCGAGAAGAGCAGCACGGCCAATCCAATACCCAGCAGACACTTGACGGAATCTACCGCTACATAAATCCGATGCAGGTTCCAAAACTGGTCGCCCGGGTGCGAGTCCGCCGTCCATGGCGCGAACTCGACCGACCGCGCCAACCAGGCCACCTCCGGGTTGATGGTGAAGTGCAATAAAGTCACCAATAATCCCATCGCGGCCGGTATGGCGGCCAGGCCGCGGGTGTGGGGCCCGATAAACAATATCGCTGCGATCAGGAACGCGATCGCGAACTGGATCTCTTCCCAGATCTCGAATGTGTCGCCGCTTCCCGCTCCGGCAGCATAACGAAGCAGCGCGCGCGCACTGTCCCGCCCGGCGGTCTTAATTATGGGGGCGGCCTGTTCGGGCGGGGATTTCAGGAGCGCGTCCAAAGCTCGAAAGTTCTCGTAAGAAGCCACTGCGAGCATCGCGCTTGCGCCGATCCAGATTCCCAGCAGGAAACAGACGATCCGGCGGCGTCGCATGGAAAGGCCAGTTTACCGTAACGGCCGAACTGGCGCGGCGCTCTGCCTGAAAAACCGCAAACTTGGAACCCTCCGTTGGCGTTCGTACATCTTATTTAGTGGATGAAAGGAGATCGAATAAAAATGAGAGGAGCGCTGAGAAAGCTCTCGATTACAGTGGCCTGTGCCGCCTTGATAGTACCGGGCGTTGTGCTGGCATCGAACAATCCCAAACCTTTGCCGGAAAGAGTACGGCATGAACTCACGATGCTGCCCTACTACAACGTCTTCGATGAACTGAGTTTTAATGTGAATGGCGGGACCGTGTACCTGGAGGGCGCGGTAACGAATCCGGTGCTAAAATCCGACGCCGAGAACGTGGTGAAACGCGTGGAAGGCGTCCAGCAGGTCGTGAATAATATAAAGGTACTTCCGTTATCGCCGATGGACTGGCGGATACGGCGCGCCGAATACCGCGCGATTTTCGGCTACGGTCCGATGTACCGTTATGCGATGGGCGCGATGCCTTCGATCCACATCATCGTGGCGAACGGACACGTGACGCTGGAAGGAACGGTTGACAACCAGGGTGACAAGAACATCGCGGGCATCCGCGCCAACGGCGTGCCTGGCGTGTTCTCGGTCCAAAACGATTTGCAAGTCGCCCACAGTTAATAGCCTCCTCCAAATAATCTTCTTCCCTACAGGCTTCCCAGGCTCCGGAAACGGAGGCCTGGGATTTTTTTTGATGCGCGGAGCGTCGGCTCGCCGTTGATGGGCAGTGCTGCCACGCGGACCGGCGTCATCGATGTCTATCGTTCCAGTCGGCGCCGGCATGGGCCTCTATCCGTCGCTGGAGTCTGCCGAAAGCGCGCGGCCTAAGCGCGCCATTTCACTCCGGCGCCGAGGCTCTCCTTGGCGTAATCGAGGCTGCGCTGAAGATCTACGCGCTGCTGCTCGCGAAGGGCGGCCCGGAACTCTTCCGGCGGGCGCTTGGCGCCATCTTCGATCACCATGAATCCTCCGTAGGGGTGGCCGTTGCGGGCCAGCGCGACGAAACGGGAAAACTCCGCGGCGTTGGCTTTTGGGAATGCCTGCCAGAAGCTTTCCTCAAGGAAAGGGACGACTCGCGGCGGCCGGCCCGTGATAATTTCGAGTTGCATGCTCACGTTGGGACACAACTCGCGGAAGCGGGCGATGAAAGCTTTAAAGTCGATTGTGCCGTCGCCGAGCGCGACCCATTGCGCGGCGGCGCCGCGCGGAACCTCGTAAACGGCCGAATCGCGCACGTGGGTGGTCAGAACGTACGGAGCGAGAACCTGCAGCGTAACAAAGGGGTCTTCGGCGACCCACATGGGATTGCCCGTGTCCAGACACGATCCCGTGAAATCCTTGCCCGCCTCTTCGATAATCGTGCGGACCTCGCGCGCTTGCATGTCGCCGGCGTGGTTCTCCAGAGCGATCTTCACGCCCGAGTCCAGCGCGCGCGATCGCGCGGCGCGCAGGACCTGAATCGTTTTCTCCATGTGCGGCTCGATTCCGCCGGGCGTGCGGCGGTCCTTATCGCTTCCCATGAAGCAGCGCATCGAAGTGGCCCCGACGGCCTTGGCAATGTTCAAGCCGCGTGAAATATTTTCCACCGGATCCCCATTCTTCGCGCTCCAACTCGCCGAAGTGGGACAGATGCACCCGATGCCGGCCTCGATGACGATGCCGAGCGAGGCGGCGTGATCCTTCACGCGGGCGAGATGGGCCGGGTCGAGGCTCTCATAGTCGCCGCTGCTCGAGATCTGAATCGTATCGAGCTTCTGGGCGGCGGCGTAATCGAGTAATTGCAGCGCTTTCCAATGGAATGCGCGCAAGGAATACGTGTCGAACCCCAGACGGACAGGCGCGGCGTTATTGGCTGCGCCCGCGGCGGTCTGCGCGCGCGCGAGGTTGAACGCCGCTCCCGCAATGCCGGCGGCGGCGCGTAGAAAGGCGCGTCTTTGCATGACAACTCAATCGTAACTCCGGCGTGGAAGGCGCGCCTTGTGAGGACGGAGCGGCGCGGAGAGGCGGGCAGAAATAAAAAAGGCCCCGATGCGATCGGGGCCGTTGCATGAACCCTTATTTTATCTGCAGTCCCGTTTTTCGGGAGCCGAGGCTACTTACCCTTTTTCTTCGCGGCGGGTTTCTTCGTGGCCTTCTTTGCAGCTTTCTTCGTTGCGTTCTTCATCGAGTGATTCTCCCTAACATCAAATTTGCGACCTCTTCCGAGATCGCAGTGTGATTCATATATAAGGTTCTTTGAAAAGAAAGTCAAGAGAAAAATGCGTTTCGGCTTCGCGGAGCCGGAGTCGCGCCCGTTCCCGGCGCCCCAAACCATTATTTACGTGAATTGTTCCCGGAGGATTTGCGCCGCCGCGGCGCGCGGCGCGGACTCAGAATTTGCGGTGACGCGCCGCGAAGCAGTAAGATCGTGACCAAGTGCCGTTGCGTTTCAGATTCGCGGCGATCGCGTTGGCGATTGGAGTTTCGTTTACCGGCTGCGCCAGAAAAAAACACATCGCGGCCCACAACGTTCCCCAACTTCCGCATGGACCGGAAACGGGCCTCGCCAGCTGGTACGGCCACCCCTATCACGGGCGTCCCGCGGCCGACGGTGAAATTTACGACATGGAAAAGTTGACCGCCGCGCACCGCACGCTGCCGTTCAACACCTGGGTGCGCGTGACGAATCTCGGCAACGGGAAAGCGGTCGACGTGCGAAT
Source organism: Bryobacterales bacterium (assembly GCA_963795935.1). GTDB lineage: Bacteria > Acidobacteriota > Terriglobia > Bryobacterales > Bryobacteraceae > JAICMB01. The sequence goes on along the minus strand of CAWCJO010000004.1, from coordinate 881,044 downwards.
CATCGATCGCGGACCCTTCATCGAAGGACGCGTCATCGATCTGTCGCATGCCGCGGCCCGCGAGATCGATCTGATCGGTCCCGGCGTCGCCCCGGTTCGCCTCGATATTATTTCCGTCCCGGCAATGGCGGCCAGATCCGCTGCCATCTATGCCGTCCAGATCGGAGCGTTCCAGAATCGCGAGCGGGCCGGCCGTCTGCGCGACTCCATGCAACAACAGTTCGGGTCGGCGCGCGTGGTTTTGCGCCAGGGAAATCCGAGCGTGTGGCGAGTCCTGGTCGGCTCGGAGCCGAATATCGACGACGCCAACCAGCTCGCCGGAAAACTCCAGGCGCAGGTTGGCGAAGCGCTCGTCGTTCGCGTGGATCAACCTGGAGCGAACGGTTATACGCCATAACCCAAACAGTTGTAGAGTTTTTGCCTCCAAAATGCACTACAACTTTGGGTCATTATGCTAGCCAGCCTTGAAGAAACGAAGCGTCACGTTCTGGTGGGTCACTCGCCGCGCATCCGCCAGGTCCAGAAACTCGTGGACAAGCTTGGACATTGCCGCTGGCCCGTGCTTCTGCTGGGCGAGACCGGAACGGGCAAGGAGGTGGTGGCGCGATCGATTCACCAGATCAATCCGCAAGGCCTGTTTGTGACGATCGACTGCTCCTCCATGGTGGGCCCGCTGATGGAGAGCGAACTTTTCGGCCACGTGAAAGGCGCGTTTACGGGCGCGGTGGGCCACAAGAGCGGTCTGATCGAGCTGGCCAATGGAGGGACCGCGTTTTTCGATGAGATCGGAGAGCTTCCGCTGGACCTGCAGGCGAAGCTGCTGCGCGTATTGCAAGAGAAAGAATTTCGCCCGGTCGGCTCGCTGCTGCAGCGCCGTTCGGATTTCCGGGTGATCGCGGCCACCAATCGCGACCTGGCCAGAGAGGTGGAGAAGGGCACGTTTCGCCGCGACCTGTTTTATAGATTGAACGTCGTGAACCTGCGTATCGCTCCGCTACGCGAGCGCAAAGAGGACATCGCGGAGTTGATCGGGCATTTCATGGCGCGCCATGGCAGGAACCACAGCTTGACCCGGGAGACTCTGGAGGCGATGATCTCCTACGATTGGCCGGGCAATGTGCGGGAGCTGGAAAATTGCATCCAGCACATGGTCGCGGTCAACTCCGGCCCCTTGATCCATACGATGGATCTGCCCTCCATGCTGCAAAATCATTTGGCGCAAAAGCGATCCCAATGCTGGGCGGCGGCGGCGGGCGATGGCGCCCCCAAGCCTCCGGCCGACCAGGAAGACGATTTGGCCGGCGTCGCGGGACGGGCGATCGTTCCTTTGATGGAGATGGAGAAGCGGGCGATCCTGGAAGCGCTCGAATTCACCAAGGGCGACCGCGCCTCGGCCGCCAACTTACTGGGTATCGGACGAACTACGCTGTACCGCAAGCTGAAGGAATATTCCATTGCGAGTTAGCGGGCGCGAGTTCAGTTCCGAGAGTTGAGAGGCGCGCCATTTTGTGAGATTCCAGCGCTCGCGGCGGCACTAATGAGCGTGGGAACCCAACGACTCAACCTGCTGCTGGTCGAAGATAATCTGGACGATCAGGAAGCCATTCGCGAGGCGCTCGCCGAAATCGAGGAATGCGGTCCGCGCTTCAACTGGCTCTCGAGCGACGTCGTGGCGGTCGATTATCTGGCGGACGCCATTCACTGTCTCGGGCGCGGCCGGTTCGATGCCGTGCTCCTGGATCTTAACCTGCCGGACAGCCCGCTGCTGCTGACGACGTTCAGTCAGGTCCAACTGGCCTCGCCCGGGACTCCCGTGATCGGACTGATGGACTCGGCCGATGAACCGCTGGCGTATCGCTTGCTGCGCGAGGGCGCGCAGGACGTGCTGGTTAAGACGGAGATCGAATGCGGACCTCTGGCGCGCTCGCTACGGTATGCGATCGAACGGCAAAGGCGATCGCGGGCGTTGCGCGCGCTGTCCTTCTTCGACGACCTGAGCGGGTTCTACAGCCGCTACGGATTTGTGACGCTGGCGGCCCATGATTTGGCCGCGGCCGCCGCCACGGGAGCGCCGGTGACCCTGGCGGTGCTGGAATTGGAAGGTCTTCCCGCCGATGCCGACAGCCGCGATCTCATGCTGCTGGAGGCCGCCGAGTTTCTTCAGAACGCGTTCGCCGATGCCACGCTGATCGGCCGTCTCGACGCATTCAGCTTTGGATTGCTGACGTTCGCGCCCGGCGAGCGGCATTTTCGCGGATGTCTGGATCGATTCGGCCACGACCTGATGCGCATAGGCCAGGAGTTGCGGGTAATCGGCGCGACGGTGAGCCTGCCGGAGCAGGGTCCTTACGATCTGGAACGCATTCTGGAGGACGCTCGCGGCGCCCCTGGCGCGAAAACCGCTATGCTGGCGGATTGCAACGTCCCGCTCCGCTGATAGCGCTTGACATGACGTCTGGCGCCGGACGTGATTTGTCCGGCGTAGGAGTATACTCGCGCGAGATTGCGAACACGCTGGCGCGGACCCATTCGGAAGCGCGGTTCGCGCTATGCTACCGGCCGCAACGTATCCTACGGTCGTTCACGAGTCCGCGCCCGCGCAATTGCCGGCGCTGGTTGTTGACGAAAGGCCCGCTCGCCGCGGCGGACCTGTTTCACGGCCTGAACCAGCGGCTCGAGCGGCGGTACCGGCGCAGCGTCGCAACCTTCCACGATCTTTTCGTTCTCACCGGCGATTATTCGACTCCCGAGTTCCGGCGGCGCTTTGCGGAACAGGCGCGGCAAGCGGCCGAACACGCGGACCTGATTATCGCGGTTTCCCAGTTCACGGCCAGACAGGTGCAAGAGCTGCTGAAAGTGGAGCGCTCGCGCCTGCGCGTGATCCCCCACGGCGTGCGCCGGCCGGCAATACACCGCGATATTGCGCGCGAACCGCTCATTCTGTTCGTGGGCGCAATTCAAAAGCGGAAGAACGTTCAACGGCTGATCGCGGCGTTCGAGCGCACCCCGGCGCAGTGGAAACTGGCGCTGGCCGGGTCTCAGACTGGATACGGGGCCGAGGACATTATGAGCGCGGTTGCAGGGAGCGCCCGGCGCCGCGACATAGCCATGCTGGGCTTCGTGCCGGACGCGGAGCTCGAGCGGCTGTATGCGCGGGCCTCCATCTTCGCATTTCCGTCGCTCGATGAAGGTTTCGGGATTCCCGTCCTGGAGGCCATGGCGCGAGGTTTGCCCGTGCTGACGTCCGGCCGCTCGGCGTTGCCGGAGGTCGCAGGAGATGCCGCCGTGCTGATAGATCCAGAGAATACGGACGCTATTGTCGCAGGTTTGAGGGAGCTGATCGAGAACGCGGGCCTCAGGGAAGAGCTTACCCGCAAGGGACTTGAAAGGAGCGCCGCTTACACCTGGGAAGCAGCGGCCGAAGCAACCTGGAAAGTATACGAGGAGCTGCTCTAATGATGGCTCTCGTCGTCGATCGCTATTTTCAGAGCGCGCAGGAATTTCTGGTCCTGTGAAGTCAGCTTGATCTTGCCGTTAGTTTCGAAGCGGCGCTTGGGCTCGGATTCGCCTTCGGGCTCGGCTTCGTCCTCCGAGTCTTCGCGTTTATTGAAACCGATGGTGGCCTCGAGCACCAGAAACACGTCGTAGCCGGCGCGTTTGATTTCCCCGATCGCGGCGGCAATGCGATCGGAGTCGGACAGCGATTCGTTAATCGCGTTTCCCAACTCCTGCATCAGATCTTTCAGCTTTTCTTCCACCGCGTGCCCCCTTCCTTATATGGAGCCGTTTCCTTGAAGCAATCCGTCGCTGACCCAGGCAGGACGCTTTCAGACCACTCTACCCTCTGGATGTTGCCGAATCAAGCAGAGTTTCAACGTTTTTGAGAACTGCGTCAGGGAGCGAAGGCGGGGCGGCGCCCGTCGTTGCTCTCCTCAACTATATATCGGATTCCGCCCAAGGTTTCTGTAGCGCCACAGCGGTTCGCCACACTAGGGGTTCGGTACACTAAATAGTAGTGCCATGTTTTCACTCTCCCGGAAACTTTTGCAGCACGTACTCCCGGGCATAGTACGGCCGATTCACATTTTGTGGAACCAGGTGATCGGGTTCTTTTTTGTAGTACTCGCAATCGTGCCGGTCCCTTCCGCGATCCGCAGCTATCGCGATCCCAACGGCCTGCCGCGTCTCATCATGTCCGTTCTGTTCATCGGGATCATGGCCATTTTTGGAATCTCGTCGTTTCTGCGCGCCCGCAAGATCGCCCGTAGTTGACAGTGACTCATGGAGCATTACGAGTGGAGCCAGATTGAGAAGGAGCGGCTGAACCCCTTGTTCGTTCGCCAGGTGATCCACGGGGAAACGATGACCGTGGCGCACCTCGAACTCGCCAAGGGCTGCTTCGTGCCGGAGCACAGCCATCACAACGAGCAGATTGCCATGGTCGAGCAGGGCAGTTTGCGCTTTGTCCTGGAGGGCCGCGAACAAATCGTCAAGGGCGGCGAGGTACTCCGTATTCCACCGAACGTACCGCACAGTGCCGAAGCGATGGAAGATTCCGTGGTGGTCGACCTGTTCTCGCCGCCGCGCGAGGATTGGAAGCGCGGCGACGACGCGTATCTGCGGAAATAACCCCCTCGAGCACGGCGCCAAGCTCGAACGCCGTATGCGTTAAAATCGCGGGATGGCGCAGGCGAGGTCTTACCTCCATTGTCCGTCGCGCTGCCGCCATTCCCTGTAGGACTGAAGCCCGCAAGAAATCGACAATAACGCGCGCCGCGATTTCGCCCGGCATTGGCTGAGTACGGCCGTTACGATCGAGAACCAGGCGAGACGGTTCCCTTCAACGGCTCGTACCAACCATGGCCGGATAATCGCGGATCGCAGAGTGAAACCAGACCGCCCCGGGCGCCGGCGCAGAACGTGGCGCGCCGCTCCCGGGCAGCAGGAGAACAAACCGATGACGCCACTACATTCATTCACTTGGGGGACCAATACCGAGGTTCTCTGTTATTTAGGCTCCGATGGCGATGTACATGCGATGGCGCTCTCGCGCCCGGCGCCTGGAGATTGGGCTTCGATGAACCTCACGCAAGCGGCCCATGCCTCGACCGTTCCCGCATTTCCGAACCCCTCTCCGGCGCAGCTCTTGGCAGGATATCCTTTCGTGGTTCTGGATCCGCACGGCCAAACGATCGAAGACACCGTCCACGTCGTGTATCTGGGGGTCGGCGATGGCCGCCTCCACGAATGTTACGCTTCCGGGAATACATCGTCGCTGAGCTGGAACGACCACTCGCTTCCCGGCGCGATGCCTCTTGGCGCGCTCCCGCTCACCGGCAGCGTTCCGACAACCCCTCTTGGCGGCTATTCCTTTGTGGTGTACAACAGCGATGGCTCGACACGAGAGAGTACCGAACACGTGATTTACCTGGACCAAAACGGAGCTCTGCATGAGCTGTGGTTCACGCACGGCGGCAATTGGACCGACAACCTGCTGCCGACTCAGGGCAAGCCTCTCGTAACCAGCGTCTTCGCCACACCCATTGCCACCTTTCCCTTCGTGGCGGTCTGGCCGCCCGGCGTGGCGGCTGAGGCCACCGAACATGTGATTTACATCGATACGAATCATCGTCTGCACGAGCTGTGGAAGCCGGCGGGCGGCGGATACTGGAGTGACACCGTGCTCCCGGGAAATCCGCTGGTGCTAAACGAATTCATAACTCCTCTGGCTGCTTACCCGTTTTTTGCGCTCGACAGCAACGACAACTTAACTGAGATCAGCGAGCACATCATCTACGTCGGCGCCGATAACTTGCTTCATGAACTGTACAACGTCCGCCAGCCGAACCAAACCGGTTGGACCGACGCCGTGCTTCACACCGAAGTGCCGCCCCTGGTTACGGCGGTTCAGACCACGCCGCTCGCCGGGTTCGGCTTTTTCAGCGCCATCATAGTACTACTGTGTTACAAACAAACAATTGGATGTAAAATTGTTTTGTGGGCAAAGGAACCGCGCCAGGCCCACAACAGAAACGCTTTGCGGCATATATGGAAGGCCTGGCGCAAGCCGCAGGGCATGCCGATCGTGCTGTTCCGCTGAAGAACTACTGCACCGGTTTGCTTTTGCCGGGAGAGCGCAAGAGCGTAGAACCGATGGCCGCGCGACTGGCCCCGGCCAACGTTGGGCGCATCCATCAGTCGCTGCATCATGTGGTCGCCGATGCGCCCTGGAGCGATGCAGCGGTTCTGCGGCAAGTGCGCAGTGCCGTCCTCCCCGCTATGCAAAAGCGCGGGCCGGTGGTGTGTTGGATTGTGGACGACACCGGGTTTCCGAAGAAAGGGAGCCATTCGGTTGGAGTTGCGCGGCAGTATTGCGGGCAAGTAGGCAAGCAGGATAACTGTCGTGTGGCGGTCAGCCTGTCGGTGGCCACCTGGTCATCCAGCCTGCCGATTGCTTATTCCTTATATCTGCCAGAGGTCTGGGCCAACGACAAACGGCGTAGAAAAGAAGCCGGCATTCCCAAAGAGGTTCAGTTTCAAACCAAACCGCAGATTGCTTTAGGGCAGATCCGCGCGGCCGTGGAGGAGAAGGTTCCCAAAGGCGTCGTGGTGGCGGATGCCGGCTACGGCGTGGATGGCGCATTCCGCCGCGGCATTACCGAACTGGGGTTGGAATATGTGGTGGGCGTGCAATCTTCGATGACGGTGTGGAAACCGGGTATGAACCCGCTTCCACCGTTGCCGCGCAAGCGACTGGGCCGGCCACCGCGCTTGTTGCGCCGGGACCCGGAACATCAGCCCGTATCGGTAAAACAACTGGCGCTCTCGTTACCGGCCGAAGCATGGCGCTCAGTTACATGGCGGCAAGGCACGCGTCACAAACTCCGCTCCCGCTTTGCCGCGGTGCGAGTCCGGCCCGCACACCGCGATTATTGGCAGGCCGAACCGCACCCGGAAGAATGGCTGCTCATCGAATGGCCGAAAGGAGAAGCCGAGCCGGCCAAATACTGGTTATCGACGCTGGCCGCGCGAACCAAACTGAAGCAACTCGTCGCGATTGCCAAACAGCGCTGGATTATCGAGCGGGACTACCAGGAACTGAAACAGGAACTCGGACTCGGCCACTACGAAGGCAGAGGGTGGCGCGGCTTTCATCACCACGCCACGCTGTGCATTGCCGCGTATGGGTTCCTGGTCGCCGAGCGGAACCGTTTTTCCCCCTCCGCGCGCGCCGGCGCTCTGGGACTATCTGCCCCCGAGATCCCGCCGGACTTCCACCCACGGGGCTCGCATCCGATCCGAGCGGCATAATCCACTGTCGATCACAACGCTCCGAATCATGCTGGCCCGCCATCTGCTCGGGTGTCTCCCTCAGTGTCCGTTTTGTGGATCGCCTCCGGGATAGTCTTCGGCGTCCACGTCGACGTCGGAAACGCAGGTTTGTGGGCGGGAATGGTTGGCAGCGGTACGCCATGTACCGCTTTCGAGCACAGCGACTCTTCTTAGTTTCTCCAGCGCGATGCAGCGCCAGTTTGCCGGCGAGCCAATTGGTTCCAGTCCGCTGCCGCTCTCTCCCCCATACTGATAACAGAGCACCCGCAACTGTCCGGCGTTGTTGCGCCCCAGTCGATGCGGGCAAAGCAAACGCTGGCGGCCTCCATACAGTGCGGCGATGGAACGTCGGGTCGTGACTGCGGTCCGGACCAGCGCATAGATATCCTCCACGGTCTGAATCTTTGCCTCGACAACGCCCATCCTCTCCACCCTACCCGCTCATCGGCGGATCTTCAAGCAGCTCAATTATTTGTAACACAGTAGTAATAGAAACCTTGTCGAGCGGCTATTTCCGCTATGACGTCCAGGAATGCAGTGAGCACGTGATGTACCTGGGCATGGACGGAAGTCTCCGCGAGCTGTACAATGTTCGGCCCGGCGGCCCTGGTTGGGTGGACCATGCGCTGCCGACCACTGCGGCGCCTCTACTGGTGCGTCCTTCGTTTACGGGGCCGCCGGCCAAAACAACTCCATTAGCAGCCCATTCGTTCGTTGTGCAGGATCAAGATGGATCGCTCGATGAAAGCAGCATGCATGTTTTTTACATTGACAATAGCGAGGCGTTGCATGAGATGTATATCGCGCGTCCAGGCAGCGGTGGTTGGGTGGACAGGAATTTGACTGCGCAATTAGGAGTAAGGCCCGCGACCTGAGCCTTGCCGTCGTGGGCGGCTCTATCTAATGCGCCGCTTGTAGAAAAAATCGACGCTAAAAATGCCGTTTTCGTCGCGCGTTGCCACCGCCGACCAGCGCGGGTTCATCGCCCATTCCACGCGCACCACCTGCTCGTTGGAGTTGGTCAGATCGGTGATGTAGGTGAAGGTCACGTTATGCGTAACCTGCTGTTGCAGCGTCATGCGGGCCTGGGGAAGTTCCGATCCCGTCACGAAAGCCGGCGCGATTTTGAGCTGGCTGATCCCGAAAACGCGCTGTAAGCGGCTGGCCAGTGGATTGGCGATGGCTTGACCGAGGATCGCCGATTCGCCCATCTGTTCAGCGCTTTGCGGCGGCGTGGGCGGGGCGTGCGCCGCAATAACGGCGTTCGAAGTCGCGGCCGACCCGGTAGCGAGCAGTGAAATTACTTCGTTGAAGGGCAGCGGAGGGTCCGAGCGGTGCGTCAGCTTCATGTCGTCCACCGGTCCCGAGACCGTCAGAATGATGTCGACCCCTTGAACATTCGTTTCGAGATTGATATCCAGAACGGGTTCGATGCGGAGCGGATCGTAAAACGAAATCACGCCCTGGTTGACGGTATATTGAGTCCCGAAGAAGATCAACGTGCCTTGCGTAATGTTGACGCGGCCGAGAACTCCGGGAGTGGCGGCGGTTCCGCGTACGTTCAGGTTGGCCGTGAGTTCGATGTTTTCCGCCAGCGAGGTCTGAAAGGCGATATCGGGCGCCGTCTGGACGTGAATCTGCAGGTGCATGTTCGCGAGGAGAGGGGAGGGAGCGGCGGGAATCTGCACGGGCGTCGCCGCGCTGCTGAGCATCGAGCCGAAATCGCTGTGCGGGTTAAACGTGATGCGCAAGATGGTCACCGTGCCCGAGGCCGTGCTATCGCTCGTCGAGCCGTTCAGGCGGATGTTGGCGTTGGCAACGGTGCTGACGCCGGAATAGCGGACGCGAACGTCTCGCGCCATCGCGCCCAGGTTAAAAGTGGCGGCGCCGTTGGCGTAAGTGGCCGAGCCGTTCGCGGAAATTTTCCCGCCGCCGGATTCGGCCGTGAGCGACTGGATCGTCGCGGTCTTGCCGTTAAAAGCAATGAGGCCGTTTGCGTTCGAAATTCCCAATGGCCAATCGATGAGAATGAACGACGCGTTCTGCAATTGCAGGCGGCCGTTGACGGAGGGATCCGTCAGCGAGCCGCGCACGCTTGCCTGCAAAACAATCGCGCCGGCGGAGTAGGCGTCCCGGTCCAGCTTCTGGATCAGCGAGAGGTTCGTCTTTGCGTCGATCGTTAGATTCAGGTCCTGTTTCGGCTGAAGTGTGGCCGTGCCCGCGACCGCGATGTCGGTGTCCGGCCCCACCACGTGGGCGCTATCCACATGAACGACGGAGCGGTCCAGCGACGCCACGATGGGGCCTTCATTATGCAGCAGAACTTCGTTCGCATTCGCTCCCGCGGCAGCGGCTCCGCGCGCTTTTGCCGTGACCTCGAGTTCCGTGAGACGAACCGAAGCTTTCAGCTCGTCCGTCTTCGTGAGCGGACCGGATACCGTGCGCGCCGCCATTCGACCAGCACGTCGTAGCTGGCTTGTTCCAAAGAAGTGTTCGTTCCGAGAAGATCGCGCACGTTGGCGTAACGGACGTTTGAAAAGCTGAGCGCGGAGGTGACGGGATAATCGCCCGTCAACGTCGCGTGGCCATCGCCGTGGATTTTCGATCCCGCAATATTGGAATCGAGGTTAAAGGCCAGATCCGTTCCGCTCGTAGTGGCTGTCAAGCGCGCATCGCCGAGCGGCTTCTTGTTCAGCGCAAGTTCCGCGATCGAAGCGTCCGCATTCAGATTGGAGAACAGCACGGCTGGCTTTCCGGGAGCGTTATCGAGCGTCGCCGCGCCTTCCGCGTTTACCTGCGCCACCCCGGCCAGACCGGGCCGATCGTTCTGCACCGTTTTGAACTGCGCGATCTGGATTTGATTCGTATTGAGCTTGAAGGTGAGTTTTCCGGCGGCGAACTGACCCGGCGGCTGCGGCGCGAAGCTCGCGGCCAACTGCGCCCGGGCGGCGCCCGACGCGATTTCGAGCGATGGGATGCCGATAAGCTGCTTGGAGTAGTCGATGTGCCCCTGAATGGAATCGAAGTGCTCGTAGTAATTGGCGTTCGCGATGCGGATGTCGGCGTCCGCGCGCGGATCGTTGAGCGTACCCGATAACCTGGCGGTTGTGGACAGGACCCCGGTCAGGGGAACATCGCGGTGTCCGACGACGGCCAACACGCGTTCGATGCGCAGGTTGCCGATATTCAGATTTGCGGTGGTCGGATAGTCCCGGACGAGCCGGGTTTGACCGGTGGCGTGAATGTTCGAGCCCGCGAAATCGGACGCGACGTTGTAGCTCACCAGATCGCCCGACGTCCGCGCCGTGGCGTTGAGGTCGCCATATGCGGTCCCCTCGAACTTGAGGCCGTGCGCCGCGGCGGTGGCATTGGCGCTGGTGACAAGGAACTCGGTTTGCTTGTCGACCTGATCGATCCTGGCGTTGATATCGGCGTTGATTTGCGCCGTGCCGGTCAGCTCCGGCGTTCCTTTCTTCACCGCTTCGAATTGCGCCAGTTGCATGGTGTTGCTCGCGAGCGTGACGTGCAGACGGCCGCTCTCGAGCGAATCGGGCGCGTGCTGGTAAGCCGCGGTCAGGTCAATGCGGTTCTGGCCGGCGGACAGGCGCAGGTCCGGGATCGCGATCAGCCGGTCGGAGAAATTCACCTGACCCGCGAGCTGGTCGAAGTGCTCCCCATAGGCCGTCAGATTGTCCACGGTGAGCGTCGCCGCGCCACGCGGATTTCCGATGGTCCCGTCGATCCGCGCATTGGCGTTCAGCGTTCCGCTGAACTCCTTCGCGTTCTCACCGGCCAGCGCCATGACGTCCGCCAAGCCGGCGTTTGCGACCGTGGCATTCACCGTGAGCGGCGCCGTGGGCGGCGCACTCCAATTCTTAAGTCCTACGGCGGCGTTGAAATGAGCCTGCAATGCGCCGCTCGTCCCGCCGCTCGTCAACGCCCCGTTTTGAACGCTGACGCCCGATGGCGACGCGCTTAGGTCCGCGATAAGGCTGTTGAATGGCCGCTGCTGCGCTTCGAATCTGGTTACTGCGATGTGCCCGGCGAGATGCGGCGCGCTGAGCTTGCCTGTAACAACGCCGCTGAAATCGGCGGACCCTCCGCTTTCGAGCGCAATGGGCATCTCCTTCGGCGGATTCTTCGAACCCATTTGCATGGCCGGCAAAAAGTCGTTGAGGTCGCGCGAGACCAGGTTCACCTTCAACTCGCGGTTGACCGCGCCGGACAGATCCAGCCTGCTGTGCGGCAGCGCGAGATACGATCGCGCCACATCGATGGACCCTGTCGCGCCGTTGTAATTCGCGTTCACCTGGCCCGTGATGGGAACCCCGCGGGGACCCGGCGCGATGGTCAGGTGAACGTTCGCGGCCAGCTTCGAAGGCGCTTTCAGGTCGCCCGTCGCCTCGACGGGACCGGATACGATTCCGTCGTACCCGATGTTTTCATGCGCGAACAGGCGCGCCATCTCCGCTGTGTCGAAATGGCCCAGCCTGCCGTCCACGTGAAACCGTTCCATGTTTTCGACGCCCGCGTTGCCGTCAAACGTGCCGCCGAACGCGGCGAGGCGCAACCCCTTCAGCTCGATCGCCTGTTTATTGACGTCGATTGCGGAGGCGAGATTGACATTCTGGACGCGTGTCCCATCTTCGGTGAACGAGAGATTCTTGGCCTCGATGTTTCCGTCGACGAAATAGTCGTTGTTCGCTCCTACGAGCTTCGCGTTACCTTTCAGAGCGATTACGCCGCGCGGGTTGTAGGGGTTCTTATAGAACTGAGCAAGCTCAGCGAGCGTCAGCGAGGCCTTGAACTGCACGGCGCCGTTACCCGCGGGATCCTTGAGCTTCCCCGAAGCCTCAATATCCGATTGCCCCAGGCTCACGCGCGCGCTCTTCACGACGATGTGGTCTTTATCCATGGAGAAATCGGCTTCGGCATTGAGAACGCGAGGACCGTTCGGCGGAATCGCAACCGGCAGCGCCGCTCCCGCCACCTGCTTTACATCGGCGAGTGAAATGGTGGCGTTCAGATGGGCCGACTCGTGCGGATCCGCCAGACGATCCATTTCGCCCGTCACAACGATCTGCGATTCGCCGGTGGCGATCCGCGCGTTCGTGAGCTGTACTTTATCCCGCTCCAAATGCAGCGGCAGCGCCACATTGACGTCGAGCGGCGGCCGCCCATCCTGTTTCACATACAGCGGCGCCATCGAAAGTTGGCCGTCGTACGCCGCCGAGGCGATGTTATAGGAAAGCTGCGCCCGCAGGTTCTCGCCATGCGCGCTGAAATCCGATTTGCGCTGCGCGAACGTGATGGACCCGTTCTCCATGTCGAATTTCCGTATCGCCAAATTCACTACGTCCTCGAGCACCGTGGTGTTGCTGGTAGGCTTCGTCTTCGGAGCCGGCACATTGGTGTGTCCGTCGGGGTAAACGATTACGTCAACTTCAGGTTGATCCACGCCGAGATACTGCAATTGCACGATGTGACTGAGACTGGGGAGCAGCTTCAGATCGACGTCGATGGTGCGCGCGCTGAACAGCGGCGGAACATTCGGCGGCTCCAGGCCGTGGAGGACGAAACCGGTAAGCCGCGCATGCAAGTGGGTCCAATCGAAGCTGAACGACTCAATGTCGACCTTGCCCCCAGTCGCCTCTTCGGCGTAGCTGACGATTTTGGTGCGCACGTAATCGCGGAACCATTGCGTCTGGACCACGATTAGGGCCGCGATGACAACCAGCGCGATCAGCCCCACGAGGCCGCCCACGACCCACAAAATAATACGGCGCGCGCGGCTCATTGGAACGCCTCATCGTGGAACTGGATACGGCTGCGCTGGCGCATGCCGTCCAGCCAGGCGAAGAACGCAATGTTGGCGCGCTGTTCTTGGGCCGCGACCGCAACCGCTCCCTCGCGGTCGCGGCTCGGTAACGCATCCGCGGCGGCAAAGCGCAAATCGATGAAATGCAGAACCTGGAGCTGCCAGGCGAGATGGGCCTTCAGTTCCGGTTCGGTGACCCCGTACGTTTTCAGCGCGCGCTCGTATTCCGAGTTATTGCGGAAGCGCGCCTGTTTGATTTTGTCGAGGGTCGCGTTCATTTCGGCCTCCGCCGGAGCGGGATAAACCTGTTTTGCCATCTCGGCCCGGATGATGGCCTGATCGACGAGGCGGCTCGCGGCTTGGCGCTTCCCTGCCGCGCTCAGATCGAGCGCCGCGCCGTTCAGCAACGCCGTAACCCGCACCTCGCTCTCGACCTGACTTTCCCGGATTGCGCTGTTGCCGACCGAGACCGCAATACGGTCCACGACGCCCGCAAAGCCGGCGGCGCAAACGAGAAAAATACAAGGGATGGCGAAACCGCGGCGCATCTTAGAAAGTTTGTCCTATGGAGAAAAAGAATTGAAAATGGCTGGTGCCCTGCACAACCGGCGCACAGAAGCTTGGTAACTGGCTCTGGGGTAGGTTCGGATTGCACTGAATAAGCTGCTGCACCGTTCCCTTGAACCCTACAAAACTTGGCGGATTGATGCTGTAGGCGAGGTCGAGGCGTATCGGCCCGACGGGCGTGCGGTAGCGGATTCCGAATCCCACCGCGTGCACCATGTAATCGAAATCCTGCAGGTTGTTCTGCGTAACTCGAAACGACATATTGCTCAAAGTACTGTAGACGTTTCCCATGTCGTGGAAGAATACGCCCCCGATGTTTTCTCCGATGAGCGGAAAGCGCAGCTCCGTCTGATGAAAAAAAACCGCGTCCCCGCCCAGCGGAAATCCCGTCGGTTGGGTCTGCACGCCGCCCGGACCCGCGGGGGCGCCGATGTCGCGCGGGCCCGCCTCGTTGTAAGGAAAGGCCCGGTCGGAGTCCGCGCCGCCCCCGAAAAATCGCTCCGGCAGAGGGATGTAATTGTACGACGTGAAACCCGGCGCCACGCTGAATGGAAAGATCGCCCCGAAAGTAAGCTGCCGCGCCAGCACCCAGTTTTTGTGAAAGGTCGTGTACGTCGCTTGGCGGGCAATGATCTTGCCGAAGCTGCGCTGCGATCCGAAATAGCTGGTCGCGATGCCGGCGTCGATCATGTTGTACATTCCGTGATGCGCGTCGGCGGGGTTGTCGCGCCGGTCCTGCACCAGATTGGCCGAGAGAATGCCGATGCGCACCGGTTGCAATAATTGCGGGACCAACAACGACGGGATGACAACATCGCTGGTCGATACCCGCCGGTACGAAAAACGGAACATCCCGGTGACCGCTTTGGTAAACGTCTGCGAAAGCTGCACGGAGGCCTCTTCGCGCTTGGATGCGAACGTCAGGACATCCCGCTGCAGATCGTATAAGACCGTGTAGGTGATGTTGCGCCCTTCCTTATTGCGAAATCGCGGGGCGAGGTAGTTAATCAGGGCGCGCTGCTCGAGATTGGAGATGCGGCCTTGAAAGCTGACGGTGTGCCCGATGCCCAGGAAATTGATGCGGCTGATGTCGACCAAAAACCGCGGACTGAAGCCGCTATAGCCGACCGGCGCCGCCAGCTCGTTGGCGGTCGGGCCGAACTGCGCCACCTCCGCCCCCACGCCGAAATTGAACGTGTAGCGGCTCGCCTCGTCGATATCGTAGAGCACGTATTTATCGCGCGTCGATCCATCGGGATTCTGGATCGCCGCGTTGACCTCCGCAAAGACCCCCAGATTATAAAGCTGCCGCTGCTCGTTTGTGAGCTGAATCGTGGATAGCGGGTCTCCGGCATGAATCGACATATTGTTGTCGACCAACCTTTGCTTTGTCTCGTGGATACCCGTGACGATTACGTCGCGTACGAACTGCTCCTCGCCCTCGGCGATCTTGTACGTGACATCGACGCGCTCGGGCCCGGCCTCGGCGCGGGCCCACGCAAAGGTGGCATTGGGGTATCCGTTCGAAAAGTAATAATCGAGGATCGTTTTGCGGTCGGAGGCGACGTCGAAGTCGCTGAAGGGCTGGCCTTGAAGGGAGCTGAGGCGGGCCTGGACTCGCGCGGCGTCGGAGGTCGTCATTCCGGCGATCGAAAGCTTGTTCACGAACCACTGCCGGCCCTCGTCGACGTTGTATATGACGGCAATGTCCCCTTTCTTTCCCTTGTAGTCGTCCAGCACGGAGGAGGTGACCTTCACGTCCTGAAACCCATTGGACTTGTAAAGGTTCTCGATTCCCTGCTCGTCGTTTTTACGGAACTCCTCGCTGTAGCGGCCGTGCCGGAATTGCAAGAAGCCCGCCGCGCGCAGAATGATGCGGTCCTTGATCTGATCGGCGCTGAAGTACTTGTTTCCCCGGATCTGGACCGAAACCAGCTTGTGCCGTTCTCCGCGGGAGATTTCATACTGGATATCGAGCTCGTCTTTGCCCGGCGGCGACTGCTCGCGAAACTCGATACTCGCTTCGTAATAGCCCTGGCTCTGAAAATAGTCGCGAAGATTGCGGGCCCCTTCCACCAGCAGGTCGCGATCCACCGTTCCCTCCTCGTACACGGGCACGTATTGCTTCAGCTTTCCTTTCGACACCTTCGCCTCGAGGGCCGTGATCTTAACGGTCGGCCCCGCGTTGATGTCGATATTCGCCGTCGCGGTTCGTTCGGCGGCATCGTAATTCATCGCTTTGAGATCGACCTTGGCCTCCAGCCGGTCCTTCTTTTGATATTTCTTGTGAATCCCGTTGATGCCGTCGCGAGTGCGCGTCTCCGTCACCGGATGCCAGCCCGGCAGCAGAAACCTGTGCCAATGCGTCGCTTTCACGACGGTCTGCTTGGGAAGCTTCAGATCGCCCGTTATGTCCGGCTCGGCGTACTTGGCGCGATGCCCAGTGTGTACCTCGAAAATGATGCCCATCTGCTGCGCCGTCGCCGCCGGCTCCAGACGATAGCTCACCGTGGATTCGTAATAGCCGTTGCGCACCAGAAGATGCTTGATGTTGTCCACGGCGGGCGCCAGTTCCTTGGCGTCGAAGGGTTGACCGAGACTCAGTTGCGAGGCGTTCACCGCCTGGCCGGCGTGGGGCGGAGAAGCGATCTTTCCCTCCGTGCCGACGTGCCCGATGAAAAACTTCGCCTTGGTTATAAATCGCACCGCGACGCCGTTGGCGCGGGGAGCCTCGGTCACCTGAATGTCGTCGTAGCGCCCCGTCGCGAACAGCCGCTCGATGGCCGTACTGACATCGGTTTTATGGTAGGGCGCGCCGATTTTCAGCGCTTGCGCCCGGCTCAGGTCGTCCGCGCTGAGCGGCTGGTCCGCGGGGTCGTACTCGATCGCCACGATCGGTTTTCCTTCACTATCGGATTCCTGGGAATAAACAGACAGCGACGCGGCGCACGCCAGCAGAAGCGCGTATGTCGAGAGAAACCGCATGCGTTATGAGCCGACGTAACGTACCCCGCCATAGGGGTACAAAACGTATGACTCTGACCGCGCGATCTCGTTTCGAACTCTGGATTATCACTCCTGGCCGCTCTCCCGCGGGTCGATATTGGCGGGCAGCAGGCGTTCGACAATGATCACGTCCCGCCAGACGCCGTCGAGCCGCGCGTGTTTTTCATATACGCCCACCTCGCGAAACCCCAGGGAGCGAATCAGCGCCCGGCTCGCGGCGTTCTCTGGAAATACCCGCGAGAGGAGTTTCCAGAAGCCGGCGCTTTCGGCGGCCTCGATCAGAGCGGTCATGGCAAGCCGTCCCGCCCCCCGGCCGCGATCCGCGCGCGCCGTGTAGAGCGACGCTTCCGCGATGCCGCTATAACAATCGCGAGGCCGGTACGCCGATGCCGCCGCGAACGCGATCACCCGCGAGCCGTCCTCGACCGCAACGATGGGATGGACCCCATCGAACCAGGACGCGATGTCGGCCCCCGAGCGCGGGCGCGTCTCGAACGTCGCCACCCGATCCTCAATCCCCTCGTTGTAAATGCGCGCAATCGCTTCCGCGTCGGCGGATGTGGCGGAGCGGGCCGTCATTGCGGAGTGCGTTATCATTTTAGTGTTGGGTGATGACCGAATGGCCAAAGCGTCCGCCTTGGACGCCAGTCAACTGCGGCGCGCATCGCCGCGTTCCACGTCCCGGCTCGTTCTGGAGGTTCGTCGGCGCGGCGCTCGCTCTTCTGGTCCTTATCGTGGTGATCTATCTGTACGTTCACCGGCCATTCCCGTGAACCGCCCCTAGGGCTGCGATCCCTGCGCCGCGGCGGGTGGGGCGCCCGGGACCTCGGCAAGCGTGAAGTTCACGTCAATCTGCGTTACCACATCGACCGGATTGCCATTGAGCAGCGTCGGCCTGTAAATCCACTGCTCTACCGCGTCCTTCGCCGCGGCCACCAGCAGCGGATGACCCGAGATCAACTGCAGATTCTGAATGTGCCCATCCTTTCCGATAATCGCGGTGAATCGCACCACGCCCTGCACGCGCGCCTGTTTCGCCAAAGGAGGATAAACGGGCGTGACCTTCTGGATCAGGTTTAAGGCCTGAACGTTGCCGCCCACGCGGATACGCGGTGGGAGCCGGCGCGGCCCCGCTCTCCGGCCGCAGCGTCACCACCAGCGCGCTCGCTCCTTCGGGCGATCTCCTGAGTCCCACTATCAGATGCTCATCCACTGCCGACAATGCCGTTTGAGCGTCGGCCAAACTCGCCGCCGTGACCTGATCGCCTTCATGGACCGGGAGCGCCGCCGCCACCTTGCCGCGCAAAGGTTCCGTCAATTGGCTAAGGTCGATCGTCTTGATCGTCGTTTCCCCCGCCGGCATCGCGCTCACGACCTTGTTCGGGACCGGCGCGGCGCTCTGCGGCGGCAACTGGAAGTCGATCGCGATCTGGACCTTCGGCGGAAGTCCCGCGTCCTTGTTGTAATGCCAGTTCAGTACGGACTCCAGCGCCGCCTTGCGCAATTCCTGCGGACCGCTCAGGACCTGCGCGTCCGTCACGTTTCCGTTCGCATCGAGAGTAGCTTCGACGAGCACCGTTCCCTGAATGCCCTTCTTGATGGCATCGGCCGGATAACGCACCGGCGAGCGGTGCAGCAGCATGGACTCGTCCTGCCGCACGGTAACTCCCGGCGCGTCCTTGGGGGCCTGCGGCGCCGCCTGCAGCGGGAACGAGCGCGCCCCCATCCAGCCCGCGACCGCGAGCATGGCGGCAAAACCGGCAAATGAAAATCGTACATGAAGCTTCGACATCTTGACCTCCTTGAGAATTGCGGCCACGCGCCGGCGCAAGTGGCGTTTTTTGAGAAATAGTTGCGCGGGAACGAGGTCCGCATCGGCCTTCGCTTCCGCGATTGCGAGCAGAGTATCGAGGTAGCGCTCGCGGCTGTCGACGAGACGCACGGCCTCGCGGTCCACCACCTCTTCGCGAGCGAGCTGGATGCGCCCCACCAGCCACCACACCAAAGGGTGAAACCACAGAATCGCGCGTATCGCTTCCTCCGCCATGGTGAAGACCCAGTCGCGGCGGCGGACGTGCAGCAGTTCATGGAATGCCACCGTTTCACTCTCGATCCAGCGCGCCGGAACCAGCACCGCGGGCCGGAACACGCCGTACGTCACGGGTCCTCTTCAGCTCCTCGGAAACGAAGACGTCGGCCCGCACGCCCACGCGCTCTTTGGCTCCGGCGAAAGCGGCGGGGACGAACCGCGCCCTCGCCAGATAGCGATTAAACCGCATCATTCCGAGGCCGATCGCGCCCAGGCGCACAGCGATGCCGGCGCAAATTATGCCGAACAGGATGTCGGGCACCGACGGAGTCCAGGGATCTCCCGGGCGCCCCTATCACCCGCCACCGCGATTCCCGGCCCGGAATAAACCGTGACCAGTTCCTTCTGAACGGGCGCGCGCCACGGCTGCGCCAACGGCAGGGCCACCACGCACGCCAGTACCAATTGCAAACAACGCAGGCGAGCCGCGGGCGTCAGCTTCAGCGCCGCGGTCAAGATCGCCGCGATCCCGATCAGGATTGCAATCTGGCCGCTGTACGCCAGGATGTCGCGAAGGATAAACGCGGTCACTGGGAACGCTCCTTGCGAATCATAGTCCGGATTTCCTCGATATCCCGCGCCGAAAGCTTGCTGTCCTCCACCAGATGCAGCAGCAGCGGCTCGGCCGAGCCGTTAAAGACGCGATTGACGAACTCGCGCACCATTCCCCGGATCACCTGGTGGCGCGGTCTCGTGGAGTTATAAACGTAGGCCCGGTCCTCCTGCTTCTTTCCGAGATGCCCCTTCTGTTCGAGGATGTTCATCATGGTCATCACGGTAGTATAGGCAACCTTGCGTTTCTCCAGAAGGGCTTCGTAGACGTCGCGCACTGTAACGTCGCCGCGGTCCCAGACGATCTTCATGATCTCGAGCTCCTGCTCCGTCAGCGTCGGACTTTTTGGGCGCATACTAATTTATTAGTACTAAGCGGCCGGAATGTCAAGCCCCCTGTTTTCGTGTACACTGGAATCGTGAAGAATATAACGCTGTCGGCGGAAGAGGATCTGATCGAGCAAGCCCGGCTGGTGGCGCGATCCCAACATAAGACCCTGAACCTCGCGTTTCGCGAGTGGCTGCGGCAATACACGGCGCAAAATGGAAGCCGCCAGGAATTCACGAACCTGATGGAGCGGTTGAAAGGCGTTCGCGCCGGGCGCCATTTCTCGCGCGAAGAGATGAACGAGCGCTAGCGAGGGATACCATTGGCCGCCAGATCGTTCCTGGACACAAACGTATTTGCGTATTCATTTGACGAGACGTCGCCGCAAAAGCGCAAACGCTCCATACAGTTGATCGGGGATTCAATCGCGTCCCGTACAGCGATCGTCAGCTTTCAGGTAGTGCAGGAATTCTTCAACGTGGCTTGCAGGCGGTTCAAGCATCCCATGACGGAGCCCGAAGCGCAGCAATATCTCTCGACTGTTTTTAAACCCTTGCTCGCGATCCACTCGTCTCCGGCCCTATACGGCGATGCTTTGCGGATATTCAGTCGCTACCGGCTGAGCTGGTATGATTCCTTGATCGTCGCGGCGGCGCGCGAAGGCGGATGCTCGACGCTGTACAGCGAGGACTTGCAGGATGGCCTCGCGGTCGGCGAAACGACGGTGAAAAACCCGTTCGCGGGCATGGCCGCTTAGGCTCGCGGGGAAGCGGCCTCTAGCGGCTCGGCGGCCGTCCGTTCCCGAATAGCGACGTTCGGCAACTCGATCGCGACCAACAGCCCCGGAGAAGCGTTGCGGGCATACAGCCTTCCGTGATGCAACTCGACGGCCCGCTTGGCGATGGCAAGGCCCAGCCCGACTCCTCCGCTGGCTCGATCGCGATCCTCCTCCACGCGATAAAACGCGTCGAAGATCCGCGGCAGCTCCTCTTCCGGCACGCCCGGCCCACGGTCGCGAACGCAAATCTGGGCCAGCCCACCGGCCGCGGCCAGGCTGATGTCCACCGCCGTTCCCGGCGGCGCGTAACGGATCGCATTGCGCACCACGTTTTCGATGGCGCGGCGCAGCAGCTCGAGGTCGCCGGAGAGAACCACGGGCTGCTCGCGGCTCAGCTCGAGCCTGCAATTTCTGGCGGCGGCCTCGATCGACGTGTCTCCCACGATCTCTTCGATGAGCTCGTCCAACTGCACCGGCTCCCTGCGCTTCTTGGAGGGATCGCCCTCCACGCGCGTGACCTGAAGCAGCTCGCCGACCAGGGCGTTCAGCCGTTCGGCTTCTTTTTCGATGCGGTCGAGCATGGCGTTATCGCCCGGCTCCGTGCGCGCCAGCTCCACCGCCACGCCGAGGCGCGCCAGAGGGCTGCGCAGCTCGTGAGAAATGTCGAGCAGCAAGCGCCGTTCGGCCGTCAGCAGCGTCTGGATGCGATCCGCCATTTGATTGAAGGTTCGCGCCAGCTGGCCCAGCTCGTCGCGGCGCGCCGACTCCGCGCGCGCCGTGAAATCGCCCTTTCCGAAACAGTCCACGGCGTGCTGCATTTTTCGCAATGGAGAGGTCAAGTGGTACGCGAAGCCGTAACAAAGCAAGACGACGATGGCCAGGATCCAGAGGTGCTGCCACTCGAAAAACCAGAAATACCAGTTCTGCCGCGGCACCAGGACGAACAGCCAATAGCGGCCGTCCGGGGAATGCCGCGCGATGGCGGTCCTGTTAAGCCGCGCGAAAGGGAAGCGCGGACGCGGCCCGGCCTGTTTCAGCAGATCGGCGCGATCCTGTCCCGTGACCAAGTCCCTTCCGCGATTGTCGGTCACAATCGCTTGCGATCCCGTCGCATGTTGAAAGCGCGCCAGCGACTCCGCCAGGCGCTGCGGTCCGCCGTGCTCGTAAGCGTAGATGGCGCCCTCCAGGCGCGCGTTCATCAGCATGGTGAAAGGCGAGCGCCGGTCTTCCGGGGCCGTGAACGTCAGCGCGGTCGTAACCTCGACCGCCGTGATCGTGATGACTGTGGTAGCGAAAAACCAGATCAGGATTTTTGCGAATAAGGTCATGCCGGCGCCCCTTCCCCGGGCGATCTCACAAACTGATAGCCGACGCCGCGGATGGTTTTAATGCGGTCGCCGGCGATCTTCTTGCGCAGATGACTCACGTGCATGTCGATGGAACGGTCGAAAGGGGTCGCCTTGCGGCCGTAGAGGCTCTCCATCAGCGCATCGCGCGAGAGCTCGCGGCCCGCCGAGCGCATCAGCTGTTCCAGAATGTCGAACTCCAGCGTGGTCAGCTCCACGCGCTGCCCATCCTTATAAACCTCTCGCGTCGCCGGATCCAGCGCCACCCCGTTCACCTCGATGCGCCCGCGGTTGACCGTTCCCTCCGAACGGCGCAGGATGGCCTTGATGCGCGCCAGCAGTTCGCGCGGATTGAAGGGCTTGGAAAGATAATCGTCGGCCCCGAGCTCCAGTCCCACGATGCGGTCCACGTCCTCGCCGCGCGCGGTCAACATCAACACTGGAATGCGTCGCTCCTCGCGCAGCCTTTTCAAAATCTCGAAGCCATCCATGCCCGGCAGCATGACGTCGAGAATGACGAGATCGTAGCCTTCTCTTTGCGCCTCTTCCAGGCCCGCCCGTCCGTCGTGGACGCACTTGACGTTGTAATCCTCGCGCTGCAAATACTCCTTGAGCAACGAACACAACTCAACGTCATCGTCGATGACGAGCAGCCGCACGTTACGATTCTACATCGGGCCGCACAAGCCGATTGAAGTAGAAGTAGCGGCGCATCGATGTGTCAACATTAGACTAGATGCGGTTCACGGCTTTTGCGCTGGCGCTTGCGGTCTTCGCGCCGGCTGCGTCCCTCGGTCAAGGCTATCCTTATCCCCCCCCTATCCGCGCACGCGGCGTTCCGGCAAGAGCAACGCCCCGCCTCCGACCGCGGGCATGCCGACCCCGACGATGGAGGGCACGTTGAAGATGGAATGGGCTCACCCGATTTACAGGCCAATGCGCCCGGGCGGGGATAAGCTTAAATAAGCAAGTGGTTTAAAGCTCAGCGTTTTAAAGATTGTCCGTGTCTCTTGACCTCCTCGAAAATTAAATAACAAGCTCACGCCCAGAATGGAAGGTAGCGGGCGAACTTGCGCGATGCCCCTATGGTTTCGTCCGCTTTCACCAATCCAGCCTCGATCGTCGATGCTATGATCTGCGAAACGATCGCGCTCTTGCTTTCGGGCAAGCGAAAGCGTTGGCGCAGGGTTTGGTTTGTCATGCGTTCCGACATCACCCACTTGAGAGCGCAGTGCTGATAACAGGCGCGAACGCGAGCATCGCGATCCATGTCGTCAAACTTCTTAAGCCCGTAAATGATCACAAGCGTACGGGAATGGGCCTCACGGAAATCGGGCGCGGGCAACTGGTAGCGTTCAGCCGTTTGTACGACTCGATCGATTCCACTACTCTTTTCTTCGCAGATGCCCATTCGCCTCATTAAGCTGGCCAAGCGCTCGTTTCGAGATTGATAGCCATCGATGAATCTCTCGACCGGTACGACCGGCTTGCCGGGATTCGAGATTTCGAGGCGGTTGGAGTAAACTTCAAACATCACCGAAGCTCCCGTCATTCCCAGATCCTGATGGATTAACGGGTATGAGCTTCACTTCGGTGCGAAGCGCATCTTTAATGACTTCATTGCGGGGGAGTTGCGCCATGATAAATCGGACTAAGCGCTGGAATCCAACAGCATAGCCTTGCAGCCCGACCCGGTCGAGCCGAGTCTCCAGTTTGGTCGTTCCGGTGTAGACGACCACCCGGGGAGCCTTCCGCGCCAATTCAGGAAACTCTTCCAAGCGTTTAGCGAGCAGGAGAGCGCCAATACGGCGCACTGAATAATGGTTTCCGCCACTGCCATCGATGAGCCGTTCTCGTTCGAGGCGCTCGATGACGCCGGCCCGCTCCGTCGGATAGGGCAGCTTTAGGAGTTCAAAAAAAGACTGCGTGTCCAGCAATTCGACGATGTCCTGCGCCCCGAGAGCCGTTTTGGTATGTTCTTCGACCCAGTCAGGCCTGCCCTCGGCGAACACGCGCCGAAGCTGATCCTCGCTCATCGGGAGAAGAGCCTCGCCAGAACGCATGAGGTATGCCCCATCCAGATGATATGCCGTGCCTCGTGGCCGCGAGGGGATTTCAAAAACGAGAACTCTGCCGCCGGGGTGATCGACTTTTTCGATGTCGACTCTGAACCCTAAAGTCTCAAATAGCTTTTGGGCTTGGCCAGTTAAATCCGGACAAGCCTTTGTGCCTACAACCTGACGAGGCGGTTTGTCCGAAATTCCGAGAATTAAGAATCCGCCGCCCTCATTTGCGATCGCAACACAGCATTGGCACAGCTTTCGATAGTCGTACTGTTGCTTCGCCTCCTTGAACTCGAGACGCTGATGTTCGGAGGGCGATTGCCGCCAAATATCGACCTGTTCCGGGGTAACTGGCACTCTATTCGATTTTAGAGCTTCACTCTACCGTCCAGACCAAGATGAGGCCAGGTACACGGCTGTGCCAACATTAGACTAGATGCGATTCACGGCTTTTGCGCTGGCGCTTGCGGTCTTCGCGCCGGCTGCGTCCCTCGGTCAAGGCTATCCTTATCCCTCCCCCTATCCGCGCACGCGGCGTTCCGGCAAGAGCAACGCCCCGCCTCCGACCGCCGGCATGCCAACCCCGACGATGGAGGGCACGTTGAAGATGATGACGAACAAGGAAATTACTCTGCAGTTGCAATCGGACCAGTTAGTGACGATACGGCGCGACCATAAAACGAAGTTTTTCGACAACGATAAAGAGGTGAAGCCCAGCCGCATCGCGGTTGGCACGCCGCTGGCCATCGACGTGAAAGAGGACCTGGATTTGAAGCCCCTGGCCGTGAGGGTGGTCGCCAACCCGCCGCCTCCGAAGAGCGACGAAAAATCATCGGCCCAAAAACAGTAAGACCCCACGCTGGAGAGCGTGAGGTCTTAAAGAGCGCCGCGCGGCCTTCCTATCGGTAATACGGCGACGCGCCGAACTGATTGTAGTAGCCGTTGGCGTAGACGTGCCAGACGCCAAATTGGTCGTAATAACCGGCCGCCGGCGCCGGGACCGGCACGGGCACTGGCGCGGCGTACACGCCGATACCAATGCCGATCCGGCCGCGATCGCCCCCGCGGTACACCCGCTCGGGCGCGCGGTACGCCTCGTGGCGGTCGAAACCGCGCCCGCGGCCGTCGCGGTCCGCCGCCAAAGTGACCGTTGGGGCGGCGACCGCCAGGGCCGTCGCGAGAGCCAAAGCCGTTAATCCGAATCTCTTGAGCATTTCTTTTTTCCGCCTCCAGTTCATTCGATGGGGCGGCGCCTCAAGAGCACGTATCTATACGTAAATTTCCGGCGTATGGGTATTCATGAAAACACGCTCATCCCCGGAAACGGGCTTACTTCTTCTTCGTGCTCTTCTTCGCATCGGGATTCGTATACGTGGTCTGCAGCGAGCCGGTCAGCGTTTGCAGCATCTGTTTGGCGGGCTCCGCATACGGGCCATCGGGCTTCAACTCCAAATATTTTTGAAGCTCCTCGACAGTTCCGGGCGGCGGAGTCACCTTGCCGTCCTTGCCCACTGTCGCCTTCGCCAACTGGGTGAGCGCTAGCTGATAATGAGCGTCGGCGTAATTGGGATCGAGTTCGATCGCTTTTTTGAAAGCCTCGGCGGCTGCATCGTTCTGGTTACCGTTGATGAGCACCGCGCCAAGATTGTAATAATACTTGCCGCCGTTGGTGGGATCGAGCTGCGCCGCCTTGGTCAGCTCCGCCTGCGCCTCGGGAAGCTTCTTGTCCTTCACGAGCGCCAACGCGTAGTTATTGTGGTACGAAGCGTCGTCCGGCTTCAGCTCGATGGCCTTCTGGTAAGCCTGCAGTCCCTGATCGTAGGCGGTCTGCTGCTCGGCGCCGGTCTTGGAATTGCCGGCGTCGATGTAGGCTTCGCCCAATTGCGCCCAGATCACGTTTTGATTGGGATCTATTTCGGACGCTTTCTTGAACGAATCTACGGCCGCGTCGTAGTTCTTGGCCACTAAAGCTTCCTTGCCGGCGTTGAAGGCGTCGTTGAGGACCTTATTCTTGGCCAAGGTAGCGGCATTCTCCTTAGCCTTCTTTTCGTAGGCCTCCTTCTGTTCCTTGCTCATGCCGCGCTCCATCTCGGGCGTGAGCGTACCGGTCTGCATGGCTTTCTTTTGCGCGGCCTGTTGCTGGGCCTGCGCCTTCAGATCGAAATTGACGTCTTTCGGCTCGCCCAACGAAGTCTTGACCTTATCGACGAAGTCCACGTTCTTCCCGTCGACGATGACGGTAACCTTATAGAGGCCGAGAGGCAGGCCGTTGTAAATGTAGTGGCCTTTCTTGTCCGTCTTGGCGCCCTTGTAGGTGCCTTTCATGTCCTCGCGCTCGATGAGGATCTGCGCGCCCTTCACGGGCTGCCCATCGGGTCCGACGACGTCGCCTTCAATGGCGCTGATCTGAGCGAATGCCGCTCCCGCGAACAGGATCGAGAGCGCAAGAAGACCGCAAGCTTGGGTCTTGGCGAACATAGCAGTTTCCCTCCAGCAAAAGAGCTGTTGATTCAAGAATAACAAGGCGGCGCGCGCCTTGGCCCGGTTACCGCGCGCGGCCTCGTTCCGCACCCTCATTTCCAAATCACGTTCTGGTTCACGAACGCCTCGCCAAAGCCGAAAAAGGAGCCGTCGAGAGGCGTCCCGTTGCTGAGCGCGGCGTTGAACTGGGCGCCGCCGCCGGTCGAGATTCCCAACGATCCGGCCGCCACTTCATTTGCGCCGGCGACGGGAAGCTGCTGCGTGATCGCGGCCGGGATAGCGAAGGGGCTCGCGGAGGCCGGGACCACGCAGGAGAACGATTTGCCCCGGTTCTGAGACGGGTCGGTCAGGTTGAACACGCTTGAATTTCCGAAGATGTTGACGTCGGGCTGCGCCGTTGTGCCGCCGCCCGTCCATGAGATGGTCGTGCCGCCACGCTGCGGGTTCGTCAAACTTCCCATATTGGTCCACGTCAGGTTGGCCGGGAATTGCGTCTGAGCGTTGAAGGCCGCGATGTCCGGGCCAGCGGCGCCCGAGAGCGTCCAAGTTCCGGGTCCGAGCAAAGGCGTCAGGATATTCAGCCAGAGATATCCGGAGCCGGGCGCACTCCCGGCGCGACTAATGTCTTGCGAAGCGTTGTTCGGTCCGGAGAGGGTCAGAGAAGCCGCGGGCTGCAGTTCCCTCGAACCGATGCTGGTGAAATCGCGCGGGACGGAAACGCCGGAGGAAAGGCCGGACAGCTCATCGTATATTACGCAGGTTCCAATATTAATGCCGGGTACGCCCAGGACGGGGTAATACTCGACGTGAAAATTCGTGAGGAGCGTGGCATATGTGGCGTATAACTGCGCGGCGTTGGCGCTCTCAAAAAGTCCGCCCGCTCCTTCGGCATTGAGCGATAGCACGGCTCCGCGGATGGCGGCAAAGACGCCGACGTTGGCCGTGCCCCCGGCATCCACGGCGGCTTCAGATTGCGCGTTGAGGCCGAAGGGATGGACGCAGGAGCCGGTCGCGCTGGCGGTCGAGAGCGTGAAATCGTTGCTTGGAATGCCGTTGACGGTCACGACCGCGGGCGTGTAGCAGCCCAATGGCAGGCTCGATGGAAGCTGGATATTCACCTGATCGAGGCCGGCATAATTCGGCGAGCGGCCGGCGTACTGAACCGCGGCGCTGGCGCCTCCGATCGTGACGCGCACGTCCGCGATCGGTCGAAATCGCTCCGGGCGCGACGTTGTCGGCCGCGGAAATCGGGCCGAAGCCGGTCCCGTAAAGCACCATGATCGAATTGGGCGTCCCCGGGGTCGTGAAATTGTTCGTGCGCATATCGGTGCCTGAGAATGCCACCTGCGCCGCCGCTGGACCCGTGCCCTGCTCGTTTTGCGTGAATATGCCGGGCGCCGTTTTGGTCACATTGAATGTCACGGGCTTGCTGGTCTGGCCATTATAGGTAAGCGTGAGGGTAAGCTGTCCGGTGGGCGCATTGGAGGGCAGAATGGCGGCGACTTGGGTCGCCGAGGTGTAAACCATAAAAGCCGGATAAGACGCGGCGGCTTGCCCGCCGCTGACGATCGAGATCGATGTTCCGTTGCCCGACGGCAGAGTTGTCGGAAGCGGCAGCCCCCCCGCCTGGACCAGCGTGGAGGGGCCCAGGCCGGTTCCAAACAGGACGAAAATGGAGCCTTGCGCGATGTCCGTCACCGGCGCCGTGTTCGAGTTGGCGGGCGGCGGGACTAAGTAGCTGGCCGAGTTCACCGCGGAATTGACCACGGGCTGCGCCCGCAGGCACGCGCCGCAGAGCGCCGCCAGCAACAGACAACGCCTCAAGATGAGCGGCATAGCGATGTTATACCATGGAGAAGACACCCGGTTTTTGTGAAACTTTGGCGTAGGAACGTGTGTACCTCGATTCCCGTATCCTAAGGGAAAGCGGCCACATCTAAACTTCTGTACCGGAGCCAAACCGTAACTTTATTGAGGATTCATGGGTCGATTCGTCTTAATTCTCGGTATTTCAGCCAGCCTGGCGCTTTTTGGGCAGGATCTCAAGCGCGCCGAAAATCTTTACCAGCACACCGATTACAGCGGCTCGCTCGCGGCGGCGAAAGCAGTGCAGCCGCAGGGCGCGGAAGCGTTGGCTTTGGCGGGCCGGGATTACTACATGTTGGGCGATTATAAGGATGCGGTGGAGAGCCTGCGGAAAGCGGTCGATCTGGATCCGCGGAATTCGGACGATGCCTTGTGGCTGGGCCGCGCCTGGGGACGCAAAGCGGAGACCGGGAGTACGCTGGCGGCTCCGTTCGCGGCGAACAAGGCGCGGCAGTCCTTCGAGCGCGCCGCGGAGCTGAATCCGCGCAACAAAGAAGCCACCGGCGATCTGCTCGATTATTATCTGAACGCTCCGGGTTTCCTTGGCGGCGGACTGGAAAAAGCCGACGCCCTGGCAAAGCAGATCGGCCGCTACGACCCCGCCGAAGGGCATTACGCGGCGGCCCAGGTGGCGGACCGGCGCAAGCAATACGATACCGCCGCCGGTGAATTGCGCAAGGCGGCCGAACTGGCTCCGCGGCAGGTGGCGCGCGCGCTCGATCTGGCGAATTATCTTGCCGCGCACGGGCGCATCCAGGAAAGCGAGACAATTTTAGAGCAAGCCGAACAGATGGCGCCGAACGATGCCCGCGTCCTTTACGCGCGCGCGAAAATCTATGTCGAAGAGCGGCGCAATCTGGAGCAGGCCAAAGTCATGCTTCAGCGATACCTTGAAAGCAATCTGACGCCGGACGATCCGCCGCGTCAAGAGGCGCGCAAGCTGCTGGAGAGGGTTGCGACAGGGGCCTGATTTCGCGGGGGCCGCGGCCCCCGATATTCCATGTTTTTAGGCGAAGCGCTCAGTTTCAGCATTCAGGCGCTGCGCGCGAATAAAGTCCGCACGTTTCTGACGGCGCTCGGGCTCGTCATCGGCAACGCCTCGGTAATCCTGGTGGTGACGATCTCGCTCACCAGCCGCGACTATATTCTCGACCAGATCCGCGGCATCGGGTCGAATATGATCTACGCGCAATACGCGGCCGGCGACAATACTTCGGCCAAGGTGGACGCCGATTTCGTCAAGCTCGCGGATGTCGAAGCGGTGCGGCGGCAGCTTGCGGATCGCATCGTCGCCGCGACCGGAATCATGACGAACTTCGACCGTATGCTCATTCAGGGCCGGGAAGAGGACGTGCGCGTGATCGGTTCGGACGACCAGTACCCGATGGTCCGCAATCTCGTTCTCCTCGCCGGCCGCTTCATGGACTCGAGCGACGTTTCACTGCGGCAGAAAGTGGCAATGCTCACCGAGAAGCTGGCCAAGAGGCTGTACGGCAGCCAATCGGCCGCTGTCGGGCAGATCATAAAACTGCATGGGTTGCAGTTTACCGTCATTGGCACATTCAAGGAGAAGACAGAGAGCTTCGGGCTGTCGGAGTTAGGCAACGAAACCATTCTGATTCCGATTCCGGTGATCCGGTACTTTAATCAGGTCGAAAAGATCGACCCCATGTACGTTCAAGCCAAGACTGCCGCGGACGTTCCCGAGGTGACCAATCTGGTCCGCCAGATCCTGGAAGCGAGGCATCGGCCGGGGGCCAAGTACAGCGTCGACAACCTCTCGGGAATACTCGATGCCGCCAAGAAGATCGCGCTGGTGCTGACGCTGGTGCTGGTTCTGGTCTCGGCCATCGCGCTGATTATTTCCGGCATCGGCATCATGAACATCATGCTGGTGACGGTGACGGAGAGGACGCGAGAGATCGGCGTGCGCATGGCGGTCGGCGCCTCGCGACGCGAAATCCTGGAACAATTTTTGACCGAAGCCGTGGTCATCAGCCTGGCGGGTGGAGTAGCCGGTATCCTGATCGGAGTGTCGATTCCGCTGAGCGTGCGGCTGTTCACCGAGGGCGTCCCGGTTCCGATCTCATACATCTCGATCCTGGTGGCGTTCGGAGTGTCGCTGTTGGTGGGCGTGGTGTTTGGACTGTTGCCGGCCAATCGCGCGTCGCAATTGAATCCCACCGAGGCGCTGCGGTACGAGTAATGGACTGGCCGGTACGCGTCTCGATCCGCGGTAAGTGAGTAAATCTGACAAGGTCTTTCGGCCTTGACCGCACGACATAGAAAAGAATCAAGAGCGCGCATGTCACTTGTGGGCTGAAGTGTGGTCTTATGTGCGCCGGAGGAATTAACAAATGCGCTCGCTGCTATGCGTTGCGCTGCTTACAGTCGCGCCCATTGGGGCGACTACGATTACGCACAGCGAAAGCTTTGCCATGACGATTCCGAATTTCGCCACTTCGTCGGCGGCGTATCCATTCTATTGCGCCCCGTCGTCCTCGCTGTGCAACCCCAGCAGCTCGGTAACGCTCATTTACGCCATCGATCTCGATCCCGGATTTTTCACCGTGACCGAGAGTGCCGATCACGAGACATACTCCTTTCCGTTTACTCCATTTGCTTTCACCGTCTCTGCGACGCCGGGTGGGACTCCCGTCGCCCAAGTGGGATATACGACTGACGCTTTCGATCAAGATGGCTTCCCAACTTATGAAAACGACCCCATCGTTGAGGGCGAGGTTCCTTCGAGTGCTTCTGGAACGGGGCTTTACCTCAACGTATACGACCCGCAAGGGCAGTCGCAAACAATGGACTTTAATGGGTGGATTAATACCGCCAACCCTGTGGAGCTGCCCGCGTCGCTTCCGCTTGACCCGCCCGATCCGCCCGCCGATCCGGCCCCGGAGCCGGTAAGCGCCGCCTTGGCCACGCTTGGGCTGTGCGCGCTATGGCTCGGATATCGGCGTAAGCGCGCCAGAGCCGATTACTAAACGGGGTCCGCTTAGCGCTCGATCTGCACTAAGCTCGTAGCCGCTTCGCGCGCGGTATCGTCGGCCATGATGATCTGCGGATCGCGCCAGAAATCCATATATGCGACCTGGTGCACGCACGATACGGTGCAGTATGGGGCGCAGCCTTTGGCGGTGAGATACTCGCGCCGGATGTCTTCGACGGTGTAAAGGTCGAGGGGCTTTCCCGGATATCCGCGCTGCTGCGAGCAGTAGTGCACCAGGCCGTCCTCGCACACGTAGATGTAGCGCGCGCCGGCGCGGCAGCGCCAATCGCTGGGGCGCCCGTTCGCGATATCGTCCTGAAACCGATTCAGCTGCGAGAAATTTCTCTTCTCGAAACGCTTCATCGCGAGGAAAACCGCGCGCTCGCGTTCCCCGATCGGCCGCAGTTGGCCGTCGCCGTCGTGAATGATGCCGACCGTTGAAGTGAAGCCCAGTTCCAGCGCCCGCTTGCCGACCACCAGAGCGTCGTCGGGATTGTGAATGCCGCCGCCCAGCACGGAGTTGATGTTGACGTGAAACTCGGCATTGCTCGGCCAGGATCTGCAGCTTCTTGTCCAGCACCTTGAGGCTCTTTTTCGACACCTCGTCGGGCATGACGTTATCGATGCTGATCTGCAGGTGATCGAGGCCGGCGCGTTCAGCCGCTTCACGCGTTCGGCGGTCAGCAGATAACCGTTGGTGATCATCCCGGCGATCATGCCGCGCCGGCGCACGTGGGCAATCAGATCGTCCAGGTCAGGATGCAGCAGCGGCTCGCCGCCGCTGAAGGTTACGATCGTGGTTCCCAGGCCGGCCAGACGATCCAGCCGATGGATCATGGTCTCGACGGGAACAGGCTTCGAGATGATCGTCATATTCGTTGCAGTAGGTGCAGGAGAGATTGCAGCGGCGGATCGGTATAATGTGCGCCATTACGGGGTGATCGGTGGACCATAGACCCCTTGGCGATCATCCTTATTTCGCGAGCGCGGCGCGTCAAGGCCCGCATACTTCGCCGAACTTTCAAGTGACGGTCCGTCATGCGCTTACGAAAAACATTCTATTGAAGCATACCTTTCCCGCTTAGCGCAGCGGAGGAGCGCCGTGCGGCAGTTTTTGGCGTCTGAATGGTTAACTCCGGTAGTTGGATTGCAAAGTAACGTCCGTTACGATTTTTCACGGCTGAATATGCCCGCTTGGAGCGCGGCCGGAATGGAGACGCTCCCGAATAGCTCGATTGTTTCATCAAGACAAAAGTAATGTTCTTCTTGGCACGCCGGCCCTGTCACATTGACGCCGCCGGGCGGTTATTTCTTGCGATCCGGCATGGCCTCATGCACGCGCTCGCGGAAGCGGCCCTTCATGCCGGCCGCTAGCGAGACGGTATGGTCGCCGAACTTATCGCGCAGCCGGTCTACGGCGTCGAGCGCCTTGCGCCAACGCGCGCTGCGTTCGCCTTCGAGCAGGTTCAACTGGCCCTCGCGGTCCTCCAGGCCGGAAGCATGTACGCCCAACAGCCGTATCGCCGCGCCCGGCTTCCTGTTCAGCCGAAACAGCGCCCGCGCCTGCTCGAAAATTTCGGTATCGAGCTGCGTGGCGTGGTCGAGCGAGCGCGCCCGGGTGATGGTCGAAAAATCGGAATAGCGCAATTTCAATTGCACCGTTCGGGCGTGCAGCCGCTGCTCGCGCAAGCGCCGCGCCGACCATTTCGGATAGCCGCGCCAGCGTGGCCTCCAGTTGCGCCGCCTCGCCGGTGTCCTCGTTGAAGGTGTGCTCATGGCTGATCGATTTCGGTCGCTGCGTCATCGCCCACCTCGCCGTCGAACCAACCGCCGGCGTCCAGGCCCCGCGCCTTGCCCGCGAGCGCCATCCCCCACTGGCCGAAGCGCTCCGCGCAGAAAAGATTCCTCGAGTGCCGCCAGATCTCCGACTTTGCGAATGCCGCAGGCGTGCAGCTGCCTTCTCGGTCACCTTCCCGACGCCCGGAATCTTTGCGCACATCGAGCGGCGCCAGAAAGCGCGCCTCCTCGCCCGGCAGCACCCATAGACACGCCGTTCGGCTTGGCCTGATCGGATGAGACTTTGGCCACCAGGCGCGACGCCGCAATCCCGATGGAGCAGTTGAGCCGCGTCTCTCTCTTGATTCGTATCGTGCAGCGCGTGCGCGGCGGCGAGCGGCGGACCGTGCAGCCGCTCCGTGCCGCGTGACATCGACGTAGGCTTCGTCGATGGAAGCCATGTCGACCTGCGGGGAGAAGCTGTTCAGCACTTCGAAAACCTTGCGCGAGCATTCGCGATAGCGCTCCGGATGGCCGTCCACGAAAATGGCCTGGGGACACAGCCGGGCGGCCGTGCGCAGCGGCATCGCCGAATGCACTCCGAATTTTCGCGCCGCATAGGAAGCGGCCGAGACCACGCCGCGCTGGCCGCGCTGGCCGCCCACGACGACCGGCTTGCCCTTGCAGCGAGGGATCGAACAGCTCTTCGACGGAGACGAAGAACGCGTCCATATCGACATGGAAATACGTTTTCATCCGCAAAGGCGCGCTTCGAGAACGCGCGGCAGGCCCGCCAGATCGGACCGCGCCTCGATATCGCGCCAGCCGCTTTGAAGCATCTCGCGCACGGGCTCTAACGAATTGTATCCAAGCTCGAGCAGCAGCCAGCCGCCGGGCTTGAGCGCGATGCGCGCTTGGCGGATCAGCCGCTTCGTAAATCTCCAGACCGGTGGGGCCGGCGAAGAGCGCGATATGCGGCTCGAAATCGCGGACCTCGCGTTGCAAGACCGGCTCGTCCGTGCGAGGCACGTAGGGAGGGTTCGAGACCAGCGCGTCAATCGAACGCGCGGCGATGCAGGATGCCAGATCGCAGGCCATAAAAGCGACGGAGGCGGCCAGTCGCTCCGCATTGTGGACCGCGACCTGTAAAGCCGGAAGAGAAATATCGGTCGCGCGCACGCACGCTTGCGTTTCGAGCGCCAGCGTGACCGCGATGGCGCCACAGCCGGTCCCAACGTCGAGGACGGCGTCGCCCGGGCGGATCCTTTGAATTGCGGCTTCGACGAGATGCTCGGTTTCGGGGCGCGGGATGAGGACATCCGGCCCGACGACGAACTCCCTGCCATAAAATTCCTGCCGCCGGGTGATGTACTGCGTCGGCCGGCCTTCCAGCCGTTCATGCAGATAGCGCCCGTAGTGAATCCAGCCGCGCTCCGTCAACTCGTCTTCGGGATGCGCGTAGAGATAGGCGCGTTCGCGCCCGATGGCGTGGCTCAGCAGAACTTCGGCGGTCAGCCGGGGGGCCGCGATCCCGCCCTCCTCAAGCAGTTTCGCGCCTTGGAGGAGAGCGGTGTGCAGCGTCAAACGCGTCTAAGCGGCTTCGGAAAAAGCCCCAGACCGCTTGCCGACGCGCGCGGCTCGGAAACCCTTCCACTTACCGAGCCGCGACCGTAAGGGAGCGGGGGCATCGACTCCTTCCGCCGCCTGCTAAGCGGCTTCGCCCTCTTCCTTGAGTTTCTGCGTCTGGAAATACGTGGTGAGCGCGTCGACGATGGGGTCGAGGTCGCCTTCAATGATGCGGTCGAGCTGATGCAGGGTCAATCCAATGCGGTGATCGGTGACCCGGTTCTGCGGGAAGTTGTACGTGCGGATCTTTTCGCTGCGGTCGCCCGGTGCCGACCATGCTGCGCCGCTCGGCCCCGATCTGCTCGCGCTGCTTCTGCAGCTCCATCTCGTAGAGCCGCGAGCGGAGAACGCGCTCCGCCTTGGAGCGGTTCTTGATCTGCGATTTTTCGTCCTGGCACGACACGACCACGCCGGTCGGGAGATGCGTAATGCGGACCGCCGAATAGGTGGTGTTTACCGATTGCCCGCCGGGTCCGGATGAGCAAAACGTATCGATGCGGATGTCCTTGGGGTCGATCTTGACCTCGACATCGTCGGCTTCGGGCAGCACCGCGACGGTAATGGCCGAAGTATGCACGCGCCCCTGCTGCTCCGTTTCGGGGACGCGCTGCACGCGATGGACGCCGCTCTCGTACTTGAGATGGCTGTACACCTTGCTTGCCGCTGACCAGCGCGATCACTTCCTTCAGCCCGCCGACGGACGATTCGCTGACCGAGGTCACTTCCACGCGCCAACGCTTCGCTTCGGCGTAGCGGCTGTACATGCGAAACACCTCGGCGGCGAACAGCGTCGCTTCATCGCCTCCGGTGCCGGCGCGAATTTCAAGCACCACGTTTTTCTCATCCAGCGGGTCCTTTGGGCAGCAATAAAAACTTCAGCTCTTCCTCGATGTCCGCCAAGCGCGGTCCCAGGCGCTCGATCTCCTCGTTCGCCATGGCGCGCAGCTCGGGATCGGAGTCCTCGATCATCGCTCGCGCCTGGTCGTAATTTTGGCGCGCGCGCTTATAGTCGCGGTATTTCTCCACGACCTCGCTGAGGTCGCTTTGCTGCTTGGCGATCTTGCGGTAGTTCTCCGAATCGTCGATGACGGCGGGATCGGCCATCTGACCGGTGAGGGCTTCAAAGCGCGCTTCGATGTCGTCGAGGCGTTGCGAGAATTGCATCACGCGATGACCAGTTCTCCGCCCTGTCTGGCTTCGAGCGCCATGGCGCCCTCGAGCGCGAGAATCGCGACGGCGGCCTGTTCGTCCGAAGGCGGCTGCGTCGTAACGCGCTGCAGCCACAATCCCGGCGTGGTGAGGGCGGCAAGCATGCTCTTGCGGCGCTTGGCGGCGAAGCGAATGACCTCGTAACTCAGCCCCACGATGAGCGGGAGAAGCGCGATGCGGGCGATCAGGCGCGTTGCGAATCCGTCGATCGGCAGGAAGGCGTAGACGAGCAGCGCCATCAGCATGACCACGATCAGGAAGCTGGTACCGCAGCGCGGATGCCACGTCACGAACTTCTGCGCGTTGGCAACCGTCACGGGCTGGCCGGATTCGAAATTGAACACCACTTTGTGCTCCGCGCCGTGATATTCGAAGACGCGGTGAATGTCCTTCATGCGTGAGATCAGGAATAGGAATCCGAGGAACAGCCCCAAACGGATCACGCCATCGGCGAGGTTGATCGCTATGCGTCCATGCATGGCCGGCACCCAGTTGCCCAACAGCGTGGCCAAATAGAGCGGAACAAATTTATAGAGGAATAAAAAGAAGAGAAGAGAGAAGGCCAGATTGGCCCACAGAAACCAGCCCGGGAGTTCCTTTGGTTTGCCATCGCCGGCCTGCAGCGTTTGCGGCTTGTCCCGAGTTTGCAGGCCGTCGGCTGCGGCGGTGGCGGAAAAACGAAGAGCCCGGAACCCCAGTGTCATGGCCTGCCCGAGCGTTCCCAGCCCGCGCAAAACGGGCAGCTTGAAGATCGGATATTTCTCGGAAACCCGCGGCAGAGGGCTTTCCTCGGTAATAATTTCGCCGTTCGCCTTCCGCACCGCGACGCAATAGCTGTGCGGGGCGCGCATCATGACGCCCTCCATGACAGCCTGGCCGCCGACCAGCGTTTCTTCGCCGCTCTCGAGCACGGGCAGTAATTGAACGTGCGCGCAAAGGCGCAAAAAGGTTCGTATAGACAAATTGCAGGCTCCGCCTTTCAGTATAGCGCGGAACGCTTCCGGCAGCCGCACTTCCAGCCGGGCTATCGTTGCCTAAATGTCTCAAACTAATGGCCGTATTCGAGGATTGCCGCCCAGGGAGAACGGCGATGACCCGCGGTGTTCCGCGATGTGACCGGGCGCACCGGCGCTCACGGCGGCGACGGCGCTCTGCTACGGTAAATAGAGTTCCTATCTCAGCCATGAATGTCTGCATCATCGGAACAGGATACGTCGGCCTGACCACCGGGGCCTGTCTGGCCTTTCTGGGCCACGAGGTAACGTGCATCGATTCGGATCTACGCAAGATCGAGATGCTGTGCTCGGGCCGGACCCCGATCTACGAACCGTTCCTGACGGAATTGCTCGCCGAGGCGCGGCCGCATCTTCGTTTTCGGACCGACTATGCCGAAGGCGTCCCCAATGCCGAGGTCGTGTTCATCGCCGTCGGTACGCCGCCGTCGGCGAACGGCAGTCCCGACCTGAAATATCTGCGCTCGGCCGCGCAGGGCATCGGGCAGCATTTTGACGGGCCCTTTACCGTGGTCGTGAACAAGTCCACAGTGCCCATTGGAAGCGGAAACTGGGTGGGGTCGCTGGTGCGGGAATCGTACGAGCAGGCGCATGGGCGCAAGGGCGACGGCCAATTTTCCGTGGCCTCGAACCCCGAGTTCCTGCGCGAAGGCACGGCGCTCAGCGACAGTCTCTATCCCGACCGCGTCGTCATCGGGTCCGATAACGTGCGCGCGCTCGAAACTCTGTACACGCTGTACCGTCCGATTCTGGACCAAAGCTTCGCAGCGCCCACGTTTGTGCCGCGGCCCGAAGACGTCGGGGCGGTGCCGCTGATCTCGACCGATCTGGCATCGGCGGAGCTGATCAAGTATGCGGCGAACGCATTTCTGGCGTTGAAGATCAGCTACATCAATGAAATCGGCCAATTGGCGGAAAAAGTGGGCGCCGATATCGTTCAAGTCGCTCGCGGAATCGGGCTCGACGCGCGCATCGGAACGCGCTTCCTGCAGGCGGGTATTGGTTGGGGCGGATCCTGCTTCGGCAAGGACACCGCGGCGTTGATCTCGACCGCGGACGAGTATGGACTCACCATGCCGATCGTGCATTCGGCGCGCGAGGTAAACCGGCGGCAGCGGGAGCGCGTTGTCGAGAAATTGCTTGGCGAGCTCAAGATTCTCAAAGGCCGCACGATCGGGCTTTTGGGACTGGCTTTCAAGCCCCACACCGACGATTTGCGCGAAGCACCGGCCATCGAAATCGCACAGAAGCTGATTGAGCGCGGCTGCAAAGTGAAAGCGCACGACCCTATCGCGATGGAGCGCTTTCAGCAAGAACACGGAGATCTCGGCGTCATCTGCTGCGCAACGCCGGAAGAGGTAGCATACGATTGCGACGCGCTGGTGCTGGTGACGGAATGGCCGCAATATAGGGAACTGGCGTGGGATGAACTTGTCACGCGTATGCGTTCTCCCATTCTGCTGGACGGCCGCAACGCGCTCGACCGCGCGCGCCTCGGCCGCTGCGGATTCCGCTACTTGGCAATTGCCGGCTGAGATTGCCGCTGCGCTATCCTGTTAACTGCAAGATGGCAAATACATATTCGTCCTTGAAGCGAACGCGCATTGAAGAGCGCCGCACGGAAATCAATCGCATGCGCAAGTCGCGCGTGCGCCATCAGATCCGCGCCATGCGCCGCGCTCTGGATCATAAGGACGCGCAAGCCGCTCAGAAACTGGTTCCCGAGACGTTCTCGCTGGTGGATCGCGCGGCCAAATGGGGCATCATCAAGAAGAACACGGCGGCGCGATATAAGAGTCGTCTGACCGGCCGCCTGAAAGCTCTGGCCAGTCCGGGCGCGTAACCGCTCCGTTGAAAAACCGGGAATCCGCTCCGTTACGGTCGCGGCTCGGTTTGGAGCAGTCGTTCGTAACGGGATTTTCCTATCATGGGTGGGCCGCAGGCCCATTGGCACTCCCTCACGGTCGCGGCTCGGCAGCGCTTGCGTGAACGAAGCGCCTGCGTGAACAAGCGATGCGTTAGGGACTATTCGATGGAAACCTTCTTGCCGGGAACCGGTACATGGGCGTTTTCGGCAACGCGAAAATCGGGGTTAATCTGGTACTTCGAATAATCGATCGTCAAGACTGAAGCTCCCAGCAACATGCTTTGCGATTCGGAGCGGTTGTGGGCCGGAACCCAGTAA
Source organism: Bryobacterales bacterium (assembly GCA_963795935.1). Classification (GTDB taxonomy): domain Bacteria; phylum Acidobacteriota; class Terriglobia; order Bryobacterales; family Bryobacteraceae; genus JAICMB01. Next base: position 842,011 of record CAWCJO010000004.1, on the reverse strand, counting down.
CAGCCTATTTTTTCGAAATCTTGTACGATGTAAGGTTTACCCACCCAGAACGACAGGTTCGCCGCCGGCCGACCCTCGATATGAATCAAGCCGAAATCGTTGGCGTCCACCCATGCCGTACCCTGCACTAAGTACTTGCTCTTTCTTTTAGGCTTCAGATCGACGATAAACCAATGCCGGGCGCCGTCGGAGGCTGTCCCAGTGACGTGGAAATTGTAGTTCGCCGTCGAGATTTCCAGCGCGTCCTGCCGCGGATTCCTGCTCACTTCTTCTTCAGACGCCACCAGCTTTTCGAGCACTTTGCGGCTCATACCCTCCGCGTTTTCCATGTCGAGGACTTCAAAGGTCTTTCCAAACCCTTTCTGAAACGTGAGGCGCGCCGTCATAACGGCATCTTCTTTGAGATGCGTGTTGTGCAATTTGTACTTGCGCACGACAGAGTATTCACGCAGATTCGCGTCCCGTTGCCGCTCGGCGGCGGTTATTTTATCGCCGATTTCGTCATCGCTGGGGAGGGCGTCCATCGCCTTCTCATCGCTCTGGCGGGGAAGCTGCGCCGCCCAAAACGGAGCGGGAGCGATAGCCATTAGGACTGCCAGAACTGTTGGTATTCCGAGATTTACATTCATCCGGCGGGACACTCGGGCTTTCTACGAGCAAACAGCATGCCAAAGCTGAAAAGCTGCCGCTGACGGGTTAAACTTGATGAGCTACAACTTCAGAAGCGCGCGCAGCCTCTTCGTCTGCACCCTGCTGACCGGGACCTCTGTGTGTTTCTTGTCGTCCATGCGAAGTTGAAAGCTGCTTTTGAACCACGGGATCACTTCTTTGATGCGATTGATGTTTACGAGAAAAGAACGGTGTACGCGCCAAAACGTCTCAGGATCGAGATTGGATTGCAGCTCTTCAATGGTCCTGTAGTTCGATTCCCCTTCGAGGGCCGGCGTCACGACCGTAATCAGGCCATCGTCGATGGTGGCGTAAATAACGTCCTGCGCATCGACGATGAAGTTTCGCCCCGCGCTTTTGACCAACAACTTGGTGCGCGGCGGCGCGGCGCGCACGGGAGCGGGCGCAGCGGACGCATCCGGCTGCGCGGCCTTCGATTTATCCGCGATAGCCTTGCGCGCCCGCTCCACCGTCAGCTCGAGGCGTTCCTTTTCCACCGGCTTCAGCAGGTAATCCAGAGCTTCCAACCGAAAGGCCTCCAGCGCATACTGGTCGTAAGCGGTGGCGAGGACAAAGTGGGGCAAAGGAACGCTCTTTTCGCGAAGCCTCTGGATGACGCTGAGGCCGTCGAGACCAGGCATCTGCACATCCAGAAATACGAGATCCGGCTCGATATTCTCGATCAGCGTAATCGCCTCCAGACCGTTGCGGCCAGTGGCGGCGAGATCGATGTCGGCAAAATCCTTCAGCAGGAAGGCCAGCTCGTCGGAAGCGAGCGGCTCGTCGTCGACAATGATGCAGGAGATGGTGGCGGTCGCGCGGGCCGACATGTAAGTGATAGTATAACGCGTAGGATCGGCGCGTTCAGCCGCTTCGCACTGCACACTTAACCGCGGCGAGATTTGCGACGCCCCGCACCCCGGGAGCGCGGCGCTCGCCGTCAAGAGACCGCTCCGAAGGAGATTTGGTTGGCACAGGCAGAGAACGCACGCATCGACGCCGCGGAGGGCAAGCTCGGCGTGCTCATTCCGGGCATCGGAGCGGTCAGCACCACCTTCATGGCTGGCGTCGAAGCCGTCAAACGCGGGTTGGGACTGCCGGTCGGCTCTCTCACCCAGATGGGAACCATTCGGCTGGGCAAACGAACCGATAATCGCGTTCCGCGCATCCAGGATTTCGTCCCGCTCGCGAAGCTCGACGACTTGGCGTTCGGCGGGTGGGACATCTACGAAGACAATGCCTATGAAGCGGCGGTGAACGCGAAGGTGTTGGAATCTTCGCTGCTCGAGAAACTCAAAGCGCCGCTCTCCGCCATTCAGCCCATGAAAGCCGTGTTCGATCGGGAATACGTCAAGCGCATCACCGGCCCGAACGTAAAGGAGGGCGGATCGAAAATGGATCGGGCGGAGATGCTTATGCAAGATATCGAGACTTTCCGCAAGAGCAACGGCGCCTCGCGTCTGGTCATGATCTGGTGCGCTTCGACGGAGGTGTTCCACCGGCCCGCGGCGGTGCACCAAACGCTGCGGGATTTCGAATGCGGGCTGCAAAAGAACGACCCTGACATCGCGCCCAGCCAGATCTACGCCTATGCGGCCTTGAAGAGCGGCGTGCCGTTTGCCAATGGGGCGCCCAATCTCACGACCGACGCTCCGGCGCTGCTGGAGTTGGCTCGCGAGCGGCAGTTACCCGTCTGCGGGAAGGACTTCAAGACCGGGCAGACGTACATGAAGACGTTGCTGGCGCCCGGTTTCAAAGCCCGCATGCTGGGCCTCTCCGGTTGGTTTTCGACCAACATTCTCGGCAACCGCGACGGCGAAGTGCTGGAAGATCCCGGCTCTTTCAAGTCCAAGGAAGAAACGAAGCTGTCGGTGTTGCAGCAGATCTTACAGCCGGAGCTTTATCCGGATCTGTACAAGGACTTGTATCATGCAGTGCGCATCAATTACTATCCGCCGCGCGGGGATGCCAAAGAGGGTTGGGATAACATCGACATTTTCGGTTGGCTTGGCTATCCGATGCAGATCAAGATCGACTTTCTGTGCCGCGACTCGATTCTCGCCGCGCCGCTGGCGCTCGACCTGGTGCTGTTCCTCGATCTGGCTCAACGGGCCGGGATGCGAGGGGTTCAGGAATGGCTCTCGTTCTACTTCAAGGCGCCCATGACCGCGCCTGGCCTCTATCCCGAGCACGACATTTTCATCCAGCTCATGAAACTGAAGAACACTCTACGCTGGATGCGGGGCGAGGACCTCATCACCCATCTCGGCCTTGAATATTACGACTAGTCCAGGGAGCAATGGGCAGCCGGGCGCCGGAATGAGAGTTCTGGTCATAGGGGGAACTCTGTTCATCGGACGGGAGCTGGTGCCCGCGCTGCTCAAGGCGGGCCACGAGGTCACCATCCTGCATCGCACTCCGAAGCATTCCGCGGGCAAAAAGGTCGGCAATCTGGTCGCCGACCGCAACGACGCCGAATCGCTGCGCGCGGCGCTGGCGGGCCGCTCTTTCGACGTGGTCTACGACAATGTTTACGATTGGGAGCGCGGCACCACAGCGGCGCAGGTGGAGGCCACGGCGCGAACGTTCCCGCGGCTACACCGCTACGTATTTATGTCGAGCGTCGCCGCATATGGCGATGGACTGAACCATCACGAGGGCGATGCGCTGGCGCCGGACGATCATCCCGACCCCTACGTGCGCAACAAGGCCATGAGCGAGCGAGCGCTGTTCCGCATGCACCAGCGCGCCGGATTTCCCGCCGTCACTTTGCGTCCTCCTTTTATCTATGGCCCGGGCAATCCTTTTTACCGCGAGGCTTTCTTCTGGGATCGCCTGCGAGACGGCCGCTATATCATCCTGCCGGGCGATGGCCGGCGGCTGATGCAGTTCGTGCATGTACGCGACGTGGTGTACGCATGCCTGAAGGTCCTCGACGTCCAGGATGCGGCCGGCCACGCCTTCAACGTCGCCAACCCCAAGCCGCTGACGCAGGTCGAGACCGTCGAGGCCATCGCGGCGGCGGCCGGCAAGGAAGCGCAATTCGTCCGCATCCCGCGCGAGAAAATCCTGCGCGCCGGGGGGCATCCCATGGGTCCCAAGCTTTATTTCGGAGCCTACTATGACGTTCCGCCGATCACCATGGTGGTCAATAAAGCGCAGCGCGTGCTGAAGCTGAAACCCATCGATTTCGTCACCGGGCTGAAAGAGGAGTATCGCTGGTATGTGCGCAACAAGCCCTACCCCAAACCCGATTATGCTTTTGAGGACGCGCTGATCGCGGCCGCGCCTCCTTCGGCGTACGAGGCCCCGGAAGATTAGCGCGGCGTTTTGTGGCGAGTTAGGGTTTTAGCGAGTTCTTCTTCTGCGCGGAGTCGACTTTGATCGCCACGGCCATCATTTTCAGGTCTGTGTCCTCGCTGGCATCCACGGTCACGGGCGTATCGAGGTCGATGTCAGAGCGCTTAATCTGCTTCTCGCCATTGAAAAACTTTGTCTGCTTCGTACAGCGCAGCGTGATGAGCTGATCCTCGTCGGATTGCAGGAGAAGCTCTTTCTTGGTGAGCTTTTTTACGGCGCCGTGAAAGGAAACAATCAGCCCTTTATAGGCTCCGGCGCTCGCGGGAGAGGTCGGCGCGGGGCCCCGGCGGGCGCGATATTGGGCGGACAACGGGGCAACGATGGCGCACATCGCAACCGCCAAAACAAGCCCCTGTCGAGTCATCGCCTACAGTCTCTCACAATGTAACCGGCAGAGCCGTCCCGAGTAGGTTTTGCACTTAGTGGATCAGTCGAGGCCGCCTCGCGCGCTGGACGATTCCGCGTAACCATCCAGCTCTCAACCGCTTCGGTATCATCGGCCGGTACCGGATAATGCATGGAGCCAAAATTGCTCAATGTCGCGCGGAGGTAACGGCGATGCTTTATTACGCGTTGGTGTTCTTGCTGGTCGCGATCGTGTGCGCGATTCTCGGATTTGGAGTGCTTTCGGCGGTTGCTGCGAGCATTGCCAAGGTGCTGTTCTTCGTATTCCTCGTGATTTTTCTGGTCAGCCTCGTCATGGGACGACGCAGCGTCGTCTGACGGAAGAATCCGAAGGCGGCCGCCTGAGGGCGCGCAGAAGGCGGCCGCGCCAGGTTTCATGCCGAAGCCAACTTAAGCAATCCCTTTACTGCCCGAATCGCGCCAAAGGCCATCGGTCCCCACGAAATAACATACATTCCGCCGCCGCTCGCCATAGAGTATGTCCCCACGGTAATTACCAAACCGATAAGGAACAGTAAAACTCCGGCTCCGAGTTCTTTGAGCGCGGCCTGCTGTAACGTGGGCTTGTGAATTTTTACGGCCTCTTCGACCATCGCCTCCGCATGCGGCATCGGAATGCCTGAATTGCAAAGGATAGCCAGAACCTCCTGGCGGCTTTTGCCGCGCCCGATTGCGGTCGCAATCGTCTGAGGAAGAGATTGGGTCGTTGCCGTGGCGGCCATTGTGTTGTGCTCCTGAGGTGAATTTGACCGGCATCGTTTGCCGTTCACCTGGAGAAGCGCGTGGGCGCCCGGAAACTGCGCAAAAAAAATCTAAGTCTCTTCGAGATTGTGCAGCAGCCAGGCGCGCGCGAATTCCCAATCGCGCCGCACCTTGGCGACATTCAATCCCAGAATCCCGGCAACCTCGTCCTCCGTGTACCCGCCGAAAAAGCGAAGCTCGACCACCCGCGCGGCGCGGTCGTCCACTTCTTCCAATTCCTTCAGAGCGTCGTCGAGGGCCACCAGGTTGCCGTCGGGTTCCGGCGACACGGCGCAGACCTCATCGAGCGTGGCTTTCATGCCGCTCCCGCGTTTGCCGGAATTACGGGCGCGCGCGTGGTCGACCAGAATGCGGCGCATCTGGCGAGCTGCCAGCGCCAGAAAATGATGGCTGTCTCGAGCCTGCACGGGAGCGTCGCCGAACAGCTTGAGATAGGCCTCGTTGACAAGCGCGGTGGTCTGCAGCGTGTGGCCCGCGTTCTCGCCGCTCATCACGCGCGATGCGATCTTGTGAAGCTCGCGATAGACGGCGTCGATGACTTCTTGTCTCGCGGCTTCATCGCCGTCATGGGCGCGATCGAGCCATTGCGTGATGTGAGGGGACGATTCCGGCATTTTTTCCTTCCTGAATTATCGCGCCGCCGCGGAGTGGCCGTCTACCGTTCGAAGCAGCGAGCGCGTGGCCTCGTCCGGCGGCAACGATGCAAGAGCCGCGGCTGCTTTCGCATACATCTTCAGCGCGCCGGCGCGATCGCCGAGATTCGGCTGCCCGGGGTAGCCGTCCAGATCGCCCAGCGTGAGGTAGCCTTGGGCCACTTCCCGCATCACGCCGGGATCGTTGCCGGAAACGCCGCCGACGCTGTCGAGATAGCGCGCGCCTTGCTCGACCAATCTGGCGCGTTGCGGGGTCGCGCCCGGCTTCAGGCGAATCGCGCGGGCGAGCGAGTCGGCATACGCTTCATTTACCCCGCGCACATCGGCAAGCTCCGCCTCCACAATTGGCGCGGGCAGCGCGAAAGACGCGCCGGAGGCCGCCTGGAGTTGCCCAACTTGGCTGAAAATACGTTGCTCGTTGGCCGACGCCGCCAGGAGTTTCTTTTCCGTATCGCTGGTTTCGCGCGCGCTGCGCCGACTGGCGCTCATCCACATGAGCGTTGCTTCAATGGCCCAGATGGCCAGCACGCAAATCAGCGCTACCGTCGCGATGCGCGAGCGATTACGGCCGATGTACTTCCGCGCGCGATACATTCTGGAGTCCTTGCGCGCGAAAACCGGGCGTCCCGTGAGGTGCCGCTCGAGGTCGGCGGCGAATTCTCCCGCATCGGCGTAGCGCCGCTCCGGTTCGTTGCGCAGCGCCATCAGAAGAATCGTGTCCAGATCGCCCTCCAGGCGGCGCTTGAGCTGTTGCGGATTCTCGGCGGAGGCGTGCGCCGGATTCGAACCGGCGGCCTCGCTCGGCAGAAGTGGAGTCCGCGCCGCCGGCGTTGCGGCGACGGCTGGAAAGGGACGCCGCCCGATCAGCAGTTCGTAAAGAAGCACCGCGAGCGAGTAAACATCGCTCGCGGGCTGCACGTTGTGGCCGATGGCCTGCTCCGGGCTGGCATACTCGGGCGTCATCAGACGCGTTGTTTTCGTCCGCGCCGGCTCGTTGAGCGCCTTCGCAATTCCGAAATCGAGCAGCTTCACCGTGCCGTTCGCGGTGACGACGATATTGGACGGCTTCAGGTCGCGATGGATGATGCGATGCTCGTGCAGGTATTGGACGGCGTGGCACGCCTGTACGAACAGCCGCAGCTTTTGATCGACGCTGAACCTGTGCAGGCCGCAGTACTTGTCGATGTGCTCGCCTTCAACGTAGTCCATGACGAAGTACGGCAGGCCATCGCTGGTCGCGCCGCCGTCGACGATGCGCGCGATGTTGGGATGATCCAGCTCGGCCAAAAGGCGGCGCTCCTGTTGGAAGCGGCGCACGAGGTTCGCCGACATGCACTCCGGCCGGATCACTTTCAGCGCGGCAACCTTATGAAACACGTCGTCGGCGCGTTCGACCAGGTACACCGCGCCCATACCTCCGCCTCCCAATCGACGCACGACGCGGTAAGCGCCGAACATCGCGCCCTGCTGCAACGGCGGCGCTGGCGGCGGCGCCTTCCACGCGGGATTTTCGAGGAACCGGCCGCGCTCGGCGCCGTGGATGGCCTTCAACAGCCCGTTTACTTTGGACTCCAGCGCGGCGTTGCCGTTCGCTTGCATCCTGATAAACTCGGCGCGCCGCTCCGGAGCCACCGCCAGCGCCGCGTCGAAGAGGGCCCGCACCGCGCGATGATCCGGTTTGCCGGAGTTTCCTGGCTGCATGGCCTCAGGAAACCTGCCAATATACCGAGTAGCGCCTTTCAAACAGAGCGTTGAGCGGCTCCAGACTTACGTCGTTCCGTTGGCCCTGGGTGCGGAACGCCAGCGGCCGGCCGGCCGGCTTGATCCACGAGTTCGGATCGGACGACGGCGCGCGAAATGACGGCACATCGATGGAAGGGAGGCGTTTCAGCGGCGGGGCGTTCGGTCCGACAATGAGATCTTCGCTCAGGCCGTCCGCGCCGAGATCCCCGGCGAGCACCAGCGGCCCGTAGAGTATCGCTTGCATGTGCGAGTCGTCCGGCATGGATTCAACATGCAGCCGCATGGGCAGATCGAGTTCAATGCGGTCGCCGGATTTCCAGGTTCTTCGCAGCGTAAGGTAGCTGCCGGGCGATGAGAACGATTCGAGCGGCGCTCCGTTGACCTTCACCGCGCCGCCCGCTTCGAGCCATGCCGGAATGCGGAGGTGAATCGCCATGTTTACCGGCTGGCGCGCCGTGACGAGGAGCGTCGTGCCGGGCTCCTCCGGGAATTTCGTCTCCTGGCGGATGCGCAGGCCCTTTTCGGGCCAACTCAGCTCCGAGGCGATGAACAGATTCACATACAGCGCCTCGCCATCGCGCCAGTAGATGCTGTCGTTGAGCTTCGCATATTCCTCGACGCCCGTTCCGGTGCAGCACCAGAAGGAATTGTCCTCGGTGTTGAACGTCTTCCAGGCGCCGGGCGTAAGCGAAAGATAGTATTGCGTGCGGCCGCTCTCGGGGTGGATCGTGCCGATGCGATGGTTCAGGAGCACGCGCTCGTAGTAATCGAAGTAACGCGGGTCGCCCGTCCAGGAATAGAGATGCCGAGTCAGCTTCAGCATGTTGTAAGCGCAGCAGCATTCGGCCGTCGCAACGCTGCGTTTCAGCTCCGCTGCCAGCTCGCGCGGCGGCGTCAGCCAACCTTCGTTATTGCTGGTTCCACCGGTAACATAAGAGCGGACGCCGGTGACCTCGTACCAAAAATAATCGGCCACGTCGTGAAACCTCGTGTCGCCCGAAAGCTCGTAGCGCCGCGCCGCGCCGATTACTTGCGGGATATGCGTGTTGACGTGCAGCCCGCGCAATTCGTCGCGCCGCAGTGCCAGCGGGTTGAAGAAAACCTTCTTTGTAAAACGATCGCCCGCCGCGGCCCAGCGGTCGTTGCCGGTCGCGGCCGAGAGATTGTACAGGACTTCATTCATGCCGCCAAACTCGGTGTTAAGAATGTCCTGCATGTGCTCTTCGGATTTCGATGCCGTCCAGCGGTCGGTCCAGTCCGCCATGCCTTCGACCACTTCAAGCGCCTGGCGGCTGCCGCAGTAGCGATACATGTCGAACATCCCGGCCATGATTTTGTGAATGGTGTAGAACGGCGCCCAGACCCGCTCGCGCGCGTCGAGCCGTTCGAACCACTCCGTCGGGAACGCGCTGAGGTAGCCGCCGCCGAGTTTGCGCTGGCACTTCGCGAGAGCGGCGACCATCTCATCGCCTTTTGCTTTGAGTTGACTGTCTCCCGTCGAGCTGTACATCAACGCAATGGCGGAAAGATAGTGGCCGGTGAAGTGGCCGCGCAATTCGCCGCGCTGGCCGGGTGTATCCTGTTCCCAGCCGCCGAGCGGTTTGGCGGACGACGGCAGCCCGGCGTTCACCAGGAAGTTGCGGACCAGGCGATCGGCCCCGAGGCGCTGCATGTAGCCGAGATTCCAGTCCCGTGCCTGCGTGAAAATGCCGGGAAGAAGGCGAACCTGCGTCATCGGGAAGGCCAACAGTTTCGGCTCTACGCCGGCGCGCGTAAATGCGAGGGGCGGTTCGAACGGAGGAATTTCGGGCGCCGTGCCGCCGCGTTGCGCAAATAGCGGCGCCGATAGCGGAACAGCCGTGAGCGAGGCCGCAAAGCTTCGGCGGGTCATCAAGTCCTCTTCTTTAATAGAGGATAAATCACCGCGCCCGCCAGCACGATGATGAGGCCCGGCCATGTGGTCGAGGGGCGGTAGGCGAACAGGATTGCCAAAATGATTGTCGCGCCCGCGATATAGAGCGCCGGAACCAGCGGGTAACCGATGACTTTATAGGGACGCTCGGCATCGGGCCGCGTGTGGCGCAGCCGGATCACGCCGGCGATGGTCAGGATGTAGAAGATCAGGGCCGCCGAGATGACATAATCGAGCAGGTTGCTATAGAGGTTGCCATATTCGCCGGTCGCGCGATTGAAGGTGCGCGGCAGCACCAGAACCGCGGCCCAGATTCCTTGCACCACCAGCGACCAGCCCGGCACGCGCGCCCTATTCAGGACGCCGGCGCGGCGAAAGAACAGCCCATCGTGTGCCATGGCGTAATACGCGCGGGCACCCGCCAGCACCAGGCTGTTGACGCAGCCGAACGTCGAGATCATGATTGCGATGGCCATCAGAACCGCGCCGAGTCCAGGAAAAATATGTTGCAACACCGCCGTCGCGACGCGGTCCGAAGGCGCGTGCTGGATCGCCGGCAACGGCAGCACCGCCAGGTACGCGACGTTGGCCAGGATGTAGATGACGCTCACCGCCGTGCAGCCGAGCGCCATGGCGAGCGGCATGGTGCGCCGCGGATCGCGAACCTCGCCCGCCACGAAAGTGATGTCGTGCCAGGAATCGGCCGAGAACAGCGATCCGGATTGCGACACGCATAGCGCCACCATGAGCCCGAAAGCGCTGCCCGCCGCGACGCCGAGCGATGGATCGAAAGCGCCGACGGACCACAAGTGGCCGAAGTTGACGTGAACGGCGTTTGCATTCAGGCCGATCGTCAGTCCCGCGACGATCAGCGCCGCCATCGCCAGTCCCTTCGCCGAGGTGAAGACGTTCTGCACGATTTTGCCGTATTCCAGGCCGCGCGTGTTGGTCCACGTCAACAGCGCGATGACGCCGATCGCGACCAGTTGCGCGGTGGACAGCGACAGCGCGTACCCGGAACCGATGTGAATAGGCGCGATCGCGTAGCGGTTCTCGCCCACCGCCGGCCATAAAATTCCGAGAAAGCGCGCGAACGCCACCGCAACCGCCGCGATGGTGCCGGTCTGGATCACCGTGAACGATGTCCAGCCGTAGAGAAAGCCCCATAGCGGCGAGTATGCTTCCCGCAAGTAGACGTACATGCCGCCGGCGCGCGGCATCATCGAAGAAAGTTCGCCGTAGGAGAGCGCGGCCGCGACGGTGAGGAGCCCCGTAATGGCCCACGCAACCAGCAGCCAGCCGGCGCTGTTTATTAAGCGCGCCATGTCGGCCGACACAATGAAAATGCCGGAGCCGATCATGATGCCCACGACGATCATCGTGGAGTCGAACAGGTTCAACCCGCGCACAAACCCGGCGTCGGGCGCGGCCGCTTGCGCCGATTTCATGGGCTGCGTCGACATTAAGGAACTACCGTTCCATAAAAGAGCCAGTTGGAGCCGAAATCGCGCGCGAGCTTCTGATTCGTCAAGCCCGCGCGGATCATCTCGACCGGCATGCGTCCCTCCTTCAGGACGGCATCGTGGAATTGCCGGTTCGTCATCTTGCCGGAGTCGACCAGTTCCTTGTGCAGCGCGTAGAGCTGCATACCGCCCAGCAGATAAGCGGCCTGATAGAGCGGCGAATAGCTTCCGTTAAAGGAGCGGCGCACTTCGCCGATGGCGTTATCGCGCTCGTGGCCGACGCGGTCGACCAGGAAATCGACAGCCTGTTGCGGCGTCATTTTCCCCAAGTGGAAGCTGAGCGAAAAAATAATGCGGGCGCAGCGGTGCATTCTCCAGAAGAGCGCTCCGATGCGGTCTTCCGGGGTTTTCTGGAAATGCATGTCCCACATCAGCATTTCCCAGTACAGCGACCAGCCTTCCGTTAGAAAGGGCGTGTTGAAGATTTGGCGATAGGGATGATAGCGGGCGGCCATGAACAGTTGCAGCTCGTGGCCGGGGATCAGCTCGTGAAAGACGGTGGCGCGCGAAAACGGGATGTTATTGCCGCGCATGCTCATCATCTTCTGCTCGAAGGTCATAGATTCGACCGGGTAGGAAACGCTCATCACTTCCCCGCCGGTGAAAAATGGATTCACAAGCTGGCGCTGGGGGGTCATCATTTCCATGCGCCACGTTTCGCGCGCGAGCGGCGGAATCGTGACCAGGTCGTGCTCGTCGATGAAGGCTTCGGCTTCGCGCTCCAGGTCGCGGATGAGCTGCGGCTGCTTGCCCGGCTCCACGTACATGTTCTTGACATGCTCGAGCGCTTTCTTCCAGTCGTCGCCGTAACCGAGCTCGTTCGAGGCCTTCTTCATCTGCTCCTCGCACCACGCGAATTCTTTATCGGCAATGGCGATGAGCTGCTCCGGCGTGTACGGAATCATTTCGCTGGCGAGCTCGCTCAGCAGGCCCTCGCGGCCGATCGGATCGCCGATGATATCGTCGGTGGAATCCATGCGGCTGGGATCGGGACGCGCAGGCGCGGCGGCCGCCGCCGGACCGGGAATCTGAGCGCCGGCGCGCCGGAAACCGGAGAACGCCGCCAATGGTTCGTGTATGCCGGCCACCTGCGCGCGCAGAAATATCGCGTACTTCTCAAGCGCGGCATCGGCTTCTTTGTAGGACTCGGCGGCCCACCAGGTGAACATCGGGTCGTAGCCGTTGTAGAAATCGAACCAGCGCCTCAGGACGGCGCGGAGGGACAGCACTTCTCCCCCCGCGCGATTGGCGATCATTTTGTCCGGCGGCGCGGATTTGAGCGTAGCTTGCCTGGCGGCCTGAAGCGCGGCTACCTCTTTCGTAAGTCCGCTGAGCGCGTGCGCGGAGCTCTTCGGATCGACCGGCTCCATGCGGCGGCGCGCTTCCTCCAGATCGACGATCGTTTGGCTGAACGGTACGAAGGGCGCCGCCTCGGCCTGATGTTTCTCGTCGAGATCGATCTGGCGAAGATCGTGCTCCAGATAGTTGCGGAACAGGATGTAGTCGATCTTACCGTCCTGGCCCATGGCGTCGAAGTTCAGGGTGGGAAGACGGTCGAGCCACTCGGCGTCGAACTTCTCTCATGCGGTCGCGGCGCGCCGGGGAAAGATCGATGGAGTAATAACGCAGCAGAAGCCCGCGGTCGGCAGTATAACGCTCGATGGACGGGCGCATTTCGCTCGACGATTCCGTGGCTTCGGGGAGGCTCGCCGCGTGCGCTGCGACGAAACACGCGGCGGCGAGGAATAAGGGTTTCATGAAAGTTCGGCCTGAATTTTTATCACCGATGCCGCCGGGATGCGGATGCGCAGCTCGCCTCCGGAGATTTCCAACGCCAGCGGCGCGGGCTTGACGGCGTCCGGCTGGGAAAAATCGTTGTGCGCGTGGATATCGGGGCCGGAGAGCACAACTCCTTTCGCGGCCTTCACGTTTGTGCCGGAAACATTGACGCTCGTTTCAAGCGGCTCGGTCAAATGCGTATGCGCTGCCGTGATCGTCAGCGCGCCGCCGGCGCGCGAAGCCGCCCCTGCCAGCCGGACGACATGGCGGGACTTACTTTCCTGGGCGCCGCTTGGCGCCGAGTAGCTTGCATCCGGCGCGGCGAACGTCGTGCGCAGGGCATCGCCGCCCAGATGGTCTTTATACATGGCGAAAACCCGATAAGTCGGCGTAACGCAAAACTTATCGCCTTCGGCGAGAAACAAAGTCTGGATACAATTGACGAGCTGCGCCGCGTTCGCCATCGCGATTTTGTCGGCATGGCGATGGAACGTATCGAGGGTCAAGGCCGCCACAATCGCATCGCGCATTGTCGGAATGCTGCCGAAAAGATGCGACGGAGCGACGGCCGTCCCATCGTGATGCCAGTCTCCCCATTCATCCACGACCAGCGCAATGCGATGTTCGCGGTCGAACTCGCCCATTATGCTCCAGTGCCGGTTAATGAGGTCCTCCATGCGATTAGCGCGGTCGAACAGCTCGTAGGCGTTGTCCGCCGTAAAATCGAGCGAGTCGCCTGTACCGGTGGTTCCGCAATAATAGTGCAGCGCCCAGCCCCACACTTTATTCATGGCGCCCGCCCCTTTTTCCGCCAGGCGTGAGAAGAAACCCCGCGACCAGTTGTAGTCGGCGCCATTGGGACCCGAGGCGATGAACGAGAGCGGCTGGTTGTAAGTGGGCGTCCAGGCCGTGAACTTGCGGAATTCGAGCGAATATTCCGCGGCCGTCATTTCGCCGCCGCAGCCCCAGCTTTCGTTGCCCACGCCCCAGTAGCGCACGTTGAACGGGTCGGGCGATCCGTTCGCGGCGCGGCGCGCCGAAGCCGTCCCGGCGCTCGCGGGCGCGTTGCAGTAGGCGATCCATTCGTCGAAATCGCGCGCTGTCATTCCGCGCACATTCGCCGCAACATACGGCTGCGCGCCGATCAAGCCGCAGAAGCGCATGAACTCGTTCGTGCCGAAAGCGTTAGGGTCGTCCTTGGCGGGAATCGAGTCGGGCAAATTTCGGAGGCGGCCGTTCGAAGCCCAGAAATTACGGCGGCGTGGGCGCTCGCTTGGCGGCCCGATTCCGTCGCGCCAATCGTAAGAATCGGCGAAACAGCCGCCCGGCCAACGAACCACGGTCGGTCCCAATGGACGCATGGCCTCGACCAGCGCTTTGCGAATCCCGCCGATGTTCGGGATGGAAGATTTTTCGCCCACCCACACGCCGTCGTAAATGACCCCGCCGAGATGCTCGATGAACTGGCCGTGGACCAGGGGACTGATGGGCGCGATGCGCTCGTTCACGAAGACGCTGATTTGGGCCTCGGCGGCGCGGGCCGGCCGGGCGGCCACGAGCCCGCCGGGAATCAGCGACAGGAATTGGCGGCGTTGCATGGGATGTTTTTCATTATAGTGTCGCGGATCGGCGGAGCCATTTTAAATACCTTCTCTGGAATCTGAATTGCACAACGTTGCGAGGGGCAAATTCGATGACGTTACAAAAAGCGCGGTCACTGTTGTCACGTTCGTTCTCGCAATGGAGCAGCCACGATGCGCAGACGCTCGGCGCGGCGCTGTCATACTACACGGTCCTTTCGCTCGCGCCCTTGCTGGTGATCGCGATCTCCATCGCCGGTTTGGTTTTCGGCGAAAAGGCCGCGCGCGACCAGATAGGCGCCCAACTCAACGGGTTAGTCGGCTCGGCAGGCGGCGATGCGATCCAGACCATGCTCGCCAACGCCCATTCCCCCAAGGCCGGCATCATCGCCACCATAATCGGGTTCGTGGTGCTATTGTTCAGCGCCTCCGGAGTCTTCACGGAATTGCGCAAGGCGCTCAACCGCATCTGGGACGTCGATACGTCGCGCAACTCCTCCTGGTGGGGGATGATGCGCGACGAGTTTTTCTCCTTCGCCATGGTAGTCGGCATTGGGTTTTTGTTGCTGGTATCCTTGATCGCGAGCACATTCCTTGTCGCGCTCGGCAAATTCGTGGGAGGGTATCTGCCGGTGGGCCTGTTCCAGGCTGCGAACGTTGTAATTTCGCTCATTGTAATCACACTGTTGTTCGCGGTGATTTACCGCTTTGTTCCGCAGCGGAGACTGCCGTGGCGTAGTTTGTGGGCCGGTTCGTTTGCCACTGCCGTCCTGTTTACTTTGGGAAAATCGCTATTGGGGCTGTATCTAGGCAAAGCCAGCTTCGGGTCGGCTTACGGCGCCGCCGGATCGCTGATTGTTCTTTTTGTCTGGGTATATTATTCCTCGCAGCTCTTCCTCTTAGGCGCGGAGTTCACGCGCGTTTACGCCGGCGAATTCGGAGATGTTCGCGGGGGCGCAAAAGCGGACCGTGAACCGGACCGTGAACCGGACCTCAACCTGCTCCCAACCCCATGCAGCCGACACCCGAGGCGCTGAGACACGCGAACCCGCTGCCCCGCCGCACCCCGCCACACCGCGTATGAGCGAAGCAGGCGTCCCGCGGCGCGCCTTTGGCTGGACTGGCGAGGCCCTTCCCGTTCTCGGCCTGGGGACCTGGATGATCGAACAGACCGGCCGCGACGCCGCCCTCGCGGCCTTGCGCTGCGGCGTGGAGGCCGGCATGACGCTTCTCGATACCGCCGAGATGTACGGCAACGGCCTGACGGAGGAGCTGGTGGGCGAGGCCATCCGCGGCAAACGCGCGGAAGTCTTCCTGGTCACGAAGGTTCTGCCCTCGAATGCCTCCTTCGACGGCGCCTTGAAAGCGTGCGAGGCCAGCTTGAAAAGGCTGGGCGTCGATTGCGTGGACCTCTACCTTTTGCACTGGGAGAGCAAGCATCCCCTGCGCGAAACCATGCGCGCCATGGAGCAACTGGTTGCGCGCCGGATGATCCGCTATATCGGCGTCTCCAATTTCGACGTGGAGCAACTGCGCGAGGCTGAAGCGGCGCTGCGGCACAACCGCCTGGCCTGCGATCAAGTGCTGTATCATCTGAAGGACCGCGGCATCGAGCGCAAGCTCATCCCCTATTGCCGCGAGCGCGGCATCGCGGTCATGGGGTACAGCCCCTTCGGGCATCGCGATTTTCCAAAACCCAACACCGTGGGCTCGGCCATTCTCGAAGAGATTGCGCTGCGGCACAAGCGCACGGCCCGCCAAGTGGTTCTGAATTTTCTGACCGCGCACGGCGTCTTCGCGATTCCGAAGTCCGGAAATCCCGGCCACGTCCGCGAAAACAGCGGCGGGGCGGGCTGGCAATTGACGCAGGAGGAGTATGGCGTCATCGACCGCGCGTTCCCCGCGCCTGCCCGCGACGTTGCCCTGGGTATGATTTAGATGCAATGCCCCGTCTGCGGAGGATTGCAATTCGAGAAATTCCTCCCGGAGGGCCGCATCGGCCGCGAGTCCAAATACCGCGAGCGGTTCATTCTCGAACGCTTCGAGCGCCAACCGAACCCTTCCGAACTGAAGGACCTCACCGATTTCGCTCACGGCGACAATGCCGCCATTCTGGCCTGCTCCGCTTGCCGCGTTTTCGTCCGCGATGAGAAGGACCCCGGCGATGAACAGACCTACGCCGACGATCCCTACGACGATTCGCAAATCGACCGCCTGTTCCCGCGCTATGCGCAAGCCTTTCGCAATAAAGCGGCGCCGTACCGCTCGCTGCTCCAATCCGGCGCGAAAGTGCTCGAGATCGGCAGCCATTACGGAGCCTTCCTGCAGGTCGCGGGCGAATGGGGATGGCGCGCCCAAGGCATCGACATCGGGAAAGATACCTCGCGGTACGCAAGATCGAAAGGCTTCACTGTGTTCGAATGCGAACTTCAGGATTGCGCGTTTCCGAACGCTTCCTACGACGGCGTCTTCGTCTGGAATTGTTTCGAGCAGGTTCCGGATCCCCGTCCGCTGCTGAAAGAAATCCATCGCGTCGTCAAGCCCGGCGGCCTGCTCGTGGTGCGCACGCCCAATGCCGTGTTTTACGAGCTGTCTGAATCCCTGTTGCGCGATTCCGGGCTTTTGGAAGAGCGCGGCGGCATCGAGGAGTTCGCGCTCAAGGCCATGGCCTACAATAATCTTCTGGCTTTCCCTTACCTCTATGGTTATGGCAGCGCGACTCTCGGCCGGCTGATTTCGAGCGAACATTTCCACTCGGAAGGCGCGCTCGATTCGGAATTGATCACGCTCCCGCTCCCCGAGGTTCCCGCCTGGGTGGCCGAAGAAGAGCGCGCGATCAGCCTCGGAATCGCTAGCATGAATCGAACCGCGCGGGCCCGCGCCGATGGCCCGCTGACGGGACCGTGGATCGAGTTATATTATCGGACGCGGCGGTAATAGGCGATGAAGGAGGGCCGCCGCGAACCGCGCATCCGAGTTCGCGCCCTGTTCCCGGCGGGAGCGCCGAGATCCTCCCCCGGCCGAACGCTCGGCCGAGCCTCTTCTCCCCCCGGCGGCGATCGCCCATTCACCGCGCTGCTTCACAGCACGGCATCGGTGCATCGCCGCAGCACGGCACGACCGGTTGCTGTTGCGTTGTGTTATGTTACGTTGTACGCAATAACGTGGGAATCGCGCCATGTGAAAACGCGGGAGTAATTCAGTGGTAGAATGCCAGCTTCCCAAGCTGGACGTCGCGGGTTCGAGTCCCGTCTCCCGCTCCACTAATTCAACAAGTTGCGAGCATCCCGGATTTCCTGAGCGCCATTTGAGCACTGTTTAGCGCCGACGAAGCTTTCAAGCCGGTTCACCGCCGCCTGCCGCAGTCCGCGCTTTTTGGAGTGTACGTGTTGATATCCACATAGACCTCATGGCCGAGTTGATCCGCGACCAGCTTCGCATCCACGCCGATTTCTTTCATCAGCGTTGAATGCTTCCGCCGCATGACCAGAAAATTCGCCCAACCGAGACCGACCGCCGCCAGCTTCGGCAATATCTCCAGCCGCCGGCAATTGTCCTTCGATAAAGGCGTCATCCGCTCGGACGGAAACACCCAGGCACAATCCGCCGTGGCCGCGGCTATCGCCGATTCCCGCGTAGTCCCCGCCCGCCGAGGCCCGGACGCACTCAACCCGCAAATAGAGGCCCGAAGGTTGCCGCTCGATGGGCGTGAAGAACGGGCGATCATGCACAGCGCACACGGCCCATTCGAGAAACACGGGCGCGGCAGCGCAGGGCGCAGCCGGAGCGGAGACGCGCGGCGGAGAGAACGAAGGGGAGGGAGCCGCAGGCCACGCCGCCCCTTGCGCCCGCAGCTTTGCTACGGCCTCATGCATTATTTGCCCGGTTTTTTCAATTTCATTTGCCAGGCAGACACCTCACTCTCAGGCGCACCGGCAGCCAACCCACCAGCCCCCACTTCATGCGCAGATAAACAACAACGGCGTAGATGCAGCCGAAGATAACCGCATACCACCAGCTTCCCGGCTTCTCTGTCCAAAGCGAGCGGTGCAAAATATCTTTCATAATTTCGGCCTTCTACCTTGACCTCCCGGCCCAGGTGCCACCACGGCCCATCCGCCGCTAAACGGAGAGTTGCCCTCGCGCTCGCGTGTGCGCTGATGATAGTCGGGCCTTTCCTTTCCGGCTTCCGATACCTCCTTGCCTTGCAGCCGTGCTTGCCTTTCGGCCTCCGCACGGGCGCGAAGCCCGGCGATGTACTTTTCAAATTCGGTCATACCTTCACCTCGATAAAGAACCTTTTCAAAATGGTTCCAGACACGCGCCACGGCCCGGAACACAGCGTTATTCCGCCACGTCACCCAACGATTGCGGCGCTTGAACTGAATCACCGCCCACCGGCAGACGAGAAACACGAACAGCGCCAACGCCGGCAGCAAGCCGTAGCCGGTCCACCTATGCGTTACTTGTTGCGGCGGATATTCCTAAAACCAGCCCGCGAGGATTGCGCCGCTCATCAGCACCGCCACGCCGCGGCGCAGGGTTTCGATAACGTCATCCTTCCGGCACAGCTCTGTGGCCAGTTCGTCGCCGCGGCGTTCGGCCTCTTTCAAAGCCGCCTCAACCTCGCCCAGGCGCTTGCCGAAAGACCCGAAGCTCTTCGTCACCATGTCGCAGAAACGAACGCCGCAAGCCATGCACATTTGCACCGCCTGGCCCGCTTGCCCGATTGCGCACAAACTCATTCGCCGAACGCCTCCGGCATCTTCACCCTGACGACGGGTTTCCCCTTCAGTCCCACGCAGGAAACGGGCTCGTCCAACACTGGAACGCAAGGTTACGCCTTGCCAGACCGGATTGGGAACGGCAATCTGCCGTCCAGCCAGAGAACGCTTTACGATTATTTCGATCTCGCCGCGTTCGCGGACGCCGCGAACTACGCCTTGTGGCAACGCCGGCTACAATGTTCTGATCGGACCAAGTTTGGTGAACCTCGACTTAGGCGTGCGTAAGATCTTCTCCCTCACCGCATGGCAGAAGCTGGAATTTCGCGCGGAGTTTTTCAATGCTCTTAATCACCCCAACTTCGGCCTGCCCAATGGCGATATCGACGCCTGCCCTGGCGCCTCCGGGACGATCACGTCGCTGACCGGCTCGATGCGAACGATTCAGTTTGCGCTCAAATACCGATTGTGATCCTCCGGTGGGCTGCTGCATTGGCGGGAGCGCCCGGGGCAGTCCTGGCACTTGAAAGCCGGCGCTCTCGTCCGGATTGGACCGCCTCGAAAGTTCGAATGCCTGTCGTCAGAAGCGGCAGCAAGGACGTCGAGCTGACTAGCGAAGGGCTCCACCGTCGATATCCCATTGGTATCTCCAGATGGCTCAATGCTGCATTATCCAATACACCTTCTACCTCAGCGATGCGCCCTGGGGACGCATGTTCGTTCGCATGTGTCCGTACTTGCCCTTCACTGTTAGGGCCGATTTAAAAGAGGGGCATTTGCGCCGGTTTTGACGCCGTTGGGAGCGCCGGTTTCAGCGCAGGCGCTCACCGGTGCCATGGCCGGCGGCGCGAAAGTCGGTAGTCACGCATCGGATTCGAGGACTTTTCGGGCTTCAGGCACTTACCCATCGCTACCCAAAGCGCCTCGCTATACTGGTCGCACGCCCCTGGACTGGAGTGCTGTAAGTTTTCCGCCGGCGCCTCTTACGCCCTTGCTTTTCGCGGCTGTGCTCGTGGCGCTCGTGGTCTGGTCCGTCTCGTACGCTCGTTTCCGCGAGCGGTCCCGCCGCCTGCGCGCGCTCATCCGGCTTGCCGAAGACCTGCTTGGATCCGCGCCCGCCGGCGCGATCGCACACCCTCGTTCCGATCAGATCGGAGCGCTCGAGCGGTCCCTGTCGGCCGTTGCCGGACAGGTCCGCGGCGCTCTGGACCGGCTCAAGATCGAGGTCGCCCAACGCGAGGCAATCCTCTCGAGCATGGGCGAAGGCCTCCTTGCCGTGGACAAGGATCTTCGCGTCGTCTTTTGTAACGAAGCGATCGCGCGGGCCGTTGGAGTCCAACTCCCCATCCGCGACCGGCTCCCGCTGCTCGAGCTCGTCCGCGATTCCGAGATTCTTGCCATCGTCGATGAAGCGATAAAGTCGGGAACCAAAATCAAACGCTCTCTCAAAATCGCCGCCGCCGGCAGCCGCTCGTACGAGATCCACGCGGCGCCGTTCGAGGGAGCCGCGGGCCGCGGCGCCATCGCCATCCTCCACGACATTACGGACCTCGAACGCCTCGAACAAGTGCGCAAGGATTTCATCGCCAACGTCTCCCATGAAATGCGCACGCCTCTCGCAAGCATCATCGCCTGTTCCGACACGCTGCTCGAAGGCGCGCTCGAGGATCCCGCCTCCAACCGGCGATTCGTCGAGATCATCCGCTCCAACGGGAATCGCCTCAACAGCATTTCGGGCGATCTGCTGACTCTCTCCGATCTCGAATCGGGCATCGTGCCCGGCCCGCCCGAACGCGTCTCCGTGCGTGAAGCGCTCGAAACGGCGCTGCGGGCCGTCGAACGTGAAGCGGCCGCCGGCGGCATCGCCGTTATACCCTCCGCCATTGAAGACCTCTTCGCGATCGGCTATAGGTTCAGGCTGGAGCAGGCGGTCCTGAACCTGTTGGCGAATGCCGTCAAGTTTAACCGTCCTGGAGGGGAAGTTCGGGTCTCCGCGCGGGCCACTCCCTCCGGCGAGGCGCAAATTTCGATCTCCGACACGGGTATCGGAATCCCTTCTCAAGACTTGCCCCGCATTTTCGAGCGCTTTTACCGCGTGGACGCGGCGCGTTCGAGGCAAGTCGGCGGTACCGGATTGGGACTGTCCATCGTCAGGC
Source organism: Bryobacterales bacterium (assembly GCA_963795935.1). GTDB lineage: Bacteria > Acidobacteriota > Terriglobia > Bryobacterales > Bryobacteraceae > JAICMB01. The sequence continues at coordinate 820,745 of CAWCJO010000004.1, read as the reverse complement.
ACGTCGTCGAAGGGATGAATGGCTCCGTCAAGGTCGAAACACAGCTCGGAAAGGGTTCCACCTTCACCATCACTCTTCCCGCGGCGGATCGTTAACCATTTCGTAATACGCCGTTCATTACCCAGTATCATTCCGCCTCTATTCTCAACTTAGAAAATGCTCCGAAAAACTTTCGTGGCGCTCAGTGTATGCCGGGGGCTGCTATGCCTCTTAAATTCCGCCGCAACCGCGCAGGACCGGTCTTCCAGCAACGACCTGACGGAACTCAAGGCCTTGGTGGCGAATCAGCAGAAACAGATCGATGCGCTCCGCCAGGCTCTCGAACGGCAAATGACCACGCTCCACCGTACCCTCAAACCTGCTTGCATCCCTGGACGGGACGGCCGCGAATTTCTCCGGCGGATCCAGCGAAGGCGCGCTCCCGGCCGCTATTCCGAATGCGGGCGCGCCGGCCGGCGAAGCGCCTCAGGCCCCGCTGCAATTGCATCTCGGCGGCGCGACCATAACGCCCGTCGGGTTCATGGATTTCACCAATGTCTGGCGCAGCAGCAACACCGGCAGCGGCATCGGCACCAACTTCGGCGCTATTCCCTTTTCAACCTCGCCTGCCGGCATGATCGCGGAAGAGCGCATGAGCATTCAAAACTCGCGCATCGGGGCGCGCGTCGATGCCGATGTCAAGGGCGCCCACGTGTTGGCCTACTGGGAGTCCGACTTTCTCGGATCCTTGAACGCCACCACCAACGTCGCCGTCAGCAGCAACAGCGATCCGCTCCGCCTGCGCCTGTATTGGATTGACCTCCAAAAAAGCAAATTCGAGTTTCTCGCGGGCCAGTCCTGGAGCTTGCTGACGCCCGGCCGCGGCGGCATTTCGCCCCTCCCCGCCGATATTTTCTATACCCAGGACATGGACGTGAATTATCAGGCGGGCCTGGTCTGGAGCCGCGATCCGCAGCTTCGCCTCGTCTACCACGCCACCAACAATGTCCACATGGCGCTCTCGTTCGAGAACCCCGAACAGTACATCGGAGGCTCCAGCGGAGGCAGCCCCGTTTCACTGCCGGCCGCATTGTCGACGCCCTATGGAACGCAACTCGATAACGGCGCCACGACCTTGAGCGCCTCTAACGCCATACCCGACGTCGTCGCGAAGATCGCTTTCGACGCCGGAAAGAAGTTCCATTTCGAGCTGGGCGGCGTGGTGCGCGAATTCCGCGTCTGGAACCCAGCCTCGACCGCGACACACTTCAGCGCGACGGGCGGGGGCGCGCAAGCCAATCTGAATTTCGAGCTGGCCCGCGGCCTCCGCATTCTCACGAATAATTACTGGAGCGACGGCGGCGGCCGCTACCTCTTTGGCCAGGCGCCGGATCTCGCCGTTCGCGCCGATGGCAGCCTCTCGCCCGTCCATTCCGGGTCCACCGTGTCTGGTTTCGAGCTCACCCGCAAGAACGCGTTGTTCTACGCCTATTACGGCGGCATTTACATCGGCCGCGACATCCAGATTGACGCCACGGGCAAGCCGGTCGGTTATGGCTATGCCGGAGCGAGCCAGAACCGCGCCATTCAAGAAGCGACCTGCGGCTGGATTCAGACTCTCTGGAAAGATCCGCGCTATGGCTCGCTGTCTTTCATCAGCCAGTATTCGTACCTGAGCCGCGATCCCTGGTACGCCGCCGCGGGCACGCCGGCCAACGCGAGCGTGAACATGCTGTTTCTGGACCTGCGCTATACTCTACCGGGCGCCCCCGCCGCTCCCACCCATTAAAATAGAGTGAACATGCACTCGCAGGCGATCAAGAGCTTGATCCTCCAGGGATTGATTATCACGGCCCCTCTGGCGGCTCAGACGCTCATCAACGGAGCCGGGGCAACCTTCCCGGCGCCGATTTATACGAAATGGTTCAACGAGTATCACAAGCTGCATGCGGAACATTCAAATCAATTACCAACCCCTCGGGTCCGGCGCCGGTATCCAGCAAGTGACCGAAGGCACGGTCGATTTCGGCGCGAGCGACCTCCCCATGACGAATCAACAGACTCGCGGACTATAGGAAAAAACACGGATTCGATATTCTTCATTTCCCGACCGTGGCGGGAGCCGACGTTCCCACCTACAACGTGCCCGGCGTCTCGTCCGGGCTGAACTTTACGCCGCGAGGCGCTGGCCGGTATTTACCTCGGCAAGATCACGAAATGGAACGATCCGGAGCTGCGCAAAGCGAACGCCGGTGCGAAACTGCCCGACGCCGACATCCTCGTCGTGCATCGTTCCGATGGCAGCGGCACGACGTACTGCTGGACCGATTTTTTGTCTAAAGTCAGCCCGGAGTGGAAATCGAGGGTTGGTCCCGCCGCCGCTTCCGTCAATTGGCCGGTGGGACTCGGCGCCAAGGGGAACGATGGCGTCGCGGGCCAGGTCAAGAACCTCGCTAATTCCATCGGTTACGTCGAACTGATCTATGCCATCCAAAACGGCATGCCCTATGGGAACGTCCAAAGTCCCAGCGGCGCGCTTCGTCAAGCCCAGCTTTAACACCGTAACGGCCGCCGCCGGCGCCGCTTCCATGCCCGCCGATTTCCGCGTATCCATAACGAACTCGCCCGGCCAGAACGCCTATCCGATCTCGACCTTCACGTGGCTGCTCATCCCCGAACGGATCAAGGATCAGGCCAAGCTCAAAGCCATGAAAGACTTCCTGGCATGGATGCTGACCAGCGGACAGAACATGGCGGAGCCGCTCGCCTACGCGCGGCTGCCCAATCAAGTTATTGTGAAGGAACAGAAGCAGATCGAACAAATCAAATAACATGGCCACTTCAGCGGCGGCGGTTGCGCAGCGCCAAAGCCGGGCCGCCTCCTTCCTGCGGCGGCTGCGCGGCGCGGACAGCCTGGCGTACGGCATTGCTTTCCTGAGCGCGACGCAGCGTTCTTGCGATCACGGGCTCTGCTGGTTTACGAGCTGTGGGCAAATTCCGCGCTTTCGCGCCGCCAATTCGGGTGGAATTTCCTGTTTACGTCCACCTGGGACCCGGTAGCGGGGCATTTTGGGGCGCTGCCGTTTCTCTATGGAACGGTTGTCACGTCCGCTCTGGCTCTCATCGTCGCCGTCCCGCTCGGCGTCGGCGCCGCCATCTTTTTGGCCGAGCTCGCGCCGCCGCGGCTCTCCGACGCTCTGACCTTCTGCATCGAGCTGCTGGCCGCGGTTCCCAGCGTCATCTACGGGCTGATCGGCATTTTCGTGATGATTCCGATTCTCGAGAAGTACGTCGTGCCCGGTCTCAAATCCGTTCTCGGCTTTCTTCCCATTTTCTCCGGCGCGTTCTACGGCGTCAGCATTTTTTCCGCGGGGCTGATTCTCGCGGTCATGATCGTCCCCTTCATCATTTCCGTCTCGCGCGAGATCCTGCTGGCGGTTCCACGCGATTTCCGCGAAGGAGCGCTGGCGCTGGGCGCGACCAAATGGGAATCGACCTGGCAAGTCGTGGTTCCGTTCGCCCGCGCCGGCATTTTCGGATCGATCTTTCTTGCACTGGCGCGCGCCCTGGGCGAAACCATGGCGGTGACCATGGTTATCGGCAACACCCCGCGCATCCAAGCGTCTCTGCTGGCCCCCGGCTATTCCATCGCGGCCGTCATCGCCAACGAATTCACGGAGGCGACCGGCGATGTCTATCTGAGCTCGCTGATCGAGCTCGGCCTGGTGCTGTTTGCGCTTACCATCGTGATCAACGGCGCCGCCCGCCTCCTGATTCTGGCCACCACGGCGAAAGGAACCACGTGACGGCGTCGCGACTGACGTTCCGCAGGAAGGCGACCAATGCGGTCATGCTGTTCCTCACCGCCATTTGCACCGTCGTGACGGTGGGCGCGCTGATTTTCATCCTCGGCTATCTGCTGGTTCAAGGCGGCAAGGACCTGAACTGGAATTTCTTCACCAAGCTGCCGGTTCCGACGGGAGAAACCGGCGGCGGCGTGGCCAACGCCATCGTCGGCAGCGCCAAGGTTCTTCTGCTGGCGGCCTGCATTGGAGTGCCGCTCGGCTTCCTCGCGGGCGTGTACCTCTCCGAATACGGCGGCGCCGCCTATTCGTTTTTGATCCGCTTCACGACCGACCTCCTCAACGGCGTGCCGTCCATCGTGATCGGCATTTTCGCGTACGCGCTCATCGTCCTCAAGCAAAAACATTTCTCCGCGTTCGCGGGCGGCGTGGCGCTCGGCATCATGATGATCCCGATCGCGCTGCGCAGCACGGAGGAGTTTCTGCGCGCCGTCCCCGCCTCCTTGCGCGAGGGCGCCATGGCACTGGGGGCGTCTAAATCGAGGACCATCGCGACGGTCGTAATTCCGGCCGCGCTGCGCGGCATTATTTCCGGAATGATGCTAAACTTGGCGCGTGTGGCAGGAGAGACCGCGCCCCTTCTGTTTACGGCTCTCAACAACCAGTTCTGGACCCCCGGCTGGGAGCAGCCCGTCGCCACGCTCCCGGTGGTCATCTTTACCTACGCCATTTCGCCCTACCCGGACCTGCATCGCCAGGCATGGGCGGCGGGATTCATTCTGCTTTCCCTGGTGCTGCTGGTAAACGTTACGGCCCGCGCCATCGTGACCGGCGGCTTTTCCAATAAATCGGGATGAACCCTGTGACTCCTTCTCTCGATCCTTCCGATTTGAAAGCCGGCGGACCGGCCGCCTTGCCCGACAGTCCCGCGTTGGAAGTGCCCAAGCTCAGGTCGGTGAAGCTCAATTTCTTTTACGATACCTTCCAAGCGCTGCACGACATCGACCTGACCGTCCACGCCAATAAAGTGACGGCTTTCATCGGACCGTCCGGCTGCGGTAAATCGACGTTCCTGCGCACCTTGAACCGCATGAACGAAGCGATTCGCAAGACGCGCATCGAGGGCGACATCCTGCTCGACAACGAGAGCATCCTGCCCATGGAAGTCTCGCACCTGCGCCGCCGGGTCGGCATGGTCTTCCAGAAATCGAACCCCTTCCCGAAGTCCGTATTCGAGAACGTGGCGTACGGTCTGCGCGTCAACGGGACCAAGCGGAAAGGGGCGCTCGAACAGGCGGTCGAAAAGAGCCTGCGAAGGGCGGCGTTGTGGGAAGAGGTCAAGAACAAGCTGCACAAATCCGCCTACGACCTGTCGGGAGGCCAGCAGCAGCGCCTCTGTATCGCGCGCGCTCTGGCGGTCGACCCCGAGGTGCTGCTGCTGGACGAGCCCTGCTCCGCTCTCGACCCCATCGCGACCGCCAAGATCGAAGAGCTGCTGTTTCACCTGAAGAGCACCTGCACCATCGTCATCGTCACGCACAACATGCAGCAGGCCGCCCGCGTGGCGGACTATACCGGCTTTTTCCTGTTGGGGCATCTCATCGAATTCGACGATACCAGGGCGATCTTCAAAACGCCGGCGAGGAAGGAAACGGAAGACTACATCACCGGCCGGTTCGGTTGAAACGGAATCGAAAGAAGGAAATCACGTGCGTCATTTCGTGGAAGATCTCGAGCAGTTGAAATCGAAGCTGCTCGAAATGAGTTCGCTGGTGGAGTCGGCGATTTACCGCAGCATCACGGCGGTCGTGCAAAAGGACGAAACGCTCGCCAACGAAGTGTTGCGGAACGAAGGCCGCATCAACCAGATCGAGATCGACATCGACGAGTTCGCCATCAGCCTGCTGGCGTTGCAGCAGCCCATGGCGGCCGACCTGCGGTTCATCGTCGCCTCTCTCAAGATCAACAACGACCTGGAGCGCATGGGCGACCTCGCCGTCAACATCGCCAATCGCGCCATTTCGCTGCTTAGCGAGCCGATCGTCAAGCCCATGATCGACATCCCGCACATCGCCGCCCTGGTGCAGTCCATGGTGCGCAAGAGCCTGGACGCTTTCGTCAGCCGCGACGGCGACCTGGCGCGCAGCGTTCTGGCCTCCGACGACGCCGTGGACGATCTGCGCAGCGCCAGCTTCCACGAACTGATCAGCTTCATGGAGCAGGATCATCGCAACATTCGCCAGTCGGTGGACCTTCTCTCGGTGGTGCGCAACCTGGAGCGGATCGCCGACCACGCCACCAATATCGCCGAAGACGTGCTGTTCCTGGCCAAGGGCATCGACGTCAGGCATCACGCCGAAACGCGCGAGGGAGGCCGGACGGTAGGACGTTCGGGGCGTTCGTAACGGGAGGGCTCGGCTGCAACCGGCGGCCCTGCGCGGCGTCTTTACTGAGATTGGATTGAGAGATACAGAGTTGCGGCGCGCGTCCGCCGCAAATCGGGGCGGGCGGGGAGCCGGATTGGGTGGAAACGGCGCATGGGATAAGTTATGGCAGGGCATGTGATTTAGATGGCGGGAGGGGCGCGCGCGGACGCAGGCCGGCCAGCCCTCAGCGAGCCGATTGGGCGGGTTATTTCGCCAACGCCGCAGCGAACCATTGATTCCATTCCTCGCCTGTTTGAAGCCGAGCCATTGCGCGAGCCTTATCCCACGCCGAACCGGCGCACCCGTTGAATCCGATATTGAGCGCAGATTGCGCCGTGAACGGCCCAAGCGGCCGCGGGCATGGTTTCGAGATCCTCTCCGGAGACAGCGCGCGCAAAGTCCGGCTGCGCATCGTCGCTCAAGCCGAGCTTGGTTTCGATGAAGGCGAGCGTCAGGCCGTACTGTTCATCGGAGTCGCCATAGAGCTGCGCTTTCTTGAATCGCGCGAGGGTATTGCGATCCGCTTTGCCTTCGACGAGCTCGAACCACGCCGCGAAAATCCGATCGTCCCGGCCCGCGAGCGGCGAGCCGGAAATTTTTCCGAGCCAAACATTCGCGCCCGCGACATCGCCTTGCCGCCAACCGGCGACCAGCATGGCATGCATTGCGGGCGGGCAGATGCTCGGGGTTGAATGTCAGCGCCGAGAGAGCAGCGGTTCGCAGTTGTTTCCAGGCTCGGCATTCGTGGCGGCTTTCACGAAGTACCGGAACCCCTCTTCATGAAAAATCCTGGAGCCTTCAACGCGCTGCGCCGCAGTCATGAGTTCCGTCCAGTTCTTCGCCGCGAGCAGCGTCTCACAGATGCCCAGATCGATTTGAGACCTTTCCGTGGCATTGACCGCCTTCAGGGCGCGCGTCTTGCAGCGTTACCAGCGCCTTTGGCGATCCCGTACCGCTTCCGATCAGCGCGGCTGCCGCGACGCGCATGGCCGCCGGTCCGCGCAGTTGAGGGTAACGGCCGACCAGAGTCCCTTGACGGCCGGGCTGCCGGTTCCGTCCGAATGCGCATCCGCGTCGCGAACCGCCCGAATCTACGATCGGACCAGCGGCATCGCGGCCACGCCGTATTTAATTCGCCGGAAGCAATCATTGCCGCGACATATGTTTCTTCTCTGTCGATTTCGTTGCTCACGCTCGCGTAATAAATAGTCATTGCCGGCAGGGAAACAAGGTTCTACCGCAGGTCGGGCGATAGCGGGCATTGCTTGTGCGATGAAACGGCCGCGCCGGCTACGAGCGCACTTATCGCGAAACTCGACACCTGATCCAGCTAACCGGTCACAGAATTATTCGCCTGCCCGCCTCGTCTGCTTTCCGCTTCCAATCAGGCGCTTACCCTGACATCCCGCTCTCTTCCAATCCCGCCCATCGGTCCACCCCCCTAAACTTAAAGCATCGGCCGCGTGCCAGCCGATCCACACGGCTGCCCTTTCGCCCCGGGTGTGCGCCCGCCGCGCCGCCATCGAACAACCGCTTGGAGGCGCCATGACTTGCCCCATATCGAAAATTTCCCCTCCCCTCACCGTGAGCTTCCCCTCTCTCCCCGCCCGCGAGGCGCAGCGCTGTTCCATTTTCGAAGGACCCTGGCCGCGTGCGCGAAGGGTCCGCGGCGGCGCGGGAATCGAGGCCGGAGTGACCGCCGAGTTCGACAACGCCAACGCGCTCGGCGCCCGAACGCCGCGCTCGCCGTGCGCTTCATCGCGCCGCGCGGGCCGCTCGTCGGCAAATCCACGTTGTTCGCCGATTCGCGGTCGAAACGGCGCGCCCCGCAGCCTAAACTTAAATTGTGAGTTTAGCGGCGTTGTTCGAAGAAGTTCTTAATCAGTTCGAGGCATTCGGCCCCCAGCACGCCTTCCACGATTTCGACTCTGTGATTCAGCAGATCGGAATCGGCGATGCGAAATTTGCTGCGGACGCCGCCGAAGCGCAGGTCCCGCGCGCCGAACACCAGCGTACGGACGCGGGCCGCTACCAAAGCACCCGCGCACATCGCGCAGGGCTCGAGCGTGACGTAAAGGGTCGCGTTTTCGAGCCGGTAATTGCCGAGCTTCTTGGCGGCCTGCCGCAGCGCCAGAATTTCGGCGTGCGCCGTGGGATCGGAAATGCGCACCGGCGCGTTCGACCCGCGGCCCTGAATTTCGCCATCGCTGACCACCACGGCGCCGACGGGCACTTCGCCTTGGGCCGCGGCGCGCCGGGCCTGGTGGAGGGCCTCGCGCATATAGGTTTCGTGGTCCACGGCTGTTCCTTAGAATAGAAGAAGGAGAAGATCTGAGTTGCTGCGATATATTCCATTGATGCTCAAAAACGCGCTGCGAAACCGCCGCCGCAGCGTGCTGACGGTCGGCAGCATCGCCGTCTCGCTGTGCGTGCTCGGCCTGCTCCTGGCGCTCTATCGCGGCATGTTCCTGGCCGGCCCCACCACTCCCGCGCAAGCTCTGCGCCTGGTCGTCCACCACCGCGTCTCCATGACGCAGCCGATTCCCATGGCTTATGAAGAGCGCGTCCGGCACATTCCCGGCGTCCGCGAAGTGCAGGAGTGGGACTGGTTCGGAGGCACGTATAAGGACGCGCGCGATCAGCGCAATTTCTTCGCGCGCTTCATCATCGAGCCGGACAAGCTCTTCACCATCATGCCCGAGATGAAGATGCCGGAGGACCAGAAGGCGGCCTTCCAGCGGGAGCGTACCGGCGCCATCGCGGGCAAGGATCTGGCGGCCAAGTTCGGCTGGAAGATCGGGGAACGCATTCCGCTCCAAGGCGATATCTGGCCCATCAATATAGAACTGAAGCTCGTCGGCATCTACGACAATCCCGCCGACAACAACAGCCTCTATTTCAACGCCGCGTATCCACGCGAAGCGCTGCGCGCCGCCGGCTCCACTCGCATGGACTCGATCGGCGCCCTGCAGGTTCTCGCCGATTCGCCGGAGGATGTCGCGCGCGTCGCCAAAGCCATCGACAAGGAATTCGACAACTCGCCCTATCCGACCATGACCGAAACGGAGCAGTCCTTCGTCCTATCGTTCGCTTCGTTCCTGGGCAACGTCAAGCTGTATCTGATGGCCATCTGCGGCGCCATTACGTTTACGATTTTGCTGGTCTGCGCCAACACGATTTCGATGTCGGTGCGCGAGCGGGTGCGCGAGGTCGGCGTGCTCAAGACCCTCGGGTTCACGCCCCAGGCGATTCTGGGAATTATCCTCGGCGAATCGGTCGTCATTGCGCTCATCGGCGGCGCCATCGGCGTGCCTCCTCGCCGCTCTGCTGTGCGATGGCGCGCGCCATGCCCCTGGGCGCCATGGGGTTCACCAACAGCATGGCGATGACGCCTCTGCTTGTCCTTTTGTGCCTCGCCATCGCGGGCGTGATCGGCTTCATCAGTTCGGTCTTTCCGGCTTGGTCGGCGTCGCGCACGCCGATCGTCGAGGCGCTGAGGCACACGGGTTAAAAACACAGGTTAATCCATGGCCATTCCTATTGCATACAATCTTCGCAACCTGACGGTCCGCAAAGCGACCACCATCATGACGGCGCTGGGCATCGGCCTGACGGTCGCGGTACTCGCCGCGGTGCTGGCGCTGGTCAACGGATTGCGCATCGCATTCCAGTCCACCGGCAATCCGCTGAACGTCATCGTGATGCGCAAAGCCGCCAATTCGGAGCTGACGAGCGGCATGACGCGCGAGCAATACCAGGACCTCAAAGCCAAGCCCGGCATCGCGCGTTCCGCCTCCGGCGAACCCCTGACTTCGCTCGAGATGGTCACCGTCATCAACCTTCCGAGCACGGATAACGGCGCGGGATTCAACGTCAATCTGCGCGGCGTGGAGCCGAACGGCATCGCGTTGCGCGAGGGCCTCAACATCTCCCAGGGGCGCTGGTTCCAGCCCGGCCACCGCGAGGTCGTAGTCGGAAAATCCATCGCGGAGCGCCACCCCACGGCGCGTCTCGGCAAACACCTGCGGTTCGGGAGGGGCGAGTGGGAAGTGGTGGGCGTCATGGACGGCGGCCAATCGGCGGTGAACAGCGAAATTTACGGTGACCTGAATCAGATCAGCTCCGATTTCAACCGCTCCGACGGCCTCAGCTCGGCCCTGGTGCGCGCCACGGACCGCGCCTCGGTGACGGCGCTGATTAACTCGCTTCAAGACGACCGCCGCCTCAATGTCGACGCCATTTCCGAAAAAGATTATTACGACCGGCAGACGGCGGCCGGCCTTCCTCTGCAAGTCATGGGGATTTTCGTGGCAGTCATTATGGCGATCGGGAGCTGTTTCGCGGCCATGAACACGATGTACGCGGCCGTGGCGCGACGTTCGAAGGAGATCGGAACGCTGCGCGTGCTGGGATTTTCGCGCGGCAGCATTCTGTTCAGCTTTTTCCTTGAATCCCTGTTCCTCGCGGCCATCGGCGGGATCGTGGGAATCCTGCTGGTATTACCGTTGAACAACATCACGACCGGCATCACCAGTTTTTTCACCTTCAGCGAAATTGCGTTCCATTTCAATGTCGGCCCGCGGGTCATCCTGACGGGCCTGATTTTCGCGTTGATCGTGGGCGCGTTGGGGGGCCTGCTCCCGGCTCGCAACGCGGCCAGGAAACAGATCCTGACGGCGCTGCGAGACATCTGATAACGGCATGAGCGAAGAGCTTAAAAATCTGCGCATCGATCGGGCCAAGCGGCGCGACGAAGGGCCTTCGCCCTGGGCCGTGCGCTGGATCGTCACCGGCGTCGTTCTATTTCTGCTGCTCGGCGCGGGCCGCTTCATCTATGCGCGGTTGAACGCCGCGACCGAGGTCGAGACCGCCCGCGCGCGGCTGCTCGATACCGGAGCGCCCCAGGGCAGCGTCATCCTGAACGCCACCGGCTACATTGTCGCCGCGCATAAAATCGAGCTGGCCTCGAAGGTGGTCGGCAAGGTCGCCTGGATCGGCGTCGAAAAAGGCGATCGCGTCAAACAGGGCCAGGTGCTGGTGCGGCTCGAAGACGAAGAATATCGCGCGCACCTGCTGGAATCGAAGGGACAGCTCGATGCGCTTGAGGCCAAGCTCGCCGAAGCGCTGCACGGCTCGCGTCCGGAGGAGATCGCCAAAGCGAAAGCGGACGTCGAGACCGCGCGCGCCGACCTGGTGAACTATCAAGTGACCCTGAAGCGCACCAAAGAACTCGTGGACGAGGGCGTCATGTCGAAACAGACTCTCGACGATGCGCAGGCCAAGTACGACAGCCAGGCCGCCCGCGTACACTCCGCCGACCGCGCCTACGAGCTGGTCCGCCTTGGCCCCAGACAGGAGGAAATCGACGCCTTGCGCGCGCAAATTGAGCAGGCCAAAGGCACGCTCGAGTACAACCAGACGCAGCTCGATAACACCGTGATCCGGGCCCCGATCACGGGAACGATTCTGGAGCGCAACGTCGAAAAGGGCGAGTTCGTCACTACAGGGTTCGTCGGCGATAAGGGCGCGAAAGGCTATGTTGTCTCGATGGCGGATTTGAACGATCTGCAAGTCGAGCTGGACATCAATCAGAACGATTTCGCCAAGCTCGGGCCGCGGCAGCCCGGCATCATCACGACCGACGCCTATCCGGATCGCAAATACAAAGGCGTGATCGAAGAGATTTCGCCCGAAGCGAATCGCCAGAAAGCGACCGTGCAGGTGAAGGTGAAGGTGCTGCGGCCGGACGATTATCTGCGCCCGGAGATGAACGCCAGCGTGGCGTTTGTTTCGACCGACGCGGGAGCGTCCACGCGGCGCGCCAAGCCGGTCGTGGTCGTGCCGTCCGCGGCGGTTCGCGACAACGTCTGTTTTCACGGTCGTGGATGGCAGGGCTTTGCGCAAGCAGGTGGTCGTATCGGGCTCGAACTCGCAGGGGGTGCAGATCGAATCGGGCTTGATCGGCGGCGAAGATGTCGTCGTGAACCCGCCGGCGGATTTGAAAGACGGACAAAAAGTCCACGCGAAGCAGGGGTGAATTATGGCTGAAACGGTAATTGAAACTCGGCAATTGACGAAAGAGTTCGTGCGGGACGAGTTTCACGTCATCGCGCTCAAGGACGTCGACATCGAGGTTCATCGCGGCGACTCGGTGGCGTTGATGGGTCCCTCGGGATCGGGAAAATCGACGCTGCTGCATCTCATCGCCGCCATGGACCGGCCGACCGGCGGCGAAATCCTGGTGCTGGGCGAAGATCTGCGCCGCATGGGCGACCGCGCCATGGCGCACTGGCGCAACGAGCATGTCGGCTTCGTGTTTCAGTCCTTCAATCTGATTCCGGTTCTGACGGCGCTCGAAAATGTGGAGCTTCCGTTGAAGCTCACGAACCTGAAGAAGAAGGAGCGGCAGGAGCACGCCGAGACGGCGCTGAAACTGGTCGGGCTCGGCGACCGGCTGGGGCATCTGCCGCGGCAACTTTCGGGCGGTCAGGAGCAGCGCGTCGCCATCGCGCGCGCCATCGTCACCGACCCCGACCTGATCCTCGCCGACGAGCCTACGGGCAACCTGGACGCCGCTTCGGCGCAGGACGTGCTGATGCTGCTGTCGCGTCTGAACAAAGAGTTTGGCAAGACCATCGTGATGGTGACGCACGACCCCCACGCGGCCAGCTTTGCGACCAAGATCCGGCATCTTGAAAAAGGCGAATTGCTGCCCGAAGGCAGCGTTCCGGCGGACTGGGCGCACGGGGTCACGGCGTAGCGATGCAAAGGCGGGATTTGCTGAAAGGCGCGGTCGCGGCCGGCAGTCTGGTGGGCATACGCGCGCAAGGCGCTCCCAACGATCGGCCGAATATTTTATATCTGCATTCGCACGATACCGGCCGCTACATCGAGCCGTACGGAGCCGAGGTTCCGGCGCCGAATTTACGGAAGCTCGCGGCCGAGGGCGTGTTGTTTCGTCAAGCCTTCGACGCCGCTCCGACGTGCTCGCCCAGCCGCGCCAGCCTTCTTACCGGGCACTGCCCGCACAACAATGGCATGCTCGGCCTGGCGCATCGCGGTTTCTCGCTGAACGATTACAACCAGCACATTCTCCACACGCTGCGGCCGCACGGCTACCGCTCGACGCTGGTCGGCATCCAGCACATCGCGAAAGATCCGCGCGTGATCGGCTACGACGAAATCGTTCCTACGCCGGGACACAAGATCGATCAGATAGCTGCGGGCGGCGTCAATTTTCTTAAGAACGCTCCGAAAGAGCCGTTCCTTCTGACGGTCGGCTTTTTCGAAACGCATCGCAAGTTTCATGAGCCGGGCCCGCAAGAAGATGTGCGGTTCTGCCGTCCGCCGGCGCCGATTCCGGATATGCCTGCCACGCGGGGAGATATGGCCGCGTTTCAAGCGACCGCGCGGGCATTGGACGGCGCCATGGGCGAGATCCTGAACGCGCTGGAGGCGAGCGGACTGGCGCGCAACACGCTCGTCATTTGCACGACCGACCATGGCGTGGCTTTCCCGGCCATGAAGTGCAACCTGACTGTCCACGGCACGGGCGTTTATATGATTCTGCGCGGGCCGGGCGGCTTCAGCGGCGGCAAGACTGCGAACGCGATGGTCTCGCAGATGGACGTGTATCCCACGCTGTGCGAGCTGTTGAACATCGAGAAACCTTCGTGGCTGCAGGGCACGTCGCTGTTGCCGCTGATGCGCGGGGAAAAGCAGGAACTGCACGACGAGATTTTCGCGGAGGTGAACTATCACGCGGCGTATGAGCCGAAGCGCGCCGTTCGTACGCAGCGCTTCAACTATATCCGGCGCTTCGGCGACCGCCGCCGTCCGGTGCTGCCCAACTGCGACGACAGCCCGAGTAAAGATGTCTGGCTGCGGAACGGCTGGAAAGATCAGGTGGTCGCCCGCGAGATGCTCTTCGATACGATCTTCGATCCCAACGAGACGCGCAACCTGGTGGACGATCCGGCCTACGCCAAAGCGTTGACGGAGATGCGCGGGCGCCTCGATGCATGGATGCAGCGCACCAACGACCCGCTGCTGCGCGGCCCGGTCGCCGCCCCTCCGGGAGCGGTTGTGAACGACCCCAGACGGCATTTCGCCGCAGGAACCGGTGCGGCCGGCGTAAATTTCTCTTGACGCAGACTAGTTTGTGATGCAGACTGGATGCAGGAGGGAAATGACGCATGCTGCCGCTTTCCACTGAGCTCCGCAGCCCGGCGGGCGCGCTCCTATTGGAATATCGATGGGCTGCCCGAGATCGTTTGGTCGCTGGTCATTCTAATTGGGGGTCTGTACTGGATCGTTGCCGCGTTGGAGGTACCGTGGTGGCTACATCTCGCGGTTTGGGCGCTGTTCATGGCCGCCCTGCTGGCCTCGCGTCTTGGGCTTGGGATGTTCTAGACTGGCTCAAGGCGCGCTGGACCTACCCGCGCACCGGGTATGCGCCCGGGCCGTTGCGGCCGGAGGAAGAGCGCGAGATGCGGCGCGAGGGGCTTTCGATCGATCCCGCCGCGTCGGAGGACCGCAAGGCGCGCTTTCAATTGTGGGCGCCGCATTATCGGACGGCAGGCCGGGCGTGGTGTCTTGCGGGCTTGCTGTTGGCAGCTATGGACTTCTTGCCCTTTCGCTGGGCTCCGTGCCTGCTCGCGACGGCCTCGGCGCTGGCCCTTTGGCGCGCCCGGGGCTATCCGGACGGGTTCAGTTTTCGGCCCGTGGTACTTGCGAGCCTGCCGCTGGCGGGTTTCCTGATTTCTTTCGGCTGAGGCGCCTCTGTTCACGCGCTTTGGATGGGTGTTGCTGGCGTTCGGCGGGGCCGGGCTGCTGAGCGGTTGCGCCACGCTGTGGCGTTATCGGCGGCAAGCGTGAAGACGCCGCGCAGGAGTTGACGGGCGTGGACCGGACCATTCACGAGCCGGCGCGCCTGCTGATTCTGACCGTTTTGGCGGCCCTGGGAGAGGCCGATTTCGTGTACCTGCGGCGGGAGTGCGGGTTGACGCAGGGCAATCTGTCGAGCCATTTAAACCGCCTGGAGGAGGCGGGCTATATCGCGATTGAGAAGAGCTTCCGGGGCAAGCTTCCCTTGACCATGTGCCGTCTGACGGCGCGGGGCCGGGCGGCGTACAACGGATATACGGATACGATGCGCGCCGTGCTTGGGCCGGCATAATCTGCCGGAAACAGGATCGCGCGTACGCTGCTGCGTAAACCGTCGACCGGCACCGCCGTCCGCCGATTTCGTCTAACCGGGGATGAACCGTTTCATTCAGGCCTGGCGATCTCTAGTCCGGCGTCCCGGATTTTTCAGCGTGGCGGCTGCCGTCCTTGCGCTCGGAATCGGCGCCAATACCGCCATCTTCTCCTTGGTGGACGCCGTTCTGCTGAAGCCTCTGCCCTTTCCTCACGCCGATCGCCTGGTGAGCGTACTGGAGGCCAGTCCGGCCAAGAATCAGAAGGAAAGCCTGATTGCGCCCGCCCGTCTGGCCGACTGGAACCGCATGAACCGCGTCTTCGACGGCATTGCCGGAAGTTATTCCGACAGCCTCACCGACACCAGCGGCGCGGAGCCGGAACGCCTCAGCGCGCGCCGCGTTTCGCCGGGCTATTTCGCGGTCTTCGGAGCCGTTCCGCTGCTGGGCCGTACGTTCACGACAGAGGAGGAGCGCTACGGCGGACCGCAAGCGGCGCTCTTGAGCCGGACATTTTGGGCGGCCCGCTTCCACTCCGACCGCGCCGCGATAGGCCGCCGCCTCATTCTCGGGGGCCAACCATTCTCGATCGTCGGCGTCATGCCTGAGAGCTTCACCAACGCCAACATAGACATCTGGATTCCGGCGCAAATCCCGCCGCCCCTGATGCGCTACCGCGAAGCTCGTTTCCTGTCGGGCGTGGGCAGAATGAAGCCGGGCGTAACGATTCAGCAGGCGCGGGAGGACCTGGACCGCGTGCAAGCCGAACTGGGGCGGCAGTTCCCGCAAAGCGACCGCGGCTGGTCCGCGCTCGTAACCGGCCTGCGGGCCTCGCGCGTGGCGGGGGCCCGCGATCCCCTGCTGTTCGTTTTCGCGGCCGTGGGGCTTTTGCTTCTCATCGCCGTCATCAACATCGCGGGCCTCACCTTGTCTCAACTGCAACGCCGCGAAAAAGAGTTCGCTATTCGCGGATCGCTCGGAGCGACGCGCTTGCAGGTTATCGGCGCCGTTATGCGTGAAATGCTGCTGCTGGCCGTTGTTGCCGTCGCTGCCGGATGCCTGCTCGCCCATTGGCTGCTCGCTGCGCTCGGCGCCTCGTTCTCGGCGCTATCGCAAACCAGCTCCGTCCTGCCTCGCGCTGGCGGCATCGCGATCGATTGGCGCGCCCTATGCTTTGCCGCGGCCGCTGGAATCCTGGCGGCTATCTTCTGCGGACTGCTGCCGGCGCTGCACGCCACGCGCGGCAACACCGCCGCTCTTTTGGCGCAAGCCGGCCGCGGATCGTCCGGAGCGCGCTACCGATGGCAATCGGGGCTTATCGCCGGCCAGATCGCCTTCACCACTCTGCTGTTGATCGCGGCCGCCCTGATGTTGCGCAGCTACTACGATCTGGCTCATGTCGATCTCGGCTTCGACCCAGCCAACGCCATCACGTTTCACGTCGGCGCCTCCTGGAACGAGGATCGTACGCGTATCGGCCAGATTCAAGAAGACCTCCTGGCCAAGCTGGAGCGCTTTCCGGGCGTCGAGGCCGCCGGGTTCACCAATTTTCTTCCCGCGATGGGAGCAACGCTGCGCTCCCAGGTCGTTCTGGACCAAGCCACAGCTGGCCAAGAGACCTCCACGATCACCGCCGGCGAGCGCAGCATTACGAGAGACTATCTCAAGGCCATTGGCGCGCCGCTGCTGGCCGGGCAATCGTGTCCCGATTTACGCGCGATCGCCAATCGCGATCCCAAGGCGCTGGTCAGCCGGCGCTTCGCCGCCCGGTATGGAAATGGCCGCACTCTCATCGGCCGGCATCTCCGTTTCACGGCCTTTGGTCCCGGGGGCGGGTCCTTTGAGATCCTTGGAGTCGTAGGCGAGATTCGCGAGGACACGCTCAACGTAACTCCCGCGCCCTACGTTTACGTATGCATTGGACCTGGCGGCTGGCCGGACCCCGAATATGTTGTCCGCACGCGGCGCGATGCGCGCTCCCTACTCTCTTCGATCCGAGGAATCGTGCATAGCGTCGACCCTGCGCGCGCGGTGTTCGGCGTCAAAACTCTCGACGGTTTCCTGGCTTCGGAGCTGCAACAACCGCGCTTGACCACGCGCATGATCGCGATATTCGCGTTCACGGCCATGCTGCTGGCCTCGATCGGCATCTATAGCCTCATGACGCTGATCGTGTCTTCGCGGCGGCGCGAAATCGGAGTGCGCCTCACGCTCGGAGCGGTGCCCGGAGACATCGTTCGTCAGGTCGTCTTCGGCGTTTTGCGGCTTCTTGCTATGGGAGTATTCTGCGGGCTGACATTGACGCTCGCGGTCCAAAAGCTGCTGCGCTCGATGCTGTTCGGCGTCGCGCCGACCGACGCCGCAACGCTCACGGCCGCCGTTCTCTTCCTGGCCGGAGTGGCCTTGTTGGCGACCTTTGGCCCGGCCAGACGAGCCGCCAGAATCGATCCGCTCGAAGCTATGCGCGAGGAGTGAGCGGCTCGCTTTGAGGGAGCATCCAATTCAAAGTGAACCGGGTCCGCGATCGGTCGGCCGTTTACGATCCTCGTATTCGAGCGTTCTCCGTATTCTTGCTGTGCTGCCTCTCCACTGCGGCGCGGGCTGAGCCGAGCCGCGCCAGTAAGCTTATGGCGTCGCGTCTGATGCCGGTCGACACGACAGCGGAGCAGGAACCGCAAGCTTGAGTCGTTCGTCAGGCCATGCGCGAGAGTGGACGGCCGCTATGGTGATAGCCTGTGATCTGTGCCTATCAGGCCGCTCGCAATATTCCTGCTCGCCGCGCTGGCAGTGGCGGCGCAGCCTTACGATATCGTCATCCGCAACGGGCGCATCGTCGACGGTACGGGCTCGCCGTGGTACTCCGGCGACATTGCGATTCGAGATGGACGCATCGCCGCGATCGGCGTTCTCGACCCCACCGCGGCCAAGCGCGCGATCGATGCCGCGGGGATGGTGGTCGCGCCCGGGTTCATCGACATGCTGGGCCAGTCGGAGCTGTCCGTGCTTGTCAATCCTCATCTTCCTTCCAAGATTTTCCAGGGCATCACGACTGAAATCACGGGCGAGGGCAACTCCGCGGCGCCGCTCGATCCGGCGATCAGGACGGCGGACAAGACCAGCTACCGTCACTTGCATATCACGCCGGACTGGACTACCTTCCGTCAGTATTTCGCGCGACTCGAAAAGCAAGGGATCGGAATCAACATGGCGAGCTACGTGGGCGCGACGCAGGTCCGGCGCGTGATCCTCGGCGACGTGGATCGCGCGCCATCCGCGGCGGAGCTCGAGCGCATGAAAAGCCTGGTTCGCGAGGCCATGCGCGACGGCGCCGTGGGGTTGTCGACTTCGCTGCAATACGCCCCGGCTCCCTATGCCTCGACCGAAGAATTGATCGCGCTCGCATCTGAGGCAGCCAAATTCGGCGGTATTTACGCGACACACATGCGCAGCGAAGGCGACGCCATCATGCCCGCGCTCGACGAAGCCTTCCGCATCGGACGCGAGGCGCGCCTCCCGGTCGAGATCTGGCATCTGAAGGCCGCGGGCAAGCCGAACTGGGGCCGCATGCCCGAGATCGTGCGCCATATCGAGGAGGCCCGCAAATCCGGCGTCGACGTGGAAGCCGACACTTACGCCTACACCGCATGGTTCAACAGCTTCTCGGCCTTCATTCCGCCCTGGGCCCACGATGGCGGGGACGCCAAGCTTATCGAGCGGCTGAAAGATCCCGCCATGCGCGCGCGCATCCGGAAAGACATGCTCGCCCCGAGCTCCGCTTGGGACAACGAGTGGCATGAAATACCGGGTCCCGAAGCCATCCTCGTCAGCGTTGTCCATAACCCGCAGCTGCGGGCGTTGCAAGGCAAGACCATCGCGGAGATCGCCAAGCTGTGGGGCGAGGACCCCATCGACACGATCTTCGATCTGCTGATCAAGGACGACGCCTTCACCAGCGTGGCCGTCTTTGCGATGTCGGAAGACGACGTCGCGCTCGCTCTAGAGCAACCCTGGGTTTCCGTCGACAACGATTCGCAAGGCACGTCGCCCGAAGGCGCGCTCGCCGGCGAGCATCCCCATCCGCGCGCTTACGCGACGTTCCCGCGCATCCTGCGGAAATATGTGCGCGAAGAACACAAGCTGCGGCTCGAAGAAGCCATTCGAAAGTTCACCGCGCTGCCGGCGCAGCGCATGCGTCTGACCGATCGCGGCGTCCTCAAACAAGGCATGTGGGCCGACATCGCCGTCTTCGATCCCGATACCATCCGCGACCGCGCAACTTTCGAGCGGCCGAATCAATTATCCGAAGGCATGCAATACGTTTTGGTGAATGGAGTCCCCGTGATCTCCGCCGGCAACCAAACCGCGGCGCTCCCCGGCAAAGTTCTCCGCGGCCCAGGACTCCATGGTTCCGGCGATATAAGATAGCTTTCGAGACAGCGGTTCCCTTACCATGGACTCGCCGCAGTTGAGTCAACACGAGTTGCCGCGCCGTCTGGGAATGCTGGACGCTTCCGTTATTGTGATCGGGATCGTCATCGGGTCCGGCATTTTCGTTATACCCAATCTGATCGCGAAGGCTTTGCCGTCGGGGCCCGCAATCCTCGCGGTCTGGACGATCTCCGGCGCGCTCTCGTTTTTCGGCGCGCTGGCCTACGCGGAACTGGGCGCCATGAACCCGGCGACAGGGGGCCAATACGTTTACCTGCGCGAAGCATACGGTCCCATGTGGGCGTTCGTTTCTGGGTGGACGTTCATGTTGGCGGTTCTGGCGGGCGGCACCGCATGGTTGACCGTCACGTTTTCAATTTATGCAGGACAGTTCGTGCGCTTGACCCCCGCGATGAGCAAGCTGGTGTCCCTGGCGCTTCTGGCGATCCTTTCAGCGGTCAATTATACCGGCGTACGCGAAAGCGCCTGGGTGCAGCGCGCGTTTACATTTCTGAAGGTCGCGGGATTGCTTGTGCTGATCGGCGCGGCGACGTTCAGCGCACGGGTCGCGCCCCTTGCCAGGGTATCCACCCAGACTCCATTTTCGCTGGGACATTTCGGGATGGCGATGACGGCCTGCCTCATGGCGTACAACGGTTGGAGCTACGTCAGCTTCGTCGCGGGGGAAGTGAAGAACCCGGGGCGGAACCTGCTGCGCGCGCTCGCGATCGGAATGGCGGTGGTGGCAGCGCTCTATATTTTCGCCAATGCCGCCTATCTGAAGGTCATGAGCATTCCCCAGATCGCGGCCAGTGAGCGGGTGGGCGCGGATCTGGCGACGCGTACGCTCGGAACCGCCGGCGGGACATTCGTGTCCATCACGGTTCTACTCTCGATCGTGGGCGCGGTGAATGGTTGTATTCTGACCGCGGCCCGCGTACCGTTCGCGCAGGCTCAGGATGGGCTTTTCTTCGCGCGATTCGGCCGCGTGCATCCGCGCTTTCGAACGCCGTCGTTTGCCATCCTCTGCGGCGGGGTGTGGACGGCGGTTTTAGTTTTGACCGGTTCTTACGAAACACTCTATTCGTATGCCATCCTAGCCGCCTGGATCTTTTACACGATGGGCGCATCCGCCGTTTACGTCCTTCGCAAAAAACTGCCAGACGAACCGCGGCCTTATCGCATGTGGCTGTATCCGTATTCGCTGTGGCTGTTCGTGGCGGTCTCGGTTTGGTTCATGGTCAACGCGTTTATCACGCAACCGCTGCCCTCGCTTATGGCATTAACCATTGTGGCGACGGGAGTGGGCGCCTACTTCATCTGGGAGAAAACAGCGCGGGGGCGCGCCGTGGCGCGCGGGAAAACCGCCGCTCAGCGCTGAGCCGGCGCGCGGCGGACTGAGCTAGAGGGGCCAGGGCCGATGGAGCGGGCGATGTTCACCGTTCTTTAACGCTGGTCCATCAACTCCAAAAAGCCGTTCACGATGGCGCTTTCGGCGCAGCCTGGCTTCAGATGCGAAGTGGTGATCTCGTAGCTGATTTGCCCGAAGGCGGCATCGTCGGGAATATATCCGCTCGATCCGTTGGCGTGCGCGATCATGACCGTGTGGCTGAAAGGCGTCTCCTTCATCAAGTGCTGGTAGATCATGGTCAGGGGTTCGCCGGATACGCCTGCCAAAGCGATATGGCCGATCATGAGCAGGCTAAGGCGGATGTTGACCGGATCGGCGTCTTCCCACTTGTAGTCTTTGCGCGGCCGCGGACCGGCTTCCACTTTGCGTCCGGGGCAGGCGACCACGGCTTGTTTGCCCCAAAGGACGGCGCGGCCGGTAGTGTGGACCGCTCCGGCCACGCGCACTGTCTCTTCGCCCAGAATCGTGCCCAGCGCATCGACTAGCGTGAAATCCGAATCCCGCGCCTCGGCGATGGGATTCTGATCTCCCGCCGCGCCGCTGGTCCAGGCGGCTACGACTCCTTCGGTAAACTTTTCGGGCCGCCGCCGGATGGCGAAGCCGGCATCGCTTCGCGGAGTATCTTCCGGCCGCCCGCGATAATAATTCTCCACGTAGCGGGACGTGGCGCCGGCAATGTCGCCGCTGATCTGATAATTTTGCGGTCCCATCACGACCGCGTGTACCGGATAGTCGATCAAGAACGCGATCGGCTTTCCGGAGAGCGCATCGAAGCGGATCACCGTAAGAGTTTTATCGGATGGCCCTGCGGGGTTGTAGCCGAGCCACCACCATTCGTGCTGGGGCGAATATTCGCGGCGGTTAATATTCACGTACGCTTTTCCGGTCCCGATGCCGACCTTTGCCGGCTGAAGATTCTCTTTCGCCTTGCGAACGGCCTCGACGGTATCGTCCTCGACCTTCCTGGTGTAGGCGGCGGATTTCGGCGAGGCGTTGCCATAAATGCCGGCCGGTGATGGCGCGCTGTGGTCGTGAACGGCCGCGAGCAGCAGGTACTCGACCGGTATCCCGGTCTCCGTTGCGATGCGCCGCGAAAGCTCCTCCCAAACGGGCGTGGGTACGCCGACCAGTTCCCATGTGACGATAGCGGCGAGCCTGGAGCCGTCTCCAAGGACGATGGCGCGCGCGTAGATGTGGTCGTGAATTGCCTTGAAGCCTTCGGTGCGTCCCGCATAGCCGCTCATCGGGAGTTGGGCGCCGGCGTTGGGCGTAATGTCGACTTTCGCGGCGCCGGCCCGCAGCGTTCCTATTTCGGCTCCGCACGCGGCCAGGGCAAAGGCCGCGATCGGCAGAAGAGCGCGAAAATTTGAAATTATCATGTTCGTCCTTTTCTGTTACTGCACTTCAATTACTGTGCGCGGGGCCGGTTGCCGCATGGAGCTGTTGAAACCGCTCGCCGGTATGCTTCTCGACCGCGTCCATGTTCAGCGCGAGTCCCAAACCGGGGCTGTCCGGTATGGTCAGCAAGCCCTCGCGATCGATTTGCCAGGGGTGTGCCGCCAAGTCGTCGATGAAGGGAGAGCCCGTGAGATATTCGACCAGATCGGTGTCGCGGATGGCCGACGCCAATTGCAGGTCGGCGGCGAGTCCTATCGCGGTGTTCCATCCGTGAGGAATGAATTGCACGCCGTTGTCCTCGGCCATCCAAGCAATCCGGCGTTGTTCGCCGATGCCGCCGACCTTGGTCGTGTCGGGTTGGACGATGTCGAAGGCTCGCGCCTGGAGCCAGGGAGTAAAGGATTGGCGGCGTGTTAAGACTTCGCCCCCGGCGATCTTGACCATGCTGCGTTCGCGCAGCAATACGTAATCGTGGAGATTGTCGGGAGGAAGCGGTTCTTCAAACCAGTGGACATCATAGGCTGCCAGCATGGTGGCGGTTCGAAGCGCCCACTTGTAATCCCGCGGCCAGAAGGCATCGCTCGCGCCGGCGTCGACCATGAGGAGCGCGGCGGGTCCAATGGCCTCACGGGCCGCCTTTACGATGGCCTCGTCTTGCGAAGCGCCGTGGCGTCCGAACGGTCCCCAGCCGATCTTAAAGGCGCGAAATCCCTGGCCGGCGATGGCATGGAGACGGCCGGCGAGCGCCGCGGGTTCATCCATCAAGAGCGACGCATAGGGCCGCACCCGCTCGCGGTAACGCCCTCCCAGAAGGCGGCCTACGGGCTGGCCGGTGGCCTTGCCCAGGATGTCCCACAGGGCAATGTCGATTCCGCTGACGGTATGCGTGATGGAACCGCCGCGGCCCATCCAGAACGTGTGGGCGTGCAGTTTTTCGGTGACGCGCTCCGGTTCGAGCGGGTTCTCGCCCAAGTAGAGCGGTTCCAAAACGCCCAGCGCGGCGCGCACCAATCGATCGTTTGTGAAGACGGAACCCCACCCGGTTACGCCTTCGTCGGTAAAGACAGCGACGAGAGTGTGGATGCAATCGTGGGGCTGGATCTCGTTGGCCCAACCTCCAGCGGGCGTTCCAAACCGCAAGCCCGCCGATCGGATTTCAACAATTTTCATATTTCCCGCACAGGTGAGATGTTAACAGGCGATTGCCGCGCTTGACCGGAAGTATTTTCAGCGTAGAATTGTTGCATGTTGCGGCGGCAGTTTTTCACGAATCTAGCGGCGGCTTCGGCGTTGGCGCGGTTTGCGCGCGGACAGGAGCCGCAAGCGGGGCGGGCCGGTTCGGATGGAATTTTTGTGGAGCGGCCGGCCTCGGGACAACCCCACAAAGGGAAGGCGCTACTGGCATTGCAGGCGCATTCCGACGACATTCCGCTATTCGCGGCCGGCACCGTCGCCAAGCTCATCGAGGAAGGCTACACCGGCTATCTGGTTCGCGCCACGAATGACGACATGGGCGACGAGACTGGTCTGGGGACCCCGGGCACGATCGGCGAGGACGTTCTGGGCAACGAGCATGACAACAACGAAATCGGCCGTATTTTGGGCTGCAAGCGCACGTTCGACCTCAACTACAATAACCACCGCATGGCGGACATATCCCTGAACGAGCTGATCAGCCGTCTGATTTTCCTGATCCGGCTTGTGAAGGCGGACACGGTGGTGTGCTGGGATCCGTGGGCGCACGACGAGGAAAATCCCGATCACTACATGCTGGCGCGCGGCGTGGAAGCGGCGTGCTGGATGGCGGGGCGCGCGCACGATTATCCGGAGCATTTTGCGGCCGGTCTGGAACAGCACGCGGTGCGGGAGAAGTACTATTTTGCGCGGCGTCCCGAGATCACGCGCATTGTCGACATCAGCCGGCAGATCGATAAGAAAGTGGAGGCCAACCGCGCCAACGTGGCGAAAGGTCCGGCGGGTCATCGCGGTTCCCTGCTGCGCGCGGAACTGGCGAAAAAAGGCGAGAAATTACCGCTGCTGGGAGACGACGATGCGACGGCGGACCACAATTACATCAAAGAATTTCAAATGACCGGCAGCCGGGAGCTGGGCAAGCGCTACGGAGTGGAGTATGCGGAAGCGTTCCACTATATCGGACAGAGAAGCGATTCAAGGGTCGAGGAGTACATCAAGCGCAACGTCGTCCCGGCGAAATAAGCCGCTCCCGGACATAGCGGCCGCTGGCGCGCGGCCCGTGCAGGCTATTCTTCCTTCACGTCCCTTAGAAGATGCTTCACCTTGTCCTTCAGCTCGTCGCTGGCTTCGCGGATCTGGTTGGTGTCGTAGATGACGCGCGGAGTGATGAAGATGATCAGCTCGGAGCGCGCTTTGGAATAGTTTCTGCTGCCGAACAGGGCGCCGATCCCCGGAAGGTGGTTGAGGTAGGGGATACCGCTGGTCGAGAAACTATCCTGCTCGATGATGATGCCTCCGAGCGCGATGGTATCGCCGTCCTGAACGGTGACCTGGGTCTGCAGACTGCGTTGCTGGAACGCTGGGGATTGAATGGATGAACTGGTATTGGCTTGCGGAGCGCTGATATTTTGATTGATGATCATGGTCACGATGCCGCTGGGGTTGACCTGGGCCGTGACGTTCAGGGTGACGCCGGTGCTGACGTTCGAAACGCTGTTGGCGAACAGGGAGGTGCCGCCGGATTGAGCGCCCGTGACGGCCTGCGCGGTGAGAACGGGCACCGACGTTCCGACGGTGATGGTGGCGGGGATGCTGTCGGTCGCGATAATGCTGGGCGCCTGGATGATCTTGGCCTTAGTCTCGCCCTCCAGAACCTGAATGGCCGCGAGTAGCTCCTTGGTGCGGCCGATCAGGAAGCCGTCGCTTAAGTTGACGGCGTTCCCCGCGAGACTACCAATGAGATTGTGTGAGGTGGAAGAGCCTGTTCCGAGATTCTGGAAGTTTGCGGCCACGCTGGTGCCGAGGCTATTGCTGAGGTCGATTTCATAGATCTTGGCGTCAATGAGAACCTGCCGCGGCGCGATATCCATTTGCCGCAGCAGGTTAACGATCTGCTCGTAATCTTCGGGGCGGGCCTGGATCATGAGGGTGTTGTTGAAGGGGTTGGGCACGACGCGCGGCATGCGCGGGTTGTAGGCCCCGGGTTGCTGATACCCAAGATAGGAACCGGTCTGATCGTTGGGAGCGCCCGTCGCGGTGACGACGCCGGAAGTGGTGGTGGCGGTGTTGGGCTGCGCGATGGTTTGCGGGGTGGCGAAGGGGCTGGCGCCCATGCCGGGGGCGCCGTAGCCGCCGCCGTAGCCTCCATACATGCCGGACATCATGGCGTAGGGATTGGCGCCGGCGGCGCCGTAGGGACTCATGCCGCCAGCGGCCATGCCGGGATAGCCGGTTGCGCCCATGCCTCCGCCGGCCATGCCATAGGGGGACATGCCGCCCATGCCCGGCATGCCCATACCCATGCCGGGCATACCCATGCCCATGCCCATCCCCATGCCTGGATATCCCATGCCGTAGCCTCCGCCGCCGCCGTAGAGCATCATGATGCCCATGGCGAGCATGACGGCGTTGCCGTACTTGACGCGGTAGACGTAATTCTCGGTCGCTCCGGCGGTGAGCTTCACGGGGATGTCGAGTTTC
The DNA here is from genome assembly GCA_963795935.1 of Bryobacterales bacterium. Lineage (GTDB taxonomy): Bacteria > Acidobacteriota > Terriglobia > Bryobacterales > Bryobacteraceae > JAICMB01. Next base: position 794,428 of record CAWCJO010000004.1, on the reverse strand, counting down.
TTGAGCCATTTTTCGACTTCCGCGAAGGCCCCGGGATTGGAGGCGATGCCGATGATGGTATTGATGCGGTCGATGGCGAGGAATTTGATGGGCGAAGATTTTTCGTTGAGCGAAATGGATTTGACGATGGTATCGAGGTCCTTGACGAGATCGCTGGGGCGTCCATTCTTGGTTTCAAACAGGTGCACGCGCTGGTTGGCGAGGGTGTCGTTGTCGAACAGCGAGATCAGCTCCATGGTGCGGCGCATGTTGCGGCGGCTGTCGAGGATGAGCAGGAGATTGGCGGGCGCGTAAGAGTACATCTGCGCGTTTTCGCCGAGGAACGGCGTCAAGACTTTTACCAGCTCGTCGGCCGTTACGTATTTGAGGAAGACGAGATTGAGCATGGTGCGATCGTCTTCCGGGATGTCCTGCGGATTCGAGATTCTCTCGGGCGGAAGCGGGAGGTGCGAAATTTCGTTCAGCGGAACGATGCGGTAGAGGCTGCCCTGTTGCACCATGCCGAAGCCGTTGATGCGCAGGATGGCTTCGAGCAGCGAGCGAGTGTCCATGTTTTTGGTCTCGCCGTAGGTGTTGAGGATGACGCCGCCTTTGACGCGCGGGTCGAGAACGTAGTTGATGTGCAACTGGCGCGCCAGCATGTCGATCACTTCAGTGAGCGAGGCATTGTTGAGGGTAATGCCGCCGTAGACGGTGGGAGCGGGCTGCCCCGGAGCGGCGGGCTGGGCGGGCGCGGGCTGGGCTTGCGCGGGCGCGGGAGCGGGCTTTGCGGGCGTGGTCTGCGCGGGAGGCGGCTGCGGCGCCGGGGGCAGCGGCTGCGGGAAGAAGCCGGGCGGGTAGATGGTTGGGTTTTGCGCGCTAAGAAATCCGGCGAGGACAAGCGCGGCGATACTGCCGCGGCGCCAATGGTTGCTAGGCACTTATTTGTTCTCCCCGGCGGGGGCGGCCATGCGGAGGAGGAGCTTTTCATCCGCGGTCAATTCGGATTTTTTGCTCGTCCAGACATAATCGCCGAAGGGCGTTTTCCTTTCGAAGCGCACGCGATCGCCCGTCTCGGCCGCGGTCACCGGATTGGGCTGCGGCGGCGGCGGCGGCGGGACGTCTGAGTCGCACCATTTCGTCACGCCGAAGGGAGTCTGGCGGATGGTCCAGGCGGCGCCGTTTGCGTCCGTGTAGCTGTACGTATAAGGACTGATCTCCACTGCCCCGGGGGGGATTTTGTCCGCCGCCCAAAGGGCCGCGCCGGCGAAGATCGCAACAGCAAGCACACGTTTCATGTTTTCCTCTTTCCTATTTCCCGGGGGCTCTTTCGGCCCCGTAAAACCGCTTCTTCACGGTCGCGGCTTGGTAATCTCGTCGCGGCCCGGTAACGCGGCGCGGCCGGGTGGGGGTTGTCACCCCCGTTATTTCACCGGCTCCCAGCGGCAGGTGACGCCGAAGGGGGTCGTATTGACTTTCTTCTCGAGACCGTCGACGACCGTTCCGGGCGCGGAGGAGTCGCCGGCGACGCACTGGTGAATGCCTCCGCCCACCTCTTTTCCCGGCCCATTGGCGGAGGCGGAAAGATTCGTGGCCGGCTCGGAAAGACTCGCGGACTTGGGCGGCTGCGCGGCCGGGGACGAACCGGCGCCGCCGCCTCCTTGCGAGGCGTTATTGCCGGCCATCAAATCCTTCTCCATCATTTCGTCGAGACGCTTGGCGATCTGGTTCCCTTCCCAATCGAAAACGATTTCTCTGTTATTGACGGAAACGATCGTGAATTCGCCGATCTTGTCGCCCGGATGATACGCTTTTTGTTCCGCTTTGCCGTGCTCGCTGAGCACGACAGTGGGCGGCAGGCCGCCCCACAGCATGACGCCGTGCGCGGATGGCAGCGCGGGCATGGGCTTGGGCGGGGGCGGAGGAGGCGGCGGATCGGGAATCGGCGTGGGATTGCGGTCGGCGGAGAACAGATTTCTGGTGGCGACGTCGGCGTAAGAGGGACCGTCGAGAGGCGCGATCTTCTTCAGCGCGGGAGGAGGCGGGACGGCGAGCGGACGGACGCGCGCTATGCGGACGGCGCGTTCATGGGCCTGCTCCCGCAGCCAGCTCTGGCGCACGTACCAGCCGAGCAGACAGACCAGCGCCAGCAAGGCGGCATTGAGGAGCAGCAGATTCCGCCTCAAAACGCCGAGACTCCTTTTTTTTGGGGCACCAGTTTGCGCGGAACCATGCCCGTGACGGTCAAGCGCACGGGCAGCGTCTTGGTCTTCGCGTTCGAGGCTCCGAAGCGGATCTCCTCGGTCGCGATCAGCTCCGGCTGCGCGCTCAGAAACGCCATGTAGTTTACCAACTGGTCGGTGCGGCAGTCGATTGTGATGGAGACCGGAACCTCGCCGTAAAATTCTCCGAAGGGGCGCGGCGGCCCTAACTCGGTTTGGCGGATCTCGAGCGGCGGGGTCTGGTTCTTCGCCACCTCGCGCAAGATTTGCACCAGGCGGGCCTGCGCCTGCGCGGCGGTGTCGGCCTGGATGAGGCCCTTTTCGCGCTCCTTCAGCTCGCTCGATACTTTTTTGTAAATCTCTTCTTTGGCGGGCAGCGTCGCGGCGGAGGCTCGCAGCTTTTCAAGCCGTTTTTCCACGCGGCCGATGGATTCCACGGGCTGCACCGCCGCGGGGCCGTTGCCGCTCGGGCGCGTGGCGATCAGGAAAATGAAGAAAACCGCGAGACCGGCGGCGAGGATGATGAGCGCTCTCTTGCTGCGATCGTCGAGGTTCATGGGGCAACGCCTTCGCGCGAGGAGCGGATGCTGAACGATTCGCCGTTCTGCAAGCGCGCCATGGGCAGCGTAAATTCGGAGCGCTTGAACTGCTTGGTTCCGTCGAGCGCTTTCAGCAGAGGGGTAGCCTGATCCGTTTCGCCGGAAATTGAAAGCTGGGTACGCGTCAATTGCAGACCGTTGAGCCACGTCGGCGGGGCCAGAACGCGCGTCAGCTCGTTCAACGCATCCATGTCCTCTTTGGAGCGCAGGCGGAAATTGTCGAGCGTCTGGGCGCGATTGCGAAGCACCGCGACGTCGCGGTCGAGGGCGGAGGATTTTTTCGCGAAAGGCTCCACGCGGTGGATCTCGTTATCGAGGGTCGCCAAATAACGGCGGCTCTCGTAATTGCCGCTCATGCCGGCGGCGGCGGCCACCAGCAGCAGGATGCAGGCCAGCGCAATGGTGGGCGCATACACCCAGCGCGAGCGGGCGGCGCGCACTTTGTCCGGCAGCAGGTTGAGACGCAGCGCCAGGCGGGGGCAGGCGCCGTTCAATGCCGTCGCGTAGGGCCGCGCGATGCGGGCGGGATCTTCGCCGGCGGGCGCGGCCAATGGTTTCGGGAGCACGGCTTCAAACGGCAGCGGCTCGGCTTCGGGCGGCAGACGCAGCTCCGAGATGGCGAGGGTGCGGGCGCGCTGCTCCGGCATGTCGAGGTTGGCGGAGAAGAGCGGATGGCTGGGGCTTTCGCCGTACGCCTCGTAGGCCGCGCCTTCGGAGGCGAGCGCGAGAAATCCTTCGGCGGGCGGGGCCGCGTAGAGCCGCACCGCGGAGTACATGACCGCCGCGGAAAAGGTGAACGACGAGACTTTTATACCGGCTTCGTTAAACAGAGCGACGTAGTGGTCGAGGACGGCGCGCCGCGTGATGCCGACGAGAATGAGCGGGGTGCGTCCGATGCGCGCCCAATCGTATACGACCTCTTCGTCCGAGTAAGGGTGCAGCGATTCGATCTGGAAATTGAGGGCCGCCGGGATGTCGCGATTGGCGACGCCGGGCAAAGGCAATTGCCGCACGATGACGTCCTCGCGAGGGAGCATCACGGTGGCGGTCAGATAGCCAGCGCGGAGTTTTTTTAGGAATGCGGCATAGACGGCGCCCCACTCGGCTGCGGGTTGGGTACGGAAATTGGGAATGGTGAGGGCGCCGAGAATGCGCGCTCCGGAGGGCCGCGCGCGCGCCACCGCGATATTGAGATCCTGCGCGTTCGGATTTTCCTCGTCGAGACCGGGAGGTCCGATCTCGATCCCAACGCCGGTTCCGGCGGCGAGCCATTTTCTTAATTCCGCGGCCTTCATGAGCTCGATTTCATTGCACGGCGACGGCGTTGTCGTACCAGCGCAAGATGGAATAGGGCGGGCTGTACTTGTCGCCTAGAAACGCCACCATGGCGGAGACGGAGCGGCGCAGATCGGAGATCTGCCCGTTGGGGAGCTTTATGGAGGCAGTGGCGCGCAAAGTACAGACGCCGCTGACGCCGAGTCCGATGTGGCCTCCGGCGGCGCCGAGATCGGGAACGGCGTTGACCTGATCCAGAGTGCGGAAAGGCGTCTGGCGGCGCATATTGACGACGAGCGCGGAGGTCCCGGCCGACAGCCCCAAAGCTTGCATGACGGCTGGCTGCACCGTGTTGATGTCGTAGACGCCGTAGCTGCCGAAAACGGAGAGGCAATCCTTCAGCCCCGGACGGGGGAGAAGGGTCCCGTCCGGAGCTTTGTCATACCTGCCGTAGAACAGGTCGGGCGTGATGCCGCGGATCACCAATAGTTCCTCGATCTCTTCAAAGGACGCATGGCGGGAGCGGAAAGTCGGAGCCAGCGATAGATAATATTGATCGAAACTCGTGAAGGCGCCCCCGGGCGTGGGGGTGCGCCAGTCGAGGATGCCTTGCACGATGAGTTGAGCGCGGTCGGCCGGCACGCTCAGGCCGGCGAGCACGGCCATCAACTGCTGCGGCGTGGCGGTATTGACATTGAGCTTGGAAGTTTCCGGGATCACCTCGACGTCGGCCGCGCCGGTTGGAAAATCGAAATGGATGCGCGGCATGGGGGCGTTGAAGTAGCGCGGGCTGCCGTCGGAATTGCGATAAGTGGCGCTCCATAAAATCCAGAGTATGGACCGCTCCACCGCTCCGCTGGCGATGTAATAGGCGCGCAGGCCGTCGACTTCGGTGGAGGCTCGCTCGGTCTCGCCGCGCACGGTTGAGGCGACCGTGAACGCGATGGCGGAGAGCGCTGCCGCCAGCCATAGGACGGCGAGCAGGGCGCTGCCGCGTTTGGGACGCGTCGGGCAGGGACCGCTCCCTGACGGTCGCGGCTCGGAAACGGTAGCTGAGCCGCGCGCGTCAGCAAGCGGTTTGCCGAAACGGACGCCGTCATTTCCTGGCAAGCCCCTAGTAGACATAATCGTTCTTCATTGGGTCTTTGGTGACGTGGATGGGAATTTCCAGCGCCAGCGGTTGCACGCGCGCGGAATCGGGCTCGAGCGGCGCCATGTCGATCCCGACGGCGGTGGGCAGCAAGGGTTTCGACCAGTGCGGCAGCCACGTGGCGAGCAGCGTTTGCGCGTTCGCGGCTGCGGGCGCGAGGTAACGGTAGCTGAAATGACAGAACGCCAGTTTGTCCTCGAGGACGAAAGATCCGGGTCCGATTTGGACAGGAAGAAACTGCGGCGCCATGGCTCCGGTTTGATCGCGGGCGAGGCCGGCGCAAAACGCTCCCGTGGCGAACGGGCCGGTGTAGACGTGCTCATTGACGACCAATCGGACGCCTTCGTCTTCCTCGCCGGGAATAACTTGCAGCTCGACAATGATGGGGGCTCCGCGGGTGGCCTGTTGCAGCGAGTAGGTGGAAACGAAGCGCATGGTTTGCGGATCGCCCTGAAAGAACGGTACATCCAGGGGAACGTTTTCACCGCTTGGAGCGCAGTGGGCTTTTACGGGCATGATATCGGCGAGCTCGGCCTCGAGAATCTTTTCGACGCTGGCGGCGCGGCGGTTTGCCATCAGGCGCGCGTTTGATTTTTGCATGGCGTTCATGCCGACGCGCAAGGCCATGAGCATGCCCACGGCGAGGAGCGCGACCAGCGTGACGGCGATCAGCAGCTCGATAAGGGTCACGCCGGATTGGGAAGAGCGCCGCGTCATGGCGCACCCACTTCTTGGGGCGTCAGGTTGGCGTGCCGGAAACCTTCGAGGGGAAACGTTTTGCGACGGTCGCCGTTCATCCACCAGACTTCGAGCTGGATGCGCTCCAGAATCGGCGTGCCTGCGTGCGCGCCGGGTGGAACTTCAAACGGCGTGATGACGGCGCGCCAACCCGTGGGCGTGTTTCCGATCGCCTCCGGCGGCCAGGTCCCTTCGAACGGCGTCATGCGCGGCGCGTCGACGGAAAGGATCAGGTCGTCCATTTTTTGGCGGGCCAGAAGGACGGAGCGGTCGTAATCGGTGAGGCGGGCGGCGTTGCGCATCGACGTCGATAAGGCGGACAGCAGGCCCGTGACCGCGATGGCCATGACGAGCGTGGCTACCAGCACCTCGAGTAATGTAAAACCGCGCTGCTTCACTGCTGCGCCATTACTGTTCAGCGGCGGCGGGCGCCTCGACGCGCGGCACGCCGGTGATCGGATCGACCCGCACGATTCTCTGCGACCGCTTGGCGTTCACGAGCGCGACGCCGAAGGCCGGGACGGAGCCTCCCGGGTAGAGCATGAACGTACGGGGAGCGTTCGCGTCTTCATCGTCGGCCAGCTCCGGCAGCACGTTCTCGATCTTGACTCCATCGGGCAGTTCCAGCTTGCGCTCGAAGCCCGGCTCGGAGGATTGCAAGGAGAGCGTGTTGTCGGCCTTCGAGATGGTCACTTCGACGAGCTGTTGACGCCGCTCGGCGCGATTGAGTCCGGCGTTGATGAACACGACGATACTTTGCGTCGCGGCATTCAGGCGTAGCGTTTCGATGCCCGAGGACATCGCGGGGTAGCCGATGCCCGCGACAATTGCGATGAGCGACACCACCACCAGCATCTCAATGAGGGTGACGCCCGCGTCACGGCGGCTACTGCGCTTTCCAACTGACAATGTCGGCATTGTTGCCGTCGCCTCCGGGCTGGCCGTCCGCGCCGTACGAGATGAGGTCCGGCTCATCGCTGCCGTGGTCGCCTGGAAATTTATAGACGTAGGGATGGCCCCAGGGGTCGGGCGCGATGTCCTGCTGGACGTAGGGACCTTGCCAGTTTGCGACGCCTTCGGGCTGCGTGCGCAGCGCCTGCAGACCTTGCTCGCTGGTCGGGTAGGTGCCCACGTCCAGCTTGTAGGCGCTCAGCGCGGTGCCGTAGGAGCTGATCTGCGCGCGCGCGGCGGTCTTCTTGGCCTTGTCCGCCTGGCCCATAAACTTCGGCAGCACGAAATACGCAAACAGACCCATAATGATCACGACGACCATCATTTCAATCAGCGTGACGCCGGCTTCGCCGTTTCGCTTTCTACTCATGTGTTTCTCCTGACTTCGAATCACGTGCACCGCCTCCCTGCGGTCGCGGCTCGGAAACGTTTGTTGCGATTCGGAGGCGCTTGCCGATGGAAACGCTTGCCGCCGACGGAGGCGCTTGCGGCGGACGGAAACGTTGGTCGGCGGCCAAAGGCCCTTGCCGCTGCCGGAAACGCTTTCACATTGCCACATCGTTAATACTCGTGATCGCAAGCAGCATGCTGAGGATCAGCGAACCGACGACGATGCCCATGACCAGAATGACCAGCGGCTCGAATAACGACGTGAAGCGCCGTATCGCAGCCTTGGTGTCGATCTCGTAAATTTCGGCCATGCGGTTGAACATCTGATCGATGCGCCCGGTCTCCTCGCCGACGGTCAGCAGGTGGCCGGCCAGCGGCGGGAACTGCCCGGCCCGCTTCAGAGGCGCCGCGATGCCTTCGCCGCGCTTGACGCCCTGCGAAATGATCTCGAGCGATCCCGCGATCTTTTTATTCTTCAGGATACCGCCGGCGATGGCGATCGATTGCACCAGCGGCACGCTGTTTTGCACCAGCGTTCCCATGGCGCGGGCGAACCGCGCCGTTTCGGCCTTGCGGAACGCGTCGCCGAGAATGGGAATTTTCAGACGCCACGTGTCCCACCACAGGCGGCCTTGCGAAGTGCGTATATAGGCGCGCATGCCGGCGATGAACGCGATCAGACCGCCCACGAAAAACAGGGCATAGGCGTGCACGATCTGGCTGGCGCGCAGCATCAGCTTGGTGGGCAGCGGCATGGCGACGTGCGATTCGGCGAACACGTCGGCGAACCGCGGGACCACGAAATTCAGCAGAATGAAAATCGATCCCATGCCGACCAGCCCCAGCAGCGCCGGGTAGATCATGGAGGAAATGATGTAGTTTCGCAGGTCGTCGCGCGTGCGCTCAAATTCGGCGAGGCGATCGAAGACGGTGGCGAGCGAGCCGCTGGCCTCGCCGGCGCGCACCATGTTGATGAAGAGGTCCGAAAAATATTCCGGGTGCGTTGCCAGGCTGTCGGCGAGCGGCCGGCCGCCTTTCAAGACGCGAATGATATCGACGACGACGAGGCGGAAGTTGGCGCGCTCGGTCAGCTCGCTGGTGATGGACAAGGCGCGGTCGAGCGGCACGCCGGCGTTCATCAGCGTGGACAGTTCCTGCGTGAAGAAGAGGACATCGCGGCGCCGGTTGCCGGCGAACGAAGGCATCTTCAGCTCCAGCGATTTCTTCGGTTGCAGGCCCACGTAAACGGGCGTCAGGCCCTGCTTGCGAAGCTCCTGCGCCACCCAGCGGTCGGAATCGGCGTTGAGCGTGCCGGTGCGCAGCTTGCCGTCGGAGGCGACGGCTTTGAAATAAAAGCTGGTCACGGCTGCTAGTCTCCCGTCCTGCTGACGCGCGCGGCTCGGTACCGAGCCGCGACCGTGAAGGAGCGGTTGTCAGGATTTAACACGGACGCCACGCTAAAACTCCTGCGTCACGCGCATGACTTCATCGGCCGTGGTCATGCCGGCGCGCACTTTCATCCAGCCGTCCTCGCGCAGGTTGCGCATGCCGTTGCGGCGCGCCGCGGCGGTGATCTCGACGGCGTCGGCATTGCCCATGATGAGCTTGCGGATCTCGTCGTTCAGCTCCATCATCTCGAAGATGCCGACGCGGCCGATATGCCCGGTGCCGAAGCACTGCTCGCAACCTTGGCCGCGAAACGTTTCGATGGTCTCGCCCTCGGGCGTCATGCGGTGGCCGGCGCTGGTCTTGCATCCCGGGCAGATGATGCGCACCAGCCGCTGCGCCAGCACGGCGACGAGCGACGACGTGATCAGATAATTCTCGACGCCCATGTCGGTGAGGCGCGTGATGGCGCTGGGGGCGTCGTTGGTGTGCAGCGTGGAGTAGACGAAATGGCCGGTGAGGGAGGAGCGGATGGCGACATCGGCGGTTTCGCGGTCGCGGATTTCGCCGACCATGATGACGTCCGGATCCTGGCGGACGATGTGGCGCAAACCGTTGGCGAAGGTCAGCCCGATCTGGGGGTTCACATGGATCTGGTTGATGCCGTCCATCTGATACTCGACGGGATCTTCGATAGTGATGATCTTCTTGTCGCTTTGATTGATGCGCTTCAGGGCGGAATAGAGCGTCGTCGATTTGCCGCTGCCGGTGGGGCCGGTCACCAGGAAAATACCGTGCGGCAGGGCCGTGAAATGCTCCATGCGGCGCAGCATGAAATCGTCGAAGCCGAGACGCGTGAGATCGTAGAAATTGCCGGCGGAGCGGTCCAGCAGACGCATGACGACGCTTTCGCCGTAGAGCGTCGGCAGCGTCGAGACGCGCAGATCGACCTCGCGGCCCATGGTTTTGATTTTGATGCGGCCGTCCTGCGGCAGACGGCGCTCGGCGATGTTCAGCTTCGCCATCAGCTTGACGCGGGAGATGATGGCGGCCTTCAACTCGCGCGGCGGCGCGTCCTGGTTATAGAGCACGCCGTCGACGCGATAGCGGACGCGGAACTCTTTCTCGAACGGCTCGATGTGAATATCGCTGGCGCGCTTTTCGACGGCTTGCGCGACTAGGCCGTTGACGAGGCGGATGACGGGCGCTTCGCTCGCCATATCGCGCAGGTGTTCGAGATCTTCACTGGCTTCGCCGGCGTCCGCAATGAACTCGGCTTCCGGCTTGGCCGACTCGCCGTAGTAGCGGTCGATGGCGTCGAGGATTTCCTGCTCCGGCGCAAGCACGGGATTGACGCGCAGGCCGGTGCAATTGCGCACCGCGGAGATGGTCTCGAAGTCGAGCGGATCGGCCATGGCGAGCGTGACGGTATGGTCCTCGCGGCCGATTGGGAGAACGCGGAACTGGCGCAGGAATTTGGGGGAGAGCGCTTCGGTTTCGGGCGAAACGACGGCGGGGCCTTCGATCGCGACAAGCGGCATGCCAAGCTGCTCGGACAGCGCCGCCAGAACGTCGCGCATGGCGACGAAGCCGAGATCGACGAGCGTCTTGCCGAGTTTGTCGCCGCGCTCTTTCTGAAGCTCGAGAGCCCGCTCCAGGTCCTCGGCGGAAATCAGCTTCCGCTCGAGGAGCATTTCGCCCAGGCGCATTTAATATTGCTCGATGCGAACGGCGGAGGCCAGCAACGTCTTGTCCTTGGCGGCCGCGAGAAGGGCTTTCTTCTGGCCATGAATCACGATCTGATCCGGCAGCCCGGTGCGGTCCTCGCCGTGCCAGTAAAACAGCGAGATGCCGAGCGCCACTTCTTCGTTGTCCGGAACGTCGGGGAGGCCGGAGGCGGCGGCTACCAGCAGGTCCTGCATGGCCTCGCGCATTTTCGGCAGCCGCTCGACTTTCTTCTGGTGCGCGCGCGCAATGTCTTCCTTGCTGTTGACCTGGTGGAAGGGCGTGATGCCGCTCATGGGCGCGAGGTTCACTTCGCCCGTCAGTACAGCGCCGTAACCTTTTATATAAACGATATGCGTGACGCCGACCAGTTCGGCGGGATACTCCGGCCAAAGATCGCGGAAGCGATTGTCGATGCCGTTAGCGACGCGGGTGAAGGCGTTGCGGTCGACCTTGAACGAATCCTCGCCGGCGCGGGAGGCGGCCTGGAGCGTCAGGATCGCGATAGCGGCCATTAACGTGAATCTCATTGTGCGCCGCCGTAATTGTTGTTGCTTGCCACCATTAGTCTTCCCATTTTTTCTTCCCAGTAATGCGCGGTCTGCTGCAGCATGGCGACGTCGGAGTCGCGCTGCAGCTCGAAACGCTTTTCGGCGGCTTCTAAAAGCCGCGTGGCCTTGGCCTCGCGAGCTTCGCTTTCCGCCGCAGTTTGCGCTACCGCCGCGTTCACGCGTTTTGCCACTTCCGCGTCCATGCGCGTCTCGATGCGAGCGTTGACCTGAGCTGCAATTTGAGCCGCGTTGGGCGCCGCGGTCGAAACCGCGGTTGCGGGCCGGGCATAGGCGTGGGCGAATATGGCGGCCGCCAGCACCGCCGCGGATGCGAAACCCATGGCGGGACCGGATTGCCACACGCGCTGCCACCAGCGGGGCTCGAACACCTTGTCGGACACGAAGGCGATGCGCCGCGGGACTTCTTCTTCGGGGAGCGACAGCAGGGCGCCCTGAGTTAAGCGCAGGCGGTCGAGCTCCTCGCGGCAGTTTGCGCACGACGCGATATGAGCCTCTTCGGAGGCTTCGCCGAGCGCAATCGCTTTTAGATCTATTGACGAACAGTTCATGACACACTCCCGCGAGCAGGTATTGGAGCCAACGTTTCCTTCAGAAGATCGAGGGCCGTGTAGAGGCGCGACTTGACGGTTGAGACCGGACATCCCAGAATCTCCGCCATCTCGTCGAACTTGAATCCCTGATAAACCTTGAGCTGCACGGCCTCGCGTTGGTCGACGCTCAGACGCGACAACGCCCGTTCCACGGTCAATGTCAGCTCGACCGGATACATGCGGGCGGTTTCCCCGGCCGTCGACTGCTCGACCGCAACGTCGCTCTCGGGCCGGCTCTTGCGCAGCAGCGAGTAGGCCTCGTTATGAGCGATGCGGTACAGCCACGGCGCGAAGCGCGAGACATCCTCGAGTTTTTTCAGGTTTTGATAGGCCTTCAGGAACACATCCTGGCTGAGGTCGAGCGCATCCTCGCGGTCCCCAACCAGCCTCAACAGGTAATTAAAGACGCGCTTCTCCCAGCGCGAGACGAGCACGTTATAAGAATCGACGTGGCCCCGCCGCGCCCTGGCGATCAGGTCGCGATCCTCAATCTCCCGAAATATCAGATTTCGGCTCCCTTTCCGCTAAGCTATCTCAGCGTTCTCCATAATGACGCAGTGCGAGGACGAAAAGTCGGCGCATACTCAACTCGGGCGCGGGGGCGGCTTCATACGATAGAATCAAAGTTCCGGTTTTCAACGTGGCATCTCAGCCGGCGCTTTCACAACTTGGGCCGTACCACATCCTCGAAGAGTTGGGGCGCGGGGCCATGGGCGTGGTATTTCGGGGGTTCGACCCCAGCATCGCCCGTCCTGTCGCCATTAAAGTGATACGGCCGCAACACCTGGCCACGCCGGAGTTGGGCGAAGAAGCGCGCACGCGGTTCTCGCGGGAAGCCAACGCGGCCGGACGCCTCTCGCATCCCAACATCGTCACCATCTATCAGCTTGGCGAGGACCGCGGCTATCAGTACATGGCGATGGAGTACGTCGACGGCGCGCCGCTGAACAAGACGATGTCGGCGGGCGTTGCGATGAACTCCACGACGGTGCTCGACATCGTGCGTCAAATGGCCGACGGGTTGGATCACGCGCACGAACAAGGCGTGGTGCACCGCGATATCAAGCCGGCCAATATTATGGTGCGGCCGGACGGCAAGGTCAAGATCGCCGATTTTGGAATCGCGCGGGTCGCTTCCCAGACTTTGACGCGGACGGGCACGACGCTGGGCACGCCGGCCTATATGGCGCCGGAACAGATTCTAGGCCATAAGGTCGACGGGCGGGCGGATCAATTCGCGCTGGCGGTGCTAAGTTATCAAATGCTCGCGGGGCAGAAGCCTTTCGAGGCCCCGACCGAACAGCAGCTCATTTTCGAGATCATGGAAAGCACGCCGAAGCCGATACACGAGCTCAATCCGAGCTTGCCGGCGTCGTGCGACGCGGTCCTGCAGCGAGGGTTGGCGAAAGATCCAGCCGCTAGGTATGCAAGCTGCAGCGAGTTGGCCCGGGCGCTGGCGCAAAGCTTCGTTGTAGAGGCAAAGCCGGCGGTGGTGGCCGCGCCGGCGAAGGGAGGCATCGGGAAATGGCTCGGCGCTGTTTTCGCGCTCGCGGCGTTGGCGGCCGTGTTTTTTTTCGTGGGACGTGGTGGGCAGCCGCCGGGCGCCGCCGCAACGCCGGCCATGGCGAGTCCGCCGGTGGCGAAAACTGCCCCGCTGAAGGCGGCGGGACCGCCGGTTACCCCAGCGAAGCCCGCTCATGTGGTGCGGGTATCGAGCGAGGCGGTCGCGTCCGAAGATAAAATGCGGAAGCAAGCGGCGGAAACACCGGAACAGGCGGAGGGGAGGCGTTTGCGCGAGCAAAAGATCCTGGAGCTTGCCGCCACGCAGGCGCAGTTACAAACGCAGCTCGATAAGACGCAGCGTGATCTGGACGCATTGCGGGAGCGCGAGAAAGACAGCAACCCCGACGTGGTAGCCGCCGCCGGCTTGGTTGAAAAGCTGCGCGGCCGCATCGGCGATATTTCGAAACAGATCCAGCAACTGAAAACGCCCGCGGCGAATTGAGACCCGCGGCTCGCGGCGTTGCCGCCCGTCTCAAATGACCTATTCGGAAGCGGTCCAATACCTTTATTCGCTTGGTAACGAGGTGCATACGGCCAAGCTGGGCTTGGACCGCATCCGGCGGCTTTTGAACGCCCTCGGCAATCCGCAGCGGGCCTGCAAATTTATCCATGTCGCGGGGACCAACGGTAAGGGATCGACCTGCGCCATGATCGAAGCCGGGCTGCGCGCCGCCGGCGTACGCACGGGCTTGTACACGTCGCCGCACCTGGTAGAGCCGACGGAGCGGATTCGGATCGCGGGCGAGGAGATCGGTCCGCAACAGTTTGCCGCGGCGTTCGCCACCGTTCACGATATGGCGCTGCGGCTTCTCAAAAACGGCGAACTCGATCTCCACCCGACGTATTTCGAGACGGTAACGGCGATCGCCTTCCTGGTGTTCCGCGATGAAGACGTCGAGAAAGTCGTTCTCGAAGTCGGACTCGGTGGCCGGCTGGACGCCACCAATGTGGTCGACCCGGAGCTGTGCGTCATCACGCCCATCAGTTACGATCACGAGAGCTTTCTGGGGCCCACGCTGGCGCAGATCGCGGCGGAGAAATACGGAATTCTGAAGGCCGGGATTCCGGCGGTGATCGCGCGCCAAACGGAGGATGTGCCTCTTCCGCCCTCTTGCGGACCGCTCGTTTTCACGACGGATTGGCCGGTTCGAAATCTTCAAATTACAGCCCAAGGCAGCACGTTCGAGAGCGGTGGAGTGGAAGTGCGTTGCCCACTCGCGGGAGAGCACCAGGTCGAGAACGCGCTGACGGCAACCGTGGCTTTGCGGCAGCTCGGCTACGGACTGGAGGGCATCGCACAAGCGCGTTGGCCGGGGCGGCTCGAACGGGTCTGCCGGGAGCCGGAGATCATTCTCGACGGCGCCCACAACATCGCCGGGACACGGGCCCTGGTGAGCTATATTCAGAAATTTTACTTCGGCCGCAGGATCTGGATCGTGTTTGGCGTCATGCGCGATAAACCGGTGCGGCGAGATCGCGGAGATGTTGTTCCCGCTCGCCGAACGCGTGATCGCGACGGCGCCCGGATAACCCGCGCGCGCTGCGGCCCGACGAGATTCCGGGCGATAGCGTGGAGAGGGTCCCGACATCTCGCGAAGCCATGGAGCTGGTCCGGAGAGAGGCGTTCCCGACGGACGCGGTATTCGTCACGGGTTCGCTGTTTCTAGTCGGCGAGGTGCGCGGGTTGCTCGTAAAATGAGAGCAATGTCCACCCTGCGCGCGTGGCTGATCGCCGATCCGCTGATCGTGATTGCGACCGTAGTGTTCGCAACCATCAGCATGATCGTGTCGATCTTCGATCCCACGGGGCGGCGGCAAGCCGCGGTCGCAAGGTCCTGGTCGCGCGTGCTGCTGGGCGTCAGCGGAGTGCGGGTACGCGTGGATGGGGGCGAAAAGATTTCGGCGCGGGGCAGCTACGTGTTCGCGTCCAACCACGCCAGTTACATGGATACGCCCGTGGCGCTTGCAAACATCCCAGTGCAATTCCGGTTTATGGCGAAGAAGGGACTGTTCAGCATTCCGTTTCTGGGGTGGCACCTCGCGCGGGCGGGGCACATTCCGGTATTTCGGGACAATCCGCGGGCGGCGGTGAAGACGCTGGGCCTGGCGGCCGAAGCGATTCAGAAGCGCGGAGCTTCGCTGATCGTGTTCCCCGAGGGCGGTCGTACGCACACCGGGGAGCTGCGCGATTTTAAGGACGGCGCCGCTTACATTGCGATTCGGGCGGGCGTGCCGATCGTTCCCGTGGCGATGAAGGGGACGCGCGCCGTGCTTCCCTTCGGATCGGGAACGCCCCAGGGCGGCGCGGTCGAAATGCGAATCGGCGATCCAATCCCGACCGCCGGTCTCAAGCTGCACGACCGGGCGCGTTTAACGCAGCAGGTGCGGGAGCAGGTGGCCGCGCTTCTGGAGGAGGAGCCTATGCATGTTTGAGAAGAGCGCGAGTTCCTAGAGTTTGCCGCATCACGTTGTGGATCAAACGGAGACCGCAGTTTTCATCAAGACTCAGGATCGACTCGGGATGGAATTGCACCGCTTCGATGGGCAATTCGCGATGACGCAGGCCCATGATGACGCCGTCCTCGGTCTCGGCGGTGACTTCGAGGCAGGAGGGGAATGTTTCGCGGCGCGCGAATAAAGAATGATAGCGGCCGACTTTGAATTGTTCGGGAAGACCTTCGAACACGCCCTTGTTTTCGTGGCGGATCAGCGAGGGTTTGCCGTGCATGGGGTAATCTAGGACTCCCAGCTCGCCTCCGAAAGCTTCGACGATGCCTTGCAATCCGAGGCAGACGCCGAAAACGGGAAAGCCTCTTTTCGCGGCGTGTCGCACCACGTCCGGGACGCCGAAATCGGCGGGACGGCCGGGTCCGGGAGAGATGAGGATCAGGTCGGGAGCGATCTCGTCGATCAGGGCGGCGGGGATGCCGGCGCGGTACGTGACAACTTCAGCGCCGGTCTGGCGCGCATAGTTGGCGAGCGTGTGGATGAAGCAGTCGTCATTGTCGATGAGCAGGAGCTTCATGCCGCGGCCCGGCGTGGCGGAATCGGCGGGAGCGGCCCGAGCCGTCCGCGCGGCGCGCAAGGCGCGGAAGAAGCTGGACGCCTTCATGCGCGTCTCCTCTTCCTCGAGCGCGGGAACGGAATCGTACAGCAGCGTTGCGCCAGCCCCGTAGCGCGCGATCCCGTCTTTTAAGTGCACGGTGCGAATGCAGATGCCGGTGTTGATATCGCCGTTGACGGAAATCATGCCGACCGCGCCGCCATACCAGCCGCGTGCGTCTTTTTCGAGATTCTCGATGGCCTGCGCGGCCGCCTTTTTGGGCGCGCCGATGATGGTGACGGCCCACATATGGGAGAGAAATGCATCGAGCGAATCGAAGCCGGGCTGGAGGATGCCTTCGACGTGATCCACCGTGTGAAAAACGCCAGCATAGGACTCGATCAGACGGCGGCCGATGACCTTCACCGACCCAGGGGCGCAGACGCGCGATTTGTCATTACGGTCCACGTCGCTGCACATGGTCAGCTCGGATTCTTCCTTGGTCGAATTGAGCAGCTCGCGAATATTGTCGGCATCGCGCAGGGGGTCGCCCGTGCGGCGCGCCGTCCCGGCTATGGGGCACGTCTCGACGCGGTTTCCTTCGACGCGCACGAACATCTCGGGCGAAGCTCCGACGAGCTGCTCGTCGCCGAGCTGTAGACAAAACTCGTACGGGCTGGGACTGGCCTGCTGGATGCGCTTGAAGAGCTGGGACGCGCTGCCGCTGTAGTTGGCCGAGAAGGTCTGGCGCAAAACGACTTCGTAGTAATCGCCTTGGCGCATGCCTTCCCGCACGGTCTCGACGCCGGCCATGTATTCTTCGGGCGTGTGGTCGGCCGCGATGTCGTCGTCCGGGCGTTGCGGAGGGATTGGAATATCGGCGCCGGTCCGCTCCAGACCTTGGGTCGAAATTCCGTTCGCTTCGAAATCGTACTCGAAGCGCTCGATCTGCTCCTTCTTGCGGTCCATGTAATAAATGTCATCGCACAGGAAGAGGCGCAGATTCTTGACGTCTTCGCGGGGCAATTTCAGATCGATGGGATCGAATTGCAGCAGCAGATCGTAGCCGAAGGCGCCGGCGAAGGCGAGGCGCGAATCCTGCTCGTCGCGGAGCGCTTCGAGGAGCGTGCGTAAAATCGAGAACGGCGAAGGCTGCTTGCTGCGCTCCTCTTCAGGGAAGAGCTGCGGCAGCGGCTGGAGCCGGCCGCGGAGACCGGCGGCGTCCGCTTGGAAAGATTCCCAGTGGGGGTGATTCTCGAGCAATGGTCGGAAGATCCTGCAGAGAGCCGAGCCGCGTTCGTTCAACGGCAGGATGGCGATTTCGCGACCGCGCGAAACCATCTCGATGGGCGGGCAGATCGATGCAATATCCCAGCGTGAATAGCGTTCCGGGTATTCGTAGCCGGACGACAGATAGATGCCGCGGCGAGAATCCAACTGGCGCAGCAGATGGTTGAGGCCGCGCTTGTAAGGGACCTTGGAAGCGGTGCGGCTGACGCGAATGCCGTGCGGCGTGATGTAGCGGAGACACTTCAAGATACAATGGCCTCCCGGGAGATTTCAGGATAACATTGCGCTTGCGGCCGCAACGCGCGATGCGAGAATATCCGTTCATGCGAGTAGGGCGCTACGTCGTGGCGATATGGATCTGCTTCGCCGCGCGGCTGCTTTTCTATTCCGCGATGCTCCCGCTCTGGGAGGGGTATGACGAGTGGGCGCACTTCGCTGTAATCCGGGCGATGGCGTTTCAGGGAGAAGTTCTGGTGAGACGGGAGAGCTTCATTCCGCGCGATGTCGACGCATCGCTTAAAATAGTTCCACTGCCGTGGGCGCTGCGGAATCTGCCGCCGCCTTCGGTAACCGAGGACGTTTATTGGCGTTTGCCGTCTAGCGAGAGGAACCGGCGCGAGATCGAGTTTCGCTCCATACCCGCCTCTTGGGCGGCCGAGCGCTCGGGCGGTCCGTTGAATGCGTACGAAGCGCTTCAACCGCCGCTCTATTACTGGTTGATGACGCCTCCGTTGCGCGCGCTCCGCGATACCTCGCTGAGCACGCAGGTATTCGCAATTCGGATTCTTAGTTCGCTGCTTGCCTCCTGCGCGATTCCGCTGATATTCCGGCTGGGCTGTTTGGTTTTTGAGAATGCGGCGATGGCGGCGGCCTGCAGCGCGGTCCCGGCGGCGATGCCGGAATTTGCAATCGATGTGGCGCGCGTCGGTAATGAATGCATCGCGGTTATCCTGTTTACGCTGCTGACAGTTGTCATTCTGACGTGCGTGCGTCGCGGAATTAACGCCCAAGGAGCGGTATTACTGGGCGCGGTACTTGGCCTGGGACTTCTTGCGAAGGCGTACTTTCTAGCGGCGATTCCGCCCGTCTTGGCGCTTCTTCTGTACGAGCTGTGGCGAAGAAAGGCGCCGCGGCGAAGCATCGCTCTATCCGCAGCCGCGGTTGCCGCGATTGCCCTCTCCATAAGTGGATGGTGGTACGTGCGCAATCTCGTTACAACGGGTACGCTATCGGGTTTGACGGAAGCGGTCATGCTTCGCGGCGTGGGCGGCGGCGCAATGCTGCGAGGAGCTGCCGGCGTGCCTTGGCTGCGAGGCGTGGATTCCATTATACTGTCGCATCTGTGGTTCGGAGGCTGGAGCGCGCTGACGGCGAGGGCTTGGATGTATCACGTGTTCTACGTGGCGATTCCCATCGCGCTATGCGGCGTTGTTCGCCGGCTTCGGGATCCCGTCATGCTGGCGCCGGCTGCGATATATGGTTGTTTTTGGATCGGCGAGCTCTACAACGTTCTGCTCCTGTACATGAGTAAACACGCCGCAACATCCATGGGCTGGTACCTATACGCAGTGGTGGGCGCTGAAGTTGCCCTCGCCGTTGGCGGGCTGCAATCGATTCTGCCCGGCGGGTTGGCGCGCTGGATCGCGCCGCTCGGCGTCGCGATGTTCGCCGTATTCGATCTGTACACCGTGAACGCTGTCTCGATTCCGTACTACACGGGAATGATCGCGCACAAGGCCGACGGCAGCCTTGCCGCGCTCCATGCCGCCGACGCACAGCGGCTGGGTTTTGCCGAAACGCTCTCACGAATGGGGGCATACAAGCCGCAACTCTTCACGGGCACTCCGCTTCTTTCGATCTGGCTGGCACACATCGTGTGTACGATCGCGCTGATTTTCATATCGATTGCGCTGGCAAGGCGCCGGGGGGTTTGCGTTCCGTTTGGCTATGCTAATGAAACAGGCTCGTCATGAAAAAACTGCTGCTCGCGTTCGCCGTCTGCGGATGTCTGTCTGCCCAAGTCGATTTCAACTCGCTCAAGGACCTGAAGTACCGCCTCATCGGCCCGTTTCGCGGAGGGCGCGTGGATACGGTAGCGGGCGTGGCATCGCAGCCGAACGTCTACTATTTCGGCGCGACGGGCGGAGGCATCTGGAAGACGACGGACGGCGGCGCGGATTGGCAACCGATCGCGGACGGGCAGTTAAAGACCGGCTCGGTGGGATCGATCGCGGTGGCGGAGTCCGATCCCAACGTGATCTACGCCGGCATGGGGGAGCCGGACGTGCGCGGCAATGCCTCGTACGGCGACGGCGTGTACAAGAGCCTGGATGCGGGCAAGACCTGGAAGCGCATGGGTCTCGAGAACACGTATCACATCGGCATGGTGCGCGTTCATCCGAAGAATCCGGACGTCGTATACGTGGCGGCGCTGGGCCATTTATTCGGTCCGAACGAAGAGCGCGGGCTGTACCGCAGCATCGATGGCGGCGCCACCTGGAAACAGATTTACACGCGCGGCCCGAAGGCGGGCGCGGTCGATCTCGCAATGGATCCGAACAATCCGCGCGTTCTCTACGCGGCGTTCTGGGAGGTGCGGCGGACGCCCTGGGGATTCGACAGCGGCGGCGCGGGCAGCGGGCTTTTCAAATCGACGGACGGCGGCGATACGTGGACGGATCTGACGCGGGCGCCGGGCATGCCGAAAGGAATCGAGGGCCGCATCGGCGTGACGGTCTCGCCGGTGAATCCGGATCGCGTGTGGGCGATTATCGAAGCCGAAGATGGCGGGCTGTTCCGCTCCGAGAACGGCGGCAAGAATTGGAGCAAGATAAACGAGAGCCGCTCGATCCGGCAGCGCGCCTGGTATTACTCGCGCATTTTCGCCGACCCTCAAAAGCTGGACACGATCTACGCGCTGAACGTCGGGTTTTTCCGCTCCGGCGACGGCGGGAAATCGTTCACCGCGATCCGCACGCCTCACGGCGACAATCACTATCTGTGGATCGCTCCGAACGATCCCGATCGCATGATCGAGAGTAACGATGGCGGAGTCAACGTTTCGAACAACGGCGGCAAGACCTGGACGAGGCAGGATCGCCAGCCCACGGCGCAGTTCTATCGCGTGGCGTTGGACCAGGATTTTCCGTATCACGCCTATGGCGCGCAGCAGGACAACAGCACCGTGAGGATTGCGACGCGGGGAGCGGGCGGCGGAATCGGCGAGCAGGACTGGTACGAGGCCGGAGGCGGCGAGAGCGGCTGGCTGGCGCCGGACCCGCGCAATTCGCAGATAGTCTATGCGGGATCGTACGACGGACTGCTGACGCGCTACGACCATCGCACCGGCCAACTGCGCAATGTCACGGTGTGGCCCGAAAATCCCATGGGCTATGGCGCAGAGGGAATGAAGTACCGCTTCCAGTGGGATTTTCCGATGATGTTTTCGCCGCACAATCCGAGCGCGTTGTACGCTGGCGGCAATATCTTATTCAAGACCACGAACGAAGGCCAGAGTTGGCAAGCGATCAGTGGTGACCTCACGCGCAACGATAAATCGAAGCAGGGGCCGGCCGGCGGACCGATCACGAAAGACAATTCCGGCGTCGAATATTACGACACGATTTTCACCATTTCCGAATCTCCCATGAAGGCCGGCGTAATCTGGACGGGCTCCGACGACGGGCTGGTTCACGTGACCGAGGATGCCGGAGCGCATTGGTCCAATGTGACTCCGCGGGGCATTCCGGAGTGGATTCAAATAAACTCGATCGAGGCGTCACCGTTTGACGCGGGTACGGCGTACTTTGCGGCTACGATGTACAAATCCGACGATTTCCGGCCGTTTCTTTACAAGACGACGGACTACGGGAAGACCTGGACGAAGATCGACAACGGCATTTCCGCGCCCGCGTTCACGCGCGTGATCCGCGAGGATCCGAATCGCCGCGATCTTCTCGTAGCGGGCACGGAAACGGGCATGTACATTTCGTTAAACGGCGGGCAGTCGTGGCAGTCGTTGCAGTTGAACCTGCCGGTCGTGCCCATCACCGATCTCGCGTTCCATAATGCGCGAGAAGGAACTGGTGGTGGCGACGCAAGGCCGTGCATTTTGGATTCTCGACGACCTACCACTTGTGTATCAGCTCAACGAGGCGGCGTTAAAAGAGCCGGCGCGCCTTTTCAAGCCGAAGGATACGTATCGCATGGCGGGCGGCGGATTCCGTTTGCCGGAATCCGGCATGGGTCAGAATCCGGCGAGCGGCGCCGTTGTGTATTATTCGTTTGCGTCGAAGCCGAAGGGGGATGTAACGCTGGAGTTCCTGGAGGCCGGCGGCAAGCTCGTCAAGAAGTTTTCGAGTAAAGCGGAGGCGCCGAAACCGCGGCAGCCCGATTCCGCTCCCGAAGAAGAAGAGTTCCCGCCCATGCGCGCGGGATCGCAGCGCGCGCCAGCGGAAGCGGGGCTGAACCGCTTTGTCTGGGATCTGCGCTATGCCGACGCGACGACGTTCCCCGGGCTGATTATGTGGGCGGCGAGCGTGCGTGGACCCATGATCGCGCCGGGATCGTATCAGGTCCGGTTAACGGCGGATGGCCGGACGCAAACGCAGACGTTCGAGGTACGCAAAGATCCGCGGTTGAGCACGACTCCCCAGGATTACGCGCGGCAGCTCGAGCTGGCGCTGCAGATCCGCGACAAGGTGAGCGCGGTGAATCAGGCCGTGATCGACATTCGCGAGATCCGCAAGCAGATCGAGGAATACGCGGCGCGCGTCAAAGATCCGCAAGTGCAGGATGCGGCGAAGACGCTCTCGGCGAAGCTGACCGCCGTGGAGGAGGAACTCTATCAGACGAAGAACCGCAGCAGCGAGGACCCGCTGAATTTCCCCATCAAGCTGAACAACAAACTATCGGCGTTGGAGGGGGTCGTGGAAAGCTCCGACAACGCGCCGACATCGCAATCGAACACCGTGTACGAAGATCTCGCGACCAAGGTGAACGGTCAATTGCAAAAATACCGGGAGCTCTCGACGACCGAGTTGGCCTCATTCAACAGATTGGTTCGCGAGCGGAACATACCGGCAGTTGCGATGCCGGCCGGGAGTAATGGAAAGTAGATCGCCACGCATGCGGCGGCTTATCTGCTTGGCCCGGAGCCCGGATCATAATTTTCTATTGAGATGAAACTAACGATATCCGAGGTGCGTACGTCTTAATAGACAAAGCAGCGGTCTCCGTGCGGTCCCCTTTCCCCAACAAACCAACCCCGCACGGAGACCTCCCAGTATACAAAGATGTTCGATCCCGGACAACGGCGTCCCGCCCGCCGCCCAACCTCCGCGAACGTTATCGGCTAACTTGGAGGAACGATCTATGCAACCGATTTTGGCAACAATATCTATACCGTTAACCCGGCGACCGGCAAAGCAACGCTGATTGGACCCACCGGCATTCCGGCTCTCCCGTTTCGCCCTATGAGTACTAACCTCGATGGAACTGTCAATGTTTACGACGAAAGTCTATTTGGGGCCGGGGGAACTTGTATGCGGATTTCGACCCGACGGCGCTTAACCTCGTAACCGGGGCGGAAGCGGCCGAGATTCCCGACGATGTATACCAGATCAATCCCTCGACAGGCCATGCGACGCTTATTGCGCCCATCGCTAGGACTTGCCCCGGCGGTTGATGTGAACGGCACAGTTTACGCATTCGATACGGTGAACAGTCAAGTGGTCACTCTCAACTGGGTGAACGGTAGCACCAGCTTCGTGAGCGACTTTGACCCAGCTCTCATTCCGATTTTAGGGGCGGCGCCAACTCCCGAGCCGGCTTCGCTCGCGCTGACCGCTATCGGAATCGCGGGGCTTGTCGTTTCGAGACGGGGAAGGCGCCGTTTATAGTTCTGGCCGCCGGGCTATGAAGCAGTCAACGAAGCGCGGGCTGGGTCGAGGCGCTGAGCGCCAACGGCCGCCTTCCTTCGACGTTCAATTCTTTCCCTGAGGTCCAGCGCTCAACACCGTTCTTCCCATAGAACGATTCGTGACCCGGTCCTGAGTGACCGTGGTGTTCACTTCAACCGACCTGGTATCGACGCTTTGCGCGGAGCCCGTCGACATCGACAGTTGCTTGCGTCGCCTGGATCGCCAACGGAGGGGGCGAAATCCCCCGCATGCGGCGCCGGGACGCCGTTAAGCCGGCGTTAATCCCAGGCCGGGCCGGTGGGGGAGAATCAACTTGCCGTTTTCGACCTTTACTCCCGAGAACGGATCGTTCGAGATCAGCAGGTTGCCGTCGAGGTCGGCATAGTTCACCAGCGGCGAAAGATGCGCCGCGGCCGTGACGGAGACTGACGTGGAAACCATGCAACCGAGCATGGTCTTGAATCCCAGAGCTTTGGCGATCTGGATTTGCTTGTAAGCCTCCAGTATCCCGCCCGCTTTGTCGAGCTTCACGTTGATTCCGTCGAAGATGCCTACGAGCTTCGGAATATCGCTTGCGCGCTCCGCCGATTCATCCGCGATCAGCGGCAAACTCACGCGCTGTTTCACCCAGCGCATGTCGTCCAGGCGGTTCGCCGCCATGGGTTGCTCCACGAACTCGACGCCTTTCGTAGCCAGCCAGTCGATCTTCCGCGCAGCTTCCTCGCGCGTCTTCCAACCCTCGTTGGCATCCACGCGGAGGGGCTTGTCCGTAACGGCGCGAATGGCGTTGATGGTAGCCTCGTCGGTGTCCAACCCCACTTTGACCTTCAGAATTGGGTACGCCGCCGCTTCGCGAACTTTCTCTTTCGTGATTTCCGGCGTATCGATGCCGATTGAAAACGTGGTGAGCGGCGTGTCCTTGGGATCGAGACCGAAATAACGGTACAGCGGCACTCCGAGCTTCTGCCCCACCCAGTCCATCAGAGCGATATCGATCGCGGCCTTGCCGGCATACTCGCCCTTTACTCGCTCGAAGACCTCGCGCATGATCTTTTCGAACTGCCAGGGATTCGCGCCGACCAGCAGATCGCGAATCGATTCCACCGCTTTCCGGGCGGACTCGGCGCTCTCCTTATAGCGGACGATCGGCGCGCCTTCGCCGTGCCCGGTGATGCCATCGCGCGTGTAGCGGACGTAAAGCGTGTCGCGATACTGGCTCGAAGACATCGTGGTGGTCCACGTATGCTTCAAGTTGACGCGCATAATGGCGGTTTCGAGCCGCGCGGGGCCGCCGCCGGACTCCGCTGCTCGGGGCAATTCCGCCGCCATCGCCGCAAGCGCGCTGGTTTTCAAGAGGTCCCGGCGGTTCACTTAATTCTCCTCGCCGCCACCAGCAGCCGGGTCCAATGGCTGTCGCCGAGATCGCAGATCTGAACTATGGGATGCTGCCACGCGGTCGCGTTGATGAATTGTCCGTTGCCGATGTACATCCCGGTGTGCGTGATCTTCTCCGGCGAAGGCCCGAAATAAAGCAGGTCGCCCGGCTGCAGATCCGCTTTATCGACCGGCTTGACGCCATCCCAATTCGCCTGCAGATCGGCATCGCGCGGCAGCGTATATCCGCGCCGGCGGCACAGCATTTGCGTAAATCCGGAGCAGTCGTATCCAGACGTCGAAGTGCCGCCCCATAGATAAGGCAGGCCGATGAAGCGCTTGCTCCACGCGATCAGCTGCGGAATCGTCATGCTGTTTTGCGGAGCCAAAGTAACGTCGCCCGCTTGCACCCATGCCGAGCGATCGTCCGGCAACCGCGCCTCCAACCACCGCCCGCCCGAATCGGCCGGATCGTTGACGATCTCCAGTTTGGACTCGAACGGAATCGTGATCACGGGCCGATGCCGAGTTATGTTTTTCTCGCGGTAGAGATTCGCAAACAGCGCCTCGACGTGGCCCACGCGGCCCGCTTGCGCGTACGCCGGCGAACGCACCACGGCGGCGGCTTGAATCCATCCCGTATAATCGTCCGGAGTGCGGATCTTCAGCCACGCGCCGTCCTGTTCCAGGATGGCGGCATTGGTAGAAAAAATGGCCTGGGACACAACGTCGGCGTCCAGGCTCGCCCGCGAATACATATTGGCGACCGGCTGCACAACGACGGCGTTCTGCGGCGCCGCGGCTTGGCCAGCCGGCGCGGCGAGCATGGCTAAAAACACGAGGAAGCGCATCTATATATTAAGTATCTCAAGCCATTCGGCCGCACGCTCGATATCGGGGCCGAGCGCCCGATCCTGCGTCCACGGCGGCACGACGGCGGCGAAACGCTCGCGTATGTTTTCAATAATTGGACTCGATCTCAGCGGCCGCAACAAATCGAGCGCGCGCACCGCCGTCAGAAGCTCGATGGCGAGAACGCGCCGGGTATTGCGCACGATCCGCTGCAGCTTGAGCGCCGCGGCCGCGCCCATACTGACGAAGTCTTCCTTGTTGCCGCTGGTTGTGATGGAGCCCGTCGAGGCCGGATGCGCCAGCACGCGGTTTTCCCCTGCCAGCGCCGCCGCAGTCACCTGCACCATCATGAAGCCCGATTCCAGGCCCGCGTCATTGGCCAGGAATGGAGGCAGATTCTCGTTCAGCGCGGGATTCACCAGCCGGTCGATGCGCCGTTCCGAAATACCCGCCAGGGCAGTCATGGCGATCGCCATGGCGTCCAGCTTGAACGCCAGAGGCTCGCCATGGAAATTGCCCCCGGAAACGATCTCGTCCCCGATGACTAATGGGTTGTCGGTCACGGAATTGAGCTCAATTTCGAACGTGCGCCGCGCCTCCGCGAGCGTGTCGCGCACGGCGCCATGCACCTGCGGCGCGCAGCGCAGCGAATAGGCATCCTGCACCCGGCGGCACATGATGTGCGATTCACGGATCTCGCTGCGTTCCATGAATCGCAGCAGGTTCGCCGCGCTGCGCATCTGGCCGGGGTGCGGACGGATCTCTTGGATGCGCGGGTCGAAGGCGCGCGGCGTGCCCCGCAGCGCATCGGTGGTCATGGCGCAGACCAGGTCGGCGGCGTCGGCGAGAATCTCGGACGCGCGCAGTTCCAGGCAGCCGGTCGCGAGCATCTGTTGCGTGCCGTTGACCAGCGAGATGCCTTCCTTGGCGGCGAGCGTGAGCGGCTCGATCGTCGCGCGGCGCAAAGCCTCGCCCCCGGGGATGCGCTCGCCTTGGTATTCCGCTTCGCCTTCTCCGATCAGCGTGAGCGCGATATGCGCCAGCGGCGCCAGATCGCCGCTCGCCCCCACGCTCCCTTGCGAGGGGACAACGGGCGACACGCCGCGATTCAGCAGATCGCACAAGCGCTGGGCCACAACCGGCCGGATCCCCGAGTATCCCTTCGCCAGGACATTGGCGCGGATCAGCATCATCGCGCGTACTTCCTCGCGGCTCAATGGATCGCCCACGCCGACGGCGTGCGATCGGACCACATTTCGCTGCAGCTGTTCCAAATCGCCCGCGCCGATGCGCACCTCGGACAGCAGACCGACGCCGGTGTTGACGGCGTAAACGGGCGCGTCGCCCCGCGCGAGCCGTTCCACCACCGCCCGCGACCGCTCCATCGCTTCACACGCCGCGCCAGCGATTTGCGCCGTCTCGCCGTTGCGTGCCGCGCGCACCACTTCATCAATGGTCAACGACGACCCGTCGAGCGCGATCATTTCTCTACTGTATCTTCAGGGGCGTACCCCCTTGCCCGATGACAGCGCCGAGCGCGCAAAGTAAGCTGCTGTTTGCCGTGCCAGCAAGCAGCTATGTCAGAACTCGAAATCCGACAAGCGTGGAGCGATTGCAGCCTTGCCGGCAAAGGCCGCCGAGGAGAAAGAGTTCAAATCCTAATAGGACGTAGTATACGCTTAGAGCGATATGGCTGAATGGCGAGTTGTGCCCACTGAACGGAGGTACTGGCATCCCATAAACAAGGGCTTCAACTCCTCAAATGGCAAGTTCATGTGCTCAGAATGTGGAGCACAATTTCCGCTTACTCGATGCATTGATTGTGGCGGCGAATCCAGCCAACTCGGAACGGCAATGGCCTCCCCGGCGTTTTCTGTGAAGAGTGCAAGACAGGCGTGTTCGCCTGGACGTGCCCGGCTTGTCGAGCGGCGCACAAGGCCATGCTCGTCTTCTATTACGACATTACATCAATTCAGATAAGTAAGAGGCGATTTTGGGAGTAGGTACCATCAACCCCTCACCCGGAAGCCGATGTTGCCCGGGCGCCGAATTTTCACCGCCATAGGTTATTCTTCTTTGTTCAGCTGCTTCCGCGCCGCATCGATGCGCGCCTGCGCGTGCTTCCACGCAATCAGCGCGGCGGCGATGTCCATTCCGACGGCCGGGTTAACGATCGCGTCCTGAGCGTGCTTCAGATCCTTCTCGGCCTGCGTGACGTCGATCTCGCTGCCGCGCTCCGCATCGTCGGCCAGAATCCGCACGTGATTGTCGAGCACCTCGACGAACCCGTGCTTGATCGCCAGGCTGAAGCGATGATCGCCCACCGTCGTATACGTCAACGCGCCGATGCCCAGCTCCGACAGCAGCGCCGCGTGATCGGGCAGCACTCCGATGAAGCCGTCCTTGCAGGGAATCTGCGCCCGTAGCGCCTGCTCGCGCACCAGCAAACGGTCCGGCGTGGCGATCTCGATCTCGAAGCTGTCGGCCATCGCTCAGCCCTGCTTCTTCATCTCTTCGGCGCGCCGCAGCACATCGTCGATGTCGCCCTGCATGTAAAACGCCTGCTCCGGGATATCGTCGTGTTTGCCCTCGACCACTTCCTTAAAGCTTCGTATGGTATCGGCGAGCTTCACGTACTTGCCCTTAATTCCGGTGAACTGCTCGGCCACGTGGAAGGGCTGCGACAGGAAGCGCTGGATCTTGCGCGCGCGCGAAACCGTGAGCTTGTCCTCGTCCGAAAGCTCGTCGATGCCGAGAATGGCGATGATGTCCTGCAGGTCCTTGTAACGCTGCAAAACCTGCTTCACGGACTGCGCCACGCCGTAGTGCTCGTCCCCGACGATGTGCGGGTCGAGAATGCGCGACGTCGACGCCAGCGGATCGACCGCCGGATAAATCCCCATGGCTGAGATTTCGCGCGACAGGTTGGTGGTCGCATCGAGGTGCGCGAACGTCGTCGCCGGCGCCGGATCGGTGTAGTCGTCGGCGGGCACGTAAATGGCCTGCACCGACGTAATCGAACCTTTTTTTGTCGACGTGATGCGCTCCTGCAGCTCGCCCATTTCAGTGGCGAGATTGGGCTGGTAGCCGACGGCGGACGGCATGCGGCCAAGGAGCGCCGAAACCTCCGAGCCGGCCTGCGTGAAACGGAAAATATTGTCGATGAACAGCAGCACGTCCTGGCCTTCGTGATCGCGGAAATACTCGGCGACGGTCAGCCCCGTGAGGCCCACGCGCAGACGCGCTCCCGGCGGCTCGGTCATCTGCCCGTACACCAGCGCCACGCGCGATTTATTGAAATCGTGCGGATCGAGCACGCCCGATTCCTGCATCTCGAGCCACAGGTCGTTGCCTTCGCGCGTCCGCTCGCCCACCCCCGCGAACACCGATACGCCGCCGTGCTTCAGCGCGATATTGTTGATCAGCTCCATGATGATGACGGTCTTGCCCACGCCCGCGCCGCCGAACAGTCCGATCTTGCCGCCGCGCAGATACGGCTCCAGCAGATCGACAACCTTGATGCCGGTCTCGAACATCTGCATCTCGGTGGCCTGTTCCTCGAAGTCCGGCGCGGCGCGATGGATCGACCAGCGCTCGGCCGTATTCACCGGCCCCATGTTGTCCACCGGCTCGCCGATGACGTTCAGCACGCGGCCCAGCGTTTCTTTGCCCACCGGGACCGAAACCGGTCCGCCCAGATTGATCGCCTTCATGCCCCGCACCATGCCTTCGGTCGGTTGCAGCGCGATGGTGCGGACGCGGCCCTCGCCGATGTGCTGCGCCACTTCGACCACCACGTCCACCGGCGTGGGCACCTCGAAGCCTTCGCTGACGATGCGGATCGCGGTGTAGATGACGGGAATCTGGTGCTCCGGGAAACTGAATATCGACCGCCGGTCCGGCGATCTGAATCACGCGCCCGTCCGCGTTGGCGGTTGGGGTAGCTGTAGCCATAAATTTTTACTCCAGAGCGGCCGCGCCGCTCACAATTTCGATGATCTCTCTCGTGATCGTCGCCTGGCGCACGCGGTTCATGTTCAACGTGAGCCGGTCGATCACGTCGGAGGCGTTCGAGCTGGCCGCGTCCATGGCGGTCATGCGCGCGGCATGCTCGGCCGCGGCCGATTCCAGCATGGCGCGGTAGATTTGCACTTCGATGTAGCGCGGCAGCAGCGCTCCCAGCAGCTCCGCCGGAGGCTGCTCGTAAATGTAATCGATGCGCTCCTGCGATTCCGGCATGTCGATGGGAAGGATGCGAATGGTCGCCAGCTCCGGCGCCATCACCGATTTGAAACGGTTCAACACCATGTAGACGGCGTCGACCTCGCCCTTCCAAAACTTCTCCGTGACCTTGCGCGCGATATCGAGCGCGTCCTCGTAGCGCACCACCTTCTGAAACAGCGTCGAATACTCGCCCGCGATGCGCGCGTGCCGCTTGCGGAAAAACTCCCGCCCCTTGCGGCCCATCAGCTCCAGCTCGATCTCGGCGCCGCCATGCTCCGCGATGAAGCGCTGCCCGGCCTTGATGACGCTGGAATTGAACGCTCCCGCGAGGCCGCGATCGCCCGTGATGACGAGCAACAGAATGCGCTTCTCCTCGCGCCGGGCGAGCAGCCCGTTGTTCGCCACGTCCGGGTCTTCCGCCGCCGCCAGCGCCACGTTGGCCAGCATGCGCTGCATGATTTGCGCGTACGGGCGGGCCGCGATGACGCGATCCTGCGCGCGCCGCAGCTTCGCCGCCGACACCATTTTCATGGCCTTCGTGATCTGCTGCGTGTTCTTGACCGACCGGATGCGCCGGCGTATGTCGATTAAGCTCGGCATCGCTACGCGGCCGGTCCGGACGCCGCAGCCGCGGCCTTTTCGCCGTGCTCGCCGGTGAACTTCTGTTTGAATTCGGCGATGACCTTCTGCATTTCGGCCTTCAGCGCATCGTCGATCGCCTTTCTTCTCGCGAATCGTGTTGAGCAGACCGGGATGCGCGTTTTCGACGAAATCGTACAGTCCCCGCTCGAAAGGACGGCATTGCTCCACCGGCAGATCGTCCAGCACCCCGTTTGTTCCGGCGAAAATAATCAGCACCTGCTTTTCCACCGGCAGCGGTTGGTATTGCCCCTGCTTCAAGACTTCCACGAGTCTTTCGCCGCGCGTGAGCTGCGCCTGGGAGGCCTTGTCCAACTCCGAGCCGAACTGCGCGAACGCGGCGAGCGAGCGGTATTGCGCCATGTCGAGACGCAGCGAACCGGCCACCTGACGCATGGCTTTGATCTGCGCGTTGCCGCCCACGCGGCTCACCGAAATGCCGACGTTGATCGCCGGACGCACGTTGGAGTTGAACAGATCCGCTTCGAGATAAATCTGCCCGTCGGTGATCGAGATCACGTTGGTCGGGATGTACGCCGAAACGTCGCCCGCCTGCGTTTCGATCACCGGCAGAGCCGTCAGCGATCCGCCGCCTTTGGCGTCGCTCAGCTTCGAAGCGCGCTCCAGCAGGCGGCTATGCAGGTAAAAAACGTCGCCGGGATAGGCCTCGCGCCCCGGCGGACGGCGCAGCAAAAGAGAGATTTCGCGATAGGCGGCCGCGTGCTTCGACAGATCGTCGTAAATGCACAACGCGTGTCCGCCCTTGTCGCGAAAATATTCGCCCATGGAGCAGCCGGAATACGGCGCGATGTACTGCATCGGAGCCGGATCGGAAGCCGTGGCCGCCACCACGATGCTGAACTCCATGGCCCCGTGCTCTTCCAGCGTCCTCACCACCTGCGCCACGGTCGACCGCTTCTGCCCGATCGCGACGTAAATGCAGATCACGTCGCCGCCCTTTTGGTTGATGACGCCGTCGAGCGCGACGGCGGTCTTCCCGGTCTGGCGATCGCCGATGATCAGCTCGCGCTGCCCGCGGCCGATCGGAATCATCGCGTCGATGGCTTTGAGTCCCGTTTGCAGCGGCTGTTTGACCGGTTGCCGATCGACAACTCCCGGCGCGATGACCTCGATCGGGCTTAGGCCCTCGCTATGGATCGGACCCTTGCCGTCGATAGGCTCGCCGAGCGCATTCACGACGCGCCCGATCAGCCCCTCGCCGACCGGAACCGACATGATCCGCCCCGTGCGCCGCACTTCGTCGCCCTCGCGAATCCCTTCGTAATCGCCCAACAGGACCGCGCCGACCTGGTCCTCCTCCAGGTTCAACGCAATCCCGGCCACGTTATGCGGGAACTCGATCAGCTCTCCCGCCATGACCTTTTCCAATCCGTAAATACGAGCGATGCCGTCCCCCACCGAGATCACCGAGCCGGTCTCGGAGACGTTGACCGCCTTCTCGTAATTTTCAATCTCGCCGCGCAGTACGCGAGTGATCTCATCCGCTCTGATTTGAGCCATATTTTAAAATCCTGCAGCCGTATGCTGGGCGATTTCACGCCGCATTTTGCCCAATTGGCCCCGTATGGAACCGTCGTACACGGTGGAGCCGATGCGCGCGACCACGCCGCCGATCAGCGACGGGTCCACTTCGTAGCGCGCCCGCACCTGCTTGCCGGTCGCTTGCGCCAGACCCGCCTCAATGGCCGCTTGCTGCGGCGGCGCGAGCGTCCGCGCAGAGGTCACTTCCGCGCGCGCGAAGCCGAGCCGCCGGTCGATCTCCGCCTCGAAGCTCTCGATAATTTGCGGAAGCAGCGCCACGCGGCCATGATCGATCAGCACGAAAAGAAAATTGCGCGTCATTCGCGCCGTTCCCAACTCGTCGGCGAACCGTGCAACGATCGCGCGCTTCTGCGAGTTCTGCACCGCCGGGCTGTTCAGCGCGTGCCGCAAGTCGCTGGACTCTTCCACAACGCCTTCGAGAGCGCGCAGTTGCTGCAGGGCGCTGTCCGGCTCAAGTCCGCCTCCCGGCGACAGAATTACGTCGGCGAAGGCGCGGGCGTAGCGTGCTGCCGCGGCGGAGATCATCTAGTTGCGCCCGCTCCGGTCCGCGGCGCGCGCGCGCAGGTCGTCCACGAACGAGCTCACCAGCGTATTCTCGACGTCGTTCGTCATGCGGCTTTTCAATTGCTGTTCGGCCGCTTGGAGCGCCAGCTCCGCGGAGTAGGTCTTAAGCTCACGCCGCGCCGCCTTCCCTATCAAATCGATCTCCTGCTCCGCGTCTTCCTGGATCTTGCGCAAATGGCGCTCCGTCTCCCGCCGGATGCGCTCCGCTTCGGCCGCCATTTCCTGGCGCATGTTCAGCCGCAGCTTCTCGATCTCGTCGCCCAGCCCGGCAATCCGCCGCTCCATTTCGGCCACGCGTTCTTCGCCTTCCGTCCTGGCCTTGGCGGCCTCCGCAATCCCCTCTTGAATTTTTTCCGTGCGCACGCGGAAGAAGTCGCGCGCCGGCTTCGCCAGCAGATACCACAGCACGCCCACCAGAATCGCGAGATTCGCCAGCTTCCACCAGATCCACGGATCGGAGTGCTGCGCGGTATGCCCGGCCTGCCCCGCAGGGGTCTCCGCAACCGCCTGGGCCATGGCCGGGGTAGCGAAAATCCAAGCCGCCGCCAATGTTACGAACAGCGCGATTGACAACCAGCGCCGCTTCACTTCATTCTTCCCGTCGCCAGCGCCTCGGCGATCTGGAGCGCCAGCATCTGGCTGCTGGATGCCAGTTCGCGCCTGGCCTCGGCGGCATCGGACTCGATCTTATGGCTGGCGTCCTGGATCAGAGCGTGGGTGCGGTTGCGCGCTTCTTCGACGCGCGCCGTCTGCTGCTCCATCCAGCCCCGCCGCGTCTCTTCCTGCTCGCGATACATCTCCGCGCGCGCCTCTTTCAAAGCAATCTCGTACATGGCGGCTTTCTCGGAGGCTCGCGCCAGCGCCTCCTGGCCGGCCTCGCGCGCCCCTTCGGTCACTTCCCGCCGCTTCCCCAGCACTCCTTCCAGCGGCCGGAAAAACACCAGCTTGAGATAGAAATGCACGAAGATCAAAAGTATGACCGTCGGCACTGCTGTCAGCAGAAGCCCGCCGAGCGCTTGTACGATTCGATCCATTGATTAGGTAGGGAACGGATTAACGTCTTGAGCGGACGCTTCGGGACTGCCCCAAAGACCTCACCGTAACATAGTTTCGAGCTGGGATTCAACCATGCGCCGCCCAGGCGCGGAGTCGCCGCCGAGGACTCTCGGAACAACGATTACAAGCCGTTGCCTTGTGCGATTGCGCGTACGCGCGGCCCGCAATTTCCCCGTTTTGCCGCTCTGTGGCTATCGAGCGCACGCCCAGTGATTTGCTCTGCGCATCATCCATGGCACGGACCTCCCATCCGGGTTCTTCCTTTTGGAACGGCCGCGAACCTTCAAGGAGCGTGTAGACGACATTCACCGACCAACGATCCACCCGCACTACCCCGGGCCAATTATCCTCGGGGGCGTCGAGTGGGCGTCGGAACCTGCGCGTCTCACCCGGGCTGCGTTGTGCGCACTGCAACCGCCGACTTATCCAGCGGGCCATGATCGACGGCATGATACAGACGAGCGCCAGCGCCACCGTAGGAGTGGGCGCGGATTTTTGGATCGCGCGTGCCGCACGGGGGCTGTTTGCGCCATGTTACGCTGGCAGGCGGGGTTTCCATGCGTATTGGAGCCAGTGCAAAGGAGCATTATTATGTCGAAACAAGAAGAGGCCGGACTCATTCTGAAGCTTTACGATTTGCGCCGTGAAGAGGTGATGCGCAAGGCGCGGGACTGGTATTTCCGGGACTTTAATCCGGAATCGCTGGCGGAGTTCACGAGCGCCATGTTCAGCGAGCATAGCGGACATTTGCGCATGGTCGTCACGTATTGGGACATGGCCGCGGCGCTGGTTAACAACGGGGCAATCAGCATGGAGCTTTTCAATGAGACCAATGGCGAGCACCTCGGCGTATTCTGCAAGATTGAGCCCTTGCTGGGCGAAATTCGCGCCGCCGTTGGACCCCAGTTTGCCGCCAACCTGGAGAAGCTGATTGACGCGACTTCGAATGGCCGCCAGAAAGTTGCGGCGATGCGTGAGCGCTTCAAGACAATTCGCGCCGAGCTTGCGGCCAAGCAAAAGCAGTCGGCGCAGCACGGTTAAAAAACTAGCTTCAACGCCAACTGCATGATGCGGGCGGGCAGCGTGCTGCCGATCACGCCGGCGGACGGCGTCCCGATGGTCGCGTTGGGGGCGTTGAAGTTGGCGCGGTTGAAGGAGTTGAACGCTTCGGCGCGGAAGTTGAGGCGCAGGCGTTCGGTGATGGGGAACACGCGCACGACGCCGAGGTCCACATCGAAGTAACCGGGACCGGTGAGGATACCGGTTCCGGAGTTGCCGAAGGTGTACAGGGGCGGGGCGACGAAGGCGGTGATATCGAACCAATGGTTAATGGTTTGCTGGCCGGAAGGTAACGCGCCGCTTGCGACGCGGTTGGGACGTTGCGTGCCTCCGCCTGAGGAATTGGATACGTTTGTTCCGAGCACGGGGGTGAAATGGGGGCCGCTGTGGGCGCTCCAGATGCCGTTCACGTCCCAGTTGCCGAGAAGGTAGGACCAGAAGCCGCGGGTCAGATAGGCGCGATGAGGACCGAAGGGTAACTGGTAGACGTGGTTGACCGCGAGCACTTGCTTGTAATCGTCGGGCACGGGTCCCCAATTGCAAGCCACGCAAGCGTGATTCTGTATGTCGGAATTGCCGCCGCCGTTGACCAGGCCGACATCCGAGAGATAGCTGGCGTAGGTATAGGAGACGGCAAAGAGCAGACCCTTTGAGAAACGTTTATCGAGCCGGACTTGGAGCGACTCGTACTTAGAGTCGCCGGCATTGGTGCGGTAACTGACGTTGACAAGGTTGGGATTGATGCTGTAGTACGGGCGCCGCGGGTTTTGAGCGCCGGGACCCGGGAGCGATTCGTTCAGGTTGAGGGAATTGACTAACAGCCGCAGGCCGCGCGTGCCGACATAGCTTACGTCGAGCACCATGTTTTTGGGAAGCTCGCGTTGTGCGCCGAAACTCCACTGAATGATTTCGCTTTCGCGCAGGCTCTGATCCCAGACATTGAAGCTGCCGGTTGATAATGCCACGGGATCGCTGAGGCTGGGCTGGACGGGCGTGGGCAGGCCTTGACTGATGGTTCCGGCCGGGGCGCCGTTGATGTTCGTCGAGATCACCTGATTGAAGAAATAGGGCGGGTTCTTGTAGAGCTGGGCGCCGCCGGCGTCCATGTCGACGTATGAGATCCCGAAGCCGGAGCGGAGCACGGTCTTGCGATCCTTGGTGAGCGCGTAGGCGAGTCCGACGCGGGGCGAGGGCGTATTCAAGTCGAAGTTACGCAAGCGGCGGCTGTTCCCATTGAGGCCCGCGACTTCCAACAAGCCAGTGTTGAGGTTGAGGTTGGACCAATGATTATGGACGTCGTAGGGCGGCGCGTCCACTTCCCAACGGAATCCAAGCTCGGCGGTGAAGCGGTCGGTGACGCGCCAGAGGTCCTGGACGTAGGGGGCGACGGTCCAGACGCGCATGCCGAAACCGCCTTCGAGGATGTTGCGGCTGGCGCTGTCGTAGGCGCCGAGCGCGAAGTCGGCGAGAGCGCTGGATGAGCTTGTGCCGCCGATCTGGCGCGTAAACTGTCCGTTGAAGTCGAAGGTTCCGCGCGTGGGGAAGGCGGAATAGCCGTTGAAGTCGTGGCGAAGGAAGAGGCCGCCTATCTTGATCGAGTGCGAGCCGCGAATCATAGTGAGCGCGGAATCCAACTGATAGGTTGTGATGTGGCTATCTTCGGGATAAGTGGAGTTATCTCCGATTTCCTGGAAGCCGGATATTGTGAAGGCCGGAAGTCCGCCGGATTTGTCGTTGATGTTGATGCCGGGAATTCCGAGCAGAGTGGCTGAATTATAAGGCGCGCCGAGGGGCGTAATGTTCGCGTTCCAGCGGACCACGCCGAAGTGCGTCTCGCTGACCGTACTGGGTCCGATGACCTTGGTGTAGCCGAGCGTTGCCCCCTGATTGAGCAGCGGCGTAGTGATGCCGTTCGACGCGGTCGACAGATACGGTCCGATGCCTGCGGCGCTGGGGGCGGGGATCACGCCGGGCACGATCTGGTTGCTGTTGTCGTAACCGTAGCGGAAGAACAGCCGGTCGGAGCTGCGCACATTCTGGTCGACGCGAATGTCGAATTGATCGGTCTGCTGCGTCAAGGCGGGGTTGAAGGTGAAGTTGTTGACGGCGCCTGGAGAGGTCGGGGTGGGCAGGAGTTGAAATAGCCTGACCGCCGCCGGGTCGAGCAGGCTGGCGGGAATTTGATTATTCGGGAAAGGATTGCGAACCACTGTCCCGTCGGCCTGCGTTGTCGTCGAGTAGGGGTTATAGATGGGCACGCCCAAGGCGCTGAAGTCGCCGGTCTCCACCATATGTTGTTGCGCCAGGGTGGGAATAGTGGATGTAGCGGTCAGCGGCTGCGCCAGCCGTATGCCCTGATAATCGCCGAAGAAAAAAGTTTTGTTGCGGACGATGGGGCCGCCGATTGTAGCGCCGAATTCATTACGGCGGAAAGGAGGACGGGCCAGGCCGCCGGCGTTGTTGAAGAACGTGTTGGCATTGAGCCGGTCGTTGCGGAAAAATTCCCAGGCGTCGCCGTGAAATTCGTTGGAGCCCGATTTGGTGTTCACCTCCGTGACGGCGCCGGCCGATTCGCCATACTCGGCCGAGTAGTTGCTGGTCATGACGCGATACTCCTGAATGGCGTCCACGACGGGAACCATGATGAGCGTGTTCAGCCATAGGTTGCGATTGTAGATGCCGTCGATAAGATAGCTGTTGCCTTGGGGCAGCGATCCATTGACGCTGTAATTGGCTCCGGCGCGCATGGCGTAGGGGCTGCCGCCTTCGGCGAGATTGGAGCCGGAGCCGGCGTGGGCACCCGGGGCGAGCAGGACGAGGTCGGTAAAATCGCGGCTGACGAGGGGGAGATCGAGCATCTGCTGGGTGGTGACGAGATCGGAAATGGTGGCGCTCTGGTCTTCGACCAGCGGGGCGCTGGCGGTGACGGAGACGCTCTGGGCTTCGCTGCCGACGGTGAGTTGGAGATCGACGGTGAGGGTGCTGGCGGTGGTCAATTGAATGCCGGAGCGCTCGAGTTTTTGGAATCCGGGCTTCACGACGGAGATGGCGTATTCGCCGGTGGGGATTGCGGAGGCGACATATTGACCCGCGGCGTTGGTGTCCACGACGCGGGTGAATTGGGTGGCGACATTG
Organism: Bryobacterales bacterium; assembly: GCA_963795935.1. Classification (GTDB taxonomy): domain Bacteria; phylum Acidobacteriota; class Terriglobia; order Bryobacterales; family Bryobacteraceae; genus JAICMB01. The sequence continues at coordinate 756,568 of CAWCJO010000004.1, read as the reverse complement.
ACCAGCGTCACCTTGGCGTCGGGAATGGCGGCGCCGGTCGGATCGGAGACCGTGCCGACGATTGTGGCGGTGTCTTGCGCCCAGCTTAACCGGGCCGGCAATGTTATTGCGAGTATGAAGACAATGTAGGAACAACTGAGGCGGAAGCGAGGCATTGGGAGCCGTTCCTTTCTCACGCGCCGGCTAACTTGGGGACAGTGTACCACGCGACCAATTCGCCTCTGACGTGAGGTTGGACCGAGTCATTTAAACTGTCAGATTTGCGGCGGCGCAATCTTGGACCAAAACTCGCTGGAGGTCAGGACTGGAACGATTTCAAAGTCAACCAGGTCATGCCAACGGCTAACCCATAACTTCAGCAATTCTGGATGCGATGCTTCCATGACCTGGAAACAGCGGGCGCCGGCGCAATCTACCCAGCTTGCATGATAGGCGACGCCCTCGGGCAGCATCCGGCCGGAATGTCTGAACCGCTCGCCGACAAGTCTGCCACTCCCATCTTTGAAGCGTTCGATGACCATGAACAACATGAATCCTTTATTTGCCGGCGATTTCGGGGGGAGTGTACCACGCGAAAAGATTCGCCTTGAGGCGCTCCACTGTTTCCTTGTGACTCGGATTCAAGGCGAGGTTGGTCATTTCCTGGGGGTCCGAGGCGAGGTCATACAATTCGGGCATGTCGTGAGTCCAGAAGGTGTATTTATAGTTGCCGTCACGGATCATGTACTTCGCGTTTTTAGTTCGGAGATTGTATTCAGCGAAGACGGGCTTGCGGCGGGGCGTTGCGGGGCGGCGGATCTGGGGGACGAGGCTGGATTCATCCAACGGGGCTGGGACGGGGACGTTGCAAAGTTCGGCGAGCGTGGGGAGGAGGGAGACCTGGCTCAGCGGTGTTGGGCAGATGCCGGGCTTTGAAACGGTGGGAGCGCGGACGATGAGGGGGACGCCGCAAGAGGATTCGTAGAACTGGAATTTCTGCCACAGGCCGTGCTCGCCGAGCATTTCTCCGTGGTCCGAGGTATAGACCACGACGGTGTCGTTCTCTAAATCCATATCGCGGAGCGCGCGCAGCACTTGGCCGGCGCAGTCGTCCATCTGGGCGAGGTTAGCGTAGTAAAATGCGATGCGCTTGCGGGCTTCGGCGGGATCGCTGAGCTCGGGCGTGGGCTTGTTATGTTCGATGGATTGCCGCACTTCGGCGGGAACGCGAGCGAGGTCGACCTTTCCCCAGGTCTCGGGAAGCCGCATTTGATCGGCGCGGAACATGTCCGCGAATCTCTGGGCCGGCATGAAGGGGTCATGAGGCTTCAAGAAGGAGCAGATGAGGAAAAAGGGCTGCTGCTTGCGGCTGTAGTTACGGAGGAAGCGGATGGTCTCTCGGGCGACGAAGCTCTCGAAGTGATCGGCTTCCGGGATTTTGGAGGGGCGGCCGACGGCGACGGCGCCTTCGCGGTCGTCGAGGTCGCGCGCGCCCTTCCAGGGGTCGCCGGCATCGCGCCATAAGTCATCAATCTGGGGCATGCCGGCGCCGGAGTTGGCGCGGCTTAGCTCGTCGGCGTAGAGCTTGGTCTTAGGCCCCAGATATTGGAACCAGTCGTTGAAATCGAGGTGATAGTCGAAGCCGTGGGTCTGGGCGTCGACGAAATGCATCTTGCCGATCAGCGCCGTCATGTAACCGGCGCGTCCGAAATGGTGGGCGATGGTTTTGTGCGCGGGAGGCCACGGCGTCGAGTTGTTCCAGGTCTGGTGGTGGTGCGTGTAGAGACCGGTCAGCAGCGAGGCGCGCGATGGCGTGCAGACGGGATTGGAGCAGTATGCATTGGTGAACCGCAGGGCGGTGCGCGAGAAGGCGTCGAGGTTGGGGGTGCGCGCGACGGGATCTCCGGCTGCCCCGAGACAGTCGCGCTTGTGCTGATCGGACATGACGATCAGAACATTTTTGGGGCGTTGAGCGGCGAGAGCGGGAGCTGGGCATGGCGACGGCGCGCTATTCCGCTCCCGCGGCGAAGGTCAGACAATTGCCGGCGCGTCATCTCAACGGCAGGTTCAAGCAGACGCTGCGGCTACTGCACAGTAAACGTCGCGGGGGCGCTCGCAACGCCGCCGATCGTGATGACGATCTGTTGCGGGCCGAGGGGAACGTTGGCGGGAACAGTGAAGTTGACTTGAGTGACGCCGACCAGGCCATTGGGGATGCCGATGTATTGGATCAAGCTGGTCGCGTCGACGCCGCCGATGGTCAAGGTGTACGGCGCGACCGGTTTGGGCGTACCTTGCCGCGGGGTGGGCGCGCTGCCGGTGGCGACGGAGGGCGAGACATGGCCTTCGCCGGTGATGAACATGCTATAGGTCTGGCCGCGGCTTCCGGACCTGCTGGGGTTCACGCTGCCGTCTGCGAACGTGAAAATACCGGGACCGGATTGGGCGACGTGAAATTTAGTGGTGACTGTCTGATAGGGCGTATCGACTTCGAGCGTGGCGCTTCCCGTTTGCGTCTCATAGGGGATTTGAATATTTAACTGCGTGGGGGAGACGTAATAAAGAGGCGCGGGAGTGCCGTTGACTTCGGCGGTCACTCCGGCCAGAAAATCCGGCAGCGGGATGGCGGTGGCGACCGCGGGGTAGAGAGCCATTTGGACGCCGTACACGCTCATGATCATGCCGGGCGCGAACGCCTGTTGACCTGACGCCGCATTGCTGACGCCGCCGACGAGCTGGGTGAGCTGCGCGGCTTGGAAGGGCACGGACAATTGCGTGGACCAGGTCCTGCCGCTGGCATCGACGCCGCTGAATCCGAAGACGACGGTGGCGGGAACGGCGAGGGACGAAAATCCGAGTCCGGTGGAGTGGATGGAACCGTCCGCGGGAATGGTGGCGCTTCCGAAAATGGTGGGGATATTGGATGCCTGGCTCTGGCCGTTGATGGTGAAGTCGGTCAGCGTGGTGGCGATGCCGCCTTCTTCCGTGAGCGTGAGCTGGTAGGTCCACGGCTGTTTGCCCGCGGCGGCGGGCTGCTGGTAGACGGGGTTCTGGTCGGCGGATGGCGACGACGGCGGAAGCGAGGGGCGGCTTGCTGCTCCATTGATGCGCGAGATTGGCCAGATCGACGGAGCCGAGGCCGGTAGCGCGGTCGTAGCCTGAGGACGGCGGCGTAACCGAGGGAGCCGTTCGAGCAGTTGGGGGAGCCCGAACCGCAGGGGACGCTGTTGTCTCCGGTGATGACGTCGTGAAACAGGCCGGAGGTATTCGCGGCCAGGCGGTACAGCGCGGGATTGATGTTGCCGAGACCGGGCTGGCTCTCGATTCCGGTGGACACGAGATAGTGATTGAGCAGCGCGACCATGCCGGCGAAGACGGGCGCGGCGACGGAAGTGCCGCCGAAATACGCTCCGGCGCCGCCCGTGTATACGTACACGGTGTCATGAACCGGCGAGGCGGGGAACGCGACATCGGGCACGTCGCGGAAGCCGTCCTCCGGGACGCCCGGCCCGGTCTGCCACGACGGGTTTCGGAAAATACGTGCTGAGGCCTCCGCCGCCCGCCGCGAGGCCGATGGAAGCGCTTGGTGTCGTTCCACGCCTTTTCGGGAATGTAAGACAGCGCGGAGCCGCCGTTCGCGCTGTCGATGGAACCCCAGTAGGAGCCGCCGCCGTCGTTGAATTCCGTGCCGCCGACGGAAGTCACTTCGGGAATCGCGCCGGGAACGTCGATGGCCAGACCGGCTTGCGCGACGTTGGCCGGCACGCTTTCGCAATCCGCGGCGCCGGAGTCGCCGGCAGCGGCCATCCACGTCGATCCCCTGCGCGTTGGCCTGTTGCGCCCATTGCTGGAAGGTCGGCAGATCGATCAGGTCCATGCCTTCGCAGAAGCCATAGCTGATGGTCATCACGGGCGCGAGGTTCTGATCGATGGCGTAACTGGCGGCGTCGAAGGTGTTATCGGAATAGACGTAAATGATGCTGGCGTTTTTCGCGACGGCGCCGGCCCATTCGAGGTCGAGGTCCGCTTCGGGAAGATCGTCCTGACTCATTCCGGGATCGCTTTGGGTGGGATCGCGGACGATCTGGGGATCGTTGGCCGGCAGGTTCCACTTAGTGCGGAAGGCTTCGATGTCGGAGAGATTGATGCTGGTTTGCCCCAGGACGACGATCTTCTGTCCCGTGCCGTCGATGCCGGCGTTGTAGAGCGGCGTCACGTCGTAAATGGTGGCGATATCGCCGGGCGCGATGTGGTGCACGCTGCCCAGAGTGTAGTCGGGGTGCTCTTTTCTGTAGAGCGGCTTGGGGCGGAAGTCGTTCAGGCCGCGGATGCTGCCGACGATACTCCTGGAGGGCGGCGGGGATGGAGGGATCCGTGGCGTTCGCGAAATGCGTTTCGCCGTTCACGATATAGCGGTGCAATTCCGTTTGAAAGGCGGTTTTCACTTGTGCGGCGGTTCCGCTGAACTTGATCCAATTGCGGCCGCGGGCCGCGCGAGTTACGGTGAACCCCTGAGATTGGAGCCAGGCATTAATTTTGTCGAGGTCGCTTGTGGTGACTCCGAAGCGGTCGGCGAATTGTTCCGGCGTGAGCCATTTGTGGAAGTTGGGTGAGGAGGGATCGCGCTGCTGTTCGAGCAATTGCTGGAGCGCCGCCTGCTGGGCGGGCGATTGCTTCAGCGTCAGCATCATGCCGGGGGCGACGAAAGACGGTTGGAGCGCGCCGCGATCGAACTCCGGCCGCGCATGCGGATGAGTATTTCCCCTTAGTACCATTCGGCGGGAATTGTCTATTTCGGCTGAAATGCGGTCCTGTGCGGTATCCACCTGGGCATACAGCGGACCGAGATAAAGGAGAATTGCGGGTACAGCGGGGGCGATTCGCCGGAATGCGGTGCTCATAGCGCGAGAAAGATGTCTACTTTGGGACGGCTGGGGGCACGAGCCGGTTTCCGGTAGTGTCCTGGAGAGGGAGGCTGGATAATGAGTCGATTTGATGCGTCACGCCGAATCCGGTGACGGCTGCTGAAACCGCTCGATTCAGCCGAACATCATAATGAGTGAACGGGCCGCTTTCTCTATGCGTAGAGGACTGGTATGCTTATGAGGATGCGTTTCAACGAAGCAAAAGCGACTCAAGCCGCAGCGCGCCTTCTGCGAAACAGGGGCGGCCGGATGAGCTACATGAAACTCATCAAATTGCTGTTCCTCGCCGACCGAGAAGCGCTCTATCGCTGGGGACGGCCGATTACGACTGACACATTCGTTTCGATGCGACATGGGCCTGTGCTGAGCCATGTGCTTGATTTGATCACGGATGGGCCGAATCCGTTGACAGGTGAGACGTTTTGGACGAGGCACATCTCCGAGCCGGACCACTACGAAGTTGCACTGAAAGAAAATCCGCCAGACGACCTTTTGTCCGAGGCTGAGGACACATTACTCGATGAAATTTTCGAGAGGTTCGGTCGCCTTACCCGTTGGCAGCTTGTCGATCTAGTTCACAAATTGCCAGAATGGAAAGATCCGGAGGGGAGTGCGCTTCCCATCGAATACTCCGACATTTTGAGAGCCCGGAACAAGTCGCCCGAAGAGATTCGCGCGATCGAAAGCGAAATCCAAGAACTCAACCAACTCGAATACCATCTCGCGGCCCGTTGATGTCTTGGTGAAGATGCTTGCGCCTCAAATGCGGGGACACCTTCCTAATACCCAAAAAGAGCGGCGATCCGGAACACCTCTGGATCATCGTCGCCGAGATTGACCCAAACGCGCGGAAAGCGATTTGCGTCAATATAACGTCCGAAAGAGCCGATTCAGACACTACTTGCAGATTGAATAAGGGCGATCACTCCTTCGTCGGCCACGCTTCGGTCGTTTTCTACCAAGACGCAAGAGAGATAGATTTGCAGCTTGTCGAAAGAGCCCTCAGCTCTGGTATCAAGAACTTTGTTTGCACACTTCACGATCCATGCTCACCCGAACTGCTTGCCCGAGTGCGGAAGGGCCTTATTGATTCCAAGCATACGCCCAAGGGAATAAAAGCGGCCTGCAAGAGACTTTGGGGAATAGAGTAAATCGCAGCGAGGGCGTTCGAGCCTGCCTAGACGCTGGGACTACTCGCCCGGCGCGAGGCGCTCTTCAGCGAGGGGGAGGGGGGATGCTTTGCGGCGGGCGAAGCGTTTTTTGATCAGAAATCCGAGATTGTAGAAGCCGTCGCGCCACGGGTTTAACTTTACTTCGCCTAAGCGGGAAGTATACATAATGGCCAGCTCGGCGAAACGAATGCGCGAATTGCGTAGCGCTTCAATTTTGATCTCTTCGGAAAAGGCCATGCCGTCGGATTCGAGCACCATTTCTTTGAGAATGGAGCGGCGAAAGACCCACATGCCGGATTGGGAATCGCGCACCCAGCGGAAGAAGAGGAGGGAGGTGGCGAGCGATAAAATCCAGTTCCCGATTTTATGCTTGAGGCTCATGGCGCGGCGGTCGCGGACGGGAAAGCGCGAGGCGTTCAGGAAATCGACTTCGAGGTGCAGGAAGGCCTCTAGAAGATAGGAGATGGCGTCGGGCGGATAGCTGTGGTCGCCGTCGAGCGTGATGATGATGTCGCCGGTGGCCCAGGAGAAGCCTTTTTTGTAACTGCGGCCATAGCCCCGGACAGGCTCGCGGATGACGTGAGCGCCGAGCGATTCCGCGACATCCGAGGTGCGGTCGGTCGAGCCGTTGTCGACCACGACGATCTGGTCGACAAAGTCCGGTATTTGGCGCAGTACTCGTTCGATGCCCTGCTGTTCGTTCAGACAGGGAATGATGACCGTAATGCTGTTGGACTTATACACGATTCCCTATCCACGTTATCATGTGGGGATGAAGCTGTTCCCGCTCGCGGCGATGCTGTGCGCATTGGCCGGCGCCGTCGAAAATCCGCAATTGCAACGGGTGCGATCCGTTTACATTTTACCGATGAGCGGGGGCATGGACCAGTATCTGGCGAACAAGATTTCGCGCCAGGGGCTGTTCGTGGTCGTGACCGATCCGCAGCGGGCGGACGCGATTCTGACGGAGTCGATCGGGGAGTCGTTCGAAGAAAAATTGGACGAACTGTACCCGCCGCCGAAACCCGTTAAGGCGCCCAAAGCGCCGGCGGATAGTACGGCGGCGAAGGCGTCCGACGACGACAAATCGGCGCCGATGGAAGCCGAAAGCTCATCGAAGGGGTTGCTGGACGCGGGGCCGCCGGAGCAGCACGCGAACACCTTTAGCCGCGCCAAGGGCACCGTGTTTTTGGTGGACCGCAGGTCGCGGGCGGTGATTTGGTCGACGTACGATCGGCCACGAGACCATGCGGCGGACACATTGGACAAGAAGGCCGATGAGATCGTGACTCGGCTCAAACGCGACCTGAAAGAGACAAAGTAGGTTCGGGCTGCTCAAGGCCGGCCCGCTTTTGCGCGAGAGCGTCGCGATAGGACTGTTCCAGGCGGCGCGTCATCGTTCGCATATCGCGGTTCGCGACTTCCCGATGCGCCCGCAGAGCCATTTCGCGGGCCTGCGATTCGTTTTCGAAGAGGTCGAGTATGCGCTGCGCGAATGCCGCGGGCTCGTCCGCAAGAGCGCAAATTTGGCCGTCTACGCTCGCCAGGCCTTCCGCGCCGATGCGCGTTGAAACGACGGGAATGCCGGAGGCGAAGGCCTCGAGAAGTTTTACGCGCATACCCGATCCGCTGAGCACGGGACAGACGAACACGGCGTAGCGGCTGAGCGGGTCGCGTATATCTTCGACGAATCCACGGATTTCGATGGCGCCTCCGAGATCGGGGAGGGAATGGCGGGGCGGCGGATCGGAGCCGACGATGACGAGTCGCGCATCGGGGCAGCATTCCAAAACTTTGGGAAGCGCCTGGCCGATGAACCAAGTCAGGGCGTGCTGGTTGGGCAGGTGCCGGAAGCTGCCGAGGAAAAGCATGGTGCGGGGCTCGCGGCCGTGGAGTTGAAAATCGTATCGCGAGATGTCGATTCCCGCGCGCAGGTTGTCGTCGATGCGCGGCTTGAGGCGGGGCGCATAAGAGGCGAGGCAGTCCTTATTCGCGGGACTGCACACCTGTATGCGATCGAAGCGCCGCAGGGTCTGGAGCTCATAGCGCAAGGCGCGGAGATATTCAAACGACGCCTTGAGCTTGGTAACGATGGCGCGCATTTGCGGGAGCGTGCGGGCGATGGATTGAAAATAGACGTCGTGCTCGAATAGAATGGAGGCGATGCGCCGGAAATCGCAGCCGTACTGCGCGAGCGCGGTGTATTCGAGTTGGACGACGTCGATTTTGCGCGTGTAAATCTGGCGGTGCAGCAGCCATTCGAGATCGGGACTGGCGAAATCGCGCACCGCGAACGGAACGATGGAGGCGTACTCTTTGCGTTTTGCTTCGATGCGCGCGATGTACTCGGCGGACGCGGCGATGCGATCCAGTTCTGCGTGCGCGGCGCGCTCGTGCGGGTAGTCGAGCAGGACGACGACGTGTAGGGAGCACAGGCGCGCCAGTTCCTGAACCGTCTGATACATGAATACCGCGCCGCCGTGTACGGGCGGGCAGATCGGATAAGGTGAGACGAAGAGGACGTTCAGCCGCTCGGGGGCGGCAGGCAGCGGGGCGAAGCGATCGCGAAAGTAGCCGCCGAGCGGCCGGCGGAACGCTTCGGTATCGTCGATGACGGCGAGCTGTCTGGCGCGCACGCGCGACCGCATTGCCGCGGGCGACTGGCGCGCGGCCCGCAACAGAGCCGCGAGATTGGCGCGTTCCGGCGAATCGCCCGCCAAGGCGGACACTAGGGCGGCGGCGTAGATGGAACCGAAATGTGAGAGCAGGCGGGGCCACTCGTGGATGTTTTTCCAGCAGAACAGCAGGATGTTTTTCTGGACCGTAAGATCGATCTGCCCCTTGGTGAAGCGCTTGCCGATGGTGCCGCGGTGCTCGTGGTACACGACGCTGCGAGGTTGATATAAAACTTTCCAGCCGCGCTTCCAGGCGAGATAGCCAAGGTCGGTATCCTCCAAGTAAAACGGCGCCAGCAGAGGGTCGAAGCCGCCCAACTCGAGGACTTTCCGGCGGTCGAAGGCGCACGATCCGCCGCCGCCGTAGAAGCACGGATAAAGGTCGTCGATGGCGGGATCGTCGCGATGCCTGACTCGGAGGGAGCCGCCTTCCCACCAGCCTTGCGTGAGGCCGGTCTCCTCGCGCATTTTTTCGGGATCGCTGAAGAAGATCTGGCAGGCGACGGCAAAGATTTTTTCGTCCGTGAAGCCGTCGAGCAGCGGTTGTAGGAAATCTGGCTGCGGCCGCATGTCGCTGTTGAGAAGCACGACGATATCGTTCGTGGCGGCGCGAAAGCCCGCGTTCGATCCGCCGCCGAATCCGAGATTGCGTGGAAGTTGCAGGACGCGGACGGAGGGGAATCGCTCGCGCAGCAGTTCGGCGCTGCCGTCGGTCGAGCCGTTCTCGACGACGATGATTTCGTTTGCGGGATTGCCCGCCGTTGCCGCGATGACGTGCGGGAGATATTTGGCGAGCAGGTCGCGGCCGTTCCAATTGGGGATGATGACGCTGGCCGCTTGGGTGGACGGACGGGCGTCGTCCGGGGCGCGTTTGCGTTTGCCGGTCAGCAGCCAATAAACATCGGCGAGCGCGAGGGCCGCCAGCGTGAACACTACGAGAAACGGCGAGAGCAGCAGGAGCGGCAGCGAGCGCGCGAATCGCAGGAGCAGGGTGGTAAAAGCGTTCACTGCAAGGCCGGTCCAACGCCGAGTTTACGGCCCGCTCGAACCCAACGCGAGGATCGGACAGCGTTGATTTGCGTTTCGAGGACCGACTTCTGTCGTTCGAGGTCTTGCGCCCAGCGGGTGCGCTCCACGACCGTCTCCTCGGCGGAGGTAAGCAGCCGGCCGCACTCGGTCAATTCGTGGTTCAGACGCGCAATTTCAGCGCTGAGCTGCCGTGCCCATGCGGCCTTGGCCGCGTTTTCCGCGTCAAGCTCCTGGACCTTCGCCTCGTAGGCCGCGGCGACTTCGACGGCGGCCTGCTGCTGGGCCGCGAGCTCGCGCTGGAGTTGGTCGATCCTCTCGTATTTGGACTTCAGTTCGATTGTGAGACTCTCGGCCCAGCGGTTGCGCTCTTCAATCTCGCGCTTCTGACGCGCGGCGATTTCGATCGTCTGGTCGCGCTCGCCGCGGGCCTCGCGAAGCTGTTCGTCGAGGAGTTGTATGTGGCGTTCCCGTTCCCGCAGCAGGTTGGCGCTCTTGGGTACATATATAAATGATGGGGAGCGCGGAAGCGCCGACTGGGAGCACAAAGCAATGAAAAAGTGCGCCTCCGACTCCGGACCCGAGTCGCCGTCGAGACGCGCTTCGACTTTGGCGCCGGCGGGAAAAGCGAAGCATTCGACGCGGTTCTGAACGAGCTGATTCACGCGCGCAAAGACGCGGGATAGCTCTTCTCGAAATTCCCCGGCTTCGAACTCGTGCTCGTGGAAGGGATTGGGACCGCTGGCGGCGCGCGATTCGGCATAGTAGCTCTTATTGGGAGTGGACACGATAAACAGACCCGCGGGGGTGAGCACGCGAGCGCACTCGTCGAGAAAAGGGCGGAAGGCCGCGAGGTGCTCAATCAACTCGAAAGCCACGACGACGTCGAACGACGCGGCTGCGAAGGGGAGTTTGAGGCCGGACCCAACGGCGTAGTGCGTGTTTGCGCGCGCGTAAGTCGCGGCCGCATACTCGATGGCTTCACGCGATAGATCGATGGCCGTGACCTGCCGCGCAACCGCGGCGAGCTCCCAGGCGCCATATCCGGCGCCGCAACCGCAATCGAGGACCCGCTTGTCGTGCGCGAAGAGCGAGGCGAAGGCATAGCGCGCCAGGTGCTCGCTCCAGAGATCGTCGTTGACGCGGCCGGGGATGACGCGCTCGCCGGTGAATTCAACCAACGCGGGACTCCGCGGCGTAGAATTTCTCATCCGGCGCGGGCACGCCGAGGCGGCGGTTCAGCTCCACGCGGCAGGGCAGATGAATGTGGCCGTAGATCTGGCCGGGTCCGGAAATCATTTGCAGCGTGATGGCGTTGTCGATCCAGTCGCACATGGCGTAGCTGTGCAGAGTGCCGTCCGCGATCGCGGGCGAGAAGGAAAATGCGGAGGGATAAAGCTCCGGCAGTTGGACGTGGAAGTCCACCGTGAAGATGTCGCCGGCGCGCATGGCGGGAAGCTCGAAATCCTCGCGCGACGTGTTGGTCCCGGAAAAATCCAGGCCCATGTGGTTGCGCAGCATGAACCCGACGATGGGCACCGCGATGGCCGCGTTGGCGCGCACGCTGATGCGGACGATGATGGTCGAAGAGGGCTCGATCACCGGGACGGGCGAGCCGTGCGCGTCGAGAACGGCGATGCCGATCACTTCGGCGCGTCCATCGCCGTGGCGATGGTCGATGTTGGGTATGTGCTCGATGATTTCCGGCGCAATCATGGGGCCGGAGGAAGCTTGCGGCGCCGCGGGGGTATGTTTCGCCGTCAGATAGCGGGAGTCTTTCTCGACCATGGCGGCCATGTATCGGGTCGTGACCCTGTCGGTCTCGCCGATATCGCGAATGCGGCCGGCATCGAGCCACATCGTGCGGTCGCCGATCGATTTGACATCCGCGATGGCGTGCGAAACGAAGACGATGGTGGTTGCCCGCTCGCGCAGCTCATGCACCTTGCGCATGCAGCGCTGCCGGAAATAAATATCGCCGACGGACAGGGCCTCGTCAACGAGCAATATTTCGGGATCGACGTGAATTGCGACGGCAAAGGCAAGCCGGACCGCCATGCCGCTCGAATAAGTTTTCACCGGCTGATTGATAAAATCGCCGATTTCGGCGAATTGTTCGATCGCGGCGAATTTCGCGTCCATTTCTTTTCGCGAGAGGCCGAGAATGGCGCCGTTCAGATAGACGTTATCGCGACCGCTGAATTCGGGGTTGAAGCCGGAGCCTAGCTCCAGAAGCGCGGCGACCCGGCCGCGTATGAGCGCCTCCCCGGTTGTGACCCTCAGGATGCCCGCTATAATTTGCAGCAGCGTGCTCTTGCCGGACCCGTTTTCGCCCACGATGCAGAACGTTTCTCCGCGGCGGATCTCGAACGAGACGTCGCGAAGCGCCCAGAAATCGCGGTGAAAGGACTTGCGGTTCAGACACAGCAGTTCTTTGAGGCGATCGCTGGGGGAGGAGTAAATCGGATAACTCTTGGAGACGCCACGAAACTCGGCGACTGGGCGGGACACTAGAACGAATCTATCGGAGAGGGGAAGAGGGTGTCAAATGAGACGGAGCGTTTAAGTATGGGGCGACCGCCGACGACCCGATCGCGGTGCGCCGACTTGTTAGCTAGCGGCTAGACGTTGCCGAACTACAAATGGCGCGTTCGGCTGTAAGTCAGGTTGTCGCATCGCAAGCTAAGGAAGCCGGTAGTCGTCCCATGTGCTGGTCGTTATCTATAGAACCTCCTATAATTAACGGGCTCCGATAATCAATTAACCGGCGCCTGCTATTAAGGTAATATAATGTCGCATTTCTGTCAATAGGTAACGTGCAACCATGGGCCGGAGGCGCGTTGACAAGGGGCCGGAGCGGCACATACCATGAGGAGGAAAGTACTTGTGCCGGTGTAGCTCAGGTGGTTAGAGCGACGGTCTCATAATCCGTAGGTCGAAGGTTCGACTCCTTCCGCCGGCACCAATCCACAAGATAGTAATGTGAATTACTGTTGTGGCCGCACGATGTGTTCGTAGATGCGCTGCAGGTCGTCCTGCGAGTAGTATTCAATCTCGATGCGGCCGCGCTGATCTGTCTTCTCCGTAATCCGAACGCGCGTCCCGAGCGTGCTCTCCAGTTCCAGAATCGCGGCCTTGGTGTTGGCATCCTGTTTCGGTTCAGGCTTTTCCCCGTCCGATTCCCGCTTTTCCGTCGCCTGTTGGACCATTCGCTCGACCTGACGAACAGAATATCCATGGGCGGCGGTCTTGTTCGCCAGGTTGAGCTGTGATTGTTCGTCAGGCAAACCGAGAATGGCCCGCGCGTGGCCCATGGAAAGGCGGCGCTCTGCAATCAGTAATTGAATGTCGGCGGGAAGGCGGAGAAGCCGTAGCAGGTTCGTGATGGTAGTGCGGTCTTTCCCGGTGCGGCGGCCGATCTCTTCGTGGCTGAGATTCAACTCGCGGGCCAGCCGCTCGAGCGCCTGCGCCGTTTCGATCGGGTTCAAATCTTCGCGCTGGATGTTCTCGATGAGTGCGACCTCAAGAACGCGGTCGTCGGTATAATCCTGAATGATGGACGGGACTGCGTCGAGACCGGCGAGCTTCGCGGCGCGCAGGCGGCGTTCTCCAGCGACGAGCTCGAAGCGGTCTCCTTTGCGGCGGAGAATAAGTGGCTGAATAAGACCATTGGACTCGATAGATTGCGCGAGTTCCTGGAGGCGCGCCGGGTCGAACGTCGTTCTGGGCTGCAGCGGATTGGGATCGATTTGGGTCAAGGGTATCGATCGAATGCCGCCGGACGTATCCACCTGATCTTCTCGCGGCGGCTTGTTTTCGCCGAATGCGCGATCAGCGGCGGTGAAATCGGAGCTTGCGGTCCGAGTTGCCGGGAGGAGCGAGGAGAGACCTCTACCGAGAACTTTGCGTGGCTTGTCTGCGGCCTTGTTCACTGGCCAGAATCTCCTTTGCAAGCTGAATGTAGCTCTCCGCGCCGCGGGAGCGCACGTCGTAGGAAATGATGGGCTTTCCAAAGCTGGGGGCTTCGGCGAGACGGATACTGCGCGGAATCACAGTTTTGAAGACTTCATCTTCGAAGAATTCGCGCAGGTCGTCCGCGACCTGACGGGTCAAGTTCATGCGGTCGTCATACATGGTCAGGAGCACGCCCTCGACCTTGAGATGGTGTTGAAATGAGGCGTTTACACGATCGATGGTGTCCAGCAACTGCGAGATTCCTTCGAGAGCGAAGAATTCGCATTGAATCGGGATGAGAACGGAATCCGCCGCAACCAAGGCGTTTAAAGTCAACAAATCCAGGGCCGGAGGGCAGTCGATGAGAATAAACTGGAACAGGTTGCGGATAGTGGATAGGCGCTGACGTAATTGGGCCTCGCGCGCTTCACTGTCAACGAGCTCTATGTTGGCAGCCACAAGGTTCTTGTCCGCGGGCAGGACGCTGAGACCCTCAAATTCGGTGGGCTGGATCGCTTCCGTGATCTCGGTTTGACCTAGCAGGACATTATAGGTGGTCGGGCGGTCGCCGTCTTTCTTGATGCCCAGACCAGTCGTAGCATTGCCTTGAGGGTCGGAATCGACAAGCAGGACCTTAAGATCGTTAGCGGCGAGGGAAGCGGCGAGGTTAATGGCGGTGGTCGTTTTTCCGACGCCGCCCTTTTGGTTGGCGATCGCAATTACTTTTCCCAATGCATCGAGCGTAACACACCACGTTTCACGTGAAACGAGTACCATAGACGCAAAGTCTTCGGTCACCCCAGGGAACCAAAACAGGAACCGACCAATTGAAATCGGAAATACCGCGCAAGAGTTTCCAATCCTTCCCCCCAACCAGCAACCCTGCGCGCGCCGATAATACTGGCGTCAGCGCGAGTACTTCCATCGGCTTGACAGCTCGCGAGGTGATCCAGTCGAAACAAGTTGATACGGCTTCCCCCCGCTCAGCCACCACCCGGATATTCCTAATCGCGCGCGTGCTTTCACGCAGAAAGACGGCCTTGCGGATGTTTGACTCGACCAGCGCGATGTCCCAATCCGGCCGCAAAACGGCTAGGGGAAGCCCTGGAAATCCCGCTCCGGAACCGATGTCCGCAACCGACCTTTCCGAGCCGTCGGCCGGGAGGTGCGCCGCAAAAAATAGCGATTCGCAGTAATGTCTCACAACGATCTCTTCCGGTGACCGGACCGAGGTAAGGTTCATCTTTGAATTCCACAGCAGCAGCGCCTTATAGTGCGTATAGAGAAGCTGGATCTGGGCCTCGTTCAGCGAAACGTACGGCCCGATTGTGGCCTGAAGCCGATCCGAGAACCACGACAGATCCTCGGGCATGGCGGCTTAGGCGCGGGCGGCCAAATTCAGGTACACATCTAAGACCGCGATTGCGGCCGGGGTGACACCGGGAATGCGCGAGGCTTGGCCCAGTGTCTCAGGGCGCACTCGCTCCAGCTTCTGCCTGACCTCCGTCGACAACCCTGGGATGCCCGCAAACGCCAAGCCTTCGGGAATGCAGCGACGCTCGGAATCCTTCAACCGCTCCATCTGCCGCTCCTGCTGGCTGATATAGCCGGAGTACTTCGCTTCGGTTTCAATCGTCGTGAGCACACCTTGTGCCGGCTCCTCCCGTGTCTGCACCGTGAGCCACTCTCGAAGCTGCTCGATCCGCGCCTCCGGACGACGCAGCCATTGCTTCAGCGTGGGACGGTCTTCAGACGCTAAACCCAAATACCCGAATACCTTCGGCTCCGCACGCGTGTCCTCCAGCAGACGGGTATAAGCCCCTTTTTGAGACTGCTTTCCGAGGTATCGCTTCCAGCGGTGGTCGTCCACAAGCCCGAACCTCCGGCCATGCGCCGTGAGCCGCTCGTCGGCGTTGTCGATGCGAAGATGGAGACGAAACTCCGCGCGCGAAGTGAACATCCGGTATGGCTCATCGGCGCCCTTGCTTATCAGATCGTCGACCAAGATCCCGACGTAGCCCTCGGTGCGCTTCACGATAAGGGGTTCGCCGCCGCTCAGCTTCAAGGCCGCGTTGATCCCAGCCAGCAGGCCTTGGCAGCCCGCCTCCTCGTAACCGGAGGTGCCGTTGATCTGACCGGCGAGAAAAAGTCCCTCTATCGCTTTCAACTCCAACGTATGTTTGAGTTCGCGGGGATCCACTGCGTCGTATTCAATGGCATATCCTGGCCGCATCATTTCCGCATTTTCCAGCCCGGGGATCGAGGCCACCATCGCGGTCTGCACGTCAATTGGCATGCTGGTGGACATGCCGTTGACGTACACTTCGTAGGTGTCCAGGCCCTCGGGCTCAAGAAAAAGCTGGTGGCGTGATTTATCGGGAAATTTGACGACTTTATCTTCAATGGAAGGGCAATATCGAGGGCCAACGCCCTCAATTTGCCCGCTATAGAGCGGAGAACGAGGAATGGCCTCGCGCAAAATCCGCAATGTCGCGTCAGAAGTGTACGCTATATAACACTTCACCTGTTCCCGCTCGATTTTATCAGTCAGGAACGAGAAAGGAGTGGGAACGGCGTCCCCGCTTTGCGGCTCAAAGCGCGACCAATCGATGGTGCGGCCGTCCAGGCGCGGCGGAGTGCCGGTTTTCAGCCGTGTCCAACCCAAGCCAAGCCCCCTCAACTGATCACCGAGCAAGTTCGACGGCGCCTCGCCATTGCGGCCGCAACTATACTTCATCTCGCCGACATGGGCCAGGCCATTCAAGAACGTACCGGTCGTGATAATGACAGCGCCACTTGAGATCGCACGGCCATCCCGCAGCAAAACGCCGGTGACGCGGCGGCGCGCGCCGTCTTCAATAATCAGTTCGGCCACTTCGGCTTGAAGAATCCGCAGGTTTGGCTCCTGCTCGAGGACCTGGCGCATCCTGATGCGGTACTGTTTTTTATCGCACTGCGCGCGCGGCGACCACACGGCGGGTCCGCGGCTGGTATTCAGCAGCCGGAACTGGATGCCGACGGCGTCGGTCACTTCCCCCATGACGCCGCCGAGGGCGTCGATCTCGCGCACCAGGTGCCCCTTGGCGATCCCGCCGATCGCGGGGTTGCAGGACATCTGCGCGATCAAATCGAGGTTCATCGTGATCATCGCGGTGCGCAGGCCCATGCGGGCACACGCGCGCGCCGCTTCGCACCCGGCATGGCCCGCGCCGACGACGACAACGTCGTACTTCGCTGTATTTACCACTTCTTCTATTCTATTAGCTGGAGCAGAACTCACTGAAAATACTTGTAATCGGCGGCGGCGGGCGGGAGCATGCCCTGACCTGGAAGCTGGCGCAACACCCGGGCGCGGAGATCTACGCGGCGCCAGGCAACCCCGGAATCGCGCAGATTGCTACGTGCCTCGGCGCAACGGACTATTTCGCGGCGGCGGAATCGATCGCGGCAGATTTGACCGTGGTCGGGCCGGAAGCGCCGCTCGCCGCGGGCATTGTCGATCAATTTCGCGCCGCGCATCGCCCGATCGTGGGGCCGACGGCCGCCGCTGCCCGGCTCGAAAGCAGCAAGGGCTTCGCCAAGACGTTCATGCTGCGCGCGGGCATACCCACGGCGCGTTTCACTATCGCCCGTACAGCGGATGAAGCGCGCGGCGCCCTGCGGGAATTTTCTCTGCCGCTCGTTATCAAGTCCGACGGTCTCATGGCGGGCAAAGGCGTTGTCGTCGCGCATACCAGGCAGGAAGCGGAACAAGCGGCCGAACAGCTGCTTGCGCCCAATTCGACCCTCGTCATAGAAGAATTCCTCGCAGGCGAAGAAGTGAGCTTCATTGTCCTCAGCGACGGTGATCGCGTCCTGCCGCTCGCGCCCTCGCAGGACCACAAAGCCCTGAACGACGGCGATAGCGGACCCAACACGGGAGGCATGGGCGCTTACTCGGATGGCCGCATCCTGAGCGAACAAGAAACTCGCGGCGTGATGGACACCATTATTTTGCCCGCCGTGGATCGAATGCGCTTTGAAGGCGAGCCCTTCACGGGTTTTCTTTACGCTGGCCTGATGATGACCGACGATGGGCCCAAGGTCCTCGAATTCAACGCCCGCCTGGGCGATCCCGAAGCGCAGGTCCTAATGCACCGCATGCGGTCGGATTTCGTTCCGTACCTGGAAGCCGCCGCGCGTGGCGCCCTCCCGGCCGAAACGATCGAGTGGGCGGAGGAGCCGTCGGTGTGCGTCGTTGCGGCGGCCGAGGGGTATCCGGCAAAGTCCCGCACCGGCGATGCCATAACCGGACTCGATCAGGTGCCCGACGCCATCGTCTTTCAGGCCGGAACAAAACTCATCGACAATGTTCTGACCACCGCCGGCGGGCGCGTCCTGGGCGTCACCGCCGCGGGCACGGACCTGGCTGCGGCCATCGGCAACGCCTACGACGGCATGGACAGGATTCACTTCGCGGGCATGCATTACCGCAAAGACATAGGCCGCAAGGGTCTGAAGCGTTGGTAAGATCGGGGTAGCGGGGACGTAGCTCAGATGGATAGAGCGGTCGCCTCCTAAGCGACAGGTCGGCAGTTCGAATCTGCCCGTCCCTACCAAGGGAACCAATTTATGACAAAAATCTCGCGGCGTGAACTCGGGTTTGCGGCGGTCGCCGGAGCGGCGTTGCGCGCTCAGGATAGCGCCGCCAAGTCAGAGCCCGAGTACACCGGCGCGCTTGGAGGATTCAAGTCCAAGGTGGACGCGCAAGAATTCGATCCGGTCGCCTGGACCCTGCAGCGCCGCGCTAAGGCTCCGCTGAAGCTCACCTACGCGGCGACCACGCGCAAGCAGGCCGAAGCGTGGCAGCGGCAGCTTCGAGCGAAGGTGATCGAGCTTGTGGGGGGCTTCCCCGTCACCCGTTCTCCGCTGAATCCACAAACGCTGGACATACGCATGTTTCCGGCATACAAGCGCGAGAAGTTCGTTTTCGAGAGCCGGCCCGGCGTCGGCGTGCTCGGTTATTTGTTGACCCCCACTGCGTCCGCGTCGCCGCACGCGACGGTGATCTGCATCCCGGGTCACGGGCGCGGCGTGGACGACATCGTGGGCATCGACGAGCACGGCAACGACCGCACCGGCAAGCCCGGCTACCAGCGTGATTTTGCGATTCAAGCCGTCGAGCATGGATTGGCGGCGGTCGCGAT
This sequence comes from Bryobacterales bacterium, assembly GCA_963795935.1. Lineage (GTDB taxonomy): Bacteria > Acidobacteriota > Terriglobia > Bryobacterales > Bryobacteraceae > JAICMB01. Next base: position 737,651 of record CAWCJO010000004.1, on the reverse strand, counting down.
CGAGCCCATGGCGTTCGGCTGCCGCCGCGATGCCCGCACCGCGGCGCACGGATTGAAGGCCACGGCGTGCCAGCCGACTGCCGGCTCCGCCCTGTTGCTCGGCGAAACCATGATCGGGTGGCGCGTCTACGACACCATGCGGGCCATCGACTGGGTCGCAACGCGGCCGGAGCTGGACCGGCAGCGCGTCGGATGCATGGGCATCTCCGGGGGCGGCACGTGCACGCTTTTCTCCGCCGCGCTCGACCAGCGCATCAAAGCGGCCTTCGTCAGCGGCTATCTCAACACCTTTCGCGACAGTATCATGAGCTTGTCGCACTGCATGGACAACTACGTTCCGGGCATCCTCAATTGGGCCGAGCAGTACGATGTCGCGGGGTTGATCGCTCCGCGGCCATTATTTTCCGAAGGCGGCGACCGCGATCCGATCTTTCCCGTGGCCGCTACGCGGGAGAGCTATGGCCGCGTCAAAAAAGTCTACGAGGTTTTCGGGGTTCCGGAAAACGTGCAACAGGAGATCTTCTCAGGGGTGCACGAGTTCCACGGCGTCCGCGGGCTGCCTTTCCTCGCCGATGCCCTGAACGCCTGAGATCAGAGACCGCGCAGGTGAAAGCCTCCGTCGACATCAATCACCTGGCCGGTCGAATAATCGAGCAGCCCATCGGCGATGGCCCGCACGGCGCGAGCCACATCGTCCGGTTCGCCCATGCGAGGCTGCGGTAGCAGACCCTGGGCGATGCGATCCTCGTAGGCGCTCGCGACGGCAGCCGTCATGTCCGTGCGAATGATGCCGGGCCGTATCTCGAACACTGCAATGTTGTGCTTGGCCAGCCGTTGGGCGTAGAGCGCCACGCTCATGCTCAGCCCGGCTTTTGAGATGCAATACTCGGCGCGGTTTACCGACGCCGCGTAGCTCGAAATGGAGGTCACGAAGACGATGCGGCCTCCGCCCCGCCGCTCGACCATCCAGCGCGCGATGCCTTGGGTCAGGAAATGAGGTCCCTTGAGATTTGTTGCGATCAGCTCCTCGAAGCTTTCTTCGCTCGCTTCGAGGATATCGCGGCGTTCGCGAGGGGCCATTCCGGCGTTGTTGACCAACAGATCCAGACGGCCGTAGCGGCTGCGCACGGTTTCAAGCAGCGCGCGCCGGTCCGCCGCCGATGAAACATCGCTCTGAAACACGTCCGCGCCGGTTTGGGACGCCAGCGATTCGGCGGCGTCGCGCCGTCCGCGAAACGTCCCGGCCACTTGATGCGTCTTCGACAACTCGATGGCGATCGCGCGGCCGATGCCGCGACTCGCCCCCGTTACGAGCGCAACCGGTCTATTTGTTTGCGGCAAGCTCGGCGTCAATCGCTTGCGCGACTTCTTCGTAGGTGAAGTGCTCGACGAAAGGCCGGCCGTTCACGAGCACCGTGGGTGTGTGCGCGATCCCCCGCGCCACGCCTTCTTCAAAGTCGGCCTGCACGGCAGCGGCGAGCTTGGGGTCCTCTTCGGAGGCCACCGCTTGCGCCGGATCAATACCGTGCTCTTTGGCGTAGCGCTCAAGAATGTCGTTGAAATTGGCGGCAGTGATCTCGTCCTGATGCGCCATCACGAAGCTGCGGTAATCGCCCGCCACCGTCGGCTTCGTCTCCGCGATGAAGCGCCCCGCAATGGCAGCCCGGCGCGCCCAAGCGTGCTTGGCGAGCGGGAAATCGCGATGCTCGAACGTCACCATCGATCGGTATCTCGGCAGCAGCTTCTCATCGAGTACCTGCCGGAAAGCGGCGCAGTCCGGACACTGCAAGTCCTCGTAAATTACGACGCGGACCGGGCTGTTCGCGGGACCTTCGGTCACGTGTTGCGAAGCGGCCAGAAGCGATGCCGATGTAAAGATGCCCGCCATGATAATGGTCCTCATGGGCGCAGCGGCTGACGCAACGTGAAGGTCAGGAGCGTTTCGGCCGGGATGCGCACGTGCGCGCCCTTCATCACGACCGGCGCGCCGGCTGTTAGCGCCGCTCCACCCGCCACTTCGATAAGGCGGCCGTTCACTTGAACCTGCGCCAGGTCGAGCGTCAGCGCCGCGCCTCCGTCCGGCGGGCCGGCCTGCGGGGCGTTTAATAGCTTTACGATGGCGTTCGACCCCTGCGGAATCACGGTCTGGCCGTCAACAACCACGGGATGTTCGACGCTCGCACGATAAGTCTGCCCCACCCTGGCATTATCCGAATCGATCGGATCGATCACTTTCACGGTCAGCGCGGATCCGGCGGGTACAACCGCGCCCGCCGCCGGGGCCGCATACGTCCTGCGCTCCAATCCATCGGGTCCGCGAACGGGCGTCTGCTTCGGAGCCGCGCCGCGAGTGAACTGAATGGTCGAAATTTCGCTGACGGGATAGGAGTCGACGCGATCTCCCACGGCGATGCGAACGTTGCGTGCGTCGCCGCCCAGATAGGACCCTTCCACGACGCCGCCGCTCCGCAAGGTGATGGTATCGGCGGCGCAGAAGGCGCAAAGACCAAGAAAAGCGGGGATCACGCGCGTCGGCATGCGGTTATCATGAGTTTACTACGCGCCGCGCGGTGTGACGCTTGAGGCTGGAAAGCATCGCACTCGCCACGGTTTTGCCGCGCTCGAGCGCTTGTTCGTACGCCGTTTTGCGCTCTTCCCGCGTATAGCCGTAGCCGATGCGGTAATACCGCTCCATCGACATCCCGATGACGCGCGTCGCGGCGTAGGCGATAGCGGCCTTGGGAAGCAGCCCGCCGCCGAGTGGGATCTTCCCGACCACTTCGCGAGCGAGCGCCCGCCATCCAAAAGCGCTCAGGACGACGCTTCCGATCTCGCTCTTCTGCTCGCGGTATCCGATGGGGCGATCGCTCGCGCCCGCCAGCAGGAACGCCATGCGGATCTGATTGGCCGTAATGAAGGCCGTATCGGAGGCAAATTCGCCAAGGGCCCAGGGGAGCGACAGCAGCGGCACGATGTCGGGGAGCGCCGTGGCGAGCGCGAACAGCGCGTTCTCCGTCGAGACCTTCGTAATAATGCGCTTCACAACCGCCGGCCGGAACGGGCAGAGGTATCGCGCCAACGGCAACGCCATGTCGGGCCGCTTTTGGAGCACCTCGCGCACGGTCCGTTCCGGATTTACGGGCGAGAAATAGAAGCCGTGCGGCGGCATGGTCAGCTCCGGGCTGTAGATGTCCAGGTCGTAACGGTCCAGATTGGCCGCGGGCGTCAAGACCGCGCCCAGTTCGATGCGCCTGCGCTCGGAAACCTGCGCCGGCGCTAAGAACCGCTGCATTTCCTGGTAGGCGGCGGGGCTTCCGGCATGAAGTCCGATGCGGATCGGGCGCTCCGCCAAATCGCGAACTTCCTGCGGATCCAAGCTCGCGATGGCCTGCTTGACGTCGTGGAATACATTCAAAGACATTTCGTCACATCCGGAACATGATTTTCATTTCGCGCTGCCAATCCGCCCCGACGCCCACCCGCTCGACTTCGATTCCCGGCGAAAAATAGCGCAGCACCGTTTCATTGGACGGATGAAACTCGAGCGCCGGCGCAAGCAACATCATTTTGGGAGGCTCCCGGCGCAGCCGCAGGTCTGGAAAATAGCCGGCGGGCTCGAACTCCCCTCGGTCCAGGTGCCACTTCACGCGAATCCAGTAATCCAGAGCTTGCAAGGGAAGATGGATATCTTCGGAGGCTTTCAGTTCAATAATGGAGAGGCGGCCATCGCGCCCGGCCGCCAACAGATCGACAAGACCGCGATCTCCCGCCGCCAGCGTCGGCGTCTGGCCGTAAACGGGCGAGGGCAGCAACGTGGCGTCAATTTGCTCCAGAGAATTCCGCACCCGCGACTCCAACCACAACTCGCGGCCTTTCAAATACAGAGGATTCAGCTTGTCCCGGGCATCGGCGGAGCGAAAACGGGCCAACCCTTCCGCCAGCCGCTCGATTTCCGCCCCGCTATTCGTGAGATTAGATGTCTTGGCTACTCTGTATGTTTCGATTCCGTAGACGATCGTTTCCCCCGCTGTCCGTGCGAACTCCAGGCCATTGACGCGCAAACCGATTTCGCCCGCCGGACGGTTCACCGCCTCGACATACGGTTTTTCGAGCAGAGCGGTGACGATCTCGTCCGCCGCGCCCGGCCTGCGGCGGCAAACAGGCTCCAGGCGCGTGTCCACGTTGCCGTAATCGCGCAGGTCCAAGGCGTATTCGACCCCGTCCGGCGAGTAGGCAAACACGTGAAAATCGGCGATAGCGGCGTTCAAATGACGCAGCCGCAGGCAGGTAGTCTTCTCGCGGGCGGCGGGCAGCAGCAGGATGAGGCCGCGCACGGTGAGGCCGCGTTCGCGACGGCGTAGATAATCGAGCCAGATAAGCCCGAAGCTGAGGACGCCGTCGAGATTGAGGCAATCCGGCCCCGCTCCGATGGCCGCCCATGCGGACGCGCCGTCGCGCAGCAGCGCCCGCGCATAGGCGGGCGAGAGGCTGTCCTCGAGATTCGCTTCCGTCGAAAGCTCCGCGACTTTATACCCGGAGAATTGCCGCCTCAGAAAGCGGCGCATCTGTTCGCGGAATTCGAGCCGCGCGCCGCGTAATTCGAGCCGTTCGCGGGAACTGCGATCGAGATCGAGAAGCGTCAGCGTCGCGAATTTCTTGCCGAAGCGCTCCGCGCGCAACTCCAGGCGGCCGCGCCCCTCCGATTCGATTTCCGAGAGCCGCCGCACGAGATTGCGCCGCTCGTCCCAGGCCTGCAGCAGCAGCGCCGCGCCGCGATCCTCCAAAACGAGATTATTGCCCGAGAGCGCGATTGACTCTTCACCCGCCTCAAGCAATGCCGGTTGCTTGGCGGCCTGGAGAAAACGATCGATCGCCAGACGGATTTCGACGGGACCGCCGCGGCGGCCGCTGCGGACGTTAGATTGCACCGAACCCTTATGATGGTAATCGTCGGTGCCGGCACAAACATTAGGCGACAGGCTCCACGCCGTCCAAAGCAGGATCGAATCGGCCGCCGCGCGCGCGGGCCGCGCCCCGGCGGGTATCACCTTATTGGCCGTAACTAAAAAGTTCCCAGCCGCCCTGATGCGCGAGGCCTATGTTGCAGGAATACGCAATTTCGGCGAGAACTATGTCCAGGAATTCGAGGGCAAGCACGCGGAGTTGGCAGGCCTGGCGGAGGCCCGCTTTCATCTGATCGGGCATCTGCAATCGAACAAGACCCGGCGCGCGGCCGAGCTTTTCGACGTCGTCCAGACGCTGGACGCGGCAAAGCTTGCGCGCCGGCTCGATGCGGAGGGCAAGCGTCTCGACGTCATGCTCGAAGTAAAGCTCTCTTCCGAACAGACGAAAACCGGCGCGGCGCCCCATGCTCTGGACGAACTGGTGGCCGGCGTGCGCGAGTGCCGTAACCTGAATCTCGCCGGCCTCATGACGATGCCGCCGTGGAGCGAAGAAGCGGAGCCGTCCCGCCCCTACTTCGCGCGCCTGCGGGAGCTCGCGGCCCGTTATTCGCTGCCGCAATTATCGATGGGCATGTCGCACGATTTCGAGGTCGCCATCGAGGAGGGCTCGACCTGCGTGCGCATTGGGACGGCGCTGTTTGGGCCGCGGCGGAAAGAGTAGCGGAACACTCGAATTGACTGTCGGTTTTCATTCCCCGTTGCCGCCCGCTGCAACAGGCGTTGCCGATTACTCCGCCGCGCTGCTCGCCGCTTTGCATAAGCTCGGCGCGCTCGAACCGGGCGCCTCGCGGGCCGACGTTCACCTTTACCATCTCGGTAACAATCTTCTGCACAGGGCCATTTACGATCGTGCCCTGGCCTCGCCTGGGGTCGTCGTGCTGCACGACGCCGTGCTCCACCATTTTTTTCTGGGCGCCCTCACCGAAGCGCGGTACGTCGATGAATTCGTCTACAACTACGGCGCTTGGCAGGCCGGTCTGGCGCGTTCCCTGTGGCGAACGCGGGCCCGCTCGGCGGGCGATCCACGCTATTTCAAATACCCCATGATCAAGCGCGTCGCCGAACGCTCGCGGGCCGTCATCGTACATAACCCGGCGGCTGCCGCAATGGTCAAGGCGCATGCCCCGCAAGCGTCCGTTCACGAGATCCCCCATCTGTTCGCGCCGCCTCCGCCTCCGCGCGCCTACGATGTCGAGCGTTTGCGCGCCAAACTCGGCCTGAACGGCTCGACGTTTCTGTTTGGAGTCTTCGGACACCTGCGCGAATCGAAGCGTCTGCTCCCCATTCTGCGCGCCTTCGAAGCCGCCCGCCGCCGCTCCGCGATGGCGCTGCTGATTGCCGGCGAATTTGCTTCGAGCGACCTCGAACGCGCCCTGCGGCCTCTGCTACAACACCCCGCAATCGTTAGGGTGGAATATCTGAAGGAAACGGAGTTCTGGCTGCACGCGGCGGCGGTCGACGCCTGCGTCAATGTGCGCTATCCCCCGGCGGGCGAAACATCGGGCATCGCGATCCGGCTCATGGGCATCGGCAAGCCGCTGCTGTTGAGCGATGGCGCGGAGGCCGCGCGCTTTCCGGCCGCGGCGTGCGTGCGCATCGATACGGGCGCCGTGGAAGAGTCCATGCTGGCGGCCGCCATGGCGTGGCTCGCAAGCTCCCCCTCGGACGCTCGCGGCATCGGCGAGAGCGCCGCCCGTCACATCGCCGCTCACCATAACCCGTCAATGGTTGCCGCGCGCTATTGGTCCGTACTCGAGGAGGCCCGTCGCGCTTAAAATTGACCGCGGCCGCCGCGTCGCGGTATGGTTTGAAGAGAAGCCTCTCACGGACTCGGCGCGGTAGCCAAGTGGTAAGGCCAAGGTCTGCAAAACCTTTATTCGTCGGTTCAATTCCGACCCGCGCCTCCATCAAGCCAGTCAGAATATTGAGTATGCGTGAAATCCAAGCTTCGGAGGCGAAAGCCCATCTGCCTCAACTGCTCGAGGATGTGGAGCGCGGCGAGTCGGTGATTGTCACTCGTCATGGTCATGCCATCGCCAGAATCGTGCCCGAGACGGACCAACGGCAAAAGGAGATTGACAACGCGGTCGCGAACATCGGTGAACTTCGCATGCGAACCGGGAAAATCGCAGTCGATGAATTACGAGCCGCCCGCAAGGACGGTCGCAAGTAGTGATGCCGTTCGTACTCAAATGCCTCAATTGCAGCCTGCTGGGTATTTTTGGTGGTTCGAGGTTCGCAATATCCCGATTGTGAACGAGCGGCGGAAACGAATAGCCGAATCCGATACAAGCAATTTTCTCCGACAACCTTTCGCGGCTTCCGATCCTGGTGGATCGCTCCCCCTGATGAAGCCGGGGTCCTACGGTTGGCGCGGACTCATCGCCTGCCAGTCCACGACGCCTCCTATTTGGAACTGGCGCTCTGGGAAGGCGTACCCCTGGCGACGCTGGACGCCGATCTCGCCGCCGCGGCCCGGGCAGAGCAAACGCGATTAATCGGCGAGCCTTTCTGAAACGAGAATATCTTCGGCCGGAATTCAACCCTCCCATTCACAGCTTAAACGGCTGCTCTCACACAGAATTCTATTTTTATCCACCGCGGGCTTTCGCAAACCGGTTCCTTCCTGTGCATGCGCCGTTTCGTTGCCGTTCTTGCAGCGGCGCCTACTTTCGAATCCACAGGATGGCGTGAGCCGAACTGTAACCCCACCCGCCGCTTACCCGGAAATCCACATTTCCACAAGCCCTACTAATTCTGTTCTCTTATATAGAATTACCTTTACCGGATGAAGAGATTAGTCTCGCCGTTTCGGGCACCAGCACGGTGAAGATCATGGCGCCCACGATGGCCATGCCGGCGAAGGCATAAAAGGTCGCGTTGAATCCCCAGCGCTGAATCAATGTTCCGGAAATCAGAGGACCCGCGACGCCGCCGGTTGCGAGCGCCGTCGCGAACAGGCCCAGCAGTGTGTTGAAACGTCCCTTGCCGCGCGTAAGGTCGGCGCTGAGCGCCACGACGGCGACCCTGTAGATTCCGGCTCCGATGCCGTCGAGCGTCTGGAGTGCGACGATCGCTCCGGGCGCGCGGACCAGCGAATAGGAGAAGATCCGCAGCGGCAGCACCCAGAATGCCACGGCCATCACGGGTTTGCGTCCCCAGGAATCGCAGAAACGCCCCGCCAGAAGAGCGACTGGGACCATGACGACCTGCGCCGTGAGAACGGTTGCCGTCATGAGGTCGTCGGACCCTCCGAGCTTCTTCACATACAGCGCGACGGCGGGTAGGATCGGAGCGTTGGGGCGGCGAACAGCATGCGGCGGCGCGAAACGCGGTCGGTCAGCCAACCGGCGGGAAATTGAAATAGCAGTGTCCCCAAACCGCTGGCCGCCGTCGCCGCGCCGATAGCGTCGTAACGCCAATGCGCTTCTCTCAGGAACACGTTGAGAACGGGCACATCTCGGCCTGCAGGAAGTTGCACGCGTTCAACCCAAACAGGCTTCGCCGCGGAAGCGTGTTTGTAGAAAAGAGGGTTCTCGTTTCTACCTGCCTCGCTCTCACGCCCGCTAGACGCCGCATCGCCGCAGCCGGTAACCTGCAAACATGCCGCGCGTACAAGAGATCGATCCCACCACCGCCGATCCCGATATCAGGCGCATTCTCGAAGCCCAGACCAGGAAGTGGGGCGCGCCGCTGCGGAACCATCTTGTTTACGCCCGCCGCCCGCCTCTCTTCCGCGCCGCGCGCGCCATGTGGAGCGGGATTGAGGAGTCCGGCCTCATCGATCCCGGCTTGCAGGCTTTGCTCAATCGCCGCGTCGCCGCGCTCAACGGCTGCGTGTTCTGACAGGACATCAATGCCGCGGTCGGCGGCGAACTCGGTATTGCGGACGAAAAGATTCTGGCGCTTGACGGCTACGCCACAAGCCCGCTATTCGATCGCAAAGAACGCGCCGCCTTGGCCTATGCCGATGCCATGACGATCGCGGGCGCCGATGTCACCGACGAGATCTTCGCGCGCCTCCGGGAATTTTTCGATGAAGACGAAGTAATCGAACTGACCATGATCGTCGCCTGGGAGAACTCCTCGAGCAAGTTCAACCGCGCTTTGCGGGTTCCTTCCCAGGAGCTTTGGAAACGGACAGGCGCGCGGTGACCCCCTTTCTTAACAAAAGGCGCGTATCTAGACGAGCAAGGGAACGAAGATATGAGAAGGACGGACGCGGAGAAGATAGTAAGAACTCTTACAGTCGGGGTTGACATCGCGTCGCGGGCTCGTTATACTCAACCACTGCCTGCCTATGTTTTGATCCGAAACGGCAACCGGAAGTCGTCCGTTTGTTCAGACGGATTGTGATACATTCAGCAGTGCTCCGACACAGTATAAAAGCGAGGCAATAAAAATGGCGAAAGCGAGCACACAGCATAAACTCGATCGCGTACGTCCTCCGAGAGTTCACGTCACCTACGATGTTGAAATCGGCGATGCCATCGAGATGAAAGAACTCCCGTTCGTGATGGGCGTTCTCGGCGATTTTACGGGAAAGCCCACCGAACCGCTCCCGCAGTTGCGGGACCGCAAGTTCACGGAGGTGAACCCCGACAACTTCGACGCCGTTCTGGCCGGCATGAAGCCGCACGTGCAATTTTCCGTGGCTGACAAGCTGACTAACGACCCGAACTCCAAGATCAACGTCGACCTGCACTTCAAGAGCATGGACGATTTCGAACCGGACGCGGTGGCGCGGCAGGTGCCGGCGCTGAACAAGCTGCTCGAACTGAGGACGAAACTTTCGGATCTGCGCGGCTCGCTGCAGGGTAACGACGCGCTCGAGAAAGCGCTGCTCGATGCGGTGGCCGACGAGAATAAAATGAGCGCGCTGCGAGGCGAGCTGGGCGTGCCGAAGCCCGAGCCGAAGCCGGAGGAAGATAACAATGGCTGAGCAACAACAAGCGGCGGCCGCGGCCGCCACGACCACGCAAACCGTCGAGCAGACGGGCCTACTCGATCAAATCGTCGAGCAGGGGCGCATGACCACCACCAAGGAGCGGGGCAAGGATCTCGTCAAAGAGTTTGTCTCGCAGGTGTTGGGCGAAAAGATGAAGGTCTCGGCCGACGCCGAGTTGATGATCAACCAGCGCATCGCCGACATCGACCGGCTGCTTTCGGCGCAGTTGAACGAAATCCTGCATCACGCCGACTTCCAGAAAATTGAAGGCGCCTGGCGCGGGCTGCGCTACCTGATGGACCAGACCGAGACCGGCGTGCAGTGCAAGATCAAAATCCTGAACGTGAACAAGCGGGAATTGCTCAAGGATTTGAAGAAGGCGCCGGAATTCGATCAAAGCGCGCTTTGGAAACAGGTTTACGAACAGGAATTCGGGCAGTTCGGCGGTTCGCCATTCGGCTGTATGCTGGGCAATTACGAGTTCGGCAAAGGTCCGGAAGACATGGAGCTGCTGGAGCGCATCTCCGGAATCGCAGCCGCGGCGCATGCCCCGTTCCTTTCGGCGGCCGACCCATCGTTCTTCAATCTGGAGAGCTACTCGCAGCTCAACATGCCGCGGGATATCGCCAAGATCTTCGATACCACGGAATACGCCAAATGGAAGTCCTTCCGCCAAAGTGAAGATTCGCGCTACGTCGGCCTGTGCCTCCCGCGCATGCTGATCCGGCTGCCTTACGGCCAGGACGGCACCCAGATCGAGGCGTTCAACTACGAAGAGAACGTGGACGGGACCGACTACAACAAGTACTGCTGGTCGAACGCGGCGTTTGCCCTCGGGGCGCGCATCACGACGGCGTTCAATCTGTACGGCTGGTGCGCGGCGATCCGCGGCGTGGAAGGCGGTGGCCTGGTGGAAGGGCTGCCGGTGCACAACTTCAAGACCGACGCCGGCGAAGTTGCGATGAAATGCCCCACCGAAGTGCCCATCCCGGACCGGCGCGAGAAGGAATTGGCCGACCAGGGATTCGTCCCGCTGGTGCACTGCAAGGACACCGATTACGCGGCGTTCTTCAGTATCCAGTCGGCGCAAAAGCCGAAGCTGTACGACAAGGACGCGGCCAACGCCAACGCGCGCCTGTCGGCGCAGTTGCCGTACATCATGGCGTGCTCGCGGTTTGCGCACTACCTGAAGGCCATCACGCGCGACAAGATCGGAAGCTTCATGTCGCGGACCGATTGCGAGCGCTGGCTGAACCAGTGGATTACCAACTACGTGACGCCGGACGACGCGGCCGCTCCTTCCATCAAGGCGCAACGGCCGCTGCGCGACGCCAAGATCGAAGTTCAGGAGATCCCCGGCAAGCCCGGAGCATACCGTGCCGTCGCGTTCCTGCGGCCGCACTTCCAATTGGACGAACTGTCCATGTCGCTGCGCCTGGTGGCGGAGCTGCCGGCGTCGGCGCGCAAGTAGTACCTCGATTCAGGAGAGAGCATAAGGAGAAGCAGATATGGCTGTTGTAGATTATTTCTTGAAAATCGATGGGATCGACGGCGAATCCCAGGATAAAACACATAAAAACGAGATTCAGTTGGAATCGTGGTCGTTCGGAGAAACCAACGCCGGAACCGCCGCCATGGGAGAAGGCATGGGCGCGGGCAAGGTCCAGATGGGCGACTTCCATTTCGTCATGCGGACGAACAAGGCCACGCCCAAGCTGTTCCTGGCCTGCGCCAACGGCGAGCACATCAAGAAGGCCGTGCTCACGTGCCGCAAGGCCGGCAAGGACCAGCAGGAATATCTGAAATGGAGTTTCACCGATCTCCTGATCTCGTCCTACCAGACGGGCGGCTCGGCGGGTTCCGACGTGGTTCCGCTGGACCAGATCTCGTTCAACTTCACGGAAGGCCAGTGCGATTACAAGGAGCAGAAGGCGGACGGCACCCTCGGCGGCGCGGTCACGACCAAGTACAACGTCAAGAGCCAGAGCGCCAGTTAAGGGCTCATTTTTTCGGGGCGTTGCGGTTGTTCCCTACCGGGCTTCGCAACGCCTCGTTCTTTCTGAAGGGTAGTGTAAATGGCCGCGGGCTTGGATTTATTTTTGAAGATCGATGGCGTGGAAGGCGAGTCGAAAGACCTCAAGCACCCCGGCGAGTTGCAGCTCCTCAGTTGCAGCAAAGACGTCATCAACTCCAACGCCGTTGGCTCCGCCGCTTCAAGCCCCGGGACGTCGCTGTGGAAGGACGCCTTTTTCACGATGCGCATCGACAAATCCGCGACCAAGCTGTATCTGGCGTGCGTTTCGGGAGAGCGCGTCAAGAAAGCCCTTTTGACGTTTCGCAAACAGGGCAAGGAACAGCAGGAGTTTTTAAAAATCACGTTTTCCGACGTGCTGATTTCGAGTTTCCACCTGGCCGGGTCCCACGATGCGGACGAGACCCCGGTTGCATCCTTTTCGTTCAATTTCGCGCAGATCGAAGAGGAATACCGCGCCCAGAAAGCCGATGGCAGCTCCGGCGGCGCGATCAAGTACTCTTACGCCATTCCGAAGGGAGCGAAGGCGTCAAGCCCGTAGGCGGAAATGGATTTAACTCCCGATTATTTCTTGAAAATCGACGGCATTGACGGCGAGTCCGCCGATTCCAAGCACGGCGGGGAAATTCAAATCAGCCACTTCACCATGGGCGCCGTCAATCGCGGCCGCCACGGAGACTACAAGGTCGGCAAGGCGGTGTTCGACGATGTGCGTTTTTTCGGTTCCGTGGAGGTCTCGTATCCCAAGCTGAAGCAGGCTTGCGCGACGGGGGAAAAACTCCCCAAAGCCGTGCTCACCTGCCGCAAGGCCGGCCGCAACCAGCAGGATTACCTGCGCGTCACCTTGACGGACGTTCAGGTCACCAGCTGCAAGCTCGACGCCGGCGGGGAAACGTATCCGGTGATGGAATTTACGTTGAGTTTTGCGAAGAAGCAGATCGAATACAAGGAACAGAAGCAGGATGGAACGCTGGGCGGTTCGCTGCTGGCATCGTTCGACCTGCGCACCGCGCGGGCCGGGAGCTGAAACATGACACCGAAACAACTTTTCGACAAAGGCAATCTGAACGAAGCCATCGCGGCGCTGGGAGCGGAGCTGCGCGACAATCCCACCGATGCCAAGCGGCGCACGTTCCTATTCGAGCTGCTGTGCTTCGCCGGCGAATACGACCGCGCCGAGAAGCATCTCCACGTGCTCGCGCAACAGAGCCCGCCTTCGCAACTCGGCGCCATCCTGTATTTCTCGTCGCTGCACGCCGAGCGCATGCGGCAGGAGATGTTCCGGACGCGCGCGCTGCCTCCGACGCGCGACGTCGTGCCCGCGGAGAGCATCCGGGGTTCGCTCAATGGGGAGCCTTTCGAATCGTTCGAGGACGCGGACCCGCGCATCGGAACGCGGCTGGAACTATTCGCCGCCGGCGCCTACTTGTGGGTTCCGATGCAGCACATCGTTTCGATCGAGATGCAAGCGCCCAAGCGTCTGCGCGATCTACTGTGGATTCCCGCGCTGGTGCGCACCGGGCCGGCCTTCAAGGATAAAGAGCTGGGAGAGGCGCTGATTCCGGCCATCTCGCCCCTGTCATATCTCGAGGACGACGCCGACATCAAGCTGGGCCGCGCCACGGAATGGCGCGAGACCGAAGACGGCCTCGTGCCGGTGGGTTTGAAGGCGTTCCTCGCCGACGGGGAAGATTTCTCGATTCTCGAGATCCGGAAAATCGAGTTTCAGGCCAAGGACGAGGCGTTGACGTCGGCGCAGACGGGCGGCGACTAGTGTGGCGTAGGTGTTAAATCCTGACAACCGCTCCTTCACAGTCGCGGCTCAGTACCGAGCCGCGCGCGTTAGCAAGCGCCAAGTGTTAACCGGGACGAGAGACTAGAACAGAAGTTCCCGCCATGCCATTACGCGACGACATATTAGCGCCGATTCCGGGCGAGAATCCGAGCGGCGAAAACCTGGAGTACGCGCCGGTTTACGACCAGATCCGCGAGGCGCGCCGGGAGGAGGACGACGCGCCTCAGGGCGACTGGCAGCGCGCCCGCAAGGTCGCCGACTGGAAGCTCGTCATGCAGCTTGCGAGCGATGCGCTGGCGTCGCAGTCGAAAGACTTGCAGCTGGCCGCGTGGCTCACCGAGGCCCTTTTCAAACGCGAATCTTTCGGCGGCCTGCGAGCCGGGCTGGAAATGTGCAAGGCGCTGGTCGAGAACTTTTGGGAGACGCTGTACCCGCCGGTAGAGGACGGCGATCTCGACTATCGCGTTGCGCCGCTCGATTGGATCGGCTCGTACCTTGTGGAAGCGACTAAGTGGGCGCCGCTCACAAAGGCCGGTTACGGACTTCTCAAATACCGGGAGTCGCGCGCCGTCGGCTACGAAGACGACGAGTCCAAGGCGAAGAATCGTCAGAGCGCGATCGACGACGGCAAACTCACGGCCGAGGCCTTCGACAAAGCGGTCCAGGAGACTTCCAAGGACTTCTATCAAGCCCTGGTCGAGAATCTCGACGGCTGCCTGGCATCGCTGCAGGCGCTCGCGGCGGCTTGCGAAGAGAAATTCGGGTCCGGGGGCCCCAGCTTTTCGAAGCTGCGGGAGGCGCTCGAAGAGGTCCAGCGTCTCGCCAATCAGTTTTATCAGAAGAAGCGTGAGGAATCCGGGGAGCTGGATCAACCCGAATCCGGACGGGAAGAGGAGGAGCCGTCCGGGGCGGCGGAGGCGGTTGCGGTCGGGTTTTCCGGGGCCGCCGCCGCTCCCGCCCGCGCGCCGGTCAAGAAAGTGGCCGCGGGCCTCGTTCCGGCCGATAAGGAGGAAGTGCCGCTGCGCCTGGTGGCGGTCGCGAAGTTTCTGCGCGAACAGGACGGCTACGATCCGGCGCCGTACTTGCTGCTGCGCGGATACCGCTGGGGGGAGCTGCGGCGGGCCGGCGCCAGCCCCGATCCGACCCTGTTTGAGGCGCCGTCGACCGAGGTCCGCACGCAGCTCAAGAAAGCGATTCTCGATTGCGATTGGACCACCGCCATCGAGCTTGCCGAAACGGCCATGGCGCAACCGTGCGGCCGGGCTTGGCTGGATCTGCAGCGCTACTCCGTGACGGCACTCGAAACCTACGGTTATCCGGAGATCGCCGCCGCCATCAAATCCGAGGTTCGCGCGCTGCTGCGCGATATTCCGAATCTTCGCACCGCGATGCTGATGGACGATACGCCGGCCGCCAACGCGGAAACGCAGGCTTGGCTGGAGGCGATTGCCGAGGAAGCGGGGGCCTCCAGCGCGCCGGCGGCCCCCATCGCAATGAGCGATGAAGAAGAGGCGGAAGCGCTTCCAGCGGGCGAGCCGGCTGCGCCCGACACCTACGAGCTAGCCCTCGAGGCGATACGGAGAGGGCGTTCGCGCGAGGCCCTGGAATTGCTCGCGGCCGAGATCGCCCGCCAAACTTCCGGGCGCGGACGTTTTCGCCGCAAACAACAGCTCGCCGAGCTCTGCTTGAAAGCGGGGCAGGCGGCCATCGCGCAACCCATTCTCGAAGAACTGGCCGCCGAGATCGACGAGCATCGTTTAGAAGACTGGGAGGCTTCCGACACCGTCGCCTATCCTTTGACGATGCTTCTCGAATGCCTGCACATGCTGGACGGCGCCTCCGAGTTGCGCCAAAAGATCTACAACCGCATTTGCCGGCTCGATCCGGTTCAGGCGCTGAGTTGCAAGCCCTAGCATTATGAGAATGCAAGGGCCCGACAACGACTTCAAGATTACGCAGTGTCTGCTGGACCGGCTGGTGGACATGGACCCCAAGGTGTCGCCCGAACGGCAGCTCAAAGCGGCGCTGCGGCGCGATCTGGAGCATCTGCTGAATACGCGCCGCGTGGTCGAGCCTCCGCCGGAGTCGTTGCGGGAAGTGAACCGTTCGCTTTATAACTACGGGCTGCCGGATTTTTCTTCTTTTAGCCTGAGCTCGCCGAAAGACCGCAACCGGCTGCTGCGCGCGCTGGAGGCGACCATCGCGCTGTTCGAGCCGCGCCTGGCGGGCGTTAAGGTCACCGCCGTGGATGCGCCCGACGGCAGCTCGCGCATTCTGCGCTTCCAGATTGAAGGCCTGCTGCTGAAGGACCCGGCGCCGGAGCAGGTTTCCTTCGACACCGTTCTGCAGTTGTCGAGCGGCGAGTACCAGGTGAAGGGAGAGCGCGGTGCGGGATGATCTGCTGCTCTATTACGAGCGCGAGCTGGCGTTCCTGCGCCAGATGGGCGCCGACTTCGCGGAAAAATATCCCACCATCGCGCAGCGGCTGGTGCTCGAGCCGACGCGCTGCCACGACCCGCACGTGGAGCGCATTCTGGAGGGCTTCGCGTTCCTGGCCGCGCGCGTGCATCTTAAGATCGACGACGAGTTTCCGGAGATCACCGAAGCGCTGCTCGGCATCGTCTACCCGCATTACATCCGGCCGATTCCGTCCATGTCGATCGTGGAATTTTTCGCGGAACCCGGCCAGAATGTCGCGGCCGGCCTGAACCTTCCAAAGGACACGGTGCTTTATTCGCGCAAGGTGGGCGGCTTCGAGTGCAATTTCCGGACCTGTTACGACACCACGCTGTGGCCCGTCTCCGTCGCCGCGGCGGAGTGGAAAACGCCGGACCGTCTGACGCCCCCCATCAAGACCAACGACGCCGTCGCGGCCGTGCGGGTGGAGCTGCGCGCTCTGGGCGACGCGCCCTTCGGCAAGCTGCCCATCGACTCTCTGCGCTTTTTTCTGAATGGCGAAAACAACCTGGTGAATGCGCTTTACGAGCTGCTATGCCGCAATTGCGTGCAGATCGTTTTGCGCGATCCCACGCCCGGCTCTCGCGTGCGCGCGGTTAATATCCCCGTCGATTCTCTGCGCGCCGCCGGTTTCGGCGAGGACGAAGACACCATTCCCTATCCGCGCCGCTCCTTCACCGGCTACCGGCTGCTGGCGGAATACTTCACGTTCCCCGAGAAATTTTTCTTTCTCGATCTGGAGAATCTGCGGCCCGCGCTGGCGGGCTTCAAAGATCGTCTGGAGATCGTGTTTCTGCTTTCCGAATTCGAAATGGCGGAGCGCCGCCAGATGCTCGAAGTGGGAGTTTCGGCCAAGACCTTCCGCCTCGGCTGCGCGCCCATCGTGAACCTGTTCCAGCAAACGGCGGAGCCGATTTTGCTCGACCAGCGGCATTTCGAATATCCAATCGTTCCCGATATCCGGCGCACGAACGCAACGGAGGTTTTCTCCGTCGATCAGGTGCTCAGCATCGATACTCAAACCCAGGCCGTGATCCACTACGATCCCTTTTACTCCTTCCGTCACGGGGGCGGGCGCGACAAGGGACTGGTGTTCTGGATCGCCAATCGCCGGGCGTCGGCGAAACGCGGCGACGAGGGTACGGACATGTACCTGACCCTGGTGGACAGATCCTCGCGGCAGGTTTTCCCGGACGCCGATACGCTGACCGTCCGCATCACCTGCACCAATCGCGATCTGCCGTCGCGGCTGCCGTTCGGCAACGAAGACGGAGACTTCTGGATTAAAGAAGGCGGCGCGGCGGTCAAAAAGATTGTCTGTCTGAAAAAGCCCACCAATTCCTTGCGCCCTCCTGTGGGCCGCGGCGCTCTGTGGCGGCTCATCTCGCAGCTTTCGCTGAATTACCTGTCGCTGGTCGAAGAGGGCAAGGAGGCCCTTCAGGAAATCCTGAAGCTCTACAATTTCACCGATTCGGCGTACTCCGAGCAGCAGATTCGAGGAATTGCCGGCGTCAGCAGCCGCAAGCATTTCGCGCGCGTCATTTCGGAGAACGGCATCACGTTCGCGCGCGGCGTGCGGGTCGAAATGGAACTCGATGAAGAGCAGTTCGTGGGCGGCGGCTCTTACCTTTTCGGAAGCGTCCTGGAGCACTTCCTGGGACTCTACGCGTCGCTCAACAGTTTTAGCCAGTTGGTCGCAAAATCCAGGCAAAGGAGAGGATTGATCCACGAATGGCCGCCCCGGGCGGGTCGCAAGATCCTAATGTAATGGCCGCCGGCCCGCGCTATGCGGAGGTCCGAAAGCTGCTGGACACGTTCCCGCAGCAGTTCGACTTCTTCCAAGCCGTACGAATGTTCGAGCGGATCTATCCCGACCGCGAGCCGGTAGGCCGCTTCGTCGTGCCGTCGCGCGAAGTGGCGCGCTTCGGCGCGCACGCCTCCATGATCTTCCCGGCGAGCGCCATCCAGCGGATCGATTGGAAGGAATCGGGGCCGCCCGCCGTGATCGTGAATTTCATGGGCCTCACCGGTCCTCTCGGCGTGCTGCCGCTGTTCTACACGCAGTTCATCATCGAGCGCGTGCGCGCCAAAGACGCCGCCATGTTGGCGTTCTTCGATATTTTCAACCACCGCATGATCTCGCTGCTGTACCGGGCGTGGGAAAAATACCGCTTTGCGATCGCCTACGAGCGCGGCGAGCGCGACCGCATGACGCACGTGCTGCTGCACATGGTGGGGCTCGGCAGCGGAGGATTGGAGCGGCGGCAGGCGGTGGAGGATCAAAGCCTGCTGTATTACTCCGGGCTGTTATCGCTGCAGGCCCGCTCGAGCGCGGCGCTCCGCAACCTGCTGTGGGATTATTTCGACGTCCCCGTCGAGATCGAGCAGTTCGTGGGCGCCTGGTACCGGCTCGACGAACCGGCGCAATGCCGCTTCGAGAAGGGCGCCTCGTATTCCGAGCAGGTCGGCGTGGGCGCAATC
The DNA here is from genome assembly GCA_963795935.1 of Bryobacterales bacterium. Classification (GTDB taxonomy): domain Bacteria; phylum Acidobacteriota; class Terriglobia; order Bryobacterales; family Bryobacteraceae; genus JAICMB01. The sequence continues at coordinate 718,974 of CAWCJO010000004.1, read as the reverse complement.
GTGGGAGACGAGATCTGGGACGAGCAATCGGGCGTGCGCATCCGCCTCGGCCCGCTGACGCTGAAACGGTATCTGGATTTTCTTCCCAACGGCTCGGCGTACCGGCCGCTGCAGGCGCTGGTCCGCTTCTTCGGGGGCGATCAATTCGATTTTGAAGTGCAGTTGGTGTTAAAGCGGGGCGAGACGCCGGGTTGTGAGTTAGGCGCCGGCGAGCCCGCCGCCGCGGACGGCGATTCCGATGCCGCTCCGCTATTAGGATGGCTGACCTGGGCCAAGACGGAGCCGATGAATCGCGACCCGAGTGATACAATTCTACGAATCTGAAAGTTGCTATGAGCGTAAATCTGAAATCGTTAATCGGCAAGTTGAACGACGCCACGCGAAGCGCGCTGGAGGCCGCCGCCGGGCTGTGCCTTGCACGCACGCACTACGACATTGAGATCGAGCATTACCTCATGAAACTGCTCGACGCGAGCGATACCGACGCCGCGAAGATTTTTCACCACTTCGGCGTAAACACATCGCGTATGTCGTCCGAGCTGACGCGTAGCCTGGACCGTATGCGCTCCGGCAACGGCCGCACGCCGGCCATCAGCCCCTACGTGCTGAAGATGTTGACCGAGGCCTGGACCATCGGCTCGATCGATTTCGGAGCGCCGCGCGTGAGTACCGGACACACCCTCCTGGCGCTCGCTTCCAACGAAGAGCTGGCGCGCATGGTCAACGAAGTCAGCAAGGAATTTCAGAAGATCCAGCCGGAAGTTCTCAAGAAGGAATTTGTCGCCATCGCGGGCGGATCTTCCGAAGACGCCATGACGGGCGCCGCGGCCGATGCCGCCTCCGCCCAGCCCGGCCCCGCGCGCGGCGGCAAAACGCCCAACATCGATCAGTTTACGGTCGATCTCACCGGGAACGCCAGGAACGGCAAGATCGATCCCGTCCTTGGTCGCGATTTCGAAATCCGGCAGGTCATCGATATCCTGACGCGCCGCCGTCAGAATAACCCCATTCTCACCGGGGAGGCGGGCGTCGGCAAGACTGCGGTCGTCGAGGGCCTGGCATTGAGAATCGCGCAGGGCGACGTTCCGCCTCCGTTGAAAAACGTAACGCTGCGCACGCTCGATCTGGCGCTGCTGCAGGCCGGCGCGGGCATCAAGGGCGAGTTCGAGAACCGCCTCAAGGGCCTCATCGAAGAAGTGAAATCGTCGCCGTCGCCCATCATTTTGTTCATCGACGAAGCTCACACCATGATCGGCGCCGGGCGGCCAGGCCGGCCAGAACGATGCCGCCAATCTGCTCAAGCCGGCGCTGGCGCGCGGCGAATTGCGCACCATCGCGGCGACGACCTGGTCCGAATACAAGAAGTACTTCGAAAAGGACCCCGCCCTGGCGCGCCGTTTCCAAGTGGTGAAGGTCGAGGAACCGACCGAAATCCAGTGCATGGTGATGATGCGCGGCATCGTGCCTTCGCTCGAAAAACATCATAAGGTCAGAATTCTCGATGAAGGAGTGAACGCGGCGGTGCGTCTGTCGCATCGTTACATCGCCGGCCGCCAGTTGCCGGACAAGGCCGTCAGCGTGCTCGATACCGCCTGCGCGCGTCTCGCGCTGGGGCAGAGCGCCATCCCGGCGGCCATTGAAGATGCCCGCCGCCAGCTCGACGATCTTGCCGTGCAGGAGCGCGTCCTCAATCAGGAATCGAAAGTCGGCGCGGACCATCGCGAGCGTCTCGGCACGATCGCGGAGATCCGCCAAGAGACCGGCGCGCGCCTGAAAGACCTGGAGGAGCGCTTTAAGAAGGAGAGCGAGCTGGTCTCGAAGATCCGCGAAGTTCGTTCGCACCTGGAAAGCGACGGCGCCGCGCCTGCCCCGGCGTCATCGGGCCCCGCCGCCTCGGGCGATGGCGGAACGGCCACCCAGACCGCCGCCGCCGACCCCGAAGCGCTGCGTAAGGAGCTGGCCGGGCTGGACGCGCAGTTGTCCGCGCTGCAAGGCGAAACGCCGCTGATGCGCGTCTGCGTCGACGGACACATCGTCGGCGAAGTCATCTCCGGCTGGACCGGCATTCCCGTCGGCAAAATGTTGAAGGACGAAATCGCGTCGGTGCTGAAGCTCGAACAGCATCTGGGTAGCCGCGTGATCGGCCAGAACCAGGCGCTCGAAGTCATCAGCCAGCGTATCCGCACCTCCAAGGCGAGCCTGGAAGATCCCCACAAACCCATCGGCGTGTTCCTGCTGGTCGGCCCCAGCGGCGTCGGCAAGACGGAAACGGCGCTCGCCCTCGCCGACCTGATGTATGGCGGCGAGCGCAACATGATCACCATCAACATGTCGGAGTTTCAGGAAGCGCACACCGTCTCGACGCTGAAGGGCTCGCCTCCCGGATACGTCGGCTACGGCGAGGGCGGCGTTCTCACCGAGGCCGTGCGGCGCCGTCCCTACTCGGTGGTACTGCTCGACGAGGTCGAGAAAGCCCATCCCGACGTCCTGGAGCTTTTCTTCCAGGTCTTCGATAAAGGCCAGATGGAGGACGGCGAAGGCCGCGAGATCGATTTTAAAAACACCATCATCATTCTGACCTCGAACGCCGGCACCGACACGCTGATGAAACTTACGGCCGATCCCGAGACGGCCCCTGGTCCCGCCGGGCTGGTCAAAGCGCTGAAGCCCGAGCTCGACAAGGTTTTCAAGCCCGCCTTTCTGGGCCGCCTCGTCATCATTCCCTACTTCCCCATACGCGATGAGACGATGAAGAAGATCATCACGCTGAAATTGGGCAAGATCCAGCGGCGCATCAAGGAAAATCACAAGACTCGACCTCACCTACGACGAGGGCTTGATCGACGAAGTGGCCCGCCGCTGCACCGAAGTCGAGAGCGGAGCCCGCAACGTCGATAACATTCTGACCAACACGCTTCTGCCCGAGATTTCGAAGCAAATCCTCGGCAGGATGGCCGAAGGCGAGAGGCTCGGCTCCATTCATGTGAGCATCGCGCCGGACGGATCTTTTGTCTACGCGTGAAATTTATGACGAGGCTGTGAGCGCGCCATGCCCGAATATTCGCAGGAAAATCGCATTATCGCCATACAGACGCCGCTCGGCGACGACGTCCTGCTGCTGCAGAGTCTCACGGGCGCCGAAGGCATCTCGCGTCTGTTCGCCTTCCATGCCGATCTTCTATCCGAGCAGCCCTCCATCTCTTTTGACGATATAGTCGGCAAGCGCGTCACCATCACGATCCATCTCGCCAATGGCGAGAACCGCTTTATCAACGGCTTCGTCAGCCGCTTCATCCAGACCGGCCGGGACAACCGCTTCACCCACTATGAAGCGGAGATCGTCCCCTGGCTGTGGTTCCTGACCCGCAACGCGAACTGCCGGATTTTCCAAAATAAATCCGTCAAGGACATCGTCACGAAGGTGTTCGCGGACCTCGGGTTTCAAGACTTCAAGGACAAGACCCAGGGCAGTTACGACGAGCGCGAGTATTGCGTTCAGTATCGCGAGACCGATTTCAATTTCGTCTCGCGCCTCATGGAGCAATACGGAATCTTCTATTATTTCGAGCACGAGGCGGCTAAGCACACGCTGGTGTTCGCCGACGCCAGCAGCGCGCACCAACCCTGCCCCAACCAGCCGAAGGCCATGTTCGACAGCACGGCGCGCGTGCTGGAAGAAGAGAGAATTACCGGGTTCCAGATCGGACAGGAGCTCAAAACCGGCGCCTGCTCGATGAACGACTACAACTTCCTCACGCCCTTGACCGACCTGGACGTGAGCGAGCCCACCGTCCACACCGTCGCCAACAACGGCACTTTCGAGCTGTACGATTATCCCGGCATTTACCTCAATAAATCCGGCGGCGAACAGATCGCCAAGGTGCGCATGCAGGAGCAGGAGGCGTCTTACATTGGCGGCCGAGGCGTGAGCACCTGCGCGGCCTTCACTCCCGGCTACCGCTTCGATCTTGAGAGATCATTACCGCCGCGACCTCAACAAGACTTACCTGCTGACCGAAGTCCAGCACGAGGCCAATTGCGGATCTTCTTATTTCACCGGGCAGGAGGAGGTCGAAGAAACCTACTCCAACAGCTTCGCCGTGATCCCCTATGAGATCCCTTACCGGCCCGCCCGCATCGCGCGACGGCCATTCGTGCAGGGCCCCCAGACCGCCGTCGTCGTCGGCCCGGGCGGCGAAGAGATCTACGTCGACCAGCACGGCCGCGTGAAGGTACAGTTTTTCTGGGACCGCGAGGGCAAGAGCGACGAGAACAGCTCCTGCTACGTGCGCGTTTCCCAACTCTGGGCGGGCAAGCAGTGGGGCGCTATGTTTATCCCGCGCATCGGCCAGGAAGTGGTGGTGGATTTTCTCGAAGGCGATCCCGACCGGCCGCTCATCACCGGCCGCGTCTATAACGCCGACCAGACGCCTCCTTACGCGCTGCCGGACGAAAAAACGAAAAGCACCATCAAGTCGTATTCTTCCAAAGGCGGCGGCGGATTCAACGAGTTCCGCTTCGAAGATAAAAAGGGCAGCGAGCAGGTCTTCATTCACGCCGAAAAAGACCAGGATATACGGATCAAGAACGATTTGCGGGAGTGGATCGGCGAAGACAGCAGCCTGATCGTGGTCCAGGATCAACGGGAACAGATCAAGGGCGACAAGCACATCAACGTCACGGGCGATCACAATCAAAAAGTCGGCGGCACGGAATCCCTGAATGTCAGCCCAGAACATGCAGGAGAAGGTCGGCCAGAATTATGCGCTCGACGCCGGCACGGAGATCTATCTCAAAGCCGGCATGAATCTTGTGATCGAATCGGGCACGAACCTGACGCTCAAGGTGGGCGGTAATTTCATCAATCTCAATCCCGCGGGCGTCTTCATCACCGGCACGATGGTGTTCATCAACAGCGGAGGCTCGGCCGGCTCGGGCGCGGGATGTTCGCCCGACGCCCCCAAGGATCCGGACGAGGCCGATAAGGCCGATCCCGGGCAGGCCTCCGGCCCGCCCATGAAGCTGGCAGCGAAGAAGACGGTCGTGCCGCCGAGTTCATACAGCCCGGCGGCGTTGGTGTTGAAGGCGGCGGCGCAATCGGGGGCGCCGTTCTGCGAATCATGACAGTAGGTCATTTACCGGCCCGTGAGGCCGGAGGAAAAATGGGAGATCGGATCGACGCGCTGCGCGAAAAGATGTACCGCGAGGAGGGCGGCGCCGTCTACGCCATTTTGGACGGAGCCTCCATCCCGGGCCTGTTGAAGCAACTTGCGGATCAGACGCCGGAGCACGTCTGCCTCTATCGCGGCGAGTTACGGCCCGATATGGCCGAGGTGGCGCCGTATCTCGTAAAGCTCGAGAACGATGCGCTGTTTACCGAGTGGGTCCTGGGCCGCGGTTGGGGCAATCATTGGGGCGTCTTCGCCGAAAGCGAGGCCGATCTGGCCGCCCTGCGGCGCCATTTCCGCGGCTTTCTCACGGTGCACGATCCGAACGGCAAGCCGCTGCTGTTCCGCTATTACGACCCGCGCGTTTTGCGCGTTTACTTGCCCGCCTGCAACAAAGAGGAACTGCAAACAATCTTCGGCCCCGTGCAGTCCTTCATGATGGAAGATGAAAGCGGAGCCGCCATGCTCCGCTTCCGCCTGAAGAACGGCGAATTGGCGAAACAGTTGGAACAGCTATGAATGGAGATCGGTGGCGAGTGCAATGCAGGCAGCCCTGGAAGTAACCGCGGGCCCGCACGCCGGGCGCAAAATCGTTCTCACTCCGGGCGTTCCCGTCCGCATCGGACGCACCGCGAAATCGGATTACGTGGTCGCCGAAGACACTTTTCTTTCGAGCGCTCATTTCGCGGTGGAATGGTCCGGCGACAACTGCGTCGTCCGCGACCTGACCAGCAGCAACGGCACGTTCTTGAACGGAACGCGCGTCAGTGAAGGCCCGGTGCGGGAGGGCGACACCATCACGGCGGGCCAGTCGAGTTTCGCGCTGCGGCTCGATGCACTGGGGGGTGGGCCGGCGCACGATCCCGCGGTCCCGCTCGATCAGACGCGCCATTTCCGTCCGCCGGCGCCCCAGCAGCGGGCGCCGTTCGACTCCGACCCCTCCTTCCCATTCGGCGCCCCGCCGTTGCCGCCCCCGCCTCCCGCCGCCGGCGCGCCACCGCCCTTTGAGCCGCCCCCGGCCCCGGCCGCCGGTGCCCCGCAGCACTTTGAGCCGCCCCCGCGCTTGCATCCTCCCTCGCCTTTCGATTCGCCGCTGCCCTATCATCCCGCGGCCGGGCCCGCTCACCCGGCGCAGCCTCCGCCTCCCCCGCCGTTAACGTTCAGCTCCGCGCCGCCCGCGCTGGGATCTTTTGCAATGCCGCCGCCCCCCGGCGGTCCACCGCCCGCCGCCGTTGCGCCGCCGGAGCCCGCCGCCACGCCACTCCCGGGCGCCGAATCCGCCCTACTCGACATCCTGCGCGGCCTCGCCGATCCCGTCTACGCCGTTCTGGACTCGTCTCTGGCGGCCGCCCTTCTCGATTCCGTCCGCGCCGCAGGCGGCGCTGTCGAGAATGTTTCCGAAACCACCTGCCTGACGCCCCTAAACGCCGATTCGGCCATCGCGGCCCAACTCGCTTCCGCCGGCTGGGGCAATGCCTGGGGCGTCTACATCGCCTCCCGTCAGCCGCCCGCGATCTTGCGCAACCACCTGCGCCGCTTTCAAACGCTGATGACGCCCGATGGCGCCGAGTTCCGCTTCCGCTTCTCGAATCCAGCGCTGCTTCGCGCTTTCGTTGCGCCGCTCAGCGCCGAAGAGGCGAAAACGTTCTTCGGCCCCATTGTTTGCATTCTGGCGGAAGGCCACGATCCCGCCGAGCTGCTCCTGTTCATGCCCGGCCCCGCCGGAACCCTGCGCAAAACCGTCCCGCTCAGTCATGTTCCCGCCTCGGCCTAGATCTAAGACCGATCGAAGACTGCTTCGGCATGGACGGTGGCGCTCATTCACGAAATGGCGATGCAAGCGTGCCATTGCTTCTCTTGCCACGCCCCTGCGCGCTTCTCGAACACGCGCCACGTCTGAAATCCGCACAGTCCTCCGCACCAGGCCGAGATCTGCACAACCGCCAGCGTGCGATTCGAATCGAAGAAGACATTCCCCAGGGTAATCAGATCGACCACGCCGTCAAAGGGGGAAAAGGGCGCTGCGCCGCGGCCGTGCCGTCGCTCTTCACGGAACTTTTTAGCCGCCTCCTCATCGACCAGCTCGTACGGTTTGACTATCGAAAAATTCGGCGTCAGACGGAAACGGTCATTCGCGTATTTCGCGTAATCGGTCAGGATCTGTTCGAAGCGCGATCGATATTCATTCGGCACGTGCAGGCAGCTCGCGGGATCGGCCATCGGGTATGTCGCGCCCGTCGTGTCGAGGATGGCGTATTTCCGGTTGTTATCGGGATGGCTCAGGCTTGGTCTCGCCAGCGCCGCCGAGTAGACGTCGAAAGTATCCTTGCGGCGGTCCTCCGGAATCGCGCGCGCCGGGCGCTGCAATTGCTGCGCGGCGACGCAGCACACGAACACGGCAATCGCCGCCGATCGACGCCCCATCACACAGCCAAATCTACCATTCACGAAGCAGAGCCGCGGGAGTAAGTTGCTGTCGCCCTTACTCCTAAATCCATGCGCCTTTTGCGGTATTCCGGGGTCCTTTAGCGCCCTACCGTGGCGCGGATTTTCGGCGCGGCGCAGGTTTGGGCGGCCCTAACAGTTTTTCGATATCGGCGCGGATATTGGCGCTTTGCCTTACGACATCTTCGCTGAAATAATCCTGTTCGGAGCCGGTGTGCTGCGCCTGAATGATACCGGCGCGATCGATCAAAACCATGAATGGCACGAAGGAGCGGACCACCGGCGAGAGCTGCATGAATTCGACAGCCTTGGCATTGTCGAACTGCCCGACGGGAAACGAGGGCTTGAACTTGCTCACGAAATCGGAAAGGTTCGGGTTTGGATCGATCGCGGCCTCGAGCGCTTGAAATCCGCGCGGCCCGAGCTCATTCTGGAGGCCACTCAGAACCTGAGTGGTTTTTTGGCAATGCGGTCAATATGTCAGGATGAACGCGAGGCAAACGACTTTGCCCCGGTAGGCCGCGAGCGCCAGCGCTTTTCCACCCGGCAGCACGATCTGAATATCGGGGGCCGGGCGCGGAATGGTGGCCGCGGGCGAGATCGCGGGCGCCCAAAGCGCTAATGCGATGGTGAGCGAGGCTGGTTTACGCAAACCTTAATTTACAGGACTGCGGCCACGCCCGCAACTGTTCGTGAAACTTTTGTAAGCGGGCCGCAGTCCCATTACAAAGGAACATTCCCATGCCCGAGAAGAATAAGATGCCGACCGCACACACGCTCGAAGAGGCTGCCAACGCCGACAATTCGCTGGAAGGATACGCCGCGATCAACAACGACCGCGACGAGATCGCGCTTCTTGCGTATCAATACTACGAAGAGCGCGGCCGGCAGCACGGATTCCACGAAGACGACTGGCGCCGCGCGGAATTAGAGCTAAGAAATCGCAAGAAGCGCGGCGCACCGCAAGCCTCCGGGCATGAAGACGAGACCGCGCCATCTCCTGCCGTGCGAGAGAAAGAGCGTCAGCGGCACTCGACCGCATAGTTTCAGACAAGACCCGCCGGCCACGCCTCCACCGAAGTTGCGGTTGTGCCCACCAACGAGGCCGGACTGCACCACAGCAGCCGCACCAATTCGCCCTGCCTCTTCGTCGCCGTCTTCGAGAACAGCCGTTTCAAGTGGTTGCGCGCCGTGTTTGCCGCGATGCCGAGCGCGCTGGCGAGCTCCTCGACGGAGCGGCCTTGCATGAGCAACCCCGCCACGCGCGCCTCGGCCGGGGTCAGCCCGAACGAGCCCCGCAGAATTTCCGCATCGGGATCGTGGAGCGCATCGAGGTCCGCGAGGAACACCAGGACCGCCGCTGGGCCGTTGGCCGTTTGATGGTCCGTGCGAAGCGCCAGGTTGCGGTCCAACTGCGTGGGTAGAGGATAGGAAAGGAGCAGAAGCGGCTTGCGGGGCGGGCGCGGAATCCGCATCATGCCGGCGCCGGCGCCGTGCGGGCGCTCGACCAAATCCCGGAACTCCCGATCCCGCCGCTTTACCGTGAGCGCGACCCGTCCTTCCTCGATCGCGATCTCGCTGCTGGCTAGGATCCGCCGCGCCGCGCGGTTGGCCGCGAGAATTTGGCAGCCGCGGCTCAGCGCCATGAAACCCATCGGGAACAGATCCACCGCGGACTGCAGCGCGCCGGAAATGCCTGCCGGCAAGTCCGGGTCGGCCGCGAGTGATCCCGTATCTTCGAAACTCCGCGCGCGGTGCGCTTCCACCGGGCGCCTGTGGTAATGCTGCTCCCGCATCACAGTATCCCCTCGATTTGATTCGCGTAAACCGGGGCCGAAAAGGGACAAATAGGGACAAATAAGGATAGAGAGGGTTGCGCCGCGCTACCGGCCGAGCGGGACGGCGCGCACACCCCCGCTGGACCAGATCGGGCGGCCGGAGGGGTCGTAAAGCGTGATGCGGGGTTGTCCCTGGGCATCGAAGCCGATCTCGCCGCGTTTCCGGCCGGCCTCGTCGAGCAGCTCGAAGGAATGCGCGCGCACCACCGCGGGAGCAGGTTGCGTTTGACGGAATCCCTGGGCCGCCGCCGCGCAGCCGAGCGTAGCCGCGAGGCACAAGTAAAACCAGCGGACGTTTTCTCGCATTTGTTTTCTCCTCTACCGCTGGAATGTCGCTGCAAGCGTCTCCCTTTCGCGGAAAGACGTTCTCTCGTCGCGCCGGCCTGGGCCTCGGCGATTGCAGTTGATGTGCTCAAGACGCAATCGCCCGCGGTCCGCCGTGCGCAACGCCGGCGATCGAGCCTCGACCGCCATGCTCCTTATCTTTTTAGGAGATCAGGGGCGCGGTCCAAATTGGAAGGGACCCTCCACTCCGTTTCCCGTGACTAATACGTGCGTGACGCCGGTCGCCGTATCGTAAGTCGAGAAAACGACCTCCAGCCGACACGGCGCGGTGGTGGTGGTCGAGGTAGAGCTGGACGTCGTCAGGACAACATCTCCCCTGACCAGCGTCCGCCCCGCCCCGCTGGTCGAGCCCGCGCTGGCCGATGGAAGTTTCGCGGAAGCAACCGCTCCGGACGCCAACGACGTGAACGCGGTCGCGCTTCCAATGGTGGTCCCGCCAGGGGTTAGAAACGAAATCGTGCCGGTGCACGAGGCGGCAGTGCCGCTCGAAGAGTTGGATGCGACGTTCACTACGTCGATCTCCGCCGTCTCGGTGGTCCCCAACGGAACCAACTGCGTCGAGGAATGCGGCATCGCGCTCGAGGAAGCCGCAAATGCTCCGAACATCCCCGGAAAAATGATAAAGGTCAAAGCTAAGATTCGAATTGACATGGTTGACGGACGATCCCGGCCGCGCGTCCGTTTCGTGCGGCGCGCCAGGATTTACGTTCTTAACGTAACTGCCGCCGCGGCGCGCGCCGCTAAGAGAGAAGCGTTACCCTTGCCCGCGAAAGGTATGAATGTACCGGGGGTACTGGGGGTTTTGCGCGTTCGGTTCCAGCTTCTGGCGTAGCCACGCCACATGAACGTCGATCGTTCGCGACGAAACGCCGGTGTTGTATTCCCACACGTTTTAAAGAATCTCTCCGCGCGGCGCCACTCACAGGCTTACCCGCCTAAATAACTGTGCTCTATCGAAATCCACTTAGATGTCGCCGAATCGAAAGCTCTTCAGCTCGATACGGTTCTCTCTGCGCACGCGCCGCAACAGGGCTTCGGCGCGCGCCAGCAGCTCCAAACGGTTGAAAGGTTTCCCGAGATAATCGTCCGCGCCGAGCTTTAACCCGGCAACCTGGTGGGGAACGGGCCATGCCAGGGCGCCATTTTCTCCTGGTACTTTTGCGAATTACCGTTGTGACAATAGCGTTTGTAAAGCGAGCGCGTTCGGTGTATCATTCCGAGTGATCAGGTTCCTTCAGGAATGAGATCTGGATAAGAGAGGAGGATAAGAATGAGCGATAAACTCGGTTCTATTTTGCAGTTCTGCGCTGTTTTGACAGCGGTCAGCTTGCCGGCATTCGCCGGCGCGGCGCCGGCCCCCACGCCCGAACCGGCTACGTTTTTGCTGATCGGAGGCGGGTTGGCCGTGGTTCTTGGCTTGCGGCAGTATCGTTCGCGCAAACGGTAGCGAAATCGCCGGTCACATGCAACTCTCCTGGGCGCGCTACGACATTTTGGCGTCGTATTTTTTAGCGCTCGCGATCGTAGCGGGCGCCCTGGGAGAAACGTTCCGGCCTTTCCGGCAATTCGCTGGCTCAACGGTGCGGAAGTGGCTCGCCAACGGAATTCTGTTTGCCGTCACGAACGTAGTTCTATTAATTGTATTTCGATTCAGCGGCGTCGCCCTCGCGGCGGCGGTACAGAGCGGAGGACATGCTCTGTTCGGTAAATCCGCGGTTCCGTTCGCGGTCCGCTTCGTAGGCGCATTCTTACTCCTCGATTTTCTCAATTACGCGGGGCACAGGCTGAACCACTCGATTCCATTCCTGTGGCGGCTGCATCGGGTACACCATACGGAGACCGATCTCGACGTCACGACCGGCGTCCGCTTTCATCCACTTGAAGCCATCGTTACCCACGGCTTGCCGCTCGCCGCGATCGCTCTGTTAGGCTTGCCGGTTTCGGCGGTGCTGGCCGCGAATTTGAGCCTCATCGCGCAGGACGTTTTTACGCACGCGAATCTGGGGCTTCCCGGTTGGGCGGAGCGCGCGCTGGGGCGCGTGATTATCACGCCCGGCTTGCACCGGCTTCATCACTCCCGCCGCGCATCGTATCAAAATACAAATTTTGGCACGGTGCTCTCGGGTTGGGACCGCGCGCTGGGCACGTTCCGGCGGGCCGGTACGGACGAACTTTGTCCCTGCGGTCTCGCCGATGTTCCGGACGGAAGCAGCTTGAACGCAGCCGGGCTTTTGGCGCTGCCGTTCAAGCGGCCGCTTCGAAGCGCGGCGGCCTTAGAACGTCCTTGTACCGTTGGTTCTGGCGTGGATTTTGTAAATGGCAGCGCCGCTGGCGGCGATTATGTCGTGGAAACCTTCGGCCCAGTTAATACCGGAAACGGGGCCGGGAACAGCGACGGAGCCGAGCGGCTTGGCATCGCGCGCGAAGACCTCGATTCCCGCCGATGAAGCGATCCAGAGGCGGCCGGCTTCGTCGGTCTTCAGACCCGCGGGCGCGTTCGCGGCCTGAACGAACACGCGTCCATTATTAAAGTCGCCTGAGCCCGCAATGTCGAAGAGGCGCACGGCTCGCGCATCCGAGACGTACATCTGTTGTTGATTTGGGGAGAGCGCGAGCGCCCCCGGCCGATCGCAGTCTCGAGTGGCAACGGCGGCCGCGGCAATATCGCGGCCGTGAGCCTTGGCGCGATGCACCGCCGCCCCCGCGCTGAAATAGACATTGCCGTCGATCGCGTAAACCACGTCGAGGGGAGCCGGCGCTGACGCGACGAGCGTAATGGCGCCGTCCTTTTCCGTGCGCGTGACGCGATCTCTTTCGCACGTAAGCAGACGACCCTGATGATCGAAAGTGAGGGCGCGCGCACCCTTGGCGTTATCCCGGAAGACGCTGACAGCGCCGTCGCGCCATTTCAAAATTTTGTCCGCGGCGCGGTCGCAGACAAGAAGATATCCGCGGCGGCTGAACACGGGGCCGCATGCATCGGAAAAGCCATTGGCGAGAGAGGCGATTTGGGGAGACTCGCCCAGAACGGCGCTGAGTTGCGCGTCCATTTACGATCCCCTCCCATGCGCGTAAAAAGATTTAAGGGGAGCCCGATAGGAAATGCGCAGCATCGGCGTTTCGATCCGCTTGTGGCCTCGATACGCCGATTCCATTAAGAACGACAACGCCCCGGTCGTGAGCAGCGTGCGCTCGATCGGGTATGGCGTCGTGGCCGTGGTAAGCATCCGATTAATGCCGTGTACGAGCATGCTGAAGTTGTTGGAATTTTCGGGAGGGACGTAGAGAAGCGTGCCGCGGGGCCGCGATTCGCCTTTCAAGCGCAGCGCAAACAGATACTCGTTTACGACGCCGGGCAGCATCAAGGCGCCTCCCCGAAAGCCGTCGTTGTACTCCACAACGCAAAGCACCGGGCCTTTGGCGTCTTCCGGCCGGCCTTTCCCCGGGCGCTCCGCGCAGGCCAGCGCCGCATGCAGCAGCTCCTTCGACCACAATCCTTGCTCCGCCGCCTTCCACACTTCGTCGTCCGCGAGATGTTGGACGGCCCGTACGCCGCTTTCGCCGCCGCGGCGGCGTTCCACAAAGCACTGCAGTACTTCGAGGTTGTGAAAGATTCCGCCATCGCCCACCCAGCCGCTGCCGACCGAAAGCGCCCCGGTAAGATCGGCGCCCCGCGGTATGTCGAACTCGGGCCGGCGGAACGTCACCGATACGGACGATCCCGCCATCATGGGAAAGCCAAGCTCGCGCGACCAGTCGTACATGCGCTTCGCTTTCGCCCAATCGTAGGAGAGGTGTTTGTCGGTGTATACGGGCACGGCGCGGCCGGAGGCGCGGAATACCTCCACGATTTGAGAGAAGAATTCGAAGCGCGGATAGAGCTGCTGGTTCTTCTCGTTGATGGGATAATCGCCGTGCTCGGCCACGACGATCACGCCATCGACGGCCAGTTTACCGGAACCTAAGGTCACTGCGTCCGCGATCGATTTTTTTGTCGGGACGGAGTAGGCGAGAGCCAGCTTTCGCCCCACGTCCGCGGGGTGGATTTGGTCCTGGTACAGAGAGACGATCTCGACGGGAGGCTCGTGGAAATCGTCGTTGATCCAGTATCCTTCCAACTCGCGCGTAATGATGTCGTCGCTGTGGGAGCGCAGGAAATACGAGGTCGAGACGGCGGCGATCCGTTTCCGTTGCGCGGGAGCGGCGCGAAGGGTCGCGGCCGCGGCCAGCGGGATGAAATCGCGCCGCCTCATATGCGCGTGCGGCGCCGCTCCAGGCGTGACGCTTCGGCGCTGCGAAATGGCGAAGGGAACTTGTTCAAGAACTTCTCGATTTCACGACGGCAGGCGGTTTCCACGCCGCCCTCGACGGGAGGCGAGATCTTGCGCCGCGCGAAAGTCCAGCATAGCGCAGTGAATCCAGCGGCCACGCGCCGCGTCCCCGTGGACCGATGCGGGCGTTTCCGAAAGGAAGGGGAGGTCTACGCCGGCGGCGCTGCGTTCACTCCGCCTTCTCCGGGCCGGCCGGAATGCCCGCCAGCGATTTCGCCAGCTTCTTTTTCTCCTCGAGATTCATCTGCCGCGCGATCTGTATGCGCTGCGCCTGCGGACTTCCGGCGCCGTGCATAGACTCCGTCAAGTACCCGACGGCGTTGCGGCCGAGCGTCATGTTCTCGATCAGACGCAATACCCGCGCGCGGTCTTCCACGCGCACTCCGTCTTTCCCGCGCAAGTATTTTCGAAGCAGCGGCCCCGTGTCGGGATTGTCGAAATCCTTCTCGGACGGCAGCGTCGCAACCAATCCACCGGCGAGATCCTGGGCCAGCCGCGCTAATTCATAAGGGAATCGCGTGACGTTGTGCTTGCAGACGTTGGCGAGCAGATCGTCGGGCTGGTAATTGCCCGCGGGCGTCGGCTGCGACTCGTGCGAGGCGGCGATTCCGGCGCCGTAAATGGTCTCGTTCAGATGGCACATCTCCACCAGCTTGTCTTTGACGTGCGACGCGGATGCGACGCCGTTGTATTCGGCGATCAGCGCCGCGGCGCCGATGATCACGTCTCCCAGCCCGGTCTTACAAACGTAGGAGCGCCGATGATAGGCCGTGAAGCGCTCCACCAGCATGGCCGCGTAATCCGTCTCGCCGTTCATGAATACAAGTTCGTCGGGCACGAAAACGTCGTCGATCAGGATCATCGCTTCCTGGCCGGAGAACTGCGCGTTGCCCTGATCGATCGAGCCGCCCTCCAGCGCGCGAGTGTCGCAGGATTGCCGGCCGTAGATGAAGGTCAGGCCGGGATGATCCACAGGGATGGCCGCGGCGATGGCGTAGTCGCGGTCGGCCGGGCGCAGCCGCATGGTGGGCATCACGACGATCCAGTGCGAATTGAGGCAGCCCGTTTGGTGCATCTTGGCGCCGCGCAGGACCACGCCGCCGTCGCGCCGCTCCACCACCCGCACGAACATATCTGGGTCGGACTGTTCCGCGGGGGCCTTGCTCCGATCGCCCTTGGGGTCCGTCATGGCGCCCCCGACGACGTAGTTCATCTCCTGCATGTGGACAATGAAATCTTTGAAGCGGCGATGATAATCGCTCCCGTGCGTCTCGTCCATCTCGTAGCTGACCGAGTACATGGAATTGATCGCGTCCATGCCGACGCAGCGCTGAAAACACGTGCCGGTAAGCTGTCCCAGGCGGCGCTGCATGCGGTTTTGCGCCACCACGTCGGCAACGTTTTCGGTGACGTGCAGAAAGCGGTTGACGCGCCGCTGGGAGAGATTCGACCAGGCCGTGGCAAGCTCCGGATTCTCAACGGCGAGGTCGTAGGTGCGGGCGAGGGCGTTGATGGAGGGGCGGATAACGGGATGATCGACCGGCTCGGTGACGCGCTCACCCATGAAATAGACGCGCAGATTGCGCCCGCGCAGGCTTTGGATATAGTCGTTCCCCGTGACGATCGGCTGGAACGCGGGAGCGGACGCGGGATCGAGCGCCGGGACGCCGCCGGCGGAAATTGCCACTGTGGACTCCTTGCGGCGCTTAGCCGCTCCGCTGAAATCAGCCGCCTTCGACCTGCAGATTATTGGTCACCGAGAACACATTCGGCACGCCATTGGCCCGGATGCCGACCAAGTTCTTATCGGCCTGGCTCGCAACCACGCCCTCCAGCGTCACATGACCATTCTTCACGATGATATGAATGGAGGGCAGCGCGCGAAAGCCGTAGCGCGTGGAAAGAGCCGGGTCGCCATAGATCGCCCTGTATTCCGCCATTCGGATCTGATTGTCCATGGGGGAGAGCGGCAGCACCTCGATGTTATTCACGACCTGCGTTACGCCCTCCACGTGTTTCGTCACGTTCTCCGCGTCCGACTTGAGCACTGGGTTCGTTACCGTGCCAAGAAGCGTAACCGTACTGCCATTAACCCGAAAAGCAAGGTCGTCGAAGATCCCATAATAGGGCAGCATGACGAGTTCATGTCTGACCTCGCGGGCGATGGCGCTGTCGTTGGGACTGCCGGGAATGAACGCGTCGTTGTGACTCTTATTCTGAGGCGCCGCGAATGCGCCCGGCAAAAGCAAAACTGCCGTTATAAAGTAGGAACACGAATGAATCCGCACCTTCCACCTCCACCGCTATTTTAGCGTGACTCGGCGAGATTGCGGTCCCGGTTGCCGCTGGGTCGTGTCTGAAATGTGCGTTGATGGCCCCCCGAATTTCATTGCGCGCGTTCCTCCACGGAGACGGGTCCGCCGCAGTCGTGGCAAAGGAAAACCTAGATCGCATCGAATTCAGGGAATTCGTTCCGGCACTGGCAATGCGGCAACTCACAGAAGTATGCGCTCCGTCTCCTTGCTGCGCTCAAGTGTAGCGGGAGACTCACGGTCCCCGTCGTGCATTCAACTCGCGCTATGAGGCCTTTTTGGAGGATCTCGGAAAATTTTCCAAACATGATCCGCGATCCCCGCCTCGATCGCCGCTGCTGGGGCAAATCGATAGCCCGCCAAGAATCTGACGCAGGGGCGCCAGCCTCCAATCCTGCGGTTTCAATGCCCTATAATTTTCCGAAAGTGGAGATCCAAATGCCGATAAGGGGGTATATGGGTACTGCAAGCAGCCTTTCGAGCAGCTATTTACAGTCGATGCTCAACACCGTTCTACAGAACTCCGGCTTGGCGGCCAAGACAACCGGGAGTGGGCGAAACGGCATTGGCGCGTCTACGTCCGCGTCACAGACGGACAACCAACAGCTTTCACCGTTTGCCCAGGTAATCACCGAGCTTCAGCAGCTTCAACAAACCGACCCGACCAAGTACCAGCAAGTCACGCAGCAAATTGCGACGAACTTGCAAAGCGCCGCCCAAACGGCCCAGGCAGACGGCAATTCCACAGCGGCGAACCAGCTCAACCAGCTCGCAACGGACTTCACCAACGCATCCAAGAGCGGCCAGCTCCCCAACATGCAGGACCTCGCCCAAGCGATCGGAGGCCATCATCATCGCCATTCTCACGGTGGCGGGGCTGATGCGGACGCAAGTTCCAGCGCAGACGGCAGTTCCAGCGACAGCAGTTCCAGCACTGCTTCGAGCGGCAGCGCCGCGACCCGCGCCTCGAGTCAATTACTGTCTGCCTTCCAGGCAAATGGGTCCTCGGACGAATCGCTGAATCCAATGACGATTATTCTCAATACGCTGTCCACCGCCGGCATTGGTAGCTCCAATAGCTGATCGAAGCGCCGTAGTACTTACTTGCGAAAGCCTCGCGGTTGCGGCCCGGAAACCGTTGCCAGCCGCGCGTCGGCAAGCGGTGCGATACGCCGATTGATGCGGCTTGAAAGTGGCAGCGGAACGGGAAACGCCATCTCCCGCGGTATCTCCACGCGGCGCAACAGTGGCCGCGAATGCAAGCCTGGCAGGCTGGCATTCACGGTTGCGAACCACACGCTGCGCCGCTGGCGCGCTTTGGCAGGGTGGGGGGTGTGACAGCGTCCGACGGTTCGGCGCCGTGCGGGTGGGCCGGCACTTCACAGCCGGAAACAGGAAAAGCTAAGGACGCCGCCCCCGCCCGCCCCCGCCCCCGCCGCTGCGGTTTCCTCCGGCGCCCCGTCCGGAGCCGCCCCGCGCTCCGCCCGCTCCGCCTTCGCGCGGCCGCGCCTCGCTTACCGTCAACTGCCGCCCCTCCCATTCCGCTCCGTTCAGCGCTGCTATGGCGCGGTCGGCTTCCCCCGCATCCGTCATTTCCACAAATCCGAACCCCCGCGGCTGACCTGTGGCGCGGTCGCGCACGATCGAGGCCCGGCTCACCTGGCCGTATTTAGCGAAGGCCTGTTCCAGGTCCTCTTCCGTGATCTGGAACGCGAGATTGCCGACATATAAATTTTTCATTATTTCCTCGGTTACCCTCTTGGCCAGCGCGGTTGCAACGCGCTGGAAGACTTGGGCGGCTTGCGCCTCCCGTGGGGATGGGGACCGCTTTGGGCGGTCCGCAGAGCGACGCATCCGGCCACGTCTTCCCCGGTCGCCGTGTCCATCGCGGGCTGCGCGGATTCGCCGTCCGGCAACGATCCAAAGTCCGGCGGCAAGGACGAAAAAATATGCGGACATAGCGCCGGCCTGTCCTGCGCCGCAAGGCGCGAACGGGAGAATGAAGTCGGGTCCGCGTCGGAGCTGGCGGCAATTGGCGCGCTCTTGAAAGCGTTTACCCGGACGCTGTGCTCGGATTGAAACGAACGGATCTTGGCGTCCTGCGTAAAACCCTTGTACACGAATTGCATCGGCGTGGCGCTTGGCGAGCCTAAGCCCTACGCTTCGGAATCGGGCATCGCGCCCGGGGCCCTTGCCTCGGCGCCCTCTTCCAAGCCCTCCCCCAGACCTTCGCCTGGAGCGACAATAAGATCCTGATCCTGATCTTCGGGTTTCTTCTCCTGTTTCCGCTGTAGGCGGCGCGCCATTTTCTCCTGCTGCTTTTCCTTCCGCTGCTGTTCTTTCTGGCGTTTCTTGTAAGTCTGTGGTCCACGACCCGGCATGCGTGCTTCTCCTTTGCGCGTCCCCCGAAGGCATCACTCTCCGGCAAACGGCGGCCTTCAGCGCAAACGGCGGCTCGACGCCGAAATGGGCCTCCAGCCGCCATCCTTTGCTCACCCGCTTAAAATCGGGGTGCTCACCCTCTTAAAAGCGGGGCGCTCACCCGCCTAAAGCGGCGTCCAAAACTACCAGCGCGGGGCGCGGCGCTGCTTGTTGCCGCCTCCGCCGAACCCGCCGCCCCCGCCCCCGCCTTCGGTCTTGGGACGAGCTTCATTTACGTTCAACGCCCGGCCGTCCAGTTGTGCGCCATTTAAGGCTGTCATCGCGCTCTGGGCTTCTTTCTTGTTCGCCATTTCGACGAATCCAAACCCGCGGGATTGCCCCGTGCTGCGGTCCATGAGTACGCTCGCGCTCTCAACCGCGCCATAGGGAGAGAAGGCCTGCAGCAGGTCTTCCTGGGTGGTTTGGAAACTGAGGTTTCCGACAAAAAGTTTCATGTTTGTTGCTCCAAGTTATTGATCCAGTTGGATCGGTCAGATAGTCTTTGTCGGACTGCTCAGGAAACCGGACCGAAAACGCCGATGCGGGAAGGGCGGCCAGAAAGGGCACTCGTGAAAGGACGGATGCTAGCAAAGACACCCCCAGTGTACCAACCTTTGCGGAGGAATCCTAATTTAAATGAGAACCGCCGCGCCCACGCGCTTCCCGCAATCTCCTCCCCGGGGCCAAGGCAAATCTCAAGCCGATCTACGTTCAAAACCTCATTGTAGCCGCCTCCCCGATGGCCTATTTTGGACTAGAGTAATGGCACAAGGCGCGACGAAGTACCGCAATCCGGTCCCCCCCGCGAAGAATCCGAGGACGGTTTCCAGAACGCGTCAGCGCGGCAACGCCATGCTCGAGACCGCGCTGGTATTTCTGCCCATGTTCGCCATGTTCATGGGCATTATCGATTTCGGCTTCCTCTTCTTTCTTCAAAATAGTTTTCAAAACGCCGCGCGCGAAGGCGTGCGCTTCGCCGTCACATACAGTTCCACCTACAACGGCGCGTCCTGCGCAGGCTCCCAGTTCACCTGCATTACGCAGGTTGTCCAGAACAATTCCTTCGGATTTCTATCGGGAGCGAAAAGCAGTTACATCGTCGTGAACTACTACACCACCAACGACCTCTCGAATCCCGTCATGACCTGCCAGTCGGGCTCTTGCTCTCTGAAAGGGACGCTGCCGCAAACGCTGAGCAATGGAAAAATCGTCAACTACGCGAACCAGTCCGGCAATGCCGTGGAGGTCGTTATTTCGCAGTATCCCTGGAACTGGCTGGTTCCTTTAAAGGGTTTTATGCCGGGAAACGGCTTCAACTTAAATGCCGCCGAAGTGGACGTGATGGGCGGCCTGCCGGTCGGGACCACCACCCCGCCCACGCCTTAGAGGAATCATGCCAATGAAAAAACGCCAGCGTGGAAACACCATTCTAGAATTCGCACTGGTTTGCGCCTTTCTCGTTCCGCTGTTCGCCGCCACGGCCGACACCGGAATGCTGCTGACGAAATCCATTCAGGTCACCAGCGTCTCGCGCGACTCCGTCGTTTTGCTCCTTCGCGCCATCACCGATCCCTCCTCCGGATTGGATCTCTCGAAGCCCGCCAACCAGGCGCTCATCGTGCGCACCGCCGCCGGATTGGGCATGAACCAGTCCGGCGGCTATACGCCCGACCCCAACGGGAAAGCCGTGGTGATCCTCTCGAAGGTGATTCTGGTGGGGGCCAACGAGTGCTCCGCCGGAATTATCCCGGCGCCGAATGGCGCTCCGCCTTGGAACGCCTCGAACTGTCCCAATTACAACCAGTACGTCTTCGCCTATCGCATTGTGATCGGAAACGGAACCAGATTCACCAGCAGCTTTGGAAATCCGCCGTCCGCCATCATCCAGTCGGACGGAACCATTTCGGCCGCCGACATCGCGACGAATACCTCCGACTCACGCTTCAAATTTCGGCTCCGGCGGCGTCATGACCCTGAATCAGAGCACTTTTACGCTGCTCGCGGAGACCTTCGCGGACGTCAGCGCCGTGGACCTGTTTCAAGTCATGAACGTGCCGGTCCTCTATAGCCGCAATTTCTCCTAGGAGCCGCCATGTCTAAACTTCCACGGAGGCGAGCGGGCGAACGCGGGATCGCGATTCTGCTGAATGCCGCCATGATTGTCTTCACCGTCGCCGTAGTCGGCTTGGCCGTAGACGCCGGCATCGCCTACCTCGTCAAAGCCAAGCTCAGCGGCGCCGTCGACGCCGCGGCGCTGGCGGCGGGCCGCTCCGTGAACCTGGCCAACACCGTATCCCAGGCCACCACGCAGGCCACCACGATGGCGCAACAGTTTTTCGCGGCCAATTTTCCGAGCGGCTATTTCGGCACGACCAGTCCGACCGTCACTCCGACCTTTACACAGGAGGTTGACGGAGACGGAAACATCACCGGCGTTCTAGACATCGCGGTGTCGGCGTCGGTGTCGGTTCCGACCTATTTCATGAGAATCTTCGGCGACAACTCCGTCACGGTAAACGCCAACGGAACCGCGACGCGACGCGGTCTCGTTATGATGCTGGTGCTCGATAAATCGTCGTCCATGAACACCGCTTCTAACCCAACGGCGTGCCAGGCGATGGTAACCGCTGCGCAGAACTTCATCACCAGCTTCAGCCCCTACGATCACATCGGCATGGTCTCGTTCGATTACACGGCGCACCTCGATTACCCGCCGAGCGCCTCCTACGGAGACGGTTCTCTCAACACGGCGATCGGCAACATCACTTGCAACAACAACACCAACACTACTTCGGCGCTGGAGATGGCTTACCAGCAGATTAAGAATCAGAATCTGCCGCTGGCCGAGAATGTGATCGTGCTCTTTACGGACGGGTCGCCGAACGGCGTCTCCTGCGATTTCCCCTTGCGGACGCAGAAGGACAACCGCTGGGGTCCCGCGGCAAGCAGCCCCGTTCCCCCCAACCAGACGGGCTCCACTTATGGCATCACGAACAGCTGCTCCGACAACAGCACCAACGGGGCAGTGTGCGTCAGCATGCCAGTCACTTGCACGGGAGGCACGACCGTGCGGGGAACGATCGCGCAAGATTCAAACCAAAACTCCTACGGGGGAACATTTGGAGGACTTTATCAGCCTATGAGCACCGACCCCGCCATACAATATCCAGCGGCCTGCAATTCGGGAAGCGGCAATTTGCTGCGGCAAATGATCGCTTATATCCCGGATACCGACATCTACGGCAACTCGACCCACGGCGTGATCGCCACGACGTCCGGCCCCACGGTCTGTATCAGCGGGGCCTGCAACGGGCTTGTGTCTCGCGATCAATGGCTCTATCAGATCGACAACGCGTGCAATCCGGACCCCAATATCGGTTGTAAAAACCTCGGCGACTTGTGGAAGAATCATACCAATATCGGTTCCGCTTCCAATCTGATGGATAACGGACCCTATAAGAACTACCTGCGCACCGATCAGCCCAACACGATCGTAGCCGCCAGCATGAACACCGCCATGGCCGAAGCGGATAAGATTCGCGCGGATACGAAATTCCACATTGTCATCAATTCGATATACCTCACGGGCAACGGAGCGGATGCCATCGATCATGAATTCCTGCCCATTATGTCTAACTTCGCCACCATTCCGGCGCTTCCCTACGATGTGGGCACAGGGTTTACGCCCTATGCGAACCCCGCATTTCAACAAGATCAGCAGGCGGGACAATACCTGGTAACGGCGGACAAAAGCCAATTAGGCGCGCTGTTCGCCCAGCTGGCTTCCGAAGTGTTGCGCCTGAGC
Organism: Bryobacterales bacterium; assembly: GCA_963795935.1. Taxonomy (GTDB): domain Bacteria; phylum Acidobacteriota; class Terriglobia; order Bryobacterales; family Bryobacteraceae; genus JAICMB01. Next base: position 696,309 of record CAWCJO010000004.1, on the reverse strand, counting down.
CACTGAGGAACATGCGAACCGCCGCCTTCGCGATCGTCGTTTTCCTCGCCTCCCGCGGTATGACCGCGCCCCTGGGGGGGCGCGAGGTGGCGATCCGGGATGGCTGCGAAGCGGCCGACGGTATCGTCGCAACGGTTCCCGATTCCACTCCTCTGCGGATCACTTCGGCAGTGTCGTTCGGGGCGACATGTTATGCCGTTACGGTCGCGTGGGACGGGAAAAACGTCGAGGGCTATACGACGGACGCGCAGCTTCCGGCAATCGCTAGCTTCGAGCGCCAACGCGCGGAGGCGGCCCGGCTCGCGGCCCTTGCGCCGCCCCTCCCGGCCACCAAGCCCGGAAACAAGCCCGCCGCGCCAGCCTCGTATTTTCGCGATTTCGCTTCCAAAGACATCTCCGGCCATCCCGTGCGCCTCTCCTCCCTGGGCGCCAAGGTGATTCTGGTGACATTCTGGTCGCCCTCCAGCCGCGCCTCGCGCGCGGAGCTATCCGCGCTCGGCAATGTCTACGGAGAATTCCATCTGCGCGGCCTCGAAGCCGTCGGCGTCGGAAAGACGGCAAGCGACCTGGATATCTTGCGCCGCATGGACGACCTGGGCGTCGATTGGCCGCAGATCGCCGACAAACAGGGCCTGGCGCGGGAGTACAATGTCGCTCCAGACCAGACCCGCACCTTCGTGCTCGACGCCGATCGCCGCATCCTCGCCTCCGACCTGCACGGGCAGGATCTCGCCGTCTTCATCCAAAAGCTGTTCGCAACTGCCCGCTAACGCGAGAAGCGGCGCAAACCTTGAGGATCTCCACTTCGGTACGAGCGCGGCGAGTGGCTATTCCGACCCCGCGCAGCCGCGTGCGAATCGAAATACTCGCCGATCTTTCGCGCACCGCCGGCTGCGCATCGGGCCGGAGATCCCCTATCACAAACGGCTGCAACTCCCGGCGCCGCCTACTATTGCTGCCACTCGACCCCTTGGTCGCTTCCAACCCCGATCGGCATCGCCGCCTCACGTTCGATAACCCAATGCTCCTATCCTTGCCGTGTCCCATGCCCGGGCCCGTGTCCTCAATCGTAATTCGCACGAAGCTGCGACGAGCTTCCGCCCCCACCCGGTTGTGCGATCGTTCCAGCGGACTCCGAAACCGGCGGCGAAATGCAGCCACGGAGGCGGCGGGAACATCCAACGATCCCACGTTCCAAAAAGGCCGGCGGCGCGGTAAACGAGCGCCAGTCGCCGGTCCGCCGCGCCGCGGGTAAACTGTTACCAATGGCCCCCCGTAAGTTCTACGGCTGGTGGATCACAGCCGCGGCGTTCGTGACGTTCGGCCTCTCGGTCGGCGTTCCCTATTACAACATCGGATTTTTCTACGACTACTTCCAGCGCCAGTTTGGCTGGTCCCGCGCCGACATCACGCTCGGCTTCCCGCTCGCCGCGCTGTTGACCATCTGGATCGGCCCACTCCTGATCCACCGCTTCAGCCCCCGCAAGCTGATCCTCGGGGGCACGGTCTTGTCCGCGCTCGCGCTCGCCGGATTCGCCGTCATGGGCCGCGCGCTCTCGGTCTACTACGTTTTCTGGGTCGTCTACACGATGGGCTACATCTTCTCCGGCCCCATCCCGCACCAGTTGATCGTCTCCAACTGGTTCCGCCTCAACCGCGGTAAAGCGATGGGGATCGTTTACGTCGGCGTGGGATTGCTGGGCTCGCTGGGCGCCTTTCTGGTCAAGCCTCTGACGGAGAAGTTCGGCTACCACGTGGCGCTGTTCGTGCTCGCCGGCCTGGTGCTGTTGTCATGGCCCATCGTGCTGGCTTTTCTGAAGGACCGTCCTTCCGATATCGGCCAGAATCCCGACGGGCTCGCCGAGCCGCCGCGGGAGCTCAAAGTCCAATCCCTGACCTTCGCCCAATTCTTCGCGAGCTGGCCGTTCTGGCTGCTCCTGATCGGCAGCTTCTGCTCCATCGGCTCCATCGGCGCCATCAACTTTCACATGAAATTCGTGTTCCTCGACCAGGGTTTCCAGAAAGGACGAATGGTCGATGGCGCCTGGCAGACCGCCTCCATCCTGATCCTGTGGTCCAGCATCGGCGGCCGGCTGCTGATCGGCTCGCTGGCCGACAAGTTTTCGAAAAAATGGGTCATGACCGCGACCTACGTTCTGGTCGCCATTACCATTCCGATCCTGCTCGCCGTGCGGCCGTCGCAGGAAATCATGCTCTATGCCTTCGCGCTGCTGTTCGGCTTCGGCATGGGCGCAGATTACATGCTGATTCCGCTGATGGCGGCGGAGCAGTTCGGCGTCAATTCGCTGGCGCGCGCCATGGCCGTCATCCTGCCGGTCAACACCATCGGCCAGACTTGGTTTCCGTACTTCGTTTCGATTCTGCGCGAACGCTATCGGCAACTACGGCATCGCCTTGGGGGCCGTACTGGCGATCTCCGTACTGGGCGCGCTCTCGATCGCGATTCTGCCGCGTCACCGCGATCTAAACGCCGCCGGGCCGGACGCTTCAGACGCTCTCGGCTTCCGGGTGCGCCCAGGGGCTTCGGTAGGGCCGCTGGAGTAGCCGGTTCGCCTCGTCGTCTCCGATCACCTCCTGCTTCGCCGCGTCCCAGCGCAGCTCCCGCCCGCCGAGCTTCATCGAGAGATTCGCCAGAATGCAGCTCGAGGTCGAGATATAGCCCTGCTCGATATCGGCGACGGGCTTGCCGCGGCGGTCGATCGCGGCGAGAAAATCCTGCATGTGATGCCGGGTTGCCGGGGCGACGTGCTTCTCCAAGTCCTTCTCGGTCTTGTCCTCCGGATACTGCTCCAGTTCATAGGTGACGTCTTTATGGATCGGTCTGCCCTTTGCCGCCCGCGGGAATGAAATCGTAGCTGTAGACGCCAGCCTTCAGCGTGCCTTGGTCACCATAGAACGTGGCTCCCCAGCCGTACTTCGGGTCCGGCGGATCGCCCCAGGTGCGATGCTGCCAGACCACCTGCATGTCGCCGTAATCGAACGTCGCCGTCTGGGTGTCCGAAATGTTGGCCTTGCTTTTCTTATCCATTTCGATGCCGCCGTTCGACGACACGCTGCGCGGCCAGCCGAGGTCCATCATCCAGCGCGTCATGTCGAACATGTGGATCCCCATATCGCCCACGATACCGTTGCCGTATTCCATGAAGGCCCGCCATCCGCGCGGATGCACCAGCCTGTTGTAAGGCCGCATGGGCGCCGGCCCCGTCCACATTTCATAATCGAGATACTCCGGCGGCGCGGTGTCGGGCGGATTGGCGGTGGCGCGCATGTGGTAGTAGCAGTAAATCTCGACCAGAGCGATCTTGCCGAGCTTGCCGGGGCGGATAAAGTTGTCGCGCGCCTCGACCAAGTGCGGCGTGCTGCGCCGCTGCGTCCCGACCTGCACCACGCGGCCGTATTTCCGCGCCGCCGCGAGCATGGCCTTACCTTCCGCCACGTCCACGCTGATGGGCTTCTGGACATAGACGTCGATCCCCGCCTTGCAAGCCTCGATCATGGGCAGCGCATGCCAATGGTCCGGGGTCGCGACCTCGACGATATCGAGGTCTTTCTGGGCCAGCATCTCGCGGTAATCCGTGAACGTGCGCGGCTTCTTCTTCGAGGCCTGCCGCGTGGCGACGAGGTCGGCCGCCGCCGCGAGCATATTCCGGTCCACGTCGCACAACGAGACGACCTCCACCGGCGCAACCTGGATCAACCGCAAAATATCGCCTTTGCCGTACCACCCGGAGCCGATCAGCCCCACGCGGCGGGGCTTGGCGTCCGCAAAAGCTTGGCCGGCATAAGCGAGGCCCGCGGCCCCGGCGTTCAGGAACTGACGACGATTCACCATGGCTAGCAGTTTATCTCTTCAGCGAGGCGTTGTGCGGGCGCGGGTTGGCGTAGGGGAGGTTCCGTAACTCGCGGCGCGGTCAATGCCCCGCGGGCGCGATGTTCGTAACAGTGATGTTCTTGCCGCGCTTGTCGAGATCGCCGGTTAGTTGCACCGTTGCCCCGGCGTTCGCGGCCAAGCTTGCGAAATTCTGGTTTTCTATTCCATAGATCTTGCCCTTGCTGACGAACACGTACTTTGAACCGGCCTTGACACAGGCGGCCGTGCATTCTTTCGGGTTCTTGCCCATGTCGCCCATCCCGGCGTGGCTGGCGCCGCACATGGCGTCGCTGATTTGACCGGTCAGTGTTTGCGAGGCCGCCCACATCGAAAGGCCGCTCGCATACCAGAGCAGACCAATCGCTAACGTTCGTTTCATTTGGTTCTCCTTTAATCGTCAATGCTATCGGATCTCTTCAATACACCGCGCCTTAACGCGCGCCGCTTCAGAAGAACGAAAAAGACCGGCACCAAAATCAGAACGTGAATCGTGGAGGTGATCATGCCGCCGACGATCGGCGCCGCGATTGGTTTCATGACGTCCGAGCCGACACCGGATTCCCAGAGGATCGGCACGAGGCTGGCCAGGACCGCCGCTCACCGTCATCAGCTTGGGCCGAAGGCGATGCACGGCGCCCTCGATCGTGGCGGCCTGCTGAATATCCGCAATCTGTCAAGATCACTTCGCCAGCTGCGAGTTTGCGGTCGAGCGCTTCGTGGAGGTAAACGACCATGACGACGCCGGTCTCGACGGCGATCCCGAACAGCGCGATATAACCGACCCACACGGCGACGCTGAAGTTGTAGCCGAGCAGCCACTGCAACAGCAGGCCTCCTGTCATCGCGTAAATCGTCGGAAAGATCAGAACCACCGCTTCGCGACAGAGAATGGAAAACCATGTAGAGCAGCAGGAAGATCACGAAAAAGACGACCGGCAGATGATCTTCAGCCGCTCTTTGGCGCGCAGCTCGAACTCGTATTCGCCGGACCACTTGAAGCTGTAGCCGGCTGGCAGCGCCAGCTTGTCACGCAGAGTTTGTCGGCGCGCTCCACGAATCCGCCATAGTCGCTCGTGTTCAGGTCGATGTACACGTACCCGGTCAAGCGCCGCATCTTCATCGCGAATCATCGTCGGGCCCTTCGAAAACGAGACGCTTCGCCAGCTTCGCCAAGGGGCACCTGGCCATTCGAGGGCGTGGCGATCAGGACGCGCCGGAGTTTATCCAGATCGTCGCGGAAATCGGGCGCGTAGCGGATGGAAATCGGATAACGCTCCCGGCCCTCGACGTTCTCGGCGATGTTGTCGCCGCCGATCCCGGAGGTGATCGCGCGCTGCACGTCGCCGACCGTCAATCCGTATCGCGCCGCTTCAGCACGGTTCACTTCGATGTTTATGTAGAAGCCTTGCGCGACGCGTTCCGCGAAGATGGATCTCATTTCCGGCAGACTGACCAAGATCTGCTGCATCTGCGCGCCGATTTGCTGGATCCCTTCGAGGTTGGGTCCCTGGATCTTGATTCCCACGGGCGTCTTGATTCCCGTCAGCTCCATATCGAGGCGGTTCTCGATCGGCATGGTCCACGTATTCGATAAGGCCGGGAAACTGGAGCTTCGCGTCCATTTCGGAAATGAGTTTTTCGTAGCGTCATTCCGGCGCGCCATTGTTCGCGCGGCTTGAGCATGACGGTGGTGTCGTACATATCGAGCGGCGCGTTGTCGGTTGCGCTGTCGGATCGTCCTATCGAGCCGAATACGGCTCTCGACCTCCGGGAACGAACGCAATGATGCGGTCCTGCTCCTGCATCAGTTGCGTCGCCTGCCCGATCGAAATGCCGGGAAGCGCCGTCGGCATGTAGAGCGACGCACCCTTCGAATAGCGGCGGCATGAACTGGCTGCCCGAGCTTGCAACGCAAGCGGAAATGTGACGGCGAGAAAAAGCAGTTCACGAGCAATGTAGTCTTTCGGAAAACGAAGACAGAGCTTCAGGATCGGGGAGATAGATCGCCTGCGTGACGCGCGAAATCGGGTTGCGCGATTCCGGCCGCAGCCGTCCCCGAATGAACATCAGCATCAGCGACGGCACCAGCGTGATCGCCAGCAGATGAAGAGAATCCGACCGCCAGCGTCTTGGTCCACGCCAGCGGCCGGAACATGCGGCCTTCCTGCGCTTCCAGCAGAAAGACCGGCAGGAACGAGACAACGATGATCAGCAGGGAGAAAAAGATGCGCGGGCGCGACTTGTTTGGCGGCATCCAGCAGAATCCGCTTCTCGCTCCCGGCGTGAAATCTCGCGTGGCTCCGACGGCGCGCGGCTGCTGCGCTTCGGATAGATGCCGGTAACCGTTCTCCACCATCACGATCGCCGCATCGACCAGAACGCCGATCGCCAGCGCCAGGCCGCCCAGCGACATGATGTTTGAGCTGACCTGCAGGTAGTACATCGGAATGAACGACGCGACAACGGCGATGGGCAGAGTCAGGATCGGGATGAATGCCGAACGGAAGTGAAACAGGAAAACGATGATCACCACGCTGACGATGACCGCCTCCTCGATCAGGTCGCGCTGCAGAGTGTCTGATGGAGGCGCGGATCAGCCCGGATCGATCGTAGCCGGCTACGATTTCGACGCCCGGCGGCAGCGATCCCGAAATCTCCGCGAGCTTTCGCTTCACGCCGGAGATCACGTTCAGCGCGTTCAAGCCGTAGCGCATCACCACGATGCCGCCGACGGTCTCGCCTTCGCCATTCCATTCGGCAACGCCTCGCCGGATATCGGGCCGAACGAAACGGTGCCCAGATCCCGCACCAGCACGGGAGTGCCGTTCTTATTTCCAACCGGCACTGTCTCGAGATCGGAGAGCGACTGGAGATAACCCAGCCCGCGGATCATGTACTCGGCGCCGCCGAACTCGATGCAGCCGTGCCGCCCACCTCATTCGTGCTGTCGCGAACGCGGTCGATCACCATCGACAGCGGGATGTTGTAGGCGCGGAGCTTGTCCGGATCGAGCCGCACCTGATACTGGCGCACGAAGCCGCCGATGGTGGCCACCTCGGCAACTCCCGGAACGGTTTCCAACTGATAGCGGAAGAACCAATCCTGAAGGCTGCGCAGATCCGCCAGGCTGTAGCGATGATTGTGATCGACGATCGCGTATTCGTAAACCCATCCCGCGCCGGTTGCATCCGGGCCCGATGGTGGGTGAACGCTCGCGGGCAAGGCGCCCCTGGATCTGCTGCAAGTATTCGAGCACGCGCGAGCGCGCCCAGTAAAGATCGGTTCCATCCTCGAATACGACGAACACATAGGAATCGCCGAACATCGTCTGCGCCCGCACGCCCTTCACGCTGGGCGCGGCCAGCAGCGCCGTCACGATCGGATAAGTGACCTGGTCCTCAATGATGTTGGGCGGCTCGCCGTTCCATGGCGTGTGGATGATCACCTGCACGTCGGAGATGTCCGGCAGCGCGTCGAGCGGGATGCGGCTGCATGGCCCAGATTCCGGCCAGCACGAGGACAGTGTCCCCGTGAAGACGAGGAAGCGGTTGCGGGCGCACCAGTCGATCCAGCGGGCGATCACTCATGCCCCCTTCGGCCGCTGACGATCAGCTGCTTCTGCGCCAGCGTCTGGCCGTTCTTCGTCGCCAGCACGGTGACCTGCCACGTGCCGCCCATCTGCACCTGGCCGGACCTTCGTACATGCCACCGCCTTTTTCGCTCAGAGTGGTCGACATGTGCGCATCGCCGCCATTCCCATCGCGGGCATCGCCGCCATAAAGAATGTGACCGTCACCTGTGCGCCGGTGATCGGGCTTGCCGTCCGCGCCGGTCAGCTTGACGCGAAATACGTTGTTGCCCTTGATGTGGCGTTGCGGGAGTCGAGGAATATTCGATTGAAACCTGATCTTGTCGGAGCGTTCATCGCCGCCGCCGCGCCGCGCCCGGCGGTGGCGGAGCGAACGAACCCATGGCGCCTGAAGCTGGCTTTCGGAGTCGATCAGGAAATTGGCCGAGGTAACGATGTGTTCGCCGGCTTTCAGTCCTTTCAGAACGACGAGATCGTCGCCGGCGCGTGCGCCGATCTCGATTTCGCGCGGCTCGAAATAGCCATCGCCGCGATCGACGAAAGCGATCTGGCGGGTTCCGGATTGAAATACGCCGGAAGCCGGAATGGTCAAGCTGCCGTCCCAGTGGAAGATCGAGCCGCACATTGACGAACATTCCGAGCGAGAGCTTGCATCTCCGGGTTGGGAATTTCCAGCGCGCACCTTTGGCGGTGCGCGTTGTCTCGTCCACTTGCGGCCAGATGAAGCTGACGCGCCCGGAAACGAGCGGCCAGGATAGGAGTCGACGTGATCTATGACAGCGCTGTCGCCGACCTTGATGCGGCCGATGTCGTTCTGAAAGACCTGTGCGTAGACCCAGACCGTTGAGAGATCGGCTATCGTGTAGAGTTTCGTGCCCGGCTGCACTACATATTCGGCAAAGCATTGCGTTCCGTGATGAAGCCGATACCGGCGAATCGATTTCCAGCTCGCGCTGGACGCTTGCCGGTCTTTTCCAGCTTCGCGATCTCGCGCTCCGGAATCTGCCACTGCTTCAGCGTTCCAGCGGCGGACGCTCAACAGCGAATCGGCGTCCGGACGCGACGCCGGGAACGGTACTTTGCGCCAGGAGGTCGCGATTCTCTTTGCGCCAGCAGATATTCCTGCTCGGTCGTGACGCAGCTCGGGGCTGTAGATCGTGAACAGCGGCTGCCCCTTGCGCACGCTGGTAGGTCGCGTCCACATATACCTTCTGAATCCAGCCGGAGAACCGCACCTGGACCTCAGGCGAGCCGCGTTTCGTCCACCTCGACATTGCCGGTGGTTCGGATCTCGTCGTGTACTGTTTGTACTCGCACAACGCCGGTCTTCACCCCGATGCTCTGCATGCGTTGCGGCGTCAATTGCACGGGAGCCAGTTTCGGCTCGACCGGATTTGCCTCGGCGCGGCGACGGAGCTGCCGGGCGTTTGCTCGCGTCGCGCTCTATTCGGTGCCGTGATATGGGGCGGAGCCACAAGGAAACCGCAGCCCCGGCGAGAATAGCGACCGCGGTCAGCACGATGAAAAATGCAATCTGATAGCGGCGCATCGTTCCGCCTATTGAATCGCCACACCCGTCAGCTGCTCGATCCGGGCCAGCGCGGTTTCGTGGTCCGCCAGCGTCTTCCAGTACTCCTCGTCGAAATTGAGGACATCCAGAAACGACGAGAGCAGCGTTTCGAAATCCTCGCTGCCGGCCTCGTAAGCCGCGAGACCGGCTCGAAACGTCGCCAGCGCCTGCGGGATCAGACCTTCGCGATAGATTTTCAACATCTGTTCGGCGGTTTCGGCGGCGAGCAACTGGTCCCGCACCTCGAAATATGCCTGCTGCACCTGGCTTTCGTACTCGCGGCGCGACCGATTGAGTTCCTCGACCGCCTGCGTCATCTCCGGATTCAGCTTTCTGCGGCGATAAATCGGCAGCCGCGCGCTGAAAGTCAGCATGTAGTAATCGCGAAACTGCTCGGCCGTGTGCTGCCACATATACTGCACGCTGAAATCCGGATAGCGATCCTTGCGCGCCATCTCCACTTGCAGACTCTGCTTGCGAACCATTTCCTGCTGACCGGCGACATCCGGGTTCTGGGTGCGCACTTTCGCCAGCAATTCGTCCGAGGAATAACGCAGAGGCGTTTCCGTCAGTTCCGTCGTGAGATATCGGGCGACCCTTGCGGGCGATTCAGCAGCTTGTTCAACCGCGCCTGCGCGGTCCCCATCAGTTCGTGATGATGGGCCAGCTCGCGCAGGAGCTTCGTCCTCTGCAATTGCGCTTTCAGAACATCCTGCTGCTTGCCTTGCCCCACGCGATAACGAGCCTCGGCGATCTTCTCAATCTGATCGAGCAGCTTCTGGTCGCGCTCCAGGACCCCGAGCGTCTGTTGAATGTAAGCGAGTTGAAAGTACGCGGCCTTCACCTGTTCGAACACGGATCGCTTGGCCGCCTCGAACGTTCGCGCGCGACGGCCGCATCGCGCTGCGCGGCCTCGCCGCGCAGCTTCAACTTGCCCGGATAGGGGATTTCCTGGGACACTCCAAAGCCGATGTAGGCGAAGTCGCTGTTGCTGTATCCCGCAAACGGCACGGGGCTGCCGACGGAGAAGTGCTGAACCGTCACCTGCGGATCGGGCAGCGTGGAAACCTGCGAAGGAACCTGTTCGGCGGCTTGCCATGCCCGCAGCGCGGCAATGATGTCGGGATTATTGTGCGCCGCTTCGTCGAGCAGGACGGGGATCGCCTGGCCGAACGCCGTCAGGGAACAGAAAGCCAGACAGAGCAGAGGCGCGCGCTTCATTGGCGATCGTCTCCTTTGCCGACCGAAACATTCAGATCGGCCGCGTACAGCTTGTTCCAGAGCGTATCGAAGAGAGAACGGGACAGCGGGCGTTTCAACTCAAACTCGTCGATTTCGCGGTAGGCCGTCACCCGCAGCGTGTAGGGATCGGGATTGGCGATGGTCTGAAGATCGCTCCATCGCCAGCTACGGCTATCGCGAGCGTTTGAACTGACGTAATCGATTCCCGATTCGCGAAATCGAAGCATGCCGTTGCTGCCGCCGAAGCGCGTGGAATGGCGCGCCGGAATCTCCGCGATTGCCGGGGATTTCTCATCGGGGGCGCCGTTGCGCACGGGCCTCTCCACTCCTTCCGTCAGGACGGCGGCAATCGCGGCTGGGATGTCCCGCTGGAGTGTGAAATGAAATCGCCTCTCGCCCGGCTCGTGCCAGCGGCGGTTCTCATAGATGGTCAGGGTGAGATCGGGGTTCGATAAATCGAAAGTGTGGATCTCCAGAAATGCCCATTTCTTGGAGAAGTCTTTCGAGCGGAACTCGACGCCTTCGGGATCGATCCGCAGCGTGCCGGAGATCGGCTTGCGTGGCGGTCGATGCAGCCGCGCGGCCGCTTCCCACGGCGGCGCGACCGGCGAAACGATTTTCTGACGATAGAAAGCGCCTGCGATTAAGACGCAATTCGCGGCGCCGATCAAAACGGCGCAGGGGATCAATCGTTGCATTATTGCCTCCCTTATCTCCTGAATCGTAAAGTTGCTTCCTCGAGACGCGTGAAAAAACACACGTCTAGCGAGGGGCTAGATCAGGAGTGGGAGGTTGAGCCGGGGACCGGGCGGTGAACCCGGTGGCGCGTCGTCGTCGCCCGCCGACGCCGTTGCTGCGAATGCGGGTTCCATTGCCGCCAGCGCGCTCACGTAGACAAATTCAAGGCTCGGCGTAAAATGCTGCGGAGCTCTCGCGACCACAAGTTGCTTGCCGCCGGGAAGCGTGCCTTTGCAGCAATCGTCGGCGTTCGGAGAGGGAACGCACTTGCCCTTCCGGCAGCAGTCCGCGGCCTTCTGGCTGAATTTGCCGCTACTAAAGCAATCGAACGGCTTCAAGAGCAGCAGAACCGCCAAGATGCTGACCGTGATGTGAATGCCGCGGCGCAATTCTCCCTCAGGATATCAGTTCCTCCAGCCTCCAGCGGGGCGTTGTGTATCCCGATTCGGCCAGCGTTTTCCGCCCCGGGCCGCGCAGCAGGTACTCGGCGAACTTGCGCGCGGCGTCCTGGCGCTTCGAGCTCGCCACGATACCCAGCTCCTGGACCAGCGGCTGGTGCAGTTTTTCGCTGACCTTTATGACCTTTCCGGCCTCGTGCAGGACCAGCGAGTAGGCCGTGAACACTGCGTCGGCATTTCTCGAGGCCCCATACTGCTTCGCCATATTGATGTTCTCGGCGTAGACAATCTTGCGCTCCACTTGGTCCCAGATGCCGAGGCGTTCCAGCGTCTCAACCGCGGCTTCTCCATACGGCGCGAGCTTGGGGTTCGCAATCGCAATCACCCGCGCGGCGGGCTGCGTGAGATCTTTCAAGCCGGCAACATCGGCGTTGCTGCTCGGCGGGATCCAAAGCGCCAGGATGCCGACGGCGTACACGGCGCGGCTGCCGGGTACAAGAAGGCCGCGGCGCTCGAGCTCCTCCACGTGCGCGGCGTCGGCGGCGGCGATGACGTCGAAAGGCGCGGCGTTCTCGATCTGTTGCGTCAATTGCGCCGTGGAGGCGAAACTGAAGACCGCGTGAATGCCGGTGCGCGCTTCAAAATCGGGTCCGATGCGCCCGAACACCCCGGTGAGGTTGGCGGCTGCGGCGACGGTGAGGCCGGGGCGTTGGGGCGTGCAGGCCGTCGAGAGCGAGAGGAGGAGAACGGCCGGCCAACGCCTCGGCCCTAACGTCATTTTTCAAGTCTGTCAGAATGAGACGAATGCCGGACGCTACTTGCGATATCGGACTCATCGGTCTCGCGGTTATGGGCCAGAACCTGGTCCTGAACATGAACGATCATGGCTATCGCGTGGCCGTATTTAACCGCACCGTGTCCAAGGTGGACGAATTCCTGGAACATGAAGCCGCGGGCACGCAGATTGTCGGCGCACATTCGATCGCGGACCTGGCCGGGCTGCTGAGAAAGCCCCGGCGCGTGATGCTGATGGTGAAAGCCGGCGAGACCATCGATCGCATGATCGAAAGCATTCTTCCCTATCTCGAGCCCGGCGACATCATTATCGACGGAGGCAATTCGCATTTTCCGGATACGAACCGCCGCACGAAGCACCTCGCCGACAATGGCATCCTTTTCATCGGCACGGGCGTTTCGGGCGGCGAAGAAGGCGCGCGGCACGGTCCTTCGATCATGCCCGGCGGGAATCCCGAGGCTTGGCCCTATGTAAAGGACATTTTCCAGTCGATCGCGGCCAAAGTGGAGGATGGGACGCCGTGCTGCGACTGGGTGGGCGAAAACGGCGCCGGCCATTACGTGAAGATGGTGCACAACGGCATCGAGTATGGCGACATGCAGCTCATCTGCGAAGCTTATCAATTGTTGAAAGATGGCTTGGGGCTGAACGCGGACGAACTGAGCGGGATCTTCGCGGATTGGAATAAGGGCGAGCTCGACAGTTATCTGATCGAGATCGCCGGCGAGATCTTCGCAAAAAAGGACGAGGACGGCGCGGCGCTCATCGACAAGATTCTCGACACCGCCGGGCAGAAGGGCACCGGCAAGTGGACTGCGATCAGCGCCCTCGATCTGGGCGCGCCGGTTACGCTGATCGGCGAAGCGGTGTTCGCGCGCTGCCTTTCGGCGCTGAGGGACGAACGCGTAGCGGCCTCCGAAGTCCTGCCGGGTCCGCGGGCTCCGCGCGAGCGCGACCCCGCGGCATTCATCGAAGAGGTCCGGCGCGCGCTTTATTGCTCCAAAATCGTCTCGTACGCGCAAGGCTACATGCTGCTGCGCGAGGCGGCGAAGGAGCAGGGCTGGAACCTGAATTTCGGCGGGATCGCGCTGATGTGGCGCGGCGGCTGCATCATTCGAAGCCGTTTTCTGGGGAGGATCAAGCAAGCCTACGACGAGAACCCGCGGCTCACCAATCTGCTGCTCGCGGATTTCTTCAGCAAGGCGCTGATCGCGTATCAGGATGCCTGGCGCCGCGCCATCGTCCACGCCATCGAGATCGGCGTACCCACGCCGGCATTCTCGACGGCGCTGTCGTTCTATGACGGATACCGCACGGCCCGCTTGCCCGCCAATCTTCTTCAAGCTCAGCGCGACTATTTCGGCGCCCATACCTACGAGCGCATCGACAAGCCCCGAGGCGAATTTTTCCACACCAACTGGACCGGGCGAGGCGGCCGCACGGCCTCAGGCAGCTATAACGCGTAAAATGATCCAGCTCACGCTCGACTGCGTCAAATTCGGCGATCTCGCAATCACGGGCGCCTCCGGCGGCGGTTTCGAGGTGCTGCGGCTCAGCGGCGGGGGCGGCGCGAATGCCGTCGCGCGCGTCGAGGTCGAGCGCGCGCACTTTCCCAAACTGACCGTGACCCCGCTGCCCGGGCGCGAGCGGTTTATCGATTCCCGCGCGACAGCCAGCGCTGAGAAAGTGCTCCTGGCAACGTGGCGCGACGACGCTCCCGGCCACTATGAACTGTGGGCCGCGCGCATAGCCGATGGATTCGATATTGTGCTTTCGGGCGACTGCCGTCACCGGCTGGTCCGCTGGAGCGCTCGATTTGCCGTTCGAGGCGGCGAGGTCGTCGTCCACGGTCCGTTTCTCGCCAACGATCTCTCTACGTGAGTTCCCCGGGCCGCTGCGATCTCCGGCTTGCCTCTTGCGCTACTTTCGAGAGAGTGGTTGACTTGAAATTGCAAGTGCCGGTTACTCAAGAGGTAGAGGTGGATGCCAAAACGTCGGCAGCGATCGGTCGCGGTATCCAAGATGCCGATGCAAGGCCGTACAGTGTCTCTCGATGAAGCCCGGAAAATTATTCCCAAGTGGATTTCCAAGTTCGAATCGCGGAAGCGGCCTTAGCCGATACTCAAGAGCTTCCCTTTCATCGGTAGCCCGGTCGCAGGCCGTTCGGGTGTGCTCGTGCATACTCCGATTCTGATTTATTACCGCGTCAACGAAAGACTGAACTTCATCGAAATTCTGCATTTCCGGCACAGCTCCCGCCGTGATCCGCCATACCAAATCGCATCCGCGTTCCTGTTATAGAAGCTTTGCCCGCCGGGCTGTTACAGTGAGATTTTCATGACGGCAATTTCGAGCCATGGCCTCAATATCCGCCCCGATGGCGCGCTGGATTTTGTTTCGCTTGGCGCGCTGGTCCATCGCCTGGACCCGGGCGTGATTCCGTTTCGCAAAGCCACCCAATGTCACATTCACGTCAGCGGCGGCGAGTTCAACGTCGCGGCGAATCTGGCCGACTGCTTCGGACTCAAAACAGCCATTGCGACCGCCATGGTCAACTACCCCATCGGCGACCTTGTGGCCGAGCGCGTGAAAGCCATGGGCGTCACGCCCTTCTATAAGCGCTTCGAACACAACGGAGTGACGGGCCCGAACATCGCCGCCGTATACAGCGACCGCGGCCACGGGGTGCGCGCTCCCGTGGTTTTCTACAATCGCTCAAACGAAGCCGGGGCGCTGCTGAAGCCCGGCGATTTCGATTGGAATGCCATTTTCGCGACAGGCGTGCGCTGGTTTCACAGCGGCGGTATTTTTGCCGCGCTATCGGAGACCACCGGAGAACTGATTGTCGAAGCCATGCAGGCGGCGAAGAAAGCCGGCGCGGTCACTTCCTTCGACTTGAATTTCCGTGAAAAGTTGTGGAAAGTATTTGGCGGCCACGACCGCGCTCTGTCCGTAATCGAACGCATCGTCAACCTTGTCGACGTGCTGGTCGGCAATGAGGAGGACCTGCAGAAAGGCCTCGGCATTCCCGGCCCGGAAGTTGCATCAACTTCGAAGCTCGATCCCGGCGCATTCTTCGGGATGATCGACAAGGTGCTAGCAAAGCACCCGCACATCAAGATCATTGCGACGACGTTGCGCGAGGTGCATTCCGCCAATCGCCACCATTGGGGCGCAGTTGCCTGGGTCGATGGCGCGATGCATGTGGCTCCGCAGTGTGAGTTGCACGTGCTCGATCGCGTGGGCGGCGGCGACGGTTTCGCTTCCGGCTTTTTTTACGGTTTGCTGACGGGCGAAACGGCGGATGAAGCCGTCAAGCTGGGGTGGGCCCATGGAGCGTTGCTGACGACCTTCCCGGGCGACACCACCATGGCGAGCCTGGAGCAAGTACGGGCGTTCGCAACGGGCGGTTCGGCGCGCATCCAGCGCTGAGGCGCGAGGCGCGCGTCGCGGGGAACAAACGGCCCTGGATGTGCGTCATGTCCTTGCAGTGACCTCGACGCGACGATTCCGCCCCAGCGCGTCTTTTTGGGAAGCCACCCGGATCGCGATGGCCTCCCTGACGCGGAATAAGTTGCGCACCTTTCTGACCCTGCTCGGAATTATTCTCGCGACGACGACATTGATCGCCGTAACCGCGCTCATTCACGGGATGAATCTTTATGTCGCCGATAAGGTGTCGAACATGGGGGCGGACGGCTTCCGCATTGTCCGCATGGCCTGGTTCGGTCCCTGGGACCCCAAGAAATTTTTCGAAATGCAGAAGCGAAATCCGCAGATCAAGCCGGACGAATACGAGTTCATGAAAGGCCGCGCGAGGCTGATCGAAGATGTCGGCATGATGGTTTCGCGGCAAGCGCGCGTATCGTACAAGACCGATTCCGTTATGGGCGTGGACGTCGAAGGAATCACCGCGAATATTCTCGCGATTAACAATTTGAACGTCGAATCCGGCCGGGCCATCGCGGGCGAGGAGGCCAGGCGGCACGCGCGCGTCGCGTTTCTCGGCAACGATCTGGCCACGCGCTTTTTTCCCGGCGTGGATCCAGTGGCCAAGACGATCGCGATTGAAGGAACTCCTTACGAGGTTGTCGGGACGGCCAAGGCGCTGGGCAGCGTCTTCGGGCAATCGCAAGACAATTTCGTCATGATTCCGATTGACAGTTACTTCAAGACCTATGGGTCGAAGAACGGCATCCGCATGATCGCCAAAGCGATCGACCAATCGCATCTAATAGAGGCGCAGGATGAAGCACGCATGCTGCTGCGCGCCTACCGTCACTTGCGGCCCGGTCAGGACGACAACTTCACAATCTTCGCATCGGAGGCGTTCGTCAGTTTGTGGGAAAGGCTTACGGCGACAATTGCCGGCATGGCGATCGGGATCGTTTCGGTGTTCATGATCGTCGGCGGGATCGTGATCATGAATATCATGCTCGCCGTGGTGACGGAGCGCACGCGCGAGATCGGGGTGCGCAAGTCGCTGGGCGCGCGCCGCCGCGACATCCTGAATCAATTCCTGGTCGAATCGTCGTTCCTGGCCGGAACCGGTGGATTCATCGGCGTCGCAATCGCGTGGATGCTGGCTATCGTGGTCCGAAATTCCACCCCGGTGCCGATGGCGCTGCCTTGGTCGTCGGTGTTTATCGGCGTCGGCCTGTCCGCCGCCGTGGGCCTCTTTTTCGGAATCTATCCGGCGCGCCGGGCGTCGCGCCTTGACCCTATCGAAGCTTTGCGGGCGGAGCGATAACGATGATCCCCGTCACGTTGTCGAACGGATTGATGCTGGCTCTGCAGACCATCCGCGCGCACAAATTACGGGCGTTTCTGACCATCATCGGGGTGATTATCGGAACCGGGACCGTCATCGGCGTGGCCGCGATCCTGACCGGATTCGATAGCTCCATGACGGCGATTCTACGCAGCTTCGGCCCCAATTCGATCATCGTTTTCAAGTTTCCGGTCGGCTTTCGCGTCAGTAATCTGAGTCCTGAAGAGCGCACGCGCAAGAATCTGACGTACGAAAACGCGATCCACATCCGGGAGCGATGCAAGTCGGTGAAAGAGGTCTCGGTGATGCTCTTTCCGAACACGCAAACCGTCAACGTTCATTACATGGGCAACGATATGTACGACGTGAACCTCTTCGGCACGGATGAAGCGTATGCCGGCGGCGGGCAAGTGGACATTCATCTCGGCCGCTTCTTCACGGACGAGGAGAACCGGCGCAGAATGCCGGTCGCGGTGGTCGGCTCCGACATCGAGAAGGGTCTTTTTGCAAACCTGGACCCGATCGGCAAAACGATCAAGGTGGACGGCCACCAGTTTCAGGTTGTCGGGACGATGTTCCGTCCGGCGGCGTCCTTCTTCGGCGATACGGACAACCGCGTCATCCTGCCGTACTGGACTATGCATCGCATGTACCCGAATGCGCTGGAGAACGCCATCGTCGTGACGGCGCAAGACGGCAAAATCGCCGAAGCGCAGGACGAGCTTACCGCGGTGCTGCGCCTGGACCGGCGCGTGCCGTATGGGAAGCCGGACAATTTCGCCCTTTCGACCGCCGATCAGATGGTGGCCGATTTTCGCCAAATTACGGCCATGACGTTTCTGGTCATGGCCGTGCTCAGCTCCATCGGGCTGCTGGTCGGCGGCATCGGCGTCATGAACATCATGCTGGTGTCGGTGACGGAACGCACGCAGGAGATCGGGGTGCGCAAGGCCATCGGCGCGCGGAGGACGGATATCATCCTGCAGTTTCTGATCGAAGCGTCGCTGCTGACGCTGATCGGCGGCCTGGCCGGCGTGGCGTTTGGGTGGATTATTGCGCTGATCAGCCGCCTCGTGTTCACATCGCTACCAGCCGCCGTGCCGCTGTGGGCCGCGGTAGTCGGGATCGTCGTGTCGGCGGCCGTGGGTCTGTTTTTTGGGATCTGGCCGGCGAGCAAGGCGGCGCGTCTCGATCCGGTCGAGGCGCTGCGGTATGAGTAGGCCGTGGCTTCAGCAGGCGAGGGCATTCCCGCGAAGCGATTTCGCGCGCTTGCCACGTTGTGGAGTAGAATGCGACATGAATCCACATGATAACCATCCAAGTTGTCCTCGATTCGAAGCCGCTGCGGGTGGCCGAACGCGCGGCGCGGAGAAGGATGTTGAATCGATCCGCACTGATTCGCAAGGCGCTTCGGGAGCACTTGAAGAGACTGGAAATTACGGGAACGGAGCAGCGCGACCACCGCCGTTATGAGGCTGGATCAAGGGATGCGGAGGGAAACTATCGGCGGGGGAATCAGAGGCGGCTTGGCCGGCGAGATAGCGAGAGAGACGTCCGGCCTTAATAACGTGTGCGCTTATCCTGGCGGGTTTCGCGTGAACAACCCCGACAGGGTCAGCGAGGAAGTGCCCTAGGAAGCACCTTTCCTTCACTCTTGCCGTATTCTGACAGTTCGGTTTGAATTCCTGATTGGACAAAGCGTGTGCCATCCCATCGGAAAGTGACGATGTCCATGGCGGAGATGCAACAATGGGCATCTCCTGGGATGTAGTGGGCAGAGCGAATCACAAGCGTGTTCGTGCCTGGGTCGAATGAATGCGTGGGCTGACCTGCTTGGAAGTGAGTGTCCCAGCCGATGTTTTGCACGGAGCGCAGGTGGCCATCCGACACGGTGAATACCTGGGCGATCCCTCCTTGGCTTGAGCTGCCTCCTCCATCAAACCATGAGTACAGGACGAGGGCGGATCTGCCGTTTTGTGAAAGTATCCGCCGACGTAATAGACTGATTCTAACTTCTCTGAATAATTGTCGCCCGGATCGTTGCTCTTATATCGCCCATTCTTGAAAGAAATACTTCCAGCCGGTTTTCCACCGGCATCAAAGATGGGAAATCTTAAGTTTCGGAAGTCCACCGTCCGGATCGATTCGTAAGAGCCCGGTAACGAAAGGCCGACATTTTCGATTGTGAAAGTTGGTCCGGGTCCGTCGCTGACTGGGGCGTATGGGACTTGTGACGTCTGGCCGAACCCGGCCGCCGGCACGACAAAAAAAAGGACAAGCCATCGCATGTTTCCGGTACTCTCTGATGCCATTCTGTCACAAGACCGGAAGGCAGTGAGTTAAGACAGCATTTCGAAATACTGGCCACGTTCCCTTGGGGATCGGAGATTGCTACGTCGGAGTCCTATCGCGCCCCCAGACTGGGCTCCTCTCAGAGACTCTCGATGCGCGAGCTGGCAGGGACGCATAGAGGCTGGAGTGCTGCAGCGGGCTGCGTAATCAAATTTAAGCGGCGATCGCGTGCTGAAGGAGGGTCCTGGCGCCAGCGATCCGCGGCACCGCGCGCACAGCATGCAGCGGTTCACGGATCGTGATCGTTGATTCAAAACAATTCAATTGCCCTGAACCTTGCGCCGGATTATAATCGTCCCACTTGGTCAACGTTATAGAAAGTGAGGTCGGGAATGCGGAATATGCGTCTTCGCGGGTGGTGGCGTCTGGCGCTCATCGCCGTGTCGGCCGTCTGCCTGCTGCCGGGGCAAACCATTAATCTGGCGAATATTCGCGGACGAGTTGTCGATCCCACCGGCGCCGTAGTCGTTGGAGCGAAAGTCACGGCGGTCAACACGGATACCAACAATGAGCGGAACGTGGCCACCAATGAAAGCGGCGACTACGAAATTCTGGCGCTGCAGCCGGGCAAGTATCGCCTGACCGTCGTTCAACTCGGATTCGAGACGTTCGAGGCGGACAACATCATCGTCGAAGGGGGTGAAACGCGCCGCATCGATGCCACTCTCGCGGTTGGACAGGTGGGCACGAAGGTAAGCGTCACGGCCGGGGCCGCGGTGATCACGACGGAAAGCGCCAAGGTTGAAGATACCGTTTCCTCGAATCAGTACGTGGACAATGCGCTGATCAATGTGACGGCGACATTCCTTCCCCAACTCTTGTTGACCACGCTGCCGCTGGTGCAATCCACGGGTTCCGGCTTCGGGGCGGTATGGGCGGGCCAAAATACCACCCAAATTCAGCAGGCGATGGACGGTCATCTCAACGATGGGTTCGTCAACCAACTGAACGACGTTTTAGACGCGGATCAGATCGTGGTTGTGACGGTACTTCCAACCGCCGAGGTCGCCCGCGTCGGATATTTCAATGAGGTGACCAAGTCCGGATCGAACGCCTTCCACGGACGCGTACTGTATTGGAACGTAAACCCGGCGCTGAAAGCGCGTGAGTTCTTCCAGGCTTCAAAAGTGAAGACTTTCAAAGACACGCAGAGCGTCGCGGTTTCCGGCCCGATTCTAAGAAATAAGCTTTTCTTTTACGCGGCGGCCAATGGCGCCATTACGCCCAGCGCCACATCGTACGTCGACACCGTGCCAACCGCCGCGATGCGCAATGGGGATTTTTCCGGGGTCTCCGGAATTATCAAGGATCCCCTGACGGGGCAGCCGTTCCCCGGCAACATCATCCCAGCCAACCGCATTAACTCAGTCGCAGCGGGGGTCAATCAACATTATTTGCCCGCTCCCAACATCGGCGGTCCGAATCAGAGCGCGAATAACTACACGTATACGTTCCCCTACCCTCAGGACAATTATGTTCGGGAAGATTTCACGCAGCGCCTCGACTATAACATCACTGACAAGAACCGGCTGATGGGCCGGTTGATTATCGACGACACATCGTATGTTCTGCCCGACAACTATCCCGTGTTTACGTGGACCCGGGTCCGCTTCAACTACAACGCGGTTGTCGAGGACACTCATATTTTCACTCCGAACGTGGTGAATACGGCGCGCGTGGGAGTTTACAAGGAACAACCCACGGATGGCGGCACGGTCTACGGCGTTACCCCGGTCAGCGGCACGCAGGCCGTCTCGTTACTGGGCCTGCAGGGCGTCAACCCCAAGGGGATCAGCGCACAAGGTTTTCCTTCGATGGCGATCACGGGTTATCCCACGCTAACCACGGATGCCGGCGGGTCGTCCGAAGATATCCGGGACTGGGGAATTTCCGATACGGTGGCCTGGACCAAAGGGCGGCATTTGATCAAAATTGGATTCGAGGAGAGGCCGCAATTCAATACAGTGAATAACGCTCCGACGGGAACGTACGGCTCTTATACTTTCAATGGAACCTTTACGGGCAACGCCTATGCGGATTTCTTACTTGGCTATCCGTACACCAGCTCGCGTCTGAATCCTCTGGTGCCCCGATCGCTCACGGACAATGAATTCGGCGCTTTCATTCAAGACGATTTCAAAGTCAGCGGCAAGTTAACTTTGACTTTCGGCGTGCGCTACGACGTCTTCGGACCTCCCGGGTATAACGATGGCCTCGTTTACAATTGGAGTCCCCACACGGGAGCCCTCATCGTGCCCTCGGCCGCGGTGAAATCGATCAGTCCCTTGTTCCCAGCCAATATCCCGATCACGACCGGTCCCGTCATCCCATCGCCCGATTGGAGGAACATCGCTCCGCGCTTCGGCGCCGCCTACCGGCTTGGCGAACACATGGTGATCCGGGGCGGCTACGGTATCTATACTCCGACGCTGGGCGTTTTCGCGCGCGCGCAGGGCGGCGGACCATTTCAGATCACCGAGACCTACGTGAACTCGATTGTAAATGGTCAGCCGCTGCTTTCTTTCCCCAATCCGTACCCCGCCTCCACCGCCAGCGCGACTGTTCCTTCGCAGACCGTCAGCGGATATCCGCTAAGCACGTCGAACGGGCGCATTCATCAATACAGCGTCACGCTGGAGCGGCAGATTAAGAACGTCGGCTTGCGGCTGACTTACACGGGATCCCGCGACATCGGGTTGAATTACTTGATCAACATCGATAAGCCGCAGCCCAGCCTGGCGCCATTCACGCAGAGCTCGCTGCCTTATCCGCAATACACGAGCGCCTCGTACTGGCGTTCGAACGGGGAGACTAAGTTCAACTCGCTCACGGTGGAAGCGGAACGAAAAGTGGGGCAATTGATTTTCGCCGGCCATTGGGTGTGGTCTTCCAGCTTGGATAACATGTTGAATCTCGAGAATCCGTACGCGCCGTTGGCCTGGAACCGCGATGCGTATCCCTCCGAGCATTCCGTTGTCGTGAGCGCGATGTGGCAACTTCCGATCGGCCGCGGCCGCTCTTTCCTATCAAACGCGCCGCCGATCGTGAACTATATCGTGGGCGGGTGGAACCTGTCGTGGATCTCGACCGAAGAATCGGGGCATTTTTTCTCGCCGAGCTACGCCGGCTCCGACGCTTCTCATACGAACACGTCGGGAGGTCTTCCCAACCGCGTCTGCGACGGCAACCTGCCTTCCAGCCAGCGCACCATTAATCACTGGTTCGACGCTTCCTGCTTCACGGTTCCGGCGCCGGGCTCGTTTGGGAATTCCGGCGTGGACGTCTTGGTGGGGCCCGGCTTTTCGGTTCAGGATGTATCGTTGGCGAAGGCATTTAACGTTACAGAGAAAGTGAAGGTGACGCTGACGGGCGCATATTCCAATCTCTTCAACCATCCCAATTTTTCCACTCCCGCATCGGTTATTACTTCGCCGGGAAGCGTAGGCGTGATCAGCAGTGAATTCGGGACCGCTTACAGCCGCATTGGAGAGCTGCGGATCAGGATCGACTTTTAACGGTTATTCAATGGCCTCTTCACGAAGAGAATTCCTGAAGCAAGCAGGCGGCGCACTGACGGCGAGGGCCCTGCGCTCCGCCACGGGCGAGAGTTACCGGCTTGGATGTCAGACGCTGCCGTACCAGTTTCTTCCGTTTTCAAGGGCGCTGGAAGGGATCGGCAAGGCCGGGTACCGCTACGTCATGCTGGGATCGAACCACATGAAGAAGCCGGTGTTCACGCCGGCTTTATCGCCCGGGGGACGCGCGCAGCTCCGTACGCAACTGCGCGACGCGAATCTGGAACCGTTCATGAGTTTCCTGGGGCTCACCTCGGATGTACGGACTCCGCAAGGAATTAAAGAGTGGATGGAGGAGCTGGATCTGTGCGCGGAATTCGGTATCCGCACTACAGTGGCGATGGGGCCGAAGTATTACGTCCACTTTCCCGCGCGGCCGAAACGCGCGGCCGACTGGCGCAGGGACGTGGATGAATATTACGCGGCGATCACCCCCGCCGTGCGTCACGCCGAATCCGTCGGCGTCACGATCACGGTCAAGCCGCACGCCGGCATTGTGGCAACGGCCAAGGCGGGACTTGCGGCCATGCAGCGGCTGATTTCCGATCGCTTCAAGATCTGCTGGGACGCCGGCAACGTCGCGTATTATGAAGGTATCTATCCCGATCCCGATCTGCCGGATCTGGCTCCGGACGTGAAGGCGGTTTGCATTAAAGATCATCTGGGGCTGCGCGGGCAGGACGATTTTCCGGTCCCCGGAAGCGGGCAAATCAATCACGAACAAATGTTCCGTATTCTGTTCGGCGCGGGGTTCAATGGCCCCATGGCGGTGGAGCGCATCGACGGAACGGACCATATGGCGGATATGCCGGCCGAACTGATCGACCAGCGCATTGCCGCGGCCCGCAACTACCTCGCGCCGCTGCTGGACAAAATTACGCAAGGCTGAAATGAGCAATTTGAACCGAAGGCATTTTATGATGGGCGCCGCATTGACGGCGGCGCAATCGGCGCGCGTAATGGGCGCGAACGATCGGATCCGGGTGGCGGTGATCGGCTGCGGCAATCGCGGTCTGTTGAACGAGGTTCTGCAATTCGCGCAGGAGAGCAACGTGGAAGTTGCCGCGATTTGCGATACGTGGCGGCAGCAGCGGGAGGCGGGCGCCACGAAAGTGGTCAAGGCCGGCGCAGCGGCCCCGAAGCTCATCGTGCACTATGCGGACGTGCTCGCGTCTCCCGACGTGGATGCGGTGCTGATCTCGACTCCCGACCACCAGCACTGTACGGTGCTATCGGCCGCCATACGCGCGGGCAAAGACGCGTACGTCGAGAAGCCGCTCGCTATGAACATGAAGGAATTGCTGGCGGCGGTGGACGCCGTGAAGAAGAGCGACCGCGTGGTGCAGTGCGGAACCCAGGTGCGCAGTTGGGCGCCTTCGGTTGCGGGTAAGGCGTTCGTGACCTCCTGCGGGCTCGGGAAGATTTTCAAGATCGAACAATCGCGCAACAGTTACAAGCCGTATTGGCAAGGCGAGTCGGAGCGGCCGGTGCAGGAGGCCGACGTCGACTGGAAGGCGTTTCTGATGCAGCGCAAGTACCGGCCTTGGAATGCCGACCAATACGCCGGGTGGATGGGTTATCGCGAGTTTTCACGCGGACCGCACACGCAATTCATGGCTCACTTTGTCGACCTTGTTCATTACGTGACCGGCGCCAGTTACCCGCATCGCGCGGTGGCAATGGGCGGGACGTATCGCTGGAAAAGCCAGCGCACCGCGCCCGATTCGATCGAGGTGACGCTGGAGTACAAAGAGGGTTTTCTGGTTCGCTATAACTCGTCGTTCGGAACGAATGCGAACAGCTTCATGAAGTTCATCGGAACGCGCGGAATCATGGACGCGACGAAGTGGAGTAAGCCGTGGATCGTGAGCGGTGAAGGGTCCGGGGATGCGGATAGAATCGCGCCGGACACGAAAATGCCGGAGGTCGCCAGCACACCGCACATGAAGAATTGGTTCGACTGCATGCGCTCGCGGCAGCAGCCCGCCGCGCCGATCGATGCGGGTTACGGACACGCCGTGGCGTGCATCATGGCCGATGAAGCCTACATGCGGGGGCGGCGCGTGGTCCACGATCCCGAGAAGCGCGCGATACACGAAGGGTGAAGACGCGAGAGGCTTGACCGACGTCCCTAACGGCGTCCGAATCGCTGCTACATTGTAAGAGTCCCCGCGTTCCACAACCCCGCATCGAGGTGCTCTGAGTGCATTCCCGCCGCGATTTTATCTCTATACTTTTGTGCGTCTCTTTTCTTCTATCCGTGCTCACCGCGTTGGCCCCGGCGGCGCGCGCGGCGCAACCGGGTCCGCCGGCGCGCGTGGTCATGATCGCGGGCAACGGGCAGGTCGTTCAGGAAGAATTTCAAACAACCGAGCTGCTGACGATCCAGGTTACCGACGCTTTCGGGATTCCAGTGGCGGGCGTGCCGGTTGCCTGGTCCATCACGCAGGGGACCCAACTGGGAACGCTGAACTCCACGACGCTTCAAACGGATTCGAACGGGCAGTCCACGGCCAGCTTCTTCGGCAGTCGTATTCAGCCGGGTAGTTCGTATGCCTCCGCTACCATCACGGCCTCCACGCCGGCGGGCGGCATTAACTTTATCGAGACCGTGGTGCCTTTCTCGACCCCGCCGCCGGCTGTAATGCTGTTGCAGCCGACGCAGGATAATCTGAATGTCGCCGGATCGGCCGGCGCGACGTTGCCCGGCGCCGTGGCCGTCAAAATCGTTGCCCAAGGCGGCGTGGACCAGGGCCTCGGAATTCCCAATATCGGCGTACAGATCGTAAGCGCGCCCGGTAATTCCGGCGCACCGGTTCCCCCCGCGCCCGCTGCCTGCAATGCGCCGGCGGGAATCGTCCTGACCGATGCGAGCGGCCTCGCCACTTGCGATCTGGTGCTCGGCAATACGCCTGGCGCTTACACCGTCACGGCTCTCGGCGGCGGATCTCAAAATACGCGCACGTTCACGATCACGATCACCGGCGCCCAGGCTTGCGCGTTTACGCTTTCGCCCACCTCACAATTTTTTCCCGCCGCGGGGGGCAGCGGCACGGTAAATGTCTTCGCGGCGGCGGGCTGCTCCTGGACCGCTGTGTCGAACGCCGGCTTCGTCACCATTTCTTCCGTCGCCTCCGGCAACGGCAATGGCACGGTCGTATTTGCCGCGGCCGCCAATACCGGCGCGGCGCGATCGGGCACGATCTCGATTGCCGGCCAGACCTTCACGGTCGACGAGAGCGCGGGCGGCTCCTCCGGCAGCTCTCTCGCCATTACGACGGCGTCGGCTCTGCCGGGCGCCTTCGTCAATTCCACATACTCGACCACGCTCGCCGCATCCGGGGGACAACCACCCTATTCGTGGCAAATCGTCGCGGGGTCTCTGCCTCCCGGCCTTGCTCTCGCGCCGTCCATCGGAACGATTTTCGGAGCGCCGGCGACGGCCGGGTCCTTCACCTTCACGGCAGGGGTTTCAGACAGCGCGGGCGGCGCTCAATCGCAATCGTTCACGATCGTGGTCTCGGCCTCCGGGACGGGAGGGCTTGCGATTACCAACACTGCGTTTCCGGCCGGATTGGTTGGCGCGTTTTACAGCCAGGCGCTCACATACTCGGCGGGCCAATGCGGCAGTCCGTTCACGCCGGCGCCGGTGTTTACGCTTGCCTCCGGCGCTCTTCCTCCGGGACTCAGCGTGCAGTCCAACGGATCGGGGTACAGCATTCTGGGAACGCCAACTTCGCCCGGCGTCTATAACTTCACTCTCAGCGTTTCGAACACCTGCGCACAGAGTGCGTCCGCCTCGTTCTCGATCACGATCAACGGCGCGGGCGCGACAACGGTACTGAGCGCCAATGCTCAGAGCGTCGCCTTTACCGCTTCTCAGGGGGGGCCAGCGCCGCAACCGCAGCAGGTTTTGATTACTTCCACAGGCAGCTCCGTTGCACTTACCATTACCGTGGCGACCACGACCGGCGGGAACTGGCTGTCCGGCAGTACGTCTTCGGGAGCTACGCCTTCCACGCTCAACGTCAGCGCTATCAATGTCCAATCTCTTGCGCCTGGCGCTTATCAAGGTTCCATCACGATCGCGGCCGTGGGCGCGAACCCTTTGATCATCCCCGTAACTCTGACTATTACCGCGCCCAATGGACTTGCGATTACGCCCACGAGTCTCATGTTTAACGCGCCGGAGAATTCGACCTCACAACAGAGCCTCGGCGTTTCGAGCAGTCCCGCGGGCATGCCGTTCACGGCCTCGCCGCAGACCGTAAGCGGAGGAAACTGGCTGAGCATTCAGCCACCCGCCGGCGCAACATCGAGCTCGCTCACGGTCACGGTGAATACGGCGAACCTGATTCCGGGAGTCTACACGGGAAACGTGATCGTGACTCCACAAGTGGGAGCGGCGCAATCGGTTCCCGTGATCCTGAATGTTGCAGCGCTCACGCTGACTGTGGATAAGCCTTCTCTCGCGTTCAGCGCTCAGACGGGCGCAACCGCTCCCGCTTCGCAGACCGTCAATCTGATCGGTAATGGCGGTCCCATTCCCGTCACGCTCTCCGAAACCACCGCCGCGGGCGGGAATTGGCTTTTTGCGACGCCTTCGGCCGGCGCGGTTGCTACCGCTGTAACGGTCTCCGTAAGTCCAGCGGGTCTGGCGACGGGGTCCTATGACGGGGTCATCGTCATCACGCCGCAAAATACCGCCGTGCCACTCATCAAGGTGGCCGTCACGCTCACGATCACCGCGGGACCCGGTCCGGTAATCTACGGCGTCACGAACGCGGCGAGCGCCGTAGCCGGTCAGGTTGCGCCCGGCGAAATCGTGACGATTTATGGGGCCGCAATGGCGGTGGGTTCTCCGCAAGGCGTCCAGCTTACGTCGTCAAACATGGTGTCCAACTCTGTGGGAGGCGCGCAAGTGCTGTTCGACGGCCTGCCCGCCCCGCTTACCTATGTATCGGCGACGCAGATCAATGCCGTCGCGCCGTATGAAATTTACGGGCGCGCCAACACGCAGATACAGGTCTCCTATAATGGTCTCCTTTCCGCATCGCTGAGCACGGCCGTGGCGGGGGCGGTTCCTGGAATCTTTATGTCGTCGCCGGGGAATCAGGCCGCCGCGCTGAATCAGGATATGTCGGCCAACTCTTCGGCGAACCCGGCCCCGGCGGGATCGATCGTCGTCCTGTACGCCACCGGCGCGGGGCAGATGAACCCGCCTGGCGTAACCGGCGCGCTCGCGGAACCTCCACTGTCGCAGCCGCTTCTTCCCGTGACCGTCCAGATCGGCGGCATGGATGCGGACGTCGTCTACGCCGGCGCGGCGCCGGGCTTCGTTTCAGGGCTGTTGCAGGTGAATGCGCGCATCCCGGCGGGCGTGGCGCCCGGTAATTCCGTTCCCGTGACGGTGACGGTCGGCGGGATCGTGAGCAACACGGCGTCTATCGCGATCGGGCCGTAGATTGTGGGCGTTAGTCAAGCCGCCGAACGTCGCTGAAGCCGCCGAGCATCCCGAGCGTCCGTGCGCGTGAATCCATATTTCGTGACGGTCGACCCGCGCGCTGGGCATGCACGATTTCGGTGTTGTCGCGAGGCAGCAAGAGTCCCGATCGCGGTACTCGTTCGAGATTATGTCGAATACTCGCTCCAGCTCGGCGACGCTTCCGTCTCGTCGGCATCAAGGCATAACAACCTAGAATGGCCGGGATCTCCGCGACCCAGGCCTTTAGGCTGGTTACAGTAAAACACCGCATTATCGCGCGCGTTATCCTGCTGCTTATGCCCGCATTCGACGTTGTCGGGGTCGGCCTGAACGCGACCGACACGCTGCTGCTGCTTTCGAAGTTCCCCGCCTACGCGGGCAAAGTCGCTTTCAACCGCGAGATCCTCAGTCCCGGCGGACAAGTCGCCAGCGCGATGGTGGCCTGCGCCCGCCTCGGTCTGCGCGTGAAATACATCGGAACGGTCGGCGACGACGAGCGCGGGCGCGTGCAGGTGGAGAGCCTGCGCGCGACCGGAATCAACCTCGACGATTTGCAGGTCCGCCGCGACTGCCCCAACCAGACGGCCTACATCCTGATCGACGAGTCGACCGGGGAGCGCACGGTGCTGTGGCGGCGCGAGGAATGTCTGCGCCTGGAGCCCGCCAGCATTACGGAGCGCCAGATCGCCTGCGCACGCCTGCTCCACATCGATGGTCACGACACGCCGGCGGTAGCCAAAGCGGCCCGCATCGCGCGCTCTCACGGCATTCCGGTCACGCTCGACGTCGATACGATTTATCACGGCCTGGATGAGGTTCTTCCTCACGTCGACTACCTGGTCGCGAGCTCCGATTTCCCGGTGCAATGGACCAATGAGCGCGATCCGTTCGCGGCGCTGCAGGCGATCCAGCGGGAATTTCAGATTCCGGTCGCCGCCATGACGTTGGGCGCGCACGGCGCGCTGGCGCTCGCGAATGGGGAGTTTATCTACTCCCCCGCGTTCGTCGTGAACTGCGTCGATACCACCGGAGCGGGCGACGTCTTTCACGGCGCCTTCTGTTATGCTGTTTTGCAGAAGATGCCGATGCGCGACGCGCTCGAGTTCTCCAATGCTCTGGCCGCTTTGAACTGCACCGCGCTCTGGCGCGCGCGGCGGCATTTCCGGCGTCGCCGAAGCGCGAGCGCTGATCGCTCGCGCCGAACGCCGCGGGCATTCCGAATTTGAGCGGCGCGCCCAAACGCGCAGCGGCGAATGATCCCCTTACGCTCCTCCGAACGGACCTCTTCTCCTCCCGCCGTAACGCTCGCGCTCATCGCCGTCAATCTCATCGTCTTCATATACGAAATCACTCTGCCCGAATGGCAACTCAACCGCCTGATCCGTGTGCATGGCATCGTTCCAGACCGCTTCCATGCGTCCATGCTGTTCACCTCCATGTTCCTGCATGGCGGTTGGTTTCACGTCCTCGGCAACATGTGGTTCCTGTGGATCTTCGGGAAAGGCATTGAGGATCTGCTGGGCCATTTTCGTTTTTTGATCTTTTATCTGGCGTGCGGCCTCGCCGCCGGCGTCGTGCATCTCTATGCGAACTACTATTCGACCGTGCCGACCATCGGCGCGAGCGGCGCCATCGCCGGCGTCATGGGCGCGTATCTGATCAAGTTCCCCCATGCCCGCGTCATCACGCTGATTTTCGTCTTCGTCTTCATCACAACCGTCGATATTCCCGCGGCGTTCCTTCTCATCTACTGGTTTTTCATCCAGTTCGTCAGCGGCGTCGGGTCCGTCGGCGAATCCCAAATCTCCCACGGCGATGTGGCTTGGTTTGCGCACGTGGGAGGCTTTCTCGCGGGCATGCTGCTGGTCTTTTTGATACCCGCGCGTCAGCGCGTCCAGCGCTGGTATTGAAAGCATGCGCTGGCAGCTCAATTTCACTTCGGCCGACATCGACCGTCCGCTTGACGTGCTGGCCATCGCGGCGCATCCCGACGATGTGGAGCAGACCTGCGGAGGCGCCCTGATCCGCATGGGCGAAATGGGATATCGCAGCGGGGTTCTCGATCTCACGGCGGGCGACATGGGAACGCGCGGCACGCCGGAGGTGCGCGTCGAAGAATCGCAGCGGGCGGCGGACCACATGCGCCTGGCCTGGCGCGGAAACATGTACTGGCCCGACGCGCGCCTGGAAAACACCATTACCGCGCGAATGACGCTCGCCGTCGAGATCCGTAATCTGCGGCCGCGCGTCGTGATCCTTCCTTATTGGGAAGGCCGCCATCCGGATCATTACCGCGCCTCCGAGATCGGCGTACGAGGCCTGTTTTCTGGCCGGCTTGCGCAAGCTCGACGAGGCCACGAAACCGCACCGCCCGCAGAAAATCCTCTACTCTTCTCTATATGCGAACGTCGCGCCGAGCTTTGTGGTCGACATCTCGGCGCAATTTGAGCGCCGCATGGCCGCCCTCTTCGCCTACGCCTCGCAATACGGCGACGAAGTGGGGCAAGGCTCCGATCTGTTTCCGCGGCAGGGGGAAATTCGCGATCGTCTGGCCGCCATTGCCCGCTTCTATGGCAACCTTATCGGAGTCAAGTATGGCGAGCCATTTGTCGTCAAAGAGACAATGCGCGTGGACGACATTGTCGCGCTCAGCCCACGAAGTTTATAGAAGTACTAGTGACAATCTGGGCACTTGCCCTTAGAATGGTTTCGGGCTTTGTTCCATTTCTTCGGGGGAGGGTACATGTGTGTATCCAGAATTACGCAGTCGACGCTCTTTTCATTTGTGTTTGCGGGGACACTCTTAGCTCAGACCTCGGCTAAAGTCGACTTCGGCCGGGATGTGCTGCCGATCTTGCGGCAGAACTGCGCCGGCTGTCATGGGCCCTCGCAGCAGATGAGCGGATTGCGGCTGGACCGCAGAAGCTCGGTCCTCAGTCGCCGGGGCGTGGTGCCCGGCAGCAGCGAGAATAGCTTTCTGTTTCACCGCGTGTCGGGAAGCGCCTATGGAATGCAGATGCCCCCCACCGGTCCGCTGCGCCCGGAACAAATCAACACCCTCAAAACGTGGATAGACCAGGGCGCCGACTGGCCGGACTCCCTCGCCAACGAAGCGGAACTGCCGCCCTTGAATCCCAAGGCAGTGGCGATGGTGGAGGCGTTACGAACAGGCGACCTTGCGGGGTTCAAAAAGTATGTCGCGGCAGATGCGAAACTTCTCAACGCGCGCGGACCGGAGGGCTCCACGCCATTTATGTACGCGGTGCTCTATACCGGCGCGTCGACTTTGGAAGGGCTACTGAAACAAGGCGCCGATCCCAACAAACGGAATGACGCAAACGCAACCGCTCTGATGTGGGCGGCTACGAATCTCGATAAAACACGACTTCTGCTGGATCACGGCGCGGACGTCAATGCGCGTTCCAACGATCTGCGAACGCCGTTGATGATTGCCGCTCGCACTCCCGGCAATGCGACGGCAGTGAAGCTCCTGCTGGACCGCGGCGCGAATCCGAATCCCAACGCGCATCCCGCTACCGAATCGTCGCCGCTGATTGAGGCCGCCACCGCCGGAGATGCCGCGAGCATGGAATTGCTGATGGGGAGCGGCGCCGATGCCAAAGCGGCCGCACAGCAGGCGCTCACGATGGCTATAACGATGCGGTGCTCAAAGTGCCTATCCGTTCTAGTGGCCAAAGACCTCGACCGGGCGGCATACACGCTGGCGCTGCCGGATATCGCGGCTCTCGGCGACGTGGACGCCGTCCGATTGATGCTCGACCACGGCGCGGACGTAAACGCCGTCGATCCGCTTGGCCGCACTCCGCTGATGTACGCGGCCGTATCGGATCTGCTTTCGCTCGACGTGATCAAACTGCTCATCGAGCGCGGAGCCGACGTCAACGCGAAGGATGGCCACAAGCAAGGGGGTGATTCCGGACTGACGGCGCTCGATATCGCGAGGCGCAATGGCAATAAGGCGATTATCGAATATCTGCTCAAATCCGGCGCCAAGGGCACGTCGCAAGATCCGCCGGTTCTGAAAGCGCGGCGGGAGAACACGATCCCAGGGGCGATTCAAGCGAGTCTTCCGCTGCTGCAACGCGCCGACGCCAATTTCGTTCCCAAGGCCGCCTGCGTTTCCTGCCACAATAACAGCCTCGTCGCGATGGCGGTGGGCTCCGCGCGCAGGAGCGGATTCCAGGTGGACGAGAGGACTGCGGCGCAGCAGGGGAAAGCAAACGTGTTCGCTCTCGAAAAGCTGCGCGACTCCCTGCACCAGGGTTTCTTCGTTCCCGTGGAAGATTTCTTTGCGCCCTTTGTTCTGAGCTATGTTCTGGTGGGGCTCGATGCGGAGGGCTACAAACCCGATCTCAACACCGATACTGTGGCCATGTACCTGAAATCGCATCAGTCGCCGAATGGCGAGTGGACGTACGCCGCCGCCGATACGCGACCGCCGCTCTGTTCGGACTATATCGGCCAGACGGCGCTTGCGATGCGCGCGCTGCAGCGGTACGCGCCGAAAACGGACAAGGCTGCCTACGATCGTTCGATACAACTCGCGGCGGAGTGGATCGCCGAAGCGCGGCCCACCAACAACGACGATCGGGGTTGGCGAGTGCTGGGGCTGGCGTGGGCGGGCAAGAATGGGAATGCGATGCGTAACGCCATGCGGGAGTTGCTGGCAGCGCAGCGAGCCGATGGGGGTTGGTCCGATATCGATTCCATGGAGAGCAGCGCCTATGCGACCGGAAAAGCTTTGGTGGCTTTGCAAACCGCTGGACTATCCGTGTCCGATGCGGCCTATCAACGGGGCGTTCGATTTCTGCTGAACACGCAACAGGAGGACGGCTCGTGGTACGTTAAATCGCGCGCGATGGCGTTTCAGCCGTACTTCGATGCCGGTTTCCCGCACGGATTCGATCAATGGATTTCCGCCGCCGGTACAAGCTGGGCGACGATGGCGCTCTCGCTGGCGTCGCCGGCGCGGGCCGAGCTGGCCTCGGCAGGCCGATAGCGAGCGGTTGAGCGGGAGCCGCCGGCAACGGCTTCCGCGCGCTTTCTAACATGCCCGCGCACACGAGCGAAAGCTTCATCCTGCGCACCTACCCGTTTCGCGAATCCGACCTGATCGTCAGCTTTTTCACTCGCGATCAGGGCAAACTTCGTGGAGTGGCCCGCCGCGCGCGGCGCCCCAAAAGTGCCTTCGGTTCCGGCCTGGAGCGCCTTTCGCAAGCCAACGTCGCCTACTTTCAAAAGGAGAATCGCGAGCTGGTCGGCATCAACTCCGCCGAGATCGTGCGTTCCCAATTCGCCCTGGCATCGAACTATGAAGCGAGCGTCGCGCTCGATTACCTCGCCGAAATCTCGGAGCAACTGCTGCCCCCGGCGGAGGTGAACGAGCGCCACTTCCGCCTGCTCCTCGCCGTTCTCGATTACCTCCGCGCGGGAGGGAACGTGTGGGCCGCGGTCACATATTTCAGCTTGTGGTCGGTTCGTCTCGCCGGCTTCTTGGCAGACATGCGCGTCGGCGTCGAATCGCGCGAGATCGCCGAAGAAATTCTAGCCACGCCGATCGCGCAGCTCACCCGGCGCGAGTGGACCAAGGAAACCGCCGCCGACCTGCGCCGTACCGTCCTGCGCTTGATCGAAGAACATGTCGAGCGCCGCATTTTATCCGCGCACATGCTCGAAGGTTTGTGATTTTTCATCCGCTGCGAAGAACTCCCGCGCCGCGCTCACGGTGTGGGCGATGTCGTCTTCGCTATGCGCGGAGGAAATGAAGCCGGCCTCGAATTGAGAGGGCGCCAAATAAAACCCGCGGTCGAGCATGTGATGGAAAAATCGATTGAACCGCACTGTATCCGACCTCTTCGCCGACTCGAAATCGACGACCGGCCGATCCGTAAAGAAGAACGTGAACATCGACCCCACGCGGTTTATCGTCACGCCCGGAGGCGGGTTCGCGGTCAACTGCGCCGCGCGCCGCTCGACCGTATCGTAAACCTCGGGATGTCGTTTGAGATACCGCACCATCGCAAGCCCAGCCGCCACCGCCAGCGGATTCCCCGACAGCGTGCCCGCCTGATAAATCGGCCCCGCCGGAGCGATCCTGCTCATAACGTCGGCCCGCCCGCCGTATGCCGCCAGCGGCAAACCTCCGCCGATGATCTTGCCCAGCATGGTCAGGTCCGGTCGAATGCCGTAAAGCTGCTGCGCCCCGCCCAGCGCGACACGAAAACCCGTCATGACCTCGTCGAAGATCAATAGCGCGCCATGCTTCCGGGTCGCTTCGCGCAGCGCTCGAGAAATCCTCGGCCGGCGGCACGCAGCCCATGTTGCCCGCCACAGGCTCCACGATGACGGCCGCAATCTCATTCCCGCGCTTACGAAATGCCTCTTCGACCGCCGCAATCGAGTTGAACGGCAGGGCCATCGTCGTTTCCGCAAACGCCTGCGGCACGCCCGCCGTATCCGCGATCCCGAGCGTCGCCACGCCCGATCCGGCCTTCACCAGCAGCGAATCGACATGGCCGTGATAGCATCCTTCGAACTTCACGATGAGGTCGCGGCCCGTGAAGCCTCGCGCCAGCCGCAACGCGCTCATGGCCGCTTCCGTGCCGGAATTGACGAGGCGCAGCATCTCGATCGAGGGCACACATTCCCGGATCAACTCCGCAAATTCCGTCTCGCGCTCCGTCGGCGCGCCGAAGCTGGTTCCGATTTCGAGCGTCTCCCGCAGCGCCTCGATCACCGCCGCCGCACGATGCCCCAGCAGCAGAGGGCCCCACGAGCACACATAATCGATATACTCGTTCCCGTCCACATCGAGAATGCGCGATCCCTCGCCCCGGGCGATAAACGGAGGCGTCCCGCCCACGGCGCGAAACGCCCGCACCGGCGAATTCACCCCGCCCGGAATACTCTTCCGCGCCCGCTCGAACAGCTCCTCCGACCGCCCCCGCTTCATCTGCTACGCTATTTTCCAGCCCCGAGGGACCCCAGCGGACCCGCCCGCCGGATCGCTTCTTTGACAGTCTCACTATCCAGATAAGTCGCTGTCGCCGCTATTTGGCCATTCGCGGAAGTCTCGACCGATGTTGCTTCGTCCTTCAAGAAGCCGGGCGCCCGCGGCGCATAGGCCGCAACGTCTTGCTGAACCTGGGCATCGACGATGAAAATTCGATACTTGCCTGGAGGCACAAACCGAAACGTAGTTTGCGGTCCACTCAGGGGGTTCGAATAACACGATTCGCGAAGCGTCAGGTGAGTGTCCGCCGGCGCCAACAGGGCGACTACGTCGTGGCCTCCGCTTGGTATGGCGCGCACCTGCACGGATACGTCGGCGGAGCTCATGCTGACGACAAGCCGAAGGGGGCCCACATCGTTAGGACCGAGATCAAATCCCTCGGGAGCGAGCTCTCTGGGTCCGATAGCAAACGTTTGTATGCGGCCCGGCATTGGAAACGTTAAGGAATAATGCCCCGGCCGGACCGTGATGCCGAATCTCCCGTCTCGATCCGGCTGAGCCTCAATGTCGAAACCACCACTGTCAAGTGGATGAAGTCTAAAAGCGAGCGCTTCGACGGGGGTTGCGGCCGGTGGCTTATCGATAAGTTCTAAAATGCCGTGAAGTTCAAATGCCGGGCCGGTCTGGCCGTATAGCGGCACGCATCCGATTACCAACACCGCGGAGAACGGAATCTTCACTACGGCTGCGGCTCCACAACCACGTTGTCCCCCGGCACCACCCGGTGCAGAAACCAGTTCATGAGCAGCTCCGACATGGTCACGTTCAGATTTTTGAGTAGCCGTTTCTTCAACCCGGCATAGGGCTGCGTGCCCGCGAAAAGATCCTGCATCAACTCGCGAAACAGCGGGCTGCGGCGCATGAAATGGATCATCCGAGCAGGCACCGTGTTGAACAGAAAGCGCCCCAGGAAAACGCGCTTCGCCAGCGTTGCGCCAAACTCCAGGTCGGTCGCGAAATCCCGCCGCAACAGCCCGTAGTACGCCTGCACCTTTTCCGCCATTGAATGCGACTCGTTCAAAATCACCTGGCTGGCGAGGTCTCCCGATCGCATCGCGTAATACAGGCCTTCGCCGGTGATGGGATCGACCAGCCCGGCCGCATCGCCCACCGCCATCCAGCCCTCGCCCGCCACGCGATTGTTCTTCCACGCCGCGGTTTCGAGCGACGGCAGCACGTGGCCATAAAACGCTCCGCCGCGATACGGAATCGCCTTCTCGTCCATGTACCGCTCCAGACGCGACCGCAGCGACTGCGCCGGCTCTCCCTTGCCGCAGATTCCGACCGATAAATGTCCGCGGCGCGGAAATACCCAGATGTAGCCTTCCAGCCGCGGAAGAAACTGAATGTCGATATGGTCCTGCTCCGAAGGCACGTAGTAACCGAGCGCATACATGGTGTCCGACCGCGTCCACTGCGTCCCCACGTTGCGCAGCGGATTGCGGGCGCCCGTCGCGACCACGCAGTAATCCACGTCAAGCGCGCCGTTGCGGGTTTTCAGCAGCCAGCCTTCGCCCCTGCGCCCGATCTCGAGCACCCGCGTCTTCTCCACCTGCGCGCCCGCCCGCTCCGCGCGTTCGAGCAGCATGCGATTCAAATCGAGACGGGAGTAAATAACCAGGGGCTGCGTCAGCGACATTCGTACCGCGCCCGCCTTGGGCGCCGCCAGAAACGTCTCCGTAACCACCTTTTTCGGAGTGTCGTTGTGCAGCAGAAACGGATATTCGTTGTACGCCTTATAAGTCAATCCGCCGCCGCACGGCTTCTCCCACGCCAGCTTCTCATCCAGCACGATGGTGTCAAGACCCGCGCTCGCCAGACGCTCGGCCGCGAACGCGCCCGCCGGGCCGCCGCCCAATACCGCAACTTTCTTCATTGCCTTTGTCCCGCGGGAGGTATCGCCGGATGGCCCGGAGGAAGATTGCCAGGGAGATTGGCCGGCGCGTGAGGATTCTGCATTCCCCCCATCGCGCCGCCTTGTCCCATTCCCTGGGCCCGGCCCTTCACCACCCAATTGTCGCCCTTGCGCTCCAATACATAATTCATGTCCAGCCCCGCTCCCGGCGCATTCGATCCCTTGGCCTGAAAGTGCACCGTGGCATCGGCTTCGTTCTGCCGGAATGCCACGCGGGCGATCGAAACGTCCATCGCGCTCAGATCGCTTCTCTTCGAGAGATAATTCAAAATGCCCTGTCGCACGGCGCCTTCGTTCTGTATGTCCTTCTTGCAGCAGCACAGCAGCGCCAGACCGATCACGGCCGGAGCGATTCGCCTTTTCACTACCTTGATTATAGTTGCGCGGTAAAATAGTAATCCCCAGGAAGGAAGAACGATGCCGGCTAAAATTACGTACGGCAAGATCTGCTACCTGGACATTCCCGCCACCGTTATAGCGAGCTCGACCGGCTTCTACGAACGGGTCTTCGGTTGGAAGATCCGGCAGTGTTTCACAAGGCGATCGTTCAAAGCGGACCGGGGTTGCGGGGCTGCCCAAAGAGGCGGCTACCCGAACGGCGAAGGGCATCCTGGAGGAGCTTCAGGTCGATCCGAAGAAACATGAACGCGCTGCGGGCGTTTCCGGCGGACACCGTCCTAGCGGCGGCGTTCAAGGCCGCGGCGAAGGGCGGTCCGGGTGGCGCGATGCAGCTCGCGCCGGTGGTCGATGGCGTGGTTCTGCCTGCCGATCCGTTCACTCCGGCGGCCCCGGCGATTTCGGCGGATGTGTCCGTGATGATCGGATCGAATAAAGACGAGATGACGCTGTTCAACGCCGCCGAGCCGCGGTTCGGCAAGCTGAACGAGGCGGAAGCGCGTTTTTTTGAGATTATTTTAGATCTATTACTGCCATTACAGGTTGACGGCGGAACTGCCCTTTCGGCGGGGGCGCCACACCCCGGAACCGCGGGCGCGAACCGGACGCGAACATTGCATCGGAATGGGGCCGCTGGCTTCGGCGCCGGCAAGACGCCACAGCACGGCGCCCGACCACTTATGGCCTGAAGGCGAGAGCTTCCGGGATTACGTGGTGCGAAACAAAATCGAGACGTTTCGCGCCATGACGGCCGATCTGGCCAAGCCGCCCGCCCTCGAGCCGGAGATGTACCGCGACTGGGGCGGCGAGACGGCGTTCTCGCTCAAGCTCGGGCGCGGGGAGTGCGCGGGGCAGCGGTCGCGCCGGCGGCAGATGCGGCGGCTCGCGATGCCGCGCCCTCAACAGCGCCGTTCGTCCGGTCCATCGATAGCCGGTAAACTCGCCGCCGCCACCGCTTGGCCGTGCCTCTTTTCTTTCTCGCCGGGAACGTGAAACCGCACCCGCTCCGCGATTTCCGGAAACTCCTCGCGCAGCACCCGCTGCGCCATTGAAAGGATCAGGTCGCCGCCTTCTCCGCTCATTACGCGCCCCAGCGCCAGCGCATTGCGGAAATCGTAAAAGTCGGCGTAATGCGCGATGTCATAGCCCAGGAACACGCCGATACTCTCATAAATTTTGCGCGCCCGTGCGTCTCCGGCGGCCATCAGCTTCTGCGTCTCGACCAGCTTTTCCGGCAGCGGCATCTCCTTCTCAAGATCGATGCCGGCCGGGACGAGCAAGCGCCCCACCGCCTGTTGCGAGTGGTAGAGCGCACCCACTCCGCGATCGCCCGACCATTCGTCCACCGGCGCATTCTCACGATAATCCACTGGCGCGAACGCCAGCTCGTTCAGCCATGCCGTGATGTTCCCCTGCGGGGTGACATAACCCGCCGCCAAACTGCTGCCCATCGCAATTCCCAGCACGGCATTGTCATCGAGCGCCATCGATCCCGCCAGCGCCGTCACCTCGCCGTCGTTCACCACCTCGAACGGCGCGCCGCCCCAGGCATCCCGCAGCTCGAAGAAGATCCGCCGCACCCTGGAATCGAAACGATCCCGCGGCACGGCGCGAAACAGCGACGCGGCGCGCACCTCG
Source organism: Bryobacterales bacterium (assembly GCA_963795935.1). Lineage (GTDB taxonomy): Bacteria > Acidobacteriota > Terriglobia > Bryobacterales > Bryobacteraceae > JAICMB01. The sequence goes on along the minus strand of CAWCJO010000004.1, from coordinate 656,919 downwards.
TTGTGAATATAAACGCCCGCCGCGCTGCCCCCGATTGCATCCACGCGCGGGAGCTTTGCGGCTGCCCGGCGCAGCGAATCGTCGATGCCGTCGAAGTGATACTGGGGGTCGCTCTGAGCGCTCGGGTTCCATGCCACCTCCTCACTGAACACGACCTCGCCATTTGCCATCGCGGCGCACTTGCGGTCGCTCGCGCCCAAATCGAAGCCGATGCGGTATCCGTCCAGATGGCGCCCCAGCGGAGCCGTCGCATCGCTCGCGGATGGAATTCCGTCCAGCGCGGCGCTCTCAATCGAGAATGGCCGAAGGTAAACCTGCTCGCCCATGAACTGCGCATCGAATTCGCGCTCTCCGCCCTGTCCATACAGTCCGCGCAAAAAAGCCGTCATGCGGGCGTTTCCACCAATGACGACGCGGCAACCACCGCGTTGCCACAGCAGAAATTTCAATAGCCGCTCGACATATCGCTCATTCACGGCAACGTTCGCCCCCTCATGCGGCAAAATAGCCGTGCGGAACACCGCAACCGATCCATCGCCGCGCTCGATCGCGAACGCCAGCGGCTCTCCTCCCCCGCGCTCCTTCACGCTCTCGCGATAGGCGCGGTTCCACAGGGCGCCCGGAACGAACTCCGGGTCGAGCACGGGCCGCAACTTCGGCGCAATTCGAAAAACGTCGTTCATTCTAAAGTAAGAACGTGTTCCTCTCTCTTCTCCTGCTCATCGCCGCGCCCCAACAAGCGCCGCAACCGGCGCCCCAAAACCCGTCGCCCATGCAGGAGCACACCCGCCGCCACGCGCGCCTTCCCCAGGTCCAACCTCCCGGCCGGGCGCTCCCGCTCGCCATCGGTTCCCTGTTCTGTTCAGCGGCCGCCGCACACTCCAAAACGGTCCCGCTGGTTATCCAATTCCACGGTCCCGAGTGGCTTGCCGCCAGCGCCGCCACGCGCTGGAAAAAGCGAGTCGCCGTGATTGCCATGCAGCTTGGCGCCGGGTCCGGCATCTACTCGCGCGCGTTTGCCGATCCCACGCGTTTCCTCGACCTGCTCACTGAAGCGGGGCGCGCCTCGGGCCTCCAGTTTAATCCCATCGTTATCGTATCCTTCAGCGCCGGCTACGGGGCCGTCCGCGAGATCCTTAAGAATCGCTCCAATTGGCCTCGCATCGATGCCATCGTCCTCGAAGACTCTCTCCACACCTCGTACGTTCCGGAAGGCCGGCCCGGTCCGCTCGACACCGCCAGGCTGCAGCTCTTTCTCGATTTCGCGCGCGATGCCGCCGCCGGCCGCAAGCGCATGCTGATCACCAATTCCGAAGTGTTTCCCGGCACTTTCGCGAGCACCACCGAGACCACCGATTACATAGCCGCGCAGCTTGGTCTGAAGCGCAAGCCCGTCCTCAAATGGGGGCCCGGCGGCATGCAACAACTCAGTGAAGCGCGCCAAGGCCGTTTCCTGCTACTCGGATTTGCGGGCAATAGCGCCCCCGACCACGTCGATCATCTGCACGGCCTTTACGAATGGCTGCGGCGGCTTCCCCGTTGACTTACTTCGGATACTTCGGATCGGCCTTCACTTCATTGATCTGCTCCGTATGACGCTCGGTATGACCCGACATCAGCAGAATCCATTGGTACGCGTCGAGCATTCCCATCGCGGGGTGCTGCGAATAATGCTCCCGCAACGGATCCTGCGTCGTCGCGATGTATTTGATGTGCTCGTCGCGGCTCTGCGTAAAATGCGCTACGGTGTCGTCCGGCAATGCCCAGCGATGCGTCGGGCGGATCGGTTCGGGAGCCTGAAACTTCTGCGAGCGGTTCGGAAGCATTTGCAGGATCTGCTCATCCGTAACCTTCACCTCCGCCTTTTTCTCCGGCGCGGCGGGCGACTTCAGAACCTGATTCTGAACCAACCCGAAAATGAAATCCTCGCTGACGGCGATGTGCTCGGCGCATTCCGCTATCGACCAGCGGTCCGGCGCGGCTTTGAAGTTCCACTGTTCCGGCGTGAGTCCCGCGACGGCTTCGAGGAACAGCTTTTTCGTCGCCTGCAGGCTATTTATCGCGAAATCGCGATCGTGCGGACTCAACGTTTGCGCCGGCAGCATGGAACCGGCCGCGAATACAAAAATACCAAGCGATTTCAACATCGGGATTGCTCCTTAACTTGGAACGATACCACGGTCGCCGGCCCCACCAGCATATTCTCATCGAAGAATGAGCCTGAAACCGGGGCGTGAGGCGATCCGGAGCTGACTCTCCTTTCGGATCGGTTTGCGGTGCCCGAGGCCGACCAACGGGAGGCACGCGAGGGCTGCAACTTTTCTCTGTTTTTCCTTTCGTAGGAAGGTTTTTGATTTTGGTTTTGTTTTTTGGTTTGTGCACGCCTGCCGAGCGTGCAGCCGATGGCCGATCAACGGGAGGCGCGCTACTGCGGCGAATCATGCGGGCTTCTGCTGAAAACGGTCGAAGAGCTTGCGTTTGGCCCGCTGCAGAGCCAACGCCGCTTCCGTATCGGATTGGGTCTGGGCGAAACGCTCCAGTTCGGGCAGCGTAACCCCCGGCCGCAGAAAACTCTCGCATGGCGATAATTCCCGCAATAGCTCGAATGGCGTGGCCCAGCGCAAATAAACGCGGCGGCGCTTGCCATTGGCTTCGGTGAGGATTTTGGGGACGGCGCAAGGACGATGGAAATTGAGGTAAGGGTTCAAGTATTGGCGGTGGAACTGGTCCATGGCCGCGGCGTGTTCGGCCTGGATGTGGCCGTAGCCGAGGTGTTTGCGGATAATGGCTCCGTTTTTGGATTCCACCAAGCCGTTGTCGCCGCAATGATGCGCCCGGGATTTGGTTTGTTGGATGAGCAGTTTGCCCAGCAAACGGGCAACGTTGTAGTTGATGAACTCGCTGCCATTGTCGGAATGAAATCCGCGAATCACGAAGGGAAACTGCTCCAGCACCGCTTCCAGTACCGGCAGCAACCAGAGTTCGGAGATTTGCGGCGCGGCGGCCACAACTTCCCACTGGGTCACCTCGTCTACGGCGTTGATGTGATATAGCCCCTTGCGTCCATCCTGATCGCCTTGATGGACTGTATCGATGCGCAGATATCCGGGCGAGCCGTGCGGCTGTGGTTTGCGGCGTTCGCCGATAGGTACCGGGGTTGGCCGCGTGGGCTGATAGCTGATATTGCGTTTCCGGTATGCCTGCGAGTTGCGCAACCGGTACAAGTGCGCCACCGAAATCTGCGCCAATCGCTGGTAAGCCGCCTGGCTGTATTCGGTATATTCGCGCTCCAGGATGCGCCGGGTAGCCGGCCCGCTCAAGTTCCCGTGCGCTTTGTCCACGTAGGCCAATAGCTCCACATCGGCTGCGGTGTAACGCGTGGCGAACTGGGCACGTTGATAAACCGTTACTTTCACTCGGCCGGTATCGTGATAGGCCGCGATCAGCCGCGTCACTTGGGCCCGGCTCAGACCCGTCATGCGAGCCAAATAGCACCGTACCAGCCCCTTGCCCGGCCGGTCTAGGCTGGCGTACTGGTGTCGCACCAGCGTCCGCTCCACCCATCCGTAGACTTCCTGGCGCCGCTGCCCAGTAAACCGCATCTCTCCACTGCCGGCCAGAAATGCCCGGATCTGCTCCAAGCTTGTGGCTTCTGAATCGTCCATGCTGATGATCAATTCTCAGCATCCCGATCTTCCCCTTCAGGCTCATGGAATCACCCCCATGGCATTACGCGATCCGGCTTATAATTTTGGAAGCGTGGAGAAACTTTCGATGAGAGTCGGCGAAACGGCCGTTGTCTTGGCCGCCTGCTGTTTTGTGCTGGCATCGTGCAGCAGTTCCCGTCATGAACCGGGCGAGTCGTATTATCTCGTGGCGGCCAATATCGGCGTGCCGTATTGGCAAACCGCCAACTCCGGCCTGGTCAAAGCGGCGAGAGAAATGGGCGTGGCGGCGCAAATGGTGGGTCCGCCCAACTACGATCCGAATGCCGAGCATGAAGCCTTTCAGCACGCCTTGGGCAAGAAGCCGACGGGCATCCTGGTGAGCGCCAGCGACGCCAACGTGCTGGCGCCGGATATCGACGCCGCCATCGACCGCCACGTTCCGGTGCTGACCATCGACTCCGACGCGCCCAATAGTAAGCGGCTGCTATTCGTGGGTACCAATAATCATGAAGCCGGGGTGCTGGGCGGACGTCTGCTGGTGAAGTTGACCGGCGGGAAAGCGAATGTCGTGTTCTTCACCAACCCAACCCAGCCGAACCTGGAAGAACGGTTGTCCGGCTATAAAGAGGCGATCGCCGATAGTCCGGGCATCAAGATCGCCCGAGTGGTCGATATCAAGGGCACGCCCGAGATTGCGTTCGATACTACCGCGGAAATTCTGAAAAGCAAAAACAGCCCCGATGCCTTTGTGTGCCTCTTGTCGGTGGCGTGCAAGGAAGTAGCCGATGTGATGAACAGGCAGAACGTTTCGGGCAAGACCGTCATCGCCATGGACACCGATAAAGACACTCTGGACTGGGTGCAAAAGGGCGTCATCAGCGCTACCATCTCGCAGAAGCCATACACCATGGCTTACTTCGGCCTCAACCTCCTCGATCAGATTCATCACAGCAAGACGCCCGAACAAAGCGGGGCAACCAATATGCTCGCCACCCTGCCCGTCTTCGTGGATACCGGAACGGCCCTGATTGACAAAAGCAACGTCGCGGATTTTCTCCAAAACCAGGGCGCCGCGAACAGCGCACAGCAGCAGTAAATGGGCCGCCCGGCCCTTTTCATCTGCAACCGGCCGTGAGCCTGTGCGTTGCCCCGCCGCGAGTCCCGCCACCTCAACGATGTAGCCCGCTGTGACCGGAAATTTCCCCTTTCCTTTCGTCGCATCGCTCTCGCCGGTGGGCCCGCAAGAAATCCGCCGCCGGGCGTGGCGATCGAGAAAACGGCCTTGTGCTCGACCACCGCAATTTGCGATCGGTATTTTATCCGGGATTGCGCCGACCGCATACTTGTCGCGTTCCCCACGCGGCATGGTCTTTGCCACGCGCGTTTCAACTTATGGCCGATCGTTGCGCCGCGGACCGGAAGCCATTAGAATTTGCCGCCGGAGGAAACATGTGCATCTCGGATTTGGGTTGGACATCTTGGCGTCGGCGCGCACGGTGAGGTTGAGTTCGTTCAAGATTCGGTTCAATCTCAAGATCTACCGTTTGACCCCGCGGGATCCAATGCCCTTCCCGATCGCGGGCAGCGGCTGCCCGCGCCAACTGTTTCCCAGATGCCGTGATCTGCGCGCTACTGTAGCTTGCCCCGGCCTTCCACGCGCCAAACTTGCTCGACCGCGTTTCCGCGCACGCCATACACGCATTCATGCAGATTCATGGCCACGCAAACGTGATTCGGAATTACCCGGACGCGGTCCCCGGCGGTGAACTTGCGGCCGGCCTTGTGGATATCGACGAACCCGTGCTCCTCGTTCATCTTCGTGAACACCGCCGCGGGAGCCTCGACGACGTGCCCGAAACTGACTTCGCCCGCATCCACCGGCCTATCGGAGGAAAACGTCTTCGATCCGCCGTCAATAATCATTTGCCCCGCTTTGGCGGTCGAGACCACCGTGGTCAGTATCGATGCCGCGCAGTCTTCGAGCGAGCATGCGCCGCTCATCACGGTATTGCGGTCGTTGAAAATGTACGTGCCCGGGCGGATCTCGTTCATCTCCGTCACTTCATGGCTGTGGAACATCGTCGGCGTCGATCCCCCGCTGACGATCTGAGGCGCCAGGCCGGCCTCTTTCAACTCGCGCACGACCTGAGTGAGCAGCTTACCCAACGATTCCAGCGCCGCCCGGCCAGCCTCGTCAAGCATCTTGATATGTCCGGGGTAAAACGCGATTCCGGCAAACCGCAAGAACGGCAAAGCGGCGACGCTCTTCGCCAACGCGACAACTTCGGACGGCTGCACGCCCACGCGGCCCAGCCCGACATCGACTTCCGCCAGCACTGCCATTTGGACGCCCGCCGCCCGAGCCGCTTCAGAAAGCTGCCCGGCCACGAAGAGGCTGTCCAGCGACACCGTCACCGGCGCCCTGCGAGCCACCTCCATCAGCCGCTCGAGCTTGCGCCGTCCGACCACCGGATAAGCAAGCAGCAGGTCCGGCGGATTCGCGCCCAGCATCACTTCCGCTTCGCCCACCTTCGCGATGGTGAGGCCGGCCGCGCCCAGATCGAGTTGCCGCCGTCCGAGCGCCGGAATCTTGTGCGTCTTAGTGTGCGGCCGCAAGCGCAAGGCGTGCTGTTGCGCGTACTCCGCCATGCGGCCAAGATTGCGCTCCATAATATCCAGATCGATCAGAAGCGCGGGCGTATCGAGTTCGGCAACACCGCCGGGCGCCCCCGTCATGGTTTAAACCGCATCGAGATGCGCCCGGAGGGAGTCTTGTAATACATTTCCAGGTCCTTCGGCTTCAGCTTCTTGCTTTCCATATCGAAGTACAGAAGACCGCTCACCGGATCGGTCACTTCCTTTTGCGGCAGCATCTTCTCTTTTAACGCCGCCAGCACCGGATTCGGTTTCGAATCCTTGTCCTTGTCTTTCTTGGTATCGTCGTCGACCTTGACGGTGTTTTCGGTCTCCCCCGGCGCGTTCCCGATGCCGCCCCCGTTCCCCGGCAGCCGCTGCGGCCGTCCCATGGTGCCGGGCATGCCTCCCCACACCGGACCCGTTGGGTCGCCCATCATGCCTCCACGGCGCGTGCCGGTGGGGGTCACGACGAGCACGTCGCGGCCCGCGATCTGGCTGGGCTCATAAGGCGCCGAGCGCACGCCGTCGTTCGTCGAGAGCAGCATGAAATCGTCGTAATCGATCGCCACTGGCTTTATCCGTCAGCGGCCGCACCGTCACGCGCACCACGACGACGCTGCCCCCCAGATCGGACCCGAAATCCTTCACGATTTCATCCTTGTCGAGCAGCGTGCCCGAGATCTCGACGAAATCGTTCGACGTCTTCTCGATCGGAAGCTTCTTGTCCGCCGAGGCCAGCAGAGCCGGCAAGGCGAGCAGCGCCAGCGGTAAAGTTCGGAACTGCATGGTGGAACTCCCACCCGAATTATAGCGGGCCGGCGAGTCTCTGGCGGCGTGCTATGCTTTCGCTTCGCCCCGTGTTGAAGATTGCAAATGTGACCTGGAAGGGCCGCTGCGGAACGCACCCCAAATACAACCCTAGAGAGGACGGCGAGGGCGGCATTCGCGGCGGCTGCCGGCGCTGCCAGGCCCTGCTCGAAATATTCGATCGGCACCGCAAGCTGCTCAGCGCTCTACGTGAATTCGGATCGAGCGCGGAGCGAAAACCGCGCGAAGAGGCACAGCCGGACCGGCAGCCCTCGCTTTTCGATTAGTTCGTCGGCCGATAGCTTGGAGGATCGCCATCGTAGACCACGGCGTCGGCGCCGCTGAGGTGGACCTCGGCGGAAATTTCGCGCTGGTCGACATAAGAAGCCAAGTGCACGCCCGGAAAATAATAGTGGATGAGGGGCACGTCCGCGCGCGGCGTCACCAGTTTCTTGTGCCCCGCGTCGTGCGCGCGCAACATCTCAACGAGAGCGAAGGGGTACGGGCCGGGACGCGGCCGTACGCGCTGGAGTTGAAGGAACGACGTCGCGAACATCGCGGCCAAGATCGGCGCCACTGCCGCGATTCGCAATGCGGCGTTGTAGCGGGCGAGCCAGAGCCCGAGGGTGAGCGCGGCCAGCAGCACGATGCCGGGGTATAGCGGCAGAACGTAGCGCGGCGCTTCGGTGTTGACCTTTAAGATGGCCAGGAACATCAAAACCGAGAACACCGCGGGACCGAGTAGCGCCGGCAGACCCGATCTTGCGCCCGCGGACAGCCAGGATAACGACCGCCGCCGCCAGCAGGATCCACGGAACAGGGGTGGTCGCAAAGCGCAGCCACCACGTTCCGGCAATGCCGATATTGCTGCCCCAGGCGCCCTTTCGAAACACCGCCAAATAAGCCATGAACAGATAGGCCTTCAGGAATGACAGCTTGAAAATCGCCGCCGGCCAGACGACCAGTACGACGCCCACAAATACGCCGATCGATTTAGCGGCGAAAGCCACGTCGGGTTTCAACCGTTCGCGCATCAGCCACGCATAAACGAACAGCGTCGCCATCAGAGCCAAGGCCACCTCGAGCGTACAAAAAGCCAGCGCGGCCGAGGCCACCGACAGATACCAGTAGCGCCGCCCTTCCGCCGCGCGCGCCAGAAAAAACAGCGAGCAGACGACCCATATCGCGAATAGCCCGTGCGGCCCGAGTTCCGTGGTGTTGACCACGGGATAGCTCCACAGCCATAGCGCCGCGCCCAGAATCGCCGCGATCCGGCCCGCGGCCCCGGGCAATATCCACAGCGAACCGAGATAAATCAGCAGTGCCGTCTCCATCGGGATGACGGTATTCCACACCCGCATCGTCTCTTCGCCCGTTAGGAACTGCCGCGAAAGGATCAGGGCGTAAATGTACAGAGGGCCGTGCCAGTGCCGATAAAAGACCACGTCGCCGCTGTTGCGGATCAGCTCCGACAGCTCCGACCCGCGGCTCGCGTCTCTGCCGCGGCCGAGCCCGATTCGCAGGAATTGCGGCATGGTGAGCGAAGGCGTATCGAACGCATTGGCCGCCACTCCGCGCGAGACCGCGAACATGTAGTCCGCTTCGTCGTAGCCGAAAGGCCCGTATTGCGCCCGGCCGCGCGCGAGGAACCAGAATGCGCCGAGCAGGATCGTGAGAAAGACGGCGTGCTTCAGCATTCCAGCAGCCGTTCGAACCGTTGGGACACGGCTTCCCAGGAGAATTGAGACGAGACCATCTCCCACGCCCCGTCCGTCATCTTGCGGCGCGCGGCCTCGTTCTCGAGTAGCTCGACGCAGTGGCCTGCGAACGATGGCGGGTCGTCTGCGATATGAATATGCGCCCCGTTTTCAAGTGGCAGGCCTTCGGCCCCGATGGTCGTCGATACGACGGGAATGCGCGCGGCCATGGCTTCGAAAATTTTGAGACGAGTGCCCCCGCCGATGCGCAGCGGAACGATCGATACGGCTGAACCCCACAGATGCGGCCGGATGTCGGCTACGGTGCCGGTCACCACGATGCGCGAGTCGTTCTTCGCCAACTCCTCAAGAGCCGGCGCCGGCTTGCGGCCCGCCAGCGCGACGGTGCAGTCCGGCTTGCGCCTGCGGATCAGCGGCAGGACCTCGCGCACGAACCATTGCGCGCCGTCGATGTTCGGCATCCAGTCCATCGACCCCACAAAAATCAAATCGTATGTGGAGGGCGAGGACGGCGGCGGCGCGAAGTAATCCAGATCGACGCCGGTCGGCACAGCTGCCACGCGTTCGGCGCCGTACTCCTGACGCATCCTGGCGGCATCCACGTCCGAAACCGCGATAATGCTTTTCACGGCGCGGCACACCTGGCCTTCATAGTCCAGCATGCGCTTGGCCTGAAGCTGGAAGTACAGGCGATGCGCGGGGCTCGACGCGTTCTGGACGTGGCGTTTCCAGATGGTCGCCTCCACGTTGTGCTGGAACAGGACGCAGCCGGGGAGATCGGGAATGTTGGGCGCGGGAAACAGGAAATCGCACACCATGCAATCGAATTTCTCGCTGCGCGAGAGCTTCTCGATTTCCCGTTTCATGGCGGCCGACCGGTAGCGGCTCACCGCCACGGGCAGCGGCGAAACGAGTCCCTTCGCTAACTGGCCGGCGAAGGCCAGGCTGTTCTTTTCGGGGACATGATGCGGGATGGGGTAAGCGTGGGAGCAGTATTCGTTGCTGCGGGCGAGGCCTTCCCTGTTGGCGCCATTAAGGTTGGAGTTATCGAGGGCGACATAATGGATGTCGTGGCGGCGGTGCAGCCGCTTCAGGGTTTCGAGCGTGCGGATTTGTCCCCCGCGATTGGCCGGATGCAGAAAATCCGCCTTCACCCACAGCAGTTTCATACAGCGGTGCGGGCCGCCTCCCGCTGCGCGATGAGGCCCTGCCAGCGCTCGCGTTTTCCGGTGAGAAAAACATCTCCCCAGATCTGGAGATTGAGCAGACGCCAGATGCGGTCGGTGGCGTCGATGAGTCCGGAGCGGTGCCGCGCGAGAAGCGAATCCAGTTCCCCGCGATTCACGTAGCCGGCCAGCAGACCGTCCCTCGCTCCAAGCAAGGCCAGCAGGGGCGCGGCGCGCGAGTCCATCAGCCATTGCCGCAGAGGCGTCGGGAATCCCATTTTCTTGCGATAAACGATCTCGCGCGGCAGCAGGTCTTCGACCGCTTTCTTGAGGACGTATTTCTGCTGGGCACCCCGGATCTTCAGATTGTCCGGAACGCTCATGGCGAACTCGGCGAACTGATGGTCGAGGAACGGCACGCGGCTTTCGATCGAAGCGGCCATGCTCATCTGGTCCTGCTTCATGAGCAGTTCGACGAGATACGTCTTCTGGTCGGCGTAGAGCATACGGGGGAGCAGCGGCGCGTTCGGCCGCGACTGCCAGTAGCGCATATAGTTTTCGTAAACGGCGGTAGGGGGCGTGTTCAGGAAACGGGACTGCTCGGTGTGCGAGAGTCCGCAATAGAAATTGTCGAGGAAAAGGGACTCCACGCTGTTTTCGCGTCCGATGAATGTATGGGCGAGTTTGCGCCGCGCCGCGCCGTTGAGCAGCTTCGTGGCGCCGACCGTATTGCGAATCCACTGGCGTAGCGGCGCGGGGACGATGCTGTACATGCGCGCGTAGCGTTGGTTCAGCATGTTCCAGCGATAGCGTTCGTAGCCGCCGAAAAGCTCGTCGCTGCCTTCGCCGGTCAGCACCACTTTGACGCGCTCGGCCGCCAGTTTCGAGACGAAGTACAGCGAGACGCTGGAGGGCCAGGCGATTGGCTCATCTTCGTGCCACACCAGATCCGGCAGCGCTTCGAAGAAGTCGTCCATGCCGATGACGACTTCGTGGTGCTCGGTCCCGATTGTGCGGGCGACTTCGGCGGCATAGCCGAGCTCGCTGAAAGGGGCTTCCTTGTAGCCGACGGAGAAGGTTTTCACCGGGCCGTCCGTCATGCGCTTGATGAGCGCGGCGATGGCGCTCGAATCGACGCCGCCGCTCAGGAACATGCCCGAGCGGAACATCGCTCATCAGACGCATGCGAACGGTCTCTTCGAGGCGCCGGCGGGTTTCGGCGATCCATTCGGAGTCTTCCCGGAAAGCCACGTTCTGGCGATTTTCGCCCGGCTCCGGTACTTCCCAATAGCGCTCCATTTTGATCTGCGGGCGGCTCTCGCGCAGGTCCAGCCGCAGATGATGGCCCGGCATCAGCTTGCGGATATTGCGGAACAGCGTACCCTGGCCGCTGGTATAGCCGAAGCCGAGGTATTCGCCGAGGAGCGAGTCGTCAAAATCGGCCGCGATGGCGGGATGCGCCAGCAGCGCCTTGATTTCGGAGGCAAACGCGAAGAGGCGGCCGTCCCAGTAGTAGTAAAAAGGCTTGATGCCGAGGCGGTCGCGCGCGCAGAACAGCGTACGAGCGTCCGAATCCCACATGGCGAACGCGAACATGCCCCGAAATCGCGTGACGGAATCCGGGCCGTACTCTTCGTAAGCGTGGATGATTGTTTCCGTGTCGCTGCGATTGCCGTAGCTGTGGCCGGCGCGCTCCAGAGCGGGGCGGATCTCGGCGTGGTTGAAGATCTCGCCATTGAAGACGATGGAAATATTGCCGCGCTCGTTGAACATCGGCTGGTGGCCGCCGGCGACGTCGATGATGCTGAGGCGGCGATGTCCGAGGAAGGCGAACTCGTCGATATAGGTGTCGGAATCGTCGGGGCCGCGATGGCGGATGCAATCCGTCATGCGGCGCAGCACGGCTTGGGAATCGGCGCTGGCGGCTGTCGTTACGAAACCGGCTATTCCGCACATAGAAAAGCTCCCCTCCCTGACGGTCGCGGCTCGGTACGCGGTCTGAAACGCGCAAGAAGCGTTTCCGTGCCGTACGCGGGGAGCGTTTCCGGGCCGCGCGCGTCGGCAAGCGGTTTCCGCATTCTACTTCCAGGCCATGCGGCGGCGGCTCGTCAACGCGTGATACAGGCCGAAGAACGTGGCCGCGTTGATCATGCAGAAGTAGAACGGCAGCAGCAGCGTTTTGGGGCGCATCTGGAACACCGTGCCGAGCAGCGCCATGGTGTAAAAGATCGCCTGCAGGCAGAAAAGCGCGGCGTAGAAGGGCGATTTCAAAAGGAATACGTTCGCCGCCAAGGCGGAGAGCATGGCGAATGGAACCAGCAGACGGCTGGCTTTATGAGACAGAAAAAAGAATAGCGGCAGCGGGCGCAGCGGCCACAGCAGCCCCTTGATCTCGCGCAATTGTTGCAGATTGCCGGCCATAATACGGACGCGGCGGCCGAATCCTGCCATCTCGTGCGCCTCTTCATAAACGATCGCTTCCGGTTCGTAAACCGCGCGGTAACCTTTCGCCAGCACCGAGACGGGAATAATGTAATCGTCGTTGATGGTTCCCGGCGGCGGAAAGGGGTAAAGGTCCTTGCGGATGGCGTGCAGGTGTCCGTGGCCGCCGAGTGTGGAGGCAATCTGCGATTCCTGGACCTTCAGGTACGTCTCGTATTTCCAGTAAAAATCTTCGGATTTCCCAATGTTGATTTCGTCCGCCTTGACCACGGTGTAGCGTCCGCTGACGGCGCCGACGCCCGGATCGGCGAAATTAGCGACCAGCTCGCGGACGGAATCGCGGAACAGCATCGCTGCGGCGTCCGAAAACACGACGATGTCGCCGCGCAGCTCCGGGACGCTCGCATTCAGGGTCGCAATCTTGCCGCGGTTCACGGGAAAGGCCAGAACGCGGATGCGGTTGCCGTCCTCAAAGGCTTGCGCCGCCCGCGCCGTGTCGTCTTTCGAGCCGTCCGAGGCGACGACGATTTCCATGCGCTCCGCCGGATAATCGAGCGCCAGCGAGTTGCGGATTTTGCGCGCGATTACGTCGCCCTCGTCGTAGGCCGGGATCAGCAGCGAAACGAACGGGCACTCCCCGGCGCCTCCTGGGGGAGCTTTCCTGACGCCCCGATGAATGATGGAGCGCAGCGCCAGCAGTACGATCGGATAGCCGAAATAGGCGTAGACCGGAACGGCGATCGATAACCAGAAGACCGGTTGCGCCCACATGCTACACGGGCCGCGCTTCGACGCAGAACAGCTTGCCGATGCTCTCGCAGGATTCGACTTTGAAGCCGGCCTCTTCGAGCATCTTATAGACCTGCTGCTTCTTGAAAAAATAGACGGGGCAGCCGCGCACGTACTGCAGCCGAATCTTGCGCACGGGCATGCGCCACGTCCAGAAGCGCGGCCAGGCGCTGAGGAATTTTTGACCGGTGAACTGGCGGATCAGGCGCAGGCGCTCGGGCGGTTCCATCATGTAATCCCAGAAGCCGATGGCTATGGTGAGGTCGTATATGCCGTCCGCTTTCCAGTTCAGAACGTCGGAGTGAACGAAATCGCAGCGGTCCGCGACGCCGTCCCCTTCGACTACTTTGCGGGCGATCTTCAGCATTTCAGGCGCGATGTCGACGCCTGTTACATGCTCGGCGCCTTTCTGGGCCAGCGCCGTGACAAAGCGCCCGGACCCGCAGCCGACGTCGCAAATGCGCTGCCCGCGCACGTCGCCGGATTTGCGCAGCACCCAGTCGTAGCGCTGGTACATGTCCTTGCGGAAAATATGGTCCAGGGCGCGCGAAAACGCGCTTTTCTTTTCGCCCGTATAAATGGAGTCGAATTCGGCGGCGATGTCGTTCCAAAAACGCGCCACTTGCGGCATATTGTCTTGTTTCATCAATTCGTCGCGGTCTCCGTTCGCGGTGGTTGCTGGGAATTCCAGGTAAAGGTTTGCGGCCCGGGCTCTAGCCCGCTATCGCGGAAGCTCGTAAAAGGGCCGAGGTGGAGCAGGCTGCGCAGGCGCTGGCCGGTCTTCGCCAGATTCGTGTAATGGCGCAGGCGCGATTTCAATCGTGCGTTCATGCGGGGCTGCTCGGGATCGACTTCCCAAGGGTGCACGTAGGTGATGACGGGCAGTCCTTCTTTCCAGGCGCGCCGTACGCCCATGCTGGTGTACCAGTAAGGAAAGATGCGCAGGTAGCCGCCGCCGGCGACCGGCATGTTGGGTCCCGATCCGAAGCGGAACGTCGTCATGGGATATTCCGCCAGGGAGCCTGACGGCGTGGCGAAGCGAAACGGCTCGCGCGGCGCGTGCGGCACTCCGTAGACGTCGTGCTTGACCGGGAAGATGCTCGAATCGTAACGGAATCCGAGCTCCGCGAGAACGTCCGGCGCCCAGCACGATTTTTCGGTGATTGAAAAGGTGGGCGCGCGGTAGCCGTATACCGGCTGCCCGGCCGCCTGCTCGATGCAGTCCTTGGCGCGCCGCGTGTCTTCGCGGAACTCCTCGGGCGTGAGGCGGAAGATAAGGCGATGCCAATAGGAGTGGCAAGCCGGCTCGTGGCCGCGCGCCACAATCTCGGCCACCAGTTTGGGATTGCGCTCGGCGACCCAGCCCAGGATGAAGCACGTGGCTTTGACGCCGCTTTCATCGAACAGATCCAGCAGGCGATGCGTGTTGGCTTCAACGCGGCTGGGAAACGATCCCCACTCGCCGCGGTCGACCAGGCCGGCGAAGGCTTCGACGTGGAAATAATCTTCGACGTCGACACTGAGCACGTTGCGTCCTGGCGGCATTTGCAAACATGGCGCCTCCCCCGGCGCTCATAAGTCAATTATCGCCCACGGGACCGCTTTACCTCAATGGACCGCGCGTACCGGAGCAAGCGTCTCATATCGCGCCAATACCTTGAACGTGAGCTACTTGGCGGATTGGAGTTGCATTGTCGCACCTCTAGGGAGTAAGTATACGGCGCGCCGGATTGTTCTCGATTAATTTTTATCCACAGCATGCATTGATCCCATGGAGAAGCCGGGCGCAGCGCGTATCCCGAAGATTCGAACGGGGATTGACGCAAAGCAGGCGTGGATCGACGCTCCGCCGCGGCATTGACCTAAGGACCTTCCTGAAAATTGCCGCATCCAGATACGGAGGACTTTGATCCGAGTCAACCCAATCGGCAAAAGCCTCGGTCACGGAATAGCTGGTCAATTTCTTGGGGATCGTCCGCGGCGGACTCTGGATACGGCAGGCCGTTCTTGCCGGGGAGCGCAAAACGCGGGCGGACGAAGCCGGCGCTGCTCCCTTAGCCGCGTTGCTGATACAGGCCGACGGCGTTTCCTGCGGGATCGCGGAATCGCGCGGTGATCTCGGGGCCGTCGGCGCCGATCGGCTGCGCGATCTCGCCCCCCACGGCGACAACCGCGTCGACCGCCGCGGCTACGCTATCGACCGTCACGTAAAAAAGAATGCCGGGCTGGGAGGCGGGCCGCGCCGAGCACCCAAGTTCCGCTCACTTGGCCGGTGGTGTCGTCGAAAGCGGTGCTGCCGTCGCCAGGGATCCTTCGCATCGGGCATCGCAAGCGGCGTGCCGACCTTGACGACCCGCCCGACTCGCCCATGATGGTCACATCGGCCGGGTCGCCTCCGAACGCCTCCGCGTTCTCGCGCACCCATTCGAGCGCCGCCACCGGATCCAGCATTCCGGCATTTCCCGACTTCGCGTATGCTTCGCCCGCCAACTCGCCGAGGTACAAATATCCGAACACGTTCAGCCCGTGATTGACGGTTACGACCACTCGCCTTTGCGCGACAGACGCGTCTCGTCGTAAATCGGCCAGGCGCCCGAGCCGTACGCATACCCGCCGCCGTGCAGCCACACCATCACCGGCCGTTTCTTTCCATCGCCCAGCGCCGGCGTCCAGACATTGAGAAACAAGCAATCCTCATTGTCGATTTTCATCTCCGCGGGCGTGGGATAAATCGTCGAAAGCTGCCGGCCGCAGTCGCTCATCGGCGACGTCACCGCCCCGCTCGCCATCTGAATCGCGGGCGCGCCGAAGTCCGTTGCGTCCACCACGTCTTTCCACGGCTCGGGTTTGCGCGGCGGCATGAACCGCGGCGCCCCAACCGGCTCCGCGCCGTAGCGGATTCCCTTGAATGTCTGCACGCCGTTCTGGACCAAGCCCTGCGTCTTGCCGTTGGTCGTGCTCACCACCTTGCTCGGCGTCGGGATTTCAGTGCGCAGCGCAAGGAGGCAACGCGCCCGCGGCCACCCATCCCATACCACCCCGCGGCGCCTCGCGCCGCGAAAACCGCCGCGACGATTGTTCGTTTATGTATAAGCCCGCCTGCAATTATCCCCCGTCGATTTCCGGAATTCAAACAAACATTCAAACAAACATTGGACCGGCGCCTGCTCTGAGGTATAAGATAGTTTCCGCGGCGGAGCGGCCGATATGACTGCGAATCCGAATGCCGATCGTTCGATCGGGGAAATAATGCGCCTTGTTGCGGAGCTCGAGGCCGCATCAAGTCCCGTACTCGGGATCCGCGCCGGCTGACAGGGGCCGCACTATGACCCAAAGCAGTTGGGAGCGCGTCAAGGAAGTCTTCGAAGCCGCGCTCGAACAGGCTCCGCCGGACCGCCTCGAATTCGTGAACCGGACCTGCGGGGGCGATGAGGCCATCCGCGCTCAGGTGCTCTTGCTTATTGAGCAGAACGAAAACGGCGGCCCCTTCCGCGAGAACGGGCCGGCGCCGATCGGCGACGCGACGTCCGATGCTTCTAATCCGGACCATTCCGTGGCGGGCGATTCCATGGCGGACGATTCCATGCCGGAGACCTCCCTGCCCGATACCAGAACGGACGTCCACGCCTTCGCCATCGGCGAAACCGTCGCGGAGCGCTTCCGCATTGTGCGTTTCATCGGCCGCGGCGGCATGGGCGAGGTCTACGAGGCGGAGGATCTGGAGCTGCGCGGCCGCGTCGCGTTGAAAACGGTGCGCTCCGAAATCGCAAGCAATCCGCAGGTCATGGCGCGTTTCAAGCAGGAGATCCAGCTTGCGCGCAAGGTGACGCATCCCAACGTCTGCCGCGTTTTTGACGTCTTTCACGCGACTCGGGCGGGCGGCGCCGAGCGCGTCAGTTTCCTGACCATGGAATTGCTGAACGGCAAGTCGCTGTTCGAGCGCCTCCGTTCCGAAGGCAGACTCAAAGCGGAGACGGCGCTGCCCATCGCCCGGCAGCTTTGCGCCGGCCTGGACGCGGCGCACGCGGCCGGCATCGTGCATCGCGATTTCAAGACCGCCAACGTGATGCTGGTTTCGCGCGCCGATGGGACCTGCCGCGCCGTGATCACGGATTTCGGACTGGCGCACAGCCTCGAGAACGACGACCCGGAACACCGTTTGACCCGCAGCGGAGCCGTGGTGGGCACGGTCGCCTACATGTCCCCGGAGCAAATGGAGGGGCGCGCGGTGACGCCCGCCACCGACGTGTATTCCCTCGGCGTGGTGCTGTATGAAATGGTGGCGCGAAAGCGCCCTTTCGCGGGCAAATCGCCTCTTGAAATCGCCGCGCGGCGGTTCCGGAAAGGACCCGATCCGCTGCATAGATACGCCCCGGAATTGGACCAGCGCTGGCAAGCGGCAATTTTGCGTTGTCTCGAATACGAGCCCGAGCGCCGCTTCCAGAGCGCCGGGGATGTCGCACTGGCTCTTTCGGAACCTCCTCGCTGGCATTTTGGCGTTCGGGCGCGAATCGCGGTTCTCGCAGCTTTGGGATTTATAGCGCTTTGCGTTTTCGCGTGGTATTGGATGCGGCCGCCGCCGCCAGCGCCGCCGCAG
Organism: Bryobacterales bacterium; assembly: GCA_963795935.1. Lineage (GTDB taxonomy): Bacteria > Acidobacteriota > Terriglobia > Bryobacterales > Bryobacteraceae > JAICMB01. The sequence continues at coordinate 639,095 of CAWCJO010000004.1, read as the reverse complement.
CAGCATATCGCCGTCCTGACGTTTCGCAACCTCGGGGCCACTGATGTCGATGAAGCTTTCTGCGAGGGTCTGTCGGAGAGCCTGACCAGCAAGCTTTCGCAAATGCAGCAGTTTCAGAAAGCGCTTTGGGTCGTCCCCGCAAGCGAGGCGCGCACGCTGCAAACTCCAGCTGAGGCCGCGCATCGGCTAGGAGCAAATCTGGTAATTGCCGGAACAGTCCAGGAGATGCGAGGAGCTATCAGAGTGACGACGGACTTGGTGGACGCCGACACTCCGCGGGTCATTGCGTCCAGAACGGTCGAGGCGCCCGCGAACGATCTGCTCTGGCTACAGGATGATATCTGGGAGCGGGTTGCCGACATGCTCCAACTCGAAATCCAGCCGCAGGCCCGCAACCTGCTGATGTCCGACGGTACGCGCGTCCCCGGCGCGTTCGAGTTTTATGAGCAGGGTCTGGGGTATTTGAGGCGCAACAGCCTTGAAAATGACGATCGCGCAATCGATCTCTTCAATAAGGCGGCTGCTCTCGATCCGCTTTACTCCCTCGCTTACGCGGGCTTGGGAGACGCCTACTCAAGCGAGTACGAAATCACGAAAGATCCGAAGTACATCGATCTCGTTCGGGAGAACGCCGAAAAAGCACTTCGTCTGAACGATAAACTCAGTCCCGTTCATCGCACCGAGGGCGTAATGTTTTACAGAACGGGACATTACGACGAAGCCATACGCGAGCTGCGGCGCTGCTTGGAGATCGATCCCTCAAACATCGACGGCTACTACTGGCTTGGGCGCGCTTACGACGATTCCGGTCAACCCGCCAAGGCGGAAAACTCTTTCAAGGAAGTGGTCAACCTGCGGCCGGGATATTGGGTAGGTTATAGCGGCCTCGGATACTTCTATTATCATCGCGGACAATATGAAAAAGCCGTAGCTCCTTACCGCGCCATGATCCAACTCGCGCCCGATATGTCGCTCGGGTACGGCAATCTCGGCGGCGTTTACATTCAGCTTGGCCGCTGCGCCGACGCAATCCCGGTTCTGCGCAAATCAATCGATATTAAGCCGGCCCCGCAGACACTATCAAACCTGGCGACCTGTTACGAGCAGCAGGGCCACTACGCCGAGGCCATCCCGCTGCTGGAAAAAGCCGCTGCGCTCCTGCCCAAGGACCATCGTTACTGGCGCAACCTCGGCGATGCCTATTCCGTGCTCGGCCGCGCCTCCGACGCCTACAAGGCCTATTCGAAAGCCTTCGACCTCGCCATCGCTCAAGCGGCGGCCGATCCGAACGAAGCGTCTTTGTTGATTCGAGTCGCGCTGTACGCGGCGAAAACCGGGAGAAAATCGCAAGCTCTGGAGTACGCGGGCAAGGCCTTAACGGCGCGCTCCGCCGACGGCGATACCGATTTCAACGCTGCCATTGTTTACGAATTACTCGGCCAACGCTCCCGTGCGTTGAACGCTCTCGATCATGCGTTAGCAAAGCATTATTCAATCAAACAGATTGAGACAACGCCCGAGCTGGCCGCGCTCAGGAAAGATCCGAAGTATACTGCATTGAATCGGAAGTCAAATACCGCGCCTTAACGCGCGAAACCAAGGAGGAAGAATGTCATCTACCGATGTTTTAAAACGTATGTCTTGGGTCCTGACGGTACTGATCGCCGGAGCCGGAACCAATAAAGCTCAATCATGCGGCCAGACGTTATGTGGCAAGCTAAATGGCCACGTTGTTGAGTGCCAGATCACGGCCGAGAATGTTAGCGGCGTTTTGACGTTGAGTTGGAGCGATGGTCAAAAGACGTATCCCGCCGATACCGTCTTTGTGAGCCCCGGCACGAAGGTGATCTTTACGACGAACGGTGGCAATTCCGTTGATGCGGTATTCACACCGTTCACGAGCAAGAACTTCCACGCAAACGCAAATAACGGCAAAAAGGATAGCGACATGATCGATTTTCCCGGTGACTGCGGCCGTCCGTTCAAATACTCAGTCACTTGGAAGGGGAACGGAGGGCCCCTCTCCAGGGACCCCGACGTCATCGTCGATCCCGGCGGCGGGGGTAAGCCCACTGGCCAAAAGCGCGGAAAGCGCTGACGTTATGCCGCGCGTTGAAGCCCGACACCACGGAGGAACAATGACGTGCACTGCCGCCGCGAAACAACTGCTTTTCATGCTTGCGATCGCCATTATGGCCGCCGCAACCAATAACGCCCAGTCATGCGGCTACCCGCTATGCGGCGATGCATCGCATAAATGCTTGATCACGATATCCAATGCCGGCGGTGTTGTAACGATAAACCCTGGCGACAATGTCTATGTGAGCCCCGGCCTCAAGGTCAGCTTCAAAACCGACGATGGCGATTCTTTCGATGCGATCTTCAAACGCCACGACCACACTTTCGTATGCAAGCATCATTTCCACCAGACCCAGCATAAATTAGACTAGGACAACATCAAAGCCAACGGCGACTGCAACCATAAATACAAGTACACGGCCAAATGGAATAAGACCGGTATGAGCATCCCGCCGAGGGACCCCGACGTCATCGTCGATCCCGGCGGCGGTCCGATCAGATAACGGCGAATACCGCGCGGCGATACACTCGGAGTGCATGTCGTTGTCCCGCCGTGCGGCTATTGCCGCCACTCTCGTCATCGCCGCCCTGCTTCTTATCCTGCTATGGAGACTGGAGCGGCGCTCCCCTCTCGGGCCGCCCAACATCCTCGCCCGCGTCCAACAGCTCAACCAGCTCTCGACCGTCCGCTACACCATCCAAAAAGTGGTCGGGCTGAAAGATCAAGCGTACCCGGTCGGCTCCGAATCGATCCTCCTGATCGTCCAGGCGCACGTGGACGCCGGCGTCGACCTCGCGGGGATGCACCCGGACGACGTCTCCGTCCGCTCCGATGGGGTCGTCGTACGCTTGCCCGAGCCGAAGATCCTCAACGTCGCCATCGACGAGAAAGAAACCAAAGTGTGGGATCGCCAGAAAACCTGGTGGACGCCCTGGGTCCCCTACAGCCTCGATCTGGAGCAGCGCGCCCGGCTTGCCGGACTCGCCTCCGTCCGCCAGACCGCACTCGACATGGGAATCCTCAATCAGGCCGAACGCAATGCCGAGACATCCATCCACGGCCTGCTGACCCTGGTAGGCATCAAGACGGTGCGCTTCGTTCCCTGGAAAGCCACTTAGCCCACGGCGGCTTCCCGTATCCTGGTAACTATGACGGCAAAGCTGACCGCCAACGTCCGCGCCGCGGGTTGAGCTTCCAAGCTCAGTCCAAAGTTGTTGGACCAGGTGCTCCAGAGCATTCCGCGCTGGGCGAACAGTAACGTGCTGGTGGGGTTTGAGACCGCCGACGATGCCGGTGTGTACAAGCTGACGCCCGAGTGCGCCCTGGTCCAGACGGTCGATTTTTTCACGCCCATCGTCGATGAACCCTACGTTTACGGCGCCATCGCCGCCGCCAACTCGCTCAGCGACGTCTACGCCATGGGCGGGCGGCCGATCTCGGCGCTGTCCATCCTCGCTTATCCCGCGCGGGGCGATGTGGAGGCCCTGAAAGGCATCGTTCGCGGGGGCGCCGAAAAAATGCGCGAAGCCGAATGTTCCATCCTGGGCGGCCACAGCATCGCCGACGACGAGATCAAGTTCGGTTACGCCGTAACGGGAACAATCCATCCGGACCACATCAAGGCCAACGCGGGCGCGCGTCCCGGCGATGCGCTGCTGCTGACCAAGCGCCTCGGCACCGGCGTGATCGCGACCGCGTTGAAACGCGGCATCGCCCGCGAAGCGGATATCGCCGCCTCCGTCGAATCCATGCTGACCCTGAACCGCGCCGCGTGCGAAGCCATGCTGCGCTTCGACGTCCATGGATGTACGGACATTACCGGCTTCGGTCTCATCGGCCATGCGCGGGAGATGGCCGCAGCCAGCGGCGTCACGGTCGAGATCGATTCGCGAGCGGTCCAGTTTCTCCCCGGAGCGGTCGACTATGCGCGTCAGGGCGCCATCCCCGCCGGCCTCAAGAACAATCGCGAGTTTGCCGCAAGCTGCGTCGAGGGCGCATCGGAATTCGACGATCTGCTCTATGACCCGCAAACATCCGGCGGACTCCTGATCGCGCTGACGGAAGCGGACGGCGCGCAACTCGAGCGCGCCTATCCCGGCGCATACCGCATCGGCCGCGCGCTTTCAAAAGCAGAAAAGCCCGTCAGGATTTTATGAACCGCAATCCCTTGATCGTCGCTCTCGATACCGACAGCGCCGCGCAGGCCCGCGCACTCGTCGGCAAGCTGGGCGATTGCGTCGCCATTTACAAAATCGGCATGGAGCTTTTCGCCGCCGAAGGAATGGCCTTCGTGCGCGAGCTCCTGGCCACGGGCAAGCAGGTTTTTCTCGACCTCAAGCTCTACGACATCAGCGAGACGGTCCGCCGCACCGTCTCGGTCATCGCGCCGGCCGGAATCCGTTTTCTCACGGTGCACGGCAACAATTCGATCATGCGGGCCGCCGTCGAAGCCCGGGCCGGATCGGATCTGAAACTGCTCGCCGTGACCGTGCTGACGAGCTTCAACCAGAACGATCTCGCCGACCTCGGCTACCAGACCTCCGTCGCCGACCTGGTCCTGCTGCGCGCGCGCAACGCGGTGGCGAACGGGATCGACGGCGTCGTATGCTCACCGCTGGAGGCAGCGTTGGTGCGGCGCGTCACCACTCCCGAGACCATCCTGGTCACGCCCGGCGTACGGTCGAAAATGGTGGATGCGGGCGACCAGAAGCGCGTAGCGACCCCATCGGAGGCGATCGCCGCCGGGGCCGATTATCTCGTGGTCGGCCGGCAAGTGACGCGCGCGCCCGATCCGCGCGGCGAAGTAGAGCGCATACTGGCGGAGATTTTATAATGATTCGAATGCAACTCCGTTGGCTGCCGATCGCTTTTCCTCTCGCGGCCGCCGCGCTCCTCGGCCAAGCCCCCACCGGAGACATCACCGGAACCGTTTACGACGAATCGGGCGCGGGGGTTCCCGGCGCCGTCGTGCAGGTGACCAACACCGCGACCAGCTTTGCGCGCACGTTCACGACCGGCGCCGATGGTGTGTTCACGGCCGCGTCGCTCCCTGCCGGCGTTTACGACGTCAAAATTGAACTGGCCGGCTTCCGCACGCTCGTGCGTCAGGCCACGGTTCAGACCGGCGCCGTTACCACCGTCGACATGCATCTTCAGATCGGGGCGACTAAAGAGGTCGTGATCGTCGAAGGCGCCGCGCCGCAGATCGAATATGACCGGCACACCATCGATGCCGTGGTCGACCGCGAGCAGATCCAAAATCTTCCTTGAATGGCCGCAGTTTCCTGCAACTCGCTTTTCTGGAACCGGGCGTAACCGTTTCGGCCAACGCGCTCGGCCGGTATAACCGCGCCTTCGACCTTTCCATTCTGGGCGGCGGCTCCAATCTCACGCGCATCACCGTAGACGGCGCCACGGTGCGAGACTCCATCACCGGCGGCACGCAGCAGAACTTTTTCTCAGGAGGATGTCCAGGAGTTTCAGGTTTCGGAGGTCAACTTCGACCTCTCGACTGGCATCGGAGCGGGCGGCGCCATCAACGCCGTGACGCGCACCGGCACGAACCAGCTCCATGGCAGCGCGTTCTTTTTCTTCCGTGACCACAACATGTCCGCCTATCCGGCTTTGCAGCGCGATCCGCTCGATCCGGATCCGTTCTTCGCGCGCCGCCACGACCGGCGCATGGCTGGGTGGCTCGATAAAGAAAGACAAGCTGTTCTTCTTCGCCAATTATGAGCGCAACAACCAGCGCGGCGTCTACGATTCCCTGCCTAACGACCCGGCGCTCCAGACCTTTTCGACGCTCACCACCAGCGCCTTCAACCAGAACCTGGCTTCCGCCTCGACTATCGCATCAACGACAAGAACACCGCGTTCATCCGCTATTCGCACGACGGCAACAACGCGTTCGCGCCGCACGATCTGAATTCGTTGCCCTCGGCCTGGATCTACAACACCAACTGGGCGGACTCCGGCGTGTTCTCGCTGATCTCGAGCTTTACGCCGGCGCTGGTAAACGATTTTCGCTACTCCATGACGTATTGGAGCAATAACAATGCGCCGCCTACGGCCGCCGAATGCCCCGGCTGTCTCGACCTCGGCGGTCCCAACATCACCGTCGAAGGCACCGGGCTGGAGCTGGGCAACCAGACCAATTCGCCGCAGAGCCGCGTGCTGCGGCGCGATATCTTCGCCGACAACATGACTGGCAGAAAGGCAGCCACCGCACGAAGTTCGGCGGCGAATGGGAGTACCAGAAGGGCACGGGCACGTATTCCCTTGCTGCCGAAAACGTATACGACGCTGAACGACGTTTTGAAGCTGCCGCTCGAAAGCTTCGATTTCTCCTACGGCAACAACAGCCAGCCGCCGCCCTTTCAGGAACAAAATGCGGATCACGACAACACCATCCATGTTTACTGGCAGGACACCTTGAAGTGGAAGCCGAATTTCACCGTTAATTACGGCCTCGCCTGGACTTACGAGACGAACGCGCTGAATCACGATCTCTCGAAGCCGTCCTGGCTCGAGCCGCTTCTCGGAGCCGATGGCCTGAAGCCGGAGAATCACGCTCCGTTGCACTTCAGCCCGGCGCTGGGATTTGCGTGGTCGCCGGGGAAGGACAACAAGACCGTCGTCCGCGGCGGGGTCGGCATTTACTACGACACCATCGATATCGAGCTGCGGCTGATCGAGCGGAATTACATCGGCCCGCTGGGCTCCGGATACCTCAACCTGCCCGGCTCCATCGTTCCCAATCCCATTCCCGGCGTCCCCGGAGTCAAACCCGGCCAGCCGCTCGATTTCACCAGCACCGGCCCGACGGCTTTCACCGGCGCCTATATCTATGCGATCCTTCCGCAGGTGATTTCAACAGTGGAGCGGGAGGTCCCGCCGAATCCCGCCAACAAGGACCTTTCGGTCACCACCATTGGCCTGTTCAAGACGGAGACGGAGCTGATCGACCGCAATTTCGTGCCGCCCAGCGCGCAGCACGCCAGCATCGGCGTCCAGCGCCAGGTTACCAACGATTTCGGGATCACGGCCGATCTCGTGTATCGCCACTTCATCCACCTGACCCAGCGCGACGAGGCATCAATCATTACTACCAGTTCGTAAATGGCGCGCAGTCGCCAGTAATTCCGGCGTGTCCGGCGGCGCTGCAGTTGGTCCCCAACGCACCTTGCTCGAACGGCGCGGTGAACCTGATCGCGAGTGGAGGCACTTCGCGGTACTTAGGGCTGCTCGTTAGGGCCGACAAGCGTTTCGCGCATCGTTACCAATTGCAGTTCTCCTACGCTCTGCAGGCGCAGGACGCCGTCTACGGCATTTACAACCTGAACAACTATAACCAATACTACGGCCCGCAAGCGCCGCGCAACATTTTGAATGTCTCGGGAATCGTACAGCTTCCCTGGAAATTCCAAATATCGTTCATAGCGAGTTATCAGAGCCGCGGTCCATTCTATCCCGTGATACCCGGCGTTGACCTCACCGGAAGCGGCATCAACGGCTTTCCGCTGCCGGGCATGGGTAGCGCGGCTTTCAACGAAGGCCTGAGCAAAAGCGACCTTGTGAAACTGGTGAACCAATACAACGCCACTTATGCCGGCAAAGTAGGACCCAATCCCAGCCAGACATTTCCGCGTATTACGCTGCCGCAAAATTTCAATTTCGGGCGCAATTTCAATTCCCAGGACATTCGCGTGACAAAGTTCTTCCGCTGGAAGGAGCGTTACGAATGGCAGATTTTCGGCGAATGCTTCAATATCTTCAACTTCGCGAATCTCGGCGGATACAGCAATAACCTGCTGGACGCCGGATTCGGGCAGCCCACCACTCGCGCCGCTAACATCTTTGGAACGGGCGGACCTCGGGCGTTCCAGGTAGGATCGAGATTCTCGTTCTGACCTTAGGCGCCCTAAGGTCTTCGTCGCCGGCCCTTAGTACCATCGCTCGATTGTCCGTGAGCGGCTGAACGCCATAGCCTTAAGTAGGAGTTCTTGCCAATGCTGCGGGCCATCGTGATCTGTCCGGATAACGAGTTAAACATGGGTCTCGAGAGAGCCTTACGGGAGATCGGCGCCGTCGCCGTCTCGCGCGTGCTGGACCATTACCCGGATTCCAAGGAATTGCCGCGCTGCCTGCGCGCGCATGCGCCGCAGCTCGTTTTCCTCAGCGCGGAATCAATTGTTCGCGCCGCGGAAATCGTCCGCGAGATTGAGATGGACTCGCCTGGAGCGCAGGTCTTGGCGGTGGGACGGGCCTGCGATCCCCACGTGCTGCTGGAGCTGATGCGCGCCGGGATACGGGAGTACGCCGCGTTTCCCTTCGACCTCGCCGCGATGGTTGCCGCGCTGTCGCGCATTAAGGATTTACTGACGCACAAGCCGGCCTTCATCGAGAGCACCGAGAGCGTATTCGCTTTTCTGCCCGCCAAAGCCGGCGTTGGGGCATCGACTATCGCGATGAACGCGGCCGTGGCGCTGTCGCGGCAGCCCAATTCCAGCGTTTTGCTCGCCGATTTCGATCTCAATTCAGGCATGGTGCGCTTCATGCTGAAACTCGAAAACGGCTTCAGCGTAACGGACGCCGCCGAGCATGCCTTTCACATGGACGAGGCTCTGTGGCCCCAGATGGTGACGGCCATGGATGCGCTCGACGTGCTGCACGCCGGGAAGCTGAATCCGGATCTTCGGATCGAGCCGGCGCAAATTAATCGCCTGATCGAATTCATGCGGCGGAACTACCGCGTGGTGTGCTTCGATTTGTCGGGAAATCTCGAAAAATACTCGCTCGAGATCATGCACGAATCGAGAAACATCTTTCTGGTGTGCACGCCGGAGCTGCCTTCGCTGTATCTGGCCCGGGAAAAATACTTCTATCTGAAGCAGCTCGATCTGCATGAGCGCGTGCGAGTGCTGGTGAACCGCTGTCAGAAGCGGGCGCTCGTCTCTCCGCGCCAAATCGAGGAATTGTTGGGCGTGCCGGTTGCCATGTCGTTTCCCAACGATTATCAGGGAGTGCACAAGGCGCTCACGCGCGGTGGCTCGGTCGATCCGGCCGGCGCGTTGGGCAAGCAGTTCACGTTGTTGTCGCAGACGATGCTCGAGAACCGGCCCTTCGCGGTCGACACGCGCAAGAAATTCATCGAGTTCTTCGCGGTCCCGGGCAAGCCCAGCCTCCTCGAGACGAACAAAACCGCCGTGTAGCGCTTTGGTGCTAAAGGCGTGCGATGGTAAAGTCCACCACGAGCGTGCAGGCCTGAGCCACGATTGCGGGCGCAAACAGAGGATACGGACTTATCACGGCGAAATCCCCACTGCGGATCAATGACGTGGGAACGGACGTGGCATTGTTTCCATCGGAAATGGCGACAATAGACCCCACCGTGAACCCGGACGCCGCGGCGACTTTCTGGGCCTGCGCTTGCGCGTCCCCTACGAGGTCGGCCAAGGGACACTGCGCCTGCGTCGACACGTTAGGCGAAGACGAATAATACGCCAGCGTCAGAGGACCGTTCAGTGAAGCAAGCCCCGCCGCCGTATCCTTCGCCTTCGAGTACGCCACCGGCAACGAAAAACTCCATTGCATAATGGCCTGCATGGAAGCGCCGCTTCCCACCGTCGATGGCCCATAGAGGCTCTGCAGATTGGCCGCGGTCACCCCCAAACTCGATAGCCCGCCCAGTACCTCGTCCAGACCGTCCGCAATAGGCGCGTTGACGGTAAATGAGAACACCACCTGATCCGGCTGCGCATTAATGGTGCGCGACGCCGTAATGCGAAGCGTGTTCGATGCCGTCTGGCCTAAAACGAACGTCCCCGCGCACAACACCACGAAAACCGCCCGTATCATTGCGACAACCTCAGGGCCCCGTACCTCACGGTCAAGGTGCATGTAAATGTCGTGGGCAGATAAATCGCGTTAGTAGGGCCGGACCCAGTGGTCGAATTCGTAACGCTCGACAAGGCGCTGATGCCATTCAACCCGAGTCCGCCCGCGGCGGCCATTGCCTGCGCCTGCGCCTGAGCGTCCGAGATCAGCCCCGATAAGCTGCACGTCTGCGCCTGCTGCAACTGCGGCGAGACTTGCAGACCGGACGCGGAAAAGGTAAGCGATAAGCCGCTGTTATTCTGCGCAATCGTCTTTTGCAGGTTCGTCAGCATTGCAATCGTCGTTTTTAATTGCGCGAGCGGGACCTGCGAAGTAAATGTCCAATCGAGCGTCGGCGCCGACAACACCGAGGGGTTCCCGGTGAAGACTATAGAGGCCGGACTTACGCTGGAAAGGTTCTCGGCGGTAATGCCGGCTCCCGCAAGAGCGGCAACAACCTGATCGAAGCTCGCCGTCAATGGCGCCGCCACGGTCACTGAGAAGCTAACCTGGTCCGGCGAAAGATACGTCGTCCGCGTGGCCGTCACGGTGATCGAGTTCGAGCTGAGCTGCGCCAACGCCAACGACGTCGACATCAGGAAAGCGAGCAACATGGTCCGGGGCATGGCGTGATTATACTTCGGGCCGTTGCCTCGATCTCGCCCTGTCGTTGACGCGACACGTCATCTGGACGGAAGCGTTTCGATCCGATACGGACCTCGTTTGGCGGCCGAGTATGGCGCCGGGCAAGAACCACCGCAGCGACCGCGGCCGTGCGCAACGCCGCGTCGCATCCCCGCGCTGCCCCATCCTCCGCCGGGTAGTGTGCCAGATCCTTGACGCCGGCGAGAGTAAACCCGCGCACAACGAGACCCTCGGTATCAAACGCTGTGTTCGGCATGAGCGATCGCCGCCGCCAGCCCTTCCATCGTGTACGGCCGCGCTTCAACATCAATTTCGACTTCGAGGCTCCGCGCCGTTGCGGACGTCACCGGGCCGATCGACGCGACGCGCATTCCCTCCAGTGACTCGCGCCCGGCAATCTCGATGTAGTTCTTCACCGTGGAAGAACTCGTGAACGTGATCCAGTCGCCCTTGGGCGCGCAAGTCCGGTCCCACTCGGGAACGGCATTGCGGTACGCCTCTACGACATCAACCTCCGCCCCGAGAGCGCGAAGGTGGATGGGAATTACATCCCGCGCCACCGCCGCGCGCGGGATCAGTATTCGTTTGCCGCGCAGATCCGCCGGTGAAAACGCCTGAATCAGGCTCTCGGCGACATACTCTTCGGGCATGACGTCCACCTTCACGTGCAGAGCCTCGACCGCCCGCCGCGTCGCCGGACCGATGGCGCACACGCGCGCTCCCAGCGACCGCAGATCCCGCGAGGACGCGTCGAGCCGCTCCAAGAAATAACGCACCCCGTTCACGCTCGTAAATATCAGCCAGTCGTAAGCCGCGAGATTATCGATGGCTCGATCGAGCGGGCCGGGATCGGCCGCGGGCTGAATTTCGATAACGGGGAACTCGACCGCGTGGGCGCCGAGCGCTCGCAGCTTTTCGGATAATCCCGAGGCCTGCTCCTTGGCGCGCGTCACAATGATCTTGCGTCCAAAGAGCGGCAGGCGCTCGAACCAGGTCAGCTTCTCGCGCAGCCTCACAACCTCCCCGAGAATGACGGTCGCGGGCGGCTTGATGCCTGCCTCTTCGATCCGGTCGGCGATGTTTTCAAGAGTCCCGGTGACGGTCTGCTGGTCGGGGCGCGTCCCCCAACGGACGCACATCGCGGGCGTGCGGCCGTCGCGTCCGTATTTCATGATCTGGTTCGCGATCTCCCGAATAAAGAAAATTCCCATGAAAATAACGAGCGTTTCCGTCTGGCCCACCTTGCTCCAGTCGATCGCGCCGGCATCGTGCCCGGTCACGAACGTGACCAGCTTGGTATGATCGCGATGCGTCAACGGGACGCCCGTATAAGCGGCGATGCCGAGCGGCGATGTGACGCCCGGAATCACCTCATACGCAATGCCCGCTTCGGCCAATGCCTCGACCTCTTCGCCGCCGCGCCCGAAAATGAAAGGGTCGCCGCCCTTGAGCCGTACGACGTTCAGCCCGCGGCGCGCGCGCTCGATCATCATCGCGCAGATCTCTTCCTGCGCAAAGGCCCGCACGGATTTTTTCTTCCCGACATAGACGCGTTCGGCGCGCCGGGGCGCCAGATCGAGCAATGCGTCGGGGGCGAGGTGGTCGTAGAGCACCGCATCGGCGATGCCCAGCGCCTTACGGCCTTTCCAGGTAATCAGCTCCGGGTCGCCTGGCCCGGCGCCGACCAGGTAAACCTTGTTCATGCCCCGTAAACCGCGTCCAGGATCGCCCGGCCGCCGGCGCCCAACAGTTCTTCACCCAGCGCGAGTCCCAGCCGCACCGCATCTGCATTCGCGCCCGCGCAGGACCTGCGAATTACTTGCGAAGCGTCAGGCGCGATCACGACGGCTTGCAGCATCACGCATCCATCGCGCGTCGTAGCGTACGCGCCGATGGGGACCTGGCAGCCTCCGCCCAAGGCCGCCAGTACGGCCCGTTCGGCCGTTACCGCGATTCGCGCTGCGGCGTCGTCCAAACGCGCGCAGATTGCGAAGGCGGCGCCGGCCTCGCGCGTTTCCACCGCCAACGCGCCCTGGCCGACGGCGGGGCACATCGCCGCGGGGTCGAGCAGTTCGGAAATGCGGTCCTGCCATCCCAGGCGGCGCAAGCCCGCCGCCGCCAGCACGATCGCGTCGTACTCGCCTTCGTCCAGCTTACGAAGGCGCGTGTCCACGTTCCCGCGGATATTTTCAATCTGGAGATCCGGGCGCAGCGCCCGCAACTGCGCCGAGCGGCGGAGCGAGCTGGTGCCGATCCGCGCGCCTTCGCGCAATCCCGTAAGCGTGCCGCCCACCACGGCGTCCCGTGGGTCCTCGCGAACCGGTATCGCCGCCAGCGCGAGTCCCGCCGGCGTCTCCGTCGGCAGGTCCTTCAGACTATGCACGGCCACATCGATCGAGCCGTTGAGCAGCGCTTCTTCGATCTCCTTCGTGAACAGACCCTTCGCGCCGACCTTCGACAACGCAACATCGGCGATCTTATCGCCCGTCGTGTGGATGATCTCGATGCGGCACTCCTCGCCGAAAGCTTCCAGACGCGCTTTCACCCACTGCGCCTGCCACAGCGCCAACTGGGAGCCGCGCGACCCGATCGCCAACATGCCGCGGGTCTCTCCGCGCCGGCGCGTCATTCCAGACGGAAGACCTTTCTCACGGCGTTGATGAAGTGCGATCCCTCCGGCTGCGATGCCTGCCGCCGCAGCTCCCTGATCGGAGCGTGCGCGACTTTATTGACGATCGCGCGCGTCAGCGCCTCCAGCGCTTCTTCCTGCTCGCGCGTCAGATTGCCGAATTTCCCGCGCATGCGCGCCACTTCGGCGGAGCGCAGGTTCTCGAGCTGCTCCTGCAAACCGACGATCGTCGGAACGACGTCGCGCGTTTTCAGACGCGACAGCATGCGCTCCACTTCCTCGGCGACGATCTGCTCGGCTTCCTCCGCTTCATGCCGCCGCAACTCGACATTCTTCTCGACCACCCTCTGCAGATCGTCGATGTCGTACACGAACACGTTGTCGAGCTCGTTCACCGACGGCTCGACGTTGCGCGGGACCCCGATGTCGATCACGAAAACGGGCCTGTTCTTGCGCGCCGCGATCGCCTTCGCCATGTCTTCTTTGGTCAGGATGTAATGCGGAGCGGCGCTCGATGTCAGAATAATATCCACTTCCGGAAGGAACGCGGCGAAGTTCGCATAATCGACGATCTCGCCGTCGAAGATCCGGGCCATCGCGGCCGCGCGTTCCTGGGTGCGGTTGGTCACGAACATTTTCGACGCTCCGCAGCGTCTCAAATGCCGGGCGGCGGCTTCGGACATCTTGCCGGCGCCGGCGATCAGCACTGTCTTGTTGTTGAGCGAGCCGAAGATTTCGCGCGCCATTTCCACCGCCGCGAAGCCGACCGAGACGGCGCTGGCCCCGACCCCGGTTTCCGAGCGCACGCGCTTGGCGACGTTAAACGCGCGCGTCAACAGCGTATCCATGAAGCCGTTCACCGCGCCTTCCTGCTTCGCCAGCGCGTAGGCGGTTTTCAATTGCCCCAGGATCTGCGGTTCGCCGACGACCATGGAATCCAGGCTCGCGGCCACCCGGAACAGGTGCTGGATCGCCTCGCGGTCCTCGAACGTATACAAGTAAGGCCGCACCCAGTCGCGCTCCACGTTGCAGGTTTCCGCCAGGAATTCGTCCACCGCATGAAGGCCGCCGCGCTCCTCGCTGGAGACGGCGATCTCGACGCGATTGCAGGTGGACAAGATCATGCCTTCCACCACTCCGGGCCTCTGCCGCAGAATCTTGAGAGCGCCGGGAATCGAACGCTCGTCGAAGGCGAGGCGCTCGCGCACTTCCACTGGCGCGCTCTTGTGATTCACTCCTGTGATCGAGAATCGCATCGCATCATTTCGCCAGCAGCGAGCGAAGTCCCACATGCGCGGCCCAGGTCACCGCGGCGCACCCTAAGACGCTAAGCGACAGCAGCGCCGCCTTGCGCCCGCGCCATCCGGCGGAGTTCCGCAGGAATACCATTACGAGATACAACAGCCACGTGAAGAGCGAAATCCCGATGCGCGGATCGGCAATCCAGCGCGTGCCGCTCTCGATAAAAGCCCAGGCGCTGCCGGCAATGGTTCCGAGCGTGATGAAGACGAACCCCAGCCCCATCGCGTTCGTCACCAGATCGTCGAGCGTGGCGAGCGGCGGCAGGCGGTCGAAGAACTTAGCCGGCCGTTTGCTTTTCAGACGCCTTTCCTGGATGAGATAAAAGACCGCGGCGAGCGCCGTCAGAAGGAGCGCCGCGAAACCAAGAAGGATCATCACCACGTGTAGAAAAAGCCAAACCTGCCGGATGCTTTTGTTCTGCCAGGTCGCGACCGGGGTTTCCATCGCTCCGATCCCGGTCATCACGAACACGAGCGGAAATATAAAGACGCTCAGACTGGCGAACTGGTGGCGCCAATACACGAATAGAAACAAGATCGCGACGATGAGGGCGCACAACGAGCTGCATTCATAGAAATTGTCGACGGGAATGTGGCCGGCCGAGGCCGTGAGCTCCACGATGGCGACAACGTGCAGGATGGCGCCCACGCAGAAGGCGCCCAGCGCCGCCTTGAAAATCCTGGAATTGCGGCGCAGGACGACAATAATGGCGTGAATCAGGCCGGCCGCATAGAAGGCCGTCGCTACGCGGAGCCAGAAAATCCCCATTTCGTGCATTTGGCGGTACTTATTTCAAGTATAGAGCCGCCAAGCCGGCTTTTTTGTTGAGCACAAAGGATTGCCGCTGGGTGAAGTGATTCGTTATGGCGCGCAAATCGCCGGGGCGCTGGCGGCGGCGCACGCGGCCGGGATCGTGCATCGCCGGCGTGAAGCCGGCCACGTGATCGTGACGGCGGAAGGACAGGTCAAGGTGCTCGATTTCGGCCTGGCCAAGCTGGCCGAAGCCGCGTCCGATCCAGACAGCGAAACTCAGACCGTCTCGCCGAGGCTGACGGAAGCGGGCATGGTGATGGGCGCGCTGGCCTACATGCCGCCGGAGCAGGCGCGGGCCGAGGAGGCGGACGCCCGCACGGATCTGTTCTCGTTCGGAGCGGTGCTGTACGAAATGGCCACGGGGCGGCGGGCGTTCTTGAAGGCGCTGGATTGGCGGAGGCCTCCGGCGAATTCGTTGCCGCCGGAGCTTCGGCGGATTGCGGTGAAGCTTCTGGAAGTAGACCGGGAATTGCGGTATCGGACCGCGGCCGATCTCGCAGCGGACTTGAAACGGCTGCAGCCCTCGAGCGAACGCAAGCCGGATCCGCGACGCTGGTGGATCTCCTCCCCTGCGGCGCTGGCGGCCGTAGCGTTCGACGCAGTATTTTTCTATTTCCATCTCCAGCAAGACCGCCCGGCGCCGAGGCAAGTCTATGTCAAGATGCTTCCCGACGGCGAGCCCGTCCAGCTTACGCATGACAACTTGGAAAAAATGAGTCCGGTGTTCTCGCCCGACGGTTCACGCATTGCCTATACCGTGGAGGAGTGGAGTCGCGGTATTGTGGGGTTGGATCCCATAGGCGCGCTGGCGCGCTTACAACTCGGGAGAGCCTACGCTTTATCGGGAGACAAGGTCAAGGCCCAAGGTGCATACCAGGATTTCCTCACACTCTGGAAAGACGCCGGGTCCGATATCCCGATCCTAAGGCAAGCCAAGTCGGAATACGCCAAGCTGCAAGTGAACGGCGCGTGAGGGCACTGCGCGATGAATGCCGAGCGATGGAAGCAAGTCGATAACCTGCTGCAGGCGGTGTTGGAGCGTCCGCGTGGGGAGCGCGAGCAGTTTTTGCGTCAGGCGTGCGGGGGCGATGAGGAGTTGGAGCGCGAAGTTCAGTCCTTGCTTTCCTCGCAGCGGGGAGAAGTTCTTTCTCGAAACTTCATTCCATTTGCGGGTTACCGGGGATATGGAAAAGATGCAACAGACCTGCGATTTGTGGGCGCAAACATATCCTCGCGATGGGGATTCTCACGCATTCTTATCGACTATTTACGAGGTCACCGGCAAATACGAAAAGGAGATCGAGGAAGCTAAGAAAGCCATCGATCTCGAACCGGATTTTTCCATCCCTTATGGCAATCTTGCCGCCGCTTATGAATCTCTTGATCGCCTGGATGAGGCCGAGAACACTCTTCAGCGAGCCTCCGGGCGCAAACTGGAATTCCTCGATTTTCCGGTCATTCGATTCGACATCGCCTTTTTAAAAGCCGACAAGCCGGGAATGGAAAGAGAATTGGCTCTGGGGAAGAGAGATTCCAGCGGGGGCGACCTCTCGGATAATGAGGCTTTTGCCCTGGCATATTCCGGGCGCTTGCAACAGGCAAGGAGGTTTTCGAGGAGTGCGGTGGATCTCGCTCTGCAGTCGGGACAACGGGAAAAGGCGGCTTTGTACGAAGCTCCAGCAGCGCTGTGGGAAGCGTTTTTCGGAAATGCCGCCGAGGCAAGACGGAGGGCAATGGCCGCGCTGGAGCGCTCAAAGGACCGGGAGGTGGAGTACGGCGCCGCCTTGGCGTTGGCTCTGTCGGGGGATTCTTCAGGGGCGCAGACAGTGGCGAACGATCTGCAAAAGCGCTTCGGCGAGGATACTTCGGTCCGATTTGCGTACCTGCCGGAGCTTCGCGCGCTTCTCGCGCTGAATCATGGCGCGCCTGTCAAGGCTATCGATTCGTTGCAAATCGCCGGTCCGTATGAGTTGGGCAAGCCGCGCAGCAAGATACATGGTCTCTTCGGCGCACTCTATCGCATCTATGTGCGCGGCTTGGTTTATGTGGCGGCGCACAGAGGCGCTGAAGCCGCCGGAGAATTCCAGAAGATTCTCGATCATCGCGGGATCGTGGTCAGCGATCCTATCGGAGCGCTGGCGCACTTACAACTGGGCCGGGCGTTCGCCTCGTCGGGCGATACGGCCAAGGCAAAGGGCGCATACGGGGATTTTGTCAGCCTTTGGAAAGAGGCCGACCCCGATATTCCGATTTTCAAACAAGCGAAGGCGGAAAAGGCCAAGCTGCAGCGTTGAAACTCGCGATGGGGATCTATCAATACACTGAAAGTGTGCCGGACTGGTTTAACGATACCGACCCGAAAGCGCTCGAACTGTTTCTCGATCTGCAACGGCGCATGAGCGCCGGCGAGAAGATCCTGAATGTCTTTCGCGCGAACGAGTTGATCCGGGCAATGGCGGAGGCGGATGTGCGGCGGCTATACCCGCAAGCGGACGACCGGGAAGTATTTTTACGCGTCGCCGGCCGGCATTTGGATCGAGAGACGATGGCGCGCGTGTACGGCTGGACACCCGGGAATGAATGACTGGATTGAGGCGTTCGACCGTCTTTTGACGGCCTTCGATCGCCTCGGAATCCCGCATCTGATCGGCGGCTCGCTGGCGAGCTCGGCGGTTGGAATTTGGCGCGCCACCCAGGACATCGACATCGTTGCGGATCTGACGACTGATGCGATTGACCGGTTAGCCCCAACTCTTGGGAACGACTTCTACGCCGATCGCGAGGCGATGCGCGAGGCGCTTGAAAGAGGGCGCCCCTTCAACATAATCCACTACGCGACCAGCTTTAAGTTCGATGTATTTCCTCTTCCCGAGGATGTTTACTACCACACGGAATTTTCGCGGCGCGTCCGTACCGCGATTCAAATGGGTAAAGAACGCGTACTGTCATTCTGGGCCGCGACGCCCGAGGATGTTATATTGACGAAACTCGTCTGGTATCAAGGCGGCGGATGCGTGTCGGATCGGCAATGGAGCGATATCCGCGGCGTGATCGCGGTTCAGGGCGAGCGTCTCGATATGGAGTACCTGAGGCGCTGGGCAACTCATCTAAACGCAGGCGCGCTGCTGGATCGAGCTTTCGAAGAGTGAGCTTCCGCGCGCCGGGCGAAAGATACTCAAGCTGCAAGAACGCATGAGGGCAGGCGCCGCGCCGGAATGAAACGCGGGTGGTATGATTCACACCATGTTATATGGCCTCCGAGCGATGGCGGCAAATCGAACGTCTGTTCCACTCCGCCCTGGCATGCGCGCCGGAGCGGCGGTACGCGTTCGTGCAAATAGCCGCCGGCGGCGACGAGGACCTTCGTGAAGTGGTGGAATCGCTGCTTTTGCAGCAATCGCACGATGGTGCGCTCGACGATCGCCGCGCCTCGCGAGAAGTGGGCGCGCCGGAAAGCAGCGGTTCTTTGATCGGCCAAACCATCTCGCATTACCGCATCGTCGAGAAGTTGGGCGGCGGCGGAATGGGCGTGGTTTATAAAGCCGAGGATATCCGTCTGCGCCGCTTCGTGGCCCTGAAATTTCTGCCGGACGAAGTCGCCCGGAACGCGCAGGCCCTCAGCCGTTTCGAGCGCGAGGCGCGCGCCGCTTCCGCCTTGAATCATCCCAACATCTGCACGATTTACGATATCGGCGAACAGGAAGGCCGCGCCTACATCGTCATGGAGTACTTGGATGGCGGGACGCTCAAGCACCGCATCGCGCGAAGGGACTTTGGAAACGGGAGAATTGATCGAGCTGGGGATCGAGATCTCCAGCGCTCTGGAAGCCGCGCACGCCAAGGGGATCGTCCATCGCGACATTAAGCCCGCAAACATCTTCGTAACCAAGGCCGGGCCATGCGAAGATTCTCGACTTTGGATTGGCGAAGATGGATCCCATCCTCGACGACGGCGCGATCGAAATGGAGGGACCGACGCTCACGATCGACGATCAACTGACCGGCGCCGGGAGCGTGCTGGGGACGGTATCGTACATGTCGCCGGAGCAGGTCCGCGCGAAACAGTTGGACGCTCGCACGGACTTGTTCTCGTTCGGAGTCGTGCTCTATGAAATGGCTACGGGCAAGCTGCCGTTTCGTGGAGAGAACGCGGCGATGATTTTCGATTCCATTCTCAACCGCGCTCCCCTGCCCGCGGCGCGGCTGAATCCGGAATTGCCGGCCGAACTAGCGCGCGTGATCGATAAATGCCTCGAGAAAGATCGCGAGCTACGCTACCAGCACGCGTCGGAAGTTCGCGCCGACTTGCAGCGCCTGAAGCGGGACACCGATTCGGCGCTGGTAACGACAGGCGCCCGGCCCGGCCTCGCAAAGCGGCCGAAGACGATTGCTACCGCCGCCGCCGCGGCACTGGCGTTGCTCATCGCTGGAGCCTTCTATTTTCAACGGGCGCTCCACGCTACGGCAAAGCTTACGGACAAGGATACGATCGTCCTCGCCGATTTCAGAAACACGACGGGCGACTCCGTTTTCGACGAGACGCTTCGCCAGGGCTTGGCGGTGCAGCTCGAGCAGTCCCCTTACCTCAGCCTGATCTCCGAGGAGCGCGTGCAAAAGGAGCTGCATCTCATGGGCCGGCCGGCGAATACGCGCCTCACTCCGGAGCTCGCCCGCCAAGTCTGCGAACGAGCCGGGAGCGCCGCCGTGCTCGAAGGCTCCATTGCCGGCCTGGGAAGCCAGTATGTATTGGGGCTGCGCGCAAATCGCTGCGGCTCCGGAGAAGTAATTGACGAGGAACAGGCTCAGGCAGAAAGAAAAGAAGATGTTCTGAAAGCCCTAAGTCAAGTTGCGAGTAAGTTCCGGACCCGCGCGGGCGAAGCGCTCACCACTGTTGAACAACACTCGACTCCGCTCGAAGAGGCGACGACGCCGTCGCTTGAAGCGCTAAGATCTTATAGCACCGGCTTAAAGCTCCTTCTCTCCAAGGGCGACGCCTCCGCTCTGCCGCTTTTTAAGCGCGCCGTTGAAATCGATCCCAAATTTGCGATGGCGCATGCGTATGTAGGCCGCATTTACGGCGACATCGGAGAGTATGCGCTGTCGGCGGAGAGTGCCAGTAAAGCCTACCAGTTGCGGGATCGCGTCAGCGACGCGGAGAAGTTCTTCATCGCTTCGGCATACGATCTACAGGCAACCGGCAACATGGAAAACGCGCAACGGACCTTTGAGCTGTGGGAGCGAACATATCCTCGCGATTTAAACGCTCCGGGGCTCCTGTCGGGAATGATCTACCCCATTTTCGGCAAATGGGAGAAGACGATCGAAGAGGCCAAAAAAGCGATCGCGATCGATCCCGACTTTCCCTTCGCGTACGTCAATCTCGCCACCGGCTATCAATTCTTCGGCCGGTTGAAGGAAGCCGCGGCGACCCTTCAGCGAGCTTCCGCGCGCAAACTGGATATCCCCGAGATGCTGGTCGAGCAGTACGATCTCGCGTTTGTAAGCGGCGACCGGGAGGGAATGGAACGGGCGATCGTGCTGGGAAAGGAGAGAACCGGAGCGGAAGACTGGCTCTCGGAGCATCAAGGTTTTGTGCTGGCTTATTCCGGCCGCTTGCATCAAGCAAGGGAGATGTCGCGGCGCGCGGTGGGCATGGCTCGCGATGCAGGGCAGAGGGAAAGAGCGGCGCTGTTCGAAACCGGGGCAACGGTGTGGGAAGCTCTCTCCGGGAATGCGCCCTTGGCAAGGCAGGGCGCGATGGCGGCCCTGGCGCTTTCAAAGGGCCGCGATGTGGAGTATGGCGCAGCTTTCGCGCTCGCCCTGTCGGGGGATTCCTCTGCGGTCCAAACAATCGCGAATGATCTGCAGAAGCGCTTCCCGGAGGATACGTCGGTCCGATTCGCTTACTTGCCGGAGCTACGCGCATTTTTGGCGCTGAACCATGGCGAGCCTTCAAAGGCTGTCGAAGCCTTACAACTGTCGCTTCCCTATGAGCTAGGCGTCCCCTTAAGTTGGTTCAATGGTTCCTTCGGGTTCCTTTATCCGGCGTATGTCCGTGGCTTGGCCTATTTGGCTGGGCGCCGGGGCGCGGAGGCCGTCGCGGAATTTCAGAAAATTGTCGACCATCGCGAGTTCGTTGCCACCGATCCTATAGGCGCAACGGCTCGCTTGCAGCTCGGCCGGGCGCTCGCGTTGTCGGGCGATAAGACGAAAGCCAAGGCCGCCTACCAGGATTTTCTGACGCTATGGAAAGACGCCGACCCGGATGTTCCGATTTTCAAGCAAGCCAAGGCGGAATATGCCAGGCTATAGCGAACGTTCAGATAAACGGGTTCCGGACCGTTATCTCGCCATACCGTTGGCCGTCGTTTAAATCCTCGCTCCACAGAATGGAGCAGCCAACCTCAATGGCGCTGTTGAGCACCATCGCGTCCCACCACGCGATCTTGTAGCGGCGGTGCAAGCGGCAAGCCTTCAGCACGTCGGCGTGTCCAGGGCGGTGAATTAACCAGCCTCCAAGGCCGCCGATTGCCGACTCCGCTTCTTCGCTCTTCATGGAGAGCTTCTTTGTTGCCGCGTTATAGAATTCGGCAAGCACCTGGACGCTTAACGCTCCGCTGGCGTCCTCGAACAATCGGGCCAGCAATTCAATAGACTTTAGGTGCTTTTTCCCGGCTCCGCCATCATGCGCATACACGAGAACGTTGGTATCGACGAACTCAACGCTCATGTAATTCATCCCTGGTCCAAGTCGCCCGTCCACCGGTCCCGCGATCGGGCGCGTTGCGGATGCGCTCGAGGAAGCGGCGCTTGGCTTCCGCATTTTGCGCGTCCTGGTCGAGGAGGTTCCGTATCGCCTCGGCCATAAGACCGGTCATAGATTGATTGCGCGAGGCCGCGTAGACGCGGAAGCGCCGCAGGAGGGTCTCCGGCAAGCTGAGGGTTACGTTCTTGCGATCCTGCACGTATTCCAGTGTATCGCCGGTTTACGTGATCAGGAAACGCGACCGGCGTTCCGATCTCAAGCCAAGGCGTGCCGGAATGTCCAGAGACGCAGCAGCCGCGTTTAACTTTGCTCCTGCGTAATGTGCGCGCGGCGGTTTTTCTGCCAGCAGTTTTCGTCGTGGTCGGTGCACACCGGCTTCTCTTTGCCGTAGCTGACCGTCCGCAACTGGTCTGCCGGTATGCCGAGATTGACCAGGTAATCCTTAGCCTGCTTGGCGCGGGCGTCGCCCAGGGCGATGTTGTACTCATCGGAGCCGCGCTCGTCGCAGTAGCCTTCCACCGTCAAATGGTAGTCGGGATACTGTTTGAGAATGTCGGCCAAGGTGTGCGCGTCATCGACCAGCGCCTTCTGGGCGTCGGGCCGGATGTCGTGCTTGTCGTAATCGAAATAGGCGTCCTCGATGCGATTCAGCAGATCCTGGATGCGGGCCCGCGTGGCGGCGTCCGGCATGTTCGAGGCGCTGTGGTTTTCAGGGGTGTAGGCCTGCCCGGCGGCGGCGGGCGTGTAGTTGTTCGCGGGCGCCTGCGCGACGGTTTGCTGCCGCGGCGGGGGCGGCGTTTGCGCGACGGGCACTTTTTTGTGGCAGGCGGTCACAATAAGAAACGCTCCCGCGGCGGTGGTGAGGGCAAGGTTTCGGATCTTCATTTATTTATTTTCTCCAGGAGGATGGGCTTCCTTTGCTTAGGATGTCCTAAGTGGAGTTCAAAACAAATCAGGTCTGTCCAGTATTTTGAAGGGGTCTAAATACTGTAGCCACGGGATACCCCCGGGGGCTCAGCCTACCGTAACCTGAAGGTTAAGCGTGTTGAAGGCGCGCCGGAAGCATGACTAACGCGGCCACGGACGTGGGGGTGCGCGCGGTGGGGGAACCCATGGCGGCGCCCGCCGCGCCCGCTATTCCGGTGGCGCCGCGCGGCGGGCGGCAGCGGCGGCGCATCTGGCTGGCGTTGTTGGCGGGGTTCGGCGGGCTATTGGTGCTGATGATCGGGGCCGGCATCGACGCCCAGGTGGTGCTCGGCCGTCTGCACGCCAGCGGGACCGAGATGCGGCAGCGCTTCGAGCGGCGCAACGGGCTGCTGGAACAGATCCGCTCGCAAATCTATATGTCCGGAACCTATGTGCGCGATTATCTCCTGGCCCCGGAGCCGGCCGGAGCCGGCGCGCAGTTGGCCCGTCTGCAAACCGCGCAGCGCGATACCGCCAAGGCGCTGCAGGAGTACGAGAAGAACCTCGCTCCCGAGGAAATGGCCACCTTCCGCGAGCTGCGCTCGGAAATCCAGGAATACTGGCGCGTCCTGGACCGCGCCTTCGATTGGACGCCGCAGCAGCGCAACGCGCGGCGGGACGCATTTTTTTACGAGGAGCTCGTCCCGCGGCGCACGGCGATGCTGCAGGTCGCCGATCGCGTGGCCAACGTCAACGAGATCGAGCTGATGCGGGGGGAGAACGGTTTCAGCCGCGACTTCGAGCGTTTCCGGTGGGCCTCGATCATGACGCTGTCGATTACGCTGATCGGGGGACTGGTGGTGACGGGGTTGACCATCAATTATCTGCTGGGGCTGGAACGCGAAGCCCAGTTGCGCCTGGAAGAGAGCGGCCGCGCGCAGGTGGATTTGAAAGAATTATCCGCCAAGCTGGTACGGGCGCAGGAGGAGGAGCGGCGCGCGATTTCGCGGGAGCTGCACGACGAGGTGGGCCAGTCGCTTTCGGCGATCGTGATGGAAACGGACAACCTGCTGGATTTCAGCCATGCCGCGGAGGTGCGCGCGCGCCTCGAAGCGGTCCACGAGCTGGCGGCCAGGACGGTGGAGGAGACCCGCAACATGTCACTTCTGCTGCGGCCCTCCATGCTGGACGATTTCGGTCTAGTTCCGGCGCTGCAAGTGGCAGGCGCGCGACGCCATGCGCCGGACCGGACTGCGCGTGCAGGTGGACGCCCCGGAAATGGCCGACGGTCTTCCCGAGGAGCACAAGACCTGCATTTATCGCATCGTGCAGGAATCGCTGAACAACGCCGCGCGGCACGCGCAGGCCAGCGCCGTGCAGGTGACGGTGCGGCGCGACGCCGCGCAGGTGCTGGTGTCGGTTCAGGACGACGGCAGCGGGTTCGATACCAAGTGGACGCGCGGCCTGGGCCTGCTGGGCATGGAGGAGCGCGTGCGGCACCTGGGCGGCCGCTTTGAAATCGATTCGAAACCGGGCCGGGGGACCTTCATCCGGGCGGCGCTGCCGGTGACCATGTTCTCAAACGGAAACGGCGCGGAGCCAAACCATGGATCAGATCCGCATCCTGCTGGCTGACGACCACACCGTGGTCCGGGACGGCTTGCGCGTCCTATTGGAGCGCCAGCCGGGATTCGAAATCGCGGGCGAAGCTTCGGACGGCATCGAGGCCATTCGGCTCGCCCAGGAAACCAATCCCGACATTGTCCTGATGGACATTGCCATGCCGCTGCTGAACGGCATCGAAGCGACGCGCCGCATCGTGGCGAAGTGCCCGCACATCGCGGTCGTCATTTTGAGCATGCATTACGACGAGAGTTATATCATCCGCTCGCTCAAGGCCGGCGCGCGCGGATACCTGGTCAAGGACAGCGCCAAGAACGATCTGATCAACGGCATTCGCGCGGTCCACGAGGGCCGTTCGTTCCTGAGCCCGAAGGTCAGCCGCGTGCTGCAGGACGATCACATGAGGCAGCTCGAATCGAAGGGCGTGGAGGACAGCTATGATCTGTTGACCGATCGCGAGCGCGAGATCCTGCAATTAGTGGCCGAGGGCCGGACCAACAAGGAGATTGCGAACCTGCTGAACATCAGCCCTTATACCATCGACACCCATCGCACGCATATCCTGCAGAAGCTGAACCTGCACAGCGCGCCGGAGCTGATCCTGTACGCGGTGCGGAAGGGAATTATCTCGTAGGGGAACTGGACCCGATGAGTTTGTCGAGCGGCTTGCCCGCCACGTTCTCCATCGCCGGATAATCGATGCCGTTGTCGTTTGCGATATCGTACAGCGTGACAATGTTGGGATGATTCAGCGCCGAAGCCGCGCGCGCCTCCTGCATGAACCGCCGCTTGCGCTCCGGGTCGGCCACTTTGTCGCGCGGCGGAATTTTGATCGCCACCGCGCGCTGCAGGCGCGTATCCGTATCCCTGAAAACCTCGCCCATCCCGCCGGCGCCGATGGCAGCGTCGATCTTATAAGGGCCAAGCTGAGCGCCCACCGCGCCTCTCTCCTCCTCCAGAGCCGTTGCCCCACAGCCATTTCCATCGCCGGCCTGTCCACGAAACTTCCCGCCTGCCGCTGCGATGTCGGCAAAGACCGAATCTCGCGCTCCAACGCCTCGTCCCCCGCGCACGCCTGACGCAAAAACTCTTCGCGCTCCTCACGTGGACGCTCCAACACCGCCTGCAGCAGGTTATCGGCTTGCTTCCATCGCTCGGAATTCATCGTGGAATGGGAATCCTGTATAAGTTCCGTTGCACCGCTGCGCGCGAGAATGCGTACACGCGCGGGCGTCGGGCCGGGGGCAATGTCGAAGGCTTCGATGACACGCGCCCCCGGCAACTTGGCTAAGTCGTCTGCCGACTGCAATCCTGCCGCCGGGATCGTAGGGAACATCCGGCCCGGAGATAAGGGAACGACGTACGTTCGCCCGATCATGCGGGATGTCGAAGACGCGGTTCTCGTCGAGATGAAGATCGATCTTCCATCCCGCGACCACGCCAGATGGTCGTCGTTCCAGCCGGCCCAACCGATCGGAACCGGCGACCCTCCCCGACCGGTAGAGCCATAAAGGTGTCACGGAAGGATCGCTCCCGTTCGGGGATAGCCTTATTGGCGACGGCAACTGTAGCGGTCAGCCACTGGCCGTCTTGCGAGACCCCCGCTGGCGTCACAATCGTTTGCTCGCTCAGTCTCCGCAATCCGGTTCCGTCCTCGTGAACCCTGTAAGCATAAGCGGAAGCCCCTTCCCAGCGGTGGAAGAAGATTTCACCGTCTTTCCCGAAAAGAGGCGTATCGCCTTCCACGTTCGGGATCTGGCGAGGGGGCGATTGCCCGTCGAGCGCGGCCAACCAAAGACGCAGCTTGCCCTCGCTATCTTTGGCCGCGGCCACCACTTGCCGTGCCGTCCGGAGATATGTCGTACGCCAGTCCCAGGCGGCCCCACGATTCGCCAAGCCAGGCAGCAAGGGTTCGTTGTGCCCGGTATCGAGTTCCACGAGCCGCAATTCGCCCGGATCGTCCATAGGGAGGGCGCCCTTCAAAATCCGGTAACACAACTGCTTTCCATCGGGAGTGAATTTCGGATCGTAGCTGTAGCCCTCCAGCGAGATCTGCCGCTCGCCGCTTCATCGTGTACCCAAACGACGCTTTGCCTTAACGCCACGGAGGTGACGAAGGAACGGCCATCCGGAAACATGGCAATGCCTTCTTCCTCGGTCGGCCCGGAAGTGATCTGCTCGGGCTGGCCATCCGGATAACGCTGCCGCCACGTATGGAACGATCCGCCGGCGCTCGAACTGAAATACATCCACTTTCCGTCGGGCGACCATGCCGGCGAAGGTGCATGCGGCCGCCCGGCGGGCCTACCGGATGGCCCGCCGAAGCTGCCATTGATCGGCCGTCAATGGGAACCAGGCGGCACGGAAGCCACGCCGCCCGGTCCATTTCCACTACTAGCGCCGATTTGCCGTCGGGTGACGGATAGGACCGGTGCGCCATGCCCAGTTCACTCGCCGGCAGGTAAACGTCGCGGGCTCCCGCGCGATTTTCCTCGCGCCGTCACGATCCCCATGTGGACGTCCTTTCTTGATTTCGGAGAAAAGCACCCTCTGCTTGTCGAGCCACACCAAACCGGAGGCGTTCGTGAGCCACAGGCGCGGCTGTCCGCTCGACCACGGGCACAACCCAAGTGTTCCAGCCGCCCATCGTGGACCCGCCGACGGTATAGGCGATGCGCGAGCCGTCGGGCGAGAACACCGGACTCATTTTGTTCAAGTTGTCGTGCGTGAGCTGGACGGGCTCGCCGTCGGGAAGCATCTTGATATAGATCTGTCCCGGCGCCAGGAATGTGTCTGGCCCACGAACGAATGTGAGCATTCGCCCATCGGGAGATAACGCGGGTTGGCTGACCGGAATCCGGAAAGTTGGTCAACTGCACCCATTCGTCGCGCCCCGCCGGACGGTCCGGCCGCAGATAGAAAATGGCCGCGATGCGAACGACGAGCGCGCCAGCGCCGCCGCGGCGGCCATCCACCAGCGCCGCCAGTCCGGCTTGCTTTCGCTCGACGTGCTGGAGCCGTCTCAAATCCGCGGCAACATCCGCCGCCGTCTGGTAGCGCAGTTCCCGGTCGGCTTGCAAGAGCTTCAGCACGATCCGCCGCAGCTCCGGCGGCAAGGAATTCGGTCGGCAGGCGCCGGTCCAATCCAGCGCCTTCAAAAACGCCCGCCGCCCCGTCGCCATTTCGTACAGCACGGCTCCGAACGAGAACAGATCCGTGCGGGCGTCCACCTCCTCGGCCCGCGCCTGCTCCGGCGACATGTACGCCACGTGCCCATCACCATGCCCGCTTCGGTCAGCCTCGGGCGCCATGGTCCGGGTTTCGCTTTCGGGATCGGGCGCGCTTCTTCCAGTTTCGCCAGGCCGAAATCGAGCACCTTGACCTGTCCTTCCGCGGTTACGATCGCATTGGCCGGCTTGATGTCGCGATGCACGATGCCGGCCGCGTGCGCCGCCGCGAGCGCACCGGCGATTTGCGCGGCGTAACCGATGACTTCAGCTAACGGCAGTCCCTTGGGCGTGATGAGTTTGTCGAGCGACTTGCCCGCGCACGTACTCCATCACCAGATAATCGATGCCGTTGTCGTTTGCGATATCGTACAGCGTGACGATGTTGGGATGATTCAGCGCCGAGGCCGCGCGGGCCTCCTGCATGAAGCGGCGCTTGCGCTCCGGGTCGGCCACTTTGTCGCGCGGCAGAATTTTGATCGCCACCGTGCGGTGCAGGCGCGTATCCGTGGCCCTGAAAACCTCGCCCATCCCGCCCGCGCCGATGGGAGCGTCGATTTTATAAGGGCCAAGCTGAGCGCCCACCGCGCCTCTCTCCTCTTCCAGAGCCGTTGCCCCACAGCCATGTCCATCGCCGGCCTGTCCACGAAACTTCCCGCCTGCCGCTGCGATGTAGGCAAAGACCGAATCTCGCGCTCCAACTCCTCGTCGCCCCCGCACGCCTGACGCAAAAACTCTTCGCGCTCCTCACGTGGACGCTCCAACACCGCCTGCAGCAGGTTATCGGCTTGCTTCCATCGCTCGGAGTTCATCGTGGAATGGGAATCCTGTACAGATTCCGTTGCACCGCTGCGCGCGAGAATGCGTACACGCGGGGCGTCGGGCCGGGGGCAACGTCGAACTCTTCGATGACACGCGGCCCCGGCAACTTGGCTAAATCGTCTGCCGACTGCAATCCTGCCGCCGCGATCGTAGGGAACATCCGGCCCGGAGATAAGGGAACGACGTATGTCCGCCCGATCATGCGCGATGTCGAAGACGCGGTTCTCGTCGAGATGAAGATCGACCTTCCATCCCGCGACCACGCCAGATGGTCGTCGTTCCACCGGCCCAACCGATCGGAACCGGCGACCCTCCCGGCCGGTAAAGCCATAAAGGTGTCGCGGAAGATCGGGGTTCGTGGTCTAATGCAGCGGAATCCGGAATAAGTTGCCCACGAATTCCGATTTCACGAACGCATAAGTCCGCGGGTCCGGTCCGGGCCCCACCCAGCTTTCGCGGATCGCTGCGATCCCAGGCGATTCCTCACCCGCGTGCGGCCCCAATCCCTGCGCGGGCAAAGTCGGCAGACCTGCTCCCGAAGGAATGGGAACGACCAGAGTCGGGCCCGACTCCGCCGGAGCGGGCTCCATCAACAAGTATAGGTAGGCGCCGTCCGCGGACCAACGCGGTAAACAGGGGCCGCCGCAAATCACTTTTCGGGTTCGGTCCTTTAAAGATACGGCTAGAGTGCCGTGCTTCGGGCCGCCAACACCCGCCACTGTCGCCCAGCTCCCGTCCGGCGATACGAAGCCCATATCCGAGATCGGATCGTCAAGAATACGTTCCAAACCCGTTCCATCCGTTTTGACCCGGGCAAGGTAGTAGGCGTGCGCTTCCCGTTGCCGAAAGACCAGTTCGCCGGCAGCGCCGAAGTTGACCCTGTCTCCGCCACGCGTCACCAGGCGAGGCGGCGCGCTGCCATCGAGCGGCGCAATGAAGATTTGCGAATCCGAACCATCGCGGGCCGTAAATGCCACCTGCTGCCCATCGCGCGAGACATCAAAGTCGATAAGCGGAACGCCTGGCAGCGCGGGATTGGAAATCCCCGAACCGCGTTCCGTCGACCACAGTTCGCTTGCGCCGGAAGTGTTCTTTTGCAGCAGATAGTACACGCGTTTGCCGTCGGCGGAAAAACTGGGATGGGTCGCCGAACCTTCGGGCGAGAGCGGACGCTCTCCAGAACCGTCATGAATCCACACCGAGCTCTTGCGAACACCCACCGATGAAATCAGCGATTTGCCGTCCGGCGCTATTGCGAGCCCTTGCTCCTCGCCTGGTCCCATAGTGATCCGCTCCGGAATCCCGGCCGGGAACCTCTGCCGCCATAAATGATTCGTTCCGTTCGTCTCCGCACTGAAATACATCCATTTCCCGTCGGGGGACCATGCAGCCGCCGTACACGCGCCCGAAGGGCCGACCTGCCGCCCTTTGGAAGCTTCTTCCATAGGCACGAGCCGGCAGGGCAGCCATGCGGGATCCATCTCCACCACCAATACGGACTTTTGGTCCGGTGAGAGGTATGAATAGTGCGCCATGGCGCGCTCGCGCTCGGGGAAATAAATCCGCCTTTCCCCCGCCCGGCTTTCCCCGGAAGTCACGATCCCCATGTGCAGCAGCGTCCCGCTCATTATTTCCGAAAAGAGAATCCGGCCATTGCCGATCCAGCTCATTCCCGCGGCGTTTCGCATCAGCCTCGTGGGCGATCCGCCGGTCACCGGCACGGTCCAGGTATCCCAGGAATTCGCGTCCCTGTCTATCGCCGTGTAGGCGACGCGCGAGCCGTCGGGCATAAACACCGGATTGTACTTTGGACTCGGATCGTTGGTGATCTGCATCGACTGCCCGGCCGGGAGCGCCTTGACATAGACCGGCCCGGTTGTAAGAAAGGGGTTTCCGCCGCGTAAGAAAGTCACCATGCGTCCATCGGGCGAAAGCGCCGGCGCCGAGGCGGAGTCGCTGAAATCGGTGATCTGGACGTATTCGGAAGGCGATGTGACTGGATGCTTACGGTCACTAAAGTACCAGGCCGCAACTCCTATCATCGCCAGCGCCGCTGCGGCCGCGGCCGCGCCGGCTTTCCAGCTTCGAGGGCCACGGGCTTGCTTCGCCGCCGCAGCCCGCATAGCGGCAGCGCTTCCATAGCGCTCCTGCGCGGAGCCCGTATCCCGCTTCAGGCGCTGCAGGTCGGCGCGAATTTCCGAAGCGTGCTGGTAGCGCAGCTCGCGATCTTTCTCGAGGCACTTGTCGATGATGCGCTCCAGTTCCACGGGCAAGTTCGGATTCAGGCGTACGGCGGGCACGGGAGCGCTGTTGAGAATGGCGTCGAAAATCATCGCCGCGTTCTCCCCGCGAAATGGCAGCTTGCCCGTAGCCATTTCATAGAGCACGATCCCGAACGAGAATAGATCCGTGCGAGCGTCCAAGTCCTTGGCGCGGACCTGCTCCGGCGACATGTGTGAAACCGTGCCCAGCACGCTCCCCGCGCCGGTCAGTTCTTCGGCGACGGTGAGGGTCGGTCCCGCCGTCTCGTCGAGAACGGGATCGATTTTCGCCAACCCGAAATCGAGTATCTTGGCGTGACCGCGCTTAACGACGAAGATGTTCGCGGGCTTGATATCGCGGTGGACGATGCCCGCGGCATGCGCCGCATCGAGCGCGTCGGCCATCTCGATCCCGAGCCCGATCAGCTCGTCGATATGGAGCGGCCGTTCGGCGATGCGGTACTTGAGCGTCGCGCCTTCGAGATGCTCCATCACGATGTAGGCGCGCCCATCCTGCTCGCCGATGTCGTGAATCGTGCATATGTTGGGATGATTCAGCGCGGAGGCGGCGCGCGCCTCGCGCTCGAAACGGCTGCGAGCCTGCGTGTCCCGGGCGACTTCATCCGGCAGAAATTTAAGAGCGACAAAGCGCCGCAGGCGGACGTCCTCGGCTTTATAAACGACGCCCATTCCGCCGCCGCCCAGCTTCTCGATGATGCGGTAATGCGAAATGGTTTGGCCGTTCAGGGAAGCGGGAGTCTTCCAAGCGAGCGCCTGCGCGGCCAGCTCCACCGCCGGACTCTCCAGGAAACTTCCCGCTTTCCGCTGCGATGTCAGCAAAGACTGGACTTCGCGCTCCAACGCCTCGTCCCCCGCGCACGCCTGACGCAAAAACCTCTCGCGCTCAGCAGACGGACGCTCCAGCACCGCCTGCAGCAGGTTATCGACTTGCTTCCATCGATGGGAGTCCATCGGGCGCCTTTCGGGTCAGTTCGCGGTAGAGCCACGCCTTCGCGCTGCTCCAGTCGCGCATCACCGTGACGGACGATACTTTAAGTACTTCCGCCGTCTCCTCCACGCTCAGTCCGCCAAAGAAGCGCATTTCGACCACCTGCACCTTGCGGGGATCGAGGCGCGCCAAGTCGTTCATGACGTCGTCGAGCGCGACCAAGTCCGCAGCCCGGTAGCCCCCAACCTCGGCGGCCTCCTCCAATGACATGTGCTGCGCGCCGCCCCCACGTTTCAGGTTACGCCGCCGCGCATGCTCCACCAGAATGCGCCGCATCAACTGCCCCGAGACCGCGAAGAAATGGGCGCGGTTCTGCCACTGCATGCGCTTATAATCCACCAGCCGCATGTAGGCTTCGTTCACCAAAGCCGTCGTCTGCAGGCTGTGCCCCGGACGTTCGTGTCTCATATGGCGCCTCGCCAGCCGGTGCAGCTCGTCAAAAACAATGGGCGTCAGCCGCTCCAGCGCGCCCTGGTCTCCCTCGCTCCAGGCGCGCAGCAGCGTGCTCACGTCGCTTCCGAATTGTTCCGGCCGCTCCATTGCTTATCAGTAAATTATATTCCCCGGCGCGCATGATAGTTTCCCGGCGCATTCCACGCCTACCTGAAATAGAGGACCACAACATGAACGTCAAACCGATCGTAACTTCGATTGCCGCGAGCGGCTTGCTCGCCGCGCTTGCAATAGCACAGCCCCCGCGCTACTCCGTCCGGGAC
This sequence comes from Bryobacterales bacterium, assembly GCA_963795935.1. Classification (GTDB taxonomy): domain Bacteria; phylum Acidobacteriota; class Terriglobia; order Bryobacterales; family Bryobacteraceae; genus JAICMB01. Next base: position 606,421 of record CAWCJO010000004.1, on the reverse strand, counting down.
CTCGGCCCCGTGGGTAACACGCCTGGCCAGCCATACTTTATAACCAATAATGGGTTGATAAGTGGCGCGGCGGCCGCTTCTAACGGCGCCATGCACGCCGTCCTCTGGTACAAGGGATGGATCGGGGACTTCGGCGCGCCCGGACTCGGAGGACCGAATAGCGCAGCCTTCGGCATCAACGAAAAGGGCCAAGCCGTAGGCCAAGCTGAAACTTCCGTTCCCAACGGCGAAGACTTTTGCGGCTTCAACGCGCTTGGGTTTCCTCCCTCCGGCGCCTCGTGTGTCCCTTTTCTATGGCAAGACGGCGTCATGACCGAGCTCCCCACCCTGGGAGGCGACAACGGCGTCGCCATCTCTATAAACAATCAAGGCGAGGTGGCCGGTTTTGCGCAGAACAACACGCGGGACGCCGGCTGCCCCGTCGCGCAATTTAAGCCCGTCATATGGGTAGATGGCAAAGTCCAACAGCTCCCCATTCCCAACGGCGACCCGGACGGAGCCGCCTGGGCCATCAACGACAATGGCCAAGCAGTCGGCGTGTCCGGCCCTTGCGCGCCCTTCGACCCGATTGCCCAAGTTTATTTTGTGTTCGCTCACGCCTTGCTATGGCAAAACGGCGTGGCGACCGATCTCGGCACCCTCGGCGGCGCTCCAGGCTTCGGGGGGAACCACGCTTGCGCCATCAACAACCAGGGCCAGGCGATTGGCCATGCGGACTACAACGGAACCACGCATGGCTTCCTGTGGCAGAACGGCGTCATGGCTGACCTGGGCACGCTCTCCGGCGACTCGGCGAGCCTCGCCCTCGGCATTAACGACGGCGGCGAGATAGTCGGCATATCTCTGGACGCCGATTTTAACTCTCGCGCGTTCCTATGGCAGAACGGCGCGATGACCGACCTCAACACCCTCGTTGGCGCCAACCCGGCGAGGTTGTATCTGCAACAAGCCGAATCGATCAATGCGCGCGGGGAAATCACAGGCTTCGCGCAGACCAGCGCCGGCGAAACTCATGCCTTCATAGCTACCCCGAGCAACGGCGCCGGCGAGAGCTTTTCCGAAGCTTCCGAAGCCGTGGCCCGGCCGGTGCTCTCCGAAAATGCCCGCGAACTGCTCCTGCGGCGGCTCCGCGTCCGCCCCTAATGCGATAACTCGCGAGCTAGCGCAGCCCTTTCGTCTTCAAATACAAAATCAAAGCGCCGGGGTCGTCCGAAATAATCGCGTCTACCCCGGCGGCAACCATCTTCTCCCAGTCCACCGGCTTGTCCACCGTCCAGGCGACCACTTGAATCCCCGCGCGGTGAGCGGCCGCCACCTTCTCCCTCGTCACCAGCGCGTAGTTGGGCGACACAATCTGCGCATCGCCGCCGTCATGCGCGATTGCGGCAAAGTCGCGCGCGTCGGATTCCGTCAGCGCCGAGCGCCGGATTTCAGGAGCCATTTTCCGGGCCGCAACCAACGTCCGGAAATCGAACGATTGCAGAATCACGCGGCTTTCGAGCTTATGCCGCCGCACGCAATCCAGAAATAGCCGTACGAACTCCTCCGGCGGTGGCGTGTATTGCGGCTTATCCGGGAAACTCTTCGTCTCGATGTTGAAATCGAAGTTCCCCTGATTCGCCAGATCCAGCACTTCGTCCAGCGTCGGCATCCTCGTGCCCGGCATGGCCCGCTGCTTGGGGAAATGCGGGTTCTGCACGGCCCCGCAATCCCACTCGCGCACTTGCGCCAATGTGAGCTCGTGAATCACCGCGCTCGCCCGCGGACCCGTGCACACCGGCGGCTCCAGAATGGGGTCGTGCGAAATGACAATGACGTTATCTTTCGTCACCGCCATGTCCATCTCCAGCGCGTCCACGCCGGCATGAATGGCGTACTCAAACGCCGGAATCGTGTTTTCAGGACGCACGGCGCGCGCCCCGCGATGGCCCTGTACCAGAATCCTGCCCGGCGTCGTCGCCCCCCGCATACTAGGTGAAAAAAATCCGATCGCTGCGATTGTGACACAAAGGACCGGAAGGCGGCGCGCCATACGAACCAGTACAGCAGCCCGTTTCCGCCGACGCAAACTACCACGACGCGCGTAAAACAAGCCGAGTCGCGCCCACAAGCTACCGAGCCGCGCCCGTAAGCTACCGAGCCGCGCGCGTAAGCAAGCGGTTTATCCCCGCCCGGCCGCTGCCGATTTCCCGCAATTTCGCGACTACCACCCGCCCAGCGCATCCTCCAACGCCGCGCCGACGCGCAGCACAGTCTGTTCTTCAAACGCGCGCCCGACGATTTGAAGACCAATGGGCAGCCCGCCCCGCGTCTTGCCGCACGGAACCGACAGCGCCGGCAGGCCCAGCACGTTGATGCCGCGCATGAACCGCGTCGCCGCCAGGCGCACATCCTCCGACTGGCCCTCGATCTCCACCAACTTCCGGCCGATTGCCGGCGCGGCCGTCGGAGTAGTGGGCGTCAACAGACAATCCACACCGCTGAACACCAGACGCCATTCCTGCGCGAAGAACCGCCGCAGCCGTTGCGCATTGACATAGTCGGTCGCCGCCACCAGCCTGCCTTGGTCCAACAGCGCCAGCACGTCGTCCCCAAATTTTTCGCGATGGGCCAGATAAGGCTCGAACACCGCCGCCGCTTCCGCCAGAAGAATAGTCCGCGCCACCACGTTCAGCGCTTCCACGTCGGGAACCTGTACCGCAACCACTCGCGCCCCCAAAGCTTCCGCCATTCGCGCCATGTTATCCACGGCGGCGCGGACCTCCGCGTCCACCGCCTCGAAAAAGTAGTTCCGCGGAATGCCGATCCGCAGTTCCCCGATCGGGCACGGCTCCGGCGGCGTGTATTCCAGCGCCGTCCGCCGGCTGGACGAGGGATCGCGGTCGTCAAATCCCGCCATGACATTGTAGGTCGCCGCGCAGTCGCGCACCGTCGCCGCCAGCGGTCCCACATGATCCAGACTCAACCCCAGCGGTTTCACACCATAGCGGCTCACGCGCCCGTAAGTAGGCTTCAAACCGGCCACGCCGCAGTAGGACGCTGGAATGCGAATCGATCCGCCGGTGTCCGTCCCGGTGGCCATCAAAGCCATGCCGCTGGCGACCGCCGCGCCCGATCCGCCGCTCGATCCTCCCGGGATGCGCTCGCGGTCGTGCGGATTGCGGATCACGCCGAAGTACGGGTTCGCCGACGTCACTCCATAGGCCAGCTCGTGCAGTCCGGTTTTTCCCACCGTCACCGCGCCCGCTTGCTGCAGCCGCGCGACCACCGTGGCGTCGTAATCCGGCACGTAATCGTCGAACAGCTTCGACCCTGACGTGCACAGGAAGCCCTTGGCGCAAATCAGGTCCTTGTGGGCGATCGGAATGCCGTGCAGCGGGCCGCGGTCGACGTCGTTCGACAGTTCCTCGTCCAGCTCCGCGGCGCGCGCCCGCGAGGAGTCCGCGAATACGGTGATGAAGGCGTTGAGATCCTCATTGCGCCGCCCGATCGCGCCCAGGCATTCCTCCAACAACTCCGCGCACGAAATCTTGCGCCGATGGATGGCCCGCGAGGCCTCCTGGATCGTCACCGATGTTCCTCCGGCTGGAACTGAAACACCAGCGCGGAGTCCGTGTTGGGAGGAAGCCGGCTCATCAGAGCGCGCAATTGTGCGATCAAAGCGTCCACCACGGGCGCAATGCGCTCCAGTTGCTCCTTCGGAACCGAATCCCCCTTCACTGTCCGATGTTAGCGCCGCATGAAAGCTCCGGCAATGGCTAAATCGTGAGCGGCGCCGGACGTAAACTAGGGGCAATGGCCACCGCTACGGAAAAACTTCGAAGCTCGGGCGCTCCCTTGACCGTCCTCGGCGAAGAAGAGGCGATGTTCCGCGACGTCGTCCGCAGGTTCGCGCGCGAGCGCATCGCGCCCCACGTCCGCGCCATGGACGACGCCGGCGTGTTTCGCAAGGAACTGCTGCGCGAAATGTTCGAGCTCGGGCTGATGGGCATCGAAATCCCGGAAGAGTTCGGCGGCCAGGGCGGAAATTTCTTTCTCTCCGTGCTCGCCATCGAGGCGCTCGCGGAGGTCGATCCCGCCGCCGCCGTCATCGCCGACGTTCAGAACACCATCGCCAATAACGTCCTTCTGCGCTGGGGCAACGACGATCAGAAGTCCCGCTATTTGCCCAAGCTGGCGCGCGACATGGTCGCTTCCTTTGCGCTATCCGAAGCCGGTTCCGGCTCCGACGCTTTTGCGTTGACAACGCGCGCCGCGCGCGACGGCGATCGCTGGCGCATCACCGGACGCAAGCTTTGGATCACCAACGCCGCCGAAGCCGGACTCTTCCTGCTCTTCGCCAACGCCGATCCCACCGCGGGCTATCGCGGTATCGCCTGCTTCCTCGTCGAACGCGAATTTCCCGGTTTCCAGGTCGGCAAAAAAGAGGACAAACTCGGCATTCGCGCCTCCTCCACGTGCGAGCTGATCCTCGACGACTGCCCCGTCCCGGCGTCGAACGTGTTGGGCGAAGTAGGAAAAGGCTACAAAATCGCGATCGAGACCCTCAACGAAGGCCGCATTGCCATCGGGGCTCAAATGACCGGCCTCGCCCAGGGCGCGCTCCATCATTCCATCGCGTATGCCAAGGAACGACGCCAGTTCGGCAAGCCCATCGCCGAGTTCCAGGGCGTCCAGTTCGAATTGGCGCAAATGGCAACCGAGGTCGAAGCCTCCCGCCTCCTCGTCTACAACGCCGCGCGCCTCCGCGATGCCGGCCTGCCCTTTGTAACCGAAGCCGCGATGGCCAAGTATTTCGCTTCGCAAATCGCGGAAGCAACGGCATCGCGCGCCGTCGAAATCTTCGGAGGAGTAGGCTTCACGAAGGACTATCCCGTCGAGAAGCTCTATCGCGACGCCAAGATCGGGCGCATTTACGAGGGCACCAGCAACATGCAGAAGCTGACCATCGCCAAGCAGATCTTGAGCTGAAGCTAGGGAAGCTCGCTCGCTGCTAAAATAAAAGAACTGAGAACCACCATGCTTAAACTGGCCACGGCGGCGCTGTTCTGCGGCGCTTCTTTTGTCCCCCTTTCCTTCGCAGCTTCCCTGCCCGACCCTCCCGACAGCCAAATCCCGGACATCGTCGCGAAGTTCGCGGCCAAGGAGACGGAATTCGCCCATGCGCGCGGCAACTACACCTACCGGCAGACAGCCAAAATCGAGGAGCTCGACGACGGCGGCAATCCCACCGCCGGGAGATATGAGATCGTCTCCGACATCATCTTCTCGCCGGAAGGCAAGCGCGCCGAGCATGTCGTCTACGCGCCCGTGAATAAACTGGAACACATCATCATGACCCCGGAGGACGAGCAGGACCTTCGCGACATCCAGCCCTTCGTGCTCACAACCGATGAAGTGCCGCTCTATTACATTCGCTATCTCGGCCGCGAGCAGCTTGACGAGATCCCCTGCTACGTCTTCGCCATCAAGCCGAAAAAGATGGAGCAAGGCAAGCGCTATTTCGAAGGCGAAATCTGGGTCGACGACAAAGACCTGCAGATCGTAAAAACCTACGGCCGCGGCATCGGACTCCTGAAAAAGAATTCCAACGACCAATACCCCAAGTTCGAAACCTATCGCCAGCAAGTCGATGGAAAATACTGGTTCCCGACCTACACCATCGCCAACGACACCCTAAATTTCAAAGAGGGCCCGCAGAAGATCAAAGAAGTCGTCAAGTACGAAGACTATAAACAGTTCAAGAGCGACACCGTAATCAAGTACGGCGCCGAAGACGACTCCGCCGAAGCCGACCGAACCGCCGAAAAAGCCCTGACCCGGGGATTCAACTTCCTGGAAACTCGCCGGAACCGCGGACCATAAACGATCCGAAATCTTTGTACCAATCGCCGTCCTCCCATTCCTGCAGGCGACGAAGATCTTCGCGTGAGATCTGGCGCTCCGCCACGCGCGCGAGAATGTGCCCCCAGACATTTCGGGGCAGATTAGAGAATCGAATCTTCGGCAATGGGGTTCTTTCCGAAGATTGCCCGCATCAAATCTTTTCCCGCCTCGCCCTTACGGTCCGGATTCGGCCTCGGATATGAACCGGCGATAAGTCGCATTGAGGTTGTCGCGCGCTGCCGCTTCAGCTTCCACTCCGCGTTGCGCAAGCACAACCAGCGCCCGGCTCATCGTAAGATGCCTTCTCTTGGCCACACGCTCGACTTCAATCGCCAGTCGAGCCGGAATCGTAACGTTCTGGCGAACAGACGGCGTTGTTCGCTTGCGAGTCTTGGACGGGCTGCTTCATACACCTAAGATATCAAGCACCTAAGATATCAAGCGCACCACTCTGGTGCAGTTCGAGAGCGGGGCAGCGCAACGGCCCGACAGTATAGCCCTTTCACAAGACAAGATCGCCCGGTCTGTTATCGACGCCCCTTGGCCGTAACACGCCCTACCCTAGAAATGGCGCCGCGCTTCAGGCGGGGACCACCGGCGGCTCGAGCAAACCGAACCTCGCCCCCGGCGTTCTTAAATCGCGCCCCCACGCTCGCCGTTCCCATTTTTCTCACCTCCCAATCTCCCCTGCTCCCAACCACTTACCCCCACCCCCGCCCGCCATCCGCGCACCCCGCCTCTACGCTGAAGCCAGAGAACAGAACCCATGAGCAAACTCATCCTGGCATATAAAAACTTCGCGGCGAACAAGAATATCAGCCACATCGGCCTCGGCGTCTCCGCGCTCAACACCTGCAAGGTCCTGAGCCGCCTCGGCGTCGACGTCGAAGTCTGGCCCATCTTGCAGGCCAACGATCTCGCCGCCCGCCTCCGCGAGCGCCCCGCCACGCACGTCGTCGTCTCCGCCCCCTGGATTCCCTCGCCCGACATTCAGAAATTGCTCGCCGAATTCCCCTTCACCCGATTCGCCGTCAACTGCCATTCCAACGTCGGCTTCCTGCAGGCCGATTCCAACGGCGTCAAGCTCGTCCGCGAAGGCATGGAAATCGAAATGGGTTCCAACCGCTTTCACCTCGCCGCCAACAGCGCGAAATTCTGCAACTGGATCACAGCCGCGTACGGCGCTCCCTGCCTCCATCTCCCCAATCTCTATTACCTCGACGCGCCCCCGCGTCCCACGCCCGCGTTCAAAAGCGGCACGCTGCGCATCGGAGCTTTCGGAGCCACGCGCCCGCTCAAGAATTTCATGAGCGCCGCCGGAGCCGCCCTCGCCATCGCGCGCGCCTACAAAGCCAACCTGGAGCTGTGGGTTTCCGCCGGACGCACCGAAGGCGGCGGCGATACCGTTCTCCGCTCCGTCAACGCCCTGCTCCACGGCGTCCCCGGCGTCGCCATCGTGCAAAACGGCTGGCAGGCCTGGCCGAAATTCCGCCAGATCGCCGCGCACATGCACCTCCTCCTGCAGCCCAGTTACACCGAATCCTTCAATATGGTCACCGCCGACGGCATCGCCGAAGGCGTCCCCTCCGTCGTCTCCGGCGCCATCGATTGGACGCCGCCTCATTGGCAGGCCAAAGCCGACGACGTCCTCGATATCGCCCGCGTCGGACGCGCCTTGCTCGCCGATCCGCACGCCCCCGCCGAAGGCTACGCCGCCCTCGCCGCGCATAACCATCAGGGCGCGCAGGCCTGGCTGAAGTTCCTGAACTAACCTACAAAATCAGCATGCAATCGCCGTATGAGTAAAATCGATATCCCGATTCCACCGCGTGCCGATACGCCGCTAAAACGAAATCCGTTCCCGCGAACGCGCACACCAGCATCAGCAAGCTCGATCGCGGCAAATGAAAATTCGTGAGCATCGCGTCCGTGCGCTCGAAACTCAAAACCCGGCCGTATGAACAGGTCCGTCTCGCCCGCCTTTCCCCGCGCGGCGCTTTCGAGCGCCCGCACGCTGGTCGTCCCCACGCACACCCGCCGCGGCGCGCCGCGCAATGCGTGCGCCACTTGCCTCGCCGACCACGAAGCGCTCCGAATGCAACACATTGGACCGTACAGATTGGAAGGTTCCCAACCCCACATGCAGCGTGATATAAACGATCTCCGCCCCCGCCGCGCGGCACTCCTCCAGGATCTCCGGCGTGAAATGCAGCCCCGCCGTCGGCGCCGCCACCGATCCCTTCTCCTTTGCGAAAACAGTTTGGTAACGTTCCCGGTCCTCCGCCCGATCCGCTCGCTTGATATAAGGCGGCAAAGGGACGTGCCCGAATTGTTCTATTTTCGAAGCGACGCGACTTTCCGCCGCGAAACGCAATTTCCGCTCTCCATACTCGCCGCGGCTCACGATTTCCGCTTCCAGATCCCCCTCGAAGACGATGCGCTCCCCGGTTCGCATCTTCCGCCCCGGCCGCACCAGCGCTTCCCACGTCAACTCGTCGCTCGATACCGGCCGCAGCAGAAAAACTTCCACGCGCCCCGACAGGTTCTCCCTCCGCTTGGGATTGTTTTTCCCCACCGGCAGCGCATGAACTCCGGCGCGATGCCCGAACAGCCGCGATGGAAATACTTTGGAATCGTTCAATACCAGGCAATCGCCCGCGCGCAGGAATTGCGGAAACTCGCGAAAGGCGCGGTCTTCCCAACGCCGTTCCTGGCGATACAGGACCAGCATTCGCGAAGCCGCGCGGTCCGCCAGCGGCTCCTGCGCGATGGCCGCTTCCGGCAGCTCGTAATCGAATTCCGCCAAATCCAACGTCATTCCGGCCATACAATAAGGATCGTGAGAATCCTCGGCATCGAATCCTCCTGCGATGAGACGGCCGCGGCCGTCGTCGCGGACGACTCCGCGCAGGTCCGGCCGCGCCTGCTGAGCTCCGTGGTCGCCTCGCAGCTCGCCACTCACTCCAAGTATGGCGGCGTCGTTCCCGAGCTGGCCTCGCGCGAGCATCTCAGGGCCATCGTTCCCGTCGTCCGCGCCGCGCTCGAAGAAGCCGGCGCGAGTTGGGACGACATCTCCGCCATCGCCGTCACCCAAGGCCCCGGTCTCGCCGGCTCGCTCCTGGTCGGAATCACCTACGCCAAATCCATCTGCTTCGCGCGCGGCATTCCGCTCATCGCCGTCAACCACATTGAAGGCCACATCCACGCTGTCGTCCTGGAGACCGGCGAGCGAATCGCCTATCCCGCGCTCGCCCTGGTCGTCAGCGGCGGTCACACCCATCTGTTCGAAGTTCGCGAAGGTTTCTCCTATCGCCTGCTCGGCAAAACACGCGACGATGCCGCCGGCGAAGCTTTCGATAAGGTCGCCAAGCTGCTTGGATTCGGCTACCCCGGCGGCCCCATCGTCGACCAGCTCGCCGTGCATGGCGATCCGCGCGGCATTAAATTCACATCCGCCAAAATGAAAGGCAACGCGCTCGATTTCAGCTTCAGCGGCCTGAAAACCGCCGTCCTCCGCTGGGTCGAGCAGCGCGACATGGGCTCCGAAATCGAAGCGCGCCGCAAACTCGTCGATCCAACAACGGAAGATTACCTCCGCGCCACGCCGCAACCGACGCTCGACCTGCTGGCTTCTTTTCAGAAAACCGTCATCGACGAGCTGCTCAAGCGCTCCATCGCCGCAGCCGAAGAAATCGGCGCGCGATCCATGATCATTTCGGGGGGCGTCGCCTGCAACACCGGTTTGCGCCACGCCGCCAACGCCGCCACTTTGCCTTACCCCGTCTTTTTCCCGACGCCCGGCCTCTCCACCGACAACGCCGCCATGATCGCCGCCGCCGCGATCCCGAAATACAAGCGCGCCGAGTTTGCCGATTTCGACCTCCGCGCCCAACCGAACCTGGCCCTGGCGTGACGTTATAACATCACTCTATGCGTCTGATTCCCGTTATGCTCTTCGCATCCAGTCTCGCTTGCTTCGCCGCCACCGATCCCGTCCGCACCGCGAACGGCCCCGTTTCGGGCGCCCCCGGAACCGATCCCGCGGTCCGCGTCTACAAGGGGATCCCCTACGCCGCGCCGCCCATCGGCGACCTGCGCTGGAAAGCTCCCAAGGCGCCGGTCTCCTGGACCGATGTTCGGGAAACCACCAAGTTTTCGCCCATCTGCATGCAGACGCCGTACTCGAAGAGCTCGCTCTATTACCGCGAACCCGAACCGATGTCGGAGGATTGCCTCTACCTCAACGTCTGGACCGCGGGGCGTTCCGCCCGCGACCGCCGCCCCGTCATGGTCTGGATTCACGGCGGCGCCCTCACGCGCGGGTCCGGCTCCACGCCCACCTACGACGGCGAAGCGCTGGCCAAGAAGGGCGTCGTCCTGGTCACCATCAACTACCGCCTGGGGGTCTTCGGCTTCCTCGCGCATCCCGAGCTGACCAAGGAATCGGACCGCAACGCCTCCGGCAACTACGCCTTTCTCGACCAGATTGCCGCGCTCGAATGGGTGCAGAAAAACATCGCGGCCTTCGGCGGCGACCCCAAACGCGTCACTATTTTCGGCGAATCGGCCGGGTCATGGAGTGTCAATTACCTCATGGCCACGCCGCTCGCGCGCGGGCTGTTCCAACGCGCCATCGGCGAAAGCGGCGGCGCCTTCGGGCCCATGAAGACGCTGTCGCAAGTGGAAGAGACGGGAGTTAGATTCGCCCACGGGACCGGCGCCGATTCCATCGCCGCCTTGCGCGCCAAACCCGCCGAAGAGATTCTGAAGGCATCGGCCGGGTCGAGTTTCCCGCCCAACGTCGACGGTTGGATGCTCCCCACCGACGTCTACACCATCTTCAAGGAAGGCAAGCAGAACGATGTGCCCCTCATCGTCGGTTCCAATGCCGATGAAGGCAAATCGCTGACGTCCTGGCCCGCAACCGCGCATGCCCAGCTCTTTACCGAGCAGGCCAGGGCGCGCTTCGGCGCGGACGCCGACAAAGCGCTTAAGGTCTATCCGGCCGATACCGACGAACAGGCGAAAGAATCGTTCTACGCCTCCTTGCGCGACGTCACCTTCGGGTGGGAGATGCGCACTTGGGCGCGCCTGGAGACGAAAACCGGCAAATCGAAAGCGTATCTTTATTACTTCAGCCGCGTGGCGCCCGGACCGGGCCGCGAACGCTACGGCGCTTTTCACGCCTCCGAGATCGCCTACGTTTTCGACAACCTCGAGCCAAACGGCCCGCGGAATTACAACGACACCGACCGCAAACTTGCGGACATGATGTCCTCCTACTGGGTCAATTTCGCGACCACTGGCGATCCCAACGGCAAAGGCCTCCCGAGATGGCCGTCTTACCAGCGTTCCAGCGATACAGCGCTCGAACTCGGCGATCGCGTGCAGCCCATTGCCGATCTGCACAAGCAAGCTCTGGACTTCCTGGATGAACACTTCGCCGCGCAACGCAAGCAGTAGAGGTCCCTGCGCCCGGCCCCCGCGCGTTGCGGCCGCGGCCGCCTCGCCGCACTGGTCCGCGTGCGCCTACGCCGCATCCGCGCTCGCATCATGTCCGCCCACGCGCACGGCGGTCGTGGCCGTCTCGCCGCACTGGCCCGCGCGCGCTGCGTGGGCGCCACGCGGCGCCGGTTCAACATTCCGAATTCTGGTCCTTGCCGTTGCGCTCGGGTCGTTCGGGGCAGCGGCGCAAAATCATCTCGCCGATATCCGGCAGCTCACCTTCGGCGGGCAGAACGCCGAAGCGTATTGGGGGCCGGACGGCAAGCGGCTCATCTTCCAATCCACGCGGGACGGCCGCGAATGCGACCAGATCTACGTCATGAACGCCGACGGCTCGGGCGTCCACATGGTCTCGACCGGCAAAGGCCGCACCACCTGCGGCTACTTCCTGGCCGACAATAAACACATCCTGTACGCATCGACGCACGAAGCCGCCCCCGCCTGCCCCCCCGCGGCCGACCGCAGCAAAGGCTATGTCTGGGCCGTCTACGCGGGCTACGATATTTACCTCGCTTCGGATGGCGGCAAAATCGAAAAGAAGCTCGCCGGCGCCCCTGGCTACGACGCCGAAGCCACCGTGAACTGGAGGACCGGCAAGATCGTGTATACGTCGATGCAATCCGGCGATCTCGACCTCTGGACCATGAATTCGGACGGATCCAACAAGCGCCAGATCACGAAAACGGAGGGCTACGATGGGGGCGCGGTGTTCTCCCGCGACGGGAAGAAACTGGTCTGGCGCGCCAATCACCCCTCGACGCCCGAGACGGAGAAGCGCTATCGCGAGTTGCTCGCCGACAACTTGACGTCGCCGATGAAAATGGAGTTGTTCGTCGCGGATGGCGATGGAAAGAATGCCCGCCAGATCACGAATTTCGGTTGTGCCAGCTTTGCGCCTACCTTTACGCCCGATGGAGGCCGGATTCTCTTCGCGTCGAACAAGCACGATTGCGATGGGCGCAAGTTCGAGCTGTATCTGGTCAATTCCGACGGCAGCGGCCTCGAGCAGGTGACGGATTTCGGCGGGTTCACGGCGTTCCCGGAATTCTCGCCGGACGGCAAGACGCTGGTTTTCGCGTCGGACAAGGCTGCCGAGCAGCGCTACGAATTCAATATCTTTACCGCGGAGTGGAAATAGGATGAGCTCGCTCGAGATCGGGATGAAACGCGAGGAGCGGCGCACGGTCGACGACGCGAATGCGATCCGTTTTCTCGGGGAGGAAGGGCCACGCGTGCTCGCCACGCCGGCCCTCATCATGTTCCTCGAGATGACTTGTCGCAACCTCGCCAAAGAGCATCTGGATGCCGGCCTGGACACCGTCGGCACGCGCGTGGACGTGAAACACCTTGCGGCGACCCCGATGAACATGACTGTGACGTTTCACGGGGAACTGATCGAGATGAATGACCGCCGGCTACGCTTCCGTGTGGATGCCTACGACGAGAAGGAGAAGGTCGGGGAGGGTTTTCACGAACGGGCAATCATCGATATTGCCCGCTTCGCCGAGCGCGTGAACGCAAAGCGAAGAGAACAGGGATAGGGTCTTTGAATGCCGCGGCAGTGAGCGTAAGGTCGGGCGGGATTCCGTAGACCCACGCGCCGCGCCAGATCCGAAAATCGCGGATCATGGCGGAGGAATTCAAGTTCCGGCGAGACATTGAGGAGAATCAGCCCTCCCGTGCGCTGTCGATATGCCCTTTCCAGCCAGGCGAACGCCCGATCCCGATCGCCGAGCCGCGCATATAGCGATGCAATCTGCAGCGCTAAATCACGGTCCTTCGCCGCCGCAAGCAGATCCGTCAGAATTGCTCGAGTTGCTGTTCCCCTTGCTGAGAGAACGCTTCACCTGTATGAAGTACTGCCGCTTGGGAATCTCCATCAGAGCGTCGATCAGGCTGCATTCGATTGAAGATGGATCATAAATTGAACTCGGTACGGCTGGTCCCTCAAGAGTCACTGCTCGGCGAATTGCCCCTATCAACTCGGAGTGAAGAGATTACCTAGAAGGCGCCGGTTCGTCAATATGACTGATTGGACCAACGCCATTGGCTGCGTTCTATTCCGCTCTTCCGCCCCTGTCAAGCGAAGAGTAAGGCGAAGCGCCCTGCGGACCATGAGGCGACGTAGGCGAAACATCGAACAGAAGGTTTGGACGGTTCGGGCGGTTGGACCAATATTCTCCAACAGAGCCCGCGCCACTTTGCTGAGCCAAGGACTACCGCTTCGCGATGGACGAAAGCGTGTCAAAATGGCAGAACGCGATTAACGAACTGGATCCGTTCTCCCGTGCTTTCTCACGAAGCCGATCTTCAGAAGAGGCGCGAACTGTTTTCGCGCTGTTGCCGAGCCGCGACCGCACGAAGCCGTCTTACTCGCGCCCGCTGGGCGCATGCTTCAGCCTTAACGACACCTGGAGCGCTGGAACTTCGTTGCCATGCGCGCGTCCCAGAAACGCCGCCATTCTTCCGCGGAATGAACGCGGCCGCGCCGCCTGAGCCGCCCGCTCCGCGACTTTGTTCTCTGGGCTTCAACAAAGGCGCAAACTGCCAGTTGTCAATTACTAATTGCGACCTTGTTCCTGGCCCGTTTCCTCCGGGCCTGAGCCGTTCCAACTTCGCGTCTCGCTTCAGTACTTCTTCCACTTTCGCGCCGGCGCCCCGGCGGCTATCCGCGGCCGAGCTGGGCGATGGCGTCTCCGGCCCCCGCCAGATTCGCAAGATTCATCTCGGAGTATTTGCGCGACAGAATGACGCCGCCGGCGCCGCCTTGGAAGGCCGCGAGCACCGCGTCGCGAACGCCTTGACGGGTGCATTTACCGTGGCCGGACGCGGTCGGAACATCCACGTCGATGCCCGGCCAAAGGTGCGTCTTCGTCCCCGCCAGCCCGGCGCGCGCACGCTTTGTTTCGCGCAGCACATAGTCGCTCGAAAAGCCCGTGTGCGGAATCCGCTCGTACGCGCCTTCGTCCTTATAGCCCAATATGCGGTAGTGATACTCGAGCAGCTCTTCTTTCGGAACGTCGCCATATTGAACGGCGCCGACGCTATCGATATAACTCGCCATCCGTTCGCCCGCGACATTGTTGTACATCACAACCTTCAAAAAATCCGAGTAAGCGGCGATGCGCTGTAAATCCTGCTCGGCGCGGTAGATCGGACTGAAGGAGTTATTGTGCCAGATATGCCAGCCAACTCCCATCGACGGCTTGATCGACTTTACTTTCGCGTAAATCGCCCGATAGGTTTCCCGCAGGCTATCGTGCCACAGATTTTCCCAGCCGAGTAATTCCGGATAGCGCAGCATCAGCCGCCAGAGTTCCACGTTATATCCATCCACCGGGCGCGTTCCCGCGCGGCCCGCGCGGACGAACTTTTCCAGCTCCAAAAACCCTTCGTTCACGCGATCGAAGCGGATGCCGCGCGAGGCGGCCTTTCTCTGGCAGAACTCGCAGAAGCAGGTGACCCTTCCAGGATCGTTGCGGGCCCCGCCATGGCTGGAGCCGAGAGCGTTCGCGAAGGCCCCCTGGCGCTCCGATCCCCACATAATGCCGTCCAGATCCCAGGAGCGCGCGTAGTCCTCGACCAGGTCCAGCAGAAAGTTTCGATAACCCGGATTATTGAAACACAGCGTGTGCGCGTTGCGGCCGTGCAGGTCTTTCTCCCGCACTTCGCCGATGCCCGGGATGTCGGAACGAAACACGTCTTCGAACCACGCGATGTTTTTCATGCCGCGCTTGCGGGAAGCCGGAATTACCTCTTCGAAGACGTCATAGGCGCCGAGATCGGGAGCGCGCAGGTTTTTAAGCGGCGTATTTTCGTAATACTGCGCATGCAGCGCGGCGTAGCTGCCGCCGTGGAATGTGTCCGTGTCGTATTGCTGTTTGCCATGATCCGGAAGCGGCTGCCCCGGAAGCTGGCGCCCCGCGATGCCCCGGCCATAGGTGAAGACGGCGATGAACAGCGTGTTCACGGCGCCCTTGCTCCGCAGGATGTCGAGGACCGGCTCGACGCCCTCATCCGCGAAAGAAACGGCGCCGATTTGGATGCCCACCATACGTTCGCCCGTGACCGGCTGAGCGTCGCCCTGCGCCGCGAGCGCCGCCGCCGACGCGCTGAGAAACCCTCGACGCGTGGGTTCAGACAAGCGCCACCACCTCGTAATCGGAGACGCCCGGAATCGTCGCCTCGATCGCGTTTCCGTTCCTGGACAGCGTGAGTTCGCGTCCGGAGCGCAACAAACGGGCCGCAGAAATTCGAGCTCCGCGCGGCAACTCAAAACGCAGTTTCTGGGGCGGCAGCGGATAAGCGTGCGTGAACCATCCGCGCTGCATCGCGGGGTTGTTGTAATTGAGGATATGAACGGCGAAGCCCGGCTGCGTCTTCCATGCGAATAATTCCGCCATTCCGGCGCCCGTCACCATCAGCGGAGCGGCGTCGCGCAGCATCCACTGAATTGCGTTGCACAGCAAGCGGCTGAGGTCGGGATTTTGGGAGCGCCAATAGGCGCGGCCGATGTCGCCCGGCAGGTATACCAGACGGCTGGACCCGCGCTCCGCCAGGACAACGGCCGGTTGATCGGTGTGGGCGACCATGGGATAAACCATCTCCGGCGGGAACGCCGGGAAGGGCGGCAGCACGGTGAGAACAGGATTCGGAACGGCCTTGAGCGGCAGATAGTATTCCGCGAAAGGCAGCAGCTTCGTGTTGCTGAAGCCGTTCAGAATCGCATGGCCGCGCTCGATGCGCGCGTAGGCGGCGTTGCCGTTCGGGCCAACGCGTTTCCCGGCTGAACGCGTACCGAACAGGTCTGCAAGTCCGCAGTCCGCGCGGGGGACGCCGCTCTCGTCATAACAGCCGGTTTCAAACGTTGCCAGCAGCGAGCCGCCGCCGTCGACATATTCGCGCAATTGACCGCACTGCGCATCGCTCAAAAGCGCTGCGTTCGCCAGGATCAGTCCTCTATATTTGGCGAGCGCCGCCGGCGTCAGGTCGTCCTCGTGGACGAAGTCGAAGAAGAACCGGCCGTCCAGCAGAGCGTTGTACATGCCTTGCAGAAAATCGGTGACATCCCCACCCCCCGGCGCCTGATAAAAGGCATTCGTACGTTCCGAAAACACGACCGCGAGATCGGCGATCGATTCGCGATTGACAAAGTGGGCCTGCTCGGCGGCGATCCACTGGAAAAAATCGCGCCCGGTCTCCTGCCAACGCAGGTCCTCCGGTTTGCCGCCCAGCCAGTGATACCACGGCGTCATGCCGCTGGCCGTCGTCTGCGCCATCCACATAGTCGCCTCCAGCGGCGCTTTGGAAGTGTGACGCCACAGTGGATGCGAGTTGGCATAAGAGCCGGTCACATTGGTGATCGTGCGGCCCTTCATGACCGCCTGCGCGACGCGGCCCTGCTGCGCGCAATCCCAGATGGGCGTCACGCCCGCCCGGCCCTGGTGATCGGCGTTGAACCATCCGGCCACGCCGGCGATGCGGCTCAAGTTCGTCACGGCGCGGATCCCTCCCCCGAGATTGCCGACGTAGACGCTGTCCCACTTTTTCTTCTTCGCCGTATCGTCCCAAAGCTTCCAGATCTGGAGCACGCGCTGCAAGTGCCGCTCATACCCGAGCGGGGTGTTGGAATCGGCCAGACCCCTGCATGCTTTGCAATGGCAGCGCGGCGGCTTCCCCGCGCTGGGCCAGCCGTTGGTAAAGAATCCATCGACGTCGTAAAGCGAGTTCACTTCGCGGATGATCGCCGGGAACTGCTCCGTGAAATATGTCGAGTACATGCAGGTTTTATAAAGCCAGGGCGATTCGGCGTGACGTATGGGCTCGCCCGCCTCCGTGCGCTCCACCCACTCCGGATGCACTTTGTAAGCCTCTTCGTAAACATAATTGCAATCCAGCCTCGCCACCACGCGCATGCCCTTGGCCTTGGCGGCCTTCGTGAAATCGCCGAACAGGTCTTTGCCGCCGAGGAAGCGGCTGCGGCGATGATAGGAAATCCGGGTCGGATAGAACGCCATGATCCCGCCGGCGCTCAACAGCAGCGCGTCCAATTTCAAACTCGACCAGTAGGCAACCCACCAGTCAATATCGAGCTCGATGGGATCGCGTTCATTGAAATTGGTCTGCCCGCAGCGCCGCATCGTCGCGTACCACGGCTCCCCGCCCCGCGGCTCCCCTACCAACTCCGGCGCGAGTGAGGCCCCGGCAAGCAGCGTAACCGCCGCGCGCCGCGTGATGGCATCCGAATCCTGCTCCAACATACACCCCAACATATATTTAAACGTTTTCCCCACGCATGCAACCAGGGTTGCACCGGCCAAGGGTTCCATTGAGGACGTCGATGAGACGATGTTCCAGAATTCATGGGCGCTTTGCCTGCCGATCCGCGCCGCCCGGATGCACCGGCACGGCGGCACTATAGTGCGCCACGCAAAGTGCGGTTGACGATCTAGTACTAACTTGCGGAAATCAGCGATCATGCCGCAAGCCAAACCGCTTGTTTACGCGCGCGGCTCAGCAACCATTTCCGAGCGACGCGAACTTCTTCTGGACAGCGCGCCCCTCGCGCCCCGCTCTAAGAAGGCGCGGCGCGGCGATCCACCGCCCCGGCCGCGGTGGCGGAAAATGGGGCCCGGTTATAAGCTGAAAATATGCGGGGAGCAGACGATCGCTCTTCGAAATGGGGTCGTGAAAGCATGCAATCCCGCCCAGTAACTTCGCGCTTCCGCCGCGCGTTGCCGTTTTGCTTTCTTGTTCTCTTTGGCCTGCCCGGCATGGCGCCGGCGCAAGGCGTCACCGGCGTCATATCCGGAACCGTTACGGATCCCGCCAAAGCACCCATCCCCGGCGCGACGGTCACGATCGCCAACGCCGACACCGGCGTCACCGCCTGGACCGGCCGCACCAACGACAGCGGTGTGTACCGCGCGCCCAATCTTCCGGTCGGCCGCTACACCGTTACCGTCGATGCCGGCGGCTTCAAGAAACAACAGGTATCGAACGTTCAGCTTTCGGTCGACCAGCGGGCCGACATCAACGTCACGTTGCAAATCGGAACGGTCGCTGAAACCGTGACCGTGGAAGGCTCGACCGAAGGCCAGTTGGCCACCGACAGCGCTTCGCTGGGCAACGTTATCACTCCGTCCCAGGTGCAGGATCTGCCTCTGCCGAGCCGCAATGTTTTGAACCTTCTGACGCTCACTCCCGGGGTCTCGACCGGCGGCCCCATCGCCCAGAGCCTCAATTCGGCGCAGCTTTCCATCAACGGCAGCCGCACGCTGAACAGCGAATTCCTGATCGACGGCGTTTCGGTGGTTACCGGATCTACCGGCGCTCCGCAGACGTTGCCGCCGGCCGATTCCATCCGCGAATTCAAGGTATTGACGTCGTCCTACTCGGCCGAATACGGGCGCACCTCGGGCGGAATCGTGACGCTGGTAACGAATTCCGGAGCCAATCAATACCACGGCGCGGCGTACGGTTATTTCCGGAACGAAGCTCTGGACGCCAATAATTATTTCAACAACCTGCTCGGACGGCCGCGCTCGGAGGACCGCTACAACCTCTTCGGAGGGAAAATCGGCGGCCCGCTTACGATTCCCAAACTCTACAAGGCCACGAACAAAACTTTTTTCTTCATCAATTACGAAGGATTGATTCAGGCCTCGCCTTTCTCTTCGCGGTCCACGGTTCCGAGCGGAGCGTACGCGACCGGAAATTTCTCCGGGTCGCCGACCATCGTCTATAACCCCGCGACGAAAGCGCCCTTCCCCGGCAACATTATTCCAGCCGGTCTGATCGATCCGGCGGCGGCGAAAATCCTGAGCCTCGTACCCGCGCCGAACTCCCCCGGCACGCCCAATACAAACGACAATATCGCGACGAATAATTTCGTTTCCATCGGCTCCAGCCACCCCACGGCGAACACCGGCGTGGCCCGTATCGATGAGACCGTGACGGACAACATCCGTTTCTTCGGCACGTTTGTCCATTTCAATAACTACTCTCCGATCCAGCCGACCTTCCCCGGCAGCGTTCTCGAAAATTCGGTGGGCGACAGCAACACGACGGGCTACGAATCGACGCTCGGCTACACGCAGACGTTCAGCCCCACGCTCATCATAGAGCTGCGGTTCGGCTTCTTCCGCAACAATTCGGAGATCCGGCCGCCGAGCGAGGGCATTAACGTCCCCAGCACGCTGGGGATCGCGACCGCGTACGGCGTTGCCGCGCCGGAGATCAATATCAGCGGATTCTCGCAACTGGGCACGAACAGCAACACGCTTCGGACGCAGATCGATAATAACTACCAGACGCTCGGATCGCTCAGTAAATCGGCCGGCAATCACCTGCTGCAAATGGGCGCGCAGCTACGCAAAAACCAGTTCGACGATTTCAATCCCACCGGCGACGTGAATGGAAGCTATACCTTCGATGGCTCCATTACATCGCCCAAAAACACCTCCGGCGATGCCATTAACGCGCTGGCCGATTTCCTGCTGGGCGATATCAAAACGGCTTCGTATTCGCTCGCGCAGCCTCTCATCGGACGGCGCAATTACAACGTGGGCTTGTATTTTCAGGACGACTGGAAGCTGCGTCCCAACCTCACCCTCAATTTGGGTCTGCGCTGGGACTACGAATCTCCCATGACGACGGCGAACAATGAATATTCCCGCATCGATCCCACCACCGGGCAGGCGCTCTTCGCCGGCAAGAACGCTTCGGACACGCTCAACCTACAGGCGAGCAAGTTGAACTTCGGACCGCGGATCGGCGTCGCCTATAGTCCCACGCCGAAGACGGTAATCCGCTCCGGTTTCGGCATCTTCTATAGCCAGCTATTTTCGCTAGTGGGCGGCCAGGTTCTTTTTCCGGGATACACGGTTGTCCAGAGCTTCGCCAACCTCGGCACCGGCGTGCCGCAGCCCTTCAGGTTGAACCAGGGTATGCCGTCCGTGGTGACGCAAAATATTCAAAATCCCCAGGCCAACATCGCGCAATTCACCGGTCCATCCAATCCCCTGACGCTGACCGACTACGACGGTTTTACGCAGGCCAGCCCGCTTCCGTACGCGGAAGAATGGAATTTCGGCATTCAACGGCAGATTGCGAAAGGCACGATTCTCGACGCCAACTACGTGGGATCGCACGGCGTGCATCTGGCAATCAATCTGCCGACCAATACCGTCCCCTACAATCCCGCGCTCGATACTGCTTTGGCGCAGGCAAATACGACTTTGACCACGCAGATGGCGCGGCCTTTTCCCGGGATCGGGAGTTTCAATTCGCTCAACATGGAAGGAACCGCTTCCTACCACGCCCTGCAAATCAGCGTCCGGCGGCAGTACGGTTCCAACCTGACGTTTATCGCGAACTATACGCGCTCCAAATCGATTGACGATGCCAGCGGCTTGTACAGCTTCTCGCAGCCATCGGGGCTGAACCTGGGCCAGTTTCCGAATCAGTTCCTATCTCTGAATAAAGGGTTGAGCGAGTTCGACCGGCCCAACATTTTCACGACCGCCATTCAGTACCGCACGAAAGGCAATCGCTGGGTGCGCAATTTCGAGTTCTACCCGATCCTGACCGCGCGCAGCGGCATCCCGCTCTACATCGGGCAGAGCAACGACAATCCCGCTCAGACTGGAACGGACCAGCAGCGCCCCAATCTCGTCAATCCTTCGGTCAGCCTGTACACGCCGGAGACCCCGAACGGGACGGGCGTTCAATACCTGCTGCCGGTAAGCTCGCCGAATTTCCCGCTGGCGCCGGTCGGCCCCTATTTCGTCGGCTCGGGATCCGCTCGGACTCTTATGATTCCGGCGGAAATCGGGACGCTCGGACGCAACGTGGTTCGAGGTCCCGGCGAGCTCGACCTCGACATCTCGGTGGGCCGAGCCTTCGACCTGACCGAGAAATTGAAATTCACGATTCGCGCGGAAGCGTATAACGCGACGAATCACACCAACTTCGAGGCTCCCAGCACGAGCCTGGCGCTGGCCGCCAACTCCGCCGGACAACCCTATTTCAATTCCCCGAATTTCGGCGTCATCACCGGCGCCAATCCAGCCCGCTTCCTGCAACTTGTGGCGCGGTTCGATTTCTGATGCCGCCCGCCACGCACACCGTGAGCCGCCGCGAATTGCTGGCCGCCGCTGGTTCGCTCCTGCTCGGTAACCGTGTGGGGGCGGCGAAGCCGGCGGACTCCTCGCTGCTGCTCGCCTCAGGCGGCGAGGCGGTGAAGATGAAGGAGGCGGCCCGGCGCGGGCGCTCCGCCATCTTGGACAAGCTTGCCGGCGAAGCTCTGAAGGCCGGGCCGTTCAGCGTCACGTTTCATCGGCCCGGGGGCGGGACGGAGGCCGGACCGAACGATTACTTCAGCGAAGGACCGTATTGGTGGCCGGACCCGCGCAACCCAAACGGTCCTTATATTCGCCGCGACGGCCGCCGCAATCCCGCGCGCTTTATGGCAAACAGGCGCGATCTCCAGACGATGTGCGACGCCGTGCTGGCGCTCGGCTGCGGCGCTTATCTGCTCGATAAACCCGGGTGCGCGGCGCACGCCGGCGAGATTCTCTCGGTGTGGTTCGTGGATCCGAAGACGCGCATGAACCCCAATCTGGAATTCGGGCAGGCGATCCGCGGCGTTACGGCCGGACGAGGCACCGGCATCATCGATACGGTTTCTTTGATTCACGCGGTGCAGGGGATCATGCTTCTCGAGGCGGGGTCCGCGATTGACGCCAATCTGCTTGGCGCGCTGCGGCAGTGGTTTTCGAAGTATCTGGCCTGGATGAGCGGCAGCGCGAAAGGGCGCGACGAGGAGAAGTCGGGCAATAATCATGCCACGTGGTGGACCGCACAGGCCGCCGCTTACGCCACGCTCACCCGCGATGCCGCGGCGTTGCGACTGGCTTGGGATCGTTATCGCGACTATCTCGTTCCCACCGAGATCCGGCCCGACGGCAGTTGCCCCCGCGAAGAATCGCGCACCAATTCGCTGAGCTATTCGGCCATGAACCTGGATGCGTTTGCCGTCCTGTGCCGCATCGGGCAGATGCACGGCGTGGACCTGTGGCATTTCAAAACCGCCCAGGGCGGCAGCGTCGAAAAGGCGTTTCTGTACCTGGCTCCGTACCTGCTGCATCCCGAGACCTGGCGCAAGCAACAGATTGATGTTTACAAGCCCGATGCGGTCGTCTTTCCCGCTCTCGCCGGTATGGGATTGCCGTCGCGCGAACTGCTGGCGGTGTACGATCGTCTACCGCGCCAGGCCGGCGCTTGGGTTCAGTGGGTGGATCTTCTGAGGTGGTGCGGATGAGAGGACTTGAACCTCCACGTCCTTTCGGACTCCAGATCCTAAGTCTGGCGCGTCTGCCAATTTCGCCACATCCGCACGTTGTATTGAGGATAACAAGCGGCGCTACTGTTTCAGATGCGCGGGTTGTGTGAAGGCTCCATTGCCGGCCGAATCCCAAACCGCGAAGCGCACCCACTTCTTCGACGCCGTATCGAAGGGCACGTGAAAACGATGACTGGCAAAGGGAGGAAGTTGGGCGAGAGAAATTATCTCGCGGCCGGTGGTCCGGCCATCTCCCCACACGAGTTCCGCGAACTCCGGCGGGAACGTCCACTCTACATCGGCGTTGTAGAAACGATGCGGCCCGGTTCCCTCGATGTTCCAGTCGCGGAATAGGACCTCGCCGCTAGTGACGAAATAGTCGCCCGCCCGCATGGCTTTCAGGAGCGGCGTCCAGCCCTCGTCGAACTTCGGCACGCGATCCAGCTTCACGTAATTCACAACCAGTTGCGGATAGGTCTCGTCGTCCGGGTACTTCATATACGTGTCGCCTTCGGCGATCATGTATTTCGGCCCGCTCCAGTTGTTCATGTCGTCCAGCAGCGCCAGACAACGGCCCTCGCAGAGGCGCTTCTCCGACTGATCGACGGGCAGCGACTGGAAGGAACCTCCCAGAAAACGGTCGCTGTTGAAGAAATCGGTGTCCTTCACCGCGTCCGGGTAGCCGGCAGAGCCTTTCGTGCGAGGATGCGTCTGCCATACCAGGCCTTGTTCGTCCTTCAGCAATTGGAGTTCGGTTGCGGCGGAAGTGGTGTGGTAGACCTTGCCGTAAGGTTGAATCGATTCGGAATACGGCTGCGACGGGGGATTCGACGGCTTGCGCAGATGGGTGTAATAAACCGGCCTGGGGAACGCGAACATATAGTGGCCGCCGAAGTTGGCGTCCGGTTCTTCGCCGGGAATCAGCAGAAAATCGCGATCGGAGAAACGCTGGCAGCCTTCGAAATAGACCTTCTGCTCGTTGAGGCGCACTGCTCCGGTATCCGACGGATGCGAATCGCCATGAAAGTCCGCGAGGATGGCGATGTTGATGCCCAAGGCGCGGAATACCTGCAACCAGGTGGGTTGAAAATCGAGGGAGCCCGCGTCGGAAAGCTGCTCGTTGAAGTGAAAGTGGAAGTGACTCACCAGCACCTTGAATCCGGGCATGGCCTTGTAGACGTCGTCGTGCGTAAAGGCCATGATGGCCTGCTGTGCGGCATGGCTGTCTTGGGGGCTGAGATAGAAATAGACGGGCATGCGCTGCAGCGTTCCGGGCGGGGCGTTGTACAACGCAAAGTTATCGCTCTCGCCGCGCGATTCCGAAACACGCCGCTGCCAAACGGCATCGGAGTAGCCATACGGCTTGTAGCCGATCTCGCGATCGGGCTGGCGCACGCCGACGGCGAAGGAGGTCTCGCTGTCCTTGCGGTAATAGACATAGCCGAGATTGGTTTCCACTTCGCGCGCGAAGAAAAATTTGTGCGAGGGAGGGAACACGCCGAGCGATGCTGCGCCCGATTCGATCAGCTCCAAGCGGTTACGCGCGCGCACGCCTACGATATCCCGATTGACGGCGCCGCCGAATTCGTATTGCTGCCAGGCGCGCGCCGCATCGCGCCACACCAGGCGCGTGTTCTTTCCGATCGCAAAGCCCTTCAGACCCGCCACGTATTTGTAGGCCACGGAAGGCTCTTCGGTTTTGGCGACGGCTTCCTGGCGCAGCAGGTTCGCGCCGCGGTAAACGGTGTATTGCAACTGTCCGGAAAAAATCCCCATTTCGAGTCCCGGGAAAGTGACTTCCAGGCGCGCGCCTTCCGTCTTGACGCTGCAATCGGTGGCATGGTATTCGGCCCAGGCGCGCTGGATCTCCTCGGGTTTGCGCGGCAAATCCAGATTGGAGCCGGCGCGGCCGGGGACCATGAGAGGAGCGTCCCAGAATGCGTTCCACTTTTCGCGATCGACTACATCGGGCGTGAGCGCAATGCCGAGTTCCTTTAAGGGCGCGATCTGTTGGGCGGAGAGGCGGCGCTTTCCGCTGGTGACCTGGAATTCGGGCACGAGGCCGCGGCCCAACACGATCCAGTTGGAGCCAGCGCGGCGCGCGGCCAGTTCCGCGATCGTCGGAATCCCGCCGCGAATCGTGAATATGGCGCGCAATTGGCTCGCCGCGTTCCCCTTGCCATTGAATATCGAGCGCTCCGGCGCGAACCTCGGCCGTCAATCCTTGGGCCGGCCGGTATTGCTGAAGATCGCAAGTAAAATCCTGGCCGAGCGCTCCAGCCGCGCTCAGCGCGGCGCCGATCAGCACGCTATGAAGCCTCACGCTCCCGCCAGTATACTGGTTTGGCGGCGTGCGCGCGCGGGTGAGCGCTTTGGAATTTGCATGAATTTTGCGTACAGCACCGCTTGCTTACGGGCGCGGCTCAGCCTGCTCACTCGCGTGTTAGCGGTGGCGGCCCAGGAGCGCCGCGATGGCCGAGTGCCCCTCGTCACGCGCGTAGTCGAGCGCGGTTTTTCCGTGCACGTCCGCCTTGGCAACGTTCGCGCCCTTTTCCAGCAGCAAAGCGGCGAGAGGCAGATTGCCGCGCATGGCCGCGACCATTAAGGATGTGCGGTCGTCCTCGTCCGCGGCGTTGACGTCGGCGCCGCGATCGAGAAAAAGGCGCGCCAGATCGTTGCGGCCGTACTGGGCGCAAAGCAGCAACGGCGTTGTGCGATCGCGCGTGCGCGCATTGACGCGGGCGCCTTTGTCCAAGAGAGCGCGCGCCAGTTCCACGTCGCCGCCCTCGACCGTGTTCATTAGAGGCGTCCAGCCGGACGCGGCCGCCTGGTCCACCGGCGCGCCCTGCGCGATCAATCGCAGAAGAGCGGCGCTTCGACCATCGCGCGAGGCTTCATTGACGTCGTCATTATGAGGCGCCCGGAGCTGAGAGAATACGCTTGCGGCCAGCATCGCGGCGGGAACGGCGGCCCAGACGATGGTGGCGGGCCGGACGTCCGCCATCGTCCTCTGTCCGCTTTTCCCGCTCGACTGCGGCAGCCGCGGTTCCGTGCCCTCGTTGAGGCACCTCTTCGCGGACCAATAAAGGAAACAGGAACGCAGGCCCGTAATTCAGGTTCAACAGCGCGGAAATAATGACGGGATAAACGAGGACGAAGGCGCCCGGCCCGCTGTGGGACAGCACGAGACGCCCCAACGCCGAAGGCGGGAGGCCGACGATGCCCATGATGGCGGGAAATAACAGGGTCGCGATGCAAATCGGCGCATATTGCCGGGCGACAAGACTGGTAGACGCCGCCGGGAGCAAGGCGCACAACCGGCGGGAGCGATCGACGTTTTCCCGCATTGTCCTGTTTTCGAGCGCCCACACCACGGGCCACAACAGATTTTCGCGAAATGCCCGCGGGCGCAGATCCAACAGGCTCACCAACTGCGCGCCGGCAAACGATGGCATTCGGCGGGCGAGCTCCCGCATCGCGGGCCACGGGCTGAAGCCGCCGGTAGAAAGGGCGTTTCGCGCCGCCAGCGCGGAAGCCGCCTTGAACATCTGAAAACCCGCAAGCGCGAGCAGGAAATCGGCTGCCAGGAGGGCGGCCTCGAGCACTGGAGCGGCCGTGATTTTGGCGTCGAAGAGAGCGCGCGCGGCGATGCGCAGGCCCAGCAGCACGGGAATGAGTGGAAGGAAACAGCAGGCGGACAGCGCGAAAAAACAATGCGAATGGGTCCGCGCGACATCCCTTCCCCGGCGCAGAATTTCGAACTCGGCCTCGGCGGCCAAGCGGAGTTGGGCGGCGAAAGTTCCGGCGCTCGGCGGACGTTGCCCGGGATCCTTTCGCAAGCCCGATAAGATGACGCGGGAGAGCGCCGCCGAAAGCGACCTGTTGCGCTCGCGCGGCGACTCCGGTTCCGCTTTGAGGTGTTGCTGCAGCAACTCCGTGGCGGTGCTCCCTTCAAAAGGCGGACGGCCGCAGAGCGATTGGTAGGCGATGGCGGCGAGGCTGTAGATATCGGCGCGGTAATCGACGGAATCGCTGCGCCATTGTTCCGGCGCCATGTAGGCCGGCGTTCCCAGGATTGCGCCTGCGATGGTTTGCAGCGTGTTGGGGATGCCGGTCAGTGGGCGGGATGGCGATTCCGCCGTGCCTGAGTAGCTGCGATCGATGGTCGGCGCTTCCGCCATGACCAGCGTCTCGTCCGTTCCGGGCGCAGCCGTAACGGGGTCCACGCTTGCGTTGCGAACGGGCGCGGGCAAAACAGTCGACGCGATGGGATCGGTGAGTTTTGCAATGCCGAAGTCGAGCACCTTAACGTTGAAGCCGCCTCGCAGGTTCGACTCCAGCCAAATGTTGTCGGGCTTGAGATCGCGATGTACGATGCCGGCCTGGTGCGCCGCGTCGAGCGCCAGCGAGACCTGGTCGATAATGTCGAGCACGACGGGAACCGGCGGACGGGCGTGGGCGGCCAGGTATTCCGACAGAGTCTGGCCGTCGAGGTACTCCATGACGAGATA
This sequence comes from Bryobacterales bacterium, assembly GCA_963795935.1. GTDB lineage: Bacteria > Acidobacteriota > Terriglobia > Bryobacterales > Bryobacteraceae > JAICMB01. The sequence continues at coordinate 579,175 of CAWCJO010000004.1, read as the reverse complement.
GGCGAGCTCCTCGCCGCCGCTGCGCGTGATGCCGAAGTCGGTCACATTGACGACGTTGGGGTGCCGCAGGCGGCCGGCGGCTTCGGCTTCACGCTGGAAGCGGAGAAAAAACTCGTCGTGCCCGGCCAAGTGCGGCGCGATCACTTTCACCGCCACGGTCCTGATCGTGCCAAGGTGTACCGCGAGAAATACGGCCCCCATGCCGCCTTTACCAAGCTGCCGTTCGATGCGATATTTGCCGTCGAGGATGGAGCCGGGCAGGGAATCGAGACGCATCTTCTCTTCAGCGTAAGATAGCGCCGTTCGAGGATGTATACAATGCAATCCTGAGGAATCGATATGTTTACCGCAACCGCCGATCTGATTTTGCCGAGCACCGTGACGGGTTCTTTCCCTCGCCCGCGCTGGTTTGACGTGAGCATGTGGGGACGGCCGCTCGATACGTGCATGCTGGACGTGCATTTCCGCGAGAAGTTTCAGGATGCGCTGGCGGTCGTGATCGGCGATCAGGAGCGCGCCGGGCTGGACATTCTCACTCACGGGGATTTTCACGTGGACGAAGACTTGGCGGGACGCGCGTGGCACCACTACCCGTTGCAGCGCTGGGCCGGTTTTGAAGGCGATTATCTGCAGCCGGAAGAGACCACCGCGCCGTGGCTGCGGTATCCCGCCGGAACTCTTCTGAACGACATCTATACGGGCTGGCGCTGGCCCCATGTCGTGGACAAAATCGAGCACCGGCCACTCGACTATCCGAAAATATGGCGGCTGGCGCAGGCGAGGACGCGCAAGCCGGTTAAGTTCGGGACGTGCTGCTCGCAGGTGATGGCGCTGTTTCTGGACATTCATACGCCGAAGTACAAAGACAAGCGCGAAGTGATCTGGGACATGGCGGTGGCGATGAACAAGGAGCTGCTGGCGCTTCGCGACGCGGGGTGCCGCTGCATTCAAATTGAAGAGCCGACCTTCCACTTCATGGCGAATACGTACGGCAAGGATCACGAAGAAGTGCGGTTTATGGTGGACGCCTTCAACCGCGAGGCGCAGGGGCTGGACGACGTGGAGCTGTGGATTCACACGTGTTGGGGAAATCCGAACATGCAGCGCGTGATGGAGGACACCAGTTATGCGAACTCGATCGAGATTTATCTGGAACGCTGCCGGGGCGACGTGTGGACGCTCGAGATGAAGGACCGCAACCAGAAAGACCTGGAGTTGTTTGCGCCGTTTCGCCACGACTTGAAGAAAAAGATTTGCATCGGAGCGGTGAGCCATCGGGCGTTGCAGGCGGACCGGCCCGAGGATGTCGCCGAGGAGATCCGGAAGGCCCTGCGGTACATTCCGGCGGAGAAACTGATCGTATCGAGCGACTGCGGATTCGGGCGGCAGGGCTGCAATCGGGAGATCGCATTTTACAAAGCCAGCGCGATCGCGCAGGGGTGCAACATCGTGCGGCGGGAGCTGGGAGCGCCCGTGACGGACGTGCCCGCGGCGAATCCGATGCTGCAGGTGGATGTTGTGCCGGGACGTGGGAGGCAAAGTTCAAGTGGGGCGTAATTGCCAGGGGCGGGCGAGCGCGCTACGCGCGGACGTTCAGGACAATGCCGCCGGTGCCGGATGAGGCGCCTGCGCGCTAGTACCGGGCCGCATCCATGGCGTATCGCACCGCTAGCCGACGCGCGCGGCTCGGTAAGTGGACGCGAACTTTCGCAAGTAAGCGCTAGGCGACGTCCTCTTCGTGCATGCGAAATTTTTGCGGTTCCATGGCGGCGCGCGCTGGGCGACAGCCTCCGGCAGGACGTAGAAAAAGGCGCCGACCCGCTCCGAGGAGAAGATAACGCCGCCTTTATATTTGTCCGGCTCGACCGCATAATCGACGCCGGCGTTCGTCAACAGACCTTCGAGACGCAAGGCGTCTCTCAATTTCTTCGCGATGTAAATCAGCGCGAGCGGGCGGTCCGCGAAGAAATCGGGATCGCGCCGCATCTCACTTGGCGAAGATTTTCGCCACGCTGGTGTAGGCTTCGTCGGTTCCGACGTTCACCCAGTTCTGCCCCGAAGGAACGCCGGTCGGCATTTGAAAGTTGATCTGATACAAACCGGCGAATCCCGGCGCGAGGCCCGCGAAGGTGACGTTCTGGCTGCTGTAGATATTGCCGTTGGAATCCTGGATGTCGATGCCGATGTCGGCGCTTTCGTCGGAATTGCTCAAGTTTGGCGATCCCGGTCCCGCGGCTCCGTCCGTTACCGCCGGCGTAACAGTGCCCAGCCCCGCGACGAAAAGCTGTAGATATTCTCCGGCAACCGCGGGATTCGCCTGGGTCACGGGCTGACCCGTGGCATTATGCAACATGGCCGCGGGACCGGAGCCATTCTGCGTGGTCGAGAATACGCCGGGAGCCGTGTAGTTGTTATATACCATTACCTGGTTGGACGCCGTGTTGTTGTTCGTGATTTGAAACGTCAAGTAGTAATTGGTGTCGGCGGTCAGCTCATACGGTATTATCCCGCTGACTTGCGTGGGACTGACATAATACACCGGCGCGGCCGTTCCATTGATCGTCAATGTCACGCCGCCGAGATTCGTGGATATCGGCAAGCTTTGCGCCTGCGTTGTCGTCGAGGCCAGCCCCGTCCCGAAAATCGTGATGAACTCGCCCGGCGCAACCGAATTCGTGATGGGCGCGAAATTTGCGGAGTTCACGATGCCGAGTGGGTTGATGAACACGCCGCTGGCGGAGAATTGCTTGGCGTGAACGGCAAAGGTCAAGGAATAGTAGGGACCGGTTCCGACGCTCACGACCGCCGCGCCGCCGGCGCCGAGCATATTCTGGTAACCGGCCTGATTCCACGTTCCATCGCCGCCAATCTGGTACGCGCCGTCGCTGGTGTAATCGAAGGGGCTGCTGTCGTAGTACAGGAGACGCGCATGCGAGAGCGTCGCGCCCTGGCCGGTGGCGTTGATCGAGCCGTAATAGGAGTCGATACTATTAGCGGTTCCGGTATCGCCCGAGGCGTCGTTTTCAAGAGCCGTCGTGAAATATGTCCCGTTATAGGTACTGTTGGCGGCGATTCCGGACGTGGCTTTGATTCCGACGAAGATATCGAAGCCATTGAAGCTTCCGCCCAGCACGACGTTACCATCGGAAGAAACGTAAATCGTTTTCTGACCGGAGAGGAGCGCCGTGGCGGCGTTCGAGGCGGTGGGAAAGGTGATGGTTCCGCTGCCGTTCGAGCCGGAAATGCTGTAAGCGACGCCGGCCAGGCTCTGCGTCGCGTTGGTGCTATTCTGGCTCGAAATTGCGCCCGTCGCCGAGACCGTGCCGAAGCTGCCGTTGCCGGTCGATATCAAGTTGAAGTATCCGTCGCGTATTTGCGTGATATCGGCGGACGGGATATCCAGAAAGCCCACGCGGTAAGTGCCATTTATGATGCTGTTGGAGGCGCTGGATCCGGCGGGGATCGCGATTAAAATATCGTTGTAGACGTTTTCCGTCGAGCTCGCCACGATGACGTTGGTGGCTCCGATGGAGCCGACGGCGCCGTAATCGGTGTCGGTGCTGTCGATGAGGTTCTGAATCTGCAACAGTCCGTTGGAGGCGACATTGTACCCGCCGGTTGTGGAATACGACTGCGCGCTGCCGCCCTGGGTCATCATCTGGCCTGTGAAGGAATAATCTCCGACGCCGTCGAAGGTCAAGACGCCGATGACGCTGGCGGCGGAGCCGATGTTGCTATTGGCATCGGGCTCCGTGAGTACCTGACGCACAAAATAGTTGCCGTTCAGAAGGCCGTTCCCGCTGGTGTCGAATGTTTGGCCGACTTGCGCATGAACGCTCAGGGCCAACATCGCGGACAGGATCGCGCCGACGGCCACGCGCGCCGGCGCGGTACGTAGATCGGCATAAGTGTTAAGGCCCAACGGCCTGACGTGTACAGTATCCATCAACGTTGTTGACGTGAAGCTACTCGCGCGGGTTTCCGTTCGGCGAGCGGGAGAGCGGCGGGCGCCGCCATTGCAATTTCTACTCAAATCGAAGCTCCTCATCTCTTCTAACCCTAACATCGGGAATGCATTCGGCGCAGCGGAATGCGGATTGCTCTTTCCCGTACTTAGGCGAGGAAGCAATATGGGAATTGGTAAGATTTGCGCGCTGGCGGCTATGGCGGCAGTGCCGGCGCTTGCGCAGGCGCCCGCGGCGGCGCCGTCTCCGCTCTATCGCATAACGATCGTGCAGCGCAGCACGCCCGCGATCAATTACAGCCACCGGCAGGAACCGACCAAGATCGATTTTCGCGGCACGGCGCTGCTTCCGCAAGCGCGCGGCGAAGCGACGGTGGAGAACCGGCGGGGCGCCGCGGCGATCGACGCGCGGTTCAGCCACGTGCCGCCGCCGACGCGCTTCGGCTCCGGCTATCTGACGTACGTCGTTTGGGCGATCAGCCCCGAGGGGCGCGCGCAGAATATCGGCGAGCTGGTTCTGAACGGCGCGGATAAAGGGCGGCTCACGGCGTCCACGCCGATGCAGGCATTCGCGCTGATCGTGACAGCGGAGCCCTATTTCGCGGTGTCGCAGCCGAGCGATGTTGTAGTGATGGAAAATGCGCTGCGCCCGGAAACGGTGGGGCAGGTGGAAGAGGTCAAGGCCACCTACGAGCTGCTGCCTCGAAAAGAGTACACCTACAATGAGACCGTTGAACCTGCCGGCGGACCAGCGGCGGGTACGGCGGTTTCGATGAAGGAATACGAGGCTCTGACGGCAACGTATCAAGCCAAGAACGCGATCCAGATTGCAATTGCCGCCGGAGCGGAGCGATACGCCGCCGATGGTCTGCGCCGCGCGCAAGCAAATGTTCGAGCAGGCGCGCCAGCTTTCGCGCAAGGAGCAGAGCGAGCAGGTGACGGCGAGCATGCGCGAAGTTGCCCAGATCGCCGAAGACGCGCGGGCGACGGCGGTGAAGCGGGCCCAGGAACCACGCCCGGCGCAAAAGTAGGCCGCTCAGGCGAGAAGCTGGGCCGCGCGCGGGGCGAAATACGTCAGGATAAAATCGGCGCCGGCGCGGCGGATGGAGGTCAGCGATTCCAGAATCGCGCGATCCAAGTCCAGCCAGCCGTTGCGGGCGGCGGCCACGATCATGCTGAACTCGCCGCTGACTTGGTAAGCGCCGAGAGGGACGGGGAAGCGGTCGCGCGCCTGCCGAATAATATCGAGATACGGCAGGGCGGGTTTGACCAGGATCATGTCCGCGCCTTCTTCGAGATCGAGTTCTATTTCGCGCAGGGCTTCGCGGCCGTTGGCGGGATCCATTTGATAGCCGCGGCGGTCGCCGAATTGGGGCGCGGAATCGGCGGCCTCGCGAAAAGGTCCGTAAAACACGGAGGCGTACTTGGCGGCATAGGAGAGGATCGGCGTATTGTTGAAGCCGGCCTCATCGAGCGCCTTGCGAATCGCGGCCACGCGGCCGTCCATCATATCGCTGGGCGCGACGACGTCGGCGCCGGCGCGGGCGTGCGAGACCGCGGTGGCGGCGAGCCAATGCAGCGTCGCATCGTTGTCCACGTCGTTATCCACGACCTTGCCGCAGTGCCCGTGGCTGGTGTACTCGCAGTTGCAAACGTCGGTGACGGCTAGGAGATGTGGCGCTTCGCGCTTGATGGCGCGAATAGCTTGCTGCACGATTCCGTCCGCGGCATAGGCGCCGGAGGCGGTTTCGTCCTTCGTTTCCGGAATGCCGAATAGGATGACGCCTCCGATGCCGAGCGCGTGCGCGGCCGAGCATTCCTTCACCAGCTCATCGATGGAAAGTTGATGATTGCCAGGCATGGAGCCGATGTCGCGGCGGACGCCTTCGCCGGGACACGCAAACAACGGCAGAATAAATTGCGAGGGCTCCAATCGCGTCTCGCGCACCAGCGTCCGCAAGGCCTCGGTGGCGCGCAGACGGCGCATGCGGTGAACCGGGAAGGGCATGAATTAATCAGGATAACGCGGCCATGGCGGGATCGGCGCAAACGAAATTGGAATCGGAATTGCATTTTTTGGATTGTAGGTGATTAACCATGAAACTCTTTGGAGTACTTACAACGCTTTTGATCGGAACACAGATATCGGTTTTCGCCGATACCATTCCGCCGGGAACTCAGATTCCAGTTCGCACAGATACCGGGATCGAGGTTGCCCGGTGGGATCGAGGCCGAATCTACCCGGGCCATGTAGCGCAAGACGTTTATTCGAGAGACGGTTCCGTCGCGATCCGGCGAGGCGCGCCAGCGGAATTGATCGTGCGTCAAGTCGGCCCGGATCAATTGGCGCTTGATCTGGAGTCGGTTACGGTAAACGGTACGCGCTATGCATTGGACATCACCGGTCCGCAATATAACATGCCGCGGAATTCGTATGACAACGGCTCCGGACTGGTCGGCAGCATTGTCGGCGCGATCGCCGCGGCGAACGGGGAGCAAGTGGAAACACACGGGGCGGGAATCCGGGTTCCCGGCGATACAGTGGTGACGTTTCAACTACAACAGCCTTTGCATGTTGTTACGTGGGGTGACCCGGGTTATCAAAACGGCGAGTATCATTATCATCACGATCGTGACTGGTACCGGTAAATAATAAACGGCATCTGGTAATCCTTCCAAGACGGCGGAACGGCCCCACACGACCGCCTGCCCGCGGCCTTCTTCACGTCCGTGTATACTTGTTGGCGATTGAGCGACAAGCAGAGGAATAGCGCGCTGGTTGGGTTGGCTGCGGCGGCGTTCGCGATGAGTATCCAAGCGCAGCCGACAGCGCCGCTGCGGTTAGTGCAGACTTTCAATCTGCCGGCGGACATCACGGGGCATTTCGATCACTTCGGCGTCGATCTGAAGGGCAACCGGTTGTTCGCGACGCCGGAGGACTACCACGCCGTGCTGGCGCTGGACTTGAAGACCGGCAAGCTGCTGCAAAAAATTACCGGCATCGGCCGGCCGCACGCCATTCTCTACCGCGCCGATCTCAACCGCATCTACGTTACCGATGGCGCGGCGGGCGAGCTGAAAATTTTCGACGCAAGCACTTATCGTCCGCTGGCGAGCGTCAAGCTGCTGGTCGATGCGGATTCCATCGGTTACGACGCGGCGACAAAGCTTTTGTACATCGATAACGGCGGAGGAGACGCCCACGAAAGCTACTCCCTGCTCAGCGTCGTCGATACTGCGGCGGGGCGGAAGATAGCCGACATCAAGATCGACGGAGAAACGCTGGAAGCGATGGCGCTCCCGGCGGGCAGCTCGCGATTATTTGTGAACAACGCCAGGAAGAACCAGGTGGACGTGGTCGATCGAGAGACGCGGACCGTGGTTGCGGCGTGGCGGATCTCGAAAGGCGAAAGGAATGTCGCGATGGCGCTCGACGATGCGGATCATCGTCTTTTTGTGGGCTGCCGCAGCGGTCAGATCGTCGTGATGGACAGCCAAAACGGGAAGGAATTGCAGGCGCTCGCGATTGCGAAGGGAGTGGACGATGTGGCGTGGGATGGCCGGCGGCGACGAATTTATGCGGCTGCCGACGGTGAAGTGGACGTCTACGAGGCGGATGGCGCGGATCGTTACAAATCGTTGGGACAGGTTCCGTCAGGACCTCAGGGCCGCACGGCGCTGCTGGTTCCGGAACTGAATCGTTACTTCGTGGCCGTTCCGCCGCACGACGGGCGGAACGCGGCGGTGCTGGTTTATGAGACGCGCTAGTGTGGCGTCCGTGTTAAATCCCGACAACCGCTCCGTTGAAAAACCGGGAATCCGCCCCCTTACGGTCGCGGCTCGGTTTGGAACAGTCGTTCCTAACGGGATTTTCATTATCATGGCTGGGCCGCGGTATCGAGCCGCGCGCGTCAGCAAGCCTCAAGTATTAACCGGGACGGGAGACTAGGTTGAGGTTCATGTCGGACACAATCGGGATCGGCATGATCGGGTACAAGTTCATGGGCAAGGCGCACAGCAACGCCTATCGCCAGATCCCGCAATTTTTCGACCTGCCGCTGCGGCCGCGGCTGAAGGCGGTGTGCGGACGGGACCGGCCGAAGGTCGAGAAAATGGCCGCGCGCTGGGGCTGGGAAAAAGCGGTGACGGATTGGCGCGCCGTGGTCGAGGATCCGGACGTGGGCGTGGTCGATATCTGCTCACCGAACAACACGCACCGCGAGATCGCGCTGGCGGCGCTGGAAGCGGGCAAGATCGTGGCCTGCGAAAAGCCGCTTGCGATGAACGGGGCCGAGGCCGCGGAAATGGCGGAGGCGGCGCGCCGCGGCGGACGGATCAATACCGTGTGGTTCAACTATCGCCGCGTTCCGGCCATCGCCTTGGCGCGTCAGTTGATTGACGAAGGCCGCGTCGGACGCGTGTACCATTTCCGGGCCCTGTATCTGCAGGATTGGACGCTCGACGCCTCGGTGCCGCTGGTGTGGCGCATGGATAAAGACATCGCCGGATCGGGTGTTACGGGCGACCTGCATTCGCATATCGTCGATCTGTCGAACTTTCTCGCGGGCGAGATCGCAGCGGTGGCGGGGGCGAGCCGCATCTTCGTCGAGGAGCGGGAGCGGCCGGAAGGCGGCAGGGCGAGCGTCGAGATTGAAGACGCCAGCGTGTTCGTGTGCAAATACACGAACGGGGCCCTGGGACATTTCGAGGCGACGCGATTTGCAAACGGACGCAAGAACGCCAACACGTTCGAGGTGAACGGAGAGAAAGGCAGCCTGTATTTTAATCTCGAGGACATGAGCCGCCTGTGGTATTTCGATTCGCGCGATCCGAAACATGTGCAGGGCTGGCGCGAGATTGCGGTGTGGGAGGAATGCCATCCCTATATGAAGAACTGGTGGGTTCCGGGCTGCGCCATCGGCTATGAGCATACTTTCGCAAACCAGGCCGCGGACTTAATGAGCGCCATCGCGGAGGACAAGCCGATGCGGCCCGATTTCGACGATGGCCTGCGGTGCCAGCTTGTTTTGGACGCGGTGTTGGAAGCTTGCAATTCCGATCGCTGGGTGGCGGTGAAGACGCCGGCGGCGGGAGCGAACGCATGAAAATTTCGCTTATCAAGATTTCTTTAGGAAGCTGGGCATTTTCTTTCGGTCCATATGCGGACCATCCGATCGGGTTCGAGCGGGTCGCGCGGGGGCTGGCCGAAGCGGGATACGACGGCATCGAGGTGTGCGGATTTCCGCCGCACGTCACTTTGGAACGCTATGCCGGGGCATCCGCACGCGCGGAGCTGGCGCGTTTTCTGAGCGACTTGGGTCTGGGCGTTTCCGGGTACGCGGCCGATCTGACGGCGGCGAACCCGGTCGCGGCTCCGAAACAAAAATACCTCGATCTGTTCGCGAAGAACTGCGAGCTGTGCGCCACGATCGGCAGTCCGGCGATTCGCGTCGATACCGTGGCCGGCCCGGACACGATCGCGGACAACGAATACGACGCGGCCTTCCATCGCGTCGCTGAGTTGTGGCGGGCGGCGGCGGGCGTTGCGGCGGAGCATGGCATCCGCATGGTATGGGAGTTCGAACCGGGCTTCGCGTTCAACAAGCCGTCGGAGGTCGTGGCCATGCACGACCAGGTAGGACACCCGAACTTCGGGGTCATGTTCGACACTTCGCATGCATATATGTGCGGGGTCGTGGGCGCGCGCCAGCATGGGGCAAGAGAAACGCTGCCGGGCGGAGTGGCGGAGTTTCTAAGCAAGCTTGAAGGGCGCATCGGGGCCATCCATTTGATCGATTCCGACGGCACGCTTCACAACAATGAAACCAGCACGCACCGGCCGTTCGGCGAAGGGCGCATCCATTTTCAGACGCTTGCGCCGCAGCTTCTGGGCGTGCCCGGAATCGAGTGGTGGTGCGTGGACCTGTGTTTCTGGCCCGAGTCGTGGGAGCTGCTGGAATCGAGCCGCGCGTTTGCGGCCAGGCTTATCGAGACGGGGGGCGGCGAAACGCGCGCGTCCGCGTAATTGCGCTATTCCAAATCGAGCTCGACACGATCGACATAGCACCATCCCCAATTCTCGCCGGGCTCGAACGATTTGACGATGGGATGACGACTCGCGTGGAAATGTTTGGTGGCGTGTTTGTTTTTCGACGAATCGCAGCAGCCGACGTGGCCGCACTCCAGGCACAGGCGCAGATGGACCCAGGAATCGCCCGTCTTCAGGCACTCCTCGCAGCCTTCAGGAGTGTGCGGCGCGACTGGTCGAATTTGATCGAGATGTGTGCACGATTTCATACTGTTCCTTTATTAGTGGTTTGCCAGGTAGCGGTGCACGAATGTGACCGCCATTGCTCCTTCACCGACGGCCGACGCGCAGCGCTTCACCGACCCGTGCCGGACGTCGCCGGCCGCAAACAGGCCGGGCTTACTCGTTTCCAGATAATATGGGTGACGATCGAGCGGCCAATCCTCCGGATAGCGGCCGTGCTGCCGCAAATCGGGCCCGGTCAGAAGATACCCTTCCTGGTCGCGCGCAATGCCGGCTTCGATGGCCCATTCCGTATTGGGGGCGCCGCCGAGACAAAGAAACAGCCAGCGCGCCTCTACGGTCTCTTTTTTACCTGTATCCGTGTGGGTCAGCGTGATCGCGCGCAATACTTCGTCGCCCTCGAGAGCGGTAACTTCCGTTCGAGGCAAAACTTCGATATGGCGCGCGGCCAGGATGCGATCGGCGAGATACTGCGAAAGGGTCTGCTTCAGACAATCGTTTCGAATCACGATGGTGACCTTCCGCGCAAGGCGCGCAAAGTGCATCGCCGCCTGTCCGGCGGAGTTCCCGCCTCCGACGATGAAGACGTGCTCGTCGGCGCAGAGCGCGGCTTCACTTGCGCCCGCCCCGTAGTAAACGCCCGCTCCGCGGAAGCGATCCTCGTTGGGAAGATTCAGCCGGCGGTACTCCACACCGGAGGCGCAGATGGAAGAATGCATCACAAGCTTGACGCCATCGGCCAGGTAGCCGATGCCCTTTCCTGGCAGAAACTCCGCGCGTACTCCTTCACGCAAGAGTAGGATTTCGGCTCCGAAGCGGCACGCCTGGTCACGCGCGCGCAAAGCAAGATCGGCGCCGCTGATCCCCTCCGGGAAACCGAGATAGTTCTCAATCCTGGAACTCGTGCCGGCTTGTCCGCCCACGGCCGAGCGCTCGATCACCACGGTTTTGAGCCCTTCGGAGGCGCCATAAACGGCAGCGCTGAGCCCGGCGGGTCCCGCGCCGAAGATCGCCAAATCGTATTCCGCGCGTGAGGGGCCGTGAAGCCAGCCCAGCTTTTCCGTGATCTGCCGGATCGTGGGGCACTCCAACCGGGCGCCGTCCGGGAATATACAGATGGGCAGGCGGCCGTCGCGCAACCCGTCCACCCCGGCCTGCTCGCGAGCCTGTGCGTCGGTGCTCAGCTCGGTCCATTCAAACGGGACGTCGCTGCGCTGAAGAAAATCGCGAATAGAGTATGCGACCGAGGAACCGCGCGTCCCATAGACTCGCAACGGGGTCCCGCCGTTGTCCGCACGCGGCCCAATCATCTTTGATTCACCCCTACGGCGCGCCTCCGACGACCCGGGCCGTCTTGATGTAGTCCAAATTCGGAAACTCTTTCGCAAGATAGGCGTTGCCCTCGGTCTCCAGGCGCTGCTGGTCTGGGGCTTCGCCGTATTCCGCGTCCAGCCGGTCTACGACGTCCATGCCTTCCACTACGCGGCCGAAGGGCGCGAAGCCCTGCCGGTCGAGCGATTCGCCGTTCTCGCCGATATTGATGAAGACCTGCGTGGTGCGCGTTCCCGGACCGGCCATGGCGTAGCTGATCGTCCCGCGGGCGTTGGGCATCTTCACCGGATCGTCCGGCAGATTCATGTTGTGCCACTGCTGCGACGCGCGCGGATCGCCGCTGATGCCGAACTGCACGATGAAACCTTTGACGATGCGGAAGAAGCGCGCATCGTCGTAAAACTTTTTCCGCACCAGCTCGTAGAAGCGGTCCGCCCCGTAGGGCGCCCAGGCGTGGTGCGCCTCCACGACGAACGGCCCTTTGCTGGTGTCGAACTTTACGCGGAATACCGCGGGCGCCGGTCCCACGTCTTTTGCTGGAATCGACTCTTTATTCGGGCTCGACGACGAGCACGCGCAAAGAGCAAGTAGCGCAAGAAATACGATGGGTCTCATTTTGCGTCTCTCCAATTGGCTCCAATACCGGTGTCCACCACCAACGGAACATCCAGCCGGTGCACCGTCTCCATCTCGCGCTTCACCATCGCGGCGACCTCTTCGGCCTCCTCAGGCGGCGCTTCGAGCACCAGCTCGTCGTGAACCTGCAACAGCATCCGCGCGCGAAGTTTGCGCTCCTGCAATGCGCGGTCGATCTGGATCATCGCCAGCTTGATCAGATCCGCCGCGGTGCCCTGCAGCGGCGTGTTCACGGCCGTGCGCTCGGCGAACGAACGCGCATTCGGATTGCGGCTGTTCATGTCCGGAATGGGCCGTTTGCGGCCGAAAAGCGTGGGCGCGTAACCGGCTGGCGCGCACCTCTTCGATGGTCTTTTCAATGAATTTCCGGACGCCCTTGTACAGCTCGAAATAGCTGCGGATGTAGTTTTCCGCTTCCTTGCGATCGATGCCGAGACTAGCTGCCAGCCCGAACGGCGTCTGGCCATAGACGATGCCGAAATTGACCGCCTTGGCGCGGCGGCGCATCTCCGGCGTCACCATCAGCGGGGCGACGCCGAAAACCTCCGAGGCCGTGCGCGTGTGAATGTCCTCGCCGCGCCGGAAGGCGTCGAGCAGCACCGGGTCGCGCGACATGTGCGCCAGCAGCCGCAGCTCGATTTGCGAATAATCGGCGACGACCATGCTTCCAGCCCTCGTGGGGCATGAATGCGGCGCGAATCTCGCGGCCCAGCTCCGTCCTGATCGGGATGTTTTGCAGGTTCGGATTCGACGAAGACAGCCGGCCCGTGGCCGCGCCGGTCTGATTGAAGGTCGTGTGCAGGCGCCCGGTGGACGGATCGATCAGCAGCGGGCAGCGCATCGACGTAGGTGCCCTTTAGCTTCGAGAGCTGGCGGTACTCCAGCACCTTGCGCGCAATTTCGTGCTCCGCGGCCAGCGTTTCCAAACACGTCCGCGGCGGTCGAAATCGTCTTGCCTTTGCCGTACTTCACCGGCGCGGGCAGATTCAAATCCTCGAACAAAACCTTGCCGAGCTGCTGCGGCGAATTGATGTTGAACGGCTTTGCCCGCCAGTTCATAAATCTCTTTCGAGATGCGCTGCAGGTCGGCGTCCATGCGCTCCGATAAGGCCTTCAAGCGCCGCCGGCTCGATGCGGATGCCGGTACGCTCCATGCGCGCCAGCACGTAGCTGAGCGGCAGATCGATGGTGCGGTAGATTTCGCGGAGATTCTGTTCGTCCACATCGCCGGCCAGGCGCTCGGCCAACGTAGGGAGCAGTCGGCCTGCTGCTCGGCGGCAGCGGACAAGCGCCGGTCGAGAAAGCGTTCGGCCAGCATTTCGGGCGAGCAGCCGGAGGGATCGGCGGAGAGCAGGAACGCGTACAGCATCACGTCGTGCTCGAAGCCGCGCGGCTCGATGCCGTACTTCCACAACTGCCAGCATCACCGCTTTCACGTCGTGCGCGATCTTTTGTGCGATCTTCGTCTTCAAGCAGCGGCTGCGCGGCGTCGATCAGTTCGGTCGAGAACGCGCGCGCTTCGCCTGGCTTCCACGCGATGCCGATCATGGTCAGCGGCAGTTCCTGCTCGGCCGGCCGTTTGCACCGCGACCGCGACGGGCTTCTCCGCCGGAATCGCGTCGATGTACGCCGCGACTTCCTCGCGCGTAGTGAGCGTCTGGTAATCGCGCGTGTGCGCGTCTTCCGCCGGGCCCAGTTCGCGCAGCAGGCTGGTGAACTCCAGCTCCTTATAAATGCCGCGCAGCGCCGTGATATCGGGCTCGGCTGCCGCGAAAGCCGTGACCTCGCATTCGATCGGAACCGTGGTGTCGATGGTCGCCAGTTTCTTGCTCAACAGGATCCGGTCGCGGTTGTTCAGCAGACTCTCGCGATACATCTTGCGCTCCACCTCGCTCGCATGATCGAGCGCATTCTCGACCGACCCGAAGCGCGCAATCAGATCGCGGGCGCCTTTTTCGCCGATGCCGGGAGCGCCGGGAATGTTGTCGATCGAGTCGCCCATCAGCGCGAGCAGGTCGGCCACCTGGCCCGGCTTCACGCCCATGAACACTTCGGCCTGGATGCGGATCGTACCAGACGTTCGTCTTTGACGGGGTTGTACATGTGGACGCGCTCGTCCACGAGCTGCAGCATGTCCTTGTCGCTCGATACGATCACGACGTCCAGATTTTCCGAGCGCGCGTCTGGCGAGCGCTCCGATCACGTCGTCCGCCTCGAAGCCGGGACATTCGAGGATCGGAATGCGCAGCGCATCCAGCAAGCGCGCGGATATAAGGGATCTGCTCGCCCAGATCCGACGGCATTTCGGCGCGATTGGCCTTGTAATCGGCGAAAGTCTCCTCGCGGAATGTTTTTCCGCTCTCGAACACGGCCGCGATGTACTCCGGCTTGTACTCGGTCCGCAGCTTCCGCAGCATGTTGTGGAAAATGTAAATCGCTTCGGTGGAAAGTCCCGTGGAGGTGCGCATGGGCGGCGCGCCGCTGCGCGCGCGGGCATGATAGGCGCGGAAAATGAAACCGTACGCGTCGATCAGGAACAGCCGCGCCCGCGCCCGCGCGCCGGAACGCGCACGGCTGGTTGCTCCGGACGCGGAGCTTGCTTGTCTCACTTCTTTTATTGTGGCGTAGGCGCGCCGGTTCACGCATCTTGCAGCCTCACCCACATCTTGCAGAACGGTCCCCGCTGTTGGTTTATGGTGTCGATGGAGTGCCTCCAACCCTCCTGTTGCCACGAGGGCTTGCGGACCTCTCTGTTAATGGGATCAAACGGGTACTATTGGTTTCAATTTTCGTTTCATTTTGTTTGCCGAGAGGCGAACGGGTGTATGCTCGTCTGAACGAAACCGACCTACCCGCGTGAAGGTAGTTCTCGGTTTATTGGAGGAACAACTCAGTGCGCTACTTGACAATTCCGATGTTGTTGCTGGCTGGGCTCACACCAGTTACGTCCCATGCGGCGATATTGTCCGCCTCGTTCTCGGGAACTTGGGGCGGAAATCTGGGTGTCGTCCATGCAGGGGATGCATTTTCAGGCATGGCGACGTGGGACGCCGCTGCTGTTGGAACCACCGGGTGCGGGGGTTCTCCACCTGTGCCCCACTCTTGTCTCTCAGCTTCACAATGCCCCCGGCCGACGGCGTATCCATCGCAAGCCTCCCCAACCCCAACGTGCTCTTCGCGGCAGCTGGATATTCCTCGGGTACCTTTGCGTATCTTCAATTCAATGAAACATCGACCGCCGACAGCAACGGCTATGGATTTGGGTTCGGTCCTGGACCCGCTCCTCCGGGATTTCGTGTGCCGGACAAATTGCACCTCGACAACCGCGATACCCGTTCGCACTTACAGCTTCGTTGGCCCCACGGCGGTGCCCGAGCCGGGGACCGGCGCGCTGATCGTCGCCGGGCTCGTCCTGTTTGCCGGTATACCGCGCAGACGCATCCGATCGAACGTGGAAGCGCGTCCGGCCAGTGATTAAAATCCACAGCCGTCCTCGCTCGAAGAGTTGCTGAACGAGATACAATCGCGCCATTCAGGCGCGCGATTCTCTGATTCGACCCATCCGGCAAACGGTCCACGGCATCGCGATTCAATCGCGTAATCCAATAGCTGGTTCCCCGCAACGACGTATGTTATCTTCCGTGTCGCGCGCCTTCTTGGGAACCCACGCCTCTCCGAACCAGTCCAAAGTGAAGGATAATAAAGACAAGCACCAAACAGTGCAGTTCCTCAGAGATCCAAGGAAGGTCCCATGTATAAAACAGCGGCGCTGTTCGCCGTAGTCCTCTGTTCGCCCCTCTTCGCCCAGATCCCGGATCCGGCGCCGGTGCGGCCCAAGATCGGAAAGCCCCAGATTTTCAAGGAGTCCGACCTCCGGCCCGGCATGAAAGGGTATGCCTGGACCGTGCTGTCCGGCTCGGAGCCCGAGCCGCTTCCCGTCGAAATCGTCGGGATTTTGAAGAATCAGTGGGGTCCCGGCCAGGACATCATCATCGGCAAGATGGGCGGCAAGGCCATTCGCACCAATGTCGCGGGAGGAATGAGCGGCAGCCCCGTCTACATCGACGGCAAGCTGGTCGGCGCCGTCGCGCTGCGGCTCAGCGTGTTTTCGCCCGACGCCATCTGCGGCATCACGCCGATCGAGCTGATGATGGAGGTCAACGACTTCGATCAGAGCCGTCCCACCGACGCTCGCGTCCCCGGCAATGCCGGCGCGCAGCGCGCGGCCGTGAATCTCCCGGGCGGCATGCTCTCGCAGGTGGTCTCCGCCGGAGGGTCCGGCAGTTTGCCGCCATCGCAGACCATGATCCCGATCGAAACGCCGCTCAGCTTCGCCGGTTTTAACGAGGGCGTGCTGCGCGAATTCTCGCCGTTCTTCGAGCAGACCGGCATGGCCGTCGCGGCCGGCGGCGCCTCCAGCACCCTGCGCGACAACAAGCCCGCGCCGGGTTGGGAACATTCGCTCGCTCCCGGCGATGCCGTCAGCGGTGTGCTCGTCTCCGGCGACATGAGCGTCAGCGGCATGTGCACCGTCACCTACAACGACGGGAAAAACATGCTGGCCTGCGGGCACTCGTTTTTTAATCTCGGCCCCGTCGACATGCCCATGGCGAAAAGCGAGGTCCTGATGACGCTCGCTTCCGCATTCCAGCCGAATAAATTCGGCAACGCCACCGAAATCGTCGGCGCATCTGCACCAGGACCGCCACAGCGCCATTCAAGGCGTCATGGGCGCCACGGCCGACATGGTCCCGGTTACGTTGAAGGTCCGCTCCTTCGACGATTCCAACGCCGTCCGCCGCGAGAAGAATTTCCACTTCAGCGTTTTCGTGCAGCAGAAGTGGACGCCCTACCTGATGATGCTGACGATGTTCAACTCCCTCTCCGGCCTCAACGATTTCGCCGAGGAAGCGACGTATCGCTTGAGCGGCAACGTGCAGCTCGATGGCGGCGAAAAACTGGCGCTGTCGACGATGCTGGCGCCGGGCGAACTGCCGGTCCCCACGCCCATGGTGCTGGCCGGCTGGTGGGGCGATAAATTCAACCGCCTGTTTCTGAATTCCGTCCACACGCCCAAACTCCAAAGCGTGGACGCCACCATCGATCTGCTGCCCGACCGCCGCGTCGCAACCATCGAAAACGCCTGGGTGCCGAGCGCGGAAGTGGATGCCGGCTCCGTCGTCCCGATCAAAGTTTTCCTGCGGCCCTATCGCGGCGATCGTATCGAGCGCGATTTCAGCCTCAAGATTCCCGCCGGGCTGGCGCGAGGCGAGCACCGCATCATGCTGAGCGACGCCGACACGCTGAATCGCATGCAAAGCCTCGCGGCCGCCACCGATCGCTTCATGGATATTCCGCAGGAAGTCTCCCTCATCAACCAGGAGCGCACCAACAACAAGCTGTACGTCTCTCTGGTGGAGGCGCGGCCGACGGTCTACTACGAAGACAAATCGCTTCCGGCTTTGCCCGCGTCCGTCATGAACGTGATGCAGACGGGCCGCACGGCGAGCCGCCATTTCGCGAGCTCGCCCGAAAGCGCCGTCGAACAGGGCAGCATTCCGTTCGACCTCGCCATCAACGGCAGCTACACGCTGAAGATCACGGTGAAATAACTCTTTGACGATTAAACTCGCTCTCTCGGGCGTCCTGCTGGCGGCGCTTGCCGTGGACCTTTTCGCCGTCGAGACAAAGTTCTGGCAGCAAAGCGATCAAAGCGATTTCGAAAAGGGGAGCTTTGAAAACCTCTCTCTGCGCAGCGACGGACGCATCTTCCTGGCCCCCGCGGCGCGCGAAATTTTCGATTCCTCGGCGACCTATCTGTGGGCCATCGCTTCGGATTCGAAAGGCAATCTCTACGCCGGCGGCGGGGGTTCCGGCAGCGGCCGCTCCTCTCTCTTCGAGATTTCGCGCGACGGCAAGACGCGCACGCTTGCGGAGCTGGATGGCCTCGAAATTCATGCCATTGCCGTGGACAAACAGGACCGCGTCTATGCCGCCACCGACCCCGACGGCAAAGTGTATCGCGTCGGCTCCGATGGAACCTGCCAGATGTTTTACGATCCCAAGGCGAAATACATCTGGGCCATGGCGTTCGACAATACCGGTAATCTCTTCATCGCCACCGGCGACCAGGGCGAAGTGCATCGCGTGGCGCCGGACGGCAAAGGCGCGGTTTTCTTTCGCACCGAAGAGACCCACGCGCGGTCGCTCGCCATCGATCCCAGCGGCAATTTGATCGTCGGCACCGAGCCCGGCGGCCTGGTCCTTCGAATCTCTCCGTCGGGGCAGGGCTTTGTTTTGTATCAAGCTCCGAAGCGCGAGATCACCTCCGTCGCGGTCGGTCCCCATGGGGCCATCTATGCCGCCGGAGTCGGCACTCGCCCGTCCACGCCCACCCCGCCGATCGCGCCGCCCATTCCCATCCCCAGCGCGCCGCCATCGGCCTCTTCATCGAGCTCCACTGTCATTGCTGTGCAGCCGTCCGGGCATCCCTCGCTCACGCCCAATATTCCCGTGTCGTTCACGCCGACTTCGGTGTCCGGCGGCTCCGACCTCTACCGCATCGATCCCGATGGATCGCCCCGCAAAATCTGGAGCAACTCCCAGGACATCGCCTACGCCATCGCGTTCGATTCCAGCGGCCGGCCCCTCGTCGGAACCGGCAATCGCGGACGCATCTATCGCATCGATTCCGACGTCCTCAGCACGCAATTGCTGAACTTCGCCCCCACGCAGGTCACCAACTTTGCCGCCACGCCCGACGGCGGCATTTATGCCATCACCGGCAACGTCGGCAAGGCCTATCGCATCGGACCGGGCTTGGCGCGGAGTGGAAAATTTGAAAGCGAGGCCCTGGACGCCGGCTCCTTCGCCTACTGGGGCCGCATTACGGTGCGCGGCTCGAACTCCGGGATCGCGGTCCGCACGCGCACGGGAAATCTGAATCGCCCGGTGAACAACTGGAGTGCGTGGTCGGCGGTTCCTCTGACCGAAAACGGCGACGACTGGAGCGGCCGCATCGCTTCTACGTCGGCCCGCTTTCTGCAGTACGAACTCACTCTCACGGGATCCGGTCCCCTGCCGCCGGAGGCTTCGTCTGTCGAGATCGCGTACCTGACCAAGAACGTTGCGCCCGAGGTCCAGGAAATCGAGATGACCCCGCCGAATTATAAGTTCCCGGCGCAATCGCTCACGATGACGCCATCAACAAGCATCAATCTGCCGCCCTTGGGCCAGAAGCGCTCTTCATCGTCCGTATCTCCGCTGGAGCTGGGCTCGTCGGCGGCGATGAACTACGCCAAAGGCTACATCGGCGCGCGCTGGCTCGCTCACGACGAGAACGGCGACACGCTGGTGTACAAGATCGAGATCCGGGGTCGCGGCGAGACTGAATGGAAGCTTCTCAAGGACCAACTGAAAGACAAGGAGTACAGTTGGGACAGCACCGCGTTCCCGGATGGCGAGTACGAATTGCGCGTGACGGCCAGCGATAAACCGAGCAACCCGCCGGGCCAGGCCCTCTCGGCAAGTCTTATCGGCGATCCGTTCCTGATCGACAATGCGCCGCCGGAGATCAGCGGCCTGACGGCAACCGCTCGGGGCTCTGAAATCGACATCCGCTGGCGCGCCCGCGACGCTCGCAGCATCGTCGATCACGCGGAGTATTCGATCAACGGCTCCGACTGGCTGATGGCGGAACCTGTCAGCCGGCTCTCCGATTCACTGCAAGAAGACTATATCTTGAACGTGCCGCGGACCACGCCCGGCGAGCAAACCATCGCTGTGCGCGTGACGGATTATTACGATAACCAGTCTGTTGCCAAGATCGTTGTCAGATGAAGATCGCGTCTACCGGCATCGACCATCCCGGCAGCAGCTCCGGCGCATCCATCGTCTCGCCCGCATGACGGACCGTCGATGTACCATCGGCGCGAAAGATGCGGACGCGCCGCTCTTCGGGCATGACTACCCAGACGAGGATGGCGCCCGCGGCAAGGTACTGCGCAACTTTACGCTCCACTTCGCCTATAGCGTCACTCGGAGAAAGAATTTCTACCGCAAGCTCGGGAGCTCCTCCGAAGTACTGACCCTTCACTGCTCCCTTCCAGCGCTCACGACGCAGTACGGCGACGTCAGGCTGCCGCACAACGGGAGGATCGCGCGAAAGCAGGAAGGCCATTTCCATGCGGACGTTGCAACTGTGGGCCGCCGCCTGTGCCAGCAGCGCGTCGTAGATATTCGAGGCAATGTCGCCCTGGGGCCACCCGGGAGGCGGCATCGTGATTAGCTCTCCTCCATCGAGCTCGTGCTGCATGTCATCGTCGGGTAGCCGCTTGAATTCTTCAAGGGTCAGCAGCGTTTTGGTTGCCATAAGCTCGCTCTCAATCGAAGATCGCATCCACCGGCATCGACCAGCCCGGCAGCAGTTCCGGCGCATCCATCGTCTCGCCCGCATGACGGACCGTGGATGTACCGTCCGCGCGGAAGATGCGGACGCGCCGCTGTTCCGGCATCACGACCCAGACGAGGAGGCCCCCCGCGGCAAGGTACTGCTTGACTTTGCGCTCCACCTTGCGCATGGCGTCCGACGGAGAGAGAATTTCAATCGCAAGTTCGGGAGCTCCTCTGTAATATTCGTTGTCCGCTGCTCCGTCCCAGCGTTCGCGGCTCATTACGGCGATGTCCGGTTGCCGGACAGTGGGCGGATTCCGCGACAGCAGGAATCCAGGCTCCATTGTGGCTCGGCAGCCATTGGCCTCCGCGGCAGCCTCGATCGCCTTGAATATCTTAACGCCGACCTTATTATGGAGCGATCTCGGAGGCGGCATCGTGATTAGCTCGCCCTCATCGAGCTCGTGCTGCATGTCCTGCATCTCATCGTCGGGCAGCCGTTCGAATTCTTCAAGCGTCAGCAGCGTTTTGGTTGCCATAAGCTCATCTTACCCGTTGTCAGGCGAAGATCGCGTCTACCGCCATCGGCCATCATTGCAGCAGCTCCGGCGCATCCATCGTCTCGCCCATATGGCGGACCGTCGATGTACCGTCTGCGCGAAAAACGCGAACGCGCCGCTGTTCCGGCATGACGATCCAGACGAGGGCGCCGCCGGAGGCAAGGTACTGCTCGATTTTGCGATCCAGTCCGCCCGGAGTGTCGGACGGAGAGACGATCTCAACGGCGAGGTCCGGAGCGCCCTCAAAGTACCCATCGTCGGGCGCCTCCAGCAGTGCGCCGAGGCGCGATATAGGCGAGATCGGCCTGCCGCACAGTGTCTGGGCGGCGCTTGAGGATAAATCCCGCCCCGGTCAGAACTTCGCCTTCAGCACTGAACAACCGTTTCAATATGCGCGAGACGATTCGGGTGTGACCCGGCTTTCGGAAGCGGCGTCGTGATTAGCTCGCACTCATCGAGCTCGTGCCGCGAGCCTTCGTCCTCGATCCGTTCGAATTCTTCAACGGACGGCGGCATATCTACGTCAGCGCCGCTTGGTCTTCAACACGATCGGGGTGCCCTTAAAACCGAAGCGCTTGCGGAGCTGGTTCATGATGTACCGCTCGGTCGAAAAGTGCATGTTGCGCCCCTTGTCCGTAAACACGACAAAGGTCGGCGGCCGCACCGATGCCTGCGTCATATAGAAAATCTTCACGTCCTGGTCGAACGGAATCATCTCCACGAAACGGTTCAGCTCGCCGGTACCGATGCGCTTGGTGGCCGATTCAAAAGCTTCGCGGATCATCCCGAACAGGCGCTTGACGCCGGAGCCGGTCTTCGCCGAAACGAATGCAGTCGGCGCGTATTCGAGGAACTTCAACTCGTCGCGGACCTGCTGTGTAAAAGTTTTCTGGCTCGCTTCGGTTGTAATGTCCCACTTGTTCACGCACAGGATCACGGCGCGCCCTTCCTCGTGCGCATAGCCGGCGATGGTGGCGTCGAGCCCGACTACTCCCTCGCTGGCGTCGAGAACGAGAAGGACCACGTTGGCCATGCGGATGTGCCGCCGCGCCATCACCACGCTAAGCTTTTCCGCCATCATTTTCGTCTTGCCTTTGCGCCGGATGCCGGCGGTGTCGACAAAAACGAACTCGGTTCCATCGTGAACGACGGCCTCGTCCACGGCGTCGCGCGTCGTGCCCGCCACGGGAGACACGATGGCGCGATCTTCGCCGACCAGCGCGTTCAACAGCGTGGATTTGCCGACGTTCGGGCGGCCGATAATGGCCACTTTGATGGCCTCGGGCGGCCGTGGCCCCGCGCTCTCTTCCCCGGCCGCCGGAAAGTCTCGCGTAACATGCTCCAGCAGATCGTCGAATCCCAGGCGATGCTCCGCGGAGATGGGAAAAATCTGCGAAAACCCGAGAGAATAGAATTCATGGGCGAGGGAATCGCGCGACGGCGTATCCGCTTTGTTGACGGCCAGCGTTACGGGTTTGCCGAGTTGACGCAGCATTTTCGCCAGGTCCCGTTCGCCCGCGGTAATCTCGGAGCGTCCGTCGATCAGATAAATAATTTGGGCCGCGCGATCGAAGGCGAAGCGCGCCTGCCTCAGGATCTCGCTCGGAATCCATTCGTCGTCGTTCGGGATAATCCCGCCGGTGTCGATCAACTCAAAAGGCCGGCCGCAATATTCCGCTTCGCCGTGAATGCGGTCCCGCGTAATGCCGGGCTCGTTGCCGACGATCGACCGCCGCTGCCGCAAAATGGCGTTAAACAGAGTCGATTTCCCGACATTCGGCCTTCCGACAATCACGACTACTGGCAGATTTCGCTCGCCGCTCATCGAACATCATGGTAACCTTACAACCTGAAACCGCCTCCCACGCCGCATCCGGGAACGCCGGAACGCGCAACATCGCGATCATCGCGCACGTCGATCATGGCAAGACCACGCTGGTGGACGCCATGCTCAAACAGAGCGGCATTTTCCGCGCCAACGAGCAAGTAGCGGACCGCGTCATGGACTCCAACGAACTGGAGCGTGAGCGCGGCATCACCATTCTGGCGAAAACGACCGGCGTGCGTTATCACGGCGTCAAGATCAACATCGTGGACACGCCCGGCCACAGCGATTTCGGCGGCGAAGTCGAGCGCGCCCTCAAAATCGTGGATGGCGTGATGCTGTTGGTGGACGCCAGCGAAGGGCCGCTGCCGCAAACCCGCTACGTGCTGATGAAGGCGCTCGAAGCCAAGCTGCCGCCCATCGTCGTCATCAACAAAATCGATCGTCCCGACGCCCGCATCCCGGAAGTGTTGAACGAAATCTACGATTTGTTCATCGATCTGGACGCCGAGGAAGACCAGCTCGATTTTCCCGTCATCTACACCAATGCGCGAGCCGGGATCGCGAAGCTCTCGCCCGATGACGACTCGCAGGATCTGAGGCCGCTGTTTGAAACTATCGTGAACAGTATTCCCGCGCCCGCCGGCGATCCCGATGGCGAGCTGCAGCTTCTGGTCGCCAACCTCGATTACAGCGACTATCTCGGACGCCTGGCCATCGGGCGCGTCTTCTCCGGCGTGCTGCATTACGGCGAGGAGGTCGCCATCGCGAAGCTCGACGGCTCCTTTCAGACCACCAGAATTACCAAGCTTTATTCCTTCGAAGGCCTCAAGCGCGTGGATGAAACCATTGGCCGCACGGGCGACATTCTGGCCATCGCCGGCGTGGAGGGCATCACGATCGGCGAGACGGTCACCAACGCCGAAAATCCGAAGCCTCTCCCGCATATCCAGATCGACGAGCCCACGATCGCGATGACGCTGACCATCAATACGTCGCCCTTTTCGGGCCGCGAAGGTCATTTCGTCACCTCGCGCAATCTCCGCGACCGCCTCGATAAAGAGCTGCTCACGAACGTTTCGATCCGGGTCGAGGAGGCCGGCGGACCCGACACCTTCAAAGTGATGGGCCGAGGGGAGCTGCAGCTCGCCATATTGATCGAGATGATGCGGCGCGAAGGCTACGAGCTGATGGCCGGAAAACCCGAAATCCTGACGCGCGACATCGGAGGCAAGCTGCACGAGCCCGTCGAGCTGCTCGTGATCGACTGCCCCGAGAATTTCGTCGGCGTGGTGATCGAGAAGCTCGGCTCGCGCAAGGGCAAGATGACGAAAATGGTCAATCACGGCTCCGGCCGCGTGCGCCTGGAATTTCACGTGCCGTCGCGCGGCTTGATCGGGCTGCGCAGCGAGATGTTGACCGACACCAAGGGGACGGCGATCATGAACTCGCTCTTCCACGGCTACATCGAGTGGCAGGGCGATATCCCGACGCGCCCGACAGGCTCGCTTGTCGCCGACCGCGCGGGCAAGACCACCGGCCATGCCATTTTCAATCTTCAGGAACGAGGGGAAATTTTCGTATCGCCGGGCACGGAGGTGTACGAGGGCATGGTGGTCGGCGAGAACTCCCGCGACGCCGACCTCAACGTCAATATCGTGAAGGAGAAGAAGCTCACCAACATGCGCGCGTCCACGGCGGATGAAGCCATTCGCCTGGTTCCGCCGCGAATTTTAAACCTGGAGCAGGCCATCGAATTCATTCGCGACGACGAGTGGGTCGAGGTGACGCCGCACTCGATCCGGCTGCGCAAGAAGATCCTGAAAGCGAATCAGCGCTGATTAGTTCGGTTTTTCGCGCAGCAGTTCGTTAACCGCACTGGCCGGCGAGCAACCCACCCGCCGGGAAGCGAATCGGCCCATCACTTCAGTTTTTCGCGCAGCAGTTCGTTGACGGCTGCCGGGTTCGCCTGACCCTTGGTCGCTTTCATGACCTGGCCGACAAAGAACCCCAGCACGGTGGTTTTGCCGGCGCGGTATTGTTCCAGCTGTTTCGGGTTGGCCGCGATCGCGTCATCCACGATCTTCGACAACGCGCCGGCGTCGCTGATCTGGCGAAGCCCTTCGCGCTCCATGATCGTTGGCGCGGAGTCGCCCGTCTCGATCATCTTGGCGAAGATTTCTTTCGCCAGCTTTCCTGAGATTTCGCCTTTCGAAACGAGACCCGCGAGTTCGCCCAGGCGCCCGGCGTCAACGGGAGCGTCGGCAATGCTGCCGCCTTTTAACGACCCCAGCAGGTCGCCGGTCACCCAGTTCGCCGCCGCACGCGGGTCGTTTGAAACCTTCGCGGCCGTTTCGAAATAGTCGGCCAGCGCCGGCGTTGCGGTCAGGAGGCCGGCGTCGTACTCGCGCAAGCCATACTGCTCGACAAAGCGCTTGCGTTTCACGGCCGGGAGTTCCGGCATCGCGGCTCCGATGCGGCGAAGCCATTCGGCTTCAATGCGCAGCGGCGCGAGATCCGGCTCCGGAAAATAGCGATAATCGTGGGCCTGTTCCTTCCCGCGCATCCCCACGGTTTCGCCGCTCGCGACATTATACAGTCGCGTCTCCTGGACGACTTTGCCGCCGCTCTCGAGCACCGCGGCCTGGCGGGCGATCTCGAAGTCGAGCGCCATTTTGACAAACCGGAAGGAGTTCAGATTCTTGACCTCGGCCTTGGTTCCGAACGCCTCCGAGCCCCGCGGCCGGATCGAGACATTGGCATCGCAGCGAAGCTGGCCTTTCTCCATGTCGCACTCGGAGACGCCGAGATACTGCAGGATCTGCTTCAACTCCGTCAGGAAGGCGTGGGCTTCCTCCGAGGAGCGAATGTCGGGATCGCTTACGATCTCGATCAACGGGGCGCCGCAGCGGTTCAGATCGACGTAGGTGTAGCGGTCCGAATCCTTGAAGCCGTCGTGGATACTTTTGCCGGCATCGTCTTCCATGTGAACGCGCGTGATCCCAATGCCACGGCCGGCGATGTCGATCGAGCCGCGCTCGGCCAGAGGCAGATCGTATTGCGAGATCTGATAGCCCTTGGGCAGATCGGGGTAAAAGTAGTTCTTGCGGGCAAAGCGGGAGAGCGGGTTGACGCGGCATCCGAGACCCAGCGCGGCCGCAACGGCCAACTCGACCGCATAACGGTTCAGGACCGGCAAAGCGCCCGGTAGCCCCATGCACACCGGACAGACGTTGGAGTTCGGCTCCGCTCCGAAGCCGGCCGGGCAGGCGCAAAAGATCTTCGACCGGGTAGCGAGCTGAACGTGAACTTCAAGGCCGATTACGGGTTCGTACTTGCCGATACCTTCAGGCGCGGCGAGAGACGCCGTTGACGGCATGATTCGATTATGCCAATTCCGGTGAGTTCGCCCGACGCGGTCACCGGCTCAGCGCGCCAGCGCTGCCTGCTCACGCAGTCACTCTGCGCTGTCACACGCCGTTGCCATCCGACGCTGCAACTCCACGCCGCCGCCCGCAGCTGCCATGCCACCCCACGCCAGTACCCGCGCCGGCCCACGCTGCCGCCCTACGCCACTACCCGCGCCGCCACCCACGCTGCCGCCCGCCGCTGCCACCGCACGTGCCACCCGGCGCGCGCTCCCACCCACCCCAGACGCCACCCGGGCAGTGGTCGCGTTCTGCCCCGATCGTCGCGTGCGCCTCGCGGGCTCACCCGCCCGGTTACCCTGGGCGTCACCCGGCCATCACTGAGGCGCGCCGAAGTAGCCGGCCGCCAACTCCGGCATCAGTTGCGCGGCGCCTTGCCAGTACTCGGCAGCTTCGCTTTCACGCCCCAGCGCTTTCATGGCATGCCCGAGATTCAGGAGCGCTTCCCCGAAATTCGGCTTGCCTTCCAGGGCGCGCTCGAAAGCTTGGGCGGCCTCCTCGTATTTTTCGGCTTCTTGCAGCAGGACGCCGACGTTATAAGAGAGCTCCGGCGCGCGCTCGCCGAGTTGGGCCAGTTGGCCCTCCAGCTTGGCCGCTTCCGCCGCGTTCTTTTCGCCGATCGCAATCGCGGCCAGAAGACGCAAAAATTCCACGGCGTTGGGACGGATCTTGAGGCCCTCCTCTAAGACGGTTTTCGCCGGTTCGAGGCGCCCCGATTTCCAATACGCGGTCGCCAGGTTGACGCGCGCGTCCGAGGGCGCGCCGGGTTTCGAGGCGATTCTTTCGAGATTCTGAATCGCGCCGGCATAATCGCCCCGCTCCAGGCGCAGGTACCCCAGCCTCACCCAGGCCTCTTCTTTGTTGGGCTGCGCTTTTACGAGCTTGGTCAAGCACTTTTCCGCTTCGTCGCGATTTCCCGAGGCCAAGTGCAGCAGCGCGAGATTCCACAGGGTTGCGGCGTGTTGAGGGGTCAATTCCAGGACGCGCTCGTAGGCTTGCCGGGCGCGCGGAAGATCGTCGTTTTCGTGCAGAATAATGCCGAGATTGCCCAACGCCTCGGCGCCGTTGAGGCGGATCTTGATGGCCTGCTGGTAAGCGTTCGCCGCTTCCTGAATTTTTCCCGTCTTCTGGAGAGCGACGCCAAAATTGAACCAGCCTTCGTAGCAATCGGGGACCGTCTTGACGTACTGCGCGCCATAATGCGCGGCGACATCGTAATTGCCGCGCATCAACGCGGCGGAGATCAAGCCCTCGAGCGCGGTCCGATCACCCGGCCGGAGCTGCAGCAGCCGATCGGCGAACTCGCGCAAGCGCGGCTCGTCCTTGAGCGTACACGAGACCGCGACCAGGTTCGCCAGCAAGGTAAGATCGTCCGGACTGGAGCCAAGCAGCTTGCGGTAGATCTCGAAAGCCTCGTCATGCTTGCCGAGCGCGTGAAGAGCCGCCGCGCGGCCCGCCAGCGCGCGTTCCAGCCCGGGTTGTTTCGCCAGGCAGGCATCGAATTCCTGGAGCGCCGCCTCGGGCTCATCAAGCGCCAGAAGCCTGCCGCCCAGTCCCAACCGCGCCGCCCACAGTTGCGGATCGAGTTTTGCCGCCTCCCGATAGCAGCCCGCGGCATCCGCGGCGCGGCCCAGCTTCTCGTGACAAAGACCGGCGTTGAAAATCGCAGCCTTGTCGTTGGGACGCGCCTCCAGAACGAGCTCGTAAGCCGCCAGACTGTCTTCGAAGCGGCCGAGCTCGAATGCAAGCTGAGCCTTGGCCCAGTGCAACTCCGGCTTGTCGCCGCCCTCGTCCACGGCGGATTCGATTTCTTCGAGAGCGGCGGCGGTCTCTCCGGCGGCATTCAGACGGACGGCGCGCGCGACGGCCGGCAACTCCACGCCACGCTTGTTCTCACCTTCGTCCAGCTCGTCGGCGCCAAGCGGCGACTGGACGTACTGGCCGTCCACGATCCACAACCAGGAGTCGCTGAATTCCGCGATTTTTTCTGTATCTGCTTCAGGCACAATCTACTCCGCGTATTACTATCGACATCCTATTGCCCATTCTTCCGCCGTTTCCCGAATAATCCCCCCAATTTCCCAAGAACGGAACCGCCTTCGAGGTCTTCCGGCATCTCCTCGCGCGCCTCGCCCTCGAGTTGAAGCATGGAGCGCGGCGAGATTCTCGAGCCGCCGCCGTGATCTTTGCGCGCCGGGCCGGGCGGCGGCCCGACCGTCATTTTCGGCCGGAATGGCGCGATATCGCATGCCAGAAGCGCCGGGTTGGAGCGCCACCGCACGGAATCGAATCCCGCGGCGAGCGCTGCCGGGCCAGGGGCGGCCGCCGCTGCCGCGAGAGACCGCAATGGGCGGGGTTCGGGGGCCGCCGGCGCCGGAGTTTGTTTCGTTTCCACCGGCATGCGGGCTCGCGCCTGAGATCCTTGCGCCTGAGATCCTTGCGCATGAGATAACGCCGCGAGCACGACGCGGGGGGTCAGCTCCGCCGATGTCTCGCCAGGATCGTCGAGCAACTGCAAACCATTATCGAAAGCCGCACGAAGCGCCGCGAGCCAGGCGAATTCGAGCGCCGCGGCCATTTCGGGAACGCCGGCGCCGGACGCCGCTGCCGATCCCATTTCCATGGGGAGCGGCCCCGCGCGGCTCAGCTTCGGCGCGCTGGCGCAAAGCGCGGAGGAAGAATACTGAGGCTTCCCGGAGGCGATTTCGTGGGCCCGGACGCCCGCCTCGAGAGGCTTCACAGTCATGGCGCAAGGAGCCGGCCGGACGCCGGCCACAACGGCGGATGCGGTTGGAAGCCTGGCATGGAAACCGTCGTGCCCGAAGGCCGGAATAGCGGGTCCGGAGGCCGCTGCCGCCGCATCGACCACATCGCCGGTTTGCGCTGGGGAGAAGGCTGCGGCCCGGGCTCCGGGACGGAGAATAATGTATCCACGCACTTGCGTCCGCGCGAATCCCCCGATTGCCCTCCCGGCCGCGGAATTGCTCGGCCAATAAGCCAAAGCGCGGGCCACCGGCATTACGGGGGAAAGCTCGACGGCGAACTCGCCCGGCATTTCAAAACGCAGCGGTCGCAGGTCGCTCGGCGCGAACTTGTCTACATAGGAGCTGGGGGCCGCCTCCACCCCCCCGGGCGCACCTGCAAAATCCTGTTCTGCCGGAGCGTCCACCGCGGCAGCCACGGTTTCGGTGACGGGCGTTTCCTTCGCGGGCCGCACGTTTGTGGGTGCCTTGGCGGCAGTTTGGACGGCTTTCGCGGCGGGCTGTTGCCGGCTCCGCGCGTCCGCTGGCGCTTCCCGTTTCGCGGTGGGCTGAACGGGTCGTGGCGCGGCCCGCGAAGGCCGAGCCTCGCCGCCGGAAGCTTCGGCCCCGCCTCCGATCTCCCCGACGGCCGGTTTGGATTCTTCCGGCTTGGCCCGCGCGTCCACCAGCCGGCTCACGGCCAGCCGATTGTATTCCTCGTGGTATTTGTCTCTGTGCGCGTCCGAACAGAACTCTCCCCCGCCAGTGAGCTTCCGGAGGAAGGGCAAGTGCTTGCCGCAATACAGGCAGCGCATAGTTCTGTAATCGGCTCTCTAGTACGAATTGTGAAGGGCCTTAGAATAATTTATTTTCAAATCGGCCCACGGCCGCCCGCCGCGTAGGCGAAAAGCACTAAGAGGAGGCGCCCGCGGAAGTCCAAGTGGCGTCTTTGCTCTGTTTAGAAATGTATACCGGGGGCCCTAAAGTTGCGCGCCCCTCAGACGATCATATTAGCGACAAGGCAGCGCGGAAGCGAGGTAAGGACTATGGCAAAGCAGGAAGCATTAAAGACGCATATCGAGACGCTCCGCAATTCTATTCCGGAATTGCGCGGCGTGCTGTTGGCCTCCAACGAAGGCCTCCCGGTGGCGCATTCATTATCTAACGGAACCGATCCCAACCGGGTCGCCGCCATGGCGGCCGCAGCATCCAGCCTGGGACGGCGCATCAGCGAGAGCCTCGCCACGGGATCGCTCGCTGAGGTGAGTATTCGCAGTGACGACGGCACGCTGTTCATCTACTCTGCCGGAACAAAAGCGGTGCTGGCGGTGATGGGTCCCATGGGATCGAATGCCGGTCTGATCCACCTCGAAGCGCGCGATGTGGCCAAGCAAATCGGCGATCTGTTCTAGCACGCCATCTCCGCGCAAGAAACAGCGGTTTACTTGATCTTCTCGTCTCTTTCGACTTTTCCGTCGCGGATGTGGATCACGCGGTGCGCATGCAGCGCGATGTCGTGCTCGTGCGTGACCAGAACTATCGTATTGCCCTGCTGGTAGAGCCGCTCGAACAGCGCCATGATTTCCGTGCCGGTGGCGGTATCGAGCGCGCCCGTGGGCTCGTCCGCCAGCAGAATGGAGGGGTTGTTCACCAGCGCGCGCGCGATAGCCACCCTCTGGCGCTGCCCGCCGGAGAGTTCGTTGGGCTTATGAAACATGCGCTGTTCCAGATCGACCGCGCGCAGCGCTCCGCGGGCCCGTTCGGACCGCGCCTCCGACGGCACTCCGGCATAGATCAACGGCAATTCAACATTATGCAGAGCCGTGGCGCGCGCCAGCAAGTTAAACGTCTGGAAGATGAACCCAATCTCCTTGTTGCGGATGCGCGCCAGCTCGTCGTCGCTCATGTCGCTGACCAGCTTGCCGTTCAGATAATAAAGCCCCTTGCTGGCCGTGTCCAGGCACCCGATAAGGTTCATCAGCGTGGATTTTCCGGAACCAGATGGACCCATGATGGCGACGTATTCGCCGCGCCGGATCTCGATATCCACACCCGAGACGGCATGGATCTCCTGGTCGCCCATCACGTACGTCTTCCACAGATCGTAGGTGCGGATGACGATGCCGTCGCGCCGTAGCTGTTCGCCGCGATCGACGAGTTCGTGAGTTGCCGATGCCGTCGCCATCGTTCGCTCAGGCGGCTTCGGGCTTCATGGGAGCCTTATTGTCGATCTTGACCCTGGCCGCGTTGCGAAGCGTGCGGATGACCTTGTAACTGCCGGTGATGATTTCATCGCCGTCCTTCAGACCGCTCAGCACCTCGATGTCGGTCGCCCCCGTGATGCCGGTGTCCACTTTGCGAAATTCGGCCTTGCCGCTCGCAAGCACGAACACGCCCTGGATCTCCTGCTTGTTGGCTTTTTCGGTCGCCGCGTCAACCTGCGACGCCGCCTGGACTCCGGTCTTGGGCGGCGCAAGCTCGCCCTTCTGCCGCACCGTCAGAGCCTGAATCGGGATAGTCAAGCACGTTGTGGCGCGTCGCTGTCATGATCTTGGCGGTGCAGGAGAGCCCCGGACGGATCTCGCTCGGCGGGTTATCGAGCGCAATAACCACCTTAAAGTCCTTGGCTTCCTGGCTCGATACGGCGCTCTGCGAAGCCGCCAGTCCGGTAGACCGCAGAATCGCGGTATTGCCGATCTCGGTCACGTGCCCCTTGAAAATCTTGTTCGGAATGGCGTCGATCGTGACGTCGGCCGGCTGATCCAACGCGATGTTCACGATGTCCGTTTCATCCACTTTGACTTCCGCCGTGATCAGAGACATGTCGGCAATGGTCATGACGGTGCTCGCGGTGGAACTTTCAATCCCCGGGACCACGGTTTCACCCATTCGCACCGGAAGGTTGGTCACAATTCCATCCAGCGGCGCAATCACCGAATATTTTTGGAGCACGTCGTCGATGCGCGTCAGATCCGCTTGCGCCTGCGCCACTTTGCGCTGCGCCGAAGCTTCCTGCGCCAGCGATTGCGCTTTCATAGCCTTGGCCTGCGCCACGCGAGTTTGGGCATCCTCGATGCCGGCCACGGCGGTATCGTATTCGGCCTTTTTCTGATCGTAATCCTGTTTCGCCAGGAGTTTGTCCTTATAAAGCTCGTCGGCGCGCGCAATATTGAGCTTGGTGCGCTCCAGCTCGGCTTTCGCCTTCGCCACGCCGGCAATCGCGGTCGGATGGCGTCGTCGGCTGCTTTCGAGGCGGCTTCGGCGGCGGCGGAGTCGGCCAGCGCGGAATTAATAGCCGCTTTCTGGGCGGTCACATCGGCGGTCGGTTGCGTGTTTTCGATCTGCGCGACAACCTGGCCCTTTTTCACGTGGTCGCCTTCCTTCACAAAGATGGCGGTCAGAGGCCCCTGCGCGTTGGCGCCCAGATTGATGTAATTCTTCGGCTTGATTTCTCCCGACGCGGTGACAATGGCGATCAGGTCCTGACGCACGACCCTGCCGGTTTGCACCGTCACGATGCCGCGCTGATTCATTTTGATGCTGGCGAAAATGCCGCCCGTCACCAGCAACGCCAGACATACGACTAGGAGAATCTTCCACTTACGTTTCACTTTGCGCACTTCTCCCTGTCATTGCTAGACGAGGGATCCTTTTCGTTTGTTCCCGCTGTGTCTTTATTTTCATTGTCGCGCACTTCGCCGCCGGGACGCCACTTGAAGACGGCGGCGCGCCTCATTTATTACTTCCACTCCTTTACTTCATTACTTCCACTCCACGGATTTCGGCGTGGAGTGCTCGCACGCGATCGTGTCCGTCACGCCGCCCGCAATGTCGGCGCAGGCGTTTGCCGCGGCGGTTTGCAGCACGTCCCGGCGATCGTCGCCGGATACCGTCTTACACGAAACGCGGCCGTTGAATTCCATACACACGTGGGCGCGTACGCCGCGATGCGCCAGGTTATAGCTCATGTAAGCGAGGATCGCTACGATCGCGACAATAAAGAAAATCCCGGCTATGGCTGGCCTGCTCATAAATAGCGGCCGCTCTACTGCCCCGCCGTCGCCGCTCCCTGCGCGAAGCAATTGCCCATGCGGCGGAATTTCTGGTAGCGGTCTTCGATCAACTGCTGCGCGCTCATGCCCGCCAGTTCCGCCAGCGCGGCGCGCAGGCGTGTTTTCAGCATCTCGGCGGCGCCGTCATGGTCCACCTGGGCGCCTTCGCCCGGCTCCGGGATCACATCGTCCACCAGCTCCAGCCCCTTCAGGTCGTTGGCGGTCAGGCGCAGCGCTTCGGCCGCCTGCGCCGCTTTGCCGGAATCGCGATAAATGATGGCGGCGCAGCTTTCCGGCGTGATGACGCTGTAGTACGAATTTTCCAGCATGTACACGCGATTCGCGATGCCCAGCCCGAGCGCCCCGCCGCTGCCGCCTTCCCCGATCACGATGGCAATAACCGGCACGCGCAGGCGAGACATTTCCCGCAGATTGACGGCAATCGCTTCGGCCTGCCCGCGCTCTTCGGCGTCGATGCCGGGATAAGCGCCGGGCGTGTCCACGAAGGTCACGATTGGCCGTCCGAACTTGTCGGCCAGGCGCATTAGTCGCATGGCTTTGCGATAGCCCTCCGGCTTCGGCATCCCGAAGTTGCGGTGCAGCTTCTGCTTGGTGTCGCGGCCTTTTTGCTGGCCTATGATCATCAGCGGCTTGCCGTCCAGAAAGGCCATGCCCGCCACGATGGCGGCATCGTCGGCAAACGCCCGGTCGCCGTGCAGTTCGCGGAAGTCCGTGAAGATACGCTGGATATAGTCCAGCGAGTGCGGACGCTTGGGATGCCGCGCCAGCTGCACCCGTTCCCAGGACGGGTTCGTAGCGGGCGGCTCGGGGGTGTCCCCCGGTTTCTGTTCTGGATCGTCCGGCATGGGAGTTTTCGCCCGGCCTGGAGCGCTGGCCGAAACGTGGAGTGTCTTCTTCAGGATAACGGAAATGCGCGCGCCCGTCGGCAGAAAGCGCTGGAAGGACATTGGATGTCAATGCAGACGCGCGAAGTGGGCACAGTGGCGAACGCGGAATAGCCACCGGTCCCGCTCATGCAGCAAGCAAAATCCTGTGGCGCTCGCGCGTACGCGGCACGAATCGCACGGCGCGAAATGCCTCGATCGCCAGCTTCCGGAGCCGGCCGAATTCCATCCGCGCCGCCGAAGGCGGCAGAAATGCCGCGCTCACTTCGTCCTCCGCGCCGCGCCCATCCCCCGCTCGGAATGGCCGATCCGCACGGTCTAAACCTCTCCGACCGCTTCAAGGGCAGCGAAGGATGGAACGGATCGCCCCGAAAGAATTCGTGTTACTTGCTTGTCTCCAAACGGCCGCACTTGTGAAGCGAAGGAGTGAAACTTCAAGGCAGCGCGCGCCTCAGCGCTTCCGTCGCCGGCCTTCCTCGAAGGGACGGAATCTACCTGAACAGACATCTTCCTTTATTTTTTCAACCAGCGCGACGCCGCCGCCCCCCCCGGCGAGAAATCGGGTTCCATCTCCCATTCCGCCTGGTACCGCTCGGCGAGCCAGGCCGCGAGCTCTGCCTGCTGCTCTTTGGGCAGATCTTCGATTGCGTGTTGGATTTCGACCAGGTCCATTATTCCGATGCTAAACCTGCTGTGTTTTGTACGGTACGCGACAATCGCCTCATGGCAAAGAGCAAACCGGGAGCGATCCACCAGCGCATCGTAAACCTGATGAAACGCTTCCCCGAAGGCATTACAGGAGGCCGGATCCGGGAAGAGCTCGAGAAGGAAGGATTACGGCCCGAAGAGCAAACCCATTTGGATCGCCGGAAAAGAGATCTGAAGAAATGGTTCCTCATTCATACCGAATCGGCCACACAGATCGTTAACGGCAAAAAGCGCAAGGTGACGCTATACAAATATGCTGGGGAACGCACCGGCATCACCGATGAAGGGGACATCAACATACGGGTCAAAGCCGAAGTCCGTCATGCGGCTCATGGCCGCTGTCAAATGTGCGGGAAGACCATTGCGGAGGACGCCATCAAGCTCGTGGTGGACCACAAGAAGCCGCGCGCTTGGGGCGGCTCCAACGAGCGCGATAATTTGTGGGCAATCTGCGACGAGTGCAACGCCGGAAAAAAAGCCTTCTTCTCCTCCCTGAATGTGGATCCGGAATTAATGAAGAAGGTCACGGCGCATGAGAGCGTTCACGTCCGCATTGGAGAATTGCTGAAGGCCATTGGCGTAAACAATCCCACCCCTTCCTCTCTGCTCGAAGTCGTCGCGGACCAGGACGATTGGCACAAGAGGCTGCGGGAGCTTCGGTATCCCGTCATCGGATGGGAGATCGACACCAGCCGCTACAAGGGGCCGTCCGGAAAGACCATGGTCGACTACATTCTCAGAAGCCATAAGCCCTGGCCGGAAGACCCCACCGGAACGATCCGGCGGTTCGAGCGCGAACGAGAGCGCATGAACAAAGGCGAACTGGACTAACGGCCCAAGAACTTGCGAAGCTTCGCAGCCACGGATTTCAGATCCTCAACTTCACACTCCCAAACAATCATGACGCGCCACCGCAGCCTTTTGAGCTTTTGAAGGTTCTCTTCATCCCGCTCCCGATTCCGTTTCAGCTTCGGGCGCCAGTAGCTTCTCCGCGACTTCGGAATGTGAGAATCGATGCAGCCTTCGTGCTGGTGCCAAAAACAACCGCGCACTTCGATAATCTTTCCGAGCCTTGGGAAGACAAGGTCGGGTTTGCCGGGGAGCTTCGGAGAGTGCAGCCGGTAGCGATAGCCCATTCCATGCACCAAGCGGCGCACCAGGATTTCCGGCTTCATCCCGGCGCTCCTGATCCGGCGCATGTTCTCGCTGCGCCGATCCGGAGAGATGGTGTCCACCACGGCCCGTTTATCCCACTTGTGTAAGCCGGGAAGCGGTAAGGCAGGCTCTCAGATTTTCCGCTATTGCTTTCGCGAAGGGTGGAGGAAATGCATTGCCCACCTGCCGGTATGCGGCCGTTTTGCCCCCGCTGAATTGCCACTCGGCGGGAAAGCCCTGCAGCCGCGCCACCATGCCCACGGTCAGGCGCGGCATGATCCCATTGAAATCCGGGCCGGGTGCTTCGTTGGCAAGCCCAAGGCCATCCACGCCTAGCGTGGCCCAAGCGCGTCTTGCTCGTGTTGGTCCAAGGTCGGGACCGCCGTGTTTGTGGGAGCCGCCCACGATCGTGGGCGCGATCTCATTGGCTGCCGTACTCCACCTCTTAGCCCCTTTCCAACCGTTCGCAGCCATAAGGCCGTACAGCGCTTCGCCCACTGTCGTGGGCCGGATGCTCGATTTTTCCGGCCAGGAGAAGCGGTCCGCATACTCTCTTCGCACGGCGGCGAACACCACTCGCGGCCGCAATTGCGGAACCCCAAAATCGGAAGCGTTCATGAGCTTCCAGCCGGGCTGGTAGCCGAGCTTCTGCAACTCCACACGGAGGTATTGACGATAATCTTCAAACACTGCGTCCAGGATGCCCCGGACGTTTTCAATCATAACGGCTCGTGGCCGGACTTGATCCACCAACCGGATCATCGCCGGGAACAGATTCCGCTCGTCTTTCGTTCCCAATTGCTTTCCCGCAATCGAAAATGGTGGACACGGCAGACCGCCGCAAATGATATCTACGCCTTTGAATGAAGACCCCTCGAAAGCGTTAAGGTCTTGCTCGATTACGTTCCAATGAGGGCGGTTCAAACGGAGGGTGGCGCAAGCGTGCTTGTCCATCTCCACCAATCCAGCGTGTTCAATTCCGGCTTGTTCATAGCCTAACGCCTCTCCGCCGGCCCCGGCGCACAGTTCCAGCGCGGTCAATCCACTCATCGCCTGCGCCCCGATCTTCAGTTCGCGTCCGGTGGACCAGGGATTTTCCACCATCTCAGGGAAAAGCGCCGCGGTGTTGCCGGGATCAGGCCGCTTCACACGGCTTCTTATCGGCTCTTTCACAGCGTTCTTCTTCCTTGGCATCGCTTTGTCTGATGACTAGTATAGTTTGAGGGCGCCGCCTTCTCGAAGCAAGGTTCATTCCTCCCGTAGAGCGCTCATGGGATCCAATCGCGACGCCCGCCACGCCGGCCAGTACCCGGCCACGAGAGCCGTTCCCGCCAATACCGCCGCCGCCGCGGAGAACGTCAACGGGTCGTTCGGCGTCACGCCGTACAGGAAGCCCGCCACGAACCGCGTGGTGGCCAATGCCGCCGCCACCCCGGCAACAAGACCGCCGCCGATCACCAGCGCCACTTCCCCCAAAACCATTCTCAGCACGCGCGCCTGCTCCGCCCCCAACGCCATGCGGATGCCGATCTCATTGCGCCGCCGCGCAACGTTATACGACGTGACGCCGTACAATCCCATCGCCGCCAGCAGCAGGGCGAGCGCGCCGAACAGTCCCGCCAGCGCCGCCAGCAGCCGCTCGCGCTTCAGCGAATCGTTCACCTTCGCGGCGAGCGTCGCGAATTCCATCGATATGCCGCCGTTGACGGACGCGATGGCGGATTTCGCGCCGGGAATCAGCGCAGCGGGATCTCCCCCGGCCGAGCGCAGTTGAAAGTCGCTAATCAATTGCGGATTTCCCCCCTGGTTCCAGGCGGCGTAAACCGTGGGCGAAATTTCTTCCCGCAGCGAGCCGTATTTTGAATCCTCGACGACGCCCACGATCTCGACCTCGCCGCTCAATTCGTTTCCTTCGCGATAGCGATAATGCCTGCCGATCGGATTCGCCGCGCCGAAATATTTGCGGGCCAGGCTCTGATTGATAATCGCCACCCGCGGCGAAGCGGGCGTGTCATGGGAGTTGAAATCGCGGCCCGCCGCAATGGGCGCGCCGAGCGTTTCAAAATAGCGTGCGCTCACTCGATTGAACAGCACCGTGGCGTCGTCGGGCGCCCTCGCCGCGGCGCCCTCGATCGCCAACTCGACTGTTCCCTTGCAGCCGCACAGCGGTGGAATCACGGAGGCGCCGGCGGAGCGCACGCCCGCGAGCGCGCGCAAGTTCTCAA
This sequence comes from Bryobacterales bacterium, assembly GCA_963795935.1. GTDB lineage: Bacteria > Acidobacteriota > Terriglobia > Bryobacterales > Bryobacteraceae > JAICMB01. The sequence goes on along the minus strand of CAWCJO010000004.1, from coordinate 540,982 downwards.
GTATCTGCCGCAACACAGCCAGGCGGCGCTCCGGCGCATAGTTGCCGTTGCGAAGATCGACCGTCGCCAGCAACACATGATCGCGCTCAAATCCCGCATTCACCGAAGTGAGTTTCCAAAACGTGGACAGCAGCAGCCCCGCTCCCACCACCAGCGGCAGCGACAGCGCGGCCTGCGCCATCACCGTCATTTTGCCGAAGCCGAATTTCGAGCCCGCTCCCGAAGAACCCGCGACCCCTCGGGCCTTCATCGCCGCCTGTGGTTGAACGCGCGCGCCGCGCCAGGCCGGCGCAATCCCGAACAGCAGACCAGTGAGGACGGCCATGCCCGCCGTGAACGCAAGCACGCGCCCGTCCAGCGTCAAATCGAGATACACATCGAGGAATCCCGCCAGCAATCGCGCCCCCCATTCCGCGAGCAGAACGCCCAAGATCGCGCCCGCGCCCGCCAGCAGCAGGCTTTCGGTAAGCAATTGACGAATCAGACGGGGGCGTCCGCACCCCAGCGCCATGCGGATCGCGATCTCGCACTGCCGCGAAGCGCCGCGCGCCAGCAGCAGATTCGCCACATTGGCGCACGCGATCAGCAGCACCAGCCCCGCGATTGTCATCAGAACCAGCAGCGCCTCGCGGTACTGCCCGCGCAGGTACGAAAGTCCATGGCCGGCCGGCGCGATGTCCAGCGTGCGCTTGACATACACATCCCTCCCGTGGGCCTGCCGCCGACCCCGCGTCGCCTCATAAATTTCCGGCGCAAGCGTTTTCAGACGCGCCGCCGCCTGGCTCGCCGTGACGCCTGGATTCGGTCGCCCCACGATCTTTAGCCAACCCGGAATGAAGTTGGAGTCGAGCAGACTGATTTCGCCATGAACGATCTTTTCCGCGCAGAGGGGCGCGAAAATATCCGCCGAAGCGCCCACTTCGACGCCCGTGAATCCGCGTTCGGAAACCCCCACGATCGGAAAAGGACGATTGTCGATGGAAATGTTCTTGCCGATGACGTCGCGCCGCCCGCCGTATTCCCTTTGCCAGAATCCGTAGCTCAAAACCGCCGTGGCGGGACAGCCGCGCTTGTCGTCTGCCGCCGTCAGCAAGCGGCCCAACGCCGCGCGCACGCCCAGCGTTTCGAAAAACTGCCCCGAAACATAGTGCCCGTGCACGGTCCGCGCCTCGCCTCCCGCCGCCAGATTGAAGCCCCAGCGGCCATAAGCGAAAATGCCGGAGAAAACATCCTGCCGATCGCGAATCTGCTCCCAGAGCGGATTGCTGAAGCCCATCTGCGAGCCCATCGTCACCTGCGCCAGTTGCTCGGGATGGCTCACCGGCAGTGATCGCAGCATCACGGCGTCGATGAGACTGAAGACCGCGGTGTTGGCGCCGATGCCCAAGGCGAGCGACAGGATCGCCACTGCGGCAAATCCGGGGCTGCCGCGCAGCGCGCGAAACGCGTAGCGAACGTCCTGCGCTATCGCCTCGAACATTAATTCATGGGGCCAAAATTCAGGATGCCAAAATTTCGAGCGACTCCGGCCCGCAAATGCGCTCTACTTCAGCCTTGAATTCCTTGTCGGCCCGGACCTTCGCCGGGACATCCAGAATCACCGAAAAATCGCGCGGCTTTTCAATCCGCAACCGCACTTCCGTCTCGCCCCGCTTACGAGTGAAGAGCTGCTGCAACGCGGAAGCTTTTTCGCCGTTGCCGTTCGCCCCGTTGACGCCCAGTGAAACGCGGATCGAGATCAGACTCGGAAGGTCGATGCGCGCGTTCTCGAGCGGCACGATGTCCTGAATCGAGAGCTTCGGCGGTCCGTTGTCTTCGGGAAGGACCAACCCGCGCACCAGGACGGCTTTATCTTCGACCAACGTCAACAGCAGGCGGTCGTATTGCGTCGTGAAAACCATCGCTTCCACCGCGCCCTTGCGATCTTCGAGCTGCATCGAGGCCCACAGCTTGCCCTCTTTATTGCGGCGGCGCTGGATGCCCGTGAGAATGCCGCACAGCGCGACTTCCACGCCCTTTTCAAGACCCTCCAGGCTCTCGGTATCGTGCGTCGAGAGCTCGCAAACTTTATCGTTGAATTCGTCGAGCGGATGCCCGCTGACGTAGATGCCGAGCATCTCCTTTTCTCCTGAAAGCTTCTGCTCCGAGGTCCAGTCGGGCAGTTTCGGAAGCGGACGCTCGACCCGCGCCGGTCCTGCGAACAGATCGCCGAACAGCCCGCTCTGGCCGCTTTCGCGATCCTTCGCCGCGCGCTGTCCGCCTTCGATCGCGTTGTCGATCGTCGCGCAAAGCTGCGCGCGGTTGCCGCCCAGAAGATCCAACGCCCCCGCCTTCACGAGGCTCTCGATGTGCCGCTTGTTCAGCGCGTTCAAATCCACGCGCTCGCAAAAATCGTAGAGCGACTGGAAAGGCCCATCGCGGCGGGCATTGATGATGCTGTCGGCGGCGTTGTCTCCCAGGTTGCGGACCGCCGAAAGACCGAAGCGGATGCCCTGCTGCGCGCTCGCGGACGCGCCGCCCGCCGGCCCATACGCCGGCGTGAAGTCGCGGAAGCTGGAGTTTACGTCCGGCGGAAGAACCGCAATGCCCATCTCGCGGCATTCGTTGATGTACTTCACCACCTTCCCGGTGTTGCCCGTTTCCGACGTCAGCAGCGCGGACATGAATTCCAGCGGGTAATGCGCCTTCAGATACGCCGTCACGTAAGCCAGATAAGCGTACGCGGCGGAGTGCGACTTATTAAAACCGTAACCCGCGAATTGCTCCATCAGGTCGAAAATCTTTTCAATCTTCTTCTGCTGATGCCCCTTTTCTAACGCGCCCCGGATAAAGCGCTCGCGCTGGCTGGCCATTTCCTCGGCCTTTTTCTTTCCCATCGCGCGCCGCAGAATGTCCGCGTCGCCCAGGGAATAGCCCGCCAGGCGATTCGAGATCTGCATCACCTGCTCCTGGTAAACGATCACGCCGTAGGTCTCTTCCAGAATCTCCTTCAACTCGGGAAATTCGTAGGTGACGCGCTTGCGGCCGTGCTTGCGGTCGATGAAGTCGTCCACCATGCCGCCCTGGATCGGTCCCGGACGATACAGCGCGTTCAATGCGCACAGATCTTCAATGCGCGTGGGCTGGTACTTGCGCAGGATGTCGCGCATGCCGCGCGATTCAAACTGGAAAACGCCGCTGGTAAACGCTTTTGAAAAAATCTCGTACGTTGCCGCGTCGTCCAGCGGGAAGTCGTCTATCGATAGCTTCTCGCCGGTCTTCCGGGCGATCAGCTCCAGCGCGTCCTGCATAATGTCGAGCGTCGTCAAACCCAGAAAATCCATCTTGAGAAGCGCCAGCTTCTCCAGGCCCACCATGTCGTACTGCGTGACAATTTCGTCTTTGTTCGTCTTATAGAGCGGGACGAGATCTTTCAACGGAACGGGTGAGATGACCACGCCGGCCGCGTGCATGCCGCAGTTGCGCGACAACCCTTCCAGCGTTTGCGCCACCTGCAGTACTTCTCTCACGCGGGCATCTTTGCGGGCCGCTTCCTCGAAACCGGGCTCCGCCGCGATCGCGTCCTTCAGCTTGATATTGAGGACCCCCGGAACCAGTTTCGTGATCTTGTCCACGTCGGCGAACGTCATGTCGAGAACGCGGCCCACGTCCTTGATGGCCTGCCGCGCCCCCAGCGTGCCGAAGGTGATGATCTGCGCCACCTGCTCGCGGCCGTATTTTTCGGTGACGTATTGGATCACTTCCCCGCGCCGCCGCGTGTGGAAATCGATGTCGATATCGGGCATGCTGATGCGCTCGGAATTGAGAAAGCGCTCGAACAGCAGGCCGTATTCGAGAGGATCGATGTCCGTGATCTCCATCGCGAAGCTGACCAGGCTGCCCGCGGCCGAGCCGCGCCCCGGCCCCACCGGGATGCCGCTCGACTTCGCGAACCGGATGAAGTCCCACACGATCAGGAAATAGCCCGAGAACTGCATCTGCTGGATCATCTTGATCTCCCGGTCCAGGCGCTCCGCGTATTCCGGGAGATCGTGTTTCAGGGCGCCGGACCGGCGCAGCGCTTCGAGGCGCGTACGGCGCTTCTCGAAGCCCTGTCGCGCCACATATTCGAAATAGGTATCGGTGGTGTGCTCCGCCGGAACGTCGAATTTCGGAAACGGCTCCGCGACTTTTTCCAGCTTCACGTGGCAGCGCTGCGCGATCTCCCAGGGAAGGTCGAGCGCTTGCTCGAATTCGCCGAACAAGACGCTCATCGCGGCGCGCGATTTGAGGTAGAACTCGGGCCGGCTGAAACGCATCCGTTTGTCGTCCGACATGGTTTTGCCGGTCTGGATGCAGAGCAGAATTTCGTGCGCGCGGGCGTGTTCCTGACGCAAATAATGCGCGTCGTTGGTGGCCACCAAGGGAATTCCCGATTCCTTCGACAGGCGGCTCAGATGCGGGATGACGATCTTGTCCTGATCCAGGCCGTGGTCCTGGATTTCGAGAAAGAAATTGCCACGCCCGAACAGGTCGGAGTATTCGTAGGCGAGGCGGCGGGCATCGTCGTAACGCTGCGCCATCAGGCTCTCGTTGATGTCGCCGCGCAGGCACGCCGACAGGGCGATCAGACCGCCCGAGTGCTTCGCAAGCAGGTCTTTATCGATGCGCGGCTTGTAATAAAAGCCGTCGAGGTAGCCGGTTGAGACCAGCTTGATGAGGTTGCGGTACCCCTCCTGGTTTTCGCACAGCAGCACCAGGTGGTTGTAGCGGTCGCTGTCGCTGCGCGTCTTGTGCCCCTGCCGCGACACATAGACCTCGCAGCCGATCACGGGGTGCACGCCTTTCTCCTTGGCGCAGTTGTAAAACTCGACCGCCCCGAACAGGTTGCCATGATCCGTCATGGCCACGGCGGGCATGTTCTGCTCGATGGCAAGATCCATCAGCCGGTCGATATCGCAAGCCCCGTCGAGGAGCGAATAATCCGTATGGCAATGCAGGTGGACGAAGGGTGTTTCGGTCATCGGTTACCAGCGGTCGCGAGCGGGGGGAGGACACTCCTATTGTATTCCCCACGCCGTCTCCTTACGAGACCATTTCCGGCCGCACCGGCGCGGCGCTGGCGCGGTCTTCTTGGATGCCGGGGTAGTGGGCGCGAGCGCGGCCATGTGCTGGCGCGGGGACATTTCCTGTACGAGGGCGTGCGCGATCCGCTGGGCGGCATCAATTCTTTGTGGCCGTTGTTTGGCATCGCGAACCAGTTGCTGGCGAGCATTGCGCTGTGCGTGGCGACGACGATCCTCGTCAAGATGCACGGCGCGAAATATATGTGGATCACGTGTGTTCCACTGGCGTGGTTGGTGGCGGTGACGTTCACTGCGCCATGGGAAAAGATTTTTCGGAATGCCGCGGCTGGGGTTTCTCGCCGGAGGCGGCGAGGTTGCGGGTCGCCGTCGATTCCGCGGCCATCGGCGCGGCGGGGCGCGCGGCGGCGCGGGCGCAGATGTTTAACGCGCGGCTGGACGCGTTCGTATGCGGCGTGTTTCTGGTCCCGACCGCGGTCGTGCCGCTCGATTCCATAAGGGTGTGGAGCGGCGTGCCGCGGGGTGCGACGGAATCGAAACTGGGCGAAGCCCCGTTTGTGTTGTCGAATTGCAGGCGGAGGGACTATGAGATTCGCGCGCGGGTTGATGCGGATCGTAACGGGAATTCTGAGGTATCGGACCAGAACGCCTATGAACGGCATCTGCGTTCGTGCCTTGAGACCAACACGCGCTCGATCGCGCTCCGCCCGCGATGCGGTCGGAAAACGGAGGGACTTGCAAAATTCGGGCCGCAAGCGGCTGGAGCAGGCGAAAACGCCTGCTCCATCAGGCAAGCACTGGACTCTAGTCTCCCGTCCCGGTTAACGCTTGACGCTTGCTGACGCGCACGGCTCGGTACTGAGCCGCGAGTGTGAAGGAGCGGTTGTCAGGATTTAACTCGGGACGCCACACTAGCGCTGCAGGCGGGGGCCTCCCGCGTATCTGCGTCCGGAGAAAAGAGCGGGCGCAGACCGTCCTAAGCGTATACTTGGAGGGACTATGCCGAACATCGCCGGCTTCCTCACAGTGATTCTTCTGAGCGTTCCGAGTGTATTCGCAGCCAATCCCGCCATTGCGGCCAACGGGGTGAAAAACGCCGCAAGCTATGCCGATCCCGCGCTTCCTAACGGCGCGATCGCGCAGGGGTCGATCTTTGACGTGTTCGGTTCCAACATGGGTCGGGCATCGCTTGCCTATGCCTCAACTTTGCCTCTTCCGACTACCTTGAGCGGAACGCAGGTCTCCGTCACGGTGAACGGCTCTGCGGCGCAATGCTTCATGATCTATACCTCGGCGGGACAGTTGGCGGCGATTCTGCCATCCACCACGCCCGTCGGCACGGGGACCATCACCGTCTCTTACAATGGCGCGGCGAGCGCGGCCGCGCCGATCAAGGTGGCGGCGAGCAGCTTCGGCATCTTCACCATCAATCAACAGGGCGGGGGACAGGCGGTCGTCCAGGACGGTAACTACAGATTCAATTCGCTCACCTACGCATTCCAGCCCGGCCAGACGGTGGTGCTGTGGGGTACCGGCCTGGGGGCGATTTCGGGCAGCGACGCAAACACTCCGCCGAGCGGCAACATGCCTATACGAGCGCATGATTAGTAGACAAGTGCCTTGTCCCAGTTCGCGCTGCCAGCCGGCTTCCAGTTTCCCCATCCCGATGTGGATGTACGGATCACCAGCCCATGGGAGTTCGTCAATACCACCCATGGCGGAAAAGGGGCGGTTACAAGCATTTCATGCTCAGCGAGATTTTGAGCATTCGTGCGCCGTGCGGGACACGATGCTGTCTGCGACCCCGGAAGGGGCAGAACTGGGCCTTTCCCTGGTCAGCGGAGTCGCTCGGGATGGAACAAATTCAAGGATCCGATGCAAGCGGAGGCGGTTGGGCGTATACTGGCTCGGTACGGAAACCAAAACGGAAATTCCGGCGTATACCTACCGCGCTCCAGAGAGCAAAACGGAAATCCAGGTCAGAACATCCAGGGGGATCAGCGGGTGGCTACTGGGAGGGGGATTACTATGTCACGCCGACTGAGGAATTTTATGATCATTTGGGCAGCGATGCTGTCCACTCTGGCTGTCCAGGTTCACGGGGCAGCTCCCATATACGTTGGCGCCGGTTCCGGACTCTACAAGAGCACGGACGCAGGCGCGAGTTGGACGCAGGTCAATGTGCCTCTCGCCAGTCCGCTGCTGTCGGGCCAGCTAAACGTGTTAGCTGTCAGGAAGAATCCGCAAAATCCCTCGACGATCTACCTCATCGGCCTGGCGAAGGCGTGGGCTTTTTTTTCAACCCAAGACGGAGGCCAGACGTGGACCGCTACGCCGTTTGTCGGCATTTCTCCCACTTCGATGGGCATGAATGGCCTTGAGGTCGATTTTGCGGGGCAGGTCATCTACATTACTGCTTCCACCGCCGGTTCCTCAGCCTCGCTGTTGTACAAGAGCACGGATGTCGGTGTAACCTGGACGCAATTGAAGATTACTAATACGGCGGCCTTTTCTCCGGCCGTGAGGATCGTGGCGGATCCCTTGGTTTCCGGAACTATCTACAGTCTGACCAGCAATAACGAGTTTTTGAAGAGCACCGATTTCGGCGGTAGTTGGACCAAGATCGGAGGGCCAGGCATCACCCAGACCTCAGGAGGCGTTGTGCCGCAGACTACGACTCTGAATATCAAGGTAGATCCGCGGAACCCACTGATCTGGTATTTCGGAACGGACCACAGCTCCTTTCCCGCCACGTGTCCTCTCACCAATGGCGGTCTGTGCGGTTTGTTCAAGAGCACCGACGGCGGCGCTACATTTACCGGACTGAGCATTCCCATCAACTACGTCAGCTCGGTCAGTTTCGGCGCAGTCTCCAGCACGGTTTACGCAACCGGCAATGTGGCGGGGCTGGGTCCCACGTTGATGCGGTCCACCGATAGCGGCGGTACCTGGACTGCGCTGGTAAATGGATTGTTCACTGCTCAAAGTGGAGAAGTCTGGGCAGATCCCACCGATCCGTCGACGATCTACGTGGACGACAATGTTTATTCGGACCGAAGCTTTTATGTATCCATGGACGGCGGCGCCACCTTTCCGCAACGCGCGACTCCCGTGGGTCCGCCGACATGCGTTCCCGGCAACTGCGCCCAGCAACCAATCAACGATCTGCTGATTGTGGCTTCCGGTGAACCGCTCATTAGCGGCGTGGTGAATGGCGGCAGCTTCGTCCCGAACCAACCCATTTCGCCCGGCTCCATCGTTTCCATTTTCGGCTCCAATCTAGCCGGGCAGAGCAGTGCCGCCTCACAAATCCCGCTCCCGTTGACCCTGAATCACGTCTCGGTCGAGATCAACGGAGAACAAGTGCCGCTTTATTTCGTTTCCAGCATACAGATCAACATGCAGGCTCCCTGGGATTTGGCGACGAATGGCCCGGCCACCATCATCGTGAACAATAACGGGGCGAACAGCCCGCCGGCCAGTGTCGCTACCATCGGGGCGTCTCCAGCCGTTCTAGCCTATCTCGGCCAAGCGATTGCCATTAATCTCGATGGGACCTTGGCCTTGGCGCCGGGAGCCATCCCGGGCTTAACCACGCACCCGGCGGCACGGGGACAGGCAATCCAGTTGTATGCGACCGGCCTCGGCGCGGTGAACTCGAGCATCCCACTGGGCGGGATCCCGCCCTCCGGAGCGACCGTGTACACCAAAGCGCAGCCCACAGTGCTGCTGAACGGGACAGCGGTTCCGGCGGCCGATGTGATTTTCTCGGGCCTGACGCCTCAGTTTGTGGGCGTAAACCAGGTGAATATTATCATTCCGCCGGATGCGCCCACGGGAGACTCGGTCTCGATTCAACTCAGTCTCGGCGGCCTGACCAGCCCGGCAACGGGCGCGACACTCGCGATTCAGTAGCTTGCCGTCTCGGCGCCTACGGGACCTTGCTGACAGCCGCCGCCAGAAGGCCTGGTCGGCGGTCAAGAGTACTGCGTCCTGGCTCCTCTCGGTTCTGACCTCCGGTTGAAGGCGCGGACATGCAGCAGACCAGCGTATTGACTGCGTGCTAACAGCGGAAGGGTCCTAGCCATCGTGTCGCGTCGCCTTCAGACATCGGGTTCATTTCGGTGTCTTCGGCGCTGGGGCAAGCGCGCCCAGCGATCGCGCCGGACCGATGCGGGACGCTTCGATGCGCTGAAAATCCGCTGCCCACGTTTTTCCGTCATGTCGATTTGGCAGCGCTCCAAGAGAACCGATCAGGTCGGATTTTGTAGTAGCGGATGCGCATCGTCACGGGATTGCCGCCAGCGACGCCGAACTTCTGTTCCAAGTGCATCTCGTCGCCCACGCGTTGGGCCGGTGCCAAAATACAGCAGGCCGCCTCCGCGATCCATGCCGATCAATTCCCGTCGGTCAGCTGCCGAATTATACGGCCGGACAGTGCTGGTAACTTAGACGGTTGCGCCATCGCCGCCCAGCACGCGGTATTCGTCAAGAATCTGCCCGGTCTCTAGACGCACGGCGCTCCACCGTCCGAACAGTTTTCCATACTGTTTGTTTTCGGCCGTGAATTCCCAATCACCGGGCGGATAATCGAAGTCGGTCTGATGTGCAGCAATCGCAGCCTTTCTCTGTTCCTCTGAGGAGGTGGGGGATGTTGGTGCGCCGATTGACGAGGGGAAGCACCAAACAACCGCGACGACGCCAAACGCAAGGTGGTACCGGCGTGCCGCGGATCGTAGCCCTGCCGATACACAGTACAACCTCGGCTTCAGCCGTAACATGGCAGGCCATTTCTGGGGTGATCTTAACGCAGGCATGAGCCACCGCAATTAACCAGGCCGGTTCCTTATCAAGGCTCTTGCGCTCTATACCGACAGCGCTCGCCGCTTGCTTTGTAAGTACGGGGAGTTGATTCCCGAACTCGTCTGCCGTCCCTCGGAAATGAGGAGACGCCTCCACGTGATCATCTGAGGCTCTTGTGGATACCGGGTTCTCCCCGCTCCTGGCGGTTCGCTTTTGGTATCGATCGGCCTTCGGCGGCGGCAGACGAGATGGCGCGCTCAGTGCGATCGATCCGTGGGCTGTGACAATTGCCTTCTTTCGCCATGGCTGTCTCCGAAGCCCCAGAATGGCCTTCAGCAAACAGCCCGGGGACGGAATATTGCGCTTTGACCCGTTCTCAGTCCATTACCTGTACGGTAGCCAGGGCCTCCCGCGTATCCTCTCCGGAGAATAGATCGCGCGCAGACCGTCCGAAGCGTATACTTGAGGGAACTATGCCGAAATCGCCGGCTTTCTCACAGTGGTTCTTCTGAGCGCTCCGAGTGTATTCGCGGCCAATCCCGCCATTGCGGCCAATGGCGTGAAAAACGCCGCAAGCTATGCCGATCCCGCGCTTCCTAACGGCGCGATCGCGCAGGGATCGATTTTCAACGTGTTCGGTTCCAACATGGGCCCGGCATCGCTTGCCTATGCCTCAACCCTGCCTCTTCCGACTACATTGAGCGGAACGCAGGTCTCCGTCACGGTGAACGGCTCCACGGCGCAATGCTTCATGATCTATACCTCGGCGGGACAGTTGGCGGCGATTCTGCCATCCACCACTCCCGTCGGCACGGGGACCATCACGGTCTCTTACAATGGCGCGGCGAGCGCGGCCGCGCCGATCAAGGTGGCGGCGAGCAGCTTCGGCATCTTCACCATCAATCAACAGGGCGGGGGACAGGCGGTCGTCCAGGACGGTAATTACAGATTCAATTCGCTCACCTTCGCATTCCAGCCCGGCCAGACGGTGGTGCTGTGGGGCACCGGCCTGGGGGCGATTTCGGGCAGCGACGCAAATACGCCGCCGAGCGGCAATATTCCAGGGATTGACGTGACGGTGTTGGTCGGCGGTCTGCCGGCGGCTGTGACCTATGCCGGCCGGTCGGGCTTTTCGGGCGACGATCAGGTTGCGTTTACGATTCCCTCCGGGGTGAGCGGCTGCAATGTTCCCGTGGGAGTTTCAGTGAGCGCCGCCAACGGGTCCAACACGGTGGTCAGCAACTACACGACGATTGCCGTGGGAAGCGGCACAACCTGCTCCAGCCCGGGGCTGCCTGCGTCCTTCCTGCAGGCGCTCGCCTCGGGCGGCACTGTTCGCATAGGCAGCATGGTTCTGTCGCGTTTGACGCTTTTGTCCCCGCTTTCTCCCGCGCCCGTGACGGCGGATGCCCTAAGCGGCGGATTTTCCAAGCTCGCCAGCAGCGCCTATGGGCAAGGCGGCCTGGATCTGAACTATGGCTCGTGCGCCATCCTGCCGTCGGTTGCCCCGGCGACGGTCAGCGAGACCCAACTCGATGGCGGTCCGGTAATCGACGTGAGCGGACCGAATGGCGCCAAGCAGGTCGCGCGGATCTCCATGGGCGCGTTTTATGGCAACTTGGGCGGCGGAACTCCATTGCCTGGACAGACGGCGCAACCGCTTTATCTGGACCCCGGAACTTATTCGCTGGATAACGGGGCGGGCGGCACGGACGTGGGACCATTCAAGTTCAATCTCACGGTGCCGCCGCCGCTGACGTGGACCAACTTCACGTCGAACAACACCATCTCGCGATCCTCGCCGCTGACCGTAAACTGGACCGGCGGCGATCCCAGTCTGGATGTCGAGATCAGCGGCTCAAGCGGCGTGAACGCGACCGCTCAAGTGAGCTTCATCTGCCGGGCCAGAGTGAGCGACGGCTCCATAACCGTGCCGGTCTCCATCCTTCAGGCTCTTCCCGTCAGCGCCACCGTCAGCGGCGTCTCGGTCGGCGGGCTGGGGTTGTCTACCGGCAACGCCGGGCTGTCGACTCTGCCTTCCGGACTGGATCTTTTTTCAACTGCTTTCTCGCAGCAGATCACGAAAACGGTGGCGTTCCAGTAGGCCGGATGCCGTTATTTCCGGCGGCAAAAGTTTACACTGACTGTCGCCTGGCTGCCCGTGCGGGTTCGTCTCGGAATGCGCCTGCCGGGCGCGCAAGCGATGACCGCGTCGGCCGATGGCCACATCGTTCACCTTGCGCCCGCGCACGCCGGAGGTCCGGGCCGGCCTGGCGGCTGGTAGCGATCGCTTTTCCAGGCGCCCGCGGCTGAGCTTCGCCCGAAGAAGGCCTTCAATGATTTGAGATGGCTTGCGCACGGCGGCGCCCTCCTCTCGCCGCGCTACGGAAAGAGGGATGGCGACGGAAGTCGATATCGACCGCTTGCTGACGCGCGCGGCTCAGTGGATTCAGCACGTTAGGGAGCCGCGACCTGAGGGAGCGGTGTTTTGACCCGGGCTGCTGGACTCAGCGTTAACACAGTGAGCAAGAGAGCGGTTCCCCCGACCACTCAGGTTCCCGCGCATAGCGTTCTCGCGAGCGAAAAGACGAGATGAAACGAAATGAAATGCTTTGAATTTTTTCGCGGTACCGCACTCCCGCCTCTCTCCTTGTCAGCCCCGCGCCGTGCGCTTGAACGTTTCACCGCTAAACTTCCTTTCCCGCCCCAAGAGCCCGTGGCATGCACCACTTACAGGATGATTCGCTTTCGACAAACCACTCGGGATTGCCAAAAGCCTGGAGCGGCGCCGGCGGCCCGAGGCGTCATTCGGTTTAGGGCGCTGCACACTTGGAGTACGATAATGGTGCCTTGGGCGACCCGAACTTGGGCCGGCAAGTTAGCGCGTTGAGCCCAACAACGGGGAGCTTTCACATGAAGATTGGTTTTATTGCGATCTGGATGAGCTGTTCAGTTTGTCTGGCGCGGACCGCGCACGATCCGGCATCGCAGGTGAACCCGTTTATCGGTACATCGCCGAGCCCTTTAGGCGAACCTGGCAATACTTATCCCGGCGCAACAAGACCCTTCGGGATGCTGAATTGGGGCCCGGATCAGGTGAAGGGCCGCTACTATCGATTTGAGAATGCGTCGACGAGGGGATTTAGCCTCACCCACCTGAGCGGACCTGGCTGTCCGGCGTTCGGCGACGTTCCCATACTGCCGATGTTGGGCGCCCCGGCGCAGTCGCCGGCAGCGCAGCCGGAAGCGTACGAGGCGGAATACAACCCCAACGATCAGGTCGCGGAGCCAGGTTATTACGGAGTGAAGCTCGGCTCCGGGATTGAGGTGCAACTCGCCGCGGCGGTGCATTCCGGAATCGCGGAGCTTCGCTTCCCCGCCAGTGGCGGCGCGCACACCGTCTTGTTGGATCTAAGCCGGAATCTAACGCATGTGACCGGCGCCGAGGTCCACGTCCAGGACCGGACGATTACGGGATGGGTGGCGAGCGGCGGGTTTTGCAATAAGCGAAATGAATACCGTCTCTACTTTATCCTGCGGGTGGATGAAACGCCGGTGAAGGCGGGAACCTTCGACGATCTCCAATTTACCGCCGGAAATGGATCTCAACATGGGCCGCGCATAGGAGCCTATATCAGTTTCCCCGTCGAGGCGAGGACAGTCCATGTGAAGGTAGGTCTCTCCTATGTCGGCGTTGCGAACGCCGAGCTAAACCTGAAGCGGGAGATTCCCGATTGGGATCTCGACAAAGAGCGCGAGGATGCGCGCGCCGCATGGAACAAGGTGTTGGAAAAAATAGAAGTGAAAGGCGGTGCGGAGGCGCAGCGCAGAGTCTTCTACACGGCCTTATATCATGCGCTGCTGCATCCTTCTACATTCAGCGATGTAAACGGAGAGTATCTCGGGTTCGACGAACACGTACACAATACGAAAGGCCGCACGCAGTACGCTGATTTTTCGGGTTGGGACATTTACCGTTGCCAGGTGCAATTGATCGCCATGCTGCTGCCGAACGTTGCCGGCGATATGGCGCAATCTCTGATCGAGGATGCGGAGCAGGGTGGGGGATTACCAAGATGGTCCGTGGCAAACAACGAAGCCGGCAGTATGGTCGGCGATCCTTCGGATCTGATCCTGGCGAACATTTACGCTTTTGGCGGGCGAGGCTTCGATACTACGCTTGCGTTGAAGGAGATGCTGCGCGGCGCGAACGATCCCGAGGCGCGTGTCCGGTGGTCTACGGAGAGACCGCATCTGGACGAGTATTTGCGGCGGGGATTCGTCCAGCAGGACATAGGAAACCATATCGGAGCGGCCTCCATTACGCTCGAATATACCAGCGCCGACTTCGCCATTTCGCGGTTCGCCAAGGCGTTGGGCGATACGGCGGCCGCGCGGACGTTTCTCATGCGCTCCGGGAATTGGCGCAAGATCTTCGACCCGGACACGCGGTACATCCGTGCGCGGGCCGCGGATGGCAAGTTCTTGCCGGAGTTCGATCCCGGCAGCGGAGTGGGATTCGTTGAAGGCAACTCGGCGCAGTATACCTGGATGGTCCCCTATGATCTGGGTGGCGTGATTGCGGCAATCGGCGGCCCGGACGAGGCGAATGCGCGTCTCGACAAATACTTCAGTCAATATGGCCGCTACAAAGGTGGACCTTACTTTCGTATTTCGAATGAGCCCAGCTTTGGCTGTCCTTGGATCTACAACTGGACTGGCCGTCCATGGCGGACGCAAGAGGTGGTCCGGAAAACTCTGATGGATCTATTTTCGGATACGCACGGCGGCATTCCAGGCAATGACGATTTGGGAGCGACGTCTGCGTGGGCGGTATTCGCGCAGCTTGGGATCTACCCTGAAATCCCAGCCGTCGGCGGTTTCACACTGAACAGCCCTATCTTCCCGGATGTTACGCTGACGCTCGGCGCGCATGAACTACATATCGGCGCAAAAGGCGCGCCGGACGAGATCTATATTCAAAATACTGTCCTGGATGGAAAGGTCGTCAGTAACTGGATTCCTTGGGACAAGTTTTCAACGGCGAAACGGTTGGAGTTTACGTTAAGTGCGCTTCCCGATAAAGCCGCGGGACAGACTCCGCCATCGTTTGCGCCTGCGGGGAATTAGAGCGGCGGCCGCGCAGAGAGTCATCGACCTTCCCTTGGTTGCCTTTTTGTTTTGCGCGTCCGAGCAGCTGTTGTTCGTCAGGAAGACGACCTCTGGAATGGAACATTACGACGCTGGAATTCGTCCAGCATGCGTTGACGAAGTGGGTCGCAGAAAACTCCTTTCTGCGACAAACGGTATCGCTGCTTATGCCCCAAGCACGCACGCGACTGCGTCCGCCGCGCCACTTGCCGGCCACCTGCGCGATCGTCCAACAAACGCCTCAAACCGCCCACCACCCATCTTCGCGATTTACGAGCGTAACCTTTCCACTTGCCCGCGGTAGTTATCGAAGACGGCGGCGCAAGGGACCAACCCATTTCCGGCGCACCACGCCCTATCCGCAACTCATGAATTTCGACGCGTCGAAACGCCAGCCTGTCCTGCACGCGCCGCGAGCGCACGAACACGCACTCCGTGAAGTGGGTGGAATCGAGCGGGCCGGATCGCTACCGGCGCCGGTCCTCCCACATCATTTGCGTAGGACAGCTCCGCAACGCCCTTGGGCTGCGCGGGTTTTACGCTCGGCCCGCCAATGCGCGGGTCCAGCAAGCCGGCCGCGGAAAGCGTTCGTCGCGGATCAGCTCCAGCCCAAGCGCGATTGCCCCCAGCAGCGTGTTATCGGCGAAGGCGCGATGCCCTCCGCCTCCAATCGCGCTCCAGGATGAAACGAGTCAATATGCGAATTGCTTCATGCTCCAGCCGCGCGCCAGGCCTCGTTGCGCAATCGAGCAGCTCGGGTGCGTCGGCGGTCGCCCTGCGCGCCGAATCTCGGAGTATAGACCATGCGCGGCCGAAGCTCGCCTGCCGCCGCGATTTGGCCACGCCGCCGGTCACGATTTCCACGCCCGCAGCAGCGCGATTTCAGCCGGGTGAGCCGCTCCGGCCGCACGGGCGGCATCGGCACTTTTTCCGCGCCGGACTTCCTCGCCGCGCTCCCGCCAATCGCCCTTGACGTGGATTAGGTCTTCGGCGGCGTATCGTTTTCGAGCGATGTACCGGGGCATAGCTGTAGGACGGCATCGTGGCGTTCAGCTCATTCAACTTCCTCCGCGCCCCCGCCAGCTTCAGCGCGGCGCAGTGCTGTTTCGGGATACAGGTTGCCCGCAGGAGCCGAGGAATAAGTCCGTCATCTGCTCCTGCTGCAACTCGCTGCGTTCGGCCCGAGGCTTGAACAGCACTTTGCGCGCGTTGTCCACGCTGTCGCGTGAACTCGCCATAGGCAAAGCTCCAGTCGTCGTGCTCGCCCGGATGCAATGCGGCGTAGCGCAGTTTGTCTTCCCAATCGGCCTCGTTCTCCGGGATGCGATGTTCCGTCAGTAACGCCCGCCGCCGCTCGTCGTAGGCTGACCATGCGGCATGATGCGACTGGCCGGCATTGGCGCTCCGGGCTGGATGACGCGCCTCGCCGATTCCTGGCGGTCGAGCCGCAAATTGCTCATCTGCTGTTGCGGTCCATGACAGAGATAACAGCGTTGCTGAAGCAGAGGCTGGATGTCGCGACTGTAATCGGGCGCGCGCGTTGGTCCCGATGCCGGCTGAGCGTATGAGAGAAGACAAACAAAAGCCGCTGGCCACGCCGGCAACGCTCGGAGCATCGCAATCCATATAAGCTCACGACAGGTTCACTGCCGCTCGCGCGTCCCGAAAAGGCGATCGGCGCTTCGGGACCGTTCTGGCGGTATCGAACGAGCGCAGAGACGGATTGCCACGCGAACACGGATCGCGGCCGCCGGTGTGATGCAGCGATGCCAGCCGTCGCGCGGTCCGCCAACCGGCGCGGTCGCCGGCAGGCGAGATCATCCCCTCTCGCGCGCGGCAGCGGCGCACAGCTGCGGCTGTTTGGCCGCTGGGCAACATCTCGCGCCGAGCGTTTCGACCATCAGCCGCACAAAAGAGGAAGTGCTATGACTACGGATCCTTGAGCCGTTCCGTGGCATCGCCGAACTGGTCCGCATCGACGCCCATGCCTGGTCTGCGTGCTACTCGGCAGTTCACCAGCAGGCCGCGGATGGTTCGAAGCCGTTGCGCGGCGCTTTAACTCTACTGAACGGCCACTGTGACCGGCGGACTGGTCGCCCCCTGCACAGAGAGCGTCAGCGGAACCGCCGTCCCGCTCGTTATCCCCACCGGCAACTGCACATTCACTTGATACAGGCCCGCGTATCCCGGAGCCAATCCAGCAAAGAAGGGCTGAATGTCTTGTCCGCCGATGTTCACGGTAACTGGATTTACGGTCCTGGACAGCGGCGACAATGGCGCCGCCGCGCCGGCTGTTACCGCCGGATCCACCGCGCCGAGTCCGGCGCAATAGATCACCAGCGAATCGCCCGCGCTCCCAGCCGTCGTAGACGTATTGAGGAATTGTGTCCCATCCGGCTTAACGACCATGATGGCTCCCGCGCCCGAGCCGCTTTGGTCCTGCGTGAATACCGCTGGTTGGGCCGCGGTAAGAACCACGTTTTCCGGCGCGGAATACGAGTTGCCCTGCCGCACAATGATCTGCTGCAAGTCATTCATCGGCGCGTCGTAAGGCACAATCGCGTTGATCTGACCGCTTCCGCTATATTGCAGCGGTAGCGCCTTGCCGCCGAGAAGAACCTGCGTACCGCCGAGCGTTTGTGGCAGCGGCAGTTCGGCCGCCGCATTCGAGCCCGGCGCCAGATTGGTCCCGAAAATCGAGATGAACGCTCCCGGCGCAATCGGCTGGTTGGCCTCAAAACTCGCTGCGCTGACCGCCGGAGCGGCTGCATTCACAATCGGCGCGGCGCTGTTCGGCTGCACCACGCCGCCGATCGCCACAGCTCCGTTGACGCCAGGCGTGAGCGCTTGAGCGCTGAGCACAACCGAACTCCTGCCGCCCAGCGCATTCTGCGGCGTCCATGTTCCCGACCAAACCCCGTTTCCCACCGGCGTCAGGTCGATCGCGGCCTCCCCGGAGCCAAAACTCGCGCTCACCAATCCTGCGTCTAGCGGGTTGCCGCAATTGTCGAAAATGAGCGCTTGCAGCGGCACAGGGATGCCGGCCGCCGCCTGAAAATTATCCGTAACGCTGGCGATCGCTGGCCACAGCGCCGTGGGCGTGCAGGACCCCTGCGGAGTGACCACCAGAACGATGGCCGCCGGATAGGCCGCCCCGCTTCCCGCCGCCTCGATTTCCAACGAACTTTGATACACCCCGGGCGCCAGCCCAGCCGTGTTCACCGATACCGCCTCGGCGAGCGGCTGCGTCTGGCTTACGGTCGCCTGCGTCGTACTCAGAGCAAGCCAGGTATTGGACGGCTCCGCTTCGGCCGTAATCGTCATGGCCTGCGTCGCGGGATTCGATACCAGGACGGTCTGCGGTTGTGGGTTGGACCCTGCCGCGGCGACGAATACAAGCGCAGCCGGCGAAATGACCGGCGCGAGCGCGGCCGATGTAGCCGCGACGCTGAGAACCACCTCCACCGATTGCGGCGAATTGCTCGCCGTTGTCGAGGTGAAATCCACGCGTCCGAAGTAGTTGCCGGGCGCAAGCGAGGCCGGATTGGCTGTGATGTTCACGGCGGCCGGCGTCGAGGCGCTCGTCACTCCGGATGCAAGCGAAACCGACAGCCAGTTTCCACCGGAAAGCGTGGACGCTGAGGCCGCGAACGCGAGCGGCGCCGTTCCTGTGGCGGTTACGGATAGGGGCTGAGCCGCGCTTCCGGTCACGCCGGCTACAGCCACGAAATTCAAGCCCGTCTGCGATAACACCAGTTCGCCCGACGATGACAGAAGCAGCGTAACCGGCACGCGGTAAGAAGGGCCGCCGGAGGACGCAAAAGGGCCGCCCGATCGCTCCTGTGGATTGCCCCCTGATCCAATATTGATGTTGATGCCGCCCTGGTAAACGCCAGGGCTCAACCCGGACGGGTTTGCGGTTCCGCTGAAGGTTTGACTATTCAAAGCCGGGATTGTTCCGCTGCTCGGGCTGACGCTCAGCCAATTTCCACCCGACTGCGTATCGGAGGTAGCCAAATATTGGCTGGCCTGCGCTCCTCCAACAAGGGTGACGTCGAAGACAATCGGCGAATTCGGGTTCGTCCGGGCCAGCACCACGGCCGGAGGCGTCACGCCAAGCGCGATCGTGACCGTTGCCGAGCCCGTCAAAGTAAAAGTGATGGGCTGCGATAACGCCCCCGCCGTGATCTTGAACGTGAATGGCGCCGTACCGCTAGCGAGCTTAAATAGCGAACTTCCGCTGGTGATATCCGCAGTCCCGGTGATGGTTTCCACCGAGCCAACGCCCGAGACGTTTTGAACCGTGCGGGTCGCACTCGCCGTATTGGCGGGTAGCTGCGGAAGCGTGCTGTTTTGCGCGGCGCCTCCCGACCCGATGTTGTAGAAGTCAAGAGTGACCGCGCCGATGTCGCTGGAACCGTGATCCTCGGTAATGTTCACCGACGCGGCCCCCAGCTGTCCCATCGTGCCCTGTCCTTGAGCGAAGAGGAGCGTCGATGCGCCCTGTCCCCCGCCGCTGAGCGGGATGGTCCCGCTGAAGTTGAAGTCAAACGTAATCTGCTGGCTCTGCTGCGCGCTCGCGCAGGCGGCCAGCGCGACAACCAGGAGTTGCCCCCAACGCGCCACGGCCAGGTGAGCCATAGCCTGGTATTGTATCAGCCGCCAGGTAAATAGCGACGCCAGCAGCTTTCCGCTTTGCCCGGCTGGCTCCTTTCTCTGATGGACATCGGACGGAACGCTCGAGTTCCGGGCCGTCAGCCCCTACATTCAACGACCGTCTTTGGCGAGCTTAAGGTCCGCATTGCCGATAAGCCAGTTTCCGAGGGCGCAGACTGATTCCTAGCGTTTGACTCGGAGATGGAGGGGAGGAGATGACGAACCAAGTTACCCAAGCGGCGCTGCTATCGTGGAATCGCATCGTTAAGCGGAACGCTGTGGCATAACAGCGAAACAGCCGCATCCGGAAAGGTGGGGAATCATTGCCGGTATTCTTGATCCATCGGGCGTTTCCGCACGTCCGGATTGCCGGCCACTTCGACACGATGTGATCAATTCGCGCGCCGCACGCCTCGGCTTTCCGCAAAGTTTGAGGACGGGGATGTCCGGGTCGGCTTGTCGCCCGAGACAACGTTGTGACGTTCGGTTCTGGCCACATGCAGAGACGCGCTGCACCTTGACGGAAAAGCCCGATCCTGACATATGCCGAGGACCGTCTCGAATAAACGCGTGGATTCTGCCCCATTCCGGCACATTTGTGGGCCGCCGGAGGCGATCGTCGAACCGGACGGCAAACTGACCGCTTCAGTTTTTCGCGATTTGCGAGCGTAACCTTTCACTGCGTCCGCGGTAGTTAACCAAGACGGCGGCGCAAGGGACCAACCGTTTCCCCTCCGCGCAGTCTAAACAATTTTCAGAGGCGGACTCTCCATGGGCACGGTTTCAAACGATATACGGTTTGCGCTGCGGACGCTGCGGAAGTCGCCGGTCTTCACGGCCGTAGCGGTCCTCTCGCTCGCGCTCGGCATCGGCGCCAATACCGCCATCTTCACGCTTCTCGACCAGGTCCTCCTGCGCTTGTTGCCGGTCAAGGAGCCGCAGCGGCTGGTGCTGCTCACCATGCGCGGTTTTCACTACGGCAGCAACTGGGGCGCGAACGCCATCTCGTATCCCATGTATCGCGATTTCACGCAGCACAATTCCGTCTTTAGCGGCATGTTCTGCCGCTTCCTGGATCACATGAGCATGAGCATGGACGGGCACACCGAGCGCGTGCAGGGCGAGCTGGTGTCGGGCACGTACTTTCCGGTGCTCGGCGTCGGCACTGCCATCGGAAGGACGTTCACCCCGGACGACGACCGCGTGCCGGGAGGGCATCCCGTCGCCATGCTGAGTTACGCATATTGGCAAACGCGCTTTGCGGGCGATCGCTCGGTGCTCGGGAAAAACATCGCGCTGAACGCGCACAATTACACCATCGTGGGCGTGGCGCAGCCGGGATTCGACGGCATCGAATTGGGAGAGAAGACGCAGGTCTTCGTGCCGTTGATGATGCAGCCGGCCGTGATCCCCGACTTTAAGCCGCTGGAGAACCGGCGGCAGCGCTGGGTAAACGCCTTCGGGCGCTTAAAGCCGGGCGTGACGGCGGAGCGCGCGCAAGCCTCGCTGCAACCCTTCTTCCACGGCATGCTCGAAATGGAGGTGAAGGAGGCGGCCTTCCGCAACGCCACGCCGCAGGTGAAAGAACGATTCCTGAAGAACGTGATCGTGACGCTGCCCGGCGGTCAGGGCCGGCCGTACCTGCGCAAACAGCTTTCAACGCCGCTATGGGTGCTGATGGCGATCACCGGCGGCGTCCTCTTGATCGCGTGCGCCAACGTCGCGAGCCTTCTCGTGGCCAAGGCGGCTTCGCGTCAGAAAGAGATTGCGATCCGTCTGGCATTGGGCGCCGGACGCGGCCGGATCGTGAAACAACTGCTGATCGAGAGCTTAATTCTGTCCGCCATCGGCGGAATTCTGGGCCTCGTGATCGCGCTCGCGAGCGATCGGCTGCTGCTCGCCTGGCTCCCGCCCGATGCGGCCTCGCTGCAGGTCGCGGCGCTTCCGGACATGCGGATTCTGCTGTTCACGATCGCTGTTTCGGCGCTGACCGGAGTGATTTTCGGCCTCGCGCCGGCGTTGCAAAGCACCAAGACGGATGTGGCGCCGACGCTGAAAGATCAGGTGGGCGGCATCGTGGGCGCGGGCGGTGCGCAGGTGCGTTTACGCAAAGGCTTGGTCGCCGCGCAGGTTACTTTATCGCTGCTGCTGCTGGTGGGCGCGGGGCTGTTCATCCGCAGCCTCCGCAATTTGCGTGATATGGGGCCGGGATTTGTGCCCGAGAACCTGGTCGGATTCGACATCGACCCAACGCTCAACGGCTACAACACGCCGCGGGCGCTGGCGTTTTATCGCCGGCTCACGGATGAGGTCGGCGCCATTCCGGGCGTAAGATCGGTGGGCCTCGCGTCGATGCGGATTCTCGAGGACAACGAGTGGGACAACTGGGTCACGGTCGAAGGTTACACGGGCACGAAGCCGACGGATACTCCGGATCCGTTTATGAACTCGATCAGTCCGGGATATTTGGCGACCCTCGGCGTTCCCATCCTGGCGGGCCGCGATTTCACGCTGCAGGACACGGGCACGGTACAGCACGGCGAGAAAAAAGACGATATCGCGCCGCGAGTCGTCCTCGTGAACGAGAAATTTGCGAAGCGGTTTTTCAAAACCGCCGGGAATGCCATCGGACGCCATGTGGGCTTCGGCATCGATCCCGGCACCAAAATGGACATGGAGATCGTGGGCGTCTATAAAGACATAAAATATACCAACCTGCGCGACGAAATCCCCATCCAGATGTGCGTTCCCTACCTTGCGGCCAACAGGGCCGGAGGCATGACGGTGTATGCGCGAACGACCATGGACCCCGATCAATTCTTCCACGCCGTGCGCCGCAAAGTGGCGGACCTCGACTCCGGGCTGCCGCTCTATGCCATGCGGACGATGGACCTGCAGATTGCGGATTCGCTGTTGATCGAACGCTTGATCGCGAGCCTGTCGACGGTGTTCGGGATCTTGGCGACGCTGCTCGCCGTGATCGGGCTATACGGCGTGATGGCGTTCACGGTGGCGCGCCGCACCCGGGAGATCGGCATCCGCATGGCGCTCGGGGCTTTTCAGAAAGACGTGATTTGGATGGTCATGCGCGAGGTCCTGATGCTGGTCGCCATCGGCGTAGTTGTTGGGCTGGCGGCGGCCGCGGGGTTGACGCGCTTCGTGCAGACCCAGCTTTACGGCCTCACCGCCCACGATCCGTTCACGCTCGCCATCGCGGCATTAGGGTTGACCGCCGTGGCCTGCGCCGCCGGCTACATCCCGGCCATGCGGGCCAGCCGCGTGGACGCCATGCAAGCGCTGCGCTACGAGTGACGGACCCGCTCGCGGACAGCCCGGCATCAGCGCATAGCTCCTAGAAATCGCAGCACTAGATTCTAGAACTGGCGAGGCGTACCTCAAGATTATCGAGTGCGAGCTCGCTGACATCTGATGTCTCCTCCGTGCTGTTATAAACAAAATAATCGTCATATTGGGTGCAGCCGGTGTCTGAATTGCAGTAATAACTATAAAAATTGCCGGTGGACGCCGGTACGTAAGTGGTAATTCCGGGATTGACTGCCTCGGCAACGACAACCGATGTAATCGGCTCGCTCGCGCTGAAGCCGAAGAAGTTCAGATTTCCATAGGTATTACTTTCTGTCAGGGCATCGGTTTCATTATCGGCCGTCGTGACCGTCACCCTGATTGCTCTTGCATTCAGCAAGCTGTAATTGTATGCTTGACCGACATCGAAGCCGAATGCCGTTGTTCCGCTCGGAGGCGTAAGCGTAGTGGAAGCGGTATGTCTGCCGGTGTGACTATAACCGGTAGTGAATAGACAACGCCACCGTAAGTACAATAGCAGCACCCATTCCAGTAATAAACGTATTCCGTGTAGCCGCCGTAAGCGCCCGACGAGCTGGAATTGAGGGCGCCTGCCGCGAGATATTGCCCGCTACCTAAACTCGGGAGTCTCCGGCGTAAACTGCGGCAACGCCGGAGCCGCTCGTGCTGATGTAGGTATTGCTGTACATCTCCGAGCCAGTATAATTCGTCTGGATCGTACCGTCGGCGGGAGAGCTATACGGATTGTAGATGCCGTCCGCCGGCAGGCCGCTAAAGTTCTGAAGCGTGCTGGACGTTGTCCGCCTGCCATGCGGACAGATCCGAATAGGACAAGACGCTCGCCTGAGCCGGGAAGCAAGCCAAACAAAACGGCAGTGACAATTTTGAAAACAACCCAGTGGAAATCCATCGGTCCCCGGTTGCTTGCGATCAAGATGGGCCTCATCGAACAGACTCCAAAAGCCTACCACAGTCCCGCAATGCGAGAACTTCATTCGCTGAATTGCCCGAGGGTGGAAAATCGCGCAGTTCCAGACTCGTCAAGCCCCTTGACAATACGCTCCGCGCCCCAGCATTACATAACCCGGTATTGTTCGGCAAAAAGCGTTACACGGAACGGCGGCGAGCTCCTCGACTTCGGCGGCGGTGAAGTAAGCGCAGTCGGGATGGTGGAACACCAGCGCGCTGACGCTGGCTTCCGGCTCCATCATCATGCCTTCGGTCAGATTGACGCCGATGTCTTCGGGATGAATGAGGCTCCAGATGCCCTGCTGGTCGTCCATGTTGGCGCAGGCGCCATAGCCGAAGCTGTAGCGCTTGCCGCGGTAGCGCGAGGTGAAGCGCTCCTGCATGGTCATGCCGGGCGAGTCGGGGAAGCCCCAATCTTCGCGAATGCGGCGATGCAGCCATTCGGCGGTGGCTTCGGCCGTTTCGGTCGATAATGCCAGCAGCGCGATGGATTTGAAATACTCGCCGGCGTCCTTGGCTTCTTCGGCGCGCTCGCGGATCCCGCCGCCCGCCGTTACGACGAACAGGGCGATGTGGTCGCGCCGCCGTCGCCCGGTCGAGGACGTAATCGCTGAGGCAGAGGCCGTCCGATTTGGCCTGCCGGTTGAAATGGAACGTATGCAGCGGGGCGGCGGCGTCAGGCGCGAAAAGATGGATGGAGTTGCCGTCGCGCTCCGCCTCGAAGAACTGCCAGACGGCCTTGGGCTTCATAAAACCGGCGGCCCAATGCTTCACTTCTTCCACCTTGTGGAATAGATCGAGGGCCTTTTCGTCGCGCTCGTGCAGCAGCTTTTCGAAGTTGCCCTTGAACCCGAGATTCTTGCCGTAGAGCATGTACGGATTGATGTAACTCCAAACCTCCGCGAGGTTCGGCACGTCCCGGACCTTGCGGTCGAGATAGGGCGCGGGCGGAATCGGAATGTCCGTGCGGACCTTGGGGCTGCGGCGGGTGTGCTGCGTTTCGCTCACGCGGCTTCAACGGTCGGCGGCGCGGCTGCCGGCGCCTGCAGGTGCACATGCGCCGCCAGCATGCGCCTCGCGCGTGGCGGGGTCCATGATCTCGTTCATGATGCGCAGGCCCGTCATGGCATCCTTGGCGTAAAACGTCGGCGATCCATAGTTCGGCGCGATCTTCGTTGCCGTGAATTTCTCCGAAAGCGCGGCCCCGCCCACCAGCAGCGGAATGCGGACGCCATGCGCCTTCAGATCGCCGCCCGTGATGACCATCTGCTGCGTGCTCTTGACCAGTAAACCAGACAGGCCGATGGCGTCGGGTTTGTGATCTTCGTAAGCCTGGATCAGATCGTCCGGCGGGACCTTGATCCCGAGATTCACCACCGTGTAGCCGTTGTTTGAAAGAATGATTTCAACCAAGTTCTTTCCGATATCGTGAACGTCGCCCTTCACCGTCGCGAGCACGATTTTGCCGCGCGCGGCGGTCTCGGATTTTTCCATGAACTGCTCGAGATGGCTGACGGCGGCCTTCATCGCTTCGGCCGATTGCAGCACCTCGGCCACGATCAGCTCGTTGTTATTGAACAGCCGCCCGACTTCGGTCATTCCGGCCATTAACGGGCCGTTGATGATGTCAAGGGGTCCGGCGGGTTCGGCCAGCTTGCGGTCGAGATCGGCGATTAAGCCGTCTTTGGAACCTTCGATGATGTAGTTGGCGAGCCGCTGATCGAGGGGCAAAGCCGCGGCCTTGGCCTTGTCTTTCTTTACCGCGTGGCGGAAATGCGCCGTAATGGCCGCGATGTGGAACTGATTGATGGCGATCTTCTGCTCGCGCGATTGCTCGCGCCAATCGCCGGGCGCGGTCTTGCAGCAGATCCGGATCGGGATAGTCGGCCGGAATCTCCGCCGGCGGCGTGTTGAAGAGCAGATTCTCGGCCAGGCGGCGTTCCTCGACGGGAATCGACGCGAAGCGCTCCAGCTTTTCGGCGTTCACGATGGCAAGGTCCAGCCCCGCCTTGGTGCAGTAATAAAGGAACACCGAATTGACAACTTCGCGGGCGGCCGCAGGCAGGCCGAAGGAGATGTTCGAGATGCCCAGGATGGTCTTGACGTAGGGGATTTGCGCCTTGATCAGGCGGATCGCTTCGATGGTTTCGACCGCGCCGCCGACGTAGTTCTCGTCGCCGGTGGCGCACGGGAAAACCAGCGGATCGATGATGACGTCCTCCGGCGCGATGCCGTATTTGCCGGTCAGCAGGTTGACGGAGCGCTGGGCGACGGCCAGCTTGCGCTCGCGCGTGAAGGCCTGCGCTTGAAACTTGTCTTCGTCGATGGCGCCGACTACCAGCGCAGCGCCGTAGGCTTTCGCGACCGGGCAGATGCGCTCGAATTTCTCTTCGCCGTCCTCCAGGTTGATGGAGTTGATAATCGACTTACCCTGGCAATAGGTCAGCGCCAGCTCGATTCCTTTCGGATCGGTGGTGTCGATCATGATGGGGGCCTTGATTTTGCGGATCAGTTTTTCATAGAACGGCGGAATATCGCTGATTTCATCGCGATCGCTCGATTGCAGGCAGACGTCGACGATGTGCGCGCCGTTGCGGATCTGCCAGCGCGCGATTTCGGTGGCCTCCTCCCACTTATCCTGGGCGATCATGTTTTTGAACAGGCGGGAGCCGATGACGTTGGTGCGCTCGCCCACGATCAGGGGCCGATTGCTTTCGTCCGCCTCGACCAGCTCGATGCCGGAATAGAGCGCGCGATGCGGGGGCGCCTGGGAGGGGACGCGGCGTCTTGCCCTGAACCATGGCCGCAATGGCGCGGATGTGGTCCGGCGTGGTCCCGCAGCAGCCGCCGACCAGATTCAGCCAGCCGTTGTCGACAAATCTTTCGAGCTGCGCGGCGAGCGTTTGCGGCGTCTCCAGATACTTGCCTTCGTCGTTGGGCAGCCCGGCATTGGGGTAGCAGGAGATCCGCGTTGCGGCCATTTCGTGCAGCGTACGGATGCGGTCGGTCATGAACTCCGGACCCGTGGCGCAGTTCAGCCCGACGGAGAGCAGATTGGCGTGTTCGATGGAGGCATAGAGGGCGTCGGCGGTCTGGCCCGCGAGCATGGTCCCCATGGCCTCGATGGTGCCGGAGACCGATTTCAGGATGGGATGGCCGAGTTCCTTTTCGAGCTCGTCGATGGCCAGGAGCGCGGCCTTGATATTGCGCGTGTCCTGCGCGGTCTCGATCAGCAGAAAATCGGCGCCGCCCTCGAGCAGCGCCTTGGCCTGTTCGTAGTAGCCGGCCTTGAGCCGCTCGAAAGTGACATTGCGCGTGACCGTGACGGAGCGCGTGGTCGGGCCCATGGAGCCGGCGACAAAGCGAAGACGGCCGGGACTTGAAAATTCGTGGGCGGCTTGGCGCGCCAGTTCGCGCCGCGGTGCGGTTGATGTCGGCGGATTTGTCGGCGATGTCGTACTCGCCGAGCGAAACCTCGTGCGCGTTGAAGGTGTCGGTCTCGACGATATCGGCGCCGGCTTCGAAGTAGGCGCGATGAATTGCGGCGATCACGTCGGGGCGGGTCAGCACGAGATGATCGTTGCAGCCTTCGAGCGCGGGGCCGCCGAAATCCGCAGCGGTCAGATCGCGCTGCTGGATCATGGTGCCCATGGCCCCATCGAGGACAAGAATCCGGTCTTGGAGCGCCTCGAGAAGCGCCTTTTGGCGGTCGTTCATGCTGCTGTTTCCATTGTAGCTGGTTGAGGTTGCGAGGGGTTCGCAAAACGCCGGAGCGAAGCAGTTGCAGAGGTTCGCGGAGTTGGCCGAGCGGACGCTAGATTGCCGGTCGAATGAGTATCGAGAGATTGCGATTGGAGGAGCGTCGTTCACGCCATCCGAGGCGGCGCGGCGCGTTCATGACGGCCGCTTGGTCTCAAACTATATTCCCTCCCCTGTCGAGGCCGGCGCTCCTCTGCCCTTGAGCGAATCGGAAATTGCGGAGCTCTATCGTACGAACGGAAGTGTCCCGGCGGCGGACGAAGCGGAACTTCGTGGAGTATTGCCAGATCCGATGGGCCTGCCGTCTGCCCAAGAATTCGCCGCTATCGTCGAGGAGAGAGCTGAACTCACGACTCAGGATCTCAATCCCCACGCGGACATTTGGGAAGCGCCTCCGAAATCGGGGCAACTTGCAATCCTGGAACATCTGTCGGAGAAACTGCGCGGGACAGCCACCGAAATCGAACGCTCGGAACAGTGGCAGCTTGCGACGATGCTGGCGGGCCAATATGGGGAAAGCCATCGGAAGCCTTGGCAGGCTCTCCTCGCTCAAATTGACGAAACGTGGACGGCGGCTTCCGCTGTTCAAGATTCGCTCATTCAGTACGATCCCAGACTACCGGACGACATTTCGCTGGAAGAAGCTTACGCGGTAAGCATGGTGATTTCCGCTCGCGTTGCGCGGAGCGGCAAGCTTTCTTTCTTGACATTATTTCCGCGAAAAACATGGAAGAGATTCATTCGGGCAAGTCGCGTTGGGAACATAGAACCGGTGTCTCCAGAGCATTTTGCGGCGCTACATGGACTGGCGGACATCGCCCTTCGCCGGCAGCAACTTGTTTTGCGATGGAGAAATCAGATGTTTCCATTGGGCGCGCCGGCTCCGGAGTCGCTTGGTCCGGCGCCCGAACAGGCTTGCCGCCAGTTCTCGGGCGGGATCAGGCGACGCCTGGATTGGTACAGCAAAGAATGGGAGCCTCTTGAGGCGGAAATGACGGGTGTGGGGCTGCGCTTCCGGCAACTCCTTGAGGAACAGCCCTCGGATGCCTCAGGAGGCGAGTTGTCCCGGCTGGCAAAATTTCTGGGTGGACCCATGCAGAACGTTTTGGCTGCCCGATGCAATGCGATCCGATGGAAAAACAGTGAAGACAAGATCCGCGGGATCAATACGGCGCTGGAGCAGCCGGACGGCGGCGGCGAATCTACATTGGTAGTTGAAAGATTGCGCCGCGCGGTGAGGTTGTTCGATCCGTCGGCTTATCGGAGCGCGACGGAGCGATTGGACGATCTGATTGCCCGACGTGGCGATTTGGAACTCCGTCGGGCATTACTGAAGAAGTTGGAGCCAGTTGCAGCGGGTTGGACAGCGGCCATCCGGACGCGGGTTGGAATCCATGGGGAGGATAAGAGCCCGGATGCTGTCCGGGATGCGTGGCTGTGGCGGCAATTGAGCGATGAACTGGATCGTCGAGGGCAAGTCTCATTGAGGGACTTGCAGGATAAGTCGGATCGGTGCGCACGGGAACTTCAGGACTGTCACGGCTGAGTTGATTGAGAGAAAGGCTTGGGCGGCGCAGCTTCGCCGAACTGAAGGAAACTTGCGACAGAAGCAAGCATTGGTAGGTTGGCTGGATACAGTGAAGAAGATTGCGAAAAGGGACCGGGATACGAGTGCCGAAGCTGAAGGAAGAAGCCAATCGGCTCATGACTGAATGCCGCGGAGCGGTTCCGGTCTGGATCATGCCGCTGTAGCGAGTCGCGGAGAGCTTCGATCCAAGGACCACAAAGTTTGATGTTGTAATCGTCGATGAAGCAAGCCAAGCGGACGTAACGGGTTTGCTGGCGCTTTATCTCGCGGAAAAAGCAATTGTGGTCGGCGACCATGAGCAGGTAAGCCCGCTCCGCCGTGGGACAGGATCTGGGAGTGGTCACGCATCTGATTGCCGAGTACCTGGAGGGGGTTCCTAACGATCATCTATATGACGAGAAAACCTCGATCTATGATTTGGCCCAGTCAATCGTTTGGCGGAACGATTCGGCTTTTAGAACACTTCCGTTGCGTTCCGGAAATCATCCAATTCAGCAATCAACTATGCTATGAGGGCGCCATTCGGCCTCTGCGCGATGCGAGTGGAGTTGCGCTGAAACCTCATGTCATTGCGCATAGAGTGACGGGTGCCTCGTCGCAGGGTAAGGAAAATGCGGAGGAAGCGGAAGAAATCGCAGCTTTGGTTATCGCCGCGACCGAACAACCGGAGTACGCCGACAAAACCTTCGGAGTGATCTCTCTTGTAGGGGTCGACCAGGCGTACAGGATCGATTCCCTCCTGCGAAAGCGCCTTTCGGAGGAGGAATTCAAACTGCAGCACAACATTCTCTGCGGGAATCCATCGCAGTTCCAGGGCGATGAGCGGGATGTCGTATTCCTAAGCGTTGTGGATACGTCAGACGGCGGCGTACTCCGGCTGCGTGAAGAGACGATGTTCAAGCAGCGTTTCAATGTCGCGGCAAGCCGGGCGCGGGATCAGATGTGGGTGGTGCACTCGATCGACGCTCGCAATCATCTCAAGCCGGGAGACCTGCGGCGGCGGTTGATCGAGTATGCGGAAGATCCTTACCGTGTGCTGAAGGCGCTCGAAGATGTAGGAGCGTCGACGGAATCGCCGTTTGAGAAAGAGGTTGCAACGAGGCTGGTTCGTTTGGGTTACAAAGTCATCCCGCAGTGGCGTGTGGGTTACTATCGCATCGATTTAGTCGTCGAGGGCAATGGAAAGCGGATCGCGATTGAATGCGATGGCGATAAATTTCACGGTCAGGAAAAGCTCGCGGACGATATGGCAAGACAGGCTGTTCTGGAGCGCCTGGGATGGCGTTTCTGCCGTATTAGAGGAAGTCAGTTCTTTCGCGATCCCGATGAGACCATGGCCGGCGTTATAGAGAAGATCAAAGGCGCTGGAATTGAACCACAAGCTGAAGAGCCGGTGGTGGATAGGGCGGCGCAAGGGCGGGAGCTTGTGGAACGCTTGGTGCGGAGGGCGAGGGAACTTCGACGGGAATGGCGAGAGTCGGATGGCGAGGCGATTGTTCGGAACAGCGCGCCCGCCGATTACGACGGCGCTGAGCAGCGTGAACCTCAAATGGCCCTGATGTTCAATGGCGCCGCGACTATCTGCGATCCCAGCGATGCCGACGAGAGCGTTCGGGAGGCGCTCTACTCAGTTCTACCGGATTCGGGGCAGATTGAGCGCGAAAGGCTTCTGCGCGAATCGGCTCAGAAATTGGGATTCGCGAAGATGGGCAAAAAACTGCGGAGCCGCCTGAACAAGACCATCGGCTCCGAGGTGCGATATGGCCGCATTCAAATGGATTCCGACTGGCGATATTTATGGAGGCAGGGATCGAACTAGCGGCTCAATCGGTTGTGGCGGCCGCGGAGCCGACGCTGCAGTTTGAGAGCTCGGCCAAGGCCAGGAGGAATGATGTCGGGCGAAGGAAGCGCAACAGGATCAAGAGTAACCTTGCACGTGGTTTCAAGCCTTGATGGGTTCATCGCGAGGAAGGACAAGAGTGTCTCCTGGCTGGATGTCAATGGAACCATCTACGAGGCCGGGGTTTCCATTTCGGAGGAAGAAGCCGCGACCTTCGTCAAAGCCATAGACTGTTATGTACTCGGTTCTCGCACGTATGAACACGCACTTGAACTGGGCTGGCCATATGGCGATACTCCGACGGTAGTAGTGACCGGCAGAGAATGGCCACCGGCGAGGAAGAGCGTCGAGTTCTATTCGGGTGATCTCGAAACACTCGTTGACGTGAAACTCGCGCCGCGATTTCGAAATATCTGGCTGGTGGGTGGGGCCATGTTATGTCAGCGTTTTCTCGAACTCGGCCTAGTGGACGAAATCAGGTTGACCATAGCCCCTGTCCTATTGGGTGATGGACTCCGGCTATTCGGTGGTTTCCTAACGGAGGAGAGGTGGGATTTGAAGAACGCGGTGGCTTACAAGAATGGTTTTGTTGAGCTATCATACGCAGCCTCCACCGTGTGAGAGCATCAGAAGAAATCCCCAAACTAGCGGGTGGCGAGCTGGACCGCAAAAGTGAGGATTCCGCTGGCGATCAGTGATTCCGGAGCGAAGCCGATCACCATTCCGGGAGGAAAACCGATCAAGCGTCGGAACGAAGCGACACTGGCAATTCGATGTTGCCAAGACTGATCGGAATCGTCAAGTGGAATCTGTCCGGAGCGAAGCCTAGGCGGAATGATCGTGGCGAGGATTGGGGTGTGGGGCAAGGGACGGCAGTCCCTTGTCCCGGCCCCAGCACGCAGTGACCCGGAGCCCGGGCGGCGCTCCGAACTGAGCTGCGATTTTCAGTGTGTCACGGGAGCCGGCAGCTGTCTGATGGTCGACCCGTTTGGAAGTAGGCCATACTAAACACTGATGAAGCCGCTTTGCGCGGTCACACTGACACTGTCGCTTCTTGCAACGGCCGCCACGCCGCAACGAGGTGTGAGTGGAGGTTCCATAAGGGGCAGAGTTCTCTGCGGAGACACCCAAGGGCCGGCCCGTCGTGCTTACGTTTCTCTGCAAGCGCCGGTTAAACAAGGTGTGTTCCAGCCTCCGGGAGAAGCGTTCGGTGCGACAACCAACCTGGACGGTTCGTTTACTATTTCAAACGTGACGCCCGGCGAGTACTACGTGGTCGTGACGTATCCGGGGTATCTTTCTGCGAAAGACTACATCTTCCCCGGCGCTTTATCGCCTGAGTTGAACGGCTCACGGGAGCAGTTGCCGTCGTTTGTGCAGCGCGTGGCGATTGTGTCAGGGGGCGATGTGGACGTGGAGATTCGACTGAAGCACGGTGGGTCCATCAGCGGATCTGTCGCTTACAGCGATGGCGCCCCAGTTCCGTATATCGCGGTGAACCCGGTCATAAAAATGAGCAATGGAGCCTTTGCGCGCGTCTTAAACCTCGCTCACGCCGACAGCTCTGGCAAATATCGCATTGATGGCTTACCCGACGGTTCGTACGCCTTAGCGGCTGCCGATGCAGGCAGCGACGAGGTTACAATCTTCGGTGGAGACAAGATCGGTTCGGGAGGCTGGATTACATTCGCCGGAGGCGGGATGCGCGCCAGCAAAGCCAGCCTCGTTGTGGTGAACACCCCGAAAGAGAGTGCAGGAGTGAACATCACGATTCCGCTGACGGGCGTGCATGAAATAGCCGGTACGGTATCGGCAGCCGATGAACACCGGCTGAACCATGGTCTGGTCCGTCTCTTTCCGACGGGAGAGCCGCTTTTCTCTCTTTCGGCTCCGCTTGGAGCCGATGGCACTTTCAGCTTTCATCGAGTTTCCCCGGACAGTTATACGGTCCTGGTGCAGGACGCGAGCGACTGGAAGATTGTTCCAAAGA
The DNA here is from genome assembly GCA_963795935.1 of Bryobacterales bacterium. Classification (GTDB taxonomy): domain Bacteria; phylum Acidobacteriota; class Terriglobia; order Bryobacterales; family Bryobacteraceae; genus JAICMB01. The sequence continues at coordinate 507,839 of CAWCJO010000004.1, read as the reverse complement.
CCGACGGTGCGGTGCGTTATGATCAGCGAACGCTTGTTCAGAGTTATGGTACGGGGACCAAAGATATCAAGGTGGCCGATGCTGACATTACCAACCTTTCTGTCACTGTTTCTCCAACCCAGTGAGCGCCTCGCACCTGCCCCGCAGAAGCAATCCGTTTGAGCACGTTTTCGTTGACCGCTACGTGTTCGGCTTACCGCGATTCTTGCGCATCGAGTCGCCGCGCATCTCGATGCGGTGAGAGTTGTGAACCAGCCGGTCGAGGATGCCGTCGGCCACAGTCGGATCGCCGATCTGTTCATGCCAGCGGGTCACGGGCAACTGCGACGTGAGAATCAGCGAGCGGACTTGATAGCGGTCCTCGCAAACCTCCCAGAAGTCTGCCGACATCCTCGAGAAAATCAAACACGCCCGCGCCGCCCTTCATAATCGGCTTCCGCATAACGCACTATAGTAGTGCGGTAGCGTTGTTTCGCCTTTCGCGCCGGGCCGAGCCGACTTGATAAGGATCGTTGGTTACTACTCCGCACATGGGCGGGAGTTCATGTGATGAATATTCGCCCCGCATTGCGGCGCATGGAGCGGGGCCGGCGCCTCATCTTTTACGGGCAGGACGGCGAAGGCATTCTGGCCGCCCGCATCTTGCACCAGCGCATGTTACCTGGAAAACACGCGATCGACGCCGAAGACGACGGGTTACGAGAGACGAGCAGGCATCCGGGAAAGCTGTCCGCGTTTGCTGCCGGTCCGCCCTGGGGACTGAGTTGGCGGCGGCCGCCGGGGCTTTACTTTCCGCGGCGGTTTCCTGTTACTCTGCCACCAAATGGTTATCCGAATCGGAGTTATTGTTCTGCTGGCGGGGGCGGGGCTGGCGCAGGCGCCTGAGGATGTGGGACGCAAGCAGCTTGCTTATACTAAGGCGCATTACACCAAGTATGAGTATCGAATTCCGATGCGGGATGGGGCGAGGCTTTATACAGCGGTTTATGTACCGAAAGATACGCGGCGGAGTTATCCGATTTTGATGTTGCGGACGCCTTACTCAGTGGGGCCTTATGGGGTTGACAATTATCCGCGGAGTTTGGGGCCTTCCGATCTCTTTACGAAGGAGGGGTTCATCTTTGCGTATCAGGATGTGCGGGGGCGTTATCTTTCCGAGGGTACGTTTATCGACGTTCCGACGCATAAGACGCGATTCAGCGGAGCTCGGGACACGGACGAAAGCACCGATACCTACGATACGGTCGATTGGCTGGTGAAACACGTTCCGAATAATAACGGCAAGGTGGGGATGTGGGGGATTTCGTATCCGGGATTTTACTCGGCGTTCGCTTTGATTAATGCGCATCCGGCGCTGGTCGGCGGTTTCTCCGCAGGCGCCGATGGGGGATGTCGGGAACGGCGACGATTCGTATCACAACGGCGCTTTTTATCTGGCCGCGAACTTTGGGTTTTACAGCATGTTTAAACCGCGAGGGGCGGAGCCGGAGCGTCCGCGCCGCACGCTTCCGTTCGACTATGGGACGTCCGATGCGTACTCCTTCTATCTCAATATGGGGCCGCTGGCGAATGCCAACGCGAAATATCTTCATAACGAGAATCCTTATTGGAACGAGAACCTGGAACATCCGAATTACGACGAGTTCTGGCAGGCGCGGGCGCTCGCTCCTTATATGAAGAACATTCATCCGGCGGCGCTGTTCGTGGGGGGATGGTTCGACGCCGAGGATCTCTCGGGTCCGTTGAAGCTGTTCCATGCGCTCGAAAAGAACGGGCCTACTTCGCCGAGCACGCTGGTGATGGGACCGTGGCGGCACGGCGGATGGTCGCGCGGGGCGGGGAACAAGCTGGGGAATTTGGAGTTCAACTCCAACACCGGCGAATATTTTCGCGAGCATATCGAGCTGCCGTTTTTTATTCAGAACCTGAAGGGGAAGAGCGGCGAGTTGAAGGGCCGGACGCGGAGGCGATGCCCAAGGCGTGGCTTTTTGAAACCGGGACGGATCAATGGCGGCGCTTCGATTCCTGGCCGCCGAAGGACGCCGCGCCGCTGGCGATGTATTTCGAGCGGGACGGGAAGCTGTCGTTCACGGCGCCGGCGGCGGGCGAGGGCACAGGGTACGACGAATACACGAGCGATCCGGCGCGGCCAGTGCCCGTGATCGGCGATATCGGCGAGGGCATGCCGGGCGATTACATGACCTACGATCAGCGCTTCGCGTCGGAGCGGCCGGATGTGCTGGTCTATCGCAGCGAAGCGCTGGACCATGACGTGATGTTCGCAGGGCCGGTCCAGGTTTCGTTGACGGTGGCGACGAGCGGCACGGATTCCGATTTCGTGGTCAAGTTAATCGACGTGTATCCGAACGATTATCCCAACCCGAATCCCAACCCGTCGGATCTTCACATGGGCGGCTATCAGCAGCTTGTGCGCGGGGAGCCTTTCCGGGGACGCTTTCGGCACGGCATGTCGCGGCCGGAGCCGTTCACGCCGAATAAACCCGACAAGATCGAGTTTGCGATGCCGGACGTGTGCCACGTTTTTCGGCCCGGGCACCGCATTATGGTGCAGATACAAAGCTCGTGGTTTCCTTTGACCGACCGCAACCCGCAGACGTTCGTGAACATTCCGACGGCGAAGGAAGCGGATTTCAAGAAGGCGGTAGAGCGCGTTTATTTTGGATCGGGGCTGCGGGTGACGACGGCGGCGCCATAGTCGCGTGCGGCGGGTTGCGCCTATTCGATCGTAATCGGACGGTTGAATACGACGTCGAAAGTCGAGCCTTGGCGCAACTCGACCTCGCGCCCGCGCGTGAGCAGCACGGCGATGAGTCCGACGGCGCTGCCCGCGCCCGCGCCGATGCCCGCCCCGCTCCAGCTGCGGTCGGCCAGTCCGCCCACTGTCGCCCCGGTTCCGGCGAGTATCGCGATTTGCGCGGCGTCCTTCAAATGCGAAGAGCCCTGCTCGATCTCGTTTTCGTCGGCGACGGCCTTTTGATCGGTGCCTTCCGAATCGACGGAGGCGAGGCGCGGCGAGATGCGGACTACCTGGCCGGAGGGGAGCGTGAGCGCGTCGATGCGGATGCCGAGTTGGGCGCGTCCGGAAACTCGGCCGCTCTGCTTGGCGTTCGCGACTGTTCCGGTGACGTAGGTGTTCACCGGGACGACGATGCGTCCGTCGAGCGCGATGGGGCTGGCGGTCTGCATGTAGATAGCGTCGCCGGTCTTGGCGGTTCGCGTACTGATGGAATTGACCATGCGAAGGAGGAGGTGCGTTCCGGGCGGGATTTCGGCGGCGAAGGCGGGGAAGAGGGCGGCGGCGAAAAGGGCGAGTGTGATGCGTGCCATTGCGGCTCCGGGAACCAGATTAGCGCAGCGCATTGCAGCGGGACGGTGTACGAGCAATCCGGCGCGTCCCGTGCCCGCGGGCGCGAGATCCTGACTAGCCCCACCGGCAGCGTTAGCGTATCGTTCGCGCCAGTCATCTCCGTGCGGGACAATGGGCATCGTGGCGTTTTGATCTCGCCGCTGGTCTGCCGGCCGACGGCCTCGTGTCAGCGCGGCCCGCAGGGTCCGCTAGGTTTCAGGACGCCATTGAATAACGTGCAGAGTATGAATCTTGAAGAAATCCGGCGTGTTGCCATTACAGCCCTGTTTTCCGATGACGTGCTCGTCGAAAAGCTGGTGCTCAAAGGCGGGAACGCGTTGCGGCTTATCTACGGGATCGGTTCCCGCAGTTCGGTGGACATCGATGTTTCAATCGATAAGGATTTTGACGATTTTGAAGAAATCAAGGAGCGGCTCAGGCGCGCCCTGGCGAACCGTTTTGAATCGGCGGGATACGTGGTGTTCGATTTCTGTTTTGAACCCAAGCCTTCCACGCCGCTTCCCGATCACCCTCCCTCTTGGGGCGGCTACGAGCTTCTGTTCAAGCTGATTGAGCAGGACAGGCACCGCACCTTCAAAGACAATCTGGAAAATGCCCGCCGCAACGCCACGGTGATCGGCCCAGCGCAACAACGAAAGTTTCGCATCGACATGAGCAAGTACGAATTCGTGGATGCGAAGGCCGAAGTCGAACTGGACGGCTTCGTCATTAATGTCTACACGCCAGCCATGATCGCGGTCGAGAAGCTGAGGGCCATTTGCCAGCAGATGGGCGCATACCAGCAGAGGCGTTACCGGCAGGCGCGGGCGCGGGACTTCTACGATATTTTCATCATCATCAGGGAGCGGCAACTTGACCTGTCAGCTCCCGAAAATCTCGCATTGGTGGCGCCGGTCTTTGCGGCTAAGGAGGTGCCGCTTTCGCTGCTGTCCCGCATTGGGGAGGAACGGGAGTTTCATCGCGACGACTGGTCAAGCGTGCAGGCGACGGTTTCCGGCGCACTGGAGCCGTTTGATTTCTATTTCGATTTTGTGGTGGAGCTCGTGCGAGGCCTAGAGGCCAGCGGGATAGAATAGCTTCCACTCGGGATCGAATGCCTTCTCAGCCATCCCATAGGCAAGGTAAAAATTGAATGTGATGCCGAGCTTTTTGAGACGTTCATACTGCCTGGGATCGAACCCCGCCCGTTGCATGTAAAAACCGATCGCCTGATGGTAGGGGTAAACATAATCCAGTTTTTTCAGGGTAGGGATAAGCGTCGCAACGGAAGCGCGGTCCTTGGCGGCCTTGTAGGTTTCGAGCACCTGATAAACACCACCGCCATAGGCAGGCCGCACGGCAAGGTCGATAAGCGTCCGTTCGATGCGCGTGACGTCAAGATGCGCGCCATAGATGGTTGACAGCTCGGATACCTCAAGGCGGCCGGTCGCTTTGCCGTTGATGAACTGGATTTGATACTCGTCGTCGATTTTGTAGAACAGCGTGGACTGGCGTTGCTTGTTCGAGGCGAAGGCCCGGTCAATCGAGTCTTGTGTGAGAGATGACATCAGTTGAGGTTTGGGGCTTTGCTCGGAATTGACGAAAATCGTTTTCGGAATGATGTCGGTGAGACCGTGCAAGAAGACGGCCGTGGCATGGCAGAGATAGGCGTTGCGTTTGATGGACGCCGCCAGCTCAAAGGGGGAGGCTTGCTTCCAGATATAACGCTCGATGGTTGGCATTTGGGGATGGTTGAGCGGGGGCAGGACAATTTTCCGCAGGTCGGTTTTCTCGAGCAGGAATTCGATGAAGTCTTTTTTCTGGGTGTGCTCGGCCAGTTTCCACTCCGAGCGGCGGGCGGTCAGGATCTGTGAAAGATCGCTTGGCCAGTAGGCGCGCGTAGCCTGTCCGTTGAAAAAGGCGATGATCTCCCTTCGGGCGCTCTGCAGGCGGCTTGGGCGCATACGACATATATACCATGTCTCATGGTGCAGTGGTATATATACCACAGCACCACGCGAGATTCCCTCTGTGTTCACCAACAAGCAATTGGGTATTCAATAACTTCGGACCCTTGTCCTCTTGACGAAGAACCGCGCTGTTAAAAGGTATATATACCTGGAACCCTTAACGACCGAATTGCACTTAGGTATAAATACAAAGTGCTATTCGGGGCGTAACTGCACGCGGTGCCACAGTTGCAGACTCGAAATGCTCATAAAAGGTGCGTTCCGCGCGGGATTTCGGCGGCGAAGGCGGGGAAGAGGGCGGCGGCGAAAAGCGCGAGTTTGATGCTTGTCATAGCGGCTCAATGATTTTCAGGCTCGTCGTAGGCGCCTTCTGATTATCCGGTCGCTTCAGCACGCCCCAACAGGTTGGGGTTGAGATCCCTGGCTCCCCTGATCTGTTCGTATTTGGTTGATTTGCGGGCGGTTCCGAGGCCAAGCAGTGACTGAAATGCGGCCGCGGGTGTCTTGCGACGATTATGGCGAAAGACGAATTCGTCGAGGTAAACCTGAAGTTGGGCTTTGCTCACTCCGTGGTAGGTGCCGATCAGCCACTGCTGGAGATTGCCAATGGCTCGGTCGGCAAGCGGGACAGCGGACTTCGCTCCTTTGCGCAACTCTGATCGGAGGGGTTGGTTGCGAGCGACATGTTTAAAGCCGGCCTCCGAGACGCCGGCGAAGCTTTTGAGACCGTCCGTATAGATCGTGGATCCCGGTGTGACGTTCTGGGTAAGGAACGGAATTATCGTGGTGGCCTTGAAGTCAGGAATCACTTTCATCCGGACTCGACCGGAAGCCTTTCCACGCTTTTCGACAGCGACCAGTGCAAGAGCGGCTCGGCGGTTCTTCAGCTGCCGGCTCCCTCGGAGGCCGGCTTGTTCCCCGCCAATCCACGTGTCGTCAACCTCTACCTCACCGTGCAACGGCTCCCGAGTCGTGTTCACCATAGCCCGGCGAAGTTTGTGAAGCATCATCCAGGAGGTCTCGTAACGAGCAAGACCGAGTTGACGCTGCAACAGCAGCGCAGACACTCCACGCTTGTCCGTAGTCATCAGGTAGGCCGCCCAGAACCAGCAGCTCAGTGGAGTCTTCGTCCGGTGAAGAACAGTCCCGGACGTCAGCGAAACCTGGTGTCGACACTTGGCGCACTGATGGCGTCGCTGGTTTACCAATTCGTAGGCTCGCCCGTGCCCGCATCGAGGACAGATGAAGCCATCCGGCCACCGACAAGCCGCCAGGTACTGCTGACAGGCCTCCTCCGTAGCGAAGTCGGATTGAAACTGGCGGAGCGTTTTCGGGAACGGCGGTCGGGGCACCCCTATACACTACCTGTTGGGGCATGCTGAAGCAACCGGATAATCAGAAGGCGCCTAGCCGCCGGATCCAGATGTTGCGGAAACGGACGGGGCTGTTGTGGTTTTGTAGAACCAGCGGCAGCTCCGCGTCATGCGGGTGGTAGTGAGCCACCTGGCGGTAGACCATGGGGCCCATCGAGGCTTTGTGGTTGTGCAGCAGGACGCCGTTCATGAAGACGGTGAAGTACGCGGGTTGGGCGACCTTTTCGCCGTCGAATTGGGGGGCTTCGAAGACGATGTCGTAGACGTTCCATTCGCCGGGTTTGCGCGCCGGGTTGGCGAGTGGGGGCCATTGGCCATAGATGGCGCCGGCCTGGCCGTCGGCGTAGGTGGGGTTGTTCCAGGGATCGAGGACCTGGATTTCGTATAAGCCCATCAGGATTACGCCGCTGTTTCCGCGCGACTGGCTCGTGCCTTTGATGTCGGGCGGCTCGCTCCACTCGACGTGCAGTTGGACGTTGCCGAACTTCTCTTTGGTGGCGATGTCGCCGGTGTGCGGGACGACTTCGAAGTATCCGTTTTCGACCTTCCACTCGGGGGCTCCCGCGGCGCCGGCGTGCGTGATGGAGCTGGCGTGCGCGGTCCAGGCATCGAGATTTTGGCCATCGAAGAGCACGATGGCATCGGAGGGCGCTCCGCCGCAATGGTCCGACGGGGTGACGACTTTGGGATGGGGGCGGCGGTCGTCGTGGACGTGCCAGGGCAGGCCGGGGAGCATGGGCGTGTCTTCGAAACCGAGGTTGTGGTTGGGGGCTTGGCCGCGCGCCGGAAATAGCGCTATTAATGCCAGCGGCGCGGCTGCCGCCAAAACAAATCGAGACGTTTGGCGCATAAACGGTATCATATCTCACGGCCTAATGAGCGGTCGTTGTCTGTAACGGTAAGCGTAAGCAACTAAACACAACGACTTCCGTCTAACATGCTGGTACAATGGGGCTTGCATGCACCGATCTACTCTGGATGAGAGCGGGAAAAAGATCATCTTATTGAGGCCGCGCGGATTCTGCGCCGGGGTGGTGCGGGCCATCGATGTGGTGAAGATTGTCCTCGATCTGTATGGGGCGCCGGTGTACGTGCGCAAGGAGATCGTGCACAACCGGCACGTCGTGGACGAGCTGGGGCAGGCGGGCGCGATTTTCGTGGAGGAACTCGCGGAGGTCCCGGCGGGCGCGCGCGTGATCTTCAGCGCGCACGGCGTCTCTCCGGCGGTGCGCGAGGAAGCGCTGCGGCGCAACCTGCAGGTGATCGACGCGACGTGTCCGCTGGTGACGAAGGTGCATCTGGAGGCCGTCAGGTTCGCGCGCCAGAGTTACACCATTATCCTGATCGGCCACGCAGGGCACGACGAGGTGATCGGCACGCTGGGCGAAGCGCCGCAGTCGACGATTCTGGTTTCGAACGTGGAGGACGTGGACCGGTTGGAGATTGCGGACCCGGAGCGGATGGCGTACCTGACGCAAACGACGCTGAGCCTGGATGAGACCAAGGACATTGTGGAGCGGTTGAAAGAGCGCTTTCCGGCCATTGTAGGGCCGAAGACGCAGGACATCTGTTATGCGACGGAGAACCGGCAATTGGGCGTCAAAGCGGTGGCGCCGTTGACGCAGGTGTTGCTGGTGGTGGGATCGCAAAACAGCTCGAATTCGCGGCGGCTGGTGGAGGTTTGCCAAAACGAAGGCGTGCCGGCGTATCTGGTGGACGACAGCAACGAAGTGCAAGCGGCGTGGCTGGAGGGCGTTCAGGTGGCGGCGGTGACGGCGGGCGCTTCGGCGCCGGAGAATCTGGTGCAGGATTTGATGCAGTGCCTGCAGGTGAAGTTCGGCTTCGAAGGCGTGGAGGAGATGGAGCTGAAGGAAGAGGATGTGCGGTTCCAGTTGCCTTCGAATCTTGAAAAATCGCTGCCGCGGCTGACCACCATCGCGCCGGCGAACACGTTGACGGTATGAGCCGGCGGATCGAGGTACAGGAATCGTTAGTTTCGGGGAGCGCGCGGGCGGCGCGCAAGGCGGCGGAGTGGCTGCTGGAGGCGCAATACGAGCAGGGCTACTGGTGGGGCGATCTGACGGCGGACAGCACGCTCGAATCCGATTGGATCCTGCTGCAGCTTTGGCTGCACCCTCCGGTGGATGGCGCCTGGAATCCGCCGACGCGGCCGCTGATCGACAAGGCGGTGCGCGCGATTCTGGAGCGGCAGCTCGAGGACGGAGGATTCAACATCTATCCGCGCGGGCCGTCGGAGATCAGCGCGACGGTGAAGGCGTACTTCGCGCTGAAGCTGGCGGGCGGGGCGGAGGGCGTAGCGCCGGAATATTTCGCGCGCGCGCTGGACAGGGCCAAGGAACGGATTCTGGCGCTGGGCGGCATACAATGCGGCCAACAGCTACACCAAGATCAACCTCAGCCTGTTCGGTCTTTATCCGCGGGAGGGCTGTCCGTCGCTGCCTCCGGAGATGGTGCTGCTGCCGGGCAACTTCATGTACCAGATGTCGTCGTGGACGCGCGCCATCGTGACGCCGCTGTCGATTGTGCACGCCATGAATCCGCGGCGGCCCGTGCCGGAGGGATTCAACCTGGAGGAGCTGTTCGCGCCGGGCGTGCCGGTGACGTTCCGGCGCGACGAGAAGCTGTTCACGTGGCGCAATGTGTTTCTGACGCTCGATATCTCGCTGAAAGGCTGGGAGCGGTGGGGCAGCAAGAGCGTGCGGCAGCGGGCGATACGGCGCGGGGAGCAGTGGATGCTGGAGCGGATGCGCTACACCGACGGCTTGGGCGCGATCTATCCGCCGATGCAGTACATCATCATGGCGCTCGATCTGCTTGGGTATCCGCCGGATCATCCCGACCGGGTGGAGGCGCAGCAGCAGTTCGACCGGCTGATGGTGAACACCGGGGAGCGGTTTTATTTTCAGCCGTGTTTCTCGGTGGTGTGGGATACGGCGATTGCGGCGTTTGCGCTGGGCGAATCCCCAGAATCGCAGAGAGACGCGCAGAGAGACGCGACGCGAGAGGCGCTGCGGCGCGCGGCGGACTGGCTGCTGACGAAGGAAGTGCGGCGGCGGGGCGACTGGTCGGTGAAGCGGCCGAAGACGGAGCCGTCCGGTTGGTATTTCGAGTTTGCGAACGAGTTTTATCCCGACATCGACGATACGGCGATGGTGCTGCTGGCGTTGTGCCGGTCGCGCGCGAGCAATGCGGAGGAGCAGAAGGCGTGCGAGCGGCGGGCGATCCAGTGGCTGCTCGACATGCAGTCGAAGGACGGCGGCTGGGCGGCGTTCGACGTCGACAACAACTGGACTTCGTTGAGCTATGTGCCGTTTGCGGATCATAACGCGATGCTCGATCCGACGTGCCCGGACATTACGGGGCGCGTTTTAGAAGCGATCTGCGCGTGCGGTCTGGACCGTTCGCATGAGGCGGTGCGGCGCGGCATTGCGTATCTGACGCGGACGCAGGAACGGGACGGGAGCTGGTACGGGCGCTGGGGCGTGGACTATATCTACGGGACGTTCCTGGCGCTGCGCGGATTGCAGGCGGCGGGGGAAGACGACCGCGAGGCGCACGTGCAGCGGGCGCTCGAATGGGTGCGCTCGATTCAGAATTTCGACGGCGGTTGGGGCGAGAGCTGCGCGAGTTACGACGGCAACAGCTACGTGAACGCGCCGAGCACGCCCTCGCAGACGGCTTGGGCGATTCTGGCTTTATTGGCCGGCGGCGATACGACGAGCACGAGCCTGCACGACGGCATCGAATATCTTCTGAGGACCCAGACGGGCGAGGGGACGTGGGACGAGGAGCTGGCCACGGGAACGGGATTCCCGCGGGTATTCTATCTTTGCTATCACCTCTACCGGCATTCGTTCCCGCTTCTCGCTTTGAACACGTTCGTGCGCGCGATGGCGGGTCAGGGGCGCAGCGGAACGGCGTCTGTTATGACGTCCGTTAACAGATGAGCGGCGCATCCTTAAATGGCCGCGCGGCTTACGGCGGCGATGCCGATCTTAGTCACCGGCGCCACTGGGTTCATTGGCTGGCACGTCGCGAAAAAGCTTGTGGAGCGGGGCTATGCGGTGCGCGCGCTGGCGCGTCCGGGAAGCCGCGTACGGGAGCTGCCGGTCGAAACGGTTACAGGCGATTTGCGCGATCCGAAATCGCTGGAGCGCGCGGTGGCGGGATGCGGCGTTGTGTTTCACATTGCCGCCGATTACCGGTTGTGGGCGAAGCATCCCGAGGAGTTGTATGAATCGAATGTGGAGGGGACGCGGAATATTCTTCGGGCGGCGGGAAACGCGGGGGTGAAGCGGGTCGTATATACGAGTACGGTGGGGTGCATCGGCATTGGCGGGGGAAAAGAAGGGGATGAAGAGCAGCCGGTGGCGCTGGAGGAAATGGCGGGGACTTACAAAAAGTCGAAATTTCAAGCCGAGCGGGTGGCGCTGGAGTTTGCGCGCGCGGGATTGCCGGTGGTGATTGTGAATCCGACGGCGCCGGTGGGCGATCACGATTTCAAACCGACGCCGACGGGGAAAATCGTGGTGGATTTTCTGGGCGGGCGCATGCCGGCGTTCGTGGATACGGGGCTGAACGTGGTGGACGTGGACGATATTGCCGAAGGGCATCTGCTGGCGGCGGAACGCGGCAGGACCGGAGAGCGTTATATATTGGGCTGCGAAAATCTGACGCTGCAGCAGATTTTGGAGCGGCTGGGCGAGATCGGCGATCGAAAGGCGCCGCGCTTACGGATTCCTTATGCGCTCGCTTACATGGCGGGCGTGGCGAGCACGGCTTGGGCGGAGGCGACGGGGCACGAGCCGCGGGCGCCGCTCGATGCGGTGAAGATGGCGCGGAAAAAGATGTTTGTTTCGTCGGATAAGGCCAAGCGGGAATTGGGATTCAATCCCGCGCCGGTGGATGGGGCGCTGCGGAGAGCGGTGGAGTGGTTCCGCGCGAACGGATATGTGTGAGCCCAGTGTGCGCGAGTTTGGTGTTCGTGGCGGCGGAAGCGCGGGAGTTCGAGGGCATCTTGCGGCACGCCGGCGGGCATCAAACGACTGGCGTGGCCAGTGCAGTTTGCAAGGAGCGCGGAATTGGGCGGACGGCGCGCGGCGCTGGTGGCGAACGGACCGGGTCCGAAACTGGCGGGGGCGGCGGCGCGTGAAGCTCTGAAGCGCATGGAAAACGTGGAAGCGGTGGTCAGCACGGGGTATTGCGGGGCGCTCGATGGGGCGTTGAAGCGCTGTGATGTTTTCGTCGCCGACAGCGTCAATGACCGTGCGGTGAATGCGCCGGAAGCGGATGCGGGCGGGTATGCGCGAGGCGCGCTGGCGTCGCGGGATCGCGTGGCGTGGACATTAGAGGAGAAGCGGCTGTTAAGGCAGTCGGGCGCTGCGGCGGTGGACATGGAAGCGGCGGGCGTGATGGACGCGGCGGACGCGGCGGCCGTCCCGTTCTACTGCGTTCGCGTGGTGACGGACGGGGCCGAGGAATCGCTGGCGATGGATTTTAATGGCGTGCGGGACGCGGAGGGGCGGTTCAGCCGCGTTCGAATCGTTGGAGCGGCGCTGCGGCGTCCGGCGCTGTTTTGGGAATTGATGAAGCTGCGGCGTACGTGCAAGAGCGCGTCGCTGGCGCTGGGAGATTTTGTTGCCGACTGCCGGTTTTGAAATTCAGTCCGGGACCGTGGCGCGCGGCGTGCCTCAGACGATGCAGGCGGCCGTGTATACGGGCAACAGCGCGATCAGCGTGCAGAGTGTGCCGGCGCCGCGGATCGGCCGGGGCGAGATGCTGATCCGGGTGCATAGCTGCGGCATCTGCCACACGGATTTGAAGAAGATCGAGCACAACCTGCTGGCGCCGCCGCGCATTTACGGACATGAGACGGCGGGCGAAGTGGCCCAGTTGGGCGAAGGCGTGCGCGGCTACGAGGTGGGAGACCGCGTGGTGGTGTTCCACCACATTCCGTGCATGGAATGTTTTTACTGCCGGCACAAATTGTATGCGCAGTGCGCGGTGTACAAGAGGGTCGGCGTGACGGCGGGTTATGAGCCGGCGGGCGGCGGATTTTCGCAGTATGTGCGGGCGATGGATTGGATCGTGCGGCGCGGCGTGGAGAAGATTCCGCGCGGCGTGCCGTATGAGCGGGCGTCGTTTGTGGAGCCGTTGAATACTTGTCTGAAGGGCGTGGCGCAGCTCGATTTGAAGCCGGGCGAGGTGGTGGCGATTTTGGGGCAGGGGCCGATAGGACTGCTGTTTACGATGCTGGTGAAGCGCACGGGCGCGGCGATGCTGGCGACGGACACGATGGCGTTCCGGAAGGAATTGGCGGTCCGGTTCGGCGCGGCGGCGGCTTACGATCCGGGCGACGCCGGGTTGCGGGCCCGCATCGACGACATGACGGATGGACGCGGGGCGGATGCGGTGATTGTGGCGGCTTCGGCGCCGGGAATCGTGGAGCAGGCGGTGGCCTATTCACGTCCGGGGAGCCGGATTCTACTTTTCGCGCAGACCTCGCACAAGGAGCGGGTGGAGATTTCAGGGGCGGACATTTGCGTGGGAGAGCGAACGATTTTCGGATCGTACAGCGCTTCCGTGGATTTGCAGAGGGAATCGGCGGAGCTGGTTTTCGGCGGCGAACTGCCGCTGGAGGAACTGATCTCGCACCGTTTTCCGCTGGACCGCATCGGCGAGGGCATCGAGCTGGCTTTGCGGCCGCAGCCGACATCCCTGAAAATAATAGTTCAACCCCAGAGGTTGTCTTGATGAGGTGGTCATAGCGTGGAAACAGAGATGATGGCCGCCGTCCTCTACGGAAAAGAAAACTTAAAAATAGAGGCGGTGCCGGTTCCGCGGATCGGGCCGGGCGACGTGCTGGTGCGCGTCAAGACGGCGCTGACGTGCGGAACGGACGTGAAGGTGTTCCGCCGCGGCTATCACGCCCGAATGATCGTGCCGCCGGCGTTGTTCGGGCACGAGCTGGGCGGAGATATTGTTCGGGCGGGAGAGAAAGTGCGGGGGTTCCGCGTGGGTCAGCGCGTGGTGGCGGCGAATTCGGCGCCATGCGGAGGATGTTTTTATTGCCGCCGCGGCGATGAAAATTTGTGCGAGGATCTGCTGTTCAACAACGGCGCGTACGCGGAATTTATCCGCATTCCGGCGCGCATCGTCGAGCGCAACATGTATGAGATTCCGGAGCACGTGAGCTATGGGGACGCGGCGCTGATCGAGCCGCTGGCCTGCGTGCTGCGGGGGTTGGACGAGGTTCGGGCGAAGACGGGCGACGCCATCGCGGTGCTCGGCCTGGGACCGATCGGGACGATGTTCGTGAAGCTGGCCAAAGTTTACGGGACGCGCGTGATCGCGATCGGGCGGCGCCAAACGCAATTGGACCGCGCGGCGGCGATGGGCGCGGACGAGCTGCTGCTGGCCGAAGACGGCGCCGATGTAGCGTCGCAGGTGCGGGCGCTGACGGAGGGCCATGGCGCCGATGCGGTGATCGAAGCGGTGGGATTGCCGGAGGCGTGGGAGACGGCGCTGCGGCTGGTGCGGCGCGGCGGCACGGTGAACTTCTTCGGCGGGTGCCCGAACGATAGCCGCATCAGCCTCGATACATCGCTGATGCACTATTCGGAGATCACGTGCACGTCGAGCTTCCACCATACGCCGAAGCACATCCGCAAGGCGCTGGAACTGGTCAGCCGGGGCGATATCGCTTCGAAGGATTTCGTGAACCGGGAGGAACCGCTCGCGAATCTTTTGCAGGTGCTGCAGCACCTGATGAGTCATAACGGCCACATGAAGACGGCCATTATTCCGTGAGCGGCGCATGCCTGCCGCGCCCGCGCTTGGTCCCAAGGAATTTCTCGATCGCCCCGGCGCGCTGACCGCTTCCTACACGCGGGAGGAGGCGGAGGCGTACACGCGCTGGCTGGCGACGCACCATTACGAAAATTTTCAGGTGGTCACGTTTCTGCTGCCGCGGCGGCTGCACCAGGATTTTTATAACGTCTACGCGTTCTGCCGCTGGGCGGACGATCTGGGCGACGAGATCGGCGATGCGGCGGAGAGCCTGCGGCTGCTGGCGTGGTGGCGCGAGGAGTTGTACGCGATGGAGGCGGGCCAGGCGCGGCATCCGGTGTTCGTGGCGCTTGGCAGGAACGGCGCGGAAATATCGGCTGCCGTTGCAGCTTTTCGACGATCTGATCCGGGCCTTCGAGCAGGACCAGACGGTGACGCGGTACCGCAACTGGGACGAGGTGTTCGGGTATTGCCGCTATTCGGCGAATCCGGTGGGGCGGCTGGTGCTACGGCTGTGCGGATATGCGGACGAGGAGCGGGACCGCATGTCGGACGCAACGTGTACGGCGCTGCAGCTTGCGAATTTCTGGCAGGACGTGACGGTCGATCTGGAGAAAGGCCGGGTCTATGTGCCGCTGCACCTGTTCGAGAAGCACGGGTACACGCTGGCGGAGTTGGAAGCGCGGCGATTCACGCCGGCGTTTCGAGAGACGATGCGCGACGCGGTGGAGGTGGCGCGGGAGCTGTTCGAGCGCGGGCTGCCGCTGTCGAAGACGGTGAACCGGCGGCTGGGATTCGATTTGCGGTTGTTCAGCTTGGGCGGGATGCGGGTGCTGGACAAGATCGAGGCTCGGGATTACGACGTGCTGATCGAAACGGCCGGCGATCTCGAAGAGTGAACGGGTCGCGTTGATGCTGCGCGCGGCCTGGGGCATGCTTTAGGTTGGCGGTAACGCTGGAGCAGTCGTACGCGCATTGCCGCAAAGTGGCCCGGGCTCGGGCGCGCAATTTCTACTATTCGTTCGTGCTGCTTAAGAAGGAGCAGAAGAATGCCATGTGCGCGATGTATGCGTTCATGCGCTTCTGCGACGATTTGAGCGACGAGAGCGGGGCGACGGAGGCGGCGATCGAGCAGTGGCGGGCGGAGTTGGGGGAGGCGCTGGCGGGGCGCTTCGGCGGGAACCCGTTGTGGCCGGCGTTTTACGATGCGGTGCGGCGGTTTCGGATTCCGCATGAATATTTCGAGGAGATGATTGAGGGCGTGCGGTCGGACTTGGAGCCGCGCACGATGCGGACATTCGATGAGTTGTACCAGTATTGTTATCGCGTGGCGGGCGTGGTGGGACTGACGACGATTCATATCTTCGGGTTCGATGATGCGCGGGCGCCGGAGTTGGCGGAGAAGTGCGGGGTGGCGTTTCAGCTCACCAACATTTTGCGCGATGTGCGGGAGGATGCGGAGAAGGGGCGGGTGTACATTCCGGCGGAAGACATCGCCAGGTTTGGGGCGAACGTGCTGGCGTACGATGAGCGTTTTTGCGCGCTGATGGGGTTCGAGGGGGAGCGGGCGCGGCGGTATTACGAGGAATCGGCGCCGCTGATCGGGATGGTACACAAGGGCAGCCGGGCGTCGTTGTGGGCGCTGATCGAGATTTACCGGCGGCTGCTGGGCCGGATCGAGCGGTCGAGTTACAGGGTGCTGGAGGGGCGGATTCGTTTGCCTGTGTGGGAGAAGGTGGGGATTGTGCTGCGGGCGGCCCTGCGTCTAAAATTAGACGCGCTTGACTCTGGAGTTAACTCCAGACTGTATGCTCAATAGTAGATGGGCGCGCAGCATCTACAAATCGGACAGGTGGCCCGGAAAACCGGTTTGAGCGTCGATGCGATCCGTTTTTACGAGAAGACAGGATTGTTGCCGCGGCCGGATCGCAGCGCCGGCGGCTATCGGCTCTACGATGGGCGCGAGGTGGCGGATTTGGAGTTTATCCGAAAGGCGCAACAACTCGGTTTCTCGCTTAAAGAAATACGAGATCTGATCTCGATCCAACGCGAGCCGCGGGACGCGTGCGCGCAGGTTCAAGACTTGATCGCTCAAAAGCTGGCCGTCGTGCGCGGCAAAATTCAGGAGCTTAAAACGATCGAAGCGGGGCTGGCGGAGGCGCTCGAACGCTGCCGGAAGGCCGTTCGGCAGGGAGACACATATGGGCAGTCCTGCCCCGCGCTCCAAGAGATTGCCATGGCTCGCGTGCAGAGCAAAGAAGCATGACAGTGGAAGTGCTTTATGTTTCCGGGTGCCCCCATCATCCCGTGGCGGTGGGGCGTGCGACCGAGGCGCTTCACCAAGAGGGAGTCTCGGCCGAGATCGTCGAGATTGAAGTTGAAAGCGCGGCCGCGGCGCGACGAGTAGGGTTCCTTGGCTCGCCAACCATTCGGATCGAGGGGCAGGATGTCGAGCGTCCAGCCCGTTGCGCGCAAACGTTTGGGCTGGCGTGCCGCGCCTATTTCGATCGGGGCGAACGGGTTGGCGCGCCCCCAGTGGAATGGATTCGCGCCGCGTTGCGGGAATCGGCGGGAATCAAAGGATAGAGAGATCTGGCGTTTAAAATCAGACACACGGAAAAATTGGCGCCGGCGGCCGCTGTTGTGAGCGCGCTTGCCACCATGGCGTGTTGTCTGCCGTTGGGGATCGCAGGGGCGGCGGGGGCGCTCGGCTTGAGCGTGGCTTTGGCTTCCTTGCGGCCGTGGTTGATTGGCCTGGCTGTAATTTTTCTTGGCGTGGGCTTGTGGCAGTTGTATCGCGGCGGGCGTAGTTGCCGGCGGCGGAGCCGGTTCAGTTTGGTTCTTTTTGGTTTGTGCGCGGCGATCGTGCTCGCCGTTTTTCTGTTTCCGCAGAGAGTCGCGGAATTGATGGCGGATCATCTTCCCTGAAGGACCTGGCATGAATCGTTATGTGGCGGCAGCGGCCCTTGTGCTCCTATGGAACTGCGGAGCGGGGCATACTCCGGCGGGCCAAGCGGCGCTGGTTGAAATTAAGAACGGCGATGTTTCGGCTTTGCGGGCCGAGTTCAATCAGGCGGCGGGCAGTGTTCGGGCGATCGTGCTGCTCTCTCCCACTTGACCGACTTGTCTGCGGGGGGCCTCCGCGGTCGAGAACGTTCTGAAAAACCACCCTGGAAGCCCTGTCGAGGTGTTCGCGGTTTGGGAGCCGATGCTGCCGACCGATTGGGGCAAGCCGGGCGCGAGCGTGCTGCGGCGTTTGCCCGCCCCGAGCGTGCGGCAATTCTGGGATGCCGGTCATGCCGTGGCGGGCGCCATCAAGAGAGCGGAAGCGGAGGGCAAGCTTCGTCCGCATTGTTGCGATCGCAAAGGCGTGCTGTGGGATGTGGCCGCGGTTTATGGGCCGGGAGAGCGGTGGGGGAAGACGCTTCCCGAGCCGATTCTTCTGGACGGCCCGGTGGTGGAAGCGGCGCCGCAACTCGATGCAATTGCAGGCCGCGCCAAGTAATAAATGCGGGCGCAGGCCGGCTGTAGCGCGCTTCGCCGGAGGAGGCTTTCGCCTTCACTGCGAAATGAGTGTTCACGGAAATTCTCACTTTTTTTTGTAAAAACTTAATACCTTGAAAACAATGGTCATTTGATGAGTTACGCGGTCTTGTAAGGGCGCCGGCGAAACCGGAAACAGGCAGGGGGGCATATATGCTTGGGTCCGGATCAAAACATGACGGAAATTACCCCCCTTACGGACACCCACGCGACGACGCTCTCGTTCGAGCCTATCTGGTTTGAAGCTCCGGCCGAGCGCACGCCGCAATTCTTTCCCGCTTACATGAGGATCTCGGTTGCGATGCAGACGGTTCTGCGCCGCGCGATCCCCCAAACGCATTTGGCGGATCTGGAGCAGTTTCGCGACACGCGCGCAACGTATCCTTTATTGGTTTACGCGGCAAGCCGGCCCTTTGCTGGGCAACCGCGCACGGACTTCACCTACGACATTCTGAATAAGTCCCTGATGCGCAAGTTCTATTTCTCGGTGGGCCAGAATCTTCCCGGCGTGCTGGCCGAAGTGGTGGAGCGGCTGCGGGCCGCCGGAATGGACGATGTGGCGGCGGATTATCGGCCGGATCACGCGCGGCGGATTGTGGATCTGGTGATGCGGCTGCAGACGACGCGGCGGCGTTTGGAGGCTCTGCTGGTGGCGGAAACGCTGCTGGTCAACGATTTGATCGCTTTCGCGGGCAGCGGCGGGGCGACCGCCAAGGCACAGGCGAAGCTTGCGGCCGAATGCGCCAAGACGTGGCTGTCGAAGCTGTCGCGTCTGTACGATAGGCAAGATTACGGGTGGCTGGCCGGGGGATTGCTGGGGGCCGCGACGGAGGCGTTGGCGGAGAGTCTGGAGGAGGCGGCGCAACGGCTAGCGGCGTAGGGGTGACCCCGTCCAACCGCTTCCTTACGGTCGCGGCCCGGTAAACGCGGCTCGGCGCGCCTCGGTGAGCGCGCCGGGGTTGGTGAGCGCGCCGGGGTCGGTGAGCGCGCCGGGGTTGGTGAGCGCGCCGGGGTTGGTGAGCGCGCCGGGGTTGGTGAGCGCGCCGGCGAGCCGTAAGCGAGCGGGCGGGTTAGAAGGGGAGGATCTCTTCGCGGATCGGGTCGAAGTCGAGGCGGCGTTTCTCCTCGTAGGCGATATTTCCAAGATGGGAGGCCTGGGCGGAGCGGTGGCCGATGAGCACGTCGCCGTTGGGGCGGTTGCGCGTGCGCATGCAATCGATGAAGTTGTTGACATGGTCGAGCGTCATGTCGTGCGGCTCGGCCTGGACCACGACGGGCTCGGCGTTGCGGCCGACGGGGTGAAACTCGTAGTGTTGGCGGTCGATCAGCAGCCGGCCTTCGGTTCCGCACATCTCGATCCCGGCGCCCCGGATGCCGGGGACCAGCGTGGCCTCGAACGTGGCGGTGTACTCGCCAGGGTATTCGAGCAGGACATTGATGGTATCGGGCGCGGTGCGGCCGTCTTTATAGGCATAAATGCCGCCGGCGGCGACGGAGGACTTGGGCACATCCTGGTTCATGAACATGTGGACGACGTCGATCCAATGCGTGAACAGATCGGTCACTTGACCGCCTCCGAAATCGAGATAGGCGCGCCAATTGTAATATTGCTGGGGGTCCCAGTCGCGCCACTTCACCGGGCCTAGGAAGTGCGCCCAATCGAGGTTCGACGGCTTGTTCTGGAGCGAAGCGGGGGCCTTGCGCAGGTGGTAGCTGTTGCCGTGCCACCAGGTACGGGCGAGCGTAATTTTGCCCAGCTTGCCGGTGTCGAGGTATTCGCGCTTGGCCCGAAGATAATGGATACCCGAGCGCTGCTGCATGCCCACTTGACAGACCCTTTCATTGATGCGCGCGGCCTTGACGATAGGAGGGCCCTCCGCAATGACGCGGGTCAGCGGTTTCTCAACGTAGACGTCCTTTCCGGCATTCAGCGCGTCGATGGCAATGCGCGAATGCCAGTGATCGGGGGTGGCGATGAGGACTGCGTCGATGGCTTTCTCGTCAAGCAGCTTGTGATGATCGGTGAAGGATCGCGCGTCGGTGGCCTTGGCGCGGGCGCGGTCGATATGCTCGCCGTAAATGTCGCAGACCGCCGCGACATGCACTTTGGGGTTCAGCATGAACTGCGTCATGTCGTGCGTGCCGCGGTCGCCGACTCCGATGACGCCGAGCTGGATCGTGTCATTCGCCCCGAATACGCGGGAATAGGAGGCCGCGGACAGGGCGGCGGCCCCGCCGATGAAGGCGCGGCGGGCCACTTTCGGTGAATTCATATGCGAATTATAGCGCCGGGCGGCACTACTAGAGTATGAAGAGGCTTCTCACGATTGTTCTCCTGTGCGCGGCGAGCCTGGCGGCGGCGGCGCCAACGGTCTCGAGCGGCGCGCGCCGCAGCGACATTGAAATCGAAGCGGCGATTAAAACCAAGCTGGCCAAGTCGAAGATCGGCAAGGACGGCTTTCAAGTTCACGTAAAAAACGGGATTGCGACATGGCAAGGCAGTACGGCCGTGATGCAACATAAAGGCGCGGCTACGCGCATGGCCAAGACCGCCGGGGCGATCCAGGTGGTGAACAACATTAAAGTGAACGAAGAGGCGAAGCAGAAGGCGGCGGGGAATTTGAGCGGGACGCCGCGCAAGGTGGAGGTGAAGACGAACTAGAACAACGGCCTCGCCACAACCGCGATGGAGACCGCGGCTCGCCGCATTTTTGCGTCAGGCCGTAGATTGCGTGGCGGGGAAAGCGGATGTAAGCTTCGCGCGGCTTCACGGATCAAGCACAAGGACAGCAACCGGGTGTGATACCGTTTAGAATCCGATTCACATTAAACGGCTTGGGGGTGGGGCGCGCAACATTTAGCGCGGGTTTGGCGTCCGACTTTCGAGTGGAAACCGCGATGCCCAACCTCGATACGCTCAAGGGCGAGATAGAAAATTACCTCGAAGAGCAGCGATTCGCAGTGTTTCGCGGCTTTCCCCGGATGCTCGATTCGCTGCCGCTGGTATATTGGGATTGCGACCGCTACCCCGATTACAAGGCGTTCCTGGAGACGGCCAAGGCCGCGGGAGCGAAGCTTGTCGTTTATCATCAACACGAGTTTTCGGCCGATCAGGCGGACAACGCGCTGGAGAAACTGGCGGAGTGCGAGCTGCCGCGGGATCAATCGCGGGCGATGGAGCGCCGCTTGAAGGAACTGCGCGTCTACGACGGCTTTACCTGCGCGCTGGAGCTGTCGTTCGATCATCAGGGCCGCATTTATATTTTCGATTTGCGCACCGAATGGTACGACGAATTATCGGATCTTCTGGATGAAATACACGCGCTCATTTCCGGTTCCGGCGAGGAAGAAGACGACGATAGTCCCATGAGCGGCTACTTCTCGAAGAATTGATCGGCCTTTAACGATTTGCGTTGGCTCCTGGTTGAACCCGATGCGGACCGCGTCCGCGAGTTGTCGGCGGCGCTGGGCATTCGCGCGCTCACGGCGCGCGTTCTGGTGAACCGCGGCCTGGGCGATCCGGACGCGGCGCGGCGCTTCCTGCGACCGTCGCTGGAGCATCTGCACGATCCGTTTCTGATGGCCGGGATGCGCGATGCGGCCGCGCGCATCCAGGCCGCCATTGCCAAGGGCGAGCGCATCTTGATCTATGGCGATTACGACGTGGACGGCACGGCCGCCATCGTAATTCTCAAGAAAGCGATCGAGCTCGCGGGCGGCCAAGCGGGGTTTCACGTGCCCCACCGTCTGAAGGACGGCTACGGCATGCGCAGCGAGGTGGTGGAGGAAGCGGCGCGCGATGGCGTCCATCTGATCGTCAGCGTGGATACCGGAATTCGCTGCCTTGAGGTGGTGCGCGGGGCGCGGGAGCTCGGCATCGACGTGATTGTGACGGACCATCACCTGCCCGAGGCGGAGCTGCCGGCGGCGCTCGCGGTTCTCAATCCGAACCGTCCCGGATGCGCCTACCCGGAAAAGAATCTGTGCGGGGCGGGCGTGGCGTTCAAGCTGGCGCAGGCGATTCTCGACGCGCTGGATTGGACGCGCGAGAAGCGCGATCGCATGCTGCGCTCGTTCTTGAAGCTGACGGCAATCGCGACGGTAGCGGATGTGGTGCCGCTGACGGGCGAGAACCGCATCATCGTGAAGTATGGACTGGAGGGTCTGGATCGCGTCGCGAACCCCGGGCTGCGGGCGCTGCTAGACGCCGCCGGCCTGCCCGCCGGTAAGAGTCCGACGGCTGAAGAGATCGCGTTCCGGGTGGCCCCGCGGATCAACGCGGCGGGGCGCATGGCGCATGCCCGCAAGGCGATCGAAATGTTTCTGACCGGCGATCTGGAGACGGCCCGCGGGCTGGCGCAAGAGCTGCACGAATGGAACGAGGAGCGGCAGCGGACCGAAGCCGAAATGGTGCGGATCTGTCTGGAGCATTGCGAGTCCACGCCGGTTGTGGAGAGCGACGCGGCGCTGGTTTTTTCGGGAGCCAATTGGCACCGCGGCGTGGCCGGCATCGTGGCCAGCCGGTTGGTGGAACGCTTCTGCCGTCCGGTGTTCGTGCTGAGCGAGGAAGGCGGTCAGGCGCAGGGGTCCGGGCGGGGCATCGCGGCGTTCCATCTGCTCGAAGCGTTGGAATCGATGAGCGATCTGCTGACGCGCTTCGGAGGGCACCGCCAAGCCGCCGGATTGAGCCTGCCGGTGGAACGAGTGGCCGAGTTCCGCCGCCGCTTTAACGCCTACGCGTCCGCGCGGCTGACGCCCGAGGATTTTATTCCTCGCATCGCGATCGACGCCGTGCTTTCGTTCCAGGAACTCGACGACGGCGCGATTGAAGAACTGCTCGCGCTCGCTCCCTTCGGGTGCGCCAATCCCTCGCCGATACTGGCGGCCCGCAATGTCGAATGCGCGGGGCCGCCGCAAATGTTCAAGGAGAAGCATCTACACGTGAACATGCGGCAGCACGGCCGGGGTCTGACCGCGACGGCGTGGAACTTCGCCGCGCGCGCCGGCGAATTCGCCGCGGGTAACCACGTGGATGCGGCGATCCGGATAGAAGAAGATTCGTACGGGGCCAGCCGGGGCTGGCCGGGATGGCGCGTCATTTTGAAAGATGTGCGTGCGGCCGCGGCCATTCAGGCAGCGGGCGCCGTGAAGTAGAACGTTGATCCCTTGCCCAACTTTCCGACGCTGCGCGACGTGCAAGCGATACGTTTATGGAGTGCCAGCGATCTCCGGGAATCAAGCCCGAGCCGCGACCGTGAGTACCTATACGCAACAACATTCGCAAGGCGCCCTCAGGCCGCTTGGAGCAGGGGAATGATGTTCTCGATGGCCTTGCCGGCTTTGCGATAAGCAGCTGCGAGCCTGTTGGGGCGCTGGACGGGGTCTTGTTTGTGGTGGAAACGGCTATTGGCGAGCGGACCGCAGAGGCGCTAATGAAAGAACAGGAACAGGAGCCGCGACGTCCACGCCTTGGGCAGTCAGGCAATAGGCGGCCATCGCGCCTTGAGCAGTCCATGCCCTTCGAGTTTGCGATCTTTCCTCGACAGAAGCGGGGGATGTTTGGTCGCTTGAGGCCTCCGATCGTCTCGCCGCCCGCAGCGGCGAACGCTTCCTGAATCTCGCGAATGGCGGGCTGGCGCCCAAGCCCAGCTATTTGCGCTCTTCCTTGCGCTCGGTTTTTTGGGGTTGAGGCCGTGGAGGTGCAGGATGGGGCTGCACTGCGGCTCGCGGTTGCGGGCGAGCTTCAGGAGCTGGTCTGGGCGCAGGAACGGGACGCGCTTGCGCACGAGCTTGCGGTATGTTTCGCTCCTGTACTCCTTGCCCCTCCTGCGGACGGGCTTGCGGCGCTGGAGCCGTGGGTCGGGGTTGCGGGCGAGCTTCAGGAGTTGGTCTGGGCGCAGGAACGGGACGCGCTTGCGCACGAGCTTGCGGTATGTTTCGCGGCTGTACTCCTTGCTGCTGCTCCGGATGGGCTTGCGGGGCTGGAGCCGTGGGTCGCGGTTGCGGCCTAGCTTCGGGACGGGCCTGAGATGCCGGGCGCTGGGCAGCAAGCGGCGGAGCCATGCGGTGAGCTTCGGGCGCGGGGCGCGCTTGCGGTTGAGGTTGCGGAAGAGGTCGCGCTTCAGGCCGAGCTGGTATCTGGGGGCGCGCGACAGCTTGGTTCCCGGGCGCGGCTGGACGATTCACCGGCGCCGGCCGCGCTTCAGGACGCTGCAATTGCTGAGGGGACGGCCGATTCTCCGGCGCCCGCGTTGCCTGGAGCTGTGAGCGCTGCGTCTGCGCTGGAGCTCGGGGCGGCGCGCGCCGTGCGGCTTCGATCGCGGCAGCGGGCGGATGCGCAGCGGGCGCATTGTACTTGGTCGCGATCGGCTGCGAAGCCGCGGGGGCGGGAGGGCGCCCGCCATTTTGCGCAGCAAATTGCGCGCGATTCCCGGCGGCCGCGCGGGAGTGCTGAACCTGAGCCGCTAATGGAGGCGTCCGCGCCTCATGCGTGACGGCCATTTCCTGAGGAGTCGGTCGAGCCTGCGTGCCGCCGTGGCCGCCATTGTAGCTGACGCGATCGTTGCCATGTTGCGGCGCCTGGTAATTGTAGACATTGTGAACGGCGTTGGGATTCACGTTTGTCACCGCGCGATTGTAGTACATGTGGCCGCGATTCCAATATCCGCCGTAATAGCCGCGGCCGAAATAACCATGGCCGTAATCGATGCCGCCGTAGTATCCAATGTGCGGCCCCCAATACCCGGAATGGAAAACATAGACGCCGCTGTCGTATCCCCACCACGGTGGCGTCCAGAGGGCGCCAACCCAGGGCGCTAGCACCCAAGTCCCGGGAACCCAGTAGTAACCGCCGTTCCCGTAGCTCCAATATCCAGGCGTCCAAACGTAATTGTCACCCGGGGCAGGCGGCTGCTCGTAATCGGGGAGAGCGGGCGGGGGTTCGGAAGCCTCGACAGGCTGTTCAGACGCGTAGTTCGAACCGTAACTCGGATCATATTCCGGTGCATTGTAATAATCACTCGGAGGAGGCGCGTAGCTGTGACCGGAAGGGGCGGCCGGCGGAGCCGGTTGGGGTTGAGCTGCGTACTGCTCGGAGGAGGGGGCAGGAGCTAAGTTGCCATCGGTGGGGTTACCGCTTGTAACGTCTGGAGGCTGATTCTGCGCGGTCTGATTCTGCGATTTGTTACAACCGGCTAGCGAGGCCGCGAGGATCACCGTGGTAACAAAAGAGAAACGGCGCACGGTAAGTCACTCCCGCCAAGGAGTAATGCACGCCGACTACCACAAATAACCCCACGAATAATATCGACCCGCGATGGCGTGAAGCTTGAGGCGCCATTTGGTGGCAGCTTGCGCCGGCGCCGTGCCGCTTCTTCCAATTAGACGATTCTAATGTGTTGTATCTTGCGAAGACAGGAGATGACGCGTGGGGCGTAAAGCCAGCGCGCAAACCAGCTGATTTCAAGGGCGGCACGAGGACCGCTTGGGGCCGGTACGGCTTCTGGAAAATCCACTTCCGAAGGCTTGAGACCGGCGCCTTTGATGGGATATGCAGATGGGCTGCCGGGCGCGTTACGCCGGCGGCAGCGTGAAGTAGAACGTCGATCCCTCGCCCAGCTTGGATTCCACCCAGATTCCGCCGCCGTGGCGCTCCACGATGCGTTTGCAGATGGCGAGCCCGATGCCGGTTCCGGGCACTTCTTTGCCGTGCAGCCGCTTGAAGATGCCGAAGATGCGCTCGTGATACATCGGGTCGATGCCGATACCGTTGTCGCGAACGGCAAAGACGAAGTGGCCGCCCTCGTGCGAGGCCGAGATTCCAACGTGCGGGGGAGCGGCGTCGCGATACTTGATGGCGTTGGCAATGAGATTTTGCGCGAGCGCCATGAGCTGCAACTCATCGCCGCACACCAGGGGCAGCGCGTCCCAGGAGATTTCCGCGGCGGTGTCGTCCACCATGGCGCGCAGTCCTTCGACGGCCTGCGCGAGAACTCGATTCATGTCAACGGCGGCGAAGGGCGCGGCTGCCCCGTCCTGCAGTCTGGTGTAGACCAGGAGATCCTGAATGATATCGCTCATGCGCCGCGCGCCGCTTACGACATAGCCCATAAACTCCGCGGTTTCATGGTCGAGGCACGGCGTGAGGCGCTTTTCGAGCAGTTGCGTGAAGCTGGAGATGGTGCGCAGCGGCTCCTGCAGATCGTGGCTTGCGACATAGGCAAACTGCTGCAACTCGGCGTTGGAGGCTTCGAGGGCCTGCTGCGCGGCCTGGGCCTTGTCGCGCTCGCGATTGACCTGCTCGAAAAGGCGGGCATTGTCGATGGCGATGGCAGCCTGGGCGGAGATGCCCGCGGCCATGCGCTCGTGCTCGGCCTGGAAAACGCCCGGCCGGGAGTGGGCGAAGAAGAGGCCACCGAGCGCTTCACCGGAGCGCGAGACGACCGGAACGGCCAGGTAGCTGACCACGGGGGGAAGGCCCGCGGTCAAGCCGGCATACGGCGGATTGCCGGCGAATGCGGGATCGGCGCGGACATCGTCGAGGCGAACGATGTTTTTATCGCGGAACATGTTATCGCGGAACCTGCTATCGCGGAACCTGCTATCGCGGAACATGGAAGCGAACAATTCCGCGGCGCGCGGCGCGTCAACGGCGGCGAAGCTCTCGCGCGCGGCGCCGGAGGACGTATAGAGCGTGTCCTCACCGCGATCGTCCACTGCGTTATAGAAGAAGACGCCGTACTCGGCGCCGGTGAGCGCGGTGGCGATGTCGGTGGCGGCCTGGACCAGTCTGGAGACGTCCAACTCGGCGGCCAGCAGCGGGCCGACGCGGTTCAGCAGTTCGGCGGTAGTGCGGGCCGCGCCCTCGCGGTGCAGCAACTCGCGGTAACTCTCTTCGTTGCGCCGCAATGCGCTCTCGATCCTTTTCTGATCCGAAATGTCGACAGAAACCCCGTCGAAGCGGCGCGGCGCGCCGGCCGAATCGTAAAAGGCGCGTCCGATGGCGCGAATCCATCGCTCCACGCCATCGAGGCCCTCCGTGCGGTACTGCATGTCGTACACGCCGCGTCCCGCAATAGCTCCATCGATGGCCTCGCGCGTCGGCGCGCGGTCGTCCGGGTGTAGACGCTCGTAGAAGGTGTCGATGGTGACCTCGGCATCGAGAGGCAGTCCGAAGTGCGCCTTGCAACGGTCGTTCCAGACCAGATTGCTGAAGGGGAGGTCGCAATACCATAAGCCGAGCTCGATGCTCGAGATGACCAACTCCAGCCGCTCGCCGCTGATACGAAGGACCTCCTCCCAGCGCTTTCGCTCAGTGAGATCGACAAAGGTCGCGATCACTGCGGTACCCCCTTCGAAGGGGAACGCGCGGGTGGTGCCCTCGACATCGACGACCGTTCCGTCCAGGCGCCGGATGCGCTGTTCAATCGCGGGGGCGGGGCGGTTGAGGAGAATCGCCTGCTTACGGCGGGATTCCACCAATTGATGAAAATCGGGATGGATGAAATCGAGCGGACAACAGCCGGTGAGATCGCCGGCCCGCGTGGCTCCGAACAGCCCGGCCGCCGCGGAGTTCGCAAAAACAATGCGATTGTCGCGATTGATCCAGAGCGGAACGGGCGAGTATTCCAGGACCGACTTATAGGTATCGCCGGCGGCGCCGAGGAAGGCTTCGCTCTTCAGCTCCAGAAGCTCGCGTTCCAGCTCGTCGATGCGCTTACGCAGCAGCTCTGGATCGCCGGTTTTGGAACCGCTGATCACGCTATCAGCTTACTAGGACGCCGGGATGCGAATCAAAGCGCGTGGGATCGAGATCCTCGCGCGGTCGCGGCCTTCAGCGCAACACGGATTGCACGGCCGCGGCCACGTCATCGACGGCGATGTTCTCCAAATCTCCGGAGACGATGCGCACCCGCGGGCCGCGCGGGGCCCAAACTACCGGGTCGGTCGGACCGAAGATAGCGACCACCGGGGCTCCCACGGCCGCAGCCAGGTGCGCGATCCCGGCGTCGTTGCCGACAAATGCGCGCGCGCCGGCGAGCCAGCAGCCGAGATCGTAGAGATTTTCGATCTTTCTCGCGCCGGGAAGCTGCTCGTGCGGGGCGGCGCACCACTCCAACGGTCCGGGCAAACGCTCGGCCAGGGCGCGGAATTTGGACATGGGCCAGTTCTTGCGCGCGCTGCCGGAGAAGGGGTGAACGACGATGGCGCGCCGCTCGGGCGCGACGGCGGCGGCCGCAACATCCACTGGCGCAAGAGGGATTCGAGGCGCGGCCCCGGGCGGGGCGCCGGCGTGTTCCAGGAAAAAATCGACGATGTGGGTGCGGCGATTGCCCGCCGGAAGAGCCGGGAAGAACTGGAAAGGGAGCCGCAGTTCGTCGATGCGCGCGCGGAATTCGGGTTGATTGGCGCCATACCAGGAGACGATGGAATCGAACGTCCGCATATAATCGAGCAATTCGTGCGGAGGCGCGAGGCCCGGCAGCGCGAGGCGGTCGATGGCGGAAGGCAGCCGCCGCACGCGATCGGCAAACCTTATTAAGGGAAGGACCACCGAAGGCGCCCAGACTTCAGTGTAGGCGGCGCGGAGGAATTCGAGCGCGGGTAACGAGACGATGCAATCTCCTATGGCGCCGGGACGGATCAGTAATCGCCGCAAAGAGCTATTGTGACCTATTGACGGCGATACACCGGGATCGGGGTCTTTTTCCGGCCGCTGTTGTGGACAGGAGCTGCGAACTATTGAACCGGCGGACTTTCAGACGACCTCGAAGGGGTTGAACTCGCGCAGCCCGGTGGACGTCAGGCCGCCGATGCGGACATCGATCAACTGGTTCGGGGGGCGCTCCGAGGCAAGGTCGATTCGCAGGAAATTATCGCTGAGGGCGCCGCGGTCGA
The DNA here is from genome assembly GCA_963795935.1 of Bryobacterales bacterium. Classification (GTDB taxonomy): domain Bacteria; phylum Acidobacteriota; class Terriglobia; order Bryobacterales; family Bryobacteraceae; genus JAICMB01. The sequence goes on along the minus strand of CAWCJO010000004.1, from coordinate 478,881 downwards.
GCGTTACCGCCGAAAGCGTCCTTCCGGCCATCCCACGGCGAAACTCCGCGTTCTTGCTTGCAGCAACCTCCCGCAGCACGCGGTTGCGCTCCTTACGCACCGCAAGCGGCACTTGCGCGGGGCTTGCGGCGGCGGGCGTTCCCGGCCGTTCCGAATAGGTGAAAACGTGCAGATACGTGAAGGGCATGCCGGCGATGAATTGGCGGCTTTCTTCAAATTCCGCGTCGCTCTCGCCTGGAAATCCGGTCATGACGTCGGCCCCGATGGCGGCGTCCGGCATCCAGGCGCGCGCCTTTTCCACGCGCTCCGCATAATGGCGCGGCCGGTACTTGCGGCGCATGCGGCGCAACACGGCGTCGCAGCCGGACTGCAAGGGCGCGTGGACATGTTTCGCGATGCGCGGCGACGCCGCCATCAGCGCCAGCAGATCGTCGCTGAAATCCATCGGCTCGACCGAACTGAGCCGGATGCGGCGCGCCTCCGTTTCTTCCAGAATGCGCTCGAGAAGCCCCGTCAATCGCATGGAGCCGCCGGCTTCGCGGCCCCAGCGGCCGAGGTTGATGCCGCTCAGGACAATTTCGCAATAGCGCGCCGCCAGCCCGCGCACTTGCGCAATCACCTGCTCGGCGGGCGCGCTGCGGCTGCGGCCGCGAACGAACGGGATAATACAAAACGAGCAGCGGTTATTGCAGCCGTCCTGAATTTTAAGATTGGGGCGCGTGCGCTCGCCGGAGGCATCCTCGACCGCAGCGGAGAGGAAACTGTGTTGCGCGAAAATATCGCCCACGCGGACCTCGCCAACGGGAACCTCGCCCACGCAAACCTCACCATGGTAGGGCTCATGCGCGTCCGCGGCCGCCACCATGGCCGCGATCTCGGTTTTGTGGGAATTGCCCACTACCCAGGTCACGCCGGGCATGGCGGCCAGCTCCTGGGGCGCGCGCTGGGCATAGCATCCCGTAACCAGGATACGGGCGGCGGGGTTCTCGCGATGCACCCGGTGAATGGCATGGCGGACATCTTCGTCGGCCGAGGAGGTTACGGTGCAGGTGTTCAGAACCACCAGTTCCGCTTCCGAGCGAACCGGGCAGGAGCTCAGACCGCGCGCGAGAAGCGCTCCCTCGATCGCGGCGCCGTCGGCCTGGGATGCGCGGCAGCCGAAATTCTGAACATGAAAGCGATGCACCTGCTCTCGATTTTAGGCCATTTCCGAGTAAACAAAACGCGCCGAGCGGCCGATAAACGTCTATGAGCGCCGACCGGGTCCTCTCGCAACAGGAAATAGACAGCGTATTCCGCAACGTCCGCGATCTTCCGGAAGAGGAAGACTTTGCGCGGCGGGCGCAGCCCTACGATTTCCGCCGTCCGGACCGCATCGCCAAGGAGCAGCTTCGCGCCATCCACCTGCTGCACGAGAACTTCGCGCGCAGTCTCGCTTCCAGCATGTCCGCCTATCTGCGCGCCTACGTGGCCGTGAACCTGATCTCGGTGGAGCAGTTGTCGTTCATGGAGTTTTCGCAATGTTTGCCGTCGCCCACCTGCCTGGCGTCGCTCAACATGCGTCCGGGCGAGGGAAACGCGGTTTTCGAGATCAACCCCTCGCTGGTCTTTCCGATTCTCGAGATGCTGCTCGGCGGCAGCGCCAAGTATCTCACCAAAATGAACCGCGAGCTGACGGAAATCGAGCAGTCCATCCTCGATGGGCTGTTCCGCATCATCCTCCACGATCTGAAGTCCGCCTGGCACACCGTAACCGACGTGGAATTCAGCATCGCCAGCCACGAGACCGATCCGCAATTGATGCAGATCCTGGCCCCCAACGAGGCGGTGGTGGCCGTCAGCATGGAGGTCCGCATCGGCGACAACGCCGGGATGATGAACATCGGCATCCCCTCCATCATGGTGAAGATGCTGCGCCACAAATTCGATCAGCAATGGTCGCTGCGCAAGACCGAATCGACCGAAGGCGAGCAGTCGCGCATCCTGGACCTGATTAAATCCGCCAACGTGGCCCTCGATACGCGCCTCGATGGTCCCACGCTGCGGGTCGAAGATCTACTGGATCTCGACGCTGGCGACGTGCTGACGTTCGATTACCCCTTGCACCGCAGCCTCGGTCTTTCCGTCAACGGCGTGCTGAAATATCGCGGAAGCGTCGTCGGGACGGGGCGTAATCGCGGCTTTGAAATCGCCTATCCGGTCACGGCAGCGGACTGAAGCGCCAGATCGCTCAGCGGCCCCGCTCGTTGCCCCAGATGTCAATGTGGAGCCTGGGACTGAAACGAAAGCCCAACTCTTTGCACGCTTCCACGATCCATTGCGCGCGCTCGAAAAGGGCGCTTGCGTCTACCCCTTCCGCCATCAGCAAGACGCGCTCGCGGTCGGCTCCGGTCTCCTTGACTATGTTGTTGACTTCGGGCATGTCCTTGCGGTCGCGGACCACGAACTTGAGCTGATACGGGTACGCCGCCATCAACTGCTTCAGGACCTCGGGCTGATAGCGCAGGCGATCGTGCTGCGCCGCCCAGCGGCCGCCTTCGCGGCGCGTAGGAGTCGAATTCGCCAGTTTGGGGCTGATGCTCATCAAGTCGCAGACCACCGGCTCGAACGCCGTCCCGGCGGTCTCGATGGTGATGTGCTGCTCCAGTTCCTTGAGTTTCTGGGTCAGCTCGACCACTCCCACGTGAATCATGGGTTCCCCGCCGGTGACCACCACGTGATGGGCCCAGTGGCGGCGGACGTCGGAGAGAATGGCGCCCATATACTTGTCCTCGCCTTCGGGCTTCCAGGAGGCGTAGGGCGTGTCGCACCAGTCGCAGCGCAGGTTGCAGCCGCTGAGGCGCACGAAAACCGAGGGTACGCCGGCAAGAGTGCCTTCACCCTGGATGGAATAAAAGACTTCAGCGACCCTGATCGGTAACATAATCGAGCGGATCGGCGAGGCCCGCCTCGGCGAAACCCTTCAACCGCAACAGGCAGGAATCGCACCGTCCGCAGGGCCGCCCGTCTTGCGTCCGGGTCGTAACAGCTATGCGTGAGCGACAAATCGACTCCCAGCTCCCGCGCCAGTTCTATGATTTCACGTTTCGAGAGGCGCAGGAGCGGGGCGTGAACGCGCAGCCTCGCGCGGCCCTCTATTCCCGCTTTGGTGGCCAGGTTGGCCAGGCCTTCGAAGGCCTCTATGAATGCGGGCCGGCAATCGGGATAACCGGAATAATCGACGGCGTTCACGCCGATAAAGATATCCCAGGCGCCCGCCACCTCGGCCCACGCCAGCGCAAAGGAGAGGAAGATGGTGTTGCGGGCGGGAACGTAGGTGACGGGAATGCCGCGGGTCGAGAGTCCATTTTTCGGAATATCGATACCGGAGGTCAGGGCGGAGCCGCCAAAGACGCGAAGATCGAAGGAGACGATGCGGTGCTCGGCGGCTCCGAGCGCCGCGGCAATGCGGCGGGCGGCGTCCAGCTCAACGCGGTGGCGCTGGCCGTAATCGAAGGACAGGGCATGGCAAACATAACCTTCGCGGCGGGCATAGGCGAGACAGGTGGCGGAGTCGAGTCCGCCGCTTAACAGACAGATTGCGGGGCTACCGGGGGAGGCTGGCGGCGACATCGGCGTATGCAAACGGATTTTTCATGTGCTGTCCCACGCGCCGCCCGCTGTCTTCTCCGGGCCGCGACCGTAAGGGAGCGGTAACGTTTCCCCGCGGGCTGCCCACTAGTACGGCGTAGGAAACGTCTTCGAAATGTGATCGTGCCAAGTGAGCGATTCTTCGTCGACCAAAGCCCATACGATGCCCAGCCCGGCCGCCATGGAGCTGAGGCAGGCGGAGGCGATGCGATAGAGCCTTTGCTCGCGGTCGGGCCGGCGGCCGTCGAAATTGATCAGCCGCAGGCGCGCGAAGCGCATTCCGGGGCTGTCTCCGTCGGCCAGGAACCAGAGCACTTTATAAAGCAGACAGAACACGGCGGCGATCAATCCGAACAGGGGCATGGTCTGCCTGGTGAGCAACACTTCGCCGCCGAAAAGATGAAACACGCCGAAAAAGGCGCCGAGAGCGATCACGATCACGCTTAAATCCACTGCCGCCGCCAGCAGCCGGTGGGCCGGTACGGCGACAGGGGCGTTGCAAAAGATCACGGGCTCGACCGCGCGATCGAAAACCTCGGCGGCGCGAGGCGGGCAAGCGGCGAAATCGAGGGTCTGCTGGCCGGGGAGCGAACGGCGGGCACGCCGCTTTTGCGGGCCGCTCGACGGGACGGGGCGCACGGCCGGAGTCGGCGAGAGAGACTCGAACGGCACCACGACCGGCAGCTCGCGCGAGCCGAACAGCGCGCGTTGATAAGCCGCGCGGCGCGACGGCGCGGCGGCGGAGCCCGCGGCGCGTTCCTCCGGCGGGGCGGCGCGGGGCGGCGTGGGCGCGGAGATCGCGGGACGGTCTTCCAGCGCGGCGGCCAAGCCCGGCGCCGGCGCCTCGCAAACCGGGTCCATGGGGCGAAGAGCGCGAGCCGTTGCCGCGCCGCTCTTCGGCGCCCCGTAGAGAGCGGGAACCGCCCGCGGTGGCGTCGCGTCCAAACGGCGGCCGCACCGGCGGCAGCGGTGATCGTCCTCCGCGTTCAATGCACGGCAATAACTGCAAGTCATATTCACGCCGCGTTCTCCCATCGTCGATTGCGGCTACCCCAATTCCGTGTTACGGTTTTCGGTTGAGGTTCCCCAGCGTTGCCGAGGAAGAGACGCCGCCACGGAGTCTTATCTTTCTTCGTAACATAATCGACGGGAAATGTCACGAACTTTATTGCGCCCTCCGCGCCGCCGCGCGCCGGTTCACCTCGCTTTCGTTCGCGGTCCTGGCGTTGTTCGCGGCCGCCATGGCGCTGCCCGGCCGCGCGCAGCAGTTGCAGACGCGGACTCCTCATCCCGGAGCGCCGGAGGCGGAATGGGTCGACGTCAACGCCGTGAGCGAGCAGGTAGAGGGCTCCTGGCGGCACCTCCGCGGGTCGGTTCGGATCGAAACGAACGATTCGCTGCTCACGGCCGATGAAGTCGACCTCAACGACGACACCAAGGATGCCTATGCGCGGGGGCACGTCCATTTCGAGCATTTCGTGAACGGAGACGTCATCGATTGCGATCACGCCGAATACAACATCAACGACCAGACGGGCAAGTTTTATCTCTTGCGAGCGACCTCGCCGAGCAAAGTGCAATCGCGTCCGGGCATTCTGACGACCTCAAATCCTTTTTACTTCGAGGGGCTGTGGGCGGAGCGGATGGAAGATCGCTATATTCTCCACGACGGCTTCATCACCGACTGCAAGGTTCCCAAGCCGTGGTGGACCCTGAACGGCCCGAAATTCGACATTATTCCAAACGACCGCGCCCTGGCCTACAAAGCGATATTCCGCATTCGCGGGCTGCCGTTGTTTTACCTGCCGGCGTTTTATAAATCGCTGAAGAAACTGCCTCGCAAGAGCGGTTTTCTGACGCCGAACGTCGGGCACAGCTCCATCCGCGGTTATATGTTCGGCGCCGGATATTATTGGGCGATCAACCGCAGTTACGACCTCAGCTACCGGCTGCAATGGTATTCGGAGCGCGGCTTCGCGCACGATATAGGGTTCCGCGGCAAGGTCACGCCAGGCACCGATTTCGGGATTGGTTTCTATGGCGTGCAGGACTCCGGGCTAAAACAAAATGGAGTCGTTATCCAAAAGGCGAGCGGTTTCAACCTTACCGGCGACGGCCGCTCCGACCTGGGGGACGGATGGTATTTCCGCGGGCAGGTGAACTATACCAACTCGTTCCTGTTCCGGCAGGTTTTCAGCGATTCGTTTCACGATGCGGTATCGACGGAATCGCACTCCGTCGGCGACTTGTATAAGCACTGGTCGACTTACGGCATCAACGTCGTACTCGAGCGCGACGAGGATTTTCTGGACACGCTCGCGCCGCACGATCAGATCGTGATCCGGAAGCTGCCGGATTTCGAGTTTCTCAGCCGCGAGCATCTCCTCCCGCACATTAAGTTCCCGCTCTATTTCTCGCTCGATTCGAGCGCCGGCATACTGGACCGCGATCAACCGGCGGAGCCGACCTCGCCCTCCAACCCCGCGCTGTTGAGCCTTCAAACGGGCCGCATCGTGGACCGCCTGGATGTTTATCCCCACCTCTCGACGGCGTTTCATTGGATGGGCTTTAGTATCAGCCCCACGGTGGCGGTGCGCGAAACCGAGTATGGCGCGTCCATTCAATACGCGCCGGGTCAATCCGCGCCGGGCCAGTCCGCGCCGGGCCAGTCCGCGCCGGGTCAGTCCAGCGAAATAAGCGAGTCGAAGGTAACGGGCGCGAACCTGCTGCGCAATGCGCGGGAAGTGGACATTGAAATTGTGCCGCCTCCGCTGGCGCGGGTTTACAAGGCTCCGAAATGGCTCGGCAACGATAAGATCAAGCACGTCATTGAGGCGCGGGCAAAATACAAATACGTCGACGGCATCGGCAACTTCAACGACATCGTCCGGTTCGATGAGCTCGACATCGTTTCCAATACAAATGAATTGCAGCTTTCGCTGGCCAACCGGCTGTACGTGAAAAACAAAGATGGCAACGTCAACGAAATCCTGACCTGGGAACTCGCCCAGAACCGCTATTTCGATCCCACGTTCGGCGGAGCGGTGCTGCCGGGGCAAAGAAACGTGATCGAAAGCGAATCGGACCTTACCGGCTTCGCCTTTCTCGACGGGCCGCGGAGCTATTCGCCGATCGTGTCCACCTTGCGGTATCAGCAGAAGGTCGGCGTCGAGTGGCGCACGGATTACGACCCGCTTTATGGCAGAATTACCTACAGCGGAATCAGCGTGGACACACGGTTTTCCAAATATTACATCTCGGCCGGACAGACGGTGATCAATACCGATCCGATACTCACGCTCCCTTCCAATCAATTTCGCGGTACTTTCGGCTGGGGGGATCCCAACCGGCGCGGTTGGAGCGCGGGCGTCAGCCTCTACTACGACTATAGGCAGCATCTTCTGCAATTCGCCACCATGCAGGTCACCTACAACACCGATTGCTGCGGGATCAGCGTGCAGTACCGGCGCTTCGACTTCGGACCTCGCGACGATACCCAATTTCGAGTTGCCTTTGCGATCTCGAACATCGGCACGTTTGGAACCCTGAAGCGCCAGGAGCGCATTTTCTGACCGCGCCGATGCCGGCGCCTCACGCCCTCCCAAGCTTCGCTCGCTCTCCATCGTGATCCCCGCCTATAACGAGGAGAAAAGGCTTCCGGCCACGCTGGACAAAGTGCTCGAGTGGATTGGCCGCAGCGCTTTGTCTTTCGAGGAAGTAATCGTGGTGGACGACGGATCGCGGGACGGCACGGCGGAGGTGGCGCGCAACGATCCGCGCGTGCGTCTGCTCCAGAATCCCGGCAATCGCGGCAAAGGCTACGCCGTGCGCAACGGGATGCTGCATGCCGCCGGAGAATGGATCCTGTATACCGACGCCGATTTATCGACCCCCATCGAAGAGGTGGAGAAACTGTACGATGCCGCGGTGAAAGAGAATGCCGATATCGCGATCGGATCGCGCGCGGTCGACCGCTCGTTGGTGAGCGTCCACCAATCGAGCTTCCGCGAATGGTCCGGGAGAGCGTTTAACCTCGCCATGCGCGAGATAACCGGGCTTCCTTTCAAAGATACGCAGTGCGGCTTCAAGCTGTACCGGCAAGAGGCCTCGCGCACGGTGTTCTCGCGGCAGAAGCTCGACGGCTTCAGCTTTGACGTCGAGGATCTATACTTGGCGCGGAAAGCATCCTTGCGCGCCATCGAAGTGCCGGTGCGCTGGGCCAATGTGGAAGGGACCAAGGTGAGCATGGGGCAGGGGCTGAAGTCTTTCAAGGATCTACTGAGGATCCGCTTTTTCAGGTAAGCGCCGCCATGGCGCGGCGGCGCGATCGGGCCAGTAACGGGCTGGTTGAACCGAAGCGAAGATGTGTCCCGTTGTGAAACACTGAGGAGTGCAAAACGATGCCGATCGGGCCGTTGCCGCGATCCTCAGTGCTGATGACCACTTTTTGATTGAGATTGGCAGATTGACCCTGCTGTTTGGTCGCATTGAGGACGCTTTTGTTCATGATGCGCTCTACTTCGCGGATCTCAGCGGCGACGAAAAACTGAAGGAAGATGCAGTCCCGACTAGGTTCGCGCAGCTTCGGATAATCGAAAAGCGCGACTTTCTGAAGCGAGTAGTTGCGGACCTCGGTCGTTTCCACTGCGTCGATCCTAGTGCTGTTGGCAAGATCTTAGACGAATTCGGCAGCATTAACCGACTTCGTAGGGCTGTAGTGCATGGATTTATACGCTGGTCAGCGGCGGACAAAAAGCCGATTTTGACCGACAGTCATAGTGACTCCGTCCCGGCATGGCCGGAAGACGTAGCGGAGCTTAATTTGAAGGTTCTCGACTGGCTTCGGGAGTACTACTCAGAGCAAAGTGCATTCGCGAGCGCTCTGCTGCGCGCTTACAACACGCTCGTAGACGAGTTGCTCCTGCTGCAGACGCGATTCAAGCGGACGTATCCAAAGAAGCAGCTCGGTAAGACAGGAATTTGTTCGGTAGAACCCACGCCCAGCGGGCTGAAACGATTGCGCGATTGATCGCCGGATTCCATTGAGGCGCGGAGGGTCGGACACTCCGCAGAACATGTAATGGCAGATCAAGCAGGCTGTGGAACGCGAAGGACCGGATCGAATGAAAAATCCAGATGGAGAATTTTCCCGCGCTGAATGCACCATCAGTCCATGAAAGCAGTTGGAGTGGTGGTTGCGATCCTGACGTCGTCGTTCGCCGTAGGCCAGCAGCACGCCGACGTCCCGCAGCCATCGCCTGGCTTTCATAAAGTTTTCTACCTCAAGGTCGAGGCAAAAAACGACACTGTTCTAGAGGACCGCTTGCAGAGCTGCATCGTCAATAAATTGTCCACGCTTCAGGGAATCTCCGTCACCACGTTCGAATCCGAAGCGGACAACCAAGTGAGTCTCAACATCGTTTCCATGCGGAGCCTAAACGTGATAGCGGCTTCGATTGCCGTAGTCGTTCCAGTAACGCGAATGGGCTCATTTTGGTTCGACCCGCATAAGTATATGCAGGAAGTCGGAATACTGGAGGGCAGTGGGGCCATGGTCGGAGATCTCCGTTTCCCCGACGACTTCTGCGAAAGCGTTTTCGCATATCTTAACAACGAGTTTGTTCAGTCGAGCCGATCTGTTGATGCGATGATGAGGTCCAGGTTTGGCGACAAGTGGAAAACCGACCCACAACCCGTTGTGCGCTGATCTTCTCCGCTCCCATGACGAGCTGCGCGCCGCGCGGATTGTGGCGGGTAAGCGCATTCGCCAGCTTGGCGTCGGATGGGCGTTAAGGAGCGTCTTGGCACAAAGGACTTTTTGTGAAACACGGAAGGCGCCCCGCCGAAGTTTCCCTACGGCCGAGATTCCAAAGGGTCACTACCGCGCTCGGCGACCGCCCTTTGGATGCAATCGAGCCTTTTGTCGAGGGCGTTGGGCGGCGATCCTGCAGGTCCATTCAATCTGAAACGCCTCTCCTACGGCCGGTTCTTGCACGCATATGAGGGTCGACCCGGAGACCTCGATCCGGCGGCGATGGCAGGCGATTCCAGGACGGCCCCCAACCGATTTGCAAAAAAGCCCTTTGTGGAACGTCCCGGCAGCTTGGGCTTGGCCGGCTTTTGCTTGCGGTCTTGCATCTTCTGCAATTCGCCACCATGCAGGTCACCTACAACACCGATTGCTGCGGGATCAGCGTGCAGTACCGGCGCTTCGACTTCGGACCTCGCGACGATACCCAATTTCGAGTTGCCTTTGCGATCTCGAATATCGGCACGTTTGGAACCCTGAAGCGCCAGGAGCGCATTTTCTGACGGCGCCGATGCCGGTGCCTCACGCCCTCCCAAAGCTTCGCTCGCTCTCCATCGTGATCCCCGCGTATAACGAGGAGAAAAGGCTTCCGGCCACGCTCGACAAAGTGCTCGAGTGGATCGGCCGCAGCGCTTTGTCTTTCGAGGAAGTAATCGTGGTGGACGACGGATCGCGGGACGGCACGGCGGAGGTGGCGCGCAACGATCCGCGCGTGCGTCTGCTCCAGAATCCCGGCAATCGCGGCAAAGGCTACGCCGTGCGCAACGGGATGCTGCATGCCGGCGGAGAATGGATCCTGTATACCGACGCCGATTTATCGACCCCCATCGAAGAGGTCGAGAAGCTCTACGCCGCCGCGGTGAAAGAGAATGCCGATATCGCGATCGGATCGCGCGCGGTCGACCGCTCGTTGGTGAGCGTCCACCAATCGAGCTTCCGCGAATGGTCCGGCAGAGCGTTCAACCTCGCCATGCGCGAGATAACCGGGCTTCCTTTTAAAGATACCCAGTGCGGCTTCAAGCTGTACCGGCAAGAGGCCTCGCGCACGGTCTTCTCGCGGCAGAAGCTCGACGGCTTCAGCTTTGACGTCGAGGATCTATACTTGGCGCGGAAAGCATCCTTGCGCGCCATCGAAGTGCCGGTGCGCTGGGCGAACGTCGAAGGGACCAAGGTAAGCATGGGGCAGGGCTTGCGGTCCTTCAGGGATCTACTGAGGATCCGCTTCAGGTAAGCGCCGGCATGTCGCGGCGGCGCGATTGGACAGCAGGGCTGACCATGCGCCATGGCTGAACGGCCATAGCTGGCTCTATTCGATTGGGCGCCTTAGACGCGCAATGAAGACGCCGCAATCAATCGTCTTGACCGTACCGGGCCGTGCCGCGTCAAGGGCGATGGAGATTTTATGAATATGCGCCCTGACCACCGGCCAGTTGATTGCGGACATAATCAGCACCGCAAAAGGGCGGTCCTCGAGCTGCTGCTGGTTTTCCATGTTCTTGTCGCCAGTAAGAAAGACGCTAAAGCCTTCGCGCTCGATCAGCGTGAGCAACGTCCCGTTTTTGATACCGCCCCATTTCATACTGACGACGGTGTGAATCTCATGGTGAGGTAGGGACCGTGCCAACTTGCGCGATACATCCTCGTCGAAGAAAACCTTCAAGGCTGCGCCTGAAATTGTTGCGCGGCGCGATAGCTAAGAATGGCCTTTATGGTCTCGATGCCAGCTTCCGGGTAGCAATCCAAAGTCTCGGCAATGGCCGCGTCCGGTGATAATCCCTCGTCCCGGAAAGCGTCATAGTTTCCGGTGATTGCGTCCACCGGCAAGCGGGTGTTCTTGAGCAGCGGTACGCCGCCGACCTTGCCGGGTATGATTTCAACCAAGGAGCAATCGGACCAATCCAAAGTTGCCACGTTCGTACCCTCCTTTCATCGTAGCCTTTCACTGCGCACAATGCGCGCACTGGGAAGCGGGCTCTTGCGCGCTTTCACACGGCGAACACCAATGCAGTTGGTCCAATGACGAGTTTTGGAAATGCGTCTATCGGGGTTTCCCACTTCCACCGGACGAGCAAGCCGGCGCGGTGGGTTTTAGGGAGGCACACGTTTTCGTTGACGGTCGCGGAACGGCACAGCTAGCCGCACCAATCCTACAGGCCAGGCCCGCTATACTCCGCGGCCCCGTGCGGCCGCGGCGCTTTGTCTTTCGAGGAAGTGATCGTAGTGGACGACGGATCGCGGGACAGCACGGCGGATGTGGCGTCCGGCAATCCGCGCGTGCGGCTGCTCCGCAATCCCGGCGCCTGTACACCGACGCCGATTTATCGACCCCCATCGAAGAGGTGGGGAAACTGTACGATGCCGCGGTGAAAGAGAATGCCGATATCGCGATCGGATCGCGCGCGGTCGACCGCTCGTTGGTGAGCGTCCACCAATCGAGCTTCCGCGAATGGTCCGGCAGAGCGTTCAACCTCGCCATGCGCGAGATAACCGGGCTTCCTTTTAAAGATACCCAGTGCGGCTTCAAGCTGTACCGGCAAGAGGCCTCGCGCACGGTGTTCTCGCGGCAGAAACTCGAAGGCTTCAGCTTTGACGTCGAGGATCTATACTTGGCGCGGAAAGCATCCTTGCGCGCCATCGAAGTGCCGGTGCGCTGGGCCAATGTGGAAGGCGCGCCAAGGTAAGCATGGGGCAGGGGCTGAAGTCTTTCAAAGATCTACTGAGGATCCGCTTTTTCAGATAAGCGCTGGCGCGGCGGCGCGATCGGACCAGCGGTGGGCCGGGCTGAAAGGGACCTCGCGGGCCGCGCATGATAAGCCGCAAGGCTAAGGGATGGGCAGCCGGACCGGCTTCAGAGGCGGCACTATGGGCCGACGAGTTACCCGGCGCCCAACGGATCGGAGTTCAAACTCACGTCTTTATAGGCCGCATATCGCCGCCTGGGCCTTGGCTGGTGGGGCTAGATCCAGCAGACGAGTCGATCCGTTGCCGCAGGCGCAGGCCAACGGCGTCGTTCGCGGGCCGCCATACTCCGGGGCGGCATGCAGGCCGGCATGCGCCTCGCACTCGTAGGCGAGAAGATTGTTGGCGGGTCCGAGTAGCTGCTGGAACACCGGAACCTCGAAGGCGGACCACAGAAACTCGCGCTGAGCCGTTGTCAGGAGATCGTCCACCTCCCAGCACAGGCAAATCGCGGCATGAGTGATGGCCACTTTCCCGGCGGCAAGACTTGCAAGCTGGGAGAAAGAACCGGCCACCGCGGCGGGGCGGTACTTGACGGCGGCGGCGTTCCAGCCATGCGGGAAAACGCGAACCAGGCGCGCGTTGCGGAACCCGGGCGCCAGAATGGCGGTCTTGGGAGCCGGCTGCATGGGGTGAATGAACCCGGCGCGGGATCCGCGGAATAGTGGCAATGACATAAGATGGCCGGCGGCTTCTAAGCCCACAACATGTCAGTCGCGCGGAAGAGGGCTTTTTCTCAGAAAAAGATCAGGTTAAAACTTTCTTTACGCCGAATTATTTTGCGAATGCGCCGGATAATCTGCGTTTATCGCTTGCGGCCGACGGCTCGCCGGGCGGCGGCAATGACGTCCCGAGCGATCAATCCGTATTTATCCAGCAGCTCGTCGGGCGTCCCCGACTCCGCATAGGTGTTCTGGATTCCCACAAACTCCATGGGACAGGGATTCGTTTGGGCCACTACCTGAGCCACGCGAACGCCCAATCCGGAGTCCACCAGATGCTCTTCGGCGACAACGACGGCGCGCGTTTCCGACGCCGTCCGCGCAATGCAATCGCGATCCAGCGGCTTGATGGTGTGAATGTCGACGACGCGCGCGGAGATCCCCTCGTTCTCCAGGCTCTCTTGGGCGCGAAGGGCTTCCGCGACGAGCAGGCCAGTTGCCAGGATCGCGACGTCGTTTCCCTCCGTCAGCTCAATCGCTTTGCCGATCTCGAAGCTTTGGCCGGGCTGATAAATGATGGGAGCTTTGGCCCGTCCGGCGCGAATGAACACGGGCCCAAACATATCGGCGGCGGCGTGCACCAGCGCCGTCATGGAGACCTCGTCGGCGGGGGAAAGAACGGTAAAGCCGGGGAGCGAGCAGGCCAGGCTAAGATCCTCGATGCTCATCTGAGAGGGACCGTCCTCGCCGATGGAGATGCCGCTGTGCGTGCCGACTACTTTAAGGTTCACGTGCGGGAAAGCGGCGGTTACCCGAAGCTGTTCAAATCCTTTATTCAGGACGAAAACGGAAAAACTCGAAACGAAAGGAATTTTCCGGGAGGCGGCGAGGCCGGACCCGATCGCCACCATGTTTGCCTCCGCGATGCCGCATTCGAAGAAGCGGTCGGGAAATTCCTTGGCGAAGAGGTTCGTATAGGTGGACTTGGACAAATCGGCGTCGCACACGACAATATCCCGATTCGCGCGTCCCGCTTCGACCAGCGCTTTGCCGAAGGCCTCGCGAGTGGCCATGCCGGCCTTGAGTTCGAATTTCGTTTTAGTAGGCATTTGACGGATCCCCGCTCACTTACGCCAGTTCTTTCAATGCAAGTTCCATTTCCTGCTGGGTGGGCGCCGTGCCGTGGAATTTGGGATTATTCTCCATAAACGAAACGCCTTTCCCTTTAATGGTGTGCGCAATCAGGACGGTCGGCTTGCCCTTGGTATCTGCCGCTTCGGCAAACCCTTTCTGAAGAGAAGCAATATCGTTGCCTTCCACTTCGATGGCATGCCAATTAAAGCTGCGCCATTTGTCGGGAAGAGGGTCGAGCGGCATAATGTCGTCGACAAACCCGTCAAGCTGGATGTGATTGTAATCGACAATAGCGACGATATTGTCGACATGCTTGTCGCCGGCGAACATGGCGGCTTCCCAGATTTGGCCTTCCTGGATTTCGCCGTCGCCGAGCACGACATAGGCGCGCGAAGGACTGTTATCCAGTTTCGCGGCCAGGCCCATGCCGATAGCCAGCGACAAGCCCTCGCCGAGAGAGCCGGTATCCGCCTCCAGCGCCGGTATGAAGCGAACATCGGGGTGGCCCTGATAGATCGATCCCAGCTTGCGTAAAGTGTTGAGCTCCGATTTGGGCGTATAGCCGCACTCCGCCATCACGGAATAGAGGACGGGGCAGGCATGGCCCTTCGAAAGGATGAAGCGGTCGCGGCCGGGCCACTTGGGGTTTTGCGGGTCGTGGCGCAGGACGTCGAAGAAGAGCGTGACAAGGATCTCGACCGCCGAAAGCGACCCGCCGGGATGGCCGGACTTGGCCGCCGTGATCATTTCGACAATATCGCGGCGAACCTGCTTGGCCATCGCTTCAAGATCCTGCACATTGGCCGTCTGGCGCATATCTGCACTCCAATTTAGCAGGAGCGCGCGAGTTTTGGCGCGGGCAGCCCCGGGCCGCGGGTATGGCACTATTGAATCGCCTTAGTTCCGCCGATAAATGACATGTATGTTTCGCACCGTGGTGCTCGCGCCCGACCTGGAATTCGGGAAGGCCGTCGAGCGGCTCGCCCTCGAGTCGCGGCAATTGTTTATTGCCAAGACCATGAACGAGTTGCCCGGCAACGGCTACGAGCTCCATCGATTGATCGGCAACTACGACCCGGAAATCGCGCTCCTGGAGATCACCACCGCGGAAGCCGGTCTGCGCCTGGCCGAGCAATTGAGGTCCGTCGCTCCCAAACTCGCCATCCTGGCCCTCGGCGGCCCCATCGGCGCGAGCCTGGAGCGGCAGTTTCACGAAGCCGGCGTGGCGCTTCTGAACGGAGCCTTCAGCCACCGGCAATTCCAACTGGCGGTCAAGGAAGCCATCCATGCGGCCCGCGGCGGCGCCGCCGGGCCGCTCTTCGCGTTCCTGCCGGCCAAGGCGGGCAGCGGCGCGACCACCGTGGCCTTCAATATTGCAACCGGCATGGCGCAGACGCTCGTTAAGAAAGTGTTTCTCCTGGAGGCCGATCTGCACTCCGGAGTCATCGCCACGCTGCTCGATGTCAAACCGAAGCTGCCCTTAATCGATGCCCTCGAAAACTCCGCGAATCTCGATTATTCCTCCTGGACCAGCTACGTGGTTACGGCGCACTCCACCGATTTTCTGCTCGCCGACCGCGTCAAGAAGACGCCCTTGCCGACCTGGGTGCAATATCATCAACTCCTGCGCTTTGCCGCCGGCCGCTACGACGCCGTCGTGGTGGACCTGCCTGAAGTGGTGAACGAAGCGACCGAGGAGATCGTGCAATTGGCGCAGTTTACATTTGTGGTCTGTACCCCGGAACTGACCTCCCTCAAGCTCGCGGAGCAGCGCCTGCAGGAACTGAAGGCTCGCGCCGCGCCGCCCGATCGCTTACGCCTGATTTTAAATCGATGGCATAAAAGCGACATGGGACCGGACGAGGTCTCCGCCATGCTGGGGCATCCCGTGGCCGCCGTGTTTAAGAACGACTACCGCTCGATCAGCAAGGCCATCGCCTCGAGCCACCCGGTTGCGGCGGCCACGGAGCTGGGGCGCAGCTTCACGGAGTTCGGCCGTACCCTGCTCCAGGGAAAGCAAGAAAGCCAAAGCAAAGCCCGGTTTTCGTTCTTTTAAAAAGAACGCTCCATTCCGACAACGGAGACGGTAACCCCTCGCCACCCCTCCCCGCGCCGTTAGCGCTGCCCCGCCGGCGCCGCCACCGGAGCCGAAAATCGCGCCACATGCCCCGACCGCGCCTCCGCAATCGAAATATGATTCGCCTCCAGCGTCGTCCCCATCGTCTGGTCCAGCCCGATCCGCGCCTGGCTGTACGTCACCAGCGCCCCGATCTCGGAACCCTGCGCCACCTCCAAATCGCGCTGTTGCAGCATCACGTTGTACGGCGTCGAAGCCCCCAGCTTGAACTTCTTCTGCTCCGCCTCCAGCAGTTGCTCGTCCAAAATGCGATTCCTCACCGCCGCCTCGTAGCGCGCCCGCGCCTGCCGCAATTGCACGATCCCGTTCATCACGTCCACCTGCGCCTGGCTCAAATCCTTCTGGTACGCCAACTGCGATTGCCGCAACTGCAACTGATCCACCGCATAGTCGGCCTGCGCCTGCCAGTTGTGCACCGGCGCCAGAATGAACGCGCCCGCGTCGCGCGATGGAAAATTGCGCCGGAAAACCTGCCCCAGCGCGTTGCCGATGCCGCCCACGAAGTAGGGGTTCGGCGGCAGCACGTTCGGCCCGTAAATAGGCAGCGCAGTCCCCGCCAACCCCGTCTCACTCTCGCCCGCGAACGCTTGCGAAAGCGGCAGCAATCCGTTCTTGGTCCCCAGCGCCGACGCCTCCGACGCCCTCAGGCCGGCCTTCTCCGACGCCAGATCCGTTCGATTCGCCAGCGCCGTCCGCACCATTTCGCTGAGCGGCGGCAGATCGTCCTTCTCCGGCATCGTCAGCCGATCCACCGGAATAATGCGCGCCTCGCGAAAAACCGGATCGCCCAGTCCGCCCCGGCTCAGAAGATTCTTGAGCTGCAGTTCCTGCTCCCGCAGGTTCGTCTGCGACACCACCATGTCCTGCTCGCTCAGGGCGAGTTGCGAATCCGCCGTCGTCACGTCCAAAGGCGCCAGCGTTCCCACCCGCAGTTGCTCCCGCGCGTCGCGATCGAACGTTTGCGCCGTCTCTACCGCTCTGCTCTTCCCCTTGATATCCTCGTAGTCGGCCACCAGCGCGTAATACGAGTTCAGGACGTCCACCACGGTGTTGATCACCTGCCCCTTGAAATTTCCGTCCGCGGTTTGCAGGTTAATGCGCGCCACCGTGATATTACGCGCGTTCACCGCGATGCCGAAGCCGCGCAGCAGATTCTGCGTCAATGCAAACGACAGGTTCGTATCCACCGACGGATTCAATACGTCCGTGGGACTGTTTTCATTCAGGTAGTGGTCCGTATACGTCAACGAAATATTGCCGCCGGTAAGAAAACCCTCTTGGTACGATCCGGTCTGGACGCGCGTATTCGACACCAGAATAGGAGTGATGGTCTGCACGTTATTCGGATACGGCGTCGTCCGGTGGGTGAACGTGCTCGCCTCCTGAATCACCGGGTCCAGCACCTGCGTCACCGGACCGACCTGCGTGATCTGCGCGTTCACTGCATTCGAAGTCCTGGTGCCGCCTCCGTTGAAGCTCACGCCCGCGGCCGCCTGGCTCCCCGCCACGCCTTGTCCGTTCGCCACCGAACCGGCCTGCGACGCGCCGCTGGGAACTCCGGGCAATGCGCCGCCGGCCCCGCCCGCTCCAGGTTCCAGGCCGCGATCAGCGGGTTATACCGCGCCACTTCGATGTCGATATTGTTTTCGAGCGCCAGCGCGATGGCGTCCTGCACCGTCAAATAAAGCAAGCCCGCGCGAACCATCCCCCGGATGCGCGCCGTGTTCGACAACCGCACCGGCGGTATCTCGGGGGCCAGATACGGCCGCACGATCACGGGCGCGGCGGCCGCCGCGGAGCGATGCTGTCCTGCTGCGCCCACAGGCATGCCGCGCATGACACCATCGCGGCGCTCTTCCGCGCGATTTCGTGGAGCCCCCGCCTCCTCACGGCCGCGCCTCCGCTGGCGGCAGATTCGCCGGCAGCGCCGACGCCCGCGGAATGCGTCCCGCCATCGCCTCCTCGAGCGTGATGTGGTTCACGTCGAGCGTGGTCCCCACCGCCTGGTCGAGCGCAATCTGCGCGTGCGTGTAATTCGCCATCGCCTGCACCTCCGAGCTCAGCGCGCTCGCCAAGTCGCGCTGGTCCTGCACTACCTGATACACCGTCGCCGCGCCCAAAGCATATTTCCTGCGATCGGCGTCGAGCGTTTGCTGCTGCAGCGTGTGCCCCTTCACCGCCGCGTCATAGCGCGCCCGCGCCTGCTGCAATCCGATCACGGCGTTCTGCACGTCCACCCGCACCTGGTTCTCGCTCTTCTGCAGCGTCAGTTGGTTCTGCCGCATCTCCAGCATGCTGGTGACGTAATCGGATTGCGCGGCGCGGTTTCGCAGCGGAATGTTCAGCGAAAATCCCGCCGAGTAGCTGGGATAATTGCGCCGCGCGATTTCCGCCAGCAGGTTTCCATACCCGCCCACCAGATATCCCACCCCCAACTGCGTCGCCCCATAGGGCGTCAACACGCCCGTGAGCGCATTGTTGGTCAGTTCGGCGAAGGCCTGCAGTGTCGGCTTCAGCGAATTCTTGATGCCCACCAGGTTCAGCCTGTTGCTGTCCAGATTCAATTTGCTTTGCGCAATCTCCACGCGATTCGCGAGCGCCTCCGCGATCAAATCCTCCACCGGCCGGATCGCATTCGTGGACGGGACCGGGATGCTGTCCAGCGGCACGACGTGAACGTCCGCCAGCAGCGGATTTGCCACCCCGTTGCGGCTCAAATAATTCTTCAGAATCGTTTCCTGCTGCAGCAGATTCGTCTGCGAGATCACCAGGTCCTGCTGGCTGGCGTAGACCTGCGCTTCGGCGCGCGTCACTTCGATCTCCGCCAGCGCCCCGATCGCCACCTGCTTCTTGTTGTCCTCCAGCAGCAGGTTGGCCGTTTCCACCTCGCTGCGGCGCGAGCGCACGTCCTCGTTAAAGCTCACCAGGTCCCAATACAGGTTCAGCGCCGCCGATACGGTCGCAATCACCTGCTGCTTAAACTGCAGGTCCGTGAACTTGATGTTGTTCTTCTGCACGCGTATGTTGCGCGCGTTCACCGCCCGTCCAAAACCGTACAGCAGGTTCTGCGTCAACGTCAGATCGACGTCGCCCGTCGTGTACGGATTCAAATTGAAAAACTGGCTGTTCAGACTGGTGCGCAAGCTCGCGTACGTCACCTGCGCCGAAAGTCCGAAATCCCAGTTCTTCACGTATTGCGCCTGATACGACCGCGTGTTCTGAACCAGCGCCGTGGTTCCCGTCAGCACGGTGTTGTTCTGCGGAGTCGTCGTGTGTTGGAAAAACGCGGCCAACAGTATCGTCGCGTCGAGCGCCGGAGGCGTCGGCCCCAGCTGCGTCACAATCCCCCCGCTCGAAGTCACGCCCGCGCCCCCTGCAACCGCCACCAGGCTCGCCGCCGAGCTGGTGCTGACGCCTGCAAGACTCACGCTCTGCGGACCCGCCACAACGCCCGCACCCACGCTGCGCAGCGCCCCGCCCGCCTGCGCGCGCTTCAAAATTTCCTGCGCCAGCAGCGGCCCGTACCGCTGCACTTCCACGTCGATGTTGTTTTCCACCGCCAGCGCCACCACGTCCTGCGCCGATAGATACAGGTTGCCGCCCTGCACCAGCGACTCCAGCCGCGAACTGTTGTTGAGATTGACCGGCGGAACGTCCCGCGCCCGGTAAGGCCGCGTCAGCCACCCCAGCGCCCCGCCCCCCCGCGGCGCCTCGATGCGAATCTCATTTTGCGCTTGCGCGGCCCCCGCCAGCAGCAAGAGAATAGACGCCAGCCGGCACTGTCGAAGGATCATCTCAAACGACAACGCAAGCCGCGCCCCAGAGGTTCCCAGTGAAAGTTGTGGCAACCCCCATTCTAAGCGAGTCCGCCCGCCGCGCCCACGTCCAACCCGGCCCTTCCATCCGAATAGAGGAAACCATCGAAGCCGCACTGCGATCCCACGCTTATGGCTGCACGGAAACGCCCAACCGCGGACATTGCCGCGGCCGCTCGCGATCGCTTCGGGTTCCAAACTCTCCGCCCGGGCCAGAAAGAAGCGATTGAAGCATTACTCGATGGCCGCGATGCGCTGGTCGTCCAGCCGACGGGCGCCGGTAAATCCGCCATCTATCAGATCGCGGGCTTGTTCATCACGGGCTCCACTGTTATCGTCTCCCCGCTCATTGCGCTCCAGAAGGACCAGGTCGATTCCCTCGCCGATCATGATGCCGCGCCTGCCGCGCTGGTGAATTCAACGAGGCGAACCTCGGAAACCCGGGAAACACTGCGAGACATCGAAGCCGGCGAAGTCGAGTATATCTTTCTCGCGCCCGAACAACTCCGCAAGCGGGAGACCCTGGAAAAACTGAAAGCCGCGCGGATATCGCTCTTCGCCGTGGATGAGGCGCATTGCATCAGCGAATGGGGGCACGACTTTCGACCCGATTACCTCAATCTGGGTTCGACGATCGAAACGCTGGACCACCCGGTAGTGCTCGCGATGACCGCCACGGCGTCTCCCGAAGTGCGGGCCGAGATCGTCCAGCGGCTGGGAATGCGGAATCCAAAGGTACTCGTCAACGGCTTCAACCGTCCCAACATCTCCCTTCGCGTCGATAGCTTTTCCACCGAAAAGGACAAGCGCGAGGCTTTGGTTCACCGCGTGAAATGGGCGGACAAACCCGGCATTGTCTATGTCGCGACGCGCAAGAACGCCGAGGAAATCATGCGCGCCCTCGACGAGGAGGGCGTTCACGCGTTGTTCTATCACGGCGGGCTGAAGGCCAAGGAACGGGATGAAATCCAGGAACGGTTCATGAGCGGCGGGGCCGAGGTCATCGTTGCGACCAACGCATTCGGCATGGGTGTGGACAAGGCCGACATTCGATTCGTATATCACTTCGATGTCGCCGCCTCGCTCGATTCCTACTATCAGGAGATCGGCCGCGCGGGACGAGACGGCGAGAATGCGGAGGCGGTACTGTTCTATCGCGCCGAAAACATCGGATCGCAGAAGTTCCGGACGGGCGAGGGCGCGATCGATCCGGAGAAAATCGAAGAGGTTGCGAACATTCTCACAAATGAGGGAGGACCGCTCGATCCGAAAGAGATCTCGGAGCAGACGGATCTTTCGGAGCGCAAAGTGGCCGGCATGCTCCACCGGCTGGAGGATGTCGAGGCCGTAGAGAAGCTTCCCAGCGGGGAGGTTCAGCTGGTCGAGAATGTCGATGTCCGCGAAGCTGCGCTGGCCGCGGCCGAGGAGCAGGAGCGCCATAAAGAGCAGCGCCGCCAGAAGCTGGAGCAAATGCGGCAATACGCGGAAACGGGATCGTGCAGACGCGAATTCCTGTTGCGCTACTTTGGAGACGATTTCGCCGGCCCCTGCAATAACTGTGATAATTGCCAGGCCGATCAAAGCGCCGGGACGCGGCGCGAGGTCGCTTGATTTGCCGGCCAGGCTTTCAAAATTAAGACCTCTCGCTCGGTGAAGCACTCTCCCGGCAGGCATTCATGCGTTGTTCCAGAAATCGCCTCTCCATATCGTTGCGCGCAAGCGCCGCCGCTTCGCGAAAATGCTCCCGCGCGACGCCGCAATTTCCGCGGCGGAGCTCCAGCTCGCCCAGCGCCGCGGGATAAAACGGATAAGTCGCCAACCGCTCGGCGTCGCGAATCGACCGGATCTCCTCCAGCCCGCGTTCCGGTCCCTCGAGCTGCGCTATGGCGATCGCGCGATTCAGCGCCACCACCGGCGATGGACGAATCGCGGCCAGCGTGTCGTACAGCGAGACGATCCTTCCCCAATCCGTGTCCTCCATGCGCGGCGCCATGGCGTGTAGCGATGCAATCGCGGCCTCGATATGATACTCGGTCAAGTCCGTCTCCCACAGCCGAGCGATCCAGAAAATGCCGCCCTTCAGCGATCAGTTCCCGATCCCACCGGGACCTGTCCTGCTCGAAAAACGCGGTTAAATTGCCCGCTCCGTCGAGGCGCGAAGGCAGGCGCGCCGCATGCAGGCACATCAGCGCCGACAGCGCGTAGGTCGCCGGCGTCGCTGCAAGCGCGTGCTCGTGCAACAGCGCCGTAAGACGCATCGCCTCGCGGCAAAGCTCGTCGCGCACCGCCGATTCCGGTGATGCGCCATGGTATCCCTCGTTGAACAGGAGATACAGGGCGCGATGCACGGCCGCGAGGCGCGCGCGGAAATCGCGGTCGTCCGAGATTTCGAAAAGCTTCTTGGAGGCGGCGAGCGCTTTCTTCGAGCGCACGATGCGCTTCTCGATCGCCGCGTGGCTGCTCAGGAATGCGCTCGCGATCTCGTCCACGCTGAATCCGCACAGGATGTTGAGGATCAGCGCGACCTGCGCTTCTTCCCCCAGCCGCGGATGACAGCAGGAGAACATCATGCGGAGCTGCCCATCTTTGATCATGCGCGCCCCGAATAACTCCTCAACCACGGGAGCTAAAGTCCATTCGCTCTCCAACAAACGCCCCAGCTCCGGCGCGAAGGTGCGCGCCGTGCGCTCCCGCCTCAAAACGTCAAGCGCGCGGTTCTTCGCGGTCGCCATCAGCCATGCCGACGGATTTTCGGGCATCCCGCGGAACTTCCAAACTTCCAGCGCGCGGCAGAAGGCGTCTTGAACGACGTCTTCCGCCAGCGCGAGGTTGTGGATTCCGAAGATGTGCGTCAGCGTGGCTACCATGCGCCCCGACTCGCGCCGGAACAGATGCTCGTCCAGCTCCATCACATGTTCAGCTTCATGACCGGGCGCACCTCCACCATCCCGCCTGCCTCGAAAATCGGACACCCCTTGGCGATCTCGATGGCATGATCGATGTCTCTCGCCTCGATCGCCATATAGCCGCCGACAATGTCCTTGGTCTCGGCGTACGGGCCGTCGGTTACTGTCTTCTGGCTCCCCTTGACGACCTTGCCTTGGCGTTCCAGCGGATTCCCGGGATTCTTAATCAGACCTTGCTGGCCCAAATCCTTCATCCAGGCAATCCATTTCTGCATCTGTTGCTGCGCCAGTTCGGGCGAGCCGGGAGCGGCGCCGCCGCGGAATAGATATGCGAATTCACTCATGATGTTTTCTCCTTTACTGTAGATTGATAACTTCTTTGCTCGGATAGCCGTCGTGATGCCGGATCCACGATTGTGTGCGATCCTCCCCTTCCTGACGTCCGAGCGCCGTCAGGTCGAGGAAATTGTATGTGTTCAGCGGAAGGTCGAGCCCGCGCTGGTAGGTCGAATAGGTGTGGAAAACTTCGCCGGCCTGGCGCAGGAAAACGCTGAGGCCCGGCAACTCGCCTTTTTCCGACCACAATTTGCGCGCCTTCACCAGTTCACCGGCGCTCGCGTAGTTGTATTCGACGCTGCCGCGATCCTTATCCAAGGTCACGTGGAAATCGTAATTAAAATCCGTGCCGAACGAAGATAGCCATGGGAACGTCCAGCCCATGCGCTTCTTAAATCGCTCAATTTTCTCCAGCGGCGCGCGCGAGACCACGGCAAACGCGGTGTTGCGAGCCGCCAGGTGGACAATCGCGCCCTGGGAATTGTCCATGAAGTGCGAACAGCTCTTGCAGCCCTGATCCCAATCCGGGTCGAACATGAAGTGGTAGACGATAAGCTGGTCGTGGCGCCCGAACAGATCGCGCAGATTGACGCGGCCATTGGGACCATCGAAGACATAATCTTTATCGAGCTTGACCATGGGCAGCTCTCGCCGCTCCCGGCTGAGGGCGTCGCGCTGCCGCGTCAACTCCTTCTCTTTGGCAAGCAACTTCCTGCGCGCCGCCAGCCATTCGCTGCGCGGCACAACGTTAGGGTGATTCACTTTGTTCTCCTCTTCCTCTCGTTTACGCCTGAGCTTCGGATGAATCTTCTTAGCGGCCACCGCGGCGAATCCACCGGCCGAGACCTTGCCGGCGACTACTGCGGCGGCGGCTGAAAGGCAAACGGGACACATGATTTTTCTCCTTTCCTCGGCAACCGCCGGGCGGCTCCGCTGGGCCGCTTTCGCGGTGGCTTCGACTCTATAACGCGCGAGCATCCCGGCCCCGGACAATTTTTTTCCGTGCTGCTGTTTGGCTGTTGCGTTGAGATGCCTGGGCCGCAATGCCGCGCCTGGACCAGTACAGGACCCGCGTGCAACCCACGCCGCGCGCGTCCGATTTGACTGCCGCGGGCGTTTGTAGTTGTACTGTTCAACAGTTAAACTAAAGACGGCCCAACCAATGGATATCGTCACCGTCAAAAACAAATTTCAGATTGTGATTCCGCGGCATGTCCGCGATCGGGTAAATATAGCGATCGGCGACTTCCTGGAAGCGGGCGTGGAGGACGGAAAAATCGTCTTTACCCCCAAGAGCCTCGTTGACCGGCATCTGGCCGAAGGACTCGAAGACGCGCGGCAAGGCAGGACCCACGGGCCTTACGGGACCGCCAGGGAGGCGATTGCCGCACTGGAAGCCCGCGCCAAACGCCCTTCTAAAAAACGGCGCGCATGAAGCTGCGCTTTACGGAGAAGGCCGGCAAGGACTACGCGCGTCTGCCGGTCGTTATCCGCAAGGCGTTCGCCAAGCAACTGCGCTTCCTGCTCGCCAATCGCGCGCATCCCTCCCTGCGCGCGAAAAAATACAGCGAGCCGCTGGACGTGTGGCAGGGTAGAGTAACGCGCGATTGGCGCTTCTATTTCAAAATCGAGGGCGATGAATATGTCATTCTCGCCATCGTTCCCCACCCCAAATAACGACGCCGCGCTCGCTCCGTTCAACAATCCCCCCCGCGCCGCGCCCGTCTTGCCTCCAACCTCCCCCAGGCATACACTTGAGTATCCAGTCTTAAACTCAATGACCCTGCCGGTAATCTTCACTACCTGCCGTCCGCGCGCCGATGTGCTCGCCGGCACAATTCGCGACGACGAATTCATGGCCGACCTCTCACAAATCCGTTGGAGTTTGCCGGACGCCGCCGAAGAGAACCAGGAGACGTGAAGACCTCCGCGTGTCTATGCCGATACGTCGGTCTTCGGCGGGTGCTTTGATAAAGAGTTTGACCATGAAAGCCGCATTTTTTTCGGGCAGGATCGTCCGGCATCACCCCGCGTGAAACGCGTTGTTCTACAACCCCGGCCCTCGCCTGGGCCGTTTGAGTGCGACCTCACGACCGGTTATCCTTCCGCGGATGCTCTGGCTCCTTCCGGCTTCTGGCTGCCCAGCTCCCAGGTTTTTCGCCGGCCCGTTTTGAAAACCGCGGCGCACGCTCTTGATTTTCTCTTTTCTTTCGCCCATAATAAATTCGTGGCCCTGACCAAAAGGCAAAAAGACGTCCTCGATTTCATCGCCGGTTTCGTCGAGGAGCACGGCTATAGCCCCAGCTACGAAGAACTCGCGCGCGGCCTGCAATTGGCCTCCGTCGCCACCGTTCACAAACACATCCAGGCGCTGGAATCGCGCGGCTACCTGCGCCGCGGCTTCAACCAAAGCCGTTCCCTTGAGATCTCGGCGAAATACCTCCAGGAGCGCCGCAGAACGCAGCAAACGCAGCAGTCGCAAGGCGTCCCCTTGGCCGGCCGCATCGCAGCCGGAAAGCCGGTCGAGGCCATGGAAGGGCGCGACGCGCTGCATTTCAGCGATTTCACCGGAAAAGGCGAGACTTTCGCTCTTCAAGTCGGCGGCGAATCCATGATCGAAGACCATATCTGCGACGGCGACTTCGTCCTGATGGAAAAGACCAACCAGGCGAATCCCGGCGATATCGTCGCCGCGCTCGTCGACGGCGCCGAAACCACCTTGAAAAGGTTCTACCTGGAGCCCGGCGGCATCGTCCGCTTGCAACCCGCCAACAGCTCCATGCAGCCTCTTACCCTCCCCGCGGCTCGCGTCCAGATCCAGGGGCGCGCCCTCGCCGTGCTCCGCAAGTACCGCTGACGGCGCAACCCGAACTGTTAAACTGGTTGCCGTGGGCAGCTCCGGCACGGGACTGAAACGCTTCGTCTTTTGGGATTATCCCCGCGCCGGCTGGCAGTACGACATCATGGTCGGGCTCATCCTGCTGTTCGTTTTCGCCACCCCTCGCGATTGGTTTCGCGATCAGCCCCGCGCCGGCAGCATCGTCATGGTGCCTTCGCCCGAGCGCGGCCTGAGCGAATTTTGGATCGAGCCGCAACAGCTCGAAGGAGTGCCGGAGACCGCCAGATCCGCCAAAGCGAGCGCGCTCCTGAACGCCCATTTTAAGAAAAAGAAGTTGGTGCGCCTCGAGCCGATTTTCGATTCCGAGCGCGAAATCCGCGGCTACCTGGCATTTACGAAACCTTAGAAACCGGTCCCCCGGACATCGAATCCATGAAGTTAGTGCCTCGAATCCGCGCGCTTTTCCTGTTTGCCGCGCTTTCCACCGCCGCGCCCGCCGCCGCTCCGCCGCCGCAACTTAAAGACGTCCTGGCGCGACTTGATGAGTCCGCCCGTGTTTTTCAAAGTATGTCGGCCAAAGTGTCCCGGACCAAGCACACCGCCGTCCTCGACGAAAATACGGCCTCTTCCGGCATGGTTCTTATGCGTCGCAATGGACGCGGCATCGAGGGTCTCATGAACATTACGGCCCCGCCCGACAGCCGCAAATCCTACGCCTTTGCGGGCCGCGAAATCCAGGTCTATACGCCCAACATCAACGAAGACGATATCTACGACGCCGGCAAATTCGGCGAGCAAGTCGAACAGTTTCTGGCTTTAGGCTTTGCGACCTCGGCCGCCGACCTCGAAAAAATGTACAACATTACCGTGACCGGCCAAGAGGACGTCGGCGGCGAAAAGACCGTGCATCTGCAACTGACCCCCAAGGCGGGGGAAGCCAAAAAATATATCAAGCAAGTAGACCTGTGGATCGGGAGCGGCAATTATCCCGTGCGGGAGAAGGTCGTCGAGCCTTCCGGCGATTACACGCTCTATGCGTTCTCGGACGTGCGCATCAATCCGCCCGATCTGAAACCGTCGGACGTGAAACTCAATCTCCCCACCGGCGTACGCCAAGTCCACCCGTAGTATCGGCTCTTCCAACATGGCCAGCAACCCGTCGGCGCGTCTTAAATTCCTCGACTGGACCCGCGGCGCGGCGGTTCTCATCATCCTCCAGGGCCACGTGTTTCATTCCTTCGCGCAACCCGGCCTGCGCAACGGCGGCCCCTACGTCATTTCGCAGTTCTTCGGCGGCGTCGCGCCGGCCATCTTCCTGCTGCTGACCGGCATCACGCTGGGATTCCTGATGTACCGCGCCGACCGCCAGGGCCTCCGCCTTCGCGATCGCTGGTTCGTGGCTCTGCGCCGCTCCGGCTATCTCTTCCTGCTCGCCTTTCTGTTCCGTATTCAACTCTGGGTCTTCGGTTTCCCATCCAGCCCCACGCCCGACCTGCTCAAGGTAGACGTTCTCAACTGCATGGGATTCGCCATCGGCCTGCTGTCATTGCTCGCATTCCTCTCGACCGCGGCCCGCGCGCGCTGGGCCGCCGCCATCGGCGCCGCCATTGCCTTGGCTTCTCCGCTCGTTTCCCTGCCCGATTGGTCCTGGCTGCCGCCCCAAATTTCGTCTTACTTCGTCCCCAGTTACATCTCCTTCTCGTTCTTTCCCTGGGCCTCGTTCATTGCCTTCGGAGTGAGCCTTGGAAGCCTCCTCCGCCTCACCGCGCCGGAGCACATGGCCCGCTTGATGCAGTGGCTCGCCCTGGCCGGTTTCGCGCTTTTCTTCCTGGGCCAATACTGCTCTAACTTCCCCTACTCTCTCTACCCTCGCTCTGAGTTCTGGCTCAACAGCCCCTGGCTCGTTGCCATGAAGCTCGGCCCCGTTCTGCTGTTCCTTACCATCGCCTATCTGTGGAACGAGTATGGCGCCCAGGGCTGGAGTCCGCTGCGGCAGTTCGGCGTTACGTCGCTGCTGGTCTACTGGGTCCATATCGAGCTCGTCTACGGCCGCTGGTTCTGGTTCTTCAAGGACAGCTTGAATACCGCCCAATGCGTCTGCTCGGCCGTGATTCTGATACTCTCGATGTTAGGCTTGTCTACGCTGAGGACGCGCTACAAGGGCCGCCGTCTGCCTACGCTGTCGTTCTCGTTCCCGTATCTCACGAATCACGAACCGCGCCGCGTTTCCGGCGACTGAGCTGAATCATTATGAAAATCGCGCGACTGCTAATGGCAGTCTGTCTTCCGCCGCTCTGCTCTGCCCAAAACGCGGCGCCGCCAGCGCCGGACGTGCTGATTCTCGTCGACGGCGAGAAGCTGATCGGCCATCTCGAACGCGTAGAAGGGAAAACCGTCCGGTTCAAAAGCGACCTGGCCGGCGCCGTGACCATCGATTTGAGCAAGGTCAAGGAAATCCAGTCCTCCAACAGTTTCGCCGTGGTGCCCAAGAGCTTCCGCGTCGGCAGACACGGCAACCCCGCCGGCGTACCGCAAGGGACTATTGCCATAACGGACCAGAAGCTTCAGGTTTCCCCGCCCAATGCCCCGCCCCGCGCCTTGAACGCGGACGATATAGCCGCCGTCGTCCCGGAGGCGGAGTTTCAAAAAGCCATTACGAACCCCGGTCTCCTCCAAGATTGGAGGGCCAACGTCACGGCCGGATTTTCCCTCGTCGAAGCGACCCAGAACAGCCGCACCCTGACCGTGAATTCCAGAGCGGTGCGCACCGTTCCGGGCGAAGACTGGGTCGATCCGCGCAACCGCACGTCGCTCGATTTCGACGCCTCCTATGGAACCATAAGCCAGCCCGGCCAAGCCACGGTGAAGACCGATATCATTCACGGCGGCGCGGAGCGCGACGAATATTTCAGCGCCCGCTCCTACGGTTTCGGCGCCGCCATTTTCGATCACAATTACGCGCAAGGCCTCGATCTGCAACAGGACTACGGCGTCGGCATGGGGCGCACGGTGCTGAAGACCGCCGTCGAGCAGCTCGATCTGAAAATCAGCGTCAACTATATACGGCAACAGTTTCAGTCCGGTCCGGCGCAAAATCTGATCGGCTCCGAGCTCGCCCAGACCTTCAGCCGCCGCTTCCGGCACGGCGCGATCCTCTCGGAGCAGGCCGAAATCACGCCCGCCTGGAACAACCTCAATGCTTACACCGCCGCCGCCACCGCCACGTTCACGGTGCCGCTGACCAAGCGCCTGTTGCTGACGTTCGGTTCCACCGACGCCTTTCTCAACGACCCGCCCCCCGGCTTCAAGAAGAATTCCTTCCAGCTTACGACCGGAATCACATACCCCATTCCGTGAGGAAAACGCGCGCGCGTTTCGCCGAGGGGCTGGCCCTCGAATTAGTTGAGATTACCTCCGCTTGAATCGCGTGCTTTCGGCAGGGGTGGGCAAATCGGCGTTACCGCCAAACTCCCTTGCGGTCAGGATGAAAAAGCCGAGAAGCGTTAGAACATCACGTTGCGTCGCCTACCTCCAGACAGTCGCAGTTTCAAGATGACGTGAAGCGACGCGTTGATCCACACCAATGCAATATTGCATCCGAAACACTGAACCTTATTTATAGCTGACGGGGGGCGCGCAGGGTTACAGAGAGGCGGACGAGTTACTGCCTGAGGATCTATTCGTCGCGCAGCATCGTGGCCGGGTCGATTCGCACGGCGCGGGTCAGTGCGGGCAGCGCAGCCAGAAAGGCCACGGCCAGAATAATCAGCGTGGGTATTGCCAGCATAATCGGGCCGGTAGGTTTCACCTGATAGAGCAGAGCCTGGATGTATCGCACCGATGCCATGCCGAGCGCGAGGCCCGCGAAGGCTCCTACGAGCACCATCGATAAAACTTCCCCGGTCACGTGACGCGCAACCTGCCATGGTTTCGCGCCAATCGCTATGCGAATGCCGATTTCCTTCCGTCGCTGAAGCACAGAGTAGTCAAGCACCCCATAAAGGCCCACTCCCGCGAGCAATAACGCGACCACTCCAAAGAACAGCGCCAGCCTTGCCAGCGTACGTTCCCTTATGGTCTGCGAATCGTCGATGCCGGTCTGGCTGCGGATGTTGCTGACGCGGAATTCGGATCGTGCGCGCTGCACTTCGCGGCGCAGAACCGATGCCATCGCCAGCGGGTTTGAGCTGGCCGTGCGCACAATGAAAGTCCCCTGGCCGATTGGAAGCATTACGCCCTTGGCGTCGATCGAGTGAAACGGAAAATAGGCTTGGGGCAACATGGGCTCGCGGATGTTGCGGTAAGTTACATCGCCAGCCACACCCACCACTTTAAAGCGAATATGCCTGCCTTCACTGAACGCCACCTCGAATGGTTTTCCGATAGGGTCCTCACCTTTGAAATACGTCCTGACAAAGGTCCGGTTAACGATCGCCACTCCGGGGTAGGTGTCGCCAGGGCGGAAGTCGCGCCCTTCGATGAGGGGGATGCGCATTGCTTCTGTCCAGCCCGGCGAAACCTGCATCAAGTAAGCCGGAACCCCGTTTGAGGCGCGCCGTTGACTGAAATGAAATTGTTCCAACTCCACCCCGCAAGCAACGCCGAACTGGCCACTGCCACCCGCTCCACGCCAGGCACCATGCGCATGTGTTCCATAATCTGATCCCAGAAGACCGGCGGCTCCGGGCTCACAGTAAACGTATCGAGAGTGAGAACCCGTTCCGGGGAGAACCCGGTGGGCCGATTCGATAACCGCTCGAAGGTGGCAATGAAGAGGCCGGCCACAAAAAGCACTAGAAAGCAGAAGGAGGTCTGCACAGCGACGAGCGCGTGCATCAAGCGACGGCGCGAGTGTGGATACTCTCCGCCTTTGATCGCGCTCACCGGCTTCACGGCCGAGGCGCGTAGCGCAGGAGCGAGGCCGAACAGCAACATTACTCCAATAGTCAGCGCGAGCCCGAACCCGAGCACCCGCCAGTCGACCGGGAGATAAAGACGCACCGGGTTGTCGGGACCGTTGACCATGCTGACGACAAATGGCGCAGACCACCAGGCGAACCCTGCGCCGAGTGCGGCAGCGAGCAAGGCGAGCCATGCACTTTCTAGCAGCATCAGTTGCAGCAAGCGCCCGCGCCCGGCGCCAATTGATATGCGAAGGGCCATCTCGCGCGCTCGATGAGGCCGCTTGCGCCGTCATCAAGTTGGCGACGTTCGCGCACGCAATCAGCAGCACTAGCGCCGCGAGAACACCGAGAGCGGTGAGCGAAATCCGGTAACTGTTCTGTAGATCGGAGACGCCGGCGGCGGCGGGTTCCAGCAATAGGCGGAGATTCAGGAGTGCCTCAATTTGTTGTTTGGATATTCCCCCGAGGCTCTTGGCCCTCTCTTCTTCGAAGGCTCGCGAGATTGCGCTTAGCTTTGCGCGAAGAGGTTCAATCGCAACTCCGGGCTTCACCCGCGCCAACGTTCGCATCCAGTTCGAGTCCGCGCGCAGCACGCCCGGATGCATCATTGTGGGAATAAAGAGGTCGATTACCGTTCCGGGCTCGATCCCGGTGAAGTGTTCCGGGCCGACGCCGATAATCTGGTAAACATCGTTGCCGCTATGGAAGGTGTGCCCAATCACTTTCGGATCGCGCCCGAAGCGGCTAGTCCAATAGTCGTAAGAAAGTACCGCGTAGGGGTGAGCGCGGGGTTTCAAATCGTCACGTTCGGTGAACAGTCGTCCCGCGGCGGGCCGAAGTCCAAAAGAATTGAACATCGACCCGGAAACGTATTGCCGGTACGCTTTTTCCATCTCCGCGTCCGATCCGTAGGTCAGATCAGTCCGTTCAGAATACGAAATTGCGATCAACTCGGCCTCATCCTTCACTGCGTCACGCATCAGACGGAATGCTGGATACGCCCAGCCGTCGAAGACTTGGGGTCTGCCTCCTTCGCCGATGCCCCGACGCGCCAGAGCGTAAAGTTGCTGGGGCTCCGACACCGGCAACGGGCGCAGCAGCAGAGCGTCGATCAACCGGAAGGCGGAGGTGCACGCCCCAATTCCCAAGCCCAGCGATAGGATGGCCGCGGCCGAAATCACCTTCTTCTTCGAGAGTTGCCGCCAGCCAAAGATGGCATCGGCGCGAAGCAAGTCCAGCCAAGAGAGTATCCGAACGTCGAGACTCTCTTCGCGCACTCTCAGCGCGGAGCCGAACGCCCACCGCGCCTCGGCCGGGTCACGGCCCTGCGCGATTGCGTCTTCGAAGTGACACTGGAGCTCTTCGTCGATCTCACGTCTTAATCGATCGGGACGAAACACATTGGCAATACGGGACCACCGTGACATATCAGGCCATCCTCAGCACGCGATTTACGGCCGCGGTCACCAACTGCCAGCGCGATTCTTCAGCGGTAAGCTGCTTCCTGCCCAATGGTGTCAACTCATACAGCCGTGCCCGCCGCCCGGTATCTTTGATACTCCACTCCCCACGAATCCAGCCGGCTTCCTCCATCCGGTGCAGCGCCGGGTAGAGCGAACCTTCCTCGGCACGAAGCACGTCGCCGGACATGCCCTCGATAGCGGTCATGATGGCGTAGCCGTGCAGGCGCTGCCTTCGTGAGAGGATCTTTAAGACCAGCAGATCGAGCGAGCCTTGCAGGGAGTCGGTTTTGGGCATACTTGGACTTCTTATTATATAGACGTCTAAGCATTGTAAAAGTTCGCGGAAATCTCTACACTCTCCTGAACTCCTATGCCGTTCGCCATCCGGCCATCCCCGATACGCGGCCGATCTGCATGATTTTTATCCGGCGCAATTCGCTGTGATGAGGTTCGTCTGTGTCTGCCGAGGGGCGGTCTGACGCTTACGTCTGTGCTCAGCGGCGCGGCGCAAAGGCTGCGATTTTCGCCAGTTGATCCGGCCGGCCAAAAACCGTGTTCGATGGCGTCCTGGAAGACCTATTCCCTTCAAGGTGCGGATGGTCTCGAAACTATCGTTTACGGCCAGGCAGTGGCCATCATAACTACGCGGCCACTCGCGCGGTAAGCCGCGTCAACGTCTCGCGATAGTTCCAGGGCATCCATTCCGACCGCTTCTGCTTCAACGCTTCCGCATGGCGTAGCAACTCAGTCAATAGTCGAATGGATTTACGCGGTTCAACTCGGACGTGTGCATCAGGCTCATAAAGAGATTTCGGCCACTGGCCGCATGGGGCGGTTCTACGGAGGACAACGGCGTTGCCCTGCCCTTATACCTACGACAACCTGGGGCGTCAACGTACGGCGGCGCAAACGGGGAGCGGACTGTACCGCTCGACAACCACTTACTACGACGATGTGGCGCTGAGCGTGAAGGGATTTGTCGATAAAAGATACCTGCGTCGACTTATCGCGGCCCGCCGGAGCATCCGGCGGAGGGCATTCGCCTACGCCCCCGGAAGCCTTCATCCCCGGCCCCCGGCAATCGCGGCGGCGCCTGCGCCCGGAAATTGTTCCAGAGAACTGTCACCGAACAGAGCCCGCTGAACCCTCACGCCGTTCGAAAATTCGCGCCGCAACTGTACTAACATAGAGAGACCGAGAGGGAACCATTGGACGCCGCCTCCTTCAACCAGGAGTATGTTCAACGGCTGAGGGACGGCGATCCGGAGATCCAGCGCCATTTCACAAGCTATTTTGGTGAATTGCTGAAAATCAAGCTGCGCAGCCGGGTGCGATCCCCTCATCTGATCGAAGAGGTGCGTCAGGAGACCTTTCTCCGCGTCCTGCTCATCGTCCGCCGCGACGGCATCGACCGGCCGGAACGCCTCGGCGCCTTCGTCAATTCCGTCTGCAACAACGTCATGATGGAGGCGTTCCGCAGCGAGAGCCGCTCCTTGCCCATGCCCGAAAGCGTGCCCGATCCCGTCGACGATTCGCCCGATCCCGAGTCCCAGGCGTTCTCCCTTCAACGCGTCTCCCTGGTTCGCAAAGTCCTCGAATCCCTGCCCCGCAAAGATCGCGATCTGCTGCGCCAGATTTTTCTCGAGGACCGCGACAAAGACGAGATCTGCCGCAAGCTGAAGGTCGACCGCGAGTATCTGCGCGTTCTGCTGCACCGCGCCAAGGCCCGCTTCCGCGCCGCTCTGGAACAGACGGCGGGCGCCGCGCAGGCGTAAGCTCGCAACCGTAAAATCGAGGTAGGGAGACTATTATGCATTCGCAGGACCTGCTGTGCTCCACCGAAGGCGCCATCGCTGTCGTCACGCTCAATCGGCCGGAGCGCCGCAATGCCCTCTCGCTTGAATTAATGCGCCAGCTGATCGCATGCCTCGATCGCTTCGCCTCGCAACCGGAGGTCCGCGCCGTAATCCTGGCCGCCGCGGGCAAAGTATTCTCCTCCGGCCACGATCTCGGCGAAATGATCGGGCGCGATGTCGACGAATACCGCCGCATTTTCGACGTCTGCTGCGAGCTGATGCGCAAAATCCAAAGCATTCCCCAGCCCGTCGTCGCCCAGGTCCAGGGAATCGCCACGGCGGCCGGTTGCCAGTTGGTCGCCACCTGCGATCTCGCCATTGCGAGCGAGGAGGCTTCCTTCGCCACGCCCGGCGTGCGCATCGGACTGTTCTGCACCACGCCCATGGTCGCCCTCAGCCGCGCCGTGGGGCGCAAGCGCGCCATGGAAATGCTGCTGACCGGACGCATGGTGGACGCGCGCACCGCCGCCGATTGGGGCCTCATCAACCGCGCCGTGCCCGCCGCCGAACTGGAATCGGAAACGCGCCGGCTGGCCTGCCGCGTCGCCGAAGCGAGCAGCCTCACGGTGGCGATCGGCAAAGAGGCCTTCTATTCGCAGATCGATCTCGATCAGCCCAAAGCCTACGCCTACGCCAAAGAAGTCATGACCATGAACGCTCTTGCCCAGGACGCCCAGGAAGGCATCTCCGCCTTCCTCGAAAAACGCGCCGCGTGCTGGTCAGGGCGCTAGCTTGTATACGATCGTGTCCCGCGTCCGCCCCACCTCGCGGTAGTTGCGCAGCCACGCGCTTAAATCGGGATAACCGTTAATCGCCAGGCGCGGATTTAAGAGGCCGAGCCCGTCGGCGATAAACGTTGGACGGGTCCGCCTCAGGTCCTCGCGGTTGCGCGCCGCCAACTCCGGCGTCAGCGCTTCGGAATTCACCAGGTGCCGGTCGGCGAGCACGCCCGTCAGCGGCTGCGAATCCAGATAACGCGTGCCCGCCTCCATTCGCGTGAAGGCGAAAATGTCCGGACGATAACCCCACACCAACAGCGTGCCCGCCCCGCTCTTCTCGATCAGATGCGAAGCGTCTTCGCTGTCGTACATCATGGCGAGATCGGTCCAGCGATGCCGCCGCCCGTGGACCAGGTCGTTGGCGAGCTCCACGTAGCGCGGTCCGAAGCGGACCAGAGGAATAATCAGCAGCGCGATCAAGATAACGCGCCGCGATGCCATCAGCACATAGCCTCGCGCCGCCATCATCACAAAAGGGACCAGCAGAATAAAGTAATAGCGCGGGAAAAATCGCCAGCCCGCCATCACCGCGAAAAACGCCGCCGCGGTCCAGAAGGCGAAGCGCCAACGGTCGGCCGTGCGCTCGCGCCACAACCACCACCCCGCGCCCAGCGCCAGCGCCGACTGGAAGCCCAGCCAGTCCAATGTGCGCCGCGCCCCTTCTTCAGCCGGGTGCGCGACAAAGGTGTTGGCCGCGTAAACGATGCCCCATCTCCAGACCTCGTCCAGATACGGCTGGCCGAACCAGGCCAGCGCCGCGATGTTCGGAACCAGAAACGCGAGCGTGAACTTCGCCACGTCGCGGTAGCGCAGCCATGCAAAGCACGCCACGAATATATAGAACCCTCGCGGATTGACCAGCGTCGCCGCCGCCGCGGCCAGCCCTCCCGCGAATGGCTGCCGCCGCCACACCAAATAGATCGCGGCCAGATGCGGCAGAACCATGAGGAGGTCCGGCGCCAGAGCGATAACCGCCGACGGAATCCCGAACGTCAGGAAAAATCCGAGCAGCAGCGCCGCCGCAATCCCCTCGCGCTCGCCCCACGCCTCGCGGCCAAAGCGATACGCCAGCAGGCAGCACAGCCAGACGAAAATTGCGCCCGCGATTCGCAAAGGCCAGCCAATCTGTGCGCCCCACAAAAGGTACAAAAACGGCGAAAGCGGAGGCTTGTCGAACCAAACATCCCGATACAGCGCCTTGCCATCGAGAACCTGAATCGCCGCCGCCGACGGATAGCCCTCCTCGACCCAAACAATATCGAGATGGCACAACCGCGTCACCAGCAGCCCTAAAAACAGCAGGGCGAGAACACCCTCACGCCTCCACCGCCGCTCGCTTGCCGCGAACCACCTTTCGAACATAACCCCCATCACAACATGCGTCCACCGCATCCCGCCCGCACTCGCCCGCCGCGCATCGCCCCGCACCCACCGCGCCTTGCCCCCCACCCCCGCCCGCGCACCGCCCGCGCCCGCTCCGCCCGAACTCCGCCGCGCACCACCCGCTGCGCACCACCCGCTGCGCACCGCCCGCCGCCGCCTGCCACACACCGCCCCAACGGCGCGCGCCGCGGCGGGGCGACCGGCCGTCGGGGCGGGCCGTGTTGTACTCTCGGATTGAATGGACCGGCGGCAATTTGTGGGGGCGATTTCCAGCATGGGGCTTCTCGAAGGCGCTAGCGGCGCGGCGGCCGCGCCGCCGAAAAAGTCGATCGTCGAATTGCGTTGGCTGCGGATGCGCAATACTTCCGGCAATCAGATGCAGCGGACCTCGGACTTTCTGAAAAACACGGCCGTTCCGGCGCTGCAGCGGGCGGGCGTGGGACCGCTCGGATTTTTCGCGAGCGTGATCGCGCCGGAAGCTCCTTTCATCCTGGCATTGGCGGTTTTCCCGAGCGTGGCGGCCATGGAAGAGGCCCGGGCGAAAGAGGCCGCCGATGCCGAATATGCGCGCGGCCGCGACGCCTACAATGCCGGCCCGGAGCGCGGCTACGAGCGGCTCGATAGTTCGCTGCTGCGCTGCTTCGACGTCATGCCCACTGTCGAGCCGCCGCCGGCCGGCTCGCGCCGCCCCGCGCACATCTTTGAATTGCGCATGTACGAATCGAACAACAGCACGACGCTGGCCCGCAAAATCAAAATGTTCAACGAAGGGGAAGCCGGCATTTTCAAGCGGCTCGGAATGCAGCCCGTGTTCTTCGCCGAAACCATTGTGGGAGCGAAGATGCCCAATCTGGTCTACATGCTCTCCTACGACGATCTCGCCGCCCGCGACCGCCTCTGGAAAGCGTTCGGAGCCGATCCCGAATGGCAAAAGCTGCGCTCCCAACCGGGCAACAGCGACTCCGAGATCGTCTCCAACATCAGCAACTCGATCTTGCGGCCTCTGCCGTTCTCCGCCATCCGCTAAAACGGCTCGCAACTTCACGCGATGTGACATCATGGTCATCTATGACGCCGCCGCAAACACCCCCGAAAATTCAGCTCACGCAATCCAGCGATTACCGCGAAAGCTATGCCAACAGCGTGCAGATTCGGGTGAACCTGTGGGACTTTTTCCTCCTCTTCGGAACCATTAATCAAACCGGCCACGACAGCGTCTCCATCCAGAATTTTCAAGGCATCTATCTCAGCCCGCAGCAGGCCAAGGCGTTGTACAACGTCTTGCAGCAGAACATCACCCAGTACGAGGCGACCTTCGGCGAAATCAAGCTCGAGCCGCACGGCTCGGGCAATGTCATTCAATGACGTCGGCCTTCGCGAGACCGCTCCGGGCCGCGCTCCTGTTCTTCTGCTTCGCCGCCGTGCTCTTTGCCGCTCACTTCCTGTTTCTGCGGCTGCCCTATTTCTGGGACGAGTTGGGGCAGTTCGTGCCCGCCGCTCTCGACATCCTGCGCGACAACGCCTGGATTCCGCATTCGGCGACGCCCAACGTGCACCCGCCCGGAGTGATGGCGTACCTGGCGGGCGTCTGGCGCGTGTTCGGCTACTCGATCGCGGCCACCCGCTCGGCCATGCTCGTGCTGGCCGCCTTCGGCGCGCTGTTCACCTTTCTGCTCGCGGAGCGGCTGGGGGAAGGCCTGGGCGGCATCGCGCCGGCGTTCGCGGCGTTGCTTCTGCTGTGCGACCCCCTCTTTTACACGCAGGCGATGATGGCGCAGCTCGATATGCCTGCCATGGTGTTCTGCCTGCTCGCGCTGCTGCTGTTCTTCGAAGAGCGCCACGCGGCCGCCGCCATCGCGTCGACGGCCGCCGTGTTGTCGAAAGAGACCAGTATCGTGCTGCCCCTTATATTGGCCGCGGCGCTGCTGCGCGAAGGTCGGCTCAAAAGCTACGCCAAGTACTACGCGATTCCATTTGTGGCGCTCGCCGTCTGGCTTGTGGCGCTGTGGAGCGTGACCGGAACGCCATTCGGTAACCGGGGATTCGCGCACTACAATCTCGGCTACGCTCTCAACCCGGTGCGAGCCGCGATGTCGATCGTGCGCCGCATCTATTATCTTTTCATCGACGACTTCCGCTGGGTCGGGACCGTGGCGATCGTGCTCGCCTGGCGGCGCTTCGATATCTTCTCGACTCGCGCGTGGCGAATCACGATGATTTTCGCGGCGGCGCACATCCTCCTTGTAAGCCTGCTCGGCGGGGCGGAGTTGGAACGCTACCTTCTGCCGGCGCTTCCGATCTTCTACATCGCGGCCGCGTTCGCGCTCACGAAAATGACGCGGTTCGCCCGTAATTTCGGAGTCGCGGCGATGTGCGGCGGACTCATCGCCGGGCTGTTCATCAATCCGGTATTTCCTTTCCCATTCGAGGACAATCTCGCGATGATCGATTTCGTGCAATTGCAGCGGACGGCGGCGCAATATCTGCAAGCGAGTTACCGGGACAAGATCGTCTACACGGCCTGGCCCCTGACGGCGGCGTTGCGCCGGCCGGAGTACGGCTACGTTCGGCAGCGGTTAAGAACCCGCGAAACGGGCGACCTGCGCTATTCGACGCTAGCGAGGCTCGACCCGCGGCGCGTGGACGTGCTGGTGATGTACTCGCGGACGTGGGAACCGCGGTGGGGCGTGGTGCGGCTCGACTGGATCGCGCGGTTTCTGGCGAAGTTCTACGAATATGAACCGCAGATGACGGCCGAGCAGTGCCGCGCGATATTGGGGCTGGCGCGGATGGCGCGCTGGGAGCAGCGCGGGCAATGGATTGAAGTCTACGCGAAGCCTTCAGGCGCACAGAATCAGGCTCCCGTGGCGGTCCCTTGAAACGCGCCACCCGGGCGGAACCAGAGTTGTCGAACCGTAATCGACGATGAGAGCGGGGCCGTCGGCGCGCGTGAACCGGGCGCGGGCGTAGATGGGCGTGTCGCGCCAGCGTCCGGCGGAGAAGATGCGGCGGACGGGCGGCAGGGAGCGTTTTGCGGCGGCCGGGCGTGGAGCCGGCGGGATGTGGACCTCCGATTTTTCAAGCGTGGCGCGCACCCGCGCCGCAATAACCTCGATTGGATTTTCAGGAACAGCGTAGCCGTAGACGCGTTCGTGTTCGCGGTGGAATGGCTGCCCGGGATCCGTGGGGACCCAGGGGACGGTGAGCTCGTAGCTTTGGCCGGCGTAGCGGATGTCGGCCAGGCGAGTGATTTTGGCGCCGCGCATCTCGCGCCGCGCCGCACGCTCCAATTCATTGAAGGCATTGGGTAGATCGGTCCGGTTGAGCACTCCGCTGGCGTAGTCGCGAACGTTGGGCGCAAGCAACATTCCGAGGGCCGAGAGGGCCCCGGCGTGTTCGGGAACGATGACGGTCTTGATGCCGAGCTCGGCGGCGATTTCGCAGGCGTGCAATCCTCCGCAGCCGCCGAAGGCGAGCAGGGCGAAATCGCGCGGATCGTGGCCGCGCTCGACGGAAACGAGGCGGATGGCGCGTTCCATGTTGGCGTTGGCGACGCGCAGGATGCCGGCGGCGGCGGCGGCGCGGTCCAGCTGCAATGTTTGCGCGAGGGCGTCGATGGCTTGCGCGGCGCGTTTGGGCTGGAGGCGCATCTCGCCGCCGACGAGCTGGTCCGGCGCAATGCGTCCCAGCACGACGTGCGCATCGGTGACGGTGGGGCGAACGCCCGCGCCATAGCAGGCTGGACCGGGATCGGCCCCGGCGCT
The DNA here is from genome assembly GCA_963795935.1 of Bryobacterales bacterium. Taxonomy (GTDB): domain Bacteria; phylum Acidobacteriota; class Terriglobia; order Bryobacterales; family Bryobacteraceae; genus JAICMB01. The sequence continues at coordinate 438,725 of CAWCJO010000004.1, read as the reverse complement.
TTCCGGGCCGACGCGCAAAAGGCCGCCTTCGTCGACGCGCGCCAGCGACCCGCCGCCGGCGCCGACGGTGTGGATGTCGAGCATGGGAACGCGAATAGGGAAGCGGTCGACGGAGGCTTCCATGGTCTCGCGCGGATGGCCGTCGCAGAGGCTGACATCGGTGGAGGTGCCGCCCATGTCGAAGGCGAGAATACGGCTGTAGCCGGAGCGCAGCGCGATCTTGACGGCTCCGACGACGCCGCCGGCGGGCCCGGAGAGCAGGGTGCGGACGGCATGGCGGCGGGCCTGGCGCGCTGAAATAAAACCGCCGTTCGATTGCATGATGGAAAGCCGATGGCGGCACGCGGCCTCGAGCTCGCCGAGGTAGCGATCCATGAGGGGGCCGACGTAGGCGTTGATGACGGTGGTCACGGTGCGCTCGTATTCGCGAAATTCGGGGCAGATCTCGTGGGAGGCGGAGACGTAGCCGAGATCTTTTAGCGCGGCGGCGGCGGCCTGCTCGTTTTCGGGGATGCGATAGGCGTGGAGGAAGCAGATGGCGATCGGATTCCACGCGGGCGCGTTTGAGGCGGGCGGCGAGGGCGGTCAATTCGCGGGCGGCGGGGCGGCGTGCGATGTGGCCGTCGTAGTGGGCGCGTTCGAGAACGCCGAAGCGCAGGGCGGCGGGGACAATGGGCGGGCGCGGCTGGGGAGTGAGATTGTAGAGTTCGGCGCGGTTCTGGCGCGCGATCTGGAGGACATCTTCGAATCCCGCGGTGGTGACCAGGGCGGTGCGGGCGCCTTTGCGCTCGAGCAGCGCGTTGGTGGCGACGGTGGACCCGTGGACGACGTCGGCGCGGGCGCGGCCGGCTGCGCGGTGGAGGCCTTCAAGAATGACGGTTGCTGGCGAGGCGGGGTTGGACCGCAGTTTGAATGTTTCGATGGAGCCGTCGTCGCGTAGAACAATAAAGTCGGTGAATGTTCCGCCGGCGTCGATGCCGATTCTCATGGGGGACAGATCATATATTAACGGCTGGGCGGCGGGCGGCGGTTGCATGCGGTGGGCGCGGCGGGCTGCGCTTGGGGCGGCCGTTTGGCGGCGGGCGGGCCGGGATTGGAGGAGCCGCGCGGTTCGTCGGGGGGTTGGGGTGGGAGGAGAGGCGCTGGGGCGGCGGGGCGGGGCGAGGGGAGGGGCGCGGCGCGGTGATGGCGGTTGGCGCGCGGGGGAGGGGGTGAGGTTTTAAGGGCTGAGGTACGATGAGTACGTTGACTCCCGCAGGCACCACCGACGCTACGCGCATTCCGGGCGTCTACGTTTGGGAACCGGCAGGGAAGACGATTTCGATTCGCCTGAGCCTGGATGTAGTGGATCGCTTGCAGCAGGACATCATGCGCGGATTCGGGGCGGTTCCGAAGCGCGGCGCCGAGGTGGGAGGGATCCTGCTGGGGCGGGCGAACTCCGGGGAGAAGACAGTGGTGACGATCGACGACTACGAAGTGGTTGCGATCGAATACAAGCGCAGTCCTTCTTATCTGCTGTCTGAAAAGGACGCGGGCGCGTTCGCCTCCGCGATCGATGCGGCGCGGCGCGGCAAGAACCCGCTGCTGCGTCCGATCGGGTACTTCCGTTCGCACACGCGCGAGGGGACGGGTCTGGACGACGAGGATCTGGCGCTTTTCCGGCTCCATTTTCCCCAACCGGACGCGGTAGCGCTGATCGTCAGGCCGTACGCATCGAAGGTCAGCCAGGCGGGTTTCTATTTCAAGGAAAACGGGAAATTCCAGGAGGGGCCGCCGCTGCTGGAATTTCCGTTTCGGCGCCGCGATCTGGACCCGGAAGCCGCGCCAAGCGCCGCGGGCAGGCGGGAGCGTACGCCGGGCGCGCCCAGTATGCGGCGCGAGCGGGCGGCGGCGCTCGGTTTGGATGCGGGCGGGGCGGGGCGGGGCGCCGCTTCCGGCGCTGAATCGCAGGGAGGCGAAGCTCATGAAAGCCGCGCGGAGGCGGATAGCCCGGCGGCGGCGGTGCCGTCCGAGGCGGCCGCTTGGGAGCCTACCGAGGCGGCGGTATCCAGCGGCAGAGCGGCGGGGGATTCGCGGCGCCGCGGGGTATGGATGCTGCTTCCGTTGTCGTTCATTTTGCTCCTTTTGGGGGTGTTGGCGGGCTTCGAGGCGGCGCTGTCGGTGCGTCCGCAACTGCCGGCGGGTTCGAACGACCCCTATAGCCTGAACGTGGTGGTCTCGAAGAGCGGCGCCAACTTGCAGATCAAATGGAACCGTCAATCGCTGGCCATTCGCAACGCCCAGAAGGGTCTACTGACCATTCAGGACGGCAATAACACGACGCCGGTGCCGTTGAACGCCTCGGATCTTCAAAGCGGGAGCGTCGTGTATCCGCCTTATTCCGAACATGTGACGTTCCGCATGGATGTGACGCTGAACGCGAAGGAGACGTTGACGGAGACAGTTCAGTGGCCGCGCTGAGCGAATGCGGGAGCGCTCCGTCACGGTCGCGGTTCGGTTGGGAGCGGGCCGCGCGTTGTGGAGTGCGCGGGGCGTTGGCGGGGAGCGCGTGGCGTTGGCGTGGAGTGCGTGGGTCGGCATAGAGCGCGCGGCGTTGGCGCGGAGTGCAGCTGGCGTGGAGCGCGGGCTGGCTGGAGTGCACGGTGTTTTCAAGAGAGCGGATCGAGTGGTTTGGAATTGCTGGCGGTGCGGATGACGATTTTCGTGCGGGAGGCGTTGAGATCGGCGCGGACCCTCTCGCCGGGGGCGATTTGGCCATCGGAGACGACGCGGGCCAAGGGGACGATGAGATGGCGGTGCAGGGTGCGCTTGAGCTCCCGCGCGCCGTACTCCTCGCTGGTTCCGTTCTTGAGCAGGAATTTTCTGGTGGCGGCGGGCACCTCCAGGTGGAACGCGGCGTCGCCGAGCCGGTTATCGATGTGCTCCTGAAAATCTTCGATGCGCTGGTCGAGAATGGCGGCGAGCGACTCGGCGGTGAGAGGCCGGTATGTAATTACGGCATCGAGGCGATTGACGAACTCGGGAGAGAACTTTCTGCGCACGGCGGCGACGCCGATTCGGTCGAGCTTGGCGCCGGTGCGGCCGGCGTCGCGGGGAACCAGGGATTCAAAACCGAAGCCCGGACGCATTTCGCGGGTCATGGTTCGGGCGCCGAGATTGCTGGTCAGGAAAATAACGCATTTCTCGAAATTGACGCTGGAGTTGTCGCCCAGGCGCAGCGTTCCTTTGTCGAGAATGCCGAGCAGGAGCCGGGCCATGGACGGCGCGGCCTTTTCGATTTCGTCGAAGAGCACGATGGCGAGATCGCTGAATTGGGAAACCACGGCGTTCAGCTTGTTCTGGGTCAGCAGCGGCTGCGTTTCGCGGTGTCCGAGGTAGCCGGGAGGCGCGCCGATCAGCTTGGCGACTTCGTGTTCCATCTGAAATTCGCCGCAATCGACTTTGAGCATCTTTTTGGGGCTGCCATGAAGAGCTTCGGCGAGGGCCTCGACCGTGCGGGTCTTTCCCGTGCCGGTGGGGCCGAGGAGAAGAAAGACTCCGGCCGGGCGGCCTTCCGATGCCAGGCCAGCCTCGTGGATTTCGATAAACGGAACGATGTTCGAGATGGCGGTGGGCTGTCCTACGACTAGTTCAGATAGAATACCGGCCAAGTCGCCCGAATCCAGGTTGTCACAACGCTTCGATTTAGGTTTCATGCGCAACAAGCTGTGCCTCTGGTCTCAAGTGTGGAATGGGGGAGCGCGGGTTGGAGAGGGCGAGGGGCTAAAAAGGGCTGTTTTTGGCGCGGAGGCCGAACTCTATTTGGTTAGGAATGAATAGGTTAGACGCGTAATGAGTGAGCGCGTACGATCTTGGGAGTTTGCATGTGAACGTGTCTCGGCGCTCGATGCGGCCGGGCAATCCGCAGAATTGAGCGGCTTGGGTCCTGGAGCGTAAGACGAGCGCGGCCCAGCGGAAATGTTCTCGTCAGATGCACAGGCTCGGGGTTCGCGGTGAGTCCGGCGTGCCGGAGCGCGTTCTCCGGGGAAGCGGAACGAAAATTCGTGCAGATCGTTGGAAAGACGATAAGGCGCGTCTGAGGCGACAGCCCGCGATGCGGCTCTCACGCGGAGGTTTCGGCGACCGGAAGGCGATCGTTGTATTTTGCCGCCGCGGCTTGGGCGGAGCGGCGGCGCCAGACGATGAGGAGACCGATCGCGATCAGGATGAGGGCGGCGCAGAGGCCGTCCCAGAGACCCACCACGCCCCAGCCGAGCGCATAGCAGAGCCAGCAGCCGAAGGGCAGGCCGACGGCCCAGTAGAAAATCAGATTCAAAATCATGGCGCTGTGGGTGTCGCCGAGCCCGCGCAAGGCGCCGGTGGCGATGGTTTGCAGGCCATCGAAGATTTGGAACAGGGCGGCGATCGCGAATAGAGCGACGGCGAAGGATATGACGCGCGCGTCGGTGGTATACAGTTTGGCAAGCTGGCGGGGGAACAAGAGAAAGCTGAGGGCCGCGCCGATTTCATAGAGCGTGCCGATCGCGATCGCGATCCAGCCGGCTCGAATGGCGCCGCCGCGGTCGCCGGCGCCGATCGAGCGGCCCACGGCGACGGCCGCCGCGGAGCTGATTCCGAGAGGAACCATGTAAGTCAACGACGCCATGCTGAGCGCGATGGTATGGGCGGCCAGACTTACGGCGTTTGTGGTTCCGGCCAGCGCGGTGGCGACGTTGAAGACGCCGACTTCGAGGAGCGTGGTGATGGCGGCGGGAATTCCGAGGCGCAGCAGGCGTCTGACGTGAACGCGGTCGGGACGCGCGCCGCGAAATGCGAGCGGGTCGCGCCGCACAACGGCCCAGAGCAGGACCGCGGTCAGATATATGCGGGCCAGAACAGTAGAGAGCGCCGAGCCGCGAATGCCCATGCCGGGCGCGCCCCAATGGCCGTAGATCAGAATCCAATTGCCGAGGGCGTTCACCGCGTTCGAGCTGATGAGAGCGTAGGTGACGGGGCGGACATCGTGGAGACCTTGCAGGTAGCGCCGGAAAACCGTGTAGGCGACGAGCAGCGGAAGGCTCCAGAGGAGGACGCGCAAGAAGGAAATGGATTGCGCGCGAATGGCGGCGTCGACGCCGAGGAGGGACAGCAGCGGAATGCAGGCCAACACGAGTGCGATCAATAAGGGCGAGGCGACGGCGGCCGATAGGAGGCCGGACACGAGTGAGCGGCGCGCCTCTTTCATGTCGCCGGCTCCGAAGGCCTGCGATACGAGCGTGTCCATTCCGGACATGAGGCCGACGCCGAAGATGGCGAAGGGATAGAAGAGGGCGCTGCCCAGGCTGGCCGCTCCGATGGCGACGGCGCTGTCGGGGAGGCGGCCGACCATGATGATGTCGACGATGCCCATGGACATCCAGCCAAGCTCCGCGAGCGCCAGAGGCATGGCGATGCGCAGCATGGCCGGAATTTCCCCTTTAGGAATGCGCGCCGCGAGACTCACCGTGCTTTCAGTTTACGAGGCGCCCGGTGCGACAAAATAACGCCGGGAAACATCCAAGAGACGATGCACGCCCACCTTTTCTCTCCTCTGACGATTCGCGCCGTGACGTTGCGTAACCGCATCGCCGTATCGCCAATGTGCCAGTACTCGTGCGAAGACGGTTTCGCGAGCGATTGGCATCTGGTCCACCTAGGCAGCCGCGCTGTAGGGGGAGCGGCGCTGGTGGTGGCGGAAGCGTCGGCGGTTGAGGCGCGGGGCCGCATCTCGCCCGCGGATTTGGGAATCTGGAAAGACGATCACATCGCGAATCTGGCGCGCGTCGCGAAGTTCGTCAAGGAACGCGGGGCCGTGCCGGGGATTCAGATCGCGCACGCGGGACGGAAAGCGAGTACCGCACCGCCGTGGGAGGGCGGCGGCGGGATTGCGCTCGAGCAGGGCGGTTGGCGGGCGGTGGCGCCGAGCGCGATCCCGTTTCGCGACGGCGATGCCGCGCCGGAGGAGTTGAGCCGGACCGATATCGAGGAGGTCGTGGCGGCTTTCGCGGGGGCGGCGCGGCGCGCTCTCGCGGCCGGTTTCGAGGTGGTCGAAATACACGGGGCGCATGGATATCTGATTCATGAGTTCCTGTCACCGCTCTCGAACGAACGCGCGGACGAGTACGGCGGGTCGTTTGAAAATCGCATCCGTTTGGCGGAGGAAGTTGCGCGCGCGGTGCGCAGCGCGTGGCCGGAGGAGTTGCCCTTGTTCTTTCGCATCTCGGCGACCGATTGGGTGGAAAGCGGCTGGGATCTGGATGACTCGGTGCGGCTGAGCGCGCGCATTGAAAGAGCTTGGGCGTGGACCTGATCGACTGCTCCTCCGGTGGACTCGTTCCATACGCAAAAATCGAGCTCGGGCCGGGATATCAAGTGCCCTTCGCCGAGCGTATCCGGCGCGATGCCGGAATTCTGACGGGGGCCGTCGGGCTGATCACCGAGGCGGAACAGGCGGATGGAATTATTTGCGAGGGCCGGGCGGATGTGGTGCTGCTGGCGCGGGAGATGTTGCGCGAGCCGTATTGGGCGCTGCACGCGGCGAGGGAACTGAAGCGGCGGCCGGCGCCTCCGGTGCAATATGGGCGGGCGTTTGCGTAAATGCCGCTCGCTACTTCTTTGCCGCTACGGCTGGTTTTACATCGCCGGCGGAACGCTCGAGATCGTCCACCGTTTTCGAATCGAGCTCGTACAACGAGGGCTCGTTTTCGCGCTGGGCGATGTATTTGGCGGCGTTCTTCGAGATCAGGACTCTTTCGACGCGCTTGCCGTCGTTCGACGTCACGGTAATGGTGATGACCGGCGTTGTAAAGCCGCTGTCGACGAAGCTGGTTGCCGATAGATCGCGCAGTTTGTCGAGGAACGACTGCACGCTGGTGACGTCCATTTTCTTGCCGTTCGAGAGCCAGTCCTCGCCGGATTTCGTGAAGGAGTACGATTTTGCGCCGTCCTGCATTTCGATCTTGTTGGGATCGTTGAAGCCGAAATCGAACAGCTTCTTGTTGCGGAAATCGTCGAGGCTCTTGTCGAGGCCCGTGCCCAGATCGTTGGGGACCTTGTATACGCCTTCGACGACGCTCGATTTGGCGTAGTAATCGTCCTTGTTCTTGCGGACCTGAAGCTCCTGGGTTCCGGACGGGCCAGTCACTTTGACCGTCGCAACGGGCGTGCCGGAAGCAAATGCCGAGACCGCTTTCTTGGCGTCCTCGTCCGAGACGCCGGTGTCCATCTTGGCGTCTTTCACCTTGCGGACGCAGCTCTTCCACCTGCAGGCCGTCGGCGCGCAGCGGCTTGGGCTTGACGATCTGCCAAGTATCCTTGTCGCGGCCGAATTCGATGTCCTGGCTCTTGCCCTTGGGCCGATCGATCAACTCCAGGCGCGTGATTTTGTCGGAATCGACGGTCAGCAGGCGCTTGTCGCGCAGGTCCGTCGGGCCCTTTATCGATGCTGGTCTTGCTGTAACTCGCGAGCGTGAAAATGCGCGGATCGTTTTCGAGCTTGGCGTAGGCGGCGCTGCCGGTTGGAGTATCGTCGCCGATCAGCAGCTCCCGGGTCTTTCCGTTTTTCTGCGTGAGCGTGACGGTCAGCGCCGGCTGATTGAGGCCGTACTGATTCAGGTTGCTCGCCTTATCTTCGACCAGACGATCGGAGTTGAGGGAAGCGAGCGTCGAGAGCATGCTGGAAACGGCATCCTGGTCGACGGGGAGCGGCTTCGGCTCGGTCATATCCCATTTCCCGGAGCTGTTCCTGGCGAGAACGACTTCCTTGCCGTCCTTTTTCTTCAGATCGATTTTCGCGATGTCGCTTTCGTTCAGAGACAGGATCTTGGGCGCCGTATCGGCGGCGGGCGTCGATGTATCCGCCGCCTTGCGACGATTCGACCAGTAGAGTAAGCCGACCAGCGCCGCCAGCACCACGGCGGCGGCGGCCAAACCGCGTCCGCGCATTAGTGGCCGCGCCTCCTCCACCACACCGAAACTGCCGCCGATGACCACGGCGAGAGGAAGGAAGAGCTGGCTGAACCAGGTGCACCCAGCGCATCTGAGAACGGGTCATGGTGACGCGGCGGTCTTCTTGCTGCTTGGGCCGGATAGAAATAAGATCCTCATCGGAGGCCAGCCAGTTGACGGTGTTCAGGGCGAGATCGTTGTTGCCGTTGAAACCAATGAAGGAGTTTTCAGCCCAACGCGCGCTTCCGAACACCACGAAACGGCCCTGGCTGTTTTCCTTTCCCGTGTTATAGGTCCCGGCGGCGGCGATGGTGAGAGGGCCCTTCTTGTTCTTCGGATCGTCGGGATTGACTTGCGGAGAACTGAGATTGGTGGTCGCGAGGCTGCTTGACGAGGAGTCGATCAGCTTTTCGACGGATGTCTTATCGCCGTTCTTGATCTGCATCGAGCGCGCCAGCGGGAAGCCGGTGGCGGTGCGCTTCATTTCGTTCACGATGGTCTGCGAAGGATAGCTGGTGACGAGCGCGACTTCGGGACCGAGACCGGCGAGCTGGCCGATGGGATTCAGATCGAGGATCAGATCCTTGTCCATGGTGACGCCCCAGCTCTGCAGCAGATTCGTGAGCGGCGTGTTGTCCGCGATTTCGGCGCGGCCCATCTTCAGGGGCGGTTCGAGCATGATTAGCGCTCGGCCGCCGCTCTCGACGTATTTCTTGAGCGCGTCCACTTCGGGCTGCTGTAAATCGGACGTGGGGCCGCCCACGACGACGGCGGTGCAATCGGACGGGATCTCGGCCTTTTGCAGCAGGTTGATCGATTTGGCCTGATAGTTATCCTTCCTCCAGCACGTCGTTGAACTTGGAAAATCCGGAGCGCTCGCTGTCGTCGAGCTGCGGCTCGCCGTTGCCGGCGACGAAACAGACCGTGCGCGTGGTGTTTTTCAGGTCGCGGATCAGGGCGCCGGTGATGCCCTCTTCGGTCATGGCTTTGGCTTCTTCATCGCGCGCGCCGACCTGCACCAAAGTCGTGCCGTAATGCAGCTCCTTCAGACCGGCGGTCATGGCGGCGGCGCGCGCGGCCGTGGGGTTCTTGTCGGGATCGACATATTGCACGTGGATCTTGCGCGACAGATTCTGGTAGCGGTCCAGCAAATCCTTGGCTTGCTGGAAATGGCTCGCCTGATCGATGTAAGTGATGTTGGCGTTTTTGCCTTCAGGTCGTTTCTTACGATCTTGGCGGTCTGGTCCGAGAGGCTGTAGCGCTTATTCGCCGTCGCATCGAAGGATTTGTTATAGCGGTCGGCCAGAACATTGGCAACGACCACGACCGCGATGATGACCAGGATATAAACAGTCGCGTAAGCCGCGTACTTCGTTTGCCTGGCTTTGAGCCACTGAGTATTCATGATGCGTTACGACCTCCAGCGGAGACTTTCCATCGAGCGCTGCGTAAAGAACAGGCCCAGGAAAATCACGGTCACATAATAGATTGCGTCTTTGCTGTCGAGGACTCCCTTCGAAAAGGATTCGAAGTGCGTGACGACGGACATATAAGCGAGCACGCGCGCCCAGGTCGCCGTTTCATAGCCGCTGACCCATTCCAGCACCCACAGCAGCAGGCAAACGCCGAAGGTCGCCGCGCCCGCGATGATTTGATTCCTGGTCAGCGTGGAGATGAACGTCCCGATGGCGAGCAGCCCGCCGGCCTGCAGCAGCAGGCCGAGATAGCCGATCGCGAGCGGCTTCCAGTCGGGATTGCCGTAGGCGAACAGGAAGGCGAAGTTGATGGCCGTGAACGCCAGCAGGCAGGCGTACAGGATCACGGCGGCGAGCCATTTGCCGATGATCACTTCGTTATCGCGGATCGGCGAGGTGACCAGCAGTTCGATGGTGCCCGTGCGCTTTTCTTCCGCGAACAGGCGCATGGTGATCATGGGGATGAAGAACAGCCCGATGACGCTGACGTTGGACAGCAGCGGACGGATGATCTGCTCGTTGATGTTCATCGGAAACGGCTGGCCGCGCATCTGCGATTCCATGCCGATGTAGACGAAGTAGCCGAGCGAGTTCCAGAAGAAGAAGCCGAAGATCACGGCGAACATCGCGAGCAGCAGATAGGCTACGGGCGAAACGAAATAGCTGTGCAGTTCCTTGCGGCAGATGATTAGAATGTTTCTCATTTCACGGCCTCCCCGGCGACGAGCTGCTCTTCGGCGTCTTCCGCGGGCGCGGGCGGCGTTTCCGCGCCGGTGAGCTGCAGGAAGACCTCTTCGAGGCTCATGGCGGCGGAACGAAGCTCGTTCAAATCCCAGCCCGACTCGACCACCGCGCGCGCCACGTCGGCGCGGATGGAGCGCTCCTTCAGGCTCTCCACCTCGAACACGGAGCGATTGCCGCGCGGCTCCTTGGGCAGCACGCGGCTGACGCCCGCGATCTGCTCGAGACGGCGCTGCACGGCGGAGCGATCGAGATCGCCGTCGCGGGAGCCGACCTCGACCAGAACCGATTCGGCGCCGCGCGCGCGATTTTGCAGGTTCTGGACGGTGTCGGTCGCGACCAGCTTGCCCTTGTTGATGATGACGACCTGCTCGCAGGTCTGCTCCACTTCGGGCAGGATGTGGGTGCTCAGGATGATGGTGTGCTCGCCGGCGAGGTCCTTAATGAGGTCGCGCGTTTCGTTGATCTGCTTGGGATCGAGACCGGCGGTGGGCTCGTCCAGGATCAGCACGTCGGGGTTATGAATGATGGCCTGGGCCAATCCGACGCGCTGGCGATATCCTTTCGACAGCTTGCCGATGAGCTTCAGCTCGACGTCGGCGATGGCGCAGCGCTTCAGCACGTATTCGACGCGATTCTTCAGATCGGCGCCCCGCAGGCCTTTCAGCTTGCCGACGAACGTGAGATATTCGCGGACCTCCATTTCCGGGTAAAGCGGCGGCGATTCGGGCAGATAGCCGATGCGCTTCTTGACCTCCATCGGTTGTTCGAGGACATCGAAGCCGGCGACGGTGGCGGTGCCGGACGTGGGCGGCAGAAAACACGTCAGGATGCGCATGGTGGTGGTTTTGCCGGCCCCGTTGGGTCCGAGAAAACCGACGATCTGCCCTTTCTGGACGTCGAACGAGATGTTGTCGACCGCAATGTTATGCGCGTACCTTTTGGTAAGGCCTTTGACCGTGATCATAATGATTTATCGAGAAGACAAGATGTACAACAAAGGAACCGCTCCATAGGTGAAACAGTTCGGAAGAAACTCCGGAAATTTCATGGTAAGGCCCGCGGTCATGCCGTGTCAATCGGATGCGGACATGAGAAGGGCGCGGAGCGGCGCGCACGCCGCATGATGCGCATTGCTAGTCTCCGGTTGTGAGGCCCATGATGTGGAAGCCGGCATCCACGTACAGAACATTTCCGGTGACGCCGCGTCCCAGATCGCTGGCGAGAAAAACGGCGGCGTCGGCCACTTCGGCGGGATCCGTGTTACGGCGTAAGGGAGCCATCGCCGGTCCCGCCTCGAGCATCTTCGATAATCCTTTGACGGCGCGCGCGGAGGCGGTCTTAATGGCTCCGGCGGAGATGGCGTTGACGCGGATATTGGAGGGGCCAAGATCGCTGGCCAGATAACGCACGCTCGCTTCGAGAGCCGCTTTTGCGACGCCCATGACATTGTAATTCTGGACCACGCGCACGGCGCCCAAATAGGTGAGCGTCACGATCGATCCGCCGCCCTGCTCCGGGGGCGCCATCAGCGGAGCGGCCGCGCGCGCGACAGCCACGAGCGAGTAAGCGCTGACGTCTTGCGCGAGGGCAAAACCGGCCCGCGAGGTTTCGATGAACGGCCGGCCGAGGTCCTCGCGGTTGGCGAATGCGACGCCGTGGAGTACCGCGTTGAGGACCACGCCGCGGTCCCGCAGCGCCGCCGTAAGGCCGTCGAGGGCGGAGTCCTGGGTGACGTCGCAGGGGAGGACTTGGCGCGCCTCGAGGCCGGCGCCCAATTCCTCGACGGCGCCCTTCTGGCGGTCGCCCTGATAGGTCAGGATCACTTCGGCGCCCTCGCGCCGGAACGCCTGGGCGACGGCATACGCAATGCTCCAGCGGTTGGCGGCGCCGAGGATGAGGGCAGTCTTACCGCTCAGCAGTTCGGGCATGAGTGATCTTCATTGTATGATGGACGCACGGGGATGAAGTTACTTGCGAAATTCAACCTGGCTTTCGTTGTCGTGTTCGGATGCGGGCTCGCGATCGCCGGATTTCTCGCTTACGATTTTCTGCAGAACGACGCTCGTGACCAGGTAACCCGGCAGGCGTTTTTGATGATGGAGGCGGCGCAATCGTCGCGCGCCTACACCAACAATCAACTGAAGCCGCTGCTGGAGCCGGAGGAGCGGCAGAAGAACGTTTTCCTGCCGCAGACGGTGCCGGCCTTTGCAGCCACCGAAAGTTTTCAATATTTGCGCAAGACGTATCCCGCATACACATACAAAGAGGCGACGCTGAATCCCACGAACTTGCGCGACCGCGCGCTCGATTGGGAAGCGGACATCGTCAATACATTCCGCAATCACCATGACCGCAAGCAAATGACGGGGGAAAGAGCGACGCCGGACGGCCCGTCGCTGTTTCTGGCGAGGCCCATTCGCGCCCCGCAGCCGTGCCTGGAATGCCACAGCGTTCCGTCGCGCGCGCCGCGCTCGATGATTCGAGTCTATGGAACCGCGAATGGCTTCGGTTGGAAGCCGGACGAGATCGTCGGCGCGCAGATCGTGTCGGTTCCCATGTCGCTGCCCATCGGCATCGCAAAGCGCGCCTTCGGGACGTTGATGCTGTATCTCGCGGCGGTCGGGCTGGGAACTCTGATCATTCTGGACATCGCGCTGGTCTCGATCGTCATTCGTCCCGTCACGCGCCTGTCGGCGGCGGCGGATGAGATCAGCAAGGGCAACCTGGATATTCCCCCGCTGCCGGTGAAGGGCAGCGACGAAATCTCGGGACTCGCGGGGTCTTTCAATCGCATGTATTTGAGCTTGAAGAAGGCGATTCAGTTGCTGGACGAGCACTAAGCGCGCTCAGCGTTTGCGGCGGGAGGCCAGAAATTTGGAACGCTCTTCCTCGCCCGGAATTTCGCCGGCAAGCAATTGATAGAGCTGCTCCACGTTTTGCGCCCGCTTCGCGATGCGGTCGACCAGAATGCGCGCCATCGGCCCGATGAAAACGGCAAAATCGCGGCGGGCTTTGTCGAGGGACTCGGGGGTAATCGGCGCGGCGGCGATCGCGCGCAGCGACGTGGTCGTGACATCCTTGCGGCCGGTCGTGAGGTCCGCCGGCGGTTCCGGCGCGTCCAGCGCATCCAGCGCCGTTTGGAACTCGAGGGCGCTTTGAAAGCGATGGGCCGGATCTTTTTCGAGGGACTTCATGACGACGCGCGACAAGGCAGGCGGGACGTCCGGTTTCAGCTCGATGGGCGGGGTCGGAACATTGTGGAGGTGCGCGGCCATTATGCCGTACTCGGAATCCGCCTCGATGGGGCGGCGGCCGACGGCGATCTCGTATAACATGATGCCGGTCGAGTACAGGTCGGAGCGTTTGTCCGCGGTAGCGCCTCTGATCTGCTCCGGCGACATGTATAGGAGGGATCCCAGCGCCGAGCCGGTCTTCGTGATTTGTTTATCGCCCTTCGAAGTAGCGATGCCGAAGTCGGTCAGCTTTACTCTTCTATCGCGCGTCAGCAGGATATTGCGCGGCTTGATGTCGCGATGCGTGACGCCGTTTTCGTGGGCATAGGCCAGCGCTCCGAGAACCTGCCTTATATAGCCGAGACCTTCTCTGAGATCGAGCGGCCCCTCGGAAAGGCGGTCGTGAAGGGAGCTCCCTTCCACCAGTTCCATGAACATGAGGAACTGATCGCCGAGCCGTTGCGCCGTATACAAAGCCGCGATATTGGGATGCGAGAGCCGCGCCTGTATTTTGATCTCTCGTATGAAGCGCTCGGCCGCCTCGGGAGTGTTCCCGAGATTCGGCAGGAGGACCTTCATGGCCTCGTCGCGGTCCGAAATCGTGTGGCGCACCCGATAGACGGCGCCCATGCCCCCGCTGCCGATGACTCCGGCGACCACGTAATCGCCGATTCTTTGTCCTACGTCAAAATGCACCGGAATTTTCAGCATAGCAGTTCGGGATTTTAGGCCCTGGCGCAAGCGCTGAATTGGCGGGCCGGAAGGAACGGTCTGCCGCGATTCGCGAGATTGTCAGCCGGATCTCCGGTTTGGAGCGGTCGAACGAGAGCGGGCGCTGGGGACGCTGTTGGCCTTGGCGGGTTTGCGTGGGTTGGAAGAAGCGGTGGAAGAGGAGATCGGTAAGATGCCGATTCATTTCGACATTCTGGAGAACTTCGACATTCTGGAGAACAAGGTTCCCGGCCGCGAGTATAAGCGAGGGCGCCAGCAAGGGCGGCAGGAAGGCGAGCTGGCGATTCTCCGCAGTCTTATTGACGACGCGCCCTATCGGATCTCGATGTGCTCTGCGTCTGCTGGATGCGAAGAGCCTTGAGGATTTGCCGAGCTGAGCGTGATCGTCGCGCCGCGCTCAGGCGTTAAAGGTCGCGATAGGAAACGAGTTGAACAGCCGAGGAGCGGAGCGCGTCGCGCACCTGCGGCGAAGTCAAGGCTTGAAGCTCGCTGGCGCGGCTCTCTTTCAGGCGCGTCGACACCGCGCGCAGCTCGTCGGTGCAGTAGCCGGGATGGCACATGAATTCGGTGCTGCCTTCGGGCAATTGCGCAATCAGGGCGGCGAGCTCGGAGGCGTCGTACCGCCCGGTGATACGGAAGCCGCCGAAGTGATCGGTGGTGCGGCAGCCGTGCGCGGCCAGCACGCGTTGAAAGTGGGCGCGCAGGAACCCGAGTCCGCGGCTCACGGCGCGGCGCCTCCACGAAATTCCGTTGGCTTCGATGGGGAAATCGAATGGCCGGCGCACCCAGGGAATGCGGTACTCCTCTGAGATACGCGCGACGGCCTCGAGTACCGGGGGCAGCAGGTGAGCGTGCTTGTGCGCGTCGAGATGGGTCGGCGCGATCCCGGCGGCGACGATTTTTTCAACCTGGCGGCGCAGCTCGTCGTAGACGCGAATGCGGCGCGCCGCCAGCGCCTGGATGAGCGCGGACATGGTCGGGGGGTAGGGGTCGCCGCCCACCAGAACCAGGTGGCATCCGACGTCCAGCGAGGGGTTTTCGCGCGCCAGACGCACGGCGTCGTCAAAGGCGGCGCCGGTCGCCATGAGCGTCGCCGCGGTAAGAATTCCTTCGCGGTGCGCGGTCAGCACGCCGGCATTCACGTCGCGCGCCAAACCGAAATCGTCGGCGTTAACGACCAACCTTTTCAGAAAATACTCAATTTGATCCGCAAGAATTTCTTGGGATTGGCGCGGAAATCCTTCATCAGCTCGTGCATTTCGCGGCTGGTTCCGTTGAGATTGTCGTAGAGCGAGGGATTCACGAGAAGCTGTCCGATGGTCCCTTGCCCGGAGTTGATCTTGTCGACGACCAAGTCCACTCTGCCGATCGTCCCGGAAATCTGGTTCGCCAGTTTGTCGCTCTTCAGCAACTCTCCCACGGTCCCTTTGCCGGCGTTCACATCGGCCAGCAGCGCGTTGATCTGGTCGACGCTCTTGTGCAGATCGTCGTACAGCGCCGGATCTTTCAGGAATTTCCCGGCGGAACCCTGGCCCTGCTGTATGCCCTGGATGATGTCGTCGAGCCGCGTCAGCTCGCCTTGCACCTGGTTGTACAGCGCCGGATCGTATATCAACCTGCCGATGGTGCCTTTATCGGAATTGAGGGCGTCGGCGAGCTGCTGCACGGAGCCGACGATGCGGAGGATATTGTTGTACAGCGTCTCGTCGACCAATAGTTTGCCGATGCTTCCTTGTCCATTCTCGATATGGCCGACGATGTTATTGACGCGATCCACAACGTTATCGACGCGGTCGACGACGCCCTGGAGGGAAGCGAGAATCGCATAGCCCTGCTGCACAACATCCTCGAATTCGGCCGTATTCAGGCTGGGCAGGGTATCGTGATCCTGAACGTGCGTGGCGCTCTTGCCCTTCTTGATGTTGATGAATTTCGTGCCTAAAACATTCGCCGCGCTGATGGAAGTGACGGAGTCGACGGGTATGTCGGCGAGCTTATCCTTATCGACTTCCATGGTGATTTTGACGATTTTATGCGGATCGTTAAGGCCGGAGAGACGGATCTCGTTCACTTTCCCGACCGGGATGCCGTTCAAGTTCACCGGCGCGCCTTTGGCCAGCGAGGCGGCGTCGTTCAGGTAAGTGTAAAGCGCGGCGTGCGCCGTGAAGATGCTCGTGTTCCCGGTGATCAGAACGATTACGACCGCGAGGATCACCATGGCGGCGACGGCCATGATTCCGACGCGTAATTTTGCCCAACTAATCTTTTGTTCGGCGGCCATCGGCTATCGCCTCAACACAAATTTCGAAACGTATTCATCGTTCGACGATTCGAGT
Organism: Bryobacterales bacterium; assembly: GCA_963795935.1. GTDB lineage: Bacteria > Acidobacteriota > Terriglobia > Bryobacterales > Bryobacteraceae > JAICMB01. The sequence continues at coordinate 422,240 of CAWCJO010000004.1, read as the reverse complement.
TCGGCCTGGCTTCCCTCGAACACCAGGCGCCCTTCATTGAGCACCATGAATTCAGTACCTGTGTCTTTTTGAAGCCCGTTGCCCGATACGGCATCGAGCCGCCCACTGTCGCGATTGTATCGAAAATTCGCCATAAGCTGCCCGTCCTGGTAACGGTGGGTCACGATGAGGTTGGCGGCGTTCGATACGTCGCGCTCCTTGGCAATCAGCGCCATGATGGTGTTCGCCGTAATGGGGTCGAGGCCGGCGGTCGGAGAATCGTAGAGGACCAGGGGCGGCTCGGTGACGACGGCGCGCGCGATTCCGACGCGACGGCGCATGCCGCCGGACAACTCGCTGGGAAATTTATCGAGGGTGTGCTCCAGCTCGACAAATTTGAGCGCGTCCTGCACTTTAGGCATTACCTTATCGCTTGAGACGCGGATGGAGCGCTGATTGACCAGGGGATAGGCGACGTTGTCCGCCACGGTGAGGGAATCGAAGAGGCCGCCTTCCTGGAAGAGGATGCCGACCTTGGCTCGGACGTCGAACAGATCGCGTTCTTCCATTTTCGTGATGTCGTGATCGAGCAGGAAAACGCGGCCGCTGTCGGGCCGCACCAAGCCTATTGCCGTCTTTAATAGAACGGTCTTGCCGCTGCCCGCCGCCCCCAGGACGATTTTGGTCTGGCCGGGACGAACTTCGAACGAGATGCGATCGAGCGCGGTCACGTCGTCGAAGTGGACCGACACGTCCTCGAAGCGGAGCAGGGCATGGTCGTTTACCGCCTGTTCCGCCGCCATTCTACTGCATGTTCACGAAAATGCGCGTAATCAGCGACGTCACCACGAAAACCCACACCGAAGCGACGACGACGGCCTGCGTGGTGGCGCGACCGACGCCCTGGGTGCCTCCGCTGGTGCGCATGCCGTAAAAGCAGCCCACCAGGGAAATGACGAAAGCGAAGAGAAATGGTTTGACCAATCCTTGCGCGATGTCGTTGTAGGCGAGCGCCTGATAGGCCGTCACCCAATACTGCGAGGGCGTGAGGTTCAGCGTGAAATAGGAGATCAGGAAGCCGCCGATCATCCCGATCATGTCCGCGATGATGGTCAAACACGGAAGCATAACGGCGGTCGCCAGCATACGCGGCTTGACCAGCTTCTGTATGGGATCGGTCCCGAGCGCGCGCATGGCGTCGATCTGTTCCGTCACCTTCATGGAGCCAAGCTCGCTGGCGATACCGGAGGCAACGCGGCCCGCGACGACGATGGCGGTCAGCAGCGGCCCGAGTTCGCGCACCAGCGTGTAGGCGACAATCTGCCCGACCTGGCCGGCGGCTCCATATTGTTGCAGCGCGCGCGCCATCTGCATGGTCACGATGAGGCCGCTGGCAAACGAGACCAGCACGACGATGGTGAGGCTGCCCACGCCGATGATATCCATCTGCACGAACAGGTCGTCGAAGTAATGGGGAGCCTGAAAAACGCTCGTAAAGGCGCGGCCTGTGAGAACGAAAAAATCGTTGATCGAGGCGACCGGCCGCTTCATCAGATCCAGCAACGAACGTCTCCAGACCCGATGCTAACATGAAGGGTCGAACTGCTCGAAATGAAAGGGCTTACAGACGTTCCGGGCATCCTGGTAGGGCACGTCTCGGACTACGGCGGCCTCACCGGCTGTACTGCGATCCTGTGCGAAGCGGGGGCGGTGGGCGGCGCGGATATCCGCGGATCTGCGACGGGAACCCAGGAATTCGGGCTGTTCAATCCGCTGCACGTCAGCGACCGCGTGAATGCCCTCGTGTTCGCGGGCGGCAGCGCCTTCGGGCTGGAGGCGGCTTCCGGCGTGCGGCGATTTCTGGCTCACAAAGGCGTTGGATTTGCATTCGGGGGTCAACATGTTCCGCTGGTGCCCGCCGCGATCCTTTTCGATCTGGGCTTTTCAAAGCCGGGTGTCCGGCCGACGCGCGAAATGGGCGAATCGGCAGCAGCCGCGGCAACGGACCACGCTGTGATGGAAGGCGCCGTGGGGGCAGCCACCGGCGCCACAGTTGGAAAAATTTATGGTCTGAAGCAAGCGATGAAGTCGGGCATTGGCTCGTATACGGTTCGGCTGGACAACGACGTAATTGTTTCCGCGCTCGCCGCTGTCAACGCGTTTGGCGACGTCGTCGATCCTCGGAGCGGGAAGATCGTGGCGGGCGCGCGCGCGTCGGCTTCCTCGCGCGAATTCGTGAACACCGCGGAGCGGATGAAAGCTGGGGCGCGAATTAGCGAGTCGAAAGGGCAGAATACTACTCTCGTCGTCGTGGCGACCAACGCGCTTCTGACCAAGCCGGAATCCAACAAACTCGCGGAATTCGGCAGCCTCGGCGTTGCACGGACCGTTTCACCGGTATGGACGTTGTACGACGGCGACCTCGTAGTGGCGCTTTCATGCGGCGAAAAGAGCGCCGACCTCAATGTGCTTGGCGTGGCGGCCGCGGAAGCGGTATCGCAGTCCATTTTACGGGCGGTACGGCTTGCTCCGACGCTGGGCGGTCTGCCCGGTCTGAAGGGCTGAAACTTGGCGCGGGCATTGGCGGGCACGGCTCTGGAGCGCGAGCGCGAATATTACGAGAAGCTGTATTCCGGTTTCGCGCAGGCTCACTTTGCTAAACCCGCGGTGGTCGCTTTCCGCAAGCACCTGGTGAACAGAATCGTGCGCTTAACGGGCGCGACGCGGTCGAGCGTCGTTCTGAGCATCGGATCGGGAACGGGCGATACGGAGCTTTTGCTGGCGCCGCGCGTAGCTTCCGTTCTGGGCATCGACATCTCGCCGCGCGGCATCGAGCACGCCACGCACGCCGCGCAAGCCCAGAGAGTGGAGAACGCGCGATTTTCTCTTACCGAAATTGACGATCCGTCGCTTCGGCCGGAGTCCTTCGACGTCGTCATCGCCGTGTTTTTTCTACACCACGCGCCGGATCGCATCGATGAAACACTGCCGTCGCGCATCTTCGAGGTTCTCAAACGCGGCGGCGCTTTCTACGCCGTCGATCCCTCGCGCTATCGGCTGTCGGGAGCGATTGGGAAACTGCTGATCCCATCGTTGATGCGGCGCTACCAGACGGCGGATGAAGAGCAACTCCGTCCGGTGCCGACGGGGCGAGCATTCCGCCGCGCGGGCTTCGATGTCCGCGCTTCCTATTATGATTTCATCTCGACGCCGCTGGCCGGTCTGCTGCCGTCCTGGGGGATGGGTTATCGCGCCGCGCGCCATGTCGACGACATTCTGGTGAGGACGCCGGGGCTGCGGTTATTATCGAGCAACTTCGAGATCCTGGCGCACAAACCGTGAAATTCGCGATTTTCCTGCCGCTGTGCGCGCTGCTGCTCTTCTCTGCGCTCCTTGCGCCCGGCTTTATCGGCCTCGCCAATAACGGCGATTTCCCCAAAGTCGCGGGGCCGCTGTGTATCGGCGACGCCGCCGGGGGCGCGGACAACTTCGTCTATTTCGTGCCGGATTACTTGCGCGGCCCCAAGTATTGTTACGACCCGAAAATTCCTTCCTCGGAGATTGCGCTGGCATGGCTGGCGTCGTCTGTCGAGCGGATCGCGGGCGATCCCGGACGCTTCGATATACGCTGGATCGGAGCGCTTCACGCCCTCCTCTTTCTCGCGTTCTACGCCGCCGCGCTGCTGTTATTGCGGCCGCTTGCAACCATCCCGCGTATCGTCTTATCGCTCGCCGCGCTGTGGATCTTCGCCGATCTCGGAACGGTCGCATACTTCAATTCGTTCTATTCCGACACGGCGGCGATCCTGGGCGGCCTGACGGCAACGATGCTTGCGATCCACGTGGCACTATCGCGCGAGAGGACCTGGCTGGCGCTGACGCTCTTCGGCTGCTGCCGCGCTGTTGTTTGTAACTTCTAAGGGCCAACACGGGGCGCTAGGCTTCGTGCCCGCGGGCTTTGCCGCCGTGTTCGCATGGAAAGCGCGCGACTTTCGCACGCGAACGGCGGCTGCGGTGGTTGCGGCGACGGTCGCCGCCGGGTCCGTTTGGGTGCTCGCCGCTACCCCAGGCTGGTATGAGGCCCAGGCACGATTCAATCTGATCTTTTTCTATCTCGCGAAGAATTCAGCCAACCCGGCGCGGACGCTTCACGAGCTCGGGCTCGGCGACAGCGACCTGCGCTATGTGGGCATGCATTCTTTCGTGCCCGGCAGCCCGATGAACGACACCGCGTACATCGACAGCTTCCGCGCGCGCAGCACCTATGGCGGCGTGCTGCGTTTCTATGCGCGCCATCCATCGATCGCTTTGGGCAAAATGTGGCGCGACATGCGCGACGAAGCGTTCCAGCGGCGTCCCGCGAACATTTCGAATTTCCCCCGCTCCTATGGACGGCCGGCGGGCGCGAGGAGCGAACGCTTCGGCTCCTGGAGCGCTCTGCGCGCCCGGCTCTTCCTGCTCTGGCCCGCTCACGCCATATGTTGGTATGCGCTGCTGTTGATCGCCTCGCCGCTGCTGGCGCGCCGCGCCTCCACGCCGCTGCGCCGCGCGCTGGCGTGGACCGTTTTGGCGCTCGCCTTTATGGGCGCGGCGGAATTCGCAATCGCGTCGCTGGCCGATGCCTGCGAAACGTGCCGCCATCTATTGATGTTCCACGTGTTCACGGACGGGACCATTTTCCTGGCAGCGGTGTACGCCGCGACCTTCGTTCACTCCGGCAACGTGAAGGGGATCGACGCCGCGCCGCAGGGCATTGCGACCAATTGCCGCCCAGCCGCCGTATAAGTGGCTCCCGCAGCCGCGCAACTTTTGCGGTGAACGCCGCTAGCCGCATCACTCCGGCAGCGCGAAAGTGAGCAACGCCGCCCCCGAAGGCATCGTCACATATTGCCGCCCGCCCGTCACATAAGTAATCGGCGCCGTTACGATGCGATTGCCGGTATTGATGCGCCACAGATTTTTCCCCGTGCGCGCATCGAAGGCCATGAAGTAGCCGTCTTCGTCTCCGGTGAAAATCAAGCCGCCCGAAGTCGCCATCGTTCCGCCCCACGACGGCCGGAAAAAGCGGAATTCCCATTTCGATTCCCCGGTCGCCGGATCGATGGCCTTCAACACGCCCCAGCGCTTCTCTTCATCCATGCCGCGCGCCATGCTGCCCCAGAAAGGCTGCCCTTGGACGTAGACCGGCGGCGAAAGATAAAACACGTCGCAGGCCTCGAAATAGGTGAAATAAAACCAGCCCGTCTTGGGGCTGTACGAGGGCGCCATCCAGTTCGCTCCGCCCGCCAAGACCGGGACAGACGCGCGCGCCCTCCGCGGTCGGTTCGGCGCCGGCGTTCAGCGCCGGCCGGCCCTTCTCATCGATCTCCTTCGCCCACGTCTGCCGCGCAAACGGCTTGGCCATCAGGAACTCGCCCGTCTCGCGATCCAGCACGTAATAAAATGCGTTGCGATTCGCCTGCACCACCACCTTGCGATCGCGCCCTTGAAACTTCAGCGTCCAGCAGCATGGGCGTTTCGCAGCCATCCCAATCGTGCTGATCGTGCGGCGTGAATTGAAAGTGCCACTTCAGCTTGCCCGTGTCCGCATCAAGCGCCACCAGCCCCGCCGTATAAAGGTTGTCGCCCTTGCGCGACGCGCCGTACAAATCCGGACCCGGATTGCCGACGCCCCAATACAGCAAATTCAAACCGGGGTCGTATGTTCCGGTCATCCACGCCGCGCCGCCGCCGCGCCTCCACGAATCCGCCAGCCACGTGTCGCCGCCCGGCTCGCCCTTCGCCGGAACGGTCCAAAAACGCCACGCGCGCTTGCCGGTCTTGGCATCGTAGGCGTCGATGAAGCCGCGCACGCCGTACTCGCCGCCGGTCACGCCCACGATGACCTTGTCCTTCACCGCCAGCGGCGCCAGCGTAGCCCCGTGCGATTGCTCGTTCGGCGCCATCGTCGTTTCCCAAATGCGGCGTCCCGTTTTCGCCTCCAACGCGATGACGTGTCCATCCGGAGTCACCATGAACAAGGACCCATCGAGAATCGCAAGCCCGCGATTCACGGTCCCATTCGGAAGGATCGCCTTCTTCGGAATCGCGTACTTGTACATCCACAGCTGCCGTCCGCTGCGCGCATCGAGCGCATACGCGTAGCCGTTCGCGGCCGTGAGATACATGATGCCGTCCACCACCAGGGGAACGGTCTCGAACGCTCCCGGCTGGCCGGTTTGAAACATCCAATCCACGCGCAGATTCCGCACGTTCGCGGTGTTGATCTGGTCCAGCTCGCGATACCGCGCGGCGCCATATTCGCCCCAGTAAGTCAGCCAGTTTTGCGGCTCCTTTCCGGCGTTTAAGATGCGCTCGAAGGGAACGGATGTCTGGCCCAGACAAGCGCACGACAGCGATCGCCGCCAATGAAAAGCGCTCTCATTTGATCCCGGCGGCCTTATTAACTGTGTCTGTCTTCTCCGGCCGCCCCACGCAGCGAATTCAAATACGCGAGCAGGTTCTGAAGATCGTCCGCGGCAAGATTGCGGTAAGCGGGCATCAGAGATTTATCCACCTCGCGCACCTCCCGCACTTCGTCCTTCTGAAACATGCGGAAGTTCTGCGCCGGCGTCGCGCAACTGCACCGAGAACGTATCCTCGTTGATGCGAATGCCGCTGAGGCTGGAGCCGTCGTTCTTCACCACCGACAACGCCGCGATACTCCTCGGGAATGTCTGCCGACGGGTTCATGATCGACTCGCGGATGTAGCCGATCGAGCGCGCCGCGCCGATTCTGCTCAGGTCCGGCCCGAACACGCTGCCTTCGCCCTCCACGCGATGACAACCCGCGCAGCCGCTGCGCGCGTAAACCTCGCGGCCCTTCGCCGGATCGCCGGCGACGATCTGCTGCGCGCTGAACGCCGCGCGAAAGGCTCTTCAAATAACCGGTAATCCCCGCCAACTCCTGAGGCGTAAACTCGGAAAACGACGGCATGCTCGTCCCCGGCACGCCCTCGCGAATCACGGTCTCGATCGCGGCGTCCGACTCGCCATGCGCCAACGGCGCCGAAACCAGATTCGGTCCGCGCCCGCCGCGCGCATCGGCCCCATGGCAGAACGCGCAATTGGCGCGAAAAATCGCACGGCCCTGCGCGGCCGGATCGGCCGTTTGCGCCGCGAGCGTCAACGGGATCAGAAGAATCGCAAATTTCACGAGTATCGCTTATTATCGCGCAGAAGCTGTTTTACCTCGGCGGCGCTCAAGGTCCGGAACTTACCAATCTCGAGATCCCCAATCCGCACTGGCCCAATCGCGGTGCGCACCAGCTTCAGCGCCTTGCTCCCTACCGCTTCCAACATGCGCCGCACCTGACGATTGCGGCCTTCGCGAATGGTCAACTCGATGAAGCTGTACTTGGCGGAATCGCGAATCCGCGCCACCTCGGCGGGCTGCGTGACGCCGTCGCTCAACTCCACGCCCTTTCGCAACTGTTCAAGCTGTTCCTCCGCGAGCCGCGTCGACGCCTTCACCAGATACGTTTTCGGCGCCTTGTAATCCGGATTCGTAACGCGCTCGGCGAACTGCGTATCGTTCGTCATCAATAGCAGCCCGCTCGTATCCCGATCCAGCCTTCCCACCGGCCCGACGAACTGCCCGACCTCTTTCACAAGATCGTAAACCGTCGGCCGCCCCTCCGGATCCTTATAGGTCGTAATGTACCCCTTCGGCTTATAGAGCAGAATGTAAATCTTCTCGCCCCCGCGCACGGGCTTGCCGTCCAGCGTGACGCGATCGCGCTCCAAGTCCACCCAGTGATCCGGCGTTTGGATCAACTTCCCGTTCACCCGCACGCGCCCCGCGCCGATCCAGGAACGCGCCTCGGTGCGCGATCCGACGCCGGCTTTCGAGATGACGCGATCGAGTGTTTTGAGCGGGCGCTCACGCATAATGGGAACGGTACATCGACATCGACTATGCGCTTTCGTTCCGTCTGTCTGGCGGCGCTCGCCGTCGCGCTCGTAGGTCAAGATACGCGTTACACGCCCGTAGGCGGCCAGATCCCCGGCCCCGCCACATCATCCGATTTCCACGCCTGGCTGGCCGAAATGAAACAGTGGCGCTCCGAGCGTCTCACGCGCATCGGCTACAACGGCTCCGAATACGACCGCCATGAACTCAAATGGACGCAGCGCAGCTTCGTGCAACCTCAAATGATGGTCGAGGATCGCTACTTCTTCGACCCCATCGCCCAACGCTACACCGTCGACCATTATCTTGACGATCTCGACCGGCGCTACGGCGGCATCGATTCCGTCCTCATCTGGCCCGTGTACCCCAACATCGGCATCGACAACCGCAATCAATTCGATCTGCTGCACGATATGCCCGGCGGCGTCCCCGGCCTCAAGCAGATGGTAAGCGATTTCCATAAGCGCGGCGTCCGCGTTCTGTTTCCCGTCATGGCGTGGGACGTCGGCACGAACGATACCGGCCCGCTCGCCGCGGCCGCTGCTAAATACTTGGGCGAGATCGGCGCCGACGGCATCAACGGCGACACCATGGATTTTGTCCCCCGCACCTTTCGCGCGGCGTCGGACAAGGACGGCCACCCTCTGGCGCTGCAACCGGAAAACGCCGGCGCCAACGACGAGGCCGTCGCGTGGAACAACTTGAGCTGGGGCTACTGGAAATATAGTTTCGTTCCCACCGTGAGCCGCTGGAAATGGATCGAGCCGCGCCACATGGTCGACGTCTGCCGCCGCTGGGCGCGCGACCACACCGACGATCTGCAGTACGCCTTCTTCAACGGCGTGGGTTTCGAGAGCTGGGAAAACGTCTGGGGCATCTGGAATCAGCTCACGCCCCGCGACGCCGAAGCCTTGCGCCGCATCGCCCGCATCGAGCGGCAGTTCGCCGATCTGCTTGTCAGCCCCGAATGGGAGCCGCACACTCCGGTCCTGCAGTACGGCATCTTCGCCACAAAATTCCCCGGCGCCGCGGCCACGCTCTGGACCTTCGTCAATCGCAACGAGTACGACGTGACGGGCCGCGCTGATTCGCGTGCCGCATCGCGAGGGAGCGAGCTATCTCGACCTCTGGCACGGCGTCGAGCTCAAGCCGAAAATCGAAGATGGCCACGACGTTCTGAGCTTCGCCGTCGAGGGCCGCGGCTACGGCGCCCTGGTCGCCACCACGCGTCCCGAAGATCTTCGCAATTTCCTCCGCGAAGTGGGCGCCATGGCGCGATTTTCGACGCGCACGTTCTCGAGCGAGTGGCGCCCGCTGACGCAGAGGGGCGTACTCATCCGGCCCACCGATATACCCGCGGCCCCGCCCGAGGGCATGGTGAAAATCCCCGCCGCCTCTTTCGATTTCCGCGTCGCCGGAATTGAGATCGAGGGAGGCGACGCAGCCGGAGTCGACGTTCAATATCCGTGGGAGAACGAGCCGCGCCGCCGCCACCACGAAGTCGTCGACATCAAGTCGTTCTACCTCGACAAATATCCGGTCACCAACGCCGCCTTCAAGAAATTTCTCGACGCGAGTCATTATGAGCCGCGCGATCCCCACAACTTTCTAAAAACCTGGATCAACGGCTCCTTTCCGCAAAACGCCGCCAACAAGCCCGTGACATGGGTCTCGATCGAAGACGCCCGCGCCTACGCGAAGTGGGCCAACAAGCGCCTCCCTCACGAATGGGAATGGCAATATGCGGCGCAGGGAAACGACGGCCGCCCGTATCCTTGGGGCAACGAATGGAATGCCGCGGCAGTGCCCGAGCCATATGAAGGACGCGGCCCCGGCGAGCCCGCCGACGTCGCCGCTCATCCCTCCGGCGCGAGCCCTTTCGGCGTCATGGACATGGTCGGCAACGTCTGGCAATGGACCGACGAATATCAGGACGACCGCACCCGCGCCGCCATCCTGCGCGGCGGCAGCTACTACCGGCCGCAAGGCTCGCACTGGTATTTCCCGCAAGCGTACCGGCTCGATGAACACGGAAAATATCTATTGATGGCTCCATCCAAGGACCGCGCCGGCACGATCGGATTCCGCTGCGTCGCCGACGCGGAATAGAGCCGCTTAGAAATGATTCAAAAAGGCCGCGGATCCTGGCTGGCCATTGCCCTCACGCTCGCCCTCGCCGTCCTGGCGCTGCTCGCGCTGCATACCGTCCGTCATGCCATGCGGTTGCGCCGCGGCTCCGAACCCGTGCGGCCGTGGATGAGCGTTCCCTATATCGCGCGATCTCATCGCGTCCCGCCGGCCCTGCTGTATCAGGCGCTCGGATTAGACCCCGATCGCCGCGACCGCCGCCCGCTCGGCCGCATCGCACGCGCGCAAAACCGCCCCGTGCGCGATCTGCTCGGCGCTGTCAATGACGTTATCGCGCGCGTCCACCGCCGTCCGCCCCGTCCCCTCAACGGGAGCCCGCCATGACCGCTATCGGCGAGCAACTCCTCGCCGCATTATTGTCCTATGGCCTCCCTATCCTCGCGGTCGTGATGTTCGTTGGATGCCTCGGCCTGCCGCTGCCGAACGCGCTGCTGCTGATCGCGTCCGGATCGTTCAGCGCCGCCGGCGGCATGAATTTGTGGACCGTGCTTACGGTTGCGAGCGTGTCCGCCATCGCCGGCGATCTCAGCGGCTATGCCATCGGACGCTGGGCCGGCGCCGCCCTATTTCGCCGCCTCGGCCGCAAGCTCCGCAATCGCCTGAACAAGGCGGAGCAGTCCATGCGCGAATGGGGCGGCTGGGGCGTTTTCCTAACGCGTTGGCTTATTACGCCGCTTGGCCCCTTCGTCAACCTTGTCGCCGGAGCCACCCATTACCCATGGCCCAGGTTCGTCTTGTGGGACATCCTCGGCGAGATTCTCTGGGTCGTTCTCTACGTCGAGCTCGGCCGCCTCATCGCCGGTGAAGTGCAGGCCGTCAGCGCCCTCGCCGGCGACATCTCGTGGATCACGCTGGCAGTAGCGGTCACGTCGATATTGTTGTGGACCATCCTCAAATCGCGCCGCAATAAGCGCCCCAGCGCCGCCGCGCTGCGCTGAAGCGCCCAGCCCGTCTGATAAAATACCGGGCAAGCACAAATTCATGCGTGAAGCCTTCTGGCTGGCCTTCTTTTCCCTTGGCTTGGCAGCGCAAACGCCGGCCCCGGTCGACGTGAAGCCACTTATTGAGCAACTTCGCGCAGCCGTTCATGACGATTCGCTTTCCTCGGCCGCGGAGGCTCGCAAACAAGCTTGACGGCGCCGTTCAACAGCGTTACAACGCCTGGCTGATCCGCGATGCCGGCCGACGCGTGAATGAAGTTCTGGCATGGCTGCCCAAGATATGGAGAGTCTCTGGGTCAACCAGGAGCCCTTCACAGTCAAGCCCGAAGAGCCGCTCGAACTCTTGTCTGGGCGGCCCATACAGGCGTATTCGATAGACCGGTTGATCGCGCTGAACGGAGGAAACGTCTACCGGGCGCTTGCCCATCACACCGTCCGGCTCGTAATAGCGGCGGCAAGAAACATCCGCGAGGCGGAGCATGGAATTCCCGGCCGGACGCTCCCGCAAGACGTGGCCTATTTCTACTTTTTCGCTGATCCCGTCGATCTCCCGGCGCCGGACGAGTCGATCGAGGGGCGGCCTGCGTGGCGCGCGACGGCCAAGATCGACTCGGGCGAGGATGAGAATTGGATCGCGCTGGCGCGGCCCGGCCTGCTCATTCTGTCGCACGGGCGCCCGTTGCTGGCGCAGATTCTGCGGCCATTGGTTAACGGATCGAAGACACGCGCCTTGCCCGCCGATTTGCCCGAATGGACTCAGGTTGATCGAAGCGCTTCATTCTGGGGGTTGCGGCACTACACCGCTGAATCCAAACCCAAGCCTGGTGAATCGGGTTTTGAGGCGGCTGAACTGCCGCGTCCGGCCGGCTCCGCCATAGGCGTAACCGTCAAATTCGATTCCGTACAACAGCGGCTGGAGATCCTTTATTTGAGCGCGGCTCCGTTGACCCAACACCGGGGCTTTTTGGTCGGCCCGCAGCCCCAATTCCAAATCGACCGCTCCGGAGCCGGAGTTTGGTGCTTGCGTTCCGATGTTCAGAAGCGAGTCCTTGGCCGGTACATTTTGCGCTGGATATGCTCGGCTTCGGGGTGTATCAATGATCCGCATTGTCATATCCCTTTTGGCGGCTTCGACGCTTGCCGCCCAGGCGCCTACAAGAGCCGATTTGCTCAAATTGACCGATCAACTCGAAACCGCAATCGATGCCGGCGACTGGTCCAAAGCCGCGCAACTGAGCCGCACTCTGAGAGCGGCGGTTCAGGAAGCGCGCAATCAATCGATGGCCGCGGCCGGAAATGAATTAGCCGATTCCATTCTTTCGTGGCTCCCTGTCGATACCGAAACCCTGGTGGTCGCACAGGAACCGTTTACGATCGCCGCGGAGGATCAGACTAATATCCCGAGCGCGCTCTCGGGAGCACAGGCCTACGTGCTCGGACTGCTAAATGCGGCTGAGGGAGAAAGTCTTTTCAAAGCGCTTGTCGGCCGTACCGTTCGGCTGGCGGCGCTGGGCGCTCGCCGTTTCGGAGAGGAATCCACGGGCGACCGTCCTCCTGGTCAGCAGAGTACCTCGCGGGGAACGGTTTCTTACCAAGGCTGCGCCGTTTACGCCTTTGCCGAGCCTCTGCCCGACCCGATTCTGGCAAGGCCGCCCGAAGAGTCGATCATGGGGAATCGCGCCTGGATTTCCCAGGGATCGGAGAACGATGCGGCGGCCGACGAGACGTACTTGGTCTCGTTGCTTAAACCCGATTTGATGATGGCCTGTAATAATCGCGATTTCTTTCGTGAAATGGTCTCGCGCATGGGTTCGGCTCAACAGACCCGCGCACTGCCGCCCGATCTTCCCGAATGGAAGCAGTTGGATCGCACCGCTCCGCTGTGGGGCATCTCCCACTACAGCGGGAACATCATACCCTCGACGGCAGGAAGTGAGTTCGCGGCCACGGGAGTCACCGTCGCGTTTGGCCTCCCCTTCGGCGCCGCTCAGGCGCGAATAATCTCCAAGTCCGATCCCTGGAAAGAGCTTCTTGACGATTCCGAGTTCAAAGACATGGCCACATCGCACGAAATTTCCGAGGGAGTCTGGGAAGTTTCGGTGGCAGGAAGGGCTGAGGCCGCCCCTATCGCGATCCTTGTGCTCATGTCGGCGCTCGGCTTCAGCGTTGCGATCTGAGTTGCGGCGGCGATTCTCTTACAACGACTCCACTCGAAACTGCCTCTGCTCCGCCGGACTGAGATCCACCCCTTCCCAGCGCGCCACCACCGCCGTCGCCATGCAGTTCCCCAATACGTTCACGGCCGTTCGTCCCATATCGAGCAACGCATCGGCCCCCAGCAGCAGCGAAATGCCCGCAGCCGGCAGCCCGAACATCCCGATCGTGCCCGCCAAAATCACGATGGACGAGCGCGGCACCCCGGCCGCCCCCTTGCTCGTCAGCATCAACGTCAACATTATCAGCAATTGCTGTCCGATGCTCATCCGTATGCCCGCCGCTTGCGCCACGAAGATCGACGCCAGCGACATATAGAGCGTGCTGCCCGTCAAATTGAAGCTGTATCCAGTCGGCAACACAAACGCCACGATATGTTGCGGCACGCCGAACCGCTCCATGTTCTCGAGCGCCAACGGAAGCGCCGCCTCGCTCGACGACGTCGAAAACGCGATTGCCACCGGCTCCCGCACCGCCTTCCAGAACGCCGCCCCGGGAACGCGCGCCATCACCGCCGACGCCCCCAGCACCACCACGACGAAGATCAGCAGCGCCGCATACAACGCCACGACCAATTTCGCAAGCCCAAACAGAACCCCAACTCCGTTCCGCCCGATGGTGTAAGCCATCGCGGCCCCCACGCCCACCGGCGCCAGGTACATCACATATTTCGTGTAGCGGAACATGATCTCCGCCAGCGCCTCGCAGAAATCGACCACCGGCCGCGCTTTCATCCCAATGGCCGCGCACGCCGCCCCAAACAGAAAGGAGAAGACCACGATCTGCAGCACCTCGCCCCGCGCCATGGCGTCGATTATGCTGGCCGGAAACGTGTGCTCCAGCGTGGACGCGAAACTCGGCGGCGCCTGCGCCAACCCCGTTTCGCCCGCCGTCTTCTCCAGCGTCATGCCGGTGCCCGGACGCAGCAAATTCACCGCCGCCAGCCCCAGAAATAACGCTATTGTGGTCGCGGCCTCGAAATAAATCATGGCCTTCAGCCCGATCCTCCCCATGGCCTTGATGCTCCCGGTGCCCGCGATCCCAGCCACCAGCGTTCCAAAAATCAGCGGCGCGATGATCGATTTGATCAGCCGGAGAAATACGTTCGCGATGGCAGGACGGCCCCCGATTTCATCGCGCCCGGCGCCGCCACGCCAAGCGCGACGCCCGCCGCCATGCCGAGGAAGATCCACGTCGTCAGCGACAATCGCTTCAACGCTCGCCCCACTTCAGCTTCTGCCGCAGCACGTCGAAAAATAGCATCTTCGGAGGCCGCACCAGCGACACGCTCCCGGCGCTCTGGCAAAGAACCGTATCGTTGGTCAGCAAATGCTGCCCGACTTGGCCATCCACGGTCAGGTAAGCATCCTTATCCCCCGCAAGATTCACGATCTGAATCACGCTCGTCTCCGGCACGATCACGGGCCGGTTCGTCAGCATGTGCGGGCAAATCGGCGTGATGCACAGCGCCCCCACGGCCGGAAATATAATCGGACCGCCCGCCGACAGCGAATACGCCGTCGATCCCGTCGGTGTACACACGATCAGACCGTCGGCCTTGAATGTCGAGATGTAATGCTCATCCACCTGCGTCCTGACGTCGAGCATGCGCGCCAGCTCCGTCTTCGCCAGCACCACGTCGTTCAGCGCCTGGTACGTCGCCACCGTCTCGCCATTGCGGACCAGTTGGCATTTCAGCATCCGCCGCGCAATGATGCGCTGCTCCCCCCGCAGCGCGCGCTCCAATTGTGGATATAACTCCTCGAGCGTGATGGCGGTCAGAAAACCTAAGCCGCCCAAATTGACCGGAAACAGCGGAATATCGCGCCCATCGAGCGCCCGCGCCGCCGATAGCAGCGTCCCGTCGCCTCCCAGCACAATGACCAGTTGCGTTCCTTCCGCAACCAGCTCCCGCGGCAATCCGTCCGCTCTGTCCGCATATTGCGCCGTCTCTCTATCGCAGCGGACCCCAATCCCACGCGCCGCCAACCAGCGCAGCAGCTCCGGCACGATCGCCGAAGCGTGCGTCATGTTCGGCTTGGAGATGATGCCGACCGCTTCAATGCCTGGCATGCAAGAGAAATTCCCGGTTCCCTTCCGCCCCCAGAATGGGGCTAGGAATAATGGCGGTTTGGAACCCCAGCGCGCGCACAGCCTGCTCCACGCGATCGCAAGCGACGCGATGCAGTTCCGGGTCGCGCACAATCCCTCCTTTGCCCACCTGCCGCCGTTCCAGCTCGAATTGCGGCTTCACGAGGATCGCCATCTCGCCGCTCTCCGCGAGCAAATCCGGCAGCACGGGCAGAATCATTGTGACTGAGATGAAGCTGACATCGCAAACCGCGATATCGATCGGCTCCGGGACGAGATCGCGGCCCAAGCGCCGCGCGTTGACCTGCTCCCGCGCAATCACGCGCGCATCGTTGCGCAGCTTCCAGTCCAGCTGCCCCGTCCCCACGTCGATCGCGTACACGCGCGCCGCCCCATGCTGCAGCAAGCAATCCGTGAACCCGCCGGTGGAAGAACCAATGTCGAGACAAACGCGCCCTGAAGCATCGATATGAAAGTGCTCCAGCGCCGCTTCGAGCTTCAGCCCGCCGCGGCTGACGTACTTGGGCCCCTCCAACAGCTCAATCGCCGCTTGCGCGTCAATCGCCTGTCCCGCCTTGTCGATCATGCGCCCATTCACGAGCACGCTGCCGGCGAGAATCAGCGCGCGGGCCTTTTCGCGAGACTCCGCAAGACCCCGCTCCACGATCGCAAGATCGAGCCGCTGTCTACTTTTCAAGGCGCGCCGCCTCAGGCCTGCCTGTGAACGATTAAATCGGCAATTTCCCGCAAACGCTCCGCGCGCTCATCGAAGCTTCTCAAGGCCGTGCGCGCCGCCAGCCGTTGTTGCTCCGCCATCTCGCGCGACCGCTCCAAACCGTATACCGCCGGGAACGTGATCTTCTGTTGCTGTTGATCCTTGCCCGCCGTCTTGCCGAGCGCCTCGGAGGGTTGCTCCACGTCGAGAATATCGTCCACGATCTGAAACGCCAGCCCTACATGGCGTCCATATTCCGACAACGCCTCAAGTTGCTCTCGATCCGCGCCGCCATAAATCGCGCCCATGCGCACGCTTGCGCGCAACAGCGCTCCCGTCTTGGCGCAATGAATCGACTCCAGCAGCGCGGCCGTCGGATACTTCCCTTCCCCCTCCAGGTCCCTCACTTGCCCCGCGATCATCCCTCCCACCGTCCCCGCCGCCGTCGAAAGTTCTTCAATCAGCGCGATTTTCCGCGCCGCATCCGCCGGAATCCGCGCCAGGACCTGAAACGCGAGCGTCAACAACGCATCGCCGGCGAGAATCGCCATCGCATCCCCGAACACTTTGTGACACGTCGGACGGCCGCGACGCAGGTCGTCGTTATCGAGCGCGGGCAGATCGTCGTGGATCAAGGAATAGGTATGAATCAGCTCCAGCGCGCATGCCCCCGCCTCGATGCCATCCGGCGCATCCGAAACCGCGTACGCCGCTTCCATGCAAAGAATCGGCCGAATGCGCTTTCCCCCCGCGAAAAGGCTGTAACGCATCGCCCTGTGGATCGTTTCCGGAGACGCCGATTCGGGCGGAACCCAGCGATCCAACGCCTCGTCCACCTTGCGCTGTTGCCGCGCCAGGTATTCCGGCAGCGTCATCGTTTGTCCGGGCGGTAGGGCTCCGGCAACGACCTTGTCGCCCTTGCGCACCAGCACTTCCACGCGCGTCTCGGCCTCTTCGAGCTGCTTGCGGCAGTTCTCGCTCACTTTCATTCCTTTCTCGAACAGCTCCAGCGCCCGTTCGAGCGGAAGATCGCCGCTCTCCATCTCCTTGACTATCTGCTCCAGCTCCTGCAGTCCCGTCTCGAAGGACGGTGTTGCGTTTTCTTCAGGCATTTACACCATTGTAATGGCGGGCACGCCGACTTCCAGGGATTCCGCGACGTCCGTGAGCGTCTTCCAAACGCCTTCACTGAGCGGGATTCCCTCCCGCCGCCGCCGCGCCTCATTCCTCAACTCCGGCTCGCCGGCGACCAGTATTTCGTCGTAGCCGCTGGCCGGCGCCGACGATTTCATCATTTCAATCAAGCGGCGCATCCGAGCGGCGAACTCCTCCATTCTCATGAACCGCGTCACGTCGATTGCGAGGAAAAACTGGCTGACTCGCAACGGACGTCCCTTGATTCGAATGCCGCCCAACTCCGTGCTCATGGCGCCGCCGCCCAACACCGCGCACAGAATCTCCGCCATCATCGCGAGCCCATAGCCTTTATACCCGCCGAGCGGCATCGGCGATCCTTCCACCGCAGCCTTCGTCTCCGTTGTCGGCACGCCGTTGGAATCCATCGCCCAGCCCGCCGGTATCGCCTCGTCGCCGCTGATAAAGGCTTTGAAAATCCTGCCCATCGCCACGGTCGTCGTCGCCATATCGAGCAGCCACTGCTCCGGCCCCGGCAGCGCCATGCAGATCGGATTGGTGCCGAAGCGCGCCTCTTTCCCTTGCCAAGGCGCCACCAGCGCCGAAGCGTTGCACATCACGATTCCAATCATGCCCGCCTCCGCCATGCGCCGTCCCCAAAACGCCGCCGCGCCAAAATGATTGGACTCCCGCGCGACTACAATCCCCGCCCCGTGCGTCTTCGCGATGCGGATGGCATGATCGCAGCAGTTGCGCGCCACCACCTGACCGATCCCATTCTCGCCGTCGTACGTCGCGCACGCGCCGCTCTCCTGCGCGATGCGCCCCGCCGCCGCGATATCCATGTCGCCGTCCTGGATTTGCCGGATGTAAAACGGCAGCAGTTGCAATCCATGCGAGTCGACTCCGCGCAGGTTCGACGCCCCTAGTGAAACCGCAACCAGGTCCGCGTACTCCTGCTTCACTCCCGCCGCTATTAATATGTTCCGTCCAAAATCGGTGAGAACGACATGATCGATCACGATATCCGGCAAAATGAAATAGTCTCCCGATCTTTTTTATCGCACAGCTTGTACCATCGTCCACAGTGCCGCATCCGCTCATTGCTATTGTCGGACCGACCGGCTCGGGCAAGAGCGATCTCGGCCTCTCTCTAGCCGAACGGCTCGATGGAGAGATCGTCAACTGCGATTCCATCCAAATCTATCGCGGATTCGACATCGGAAGCGCAAAGACTCCGCCCACGCTGCGCCGCGGGATTCCGCACCACCTCATCGATATCGCGGACCCGCAAGAAGCGTTCACGGCCGGCGACTACGCCCGTCGCGCGCGAGCCGCGCTTGACTGCATCGCATCGCGCGGACGCCTGCCCATCGTGGTTGGCGGCACTGGCTTCTATCTGCGCGCCCTTTTCGACGGTCTCTTTCCGGGCTTCGCGCGAGATGAAAGACTCCGCGCCGCGCTTGCCGCTCGAGAGAGTAAACGCGCGGGCTCTCTGCACCGCATTCTCGCCCGCCTCGACGTCCAGGCAGCGGCGCGCATTCACCCCCACGACGTCAACAAAACCATCCGCGCTCTCGAAGTCTGCCTCCTGGCGCGCCGGCCGCTCACCCGCATGTTCGAGCAAGGCCGCCCCTCCCTCCAAGGTTTCCTTCTTATAAAAGCCGGTCTGAATCCGCCCCGGGACGCGCTCTACGCGCGGCTCGATCTCAGGTTTTCGCGCATGATCGAAAACGGTCTGCTGGGCGAAGTGCGGCAACTGCTCGCGTCCGGAGTTAGCCCCGCATCGAAACCATTCGAATCACTCGGATATAAGCAGGCCCTCGCCGTCGTGCGCGGCGAATCGCCGCTCGACCAGGCGATTGCTTCCGCACAACTGGAAACGCGCCGTTATGCCAAACGCCAGATGACGTGGTTCCGGCGCGAGCGCGACGTGACCTGGTTCCCAGACTTCGGCGATAGCCCGGAAATACAAGATCGGGTATTCGAATTCGTGAAAGGATCGTTGCAAGCGCCGTCTATTCGAACATCGTGAACCGCTCGACGAACTGTTTATAACCGCTAGCCGATATAGAAGCTACGCGCGCTCGATCAGCAGCCTTTGCGGTCCGACCCAGCGGCAGCGCCGGCAGGCCCCGGCGAAGGCTGTCCAGTCGCGCTTCCAATCTCCGGGGATGCGCGCAAACAGGCTGGCGCGCGTGGGGATGCCTTCATGACCGCGCAGCACTACGCCCCGCCCGTACACAATGCAAATCTCGCCCACGGCACTACGGGATCCCACCGCGCCCCGCCCCTCATCGTAGAAATATAGAAGTTCGCCGGGAAGCGGCAATTGCACCAGGTTCTCCGGAGTACCCGGAGCCGGGTCCGGGAGCAGCGCGAAAACCTCCGCTCCCGAGTACATGCCGTGAACCGCATTCCCATCCAGCGGCAACCGATTCCAAACCAGCTCGCAAATGCCCGGCGCATCGCTGTCGAGAAAATCGGCGATGGCGGATTCGCCCGTCGCGGGAAACGTGATCTTGATGCGGCGTTCTCCACCGTTCATTTTGCGAACCTCGGCGCTCGTATGCCGCCGCGGAAACACACATACGCGCCAAGCCTACGCTGATATCAATGTAACAATTGCTTGCGCAAACTCAGGCGCTTTCGCGCCTAGTTTGCGAGAATGGGCGGCAGTCGCCCAAGCCGGCAGAGATATCGCAGCGGCGCGGGCGAAATTCGGGCGCATTGAAAGCTGCTCGCGGTGGCGTCTCGCCAGGGGCGCGGGGGGCGCTACACTCAATTCTTATGAAATTGCGAGCGGTTCTGGCCATTGCGGCCCTGTGCGGCGGTCTGTCCGCGCGCGAGCCGGTGCGCGCGCGCCACGCGATGGTGGTGGCGCAGGAACCTAACGCGACGGATGTGGGCCTCGCGATTCTCAAATCGGGCGGCAATGCCGTGGACGCCGGGGTGGCCGTGGGATTCACGCTGGCCGTGACGCACCCGAGCGCGGGAAATATCGGCGGCGGCGGATTCATGCTGGTGCGCATGGCCGACGGGCGCACGAGCTTCATCGATTTTCGGGAGGAGGCGCCGGCGGCGGCGGCGCACAACATGTACCTGGACGCCAACGGCAAGCCCACGCGCGACAGCATCGTGGGGTGGCGGGCGCCTGGGGTTCCGGGCAGTGTCCGGGGATTTGAGTATGCGCATAAAAAATTCGGGCGCAAGAGCTGGGCCGACGTGTTGTATCCGGCGATTCATCTGGCGGCCGAGGGCGTAGTCTTGTCGTACGCCGAGGGAGAGCCGCTGCGGCCGGGGTCGAACAGCTACAAGCTGCTGGAGCGATTTCCGGCGAGTAAGGCGAAGTTCCTGGGGCATGAAATCGGGGACAACTTCGTGCAGCCGGAGCTTGCCGCGACGCTGAAGCGCATCCGCGATTTCGGCGCCCGCGATTTCTATGAGGGCGAGACGGCGCATCGCATTGCAGCGGCCATGAAGGAGCATGGCGGCCTGATCACGCTCGAGGATCTGAAGAACTATAAGGCGGTGGAACGGGCGCCGCTTACCGGCGCGTACCACGGGTACGACATTATTACTTCGCCGCCGCCGAGCTCGGGAGGGATCGGGTTGCTGCAGATGCTGGCGATGCTGGACGGATCGGGATACGAGAAGGGGGGCGCGGGATCGGCGGCCGTGATTCATTACGTCGCGGAATGCGAGCGCCGCTTCTATGCCGACCGCAGCGAGTTCATGGGCGATCCCGATTTCTACAAGAACCCGCTGAAGCAGCTTCTCGATCCGGCCTACATTCGCAGCCGCCGGGCGACCATCGATCCGGAGCATGCAACGCCGAGCGATGACGTCAAGCCCGGGGGCAACATGATCCACGAGTCCACCGAGACCACGCATTTCAGCATTGTGGATGACGACGGGAACGCAGTCGCCGTGACGTACACGCTGAACGGCGGCTACGGCAGCGGGGTGACTGTTCCGGGCGCCGGGTTTCTGCTGAACAACGAAATGGACGATTTCGCCGCGAAACCTGGGCAGCCGAATATGTTCGGGCTGGTGCAGGGCGAGTCCAACGCCATACGGCCGGGCAAGCGGCCGCTTTCCTGCATGATGCCGACCATCGTGACCAAGGATGGCAAGCTGTTCCTGACGATTGGGGCGCCGGGCGGATCGCGCATCATTACCGGCGTTATGGAGGTGTTGCTGAACGCGATCGATTTTCACATGAATCCGCAGGACGCCAACGATTGGCCGCGCTTTCATATGCAATGGCGGCCGGACAAGCTGTATGTGGAGCGCGGCACGTCGCCCGATACCATCGCGCTGCTTAGAAAGATGGGCTACGCAGTGGAGCCGGCTGCGGGTGGCGTGGCGCGCGTGGAAGAGATCGCGATCCAGAACGGGTGGCTGGAGGGCGCGAGCGACGGGCGCGGCAGCGGCAAGGCAGCGGGATATTGATGCAGCACGTCTTGTCGACCCACGTCTTCGCCAATCATCGCCTGACCACGGCGTGGCTGGAGCGGATCTGGCAGGCGGGCATCCCGGCGGTGGAGTTTTTCTGCGCGCGGCAGCACCTGGATTATCATAACCGCGCGCAGGTGGCCGAATTGGGGCATTGGTTTCACGACGCCGAGATGAAGCTGCACTCGGTCCACGCTCCGATGTACACCGACGAGGTGTGGGGCCGCTCGGGGCCGCGCGCGGTGATCACGATCACGGAGCTGTCCAAGCCCAAGCGCCTGGCGATGGTGGATGAGATCAAGCGCACTCTCGAGATCGCGGAAACGATTCCATTCCGCTATCTGATCCAGCACATCGGCGTGGGAGGCGAGGAATACGACGAGCACAAGATCGACGCGGCGTTCGGCGCGCTTGAACAGATCAGTCTGTTTGCGCGGGCGCGAGAAGTGGAGGTGCTGCTCGAGAACACGCCCAACGCGTTTTCGAGCGCCGAGCGGCTGATTCAGTTTCTCGAGCTGACGCATCTGAACTTGAATTTCTGCTTCGATGCCGGACACGCCAACATGAAAGAAGGCGTGGCGGCGGCGTACGCCCTCATGAAGAGCCGCATCCGCTCCACGCACCTGCACGACAACGACGGCGCGAGCGATTCGCATCGCTTCCCATTCACGGAGGGCGGCACGATCGACTGGAAGCGGACGATGGACCTTCTGCGGGAAGCGCCGCAGCAGTATCCGCTGCTGCTGGAGCTGCACGACACGCCCGATTTCGCGCAAGCGCTCGAGAGCGTGAAGGAAGCGTTCGATAAGCTGGAGTCGCTGTGAGTTGTGAGACCGCGATTGCCCGCAAAGTGGCGATCGTGGGCGCGCCGCTCGATTTGGGTGCGGGACGGCGGGGCGTCGATATGGGGCCGTCGGCGGTGCGGGTCGCAAATCTGAACGCGCGTCTGGCATCGCTCGGCTACGATGTCGCGGACCTCGGCAATGTTCCGGTGGCGCAGCCGGAATCGCATTCGGAGGGTCCTGCGAACGCAAAATATCTGACCCAGATCACGGACACCTGTACGCGCCTGGCGGAGTTGGTCGAAGACGCGTTGCGGAGGGGAGCTTTCCCGCTGGTGCTGGGAGGCGACCATTCGATCGCCGTGGGGACGGTGGCGGGGCTGTCGCATTATTATCGCGAGCGGAACGAGAAGATCGGCGTGATCTGGATCGATGCGCACGCGGACATGAATACGCCGGATTCGAGCCCCAGCGGCAACGTTCACGGCATGCCGCTGGCCTGCTGCGCGGGATTGGGGCCGCCGGAGCTGACCGCGATCTTCGGGTATGCTCCGAAAGTCGAGGCGAAAAACATCGCGATCGTCGGGCTGCGCTCCGTGGACGATGCCGAGCGGCGCAATGTGCAAGACTCCGGCGTGCGCGCGTTCACAATGCGGCAGATTGACGAACGCGGCTTGGGCACGATTATGGAGGAGGCGATCCGCATCGCTTCGGACGGCGCGGCGGGATTCCATTTGTCGCTCGACATGGACGCCATCGATCCGCAGGAAGCGCCCGGGGTGGGTACGCCGGTGCGCGGCGGCTTGACGTATCGCGAGGCGCACCTTGCGATGGAGACGGTGTGCGACAGCGGCGGGATGCGGGCGATGGAGGTGGTGGAAGTGAATCCGGTGATCGACGAAAGCAACCGCACCGCGGCGCTGGCCGTCGAATTGATCATGTCCGCCATGGGAAAGGGAATTCTGTAGTCGATGAAGCTTCGCGTGGCGGTAATTTATGGAGGCCGCAGCGGCGAACACGATATTTCGCTGCGCTCGGCCAAGTCCATTATCGAGGCGCTCGATCCCGATAGATACAAGGTGCATCCATTACGTCATTTCGAGGGAGGGGAAGTGGAGCCCGCGGCCGATTGCGCCGGAGCCGAACGCAAATCCCGAGATCGACGTCGCGTTTCCCGTGCTGCATGGGACGTTCGGCGAGGACGGGACAGTGCAGGGTCTGCTCGATTTGGCGGAGCTCCCCTATGTCGGCGCGGGCGTGCTGGGGTCGTCGGTGGCGATGGACAAAGAGGTGATGAAGCGGCTCGCGAAGGAACGCGGGTTGCCGGTGGCGGAGTACATGACGCTGCGGCGCGGCGAGGAGCGGCCGCGGGAGTGCGCGCCGTGGGGATACCCGATGTTCGTGAAGCCCGCGAATTTAGGCTCTTCGGTGGGAATTTCGAAGGCGCGCAACTGCGAGGAATTGCGGGCGGCCATCGAGCTGGCATTTAAATATCGACCGCAAAATTTTGTTGGAACGCGCGATTGTAGGCCGCGAATTCGAGTGCGCGGTGCTGGGGAACGACGATCCGAAGGCGGCGATTCCTTGCGAAATTCTGCCGTCGCGGGAGTTTTACGATTACGAAGACAAATACATTTTGGACGCCGCCAGGACGGTGCTTCCGGCCGACTTGAAGCCGGAGCAAACGGCCGAGGTACAAAGGCTTGCCGTGGAATGCTATCGCGCTGTGGAGTGCGAGGGAATGGCGCGAGTCGATTTTCTGCTCGAGAACGCCACGGGGAATTTCTATATCAACGAGATCAATACGATTCCCGGGTTCACTTCCATCAGCATGTATCCCAAGATGTGGGAGTATTGCGGCCTGCCGATGCCGAAGCTGATCGATCGCCTGATCGAACTCGCGCTGGAGCGCGCCGAAGTCAAAAAGAGTCTGCGGTACGCCAGGTGATTTTTCCGTTTTTCCTGTTTTTCCAGGCTGCCGGCGCCGGACGACGTTGCGGCCACGCTTAAGAAGTTTACCGAGGTGCTCGCCATCGCGGAGCGGCGCGCGGCCGATCCGGTCAACACGGCGGACGCCATCTATCAGGGCGCGATTCCGGGAATGCTGCAGCGGCTCGATCCGCACTCGGTGTTCTTCGATCCCGCGCAATACGAGCAACTCAAGGAGATGGAGCATTCCGAGCAGAAGGGCTTCGGAAGCGTGGTGTCGATCCTGCCGGGACGCGTGATCGTGCTGCAAGCCATGGCGGGCACGCCGTCGGCGAAAGCGGGACTGGCGCCCGGCGACGAGATTCTGGCGATCAACAACGTGGCGCTGAACCGGCTGGACGCGGAGCAGTTGATGCAGTTTCTGGGCGCGGCGCGGCAGCAGGCGGCGTACCTGGTCGTGCGCCGGCCGGGAGACGTGCGTCTGATGCAGTTCACGCTGAAACCGGAGCTGGTGGATACGGCGACGGTCGACCGCGCCTATTTTTTAAAGCCCGGCGCGGGCTATATTCGCGTCGAGAGTTGGGATCCGAAGACCGGGCGGCAGTTGAAAGACGCAATTGAGAAACTGGGCGGCGATAAGCTCAAGTGCCTGGTTCTCGATTTGAGAAACAATCCTGGCGGCGTGGTGCAGGCGGCGCTCGAAGCGGCGGCGCTGTTTTTGAAACCGGGGCAGGTAATTTTGAGCGTGAAGGGCCGGGCGATCAAGGAGGAAAGCGCCGATGTTCCCGCCTCGGCGCATCCCTATACGTTTCCATTGGCGGTGTTGATCAACGAGAAAACCGCAAGCGCATCGGAGATTTTAACGGGCGCGCTGCAGGACCACGACCGCGCGGTTGTTGTCGGACTTCCCAGCTACGGGAAAGGGCTGGTGCAGAATGTTTTCACGCTGACCGGCAACACGGCGCTGGCGTTGACGACGGCCTTTTATTACACCCCCAGCGGGCGGTCGATTCAAAAGCCGCTGCGCAGTGGACAACTCGCCGTCCAACGGACCGAGCGGGAGTATAAGACCGATGCAGGGCGCGTGGTGTTGGGCGGCGGGGGCATTCAGCCGGATGTGGTTGTACAGCCTGAAGCGCCGACGCGCCTGCGGATCGCGCTCGATGCCAGCGGCGCTTTAACGTCGTTCGCGACGGACTACATCCGGCAGCACAAGATTAACGATTCGTTTGAAGTGACGTCTCAGGTTCTCGATCGCTTTCAGGTGTTCGCGGCGGAGCGCGGGATCGAGCCGCCGGTGGGCGAATGGTCGAGCGAGCGGGAGTGGATTCAGAACCGCTTGACGCAGGAGATTGTCAACCAGGGCGTGAGCGTCGAGAAGGGCGATGAGATCGAGGCTCAGCGCGATCCGCAGGTGCAGGCGGCGCTGGCCCGGCTGGGCCTGTAAGGTAGGATAGGACCATGGCGGAAGAAGACAACGGTCACAACAGTCCCAGCCGGATCGATCGTATCGAGCGCGCCATCGAGGGGCTGATTGATGGGCACGAACGGCTGGTGATCTCGCAGAAGCAGTTACTCACGGCGCAGATCGTTATGACCGACACCGTCGCGGAACTGGCGAGGAAGGTCGATGCGCACGAAGAGCGCATTCAGATCCTGATTGACAGTCAGCTTCGCGTGGATGAGACCCTTCAAGCGATCAAGAGGATGCTTGACCGGCAGCCGCCGCCTACGGCGTGATCCGGCGATAGATTTCCGTGTCGTTTTCTGCAAATGCGCGTTCGAATTGCGGGCTTTCGCCGACTGCGCGCCGGGCGAGATTTGCGCCTTGCTCGTGCAGTTCGCGGTAGAAATCGCGCTTGGTGAGCAGGATAAAGTCGAGGCCTTGCTCGCGCGAGAAAGAGGGCAGGGTCTGGAGCAGGCGGGGGATTCCCGGATCGTTTTCGCGATAGTACAGCTTAGGCGGGACGGGGAGCCCGCAAGCGCGGCGGCCCGCGTAAAGGTAAACCATGGGGTCGTCGTAAGCGTAAACGCCGGCGTCCGCGGGAGCGTGTTGCGCTACCCAGACATAGGCCGGCCGCGTGGCTTTGAGATCGGAGCGGTAGATGCCAAGCAGGCGCGGCAGGAACACGAAATCCCCGGCCACGTGCGTGTAGCCGATGAAGAGAGCGAGCGATGCGAGCGCGCAGGCGCCGACGCCCGCCGCGATACGCTCGGCAACGGCGCGCTTGTCCCAGGAGCGCCGGAGTACGGTAGCGATGTTGCGAAGCTCGGTCCAGAGCCCGGCCAGGAGCAACGGGTAAAGCGGGAACACCAGGCGCTGCTCGGGCTGATAGTGCCACACCAATAACAACCCCGCGATGCCGAGCGCCACGAATGGATATTGCAAATGCCGCGACCGCAGCGCCAGACGAATTGCCCCCGCAATGGCCGCCACGGCGATGACGCGCTCGAACGTTGCAGACTCAAATACCGGCACGTCGAAGAGCAGCAGCTTGCCGCAGGATCGCAGCAACCCGTCGAGGTTGAGCAAGATCACGCGAGGCAGATCGGACCAGGAAAGGTTGTAAGTTCGAAACCCGGTGTAGTTCGTGTAATAAAGACTGACCAGGTCGCTGGATTTCGATACGTGTGTTGCGACCCAGGCTTGCCAGGCGATGAAGGCGGGCGACATCGCGGCCGCGAAGGCAAACGCCTGTTTGTAGCGTTTGCGCAGCGCGAAGCAGAACGGCGCTGTCAGGAGCAGCGGCACGGCAGCGGATTTTGAAAGATAGGCAAGCGCGCCGAGCAGGCCGGCGGCGGCGGCGAGCCACACGGGCGTTTCAGGCTCTAAAGCGCGCTCGGCCAGCAGAATGCAGCCGAGAAACGCGGTCATGAAGAGGATTTCAGGCATGAGCGACATGCCCAATAGCGCGGCCATGGGATTCAAGGCGGCCGCGAACGTCAGCACCCAGGATTCGGTCGAGCCCAGGCCCAACTGCTTCAGCAGAGCCCGGACAAGCAGTACGTAGACGGGAAATGTCAGCCACACCGCCAATGTCGCGAGAGGAAGGTTCGCCGGGAAATCGGGACTCAGCTTCCAGACGAAGGCCAGCAGGGCGGGGAAGAGCGGGGGGTATTTCGTCTGCCAGGGCTGCCGCGGAAGGCTGGCGATGCGATAGCCGCCCCCGCTTGCGAGCGCCTTGGCGGTAACCCAATAGATGCTGTCGTCGTGATAGAGGCCGAGCTGCGGCATGGCCCGCCATCTCCAGGCGAGGGAAGCCGATGGCGCGACCGCCAACAGCAGCAGCGCGGGCGTCAGCAATTTCCGGCGCACGCCTTTTTAATCGGCCAAAAAAGGAGGTTACGACAGGGAACGCGACAGCGGCGTTATTTCGCGGAGGCGACGGCGAAATCCCAGGTTTGCATGTTGACCTTGCCCTCGGTCCATTCGACGACGGCGTACTCACCGGGTTCGAGCGCCTTCTCCGGCCAGATTTTATAGAGCATATCGCCGGCCTGCTGGTGAAACGTGGGGACGATGGTCGGCTCCTCGACGATTTCCTTCGTCACGGGAACAATGGTGAGCTTTTCGACGACGCGGTTACCATTGTGCTCGCCCATCTTGATTATTCCGAAGCGCTCCTCCTCCGAGAGGCGCAGATAGAACTCGGGCATATTGCCGTTGACGATGGTTGCGGAATGGGCGCCGTTCATTTCGAGCGTGGCCTTGCCGGTCACCATGGGAATCGGGCTCAGGACCTTGAGGATGGAGCGGCGTTTATTGTTGGCCACTTGGACCTCGCCGACTTTCATGGGCACGGTGGCTTCGCCTTTCACCAGGTACGCGCCGGGATCGGGCGGGACCAAGCGGATCTGGCGGGCGGCGGCGCGCTCGGCTTTGTCCTCTTCCACGTCGGCCTTGGAATCTTCGCTCAGCGCGGCCTTGCGCGCCTTGATCTCGGACTCCGTCTTTTTGAGATCGGCCATTTCGAGCGGAATCTCCTCCCACTCGTCGCGGTCGGTGCTATAGAATTTGACGCGGTCGCCCTCGACCTTATACTCACGGGCCAATTGATAAGATCCGTCGCGGAGATAAAGCTTGACGACCTCGGCGCTAAGCGGGAAACAGAGAATCAGGGAAAAGAGAATACAGCGAAAAACAATCGAGCGCATGAACTACCGCTTTCACCACCCGAAACGGCGCAACAAGAGGAACTGCGACAAATTTTCAGTAGTCAACAGACCCATCAGGGTCTCGCCATCCATGACCAGCGCGCAGGCGCCGGAGCGAGCCATCAAGGGTAAAACCTCGGCGAGGTTCATGTCGGGACCTAGACTGGTGTAATCGCGCTCCATGAATCCCGCGACATAGGCATCGGGTCCCTCGCTTGCCATGGCGCGCATCAGCGCGGTGCGGCCGAGCAGTCCGATGACTTGCTGGCTGTGCACGATCGGGAAATCCTGCTGCGAGGTGGCCAGCAGCAGATTCGCCGCGTCGCGGATGGTATTGCCGTGACCGAGGGTATGATATTTGGTCAGCATGGCGGCGCGTACGGGAATTCCGGCGGTGAGAAACCGTCCCATGGCCGCGGCGCTCTCCTGGGCCGCGCCGAGATACACGAAAAATGCGACGAAAACGAGCAGGAAATGCGAATACAGAAGGCCGTACAGGCCCATGCCGATGGCCAGCATGCGGCCGGCCCACGCCGCGGCGCGCGTGGCCTCGTCTTCCGGTTTGAAGCGCGCCAGCACGGCGCGCAGCATCCTGCCGCCATCCATGGGGAACGCCGGAATGATATTGAACGCGGCCAGGATGAGGTTCGCTTCCGCGATCCTCTCTAAGAGATTGGAGTCGGTGGGATCGAGAAAAGCCGCGATTGCGTCCATACCGCGATGATTCGCGTATAAGTAGCCGCATATTCCGGCGCCGATCAGGAGATTGATGAACGGTCCCGCCGCCGCGATCCAGAATTCCTCACGCGGCTTGGCGCTGCGCTCGAAGCGCGCTACGCCGCCGATGGGGAACATTACGATTTCGAGTGTCCGGATGCCGCACCGCGCGCCCACGATGGCGTGCGCCAACTCATGGGCCAGCACGGAGGCGAGCAGCGCCAGCAAGAAAAGAGCGTAGTGCAGGCCGGACTGATCGCTTCCGAGTCCGTCGACGATCAGAAAGATGAGTAACAGGACGAAGGTGAAGTGCAAACGCACGGGCACGCCCATGAGCCGGAACGAGGCCGTCGATCCGGTCGAGCCGCCGCGGGAATTGCCACGCGCTTCGCTTGTCAAAGCGTACCTCTTTACCAATGTATCAAGCGGGGAAAATGGTTCGCCTTTTAGGCACGGGGCGGACAGTGGCCAAATCGAGACAGCCGGGCCGGGCTTGGCGGCCGCGTGGGGCGGGCGAACTGGGAGGCGGCGCCTGACAGAGGACATATGAGGCGTTCGCGATTTAAACTGAGACTGATAAGGTATCCATGAGAGCCCTGCGTTTCCGTAAATTTGGACCGCCTTCCGTGCTGGCGATCGAGGAAGTTCCGCAGCCTGAACCGGGTGAGGGAGAAGCGCTCGTTCAGATCCGGGCGGCGGCAATCAATCCGAGCGACGTTAAGAATGTCTCCGGCCATTTCTCGGGGACTACTCTGCCCCGCACGCCAGGACGGGATTTTTCGGGCATTGTGGTCGAAGGACAGCGGCACAAAGGAGAAGAAGTGTGGGGAAGCGGCCCTGGCCTCGGCATGGCGCTCGATGGCGTCCAGGCGGAGTATGCGGTGATCCCTGTCGAAGCTCTCTCTCGCAAGCCAAAAACCTTGAGCATGGAACAAGCTGCCGCGATTGGAGTGCCTTTCATGACGGCTTGGGCGGCGTTGATGCGGGCGGCGCAACTGGAGCGCGGCGAGACGGTGCTGATTGTCGGCGCGCGCGGCGCGGTCGGCCAGGCGGCAACGCAGATTGCGAATTGGAAGGGGATTCGCGTGTTGGGAGCGGATCTCAAATCGGACGTCATTCCCGGCGCCGACGCGGCAATCGACACAGCAAAAGAGGATCTGCGGGAGCGCGTTTTGGAATTGACGGGCGGAAAGGGAGCGGATGCTGTTTTCGACACGGTTGGCGGAGCGATGTTCGAACCCGCTCTGCGCTCCTTACGAGCCGGCGGCCGTCAGGTCGCAATCGCAAGCACGGGAGAGCAGCGTGTCAGCTTTAATCTGGTCGATTTCTATCACAATGCGTCGCGATTGATCGGATTGGATAGCAATCGCTTTACGGCGCGGGACGTTTCGGAAATTGCCGGCGAATTGGGTCGGGGGTTTGAATCGCATGCGCTAAAGCCGCCTCACATTGAGGTTGTCCCTTTTGATCACGCCGTGGAAGCGTATCGGAAGGTTGCAAATGGACAGGCCGAGGCGAAACAGGTGCTTGCCATTTCGTAGGCCGCCGGCGCTTCCCAGATAAGTACACCGGTCACGGCGCGACGGAGATGCTGAAGGCATCGCTTATTGCGCCTTCGGCCTGTAGGGTGAAAGAAGACGACGCGCCGGCCCCGGGGCCGGAACTACAAAATTGATCTGGGCGATGCCGAAGAACATTCCGGGTGCATTGCCCGCATACGTCACGAGAACTTGCGGCGGGTTGTACGTCGGCGGAACGATGTCGCAATTGCACGTATTCAAGGCGGAACTTGCGATTGCGCCATCGGGTCCCAGCGCGTAGGGCGCGGGAAGGCCGGTAGCCCAAATCGAGACCACCGAGCCGGCCTTGGCGGGGTTGGATGCGGAGTTGACGGAGCCGTCCTGATTGAGCGCCGCCGTGCTTCCGTCAGCGTTGCGGAAGACTTCAGGGTCGGCTGTTATGGCGTAAACGGGGAAGGCGAGCAACGCCGCGCCGTTGTTCGTCACGGATACCTCGGCGGGCGCCACCGTGGGCAGCTCGAAAGGCACGATGGCGTCGATCTGCGAATCGGAAACGTAGAGCAGAGGCGCGGGTAGGCCGCCGATCGTTACTTGAACGCCGCCGAGGGATTTGGGGGCGGGTCCGAACGAGGAAGCCGGTGTTGCCGGTCCAATGTGGGGGCCGTAGATCGAGATGAGCTCGCCGGGCACGATGCGGCCGGAGAGAGGACCATACGCGGCGTTCGCGATTCCGAAGACGCGCGGGACGGGCGCGATGCCCGGCGTGAAGGTCGAGAGGATGCCGATGGTTCCGGCCAGGTGCACCGTACCTGCCGCATCGACTGCGACCGACTGCGAAGCGGTTCCGGTGGGGAAGCGGGCCGAATAGGAAAGGGCCGATGCGGAGGGATTCAGCTCGACGAGAAAGTCGTTGCCGGGCGCGGTCCAGCCGTTGGCGTCGGGAAAGCCCGGCAGCAATGATGAGACCGTCCCCGAGACCCAGGAATTGCCTAGCTTATCGACGGCAATCGACAGCGCGTTGTCGGGCTGGGAGCCGCTGAGATAAGTTGACCAAACCAGCGCTGTGCCCGTGGGGTTGAGTTTGAGGATGAAGGCGTCGTAGTTGAATAGGGTTTGTCCTGGTTGCGGACCGGCGTAGGACGTTTGCAGCGCGCCGGGGGTGGTGGGGAATGTGGAGTCTTCCGTGTCCCCCACGATGTAGGCGTTGCCAGCAGCATCAACGGCGAGCGCGCTGGTGCGGCTGGCCGGAATTCCCGCCAAGTCGACCGTGTCGCTGATGTAGGTGAGATAGCTCAAGGCCGATCCATCGGCCTTCACTTTGGCGATGAATGGCCCCACGCCGCCGGCGCCGGCGAAAGCGCCTGGAGTGGCGGGGAGATCGCGCACGACCGTATTGCCCGCGACGTAGACATTTCCGGCGGGATCGAGAGCGATGGCCTCGCCCGTGCTGCTGTAGGGCGACAGAAAGCAACTGCTGCCGCCATAGCAGGAGTGCTGCGTTCCATTCAGCAGTGCGCTCCACAGTATGCGGTCGCCAGCGGCCGAAATTTCGCCGATCAGCGCGGGCAAGTGCGCCGCGATGCCGAACGATGGTTTATCGGACGGGAGTCCTGGAGTGGAGCTGAAATCGGAAGCCCCGGTCGTTCCGGTGACGTACATGTTGCCGTTCGAGTCAACCGCGATGCCGGAGAGTGAGCTTGGCCCTTTCGCGCCGCCGAAGTAGGTGGAATACAGAAGGATGCCGTCGGAAGTGAATTTCGCGATGAAGGAGCCGCCGGGCTGAGTTTGCAGCGCATTTCGCAGGGGGAGATCGGTGGAAGAGGTGTTTCCGGCGATATAGATGTTGCCTTGCGGATCGACGGCGACCGCATTCGCCTGGTCGCTTTCTTTGCCGCTGAGCGTGGCCGTGAATATAAGGTTTCCGGAGGCGTCGATTTTAGAAACGAAGGCGTCGGACGAGGAGGCTGTTATTACGCGGCTCCCGGCCACATAGGTATTGCCCGCGGCGTCAACGGCAATCTGGGCCACGCGATAGACGTTCGCGTCGCCGATGAAGGTCGTGTAGCCGGCTGTGGGGAGCAAGAACTTGCTTTGCGGAGTTGCAGTCCTGGTCCACGCGGCGGGGTCGCGGCCCACGTAATTGTAATGATTCGCGGCGAATGCGCATGCAGTTATGAGCAGGAGGACGATCGACGATTTCACAATGAGGGTCTCCCGGAATGGGAACGGGCGCGGGTATGTTAAGCATACTCGGTATAACGGGACGCCGCGCGGGCGGTTTAAAAAAGGTGTGTAATGAACGTATGGCCAAGCCGAAGCGCAACTTGATCGAAGTGAAGTGCCCCTGCTGCGAGGCCACGCTGCAGATCGACGCCGAGCTTGGCGCGGTGATCAGCCACCAGGAGCATCGGAAACCGCCCTCGATTCAGGACATGGAAGAAGCCGTGCGCAAGCTGCGGGGCGAGGAGGCGCGGCGGGCCGAGGTTTTCGATAAATCTTTTGAGCAGCACAAGTCGCACCAGAAGGTGCTGGAGCGCAAATTCGACGAGCTCTTGAAGCAGGCGAAAGAGAGCCCGGACACCGCTCCGCCCCCCAAGCGGCCCTTCGACTTCGATTAGCTCGCATCCCGTCCCGGCGCTCTATCGCGCGAGAATAGAACTACATGACCGGAAACGACATCCGCCGGAAGTTTCTCGATTACTTCGCGGCGCGCGGACACCGCATCGTCAAGAGCTCCTCGCTGGTCCCGGCCAACGATCCGACGCTGTTGTTCACCAACGCCGGGCATGAATCAGTTCAAGGACGTGTTCACCGGCGTTGAAACGCGCGAATACTTGCGCGCCACGACCTCGCAGAAATGCGTGCGGGCGGGCGGCAAACACAACGATCTCGATAACGTCGGCTATACGCGGCGCCACCATACATTTTTCGAGATGCTGGGCAACTTTTCCTTTGGCGACTATTTCAAGCGCGAGGCCATCGCCTTCGCGTGGGAACTGATCACGAAAGATTTCGGCATTCCGAAAGACAAGCTCTATGTCACGATTTTCCGCGAAGACGACGACGCCGAAAATTTGTGGCAGAAGGTGGCGGGCGTGCCGCGGGACCGCATCTTCCGGCTCGACGAGAAAGATAATTTCTGGCAGATGGGGGAGACCGGGCCGTGCGGTCCGTGTTCCGAGATCCACTACGACATGGGCGCCGAAGCGGCCGAGCCGGGCCGCGAGACGAGGAGCGCTTCCCGGACGATGGCGGCGGACGTTTCGTCGAAATCTGGAATCTCGTCTTCATGCAGTACGACCGCGCTTCCGACGGGATCATGACGCCGCTGCCGCGGCCCTCCATCGATACCGGCATGGGGCTGGAGCGCGTGGCCGCGGTGCTTGCAGGGCAAGATCTCGAACTACGATACCGACCTGTTGCGGCCCATCATCGATCGCGCGGCCGAGCTCTTTGGCGTCTGCCTACGGCGAATCGGACCGGACCGATACGGTTTTGCGCATCAATGCCGACCACGCCCGCGCCACCGCGTTCCTGATCCACGATGGCGTGCTGCCCTCGAATGAAGGCCGCGGCTACGTGCTGCGGAAAATCATGCGGCGGGCGATACGCAACGCGCGCATGATCGGCCGCGCAGCAGCCTTATCTCTACGAGCTGACCGGATTTCGTCGCCGAACTGATGAAGCCGGGCTACCCCGAGATGATGGAGAGCATCCAGCGCGTGGCGCGCGTGGCGAAGGACGAAGAGCACCGCTACGCCACGACGTTCCAGATCGCCGAGAAAATTTTCCGCGACGAAGCCGCCGGCTGCGGCGGACGGCATCATCCCGGGCGCGGCCGCGTTCCGCCTCTACGACACCTACGGACTGGCGCTCGATGAGCAGGAAGACATGGCGCGCGAGTTGAATCTCGCCGATCGATCGCGAGGGCTTCGCTACGGAGATGGAGAAGCAGCGCACCCGCGCGCGCGCAAGCTGGAAGGGCGCGGATCAAAGCGCAGATCGCGCCCGTTTACCGCACTCTCAAGCCGACCGAATTCGTGGGGCGCGACACGCTGGAAGCGGCGGTCGAAGTCGCGGCAGTGCTCAATATCGATGGCCGTACCGAGTTAGCCCTCAATCGCACGCCTTTTTATGCCGAGGCCGGCGGACAGGTCGGCGACATCGGGGCGCTCTATCTGGCCTCCACGGGCGAAAAGGCGGCCGAGGTTGAGGATACCTATAAGCCCGCGCCCGGCGCGCTACGTCCATAAGGTCCGCCTGCTGCTTCCGCTGGCTGAAGGGCGAGCGTCTGATCGCGCGCGTCGACCCGACTCTGCGCCGTTCGACCATGCGCAATCACACGGCCACGCATCTGCTGCACGCGGCGCTGCGAGCGGTGCTCGGCACGCATGTTAAGCAGGCGGGCAGCGTGGTCGATCCGGGACGGCTGCGTTTCGACTTCACGCATTACGCCGCGCTCGATCCCGCGGAAATCGGCGAAGTCGAGCGGTTGGTGAATGAGGAGATTCTCAAGAACATTGAGGTCCACACGCGACGTGATGGATCTGGACCAGGCGCTGAATAGCGGCGCGATGGCGCTGTTCGGCGAAAAATACGGCGATAAAGTGCGCGTGGTTTCAATCGAGCAGTTCAGCAAGGAGCTGTGCGGGGGCACGCATGTGCATCGAACCGGCGACATTGGCGTTTGCAAAATCGTTTATGAAGGCAGCATTTCCGCGGGCGTGCGCCGCATTGAAGCGATCAGCGGCGAAGAGGCCCTGCGGCGTTTCCAGCAGGCGCTCGCGTCGCTGCACCGCGCGGCGCACGTCGTCAACACGCCGGAGAACAAGCTCATCGAGGAGTTGGAAAAGCTGCTTGAAGATCGCAAGTCGCTCGAGAAGCGCCTGGAGCAGATGAAGGATAAGATTGCGCGGGCGCAGATTGGCGGGCTTGAAAGCGATGCGCGGACCATCAAAGGCGTGCGCGTGCTTGCGGCCGCAGGTTCCGGACATGGATCGCGCGCAGCTTCGCACGCTGGCGGATTCGCTTCGCAACAAGCGCGTCAATGTAGTCGTGCTGGCGACCGCGGAAGATTCGAACATTGCCATTGTCGCGGCGGTGACGAAGGAGCTTTCGGGTAAGGTACACGCGGGCAAGCTCGCCGGGGCCGTCGCGCAGGCGGTGGGCGGCAAAGGCGGCGGGCGTGCCGATATGGCGGAAGCGGGCGGCAAGAATACGGCCGCGCTACCGGCCGCGCTGGCGAACATTTATGACACGGTCGAGGCGCTGCTGCAATGACCGCTTCTCAAACGGAAACGTACGACGCCATCATTATCGGAGCGGGGCCTACGGGCCTTGCCTGCGCCATCGAACTGAAAACTCGCGGGCTCGGCGCCGTTCTGTTCGACAAGGGTTGCCTGACCAACTCGCTCTATAACTATCCGACGCACATGACATTTTTCACGACGCCGGAGCTGCTGGAGATCGGCAACATTCCGATGACGTCGATGTACGAGAAGCCGACGAGAACGGAAGCGCTGAAGTATTACCGCCGCGTGACCGAGCATTACAAGCTCGATGTGCGCCAGTACGAGCGCGTTCTGACGATCGGGGGCGCCGACAACGATTTCCTGGTCACGACCAGCAAAGGCTACTATCGCGCCCGCAAAATCATCATCGCGAACGGCTATTACGACGTTCCGAATTTGCTGAACGTGCCGGGCGAATCGCTCGATAAAGTCATTCACTATTACAAGGAGCCGCATCCTTATTACGATCACGACGTTGTGGTGGTGGGCGCGAAAAACTCGGCCGCCATTGCGGCGCTGGAGCTTTATTGGACCGGGGCGCGCGTAACGCTGGTACACCGCGGGCCGGGAATTTCCAGCCGGGTTAAATATTGGATCAAGCCGAATATCGAGAATCGCATCGCCAATGGCGAGATCCGCGCCTATTTCAACTCGCGGGTGCTCGAAATTCTGCCCGATTCCGTGATTGTGGAGACGCCCCAGGGCGAGGTCGCGCTAAAGAACGATTTTGTGTTGGCCATGATCGGGTATCGCCCGGATCTGCAGTTCCTGGCGGCCCACGGTATCGCGCTCGATCCGGAAACCCAGCGCCCGCGCACAAACCCGGAAACGCTCGAAAGCGATCGCGCGGGCATTTATCTGGCGGGCGTGATCGTCGCCGGCATGCACACCAACGAGATTTTCATCGAGAACGGGCGCTTCCATGGCAAGAAGATCGCCGAAAGCATCGCCGCCGCGCTGGCGGGAGCGCCGCAGTTTACGGGCGCGCAATTGCTATGAGGCCGGCACGATTGTGAGAGGGTAGGGCGGGTGCGCGGATGGCCGACGAAGCGAAAATTGGCACGCCTTGGCGAGATAACGAACTCGATGCGATCGTCGCCGATTACTTCGCGATGCTCGAAGCCGACTTATCCGGGCGCCCTTACGTAAAGTCGCGCCACAGCGAGTCTCTCATGGCGGCGATTGGCCGGACGCATCGCTCGATCGAATTTAAGCACCAGAATATTTCGGCGGTGCTGGATGAGTTGGGCATGCCATGGATTCGAGGGTATATACCCAAGCGGAATTACCAGAATGCCATCTTCGATGCGATTGATCGTTATCTGACGAAACACCCAGGACTGGGGGAAACCGCCGCCGCTCCGTCAGCACATCCGGCATCGCCGGCCGAGGTCTTCGTAGGAGTCCCGCCGCTCACGGAGGAACCCGTTCCGGCGCGTTTGCAGCGTCTTATTCGAAAGTTCGATCCGGTTGAACGGGACCACCGCAACCGGTTGTTGGGCCGGGCGGGCGAAGAGTTTGTCATTGAGATTGAACGGGCCCGTTTGAGCGATGCGGGCCACCCGGACCTGGCGCGGAGGATTCGCTGGATTTCGACAGAGGAGGGCGATGGCGCCGGCTACGACGTCCTGTCGTTTGAACCGAACGGGCGCGAACGATTGCTGGAGGTCAAGACTACGAACGGATCGGCGCGGACGCCGTTCTTCCTGACCCGTAGCGAGCGCGGCGTAGCCGCGGAGCGGCAGGAGGACTGGCGCATTTATCGCGTACATTTATTCTCGACAGAGCCGCGCATTTTCACGATTGCGCCGCCGCTGGAGAAGTCGATTCATCTGATCCCCGAGACTTGGCGCGCTTCGTTTTTCGAACGGGATTCGGCGGCGTGACCCAGCGAGGTGGCCAGCAACGCCTGGCCTGGTCGCGCCATAATCTAGCTATGGACCTTTCCCGCCGCAACCTATCCCGCCGCAACCTGGTCAGGCTTTTCGCCGCCGCGCCGCTCGTCTCCGTTTTCGGAAAGATTAATTCCAGAATCGACGGCGTCATGATCGGCGCGCAAACTTACAGCTTTCGCGACCGCGATCTGGACGCCTGCATCGCCGCCATGAAGCAAATCGGTCTCGGTTATGCCGAAGTGTGGCAAGGCCACTTGGAGCCGAAGGGCAACGCCGCGGCGAAGGCGTGGCGCGAAAATCCGCCAATGGATGAGATCAGGGCGGCGAAGAAGAAGTTTGACGATGCCGGAATCGATGTCTACGCGCTCAATTACAGTTTCCGAACCAATATGAGCGACCAGGAAATCGAAAACGGGTTCAAAATCGCGAAGGCCCTCGGGACAAATAAGATCACCGCTTCGGCCAACGTCGATACGGCGGCCCGCATTTATCCCTTCGCGGAAAAATATCGAACCTATGTCGGCATGCATAATCACGACAGCATGAAGCCGAATGAATTCTCCACGCCGGACGATTTCGCGAAGGCCATGCAGGGCCGCTCCCGCTGGATCAAGATCAATCTCGACATCGGTCATTTCACCGCCGCCGGTTTCGACCCCGTCAGCTTTCTCGAGGAGCATCACGCCGATATTCTGACGCTGCATTTCAAAGATCGCAAGAAAGACCACGGCGACAACATGCCTTTCGGCCAGGGCGACACGAAAATCAAAGAGGTCTTGCAGGTACTCAAGACCAAAAAGTATCCGATCCCGGCCATGATCGAGTACGAATACGGCAAGCCCGGCATGGACACGGTGGCCGAAGTTCGCAAGGCTTTCGACTACATGAAGCAGTCCCTTGCGTAGCGCCATCGGATTGCCGCCGCGGGCTGAATCGCGCGGAAGGTCCCCGTCATCGAATAATTTGAACCTCGGGGCCACGTCCAAAAAGACTTCGTCGCAACGCCTGCGCGACATCTGGCCGGATATCAAGGAGATGATCTATCCGCGGCGCGGAATTCTGGCCGCCGGATTTCTCCTGATGATCGTCAATCGCGTCTGTGGCCTGGTGCTGCCCGGCTCGACGAAATTCCTGGTCGATAACATCATCGGCAAGAAGCAGTTTCAGCTCCTGCCGCCGCTCGTTCTCGCGGTCGCCGCCGCCACCATCATTCAAGGCGTGACATCTTTTTCGTTGACGCAGCTCGTCTCGAAAGCCGCGCAACGGCTGATCGCGGAGCTGCGCCGCAAGGTCCAGGCGCACGTCGGCCGGCTGCCCGTCGCCTATTACGATTCGAACAAAACCGGCACGCTCGTCTCGCGCATCATGACCGACGTGGAAGGGGTCCGCAATCTCCTCGGCACCGGCTTGATCGAGTTCGTGGGCGGCATCCTCACGGCGCTGTTCTCGTTCATTATTCTGATCCGCATCAGCGCGTTGATGACGGGGATCGCGGTTACCGTGATCGTCGCGTTCAGCCTGGTCCTGCGGAAAGCGTTCGGCACCATCCGGCCCATTTTCCGCGAGCGCGGCAAAATCAACGCCGATGTGACGGGCCGCCTGACGGAATCGTTGGGCGGCGTGCGCGTCGTCAAGGGTTATCACGCGGAGGATCGCGAGGCCGAGGTCTTCAGCGGCGGCGTGCAGCGCCTGCTCGACAACGTGATCAAGTCTCTGACGGCGATGTCGCTGATGAGCATGTCGGCGACGGTGCTGATGGGCGTGGTCGGCGCGACTATCATGTATGTCGGGGCGCGCCAGATTCAGGCCGGCACGCTGACGCTGGGCGGCTTCGTCACCTTCACCGCTTTTATGGCGTTTATGATCGCGCCGGTTTTCCAGGTCGTGGGCATCGGAACGCAGCTCACCGAGGCGCTGGCGGGGCTCGATCGCACGCACGAAGTGTTGAGCGAAAAGCCCGAACACAAGGACCCGCGACGCACGGTGACGATCCCGCCGATTCAGGGCCATGTCGTGTTCGACAATGTCACGTTCGCGTACGATGCCGGGCAAGACCGTTCTTCACGGCATCTCCTTCGAATCGGCGCCCGGAACAGTCACGGCGCTGGTCGGGCCGTCCGGATCCGGCAAATCGACCATCATCGGGCTGATCTCGGCATTCAGCACGCCGGGGGAAGGGACGGTTTCGGTGGACGGCTACGATCTCTCGACCGTGCGGCTCGACTCCTACCGCACGCAGCTCGGCGTGGTGCTGCAAGATACTTTTCTGTTCGACGGGAACATTCGCGAGAACGTGGCGTTTGGAAGACCGTATGCCACGGAAGCAGAGATCATGCGCGCCTGCCGCATTGCGCGCGTGGATGAGTTCGCGGAGCATTTTCCCGACGGATACGACACCGTGGTCGGCGAGCGCGGCGTGAAACTATCGGGTGGACAGAAGCAGCGCGTTTCGATTGCCCGGGCGATCCTCGCCGATCCGCGCATTCTGATCCTCGACGAAGCGACCTCCAGCCTCGATTCCGAATCCGAAGCGTTGATCCAGGAGGGTTTGAAATACCTGATGCAAGGTCGCACGACATTCGTCATCGCGCACAGGTTATCGACGATCCGGCGCGCGGACGAGATTCTGGTGGTCGAGAGCGGCCGCATTGTTGAGCGTGGCACGCACGAGGCGCTTTATGCGCTGCGCGGCCGCTACTACGATCTGTACACGAAGCAGCACGGCGTGGAAACGAATCTGTTCCTCGCTCCCGGTGAAGGCGATCAACAACAGGACCAGCTCTCGGGAGCTGTTGCAGCCGGGCGCGGGCCTGCATTGGGCGACCTTTTGTCGGGGCGCCCGGCTTAAGAGCTCCGCGTCACCGCACGATTCGGAAGAGGCGTCCCAGTCGGTTCCACCAACTGGACCGTAATACGCCCAGCCTGGTCTCCATATCCTGATAACGCGTGTCAAGAGCCGTGGCCCAGGCGGTGCGCTCTAGAAGCTGGCGCTCCATGTCGATGGCCCAGTTCGTGCGGCTCTCGAGTTCGGCGTTGAGGCTTGCGGCCCAAGTGGTGCGTTCCTCGAGCTTGCGCTCCAAGTCCCGCGCCCACTCCGTCCGTTGCGTCAGTTCCGCATCGAGTTGACAGGCGCGGGCGCACTCGGATTTCAGGTCGGCTTCGAGGGCGCGCGCCCAGGCCGTGCGCTTGGCCAAGTCTTCCCGCAGACCGGCGTTTTCGATCCGCTGGCGCGCGATCTCGGCCGCCGCCGTGTCCAACTCGCTTCGAGACGCATCCCGGACGCGGCGTAACTCTATCTTTGTTTCACCGAACTGCTGCATCAACTCCGCTCGCGCGGTTTCGCTCAAAGTAAAACGGCAGCTTGCGGGCGGCGATCGGAAGGGACCATGTTTCGGCATTGCGAATTCCGAAGGGCGCGTAGTCTTCGCAGTAAAAACGCAAGCTGCTGAAGCCCGCGGCCAGCAGAGTGCGCCGCAGTTCGTCCTCGTTGAGCCGGCGCATCTCGAGCGTTGAGCCGCTGCCGCCGTGGAACAGCAGCTTGTCGTATACCTGCAGCTCGCCCGCGGAGGTTCGATTTACAAGTATTGCGCCGCTGCGCAGGTTCGCGATGCCGAAATCGGCGAGTTGCGGGAAATGTTCGCTCGCGGGGCCTTCCGGCGCATAAGGCACGGTCAGCAGCAGGATGCCGTTGGGGCGCAACAGACGGCAGGCGTTTTCGAGCGCTTTTTCCAACGGCGGCCGCACATGCTCGAAAACCTCGCTGGAAATCAGAAAATCGAGCGTCCCCTCCTCCCGCGGGTCGATTTCGGCGATGTCGAGGGCGGGCTCGCGGTCGAAAAACGTATTCCTGTAATCGAACTTGCGGGCCAGCGTATCGGCGTAAGAATCCGAGTCCG
Organism: Bryobacterales bacterium; assembly: GCA_963795935.1. Lineage (GTDB taxonomy): Bacteria > Acidobacteriota > Terriglobia > Bryobacterales > Bryobacteraceae > JAICMB01. The sequence goes on along the minus strand of CAWCJO010000004.1, from coordinate 380,424 downwards.
TCATCCCGGCGCCGCGAAGGCTTTTGATGGAAGGAAAATCGCGCAGCTCGAGAGCGGCGCCGAACAACTCCCGCGAGAAAGCGTACAACAGCGCCCGGATGCGGACGGAGGAGCCGCATCCGGCACAGCTCGGAATTTCACGGCCGAATTCCTCAACGCCTGAATTCAGCGTGGAGCAGACGTTGCAGGTGAAATCCAACGCTACTCGATCCCCGCGATTTTCAAGGCCGCCAGCAGATCCGCTTCGCCGCGGCCGCCGACGTAGTGCGCCTTGATGACGCCATCGCGGCCGATCACGATTACGGTAGGAATGGCGCGCGCTCCATACATGCGATGGACCTCCTGCCGCGAATCCAGGAGCACGGGAATGCTGTATTCGTTTTTCTTGAGAAATCCTTTCACCGTGCCGCTGTCCTCGTCGTCGATTCCCAGGACGACGAGGTCCTTGTCCTTGAACTCGCGATGCAGCTTCTCGATGCTGGGCAGCTCCTTGCGGCAGGGCGGACACCAAGTCGCCCAAAAATCGAGCAGGACGACCTTGCCGCGCAGATCGCTCAAGGTCACCTTGCCACCCTCCAGCGCTTTGAGAGTGAAATCCTGCGCGATGCGGCCCGTCAGGTTAATCCGCTCGCCGGGAAGATTCAGCGTTTGCGCCTCGACCGCGTTGGGCGGCGGCGTGAAGGCGAAAAGGCCGTTTTCGGGAGTCGTGGAAATGTCGGCCTCCTTGAAAGTTAGGGTGACCTTCACGGCAATGGGGACACCGCCGCGCTCGGCCTTAGCGGTGTCAATATGACGCAGGACGAGAAACCGCCGCTTGTCGATCCACAGCTCCTCCATTCGATCGGACAGGCGAATCTGGAGGACGTAGCAGTCCACTTTATCGCCCTCGATTTTGATGCGCTCCTCGCGCGCGAGCGTGGCGGCGGAGGCGTAGCGAGCCAAGCCGGCATAGCGATTTACAAGCGTGTTTTGAGCCACGGTCAGCGGATCGACGGCGTCCTGTGACGGCTGATTCGCGGTCTCGTCGCCGTCTTCGAGGGCGGCGGACGATTCCTTTGTGTATTGCTTCGTTTTCGGGAGATAACGCCAAGTCGTCTCGCCGTCGCTGACGACGATCAGCTCGCGGTCGGGGTCCTTGACGGTGAGCCTGATTCTTTCCGGCTTCACGGCCGCGAGTGAGAAAAAGATCTCCCGCGAGCTCATGGCGCCGCGGGCGCTGTACTCAAACGTTTGCCGCGCCGCGAATTGATAGACGCGCAGGTTTTTATAGGTGTCTCCGACCTTGTGGCAGATGGCGCCGGCCGGGAGCGTCTCCGTCCGCCCCAGCGCGGCAAATGATGCGAGCAGGAATAGAACGCGGCCCATCGCAGGGCCATGATAGTACAGATTACAGATTGCCGCGCGCGGCCTGCTCGCGCTCGATGGCCTCGAACAGGGCCTTGAAATTGCCTTTCCCGAAGCTGCGGCTGCCTTTGCGCTGGATGATCTCGTAGAACAGCGTGGGACGGTCCTCCACCGGCTTCGTGAAGATCTGCAGCATGTAGCCTTCGTCGTCGCGATCCACCAGTACGCCCAGCTCGGCCAGCGCATCGATGGGCTCGTCGATCTTTCCACAGCGCTTTTCGAGATCCTCATAATAGGCCGTCGGCACGCGCAAAAATTCGACGCCCTGGGAGCGCAGCGCCGACACGCTGCGGACGATGTCATCGGTCGCCATGGCGATGTGCTGCACGCCGGGGCCTTGATAGAATTCCAGATACTCCTCGATCTGCGATTTCCTGCGGCCCTCGGCGGGTTCATTGATGGGAAATTTCACGCGATCGTTTCCGTTGGCCATCACCTTCGACATCAGCGCCGAATATTCCGTGCTGATGTCCTTGTCGTCGAAATGCTGATAGAGGCGAAAGCCCATCACGTCGCGATAAAAATCGACCCACTTATTCATTTCGCCCCAGCCGACGTTGGCGACCATATGGTCGATGTGCTTAAGACCAACCGCGCGGGAAACGGGATCGTCCGCTTCCACGGCGGCGAAGCCCGGCAGGAAGGCTCCGCGATAATCGCGGCGCTCGATGAAGGAGTGGACCGTGTCGCCATAAGCGGCGATCGATGAAATGCAGACTTCGCCCTGAGAATCGCCGAAGCGCGCCGGCTTCTCCAGTCCGCGCGCGCCGCGCTTGGTCGTTTCCTCGTAAGCCGCCGCGGCATCGTCCACCCACAACGCGATCTCATGCACGCCGTCGCCATGCGCGTAAATGTGGTCCGCGATTGGATTGTGCGCATGCAGAGGCGTCGTGAGGACGAACCGGATTTTGTTCTGCTCGACGACATACGAGACGCGGTCGCGCGTGCCGGTCTCCGGGCCGCGGTAGGCCGCCAGCCTCATGCCGAACGCCGCGCGGTAGTAATACGCGGCCTGCTTGGCGTTGCCGACGTAAAATTCGACGTAATCCGTGCCGTTGAGCGGCAGGAAATCCTGTTCGCGCGCCTCTTTCGACCACACTCTCCGTCAGTTGCATATTTGCTCCTTCACTAAACTCCCGCCGTGACCGCAAGCTTTTGAATGGCCTCCACGCAGCGCTCGTTTTCCTCGTCGTTGCCCGTCGAAATGCGCACGCAGTGCGGCAGGCCGAAACTCGCAAGCGGCCGTATGATGATCCCCTGCGCCAGCAGATCGCGCGTCATCTGCGCGGCCTGCTCCCCGACTGCCAGCGCCACCATCGCGAAGTTCGCTTCCGATGGGACCACCGTGAACCCCATCTCGCGCAGAGATTGCGAAATAAACTTCAACCCGCGCGCGTTCAACTCCAGCGAGCGATGCAGAAATTCCTTGTCGCCCAGCGCCCCGATGCCGGCCGCCTGCGCCAGCGTGCTCGGCTCAAACGGCAGCTTCACTTTGAGCAGATTCGCGATCAGCTCTTCGTGCGCGAATCCGTAACCGATGCGCACCCCCGCCAAGCCATAGACCTTCGAGAATGTCCGCAGCGTGATCACGTTGTCATAGCGATAATGCATCGAGTCGGGATAGCGCGGATTGTCCTTGGCGTACTCGAAGTATGCCTCGTCGAGAATAATCAGAACGCGATCCGGGACGCGCTTATAGAATTCGTCGAATTCGTGCCTGCTGAAGATCGTCCCCGTGGGGTTGTTCGGGTTCGCCAGATAGACGATCTTGGTGCGCTCGTTGATCTCGCGGCCGAGAGCGTCGAGATCGTAGTGCCAGTCCTTATAAGGGACGGTACGATAGCGCACGCCGCGCGATTTCGCCAGCACCTGAAAGCCGATGAAGGCCGCTTCGGTAGTGAGCACCTCATCCTCATCGCACAGGAACGTGCGGATGATGTTCGACATGATGCCTTCCGAGCCGCTGCCCGCGATGACGTTTTCAATTTTCAGGTCGAACTCGCGCGCCAGCACGCGGCGCAAATCGAGGCCGCCGTTGGTATACAGATTCAGCCGCTCCAGGCTGTTTCGAATCGCCTCGATCGCCAGCGGCGAAGCGCCCAGGGGATTTTCGTTCGAGGCCAGCTTGGCGACGCTCGTGAGACCGAACTCGCGCCGCACCTCTTCGATACTCCGGCCCGCCTCGTAGGGCCGTAAAGATTCAATCGATGGGGGTACCAGCGGCATCCCACTCTTCATCGTAGCAGCACTTTCGCGTGGTGGTCTAAGGCGCTTCAGTCCGACGGCAAAGTAACGATGTTGAACCAGAAATGTTCAATCGAGCGGACCACATTCAGAAACTGATCCAGGTCGACGGGCTTGGCGATATAGCAATTGGCGTGAAGATTGTAAGCCCCGTGCAGGTCCTGGTCCGCGCGCGAGGTGCTCAGAATCATCACCGGAATGCGGCGCAGGCTGGGATCGGCCTTGATCTCCTCCAGAACTTCGCGGCCGTTCTTACGCGGCAGGTTGAGATCGAGGAGAATCAGATCCGGACGGGGCGCGGCGGTGTACTTCCCTTCGCGGTGCAGGAAATCCATGGCCTCCACGCCGTCGTTCACCACGTTCAAATGGTTCGTGACGCGGCCCTCTTTGAAAGCTTCCTGAGTCAGGCGCACATCGGCCGGATTGTCTTCAACAAGCAAAACTTCAATCGGGCGGATATATGCACCCATAATTGCCCCGGGTTACGCCTTCACGTATTTTTGGTAATCAGCATGTCGTTGTCCAAATAAACGTATTTGCCAGCATGGTTTCCAGGCTCTCTCGAACCTCACCCGGGTACATTTTGCCGCCCGAGGATCGTCACGGCGGGAGTTTTTTGCTCCATTTGAGTTCCCGGAGCGCCTGAACCGGAGCGGGACGGCGTACGTCTATTGAGATTCAATGTTTAAGCCGAATGTCTGGTGTACTTTCCTGGTCGTTACAGCCATGCCGATACAACTTGCAGCGGCCCCCGCCGAGTCCCGTGAAAACATCGAGTACGGAACCGCCGGGGGGGTCAGCCTGCGAATGGATGCTCACATTCCCGATGGCCCCGGTCCGTTTCCGGCCGCCATCATCGTGCATGGCGGCGGATGGATTCGCGGCGACCGGCAGAACTCCGTGCAACCTTTATTTCAGCCCTTGTCGGACGCGGGATTTGCGTGGTTTTCGATCAGCTACCGGCTGGCAAACGAGCTGCAACGGCTCCGCCGCCGAAGGCGCCATCCAGTCGGCGTTGCTGCTCGGCGGCGCCGTGGACGATGTCCGACAGGCCGTTTCTTACGTCAAGGGCCATGCTTCCGAATACCGTGTCGATCCTGACCGCATCGCCCTCATAGGCGAGTCGGCTGGCGCGCAATTGGCATCCATGGCGGCGCTCAAGCCGGGACCGAACGGGGCGGTGCGCGCCGTCGTGGCGCTCTACAGCCCCAGCGATCTGGTGCAGTTGGCGGAGACATCGCCGCAGATTCCGGATTCCTTGCGCCGGGCGGTAAAAGGCACGCCCTTTGCAGAGCTGCTGCTCGCGGGATTGCGCGATATTTCGCCGGTTTACTGGGTGCGTCCCGATGCGCCTCCCTTTCTGCTGATTCACGGGACCGCCGATACTCTGGTGCCGTTTGAGCAATCGCGGGAGATGTGCGCCAAAGTGCGCCAGGCCGGCGGCGTCTGCGAGCTGTATCCGGTCGAGGGCGGAGGGCATGGGATACGCTGGTGGGAAGCCGATCACCTGACGTCCTACAAAGAACACATGATCGCCTGGCTGAAGCGGGAGCTAGATCAGCGGCCCTGAGCAGCGAGATCCGCATCCAGCCGCTCGGCGGGCGCAAGCGGGCCCGGAACGGGAATTCCCGCGCAGTACGCCAGAATCGCGTGCAATTGCCGGACGCCTTCGGTGAGCGATGCCGGTCCGGGTTGCAGAATATACGTGGACTTGATTTCGTAAATGCGGTTCTCGCGCACGGCCGTGGTAGAGGACCAGCCCGGGCGCGAGCGGATCGCGTCCTTGTTCACCTTGCGGCCGCACCATGAGGCGATGACGATTTCCGGATCGCGCGCGGCCACCGCAACGGGATCGAGCGTCCGCTCTCTTGCGGAGCGCCCCTCGCGAATTTCGGGGAAGAGCGGCTCGCCGCCGGCGATCTCGAGGAGTTCTTCGACCCAGCGAATTCCGCCGATGAGCGGGTCGTTCCACTCCTCGAAGAAAACGCGGGGACGGCGCGGGAATTGCTGCGGCCGCGGCGGCAATGGCGTCCAGCCCCCGCTGCAACTCCTCGATCAGCGCCGCTCCTTTGTCCGGCACGCCCGTAATTCCCGCCAGCGCCGCAATCATGTCGAAAATCTCCGCGATGCTGCGTTGATTGAACGCGAATACATTCAGGCCGCGCAGCAGCAACTCGCGCACGATTTCGGCCTGTAGATCGGAGAAGGCCAGTACCAAGTCCGGCCGAAGCTCCACGATCTTATCGAATTTCGCGTTAATGTAGGCCGAAACTTTCGGCTTCCGGCGCGCCGCGGGTGGACGCGCCGTATACCCCGACACGCCCACGATGCGATGCTCCTGGCCGAGCAAATAAAGCGTCTCGGTGGTCTCCTCCGTCAGACAGACGATGCGCTGCGGAAAATCGCGCCCCATGCCGAATTGTAGATCGCGCGCGTGTCGGCGGTTTACCGCCCCGCGCGCTTCCACTTCGCGGCGATTGGCGAATCGCGACGTACCAGCGACCCGGCCGCTCCGTCCAGCGCGCTCCTCTTCCCGCCGCTACGCCGCGCGCGCGGCCAGCCCGCTCGACGCCGGCTGCGCCACCGGAACGCTCCACGGCCACGGCTCCTCGACGCCCATCAGCGCGGCCGCCGCCCCTAGCAACGCCATATTCTTGCTGAAGTGGATCATGTCGTTCTGACGTTGCTGCGGATCCTGGGCCTGCCAGAAATCGTGCATTGCGGGCGAAGCCGCGGCTAGAAACGCCAGGATCGCGGCGGCCCCGAACTTCGGCTTGATACCCAACAGGATGCTGCTCCCGCCCAGCAACAGCATCGCGCCGGACACTGCTACGGCGGCTTCCGGCAACGGCATGTTCTTCGCCGCGGCATACTGCGACATCCCTTTCAAGTTCCGGAAATGGTTGATTCCGCTATAGATGAAAAAGCCGCCAAAAACGGCGCGACCGATCAGGAAGGAAATTTTCATGGGGAACTCCGGGGCGCGTTCGCCCGCTGGTTGGATTCGCTCCCCCGCCACAGTGTTTCAGCCGGGCCAGCTTCAGCCGCCGCCCTGGCGCGATTCACGTCCCCTACATTTCGGCCGATAAGAGACTTTTGTCGAATACCGCACAATGTTTGCAATCATCGGAGCGCTAGTCGTCGTCGCGGCAATCCTGGGCGGTTACCTCATGGAGCATGGCCATATCGCGGTCCTGCTCCAGCCCGCCGAACTGCTGATTATCGCCGGGGCGGCCGCCGGTACCGCGCTGATCGCCAACCCTCTGCCGGTCATCCGCAAGCTGCTCGGCGTCGTCGGCGCGGTGTTCAAGCCGGGAAAGTACGATGAAGCCTTTTATCTGACAACCTTGACGATGGCCAACGAACTCTTTACCTACGCGCGGAAAAACGGAATGGTAAAGCTGGAGGCCGACATCGAGGAGCCGGATAAGAGTCCCGTGTTTTCAAAATATCCGGGCTTCCTGAAAGACATCGAGGCAGTCCACTTTCTTTGCGACAGCCTGCGTATGTCCATCAGTGGCGGGATTGGACACTTCGAGTTGGACCAGATGATGGAACTGGATATGGAAATCCGTCACCAGGAGGCTAACGTGCCCGTGAACGCGCTTTCCACGCTGGCCGATTCCCTCCCCGGCTTGGGCATCGTGGCGGCGGTCTTGGGCGTCGTGATTTCGATGGGCGCTATCGGAGGGCCGCCGGAAGAAATCGGCCACAAGGTCGCGGCCGCGCTGGTTGGCACCTTCCTGGGAATTTTGCTTTGCTACGGCTTTGTCGGGCCGTTGGCGGCGAATCTGAGCAAGCTGAATGACGCCGAAGCGCACTATTACAACGTGCTGCGCGTCGCCGCCATCTCCTATGTCCGCGGCAGCGCGCCCATTCTCGCGGTCGAGTTCGCGCGCCGCGCCATTCCTCCGGAGGTCCGTCCCAGTTTTAAAGACATGGAGACGGCCTGCCGTGGCGGCAACGCCGCCGCCGCGCCCCGGAAGCGGCCGCCGCGGCGTGACGCCACATGTCCGATAGCGCCGCCCCCATCATCGTCATTAAGCGCAAGAAAGGCGGCCATGGCGGCTCCCACGGCGGGGCATGGAAGGTCGCTTACGCCGATTTCGTTACCGCCATGATGGCCCTCTTCATCGTGCTGTGGATCGTCAATACCAGTCAATCGGTACGCATGGCCGTGAGCGGCTATTTCAACGACCCGCGCGGCTACGGCAAAGAAACCGGAAACGCCAGGCCGGGAACGGGACGTACCGTCGATATTTCGACCATGTCCATGCACGACATCCAGCAGAAGCTGGCCGAAGCGATGAAGCGTGTCCCCGAGTTGCAACAGCTCAAGGACCAGGTCGAGATGACCATCACCAGCGAAGGTCTGCGCATCGAGCTTCTGGAGACCGAAAAGGGCGTCTTCTTCGAGTCCGGCAGTCCGCGGCCCAGCCAATTCGGCGAAGAGCTGTTGACCCTGCTGGCCAAGGAAATCGCGAAGCTGCCCAACCGCATTCTGATTGAAGGGCACACCGATTCCCGGCCGTATGCCGCCAGGACCGATTACGGCAATTGGGAGCTCTCGGCCGATCGCGCCAACGCGGCGCGGCGGCTCATGCAAACCAACGGACTGCGGACGGACCAGGTTTCGGCGGTGCGCGGCTTCGCCGACCAGCGTCTTCGCAAACCGCTCGACCCGGAGAACGCGTCGAACCGGCGCATCTCCGTCACGGTGCAGTACCTCGAAAAAGCCACCGATGCCACCGCCCCCCCTCTGCCCCTCAAATCCTCGGCGCCCCTGAAGCGAGGCTGAACCGACTGGAGAACGCGTCTCCCGTTCTTCTCGTCGTAGCCCCCGGCGCGGCGGCATGAAGCGCGGCGTCCCAAAAGGCGCGACGCCCCGTACCTGTCCCCCGGCCCTGCACGGGCGCGCACGTGCCCGGGCGAAACCTTGCACCCCGGACCCAACCTCTATTGAACGGGGTCTCGATGCTCGCTTTTCGACCTGCCGCTTGGCTGCTTTCCATCGCGCTCGTGGCGGGATCGGTTCCGCTCCCGGCGCAAGCGCTCGACCCGGTCCCAGCCGCGCAGCAAAACGACCAGCAGACTTCAAACCCGCTTCCCAACGCCGGCTGAAGACCGCCGCGATCGGATTTATTATCCGGACGACACCGAATCCGCCAAGCCGCTCGCCAGGAAGCTGCTCGGAAACATCCTTCTCGACCAGAAGGAAATCTGGACAAGCCCCTTCCACATGCACAAGAGCGACGCCAAGTGGTGGATCATATTCGGCGCGGCCACCGCGGCCCTGATTGCCACCGACAATCACACCTCCAAGATTTTTGAAAACAGCGCGGGCCAGGTGAGCTGGGGAAATCATATCTCGAATGTCGGCGCCTCCTATACGTTGATACCCATCGTGGCGGGATTCTACGGCTATGGCGTGATTCGAGACGACCCGAAACCGCGGGAAGTGGGCGTGCTGGGCGCCGAAGCGCTTCTCGACAGCCTCATCGTTGTCGAACTGATGAAAACCGCCGTCAGGCGCAACCGTCCCGACGCGGCCACGGAGCCAGGCGAGTTTTGGGAAGGCGGCAGTTCGTTCCCGTCCGGCCATGCCATGGAATCGTGGTCGCTGGCATCTCTCATCGCGCACGAATACGGCCGCGGCTCCAAGGTCGTGCCCGTCGTCGCCTACGCGCTGGCCGCGCTTGTAAGCGGAGCGCGTTTCGCGGCGCAGAAACACTACGCCTCCGATATCGTGGCCGGCGGAGCCATGGGTTGGTTCATCGGCCGCTATGTCTATCAGACCCATATGGACCATGCCATCCATAAGCATGGTTTCCTGCATCCCCAAATCCGCCCCGAGCTGGAGCCCGGCTCGGGAACTTATGCCGTGGCGCTAGCCTTCGGAAATTAACAAGCCAAACCCGCCGGCGGAGCGCGCTACGATACCGGCATGACGCACGATCGCCGGACCTTCCTGACAGCAACCACTCTGACCGCGCTCTCGCAGACAAGAGTGCTGGGCGCAAACGATAGAGTACGCCTGGGAGTGATTGGCCTGGGAGGACGGAGCCGGCAACTGTTCCACGCACTGCAGGCGAACAGCGGCTACGAGGTGATCGCAGTTTGCGATGTATACGAGCCGCGGCGCAAAGCCGCCATCGCAAATTTCGCTCCGCAAGCGAAGGAGTACCCCGATTACCGCCAGCTATTAGACGGCCATGATATCGATGCCGTTGTGATCGCCGCGCCGGACCACTGGCACGTCCGCATGGCCAGCGACGCGGTCGCCGCCGGCAAGGACGCCTATCTCGAAAAGCCCGTGACGCACACGATGGAAGAAGGCGACCCGCTGCTCAAAGCCGTGCGCGCCACCGACCGCATCGTGCAATGCGGCATGCAGCAACGCAGTTGGGAGCACTTCCGCCAGGCCGCCGATATGATCCAGGCGGGCAGACTCGGCAAGGTGACGCAGGTGCGCACGTACTGGTTCCAGAACTACGGCCGGCGCGCGGCGGTCCCTCCGGTCGATACCGCCAAGCTCGATTGGAAGCAATGGCTCGGTCCTGCGCCGGAGCAGCCCTTCGACCTTGATCGCTTTACGACCTGGCGCTGGTACTGGGATTTCGGCGGCGGCGCCATGACCGATTTGTTCACGCACTGGATCGATGTCGTCCACATGGCCATGAAGACCGATTCTACGCGCCAGGCGCAGATGATCGGGAATCGTTATGTCTTTACGCAGCGCGATTGCCCCGATACCGTGGAGTCGAGCTTCGAATATCCCGGATTCCTGGTCTCGTACGACGGAACGATGATTTCTTCCATCGACGATGGCGGCCTTGTCTTTCGAGGCACGGACGCCACCATGAAGCTCAACCGCCAGCGTCTCTGGATCTATCCCGAAGGACAAGACTGGCACAAGCCCACGGTGGACATCCCCTCCGGGCGCGACGGCACCGCCACGCATATGGCCAACTTCCTCGATTGCGTGCGCACGCGAAAACAACCGAACGCTCCCGTAGAAATCGGCATCTCCGCAGCCCGCCCCGGCCACATTGCCAACCTCGCCTATCGCAAAGACGCGCGTTGGATCAGCCAGGAAAAGTTCACCGGCTAAGAAATGGTCCAGGGCGCGTTCCGGCGGTTAAACCACACCCAAGCTGCCGCTAATGGATGGTCGTGCCGACCGCTTCGCCCATCGCGATCCGCATGATATTGCCGTATGTCGTCAAATTGAACACCAGGATCGGCAGTTGGTTATCGCGGCACATCGCCACCGCCGAGGCATCCATCACGCCCAGCGCCTTCGCCAGCACCTCCAGATAACTTACCTCCGGATACCGCACGGCATCGGGATACCGCAGGGGATCTTTGTCGTAGACGCCATCCACTCGCGTTGCTTTCGCGACCACCTGCGCGTGAATCTCCAAGGCGCGCAAAGTCGCGGCCGTGTCGGTCGAGAAATAAGGATTCGACGTTCCCGCCGCGAAAATCACGATGCGCCCTTTTTCAAGATGGCGGATCGCGCGCCTGCGGATATATGGCTCGGCGACTTCGTGCATCTCGATGGCGGTCATGACGCGCGTCGGAACGCCGGCCTTTTCCAGAGCGTCCTGCAGCGCCAGCGCGTTAATCACGGTCGCCAGCATCCCCATGTGGTCGGCCGTGACGCGATCCATGTTCCTGGCCGCCGCCGCGACGCCCCGGAAGAAGTTCCCGCCGCCCACCACCAAACCGATCTGCACGCCGGTGCGCGCCACTTCGGCAAGCTCCGCCGCGAGATCGCCCACCCGCTCCGCGCTGATACCGAACGGCGCGCCCCCGGCGAGCACCTCGCCGCTGAGCTTCAGGAGAATGCGCCGGTACTTCGGAGCGTCTCCCGCGCGAACAACGCCCGCACTGTCCACGGCTACGGCGCGCCCGTCTCCGGCGGATTCGTTTCCGCCGTCTCTTCGATCAGGGCCGCTTCGCCAACCTTGAAACGCACGAATCGCGATACCGAGATGTTCTCGCCCAGCTTCGCGATCTTCGCCTTGATCAGATCCGCCACGGTCGTCGTGTTCTCTTTGATGAACGGCTGCTCGTAGAGACAAATCTCTTCGTAGTATTTGTTCATCCGCCCCTCGACGATCTTCTCGATCGTCTTCTCCGGCTTGCCTTCCTGCTTGGCGCGGCCGCGCTGGATGTCCATCTCTTTGTCCAGCGCTTCCTTGCTAACGTCCTCGCGGCGGATGAACTGCGGATCGGCCGCCGCGATCTGCATGGCGATGTCCTTCACCAGCTCCTGAAAATCGCCCGTTCGCGCCACGAAGTCGGATTCGCAGTTTACCTCCACCAGCACCCCCAACTGCGCGCCGGGATGAATGTAGGTTCCGATGACGCCCTGCCGCGTCGAGCGCCCCGCTTTCTTCGCCGCCGAGGAAAGTCCCCGTTTCCGGAGCACAATTTCCGCTTCCGCGAGGTTACCGCCGGTCTCCTGCAGCGCCTTCTTGCACTCCATCATCGCGGCGCCTGTGCGGTCGCGCAGCTCCTTCACCAATTTCGCGCTAATATCAGCCATTTTTCTTTTTTATTCGCGCGAGCCCAGACTGTTCGTCACTTCCACCGGCTGCTCCGATGCCGGTCCCTTGCGAGGCAGCGACATCGAAGGCAGGTCTTCGTCCGACAACCCTTCCGACATCAACTGATCGAGCTGACGCGGATCGAACTCCGTAAATTCCGGAATCTCCTCGAGCGGCGTCTCGTCGGTGATCACCTTCTCCGGCGTGAAGTCGTGCTCGGTCGCCAGCGCGCGGCCTTCGATGACCGCGTCGGCAACCTTGTTCGTGAACAGCCGAATCGCACGCAAGGCGTCGTCGTTGCCCGGAATGACGTAATCCACTTCATCCGGATCGCAGTTGGTATCCACTACCGCGACCACCGGAATGCCCAGCTTGCGCGCTTCCTTCACCGCGATCGCTTCCTTGTTCGAATCGACCACGAACAGCATATCCGGAAGACCGCCCATGTCCCTGATGCCCGACAGATTCTGTTCCAGGTGCTTGCGTTCGCGCTCCAGCCGGCCGACTTCCTTCTTAGCGCGCCCTTCCCAGCCGCTCTCGTTGGCGAGCGCGTCCAGTTCCTTGAGCCGCTTGATCGATCGCTGCACCGTCGCCATGTTGGTCAACAGCCCGCCAAGCCAGCGCTGGTTTACGTAGAATTGTTCGCAGCGCGTGGCCTCTTCGGCGATGGCCTCCTGGGCCTGCCGCTTGGTCCCCACGAACAATACTTTCTTGCCTTGCGCGGCCTGCTCCGCCACGAACCGCATCGCGTCCTTGAAAAGCTTCAACGTCTTTTGCAGATCGACGATGTAAATTCCATTGCGTTCGCCAAAGATATACTCTTTCATCTTGGGATTCCAGCGCTTGGTCTGGTGCCCGAAGTGAACGCCTGCTTCGAGCAATTCTTTCATTGAAATTGACGGCAAAATGCCTCCTTATTTACGTCGGTTACGGTTTTCACCGGAAGCCCCACGCGCGCGGCGCGGCCCAAAGCGAGATTTGCGCCGTTCGAATGGCCGGTGTTCGCTACAATGTCCCGGAAGTTGGCAGCCAACGGGGAAACGCTCTAGCGTTTGGAGAATTGGAACCGTTTGCGGGCGCCCTTCTGGCCGTACTTCTTCCGCTCGTGTGCGCGCGGATCGCGGGTCAGCAAACCCGCGCTCTTCAATCTCGCCCGCAGCTCGGAATTAAATTCCACCAGCGCCCGCGCGATCCCCAGCCGGGCCGCGCCGGCCTGGCCGATGGTGCCGCCGCCATTGGCGAGAATCAGAACGTCGAACTTGTCCGCCACCTCGGTGGCGAGCAGAGGCTGACGCACAATGGCGCGCGCCGATTCATTGGCAAAATACTGCTCCAAGGGCCGTCCGTTGACCGTGATCTGGCCCTTGCCCGGCCGCAGGAAAATACGCGCTACCGACCTCTTCCTCCGGCCCGTTCCTAAATGCTGCACTTGCGAAGCTGGCACTAAATATCCTCTTCCATCTCTAACCGGCCGCCAATGCCGCCGGCTTCTGCGCCTGGTGCGGATGCTTGGCGCCAGCATAAACCTTCAGCTTGCGGTACATCTGCTTGCCCATTTTGGTTTTCGGCAACATGCCCGCGATGGCGTGTTCGAGCATCTTGGCGGGCCGCGTCGCGCGCATTTTCGTCGCGCCGATCTCCACCAGCCCACCCGGATACCCCGTATGATGGCGATAAAGTTTCTGTTGATCTTTCCGCCCCGTCAGGCGAATCTTTTCGGCGTTGATGATGATCACGTGGTCGCCGGTGTCGAGAAACGGCGTGTAGCTGGGCTTATGCTTGCCCATCAGCAGCATCGCCGCTTTGCTGGCCACCCGCCCCAAAACCATGCCGTCGGCATCCATGACATGCCATTGCCGCACAATTTCTCCCGCCGATGGGAACTGGGTATTCATACAGACAGACGTTCTCCGTTCAATCCTTGCAGTACTTAAGCTTAACGAAACACCGCGGCGCGGGTCAACTTGGCGTTCTCCCGCGATTTTGTCCGCGGCCGCGAAAGCAATTTATTGTAACATCCGCGCCTGCGCGGCTCCGTCACACTCTCGCTGATGCAAGATGAGCCTGAAGGGGGCTGGATTCTGATACGAGATGAGCCTGAAGCAGGAAGGGAACGGGATGCTGGGGACCGATCATCAGGATGGACGATTCCGAAGCAGTAAGCCTGGAGCCGATGAGGGTTCTTGGCGGGGAGTGGAGATGTCCGGTGTGCGGGTGCGGCGAGCCGAGGTGTACATCCGGTCGAGCGGATGCTGGTGCGGCACGAGTACGCCGGCCTGGGCCGGTCGGGCAAGGGTTTGGCGCGGCAATATGTGGCGCGGATGACGGGGCTGAGCCGGGCGCAGGTGACGCGGTTGATCGCGAAGGATCGCAAGACGTGGCGAGTTAAGGCGGCCGCGTATCGCACAAAGTTCGTTACGCGCTACATGCGGGCAGATCCCGCCAATATCAAACCGGCCGCGACACTGCGCCCCGGCTCGAAGCAATTCCCACGCCACGCGTTCGCGCGCAGGAGCTGCCGCGCCGTTTGTCGCGACGATCCGCAACTTCACGCCCCGCCGGACGCCCCTACACCAGATTGGGGATCTTGATAATTTTCTTCTGGATGGCGTATTGCACGAGCTGCGCCTTATTGTGGATGTCGAGCTTGCGCATGAGATTGAATTTGTGCGCCTCTACGGTCTTGACGCTCAGGTTGAGGTCGCACGCGATTTCTTTGACGGATTTCCCTTCGGCGAGCATCTTGAGTACCTCGCGTTCGCGCGTGGTCAGCGTCGCGAAACGCGGTAGCCGGTTTGCCGACTTGATGCGCGAGCGGAAATCGTCCACCAACTGCGCGAGCATGCGCGGGCTGAGATAGCTGCCGCCGCGGCAAATATCGCGAACGGCCGCAACGAGTTGCTGCGAGGGGCTGTCTTTCAAAACGTAGCCGCTTGCGCCGACTTCCATTCCCTCCACAAGATAGTCCTCATCGTCGTACATCGTCAGAAAGAGGACTTTCGCCTCCGGCCTGCCTTTCTTGATCTGACGCGTGGCTTCGAAACTGCTCAACCCAGGCATGCCGATGTCCATCAGCACCACGTCGGGCCGCACTTCGGCGGCTTTTTCAACCGCATCACCGCCATTCGAGGCCTCGCCCACGACTTCCATGTCCGATTCCGCGGAAATCAGCGTTCTGATGCCTTGGCGGAAAAGGGTGTGGTCGTCCGCCAGCATGATCCGAGTCTTAGCCATAACGTTTGCCCGTAGATCTCATCCTTCTTAAATTCCTTGCGGCCTTAAATTCCTTGCGGCCAAATTCCCCAGGGTTCTTTCCCGGGTTCTTTCAGGTCCCCGCGGCGGCCGTTCGCTGCATCTCCGCGGTCCGCGCCAGCGGTCTAATCGCGCTTACTTGTCGACGGCAGCGGTCCTCGGCGGCTAGCGGCAAGGTAATCGAGACCTTCGTCCCCCTCCCTTTCCGCTTGGAAATCCCCACGCCGCTTTTTTCATTCTGAGCATCCCGAGGAAAACTGCGCACCTCGAAGCTTCCGCCCAATAACGCGACCCGTTCTCTCATTCCCGAAAGCCCGAACGAGTCTCTCCGCGCGACCGCTTCCTCAACATCGAAGCCCACGCCGTTATCCTCGACGCTCAATCTAACCATTCCATCGGTGGAACCGACCGAGATCTTTACATTCGTTGCCCCGGAGTGCTTGCCGATATTGTTAAAACATTCCTGAACGAGGCGATACACGATAATCTCGGTCCCCTGCGGCAGGCGCCCGAGACGCGCCAGGCGCAGCTTCACCGCCGCCGCATGCACGCCGCGGAAGCGGTTTACCAACTGCCGTAACGCCGCCCCCAGCCCCAGTTGCTCCAGGACCGCGGGGCTGAGCGCCGCGATCAAACGGCGCATTTCGAGGATGGTGCGTTCCGTCAGGTCGCGCGTTTCCCGCAGTTTCATGATGGCCACCGCCTGTTCCTCCGGCAGTGTCTGCTCCAGCAGCTCCATTTGCAGCCGGATGCACAACAGCGATTGCCCCGCTTCGTCGTGTAACTCGCGGCGAATGCGGCGGCGCTCCATTTCCTCGATATGCAGCATGTGTTCGGCGAGTTGCCGCACCTGCTCCTCGCGCGCCGCCAGGTCTTCCACGAGCTTGGCCTTTTCGGCCGCCATCAGACAGCGCTCCGCGGCCGCAGCCAGCAACTCCTGCTCCCGGGGCAGCCATTCGTATTCCTTGCAAAAGCCGAACTGCATCACTCCCGCGGTGCGGCCGTCCTCCGCCAGCGGAATCGACCAGCAGGATCGAAACCGTCCCTTCCAGGAAGCGTCGAGAAGCGCGCCCGCCCGGCCTTTTCGAAGGTCCGTCTGCCGCGCTTTGGCCAGCAGCTTGAGCCGACCCGGCCGGTTCGGCGTCTCCACCGGAGCCGCGTGCGTGCGGCGGTCGTTCGAAGCCGCGCTCGCGCGCAAAACCCAGGCTGATTCCGCGTCGTTCAAAAGATACAGCTGGCCCGCGTCGGCGTGGCAGGCCTGCAGCAGAGTTTCGAGGAAGCGGCTGAGCAGCTCATCCAGATTGCGCGACTCCAACTCTACCCGGAAAAGTTCATAAAAGGCCTTCGTTTCAGCCTCCCGGACCTGATAAAACGCATTATTCAGGGTCAGGATGACGCAAAAGTGAAGCTGCTCCCGCACCCACTGGAAATTGGCGTACTCCGACGGCGGCAGCTTGCGCAAGAGCGGGGCCAACAGCCGGTCGTACTGCTGCAAGGCTTCGATAATGCTGCTCGGGGCGAGGTTCAGTTTCGCGAGCCGCCGGCCATTGTACTCCACCTGTTCAATAAACTTTAGCGGAGCATGTCCGCCGGCGAGAATCCTAGCCGCCGCGCCCGCCGTGAGGGCCACCAGCGCGCCGCGGATCTTGGGGGCGAACTGCAGTCCCTTCAGCTTGGCCACAAAGCGCCTCTCCAGCGCCTCCGCATGGGGCAGCAGAAAAACCGCCAGCCGCTGTAAATGCACCCTGAGCTGATCGCTCAACACATCGGCGGCGTCGGCCAACTCCGGGGCTGTTTCGGCCAGTTGCACTCGCCCCTTCTATCGGCCGGCTAGGGTGGAAACTTGAGAGAGAAGCCGCCCCTTCTAAGGTCGCATCTCACTAAGTGGCCACCGCGAAGGAAGCGGTTTTTACCACTTCATCGCAGCCGGCGCCTAACGCGCCCCGTGCCGCCTCAACAGCGCCGCCACTTCCGCCTGATTGTTCTCGGTCGCGCTTTCCAGGATCGTGGCGCCCTTCCTGTTGCGCGCGTTCGGGTCGGCGCCGTGGGCCAGCAGCGCTTCGACCGCCTCGCGCCGTCCCCATGAGGCCGCATAGTACAACGGCGTGGCTCCGGATTCCGCGTCGCGGGCGTTAACGTCGGCCCCATGATCCAGCAGCATCTCGATCACGCTCGCGTCGCCCCCCAGCGCCGCGTCGTGCAGCGGCGTCGCTCCCGCTTTGTTTCTGGCGTCCACCTTGGCCCCTCGGGCCAGCAGCAAAGCGGCGATTTCGCGCTGCCCTTTCAGACAAGCGTCGTCCAGCGGCGTCGATCCATCGGGGCCCGGCGCGTTCACGTCCGCGCCCTTCTCCAGCAATAATTGCACCAGATCGGTCTGCCCCCGCAATACGGCTTCATGCATGGCGCGAGGGCTGGACGTATCGCCGCCGCCGATTTTCGCGCCCTTGGCGAGCAGCAGCTCCACCATCGGCGTCTGACGCTGCCCCAGCGCCGCGTCCACCGGCGTCGCGCCGCTCTTGTCCGCCGCGTTCACGTCCGCCCCGGCGTCGATCAGGACGCGCGCCACCTCCAGATTGCCCTTTTCCGCCGCCTCGTGCAAAGGCGTTTGGCCGTTCCGGGGATTCCCGGACTTGAAATCCGCGCCCTGAGAAATCAGGAAACGAACGGCCTCCAAATGTCCGCGCGACACCGCCTCGTCCAACGCGGCCGCGCCATCGGAATCGCGCACGCTGGCCTCCGCGCCGTGCGCCAGCAGCAGTTCCAGCATCGCCACGCTGCCACGATTCGCCGCCAAGTGCAGCGGCGTGGACGCGCCTCGATACCGTACCCGTACGTCCGCGCCCTTGGCGATCAGCATCGCGGCGATCTGCACGCGGTTGGCGATGATGGCGTAGTGCAAAGGCGTCGAGCCCCCTTCGGCGTGCCGGGCGTTCACATCCGCGCCGAACGTCAGCAGCAGCTCCACCATGCGAGCGTCGCCCGACCATACCGCGTCGTGCAGGGGCGTGCCGCCGAGCGCGCCGACTCCGTTCACCGCCGCGCCCGCCTCCAGCAGTTCGCGCGCTTGCGCCACGTCGCCGGCGCGAACCGCCGTACGCAACGCATCGGCCGGATCGGAAGCGGACGCCGCGGCGCATGCCAGCGCGGCCGCCAGCGCAAGGCGAAGCATTGCTCGATGTTAGCGCGCGGCGCACACGGCCGCCGTTCGATGTCGCGCCCAACTCCCCCCGCTCCCCCGGCCCTGGCTCTTGAAATGCAGCCCCGCCGCGCATAACCTAAAGATAGCTACGTGCATAGCGGTCACCATCACGACGGGCATTCCCACCCTCATTCCCACGGCCCCGGCCACAACGCCGGCAAAATCCTGACGTGGTCCTTCATCGCCACGCTCGCCTTCGTCGCCATCGAAATTTTCGCCGGCTTCCGCGCACATAGTCTCGCGCTGCTCTCCGACGCCGGCCACAACTTCACCGACGCCCTGGCCCTCATTCTCGCCGCCATCGCCTCCCAAATTCAGTCCCGCCCGGCCGATCACGTCAAAACCTACGGCTACCAGCGCGCCGGCGTTCTGGCCGCCTTCGTCAATGCCCTCACTCTCATCGTCATCGCGGCCTGGATCTTCTACGAATCCTGCGAGCGTCTCTTACATCCCGAGCCGGTCCAGCAATGGATCATGCTGGCCGTCGCCGCCGTCGCCCTCGTCATGAACGCCTCCATCATGCTGGGCCTGCGCCGCGACCGCCACGACCTCAACGTGCGCGCCGCCTTCCTCCACATGCTCGGCGATGCCCTCGGCGCCATCGCCATTATGATCGCCGCTATCCTCATCTATTGGACCGGCTGGAGCGCCATCGATCCCGCGCTTTCCATCGTCATAGGAGTATTGATCGTCTGGTCCGCCTGGGACATCGTCAAGGAATCGCTCAACGTCCTGCTCGAAGGTCTGCCCCGCGGCGTGCAGCTCAGTTCCGTCACCGGCGCCATGCGCCGCGTCGAGGGAGTCATCGACGTCCACGATCTCCACATCTGGAGCCTGGGGTCCAACGCTCACGCCTTGAGCTGCCACGTGCAGATCGCCGATGTGCCGCCTTCTGAAAGCGAATCCATCCTGCGCCGCCTCAACGAAGTCCTGTGCGGATTTCATATCCATCACACCACCGTGCAGTTCGAGCACTCACACTGCGAGAGCGTCTGTTCCATCCTGGTCCCCCACGAGCATTAGCAGTCTGCTCGCCCGCGCCGCACGCAACGCCGCTGCCGTTTCCGGGCCGCGGCCGTTAAGGGAGCGTAACGATCTCGCGGACTTTGTTCTACCATCTGTAGCAGGTTGGACAAGTAGCGCGGACTCGGAGACTGAATGCAATTACGCGTTCTGGCGTTTGTGCTCGCGGGCGGAAAAGGCACGCGGCTTTCCCCTCTCACCAAGGAGCGCGCCAAACCGGCCGTCCCTTTCGGCGGCCGCTACCGCATTGTCGACTTCGTCCTCAGCAATCTCGTCAACTCCGGCATCTACTCAATCTACGTCCTGGTCCAGTTCAAGAGCCAGTCTCTTCTCCAGCACTTGCGCGAAGGCTGGGAAGCCTCCAGCCTCTTGCGCAACCACTTCATCATCCCGGTGCCCGCCCAAATGCGAACTCCCGGCGAGGATTGGTATCAAGGCACCGCCGACGCCATTTACCAGAACATCAACCTGATCGAACAGGCCGACCCCCATCTGGTCGCCATCTTCGGCGCCGATCACATCTACCGCATGAACATCCGCCAGATGATCGAATATCACATGCGCAAGAGCGCGCAAGTGACCATCTCGGCCGTCCCCGTCTCCAAGGATCAGTCCGCCGAGTTCGGCGTCATCGAGGTCAAAGAAGATAACGCCATCGCCGCCTTTCATGAGAAGAAGGCCGGCGCTCCCGCCATGCCGGACCGCCCCGAACATGTCCTCGCCTCCATGGGCAATTACATTTTTTCGACCAAGGTCCTCATCGAGGAACTGTTTGCCGACGCCGCCAACGCAAGCAGCTCCCACGACTTCGGCGGCGACATCCTTCCGGGATTGATCGGGCGGTCGGCTATGTATGCCTACGATTTTCAGACCAACAGCATCCCCGGCGACGAGCCGGACGCCGCCGCCTATTGGCGGGATGTCGGAACTCTCGACGCCTATTTCGAGGCCAGCATGGACCTGCGCGCCATCTCTCCCGCCCTCAACTTATATAACCGCCAGTGGCCCCTGCGCACGGCCGGGTATTCGGACGCGCCCGCGAAATTCATCTTCGATGTCGAGGGCCGCCGCGGCCAGGCGCTCGATTCCATCGTCGCCGGTGGCAGCATTCTCTCCGGCGGTCTGGTGCGCGGCTCCGTCCTCGGGCGCGGCGTTAAAGTCCATTCCGGCGCCTACGTCGAGGATTCCGTCATCTTCGATAACTGCGACATCGGCCGCCGCGCGCGCGTGCGCCGCGCCATCCTCGACAAGAACGTCCGGATCCCGGAGGACGCCACCATCGGCTACGATCTCGACCGCGACCGGCAGCTCTACCACGTCACCCCCAGCGGCATCGTCGTCATTGAAGGCCACCGCTCGCTGGTGGACGTCGCCAGCATGGTTATTTGACCGCGCCGCTCGCCAGCGTCGCATACAGCCGCTCCGCCAGTTCGCTCCGCCGCACCGGCCCGGTTCGTTTGATCCTGAACCCCGCCAGCGGGCGCGGAAAACGCTCCTCCCGCCAGTCGGTCCAGTAAAACGGCACATCCGCATGAAACCAATTGCGGTGATCGCAGGCCATCCACCCGCGCCCGATTGCAACGCGAATCGCCCCGGCCTTCGGGTTCTTCTCCGCAACATCCAACGGCGCCTTCGATTCGGCGCCCGCGACGCCGAACAATGCCTCCAGCGCCTGCGCCGCTTCCCCGCGCGTCACCGGCGCATCGGGCGCAGCGTGAAGATCGCTCTCGTTCAGCGGATACATCCCCGCAATCGCAGTAAGCTGCACGGCGGCGAAGTGGGGGTCGTCGGGGCCTAGGTCGTCAAACCAAACCAGCGGAACGCCCGCGGCAGCAAGTTCCCACTGTACTCGAAACGGAGCGGGCATTTCCCCCTGCCGGATCGTAAGCGAAGCGATCGCGCCCGCCGCTTCTCCCACGTTCCATTCCACCGGGTGCAGCCGAAATGCGCCATTGACAATATGCGTCACGCTGATGCTCTTGCCCGCCGCCAGAAGATTCGAAACGCCCTCCGCAACCAGCGCGCCCATGGGGATCTGGAATGGTTTCGGCATCGTCATGCGGCCGCGCTCCCCGGCGCCGCACGGGTGTATGTCGATCATGTAAAACCCCGTGCCGACGGAATCCGCGAACCAGCGCGCGCGCGATCCCTTCTGGTACTCCGCCGCGATGTCCTGTTCCACCACTCGCTCCCGTCCGCGCAGGCGCCGAGATTCGCGGATATACGGCGCCTTCGAAAGTCCGTCCGCCGTCCCCATCTCATCCGCCCGCAACATCAACTCCGGATAGCCCGCGCCGTTGTTGTCGTCTCGTGGAACGTCGTTTTGCAGCCAATATAAGAACGCCAGCGAAACGCGCTTGGCCTGCTGCAGAATACGCGCCGCATCCACCGGCTCGCGGTCCAGGATCGATTCCCACGCGTAGTCTTGACGCGGCCAATTGATCAGCGCCACATCGTGCGCGACCTTCGGACCGGTGAAGTTCTTGCGCGCCAGCACTCGTCTCCAATTGAAAAATGAGTCGGGCGATTGGTTATTTGGAATGGGCGGTCCTTCGCCGAACATCTTGTACCGCACCTCCCCGGCCCACCCCAGGGATTTCGGATAATCCAGCGTCAGACTGAATTTCTGGCGCCGCGCCTCTTCCTCGTATTCCACCGGCTTGGCAATGCTGTGCCTCTCATGCGGCCGGTCTTCAATAATGAAAGGATAGGTAAAGCTCTGCACGCAACCCGGATTGGGCGCCGCCCCCGCATCCGGTTCGCCGGTGTCGCTCTTCGATTCCGCGCCGACGGCATAGGGGACCCCCGCCAACGGCAACAGGTCTCCCGTTTCCGTCGCGTCCAGCACGAACTTAGGCCGCATCCGGATGACATCGCCGCGGTCGAATCGAAACGCCAAAGCGGACTCGATCCTGCCGTTCTCAACCCCCAAATCGAACACCTTCGTCCTGAGAAACACTTTGACTCGATCGCGAATCGGCGCCAGCATCTCTTGAAGAACGGCAAGCCCAACCGGTGGTTCGAAACACAGCGGAGAAACGTAGCACGCCCCGGGATTAAAATCCTCCCGATCCCGCACCCCCGCCGTCAACGTGAAATGAGTACGGTAATACTCCCGGATTCCGCGCCGCAGCCGGTAATAGCTGCGCGTCCCGCCCGCAAACTCGATGTACCGGTTCTCGTCCAGCGCCGATACGCCGCCCGCCGTAAGCTGCCCTCCGATCCAGCGCGTCTCCTCCGTCAGACACACCGAATTTCCCATGCGCGCCGCGCGAAGCGCCGCCGCCACCCCTCCCAACCCGCCGCCCGCAACCAGAATGTCGCACGATACTTCGAACGGATGCGGCGGAACAGACACCCGGTGGACCCACTGCGCCGCATCGCCATCGGCTCGAATGGCCTCCACGTCCAGAACCGGAAAAGTTCGCGGCTGACTCCACGCCGCCGCTAGAAACAGCGCGAATACAACGACGCCCCTGACGCGCCCGGCCCCGTAACTGAGCCGCGACCGTGAGGAAGCGGTACGTTGGAGCTTGCCCAGAGCAGAGCGAGTCAAAATAAAATTTCCACGGCGCACGAATCTCCTAAAAAATGAGTTTTAATGCCAGTTGGAGTATCCGCGGATCCCGCGCCCCCGTAATAGTCCCAAACGTGCCGCTCTGGTTATAACCATTCGTCCCCGGAACAAAGGTTCCGTTCGCTTCCAATAAGTTCACGTGGTTGGCGACGTTGAACGCTTCGGCGCGAAACTGCAAATGCAAACGCTCTCGAATCCCCGTATCCTTGATCAGCGATAAGTCGAGATTGATTATCCCCGGATTTCGGACATCCGGCAGCGTTCTTCCTACATTGCCGAAGGTAAAATTCGGCGGATTGACGAATTGAGCCGTGTCAAACCACTCCGCCGCGCTAGGATCCGAAAGGTTCGCGCTTACGCCAGTGGAATTGGGCCGCGTGGCAATGAAATTATTAGCGCCCGCGATGACCACCGGGAGCCCGCTCTGCAGCGTCAGAACGGAATTGACTTGCCACCCCGAGATGAGCTTTTCCGCTAAAGCGTTCCCGCTGCGCCAGCGTTTCCCGGGGCCGAACGGCAGCTCATAAATCCCGCTCGTAATAAATCGCGCCCCGGGGTCGGTCGAATCCACCGCCCGCTCCGCCTGAAGATCGTACTTGCCGTTCTGGTATGTAATCACATTCACTTGCTCCGTATTGTTTTGCGAATACGCATACAGTCCGTTGCTGATGATTTCCCAAAACTATACGATGCCAGCAGGACCAAGCCGCTCGAAAATCTCTTATTCACGCTCGCGAAAATAGAATGGTAAATAGAGCTGCCCAAATGGGGATAGTTAATGCTGATGATGCCCATATATGGATACGGACGAAGCAGTTGCTCGCGCGTAATCGTCGCGCCGCCATAGGCTCCGCCGACTAATCCCGCATATGGATTCGGAACCTGGTTCAGCAGCGCGCTGCCGAACGATAGATATTGCGGATCGAGCTGATTCCAGTCATAGCTCCCCGCGCCCAGGTGCGTACCCTTGTTGCCGAATACCCGCCTTCAACCAGAACGGCGCCAGGCAACTGATGCTGCACCGAGAACGTAAACTGCTGCGAGTAAGGCGTCGGGCTATTGGGCTCGTCGTAGACCACGTTTTGGCTCTGAAACGCGCTCGGCCCTAACGCCGCGCCCTGCGGCGGAATCACAGGAGAGGGAAATCCGTTCTGAGATAAAGCGCCGGCGCTTGCGTATTGCCGCCCGCGGGACTATACGTCGTCGTATTCTGAAATCCCAGCGAACCGTAGTTGCGCGCATAAATGAATGTCAGCGGATAGAAAATTCCGTACCCTCCCCGTACAACAGTCTTGCCCGTCCCGAACACGTCCCACGCGAACCCTGCCCGGGGACTGAAATCCTTGTAATCGGGGTTCACGACGCTCCGTCCAAAATTGACGCCGGCATATTGCATTTCCCCCGGAAGGCCATTCTGTGGATTCGTGACAAAAGGGTTGAAGCGCGAAAGTCCGTCGTGCCGCTCCCAGGGCGGTTGCTGGTAATCGTATCTCAATCCCAGATTCAAGGTCACTCGACGCGCTATCTTCCAATCGTCCTGAGCGTAGTATGCTTGATCGAAATTCTGCAGCGACGAGCCAACCTGCGTCTGTATGCTCGCGCTCGCAACGGCGCCGGTCAGAAAACTGGCTACGCCGTAACCCGTGCCGGCGGGAGCTTGCGGGTTGCCCGTCAATGTCGAATTGAAAGTAAACTGCCCGGAGCATGCCGAGCACGAATTCGAATTGCTCAGGTTGCGCCGCAGTTCCAGCCCAAATTTTAAGCGAATGCCTTCCCTTCAGCCAGGTAACGCTGTTAGTCAGTTGGAAAGTTTGCATCGCATTCGTGCCCGCATAAGCGGCGAATCCCGCTGGAAACGACTGGATCTCCGGAATCGATATGGCCGGGACCGTGATATCCGGAACGCTCGACGGCAATCCCAGTTTGGCTGTCTCATTTTGCCCGTAACTCGCGCCCGTGAATGGAAAATACTGCCTTGCAATATTGAACTGGAACTGGTCCACGAGATTGGGCGAGAAAACCTCCGTATCCGTCAAATTGACATTCCGATTGACGTAATTATCGTTTCGCACTCTGGCAATCGGATCGGAGAAATAGCCTGCTCCAGTCGAGGCGTTGTCGTTCTTCGCATCCCATAACATGTAACGGCCGCTCAGCGAATTTTTCTCCGAGAAGTGATGGTCGATCTTGAACAACTCTTGGTTCGCCGACCTCGTCGATCCTAAATTCGCCTGGTAATTATTCGATTGCGTCAACAAATTCGACGGCGTACGATTCGGAAGCGGATAGAACTGCAAAATGTTCAACGCCACGGGGTCTAACTCGCTCTTCGGAATCGCGTTCCCGGGGAACGGTGTCCTGACAAAACCGTTCCCCGCGGGATTCGCCGCCGTGGTCCGAGGATCGTAAATGGGTATCAACTGACCGTTCGCGCCAAAAAGTTGGGAGAAGTCGCCCGTCCGCTCCTGCGGCGTGGGCGTCGTCCCAATCGCCGTGTAGTATTGCAGGTATCGATAGCCTTCGTAATTGACGAAGAAAAACGTGCGATTGCGCTTGATCGGACCACCAAGCGCTCCACCGTATTGGTTATAGCGGTACGGCGCGATACCCGTCGCAAATGCGTTGCGCGCGTCCAACGCATCGTTGCGAAGAAAGTCGTACACCGTCCCATGAAAGACATTCGTGCCTGACTTCGTCACAATATTCACCACCCCGCCCGCCGTGTAGCCGTATTCGGCCGACATTGTTCCGCTTTGAACTTTGAATTCTTCGATGCTGTCGACCGTTGGATTTACGTTCGTGTCTCCCGCCCGGACATTCAGATTCGTGGCGCCGTCGATCGTAATGTTATTCATGCCCACGGGCCCGCCGTTCACGCTGAAGGCCGTAACCTCCAGCCCCCGGTCCGCAAAACCCTCCGGGGACGATGCCAGCGATCTCACATTCGGCGTCAGGATCACCAGCGAGAGCGCATTCCGCCCGCTCAACGGCAGGCTACCGATGCGCCTGTTGTCGATCACATCCCCCTCCGTCGCGTTCGTCGTATTCACCAGCGGAGCCTCTCCGCTGACCTCGACCGATTCCGCGACCGCCCCAATTTCCAAATGAAAGTCGACGCGCGCGTTGGCATCCACTTCCAGAACCACGCCGGCGCGCGTCTCGCGCTTGAATCCCTCCTTCGTCACCGCGACATCGTAGGTTCCGACTGGAATGTCCGGAAAGCTGAATAGCCCGGCGTCATTGGTCGTTGCTCGATGGATTATGTTCGTTTGCGTCTGAACAGCCACGACCAACGCTCCAGGTATTACGGCGTGCTGCGCGTCCGTGACCGTACCCAGGATGGTTCCGCGGCCTATTTGACCTGTCGCAATCCCCGCGCTTACCGACAACAGCAGAAAACATCGCCCAATATTTCGAAACATGCATCCTCCAGTCGAAGATGAATTCAATAATGGATATCGAGTTGAGGCGTTTCCAGCCACTGGTGTCCCTTCAGGCGCGATTCCAAGCCAAACAGCAGGATTCCGGTCGACATCAGGATACGCTCAATAGGATTCGGCTCCTTGCCGGTGCAGCACCAGCTGCTCAAAGTTGCGGACCATGAAACTCCAATGATTGTGGTTGTACAGCTCGATATAAAAGCACGAGGAGTAAGGCTCCGCATGACCCTTAACGCGCGCCGCGAATAAGTAGTCCCGCGTCAGCCCGTTCAAGTTTAAAATGGTTCCCTTCAGGCCGTCTTTATAGCGCACCTGAATAGCCTGCGCGGGCGCCTTTGGATCCTCGTTGACGGGGTTGACTCGCCGCGTGAGCGCCGCCTTCAACAATTCCCGCGACCATTCCCCGCGCTCCCCGCTCTTCCACACTTCTTCGTTTTCGATGCAGCGAATCGACTCCACGCCCGTCTCGCCGCCCTTGCGCATCTCCGCCATGGCTTGCATCAGCGCGATGCCATGATAGGCATGCTCCTCCAGGTCGGCGCAGCTCACGGCCAGTACTTCCTCCAGCTCCACCCCGCGCGGGAATTCGAGCGGAGGGCGGCGCCAGGTAAGCGGAAGCGTGGAGCCGCCCATGAACGGAATCTTCATCTCGCGAATGCCGTCGTACATCTTGCGCGCATCCGACCATTCATAAGCCAGGTACTTATCGTTATATAGCGGCGCGACTCGTCCGTCCTCTCGAAAAACGCTCGTGATTTGCTCGAAATATTTCCACCGCGGATACATGAAGTTTCCTCGTGGGGTACGAGGGTATTTACCATGCTCCCCAATCACCGCGATACCGTCCACCGCCAGGCGGCGGCCTCCCAGCCGCAGCGCCTCCGGCACGGAGGAATAGATGGGTATCTTATATTCCTCGGCCTGCTCCCTCGCCATGTCGTTAATCGGAAATTGATCTACATAAAAGGAAGCGACATCCACGCGCGGCTCATGGGTTTTACCGTTCAGGCGGTAACAGCTAAGTAACCGCCCCATGAAAACATCGGCATGAGAATTTGGAAAATATACATTCAGAATGGCCGCAACCTTCGGCCTCCCGCCCGCCGGGGCTGCGGCGCGGCCCGCGGCAAGCGCCAGCGGCGACATCAGGAAAGAACGTCTGCGCATAAAACGAAACGGTAACAGATTCAAAATATCGCGCGATGCGCCGACCGCGGCCGCGCCGAAGAGATACCATTAAATATGGCCGAACGATATAAACGCGGATCGCACTATGAGAATCACCCCAGAGCCGCCGAGCAGCATGAGGCCGCTACCCATGCGCACTCCAGCGCCGTTACTTCCCACGAAAAGAACGACCATCCCAGCGGTCACGAGCGTTCCCGGCAAGCTCTGGAGCACGTGAACCACTCCTACGAGCACGCCGGGGAAACGCATCCCACTCCACAAATCGCGGAACAGGATATTGCCGCGCTGCTTACGACCTTTGGCAAGCGCGCGGCTGTCCCTTCGGATCGCCGGAAGTGGACTGGCTGGAAGCGGAACGTCGCCTCGCAACCAGCCACAGCATGACCGCTCGCTGAGTTTACAGCGGCGGATTGCCGCTTGTCGCCGGAGCGGTCGTCGGCGCCGTTGCCGGAGGCGGGCCCCGCCTGCCCGTTCGCGCCGGATTCACCGCATCCCACCGCCGGTCCCCTGTCTGCCGGTAGCCCTTCGGGAGCGTGGTCCAGTCCGGCCGCGTGATCGCGTTCAGATCGTAAACAACTTTCCCGTCGCGCAGCGTCAGCTCGCAGATCAGCTTTTGATTTCCCTTCAGCCGCGCGCCGTACATGTCCGAAGAAACCAAAATCGCCCCGCTCCAGCCGCAGCACGCTCACATCCGCCGGAGACTCCGGCCGACAGATTCCCGAGTTCCTCGTGATGAATTTCGCGCGCCGGATTCCACGTCGAGCGCAGGATCACGTCGTCCACCGAAAGCCCCATCGCCAGAAACTTGCTCATCAGGTTGAGCATGTCCTTCATGCCCGCGTTCATGGAGCCGATGTGCAGATCGGTCGAGATCGAATCCGGCAGAAATCCCTCCTTCATGGCCTCCATCGCCACCGGCCAGGCAAAACTCCCGCCGCCGTGGCCGACGTCGAAAATCACGCCGCGCTTGCGCGCTTGAAACATCGCCGGATTGATATGGCCGGAAGCGTCCAGCTCGTTGCGCAGCCCGGAATAGCAGTGCGTATAGATGTCGCCCGGACGCATCTTCTCGGTCACCAGCACCGGCATGGGCCGCTCCGGCCGGTTCTCGCCGAAATCCACCATGATCGGAATGTTCGCGATCGTCCCCGCCTCTACCGCGTGCTCCACCGGCGTCCACTCCGGCCCCGCGTAGTGCGCCGTCTTGATGCCGACAATCAGCCCCTTGTGTTTTAGCGCCATCTCCGCGGCCGGCTTCGGATCCATGTCCGCAAGGTTGTTCTCGTATTTCGGCCCGCGCATGCCGTGGCCGACAATATTCAAAAACGCTAGCACGCGAGTCTTGGAACGGTCGATGATGCGCTGCTTGAAATCCTCGAAGTTGAGATATCCCGAGCAGCCCGCGTCGGCGACGGTCGTCACGCCGACGCGAAACGTGAACCCGTCCGGATACACGCTGTTGTCGCCCGCATAGGAGCGCGGCTCGCCGGTTCCCGCATACACGTGTACATGAATGTCGACCAGCCCCGGCGTCACATACAGCCCGCGCACATTGACCAGCTTAAAGGCCCGCGCCGGATCGATATGCTCCGCGACCGCCGCGATTTTTCCGTCCAGGATCGCGACATCCCGTACCGCGCTGATCCTGTTCTTCGGATCGATCACGTGGCCGCCCTGCAACACCAAATCGTACTGCGGTTGGCTTTGCGCAAAGCAACATGCCGCCGCCGCGCAAAACAAAAAAGTTCTCATAACCATAATTGCCAGTTGTATCACGCGCCGCCCGCCCCTGTTTCGAACCGCCCGCGTCTTCCGGGTTCCACGCCGGCTTCTCGCCCCGCACATCGGCGGGTCTGTTAATTGCATTTCAGGGCGCGCAGGGGATGTTTTCTCGAGGCCCGACGCGCTGGAATACAGCGCTGCAGTTAGCGCGGCCGGCAGAATCGCAAGCGTAACCACGATGGCTATGCCGTCCACGTCTCCAAGGTCCGGAACGGAAGATGCCGCAAGCCGCCGCACAGCGATGAATCCCCACTCGCGCCTCGGAGGCGTCAAAAAGAGCTCTCAATTTCGAGTGCTTAAAGCGATGCCGGCGAAAGCGTGATGAATTCGCAGATCAAAGAAAATGGCGATCAATAGCCTGAAGTCCTTAGATCCACAGCGTTCGATCCCGGCTCGAGGGGAGCTATGACAGCTTCGATCGGACTTTTGTCGCTGAGGGCTTTTCCATGAGCTGCTCGATCAGCGTGGCGCCGCGCCCGCCGTATTCCTTTCGGCCATGCGACGCCGGACCACCCTCCGTCATAGACCTTTTTTGCCATTCCCGGAGAAAAGCAAACCGCTCCAGCCATGGAATCTTCCAGCCGATGCCGCTCCCAATCGGAGGGAACGTTCGCGGCCAGCCAGGCGCGCAGTTCGTCGTGGAACTGCCGCTCCCGGGCGGTGAGGTTGAGGTCCATAACGACCTACGATATCAAGTTTTGGCGCGGCGCAAACCGCCAAAGCTCGCTCGCTGTTCAGCGAATTACAATCTAAGTCCTACTTGAAGTGCGCGCGCGGCGCAGAAAACCCGCGAGCAACGCCAGCCCAGAAATTGCCAATCCCAGACTCGATGGTTCAGGCACGCTGGAGATGGAGACATCGGAGAGAAACGCGGTGTGATCACCTTGGGCGAGACCTTCAAACTCTAACGTTTCGCTGCCACTCGCGCCACCCGGTAACGCAACGCTTTCGAGCGTGAACGGGGTAAAGCTGGTCAAAGCCCACGTGCCGATCACGTTGCCGTTCAGTAGAGCCTCAACCGTCTGGTTGCCATCATTGCCATTGGCAAAACGCGAGCCGAGATAGAAGCTGAGAACGTAGTTTGTTGCGGCGCTGAAGCCGGGGACGACCTGCGAGATCGTGGAGCCGGCGTTCTGCAGAAAAACTGCCTGTGTAAAGGGCAGTCCGCTGAAGGACGGCGTTTGGAAATTCCCGTTTGGATTGTTCGAACCGGTCAGACCGTCGCCTGCGTTCGGGCCTAACGTCCAGCCGAAGCCGGCCGCGCCATTGAAATCTTGATGCGGAAAGGGAAGGCCGCTGCCGGCAACAGTGTTGTTGCAACCTGCCGACCCCTGGTAAGCATAGCCAAGCGCGCTACAAGCAATCGCGGGCGTCGCGAAATCAGGGTTGGTGACGCTTAGAGAACTCGCGAATGCAGCCGAAGGCAGCAGTACCGCAACAGAGGGGGCCAGCAACAATAGAAAACGCTTCAAGTCCATGGCCATATCAGTTTACGGTCGCCACATCTTGCCGTCAAGGTTAAAAACGCGTACTACTGGTACCTTTTTCCGCAGGCGCGCGATGACCTCAACGCCGCGCTACGACAGTTTCGATCGGACTTTGTCGCTCAGGGCTTTCCCGTCCACCCGCTTGCCGGCCAGCTTGGCCTGCGCGGCTTTCACGACGACGCCCATTTGCTTGGCGGACGTAACTCCGGTTTCGGAGAGGGCCGACGTGACGGCAGCGTCGATCTCCTCGTCGGTCGGCGCGGCCGGCATATACGTCTCGATCAATTTCAACTCGGCTTCCTCTTTATCGGCCAGGTCGCGCCGGTTACCTTTCTGGAACATTTCGATCGAGTCGCGGCGCTGTTTGACCAGAGTCTTCAGAATCTGGAGTTCGGTAGCCTCATCCAGAGGCTTCATCGCATCGACCTCATGCTTTTTGAGCGCCGCCTTCATCATGCGTAGGGCGCCGAGCCGCGCCTCCTCCTTCGACTTCATGGCGGCGACCATGTCGGATTGGATGCGGTCGAGTAAAGGCATCGGCAACTCTATTGTAGAATCGTTTTAAAGTGTTCCGCCTCACGTCCGTTGTTTTGTTTGCGAGCTCTTTGTGGGCCGCCGATAAGCTCCCGCCACAGCGCCTGATCGAGATCGCGCGAGCGCCCGATACGGGTCCCTTGCGGTCGGCAATTGCAGACTCGATCCCAAGCGCGGACCTCGCGAAGGGGACGGCTGTCATTGAATATGGCCCGGATTTTCTGTGGGTCGTTGAATCCACCGCGCAGCCTGCGCTGTTCGTCGATGGGGCGCAATGGACGGAGCCGATGCGCAAGCTGGATGGCGAGGGGCCAGTAGTCTGGTTCCAGACGGGCCAGCTTCGCCCCGGGACTTCGCATAGCTTTCATTACACGATCGGCGGGATCAGCGTGGGTGGGAAAACCGACATGGCCGCCTACCTGCCCGACTGTTATGAGCAGCCCGGCGTGCCGCAGGGCAAGCTGTCGGACAAGATCGTTCATCACAGCAAGATCTATCCGGACATGGACTCCAACTACTGGGTCTACGTTCCGGCGGAATACGATCCGGCGACGCCGGCCGCGCTGATGGTCTACCAGGACGGGCAGGGGCACATCCATCGCGAAGGTGGATCGAAGACGCTGAACGTGCTCGACAATCTCATTTACAAGAAGCGGATTCCGGTCATGATCGCCGTGTTCGTGCAGCCGGGGATGGTTGGGAGCAAGGCCATGCGCAGCATCGAATACGACACGGTCGACGACAGGTACGCGAAGTTTCTGCGCGATGAGATTCTGGCGGACGTGCGGAAGCAGTACAACATCCGCGACGATTCCTATAGCCGGGGAATTACGGGCAGCTCTTCCGGGGGGATTTGCGCGTTTAACGCGGCGTGGTTCCATCCCGAGCTGTTCAGCCGCGTGGCTTCGCGCGTCGGGAGCTTTACGAGCATACAGTGGCATCCGGGCGAGATCGAGGGCGGCAACGTTTATCCATTCAAGATCCGCAAAGAGGAGAAACGCAACATCCGGGTCTGGCTGCAGGACGGCGCGAACGATCTCGAGAATATTCACGGAAGCTGGCCGTTGCAGACCCTGCAAATGGCGAACTCGCTCAAGATGGTGGGCTACGACTTCCGCCTGACGTTCGGGACCGGCACGCATAACGGAGCGCAGTGGAACGCGCAGGAGCCGGACGCGATGGCTTGGCTGTGGCGCGATTACGATGGCGCTAAAACGCAGCAGACGTATGAGCAGGAACCGGCGGAGAAGGCCCAACCGATGTATCGCGTCGCGATCGAAAATCGCGGGCGTGGGAGTGCCGGTGGGCGCAAATTTCTGGGGACCGGACACGCTGGAACAGACCGGCGCGCCGAAAGGCAGACTGACCGAAAAGCGCGTGCATACGAGCAAGATTTACGATGGCATGAAAAGCGATTACTGGGTCTACACACCGGCCGGATACGACCCGAAAGTTCCGGCGGCGCTGATGGTATGGCAGGACGGCGAGGTGAACGTGGACCGCAACGGGGCTTCGCACACGCTGAACGTCATCGATAATCTTACAGCCCAGAAGCGCATTCCGGTGATCGTTCACGTGTTCATTTCGCCCGGCGCGATCGGCGACAAAAAGATGCGCAGTATCGAGTACGACACCGTGGACGACACCTACGCTCGATTCCTGCGCGATGAAATCCTGGCGGACGTCGCGAAAGAGTACAACATCCGGCCGGACGCGTACAGCCGTGCGATCATCGGCGAGTCGTCGGGCGGGATCTGCGCCTTCAATGCCGCCTGGTTTCATCCGGAGATGTTCAGCCGCGTGGTTTCGCGCGTGGGGAGCTTTACGAGCCTGCAGTGGCATCCCGGGCAAATTGAGGGCGGGAACGTGTATCCGTTCAAGATCCGCAAGGAACCGAAGCGGAACATCCGGGTTTGGCTGCAGGACGGCGCGGACGATCTCGAGAATCAGTTCGGGAGTTGGCCGCTGCAGAATCTAGAGATGGCGAACTCGCTCAAGATGATGGGCTACGACTTTCATCTGAGCTTCGGTCCGGGCAAGCACGGGCGCGTCGATGGTCAAATGGAGGCTCCCGACGAGCTGGCCTGGATCTGGCGCGATTACGATCCCGCGAAGACGGAGCAGACTTACGCGATGGAGCCGCGCGAACGCTCGAAGCCGCTGTTCCGCGTCGAAATCGCGAACCGGGAGTAATGCATGAACAGACGGGAAGCTCTTTGCGCCATCGCCGCGATGCCGGTCTTGGCCGCGCAGGACCGGCAGACGGTCTTTTTCAACGCCGCCGAGCTGGCGCTGTTGACGCGCGTCGTTGACGCAATCATTCCACGCACCGGGACCCCGGGGGCGGCCGACGCGGGCGTGCAATTCTACGTCGATGCCAAAGCGACGGCGGATCCGATACTCGGCGCGGTTCTGCGCGGCGGCTTGGCGAGGCTTGGCAGCGACGACTTGACGGCATCATTGACGAAGATGAGTGAATCTTCCGACCCCTTCTTCATCGCCATCAGGAATCTCACGATCGACGGATATTATTCGAGCAAGGAAGGATTGGTGACGGAGTTGGCTTGGCACGGCAACACCTACGTTCACGAGTTCATCGGCTGCACGCATCCCGAGCATCAAGCGGGCGGCGGCCATGCAGATTAAGAGCACGCCGGAGGCGCACGATGTCGTCGTGATCGGCAGCGGCGCCGCGGGCGGCATGGCGGCTTGGAATCTGACGCGCCAAGGCGTCAACGTGCTGGTGCTCGATGCCGGCGAAAAGTTCGACCGCTCGAAATATCTGGACGCACGTGAAGCCGTGGGAAGTCGCGGGCGCGCATCGCTAGCGGCCAGACTGCCGCCGCAGTTTTACGTGGACGGCAACGAACCGCCCTATACGCCGGAACGAAGGCCACTATTTCGAACTGATCGCGCGTGTGGGGGCGCGGCGGGAAAACCAATGTCTGGGGACGCGTGGCTCTGCGCTACTCCGATCTGAATCTCACCGAGCCCGCGAACGCGACGGCTGGGAGATTCCGTGGCCGATCCGTTACCAGGACATCGCGCCCTATTACGACCGCGTCGACCAACTCATCGGCGTGAACGGCGGCGACGACGATTACGATTCGCTGCCGGGGAGCAAGTATCATCTGCCTCCGCCCGCTCCCGCGCTGCGGCGAGAAGCATCATGCAGAAGGCCGGGGCGGGCATCGGCATCACATTCGTGCGCGGGCCGCCGCGCCGTGTTACGCGCGAATTCGACGCGGCCATAACGCCTGCCACTACTGCGGCGTCGTGCGGAAGAGGCTGCGACATTTCCGCATTTTTCAACGCTTCCGACTACCTCATTGAGCCGGCCTTGAAAACCGGGCAGGCTGCAGGTCATCGATAACGCCGTCGTCGCGCGGTTCTGGTGGGCGGCGATGGGCAGGCTAACGGCGTCCAATACTTCGACAGGCTGACCGGGCGCGAGCGCGTGGTCCGCGCGCGGCGAGTGGTCGTTGGCGGCCTCCTGCATCGATTCCACGCGCATTCTGCTCAATTCGAAGTCGACGATTCTATCCTAACGGAATCGGCAACGGCAGCGACACGATCGGACGCTATCTGGCCGAGCAGATCCGGTTTCACATGTCCGGTTTCGTGCCGGAACTCCTGGGCGGCCGCGTTTACAACGACGACGGCATCAGCGGCGGGCATATCTATATGCCGCGCTATACCGGGCGGCCGGAGCGAAGATTACCTGCGCGGATTTGGGATGCAATTCTGGGGCTGCGGCGCGCAGGATGATGCCGCATTGGCGAAACGCTGCCGGGTTTCGGCGCCGCATTCAAGAGAGCGTGAAGGATCGCTATCCGGCGCTGGTCGCGATGCATCCTTACGGTGAAGTGCTGCCGCAGGCGGACGAACCGCGTGACGGTTGAGAACTCGCCTATCGACCGGTTCGGCGTCCCCATCGCCCGCATCGAATACCGAGACCGGCGAGAACGAACGGAAAATGGCGGACGAGATGTACGATACGGCCGCAGCGGTGCTCCGCGGGCCGCCAAGGCCGAGATCCTGCCGTTCGAGAGCGGCCGGCTTGATGTGAACGGCAGAGCGATCCACGAGCATGGAACGTGCCGCATGGGCGCCGATTCCAAACGCTCCGCGCTGAACCGCTTCTGCCAGATGCACGAAGTCAAGAACGTGTTCGTGTCGATGGCTCCGCATTTACCACGGCAACGGAGAAGAATCCGACGCTGACGATCCTGGCGCTGGCGTGGCGCGCGACCGATTACATGGCCGCCGAGATGAAAGCAGGCCGCGTTTAAGCCGGGCTGTGCTTGATGACGTAGTCGAGCACTTCCGGCGGCACCTCAAACTTCGCCAGCGCCGTGTTGCCGGTATATCCCAGATCCTTGACTCCCGCCTTACTTGAATAGAACGCGTCGACCACCATCAAGCGGGCCCACGTGAAGAAGCCGATTCCGGGCAGCAGCTCCGGCGTCTGCTCGCCGTTCTTGCGATACGCGATCAGATCGAGCATCGCCGTCCTCTGAGCGGGCGCCGCATTCAAAAACGTCGCGTTATAACGGGTCAGCATCTCGCGGTCAAGCCAGGCCAGTCCGCCGGTGTAGATGGAGGAGAGCTCCGCGTTGTGGCTGCATAGCAAATCGATAAACTCGCCCGCGCCGCACTCCAGCGCGCTGGGCGAGTTATCGTCCGCCGGCACGATCAGCTCGGCCAACCTTCATCAACGTCGCGTATTCGTGATCCGTAAACGCTTTCGGTTTGTACACGCCGGCATTGGCGCGCGCTCGTCCTCGGCCGCCTGATGGACGTGCTGCGCGGACGCGGCATCCGTCGCCCCGCCCGGCGGCCGTTACGGCCATCGCGATTTGCACCAGTTCTCTGCGGGAGATCTTAGACATTGCCTTGCCTCAATTGTTCGGCCAGATACTCCGCCATGCGCCACGCCAGCGCGATAATGGTCAGCGTCGGATTCTTATCGGGGTTGCTGACGAACGGCGCCGCATCGGCGACGAACAGGTTCTTCACCTCGTGCGCCTGGGAATAGCCGTTGAGCGCCGATTGCGCGGATCGCTGCCCATGCGAACCGTTCCCAATTCGTGGATAATTTCGCCGCCGATCGAAATGCCTTCCCCGTTGCGCGAAATCCGGCGAGGGCGTCGTCACCTTCCCCCCATGGTCTCCAGAATCGCCTTAAACGTATCGTGCTGGTGCTGCGCCTGCTTCAGTTCGTTGTCGCTCCATTTGAAATGGAAGCGCAGCACGGGGATGCCGTAGCGGTCCACCACGGTCGGGATCGATCTCGCAGAAAGTATCTTTGTTGGGAATCATCTCGCCGCGGCCGGCGAGGTGGACGTACGTGCCGTAATCTTCGCGAATCGCCTTCTTGAGGCTCTCGCCATAGCCTTCGTTTCGCGTGGCAAACGCCGTGGAACGCGCCGACATTGCGGCATGCCGAATCCGCCGCCGATCTCGATGTGATAGCCGCGCGGAAACTCCTTGTCCTTTTTGTCCCACAGCCACCACGGCACGAACACATGCATGCCGCCCATGCCGTCGGAGTTGTATTGCGGCGATGCCGATCAGCGCCGGAATCTGCGCGCTGAGGCCGTAGCCGACCGTATCGGTGAGATAGCGGCCCACCACGCCGGAACCGTTCGCGACGCCGTTGGGGAAGCGCGAGGATTTGGAGTTGAGCAGCAGCCGCGCCGATTCGCAGGCGCCGCCGGCGACCACCACGCTGCGGCAGCGGATCTGCTGCTCCGTGCGCGTGTCTTTGTCGATGTACGATACGGCCGTCGACCTTGCCGTTCGAATCCATGATCAGCTCGCGCGCCATCGCATTCGTGAACAGCTTCACGCGGCCGGTCTTCATGGCCGGAAAAACCTGCACCTGGCTCGAGGAATAGTTCGAAGCCGTGACGCAGCCGCGTCCGCATTGGCCGCAATAGTGGCACGGCGGACGGCCGTTGAGCGGAGTCGTGATGACCGCCATGCGATTCGCCACGCACGGAATGTTCAGCTTGCCGCAGGCGCGCTGCACCAGAACTCTCGTGCACGCGAGGCGGAGGCGGCGGCTGGAAGATGCCGTCGGGAGTGCTGCGGATGTGGTCGATGGTCCCGGTGACGCCGATGAAGCGCTCGGCCTTTTCGTAGTACGGCGCAACATCGTCGTAAGTGATGGGCCAGTCCGTGCCGAGGCCGTCGCGCGTGTAGGGGTGAAAATCGTAATCGGAGAAGCGGAACGAGAAACGGCCGTAATGATTCGTGCGGCCGCCGACCACGCGCGAGCGGAACCATTCGAATTTCGACCCGGGCGCGACCGTGTAAGGCTCGCCTTCGAGCTTCCATCCGCCGAACGATGCGGTGAAGTAGCCGAACGGCCACGGGCTGCGTCCGAAATATGCCTTCGCCATCTTCGCCCACGCCGCGATGAGGCACCTGGTACGGCCACATGTGCTCTTTGAAATCCTTCGCGGGATTGAGCATGGGCCCGGCTTCGATCAGCGCGACGTTGACGCCGAGATCGGCGAGAACTTTTGTCGCCGTGCCGCCGCCCGCGCCGGAACCGATGATCACGACATCGTAGACGGGCGCTCCGCGGATTACTTGCATGGCTATACCTTGATTCTACAGCGGCATCATAGCGCGCGGACAGCCTCCTCGACTTTCTTCGCATTGGCGGCGTAATCCGCGCCGGTAAGATGCAGGGGTTTGCCGAACGCAACTTCGACACCGCCGGGTTTGGCGAGCTTCCACGACTTATGAAGCACTTTCTCAAGGCCGCGAATGCGGATGGGGATAACGGGCATATTGAGTTTCGATGCGATCATGCCGACGCCGGGTTGAAATGGCGAAATTTCGCCGGCATCGGTCATCTCGCCTTCGGGAAAAATCAGCACGCACCAGCCTTGACTCGCCATATCGCCCATGTAGCGCAGCGTTTCGAGCGCGCCGGCTTCGTGTTGCGGGATGGGAAAGGCATCGAAGAACAGCGTCGAGAGATAGTAATTCAGTCCGTTGGTGAAGCGCTCGCGAATAGTGTGCCGCCGGGGGTGAAAATGGGCGTCGAAAAATTCCTTGCGCATGGCTGGAGCGGCGCGATAACGAAAACGCGCGGGAAGCGCGGCGATGATCGTTGGCACGTCGAGAAAGCTCTGATGATTAGGGGCGAGGATCACGGGTGGATTCACGCCCTCCAAGTTTTCGAGTCCTTTGCGATGGAGCCAGGCGAAAATACGCGTCAACGGCAGCAGCCAGAACGGCAGTGCAACGCGGCGGATGGCGCGCGCCCACCAGCTTCGGTTCCACTCCGGAAAATCGACCTCGGCCGCGGCGCGGATATTGCCGCGCTGGGCGCGCCGGGGGCGCCCGTCATCTCCGATTCATCGATGTTCAGAGCGACCATGCGCTCGACGCGCTCTAACGATGTGAGCTGATCGAGAGGCACGCTCATATCGAGCTTCGCCTCATGCTTCGGCGGCGGCGAGCCTTTCGCGATCTCGTGGC
This sequence comes from Bryobacterales bacterium, assembly GCA_963795935.1. GTDB lineage: Bacteria > Acidobacteriota > Terriglobia > Bryobacterales > Bryobacteraceae > JAICMB01. Next base: position 341,239 of record CAWCJO010000004.1, on the reverse strand, counting down.
GTTTCAACTTGCCGGTGCCTTCGGTGCGCGGGAAACTGATCATAAGGCCAGACCGATGCCGTGCGAATCTTCTGATAATCGGCCAGCTCTTGGTTGGCGCGGCGGACGATCTCGTCCTTGTTCACTCCGGGATCGAGGATCAGAACGGCGTGGACGCGGTCGCTTCCGATCACCGCCGATTCTTTGACGCCGGGCATGCGGTTGAGCACGCGCTCCACGTCTTCGGGAAAAACGTTGAGGCCTTCCGGCGTGACGATCATTTCTTTCTTGCGGCCGAGAATCGTGAGTCGGCTTCCTCGTCCAGCTTGCCGATATCGCCGGTGTGGAACCAGCCGTCTGCAAAGCGCGCGCGGTTTCCTCGGGAGCGCTGGAGTAGCCGGAGGTGACGTTCGCCCCGCGAACCAGGATCTCGCCATCGTCCGCGATTTTCACTTCGACGCCCGCGATCGGCTTTCCGACGCTGCCCTTGCGCGCGTGAAACGGATGATTGAGCGTTACGATGGGAGCGGTTTCGGTCAGCCCATAACCCTGGATCACGAGGAAGCCGAGCTTCGACCAGAACTCCTCCAGCTCCGCGCAAGCGGCGCTGCGCCCGACAATGAAGCTCCAAAACTTCCACCCGAACAGACGATGAACTTTGCGGTATCGCCACCAGCAGGATCGGCCAGCGCGATTTCGTTTCCGGCAGGCGCTCCAGTTCGGGAAAGCGGCGCACGATGTATTCGCGGAGCATCTCGAGGATCTTCGGAACGGAGACCAGCACCGAGATGCGGCGCGACCGGATCTGCCGAACGATCTCGGTGGGATTAAAACCGCGCATGAACACGACTACGCCCGGCAGCATCGGCGGAATGTACGTTGCCATGGCCTGTCCGAACATGTGGCTCAGCGGCAGCAGGTTCAGAAATCGGATGGGCGCGAACGGCTTGGCTACTTGCGGTATTTCAGCATCTCGCGCTCGACCGGGACGATGTTGGCGAGAATGTTGCCGTGCGTGATGATCACGCCTTTAGGCTCGGCCGTCGCGCCGGAAGTGAAGATGATCTCGGCCGTGGTGGCGGACGTCGCCGGGAAAACTTGTACATTGTTTGGATCGCCTCGGAACGGTTCGCCGGTGTAGACCAGCCGGGCGTTAACGATCTTTTTAACCCGTTCCACGAAATCGGCCGCCGAGCGGTAGTCGATCGGCACCACGACAACGCCGGCAAGGATTGCTCCCCACAGCGCGAACAGCCATTCGGGGCGGTTTTCCGCATAGATGATAATTTTTTCGCCGGGGCCGATGCCGCTTGCCTTCAGGTACGCCGAAAAGGCGCGGGCCTGGGAGGCCGTTTCGGCGTAACGGTAACGTTGTACGCGGAAGCCGTCATCGTAGACGAGAAATGGATCGTGAAGCGATGCAAAGTCATTGAAAAAATCGATCAACGTTTGCCGCGGCATCGTGATTTCATTATCGTTACAGTTGCCGCCGGGATCGCGTCTACAGATTGAATTCATGATTTAAGGAGGTAATGTTTATGGCAACCAACCAGCCGGCGCAGCGCGGCGGTTCCCAAACGCAACAACAAGGGCAGCAAGGCCAACCGGGACAACAAGGGCAGCAAAGCAGGTCGATCGCCCGACAGGGAGCTTACTTCCCGAATCTCAGCGGCGATCTGTTCAGCCTGAGTCCTTTTGCGCTTCTTCGTGAGATGACGGATTTGATGGACCGATCGTATTCCGGACCGGCGGCCAGCGCACCCGCGGGTCAAAGCGCCCGGCGTGGATTGGGCGTATGGGCGCCGGCGCTGGAGGTTCGTGAGAAGGACAATAACCTGGTCGTTTGCGCCGACCTGCCCGGCATCGATCCCAACGACGTTAAAATCGAGATCGAAAACGACATGCTGGTGATCCAGGGGGAGCGCAAGCGTGAGCACCAGGAGGAGCGCGAGGGCTGGCATCACTCGGAGCGCAGTTACGGCAGTTTCTATCGCACGATAGCGCTGCCGGAGGGCGCAAAAACCGAGAACGCCAAGGCGGACTTCCATAACGGCGTCTTGGAAGTGACCGTGCCCATCGAGCAGCCCAAATCGAACCGGCGCCAGATCCAGATTGAGAGCAGCGGCGCGCGGACGTCCGGCAGCGTGACATCGGGCGCCGGCAAGACCACCACCGCTACATCGCAGAGTGGAGCCGGAACCACGGGCGCGGCGTCTCAAAAATAAACGAGACGCGCTTTAGGAGTTCGAGCGGAAATCGTTCGAGCTTGATCGCGGTGGACCCGTGAAATCGGCCGTTCGCACGGCGCCGGGCGCCCCAGCCACGCAGCGTTCGCACGGCGGCAAGGCGCCCGTCACCTCCGCGATCGATCAACACCAGTCGGCTGGCGCCCCCGGGAAGGCAATGCTCATTTCTTGTGATGCGAAACGCTCAGAGGATACGCGGCGACAAAAAATCTCCCCTGATCGCTGTCGATCGGTTCGAGATCGAGGAATGCTTGGGAGTTTCCGCCGAAGATCCGTGTGCGGAAATAGTAAACTTTACCCGCCTCAGCGGTGAAGTGGCCGAGACCCACCAACCGCGAGTCGATCGCGAAACGCCATTGCAGGATGACGCAGAGATGACGCTCCCCGGGCTCCGCCGCGAATGGGAAATACGAATTGTGGTGGTTGGCCCCAACCCAGGCGCCGTCGAGAGCGACCTTCGTCATGGGGCAACCCCAAAACTGCGTCGTACACCCTCCCACTCCATCATCTTGTATTACATAAACCAACGCCTTGCCCGCTTCAGGCCGTACGCGGGAGTGATCTGACCTGTCTTCCTGCACATCGAAGCTAACGTCCGTAGGACCACATGCGGCTTGAGCGCCCGCCACCGCGGAAGAATCCCGCGCCAGGGCGGCCATGGTGAGAGTGACCAGAATAAAGACGGTTCGCATTGTCTTCCTGGCCCTCATTATCCCGCTATCAATGCTTATCGGGAGCATCGCGCGTCCGTGCGCGTGCGATCCCGCCGCTCTATCTTGGCCGCACCGGCACGTAAATCGTCTGGCCTCCGCGATTAATCAACACCAGCGCCGGGCGTCCCGCCGATTTCTGCAATGCGGACTGCACATCCCCGAGAGACCGTACTGCCTGATGGTTGATCTGCTGGATCACGTCGCCCGGCTGAATTCCGGCATCGGCGGCCGGACCCATGGGATCAACGGCGGTAACCACCAATCCCTGCGTGCCCGCGGGCAATCCTAACTGCCCGGCAACATCGGGGGTCATCGGCTGCACCGTTACCCCAAGTTGTCCACCGGTGTTCCCGCCTTGACCGCCTCCGCCCGGGTTGCCGTTACCTTGGGGCGGGAGTTCGCCCAACGTCACCTGGATTTGCTGCTGCTGCCCGTTGCGAACGATCGTCAGAGTCGCCTTCGTGCCGGGAGAGCTGGAAGCGATGGTATTGCGGAACGTGTTCGGATCTTGAATGGCCTTGCCGTTCAGCTCCGTGATCGCGTCCCCGGCCTTGATGCCCGCCTTGTCCGCGGGTCCGCCCGGCACGACGGAATTCACCAGTACGCCTTGCGTCTGCTTCAGACCGATGCTCGCCGCCAGATCGGAAGTGATGGGCTGTATGCCGACGCCAAGCTGTCCGCGGCTCACCTTTCCTTTCCCGATAAGCTGGTCCATCACGGTTCTCGCCATATTCGATGGAATCGCAAACCCCAGCCCAATACTCGCTCCCGTGGTCGAAATAATCTGCGAGTTGATGCCCACCAGCTCGCCGTTCGTGTTCACCAGCGCGCCGCCGGAATTGCCTTTATTAATGGGCGCGTCCGTTTGCAGAAAATCCTCGAACGATCCGTTGCTGATTCCCGTGTTGCGCCCCTTTGCGCTGATAATTCCCGACGTGACGGTCTCCCCGATTCCGAGCGGATTGCCCACCGCCAACACGATATCGCCGACGCGCACGTTGTCGGAATTTCCAAGATGAAGCAGCGGCAAATTCGATGCGTCGATCTTCAGCACCGCCAAATCGCTTGGCGGATCGGAGCCCACCAGCTTGGCCGCCAGGGTGCGGCGGTCGTACAGGTCGACCTTGATTTCTTCCGCGCCGTCGATTACGTGGTGATTGGTCAGGATGTGTCCGTCCTCGCGCACGATCACGCCGGAGCCGAGCGCCTGCTGCACCTGCATCCCGCCTTGCGGTCCCGGCAGACGGCCTCCTCCGAAAAACCGTTCGAAAAACGGATCGCCGAAGAAGGGAAACTGCTCCGGCGCGCGCACCCGCCGCGAGGCGCGGATGGTCACCACCGCCGGCGCCACGCGCGAGACCATGGCCGCGTAGGACAGCGGCGCGGCCGTGGGCATGGGAGGCGGAGGTCCCGAGGGCTCGCGATTATTGGAGTATTGCTTACACGCGGATGCGGACAACAGCAACGAGACCGCGACCGCAGCGGCGGCGAAGTTCTTTGCTCGTGACATTTCAATTCATGGACGAGCGTAACGCCTCGGCCACGTCTTGTAACGGTTACTGCGGGCGCCGGACCGCGAACCACCTGGACGAGATCCCGCGGACGGATCCATTTTGCGAACGCCGCCCGGACTTCGTCCGCCGTCATTGTGAAGTATCGGCTCGCCGCGCGAATCGGCTCGTCGAGCGGCAAACCCATTTGCGCGCGCGCCAGCAGTCCCGCCGCGACCGCGTCCTCGCTCGATTCCGCCAGCGGGATCTGGCGCAGCAGCAGCGCCTTCGCCTGCTGCAATTCCGCCGCCGTGACGTTCTCCCGCTGCATCGCATCCAAGTCGCGCTCCACCAGTACGCGCGCCTTCGACACGTTCTCCGGGTCGCAGCCGTAAATCAACGCTGTAGATCGCGCGCGTCTTGTTGGCGCTCAACGAATCTTCAACCGTATAAACATATCCCGGCCACCTGCCGCAGGTCGTGATACAGCCGCGTCGCATAAAAGCCTCCGCCCAGAACGTGATTACCGAGCTGCAAGGCATAATAATCCGGGTCGAAGCGGTTCATGGGCATCTCTTCGGCCAGCTCGACCGAGTCCTGGATCTCCTTCGGATCCGCAACGTTCACGGCGCTCGCCTTGTTCGGCGGAACCGCCGGCAGCGTCACGTCCGGCTTCGGCCCCGTCGCTTTCCAACCGCCGAAGCATTTCTCGATGGCGGCTTTCGCTTCCGCCGGCGTCGATGTCGCCGATCACGACGATGGTCGTCAGATCGGGCCGAAAGGTCTTGGCGTAATACTCGCTCACGTCCGCGAGCGAAACGTTGCCGATGGTTTCGGGCGTGGTCTCGCGCAGCACCGGATCGCCTTTGGGCAACAGCGCGGAGTCCAAGGCCCGCTCGGTCAGGTATCCGGGGCTCGTAAGATTGCCCGTCGACGAATTCGCTGGTCTCCTGTTTCACGATCTTGAACGCATCCTCGGGCAGCGCCGGATTCAACTCGTTATCGGCCAGCAGCTGCAACGCCGCGTCCGAAGTACTGCTTCAGCACCTTCAACGTGAAGTTGACGCCCGCGGATTCGCCCGCCGCGATGTCGTCCAGTGCCTTCTGAAACGCGATCCGATCCAGATGTTTTCGTCCCGTAGGTGAACAGCCCGTCGAGAATGTCGGCCACGCCGTCCTTACCGGGCGGCGTCTGGATGTCTTCCTGGTGCCGGATGTTCCCGACCAATGTCACCGTCGCGCTGATTTTCTCCGTCTGGACGATCAGGCGCAGGCCATTCGGAAGAATCATATCGACGGGGTGCAGGTTGGGCTGCGGGATCGAGAGCGACTTCACGGCCGCTTCCGCCCAAACCGGAAGTTCCACCGGCTTGCTGGGCGTCGCGGTCAGGTTTTCCGAGCCGCCGAACCCTTTTCCCGCGACGGGCGCTCCCGAAGGGCGCGGCTTCAGCGTCGCCACGATGGCGTTGCGGTCCACCAGATATGCCTTGGCGACGCGGTTGACGTCTTCGAGCGTGACGCGGCGCAACGCGGCGACGTCTTCATCCGGCGAATTGCGGCCTTCGGCGGCCAGCGCCTGCGACCAGCTCGCTGCCAGTCCGGGAATCGAATTGCGCTCGAATTCGGCGGATGCTATTTCGCTGCGCTTGGCGGCATCCACCAGGTCCGGCGGAAGCCCTTTGAGAACGTAATTGGAGACGATCGTTTTCATTGCGGCGATAATCCGCGCCGAATCCGCCGCCGCCGGAAGAGCCGCCAGACTGTATGCCACGCTGGCCTTTGGATAACGTCTCCGCCAAACCGAATTGCGCCGCCAGAGCTTTGCCCCGACGCCACCAGCTCGTAAAGATCCCCGCGCTGACTCGCCATCACGTCGCTCAGGATGCGCGCGGCGGCGTAATCCGGGCTGTCCGTTCCGGGCATTCGGTAGGCGATAAAAGCGAGCACATAGGGCAGGTTGCTCTCGAGCGTGAACGATTCGGCCTTCACGGGCCGCAGCGCGATCGTGGGGCGCTCCGGAATCGCGCGCCTTGGAATCGCGCCGTAATACTGCTTCACCTGCGCCAGCGTGGCCGCCGGATCGACGTTTCCGGCGATCACGAGGATGGCGTTGTTCGGCGCATACCAGTCGCTGTAAAATTTGTGGAGCATCGCGCCGGTGGTGGCGTCGAACGATGCCTTGGTACCCAGGGCGTCGTGCGAGTAGACCGTGCCGGCGAACATGTCTTCGTTCAGGCGCGTGATGAACTTATACGTTGGATTCGAAAGATCGCGCGCCACCTCCTGCTCGATCGCGCCGCGCTCCTGCCCCCATTGCTCCTGCGAATCCTCGATGCCCCCCATGCACGCGGCGTCCACGCGCAAGGCGATATCGAGATCCTTCGCCGGAACGGTCGTAAAATACTGCGTGATGTTCTGCTGCGTATCGGCATTGCCCTCGCCGCCAAGCTGCGCGAAAATCGCGGCGATCTGGTCGGCCGTGACCCCTTGGCAACCGCGAAACGCCATGTGCTCCTGCGCGTGCGCCATGCCCGGGAATCCCGCCGGCGTTTCATTTCCACCCACCAGGAAATTCTCCTCGATGGTGACCACCGGAGCCAGCGGGTCGCGCACAATCACCACCCGCAGTCCGTTGTCGAGCGTCGAGCGGCTCACGCTCACCGTCTCCGGCGCCGATGCCGTCTGCGCGCACAGAACCGCGGCCGCCGCCAGCGCAACCCCTAACACCCTGAGCATGGTTCGGATTCAAATCCTCCAGTACGTGGGACGCGCGCAGGCGTCAAACGTAATACCAGAGTACCGGGTCGCAACAGGCCACACGCGACCCGCCTGCAATCGGCGCAGCCGCGAACGGCCGCGTCACCCTAACTGGAAATCTTCGATGGGAATCTCGCGCTTCGCTCCCCGGAAGGCCATGCCGATGAGCGGCGGGGCGATCAACGTGGTCGCGATGGCCATGAACACCACGACGGCGTAAACGGGCTTGGGAATGACGCCCATGCTGAGCCCGAGCTGCGCCACGACCATTCCCACTTCGCCGCGCGGAACCATCCCCGTGCCCACGCGCAGCATCGCCGCCCATCCGAGCGGCGCGACGGCCAGACCGCAACCGATCAACTTCGATACCACCGCCGCCGCCAATATTACGAAGCACAGCAGCAACACCGGCGGCTCGGCGAAGACCCGCAAATCGAGCTGCAGGCCGATGCCCGCCAGGAAAAACGGCACCAACAGCTCGGTCACGCCGTGCGTCAGGTCGCGAACGCGATCCTCAACCGTGTCCGAGAGAGCCATGCCGGCCAGAAACGCTCCGGTAATGGCCGCGACGCCGGCATAGATGGCCAGCAGCGAGAGGCTGAACAGCAGCACCAACGCCAGGTTGAACTCCACTTCCCCGACGGCGAGGCGGCGCTCCAGCCGAGGTACCAGACTCGCGACCGTTTTGGTGCCCCACACGGCGACGACGAGTGTGAATGCGATGGCCATGCCGGCCGTTATTACAATTTCGAGGATGTTGACGCGGTTGCGCCCGAGGCCGCTCACAACCGCTAGGACGATGAGGCCTAGGACATCGTCGATCACGGCCGCGGCCAGGATGATCTGACTGGAGCGGTCGTTCAGAAGACCCTTGGCGCGCAGCACCTGCGCGGTGATACCGACCGACGTCGCGACCATCGCGGCGCCCACGAAAATCGCCTCGATATGCGTCGCGCCCCACGCCGCCATAATGGCCCAACCCATGAAGAACGGCGCCGCGACCCCGCAGATGGCCGCCAACGACGCGATGGGACCCACGCGCAAAAGCTCCGACGGCTTCACTTCCAGGCCCACGCGAAAGAGCAGGAACATGACGCCGAGGTCGGCCAGCGCCGAGAGCACCTGGTTGGGCGTGATCCACCCCAGCGCGCCGGGACCGATAATCACGCCGGCGATGATCTCGCCGACAATGGGCGGCTGCCCGAGACGTTCGAAGAGCTCGGCCAGCACCTTCGCGGAGCCAAAGACGACCAGCATTGCGAGCGGAATCGTTACGGCCTCACCGTGCACGTTTCTAGTGTGCGGGCAATCCAGTGCTGATACAACACCGCGGCAATTTACACTTTACAACGCAAAGTGATTCGTCTATACTCTCCTTATGCCTTCCGTTCGGCCCATCGAGATGCACGCCCACGCCATGGACAATTTGAAGTACATACGGGAGACCATGGCGAGCGCTTCGGCGTTCACGGCGGTGCCGGGATGGGGCGGCGTGGCTATGGGCATTACGGCGCTGATCGCCGCGACTGTGGCCGGGCGGCAGGCAAGCGCGGATGCCTGGTTAGCGGTGTGGTTTGCGGAAGGCATGGCCGCCATGGGCATTGGGGCCTTGGCGATGAAATACAAGGCGGACGCCACGGGCGAGCCGCTGCTGTCGGCCCCGGCGCGAAAATTCGCGTTGAGCTTCGCGCCTCCGCTTGTGGCGGGCGCCTTGTTCACCATCGTGCTCCATCGCGCAGGATTGATGAGCGCCGTCGCGGGGGTCTGGCTCCTCCTTTATGGCGCGGGCGTCGTCACGGGCGGCGCATTTTCCGTTCGCATCGTGCCGGTAATGGGGCTGTGTTTCATGGCGCTCGGAGCGGTCGCGCTCTTCCTGCCGTTTTCGTGGGCGAGCTACTCGCTGGCGGCCGGGTTCGGCGTCTTGCATATTATTTTCGGAATTGTTATTGCCAGGAGGTACGGTGGCTAAACAGAATACTGTCCGCAAGAATCCAGCGGCCGCGGCGGCGCGCGCGGAGCCGCTCCCCGATCTCGACCGCCTTATTCATGAGCGCATCCGGCTCGGGATCGTCAGCGCGCTCGCGGTGAACGAATCGGCGACCTTCAATCAACTGAAGAAATTGTTGAAAACCACCGACGGGAATCTCAGCGTACACGCGCGCAAGCTGGAGCTGGCGAAATATATTACGTGCGCCAAATCGTTCGAGGGCCGCATGCCCAAGACGGAGTACCGGCTGACCGATGCCGGGCGCAAGGCGCTTGAGAAATACCTGAATCACATGGAGGCGCTGATCGGGGCCATGCGGGAACGCTGATCCCCTTTTTTGAATGCACGCTTTATGATGGAAAGAACTCTTCCCAAGCTGCACGCCGCGATTATCATGGACGGCAACGGCCGTTGGGCGCAGGCGCGCGGATTGCCCCGCATCGCCGGACACCGCGCCGGGGCCGAAGCTTTGCGCCGCGCCGTCGAAGCCGCGCCCGCTCTCGGCATCGGAACCATTACCGTGTACGCCTTCTCGTCCGACAACTGGAAACGGCCGCCGGCCGAGGTTGGCGCGCTGATGCGGCTGTTTCATAACTACTTGCGCAAGGAGCGGGAGCGCTCCATCGAGAAGGGCATGCGCATCTCCGTCATCGGGCGCAGGGAACGGCTGCCGGGAATGCTTCTGCCCGCGATTGAAGCGGCTGAAAAAGCGACGGCGCATTGCTCTACTCTGCATCTGAGGATTGCAGTCGATTATTCTTCGCGTGACGCCATTGTGGCGGCGGCCCGGCGGCTCCGCAATAACGCTTCGCGCGAGTCGTTTTCCGCCGCCCTCGGCGGTCCGGACGGCGCCCCCGACGTGGACCTGCTCATTCGCACCGGAGGCGAGCAGCGCCTCAGCGATTTTCTGTTGTGGGAATGCGCCTACGCGGAGCTGGTTTTTACGCCGCGCATGTGGCCGGATTTCGATGCCTCCGATCTGAAAGCGGCGGTGGCCGACTTTCACTCCCGCGAACGGCGTTTCGGAACGGTTCCCCAAGCCGTCATGGCGTGACGCGCGGTGGGGCGGGATCGCTCCGGACGAGGGTGTCCACCCGGAATTCAATATGTAGGCGGATGCTGGCCGCCCATACCGGTCCGCGATCCTGGTTGAAAGCCGGGTTGGCGATGCGCTGCAGATCGAAGGTGGCGAAGAGACCCGGAACGAGGCGGGCGCTGTAATAGGATTCCCAGACATACTCGGGTGCGTACGTGAGCCGGCCGTCGCCGATGATGAAATCGAGGCCGCCGCGGGCGAGATACAAGGCGTGCACGCCGGAGAGGCCGCTGACGGTCAAGGCGGTTGCGGCGGTGTCGAATGGGCGCTTCCAACGGCTGCCGGTCAGCGATAGTCCGCCGCTCGCGAGGCGGTCGATGGCGGTGAAGGCGAAGTCCTGGTTCTTGCCGTCGTTCCAGCCGAGCCGCACGAAGGCTCCGAAGTCTTTCGCAAGCTCCTGCTCGGCGTTGATCCCGAATCCGTATTTGAGCCGTCCGATTTTCAGCGTCTCGTTGATATTGGGAACGCCGCCGTTCTGTGCGGCGAGGCGAATGGCATCGGCGTAGGAGCCGGAGTCGGTGTGATTGACATAGCCGAGCAGCCGCACGGCGCCGGGATGCTTGCGCGGCTCGTACCGAAGTTCGCCTTCAACCACATCGCCGCGGTCGCGCAAGAGCCTGCGGTCGAAGCGCGGACCGTTGGCCGTGCGGGGTTCCGCCGCGCTGGCGTAGCGCAGGGACCACCGCTTGGCGTGAAATTCGTGAACCCAGCCCCAGGTGTAACCGCGCACGTCGGCGGGATAATCCCAAGCGCCGTTGTACATCGTGGCCCAACCCATGAATTGCGTACGGGGGTCGTGGGTATAGCGGTTGTTGTCGAAGAAATCCGTTACCGTGAAGCGGCCGGCGACGATGGTGTAGCGCGTCATGGGCCGTTGGCCGGCGAGCTGATTTTCGTCGTTTTCAAACGTTTCTTTCTCATCGCCGAAGCCGAAGTCGTGCTGGATGTACAGGCGCGCCAGGTAGGGCTTGGGCTGCGCGGCGGCTACGCGGGGCAGTTCGCCGTTCGTGAAATTGGCGATCCCGGTGACGTCGCTGAAGCCTCTGCCGCCGGCGATTTCGGGATCGAAGAACAACTCCGTATTGTCTTCAAGGCGCCAACCGAAGAACAGCGTGGTCGTCAGAGAGACGTCGCGTTCCGGGTACGGTTGGAGGCTGTTTACGCCGGTGTAGGGGGAGGAAAACGCGCCGTGATACTGGCCGATCGACGTGGCCTGGTAAAAGAGGTTCCAGCGCTCCGGCTCGCCGGTCTGCCCGTTCAATGCGAGCCCGCAGACCGCGGCGGCGATTGCAATTTTTAACGCGAAGAAACCCACAAGACCATTTGATCCTGATCGACGTATGCGGCGCCGACTTTGTAGGCGCGCCGTTCCCGGCCGCAAATCTCAAATCCGAGCGAACCATAGAGGCGGAGGGCGGCGGTTTGTTCCGTCGAGACGTGCAGGACGACATGGTCGATGCCGGGATAGCCGCGGACCCGCTCGAGCAGGGCCGTGAGCATCCGCCGGGCGACGCCGTGGCCGCGCCATTGCGGGGCAACGTAGACGCCCCAGATTGCGCCTATATGACGCTTCTTGAGCCGCTCTTCGCGACGGAAGCCGGCCGTGCCGGCCAACACGCCGTCCGCGAACGCGCCGGTAACGAAGTTCCCCTCGGGTTGCGGATCGAGGCGCTCGCGGACGGTATCGAGGGGGGTCGCCCGATCTTCCTCGACCGACGATCCGAAGGCGCGCGGCTCGGTTGCGAGGGCTTCGAGCCGCAGCCGCCGGAAGGCCTCCGCATCGGCCGCGGTCAGAACGCGAATTGCCATGTCCTTATCGGTCACTTGGCGGGGCCGAGCGAGGCCGCAATTTTCTTCGCAATCGCCTCTTGCCGCGGTCCGTTGTACTGGATCTGCGCGTCGCATATCTTGCCGTCGCCCGGGACGGCTACGTACCAGCGCGTATCGTTCTTCTTGTCGTCGGTTTCGTACCACAGGCGCTTGTCCGTGTTCTCGAAGATATGGACAGGCGCCATCACCTGCTTTGCCGCCGCGCCGATTTTCGCGAGCGTTTGGCCGGGGGTCGATTGGTGCACCACGACATGGGAACGGCGGTCCGGCGATACGGCCCGGTTGGTTACAACTCCGTCCTGTTTCCAATCCGGCGGGGCCGCAACCTGGCAGGCTTTTTCCGGGCTCTCGATCACGCGCCAGTGCGGCGGGATCGTCTGGGCCACGCAGAGACAACCGCCCGCGCAAAGGGCGGCGAACAATAAAGACCGCAGCCCGCCGGTCATGCCGGGGAGGTAGGAACGATCGGTGACAGGGGTGGAATCTTCGGCTGAAAAGATCCCAGGGGCGCCCGAACATGCAGCCGCGCGCTGGCGATTTTTTTCAACGCCTTCTCCGGGAGCATCGACATGCCTTCATGCTATCAGCGGACGCGGCGCAGCTTGGGGAGCGCCGGCCGGAGCGCAGCGAAGCCACGGAGGGCGCGCCTTTGTCCGGGGCGCCGGGCTGGACGGGAAGCGGCCGCGTGAGGCCGACTGCCGACCCCGGAGATTCTCACATCCCCGGCTTTCCCGATGGCGGCGGCCGCCGTCCCGCACGAAACCGGATGAGCCGCGCTGGCGATTGCGAAAATCCAGCGCACAACGCTCAGACCTGGAATTTGAAGGCGGCTTGAGAGATGGGGACGCCGCGGACGTCGATTTTCCCGATGTCGGCGCTGCCCACCCCGAGAGCTTCGGCCAGCTTCAGGGTGTTATCGCACATAGTAAACGGGGCGGTTCCACGATCGGCGCGCGGGATCGTAGCCCATGACGGCGGTGGCGACGGCGTCGGTGTTGACGGGATTTAATCCGGCGACGATGACGCCCGGCTTTACCTGGCGGATACCGCGAATCCAGGGGCCTTCGCCGCCCGCAACCGTCTCAATGCCGTCGATGAGCGCGATGTCGATTGGACGCGTGGCGGCGAGATCGGCGACGATACGCGGCATGCGATATCCGGGCTCGCGGCTGGAATTGGGATTCAACTCCTGGGGCGAGCATTTGGCGGGCTCTCGCTTGCCTTCGTGGCACACCCGGACGCGGCCCTTGGTGGGGCTCTCATTGGGCTCGTCCACGCCCGCGTCGTCGCCGTAAATCGACGCCGGAGTAATGCCGAAGCAGTTCTTCATGGACAGCGTGACGCCGCAGGTGGCGTGATTCTTGAGCTTCGCCATGGACATGAAGACGTCGGTGTCCTGGTAGGAGTGATTGAGATCGAAGGCCGGATAAATGTGGCCGCCTTGGGGAACCTTGAGTCGGGCATAGTGTTTGCCATTGCCCAGCGCGTTCGTGTTTTCGAACTCCACGTTTTTCACCGCGTTGAACAGGAGACGGAGGTTCCAGCCGGAATCGAGCAGGTAGTCTTCGAGCGGGCCGCTGGTGGCCCAAGCGCTCTCGACGAAGCGCACCCGGCGCGCGCCGTTGCGCTCGAGAACGTAGGCCATGGCGGCCGCCATCTTGGGATGCGTGTAGTGGGTGAGACCGAGCGGCTTGCCTTGGAATTTCAGGGCCGGGCTGCCGGTGAGATTGACCTTTATGGTGACGGTCTTGCCTTTTACGAGGGAGCCGAGGCCGCCGACCTGATCGAACATGGTGGACAGAGTGCCTGCGAGGTCGCCATCGTAGGAATCGCAGCGGGCGATTGAAACGGGCGCCGCGGGGCTTCGTTCAGCGCGGGCAAATTCCGCCGCGAGCGGGGCCGCGGCCAAGGTCTTCATCAAATCACGCCGGGTCATAATGGAAGCGCCACATGCCTATCTTATCGCGAGGCGGGGCTGGGGTTCAGGGTAGATTTCGCGCTCTGGGCGGGATTTGCGGAAAGTGATGGCGCCGGCAGGACCGGCCGCCCCCGGTTGAATATGTTTTAATATCCATGCCTTTGGCCGCTGGAACCCGCTTGGGGCCGTACGAGATCGTTGCTCCCGTAGGCGCGGCGGCATGGGCGAGGTGTACCGGGCGCGCGACACGCGTCTCGATCGCACGTCGCGATCGAGGTTTCAAACGAACAGTTCACGGAACGCTACCAGCGCGAAGCGCACACCGTTGCGTCGCTGAACCCGATATTTGCCGGCTCTATGATGTCGGGAAGAATTATCCGGTGATGGAATTCATCGAGGGATCGCAAATTGCGCCGGTTGTCAGTGGCCTCGGCGCGGATTTGCAGGCGGAAGCGCCCGGTGAAATGGAAATTCTTGGCGAACATGGCGTCTGTATCGAAATAGCCGGGACTGCGGGAATAAATGCGGCCGGTATTCGAGAAATGAATCGCGCCCGGCGCGGAATCGGCGGGAATAGCGCGGTTATTCGAGCACTACCGTCGCTACCACGTCGACCTTGTCGATATCGAGGCCGGTCGCTTCCTGAGTTTCGAGGCTGGCGGGCACCTTATATACGGGCAGATCCCGGGGCGCGGCGCCGGGGGCATAGAGGCGCGCGTGAGTGTAGCTGCCGAGCACATGGGCGGTAATCGACTCCACGGGAAAATCCGTGTAATTTACCAGCTGGAGGACGATTTGTTTACCGTCGGGCGTTCCCACCAGATTCGAGAGCATGCTCGAGACATTGAACAGCCGGGCGCCGAGATTGGTATGGCCCATCATGCCGTTGACCTCTTTCCAGATCTCGTCAAGCTTCTTGGTATCGTCCTTGCCGAGCGTGATCTCGCCGTTCTTGGGCATGGGGAAAGTCCAGCCGGGAGGCGCGCTGAGCAGAGTTCCGCCGGCGCGCGTGAAGTTTCTTAAGATATCCTTTTGCGGAGGCGTGAGGGCGCCGGGAGCGACATCGACGGCCATGGACGCTTTGCTCATTTCGGCGGGGGTCAATTTTGGATTGGGGACGGGATTGACGGGCGTGTGCTTGACGGCGATCATGTCGAGGATGCCGCCCGATAACAACGCGCCGCTGTCGACATCTTCGATGAGCGCGAATTGGCCGTGCGGCTTCATGGCGGCCCAGTCCTTATGGGATTGATAGTATGCGAGCACGCCGCCGATGCGCTTCCAATCGGCGAGGGCTTGGGGCTGGCCCGCCAGCAGGCGGCGGTTGAAGTCCTCATCGAGAGCGACCACCCAATGGGCGCCCGTGATGGCGGCATCTCCGATGGCCTGTATGTAGCGGTTCACCGGGATCGCGGTTTTTGAAGGTGGCTGGTTGGCGATCCAGACGGGCTTAGCGGTGTAAGCGCGCACGAAGCGCAGAAAACCGGTGTTGGTGTCGATCCAGGGAGCGCCGCTGGGAGCGGATTTTGCCTCGCCGTTTTCCTCGGCCTCCAGGCCCGGCCAGAGGCCCTGATAGGAGCCGATGACGGGCTGGGAAGAATCGTCGAAGCGCAAGGCGGCGCGGGGCGGTAGATCGACGGCGAGAATTTTGGAATCGGCGAGGGTGGCGTGGATTTTGGGGTCGAAGGCGCCTTCGAGGACCACGCCGGACATACCGAGCGCCGTGGGTTTGCGCGCCTGCTCCAGCGCATCCGGCCCGGGGCGAACCACGCCGAGGGTCGCGATGCCGTGCGCGGCGGCTGCTTTCGCGAAATCGGCGGACCAGTTGATGGGCTCGAGCAGCAGACAATTGATAGGCGTTTGCGCGATGAGCGCGAGGCTCTTCGGATCGTTCGACTGCCAGCGCGCCGGAATCCAATCCGGGGCCGCGACGAGCAGCAGAAGAGGGAGCAGCATGAGTCCAGGATAGCGTGCGAGGCAAATATACTGGAAATTGGTCCGCTCGGTCCGGCAGCAATGGATGGATCACGGGCGCGGCGTTGGCCGCCGTCGTTTTCTTCCTCTACTTCTTTGGGCTGGCGCGCACGGGGATGCTCAGCGACGATGAGCCGCGGTATGCGGCGATCGGCCGCGAGATGGCGCAATCGGGCGATTGGATCACGCCGCGTCTCTACGGTAAACCGTGGTTTGAAAAACCGCCGCTGCTGTATTGGATGACTGCGGCGGGCTTCGACGCGGGGCTCGGCGACGATCTTTCGCCGCGAGTTCCGGTCGCCGATCGTCAGCGTTGCGTTTTTGATTTTTTATTTCCTGGCGCTGCGGCGTCTGTTCGATGGCAGAACGGCGGCGTTTGCGGTTGCGATTTTGGGGACCTCGGTGGGCTGGCTGGCGTTCAGCCATGTCGCCGTGACGGACCTTCCGATGTCGGCGGCGTTTGCGGCGGCGATGCTGCTGGCGCTGGAGGGAGCGGACGCGCCGGCGGGCATTCTATTGGGAATCGCGGTGCTGGCGAAGGGGCTGGTGCCGTTGGCGCTGTTCGTTCCGGCGCTGTGGTTCTTGCGGCGCAGGCCGAGGTCGATCGCCGTAATTCTGGGCCTTGCGGTTGTGGTGGCGGCGCCGTGGTACGCGCTGGTGACGGCGCGAAACGGGACGGCGTTTCTCGACGAATTTTTCTGGAAGCACCACTTCGAGCGGTTCGCGACGGGCGCTCTGATGCATGTACAGCCGTTCTGGTTTTATTTACCGGTGTTGTTTGCGGGATTCTTTCCGTGGACTCCGGCGCTGTCGCTGCTGTTCCGGCGCCGTCTTTATAAAGACACGCGCGCGCAATGGCTGGCGGCGTGGTTTCTGTTCGGGTTCCTGCTGTTCTCGGCGTCGAAGAACAAGCTGCCCGGCTATGTGCTGCCATTATTTCCAGCCTTGGCCGCGCTGTGCGGCATGGCGTTGGCCGAAGCGCGGCGCGCCGAATGGGTGCTGGCGGCGTGCGCGACGCTGTTGTGGTTTTTTCCCGTGATGGACGAGGTGTTGCCGCGCGCGCTCGCCGCGGGGCTGTCGCGGAGCCGCGCGGGCGTGCCGGTGTGGCCGTTGCTGCCGGTTGCCGCCGTCGCGGTGGCGTGCTGGATGCTCGATCGCAGCGGACGGCGGACGCTGGCGGTCGCGGCGCTTGTTCTTTGCGTCACGGCGGCGGTGGCGCGCGTTGTTTGGACCACCTACCCGTTGCTCGACCGCACGGTTTCCGCGCGGGGCTTCTTCAGATCGCAAGCGGAAGCTGCCGCTATGCTCCTCGAATCCGAACCGGGCTTGGCGATACGGGCTGGATTACTACGCCCATCGTCCCATTCCCGATTGTAAATGAGGAGATTGCCGTGCTAAGCTTATCGGGTAGGGACTGCCATGCCACAGGACGCGGTACTCGAACAGGAACAAACAGCGGAAGAATACGACCGCACGGCGCGGCGCGACATCGAGCTGTTTCGCGAAGCGGCCGAGAAGTTTACGCGCGGCGAATTGACGGACGATCAGTTCCGGCCGTACCGTTTGCGGCGCGGCGTTTACGGGCAGCGGCAGCCCGGCGTCCACATGATCCGCACCAAGGTTCCGGGCGGCCTGCTGACGGCCGCGCAGGTGCGGCAATTGGCGGGCATTGCGGACGAGTTCGGCGCGGGCAAAGGGCACCTGACGACGCGGCAGAACGTGCAGTACCACTTCGTGCCCCTGAAGCAGGTTCCCGATCTGTTGCACCGGCTGGCGGACGTGCGCTTGACGAGCCGCGAGGCGTGCTACAACACGGTGCGGAACATCACGGCTTGTCCGCTCAGCGGCCTGCTTACCGATGAACCGTTCGACGTTCACCCCTACGCGCGGCGGATGGCATATGCGTTCCTGCACAAGGAACTGACCGACAGCATGCCGCGCAAATTCAAGATTGCGTTTTCCGGTTGCCCGGAAGATTGCATGGCGACGCACATGCACGATGTCGGCTTCCGCGCTCTCATAAAGGATGGCAAGCGCGGCTTCCGTGTGGTCGTTGGCGGCGGCTTGGGGCCGTTGCCGAGCGAGTCGCGCCTGCTCGACGAATTTCTTCCCGAAGAACGCATCGTGAACCGGGTGGAAGCGGTGCTGCGCGTTTTCAATAAGTACGGCAACCGGCAGAACAAGAACAAGGCGCGGTTCAAATTCATTATTCGCGAGCGCGGTTGGGATTGGGCGCGGGAAGAGATCGAGAAAGAGTACCAGATCATTCTGCGCGACGGCGGCATTGCGGCTCCCGAATCGGTCCCGGAGGGCTTCGGCGGCTATCAATCGTCGCCTCCACCGCTGGGGAGCGGCGATTTGCTTCCCGTGGTTGGGCCAGCCGCGGCCGATGCGGAATACGACGCCTGGCTTGAGACCAATGTCCGCGAACAGAAACAGACCGGCTACTCCGTCGTCACGGTGCGCGTTCCGAACGGCAATTTGACGGGCGACCAGATGCGCGGTCTGGCCGCGATCGCGGAGCGCGCCGGTGACGGGCTGCTGCGCGTCAGCATCGACCAGAATTTGATGATCGGCTTCGTGCCGCTGCGCAATCTGAAGCGCGTGTATGCGGCGCTGAAACAGATCGGTCTGGCATTGTCCGGCGCGCACGAGATTCGCGATGTCGTGACGTGCCCCGGGGCGTATAGCTGCAACTTGGCGCTGACGAAAACCATGAACCTGGGCGAGGCGTTATCGGAGACGGTGGAGGGTTATGACGACCCGATCGTGAGAAAGCTGGCGATCCGCTCCAGCGGGTGCCCCAACTCCTGCGGGCAGCATTGGCTGGGCGATATTGGGTTTTACGGCAATGCGCGCAAGATCGAGGGCAAGGAAGTTCCTTATTACCAGATGCTGCTCGGCGGCGGTTACGACGGCGAAGGAATGATGCGCTTCGGAATGGCGGTGCAGAGCATTCCGGCCAAGCTCGCTCCAATGGCCGTGCGCCGGGTGCTGGACCACTTTATCGCGAACCGGACGAAAGGCGAGAGCTTCCGCGATTACGTGGTGCGGCACAAGATTGAAACGTTTCGCGCCATGATGGCGGACCTGGCCAAGCCGCCCGCGCTTGAGCCGGAGATGTACCGCGACTGGGGCGACGAGACGGCGTTCTCGTTGAAGCTCGGGCGCGGGGAGTGCGCCGGATAGCGGCCGGCAATTATTGATCCCGGTACTGCCCTCGTAGCCGGCCAGCGCATTGCTGCCAACGACGCCCAACCCGGTGATGGAGTCCAAGGCGGGTGGCGAATCTATCCTGCCGATAATGACAACAGGAACCCAACTCATCGAGCGGGCAGGGCTATAGCTTTAATTCCAATTCCGGCAGCTCCTCGGGTGTGGGGAACAATTGCCTGGTGGTCTTCGGATGGTTCGGCGGGGCCGTGCCGTGGTGGCTGGGCCTCATGGCGCTGTGTTTCGTCGGCACGGTGCGCAAGGCGAGGAGACCTGATGTCGGAATCGGAACTGCAATCCCGATGCGAAGAGCATCCCGCGTGCGGAGCCGCGTGGCGGACGATCCGGATGCGGAGGTCGGAAAGATTCTGGAAGCATAATGATCCACGAAATTTTGCCGGTGGGCATATTGCAGTGCAATTGCTCCATCTTTGGGGATGAAGATACTCGGGAGGCGATTGTTGTCGATCCGGGGGACGACATTGCGGACGTGCTCGGCATACTGGCGCGGCATAAGTTGAAGGTTTCCGCGATTGTGATTACGCACGCGCATATCGATCATGTGGGCGGCGCCGCGAAGCTCAAAGCCGCGACCGGGGCGCCCGTTTATATGAACGAGAACGATCTGGTTCTTTATGACGCGCTCGAGATGCAGGCGGCGTGGTTGGGCGTTAAGACGCCGGAGCGTACCGCGATCGACGTGAATGCGCGGGAAGGAGACAAGCTCACTCTGGGCGCGGCGGCCTTTCAGATTCTTGAGACGCCGGGGCATACGCAGGGCAGTATCGGCGTTTGGATTCCGGCGGAGAACAAGTTGATTGCCGGCGATACGCTGTTTCGGGATAGCATCGGAAGAACGGACCTGCCGGGCGGCGATGGGCGGCTGATCCTCAGGTCGATTGCGGATAAGCTGCTGGCGCTGCCGGATGAGGCGGTGGTCGTGCCGGGACATGGGCCGAATACTACGATCGGGCGGGAGCGCGCGGTGAACCCGTTCTTGCGCGGCCTGTAGCGGTCGCCTCCGCCTTTCCGAGCCGCGCGCGTCAGCGAGCGGTTTGGGTCAGAAATGAAATCCTAGCTCTACCGTGTAGGAGCGAGGACTTACAAAGTGCGTGCCGCTGAATGTCGACAGGAAGTTATATAGAGCAGCTTCGTTGGCAATATTGACGGCGGTAAGTTGCAGGCTCCACTTTACTCTGTCGGTATGGAATAAGTTATCGATTCCGGCGCCGGCGTCGAAGATATTGCGCGGAGCGATGCGCGGGGGATTCGTATCCGCATTGAACGTGCCGGGGGCGGGAATGCGGAGGCGGGTGGCGCCATAGCTGGGATTGTTGCATATCGCGATCGGCGACGTTAGGGTCGCGTACGTTGCGCCACAATAGAAACCGATCTCCTGCTGCTCATCGGCGGTAAGTTTGAGAGCGCTGGCGAGATCGGGCACGTCGCCGGCGACCAGGCCGCTTTCATAACGCCACGTGAAGGAAAACCAGGGGGCGTTTTTCGATTTTTGATAGCGCACATTGGTGGTCTGCTCCAGCGCCTCGTCATGGTCGATGCGAAACACGCCCTGATTCACCGGAGAGTTGAAGATCAGGCCGCCGATCTCGGGTCCGAAGAAGCGGGCGCGGGTGTGCCCCAGCGACGTGAAAGCCTGAAATCCGTGGAAATTGGCGAGCGTGACGCGCAAAGAAACGCCGTCGACTTTCGATTTACGCCATTCGATGGGAAAAGTGATGGGAGTGTTGAACAAGGTATCGAAGTCATACGCGTTGGTGGTGTACTTCCAGAAGTAGTTTGCGTCTAAAACGATGTACTTGCCGAAGCCTTGTTGCAGGCCCGTCTGATACTGATTGCGGCGGCCGGGAGTGAGCGGGTTTTCTCCATATGCGCCGAGCGCGTTTGCTTGCAACCCTCCTATTCCGGTCGAGCTCGATAAGATCAGGTTTTCGTTATAAGGCGTTTCGAAAAAGCGCGAGTAAGAGATGCGAAATACGGTTGAAGTTGGTTTGAATAAATACGACGCGCCGATGCGCGGCTCGATGGCGGAATCCTGCGTCAGACCGCGATAAATATCCCCGCGCAAACCGCCCATGATGGTAAGTCCGCCGAGCGTAATCGTGTCCTGGGCGAAGAACCCGTACTCTTTGATGTCGGTATGGCCATGGAACTGGAGCGGGCTGCCGCCGCGCGTCAGATCGAACGGCAGCAGACCCGGCTGAAACTGGGGATTCGCGACGGAGCCCGCGGCCGAGCAGGATTCGGGATTCTGCGCCGCGCCGAGACAGGGGGCGTTGAAATTAGGATCCGTGATTCCGAGACCGAAATTCTCGGTCAGTATGTTGTGCATCGCCTGCACCCCGAACTTGGCGTTGTTGATTCCCTTGAGATAGGAAACATCGGCGTTTACTCCCGTGTTCGCCAGGCGGCGGTCCTGCGAAACGGTGGCCGGAAGATCGTTGAATGGATTGCCGCTCGGGAAGTATTGGACGTGGTCGATGCGGAAGTAAGGGCTGACGGTGAGAATCGTCGTGGGGCCGAGCAGATGCGTCCAACTGGGCGATAGGTTGAGCGTTTTGACTTGTTGGCGCTGGTCCTGACCGGCGAACTGCTGGTCGTAGGTGTTGGGGATCTGGAACCAGGAGCGCGCCAGGAACATATTCAAGTGCAGCGTGTCATGCGGGCCGGCCTGGTAATCGAAGCGGTCGAAGACCTTTTCGTTATTGCCGGCGTCGTGCAGCGGGCTGAATTCCGGGGAATCGAGATAGCGGCCCGATCGCGATCCTTCGAGATCGAAAAAATTCCCGAACTTCGCGTTCCCATCGCCGAACGTGAAGCGTTCCGCGGCAGTGCCAAAGGAGCCATAACTCGTGCTGAGACTGCCGAAGGATTTCGCGGCATTCAACCCCGACTTAGTTATCGCCGTAACTACAAGACTGGCCTTGTCGCCGTATTCGGGCGGAGGCGCGCCGGAGACAGCCTCGAAGGACTGAATTGAATCCAGCGGCATCTGATTAGTCGCCTGCTTATTCTGCTGATTCGTGATGGGCTGGTTGTCGATGGAGTATTGCGTGTCGGCATGATCTCCCAGAGGATGGATGAACCCGTCGGAATCCTTCACCACGCCGGGCACGGAAAGCGCAATCACGTCGGTGACGCCTTGCCCGATGCCTTGCATGGGAAGCCGGGCGATCAGACTGCTGTCGATGTCGGTGTGGGCCATGGGCACGCTCTCGACGATGTCGTTATTGTCCGAATGCACCTCGACGGTAGTGGCTTCGGAAGCGAGCTGCAGCGGCACGGTAATGCCGACGGGGACCGCGGATCGCAGGATGACGTCCTGCGCGGCGCTTTGAAAGCCATTGGCGGATACATCGACGTGATACTTATGCTGCGGAATGGATGTTAGATGCGCGGCGCCATCGGCCCCGGTCGTAACCGTTTTCTCGTAACCGGTCACGGCATTCGAGAGCTTGACCGTGGCGCCTGGAATGACAGCGCCGCTGGGGTCCGTTACGCTGACATCTAACGTGCTCGAACCCGCGCTCGACTGCGGGGGAGCGGGGAATGCCGTCAGGCCTCCAAGAAGGCAGGTTGCAAACACAAATCTCGATAGAAACACTGCTGATCTCCCTTTATACGTTTTTCCAAAGGACACGCGCGCCAAATTTGACTAAGCGCAGGGAGGCGGCGCGCGGGAGGTAGACGCGACGGAACGGGCATCGATCGGACTGCCGCTCTCTTCGGAGCATTGCCGCCATTCCTGTCCCGCGGAGGGCGCCACCTGGACGGTGACGGCGGGCTCGATCCAGGGGAGCTGTCCGAAGTGGCAGAACTCGCAGCAGTGAGAAGAACCCTCGTTGTGCTCGTGAGCGCCGCATACCACGCTGGAAGAAACCGCGAGCGTACACGTGATAACCACGAATGCAAGAAACGCCCGGAGCGCGGCTGACTGCTTTGCGGCCATTCTAGCTTTCCCGATTCTAACAGTCCGTCGCCGGCGCAACTCGCCGCCGTATCGAAGGGCCATAGCGGGGGCGGACATGCGTAAGTGGTAACCGGCGCGTTGGGCCGCTGGTTGCGTCTTGTATCCGGCTGCCTTCCTGCCGCACGACAGTTATCCTCAGTTATCGTGCTTAGCCCAGTTGACGGGCTACACCCACTGAATGACCGCCTTTCCAGCGCATAAAATTCCCATACCTCTGCGTAACGGGCAGGACGGACGCGCGTCTCCGTAAGCTAGATCAGGTGACTGCCGATCGTTCCATCCTTGCCGACTACAGCGGAGTAAGCGGCGTAAGGATTCCGCCTCCGCGGGCGGCGGGCATACGCCCGAAGGCCGCTTCCTGATCGGGACAATGCGAACGCTGTTTGATGATGATAAAGAGGGCCACTTACGCGTGACGGATATCCAGAGGCTTGCCGGTATTGTCGTTTCTCCAGCAACAACGTTTGGCGACATCGGCCGTCGTCCGACCTGGGTCGTCCCATTTCTCCTGCTCATCGCCGTCAACCTGACCGTTACATATGTCGTCTACAGGGTTCTCGTCACGGATTCGAACCTCCGCCAAGTGGCAGAAGCCAAAATCCAATGGGACGCGAGCGCCCACGGAAAGGTCGAGTCACAACAAGATATAGAACGGGGAATCGAAGCTGTACGTCAACAGCGCGAGCGCTGGTACTTGCTGCCGCCATACGCGGTGCTCGTGAGCACATTGGGAATTTCCATTTTCTTCTACGTCGTGCTGTGGATCGCAAAAGCGGATACTACTTTCCCCAAGGTATTCTCAGTCGTTTGCTGGTCGTTTCCGATCTACCGCGTTCTCGGCATTTGGTTTCGCGAACGGCAGTCGCTCCCAATGTTTACTCGGCTTTATCCAAGCTCGACATCTTTCTCATATGGTGGCTGGGCGTGATGGTCATTGGCTTTTCCAAGACGTCAACGAATCTGAGCGTAGCCAAATCGGCCATTATTGTCGCTGCGTCTGAATCGGTATACCTCGTCCTGAATGCAATCGGAGCCTTGCCCGGCGCGGCATGATGGCGGGAGCTTCCCGAATGAGGCCCGAACCGGAATGGATAAACACATTGCCGGCAGGCAGATCCTATCCGCTTCATCCGCCGGACGTTGCGCTACGAATCGCCTGGCCTGTCAAACTGACCCCGACTACCCCTTGAACTCCCCCGCCAACCGGCTCGCCACCGGCCTGTCCTGACCGGCGTACTTGTTCCCCGCCTTCTTGCCATAGGGGGCCGACGATGGCGTCGAAAGCTGCTCGAACGTGAACGAGCAGATCCGCATCCCCGGATACAGCGCCACCGGCATGCGTCCCAGATTGCTCAACTCCAGCGTCGCCTTGCCCGCCCATCCCGGGTCGAACAGCCCCGCCGTTCCATGCACGATAATGCCGATTCGCCCCAGACTGGAGCGGCCTTCAAGCCGCCCGAGCACGTCGTCGGCAAGCTCCAGCCGCTCCTCGGTGATCGCCAGAACGAATTCCCGCGGCTGCAAAATGAACGGCTCGCCGGCCGGGACCTCCACGGCCTTCATCAAATCCTCGATCCCGCGTTTGTCGCGCAGATCGATGTAGGGATAGCGGCTGTGCTCGAAAACGTTGAACTCCTTGCCCAGGCGGAAATCGACCGAGCAGCTCCCGAACTGTTCCGCCGGAAGCTCCGGAGTAATCCGAATCTTGCCCTCGGTAATGTAGCGCTTGATATCGACGTCGGACAGCACCATGGGACTTAGTGACTACCCCCGATCCCGGCGCCCGCGCCGGCCTTGGCCACCTCGACCGCGAACGCATAAGTGTCCCCGAACATGTTCGACCGGAATACAATCCACTTCATATCGGGAGTAAAACTGACATTCGGCTCGAGCTTATAATGATGCTTCGACATGTTGACCAGCTTCTCGGCATGAAGAACTCCGGGACGAATCAGCGCCTTGTCCTGAACCCCTCGATTGGCAATCAACTCCGGCCGGAAAAG
Organism: Bryobacterales bacterium; assembly: GCA_963795935.1. Lineage (GTDB taxonomy): Bacteria > Acidobacteriota > Terriglobia > Bryobacterales > Bryobacteraceae > JAICMB01. The sequence continues at coordinate 316,045 of CAWCJO010000004.1, read as the reverse complement.
ATATAGCCATTCCCCGTCCGGCGCATGCGCCACCTGGCCGGGATCGCCGCCGTCGCCGCAGAACAGCTTCCCATCCGCCGAAACATTGAAATGAATCGACCATTCATTGCGCTGCAAATGGTATTGAGTCCGTTCCCCCGTCTCGACGTTATAACCCGCCAGCCAGAAGTCTTCCCCGCGCGGCGTCTGCAGATCGTACCAGATCGTCTTTCCGTCGTGGCTCCAGAATTCGTGGCCCGCAATCTCCATCTCCATCGTCCGCGTGTGGACCTTTGTAATATGGCTGCCGTCGGTGCGAATGGTCCAGATGCGGTCCACCTTATGCCATGGCCCTTCATGGCAGAACATCAACAACGTCGGGTCCGTGGGCGAAAACTCCAGATGATTCAACCAATCGGTGGCGCGATGAATCACCTTCGTTTCTCCCGTCTTGGTATCGACCACAAACAGCGCCATGGGAAGATGCGCCGCCAGCCGCTGCTCCATCATTTGTCCTTTATTAACGGGTTGGTCGAGTTGTTGCGGCCGCGGGGGGCGAAGATTACCGCCGTAATCTTGTCCCTCGCCCTCAATATAAGTGCCCGCCAGCAGAGTCTCGTCCGCGTTCACCGTCGCGATCGATCCGCGCGGAGGCAATTTCGCGATCCGCCGCTTCGCTCCCGTATCGACGTCGGCCGCCCACACGGCGCCGTCCTCGATATAGTACACCTGCTGCGTCTTGCGCCCGGCCACAATCACCCGCACCTTCCCCGTGACCACGCTTTTCGCCTCGTGCGTCTCGAGGTCCAGCGCCGAAATCCCCTCCGGCGTCGTGTAGATCATCTTTTTTCCATCCGCCGTGTAGCCGTTTTGATTGAAGTACAGGCTGGCGCTGCCCGGCTCGTTCGTCAGCCGGACCACGCGATGTCCCGTGTCCGGATCGATCCACGACCGCGGCGGTTCCCCTGCGCTCAACGCCGCCGCGCCCAGTAATAAAAAATATAAGCCGCGCATGATTTCCCAAACTCCTAAAACGTAATCCGTCCGCTCAACTGCAAAACGCGAGGCCCGTTCGCCTGTCCGGTAATCTTTCCGAAGCTTGAGGAAGTAATATTGGTCGAGGGCGGCGAGAATGTGACGACATTCAGCGCATTGAAAGCGTCCGCCTGGAACGTCAGCTTCCACGACTCGTGAATCTTGAAATCCCGGCGCAGACTGATGTCTTCGTCATAAGTGCCCGGATTCTCGATGCCGAACACACTCGATCGTGGCGTGTTTCCGTAACTATAGCCCGCCGGAGCAAGAAACGCATTCTTGTCCAGGAAAGCCGGAGGACTGGACCCCAGCAGATCGCCGCTCCCATACCCTCCATTGATCCGCGCCGGCCCCGTGAAACTCGGGTTGTAGTTGGCGTAGCAACCGCCCGCCGACACTGTCGACACATTGCACGAGCTTGCCCCGATCGTCCCGATGGGAACGCCGTCGCGATAAGTCACGATGCCGGAAACCTGCCATCCGCCGGTAATAGCGTCCACCACCCCATTGCCGCCGCCCCAGCGATGCCCCTTACCGAACGGCAGTTGATACACAAAGAACAAATTGATCGCATTCGCCGGAATCTCCGTCCGCGCCTTCTCGATCTTATTGTTGTATGCCGTCCGATTCGTGAACGTCTGCGCCGCCACCATGCTCGATCCGGTGTCGTCGAACGCGCGCGCAAACGTGTAATTGAAGTTGAACGTCAGCCCATGCGACAGCCGCTTATTCAGATAGACCTGCAGCGAGTTGTAATTTGAGTTCCCCACGTCTCCATAAAGATCGTTGATCCCCGAATACTGCGGAAACGGCCGCAGCATCTGCGCGATCGTCCCCGTAAAGCCGGCGAAAGGAAGCGCGATCCCCGGCACGATAGCGTTCGCCGCCGCGATGTTGGCGGAGGTAGCCTGCGCGTTCAACAGATTCCCTAAGGGCAGATACAATGGATTGATCTGATCGGACCAGATACCGCGTCCGGCGCCGTTGTAGTTCATTCCCAGATAATGCCCATTATTGCCGACATAGGCCGCGCCTAAAATCAGATCCGCGCGGACCGCGTGCTCCAGCGCGAAATTCCAGTTCTGATATCGGGGCGGCACTCCGCCGATCGTAGGATCCCCGTAATTCAGAGAGCTCGGCGGATTACCCGTTCCGTTGAAGCCCGTGCCGAACGCCGGATTGAAAAATGGCGGCGGCTGATACGGAGGAACGCCATTGTCCCAATAGTACGCCGGACTGATCCCATTGTCCGTGCTGGTGAAGGTAGGGCTGGCGGAAAAGCCCAGAATGTCGGTCCCGTAGCGTCCGCCTCCGCGCCCACCGACCGCGCCGCGATGCGTGTACATGATCGCAGTAGCCCGCGCGAACCACCGTCTTACTCCCGATTGCATATGCCGCGCCCACCCGCGGCCCGAAGTTCAGATAATCGGTCGCCACGGTGGTGCTGCAATGGCAGCTGTCGGGACCATCCCCGTAAAATTCGAGGATGCCCGGATGTCCGCCGGCCGCCGGATTCGGCGCCGTGGGATTGAAATAAGATTCGCGGTCCAGCACTTCCTTATAAGGACTCCAGATATCGTCCCGCAGTCCCAGGCTGAGTGTCAGACGCTGCGTCACCTTATAAGTGTCTTGCACCCACCAGGAATAATCTCTATACCTTCCACCCGTCGCCACAACCGAATCCTGCGTAATTCCCGAGCTATTTACCGCGCCGAGCAAGTAACTCGCGTACGCATTTCCGGTCGTGGATAACAGCGTCCCCGTCGGACCGAAACCCGCCGTCTCCGTGTTGCTGAAATTCCACGTCGCCAGGCTGCCATAAGTTCTCTCCTTCTCGTTCGCCTGCAGCCATTGCACTTGGGCGCCGAACGTCACGGCGTGCTTGCCGTGCGTCCACTGCACGTTGTCCTGCAGCGTGAACGTGTTTTGCACGTCGTTAAACGCCCGCGAGTTGGTGCCGCGCCAGCCGTCCGGCGGCTCCGGCCCGCTCCACGAAATTTCCGGGAAGGCCGAAGCCGCTTCTCCCGGAGGCAACCCCGTCAAACCCGCCTTGGTCGCGTAGTTTCCCGCAATCGTCGCATTCGTAATCGGTACCGCGAAGCGCGACAGCCCATAACTCAGTTGGTTCAATAGATTCGGCGTCGCGACAAAAGTATACTTGACGATCGCCGTCGTCGGTAACTCGTCCACGAATCGAGTATTGGCGTACGGCAGCGGCAACGTCTGGCCGCGATACGGAGTCGTCTGGCTCCTGTGCCCGTGGCTGAACAGAACAAAGAACGTGTTCCGTTCATTCAAATTGACATCCACCTTGTCTGTTGTACTGTTGTCGTGATACCCCACCGGTACCGTCGCCAGATAGTTACTCTGCACATTGTTGTTAGTGGGAGCCGGCAGATAGGATTGCAGCTTCTGCGAAATCCCGGAAATGCGGCTCGCCGGAATCATATCGCCCGGAAAAGCCTGCCGGGTGCAAACCCCGCTTACGCAGTTCGTCGTCGCCGGATCGTAAATCGTCAGCCCCGTTCCGCTAAAATCGCCCGCGCGCTCGGCCACCGTCGGGATGGTCTGAAAACTCGGCTGCGCTCCTTGCGTAAAGCGGAACCCGTCGTAGTTCGAAAAGAAGAAGATACGGTTGCGCTTGATCGGCCCGCCGATGTTGAACCCGAATTCGTTCTGGTGCTCCACCGGCGTGGTGCTGGCGAAGAAACCGCGCGCGTCCAGATCCGTGTTGCGGAAATATTCGAACCCGGCGCCATGAAACTGGTTCGTACCCGACTTCAGCACGTAATTCGACGAGCCTTGACCGTTGTACATCACCGGCGTGCCCGCCGTCTCGAGTTGAAACTGATCCACGGCCTCGACGGAAATGCCCAGCCCCAGCGTGCGGCTTTCGCCCTCCGCGCTGGGATTGGTAATGGGCAAACCCTCCACGTGGATCTCCTGCGAATGCTCCTGCGCGCCCAGCACATTGCCGGCCGTGTTGCCCGCGGCCGTAACGCCTGGGGTGAACCCGCTCACGCCGGGCAGCAGTTGCGTGAAAGCTGTCGGGTCCCTCGGCGCATTGCCCATCGCCAGCGGCAGCGCGTCGTATACATCGTTGCGCACCGTCTGCGTCATGCTTGCGTCGGAGGTGTTCAGCGCCGGCGGGGTCCCGGTGACCGTGACCTCCTGCGTGGCATTGCCCACCTGCAGCGTGAGATTCACCGTCACGGTGCTCAAGGCATCCACAATGACATGCTCCTGCGTGAGGGTTTCAAAACCGGCCGCCCGCACCGTCACCGAATACTCCCCCGGCTGCAACGGAGATAAAGTATAGACGCCCGCCGCCGTAGTCTCGCGCTCCGTCTTGACGCCCGTCGCGGCGTTCGTCGCGGCCACGTTGACGTTCGGAACCACTGCGCCTGAGGCGTCCGAAACCACGCCCTGAATCGTTCCCGTGCCGCTAATCTGCGCGCCTGCCACGCTTGTAAGCAACAGCCACGCCGCCGCCGCCGAAGATAACCGCAACGTTTTTCTCATGGAACATCCCTCACAGGAATTGTTGTAAATCGCGGATCGCAATCACGCGGTATTCCCCGTCCCGCAAATACCGCAGATACTCCTCAAACAGCGCCGGCGGCGTCGTCACCGCCGGATGCGCAAAGTCGGGGACGCCGTGCACCGTGAACACCACGACCTTGCCTCTCCGCGCCTGGTCCATGGCGCCCTCCACTTGCGCCTTGCGGTCCCCGCTGGTACTGAAACTCGGGATGAGGAGCGGATCGTCCGTCTTCGGGTCATAAGCGCGGCTGCCGCCCGCGCGCGCAAAACGGTACCCGCGTTCCTTCAGAACAGGCAGCGCCGAAGGACTTGTTTCATAGCCCGGATAGGCGAAGCTGATCGGCTTCGGGATTCCCGCCGCCGCGCATTTCTTCTCGATATAGGCGAGCTCGGCGCCGAACTGCTCCGCGCTCATCTTGCCGACGTGAGTGTGGGTGCGGGTGTGGCTTCCGATCTCAAAGCCCATGTCGTGCAACCCGGCGATCTGCCCCCACGTCATGTACTTCGATTTGTCGGCGAAATCCGGGGGGAACTCGCAAACGAAAAACGTTCCGCCAAACCCGAATTTCTTGAGCAGCGGCCCCACGAACGTCGCGTGCGTCACGGCCGCGTCGTCAAACGAAAGCGCCACCGTGCGGTCCGGCGCTGTTGCGGCATGCAGTTGCCGCACCGCGCCAACCGCGAAACATCGCAAAACGCCGCGCCGCGTCATCGTGTCACGATCGCCGTGACCTGCCCCATTTTTATGGCGCAGAGCCCGAGTTCAGGGGATTGAGATGGTGGACGACGGGGGAGTCGAACCCCCGACCTCTGCATTGCGAACGCAGCGCTCTCCCAACTGAGCTAGTCGCCCACATAAAACCGGCAGTTAAAGTATATCTTACCCCAGCCCTCACGCGCGAAGCGCGGTAATGTCTGAAATGTGCGTCGATCTCCTCGCGCGCGTGTGCGTCTTCTAAGTTTATAGCAGCACAGCATTTTACGCTGTCAGGGCGAGCCGCGCTACGCATCTTTCAGGCCGATGCGTAGCGCGTTCGCGACCGTATGCGATTCCGGCTACAGCGTACAACGGGGAGAGGCGGGCGAGGGAGGAGGGCGCGGGGGCGTGTTGAAAACGGGGGAGATGGGAGCGCGCGATTTGTGACACCCGCAGTTTGGAGCGTCGTCGTGCGGGGGTCCATCCGCTGTGGATCGCGTGGGTCATTTTCGGGTATGCGGCGGCGCGAGAATCGTCCGTTTTTGAGATGGGTCCACATTGCGCCGCTGTTCTAGGGGGTTTTGATCGAGCTGGCGCAAGGATACCTGCCCGGACGGCAAGAAGATCAAGACCGGGCATCGCATAAACGGGAACGGTGGTAAGAAGCGCTGTTTGGAGTGCGACAAGGTGAGCTAAGCCACGCACGTCTCAATGTCGTGCTCCTCGATTCGCTGGACGGCGAGCCCGATGCGGGGATCAATCTCGCCTGGAACGGCTGGGCATGACGGCGGTTCGCATTCCGGTATTTGCGATGCCGGAACTGCCGGCCTCAGCGGTAGCGGGGCTTATGCGATGCCTGGCCGGCTTCACTTTTCAGACACTACCCGAAAGGCAATCCCCTTGCGTTCGCGCCCCGCCGCCGCCGCGATCGCGGCCAGCGTACAGACCGTAACGGCCGTCAGCGCCATGGCGGAGGCAAAACTCACCTTGGCCGCGAAGACCGCTTCCATATACGCAACCGATCCCGCAATCAGCACGCCGCATTGATACGCGAAGCCAGGCAGAAATCCACGAACCGCGTTCGGCGCCAGCTCCGACAAGTGCGCCGGAATTACGCCCCACGCCCCCTGCACCATGAACTGCATCAGGAACGCGCCCACGATGAGCAGGCCCGTGCCCGGCGCGAACGCCCACAGCGGAATCGCGAGAATGGCCAGCAGCAGCGCGATCACGATGGCCTTCCTCCGCCCGATACGATCCGAAATCCGCCCGAATAAAAGCCCCCCGAGAATTGCGCCCACCATTGAAATCGCCGTAATCCCCGCCTGCTCAGTCGGCTTCATCTTGCGGTACGTTTCAAGAAACGTGGGGTACATGTCCTGCGTTCCGTGCGAGACGAAATTCATCATTGTCATCAGCAGCACCAGATACAGAAAAAGCTTCCAGTGCGACGCGATGGAGCGGCCCAACTGCCCCCAGTTCCGCTGGCCCGCTTCCTCCCATACCTCCGACTCCCGCACGTGGAAGCGGACGTACAGCGCCAGCAGCGCCGGCAAACCGCCGATGAAAAACAGCGGCCGCCAACCCCAAACCGGAAACACGAAGTAGTAGCAAACCGCCGCCAGCAGATAGCCCGCGGCGTAACCCTCCTGCAGCAAACCCGAGAGCACGCCGCGCAATTTCGGCGGGACCTTCTCCATCACCAGCGACGCCCCCACGCCCCACTCCGCTCCCATCCCGATACCGAACAGCGCCCGCAGAACCATGAACGTCGCGTAGTTCGGAGCAAACCCGCATAGCACCTCGACGATGGAATAAAACACCAGGTCCAGCATCAAGGGCAGACGCCGCCCGTAGCGATCGGCCAGCAGTCCGAACACGAACGCGCCCACCGGCCGGAACGCAAGGGTGACCGTCAAAGTCAACGCCATCTCGGCCCGCGAGCGGCCGAATTCCTTGCCGATGGCCGTGAGCGTCAACACCACCAGAAAAAAATCGAAGGCGTCGAGCGTCCATCCCAGAAAGCCGGCCAGCAAGGCGGCATTGTGGCCGCGCCCCGCTTCCGGCAGCGGTCCGTTGTTGGTAGGCAAACGCTGATTTTACTTCGTGTACCCCCTCGGAAGCCACAGGCTCGATTTCACTTCCCGGGCTGAGTACGCCGCCGCAGCTCGTCGAAGAAGTCGATCAGGAAAGCAACGTGCAGACCGCCCTTGGGCCTCTCCGCACGTTCAACTGGAGCGAGCATGACAATGCGCTTCCGTCGGGCCCGAGGCCGAAGGAACTCGTTCCCCCGGAATATTGTGCGGATGCGCGTGCCCGACCGCGGTACTAGCGAGGCGGCGCTCTGGTCGAATGCGGGACATCCGCAAGGGACCATGAGCAAATCCGAGTTTTCCACAACTCCGTGCCAAGCCGGATCTTCGGGTTGTAGCGAGCGCACATTCGTGAGAAACAGTGAGAATGCCATTTCCAGCGACTTCAAACAATACGCTGTAGGTCCGATCTTCCTCGCTTACCGCTTCGCTGAAACTTAAACTCAGTCTGAGGGAGCGCGCTGGCCGCAAGAGTGGTGGTTCTGAGCCGGCAAGCGGGATATTAAATTCTGAGAGTTCTTGAACGCCCGACTACACCCTCTTCCTGAGAGACGTGGGCCAAATAGAGCTTTGAAATGAATTCCAATGAATTATATCCTTACGCGTAGAAACTACGAGGCCAACGACGGCGCCCGCGCGCATCGAAGCAGGCGCGCGCCGATGTGGAACGAGGTAAAGCTTTCGCTTAAGGAACGAGCAACACGTCTGCGCCCCGACGAGAAGATAGATCCTGAAACCGGCAAGCCATGGCCAGTAAAAGATCCCCTCACCGGCGAGCCGCTGCCCTACACTGGGTGGCTTGTGCGTGGGATACACTTACATGGATTTCACGGCGATGCTCAATTGTCTTTCAACTCGAAAACGAAGAAGCTCGAGGCGGTTGTCCTCGGACTCGATCCGCCCGACGGTCTCACTAAGCAGCTTGCTGCGACGATGGTTGAGGCCGACTTGTCTGCGAAGTACGGCAAGCCTGTTTCATCGCACTGTGATCATAGTACGTGCCAGAGTACATCGCAAACTTCTCCTACGGCAATAGTGGAAATGACAATTATCGGCTCGGAAGAGCCCCTTCTGATCGTCCCGTACGGACGCATCCAGCGCACGTTCGGGCGCGCTATTGTGGGTTCCTTTTGAACCAATCGTTGACCGCATGGCGGAGAACTTCGGCTTCAGAGGGCCGAAGATGGAGGAGCTTTAAAAAGCGACGGATGTACGAACGACAATGGCCATAGACCACAGCCGGATCTGACTCGGGACGGCAAATGATTTTACTTCGTGTACCCGCTGAGAAGCCACAGGCTCGATTTCACGTCGAGCGTGGAAGTCAAAAACATCTTGCCGTCGGCCGAGATGCTGGCGCCGCGCACCGGATCTGCGCCCGCCGCCGCGCCGTAGGCGAATGCCGCGGGAGCATTCCCCAGCTCCACGCGCGCCGCCTCCGTTCCGTCCCGCGGGTTGAGCGTCGCAAGTTCCAGATGACGCTGCGGGCTGCGGCGGATTCCGTAAATCGTCTTGCCATCGCGCGACCACGCCAGGCGGTACCAAACTCCGTCTCCCGCCTCCCGCATCGCCGCGCCATCGGCACTCACAAGATTCACGCCGCTCGCGCCGACGGTCGCGATCAGATCCCCCGTCGGCGACCAGGCCGGATACCTCCCCGCGTCCCGCCGCAACAACACCGGAGCCCCCGATCCATCGGCCGCCGCCTTCAAGAGCGCGTATTTGCCGTCGCGCACGGAAAAGTACGCGATCCAGTTGCCGTCCGGCGACCACGCCGGACCGCGTTGCGCCAGGCCGCCCGGCTCCTCCGCGATGCGCACCGGCGCTTCGCCGTCGAGCGTCGAAACCCAGATCGCTTCCGACCCCGCGCCCGAGCGGCGGTAGGCCACGCGCTGTCCGTCGGGTGAAAACGCGATGTCGCCGAAAAGCGCCGTTCGATCCGGGAAATCTTTCGCCCGCACGATCGGCCGCTCCCATCCCGAGCGCGTGTCCTTCAGCCAAATCTCCGCTTCCCCGCTGCGATCCGTCACGTAGGCGTATTCGGGCCCCACCGGCGACCACGCCGGCGACCATGCCGCCGAAACCCCGTTCAGCCGCGCCGGCGGGCTCCCGCCATCTATTGCAATCTGCTCGACTGCGTACTTCAACTCCGTCGCCGCAAAACCGACTTCATCGCTGCCCTCGACCAGCGCCGGCGATCGCTCCTCGCCCGCTCCCGTCGTGATCTCATGGCGCGAGCCCGTCGCCACATGCGCGATCCACAAATGACTACGATCCGATTCGCGCCCGTTTTCGCTGTACACAATGTGCGCCGAATCCGGCATCCACGCGAACATGCGCGCCGACGGCTCCCGCGACAGGCTGCCCAGATAATTTCGCGGCTGCCCGTTCGGCCCTGGAATCACCCAAAATCCGGACGTGCCGTTCCATTCGGATGTCCACAACCCCAGCTTTCCATCCGGCGCGAACGCTAGATAGCTCGCCGGAAGAAAGCGTTTGCCGCGAAACGGCCCCACGTCGTAGCGCCGCGGAGCGCCCCCCGCCCCCGCGAACCACAGCGAGTAAGCGACGCCTCCGCCATTGTCGTCCGCGCAGCAGCGCGAACGTCCGCCCATCCCCGCTCACGGCCGCTCGCGATACGTTGTCCCACAGCATCTCCGGCGAGCCGCCCGATGCCCCCACCGACCACAGCTTGTTCCCCGAAACGTAGTAAACGCGCGTCCCCTGCGGCGACCAGAACGGGAACAGGCAATCGTCGCCGGCGTGCGTCAGCGGCGTCGCCAGCGCCGATTTCAGCGGCTGCGTGAATATCTGCAAGATGCCGTTCGACTCCGCCGCGTACGCCACCGTGCGGCCATTCGGAGAAAACGCCGGCAGCGCCTCCACATCCGAGACCGGCACTATGGGACTGAATCGATAATTCGAAAAATCCGGCAGCGGATGCGGCGCCGTCAACCACGCCGCCGCCAATCCCAGGCAGAACGCCGCCAACGCCGCCGCCGCCGCAATCGCCCACACCCGCCGCTTGGGCCTTGGCTTCCCGCGAGGCGCCACCACCGGAGCTTCAGCTTCCGCCTGGGACTCGAACTCCGTTTGTTCGAACCGCACGCGATCCGGCAGCTCCTCGCCGATGCGCTTTAACCGCTCATGGATCTCCGCCGTCGATGCGAAGCGCTTCTCGGGATCGCGGCTCAAACAGCGCCCCACCAGCATGCGGAACGCGACCGGTCCCGGCGTAAACGGCGCCTCCGTCAGATTCGCGATCTCGAGCAAGGTCTGCATCGCGGTCTCGCGTTGAAACGGCTGCTGTCCCGTCGCCATCTCGTGCAGGATCACGCCGAGGGAAAACTGGTCCGATGCCGGCCCCACCGCCAGACCGCGCGCCTGCTCCGGGCTCATGTAGCCCACCGTGCCCAGAATCAGCCCCGGTTGCGTCCGCTCTCCATCGGAGGTCGCCAAGCCCGAAACGTCCGTATCCCAAGTCCCCGATGCGTCGATCGGCTTGGCCAGTCCGAAATCCAGAATCTTGGCGCGGCCGCCCGGCGTCACCATGATGTTCTCCGGCTTCAAATCGCGATGAACGATTCCCGCCTTGTGCGCCGCCGCCAGCCCGTCCGCCACCTGCACCGCGATGTCCAGCAAACGGCGCATCGGAAGCGCCCCGCCTTTGACAATGGTGCGTAGCGACTCACCCTCGATCAGCTCCGACACAATGTAAGAAATGCCGTCCATCGTGCCGAAGTCGTGAATCGTCAGGATGTTGGGGTGGTTCAGCGAGCTCGCCGCCCGAGCTTCCTGGATGAAGCGCCGTTTTCTGGTCGCGTCCTGCGGCGAGCCGGAGGGCAGGATCTTTAACGCTACCTTGCGATTAAGCCGCGCGTCGTGGGCAATATACACTTCGCCCATCGACCCATTCCCCAACGTCGCGACGATCTCATAAGGACCGACACGCGTAGCGGAGGCCAAGGGCACAAGCTTAGTAGAGCAATCCTGCGGCCAGAGTAGAACTTCAAGAGCGGCCGGTATCTGAGTCGCCGAAGGTGAAGCTCTCGGCGCTACGGCCCAACCAGCGGACCATGGCGAGCATGCCGTCCACTTCCATGCGCCCCCCCAACTTCGTACGCGTCAGCGTGGACGCGCTGACGCCAACCTCGGCCGCCACGCAAGCCCAGGACATCGAGCGCGCCCGGCGCTGCGCGTCCAACGCCTCGTACAGCGCCGCCGCATTGAACCGTCCCGGTGAATTCTTGGCCATGACGCCATCCTCTCAGGCGCATTTGGCCTGCGCAAGCCCGCTACTGTGTCCGTGTTAAATTCTGGCAGGCTCAGTACCGGGCGCGCGTCAGCCAGCGTGAAGCGTCAACCGGGGCGACGAGACTAGTACTGCTGCGCTTCGAAATCTGCTTTTCTTCGGAGATCATGGAATTACAGGGTTTGCCGCGCTGTATTATTGGCAGACGGCCATGCAGGTCACCGAACTTCTGCAACGCGTCCATGCCGGCGATCGACAAGCTCTCGACACAGTGATTCCGCTCGTTTACGAAGAGTTGAAAAAGCTTGCCGCGGGACACCTCAGGCGCGAAGGCAAAGCTCGGCCGCTCGACACCACGGCGCTGGTCCATGAGGCCTTTCTTCGTTTGGCCCGGGGACAACACCCCTCCTATGAAAATCGCGCCCATTTTTACGGCATCGCTTCCAGACTGATGCGGCAAGTCCTGGTGGACCTGGCGCGCGCCCGTTCCCGCGACAAACGAAGCGCCATGCAAGAGGTGTCGCTGGCCGATATGCCGGACCTGGGCCGGCGCCCGGATGAGTCGCTGCTCGTAATGGATGAAGCCCTGGACCGTTTAGGCGCCGCCGAGCCGCTCCAAGTTCAGCTCATTGAAATGCGATATTTCGGCGGCATGACTGCCGAGGAGTGCGCCGCGGTGTTGGCGATTTCAGTCCACGTGGTTCGCCGCGAACTGAGGCTGGCGCAGGCCTGTTTGCGTAGAGAGATGACGCGCCGGGAGATGGCTCCATGAACGCGCGCGTCAAGGAATTGTTTCACGAACTCGCCGATCTGCCGGCCGAAGCCCGCGAGCGGCGCCTCACCGAGCATAAGGTGGACGCCGAGACCCGCCATGAAGTGGAAGAGCTGTTGGCCTTCGATTCGGGCGCCAGCGCATTCCTTATGCATGATGTCGGTGTTGCCGCCGGCCGTTCTCTTCCGCCGCTCGATCCGAAGGGATGGCGCTGCGGGCCTTACCGGCTGTTGGACGTGATCGGACGCGGCGGCATGGGCGCCGTCTACCTGGCTGAGCGCGCCGACGGCGAAGTGACCCAGCGCGTAGCCGTGAAACTTCTCCCTCCCGGCGCCGGCGACGCGCAGCGCGAACGGTTTCTACAGGAGAGGCAGATTCTGGCTTCCCTTGCGCATCCCAATATTGCGCGCATGATGGACGCCGGGCACGTCGAAAACGGCCAGCCGTTCCTGGCGATGGAGTACATCGACGGAAAACCGATCGATGTTTTTACCGCCGGCTTGAGCCTGAGGCAGAAAATCGCTCTGTTCCTTAAGGTGTGTGGAGCGCTCGGTTACCTGCACCGCAATCTGGTCGTGCACCGCGATCTGAAGCCGGGCAATATTTTAGTGACCTCCGAGGGCGAGCCCAAACTGCTGGACTTCGGTATTGCCAAGATGCTCGACATGGCGACGGATTCCGACCGTGACCGGCATGCGGATGCTGACTCCCGATTACGCCAGCCCGGAGCAGGTCACGGGAGGGCCTGTGAGCACCGCGACGGACATTTATTCCCTCGGCGCCGTGCTCTACAAACTGCTCACCGGCCACTCGCCGCATCAATTCGAAGAACATAATCCCGAAGGCATTGCGACGGCGATCGCGGCGCGCGAAGCGATCCTGCCCAGCAAGTGGGCCGCCGAGCTCAAAGGCGATCTCGATTTCATTCTGTTGAAGGCCCTGCGGAAAGACCCGCGGGAGCGCTACGCGACGGTAGAACAATTCGCGGAGGACCTGCGGGCGTTTCTCGAATCGCGCACGGTGCGGGCGCGCTCCGGCAACGCCTGGTATCGCACGCGCAAGTTTGTGCGGCGTTACTGGTTGCCGGTCGCTGCCGCCGCGCTCGTGATCGTCAGCCTGGCAGCCGGTTTATATATCGCAAACCGCCAGCGGCTCATCGCGAATCGCGAGCGCGCCATCGCGGAGCGGCGATTTGAGCAAGTGCGCCAACTCGCCAACAAGGTCCTGGCGCTGGACGATGTGGTTCGCCCTTTGCCCGGCTCGACCAAGGCGCGAAGCGAGATCGTGGCCATGTCGCAACAGTATCTGGCGGGGTTGAGTTCCCAGACCGGCGCGGACCCCAATCTGGCATTCGAAGCCGCCCAGGCCTATTTTGCTCTGGCCCGCGTTCAAGGGCTCCCGACAGCGGGCAGCCTGGGCCAGCTCGCGCAAGCGGAAGCAAGTCTGGCACAGGCGGACGCCCTCCTCGGCAAGATACTCGGCAACCCTCCCTTGAGCCGGAAAGCGTTGTTATTGGCAGCCGAGGTCTCTGTGAATCGCATGATTCTCGCCAACACCGGCCACCGCCACGAGGAAACATTAATCGAGGCGCGGAAAGCGGCAGCCCGTCTGGATAGCGCGCTCGGCATGGGACCTGCGTCGCCGGCCGAAATAGGCACGGGGGTGCGAGTGTTCTCGGACATCGCTCTGGCGTACAAAAACGAGCACCGCTATGACGACGCCGCGCGGTATGCCCGGCGGGCAATCGCGCTCGCCCGTTCTTCACCTTCGCCGAACGTCAGGACCAGTATGGTGTTGAGCGTCCTCGCGGATGCGCTGCGCTTCTCGGGCGATCTGGAAGGAGCCTACCAAGCCATCCGGCAAGCGCGCAGCGCGATTGCGCTCGAAACCTTTCCAGGCGATGCGGCGCGCCGCCAGGATCTGTTTGGCGTTCTCTGGCGCGAGGGTACGATTCTCGGCCAGGACGGCAGCATCAGTCTGGAGCGGTCCGCGGAAGCGGCGCAAGTGTTACAGCAGGCCTTCGATCTGGCGGATGAGTGGGCTCGGGAAGATTCGTATGAGACTCACAGCCGGATTCTGTTGGGCCAGGCCGCACGCGAACTCGGCCCTCTCCTTGCGCATAGCGATCCGCAACGGGCCCTGGCAGTCTACGATAAGGCTGTGCTCCGCCTGCGGGAGGTTAACGGCAACAACGGTGCGCGCCGCGAGGAGGCGCGCCTACTGGCTTATTCCTCGGACGTGCTGCGCCGCCTGCGCCGCGCCCGCGAGGCGAGGGAAAGGATCGACGCCGCGTTCCGGCTTCTGCGAGACACTAAAGACTACCCCAGCGATCGAATTGACACCGGCAATGAAGCCTATGCGGTGTTAGGGGCGTGGGCGGAATACCTCGCCGGGACTGGCGAGCCGCAACGCGCCGCCGGCATCTATCGGGAACTGCTCGACAAGATCACGGCCAACGAGTCCGGCCCGCGCAACGATTTGCCCGGCGCCGCGCAACTCTCTTCCATCTACGGCGCCTTGGCGGCGCTCGACCGCCGTCTGGGCCGTTCCGGCGATGCCGAGGGGCTGGATGCGCGCAGGCTCGATCTGTGGCGGTCTTGGGACCGCAAGCTGCCCCATAATCCTTTCGTGCTCCGCCAGATCGCGGCGGCCCAAGCTCCTTAGATCCCTTCAAGAAATTTCACGTCGAGGCGCCCGCCCATGGGAGTACCAGGACGAGGCGGCGCCCTTCACTAAAAAAAAAACGTTCCTCGAGCGCTAATTTTCCGGCCGGATGGCGCAGGTAGTCGTAGAAGGGTGAACAGGAAGCAACATGAGTGACGAATTACGAATGGATCGGGAAACAAACAAACGCATCACGGCCCGGGCGCGGGCGCTTCTGATCGGATGCCTTCTGTGTGGGCTTGTGGCGGCCGGGACTACCGTTCGCGCCCAATCTCCCACGGATCTCTTCGGGTCGTTACCCAACCAGTTCCCGTTGCCGAATCCCAGCGGGTTCGTTGAGACTTACAACACCAACAACACTTCCATCGATCTGACGGGACCGTTCTTCCAATCTCTGGGGACCAATGGGCGTTCCTGTTCCTCCTGCCACCGTCCGGCGGAGGCCTGGTCGGTTTCCGCCGCCGAAGTTCAATTGCGATTTTTTCTCACTCAAGGCCTGGACCCGATCTTCCGCACCAATGACGGCACTACCTGCGACCACAACATCGATACTTCTACCGTGGAAGGACGCCGCTCGGCCTATGCTCTCCTGCTGAGCCGAGGGCTGTTCCGAATTGCCCTGGCCGTGCCGGCCAATGCTCAGTTCACCGTGGTCCACGTCCAGAATCCGTATGGCTGCAATGCCATGTCGACCCTAGACACGTATCGCCGCCCGCTGCCGGCCACGAACCTTCGATTTCTCAGCACGGTGATGTCCGATGGGCGGGAGTCCTCGCCGCAAACCGGAACTCAAAAAATCGCCTATGCCACGAATCCCGGCGACCTGCTGGCCGACTTAGCTCACCAGGCCATCGATGCGACCACCGGCCATGCGCAGGCGGCCACGCCTCCCACGCCTCAGCAGGTACAGGACATCGTAAACTTTGAAACCGCTTTGAGGACCGCTCAAGCCATCGATTTTAGGGCCGGATTGCTGAATGCGGAGGGGGCATCCGGCGGGCCGGTTGCGCTCGCTTCACAGTCCGTTCTTTATAGGCATAAACGATTCTTTTCCGCCAAGTTTCGGATTCAATCCGTTCGGCACTCCGTTCAACCCGGCAATCTTCGATCTGTTTAAAGCCTGGGCGAATTCGCAAAATCCCGTGCGCGCCAGCATCGCGCGTGGCCAAGCCGTCTTCAATACAAAGATAATCGCCATCACCGGCGTGGCGGGTATCAACGACGTTCTAGGCGTGCCGTCTGTTCAAGGCTCGTGCGGAACGTGCCACAATGCGCCCAATGTCGGAGACCATTCTTTTCCCGCGCCCCTCAATATCGGTACTGGCGACGTGACCAGCCCACTCGGATGTGAGCTATCTTCCCGTCTTCACGCTGCGCAACAATGCGACCGGCGAGACGGTTCAGACGACCGATCCCGGCCGCGCGCTGATTACCGGATTATGGGCCGATATCGGGAAGGTCAAGGGACCCATCCTTCGCGGGCTTGCCGCGCGCGCCCCTTATTTCCATAATGGATCCGCCAACAGTTTGAGCGATGTCGTCACGTTTTACGACAAACGTTTCAACGTAGGCTTCACCGCGCAGGAGAAGGCCGACCTGATCGCATTTCTCAACAGCCTCTAGTGTCGGCATCATCGTACTCACCCGCGGGCATGTCCTGCTGTTCCCGGCAAGAGGCGGAGAGGGACTGGAAGCCGCAGCGCGCCTCGACTGGCGCGGGGAAGACAGCCCGCTGACTTGCCCGGCGAGCCGCCATCGGGCGACGGCAATGCGTAATGTGCGCCCTCGTCAGCCCACCGGCCGGGAGCACGCCTATAACAGCCGCGCTAAGCCGCAACATCCCCCCAGCGCATTCGGGAGCCGCACGATCGCGAACGGCGCCTCGAGCTGGGAGCCAAACATCCTGTCGAAGCTGCGATTTACGAACCTTGCCGGGTTGAGACCATCGCCTTGCCGAACAAATGCTTGCGCCGGCGGGGCTGCGGTGCGGCGCCTTCGCGCCAGGATCGCCAGGAAGCATCGCCCGGCCGGAGGCGCAATATTGAAAGCATATGCCCTCAATCGCTATGGAACGCGATCTTGCGGCGCCGATGCGTGACGGCGCGCGTCTGTTCGTCAACCTGTTCAGACCTGACGACGATCGGCCCTATCCCGTCATCATGTCCGTCACGCCATACGGCAAGGACAAGCTTCCCGACCGCCTCGCAAGCTTCTTCATGCGCCTCTCGGGCGTCAAGTTCGGCAAGCTCACTTGTTCACGGCTGACCGGTTTCGAAGCGCCGGATCCGGTCTATTGGGTGCGGCAAGGCTATGCAGTTCTTCAGGCCGACGTTCGAGGCATGCACAAGTCCGAAGGACAGGCGGGAGTCCTCCGACGGCAGGACGCGGAAGACTACTACGACCTGATCGAATGGGCGGCCTCGCAGCCGTTCTGTACTGGGCGAGTCGGTCTCATGGGCGTTTCGTATTTGGCGATGTCGCAATGGCATGTGGCCGCCTTGAAGCCCCCTCACCTCCGTGCCATAATCCCATGGGAAGGCGCCACCGATCTATACCGCGAATTCGCCTTCCATGGCGGGATACCCGAGACGAAATTCGTCCCCCTCTGGTCCGAGATTCGGATCAAGCGAGGGCGCAATCGCAAATTTCCGCTGGCCGAAGATTTCCTGGCGCAGAGAGCGGCGCATCCGCTGGACGACCCATACTGGGCGTCGAAGCGGCCCCCGCTCGAGAACATCGAAGCGCCGGCGTTGGTGTGCGCCAACTGGTCCGATCATGGATTGCATACCCGCGGATCGATCGAAGGGTTCGAGCGGATATCCTCTAACCAAAAATGGTTGTTCACCCATGGGCGCAAAAAGTGGGAGACATTCTATGGCGAGGAGGCGCTGGCTTTCCAAAAACGCTTTCTAGATCGTTTCCTTCGAGACGTCGACAACGGCATGGATCGGGCGCCAAAGGTACGCCTGGAAGTTCGGACAGGCTACTACCGGCAAGAGGTTCGCAATGAGGAGAGTTGGCCACCCCCATCGGTACAACCGGCCCTGCTGTATCTTTGCGCGAATACGAGCGGTCTGCGACAAGAACCGGTCGCTTCGGAGGGTAAGGTGCAGTATCGGTCTGCCAGTCGAAACGGCAGAGCGGTTTTTTCTCTCCGGTTCGAGCGGGCGGTTGAACTGATCGGCAGCATGCGGTTAAAGCTTTGGGTGAGCACTTCGGAAGGCGATGACCTGGACCTGTTCGTAGTCCTGCGCAAGCTCGATGCTGCCGGCAGCGAGGTCTTTTTCTCCGGGTTCAACGGATACCCTCGCGATGCTGTCGCAAAGGGATGGCTCCGCGCTTCACACCGCGGAGCTCGACGCTTCGCGCTGCACGCCTCTGCGTCCCTGGCACAGTCATACTCGCATTCAAAAGCTGCGTTCCGGCGACATTGTGCCATTGGAAATCGAAGTTTGGCCCTCTGCGACACTCTTCGAGGCTGGAACCGCTTTGCAGTTAACCATCCAAGGTCACGATGCGGCGAGATACCCGGCCTTTCGTCATCGCAAGCTCGTCAACCGGGGCTGGCACACCATATTCACGGGAGGGCCGTACGACTCCTGCCTGGCCGTTCCATATAACAGTCGCGATTCCGAATGACCGGCGATTGGCCGAGCTGTGTTCTCGCGTTCCATCCGAGCGGCGCCTGTGCGGAGCAACGAAGCTCTTGCGTTTCCCGCTGCAATGACCGCGAGACCGGCAAGCAATGAAGGTGCCCGCATGAAACAAGATCGTGATTTCGTCGCCGAACCCGGCGAGCATAGGCAGGACGATTCTGAAGCCCTATTTGAAATGGCGAATCTCTTCCCAAAACACACCGGCCTGCCGTTCGTCGTTTGGATTTCGTATAAGGGCGGCGCTCAACACGACGGTCCGGTAAAGGTTTCGCCCGGACCCAAGGCGCTCGCGTCGCGGATAGCCTCGATAGCGATTCGCCTGAACGTGCATGTTGTGGGAGGTAAAATGGACGCCGCCGATTTGGCGCTGCCGACCAAATGGATCGAATTGAACCGCGACGTGCTCGTCAAGCATTGGCATGGGGATATTGATGCCAAGGAAGCAATTGACGAAATTCGACCTGTCAAGTGAGCAGGCAAATTGCTGTGCCCGTCCTTCCTTTCCGCCGGTTCCCTCGCGCCTCCCGCAATCGGCGTGACCCGTTGAAGGTCGCACCGACTGCGCGCTTTTTCCCAACCGATTCCTTTAGACGGCAGTGGCGAACGATCGGCTTGACTGCCCGAGGCTGTTTCCTCTATTCTGTAGTTGAAATGTGCGCGGCACATTCGTTAGGAGAATTCGAGCAGGTCGTCCTGCTGGCAATTCTGCGTTTGGGCGACAACGCCTATGGCGTGACGATTGGTGCGGAAATTACCGCATGTACACGTCGTGAACCGGCGCCCGGCGCGCTTTATACCACTCTCGACCGCCTGGAGGACAAGGGGCTGGCTACATCGCGATTGGGCGATCCAACTCCCCAGCGCGGAGGGCGGGCGAAACGCTATTTTGCGCTCACCTCGAAGGGTTTCCGAGCGATCGCGCGCGCACAACAATCCTATCGGCGCTTACTTGAGGGTTGCGAACTCCCGGGACTTACCTATGCATAGAGCTCACATTGCGGAATGGATTCTTGCTCTGGTCACCACTCGTGACCGCGCCGCGTCCACGGTCGGAGATCTGACGGAAGGGACGGCGACGCGCGGCGTGGCCTGGTTCTGGTCCAGTGTCTTACGAACGGCGGCCTCACTTCTTTGGCGCGACGTTGCGGAACACCCCGCGCGCATCACGGGGTTGGCGTTCCTCGGCCTCGCCGTCTACATTGGGATCGACTTGCTCTTTGCCGGCCTCGGTGGAGTCGCGTTTTTCCGGGCAGCCATGGCGAGCCGGCATCCACTTCCTTTGGACTCGATCGGATGGAAGCTCTGGGTCATCGCCCCGGTGCTGGTTAGTTCGCTGTTGATCGGTCGCATGCTCGCTCGCTGGGCCCCCAGGCGCGAACTGGCTGCATGTGTGGTGTATGCGATCCTCGCCTCGATCTACAACCTGGTACCGATGCTCGGTGACAACGGCGTATTTTCCGCCTTGTTATGCATTCTTATCCTTCCGGCCGGGGCAGCCTGGGGAAGATACCGCAGGCTTGGCGCAACATGGCCAAAGTCGCTATAGCTTGCGGGTGCTAATTTATTGCTGCGCTGAGCCGGGGCGGGACTGGAAGCCACAACTCCCATCGACTGCTTCGGGAAAGACAGCGCGCGACGGGTGCCGGCGGCCGCCATCGGGCCATTTCGTTTTTTTGAGATGGCGCACGCCGTCAGGGACCGCTGCGAGCTTTTCGTTGGGGCTTGCCATGAGTGTCCGCCTTCAGGCCTTCGACGCTGTACGACTATAAGCGCATGATGTCGTATTAGTCCGAGCTAAATGCGTCGTGCGATCCCAAGCTGACGGTGGTCCGCCCGCAGCCAAGTTATTGATACGAAATTTTCTAAAGATAAACAGAGCGCAAAACGAGGAAACTGGCGTGACCCTCGGACGGCGATGAAGGCGATCACGCCGCTCAGCTACGCAGGCATCGCATGTCGCCGGCATCGGCCTGTCAAGTCAGCAGACGGGAAACATTACTTCGGCAGCGTGAACTTAAACGTCGCGCCCGCGCCCGCTTCCGATTCCACCCAGATGCGGCCGCCCTGGCGCTCCAGAATGCGTTTCACCAACGCCAGTCCAATTCCCGTGCCCGGGTATTCGCGGCCGTGCAGGCGCTTGAATATCCCGAAAATCTGCTCGTGATAGCGCGGGTCGATTCCGATCCCGTTATCCTGGAACGAAAACTGCCATTCGTGCTCCAGCTCTTCGGCCGAGATGTGAATGCGCGGCGGCTTTTCGCCCACGGTACTTGATGGAATTACCGATCAGATTCTGGAAAACCTGCCCCAACTGCGCAAAATCGGACACCACCCGAGGCAGCGCGTCCGCCGTCACCTCGGCGCCGCTGTCGCGGATCGCGCTGTCCAGGTTCATCAGCACTCCCGCCAGCACCGCCTCGCTATCGATGACTGAAAGCGCCTGCTCGCTCGCATTCAACTGGTGCGAATAAGACAGCAGATCGCTCAACAGCGAGTCCATGCGATGCACCGAATCGACGATGTACTTCAGGAACTCGTTCGCCTCCCGGTCGAACGACTCCGCATAGCGCCGTTCCAAAAGCTGCGTATAGCTGGCGATGGTCCGCAACGGCTCGCGCAAGTCGTGCGAAGCCGCGTAGCCGAACTGGCGCAGCTCGTCGTTGGCCCGCACCAAATCGCTGGTGCGCTCGCGTACGCGCTGTTCCAGCTCGCTATTGAGCCGGCGCACTTCATCTTCCGCCTTGCGGCGCTCCTCGATCGCCGTTTCCAGCTCCGCGTTGCGTTCCTCCAGCATCCGGGCGTGCTCTTTCAACTGCTCGTTCTTGCGGCTGAGCTCCACGAACACCGAAACCTTCGACCGCAGCACTTCCGGATTGATGGGCTTGTACAAAAAATCCACCGCGCCCGCATAATAGCCGCGGAACAAATGCTCGTCGTCCTTGTGCGCCGTAACAAACAGAATCGGAGTGTGCCGCGAACGCTCCCGCTCGCGGATCAGCGCGGCGCATTCGAAGCCGTCCATCTCCGGCATTTTCACGTCCAGGAGAATGACCGCGAAATCGTTGTTCAAGAGATACCGCAGAGCCTCCTTGCCGGAATTTGCCTTGATGAGATCCTGGCCCAGGTCCTCCAGAATGGCCTCCAGCGACAGAAGATTGGCCGGCCGGTCGTCCACCATCAGGATCTTGACCTTCTGCCCGGAAGCCTCCGGAACGCTGGCCGCGGCCGTTCCCTCGCGCGTATCTCGAGTCGGAAACACGAGCGCTAGGTTCCCTCCGCGACGCGGGGCAGCCACGCGCGCAACATCCAGATCAGATCTTCCAGGTTCACCGGTTTGGTAATGTAGTCCGAAGCGCCCGCTTCGATGCAGCGGTCGCGGTCGCCCTTCATGGCCTTGGCCGTCAAGGCGATGATCGGAATCGTGCGGTACTCGGGCATTTGGCGTATGGCGCGGATCGTTTCGTAGCCGTCCATCTCCGGCATCATGATATCCATCAGGATGGCGTCCAAATGCGGGGCTTCCGCCAGTACATCCAGCGCCTGCTTGCCGCTCTCGGCGTGCAGAACATTCAGCTTGTGCCGTTCCAGCAGGCTGGTGATCGCAAAGATGTTGCGGACGTCGTCATCCACCACCAGCACCGCGCCCCCCGCAATCCATTTGTCCTTGTGCTGCCGCGCCTGTTCCAACATGCGCCGCTGTCCCGCGGGCAGGTTCGATTCCACGCGATGCAGGAACAGCGCCGTTTCTTCCAGCAGGCGCTCCGGGGAGCGGACGGCGCGCACCAGCGCCCCTTTGGCAAGTTCTTTGAGGCGCTGCTCGTCCTTCGCAGCCAGTTCCTCGCCCGTAAAGACGATCACCGGCATTTCGCGGCCGCCCGGCTGCTGCTGCAGCTCCGCCACGAAATCGAACGCGCTCATGCCCGGCTGCTTCAGATCGATCACAACGCAATCGAATCGCTTGGCGCGCATGGCCTCCAGCGCCTCCCGGCCGGAATGCGCGAACGTAGTCTGGACGTCCGGCGCCGCGATCAGCTCCGCCAGCCACTGCCGTTGCGTTTCATCGTGCTCGACCACCAGCAGGCTTCGTTCCTTCCGTTCTATGGTAGTGCGAATCTTCTCGAAAACGTCGGTCAGCGCCTGCTTGTCTATGGATTTCTCCAGATAGCTCTTGGCGCCGAGCGAGAGTCCGCGGCGGCGGTCGACGTCGATCGAAATCACGTGCACCGGGATGTGCCGCGTGCGCGGATCGTTCTTCAAACGGTCCAAGACCACCCAGCCGCCGGTATCCGGCAAACGGATGTCGAGCGTAATCGCATCCGGCTGCAGCTCCTGCGCCATGCTCAGCCCGCGGTCGCCCCGCAATGCCATCAGCACCTTCAGGCCGACGTCGTGCGCCAGGTCGCCCAGGATCCTCGCGAAGGTCGCATCGTCTTCGATGATGAGCAGGACCTCGTCGCCCTTTTGGATGGTCTCGCGGTCGTCCGAAATCTCGCCGGACCCCGGCCGCATTCGCGCTGCGGTCATGACGCCGCCGGACGCCGCTTCCGGCGCCGCCGTGGTCCCCGCGGCCTCCTGCGCGGATTCGGAAACGGATCCCGCCTGCTGCGGCGCGGACTCGGCCGGGAAGGCCAGCGCCGCTTTGGCCGCCTCGGAGCTCGACAGCGTCGAACCACTCTGCCGCCCGCTCTCCGTCCGCGGCCCTGTCGTCTGGGCCGCTTCCGGCGCCGGGAGCGTGCGGGCGCCGCTCTGCAGCGGGGACTCCATCCGCGGCGCCGCAACCTGGGCCGCCTCCGGCGCCGACAGCGTCCGTGAACCAATCTGCCGTAGCGAGCGATGCTCGCGAGGCGCCGGCATTGCGACGTAATTCGCCGGCAGGTACAGCGTGAACGTGCTGCCCTCGCCGGGCTTGCTATCGAGCTTCAACTCCCCGCCTAGCAGCCCCGCCAGATCGCGGCTGATCGAGAGGCCTAAACCCGTGCCGCCGTATTTCCGGCTGGAGCCGGCGTCGGCCTGCCGGAACGGTTCGAAGATCAGCTCCTGCTGATTCTCCGGAATACCGATTCCGGTATCGCTCACGTCGAAGCCGATCACCGCGTCGGCGCGGCTCAGCACCGGATGGTCCGCGCTCCAGCCGCCCGTAGCCCGGCGCATCCGCAGCGACACCTTTCCCTCGCTGGTAAACTTCAGCGCATTGGACAACAGATTCTTCAAGACCTGCTGCAGCCGCTTCAAATCCGTGTATATGGTCTTCGGCGCATCCTCCGCGATTTCGACCGTGAACTCCAGCGATTTCTCTTCCGCGATGTGGCGGAACGTGCTGCTCGCATATTCCTCGAGGTCGGTCAGGAACAGTTGATCGACATCCACCGCCATCATGCCGGACTCGATCTTCGATAAGTCGAGAATGTCGTTGATCAGGCCCAGCAGCTCCGTCCCGGACTGATAGATCGTCTGCGCGAACTTGATCTGCTTGGGCGACAGCGTGTTTTCACTGTTCTCGGCCAGCATCTGCGCCAGGATCAGCAGACTGTTCAGAGGCGTGCGCAGCTCATGCGACATGTTCGCCAGGAACTCCGATTTATATTTCGAAGTCAGCGCGAGCTGCTCTGCCTTATCTTCGAGCGCCTGCTTGGCCAACTCCACCTCGTCATTCTTCTTCTCGACCTCTTCGTTCTGCTGCGCCAGCAAACGCGCCTTTTCCTGCAGCTCCGCGTTGGTTTGCTGTAGTTGCTCCTGCTGGTTCTTCAGCATCTCCTCCGACGCTTGCAACGTGCGCGCCTGTTCTTCCAAGCGCTTGTTGCCTTCGGTGAGCTCCTTCTGCTGGCTTTGCAGCTCTTCGGCCAGCGCCTGCGATTGCGCCAGCAATTGCTCCGTCCGCATCGTCGCCGCGATGGTGTTCAGCACGATGCCCATGCTTTGCGTGAGCTGGTCGAGAAACGCCAGGTGGATTTCGTTGAAGTGGCTGAACGAGGCCAGCTCCACCACCGCCTTCACCTCGTCTTCGAACAGCACCGGCAGCACCACGATATCGAGCGGCGTCGCCTCGCCCAACCCGGAGCTGATCTTGACGTAATCGGCCGGGGCGTTCTTGATCAGAATGCGCTCCTTTTCGAGCGCGCACTGTCCCACCAAACCCTCGCCTTCGCGGAAGGTGTTCGAAAGGTTCTTGCGCTCTTTATAGGCGTAGCTGGCCAGCAGCTTCAACAGCGCGTGGCCGCCTTCGCCGCGCTCGTTGATATAGAAAACGCCCTGGTGCGCCTGCACCAGCGGAGCGAGCTCGGAAAGAATCATGCGCGCCACCGCGATCAAATCGCGCTGCCCCTGCAGCATGTTGGTGAAGCGCGCGACATTCGTCTTCAGCCAGTCCTGTTCCTGGTTCTTGCGCGTCGTCTCGCGCAAGTTCAGAATCATTTCGTTGATGTTGTCCTTGAGATTGGCGACTTCGCCCTGCGCCTCTACCGCGATGGAGCGCGTCAGATCGCCCTTCGTCACCGCCGTCGCAACCTCCGCGATCGCGCGCACCTGCGTGGTCAGCGTGGCGGTGAGCTGATTGACGTTGTTCGTCAGATCGCGCCAGATCCCCGCCGCTCCCGGCACCCGCGCCTGTCCGCCCAGCTTGCCTTCAATGCCTACCTCGCGCGCCACATTGGTGACCTGGTCCGCGAACACCGCCAGCGTGTCGATCATGCCGTTGATGGTGTCCGCCAATTCCGCAATCTCGCCCTTCGTCTCGAGCACCAGTTTGCGCTTCAAATCGCCGTTGGCCACCGCCGTCACGACCTTGGCGATGCCGCGCACCTGCGTCGTCAGATTGGCGGCCATGGAATTGACGTTGTCCGTCAAATCTTTCCACGTCCCCGCGACGCCCCGCACCATCGCCTGGCCGCCCAATTTTCCTTCGGTCCCAACCTCGCGAGCCACCCTCGTCACTTCCGAGGCGAAGGAATTGAGCTGGTCCACCATCGTGTTGATCGTGATCTTCAGCTCCAGAATCTCGCCGCGCACGTCCACCGTGATCTTTCGCGACAGATCGCCGTTTGCAACCGCGGTGGTTACCTGCGCGATGTTGCGGACCTGCGCCGTCAGGTTGCTCGCCATGGAATTGACCGAATCGGTCAGATCTTTCCATGTCCCCGCGACGCCGCGCACGTCCGCCTGGCCGCCCAGCTTTCCTTCCGTGCCGACCTCGCGCGCCACCCTCGTCACTTCCGAGGCAAACGCGTTGAGCTGGTCCACCATCGTATTGATAGTGTTTTTCAGCTCCAGAATTTCTCCCCGCACGTCGACCGTGATCTTGCGCGAAAGATCGCCTTTCGCGACCGCGGTGGTGACTTCTGCGATATTGCGGACCTGCGCCGTCAGGTTGCCGGCCATCGAATTCACCGAATCCGTCAGGTCCTTCCAAACGCCCGCCACGCCCTTCACATCCGCCTGGCCGCCGAGCTTGCCTTCCGTTCCCACTTCGCGCGCCACGCGCGTCACTTCCGACGCGAATCCGTTGAGCTGGTCCACCATGGTGTTGATGGTGTTCTTCAGCTCCAGAATCTCGCCGCGCACGTCCACCGTGATCTTGCGGGACAGATCGCCTTTGGCGACCGCCGTCGTCACCTCCGCGATGTTGCGCACCTGCCCTGTCAGGTTGCCGGCCATGGAGTTGACGTTCTCGGTGAGGTCCTTCCAGACGCCGCCGACGCCCTTTACATCGGCCTGACCGCCCAGCTTGCCTTCGGTTCCAACCTCGCGCGCCACGCGCGTGACTTCGGAGGCAAACGCATTCAACTGGTCCACCATCGTATTGATGGTGTTCTTCAGCTCCAGAATCTCGCCGCGCACATCCACCGTGATCTTGCGCGAAAGATCGCCGTTCGCGACCGCCGTGGTCACTTCCGCGATATTGCGGACCTGCGCGGTCAGGTTGCTGGCCATGGAATTGACGGAATCCGTCAGGTCCTTCCAGGTACCGGCGACGCCCTTGACCAGCGCCTGGCCGCCCAGTTTCCCTTCCGTTCCCACTTCGCGCGCCACGCGCGTCACTTCCGAGGCGAAGCCGTTGAGCTGGTCCACCATGGTGTTGATGGTGTTCTTCAGCTCCAGAATTTCGCCGCGCACATCCACCGTGATCTTGCGCGACAGATCGCCGTTGGCGACCGCCGTTGTCACTTCCGCGATATTGCGGACCTGCGCCGTCAGGTTGCTGGCCATGGAGTTGACCGAATCGGTCAGGTCTTTCCAGGTCCCGGCGACGCCTTTGACGTCGGCCTGGCCGCCCAGCTTGCCTTCGGTGCCGACTTCGCGCGCCACGCGCGTCACCTCCGAGGCAAACGCGTTGAGCTGATCCACCATCGTGTTCATGGTGTTCTTCAGCTCCAGAATTTCGCCTCGCACCGCAACCGTGATCTTGCGCGACAGATCGCCGCGGGCGACTGCGGTCGTAACCTCCGCGATATTGCGGACCTGGCTGGTCAGGTTGCCGGCCATCGAGTTGACCGAATCCGTCAGGTCCTTCCACGTTCCCGCCACGCCGCGCACATCGGCCTGTCCGCCGAGCTTGCCTTCCGTACCGACCTCGCGCGCCACGCGCGTCACTTCCGAGGCGAAGCCGTTGAGCTGATCCACCATCGTGTTGATGGTGTTCTTCAGCTCCAGAATCTCGCCGCGCACCGCCACCGTGATCTTGCGCGACAAATCGCCATTGGCAACCGCCGTCGTCACCTCGGCGATGTTGCGGACCTGCGCCGTGAGGTTGCCGGCCATGGAGTTGACCGAATCCGTCAGGTCCTTCCAGACGCCCGCCACGCCCTTGACATCGGCTTGCCCGCCCAATTCGCCTTCGGTCCCGACTTCGCGCGCCACGCGCGTCACTTCCGATGCGAAGGAGCTGAGCTGGTCCACCATCGTGTTAATGGTGTTCTTCAGCTCCAGAATCTCGCCGCGCACATCGACGGTGATCTTGCGCGACAGATCGCCGTTGGCGACCGCGGTGGTCACCTCGGCGATGTTGCGCACCTGCGCCGTCAGGTTGCCGCCCATGGAATTGACCGAATCCGTCAAATCCTTCCAAACGCCGGCCACGCCCTTGACGTCGGCCTGCCCGCCGAGTTTGCCTTCGGTACCGACCTCGCGCGCCACCCTCGTGACCTCCGACGCAAAGGAGCTGAGCTGGTCGACCATGGTGTTGATGGTGTTCTTCAGCTCCAGAATTTCGCCGCGAACATCGACCGTGATCTTGCGCGACAAATCGCCGTTGGCGACGGCGGTGGTGACCTCGGCGATGTTGCGCACCTGCGCCGTCAGGTTTCCGGCCATGGAGTTGACCGAATCCGTCAGGTCCTTCCAGACGCCGCCAACGCCCTTAACCTCCGCCTGGCCGCCCAGCTTGCCTTCCGTGCCGACCTCGCGCGCCACGCGCGTCACTTCCGAGGCGAAGGCGTTGAGCTGGTCGACCATGGTGTTGATGGTGTTCTTCAGCTCCAGAATCTCGCCGCGCACGTCCACCGTGATCTTGCGCGACAGATCGCCATTGGCGACGGCGGTGGTCACGTCGGCGATGTTGCGGACCTGCGCCGTCAAATTGCCGGCCATGGAATTGACCGAGTCGGTCAAGTCCTTCCAGACCCCCGCCACGCCTTTGACGTCGGCCTGACCCCCCAACTTGCCTTCGGTGCCGACCTCGCGCGCCACGCGAGTGACTTCCGAAGCGAAGGAGTTCAACTGCTCGACCATGGTGTTGACGACGCGGGCGGTGCGCAGGAACTCGCCCTTCAGCGGCCGTCCGTCCACGTCCAGCCCCATGGTCTGCGTCAGATCGCCTTTCGCGACGGCGCCGATCACGCGCGCAATTTCGGTCGAGGGCTGCACCAGATCGCCGACCAGCCCGTTAACGGCGTCCATGCAGGCGCTCCAGCCTCCCGCTGTAATGCCGAGGTTGGCGCGCTCGTGAATCTTGCCCTCCTTGCCGACGACGCGGTTGATGCGCTCGAACTCCTTGGTCATACGCTCGCTGAGCTGCAGGATGTCGTTGAGGGCGTCGGCGACGCGGCCTTCGAGACCGATGCGCTCGGCCGGCATGCGAACGCTGAAATCTCCGCGCCGGAACGCCGTCAAGACCCGCAGCAGGTCGCGCACGTCGATCGATTCCAGCCGCCGCCCAGCCGTGATCGTGGCGGCCGGGGCTCCGTTGCTGCCGCCCTCGTTGCCGCCGTTTCCGCCATTGCCGCCGCTACGGCTTGTTCGCCTCATGTATGTGACATCCTTTCCACGCCAGCGCTTGGGCGCACGACCGCCCCGCGATGGCTACGCCGCTTCTGAAAGACCTAGGACTACGACTCCCGGAAATTGTTTCGGCGCACGTTAGCTCTACGTTATCACCGTGACGCCGTCGTTCTGACAACTTGAAGTACTACGTTTTGTGACGCAGGCCACAGCGCGCAGGATTCCGTCTGGAACGCCGGACGGACATTGGCGCACGCAGGGGGGAGCCCTTCGATCAAATTGAACGGCGTTGCGCGTCGCGGGGAGCGAAAGGGGGATCTCGCGGGGGGGAAGTTTAGTTTTACCGGAGCGCCAGATGGGGTGGATGGGAAGAGCGGGGGTGCGGCAGGCATAAGTCATTTATTATCATTGGCGTGACCGTAAGCGCGTCTGCGGGCTTTCCGTAGCCACCGGGGCGTGGAACGCGGCGGCCGGCGACACGGGGGCGCGCCCGGGGGCGGTTGTCACGAACGGCGGGCGCGGTGAGGAACGGCAGGAGCGGTGACGGGGTCCGTTATGGGCGCCATACGGCGCGAGTTGTGGCGGCGCGCGATCGCGATGCGGGCGGCGGTGGGCGCGAGCCCGCAGTGCGTCCCGGGCGTCCCGTGACAAAAGATGCGGCCTGCGAGTAGTCTGGAAGTCAGGCGTTTATGGCGATCGCAGCAGGTGAAGGATTTCGGTTTTCCCGGCGCCGAATCCTGAAGGCGGGAGCGCTCTGTGTGGGAGGCTTTGTGCCGGGCGGGGCGCAATCGCAGCCCGAGGCGGGTTTCCGATCGTTATTCGACGGTGTTTCGCTGAACGGTTGGAAAGCACACCCGCGCTCACTTGCCCAGCCCAGCTATGGGAAGTGGATTGTCGAGGACGGGACGATCGTGGGCGGCCAAGAGACGCCGGGGATCGGGTCTTATCTGGTTACCGAAGCGACTTTCGCCGATTTTGAACTGCGTATCGATGCCCGGCCCGATTGGCCCGCCGACACGGGAGTCCTGGTGCGCACCAACGCACAGGGCAATCTTGGATATCAGGTGCTCATCGACCACCGGCCGCATGGCGGCATCGGGGGTTATTACGGGAATGGGATCGGTAATTGGCACGCATGGGCCTATAGTTTCACGGCGGAGAAGGATAGCGAAGGCCGGGTGGTTCGCCTTATTCCCGGTCCCGCCGAGGAACCGAGCCGGGGCAATCACAAGGTTCCTCTCGATTTCGCGGCTCCGGTGGAGACCTTCCTTCGCGTGTGGAAACCCGGCGGCTGGAATCGCTTCCGTATTCGCTCGGTGGGAGCGGCGCCTCGCCTTACCACATGGATTAACGACGAAAAAATCGCGGCGCTCGATACCGCCAAGATGCAAGCGCCCGGTTGGGACCCCGAGGCCACGCTGCAAAAGCTTGGACGCAGCGGCCATATCGCGCTCGAGGTACACAGTAATGGTCCCAAAGACCCGCTGGGCAAGGACCGTTGGGCGCCCGGAGCAGTGTGCCGTTGGCGCAACATAGCGATCAAAATCCTGTAGGCGGGGCGCAAGTTTGGTTTCAGAATGTGATGCGAGCACTGAACTGGATCTCGCGGGGATCTAATGCCGCGGTAATGTGGCCGTAGGTCGCCGACCCAAAAACATTTCCGACGGCGGAAAAGTTGGGGTGGTTGAGGATGTTGAAAATTTCCGCTCCCACACGAAGACCTAACGATTCGCGCAGCTTGAAATTTTTATAGAAGTTCATGGTGTAGTCGTCCGAGATTCCGGCCCGCGAACGACGTTCACGCCCTCGTTGCCGAAGGTTCCGAGCGGCGCAAGCGCAAACGCGCCGGTGTTGAAGTACTCGGCAACCGTGTCAAGGATTGCCGGTGTTCCAATGACGTTGGGCCGTTGCGTTCCGCCACCGACTCCGGCGCGGTCGCCCGAAATGGTCACGGTGAAAGGGAACCCGCTCTGCAAGACCGCCATTCCACTCCATTCCCACTCGCCGAGAAGGACGTGAGCGATTCCCGTGGATTGGCGGAAGAAAGGCAGGTCGTAAACGAAGTTAATCGTGAGGTTCTGCGGTTGGCTCAAGTTAGATAAACCTTTTTCGTTGGCTTGTAAAGCGGGGTCCTGGCCGTAACCATAAGCAATGGCATTCGACCATGTGTAGGAGAGTTGAAATTCAAAGCCGTTTTCGAAACGGCGAATGGCGCTGACTTGCAGAGCATTATAATGGGCCGACGCGGTACGGTCGAGGTACGTAATCGTGCCATACCCCGGATACGGCCGCACGGTATTCACGTTCACCGCGCCAGTCGCCACGCCGAGGATAGGTTGAGGTTGATTGATATTTGCCGACTGCGTGAGGTGCACGGCGTGATTCCCGACATAGCTGGCCGAGAGCACAAAACGGAACGGTAATTCGCGCTGAACCCCAAGACTCCACTGCTGCACATCGGGATACGGATTGTCGGGGTTGAATGCCGTCAGGTTGGCGGGGAACTGCTGACTCGTTCCTTGGGCCGGATTACTAAGGGATGTCAGCGAGACATTTGCGGAACTTGTAAAAGGAGGATTTTTGCGCAGGCTCTCCTGGTTGTTGGTATCCCAGGAGTAGAAGATCCCGTATCCTCCACGGATCACGGTCTTGAGGTTGTTGCGGGGCGACCACGCGAAACCAAAGCGGGGAGCGGGCATGGCGTAGCGCGTGTCGCGAAGACTCCGCGGCAGGTCCAGCCCGTCCTGGTTCGTAGGCGTGACGATTCCATTCAGCGGGTTGCCGGTCCCCGGGCGAATGGAGCCGTTCGCGTTCAGCGCCGGCGCCTGGGCGGGATCGTAGAGAGCGGGGATGAAGTCGGAAATATGGTTGTACTTGTCGTAGCCTACCGGCGAGGCGGCAAAGATGTTCCATCGCAGGCCCAGATTCAGGGTGAGGCCCGGCCGCACTCTCCAATCATCCTGCGCATACATCTCATAGGCATTTGAAAACATATAGCCATTGGGCGCAATGGACGATTCGGTATAGGTGTAGGCATCGCCTAGCATGAAGTCCGCAACGGGATTACCGGTTATATTTCCATTCAACGTAAACGTGCCTTCCGTATTGCTCTGGTCCGCCAGGAAGTGCTGGACACGATAGAAATCCAAACCGAACTTCAAAGAGTGGTTGCCTACGACGTGGTCGAGATCGTCTTTCCACTCGTACAGATTATTCATGTTGTTGTTGGGATTGGTCCCGCTGCTCACTCCGATGCCGCCATAACCGGAGATGTTGATCACCGGAATGGCGCCGTAATAGTTTTCGTTGAACAGCGTGGGAATGTTCAAGCCCTCGCGGCTCACGGCTGCGAGATCCGGTGTCTGAGTGATGCCGCCGCGGGAAAATCCGGCGGTAAAGACATTCACGGTTGCGGGGCTCACTATCCACGTCAATCGCGCAATGACGTTGTACCCGGGCTTGGAGAAAGTGCCCGGGCCGGTTGGAAGGAGAAATTGGAGGGCTCCGCGATCGCCTGGTCCTGGGTCCAGGAGTCGCGCGCGTAGCGCAAAGTCAATTGCAATGCGTCGCTGAAATTGCGATCGAGACGGAACTGGTCTTCATGCCAGTCGGTGGCGCTGTCCGGAGTATAGACGTAGTTCGGGCTACCGGAACGGTCGGGAAGTGGATAGAAGCGGTTCACGAGAATCTGCGCGTTCGGATCGAGGCGGCTCGCGGGGACGATATTTCCGGGGAAGGGGAGCCCGGTAGACGGGTCCTTGATCGCGGTAGTCAGCTCGCTGAAATTCCCGGCGCGCATGCGGGCATCGATGGTCTGCGCCGTGAAAGTACTCTGCGGCGGCGCGTTATAGGCTTGTATTTGGGGGCCTTGGCGCCGGTTCCAGCCCTCGGAGACGAAGAAAAAAGTCTTACTCTTGTTGGTGTTGTAATGGTCCGGGATAAAGACCGGTCCGCCCAACGTGAATCCGAAAATATTCTGCACGAAGGGGGGACGGGCGTTATCGAAGAAATTCCGGGCATCGACCGCGGAGTTGCCTAGGACCTCATAGAGATCGCCGTGAAACTTGGCGCCGCCGCTCTTAGTGACTACATTGACCATGCCGTAACCATTGCTTCCGGAATCGGCGGAGAAGTTACTCGTTTTTGTCTGGACTTCCTCGATGGCATCCATGGGAGGAAAGAGGTTTAATCCTCTGCCGCCTGCGGGGTCCATGGCCCAGATTCCGTCGTAAGTGTATTTTGTGCTGGTCAGCGTCCCGCCATTGATGGACATCAGCGGGTTGCCTTCCTGGCCGACTCCCATGCGATGTCCGGTATTTTCGGAGGCGACGCCCGTTCCCAACGCGAGAATCTGCGAGAAGTTTCGTCCGTTAAACGAGAGTTCGTTCACCTGCGCGCCGGCCGCGATGTTGCCTAATTCTCCACTGGAGGTCTGCAACTCCGGGGGCGCGCGGTGACGGTCATGGATTGCTCGCTGTTTCCCACGCGCAGCGTCAAATCGACAGTCGCGTTCGTATCTACGTCGACATCGATATTCTCCAGCGTGAGGGTCTGAAAACCCGGGCTGGATGCCGTTATCGTGTACTTGCCGACCTGAAGGTTGGGAATAACATAGACGCCGCCGGCGTTGGCGGCGGTCGAGCGCGCAACTTGCGTGCTTTGGTTGATGGCTTTGACGCTCGCGCCGGACACCACGGCTCCGCTGGGGTCGCTTACTGTCCCCCGGATGGTTCCGGTTCCCATGGTTTGAGCCGCGCAAGGCAGGCACAGAGCGAAAAAAACAGTGGAACGGGTCAGTTCATATGGCATGATCGACACCCTTGAGTCTTTGGAGATTGCCGAAGGGGCGGGCGCCACGCCGGGAGTTTTGAAGCGTACGAATTCAACTTCCGTGGAAGAGCCGGGAGTGCCCTCAAAGAATCGTTTCGGCGCACGTCAGGTATACGTTATCACCGCGGCGCCGCCATGGCCACGGCGCGCGGATTCCGCCGGCGCGGCGCGGACCCGCCGGGCTGGGCGGGCGCATTTCCGCGATGGGGCGGCAGCGCGGATCGGCGCCGGTTTCTCGTCCGCCGCCGCGCGGGAGCCGGCGCGGTACGCTGGATTTAATCGATGTTCCGGACCGTGAAAGAGCAGATCGAGACGATTTTCCGCGAAGATCCGGCGGCGCACAGCGTTCTTGAGATTCTGCTGTGTTATCCGGGTTTTCACGCCGCGCTGCTGCACCGGTTGTCGCACCGGCTATACCGCGGGGGTTTCCGGCTGTTGGCGCGGGTCATCTCGCAAATCGGCCGCTCCTATACGGGCATTGAGATTCACCCCGGCGCGACGATCGGGCGGAGATTTTTCATCGATCACGGCATGGGGGTGGTGATCGGGGAGACAACCGAGATCGGCGACGATGTGGTGTTGTATCAAAACGTGACGTTGGGCGGCACGGGCAACGAGCGCGGGAAACGGCATCCCACGATCGGCAACAACGTCGTGATCGGGACGGGGGCGAAGGTGCTGGGAAACATCGTCATAGGAAACCACGTGCGGGTCGGGGCAGGGTCGGTGGTGATCCGCCCGGTACCCGACAATTCGACGGTGGTCGGAATACCGGGCCGGGTGGTGCGCGGGCCGGCGCACGTGGATTTGGAACACGGACGTTTGCCGGATCCGGAAGGGCAACTGCTGGAAGAGCTTGCGAAACGCGTGTACGAGCTGGAGGGCCAGGTACGCGCGTTGCGCGAGGAGAAGGTTTTCTAGAGCTCGCGAGACCAGTTCGCGAAACACCCGAGAGGCCGGATTCACGCCGGGCGGGTACGGCCGCTGGGACAGCGGCGGAGGAATCTTCCGGAGAGAGGCGGCGCGGGATAGCGTCGCGCCGACTTCAGGGCGCGGACGCCAAGCCGATGGCCCGATTGGCGAGAGCCATCACCTTATCGCAGCAGCCGCTGAGGTAGAGCTGGGCATCGCGAAGAGAGGCCCCGGTGACGCGGACGCGGGGGGTGCGGCGGTGGTCGGGGCAGCGGACGCCGCGGAGCTTCAACTCGGCGGCGCGCTTAAATTCGTGAATGGACGCCGGCTTGAGCGCGTTGTTCACTTATGAACATTTTATACCAAAAATGTTTTTGGCGGTAAAAACACCGAGGGGACGGGCATGTCTTGACGGCCGACATTTATGTCACGGACCAAGTAACCTTTGCATCCCGGATGGGCGCCTTCTATCATTAAGAGAGTCAGAATCAGCTCCCGAGGAGAACCATAAATGAAGCTTCGTTTACTTGTGCTTTCGTGTGCGCTGGGCATCGCGGCATTTGCCGCCGATGTTACCGGCAACTGGACGGCGGAAATGCCGGGCCGCGGTGGAAACACCATGACCTCGACGTTCAAGCTAAAGGCCGATGGAAACAACCTTACGGGTACCGTTGCGGGCGGCCGCGGCGGGGAAGCCCAGATCACCAACGGCAAAATCGACGGCGACAACATTTCATTCGACGTCACTCGCGAAGGCGCGAATGGCAGCATGACCCTGCATTACACCGGGACCGTTTCCGGCGACACGATCAATTTCAAGATGATGCGGCAGGGCGGGGAAGGCCAGGCTCGCGAGTTCACGGCCAAGCGTTCGACGACATAACGCTTGTAACAAGTCAGTTAAAGTGAGCGCAGCCCCGATGTTGGCCCGTCATCTCATCCTCACGGCGGTTGCGCTCGCTTCGAGTGTGTTCGCGCAAAGCGGGATCGTCAAGTCCAACGGGCTGGCGGTCCCCGGCGCGACCGTTACGGCTACGCAAGATGGGAAGAGCGTAAGCACTACGACGGACGAAAACGGCCGTTACGAGTTCACGGGGCTGGCGCCGGGTCCTTACGCCGTTGAAGTACGGATGTTTGGTTTCCGGGTAGAGCGCAAAGAGGCGCGGATACCCGGGCAAGCGCTCGACTGGACGCTGCAGATTATGCCGCCGAGCGGCCTCGCGGCGCGGCGGCCGGGCTTGGGGCAGGCGAATCCAGCGGGCCAGGCGGAAACCGAGATCAACAACGAGATCGCGGCCGCGACGAACGCGCCGCCGCCGGGCGTGGACGGTTCGGCCGCGAATGACGCCTTTCTGGTGAACGGCAGCCTCAGCCAGGGATTGCAGAACGGCCGGCCGGACGCGGTATTGCCGCAAGGTCCGGGCTTCGGCGGACAGTTTCCCGGAAACGGGCAGCCGGGCCTGACGGCCGATACGCAGAATATCCCGGGTACGCCCGGAGGACCGGGCGGACCGGTTCCAGGCCAAGGCGGCGGCTTTGCCGGAGGCGGCCGCGGCGGTGGCGGAGGATTTGGCGGCGGCGGATTCGGCGGACGCGGCGGAGGCGGCGGCGGTCCCCGCGGTAGAGGCGGACCGGATCGACGAAACGGGCGCAACGGCGGATTCTTCGGCAATCGCGCGGGGCGGGGGCGCGACACCTCGCTGCACGGCGCGGTTTTCTTTCAATATGGAAGTTCGGTGGTCGATGCCTCGCCTCTTTCGTTCACCCAAGGCAGCGTGCCCAAACCGCAATTCGATTCCAGCCGCTTCGGCGTGACGCTGGGCGGGCCGCTGCAGATTCCGAAGCTGTTCAAGAGCGAGAACACGTATTTCTTCCTGAATTACTTCGGCACGCGCGCGACAACATCGGCGTATAACGTCGGCACGGTTCCGACGGATGGGTCCAATGGAACGGCGAACGAACGCATGGGCGATTTTTCGCAGTCGTTCGTCAACGGCGTTCCGGTTTCAATTTACAATCCCTTTAGTCCCACGCACCAGCAGTTCCCGGGCAATGCGATCCCATCCAGTCTCTTCGATCCGGCCGCGGTCAAGCTCCTGAGCCTTATTCCACTCCCGAACCAGCCGGGAACCGTGAACAATTACGTCTTCTCGACGGCGGTTCCCGTCAACGCCGATAATCTCAACGTTCGATTCAATCAAAACCTGAGCAAGAAAGACCGTCTCGCGGAAAATTTCAATTTGCAGCGGCGCAGCGGCGAAACTCCTTATCTGTTCGGATATGAAGACGAAACCAGCGGGCAAGGGATCAGCAGCAGCCTGAGCTATACGCGCAATCTGGGCGTGACTTCGCTGAACGTGATCAACATCCAGTTCAACCGCAACACCAGCCACCTGATTCCGTATTTCGCATACAAGAGCAATGTGGCGGCAATCGCGGGAATCAACGGGGAATCGCAGGACCCGGCCAACTTCGGCCCTCCGAATTTGACGTTCACTAATTATGCTTCGCTGAGCGACGGCGCGCCATCGTTTAATGTGGTCGAGAGCGGGACGGTGAGCGACAATTTCTCGCAGGTGCGCGGGTCGCACAGTCTGTCAGCGGGCCTGCTGTTCAAGCGCTCCGATCTGAACACCATCACGGACCAGAACGGGCGCGGCACGTTCAGCTTCTCCGGTTACGGGACGAGCGCGCTGGACGCCAACAACCAACCGGTCCCGAATACGGGCTACGATTTCGCCGATTTTCTTCTGGGCCTGCCGCAATCGAGCTCCATACGCTTCGGCGATACGGCCACCTATTTCCGAGGAAATCAGTGGGGCGCGTTTGGGCAGGACGACTGGCGCGTGAAGTCGAATTTCACGCTGCTGTTCGGGCTGCGCTACGAATACTACAGTCCCTTGTCGGAGAAATACGGGCACATCGCGAACCTGGATGTCGCGCCGGATTTCTCGAGCGTGACCCGCGTGACGCCGGGCCAAAGCGGATTTCCCGACTCGCTGGTCCGGCCCGACAAGCACGACTTCGCGCCGCGAGTGGGCTTGGCGTGGAAGCCGTTTGCAAAGCACGGCACGCAGATCCGCGCCGGCTACGGAATCTATTACAATCCGACGGTCTACAATCAGTTCGCGTCGCGCCTGGCCTCGCAGCCGCCGTTCGCCAACACGGGCAGCTTCGTAACGGGCCCGGACGGAACGCTGACGCTCGAAAACGGACTTGTCATCCCGAGCGGCAGCTCGAAAATTCTGAACACCTGGGCGGTGGACCCCAATTACCTGGTCGGGAACGCGCAAAGCTGGACGTTCACATTGCAGCAGGACCTTCCCAAATCGCTGATCCTCGATCTCGGCTACATCGGGACAAAGGGCACGCACCTGGATATAGAAACGGCGCCGAACCCGGCGCTGACGGGTACGACGCGGCAGGTCTCCAATGCGACCGGCTTCACGTACGAGAGCTCGAATGCGAACTCGGTCTACAACGCGCTGCAAGTCAGGGTGGTACGGCGCTTCCGGCGCGGCCTTTCGTTCAATGCGGTTTATACTTTCTCGAAGTCGATCGACGATTCTTCGACGTTCGGCGGAGTGGGCAACACGGTGGCGCAGAATCCCTTCGATATCAGCGCCGAGCGCGGCCTGTCGAGCTTCGACCAGCGGCATACTCTGAACCTGAATTACAATTTCACCGCTCCCAAATCGACGCACCCGATTCTTTCAGACTGGCAACTGACGGGCGGCATCACGGCCACCAGCGGAACGCCGTTCACGGCGCGCGTTCTGGGAAACCAAGCCAACATCGCGGGCTCCGGCACGGTGGGGAGCGGGCGCGCGGAAGCAACCGGGCTGCCGATCGAGACGGGCGTGGGATACTTCAATCCGCTGGCCTTCACCGAGCCTCCCGCGGGCGCATTCGGCGATGCCGGCCGGAACACCATTCCCGGATTGGCGCAATGGTCGTGGAACTCGGCGTTCGGGCGTTCCTTCCGCTTCGGGGAGACGCGGCGGTCGCTGGAATTCCGGATCGAAGGGACGAACATTTTGAACCACGTGAATATCACGAGCATCGGCACGGTGGTGAACGCATCCAATTACGGCGTGCCGCTGGCGGCAAGTCAAATGAGGCAGATTAGTGCCGTTATCCGTTTCCGTTTTTAGAAGGCCGCCGAGGGAGGCCGGAGACCGCTTGCCCACGCGCGCGGCCCGGAATTGTGCGCTCTTGCCGCGGGCGTTTCCGGCCGCGGCGCTTTGCTGCGTCTTGACGGGGATTCCCGTGGGCGCGCAGAACGCTCCCGCCACGTTCAAATCGAACACGAATCTGGTGATTATCAACGTCACGGTGCGCGATAAGGCGGGCAAGCCGATCGAAGGTCTCAAGAAGAGCGATTTTCAATTGCTGGAGGACGGCAAACCGCAATCCATCTCCGTCTTCGAGATGCAGAAGCTGAATGGGGAGCCGCTTCCGCCCGCGACAGCGCCGGAGAAGGCGCTGATTCCGCGCGGGGCCGTGGTCACGGAGACGCAACCGCGGCCGCAACCTATGCAGCCGGAACCCGCCGCCGCGTCGCCGGCGGAGCGTCTGCGGAACCATCGCCTGATTGCCCTGATGTTCGATATGTCGTCGATGCAGCCGGCCGAGCAGATCCGCGCGCAGAAAGCGGCGGCGCAATTCCTGACCGAAAAAATGACGAAATCGGACCTGGTGTCGATCATGATTTTTACGACGACGCTGAAGGTGATCGAAGATTTCACCGACGACCGCGACCTGCTGCTGGCCGATTTGAAGAAACTGCGCGTCGGCGAGCAGAGCGAGAACGCCGCGTTGGGCTCGACCGGTCCGGACGCGACCGACGACAGCGGGGAATTCACGGCGGACGAGACCGAGTTCAACATTTTTAACACCGACAGCAAGCTCTCCGCGCTGGAGGACGCCGCGAGGAAACTGGCGATCTATCCGGAAAAGAAAGCGCTGGTTTACATCGCCAGCGGGCTGAGCAAGACGGGGGTCGAGAACCAGTCGCAACTGCGTTCGACGGTGAACGCGGCGGTGCGGGCCAATGTCGCGTTCTATCCGATTGACGCGCGCGGCCTGGTGGCGTTGACTCCCGGCGGCGACGCCAGCACCGCGTCCGGGAAGGGAACGGGCATGTTCACCGGGTCCACGCAGAGCGGCGGCAAGAACAGCTTCATCGATTCGCAGGAGACGCTTTTCACGCTGGCGGCCGACACCGGAGGGAAGGCGCTGCTGGACAGCAACGACCTGACGGTGGGGATGACGCAGGTGCAGCGGGACATCAACACCTACTACATCCTGGGCTACTACAGCAGCAATGCGGCCGAGGATGGGAAATACCGGCGCGTGAAGGTGCTGTTGACTTCGGACCCGCGGGCGAAGCTCGATTTTCGCAACGGCTACTACGCCTCGAAAGTCTGGGCCAAGATGAACGGCACCGATAAAGAGCGGCAATTGCAGGAAGCGCTGCAGTTGGGCGATCCCGCGACGGAGCTGCCGCTGGCCGTCGAGGTCGATTATTTCCGGACGGGCAAAGGGCAATATTTCGTGCCCATTTCGGTGAAGATTCCGGGGTCGGCGTTCGATTTGGCGAAGAAGGGATCGAACGACGAGACGGAGTTCGATTTTATCGGGCAGATCAGCGATCCGAAGGGCAAGACCATCGGCGGCGTGCGGGACGGCATCAAGATTAAACTGAACCAGGATTCCGCGTCGCAGATGACGAACCGGAATATCGAGTACGACACGGGCCTGACGCTGGGGCCGGGCGAATACCGGCTCCGTTTTCTGGCGCGCGAAAACAAATCGGGCAAGATGGGGACGTTCGAGACGGCGTTCACGGTGCCGGACCTGGACGCCGACAAGGCCACGGTGCGCATGAGCTCCGTGGTGTGGAGCAATCAGAAGGAACCGCTGAGCGCCAGCATCGGCACGGCGGGTACGAGCAAAAAGCTGCTGGCGGCGCATCCGCTGGTGGATAACGGCGTGAAGATCGTGCCGAGCGTGACGCGCGTTTTCCGCACCGGGCAGAACCTCTATGTATATTTCGAGGTTTACGCGCCGGGAAAATCGGAGGACGCCAAGGCCCCGAGTTTGAGCGCCGACGTGGCGCTGTTCCGGGGCAAGGCGAAGATCTTCGAGTCCGCCCCGGTGCGGGTCGAGAAGCTGAACGCGAAACGGGCGGACACGGCGGCGTTTCAGTTCCAGGCGCCGTTGAAGAACATTCAGCCGGGCGAGTATTTGTGCCAGGTGAACGTGATCGACCAGCAGGCGAGGAAGTTCGCCTTCACGCGCGCGACGATCGTGGTGCTGCAGTAGGGCATCGCGAGGCTCGCGATCGAGCGCATTACCAAGGGTCCGCCCGCCTCCCTGATACGATAGGTTATCTCCGAGATGCCCGATCTTTCCGCCGGCGATCCTCTAATCAAAAACTATATCAACGACATTAAACATTTAAAGAGCGAGCAGCGAGTCGCGCACGAACTCGGGCTGAAGGCGCCGTTCCAGAATTTACTCGATAAGACGGCAAAAAGACGCGGTTGGACGCTCGTCGCCGAGCTCGCCACGCATGCCGGAGGGAAACGCGTTGTTCCCGATGGCACCGTCAGGGACGAGTTCCGGCTTCGCGCGCGGCTGGTGGGAAGCGAAGGATACTTCCGATAACCTGGCCGCGGAGATTCAGAAAAAACTCAGGGCCGGTTACCCCGCGCGCAACACGATATTCGAGGATACGCAAGTCGCCGTCCTGTACCAGGACCGGCGCGAAGCGGACGAATTTGCGCTCGGCGAGCCGCTGAAAATTGCGGCGCTCCTCAATCGATTTTTCTCGCACGATGAAGCCGACGAACGCGAATTCCAGCGCGCCATGAACGAATTCAAGAGCCGCATTCCCGATCTGGCCCAATCTCTGCGGGAGCACATCGCGGAAGCGCACGCGAAGAACAAGAAATTCAAGGAAGCTTTCACCGCGTTTGTTGTCCTCTGCCGCGCGGCGTTGAGTCCCGGCCTCTCCGAGGAGAGGGTGGACGAGATGCTCATACAGCATCTCCTGACCGAGCGCCTCATGCGCAACCTCTTCCAGAACCCGGAATTCACCAAGCGCAACGTCATCGCCGCCCAGGTGCAGAACGTCATTGAAGCGCTCGCATCCACCAGCTTTTCCACCGCCGAATTCCTCAAACGGCTCGATCCCTATTACAAGGCAATCGAAAAGGCGGGAGCGGACCTCAGCCATTTTACCGAAAAGCAGGATTTTCTAAACTCCGTCTATGAGCAGTTCTTCCAGAAATTCTCGCCCGGCATCGCCGATACTCACGGCATCGTGTACACCCCGCGCGAAATCGTGGACTATATGTGCGATTCCGTCGAAGAGGCGCTAAAGGAGGAATTCGGATACACGCTGGCATCGCCCGAGGTCGTAATTCTCGACCCCTGCACCGGGACCGGCAATTTTATCGTGAACCTCATCGAGCGCATGCCGCCCAGCGCCCTGGCCGAGGCCTATCGCAACCGACTCTTTGCAAACGAGCTTATGCTGCTGCCGTATTACGTGGCAAGCTTGAATATCGAGCACGCTTATTACGAGCGCCGCCACGAGTACGAATCCTTCGAAGGCCTCTGTTTCGCCGATACCCTCGACATGGCCGAATCCCGTCAAATAGGTCTTTTTACGGCGGCCAACACCGCGCGAGTCGAGCGCGAGAAAAAAGCGGCCGTCACGGTCATCATCGGTAACCCGCCCTATAACGCCGGCCAAAAAAGCGAAAACGACAACAATCAAAATCGCAAGTACGAAGAGATAGACGAACGCATTCGCGAGAACGTATGCCAAGGATTCAAAAGCGACCAACAAGAATTCGCTCAGCGATATGTACGTGAAATTCTTCCGCTGGGCAACCGATCGGCTCGGACGGTCGTGATGGCATCGTTTGCTTCGTATCGAATAATGGATTCCTTCACGGCATAGCCTTCGATGGTTTTCGGAAGCATATGAGCCAGGACTTCCAGAGAATCGATCACCTGGATCTGCTCGGGAATGCGCGCTCGTCGGGAGAGCGTCGCCGGCAAGAGGGCGGAAACGTCTTCGACGATCAGATCAGAACTGGCATCGGAATCACGGTGGCTGTGCGTAAGAACGGTCGAGCGCCAAACATTCGTTACCATGTCGTGCCACCCTATACCCGCGCCGGTGCCAAGCGGACATTCCTCAAACAGCTCGGGTCCGCTTCGAGAGTTCCATGGCGGACTCTTGCTCCCAACACGTCTTATACGTGGCTGGTGCCGGAAAACGCGGACGAATACGCCGTCTTCACGCCCATTCAGGACTTTTTCGATCTCCACACAGTAGGCGTGAAAACGAACCGCGACGACGTAGTCTACGATTGGAACCGCGAAAGGCTCGCGGCGCGAATCAAGAAGTTTATTGACACGTACAACGCAGAGGTTTACCACCATAAAGCGAATCCCGGCGCGGACTGGCCCACCGAATTGAAGTGGAGCCGCGACCTGAAACAGGACGCGCTCCGGGGAAACCGTCTGGCCGAATTCGAGGAGCGGAAGGTTCTAAAATCCCTATATCGCCCGTTCACGAAGAAGTGGCTCTTCTTTGATCGCATCCTCAACGAGGAAGTGTATCAGTGGCCGAGTATATCAGGCCGATCAATTTGCGTAACAGCGCACACCCAGGTACCGTTTTCAGCCCAGATTACCGACACGATTCCCAACGAAGCACCCGGCGGCCGTCAAGGCCAATGCTTCCCGCTCTCGCATCTTAAAGATTCCGCCGCCGCCCAATTCCGCCAACACTACTCCGACCCTGACCATCACCAAAGAAGACGTCTTCCACTACATCTACGCGCTCCTGCATCACCCCGCCTACCGCGAGCGCTACGCCCCCAACTTGAAGCGCGAACTCCCCCGCATTCCCCTCGGGCCGGACTTCTCATCCTTCGCCCAGGCAGGCAAGGAATTGGCGCGCCTACACGTCGAATACGAATCGCTGGAGCCGTGGCCCCTTGAACGTATCGAGAATCCTGACGTCCCTTACTCCGAGCGCGTCGTGAAAATGAAGCTCGCCTCCGATAAGCAATCCCTCCAAGTAAACGAGTCGCTCACGCTGACGAAAATCCCGCAAGAGACGTTCGCCTATCGCCGGGCTCCCGCTCCGCGCTGGAATGGATCATAGACCAATATCAAATCAAAGGCGAGTCCGACCCCAACCGCGATGACGACCCCGCCTACATCGTGCGCCTTGTTGGACAGGTCGTCGGCGTCAGCATCGAAACCGTCCGCATTCTCGGAGATCTCCAGACACGCCGCCCGCGCTAAGATCGGGGTATGGAGACGCTTCGCGAACTGACGCCGGCGCAGTTAGCCCGCGCGGAAGAGCGTTTACTCCATCCCAGACGCGGAAGCCGCATCGCCGCGGCAAGGGCCCACGGCATCGATTTGACACTGCTGGTTGAGCAGTTGCGGTTGACGCCCGCCGAACGGGCGCGAAAACTGGAGATGGCCTCGGCCGCGCTGGAACGAGTACGCGGAGTCGCACGCCGTCCCTGATGCAATTCGGGAAAGCGGTCCAGGCGCTGTGCGACGCGGGCGTAGAGTTCATTGTGATCGGTGGTGTTTCGGCTATCTTCCATGGCGCCGCGCGCGCGACCTACGATCTGGACATTTGCTACTCCCGGGCGCCGGCCAACCTGCGCCGGCTCGCGGCGGCGCTCGCTCCGTTTCATCCCAGGCCGAGAGGGATCGGGGCCGATCTACCCTTCGTTTGGGATGAGACGACTCTACGCAACGCAACGGTTTTGACTCTTCAGACCGACATCGGGGCAATCGATCTGCTGGCGGAAGTCACCGGCCTGGGCGCGTTTAAGAATGTAAAGGAGCGCTCCCTGGTGGTGGAAGCATTCGATCGCCGC
Organism: Bryobacterales bacterium; assembly: GCA_963795935.1. Classification (GTDB taxonomy): domain Bacteria; phylum Acidobacteriota; class Terriglobia; order Bryobacterales; family Bryobacteraceae; genus JAICMB01. Next base: position 271,471 of record CAWCJO010000004.1, on the reverse strand, counting down.
ATCGCGACGCTCACGCTTGCCGCGCTCATCCAGGCAAAACGGGCCGCGGGCCGGGAGAAGGATCTTTCCGGCCTTGCGGAGCTCGAGAGTCTTCTCGAGGCCGGTGAGCCGTAGCGGCAGGGTGGAGGACTTCGGCGGAGAGGCGTGGGCGGCGCAGGTTCCGGGCCAGCTTGGGCGCGAGGCCGCGGCCGGCTAACTGCTACGTGGCGGAAATCGGCGATCGCGCGCACGCCAAACTACTTGCTTACGCGCGCGGCTCGGCAACGTGAGGGCGTGGTTAACGGGGACTTGTTCAAGCTGGTATTAGTAGGCCTCGGCGCCGGATTCGGCGCTGGCCTGGTGCTGTTTCCCCATGCCGCCGCTGACGCCGATGGCGCCCACGACGTCGTTGCCTCGCTTCAGGGGATGCCGCGGGCGAAGATCATGACGCGGCCGTGGCGGGAGGCGTGAATGCCGAAGAACTGGCCGCCCGACTGGCTCAGTTCGGCGAGTTGCTTGGTTGCAATGTCGAAGAGGCGGGCGGTCCAGGCTTTGTCCATGCGAACGTGGGCGCCCAGGTTGCCTGCCCGCGACTCGCCTGGCGCCTGCCAGGGTTATCATCGGCGCTCTCCGGATTAGGGAATTGAATATAGATACGCTGCGATGTCGACGGCGTCGCGATCGGTCACGCCCAGTTTCGGCATGGCGGTCTTGGCGTTGACGGATTTTGGATCTTCGATCCAATGCGTCAGGTTCGTCGTCGTATTGGGAAGCATGCCGGCTACGTAGATGCGATCGCGCAGAGTGCTCAGCGGCGGACCGACCAGGCCGCGCGCATTGGTGATGCCTGCGATGGTGTGGCAAGACCCGCAGCCGTAACGGAAGATCGCGGCCGAGCCTCTGTCCGGATCGCCGCCCGTGATACGCATCGCCGACGCGTGGTCCTGGTCTTGGCATGCCGCCAGCAAGGCGGCAAATGCGGAAAGCGCAGCAACGAGGGTCTTATTCCGCATAGGTGCGCTCGCGCAGCATGGCGTCGCTTTCCCGCAGCCAGGCCGCGAACAATGCGAGGCCGGCGGCGATATAGACGACTCCGGCGGGGACCCACATGATGAGCCCGCCGATTTGCTGGTCCTGAAGGGCGGTCAAGCCCCAGGCGCCCGCGCTGCTCAGGTAGGCGGGGTACCAAACGGTTCGCGAAAACGTGAGCAGTGCGCCGAGAATGCTGGTGTGAACGGCGGTCGTGAAAATATATAGCACTCCTGCGCCGTAACTGGCGCGGCCGCGGGCGTAGAAAAGCGACCACCAGAAGAGGAGAGCGGAGCCGAAGAAGCTGAGATGCTGCGCCGCGTGGATCCACTCGTTGTCGAGCGTCGCCTGAAACAGCGCGGGTGCGTGCCACACCCATAACGCGACGGCGTGGATCCACCATGCGGCGAAAGGGGCGGTAATGGCGCGCCAGACTCGCTGCACGGCTTGGGTCTTCGACAATTGCCCGGCGGCGCGGCGCCAAGCGAACGGCAGGCCCCACAGAAACGGCACTAGCGGGCGGGAGAGGACCAGGAGCGGAGCCGCGGCGAGCATCAGAATCTCGTGCTGCGCCATGTGAGCGGAAAATAAGACTTCGCCCAGAGGATGCAAAGGCGAGAGCAGCGCCAGCGCGAGCACGATCCAACCGGACCAGAAGCAGGCCATCTCGCGCGTTGTTACGCCGCGGCTGGGGCGCGCTCCACGGGCGTAGAGAAAGGCCGCGATGGCTAACGGAATTGCGATGCCGGGGTCGAAGGTCCATGCGGTCCAGAGATCGTGAGGCGCGAGCGGCTCGCCGTCGTGGGCCAGCGCCGCAATGGGCAGCGCAATAGAGACCAGGACCGCGCGGGGGAGCTTCATTGACAGCCTGCCAGGACCACGTTCGGAATTGCCTGCACGAGGATGGTCAGGAAAAACATGGCGCTGAGCGCCACGCCTCCGATGGCCATGGCGCGGGCGCGCGCGATCGGGTTTCCGCCTTCACCCGGCGGCTCCTCTCCCGTTTGACGCCATTCGCGCCAGGCGAGCAACCCCGACGCCGCGACGATGACCAGCGCGATTACCGTGACGATGTACAGCGCGGGCATCCAGCCGAGCGTGCAGGCCCACGGCACGAGCACCCAATTGGCGCCGAAGCTGATCATCCACGCGATGGGGCCGGTCAGAACACCGGCCCACAGGGCGGTGTTGCGGTCCATCACGGCGCTCCCACGAAGTGCGGACCCCAGTAGACGACGGTATACAAGGGAATCCAGATAATCACGATGAAGTACCAGACGACGGAGTCCACGTGAACGCCCAGGCGCTGCTTCTCGCCATAGCGTGCGCTTGCGACGATGAGGATCAGCACCACCGTGAACAGCAGGTCCGCGAGGGCGTCGAGAGTGTGAAGGAACAGGATGCTCCAGACGATTGTGCCGTGCGCGTCCGTGCGCCAGGTGAAATTGAAAGTCGCCGACTTCGGCGACCCGGATCGCGAGAAATGCGAATCCCAGGACGACGTTCGCGATCATGCCGAAGAGCATCTGGCCGCGGCTGTCTTTCTTCGCGCCTTGGCTCGCCCAATAGGCGGCGGGCGCGCTTAGGAACAGAGGCACAAGCGCGATGCTGGGCAGCAGCGTATGCGGCAACTGCGTGCCTGGCGGGCGGCCACATGTCGACGCTGAGGCGCATGTAGAAATAGATCGCGATCAGAATGAAAAATGTGGTGGCTTCGATTGCCACCAGCATCATTTGGCCCCACCACAACGGCGCCTGGCTGGAAATGTCGTAGGCGGGAAGCAGGGAAACGTCGAGCGTTCGCCTGGCTGTCATGGCTGAACCTCGAGCGGCGGCCGGGGCCAGAACCAGCCGATCAGGCCAATCATGGCGAGTCCCAGCGCAAGATAGTAATAGTTGAAATTGAACACGGAGCCGCCCAGTCCGATGGCGGCGCCGAGAGCAGTGAGAAACGGCCAGATGGAGGGTCCGGGGAGCACGTAGCGGTGATGGGGCCGGGCGTCCATCAACGTTGTGACGAGGACCTCGCGCCGGTCGTCGCGCAAACCCGTGACGACGACGCGCTCCTCAGGCGGGGTCCATAAGGGATAGCGGCCGGTTGCGACGGGCAAGCGCAGGAAATTGTAATTCTGGGGCGGCGACGCGGCGGCCCACTCCAGAGTCCCGGCCTCCCAGGGATCGTTGCCGGCGATGACGCCCCGCGTACGGCTCAGGAAAAAATTCATTAGAAAAACGATGCCGCCGAGCGCGATGATGAAAGCTCCGACGGTTGCGAGGAGATTCGCGGGGCCCCAGCCCATTTCGGCGGGATAGGTGTAGATGCGGCGCGTCATGCCTTTGAGTCCGAGAATGTGCATGGGGAAGAAGGTGAGGTTGAAGCCGATGAACAGGATCCAGAAGTTGATTTTTCCGAGGGTCTCGTTCATGAGGCGCCCCGTCCACTTCGGGTACCAGTAATACAGTCCGCCGAACAGCGGGAACAGCGCGCCGCCGATCAGCACGTAGTGGAAGTGAGCGACCACGAAGAAGGTGTCGTGTACCTGCAAGTCGAGCGGTATGGATGCGAGCATCACGCCGGTGAGGCCGCCCAGTACGAAAATGAAGACAAATCCGAAGACGAAATGCAGCGCGGCGCTCAAACGGAGGCGTCCGGTCCACAGCGTTGCGAGCCAGCAGAAAATCTGCACTCCGCTGGTGATGGCGATCATCATGCTGGCCGCCGTGAAGTACGCTTCGCCGATCTGCGGCAGGCCGGTGGCGAACATGTGATGCACCCACAGACCAAAGGCAATGAAGCCGTTCGCGACAAGAGAAAGCACGATGGCGGGATAGCCGAACACGCCGCGGCGCGAGAATGTTTCGACGATGGAGGAAACCATGCCGAGCGCCGGGAGGAAGATAATGTACACCTCGGGATGTCCGAAAAACCAGAAGACGTGCTGGAACAGCAGCGGGTCGCCGCCTTCGGCGGGATTGACGAAATGCGTGCCGATGGTACGGTCGTTCAGCAGCATCACGGTGCTGGCGATCATGACCGCGGGCATGGCGAAGATGACCATGAACGATTGCACCAGCATGGACCAGCAGAACACCGGGATGCGATTGAGAGTCATGGCGGGCGCGCGCATTTTGAGAATGGTCGCGATGAGCTCGGCCGCCACGCACATGGCGGAGATTTCCGTGAACGTGATCATCTGCGCCCAGAAATCCACTCGCTTGCCGGGTGAATATTGCGGACCCGAAAGAGGCGTGTAGGCGAACCAGCCGACATCCGGTGCGGTGTTCGAGAAGACGCCGATGTAGAGGAAAATTCCGCCGAATACGTAGATCCAATAGCCGAATGCGTTGAGGCGCGGGAACGCCACGTTTCGCGTTCCGAGCATCAGCGGCACGAGGTAGACGCCCATTCCCTCCATCATCGGGACGGCGAACAGGAACATCATGGTGGTGCCGTGCGTCGTGAAGATTTCGTTATACCGGTCGGCGCTTAGGAACGTGTTGTCGGGCTGCGCCAACTGCAATCGCATGAGCAGCGCTTCGATTCCACCGATCAAGAGGAAAATGAATGCAGTGAAGATGTAGCGGCGGCCGATGCCTGTGTGCGTGGTAACCGATAGCCAGCCGAAGATGCCGCCGGGGCGGCTCCAGGCGCGCTGGAGTTGGTCGTGCTGCCGCTCGTCCTCATCCGCCCGGCGCGGGGCGGCCTCGAGAGGCAGGCTCATTTGAGGCTCTCCAGATAGTCGACCAGGGGTTGAACGTCCTCCGACTTCATGGCGATGGTCGCCATGTGATTCCCTGGCTTGATCCTCTGCGGGTCGCCGATCCAGCCTGCCAGATTTCCCTTGGTGTTGGGCAGCGTTCCGGCCGCTAATGTGAAGCGGCCGCCGAAATGCGTGAGATCCGGGGCGTTCTGACCCGCCGCGGGCGTGCCGGAAATCGCATGACACCAGATGCAGGCGTGATCCATGAAGACCTGCTGACCATGCTGCGTGTCGGGATCGGAGGGCGCGACCGCGGGTTGAAGCTGGCGGTTATACCAGGCCTCGAATCGATCCTCGGGTTCCGCCACCACCCACAGCGCCATGTGGGCGTGCTGCATGCCGCAAAATTCCGCGCATTGCCCGCGAAAGCGGCCGGGACGATCGGCGCGAATCCACTGGCTGGTGATGCGCGAGGGAATGAGATCGGTTTTTCCGTAGAGGTTGGGGACCCAGAAGCTATGAATGACGTCGTGCGAGGTCCCGCGAATCATGACGGGCCTGCCGACCGGAATGTGGATCTCGTTCGCGGTGACGGCGATGAGGCTGGCATTGTCGTTCACGTAGCGGACGTACCACCACCATTGATTTCCGGTGACTTCAATCGTCAGGGGATTCGGCGCGAGGCTGAGATCCGCATCGGCCTTGCCGGTGGCGACGCTGACGACAACGAGCACGATCAGGATCACGATCATCAGAATGCTGGCCGCGCCGACGGTGCGGGCGAGCCCGTGTTCCGTCTCTTGCGACGGCAAGTGAGTTTGCTCCAGCGGCTCCTGTTCGAAGCCGCGATGACGGCGGGTGAGCGCCCAAAGCAACACGCCGATGACGATTACGAAAATGGCGCCGAGCAGAGATAGGAGAAACCACCACAACGTTTCGATACGGCCGGACTGCGGTCCCGCCGCGTCGACGACGGATTGCTGGGTCCCGGCGCAGCCCCACAGCATGAGCGCGGACAGCAAGGGCAGCAGCGTGGCCGGACGCTTCACTTCGTGACTCCGTGTACTTTGTTTTCGATCGTGTGGGGGTTCGGTTCGATCATGTCGGTGCGGTCGGGCGTGGCCGCGGAAGGCTGCTCTTTATTCATGGAGCGGATGAAGGCGACGAGCTCCCAAACCTGATACTCGGGAATGCGTCCGCCCCAGGCGGGCATGCCGTTGGGGCGCCCCTTCACAATGGTGTCGAAGAGATTGGCCGGCTCGCCGCCGTAGATCCATTCGGTCTTGATGAGCGGCGGCCCGATGCCTCCGCCGCCATGGAAGTGGCAGCCGGAGCAGTTATACCAGTCATAGAGCCGTTCGCCTTCCGAGATGGCGTAGGCGTTGCCGTAATCGGGATTCGTGACCTGCGGCTGCGATTGAGCGCCGCCGGGCTGCAGCACGCTTTCGCGCGCGGCGTCGCTGAAGATGGCCAGCCGCGCCGGAGCCGGGCGCACATTGCGCTTCTCGCGCTGGCACGCGGTCAGCGCGAGACAGCAGATCGCGACGGCTGCGTAGGTTCGCATTTCGGCTCCCCCTTTTGCGGCGCTAACGGCACGCCGTATTCCTCTAACAGCGCCTGTATCTCCGCGCAGCGGCGCTCGATCACGGCATCGAGCTTGTCGCGCAGCGCGTCGTCTCCTTTGCGGACGCCCAGGGACATTTCGTACGTGAACGGGACGGCGAGAAACATCGCCGGAGAGACCGGGGATATTTCGAGCGGGTACGGTTCGCGCTTGGCGAAATAGCCCGCGAACGGGCCCCAGATAATGGCGATATCGACGTCTCCGCGCTCCACCGCCTCGACGAGTTTGGCGGGCGGATTGGCTTCGCCGTAGGCGCCCAAAAGACTGTATCCGGCGAGATTCGCGGCCAGTCCGCGGCGAGCGAGCGCCACTGCGGGAGGCGCATAGTCGTCCCCCACTATGTGAATTCCGATGCGCCACTTTTCCAGCCTGGCGTCGTCGAGCGACTGCACGCGCAGATTGCGATCCCGGCGTGAAAGGAACACATATGTCGAGCGGTAGTATGGCTTGGTCGACCTCGACCGCGGGGAGCCCGGAGGGAACGCCCATCAGAACGTCGCAGCGGCCCGCGTCTAGCGAGTTCTTAATGAACGATTTGCGTTGCGGCCACCACGCGTATTCGAGCTTCGCGCCGAGATCTCGCGCAACGATCGCGGCGAGACGGTTCTCGAATCCTTCCCGTGCTTCGTTCGAGAACGGGAGATTGTTCGGGTCCGCGCACACGCGCAGCGCGGGGACATCGCCGGCCCATACGGCGGCGGACGCCAGCAGCAGACTAAGGAAGCGAAAATACATAGAGCATTCCGCCCTTTGTCGTGTACTTGCCGAGATCGGACATGGCATTCAGGAAACCGAGCGCGCCGGTGCCGTCCTGAGCATTCAATCCTCCCGCAACAATCGCGCCAGACCAACCGCCCACGCCCGATAGAACCGCGACGTATTGCTTCCCATCGGGACCCTTGTACGCGATGGGCTGGCCGATAATGCCCGATCCGGTTTTGAACTGCCATAGAAGATTGCCGTTGCGATCGTCGAGCGCCTTGAACCAGCCGTCCATCGTGCCGTAGAACACCACGTCGCCGGCCGTGACCATCGCGCCGCTCCAGGCGGGAAACTGTTCCTTGACGGCCCAAACGGTCTTGCCTTTTACCGGATCCCAGGCGCTGAATTCACCGCGATTCCCGCCCGGCCCGGCGTACATTCGGACATTCATGCCGACATAGGGCGTACCCGCGATGTAGTTGGCCTGCACTCCCTGCTCTTCCATGCAGAGATTGTTGTGCGGGATGTATATGAGACCGGTCTTGGGGGAGAAGGCCGACGGTTGCCAATCTTTGCCGCCCGGCGCGGCGGGACAGACATCGCGCACTGTTTTGAACCCGCTGGTCTTGGCGTCGGCGATCTTAATGCGCCCGGTCTTCAGATCCACGTACTGCGTCGTGTTTTGAAACGCGAACGGTTCAGCAGAGAGCACTTCGCCGGAGGCGCGGTCCATCAGGTACATGCGCGCGTTGCGGTCCGGATGGGCCAGCGTCTTTGCGCGTCTGCCCATTGATGTTCAGGTCGAGCAGGATGTTCTCGTTGACGCCGTCGTAATCGTGATTGTCGTGCGGGTTCATCTGGTAAGCCCAGATGGCCTCGCCTGTTTCGGGACGCCGCGCGAAAAGAGTGCACGTCCACTTGTTATCTCCGGGGCGCAGCTCCGGATTCCACGGCCCGGGATTCGAATCGCCGTAATAAATCAAATCGAGATCGGGATCGTAGGAGATCCAACTCCAGCCCGTGCCCCCGCCGATTTTCCAGCCGTCGCCCTGCCAGGTCTTGACGCCCAGATCTTTGCCGCGATCGGCGGCGTAGAAGGGCTTGAAATTCGGACCGATGAGCACATCTTTGTCCGGCCCCGTGGCAGTAAGCGCGCCAGGCGATCTTGCCGCTGTCGGCGTCGAGCCCGGCCAGCCAGCCGCGCACGCCGAACTCGCCGCCGCTGTTGCCGACCAGAACCTTCCCCTTCACGACGAGCGGCGCCATGGTCATGGATTCGCCGAGATTGATGTCGCCGAGCTTGGTCTTCCAGACTTCTTTGCCGGTATTCGGCATCCACGGCGACGGTCTGGACGTCGAGCGTGTTGTAGTAGATTTTGCCGTTGTAATAAGCCGCGCCGCGATTCACGACGTCGCAGCAGGCAACGCCCTGCGATGCGGGCGAGGGATTGCGGGTAATAGGTCCACTTCATGGGCGCGCCGGGCTTCGTAAGATCGAGAGCGAATAAGATGTTCGGCCAGGGCGTCACGATGTACATCGTGTTATTCACGACCAGCGGCGCGGCTTCATGTCCCCTGGTCAGGCCCGTCGAAAATGTCCAGGCGAGCTTCAGCGCCTTTGACGTTCGATGTATTGATTTGATCGAGAGTGCTGTAGCGGGTGCTGGCGTAGTTCTTGGCCGGCATGGTCCATTGGCCGTCATCAGGTTGATTTTGAATTTGGGCGGAAGCGGGAGAGGTCAGCAGGAGAACGGCGAGCAAAGCGACGGCGCCTGTCTCAGCAGCGGCCATACACCCTGAGTAGATCCATTCCTGCGCCGCTTGATTTCAAAATTTGAAGAACGGCTAGGAATCGGTCTCCTCGACCAGCCGTTCTACGCGGACGGAGTAGATGGCCATTTTGCCATGCCGATCGCTGTGAAAGAAAACGCGCTGGCTGTTGGGAGAGAAAACGGGGGCGACCTGGGAGGGGTCGCTGGCCTTGTGCTCACACAGGGCGAGCTCGCGCTTGACGGCCCGCGCCATCAGGAGAACATACGGCGAAGCTTTGCTCCCGCTTGCGCCCGCGAAAACGCTGGCATCGGTATTACGGCCGAAACAGGCGTATTGCGAAGTATTAGCGACGAGGCGATCCTCGTTCGTATCCGGCGCAAACTCGCGAATGTTGTGGAGCTGTTTTCGATCTTCGGGGAAATTGAGATACAGGATTGTGCGGCCGTCGGCGGACCAGAGGGCGGACCCGATGGCGCCCGCGGCCGTTCGCAAGCGACGATTGTGGGAGCCGTCGTAATCGGTGAGCCACAGCTCGCCGCCGCGGCGATACAGCACGCCGGCGCGCCTCGGCCGGGGCATCGGATCGGCAATCGGTTCGCGGCTCTCGATTGTTCCAACAGCAACGCTTCCAGCGAGCCGCACGATGCGCAAGCGCGTAAGATCGCCCGCGGCCTCGACGACGCAGGCGTGCGTGCTGTCGTCGGCCACGGAGACATAAGCAGCCGAGAAACCCCGCGGCGCCTGATAGAGCGTCCGATGCCGCAAGTTCGAGAGATTCGCGGCGAATACCGTTCCGGCATCGGCATAATAAAGCCATTTCTCATCAGCCGAAAGCGACAGCGAGTGGGGAGAGAGCGCTTCGGCGTTGGTCAGTTGGCGCGATTCGAACGATTTCAAGTCCATGCGGTAGGCCTGCGGCGCCGCGGCGCGATCGCCGCTGTAAATCAGGAAAGTGGTTCGCCTCGAAATCGCGCGACTGTAGTATGGCGGCAGGCGGCTGGCGTGAGAGGGATCAGTCAGCCGCAGGATTTCGAATTCGGTGGCGGGATCGGAGTAGCGCTTGGCTTCGGACGGAAACGTTTGACCATTGCCGGAGGCGGCCCACAATTTCGCGGCCGGAAGACCCGTCAGAAACAGCCGGCGAGTAAATGCGCTGCCCATCCGCAACGACCTCTACGGCGGGCGGCCCGCTTTATTCCTCTTCCTCCGCGATGCCTTCCTTGGCGGCCTTGGCGGCGGCGATGATCTTGTCCGCCTGCAGGCCGGGCACGAAATCGTAGTGGGAGAATTCCATGGAATAGGAAGCGCGGCCCTGCGTCATGGAGATGAGATCGTTCTGATAATTGAGCATTTCGGCCATGGGGACCTGCGCGCGCACAATCTGCGTGCTGCCTTTGGTATCCATGCCGAGGATGCGGCCGCGGCGGCTGTTCAGGTCGCCCATCAGGTCGCCCGCGTACTCCACCGGAGCCTGGATTTCGACGTTCATGACCGGCTCCAGCAGCGCTGGCTTGGCTTGCTGCATGGCGGCTTTGAACGCTTTGCGCGCGGCGAGCTTGAACGCCATTTCGGAGGAATCGACGTCGTGGTAAGAGCCATCGTAAACGGTGACCTTAAAGTCCACCACCGGGAAGCCGGCGAGAAAACCGTTCGCGGCGGCCTCGACGATGCCTTTTTCAACGGCTGGAATATAGTTCCGCGGAATGGCCCCGCCGAAAACTTCGTTCTCGAACTCAAATTTCGCGCCGCGCTCCAGCGGCTCCATGCGAATCCAGCAATCCCCGAACTGCCCGTGCCCGCCGGTCTGCTTTTTATGACGTCCCTGCACGTCGGCCTTGCCGCGGATCGTCTCGCGATACGGAATTTTCGGCGCATGCAGCTCTACATCCACGCCATAGCGCCGCTTCAGGCGGCTGACGATCACTTCGACGTGCTGTTGACCGCTGCCCGCCAGCAGAAATTCCTTCGTCTGCGGGTCGCGGTAGAAGCGCAACGCCTGGTCTTCTTCGAGAATGCGTTGGATGGCATTGCCCATGCGATCCTCGTCCTGCCGCGTCTTGGCCGAAATGGCATAGGCAATGGAGGGCTCCGCGACCTGCACAGCGGGATACGCGATCGGCGACGATTTGTCGGCGAGGGTGTCGCCCGTGAGGGTGTCTTTGAGTTTCGCGACGGCGCCGATATCGCCTGCCCGCAGCTCCGTCACTGGTTGCATGGTTTTGCCCGACAGCACGCCGATGTGCGCCAGGCGCTCCTGCGCGCCGGTCCTGACATTGAAGAGGCTGGCGTCGTTTTTGACGATGCCGGAGATCACTTTGAAATAGGTGACGCGGCCGGCGAAGGGGTCCGCAATGGTCTTGAACACAAACGCGGATACCGGCTCGCTGTCTTTGATCGGCCGCTGCACATCGTTATCGTTGACCTTGCCCGTCATCGTAAGACCCGTTGCGGCCGGTAGATTCTCCGCGATAAAATTCAGAATCAAATCCGCGCCCATGTTGCGCATGGCGGAGGAGCACAGCACGGGGCAGATGCGGCGATCTTTGATCCCCTGTTTCAGGCCGTCTACGATGTGTTCCACGGGCAGCGTGCCCTCGGCGAAAAACTCTTCCAGGAGAGCGTCGTTACCCTCGGCCACCATTTCGACCAGCGCCTCATGGGCTTTGGCGGCGGCGTCGGCCGAGGCGGCGGGAATTTCGCTCTCCTTGCCTTTGCCGTCGCCGTCCGGCGCGTAGGCGTACGCTTTCATCTGTATGAGGTCGATGACGCCCTTGAAATCCTTTTCCGAACCGAGCGGCAACTGCACGGGAACGGCGCCGCGGCCGAAAAATTCCTGCACGCTCGCCAGCGCCCGCTCGAAGCTGGAGCGTTCCCGATCGAGCTTGTTAATAACGATGGCGCGGGGAAGGTTGAATTCATCGGCAAAGCTCCACACTTTTTCGGTCTGGACCTCGACGCCGGCGACTCCGTCGATCATCACGATGGCGGCGTCGGCGGCCGCCAGCGACGCCTTCGTATCGTTGATGAACATGTTGAAGCCCGGCGTATCGATCAGGTTGATCTTCTTCTTGTTCCACTCGACGGCGGCGACGGAAGTTGAAATGGTCAGTTTGCGTTGAATTTCCTCGTCGTCGAAATCGGTGATCGTGTTGCCCTCGTCCACGCGCGTGAGCCGGTTCGTCGCGCCCGCGGTGTACAGTAATCCAGCGGCGAGGCTGGTCTTGCCGGAATGGCCATGGCCGATCAGGGCGACATTCCGGACGTCGGCGCCATCGTAGACCTTCAATTGAAATTCACTCCCGGGGTGTGTTCTAAATCAAGAGATTATCACACCGGCATTGCTCGGACGCCCGCCGCAAGCTGCACTCGAGAGTGCTACTTTGGCATACAATGCGGCGATCGGGGAAGGCCTGCCCGGTATTGCTTTTCCTTGCGGCGGCGGCGTCCCAGACCGCGTTGCCGCGAGGCGACAATCTTATGAACGACCCGGATCTGAAGCAATTCACTCTGACGGTTGAAAACGTCCAGCGAGTGATTCAGGCCACCCGTTCAATGCAGACCGCTGCCCGGACGGATGCCGAATTCCGAAAAGAATTTACGTCCGAAGAGCCGGTAACCGCAAGTCTGGACCGCAGTATCAAAGGCGTTGAGGCGAACCGGCCGCGGCATGCGAAGCTCATAGCGGATGCGGGATTAAGCGTCAGCGAGTACTTTCTGACGTTTCTGGCGCTGCTTCAAGCCGACGCCGTGAACCGCGGCGACAAGGAAGCGCGCGCATTCAGCTCTTCCGTGAATCCGGAAAACATCGCCTTCGTTCGCCGCCATCGCGCCGAAACCGCAACGGCGATTCGCGAAATACGCAGGCTGAACCGCATCAAGGAAGAACAGACGTCCACGGGCCGCTGAGTTTGTAACGCGAATGGGGTTGTCCGCACTACCAGGTGAGGAGAAGCAACCATGGCAATCGCGAAATCCATACTCGTGGACTTGAAGCGTCAGGTCCTCACAGCGTTTGAAGCCAGCGCAAAAAAGTTCGAGTTCGACTGCGCCAGCGGCGATAGTTCCCATCCGACGCCGGTAGGGAACTGGAAAGTACTTCACAAGCACGCCAAGTATACGAGTCACAAGTACAAAGTTCCCATGGACCACGCCATGTTTTTCACCACTACCGGCGAGGCTATCCACGAATCTCATTTAGTCGGACTCACGTCTTTGGCGAAGTACTTCGGGATCAATGCGCTGGGCTCCCACGGATGCGTGCGGCTCAGCCATGACGATGCGGTGGCGCTCTTCGGCTGGACTCCCCTGCACACGCCCGTTGAAGTAAGGGCCTGAGCAGTCGGCGATTGCGCCAGGCCGCGGGCAATCGGCGGAAATTTGCCGCGCCGGTTATGCCATGTTGGATGTAGTGTCTTCTGCGTGGTCCCGCATCGCCTCGGCGCTCGATCTGGGGGTGCGGCAGGTGACGCGCGCCGGTCTGTTGTTCACTGCCGCGTCTCTGTTCGTGGCGTTGGCGGCTTTTATTTCCGCGAACAATCTTTTATTTCTGATCCTTGCGGCGATGCTCGCGACGCTGATGATTTCGGGCTTGTTCAGCCGTTTGTCGCTGGCGGGTCTGCAACTCGATTTTCTGCTGCCGGAGCATGTCGCGGCGCGGCGCAAGCTGGCGGGCCGCATCGTCGTCCGAAACATGAAATCGTGGATGCCGTCCTTTTCGATTCAGCTCACGGCGCATGCCAATAGCGGCCTTCGCACGCCATTGTATTTCCCCATTATCCCGGGCGGCGCGGCCATCGACGAGCCGGTGGATCTCTTCTTCGAAAAGCGCGGATCGTACCGCGAAAACAGTTTCCGTTTCGCCACGCGGCACCCCTTCGGGTTTGCGGAGCGGCGCGTCAGCGTGCTGCTGCGCCGCGAGATCATCGTCTATCCCTCGATCGATCCGCAGCCGGGCTTCGAGCAACTGCTGATCTCCATCGCCGGCGATATCGATTCCTGGTTCCGCGGACAGGGGCACGATTTCTATCGCATCCGGCCCTACGAGGCTCTCGAAAGCGCCCGGCACGTGGACTGGAAGGCGACGGCGCACACCGGAGCGCTTCAACTTCGCGAATTCGCGCGCGAGCAGGAGCTTGCGGTGTCGTTGTTTCTGGATGTCGATGTTGGGGACGCCGATGCGGAGTGGTTCGAGCGCGCGGTCGATTGTTGCGCTTATTTGTCGTGGACCTTATCGCGGCGGGGCGCGATTCTTCGTTTCGCGACACAGGACATTGAATTGCGCTGCCCGGAGGAAACCGACGTCTACGCTATCCTGAAGTATCTCGCCGTGGTGTTTCCGAGACGCGGGAAGCCTCTTCCGGTTCCGCATGATCAGGATGCGTTTCAGGTTGTATTCAGCGCTTCGCCCGGCCGCCTCGCGGAGGCGGGCTGGAACCTGGAGGACGCTAACTTGCGCCTGCTTGGTCCTGAGCATGGGCTCATGGCTGGCGGCGCAAACTAATCCCGGTCCATCGCCGCAAGCTCCGGCGCCGCAAGCTCCGGCGCCAGCAGCGCCGCAGCAGTCCTCGCAAGAGCCGATAAAGGAATCGATTACGGTAACCGGGACGATCTCGGCGGAGGCGCCCGCGGTCATCACGGTCCTGAATCCCACGGCGATTGAAGCCGTGCCGGGGGTGAACATCGACGACACGCTGCGCGCCGTGCCGGGATTCTCGCTATTCCGGCGCACTTCGAGCGTGGTCGCGAATCCCACGACCCAGGGCGTCTCGTTGCGCGGCATTGGCTCCTCGGGAGCGAGCCGGACTCTGCTTCTGTGGGACGGCATTCCCGAAAACGATCCGTTCGGCGGCTGGATTTATTGGGACCGTTTCGCCCCGATGGAGCTCGACCGCATCGAGATCTCGCGCGGAGCTTCCACCAGCGTTTTCGGCGACCTCGCGATGGGCGGCGTCATCGATCTATTTACGGAACCCGCCGCGAAGTATCGTTTTCAGGGCAGCTACGAGATCGGCAATCGCAATACCCACGAGCTTTCCGCGGGGGCCTCGAATCTGTGGCGCCGTTTCGCCATTTCCGGGTTCGCGCGCGCGTTTACTACCGATGGTTATTACGTCGTGCCGGCGTCCATACGCGGCTCCGCCGACCGGCCCGCATCGCTGGAGTTTGTCGCCGGCAACGTACGCGTCGATTTTTTCGGACCACGCGACCGCTTTTTCGTGCGGCTCGATATATTGGCGGAAAGCCGCGGCAATGGGACCGTCCTTACATCCAATTCGACCAGCCTCGGATCGCTCGCGTCGACCTATTCGCACGAATGGAGCAAGGACCAGATCTCGATTCTGGGATATTACACCAGCGAGCAGTTCCACTCTTCGTTTTCGAGCGTAACGTCGAATCGCAACGTCGAGAAACTGACGTATACGCAGACGGTCCCCTCAAACGGCGAAGGCGGCGCGGCGTACTGGTCGCACCGTGAAACGCGCTGGCATTTCATCGGCGGCGCGGACGCGCAGCGCGTTGAGGGCGTCGATACGGACCATCTTTATCCCACCGGACTGCGCATCGGCGGCGGGACGCAGCTCGAGCACGGCGTCTTCGGCCAGTTCGATATTAAGGCGGGGCCCGCGCAATTTTTCGCCGGTACGCGCTACGAGCTGGGACGCGTGGACCCCAGCGCGGGTCTTGTGATCGGACACGGACGCATCCGCGGGCGCGGCTCGGTGTATCGCAGTTTTCGCTCTCCGACGCTGAATGAGCTGTATCGCGAGTTTCGCGTCGGCAACACGGACACGCTGGCGAATCCGAATCTGCGGCCCGAGACGCTGTTCGGCAGCGAGGCCGGCGTGGATTTCATAGGCGAATCCACGCGCGCGGGCATTACGTTTTTTCGCAACGCTCTAGACGGCCTGATCACGAATGTGACGCTGTCGTCCACCCCGGCGGCGATTGTCCGGCAGCGGCAAAATGCGGCCAACGCCTTGTCGCGCGGTATGGAAGCGGATGTGCGCCGCACTTGGCGGGACTTTCGCGGCCAGCTTTCGTATTTATACGTCGACTCGCAGTTAGTGACCGGTCCGTGGCTGCCGCAGGTGCCGCGTCACCAGGGGTCGGCCGAGCTGTTGTACCAGCACAAGCGCACGTTCGCGTCGTTGAGCGTGCGGAGTTACAGTTATCAGTTCGACGACGATCTGAACCAATTCCGGCTGCCGGGATTTGCAACGGTGCAGCTTGCGGTCGACCAGCGGTTGACCGGCGCGCTTTCGGCGCGGGTTGCGATTGAAAACTTGCTGGACCGCCAATACTACACCGGCTTTACGCCGACGCCGACCATTGGAGAGCCGCGATTGTGGCGCGTGGGGCTGCGCTGGTCGCGATAGTGTGGCGTCGTGTTAAATCCGACAGCCGCTCCCTAACCCGGCGTAGCCGGAACCAAACAAGCTTTGCACTACCGGGCAACCGCTCCGTGAGCGTCGCGGCTCGGTCGGATTCGCGAAAGTCGGGGGCTCTCGAGAATCCGCTCCCGAGACCGTGAAACAAGCAGAATCCTACTACGTAGGTACTCACGGTCGCGGCTCAGTACCGAGCCGCGCGCGCCAGCAGGCGTCAAGTATTAACCGGGACGGGAGATTAGTTATAGACGCCGTTCTTCCGGACAATGTTACGGGACTTATTATGTCGCCTTAGGTCATCCAATATCGGCATTCCCCCCGTATAACTAAAGGGTAGAGTTCGACTCCTCGACCCGTCGCTTGGAAGCGCGGTTCACCCCCTGAAAAATAATGAAAGGAAATGGAATGTCCGAAAAAATTATCAATGACTTGCTCGCTGCGTCTCCGAATCGTAGACGCTTCCTTCAGAAGCTTGGGGCCGCAAGCGCAATCGCGGGCGCGGTGGCCGCGACTACTGGTGGCGCGGCTTACGCCCAATCGGCGCCCAGCGATGCCGATATCGTGAATTTTGCGCTCAATCTCGAGTATCTCGAGGCGGAGTTTTATACCGTCGCGACTACCGGCCTGACGGTTTCTCAAGCCGGGATCGACGTTACGGGAAGCGGCAGTTCAGGTCCCACGACCGGGGCGCCCAGGTCAACTTCTCCGACCCCATGGTCCAGGCCGTGGCGCAGGAATTGGCAAGAGACGAGCAAACTCACGTAACGCTGCTCAAGACCGCCCTCTCCAGTCTCGGCGCCCAGCCGGTCGCGAAACCCGCCATCAACCTTGGCGCACTGGGGGTCGGTTTCGGAAATCAGAACGACTTCCTGACAGTGGCCCGCATTTTTGAGGACATCGGAGTTACGGCCTATGGCGGCGCCGCGCCTCTAATTCAGGACAAGACAATCCTCGGCTATGCGGCCAGAATTCTGGCCGTCGAGGCGGCGCATTCCGGAAACATCCGTTTCCAGATCGCGCGTTTCAATATTGCGACCAAACCGCTCGATGGAGCCGATCACGTTCCGCCGCCTTCCGGGACGGAGTATTTCCCGACCGACAGCAATGCCATCACCGAGGTCCGCACGCCCGGACAGGTGTTATATCTGGCATACGCCGCCGCCAATGCCACGTCCGGAGGCTTCTTCCCCAATGGCGTGAACGGTACGATCAACACATCTTCCGGTTCGGCGGCAACTACGGATGGCGCGACCTTGACCGCCAACCCGAATCCGATTCCAGTGGTAGGGTCCTCCGACGGAATGACCACGATAAGCTGGAACGCGCCGACGGCGCAGATTATCCAGATCCGCATCGGAAGCCCCAGCGGTCCGCTGTTCACGGACAACGTCAGCTCCGGATCGATGTCCACGGGCCAGTGGGTCACCGACGGAATGACGTTCTATCTTCAGGATGTTACTGGCGGCAAGGCGCCGACCTCGGGGAATACGCTCGCAACCTTGGTCGTTCATCTGAAACCGATGTAGGAACCGGCAAGTCTGTTGTCCGGCAGTCCGCGGGAGGGGCGGAACTAAGCGTGGTCTGCCCCTTTCGCGAAGAATCGTCCGCGAGGTAACCTGATAGGAATCGCGAACTTCGAATGCTGGACTTAGACCACGGGCTGGACGATTACGAACGTTGCGTCGCGGCCGAAAAACATAAGTACGCGAATTGCACGGATGTGCACCGTCTGCCCGGGATATTTCATTACTGGTCAAACCGGCATGTCCGTCCGAAGCTGCTTCCATTCGGTTTCGCGAGCCCAAACGCGATGTTCGGCAAGTACGCGCGAGAGAAGTTCGGGAGCGGGCGGAGTGGCGCTAAGCGCATTTTTAGCTTGGGTTCCGGCAATTGCGATCTCGAGATCGGCCTGGCCCTGCAACTTCGCGAGCAGGGACACAACGATTTCATTGTCGATTGTTGCGACTTAAACTCCGCGATGCTGGAACGAGGGCGCATCGCCGCGCGCAAGGCGGGCATCGCGGAGCGGCTTACCTTCATCGAGGGCGACCTCAACGCGTGGGATCCGCATGATGAGTACGATGTGATACTGGCAAACCAGTCTCTGCACCATATTGTCAAGCTGGAACGTCTGTTCGATGGCATAAAATCCTGGCTTCGACCGGACGGATGGTTCATCATTTCGGACATGATCGGGCGCAATGGCCACCAACGCTGGCCGGAGGCGCTCGGCGTCGTGCAACAATTCTGGCGAAGATTACCGCCATCATACAAGTTCAACCGGCTGACCAGGCACCACGAAGAGGCCTACGAAGATTGGGACTGTTCCGTGGAGGGATTTGAGGGAGTGCGGTCCCAGGATATTCTGCCCTTACTTCTGGAGCGGTTTCATTTCAATTTTTTTCTGCCCTTCGGAAACATCATCGATCCATTCGTGGACCGCGCCTTCGGACACAACTTCGATGCGGACGCGGCGTGGGACCGGGAGTTCATCGATCAGGTGCACCATCGCGACGACGAGGAAATGGCCGGCGGACGGCTGACGCCGACGCACATGCTGGCGGTAGTGACGAAAGATCTCGGCGGCCGCCCGGTTTATCCCGGGCATTTATCTCCGGAGTTTTGCGTCCGGCCGGTGGATCGAATCGGCGGCGCCGCGAGCTCTTCCCCCGCGCTTTTACCGAACGGCCCGGAGCGCGTGCCGCCATGGCCCCACAGCCTCCGCGGCGAGCTGCGAATCGCATGCGAGAGACTGGCGCAATCGGGAAATGAGGTGAAGCAACGCACCATCTGGGCCCTGGCTTAGAGCGGCAGCTCGAGGAGCGGACGGCATGGGCGTTGCGTCTCGAACGCGAAAACGCGGATGCGATAGCTTGGGCCTCGCAGCTCGATAAAGAGCTTGTGTCGAGATCGCATTGGGCGTTGCGCCTGGAAAAGGAGGCGCAACGCCTGGAGAAGGAGCTGGAGGAGCGGACGGTCTGGGCTTTGCGCCTTGAGAGCGAGCGGGACGAGAAGGCCCGCTGGGCACTCGAACTTCGCCGTGAGCTGCAAGAGAAAGCGGACCATATAGCGCGGCTGGAGAGAGAAATCCGCAATCCGTTCCGCCTCGCGGCCCGTTTTGCGAAGGGCATCCGGAACCGCGCTCAAGCGCATGTGGCCCCGCTTGCGGCGCAGGGGCCGCTGATCGCTACAGAGCTCGAATCGGCTCGGGCCGGCACTCGCGCATCAGTATCAGCGTCTGTCTGGCCAGCTCCACCGGTTTTCCCGCGGGCGTCCTACGCTCGAAGGTTTCCTCCGGGTCGTTGGTATCGATGACGACCTCCCAATCCTTCGATTGCGGAGATTGCGGCAAGTAAAATTTAATGGGCTCGTGATGACAGTTCAGCATCAGGAGGAACGTGTCGTCCACTACCCGCTCGCCCTTCTCGTCGACGTGGTCGAGCGTTTCGCCGTTGAGCATCACGCCCAGGCAGCGCACCCAACCGGCGCACCATTCCTCGTCGGTCATCTCCTGGCCATCGGGACGGAGCCACAGGATGTCCTTGACGTCGGAGCCGCGGATGCTGCGGTCCTGATAGAACTTCCTGCGGTGCAGGTTGGGATGGTCTTTGCGAATTCGGATCAGCTTGCGCGTAAACTCGAGCAGCGAGAGCTTGCGCTCATCGAGGTCCCAGTTGTACCAGGTGATGGGATTGTCCTGGCAGTAGGCGTTATTGTTGCCGTTCTGCGTGCGGCCGATCTCGTCGCCGCCGCAGATCATCGGCACGCCCTGGGAGAGCAGCAGAGTGGCCATCAAATTCCGCTTCTGCCGCTCGCGCAGCTCGTTGATCTCGGGGTCGTCCGTGGGCCCTTCCACCCCTAGATTCCAAGAAAAATTATCGTTCGTGCCGTCGCGGTTCTGCTCACAATTGGCCTCGTTGTGCTTCTCGTTGTAGCTGACCAGATCGTTGCAGCGTGAAGCCGTCGTGCGCGGTGACGAAGTTGATGCAGGCCGAGGGGCGGCGTCCGTCCTGCTGGTACAGGTCGCTGCTGCCGGTCAGGCGGTAGGCGAGATCGGAGAGCTGCCCATCGTCGCTCTTCCAATAGCGCCGCGCGGTGTCGCGATACTTGCCGTTCCATTCCGCCCACAGCACGGGAAATTTCCCGACCTGATAGCCGCCTTCGCCGACGTCCCACGGCTCGGCGATGAGCTTGGCCTGCGAGACCACCGGATCCTGATTGATGATGTCGAAGAAAGCCGAGAGCCGGTCGACGTCCTGTAATTCCCGCGCCAGCGTCGCGGCCAGATCGAAGCGGAAGCCGTCGACGTGCATTTCCTGGACCCAATAGCGCAGGCTATCCATGATCAGCTTCAGCACCTGCGGATGGCGCACGTTCAGGCTGTTGCCGGTGCCGGTGAAATCCATGTAGTAGCGGGCGTTATCGGGGGTCAGGCGATAGTAGGTGGGGTTGTCGACGCCGCGGAAACTCAGCATCGGTCCCATGTGATTGCCTTCGGAGGTATGGTTGTAGACCACGTCGAGAATTACTTCGATGCCCTCGCGGTGCAGGGCCCTGACCATTTGTTTGAACTCGGCCACCTGCGAGCCGTTGTCGCCGGAACTGCAATACCGCGCGGCGGGCGAGAAGAAATTCGTCGTGTTGTAGCCCCAATAATTGACCAGCCCGTTGTCGATCAGATGCTTGTCGTCCAGGATGTCGTGAATCGGCATCAGTTCGACCGCCGTCACGCCAAGCTTCTTCAGATAAGCGATGGCCGCCTTCGAAGCAAGGCCGGCGTAGGTGCCGCGCAGTTCTTTAGGAACGTCCGGATGGCAGTGCGTAAAGCCTTTGACGTGCAACTCGTAAATAATCGAATCGCTCAACGGGACCTTGGGAAGGCGGTCCTGCTCCCAATCGAAAAAGGGGCTTACGACAACGCATTTCGGCATCCCCGCCGCGTCGTCGCGATCGTCCATGGCCAGATCTTCCGCCGGATCGCCGAGCTTGTATGGAAAAATCGGCCGGCTCCAATCCACCTTCCCGGAAATCGCCGTCGCGTAGGGGTCGATCAAAAGCTTGGAAGGGTTAAAGCGGAGCCCCCGATTCGGATCGTAGGGGCCGTGTACGCGATAGCCGTACAACTGACCCGGCCGGACGCCGGGCAAATAACAGTGCCAGACGTGAGCGGTGCGTTCGTTCACGTCCACCGTCTCGCACGCGCTCCCATCCTCGCCATTGAACAGGCACAATTGCACGCGCTCGGCGCTCTCCGAATAAAGGGCGAAATTCACGCCGGTGCCGTCCCATGTCGCGCCCTGCGGAAACGACCGCCCTGGAAGGTGAGTTCTCGCCATGCGTTCTACATACCTTGGACCCCGAAGTGCGGCCGTTGTTTCTAAAAAGATACGCGGCAGTACCGGAACTTACGCGCCGGCCAGCGCGGCGCGGCGGCTGCTCAAGAGATCCGCGATGGCCCGGCAGTCCTCGGCCATTTTCATGAACTGCCCGGGATCGAGCGATTGAAAGCCGTCGGATAAGGCGCGTTCGGGGTTGGGGTGCACTTCGACAATGAGTCCCGCCGCGCCCGCCGCAATCGCGGCCAAGGCCATGGGATGCACTTTGTCGCGCTTTCCCGTGCCGTGGCTGGGATCGACAATAATGGGCAGATGGCTGAGGGCCTTCACAGCCGGCACGACGCTGAGGTCGAGCGTGTTGCGCGTGTGATCGGTGAAGGTGCGGACGCCGCGTTCGCACAGAATCACCTGATAATTTCCTTCGGACAAAATGTACTCGGCGGCCATCAGAAACTCTTCCAGCGTGGAGGACATGCCGCGCTTCAGCAGGATGGGCTTGCGCGAGCGGCCCGCGCGGCGCAGCAGCGAGAAGTTCTGCATATTGCGCGCGCCGATCTGGATGCAATCGGCGTAGTGTTCCACGAGGTCGAACAGTTCGACGTCAATGGCCTCGGTGACAATGCCGAGCCCGGTCTGCTCGCGAGCCTCGGCCAGATACTTGAGACCTTCCTCGCCGAGTCCCTGGAAGGCATAGGGTGAAGTGCGCGGTTTGTAGGCGCCGCCGCGCAGCAAGCGGGCGCCGGCCGCCTTCACGGCGCGCGCGGAGGCCAGGATCTGCTCGCGGCTCTCCACCGAACACGGGCCCGCGCACAAGGTCATCGCGGCGCCGCCGACTTTCACGCCGGCAACATCGACGATCGTGTCGTCCGGTTTCACCTCGCGGCTGACCAGCTTATAGGGTTTGGAAACGGGGATCGCCTCCGCGACGCCGGGCAGCGATTCGAACTCCGCCGGGTCGACGGGGCCACGATTGCCCGTAATGCCGACGGCGGTCCGCTCGGCTCCGGGCATCACATGAGGCCGGAATCCGAGGCTTTCGATTTTGTCGCAGACGCGCGCGATATCCTCGGCCGCCGCCTGCGCTCGCATTACGACAAGCACGTTCGTTGTGACCTTTCATCCCAGTGTGGCACACCCCCGCGCCGGCCCAAGCGCCACGGCATTCAGGGTGAGTGCGTATCGGGCGGCCTGGGGCGCTTGGCGGGGAAGCGCCAATCGTCGGGATTCGGCGGGGGCTTGAATTCGTCGGTGCTGAAGACGCGCGGCTCCTCGCCAGGCCCCGCCACCTTCAGCACCAGCGCGACGTGGAACCTGGGTCCCTGGAAATAGGAGACGCGCATTTCGTGAATGCCGCCGTCGAGGTTGACGATGCCGGTCTTTTCCTCGGGCGGATGCAGGCCGTCGTTGTCGATAATCTCTTCGCCGTCGATGTATAACTTCGAGCCATCGTCGGAAAGCAAATCAAACGCGTACCAACCTGGATTATCGATCCAGAATTTTCCGGTATAGTCTATTGCAAACCACTCGAAGCGGTCCGTTACGCCGGGAAATCCTCGCTCGAAATTCTGCGGCGGAACGTCCAGCGACGCGGTGTAGATGGCGCCGACCGGTTTCAGCTTTCGAAATTTCGGAAGGTGGCTGCTGTTGCGCCTGATGTTGTATACCAGTCCGCGCAGCCCGGAAGGAACGACGACCGTCGTTCCAAACGTCGCCCCGGTTTCCTGGCCGGCCGCCGCGGCGCAAAGGAGCAGAGCAAGCGCGTACACGGCCCTGGCTACGTTTTAGCGGCGGCCACCGCTTCCAGATAAACCTCGGTGAAGAATTCGCGCGAGGACGGAGAACAGCCGATATGCAGCGTTTCTCCGTTTTCAAGCACGAAGCTCAGGTAGCCGTCCCAACCGATCTCATTCAGGATGAAGTTCAGGCATTCGAGTTCCGTGGGCGGAAGGTTTTCCGTCGCAATATCGAATACCTGGCCGGTACAATGAGCCGGAAGCTCCGATCCAGGCTCGCGCCGCTTCTCCTGGTCGACGGAGTTCACCAGTTCGGTGACATCGAGAGGAATGAACTTCTCGTCTTTGGGTTTGGCGGCCTCGAACAAACGGCGTGTTTCGTAAGAAATATAGACCAGCGTACCGGCGGTGGCGGGGGTGGCCTGATGGTATAACTCGCGGCCGGCTTGGTCGCCGGGAATCGAGGCGCCGGGCTGAAACGAGAAGCCGAAGTAATCGGGGTCTTCCAGCACTTGCACCAGTTCCTTGCCCTGAGCGCGGCGCAAATCGTCGCCGGTGCGGTAGGCGAGATCCTCCGCTTTCAGCCAAACGACCAGGCGATGGTCGGCGCGGCGCGAGGGATTGGCGTCGTTGCGGTAATCGGCGTAGATTTGCTTGAACTCCGCCGGATCTTTCTCATACATCTGGAGCAACTGTTGGGCGCGCATGACGCGGAACCAGTAGGTCGGCGAATAATCGCGCTGCATGTGGAACTGCAGCGCCTCGTAGAGCTCCCGATGATCGGCGGGGCTGGCCGCGAAGAACATGGAGGCGACGCTCACCGTATCGCCGTACTTGGCGAGCTTTTCGGCCATGGGCTGCAGCTCTTCGACGCAGCCTTCGCCGCAGTGATAGGCGAACACGGCCCAGTCCTGCCGGCCGAACTTGTTGGTCAGCCGCGCCAGATAGCGCGCCGCGGCGGGAATGGCGCGCTCCGGCAGTAGGCGCTCGTCGCGCACGGTGACGGTGTAGGGAACCTTGGTCCTCACCTTGCGCGTGACAAGCTTGCCGCGCCTGTTGCGGACCTGCTGGGTCGTGATCACTCTCTGGTACTTCGTGGCGCGAATAATTCTCAAGCCGGCCGAGCGCGCCGTCGCCTCCGAGAATTGCATGATGCCTTTAGGACCCGCCGGGCTCTCCGCCTTGGGATTGCCGAAGCTTTCAAGATAGGAGATGGCCGCCAGCGTCGCAGAGGGAAAGCCGCTCTGCGCGGCGGCGGAGGTAAACAGCTTTTGCAGTTTGGGGCCGCAAATCCTCTCCGCCCCGGCCAGCGACTCCGGTTCACGCAAAATCGTGAACGTTTCCGATTCGATCATGCGCTGGGTGCGCGCCTCCAGAATGGCCGCCGTCATGCTGGCGCGATCGACGCCAATGCCCGAGAGCCGGTGCTCCGGAGTGAAGGGTTCGGAGTGGAAGGACCATGCGGCTGCGCTCCAGCACAGAACGCTCCAGCACAAAACAAGGGCGGGGGCGAAAGAGACCAGCCATTTTAGACGCACCTGAATCTATTCTAAGTAGACGTAAAAAGGTTTGCATGGTTGCGTTGCGGGCCGGGGTCTCTCGCCGTGGCGTCCGGCCTAAGGCGTTGTACGGAATCAACCGTATGTAATTGGAACGATAGAAAAGAGATCATAAGAGTCGGGACTTCCAATTTAACGCCCCTCCTCTGAAGGAACGCGGCCCGCTCGAAGGCATTCCACTCCAAAGCTTCGAGCGGGCATCTTTTTTGGAAGCGCGAATTCCCCGCCCCCTGCGCTAGGCCGGCTCTATGATCGCCGACATCGAGCCCTTCGATTTCGGCATGCGCCAATCGGCGCCGTAGGCGTGAATCTGGTCGCGGCCGAACTCGGCTTCCGCAAGCTCGCAGGTGATCACAACAGTGCGTCCGGCCCCGTCCACCTCTTTGGCGTGATGCAGCGCCTGGCGCTCGGACATCGCGAAGAGCTTCTGCAGCATCTCAATGACGTAATCGTAGGTGTGCTCGTTGTCATCGAGGAGAACGACGTTATAGAGGCGCGCGCGCTCGTCTTCAGTGCTCTTCTTTACCGCTGGAAGGCCGGTTACGGTAGCCATTCTGTGATACCATCATAAATGTTAGGGGGCGCACCGGATTCGACGGGATTGAATCGCGGTGAGAAGGCGTGCCGGGTTCCGAGCTCCCGTAAAACGATCGGAAAACTAGAACTGCCAATCAGCAGTTTGCTTACGCTGCTTAGTTTCTAAGTAGCCGTCCCGGGTGTCGGGCCTGCACGGCATCCAGTGGGCGTCATTTCGCAGGCTGGATCAATCGGCTTCTGTCCGGAGCCGGGCGGTCGAGATTCAATCGGGCTAAGCCGCCGCGTTCTTGCCGGCTCTGATGTTGGCGGCCTACAACTACCGAACCGGATACGCACGTAGTCTTTTCACGGCGGGCTTTCTCGGACGCGGGTTCGACTCCCGCCGCCTCCACAACCAAAATACTTTTCGTTGCAGAGTAATAACTCCTTACCTAGCCCGTGATTGAGCACCCTGCGCATCTCAAGTATTTCTTCAAGTTGACCTATGGCTTATTCGTCGCGAGCAGGAACGCGCGCGCATCCGCTGCCGACTGGTCCGGCATTTCGTTCTGCGGAAGGTGGCCGGTACCTGGGTAGATGATGAGCTTCGAGCCAGAGATGGCCTTGGCGAATCCACGCGCGTCTGCCACCGGGATGTCACGATCCTCATCGCCCCACAGGATCAATGTCGGTACTTTGACCTCGCCGATGTGATCTTTGATGTAAGTATTCCGGGGTAGGCCGTAGCGTGCGAAGGTGGCCTTGCGGGTGCCAGCCATGCGCGCGAAATCCCAAGTTTGATCGATGATCGCATCGCTGATAGTGCCCTTGCGAGCAATCACACCGTTCAGGGTTTGGGCCACCAGCGAACGCGGGGTGATGTGCAACAGCACCTGGTTCAACACAGGAGCTCGCAACATACGGAAGGCCCACGGCTGCTTATCGGGGGCTTGGACGGCATGCCGACGGCATCGACCAGAATGAGGTGTGTGACGCGGTCGGGATACGTTTCCGCGAAACGTACCGCGATCCCGCCGCCCATCGAATGGCCGCCGATGGCGAAGTGGCCGAGCCCGAGCTGGTCCGCAACTGCCTTGACGAACTCGACCATGCCCTTCTGCGAGTAATCGCCGGACGGTACGGCGCCCGTCAGCCCGTGGCCGGGCATATCCATCGTCACCACCCGGAAAGTGTCGTCGAGCCGGCTCGCCCAGGGTTCCCACGTGAAGAGCGAGAGTTGGGACCCATGGACGAGAACGAGCACGGGCGCGTTGCGCGAGCCGCGGTCGCGCACATGGGCACGCGCTCCATCGGCCAGCTGCACGAATTGAGATGGCGGTACGGCGTATTTCGCTTCGAGCGTGGCGCGCGGAATATCCGGGTCGCTGAAATAGAAGAAGGCCCCAACCAGCGTGGCGAGAACGGCAAAAACGGTGATCAGAAGAATCCGCATGATCGAAGCCCAACAGGCATTTATCAGTTTGCACTACGGAGACACGCTCCCGGTAACGGGCTGATTCCTGACTTTCGTCACGTTGCGTGAATAAATCTTCCTTACAACGAAAGGTTTACCGAAAACCGAAGTCCGGTGCGCCAATTCAAAACCTCCGCTTCTCGTTGCACGCCGCTCACGTAAGTTCTACGTAAGATGGATCCAGCGGAATGAGGGGAATTATCGAATGGTCGGAATGAAGCATCAATAACTTCCCTGTTCTCAATATCCCGACCCGGCCCAACTCCTGCCGCCTCCCAGATCGTCGAGTAAGGCCGGTGCGCGCGGCGCGCTCTCGATCGTTATCATGCCTGCGGCGCTTCATCGGATTGTACTCTGAACATTGCTGATACAATACGTTCAGAAGCATGGCGAACGCGACCACTGGGCAAGCGGCAGCGGTCCCGCTCGGAAACTCGGAATTTCCCTTTAAAACACAATCGTTGGCTGACCTTCTCGCCGGTGCGCGCGACGGCGCTCGAGAAGAACTGCTGGCGGCGTGGCGGATCGAAGCGGAGCGCATACCGGAACAGCTCCTCCATAGCTGCCGCGGGCCTCTGGAGCGGATTTTCGAGGAGCGCTTCGCGGCACTGGGCAGTCGAGTGGAAGAGCAGGTGCGGTCGATTGCGGCGGCCGCGGCCGGCGATGCGGGCATCAAGGCGCGGCGGGATCTCTCGGGAAGGCTGAGCCGGGCGCTGCGGCGCCTGCGCACCTTCGAGAGCGAAGAGGACTGGAGCACGGCGGTGGTTGACGCAACGGAGGGGTTCTCGACGCGCGCGGCCCTCTTTGCGGTGAATGGAAGCGCGCTGCGGTTGCGGGCTTGGCGCGGCCTGGCTTCGCAGATGAAAATGGAAGACGCGCCGCTTGAATCGGCCGCGGCATTTGCCGCCGCGATCGAATCGCGGGACGCCATCGTGGCCCTGCGCAGCAGCGGAGAATTGTCCGAACCGATTGCGGCTATGCTCGGCGCGGCGCCGGAGGAACGCTTTTATCTCTTTCCGATCACGACGGGAAATCGGGTCGCAGCGGTGTTGTATGCCGATTCGCCGGGTGCTGAAGTCGATTCCGGCGCATTGGAGCTGATCGGCATCTTCGCTTCTTCCGTCTTGCAGGCGCAAGCGCGGGCGCCGGCCCGCTCCGGACTGGCGGCCATTGGCGCGGCAGCAACTCCGGCGCCGGCGATCTATTTGCGGGCGCAACGATTCGCCCGCGTGCAGGCCGCCGAGATGCGCCTGTACCATTCGCGGGCCGTCGCAGAGGGGCGCCGAAATCGCGACGTATATGGCGCTTTGAGAGAACAGATCGACAACGCCCGCGACGCTTTTCGCCGGGATTTCCTATCGGCCTCGCCCACGATGGCCGATTATCTTCATTTGGAACTGCTGCGAACGCTGGCAAACGATAATGTGCAACTGCTTGGTCCTGAATACCCGGGCGCGATGGCGTAGGCTGCTCTGCGCGGCCGCGCTGGCGGGCATGGGCATGCACGCGCAGACGCTGGAGACGCTCGGCCGCGGCTATCGCGAGAAGCCGGGTCCGGCAACGCGCGCCGCGCTGCTGCATTACGCTAAGGCGCATTCGAAAGAAACGTCCGGCGCGCTCGCCTCGCTCGCCCTCGGTGCGGGCGAAGTAGAAGGGAAGCAGTTCAACAACGCCTTGGCCCATTTGCGCGCGGCGGAAAAACGGCTGCCCGCGCTGGCCGATTATCCCGCCTATCTCATGGCGGCGGCGGAATTCGAGCTGCGCGATTTCGGGCAGGTCGACAAAGACCTGAAGCCGGTTTGGGACCACGCGCCAACTTCGCCGTTGGTGGTGAAAGCGATCGTGCTGGCAGCCAACACATTCATTCAGAGCGCCGAGCCAAAGAAGGCGATCGATCTGCTTGAACAGAAGGGCGCCGAAATCGCGCCGGAGAAGGCCGCGCTCCTGCTGGCGACGGCATACGAGGAAGCTGGAGACACGGTTCAAGCGGCGGCGCAATATCAACGCCTTTACGTTGAATTTCCGTTCTCGAAAGAAGCCGAAGAGGCTCGGGCATCGTTCTTGAAATACCCGCTGCCAAGTCTCCAAGCCCGCCTGGCGCGCTGCTCGAGACTGATCGAGGGCCGCGATTACACCCAGGCCAAGACGGAACTGGAGGCGCTTGCGCCGGAGTTGAGCGGAGCGGACCGGGACGCCGCGCGAGTGCTGCTCGGCGCCGATTATTATCTCTCGGGCGACAGCGGGCAGGCCTTCTCGTATTTGAATTCGCTTCAGGCGACGACCGGCGAGCCGGGCGCGGAGCGCTTATATTACTTGGCTCAAAGCGCGCGAAAGCTGGACCGCACAGGCGATCTGGACGCAGCGGTGGCGCAATTGGGGCAGTCTTATCCTTCCTCGACCTGGCGTTTGCAGGCCTTGGTGGCCGCTGCCGGGTACTACGCGGCGGAGAATCGGCCGGAGCAATTTCAGCCGCTCTATCGCGCCTGCTACGAATCGTTCGGAAGCGATCCGCGCGCGGTGAATTGTCATTGGCGGTTTGCGTGGGGCGAATATTTGAAAGATCGGTCGAACGGCGATCTGTTACTGGCGCATCTCAGGTCGTATCCGGGTTCGCAGCACGCCGGCGCGGCGCTGTATTATCTCGGCCGGATCGCGGAGACCAAGGGGGACTTCGCCGCGGCGCGCGCCTATTACGATAAAGCCGGCGGCAACTTTGCGAACGAATACTACGGCATGCTGGCGCGCGATCGCATGAAAGAAGCGGCGATCGCAAACGCGGGAGCATCGCGGCAAACGACCGGCTTTCTCGCCGCCCTGAAATTCCAACAGCATGCCATGCCGGACATGCGGGCTTCGGCGGTTACCGAAGAGAGGATCGGGCGCGCGCGGCTGCTGGCCTCCGCTGGACTCGACGACCTGGCCGATAGCGAGCTGCGTTATGGGGCGCGCCACGACGGGCAGCCGCAGGTTCTGGCGATGGAACTGGCGCGGCTCGCGACCGGGAGAAATGCGCCCGAGCAGGCCATTCGGACGATCAAGCACTACGCGCCCGGTTACCTTCATCTTCCATTCGACGCTTCGACGGAAGCGCTGTGGCGCTTTGCGTTCCCGCTGCCGTTCTTGAAGCCGCTCACCGAATTTGCGCGGCAGCGCGGTATCGATCCTTACCTGATCGCGGGACTGATACGGCAGGAATCGGAGTTCGATCCAAAGATCGTGTCCTACGCCAACGCTTACGGGTTGACCCAAGTGCTGCCGTCGACGGGGCGCGAGCTGAGCCGCAAGCTGAAGATACGCCCGTTCCGGGCCGACATGCTGTTTACGCCGGAAGTGAATCTGAATATCGGAACGTACTATTTGCGCACGGTGCTCGATTCGCTCGAAGGCAAATATGAGGCTGCGTTGGCGTCCTACAACGCCGGCAAGAGCCGCGTTGTGCGCTGGCTGAGCTGGAACGAATTCCGGGAGCCGGCCGAATTCGTGGAAAGCATCCCGTTCACGCAAACGCGCGAGTACGTGCAGAACGTGCTGCGCAATGCCGACGTGTACCGGCGGCTTTACGGAGA
This sequence comes from Bryobacterales bacterium, assembly GCA_963795935.1. Lineage (GTDB taxonomy): Bacteria > Acidobacteriota > Terriglobia > Bryobacterales > Bryobacteraceae > JAICMB01. The sequence goes on along the minus strand of CAWCJO010000004.1, from coordinate 241,091 downwards.
GCGGCCCGTTGCGTTAGGCTCAACTCAAGATGGCGACGGCGCAAAAAACGCTGGTTCAACCAGCCGTGAGCGGACCCCGGCGCCTGCGATTTCGCAGCGCGCGCACCGCAAACTTCACCGAGTCGGTAATTCGTGAGATGACGCGGCTCGCCGCGCAGCATGGCGCGGTGAACCTGGCGCAGGGTTTTCCGGATTTCGCGGCTCCGGTCGAGATCAAGCGCGCTGCTCAGGCCGCGATCGAAGCGGACATCAATCAATACGCGATCACGTGGGGCGCGAAGGCGTTTCGGGACGCGATAGCCGCGAAATACCGCAAATGGTACGGCCTGGAGTACAATCCGGAGCGCGAAATCACGGTCTGTTGCGGATCGACCGAGGGCATGATCGCGTCGATGCTGGCGGTGACGAATCCGGGCGACGAGGTGATCGTTTTCGAGCCCTATTACGAAAACTACGGACCCGACACGATGCTGTGCGAGGCCCAACGCGTGCTGGTTCCCCTGCGGCCGCCGGACTGGACGTTCGATCCCGAGGAGTTGCGGCGCGCCTTTTCGCCGCGCACGAAAGCGATTATCGTCAACACGCCGAATAATCCGACCGGGCGCGTGTTCAGCCGCGCCGAGCTCGAATTTATCGCCGGTCTGTGCCAGGAATTCGACGCGCTGGCGATCACCGACGAGATCTACGAGCATATTGTCTACGACGGAGCCCGGCATGTTCCCATGGCGACGCTGCCCGGGATGCGCGAACGCAGCGTCCTGGTGAACAGCATGAGCAAGACGTACTCGGTCACGGGCTGGCGCGTGGGTTGGGTGTTGGCGGCCCCGGATCTTACGGAATCGATCCGCAAAGTGCACGATTTTCTGACCGTCGGCGCGGCCGCGCCGCTGCAACAGGCGGGCGTGCTGGCGCTGAACTCGCCGGACGGCTATTACGAGAATCTAGCGGCCGCCTACCGCGCGCGGCGCGACAAGTTGTTGGGATTGCTCGAACGCGCCGGGTTCCGCTGCTTCCTTCCACACGGCGCGTACTACATTATGACGGACGTGACCTCGTTTGGATTTGCGAACGACTTCGAAATGGTGCGGCACATGATCGAGCGCGCCGGCGTCGCGGCCGTGCCCGGGTCGAGCTTCTTTGCCGATCCAGCCGACGGCGCGCATCTGGTCCGGTTCTGCTTCTGCAAGCGCGACGAAACGCTGGACGAGGCCGGTCAACGCCTCGCGCGCCTCTAACTGCATATAATTAGTTTTCGCTGTCAATCGAAAAAGGAGCACAACCCATGAGAGTTGGCGTATTCACGGCGCTGCTGTCGCCGTTTCCGCTCGACAAGGTCCTTGAAAAATTGAAGGGCTTGAACATCGGGACGGTCGAGCTGGGGACCGGAAATTATCCCGGCGATCCGCATTGCAAGCTGTCCATGCTGAAGAACAAGAAGGAGCTGAGCGAGTTCAAAAAGAAACTGGACGACAATGGCTTCACGATCAGCGCGCTGAGCAGCCACGGCAATCCGCTGCATCCCGATCCCGCCGTCGCTAAGAAGTACGCGGAAACGAGCCGTAGCACGGTTCTGCTGGCGGAGAAGCTGGGCGTGCCGGTGGTAATCGATTTTTCGGGCTGCCCGGGCGATAGCGATAAAGCCAAATACCCGAATTGGGTCACCTGCCCGTGGCCGCCCGAGTACCTCGACGTGCTGGCGTGGCAGTGGGAAAAGAAGACGCTGCCGTACTGGACCAAACATGCGAAATTCGCCGCCGACCATGGCGTGAAGGTCGCCATCGAGATGCACCCCGGTTTCGTGGTCTACAGCCCGGAGACGATGCTGAAGCTGCGCGATGCGTGCGGCCCTGCGATCGGATGCAATTACGATCCCAGCCACATGTTCTGGCAGGGAATCGACCCGATCAAAGCGATCCGCGTGCTCGGCGATGCCGTCTTCCACGTTCATGCCAAGGACACGCAGATCTACGATTACAATCTGCCTAAGACCGGAGTGCTCGACACCAAGAAGTATACGGACGAGCGCAATCGCTCCTGGATTTTCCGCACGGTCGGCTACGGACACGATGCCGGCTGGTGGACGGAATTTATCTCGACGTTGCGCATGTTTGGATACGATTATGTGCTCTCGATCGAGCACGAGGACACGCTGATGTCGCCGGACGAAGGTCTGACGAAAGGCGCGAATTTCCTGAACGAAATCATGATCAAGGAAGGCACGACCGCCGCGTGGTGGGTGTAGGGGCGCCGTGCGGTTATGGTTTACATTCCTGCTGGCGTGCGCGCCGCTGCTTGCCGATCTACAGGCCGGGGCGGCGAAACGGACGATTACGCCCGATCTCGCCAAGTATGGCCCGGTCTACATGGCGGGGTTCGGACACAACCGCCGCGCCACGAGCGTTCATGACGATCTGTGGACGCGCTGTCTCGCGATCGGGTCGGAACACATGCCGCTGGCGATCTGCGGCGTCGATTCGATCGGCCTCTTCCGCGAAGATGTCAACCGCATTCGCGACCTCGTCAAGAGCCGCTCCGGCAAGGACGCCGACGTCGTGGTGGCGTCCCTGCACGATCATGAAGCGCCGGACACCATGGGCCTGTGGGGACCGGCGGAGGACAAGAGCGGCATCAACGAGGCCTACAACGATTATGTGATCGAGCGCACGGCCGAGGCCGCCGTCGAAGCGATCCAGTCCTTGCAACCTGCGTCATTTGTACTGGCGAAGGCGCATCCGGCCGCGCTCGACGATTACATCCACGATAACCGGCCGCCGGTGGTCCACGACGCCGAGGTCGTAGCCTTATCGGCAATGGCGGCGGACGGCAAGCGCATCGCCACGCTGGTGAACTGGGCCAACCATCCGGAAACCCTGGGATCGAAAAATACCGCGATCACGGCGGAGTATCCGGGTTATCTGCGCAACGAACTGGAGAAGCGACTGGGAGGCCTCACCGTCTTTATCAATGGCGCGGTGGGCGGGATGCAGTCGCCGCTGGGAGCAAGGATCGAAGGAGTGGCGGACGAGAGCTTCGAGAAGGCTAAGTATATCGGCGAGCACGTGGCCGACATCGCGGCCGATGCGGTGATGGCGGCAAAGCCGATGCCGCTCACGGGCTACGAATTCGCCGAAAAGACCATTCACATTCCGGTCGCGAACGCTGGTTTTGAGGCCGCGGCGAAGGCCGATCTCTACAAAGGGCGGAAACCGATGGGCGCAATGGGCACGACAGCGGCTCCGGTGGGCCTGATCCGGCTTCGCGACCACGACGCCACGGTTCTGGAGATTGCGCTGATTCCGGGCGAACTCTATCCGGAGTTGAGCGTCGGCGGCGTGGAGCGTTACTCCGGCGCGGATTTCCCCGATGCGCCCATTGAGCCTGCCATCAAGCTGTCCATGCGCGCGCCCTATAGAATGCTGTTTGGTCTCGCGGACGACGAAATCGGCTACATCATTCCGAAGGCCGAATGGGACGACAAGGCTCCCTGGCTGAACGGCGCTCCGAAGCGCTGGTACGGAGAAGTGAACTCCGTCGGCCCCGAAGCCGCTCCCATGATCGCGAAGACGTTACTGGAATTGCTGAACGCGCCATAGCCCCCTGCGCGCACGCACCTATTTGAGGCGCGCGTGCGGTAATTCCCGCCAGTCGGACTCATTCAGCTCGACATTGTGTTTCTTGGCGGCCTGCTTGATACGACTCCAGGCCTGATCGCGCTCCTCGTTCGTTACGCCTTCCACCTGATCGAAGCGCGCGATGGCATTCCGCACATGAGCGGCGTCGGTCAGCGGCTCTTTACGCTGCTTCGGAAACGCGAACTCGCCGCTCGCGGTGTCATTTCGTTCTTCCGCATTCATCTTGCTCATTTGAATCCCTCCTGAGGCTCTCAAAGATCGCGCTTGCGAACCCACACCAGGAAATGCACGGCCTGAGCGGTCACGAACCCCACAACGCAAAACCAATAAATAGCCTTCTGCGCGATATTCGCGTTTTCAGGCCCGGTCACCCAAATTCCGCAACCGATCAGAACCAACGCCACTAGTATCGAGATCAAGTTCCAGCGCATTTAATGGAAAGTCCCTCCGTATGTAGATGCGCGGGGCGGCGAACGTGTAACTGCGGCGGGAGCTGCTGGCCGAAAAGCACCACGGTGGTGGACCACGGCCACGGAATTCCGCTTACGTAACGCGTTTGCATTTACTTACGTCCTCTTTGCGGGTGGCGATCGACGTGCACTAGCCGTGGATTGAGGCCTGTAGGGAGCTGAGAATGAGGAACACCGTAAAACGACCGCTTCGGTTTTTTAGCCTGGCTTTGCTGGCCGGACCCGCCATGTTATTGGCCCAGGACCAGCCCGCTACGCAACCGCCGCCAGATGCGACGCGGTCACAGCAGATTGCGCCGCAACCGGCTGCTCCGCCCCACGCTTGGCGTCGGGCCGACGAACCGCCGCCGACGGCCGCCACGGCTCCGCCCACCGGGGCAGCCGATCGGAACACGCCGGTGGCAAACGCCAACAGCGCTCCGCCCAGTACGCCGCAAGCCGATACGCAGGAACAGGCTTCTCCTCAACCCGCTCCGCAGCCGAACTATGCGCAGAGCGATCCCCGCGACCAATATGGGGCCCCCGTCAACGGCGCGCAGCAACCTGCTCCGCAGCCGCCGAATCAGGGCCCCCCAAATCAGACCCCTCCGTATCAAAATTCACCCAATCCGGGCCGCCCCTATCAGGGTCCTGTGAATCAAGGAGGGGCGTATCAAGGTCCCCCCTATCAGGGTCCCGCGAATCAGGGAGGGGCGTATCAAGGTCCTCCCTATCAGGGGCCTGTGAACCAGGGTCCTTATGGACATCCAAACCAGGGGCCGCCGCCATACCCGCCATACCAGGGATCCGCGAACCAGATGGCTCCCGCGACGCCGCCGCCCGCGCCACCCGCACAGTTGACCCTGCAGCGCGGAACTTATGTGACCGTGCGGTTGAATCAGCCGCTCTCCTCGGACCGCAATCAGGCCGGTGACGCGTTCACAGCAACGTTGGTCCGTCCGGTAGTCGTGGGTGGATTTGTGGTCGCGGAAGCGGGGCAGACCATCGGCGGCCGTGTCGTGGAAGCGAAAAAGGCCGGACGGGTGGAAGGCGTTTCGCAACTCAAGGTACAGTTGACCGATTTGACGCTGGCCGACGGCCAGAACGTGCCGATCGCGTCGCAGCTCATCAGCCGCTCGGGACCAACCTCAGTGGGACGCGATGTGGCTGGGGTGGGTGCGACGACGGCGCTGGGCGCGGCCGTCGGCGCGGGCGCCGACTGGGGCCGCGGGGCGGCTATCGGAGCCGGCGCGGGCGCTGTGGTGGGCTTATTGGGCGTGCTGCTGACGCGCGGTCACCCCACGATCATCTATCCCGAGTCGGTGCTCACCTTCCGGGTGGACGCGCCGGTCACGATCGCGACGGACCGCGCTCCGCAAGCCTTCCGCTATGTCGAGCCGGAGGATTACAACCAGGGTGGTTATCGCGCTTCCGGACCGATGGGTGCGCGGCCTCCCTGCGGTCCGTACGGCTGCGGCCCTGGTCAGTCGTATGCCGCTCAGCCTTATCCATATCCCGCATACCCCGGTTACTACGGGCCGGGAGTCTACCCGTATTACTATGCTCCGGGGTTCTCTTTCTTCTACGGGCCCAGATTCTGGGGGCCGCGAGTTTACTTTGGAGGACGTTTCCGCCGTTAGATTTAGCGGCGCTATCCTAAGCAACGGAAGACATTTATGACGCACAAGCTGATCGTTATGCTGGTATCGGTCGGATTGGCCGCGACCTGTTATGCCCAACGCGGTGGCGGAGGGCACGGCGGAGGCGGCGGGCACGCAGGAGGGGGCATGGGCGGACATGCCTCCGGCAGTTTTGGCGCTCGAGGCGGCGGCGGAGGTTTCGCGAGCCGCGGCTATGCCGGAGGCGGCTTTGCGGGCCGAGGCTACGCCGGGGGCGCGTATGCCGGCCGTGGCGGCTACGGATATGGCGGCTACGGACGGGGCGGCTATGGATACGGCTATGGCCGCGGAGGGTATGGCTACGGCGGCTATGGGCGCGGCTTTTATGGCGGCTGGGGCGGCTGGTATGGCGGATGGCCATACTGGGGCGCCGGCTGGTACGATCCGTGGTACGGGCCGGGATACGGCGGTTATTATGATCCGTATTATTATCCCGCCTACGGCGCATACGGATACGGATATGGCTACCCGGGCTATTATGGCGCACCGGGCATCGGTGTTGGCGTCGTGATTGGCGGAGGTTGGCGTCACTTCGGACGTTAGTTACAGGGTGCCCCGCTCACTTTGCCGGTCAGGACAATGTGGCCTCAGAGTCCGATGTCTTCGTTCCAAATGTCGGGCCGACTCTGGATGAAGCTGGCCAGGAGTTGAATGCACTCTTCGTTTTGAACGATTTCCACTTGAATGCCTTTACCGCGCAGGTAATCCTCCGGACCTGAGAAGTTCTTGTTCTCGCCGACGACGATGTTTGGAATCTTGTAGAGTATGATCGCCCCGCTGCACATCGGACAGGGCGACAGCGTGGAATACATGGTGCAATTCCGATAGATCCTGGCCGGTAATCGGCCCGCATTGCGCAGGCAGTTCATTTCCCCGTGGTCGATGGGACTGCCGGTCTGAACACGGCGGTTGTGACCTTCGCCGATGATCTTGCCGTCGTGGACCAGGACAGCCCCGATGGGGATTCCACCTTCGGCAAGGCTCTTGCGCGCCTGCGCAATGGCCGCGCTTAAGAAGCGATCGTTTGTCATATTGCTCGATTCTCGCTCAGTGACGCTGCCGCTGGGTTAAAATTGTGGCTTCTCGATCAAGCAGTCCACATGCCCACTCAACGTCCGCCGCGCTTCGTCGCCGCGTGCCTCCTGGCGCTGGCGATTCTTTCCGGTCAAACAGTCAAGGCGAAACATCTTCTCTACGTCGCGAGTCCGGGGATTCGCAATTACACCGAGTGGGGCGGCGTTGGAATCCTGGTCTTCGATATCGATAACGGCTATAAGCTCGTGAAGCGTTTTCCGACGTGGGAGTACCGGCCGGGGCAAAAGGTTGAGAATGTCAAGGGTTTTGCCGCCAGCGCCGCGACGGGCAAGATGTATGTTTCCAATATTAACCGGATGATGGCGCTCGACATCGTCACGGGGCGGAAATTGTGGGACAAAGCATACGAGGGTGGCTGCGACCGCATGGCCATCTCTCCCGATGGCAAGATGCTTTACGTTCCGCAACTGGAAGGCCCGGCGTGGCAGGTCGTGAATGCCGAGAACGGTGACGTGATCGCCACCGTTGAAACCAAGTCCGGATCGCACAATACGATATGGGCTCCCGATGGGTCGCGGGTCTATTTGGCGGGTTTGAAGTCCGGGCTGCTCCGCATCGCGGACCCCAAGACCAATACGATCATGGGTACGGTAGGGCCGTTTGCGGCCGGCATTCGGCCTTTCACGGTAAACGGGAGCAACACGCTGGTATTCGTAAACGTGAACGAGCTGCTGGGATTCGAGGTGGGCGATATTCAAAGCGGCAAGAAGCTGTACCGCGTGGAGGTGGAGGGCTATAAGCAGGGCCCCGTGAAGCGCCATTCCTGTCCGAGCCACGGAATCGCCTTGACTCCCGACGAGAAGGAACTGTGGGTGGTGGATGGAGCCAACAACGCCGTTCATGTTTTCGATGCGACGGTAATGCCGCCCAAGCAGGGCATAACGATCAAGCTGAGCGATTTTCCGGGCTGGATCAGTTTCAGCATGGACGGCCGCGTGGCCTATGCATCGACCGGAGACATGATAGATGCCGCGACGAAGAAAATAATTACGACGCTGCGGGATGAACATGGGCATCAGGTGCAAAGCGAGAAATTGCTCGATATCGAGATCGCGAATGGGAAAGTGGTTCGCGCGGGGAATCAGTTCGGCATCGGAATGAAGCTGAAGTGACGGCGTTTCTCCTCGGCCTGCTCGTGGCGGGCGCCGTTAGCGTGCGCGGGGAAACGCCCGAAGACGGAGCGCGGTTTTTTGACGAGCGTGTCGCGCCGATTCTAACGAGGCATTGTCTCGGCTGCCACAATCACGAACTGGATGACGGCAATATCTCGTTTGAGGACCGCGCCACGCTGCTGAAAGCGCGTAAGAGCGGCGGCGCGGCGGTGGTTCCCGGCAAGCCCGAAGAGAGCGCTCTCATTCGCGCGATCCGCCACGATGGGGACGTGCAAATGCCGCCGGGCAAGAAACTCCGCTCCGAGGAGATCGCTATCCTCACGGATTGGATTCAGCGTGGCGCGCCGTGGGGAACGAGGTTGCGGCCCGCGGTTACTCCCGCGAATTCGCGTAGTCGCGATAGCGACTCCGCACGTAATCCATAGCGTCGCTGCCGGTCGGAAAATGCGGCGGAACATGCTGGCTGCCTTGCTGCGGCGGTATTGGAAGCCGCGCGGCAGCCTCGGCAAGCGCCAGCTCGAGGTGGTCGGGGCCGGCCGGCAGTTTTGGCGCAGACTTGCTTGCCGGCGGCGTCAGACCGGCCAAGGGATCGTCCGTACGCGCATTCGCCAGCGTGAGCGCAGCGCCCACGTCCGGCGCCGCCGCATCCCGCGCAGTGAGCGGCGCTATCCCAAATCGCTTTTCGATGGTCGCGAGAATGGAGGTGTGATCGAACGGGACCGCTGAAGGCGATCGATATACCGCGCCCGCGGGAATGAGCGGCGAGATCAGGAGCGCCGGCACTCTCACTCCGAAGCGCTTGAAATCGAATCCTTGCTCACCGGCGGAGTTGTCCGGCGGAACGGCGTTCTCCGGCGGGGGCACATGATCGTAACATCCACCATGCTCATCATAGGTGACGATCAGCAATGTTTGGGGCCAGATCTTGGAGCCGTACAAAGTGTAGTAGATATCGTGGAGAAAGCGCTCGCCGGCCGACACATCGTAATTCGGATGCTGGCTGTTGCCGCTCGATCCCCATTGCGGCTCCAGGAACGTGTAGCTGGCCAAAGCGCCGGAAGCGGCCGCTTTTTGGAAGTCGGCAAACTGCCCGAAGTGGCTTTCGGCGGCTTGCGTGATGTCTGCGACCGAGCCGCGCGTGAGTGGCGGCGCGTTGTAGCCGTAGACGCTCCAACTAACGTTTATCTTGTCGAGGGCCGCAAAAATACTCGGCGCTGTAAATACCTTGGCGGCGGAATCGGAGAGATGCCCCTGGGAAGTAGCCATATGGACAAACGCACGGTTGGGAAGCGTTTCGGTGGGCGCCGATGCGTACCATTCATCGCACACGGCGTAGCCTTTCGCGAGATTCGAGAGAATCGGCAGCAGCGCCGGCGTATACATGCCCATGATCTGCGACGGCGTCGTCCCGGGCAATACCTGGTTCGCCTCTTTCGACTCCCAACCGAGCGTGTACGCAAAATTTGCGACGAAGCCTTGATTGGTGGCGGGGACAATAGGCGACGGGGCGGTGTTCTGGCCGAATAGCTGCGCATTGGTATTCAGGTAACCTTCGCCGGGATCGGCCCCGGGAAAGAAATACGGATGCGGACTCGCGCTCTGAATGGGAAAAACTTTTACAACGCCGCCTTTTCCGTCGGGATTACTTTCGCTTCCAGTGAGGCCCTCGTAGGGTTGTCCAAGAGGAGAAATGTTTCCTTGGTTCGCGTAAAGGTAGCCGAGCATGTGATCGAAGGAGCGATTCTCGAGCATGACTACGACTATGTAATTGATGCGGGCAAGCGGGGACGGGCCGACGGGCATAACTTGAATCTACAGCAAGCTCCGAAGCGCGGACTCGAAATGTTGCAAATCCGATTCGTTGTTGTAGAAGTGCGGCGAGACGCGGAGCAGGCCGTGCCGGGCAGCCACGAGGACCCGTTTTTCATGCAGCGATTTTGCGAGCGGGGATGGGTCGCGTCCCTCGAAGCGCACCGCAACGATTGGGGAGTTCGAGGACACCGGCTCGCCTCCGAGGCGGCTTGCGATGGCTCGTACTTCCGCGGCGAGTTCCAGCACGCGGCGCTCAATCGCCTCTGGGCCGATCTCGAGCATCATCTCGAGGGAGGCCTCCATGGCATACAACAGGGCGACCGGGACGGATCCGCCCTCGTATTTTTCGGCGCTTTCAGAGAACTCGGGGCGGCCGTGGTGCAGGTTATCGACGTTGCGCCAGTCGCGATGACTGCGCCAACCGACGACGAGGGGATCGAGCCATTTCCGCAACTCCGGGGCGACATACATAAATCCAGCCCCGATAGGCGAATTGAGCCACTTATAACCATGAACGGCCAGCATATCCGGCCGGAGTCGTTGGGCATCGAAACGAAGTGCCCCGACGGACTGGGTGCCGTCAACGAAGAACAGGGCGCCGCGTTGCCGCAGAAAGGCTCCGATTTCCTCGAGCGGCGGAATAAAGCCGGTCGAGTAGTTCGCGGAGCTCAGGATGACCAGTCGCGTTCGCTCGTCAATGCAGTTGTAGAAGTTATCCCACGGGGTTTCGACGAGTTCCACGCCGCGGCGTTCGAGTGCGCCGGGAGCATATAGGTTGTTCGGGAATTCATCCTCCAGCGTGACGATGCGATCGCCCGGTTGCCATTGCAAGCCTCCAATGATCAAAGCCAGCGCGGAGGAAGCATTCTGGATGAACGCGATGTCGCTGGACTCGCAGTGAATAAGCTGCGCGACGCGGTCCCGGATGCGATCGAGGTCGTCGAACCAATCCAGGAAATCCGAGCAGGCGAGCTCGTCTCGATGAGCGAAGTGGCGCGCAACGCGCTCCGTCGCACGGCGCGACAATTGCCCGAAGGTCGCGGTGTTCAGAAACGTCCAGTTGGCAAGGGCGGGAAACTGCGCCCGTACGGCGTCCCAGTCGACGCTCATGGCAAGGGGTCGAGACGCTCGCGGATATAATTCGCGGCGTCCGCGGCCGCCACGTCCGTGGATTCGCGCGTGCGGCGGTTCACGACCTCGACGATGCCCTGGGCGAGCTTCTTGCCGACGGTGATGCGATAGGGAATGCCGATCAGGTCGGCGTCTTTGAACTTCACGCCGGGGCGCTCGTCGCGATCGTCGATTAAGGCGTCAAGGCCGAGGTCGCGGCAGGCGTCGTAGATTTCCTCGGCGGCGGCGCGCTGCCGGTCATCGGCATAGTTCACGGGAGTCACGATCACGACGAACGGGGCGATTGTGGCGGGCAGGGCCATGCCGTCCTTATCGTTATAGAGCTCGATGGCGGCGCTCAGGATGCGCTCGATTCCAATTCCGTAGGAGCCCATTATAACGGCGACTTCCTGGCCCTCTTCGTTCAGTACGCGAAGGCCCATCGATTCGGAATACTTGTAGCCGAGCTTGAAGATGTGGCCGACTTCGACGCACTTGATCAGCTCGAGGGGAGCGCCGCAGTTGGAGCAGAGGTCGCCCGCGGCGACTTGCCGGAGATCGGAAAATTCCGGCGTGAAATCCTTGCCGGGAGTAACATGCCGCAAGTGATAATCGTTCTTGTTTGCGCCGGCGATCATATTGCGGCGGCCGAGCAGCGCTTCGTCGGCAAGCACGCGCATGTTGCGGACGCCAATGGGACCAAGCGAGCCCGCTTCGGCGCCGAACCATTCGCGGATCTCTTCGGGATGCGCGGGCCGGATATCGGAGGCGCCGAGCTCGCTTTCAAGCTTCGTTTCGCTGAGCTGGTGGTCGCCGCGCAGCAGGACGAGAACGGGCTTGCCGGCGGCCACCATGACCAGGCTCTTGATCTGGGAGGTCTCGGGCAAATTCGTGAACTCAGCGACTTCGGCGATGGTTTTGCGGCCGGGAGTGTGGAATTCCTCGGGCGCGCGATCGTCCTCGGCGTCGGCCTGCAGGGGTGGGGACGGCCGCGATACCGCCTTTTCGAGGTTCGCCGAATATTTACAGTTCGGGCACCGCGCCACGAAGTCTTCACCGGCCGCGGAGGGAACCATGAACTCGTGCGATTGCTTGCCGCCCATGGCGCCCGAGTGGGCCTCCACGACCAGGTAATCGAGGCCGCAGCGGTCGAAAATTTTCGAGTAGGCGGCGTAGTGCTTATCGTAGGAGTTGTCGAGGCCCGGGGGCGTCAGATCGAAGGAGTAGGAATCCTTCATAAGGAACTGGCGGACGCGCAACAGACCGGACTTGGGGCGCGGCTCGTCGCGAAACTTGGGCGCGATCTGATACCAGATTTGAGGGAGCTGCTTGTAACTGCGCATTTCCCCGCGCGCGATCGAGGTCATGACCTCTTCTTCGGTCACCCCGAGGCACATGGGCCGGCCGGCGCGGTCCTTCAGCCGGAACATGGTGTCGCCCAGAAGGTCCCAGCGGCCCGATTCTTCCCAAATATCGGCGGGATGCAGCGCCGGCAGAAGCATTTCCTGGCCGCCGATCGCATCCATTTCCTGGCGCACGATATTCGCGATTTTGCAGCAGAGAGCGCTGCGCCAGAAAAAGATAACTGTAGATGCCGGCCGCGAGCTGCCGTATGTATCCGGCGCGGAGCAGCAGGCGATGGCTGGCAACTTCGGCTTCGGCGGGGTCTTCGCGCAGCGTCGGGATGAAGAGTTTGCTCCAATGCATCGGAATTTTTCAGTGTAACAGCGGGGTTTCGGACGCCTAAAAGAAAAAGGCAGGAAAGCCCCGCGCGGGCGATCCTGCCTTCATGCCGCCGAATTGAAAACAGGGCTACGGCTCTTCTCCTTCTTCGCGGCCTTCCTTGATGGCCTTGAGGCGCTCTTCCTTGCGCTTGGCGCGCTCGGCCGCGCGCTTCACGAGTTCCGAACCGACCAGCTCGAGAATCGCCTGCTCGGCGCCATCGCCCTTGCGCGAACCCAGCCGGATAATGCGCGTGTAGCCGCCATTGCGCTGCCCGAAACGCGTACCCAGCTTGTCGAACAACTTCTTGACCGTTTCGGGCTTTTCGATCACCGCGGCAGCCTGGCGGCGGGCATGAAGCGTGTCGGCCTTCGCCAGCGTGATCATCTTTTCGACCAGCGGCTTCACAGCCTTCGCCTTGGGAACGGTAGTGATGATGCGCTCGTGTTCGAGGACGCTCGTGACCAGGCCTCGAAAAAGCGCTCTGCGGGCGCTGATGTTGCGTTTCAGTTTATATCCGGCTACCTTGTGTCTCATTATTTGCGCTCCGCTTTATGCTCCGCCGGGCCGTTACTCGGTTACCTCGTCCAGATCCTCATCCCCGACATCGGATGCGGGAATGTACGGCGCGGGACCGCCGGCGGGAGCGACCAACCGGCCCTGGGGATCGAACTTCATGCCGAAGCCGAGGCCGAGGTTGCCGAGGATTTCCTTGATCTCGTTCAACGACTTGCGGCCGAAGTTCTTGGTGCGCAGCATTTCCGCTTCGGTCTTCTGCACCAGGTCGCCGATGGTTTGAATGTTGGCGTTCTTGAGGCAATTGTAGGATCGGACGCTGAGCTCCAGTTCCTCGACGGAGCGGTTGAGAACCTCGTTCATCTGGTTCATGGCGCGCTCGCCTGGCTCTTCGGCGGTTTCGGGCAGCTCTTCGAAGTTGATGAAGATCGACATGTGATCTTTCAGCAGCTTGGCGGCCTGCCCGATGGAGTCCTGCGGCGAGATGGCGCCGTTGGTCCAGACTTCGATGGTCAGCTTGTCGTAATCGGTCATCTGTCCGAGACGCGCGGCCTCCACGGCGAAGTTGACTTTGCGCACCGGGGAGTGGACGGAGTCGATCGGGATGTAGCCGAGCGGCAGATCCTCGTCGAAGTTGCGGTCCGCGGCAGACATAACCGCGGCCGGACTTGAGGCGCATTTCGATGTTGAGCTTGCCGCCTTCGCCGACGGTCGCGATGTGCATATTGCGGTCCAGCACTTCGACGTCGGAGTCGGTTTCGATCTGGCCGCTCATGACCTCGCCGGGCTGACCGGCCTTGAGCCGGACCGTGCGGGTGCCTTCGCCGATCATCTTGAAGGGGACCTGCTTGAGGTTGAGGATGATGTCGGTGGCGTCTTCGACAATGCCGGGAATGGGGCTGAATTCGTGCGCCACGCCTTCGATGCGGACGGCGGTGATGGCGGCGCCTTCGATGGAGCTGAGCAGCACGCGGCGCAGGCCGGTGCCGATGGTGGACCCGAAGCCGCGTTCGAACGGCTGGGCGGTGAACATGCCGTAGCGCTCGGTGAGCGTTTCGGTGTTGGCGACTAATCTCTTCGGTTTCTGAAAGCCTTTAAACATATATCTGATCCTTCGCCCTAGATTCGCTTCTACTTCGAATACAATTCGACGATCAGCTGCTCGTTGAGCTGGATCTGGACCAGCTCTTCGCGCTTGGGCTGCGCGATGACGCGCCCGCGCAGCGCCTCGCGATCCACTTCCAGCCAATTCGGCGCGGGGGCGTGCGCCGTGGCGTCGCGGGCGGCCAGAATGGTCGGGTTGTCGCTGCTTTTCTCGCGGACTTCGATCGCGTCGCCGAGCTTGACGTCAAACGACGGGATATTGACCTTCCTGCCGTTGACGAGAATATGACCGTGGCGGACCAACTGGCGGGCCTGCGCGCGGCTGGTGCCGAATCCCATGCGATAGACGACGTTATCGAGGCGCCGCTCCAGCAGTGTTCAGCAGGTTCTCGCCGGTGATGCCCTTTTGAGCGCGAGGCCTTCTCGAAAAGATTGCGGAACTGGCCTTCGAGCAGCCGGTAATAGCGGCGGGCCTTCTGCTTTTCGCGGAGCTGCAGCCCGTAGCCGACCAGCTTCGGCTTGCGATCCTTGCCATGCTGGCCGGGAGCGAAGTTGCGCTTTTCGATGGCGCACTTTTCGGTGTGGCAGCGCTCCCCTTTCAAGAATAATTTCATTCCCTCGCGCCGGCAGAGCCGGCAGACGGGACCAATATATCGTGCCATGTTTCCTTGACGTACCTTTCGTTTAGGTGCAGTTTACGGCTCTCCGGGGAAGCCTTCGTCCTGCTTGCTAACATCAGACCCGGCGCTTCTTGGGCGGCCGGCAGCCATTGTGCGGGATCGGCGTGCGGTCCTTGATCGAGCGCACTTCGATGCCCGCGGTTGCCAGGGCGCGCACGGCCGATTCGCGGCCCGCGCCGGGACCGCTGACGCGAACTTCAACGGAGCGGAGGCCATATTCCTTTACTTTGTTGGCCGCCGTGAGGGAGGCCTGCTGGGCGGCGAACGGAGTGCCCTTGCGGGAACCGCGGAAGCCGAGCGAACCGGAACTCGACCACGCCAGAACGTTGCCGGACTGATCGGTGAACGTGATGATGGTGTTGTTGAAGGAGGCCTGAACGTGCACGAGCCCGGTCGGCACGACCTTCTTTTCCTTCTTCTTGAACGCTTTTCTTCTTGGTGGTTTTTGCGGGAGCTTTTGCCATTCCGGTTTCCTGGGATTATGTCTTGGCCGAGGCTTTCTTCTTATTGGCGACGGTGCCGCGGCGCGGACCCTTGCGGGTGCGGGCGTTGGTATGCGTGCGCTGGCCGCGCACCGGCAGACCGCGGCGATGGCGCAAGCCGCGGTAGGAGCCCATCTCGATGAGGCGCTTGATGTTCATCGAGACTTCCTTGCGCAGGTCGCCTTCGACGGCGCCTTCGTTTTCGATCAGGGTACGGATGCGGTTGACCTCGTCTTCGGTCAGGTCGGCGACCTTCTTGTCGGGATCGATGCCGGCCCGGTGCAGAAGAGAGAGCGAACGGGTGCGGCCCACTCCGTAAATATAAGTCAGGCCGATTTCGGCCCGCTTTTTTGTTCGGTAAATCTATGCCTGCGATACGCGCCATGCTGTTTCCTTATCCTTGCCGCTGCTTGTGTTTGGGGTTTGTGCAGATCACGCGCACCACGCCTTCGCGGTGGATGACCTTGCACTTATCGCACATTTTCTTGACCGACGCTCGAACTTTCATCGAAATTTCCTCTTTCATCAATCCCCGGTCGCGGCTCTACCGGCCGCGTTAAAACCCACGGACCGTTATCCGTTATCGGCCACGCAGTGCTCGAAATGGGCCGAATACGAGCCGTCCTTCGTCACCGCGGTCCACCTATCCGGCTCTCACCTTCATGTCCGGGCTTGCCCAGATTGACCATCGGCTCGATGGCCAGGACCATGCCCTCCCGCAAACGCGGATTTTCGTTGCGGCGATCGACATAATTGGGAATCTGCGGCTCTTCATGCAGACTGGTCCCAATCCCGTGGCCCACCATTTCCCGGACCACCGAAAACCCGTTCCCGGTCACGTGTTTTTCAACGCGCGCCGCAAATATCGAAAAGCCGATTGCCGGCCCGCGCCTGCTCGATCGCCATTTCGAGCGACTCGCGGGTCACTTGCAACAACCGTTTGACGGGCTCGCTCACCTCCCCGACCGGGACGGTGATGGCGGAATCGCCAAAATATCCGTTCAACTGCACGCCCGTATCGAGCGAAACGATGTCGCCCCTCTTCAGCTTCCGTTTCGGCGACGGCATTCCATGGACGATCTCTTCGTTCACGGAAGTACACAGCACGAAGGGATATTTCGTCCCCGCCGCCTGCGTGTAATATCCCTTGAAGGCCGGCTTGGCGCCCGCATCCTTCATCATCTTTTCCGCCGCGACCTCCAGTTCCTGGGTCGTGATCCCTTCCTGAACCATTGCGCCGAGCCGCTGCAGTATGTTCATGTACCAGCAAACCGCTGCGGCGCATTCTCTCCAGTTCAGCGGCGCTCTTGCGAACGATCATCGATTCGGAGCGACAAGACCGCAGATCTGCTTCGCGATCGCCTGTGGAGGTCCGCCGGTTCCGCTCACCTCGTGATACGGATACTCCGCAGCGTCTGAAAAATTCGAGCAAGGGCCTGGTTTGAAATTCGTATTCCTCCAACCGCTGCCGGATCACCGCCTCGCTATCGTCCGGACGCGTGATCAGCCGGGCTCCGTCCATATCGCAGAGAGTATCGATTTTAGGAGGTTTGGTGCTCAGATTATACAACGTCCCGCACAGGGGACACTGACGGCGGCCCGCTCAGACGCCTGATAATTATCATTATAATCCACTTTCAAGTGGATCACCACTGGCGGTCACTCCGCCGGGCTTCAACATCCTGCCAGTTCGCTCGGCCTGCTGCAGCGTGCGGGGATATCCATCGAGGATGAAGCCCGTTCGCGGATCCGGCTGTCTGAATGCGGAGTTCCACCAGCCGGTTCACCAAATGCGTCCGGAACCAGCATGCCCGCGTGCATGACGGCGTCCACCTGACGGCCCAGTTCGTCGCCCGCCTCGATGTGCTCGCGCAGCATGTCGCCGGTCGAGATTTGCGGCGCCTGGAGACAGGTCTGCAGCAGCTTCGCCTGCGTTCCTTTGCCCGAGCCGGGAGCCCCGAACAGGATCAGCGCCGTCGGCCCCCTGGACGTCGGGCTACCTGGCCCGGCGGTGTTTTCCATACTTAGAACGTGCTTCGACGGCCGCGAATACGGCCGGCGCGCGGCGTGAATCCTTCGTAATGGCGCATGATCAACTGCGCCTCGACCTGGTTGATGGTGTCCATCGCGACGCCGACGACGATCAGCAGCGACGTTCCGCCGAAATAGAAGTTCACTTCCAGGCCGTCCAGCAGCCAGCGCGGGAAATAAGAATCGATCCAGTTGCCGACCAGCGGAAGCGTCTGCAGCCGGATGCCGGTGATCATGATCTGCGGAATGATCGACAGCACCGAGAGGTACAGGCCGCCCACGACCGTGATCTTGGTCAAGATCTTGTTCATGTAGTCGGCGGTGTTCTTGCCCGGACGGATGCCCGGGATGAATCCGCCATACTTGCGCATGTTGTCGGCCGCTTCATTGGGGTTGAAGATGATGGAGACGTAGAAGAAGCAGAAGAAAATAATCAGCGCGACGAAGAAAACGTAATAGAGCGGCTGCGCTCCTCCGATCGACCCGAGCATGTCGCGGTCAGGAAGCGGCTGCTCTTGACCACCTGCCAGGACATCAACGTCGTCGGAAAGGCCAGCAGAGAGGACGCGAAGATGACCGGGATGACGCCGCCGGCGTTGACCTTGAGCGGCAGGTGCGTGGATTGGCCGCCCATCATGCGCCGCCCCACGACGCGTTTGGCGTATTGCACCGGGATGCGGCGCTCGCCGCGCTCGACCAGCACGATAAACGCGACCACCGCGATCATGACGGCCAGAATGATGATGACGTGCACGACCGTCCATTGATGGGTGACGACGACGTTGTTATAGATTTCGTCGATGGCGTTCGGGCAGCCCGACCACGATGCCGGTGAAGATGATCAGCGACATGCCGTTGCCGATGCCGCGCTCCGTGATCTGCTCGCCCAGCCACATGATGAAGGCCGTGCCGGTGGTCAGGCTGAGCATGGTCATCAGCAGTGAAACCGATGCCGGGATTGAGGACGAAGTCCGTCACCCGAACTCTGCAAGCGCGATCGCGATGCCGAAGGATTGCATGATCGCCAGGATGACGGTCAGATAGCGGGTCCACTGGGTGATCTTGCGGCGGCCGAGCTCGCCTTCCTTCTGGAGTTTCTCGAGCGTGGGCACGACCACCGTCAACAACTGCAGGATGATCGACGCCGTGATATACGGCATGATGCCGAGCGCGAAGATCGTCAACCGCCGCAGCATGCCGCCGCTGAACAGGTCGACAAAGCCGAAGATGGTGCCCTGGTTCTGTTCGAAAAAGCGCTGCAGTTGGTTGGCGTCGATGCCGGGCGTGGGGATATGCCCGCCCAGCCGGTAGATGGCCAGCATTCCCAGCGTGAACAGGATGCGCTTGCGCAGGTCCGGAATGCGGAAAATGTTTGCGACGGCTTCGAAAAATTTCATGAGAATCCTAGTTGCATGCCACTTGTTGCTCCGACTCCTAGATCAGTTCTACCGTTCCCCCGGCGTTCTGGATCTTCTCCCGGGCGGACTTGGAAAACATGTGGGCGCGAACCGTGAGCTTGCGGGTCAACTTCGCCCGTGCCGAGCATCTTCAGACCCGCGCCGATCTTTTTGACGATCCCTAATTCTATCAGGCGCTCGGGATCGAAACGTATCGCCCTCCATCTTCGCCAAGCGTCCAATGTTGACGATCGGCGTACTCCTTGCGGAAGATGTTCTTGAAGCCGCGCTTCGGCAGACGGCGGTGCAGCGGCATCTGGCCGCCTTCGAATCCGCGCATCATGCTGTAGCCGGAGATCGATTTAGCCCCCTTGGCGCCTCTGCCGGAATACTTGCCGCGGCCGGAACCCATGCCTTGTCCGACGCGCTGTTTCTTGTGTTTTTGCCCCTTGGGGGGCCGTAGATTGCTCAGGTTCATTTCGCGTCCTTTTTCACGATCTCGGGCTTCACGATCTCGAGCAAGTGGGGAACTTTCGCGACCATGCCGCGGAAGACCGGCGTATCGGGCCGCACTACCACTCGATTCATCTTCTTCAGCCCGAGCGAACGCACGATCGCCTTGTGCTTTTCCGGAGTGCAGATGGGGCTGCGAACGAGCCTGATCTTGATTGTTCCTTCAGACATTTTTCCCTCCGACGGGGCGAGCCGCGGTTATCCGACTTTCTCCTGATTCAATCCTCGCATCTCCGCCACCTGGCGTCTTGTCGCGAAGCTGCTCGAGCGCGTCGATGGTCGCTTTCACAACGTTGTGCGGGTTGTGCGAGCCGATCGATTTCGTAAGGACATTGGGGATGCCCACCGCTTGGATGACGGCGCGCACGGGGCCGCCGGCGATGACGCCCGTTCCTTCGGGAGCCGGCTTCAGCAGCACCATGCCGCTGCCGAAAACGCCGAGCACCTGGATGCAGAATAGTGGTTTCGAGGACATTGATCTTGCGAAGATTCTTCTTCGCCGCCTCGATGCCCTTCTTGATCGCCGCCGGAACTTCCTTGGCCTTGCCGGTGCCGAAGCCGACGATCTTCGCTCCGGGGTCGCCCACGACAACCAGAGCCGAAAAGCTCAGGTTCTTGCCGCCCTTGACCACCTTCGTCACGCGGTTGATCGAAACCACCTGTTCTTTGAGATTCAGGTTATTCGCTTCGATGCGCTTTTTGGATAGCCGTCGCCATTAAAACTCCAGTCCCGCTTCGCGGGCCGCATCCGCCAACGCCTTGACGCGGCCGTGGTACAGATAACCGCCGCGGTCGAAAACCACCTTCTTAATGCCCTTCTCTTTGGCGCGCTGCGCGACCAGTCTGCCGATTTCCTTGGCGCCGGCGAGGTTGCCCCCGCCCTTCACCGCCGACTCTTCTCCGCCGACGACGCGGCCGACCACGGTGTGGCCTTTGCGGTCGTCGATGATCTGCGCGTAGATATGTTTCAGGCTGCGGTACACCGCCAGGCGCGGCCGCTCCTCGGTGCCGCGCACCTTGTGGCGGATGCGCTCATGAACGCGAATGCGAACGATGTTTTTCGAATCCCGCGACATTACTTGCCTCCCGCGCCGGTCTTGCCGACCTTCTTGCGAAGCGCTTCGCCCGTGTAGCGAACGCCCTTGTTCTTGTACGGATCGGGCGGACGCAGGGAGCGGATATTCGCCGCCACCTGTCCCACAAGCTGCTTGTCATAACCGCTGAGGACCAGATGCGTCTGCTTGTCGACCTTCAGATCCACGCCCTCGGGCAGCAGCAGCTCGATCGAGTGCGAATAGCCCAGCGTGAACGTTGCGACCCTGCCTTTTACGTCGGCGCGGTAGCCGACGCCGGTGATGTCCAATTCGCGCGTGAACCCGGTCGATACGCCTTGCACGGCGGATGCGGCGAGCGCGCGCGTCAAGCCGTGCAGCGCGGCGTACTGGTCGGTATCGCGAACGATTTCCAGGTTGCCGTCCTCCTGTTTGACCCCGATACCCCGCGGAATCGGCACGGTGAGCTTGCCCTTGGGTCCCTCGACGAGCATTTCCCCGCCGACCGTGATCTTGACGCCTTTCGGGACGCTGATTGAGTTTTTTTCCGACTCTCGACATATTCCAGTGGCCCTACCAGATCTGGCAGAGCACCTCCCCGCCTACATTTTCTTTGCGAGCCGTGGAGCCGGTCATGACGCCCCGCGGCGTGGTCAGAATGTTGATGCCCAGACCCCCCAGGACGCGCGGCACTTCTTTGCTGCCCACATAGACGCGGCAGCCGGGCCGCGAAACGCGCTCGATGCGCGAGATGAGCGGCACGTTGCCGGGCGTGTATTTCAGATAGATGCGGATGCTCCTCTTGGCGCCGTCTTCGGCCAGCTTGAAGTTGGTGATGAAGCCTTCTTCCTTAAGGATGCGCGCGATGTCCATTTTCAACTTCGACGCCGGGACGTCCACTTTCGGATGGCGCGCCAGTTGCGCGTTCCGGATGCGCGTGAGCATGTCCGCGATGGGATCGGATGTGGCCATAATCTCTTGCCGTACTCCTTTCGCCGCTACCAGCAAGCTTTCGTCACGCCGGGAATTTCGCCGGCCAGCGCCAGTTTGCGGAAACAGATCCGGCACAAATGGAACTTGCGCAGATAGCCGCGCGGCCGCCCGCAGCGGAAACAGCGGTTGCGGTGGCGGCAGGCGAACTTCGTCCTCGCTGACGGCTTTTCCGTCGACCGGTCTCTCATCCCTCGCAATTTTCGCGGTAGTTGCCATGGTTTCTTTTTCGCTTACTGACGGAACGGCATTCCGAGCTGCCGCAGCAGCGCCAGCCCCTCGGCGTCGGTTTTTGCCGTTGTCGTGATCGAAATATTCATCCCTTTGACCTTTTCCACTTTGTTGTAGTCGATCTCGGGAAAAATCAACTGATCCTTGATGCCCAGCGTGTAATTGCCGCGGCCGTCGAACGATTTCGACGACACGCCGCGGAAATCGCGCACGCGCGGCAGGGCGACGTTCATCAGGCGATCGAGAAACTCGTACATGCGGTCGCCGCGCAGCGTCACCATGCTGCCGATCGGCATGCCTTCGCGCAGCTTGAACGCCGCGATCGACTTCTTCGCTTTGGTAATCACCGGCTTCTGGCCGGCAATGGCGCCGAGCTCGTTGACGGCGCCATCCATCAGCTTGGGGTTCTGAGTGGCCTCGCCCAGCCCGATATTGATCGAGACCTTTTCCACCTTCGGCACCGCCATCACGTTCTTGTACCCGAACTCTTTGGTCAGCGCGGGAACGACGTTGTTTATATAATGCTCTCGTAATCTTGCTTCGGCCATTGCTGCCCTCTACCTCTTGTCCAACTGTTCGCCGGTCTTACGCGCGATCGCGCATGCGGCGGCCGGAGGCGCCTTCGCCTTCCGTTTTGAATCCGATGCGCGACGGAACCCCGCCGCACGTCAAAATCATCACATTCGACACCGCGATGGGACTCTCGCGTTCGGCGATGCCGCCCTTGATCTGTTGCGACGGGTTCGGACGCGTGTGGCGCTTCACCATGCCGACGCCTTCGATCAGAACCTTGCCGCTCTGGCGGTCGATCGAGATGACGCGGCCGGTTTTGCCTTTGTCGCGCCCCGCGATCACCTTCACCTGGTCGTCCTTCTTGAGGCGAATTGCGGACCGGCTCTTTCGGTTTCTTCCTGGGCGCGGGCATTTAGATCACCTCCGGCGCGAGCGAGACGATTTTCATGAAGCGCTTGTCGCGCAGCTCGCGCGCCACGGGCCCGAACACGCGCGTTCCCACCGGCTCGCCCAATTCGTTCACCAGAACGGCGGCATTGGAATCGAAACGGATGTAGGTGCCATCCTTGCGGCGCGTCTCCTTGCGCATCCGGACGATCACGCAGCGCACCACCTTGCCCTTCTTCATGGTCGAATCGGGGGCCGCTTCCTTCACGCTGGCCGTGACGACGTCGCCGAGTCCGGCGTGCAGGCCCTTGTCGCCGCCGCGCGGCAGAATGCACTGCAGCTTGCGGGCGCCGCTGTTGTCGGCCACCTCGAGCATGGTTCTCATCCCGATCATGGATTTTTTCTCCTCACCGGCGATTTCGCGCCGGCCGACCGGCTGCGTGCCTTCGAGCTCCGCCGCGCCTACCGCGCCGACCTGCACCGCCTTGCGAATGATTTCGCCCAGGCGCCAGCGCTTCAGCTTGCTGATGGGGCGGCACTCGACGATGCGGACCACATCCCCAAGCTTGGCCGCGCCGTCTTCGTCGTGGGCGTAAAATTTCTTGCGCTTGTTGATGATCCGCTTGTAAACGGGGTGGGGAACGCGGCGCGTCACTTCGACCACGATGGTCTTGCGCATGCGCGCCGAAACCACTTCGCCGACCTTCTCGTTTTTGTTGCCGATCGGCGCCTGATTTGTCTGTTCGCCGGCCATCGCTTACTTTCCTTTCTTCTTCTTGCCCGTTTTGGGAGCCGGCGCGAGTTCCGGATTGATTTCGCGCTCGCGCAGGACCGTCAGCATGCGTGCGCGGTCCTTGCGCAGCACGCGCAGCTTCTTGAGGCCGTCCGTTTGTCCCATGGTCAACTGGAAGCGCAGACGAAACATCTGGTCGCGGGCTTCGTGCTCCTGCTGTTGCAATTCGTTGTTGTCGAGCTCTCGAACTTTTTCGGCTTTCATCTCGCTTCCCTTACTCGCCCGCGGCGGCCGTCTTTTGGCGGTAGACGACCTTGGTCGGAACCGACAGCTTCTGCGCCGCCAGGCGCATCGCCTCCGTGGCGACGTCCTTCGGCACGCCTTCCATCTCGAACATGATCTTGCCGGGACGGATCACGACCACCCACTGTTCCGGGCGCTCCTTTTCCTTTGCCCATACGGGTTTCGGCCGGCTTCTTGGTGATCGGCTTGTCCGGAAACAGCCGGATCCAAACCTTGCCGCCGCGCTTGATGAAACGCGTCATCGCAATACGGGCCGCTTCGATCTGGCGGTCCGTCACCCAGCCGCACCCCAGCGCCTTCAAACCGTAATCGCCGAAGGCGAGCGTGGAGCCCCGCCAGGCTTTGCCGGTCATGCGCCCGCGCTGCTGCTTTCTGTATTTGACTTTCTTCGGCATCAACATATATCAGATCTCCTAGCGCTCCGCTATTTCTCCGGTTCGCCTTCGCGCGGGGTTTCCGCCGCCGGGCCTTCCTGTTTCAACTCCTGCTTCCAGGACGGCTGCGGCGGCGCGAGCGGCGGCATAATGGGGGCCGTCGTGGGGCGCGCGCCTTCCACCGGCAGTTGCCCGATCGCCGGGCCGGCCGGCTGATCGGAAGTTACGGGAACGGGCGGCGGTACGCGCTCGCCGCGCTCCGGGCGGCCATCGCGGTCGCGGCGCTCCGGGCGGCGATCGCGCTGCGGCCGCCGCGGCTCGGGCTCGTTGCGCAGACCGTCGCGGCGCCCCGCTCCGTCCAGAATTTCGCCCTTATAAACCCAGCACTTGATGCCGATGACGCCGTACGTCGTGTACGCTTCGGCGATGCCGTATTCCACATCCGCGCGCAGCGTGTGCAGCGGAAGCTGCCCTTGCAGATACCATTCGCTGCGGGCGATTTCGGCGCCGTTCAGACGGCCCGAAACGCGAACCTTGATTCCCTTGCAGCCGAACCGCAGCGCCGAATCGACGGCCTTGCGCATGGCGCGGCGGAACGCCACGCGCTTTTCGAGCTGCAGTGCGATCGACTCCGCCACAAGCTGCGCGTCCAATTCGGGCTTGTGCACTTCCTGAATATCGATGAAAACTTCGCGCTTGGTCTGCTTGGCGAGATCCTGCTTCAGCTTCTCGATCTCGGCGCCTTTGCGCCCGATGATGATGCCGGGCCGCGAGGTGCGAATCGTGACCCGCAGCTTGTTGCCCGGGCGGTCGACTTCAATCGAGCTGACGCCGGCGGCTTTGAGGCGCTCCTTAAGCAGGTCCTTCAAATCCAGGTCTTCCTTCAACAGCCGGTGATAATCCTGCTTGGCGAACCAGCGCGAGCGCCACGTCTTGGTGACGCCCAGCCGAAACCCGTACGGATGTACTTTTTGACCCACTATTCGTTCTCCCCAGCCGTTTCCTCGGCAGGCTTGCGATCCCCCACCTTCACGATGATGTGGGCCATGCGGCGCTGATAGCGGTACGCCCGGCCCATCGGCGCCGGCCGGATGCGCTTCATTCGCGGCCCTTCGTTGACGTACGCTCCGGTCACGAACAGCTCGTCGACGTCGACGTTGCTGAAACGGTTCTCGCAATTGGCGATGGCCGAGCGCAGCACCTTTTCGACCGTCGGCGCCAGCCGCTTGTTGGCCGACCGCAAAATATTGATGGCGTGTCCGGCGCGCTCCCCGCGGATCATATCGATCACCAGCCGAGCCTTCTGAGGAGATGTCCGGATGTATCGCGCTTCCGCTTTAGCTTCCATGTGCGTTCCGCCTTAAGCCGGCTTGGCCCCTTTCTCGGTGGCCGCCTTGGCGGCATGGCCCTTGAATGTTCGCGTCGGCGAAAATTCGCCCAGCTTGTGGCCCACCATGTTCTCCGTGATGTACACCGGGATGAACTTCTTCCCGTTGTGGACACCCAGGGTGTGCCCGATGAAATCGGGCATGATCGTCGAGCGCCGCGACCACGTCCGTATCACCTTCTTTTCGTTCTTCTCGTTCATCGCCGCCACCTTTTGAAAGAGGTGGTCGTCGGTGAACGGTCCTTTTTTCAGGGATCTGCTCATGACTATCTCTTCTTCGCCTTGCGGCTCACGATATATTTGTCCGTGCGCTTGTTGTTGCGGGTCTTGTAACCGCGCGTCGGCTGGCCCCATGGCGTCACCGGATGGCGTCCACCCGACGTCTTGCCTTCGCCGCCGCCGTGCGGGTGGTCCACCGGATTCATCGTCACGCCGCGGTTGTGGGGACGCTTGCCCAGCCAGCGCGTCTTGCCCGCCTTACCGTGCGATTCGTTTTCATGATCGACGTTGCCGACCTGTCCGATAGTCGCCATGCACTCTACTTGCACGCGGCGAATCTCGCCCGAGGGCAGCTTCAGCAGCGCGATACCGCCTTCTTTTGAAACCAACTGCGCCTGCGCCCCCGCCGAGCGGGCCATTTGGGCGCCTTTGCCCGCGCGCAGCTCGATATTGTGGACCACCGTGCCGGCCGGGATATTCTTCAACGGCAGCGCGTTGCCGACCAGAATGTCGGCCTCCGGTCCGGAGCTCACGGTGCGGCCGACCTCCAGACCCACCGGAGCGATGATGTAGCGCTTCTCGCCGTCGGCATAGTTCAGCAGCGCGATGCGCGCCGAACGGTTCGGATCGTACTCGATGGATGCGACCTTCGCCGCCACGCCATGCTTATCGCGTTTGAAATCGACGATGCGGTAGGCGCGCTTGGCGCCGCCCCCGCGGAAGCGGCTCGAAATCCGGCCGCGGCTGTCGCGCCCGCCGGTTTTGGCTTGCCCTCGACCAGCGACTTCTCCGGCGTCTCCTTGGTGATCTCTTCGCGAGTGACCACGGTCATGAAGCGCCGCGATTTAGTGACCGGCCTATATGCTTTAATCGGCATTAGAAAATCTCCGCTTAAATGTCCCCGTACTCGGGCATCTTCTGGCCCTCTTGCAGCCGCACGTAGGCCTTCTTCCAATCCGAGCGGTACCCGGCGAAGCGGCCCCGCCGCCGCAGCTTGCCGTCCATGTTTTCGGTGCGCACCCGCGCCACCTTCACCTTGAACAAGTGCTCCACGGCCGCCTTGATCTGCGCCTTGTTGGCGTCGGGCACGACCTCAAAGCACAGCGTGTTCTCGGTTTCCTTCTTGCCGACGGCCTTTTCGGTCACGATCGGCCTCTTGAGGACTTCGTATACCGTCATTTCTTGAGCGCCTCCGCGAGCTTTCGCGCCGCGCCTTCGCTCAGCAGCACCTGGGAAAAGCGCAGCAGATCGTAGACGGTCACGTCTTTGGTCGCCACCAGCTTCACGCCGTTGAGATTGCGCGCGCCGAGCGTCAGATTGCGATTTTCGGCTTCGTGATCGACCAGCAGCACGCTCTTCGCTGTCTCGAGTTTGCTGAGTGCGGCCTTGATCGTCTTGGTCTTGTGGTCCTGAAACGTGAACGCCTGAAGAATCCGCAGCTCGCCATCGCGCAGCTTGGCTGACAAGGCGGAGCGCAGCGCGCCCAGCAGCATCTTGCGCGGCAGCTTGTAGCTGTAATCGCGCGGTTGCGGCCCATGCGTCGTGCCGCCATGCCGCCACAGAGGCGAGCGGATGGAACCCATGCGCGCGCGGCCGGTGCCTTTCTGCTTCCATAGCTTCCTGCCCGGAACCGGAAACTTCATGACGGGTCTTGGTCGAAGCGGTGCCCGAGCGCTTGCCGGCCGTATAGTTCCGCACCGCTTCATAGAGCAGGTGCTCGTTCACGGGCGCGGCGAAGACTTCGTCCGCCAACTCCACCGATCCGACCACTTCGTTGTTCAGATCGATAATATTTACGGTTGGCATGGCGCTTACCTCTTGGCCCTCCGCACCACGACGTAGCCGCCGTTCGGTCCCGGGCACCGCGCCCTTAATCATGAGCACGTTGTCCTCGGCGTCCACTTCCACCACCTCCAGATTGCGGACCGTCACCTGTTGCGTGCCCATCTGGCCGGCCATGCGCATTCCGGGGAAAACGCGCGACGGGAACGACGACGCGCCGATCGAGCCGGGAGCGCGATGGAACATCGACCCGTGCGATCCCGGGCCGCCCTTAAAATGATGGCGCTTGATAATGCTGGCAAATCCGCGTCCCTTGCTGACGCCGATCACGTCCACTTTGTCCGTCGGCTTGAAGGTATCGACCAGAATGCGATCGCCCTGTTTCAAGTCGTCGTCGCCCGGCCGCAGCTTCACCTCGCGCAGGAATCGCACGCCTTCCGCGTTGGTCTTCTTCAGGTGCCCGGCGGCCGGCTTGTTCAGCCGCGACGCTTTGGCGAACTCCATCAATCCCAACTGCACGGCGTCGTAGCCGTCCGTCGCCGGCGTCTTGCGCTGCACCACCACGCAGGGACCGGCCTTGAGCAGCGTGACGGGAACCACCTGCCCGTCCGGCCGGAAGACCTGCGTCATGCCGATTTTCTTTCCGAGAATCCCTGGACTCATAAACCTGCTTCCTGCAACCTATTTCTTCCCGAACGCCTTGATCTCCACATCCACGCCGGCCGGAAGATCCAGCTTCATCAGGGCGTCCACCGTGTCCTGCGTCGGCTCGAGAATATCGAGCAGCCGTTTGTGCGTGCGGATTTCAAACTGCTCGCGCGATTTCTTATCGACGTGAGGCGACCGCAGCACGGTATAGCGGTTCTTGATCGTGGGCAGCGGAATCGGCCCGGCGATCTGGGCTCCCGTTCTCCTTGCCGTATCGACGATTTCCGTCGTCGATTGGTCCAGGATACGGTGATCGTACGCCTTCAGACGGATGCGAATGCGTTCTCTAAGACTCATTGAAGTTACTCGACGATCTCGGTCACGGTCCCGGCGCCCACGGTGCGGCCGCCTTCGCGAATCGCGAACCGCAAGCCCTTGTCCATGGCCACCGGCGTGATCAGCTCGACGGTGAGCTGCACGTTGTCGCCCGGCATCACCATCTCCATTCCTTCCGGCAACTCCGCCACCCCCGTCACGTCCGTGGTGCGGAAATAGAACTGCGGCCGGTAGCCCTTGAAGAACGGCGTGTGGCGTCCGCCCTCGTCCTTGCTCAACACGTACACTTCGCCCTTGAACTTCTTGTGCGGCTTGATCGTCCCGGGCTTCGCGATCACCTGCCCGCGCTCCACTTCGTCCTTTTCAATGCCGCGCAGCAGCAGCCCGACGTTGTCCCCGGCGCGCCCCTCGTCCAGCAGCTTCTTGAACATTTCGACGCCGGTCACCACCGTCTTGCGCGTGTCCCGGAAGCCCACGATCTCCATTTCCTCGCCGACCTTGCAGATGCCCTTCTCGATGCGGCCCGTCACCACCGTGCCGCGGCCCTGAATCGAGAAAATGTCTTCAATCGGCATCAGAAACGGCTTGTCGATATCGCGCTGCGGAAGCTGTACGTACTCGTCCACCTTCTGCATCAGCTCGTCGACCGTCTTTTCCCACTTCTCTTCGCCGTTCAGCGCCCCCAGCGCGCTCACGCGCACCACCGGCAGATCGTCGCCCGGAAACTGATACTTGCTCAACAGCTCGCGAACTTCCAGCTCCACCAGCTCCAGCAGCTCCGGATCGTCCACCATGTCGACTTTATTCAGCGCCACCACGATCGACGGCACCCCCACCTGGCGCGCCAGCAGGATATGCTCGCGCGTCTGCGGCATGGGGCCGTCCGTCGCCGCCACCACCAGGATGGCGCCGTCCATCTGCGCCGCCCCCGTGATCATGTTCTTGATGTAGTCGGCGTGACCCGGGCAATCGACGTGCGCATAGTGCCGGTTGGCGGTCTCGTACTCCACGTGCGCCACCGCGATCGTGATGCCGCGCGCCTTTTCTTCCGGCGCGTTATCGATCGAATCGAAGGAGCGGAACTTTACCTTCGGATTGTGTTTCCCCAGCATCTTGGTGATCGCCGCCGTCAGGGTGGTCTTGCCGTGGTCGATGTGCCCGATCGTCCCGACGTTCACGTGCGGCTTGCTGCGGTCAAATTTCTCTTTCGCCATGTTTTGTTAAACTCTCCTGACTCCTGTCCGAACCCTATTTCGTAACCTTGCCTTGAACTCTCGCCACGATCTCCTCGGCGATGCTCTTCGGAACCTCTTCGTACTGGCCAAAGTGCATCGTGAAGCTGCCGCGGCCCTGCGTGCGCGAGCGCAGCTCGGTGGCGTAGCCGAACATGTCCGACAACGGCACCATGGCCTTGATCAACTGCGTCGTGCCGCGCACTTCGGTGCCTTCGAGGCGCCCGCGCCGCGAGATCAGGTCGCCGTTCACCGAGCCCATGTATTCTTCCGGAACCACCACCTCGACCCGCATCACCGGTTCGAGCAATACCGGCCTGGCTTTCCTGCAAGCTTCCTTGACGCAAATGGAGCTGCAGATCTTAAATGCCATTTCCGAGGAGTCGACTTCGTGATAAGCGCCGTCGACCACCGCGACCTTCACGTCCACCATGGGATAGCCGGCCAGGATTCCGCCCTCCAGAGCTTCGCGCACGCCCTTCTCGACAGCCGTGATGAATTCCTTGGGTATGGCCCCCTGCCGGATCTCGTTGTCGAATTCGAAGCCTTGGCCCGGATTCGGCTCCACTTCGAGTTTCGTGCGGGCGTATTGACCGCTGCCGCCGGTCTGCTTCTTGTGCGTGTAATCGTATTCCGCCTTGGAGCGGATGGTCTCGCGATAGGCCACCTGCGGCTTGCCGACGTTGGCCCCGACCTTGAACTCGCGCTGCATGCGGTCCACGATGATCTCGAGGTGCAGCTCGCCCATTCCGGCCAAAATGGTCTGGCCCGTGTCGGGATCCGTCGAAACCCGCAGCGTCGGATCTTCCTGCACCAGCTTCTGAATCGCCATGCCCAGCTTTTCCTGATCGGCCTTGGTCTTGGGCTCGATGGCAAGCTGAATCACCGGCTCCGGAAAATCGATCGACTCCAGCAGAATCGGATGGCGCTCGTCGCAGATCGTGTCGCCCGTGACGACGTTCTTCAAGCCCACGGCGGCGCAAATGTCGCCCGCCATGATCTCCTGAATATCCTCGCGCTTGTTGGCGTGCATCTTCACCAGCCGCCCGATGCGCTCGCTGCGATGCTTCGTGACGTTATAAATCGAAGTGCCCGCCGTGAGCTTGCCCGAGTACACGCGAATGAACGCGAGCTGCCCCACGAACGGATCGGTCATGATTTTAAATACCAGCGCCGCAAAGGGCGCCTCGTCGGAGGCGGGGCGCTCCTCCACCTTTTCGGGATCGTCCACGTCGGTGCCCTGCACCGGAGGAACGTCCAGCGGTGAAGGCAGGAAATCGACGACGGCATCCAGCATGTTCTGGACGCCCTTGTTCTTGAACGACGACCCGCACACGACCGGAAAAATCTTCTGCGCGATGGTCGCTTTGCGGATGCCGGCGAGTATCTCGGAATCCGACATCGGCGTCCCTTCGATGAATTTCTCGAAAAGGCGATCGTCGAACTCGGCGATGGCTTCAATCATCTGCTCGCGATACGCTTTGGCCTGATCGAGCAGCTCCGCCGGAATCTCCACGTCGTCGAACTCCGCGCCCAGCGTCTCGTCGCGCCAGATGCGCGCTTTCATGGTGACGAGATTGACGACGCCCTTAAACTGGTCTTCCGCGCCGACCGGAATCTGAACGGGAACGGGACGCGCGCGCAGGCGGTCCACGATACTATCGACCGAGCGGACGAAATCCGCTCCCACGCGGTCCATCTTATTTATGAAGCAAATGCGCGGGACGCCATACTTGTCGGCCTGGCGCCACACCGCTTCCGACTGCGGCTGCACGCCCGCGACGGCGTCGAAAATCGCGACCGCGCCGTCCAGCACGCGCAGGCTGCGCTCCACTTCGGCGGTGAAATCGACGTGGCCGGGGGTATCGATAATGTTGATCGTGATGTCGCGCCATTGGCAGGTGGTGGCGGCCGAGGTGATCGTAATGCCGCGCTCCTGCTCCTGCTCCATCCAGTCCATGATGGCCGTGCCCTCATGCACCTCTCCGATCTTGTGGGTGCGTCCCGTGTAATAGAGAATGCGCTCCGTCGTGGTTGTCTTCCCGGCATCGATGTGAGCCATGATGCCGATGTTGCGCATTCTTTCGAGTGGTGCTGTACGAGCCATAATAAACGGGACCTACGCCCGCCGGGTGTCGATTACCATCTGTAATGCGCAAAGGCTTTGTTGGCTTCCGCCATCCTGTGCACATCGTCCTTCTTCTTAATCGCTCCGCCGCGCATGTTGGCGGCGTCGTTCAATTCGTTCGCCAGCTTGTCCGGCATGCCCTTTTCGGGGCGCGAGCGGGCGTTCATCAAAATCCAGCGGATCGCCAAACTCGTTCGGCGGTTCTGGGGAACCTCCACCGGAACCTGGTAGTTGGCCCCGCCCACGCGGCGCGTCTTTACTTCCAGCAGCGGCTTGGCATTCTCGACGGCCTTCTTAAAGAGCTTCAGGGGATCGTCCCCGGTGCGTTCCCGGATCGTATCCATGGACCGATAAAAGATCCTCTGGGCGGTGTTTTTCTTGCCGTCCCACATCATGGAGTTGACGAACTTCTCGGCCAGCGTCGAGTTATACAGCGGATCGGGCAGGATTTCTCGTAATTCGGGTCTGCGTCTGCGTGGCATTTGGCTAAAATCCTCTACTCTATTTAGCGGGACCCTTCGGTCTTTTCGCGCCGTACTTGGAGCGGCTTTGCTGCCGCCCCGAAACGCCCGCCGCGTCCAGCGTTCCCCGCACCACGTGATAGCGCACTCCCGGCAGGTCCTTCACGCGGCCCCCGCGGATCAGCACGATGGAGTGCTCCTGCAGATTGTGCCCCACGCCCGGAATATACGTGGTCACTTCAATGCCGTTCGTCAGCCGCACGCGCGCCACCTTCCGCAAAGCCGAATTGGGCTTCTTGGGAGTGGTGGTGTACACGCGGGTACACACGCCGCGCCTCTGCGGGCACGCTTGCAACGCCGGGCTGGCCGTCTTATAGCGTGGCGGTCTACGCCCTTTTCGCACGAGTTGATTAAACGTCGGCACGAATGTCCTCTCTAAAAAGTTTGGTTCTTCCGCCGGCGGGGATTGCGCCCCGCCAAAAACTGTTCAATGCGCTACGGCCTTACGCCGAGCACGGTGCTCAAGCGCCTGCGGCCATTTGCGAGGGTTGCTGCTTTGGACTAGCCCATGCCCTGGACGGCTTAATCCGCCAGAACCTCGGGGCCGACTCCCGACCGGATTCTCCGCTCGCTAAGCAGCCCCTGAATCGAACCAGGCGTCTGCGCGGAGAATGGTAGTGCGGGAATAGCTACTCGCTCAAACCTTCTCAGAATATCGAAACTCTTAAGCGCTTGTCAAATTTGAACAATTCGCCGCGGCCGTTTCACTCCTCGGCCCCATCGATTTTCCAGTCCTCTTGACGATATCGCCGCAAGGTGTTCCGTGCTACTCTCGGTATTTACCTTCCAGTCTTCGAAGTTCCATCGGTAAGCCAATCAAATCTCGGGAGCGGAACGCGTAAGTTCTATGCAAAAAAAGAAGGTCCTGGCCGTGGTCGAAGACCTTTTGTTCACGGTGAAGATCGGCGATGCGGCCAAGCGCGCCGGACTCCATGTCGAATTTCTGAAGTCCGAGGAAGACGTGATCGACAAAGCCGCTCAGGACCCGCTGCTCATCATCATGGACCTGAACTGCGCCTGCGTCGAGCCCATTCGCCTCATCTCCAATCTGAAGGGCAACCCGGCCACCAAGCCGATCAGCATCATCGGATTTCTGTCGCACGTGCAAGGCGAGCTGAAGCAAAAAGCGCAGGAGGCGGGAGCGAACATCGTGATGGCGCGGTCGGCCTTTTCGCAGAACCTGCAGCAGATCCTGCGGCGCCACTCCGGCGCGGTCTAAAAATCCGCGCGACCGGCGAAAATCAGTCGCGCCCCCCGCCGTCGGGCTCCTCGGCGCCTTCTTCAAGAATCTCCGGCCGCGGAATGTTCATGTCCGGCTCCTCGGAGCCTTCTGCGGCCGCCGGTTCCGGATCGGGTTCCGGATCGGGCGCGAAAAGCTGCGGCAATGCCTTGACGAGCTCTGCCTGCGTGTCCGGTAATTCGTCCGCGCCCGCTCCGGCTTCGGACTCTTCGCCGGATCGGGCCGCGAAAGCCACCGGCCCAGGCGTCTCGGGCTGCGGCTCCGTCCCGGGGACGGGCTCCGGAACCGTGGGGCCGAGCGGCTCCGGCTCGGTGTGGGGCGGCGGCTCGGGCTCGGTTTGGGGCAACGGCTCCGGCTGCGCGGGCGGCAGCGGCTCGGGTTCGGCGGGTGGGAGATGCGGCTGTACTGCGCGGCCTGCTTCGAGCGGCACCTCGCATTCGCAGCAATCGCTGCAGCGGCCGCAGCGCATGCACTGATGATTGGCGCAAGCGTCCTTGGTGCAGTAGACGCAGATCTCGTAAGACGCTTCGCCGCAGATGCTGCACACGAAAGTCGCGGTCTCGATCACTTGCTCTTCCTGTTCCCGGTGGGTTGCGTCAACGCGCCCCGGCAGCGCTGCGCTTCCCGATCCGCAATCTCGAATTCTTTTTCTTTTTCGTTGGCCAGCTCGCGGATATATTCGCGCAGCCGGTCGCGGTTGCCGCTGTTTTCATTGATGACGCCCTGCACCAGCGCGGCGTCCCCCGGATTCTGATATTTGCGAATGCCTTCGATTAACGAGCCCAGCACGGTATCCATCGACTGCATTCGGAAATAGGTATCGAGCGCAAGTGGCAGCCGCTCCGGCTGCTTGGCGAACGCGTCGCTCGATTGCATCGTATAGCGGAGCTCCGCCTGGGAACTGCGCAATTGCTGCACATAGGCCGCGGGCGCGCCTCGCGAGAGCCAGCTTTCCGGCTTGATGCGATCGAGCAGCGGCCGCAGGCGCTGCGCCTGAGTTTGAAGGCTTTGAACCAAGGCCCGCACGTCCCAATCCTCCGGAACGCCGGGAGCCGTTGGCGGCGCCGCCGTATTTTGAGCGACGGCAAATACGGACCAGAGGAGCACAACACCGCACTTCATCTATTGCTAGTGTGACACGGCTTTCCGGCCCGTCCGGCCCGCGCGGCCGCACGCTCCCCGTCCGGTTATAATACGACTTCCTATGAGAAGCGCAGCAGCAATCGTGTATGCCGTGATGCTCTTGACAGCGGCATACGGCGCCGCGCCCGATGGCGGGAATCTTTATAAACAACGCTGCGGAATGTGCCACGACGCGAAAGCGCAAACCCGCGTGCCGAGCCGCGACGAACTCGCGCAACGGACCCCTGAATTCATTTACAAAACGATGTTCGAAGGCGCCATGACGCCGCAGTCGGCGGGATTGAGCGCGGAGCAAGGCCGCGCCATCGCGCGCTTCCTGACGGGCAAGGAATTCACTGCGCCGGAGGCCTTGAGCGCTGTTGGACGCTGTCCCGCGGTCTCGAAGCCACTGCGCCTCGCGGCGGCGAGTTGGAACGGTTGGGGTAAGGATCTGGCGAATACGCGGTACCAGCCGAGCCCGGGCTTGGACGCCGCCTCGGTTCCCAAACTAAAGCTGAAATGGTCGTTCGCCGTCGCCGGCGATACGGTACGTTCATCCCAACCGGCCGTGATCGGCGATCGCGTCTTCGTCGGCAGCGCCAACGGCGCGGTCTATTCGCTCGATGCCGAAACGGGCTGCGCGTATTGGTCCTACGATGCGGAGGCCACCGTTCGTACCGCCGTCAGCGTGGGCCGCATCGCGCCAGGCCGGCTAGCCGCGTACTTCGGCGATACGCGCGCGGTGGTGCATGCCGTGGACGCGGCCACCGGAAAGCCCCTCTGGAAAGTCCAGGTAGACGACCACCCTGCCGCCCGCATCACCGGCTCGCCGGCCTTCTACAACGGACGCCTCTACGTTCCCGTGTCCTCGATCGAAGAAGCTTCGGCGATGCTCGCGGGCTATGAATGTTGCAAGTTCCGCGGCAGCATTGTCGCGCTCGATGGAGCCACGGGAAAGCAAATTTGGAAGAGCTACAGCGTTCCCGATCCGCCGCGCCTCGTACAGACGAAGGACAGCGCCGGGCAACACTGGGCGCCCGCTGGAGCCGCCATCTGGTCCGCCCCGACCATCGACGCGAAAAACAAGGTCGTCTATGCGGCGACGGGAAACTCCTACACGGATATCTCCCTGAACACAAGCGACGCCATCCTGGCCTTCGATCTAAAAACCGGCAGTATGCTGTGGGCCAGCCAGGCGCTGCCCAACGACAACTTCACCATGGGATGCGGCCGCGGCGTGAATTGTCCCGAAGGACACGGCCCCGATTCCGACTTCGGCGCCTCTCCCATTCTTCGCGATCTCCCGAACGGCAAGCGCATCCTCATTTGCGGGCAAAAGTCCGGCATCGTGTGGGGCCTCGACCCCGACAGTCGCGGCAAGGTTGTATGGCAGACGCGCGTGGGGCAAGGCGGCGGCCTGGGAGGCATCGAATGGGGTCCCACGGCCGACGAACGCAACGCCTATGTCGCGGTCTCCGACCTGACCAATTTCCGCAACGGAAACAAACCCGGCGGTCTGCACGCGCTCCAGCTCGATAGCGGCGAGAAGATCTGGTCCACGCCCGCGCCGGCCTTAAACTGCAAGCCAGGCGCCAAGGGCTGCACGCGGCGCGCAATCGGCCGCCATCTCGTCCATGCCCGGCGTCATATTTTCCGGCTCCATTGACGGACATATCCGGGCATTCCTCGCGGCCACCGGCGAGATCGTTTGGGATTACGATACGGTGCGGGACTACCAGACGGTGAATGGAGTCGCGGGCCGCGGCGGATCGCTCGACTCCGCCGGCCCCGCCATCGCCAACGGCATGGTCTTCACGAATTCCGGCTACGGCCAATGGCAAGGATTGCCCGGCAACGTTCTGCTGGCCTTTTCGGTCGACGGCAAGTAGCCGCCGGGCGAGGCCCGCGCAATAATTGTTCACTTAGCGCCTTGTGCGCCGGCGAGGCTTCCTGACGCTGTTTCGTCAGGTCCGAAATCCCCCGCCTCCATTCGTCTGCCTCGCCGCAACTCAT
The DNA here is from genome assembly GCA_963795935.1 of Bryobacterales bacterium. GTDB lineage: Bacteria > Acidobacteriota > Terriglobia > Bryobacterales > Bryobacteraceae > JAICMB01. The sequence continues at coordinate 204,546 of CAWCJO010000004.1, read as the reverse complement.
CAGTCAGGCTTGCCCGTTACGCGACCAAGTGACCTCGCGTAAATCGCCGGCCGCCGGACGGCATTGTCTTGCAGGATGGCTTGACGTAAACACTCGGGTGCTATGTTCGGTTAATGGCAAAGGATCGGGGGGTATACGTCGAGATTCAGATCTGCGCCGGCGTAGACGAAGTCTGGCGTCGTACTCAGGTTCCCGATCTGCACGAACTCTGGGATCTGCGCTTTACCGCAATCGACTTCCTGCCGAGACGCTCGGAAGAAGAGCCACAGCGATTTCGCTACTCGACACGACTTGGTTTTGGACTCAAGGTCGATGGCGAGGGTGAAAGTACAGGGACACGCGAGGATGCTGCCGGGTGTCGCGCGTCCGCCCTAAAATTCTGGTCCGCGGATTTAAAATCCTTGATTCAAGAGGGCTCCGGATATTGGCAATACGTTCCTACGGCGAAGGGCGTGAGGTTTCTAACTTGGTATGACTATCGCACTCGCTTTGGCGCGGCCGGCCGGCTGATCGACTCGCTCCTGTTCCGGCCCCTGATCGGCTGGGCAACCGCATGGAGTTTCGATCGACTTCGCCTCTGGATTGAATGTGGCGTGCCGCCTCAATTCAGCATGCGGATGGCGCTGATTCATGCGCTGGCGCGATTGGGAATCGCCTTCACTTGGCTGTGGCAGGGACTTGTGCCGAAGCTGCTGTTTGCAAACGTTGACGAACAGACGATGATGACGGCGGCGGGCCTGCCGTTCAGATTCTTGCCGGCTCTCGGGCTGCTTGAGCTCGCATTCGCAGCCGCGACCCTGGTGTTTTGGAAGTGGCGGCCGTTTTTTGTGCTGAATGGCTTGGCGATGGCCTGGGCGCTTATAGCCGTCGGTTTGAAATCGCCAAATTACCTTACCGCCGCATTCAATCCAGTCACGCTGAACGCCGGAATGATGCTCCTCTCGATCATCGGTTACTGCTCGGCGGCCCAGGTTCCTTCGGCGTCTCGTTGCCTCAGGCGTGCTCCTCAAGGGACCTCGTGAAATCTATCTACGAGCGCGCTCTCGGCTCGGATTTCGCGCGCCTGCACCCTGAAGTACAGCGCCGCTTCGGTTTCTGCAGCGAAGACAACACCGCTTCGATTGGCACTGGCGTTATGGAAGAAATCTGGCATGGACTACCGTACACGCTGCCTTTCTTGTGCGTGGGCTCCTGGCGCCGCATCATGTTCCCAGAGAGCGGTCGCGACGTACCTTTTCAGATTGTAAATTACAGCTATCTGGATGCCCTGGGGCGAGAGACGATCACTTGGATACGCACCTTCCATACCAAGCGTCCGCGGCGCTTTGATGCCTACATGATCTACAGCGAGCAACGGCACTGCATAGTCGATTATCTGGGCACTCATCAACACCTCGCGGTGGATATCGATCTCAGCGTCGCTTCCAATGGGGGTCTGCGTTTGCGGTCCGGCGCACAGCGCTTCTACGAAGGGACGGCGGCATTCTCATTCCCTATGCTCTTTTCGGGCGTTGCGGATGTTTGCGAATGGTACGACGAGACCGAGAACCGCTTTCGGATCGAAGTGGCGGTAAAAAACCGAATTTGGGGGCGGCTGTTTGGTTACAAGGGGCACTTCCAGGTTGAGTGGCTTTCCGTTGTTGCGGGCGTTCCGGAAACGCTTTTGCCGCGGCGAACCGAGCGGCGCGAATAACGGGTCCCTCGAAGCATCCGCTCATTGTCCAATGGCCGGTTAGTCGGCGACGCGTGGATGTGGATTCCTCCGAATCGGCGATTCAGCCGCAACTGGCGATCGCAGCATAACGCCGCGCATCCGCACACCGGCGCAGGCCCGAATGGACATGCGCGGCGCATGTTTTATATGCTGAAAGCATGTCGAAGATGATTCAGGTGAGGGACGTTCCCGACCAGGTGCACAGAACGCTGAAAACTCGCGCCGCTCGCGACGGCATGAGCCTCTCCGAGTTCATAAAGCGGGAATTGGAGCGCGCCGCGGAGCGGCCGTCCATGCGCGAGTGGCTGGAGCGCGCGCAGCAGGCCAGGCCGATCTCGACCAAGCGGAGCGCCGCGCAAATCATACGCAAGTTGCGGGATGCCGGATGATTGTTTTGGATGCGTCCGTGGTTGTAGAGCTGCTCACGAACGGCCCCTTGGCAGAGTCCCTGAGACGCGATCTGGCCGCGCGCGACGATTCGTTTATTGCTCCGCATTTGCTCGACGTGGAAGTTGTGAGCGCGATAAGAAGCCTTGCGGCGGGCCGACGCGTCGACTCCCATCGAAGCGAGCAGTTTTTGACGGAACTGGCGTTGCTCCCGGCGCAACGCTTGCCGCATACGCCTTTGCTGCGCCGTATTTGGGAACTGCGGCACAACTTTACCGCCTACGACGCCGCCTACATAGCTTTGGCGGAGGCAACCAACTCGGTTCTATACACCAGCGATGAAAAACTATCCAAAGGCCATCGCGCCCGGGTCTCGCTGTTCGCCCGCTGACCGCTCGGCCACCACCCGGAACGGCCGCGGCGAAAACCCCGGGTGACAACTATTTTCTCCTTCGCTTTCAGAAACTTACACCTAATCGCTAGCATCCGCCATGGTACAGTTGAATTTGGAACGGGCTGAATACCCGAACTGACCCTCTAAGGCGAGGGAAATAGGTTGGCCAACCGAATCGCCTACGAAAAACCGGCCGGCGTGGCCCCCACAAACATGGGGAGTGCAGATCGAATCGCTGTGAACCGGTGGGAGCTGCTCCCGGCGGTCAGCATATGACGTGCAGCCGACAACCAAGCTTGGACATTCAGGAGAGAGGTCTGCGGGAATGGGCATTGAGCCTGTACCCCGTCTAGCGCTTCTGGCAAGATACTGCCAAAACGTTATTTTGGTAAGTCTTCATCCAATGCGGACAATCGGGCGCCTCGGCCGGTCTCGTACGTGGGATCGGCCGGGGTCAAGCTGTTCTAAATGTTTTCTGACACTCGCGGGGCCGAAGTGTGCCCGCCCAAAGTTCTGAGCCGCGCGGTCGGCAAGCCGTGCCATACGCGACGTCAATCCTTGTGCGCCTGTCCCTCCACTAACTCAATGCGCATTTTATCGGGACCCTCGATGAAGGCGAATTTCACCTTCCCCCCGAGAATGCTGCGAGGCGCATCGGTGACGGCAATTCCTTCGCTCTTCAACCGCTCGACGGAAGCGTCGAGATTGTCCACGCTCAGACCGATGTGGTCGACCACGCGGCCCTTCGTCGGCTCCAGTTCGGTGCGATCGCCCCACAGTTTCGGCCAGGCATCCTTGGCGTACTGCAACGGATAGAAGATGACATTCACATTGTCGATAGTGATGGAGGCCGAAGGGCCGATATGAACGCCGCGGTAAACCCGGCTTTCGCGCTGGTAGCGCGCGGGGAGTCCGAAGTGCTTGGAATACCACCCGGCGGCGGCGACCGGATCGGCGCTCAATAGATGGATATGTCCAAAGCGGTCCGAGCGCGCCGTGTTCAACTCGATGAGATTGCCGTCGGGAGCGATCACATACGCAAAAAAGAACACGCCCTTGGCGTTGCCGCCGCCGATATCGCTTATATCGGTGAGGGGCGTCTCGAACTTTGCGCCCATGTCGAGCTGGCGCTGGTATTCCTTGGGCATGTCCGGAGCGCCCCAGCCGAAGTGCCAAATGGTGGACAAGATTTCGGAAGGCGCCGGCGAACTGACCTTGGTAAACAAAATCCAGGATTTCTGCGCCCAGACGGCATCCATGGCGCCGGCGAATTTGGCGCGTTCACAATTAAAGTGCTTGGTGTAGAAATCGATGTCCCTTGCGGGATCGGTGGTGTTCAAGTGCAGATGATGAAAATGGGCCAACGGCTCGGGCGGCGTGGCCGGCGCGGGTTGCGCCGCGAGCGAGGAGGCCAGAATCCCGCAACAGAGGCTGGCGCGAAAGATGGCGAAAGACATACGTTCGGAATTATATAACCTCCAGCGGAGGCGGCGGGCAGGTACTCTGGAGCCAGGTACTCTGGAGCCAGGTACTCTGAAGATGAATGCCTTTTGAACTCACCAACCGGGTAGCGTTAGTCACGGGCGGCGCAAGCGGCATCGGCGAGGCGATCTGCCGCGTCTTCAGCGCCGCTGGAGCGGAAATCCTCGTTGTCGACATTGACCGCCCCCGTGCTGAGGCGCTCGCGGCCGAGTTGCCGAAGGCCCGGGCAGTCGTCTGCGACGTTGCGGACGAAGCCGCCGTTAAAAATCTGTTTTCAACATTACAAAATCTTGATATCCTGGTAAATAATGCTGGAATTGGACTGGTAGGCGGCGTAGAGCAGACGGAACTGGGTGACCTGCGGCAGCTCTTTCGCGTCAATGTTGATGGTACGTTTCTGATGACGCGGAGCGCCCTGCCCTTCCTGATCGCTTCGCATGGCACGATTGTGAATATCGGGTCCGTTGCGGGGCTGATCGGGGTGAAAAAGCGTTTCGCCTATTGCGCCACGAAGGGCGCCGTAGTGGCCATGACGCGGCAGTTGGCGGTCGATTATCCGACGGAGTTCCGGGTAAATTGCATCTGCCCCGCTACGGTGGATACGCCTTTCGTAGAGGCGTACCTGGAGAAGTATCATAAGCACGAGAAGGAAAAGGTACGAGCGGAACTGAATCAGCGTCAGCCGATCGGCAGAGTGGGACGGCCGGAGGAGATCGCCTTTATGGCGCTCTATCTGGCCTCGCCGGAGGCGGCGTTTGTCAATGGGTCGGTGGTAACGATAGATGGTGGGTGGACTGCAGCTTGACTCGAAACTGCCGATACTACATAATGTTAGGAACTTTGTTGCTGAACCGGATCGACCATTTTCCCGAATTTAAACATCGCATAGGGATGGCATGCACTTTCAGAGGATTTCACGGCTCTTAACTTTCTTACTGGCCTTAGGCCTGATTAGCGCCCCGATGTTCGGGGCCACGACAAAGAAAAAACGACGCTCGCACGCGGCCGTGCATACGGGCAGGCGGATAGCGCGCGCGCGGACCAGCGCGACATCCGTCCGGTTTGTCGCCGTTGCCCATCACCCCGTCTCCCATCTTTCGCGCCTGCCGCGAGCGCGCTTCGTCATGAGCCCCTGGACGGAGCCGACCTTCGGAGATTCGACGGCCGGGGACCTGGTCGACGGCGAAGATCTCATCGTCCGCCGCGCCGCCGTGCAAGCCCTGGGTCCCTTCAACGGCACGATCGTGGTGGCCGATCCCATTACCGGCCGCATCCTGTCGATCGTCAACCAGAAGCTCGCCTATAAGAGCGGGTTCGAGCCTTGCTCGACCATCAAGCTGGTCGCGGCGCTTGCCGGACTCAACGAGGGCGTTATCAATCGCGACACGCTGATGCAGGCCGCTGCTCCGCGGCGGATGACGTTGACCGAAGCCATCGCCCATTCGAATAATCTGTATTTCGCCAACGTGGGCGTGCAATTAGGGTTCGAGCGAATCACCGAGTATGCCAAGCTGTTCGGCCTCGGCGAAAAGGCCAGCACCATCGACGAAGAGGAACCGGGTACGGTCGCCGAAGCGCCGCCTCCACCAGCGGAGGGCGGCGTCGGCATGATGACCAGCTTCGGAATGGGCTTTAACGTCACGCCTCTGGAATTGGCCGATTTGGTATCGGCCATTGCCAACGGCGGCACTCTGTTCTATCTGCAGCACCCCCGGTCGCCGGACGAGATCGCCCAGTTCGTGCCCCGCGTCAAGCGCCGCCTTGAAATCGCCCAATGGATTCCGGAGATCAAACCCGGCATGATGGGCGCCGTCGAGTTCGGGACCGCGCGCCGCGCCGATTATAACCCCAACGAACCCGTTTTCGGCAAGACCGGCACGTGCACTGACCGCAAATCGCCGACCCACCTGGGTTGGTTCGGATCGTTCAACGAGATCGGAGCGAAGAAGATCGTCGTTGTGGTGCTGCTCACCGGCGGCCGGCCCGTCAGCGGACCCATTGCCGCCGGCGTGGCCGGCGCGGTTTACAAGAACCTCTCGCAGGAAAACTATTTTGGGCCCACGCAGGTCACCTCGCCCCTGGCGCTGATCTCGACCCAGATGTGCTGCCGGTAACGGTTTCGCGGCCGGACTGAACACCCGAACGGCCTATAATGGCTGGGGGGATCTATGCGTTTCCAGTCCGCTTGTTCCATGGCGGCGATATTCGCCCTTTCAATTTGCAGTTTTGCGCAGGGAGTAGGCCGGCCTTCCAGCCCCTCGCCGACGCTTCCGAGTTCCAACACCGGCATCGGTAATAACAGCCGGTTTCCGACGAACACGCCCACGACGACGATGCCCAACGAGGGTTCGCAACGTCCTATTTTCCTTTCTGGAAAGGTCATGCTGGACGACGGCACGCCGCCTCCGCAATCCGTCGCCATTCAAATGATCTGCAGGACCAACCCGCACACGCAGGGGTACACGGACAGCAAAGGGCAGTTCAGTTTCCAACTCGGCCAACAACTCGGCGTCATGCCCGACGCGAGCGAGGATTCCCTCGGGCGCAACAGCGGCATGAACGGCGTGGGCGGCATGAACGGCGCCGGTCCGATGTCCTCTTCAGGCATCCAACGCACTACGGCGCTTATGGGATGCTCGCTGAACGCCGTTTTGGCCGGTTACCGTTCGAGCACCCTCGATCTCACCAATCACCGTTCGCTGGACGACCCCGATGTCGGCACGATCGTACTTCATCATGTAGGAAATGTGGAAGGGACCACGATCAGCGCCACGACCGCGCTGGCCCCGAAAGACGCCAGAAAAGCGTTCGAGAAGGCCTCGGCCGACATGAAGAAGAACAAGTGGGAGGACGCGCGGAAAGAGCTCGAAAAAGCGACGGCCATTTATCCCAAGTACGCCGTCGCCTGGTACGAGCTCGGCGAAGTGCATGACCACAACCACAACGACGAAGCGGCGAAGAAAGCCTACGAGCAAGCCGTCGCTGCCGATCCAAAGTACGTCAATCCTTATGCCCAGCTTGCCGCAATCGCGATTCGCGCGCGCAACTGGCAGGATGCCAAGGATGCCACCGGCCGGCTGCTCCATCTCGACGCCGTAAACTTTCCGGAAATGTGGTACTACAACGCGCTTGCGAATTTCGAGCTGAAGCAGTACGCGGACTCGGAGAAGAGCGTGCGCGCCGGGTTGAAAGCGGATAGCGATCACGCCATTCCGCGCATGCATCAACTGCTCGCCGCGCTCCTCGCTGGACGGCAGGACTACGCCGGCGCAGCCGACGCCCTGAAGGCGTATTTGGCGGAAGCGCCGAATAGCCCCGATGCCGAGACGACGAAAAAACAGCTCGCCGCCGTGGAGCAGAAGATGCAGGCCAGCGCCGCGCCGGCCCGGACGGCGCCTCTTCGAAGCCCGATCAGAAGTAAGCGGATATGCTTACATGATTAGTTGACGACCAAGCGTATCACCGTCGCCATCGACGGGCCGGCCGCAGCGGGAAAGAGTACCTTGGCGCGGCGCATCGCCGACAAACTGGGATATGTTTACGTCGATACCGGAGCGATGTATCGCGCCATTGCGCTGTGGGCCGTGCGCCGCAACGTCGCGCTCTCGGACATGCACCGCCTGGAGCAGCTCGCCCGCGAAGCGCGCATCGGCTTTGTGGCCGGCGAGCGGACTGTTGTTCTGAACGAAGAAGACGTTTCCGACGCCATACGCGCGCCCGAGATCTCCGACGCCGCTTCCAAAATCGCGCAGATCGCCGCGGTGCGCCGCGCGCTGGTTGAGAAGCAGCGGGAGATCGGGACGGCGTCGTCCTCCGTAATCGAAGGGCGCGATATCGGCTCCATCGTTTTCCCGGACGCCGCGGTCAAAATTTTTCTCGACGCCCAGCCGGAAGTGCGGGCCGATCGCCGCGCGCGAGAGATCCATTCGCCCGCCGACGTCGTGGCGCGGCAAATGGCGGAGCGCGATGCCCGCGACCGTACGCGCCCGGCCTCGCCTCTGGTGCAGGCCCCCGACGCCGTCTATCTCGATACCACCGCTCTGTCGCTGGAGCAAGCGGAGGAGGCGCTGCTCAAAATCATTCGCGACCGGACATCCAACGGGAAAGAGAGAACTCATTAACGATCCATGCAGAACCTCCTTGTGATGAAGTTTGGCGGCACCAGCATGGGATCGGCGGAGCGCATCCGCGTGGCCGCCCAAATCTGCGAAGAACAGCGCCGCCAACGGCCGGTGCTGGCGGTCGTTTCGGCGATGTCGAAGGTAACGGATCTCTTGCTCGACACCTTGCGCCACGCCGAAGCGGGCGACGACCGCGGCGTGGACGCGAACCTGCGCGAGCTCGCCGAGCGCCATCGCGAAACGTGCAGCCTTCTCTTGAAACCGCGGGAGCGCGCGGCCGCAAGCTCGGAAATCGAGGCTCTTATTTCCGATTTCCGGCGCATCGCTCACGGCATCCGCATGCTCGGCGAGCGTCCGCCGCGATCGGTGGACGAAGCGGTCGCAATCGGCGAACGGCTATCGGCGTTGCTGTTATCGGAATACTTGAATGCTAGCGGAATCCCGGCCCGAGCGGTGAACGCGGCGGAGGTCATCGTCACGGACGCGGTGTTCGGCAACGCCACGCCGCTGACGGCGGAAACGCGAGTGCGGGCCAATGCGGCGATTCGTCCGCTGCTCGAGCAGGGCGTTCTTCCGGTCGTCACGGGATTCAACGGGGCGACCCTCGATGGACGTCCGACCACACTGGGAAGAGGCGGCTCCGATTTCTCCGCGTCGATTCTGGCCGCCGCTCTCGACGCCTCCGAGCTGTGGATCTGGACCGACGTCGACGGCATCATGAGCGCCGATCCCCGTTCCGTGCCGACCGCGCGAGTGCTCGATGAGATCACCTACGCGGAGGCGGCGGAGCTGGCTTATAACGGAGCCAAAGTTTTGCACCCGCGCACGCTGGCGCCGCTCGAGGACCAGCGCATTCCCGTGTGGAGCAAAAACAGCTTCGCGCTCGACAAACCGGGTACGAAAATCGCCCCGGCGCGCAGCGATTCGCGGCATGGCCCAAAGGCCGTCACGTCCCTTAAGGATGTCGCGTTGATCTCGATTGAACCGGCCAGCGCCGCGTTAACAGGAACGCGCGTGATGGCGCGGGCTCTCGATGCGCTGGCGGCCGCCAATGCCGAAGTCCTGGCGTTCTCAAGTTCCAGCTACCGCCAGAGTTTCTGTTTCCTGGTGCGCCGCGAGGAGGTGGAGCGCGTTACGGAGCATCTCGAAGCCGGGCTGACGCTGGAATTCGCGCACGGCTATTTAAAGCCGCTCGATGTCGATCGGCAGGTCGGATTACTGGCCGTCGTGGGCGAGGGAATGAGGGGAACGCAGGGACTTGCCGGTCGGATTTTCAGCGCCATCTCGCGCCAGGACGTCAACATCATCGCGATCGCGCAAGGGTCGAGCGAAATGACCATCAGCATCGTAGTCCGCCGCGATGGGTTGGAGAAAGCGATCCAGGCAATCCACGAGGAATGCGGCTTAGGCGCCGGCGCCGCGATGGTGTGACCGTTAAAAAAAAACGAAGGTTTATTCTTGTCACGGGTTGAAGACATCCTATACAAGTTTTACGTATGAGATCACAGACGCGTGAACTTCAAACCCGTGCGCAAGGACCTGCCGAAGGAAATCGAGGCCGAATGGCCGAAAGGCGACTTCGTCTTTTCCTTAACATGAACGGACGCGCAATCGCGTCGAAGACGCTGACCGCCGATGATGTCGGGTGCGGATGCTCCGCGTCCTTCCACTTCTCAAGCGATTGTTTCAAGCCCCCGATGCTGTATGTAATACAATGATTCAGGACTTTTCCGGAGGACCGCGTGCCGCGAACGTTGGCGAAGAACGCAGTGCTGAGCGTTGCGTGTGGCGCGGTTTTGTTCTTGTCTTCATCGGCGCAGATTCCACACACGGGCGAGCTCCCAACCCGCCTTGCCGTCGAGCGCTTCAACGCGGCGTTTAACCGCCATGACGCAAACGCGCTGGAGTCTCTACTGACGGACGATACCGTGTTCGAGGATACGTCTCCCCCGCCGGATGGGCGGCGGATCGAAGGGAAAACCGCCGTTGTCGCATTCTGGCGGGGTTGGTTCGAGCGCAATCCCGATGCGCAATTCGAGACCGAGGAAATGATTGTCAGCGGCGATCGCGCTGTCGTGCGGTGGATTTACCGCAAGATGCGTAACGGACAGCCGTGGCGCTTGCGTGGCGTGGACGTGTTCACTATGCGGGACGGCAAAGTGGCCGCGAAACTGGCCTACGTTAAAGGATGAACGGCCGTCAAGGGCGCGGGCGTGTCACAGCGCCGCTCGCGAGACCTCCTGGACGTCGCGTTCGAGAGTCGGCGCGACCGCGGGGCGGTGCGATTCAACGCGCGCCAGAACCCCTGCGATCAGATACAACGCTGCGCCGAACAGTAACGCCATGCGCAGACCGAAATAGATCGCGAGGAAGATCGCGCCCGCAGACCCAAGTACGCTCGACGCCGCGTTCAGCGCCCAGGCCCAGCGCACGGCGTGCGGATAGCGAGACTCCAGGCGCGTCAAACCGGTTGGAAACGGCATGCCCATCAGGAACCCGGCGGGGGCGATCAAGAGGACGGTCACGATAATCTTGACAGCCAGCGGGAGACCCACGCCGTAACGGCCCACGGGAGCCGCGGCGAACGCCAGGACGGCGACGCATGCCGCGATTGCGCCCAGGACCCAGATCAGCCGCGACATCGACCTATGCGCCAGAATCCGGCGGCTGTAATAACTGCCCAGCCCGCTTGAGATCAGCATCGAAAAGATGATCACCGTCAAGGCGTAGGTGGGATGTCCCAGCAGCAGAATGAATTTCTGAATCAGCGCGACCTGTATCATGATGTATCCCGCGCCGAGGCACACGAAATACCAGATGAACGTACGCAGTCCGGTCTCAATCGGCAAGCGCGTCTTCAACAGGAGTGGCGGCAGCGCCAGAATAATTGCGGTCGCAAGAATGCTCACGCCTACCAGCCCGAACAGCAGCGGCAGCGCGCGGTTGATTTTATAATCGGCGGAGGGCGCGCCTTGCCTCCAGAAGCTCCACAGATCGCGCGGCTGAACGGTGTAGAAGAAAAACGGGCGGTCGTCCGAGACGGAGCGCACATCGTAGGGATAATCGCTCCAGAAGCGCTGCGGGTCGGGGCTGTGCAGGAAGGCGCCGAAGGCATTCGCCGCCGCAGCATCGGGCGCATAGATCAACTCGACCTTGCTGTTTTTCAGGCCGAGACGGAGACGGGCCAGATCCGCGGAGGATACCGGTTTGCGGAAAATCAGAACAGTGTCCTTCGATCCCCAATGACTGAGCAGTTCGGGATTCTCACGCAAGATGACGACGTGGCTCGCCAGGTCCGGCTCGCCGATTTCCTGGAAGGCTTCGTAGGCGAGCGACAGCAGCCGCAGCGATTCACGGGGCGGCTTAAATCCCCAGCGCGTGAACGCGAGCATCCCGTCGTCCGTAAGATGGCCCAGATAGTCCCGGAAGGCGTCGGAGGTGTACAGATTGTTCTCGGAAAGCGCAAACGCGCCGGCGGCCGTGGAGGCCCAAGTGTCCACCAGCGTCGCTTGAATCACCTGATACTTATCGCTGGAGCGCCGCACGAAACTGCGGCCGTCTTCAACGTGGATGTGTACCTCCGGGCGCAGGTACAGTCCGTGGCTCAACCGCGGCATCTGCTCCCGCATGATGGTGTTTGCGATGATCGGATTGATCTCCACGCCGGTCACGTCTTTACTGCCGGACGCGAGTGCGCGCGCGACGTCCCACCCGCCTCCAGGGCCGATGATGAGCGCCTTCGCGCCCGGACGCACAAAGTACGGCAGCCCCGGCGCCTCATGCAGCAGATCGCGGCGGTCCTGGTCCGATAAAGGCTTGTTGAAATCGAATTGCGCGATCCCCGTGGCTGCGTCCGCGTCGATGATGATATCCAGGTTGCGCGTAATCCCGATGCGCGAAAAGCTGTTCCACTTGGAGAAGATCTCGCGCGGAATGTCCTGCCCCTTGGCGTACTTTACGTCGATCACGCGGAATCTTCCGTTATAAGCGATCAGGGAGACAAGAGCGAGCGCGAGAATGACGGCGGCGGCGCGTCCGTGCGCCCTCAGCCCGCAGTTGAACCAAATGGCCGACGATACGGCGAAGAATACCGCGGCCGTAAGCACCGTGTTGGGGCCGCCCAGCGTATTGAGAAAAGGCACCAGAGCGAGGCAACCGGCGGCGGCGCCGAGAAGATCGAAGAAGTACACGCGATCGACGCGCTCGATCGTCTCCGCCACGATCAGCGAGACGATGGTTCCCGAAAGAAAGAACGGCAGCGCGCTCGCGAAGTAGATCAGCGCCAGCGTCAAGGCGCCGAAGTCGCCACGGCGCGTGATCAGGAACACGAGCGACACAACGACCGCGACGCTGTTCAAGGCCGCGAGCGTTCCGAGCTTGCCGAACAACTCTCCCTTGCGCCCAGCGATAACGTAGGAAAAAACGCCGCCGGCGCCGAGTCCGAAAAGGGCTATGGAAATGGCTAAAAACGCAAAGTGGTAATAGAAAACGACGGAGAAGATGCGGGTAAGCGAAAGCTCCAGAACCAGGGTTCCCAGGGTCGTGAACACGACGCCAAGGTAAATTTGCGGCCAGCTCGCCTTGGCTACGCCGCCGGATGAACTGATGCGGTGCAAAAGACTATTTTAAAGCAATCGGCCGCCGGACTCCTTGCAAGCAACCGGAAGACTCGCTTTAGCGGGCGGCGGCCGATCGTTCTTCCCTGGCAGTTCGACGTGCGATCCCGGGGCGCGGGTTGCGCCGGACATTTTCGCGCCGTTTCGAGTCCTGGCAGCACGCTGGCCGTAAATGCAGCATAGCCGCGGTCGATGCCGCCGGGGCCACCGCCGGTCTTGTCTTACGATGGTCACATGCGCTGTCGAAACCTTCTGCTCCTCATGCTGGTTGTTCCGCTTCCCGCTCAGGACACCCATTCTTCCTGCGCCAATTGCGCCGCCTGGAACAAGCCGCGGCAGGCGTTCAGGATCTACGGCAATACCTACTACGTCGGCACTCATGGCCTGAGCTCCGTCCTGATCGCCTCCGAGGCGGGCCATGTCCTCATCGACGGCGCGCTACCCGAGTCGGCGCCGCTGATCGTTGCCAACATCCGCTCGCTGGGATTTCGCATCGAAGACGTCAAGCTCATCGTAAACTCGCACGCCCATTTCGATCACGCCGGCGGCATTGCCGAACTGCAGAGGCTAAGCGGCGCCCGTGTTGCCGCAAGCCAGTGGACCGCGCACGTCATGAACACAGGGGCGGCGCCGCGCGACGACCCGCAGTTTGGCGCCCTCGCTCCCATCGCACGGGTCGCGCGGATCGAGATCCTCAAAAATGGCGAGACTCTGAGCGCGGGCGCAGTCGCCGTTACCGCGCATCTCACGCCCGGTCACACGCCTGGTGGCACGAGCTGGACTTGGCGCTCGTGCGAAAACGGCCGCTGTCTGAACCTCGTTTATGCCGACAGCCTGACACCCGTATCGGCCGCCGGCTTCCTTTTCAGCCGCAGAAAAGAATATCCTCATGCCGATGACTTCGAGCGAAGCTTTTCGTTTCTCGATAGCACACCTTGCGACATCCTCATCACGCCGCACCCGGAAGCCTCTAACCTCTGGCGGCGTTTGGAACAACGCGAGTCCAGGCCGGATGCTCTGATCGACCCAACAGCTTGCCGCGTGCTGGCGGAAACGTCACGGGAACAACTGAGGAAACGTCTCGCAACAGAGAGCGGTAAATAGATTCCGACTGGTAGCCTGTTAGGCCACGGCCGCTTCCACCGGCATCGTCTTGCCGTTGGACAGCACATTCGGCTTATGTGTCCAATATAAGGCGCGAACGGGACGGCGGCGGGGGAAGGAACGCGAAATAAGCGCGTAAGTGGTTGGCGCAACGGGGACCAAAGCGCGGCCCGAATATTCGAAAATTGCGGGACTGTGGATTTGCGGGTGGCGCAGGCGCGTAGGATTGGCACATAATGCCGATGGCCAGGACAATGATACCGGCACAGAAGAGAATGAGCTGGCAGGGGAAGAGCAGCCAGGTTAGGCGGCCGCGCCGGTACGCGGTTGTGCGGCAGTGGTCGTGGAGGGAGGCTAGGATGGGCAGCGCTCGCTTGCGATACGTCTCGGCCTCGATATCTTTGTCGCTTGGCTGCGGCGCAGTGCCGGCCGCGGCATTATCGGCTCTAATTTTCCGCAGTGCCTCGAGGTCTTTCAGCAGCGTTTCGGACACCTGCGGCGTGGTCAGATCTTGAAGCCAGTTCGGCAACGAGGGCGCGTGGACGGGGGCATAGGCCGACTGTAGCGCGCGCAGGCGGGCGGCGCGAGCGGTCCAGCGGAAATCGGAGAGGCGCGAGAGATTTACGGCGATGCCAAGGGCCGCCGCGAGGGCCAGGATCGCCTCCGCGAGCCAAATAATATCGCGGGCGGCCGCGGTGACGTGGACGGCCTCTTTTTTGGCGAAAAAATCGGCGCCGTAGGCGAGCGCCGCCACGGTGAGCGTCAGGACGAGGTTGACGGTACCGCCGAGCTGCTCGCGGGCAACGCCTTGCCAGCGCGTAAACGAGCCGTCTTTCTCAGGCGCTTTGGTCTCAGACGGTTTGGTCTCGGACGGTTTGGACGTTCCGGCATCGGTCATATGGCGGATTATTATAATCTAGCCGAGGACCGCCCGTTTCGTTCCGCGCAGCGTGGCTTCCATGGAATCTTTCGGAAACTTCTGAATGAATCCCTTCAGCCATAGCAGGCCGAAGGGCAGGTCGCGCGAGAGCGAGATGGCTTCCAACTGCGCGTAAACTCCGCCGTCGGCCTGCTCGAAGCGCCAATAGGAATTAAGGGCCCAGAGAAAGCCGCTGTCGCGCCCCACCGGCTCCTCCTGGGTGTAGGATTTGGCGGGGTCGCTCACCTCCGCGATGCGCGTGGAGCGCGAATCGACCCACATACGATCGGCATCCGGTTCCCCGTATGTGACGTGGTAATTCGCGTTCAGGACCACCGTCACGAGTTGCCTTTTATAGAGCCGGAGAAAAATGTCGTACTCGTTTCCATTCTGCGCGATCGCTTTGGAAGCGATGACCTCCGGCTTGTAGTAATTTTTGTAAGCGGCGTAGTTCTGCATCGCGGCGCGCACGTTCGCGACCGTGGCGCGAGGAATAAATAACAGGCCGAGCCAGTCTTGCACCAGACCGCCCGGGACGCCGATTTCCTTGCCATGATCGAGGGCCATTTCCGGAACGATCAACACATCTCCCGAGCGCAGCTTGGCGCGTTGTTCGACAGTGGGTCCGGCATACAGGAAATCGCTCTGGTTGCGGCCGCGCTGAATGCGGGCTTCGCGGCGCTCGACGTAGCGATTGAAGGCGCGCCGGGTTTGAGGGGTAAGTTCGACCGATCCGGCGGCAAGCGGCAAATCCGCGAAGGTAAGGACGGAAAACGCCGTCAGGGCAAAAAACACCCTCATGCCCGCAGGCTACCACGGGCGGACAAGCATCGTATTATGTCCCTTGTACTACCGCGCCGCGCTGCTCGCCGCCGCTCTGCTGAGCGGCTGCGTTTCCACCTCTCCCCCGCGTGGCGTGCCCGTGCTGTGGCGCGACCCCGGCGACGTTGCGGCGTTCGATTTCACTTACGGCGCGGGCGGCCCAGGGTTTCTGCCGGCGGCGCCGTTTCGATTTGAACGGGAGGACATGCGCGGCACCAGCCCCAAAGTGTTCGTCCGCGATGCAGCGGGCCGGGAGTGGCGTGTGAAGGGAGGACGCGAGGTGCGCTCCGAGGCGTTCTGCACGCGTTTGGCGGCCGCGATAGGCTACTATGCCGAGCCCACCTATTTTGTCGCGAGCGGACGCATGGAAGGCGTCGGCAACCTGCGGCGCGCTTCCGGTTTTATTCAGAACGACGGGGCGTTCACCTACGCTTCATTCGAACGCTTTGAACCGGGTCTCAAGTTTCTGCCGGAGACCGCCTGGTCGTGGGCGTCCAACCCCTTCGAGGGTACGCCGCAATTGAACGGCTTGAAAATTCTGGTGATGCTTGTTTCCGATTGGGATAACAAGGACGCGCGCAACTCCATACGCGGCAGCAATCTTGGAATTCTGGAGCGGGATGGCGGCGCGGCGCCGCGCCTGATCTATTTCGTCGACGACTGGGGCCAATCGCTCGGCAAATGGGGGCAGTCTTATGACCAAACGTCCACGTTCGACTGCGCGGGCTACAGCGGGCAGACGGCTGCATTTGTCCGGCGCGGGGCGGGAGGCGAGCTCCGCTTCGGCTACCTGGGGCAACATACGACGGACTTCATGCGCGGCATCGGGCGCGGGGATGCAGCCTGGCTGCTGCACTATTTGGGGCGGGTTTCGGAGGGGCAGTTGCGCGCGGGCCTGCGGGCGAGCGGCGCTTCAGCGGACGAGACCACCTGCTTTACGGCGGCGCTTGAGGCCCGGATCGGGCAACTGCGCGCAGCCGCGCCGGAACCTGGTCAGCCGAGATAGCTTGAGGGGCCGGTTCGCGGCAGTTGCGCTACGGCGGCGGGAGCCGCCTATCGGCGCGTCGAGGCCAGCGGCGCCGGAACCTGGTCAGCCGATAGCTTAAGGAGCCGGTTTGCGGCAGTTGCGCTACGGCGGCGGGAGCCGCCTATCGGCGCGTCGAGGCCGGCGGCGCCGGAACTCTGGTCAGCCGATAGCTGAAGGAGCCGGTTTGCGGCAGTTGCGCTCGGGCGGGGAGAGCCGCGTGTCGGCAGGGGGCGCCATCGGCCCCCGACGTTGCGCCTCACTGGAAGGCTTCCTCAGTTTTAAGGAAGAGGCAGCTTTGTTGGGGATCGGAGATCGGGAGCGGTCAGAAAAGGCGCCCGGGAAATTGGGCTTTGGGACGGTCCCGATTGTAAGGGGAACCCTGCCGCGCCGTTGCCCGGGACAACCTTTGGCCCCACCTGGCCAACACTTCTCCGTTTATCATTTCTCCGTTTATCATTGCCTATCCACGTTCCCAGCTCAGGCGGTCTGCTTGCCGCGCTCGTGCGATTTCAGAATTCGTAGTACTGAGAGTATTGTGTTCCAACTGCGCGTTGTCGCCGGCGCCCCAAAAAGCCTGTCGATCTGGCCGAGATAGCCAATTGTTTTCATGTGGCGGCGGTACACCCCATATACGAGACGATTCTTCGAGCCAATGATTCGCACAAGCCACTCCCCACCTTCGGGGAGAGCAATAGGAAGAGAAACTCCGCGGCGTCCAGCCTCCGACAGGATGCTTACAAATTGAACAACATCCGCGCGCGGTGGCTCAGTTCCAAACGGATTGTCCATCTCCAGTCGAATCAGATCGCCGCCGTCGCAGAAAGCGATTGTCGCTTTAAACGGCAGCTTTCGGCGCAACTCGGCAAGGACCTTTGCGCGCAACCCAGGTTTGCGAATGACAAGCGTGCCCGCGGCGCCCACGTTCACGGCATCGTAGATGCCCAGTTCTTTGGCGAGCACGCTCGGACGAAAAGCCCTGTGTCCTCCAACGTTGATACCCCGGAAGAAAACGACCAAAGCCATGCTGCCCATTGTTGCAGCACCGAAGTATCGAGGAGAAGCGGTCGCGCTTGACGATAGAGAACGTGTAGTCGCCCTGCGTTTACCGGTTTGTCCCGTTTTCCCGACGGCTCACGCCGATGCAGGTCCACGCGGTTCTGGCGCTCCGGCATTGACAAGCGGGGCGGAACCTTGGTTCGCGGCGGTTGCGAGAGCGGCCCGTTGGCGGGTGGAGGCCGGCGGCGCCGGAACGTGGTCAGCCGAGATAGCTGAAGAGGCTGGTGCGCGGCATTTGCCCTTCGGCGGCGAGAGCGGCCTGTTGCTGGGTGGAGGCCATGGTGAGATTGGTGATGGCTTGGGTTTCGTCGGCGTCGGAGATGGAGGCCTGCTGAGTTTGGAGCGACGTCGTCAGGTTGGCGGCGTCGTTGGTGGCGCTGGCGACGCGGTCCTGAACGGTTCCGTAAAAGGCGAGCTGGTCGTTCAGGTATTGCGAAGAGCTCTGCAAGTTGGAGATGGAGGAATCGATGCCGGCCTGATCGTTGTTCAACAGGGCGGTGCGGAGATTGCTGAGCGTGGAGAAGACGTTGCTCGCGGGATTGGAGCTGTCGAAGATGTCCTGGGCGGTGAGTGAATCGGGGAAGACGGACCCGTCCGGCGCCTGCACCTGGCGCGTAGCGGCCGATCCCTGATAGGCGCTGACGGGGTTGGTCTGGGTCAGGTCGACGCTGTACGGCGCGGTTTGATCCGCATCGCCGCTGAAGACGTAGCGATTCTCGACATTGGTGTTCGCAACGGCAGCCATCTGCTGCAGAACGCTCCCGACCTGGTTGGCGAGTTGGGTGCGCGTGTCGGCGCTTTGGCTGCTGGGCTCGCCCTCCGAGGCGAGCGACGAAGCGCTGTCCATGAGCGTAACGGCATTTTGCAAGGCCTGTTCCGCGGTGTCGCTCTCCGTCTTGACGCGTCCCAGGTTGGTGGCGATCTGCTGGGTTTGGGCCAGTTTGGAGTTGACCTGCATGAGGTCCGCGATGTCGGTGGGATCGTCCGAGACGGTGTTGATCTTGCGACCCGTCGTGAGCTGCTGCTGGGCCTGCTGTTCCCGCAACTGGATATTGTCCATGCCGCTGACGAAGATCTGCGTGGAGGGATCGAAAAACTGGATCATGAGGAAGCCAAGGGGATAAGGTTAACCGCCGTATTCGTTAAATCGTCGAGCACCGCGATGAGCTTCGATGTCGCTTCGTAGGCCCGTTGGTAGCTGATCAACTGCGTCGCCTGATCGTCGAGAGAAACTCCCGAAATATTGCTGCGCAGCGTCTGCGCCTGCGTCAGGAGTTGATTATCCGTCGCGGCGTTGGTATTGGCGTTGGAGATATCGGACCCGACTTGGCCGGCGAGGTTGCCGTAGAACGTCGTGAAGGAGTAGCCGTTGACCGGAGTGGCGTTCGAAAGCTGCGCCAGCGCCAGTGCGTTTCCGTTTCCGCCCGGCGCGCCGGAGGACGCCGCCGCGATCTGATCGGGAGTCAGCGAATTGACCGTCAGCGTTCCGGCGGCCCCGAGGGTTGCGTCGTAGCTGAACAAATCGGTGGTTGGCGCGTTGCCGTTTTGATCGACGCCGTTCGAGAGCGTGGTATTGACCTGGTCGGCGACGGATTGCGCGAGCGTATTGAGGTCCGCCGAGTAAGACGGGATGGCGGTATTCCTGGCCTGGAGCATTCCGGCGAGTTGGCCGGTCTGGACCTGCGAAGTGATGTCGCGGCCCTGGGAATCGAGGATGGAGGTCTGCCCCGAGGAGGAAGCGGCCTGTATGGGCATGGCCTGGTCTCCCATGACGAGCGGAGTTTGGCCCCCGAGATAGACCGTCACGGTTCCGTTGGGCTGTTGCAAGGCCTTGAAATTGACGTATTGGGACAACTGCTCCAGATCGGAATTTAAGGAGGCGTCCACCCCGGCGTCCATCTGCGATGTCGCGTTGGCGGCGCGCTGCGTGTTGATGGAAGCGATCTGGCCGGCCAGGGTGTTGATGGCCTTCACGGCGCCGCTGGTCTCCTGGTCGATGGAGGCGCCGGTCGAAGCCAGCCCCGAGGCGGTGTCCTGAAACGCCTGAGCGACCTGTTGCGCCTGGGTGAGCACGGCCTGGCGCGAGGCGGTGTCGTTGGGATTCACGCTCAACTGCGAGAAACTGCTCCACAGCGAGTCGAGCGAGGAGGAGATGTCGGTACCGCCTCCGGAGCCGGAGGGAACCGTAAAATAATTCTGAAGTTTGGTCAGGTCGGTTGAGATTTGCTGGTCGTAGCCGAGCTGCGATTGCTGGGTCTGTACGGATTGTTCGGCGAAAGCGTTGCGCGTGCTCTGGACGCCGCCGGAGGCCACGCCGCCAGGCAGCCCCACGCTGAGATCGAAGGGCAGCGCCGTGAACGATTGCACCTGTTTGGCGTAACCGGGGGTCTGGGCGTTGACGACGTTATTCTCGGTTGTTTCGAGCGCCTGGCTGTACACGCCCAGGGCGTTCGAGGCGTTCACCAGCGAGGTCAGCAGATTACCCATGGGAGATGCGGCCTTTCATCCGCTTCATGCTACGCCCCGCTTCATGCTACGCCCCGCGTCATGCTTCCACCTGCAAAACCGGTCCGGGCCGCGCCGGGATGGCTCCCCCGCGGGCATAGACGACGGCCTCGTCCGCGGCGGGGGCGAGCAAGCGCGCCAAGCCATCGTAAAAACAGGACGCGCCGCGCAGCAGCGCCTGGGCCTGGCCGAGCTCCCGCCGCAAGCCGTCCACCTCGGCTTGGAGTCCGCGCCGCGCCGAGGCTTCCATGCGCTCGTTTGCGGGGAGGGCAGGCCGCGCCAGCAGAACTTGCAGGCGCCCCAGCGACTCGATGGCCACGCGCAGGTGCGGGGCGCAGGAGCCCAGGATCTCCGGCGTGGGATTCAGCAGTTTTTTGCGGACCACACTGACGCTGCGGCGCGCCTGGCGGGCCGCTTCCATCTCGTTGGGGGTGCGCATGATCATGGCTGTCCGCGCGCGCTAGGCCGCTGCCCGTATGTTTTCGTCGATCAAATTGCCGCTCAATGCGGCGGCGTCCACCTGATAGCGCCCCGAAGCTACGGCGGAGGACAACTCGGTGACCTTTGCGGCCCAGCCGGCTCCCCCGGCGCTTAAAAAGCTGCTGAGGGAGGAGATCTGCGCGAGGTCGCTGCCGGCGCCGCCGGCCGCGGGCGCGCGGCTGTTCGGTTCCTGAGGGCGCCACCGCATCATTGCGCAGCGCCGGGATGGTGGGGGAATTCGAGTTCTGGACTTTCATGTTCGTGTGGGCTTTTGCCTCCTCACGATTGCTTATCGTCGCTCCGGGGTCGGACTAATAGGGGTAGGGTGAGAAAAAAAGAGGGATACGCGGCGGCGCAGAGTTTAGTTTAGGGCCGCTGCGCTTGCGCGGCGACGCGAAACCAGCGTTCGAAGAAGCTGCGCTCCGGGGAGGGGCCGGCGCGGCCGGGGGCGGCTCGGGCTGCACGGCGCGGATATACTGGGCCAGCAGCTCGCCGGGTTCCAGTCCCGCGGCCGCGGCGTACTGCCGCAAATAGCTGGTATTGAAAATACCGCCCGGCAGCTTCTCGAACTGCTCGTCTTCAATGGCCCGCAGAAAGCGCATGCTGATCTTGGTGGCCTCCGCGATTTGCTCGAGCGAGATGCCCTGTTTTTGACGCGCGGTGGCCAGATTCAGCGAAGCGGCCGTAAGCGTCTGCTGCGACGAGCCCATGTTTCGTCCTGCCATATATTGCTACCCGAAGGTTGTGATGACTAGATAGTACCCTATCCCAGAGTTTCGGTCCAATAGGAAGAATACCCTAGGAGGCGCGCGCAAAAACCATGTCTTCTAGCCCAGCATCTTACGCAGCCGCAAGGCGTCCAGCGCCGCATAGCCGGACTGATCGTTGTCGAAATAAACATAAACCGCCCGGAGATCCCGCCACGACCGGATACGGCCGGCCCAAGCGGCCAAATCGCCGTCGCCATAGCTGCCCTGGTACTTGCCCCCAGGCCCGTGGAGACGGACGTAGGCGAAATCGGCCGTGATCTCGAGGGGGGATTCGAAGCCCGCCAGGTGATACATGCAATAGGCCACGTTCGAGCGCCGCAAAATGTCGTAGACCCGCGCTTCGTTCCACGTCCCGTTCCGGAATTCTAACGAATAGTGGCGATAAGGCGGCAGAATTCTTAAAAATTCTTCAAGTCGGCCCACATTAATTCCCCATTGCGGGGGCAGTTGGAACAACACCGGACCGAGTTTGCCCTCCAGGATCTCGATCCGGGCGAGCAGCCGCTCGATCGCGACTGCCGCGTCGCCAAGCTTTTTGTTGTGGGTGATGAAGCGGCTGCCCTTCACGGCAAAGCGGAAATCGGGGGGCGTGGCATCGCGCCAGGTTGTCAGCGCCTGTTCGGACGGCAGCCTGTAGAAGCTGTTATTGAGCTCGACCGTATCGAAGCGTTCGCGGTAGAACTCGAGCATCTTCGAAGCGGGGAGCTTGGGGGGATAAAAGGGTCCCACCCAATGTTTGTAATGCCAGCCGGAAGTGCCGATGCGAAGCTCCATTTTTCAGGCGGCTCTCAGCTTAGCGGCAGGGCGGCGATGGCGGCGGCCATTTCGCGCGCCGTGCGGAAGCGCCGCTCGCGATCTTTTTCGAGCGCCTGGAAGATGACGCGCGACAGCTGCCGGGGCATTTCCGGACGGAGTTCGTGGACGGCCGACGGCATGCGCTTCATGATGGAGTCGAGCACTTGACCGATATAGCGGCCCTCGAAGGTGGGGCGGCCGGTAGCCATTTCAAACAACACGGCGCCGAAGGAAAACACGTCGGTGCGGGCGTCCACGCGTTCGCCGCGGATCTGCTCGGGCGACATATAGGTGAGGGTCCCGAGCGTGGTGCCGGCGATGGTGAGTCCGTCGGTCTGCAATCCGATTTCGGGCGCGAGAGCGGCGTGGACCAGTTTGGCGAGACCGAAATCCAGAATTTTGACGCAGCCTTCGCGCGTGACGAAAATATTGGCCGGTTTGATGTCGCGGTGGGCGATGTTTTTGGCGTGCGCGGCCTGGAGTCCCTCCAGCGCCTGGAGGGCCACGCGCCGCAGGGCGGGGAAATCGAAGGCGCGGCCGATCTCGGTTTGCACCGGCCGGAAGGGGATGGCGTCCAGCAGCGCGGTGCCCTCCGCGGGCTTTCTGAAGATGCTCTCGTGCAGGGTCTGGCCGCGCAGCAGCTCCATGGAGATGTAGGCGTGCCCTTCGGCCTCGCCGAGATCGTAGAAGGCGCAGATATTGGGGTGCACCAAGGAGGCGGCGATGCGGGCCTCGCGGCGGAAGCGCTCGATGGCGAGGCGGTCGGAGTTGCCGGAGGCCAGAAACTTGAGGGCGACCTCGCGGCCGGAGCCGCACTCCTGGGCGCGGTAGACGGCGCCCATGCCGCCTTTCCCGATCTGCTCGTGAATGCGGTAATTGGCGATGGTGCGGCCGCACAGGGAGGGCTCGCGCTGTTCGAAGCACGGCTCCGGTCGGGGCGAGCGGCGGCGAGGGGCGATCGAGGAAGCTGCCGGCCTGCTCGTATTCCTGTAAGAGCGACTGCACTTCGGCGCGCATCTCGTGGTCTCGCCCGCACTCCGTGGCCAGGAACGACGCGCGTTCCGCGACGGGCTTCTCCTGCGCCGCCTCAAAGAGCTCCTTGACGCGTTCCCAGCGATCCGGCATCTACGCCTGGAGGTCGGCTGGGTTGCGCAGTTCGCGGTGCAGCCAGGCGCGCGCCACGGCCCAATCGCGCTTGACCGTCTTGGGCGAGATGCCGAGGACGTCGGCGGCCTGCTCCACCGTGAGTCCCCCGAAATAGCGCAGCTCGACGATGCGGCTCTGGCGCTCGTCGATCTTGGCGAGGCGGTCCAAAGCGGCGTCGAGCGCGATGAGGTCGTCGGGCTGGCCTTCGGCGGCGAGCACGACGTCTTCGAGCGGAATTTTCTGCTGCAAGCCGCCGCGCTTGGCGGCCTTGCGGGCGCGGGCGTGGTCGATCAACACGCGCCGCATCACCTGCGCCGCCACGGCGATAAACTGCGCGCGGTTTTCCCAGTTGGCTTCGCTCTGGTCGACCAGCTTGAGATAGGCTTCGTTGACCAGCGCGGTCGCCTGCAGGGTGTGGCCCGGCCGCTCGTTGCGCATGTAGTACAAGGCGAGGCGGTGGAGCTCGTCGTAGAGCAGCGGCATCAGGGCGGCGGCGGCATCGGCGTCTCCATTGCGGACGCTGGCGATCAGGCGGCTGACGGTCGACGGCGAGGACGACATAGCTGCTCCCCTCAATTCTAATGCAGCATCCAATGGAACCGTGAGGCCATTTCCATGCGATCTCCGCATTCCCGTGATTCAGGCTCCGATGGGCGGCGCGGGCATCACGACGCCGGAACTGGTGGCGGCGGTTTCGAACGCCGGCGGGCTGGGTTCGATGGCGGCCGCTTATCTCAGCCCGGACGCGATTGAGACGCAGGGGCGGCGCGTGCGGGAGCTTACCGGGCGGCCGTTCGCGGTGAATCTGTTCGCGCCGCAGGCGGGACGGGAACTGGCGGGCGATGTCGAGGCGCAACTACGCCTGCTGGGGCCGATTCACGAGCGGCTGGGCATCGCGCCTCCGCTGCTGCCCCAGCGTCCGGCGGTCTCCTTTGAGGAACAGCTCGAGGCAGTGCTGTCACTGCGTCCGGCGATTGTGAGCTTCACGTTCGGCATCCTGCCTGGGGAGGCGCTGGAGCGTCTGCGCGCGCGAGATATCTACCTTATCGGAACGGCGACGACCGTGGCGGAGGCGAAGATGCTGGAGGAGGCCGGGGTGGACGCGGTGGTGGCGCAGGGCGCGGAAGCGGGGGCGCACCGGGGAACGTTTGCGGTGGATCCCGCGGCGGCGCTCGTGGGAACCATTGCGCTGGTGCCCCAAATTGCCGACGCGATGCGGCTGCCGGTGATCGCCTCCGGGGGCATTATGGACGGCCGCGGAATTGTCGCCGCGCTGGCGCTGGGAGCGGCGGCGGTACAGATGGGGACGGCTTTCCTGACCTCGGCGGAATCGGGCGCGGCGGAGGTATACAAGCGCGCCGTGGTGGAAGCTACGGACGACGGGACGTCGCTGACGCGGGCGTATTCGGGCCGCTGGGCGCGGGGTCTCCGAACGCATTTCATGGCGGCGAGCGAGCGTTGCGGCGCGGAGCCGCTGCCGTATCCGTGGCAGAACGCGCTGACGGGGGCGATGCGCGCGGCGGCGGCTCGACAAGGCGAGCGCGAATATCTTTCGCTGTGGGCCGGGCAGGGGGCGGCGCTGGCTCGGCGGACGGGGGTGGCGGAGCTGATGGCGGCGTTGGAGCGGGAGATGCGCGAGGCTTGTGGGAAGGTGCGCGCGGCTGTCGGGGAGGGGGTAAATTAGGGGCGCGTTATTGTAGGGGGCGGGACGCGGCACTCTTGGCGAGCGGCTGGAAGAACCTTCTATGCGGGCCAGCAGTCGGATTTCCGGCGACACCGCGTTGCCGCTTCCGAGCCTTCGAACATTTCCGGCGTGCGCGACTTAGACCCGCTCACCTTTGAGACTTTGTATGAACTGTCGATTGTATCTCTCGATCGTCTCGAAGATTGCTTTCGCCTTAGGATCTTGCTCTTGCTCCGGAGTCAGCGGCGGCGGTGGTTGAGGAATCATCGGCTCAGGAACTTTTATCCTTCCGTGATTGATTTCCCACACCGCGAGATTAACCTGTAGATAGTGGCTGAGCAATTTGGCTTGCGCCCAAGGCATTGTTATGGACGTATGCCACTCCACGGCGCCGAGCTGTTCGGAGAACTCCCCGAAAATCAATTTCAAGTCCCAAATGGTCGCTTCCAAAAGCGTATTGTTGGCATAGTCCGACGTTATTGCCCCGCCATCGGCGGACTCTGCTTTGGGGGCCGATTCGTCCATTTCGATACTCACCCCTTAAGCAGCCTGGCCGGCTTGTTGCGGAGCCAGACCTAAGTATGCAGGCGCCTTCTGTGTTCGCCTATGCAACCGCGAGCTGATCCTTCTCCTCCTGTGCGGCAGGCGCGTAACGCGAACATCAGCCGGGCCGGTATGCGTTCCGTAGATGCCAATGTTCTCAGTTGCGGGATTGAAATTGAGGAATACTCGACTAAATTGCAGAATCGGTTTCCATGCCGGTGGCTCGGGGACAACGGCGCTATGCCATCGCGGTCCGGCGGATAACCACGCTCTGCGAAGATTCTCAATCGATGAGTTTACGTCGTGGATTCCAAACTCGGTTCCGCAAGACGGGCAAATGTTGTAGTCTCTCGGCCCCTCTTCCATTTCGTAGCCGCACACGGTACATAGTTTTTCGCTTACCATTTTGCACACTCCGCTTGAAAGTACAGCAAGTTGCTCGCGTGATCGTGACATCGCCCGGCCAGTTTGGCGGGGGAGCGTTGCGCCGGCGGCAAAGACGCGCAAGGGACCGGTTTGAAGAAAGTTCTCAGCACGCTCTTGCCATCCACCACGCTTATAATCCCGGCAATCGTATCGAACCGGATCAGGTCGCCGCGCCGCCGGCGGTGTTCGAGCACATGGGGCGGTTTCGGGTTACTCCAGAACGCGTCCGCCACAGCTTCATAATCGGCCACCGTCGCTATCGCGAACTCGTCTTTGTGATCCTCATAATGTTGCATCAGTTCCATCGCGCTGCGAAATCCGGCCGTGTTCGGCACAGCGCGTCTTAAGGGCCGGAACCCGGCGACGTCCCGACCATGGGGTCTTCTTGCTCGCCGGCGCGGAAAAAGACAGGCTCAAGAATGTCACGGCAGAGTTCGCGCGCCATGATGCGCTCGTTGCCGTCCACCGCGAACGCTTCTTTTTCGTCAGAGCAAATACCGAACTCCTTGCCGCCGCAGCGCTGTCCCACGTTGCCTCAATTCTTCCACCCGTCAAAAATTCGCTGCCGCTCCGCCCGCGCACCCCGCGGGTCACTGTATACCATATTATGGCCGGTTACGAACCCAAACCGGGAAACAGGCCCGGTTCGCGGCGGAGCACCAGACGGAGTATCGCGGGCGGCCTCGGTCTGGCGCAAACGCTGGAACCCGGCCGATCCGCATCTTGTCGCCCCCGATTAATTTTTCGAGCCTGCCGACGCGCGAAGCAGGCTACGTGATCGGCGATCGCGGCATCGTGTACCGCTGAGGGATCGTACCGATCGAGTACAGCTCGAAAGAAGTAGTTTCGTCGCCGTGGCGCGGAGGGTGAGGCCCGGTACCGGTACTTTTGGCTATTGCTCGCCGGCGCGACCGGCGGTACGCTCATTTGCGGCATATATGCCGTAGCTCCATTGTGAAGCGCCCGCTGCCGAACGGGTCACGGCGGCGGGCCTTTTTTGTGTTCAGTGGCGAGCGCGGGCGCGGGGCGTGAGCGGGCGGGCGAGGAATTACGGGTTACAATGAACAAATTCGCCCATGAAAGCCGCGCGGCCAACGTCGAAACGTTTTTCCCTGGTGTTGATCAAGCCGACGCATTATGACGACGACGGCTATCCAATCCAGTGGCTGCGTTCCGCGATTCCGTCGAACACGCTGGCGGCTTTGAATGGCCTGGCGCTGGACTGCAAGGAGCGGCGCGTGCTGGGCGACGATGTCGAGATCGGCATCACGGCCATCGACGAGACGAACTCGCGCGTGCGGCCGGAGCGCATGGCGCGGCGACTGCGGGGCGGCCGCTGTCTGGTTTGTCTGGTGGGCGTGCAGTCGAATCAATATCCGCGCGCGATGGATATTGCGCGGCCGCTGAGGGCGGCCGGTATCCCGGTCTGTATCGGCGGTTTTCATGTTTCGGGCTGCTTGTCGATGCTGCCGGAAATACCGCCGGAGCTGCGGGAGGCCATGGATCTGGGCATTTCGCTGTTTGCAGGAGAGGCGGAGGGGCGATTCGAGACGGTTCTGCGCGATGCCTGGAACGGGACGCTGCCGCGGCTTTACAACTACATGGCGGATTTGCCTTCTTTAGAAGGGGCGACGCTTCCGATCCTTCCGGCCTCGCGGATCAAGCGCACGGGCGGGAGCCTGACGAGCTTCGACGCCGGGCGCGGCTGTCCGTTTCAATGCTCTTTTTGCACCATCATTAACGTACAGGGGAGGAAATCGCGGCGGCGCTCGGCGGACGACGTGGAGCGGATCGTGCGGCAGAATTTGTCGCAAGGGATCAACCGCTTCTTCATCACGGACGATAATTTTGCGCGCAATGCGGACTGGGAACGGATCCTGGACCGCGTGATCGAGTTGCGGGAAAACGGGAAGCTGAACATCAAGTTTGTCATCCAGGTGGACACGATGTGCCATCGCATCCCGCGCTTCATCGAGAAGTGCGGGCGGGCGGGCGTGGTGCGGGTGTTCATCGGGCTTGAAAACATCAATCCCGACAGTTTGATTGGGGCCAAGAAGAAGCAGAACAAGATCACCGAGTACCGAAACATGCTGCTGGCCTGGAAGCGGGTGGGCGTGACGGTGTTCGCGGGCTATATTCTGGGATTCCCGAGCGATACGCCGGAATCGATCCTGCGCGACATCGGGATTATACAGCGCGAGCTGCCCCTCGATCTGCTGGAGTTTCACTGTTTGACGCCGCTGCCGGGCTCGGAGGACCACCAACGGTTGTATAAAGCGGGCATCGCGATGGAGCCGGATCTGAATAAGTACGATTTGGAGCACGCCACGACCGCGCATGCGAAGATGTCGAAGGAAGAATGGGAGCGGATTTATCAGGATGCGTGGTCGGCTTATTATTCGCCCGCGCATATGGAGACGGTGATGCGGCGGGCGGCGGCGACGGGGATCAGCGCGGGCAAGGTGCTGTTTTTGCTGGTGTGGTATTACGGGTGCGCGGAGCTCGAAAAAGTTCATCCTTTGCAGGGCGGTTATTTTAGGCGCAAGTACCGCAAGGACCGGCGGCCGGGTCTGAGGCGCGAAAGTCCGCTTGTTTTTTATCCGCGTTATTTTGCCGATATCGTTTATAAGCATGTCAAGCTGGGGCAGGCGATTTGGCGTTTCGGGCGTTTCCGGAATCGCTTGCGAGGGGACCCGGAGGCGGAGAAATACACCGATCTCGCCTTGACGCCGGTGGCGGCGGAGGAATTCGACTCGCTGGAGCTGTTCACGGTGAGCGCGGCGGCGAAGTCGGCGGCGACGAAGGTGCGGCTGGCACCTGTCGCAGCCGAGAGGCGGGGATCTTAATTATTACGGGGCGCCGGCGAGCGTGAGTTGCAGCGACGCTCCGCCGCTTTGTCCCACGGTGAACGGAACTCCTTGGGCGCGGCAGTGGTCCAGCGTGGCGGGATCGTAGAAATCGCACGGCGGATTGTCGTACCAGGCGACCGCGACATAGGAGCCGGGCGCGACTCCGCGGATTTGGAATAAGCCGTCCTGGGTTGCATAGCCGGTCCGGTATTGCTGCAGGCGTCCGCGGGGCGGATCGGGGAGCAGCGTCACGGTGGCTCCGGCGGCCAGAGTGCCGTTCGCGGTCAGGACTGGTCCGCTTACCGTTGCGCCGTCCGTGGCGAGGACAATCTCGATGGGCGCCGGGGGATCACCGGCTTCCACGTCGATTCCGTCCAGCAGGATATCGTAATTCGCGGCCTTGGCCGACTTGATATATACGTTGTCGGGGGCATTGGCGACGTCCAGGTCGTATTTCTCGTCGGGGAGAAGAGAAACGTTGAGATCCCCGGATCGGGAGGCTTCGGCGCGGGCCATCGAGGTGGTGTTCCCTCGGGGCGCGAAGCGGACCTGTATTCCGGGTAGGGCGCTGGTGTCCGCGCCTTCGAGGTGGACCTTGACGGGGAACGGCAGCGGCGGCTCCGCGATCATCGTGACGCCGGTCAAGCCGTTCTCGCCCGCGTTGACGACTTGTCGCGCGGTGAGGATTGCGCCATCGTCCGGCGCCGCGGCGGTCAGCAGGTAGGATCCCGGCGCGATGCCGCGAATTTCAAAATCGGCGTCGGTGGGATAAGCAATATCGAAGGGAACGGCGAGCGACGCGGTTCCGTCCGACGCGAGCGCCTGCAGCGTTACGGGGGGATTTGAAATGGCGCGTCCGCTTAAGCCTCCGATGACGCGTCCCCGGATGCGCACCGTTCGGACCGGGCGAAGTACTATATCGAGGCCGGTCAGTTCCTGCGCGCCGCCGACCGTTACGGCAAGGGCCTCACTGAGTTTGTGGACGGAAGGGTAGAAGGTGGCCGTGTAGCCTTCCTCGGGCGCCTCCTTTCCCGCGGCGTCGAGGGGCGGGCTTAGTTCGGCGTTGGCGGGCAGCGCCCTTTGGTAGAGCGCGGCCACGTAGTAGGGGCCGCCGAGAAGACCGGGGACGCGATATTCCCCCAGATCGTTGGTGCGGCCCTGGCCTTCGACCGCATAGCCGTGGCGTCCCTGGTTGCGGTATTCGCGATAGAGCTGCACGGCGACGTTCATGGCGGGCTGGCCGTCTTCGAAAGTGATTTTGCCGGAAACGACGGCCCAGGGGCGCAGACGGAAAGTGAAATTACTCAAGTCCCGGCCGGCGTCGATTTCGAGTATGGGCGGCATGCGGACGGCGCCGATGCGGCCCGCCGTCGCCGCAACATAGCCGTCGCACTGCGCGCTGAGGGAGTATTTTCCGGGGGGAATCCGAGTAATGAGGAAGCGTCCGTCGTCGCCCGTAACAGCGGCGAGGGGATTGCCGGGCTGGCGCGGGCGGAGAACAATGGAGGCTCGCTTCAAAGGTTTTTGAGTGGCATCGGCAATCACGACGCCGGAAATCGT
This sequence comes from Bryobacterales bacterium, assembly GCA_963795935.1. Lineage (GTDB taxonomy): Bacteria > Acidobacteriota > Terriglobia > Bryobacterales > Bryobacteraceae > JAICMB01. The sequence continues at coordinate 174,146 of CAWCJO010000004.1, read as the reverse complement.
GCCCGGCTTCATCCCTGGCTTTTGGGAGGGCGGCGAGACCGATTTCGTTTGCGCGAGCGCGGCCGCGCAGGATGCAAGCATTACGGCCGTGAGGAACAGTCGGCGCCGCACTGACAAGCTTGACGTTCGCGCCCGGCGGGGCGTTGATGCGGCCGCGGGAGAGTTACTCAAGTTGCGCGGCAATCAGCTATGATGACACTAACCGGGCGTCTGTCTGGAGGAAGAAAAAGCAATAAGCCCACAAGGCGACAAGGAAAAAAACATGGAAAAGCTGGCGCAGAACATACAGGAAGCTTTTCTAAACAATGCGCGGAAGGATAAAATCTTTCTGACCATTTACTTAATGAGCGGCGTTAAGCTCTCGGGACGGATCAAGAGCTTCGATAAATATTCGGTGGTGCTGGAGACGAACAACCAGGAGCAGTTGATTTTCAAGCACGCGATTTCGACGGTGGTGGTGTCCAAGCCCTTTCATTCGGCTCCGAATCAGACGATCTCGACGGCGGCCTCGGGGCACCAGGCTCCGGGGGCTCCGGCTCCGGTCGAGGCGGTGGAGGAATAGGCGGTACGGTAACGACAGCGGCGGGCCGGGAACGCGCGGTCCTGGTCGGCCTGGAGCTGAAATCCCGCCCCCGCAAGATTACGGCGGGCGCGGTGGAGGCGCCGCCGTTCACGGCGGAGGAGTCTCTCGAAGAACTCAAGGCGCTGACGGAGAGCGCCGGGGCAGTGGTGGAGGCGAGCATCCTGCAAGCGCGCGTGGCGCCGGACGCGGCGACGCTGATTGGCGCGGGGAAATTGAAGGAGCTGCAGGAGCTGGCGGCGGCGGCGCGGGCCGACATGGCCGTTTTCGATTCAGACCTGAGCCCCACGCAATTGCGCAATCTGGAGCGCGCGCTCGATTGCAAGGTGCTGGACCGCACGCAGCTTATTCTGGACATTTTTGCGCGGCGGGCGCGGACGCGCGAGGGTCAATTGCAGGTGGAGCTGGCACAGCTAAATTACCTGCTGCCGCGGCTGAGCGGTCACGGGGCGGAGATGTCGCGGCTGGGCGGCGGAATCGGGACGCGGGGGCCGGGGGAAACCAAGCTCGAGACGGACCGGCGCCGTATCCATACGCGCATCAAAAAATTGAACGACGAGCTGGAGCACGTGCGCGCGGGGCGCGGGACGCAAAGGCGGCAGCGGCAGTCGGTTCCGCTCGCGACCATCGCGCTGGTGGGGTATACGAACGCGGGCAAATCGACGCTGTTCAATAGGCTGACGGGGGCGGAGGTGTTGGCGGACGCCAAGATGTTCGCGACGCTCGACCCCACGGTGCGCCATATCCAGCTTCCTTCGCGGCGGACTGTGCTGCTGAGCGACACGGTGGGGTTTATCCGCAATCTGCCGACGACGCTGGTGAAGGCTTTCCGGGCGACGCTGGAGGAAGTGGTGGAGGCTTCGCTGCTGCTGCACGTGGTGGACGCGTCCGCTCCGCATGCGGCGCAGCAGACGGCGCACGTCACGGGCGTGCTGCACGACATCGGGGCGGGCGAGACGCGGCAGATTTTCGTGCTTAATAAAGTCGACTTGCTGCCGGAGATGGATGTGGGCGCGCTGCGCACGCCGGCGATGACGAGCGCGGTGGCGGTATCGGGGCGGACAGGGGCGGGCGTGGACGAGCTGTTGGCCGAAATGGACGGGCAGCTGGCGCTGGACCCAGTGACGCGCGCGCGCTTTCGCGTGCCGGCGGGCGAGGGCGGAGTGCTGCACCTGCTGCACGAGCGCGCCAAGGTGCTGTCGAGCCGCTATGACGGCGATCAGTGCGAGATCGAGGCGGAGGCGCCGGAATCGGTGCGGCGGCGTCTCGCGGAGTACGCCATCGAATGATATTCTGGCGTTAGCGTTACGCCTCCGATGAACGTCCCGAACGCACTGACTTTGCTGCGCATTTTCTTCGTGCCGCTGCTGGTGGCGGCGCTGGTGCAGCAGAACATGACGGTGCGGCTGTACGGCGACGTGGTGATCACCAACGAATTCGTGGCGCTCATCATTTTTCTGGCGTGCGCCGGGACCGATTTGCTGGACGGCTATCTGGCGCGCAAATGGGGGCAAGTGACGACGGTCGGGTACGCTGCTGGATCCGATCGCGGACAAGCTGCTGATCTCCGCGGCGCTCATCTCGCTGGTGCAGATCAAACTGGTGCCGGGCTGGATGGTCATTTTAATCGTGGGGCGGGAGTTTGCGGTATCGGGGCTGCGCAGCATCGCGGCGGCCGAAGGATACCTGATCCGGGCGAGCGAGCTCGGGAAGACGAAAATGATCTTCCAGGTGATCGCGATTTCGGCGGTGCTGCTGACGATTCGCTATCCGCAACTGACGGGGACGGCCATGCTGCTGATGTGGGGCGTGGTGGCGTTCGGGCTGGCGTCGGCGGTGGATTATTTCCGTAAGTTCTGGCGCACGGTGGACGTGCGCATCAAGGAACGGCGGCGGCGCGACATGCTGCGGGCGGAGCGGCGGCGCAAGCGGGCCGAGGCGCGCGAGGCCGCGGCGGCGGGGATTGCGCTGAAAAGCTAGTCCTGCTCGTCGTCGGGGTTGGGCACAACCAGGCGGAAGTTGGCGGGCGTGAAAACGAGCGTCCTTATTTGACCCTTGGGACCGAGGGGGCCGACGGGTTTGCCATTGAACTTCACGTCGATGCCGCCGGCATTTCCGATTCTGAGGCGGGCGTTGTCGCGGGCATCGAAGGTTTTCGTCTGGCCTGGGGCAAGGGTATCGGCGAAGAGGTTCTTGCCGTCGGCGGTGACGGAAATCCAGGTTGGGTCGGTGGCGGCGATCTCGATGGCGATTTTGTCCGCGGGGCTCACGGGTTTCGCGGGAGCGGCCGCCGGGGCGCGCTCCGCCACGGGAGCGGGAGGGGGTTGAGAGGATTGCACGGGCAGCGCCGGCTTTGCGATTGGCGCGGCGGCGGTTTGAGGCGGGGAAGGGGGCTGCTCCGCGCGGCGCCACAACATGTACAGTCCGGTGGCGCCGGCGACGGCGAGTATCAGCAGGCCCGCGTAGGCGGAAGTGGAGAAGCTTGACGGGGACGAGCGCTCGTTCAGCGGACGGGGCGCCGTGAGGTTGAGCGGCTGGACGTCGTGGCCGCCGGGGCTGGGGATTTGCTCGGATGCGAGGATGTCCTCGACGTCGTCGGCGAGGGAGGAATCGCCGTTGCCGAGCGCGGTGGCGTATTGGCGCACGAAGCTCTTATAGAAAAAACCGCCGGGCACGGCCGCGCGGTCGCCTCGTTCGATGGCTTCCAGATGTTTGCGGCTGATGCGAGTGCGGGCGGCGACGTCGTCCAGCGTCAGGCCGCGTGCGGTGCGCGCCCGGCGGAGCATGTCGCCAATGGAGTCCATACGCGGGCAGCTAGTGGTATGATACACCAGTTCGCGCGGACGGGAGTTTGCGAGCGCCGCCGTCTCCGGGGCGCGGATAGACCCGCGTTTACGGCTCCCGGAGGGTTTCGATCCGCCGATCGGGCCGAGCTTTATTGACGGCCGAGGTGTTGAATGGCCTTCCTCCTGGTCGCGATTTTTATTGGCGCGATTCGGGCCTTCATTAGCGGAATCGAAGGGCCGGAATGTCATTGCGTGGTGGGTGTACGGAGCGGCGCTGTTTATTATCCCCTTACCTCACTCGTTGCTCATCAAGCCGGATGCGCGGCGGATTGAATGCGAGCAGATCCACTCGGGTAATGCTCGAAAGTGTCCGTTTTGCGCTGAGCTTATCAAGATCGAGGCGCTTGTTTGCAGGTTTTGTGGCCGCGATCTGCCGCCGGAACATGCGTTTCCGAGCGAGACAGATGACGCCGTGACCAGAAAATTTGTAGAAGCGTTGCACTGAGGCTGCCCCTTATAATGTGGGGTTGAGAAGGCGGGATGGAAGCGTTGCGGTTGTCGTGGTGAACTGGAACCGCCGCGAGCTGCTGCGCGCTTGCTTGCGGTCGTTGGCGGAGCAGCGGACGGAGCGGCCGTTCGACGTCGTCGTGATCGACAATGGGTCGGACGACGGCTCGCCTGAAATGGTGCTGGAGGAGTTTTCGGGCGAGAAGGCGTTCCGGGTACAATTGATTCGTAATTCGATCAATGCGGGTTTTTGCGCGGCGAACAATCAGGGCTTCACGGCTTCGGACAGCGAATTTGTCGCGCTGTTGAATAACGACGCGGAAGCGGAACGGGGCTGGCTGGAGGCCCTCAGGACAGCATTCCAAGAGCGGCCGGATGCCGGGATGGCGGCATCGAAGATCCTGGTTCACGAGGACCCCGGGCGCATCGACAAGGCCGCGCACCTGATCTATCTGGACGGCCAGAATCGCGGGCGGGGAACGGGCGAGATCGATCATGGGCAGTACGACCGCGCGGAAGAGGCGCTGTGGCCGGACGGCTGCGCGGCCATGTACCGCCGCGAGATGCTGGATGAAATCGGAGGCTTCGACGAGGACTTCTTTGCGTATGGCGACGATGCGGAGTTGGGATTGCGGGCGAGAATCGCGGGTTGGAAGTGCCTGTATGTACCGGGGGCGGTGGTGCGGCATCATCGCGGCTCGACGCTGGGGGTGCGGTCGGCGCGGCGGCTGGAGCTTATCGAGCGAAACCGCGTTTTGTTGGCGGCGAAGCTGTTTCCGTGGAGTCTGCTGTGGCTAAACGGCGCGTATTACGCGGCAAGAATTCTCGCCGGGGCGTGGTGGGGGATGCGGGGCGAAGGCGAAGCCAGCCGTTTTCCGGGCATCGCAGGGAAAATAACGATCGCAATGGCGCTGCTGCGCGGCGATCTGGGGGCGCTGAAGCTGCTGCCCCGGATGCTGCGCAAACGGCGGGCGTTCGAGTCGCGGCGCAAGCTCTCGCCGCGCGAGGTGCGCAGACTGCTGCTGAGGTATCGCATTCCGCTGCGGGAACTGAGCAGGCAGGCGTTGTAAATCCGGAGTGCCCGGCGTGCGGCGGCGTGCGCGCCGCGAGCGCTGTTCAGCGCCGGCGACCGGCTGTATCGGACGACGCGCAAGGTGTTTCAAATCGTCGCGTGCGAGGATTGCGGTCTGATACGGTTGGAGCCGCGGCCGTCGCGGCGCGGAATTGGCTTCATATTATCCCGACAATTATTGGTTCACGCCGGAGGGCGCGGCCGGACGTTTGGAGGAAGCGTATCGCCGCCTTGTGCTGCGCGATCATGTTTCATTTGTTCGCGAGGCGCTGGAGAATTCCGGCGGCGGCGACGATGGCCGCGTGCTCGATGTGGGATGCGGGAACGGCCTTTTGCTTCGCCTGCTGGGGCGCGGGAAAGTCGTGGGGCTCGATTTCTCGCGGCAGGCGCTGACGCTGGCCTGGAAGCAAAACGGCGTGCCGGGGGCGTGCGCGGATTTGAATAGCGCGCCGTTGGCGGCGGCGAGCTGCAGCGTCATCACGATGTTTCACTTGCTGGAGCATCTGCCGGACCCGGCCAGGAGCCTCGCTGACGCGCGCGAGCTGCTGCGTCCGGAGGGACGACTGGTGGTGCAGGTTCCGAATGCATCCTGCTGGCAGTTCCGGCTCTTCGGAGCGCGCTGGAACGGCATTGACGCTCCGCGGCACCTGTTCAATTACCGGCAGCGCGACATTGAGAACCTGCTCGATTTCTGCGGATTCGAAGTGCTGCGGAGAAAGCATTTCTCGCTGCGCGACAACCCGGCGGGAATGGCGTCGAGCATCGCGCCGTCGCTCGACCCGATGGCGCGGCGGGTGCGGGGCGTACGGGAAGGGTCCGTTCATGCGGCTCGTCAAGGATGGGGTTTATTTTGGGTTGGCGCTTGCGGCGCTTCCGTTCACCATGGTCGAAGCGGCTTGCGGCGCGGGATCGACGATTATGATCGAGGCGCGCAAGAAGGTTTGAAGTATCGCGCCATTGAGCGGTTCCTGCCGCGTGTTCTGCGGCGGCACATTCTGCATTTCGAGGCTGCGATCGAGGATGCGCTGGCGGCGTTCGCGCGGGAATTGCCGGACGGGGCGCGGGTGCTGGACGCCGGCGCGGGCGAGATGCGGCACGCGCGGCATTTCGGGCGGCAGCGTTATATCGGCGTCGATCTGGCGGTGGGCGATGCGGCGTGGGATTACGGCAAGCTGGACGCGATCGCGGATCTGGCGGCGCTTCCCTTCTCCGATGGTTGCTTCGGCGCTTGCATCAATATCGTGACGCTGGAGCATGTGCGCGATCCGCTGGCGGCGCTGCGGGAAATGGAGCGCACACTCGCGCCCGGCGGCCGCGCGCTGGTGATTGTTCCCCATGAATGGGAAGTACACCAATCGCCGCACGATTTTTTCCGTTACACGCGGCATGGCATGGAGCATCTGCTGGGAGCGGCGGGGTTCGCGGAGTGGAGCGTGGTTGCGGTAGGCGGATATTTTCGTCTGCTGTCGCGGCGGTTGCTGAACGGCTTGCAGTTTTTTCCGGGGCCGCTGTTTCCCCTGGCGGCGCTATTGGTGGCGCCGGCGGCGTTGGCGCTGCCGTGGCTGGATGCGCTCGACCGCGAGCGGAACTTTACACTGGGATATATATGCATCGCTCGCAAGCGGTCCTGATTTTCGCTCTCTGCGCCGCGCCGCCGCTCTTGTTGGCGGGGACCGCGCCGGCATTCAGCGGCCCGGCTGCTTATGACTTCACCAAGGCGGTGACGGCGCTGGGACCGCGGCCGGTGGGATCGAAGGCGCACGCGGCGGCGGAGGCGTATATCGAGGCGCAGATCAAGCTGCAGAAAGCGGAGCTTCTCGAAGACGCGTTCACGGTGGACACGGTGGCCGGGCCGCAGACGATGAAAAACATTATCGCCCGTTTTCGTGGCTCGACGGGGCGCGCCATCGTTTTTTCGGGCCATTACGATACCAAGCGGATGCCGGGGTTCTGGGGCGCGAACGACGGAGGGTCGTCAACGGGATTTCTGCTTGAGATGTTGCGAGTGGTTGCGAAGCAGAGGCATCCCGACGATATTTACCTGATATGGTTCGACGGCGAGGAGGCATTTCACGAATGGTCGGAGCGGGACAGCGTCTACGGGAGCCGGCATCTGGAGGAAAAATGGGCGCGCGACGGCACGCTTTCGCACATCGAGGCGTTGATCAATGTCGATATGATCGGCGATAAGGACCTCGGCATCGTGCGGGAGGCGAACTCGTCGCAATCGCTGACGGACCTGATATGGGAGACGGCCCGGTCGCTCGGCTTCGGAAAATATTTTCTGACGGAGCCCGCGCCGATTGAGGACGATCACCTGCCCTTCGTGCGCGCGGGCGTGAACGCGGTGGATTTGATCGACTTCGATTATGGACCGGAAAATTCGTATTGGCACTCGCCGAAGGACACCATGGATAAGCTGAGCTCGCACAGTTTTCAGGTTGTGGGGAACGTGTTGGCGGCCGTGATGAAAAAGCTGGAAGCGAGTCCGGCGCGCCGGTGACGAAGATTTATCTCATTGCGACGGGCGGCACGATCGAGAAGGTTTATTCGGAGCAGACCGGGACGGTAGAAAACCTGGACAGTAAGATCGACCGCTATTTCCGTCTATTGCGTTTGCCGGATACGCAGATCGAGGTGACGCATTTGATGAACAAAGACAGCCTGGAAATGACGGACGAGGACCGCGAGCGGGTGCTGGAGACGGTGCGCTCGAAGCTTTCCGATCCCGCGCCGGTGGCGATCACGCACGGGACGGACACGATGGTCGAGACGGGGCTGCTGCTGAAACGCGAGCTGCGCGGATTGACAGTGCCGGTGGTGCTGACAGGCGCGATGACGCCGCTGGGGTTCGAAGGCAGCGACGGATTGCAGAATCTGACGGAGAGCTTGCTGGCGGCGAAGATTCTTGGCGCGGGCGTGTGGCTCGTTATGCATGGCCAGGTGTTTCCGATCGATCGCGTGAGGAAGGATCGGGAGCGGGCGCGGTTCGTTTGGACGGATGCGTGACCTGAGTGAACACGCGCGATAGATTTTCGCCCAGGAATTTCCGGATGCGCCGTTCGGGCCAGTTGCGGCGCAGCATGCATCGGCGATCGGCGGCAGGTCGGCGGCGTCGTGGAGTGGTCTTCGCCGACCAGTTGCATGGCGTGCTCGATTAAGGCGGCCCAATGCCGCGGCGGGCGGAGGTGGATTGTGCAGTTGAGCGTGGTGTTCTTCAGGTTTTCGAGGCGCCGCCGGGCTCTGGGTCTACTGATCGCAGTTTTTCCGCTCGCGGTCCGCGGCGTCGCGGCAGAACCCTCGACAACGTTGGCGCATTTCCCGAATACCGGCATCAACGCCATCAAGGTGGATGCCGCGGGAAATATCTATGTCGCGGGGTTTCAAGGGACGGTGGGCACGTCCGACTCCTACGATGCCTTCGTGGCCAAGCTGAGCCCCGACGGATCGAGGATTCTTTATTCCACCAAGCTCGGCGGAAGCCACTATGACATGGCGACGGCACTGGACGTGGATGCCGCGGGCGCGGCATACATCGCTGGCCCGACCGAATCGCCGGATTTTCCCGTTACTGCCGGAGCATTGCAAACTACAATGCCCGCGGGTTCACTGCAAGGTTTTGTGGCCAAGGTAGACGCGGGAGGAAAGGTGGTCTACGCAACGTTAGTCGGCGGCGATAGCTCGTACGTTCAACCTGGTCCGGGCGGGCTCGTGGTGGACGCGGCCGGTGACGCCGTTGTCTCGGGCCAGACCGTCGGAGGAGATTTCCCAAGCGCGCCGGGAGCGCCGTTTGCCGGCGCGGATGAAAATACTTACTTCGTGGTAAAGCTCGACTCGACGGGAGGAAAGCTTCTCGCGGCCATACGCGGCGTCGGGGGCCGGATCGCACAGGACGGCCAGGGCAGCATCTACGTTGCGGGTTCACAGTATGGCAGCATTACCATTCCGGTCAGCCAGGGAGCTTTCCAAACCTCCCATGAACTCCAGGCATGCCCGGGTACGGGCCAATTGGAATTGGACTGCGCCTACCAATACGTGACGAAACTAAACGGGAGTCTTACGCAGATTGAATATTCGACGTACGTGACGGGATCGTGGGGCGCAGCGCAGGCCGCCATCGGCGTGGACGCGCAAGAAAACGTCTGGCTGGCGGGCACGACCAATTCACCGGACTACCCCACGACTCCCGACGCGTTCGAACCGTTTTACATCGCCAATGCCCCACCCCCGCCGCAAGCGTGCCTGTTCGGCTGCGTATTCCCGCCGCCCGCAAGCGGATATGTCACGAAATTAAACGCGGCGGGCACGGGCCTGATCTATTCGACATTCTTCAGCGGAACACAGGCCGACACGATCGGATTTGCAGCGTTCACCGACGGCGGGATCTACGTATCGGGCCAGGCGGGATCTTCCGATCTTCCCGGCCTGGAGGGAGTTCCTTCACCGTGCTTGAACTTGCCCGATACCTTCGAGACGCGCCTCGGTCCCGACGGATTGACGGTCGCCGCCGCACGTGTGATTCCTGGCGACGTCCTGGCGTATAATGCGGCGGCGGGCATGCTGCTGGCGTGGACTGGCGCCGACCTTATCGGTTTCGATCCGGCGGCGCCGCAATCGCCGATAGCCTGCATTGTGGATGCGGCCGATCTGCGGCCCGTGAACGCCATCGCGCCGGGCGAGCTGCTCTCGGTTTTCGGCGCACATTTTGTTAACGAGACGGATATCCCGCCGTCTGGATCGTTTGGGGTCTCGTTGGGCGGCGTCGCAGTGGGCTTCAATGGACTTGCCGGCCCGTTGCTGTACGTCTCGCCGCGGCAGATCAACGTTCAGGCACCCTATGAGATTGCCAACGACCCGCTGATAACCCTGCACGTAAACTCATCTGAAGCGGACATCTCCGATTCTCGAACGCTGGCCGTGGTGGCAAGGAATCCCGCGGCATTCCTCGATACGGCTCAGTTGGTTTCGCCCGGCAGCGCGGCTTGCCGCTCGAACTATCTCTATCGAGGCGGACCACTGCCGGTGGCATTCAACAGCGATGGTTCGCGCAACACCTGCGTCAATCCGGCAGGCCCGGATCTGTTGTGAGAATTTTCCTCGACGGCGTGGGACTGACGACGCCTGCTCCCGTTACCGGCGCCATCAATGCAGCGCCGGGTTCTCCACTGAACCTGCCGATCACAGTCGGCAACGCCCTGACTGGGATGGTTGTCTCCGCGATTGCGGCGCCGGAATCGATTTCAGGCGTTTGGCAGGTGGATATAAGGATGGCGGCGAACGTGACCGGCGCGGTTCCCATTTCGCTCTCCGTCGATTCCGTTGAAGTGCGGGATACGAATCTAACAATCTGGATACATTAGGGAACCCGTATTGCGCCGGCGGCATGCTTCGTCATGCGGAGACGCCGGCACGAGCCAGCGCGCGAACGTCCATTTGACCGGTGCGCAATAACCGCGCGGGCGCCATAGCCGTCAGCGATAACTCGCCGGACGCGCTCGTGCGACGGACAGCGCCGCATCGATTCACGGACCATTCTGCTTAGCGCGGCCGCTCACTGACGCCCCGGCGTTCGTTGTACACTACATCTCATATATGAAACTGCGTGTCAGTGCCCTTGCGTTCAGCGTTTGTATTCTGTCGGCCCAGACGCCGGATCTCAGCGGCGTATGGAAGGCGAACCCGGAAAAAAGTAAGGTTCAAGGGCAACAACCCTCGAACTATCTCATGATCATCGAGCAGAAGGAGTCGCGCATTACCGGAACGATCGGCACAACGGGGATGCACGGCGAAGAGCGTTCTTCATTCACGTTTAACACTCAGCGCCCCGGCATTAACAGCGTTCGCGGCGTCCCGATGCGGACGAAGGCGTCCTGGGAAGGTAATACCCTGGTCGTGGAGGAACACGTCGGGGGCGCGCACCCGGCCGACATTCACGAAAAGTACACGCTATCGTCCGACGGAAACACGTTGACTGCTGAGTCGACGCGCTCGATGAACGGCCGGGAGATGGCCTCCACGCTCGTTTTCGATAAGCAGCCGGATTCGGCGGCCGCGGAGTTGCGCAAACCCGAGCAGACCGCGAGTGAAAAGTTCAAGAATGTCAAAACCGTCATGAAGGATCTGCCGGCCTCGCAATTTTTGGACGACATGCGCTTCTTCACGTTCTCCCTGGGCGTGAATTGCCAGTTCTGCCACACGGAGGATTTCGCGTCGGACGAAAAGCGCACCAAAGCCACGGCTCGAATGATGATCGGCATGACGCACAACATCAACGCGGAAAATTTCAAGGGCCGCGAGCAAGTGCGCTGCTACACCTGTCATCAGGGCCATCAAGAGCCCGTGCGCGTGCCGGAGTAAGATTCTAATATTTGCAGCGCGGCGCGCCGGCCGCTGGCGATTGCGCCGTGTACAGTGCCCCAGTTACCGGTTGTATCCGTGTGTTCGCCGGCGAAGTACAGCGTATTCTCGAGCGGCTCGGAAATTTTATCGGCCTTATTAAGCCCTCCCGAACGGACGTAACTGTAGGCGCCGCAGGCATACGGATCGGCCGCCCAATCGTGGTGATAGATCGCCTCGAGTTGGTCTTCCAGTTCGGCGCGAGGCATGCCCAACGGCTTCGCGAGCGAGTCGATTGCGGCGGATTCCGAATATTGTTCCGCTAGCGGGCCGCCCGCCCACGCGGTGAGAATGGGCGCTTCCAGCGGGGCCGAGGACCAGAATATCGGGAATGCGGCGTCGCGCTCGCCGTGCAGGAAACTCATGGACGCGAGGTCTTCGCGCTTGTTCCAAAATCGTTCGCGGAAGCGCAGCACGATGCGCGCGGCGTTGCCCATCTCCAGTCCGTCCAGACCGGCGCGCAACGCGGGCGGCTCGGGGTCGATTACGACGCGGCCGCTTTTCAAGACGCCCAATGGGAGGGTCACGATGGCGCGCTTGGCATGGAATCGGCCGCAGCGCGCCTCGCCGGGACGCCACTCGATGCGGTCCACCGGCGTATTCAGATGGAGGCGCAAACGGTCGCGCGGAATCGCGCCGTAAAGCTCGTCCGGGATGGCGTCGTAGCCGCCGGCGAGGCGGAACATGCGATCGCCGCTCGCTTCTTCGGCCGCCTGCTGCCGCGCCAGGGCGTGTACGCCGATGCGGTCCTGGCGCGCCGCGTTGAAACCCTCGACGAATCCGATGGCGCGCAGCTTGGTCTCCTCATCGGCTTCCACTCCGTGAAGAAATTGCTCGAACGATTCGTCTTCGCGGTCCTTGGCCTCGCTCATTTTATCGAGCAGCGCTTCGACGCTCCCGAACCAATCGCCGCAGTCGGTCAGGCCGCCATCGCGATAGCACAGGTGGCCGCCCGTCACTTCGACCGCCAGCAGACGCGCCGCCCGGACGATCCGGAAAATCTCTTCCTGGGCGCCGTGCACGAACTCCGCGCCCAGTTCGATCGGGACGGGGCACAACGCATCGTGGCGCGTGTAGATGCGCCCCCCGATGCGATCGCGAGCTTCCAAGACGGCGATGTTCAGGCCCGCGCGGGCCAGTTCACCGGCCGCCGCAAGACCCGCGACACCCGCGCCGAGGATCAATACATCGAATGCTTCCGCCATTCTTCGATTGGACGCTAAAATGAGAAAAGAAGCTCTCCTCCTTCAGGATCCCCAGGGTGACGCATCCCGCAATCCGAGACCTGTTCCAGAGTCTTGCGCGTAACGCCGCGTTTCAGGACGCCGTGGGCCGCCTCATTCGCGAGCCGCACGCCCGTGTTTCCCTTTCCGGGCTGACCGGGACGGCGAAGGCGCTCTACGCGGTGCTGCTATGGCAGGCCACGGAACGGCCGCTCCTGATCGTGGTGGATGGCAACAATCGGGCGGAAGCGCTGAGCGAATCGATCGAAACGTTTTGGGACCTGCTGATCGCTCCCGATGCGCCGCGGCCGCTGCTTGTTCCGGCGCTCGACGTGCTTCCAGCGCAGCGACTCTCTCCTCACGGCGAGATTTCCGCGCAGCGCGCCATCGGTCTGTGGCGGCTCTCCAGCCGGCGCGTGCCCATTACCGTAACGCCGGTCGCGTCGGCGCTGCTGCGTACCGAATCCCCGGATTTTTATCGTCAGCTTGCGCTTACGCTGCGGGTCAACGACGAACTTCCGCTGGAGGACCTAATCTCGCACCTCGACAGCATCGGTTATGAGAAGCGCGAGCCCGTGGAGATGATCGGGGAATATTCGCTCCGCGGCGGCATTCTCGATCTCTTTCCCGCGGAGAGCGCCAAGCCGGTTCGTATCGAGCTGTTTGGCGACCTGATCGAGTCCATCCGCCGGTTCGACGTCGATACGCAGCGCTCGATCATGAAGGTAAACGAGGTAACGGTGCTCCCGCTGGTCGAGTATCCGAGATCGCGCGCCTTGTTCCATTCGCTTGCGGAACAAATGGAGGTACCCAGTCCCGGAGATCCGTTCGCGGGATGGGAGTTTTGTGTTCCCCTCGTGCGTCCGCGCGCGCATTCGCTCTTTACTCTGGTTGAGAAGCCCGTCGTCGTGCTTGACGAGCCGGAGCAGATCTCGTCCGCGGCGGAACGGCTTTGGAAGCGGCTCGAAGACGCGGAGCGGCCCTCGCCATGTCCAGCCGGAAAGGAACTTTTTCCAATGGAACGAGCTTCGCGCGCATGTCGAGGACAAGGCTGAAGTGGAGCTGCGCGAGCTGGACCTGGGCGCCGGGCCTTCGGTCTTTTGCGATTGCAATGACGCGCGCGGCCACATCGCCACGCGGCCTTCCATGACCTTTCACGGCAACATGCAGGTCGCGGTGGCGGAGGCGCGTCATCTTGTCGAGCAAGGGAATCGGGTGGTCTTTTTCGCGCGCTCGAACGGCGAAATCGAGCGCATGGCCGACATTTTTCAGGAATATTCAGTGCCTTTTCAGCTCGGGATCGAGCTGTCCGGCGGTACGCAGCCGTATCTGGCGGAACGCTCCTACATGGCCGGCGCGGCCGCCAGCACATTTCTGGTCAAAGGCAACATCCGGCGCGGCGCCGTATTGTCCGATTCGCGCGTCGCGATCTTCGGAAGCGAAGATCTGTTTGAAACGCCCGATGTCGTGGCGCGGCCGGGGCCCTCGCGTTCGCAGCTTGCGGCCTTTCAGGCGGACATCGCGGATCTGAAGCCGGGCGATTTCGTGGTACACGCGACGCACGGGATCGGAAAATTCCTGGGTACGCGCGAATTGACCCAGGGAGAGCAACATGGCGATTTCATGCTGCTCGAATACGCCGCCGAATCGAAGCTGTACGTGCCGCTGACGCGGATGGACCTGGTGCAGAAATTCCGGGGCGCGGGCGAAGGCGCGGCGCCTCCGCTCGATCGCCTCGGCGGCGTTACCTGGGAGCGCACCAAGTCGCGCGTGAAGGCGAAAATGCGCGACATGGCCGACGAGCTGCTGAAGCTCTACGCGCAACGGCGCATGACCGAGGGTTTCGGATTTTCGGCGGACAGCAACTGGCAGCGCGAGTTCGAGGACGCTTTTGAATTCACCGAAACCAAGGACCAGCTTGCGGCCGCGCGGCAGATCAAGAAAGACATGGAGAGCGCGCAGCCCATGGACCGGCTGTTGTGCGGCGACGTCGGATTCGGCAAGACCGAAGTCGCGATGCGCGCGGCCTTCAAGGCGCTTGGCGATGGAAAGCAGGTTGCGGTGCTTGCGCCGACCACGGTGCTGGCGTTCCAGCATTTCGAAAGTTTCAAAAGGCGATTCGCCGCTTTCCCGGTACGCATCGAAATGCTCAGCCGCTTCCGGAGCGCCAAGGAGATCAAGCAGGTTCTCGAAGAAACAGCGGACGGAAAAATCGACGTCATCATCGGCACCCATCGCATTCTGTCGAAGGACGTCGAGTTTCGCGATCTTGGGACTGCTGATCGTGGATGAAGAGCAGCGCTTCGGCGTGCGGCACAAGGAGCGGTTGAAGCAGATCAAGCACAACGTCGACGTGCTCACGATGAGCGCCACGCCGATTCCGCGCACGCTGCACATGTCATTGCTGGGGATTCGCGACATGTCGGTCATCGAAACGCCGCCCAAGGACCGGCTCGCCATCCACACCGTTGTCGCGCATTTCGATCAGGACCTGATCCGGACGGCCATCGACCAGGAATTGAGCCGCGGAGGTCAGGTCTATTTCGTCCACAATCGCGTGGACACCATATTCCAGCGCGCGGCGACGATTAAGGAGCTGCTGCCGCAGTGCCGTATCGGCGTCGGCCACGGGCAGATGGGCGATGCCGAGCTGGAGCGGGTACTGCTCGGGTTCATGCGCCACGAATACGACGTCTTCGTCTGCACGACCATCGTCGAGAACGGCCTCGATATTCCGCTTGCAAACACGATGATCATCGAGAACGCGGAGCGCTACGGGCTGTCGGAGTTGTACCAATTGCGCGGCCGCGTGGGGCGCTCCAACCGCCGCGCCTATGCCTATCTGCTGGTTCCCGCGGGCACGGAGCTGAGCGAGATCGCGCGCAAACGGCTGGCCGCGCTTAAGGAGTTCAGCGACCTTGGGGCGGGGTTCAAGATCGCCGCTCTCGATCTGGAGCTGCGCGGCGCCGGGAATATTCTGGGCGGCCAGCAGCACGGCCACATCGAAGCGGTCGGCTTCGATATGTACGTCCGGCTGCTGGAGGAGACCGTGCACGAGCTGAAGGGCGAAGAGGTTCCGCTGGAGATCCATTCCACGCTGAATCTGGGCCTCGACATCCGCATCCCTTCGGAGTACATCGCCGACGAACACCAACGGCTGCGCACTTACAAGAAGATCGCGGACGTGAACACCGCCGAGGATGCCGAGCGCATTCTCTCCGAGCTTGCCGACCGCTACGGACCGCCGCCCGAGGCCGTGACGACCCTGCTCAAATTTTCGCTTCTGAAGAGCCGCGCGCAACGGCTCGGGATCGAAGCGATCGATCGCCGCCAGGGAGCGCTGAACATCAAGTTCCACAAGGAATCGCGCATCGATCCCAACCGGTTGATGGAGTTAATCGCGGGGACCAATGGGGCGCAGTTCACGCCCGCAGGCGTGCTGCGCCTGCCGCTTGATGGCGTCGATGGCGCGGCGCGGATGCTCGACTACCTCGGCGATCGCCTCACGGCGCTGGCGTGACGTCATTCGCGGATCAGGGCCGCGGCAGCGGTATCGAAGAACCAGGTCGTGGGCCCGCCTTCGCGCGCGAATAACTGCGCCGGATACAGCATGGCATCCGCGCGACCCTCGAATATCTGCTGGACGGCGGCGGCCTTGTCGGCCCCGGCGACGAGCATGACGGTCTCGCGCGCGGCAAGCAACGGGCTCGGGAGCAGCGTGATGCGCCATTGCTGAAATTTTTCCACCCAGACGGCGGCCACGAGGTTTTTGCGATCGTCGATGAGCGGCGAGCCTGGAAAGAGGCTGGCGGTGTGCCCGTCCGGGCCGATGCCGCGATGGACGACGTCAAATCGCGGCATCTCGCCGGGAGATAACGAAAAGAATTGACGGAGATCCTCGGCATAGCGCCGGGCGGCCTCTTCGGCGGGCAGCTCGGCCTGGATGCGATGAATATTCGCCTCCGGGATCGAGATGCGGCCGAGCAATGCCTCGCGAGCGAGCCGGTAGTTGCTCTGGGGATCTTCGGGAGGGACGCCGCGCTCGTCGACCCAGAAGATATGTACGCTGTTCCAATCGAAGTGCGCCGCGGCCATGCGCTCGAACATCGGCTTCGGCGAGCTGCCTCCGGAGATAGCCAGGGTCGCAGTGGGCCTGGTGGCGGGCTTTTGCTTGAGGAGTTGCAGGATGCGATCGCCGCAATGCTCGGCCGCGGACTGCGCGTCGGGAAAAAGTTGGCGCGAGTTGTTCATCAGTTAAAATGAGAACATATGGCAATTAAAGTAGGAATCAACGGCTTTGGCCGCATTGGGCGCAATGTTGTGCGCGCCGGTCTGCACCGCTCCGGCATAGAATTTGTCGCGGCCAACGATCTCACCGATACCAAGACTCTGGCGCACCTGCTCAAATACGACTCGATTCTCGGTCCTCTTCACGAGGACGTGAAGGCGGAGCAGGATGCCATCGTCGTAGCGGGTAAGCGTATCAGGATTTTCGCCATCAAGGACCCCGCGGAAATCGACTGGAGCTCGCTGGGGGCGGAAGTCGTGATCGAGTCGACCGGGAAATTCACCGATGCAAGCCAAGCTTCGAAACACCTGAAAGGGACGGTGAAGAAGGTCATCATCTCCGCTCCGGCCAAGGGCGAGGACATCACCATCGTTCTTGGCGTGAATGAGGATAAGTACGATCCGGAGAAAGACAACATCATCTCCAATGCTTCCTGCACTACTAATTGCCTTGCGCCGATCGTAAAAGTTCTGAACGAGAAGTTCGGCATTCAGAAGGGATCGATGACGACGATCCATAGTTATACGAACGATCAGAATGTCCTCGATTTTCCGCATAAGGATCTACGCCGCGCCCGCGCCGCCGCGTTGAACATGATTCCGACAACCACGGGAGCGGCCAAGGCGATCGGTCTTGTCATTCCGGAGTTGCAGGGCAAGCTGGACGGCTACGCCATGCGCGTGCCGACGCCCAACGTCTCGGTGGTCGACTTCGTCGCTATCACCAAAAGGCCTACCACGACGGAAGAAGTGAACAAGGCATTCCGCGAAGCTTCTGAAGGCGAGCTGAAGGGCATCCTCGGATACACCGAAGATCCCGTGGTTTCCTCCGACATGATGCACAACCCGAACAGCTCCATCGTGGACGCCGGAATGACCAAGGTGCTGGATGGCAACATGGTCAAGGTCGTTTCCTGGTACGACAACGAGTGGGGCTATTCGCTGCGCATCATCGATCTGGTCGAGTATGTCGGCAAGACGATGCCGGTGGAAGCTGCCGTCGCTTAGCAGGCTCGTGCGCTCAACTCCTTCCTAAACGCTATTCGGCTTAGCGCGATTGAAGTCTCTTATGAAGAGACCCGATAAAATCATCGTTGTCGATCGCTTTGGTCCGTTGCGGACCCATCTGCTCGCGCTACTGGCCGACCTTGGCGAGGACGACTGGGAACGCCTTACCGCCGCGCCACGCTGGTCTGTAAAGGACGTAGCGGCACATTTATTGGGCGGCGATTTTTCGATCCTCTCCGGGAAGCGCGACGGCTTTCGTCCGCATCAGGAAATCCAAGGCTACGATCAACTCATTGAACTGGTCAACCGTTTGAATGCCGAATGGGTTGTGGCGGCGCGCCGGATGAGTCCCCGCCTACTCCGCGAACTCCTCGCTTTTTCCGGACCAGAAGTGGAGGCGTGCTTTGCGTCTCTGGACCCGATGGAGATGGGCGGCGCCGTCAGCTGGGCGGGTCCCGAGGCGGCGCCTGTATGGTTTGATCTCGCCCGCGAATTTACAGAGCGGTGGCACCACCAGCAACAGATTCGGGACGCCACCGGCCGCCCGCCACTCTACGACCCGTACTTTCTATCGCCAGTGCTGGATACATTCGTGCGAGCGTTGCCGCACTCCTTTCGCAATGCCATGGCATCGGCAGGAACTTCCGTGAGGTTTGAGATTTCAGGAGAGGCGGGTGGAGTCTGGTTCGTTTACAAGGCCGAAGAGGCTTGGACCCTTTTTCTCGATTCAACCGCCGGGCCGACGACAAATGTGATAATTCCTCAGGACACGGCTTGGCGTCTTTTCACCAAGGGCATCGATCGCGAAAGAGCCCGATCTTTGGCCGTGATCGGGGGAGAAGCCGACCTCGCCGCCCCAATTTTTGCGACGACTGCCGTAATCGGTTGAGTCTTCCCATGTCACCGTGAGCCATGACCACGAGGATGATTAAACCTCGCACTCTTCGTCCAGGCGATCGAATTGCCGCCGTTTCGCTTTCCCGCGGTTGGCCAAGCGTGTACCCGCGTGCGTATCAGGATGGGAAGCGCCAGTTGCAGGAAGCTTTCGGGGTCGAAGTGGTCGAGAGCCGCCATGCAATGGCGGACATTGACTGGCTGGCAGCGCATCCCGAGGCTCGTGCAGCGGACCTGATGGAGGTCCTGAAGGACCCCACGATTCAGGGGATTGTCTCTACCATCGGTGGCGACGATTCCATTCGCATGCTGCCGTTCCTGGACTATTCGGTCATTCGCCAGAATCCCAAGGTCTTCATCGGCTACTCCGACTCAACCGTCACCCACTTCGCGTTTTTGAAAGCCGGCGTGACCTCGTTCTATGGACCGTCCCTGATGGCCGGCTTCGACGAAAATGGCGGATTGACAACCTACATGGCGGAATCCGTACGCCAAGTGCTTTTCGCGCCGTCGCCATCCATATTAATTTCACCCAACTCCGAGGGATGGACCATCGCGTCCTGGGATTGGGCCGATGAGAAGCGGAATGAGAAGAAGCGGCAGCATCAACCATGCTCCGGGTGGAGTTGGCTTCAGGGTAGCGGCCGGCATCGCGGTAGATTAATCGGCGGGTGCCTGGAAGTCGTCGATTGGCTTCGGGGCACGCCGGTTTGGCCCGAGGCATCGATGTGGCGCAACAGCATCGTGTTCCTGGAGACATCCGAGGATCAGCCGTCTCCCACGTTGGTTACCTACATGCTTCGGTCACTGGCCGCAACGGGAGCGCTGAATGAGGTCCAAGGGATACTTTACGGCAGGCCCTATGGCGCCGAAGCGAGCTTTGAGGCATATGATGACGCTTTGTTGCGTGTTCTTGCCGAGCTGAAGCTAACGTCGCTTCCGGTAATCACCCGAATGGATTTTGGACATACCGATCCGAAGTTCGTTCTTCCCATCGGAGTTGCGGCGGAAATCGATTGTGACGGTAAGCAGATTCGGTTGCTTGAGTCGCCGACGGTCCGATGAAGCCCTTTCTGCTTCGATTCGTGTGGAAGGTGGGCTAACCTGCCGACGCCCGACGTCTCGGTGGTAGGCATTCTCGGATACGCCGAGGGTCAGTTGATTTCCTCGAGATAATTGTCGAGTATGTCGTCGTTTCTCCAGCCTCGCTCCCCGCAACCCATTGACGCCACCGCTCCGTTCACTCGTGCGCGCGCCCCCAAAAATATCGACAACCCCCACACATCCAACAACATGCCCCGTGCGGCAATCCAGCGCGGCCAACCGCTGCCCGCCGCGGATATAATTATCCCGAAGCTCTCCGCCATGGATACCATTTCGGCCCCACAACGCAGCCGAGTCATGAGCCACGTCCGTTCCTCTGACACCAAACCGGAGATGATCGTGCGCGGAGCCGTTCATCGCCTCGGATTCCGCTACCGCCTGCACTGCCGCGCCCTGCCCGGCGCCCCCGATCTGGTCTTTCCCGGCCGCCGCAAAATCATCTTCGTTCACGGCTGCTTCTGGCACGGACACGCCTGCCGCGCCGGCCGCAATCGCCCTACTTCCAACACCGGTTACTGGATCGCCAAGCTCGATCGCAACCGCCGGCGCGACCGCGCCAATCGCGCCAAACTGCGCCGCTTGGGATGGCAGGTCCTCACCGTTTGGGAATGCCAGCTCAAAGATCCCGCGCGCCTCCCCGCGCGCCTCGCCCGTTTCCTCGGAGATCGCGGTGAGTGAAGCGGCCGCGCCGTGCTATCCTTTCCTCGAATTTTTCGCGGGAGGCGGAATGGCTCGCCTGGGTCTCGGCCCCGCTTGGCACTGCTCCTTCGCCAATGAAATTTGCGAAAAAAAAGCCGCCGCCTACCGCCTCAATTTCGGCCCCTCGCCCGAACTGACCGTCAAAGATATTCGGGAACTAACGCCCGCCGATCTGCCCCCGGCGCCCACGCTCGCCTGGGCCTCGTTCCCCTGTCAGGATCTCTCGCTCGCCGGCGCCCGCCGCGGCCTCGCAGGCCCCCGCAGCGGAACCTTCACGGCGTTCTGGACGTTGATCGACGCGCTCCAGGTCCCCATCGTCGTCGTCGAGAACGTAACCGGCGCCCTGACTTCGAACGGCGGCCGCGACTTCGCCTCGATTCTTTCCAGCATCACCCAATCCGGCTACCGCGCCGGCGCAATGGTCCTCGACGCCGTTCACTTTGTCCCGCAGTCCAGGCCGCGGCTCTTCATCGTCGCCGCCGCGCGCGACTCTCGTATCCCCGCCGCGCTGATCTCAGGCGCCCCCTCCAGTCCTTGGCACACGCCCCGATTGCTCCGCGCGCACGCCGCCTTGTCCTCCGCGCTCCAACGCCAATGGATCTGGTGGAACCTGCCCGCGCCCCCACAAACAACTGTCACGCTGACTGCTCTGATCGAAGACGCTCCAGCGGCGGAGAACGGTGGCCTCCTGTCCTTGATGTCGGCGGCGAATCGCGATAAAGTCCGCGGCGCTCAAATGCTCGGCGAAAAGATTGCCGGAACGGTTTACAAACGCATTCGCACCGAGCAAGGCGCCAAGATCCAACGCGCCGAAGTGCGCTTCGACCAAATCGGCGGCTGCCTCCGGACGCCTGCCGGAGGTTCCAGCCGCCAGACCCTGATCCTCGTCGAAGGCGCCTCCGTCCGCTCGCGCCTGCTCACCGCGCGCGAGGCCGCCCGCCTCATGGGCCTTCCCGAAAGCTACCGCCTGCCCGCAAATTACAACGAAGCCTATCGCCTCGCCGGCGACGGTCTCGTCATCCCCGTCGTCGAATGGCTCGAACGAAACCTGCTGCGTCCTCTTGCCGCATGAAACTCATAACCCTCCTCCTGCTCTCAACGCTGCCATCCAGCGGCGAAATCCTGACCAACTTTACACTGATCGACGGCAACGGCGGCCCGCCCGTCCCTCACGCTTCGATGGCCGTTATAAACGGCCGCATCGTGGCGATCGGCACAAATAAGATAATCATGCTCCCGGGTGCGCCTTCCCCCGTCGACCTGACGGGCAAATACGTGATGCCCGGCATCATCAACCTGCACGGCCATATCGGCAACGTCGTCGATCTCACGCAGAACCCGAAATTCTTCACGCGCGAAAACATCGAGAAGGATCTTAAGACCTACGCCTCCTACGGCGTCACCTCCGTTGCCAGCATGGGAACCGATCAGGATCCGATCTTCCAGATCCGCGATGAGCAGCGCCGCGGACGCCCCACCATGACCCGCGTCTACACCGCGGGACAAGGATTCGTGTACCCCGGAAGCGTCGGCGTGCTGCCCGGCGTCACCTTCTCCGTCACCACGCCCGAAGAAGTTGCCAAGGATATGGACGAGCTGGCGGCGAAGAAGCCCGACTACGTCAAAATGTGGGTCGACGACAGCCTCGGCCACGCCAAACACATGCCCTTCGAGATTTCAAAGGCCATCATCGACGACGGCCATCAGCACGGCTTGCGAGTCTTCGCGCATCTTTTCTATTACGACGACGCGCTGAAACTGTCGAACGCCGGCGTCAACGCCTTCATGCACAGCATCCGCGACAAGCCGGTTGACGCCGCGCTCATCGACAGCATGAAACAACACGGCGTGTGGCAGGCCGCCGCCACGCTGACGCGCGAAGAATCGATGTTCGTTTACGCTTCCACGCCGGAGTTTGTGAACGATCCCTTTTTCACCCGCTCCGTATCGCCGAAAGTGATCGCGACTCTCAAAGATCCCGCCTATCAGGCGAAGTTTGCGAACAATCCGGACGCCGCGCGCTTCCGGGGCTTTCTCAAGACGGCGCAGCAGAACTTGAAGCGCCTCGCCGACGCCGGCATCCCTTACGGCATGGGCACCGATAGCGGCCCGCCCGGCCGCTTCCCCGGCTATTTCGCGCATTGGGAAATGCAACTGATGGTGGACGCCGGGTTGACCCCTTCGCAGGTCATTACCGCGGCGACGAAAAGCGGCGCCGAGTTCCTCCACGCCCCGGATTTGGGCACGCTCGAAAAAGGCAAATGGGCCGACTTCGTCGTCCTCGAAAAAAATCCCCTCGACAACATCCGCAACACCCGAACCATCGAAGCCGTCTACATCGCCGGCAACAAAGTCAACTGACGGCGCCGCTAATCCGCGGCGTGCCGGTTGTTTTCGGGAATAGGGCGGTGATTGCGAGCGCGACTACGACCACGACGAACGGTCCGATCGCGTTGAACCACAGGAAGGCCACTTTAGTGAAAAAGAACATCGCGAAGATCGCGGCTTCGCCCGCCAGCACGCCGTAAAAGGCGGCGCTTGCGCCGACCTTTTTGAAGAAGAACGCCAGGATGAAAACTCCCAGGAGGCCGCCATAAAACAAGGAGCCGACCACGTTGACCAATTCGATGAGCGCTCCGAAGCCGCTGCCGAACTGCGCGAAGCCGACGGCGTACATGCCCCAGAACGCGGTCGCGATCCGCGACGCCGTCAGGTAATGCCGGTCGGTGGCGTTCTTGCGGATATGGCGGCGGTAGATGTCGATCACCGTTACAGATGCCAGAGAGTTGATCTCGCCCGAGGTTGACGACATGGCGGCGGAAAAGATGACCGCGATGATGAGTCCGACGACGCCCAGGGGCAGGTAGCGCGTCACGAACGACAGAAAGATGTAGTTGGTATCGTTTTCCCCGCTCAGTTGTTCGGCCTCGTGATGCACCGCGCGCAGCGCCGTCTGCGCCGCGCGGTACTGTTCGAGACTGGCGTGCTGGTGTACCGTGTCGTTGGCGCGCATGGCGGCCAGATAGCCGCTCGCCGCAGCCTTGCGCTTCTCGAAGGCGCCGTCGAAGCGCGTGGCCAAATCTCGCGCCCGCGCCTGTTTAGAAGTCTGGAGGTCGTGCAGCGCCACGGGGTTGAACAGCAGCGGCGGCCGCTCGAAAATGAAGAACACGAAAACGATGGCCCCGATGAAAAGGATGAAAAATTGCATCGGGATCTTGGCGATGGCATTGAACAGCAGGCTGAGCTTGCTCTGCGCGATCGATTTGCCGGTCAGATACCGCTGCACCTGCGATTGATCGCAGCCGAAATACGCCAGCGCCAGAAACATGCCGCCGATCAGTCCGCTCCAGACGTTGTAGCGGTCGTTGGGATCGAAATGCAGGTTGACCGCGTTCAGTTTGCCGACCGCTCCGGCGAGGCGCACGGCGTCGACAAATGAGACGCCGACGGGCAGCAGATTCACGGCGATCACCAGGGCGAGAACCAGCGAGCACAGGATCAAGCTCATCTGCTGCACGTCGGCCCAGGTGATCGCCTTGATTCCTCCGGTGACGGTGTAGGCGACGATCAGCAACCCCATCAACAACGTCGTAAGCCGGGCCGGCCAGCCCAGCACGACTGACAGCGCCACCGATGGCGCGTACAGCGAGACGCCGGCGGCGAGCCCGCGCTCGATCAGGAAGATGCCGCTGACGAGTGCGCGCGTGCGGGAATCGAAGCGCTGCTCCAGGTATTCGTAAGCGGTGTAGACGTTGGCGCGATGGAAAATCGGCACCGCCGTCGCCGACAGGATAATCATCGCGAGCGGCAGCCCGAAATAGAACTGCACAAAGCGCATGCCATCGACGTAGCTTTGGCCGGTGGTGGAAATGAATGTAACGGCGCTCGCCTGCGTGGCCATGATGGAAAGGCCCATGGCGTACCACGGCATGGTGCGGCCGGCCAGCATGTACTTGTTGACGGTGGAGCTGCCGCGGCCGCGATACAGCCCGTAGCTGACGATGAAGGTCAGCCACGCGGCCATGACGATCCAATCGAGCGGCCTCATCCGGAAAACGCCCGCGCGAACCAGTAGAAGAGAGAGATCAGAACGGCGACGTAACAAAGAATGGCGATGTACACGCGCCGCCAGGAGCCGAGAAACGGAGGGGGCTCGTCGTGGACCGCTCGTTTTATGGAAGGAAGATTATCGGGGAGCATCACGCACATCAAATTATCGCTTGCCCCGCAATGGAATCGAAGGACACGGAGAATGCCGCTTCATGAAAGGCCGCCAGGATCATGTCTAAAATGCGGCTCTGGCGAGGAAACTACTTCTCGGGTCTGTATTCCGGGCGGTCGCGGTCGAAGAGGATGGCCGATTTCAACCGGTCCCGATTTGTAGGTCCATTGATTCGCCGGACCTCAGTTCCGCGCTGGGCATCGCAAACGAAGAGTCATCGTGACTGCCGCGTCGTTGCAAGAGCGCCCGAAGCGTGGGGAGCAGCAACCACCGAAATGGCCCTCGCAAGTTTCTGGTTCAGCCGGACCGCTTGAATACCGTTGCCTATTCGGACCAACAGTGACGCATTGCGGTTACCTGGTTCGACCAGGACAGATATTCCGGGCAATAATCCCAGCCGCTCCAACTCACGCAGAGCCGCGGGATCTCGATCCGAGACACTGTCGATAACGGCAGGAACGCCGCAAGCCCACGAGAATAGCGGGACTTCGCCCCGAATCTTGGCTATTCCGTTCCGTTCTGGAATGGGATGCCCGTGCGGGTCGGTATCTGGATCGCCCAGTTTGGCGGCAATCCGGTCTTCCAGCCGCTCGGAAATAAAATGTTCCAGACGCTCGGCTTCGGCGTGAACTTCATCCCAAGGAAAGTCGAGAACATCATGAAGAAATCGTTCCAGGAGCCTATGATGGCGCACAACTTCGAGCGCGCGATGCTTGCCCGCCTGTGTTAGGAGCACGCCGCGATGCTTGGCATAGTTAACGAAAGGGGGTTTACGGGCAGCCAGCTTTTGAAGCATCCCGGTTACCGAGGCCGCACGCACGCCGAGCCGCTCCGCTAAGGCGTTGCTCGTAACCCGGCTCCCTTCGGGTCCGGTCAGATCCAATATCGCCTTTACGTAATCGTCCACCGATTCCGTGTTGGTAGAGGTCTTGTTTTCAGCCGTCACTAAATCTCAGGATATGCCGCGGGGGCGCTTCGCCGCAATCCGCCGACGCCGCCCGGCCGACCGAAATAACAGTCCGTTGGCCGATTCCGATTGACAAACGAGGGTCGTCTCCTTAGTATTTGATTTAGGCATGCCTAAATATGACCCGGACCGGGCCGCTCTCCGCATGGCTAAGGTTACGGCGTTCGTTATCTTCACTCTTCTTGTGGCGCGCGCGCCCGCCAGCGGCCAGGGCGAAACCACCGCCGCGATTGTAGGATCGATAAGCGATCCGGCCGGCGCGGCCATTGCCGGCGCGAAAATTACCGTCACCAGCGTCGAGAACGGATTAAGGCGATCCGCGCAAACGGATGGCGCTGGGCGATTCAGCTTTCCACAGCTCAAGCCAGGTCCGTATTCGGTGAAAGTAGAGGCGGACGGGTTTGCAGCGCAAGAGAAGAAGCCGGTGATAGCCGGCCTGGGGCAAAAGCAAGCCGCCGACTTCACGCTGCAAATTGCGGCCTCGAGCCAGAGTGTCACCGTGACGGATCGGGAGGCGCCGATCAATCCTGACAATCCAAATACTTCCACGACCCTGAATGCGCGCGCGCTCGAAGATCTTCCGAATCCCGGCGGCGACATGACTTACCCGTTGCAGTTTGCCGCAGGCGCGCTGATCAATACGGCCGGGAGCGGCAACGATTTCGTGGGCGGCACGAACGGATATGGAAACGTACAGTTCAACGGTCTACCCGGCCCTCTCAAACGGCTATATTGTGGACGGACTGGAATCGAACGATCCGCTGACGAATCTGAACAGCGGACTCTCGACGAACCTGGTTCTCGGCTTGAATTCGATCGCCGAGGTGACGGTCAACACGCTGTCTTACTCAGTCGATCAGGGCCGGTACGGAGCGTCCCAGATCAACTACGTTACGAAGTCCGGGACGAATCGATTTCACGGGAACCTATACGAGCTTTGGAATGGAGCGAGGTTCAATGCCGCGAATTATTTCACCAACGCGACGTCCGGCAATCACAAGCCGCGCTCGACGGTGAACCATTTCGGAGGCAGTTTGGGCGGTCCAATCCTGCGCGACAAATTATTCTTCTTCTTCGATAGCGAGTGGGTTCGCATCGCGCTTCCCATCGTATCGGCCGCCACGGTTCCAACCTCCGCCTTCCAAAATTACGTTTTGCAGCAGCTTCCGCGCGGCGGAACGGACGCGGTGACCGGGTCGGTCTATCAGCCTGCTCCGCAATTGGCGCCGTTTTACCAGAAACTCTTCTCGCTCTACGGCAACACGGCCGGCACTTCATTGAGCATTCTCGGCTGCCCTTTGGACAGTAATGGAGGCGTGGTGGAAGGCAATCCTCCCAACGGAAACGGTTGCGCAAACCGGCAGAGTGTGTCGCATTCAAGCGACGACCACGAGCAGGTGCAAACGGCGCGCATCGACTATAACATCGACGATAGGAATACCGCGTGGTTTCGTTTTCAGGTGGACACAGGCGTTCAGGCTGCCTATACGGACCCGATTAATCCTCTATTCAATGCCGTTTCTCCTCAACCTCTCTACTCGTTTGCGACCGGCTACACGCACATCTTCTCGCAGAATCTGGTGAATTACTTCAACCCCGCCTTCTCCTGGTATGAGAGTCTGTTTGGACCTTCCGATTTCGGGAAGACTCTCCAAGCATTCCCTATCGTATTGCAAGGCAGCGGGGCGAATGCGCCGTTTACGACCCTCGGCGGGCTCGATAACACCTGGGTGCAAGGCCGACGCGCCTCCCGTTTTTTCATCAACGACAATCTCGCGTGGACCATGGGGCCGCACGAGCTTCGGTTTGGGACCAACACCAGAATTTTTCGCTTGAACGACTACGATTTCGGCGAGGGCGGCGTCCCGCTTGTGACCTATGCAACGCTGCCGCAATTCATCTATGGCGTCGCCTCTACCGCCTCAAAGACTTTCCCGCTGGCGAATTCACAACCCTACAATTTCCTGAACCTGGACGTATATGCGCAGGACACCTGGAAAGTGACAAAAACGCTGACCTGGACCTTCGGCCTGCGCGACACTTACAATTCAAATCCGCTGAATCCGCACAGCGCAGTCGCGCGCCTCGACGGCTCCTTCGGCGCCGTCGCTCACGACGTCAACCAGCCTTTAAACCAAGCCATCCGCACCGGTCTCGGAGACATCTTCGCTTCGACGCCTGTGGCGCTTCTGCAGCCGAGAACGGCAATCGCCTGGCAACTCACGCCGAAGACGGTATTGCGAACAGGGTTCGGTTTATTCAGCGACATTCTTCCGGGAACCGTGGTCGATCTGGTAGGTACCAACCCGCCGTATTCGACGACGTTTCTAGGCGGCCTACTCGGCACGGTAGGAGGAGCGGCCATGGCGCCGGGTGTGCCGAATAGCGCGGTGGACGCAACAGTCGCCGCGAACCAAGTCTTCACCTCCGGCTTCGCCCAAGGCCGGCTCTCCTGTGCGTCGCCGCTCTCTAATCCGAATACCTGTCTGCAGCCGGTCGCGATCGCGGCGGTTCCCGACGGCAAACTCCGCGCCCCGTATTTCATGCAATGGAGCTTCGCCCTGGAACATCAGGTCGGCTCGACCTTGAATCTGCGCGCTCAGTATGTGGGCACTCGGGCGGTAAATCAGCCCTACCTGACACAAGTGAACGGCTATCAGACCGTCTGCCAAGGTTGCTTTGCGCCGTTTCCCTATGGACAACCCGCCGATCCCCGGTTTGGCGCGGTCACGCAGCTCAACACGGGGGCGAACAGCCATTACAATGGCCTTCAGTTAACGGCGGGCAAGCAGCTGGCTCAGGGCGTCCAGGTACAGGCCAATTACACCTGGAGCCATTGCCTGGATACGGTCTCAAACGGCGGCTTCCTCTCGTTCTCCTCGGCGGGAATTCTCTCGCCGTTGCCCGGAAATCTGCGCCGCCAATATGGGCCTTGCGATTACGATGTGCGGCACAACTTCACGGCGCAATATACATATCAATTGCCGATCAAGGTGGGGAGCCGGACGTTCGGGTATGCGCTCAATGGATGGCAGATTTCCGGGACGGCGTTTTGGCACAGCGGACTTCCTTTTTCGGTGCTCAGCGCGCCCTACACAGCGGACGGCAACGGTCTCGTGCAGGGGAGCGGTCCTCAATACGCGAGCGTTGTGCCTGGCGTTCCGCTTTATGAGCACAGTCCCATCCCAGGGGTTACGCAGCCGGGAACCATCCAATGGCTAAACCCCGATGCCTTCGTTTCGACCGTGGATCCAAGCACTGGCGCCTGTGCCGGCGGCGATATGCCGCGAAACTGCCAATTCGGCAATCTCGGGCGCAATGCTCTCCGGGGCCCCGACTTCGCCTGGAGCGATTTCTATCTCACTAAATGGTTTAGCTTGAGCGAACGCGTGAAACTTCGCTTGGAAGCGCAAGCCTTCAACATTTTTAATCATCCGAATTTTGCGCTTCCGTCGATCGTAAACGCCGGCATTCCGGGGAATCGTTCCACGCAGACAGGTTTCGGAGCGCTGACCTACACCACCGCGCCGCCAACGGGACTCCTTGGCGTTGGTCTTGGCGGAGATAGCTCGCCGCGGATGATCGCTTTTAAGGCGCGTTTAGAGTTCTAATGCAGATACTAATTAGGGGAGGGAGATTGCACTGATGATCAGGAGTGAGCGAAGTTACTCGGCGAAAAGCACTTGCGACTTTCGATGCCGGTGCGCGCTCGCTCTTTTGTGCAGGAGTGCTATTGGTTTTGAAGGGGTGTCCCTACAAAAGTCCCTACACTGCTTTGGACTGGTCACGGGCTTAGCACAAGGAATTCACGTCCCTCCCGCGTTGGGATCTTCGCGTCGAGGTCATGAGGCCAAGCGTGGCGTGGCAGGCATATCGCGTTCTGCGATTGGACCGGCGAATCGGCTACTTGTACTTGCCTGATGTCAACGTCTGGATTTCCCTTGCCGCAGAACGACACACGCTTCATCGCGCAGCCAGGCATTGCGATCACCGTAGGCGCCCGAAGTGCGTGACGTAGAGCTGCCGGTAATCCGCTCCCGGCGGCCGGGGATGCTGGACCTGTCGACGTTGCTTTGAATTTCATTTTTTACGGTTTCGACGATGAACTGTTCCACCGTAGCCCCCCGCGAGGCTGCCAGCGCCTCGCTTTTCTGATAGAGAGAGTCCGGAAAATTCACTGTGGCCTGCATAAAAACGTCCACTTAACTCATTGTCCCGTGCCAGGAGGCACTGGCGATACCGGTCCGCCAGGCACCGGATTGGCGACCGATGCGCTGGGCGGGTGGGGAGGTCCGCATGGCAATCGTTATCGATTGGAACTCCCCGCCAGAACCCGTGTGTTGTAGATGATTCCTGTGTTGGCCGGGTCTGTAAATGAAGTGTCGCCGTCACGCTCTTTCCGGCTGCGAGCGAGGTCTGAATGCCCAGGTCGATGAAAGGGTTTCCCGCTGGAGAACTGCACGAGGTGGTACCCGTCTTGTTGAATAGAGCGGCGTTCGTGGATAATCCCATGAGCACAAGGCTCGCCGGTCCGGTAATTGCAGTTGAGCCAGCGTTCGTGAGCGTAACGTTTTGAACAAATTGGCCAGTGGCGTTGTTCAGGCGAAATCCACCCTTTTGCACCACGACGACCCGTTGCGGTATAGTCATCCTCCTCGAAAAGTCGTTTATTGGATTCTACTTTTTGGGTGTCTATAGCATGGTTGTTCACTATTTGCTGTCCCGCGGACGCACCAACAAGTAGAATGCGACGACGTGCGTGATCATCAGCAATGGCACGTAGATAATCGGGATCGCATAGGTGGCGCCCAGTTGTCCCGGCATCGCAGGAAGGCCAACCTGAATGGCGTGGTAGTAATCTACAATGATGTCGGTTGCCCCCACGAGATTGAAGGCGACGACGAAAGACCAAAACAGCGGACGTATTCTTGCCGTAAGGAGGGCCAAAATGGCCAGCACTCCGGTTGCGAAGTCACCATAGGCGGCGAACCTGGCGAAGCCAGCGGGTAGATCAGGGCCTACGATGCCCGGAAGGATGAAGACGAGCCCGAAAAATCGAAAGCTATGCAGCGTAGCGATTGCACGTTGGGCATCGAATCGGTTCGCCGCCTTCAGCCGCGGCCAAAAGTAGACGCTGAAGCAAAGCAGCCACGCGACATAACCCAAGACGAGCTGAATTCCGAAGAGAGTTTCCGATGACATTTCAGGCCTCCTGAGTACCGGCGGCGAAGAATCCGGCATTTTCGCGGAAGAACTCCTCGAGCGTCTGAGGATTCCTGCCAGTGACCATGCGGATCGCATCGGTGGACTGGTAGCGTTCTTCACCCTTCCGGAAGGTCTGCCAAAGATGTGAAAGATGATCGAGCGCGTGAGGACCCAGCCGCTCCTTCACCGCATTGGCCCACTGCTCGTCCGTGATAGCCACGTACCGGATTGGCCGTCCGATCGCTTTCCCCAGAGCTTCGGTCATTTCTCCCACTGTGGGAGTTTCGCCAACCAAAGCGTACGCGCTCTGAGACGGCACGCCAGGATTGGCTAACAGGGCTGCGGCGACACGGGATACATCTTGCGCGCCGACGAGCGGAATCACGATCGTATTCTTACCCCACGGAAGGAAGACCGTATTTTGCTCGGCGACACTTCGGCTGACAAGAGCGCGCACGTTTTCGTAATAGGGCGGGGACTGGAGATGAACTGCGCCGACCTGCGCCCAATCGAAGATGCGATCGGCCAGCCGATGCTGCAAATTGCGGAAGCTGGCAGCGCGTTTTAGGTCGCGAAACGCGGGATCACCAGGCCTGCCCTGAAACTGCGAATTGTTCACCACCAGTTCCAGAGCCGCCTCGCGGGCGGCGGCAGCGAAGATCGTGGCGGCCTCAAGCAGGCCGTCGGCGACGGGATATGTAAAGTAAGCCCGCTTGACATCCCGCATTGCGGCCTGGACCGAAGCTGAGTTCAGGAGGTCGCCCTCGACCACTTCCGCACCTTGTTGACGGAGTTCATCGGACCTCGAATCGAGCCTATGGACTAAGGCGCGAACCGGGATGCCTTGTTGCAGTAGAAGACTTGCTATCAAGCGTCCGGTCGAGCCTTGCGTTCCACCAGCGGCGCCTGTGACCAAAATTGGATGAGCCATCTGAGTTCTCCTTTCGTTCCATAGGATGATATCAATCATCCCATAGGTTCGGATTTTTCTTCATCCAGTCAGAGTGGCCCCGGCGATTGCACCTTCGGATGATTCACAGCATCCTATAATCATGCGTTACCGGCCCGAACATAAACTCGAAACCCATCAGAAGATCGTGAAAGACGCCTCGCGCCGCGTCCGGGCCGAGGGCTTAAACGGCGCCGCGGTTTCGGCCATTATGAAAGACGCCGGCCTGACCCACGGAGGTTTTTACAAGCATTTCGGGAGCAAGGACGAGCTGCTTCTGGAGTCGCTCCGCGAGGGCTTCCGGGAAATCGAGGAAGCCCTGGTTCATGCCGCTGAGCAGTCGCGGCCTGGAGAGGCGTGGAAGGCCATTGTAAAAATCTACTTGAGCCTGGAACTCTGCGATCATCCCGAGCGCGGGTGCCCCCTGGCGGCACTTTCGCCGGAACTGGCGCGGGCAGATAAGAGTATGAAGCCGCAGATCGTCGCGGAGTTAGTGAACTACAAGAGCCGGTTGTTGCCGTTTATGCCTGGCCAGCGAACCGCAGACAAAGAACGCGCTTTCTTCGCGATTTTTTCAACAATGATCGGGGCAATTGAAATTGCTCGAATCCTGCCAGATAGCGCGATGCGAGAGAAAGTGCTTGCAGGCACAAGAGATTTTCTCTTGCGCAGCTTCTGACCTCGACAATCATCAGGCCCGCGCTGAGAAGCAGCTAGGTCGATCCGGTCATCCGAGTTGCTTTATCTGACGACCGAATTGAGATCGAGAATCCCGGGTTCCTGCCATTCGGCCTCACGATCGAGGATATAAAGCAAGGCGTCTCCAAGTTACGGAACCGGGTAATCGGGCGATT
Source organism: Bryobacterales bacterium (assembly GCA_963795935.1). Classification (GTDB taxonomy): domain Bacteria; phylum Acidobacteriota; class Terriglobia; order Bryobacterales; family Bryobacteraceae; genus JAICMB01. The sequence goes on along the minus strand of CAWCJO010000004.1, from coordinate 141,393 downwards.
TTTCCACGACATGGGGTTAATTGAACAATCGTGCAGCGGCATTCAGCGGATGGCCACAGCTTGTCAGGAGGCCAGCTTGGAACCGCAGGGACTGGAAGAAATCGGTACTCATTTTTCGCGTGACGATTTCCAGCGTACGGATCAGGATGTCAGCGCCGGTCTAAAATTCCTCAGAAGCGCCGATTGAAAATTCCCCAGTAGCGCCGGTTGAAAAAATCCCCAGGTGTGAAAACGTTGGGCTTGACCAAGGAGCCCAATGCTCAACCTAAAGGATTTTATGAACATACGCGATTTGAAACAACAGGGGTGGAGTGTGCCGGCGATCGCCGCGCAGCTCGACCTCGACCGCAAGACGGTGCGCAAGCATCTTCTGGAGGCGCCACAAGGCTATAAACGGGAGAACCCGGCGCCCTGCAAGATCGATCCGTACCGCCCTTTTTTGCGGGAACGATGGGAAGCCGGCGTCCACACGCAAACTGCTGGACGAGATGCGCGGCCGTGGATATGAGGGCGGCTGCTCGCAGTTGAAACAGGCGGTGACGCCATGGCGGGAGGAGGGGCGCGAACGAGCCTTCGTGCCCTTCGAGACCGGCCCTGGGGAACAGAGCCAGGTGGACTGGGGCCACTTCGGCAAATGGGGCGGACGACGGCTCTACGGCTTCGCTCTCACGCTGCGCATGCGCTACCTCAAGTTCACGCCGAGCCAGGACATTCAGCAGCTGCCGGCCTGCATGGTGCATGGCTCCGCTATTTCGCCGGCGTGACCGAAACCGTTCTCACCGACCGCATGAAGACCGTGCTGCTGGATCAAACCGGCGGCGAGTTGCACTTTCATAAGAAGTTTCTGGAATTCGCCGCTGACTACGGCTTTGTGCCCCGCGTCTACCGGCCCGAAACCAACACCCAATGCGAAAGGTTTATGAAGACGCTCAAATGGCAGGAGGTGTATCGGACCGATTACCGCGACTGGCCCGAGGCGCAGGAAGCTGAGCCTGCTCTGCCCGTAGCTGACGATGAAGACGAGCCACGCGGCCATGACGATCCAATAGAGCGGTGTCATCCGGAAAACGCCCGTGCGAACCGGTAGAAAAGCAGGATGAGAACGGCGACGTAGAGGAGGATGGCGGCGTACACGCGCCGCCACGTACCAAGAAACGGAGGTGGCCCGTCCACCATCAAATTATCGCTTGCCCCGAGAGCGGAATCGAAGGACACTGAGAATGCCGTCTAATTTGGAGGTGGCCGCGAATTGAAACTGTCGGAAGCTGCCGTTTGGGAACCCACCGAACGCTGGACGACCGCCGATGCCGGCGAATTGTACGATGTTGCGAGCTGGGGGAAAGGATATTTCTCGGTGGGCGACAACGGCCATCTGTGGGTCCATCCCACGAAAGAGCCGAGCCGCGGGATCGATTTGAAAGAATTGGCCGACAAACTGGAATTGCGCGGGATCTCTCTGCCGATCCTGATCCGGTTCGCGGAAATTTTGAAACATCGTCTGGGCGAAATACACGACGCCTTCGCCGCCTCGATCGGGGAACACGGCTATCACGGCGGCTACATCTGCGTTTACCCGATTAAGGTGAACCAGCAACGCCAGGTGGTGGAAGAAGTCTTCCAATTCGGGAGGCCTTACGGTTTCGGATTGGAGGCGGGCTCGAAACCGGAGCTGCTGGCGGTCCTGGCGATCGCCGATAACAACACGCCGATCATCTGCAACGGTTTCAAGGACGACGAATACATCGAGATGGTCATGCTGGCTAAAAAGATCGGCCGGCATATTATTCCCGTGGTCGAGAAATACACGGAGCTGGATCTCATCATCAAGCATTCGCAGCGCGTCGGCGTGCATCCTTGCATTGGACTGCGCGTGAAGTTGGCGAGCCGCGGTTCGGGGCGCTGGAAGTCTTCGGGCGGCTATCGCTCCAAGTTTGGGTTGACGGTCAGCGAGGCGCTGCAGGCGCTGGAGCAGATGCGCGCGCTCGGCCTGGAAGATTCGATCGAGCTGCTGCACTTTCATCTGGGCAGCCAGATCACGAACATCCGCCAAATTAAAGGCGCGGTGATCGAGGCCGCGCGAGTTTACGTGGAACTGAAGCGCGCCGGGGCGGGGCTGAAATATCTGGACGTGGGCGGCGGGCTGGGGATCGATTACGACGGCTCGCAGACGGACTTCGAATCGAGCGTCAATTACACGCTGCAGGAGTACGCCAACGACGTCGTCTATCACATACAGAACGTCTGCGACGAGGCCGAGGTCCCGCACCCCATCATCGTTACGGAGAGCGGACGCGCGATCGCCGCCTATCACAGTGTTCTCGTGTTCAATGTGCTGGGCGTGACCGGCTACGGCGACAACGGAACCGAGGCGGTGCCCGAGGATGCGGAGCAACCGCTGATCGATCTTCAGGAAACGTACCGGGCTTTGAGCTCCAAGAATTTGCTGGAGGCGTTTCACGACGCGCAGCAGGCGCTCGATTCCGCGCTGAACCTTTTCAGTTTGGGTTATCTTCCGCTTTCGCAGCGCAGCCTGGCGGAAAAACTGTATTTTGCGATCTGCCGCCGCATCCAGCGCCTGGCCAAGGAGCAGCATTATTATTCGGAAGAACTGGAGCCGCTCGACGGGATGCTTTCCGACACGTATTTTTGCAACTTCAGCCTGTTTCAGAGCATGCCGGATAGCTGGGCGGTGAAGCAGCTTTTCCCGATCATGCCGATCCACCGGTTGCAGGAAATGCCGACGCGTAACGCGGTGCTGGGCGACATTTCGTGCGATTCGGACGGCAAGATCGACCAGTTTATCGACCGGCGAGACGTGAAGCGCACGCTGCCGCTGCACCCGCTCAATAATGGCGACCCGTATCTGCTGGGCGCTTTTCTGGTCGGCGCGTATCAGGAAATTCTGGGGGACCTGCACAACCTGTTTGGAGATACGAACGCCGTGCATGTGACGTTGAGCGAAACCGGCGACGTGATTTTGAAGACGGTGATTAAGGGCGATACGGTGCGCGAGGTGCTCGATTACGTGCAGTTCAACTCGCGTACGCTGCTCGACGCGTTCCGGCACGATGTAGAGGCGGCGCTGCGCGACGGAAAGATCGGGTACGAGGAATCGGGTCGGCTGCTGCGCTTTTATGAAGACGGCCTGAACGGCTACACGTATCTGGAACAGTGATTGGAATCGCCGGCTGTTCCGTCTACATCCCGCGTTACAGGCTGACGCGCGAGACGCTGGCGCAGGCGTGGGGCGGGCGCGCGCTGGGTGGAGCGAAAGCGGCGGGTAACTTCGACGAGGACTCGCTGACCATGGCGCAGTCCGCGGTGGCGCGGCTTTATGCGGGTGCTCTAGGCGCGGCCGAGAGTCACGGGAGCACCGGCGGCGAGTCCGGCGCCGTGCCGGGCGACAATCGCCATTCGGCTGCTACCGGCGAGCCGGACGTGCGGATAGATAGAGCTACCGCGCCGGATCGGCTGTATTTTGCTTCGACCACGGCGCCGTACTGGCAACGGTCGGCGGCGAGTCAGATCGCGGCGGCGTGCGACTGGGGGGCGGAGACGGGGGCGGCCGATTTTGGGGGCTCGGTTCGAAGCGGATTTGCGGCGCTCGTGGCGGCGTTCGATGCGGTCGGTTGCGGGGCGGCGAAAGATGTCGTGGTCGCAGCGGCGGACCGGCGCGACGGCGCCCCGGAATCGGCTGAGGAGCTGGCGTTTGGCGACGCCGCCGCGGCGATCATGGTCTCGCGCGAGGGAGGGGCCGTCGAACTGGTCGCGAGCGTGTCGCGGTCGGACGATTTTCTGGACGAATGGCGGCGCGATGGGGACGACTTCGTCCACAGTTACGCGTCGAAATATTCGCTGGCGCGCGGGTACGAAGCGAATGTTGTCGCGGCGGGGAAAGCGGTATTGGCGAAGGCCGGCGTGAACGCGGCGGATGTCGCGCTGCTGGCTGTGAATTGTCCGGACGGGCGGTCGCATGGGGCGTGCGCGAAGGCTTTGGGGATTGATGCGAAGCGCGTGCGGGACGGTTGCGCGGGCGAGATCGGGGTTACGGGGGCGGCGATGCCGCTGCTGGCGCTGGCGCAGGCGCTGGCGGATGGGAAACCCGGCGATTTGATTTTGGCCATCGCGTATGGGGAAGGGGCCGATGCGATGCTGTTTCGCTGCGCTCGATCGCTGGCGGCGGCGGGGCTTGCGGGCGATAGAACGATCGCGTACGCGAGTTACGCGCGGTATCGCAAATCCCGCGAGCACATGCGTGGGGCGGAGCGCGGCGCGGACATTTCGAATGTCCTGTGGAAGCAGGAGGAGCGCCAGAACGTGCGATTGCACGGAACGAAGTGTCCGAAGTGCGGCATGGCGCAGTTCCCGCCGGCGCGAATTTGTTCCGGCTGCGGCAGCTCCGAAGGGCTGCTTGAGATTGCGCTCGGCCGCACGGGGCGGGTGTTCACGTATACGAAAGATTACCTCTATGAGGCGCCGGTGCTTCCGACGATCATGGCGGTGGTCGATTTGGAGGGCGGCGGGCGATTCCTGTGCCAGATGACGGACGCGGAGGAGAGCGAGGTGGAGATCGGAATGCCGGTGGAGCTGGTTCTGCGGCGGCTGCGCGAGGGCGGCGGGAATCATCACTATTATTGGAAGTGCCGGCCGGTTTGGGGCTAGGGATTATGGGCTGCCATGGAAAACGGAATGCATTGTAGTCCCATTGAGATTCCGATGGTGGAGGACAATCCGGCCGACATCCGCTGGGCGCGCGAGGCGCTCAAGGAAGGCAGAATCCCAAACACGACGGCCGTGGTAATGGATGGAGAGGCGGCGATCCTGTACTTGCGGCAGGAAGGAAAATACAAAGACGCGGCGCGTCCCGACCTGATCCTTCTCGACCTGAATCTGCCGAAGAGGAGCGGGAACGAAGTGCTCGCGGAGTTGAAGAGCGACGCGGACCCGCGGGACATACCGGTGGTTTTGCCGACGACACCTCCGGTGGAGCGGCAGGCGTTGTTGAGAACCTACAATCTTCCCCAGGACAGCTATTTGCTGAAGCCGCTGAACTGGACGCGTTTTCTCGACGCGGTGCGCTGCGATTCCGATCTGGAATTAGTAATCGTCAAGAGCACGCGGGCGGGGCATACTAATTAGACAGTGCTCGATTCCGACGAGGTCGTCCCGGAGACCGGCTCGCTCCCGGCCCGTTATGGGCTGCATCCGGCGGCGGCGTGGCGCCGCGCGCGGCGCGGGGGTCCCGTTCTCGACAGCATTGCGCTGTTGGCGTTGGCCGCGGCCCTGATATGGCCGCTGTTCACCCTGCGGTATCTCAACAACTGGGGCTCCATCGAAAGCACTTTTATCGGGGACGCGCGCTACCTGCGCGAGCATCTGCCGCATCCCGCCTGGCAGCCGCTGTGGTATTGCGGCACCCGCTTCGATTACATCTATCCTCCGGCGCTGCGCTACGGCACGGCGCTGCTTTCTTTTGCCGTGGGCGGCGACACGGCGCGCGCCTATCACCTCTACACGGGGGTGTTCTACGCGCTCGGAATCGTGGGCGCGTATTGGCTGGCATGGGTGGGAAGCAGGTCCCGCGCCCAGGCATGGCTGGCGGCGGCGTTCATTGCGCTGTTGTCGCCTTCGCTGGCGCTGGTGCGGGCTCTTCATAACGACAGTCCCGGGATGGTTCCGCAGCGCCTGCATGTGCTGATGAGCTACGGCGAGGGGCCTCACATTTCGTCATTGTCGATTCTCGGGTTTGCGCTGGCGGCCTCGTTTGCGGCCATGATGCGCGGGCGGCGGGCGGCAATCGCTTTGTCCGGGATTCTGTGCGCGGCGATTGCGGCCAACAATTTCTATGGCGCAGTCGCGCTGGCGCTCTTTTTCGCGATTCTGGCGTGGTCCGTATGGCTCGAGACGCGGCGATGGGAAGTCTGGGCGCGGGCGGCCGCCATCGCCGCCATCGCTTACGGATTGTGCGCCTTCTGGTTGACGCCGTCTTACATACGCATCACGAATGAAAATCTGCTCTGGGTCGCCGAGCCGCCCACGCCGTGGCGAACGCCGCTCGCGCTCGCTTTCGCGGCGGCTTTCCTCGCCGTTTCCTTTTTCGCCGCGCGACGGACGAGAAATCCCGCGTGGCCTGTTTTTATTTTTGGCTCCGCCTGCGCTTTCTCCGCGCTCGTCTTGTCTTCTTATTACTGGAACTTCAACGTCGCGGGGAATGCGAAACGTCTCGCTCCGGAAATGGATCTCGCGATGCTGCTGGTCCTCGCCTTTCTAGTGACGTGGGCGTGGGAGCGGCCGCGTCTGCGCGTGTTCAGCCTTTTAGTGTTGTGCGCGGCGCTTTATCCCGCCGTGATTTACGCGCGGCGCGCCTGGTCCATATTCCCGCCCGACAGGGCGTTCAAATCGCGCTGCGAGTACCGGATTACGACGTGGATCGGAGCCCATTTGCCGGGGGCGCGGGCTCTGTCGTCCGGCTCCATCCGCTTCTGGTACGACGCCTGGAGGGACGATGCGGAGGTCTACGGCGGCTCCGATCAAGGCATGCTCGACCAGGTCCTCCCCCCCGCAAATTGGCAGATCCTGCAGGGAAGCGGCGCGGAGGCGGCGATCCTGTGGCTGCAGGCGCTCGGCGCCGATGCCGTCATCGTGCCGGACAAGAGTTCGCCGGAAATTTACCACGACTATGCTTATCCCGGGAAGTTTCGCGGAGCGCTGACGGAGATTTATAACGATGGCCGGGGCGACGCGATCTACCGCGTGCCGCGGCGGCCGGGGATCGTTCGCGTGGTGGATCGCGCGGCGCTGCTTGGCATTCCACGGCCCAGCGGCGGCTTGGATATGGCCGTGTTGACGCGTTACGTGGCGGCCATCGAGCGCGGGCCCGATGCCGCGGTCTCGATCAGAAGACCGGCGGCGGAGAGCATAGACATCGATGCCTCGCTCTCGGCCGGCGAGGCCGTGCTGTTGCAGGAGACGTTCGATCCGGCGTGGCAGGCGTGGTCGGACGGGAAGCGGTTGCGGATTGAACAGGATGGCATGGGGTTCATGGTGGTGGACGCTCCCGCGGGAAAGCGCGCGATCCGGATGCGGTTCGAAATGCCGCTCGAGAACCGCCTAGGGTGGATGGTTACCGCTTTGGCCGCCGCCGTTGTCGCGTTCCTATTGTTTGCTCGCCGCGCGCGGCAGTGAATCCGGGCGCGCCGGCGACTCGGCCGCGGCCGGCAGGCTGAAATAAAACGTAGAGCCTTGCCCCACGGCGGACTCCAGCCAAACGCGGCCGCCATGCGATTCGATAATGCGCTTCACCGTGGCCAGGCCGATGCCGGTCCCGGCATACCGGTCGCGGCTGTGCAGCCGCTGAAATAAGCCGAAGATGCGTTCGTGATTTTCCGGCGCGATGCCGATGCCGTTGTCCTTCACCGAGAACACGCACATATCGCCCTCGCGCCGCGCCGAGATCCGCACATGCGGCGCGCGCTCGCAATATTTCAGGGCGTTTCCGATCAGATTCTGGAAGACCTGAAGCAATCGCGTGTCGTTCACCATCGCGGCGGGCAATGGGTCCGCGACGATGGAGGCTCCGGTCTCCCGAATCGCGGGCTGCAGATGCTGTAGAGTCAAATCGAGGATCGCGGAGCAGTCGGTGCGCATCTCGGGCGCAGGTTGGCCGGTTCGCGCGAACTCCAGCAGATCGTGCATGATCGTCCGCATTTTCCGGACGCCGTCGAGGATGGGACGAATCGGCCGGTCAGGCTCTTCGCCCGGCTTCGCCGCCGTTAATTGCCGACAGTGCTCTTCGATCATGCCCAGAGGGGCTTGGAGATCGTGGCTCACGACAAAAGCGAATCGCTGCAGATCCTCATTCGATCGAGCCAGCTCCGCTGTGCGGCGCTGCAGTTCTTCCTGGGCGCGCCTGGTTTCGGTCACATCCAGAATGGCGCCGATGGCGCGCAACGGTTTGCCGTCCGGGCCCCTGGCGATCGAAGCCCGGTCGTAGACGTCGACCCATGCTCCGGCCGCGTTTAACATGCGGTATTCGCAAGTCCAGGAGCATGCGTCTCCGCTTAACGCGCGATCGAAGCTGGCCTCCACGCGTGCGCGGTCTTCGGGATGAAGATGATCGACCCACCACTCTTTCGATGAATCCGCCGGGCTGCGGCCAAAGCTCCTGGCATAGAGATCGCTCCACGTAGCGGTCTGGGTCTCGATGTCCAATTCCCAGATGGCTTCGTCGGCCGCCTCCGTCGCCATGCGGAAGCGCTCGTTGGCCCGCTCCAGATCCCGCCTGTTGGCTTCGAGTACGGTATTGGCTCCGGCCAATTCTTCGCTGGATTTACGGATGCGTTCTTTGGCGCGGTTGAGGCGCTCGACGATAATACTCAACGCCGTTCCGAGCGCGGCGAAGAGGACCAGCATCGTCGAGTCGCCAAAAGAGTCGTGGATGAACAGCGTGTAGCGCGGCTCGACAAAGAAGAAGTCCCCGGCGAGAATGCCGAGGAGCGTGGCCGTGACGCCCGCCCGGAAGCCGCCGTACAAAGCGGCAATGACCACGGCAAACGCGAAAAACAGAAAGGGGTCCTTCTCGTGCGCGATGGGGTCCACGGCAAACCGCGCCAGCGTCGCGATTGCGGCCGTCAGGACGGAGAACAGGTAGGCCTTGGCGGCGTTACCGCGAGATCGCTCGAACATCGTTACTTCCCGGCAATGCGATGCCGTAGTATACCTCGCATCGGTGCAGGTCGACTGCCCCTACCCGACCGCGATGCGCGATGGGGCGCGATCCGAACAGCCGGTGATACTGGCGGCGCGGTACTTTGACCTTAGTACTTGAACCGCTCGTAACGTTGCCCGCCTAGGTCGTTTCTTGTAAGTTGAGTTATGGCGGACCTTACCACGACGGTTATGCAGTTCGAAGGCGAACGATTCGGCCGGGAGCGCGGGCCAATCCACCGGCTGATGTTGCATTATTCGTATTTGCAGGTGCTCGATTTTCTGACCACCGTGGCATTTTTGCTGCACGGCGTTCAGGAGGGCAACCCGTTGGTGCGCTACTTCATGGGGGCGCATTCGAATCCCATCGCGGGACTCTTGATGGTTAAGTTTTTGGCGGTGCTGCTGGGCCTTTATTGCTGGAGGATGGGCCGATGTAAACTGCTGGCCCGCATTAACGTCCTGTTCGCGTTGCTGGTGGCCTGGAACCTGGTCGCGCTGATTCTGGGCTCGCTGCCGCCCGCGGCTTAGGCGGTCCGGCGCGTTGGAGCGCGAATCGCCGTTTGCGACGGACTGAAAATCGGTTCATCATAACGGCATGTCTCAGCACGCCGGACTTGGCAAATACAACATCGTCGGATTCATTACGATCGTCGACGTCGGCCGCGCGAAGGAGTTTTATCGCGACACGCTTGGCCTGCGCCTGGTGAGTGAAGAACCTCCTTTCGCGCTGGTGTTCGAGGCTAACGGGATCATGCTGCGTCTGGGCATGGGTAAGGAGCTTCCAGCGGCTCGCGGAACGGTGTTGGGTTGGGAGGTTCCCGATGTCGCCGCGGCGGTCGGAGACTTGGAACGAGCCGGCGTCCGTTTCGAACGCTACGAGTTTATGAAGCAGGACGAGTTCGGGTATATGGACCACTCCCACCGGCTCAAAAGTAGCCTGGTTCAAGGATCCGGACGGAAATATTCTGAGCGTTTCGGAACATCCGGAGTTCAAAAGGTAAACTCCGTGTGCGCTATTGAAGCGGCAACAGCACGGTATTACTTTGTCTACCGTTCACCGTCACCGTCAACGGCAGGTTCGTGCCCGATGGAAGATCGGGCGTGATCTGGAACTGCGCGATTTCCATGCCGATCAGATCCGGCGCCGCGCCGGCAAACGCCGCGTAAGGGGCAAAGGCTCCCAATTGAATGGTCAAAGTGTCGACCAGTGGGTTCGGCGCGCCGCCGGGAAGCAGGAACCCGGCGATTAGGGGTTGTTGGCACGGCCCGAAGCCGGTTCCGTAGATGGTAACGGTCTCACCCTGTAGGGCGGGGCTGCTCGCCGTGACGACGGTCCCGTCCTGGTGGAAGGCCAGCGCCAGAGGACCCGCGTCCGTCGTTCCATACGTGAAGAGTCCCGGCGCGTTGCGCGCGACCGTAAATGCGCCGTCGACATCGGGCTGGCCCGTCGCGGACACCGCGAGCGTGTAGCTGCCTTCGGGAAGATCGGGCGGTAGTTGGGCGTTCACCTGGTTGGGCGATACGAAAAGGAGCGGAAGAATGCGGTCGCCGGCGGTGAGGACAACTCCGCCCAGGGACTGCGAAAGCGGGTTGGTCGGACCGGTGGTCGTGTTCGCCGTCAGGTTTGCTCCGAATACGGCGACGATGGACCCTGGCGCGACCACCTGATCGGGTGTTGCGCCCGCCGCGTTCTGAATTCCGGCAGGCGGAATATACGGCACGGCATCCAGGAGCGCGACGATGTTACAAGGTTGTCCCATCGATAGGCTGCCGGACGGATACGTGCCGCTGAGGTCGCCTCCCCAACGCCGGAATTTGTAGCCTGGATTGGACTGCGCGTTGACCGTTACATTCGTCCCCGCGGAATAATACATGTCCGGCGAAGCGGGACTGAACTGGAAAGCCGCGCCGTTCGATGGATTGCTGGAGGCCGCGAGCTGGTACATGCTCTGATAATTAGCGATCACCGTCTGGGTATCGGAATTCATCGCGATCACATGGTCGGCGGGGCCGTTATCGGACCAGGAGGTGAAATCCATTCGCGACCCTGTGCCCGCTGGCAGCGACCGGGCGCCGTCACGCGCGTCTGGCTGCCGTTCTGTTTATCGACAATGCAGGGGGATTGGCACGCGGCGCCGTCGACCTGCAGCATGAGGCCGGGAGGCGAGGTTTGAATGGTCAGGCGGCTCAAGACGCTGTAGGAGGCCGTCATGCGAAAGCCATTGGCGACCGCTGCTTGATCGACCGTAACGCTCTGCGATGCGGGTCCGTTGTTGGACCACCCCGTGAACGTATATTTTCGGCCGCCGGTATCGGTTTCCGACGGAGGGGCCGCAACCGTGTGGGTCGATCCCAGCGCCCACACGAAGGTCGTGGATTGCCAATTGCTGCGCCCATCGACAAGCAGCGGCAACCCCGGAGGATTGCTATAGAAACTTAAAACCGCGGCCGGGACGAAGTTGGCGGTGAGATGGTCTTGCGTCGCGGTATTGCCGTCCGCGGTATAGACCGTATTCTGACCTCCGCCGCGGTCCCAGGAATCGAATGCCCAGACTTTGCCGCTAAGATCCGTTTGCGGCGTAGGCGCCCCGATTACGTGCGAGGAATTAGGCAGGAAATCGAACTCCCCGAAGCACAGCGGCAGAATGCCGGGTGGCGGGAGCGGCGGCAGGGTATACGGCGGCGGACACGTCGAGATGCTGCCGGAAGGATTGAGAGAAGGAGGCGTCGGCGCGGAAGTGTAATCCACGAGAACATTCAGGCCCAGTGGATTGGTGAGGAATTGCACTCTCTTGGCGGTCTCAAACTGCGGAACGAGAGTAATCGGGCCTTGAACGTTTATGCCAGTCAGGGCGGCGGCGATCTGGTTCCCATTTATATTCCATCCCGTGAAGACGAATCCGGGATAGGGAAAGGCGTTCAAATTGTAGGGTCCGGCGGCGAGATACAGGATGGCGGCGCCTAAATACGACGTATTGCCGATGTAGGCGAGTCCGGGACGCACGTCGGTCGAGGGCGCGTTTCCCGGCGCTCCGGCTAACGTCGTGCAGACCGCCGCGCTCGAGCTCGGCGCCATTTGTAAAAGCACGCGGTACGTCACCGTCAGCGATGCCGTCAAGGAGGTCAAGGTGGGATCGGCCGTAATCGTCAATTCCGGGCTGGCCTGCGCCGGCGCTTGCAGCAGTCCGGCGTTGTCCGCCCAACCGGTAAATACCAGAAGCGTCGTCTGATCGCTGGAGAACTGCAGCGCCGTCGCGAGGTTCGTCGCGCAGCCCGCCGTCGCCGGCGTCAGATCGTTGCGGAATTGAACGACATGCTGGGTTCCCTGCGGCCAAGTGAAGGTCTGCTTGCCTTGAAACATCTGTCCGTCGACACTGAACTGAGCCCAGGCATATTCGGATCCGATTGTAATTCCACTTACCGTCTGCGCTTCGCCCACCGCTGCGCAAGCGGCAATAAGAAGGATTCTGACGATTCGATTCATAGACGGCAATTCCGCACCATGAATCAGATCGTCGCGCGCGGCTGGGATCTTTAGTACCGCGGAGCGCCTCTTACCGGGTCTAAGGTCGAATGATCTCAGGGAGGCGGCGTTCTGAAGAGCGCCCCTAAGGCTCAGTGCGCGGAAACGCCTGCGCCGGATCTAAATTCGACGATGCGCGGGCATACCGCCGTTGGGAACAAGCCGTTGCGATAGCCCGATCAAAAATCGCCTTTGCATAGTCAAAAGGCGCTGCCTGGAAAAAGCTTCAGGGCGCCGGTGGCGACCTTGATGAACGCATTCGCGGCCTTCAAGGGGAGGAGCGCGGGCGTGTCCAAGGCGGGCGCCACGCGGTTACCGATGAGCGCCATCGATGTCACAGCGAGAAGCTCGCCGAGTCGTGTCGGGAGTTATCGCGGACGCTACCCGCCTCGATCGCAGCGCCTACAACGGACGAGATGCGGCATGCGGCTCTCTTGAAAGGACGCTATGCGATGGCGTACCCGGATGCATTCGCCGCGGCGCCGGCGCAAAAATATCAGTGCCCTCTGGTAACGGGAGATCCCGAGCTTCGGTCGATTGCGGACCTGCGACCGGACTGGATCGGGCGCCCGGCGTTATGAATGCGCACGCCGGCAAGCTCGCTTTCAATCCGCTAGCGGTTGTACTGCGGCGACGGCCCGCGCAGTTTCTTCCACGCCTCGTCGCAGCCTGCGAGCGCCGCCGCGTCGAGCGGACCATCGTCCAGAGCCGCGACGTTCTGCTCCAGATGTTCCTGCTTCGAGGCCCCCAGGATAATGCAGTCCGCCTGAGTGTGATAGTACAGCCAGCATAAGGCCAGGCTGACCAGCGATCGCCCGGCGCGCTCCGCTACCGCCTTCAGTTCTTCGACGGCGGCGAAGTCCTGGGGGTGCCAGTAACGGTCCAGGTACATCTTATTGTTGTCGAATCGCGTGCCCGGCAGCGGCGCCCCAGGCGTCTGCTTGCCGCTCAAAAGGCCGCCCGCCAGCGGGTTATACACGACCGTCGAGACGCCGAATTCCCGGCACATGGGCAGGTATTCCGGCTCGATGCCGCGCGCGATCAGGTTGTACATCGGCTGCGTCACCTTCGCCGGCCGGTAGCCTCTTTTCTCCGCGATGTGGAGCATCTGGAGCACTTGCCAGGCGCTGTAATTCGAGCTGGCGGCATAGCGCACCTTGCCCCGCCGCACCAAATCGTCCATCGCGGCGAGCGTTTCCTCGAGCGGCACGCCGTAATCCGGCAGATGGAGATAATAAAGGTCGACGTAATCGGTTGCCAGGCGCCGCAGGCTGTCGTCGATGGCCCGCATGATGGCCGACCGCGACAGACCCTCCATGTCCGCGCCCTCGCCCATTTTGTTGCGCACCTTCGTCGCCACCACCACCCGATCCCGCCTTCCTTTAATACAGCGGCCCAGAATCTCCTCCGAGGCGCCGTGATTGTAGGCGTTGGCGGTGTCCAGAAAATTGATCCCGCGATCCAGGCAGGCGTCGATCATACGCCGCGAAGCCGCTTCGTCCGTCTGGCCTCCGAACGTCATGGCGCCGAAACAAATCCGCGAGACATTCAGTTCCGTGCCCTTGAGAACCGTATTTTGCATAGCTTTATCACAGTCTAATAAACGAGATTTGAATAAACGTGATACGGTGAAGAAAACTCGCGGAAATTATGGAAGTCGGCGAACAGGCACCGGAAATCAGCCGCGAGATCGCGATCGCGACAGCGGAACCGCCGCCGCCCCCTCCGCCCATTCTCGCGCCGCCTCAATTCCCGCTCCGCCCGTCCTCGGGCCGCAAGTTCCCGAGCCGCCCCATCGCGCGCCCCAAGCTTCCGCTCCCCCCGCTCCCGCGCAGCAAGGGCCTCCGCCGCCCGCCCTCGCGCAACAAGTTCCCGCGCCCCCCGTCCCCGCGTCCCCCGAACGCCCGAGCTTAAATCCCGCGATCCTCCGCCTCGCCTACACCTTCGAGTTCTGGATCGTCCTGCTCACCCTATACACCGTCTGGAGCCAAGTCGGAGGACAAGGCCATCTCGATTTGATCGCCTGGCACATTAAGCTCGCCTGCGGGATTGCGATGGCGTGGTGCGCCGTGCGCATGACGAAGGCCATGGTCGAGAACGCGCGCGCCTGGAACGCCGTTTCCCTCCGCTGGTTTATGGCGGTACTGGTACTCGCGACTCTAGCGGCCTTAATTACCTACTGGTATCATCTTCACGAAGTTCCCGATGAGCCGGTCACGGATCAAGATACCGCGATATCGGTTCGCGGCGAGGTTGTCGAGGGAAACTTCCTGAGGACGGCGAGTGGAGGCGATCGAGACAAGGCCGCAATCCGCGAGAAGATCCGATGCAACAATCGGGTCCTGGTCGGCGCCCGAAGCTGACCTCACCATCGAGTACCCCCGCGTCCTCCTCGACGAGATCCGCCTGGCCGTTTGCTCCGGCTTCCATCCCAATCCGCGCGGGGATATGGAAGCGGGCGGCGCTTTTTTCGGCGTGCGCGAGAATCGAACCGTCCGCATCGCCGCATGGCGTCCCGTTGCGGACGGCAAAAACGTTCTGGAACTCGTCCGCGTGCTGGAGAGCGCCAAGGCCGACCCGCTTCTGAATAATTTGGCGGCCGTTGGATGGTTTTTCTCGCGCCCGCGCGGCGGCTTCGACCTCGCGGCGGAAGAAATCGGAGTATTCGATCGCTTCTTTCCTCTGCCTTGGCAGTTCACGATGATGCTGCGGCCGGAGCTGATCGGGCCAACAAGAGCCGCCTTTTTTGTCCGCGCGGCCGATGGGAAGATCCCGGCGCACGATCCCCGGCGGGAGTTTGCCATCGTGCCGTTATGGAGTCCCCGGCGCGCCGCCAAAGCTGCCGCGGCGCGGACCGCCCCCGCATCCAATCCTGGTAATTCCCGCGACGGCGGCACGGATGCGACAGTCCCGGCCCCGACGCTTGCGAGTTACGGCGCTGCCGGCGCCGCGCCGCACTCCCTCCGCCGCAAAATGAGTCCCCGGAAATGGCTCTGGGCGAT
This sequence comes from Bryobacterales bacterium, assembly GCA_963795935.1. Taxonomy (GTDB): domain Bacteria; phylum Acidobacteriota; class Terriglobia; order Bryobacterales; family Bryobacteraceae; genus JAICMB01. The sequence continues at coordinate 126,159 of CAWCJO010000004.1, read as the reverse complement.
TCCCATTATTGCGTTCGCAGCCTTGGCCGGGCTCCTGGCGAGAGACCGCTTTCTCCCGGCGCCCCCGCCCGCCCCCGCACCCGCGCTTTCACTTCAGGTGCAAGATATCCGCAATGGCGAGCTGCATGTCGCTTGGGACAGAAACTCGCCGCCGGTCCGCTCTGCCCGCCGCGGCGTGCTGCAATTGAGCGACGCGGGCCAGCGCCGGACATTCACTCTGGACGGCGAAGAATTGCGCCGCGGAAGCTTCACCTACGGCCGCCGCTCCGGCGACGTGCGGGTGAAATTGTCCGTCTTCGGAGATGCTGGGGCGCCCGCCCGCGAAGCCGCCCATTTCGTCGGTCCCATGCCGGCGGAGTCCGGCCTGGAAATCGAAATCAAGAACCTGCGGGCGCAACTGGCGATGGAGAGCACCCGCAACGAGCAGCTCCAAACATTAATTCGCAAGCTGCGGAACCGCATCGCCGCCGACCAGTAGACGCCGGCCCCGCCCGCGCGATTTTCCGCCGCTTCCCGGGGATCGCACCCCCGGCGAGGTAAAATCACCATGTATGCGCACCCAATGGGCTTCCCAATATGACGGCGATCCGATCCGCACTCAAATGCATTGCGCCCGCAAGGGCATCGTCACGCCGGAGATGGATTACATCGCGCGCCGCGAGCGCCTGCGGCCGTCCCTGGTCCGCGACGAGGTCGCCCGCGGTCGCATGGTGATCCCCGCCAACATCAACCATGCGAATCTGGAGCCGATGTGCATCGGCGTGGCCTCCCTCTGCAAAATCAACGCCAACATCGGCAACTCCTCCACCACTTCCAACATCGAGGAGGAGCTCGATAAACTCCGCTACTCGGTGCGCTATGGCGCCGACACCGTCATGGATCTCTCCACCGGCGGCGACATCCCCAAAATCCGCAAAGCCATCATCGAGCATTCGCCCGTCCCCATCGGCACCGTGCCGATTTACGAGGCGCTGTCGCGCGTGCGCCGCGTCGAAGACCTCAACATGGAGGTGATGCTCGAGGTCATCGAAGAGCAGGCCGAGCAGGGCGTCGATTACATGACCATCCACGCCGGCGTTCTGGTGCAATACATCCCGCTGACGACCAAGCGCGTCACCGGCATTGTCAGCCGCGGCGGGTCGATCTTGGCCGAATGGATGGTCAAGAATCACAAACAGAACTTTCTCTACGAGCGCTTCGACGAGATCTGCAAAATCTTCCAAAAGCACGACGTCACGTTTTCGCTCGGCGACGGCCTGCGCCCCGGCTCGCTCGCCGACGCCAGCGACGAGGCGCAGTTCGCGGAGCTGAAGACTCTCGGCGAGCTGACCAAAAAGGCGTGGGATTACGATGTCCAGGTCATGATCGAAGGTCCGGGGCACATTCCCATGGACCAGATTCAAATGCAGGTCGAGAAAGAGCGCGAGATGTGCTACGAAGCCCCGTTCTATACTCTCGGCCCGCTGGTCACCGACTTCGCTCCCGGCTACGATCACATTACCTCCGCCATCGGCGCCGCCATGATCGGCTGGCATGGCGCGTCCATGCTATGCTACGTGACTCCCAAAGAGCACCTCGGGCTGCCCAACCGCGAGGACGTCAAGGCCGGCATCATCGCCTACAAAATCGCGGCGCATGCGGCGGACATCGCGCGGCATCGCCCCGGCGCGCGCGACCGCGACGACGAGCTCTCCCGCGCCCGGTACGCCTTCGACTGGAACCGCCAGTTCGATCTCTCGCTCGATCCGGAAACCGCGCGCGCCATGCACGACGAAACGCTCCCGGACGAGCGTTTCAAAGACGCGGCGTTCTGTTCCATGTGCGGGCCGAAATTCTGTTCCATGAACCATTCGGCCAAGACCGAGAAGTTCACCGAGGAAGACGCCGCCGCGGTGCTGGCTCAAATACAGGTTTCGTAAAGGCGCTATTGCGCGCCGCTTGAAAATCGCCGCAGCGCTTCCACCTTGCCCCACGCCGCGCCGCAATCGATCGCTTGCGCCGCCGCTTGCACGCCTTCCCGCAAATCGGCCGCGCACTCGGCCGCGACCAGCGCGGCGGCGGCGTTGACCAGCACGATATCGCGCTGCGCACCGCTCTCCCCCTGCAGCACGGCGCAAGCGATGCGGCAGTTCATAGTCCGGTCTCCGCCCCGCAAATCCTCCCGCCGCGCCCGCCGCACTCCGAAATCCTCCGGCGTCCAGGTGTGCCGCCGCACACTTTCACCGCGCACCTCGAACACGGCCGTGGGTCCCGTGGTCGTGATTTCGTCCAGTCCGTCCGAGCCGTGCACCACAAACGCGCGCACGCAGCCCAGCTTCGCCTGCGCTTGAGCCATCAATTCCGCGGCGTGCTCCGACGGCGCTCCAATGAGCTGCCGCTCCGCGCGCGCCGGATTCGTCAGCGGCCCCAGCAGGTTCAAAACGGTGCGCATCTTCAATTCCAGGCGCGCCGGCTGTGCGTGCCGCATCGCCGGGTGCAGCAGCGGCGCGTACAAAAAGCCGATGCCGTGCTCGCGAATCGATTGCGCGGCCCGCGCGGGCGCCATCGCCGCTCCCACGCCGAGGCTCTCTAAAATATCGGCGCTGCCGCACTGGCTCGTAATGGAGCGGTTGCCGTGCTTCGCCACGCGAGCCCCCGCGCCCGCCGCGACAAAGGCCGCCACTGTCGAGATGTTGAACGTCGAGGCGCCGTCCCCGCCCGTTCCGCAGGTGTCGAGCAGCGGGCCTTCCACCTCCACGCGCTCGCCCTTCTCGCGCATCGCGAGCGCGAAGCCCAGCAGCTCCTCCGCCGTCTCACCCTTCATCCGCAGAGCGACCAGAAACGCCGCGATCTGCGCCGTCGAAACCTCGCCCCCGAGAATGCGCAGCATGGCTTCATGCGCGTCCTCAACGCTCAGATCGCGCCCCTCGGCGACGGTATGAAGGAAGGGAAGCAGCATCGGAACTCAATTTTCGCACGCGCCCCCGCGCGCCATGGCCTCGGCGCCCGTTCACGAACCCAAAGCGCACACGCCAACCGCGCCGCGCGCCAACTACGCCGCGCGCCAACTACGCCGCCCCAACCGCGCCGCGCGCCAATTACGCCGCGCGCCAACCGCGTCGCGCCAACCGAGCGGCGCGCCAACCGAGCGGCGCGCCAACCGAGCGGCGCGCCAACCGAGCCGCGCGCGTCAGCAAGCGGTCTTAACCGATGCCGTTATACCACGTCATCAAGATCTCGCCGCGAAACGCCACCAGCAGCGCCGCCACGCCGAGAAACGACCCGAACGGCAGCTCGTACGTGGCCGCGTCCTTGCGGGTGACCACGATATAGAACAGACCCGACACCGCGCCGAGCAGCGATCCCACGATCAAGGTCAGTAGAACGCCCTGTAGCCCCAGAAACGCCCCGATCATCGCCACCATTTTTACGTCGCCCAGCCCCAGTCCCTCGCGCCCGCGCAATTTCCGGTAAAGAAACCCGGCAAACCAGAGCGTAACGCTGCTGAACACCGCCGCGAACGCCGCCTCGATGACGGACAGCGCGCGCGGGTTGTGGACCGACGGCAGAATGAAGCTCCACAGCCCCGCATGCGCCGGCACGACCGCGGCCATCGCAATGCCCACAATCGCGCCGCCCACGGTAAACTCGTCGGGCAGAATGCGCTCCTCCATATCCGAGAACACCAGCGCGATGACGATCGCGGAAAACATGCAGTACTTGACGCCGCGTCCATTCAAGCCCAGCAGCCAAATCGCCGTGAAGAAACACGCCGCCGTCAGCAGCTCGACCAGCGGATAGCGCCACGGAATGCCCGCTCCGCACGCCCTGCAGCGCCCCCGCAGCAACACATAGCTGAGCACCGGGACGTTGTCGTACCACGAGATGCCATGCTCGCATTGCGGACAGAACGAGCGCGGCCTCACCACCGACAAATCGCGAGGCAGCCGGTAAATGCAGACGTTCAGAAAACTGCCGATCAGCAATCCGAAAAGCAGCGGCGAGCAGCGCCTCGACCAGCGCGTCATTCAAACCGCGGCCGCCTTTTCGTAAACCCGCAGCGTGTTCTGGACCATGTGTTCCGTGGTGTATGCCCGCTCCACCCGCGCCCGCGCCTCGCGCCCCATGCGCGCCAACGCCGCCGGGTCCCCGAGCAGTCTCAACATATTATCGGCGATTTGTTCCGGAGAGTTAGAGGTAAGCGCGCCCGTAATTCCCTCCTCGACAATTTCAGGGAGCCCGCCCACCGCGCTTGCCAGCACCGGAACACCCGCCGCCATGGCCAGCAGCGCGGCCGATCCCAGCCCTTCGGACGACGTAATCGTCACGAACAGCGCCGCCCCCGCCAAATCGTCCGGAAGCGTCTTCGAGAAGATCACGTCGACGCCGGCCCGCGCCGCCGCCTCTTCAATCAGCGCGCGGCCCTTCCCCGGATCGCCGGAATCGAGGGCCACGACGCGCGAGCGGTTGTCGAACGCAGCGGGCCGCGCGGGCAGCAGTACCCCATCTGGAACCACGTCGATGATGGCACTTCGTACGCCGGACCCCTCCAGCACCCGCTTCACGTACTCCGAAACTGCGATATAGCGCGCCGCCCGCGAGTACTTCCACCGCGCCGCCAAAGATCGCCGCGGCGGGAACGCCACGCGCCGCGAAACCACCAACGGAGGCGCCGCGCGGAACGCCGCCAAAGTGTGCGCGCGGCCGTCGTGCGCGTGTACCAGATCGAACCGCGGAGCCAGCCGCATCAGAGCGCGAAACGCGAGCGGCTGCGCCTCCAGTCCCTCGCGCCGCGCGCGTTCGAGCAGCGGCGAGCCGCGCCGCGCCAGCAGCATCGTCCGATGCCCCGCCGCCGCCAGTCCCCGTACTAAATAGAGCGCCTGCCATTGCCCCCCGCGCATCTCCCGCCCAGCGTCGATGTGCAATGTCGCCGGCAAACTTTCGCGCTATCTCCGCGGCATCATGAAGCGCGCCTTCGCATACTTGACGAAGTTATACATCGCCGCCATATACGCGATCGCCAGACCCTCGATGCCGTCCAGGAATCCCAGCTTAAAAAAATAGGTCCTCGCAAACTCCCATACCGGCTCCGCCAGCACGTGCCGCAACCCGATCGGCTTCTCTTGCGCGACGATCTGCTCGGCCGCCAACGTCGTGTACTGGTCCATGCTCTTCAGATGCTCGGAAAGCGAGCTGCACGTGAAATGCAGCAGATTGGACTTCAGATGTCCGATGCGCCCGTCCACCTGCACCGATTCATGCACGTAATCGCCGGTCCACCGCCCGCGCGTGCGATTGAACAGCCGCACCTTGCGATCCGGATACCAGCCCGAGTGCAGAATCCAACGCCCCAGATATTGCGCCAAACGAGGCACCGTGTAAGCGTCGTAACGCGGGCCGTTTTTCTTAATTTGCCAGATCTCCCCTTCCAGCGCTTCGCTGAGCGATTCGTCGGCGTCGATCGATAAAATCCAGTCGTTCGCCGCCTGCTCGGAGGCGAAATTCTTCTGGCTCGCATAACCCGGCCACGGATTCTCGATCACGCGCGCCCCCAGGTTCGCCGCCAGCTCCACCGTGCGGTCGTTCGAGCCGCTGTCCACCACAATAATCTCATCGCAGCAACGAAGGCTCTCAATGGCCCGCACGATGTTGCGATCCTCATTGAATGCAATGATCGTGGCCGAGATTTTGATCACTGGCTCCTACAATTATAGGGGCTGCGCCCGGCTGGGGCGCTCACGAAGGCCGGTTCGGGGCGCCTGTCTCCCTTCTGCCACGCCTAGGCCCGTTGCGCAAATGAACGTTTCCTGAAATTACGATCCTCGCCTTCGTGCGCGCATGATAATCTCGGGGTATGCGCGGCGGTTGCCGGCCCCCCATCCCGCCGGACGATTTGCATGCCCGTTGAAGCCACCAAAGATTCCCTGCGGCAGCGCGGCGTGCGGCTCACGCGCCAAAGGAAGATCCTGCTGGACCTCATCGACAGCTCCGGCGAGCATCTCGACGCCGAACAACTTTACCGCCTTGCCAAGGAAAAAGATCCCAAGCTCAACCGCGTCACCGTCTATCGCACGCTCAAGCTGCTCAAGTCCGGCGGCCTCGTCGACGAGCTCGATCTGATGCACCACAAAGGCGACCAGCATTATTACGAGACGCGCCTGAAGCAGGAACATGCCCATATCATCTGCCTCCGCTGCGGCCGCATCGAGGAATACTTCGGGGCGCCGCTGCAGAACATGCGCGAGCAAATTGAAACGCAGTTCGGCTTCGAAATCATGATCGCGCGCACCGAAATCGGCGGCTATTGCGCGCACTGCCGCATTCTGCGAAAGCGCGAGATGCAGGAGGCGGCCAACCACGCTGCCAACAACGCGGCGGCGGCCCCTCACCCGCGCGTTTCGCGAGCGCGAACATGACGGCGCGCCACGCCGGCGATGCGCCCCGCCCGGCGCTGGTCGTCATCAATGCGTCCGGCAACCGCAGCCGCGTCTCCCTCGACACGCTCCCGTTCAAGATCGGCCGCCAAGCCGACAACCAATTGGTCCTGCGCGACAACCGCGCCTCCCGCGTTCATGCCCGCATCGTCGAGGAGAACGGCCACTACATCATCGAGGACCTCAACAGCCGCCACGGCGTTTTCGTGAACGGCGAGCGCATCGAACGGCGGCAACTCGCCAACTCCGATCGCATCGACTTCGGCTTTCAGGATTCCTACAAGCTCATCTTCACGCTCGAGGAAGACGAGATTCATCGCATCATCGAACAGATCTCGACGCCGCGGCCGGCCATGCCCGCCGGCGCCAGCCTGGCCAAGCTGCGCGCCCTGGTCGAGGTGGCGCGCGCGCTGCAAAGCTCGCTGTCGACCGAGGACGTTCTGACGGCTGTGGTGGACGCGGCGCTCAGCGTTACCAGCGCGGAGCGGGGATTTCTGCTGCTGCGCAAGGAGGACGAATTGGAGGTCGCGGTAGCGCGCGATCGCGGCGGCGCTCCTCTCGGCACGACGGACCTGCGGGTGCCGACATCGGTGATCAACCGCGCCCTGCGCACGCGCCGGGAGCTGCTCTACATGAATTTCGATCCGCTCGAGCAGCAAGGCGTGCGGCCCGAAATGTCCGTCGCCGATCTGGAGCTCCGCAGCGTCATCTGCGTGCCGTTGATTCACATCCGCCCCGGCTCGGTGCAGGAAACCGTGCTGTCGAGCATCAACGATACCGTCGGGCTTCTCTATATGGATTCGCGCGACAGCGCCGCGGATCTTTCAGCCGGCAATCGCGAGATCCTGCAGACGCTGGCCCTGGAGGCTTCGACCATCCTCGAGAACGCCCGCCTGCTTCAGGAGGAGCGCGAGAAGCAGCGCATGGAGGAGGAGCTGAACGTCGCGCGCGAGATCCAGCGCAGTCTTCTTCCGCGCCATCTGCCGACGGATGGCTGGCTGCGCGCCGCCGGTTCCAGCGTAGCTTCACGCCAGGTCGGCGGCGATTATTTCGATATGCGCCAACTCGGCCCCGACACCTGGGCGGCCATGGTCGCGGACGTTTCCGGCAAGGGCGTCAGCTCCGCGCTGCTCGCGTCTGTTTTACAAGGAGCTTTTCTGTTCGCCTCCGAGAGTCCCGTTCACATCGGAGATTACATGTCGCGCATCAATCATTTTCTGAGCGATCGCACGAACGGCGAAAAATACGCGACGATGTTTTACTGCACGATAGGGAGCGATGGAACCATGCGCTGGGCGAACGCGGGTCACCCCAAACCGCTCATCGTGCGCGGCAGCGGGGAACTTTTACCGTTGGCGCCCACGGGCATGCCGCTGGGAATGCTGCCGGTCGCCGAATACGCCGCCGAAGAGATGCGGCTCGAACGTGGCGACAAGATCGTGATGTATAGCGACGGATTCTCCGAAGCCGAAGACGGCGAGGGCCGCTTTTTCGACAAGAACGGCATGCGCGACGCCATTCGCTCCTGCGCCCGCCACAGTTGCGCCGAGATGCACGCCGCGCTCTTGAAGGCCTTTGAAGACTACACCGACGGAACGGTGCTCGCCGACGACGTGACGCTGCTCATACTCGAGTATGCGCCCCCGTAAATCGACGCTAGCGTCCCGTCCCGGTTAACGCCTGACGCTTGCCGACGCGCGCGGTTCGGTACTGAGCCGCTACTGTGAAGGAGCGGTTGTCAGGATTTAACGCGGACGCGACGCTAACGCCGGCGGTACAACGCCACAAGCAACGCCGCGCCGCCGGCGATGGCGGCGCCGGTTGCGAGCTGCGGCAGCGGATCGCGCGGCTCGGGCGGCAGCCACACGACTCCGTTCTCGTCGATCTTGGCGGGTTCCGGCACATAGCGTTGATGGCGCGGGATTGGGAAATGGCGCGCCAGTTCCTCTAACTCCAGGGCCGCTTCCGTGCCGGACATCGGTTTGCCATGCCCGGTCGCCAGGGTCAATGGACGTAGGCTCGATAGGAGGCGCACGGATTCGCGCGCCGCTGCCCAGTCGCAAGTGACGGGCGTGGGCGGCCGGTACACCCGCCGTTGTTTCGTGGCGACGGCGAAGAGCGAATCGGTATTGACGGTCGTGAATGCGTCGCCCGCCAGCAGCGTCGCACTGGAGCGGTGGAAGAAGGCCACATGCCCCGGCGAGTGCCCCGGCGTGTGATGCCACTCCCATGCAGGCATGCCGGGCAGCTCCGGGCTGTCGATCGGCCGCACGCGGTCCCCCAAGTCGGGCCCTTGCGGCTTGAAGAACCGCATGAGAAAAGCCATGAAGCCCGGCGATGTGGGGTCGGCCGGCGGATACTGCGATTTGCCGGTGAGATAGGGCAACTCTAAAGGATGCACCAGGATGGGAACCTGCCACCAATCGGCGAGGTCGCGGGCGCTGCCGGCGTGATCGGCGTGTCCATGCGTGAGCACGATGGCGCGCGGCATCGCGCCGGCTCCGTAGCGGGCTTCGGCCGCCGCGATGATGTCGTTGGCTTTGCCCGGCAGGCTGGTGTCCACCAGGGACCACGGGCCGCCGGGAGCGCCGACAAAATAGACGTTAGCGAAGCCGGGCAAACATCCGATGCCGGGGGCGATCTCTTTCACTCGGTGAGCCATAGTTTAGTTAACCGCCGCAATGCGGGTATCGGCCTGGCGCTGCAGGCGCTGCCACAACGAATCGGGATCGTCGTCAAAAATAATAGCGGCGGTCGCCGCCATCAAGGACCAGCCGCCGATCTCGATCTCCTCTTCCAACTGTCCGGCCGACCATCCTCCATATCCCGCGTAGACGTGGAAAATCTTCGGGGCGGCGCCGGCGGCGATGGAGCTTTCGATGACGTCCTTGCTGCCGGAAACGTAGACGTCGCCGAAGAGGTGGATGGCGCCCTCCGGCTTCTCCTTGGCCCGCAGAAGCGCTTGCGCGGTTTCGATTTCAACGGGCCCGCCTTCATACACGGGGTCCGCCTTGGCGCCCTTCAGGCCGGGGAAAACTTTCGAAAGCGGTACGTCGGTGCGACGGTTCAGGATCAACCCCACAGTGCCTTTGTCGGAGTCGTACTGGACGATCAGAATGACGGTTTCAGCGAAGTTGGGATCGCGCAGTTCGGGTTTGGCGACCAGGATTTTGCCGATACCGATTTCCTGGCCCGCCAGCGATGCCGCCGCGGCCAAGGCGCTCAGGAGTGCTGTCCGCCGCCACACGACATCATTCTAACGCCGCCGTTTAGCGGCCCGCGGCGGATGCGGATGGCGTATTTTCGTCGAACAGCAACTTGGTGTTGGTACCGCCCAGCCGGATCTCCTGGAGCTGACCGCCGGTGTTATAGCCGACGCTCGTAGAGACAAATTTCTGCGCGGCGTTCTCGACCTTCACAGGAACCGCGGCGGAATTCTTGCCCTGCTTCAGGACAACCTGGTTATCTTTCACGTCGATTTTGCAGTCGCCGGGCTTGAACGTGGTTCCGTTTACAGTCGTAGTCCGATACAGATCGAAATGGTAGGTGGCCGCGTTCGCGAAGGTAAACGCCGAGACAAATGCAAAGACGGTAACGAGCTTGTTCATGTGTCGCTCTCTCCTCTAAGTCGATACGAGTATGAAGATGAAAATGTTCGGGCCGAAGATGCAAAATTCTTGCGCTGTCCGCCTACGCTTCGATGCCCATTTGCGACAAACGGTAGCGCAGGGCGTTGCGCGTCAGGCCCAGCAGACGCGCGGCCTGGCTCTTATTACCATTGGCGCGCTGCAGCGCTTCGCGGATAATCGATTGCTCAAACTGATCGAGCGTCATGCCATCGGGCAGAAACTGCGTCTCAGCCGGGGTCTGAGTCCGCCGCGGAGCGCTATCGAGGCGAATGTCCTCGGCGTCGAGCGCCGGGCCCGGGCTTAAGACCATGCTGCGCTCCATGACATTCTCGAGTTCGCGCACGTTTCCCGGCCAGTGATATTGGATCAGTTTCTGAATCGCGGCTTCGGAGATAGAATCCACGCGGCCGTCCACGTCCTTGGCGTACTTTTTGATGAAGTGCCCGGCGAGGAACGGAATGTCTTCTTTGCGCTCGCGCAGCGGCGGAATATCGATGGGAAGGACATTGAGACGGTAATACAAGTCTTCGCGAAAGGCGCCCTGTTCGAGCGCGGCGCGGAGGTCCACGTTGGTGGCGGCCAGCACGCGCACGTCAATATGTTTGGTCTTATTACTACCGAGCCGCTCGAACTCGCGCTCCTGCAAGATGCGCAGCAATTTCACCTGGATCGACGGCGGGACGTCGCCGATCTCATCGAGAAACACCGTCCCGGTATCGGCCATCTCGAACTTTCCGATCTTCGTGGCGTTGGCGCCGGTGAAGGCGCCTTTCTCGTAGCCGAACAGCTCGCTTTCCATGAGGTTTTCAGGGAGCGCGGCGCAATTGATTTTGACAAAGGGCCGGTCCGCGCGCGGGGAATGCTGATGAATGGCGCGCGCGATCATGTCTTTACCGACGCCGCTTTCTCCGGCCAGCAAAACCGTCGCGCGGGTGGGCGCGATGCGCGTTATGGTCGCGAAAATCTCGCGCATGCCCGGACTACGTCCCACCAGGTTTGAAAACTCGTAGCGCTGGCCGAGCTCTTCGCGAAGTTTTCGATTCTCGTCGCGGAGGGAGCGGACCTCGAGCGCCTTTTCGACCACGGCCATGAGGTGGTCGAGCGAAAAAGGCTTGGGGAGGAAGTCGACCGCGCCGCTCTTCATCGCCTCCACCGCGTTTTCGATGGTTCCGAAGGCCGTCATTACAATCACGGGAGTGCGCGAATTCTGACGCCGCATCTGGGAGATGAATTCCAGACCGGTGATGCCGGGCAAGCGCAGGTCGGTGAGGACCAGGTCGGCGCGGTCGGCAAGCTTCAGCGCGTCTTCGGCGGAGGCGGCTTGATCGACTTCGAATCCGGCGCCCTTCAACTGCAGCTCGATCACGCGCCGCAGCTTGTCTTCGTCTTCGATTACGAGAATGCGTCCGTTCATGGCTATGAATTTACGGCAACGAGAGGCGAAAAGGCGCCGCCGCGCTCATCCACATTTTGGACACAATCGCAGGCCCCAGTCCAACGACGCCGGGCTCATGGCAGGATTCGCAGACCCGGGAACCCGAGTTTTCGGGCTGAATCTCGCGATCCAATAAGCCCAGTCCGTACGCCCGCCGGCGATCCAAGCGGGTATGGCGCGTATACGGACGCCGGCCGACTGTAAGGGACCTTGGACACGAAACTACCCTTGCTTAGATCCGCTTCCCATCGGCAAGCGTGGACAAAATTCCCGTTGATCTTATCGACGATGGGCAGGAATGCCAAGTCATCGTTCCGCGGGAAGATCCCTATTAAGAGTATTTGCTCTACGGGGGCTTTGGCCACATGAGGCGCAGGATGCCGCAAGGCCGCGTGCGATGGCGCCCGCGGCGGGAATACCGGGGATCTCGCCGAAGCGCGGGCGCAGCGCCTACCGAATCGATCTTGCCCGCCGCGGCTAACTTGGTTGAAGGGGGCAGCAACGATCGATGTATACTGTGGTCACTCGACATCCGAAAAGGAGATCCCGATGCCCCCCAAAGCCGATATCAACCGCCGCGAATTCCTGACTCCGGCGGCCGCCGGTTTAGCGTTCACCATCCTCCCCAGACACGTGCTGGGCGGTCCGCTCTATACCGCTCCGAGCGATAAGATCACTCTGGCCTACATTGGCTGCGGAACGCAGGGAACGCGGGAAATGTTGCGGCTGATCGCGAATCCGGACGTGCACATTACCGCGGTCTGCGATCCGCACAAGGATGGAACCAACTACATCGACTGGAGCAAGACCGGGATACGGGACAGCGTGCGCAAGGTGCTCGAAGATCCCAATTGGGGCGCCGGCGTGAGCGGCATTCGCGCCGGCCGCGATATGGCTAAAGAAATTATCGAAACTTATTACGCCAAAAAAAGGGGATCGGAGAAATTCAAGGCCGTGGCGAGCTACAACGATTTCCGCGAGCTCCTGGAGAAAGAGAAGGACCTCGACTGCGTCAAAATCATGACGCCGGACCACCTGCACGCCACCATCGCGATCGCCGCCATGAAGAAACGCAAACGCGTGCTGGTGCACAAGCCGCTATCGAACCGCGTAGCGGAGGTCCGCATGGTGGTGGATAGCGCCCGCAACACCGGCTTGGCCACGCATCTGCTGGCCTGGCACGCGCCCATCGCCTCCGTGCGCGACATGATCGTGGACGGCGCCATCGGCAATCTCAAAGAAATCCATAATTGGACCGACCGCCCTTTCTGGCCGCAGCAACTCGCCTTACCCACGGAACGGCCGCCCATACCTCCCAACTTCGATTGGGACCTGTGGCTGGGGCCGGAACAGGATCGTCCTTACCATCCCAGCTATACGAACGCGGTCTTCCGGGGCTGGTACGATTTCGGCGGCGGCAGCATCGCGGATATGGGGAATTACAGCTTGTGGCCGATTTTCATGGCGCTCGATCTTCCCGTACCTTACAGCGTCGAGGCGCAATGCAGCACCAGCGCCGAAATCAACGACCAAGTGAGCGCCATCAAGATGAACGATTTCGCATTCCCGTATGCCAATCGGCTGTGCTTCAAGTTCGCCGCGCATGACCGCTGGCCGGCGCTGAAATTGTATTGGTACGACGGGGGAATGCGGCCCTTCACGCCCGACGAGTTATTGGATGACGGCAAGTCGATCCCCGCGACCGGGACTCTGTTCATCGGCGATAAGGGAACGATCCTGAACGACGAGCTGATCCCCGCAAAAAAGATGCAGGAGTATCGCGCCGCGAAAGGTCTTCCCGAGCCGCCCGCCGGCCGCGTGCGCCGCGGCAACAGCGGCGGCAACGATGCCGAGTGGGTGGCGGCATTCAAAGGAGGGCCGCCCTCGGCGGGGAATTTTCTCAATGCCGCCAACTGCTCGGAAACCATTGCCCTGGCCGGAGCGGCGATTCGCTACAGCCGCAAGATCTTCAACGAAAACCATTGCGCGCCGGCATTGTTGTGGGACCGCGAAGCCATGAAGTTTACGAACGCTTCGGAAGCCAACCCGTACTTAACGCGCGAATATCGCGAAGGATGGAAGCTGACGAGCGCATAATCGCCAGAGCATAATTGGAAAATACGAATGTCTTCAATATCGAGAAGAGTGTTTCTGAAGAAATCCGCGGCCAATGCCGCCGTTGCGGGGATCCTCCCTATCGCGGCGCGAAAGCTCGCGGCGAATCCGCTGGGAATGCCGATCGGGAGCCAGACATATCCGCACCGGCAGCGAATTAAGGACGGAGACTTTGCGGGGCTGTGCCGGGACATGGCCGCTCTGGGGATCGGCAACATCGAGTTGTGCTCGCCGGGATACGCCGAGTTCGCCAGTCTTACGGACGGAAAGCAAACCAGAAAAATCGTGGAGGATCACGGGCTGAAATGCCCCAGCGCTCATTTCGCGCTGCGGGAGCTCCGCAACAAACAAGACCAGGCGATTGCCTGGGCCCACGACATCGGCATGACGCAGATGGGCACGGCGAGCCTCAACGGACACCTTGAGCACGGCGTCACAACCATGGATATCGTGAAACGCGCCGCGGATGAATATAACAGGATCGCCGAGGCCGCTTCCAGGGCCGGCATGCAGCAGTTTTTGCACGACGAAAACTTTGAGATGTCCACAGTCGACGGCCGCTTGACTTATCGGGTCTTGCTGGAGCTGCTCGATCCGAAGCTGGTGAAGATGCAATTCCAGATGTCCTCGATGCCGGTCGTCGGAGATCCGATAATGTATTTTACGAAGTATCCGGGGCGCTTCATCTCCATGCATTTGCAGGGGGTGGATGTGAAAGCCGAAGCGCCGCAGCCGGCCGCCGGCAAGCCCCGCGCAGCGCACGCCCCGCCGCGGTGGCCGTGGGACACGACAGCCTGGATTGGCCCAAGATCTTCGCCGCAGCCAAAACCGGTGGATTGCAGAACTACTTCATCGAGCAGAATTGGGATCTGACGGTACAGAGCGTAAACTATCTCAAGTCACTGCAAGTCTGAGTCGCCACGGCCCGCAGCGGCTTCTCACGATGCGGAATTCATGGGCAAGTACACCCGAAAGGTGCTGCCGTGCCCCGGCTCGCTTTCGACGTCCATGCGGCCCGAGTGTTCATCCACGATTTTGGACACAATCGCAAGCCCGAGTCCAACGCCGCTGCGCTTGGTGGTGAAGAAGGGATTGAAAATGTTTTCGAGATGCTGGGGCTCGATGCCGGCGCCGAGGTCGATCACGGCGATCTCGGCGGTGTCGTCGACCTGGCGCGTTTTCACGGTAATGACGCCCTGCGGCGGGCTGGCCTGGGCCGCGTTGACCAGGAGATTATAGACGACGCGCTCCATCAGCTCGGCATCCAGCGGAAAGGGGCGGATGCCGGGGTCGTAGTTCTTGTAGATGGAGACCGGGAAGGGCGGCCGCTGCCGCTCCACTTGAACGATGGCGCGATCGATCACCTGGCTCAAGTCGGCTTGATCGAGCCGCAGCGCGAGCGGACGCGCGAAATCCAGAAAGCGCGTGACGAGGGAGTTGGTGCGGTCTACTTCGGTGGAGATGAAGTCCGCCATCTCGCGCGCAACTTCGTTGCCGTCGCCGAGATTCTTCGCGAGCATCTCGGCGGAAGCTTTCATGGTCCCGAGCGGATTGCGCAACTCGTGCGCCAAGCCGGCGGATAACTGCCCGAGCGCGGCCAAGCGGTCCGATCTTCGCACGGCCGACTCCGCTTCCCGCAAATTGCGGTTGGCTTCGGCCAGTTGTCCCGCCGCGGCCTGCGCTTCTCGCGCGGCCGTGCGATTCGCTTCGGCAAGCTGCTGGGTTAGATAACCGACGACGATCAGCATCAACGTGCGGAGGATCAGCTCGCTGTAGGCGTCCGGATCCAGCTCCTTGTCGGGAGGAATAAAGAAAATGAACGACAGATAAGCGCCGCACGCAATCAGCGTTTCGATCATCGCGCCGGCAATCCCCAAAGTGGTGGCGGCCGAAATTACGGGCAGCAACAGCACCCAGAAATAGCTGCTTGCGATGCCGTCGGTCCAACCCATCAGGACGTAGCACACGGCCAGCTTGAAGGCGAAGGACACGACGCTGCCGCGCTTCATCGACAACAGCCGGCGTTCCATGACCTGGAAGGCTCCGAGCACGCCCAGGAGCGTGATCATCTCGGGCGAGCGATGCGGCCCGAAGATCGCGAAGGCCGCGAAGAACAAAATCCAGACGAGATCCTGCGGCCGCACGAAGCGGCTCAGGCCCGCGCCCTTCCCCGCGTCCTTCGAGGAGCTCTCCAAGCAGCCATCTTATACGGAATGTGACACAATGAGGATAAACGCGCAGTTTCATGACCAATCCCCAAAATTTAGCGGCGTCCGAGGAAGGCCAAGCCACGTCCGCGGAGGACAATTCCTTCGGCGACATCTTGTCGCGATTCGAGCGGGAACACCGTGCGAACGGCAGTGAGGCGATCGAGGGAACGGTGGTTTCGATCACGCCGGAATTTGTTTTCGTGGGCATCGGCCGCAAGATGGACGGCCTCATTCCCGTCGAAAAGCTTCGCGCGGCGAACGGCGAGCTTCCCGTCCGCGTGGGCGACGCGATCACGGTTGCGGTGACCGGCCGCGACGAAGAGGGCTTGTATCTGCTTTCGACCATAAGAGTCGAGCGTCCGAAGGACTGGAGCGCGCTGGAGAAGGCATTCGCGGAACATCGCGCCATCGGCGGCGTGGTTGCCGAAGCGATCAAGGGCGGCCTACGCGTGGACGTGGGCATGCGCGCGTTCATGCCGGCCTCCCGCAGCGGCGCGCGAGACGCGGGCGAGCTGGAAAAGCTGGTGGGGCAGGAAATCCAATGCAAGATCGTCAAGCTGGACACGGCCAGCGAAGACATCGTGGTCGACCGCCGGATTGTTCTGGAGGAAGAGGCCGCGCTCGCCAAGGAAAAGACCCTTTCCGATCTGCGCGAAGGCGCGGTGGTACGCGGGACGGTGCGGACATTGACCGGCTTCGGAGCGTTCGTCGATATCGGCGGCCTGGACGGACTTCTGCATGTCGGCGACATGGCCTGGCAGCGGGTTGAGAAGCCGTCCGACGTTGTTTCTCCAGGCGACAGCATCGACGTAAAGATTCTGAAAGTCAATCCGCAGACGCGGCGCGTCTCGCTGGGCCTGAAGCAGCTCCAGCCCGATCCCTGGACCCTTGCGGGCGAGCAGTTTCACGTCGACCCAACGCGTGCGCGGCAAGGTCACGCGCGTGACGGATTTCGGCGCCTTTGTCGAGCTTCTGCCCGGCGTCGAAGGTCTCATTCACGTTTCCGAGCTTTCCTGGTCGAAGAAGCTGAAGCGCCCGATTGACGTTGTGAAGCCGGGCGAGATGGTGGAGGCCGTCGTACTCGGCGTCAACACGGGCGAGCGGCGGATCTCACTTGGTCTGAAGCAGGCCTTGGGCGATCCGTGGGAGGAAGCCGGGAAGAAATACGCGCCGGGGACGGTGGTCGAAGCGCCGGTCGGAAGCATTACGAATTTCGGCGTTTTTTTGGATCTAGGCAACGGCATTGACGGGATGATTCATATTTCGGACATCAGCCGCGATAAGCGTCTCAACCACCCGCGCGAAGCGCTCACGGTCGGCCAACCGGTCCGGGCTGTCGTTCTTGAAATGGATCGCGCCAAACGACGGATTAAGCTCGGAATGAAGCAGCTCGAACCCACCAGCGTGGATACATATATCGCCGAGCACAAACAGGGTGAAATCGTAACCGGCCGCGTTGCCGAAGTGAGCCATGGCCGGGCCAGGGTGGAACTGGGCGAGGGCGTGTTCGCGGAATCGAACATCGCGGCGGCGGCGCCGAGCGTCGAGGCGGAACCCCCGAAGGCCGCCAAGCCGGATGTTTCGTCGCTGACCGCGATGCTTTCGGCGAAGTGGAAGCAGGGCGGCGCATCCGCAACCGGGAGCGCCGCGTCGCCGCCGCGGGCGGGCGAAATCCGCAACTTCCGCATTCTTCTGCTGGACCCCGCCGACAAGAAAATCGAACTCGAAGTCGCGGGCTAGTGGTCCGCGGCAAACAGAATGGCTATTATCCTCTGAGAGGGCAAGACCGCTCCGTTGAAAAACCGGGAATCCGCTCCCTTACGGTCGCGGCTCGGTTTGGAGCGGTTGTTCGTCACGGGATTTTCATTATCCTGGGTTGGCCGCAGGCCCATGGGCACTTCCCTAACGGTCGCCGCTCGGTAAAGCGTTCCAACGGCGCGACGCGGCGCGTCACGGAGACGTTATCGCCGGTCATCGCAATTTCGACCGCGCTAGTACCAAGTCGCGTAAATTGGCGTATCGAACCGCTTGCCGACGCGCGCGGTTTCGCAAGGGTTTGCGAGCGGCGGGCGCGAGGGATTTCGCAAGGAAGGACGCTCTCTAGCCCATTAAGAAGCGGTGCCTGGGCGGCGTGACATTTTTCTTTGTGCCTCGTCTATCCTACTGTTGCAGGGAAAGATGGAAGCCGTGGAGGCGGGGGTGACCGCGGCGGCGGGTCGCATGGAAGAATCGGCTCTGATCCGGGCCGCCCAAAGCGGTGACGAGCGCGCTTTCGAGGAGTTGGTCGGAATGTACGACCAAAGCGTCCTCAGGCTGGCGCTGAATCTGCTGCGGTCGCCGGAGGACGCCAACGACATCTACCAGGAAGCCTTTCTGCGGGTCTACAAGAACCTGCATACGTTCCGTTTCGATTGCAGCTTTCATACCTGGCTGTACCGCATTGTGACGAACTTGTGTTTGGACGCGCTGCGCAAGCGCAAGGTCCGCAAAGAAGAAGGAACGGTAGTGGAAACGCGCGAGGGAATGTTGGACCGGATGGATACGCTCGAAGAGGAACGGGCCGACGGCAACCCGCAGCGGCGGCTGTTGAGCCGCGAACTCGAAAGCAGAATCCGCGGCGTGCTGGAGGGGTTGACCCCGCGGGAGCGCCTGGTTTTCGAAATGAGACATTACCAAGGGATGCGTTTGCGCGCGATCGGGGAGGCGCTGGGAACCTCCGAGGAAGCCGCTAAGAACTGCCTGTTCCGCGCCACTCAGAAAATGCGCGCGGCATTGGGAGAATTTGTATGACGTGTGAAGAAGTACGAGAATGCGTTCCGCTGTTTCTGTATGGCGAGCTCTCTTTCGACGAGGAAGAGCTGCTGGAATCGCACCTGGACCGATGTGAAAGCTGCCGGCGGGAACTGCAGCGCGAGCGCGCGCTTCATAGGGCGCTGGATTCCTTTGAGCGCCCGTCTTCGGCGGAACTGCTGGCGCGCAGCAGGGAGCAGCTTCGCCGCGCCATTGCGGCCAACCCCTCGCGGGAAGGTTTTTGGCGGAAGCTCCGCGGCGGCTTCATGATTCATGTCCATCCGATTCCGGCCGGGTTGCAGCCCGTGGGAGCGCTCGCGTTGGTAGCCATGGGATTTTTCGGCGCGCGCCTGCTGCCGTTTTCGCCGGCCGCGGGCAACATCGGCGACCGCGGGATTCACGGCGCCCATGGCGTCGCGCGTTCGCTATGTGGAGCCGGATCAGTCCGGCAAAGTGCAAATCGTCGTGGAAGAGACGCGGCAGCGGGTGCTCTCGGGCGCCATCGACGATCGCAATATTCAGGATCTTCTGGTGGAGGCCGCTCGCGATCCCGAGGACGCGGGGCTGCGCGTCGAATCGGTGGACCTGCTGAAGTCGAGGCCGCAAACGCCCGAGGTTCGCGACGCGCTCCTGTATGTCCTGGAGCGCGATCCCAATCCCGGCGTGCGCCTGAAGGCGCTGGAGGGTCTGAAGGACTCATCGGCCGATGCGCAGGTGCGGCAGGCTCTGACGCGCGTGCTTCTGACCGACGCGAATCCGGGCGTCCGCACGCAGGCCATCGACGTTCTCGTTCAGCATAAGAACGACAGCATGGTCGGCGCGCTCCAGGAGCTTCTGCGCAAGGAAGACAATGGGTACGTGCGGCTGCGCTGCCAGAAGGCATTGCACGAGATGAACGCGTCGGTAGAGACGTATTGATCCGATGAAGCGTCGCATCGCAATCGGGATTGCCGCCGCGCTTTGCGGCGTTTACAGCGCGGCGGCGCAGGCGGCCCAATCCGCGCGATCTCTGGCAAGGGATGGCCAATACTGGGTGCAGACGGGGAATGGAACCTTTTCGGTGACCCCGGGCGCCAGGTTGCGCATCATCGCCAGCGGGAATGTGGCCTTGCGTGGAGCTTCGAACGATCGCGTCACGTACACGCTGACGCGGCGCTTGCTTGCCGATAGCGAAGAAGAGGCGCGGCGCGCGCTGCGCGGCTTCGAGGTCAAGACGGCGGCGCGCGGGGATTGGATTTACCTGACGGTGACGTCTCCGGCGTCGCAGACGGTCGGCGCGGATGTGTCCGTGACGGTCCCGCGCTCGATGCGGGAGGCCTTCATTGAAACGCTCGGCGGCAACGTGCAGGCCTACGACTTCGACGGCAGCGTGGAAGTTCGCACCGGCGGCGGACAGGTCCACATCGATCGCGTGCGGCAGGGGGCGACGGTTCGCGCCGGCGGCGGCAATATCACGATCGGACGCGTGCGGGGTCCGGTGAAGTGTTATTCCGGGGGCGGCAGCATGCAGGTGGAGAGCGCGGGCGGAGAATCGTGGTTTGAGACCGCCGGAGGCGAGGTGTTCGTGCGCGAGGTTCTGGGGCCGGTGCACGTCACGACGGGCGCGGGCAACATCCGCATCGTGCGTTCTACCGCGGCGGTGTTTGCGCGCACGGCCGGGGGCGTAATCGAGGTCGATCGGGCCACGGGGCTGGTAAGCGCGGAGAATTCCGGCGGGGCCATTCGCGTCAACGCCGCCAACGGGGTGCGCTGCGAATCGAACAGCGGCGCGATTCGGTTGCGCAACGTGGACGGCGCGCTGCGGGCGGCCACGGCGGCGGGAAACATTATCGCGGAGCTCCTGGCGGGGCATCCTATCGAGAACTCTCTTCTGAGCACGAACGCGGGTGACATTACGGTTCTCATTCCGTCAAACGTTGCGATGACGGTGGTGGCGCGAAACGAATCGGCGGGCGCGGGAACGATCGTCTCGGATTTTCCCGAGATCCGCATTCGGCGCAACCGCGCCGCCGTCATGCCGCTTATCGCGGAGGGCGCTCTGAACGGCGGCGGTCCGGTTCTGCAGGTGGTTGTCAGGGGTGGGACGATCTATTTGCGGCGCGAAAAATAGCGGTCGAAGGGATTATTGTATGAAGCGATTTTTTCATCTCCAGTTAGCGGCTTCGCTGGCCTTTGCGGGCGCATTCGCGATGCAGTCCGCGCGCGCGCAGGGCGGTAATCCGGCGGAGTCGCTCGACCGGGCACATCAGCTTGCGAGCCTGGGACAGACCAGCTTCATCGGCATTGGACTCGCCGATATCGACAACGAGCGGGCGAAGGCTCTAAAGCTGGGCGACGTGCACGGGGTCGAGATCACGCGCGTTGAAGACGGCAGCCCGGCGGCGAAGGCGGGATTAAGAGTGGGCGACGTGGTATTGGAATACAACGGCCAGCGCGTGGAAGGGATGGAGCAGTTCGGCCGCTTCGTCCGCGAGACGCCGGTGGGGCGCGAAGTAAAGCTGTTGGTCAGCCGCGACGGGAAACAGCAGACCGTTCCGGTCACGATCGGCGTGCGCCGCGATATGTTGCGGAGCGGGGAGTGGAATGTGGGCAATCCCCCCGGCGACATGGGTCAGTTCCAGTTCAACATGCCCGGCATAATCATGCCCGAAATGCCGGAAATACCCCGGATAATGGTCAACGCCCGAAATCGCGTTCTGGGAGTCGAAGCCGAATCTTTGAGCTCCCAACTGGCTGAGTTTTTCGGCGTCAAGGACGGCGTGCTGGTGCGTTCCGTCCTGAAGGATTCGGCGGCCGCCAAAGCCGGCGTCAAAGCGGGCGACGTAATCACGAAGGTGGACGGCGAAGCGGTGGCATCGCCGGCGGAGTTGTCCAATGCGATCCGGGCGGCCCGGACGAAAGCGGCCTTCCCTCTTCAGATCGTCCGCGACCGCAAGGAAATGACGTTGAGCGTCGCGGTGGAAAAGGCACGAACGGAAGAGCGCGCCTCTCCACGCACGCGCGTCGTAAGCGCCGGCCCGGTCAGGATGTGATGCGATGGGAGCCGGCGGCCGCGTTCCCGGCCTCCGCGGCGGGCGCGCTCCGGGCGGGTTGCGCGATTACGGCCAGCTTATGCACCTTCAATAGCAGCTTCACTTCATTCCTGGGAAGGCCGAGTTTGGCGGCGATCGAGTCCTCGCACTCGCCGTGGCGGAACATACGGACGATCTGCGTACGCATCGTCAGGTTCAGTCCGGATTTTGGCGGCGCCGGCGCGACAAGCAACTGCGTGCGCTCTTCCGCGGCCCTCAATTCGGCGCGCATCTCCTCCAGTTGAATCCGGGTTTGGCGCGCGGCGGCGTCCGAGCGCTCCTCGCCTTCGCGCCGGAGCCTGTTCAGATGGAAGATTTCCCGTTTCAAGGAGTAGAAGACGTACAGGCAGACGCACAATACCACCGAGATGTACAGATAGGGCGCAATGGGAATAACAAATCGTTCCATCGGTGTTTACCTCAAAGTTCGTAAGCGCTCTTGACGGCTGATGACCTGCTTGATGCGCACACCGAAGTTGCCTTCCACGATCACGACCTCGCCGCGCGCTATCACGACGTTGTTGACGATGATTTCGACCGGCTCCGAAATGGAGCGGTTCAGTTCCACGATGGAACCGGTTGCGAGCTTGAGGACGTCGCGGATCGGAAGCTCGGCGTGGCCGAAGGAAACGCTGACGGGCAGCTCGACGTCGAGCAGCAGATCGAGCCCTTTCGGATATCCCCGCGACTCCAGCGCGGGCGCTCCCTTCTGCTCTTGTTCTCTACCGGCCGGCGTCTGACGCGGCTGCGGGGACGCGCCGGCGCTGGACTCGCACAGCGCCGCCAAAGCCGCGCTGTAGGCGACCAGAATGGGCAGCCGGGCCTCTCCGAGCACGATCTGAAGCGCCACGGTTGGAGCGCCCGCGGGGGCCGTTTCCACGCCGCCGGCGGACGTGACTTCGCGGCGCAGCCGGGCCGACAGCGCCTGCGACAGGCCCGACAGCGACTGGCTCAGGATTTCGAGATACGTAGACCTGATGTTCTCGTCGTCGGCCTCGTCGATGCCGGCGGATTTCAGGACCTCGCGGCCGATCTCCTTCCAGGTTGTCTCCGGCGCGCCGATCCACACGGAACAATCCGGCGATGCGCTGAAGGGCTGCTCCCACCAGAAGACAGGCTCTTGCGGCGCGCTTCCGGGCGGGGACGGATCGAGGCCGACTTGCGGTGAACTCCCCATCATGGAGGCGACGGCCTGCGACAGCGCCGCCGTCCACTGCTCGACCAGCCACGCTCCGCTTTGAGTGTTTTCAGGGGTGTCCGGCACGTGACTACTCATCATGCGATTCTAGGCCCCTCTCTTCATCGGCCATCGTTTCTGCATATAGGCGCGCAAACGGAGGATGGCCTGCGATTTCAACTGCGACACCCGCGATTCATGTAACTTGACGACCTTGGCGATCTCCCGCAAGGTCAGCTCCTCGTGGTAGTACAAGCTGAGCACGATCTTCTCGGTGTGCGGCATTTTTTCGATCGCTTCGGCGAGCAGCCTCTGCAACTCCAGACGTTCCACGATGTAGGACGGCCAGTTCTCGTCGTTATCGGAGATGAATTTTAAAAGATCGCGGCCGCTGTCTTCCGAAGGCGCATGCTCCAGGCTGCCCAGATTCACTCCCCGGATGTCGACCAGCCAGCCATGGTACTCGTCGATTCCGACCTTCAGTTCCGAGGCAATCTCCTCTTCTGTCGCCATGCGATGCAGTTTCTGCTCGGCGGAGGCGATCGCCGCCTCAATCTGCTTCGATCGCTTGCGTTGTTGCCGCGGCGCCCAATCCAAGCCCCGCAGACTATCCAGAATCGCCCCGCGAATCTTATATTCCGCGTACGTCTTCAACTTGACATTATGTTTCGGATCGAAGCGGTCGATGGCGGCGATCAGACCGAGCGTGCCGGTGGAGATGAGGTCGTCCAGGTTGACGCTATCCGGCAGCCGCTCGTGTATGCGCCTGGCGATCAGGCGAACCTGCGGCAGGTGTTCGAGAATCAGACGTTCCCGTTCACTGGCAGCGTCTTCCTGCACCTGGTATTTGTTCACCGCTTGTTCCATTCCAAGCATCGTAGTCGCCTATGCGGCAGCGGTTACGCTCAGTTCCTCGCCGCTGAACTGCATGTCTTTGACGATGGCCTGGACGAGAACTTCGCGGCCGGCCGGCTCCAGATCTTCGGGAATCTGCTGGCCGCGGGACAAAAACGATATAGGCTTCGACATTTTCACGGAGAGGTTCAGCAGGGGACCGAGCGTTTCGGTCTCGTCGAGACGGGTGAATATCAATCTCGAGGGCGAAAAAATCTCATATTGCCGCGCCATTCGTTTCATGTCCGCCGGCTTCATCGAGGCGCCGAGAACCAGGAAGGTTTCGATTTGGGGATGGCTCCCGAGGGCCGCCGCAAGATCGGCCGCCTCCTCAAGTTCGTTGCGCCCAAAACCGGGCGTATCGATGAAGATGAGATCCTTCATGCGGTGTTCTTCGAGCGCTTGCGCCAGTGCGCGCGGCGTCTCGATCGCCTGGAAGCCGATGCCCGTGATCGCGGCATAGGAGCGGAGCTGCTCCGAGGCGGCGACGCGGTGGGCGTCCAGACTAAGCACTTGCGAGGACCGCCGCGTACCGAGGCCGTAAAGCACGGCCAGCTTTACCAGCGTCGTGGTCTTGCCACAGCCGGGAGGACCGACCAGAGCGATGGCGTTCTTGGCGCCCGAAGCGGGCATGCGGCTATCGACGTTGACCTCCTGCGACAGCTCCGCGGCGACCATTTGCGCGCAAGCGGCGGCAGTGATGGCGCCGGCATTATCGAACTTGGAGGTGAGCCTCCATACGATGTCCTGAGCCAGGCCGGCATCCAGTTCGGCGTCGACAAGCCGCGAGAAGACTTCCGCCAAGGTCGAGCTTGCCGCGATCCTGGCCATCCCGGCGCTCGATCGCGCCAATGCCGAGGCGAGCCTCTCCATTTCGTGCTTCAGCCCCGCCACTTCATCGGAGAGGCGGTCTCCGTTGGCCGGCTGCGGCGGCGCCGCGGGCGGCCCGGAGTGCGTCTCGAGATCCGCGGCGGCCAATCGCGAATTGCCGTGGCCGGTCGCGAACACGACTTCGTATTCTCCCAGGCGCCGGGCTTCGATTCCGGCCCGTTTGCTGGTGACGAGCATGGCGTCCGAGCCAAGCTCCACGCGCGCCATGTTCATGGCCGCCTCCACCGTCGCCGCGAAATAGGATTTAAGTTTCATCGATTCGACTCTCAGTTGATAACGCCGAGCGAGAGCACGCGAACGCCCCCCGGGATCTCGGCGTGGGATAACACGGTCAGATTTGGCATGGAGGCCTCCGCGATCTGGCGCGTGAAGAAGCGCGAGCCGGAGCTGGCGAGCACCACGATGGAGCTTTCGGAACCATACTTAGACATGCGGTCCAGGATGGAGCGCACGCGATTCGGGGCAAGGTTCAAATGACTTGCCGTTTCGCCGTGCTCGACCACTTTCTCGATCTCTTGTTCAAACGCCGGGTCGAGGAAATATGCGGGCAAGTCGCCGGCATCGTTCAGGAACGGCTTTACCACCTGCCGCCGGATCGCCTGCCGGACATACTCCGTGAGCAGCGTCGTGTTCTTGGTGATGGCCGCGGCCTCTCCCAAGGCTTCCATTATGGAAACAGCGTCCCGGATTGAAACGCGTTCCCGCAGCAAATTCTGCAATACCTTCTGCACTGCCGCCAGAGAAAGCAATTTCGGCACCAAATCCTCGATAATCTTCGGATTTTCTTCCGAGACCCGATCCAGCAGCTTCTTGGCGTCCTGGCGGGAGAACAGCTCGTGCGCATGACGGCGGATAAGTTCCCCTAAGTGGGTTCCCAGCACGCTGGTCGAATCGACGATTGTATAGCCGGCTTTTCGCGCCGCCTCCACGTTCTCCGGAGCGATCCACACGGCCGGTATTCCGAAAGCGGGCTCCTTGGTCGCAATGCCGTCGATCTTGATTGCGTTCTGACCCGGATGGATGGCCATTTCGCATCCTGGAGCGAGTTCATAGCGGGCAATCTCGACGCCTTTCAAGGAGATGGCGTATTCCCGCGCGCGGAGCGCAAGATTATCGGTCACGCGAACGGGAGGAAGAACATAGCCCAAATCGGAGGCGAGTTGCCGGCGTATGCTTGCGATGCGCCGCAGCAACGGGGAGTGCTGCGCGCCTTCGACCAATTTCACCAATCCCAGCCCCACTTCGATCGCAAGCGGCTCTACTTTCAGAAGAGTGTCGAGGTTCTCCTTGGCCGGCGCCGCGCCGCTGGGAGCCTTCTCCTTGGCGGCAGTTTTTTGCCGCAGGCGCCATCCTGCCGTGCCGACGCCCGCGCCCAGCAGCAGAAATGGCAGCTTCGGCAGCCCCGGAAACGCGGCCATTGCGATCAGTACGCCCCCGGCAAGCAGCAGCGGCTGCGAGCTGCTGAACACCTGTTTGCGGAAATCCTGCGCCAATCTCGCGTCCGAACTCGCCCGCGTTACAATCAAGCCGCCCGATATGGAAATCATGAGGGCCGGGATGACGGTGACCAGTCCATCGCCGATTGTAAGCACCGTGTACGTCTCGATGGCCTTCCCGAATTCCATGCCATGCTGCAGGACGCCGATCAGGAAGCCGGCAATGATGTTGATGGCGGTGATCAGGATGCTGGCTACCGCGTCGCGCTGCGTGAATCGCGAGGCGCCGTCCATCGCTCCGTAAAATTCCGCTTCCGCCGCGAGTTGCTTGCGGCGCTGGCGGGCGCCGTGCTCGTCGATGAGCCCGGCGTTCAGATCGGAATCGATGGACATCTGTTTGCCCGGCAGGGCGTCCAGGGTGAAGCGCGCGGTGACTTCGGAAATACGAACCGCGCCATGGTTGATGACCACGTACTGAATTGCGATCAATACGAGAAAAATCACGACGCCGATAATATAGTTGCCGCCCACCACGAAGGCGCCAAACGCCTGGATCACTTCCCCGGCCGCGTGCGATCCGCTGTTCCCGTTGAGGAGGATGAGCCGCGAGGAGGAGATGTTCAAGGCCAGGCGGAAGAGCGTCATCAGGAGCAACATCGTCGGAAACACGTTGAAGTCGACGGGCTTGACGATGTACATTGCCACGAGCAGAACGATTACGGACAGCGTAATGTTCGTGCTGATCAGGAGATCGAGCAAAAACGGCGGCAAGGGCGCGATCATCGCAAAGATGATGCCGAGCACCGCGATCGGTACCGAGAGTTCCGCCAGGGTCGAGGCGCGCAAGCCGGCGGGCGATGCGCCGGGCGCCGCCGCGTCCGCGCGCGCCTGAACGGCCGGAAGGTTCGATGTGCCTGGCACTACGGCCTCCTCGCGCGCATGATTTTGTAGATATAGGCGAGAATCTCCGCGACCGCCCGATAGAGATGCGCCGGGATCTCTTGCCCGATGTCGGCCGACTTGTACAACGCCTGGGCGAGCGGCCGATTCTCGACGATCGGCACTTGATGGTCGACCGCCATGCGCCGTATCCGCAGCGCCAGATAATTTTTCCCTTTCGCAACGACCCGCGGCGCCGCCATGGAATCCGAGTCATAGCGAATCGCCACGGAATAATGCGTGGGGTTGACGATTACCGCCGTAGCCAGGGGGATCTCCCGCATCATGTTGCGGCGCGCCAAGTCGCGCTGGATGCGCCGGACGCGGTTTTTCATCTGCGGGTTGGCGTCGGTCTCCTTCATCTCCTCCCGGATGTCCTGCTTGCTCATGCGAAGGCCGGCGCTGTTGCGTTGAATCTGGCGCGAAAAATCGATGCACCCGAGCGCAACAAGCACCCACGCGAAACGCCAAAGCAGGTCGTGCGCCGCCTGCGCCACCACTCCCACAGCGGGGCGAAGGGCGTAAAGCGGCAGCGCCAGGAACGCCGCCGCATTACTGCGCGCGATAAAGTAGATCGTAAAACCGGCCACAGGAAGCAGCAGGGCGGCCTGGATGAAGGCTCCCAGATTCTGTCGTGGAACTTGGCGCAGGCGCGTTATCGGATTCAGCTTGCTGAACTTCGGAGCGAGCTTGGAGGTCGATAAGCCCAGTTTTGTGGTTACAAGTTGCAGACCCAGAAAAATGGCGGCCAGTGTGGCCCCAAAAATGAGAATCGGGATAAGCGCTTTATCGAGAACCGCTTCATAGAAGCGTCCAACCGCCGCCGCGTCCAACTGCACCCGGAAGGCCGCCGTGAGCGAATCGCGCAGGAACATCGAAACCGCTCCGGCGTAGTGCTCTCCCGACGCAAAGAGGACCCACACAAAGCCGACGAATTGCAGAGCGCTGACCATCTCGCGGCTAACGGCAAACTGTCCTTCGCGCCTGGCCTTTTCAAGGCGGCGCTTGGTGGGCTTTTCGGTTTTTTGTCCGTTGTCCGCCATGGATCAATGGAGCAGGCGCAAGAGCGTCTCGATCGTTTGCGTTGCGGCGCGCTCCATCGCCGCGGGATAAAACCGCAACGTCAACGCGAATAAGGCGAGGCCGGCCAGCATCTTCGCCGAGAAACTCAAGTGCAAAAGCTGCATTTGAGAATGAACTTTAGATAGCAGAGCGAAGGCTAAATCCAGTAGAAGCAATGAGCCGATCACGGGTAACGCGAGGCGGATCCCGGTGTTGAGCATCATCGATCCCAGGCGCATGGCCGCCCCGGTATTGAACGCCTTCGATAGCAAAGCGGCATCCGGCGCCGCATTCAGACCGATGGCCAGCAACTTGATGAACTGAGCGTCCATTCCGAGCGCGAAAAAGAGGAGGCCGGCAAAAAGCGATACGGCTGTTTCGAGCACCGGCGTATCGGCGTCCGTCAATGGATCCACGATCGAAGCGTAGGATAGTCCCGCTTGCAGACTAATCGTCTGCGCCGCGATTTGGAACCCTTCGAGAAGGAACGATAGGCCGACTCCAATGACCAGCCCGAAACCAAACTGTATCGCGACCCAGAGCGCGAGATCCCCGAGTTGCGCTTGCGCCCCCATGGTGGGCGCGAGCGGCAGTAGACACACGGAAAGAGCAAGCGCCAGGACAACGCGAGTCGCCGCCGGTCCGGCGCTTAGACCCGGCAGAGGCGCGAGAACTAAAAATCCCGAGGCGCGCGCCAATACGATCAGGAAACCGTACAGAAGCCCGGTCTGAATCGTGATTTCAGCGTGCATAGCGGCTGAAATCGCCGAGCAAGCCCGCCGTGTAAGACATCAGCCTTGACGTCATCCAGGGCATCAGGATAAGAAGGCCCAGGAAAAAAGCCGTCAGACGCGGCACCGCGGAGAAACTGTTGTCCTGAATCGATGTAATGACCTGGATCAGACTCATCACGATACCGGCCACAAAGCCGATCAGGAGCAACGGCAGGCTGGTCCAAAAAGTGGTCATTAATGCGTGGCGGAATATGTCGACGGCAGTCTGAGAGTTCATACTTGATAAAAGCTTTTCACCAGCGATCCGACCACCAGATTCCAGCCGTCGACGAGCACGAACAGCAGGATCTTGAACGGCGCGGACAGCATCACCGGCGGAAGTTGCACCATTCCGATTGAGAGCGTTATGGACGCTACGACGAGATCGATGACGAGGAACGGCAGAAACAGTATCGCGCCGATTTGAAACCCGGTTTTGAGCTCCGAGAGCATGTAAGCCGGAACTAAAATGCTTAATCCCAAATCGGAGGGCCGCGCCGGCGCTGGCGTATGAGAGATTTCCAAGAGCAAGCGGACGTCTTTTTCCCGCACATAGCGCACCAGGAAGCCTCTGAGGGGCTGCGTTCCGGCGTCGAACGCCTCCTTCGAGGTCACGTCGCCCCGCTCCAGCGGTTCCCACCCTTTGGTGTACATTTCCGTCGCCACGGGTTGCATGATCAGAACCGTCAGGAAAAGCGCGAGACCAATCAGGACCTGATTCGATGGCGTGCCTTGCGTGCCCAATGCCTGGCGCAAAAAGTGGAGGACCACGGCGATTCTCAGGAACGGGGTGATCGACATGACGATTGCGGGCAGCAGCGTCAGCAGCGTGAGCATGATGACGATCTGCAGAGGCGCGCTTAACGTGCTCGAACCCTTGGCTTGAGAAATTGTGACGCCGGGGAGAACCATGCTCCCGTTCTGCGCCTGTGCCCGCAGCGCGAACGGCACAGCGGCCAGCGGCAACAGCATTAGTCGTCTCACAATCGCGTGACGTCTCCTTTCTCGCCCACCCCGGGCGCTGCATCGTCCAAGCGGCACATCCCCCGCGGGTGCACCGCAATCAACATCAAACGATCCTGTATCCGCAACAGATAAATCGAATGCTGCGGCGTCAACCGCATTCGGTCCAACTGCTCGATGGCGCGCGTTTGCCGCCCCATCGGCATGCTTGCAAAGCCCTTCTTCCGCAGGACCCACACCGCTCCCAAGAGCAAGATCAGAACAAAGGCGATGGCCAGAAATTGCTGCACCTACTCCTCACGGCTGAAATCGGTGATGCGGACCCCTACGGCGTCCTCGATGATGACGATTTCCCCAAAACCGATCAATGTTCCTCCGATAAGAATGTCGATGTTCTCTCCGGCCGAGCGCGTCATGCGGATGACGCTGTCCACATCAAGGTCCAGGATTTCGCGTATCGTCAGAATCCTGCGGTCGAGTTCCACCTCAACCTGAACCGGAACATCCGCCAAAGACGAGATCTCTTCAAGAGCAGTCATTCGTCTGTGTTTAGGATGGCTTCAGGGCGATGGTGTCTTGGGTGAGTTGATCGACCGTCGTGATCACGCGAGAGTTTGCTTCATAGGCCCGCTGATAAACGATCAGGTTCGTAAACTCCGTCGCGATATCGACCGTGGAAGCCTCCACGGCTCCCCCGATTACCGTGCCCCGGCCTCCCGTTCCCGGCGTGCCTATTACCGGCAATGCCGTGGCGCCGCTCACTTCGTAATTGTTGTCGCCGGCCGCTATCAACGACTCGGGATTCCGAATACTCGCCATCGCGAGTTGTCCAACAACCGTCTGGCTGCCGTCGGTATACTGCGCCACGATCGACCCGCCGTCCTGAATCGCTACCTGCGCCAATTGCGCCGCCGGAGAACCGTCCTGCGCCGTGGCGGAGGGAGACGACGGTTGCGAGTACTGCGTAATGCGCGGCGTGGTTCCGTTGTACAAGCTCCAGTTCAATGTCGCGTCCGCCGCGCCATCCGCGAATCCCTGGATCTGCACTTGCGGCGAGGGATCCGTTGGACCTGGCGTAAGTAAGTTTCCGTTCGCGTCGAAGGTGATATTGCCGGTTACGGGAGTGAAGGGACTTTTCAGATCCGCGTCGGGCACCGTGATGGAGTAATCCCACTGGCCTGAATTCGTCGCGTCCTTCGTGAACGCCACCGTAAGCGTGTGCGAAGTTCCCAGTGAATCATAAACGTTTATAGAGTCTGAAAACGTGCCGTCCGTGGATCCTGCGGCCGCGGCCGCGTTCAAGTTGAGGTCGAACGAGAAGGTTGAGGTGGCAACCGGCGCCTTCACAGATCCAACGGGCAGTTGTATATCCGCGATGGGAGCGCTCGTATTCAACGTCCCGTTCGCCGTGGTCCATCCCTGCACCTGTTCTCCCGTGGAAGTCGTAAGGTTGCCGTCCTTATCGATCTTTAGATTCCCTCCACGGCTGTACTCCGTTTGTCCATTCGCGCCGGAAACCACAAAGAATCCGTCGCCCTGAATCATTGCATCGAGCGGACCATTGGTGGTCTGCACCGCTCCCTGAGTAAACTGGCGCAGCGTAATCGGGGCGCCGACGCCGAGGCCGACCTGCGTATCCCCGGATCCAAGCGATTGCGTGACCAGGTCGTGAAAGGAAACGACGTTGTCCTTGAACCCCTGCGTGTTGAGGTTCGCAAGGTTGTTGCCGACCACATCGATCGCCGTGGAGGTGGCGTTAAGAGCTGAAAGCGCGGTTGAAAATGCCGTATACATGGGTGTTCTCCGTTATGATCCGGTCGTAGACGGCGTCGGCGGGGTTGTCCCGTTCGCCGTGGAAGTGGGGGCTGGGGTCAAATCCGTTTTTATCGAATCCAAATCCTGCCGCATCTGCAGCGATTGCTCGAGTTGGCTGAACGTCGCGAGCTGCGCCACGAACTGCGTGCCATCCTGCGGATTCATAGGATCCTGATTCTGCAATTGCGCCACGAATAGCTGTAGGAACGTCTGCTCGTTCGCTAAAGGATCCGTCGGGTCTGTCGATGCGCTCGACGGCAAGGTCGCGGCCGGACTTGTCGTCGCGTCTTGCGCCACGGGTGTGATGTTCATTTTGGTTGCATGTCTCCTGTTGCGAGCTTCTGTTCCAATTCGGCGACCCACTTGGGCCGGTTTCGACCGTTTTGATTTTGACCGCTAAACCGTTGCTGGCCGCCATCGCGCGGGCCCTTGTCTCCCTTACCGCCGGCGTCCGATCCCTCTCCGTGAGCCGCGGCTGCGGGGCCGCCGGCCCCCGAGCGCTCTCCCGGCGCCCAAGCCTCCGCCTCAAATCCTTTGTGCTCCAGGCGATGGACCAGGTCATTTAATCCCGATTGCAGATTTTGAGCTAAATCCTGGTCGGCCGTGTGCACCGCTACGCGCAGGGATCCAGCCCGGTCGACTAATCTGATATCCACGGGGGCGGATTCCGGCGTCGCAAGATGCATCGAGATTTCTCTTGTTGGTTGTGGCCGCAAGGGGGAATTTGTATCGGCATTTTGCAGCGCGGCAGCAGGATCGGCCTCTGTCGGCGCGGACGGCGCGGCGGTCCCGGTATTCGCCGCTGTAGCAGGTTCCGAGCGGCTGGACACCCAATTCGCCGGCCCGGACGTTTGGATCTCCCTCTGGAGGTCGTTCTTGACACTGCCAGCGGCCTCCGATGTCGTTGGTTCCGAGCGCTTTCGCGGCCCCTCCGGCGTGGACGCGAGGCTCGCCGTTTCCTGCTCCGTGTTAGCCGGCGGTTCGTCTTGCCGGCCCTGTTTCGGTTCGCTTTGCCCTTGCCCGCTCGCTTGTTCGCCCCCGGTGGTTTGTCCGACGGCAGCGTGTTTATCATCCATTCCAACCATCGGCGTTTCGCCACTTGGCGCTCCGCGGCCGCTGCCAACTCCGTGTACATCGGGTGGGGTTACTGAGGGCTGCGCAGTTTCGCGTTGCGTTTGGCCGGCCGGCGCGGACCGGTTCTCGTCTTGTGTTTCGGGCATAGCTGTAGGCGATTGGGACCCGCTCGCGGGCCGCTCCGGAGCGGGCCGCACATCTGCGGCGCGGTACAACGGACGAGCTTCCGGCGCAAGTTGCGCCTTCACTCCTGCCGCGATGCTGGCGGCAACCCCGGAAACGACCGAGCTCGCGGGGGCTTCGCCGCCGCCCGGGCCGCGCGGCGTGCCGGCGGGAACTCCGGAAATCGCCGAGCTCGCGGGGGCATTCGACGCCCTCACTAGGACAGCAAACGCCATGGGCGTTGCCGCCGCGCGAGTATTGCTTAATATCCGCATTGCCGCCGCGCCCCTTTCCGCCAGCGCAGCGGAGCCCACTCCGTACGTCGTGTCGGAGGGAAGCGGAAGGGGAGCGCGCGTATTCGAAGTAGCGTCGCGAGGGTCCCTGCCGGACAATGCATCCGTCGCCGCCCACTGCGAAACTGTTGCCGTCACTGCGGCCGGCGCGACTGCAAGCGCCAAGCCCATCGAAGCGTTCGGGTCCGCCGGAGCGCCCTGCTGTCCCGCAACCGGCGCCGGGGCGCGTGTATCCTTCGCACCTTCCTGGGCATGGCGGGCGCCTTTCGGCGGCTCGCCTGCGCGACTGGTTTTCGGAGGGAGGGCCTCTTGCCCGGCGGTCTTATCTTGTTCGGTAAATCCCGTCAGCAGAGAAAAGAAGGCGTCCAGCGGATCGCCGCTTTGTGACCCTTGCGCCGGAGCTCCGGATGAGAACGATGCGAGCGCTTTCAGAGGAGGAGCGTTGCTTGGGATTGGCTGTGCGCTCGCAATATTCACGCCAACGGAAATGCAGATGGAAGGCCAAACCGCGGCGCAATCGCCTCATGACATTAGCCGCAAGAGCCGTGATGCTAATTTGGCGCAAGTCCCGTTTCGGCACTTTTTTGCCGCGGCGCACTGTTCCAAAACGATCTCATCGGCGTGTAAAGCGGCAGTATTAGCGGATTCTAAATTGGATCGCGAATTGCACGACAGGTTGCGGACATGGACCAACTGACGGCCACTGCCGCAAGTGGAATGCGGGCCCGCATGGAGAGTCTCGACATGCTCGCCAATAACCTGGCGAACGCGTCCGCGCCGGGTTTCAAGGCGGACCGCGAATTCTATAGTACGTATCTTAATGCCGAGGCCGCCGGCGGCCCTAACGAAGATGCCGCCGTAATGCCCGTGATCGAACGGCAGTGGACGGACCATTCTCAAGGAGCTCTTACGCCCACGGGTAACCCCTTGGATGTAGCGCTGAAAGGTAAAGGATTTTTCGTCGCGATCTCTCCGTCCGGGCCGTTGTTGACGCGCGACGGCAGTTTCCGCTTATCTTCGCAAGGCAAACTGGAGACGCAGGACGGCTTCCCGGTAAGAGGTCAGGACGGCGCGGCGATTCAACTCGATCCCACCTTGCAGGTGGAGATCGGAGAAAGCGGCGAAGTCCGACAAGACGGGCAGGAGGTCGGACGGATCGACGTTGTAGACGTCCAGGACGCCGGCAATCTCAACAAACATGGAATGAATTATTTCGAGTTCTCGTCGACGGCCGCCTCCGAGGCCACGGATGCGCAATTGCAGCCCGGCAGTCTGGAATCCTCGAACTTTCAATCCGCGGAATCGGCCGTGCGGCTCGTCTCCGTCATGCGGCAATT
This sequence comes from Bryobacterales bacterium, assembly GCA_963795935.1. Lineage (GTDB taxonomy): Bacteria > Acidobacteriota > Terriglobia > Bryobacterales > Bryobacteraceae > JAICMB01. The sequence continues at coordinate 91,680 of CAWCJO010000004.1, read as the reverse complement.
TGAAATGCTTCAGCGCGCGGCTTCGATCGGCTTCGACATGAGCCGCCGCGCGTTGGACGAAGTGGCCAAACCTACGGCGTAACAAAAACAGGAGAACCTACAAATGATACGAGCTCTATATAGCGCGGCGAGCGGGATGTCGGCGCAGCAGACCAACGTGGACACAATCGCCAATAATCTCGCAAATTCCAATACGAACGGGTTCAAGGCGCGGAGAACGCAGTTCGAGGACCTGGTCTATCAGAATCTTATACAGCCTGGAGCGGCCGCCGGCTCACAAACCACAATCCCCAGCGGTCTCCAGGTCGGACTCGGAACGAGATCCGCATCGAACGAAATCATATTCAATCAGGGGAACTTTCAAGAGACCGATAATCCCCTCGACATCGCCATCCAGGGGAAAGGCTTTTTCCAAGTAAGACAGCCGAACGGAGAAATCGCGTACACGCGCGATGGCGGCTTTCAATTGGACAAGGATGGAAATGTGGTGACTGCCTCCGGCAATCCCATCGAGCCGCAAATTGCGGTTCCGGCCCAGGCGCAAAGCATCACCATCGCTCCGGACGGCACCGTCAGCTTCACTCAACCCGGCCAGAGCGCAAGCCAGGTTGCCGGACAGATCCAACTCGCCAATTTCGCCAACCCGGCCGGCCTGAACTCCATTGGAAATAACCTGTTCACTCCGACCGACGCCTCGGGAGATCCGACGGTCGCCAATCCCGGAGGCCAGGAAGGCCTCGGGACCCTGATGCAAGGTTACGTCGAGGGTTCCAATGTGAGCGTCGTCGAAGAGTTCATCAATATGATTGTGAGCCAGCGCGCTTACGAGGCGAATTCGAAGGTCGTCAAAGCGGCGGATGAGATGTATCAACAAGTGAATAATCTCACCACATGAAGCTGCTTCTTCTATCGATGCTGCCGTTTGCCTGGGGCGCGCCCTGCATCCAGATCGATCGCGACCGCATTCTGGCGGCCGACCTACCCGCGGACGCGGCGGCGTTCCTGCGATTGGACCCCGGCCTTGTCATCGCGCCGTCGCCCATGCCGGGCGTACGCCGGACGTTCTCCACGCGCGAATTGGCCGCGTTAGCGAATCGCGGCAGTCTGCCTCCACCGGCCCTCATCGCCGGCGTATGTTTTGAACGTGCGCTCGCGCCTCTTACGGAGGATCGAATTCGCGCCGCCATGGCATCCAGCCTGCGGGAAGGCGGCGCGCGGATCGAAATTCTCGATTATTCCCGACAGCCCTTTCCGTCCGGCGAACTCGCCTTTCCTTTAGCGAACCTGAGGCCGCCGGCCAACCGCTCCAACTCGCCGGCGTTCTGGCGGGGATCCGTAAAATACGGTCCTCGGCGCACGATCGGCGTATGGGCCAGCGTTCGAATCACCGAGACTCGTTCCGTCGTGCTGGCGGCCCGGGAAATTCACGCCGGCAGCGTAGTTGTTTCGGACGACCTGGCAATCGCGCCGCGCGACGTATTTCCGTTCGCGCCCCGCCTCGAGACCGCAGCGGACGCGCTGGGACGCATGGCTCGCAAATCGATTCCGGAAGGCAGCTTGCTTTCAGAGGCCCTTCTGGAGATTCCGCCCGATATCGCCGCCGGTGAGATCGTACACGTGGTGGCGGGAGTGGGAGCGGCGCGCATCACATTTGATGCCGTGGCCCGCTCCTCAGGCCGCAAGGGCGATCCCATTGTGCTCGTCAATCCCGAAAGCCACCGTACATTTCGCGCCCTTGTGGACGAGAAGCTGCGGGCCCACATTAGCGCCGGGACGTGAAGACTCATGAGCAAATCGATCTTCCTATTCCTATTCTGCGTTGCGGTCGCGCCCGCGAAGACGAAGAAGCCCGAAGCCAAACCCTCGGCTCTTGACGACTATGTCCAGCAAACCATGAAGGCCGCAAAGATTGCGCCCGAATCCACCTCGGGGTCGCTTTACACCCGCACTGGCCTGCTGGCGGACGGCATCCGCGACCTTCGCGCCTCGCGAGTGTACGATGTGGTGACGATCGTCGTCCTCGATAATTCCTCCGCCGTAAGCAGCGGCGTGACAAACACCTCGCGCAAGAGCAGCGCGCAGTCGGGGATTACGGCGCTCGGCGGAATAACCAAGGCAACCGGCGCGCTTGCGAATCTCGCGAACATGTCGGGCAACCAGCAGCTGGCGGGTCAGGGCACCACCAGCCGCACGAGTTCTCTTTCCACCACGCTCACCGCGCAAGTCACGCACGTGCTGCCTAACGGGAACCTGGTCGTTGAAGGGAAGAAGGAAATTAACGTCAACTCCGAACATCAGACCGTCACCGTCCGCGGTATTGTCAGGCCGGAAGACCTATCGCCCTTAAACCAAATCTCCTCCGGACGGCTTGCCATGCTCGAGGTTCGCGTGGACGGAAAAGGCGTCGTAAACGACGCCGTGAAGCGGCCGTTTATTCTTTACCGGCTCTTGTTGGGGCTGTTGCCGTTCTGAAAATGAGATCCGCACCCGCAATTCTTTCTTGCTTACTGGCCGCCTTCGGCTGCTTGTCGAGCGCTTCCACGCGTCTTAAGGATCTGGCCTCTCTGGAAGGCGTTCGGGATAACCAGCTCCTCGGATACGGCATTGTCGTGGGTCTGAATGGGACCGGCGATAAACCGCAAACGATATTTTCCCCCCAAAGCCTGACCAATCTCCTCGCGCGCATGGGCGTCATTGTCGACCCCACCGCCATTCTGGTAAAGAACACCGCGGCCGTTCTGGTAACGGCCGATTTGCCCGCTTTCGCGCAGCCCGGCATCCATATCGATACGACAATCTCCGCCATTGGGGACGCCAAAAATCTGCAAGGCGGAGTTTTGATCATGACGCCCCTCAAGGCGGCCGACGGTCAGGTGTACGCGGTCGCGCAGGGCTCGGTTGTAACCGGGGGCTTCGTGGCAGGTCAAGGCGGGGCCAAGCAGACCGTGAATCATCCCACCGCGGGGCGCATTCCGAATGGCGCAATCGTGGAGCGCGCGGCGCCCTCCGTTGTCCCCGGCGACAGCGTTCAACTTCAATTACGCCAAGCCGACTTCACAACGGCGGCGCGCGTCGCCGCCGCGATCAACAAAAAGTTCGGCGAGAACGGAAGCGTTATTGCCCATGCCGAGAACTCCGCCCTTGTCAGCGTCAAAACTCCCGCGATCTATCATTCGAGGGCTGTTGAATTCATCGCCGGCATGGAGGATCTCACCATCGAAGCCGATCGACCCACGCGCATTGTCGTGAATGAGCGGACCGGCACCATTGTGATGGGAAAAGACGTGCAAATCGCGCCCGTAGCCATCCTGCACGGCGCTCTGACCGTGGAAATACAGACCGTCTTCGACGTCTCGCAACCCCTCCCCCTCTCGCATGGGCAAACCGTCGCCGTGCCTGAGACGAAGGTGACCGCGAAGCAGGAAAAGCCCCGGGACGTGGTCTTGAAGCAAGGGGCCACCGTCGAAGAGCTGGTAAAGACGCTCACGTCCATCGGTTCCTCGGCCAGGGACATCATTGCGATCCTCCAGGCTCTCAAGGCCGCTGGAGCGCTCGACGGAGATATTGAGGTGATCTAATGCAAATAGTTCCCGCGGCAACCCCGCAAGCGCCCACCGCGCCGGATACCAAACAACAGGCGAAGCTCGCCGGAGCGGCAAAAGAATTCGAGGCCCTCATGATCGGGCAGATGCTTCGTTCGGCCCGCGAATCGTCGTCGGGCTCGGACGATTCCGAGGATTCTCAAGCCAACTCGTCGTTAGTGGAAATGGGCGAACAGCAATTCGCGCAATCTCTCGCCAACAGCGGAGGTTTGGGAATCGCTAAGATGGTGGTAGCCGGATTGTCCCACGATGCGCATCGATAACCTCAATAACAGCGTCCCAAGCGCCGCATTGGAAAAGACCGACGCCGTTCGGCCCGAAGCGGCCAACGATCTTTCCACCGCCTCCTCGGGCGGCGCGGCGGATTCCGCGAGCATCTCGGGGCTGGCGGCGGCGCTCCACTCCGCGGTGGACCCTAACGCCACGGGAGCAAGCGAGGCGAGGCTGCAGGCTCTACGGCTCCAGATTGAACGCGGCGAGTACCAGCCATCGTCAGCCGACGTAGCCAGCCGAATTATCGACGAGCATATCAGCGCTTAGCCCGCCGTTTCGGCGCGCTTGCCCTACCAGCCGCGATCTAATACGCGCAACTGATTGGAACGTACTCCGCGGAGGTAGTTCGAGCAACGATCCGGGGACCCGCCCCGGAGCGCGCGTTTTGGGGGCCCGCCGCTGGCGTGGCAACCGGACCAATGCTCAACCAGGCCTCGCGCAAGCCGCCAAGAATATTTTCCACTTCCTCGAGCGGCGCATCCGCCTGCTCATAGTTGGCCGCCATCAAACGCCGCTGCATGTAGTCGTACAGCGCCGCCAGATTGCCGCTCAACTGGCCGCCCCGCGCGTGGTCCAGCGACCAGGATAGTTCCGTCAGTATCGCGATCGCGTTCGTGATCGCGCCGGATCTGCCCTTGACATCGCCCCGAACCAACTTCAACCGCGCATCGGCAACGTACTCTATCGCTCCTGTGTACAACAGTTGCACCAGCGTGATGGGATCGGCCGTCAGAATCGCGCCTTCAACGTACGTCCGGTATGGGTTATGCATTCCGCCTCAAAAACCCTTATCGGCCGCCCGCCTCGCCGCCTTGCGGCAAATTTCATCGCCGCGGCAATTCGGAAGACTTACGCCAGATTCAGCACTTTTCTGATCGTGCCCTTTTCCCCGTCGATTTTCTTCTGCAGCATCATAATGGAATAAATGAGCTGCTCCGGGCGCGGCGGACAGCCCGGCACGTAGACGTCCACCGGAATCACCTGATTCACCGGTACCAAAGCGTAGTTGCTGAAGACTCCGGTCGAGGTCGCGCAAGCGCCCATCGAGATCACCCATTTCGGCTCCGGCATTTGCTCGTAAAGCCGCCGGATCACCGGCGCCATCTTGTTCGCAACCCGTCCCGCAATGATCATCAGGTCCGATTGCCGCGGCGAGCCCCGCATCACTTCCGCGCCGAACCGTGAAATGTCGAAGCGCGAGCCGATCATGGCCATCATCTCGATGGCGCAACACGCCAGTCCGAACGACATCGGCCAAATGGAGTTTTTCCGCGCCCAATTCACGGCGCTCCCCAGCGTCGTCATCATGATGCCTTCGGAGGGCCCGCCCACATCCCGATCGTCGACGCGCGCAAAGAGCTCGGGCGGCAGGCTCAACTGAAATTTATCGACGTCGTCCACGACCCCATTGTCTCATGGCAAACTACATGAAATAATCTTTTACCTTATCGAGCAGCCCCTTCTCGTGCGGCTCATTCTCCACCGGCAGCGTCTCCCGCAGTTGCTCGAACAGCTTGCGCTGCTCGCGCGTCAACTTGCCCGGAATCTTCACCGTGACGTGCACGAACAGGTCTCCGCGCCCGCTGGCCTGCAGGCGCGGAACGCCCAGTCCGCGCATCTTGATCCGCGCCGCGCTTTGCGTGCCTTCCGGTATCTTCACCGTCTGAAGCCCGTCGAACGTCAGCAGATCGACCTCGGTCCCCAGCGCCGCCTGCGCTACGTTGATCGGCACCGTACAGTGCAAGTCGTCTCCCTGGCGCTCGAAAATCGGATGTTCCTTCACGCGCACGACAACGTATAAATCGCCGGCGGGTCCGCCATTCGCTCCCGGCTGGCCCTCCCCGGCCAGGCGCAGCCGCGTCCCGTTGTCCACGCCCGCCGGAATGTTGACCTTCAGCTTCCGCTCGGTGCGAATATATCCTTCGCCCTTGCACGCCGCGCAAGCGCGCCGCACGATCTGTCCCCGGCCATTGCACTGCCCGCACGTCCGCCGGATCTGCAAAAAACTCTGCTGGTGGATCACCTCGCCGCGGCCCCGGCATATCGGACAGGTAGTTAAGCCGTCGTTCTTGTCCGCGCCCGTGCCGCCGCACATGCCGCAAGCCTCCATCCGCGGGACCAGCAGATCCGCGGAGAGACCCTGCATCGCGTCCTCGAAAGCGATTTCCAAGTCGTAGCGAAGATCCTCGCCCCGTCTGCACGCGGCTGCGCCGGCGGCCGCCTCCGAAAAGATCCCCGAAGCCAAAAAAATCCCCCAGGATATCGCCGAAATCCGCGAACGCATTCGGATCGAAGCCCCCGCCACCGCCCTGCAGTCCCTGGAAGCCGTAGCGATCGTAGGCCGCTCGTTTCTGCGGATCGCTCAGCACGCCGTACGCCTCGGCGGCTTCTTTGAATCTCTCGACGGCATCCTCGTCGCCGGGATTGCGGTCCGGGTGATATTTCAGCGCCAGCTTGCGGTACGCGCCTTTGAGCGCCCCGTCGTCCGCATCGCGCCCCACCCCGAGCACTTCGTAGTAATCTCGCTTCGTCGCGTTCATGACTCTCCTTACGGCCACCTTCACCATGGCCGGCCGCAACAGTTTGCCGCGGAAATTATATCCCCGCTGATACTCCTCGAGAACCGTCTGGTCTTCTACTTCGTCCGTTTCGGCGCGATCCACCGCATGGTGCAGGTTCGGATCGAACCGCCGCCCTACTGAAGCGATCGGCTCCAGACCCAGCTTCTTTAACGATTCTGAAAACCGCTGATAGATCAGCTCCATTCCGCGCGCATATTCCTTATCGGACGATTCCATTTTGAGCGCCCTCTCCAGATCGTCGATGATCGGGAGCAGCGCGCGCACGCTTTCCGTATTGGCGTACTCCAGCACATCGGCCTTCTCGCGCTCCGCCCGGCGGCGGATAGTTATCGAACTCCGCTTGCCGCCGCAACAGGCGATCCTGCAAATCGGCCCTCTCGACCAGAAGACGGTCCCGTTCCGCGCTCACCGCTTCCAGCGCCGCTTCGGCCGCCGCGGGCGGAGCCGCGTTGCCGCCCGCTGTCTCGTCCGGCTGCTCCCCGGACCCACTCTCGCTATCGGGCGAATCGACAAATGACTTCCTGCTATCCATACTTTTAGTTTAAGGTCTTGATTTCGATCTTCCGCGCCCAGGAGCGAAAACTCGCGCCTACGCCGGCATGCTCTGAAACGCGTGCCCCATGTGAAGCACCGCCGAGATGGCCTTTTCGTAATTCATCCGCATGGGTCCCAGCACCGCGATCTTGGCGCACAAGCCGCCGTTCAAAGCCACCGCGAATCCGATGAACGACAACTCCCGCATGCTCGAATGGGCATCCCCGAGTCCAACATGCACCGTGACTTCACCCGCCGGCGGCTCCAGGAACTGATCGAGTAATTGCAGAATGCGCTTCTTTTCTTCCAGCGCCCGGAACAGCTCCCGCATCTTCTCCCGCGTCAGATGCAGGTCCAGCCCAACCAGGTTGCTGGCGCCTTCGAGATGTACCTCCGGCGCCAACTCCACGTCCAGCAAGCCCTTCGAATACAGCATCGTCAGCTTTTTCAAAATGGAGTCGTAGGCCGCGCTCTGCTGCTCCAGCCTGCGCCGCAACTCCGTATGAATGTGCGGCAGCGTCCACCCGCTGAACGTCCGGTTGATGTAGTTCCGGATGGAAGCAAGCTCGTCTCCCGAGACCGGCTCCTCCACCGCAACCACGCGATTACGGACCATGCGGTCGTCCGTGACCACGATCATCAACACGCGCTTGTCCCCTAAATCGATCAATTCGATGTGATCCAATGTCTGGCTGAACGCCGGAATGGCCGCGGCGATCCCGACTCCGCGCGTCATCTCCATCAGCACGTGGCAAGAGTGGCCCGACGCGCGCTTCCACCGTATCCCACTGGCTCAACTCCGCGCGCAGGCGCTGCAATTCAGCCGACAGAACGCGCCCCCGCAGCAGCGACTGCACGTAAGAGCGGAATGCTTTTTCGGTGGGAATGCGTCCCGCCGACGTATGCGGCTGCGAAAGATACCCCGCGTCCGACAGATCCGCCATGACGTTGCGGACCGTCGCCGCGCTCAGGCCGTCCCGCCGCGTATGCGAGATGGTGCGCGAAGCGACCGGCTCGCCCGTCTCGATGTAGGACTGCACAATCGAATGCAGTATTGCGAAATCCCGCGGTGTCATTCTGCCGCTACTACCCCTTAATATTGATTATGAAGGAGTTTGGCGGCGCGGTCAACACGCACGCGGCGTCTTCCTCGCATCGCGCGGCCCGAATACATCCCTGCTGTCTTGCACGTCAGGGGACCGTGGAGCCGAACATTCGAGCGCTCAAAACAGGTAAACCGGCTCCGAGCGACTGCGAAGCTCCGTTGATCGTCTACTGTTGGGACGGCTCAGGGCGCATGGGCCTCACCCCACTTACCCGCTCCCGCACAAGCTTCGGGTCCCGGCGAGAGTGCAGACAGGCTACTACGATGGCATCACCTGCAATCTTGAACCACAGCGCAAACGAGAATTTATCGACACCGCATCGCCTGTTCTCCCCGACCACCGTTGCATATCCCAGAGGGTTCGCAGCTATCCTCCCTATCGCCCGTTCGACCTCATCCACAAACCGATCCCCCAACCCCTCTTTCCGGCGTTCGTACCAGACGGCGGCCTGTTCGATATCTTGTTTGGCGGCAGAGGTTACACGGACCGTGATCAACGGGGAGCGGGGGGATTGACTGTCTTGAGCCTCTTGCGAATCGCGGCCAGGGCTTCCCGCTCGCTCGAAGCCGCTTCATTGTCCTTCTCGAATGTCGCGTCACGTTCCCGGAGAATTCGCCTCTCCTCTTCGGAGGCTTCCGGCTCAGCCTTCGTGTGCGCGGGTGTCGTGTTCATGCCCCATTTTACCGCCCCGGTTTATCCGGAGCAATCGCGTCCAATCCGCCTTCGACGATCCCATCTGCTCGGCAGCAACCGAACCGGGGCAGTCTCTCATGCGTCGTTAGGCCTTCTCTTCGATGAGACGGAGTCACGTTGTATCCAGGTCCTTGGATTCTTATTCTCGGACCCGGCAGCTTCCCCCGTGTCCGAAGACCTATTATGGCGGTGATCCCACAAGCCAACAGCACGAAACTCATTTGGCCCATATCGGCTCTCACGCCGCTGGAATTAGTACGCGGCGTGCCAGCATAGTACCGTTCCGAGCGATGCCAGCCACAGGCATAGCGCGAAGCGCAGCGGCTTGGAAGGCAGCGACGCCGCCAAGTGCGGCCCGATCAGCGCCCCAAACACGCCGCCCACGATCAGTTGCATCAATATCGCGGGATCGTAGGCGCCCGCGAATATCTGAAAACCCCCGCCCAGCAGCGACAGCGCCAGCCCGAAAGCCACGTTCGTGCCGGCCACTTGGACCGCCGTCAACGGCGTCAGATTCAGCAGCGCCAACGTCCCGATCGCTCCCGCGCCGGCGGAGGAGAACCCCACTTCCGCCCCGATCGGCAGCATGATCCAAGGCAGCCACCGCGAGCGTTCGCGCCCCTGCGCCGTCTTCTTGTTCAGCCGCAAAAGGCTCAACAGCGCCGTTACGATAATCACGACGCCGATCAGCACCGTCAACAGGCCATTGTGGTCGCGCGCGTGCAACCGCCGCAGAAAATAAAGTCCGCCCGCCAGACCCGGCAACCCGCCCAACAGCATCCGCCCGAGCGCGCGATAATCGATCTGCCGCCGCGCCACGTAAACCGGCGCGACGATCAGCTTCACCGCCGCCGCGAACGCCAGCGCCGTGCCCACCGTCTTGTCCGGCGCCAGATTCAAAAACAACATCAGCACCGGAACCGTGATCGTTCCGCCGCCGACACCGGTGATCCCGATGGCGAGCGCGATCACGAAACCCAGCGCAAAAACCATGTCAATGGCCCGAGATGTGTATCCCGCACTCCAGCTTGCGCCCGGCCCAGCGCCCCGAACGCGGATTATCGGGATCGAGCGGCGGCGTCGTGCACGGCTCGCACCCCACGCTGGTGTAGCCGCGCTCGTAAAGAGGCAGCGCCGGAATATCGCGCTCCTTCAGATACTGCCACGCATCGCGCGCCGTCCAATCCGCCAACGGGCTCACCTTCAAAAGCGTCTTTCCGCCTGGCAGGCGGAACTCGTCGACCTCGCGCAGATTCGCCCGCGTGGGAGACTGCTCCCGCCGCAAGCCCGCGAACCACACATCGTACGGCTCCAGTCCGGCGAACAGCGGCGCCACCTTGCGCATCCCGCAGCAGCGGTCCGGCGCGCTGTCGTACAGAATCCCGAACTGCCGCTCCTGCTCGGCAACCGCCATCTCCGGCCGCAAATTCACCAGCTTCAGTCCCAGCAACTCCGCGATGCGATCGCGATACTCGTACGTTTCCGCGAAATGATAGCCGGTGTCCAGAAACAAGCACCGGGATGTCCGGCCGCTGCCGCGCCACCATGTGCGCCAACGCCACGCATTCCGTCTGAAAACTGCACGTCACGCACGCCGGGACCGCCATGTTCCGCCAACACGCGCGCAATCAACTCTTCCGCCGCCGCGGCCTTCATATGCCTTCTCCCTCAATTCCATGCGCGCCGCCCGCCTCGAACACGCGCCGGCAGATTTCGGCCGCCGCGATTTGATCGTCCGCCGCCAGCGCCGCATCGCCGTCGTCGACGACAATTACGATCAACCCCGCCGCGCGCATCGCCTCCACTACATCCCCGTTCGGCCAGCGCAGCACCGTCACGGCGCAGCCGTCCTCAAACAACCTGCGCTCCAGAATTTGCGCCAGCCGCTCGCGCCGCCCCACCGCAATCGCCGCCGCTGCATGGCCGAAGCGCGCGCGCCGCTCCTCCGCGCTCACGGGACCAACCGCGCGCTGCCGGGCAACGGCCGCGGCTTCGACGATCATGCCCGCCGCCGCCGTCGCGTTCGTAACGGCGTCGATCAGAATGAAGCTGCCCGTCGCCCGGTTGCGCTCGTAAGCATCGAAGAAAATCGGTTTGGCCGTCTCGATCTCAACCCGCCCGATGGCGTTCATCTCCAGCGTCTCGGCGCGCTCTTCCGCCATCGAATTCACGTCGATGCGAAAGCGCAGCGCCGTGATCTCCGCGCTCACAGCCTGCGTCGTGTGCTTCAGCAAGTAGCGCCGCGCGCGCTCGAGCGGCGCCGCGTCCATCCAAACCAGGTGCGCCTCGAAGCGCCGCGCCACGTGCGGCAACAAACCGGCCGGCGCCAGCATATCGCCGCGGCTCAGATCCAGCTCGTCCTCCAGCGTCAGCGTGACCGCCATGGGCGCTTCCGCCGACTCCAGGTCGCCGTCGAAAGTCGCGATCGTCTTCACGCGCGTGGTGCGCCCCGAAGGCAGCGCGTAAACCGCATCGCCCGGCCGCACCTCGCCCGATACGATCTGCCCCGCATAGCCTCGGAAATTCTGGTGCGGCCGCAGCACCCGCTGGATCGGAAACCGTAAAGGCTGCGTCTGCGATGGCGGCTCGATCTCCACCATCTCCAGATATTCCAGCAAACTCGGCCCCTCGAACCAGGGCATCTTGCGGCTGCGCGCGACTACGTTGTCGCCTTCCAGCGCGCTCACCGGCAGGAAATAAAACGAGCGGTCGTAGGCGCGATTCCAATCCTCAAACTCCGCGCGAATGCTCCCAAACACGCGCTCGTCATACCCCACCAGGTCCATTTTGTTCACCGCAATCACGAAGCGCCGGATTCCCAGCAGCGACGCGATAAAGGCGTGCCGGCGCGATTGCGGCAGCACGCCCTTGCGAGCGTCCACGAGAATGATCGCCAGATCCGCCGTGGACGCCCCCGTCGCCATGTTGCGCGTGTACTGCTCGTGCCCCGGCGTGTCCGCAATGATAAATTTCCGCCGCGCCGTCGAGAAATAACGGTACGCCACGTCGATCGTAATTCCCTGTTCGCGCTCCGCCCGCAGCCCGTCCGTCAACAACGAAAAATCGATCGGCCCCGCCGAACGGTTCACCGATGCCTTTTCGACCGACCGCATCTGGTCCTCGTACACGTTCCGCGAATCGTATAGCAGCCGTCCGATCAGCGTCGATTTCCCATCGTCCACGCTGCCCGCCGTGCTGAACCGCAGCAGGTCCTTCTCCCGCTCCTGCGCCAGAAACCGGTCGACGTCGAATTGCAGTGGAGATTCCAAAATGGCGGCCATATTAAAAATAGCCCTCCCGCTTCTTCATCTCCATCGAACCTTCCTGGTCGAAGTCGATCACCCTGTTTTCCCGCTCCGATTTGCGGAACGAAACCAGCTCCTCGATAATCTTCGGAACGCTATCGGCATCCGACCGTATGGCGCCGGTGCACGGCGAACACCCCAGCGAGCGCATGCGGCACCGCACCAGCTTCAGCTTCTCCCCCGGCATCCGCGGCACGAAATCCAGTTCCGGCGAGATCAGCGAATCACCGCGCTCGAGCATCCAGCGCTCTTTGGCGAAATACAGCGGCACAACGGGAATCTTCTCCACGTGGATGTACTCCCAAACATCCAACTCCGTCCAATTCGACAGCGGAAAAACGCGAATGCTCTCGCCCGGCTCCACGCGCGCGTTGTACAAATTCCATAATTCCGGCCGCTGATTCTTCGGATCCCACTGCCCCCGCGCATCGCGAAACGAATAGATCCGCTCCTTTGCCCGCGATTTCTCCTCATCCCGCCGCGCCCCTCCGAAAGCGGCGTCAAAACCGCCCTCCCGCAAAGCGTCCAGCAGCGCCGTCGTCTTCAGCAGCGAGCAGCAGCGCTGCGTCCCCAGCCGGTACGGATTAGCGCCCGCCTCAATCGCCGCGCGATTCGTATGCACGATCAGCCGCGCTCCGATCTCGCGCGTATAGGCGTCCCGGAACGCGATCATCTCCTTAAACTTGTAGGTCGTGTCGATGTGCAGAAGCGGAAACGGAAGCGGCCCCGGGTAAAACGCCTTTTGCGCCAGCCGCACCATCACCGACGAATCCTTGCCGATGGAATACAGCATCACCGGTTTCTGGAACTCGCAGGCAACCTCGCGAATAATGTGGATGCTCTCCGCCTCAAGCGCGCGGAGATGGCTCAAGCGGCCCATTTCAGGAGTATAGCATGCCAATCCCTATTTCTCCATAGGGATTAGGATGTTAGACCGTTTCCTCGAAATCGACGCCGGAGTAAATCTCCGAAAGAGGAATCTCGCACCCGATGCTCTCTAGACGGCAAACTGCGTCAAGCCCCGCCGCCTCCACGAAGATCCATTCTCCCGGCCCGGAACTGGGACGGAAAACCTCCACGCGCGGCTCGGTCTGAGATACCAGAATGTACTCGCGCAACGATTCCAGCTTGCGATACTGCGCAAACTTGAAACCCCTATCGCGAGCCTCCGTGGTCGGCGAGAGCACCTCGACAATCAGCGTCGGATTGACAAGCGTATCTTTCCGGTCATCTGCAAAACGCGCCTTGCCGCAATACACAACGATGTCCGGATACGTGTACAGCCCCTCGGGCGACACTCGAACGCGGAGATCGCTCGGGGTGCCTCTGCACCCAGATCCGCGCAGGGCGATACGCAACTCACCGCCCAAGTTCCAAACGATTACACCATGCGCCGGCGACGCGCCGGCCATCGCATACATGTGCCCACGATAATACTCGCTCTTGCATTCGGCCTGGCGCTCGATTTCGAGGTATTCTTCGGGCGTCAGGATCGTCAAAGGCAAAGCGGACATGCGGCTGCTCCCGCTTCGATTGTACCCTCGCGCTCAATCCCTCACGTTTCGTCAAAGACAACGCCGGAGTAAATTTCGCGAAGAGGAATCTCGCACCCGATGCTCTCCACCCGGCAAACCGCATCGAGCCCCGCCGCCTCCACAAAGATCCATTCTCCCTGCCGCGAGCTCGGGCGGAAAACCCCCACGCGCGGCTCGCTCTGAGATACCAAAATGTACTCGCGCAGTGATCCCAGCTTGCGATACTGCGCAAACTTGAAACCTCTATCGCGAGCCTCCGTGGCGGAAGAGAGCACCTCGACAATCAACAGCGGATTCACCAGCGTATCCTTCGGGTCGCCCGCAAAACTCGGCTCGCAATACAGCACGACATCGGGATACGTGTACAGCCCATCGGGCGAAACTCGAACGCGCAGATTGTTCATGGCCCCGCCACATCCAGATCCGCGTATCGCATTTCCTAATTCTCCGCTCAGATTCCAAACGATATGGATATGGCTCAACGATGAGCTATCCATCGCATACATGCGCCCGCCATAATACGCTCCTGCGTTCAGCCTGGCGCTCGATCTCGAGATATTCTTCCGCCGTCAACTTACTTGATCCACACCGTCTTGGCGTTCACAAATTCCCGAATGCCGTGCCAGCTTAACTCCCGCCCGTACCCCGACCGCTTCACGCCTCCAAACGGAAGGCGCGAATCGGAGGCGACCATGGCGTTAATAAACACCTGCCCCGACTCGATCTCGTCGATGAATCGCGCGCGCTCCGTTTCATCGTTGGTCCAGGCGCTCGCGCCCAGCCCGAACGGAGTATCGTTGGCCAGCCGCACCGCCTCCTCCACATCGCGCACGCGAAACAGCATCGCCACCGGCCCGAACAACTCTTCGTAGTAGATCGGCGACGAAGGCGTCACGCCCGCCAGCACCGTCGGCTCGTAATAATTCCCCGCGCCCACTCCCCTCCGTCCGCCGGTCAACGTCCGAGCCCCCGCCGCCACCGCCCTGCGCACCTGATCCTCCAGATCCTCCCGCACCTTCGATGTCGACAGCGGCCCAATGTCGATTTCCGGATCGAACGGATCGCCCACCTTCAACGCCTGCATCGCCTCCACAAACCGCCGCTCAAACTCATCGTAGATCGCATCCGCCACAATGAACCGCTTCGCCGCGATGCACGATTGCCCATTGTTGATAGTCCGCGCTTTCACCGCCGTCGCGACCGCATCGTCCAGCTTGGCGCTGGGCATCACGATAAACGGATCGCTCCCGCCCAGCTCCAACACCATCTTTTTAATGCCGCGCCCCGACTCCGCCGCCACCGCGCTCCCCGCCGCCTCGCTGCCGGTCAGCGTAGCGGCCGCCACGCGCGGGTCGTCCAAAATCTTCGAAACCGCTTCGGCCCGGACCAACAGCGTCTGAAAAACCCCGTCCTCGAAGCCGGCGCGCCCGATAATCTCCTCGATCTCGAGCGCGCAACGCGGCACGTTCGACGCATGCTTCAACAGGCCCGTATTCCCCGCCATCAACGCCGGAGCCGCGAAACGAAACACCTGCCAGAACGGAAAATTCCACGGCATGATGGCCAGCACCACGCCGAGCGGCTGATAATGCACGTAGCTGCGCGTCGCATTCGTCTCCACAATTTCGTCCGCCAGCGCGCTCTCCCCGTGCTCGGCGTAATAGCGGCAGCCCGCGGCGCACTTCGCCGCTTCATCGATCGCGGCCCGCAGCGGCTTGCCCATCTCCTCCGTCATCAGCCGCCCGAAACGGTCCTTCTCGTTTTCTAAAATCTCCGCGGCGCGCAGCAAACATCGCGCACGATGCGCAAACGGCGTGCGGCGATGCTTCCCAAACGCATCCCGGGCGCGCTCCAGCCGCCGCTCCACTTCCGCCTCGTCGTGTCCTTGGATCTGGACGGCTACGTCGCCCGTGGCCGGGTTGATGCTGCTGAATTCCACGATGTCTCCTCCGCGGGTTTCGCCGCCGCCCCCGCCAGCGTAAAGAAAAACGTCGCGCCCTTGCCTTCTTCCGATACCGCCCAAATCCGGCGCCCGTGCCGCTCCAGAATCTTGCGGCAGTTCGCGAGGCCAATGCCGGTGCCCGGAATGTCGCGCCCGTGCAGCCGCTTGAACAACCCGAAAATCCTCTCCGCATATTCCTGCTTGAATCCGATGCCGTTGTCCTCGACCGCGAAGATCCAATCCGGGCCGTTCTCCGTGGCCGTTACGCGAATCTTCGGCCGCTCCGCCGATCGGTACTTAATCGCGTTGCTGATCAGATTCTGGAACACCTGGACGATCTGCATCTGGTCCGCCATCACGCGCGGAAGGGACCCGTGCGTCACCTCCGCCCCCGACTCCCGCAGCTTCGCCGCCAAATTGAACAACGCCGTTTCCAACATCGCTTCCGAATCCTGCGCCGACAGCACGGTCGTGCGCGTGCTCAATTGCGCGAACGTCAGCAGGTCCTCCACCAGCCGCCCCATGCGGTAGGCGCCGCCCACGATATAGTCGATAAATTCATCGGCATCCTCGTCCAGCCGCCCGCGGTAGCGCTGCCCCAGCAACTGCGCGAAGCTCGCCACCGTGCGGATCGGTTCCTGCAAATCGTGCGCCGCCACCATCGCGAATTGCCGCAGATCTTCGTTGTTCCGCGCCAGCTCCGCGGCCGTGCGCGAGCGCTCCAGCAGATGATCGCGGATCTCGTACTGCCGCATCCTCGCCCGCAACGCCGTCTTGACGACGCTCAGCAGCGTGGTCGCGCGCAGCGGCCGGTCCAGCAGCGTAATATTCCCCAGCGGATCGAGCGCAGCCAAGTTGCCATTCGCGCGCTCCACGCCGGCCCCATCCGGCATTAGGATCAGAACCGGGAGATCGGACCAGGACGGCTGCATGCGGATCGCATTCGCAATCGCGTTCACTCCCGCGGCGCCCAACGATTCTTGCGTGAGCACAATCGCCGCCGCGCCATTTAAAATTTCATGCGCCACGCCCTGCGGGCTGTCGCATATCGCAACTCCGATTCCCGCCTCTTCCAGCGCCTCGCGAAGCAGAGGCGCATCGCGCCCGGTCGACGCTAATATCAAAACCCTGTCTTCGGGATTGTCCCTCAAGCTCCGCCTCCGGCCCTAGCCCGCCACCCCCGTCTCCACGCGCGCGCCACGGCCGTCCAGCGCCAGCGTGTTCCCCGGGATCGCCTGCTCCACGCGCACGTAAGCCAGCGCCGTCACTTTCGAAAGGGATGGCGAGTAGGCAGCCGACGTAATCTCACCAGCAATCGTGTCGCCATGGCGCAACTTCGCGCCCGGCTCCGGCGGCATCTCCCCTTCTATTTCCACCCGCGCCAGAACGCGATGCACTTGCCCGCGCGAACGCACCCGCTCCACGATCTCCTGCCCTAAGTAACATCCTTTACTGAAGCTCAGGGCGCGCGCCTGATTCGTCTCCTGCGCCAGATATCGTTCCCCGATGTCCTCGCCATAACGCGGACGCCCGTTCTCAATGCGCACGGTGCGAAATGCCTCCGCGCTCGCCTCCGCCGCGCCCGCCCGCTTCAGACGTTCGATGAGCTCCTCCCGCCCGCCTACCGGCGCAATGATGAAAAATCCCGCCGATCCGGTGTAGCTCGCGCGAACCGCCAGGCCGCCCTCCCATTCCGCGTTGTCATAGTCGTGTTCCAGACGCGGCGCGCCTAGCTTCTCCAGCGCCGCCGCCGCCTCCGGACCCTCCACCGCAATAGTTGCCAGCCCAGCGGTAATGTCTTCCAACGCGACATCGTCGGCAATAATAAACTTGTCCAGGTGTTCCAATACGGCCGCGCGCGTCTCCGGCTCCGTATCGAGCAAAAAACGATCCGGACGGCACAGCACATTGACGTCCGCCAGAATGCGCCCCTGCGCGTTCAAAAAATATGCGTAGCAGCCCGTCCCCGGAGTGAGCCGCTGCACATCGTTCGTCGTCATGGCGTGCAGCAGCCGCGCGCGGTCCTCCCCGCTCGCCGCAATCTTGCCGCGCCCCGATAGATCGCGCCAGGCCGCGCCCTCCCGCAGCGCCCAATATCCCTCTGGTGTTGTCACAGTTGGAGTTGTCACGGCCGCGGCGCCAGCGCGCTCAACGACAGCCACCGCAAATCCGCCGAGATCGCGATGATCACAAGCCCGGAAATGGCCAATCCCGTCAGCCACCGCCGGCGCTTCCCTGCGGAGGCGTTCGGCGAGGCGTACAGAATCGCCACCGCGTAAATGTGCAGCACGAACAGAAACTTGATCCCGATCAGCATGTGATACAGCGGCGGATACGACGCCTTGGTCAAATAGTTATAAAGCCCCGAGACGAGATTGCAGACCAGCGCCGTGTACAGAAGCGGCCGCACGCTCACCGCCGTATTCTTCGCCAACGCCTCCGCCTGCGCCGGCTCCAAACTCTCGAACACCGGCCACAGCGCGAAGCGCGCGTACAAAAAGCCGCCGATCAGAGTTACCACCGACGTGATATGCAGCCAGCGCATGAACACGCCCAGCACCACCGCTCCGCCCATCACAGCGCCGCCAGCACTTCCGCGGCGTGCCCGGCTGGCTTCACCTTCGAAAATATCCTGCGGATCTTGCCATCCGGGCCGATCAGAAAAGTCGTCCGCTCGATCCCCATATACTTCCGCCCGTACATGCTCTTCTCCTTCCAGACGCCATACGCTTCCGCCACTTTATGATCCACATCGGCCAGCAGCGGAAACGGAAAGCCGTACTTCGTCCGAAACTTGCACTGCGCCTCCACCTTGTCCGGCGACACGCCCACAATCGCCGCGCCGCGCCGGGCGAATTGCTCCGCGCTCGCGCTGAACTCTTTCGATTCCAGCGTGCATCCCGAAGTATCGGCCTTGGGATAAAAATACAGCGCCACCGTCTTGCCCCGCAGCGCCGCCAAATCGAACGGCTCGCCCCGGTCGTCCCGCAGCCGGATCCCCGGCGCGGCGTCGCCCTCTTTCAACACTGTTTCGGTCGGCATACCGATTATCTTAGCGGTGTTGACCGCGGGCGCCGCCGCACGCCAAGATTGAAGAATGCGAAACTTCATCATCTCCGCCGCCGCCGCGGCCGCCCTGCTCTTCTCTTTCGCCCCCCTCGCTCCGGCCCAGAAGACGGGCGACGCCGCCAAGGGCAAAGACGTCTTCGAGGCCAGTTGCGGCGTGTGCCACAACGCCGATTCCGACGAAAAGAAAATCGGCCCCGCGCTCAAAGGACTCTATAAGCGCGCCACGCTGAAGAGCGGCAAAAAGGTGACCGACGAAAACGTCCTCGCCGTCATCAACGCCGGCGGCAACGGCATGCCCGGCTTCGCCGACACCCTATCCAGCGACGACAAAGACAACCTGATCGCCTACCTTCACACCCTCTAGCCGGCCGTGGACAGCATGTTAAATTTGATGAAGTAGGCGTTTTTCCCGAGCGTCCCCATCGTCTAGCCCGGCCTAGGACACCGCCCTTTCACGGCGATAACAGGGGTTCGAATCCCCTTGGGGACGCCAAATCTTCGAGGAACTCCGAACCCGGCGCCATGCCCGTCACCAGCAAGTGATCTCGCGCCCGGGTGCAGGCGACGTATAACAGATGCCGTTCCGTCGCGTAGACTTCTTCCAGTTCCGCCGCGTCGCCCGCCGTCTCGATTCTTTTCTGAAGCGGAATCGCTTCGTCGTCGCAGGCCATCACTACCACGGCCCGGAATTCGAGTCCCTTGGCCAGGTGCATGGTTGCGATGGAGGCGCGTTCGGCGCAGGTGTCCATCTTTTCGTCGAGTGACCGGCGTCGGTTCATACTGTTGTTCGGCAGTGGATAACCCATCCCCAACGCCCAGGTTCAGGCTGGTCTGACGCAGCTTGCCTTTCTGCTTGCGCGGCTTGGGGATGGGCGAGATATACTTGGCCTCGCGGCGCCGTTCGATGGTGATATGCGTGGGCTGCCCTTGTTCGTCGAGCTCCCAGTGGCGGGTGGGGCAAGCGTAGGGGGAGTTCAGGATGGGGTGCGCGAAGAAGCGATCGGTTCCGCTCAACGGCGGGCCGGCCTCTCAACTGCAATGTGGAACACTTTTGGTCAACGATACCACGCCGTGCTCTCAACAAGCGCCACAAAGTCTGGGACAGTTGCGCTGAGGATTGCGAGCAGTTGACGCAAGTTACGGCCGCGATCGGCGGCCTGCTGCTCCAGTTTGGTCAATACCAGCGCCTGTTCCTGCCGGAACATCCCAGTCGGGAACGATTGTGGATGTAGCGCGGCGATGCGCCACGGCTCCAAGTGGTCTGCCCCGAAGTGGCGAAGATTGAAGGTCACGATGAACGGCGCCCCGGCGTGCGCAGCGGCCGCTACGACGTGCCGGTCGTTCTCATGATTCGTCATGCGGGAAATCAGGGACTCGTAACCGGTAATCCAAGCCTCGCTGAAGTGGGCGCGCAATTCAGCTTCGAGATAAGCGGTCAGAGGACCCGGCCAGCCGAGCTTCAATTCCAGCGTGCGGCTAGTCTCCCGGATGATCTCCTCCGACCACTTCGGCTCATAAAGCCGTGGTGGTTCCGCGAGACGCAGGAGGGTATCGCACAACGAGAAATTGGCGAGGACACAGGCGTCAAGGACGACGAGCGGTACGCCCGTCACTCGCGGCCGGGAACCAGCACTCGCTCGTACAGGCCCGCCCGATCCACGGCCTGACCGATTCTCCGCAGCGCTTCGAGCCGCTCCTGGCCGCGCCCGCGCTCGTCGAGGAAGTGCCTGACCGCGCTCTCGATCAGCTCATCGGCAGTTCGATAGCGTCCGCTAGCGAGCTCTTGCTCGACCTGCCTGGTCAGTTCCGCCGATAACGTGACGTCCACGACTGTTTCCTCACACCATTCTACGCCTGCGCGTCGGCGGGGCCGGGCGGATAAATGGCCGTGCGGTTAAAGACCGTCCCGATCCGCGGGCCCGCTCAATCGTGGGGAAATCTAGCGCGATGATCTTTCTGCCGGCGTCCTTTCACGGCCTCCGAGTAGTGCGGTTCCATGTGCGCGCCGCGCGGACTCCAATCGATATCATTTGGAAACTCGGTCGCACCTCACCGCCTCCGCCGCGTTGAGCAGTTCCCCATTTTCGAGGCTGGCCCAGCCCATTTCCAGAGCGGTCTTAACCTCATGCCTCGAAAGGAATTACGAAGCTTGCGCGGCACGTTGTGGTCGAAAAGGAGCCTCACCGTTGTGGTTCGGCGTACTTGGCGGCATAGGCCAGCAGCGAGCGGATTGTCTCTTGCGGAATGCCAAAATTTTCGGCGATATCTTCCACCGGCTCCCCGTCCTCGTGGTTCTCAACAATGGAATCGGCCTGTACGCGCGTGCCCTTCGGGATCGGGGCGCCGCTCACCTTGCGCGGGTTCACCTCGACCATGGGGCAATCGGACCAATCGACTTTCACCATACGAACCTCTCCCTTCATCATCGAACAAACTCGCTTGCGCGGCCACGACTACGCATTAGGCCAGGCGATGCGCGCCGCACAGCGAGAGTGGCAGCCAACCCGCGCAATCAACCAGTTAGGGCAGAGAGGCGCGCCCCCAAGCGCCGTTGACAGAAGCCTCCGCAACCCCTACGCTTAAAAACGATGGAAGTCCGCCTCACCCCCGACGTGGAAGCCAAGCTTACGCGCATCGCCGCCGAACAAGGGCGTGACACGGAAACGCTCGCGCAGGAGGCCATAGAGCGCTTTGTGGATTTCGACGAGTGGTTTATCCGCGAAGTGGAAAAGGGCCTGGTTTCCGCCGGCCGGGGCGAACTTCTGACCCACGAGGAAGTAGGGACGCGGCTTGAAAAGCTGATTGCTGAAAAGTAATTGCGCCGCTAGATGCAACTACGCTGGTCGGAGGAAGCCGCCGCCGACCTCGAACGCATCGCAAATTATTTATTTGAAGAGACGCCGCGGCACGCGCCGGATTTGGTGCGCGCGATTTACAACGCCCCTCTGCGCTGCTGACCTTCCCTTATCGCGGGCGCCCAGGCAGGAAGGAGGGAACGCGGGAGCTTGTGCTTTCGCCACTGCCCTATCTCGTGGTCTACCGAATTGCGGGCGATGCTATCCACATAATCCGCATTCTGCACGGCGCGCGGAAGTGGCCGTAGCGCCCACGCTGGAATAAAGCGAATGCCTGTCGTAATCGCCCCTCTGCGACCACGCGAGGCTCCCACCGGACAGCGGGCGGGCCGCGATAATAACGGCAGTCGCTCTTCCCAAATTATCTTTCATGCGTTTCTCCTTTTTCCCGAGCGGCAAACAGTTCTTCCCGCAAAATGTCAATCAACAAAGTTTCCGCTCCTTGATGATTCGGCTCGGGCGGCAATGGCGACGAATCGCGCGCAGCCTCTACTTCCGAGAACAGTTGCTCCGCGTGTTCTTTGATTTGCGCCAGCGTCCATTTCCCGGCTTTGATTTCCAGAAGTTCTTCACGATCCGTCGTCCTGAAAACCTGCATTGCTCCAGTATTTAGAAATTCCTTTGCCATTCGCAGCAGCCGGATGCAATGAGCCGCATTCTTGGCGTCGTATCCAAGATCCACGACCAGGCGCTTGCGCTTGTCGCCCATGTAGCCGGTGTTATCGCCCTTCTTCCGGTAGTGAGTATTCTTGGCGAGTAGTTTTTCGGTGGACCATGCCGCAACATCGCGCGCCATGCCATCATCCGATGCGAACCTCGGAAACTCTTCCCCCTTGTGGTTTGGATGCGCGCCGCGATACTTCAATTCGGCAGTGACGGCCAAGTATTGCCGCAAATCCTCCGGGTCGCGCGACTCCATTTTCTGAAGTTGTGCCGATGCGTACCCGGCGAAAGAGTCGTAAACGTGCTTGCCGGCGAACAGGCCGCGATTCGCTAGCAGTCTTTTGCCGGAAGGACGCACGTCGATGTAATCGTTGTCGCGCAACCACAGCAAGCTGAGGATATTGGGATTCCCCTGAAGCAATAGCGAAACGGCCTTGCGGATCTCGTACCAGACGCAATCCCACTGGCCCTGCTTTGTCTCTTTTGTGCCGCGCCTTCCCCATTCGTGCAGCCCGAAGTAGTGACGCGACTCGCCGATTGCAATACCGATTATGTCGATATCGTCAATGTGGTTCGGGTCGTTCCTTGGAACATACATGTTGTGCGCGACCGAACCGCGATAGGCCGTCAGAATCATGCCATCTGGAATCTTGAGTTCATCATCCGCCGTCATCTGGCCCAGTGGCTTCCCCGGATGGATGCTGAAGCCGTTCGTCATAGAATCTCCAACTTCGGCTCCCATCTTACCGGCGCCGGCCGCCTTGCTGCCCGCCGCGTGCCTGTTTGCCCGGAAGACCAGTTCTCCTATAACCCAAGACCAGTCCCCTATAATCAATGTTGGACCAGAAAGGCGACCCCACCACATGCGGCTTTCCGACGAAAATCTCCGGGGACGAACCGTGATCGCGGCCGACGGCCAGGCCATCGGCGCCGTCGCCTCCCTCTTCCTCGACAGCGACGCATGGCGCGTCGAGTCGCTGCGGGTGAAGCTGCGCAAAGAGGTCGCCGACCAGCTCGGCGCCGCGCACGGCATGTTCCACGCCGGGACCGTCGAAATCCCCGTCAACATGGTTCAGTCCGTCGGCGACGCCGTCATCCTCTCCGTCGCGGCGTCGGAACTTCGCCAGCCCGCCGTTCCGCCGCCCGCCCCTCCCCCCGCATAGCCGCCCACCCCAATGCTCCGCTTCGCCTCCCTGCTCCTCTGCCTCGCGCCCCTCGCCGACGCCGCCCTCACGCGCATCGAAATTACCAGCCGCGACGCTCTCCTCAACGGCGAATCCTTCGGCGCCGCCGGCCCCTACGAACGCATCGCCGCCCGCGCCTATTTTGAAGTCGATCCCGCCGCGCCCGCCAACCGCGGCATCGCCCTCCTCGACCGCGCCCCGCGCAATGCCCGAGGCAACGTCGAATTCTCCGCCGACCTCTACATCGTCCAACCGCGCGACCTGGCGAAAGCGAATGGAACGATCCTGTTTGAAGTCTCCAACCGCGGCGGCAAGGCCCTGAACCCCACATTCGATCTCGGCGACCATTTCCTCTACGAGCACGGCTTCACCCTCGTCTGGGCCGGCTGGGAATTCGATGTCCCGCCGCCCAATCCCGAAAAGCTGAAGCTCTACGCCCCCATCGCGACCGATAACGGCAAGACAATCGAAGGACTGGTCCGCTCCGAGTGGACCGGCGATCGGCGCGTAGACTCCATCCCGCTCGGCGACCGCGCGCAGATCGGTTATCCCGTCGCAAATCCCTCCGATCGCGCCAATACCTTGACCGTTCGCGACCGCCCCGAAGACCGCCGCCGCACGATTCCACGCAATCGCTGGAGCTTCTCCGGCGACCGCCGCGTCACGCTCCAAGGCGGCTTCGATCCCGGAAGAATCTACGAAGTGATCTACCGCGCGCAGGACCCCGTCGTCGCCGGGCTCGGACTCGCCGCCGTCCGCGACACCGTCTCGTTCCTGAAATATGGAGGCCCGCAAACTCCCCTCGCCGATGAGGCCAAGTATGAAAAGCGAGCCCTCGGATTCGGCATCTCGCAAAGCGGCCGCTTCCTCCGCGAATACCTCGCCGAAGGCTTCAACGCCGACGAACGGAGCCGAGCCGTATTCGACGGCGTCTGGTCGCATGTCGCCGGCGCCGGCCGCGGCGAAACATTCAACATGCCCTTCGCGCAGCCTTCCCGCGACGGCCATCCCTTCTACAACGTCCTCTATCCGGTCGACCTTCCTCCCTTCACGCCCGACGCCCTCCTCGAACCCTCGCGCCAGGCCAACGTCGCCCCCAAGCTCTTCCTGACGAACGGCTCTTATGAATACTGGGGCCGCTGCGCGTCGCTGATTCACACCTCCGCTGACGGCAAGCAAGACGCGCCCCCTCCCGCCAACGCGCGCGTATATTTCTTCGCCGGATCGCAGCACGGAACCGGTTCCATTCCGCCGCGCAAAATCGCCGCTCAGAATCTCGCCGAAACGAACGACTACCGCACCTCCATGCGCGCCCTTCTGCTTGCCATGCAGAACTGGCTTGCCGACAACCACGCCCCTCCCGCCTCCGTGTACCCGCGCATCGCGAAAGACCAGCTCGTCTCGATCGGCGCCTACGCCTTCCCCGCATCCCCGGCGATGAACACTCCGCATCGCAAGCGCGAAGCCTACCGTCTCGACATCGCAATCGAGCCGCCCAAAATCGGACCCGCTTATCCGACGCTGATTCCACAAGTCGACCAGGACGGCAACGAAACCTCCGGCATCCGCATGCCCGAGATTCAAGTCCCGCTCGCATCCTACACCGGCTGGAATCTCCGCTCCCCCTCCATCGGCGCCCCGGACGAGCTGTTCAGCATGGCAGGCTCCTGGATTCCCTTCCCGCGCACCCGCGCCGAGCGCGAAAGCGCGGGCGACCCCCGCCTTTCAATTCAAGAGCGCTACCCCACCGAGCTTCTCTACCTGGAAAAAATCGCGGCCGCCGCCGAATCTCTCGAGAAGCAAGGTTTCCTGCTTGAACAAGACATCCCCAAACTCCGCGAGCGCGCCGCCCGCGAATGGGACTACGCCACAACAAAACCGTGATCGCCCTCACCGCCGCTCAAATGCGCGAAGTCGACCGTGGCGCCATCGAGGCCGCATCCCACCCATCGTGCCCGGCGCCGAGGCGCTCGTAAAACCGTGATCGCCCTCACCGCCCAAATGCGCGAAGTCGACCGTGGCGCCATCGAGGCCGCATCCCACCCATCGTGCCCGGCGCCGAGGCGCTCGTAAAACCGTGATCGCCCTCACCGCCCAAATGCGCAAAGTCGACCGTGGCGCCATCGAGGCCGCATCCCACCCATCGTGCCCCGCGGCGAGGCGCTCGTAAAACCGTGATCGCCCTCACCGCCCAAATGCGCAAAGTCGACCGTGGCGCCATCGAGGCCGCATCCCACCCATCGTGCCCCGCGCCGAGGCGTCCGTAAGAACATGATCGCCCTCACCGCCGCCCAAATGCGCGAAATCGACCGGCGCACGATCGAGGCCGGCATCCCCGGCATCGTCCTCATGGAAAACGCCGGCCTGCGCGTTGTCGAATTTTTAGCCGAGCGATTCGCGCCCTTAAACGCCCAGCGCATCGTCGTTCTGTGCGGAAAAGGAAATAACGGCGGCGATGGCCTGGTCGTCGCGCGCCAGCTCTTCACGCGCTTCCAGCCGCGCTCGCTCGACGTCGTGCTCACCGCCGATCCGGCGGAATTAAAAGGCGACGCCGCGCAGAACCTCCGCATGATCCAGACCGCCGGCTGTCCCATTCAGCGCCAAATAACTCCCGCAATGGACACCGCCTCGATCGTCGTCGACGCCTTGCTCGGAACCGGTCTACGCGGACCCGCCGCAGGCGCCGCGGCCGAGATCGTCCGCCGCATCAACGACGGTTTCCCATTGGCCGATGTCGTCGCCGTCGACCTGCCCTCGGGAATGCAAAGCGACACCGGCAACATCGCGGGCGACGTCGTCGAAGCCGATTACACCGTGACGTTCACCGCCCTAAAAATCTGCCAGGTATTATCCCCCGCGGCGGAACTTTGCGGCAAACTGCGCCTCGCCCTCATCGGCACGCCCTCGTCAATGCTTCCCGCCGACGGCCCGTCCACGCTATCGCTCGCGCAGCCCGAAATGTTCCGCGCCCTCTTTGGGCCCCGCGAGCTCGATTCCAATAAAGGTAAATACGGCCACGTGCTGGTCGTCGCGGGCGCGCGCGGAAAAACCGGCGCCGCCGCCATGTCCGGCTTCTCCGCCCTCAAAGCCGGAGCCGGACTCGTCACCGTCGCCTCCGCCGCCTCCGCCATCCCCACCATCGCCTCCTACGCGCCGGAGTTGATGACCGCCCCGCTCCCCGAAACGCCCGGCGGCGCCATCTCCTCCCGCGCCTTCGACGACGGAACGCTGGCCGCCCTCGCGGAGAAAAAAACAATCGTCGCCATCGGCCCCGGACTCGGAACCAACGACGACACCGTCCGCTTCATCCTTCGCGCCGTAGCCGAGATCGAAATTCCCATGGTGATCGACGCCGACGCGCTCAACGCCCTGGCCGGCGAACTCATCCCCGCGCCCGCCCCGCGCATCCTCACGCCGCATCCCGGCGAAATGTCGCGCCTCTTGAAAAGCTCCGTCGCCGACGTCCAGTCCAACCGCGTCGAGTGCGCCCGTTCCTTTGCGCAAGAACACCGAGTCTGTGTCGTTCTGAAAGGACATCGCACCGTCATCGCATTCCCCGACGGCCGCGCCGTCATCAATCCCACCACGTCTCCGGCGCTCGCTACCGGTGGAACCGGCGACGTCCTGACCGGTCTCATCGCCGGCCTCGCCGCTCAATTTCCAGACCGGATCGATGCCGCCGTTTTAGCCGCCGTCTACCTCCACGCCCGCGCCGGCGAAGTGGGCGCGCAAGCGATCGGCGAAAAATCTTTCATCGCAACGGACGTTCTGACGTACCTCCCCGAAGCCATGCGTGAAGTCGCGGACGGCCGCAACCCCACCCTTGTCTGAACGCTTTCACACCGCTTCGGAAGACGAAACCATCGCGCTAGGCGAACGCGTGGCCGCAACGTTGCCCGCCAAGTGCATCGTCCTGCTGATCGGCGGCCTGGGAGCGGGCAAAACCACCCTGGCCAAAGGCATTCTGAAAGGACTCGGAGCGGCAACCCCCGATCAAGTATCGAGCCCCACCTTCACGCTCATCCACGAATACGCCGGCCGCGCCTATCACATCGACCTCTACCGCCTCGACAACGCCGCCTCCGCCGCCCGCCTCGGCCTGGACGAATTGTTCGACAAAGAGGCAGTAATTCTGATCGAATGGGGCGACCGCTTCCCCCAACTCATCCCGCCCGGCCACATCGAAATCCGCCTCCGCCGCACCCCCGGCGAGCAGCGCGAAATCGAAATCCGCCTACTCTAAATCCGGCAATTCCTCGCGCGCAATCAGCAACCGAATCGACCGCCCCTGCCCCGCCCCCCGATCGATGAATCCCTTAGACCCCAGCGTCGTCACCATCTGATGCACCGAAGGCGGCGTGACCCGAAAATACCGTTGCATGTCCGCTTCCGCCGGCGCCCGCCCATGCAGCTTGGTGTAGTAGTAAATGAACACCAGATACTGCCCCTGCTTTTCCGTGTAGCCCTTCCTCACCGCAAGATCTCCAGCTTCAGGTCTCTTCCTGAACGTCCGCTTCCGCCACAAACAAGCAGGTGATGCGGGTTCGAGTCTTGGACTCGGCAGGCAATCGGCGCCACAGATTACGGAACTGCTGCACATCGGGAACGGCGATGCTATATTTGGCGTCCGGATCCGTCATGCGGCATAAAAGCTCGCCGAGAACGCAGAGGAAATAGTTGACTCGCATCTGCGGACGCGAACCGATTCCCTTTGCCTCGATCAACCAGCGCTGTCCTCCGCGTTCGGCTTCGATGTCGACGCCTCGCGTTTTGCCCCATGCAATGCCGCGGACGGTCCACCCGCGCGACACGAGAAATTTCTCCAACGTCCGTTTGATCCCATCCTCCGTCTGTTGCAGACTTTGCCGTTCCTCGGGTTCGACAACCTGAGTTGGCGGTTCTGAAGGCCCTTCGTCAGCCAGATAATTGCCGAGAATGCCATCGGGCCGGGAGCGGCGAACAACCAAGCCCTTCTCAGCCAAGCGCCGACAGGCACCGTTGATTGGTTGCTGAGCTTGGTTCTTTCCGAGCAGACGGTCCGTTATCTCGCGGTCGGAAAGTCCAGGCGTCTTCTTCAGCAGCTCAATGACATCGCCGGCTCGCGTCATGTCCCGCATCCCCGCCGCGGCGTCTTAGAACGGCACGTCGTCGTCCGTGATCCCCTGATCGAAGCTGGTGTCTTCCTGCGCCGCCGCCGCCGGCCGCGGACGCGCCTGCGCCCCGCGCGGCATGGAAACCGGCGCCTGCTCCGCCGACGGCCCGCCCACGCCGCCGCCTTCACCGCGCCCGCCCAGCAGAATCACGTCGTCGGCGACAACCTCCGTCATGTACTGCTTCTTGCCTTCCTTATCGTCCCAGCTTCGCGTTTGCAAACGGCCCTCGACGTACACCTGCTTCCCCTTCGTCAAGTAGTTCGCCAGGTTTTCCTGCCGCCACAGGACCACATTCGCCCAGTCCGTCTCTTCCTTCCATTCGCCGGTTTGCTGGTCCTTCCAGCGGCGGTTTGTCGCGATCGAGAATTTCGTCATCGCCGCGCCCCCGGGCGTGAACTTCGTCTCCGCATCCTTGCCCAGATGCCCGACCAAAATAACCTTGTTAACGCTTCGGCTTGCCATCGTTCCGAACTTTACCACAGCCGCCGCGCCCCGCAAAAAATTGAGAGACAATTCTTCCGCCCCGCATCTTACCTGTGAAACATCT
This sequence comes from Bryobacterales bacterium, assembly GCA_963795935.1. Classification (GTDB taxonomy): domain Bacteria; phylum Acidobacteriota; class Terriglobia; order Bryobacterales; family Bryobacteraceae; genus JAICMB01. Next base: position 62,637 of record CAWCJO010000004.1, on the reverse strand, counting down.
TGGCTACGCCGCGGTGGATGTACAATAGGGGAACTTCGTAGCGGTTGAGCATGAGAGCCAATAAGGCCGTTTCGCTCATTTTTATAGTGCTGCCGTTCGGGACGCTGCTCTCAGCGCAGATGTCGATGGGGAACGGCGGCGGCGTCCATCTCTATAACAGCGATCTCGCGGTCCTCGAAGCCGGCGAGGTTCGCAAGGATCTCTCCTGCTCCGTATCCCCCGTGAAGCCGCAGATCGGCTTCGACCTTCGCTTTCACGCCGGGTACGAAGTAACAGTCCCGCTCACTGAACTGGCCGGCTCCGAGAACGCCCTCACCATCCTGTTTCGCATCGCCCCCGCGAACCAACCCGACCAGTACTCGTATTTCGTCCAACGCATCCACGTCCCTCCCATCGAGGAAGATCCTAAAGGCGACGCCTACCTGCAAGGCTCCTTCCAGGTCGGCGAGGGAAATTACCACATCGACTGGCTCATGCGCGACCGCACCGAGCGGGTCTGCTCCTTCTATTGGGACAGTGAAGCGGCCCTGGCCCCCAAAGATAAGCAAATGGCGCTGTCCATCGCCCCCAACATCATCCAGGCCGAGCAAGGCGAGCAATTCAAGGAAGAACCCCCCATCCGGCGCATTCGGGAACAGGCCCCCCTGAATGTCAAGGTCCTCATCAATTTCGCCCCGCAGAACGCGCTCTCCGCCACCCTCCAGCCGCTCGATACCGCCGCCTTGGTGTGGATCTTGCGCAGCATCTCGCGCGAGCCGCGCATCGGCAAATTCTCGCTCATTGCCTTCAACATGCAGGAAGAGCGCGTCATCTACCGTCAGGAGGACGCCGATAAAATCGACTTTCCCGCGCTAGGCAAGGCCCTGAAATCCATCAATTTAGGCATCGTGGACCTCAAGCGCCTGAGCGAAAAGCATGGCGATACCGAGTTTCTTGGCGACCTGATCAAGAAAGAGGTCGCCGGCGAAAAGGATCATCCCGACGCCCTCATCTTCGCCGGGCCCAAAGTCACAATGGACAGCGCTGTGCCGCCGGACTCGCTGAAACAAGTGGGAAATGTCGATTTCCCCGTCTTCTACATGAATTACAACCTCAACCCCCAGGCCGTCCCCTGGAAAGACGCCATCAGCCGCGCCGTCCGCGCCTTCCGGGGCACCGAATACACCATTTCGAAGCCCCGCGATCTCTGGTTTGCCGTATCCGAGATGGTTTCCCGGATCGTAAAATCAAGGAACGAAAAACAGGCTTCGTCCATCTCAAGTCAGTAGCCATCATGAGGTCATCGATTCTCGCCTGGGGAGGGTTCGCGGCGCTCTTGTGTCTGCCCGCGCCCGCCCAATCCGTACTGTTTGCGCAGGGTAGGGGCCGCAATTTCGCCGACAACCTGGCGCCCTACGTCGTCTCCCCGCAGCAGGTCGTCGATCGCATGCTGGAGATTGCCGATCTCAAAAGCGGCGAAACCGTGTATGACCTCGGCAGCGGCGACGGCCGCATCCTGATTACCGCCGCGCAGCGTTTCCACGCCAAAGGCGTCGGGATCGAGATTGAAGAAGCGCTCGTCAGGAGTTCCGAGGAGCGCATCGCAAGCCTGGGACTCCAGAACCGCATTCGCATCATCCATGCCGATCTCCGCACCGTGGACCTCAGCCCCGCCGACGTCGTCACCATGTATCTTATGACGGAGTCGAACGAAAGCCTGCGCCCGAAACTCGAAAAAAGCCTGCATCCCGGCGCCAGGGTGGTTTCTCACGACTATAAAGTCCCGGGCTGGAGAGCGAACCGCGAAGAGAAGGCCGAGGCCGACGAGCACGGCCACATAATTTATCTCTACGTAATGCCGGCCTCCAAGCGCTAACCGCGGCGGTGCGCCGCGCTATCCTCGAACTATGAACGGCCAACCGGAAATGGTGACTGTCTTCCGCTCCATGGATAACACCGCGGAAGAGGACTGCGGCACCCTTGTGGACCTTTTGAGCGCCGACGGGCTGACCCCTCTGATTCTGGACGATAGCGCCCCGGGGGTGCCGGAAGGCGCTTACGAAGTGCAGGTCCCGGCGGACCAGCGGCAGCGCGCGGAAAAAATCCTTGCGGACAATCCTCTGCCCGACGAGGTCGAGGAAGTCGACCCTTCACACTATCTCGATCTCTCCGAAGCGGTCTTCCATTCCGAAGGCAGCACGACGGCCGAGTTTGAGGCCAATGCCATCAAGAATGTGCTCGAAACGAACGGCATAGCCGCCATCATCATCGGCGATTCCGTGCTGCCCAACTTTCCTTTCGAAGTGCGCGTGGCCGAAGAGAACGCCGCCCGCGCGCGCCAGACGATCGCCGATTACGTCAAAGGCGGCCCCCAAGCCGCCGAAGAAGCGGAGCGCGAAAGCGAGCAGCCGCAGCCCTAAGCTTCCATGTGGAAACATTTTCTGCCGGCGCTGATTCTTCTGCCGGTCTGCTGCGCCGCGGCCGAAAGCTTCGATACCAAGCTCTTCTCCGAAATGCACTGGCGCAGCATCGGACCCTATCGCGGCGGACGCACCCGCGCCACCGCCGGAGTCCCCAGCCAGCCGAACGTCTTCTACATCGGCGCGGTCAACGGCGGCGTCTGGAAGACGAACGACTTCGGCCGCACCTGGGACCCGATCTTCGACGGCCAGCCGACCGGCTCCATCGGCGCCATCGCGGTCGCTCCTTCCGATCCGAACATCGTCTACGTCGCCAGCGGCGAAGGTCTGCAGCGCCCCGATCTTTCCGTCGGCGACGGCATCTACAAATCCACCGACGCCGGCAAGACCTGGACCCATCTCGGCCTGCGCGACGGCCAGCAGATCCCGCAAATGGTCGTCGATCCGCGCGATCCCAACCGCATCTTCGTCGCCGTGCTGGGGCATCCCTACGGGCCCAACGAAGAGCGCGGCATTTACCGCTCCACCGATGGCGGCCAGTCGTTTCAAAAGGTGCTCTATAAGGACGAGAACACCGGCGGCTCCGATGTCGAGATCGATCCGTCGAACCCCAACATCGTCTACGCCTGCCTGTGGGAAGCGCGGCAGGGACCTTGGGAAAACGCCGCTTGGAGCGGAACCAATGGCGGCATCTTCAAATCCACCGATGGCGGCGATCACTGGCGTCAGCTGACCAACGGCTTGCCCTCTGAAGGCGTTACGCAGGCCAACCTCGCCATCGCCGCGAGCAACCCCCGCCGCATCTACGCGACGGTGGCGAGCGGGCGCGCCGTAAACCTGTACCGATCGGACGATGCGGGCGAATCGTGGTCGCGCGCCACCACCGACCCGCGCCCGGCGGGACGCATCGGCGGCGGCGACCTTCCCGTTCCGGCCGTCGATCCCCGCAATCCCGACACGCTCTACGTCGCCAGCACCGTCACCTGGAAATCCACCGATGGCGGCAAGACCTGGACGGGCCTTCGCGGCGCGCCGGGCGGCGACGATTACCAGCACATCTGGATCAATCCCAACTTCCCCAACATCATTCTGATCGCCAGCGATCAGGGCGCTATCGTGACGGTCAACGGCGGCCAGACGTGGAGCTCCTGGTACAACCAGCCGACCGCGCAGATGTACCACGTCGCCGCCGACAACGCGTTTCCCTATCGCCTGTGCAGCGGCCAGCAGGAGAGCGGCTCGGCGTGCATCGCGACGCGCGGCAACGACGGCGAGATCACGTTCCGCGAGTGGCATCCGGCGGGGTTGGAAGAGTACGGCTATGCCGCGCCCGACCCGCTCGATCCCGATATCGTCTACGGCGGCAAAGTGACGCGCTACGATCGCCGCACCGGCCAAGTCGAGAACGTCGCGCCGAAACCGATCCGCTCGCAGGATTTCCGCGACGCTGCGGACCGCGCCATTGCTGTTCTCGCCGCTCGATCCGCACGTTCTCTATTTCGCCGCCAACACGCTGTGGATGACGCGCGACGGCGGAAACGCCTGGACCCAAATCAGTCCCGATCTCACGCGCAAGACGTGGGAGATTCCGGCGAGCGTCGGCAAATACCGCGATGAAGCCAGCGCCAAACCCACGCAGCGCGGCGTGATCTACGCGGTCGCGCCTTCGCCGCTCGACATCAACCGCATCTGGGCCGGAACCGACGACGGCCTGATTCAGGTCACGACCGACGGCGGCCGGCATTGGAAAGACGTCACGCCGCCGCAACTGGTCCCCTTCGCGAAAGTTTCCATCCTCGACGCCGGCCATTTCGACGCCGCGACCGCCTATGCCGCCATCAATACGCTGCGGCTCGACGACATGCGTCCGCACATCCTGCGGACCCACGATGGCGGCAAGACGTGGACCGAAATCGTCAACGGCATCCCCGACGGCGCGCCGGTCGACGCCGTTCGCGAAGACCCCAAACGCAAAGGCCTGCTGTTCGCGGGCACGGAGCGCGAGGTGTACGTCTCGTTCGACGACGGCGACCACTGGCAATCGCTGCGTCTCAACATGCCCGCGACGTCCATTCGCGATCTGATCGTCAAGGACGACGATCTCGTGGCCGCCACGCATGGCCGCGGTTTCTGGATTCTCGACGACATCACGCCGCTGCGCCAAATCGATTCCGGTATCGCGCAGTCCCCAGCGCATCTGTTCAAACCGGAGACGGCTCTGCGTATCCGTTGGGACATGAACACCGACACGCCGCTGCCGCCCGACGAACCCGCGGGCGAGAACCCTCCCGACGGAGCCATCATCGACTACTATCTGGGCGGTTCGACGTCCGGCCCCGTCACGCTCGAAATCGACGACGGCGCGGGCCGGGCGATCCGCCGTTATTCCAGCGCCGATCCGGTCCCGCCCATCGATCCCATGCTCGCCGTTCCGAAATACTGGGCGCGTCCGCCGCGCGGCCTTTCCGCTGAACCCGGTCTGCACCGCTGGCTGTGGGATCTGCACTATACATCTTTGCCCGAGCCGCGCAACCAGCTTCCGATGCAGGCCATCGTGCACGACACCGTGCCCGCGCCGGCTTCGCCGTGGGTGCTGCCGGGGCGCTACACCGTCAAGCTCACGGCAAACGGGCAGACGTACGCGCAGCCGATCGTCGTGAAAATGGACCCGCGCGTGAAGACGCCGGCGGCGGCATTGGCGCGGCAGTTCACGCTCGCGAAGCAATGCTATGACGACGTCGTGAGGACGAACCAGGCGCGGGAGCAGGTCCGCGCGGTTCGCGAGCAGCTCAGCCGCGACCGCGAGCGCGCCGGGCAGGGCGAGGTGGCCGATGCCATTGCGGCGTTCGAGAAAAAGATCGTCGATGTCGCGGGAGCGGGCGGAGGCGGTGGACGTTTCGGAGGCGGCGGCGGGCGCGGGGCGTTTACCCGCGAGAATGATACCCTGGCGAGCGTCGGCGGCGCGCTGGCGCAACTGATGCGCGCGATTGAAGAGGCCGACGACGCCCCAACCTCTCAGGCGGCCGCGGCGGTTGCGGACCGGCGGGCATCGCTCGCGAAATTGACGCTGCGCTGGAATGCACTGAAGACCGAGGATTTGGCGAAGCTGAATGCCCAGCTTAAGGCGGCCAGCCTGCCCGAGGTTAGGGTCGAGGCGGTGTCCGGATCCGGCCAGTAGCGCGCGGCGGGGCGGCGGCGGTGGCCAAGCTGGGGGCCGAAAAACGGTGTTGAAGGCGGCGGAAATCATAAGCCGCGGGGCCTCCGCGGGACTGATGCAAATTGAACGATGTTGGGCTGTTCGTGTGGCATTTCGCCGGGGGAACGCGGCGCCGGGCGGCCGGTGATCTGCCGCTTTTCGGAACATTCCAAGACGCTGGGATGAAAAGACTTAGTGGTTGGTTGGAGGAATCGCGGGGGCCGTTTTCCTGGATGTGCGCCAGCGGGCGGCGGCGGTTCGAGTTGAGAGTGTAGGGCATGGTGACGGCCATAGGTCTTCGCACTCAGTATGCGGCATGACATTTGCGGGGGCGGGCCGGAGCGGGGGCGGCGCGAGGGTTAGTGTTGAGGGGTCAAGGGAATACGGGGGTGTGAGTTATTCGAAAAAAGCCGTTACCGGTGCTAGGGTGGCGTCAAGGTCTTCCGCTTTCCCAAATATAGGCTCTGAGGAACGAAGCGCCCAGGCCCTAAAGGCGGCCCAGGCCAGGAGGGCTAAAAAGGTAAGTAAAAGGCCCGATGTGTAGCAGCTTCGCCCTGGACGATAGCTACGGCATGAGGTCCATCAACACTCACGCGATGAACGGCGTGCTGGCAGTTTCGCTCTGCGCGCTCGTTCGGGGGGACACCGTTGAACTGAAGACAGGCGAGCGGGTCGAAGGTTCATTTCGCGAAGCGGGGACAGCCGGAGTAGTGATTGAGGCCGCTGGGCAAGCGATTACGATTCCAAGGGAAAAGGTGCGCGCCATATATCTCGGAGCGATCTCAAAAGCCAGAGGGTCTGCGGCCTCCACGTCCAGTCAGGACGCCATCGATGGTTTGGCGGCCCTCCGGTCTGTTACCGAAGCGGGAATCACGTACGGGCAGTATGCGCCAAGAGTGCTGGACGCGAAAGTAAAGGTGGATCGATACTTAGGCTCTTCTTCAAGTGACCAGCCGGATATCCGCCAAGCGATCGCTGTGGCCATGCGGGAATACCAGCTCGCTTCAGATGCCTGGAACTCCTCTATTTCGAATGCTATTTTTGACCAAGTCACCGTTGGCAAAGTGCTGGCGGAAGATCCGGAAATCTCCAAATGCCCGGCCATCCAGGCTCGCGTACAGAGTATGATCCAGAGCGCTGGGAACGGCAAGGGGCGAGGGCGTCTGAAACTCGATCCGGCAGTAACTCTGGCATTGATCGGGGAGAAAGACGCTGCTGGCCCGTTGTGGGTTTGCGCTGCCGCCGAAGTGGCAGAAGCCGAACGCTTGCTACAGCAGCGCTAACGGAACTAATGATTAGCCGCATCCATTACGGCGATCCTTCGGGCACGCCCGGAATCAATCCCCCGTCATTTCCGCCGCTGCATCCCGGGTTTCCGCCACTGCCGCGACCGATGCCGCCGACAGGAGTTGTCGCTTCCGTAGGAGGTCCTTCCGGCCTGGCGCTTATCCTCGGCGTTGCCGGATTGCTCGTTATCCTCGCGACGGTAGGCCGCCTCGGACATGTGCCGAATGCCCGGTCCGAATTAACCCCCGGGTTGCGGCCGCCCTTATCGCTCTCCGTGGGGGATATCGGGACACTTATGGTCAACACGGATCCTCGTCAGAACGTCCCCGTTGCGGTCAGCGAGGCGTCTCTATCAGAGTTGAAAACTACGCTTCTCGCGAAGGATAGGAAAGGACTTCACGATATGTTATTGACGGGCCGCGCATTCGGCGTGAAGAATGGCACGAGCGCCAAGCTAATCGATACCGGATGGTTCAAGTACCGGGTGCGGATCGCCGAGGGTCCCATGGAGGGCAGAGCCGGATGGGTACCAAACGAATTCTTCGTGCATTGATAGCGGCGAATGAAGATTGAAAAGGTTGGAGGTACTTGCAAATTTAGGCGAATCTGACACGCATCAGGTAGTCACCTGCTAAGTTGTGGTCACTTGCGGGAGCGGTGACCTGGTGGCGAGACTTGGCGTTGCAGAGAAGGAAGTTGACGGAACTATTTGTCGGCGGACGCACGCGGAACATGCACGCAGAGCGACGCCCAAGATCCGCGGTACGGACCGAGGGAAAAGCAATCATCGCGGCGGTTCTGAAGCGACACGATGAGATCCGCGCGATTGTTCTTCCGAACGCCGCAAGCAACAGCTTCGCTCACCGGCGCCCGAACGTTGAATCCGGCTCGAATCGTACAGCGATACTATGAAATCCTGAGAGGGGCTGTCGGAGGAATTCGCGCATCCAGCGATCGCGGGCGTGTTTTCGCAGATCGCGCTCACCGACTCTCATGGGAACAGCTTATAACCGTGTTTCCCGGAGTACAACAGTGGCGAAAAACCCGTCGAGGCCGACGCGCCGGAGGCGAAGCGGTTGCTGAAGCTTTGAGAGGTGTGCTCAGCGTGTCTAAGGCGGAACTCGATGAGCAGGTTGCCGCCGAGCGGAAGAAGCGGACGGTGTCCAAAAAACAGCCGCAGAAACGCACGCAACCAAGCACGCCGAGACAGTCATAGAGCAACGCCGCACAATAACCAAAATCTTCGGCGCGTCGCTCTTGACTGAGCGGACTCAGCAGCGTTATACTTCCTCCTGTCTGACGTTTGAATTCCCCTCACTTGGAGGACAAGTTTGTGGCGTACGAAGTCTTCACGCGAAGTTTAGCTCGCAAATCCGGCCCCGCCACTATAAGCCTGGGTCCGTCGGGAAGGATTGGCCTCAACAAAGCAGCAACCGAGATTCTGCATAACGAAGGGACCGAGCTTGCTCTGCTCCTGTGGGATGCTGAAGCCAGCAAGATGGCCATCAAGCCAACCAAAAACAAGAAGGACGAGAGAGCGTACAAAATCACCTTCGGACGGGAAAGCGGAGCTGCAATCTCGGCCAAGGCGTTCGTCGATTACATCGACCCCGATTGCTCGAAAACGAAACGATTCGTAGCGGAGTGGAGCGACCGGGAATCTGCCCTAGAGGCAGATTTGAACCTGACAGTGGAAGATCGCCAGAAGCAGGCCGATCTCCGCGAACCGCATAAACGACGAATCGCGTAAAAGAAACGGGCAAAGAGCGGCTTGCGACCGTTCTTTGCCCAGAACCGTTGGTCCTAACCGATGTCTGACGTCGAATCAGGAGGCGTTTGTGCGCCCAGGTTCAGCTTGCATTGTATACATTCGCGGGCCTCCATTTCAAGCCCCAAGTGCACCTAAACCCAACAGCTTGGAAGGCTGTGCGGGCGTCGCTATGGCTTCGCCCGCACTCGCTATCACCGCGACGGCTATCCCACCCTGCCAAATGATAAGTCAAAGCGTCCTTATGAAACGAGTTAAGTTGAGCCGCTGGAGGCATCGGCGGGCTAGCGGATCAGTCGATGAAGCCGCGCCAAGTTTTGCCTTTTTCGTCGCGCAGGACGATGCCGGAGCTGTCGGCGAGGCCGCTTAGGACCTTGCCCTGGCTGCTGCGAAAGACGTAGCGGAAGGAGCCGTCGGCGGCCTCCTCGGCGGCGCCCCACCAGCTTTGGCCGTACTCGTCGCGCAGGCGCACGAGATCTCCGTGGCCGAAACCGCTGGTGCGCGCTTTGGTGCCCTCTTCCTCGAAGCTGAAGAAGCCGCCGGGGTGCGGCTGTGGACGCGGTTTCGTTTGTAGATCACGTCCTTATTTTGGAGTGTGGCGAGGGCGGTTCAAATAGACCGAAGGCATTAGTACGCGGCGGTTCTCGTACTTACCGGGGTGGAAACGAGAGCGCGCCGCGTAGATCTCACTTAGCGGTGGCCGCCGAAGCCGCCGCCGTGGAAACCGCCGCCGCCGATGTGACCCATGCCACCCGCGTTGAAACCGCCGCCGCCGTGGCTCATGGCGGCGCCGCCGCGGAAGCTGCGAGCGCGGGCTACGGTGTTGCCTCTAAAGGTGCCGACTCTGCCGCGGCCGGCGAAGGCGCGGCCGTAGACGCCGGGGTAGGCGACCCCGCCGCCGTACATGTAGAGAGGCGAATAGAGGCCAAAGCCGAAGGGGTTCATGAAGAAGCCGTTGCCGGGGACAAAGGAGTACATGCTCCACCACGGATTCCAATACCAGCCGCTCGAACCAGGGGCCAAACCCGTAGCCGCCGTCGACGATGTAGGTTTGGGCCGTTGCGGCGGTCGCTTCGGCGAGATATTCAGAGCGAAGTTTGCTCCAGGCATACAGAGGATCGGAAGATTCGGCGGGGCCGGTGTCGAATTTCTGAGCTTTAAGGGGTGGTCCGGCGAGGACCGCTTCGCGGCCTTTACCGAGGTCCACTGTCTTGTCGTCCTCGCTCACGGTCAATTTGCCGTCGTAGACGCGCACGTTGGGAACATCGGCGTCGAAATCGTAGACGCCTTTCTTGTCGAGCTGGGAGGTGGCGTTTCGCTCGGCGATATAGATATGGTCTTCTTTATGCAGCAGGTCCGCTTCGACCATGGCTTCGCCCTGGAGGACCGATACGCGCGTGTTGGTGAGCTCCGGGGTGTCCATGCGGACGGCGCTGTTTTTCCCTAGCCGCAGGAGAATGCCCGGCGTAAGGAGGATTTCGGCGCGGCCGTTCCCGGTCGAGAGCACGTCGCCAGCGTTGAGAGCAGCCGAGCCCACCGATTTCGAGGTTACGACCTGGTTGTCGATGGAGGCTTGGCCTTCAACGTAGTTCAGCGCTCCCGGTTGGGGGGTGGGGGCGCCGCCCAGGCGGGCAAACAAAAGGCGGCCAATCCGAGTCCCAGCGCAAACCCGAGCGGCCGTTTCCAATTTACTAACATATTCAATACCCGATAGTTTGGATGAGGGGGGAGCGGCGAAGTTGCGGGAATGTTGCCTATGTTACAGAGTTGCTGGAATACGACTGTAAGTGAATTGTGCACTTGACAAAGCATATGGACTTAGCGCATACCTCAGGTATGGGAATCATCGCTCCGCAATACCAGGACGAACCCGCCGCGCGCGCCCATCTGGAATCGAAACTTTGGCCGGATGGTCCGGTCTGCCCGCATTGCGGAGTGATCGGGGAAGCGACGAAGATGGACCGCGAAAAGGGATCGGACACGCACGGGCGCAAGGGCCTCTATCAGTGCAATGGTTGCCGCAAGCAGTTCACGGTCACGGTTGGAACGATCTTCGAGGACTCCAAGATTCCGCTGCACAAATGGATGCTGGCGTTTCATCTGATGTGCTCTTCCAAGAAAGGCATCAGCGCGCTACAGCTTCAGCGCCAATTGGAGCTCGGCTCTCTACCGTTCGGCGTGGTTCATGTGCCATCGGATTCGTTGGGCGATGGCGCAATCGCCAATGGCAGAAGCCCTAAAAATGACTGGTACCCTCGAAGTAGACGAAACCGACGTTGGCGGCAAAGAACTGGGAATCAGTGGAGGGCCAGGAACCGGAAGCAGCAAGAAGGTTCCCGTATTGGCTCTCGTCGAGCGCGGCGGTAACGTGCGTTCTTTCCCGCTGGAGCGCGCCACGCTGAAGAACATCAAGCCGATTGTGCAGGAACACGTGGATCCGGAATCGCATTGGGTGACCGATGAATCGGCGATCTACTACATGATGAAGCCGGATTTTCCGAACCACCACACGTAAACCATCCAGTCAAAGAAATACGTCCGCAAGGAAGAGAATTTCACGGTCACGACGAACACCGTGGAATCCTTTTTCGCACTGCTGAAGCGCTCGAACCACGGCATTCACCACCACATGAGCCGCAAGTATTTGGGCCAGTATTGCGCGGAGCGGGACTTCGTGTACAACGGGCGCAAGCTGACCGATGACCAGCGGACCGAGAAGGCGGTTAAGGCAACACGCGGAAAACGGCTAATGCTGAAAAACCCAAAGGGCGCATTGACGAATAGATTACAATAGGTTGAGTGCGGCGGGCGGGGTTTGGACCCGCACAGGGCTGATCCGGTCAAGGGGCACCCACCAGATCCCAAATCTGAAGCGTCTTCCAATTCCGCCACCGCCGCATTTAAAACGGAACATCGTCGTCATTCACGTCCGGTGTCAAAGTTGCGCCGATTTCTTCATCGATCTGTTGGCTCAGGTCATCCTTTCCGAAATGCGGAGGAGGCCCGGAACTTGGGGCGGCACTTCTGGAATGCTTCTCTTGAAGCTCGATTAAGCCGAATGTGTTGGGGGCTGGACGCGTGAAGATTTCGTGTTTTCTGGCATACGCGCTTAGAGATCCAGAAAGCGCCGCTCGGTTCGATGCATTATTCGGCCTTCCAATGGATGGAAGCAACTCGGTTACATGAAGAGGTTTGCCTGCCCGCTGAATAGCCTCACGAGCTTTGTCAACCTTGCTCCCAGCCCGCAAGCTACCGTTAGATCCAGCAAGAGCGCTGGGCTCCGCAGTCTCGCGCGGAAGCATCTTAAGCGTGTCTTCAAGCGCTTGGATGTATATGGTAGCGTTCTTAATTTGCCCTTCTAGCGTCACAATCTCTGCCCGCTTTTTGTCGATCCGCTTTTGGATGTCCTCGCGAAGCGCCATGCTTGTCACATTATGCCATGAGGCCCATAGCGGCGCAAGTAGCAAACTGCGCCGTTTCATGTGGGTTTGATGGAGCATTGTTTTTATCTATCGCAATATGATAGGCTTGTGCGTATTGGAGGTTCCCGAGTGGAGCAAGATTACAGTGAGTGCGTAGTTGGATTTGAGGCGAAAAAAAAGCTTACCGTGGAGGGCGTGGAGTACTGGATGGCCCGCGACTTGGCACCACTACTTGCGTATGCGGCATGGGATAAATTCGAGGGCGTAATAGAAAAGGCGCGAAGCGCAGCGAAAGCTGCTCGTGCGCCGGCCGACAACCATTTTTGCCAAACGGCAAACATGGTTCCAATCGGCAGCGGGGCGGAACGCGAAAGGGCCGATTGGTACCTGTCACGGTATGCATGCTACCTGATTGCCATGAATGGCGATTCCAGCAAAGTTGAGATCGGCCATGCAATGACGTACTTCGCCGGAAGAACCCGGCAAATGGAACTCTTGGAACACGGCGAACTGAGCGAAGAACGGAATCGCGTCCGCCTACGGCTCCGCACAATCGCAAACAACAAAAGGCTCGCCGGTGCTGCGAAAAAGGCGGGGGTCATCAGGTACGGCTTGTTCACCGACGCAGGGTATCGTGGCCTATACGGTGGAATGAGCTTGGCAGAGGTTAGACGCGAAAGGGGCGTCCCTGACAACGATGAGCTTCTGGACCGCGTTGGACCGCTGGAGCTAGCGGCGCACGACTTCAGGATTACACTTACTGAAGATCGGCTAAACCGGGACAGTGTAAAATCGGAACAGCACGCCATGCTTACGCACCGCAAGGTTGGCGAAGAGGTTCGCGAGGTCATCAGGCGGGATAATGGAAAAAGCCCTGAGAACCTGCCGCTCGCCCCGTCGATCAGAAAATTCGTTAATCGTGAGAGAAAGAAATTGAAGGATGCCACGACCCGGCGATAAAATCCGCATCCCGTTACCGGAAGACCAAGCGATCCGGTTAGCGCTCCGCGTCAAGCCCACGAAGGACATGCCGCGTCCAGGGGCGCATAAGAGCACTCCAAAGAACCCGCGAAAGAAAGCCTCCAAGTAAACCGGCCTGCCAGGCAATCCAGCTTACTGTCACACCCTCCTGCTTTGTAAAGTGCACAATTCGCACCGTAAGCGATTGAATTAACATGATACGTGAGTTGACGATCGGGAGGAGGCCGAAGAACGGGTAGAGGACTCCGGCGGGACGGGGACGCCGAGGGAGTTATAGGCGAAGGAAGAGAGTTTGGCGGATGTTGCGCATGGCCGGCGGGCGCAGGTCGACGCGGCCCAGTGCCGCCTTAGCGCTGCTTCGCGGCCCCGGGCGGCAGCTTCGATCAGGCGCGAGACGACGGGCGAGAAGAATCTGTCGCGTTACGGCATCGGTCGCGCCCGCACGGTGTAGAATGAGTTCGCTATAAGGAACTCATGACTATGGACACGCAGAAGTTTTCTAGGATCGCTTTCGGCCGCGGCGGCAGCGGCATCGCTCGCCGCTCAGGAAAGACGCAGCGGCCAACCAAAGACTCAAAATCACCGATCTGCGATGCGCCATCATCGGCCGCAACCCCGTGGTTCGAATCGTCACCGATCAGGGTATCTCCGGCTACGGCCAAGCCGAGTCGGCCAAAGCCGTACCTCAAGCCGATGGTCCTCTTCTACAAGGATTATCTTCTGGGCGAAGATCCAACCGACGTCGAAAGAGTCATGCTGAAGATCCGCAGGCTTGGCGCCTTTAAGCCGTGGGGCTCGGCAGTAAGCGCGATCGAGATCGCTCTCTGGGACATCGCGGGTCAGGTCGCCGGAGTGCCGGTCTACAAGCTGCTGGGCGGTAAGATCCGCGACCGCGTCCGCATCTACAACGGAGGCTTTCGGCCCCCATGACGGGGCAGATGCCGCAGGACTACGCCGAGAACGTGCAGAAGATGAAGGAAGCCAAAGAAGGCTTCACGCTCATCAAGATGGCCGTGGGCTTCCACAACCCGGCGATGATGGGCGCCATCCCCGACATGTGGTACGACGAGCCGCGCAAAGGAGCGTCGCACCCGAACCGCGGTCTGATGACCGAACGCGGCCTGAATCACGTGATCGCCTGCGTCGAAGCGATGAAGAAGGTGCTGGGCGACGAGGTCGGCCTGGCGCTTGACTGCGGCCCCGGCTGGATGATGAAAGACGCGGTCACGTTCGCTCGAGCATGCGAGCCGATGCGCATCACCTGGATCGAAGACATCCTCACGGGCGACTACACTCCCTACCCGAATGCGGAACTCTTCCGGGACCTCAAACAGGCGACGTCCGTCCCGATCCACACCGGAGAAGAGATCTATCTGCGGCAGAATTTCAAGGATCTGATCGAGAAGCAGGCGGTAGACGTAATCGGCCCCGACCCGGAAGACGTGGGAGGCATCGCCGAACTCAAATTGATCGCCGAATACGCCGACATTCACGGCATCTTAGTCGCCCCGCACGGCATCTTCGACGGCCTGATCGGCCTTGCCGCGCACGTTCATATGGCCGCCGCGCTGCCCCAAAACTACATCGCCTTCGAGTACCCGTTCGGCCAACCCGAGTGGTGGTACGACATTGTCGAAGGCCTGCCAAATCCGATCGTCAAAAAAGGGTTCATCGACGTCTGGGACCGCCCCGGTCTGGGCGTGACCTTTAAGGTGGCCGCCGCCAAACCGCACTTGGCGGAAGAGGATCGCCAGTTCTTCGATTGAGCGGAAACGCCCGAGGCGGTGGATTTTGTCAGGCGGCGCTGAGCGTGGAACGGCTTGGTTCGGAGAGACTACGCTCCGGTGAAGAACCGGAAATCCGCTTCCTCGCGGTGGCGGCTCGGTTTGGAGCGGAATCCGCTTCCTCACGGTCGCGGCTCGGTTTGGAGCCGTCGTTCGTAACGGGATTTTCATTATCCCGGGTGGGCCGCAGGCCCATGGGCACTCCGTCAAGGCCGCGCCCGGTATGCGCCCGGCGCAGCTCAATCGCTTTGCGCAGGCGAACCGGCATCGGACCTGGATTCGCGTGGCTTTTCTGTCCGGCGGTTTCTCCGATGCCCTTATCGAGGCGCCTATTGGCGGACTTCATCGTTTATTTCCATTCGACCGCGCCGCAGCGGTCTGGGACGGCGCGTCCCGACGCGCGAGCGTGGAAGTTGAATTTCGCAGTTGGGCCGCGGATGGGAATCCTCTCACGGTTCCGAGGCGTGGCGATTGAAAGCCGCGGCTGTAAGGGCGATGAGGGCGATGGCGAAAACGTCGGGATGCCTGGCCAGCGCTTGGATGACGCGGTATTTCATCCGTCCTCCCGACGAGGGAGACGGATGATGGCGGGGATTATTACGCGGGGGCGGACTGGAGTTCGCGGGCGTAGCGCCGCATCTCGTCGTAGGAGACGGTGACGACCGTTTTTTCGATGTCTTCGCCGCTTTCGATCATGTTCTTGAGGCGCAGGCCGGCGATCCTCATGCACCAGGGATCGGTGAGCGGGTGACCGGTTTCTTTGCTGAGCTGCAACAGGGCGGGATGCGAGAGGGCGATGACGCGCTCGTACTTGGGCTGGCCTTCGGGCGCGGCTTCGAACTTCACGTCGACGGTGTCGGCGTGGCGGATGGAGATGCCAGTCTGGAGCCAGCGGAATTCGATTTGCCAGAGGCGGCCGAAGGGATCGGGTCCGGCTTGGAATTTGCGGAAGGCGTGGGGTAGCGGGGTGTCGGGCATCTAAGGTCAGTTTAGAACGTGTGGGCGTGGGCGAGGCGATCCTTGAGCAGCTCCCATTGCAGGCGGAATTTGTGTGCGATTCCGTGCGGGAGCGCGCCGGGCAATTGCGGCACGCGCCGGAAATCGGCAGGCGGGAGGAAGAGGCGGGGATCGAGGGGGGCTTCGGAGAACTCGGCGACTTGCATATGCTCCACGGTTTCTTGTGCGTTAAAGGAGCCGCGGTGGGTGGTCGTCAGGAGCAGCGGGAAGCCGGTTTCCCGTTCGCCGGTGAAGGTGAATTTGAAATCATCCCTTTCGCCGTTCGGACCTGGGCTTGAAAGGACGCATACCGAGCCGGGACGTCGGGGCTGCGCGAGTTGCCAGGCGGGGGGAGGATCGATGTACCAGCCGTCGCTGTGGGTTTCACCCGTATTGCGGTCGCTTTCGGAACTTGATTTGCGCGCCGTTCGCGTCAGGACGCGGCGCGCGGCATGGCCGAACATTTCCTGGCGCTCGCCGGTGCCGGTGGTTTCCGCGTGGACGTGAATCGTGCGGCCGGAGGGCTTGCGGGCGGGGAGCCGGCGCGGCTCGATCCAGGCCGGCGATCCGTACTCGTTCATGCGCGCGGCGGTGAAGAGATGCGCATCGAGGTCGAGCTCAAAGAGGTAATCGATCTCGCGGTTTTGAATGACGGCGCGCCGCGGTCCATATTCGTAGCGCACTCCGTTCGGCTGCGATGCATCTATCTGTCCGGAGCAGTCGCGGTGTTCGGAACGCGTGTTACGCCCCAGAATAAATTCCTTTCGGCTAGTCTCCATGCCGCCGCGGCCGCGATGGATGGTTGTGAACGCGAGGCTTGGGTCCGGCATGGGAAGCGCTCAGTGCGTCATGGCGTAGACGACGTAGTTGACGCCGATGCGGATGCCGAGAGCGGAATATTTCTCGGGGTAGCCGGGATCGTCGGCCCACTCCCAGGAATCGCCGATGTCCGAGTTGAATGACATGGCGACCATGACGCGGTTGTGGTCGTCGTAGATACCGCGCCAGTGGGCGACGGCGCCGTCATTGCGGTAGGTTGTGCCGCGGCGCAGAGCCCATTGTCCGGGGACCTGGTAGCGGTCGTCGAGATCGTAAACGGTGTGGAAGATGGCGTCGGCGTTTTCAATTTCGACGATGGGGCGGTCGGGGAAGACGCGTTTCATGCTTTCTTCGAAGCGGTCCCATTCAGAGGTGCCCCAGAAATCGTCGAGCATCAGGAAGCCGCCGCGCAGGAGATATTCGCGGAGTTTTTTGGCCTGGGGCGCGGTGAGGTTCCAATCGCCCATTTCGCCGGCGTTGAGCCAAGGCCAATTGTAGACGTCGTCGCCGTCGTCGAGATTGACGGGCTGTTCGACGGAGCGGGCGTGGACGCGGGTGAGGCGACGGACGGCTTGGGCGAAGTGGCGGTCGGCGCGGGGATAATCCTGGGTCCAACTGGTGCCGCCTTGCGTCCAGTCGAGCGGACCGCGGCCCCAGCGCCAGCGCGCGAAGCGGGCATTGGGATGCTGCGGGTACATGAGGCGGGCGAAAATCCACTCGGCTTTCTGTTGGTAGTCGGGGGGAAGGGGGACGTCGTCGTAAGGTTCCATGCTGGGGTAGACACGGAAGGGTTGCTGGAACGCGTAGAGGGAAGTGAGGAGCACGGCGACGGCTCCGAGCCGCGAAAACATCTTGCGGAGGGTCATGGCGCTCCTGTGGCGAGGATAGCATCCGGGGGCGGCGCCGCGGCTCAGCTCCAGTAGGTTTCGCCGGGAGCGGGATGGGCTTTGGCGACATCGGGATTGTTCGATGCCGTGGCCGTCGCTTGTCCTGGAGGGTGAAATAGCCGCGTTCCCAGAAGGGGCCTTCGACTCCGCCGGCGCCGGCGCTCTGCATCCGCATTTTTGTGCACAGCTTTGCCGACGTTGAGCGGATCTTCGCCCGTTCAGCGCACGGTCATGCATTTGACGTTGGTGATTTCGATTTTTTTCAGAGCGGCGCCGGAGCGGAGGAAATCGCGGCGTGTCATTGCTGGGACTGTTGTACACATTTGGGCCGCGAGGAGGAGAGGCGGGGGGCGGAGGAATTGTTTTGCCGAGTGAGGCAGAATGCGTGAAGCAAGAGGCGGCGGCGCGGGGAGCGGATGGGGGGTGAGGGGTTTACGCGGCGGGGAGTGCAAAGAAAAGCGGAAGTTTATTGGGAACGGTTTCAGTGAGTTAGGGTGAACGCGCGGTTGATCGTTGCGCGTGCCGGGTAGAGTCGAGTCGAGAGAGAGAGCGGGCGCCTGGATGGTTGAAGGCGCCCTTTTTTTGCTTGGAGCTTGAGATGGCGAAAAAGATCAGCAAGACAAACACCGATCGAAACGCAACCCGGGAGAGGGTGCAGAAGCTGCTTGCCGACATCGAGAACCGGCTGGATGTGGATTCCAGCAAGGCGTCGGTGGGGGATTATATCCGGCTGCTTCAACTGGAGCGGGAGTTGGATGACGAAGATGGGCCAAAGGAGATCACGGTCACGTGGATAGACCCGAAAGAGGCCTCGTCGACAGAAAAATAAAGTATGCGCCGCTTCCTTCGCAGCGGCGGTTCCATGATTCGACGGCGCGATTCAAGGGATTTTCGGGGCCGGTCGGATCGGGAAAAAGCCAGGCGCTGTGCCAGGAGGCGATCAGGCTCAGTTATCAGAATCCGGGCAGGACGGGATTAATCGGGGCGCCGACTTATCCGATGCTGCGGGACGCGACGTTAGCGGCGTTCACCGAGATTTTGAACCAAAGCGATATTGAGTACGAATACAACAAAGCGGAATCCGTGATGACGATGAAGTACACGGAATCGCGGATCCTGTTTCGCGCGGTGGACGATTTCGAACGGCTGCGGGGAACGAACCTGGCGTGGTTTGGACTGGATGAACTGACGTACACGCAGGAAGAGGCTTGGCTGCGGCTGGAAGGTCGCTTACGGGATCCGGAGGCGACGCTGCTGTGCGGATTCGCGGTTTGGACGCCGAAGGGATTCGATTGGGTATACCGGCGATTTATCGACGAGGCGGTGGAGGGTTACGCGGCGATTCTGGCGAATCCTTATGAGAACGTTCATATCCTGAATAAGATTCCGGACTTTTACGAGAGGCTGAAGCGAAGTTATAACGAACTATTCTTCGAGCAGGAGGCGCTCGGCGCGTATTTGAACGTAAACGCGGGCGCGGTGTACAAGGCCTTTCTGAGGGCGAGGAACGTTCGAGAGATGAGCGTCAACCCGGCGCTGCCGTTGTTATGGGCGTTGGATTTCAACGTGGATCCGATGTCTTCCGTTCTCGCGCAGAAGGTGAACGGCGAGGTGCGGGTGTTGGACGAAATCGTGCTGAACCGGGCGAGCACGCAGGAAGCCTGCGAGGAATTCCATGCGAGATTTCCAAACCACCGGGCCGGTTTGATCATTTACGGCGACGCATCGGGAAGCCGGATGCAAAGTTCGGGAACGAGCGATTACCGGATTTTAGGAGAGTTTCTGGTGCGAAACGGATACAGGGATTACCGGATAAAAGTGCCCAGCGCGAACCCCAATGTGCGGGAACGGGTGGCGCTGGTGAATTCGCAACTGCTTTCGAAGTACGACACCGTGCATGTGTATATCGATCCTAAATGCAAGGAGCTGATAAAGGACCTCGAAGAAGTGACTTACAAACCGGATAGCGGAATTGTGGATAAGGAGAAGGATCCGAAGCGGACGCACTTATCGGACGCGCTGGGGTATCTGCTATGGCAGGAATGCGCGGAACAGCCGTCGTACGGGGAGCAAGGCCAGAGGCTTTTCTACTAGAACATGGACCTACAGAAAACAAGTTTCGATATTACGCAGGAGCACCCCGAATACACCGGCAAGCGCGAGACATTGCGGCGGTACCGGGATCTTTACGCCGGCGGGGAGCAGTTCAAGACAAACGCGTCGCGGTATTTGATTCCGCGGCACAAGGAAGGACCGCAGATCTATTACGAGCGTCTGAGCCGCGTATTTTATGAAAACTACGTGGGATCGATTATCGACTGGTATGCGGCGACGCTGTTCCGGCGGGAACCGCTGTTGACGTTCGAAGGCAGCAAGGGCGGGACGAAGTTTTTCAGTGAATTCGTCGAGAACTGCGACCGCAAGGGTACGAGGTTGACGGACTTTCTCCGGCAACGATTTATCGATGCGCTGGTTGGGGGCCGTAGTTATATCCTGATCGACTTTCCGCGGCCGCAGCAACACGCCGATACGCGCGGAGAGGAAGACGCACTGGGACTGTCGAGAGCGTACCTGGTGGGTTACTCGGCGGACGACCTGATCAACTGGAGTTTCGACGAGAACGGAAATTACGATTGGGTGGTGCTGCGGACGAGCGGAATCCGTAAGAAGGACGTCGCCGAAGCGGATTGGACGAGATACACGCGTTGGGCCTATTTCGACAAGCGGAGATACCGGATTTTCGAGCGCGAGGAACGGTCCGGCAGCAATGGAGACGTGACCGCGATCGCCGAAGGATGGCACGGGTTGGCCAAGCTCGACCGCGTGCCGCTGGTGGATTTGAGCATAGGCGACGGCTTATGGCTGATGAACCGCGCCGGCCTGCTGCAGCTCGAGCACTTCAATAAGTCAAACGCGCTGGGATGGGCGTTGACGATGGGTCTGTTCGCTTCGCCGGTGGTCTATTCGGACAAGCAGTTCAACCAGATCGTGGGCGAGTCGTATTATATCCAGCTCGCGCCCGGCGATCGCTTCGGGTGGACGGAGCCGACGGGCAACGTATTTCAGATCGCGTCCGATAATCTTGGCCGTCTGCAACAAGAGATTTACCGGGTCTGCTACCTGTCGCAAGCGGGCGGGGAACTGTCGGGGAACGGGACGCAATCGGGCTTAAGCAAGCAGCGAGATTTCGCGATCACGCAAGAGGTCCTGAGGGCGTACGGCGATACGGTGAAGGATGCGGCGAAGCGAGCGCTGCGCTGGATCGCGGAGGCGCGCGAGGACGCGGTGCAGATCGACGCGGCGGGCCTGGATGAGTTCGATATCGGCGACTTCGGGACGGAACTTGGGGACGCCCAGCAGTTACTGAATTTGGGAATCGAGTCTCAGACGATGCGGAAACAGATTTATAAAAAGCTCGCGCTGCAATATCTTTGCGACGCACGTCAGGACATCAAAGACCAGATCGTGCGCGAGATCGACGCGCAGAGTTAGCAGCAAGAGGTCTCAAAGGAGGTCCATGGAAGAAGAAAAAAGCGCCGGAGGCGACGGACGGGGAGAGCTTCGCTCCGTGATCCGCAGTGTGATCGATGAATTTATGCGCGCAGAACAAGTGAAGACGGAACCCGCGTACAAGACGGAGCTGGTAGACGAACGGAAGCGGCGGGAACAACTGGAGCAGCGCGTAAACGAGCTTGCGAACGAGAACAAGCGGAACAAACAGATTGCGGACGAGGCCGAGAAGCATTCGAGTATCCGCAGCGAATTACAGCGGCTCGGTGTGGCTAAGGTGGATTTGGCTTTTCGGGTCGTGCGCGACGATGTGCGGCGGAAAGACGATGGCCGCCTGGTTGCGAACGGCGAAAGCGGCGAGCTGCCGCTGCGCGATTATTTAGCGCAGTTCGTAAACGAGAATCCGGAGCTTCTGCCGGCGCGGATCGCGGGCGGTTCCGGTATGGAGCCTGGGCAGAGAAACGCTTCCGCGGAGCGCGGGGTGGACCTGGACAAGATTCGTCCGGGAATGGACCCGGAGGAGTTAGACCGGGTTCGAAAAGAGATCTCGCGGATCGCCGCGCAGAGTCTGCGCGGTTTTTAAGAAGCTCGCGGCAACGGCGGGATCGGCCCGCGGCGCGATGTTTGCGAGGTCCTGGACCGCGTAGCGGCTTGGGATCGCCCGCGCTCTTGAGGGATTGCGTACCCGGCGCCGCGGGA
Source organism: Bryobacterales bacterium (assembly GCA_963795935.1). Classification (GTDB taxonomy): domain Bacteria; phylum Acidobacteriota; class Terriglobia; order Bryobacterales; family Bryobacteraceae; genus JAICMB01. Next base: position 40,889 of record CAWCJO010000004.1, on the reverse strand, counting down.
TCGGGTACGCGCGTTCGTTTAATCGCGGGCCAGGGGCCCGCGCGACTAATAAGAGAAAAAGAGGAAACAAAGATAGATGCCAGCAATTACATCAGCAAATGTCGCGAATGCGATCGTGAAATTGGTTGCGGTGGACGCGCTGCCGGCTTTAATGGGGAACCTGGTGATGGGCAATCTCGTCAACAGGGACTACGAACCCACGCTGGCCCAGGCGGGCGACACCGTGAATGTGCCGATTCCCCCGACGCTGGTCGCGAATAACATCGCGGAGGGCGGAACGGTCCAAACGCAGAATCCGAGTTTGGGGAACGCGCAGATCGTGCTCAATACGCACGCCGAGGCGACGTTCCAGATACCGGATGTGACCAAAGTTCTGGCGGTGCCGGATCTTTTGAAGCTGTACATGCAGCCGGCCGTTATCGCATTGGCGCAGCGGATCGAGAGCGATCTGTTGAACCTGTACCCGCAGTTCACGGCGAATTCGCCGGTGGGCATCGGCGGGACCGCGATCACGGAAGCGATTGTGGACAGCGCGGAGACAACGCTGTTTCAGGCGAAGGTTCCGCCGAGCGTCAACAAGTATTTTGTCGTGGATTCGAGTACATACTCGGCTTTGCGGCAGATTCCGCGCTTCAGCGAGTACTACAGCTCAGGCGAAGCCGGGCTGCGGGCTTTGATCGACGGAAACGTCGGCAAGCTGAAGGACTTCTACATTTTCCGTTCGCAATTCGTGCCTCAGACCGGCAGCGGGCCGGCGACTACGCATAACCTGGCGTTCTCCAAGGATGCGATCGGGCTAGTGATACGGCGTCTGCCGCAGCCTCTGCCGGGAACCGGCGCGGTCGCGGAGTACGCCGAGATGGGTAACTTCGGCATGCGCGTCGTTATGAGCTATCAGCCGAACACGCTGGCGCAGCAGTTCACCGTGGACGTGCTGTACGGCGTCGGAGTGCTGCGCAACAACTTCGCTGTCCAGGTAAACAGCTAACCAGGCTGCTGACCGGTCCGGCATAAGCTGGACGAAAAAGGCCGGCCGTGCCCCTTTACCGGGGTCGCGGCCGGCATTTTGTTTTGCAGGGAGACGGAACCATGGACTTAAAACTATATTTTCATAAAGTGCGAACAATCGAAGCGACGATCGCGGGCGAGCATGCCGTGGTGGTGAGCATGGAGACGACCGATGGCGGGCGTCCGGAGCAGATGTCGGAAGTGTCGCGGGAGGTGGCCGCGAAACTGGCCGCGCAGGGCAGAGCGCGTCTTGCAAACGAGGAAGAAGCGCGGGAATTCAAGGCCGCGGCGGAAAATTCCAGGCGCGCCATCGAGGAGCGTTCGATGCGGGAGCGGATTCAGGTCAGTCTCATGCACGCGGCCGATCTGAAATTATTGCGGAACGCTCTTGAGCAGGAAGATTAGGCGGAAGCGATGGCCCTGTTCACAGATGGACCAATCAATGTCAGCGGCGATCTCGTAAAGTACGAGAACAACATTCTAAACGTGGCGAGCACGGAAAACATCGACACGACGCAGAAGTGTTGCCTGGCCCAGGAAGAGATGGAAGTCGAGCTACTTCTATTTCTGGACAGGAATGTGTTGTGGGATCCGTGGTTCGCAGTGCTGAGACGGAACGTGGGAATCTGCGACGTCGTGGTCACGGGGCCCATGAAACGGTGGCACGCCTATAAGACCTTGGAACTGGTGTATCGCGACGCGTATTACAACCAGCTCAATGACCGCTATCAGGCAAAGTGGACCGAGTATCAAACGATTTCGGCGGATGCCGCGCGGAAGTTATTCAAGGCCGGGGTGGGAATGGCGCTGGATCCCGTTTCCAAAGCGAGCGCGCCGTCGCTGACCACGGTTGCGGCGAGCGTCAGTGGAGCGAGTTACTACGCGCGAGCGTCGTGGGTGAGCGCGGCGGGAAAAGAAGGACAGGTAAGCGATGTAGTCCAGGTGACGAGCGCGAGCGGCTCGGCGATCGCGGTGGGGGCGTCGAATCCGCCGGCCGGCGTCGTGTCATGGAACGTGTATGGCGGCGCCGATCCGAATGCAACGACATTGCAGAATGCAATGCCACTCCCGATTTCATCGACGTGGACATTGCCGGTGACCGGGCTGGTCACGGGAAGAGCGCCGTCGGGCGGACAGGCTCCGGAGTGGTGGATGGTGGATAAGCAGATTCTGCTGAGAGGCTGAATATGGGCCAAGTATCGGACGTCGTAAACACAGTTATAGAGATGCTGGAGGGCGAAGGCGGCCTGCAGGACAACATTAATGCGCTGGCGGCGACGGATTCCCAGCCGCCGGTGAACCTGGCGGAGTGGCAGTATATCCCGCAGAATCTGCCGGCGGAACTGGCGGAGCGCAGCGCGGCGGGGCGATATCCGGCGATCTGTATTTATTGCGAGAAGATGTCGAATCAACTCCGCGAGAAATCGCGGGTCTTTTCGGGACAGGCCTCGATGGCGATTGAAGTCCGCATTTCAAGCGACCGCGTGGAGGGACTTAGCGGCCAGTTAGGGCTGCTGGTGGACGCGGTTACGTCAACGCTCGATCAGAACCGCGGAGACTGGGGCACGGGGGTCTTCTACGGTGGAGCATACGACATCTCATACGCCGGCGTAAAGCACGGCGGGAGAAACTTCCTCCAGACCGGCAAAATAACTTTTAACGTGGAGATCAGCAGGAACTACTAGCGAAACGGCGAGAAACAATGGCATATATTTCATCAAACGAAAACCGCTTCTATGTCGCGCTGGAGCAGAGCTACGGTCAAGTCAGCGCAGATAGCGCGTTCAGCCGAATTCCGGCGGTGAAGCTGACCGTTCAACAGCAGCGCGAGAAGATGGACCGCAAGGATAAGACGGGATCGCGAACATTTCCGGGCTATCCGTTGGGCGGCCGGCGGGCGACGACTTTCACGCTCAGCACTTATATGAAAGATTGGTCGGACCAGACGCGGGAGCCCAGCTACGGCCCGCTTTTCCAGGCTTGTCTCGGCCAAGCCGGCGGCGATAACCAGCGCTCAAAACATTGCAAGGGTATCGGGCGCTAACCAGATCGCATTTACGGCGGCGCACAATCTAAGTCCGGGGCAGGCGATCTCGTACGGCGCCGAGATCCGGTTTGTGACGGCGATCGTGGACAATCAGACGATTCAGGTCAATGCGCCGTTTTCGACACAGCCCGTGGGCGGCTCGAGTACAGGGCATCACGGCAACATACGCGCTTACGAGCGAACTGAGCAGCGCGACCATACTCGATTGTTGGAGTCCCGCGTCGGCCGTGCAGCGCTTCCTTTACGGAGCCGCCGTCGATCAACTCCAGTTGCAGGTGAACAGCGATTATCACGAGTTTCAGTTCTCCGGCCCGGCGTGCGACATCGTGGACAACGCCAGTTTCCAGCAGGGACAGGGCGGCCTGACGGCCTTTCCGGCGGAACCGGTTTCGAGCACGTTCGATTATGCGATCGTTCCGGGCCATTTGGGACAGGTCTGGCTGGGCACGGCGCCGAGTCAGTTCTTCACCCTGACCCAAGCGACCCTGAAATTGGATAACGGCTTAGCGCTGCGGGACAAGGAATTCGGGTCGACCTACGCGCGTGGAATTTCACCGGGAACCAGGTCGATAACGCTGGACTTCACGTTGTATCAGCAAGACGATACTCAGACCAAGGCGCTGTATCAAGCGGCGCGGCAGGAATCGCCGGTCGCCGTGATGATTCAACTGGGGCAACAGGCGGGGCAGTTGACCGGCATTTATATGAAAGGCGTGGTGCTGGCGACGCCGCAGTTCGACGATTCGCAAGTTCGGCAGCAGTGGGTTTTCAAGAGCAGCCGCGCGCAGGGAGTAGCCGACGATGAAATTTCTATCGCATTCGGATGAAGGGCGGCGACCGGCCGCAGCGATCGATTACGAGAGCACGGTTACGATTGCGTCGCAGGCGTCGGTTGGAGTGGAGTTTACAATCCTGCGATTTTCGTTTGCGCGCCGGATGGAGCTCGCCCGCATGGTGCTAGAGCTCGGACGGCGCATGGAATTCAGAGGAGCGGGCGAGGGGATCGAAGACAAGCTCGAGGCGAACATCATCGCTTGCGAGATCGACCGGGTGTACCTGCGATGGGGCCTCGTTCGCATGATTGGGCTTTCGATTGACGGCGCGGAGGCCACGGCGGAGTCGCTCGCGGAGAAGGGGCCCGAGGACCTTGCGCGCGAAATTGTGAACGCCATCAAGGGGCAGTGCGGGCTTAACGACAACGAACGAAAAAACTGATCGCCGCCTTCCATTTTCAATACGCGAACCGGGCCGGATGGAAGTGCGGAGAATGCAGGAAAAAGGGCCTGGAAAATAAACGCGGCTGCGGTTGGCTTCCGGCGCAGGAGGGACCGCCGCGGGTGGTCTGGGCGCGGGGCGCCGTAGCCATCGAGACGTGTCCGGTGTCGTACGTAACGGCGGAGAGCCTGGCGTTTCTACAAGAATTTCATGCCTGGAAGCTGCTCGGCGGCGCGGACCTGTGGTCGTTGCCCGCGCGCACGGCGGGCGCGTTCCAAATTTTAGAGATGGAGTGGCGAGCGGAGATGAACAGTGAGCAACAGTAGCATCGAAGCGGCGCTGAACGCGCTGCTCCCGTATAAAAATGCGAACCAATCGCATTCGCCGGGATTGAGTTTGGGGAGCGTATCGGCATGGGACAACGTCACCGGCGCAACGGGCTCGTCCGGGTCGGGCGGCTCAGCGAACGATGTGCTGCAGAGCACGCTTAAAACGGCCAGCGACGCTGTCACGCAGACGAACGCGCAACTAGCGACTTTGGAATCGGTTCAGCAGCAGATGTTGGACAGTACCAATCAGAATATTCAGGCGCTGAATTCGAATACAGCGAGCAAGAGCGGCAGCGGGTCGAGCGCGCTATCGACGATCGGAAGCGTGGCGAGTGGAATTCTCGGGGGTGGATCCATTCTGGGACCTCTGATCAGCGGGATAACAAGCCTCTTCGGCGGCGGGCAATCGACGCCGACGTTCACCGGCTTTGCGCTGCCTCCGGCGCTACAATTGACGACCGCGGTCAACGGCGCTGCGGCGCCGGGGCCAAGCAGCGCGGGCGCAGCGGCGGCAACGGGCGCCGCGGGTCAGAGCGCTCCGGCAACAACGCAGCAGGTTCAGATCCAGGTAAGCGCGATGGACTCGCGATCTTTCCTGGACCACAGCGACGATATCGCCAGCGCGGTTCGACAAGCGCTTCTGAATTCTCATCCGTTGGCCGATACCATTTCGGAGTTGTAAGATGAGCGCCTTTCCCGTTTTGAAGACCGGGGCCGTGATGCAGTATCCGGCCGGCCGCGCGAGTCAATTCTCGACTGAAGTGGTGCAATTCCTGGATGGCGCGGAACAGCGGTTTCGCGATTACGGCCAAGCATACCATCGGTGGGCGATCAAGCTGAGCGCGCTGGACGAGACAGAACTCCAGAGCGTCCGTTCGTTTATCGAGCAGTTGAACGGGGCGGCCGGCGTGTTTTCATTCACAGACCCCTGGGACGGGACCGCTTATCCGAGCTGCAGTCTCGAGGGGACGTCGTTTACAGCATCGTCCGATGGTCCGATGCAGAATAGCATTGCTTTTACTTTGAGGGAAAACAGATCATGAGCATACTGTATTTCCCGCAGCTAGCAATCGGCGGCATCGCTCAGTATCCGGTGAATCGGAGCTGGTCCAAACAAGTCTTTGTCGATACGATGGACGGCGGCCAGACGGTGGTGATGCCGAGCGTAACGCCAGCGCGCGTAAGCTGGCAAATTCAGTACAGCGGTTTGTCGGATGCCGAGTGGACGGCCATCGCGACGCTGTTCACCGCCGTGCAGGGCAGATACGGCACGTTCACGTTTCTCGATCCCACGGACAATTTACTCATTGAGAGCGAGGACTTCACGGCGGCGGCATGGGACGCCGATCCATTGCTGCAATTGAGTACGGGCGTCGCGGATCCACTCGGGGGAACGGCGGCGATTCAGATTACAAATGGCGGCCAGGCGTTACAGCAGCTTACGCAGACGATTGCGGGTCCAAGCTGGTTTGAATATGCGTTCAGCATTTATCTACAATCGGCCGCGCCTTGCACGGTGAATCTGGTGGGCTCGAGCGCAAGCAGCGAGGCCGGGCAGCCGACCGCCATCGGCGCTGCATGGACCCGTTTTGTCTTTCCGGCGAGCCTGGGCGGTCAGGACGACGGCGTCCGATTCGGCCTGGAGATACCGCCGGGCGCGGCGGTCTCGGCATTTGGCGCGCAAGTAGAAGCACAGCCCGCCGCCGGATTGTACAAATCGAAGATTGGACACTCGGGCGCGTATGTGAACAGCCGGTTTGACCAAGATACGCTGGCGCAGACGGCCAATGCGCCCGGTCAGTACTCGACCACGCTTCGGATTACGAGTAGTTATTAAAGGGGAACCATGGCTCACATCGCGGACATCAAGGAGTTGGCGTGCGCGGAGACGCCTCTGTTCCTGCTGGATTGCACGCTCAAATCAGGGGATGCGTATCACTGGAGTACGCATGCGGTCACGGTTAACGGCGTTTCTTACGACGCGCGCATACTCCAACACAACCTTTTCGAGATGAGCTCGTCTTCCGAAAATGCCACCGACGGCATATCAAAAGTCTCCGTGACTTTGGCCAATGCGGATGCGCTGCTATCCCCGATAGAGAGAAATATAGGCTGGAAGGGCGCGAAAGTCACAATCACGTTCTTGTTCTACAGCATGGCAACCGCGACGGCGGCGTCGGACACTCGCGTTGTGTTTCGGGGCATTGCGAATGCGCCGGACGAGTCGACTGAAACGGGCCTGAAGCTGACGTTTAACAACCGTTTGAACCTGCAACGGATTTACTTGCCCGAAACACAGATTGCGAAAACTTGTCCTTGGATGTTTCCAGCCGACGCCAGCCAGCGGCAAGAAGCCTTGGCGGGCGCCGTGCTGGGCAAGTTCTCGCCGGCGTACCGGTGCGGATACTCCGCCGACATAACGGGCGGAGTCGGCAATCTAAATGGCTCAGTCCCGTACACGACATGCGACTACACTCGAACGCAATGTGTCGAACGGGGCATGTTCAGCCAGGACGGCGCACAGAACGCCACGGCGCGATTCGGAGGGATTGAATTCGTTCCGCCCTCAATTATCGTGCGGACGTACCGGGACAAATCGTCGCACGTTTCGAGCACGCTGGACAACCAGGCCAACTACAACGATCCGGTCCCGCTTATTTATGGGACAGGTTGGTACCAGCCGCCGATCGTCTTTGCCAGAAACGACGGCAATCTCACGCGCATGGAAGTTCTACTCGGCGAAGGCGCCATGACAAGCGTGCTTAAAGTAGTGGTCAACAATATCGAAATACCGCTGGGCGTCAGCGGAACAAACATGACGGCGACCGGATGGTACAACATCGTATCGTACGGCACTCGGAACGGCGCCTTCAATATGGACTTTACGGACGCCAGCGGCGCGCCTTTGGGCGACCCCTACGGAAGCATGGCCTATATGTCCGTAGTGGTTCCGAATGCGATCAACAATGGAAGCTCCCTGCCGGCGATACAAATCCTGGCGCAGGGGCTTAAGCTTTCACAATATGACACGACGGGAGCATCCCTTGGGAGCGACGCCTATTCAAATAATCCCGCGTGGGTTTTGCTCGACGTCCTGCGCCGGAGCGGCTGGACGCTGGCGGAAGTCGATGTTCCGAGTTTCGCGACCGCCGCGGCCATTTGCGCGCAACCCATGCAGACGACGGACTTGAACGGAAACGCGACGCAGATTCCCAGGTATCAATGCAATCTGCTGCTGACGCGGACGCGAAGCGCTTCCGACGTGGTGCGCGGCATTCGTAATGGGTCCGGTCTGTTCCTGAATTTCGATTCGGAGGGATTGCTTCAGGTGACCGTGGAGGACACTTTAGCGGCGCAACAACCGGTTAAGCCGGACGGAAGCAACAGCGCGAGCGCGCTGAACGGAGGCTGGCCGGCATATGAATTCGGCGATACATCGCTGTCGGGTATTGCGCTCAAGAGCAATGGCCAGTCGTCGCTGCGAGTATATTCGCGAACATCCGCCGACACGCCGAACTGCTTTACCGTGGAATTTCAAGATGAGTTCAACGAGTATCAGCAGGACAGCTACTCGATCCTGGATGAGGACGATCGGACGACGATGGGGCAGGAGATTACGGCTTCGCTGCCGGTTCTCGGCGTTCCCAATTACGATCAGGCAATCCGAATTTCTTATCTCTTTCTAACCAAGTCAGTCAATGGAAACACATACGTCGATTTTCAGACAAGCGTGAAGTCGATCAATCTGTCGCCCGGGGACATTATCGCTTTGACTTACGCCCGGGAAGGATTCAGCCGCCAGCCTTTCAGAATTGTGCGAATCGCGCCCGGAGCGAACTACCGGCAGGCGTTGATTACGGGTCAATGGCACGATGACGATTGGTATTCGGCAAGCGCGGCTGCCGGCGCTGGCAGCGGACGGCAGGCAATCGCCAACATTACCGCGCCTCGGCCGCTGATTGGAACCGTATTGAACGCGGACGGGAGCACGAGTCTGGGAATCACCGAATCACTAACGGTCGATACAGACGGCTCTAATTCGGTGCAACTTATGGCCGCGTTTACAGTTCCGAATACACCCTCGACCAGCGCGGTGTCGATTCCTCTGGTAAGTCTGGAACCTCTGTATCCAACAACTGGGGGAATCATCGCGGGAGGCGCGACCTTCTATTACGCCGTGAGCGCCATCGATAGTTCCGGAGCTGAGAGCGGCTTATCGTTTAGCATTCTTGCCACCACACCCGATGGAACAAATACGAACGGGATTACGCTACAGAATCTAAGCTTTTCCTCAAGCGCGAAGGGCTTCAACGTATACCGCGGACCCACGCCCGCGAACTTGCTGCAGATTGCGTCCAATGCCGCCATTTCGGCCCAATTTACGGACCTCGGATTAAGACCGTTGCTGCAAGGTCCGCCCGATGCGAACTTCGATCACGCCAACTTTTATTGGCGCTTCGTGCTGCGGCCGGAGCAGAAGTCCGATATTGAGTCGCCAAACACCATCGGCGTGACGAGCGCGGGAATGCAGGCCAACGAGTTTCGCGGTTCCATCGCTCGCATTACAGCGGGCACTGGAGCGGCGCAGGAGAGAACGATCGTATCGAATACCGCTTCGACGGTAACCATCGCGCCGAGTTGGGATATTCAACCCGATGCAACCAGCGAATTCCTAATCGCCGATGCGAGTTGGCAGTTCGGGGCCACAAGCGCCTCGAGTCCGGTCACGTTGACGGTCCCGAACCGGACCGGCGCCGTAGTTCAGATATCGGGTCGAGCGGCCAACGTTCACGATGACGAGTGCGCCTACGAGTTGTCGCCGCTTACTACGTGGCAGATTTTGGGCGGCTCCGGTTCGACGCTCGATCAAGACGTACCCGGGCAACCGGCGTTTGGATTATACGCGGTGGGGCAAGGCGCCATTGAAGTGGTCGGCATCGGATTTTCGGACTTGACCAATACTCACGGCGTCACGGCGGGCACTTTATCTCTGGTTTACTGGGACGAAGTTGCGGGCGCCGCTCCCATTCCGCTAGCCAATAGCATGGCGGAAACGGACCAGTCGCTAACTTTGAACGCGGCTGTCTCAGCGCAGGCGGAGATATTTTCCAGGTGGAATCGGAGCTGATGACGGTACAACAGGCAGTCAGTTCCGGAACTTCCGTCACAGTGAGTCGAGGCGCTTATGGGACCTCCGCGGCAACCCACGCAACCGGAATAGGCGTTTATGCGCTTGGCCGAAAGACGTTTGTGATGCCTTTCCCGCTGCAGTTCTTTGGAACATCGTCAAGCGGAAGCTATTCGTACCGCGTTTTGTTTCCCGACGTGCGAATCGCCGGGGCGGACTTCTTTGTCACGAACTCGCGCGGAAACAGCGCCGATCTTCAGCGGGCATTCACGGCGACGGTGGATGGCGGCTTGCGCACGTTATCGGGCGGACAGGTCTCCATACAAATTGACGGTCCTTTGGCGATTCAGACCAATGCCGTGCCTCCGCTCATTATGGATGCGGCGCATTCGGTTCGGGATGTCTCGGCAAACGTGGGGACCGCGCCCTCCGGGGGACCGATCAACTTACAGGTAACGCAAAACGGACAGCCATACTGTCAAATATCGATACCCGATGGCGCTACTGTTTCGCCGAGCATGCCCGGAACGAGCCTGCCCATTCTGCAGGCTCAAGGTCAAATCGGCATTGACGTGTTAGCCGTTCCGTCAGCAGTGGGGACGAGCCCCGGGGCCGACCTGACAATCACGATTCGTTTGTAAAGGCAATGGATACTCTTCAGAAGCTCCAGCCAGACCGCGATCTGCAGTGCTATTTTTTCGAACCCTCCGCGATTGCGGCGCTAAGCGCAACGGGTCCATCGGGATTCACAGTTTCTGGAACATGGCGCCAGCAGTTCGACTGGGCTGTAATTGAATGGAATCGCGACGATGTCTTCGAGCACCCGATGCTACGTCCACTACCGGATGGGGACCTGAGCGGCCTGACGTTGAGTTATCAGGAGACCCGTTCGAATTGCATTCCGATGGATTCGAACCTGTTTGCCACGGTCGATTGGCCGAGCTTGCGCGTTTGGGCGAACGACGGCACGGGCGAGAAGATTTATAAGGTCCCATTAACCGCTTACTCAACGCCAGTTGAAGGTCAATATCGGGCTGCGACGGCGCAAATATCGCTGGGAGGGGTCGTCACGGCGGGAGATTATGTCGGCTTTGCATTTCTTGACGAGCACTATTCATACCAACTGAGATCGGGCGATACAACGGCATATGCGCTGTCGCAGTTAGTAGGCGCCGTGCAGGCGTTTTCGACAACCATGTCGGCCACATTGTCGGGCGGCACGGTCACCCTTACATATTCCCGGCCGAACGAAACGGCCGCAAGTGGCGCGAACGGCAACCGAGTGGGGCTTTACACGTACGTATCGGGCGCGGCGACGGAACAGTGGGATTCGTCATGGAAGCAGTTCTCCGGCGGAACGTCGCCGACACAATGGCAGGTCACGCTTCCGTTCGCTACGTTAACGGATCCAGCCCTCGGGACGATTCCAGCGTCGGCCGTTCGAAAATTGCGATGGACTTACGCGGCGGATTTACAACCGGGGTTTTTCCAGCGCAGCGAGTTTCAAGTGGTGGTCCAGAACTGGTCGGTAAGCGGCTCGGGGCGGGGATATTCGGTCGCCGGTTCCGGCAGCCGCAGAGTGGAGGATAACTCCGGCGAACTGGTTTATTCGGGAACGTGGGCAACACCGGCGGCAGGAAACTTTTCCGGCGCGACAATCAGCTTGACCGGCGCGCCTGGATCGACGGTTTCCTTTGCCTACAATGCTACGGCCGACCATCAATTATATGTGGGTACGCGATATGTCCCGAATGGCGCGACTATTTCCGCGGCGATCGACCATGCGCCTGTGCCTTCGATTTCCTTGGACATGCCCGGCGAGGATGTCTTAGCTCGCGTTCCGCTCGGCAATTTATCGGCCGGAAGTCACGCCGTTACTGTGACGCATCAGGGGAATGTCGGGGCTCCGTTTTATTTCGATTTTTTGGAGATCGCGATACCGACATCGACGCTGCCGCAGATTCCCAACGAGAGCAGACTGGCTCTTGCCACGGATTGGGATACAAATCACTCAATGTCCCTGGCGCCGGAAAGAACGGCTTGGCTGATCGCCGCGCTGGGGTTTCGAGGCCGCGTGAACCATTACGCCGGGGCACTGTGGTTTTATGAACTGGTCAACCCAGGGCAACAATATGCTTCCGCCACGATCACCTTTTCCGGTACCCCCGACGCCAACGCCATCACAACGATATCAATCGGTTTGGCGACTAATCCCAACCAAGCTCCGACGCCAATCACGCACCTGAATCTGATTGGCGACACGGCGGTCACGCTGGCGAAGGCTTTCGAATTATCGATTAATAACGGATATACCGCCATCTGGGCGCAAGCGTCGGGGACGCAGCTTACGATTTATGCCCGGGCGATGGGTCTGGCGGGCGATAACATCACGGTGAGCACGAGCGGATCGACGGCGAATCTGACAATAGAGCTATCGGGCGCCACACTCGCCGGTGGGGCCGACGGGAGTTGGCTGACAGATTTACAGGCGATGCCTCGAATCAATCGGGCCGCGCGGGATTGGCACCAGAGTTTCTTCGCCGCCTTAAAAACGGCCGGGCTCGATGTTACGGCATCATTCAGCATGGAGCTGGGCAATGGAGATCCGAGCGCGAGCGCGGGAATAGCCCAACGATATCCGAGCCAAAACGCCGTACTGGTGAATACTCCCGCGCTGCAAACGAACTTTTCCCCGGTAAGCGCGAGCTACTGGCAGCAGGTGTATGCCGACATGGCGGGTCTGCAAAGCGCAGCCGGCCTCGCGCCTTACTTGCAATTCGGAGAAGTACAGTGGTGGTACTTTCCGGACGACGGCTCCGGAATGCCGTTTTACGACGCTTATACGACCGGGGCGTTTCAGGCGCAGTACGGCCGGGCGATGCAGGTCATCGCTTCAAATGATATAGATCCTACAACTGTGCCCCAGGAGGCCGCATTCCTGCCGGGGCTGATCGGGAACTTCACCAACCAGATTTTGAATTTCGTCCGCCAGACTTACGCGAACTGCCGCTTCGAAGTTTTGTACCCAGTGGACACCAACGCCGGCCGATTGAATGCGGTCATAAACTACCCACGAGCGGCGTGGACGCCCGAAACTCTGAACTGCTTGAAAACCGAAAGCTTCACGTATACATACTCCCGGAATCTGGAGGTGTGCAAAGACAGCATCAACGCCGGAATCGCTCTCGGGTTCGCGCCGTCCGCGAGGAGCCATCTGATCGGGATTTCCGATGCCAGCAGTCCCTGGCTAAAAGAAGCGCGCATCGCGGAAGCGGCCGGGTTGGAATCGGTGGTTCTGTTTGCACTCGACCAACTGTGCCTGATCGGGTATGGGCTTCCGCTTTCGCGAGGAGCGCGCCGGAGCGCGCGGATGGCTTAGTAGCTTAGCTTAGCGGGGCGCCGCGCTCGCGGTATAGTGGGCATGGTTCGCGTGATTTCAGTTCAGAACGTTTCCAAAGCCTACCAGTTGTACCAAAGGCCACTCGATCGGCTGCTGGACGCCTTTCCAGGGGGCAAGAAAAGAGCCTCTGAGTTTTGGGCGTTGCGCGATGTAAGTTTCAACGTCGAAAAAGGCGAGGTCTACGGTATTATCGGGCCGAATGGGTCGGGCAAGAGCACGTTGCTTCAGATCGTCAGCGGAATATTGCAGCCGACAACGGGACGGGTCTTATGCGCTGGCAGGATTGCGGCGTTGCTGGAGCTCGGCGCGGGCTTCAATCCGGATTTTACGGGGCGTGAAAACGTTTTTTTAAACGGCGAGATTATCGGGCTGTCCCGCTCCGAAATTCAAAGCGTCTTCCCTCGCATTGAAGCCTTCGCCGGTATTGGAAGATTTATCGACCGCCCAGTGAAGGAATACTCCAGCGGCATGTATGTGCGGCTCGCATTTTCGACGGCTATCCATGTCAACCCGGAAATACTGATAGTCGACGAGGCGCTCTCGGTCGGCGATGCGATCTTCTCGGCGCGATGCGTCCAGAAATTTGAGGAGCTGCGGCAACGCGGCGTGACGGTGCTGCTGGTATCTCACGACCTTGGCTTGGTGAAGCGCCTGTCCACGCGCGCGGCTTTCATGCTCGGGGGAAAGTTGATTGTCGAAGGCTCCCCTAAGGACGTGGTCAACCGCTATGTAGGCTACGTGCTGGATTGCGAACGGCGGGCGCAACCGGAGAGCGAAGAGCCCGACAGCGTAGCCGCGCACAGCACGTTCCGGCACGGAGACGGTTCGAGCCGCGTTCTCGATATCGAGTTGCTGGACGGCGGCGGCGAAGCCACGCGGGCATTCCGGCGCGGCGATCTTATTCGCATTCGCATCCGAAGCCGGTTCGAACGCGCCAGCGATAATCCCATGGTGGGCATCCTGATTCGGAATCGCATCGGAGTCGATGTTTTCGGCACCAATACGCGTTTGGAAGAACGAGCGCTCGGACTATTTGAACCCGGGGACATTCTCGAAGTAGAATTCGAACTTGATTGCCTGCTTAGCCGGGGAGAATACACGCTGACCGTCGCGACGCAGCATTGGGACGGCCGCAGCCAGGACTGGCTGGACGACGTCCTGGACTTTAAGGTGATCGATACGAAAGACGTTGCGGGCGTGTTGAACCTTAACACCCGCGTTCAATACTATAGATTGCCGGCCGCTTCACAATGTCCTGATCTTGCCGCGAAGACATTATGACAACTGTATCCGAAATACAGCGCGCTTTAAGGGAAGAAGACCTCGATGGCTGGCTATTTTTCGATCACCATCACCGCGATCCACTGGCATACCGTGTTCTCGGACTGAATGCCGGCGCGACGGCAACGCGACGCTGGTACTACTTTATTCCGGCCGAAGGCGAGCCGAAGCGGCTGGTGCACCGTATCGAGTCCACGATTCTCGACCAGGTTCCGGGCGAGCAGATCGTCTATTCGGGATGGGACACTCAGACTCGGGGGACTTCGGCGGATTCTCGGCGATGCCCGGCGCGTTGCGATGCAGTACTCACCGAATTGCACGATACCGTACGTATCGCTGGTGGATGCCGGGACCGTGGAACTGGTGCGCGGCATCGGCGTCGAGGTGCTCAGCTCCGCGAATCTCATTCAGATCTTCGAGGCCAAGTGGACTTCCGCGCAACTGGATTCACATCTGGAAGCCGGAAGGCGCGTTGACCGCGTTCGCCGGGAGGCGTTTCAGTCCATCGCCGATGCGCATCGCGCGCAGCGCCGGGTCACGGAGTGGGACGTGAACAGGTTCGTTCGTAAGGCCTTTGCGGATGACGGCCTCACGACGGATCACGGCCCCATCGTGGCGGTGAACGCCAATATGTCCGATCCGCATTACGAGCCTCAAGCCGGCAGGCACTCCGAGATTCGCGCCGGCGATGCAGTCCTTATCGATATGTGGGCCAAACTCGATACGGCGTCGTCCGTATACTACGACATCACATGGACCGGTTACTGCGGCGCGGAAATTCCTTCCGCGATCGCGAACGTATTCGATATCGTGCGGACTGCCCGCGATCGTGCCGTTGAGCGGGTCAAGTCCGCAGTCGCCCGCCATAGTCTCATTCGAGGATTCGAGGTTGACGACGCGGCGCGCGGCTATATCGACGAGAAGGGCTTCGGCGATAGCTTCGTACACCGCACGGGACATTCCATTGGCGAAGAAGTGCACGGGACGGGCGCAAACATGGATAACCTGGAAACTCACGACGAGCGCGCGGTGATCGCGGGTACCTGTTTTTCGATCGAGCCGGGCGTCTATCTGCCCGGCTTCGGCATTCGATCCGAAGTGGACGTTTATGTGGGCGAGGACGCGGCGCGCGTGACGGGGGAAATTCAAACGGAGATGGTTCGAATCCTATGACGAGATTGCTAATCGCCGCGGCGCTGCTGGCCGCGGCAGTCCAGGCCGCCGATTGGCCGACCTTCGCCGGCGATGCGCAGCGGACGGGTTGGGCGAAGAATGAGAAGGCAATTAGCCCGGCCAACGCTTCGAAGCTTCGTTTGGAATGGTCGCTCAAAGTGGATAATGCGGCGAAGGAGTTGAATTCACTTACCGCGCCCATTGTCGTCGAGAACGTGATCACGCCGAAAGGTTTTAAGGATATCGTGATTACGGCTGGAAGCTCCGACAAAGTATTTGCAATCGATGCCGATACCGGAAAGATCTTATGGCAGAACTCTTTTGAAATCGAAGGGGCGCCGAAGAATCCCAAGAGCACCTGGCTTTGCCCCGATGCGCTGAATGCGACGCCGCTGATCGACAGAAGAAGCAAAAGTCTATATGTACTATCGAGTGATGGACGGCTTCATACGTTAAACTACGTCAACGGCGAAGACGTCAAGCCTCCTATCGCGTTCGTGCCGCCTTTCGGAAAAGCCTGGAGCCTGAATCTCCACAATGGAATTCTTTATACGGCCACGTCGCAGAGCTGCAACTCCGTCCGATCCGCGATCTACGCGATGGATCTGAAGGACCCGAATCGGACTGTGACTTATTTCCAATCGAGTCCGACCGGCGGCGCGGGCATTTGGGGCAGGGCGGGAGGAGCGATCAGCGAGAAGACTGGCCTCATTTACGCCGAGACGGGAGACGGTCCTTACGAACCCGAGGCGGGCAAGTTCGCCGATTCGTTTATCGCGGTATCGCCGGATATGAAACTGGCCGACTATTACACGCCTTTGAATCGAGCTTGGCTCTCGAAAAAGGACTTGGATATGGGCAACATCAGCCCAGTCGTTTTTCCGTTTGAAGGGGACGAGTTAGTCGCCGGCGGCGGTAAGGAAGGCGTTCTGTTTCTGCTCGATTCCAAATCGTTGGGCGGCGCGGACCATCGCACGCCTTTGTTCCGCAGTCCGCTTTACACAAATGAGGACGTCGATTTTGCTGGCCGCGGCTTCTGGGGAGCGCTGTCGACCTGGGACGATGGAAAGGGCTCCCGGTGGCTGTATGCGCCGGCATGGGGCGCTCCCGCGGCGGCGGCGCCGAAGTTTCCGCTGGCCAACGGAGATACCACGGGCGGCAGCATCATGGCTTTCAAAGTCGTCTCTAAGGAGAAAAAGCCGGAGCTCGAGCCGGCCTGGATCTCGAGAGATATGTCGGTGCCCGAGCCCGTCGTGATCGCAAACGGCGTGGTGCTCGCTTTGTCGAACGGCGAGAACGTGCGCCAGGTTGATAGCGGCGGCCGCCTCTTCTTGTCTCTCGAGCGCGCCAACACGCCCGCGGGCAATGCCACGCTGTACGCCCTCGATGCGGCCACCGGCAAGGAACTTTTCTCGAGCGGGAAAACGATTCCCGGCTTCAGCCACTTCAGCGGACTCGCGGTGGCGGGCGGACGCGTATACGTGGTCACCTGGGATTGCACCCTTTACGCGTTCAGCGTTCCTCAATAGACAGGTCGACATCGGCGGCAACGCCTCGCAGGGGCCTCAAAGGGAATCATGCGTTATCCTGATATTTCGTGCGGTTTTCCATCCTGCTCGTATTTTTCGCCTGCGCGGCGGCTGCGCAGTCTCTCCCCCAGATACTCAATGAGGAATTGCAGCGCAACTTCTCGGTCCTGAAGCAAAAGGGCGATCCGGCCCCCTACTTCATGGCATACGAGGTGACCGAAGAGGAGACGCAGGCGATCACGGCGGGGATGGGCTCGCTGCTGGCGAACAACAAATCGCATCGCCGCTACCTGGACATTACTGTCCGCGTGGGCAGTCCGAAGTTGGACAATTATCACATCGTCCAAGGGCAGCGTCCGCGCTTCACGCCGGGCGCTCCCATCCCCCTCGACGATGTTCCGAACGCGATCCGGCGGGCCGTCTGGTTGAACACCGATCGCACGTATCGAGCCGCCGCCCGGCGGTTGATTGAGATTAAATCGAACGAGCGCATTAAGCTCGCGGGAGACGATCAGTCGGACGATTTCTCGTCCGAAAAGCCGTCGATCCACGAGGAAGTTCCGCCGCGCGTCGCGTTTCCCGAAGAGGAGTGGGCGCTGCATTTGCGCAAATGGTCCGCCGAGCTCGCGAAGTACGATGCGGTGCTGAGTTCCGGCGTCACATTGGTTGTGAGCCGCGAGACGAAGTATTTCGTGGATACCGAAGGCGCGCGGCTGGAGTACGGCCGCAGCTTCGCCACGCTCGCGATCCAAGCGAAGGGCAAAGCTCCCGACGGCATGGACCTGATCGCGACGCAGAGCTACGAGGCCAGCGAGCCAGCCCATTTGCCCACCGCGCCCGCCATCGTAGCGGCCATAAACCACGTTGGACAGAACCTCACGGATTTGATGCGCGCGCCGGTGGTCGAGCCCTTCGTCGGCCCGGCGATCCTTTCGGGCAGCGCCTCCGGCGTATTCTTTCACGAGATCTTCGGGCATCGCGTCGAAGGGCATCGCCAACGGGACGATACGGAGGGTCAGACGTTCACCAAACGTCTGAACGCGCCGGTCCTGCCGGACTTTCTCTCCGTGGTATTCGATCCCACCAGGAGGAACGTGGGGCCGGTCGACCTGAACGGCTGGTACGAGTACGACGACGAGGGCGTGGCCGCCCGGCCCATCACTCTGGTCGACAACGGCATTTTGAAAACATTTCTCATGTCGCGGACGCCGGTGAAAGGATTTCCCACCTCGAACGGCCACGGCCGCAGAGAGCCGGGCCACGAGGTCGTATCGCGCCAATCGAATCTCATAGTCGAGTCCAAGAAGCAGGTTTCGGACGCGGAATTGCGCCGCATGCTGATCGACGAAATCAAACGTCAGAACAAGCCGTACGGGCTGTACTTCGAGCAGGTCACCGGAGGATACACGCTGACGCAACGGCGCGGTCTGCAGGCATTTACGGTGTTGCCGCTGATCGTCTATCGCGTTTATCCCGACGGCCGCCCGGACGAGTTGGTGCGCGGCGTCGATATCGTGGGCACGCCGCTGGCGAGCTTCGCCAAGATCGTCGCGACTTCGAACAGGCCCGAAGTCTTCAACGGATATTGCGGGGCCGAATCGGGCAGCGTTCCGGTATCGGCCGTCTCTCCGGCGCTGCTGGTCTCGGAGATCGAGATCCAGAAGAAGGATCGGGGGCAAGAGAGGCCGCCGGTACTGCCGAGGCCCGTAGCCGGAGGCGGACTGTGAAGCGCGGGGTTGCGCTTTTGATGCTGCTCGGCGCGGCAATGTGCGTGTTCGCGCAGAACGACGATGTCATTTTCAAGGCGATGAAAGACGAGATGCAGCGCACCAAGAAGTTGAGCTTGCCGGGTCTGGACCCGCTGTACTACGCCGAGTACACTATTGAAGACGCCGACGCGCTGGCGATCTCGGCGACTCTGGGCGCGCTTTTGTCGTTCACGCATACGCCGCTGCGGGCGCAATCCGTGAAAGTCCGGGTCGGGGACTATAGCTTCGACAACTCCAATTATGTTTTTTCGGACGCCTTCGGAGGGGCGCGCTACGACACCGCGCAACTGCCGCTGGAGACAAATTATTCAGCGTTGCGGCAGATCCTGTGGCTGGCGACGGACCGCGCGTTCAAAACCGCCGAGGAAGGTATCGCCCGCAAGAAATCGGCGCTGAAAAACGTCAGCCTGCCGGATGCGCTTCCAGATTTCTCGAAGGCCGCGCCCGCGCGCGCCTTGCTGCCCGCGCCGCGCAAGCCCGTGGACGAGGCCTTATGGAAGAAACGGACGGTGGATTTGTCCGGCATCTTCGCTTCCTATCCCGATGTGCAGAGCTCGAGCGTGGAGTTTGAAGGCATCCAGTCCACGAATTACTTTGTCGATTCGGAAGGCGCCGAGGTCCGGGAACCCGACAATGTTGCGTTCTTCCGCATCCGGGCGCACGCCCAGGCCGCCGACGGATCGTCCGTTCGCGATGCCGAGGTGCTCGCCGCGCAAGACGCCGGCGAACTGCTTTCCGACGCCGACGCGCGCCGTTCCGTTACTCAGGTGGCGGAGAACGTAACCGCGCTGGCGCGCGCGCCGCAGGGGAACGCATACGATGGCCCCGTGCTTTTTGAAGGCCGCGCGGCGGCGCAGTTATTCGGGCAGTTGCTGGGCGACAATCTGAAACTGCAACGCAAGCCCGTTCCGGAGCCGGGCCGGCCCGCGCCGTTTCTGCAAAGCGAGCTCGAAACTCGCGCGGGCGCCCGGATCTTGCCGGAGTGGATAGATATCGTCGACGACCCGTCGCAGAGCGAGTACGCCGGCCAGCGCCTGCTCGGAGCATACGAATACGATCTTGAAGGCGTAAAGGTCAAGCCGGTCACTATCGTCGAGCATGGCGTCTTGAAGGATTTTATGCGCACCCGCACTCCCGCATTGAAGAGCTTCGAGGGATCTAACGGCCATGCGCGTCTGCCCGGCTCCCACGGCGCGGACTCGCCGGGAATCGGTAACCTTTTCGTGCGCGCCTCGCGGACCTTGCCCGAGGCGCAAATGAGGAGCAAACTGCTGGAGCTTGTGAAAGCACGCGACAAGCCCTACGGCATCGTTGTACGGAAACTTGACTGGCCCTCGTCCGCCAGCATCGAGGAACTACGCCGTGAGTTCAACGGCGTGTCCATGTCCGGCGGACGTCCGGTCAGTATTCCACTGCTCGTATATCGCGTGTTTCCGGACGGAAGAGAGGAACTGGTGCGGGGAGTTCGATTCCGCGGACTCTCAACGCGCTCGTTGAAGGACATCGCCGCCGCCTCGGACCAGCCATACGTTTACAATTACATGGATTCCACGGTTCCGTTCGCGCTCATGGGAGCCGGGAGTTATATCGTGAACTCCACCGTCATAGCGCCATCCGTGCTGATTGAAGACGTCGAATTGGAGCAGATCCTCGACGAAACGCCCAGCCCGCCGATCGTGCCGCCTCCCCCGCTTATTACTAAACTGAATCCGTAACGCATGGGCATTCTAAGCCGGGCCATTTTTTGGGAGGTCGTAACAAGCTCCGTTCTCGGCGCCGTGCTATTTACCTTTGTGCTGTTTCTGCAGCGCGCCGGAAAGCTCTTTGAGACGCTGGTGCGCAGCGCGGCTCCGCCCCTTACCGTCCTGCATCTGTTCGCACTCGCGGTCCCGTTCACGTTCAGCTTCACGATCCCTCTTGGCGTGCTCGCCGGAGTACTGATCACCTTGAACAGAATGTCGACCGACGCCGAGATCACGGCCATGCGCGCCGCAGGCGTCTCGAGCCGCCGCGTGGCGCCGCCAATTCTGTTTTTCGCGACTATCGCCATGCTGATTACGGCCCTCGCCTCGCTGTGGCTGACGCCGTACTCGCTGTGGCGCACGCGCAAGATCGTCAATCGGCTGCTTGCAACGGAGTTGACCGCGGAGGTGCAGCCGCGCATTTTTGAAGAACAATTTCCCAACAAAATTTTATACATTGGCGACGTCGTTCCCGGACCCGTGGCGCGCTGGCGAAATATCTTTCTTGCCGATCTGACGCCGGCGGAGCAGCGGACGAACGAAGGACACGACCGCAGCGACGAGCCGCGCATTACGGTGGCCACGGAAGCTCTCGCCGTCCCCGATGTCCCGCGAAACCTGATCCAGCTCTCCATGCTGAACGAAAACAGCTACGAGGTGGGAAAGGAGGTCGATCAGTATTACATTACGAGCTCCCCCAAACAAGACCAGCTTCTGCAGGCGACCAAGCCCAACGAGGTGCAGGCCAAGGGCTACACGGAACTGGACACGCGTCCGCTGTACCGCGCCGCCTATCGCGATCCCACGCTGACGCTGGAGCAGCGCACGGAGGCGCGCTTGGAACTGCAGCATCGGCTGGCGCTTCCGCCCGCCTGCATCCTGCTTGCGTTTCTGGGCATCCCGCTGGGCATCTCGACGCGTAAGGGCGGCAAATCGACCGCATTCGTCCTTACGGCCGCGCTCGCGTTTCTCTACTACATGGGGTTGATCGCGATGAACGGACTCGCAAAGCAGCACACGCTGCCGGCCGAAATCGCGGTCTGGATTCCGAATGCCGTCTTCGCGATCATCGGTCTCGCGCTGCTTGTCCGGCTGGAGCGCCCCGGCCATGGCGACATCGTCGGAGCCGTCAGGGGTTGGATAGATCTCGCGTTGGCGCATTTGCGGGGGCGCGAGGGATCGACGAAGGCGACCCGCTTCCCGGCGCGCCCGCGGCTCGGCTTCTCTCTGCTGGCGCAAATTGTCGACCGCTATGTACTTGGAAGTTTCTTGTTCTACTTTCTCCTGATGCTTTCCAGTTTTGTTCTCATGACCCTGGTTTACACGTTTTTCGAACTGCTGAACGACATAGTCCGCAACGAAATCCCGATGACCACGGTTCTGAGATATCTTTTTTTTCTGACGCCCAAGCTCATTTACGATTCCACTCCGGTGAGCGTGCTAGTTACCGTGCTCATCACGTTCGGCATTCTCGCCAAGCACAACGAAGTGACGGCATTCAAAGCGTGCGGCGTAAGCCTTTACCGGATGGCGGCGCCGATTCTATTGGCCGCGGGCATCCTCAGCGCCGGCCTGTTCGGCTTCGATCACGCCTACCTGCCGAAAGCCAACCGCATTCAGGACGCATTGCGCGCCGAGATCAAGGGAAAACCGGCCCAGACCTATTTGAATCCAGAGAAACGCTGGATTTTCGGGCACGGCTCGCGAATCTTCTACTACAATTATCTAAATCCGCTGGACAAAGTGATGTCCGGGCGTGAGGGTTTACGATCTCGATCCGAAGAGCTTCCGCATGCTCCGGCACATCTCGGCGGAAAAGGCGCATTGGGAACCGGCGCTGAA
The DNA here is from genome assembly GCA_963795935.1 of Bryobacterales bacterium. Taxonomy (GTDB): domain Bacteria; phylum Acidobacteriota; class Terriglobia; order Bryobacterales; family Bryobacteraceae; genus JAICMB01. The sequence goes on along the minus strand of CAWCJO010000004.1, from coordinate 18,426 downwards.
TACGTGGGTCTTCGAAAATGGATGGGAACGCGATTGGACCAGCGGGCACGAGCAGGTTCACAACTTCACGGGCAAGACGGAAACATTTCCCGAGATCTCCGAGCGCCCGAGTTGGTTTCTGCAGGAGGTCAAGCAGGAGAAGCAGATGAATTTCGAGGAGCTTTCGACTTACATTCGGACGCTGAAAGAAAGCGGCGTCGAGACGATTGCTCTGCAGGTCCAGTTCTATCGCAAATTTTCGGTTCCGCTGTTCGCCTTGATAATGGCCGTCATCTCGATCCCGTTTGCGTTCCTGACCGGGAACCGGGGAGCCATGGCGGGCGTGGGCGTCAGCTTTGCGATCGCGATCGCCTACTGGGCCACCGATTCCATTTCGCAACAGCTCGGCGATGTGGCGCTGTTGCCCGCGGCGGCCGCGGCGTGGGCTCCGGACGCAGTCTTCGCGCTCGCCGGCTTTTACTTTTTTTCGCGAATGCGCACGTGAGCGTTTGCCTCGCGATGGTAGTATTGTAGCTGAAGCCATCGCAACCGCGGCGGGCCGGTAGCTCAGGCGGTAGAGCATTTGACTTTTAATCAAAGGGTCGCGGGTTCGAGTCCCGCCCGGCTCACCAACATGATGACGCAATTTGTAAACTGAGTCTTGCAAAAGTGATCTTACATGGGACACCCCGAAGGCCGACATTGAGAGTATTGTCAAGTCGGCTTGAGGGCGTGTGACGGAGGAGTCAAATGGACGTTTTTCATGATCACGGAATTAGTGGGGCGAATCCGAGGCACTTTCTGCGTTGCGGTCTGACGGAGCGGCGTCGATTCAACACAGTTCCAAAGATAAACCGCAAAGCCGTAGCGCTCAAATGCCGACGTTCACCGCTGAGATTTGCTCGGAAGGCGATCGCCTCCAGCAATCCCACACGTTGAAGACATGAGTTCGGGCGGAGTCGAGCAGCCCACGTGAGAACGGACTACCGATTCTTCGACGGAGCGGACTGAGGGTCGGCTCTGACCTGGACCTACCCGACATGATGTTAGGACTCGGCCCAATGGACAGCCATTTGCTCCCGTCGTTCTGATCCAGCGTAAACTCATAATCAGCGTTTCCCCGCGAGCCACCCTACCGCCCGTCCGCCAATTTCCGCCGCCGCCATAAGCTATTCTCTTGAGTTGGAGCACTGGGTCGCTCAGTATGGAGGACTCGCTCTTTTCGTCCTCCTTATCTTCGGTATCGTCGGGCTGCCCGTGCCTGACGAAACTCTGCTCGTTTTCTGTGGTTATCTCATTTACAAAGGCACGCTGAACCCTATCGCGACATGGCTTGGGGGCGCCCTCGGAAGTATTTGCGGCATTACCGGAAGTTACGTCATTGGGCGCACGCTGGGGCTCGGTTTTCTCCACTCCCGCTTTGGTAAACGGCTGCATATCACCGGCGAGCGCATTCAAAAAGTCCACGATTGGTTTGAGCGCATCGGCCACTGGGCGCTGCTTCTCGGCTATTACATCCCCGGCGTGCGGCATCTGTTCGCGATTGTGGCCGGCACCTCCGGCCTGGAATACCGCACCTTTGCGATCTTCGCGTACGCGGGAGCCTGCATTTGGGTTACGACGTTCCTGTTTCTCGGCTACCACTTCGGCGAGGATTGGGAGCGCATGTTCCACCTGCTGCATCGCAACCTGGTGCTCGTCACCATTTTCGCGGGAGCGCTTCTTCTCGGCTACGTTCTAGCCCACCGTTACGTTGCAAAGCGCCGGGCGGGCAAATAAGAGCAGAATACAAGTAGGAGCCATGATGAAGGTGGTGCGCATAGTAATACTGGGAATCGCGCTGCTCCAGATCGCGGCCATTGGCCAGACCGGGGAATCCCGGCCGCGGGTCCTGACCGTTTCGCTCGACGGGGTAATTCATCCCATCACGGTCGAAATTATCGGCGACGCCCTGGAACAAGCGCAATCGGAGCGGGCCACGGCCGTCCTCATCGTCCTGAACACTCCCGGTGGGTTGCTCGACGCGACCCGCGAGATCGTGCAGCGCATCACCGCGTCGACCGTGCCCGTTATCACCTACGTCGCGCCGAGCGGAGCGCGCGCCGCCTCCGCGGGATTTTTCGTGCTCGAAGCCGGAGACCTCGCCGCCATGGCGCCGGGAACCAATACCGGCGCGTCGTCCCCGGTGCTCCTGGGGCAACAGATGGATCCGGTGATGCGCTCCAAAGTCGAAAACGATGCCTCCGCGTTATTGCGAAGTCTCACCGCGCGCCGCGGCCGCAACTCGGAGCTTGCGGAGCAGGCTGTGCGGCAAGCCAAGGCCTGGACGGAGAAGGAAGCTTTGGACGGGCGTCTCATCGAGATGATCGCTCCGAATGAGCGGGACCTTTTGCGCCAAATCGACGGCCGTCAGATCACGCTGTGGAACGGGCGGCAGACGACCTTGCACCTCGCGGGAGCGGATATGGTCGAAGCGCACCGTACCTTGCGCGAGTACCTGGTTTCCGCCATCGCCGACCCCAACATCGGATTTATCCTGCTGGTGCTCGGCGCGCTCGGAATTTATGTCGAGTTCACGGCCCCGGGCACGATTTTTCCGGGAGTCGCGGGCGGCATTCTGGTCCTTCTGGCGCTTTCGTCGCTTGCGGTTCTTCCGATCAGTTGGACCGGAGTAGCGCTGCTTGCTTCTGTCTATCGCGCTGTTCGTGCTCGAAGCTAAGTTCACCTCCCATGGAGTGCTCGGGGCCGGCGGCGCCCTCGCCATGATTTTGGGCGCCGTCCTGCTGGTGAAGGGGCCTCCCGAGATGCGCATCCATCTGGCGACCGCCCTCTCGGTCGCGATTCCATTCGCCCTGATTACCGTGTTCCTGGTGTCGATCGCGGTGCGCGCAAGAGCGAATAAGGTAGTCACGGGCGATTCGGGCTTTTTGGGCGCCATTGGCGTGGCCAGGACGGCCTTAGTCGCCGGAAGGAAAGGTGCTTGTTCGAGGCGAATACTGGAATGCGATATCATCGGCTCCCATCGAGCCGGGCGCTACCGTGAGGGTTACTTCCGTGGACGGGCTTACTCTTCGCGTCGAGCCCGCGGGTACTGGCGCCTCTACATCTCATTTATCGTAACGAAGCGATGAGATTTGAGTCTCATCCTAAAAGGAAACGTGCGGCCACTTGTCGATCAGCCGCTTTCCAGCAGCGGCTCCCAAGTACGATAGCCAAGGAGCTTATAAATTGGCCGCGCGGGCATTCGCGATGAGGAGGAGTTACGAAGGATGGATGGACCCAGCGGGCCAATTGAAGTTCTGTTGGTGGAAGATAACCCCGGAGACGTCCGCCTGGTTAGAGAGGCATTGCGGGATTGCAAGACTCCGTTGCGCCTGACAGTTGCGCGGGACGGAGAGGAGGCCTTCGACCTTTTATTTAATTCCGCTCCCGGGACGGTGCGTCCGCAGCTCATCCTACTCGACTTAAATCTTCCCAAACGCAGCGGCCACGAGGTCTTGCGGGGGGTCAAGGAAGATTCCAACCTGCGCACGATCCCAGTGATCGTGGTCAGCTCCACGGGATCGCGCGAAGAGGTCAATCGCGCTTACAAGTTGTCCGCGAACTGCTATATTCGCAAGCCGATGGACCTGGAGACGACGCTGCAGACCATTCGCGATATTTGCACGTTCTGGTTTCAGAGAGTGACGCTGCCCAGCGGGGCCTGAGCGACGCTGTCTACACTTCGCAAATCGACAGGGCCGATTCGAGAGATTGAATGGGATCGCGGCCGGGAGCTGGCGTATATTCATGCGCGATGTATCCGCCAAAGCCGGTATCCGCGATCGCCTGGGCGATGAAGTGGTAGTTCAACTCCTGCGTGCCGTCGATTTCGTGCCGTCCGGGATTGCCGCCAGTGTGAAAATGCGCGATGTATCCAATATTGCCGCGGATGGTTCTTACGATATCGCCGTCCATGATCTGCATGTGATAAATGTCGTACAGCAGTTTGATGCGCGGTGAGTTGACGCGCTGCATGAGCTCGACGCCCCATTTCGCGTGATCGCACATGTAGTCCTTATGATTGACCTTGCTGTTGAGAAGCTCCAGGCAGACCGTCACGCCCTTGTCTTCGGCCTGGGACTTGACCTTGTTCAGAAACAGCGCGCAGTTGTCCATACCTTCTTCGTCGGTCATGCCGCGGCGGTTGCCGGAAAAAGTAATCAGGTTGGGCGCGCGCTCCTGGGCGCAGAGATCGATCCCTTGGCGCATGGACGCTTCAATGCGGGCGTGATTTTCCGTGCGGTTGAGCGCATCGGGAATCGTTCCGCCGAAACCGGGAACCATGGTGGGAATGAGGCCGTACTGTTTTAACGCTGGCCAGCCATCGGGACCGATGAGGTCGAATCCGACCGCGCCTAGCCGGGCGGCATCGCGGGCATTTTGATCCAGCGTTTTTCCCTTGCCGAAGACGCCGGAAGTGACGCATTGCTTCAGCCTCCCTTGGTGGGGCGCGCCTGCGGCTCCGGCCACGGCGCCTGCGAAGGCCGCGCCCGCCGCGATAGGAACGAACGTTCGCCGGGTCATCTTTATTGGTCCATGCTAGCAGGGCGATACGTATCCGGGCGGAGGTTTCGATCGCATTGGCTTCCGCATTGCGCCCATGCCGGCGCGCGCACCCACGTTACACTGAACTTATGATGCGGGTTTTTACGCTTGCGGCGTCGCTGTGCGCGCTGGCGGCGTGCGTCAAGGCCGATACATTCGCGGTCTTGCCGTTCTTCAACGTGTCCAAGAATGCCAGCCTGGATTGGATCGGAGAAAGCCTCTCGGAATCGATTCGCGAGGCGCTCGCCTCCGAAGGCCTGGTCGCGCTGGACCGCGAAGACCGCGTCGAAGTGTACCATCGCCTTTCGATCCGTCCCTACACGCTGCTCACGCGCGCTTCGGTCGTTAAAATCGCGTCCGAGCTCGACGCCGCGCAGGTCGTCTACGGTCAATTCGATCTTGCTCCGCCCCCCGCCGGTCAACCTATTGCGAACGGGTCGTTAAAAATTACGGCTCGCGTTATCGACCTTAAACGCATGCGGCAAGGTCCGGAATATTCCGAGACCGGATCGCTCGAAGACCTCGCCGTGCTGCAGCGGCGCCTCGCCTGGCAGACGCTGCAGTTCGCCGGCAAGACCTCTCTCGCGGAAGACGAGTTCGTCCGCGGACACCCCGGCGTTCGGGTGGACGCGCTTGAAAACTACGTTCGCGGCCTGCTGGCCTCCAGCCCCGACGAGAAGCACCGTTTTTTCACGCAGGCGGTGCGGCTGGACGCGTCCTTTTCGCAGCCTTGTTTCGAGCTTGGCAGGCTGCACTTCCAAAAAAAGGATTACAAGGTCGCCTCCGGCTGGTTGCGCAAGGTGGCGTCTTCCGACGTTCATTTCCGCGAGGCCAATTTTCTGCTCGGACTTTGCCTGTACAATACGGGAGACTTTGCGGGCGCGCAGGAGGCCTTTCAGAATGTGGCGAGGATCGTTCCTTTGAACGAGGTCTACAATGATATCGGCGCCGCGCAGTCGCGCCTCAATCTGCCCGAGGCGCTCGATAATTTCAAGAAAGCCCTGGATGGGGATCCCACCGATCCGGCCTACCAATTCAACGTCGGGTTTGCGTTGTGGAAGCTGGGCGAATTCGACAAGGCGGCAGCGCGTTTCCGCGCCGTGCTGGAGCGCGATCCGCGGGATGCCGAGGCGAGCGCCATGCTGGAACGTTGCGCCGGCCGCAACGGACCGCGGCCCGGCGATACAAAAACAGAGCGTCTGGAACGGCTCAAGACCAATTACGAAGAAAGCGCCTGGTGGCAACTGAAAGCGGCGCTGCAGCCTCAGAAGCCTTGAAAGTCACCGTCCGCCTTCCGCGGCCCTTCAGCCGCTTCGGGAACCATCGCGCGGAGGCTGCGTCAGAACCGGTTATAATCGAGAATCTCATGCTCGAAGCGTTCGGAATTTCCGATCCGGGCTGCGTGCGGACGAATAATGAGGACTATTACCTCCTGTTTCGTGACCGGGGACTGTACCTGGTCGCCGACGGGATGGGGGGAGCGCAGGCGGGCGAACATGCATCGAAACTCGCCGCCGAGACGGTCGCGGAGTACATTTGGCGAAACGACCGCAAGGCCCCCGATATCCTCGCGCAAGCCTTCGAAGAAGCGAACCGTCGCGTTATGGACGCTGCCTCCAGCGATGCCGCCCTGGAGGGCATGGGCACCACGCTCGTGGCGGCACTGGAATGCGGCCAGGATCTTTTGATCGCGAGCGTCGGCGACAGCCGCGCCTATATCCACGCCGATGGCAAGCTCCTGGTAATCACCGAGGACCAGACCTGGGTGCACGAGGTGGGACGCCGTCTGGGCATCGATGAAGACAGCCTGAAGAGCCATCCGATGCGGCACGTCCTTACGATGGCGATCGGCGTCAGCCCCGAACTTCGCATCCATTCCTATGCGCTCCAACCCCATCGCGGAACGCAGGTTTTGCTGTGCTGCGACGGTCTGCACGGCGTAGTGGACGAATCCGTCATAGAAGAAACCCTCGCCGGCGGCGGCTCGCTCGAAGACAAGTGCCAGTCGCTGATTAAAGCCGCGCGAGACGCCGGGGGTCCCGACAACATCACCGCCGTCCTGTTGCAATCGACGGAGTGAGGCGCGGCAGCCGCTTCCGCATGCCCGATTTTACCGGGCACGACGAAAGATCGGCTTGCCCAGCGGCGTAGGCGTATTTACGCTGCCGCGAGCGAAAGACATGACCATTTTGATAGCGGGCGCGGGAATTGCGGGACCGACTCTCGCCTACTGGCTGGCACGTTACGGATTTGAGCCGGTGCTGGTGGAGAAGTCGCCCAAATTGCGAACGGGCGGCTACCTCATTGATTTCTGGGGTGCCGGTTTCGACATCGCCGAGCGCATGGGCCTGCTGCCGGAAATCCGCCGCAAAGCATATATGGTTCAGGAGGTAAGAGTTGTAAATCGGAGCGGGAAGCGGGTAGCCGGTTTCCCAGCGGGCGCATTTAGCCAAGCGACCCGGGGCCGTTTTGTCAGCCTACCGCGAGGAGATCTCGCCGCGTTGATCTTTCGCAAGTTAGAAGCCCAGGTTGAAACGATTTTTGGCGATAGCGTGGATCGCATTGAGCAGACGGACAAATGCGTTCAGGTCACTTTCGAAAGCGGGGTAGCGCGTGAATTCGATCTGGTCGTGGGAGCGGACGGACTCCACTCACGAGTCCGCGAACTCACCTTTGGCGCGCAAAGCCGCTTTGAGAAATATCTGGGTTACAAAGCCGCGGCATTCGAGATTTCCGGCTATAGGCCAAGGGACGAGCTCGTTTATGTGATGTACACGCAAGTGGGCCGGCAGGTAGCGCGCTTTGCCATGCGGGACGACGCCACCGTTTTTCTGTTTACGTTTGCCGATGAACTGGCCGATAGCAGCGACGCCGGCGATATTCAGAAACAAAAAGCTCTCTTGCGGAAACGCTTCGGAAACAGCGGCTGGGAATGTCCGCGGATTCTGGATGCGCTCGATGCCGGCAATGACCTCTATTTCGATCGGGTGAGCCAAATACGCATGGATCCCCGGCTCGGGTTGTGGACGCGGAATCGAGTGACGCTGGTTGGCGACGCGGCTTCCTGTGTCTCGTTGCTCGCCGGGGAAGGTGCGGGACTAGCCATGGTGGGAGCCTATATTCTTGCTGGTGAACTCCATCGTTCTAAGGGTGACTATGCGGAAGCGTTTGCGCGGTATCAGGAACTGTTTGGACCTTTTGTTTTCAGAAAGCAGCAGGCTGCTTTACGTTTTGCAAGTACGTTTGCGCCGAAATCGAACTGCGCGCTGTTCTTGCGCAATCGGATCATGAATCTTCTGAAAATCCCCAAGATCGCGGATCTTGTTGTCGGCCGTGATCTCGCCGACAACATTTCACTTCCCAATTACCGATGACTCTTCTTATCGACTGAAATAGGAGCGGATGTGCCGTTCTATGCGTTCGCTGGCGTGGCCATCGCCATAGGGATTGTGAACGCGCGTCATGGACTCCCACGCGGCGGGGTCGTCGAGGAGCGCGGTTGCCTCGCTTACGATGCGGTCCTCGGAGGCGCCGACCAGCTTGACGGTACCGGCGGCGACGGCTTCCGGACGCTCGGTTTTGTCGCGCATGACGAGAATCGGCTTGCCCAGCGAGGGCCCTTCTTCCTGCACGCCGCCGGAATCGGTGATGAGAAGATAGGCGCGGCGCATGAGATCGACGAATGGAACGTAGCTCAGCGGCGGGACGAGAAAGACGTTCGGGAGGCCGGACAAAAGGCGGTTCACGGGATCCTGCACGTTGGGGTTGGGGTGGACGGGATAGACCATCTGAACGTCGCGGCGTTGGGCGATACGGGCCAGCCCGCGGCAGATGCTTTCAAAGCCGGAGCCGAAACTTTCGCGGCGGTGGGCCGTGACGACGATCAGCTTCTTGGCGCTGTCCAGTTCAATCCACGGCTGCCCGTGAAGTTTGCCGGACGCGAGATTATCGCGGACATATAAGACGGCGTCGATCCCGGTATTTCCGGTCACGCTTATCGCATCGCCGGAGATGCCTTCGGCGCGGAGGTTTTGCGCGGCCGCCGCGGTGGGGGCGAAGTGCAAAGCCGCGAGGCGCGATGTGAGCACGCGATTCATCTCTTCCGGAAAGGGCTGGCGCATGTCCCAGGTGCGCAGTCCGGCCTCGACATGGCCCACCGGGATGTGTTTATAAAATGCGGCCAAGGCGCCGCAGAAGGTGGTGGTCGTGTCGCCTTGAACGATGACCATATCCGGCGCGGCGGCATCGAACACGGGTTCGAGTCCCGCGAGAATTCTGGAAGTGGATTGGAAAAGAGTCTGGCCGGGCAGCATGAGGTCGAGATCGAAGTCGGGCTCGACCTCGAAGGCCCGCAAAACCTGATCGAGCATCTCGCGATGTTGCGCGGTAACGCAAAGCTTGACGTTAAAAAGCCCAGCGCTGGAGCGCAGCCGCAGGACCACGGGACAAAGCTTGATGGCTTCGGGACGGGTACCGAATATGAAAAGAATGGTGCGCACGCCGGCTACTTGTGCCGGAAGATGATACGGCCTTTGGTCAGGTCGTAGGGCGAGAGCTCGAGCGTGACGCGGTCGCCTGCAAGTACGCGAATGCGGTTGCGGCGAAGCCTGCCCGCCAGGTGCGCCAGCACGGTGCGGTCCTGATCGAGCTGGACGCTGAACTGTCCGCTGGGAAATTTCTCCACGACGGTTCCGGTGACTTCAATGCAATCTTCTTTGCTCATTCCTCGATGTTGGCGGGGGTTATGCGCCGTTTTCGTTATCATAACCCAGCCGCAATTCCTCGTACATTTTTTTCTGCCGGAGCGCGATGGCGTCCCAATCGAAGCGGCGCTCGACGGTCTGGCGCGCCTGGCTTTGCAGTGTGTCGCGGCGCTCCGGGTTCGTCAAGAGATCCCCGATGGCGGCGGCCATCTCGCCGCCGGTGTTCGCGACCAGGACGCCGCTGCCGGACGTCAAATCGAGTCCATTGACGCCCGCGGGAGTGCTCACTACCGCTTTCGACATGGCCATGGCTTCCATGATCTTGATGTTTGTCCCGGCGGATACGAGAAGAGGGGCAATTACAACCGCGGCCTTCTCGTAGGCGGGGCGGACATCGGCTACGAAGCCGTCCAACTGGATTCCGGGATGCTTGAAATCCGGCTGTACGCGATCGCTGTAGCGGTCAAGGAAGTACTCGTGGCGGGCTCCGGCGACGATGTGTAGCGTGGGAGCGAAAGAGGCGAGATACGGCCAGCACTCGCGTAGGAAAAAGTCGATGGCCAGCAGGTTGGGCAGATGGGCGAAGGAGCCGATGAAGAGCAGACGATGGGGATCGGGCGGCGACGGAGAAGAGCGGAAGCGCGCCAGATCGACGCCGTTGGGAAGGCAGACGGAAGCGGGGGCCATGGCTTGGTCCTTGGCGGACATGGTGACGACGCGATCGACGCGCTTCCAGGCGTCCGTTTCGAAGGCGATCCAGCGCGGGAGTTGGCGGCGCAGTTCCCAATCGTCGCCTTGCGCGAGCATCTGGCGGTAGAGATCGAACGTGATATCGTGCTCCACCAGGACTGTCTTTGCGGGCGCGCAAGCGGGGGCGTACTGGGCCATTTGCGTGAACTCGAGCTGCGCGATGGCGGGTTTCCATTTGCGCACAGTCTGGCGGACGGCGGCGTGAAAAGAGGGGCGGTCGAAATCTTCGACGACGTCGGGGCGGGCGGTATCCCGGCTGGCTGGGAACCAAGGCGCTTTACGGTGACGACTTCCGCGCAGATGTCGAGCAGTTCGGGGGCAACGCGCTCGTGCTCTTCAATAAAGGATACGAGGACCTGGTCGAAATCCGGAGCGGCGCGCCGTATGAGGTTGAACATGCGGACCGCGCCGCCGTGCGCCAGCGGGAAGGGAAGGTAGGGAGTGACGATCATGACCGTCGGCCGGCCGCTGCGGCGGAGTCCGGGCGTTACGGAAATTTCGCCGCTTCCGATGGCCAAGGCGTGCGAGATGGCGGCAGGGTTTGCGTCGCGGCGCACTGTCCAGAACGGAGCCTTCCAGGCGTGGGCCAGAGCGGCGAGAGCGGCTGGATCGGGTTCCTGGCGCGCTGCTAAAGAATTAAGGCGCCGGATCGCATCGCTCCACAATGGCCGAAAATTCGCAGCGCCGCTGATGGTGCGGGCGATAAAGCGGAGATAATTGAGCTCCAGGATGCAATCGAGCTGGGCGGGCGAATAATAGCGGGACGTGGTGGTGCGATGGAGATGGAGTAGGCGGGCGGTGGAAATAAAGACACTGGGCCAGCCTCTTTCCCAACCGCGAACGCCCAAATCGAGATCCTCGACGTAGGCGGGTTCGTAGATCTCGTCGAGACCGCCGAGCGCGTGAAGCTTGCGGGCGTCGAAGAGCGAGCATCCGCCGCTGCCGTAAAGCACGTAGCTGAGATTCTCGCCCTCTATGGGCGGCTCGCAACGGACCGGGAAATCGGCGGGGCTGCGCTTGGCCGGCATCACGGCTTTGCCTGTTTCCTGACGGCGCCGGCCCGCGGGAAAAAAGATTTGCGCGGTGGCGCAGAATAGATCGGGAACCTGGTCGAAGGCCGCTCGAAGCGCCGCGAAGAAGCCAGGTTCAACGACCATGTCGTTATTAAGCAGGCAGACGTGCGAAAAGCGCGCCGCGCGGATTCCTGCATTGATGGCGCGGGCGAAGGACATCGGCGCGGGATGCGATTCAACGGTTACGGCGGGAAAGGCGTCGCGAAGAAATTGGGCAGTGCCGTCGTTGGAGCCGTTATCGACGACGATGACTTCGGAGGGCGACTCACGGACAACTTGCGGAAGCGCGCGCGCGAGGAGCTCTTTCCCATTCCGCGATGGAATGATTACGGAAACGCCCGGCTCGAGCGGCGCGGCAGTGGCGTCGTGAACCGCGGGCGAGGGACAGGCCTTCAGCGCGGCCGCGATCGCGCCAGCTAGCCGTGCCGCGAGGGCCATGAGCGGTCGGCGGAAGGCGCTGGGATGGCGCGAGCGCCACAGCAGCGTGTAGACGTCGCCGCCGGGCGAAAACTCCCATTTCAAGTACGACCGTGCGCGCCAGGCCAGGTGACGGGCGATAACCGGGGCGGAGCGCGGGCGCAGCATGAAGTGGCCGAAGTTTTCATTGAATGCCAGGTAGTTTAGCGGGGCCATTGTGAACGCCAGAAGGCGCAGGCGCCAGTACGGCATGCGGGGATCGAGAAGCACGGCGGCCAGCCGTATCTTCTTTCCTCGAAAGCGATCGCGGCACAAGGAGAGGTTGGCGCGGAACCCGCGATTAACGTAATAGGGCGTCCAGCGGCCCTCCGGAGGGGCAAACTCCGAGACGACTTCGAGCGGAAGCTCCGGATAAATCTGCTTCAGGTGCGCGATCGCGGAGGGGACCAAGTCGGCCGGTCCGGACGCGAACAGAACCTTCACAGCCTGTTTCAAATTACAGCGGCGCTTTCAAATGAGGAGCTGGCGGCGGGCGTCGAGCGATCGGTTGTTATGATCGCTCCACAGCGCGAGCGCCTGAAGGCAGAACGCGGTCGAAACGGGATTGATGAACGGAAGCATGCCGTTGCCTTTGCGGCCGAACGCAAATCCCCCGTCCAGTCGAGCGTCCGCGGAGCCGAGTTGAAAGTCCGCGGCGTTCGCGGCCTCGTAGGCAGCCGCGATTTCGTCAAGTGAAACGACATCGGCGTGCGCGGCATGAAGCCGAAGACGAAGCAATTGCGCGTAGACGTCGGAACGCACAAAGAGCGGCTCGGTTTCCCGGAGATATCGCGTCGTTTTCTCCAAGCCCCGGGACAGGGCGCGCCGGCAATCGATGTGATCGAGGCAGGGCAGCAGGCCTTCCAGAAAATAGCAGTAGGCGTGCAGACGGTCCATAATCTTGCCGGGGTCGGCATCTCCTGGGAGGAACGTATGCTCGGACCGGAGCGCGTCTTCGGCGGCGGCCTCGTAGGCCGACTGGAACGCGGCCTCGCCCGTTTCTTCGAACAACTCGCGCCAGGCCATGGCCGATTTCAACTGGTAGCAGCCGGGAGTGGCGGACCACTTCGGCTCGTAGGGGAGTGGCTGCTTGCCGGGAAGACGAAGGATGGGATGGATGCCGGATGGGGCGCAAAAATCGGTCATGAGGGAGCGTCCGGCGTCGGCCGCGATCTTGAGAAACTCGGGCTCGCCGGTCGCGCGCCAGGCAGTGAGCAAGCCGCGTACGACGATGCCGCAATCGAAGAAATAGGCGAGCGCCGGGGGGCGGTCGCCATTGTCGGAATGTTCGAAGGGAAACGTTCCCAGCGCGGGATTCCAGGCGCAACGGGTCAGAAAGCGCGCGGCGCGGAGGCCCGCTTCGCGGAACGCGTCGTCGCCGGTGATGGCGGCAAGAAAGAAAAACGCGCCGATCGCGTACCCCGTAATTTCGGTCGAAACGCGCGCGTTGTTTTCAGTATCGGAACGGTAATAGCGGGCCACGCCGCCATTGGGCCGCTGAATCCCGGACCTCAGAAACCAGTTGCCCGCGCGACGCAGCATGGATGCGGTGGGGAGCAACCGCTCATTGTAGCGAATGGCCTCCCTGGGGCGTTCGCGGATACGCCCGCTGCCCGCGCCGATCCCCTTTTGCTACAGTGTTGCCTGACATTCACGCGGGGCGTCTGAACCGGCGCAACCGGCTCGTGTTCGTAGCGCCGATTTGATTTGGCGCCCAACCTGTTGATCAACACGGGTCGATGCCGTTGAAACCGGTTCGCGCCGGATCTCGTCGCACAACCTTGGTATACTGAGGGTCTACCCGCAAATTCATGATGAAGAAGTATCTCGGCGTCCTTCTGCTCGCCTCCTCACTTCTCAGCGCGCAGCAGTTCATGACTGGTCAGGCCGCGCGCGCGGTGTTCGGACAGCAGACCTTCACCGCTCAAGATCAACAGACGTCCGGCGCGACGCCCTACGAGCTGGGCGCGCCGGGCGGCGTTGCTTATACGAACAATATGTTGATCGTCGCCGATGCGAACCATGTCGGCGCGATCCCCGCCTACGAGCGGGTTCTGATCTACACCAGCATTTCGGACATGCTGCCGTCGCTGACGCAGAGCATTAATATTCCGGGACCGAATTTCGTGCGTTGCCCGCTGTGTATCGGAACAACGGATACGCCGCTGGTGGTGTACACGCTCGGCGGATATCCGCCGAACGCGACGTATACGCCCGACTACAACGATTACGGAATCAACTCGCAATCCTTCCGCACGCCGACGGCGGTGGCGACGAACGGCACGGCGCTGGCGGTGGCGGATACGGACAACAACCGCGTTTTGATCTGGAACAATATTCCGCTGCAGAACGGCATAGCCGCCGACATCGTGCTGGGGCAGCCGGATTTTAACACCGTCAACCTGCCCACTGTCACGGCATCGACATTCCGCGGTCCTCAGGGCGTCTGGTTTCAAGGCAATCGTTTCTTCGTCGCCGATACGGGCAATAATCGCGTGATGATCTGGAACAGCATCCCAACGAGCAACAACAAACCTGCGGATATTGTTTTGGGAGTGCCTAATTTTACGACCTCGCCGCAGCAGGACCTCACCAAGGCTACGCTCGTGGCTACGGCAACCAATATGGCCAACCCAGTCTCGGTGACAAGCGATGGAACCCGCTTATTCGTCAGCGACCTGGGTAACAACCGCGTTCTGATATGGAACACGATTCCGTCGAGCAACGATCAGGCGGCCGATATGGCGATTGGACAGCCCGACCTGGTCAGCAACGCCGACAATAACGCCAACGTCCTGTGCCCTTCGAACGGGACGGACAGCAACGGAAATCTCACCTATCCGCAGCGTTGCGCCGCCACGCTCAGCTTTCCGCGCTTCGCGCTTTCCGACGGCGCGCGCCTGTATATCGCCGACGGCGGCAACGACCGCATTCTGATCTTCAACAGTCTGCCGGGGCAGAATGGCCAACGCGCCGACGTTGTGCTGGGGGAACCGGACGAGTTCAGCGACAATACGACGGACAGCACCGACACGTTCTTTCCGGACGCGAACATCGGGCGCTCCTCCGCCGATACGGTGCGCACGCCGTTGTCTCTGGCCTGGGACGGGATCAATCTGTATGCGACCGACGCCTATGACCGGCGCGTGCTGGTATTCACCCCGGCGAGTCCGATTGTCCCGCTGAACGGCATCGTCAACGCGGCCAGCCAGCAAGTGAACGCCATCGGCGCCGTCGATCTGTCGGGCACAATCACGGCGGGTGATACGGCTACAATCACGATCGGGACAACAAATTACACCTACACCGTCGTGAAAACCGACACGCTCGATTCCATCACCACCAGCCTGGTGTCGCTGATCAATGCCAACGGCGGAGATCCCAACGTACTGGCCGTGGCCGATGTCTCGATTGACGAAGTCGACCTAACGGCGCGGCAGGTGGGCGCTGCCGGCAACAACATTGCACTGTCGACGTCCACCACGGGCGCGGGATCGACATCGACGACTACAAATGCCGCGACCATCATCCTGACCGCTTCCGGCGCAACGCTGGAGCGCGGCGGAAATGCGGCGGAGGTCGCGCCCGGAACGATTGTGACGCTGTACGCCAACCCGGGATCGACCCTGGCCGACGCCACTGCCGCAGCGGACCCCAAGGCGCCGAGCCTGCCGACGTCGCTCGGCGGCGTCGAGGTTTATTTCGATGGCATGAAGGCTCCGCTCAGTTTCGTTTCGCCGGGTCAGATTAACGCCCAGATGCCCTTCGAGGTTTACGATGCCTCGAGCGTCAGCGCCTATATCCGCGTCCAACACAACGACGGAACGGTGACCGTGACGGACGCCATCGGCGTGCCGATCGTGCTGGATAACCCGGGCATCTTCGCCTATGACGGTCCCGAGCCGCGCCAAGCCATCGCCTATCACGCCAGCAGCAACGCCATCGCCGTAGTCGATATTGAGGGAGGGATCCAGGCCGGCGACACCGCTACTGTAAGTATCGATGGCCGCAACTACAATTACGCAGTGCAGTCCACCGACACCTTAGACAGCATTCGCGACAACTTGATCGCGCTGATCAACTCCGATCCCGATGAACGAGTGACGGCGACGGCCGCCGGGCAGTATGATCGCATTATCCTGACGGCGAAGACGCCCGGGCCGGACGGTAACGGAATAGCGGTTTCGACGAACCAGACCAGCACGGTCAGCGCCGGAGCGCAGATCGCGCTGACGGCGCTGCAATCGCAGACCTGTTGCTCGAGCGTCGCGGGCGCTCTCGTAACCGCCGATAATCCGGCGGTTCCCGGCGAAGTGATCACGGTATATGCGACAGGTTTAGGAGTGGTGCAGCCGGACGACGCGAAAAACACCGCGAGCGATGGCGTGCCCTATCCGATGGACGGTCCGCCCAACTCCGCCGCCGCGCCGGTCGATAATGCGCAGGTCGGCGCCTCCACGGCCAATGTCCTAAACTCGGGGTTGCAGCCGGGTCTGGTAGGAGTTTATGCGGTCCAGTTACAGCTCGATCAGAGCCTCACGACGAACGCGCTGACCCAGATGTACATCGCCCAGGACGTATTCACGAGCAACATCACGACTATCCCGGTGGTCGCGCCGAGTACGTCGACCACCGCGTCCACGACGACATCCAGCGCGCGGCCGCAGCCGGCTAGGCCAGCAGGGGTTGCACGGCATTCCAGACGTTGGCGGCTACTGCAGCGGTCTCGCGCGACGCATCAATAACCCGGATGCGTCGCGGTTCGCGCGCGGCGAGCTCGTGGTAGGCGGCGCGCACGCGGCGGTGAAACTCGACATCCTGCTCGTCGATGCGCGATTCCGAAGCGCCCCCCGCGACGCGATTGCGGGCCGCCGCGCGGGCGAGGCCGGTTTCGACGTCCACGTCCACGAGAATGGTCAGATCCGGGACAATTCCGCGGCAGGCGATGCGATCGATCTCCAGCACGGTTTCAATCCCGAGTCCGCGGCCGGCTCCCTGATAGGCGATGGTGGAATCGGTGAAGCGGTCCGACAGCACGACCTTGCCGCTTTCGAGCGCGGGAAGAATCCACTGCTCCACGTTCTGAGCGCGGGCCGCGAACATCAACAGCAGCTCCGCCGTGGCCGACATTTCGCGATTCGCCGGATCGAGGAGGATGCGGCGGATTTGGCGGCCGATGGGCGTTCCTCCCGGTTCCACGCTCTCGACGATTTCGACGCCGGCCGCTTTGAGGCGCTCGGCGAGCAGGCGCATCTGCGTGCTTTTGCCGCTGCCGTCGGGCCCTTCGAACGTGATGAACAGGCCCGGCCGGCCGCTAGTCATAGACGAAGTGCAGCAGCTTCTTGAGATCCTCCCA
Source organism: Bryobacterales bacterium (assembly GCA_963795935.1). Lineage (GTDB taxonomy): Bacteria > Acidobacteriota > Terriglobia > Bryobacterales > Bryobacteraceae > JAICMB01. Next base: position 1,522 of record CAWCJO010000004.1, on the reverse strand, counting down.
CGCCTCGCGTTTTTGATTTCCCGTGAAACCCCGCAGCAGATAGGAAGGATGGTAGGTGACCATGACGGGAATGCCGCGCCACTTATGCCACTGGCCGCGCAGGCGCGTGACGCCGTCCTTGGTCGTGAGCAGCGCCTTGACAGCGGTGGACCCGAGCGCGCAAATGGCCTTGGGGCGAATGGCTTCCAATTGCCGGAACAGGAAGGCGCCGCAGATTTCCATTTCGTCGGGCAACGGCGTGCGATTCCCCGGCGGGCGGCACTTCACGACATTGCAGATATAAACGTCCTTGCGGACCAGGGGGATGCCCTCTCTTTTGGCCGTTCCCTCTATCATCTGCGTGAGCAGTTGTCCGGCGCGGCCGACGAATGGAATCCCTTGCTCGTCCTCATCGGCGCCGGGGCCCTCGCCTACAAATACGACTTTGGCGCGCGCATCGCCGGTCCCGAAAACAATCTTGTTACGGCCCTCATGCAGACGGCAGCGCGTACAGTCGCCGATGTCTTGAATGATTTGATCGAGCCCGTCAGGGGCGGCAGCGAGGGGAAGCGTCGTCGCGGGGACGGGCCGCAGATAGAGCTGCTTGATGCCGAGGTCCTGGTAGAACTCCAGATACCGGCGCAGGTCTTGTTCGGTCATTTTGCAATGGGAACGTCTTGCCGGAGTTTGAGAGCCTGATCGAAGATACGATCGGCAACCTGGCGCTTGGGCAGGCGTGGAAGCGGGAGCGATTGGCCGCCGCGGAGCACCAGCGTGACCTCGTTGTCATCCGAATCGAAGCCCAGGCCCTCGCCGACGACGTTGGCCACCACCATATCGCAGTTTTTGCGCTCCAGTTTCTTGCGGGCTTCTTCGATCAAATCTTGTGTTTCTGCCGCAAAACCGATCAGCAGGCGGTTGCCTTTGATGCGGCCGATGGCGGCCAGAATGTCGGGGTTCTGTTCCAGATCGAGATGCAAGGGGCCGCCGTTTTTCTTGAGCTTATGAGCAGCCGCATCGCGGACGCGATAATCGGCGACGGCGGCGGCTTTCACGATCATGGTCGCGCCGGACAGGCGGGCGAGCGCGGCATCATACATTTCTTGCGCCGTGCGCACTCGAACCAACTCCGCTCCCGGCGGCGGATGGAGCGATACCGGCCCCGAAACCAGCGCGACGCGGGCTCCTCGCGCCAGCGCCGCCGCCGCGAGCGCATAGCCCATCTTGCCGCTGGAACGGTTGGACAGGAAGCGTACCGGGTCGATCGGCTCCTCGGTAGGACCGGCGGTGATCAGTATAGTTTCGCCTTCGAGGTCGTGAGATTGAAGCAGCAGCGCGGCGACGGCGGCGGCGATTTGCGCCGGCTCAGCGAGCCTGCCCGGACCGATCGCGCCGCAAGCCAGTTCACCCGAACCGGGATCGATAATGAGGTGGCCGCGTTGCCGCAGGATGGCCAGGTTCTCGCGCGTTGCGGGATGATTCCACATATTCGTGTTCATGGCCGGCGTGAGGACGACGGGGCCGGTGAACGCGAGATACATTG
>CAWCJO010000003.1:0-635027 GCA_963795935.1 Bryobacterales bacterium | reverse complement strand
CGGGCCGACATCCAGGTCCCCCGCCAGCGGTTTTTTTTAAATCACTTCACCTCCGGCCATGCCCGGCGGCGGCCACCATGTATGCCTTTGGGACCTGAATAGTGGGCGCCTGATTTCTACTCTGAAGGGCGCCATGCAGGCGTGGCGGAGCTACGTTCTCGGCCCACGGGCAGCATGTTGTATCCGGCGCCTAGGATGGCGTGGTCTGCGTCTGGGCAGTGCCGATTTGAAAGGCTCCGGAACATCTTCGACTCTCGGATCTTGTAAGGGGCGCCCCGCACTTGCGGCAGTATTGGCGTGCGGCGGATTCCCACTTCCACAGGAAACGCAATACGCCACCCATCCCCTTTCGCCGATTTGGCTGACGAGCGTTCAACCCCGCGGATTTCAGCACGGAAAGTGAGCCGGTGTCCTGACGGGTGTCACAGGGGCAGCCAATCCAGCCGGTTTCCCCATTCCGATGCTTCCGAAGCCAGCCAGATGAGCAGGAGTTCTTCGATTGCAGTTACGACACCGATTAATTGCGCAATAAGGAACACGCCGGCGCCGCGCTTTCCAGCGTCCCTAAATACGCGAAAGTGCGCCGGCATCGTGCCCACATCGTGTGAAACGAGCACTCGATCCTGCTCCGCCGCTAGCGCGAGGACCTCCGAGTCCTTCATCTGGCGCAATCCAGAAGCATGAGCGGTGCGAAAATCGATGGCTCCCGCCGCTGAACTCCGCTCACAATCGCTTTGTTAAGATCGGCGTCCGCGAGAAACCGGACCTTCACGACGGACGAGCCGTATGGAGTTCATCTCGAGCACGCATGAGCCTTTGGCGGAGATCGGCGGGCAGTGGTTCCGCGTTGCGCCTTCCCTCGGCCCACTTCTCGTTCTGGCGAAGCAGATAGGCATCGATTTCAGCCTGGTTGGCCAGGTAGTACGGACGGCGCCGTACACTTCTTCGAGTCGTAGCAGCTCAAAACTCTGGCAGATCGTCTCGGGAGATTCGCCGCGGCGGAATGCATGGACAATTGAATCCAGCGAGATCCGTGTGCCGGCAACGTAGTAGCCGCCGTCGCGCTGCTCGCTGTTTTCCTTGGCCATGCCTTCTTCATTCTACAGCCGTTCGTATTCGCATTCGGCCAGGCGAGCGTAATCGAAATTCCTTACCTTCCCTCCTTCAAGGCGCACTGCACGCGATGTACGGCGCACAGGCCAAGACAGCTGACGAATAGCAGGTCACCTGTGTAACGCCGGTTCGACACTCCTTGTCGTCGTTCCCACGGCTTTCCGCGATCTACCGGTCATTCCAACCGTCGTTCTCAACGCTGCTGTGTGCAAGACGCCTTGAAAGCTTTATTAAGAGCATCATCGATCTTCTGCAAAATGGCCTTTAGCTTGGGGTCTATGCCGGCCACTTTGATGAGCAACTGTAATAGTTTATCTGCACAAGGCCAACATGCGCAGAAGAAGGTCTGATCTGGTCCGGCCTTGATTACCTGCTTTTCAAACTCCTCAGCGGCTTTCGTGATCGCTTCATCGTTGATTGTGTGTTCCGCCATTTGCGAGCTCCTTATAAATAGTTGGGATGCGTTCTTGTTGAGTGGAATAATCCGGGATTTCCATTTGTAATTCTCCCCGACCCTTGGATGCGCTCTCGCAGTCGCGGAATTCCGGCGGGGTTGGAATCATTGGATTGAGGCCTGGCTTCCGAACTGGCCGAAAGATTATATGGACGCATTCGTTTCCTTCTGGTAGGCATGGCGCCAGAAGCGGGTGAATCGCGACATTCCGGTCACTTCAGCCCGTAAAATTCTCGCATTTCCAATTGCAGTCAGGAATGCCCCTGGCAAATGCCGGCGCTCACCGGTTCACCACCGACCACCCCGCTGCCCCCGCCAGATTCAACCAATTCCAACCGAGATAAGTCGCCCCGCCCGCACCGCCATAGTAATTCACGGTGACTTGTCTGGTCGTCTTATTCATCCAGATCAAATCAGGGGAACCATCGCCGTTGAAATCGGCCGCACCCACCACCTGCCAGCCCGGAACCCCCGCCACATTCAACCAGTTCCAGCCCAGATACGTCGCCCCCGCCCGAGCCGCCATAATAGTTGACCGTCACTTGCGCGGTAGTATCGTTCTGCCACACCAGATCCGGCGCCCCATCGCCATTGAAGTCCACCACCGCAACGACTTTCCAACCCGGAGCCCCAGCCGCGTTCAGCCAGCTCCAACCCAGATACGTCGTTCCGCCCGCGCCGCCAAAATAGTTCACCGTAACCTGTCTGGTCGCGGTGTTCATCCACACTAGATCAGCCGCCCCATCGCCATTAAAATCCGCCGCTCCCACCACCTGCCATCCCGGCTCGCCTTTCACATCCAACCAATTCCAACCCAAATACGCCGCCCCGCCAGCCCCGCCATAATAGTTGACCGTGACCTGCGCGGTAGTATCGTTTTGCCAAACCAAATCCGGCAAGCCATCGCCGTTGAAATCCGCCACCGCCGCCACATGCCAGCCAGGGACGCCACCTGCGTTCAGCCAATTCCATCCCAGATAACTCGCTCCGCCCGCCCCGCCGAAGTAGTTGACCGTCACCTGCCTTGTCGCGTCGTTCAGCCATACCAGGTCCGGCACGCCGTTCCTTATCGAAATCCTCGCGGGCTTTCAACGCGCTCGCCGACGCGGGATTCGCAATCGTGAGATCCGCGGCCGCGGCCATCGCGCTCCCGCCACCCGAAACGTTGACTTGATTGGTCAATTGAGAAGAAGCATTGGCGGCAACGTTTACATTTACTGCGATCGGCGCATAGCTGCCGCCGCCCGGCAGCGCGTCGCTCCGTGTGCAGCTAGCGCCGCTGCAACTCCAACCAGTACCCGCCATCGAGACCAGAGTCAGACCCTGCGGGATTGCCTCGCTGACAGTAACGGTTCCATTGGTCGGAGCCGCGCCGGATTGGTTAGATACTGTTACCACGTAGGCCGCTCCGGTCTGCCCTTGCCGGAAGCTTCCCGCGTGAGTCTTTGTTACGCCCAGGACCGCGTTGACAAGACTTGATTGAGTTGTTTGCGTCACTGAGAAGGCCTCGCCCGCAATGGTGATGTTGCCGCTGCGAGCCACTCCAGTGCCATTCGGGGCCACCGAATATGCGACCGCGCCGCTACCGTTTCCCGAGGGACTCGACGTGATCGCGATCCAGGAAGAATCGCTTGCCGCCGCCCACGCAAAGCCTGCGATCGCCGTCTGCAACTGAAAACTTCCCGCGCCGCCCGGAGCCGCGAACACGGTTGTGGAAGGCGCCATCGTAACGGGTCCGCGTATCGGTGAAGTTGCGGCCACCGTGTCCCCGCTTTCCACGACCGAAACGCTATAGCGGATTGCGACCGGCAACAGAGCGTCCTGCATTACCTGACTTTCAAATGGCGGCGGAATGCCAACCGTGCCCCCCAGGGTTGGATTCTGACTGGAGCGGATCACCAGATTATTCTGGAGCGTGCCGCCGTTCACTTCGCCGACCCAAATACCGGAACGCCCCGAATCTGCGATGTAATTGTTCTGCACCGTAATATTCGTGTTTCCCGCTGAAGATGCGAACCCGAAAGACTGGTTGTTAGTAGAAACAATCTCGATCGAGGCACGCCGATATGCCGGTACCGCAAGCGGCTGGGCCGAGATCGCCCTCTAAGACATTGTCGGTGATCGTGGTATCGTGCGCCGGGGGACCAATGTCTCCGAGGTCGACGGCAGCGTCGGTCTCCTGGTTGAGATTGATGCCGGACATGCTCGTTCGTCTTACAACGTTCCGCTGCACCGTCACACTTTGCACCCCCGGCAGCCAGACGCCGTGACCGCCGTACGTGTCCTCAACGAGGTTGTCTTCGATGGTCGATCCCTGATAACGCTGAGCCGCGCCGGCGAAAGCCAAAATCGTGTCCGGCGCAAGTGAAGGAAGATCCCGATCGAACGTTAAGTTCACCGGGCCAGCCGGAACTTGCGGACTGTCGGCGGGGCGCCTGCGCGATGATAATGCCACCGGCCGTTTCGAGGGTACTTTGAGGATCGACAATGTTCAGAGGCGTCCCATTTGGAAAGCGAAGGCCCGGATCGCGCGCAACCGTGAGCTGGCGAGGTCCGCTTTGGCTCGTCACGGTCGCCGCGTATTGGCTTTCCATGACGAGCGCATCATCCATTATTCCCTTGATGTAGGAATTTCGAATATGGTTGTTAACTCCAGACCCAATAAAAGCAATGCCGCCCGCAACGGAGCCGATTAGCCCCGAACCGGGTCTCGGTGTGATCCGCACGCCATCCAAAGTCGAGTTGGTGGTCTGAGTGAGGACGATAGGAAACCCGCCGTAAACGTCGATATTCGAGAGCGTAACGGCGTCCCCTTCCTGCACGAATATAGGGCCGCCTCCTTCGCGCACGGTGACGACGACCGTGTCTCCTGGCTGTAGCGTCGAAAGCGTCGCACTCTGCGCCCACGGGCTTGTGTCCTGAATCGTCAAGGAGCTGTTGACGAAAGGAGGATTCAAAAGAGTTCGCGTGGTTCCAGGAACAATCGAGCCATTGCGGAATATCGCCGCCCAGTACGCAAAATTCCCATTTAGCGGTTGTCCGGAAAACGGATCCGTGAGCGTGTTGAACGACGCGGGGTCCGGCCAGTTCGGAAGCGTTTGGTACCTCAGCAGGCGATTCACCGGATCGACGGATGTGAGCTGGACATGCGTATATGGCGGATGAACGTAATCGATTTGAAAGTTTTTCAGTACCAGGTTCGAACAGTAATACAGGTAAAGGCCATTCGGCGTTAGCGGACCGTTGAAGTAAATCGTGGAGCCCGCCAGATCGATGGTCATATTACTAACGTTGAACAAAAGCACACCATTGCTTTGCTGATTCGTCAGCAAATAATAAGCTCCTGTGTCCAGCGTCAACGTCTGCACGGGATGGTTCTGTACGTACTGAAGCGCCGCTTGAAACAGCGGCCTCGCGTCCAATGCGGGATTATTAGGCGTAAGGTTCTGGCTGGCGATCCCCAACGGCACTAGATCGTGGCTCATGTTGAGGACCTGTGCAGCTAGGGTGCAGGGTAAGAGGCAAAGTACCAACTGTCTGAAGATGCTGGGCATCGTCGCCTCCGAATGTTTCTATTTGGGTTGCCGGTTCCATGCATTATTCAAGTAGGAATTCTTTCCGAACATGAGAATGCCTATGATTCCCGCGATGACCAGAGGGAGCGTGGCCGGTTCTGGAACGGTCGAGACGCCGTTGGGCCCGTAGATTGCGCCGGAGGCGCTTTGAATGCTAAAACTGCCGACCGTGTTTCCGCTTGGATCGATTACGCTCAGGCCCGTGATCCGCATGGTTGAGAGAAAATCCGCGTTCACGTCCGTGCTCGTCGCTCCCGTACTGGGCTGGAAAACGCGCGCCGTTACAGCGAAGCCCACTTGGAAATCGAACGGCGTGCCCGGCTGAAAGGGAACACCTTGCAGTTGCACGGTTTGAGAAAAGGTAGAGCCGTTCGATCCATAGAGCGTGGCGTCAAAGTTTTGGTCCGGGTAGCGAGTGCCATCGGGATCCCATTCAACGGCGCCGACGCCGACCTGTTGTGCTCCTGGAGCCGTCGCGCCGTTCCAGGTAGAAGTTCCGTGGATCGTGATCGTCGGAATCAACATGTAAGTACCCGATCCCGATGGACCTGAGATCGTCAAAATATCCCTTGACCACGAGAACGCATCCAAACCCTCGTAGAGCCCTGGAATGCTGGTCGGGTTGGAATCATGCATTGACGCCTGGTTGCCAAGCTGGCCGGCTGTGGCATAAGACGACCCGCAGGCGGCCGTGGTACCGGTACTTACGAGGCATCCCGAATACACTGCTGTCGCCCCAGGGGCTGCCGAAACAAACTGGCTTTGACCAGGAAGCGCCAGGGCGCCATCGACAAAATATCCAAGCCCGGCGTCATAGCCAGCCGGTTGAAGCGAGGATCCGAACAGCGCTTGCGATCCGGCGAGCATTCCCAAAACTAAAAGATTATATAAACGCATTCATTACCCCTCTGGTACGTAATGGCGCCAAACGCGGTCAGATCGCGACATTCCGGAGCGGGTTTTTTTAGTACAATCGGTTACCTTCGCTATGCCCGATAGTCAGCCCGGCAACGTAACAGTGCTGCTGCGCCAGATGCAATCCGGCGATGGCGTGGCGCTTGACCGGCTTATGGAACTGGTCTATCCGGATCTGCGGCGGATCGCGCGGGCCCATTTCCGGGAGGAGCGGCGGGAGCGGCTGCTGCAGCCCACCGCGCTGGTAAATGAAGCGTACCTGCGTCTAGTGGCGCATCGCGAGCACAATTGGCGGAACCGGGCGCACTTTTTCGGAGCGGCGGCGCAGTTGATGCGCCGCATTTTGATCGAGCGCGCGCGGGCCCGGATGGCGGATAAGCGGGCGGGCGGCGAACCGGAGCCTCTCGACGAAGCCTTGGGGCTAAGCGACGGACGCCCGCTGGAGCTATTAGCCCTGGATGAGGCTTTAGCGGAGTTGGCTCGGATCTCGCCGCGGCAGGCGCAAGTCGTCGAAATGCGCTACTTCGGAGGACTGACGGTAGAGGAAGCCGCCGAAGCCCTGGGCTTGACTGCGCGGACGATCGATCGCGATTGGGCCGTAGCCCGAGCGTGGCTGCGGCGCTGTTTAAAACCATGAGCGAGCGCTGGGAACGGATCACGAGGCTGTTTGACGCCGCCCGTGCTCTCGATCCGCCCGAGCGCGGCGCTTTTCTCGACAGCGCGTGCGGCGGCGACGCGGGCCTGCGTTCCGAGTTCGAATCGCTGCTGGCGAATGACCGGTACGATAGCTTTCTCGCCCGGCCGGCTTCCGCGGAGCTGTCCAACGCGATGCGACAGGCAGTGGCGCTGCCCGAAGCGGGCCAGGTCTTACGCGGGCGATATCGCCTGGAAGCGCGCATGGCTACCGGCGGTCAAGCGCTGGTGTATCGCGCCATGGACCAAGTGCTTTCGCGGCCGGTGGTGGTGAAATTCCTGCGCACGGAAGGGAGGGGCGACAACTGGCTCCAATCCCGCCTGCGTCAGGAAATGGAGGTGCTGGCCCGCATCGATCACCCCGCGGTCGTGGGCGTTCTAGACAGCGGCGAGCTGGACGATGGCAGCCCGTTCCTGGTGATCGAATACATTGAAGGCGAGAGCCTGCGCGAGGCGCTGCGAAATGGGCCGCTCGGGCCGCAGCGGGCGGCGGCCATCCTGCGCCAGACCGGCGCGGCGCTGAGCGCGGTGCATGCGTTGGGCATTGCGCACCGCGACCTTAAACCCGAAAACATCATGCTGCAGCGGCTGAGCGATGGGACGGAAAGCGTCGTGCTCATCGACTTCGGGATCGCCAAAATCGAGCGGTCGCAACTCGACCCCGGGACGACCACCGTGACGATCGCGGGCACGGCGCGGTATATGGCGCCGGAGCAGTTGCAGGGCGAGAGCAGTCCGGCCTCGGATGTTTATTCGCTGGCGCTGGTGGCGTGCGAGATGCTGTGCGGGCATCCGGATATCCGGGCGCTGCCGCGCGGGGTTGGCAAGCGGACGCGGCGTACGCTCGAAGCGGCGCTGGCCTTCCGGCCGGAGGATCGGCCGCGCAAGGTGAGGGCGTGGTGCGAGGAGCTGGCAGAGACGCTTACTTCGCATAGCCGGCGCCGCTTCGTGATGGCGGGAAGCGCGGCGGCGGTTTTGGCCGGAGGCGCTTTCGCGGGCGGCCGCTGGTATGCCTCCGTCGAGCAGACACCCCGGGTCATCGAGTACGTGGGGGCCTTCGACCCGCTCACCGAAGGGTTCCGCATCCATAACGACGTGGCCGGAACCATCGCCGAGAATCCGGATCGCACCGGCTACGACGGCTGGCGGGTGACGACAGCCCGGCAAGGGGATTACTATCGCCACTTGAGCGGCCGTCAAAAGCGGCTGGCGCTGGAGCGCGGCTGGAAGCTGAGCGCGGCGATGCGGACCGAGGAAGGACAGTCCTATGTCGCTGTCGATTTCGCCGGGTACGGGAGGCGGTTTTCTATCTCTGTGATCAATCTGGAACCCGGACGGGATGTGGTGCGGTTGCAGACGCAAATTCTCCCCGATTTCCAGGGGATCGATTTTCCGGTTGCCGCAAGCAAGCCCGCTTACCGCCACTACGAATTACAGTACGATCCCGGCCTGCGCAGCGCAGCTCTGTGGATGAATGGAAGGAAAATGCCCGGGGAATATCGCGGTTTCACACAGTTCCAAGAGGATTGGGGCGTCATGTTTGGCGCGGTGGTTTATGGCGGTTCGCGCGGTATGGCCGCATTTCAATCCGTGCGCTTCGAAATCGCTCCTTAACGCGGGCGCAGGGTGATACCATTTTTTTATAGGATGGAGCGCCGATGGCGGACCTACTCGTTCGCGATCTTTCACCGGAAACAATCGACAAACTGAAGCGCGGAGCGGAGCGCCACAACCGATCGCTGGAAGACGAGGCCAGGTCAATCCTTGAAGACTTCGCGCGCGCCGATTGGGAGGGATTCGCCGGTTTTGCGGATGCGTTCCGCGAGAAGATGCTGCGCAGCGGAAGAGAATTTTCCGACAGTACCGAACTGGTCCGCGAGGACCGCGATAGGTGAGCGAATACGTCCTCGACGTGAGCGCCGGGATGAAGTGGTTTTTGCCGGAATCGCATTACGTGAATGGCTGAGCGCTTCCGGCGCGGTTTTCATCTGGCGAAAAGTTCGGCGCGCGGAACTTCAGGGCGCGGAAGCCGAGATCATGTTTTGGGGGCATTCCGCGAGATATTCGGATATCGCTGGAGGGGAATCCGCTCCCTCACGGTCGCGGTTCGGTTCGTGCTCGCTCGGTTTGCGCTTGCTCGGTTGTGTTCGCTCGGTTCGTGTTCGCGCGGTTCGGGCTGGCTGTTGATTGCCGTTTATGGATTGCCGACGTTCACTGACCGCGCTGTTGCTTCTGGCCGGCGCGTTCGCGATTGCGCAGGAGCACCATATCCCGGAGCAGCCGATTCCTTTCAGCCACAAGCAGCACATGGCGCTCGGACTGAAGTGCAAGGATTGCCACGCCAATCCGGATCCGGGCGAGATTGAGGGAATTCCCGCCGCTTCGAAATGTATGCTGTGCCATGTCTCGATCGCGAAGGACAAGCCCGCGATCGAGAAGCTGAAGGCTTATGCGGACCGGAAGCAGGCGATTCCGTGGGTGCGCGTGTATCAGATTCCGAGCTATGTCGATTTCAGCCATCGCGCGCACGTCGACGCCGGAGTGAAATGTGAAAAGTGCCACGGCTCGGTAGCGGCGCGCGACGCGCTGTGGAAGGAAACGGACATCGGCATGGGCGGCTGCATCGCCTGTCATCGTCAGAACCGGGTGAGTACCGCATGCACGTTTTGCCACGAGAATCGGCAGTAGCACTGGAAAGCGAAGCCGTGCTGTTGACGGCAACCCGCCGTCTGGCGCGCGTGTTGCGGCAAGATTACGCTTCGTGGCAGCGCGGGCGCGACCATGGCGTCTGGAAAAGCCCTGCGATCCTGCCGCTGGATGCGTATCTGTCGCAGCTCTGGAGTGGGCGTGTTTTAAGAGGCGGGACGGAGCTGGCGCTTCTCACGCGGCAGCAGGAAGCGCTGGTTTGGGAAGAGGTGATCCGGGATTCCCGCGACGGTAATTCTTTGCTGCAAATCGCCGCGACCGCCCGGCGCGCCAGGGAGGCTTGGGGGCTGGTCAATGCTTACCGCGTTCCGCTCGACGGACGCTTTGCCGGCAGCGGCGACTGCGAAGCGTTTCGCGAGTGGGCGCGCGAGTACGAGCGGCGCTGTTATCGGCGCAAGTGGCTCGATGGCGCGCGGCTTGCGGACATCATTCTCGAGGGACTGCGAAGCGGGGAGATCGCGCGGCCCGCAAGTGTGTTCTTCGCGGGATTCGACGAGGTTTCGCCGCAACAGGACGAATTTTTTCGCGAGATCGGCGCTAGCGCGTATGAACCGCGATTGCGTCGAACGGTTACGCGAACGAAGGTTTGCGCGACGTCCGAGGACGAGATTCGCTGCGCGGCCGCGTGGGCGAGAAGCGCGCTGGAGGACGATCCGGGCGCCCGCATCGGCGTGGTTGCTTTGGGCCTCGCTCAACTGCGCTCCAAAATCGAACGGATTCTTCGCGAGGAGCTGCAACCGGGAGCGGGGCCGGAAGCCGAGTCCGCGTTTCACATTTCGCTGGGGCGTCCGCTGGGCGAGTACCCGCCGATCCATGCGGCCTTGCTCGCGCTCGATCTCGGGCGCCGGAGCATGACGGTGACGCGCGTTGGGATGCTGCTGCGCTCGCCGTTCTTGCGGGGGGCGAGGGAGGAGCGCGAGGCGCGCGCCATACTCGATGCGCGCTTGCGCCGTCTTGCCGCTTGGGAGATTCCGCTCGATGTTGTGCGCCGGCACGCTGCTTCCGAATGCCGCGTCTTGAGCCGTTCTCTAGATGCGTTTTCGAACATATTGGCCGCCTCCCGTGCCGCGGGCGCCCGCGCGGCGCATTCCTCCGGCCAGGTCACCGCGGCCGCGGCGCCGGACGAAGCCGCGCGCCTGGACGAGTTGCACGCAATCGGCGGCTCGCGAAGCCATGGCGCGTGGAGAAAGATCTTTTCCGAACTCCTCGCGGCTTTGGGCTGGCCGGGAGACCGCGCCCCGAGCAGCCGCGAGCATCAATTGCTGTCGCGATGGACGGAGCTGCTGTCCGAATTTTCATCGCTCGATGCGGTGTCCGGGGATGCGATTTCTCTCGACACGGCGCTCGATCGGCTGCGCGGCCTCGCTTCGGCGGCGGTGTTCCAGTTTGAAGATCCCGGCTCGCCGATTCAGATTTCGGATGCCGGGGAAGCCGCCGGGATGCAGTTCGACCGGCTCTGGGCGATGGGTTTTCATGACGAAGCGTTTCCCCCTCCGGCGGCGCCGAATCCATTTATTCCGATCCCGCTGCAGATTGAATTTCGCGTTCCTGGCGCAGGGGCGCGAAGCGCATACGAAGCGGCGCGGACCACGTTCGATCGACTGATCGCGAGCGCGCCCAATATCGTGCTTAGCTTCCCGCAAAGCGAAGGGGATCGCGCGCTCTCGCCCAGTCCGTTCCTGACGGCGCCGCCGGCGCCTACGACAGCCTCGCCTGGGCGTTGGGCCGCAAGCATTCGCGCGAGCGCCGAACTGGAGACGATCGTCGATGAAAATGCCTTGCCGCTGCGGGACGACGAGCTCGCACAGCGGGGCGGCGCCACTCTGCTGCGCGACATGGCGGCATGTCCTTTCCGGCGCATTCGCTAAGCACCGGCTGGGGGCGAAGGAACTGGAGAGCGCCGAACCCGGCCTGAGCCCGCGCGAAAGGGGAAAGGGCCTGCACGAAACGCTGCAATTGGTCTGGAGCGAACTGGGGTCTCATGCGGCGCTGCGCGCGCTCGCATCCGATGAGCTGACGGCTCTCTTAAGGCGGCATATCGCGGCCGCGCTCGAACCGTTCGGCGATACCGTGAACATCGCCGTGGAGCGAATCCGGCTGGAACGGCTGCTGACGGCGTGGATGGATCTGGAGCGGCGGCGCGCTCCGTTTACGATTGCGACTTTGGAAGAACTGAAGACCGTCGAGATCGGCGGCCTGCGGCTGGAGGTGCGGTCCGATCGGGTGGACCAGCTTGACGACGGGCGTCAGGTGATCCTGGATTATAAGACGGGCGAGATCAAATCGAGAGGATGGGAAGGGGATCGCCTGGAAGAACCGCAATTGCCGCTTTATTGCGTAGCGAGCGAAGCGCCGCTGGCGGGCGCGGCGTTCGCGCGGATTCGAACCGGCGATCTCGGATTTACCGGAATCGCCGATACCGCGCTTCCCGAGTTTCAATCCTACACGGGCAAGAATGGACCGCCTCTGCCACGGCAGGTCGAGCAGTGGCGCAAGGCGCTGGCCGAAACGGCGCGGGAGTTTCGCGCCGGTGAGGCGCGCGTCGATCCGAAGCACGGATCCAAAACGTGCGCGTATTGCGCCATCGTGCCATTGTGCCGTATACGCGAGTACTGCGATGAATGACGCCGCGGCTCGCGTGCGCGCGCTCGACCCGCTGGCTTCGTTCATTGTTCGCGCGCCGGCCGGGTCCGGGAAGACGGAGTTGCTGATTCAGCGATACCTTCGCCTTCTGGCAACGGTCGAGCAGCCGGAATCGATTACCGCCATCACGTTCACGAAGAAAGCGGCGGGCGAGATGCGCGCGCGCGTGCTGGAAGCTTTGCGTGGCGCGCTGGGGCCGCGTCCCGAGACGCCGCATAAAGCGATGACGTGGGAACTGGCGCGCGCCGCCCTCGACCGCAGCCGCGCCGCAAACTGGCAGTTGCTCGAAAATCCGGCGCGCGTCCGCATGCAGACCATCGATTCGCTGTGTCTCGCGATTACGAGTCAGATGCCGTGGCTGGCGCGCTTCGGCGCGGTTCCGGCGATTACGGAAAAGGCGGAGCCGCTGTACCGGGAAGCGGCGCGGCTGACCTTGAGCGCCCCCGACGCGAACGACGCGGTTCGATCCGTGCTGCTGCACCTCGACAATAATTTCGGCCGCGCGCAAAACCTGATCGCGCAGATGCTGGCGCGCCGCGATCAGTGGTTGCGTCACTTGCGTCAGACAAGCCTTCGCGAGCAGGTGGAGAGGTGTCTCGGCGGCATCGTCGAACAGGCGCTGCGCGAGTTGCGCGAAGCGGCCCTCGCTGCCGGTTTGCGCGATCTTCCAAACCCCGAAATCGAAGCCGTTGAAGCATGGGAATGCCTGCGCGACGATCTCTTGACGAAAAAAGGCGAATGGCGCAAGATGAGCCCACTGGCGCAAAGTCTCATCGCCGACGATCGCCTTCTTGAACGGTTCAAGAGCCTACGCGGCCTCCCTCCCGCGCGCTTCACGGATGCGCAATGGAGCGCCATGGAAGCGATTGTCGATCTTCTTCCCCTGGCGCTGGCCAAGCTCACAATCGTTTTCCGCGAACGCGCTACGGTCGATTTCGTAGAGTTGACGCTGGCATCGTTGCGCGCGCTGGAGGAATCGGACGGGCCGACCGATCTCGGGCTGGCGCTGGGGTATCGTATACAGCACATCCTGCTCGATGAATTTCAAGACACCTCTTACACGCAATTCGATTTGCTGAAGGCGCTGACGCAAGCGTGGGAGCCGGGCGACGGCCGCACTTTATTTCTGGTGGGCGATCCGATGCAATCGATTTATCGCTTCCGGCAGGCCGAAGTGGGACTGTTTCTGAGAGCCTGGCGGGAGGGCATCGGCGAGATTCCGCTGGAGCAATTGACGTTGAGCGTCAATTTCCGATCGGATGCCCGAATCGTCAATTGGATCAATGGAATTTTCGCCGGCGCTTTCCCGAGTGAGGAAGATCCGGTCCGCGGCGCGGTTGCCTATAACGCTTCGACGGCCGCCTATGCCGATGGCGCCCATGCCGTCGAGATACACGGATTCAGCGGTGAAAACACCGGCGCGGAGGAAGCCGAGCGGGTGTCGGCGCTCGTCGGCGAAGCGCAAATCCACGGCACGGTGGGCATTCTCGTGAGGGCGCGCAGCCACCTTCCGCGGATTGTGGCGGAGCTGCGAGCGCGCGGCATCCGTTATCGCGCGATCGAGATCGACGAGCTCGGCGAGCGGCCCGCGATCCAGGATCTGATGGCGCTTACGTTCGCGCTGTTGCATCCGGCGGACCGGATCTCGAAATTGGCGGTGCTGCGCGCGCCTTGGTGCGGCCTCACGCTCGACGAACTTCTGCCGGGCGCCGCCGCTTCGGTGAGGCGCTCGCAAATCGAGGACATTCTGGCCGCGGCGGCCGCGAATCGTGGACGCGTCACTCTCCGCGAGTTGGTGGAGCAGACCTGGATGCGGCTGGGGGGCCGGCTTGCGTTCCCGGCGACTCGGGATGCGAGGATGCGAAGGCGTATTTCGATCTGCTCGAGAGTTTGGACGAAGGGGGCGACCTGTGCGATTTCGATAACCTGCGCGATCAGGTGCGGCAACTTTTCGCGCAACCGGATGCGACGGCGGACGATAGCGTTCAGGTCATGACCATTCACAAAGCCAAAGGACTCGAATTCGACTGCGTGATCCTGCCCGGTTTGGGAGCGCAGCCGAAGACGGATGAAAGCCAGTTGATTCTGTGGCACGAGCCCAGCGCGACGGAGTTGCTGTTTGCTCCCATCACGGAATCGGGCAGCGAGGAGACGGACGGCATTTACCGTTATTTGTCGTGCGTGGAGCGCGAGAAATGCGGTTATGAATCGGCTCGCCTCCTTTATGTCGCGGTCACGCGGGCGCGGGCGCGGCTGCATCTTCTGGGGTGCGCGAGCGTCAGAGCGGACGGATCGCTGGCGGCGCCGGCGGGGTCCTTTCTCAAAATTCTTTGGCCTGGCAGTGGCGGCGCATTTTGCCGCTCCCGACGCGCCCGCGCGGGCCTTGCAGATCGCGCGGACGGCGTGGTCTCCGCGCTCGATTCGCCGCGTTGTGTCCGATTGGCGCGTTCCCGATCCGCCGCGTCCGGTCGATTGGACCCGCGCGGACGTGCACGCGGCCGCAACATCCGCGATCGCGTTCGACTGGACCGGCGATGCGCTGCGCCATGCCGGAACGGCGGTCCATGCGTGGTTGGCTCGCATTGCGACGGAGGGTCTGGAGCGATGGGGCGCGGTTGAGATTCGCTCCGCGGAGGCCGCCATTCGCGCGATGCTTTTGAACCTGGGCGTGGCGGGCGGCGATCTCGATGCCGCTTGCGATCTTGTGGTGAAAGCGCTTTTGCGTACTGTCAACGATGAGCGGGGGCGCTGGATCCTCGCGCCGCACGTCGAGGCGGAGTGCGAAGTGGCGTTGAGCGGCTTAAGCGACCGGCAAATCTACGACGTTGTGATTGACCGCACGTTCGTGGATGAGGCCGGCGTCCGCTGGATTGTCGATTATAAAACCGGCTCGCACGCCGGAGGTTCGATGGAGACTTTTCTTGCGAGCGAGAAGCGCCGTTATGAAGAACAGCTCGCTCGTTATGCGCGCTTGATGGCGCAGCGGGACGGCCTTCCGATACGGCTGGGGCTTTATTTTCCGCTGCTGGCGGAGGGCTGGGTGGAATGGGAAGCGACCGCGCCGGCGCGGCGTCAGGCATCGCTTTTCGCCGGTTGAGAGGCTTGTGCTAGGATGGAAATCACCGACGTATTCCACCTCGGGGACGTAGTTCAGTTGGTTAGAACGCCGGCCTGTCACGTCGGAGGTCGCGGGTTCGAGCCCCGTCGTCCCCGCCAATTTTCCTGATCGGTTCCAAACCTCGATCTGAGTAATTTCCGCCTCGTTTCCCTGGTTTCAGTTCACGGACGCCGCCAGTCGATGGAAATTCAAGATAAGATCGTCGAGATCGAAGAGCGGGGTTATTGCATACTCCGGGAACATTTTGCGCGGCCTTTGATCGATGCCTGCCGCACCGCGTTTTGGCCGGTTCTCCTCGCCTATCTCGCGACCCACGAACCGAACCGCGGCCCCCAGCGCCACTTTCTCCCGATGCCTTTTGATCCGCCGTGCTTTGCTCCAGACTTCTTCTTCGACAACGAGGCGCTCAGTATCGTGCGCGGCGTGATGGGAGACAGGATCGTTGCCGATCAGTGGGGCTGTGATGTGCCTTTGCGCGGCTCGGATTACCAGGGCGTTCATGTCGATTATCAGCGTCCGTTGTTCAGCGAAGCTCCCGACCTATTGCTGCCCGCTTATGTGTTGGTCGTCAGCTTTGGCTTAGTCCGGATAACGGCGGAGAATGGACCTTTGGAAATTGCGCCCGGCACACACCGCATGCCGAGGATGGAGGCGCTTCGCGCTGTAGAAACCGCTGAAATTCGAATGCAGCCAGTCCCGTTGGAGATCGGCGATGTACTGATTCGGCATCCGTGGGCATTACACCGCGGGACGCCGAATACGACCGGCATTCCCCGCGCTCTTGCCAGCGTCCGCTATGTGCGTTCCTGGTATGCGGACGGCAGTCGCGAGGTCGATTCCCTCCCGCATGCCGTTTGGGATTCGCTGACGCCCGCGCAACAACAGGCGATGCGATTTCCGGTCCGAGACCGATCGCTCCCGGATCGCGGCGTAACGTAGCGTTCGCCTGGCTTACGGGCCGTCCCCATGCGATCGCGGGACGCGGAACCGGGCGCCCCGATTCCGAGATTTCCGCTTCGTTTTCTCCGGCGCCACAGTTGGCGCTACAGTTTTCCTCCAGGTGTTTGATTGGCCAAGTGTTCTCGCCGCGCGGAAGGCATATGGATTGCCGGAACGAAGTGAAGGTTCACTGAAGTTGTGTTGGACAAGATCGCTTACGGGTCAAGTCCGGAAGAAATCCACTTTCAACACTCTAATCTTTCATTGGCTCACATCCACGGCGCGCTGACATATTATTACGAGAATCAGGATAAGGTCGATGAGCAGATCGGGCTCGGATTGGAGGAATCCGACAGGCTTGCCGCGCACGTTTCCGATGGTGGAGTTCCGGCGAAAGCTGCTTCGTCTGAAGCGGCCTCTTTGAACTTTTGACTGTATCGTTTTACATGGACGTGCACGTACGACGCGCCGTCACCGCCGCTTTGCGATTGCGCTCCATCGAAGTGCTCACGGCGCAGGAAGACGGCGCAGCGGAATTTGATGACGACTGCTGTTGGACCGGAGACGGAACTCGGGCGCGTCCTCGTTTCGCAAGTGAAGATCTCCTGCGTGAAGGAGCTCGACGATTAAGCGAGCACAGGGATTTTTCCGGCATCATCTACGCGCACCAACTTCGTATAACCATTGGCCAGATGATGGCAAGACCTTGAACCGATCGCCGGGGCAACATCTCAGGAGGAGTGGTGGGGGAGAATCCGAGTATCTCCCACTTGGGTGAGAGCGCGTTTTGGCCGGCGCCGAGATATAGATGGGCGTACGACGTCGCTCGCGGCCGCGGGCCGGAGGCGCGCGTGAGCAGGCGGCTTGGCGCTAGGGCTTCCTGTAATCTCCGCCGCTGAAGAACTTTTCGAGCCAGCAGTATAGCGCCACGAAAAGATAGCGGCTGCCCATTTCCTTGATCTGCAGCTTGGAGACGCCGGTGCGGCGGTTGCGCCAGGTGACCGGGATCACCGTCCAGGAGTAGCCGCGCACGATGGTTTTCAGCGGCAGCTCGATGGTGAGATTGAAGTGCGGGGAAAGAAAAGGGCGACAACCGTCGACGACGTGACGGCGGTAGGCTTTGAATGCGTTCGTGAAATCGTTCAGCGGGACGTGGAACAGAATGCGCAGAAATAGGTTGGCCATGCGGTTCAGCGCCAGTTTGTGGAGGGGGTAATCGATGACGCCGCCGCCGCGCACGAAGCGCGACCCGAAAACCGCGTCCCAGCCTTCGTTGAGCGTTTGCCAGTAGCGCGCCATATCGCGGCAATCGTCGGATTCGTCCGCCATCATGATGGCGATGGCGTCTCCCTGGGCATGCTCGAAGCCGCGGATGACGGCGCGTCCAAAACCGTGCGGGCCGTCGTTGCGAACCGCGCGCAGGGTGGGAACGCGCGCGTGTAGTTGTTCGAGAACGCTCCAGGTGGCGTCGGTGCTGCCGTCGTCGACGATCACGATCTCGTGCTCGATGCCGCGCAGACGGAGCTCGACGTAGAGGTGTTCGGCGGTGGCGGCAATGGCGGATTCTTCGTTTTGAGCGGGGATGACGACCGAGAGCAGGCGCAGCGGAGGACCCCCGGGCGAGGGCGCAGGCGGGCGCTTCACAGACCGCTTCGTTCCAGCCAATCCGGATTCTGCTCGGCGTGCGCGGCGATTTCAGACACAATGGCGTCGATGGCGATAGTCGGGCGCCACAGGAAATCGCGGGCGGCGGCGCTGTTGTCGATCGCCATCCAGGGGATGTCCCAAGGGCGCGGCCGGGGATCGGATTGCGGCGCGTACGCGCCGAAACGGCGGTCGCACCAGGAGTTCAACTGCGCTAGCGACATGGCGTTGGCGGGGCCGCCTCCGGCGGTGTAGACGCGCTCGCCGCCGTGTCTTGCCCCGCGCATTTGCGAATGCGCGAGAACGGCGAGGTCGCGCGGATGCAACGCGTCTCTCGACTGCTTGCCCGCTCCATCGAATCCAATGTATCGAAGCGGGCGGCGGCGTAGGTGGGCGTTGATCCAGTACGAGAAGATGCCTTGCCGCGGGGTTCCGAATTGACCGGCTCCGGCGAGCACGCCGCAGCGATTGACCCAGACGGGGAATTGAAAGGCCTCGCCGTATTCCAGAGCTATGGTTTCGGCGGCGAGTTTCGTGCTCCCGTAAAGTGAGACCGGAGGGGCCGTCGAGAATTCCACGGCGATGCCGTTGGCCGAGGCTCCGCGCGGCAGCGGCCGGGTGTCGTCCAATGCGAATGACTCGCCCGTGTCGCGCAGCGGCAGCGCCGTCAAGGCCGGAATGGAATAGACGCGGCTGCTGCTCAACAAAATCAGTCCGGCGCGGTGCGTTTTGCAGTATTCGAGAACGTTTACGATAGCGGCAAGGTTGTGCTCGAGAAGCTGCCGGCTACCGCACTCGCCGCCTTCTACGCCGGCGAGCACGCTGGGTTGCGCGGCCGCATCGATCACCCAATCGGCCGCGGGGAGCGACTCGCAATCGCTGGGGCAACGAAGATCGCCGTGAATCACCGCGACGCCGAGTTTTCGCAAACGCAGCCGGTTGGTTTCCGATCCGGCGCGCATGAGATTATCGATGCCGGCGATGGATAAGCCATCGCCGCGCTCCAGCAGCGCCGCGGCGAGCGAGCTTCCCACGAAGCCGCACACGCCCGCGATCAGGATCTTCATCGCGCCGCGCTTTGCGTCAGGCGCTCCATCCAGCTCTTGCCGACCTCCTCGAAAATATCGGCCAAATTTTTGTCGACGCTCCAGTGCGGGTAATGCGCTTTCATTTTTCGGAGATCGCTGTAGTAGCAGATGTGATCGCCGCTGCGGTTTTCGTCCACGTAACGCCACTTCATCGGCTGGCCGGTGACATCTTGGGCCATTTGAAAGGCTTCCAGAATGGAGCAGGCGTTCTCTTTGCCGCCTCCCAGGTTGTAGACTTCGGCGACTCGCGGGCGCTTCCAAAATTCGTACATGAAGCGCGCCGCGTCCTCCGAGTGCAGGTTGTCGCGGACCTGTTTGCCCTTGTAGCCGAACACTTTGTATTCGCGGCCTTCGACGTTGCACTTCATCAGGTAGCTGAGGAAGCCGTGCAGCTCCACGCCGGAATGGTTCGGCCCCGTCAAGCAGCCTCCGCGCAGGCAGCATGTAGGCAGGTTGAAGTAGCGGCCGTACTCCTGCGTCATGACGTCGCTCGCCACTTTCGAAGCGCCGAACAGGGAGTGCTTGGACTGGTCGATGGAGAAATTTTCGGCGATGCCGTGCGTGTGAGCGGGATCGTCGTAATCCCAGCGCGTGGGCATTTCTTTGAGGCGGATCATGTTGGGACCGTCGCCGTAGACCTTATTGGTCGACATGTGGATGAAGGGCGATTCGGGGCAAAACTGCCGCGCGGCTTCGAGCATGTGAAGGGTTCCGAGGGCGTTGACCTCGAAGTCGAGAAAGGGTATCGCGGCGGCGCGGTCGTGCGAGGGCTGGGCGGCGGCATGGACGATCAAATTGGGGCGGACTTCTTTGACGAGCGCGAGCAGGGCGGCGCGGTCGCGAATGTCGAGGGCCTCGTGGCGGTACGTCGGGATTTCGCGGCGCAGGAGGTCGAGCACCCACGCGGTGTCGCCTTCGGGTCCGAAGAAAACGGCGCGCTGATTATTGTCGAGGCCGATGACCTGGAAGCCCTGGCGGGCGAAAAAGAGGGCCACCTGGGACCCGATGACGCCGCAAGAGCCGGAGATCAAGACGCGTGGAGAGAACACAAGAGGCATCGTAACAGGAGGAGGCGCGGATCTTCCAATGACGGCAGTTTTCGAGAACCGCCGCTCCAGCCGGACCCTCGGCGGGCGGTAGTCGCTACTGCAAACTTCCGCTGGCCGGTCGGCTCATGTATAATCCCAAAAAGCCTCATGAAAACGACGGCCCGCAAACCACTACGTGGATCGTACCGAGCTGAGTAATGAGGCTTCTTGAGCCGTGAAAGCCCCTCGTCTAATTCTCAGTCTTCGCCCCTCTAGATGCTGCGGCTCCAGGGCGCTTCTTGTTCGAAGCAAGGAAGGCGGTTTTGTTTCCCAAGGCTGCCTAACCTGCGGAAAATCCGACTACGTCTCCGAACAGGAGATCCCGGATCAAGATTGCGAATGTTGCAAGACGCCGGGGTGCGTATCAATCGTCGTGCTCGACAAGAATTACGTATACAAATGCGAGCGATGTAAGAAGCCCTTGGAGTTGCCAGTCTCTTGCCGGATTGGGCTGACGTGTTTCCATATTGTGGGCTTGCGGCGCCAGGCGATTCGTCGTTTTCAAAGTAGCTTCAACCGCCCAGCCGATCAAAAATTGCGCCGCAGCCGAAAAACCTAGCGGTGCTTGGTGGCCAGCAGACCTTTTGGAAATACCATCACGCCGGATTCGGAGGCGCGGAAGATTTTATAGAGGATGTCGTTGTTGGGTAGCTGCGATTCCAGATGCTCGACGCCTTCGGGGGTGATGACGAAGCTGCTGCGATCGTCTTGCGTGATGAAGCGGCGGCCTTTCAGGTACCACATGGCGAATTCCAGATGCTCGCGCGGGAAGGACATGAGACTTTCGAGATCGAGCATGGATAAGGCGGCCAGGCTGGGGTTGGCGCGGCGCTTGGCGTAGAGCAGGCACAACACGCCAACGCGGATTTTCGGCTCGGCGTCGATGCCGTCGGTGAATTCCTTGCTCTGGAAAATAGGCAGGGCGGCGGGCTGGTTCTCTTCGAGCTGTTTGTCGTAGGCGGCGCGGGCGGCGGGGTCGCTGAGCGCCTGATACGCTTCGTGGATCTGGCGGAAACGGTCGGCGTCGCCGGAGTGCTTGTTATCGGGGTGATAGCGGGCGGCGAAGAGGCGGTAAACGCGGTGAATGGTTTCCACTTCGGCGCGCGGGTGGACCTGCAGCAGATCGTAATAGTTTACCGGCACACTCGTTATTTCGGCGGGAACGGGTCGGTTCTATATATAGATCCGTTTCACGCGGGCATGGATGCCGCACAGGACGCTGTAGGAGATGGCTCCGGCGGTGCGGGCGATCTGCTGGGCGTCGATGGTGACGCCGTTTTCCGAGCCGAGGAGGATGACCGGATCGCCGACCATCAGATGGGGGCTGTGGGTGGCGTCGATGGTGGTGAGATCCATGGAGACGGCGCCGATAATTGGGGCGAGCTTACCGGCGGCGATGACGCGGCCGCGATTGGAGAGGCGGTGGGGGATTCCGTCGGCGTATCCGGCGGCGAGCACGGCGATTCTGATGGGGCGCGGCGCGCGGAACATGCCGCCGTAGCCGACCAGGGCGCCTTCGGGAAGGTCTTTGACGGCGAGAACGGTTGTTTTCCAGCTCAAGGCAGGTTTCACGCGCAGGAGGTTTTCGGGCGCGGCGCCGCGCGAGGGGGGCGAAACATAACCGTAGATGGCGTGGCCGGGGCGGACCATCTTTTGCCAAGCGCGGCGGCGGCCGTAGGCGACGGGGATGGTGCTCGAAAGATGCAGGTATTGGGGGGCGACGCCGAAGTCCGCCAACTCCGCGCAAATGTTCTCGAAGTAGCGGAGCTGATCCTCCGTTTGGGTGCTGCTGTAATCGGCGGCGGAGGCGAAGTGCGTCATCAAGCCCTCGATGCGGGCGTGCGGGGCGGCGAGTACCGTCGAGGCGATGCGGGCAGCGGATTCGCGCGTCCCCAGGCGGCCCATTCCGCTGTCGATTTTGAGGTGATAAGGCGCCGCGTGGCCGCGCGCGGCGGCCAATTCGTCCCATGCCGGGATGTCGTCGAGATTGTGAATGACGGGCGTCAAATCGTAATCGCACAGGGCGCGGCGCTCGGCGGGCAGGAAGTCGGCCATGACGAGGACGCGCGCCGTAATGCCGGCGTCGCGTAAGACGGCCCCTTCCTCGACGTTGCTGACCGCCAGCCAGCGCGCGCCGGCGGCCGTCAGCGTACGGGAGACTTCGACCGCGCCGTGGCGATAGGCGTCGGCCTTTACGACGGGCATGACCTCTACGTCGGGGCCCACGACGGCGCGTACCGCTTCGAAATTTTCGGCGATCCGGAGGAGCGAAATCTCAACCCAGGAGCGGTAGGCGAAGGCGGCCATATCTTCCATCGTACGGGGATGTTTGTTAAATTGCCGTATACTGGCGTGTGCGTCCATGAGATATGTTTTGACCGGCGTCATTGTCGTGATTTGCCTGGCGGCGGCAGTGGTGGTTACGGGCATGCTGCTGCCGAAGGCGCATGTGGCTACGCGAACGGTCCATTTGAAACAGGCTCCGGAGCGAATTTGGGCTTTGGTGGCCGGGGATCAGTCGTGGCGGCCGGAGTTGAAGAAGAGCGAGCGGCTCCCGGACCAGGAGGGGCGCCGGCGCTGGAGAGAGGTGGACCGGCATGGCGGCGCGATCACGTTCGAAACGGTGGAAGCGGAGCCGCCGCGGCGGCTGGTGACGCGCATTGCCGATCGCAATCTGCCGTTTGGGGGAAATTGGATTTACGAGATACGGCCGGAATCGGGCGGCGCCGCCGTTCAGATTACCGAGCGCGGGGAAGTCTACAACCCGATTTTCCGTTTCGTGTCGCGCTTTATTATGGGACACACGGCGACGATCGACGCTTATCTATCGGGATTGCGAAAACGCCTGGAGGAGGAAGCGCCGCGGCAGGATTAACAGCGCGCCAAGGCGGGGCTTTTGACGGCTTCGAGAGATTGGCAGACGCGCTGGATCGCGGCGGGATCGGCGGGTTTTGTCAGCAGCGTGATGTTGGCGCCCTGGAAGGCGCGCGCGAATTTAGGATCGTAGGCGTCGGCGAGCAGGATGACGCCGTCCACTTCGTTGCGAACGCGGTCGAGAAAATCCGTCAAGCTTGGACCCGGCAGGCGGCAGGCGCACACGGCCAGATCGAAGTGCAGGCGTCCGGCGAGATCGGCGCCCTCGCCGGCGCCGGCTACCGGCACGACGCGGTGGCCCAAGCTGGTAAGAACGGACACGACGTGACGTTGGCTGCCCGCTTCGGGTTCAACCACCAGGACGGTAAGCTGCCGCCCCACGACGCGCTCGCCGGGCGCGCCAAGCGCCTCGCGGGGTTGTTTGGCGCGCGCCTGTATCGAGTCCAACGCGGGGGAATCGAGGGCGGGCAAATCCAGTTCCAGGCGCTGCTGGGAGCCGGGCTGGGAAACGCGCAGTTCTCCTCCGTGGCTGTGCACGATTCCGCGGCAAAGTTCCAGGCTGAGCGCGGTCGTTTCAATCGAATCCGCCGCGGCGCGGTACGGATCGGCTTCGACCGCTTTTGCGGGCCAGGATATCTCGATGGTGGCGCGGCGCGCGAGCAGACCGGACGCGATTCCGATTTCGGCGGCGGCGCGGGATTCGGGCAGGGACTGCTCGGCGTAAATAATGAGGTTCAAGAGCACCTGCGAAAGCTGTTCGCGCGAGCCCAGCGCCAAGGGCCGTTGTTTGGAAAGATGCAGCCGCAGCGGGATGTTCCCGGCGCGGGGCGCGGCGCGATGGAGACGCACAGTCTCCGAGATCGTCTCGTTCAGATCGACGGCTTCAGGCTCCCTCCGCTCGGGAGTTGAAAACGCCCGGAGCTGTTGGACAATACCGGCGGCGCGGCGCGCTTCGAGAACCATCGCCGAGACGCCCGGCTCCGCGGCGCCGCATTTTCCGCGTAGACTGTCGCCGAGACGCAGGAGAGCGTCCAAGGGCGGCCGGATCTCGTCGGCAATTCCGGCCATAAGCTGTCCGGCGGCGGCGAGTTTCCCGGTCTGGAAGAGTTGCTCGCGCAGCGATTGCTGTTCCTGAGACCGTAAAGCCGCGGCGGCCTGGTTTGCCACGTGCTGCAAGGCCGCCTGTTCTTCCGGGGAGAACGTTCGCGCCCGCTCGCGGCATTCGATTTCAAGTATGCCGGCAAGTTCCGATTGCGAGAACATCGGAAGAAACAGCGCGGATCGCGGGCCGCTGGAATCGCCCGCGCGGAAGAAGGGGCCGCGGCGCCAGTCGGGCACGCTCAGCGGGACGCGGTTTCGTAATGCAGTGGAAGCCGCCCCGGCGATTGCGGTTGCCAACGGTTCCAGGCCGGCGTATTCGCGCGCCGATCCTTCGCCGTGGAAGCTGTCGAGAAGCTGACTTTGGCGGTTGTAAACGAAGATGCCCAGGCCGGAGACGCCGAGTGGCGCGCCGAGGGAGGCCATCAATTTGCGAACCACTTCGAGCGGCGATCCGCAAGCCGCTACGTCCTCGCCCGCGGCCGACAAGCGGCGCAATAAGCGGCGTTGGCTTCGAATGGAGCGCTCACGAAAGGGCAATAAGAGAAGGAGCGCAAGGAGGGCCGAGGCCGTGGTCCAAAA
Source organism: Bryobacterales bacterium (assembly GCA_963795935.1). Classification (GTDB taxonomy): domain Bacteria; phylum Acidobacteriota; class Terriglobia; order Bryobacterales; family Bryobacteraceae; genus JAICMB01. The sequence continues at coordinate 610,497 of CAWCJO010000003.1, read as the reverse complement.
TGCCGGTTCCGGGATCGATAGTGCCGTGTGCGCGCGTATCGGGCTGCGTTGATCCGAGCCGCCGAGCGGGTATTGCGGACCCCGGGCTGTCTGGAGCAGGCCGTGAGATCCGTCCGCCGCCGCGGGGGGCGCCATGAGGCGGGAGGAGGCTTCGATGCCGGTCGATGCGGCAAGGCACAATGCGGCGGCCACTGTTATGGCGCGCGCGAGTGGGCGGAGCGTGCCCCGCTTCGTGCGAGGGTGGAAGGCGCTGCGCGCGGCTGCTGTTAGGGCGCACGCGAGTAGGCGGAACGGTGTCAAATCCGTTGTTCGACGGATTGCGCTCCTTTCTTTAGGTGCGAGCTGGGATAAGCTGGCAGGGTGATTGGCGACACCGAGGTCCTCATCGCCGGCGCGGGGCCGACGGGTTTGGCGCTGGCTTTATGGCTGACGCGGCTGGGCGTGCGCGTGAGAATCGTCGACAAGACGGCGGAGCCGGAGACGACGTCGCGCGCGGTGGCCGTGCAGACGCGCACGCTGGAGATGTACAACCAGCTCGGACTGGCGGGCGCGGTGGTGGAGCGTGGACGGAGGGCGATCGCCGTCAATCTGTGGGTCGCGGGTAAGCGTGCGGCGCACGCTGTCTTCGGCGAAATCGGCGCGGGCCTCAGCCCGTTTCCCTACGCGCTGATCTTTCCGCAAAACGAGCATGAGCGTCTGTTGATCGATCGCCTGGCCGCGCTCGGCGTCGAAGTGGAGCGCCGTACGGAGCTGCTGGGGTATGAGGATTCGAACGGCTGCGCGCGGGCGCGCCTGAAACAGCCGGATGGTTCCACGGAAGAGTGCGAAGCGGCCTTCATTGCGGGGTGCGACGGCGCGCATTCCACCGTGCGAGAGGCGCTCAAGATCGGCTTCTCGGGCGGCACGTACGAACACCTCTTTTATGTCGCCGACGTGGAAGCGGGCGGAGCGGCGATGAACGGCGAGTTGCATGTCGCGCTGGACACGACCGATTTTCTCGCCGTCTTTCCGCTCAAGAGCGAGGGGCGCGCGCGGCTGGTCGGCACGGTGCGCGAGGAAACCGGAGAGCGGCGCGAGAAGCTGTCGTGGGAGGACGTGAGCAGGCGCGTGATCGCGTGGATGCGCATCGATGTGGAGCGCGTGAACTGGTTCTCGACCTACCGGGTGCACCATCGAGTCGCCGACCGTTTCCGCGACGGTCGTGCGTTCTTGCTAGGCGACGCCGCGCACATCCATAGTCCGGTGGGCGGACAGGGGATGAATACCGGGATCGGCGACGCGGCGAACCTCGCCTGGAAGCTCGCCGCCGTGCTGCGGGGACGCGCGAACGCGTCGGTTCTCGACAGCTATGAGCCGGAACGGATTGCCTTTGCGCGCCGCCTGGTGGCGACGACCGATCGGGTCTTCACGGGCGTGACGAGCAGCGGGGCGATTGCGCGGCGGGTGCGGCTCGACGTCGTGCCGTTCGTGATCGCGCCTCTTTTCAAGCTCGCCGCGGTGCGGCGATTCCTGTTTCGAACCGTTTCACAGACGGCGGTGAACTACCGCGGGAGCAGCTTGAGCGAAGGGCGCGCGGGGGCGGTTCACGGCGGCGACCGTCTGCCGTGGGTTAAGGCGGACTTAAACGGCGGTGAGGATAACTTTGCGCCGTTGACTTCGCTGGACTGGCAGGCGCATGTCTACGGCGGCGCGGCGCGCGAGATCGAGGAGGCGTGTAAGGGACGAAAATTGCCGCTGCACGTTTTTCCGTGGCGTCCCGAGATGGGTCGAGCCGGACTGCGGCGCAATGCCGTCTATCTGGTGCGGCCCGACGGTTATGTGGCGTTGGCGGATTCGGAGGGCAGCGCGATGGCCATCGCATCCTATCTCGACGCTCGCCAGATCACGCTGGCGAAGTAGAGGGCAGCCGCGGGATTGTGGGGCGGGGCGCTCGATGCTATTGCTTGGCGGGGGTGGCGGCTTTCGGGATCCGCCTGGTGGAAGTGGGGGTGGCGGCGGGCTCGGCCAGGAGATTCGCGATCGTTTTTCGGAAGTAGGCGTCGGTCAACATATTTTCGTCGCCAACCGACGGGGTTTGGGCGCGCACCACTCCTTTGCGGTCGATCCAGAGCATTTGCGGGACGACGAGGCGCGTGTCCATCACCGAAATCCCGAGATAGGCCAGGACCTTTTGGCGGTCGCTATATCCGGCCGGGAAGGTGACGTGATAGGTTTTCACGAAGTCCGGAAGGAGTACTTTGGCGCCATCGTTCCAAGCGATCAGGAGCGGTTGAAATCCTTGCGCGCCGTATTGGGCATAAAGCCGGCCCATTTCGCCCGACAGCTCCTGGCAATGGGGGCAGGTGGTATGAATGAAGCACAGCGCCACAACTTTGCCGCGATACGCGCTGAGGGGTTGTTTGCGGCCGTCGGGGAAGTCGATGGTTAACGGGGCCGCCGGGCGGGGCACCGGAAGACTTTGGGTGCCCGCGGCCAAAATGAAACAGAGCGCGATCGAGAGGCGACGGGACATCGCCTAACAGTTTAGCGATTTTACGCGCGGTTTACTTCACGACCAGCGTGACGCCGGTCTGCGCGCTGTTGCCTCCGATGGTTACGGCAACCGGCACGGCGGCGCCGGTGGCGACGCCCGTGGGGAGGAGGGCGTTGATCTGGAGCAGGCCGACGATGGACCCGGGAATCGGGCCCGCGTAGGTTACGGTCGCGGCTGTCCCTCCGATGGTTACCACGGGCAGCGTCGCAAGCTGAGGAAGCGGGCTGAGGCTTGCGGGAACGAGGTAGCCGGTGTGAGCAACCGGGGCGGTCAGATAATCGCCTTCGCCAGTGAGATAGAGCGACACGGTGTCGCCGGCGTGCGCGGATTACTGCCGGAGTTCAGCGCGGTCTGTCCGGTGGAGGCGCTATAGACGACGACGGCGGCTTGACCGATGCCGGAGGAGTCGGAGCTGAAAATGCCGGCGCGGTGGCGGCGATGGTTACCGTCGTGGTGGAGGGGCTGGCTGTGCCGTTGGTGACCACAACGGCTTTAGCGGTGCCGAGCGTGGCTTCATAGGGTACCTGCACGGTGATCTGGTTAGGGTCGGCGTAGAGCAGCGGGGCGGCGACGCCGTCGAAGGTGACGGTGAGGCCCCCGATGTTTGTATCGACGAACCCCGGCCTGGCTGCGGTGGACATGAAAACCGGCGCGGAGGGTCCGATGCCGAGGCCGAATAAGGACACGAGCTCGCCCGGGCTGACGGAGCTTCCGACGTAGCTGGCAGCGTTCAAGACGGCCTGCACGACGGGAGCGCTGGAGACCGTTAAGGCGGAGGGCATGGAAGCGCCCCCGGGGGCGGGGTTTGTGGCCGTGATGTTGAGGGAGCCAGCGGCCGTCAACAAAGTTGCGGGGACGACAGCCTGAATTGCGGTGGGGCTCAGAAGAATGAATGTCAAAGGGGTCGTGCCGGCGGCGACCGTGGTGGCGGCATAGAAATTCGATCCGCGAATGGTGATCGTGGCGGCGCCGGTGTTGGTTTGAATGGTGCTGGGCCAGAGGCTCGTAATGGTTGGGGGGGAACTGTTGACGGTGAGGTTGACCGTGATGTTCTGGGTTTTGTTTGCGGCGCTGGACGTTATGGCGATTTTGCCGGTGTAGGCCTTTGCCTGCGGCGCGAGGGCCGAGGCATCCACGGTGACCGTGAGTTGGACTGCTTCACCGGGAGACAGCACGACCCCGGTGGACGGAGAAATAGTCAGCCACGGCGCGCCCGAGACTGTCGCGGTGAAGGAAACCGGCGCCCCAGTGGTGCTGAGCGAGATCGCTTGGGTTGACGGCGGATTGGGTGGCGAGACGAAGGTCAGGCTGATGGAGCTCAATGTCAGCACCGGCGGGGGCGGCGTGACGGCCAAGTTGACCGTGATCGCAACGTCCGAGGCAACACCCGTTACGGCGAGACTTATCGTAGTCGCGTATGTCCCGACCGGCAGACCGGTCGGGTTCACGCGAATTAACAGAGTGTCGGGAGTCACTGGGGGCGTCAGGGTTGACGTCGAAGTCGCCGTCACCCACGCCGCGGCGCCCGGGAGCACGAGGTAGGTCGGCGTACCCGTGCTGGCGCGCAGGGAGACCTTCTGAACGACCGGCAACGTGGCGGCCCCAATTTGATACGTGAACGTCACGGTATTGGGCGTCGCCGATGCCGTGAGGGTCTGCGCCGGCGCATTCACGGCAAACGCCAATAAAATGAGTCCTAGTCTCTTGCCCACCTTTGGCTTATCGGCGCGGCCCTGGTTTCTTTTACCGGTTTAAGGCAGCGTAACCCAGCATACGTCGATGTCCACCGCGCCCGTGATCGCGATAGCGCCGAGCGTCACATTCGAGGTCAGATGCGCCGTAACGGTGGAACCGGCATCGGTCGCGCTCTTGAATAACGCCGTGTTGCGGAAATTGGTGTTGGCCGCCGCCGCTGTCAGATCATAGCTTGGCGGGGTATAGAACGATGCGCCCCCGGCGCTATCGCCGACCGAAAGAGTAAACATCGTGATGTTGGCCCCGCTCCACGCAACGGTAGTCTTTTCGCGTACGCCGGTAAGGGTTCCGCGCGCCGGGAGCGTGAATAACGGGACATCCTGAACATTGGAGGATTGAATGACGGGTCCAAGAGTCGCCGTCGTGCCGTTGACCGTCGTGATCCAGTTTGTGCCGCTGTTGCCGAGGCTATAGAGCGTGCAGGAAGGAGTCGCCGACGATGGCGCGCGCGACGCTCTGCTGCGTGCTGGAGGCAATGCGGTAAAAAGCCTGCAGAACGTCGCCGGGCTGCGGGACGCTAGTGGGCTCGAACGCAATGGCGGAGCCCGAAAGCGTAAAATCGAAGCCGGTCTGGAGCGCCAGCCCGTTACGGAACAGTGCGAGGCTCGCGGCCGGGGCGGGCGCGTTGGCAAGCTGGAACGTGGCGTTGGAACCGTCGACGACCCCCGTGGGAGTCTCCGCATCGGAAAAGCCGGAGGAGCCGGAAACGACCGTTCCCGACCCGCACGGGCCGGAGCTGCCATCCACGTGGACGCAATCGGAAAGATTTCCGCTGGCGGCCGCAATGCCGCCGCTGCCATCGATAATCGCGCTACGGGCAGGCGCGAAACCCGTTCCGATGGTGGGGCGGATGTTCAACTCCGTTTGTAAACCCGACACGTCGGTAATTTGTATTTGAGTCAGCGCCGCCGCCGCGCCGGTGCTGCTGGTTGAACGCACGTCGGCAACGCGCAGAGGAGACGTGCTCGGCGGCACCACCCACGTTTCGGTGAACTGGACATCGCCATCGCCGTTATAGGTCACGTTGTAGACGGCCGCTGGGCTGGCGTTCGTTGTGGGGGCCAGTTGTACCCGCAGATAGCCATTCGTCACGGCGACGGTGACGCTTTGGGTCGCGATATCGCTGGTATCGGCGGCCGTAAAACTTGTCCACGTAATCTGCAAGACGCCGTTGAACTTGGTTCCATCGGCCTTGTAAATCACATCCTGAATGGTGGTGAGCGCCGGTGCTGCGAGAAGGCCCGCAACGAGGCAAACGGCGGCGAATGCGAGCGCGAAACGCGCTTGGAGACGTAACATGTATTTCCCTCCTAACTGGAAAGCCAAGACCGCCATGCATGCCACCGTGCGCTCACGGAGCGGGACGCGTCTGACAGTTTCAGTTTAGGAAGGGGAAGGATGGAAACGAGGGGACCGGGGGTGGGCTGATTCCGAAGAAGTTTGTTATGTGCGGCTTAACGAACGGATGGAAATTCGAAAAAGGTTGTGACCGGCGCGGACCGCTTCCTCACGCTCCCGGCTTGGTTAAATCGTCGACGAGAGTCGTGCTTGCGGCGGTGGCCGCAAGCACGGGAGGCTCCGGCGTCAGGTGCGGCGGGAAGAACGCGCGCTTTGGGTCTTCACGCTTTCAAAAAGGGCGCCGCTCGATAAGGCCAATGCCGGGATGGCGATGGAGTGGTCGATAAGGTCCGCCATGGCATGGACGGGCAGGCCCTCCGCCTCCTTTATAAAGGTCATGCAGCAGCGGGTTTCATCGAAATCGACCTTAATCCAATCGCCGCCGCGCACCTGATCGGTCGCAATCAGGTTGGACATGGGCTGCACCAGCAGGCGCTCGATGGCGCGTTTGAGATGCCGGGCGCCGTATTTCATATCGGTGCCTTCGCGCAGCAGGTAGCGCTTGGCCGCGTCTGTTGCTTTGAACACAAAGGACTTCTCGGTGGCGGTATTGAAGATGCGCTGCTGCACCATATTCAACTCGATGTCGAGAATGCGGCGCAGTTCTTCGGAGCCGAGCGGCCTGAAGGTGACGATCTTGTCGAGCCGATTGATAAACTCGGGCGTAAACTTCTTGCGCGCGGCCTCGACGCCGCTGCGTTTGATTTTTCCGTCGAGCTTTTCGTCCGATTCGCCGGCCAGGGATTTGCGGACCCCTTCGCAGGCATTGAATCCCAATTTGGGACTGAGAAGCGAACTCATTTCGACCGCGCCCAGGTTGCTGGTCATGAAGATCAGGGCGCGCGAGAAGTCCACCTTGCGGTTGTCGCCGAGCGTGAGCGTAGCTTTGTCCAGAATGCCGAGCAGCAGATTCCACAGCGCGTCGCTTGCTTTTTCGATCTCGTCGAAGAGGACGAAGCTGAGCTTCATCGTGTCGGTATGGTACTGGTTCAGCACTTCCTGACTCAGCAGCGGGTGTGTTTCGCGGTGCCCCAGGTAGCCGGGAGGCGATCCGATCAGTTTGGCAATTTCATGGCTGTGCTGAAATTCCGCACAATCGATCTTGATGACGGCGCGCGGATTCTTCACCAGCGCCTCGGCCGTGGCTTCCACGATCCGGGTCTTCCCCGAACCGGTAGGACCGAGGAACAAGAAATTGCCGACGGGCCGACCGGGGGCCGTCATGCCCGTCAGGTACATCTGATAAATGTTGACGATCTGCTGGATGGCCTCGTCCTGCCCCACAATCAGCTTGCGCAGATTGCCTTCCAGGCTTTCGGCTTCACGACCTGTTTTCGACGGATCTAAAGGAACGTTCACCCGCAACATATTCGCTACCTCTTTTGTCTTATCGACCGACTTCCGCTCTCTCTGATCTAGATATCAGCAGGTTATTTGCCAAACCTGGGAGGAGTCGTTACCGGCAGTTACTTCTTTGGTTTAGCGGGCCTTACCTCGACGCGGCTGACGAGCGTGCGCGCGGGCATGCCGAGGAGGGTAATTACGATTGCGGCGATGTCCTCGGGAGCGATCTTCCACTCTGCTTTGGTGGCGCCCGAATCGAAATCCGTAGCGACACTTCCAGGCATGATGGTGCTGACGCGAATGTCATCGTAACGGTGGTCGAGCATCATCGCTTCGCTGAAGCCGTTCAGGCCGAACTTGGAGGCGTTGTAGGCGGCGCCGCCGGGGATGGCGTTCTTCCCGGCCAGGCTGCCGATGTTGATCACATAACCGCCGCCGCGCCGCTTCATGCGTGGCAAAGCTTCATGGCAGCAGTAAAAAACACCAGAGAGATTTGTATCCAAGGTGCGATGCCAATCCTCCAGCGATAAGTCGGCGGCGCTGCGAAACACACCCACACCGGCGTTGTTGATAAGGATGTCGAGGCCGCCCAGCGTTGCATCGACGAATTGGAAGAAATTTGAAACCTGGCCGCTGTCGGACACATCGGCAGGGGCGCCGACGACTTTGGCGGCGGTTTGCGCGGCAAGCTCGCGCGCGGTCTTCTCGACCGCCGCCGCGGTGCGACCGCATATGGCGACCGCGGCTCCGGCCTCGGCCAACGCGCGCGCGATCGCGAGTCCGATACCGCGCGTTCCGCCGGTCACTACGGCGTTGCGTCCGGATAAAAATAGAGTGCTCATTTCTTTATTAGGGTGTCGTTGGCCGAAAGCGAGACCCTCGCTCCGGCAACGGGCGGATGCAACGGAATCGAAAACGAGGAGCCATCGCTCGAGGCTTGCAACCAGTACACCGCTTTCCTGCGTCCTTGCTGGCAGCTCCACGGGGACGAGGCCGGTGAAATCGTCGCCCGCGCCGGTTGCGGTCAGAGTGCCCGTAATTTTGCCCGCGCGGATCGACTGCGTCATCTTCACCGCGGGTATACCGGTACCGTAGATCCAGTTATCGAAGAAGGCGCGCAGCTCGGGATCGGGGGATTTAGGGGGGCTGAAGCGCTGCGCGATTTGACGGAACTCCTCGGTGGCGAGGGGGCGGAAGCGGTACTTGGCGCAGATCTCGCGCAGCATGGCGGTGAACCGCTCGTCACCCAGACGGCGGCGCAACATGTGCAGAATCCAGGCGCCCTTTTCGTATGTAATGGCGCGCCAGGATTGGGGCGCTTGGGACGACAAGAGACGGATGCCCCAGACGATGGGTCCGGCGGATTCGACCGTTCGCCCGCTATCGGTCTTTTTGAGCAGATCGTTGCGATAGCGGTCGAGCACGGTATCGAGCGCGCGGGGGCCGCTTTTCTTCTCCAGATACATAAGGGCCGAATAGTCGGCGAGCGATTCCATGAGCCATTCATCCTGATATCCGGCGGCGGTCACCAGGTTGCCCCACCATTGGTGCGCCGCCTCGTGCGCCACGAGCACGTCGGAGAAGAGGAGGTCCTTGTAGGTGTTGCGAGCGGCGGCGGGACGTTGGGATACGTCCAGATAGGAAAGCGTGGAAAGGTAAATCAATCCCGGAAAACCCTGGCCGAAGCTGCCGGGAATGGGAGACACGGTGACATGGCGGATGGGAGGCGGCCCGAACTGGGCGGACATGAATTCGAGCGCTCCCGCGACATCGTCGGCGAGCTTATCGAGCCGCGCCGCCGGATTCGGCGGAGGAGCGAGCGGAGGGGGATTGAGGAGCGGCCGACGGACCCGTCCGATGGTTTGGGCGGGGGCGAGAGCGATGCGATCGTCGGGAACAGCCGGCCGCCGCAGCGCGGCTTCCATTTCGCGGTTGGCGCAAACGTCCACTTTCAAGACGCCGCGCGCGCGGGAAACGCAATTATAGGCGCCGAGGTTAAAGCCCGCGAATCGGATCGGGGAGGGCGCGTGAAATGAGGAAATGCGCCATTCGCCTTCCGTACGGGTGGAAACGAGATCGCCGGTTGAGACCAGCACGAGGTCGCGCGGATAGTGGAACGTCAAGTCGAAGCGCGCGAAGGCGGAGCCCACGCGCGGATACCAGATGCCGCGGGAACTGACGAAAAAGACGCGCTCGCCGGCAGTGGAAATAACGTCGCCTTCATGATGGAATTCGATTTGATGCGGTTTAGAGGGGTCTAGACGGAGCCGGCAAGACGACCAGGAACTCTTCATTGCCGCCTCCACGAATGAGATTGGAGCGCAGCGATTCGCGCTGAAATACTTCGGCGGGCTGTCCATCGATGGAGACGGCGCTGACGCGCATGGCGCTGGAAATCCAAAACGGAAGCGCGGGACCGTTGGCTCGCTCGACGGTGAGGGTGGCTTGCGTTGTGACGTCCAGAGAGAGGTCGGCGCGGATGGCGGCGTCGATGCGATAATTGTCGAGCGCGAGCGGCGGGGGAGCTTCGGCTTGCGGGGCGGCGCGTTTTTTCCTGCCGGGGAAACTGGTCCACATGTTGAAATAGGGCTGGCCGTCGCGGTAGGCCATCTGGCCGATCGCGATCTGATCGCTTCCGCGCGAGTCGTACAGCACATCGAAGTTTCCCAGCTTCGACCCCGCCGCGCCCATATAGAACATTCCGGGGCTGGAGGCGCCCGAAAGCAGGTCGCCCACCACGCGCACCTGAAAGCTTTCAGCCAGATTGCGCAGCGCAGGCGTCCAGCGCTCCGCGAAGAGCGCGCCGATCTCCGCGTTTTTGGGAGCGGCGCGCGATTGGAGCGCGGATTCCAGATCCGCTCCGGTGGAGTCGGTGAAGATCATGACGGCGGCCTTGAAATGCTCGTCGAGATTCGGAGAGCCGGTGAAATTCGCGAGCGAGAGGCGCTCGCCGCGGTAAGGCGGGAGAAGCAGGATCTCGGCGTCGCCGGCCTCGATATCGGTCGTGAAAACGGCCCCGATGGTTTTGCCGTGGATTTCCTTGGCGAACGAAATGTAGCCGGAGGTGAGATAGATGCGGACGTCTTCTTTAGAGAAATTCAGTTCGGTGACGCGGTAGCAGGAGGCGGGGTCGAGGGAGATGTGGGCGAGCTGGCCGGCAAGCTCCGAGGCTGTGGTGGGGAGGGCGCGCAGGGGCGCGAGCGAAGCGGCGGTGGCCAGGAAAAAAGCGATGCGGGTCACCTTTTTAGGGTATAACCATTGTGCGCTCGCACTCGGGGCCGGACTCACTGTGTTTTGGCGCGCGCGGGCACACTTCGGCCCCGCGCACTGTAGAAAAAACTTAGAACAGCTTGACCCCCGGCCGATCCCACGTACGAGACCGGCCGAGGCGCCCGATGGTCCGCATTGGATGAAGACTTACCAACTTCGGCTGGCAGTATCTTCCAGAAGCGCTAGACGGGGTACAGGCTCAATGCCCATTCCCGCAGACTTCTCTCCTGAATGTCCAAGCTTCGTTGTCAGCGGTCCGGTCATATGATGACCGCCAGGAGCAGCTCCACCGGTTCACAGCGATTCTTATTGCACTCCCCATGTTTGTGGGGGCCACGCCGGCCGGTTTTTCGGTAGTGAATTTTGGTTGGCCAACCAAGTTCCTCCCTCACTTTAAGGGTTGGGGCGGGTACTATCAACCTTCCCAAATTCAACTATAGCATGGCGGGCCCAAGCGATTGCTCGTAAGTTATTGAAATGGAAGGATAAGATTGTTGTGACTCGCCCATGCCTGGGAGCGCAGCGGCGTATGAAACGCTGCAAGGGGCGCAGTATGCCGCTCAGTCGCGCGGGCGTTGAGAACGCCGGTATCCAGTCGGCGCCTACGGCCCGTTTGTGAATCTGGCCTGGACGCATGTACTTGTTGTGCATGGCACAACAGAATGTCGCCTCCGCCGCAAAGGCGGAGAGCACGCGAAGGAATGTCTCGTTTTCCAGCTGCGTCCGGCACTCGCGGCAGAGGAGAACTGCCATGAAGGGGCTATACCGCCGTTGCGCAGCTCTGGACGTGCACGAGAAAAGGTTTTTCGTTTGCGCCCTCAGTTCGCCGGAGCATCGTGGACGCCTCATGATGTATAGTGCCGGGTGGGGGTGAGCATGGTCCTCCCGCTCTTTTTCCTTTTCGCCGCGGTCACACAAGGACCCGTTACCGCAACCATACAAGATAACGGAAGTTTCAGCGTCACCGTCGATGGCTTCGAGGCGCCGTTCACGGGACAGTTACCCGGCGGCATTCAGACGGTAACGCAGAACGGCGGCATCGATGGACTGGGGCCATACACGGAAGTGATCGCCACGACGGCAAACAGCTCGTCCTCTATCAGAGTTCACGCGAATGCGCCCGCGATTCTGCTCACAAATATCCCCGAGATCGCGTCTTACCCCGCGCTTCCATATCAGCTCGGCTATAACGGCGTCTTCGCACTGAAGACGTTCAACACTTTTCCGCCGTACGGCCCCTGGGTATTCTTCGACGGGCAGCGGAACACGTTCGTCGTTTCTCCCGCGGCGCACTTCGATACGACGCATCTAACGCATGGCGTGGACGGATCGATCCAGATCGGGACCGACGATGGCGCTGCCGCCGGCTCGAACGTAATGCTGCTCTATGCCGGCCGCGGTATCGGCGCAACCATAGCTGGCTGGGGGCATGCGTTGACGATGCTGCAGGGCAAGCCGCCTATCCCGAATGACGCGGACGCGGTGCTCGAACGGCTCGGATATTGGACGGATGCCGGAGCTACCTACTATTACAATTTCGACGGCAATCTTGGATATCCAGGAACGCTCCTGGCAATACGCGATGAGTTTAAAGCGAAAGGCGTTCCGATCGCCTACGTGCAGCTCGATAGTTGGTTCTATCCGAAGGGTCCGAATGCGCAGTGGTCCGACAACGCGGACGGCATTTACCGGTACGTGGCCGATGCGACTTTGTTTCCGCAGTCGCTTGAAACCTTCCAAACAAACTTGGCGTTGCCACTGATCACACATGCGCGCTGGATCGATGCGGCGAGCCCGTATCGCTCCGAATACAGCATGGCGGGAAACGTTATTACCGATCCTCTCTATTGGACCGAGACAGCGAGCTATCTCCAGAACGCGGGTGTAATCGCGTTCGAGCAAGACTGGCTGGGAGCGCAGGCTGACGCGCCCGCGAACGCCCGCGATGCTTTTCTGTCGAACATGGCCGCGGCAATGTCGGATCGGAGCATCGCGATTCAGTACTGTATGCCGCTGCCGCGCCACCTACTGCAGAGCACGGCCTATCAGAACGTGCGCACGGCGCGCGTCAGCGAGGACCGCTTCAACAACAATCGTTGGGACGAGTTTGTATATGGATCGCAATTGGCGTCCGCGCTTGGCCTCTACCCCTGGGCCGATGTCTTCTTCAGCGCGGAGCGCGACAACCTGCTGCTCGCGACCCTGTCCGCCGGTCCGGTCGGCGTCGGCGACGCGCTCGGGCAGGCGGATGCGGCGATGCTGCTCCAAGCCGTGCGCGCGGATGGCGTGATCGTCAAACCCGACGCGCCGCTGGTCCCGATGGACGAAAGCATCGTCGCCGATGCGCAATCCTCCGGTAAGCCAATGCTCGCCTGGTCCCATACGGATTTCGGCGATCTGCGGGCCGCATACATATTCGCGTACGCGCGCACCTCCGACCACCTTGTCGAGTTTACGCCCGCGGATCTAGGCATGACGGGCCCGGTATTCATCTACGATGCGTTCGCTCAAACAGGCGCAGCCTTGAAGCCCGGCGAAACTTTTACGGCTCAGATGAGCTCCGAGAGCGCCTACTACGTTGTCGTGCCGATCGGGATGTCGGGAATCGCGCTGATCGGCGACACCGGCCAGTTCGTGCCGTGGGGCAAAAAACGGCTTGCTTCCCTCTCCGACGACGGTCGCATGGAAGCCACCGTTCAGTTCGCTGCGGGCGAGCAGACCAGAACGCTGCTCGCCTATGCGCGAGTGCGGCCCTCCATCGCAAGAGTGAACGACGGCGCGGTTGTGAAAACTTCCTATGACCCGGTTACGGGCCTGTATCGAATCACGATCGGCGCGGGCGACGGCGGAATAGCGACCATTCGTTTGAAAGCCAGACCCGCCGAGCACATTCCCGAGCGGCATCGCCGATAATAGATGCTCCATGACACGCGGGGCGCTTCGGGGAACGCCACAAGAGAACGGCGGGGTCGTGTTCAAAGTGGGCTCGGCATCCCACCGTGTCCCACCACTCGCACACCCTCCGCGGCTCGCCTGCGACTCGCCCTCGCGCAGGTTGTGATCCGGGACGGCTCGCGTTACCGCGAACAAGGAGCGGACTACTCGGACCGCCTCCACGCGCGAGCGCGCAACAAACCGCTTGCTCGCGCGACTCGAACAGCTCGGTTTCGAGGCTCGATTAAGCCGAAAGCCATGCCTGAAACCAGCTAACTTGTTGGAGCCCGAAGCGTGTTTTACGAAGGACTCCCGGAATCTACCTTTCGGGGGATTGGCCGATTCGGACGGTTGGCGGCGATATAATAAGAAAGGAGCCATGCTGCGACCGATCTCAGCGGCGGTTTTTCTGGTCTCCGCGTTTTCTCTTATCCCGCTTGGGCTGGCGACGAGCGTACCGGGCTTATCGATTCGCGGCAAGCTGGTGAAGGGGCCGGGGAATCAGCCCGCGCTCGAGAGCGTGGATCACAAGCTGATCTACCTGGAAGGCGACGACGCGACCACGCTCGTTTTGAACGATGCACGGCTCGCCGGCATGGATTTCGAGGCCATCGGGCACTTCAAATCGCCGGACCATTTCGCGATCGATCCCATCACCAGCAAGGCCATGTTCGTTCATAAGGACGGCAAACGGCTGATGATCACGTATTGGTGCGACGTCTGCTATATTCGCACTTACAGTCCGGGTAAGTGCGTGTGCTGTCAGAAATACACCGACCTCGATCTGCGCGAGTCCATCGAGCCGTAGCGGCCGCTCTTCTTCTTGCGCCGCCGCTCGTGAGCATGTCCGGTTATTCCGCCCGCAAAATTAGCGTCGATGGTTTTGAAGTCGTGCGGCTTGCCGATGCCGCGCATCATGCCGAAGTATCGATCGTGCCGGCGGTGGGAAATGTCGCCTACGAGTTCAAGGTCAACGGGAACGACGTTCTCTTTTGGCCGTATGGCAGTCTGGCGGATTTTAAAGCGAAGCCGGGGCTGGCGGGCATTCCGTTTCTGGCGCCGTGGGCCAACCGCCTCGATCATGACGGCTATTGGGCGAACGGCAAGCAGTACCTGCTGAAAACGGATCTGGGGAATATCCGGCGCGATGGGTTGGGGCAGCCGATTCATGGTTTGCTCTCGTTTTCGAACGACTGGCGGGTGGTGAATCTGCATAGCGACGCGAAGGGCGCGGAGGTCACCAGCCGTCTGGAGTTCTGGAAAGACCCGGCGCTGATGGCGCAGTTTCCCTTCGCGCACGCGATCGACATGACGTACCGGCTGGCGGGCGGCATACTTGAAGTGCGCACCGCGATCGAGAATTTATCGGCCGATCCCCTGCCGCTGTGCATCGGCTTTCATCCGTATTATCGAATCGGCGATGCGCCGCGCGACCAATGGACCGTTCACATCCCCGCGCGGGAACATTACGAGTTGTCGAGTAAGCTGATTCCAACCGGAGAGACGAAGCCAAACAGCCTGCCCGATCCGGTTCCGCTCGCCGGGCGCCAGCTTGACGACGTTTTCGGGGCGGTCGATCACGACGACCAGTTCTGGGTGCGGGGCGCGCGGCAGAAGATCTCGATCCGTTATGGGCCGAAGTTTCAGGTTGCGGTGGTGTATGCGCCGGGGGGGAAAGATTTCATCTGCTTCGAGCCGATGACGGCGGTGACGGACGCGTTCAATCTGGCGCATTCGGGGGCGTACTCGGAGCTGCAATCGATTCCGCCGGGGGCGCGCGGTGGCAAGAGAGCTTCTGGATTCAGCCCAGCGGATTCTGAGTTGAGGAACGGCGCTCTGGTATGACGGCTAAGGGATGGAAGGGCGGAACCTATGGGATAAGTGTTGGCCGTTCAAACGCGGCCCAGTACTTCCGCAAGGATTGGTCAAACGTGGAGATCGAAATTGACGGCGAGCTCGACACGTTCCCTTTGCGTCAAACATTCTGGAAAACCTGTCCTGAATTCAGAGGCCAGGTATTTGGGGACTGGCTATCTCGACATGGATTAGTTCCCTGGCCACTCCGGAAACCTCCCGAAGTGGAGCTGACGCCTATCGGACGGAACCGTTTTCGTCTTTCGCTGCCATAACACTGAATGCGCTCCTGAGGCGTGCCATGGCGCGCGGGGAGGGCGCTTCCCTACATGCCACAATGTAGCTGGAGGAGCATAGATGGTTGTCGAAGCGACCCCGTTCGTCGAGAAAGAAATTGAGATAAACCCCTGGCTTTCCGCGGCGGCGCGCTTTGACGAAGCGGCCGAGCGGCTGGGCCTCGATGAAGGCCTCCGAAAAGTTTTGCGCATGCCGGCGCTGGAAGTGACGGTGCATATTCCGGTGCAGTTGGACGATGGGCGCATCGAGGTGTTCACGGGATATCGCGTGCAGCATTCGCTCGCGCGCGGTCCGGCGAAAGGCGGAATCCGGTTTGCGCCCGACGTGACGCTCGATGAAGTGCGGGCGCTGGCATCGTGGATGACGTGGAAATGCGCGGTGGTAAATATTCCGTTCGGCGGAGGGAAAGGCGGGGTGATTTGCAATCCCGATCTGCTGTCGATGGCGGAGCTGGAGCGGCTGACGCGGCGCTACACGGCGGAGATTGTCGACTTTATCGGGCCCGAGCGGGACGTTCCGGCGCCGGACATCAACACCAACGCGCAGACGATGTCCTGGATCATGGATACCTACTCGATGCACAAGCGGCACACGGTGACGGCGGTGGTGACGGGCAAGCCGCTGGAACTGGGCGGATCGCGCGGGCGGCCGGAGGCGACCGGACGCGGGTGCACGATCGTGACCATGCAGGCGCTGCGGCGGTTGGGCATCGACCCGGGGCGGGCGCGCGTGGTGGTGCAGGGGTTCGGCAACGTGGGCGGGATGTCGGCGAAGCTGATGACGCGCGCGGGATTCAAAATTGTTTGCGTGATCGAGTGGGACGGAGCGGTTTACAATCCGCACGGCATAGATCCGGAAGCGCTGATGAGATGGCGGGCGGAGACGGGGTCGATCACGGGCTATACGGAGTCGGAGCCGATCGATCCGCACGAAGCTCTGCTGTTGGATTGCGAAGTGCTGCTGCCGGCGGCGAAGGAGAACGTGATCACGACGGCGAACGCGGACCGCATCCGGGCGAAGATCATCTGCGAGGGCGCCAACGGTCCGACGACGTCGGAGGCGGATGCCATTCTGGCGGAGAAGAAGATTTTCGTGCTGCCGGATATCCTGGCGAATGCGGGCGGCGTGACGGTATCGTATTTCGAGTGGGTGCAGGACCGGCAGGGCTATTTCTGGAACGAGCAGTTGGTGAACGGGCGGTTGGAAGAGATCATGGTGAACAGTTTCAAGGACGTGGTGAGCTATGCGGAGCGGCACAATGTACACAACCGCATCGCGGCCTACATGCTGGCGATCGATCGGGTGGCGAGCGCGATCCGGCTGCGTGGGATCTACGCGTAGAAAGGGCGGGTGCGCTGCCCCGCCCGACAGGTCCGGGAACTTTATCAGGCCGGAAGGCAGGCAAAGCCGCGTAACCGGCGCCGGAAAATGCGCAGGCCGATGAGGCCGGAAGCGATCAGCAGGAAGGTGCAGAGTTCGGGGGTTTGCGGTGGCGGCGGATCGTCGGCGCCGTAGCTGAAATTGTCTACGACCGGAGTGAGCTCCTGAGCCGCTCGTGGGCAGGCTCAGTTGAATACTGTTGATCGGCGCGTCGGAAGTGAAGCCAAGGAAAATTTGGGTCGGGCGAGCGCCCGTCGCCAAGCTGCTGTAAACGGTGGCCATATTGTTGAGAGTGACGTTAAAGCTAATGCCCGTGCCGCCGGTAGTCATCAGATCGAATCCCGACGGCGGTAGTGGCGGTGGGAAGCGTGATGTTGATATAGGGCGTGAAGCTGCCCGAATAATAAACCGGTCCGAGAGTACCGAGCCGGAGCCGAAATCATCATAGGTGTTGGCATTCGGGTTGTTGACGGCAATTGTTGTCGGTGGAGGCGGTAGTCGCCGACGAATTCATGGGCCGCCCGGGATCATCAATCCGGCTCCGGTGTTGTAGGTCACATTTGCGACCCCTGCGTGGGGCGCGAGTGCCGTCGAAAGTGACCGTCGTCAGGGCGCTGGTGGCGTTCTGAAACGAGGTCAGGTCGTTATACGCGATGACGGCCGGGAAAGCGGGAAGGGCGGCGAGCGCCAACAAGGCGCAGCTCGAGAGAGCGGATCTGAGTGAAAGCATATTCCTCCGAATCGGATTTTTTCGCGCGGCGGCGAATGATACGCGTCTCGCGTTCAACGCGCGAAACCCGGCGAATCAGTTTTTGGTGAAAACCTCTAGTGCGTTCGGATGCGCGCTTCTCTCATGGAAATGTTTTGCTATTTTGTATCACCCGGAGGCGAAGTAAAGCTTACTGGGCCGGGATGAAACGGAGCTATGGAGAGGGAGCAGATTTCGCCCGCAATGGTGGAAGATCGCTTTTCGCGCGCGGAGGCGGCGCTCGCGAATCCTACCGCTTCACGATTACTTCGCGGAGATTATCGCGCGTCAGGAAAAATTTAACAGACTCGTATTTCTGAAATAATTTTTCAATGCCGCGATTATTAAAAAATTGAGAGGCGTCGCGCGAGCCGCGCGCCGAAAGCAGCAAAGTCCGCGATTCGTTGATGCGATAGTTGTAGGACGCCACCGACGGCGCCTTTTCATTGGCATTGAAGAACGCCAGGACATAAGAGTGCGGCCGCAGAATCTGGTGCAGGCGGTCCGCCACGGCCTGAGCGGCGGAGGGCGAAAGAAATTGCAGGACATCCCAGGCCAGCACGCCGTCGAAATGCTCTTTCGGGAAATCCAGCACCTGCTTGAGAAACATATCGACGCGCACGGGATTGGACTGCATCTCGGGGTCGGCCCCGAAGACCTCGTCGATGCTGCTCAATACGTCGTCGGAATAGATGCGGTGTCCCAGGTTGGTGATGAAACTGATGTTGGCCTGGCTGGCGCCGGCGAAATCGAGAATCGAAAGGCCCTCGCGGCCTTCGAGAGAGAAGAAGAATTGATCCAGGCCGCTGCTGTTGCGAATGTGCGAGGACGGCTTGCCGCGCGTCGGCGGGAGAGGGGGCGGCTGCGCTTCCCCCTTCCATCGAGATTTGATCAACGCCCGCCCTCCACTTCCAAACGCCGCTACTTCGCCGCGTTCTGGGCGGTGGCCGGTTGCGAATGCTGCTGCTGCTGCTGGGGCCGCGGCTGACTCGCCGCGCCGGCCGCCGCGGGCGTGGCTTTCGGCGCCGGCTCGGCGGCGCTGTTGGCGCGCGTGATATCGATGCTGCCTTTGAAATAGGCGCCGTCTTCGATCACAATGCGGGCCGTTTTAATGTCGCCCACCAGACGCGCGTCCTTGCGAATGTCGATCTTATCGCTCGCTTCCACGTTGCCATTGACCACGCCCAAAACGACGATTTCGCGGGCCTTGATGCCGGCCTGCACTTTGCCGTTCGGGCCCACGGTGAGACGATGTTCCTTCAGCTCAACGGAGCCCTCCATTTCGCCGTCGATCGTCAGGTCCTCCTGGCTGAATATCTGGCCTTTAATCGTGACGGATTTTCCGATCACGGCCGAGCCCCGCGAGGATTCCTGGGAATGAAAATTGGGCGCTGGCGAAGTGGTGGGCACGCTGGTGTTGATCTCCTTGGTTCCATAACTGGTCGAGGCGGGCGTGGACGCCTGCTTCGGCGGATACTCTTCTTCTTTTCGTTTATTCCACATAGGGAAGGTCTCCGTCCTTTAGTAAGGATGACTACATGGTACTACTACCAGAGGCAAATGTAGCCGTTAATTTGCGATTTTTGTGCTTCTGCGCTCGCGGCTATGAGGCGCCCGGCGCAGGAAGGAATCCGGCGGCAGGGTCGGCGTCAGAGCGGACCGCAATTCGCCGGCAGTTATTTTCGAAGCAATAGAGGCCGATCATTTCGCGATCAGATAGCCTCGCGCGGTTTCTTCGAAACTGCGGACTTGCCGTGCGGCCCAGCGGTCGTCGCGGTCCAATTCCCGGGCGAGAAGTTGGGCGGTTCGCGGGGCCATTTCGATGGCGGCCTTGGCGTTCAGAAACAGAGCTCGCGTTCTGCGTGCGAGGGCGTCCTCGACGGTAACGGCCATTTCGTGGCGCGCGGCCCACACGATTTCGGCGCCGGTAAAGGGCAGCGCCTGGTGCAGCGGTTTCGCCAACTCGGGATTTTCCCCCGTCAGCGCTTGCACGGCGGCGGCATCGGAACCATAAGCGCTCAAATTTCCGAAGCGGTCCGAGTGGGCATCGAAGCCGTGGATATTGAGATGCGCGGTGATGCAGGGTTTTTCCGGCAGCTCGGCCAACGTCGCGGCCTGATTGACGCAATCTTCCGCCATGCGGCGATAGGTGGTCCATTTTCCACCGCAAATTGTGACCAGTCCCGAGGATTCGATGCGAATGGAGTGGCCGCGCGAGAGCGCCGCGGTATGGCCCGCATCGCCCGAGCGCACCAGGGGGCGGATGCCGGCGAAGGCGCTGAGGACGTCCTCGGGCAATGGTTTTCTGGCGAAGTAGAGAGAGGCTGTCTTTAGCAGAAAATCGATTTCCTGTTGGAGCGGCGCGGGCTCGGGCGAGGGATTCGAGATGGGGGTGTCGGTGGTTCCGACCAGCGTATGGTCGCGCCACGGAATCGCGAACATCACGCGGCCGTCGCTGGTGTGGGGAACCATGATGGCGCTCTCGCCGGTCAGAAAGCCGCGCTCGAAAACGAGATGAATGCCCTGGCTTAGGGCCATCAGGGGTTCGGCCGCGGGATCCGCCTGGCGGCGGAGATTGTCGCTGAACGGTCCGGTGGCGTTGATCACGACTTTGGCGGCGGCGTGAAACTCCTCGGCGCTCTCGACATCGCGCGCCAGGACGCCATCGATCAGCCCATCGCCGTTCGTGGTGAGGCCGACAGCCTCGATATAATTCAGCGGCGTTGCGCCGTGCTCGACCGCGGTCTGAACAAGATTGACGAGCAGGCGCGCATCGTCGAACTGGCCATCGAAGTAGACGACTCCGCCGCGCAAGCCCTCCGTTGCGATGGTGGGCAAACGCTCCAGCGTCTCGGCGCGCGATAGAATTTTCGACGCTCCGAAGCCGTACTTGCCGGCCAGCAGATTGTAGAGCTTCAGGCCGGCGCCGTAGAAGGGACCCTCCCACCATTGATACGTTGGAACGACGAAGCCGAGATTGCGGACCAGGTGCGGGGCATTGCGAAGGAGGATGCCGCGCTCCTTGAGCGCCTCCATGACCAGAGAAAGATCGCCCTGTTCGAGATAACGGACGCCGCCATGCACGAGCTTGGTGCTGCGGCTGGAGGTCCCTTTGCCGAAGTCGCTCCGCTCGAGCAACAGCGTGTCGTAGCCGCGGCTGGCGGCGTCCAGGGCAATGCCCGCGCCGGTGGCGCCTCCGCCGACGATGACAATATCCCAGCTTTCGCGATGCGCGCGCGCCCGCCGGTAGAGATCGGTACGGTTCATGCCGTCCGTACCATTATGCGGGCCGGGCGGCGCCATCGCCGGATCGCTTGCCGCGGTGTTTCACGGAGCGAGGAAAAAAATGCCGCGACGGAAAACGACGAAGGAAGCGGATGGAACGGGCGATTTGTGGAAAGGCGGCTTTGCCGGAAAATCGGCGGCGGCGACAGGCCGCGTAGTGGGGTAGGCGTTCCTAGCCGCGGCGATCGACGAACTCGGAAGCGCGCCACTGCCGAGAACTTCCGAGTTGAGAGATCGCTTCCGCCACGGCCCGCGGGAGCTCTCAATCGTCTCTAGCCGCTCCCCTCCCGGATCTGCGTTGCGATGAACCAATAATTTCCCGACGGGTCGATCGCCGTGGCGCTCCGGTCGCCATACGGCTTGTCCTCCGGCGCAAACATCGGCGCCGCGCCGGCCGCGAGCGCGCTCTTGTACACCGCGTCCGTATCCGGAACATAAAGATGGAAGCCCGTCGGCAGGGGCTGAAACTCCGCGTGCGCTTCGCTCAGCTCGACGATCGAATCGCCGATGCGGATGTTCGCGTGACGCACCATGCCGTCCTCGGAGCGGTGCGTCTCTTCCTCGCTCGCCCCGAACGCGCGCTTCAAAAACTCGATCGCTTTGTCCGCGCCGGCGCAGTGCAGAAACGGCGTTACGGTACGCAGCGGCGGACGCACAAACGCGGCGCCAAGGTGCGTTCCGATATACCAGTGATTGCCGGAGCGGTCCTTCACGCTCGCGTCCCGGTCTCCATACGGCTGCTCCGCCGGCGCCCGCAGCGCGCTCGCTCCCGCCTCCAGCGCTCGCGCGTAAACCGCGTCCGTATCGGCGACGTAAACGTGCAGCGCGCCCGGCCGCGCGCCATACAGCGGGTTGACGTCCGACAACTCGATCAGCGAGTCGCCGATGGCCGCCTCCGCGTGCATCACCCGTCCCCCGGGCGCGGGAATCCGCAGCTTTTCCTTGGCCCCAAACACCGATCCGATGAATTCGATCAGCTCCCCCGCCCGCTCGATCATTAAATAGGGAGTGACGCTATGAAAGCCCGCCCGGACCGGATTTACCGCCGCCGATGTCATTGCCATATTGTGGCGCGAAGCCGCTGCAACGTTCCAGCCTCCCGCCGCACGATAATGACGGTATGAAACGCGCTGCCCCCGTTACTATCCTGGCGTTCGTTTCCGTAGCCGGCGCTTGTGCCGAATCGCCCGATGCGCAAACGATTCTGGCGCAAGCCCGCAAAGCCTACACCAGTCTAAAGAGCTACGAAATCCATGCCCTTACCGTCAACGAAATGGAAAATCAAGACTTCGATCAAACCATCAGGTCGAAGCTGCTGATTGCATATCGGCAACCCGGCAAATACCGCATCGAATCGAAGGGACTGGGCGCCACGACCGCCGTTTCCGATGGCGCGCAAGTCTGGACCTACAATGCCTACCTGAAACAGTACACGAAAAACGAGTCCGCGCCGCCGCTCGCGAAGGCTCTCAATAGCGGTCAGGGGGCCATGTTCTCCGTCGATCGTCCGGGAGCAAGCGTGAGCTCCGTGAAGCTGACCGGAGAAGAGACTCTCGTCATTGGAGGCGCCGCCCACCCGTGTTATCTGCTTGCGGTCGCTTATGAGAACGGATCGCCAAGGCCAAACTCCGACGCTTCGCCTACAACCTATTGGGTCGATAAGAGCGACTATCTGGTTCTCAAAACCAGCTCGCGGCATCACATGGATAACTTGCCGGGATCGGGCGCCGGCGCCGATATGAAGATGACCGCCACAGTGGAATCGCTAAAAGTGGACGAACCGCTGCAAGACGATTTGTTCACCTTCAAGCCCCCCGCGGGCGCCAAGCTGGTCTCGAGCTTCGAGTTTCCCGGGATGAGTCACGCCAACAGCGCTCGCATGCTGGGTACGCAGGCGCCGGATTTCAAGCTGCGCGACCTGGCGGATAACGAGGTGCAACTGGCAACCTTCAGGGGCAAGACCGTGCTCCTCGATTTCTGGGCCACCTGGTGCGGTCCATGCCGGGAGGAGATCCCTTTAATCGAGACTCTGCATCGGACCAACAAGGATCTGGTGGTCTTAGGCATCGATGTCGGCGAAGATGCCGACGTGGTGCAGAAATTCGTAAAAGGGCGCGACATGAGTTACCCGGTCCTGCTGGCGGGTCACGACCGCATGGTTGAGGAGTATGGAGCGCACGCCTTCCCCACAGTGGCCATCATCGACAAGGCCGGCGTGATCCGTGCTTACAAAACCGGCTACGATCTCACGGCCGAAGCGGAGTTGCGCCAGGCCTTGGCCGACGCCGCCAAGCCCGCCCCCATCTCGCTCCCGCCGCCCTCCGGCGGAGTTATCGGAGGAATCATAGGCTCGCTTCCAAGCAGCGCGCCGGACGGCCCCGTCTACAGAATCGGAGGCGGAGTAACGCCGCCCGTTCTCATTCAAAAGATCGAGCCCGGCTACAGCGAGGAAGCGAGGAAAGCCCACATTTCGGGAACGATATTGCTCTCGGTGGTTATCTCGGCCGAAGGTGTGCCCCGCGATATCCGGGTTATGCGCCCGCTCGGACACGGATTGGATGAGAAGGCTGTTATCGCCGCGAGCCAGTGGAGGTTCAAGCCCGCCATGAAAGACGGCAAAGCGGTCGCGGTGCAGTCCAGCATTCAGGTAAACTTCCGGCTCCTGGACAATTCCGCTCCACCGATTCCGAATGCTTCAGCCGTCGCATCAAATGAACCGGCGACGGCCGAAGAAGCCTACCGCGAGGGAATGCGCCTGATCCGAGCCAAGCGCGTCGACGAAGGCCTGGCGCTTCTCGGCCGAGCCATCGCCTTGAAGCCGGACTGGGCGCAAGCCTATGCCGCGCGCGGGCGGGCCCTCTATCAGGCCAAGCGTTACGCCGAGGCCGTCCCGGACTTCGATGCCGCCATCCGCCTCGATCCTACGCATCCAGCTTGGTACGACTCCCGCGGGCTCGCTTATTCCTACTCCGGACGGCACGCGCGCGGAATTGAGGATTACACGCGCGCCATCGAACTTGCTCCCAATGTTTCGGCAACTCCCTATGGAAACCGCGGCTGGGCCTACTCCGAGTTAGGGCAACTCGAGCCCGCGATCGCGGACCTTACGAAGGCCATTCAGATGACGCCGGATTTTCGAAAAGCGTATGAAAACCGCGCCATAGCCTACACCCGAATGCAAGATTGGCCGCACGCTATCGCGGATTTCTCGGCATCGATCGAGCTGGAGCCGAATGCCTGGGCCTATCGCCAACGGGCCGCCGCCAAGCGCGCGCTCGGCGATACGGCGGGCGCGGACGAAGACCTGCAAAAAGCGGCTCAGTTTCCCGGCGCGGTACAACCGGCCCCTTAAACGCGACGTTTATACTGGTCCAGTATGTCCGCAACGATGCGGCGCTGCCTGTTCCTTTTCGTTCTGCTGAATTCGCTTTCCTGGGCCGCCGCGCCTCGGGTGGAAATTCGCAACAGCGAAGTTTGGATCGTCGCGGACGGACAAGCGCGGCAATTAACAAGCGACGGTAGGTCCAAGCTCCAAGCCGCGCTGTCCCCCGCCGCCGATCGCATCGCCTATTACCAGCAATGCCCCCAAAGCGAGAAGTGCCTGACCTCGGTTATCATTCTCGATCTTGAAGGGAGGCGCCTGCAATCGTTTCACCCCATCGCCGGAGCCGACCCGCCACCGGGACCCTGCGCGAGCATCCTGGATATTTCCTGGCGCGGTGAAAACGCCATTTCAGCGGAGTGCCATATCAACCCCTCGCTCAGCGAATATATTGAAACGGATCTTGCCACGGGGAAACCAGTCGAGGATCTGCTCGGCTATGGTTTCACGCCATCGCCGGACGGGAAATATGTCGCCCATGCCGGGCCGGTTATTCATTTCGCCGCTCCGATCAATCAGAGCAATTATCTTTATATCGGCAACACAGTGGTATACCCTCTTCTAAAGGGCGCCAAGCCGTCCGAGAAACAGCCTGAAGTCGTGCGCCAAAAAGGAGCAACCTGGATCGGCGTTCATGAATTCATGCCGAAGTTCTCCTGGTCGCCGGATTCCAAGCGCGTCGCGTTTATCGATTGCTTGTTCGACTGGATCGAAAAAGGCGTCGGTATTGATGGCGCAACGCCCATCGGCGATGAGACCAACCGGCGCTGCTTCGTCGCTGTCGTGGCCCGCACCGGGCAGTTTGAGCTCTTTCCTGTGACGGGCGGGCCTGTTGCCGATGAGAACGCAGTCAATTTTTCATGGATCGGCCCGAGCCAATTGTCGGCGAGAATCGGCGCGGCCGTGAAGACGTTCAACATTAAATAGCGGCGAACCGCTTCGCGCAATGGGGCCTGTCGCCGGTTCGCTATCTCACAGGACTCGCCCGCCTGTTACCGCGGTGTCGTAACCCGCTATGCCGTTCAGCTCCAGGCGGAAGCTCAAGCGATTGATGGCATCGAATAATGCCTGGGTCGCGGGCAAGTTCAAGTGCTGTTTCCGCACTACCAGGTCGTAGCGCGAGGTTACGAGCGGAATGAAATGGAGACCGAATACGCGGGCGGACGCACGCGTGGCAATGCAGCAATCCGCGGCGCCTGTCTTTACTTCCCATGCGGCGGCCAAGTGTCCCGGGGCGGTGCGATCGTACCCGCGGACGCGCTTCGGATCGAGTTTCAGGCGCCTGAGGTAATGATCCAAAAGGAATCGGCTGCCTGCGCCGGATTCCCGATTGAGAAACGCAATGTCCTTCCGGGCGAGATCTTGCACGCCTTCGATCCGCTTGGGATTCCCATTTGCCATCACGAGACCTTCCTCCCACGCCGCGAATGAGATTGCCGCCGCGGCATTTGCCGGGAAGAGCTTATTGATGGCGGAAACGTTCGACTCACCCGTGGTTTCGTCCCGCAGATGAGCGCCCGCGATGTGGACATAGCCGCGCTTCAAGAGCGATAAAGACTGCGAGCTGTTTTGGTGCAGAAGAACGAGCTCGATTCCGGCGGGCTGTAAATAACGCGCGACAACGGCCATAGCCGGATCGCAGCCGGCGAGCAGAAGGCGATTGCGGAAATTTGCGTTTGGCTCGTGGAGGTGGACATTAGCTTTGCCGCGAACGGGAGTCCGTCCGCCGATGACGGCGTCGCTCGCCGCCAGATACCAGGACGGAGGCGCGGAGGGAGCCGCCACCAGACGGCCATCCACGTCGCAGAGTTGAACCGGTTGGCCGGGGCGCATTTCTCCGGAAGACGGGAGCAGCCTGACGTTTTCAGATTGCCGTTCCGATTTTGGCGCCGGCGGCAAACTGAACAGATCCTCGACATTGACCCCGAGCGCGCGCGCCAGCCGCAGTCCCGTTGCGGTGTTAGGGATGTAGGTTCCACCCTCGATGGCATAGATCGTTTGGCGGCTCACGCCCACCATCCTGGCCAGCGCGGACGCGGAGAGCCCTCGCTGTCCGCGCACGGCCGCGAGGTTGTTTGCGATCGCCTGGGATTTGTTCTTCACGGGCCGTCTATGAGTTTGTCGTGTATACGATACACTATCGTTTTAACACGACATGCGCCAAACTTTGCCGTCAAACATCGCTTCCCTGGTAGTCTTCACATCATCCTCGATTTTGGCGCAGGTATCAGCCGGGTTATTCGGGACAGTGACGGACCAGACAGGAGCAAGCGTTCCGTCGGCCAGGATGACGGCCAGAAACGTCGACCTTGGTACGGAGCGCGCAAGCGTGACCGACATGGCGGGGCGTTACGAGCTTCGTTCACTAAGCGTGGGGAGTTACGAGATTCACGTGATCAAACGGGGCTTTCGCGAGGAGGTCCGCACGGGCATTCATCTGGCGGTGGGCCAGGAAGCCACGGTGGATTTCCGGCTTCGCGTGGGAGACGCGAGCGAACGAGTCACGGTGAGCGGCGATGCCCCCATCGTCGGTACGACTACCGCGGATATCTCCGGCCTGGTGGGTGCGAGATGAGATCGAGAGCCTCCCGCTGAATGGGCGCAGTTACGATCTGCTGCTGACGTTGAACCCGGGCGTGGTGAATTTCACATCCGCGAAGACGGGCGGCGTCGGCGTATCGAATTCGACCGTGGGGAATAACTTTGCTGTCGCGGGAAATCGTCCGCAACAGAATTTATTCCTGCTGAACGGCATCGAGTTCACCGGCGCCGCGGAAAACAACATGCAACCGGGCGGCACGAGTCAGTTGCTGCTGGGCGTGGATGCGGTGCGCGAGTTTAACGTGCTCCGCAATACGTATAGCGCCGAGTATGGGAAGCGGCCCGGCGCCCAGGTACTGATGGTGACGCAGAGCGGGAGCAACCAGGCGCACGGTTCTCTGTACGAGTTTTTGAGGAACAACGCCCTGGACGCGCGCAACTTTTTCGATGGCGCGGCGGTTCCCGGTTTTCAGCGTAATCAGTTTGGCGGCGCTATCGGCGGTCCTATTCAGGAAGACAAGACGTTCGGGTTCGCCGACTTCGAAGGGCTCACGCAGCGCCTCCACCAGACCGGCGTCGATCTGGTTCCGGACAACAGTGCCCGCAACGGATTTTTACCTTGCAAGATCGTGACGCCGGCGCCCGGAACGTGTCCCGCCTCCGGGCTGGTCTTTGTGGGAGTTTCACCGTTGGTATCGGCTTGGCCCGCCGCGGCCGCAAATGCGCCGGACTTCGGCGGGATCTCCGAAGCGTTCAACAACCCTCTGCAAACGATCCGCGACGACTTCGGAACGGCGAGAGTGGACCACGTCTTCTCCCGGAACGACACGCTGAACGCGGTTTACACCAGTCGACGATAGCGCCGATTTCACGCCGACCAGCACGAACCTTTACAGCGCCGATGTCGAAACCCTGCGAGAGCAGGTGGCCAGCATGGCGGAGACACATGTATTCTCACCGGCGCTGCTGAACCAGGCGACTGTCGGCTATTCGCGGGCGGCCTACTTTTTTACGGGTGAGCCGACCCCGGGCACGCCCGCCGCTTCGCTCCACGGCTTCTTAAGCGGGGACCCGGTCGGCGCGATTGTCGTGGGCGGCAGCGCCGCCTCCAATCCGACCGCGCAACTCGGTCTGGCCGGAAGCAATAACGGCAGCAACCTGCGCGTGAATCGAAACCTATTCACTTATGAAGACCGGGTTTCTCTAACAAGGGGCCGCCACCAGCTCACGGCCGGAGTCTGGCTGCAGCGGGTGCAATCGAACGAAACGCTGGCGCTCAGCCAATATGGGCAGGCGACGTTTACAAGCCTGCAAACTTTGCTGCAAGGAGTCGCGAGCTCTCTGCTGTACGATCCGGCGCCGACGGAAATGGGTTGGCGCGCCTGGTTCGGGGCCTGGTATATCGCGAGATACCATCCGCGTCGGCTCGCGGCTGAGCTTATCGCTTGGTTTTCGCGGCGAATCCAGTTCGGGGTGGAACGAGGTGAATGGGCGGGCAGCTAACTACACTTATCCGAACGGCGTCATCTCCGATCAGCCGCGAGTGGCGGACTCGGTGTTCACGGTAAACAACGCGAAGTTCCTGCCGGAGCCGCGCGTCGGCCTGGCCTGGAGCCCCTTCGATAGCGCCAGGAAAACAGTGGTCAACGCGGGCTTCGGGCTGTACAACGACCTGCAGGACGCCCTCGGCTATCGGACGGATCAAAATGCGCCCTTCAACCCCACCTATAGCCTGCCCAATGCCTCGCTCTCAACGCTTCCGGTAATCACCAGCGCCGCCGCGCCCGCAACTGCAAAACTGGTTCCGGGCGGCGTGCAGCCGGATTTACAAACGCCGACGCTTGTTTCCTGGACGGTGCGGATGGAACAGGAGTTAACCGCGAACACGGCTTTGTCGGTGGGCTATGTGGGATCGCATGGTTATCACGAACTGATCGGCATCGACGCCAATGAACCATTCCCGGTGTTGTGCCCAGCGTCGTCGTGCCCCGCCACTTATCCGAACACCTTTCCCGCAGGCCTGGCGGGCGTTCCTGTTGCGGCCGGAACTTACTATGTGCCCACCGCGACTCGCGCCAACCCTTCGATTGCCAACACATGGACCTACTTCTCGGAAGGCGACAGTTCTTATAATGCTTTGCAGATAGATTTTCATCGTCGTTTCAGCGGCGGTCTGGCCTTGCGAGGCGCATACACGTGGTCCAAGACGATCGACGATGGCGATTCGTTGAACGCGACAACATCGGGCGGCGAACCCGCGCTGGCGTCGAATCCCTTCAACCTGCGCGCCGATCGCGGCCTTGCTAACTTCGACGTCCGAAATGTCGGGGTGATCGGCGCGATGTATGCGCTGCCGTTCGGCCACGGCTGGAAGCACGGCTGGAATATAGACTCGATTGTCACGCTGCAGGGTGGTTTTCCCTTCACTCCGCAGCTCAGCTATAACCCGTCGAACAATGGCGACACGCGCAACCCCGTGCGCCCATTTGTCAATCCGGCTTTCACGGGCTCGGTTATTATAGGAAGCCCGTCGCAGTGGTTCAATCCAGCCGCATTTCTGGCGCCTCCCAACAACAGCGGCTTCTATGGAAACTTAGGTAGAGATACTCTCTTCGGACCGGGTCTGGCAACTTGGGACTTATCCTTGTTGAAGGATACGCGATTGGGCGAACGCGTGAACCTAGAGTTCCGGGCAGAGTTGTTTAACGTGTTGAACAGGGTTAACTTCAATACGCCGAATGCCGTCGTGTTTACGCCCGCAGGAGTTTCGCCGACCGCCGGCGTGATTACAAGCACGTCGACGCCGTCTCGTCAGATTCAGTTTGGATTGAAGCTGCTGTGGTAAGGCAACGAGGTATTATGAGACCGTCCCGTGAACGAATCCGAAAGAGCTTATTACAACCAGCGCGCCCCGGAGTACGACGACTGGTACCGCGGCGCGGGTCTTTATGGTACGCGTCCTCGTCCCGGTTGGGATGAGGAACTGGCCGCCCTGGTCGCGGTTCTCCGCTCCCTCAAATTTAAATCCATTCTCGATGCCGCCTGCGGCACCGGCTATTTAACGCGATATCTGCCGGGGCGCGTCGCCGGGCTGGATTACAGCCATTCCATGCTGCTGCAAGCGCGCGCAAGGTTGGGTGGCCGCGTCAACCTGGTGCGCGGGGATGCTCTGCGGTTGCCTTTCCGCCCGGGAAGTTTCGAATGCATTTTCGCCGGTCATTTCTATGGCCACCTTACCGCGCCGGACCGGCTTCGTTTCCTCGACGAAGCCGCCGCGGCGCCGAACCTTCTGATTGTCGATGCCGCCTGGCATGAAGGCGTGGAGCCGGAGTCCACTCAAGACCGTGTTCTGAACGACGGATCGCGACATAAGGTCTACAAACGCTATTTCACGGGCGCGCAACTCGCCGCCGAGATGCGGGCGTCGAGCGTGCTGCATGAGGGACGCTGGTTTGTCGCCGCGTTGCGCTCCCGGCTTGCCGCTTGAGAGCCGCCTGCTGAACTGAACTACGTCGTCGAATGATGTTTCTTCAGCGCGGTCAACAACGGCGCGCCGTTGGGAGTGCCCAGACCGGTGCAGGCGTCCCAGCCCGCGCCCGCTTTGTAGGCTCCATTGTTCCCCGATGTGATATCTCGCAGCGCGCTCGCATCGGCATACAGCGCGGTGTTCAGGAACCCGAGCGGTTTGCCCAACTGCGCGTTCAGCAGGGCCACCAGGGCGGCCCACAGCGGGGCGACGGCGCTGGTTCCGCCGAAGACGGCGCTGCGGCCGTCCACGTACACCTGATATCCGGTTGCCGGGTCGGCATCGCCCGCAACGTCGGGAACGCCGCGGCCTTTGAAGTGAGGAGGATTGACCGAGACCGGCACCTTCGCCCCGCTCTGATACGACGCCAACGGAAATGTTTCGCTGACGCCGCCGCCCGTGGCGCCCCCGCTCGCGCCATCGTTCCAAA
The DNA here is from genome assembly GCA_963795935.1 of Bryobacterales bacterium. Taxonomy (GTDB): domain Bacteria; phylum Acidobacteriota; class Terriglobia; order Bryobacterales; family Bryobacteraceae; genus JAICMB01. Next base: position 579,820 of record CAWCJO010000003.1, on the reverse strand, counting down.
CCGTCTCTTTCGTAATCTTATTATTCGATTCCTGCAGGCTCGTTCCGCCGCAAGCCAGCACGTGCGGGCTAGAGGCGGGAAAATCGACGTGGGCCTTGCCGTCCGTGACGCCGTCCGAGGATCCGTTGTCGCCGCTCGCGATACACACGGTCACGCCGAGCAAAGCGGCGTCCTGAAACGCCTGGTCGTAGGACGTCAGCGCCTGCGCGCTCCAGGTGGATTCCGGGCCGCCCCAACTTATCGAGACGACGCTGGGCTTGTGCACCGTATCGTGAATCGCCGTGGTGATCGCGTCGAGAAATCCCTGGTCTGTATTGGGCGCGAAATAGACGGCGATCTTGGCAGCGGATGCGATGGCCCCCACTACCTCGATGTCCAGCGCGACTTCCCCGTCGGCGCTGCTCGGATCGCCTATTGGCTGGTTCGTCGCGCCATCGACTGAGACAGCCGTAACGCTGGGAGCCGGGCTGATTCCCAGATTCTTGAAGTAGGTTTTCAAATCGGAGGTCTTATAACCGCCGCCCAGTTCGATGAGCGCGATCGTCTGACCCGCGCCGCCCCCGGTCAACGGATAGTTGTACAGCTTGGCTATGGCGGCCGCGGTATAGGAAACGTTGGTCGCGGCGCGCCGCGAGCTGACGCCTTCGATAAAGCGCCGCAGACGCGTGCGCGCTTGCGGCCGCTCGTCAAGTCCGAAGACGCCGGTTACCGCCGGCGCGATGTCCGCCGGAACATACAACAGGCCGGTGCGTCCGCGGAAAAGGCCGTCTGGGGACCGGAAAAGGCGCAACTCGGTCGCGAACGCCTCGTTCATGTTTGCGACCGTCCCCCACAGCACGACGCTGCGCCGCGCCAGGTCCACTTGCACGACCGTGAGGTCGTTGTCCGCCGCGAATTGTTCGACCTTGGCGACATCGGCCGGATCGGCGCCATAGCGTTCCGCGAACTGCTCGCGGGAAATCGTCTCGGAGCCCGCTTCCGGAAGCTCCGAGGCGCGACGCCGCAACATGACCGTCACGCTGATCGAATCGCCTGGGTCGGCATAACCGATCTGGCTGGAATTGGGAATTTGCGTCCGCTCGCTGCCGCGGACCGCGATTCGTTCTGACGCCATAAGCCCTCCCTCTACCGCGCTAGACTAAATGCCATTCTAACGTCGGTCGAACTCGGGTTTATATGTATTTTTCCGGGCCGCTCGCCGCTTCAGTTTAATGCGGTCGGGGCCAGCGCCTCGTCCGTGGCCCTTATGGACGCCATTACCGCCCTGACGCGATCGCCATATTTCGGATTCGAATTGTAAATGCTCAGAATAGCGTCCGTATTCTTGTTCCTATACAGCTTCGAGTTCGCCAGCTTTGACGCGATAATTTGGATGCCGGCGCGAATGGAAGAGAAACGCTCATTCCCGGAATTCCAGCCGAAAACATTGTTGTTCCGGTATGCCCGCGCCGCCCCGCTCTCCACCAGCGAGATACTCGGCAGAAGCCGCCAGTCCAGGTGGTTGCGGTCGGCGGCCGCTAAAAAATCGGCGGCCAGGGCCCGCAGCGGGGATTTGCATTTGGCAAAGAACTTCTCCAGGCCCCGCAGCCTGGGATCGTTATCGCGTACGTTCACCGTCGCCGTCTGCTGAGCAAAACCGGCCCCCACGGGCGCGGCCAGCAATCCGGCAAAGACGACAAACTTCTTCGGAACGTTATTCATCATGCATGTGTCTCCTCTGGTTTCGATTGACGCGCCATTGGGGGCGTACATGAACAAACATTCACCGATGTCAAAAGTTCAGTATAACAGCAAAGCGCGCCGCCGCCCCGCCGGCCCGGTACTGGCCCGCGGCATCGCGGCGCAATAGCGGTCACCACCGCTTCCGCTTTTTTCTCGCTTCTAAGTACTTTATTGTCCGGAACTAAGAGGCGACGGAGAGCGGCGGACGTTGTAACTCGCTCGCTCCCCAGGCCATCATATAAGTAGCCTCTCCGAGGGATGGGCTGAGTCGACCCCACCTGGAGGAGTTCCGGTATTTTGGGGCCTCTTTCATGGTACAGTGAAATGGAGGAAATCCAATGGAAGAGACCATTTGGGCTTGAAGTGATCGCGGCGGGGCGCTTTAATCGGCGTCTCCGCCGCGCATTTCCTTCACTCCTCCCTGCCGTCCGGGGCGCTCCAGCGCTTCACAAGGGATAAGTATTCCTCGAAAGCTTTCGGGTTGTCCGCTTGCTGTGTTTCGATCCAAGGCATGAAAGTAGCCCTTCCCCGCACCACAACACCCTCGAAGAATAGGCGCAACATCGGCTCGTGAGATTCGCCCATCTGAATGGATAGGGACATTTCCTCGAAAAAATTCAACAGCGTAACAAGGTGCCCCTCATCGACTTGGTGGATCGTCTTCTCTCCCCTCATGGCCGCTCTCACGTCGCGCCGCGCGCCGGTGAAGCCAACTCCGTTCCAGCGCTCCATAAATCTGGCGGAAGAACCCGTTCGCCGAGTCTGTACCGATAGCAGCACGGAATAAACAATTGCGGCGCCGCTGATAATGGCGGCTCCGAAATCGACGTCTTTCTTGCCTGGGTCGCCCAACTCGACGTGCAGCGCGATCAAGACCACGATGCCCCAACAGACGAGCATCACCAAGGGTCTTTTCAATAGCTCGTCCACGATGTGGTGCATACTTTACAGAATGTAAAGGATGCCGCGCCTTCGTTCAAGTCTTTTCGCCAGCTCCCCGTTTGGCGGGGGATAATGGTTCGAAATGCGGATCGTCGCGGGACTCTGGGCAGGCTCGTTGCTGTGCGCGCTATCGGCGCAGGAGTGGCCGAGCTATGGAGGCGACGCGGGCGGCTCGAAATTCTCGCCGCTCACTCAAATCAATCGCGCCAACGTGGCGAAGCTGAAACAGGCTTGGGTTTACCATACCGGCGACATCAGCGACGGCTCAAAGTGGCCTCCGCGCAGCGCCTTCGAGACAACGCCGCTGGTGGTCGATGGCGTCCTCTATTTGACCACGCCGTTTTCGCGCCTCATCGCGCTCGACGCGGAGACCGGCAAGGAGCTGTGGACCTTCGATCCGAAGATCGACAAGAGCAAGCCGGCCAACCTGTTCATCAATCGCGGGGCGGCTTACTGGAGCGCCGGCGGCGAAAAGCGCATCCTGCTGGGCACGCTGGACGGCAGGCTTTTCTCGATCGTGGCCGGGACGGGAAAGCCGGACGACAGCTTTGGCCAGGCGGGGTGGATCGATCTGCGGAAGGGAGTGGCGGACGCCTTTCCGGACAAGATTTACGGCATGACGTCTCCGCCGGCGGTTTACAAGAATGTCGTTATTTGCGGGTCGCTTACCGCCGATGGCGAGCCGCTCGGTCCCGCCGGCGACGTGCGCGCCTTCGACGTGCGCACGGGCAAGCAGACGTGGGTGTTTCATACGGTCGCGCGCCCGGGCGAGTATGGCAACAAGACCTGGGACGGCGATTCCTGGAAGCTCCGCGCAGCCGCCAACGCCTGGGCTCCGCTCAGCGTGGACACCGAGCGGGGCATCGTGTTCCTGCCGCTGACCTCGCCGGCCTGGGACTTTTATGGAGGCGACCGCAAGGGCGACGGACTGTTCGGCGATGCGCTGGTGGCGCTCGACGCCTCTACCGGAAAGCGGCTGTGGCATTTTCAGACCGTGCACCACAATTTGTGGGATTACGATATTCCGGCGCAGCCCACGCTTGTGACGGTACACCGCTACGGCAAGGCGGTCCCAGCCGTGGCGCAGGTCACCAAAACCGGGTTTACTTTCTTGTTCGACCGCGTCAGCGGCAAGCCGCTGTTCGACATCGAAGAAGTTGCAGTCCCTCGCAGCAGCGCGCCGGGGGACCAGGCCTCGCCGACGCAGCCGCGCCCCGTGAAGCCGCCGCCCTATGCGCGCCAGAGCTTCCGGCGCGAGGAGCTGACGGATGTAACGCCCGAATCGCGCGCCTACTGCGCCAAGCTGCTCGAAGGGGCGGTGATCGGAAATATCTTCACGCCTATCGGCTTGCAGACCACAATTCTTTTCCCGGGGACCAATGGCGGCGCTAACTGGGGCGGCGCCTCGTTCGATCCCGCGACGGACACGCTGTACGTCAATTCCATGGACGTCGGGATGGTGTACCGGCTGACGGCAACGCGCCCGGGCTCGGCGATGCCATACCGCGCCAAAGGTCCGGGGACGATCAGCTCGCGCTTTTGGGACCAGGACCGCAATCCTTGCCAGAAGCCGCCGTGGGGATTTCTAACGGCCATCGATCTCGATACAGGCGAGTTCCGCTGGCGCTCGGTGTTGGGGGTAGAAGACAAGCTGCTTGCGCAGGGCATCCCGCCGACGGGCGCGCCCAATATCGGCGGCTCCATCGTGACCGCGGGTGGGCTGTTGTTTATCGGCGCGACGAACGATAGCCGCTTCCGCGCGTTCGATAAGGATACCGGGAAAGAGTTGTGGGTAGCGAAGCTGCCGGCCAGCGCTCATGCCACGCCGATAACGTTCCTGGGGGCGCGCACGAAAAGGCAGTACGTCGTAATTGCCGCGGGAGGCGGGAACAAGTACAACGATACGTTCTCGGATGCATTGATCGCGTTTGCGCTGCCCGAATGAGCCTCTCCCGCATGAGCATGTCGAGGATGCGCCACCCCAACGGCCCCGCGATCCGGCGCGCTCTGCTCGGCTGGTATGAACGCCACAAGCGCGATCTGCCATGGCGGCGCACGCGCGATCCTTACGCTATCTGGATTTCCGAGGTCATGCTGCAACAGACGCGCGTGGCTGCGGCGCTGCCCTACTACGAGCGTTTTCTGAAGCGCTACCCCGATATCGAGAGTTTGGCCAACGCGCGGGAGGAGGAGCTGCTGGCCGCCTGGGCGGGCTTGGGCTACTACTCGCGGGCGCGTAACCTGCAGAAAGCTGCGCGCCGGATCGTAGGCGCCGGCGGCGGTTTTCCGCGAGATTACGAGAGCATACGCGAGTTGCCCGGCGTGGGCGAATACACGGCGGCGGCGGTGGCGAGCATCGCCTACGGACTGTCTCACGCCGCCATCGATGGCAATGCGCTGCGCGTTTTAAGCCGCGTGACGGGCAATGCCGGAGACATCGGGGCGAGGAAAACGCGTAAGAGATTGGAAGCGATTGCGAACGATTGGTTGGACCGCGCGCGCCCGGGCGACTTCAACCAGGCCGTGATGGAACTGGGCGCCGTGATTTGCGCGCCGCAGTCGCCCGCTTGCGCCGCATGTCCGCTGGCGGGTTATTGTGAAGCGTATCGCACGGACCGGGTGAGCGATTATCCTGTCAAACTGCGCAGCGCCGCGCGAAGCGAAGCGGCTGAGACGCTTTTCTACATCGAACGGGACGGAAAGGTATTATTATGGCGACGGGGGAACGCGAGCAAGCGCCTGGCGGGATTTTGGGAATTGCCGGCAGCGGGACAACTGAACGCGAAATTAGGGCCCAGCGCGGGCGAATTCCGGCACGGTATTGTCAATACGACCTACCGGTTTACCGTGCTGCGGGCGTCGGTCACGAGCGCGCCGCGCGGGTTTTGTTGGGTGGCGAAGGAATCGTTCGGCGAGCTTCCGCTGAGCACCACGGCAAAGAAGGCCCTGCGATGTTTAGGAGGCGGCAGCGCATGAGTGGAACGTTTCTATTGAAAGGTGGGCGATGACGACTACAACGATGCGCGCACGAATGTTGTATGCGGCTCTGGGAGCCTTCCCGGTGTTGCTGCTGGCGCACAGCACTGCGCCATTCATCAAATACGCCGGAGCGCCGGCCGACGGCGGCGCAACCTGCGTAGCCTGTCACCAGAACTCGGCGGCGGGCCTCGGCTCGGTTGCGGTCGATATTGCGAGCTATACGCCGGGACAGACGCAAACGCTGCACGTCACGGTTTCGGACCCGAGCGCCTCACGCTGGGGATTCCAGATGACGGCGCGGGCGCTCAATTCGCCTTCCGGCGAAGCGGGCACGTTCACGCCCATCGATACCAACGTCCGGGTGCAATGCGACGACGGATCGGCGACCGGATCGCCGGGGCCGTGTAACGGACTGCGGGAGTACGCGGAACACGTGGCCGCGCCCAGCACCGCGGCGGGCGCCGGACTACACCTTTAACGTCAATTGGACGGCGCCGCCGCAAGAGGTGGGGGCGATCGCGTTTTACGTCGCGGCGGTGGCCGCCAATGGAGATGGCACGCCGCAGGGCGACCATGCCTATGCGGCGGTGCAGACCGTCCCGGCGGTCGGGGCGTGCAACAACACGCAGCCCCCCGTGATTCAGCAAGTCGTGGATGCGGCGGCGTTTTCAAAAAATCTCGCGAGCGGCGGCCTGTGGACCATTTTCGGCTTCAATTTCGAAAATTCCAATCTCAAGCGCAACGCGGGTCCGGGAGACTTCGTCAATGGAGCGTTTCCCGACTCGCTCGCTTGCATCGCCGTCACGGTGAACGGGCAAGCCGCGCCCATTACCTACGTTCAAACGGACCAGATCAACCTGCAAGGGCCGGCGATACCGGGACCCGTCAGCATCGTGGTGGTCTCGAACGCGGGGAAACAGAACGCCATGAACAGCGCGACGTCCAACGTTACGGTCGCGCCGATTGCGCCCGCCTTCTTCACGTTTGGCGGAACCACCAGCATCGCGGCGCAATTTGCCAACACTCCGAACCCGGTGGCGAATCCGGCGGTGGTCGCGACAGGTCAGCCCGCCAAACCGGGAGATCTGGTAACGCTGTATGGAACTGGATTCGGCCCTACCAACCCCACCGTGGCGCCGGGAGCGTTGGCAACCGGAATTACGCCCGCGACCACGGCCGTGACGGTGACGATCGGCGGCGTAACGCTCGCGCCGCAAGACGTTCTTTACGTCGGCCTTTCGCCGCAGTCGATTAGTGGACTGTACCAGTTGAACGTGCGCATCCCGGCCTCGACGCCGGACGGCGATATTCCGGTGGTGGCGACGGCCGGCGGCGCCTCGACGCAGAGCGGCGTGACAATCCCGGTGAAAACGCCGCAATAGGTTGGGAATTATCGCTTTGCGGGCAGCCAGCGTGGGCAGGGCCAGGGGCCGATAACTCCTATATTCCTGCATGTCTTCAAAGCGAGGGGGCGGAGCTTGCCGATTGGCTATCTTAAGGGGTTTCCGCTGCGTGCAGAACGGACGCTAGCTGGCGAGCAAGCATTTGAGATAAGAGGTTCTCCATCATGGAAACATCAATGCGCCCTTCAGCCCACGACGCATCCGCTGAATCCAGAGATTCATAGTATGGTTGGCGATTCGCCACTATCTGCTCTGGTATAGTCTCGGTTCCTGGAATGCGATAACCTAGCTTGGCGCAAAGGACAAGGTAGGAAACCGCGCGGCTAGTGCGGCCATTCCCACCTGAAAAAGGATGAATCCAGTTTACCCTCCACATTACGTACGCAGAGAGATGCAGCGCCGAAGATTCGCCCCATCGCCCATTCACGTAATCGCACATCTCTTCAACGCGCTCAGAGATTTCAGAGGCGTCGGGTCGTTGATGCGTTGTTCCAGCAATGATTACCGGGCGCGTGCGAAAGTTGCCCGCACATGTATAGACATCCTTAATAGCGAGGCGCTGGAGCCTCTGGAGCGTGCTGGGACGAAGCTGGAAGCCGTTCTTGGATGCATCGATCATCCGAAGAACTTCGTCGAACTGTAAAAGCCCGTTTCGGGCCTCAAGCTCTGCCTTTTGATCCGCGCTAGAAAACAGCTCGTGAGAGGCGGGTCTACTATTTCGTTGGATGTCCGTTCGCCGCATCGTCCTTTAGTGCTTCGGCGGCCCGATCTACCGTTTCTCGCGTAATACGCTCGTTCTCAAAATGAGTATTGCCATAGGCAAAGCTTCTTCGTTGGGCTTCTTGCTCCGTGGCTGTGACCTGCCGATTCCGTGCGGCTAACAGTAGGGCTTCAAGATGCTCGGACATATCCAAATGGTCCCAGATCGACGTTGTTTATGTCAAACAGCGATCAACTCCTCCGAGGTCCACACCCGATCCGTTGTCCCTCTTCTACCGCGATTCAGGACACCACGCGTTACGCCAACTTTTTTCTTGGTGTTCTTACCAGATTTCGCCGAGACTCGACGTCCCCCTTGGGGCTGTTACAAAACTCCGCGGCAATAAACATTGAGAATTACCGCTCCCCAACCGCACTCCTATTCTCAAGCCGGAGACCGGAATGCCCGCGCCGCTTGTAAGACTGGTCACGCTCGTGCTGGTTCCCCTGGCGCTGTCGCCCGTCTTGCGGGCCGACGGGCCATCGTATTCCGCCGCTTCGATCGTGAATTCGGCAAGCTTCCAAGACGTGCCGCTGGCCCCCAACGCCATCGGGACTGTTTTTGGGACCAATCTGTCTTATGTGACGGCCTCGCTGACTTCCGGCGATGTCAATGGCGGCCAGCTTCCCAATGTGCTGCCGGGAACGGGAGTCAACGTCCTGATTGGCGGACTGGCGGCCAACATTTTTTACGTCTCCCCCACGCAGATCAATTTTTTGGTACCGAGCATCCTTTTGCCCGGCAAGAGCGATTTTCAGATCGTGCACGACGGGCTCGCCGGACCGGATATAACGATCCAGCTTGCGTCGTCGTCGCCGGCCATCTATCAGCTTGACTCTCAGACGGTGATTGCCACGCGGCCCGACGGCACCCTCATCACGCCGGACGCGCCGGCCAGTCCCGGCGACATCGTCACGCTGTATGCGACGGGGCTTGGCGACACGGTGCCACCGGTCGATTACTCCTTCATCGCGCCGAAAGCGGCGGCGCTGAAGCAGCTCGCGCAGTTCGGGGTAATGTTCGACGGCGCGGCCGTGGACCCCAGCCAGATCCTATACGCGGGCATCGCGCCCGGCTTCGCGGGCCTGTATCAGATCAACGTGCGCATCCCCGCTACCGCCAACGCCAACCCGCAGCTTCAGATCGGCTTGGGCGCCGCGGCCAGCCCTCCCGGTCTCATAATCCCGCTGAGCCTGCCCGCCGGTTCACAATGATAAAATCGGTGCTTTGATTCGCGTCAAGATTGCAGTTTTCGGACTGCTCGCGGTTGCGGTCCTCTCCATTTTCAACCTCCTGCTCGACCTTCCGGGGCTGAAATTCGGCGACGTCGCGGCGTTCGATCGTCACGTCTCGCAAATGCGCGCGGCGCTTCCCCACTCTGGCACGATCGGGTATTTCACCGACGCGCCGGCGGCGGAGACGGCGCAGGAGGAGTATTATCTGACGCAATACGCCTTGGCCCCGCTGGTGATCGCGAAGGGAGTGGATCGCGCCTTCGTAGTCGCGAACATGCACAATCCCAAGGCGCCCATTGCGGACCCGCGGCTGAAGCTGCTGCGCGATTACGGGAGCGGCATCAAGCTGCTCGGCAATACGGCTAAATGACGTTTCGAATCACCGTGCTCGCCGGCGTGGCGGCGGGATTGTGTTCACTGCTCTATTTTCTTTCGCTCGCCGTGGGAGCGGGGCCGTACCCTCCGCTGGCATTATCCGCCTTGGGGTCCGTGGCGCTGGCATGGTGGTGCGGGCCTCTTGAAAAGAGATGGCGGCAGGGCGGCGCGATCGATGACGCGACTCCGCTCTTGTCGCTGCGAATCGTGTTCTTTGTGGTATTGGCGGCTTCCGCGGCTGCCTTCCTTTTTGTGGCCCTGAAGGAGCCGCAGGGCGAGTGGGACGCTTGGTCCATCTGGAACCTGCACGCGCGCTTCATGGCTCGCGGAGGAACCGCATGGACTGCGATGTTTTCGAAAGAACTGGCCTGGAGCTATCCGGATTATCCGCTGCTGCTGCCGGCGTTGGTCGCGCAGGCGTGGTCGGCGGCGCGCACGGAATCCCTTTTTGTTCCGATGGCGATTGCCTTTCTGTTCACTTTCGGTACGGTCGCGGCCCTTCTGGGCGTCGTACGCGAGCTGCGCGGCTGGGAACAGGCGCTGCTGGCCGGAACGTTTCTGCTAGGAACCGTGGAGTTTATCGGGCAGGGGCTGTCGCAATACGCCGATGTGCCGCTGGGATTCTACATCCTCGTTTCCCTCGCGTTGCTCTTCTTCGAGGACCGCAAAAGCATCGCGCTTTCCGGGGCGATGGCGGCATTCGCGGCCTGGACCAAAAACGAAGGGCTGCTCTTCGTCGCCGCCGTGCTGCTGGCGCGCTATGTTGCGCGCCGGCGCTCCGGAACCCTCTCGCGCCTGGCCGTTGAACTGCGATATTTTGCCTCGGGCCTTGCGCCCGTACTGGCCATACTGGCGCTGTTCAAATTTCGATATGCCCCGGCGCCCGATCTTTCCTTCGCGCAGCGGGCGTTGGACTTTGGACGGTATGTGACGGTGATCGAAGCGTTCCTCAAGAACGGCTTGCTGCTGGGAACCTTCCTCGTCCCGGGAGTCTTGGTATTGGCGGCCTACGTTTGGCTCGTGGGATTTCGCGTCGAAACGCGCGAGCGCGTGGGATTGACGACGTGCGTCGTGGCCATCGCGATCGTGCTGTTGGGCGACTTCGCGGGCTTCCTATTGCTCCCCAATGATTTGAATCTGCGGATCGACACGTCGCTCGATCGCGTGCTGATGCAGCTTTGGCCGGCGGCGTTGCTCGTGGTGTTTACCGCGACGAGGCCGGCCCGGTTGGGCGCGCACGGCGCGATGGAACGCAAGGAAACGAAGAAAGTGCTGAGAAAGGCCGCCGCAACCCGGCGCCGTTAACTCGCGTTTAATATAGGGTAGGGATACGTCTATGCATTTGCGAATCGCCGCGTTAATTTTCTTCCTCGCCGATTGCGGCCGCGCAAGATACGCCCGTCGCCCCGCCCACCGCCGCTCCGCCCTCCGCCCCCCGCAGGCTAGCGCCGCCCCCGCGGACTTTGCCGTCGATGCGGGCACGCGTATTCCCCTGAACCTGATAAACAGCATCAGCACCAAAAATGCCGCCGAAGGCGACCGCGTCTATCTCGAGACGGTGTTCCCGATTCTCGCGAACGGAAAAATCGTGATTCCCCCAGGCAGTTATGTGGCCGGCACCGTGACGCAAGTGAAGCGGCCGGGCCGCGTCCACGGCCGCGGCGAGCTTTACATCCGCTTCGACACCCTCACGCTGCCGAACGGCGTAACGCGCGATTTCCGGGCGCGCATCGGCTCTCTCGACGGCCGTTCCAACGAGGAGCTGGATAAGTCCGAGGGCAAAATCAAGAGCGAGGGAACCAAGGCGGGCGACCTGAAGACCGTGGCGGAGACAACCGGTCTGGGCGCCTCGGTGGGCAGCATCGCCGGCTCGACGGCGGGGCATGTCGGCATGGGCGCGGGTATCGGCGCCGCGGCGGGCGCGACTGCCGGATTGGTAGGCGTGCTGCTCTCGCGGGGTCCGGACGCGATCCTCGCCAAGGGAACCACGGTCGAGATGGTGCTCGACCGCAAGCTGCTGTTTGCGCCCAACGAAGTCGATTTCACCGGCGCGCCCGCGGCCCGCAACAATATAAACGAAGGTCCCGGCCCACTCCCGAGCAAAAAATCGCAGGACGGGCTGACCCACCGTCGCTGGCCGTTTTAGGGCCGCGCGGCCGCGGTTCCGAAACGTCATCGCGCCAAGCGAACCGTTTGCCCGCCCCGAGCCGCGACCCAAAGAAAGCGGTATCCGCGAATCGCCATTTTTCAGGGGAGCGGTCTTGCCAGCCAAGAAGATAATAACCATTCTATTTGCCGCGGACGACCAGGGCGCTAAATACAATTGACGGGATCGAACGGAAAAGAAGCGCTTTTCGGGCGCTTTGCTGGGGCTTGCTGTTGGAGACACAGTTGGCACAACCAACGAGTTTGCCGCCCATCCGCCTCCGATTCGGGACATGGTAGGCGGTGGGCCATTCAAGCTGAAGACTGGAGAATGGACGGATGACACTTCAATCGCATTATGTCTTGCGGACAGCTTGGTCGCCCGAAACGGTTTCGATCCAACAGACCAAATGGAACGTTACGTACGGTGGTGGAAAACCGGATATAACAGCGTGAATGGAGTTGCTTCGATATCGGTGTCACCACACAATCGGCTCTTTGCCGATTTCTACGGACCGGCGATCCTTTTGCGGGCGATGCATCGCGCGCTGCCGCTGGAAACGGCTCCTTGATGCGGCTGGTCCCGATTCCGCTCTTCTACCGCGGAGATGTACAGGCCGCCGAAAAATACGCGGGATAGGCTGGCCTTGAGGCACACCCCTCCACCCCTCCCATATCATCTTGGGATTCGGAAGTCTCGAATACTACAGAAGCCGGAAGCTATATAAAAGGTCAGTGCTAACGCACAATTCTCGTATCGGAGAATTGCGTAATACTGACTTTATGCTCGGAACGGCGCCAAAGCGGACGGATCCACCAAAAGCCCTCCAAGTCAAAATCTTCCGGCGTGATGGTTGGCTGTGCTTCTGGTGCAAGAGGCCCGTCATTTTCCCGGCAGCGATGAGGCTTCTGGAGTTGGAACTCGGAAAAGCGGGATGCAAGGAACTGGCTTACTACGACCCAAGCTGGAGACGTGACTGGGCCCCGCTGCTCGATGAACTGGGGGCTTCCATCGATCACATTTATGCTCACGCGAAAGGCGGATTAAACGATGAAGAGAACCTGTGTACAGCCTGCTGGAAGTGCAACGTGAGAAAAAATTCCAAGACAATACTGGAATGGGAAAAGCGCCACAAATATAAGCCGGTCAAAGGGAAATACGGGGAACCGAGGCACTGGGACGGATTCAGTTCCGTGTTTGCCGTGCTTGCCGAGCGTCACGCAAACGCACTAACGCCGGGGCAACGGGGGTGGCTGAAGGCGCTTAAATCTACCACCCCAGTCAGCACGGTAACGTCCGGCGCCTTCGAGGCGAATTAGGATTCTACGATGCCGTTCCGCTCGATTGGCGCGCTGCCTCGGACGAGACCTCCGCATAGGCGCCGACTTCTCTGACGTCCACGATCATGTCTCCGTTTTCATCCACGGCAAATGCCGGCGTGAACCGCGCATTCCACGCAATCTCGTCAAAGCGGTAGGAATAGCGCTGGTTGACGGTTTGGCTGAACGTATCGTCCCAGGCTTTGATAAGGATGAGCAGCTCGGCCTGCAGGCGCTCCAGATCGGCGGCGGATTTGCCATACAGTACGCTTTCGGAGTCGATAGGGTGTACGACGGTCCAGGTCAGAGGCAGGAACAGAACTTTGTCGCGTTCCAGCTTCAGAAACTCGTACTTGCGGTTGAAGCCGCCATCCGCGCGGTCGACGATCATGAGCAGCACCGTGGCCTCGACGTCGATGAGCGTATTGGCGCGCCTGTTGACGACCCGGAACTGCAAGCTGGTCATGTCCTGATAGGGCGCGATCAGGGCGCGGCCGCTGAAGCCGATGCGCGCCGACGGGCGTGAGACGCGTCCGAACAGCAGGCCGGTGGCGACCGCGAATCCGAGCAAGCCGATGAGAGCCTCGAAGGCGGCGAGCACGTTCGCCAAATTGCTCTTCGGAGCGATGCTGCCGAAGCCCACGGTGGTGAGCGTCTGCGAGCTGAAGTAGAGGCCCGTGAAGAAGCGCCCCGCGGCGCTTGATCCCCCTTGCAAAGCGTCCGGCCCGAGCAGGTAATACGCGATCGCGAAACAGCAGTTTATCGCGATGTAGCCCGCCAGCAGCGTCAGGAAGAACGCCGCCCACGGCATGCTGACCAGGTGCAGGTAAGGATGAAAGTCGCGCCGGTCCGTCCCGCGCCGCAGCACATTGAAGCTGCCGTCTTTATTAATGGCGCGGCGCAGCGTTCCACTGTATTGCTGCGTTAGTCCCGGATCGAATTTCGCCCTCTGCATCGCGCTAGGGACAAGTATACTCACCCCGCGCTTGGCACACCTCTCAATACCACAATGCTCGCGATCCTGATTTCCGCGCAGACGATCTGGCAGGACCTAAAGTACGGACTGCGTCAATTGTGGTCGAACCCCGGGTTCACCGCTATCGCGGTCCTGACTCTGGCGCTCGGCATCGGCGTGAATACGTCCATTTTCAGCTTGCTGAATGCCCTGATGCTTCGACCCTTGGCCGTGCCAAACAGCAATGGGGTATTCGGAGTCTATTGCGGCGACGATCGTCCATGTTCTTACGCGGACCTCTTGGATTTCCAGCAACGCGCCAATGCGTTTTCGGGCCTGGCCGCGGACACCGTCACCGAAAGCGCGCTCGATGTCGGCGATACCAGCGAAATCATCCTCGCCGAGGCCGTATTTTACAATTACGCCACGGTGCTGGAAATCAAGCCGGCGCTTCGGGCGATGGTTCACGGCTGAAGACGAGCACGCAGGCAATTTCCCGGCGGTGATCGGCTACCGGACATGGCAGAGCCGTTTTGGCGGCGACCCACGAGCAATCGGCAAAACAAGTACTTCTGGAATCGCAGTGGTACACCGTCATTCGCGTAGCTCCGAAGGAATTCCAAGGGATGGCATTGCCGGTCTTGACGGATACCGCTTGTCGGATACGCTCAGCATAATGAATTCGCCGCTCGCATATTTGAAAAATCGCCAGGGAGGCAGGATCCTGATGTTCGGCAGGCTCAGGCCCGGCGTAACCGCCCCACAGGCACAAGCCGAACTGAACGCAGTGGACGCGCACTTACGCCGGGATTCTCCACGCCGGGAAGCGCGAGAGAAGGCGCCCGGGTGGAACGCGCCCGCGGAACGTCCGATCCCGGTTATCGGCGGCTGGTCGCCCAACAGTTGATGCTGTTGTCGGCAGTAGCTGGACTGGTGCTGCTCATCAGTTGTGCGAATGTCGCCAATCTGCTGCTAGGCCGTGGCGTGTCGCGGGGGAGGCGATTGCTGGGACCTTGCGCCAGGCGCGGCCAGGGGCGCACGGGACGCCGAATCCTTGAAAGCGGGATTTCATCGGCTCCGTCGCCGATCGCAATGGGAGCAAGGCTGTCGCTTGATGGGCGTGTACTCGGGTTCGTATTGATCGCTTCTGTCCTAACTACGCTTCTGTTCGGGTTGATTCCAGCCTTGCAGGCGTCCAGACCGGAATTTAGTGCCCGCGCTTAAGGGGAGCGCTTCCGTTGGATTGTACGGCGTGATTGCGTTCGCAGCCAAGCGGCGGACGCGGGAATTTGGAATTCGCATGGCGCTCGGGGCGCAACGTGCTCCAGCTTGTGACCGCCGATGCCCTGACGGTCGCTCTCGCGGGCGTCGGGCTAGGCCTGTTAATGTCGCTTGCCGCCACCGATTTATTGCGCGGTTTCCTCTACGGATTGAGCCCGTCCGACGCCGCGGCTGCGCTCTTGTGGACGGCTGTTTCCTTCGTAGCGAGCGGTCTGCCCGCTTACCGCGCAACCGGGGTTGATCCATCGCTCTACGGGAAGAATGACTGGAGACCTCGCTCGCGATACCGCAAAACTGCAATCTCGATTTCAGTCCCTTTCAGTAGCTTACAGGCAATCGCCCGCTCAACCCGCACGCCCCGCTGTTCTTCTTGAAGCAGATGAACCACGCGAACGCGCAACTTCCTGCCTCTGCCCGGGCCGCCCTTGCCCGCGCCGCCGTCGAAGCCCTCGGGGCCCTGCTTACGGACGCCGCGACGCCGGCCGCAGTCCGCCTCCGCGCCGCCGAAATGGTCCTCGCCTACAACGCCAATAGCGGCCCCGGCCCGGACGACGACAATGTCATCGCATTCCCCGCTCCACGGCAAACCGGCGCCCGCAAGCCCGCGGCGCAGCGCCCCCGATTCTGCGTGCGCGGAACGCTCATCCCCATGCCGCGCGTTGCCGCCTGACAACCCGCAAACCCACGTTATTCTGACAGCCGGACGTGTTCAGCCGCCATTATCGGAAAGTAAAAGCGCTGTTCGGGCTGGCGGACGCAATCCTCGCCGCGACGGCCTTCCTCGCCGCTTACGAGACGCGCTCCTGGCTGAACCTGGATCTACGGCACCGCTTCTCTCTCGGCTTTTCCGCCGGCATGTCGGTGCTCCGTCCGATTCCGAGAACCTGTCCCTGTTTAATGCTCGTCAGGCGGACGAAAGCCAATGCGCGGCTTGCGCCGACGCGGAGCATTGAGCTTCCTAAACTCCTTATTCACATTCTTGGCTAGCGTCTGGATGTCTTTCACTAACAGTGAGAGCATGACGGCGTGGTCTTTCTGGGTGGTTTCAAGTTGTTCGATTTTGTGCGCCAGGTCCTTGTCGGTGGCCAGCAGTTCGCGAAGGCGAACGAACGCGCGCATGATCACGATGTTGACCTGGATAGCGCGCTGGCTTTTGAGAACCGAGGAGAGCATGGCGACTCCCAGTTCGGTAAACGCATACGGTGGTCTGCGGAGCGCCATTCCCGCGGCCGGATTGGAGGTCACAAATTGTGACCTCCAATTTTCTAGCTCTTCCTTGTTCAGTCGAAACATGAAGTCCTCGGGGAAGCGATCCAGGTTGCGTTTCACTGCTTGATTGAGGGCCTTGGTGGACGCCTGATACAGCTCAGCCAAATCCGAGTCGAGCATGACCTTCTGGCCGCGGATGAGGTAAATGCGGCGCTCGATGAGTCCCACCGGTACGGGCTGCCGGGAAGCGATCGCCGCTCTCATAAATAGTTCGCCGTTCGTTAGTCCTGATCCACGAAGAGGCTGCCCGCGGACGTGGCTTCCCACGTCTCAATGCCCCGTTGCATGGCCTTCTTTGCAACCCCGGCATCGACGAGAGAGTTCAGTACATCGTAATACGAGCGTTTGTTCCTATACCCGATGCTGAGCATATGCTTGACAATTGCTGACATCGTCTGCGGGGCGCGAGTATGGACGAGGAAGCGAAGGGCTTCAAATGGGAGGCCCCGCCTGTTCAAGAAAAGTTGGCGGATCAACTGCGTTCTGTGGGGAGTACCACCAACTGGAAACGGCTCCGCTTCAGCGCTTCCGCTCAGATCCTGCTCGGAGCGCATCGCTTCCGCCTGGCCATTTGAAAGCGCGGAGAGCCGACGCGAAAGCTCGGTCACCAGATCGACATTCGGTATTTTGGATAAATTCACGATTTCCATGATACCCGATCCGCGGAATAATGTCAACCGATATACAACCGATTGGCCCTCCATTGTGCTCCGCAGCACGTAGGCCTAATCGCCCGAAAAAATGCAATCTCGATTCCGCTCGCGCATCACTCTTTTCTAAGCGGATGCACTACAACGCGCAACTTCCCGCCCCCGCTCGGACGGCCCCTCGCCGCCTCCGCGCCGCCAAAATTCATTCTCGCCTCGGCCGCCGCTAACGATCCCAGGCCCTGTCGAGCCCGCGGCGCAGCGCCCCCGATTCTGCGTGCGCGGAACGCTCATCCCCATGCCGCGCGTTGCCGCCTGACAACCCGCAAACCCATGTTATTCTGACAGCCGGACGTGTTCAGCCGCCATTATCGGAAAGTAAAAGCGCTGTTCGGGTTGGCCGACGCGCTCGCTCGCCGCGACGGCCTTTCTCGCCGCTTACGAGACGCGCTCCTGGCTGAACCTGGATCTACGGCACCGCTTCTCCCTCGGCTTTTCCGCCGGCGCCCTGCTGCTGCTTTACTCCGTGGCATGCTACATCGCCATCGGCTACTGGCTCGACATCTACGAGCGGCTCGACTCCGCCCATCCCCGCATCGTCCTGCGCGACACCTTCCGCCAATGCGCCCTCGGCGCCATCTGCCTCGTCATCGGACAGTTCCTCTTCCGCCTCGACCTCAGCCGTCCCTTCGTCGCCCTCTTCGCCGTCTATAGCTGGATTCTTTTCTGCCTCTTCCGCATCCAGGCCGGCCATAGCGTCGGCGCCATCCGCCGCCGCTTCAACACCGCCCATTACGTCATGGTGGTCGGCTCCGGCGACAGCGCGCAACGCATCGGCCGCGCCCTCGAACAGTCGGCCGATTACGGCATCCGTCTGGTCGGCTTCTTCGGCCCGGAGCCGGGCAGCATCGCGCTCGCCCAATCCTACGACATTCACCCCCTCGCGCGTCTCCCCCAGATGCTTCAAGAGCACGTCATCGACGAAGTCATCTTCGCCGTCGACAGCCGCGAGCTCGCCGCCATGGAAGACGTTTTCCTGCTGTGCGACGAGGTCGGCGTCCGCACCCGCGTCCTGGTCGATTTCTTCCCCCACGTCAACAGCGAGCTTTATCTCGATCGCCTGGGAACGGCCCCGCTGCTGACCTTCTCCGCGGCCCCGCACGATGAAATCCGCCTGCTGCTGAAGCGCATCATCGACGTCGCGCTCGCCGCCGCCGCCCTGATCCTGTTGTTCCCCTTCATGCTCGCCACCGTCCTGCTGATTCGCCTCACCTCGCCCGGCCCCGCGATCTTCCGGCAGGAACGCTGCGGTCTGAACGGCCGCCGCTTCATGTTCTACAAATTCCGCTCCATGTGTCTGGACGCCGACCAGATGAAACCCGCGCTGCAACACCTCAACCATCGATCGACCGCCTTCAAAATACCCAACGACCCCCGGCTCACGCGCCTCGGCAGGTTTCTGCGCAAATTTTCGATCGACGAGTGGCCGCAGTTGTGGAACGTCCTCCGAGGGGACATGTCCCTGGTCGGCCCGCGCCCGGCGGTGCCCGAGGAAGTGGAAAATTATCAGCGCTGGCAGCGCCGCCGCCTGCGCATGCGTCCCGGCCTGACGTGCCTGTGGGCCGTGCAGGGCCGCGACGCCGTCGATTTCGACACCTGGATGAAAATGGACATGCAATATATCGACAACTGGTCCCTGGCGCTCGACTGGAAGATCATGATTCGCACCATTCCCCGCGTCCTGACGGGCAAGGGAGCTCACTGATGCACCTGGTGCCGACCCAAGAGGAAGTCGTCGGACTTCTGCGGCAGACCGGCGCGCTGCGCGACGGCCACTTCGAATATCCCAACGGCCTGCACGCCAACGAGTACATGCAAACGGCGCTCGCCATGCGCAACTTCCAGATCGCCAAAACCCTCAGCGTCGGTCTCAGCCGTCTGCTGCGCGCCAACTCCGAAATCCGCGCCATCATTCCGGAGCTGTCCATCGTCTGTCCCGACATGGGCTCACCCGTCGCCTATGGCATCTGCGAAGCCTTGCGCGCCCACCAGGTCTACTGGGCGGAACGCACCGACGAGCATCAGCCGCTGCGCTTCCGCCAATACCTGGAGCCGGTTCCCGGCGAAAAGGCGCTGATCGTGGACGACATCCTGCGCTCCGGCCGCAAGCTGACGGAGCTGAAGACGCTGCTCGAATCGCGCGGCGCCGAAGTGGTCGGTTTAGCGGTGATGGTGTACCAGCCCACGCCCAAAACCGTCAACTTCGACCCGCTCCCGTTCTATTACCTGGCAAAGCTCGACGCCGTCTACTACCGCGACGCCGAATCCTGCGACCTCTGTAAGAAAGGCGCCCCGATAGAAAAGGTCTGGATCTGAAGCCTCGATGACCACGCACGAGGCGCGCTTCCGCGTGCGCTACGCCGAGACCGACCAAATGGGCGTCGTCTACTATGCCAATTATTTCATCTGGATGGAAATCGGCCGCGCCGAGTTCTGCCGCGCCGCGGGCCTGCGCTACAAAGACATGGAAGAAAGCGACGGCATCCTGCTGGCCGTCGTGGACGCCCACTGCCGCTACGCCTTCCCCGCCTACTACGACGAAGAGATCGCCGTCTCAACCTCGCTCGGCATCGTGAACCGCCGCATGGTCGAATTCAGATACGAGATCAGCGAGGCCACCGCCGGCCGCCCGCTCGCCCGCGGAGCGACCAAACACATTTTTCTCAGCCGCGAAATGAAACCCGTGCGCCTGCCCGTAAAATATTACGGGGCTTTCGGCTTGGCATAGCCTGTTACCGGCCCGCAGCCACGAGAAATGGCAACGAGATGCGGTACAACTCCCCGAAGGCTTTGTCGTGAAAGCTCCAGTCGCCTGAAAAACCTGAATACCCTTACCAAGCACGCCATGGAGTTATACGCGCTTTGAAGGAATGTCGAGAGTAGTAGGCCGGCCGCGATCGTTTTCCATTCTTCGCGTGGTACTTACTTGGGGATTGTTTTACCGCCGACGGCGTCTACGGGTTATGCAATGCTGGGGATTTCTTTTCGCGCCGTTGCCGATGTTGGCCTTGGCCTTCCGCGGCCTGCCTTGGCTGATGGTGATTCCGGCGCTTTGGATGTCAGGCAAATCTAGGTTCTGAGCTATTGCCGCGATCGGGCGTTTACCGCGGCGGCGGCGAGGCTCCGCGCGGCGTCAAATGCGCCGGATGGCGGCAAACCGGCCACAAGATCGGCTGGCGGTCCGGCTAGGACTGGGGGTTGATGTGGAGGCCCTTGTGGATGGCGTAGAGGGCCAGTTCCAGGCGGTCTGAGACGCCGAGCTTGTCGAAGATGTTGTGGAGGTGGTTCTTGACGGTCTGCTCGCTGATGAACATCTTCTCGGCCATCTCTTTGTTCTTGTAGCCTTGAGCGACGAGTTGCACGATTTCGCGCTCGCGGGTGCTTAACGGGCGAGCGTTCGCGGCCGCCTTTGCCGGAGCCGCTGGAGCCGAGCTCGCCCGGCACCGCGAATTGCCGCATCACCGCCGCGGTGGTGTGGGAATCGAGCCAGATCTCGCCGCCGTAGACTTTGCGGATGCTCTTCACGATGAGCTCCGGCGCGGTCTGCTTGAGGACGATGCCGGAGCAGCCGAGTTTCATGGCCTGGACGAATTCGTTCTTATCTTCGGAGGCGGTGAGCACGATCACTTTGACGCGCTTGTTGAGCTGGGTGATGGCCTGGAGCGTGGAGAGGCCGTCCAGGTTGGGCATGCGGAGGTCGAGCAGGAGCACGTCGGGGTCGAGTTCCTGAACGCGGTCGAGGACTTCGCGGCCGTCGTTGGCCTCGCCTACGATGTCGAAATCCTCCTCCAGGCTGAGCAGCTTGCGGAGGCCATCCCGGACGATGGGGTGGTCATCGGCGATCAGAATTCGGACTCGGGGCTTTTTCGCTTCCACCGGAGTGGCGTCTAAGTCGTTTTCGCCGCTCATCTCGGATACTTCGTTCATGAAACTCTTATCGGCGGATGCGGGGGCGCGGACAGCAGGGTACTAGGACTAAGTTGGGTGGGGGGGCGCCCTTAGAGGCCGTGGTACAAATTGCTTAGTCCGGGTTATAGACCATGTCCACCTTTGAAACTCTCGCTCTCGTTGTATTGACGGCAAGCCTGGCGCGGGCGCAAACGCCTTCGCCGGCGCTGCTGGTTCTGGATAAAGAGGATGCGGCGCTGGCGATCGTCGATCCGGCGACGGGCAAGATCGCCGGCCGCGTGCCGGTGGGGTATCAGCCGCATGAGCTGGTGGCGTCGTCCGATGGCCGCTATGCTTTTGCGAGTAACTATGGGGATGGCCAGAAACCCGGGAGCACGATCTCGATGATCGATCTGGCGGCCCAGAAAGAGGCGCGGCGCGTGGATGTGAGTCCGATGCGGCGGCCGCACGGGCTGGCGTTTGCGGGCGGGAAGCTGTACTTCACGGCGGAGGCGAATAAGCTGATCGGCCGCTACGATCCCGCGGAGAACCGGGTGGACTGGTTGATGGGCACGGGGCAGAACACGACCCACATGGTGCTGGTGAGTAAGGACCTGAGCCGGATCTTCACGGCCAACATCGGGTCGAACAGTATTACGTTGATGGAACGGGGCGCAAATCCATTGAACTGGAGCGAGACGGTGGTTGCGGTCGGCAAGGGGCCGGAAGGGATCGATCTCTCGCCCGATGGAAAGGAACTGTGGGCGGCGCATTCGCAGGATGGCGGCGTTTCGATCATCGATATCGCGGCGAAAAAAGTGACGGACACCATCGACGTTCACACGAAACGATCGAACCGGATCAAGCTGACGCCGGACGGCAAGCTGGCGCTGATCTCGGATCTGGGCGGGGGCGAATTGGTGGTGCTGGACGCGCCGGCGCGGAGGGAGATCAAGCGGATTAAGATAGGTCGCAATCCGGAGGGGATTTTGATGGCGCCGGATGGGTCGAAGGCGTACGTGGCGGTGAACGGCGATAATACTGTCGCGGTGGTGGACTTGAAAACTTTGGAGATTGCGGGACGGATCGCGGCGGGACGCGGTCCGGACGGAATGGCGTGGGCGATACGGTGAGCGCGGCATTTCGCATGAAGGGGTGGGGCGCGGCGGCGGCGTTGGCGGCGGCGCTGCTGGGCATTGCGGCCAAGCCGGCGCGCAGGCGGGCGACGCTGGGCGCGCGCGTGGATGAGGCGATGGCGCGCTCGCCGGAGATGGCCGCCTCGTTCGTGGGAATGCGCGTTGTTTCGCTGCGCGACGGCCGCGTGCTGTACGAGCGCAATCAGGATCGGCTGTTCGCACCGGCCTCGAATACAAAGCTGTTTACGACGGCGCTGGCGTTATCGACGCTGGGTCCGGAATATCGCTTTACGACGCGGATTGTCGCGGAGCGGCCGGTGGATGGCTCGGGGCATTTGCGCGGGGACCTGGTTTTTGTGGGCAGCGGCGATCCCAGCATGTCGACGCGGAAATATCCATACGAGGAGCCGCCGCATTACGAAGATCCGCGAGAGGCTCCGCGGCCGCAGCCGTTTCAGACCATCCGTGCGATTGAGGATTTCGCGGATCAGATTGCGGGGGGCGGGGTGACCGCGATCGATGGCGACGTCGTGGGGGACGACCGGCGTTATGTGTGGGACCCGTATCCGGACGGGTGGTCGATGGACGACGGGACGTGGGGGTACGGGGCTCCGGTGAGCGCGCTGATCGTGAACGATAACGCGTTCACATTGTGGCTGTGGCCGGGCGAGCAGGCGGGGGACGCGGCGCGGCTGTTGACGTCGCCTTCGTGGAACCCGTTCAGCATCGACAATGGCGTGGACACGATTGCGGCGGGGGCGCGCGCGATCAAGGTGAGCCGGCGCGTGGGGTCGCGGGAAGTGCAGGTATGGGGCGAGATGCCGGTGACGGATCGGGGGTGGAGCGAAGAGCTGGCGGTGGGCGATCCGGCGGTGTTTGCGGCCGCGATGCTGCGGGATGCGCTGGTAAGGCGCGGGGTTGCGGTGCGCGGCGAGGCGGTGGCGCGGCATCGTTATGCGGACCAGCAGGAGGCGGCGGGGGCGGCCGCGCCGGGCGGCGGCGGGCTTGGGGACGCGGGCATGGGGGGCGTAGGGATTGGGGGGGTGGAGTTGGCGCGGCGGCTGTCTCCGCCGCTGGCGCAATTGCTGCAGGTGACCGATAAGGTGAGCCAGAATCTTCACGCTGAGATAATGCTGCGCGAGGTGGGGGCGGTGGCGCGCGGCGTCGATATGGGCGGGGGCAGCCGCGCGGCGGGTGAGCGGGAGATGAAAGAGTTTTTGGCGCGGGCGGGCGTGGAGGACGGCGCATATTATCTGGTGGACGGCTCGGGGCTGTCGCGGCTGACGCTGGCGACTCCGGCGGCGATTACGAAACTGCTGGCGTTCATGTATGAATCGAAGTGGCGCAAGGAGTGGCTTTCACTGTTGCCGGTGGCGGGGGTGGACGGCACTTTGAGCACGCGGTTTGAAGGCCACCCGGAGGCGAGCCGGATACAGGCGAAGACGGGAAGTTTGAGCCACGTGCGGACGATGTCGGGGTACGCGGAATCGGCGGAATACGGGGAGTTGGCGTTCTCCATCATGGTGAACGATTCCCTCGCCCCGCCGCGCGAGATTTCGCGCTTCCTTGATACCATTGGATTGAAACTGATCGAGTAAGGAAGCGCACATGCCGATTTTTGAATATAGCTGCGAAGATTGCGGAACGAAATTTGAGAAGCTGGTACGGCGCACGGGCGACGACATCGCGTGCCCGTCGTGCGGGGAGCATCATTTAAAGACGGAGTTGTCGACGTTCGCGGCGCATGCCAACGGCGGGACGAAGCAATCCGGCGAGATGCCGCAGTGTCCGGGCGGGATGTGCCGCACGCCGGATCTTTGCGGAATGAATTAGCCCGTGGGCTCGCGGGTGGTTATGCCGCGGATCAGCTTAGGCTTTAACGAGAGTGAGTCGAGACCGCCTTCTGTAGCAAGAGGCGTCCGATTCCTGTACCACCCCACTCGGAAGGACCGTCGAGATATTCCAGCCGGAGCAGGCGCAGTTTTACCGGCTGCCATTTAGACCAAGCTTGCAGCAGCGCGTCGAGCGTTCCCCCCGATCCCACGCCTTCGGCGATGGCAAGTCCTCCGGGTTTCAGGGCGGTGGCGATCCGCTGACGCAGGTTCGGCATGCTTTCGTCGATAACGAAATAAAGAAGGCAAATCAGGTCCCATTGGGCGGCGCCGAACGGGAACCGGTTCACATCCTCGACCACTGCGTTGATTCGCAGCCCGAGGCTCCTCGCGCGCTCCCTTGCTTTGGCTATGCCGACATCGGAAAGGTCGATGCCGGTAACGTCCCAGCCTTTCTGTGCGAGGTAAATGGCGTTGCGCCCCTCACCCATACCGACGTCGAGGGCTCTGCCGGGCTGAAGGGTGGCGACCGTTTCGATCAGAAACCGGTTGGGCTCCGCAGTTCGTAGAGCATGCCGCCCGTCAATGCCCATGGAATAGATCCTGTTGAAGTTTAGACGCGTGAATTCCGGATCGTTGCGAGTGCGCAACTGGACCCGCGCAACGAGGGCGTCCGCGTCAGGGGCCGCCATGCCCTCCGCAGTGAGTTTCTCCCTATAAGCGGCGAGCAGCCCGAGAACGCCTCCACGGAAGGCTTGACCACTCGCTTTAAGCCAGGAGAGGAAACGGGACCATTCCGCGTCATCGGCGCCGGTTTGGCCCCAAAGGAAACACGACGCAAGAAACGGCAGCACGGATCTTCTTGGGACGTTCATCGATTTTCGATTTTAGCTCGCCTTGAGATACCAGGGAATATTGAGGACGGAGATGCGATCGTTGCCTTCGAGCAGCAATCGGGTTTTCAATAGCGTGGCGCGCTGGCCGTGAAGGAAATAATAGTACCAGCGCTTCTCCATCAGTTCGGGAATCATGGTAACAACGCGCCTGTGTGGGTTATCGCGGGCGAGCTTTATAACATAATCGACAATCGGCGTGACTACGAAGCGGTAAGGCGAAGTCAGGACGACTAATTCAGGGGCCGGCAGGTGCGCGTTTTTCGCGGGCGTCTCGACATACTCGCTCCAGTGTTGACGGAATTCATTGGGCTTGTCTTCTTCGGTGACGTGAAGGACTTTGATTTCGTTCGATAAGCTCATGGCGAAGCGCAGCGCCGCTTTCCCAACTCTAGTCCAACCGGTCATTGCGATTACGATGAGCGGTTGCGGCTCTTTTACCGGTTCCAAGGGAGTCTTGGTTTCAATTTCGCGCCGCATCTTGTCATAGTGGCGGCGGATGCGGTACATGAGAAGGAGAAGCGAAGGGATGGCGATGACGGTGATCCAGGCGCCTTCCTTAAACTTGGCCGCAATGACAATCAGAACCGTGATGCCGGTGGCAGCGGCGCCCAGACCATTGACGATCATGCTTCCGCGATGACGCTTGCCGCGCTCGCGCCGCCAATGCGCGACCATGCCCGCTTGAGACATGGTGAAGGCGAGAAAAGCTCCGACGGCGAAGAGCGGGATGAGGCGGTCCGTGATGCCTCCGAAACCTATGAGAAGCGCCGCGGTTATGATTGTCAGCACAATAATTCCCTCCGAATAGACAAGGCGGCGGCCGCGGTTGACAAAGGATACGGGTAAGTAACCGTCTTCCGCGATGAAGTGACAGACGCGGGGGAAATCCGCGAACGCGGTATTGGCGGAGAAGATCAAGACCAGCAGAATGGAGGCGATTCCAACGTAATAGAACCATCCGCGCCCGACGATCGCGCCGAGCAGCATCGACAGCACGCTTTGATAACTATTCCCATTGGGATCGGTTGCGACGATGTTATAGGCCTTGACGAGCCAGGCGATGCCGGCGAGCATGATGGCCAATGCGGCGATGATGACGGCGAGCGTGCGCCGGGCGTTCTTGACCTTGTCGGGCCGGAACGCCTGCACGCCGTTACTGACGGCCTCAACGCCTGTCAGGGCGGTGCATCCACTGGCAAAGGATTTGAGCAGCAGCCAGGCGCTTACGGCGGCAACCGCCGCATGCGATACCGGAGGCGGCGCAACGGGCTGGGGATGGCCGCCGCCGGCGATTGTCTTGGAGATGCCGATAGCCAGCGCGGCGAGCATGCAGGCGAGGAATAGATAAGTGGGAACCATGAAGATAGCGCCGTTCTCGCGGACGCCTCTAAGATTGATAATCGCGAGGAGCAGCAGGGCGATGAGGCACAACGTCAGAGTTCGGGGATGCAGCGCCGGGACGGCGGAGGTAAGCGCGCCAATGCCGGCCGATATTCCGACGGCAGCATCGAGGGTATAGTCGATCAGCAAAGCGGCCGCGGCAAGCAAACCGGAGAAGTCGCCTAAATTGTGGCGCGCGACGATATAAGAGCCTCCGCCCCCGGGATATGCGGCGATGGTCTGGCGATAGGAAAAGAAAACAATTCCTAAGAGAACAATGATGGTCAGACTTATGGGCAGGATGTAAGTCAGGCCCGCGACGCCCAGAGGAATCAAAAGCGTGAGCGCCGCCTCGGGTCCGTATGCGGCGGATGCCAGGGCATCGAGTCCGAAGACGGGAACGCCTTTGGCTACGCCGATCTGCTCGGCGGATTCCTCGGAGGAGGCGAGCGGGCGGCCGAAGAGGAAGTTGATAACCGACAATTGACCTCCATCGACAGTTTCGCATCGCCGGGGCGTTCAGCCCGTGCCGGGACGAGGGGGGCGAGGGTGCGCAGCTATGGAGTATAGTCTGGCGCGCCAAATGCGGATTATGCGCGTCGCCCGGGAAGACCACCGCCTGCCGGTCGCGGCTCGGTAGGCGTTTGCAAAGGAATGGCGCCGCTTCTGGGCGGCGCGCGCCGGGGGAACTCGCTTGGGCCGCCTTTTAGAGCTGATTTAAGGCGGCCCGCGCTTCTGGAATCGACAGGGGCACGGCGGCGAAGGTGGCGGCGGCCGCGACAAGGCACCATAGGCAGAAGGCGCGGTATTTCGTCCACGAATCGCAGGTGAGCTTGCCGGCTTGCGCGACGTCTACGATGGCCTGTGCCGGCCATGGCGAGGGGGAGAACCCACGGTTGTGTCCGCCAGCGCTGCTGCGATCCCGCGGCGGCGAGGGCGGCCGAAACGGCGTAACTCGCGACGCCCAGGAAAGCGTCCGGGACGCCCCAGTAGCTGTAAGCCTGGGCGGATCCGTTCACCTTCGGGGCGTCGAACCATTTCGAAGGGGGCTCCGGGATCTTGCGGGTCACTCCGAGCTGACATAGCGCTACTACTCCTAGCGAGGCCACTTTCAGAGGTTCCGGGCGGGTTCGTACCTACTTTATCCAAACCTTCGTTTCCACCGACATGCCCGGCCGCAGCCGCGCCGTGTCCTGGCCGGAGTCGAAGACAAGCTTTACCGGCAAGCGCTGCACAACTTTGACGTAGTTGCCCGTAGCGTTTTCGGGCGGCAGCAGACTGAAGCGCGCGCCGGTGGCCCCCGGGAAGCTATCGACATGCGCCTTGTAATCGCGGTCGAGCGCGTCCACGTGCACCGTCGCGGCTTGACCGGCGCGCATGTCCTTCAGTTGAGTTTCTTTGTAATTTGCCGTGATCCAGAGGTCGTTAAGCGGCACCACCGACATCAGGTCCTGACCGGCTTGAATCTGTTGTCCGACTTCCACGGAGCGCCGACCGATAATGCCGTCGACCGGCGCCGCGATTGTGGTGTATTGCAGGTTCAGCTCGGCCTGCTGCAGATTGGTGAGCTCCGCCTGCGCGTTTGCTTCCGACGACGCCGCCCGCGCCCGCTGCGCGCCGATCTGCTGCACGCCGCTGCGCGTTGCCGCCTGCTGCGCTTGCGCCTGCGCTACCCGCGCCCTCGCCTCGGCGATCTGGCGCGCGGCTGCGTCGGCGCTGGCGCGCGCCGTGTCCACCGTTGCGCCCAGGGCGGCCGCGGTCGCCTGCGCCTGATCGAACTGCTGCTGCGAAATCTCCTCTTTCGCCGCGAGCGATCGAAAACGCTCCACGTCCTTCAGCGCCTTGTTGTAGTTCGCCTGCGCCTCCCTGATGCGCGCCTGCGCCGCCGCATACTGCTGTTCCGCGGCGGCCACGGCGGCCTGTGCTTGCTCCACGCCCGCCCCGGCGCTCGCCGTCTGGCTCGTTGTCGCGGTCGTCGTCACGGGCACCTGGGTGTGGGCGGCGCGCGCGTCGGCCTGCGCTTCAAGCACATCCGCCCTCGACTTTTCAATCGCGACCTTGTAATCGGTGGGATCGAGCTGCACCAGCACCTGACCGGCCTTCACGGGCTGGTTGATGTCGAAATT
The DNA here is from genome assembly GCA_963795935.1 of Bryobacterales bacterium. Classification (GTDB taxonomy): domain Bacteria; phylum Acidobacteriota; class Terriglobia; order Bryobacterales; family Bryobacteraceae; genus JAICMB01. The sequence goes on along the minus strand of CAWCJO010000003.1, from coordinate 551,469 downwards.
GACCGCGGTGACGCGGCCGCTCACTCGCGCGCTGATGGGATAAATGTGACCGTCGATTTCAGCATCGTCGGTGGATTCGAAAGACGACAGATAATTCCATAGCCACAGGCCGCCGATCGCCAGAACGACCAGCAGCACGACGCCGAAGACCAACGCCAGCGGATGCGCGCGGAAAAACGAGCGCTTCACCGGCTCGGGCGGCTCGGCTTGGCGTTGCGGCTCCTCCTCGGCCGGCGGCTCGGCTTGGCGGCGCGGGACCTCTGTTGCGGCGCCGCCGCGCTTCTCCACTTGGCGCGGATCTACTATGGCCGTTTCCTCTCGGGGCTCTGTTTCGATGTTGCGGGCCATTGTCGCTATTTGCCTCCCATCAATTCGCGGATGCCTTGCTCCGTCACGCCCACCGAACGCGCCAGGGCGACCTTGGCGATGTTGTGCGCGAATACGCTCGAGATATACGTCTCGGAGGCGGTGGCAAGGGCGTCCTGCGCCTGCACCACCTCGATATTGTCGGCGACTCCCGCGGCGAAGCGGTCCTGCGCCTGCGTCAGCGCCTGCCGCGCCAGATCGACCGAGCTTGCTCCCACTTCCACCTGATCGGCCGCGGTCTGCAGGTCGAGCAAAGCGTTGCGGACATCCTGATCGATCCTTTGCCGCAGGTCCGCCTCCTCCGATTTGCGCTCTTGAACAGCGGCGTCGGCCTGCTCGATATCGGCACGGATGCGGCCGCTGTCGAAAATCGTGAAGCGCATGTTTCCCGTTAAGGTGAACGTACCGTGGTTTTGCCACATTGCCGGGCCGATGGTTCCATAGTCGGCATTTACATCGACCGCGGGCAGGCGCTCCGCTTCGGCCGCCTTCCTGCTCAACTCGGCCGCCCGCACCTGCGCCGCCGCGGCCTGATAATCGGCGCGGTTCTTGAGCGCCCGGTCTAACTCCGTTTCAAGGCTCATGGCCGGCAGCGGAGCGTAAGGGATCTTGTCCGTCAAGACGAAATTCTGCTCCAGCGGCACCCCGATCAGACGCGCCAGCGACAGCAAGTCCTTGGCGCGGTTGTTCCGCAGTCCCCGCAGCCTGGTCTGCTGGCGCTGCAATTCCACCTGCGCCCGCAGCGCGTCAATCGCCGGCGACAGGCCCGCGCTCCGCATATCCATGGCGCGTCGATACAGCGCTTGCGCCGTATTCACTTCGGATTGCCCTTCCTCGATCAGAGCGTCGTCGGCGAGGATCCCCAGATAAGCGTTCGCGACCGCCTGCACCACCACGTCTCGCGAATCCTTAATGCTCAGATCCGCGGCGCGGACGGACTCCGCCGCCGAGCGCCGGTTATCGATGGCGGTGAAATCGAGCACGGATTGCGACAAATACGCGCGCGCATCGAAAACGTTGAACGGCCCCACGATGGACGGAATACTGAAGCCCGGAAAATGGAAGTTGAAGCCGAAGGCGGCGAGATTGATCTGTTCATAAGTATCGGCGACGTGGCCCGACAGCAGCGGGCGAAGAGCGGCGCGGGCCCGCAGCTCGGCCGCGCGCGCCGTGCGGGTTTCCTGATTCCCGAGCAGCAGCGCCAGATTGTACTTCAGGCCGCGCTGAATAGCGTCCCGGAATGAAAGCGATAGAAGCGTCGCGGGGCTTTCGTTCGGCGGCGCGCTGCCCTCGTAAGGGTTTTGCTGCGATGCGGGCGCGGCGGCTTGCGGCATGACGGCGCGCCGCGATTGCGGAGGCGGACCACCCTGGGCGCCCGCGCCCGCCTGCGCATAGATTCTCATCGTCGAGCACACCACCAGCAAAGCGCTTACCTTGAACAATTCAACTCCCAGGGGGTTAGATGCACTTCAGAATTATGAAGGATCGCCTAATCTATTTTAAATGTTGGCCGATCAAGACCCTTGGGGGGATGCTGGCCGGTCATAACGCGTCAGCTGATCGCCTCCATAAGAAATTTTTGCCGTCGGCGGCCACAGAAAGGTAGAAACGTACCAGCGCTTCCGGTACAATAAGGGCTTCTCAAGATGAAATTGGCGGCTCTCCTGGTCCTCGGGATCGGTGTATCCCTCGGAACCCCCGCATCCTCTCCAGACAAAACGACCTCGCCCGCCGTCACGCAGGCGCAGGTGGACGGGTGGACGAAGAGCTGGCAAAGGCGGCTCGATTTAAGCGAGTGGAAGATCACGACGCTGATCGTGCGCCTCTCCGATCTCAAACCCGAAACGCTGGGCAATCTGAAATGGAACAGCGGCAATAAAACCGCTGTCATCCGGGTGCTGAATTCCCTGGATTACGACCTGCCGGCGGCCGAGATCCCGACCGACATCGAATACACAATACTGCATGAGCTGATTCACCTGCAATTATCGGCGCTGCCCCACGACGGGACCTCGAAAATAGCCGAGGAAAAGGTTGTCAACCGTATCTCCGAGGCGCTATTTCAACTGGAAAAGGGCGAGAGCTACCACCCGCGCGCGAGCCTGGCGAAAAATTTCGTGAAAACGCAAGGGGCCGCGGCGGAAGCGAGCCGCTCGACGAGCAAACCTTAGCTCGCAAAATCTTAGCTCGCGGCGGTAGCCTTCCAGGTCCCTTCGTCCACGGCCGACCCGTCCGCGAGCGACTTGGTCTTATAGGTGCCTTCGAGCGTGTTGCCCTTGAGTTCGCCGCTAGCGGTGGACTGCAGCTTGGTGTCGCCCAAATCGAACTGGTAAACGACCTCCACCTTGGAGCCGTCCACCTTCACCGAGGTCACGGTGCACTTGACCTCCTCGCCTCCCATCGCGAACGAAACGTTGGCCGTGGGCGTACCCCCGCCATCGGCGGACCGGAACGTCAGCGTGATCTCACCGCTGGCTTGTCCGCCGGACCAAGTCCCTTTATATGTTCCGGCCAAATCAGCCGCCGCGGCTGAAAGAGTCAGCGCGAGAACAGTAGCCACAACCACCAGGGATCGCATGCGGATTACCTTAACATACCGCTTGGCATTCAAGTCGCCCGCGCAGCAGATTCTCCTTCGCCTCGGAGCGCGTCAATTCCTCAGCCCTTCCCAAGCCCGGGCTTGCTGAATCGGCAAATCCCCGTCACCGCGATCTTTTAGGAAAAGAAATGCCAGCCTAACTCAGGGTGAGGGTGCGCTGCGGGGGCGGGCAAAGGCGGCCGCCCATCCCTGACCCGCGCGGCTGTCAGTTGTTGTTCACTTGCACTTTGATGGAACGCGGTGCGCTCTGCCCGTTGATAGCCCCTGCCGTTTTCATGCTGCTGGAACTTACGTTCGCCCTTCAGAGTGGGCGTGCCGTTCTCGATCTGAATATCGACGTCATCCAGCTTTACTTCCGGCAGGTCGGCCTTCAGGACCCACTCGTTCTCGGTTTCAAAGATATGGACGGGTGGAACCCAGGGCCGGGCGCCGCTGTGGTCGAGCATGCGGCTCATGGTGCCCTGGAAGAGGCGCAGCCCAACGGGGAAGTCATCGAGTTTCGGCCACCTTGTATTTGGCAATAGGCGTGACCGGTTTGTTCCTCTTATACGTGACCTCATCGTCATTACAAAATATTGTCATACCAATTCAAGGAAGCTTCTTCGTCGAATTTAGCGGAGACTATTCAGTCGGATTTAGATCAGCAGAGTGCCTTGATTGAGTGCCAAGAAGAGTCGCAACGTCATCAGACTGGCGGTTCACTCCGGCGGAGCTGCACGAAGGAGAACAAGGGATACGGGAGCGCATCGACCTTCCCTCCGACCTTGCGCGGCGACTCATGGAGTACATGCAGGTTTCATAATGCGCGGCGCCCGGATGCACCGGCAAGGCGGCACTAGAGTGCGGTACGCGGCCAGCGCCAGCGTGTTTATTCCAACACCTTTCATCGACTCGAACTCGCAAACGATTTCAAAGGCGAGACGCTCAATATCAAGACTTCCGGGAACGGAGGCGGCGTGAATGACGCGGAGGACTCGGAGTGGCAATTCAGCTCTGCTCAGATCCATCCACGCAGCCAATACACGGCCAGGCCCACAGCCTCGTGCAAGGTAACTTCATTGCGCTCAATCGCCTTCCCGCTGGGCAATAATTCGTCCCTCCATGGTCCGAACTCGTTGGAACTGCATGGCCAAGGCAGAACGGTAATCCCCTGTTTCCGGAAAGAGGCCGCGGCGCGCATCATGCTTTTCGCTTCCACAACCAACGCGATTGTTGTAATTCCGCGCCGGCGCAGAATTTCCGCCCCGTAGACGGCATTCTCATGGGTTGAATGCGACCGCTCCTCGGTCCAGATAAGCGAGGAAGGGACTCCCGCCTTCAGAAGCACTTCGCGCATGGTCAGAGAAAACGGCTGGCCGAACTTGCGGTCCGGTCCGCCGCACGCTAAGACCGGCAAAGGACGCCAGTGGTTGTGGAGCCAAGCGGCAAACTCAGAACGTTCGTAAGTCACCGCATCGGGCAGAGGGTAGGGACGCCCCGGGTCAGCGGGATGAACGCCGCCGGAGAGCACCACGATGGCCTGTGGTTGAACAGACTCGAGCGGCCGAACCGGATACCACATCTCCAGCGGCTGTGAGAGCAGCCACTCGATGGGAGGCCAGGAGACCAAAAAAATACCCGTGATACCGGCAATGAGAAGCCAAGATCGTTTGCAGTGCCGCTGACGCAAAAGTCCGGTCAGGGAAATCGCCAGCAGCACGAGCAGTATTGGTTCGGTATAGCTCAATCATCCGTCCTCTTGGTGATCATAGCCGCTAAAGTTTTGCGGAACCTCGTATACCTACGTCCGTTCGATCCACGATCCGCGGCTGCTTTGTAAGAACCGGGAAGATCGCTACCAGACGCACAACCTGCGATAAGACCGCGACCACGGCGCTGCATTGTAACCGTGACTCTGTCTATGTTCACGTTACCGGACGAATCAACCGAAAAGGTCGATAAATCGCCGCTCTTCTACTTGCCAATGCGTCCGGTCACTATGACACGGCCGGCTAGCCAGCGGCCGATGGGTCCCATGCCACGGACCAATACGCGGTCGATCATTTCCAGCGGATCCCAATTCGGCACAAATCTGCTGACGATTACGTTGAAGTACCTACATCTGACATCCTGCGGCGAGCCGCGAATTCCGTCAAGTTCGTCCTCGTTGATTTTCCGCTCGTCTTCCGTAATGTATGGCTGTTGTCCGTGATGAATGTGGGGCCGCACCACCATGTATGCGCGTTGCCCCAACTTCGAGGTCCGAAGTCTTTGCAGGGCGCCGTGCGTGTATAGTTCATCAATGGTGACGAAGGTACCGGGTTTAGCAACCCGGACCATTTCGAGAAGACAACTGTCAATGTCGCAGTGGTGCAGCAGGTCGCGGATAAAGATCGCGTCGAACGTGTCATCGACATAGTCGAGCCGCTCCGCCGGCATGCAGCGGAATTTCACGGTTACGCCGTTAGCGGATGCGGACTCTTCGGCCAGCCGCAGCATGTCGGGGCTAAGGTCGAATGTCCGAACGCGGCCCCCCCTAGCTTCGCACAGTTTACAGCATCAATACCGGAGCCACAGCCCGGCACAAGAACCGTCTTGTCGCGCAGTCCGGCCTCACGAAGTAGAGAGTAGGCGGCCCAACAATGGTTCCACCATTTGCGGCGCGGGCGTTCCAGGAGTTCGTTGGGAGTGGAAGGCGGGTTTCCGCGCAATCCCAGCGCATGCTGAGCATGGTAGGCGACTTCCCTCCGCTGCCGCGGCGTCAGATCTGTCATATTCCTAGTCCTTATTCCACAACTAGACCGAACGCGCCGCAGCGGCCTGCCAGCACGAGGTTACAAACGGGAATCTTAGCGCAGATTCGCACGCGAAAATCGCAAGCGCCGTCGAATTGACAGCGATAAAGCGACATGAAGCTTCCGGCCCAAAGCGGCGAGCAATCATATATCCATTGCACTTCCGCAGCTTCTCCATGCGCGGCGCCGAAGGCCTGTCCTCGAACAGCAAATACCAAACGCGGAGATCCATGGCCCTATGGAGCGCAAAAGCGGACGGGTTGGGCCATGGATCGAATCCTCAATTTGGGAAACATTGTTGCGGATCGGGAACCAGGTTTTCGGATCTTTGCCGCGGCCCTCTCGCTTGAACTGGGGGCCCATCGGGCTGACCTGCGCCACGATTGCGGAAGCGGAGCTGTTTTTGCGGGCGGGCATTAAGAATGTATTCTGGACCAAGCGGCCGGTAAGCGTCAACAACATCCAGCGGACCGCGGCGCTCTCTAGAGAAGACCCACGCCCTGGGGGGAGATGGCGCTGAGAATCCGCCCCGCGCCTGGACGTGATCGCCGGTGACCACCTAGCGCCCCCGCAATCCCAGATGGGCGTGGCGGGCGCCCGGCCCTGGTGATCGGCGTTGAACCGTCCGGCCACGCCGGCGATGCGGCTCAAGTCCGTCCGCCATGGCGCGGATCCCTCCGCCGGTATTGCCCACGTAGATGCTGTCCCACTTTTTCTTCTTCGCCGTATCGTCCCAAAGTTTCCAGATCTGGAGCACGCGCTCCAGGTGCTGCTCGTACCCGAGCGGGGTCTTGGAATCGGCCAGATTCCCGCATGCCTCGCAATGGCAGCGCGGCGTCTTCCCGGCGCTGGGCCAGCCGTTGGTAAAGAATCCATCGACGTCGTAAAGCGAATTCACTTCGCCGATAATGGCGGGCATCCGCTCGGAGAAATATGTCGGAGCTAGGTTTATGCGTGGATCCCCGCTGACCCTCACTACCCGAAATTACTTGGCCGCATACTCGTTTCGATCAATGGGGCGGCGTTCCAGGGCCGCGACAGGGCTTCATTGCGTTCCGGAGCGGCCGTTTTGCAGCGGTCACATTTATTTCAACGATTTTGCCGTGAACCTAAGCTTATGAAGCAAAAACGGTTAACTTCTCCGCGACGGACAGCGCTGGGAGGCATTTGCTTGCTTCGCCCCTAGACTGAGAACGAAAGGCGTTCCGCGTCACAGCCGAATCGGCGATTCGCCGCCGTTCGGCTTTTTTATTTGGGGAGGAAGGAACAATTATGAATATTAAAGCGCGGTTCGCGGCAATCATCACGTTGTGTCTACCGTGGAACCTGGTGTACGCTGCGCCGGCGCTCACGACCATCCAGGACCTGCTGTACAAGGCGGATGGGACCAGGTTTAACGGAACCTTACAGATTACCTGGACAGGTTTTCAGGCGGCGGACGCGAGCAATATCGCAACCCAAAGCGTGACCGCGCCGGTATCGAATGGTTACCTTCGCGTGGTGCTCGTCCCAACGACGACCGCGGCCACACCGACGACGTATAACGTCGTCTATAACAGCGACGGCAGGGTCCAGTTTACGGAAACCTGGGTAGTGCCGCCGAGCGCGACTCCCTTGCGGGTCGCCGATGTGCGGTCGCTGATAACCGACGCCAGCGTAGCGGCGGCGAGCACGCAGCTACAGATCTCAGATATAGCGGGGCTTCAAACGGAATTAAACATCCGTCCGACCATGGGTTCCGATTTTGCCATATCCCGCGCCGCTGTAGTTGACGGCTCGGGGGGTATCGCCGGAGCTGCCGGTAACTTATCCGATTGCGTCCACGTTGACGGCACGTCCGGCGCCTGCGGCGGCGCGGGAGGAACCGACTTCGCGCCTCCCACGTCGGGGACAGCAATACTCAAGGGGAATGGATCGGGCGGATTCAACGCCGCGGCGGCGGGCACGGATTACCAAGCGGCTCTGGGCTTCGCGCCGGAAAATTCGGCCAGCAAAGGGATTGCGAACGGGTACGCCGGACTCGATGGGGGCGGGAAATACGCTTGGTCCGGGTTGAGCGGAGTTCCGAGCATATTCGCTCCGCCGGCGGCGGGAGCCTCTACGCTGGGCGGCCTTTTTGCGAAGGATTGTTCCGCGGGCGGCCAGTTTATCCAGAAGATCAACACCGATGGCACCGAGACATGCGCAACGCCGGCCGGCGGCGGCGGAGGGGGGGGCGTAGGCGACCCGGGCGCAAACGGAATCATGGTTCGCACGGCTCTTAATACGACGATTGCGCGCTCCCTGTTAACAATCGCTCCGCTCAGCATTACGAATGTGGACGGAACCGCGGGAAATCCCACGCTCGCTATATCGGCGGCGAGCACCGTTGCGGCCGGCTCCGTACAATTAGCCGGCGATCTGGGAGGTACCGGAACATCCCCGTCCGTTTTAAAGGTGAACGGCAACACCCCGGGCGGGACATGTAACTCCAGTTTGCCGACCGCCATAGATTCCTCGGGGCGCCCGACCTGTTCCACATCGGTGGCCGTGAGCGGCAGCGTCTCCACCGGATCGTCTCCGCCCGTTGTGACGGCGGGCAGCGGCGGCCTAGCGGCGTGGATTGAAGGGACGGCGCCGCGCGCCGGACTGCCGGCAACGGGCGTAGATGGATGTTATGGAGACGCAACGGGCCATGGCCTGCTGTGCTCTTTTAATAACGATTCCCTTTCGCTGCTGGCCCGGGCGTCCAATAATCTCAGCTTCTTCTCGTCCACTACTTCGGCGCAACTGGCCAGCTTAGTAAGCGATGCAACTGGAGCTCCTGGATCGCTGGTATTCTCAAGCAGCCCGACGCTTATTACTCCCGCGCTCGGGGCCGCTACGGCAACCACGATCAACAAAGTGACGCTGACGCAACCGGCCGCCGGATCCACGCTGACGATCGCCAACGGCAAGACGCTCACGGCCGACAACAGCATTGCGCTGGCAGGGACCGATGGAACTACCGAGACACTTCCTTCAAGCAGCCAGATTATCCCCGGAATGAATCAGACAAACACGGGGGGCGCTTCTCTGACTTGGGACATGAGCGCATCGGCGGCCGCCAATGCCTTGAAAATTCCGGTTGCCGCGAGCGCCGTTTCCACGGCCAACGGCGGCATGAGTTATGACTCGACGAATAATATGCTGCACGCGGCGCAATTTGCAGCAGACGCGATGATTCCGCAGTTCACGGCCGTGCCCGCGAATAACGATTGCGCCAAATGGGTGGTGAGCGGCTCGAACTACAAGCTCGGGACGGCCGGTGCGGCGTGCGGTTCCGGCGGCGCCGGCGGCGGTTATTCAACCATCGACAGCAACGGGACTGCCGTTACGCAGCGTCCGGCGGTGAACTTCATCAGTGGGACTAATGCGACGGTAACGTGCGTGGATAACTCCGGCGCTACCCGCACGGATTGCACCGTTGCCGCGACCGCCGGAAGCGGATATTCCACGGTTCAGGGAAACGGGACATCCGCCACGCAACGCAATATAGTTAACTTTGTGGGAGGCGCGGTATCGGTAGTCGACGCCGGCGGTTCCGTGACGCAAGTGAGCGTGGACGATCCTATATCCACATTTTATCTGAAAGACAATTTTGCGTGCGGCTCGTTCACCTCGGGATCGCTGGGATGCCTTGGCTGGTATCTGAACAATACTGGATTTGCCACGGGTCCGGCTAATTCCATCGCCGGGTCTCCCGGATTACTGACCCTCACGACCAGCGGCACGGCCAACTCAATTGTTTCGATTTCTCCGATCGCATCTTCAAAGGAGATCAACTCTACGGAGACCTTCAGGATTCGAACCAAGATCGCCTCCATCACCGGAACGAATCCGGCTGCTAACATCAGATTGAGAATTGGAATAACAGTGGACATCGTCGGAGGGAGCGATCCTCCAGTGAACGGATTTTATTTGGAGAAGTTGGAGACGGACACGGATTGGTTTTGCGTCGTCGATAGCACCAGCACTCCTACTCGCGTGGATACCGGAGTAGCCTATGCAGCGACCGCGACGGCCGTGCAGATCAGGCGGATTGACAGTACGCACATCGGCTGCAAAGTGGCCTCTTCGCTGGGAAATCTGGCTTCGGCTGCCGAAGTATCAAATGCCGCGGCAGAGTCTACTTTTGATTCCGTCCCGTTCGTCCTCGTAAAGAACACGGCGGCCGAAGCCAAGTTGTTGAACCTGAACTTCTGGGACTTTCTGATTACTGGACTGAGCAGATAAACATTATGCGTTCTGTGAAAATATTAACTCTTGCCTTCGGCGGATTGATTGCGTCGTGGGCGGCGATCGGCGACAACGCTCCCTCGGTACCGTCCACCTACATCCAGGCGCATCCTAGACTTCCCAGCCCGGACAATACATACCTCAACAATGTCTGGGCGAATCGTAGCGGCAGCGCCGCGAACATCTGGACCGATGCGACGGGCTGGAATACAGCGTCTCCGGGAAACCGCCGCGCGATGCGGCACTTACTCATCGCCTACCTCGCGGAGAAAGCGAATAGTGGACCGAACGTGGCGGCGTTTTTAGCCAAAATTCAGGCATTCTCGTATAACGGTTCGGCGTGCGCCTTGCAGGGTAGCTGGACGAGCGGCGATAACTTCGACGCGTCTCTGGGCCTCGCGCTCTCGTACGATTGGACCTTCGCGGACCTGGGATCTACCGCGCAATCCTGCTCGCGTGGCTTCCTGTACTCCATGATGGCAAGTTACGAGGCTAATTACACCGGCGCGTCTCCGTACAGCGACACATTTTATCTGACAGCCCAGTTTTCGTCGGCGCAAATGCTGCATCTGGTTGCGGCGCTTGCAATTTACCCCGACGACACAGCTAACTCTCTGCCTCACTTGCGTTTTTCGATGGATGTGTTTATTAACATGATCCTCCCGGAATGGAAGCAGATCATCGGGGGAGGGGGATATTGCGGAGCCTCTACGGATTCGAGTAACGATTGCGGCGGCGGCTACTCCGATACCTGGAGCGACTATGAGGGGAAAATTCCATCCCTCACTGCGTTCTACGTGACTGAATCTCTGGCGTGGGCGACTGCCAGCGGGCGCGGCGTATCGAATTTCTTCACGGTTGACAATCCGTGGATGAAGAACTTCGCGTACTGGTTAATGTATGAGACACGGCCCGATTTCGTACTGGAGAGATTGGGAGACAATTCTTACGGATACCTCATCCCGGAGTACTCTTTAGCCAGCACCGCCGGGGCGGATCTCGGCTATTTAGACGGGCTCGCCGCGATCTACAACGATCCGACTTTGCGCGGCTGGTCGCGGCTTATCAATTGGTCAGGGGCCGCTCCGAGCGGCAACGAACCTTCCGCATGGCCGTACTTCCCCCCGGACTCTTCGGCAAATACGACCAATACGCGCTCGGCGCTCTCCACGATCAAGAACTTTCCCGGTTGGGGGACGATATTCTTTCGCACCGGCTGGACCGAGAACGACACCTACTGCACGCTGCGCTATGGAGACAATTTCTGGAACCATCCAAATCAGGATACGGGAGCGTTCACCTGCTACAATCGCGGGCCGCTGGCGATTCGCTCGGGCACATATCGTTCCGGCTCCGCGAGTCCGCATTATCAATATTATGCGGCGCAGGCAATCTCTCAAAATCTCCCCTTGGTTTACGATCCAAGCGACCTTTACAATGCCGAGATCACCGGCACGTGCGGGCCATCGGATCTTATTTGCAATGGCGGAACGAATCCCGACATCCTGGACCCGATGCCAAATGACGGCGGGCAGCGCCGCGTCGGATCGTCAATGGGCAACTATACCGGCACGGTTCCATCACAATCCATCGGCGCCTTGCAAGCGTCGCCTTCCGACGTTGCGCAATGGTACCGCGGCCACGAATACTACCACGAAGCGAAGCTGACGGCCTTTGCCGCTGGAACCCGGAATAAGTATGGATTCGCGGCAGTCGATATGACGGCTGCCTACAACAACCTTTGGAGCCGCAACGCATACAACCCGGCGAACACCTGGATTTACAATACCGCCAACACGTCGAATCGCAGCTATCGCGTCCAGAAAGCCGTCCGGCAATTTACCTTTATCCCGCGCGGCACGGCGGCTTACGTCGTGATTTACGACCAGATCGTATCGACAAATTCCAGCTTTGTAAAAAAGGATCTGATCCATTCGGTCAATCAGGCAACGCTGAGCGGGAATTCCTACGTCATCACGCGCACGGAAACAGTCACGTCCAAACCGTACGCCAGTTTCTGGCCGCAGGAGTGGGGAGCGTATATTTCGGGTTGTCCGTCAAGCTGCACATCCTCGACGCAATATATTTATAACGGGAAGCTTTACGGCTGGATGACGCTTCCCGCGACCGGCTCGCTGACGAATGTCGGCGGCGCCGGTCACGAGTTCCAGGTCACGGACGCGAACGGTACGCACAACTGGAATCAGTGCATGTACACGCAATGCTCGTTCGGGAGCATCGCTGGAAAGACCGCCGGTCCTTTCAACATCGTGTCCGGAACCAACGACAGCTTACTCATCTCCGTTGACGGCGGCTCAGGGCAGACCATTACGTTGACGGCTGGGGCGGCGCGCACGGCGGCGCAGGTCGTTGCCGACATAAATACCGCGTTGATTGGCGCTCTCGCCTCGGTGGAAGGCGACGGTAACGGCTTCGTCGCGATCAAATCGAACAGTACAGTCGTGGGTACGGCCAGCGTAGGTTTTTCGACAGTCGCCGACAGCGCCTATGCCGCTCTTGGTTTCCCCATAGGCTCCTATCCCGGTTATACCGGCGGTGACACCGGCTTCGGCGCAATCGGAGATTACATGCACCCTACGAATCTGACCGGCCCCACCGCGCCGGGTTCGTGGCGCATTGAGGAGACTGTAGGCGCATCCAATCTGAGCGACCAATTCATCAACGTTCAACTTGTCACTTCCGCGAGCGATACAAACGTCGTGAGCACGGTTCCGAGCACAACCATAGCCGGAACGAACTACGTGACCACTTGGAAAGACAACTCCGATACATGCGCCTACACGTTGACGCAACCGATCAACGGCATCGGCGGGACGGTGACGGCAACCGGCGCGGGATGCGCCACGGTGATCTAAATGCAGCGACTTCTCATCATTGCGTTCTGTTTGACCCTGAGCGGCGAAGACCTCTTGACTAATCAGTCTGGTACGGCGACCGGCGCTGGGGATTGGGTTGACCTCACTTCGACGCTGACGGGACTGGCCGGAACCAAGCTGCCGTATTACGTCACCGGCTGGGACAAATATTTCTACGTTCCGGCGATTGACGCTTACTGCGGCGTTGGCAGTTACTACGAACTGTCGAGTGAACCGAACCGCAACTGGTCCTGCTATTCCTTCAAGGAGAACCGCTGGTGGATGGAGGACATGTCTGGGCCATTCCATAACGCACATCTGGCCGAAGGCGGCCATCCGGTTGGAAATACGAATGTCGATCCAATCACGAGCGTTGCGCTTGGAATGCAGGGCGCCTCCGGCAGCCAAGTGCAGGAAGAGGTGAAGTGGGGCATGTGGCGCTACGACTTTGTGGGGCAAGTCGGTATCCCGCAACAGCCATTACAGAGCATCCCGGTCGGCTCTCAACTCGGCGCCATGGCCTATGACGCCTTCGATCAAATCATCGTCGGCATGGGTGGGGACAGCGCCTCGCAAGGACACGATCAGTACGACAACAACATTTTGCATACGACGTGCGCAAACAATGGCTACAACTGCTACAACTCCTGGGCACTCGAAATGCCGGTCACGCTGAACGGCCTGCCCATCAGTCTGGAGACCAACTCAATTGCTTCCGATCTGGATAACAAGCTCACTTACCTATTCGATGGCTTCGCATCAAGCAGCACGCATAACTGGGTTTGGACCTATACCCCGGGAACGGCGAATGCGCCGGGGGTCTGGACGAATGTGTTCGCCGATGTTAATTCGTCCGCGAGTGTAACCTCGACGCTGGCGGCGAATTTCACGATCGCCACCGGCTCCAACGATACGCTTCTAATCTCCATCGATGGTGGAGCGAATCAGACCGTCACGCTGCCGGCCGGTTCCTTGACATGCGGACAGGTAGCGACAGACATAAACGCAGTTCTTACCGGAGGATTTGCTTGGTGTCCCGTAAATTCTCCCCAGATTCTCTCGAACAGCAATTTGGGGGCGTCAAGCAGCATCACGCTTGCGACGGTTGCCAACTCTGCTTATTCGACGCTGGGATACACGGTTGGGACAACGACCGGAACTACCTCGACATCCTGCACGGACGTGAACGGTTTGCATAACTGCCCTTACGAGCGCGAAGAGGCCGGCTGGGCGTTCGATGCGGTAGACAATATCTTCCTGATGCACGGCGGCTGCCGCGTCAATAACATTTCCGGCTGTACCGCGCTCGCCGATACGTGGGTTTACGATCCCACTGCAAATACCTGGACGCAACTGAATCCGCCGCATCAACCGATCTATACCAGCGGTGTAGTGGCGAACGAGCGGCTGGTCTGGATGCCGGAGGATAACGTCTTCGTTCTCTTCGTGGGCCAAGGGGCCGCGGGCGGGTCCTGCCCCGGCGAATCCAATTCGTGCCCGCGCATGTGGGCCTTTCGCTACACGCCTGGGAGCAAGGCCGGATACGCATCAAAGTCATATTCCTACACTTCAGTCGCAGGCGTCGGGCCGCTGAATCGCAATACGACGGATGCCGGGGATCAGGGCTGGGCTTACGGAACCGCGATTGCCGCCAACAGCGCGTCGGCCTATCTAATCGAAACGGAAACGGCGACGGCGCAGATCGGCGCTTCGCCATCAAACTCCTGGCTGCTGCATCCCTACGCGCAGAAAATCTCCACCGGAAGTTCCTGCGGAACGCTGGATACGAACTTTGCCTGCCTGGGGACCGCTTATAGCTCGATGTCGCCGGACATAGGCGGCAATCCCCAGCAGGCTTTCGATATTAGCTGCACGATTGTCGGCTCGGCTCCATGGTGCTCCTGGCACGAAGAGAACGCGGCGCTCACAGAAACGATTTATGCGAAGGGATGGGACGGCGCGGGCTGGAATCTCGGCGGCGTAGTGCCGCACGTGGCGGTATCGGGTTCGCGCGATGGGCAAACGCAAATCATTAATGTCGGCGGCGTTCCCACTGTCATCATGCGCGAACAGGACCATTCGCAATTTCAGGCTCCCTATCCCACGTATTGCTATGTGCAGCAATGGAATGGCGCAGCCTGGACGCTGCTCGGCGGCGCGATCAATTCAGGCTTTACGGTTTGCGATGGGGCTTCGATTGCGACCGACGGGACGAATATCTGGGTGAGCTTTACGCTTTACGGTCCAGCGTTGGCCGGGGCGTCGAATTACAACGGCGTTTGGGTCGGCCCTCCGCAGGTGCAGCTTTATAAGTGGAGCGGTTCGGCCTGGCTTCAGCAAGGGGCTTCGGGCAATGTGTTGGGTTCCAGTTGCACCGGCCTGCTCACCGGAACTGCTCCGCCCGCGCCGGTAGGCTCAAGCTGCTCGCGTGCCTACAACACTTCGCTGACTGTGCTGGGGGGCATCCCCTATGTGGCTTTTGTCGAGCGCGCCGATCAACTGAGGGTTCAGAAGCTCTGGGTCCGCAAATATAATTCCGGCTGGTCCACGGTGGGTGGCAATGCGTGGCTCAATAAGGACCAGTTGAACGGCTGGGCGTTCGCGCCGCAGATCGGCAACGATGGCACGAACCTCTATGCCACCTGGGATGAGCAGGGCAACGATCAGCCGTGGGTTGGAACGCTTTCGCTCGCTTCCGCGTACAACCAGAAGCCGCAGGTTTATGCCGCCAAGCTGACGGCCGGCGGAGCGTTAACCTATCTCGGGGGCGCGCTGAACGCGGATACCGTAAATGGCGCGGCCACAAACCCGGTGCTCGCGATTTACAATTCGCAGCCGATTGTCGGCTGGGGTGAAGTCAATACCGGTTCCGCACGCCAAGTGTACGCAAAGCAGTGGAACGGCACGGACTGGGGAATTCTCGCCGGCGGCGGAGTATCCCCCGGCGGGGCCTTTCTCGGCGGCGGCGGTATGTTCTCATCGGGCACGATCGTTCAATTGCAATAAAGTCAGACGGAACCGGCAAAACCGCAACCCGCCGCGGACGCCGTAAACGGGAGTGGGCTTGACCTGAACCCTGAAAACTCTGCCAAAACAGGATACGATGTGAATGTTTGGAAGGAGGCAAGGTGAAGAAGGCACGATTCACGGAAGAGCAGACATCGGGGCGCTGCCCACGGGCGAAGCGGCATGGGTCTCTGAGCTTCGGGATAAATGGCCTGTGCTCCTTCGCTGCTAGGCGGCAGATGGCGAGCGGCCGCACCGCGGCGATATGGCGCGCGAGATGGGCGTGAGCAAGCACACGATGTACGCAGGCATCGATTACCAGCAACGGCGCGCAACCGTGCGCGGCATGGACGGAGTACACGCCCCTTCCATTGACAAATGGGGTCACGGCCACGCCGCCGCAACTGTTTGCATCCTGCTGGAATGGAAGTTCCTGGGCGCCGCAAGGAGGTTCGGCCAACGTTATCGCCGCCCATGGAGCGTAAGCGGTTCCCGCAACTTTCATGGCGGGACAGCTTTATGTCGCGGAAGTGGAGTGCGCAAATGGCGGGGCCAGCCAGCTTTTCGTGCGACATGGCATGGCGCGGCGTGGAGCACGGTAGGCGGAGGCAGTCTCAACCGCGACTTGAACAGCGGTTGGGCCTTTCGACCTGAAATTGCGAATGACGGTTCCAACCTATACGTGACATGGGACGAACAGGGAAACCAAACGACCTGGTTAAACAACGTGCTCTACAACGGAAGCTACGATCAGCGTCCACAAATGATATGTTGCGAAGTGGAACGGAAGCTCCTGGTCCGGCCTGGGCGGATCTCTGAATGCCGATACTGCGCTGGGAGATGCATGCCAAGCAGTGGAACGGCACGGACTGGGGAATCCTCGGGGGCGGGGGAGTATCTCCCGGCGGAGCCTTTCTCGACGGCGGCGTCATGTTCTCATCGGGCAAGATCGTCCATTGCGACTTCCTGATCGGATCTCTAGGCGGAAGGCGCGAGAGGGCGGGCAAGGCGCCCGCCCATCCGTGACCCGCGGGGCTGTCAGTTGTTGTTCACTTGCACTTTGATGGAGCGCGGCTTGGCGACTTCTTTCTTCGGCAGCGTCACGGTCAGGACGCCCTGGGCGTAATCGGCCCGGACCTTCTCGCTATCCACAGTGTCGGGGAGCGTGAAGTAGCGGGCAAACGATCCGTAGCTGCGCTCCACCCGTTGATATCCCCTGCCGTTTTCATCCTGCTGGAACTTACGTTCGCCCTTCAGGGTGAGCGTGCCGTTCTCGATCTGAATATCGACGTCTTCCAGCTTTACTTCCGGCAGGTCGGCCTTCAGGACCCACTCGTTTTCGGTTTCAAAGATATCGACGGGTGGAACCCAGGGCCGGGCGCCGCTCTGGTCGAGCATGCGGCTCATGGTGTCTTGGAAGAGGCGCAGCCCAACGGGGAAGTCTTCGAGTTCGGGGACGTTGTATTTGACAATAGGCATGATCGGTTGTTCCTCCTAGATCTAACTTCAATAACATCTATATAATATGAGCGCTAGTATGTCAACACTTGTTAGCAGATAATTTTTTCGCTGAATTGGGTAACTGAGACCAATTCAGTCGCATTTACATAGCAGAGTGCCTTGACAGGCGCTCGGGCCGGATTCCATACTGAGGGTCATAGTGCAAGTGAGTGTCAAAAAGAGGCGCAACGTCGTGCGGCTAGCGGTCACTCTGGCGGAGCTGCATGAAGGAGAACAAGGGATACTAGAGCGCATCGACCTTCCCTCCGACGTTGCGCGGCGCCTCATGGAGCTCGGTTTTCTGCCTGGGGCGCCGGTGACGCGGGCTCGCAGCGCGCCGGGGGGCGATCCGCGTATATTCCGGGTGGACGGCTCCGAAATCGCGCTGCGCCGGGATACCGCGGCGCGTCTTATCCTTCGCCCGGCGCGCGATGAGCCATGAGCGCCTGTCACGATTGCGGCGACTGCCCGGCTGCGCGCCTCGCGCCCTTTAAGGCATCTTCAACGACACCGCATGTGGTGGCGCTGGTGGGTCCGCCCAATTCCGGAAAATCCACGCTATTCAATCGCCTGACCGGCATGCGGCAAAAGGTCGCAAATTTCCCGGGCGTGACGGTGGAGCACCATATCGGCAGGGCGAAGACGAATGGCCCGCGGGAAGTGGTGCTGATCGATCTACCCGGCGTTTATAGCCTGAGCCCCCGCTCGGAAGACGAGCAGGTGACGCGCAATGTCTTGGCGGGGGAGATGAAAGACGTCCCCAAGCCGGACTCCGTGCTGCTGATTCTGGACTGCACGAATCTGGCGCGGCATCTTGTCCTGGCCGCTCCCATCCTGGCGCTGAAGCTTCCGACGCTTATCATTTTGAACATGGCCGACGATCTGCGCGCACGCGGCGGGGAAGTGGACACGGCGGCGTTATCGAGCGAGCTGGGGGCTCCGGTGGCGCTGGTCAGCGCGGCGAAGGGGGAAGGCATCGAGAAAGTTTTGCAATTCATCGAAGGAACGGCGCAGGGACGCGCGGCCGTGAAGAGCCCGCGGCTGGAGCTGCCGGTTTTGCACGATGTGCCGCGCTGCCGTCACTGGGCCGGCCAGATCGGCGCCGGGGCGGCTTACAAGGCTCCGGACCCGCCGTTGTGGACGCGCCGTCTGGACGCCGTGTTCCTGCACCCCCTCGCCGGGCCGGCCATTTTCGCGATCGTGATAGTAGCGGTGTTTCAGACCATCTTCACGGGCGCGAAGCCGCTGATGAACGGGCTGCAGGATCTGATCCAGACCTCCGGCGCGTGGCTCACGTCCATTCTTCCGCATTCCATTTTCACGTCGCTGCTGGTGGATGGGATTTGGACCGGCGTGGGAAGCGTGATCGTGTTCCTGCCGCAGATCCTGCTGCTGTTCCTGTTTATCGGCATTCTCGAAGATTCGGGCTATCTGGCGCGCGCGGCGCTGATTGCCGACCGCACCATGGCGAAGTTCGGCCTGCAGGGCAAGTCGTTTATCCCGCTGCTTTCGGCTTACGCCTGCGCGGTCCCGGCGATCATGTCGACGCGCACGATCGAGAACAAGCGCGACCGCCTGGCGACCATCATGATTGCGCCGTTCATGACGTGTTCGGCGCGTCTGCCGGTTTACACGCTGATCATCGCGGCGTTCATCAAGGAGCGCCACCTGGTGGGTCCGTTCTTGGGCACGCAAGCGGGAGCGATGCTGGGACTCTACCTGCTGGGATTCGTGGCCGCGATCGCGACGGCCCGGCTGCTGAAATCTTCGGTGCTGAAAAGCGAGAAAACGCCCTTCGTTCTGGAGATGCCGCCCTACCGCCTGCCGACATTGCGCTCGCTCGGCCTGCGTCTCTACGACCGGTCAAAGGTTTTTCTGCGCCGCGCCGGAACGGTGATCCTGGGCGTTGCCATCGTGCTGTGGATCCTGCTGCACCTGCCGCTGGCGGGCGGGCAGCCGCCGCAGATCGGCGACAGTTACGCGGGCATGCTGGGGCACGCCATGGAGCCGCTGATCAAGCCGCTGGGGTTCAATTGGAAAATCGGCATCGGCCTGGTTTCCTCGATTGCGGCGCGGGAGGTCATCGTGGGGACGCTGGGTACGATTTACGGCGTGGAGGGCGCTTCGCAAACCGAAGGTTTGCGGCAAGCCTTGCAGAGTGAGCTCACGCTCGGCGGCGCCTTCGCCCTGCTGATATTTTTCGCGTTCGCGATGCAGTGCATGTCGACGATCGCGGTGGTGCGGCGCGAAACCGGAGGGTGGCGCTGGCCCGCGATCCAGTTCGCGTATATGACGTTTCTCGCCTACGCCGGCGGATTCGTCACCAACCACCTGATCCACAGCGGGCTGCTGTGAGGATCGGACACCGGGTTGTGTTGGCGTAGCGCAACGCTTGCTCACGCGCGCGGCTCGGCAGTGACGCGCGGCTCCGCGAAAGTACTAGAATCTCTTGAAGCGCACAGCCTGGTACTGGCTGTCGGGCTTCTCCGCGGCGTTCCCGGCCGCTTCTTTGACGCAGCGCTGAAAGTCGTCTTCGAGCGCGTTGCCGAAACGCTTGCCGTCGTAGCGCAGCCAGATCGCATCGCTGCGCTTGTGCCGCGTAGGCCTGGTCTCCTCGATTACGGCGCCGACGGGAATGTTCTCGCAGCTCTGGGTCATCTCTTCATCGCGCCAAATTGGAAATGTCTCTTGAACGATGTACTTCATAGTTTGGGTTCACTTTAATTATCGCTTCATTGCGGCCTCGATTGTTGCGCCTCGCGCGGAGGGGCAGCGGAGGGGTCTGCTAGCATGAACCTTGGACCGGACCCGGTCCACTTGTTTTCCATGAGAGATGTCATCATCGCAGGCTCCGGCTGCGCCGGAAACACGGCGGCCATTTATACCGCCCGCGCCAATCTCAAGCCGCTGATCGTGGGAGGCAAGGAACCCGGCGGACAGCTTTCGCTGACCACGCTGGTCGAAAATTTTCCCGGCTTCGTGGAGGGAATCGACGGCCCGATGCTGGTGGAGAACATGAAGCAACAGGCGATCGGTTTTGGGGCCGAATACCTTCATGGGCAGGTGGTGGAAGCGGATCTCTCGGCGCGGCCGTTTCGTCTGAGGATCGATCACGAGTGGTTCGAGACACGCACGTTGATCGTCGCATCGGGGGCCTCGGCGCGGTGGCTCAACCTGCCGAACGAACAGCGGCTCATCGGCCACGGGGTCAGCTCCTGCGCCACCTGCGACGGCTTTTTCTATCGCGGCAAGCGGATCATGGTGGTGGGCGGCGGCGACTCCGCCATGGAAGAAGCGAATTTCCTGACGCGTTTCGGCGAGAGCGTTACGCTGGTGCATCGCCGCGACCAGTTTCGCGCCTCCAAAATTATGCTGGAGCGCGTCCGCGCCAATCCCAAAATCCGCATTTTGACGGGCACGGTGGTGGAGGATATTTACGACGCATCGCAGCACACCGTCATGGCCGTGAAGCTGCGCCAACTGAAAAACAACGAGCTGTGGGAAGAACCCGTGGACGGCTTCTTTGTCGCCATCGGCCATATTCCCAACACTGCGGCGTTCATTGGCCAGATAGAGCTCGACGACGAGGGATATATCGTTTCGCACGGGGGCGCGCGCACCAGTTTGAAGGGCGTTTTCCACGCCGGCGACGTGCAGGATAGAACGTACCGGCAGGCCGTGACGGCGGCCGCGGCGGGGTGCATGGCCGCGATCGAGGTTGAGCGCTTCCTTGAGGCCGAAGGCCACTGAACCCGATAGCCGCGCGCGCTGGACCGCGCTGTGGGCCGCGATGTTCGGCTACATGCTGGATGCGCTCGACGTGTTGCTGTACGTTTTTGCGGTGCAAACGTTGCGCGCCGAGTTTCACTGGTCCAACAAGACGGCCGGGCTGATCGGCTCAGCGACGCTGCTGGCTTCGGCGATCGGAGGGATCGCGGCGGGCGTGCTCTCGGACCGCATCGGACGGCGGCTCACGCTGATCTACACCATCCTGATTTATTCCTTCGCATCGGCGGGATCGGCGACCTCGACGGGCGTCGCGAGCCTGCTTTTCTGGCGCGCTTTGGTAGGGCTCGGGCTTGGCGGGGAGTGGTCCGCCGGAGCCGTCCTGGTGGCGGAAAGCTGGCCCGCGCGGCACCGCGCCAAGGCCCTTGGCCTGATGCAATCCGGCTGGGCGCTGGGCTATATGCTGGCCGCGGTGGTGGCGGGCGTGGTATTGCCGCGTTTCGGCTGGCGCTGGCTTTTCCTCGCGGGCATTCTTCCGGCGCTACTGACGCTATGGATCCAGCGCCAAGTGCAAGAGCCGGCGATTTGGACGTCGCGCAAACGGGAAAGGGCGCCGCTGGCCGCGCTTTTTCGTCCGCCTCTCGGGCGCGTGACGCTGCTCGGGAGCGCTCTGGCGACGGCCGTCCTGTTTGCCTACTGGGGCGTCTTCACATGGCTGCCGGCGTTCTTGTCCGCGCCCGTGTCACAAGGCGGCGCGGGGTTGAACATCGCGCGCACGAGCGTTTTCATTTTTGTGATGCAGACGGGAACGTTTCTCGGTTACGTGAGTTTCGGCTGGCTGGCGGACCGTTTCGGACGGCGCCCTACCTTTTTCGGATATGTGATAGTCGCCGCCATTCTGACGCCCATCTACGGTCTGACGCCGCGCTGGGCGGGAGCGGCATCGGAAACGTGGCTTCTGGCGCTCGGGCCGCTGGTGGGCTTCTTCGGGACCGGCTTCTTTTCGCTGTTTGGAGCGGTGTTGGCGGAGTTGTACCCCACGCCGTTGCGCGGGGCGGGGCAGGGGCTCGTCTACAATTTCGGGCGCGGGCTCAGCGCGCTGGCGCCGTATGCAGTCGGCGCGGTGGCGGATACGCGCGGAATCGGCGCGGGGCTGGCGTTGAACTCCGGCTTTTTTCTGATCGGCGCGGCGCTGATTTTCACGCTGCCGGAAACGAAGGGCGCGGAGTTGGCGTAATGGCGCGTGATAAAGTGAGATGAGGCTCGCCGGCGTCGGGGCGTGGCTCAGCTTGGTAGAGCGCCTGGTTCGGGACCAGGAGGCCGGAGGTTCGAATCCTCTCGCCCCGACCAATCCTTCCAGCAACTCATACGCGAATCGAAGCGAGTCAGGAATGCGCGGTCAACGCGCGGGCGCCGAGGTGCATCGAGACGAGCGGCTCGAGCCACGCGATCACGTTTTCGAGGCCCTGGCCGTTCTTCAGATTAGTAAACAGAAACGGTTTATCTTTGCGCATCCGCCGCGAGTCGCGGTCCATGACTTCAAGCGAAGCCCCGACATGCGGGGCGAGATCAATTTTATTGATTATCAGCAGGTCCGAGCGTTGGATACCCGGTCCTCCCTTGCGCGGGATCTTATCGCCGCCCGCCACGTCGATCACGTACACGAAGGCGTCCACCAACTCCGGGCTGAACGCGGCGGCAAGATTATCGCCGCCGCTTTCGATCATCACCAGTTCCAGTCCCGGAAACGCCCGCTCCAGATCGGCGATCGCTTCGAGGTTCATCGAAGCGTCTTCGCGAATGGCCGAATGCGGGCACCCGCCGGTCTCGACTCCGCGAACGCGCTCGGCCGGGAGCGCGCCCTGGCGGATCAGAAATTCCGCGTCCTCGCGCGTGTAGATGTCGTTCGTCACCACGGCCAGATCGATGCGCGGAGAAAGCGCGCGGCTCAGTTTTTCCACCAGCGCCGTTTTCCCGCTGCCCACCGGACCGGCCACTCCCAGACGAAAAGCGCGTTGCAGGTTATCTCGAAGCATGAGTCAATCCTCAATAAATCAAAACAGAAAATATCGTTGCGCGAGCGGCAGCTCGGCGGCCGGCTCGCAGGTCAGCAGTTCGCCGTCGGCGCGCACTTCATAGGTCTCCGGATCGACCTCGATTCGCGGCCGCGCGTCATTGTGTACCATGTCCTTTTTCCCGATTTCCCGGCAGCGCTCTACCGCCACGGCGCCCTTGCGAAGACCCAGCTTGCGGGGAACGTCCGCCTCCAGCGCCGCTCGGGACACAAAAGTGAGCGCCGTGGATTGCACCGCCTGGCCGAAGCTCCCAAACATGGGCCGATAGAGCACCGGCTGCGGAGTTGGAATCGAGGCGTTCGCGTCGCCCATCACGCTCCAAGCAATGAAGCCGCCCTTTAAGACGATCTCCGGCTTGGCGCCGAACATCGCGGGCTTCCACAACACCAGATCCGCGAGCTTGCCCGGCTCGATCGAACCGGTATGCCGCGCGATGCCATGCGCGATCGCCGGGTTGATCGTATATTTTGCGACGTAGCGCCGCGCACGGAAATTGTCGTTGCGCTCCGAATCCTGCGGCAGCGGCCCGCGCTGCATTTTCATTTTATGCGCCGTCTGCCAGCAGCGCGTAACCGTTTCGCCGATACGGCCCATGGCCTGCGAATCGCTCGAGATCATGCTGAACACGCCCAGGTCGTGCAGGATATCCTCGGCGGCGATCGTCTCGGGACGGATGCGGCTCTCGGCGAAGGCGACGTCCTCGGGAACCAGCGGATTCAGATGATGGCACACCATCAGCATGTCCAAGTGCTCGGCGATGGTGTTCACCGTGAACGGCCGCGTCGGATTGGTGGAGGACGGCAGGACATTTTCATACGCGGCGATGCGGATAATGTCGGGAGCGTGGCCTCCGCCGGCGCCTTCCGTGTGATAGGTGTGGATGGCGCGGCCCGCGATGGCTGCAATCGTATCTTCGACGAATCCGGCCTCATTGATCGTATCCGTGTGAATCGCAACCTGGACGTCGTGAGCGTCGGCGGCTTGAAGACAGGCGTCGATCGCGGCGGGCGTCGTGCCCCAGTCCTCGTGAAGCTTCAGCCCGCATGCGCCGGCGCGGATCTGCTCTTCCAGCGGTTCCAGGGTCGCGGCGTTGCCTTTGCCGAGAAAGCCGAAATTCATGGGCCACGCTTCGGCGGCCTGAAGCATTCGGGCGAGGTTCCAGGCGCCGGGCGTGCACGTGGTCGCATTAGTCCCGGTAGCCGGCCCCGTGCCTCCGCCGATCATCGTCGTGATGCCGCCCGAGAGGGCCGCGTAGATCTGCTGCGGCGAGATGAAATGGATATGAGATATCGACGGCGCCCGCGGTCACGATCAGATTTTCACCCGCGATCACCTCGGTGCTCGCGCCGATCGCCAGTTCTGGATCGACGCCTTCCATGGTGTCGGGATTGCCCGCTTTGCCGACCTTCACGATGCGGCCGCCTCGAATCCCGATGTCGCCTTTCACGATGCCCCAATGATCGAGGACGATCGCGTTCGTGATTACGAGATCGAGAGCGCCCGGGCTGCTCTCGCGCGTTGCCCGGCTGGACTGGCCCATGCCGTCGCGGATCACCTTGCCGCCGCCGAAAGTGACCTCGTCGCCATAGCTGGTAAGATCTTTTTCCACTTCAATGACCAGCCCCGTGTCCGCCAAGCGGACGCGATCGCCCGTTGTCGGCCCGTATAAATCCGCGTACACCCGCCGAGGGATCGAGAGACTCATAACGCGCCGTTTACAAATCCGCGGTGCCCATACACGAACCGGTTTCCGCCGAACGGCGTCAGCTCGACCTCTTTTTCATCGCCCGGCTCGAATCGCACCGCCGTTCCGGCCGGGATATTCAAGCGCATTCCGCGGGTCTCGGCGCGGTTGAATTCAAGCGCGCGATTCACTTCCAAGAAATGATAATGGCTGCCCACCTGAACCGGCCGGTCACCCGTATTCCGCACCACCACGCGCGCCGTTGGACGCCCGGCGTTTGCGGAAATATTGGAATTTTCAAGAAAATATTCGCCTGGGATCATACGTCACTGGATGGGATCGTGCAACGTGACCAGCTTGGTTCCATCGGGGAACGTCGCCTCCACCTGCACCTCATGGATCATCTCGGGGACGCCATCCATGACGTCGCCGCGCTTTAAAATCTGAGTAAGCGCGGTCATGATTTCCGCCACGGTTTTGCCGTCGCGCGCCTCTTCTAAGATTGCGGCGGATAGGAGGGCCATCGCTTCCGGGTAATTCAGCTTCAAGCCGCGCTGGCGCCGCCGGCGGCGACTTCGGCGGCCACAAAGATCATGAGTTTTTCCTGCTCGCGCGGCGTCAGATGCACCGGGTTCTCCTTTTTGGGTCTAGTATATCTTGCGCGGCGGAATGATCTCCGCTGCCGCAAATTATTTTCTTGGCAGCCGACCAGAAAGCGATCAAATCTCCCGCAATCCGGCGGCCCGAACGGCCGAGGCCGCGCACGACAAGCCCATCGCGAACCAGCGCGCTTGCTCCCCATAAGACCCCGTCGCGATCGCTGCGTTCGCCGGCGATCCGCGCCAATTCGTCCTCGACCTGCCGCCACAATCCCGGCGAGGAACCGGCGCGGCACGCGTAAAAGGAGGCCATGGTTTGAAACGGTCCCATCCGCGCGGGCGAATCGACGGGCCTGAGCGAAGGCTCGATCGCATATCGCTCGATTAAAATCGGCGCGCCAGCCGAGCAGATTTCCGTGGAGAGGGCCAGCCGCTCATAAGCGAAGCTCTCTCTCGCCGCCTGTCGTCCCGCGGCGACCACGTCCCAGGCGAACAGCGTCGCATCCGGCGCAAGGTGGAACTGCGTACGCTGCTCGAATCGCGAGCCGGCGAAGGGGATGAGAGGATCGGGAAGGTATTCGAGCACCGCGGACGATTCGAGGAAAAAAGTCGAATGCTGCCGCGCTCCCTCGGCGCCCGCGCGTCTCCGGTACACGCGGGTCGCTCCCGTGGCGGTGATCTGCGCGCGGGCGCCGGGTTCGAGCGTCATCGTCAGGCGCAAGTCGTCTCCGGAGAGGACGCCGCCGGACACGTTGTTCAGATGGACCAGGCACTCCCCGGCCGCATTCGGAAAACCGCGTACGATTCTCCACGGCGGGTGCTGCTCGGTCACCCGCAAGCGCGTCTCATCTCCGCTGTGCCACAGACGCGCATTGACTTGGGCGCAATTCATCGCAGTCAGCAAATGAACAGGCGCGTTTCCAATCGAGGATGCCGCATCGAAGCTAAATCCGGGAGCGGCGCAAACGCGGCCGCATCTTCCACGCCGATGCGCGCGCTGCGGCCGGCGCAATCGAGGATTCCCGATTTCAGATCCCACAGAAGGCGGCTCGCCTGCATCTGTCCGATCGGCAGCAGGCGAACGGCGGCGGAGATCAGCGCGGCAGCGCTCTGATTGAGGAACGCCAGCACGGTTGCCTCCCGGTCAAAACCGAGGACGCCTCCAACCAGGCCCACGGCGACCGGCAAGTGCGTAGGCCGGCCAGCCTCGGGCTGAAGCCGTTCGTGACCGCTGACCGCGGCCGCGAGTTCCACGAAGCGGCGTCCCAGCGTCAGGCTCGCCTCGCGAACTTCCCGCGCCGGGCGCATGGCGCTGAGCCGCCCATCGAGTTCGCCCCCGCAAACGGATATGCCGCTTCGCGCAGCGTCGTGGGCCGCGCGGCAGAACACGGCTTCGAGCAGCCATGTTTCAGACAGGAGATCGTCCAGATAGCGCCTGAGATCGGGAGCCGTCACGAATCCTTCCGCAGCGAGAGATTCGAGACCCCAGGAGTGCGCCGTTGCGCCGATGGGCAGAGCGCTATCCGCGAGTTGAAGCAGTTCGAGCAGCGCGCGGCCGTTCATTTGAACATTTATCCTAGCGTGGCGCCGATCGGATCTGCCGCGAATCGAGAAAATCTTAGCAGGCAATAGAAATTTTTGATTGGACCAGTTTACATATTCGGGTTATGATCGATCCACTCAAGCTGTTAACGAGCGGTATTCCAGCCCTGAACCCAAGTTGGCGCAGGCGTTTTCGCAAATCGTTACCGTGAGTCGGCCACGTCGCGCCCGCTCCGGTAACATCTCCAACGCAAACGAAAGGGATCTCTGAAATGAGCATGCGATCGGGGCGTCGCTTCACACTCGCGGCAGTGGCGCTGTTGGCCCTGACGAATTTGAACGCCGAAAATAAAGAGAAAGCGGTATCGAAGGATGCGCCGGCAACCGATGCCGCGGATCAGAATCCGGACCAAACTCCGGACAAGGTTCAGCCTCCAATCAACCAGCCAAAATTTTCGGTCACGCCGTATGGCCGCGTCGAACTGGACATTACCTACAGCAGCCGCGGAACCAATCCTCTGGACCCGCGGCAATTCAACGGCTATTCGACCGCCGCCGGCCCGGAGCCGACTTCGTCCTCGACCTTCAATCCACGCTTTAGCGTGCTCGGGCTCGTGAGCAACTATCAAAGAGGAGATCAGAACATAGAAGGGCGCGTGGAGGTCGATTTTTACTCGACCGATTCGGCCAATCTGATCACGCCGCGGCTGCGTCTGGCCTATATCGCATGGAGCCGCCAGGACACCAAGGTCACCGCCGGAATGGACTGGCTGCCGGTGGCGCAACTGCTCCCCGACATCATGGATTTCTCCATCATGGGCTACGGCGGTAACCTGTGGCAGCGCATTCCTCAGGTGACCTTGCGCCAGAAATTCGGCAAGCATTGGGAAGCGCTCGGTACGGTTTATCGTTTTGAGCGAGGCTTCACGCTGCAACCTCAGCCGGGCGTTTCCGATCCCTTCACCGACCCCGTGAAGATGCCTTACATCGGCGGCCGCGTGGCTTACCAGAAGTGGGGCGTTGGCGGAGGGGGGCTTGTGGCGGTGTCCGGCGCCTACCGGCAGTTCACGCAGCCGTCGTCGTCCGGGCCGTCCATCAAATCGGATCTCGTCAGCGCCGAGTTCGCGGTCCCGCTGACCGCGAAACTGAAGGTGTTAGGGAAATGGGCGCATGGACAGGGGCTGGGCGATGAATACTTTCGCTTCGGCCAGGCCTATAACGCGACCCTCGGCAACTTGCCCATCCGCACCTCGACTGGTTTTGCCGAGTTGAGTTATGGTCCGGTCCGCCGTTGGGCGTTCTCATCGGGCTATGGTCTGGACAATCCGGTTGGGAACGACCTGCGCGGCATTTCGAATAACAATTTGAACTACCGCAGGAACCAGCGCGAGTACGTGAACGCGATCTTCACCGTGCTTGACAACTTGAAAGTCGCCGTGGAGTTGAATTACCTGCAGACGTCCTGGACCGGTGGAGCTCACGACACTGCGTATCAACCCATGGCATCGGTGTTTTACACATTCTAGGCGGATTCGGTAACGAGAAAGAAAACATGACGAACCAAGAACAAATTTCGCAAAAGGGCTCCACCCGCAGATCGGTCCTGAAGGGGACCGTGGCCGCCGCGGCTGCCCTAGGCTTTAATTTTGTACCGCGTGAAGCGCTGGGGGACACGGCTCCCGTTAAAGTCGGCATCCTGCACTCGCTGAGCGGCACGATGGCGATCAGCGAAACCTCGCTGCGCGACGTGGAACTGATGGCCATCGAAGAGGTCAACGCCGCGGGCGGCGTGCTTGGACGCAAGGTCCAGCCGATAGTCGAAGACGGCGCGTCCGACTGGCCGACATTCGCGGAGAAAAGCAAGAAGCTGCTGCTCAGCGATAAGGTATGCTCGGTGTTCGGCTGCTGGACCTCGGCGAGCCGCAAGGCCGTGCTCCCGGTGTTCGAGAAAAACAACGGGCTGCTGTGGTATCCGGTCCAATATGAGGGCGAGGAATGCTCGCACAACGTGTTCTACACGGGGGCAGCGCCCAACCAGCAGATTGAGCCGGCAGTGAGCTGGCTGCTGAAGAATCGCGGCAAGAAGTTCTATTTGCTGGGGTCGGATTATGTTTTTCCGCGCACGGCCAATCTGGTCATCAAGGCGCAGTTGCGCAAAGAAGGCGGGCAACTGGTGGGCGAAGAGTACACGCCGCTCGGCCACCTGGAATACAGCACGGTGGTGAACAAGATCCGCTCGGCCAAACCGGATGTGGTCTTCAGCACCATCAACGGCGACAGCAATGTCGCGTTTTACAAGCAATTGAAGAACGCGGGCATTTCCGCCAAGGACATTCCGGTGATGGCGGTCAGCGTGGCGGAAGACGAGATGCGCGGCATCGGCGGCAGCGTTGCCGAGGGACACTACGCGGCGTGGAATTACTTCCAAAGCGTGAACAGCCCGGTTAACAAGGCCTTCGTTGCGAAATTCAAGAAGCGCTTCGGCGCGAACCGCGTCACCGACGACCCGATCGAAGCCGCCTACTTCCAGGTGCATCTGTGGGCGCAGGCGGTGAAAAAGGCCGGATCGATCGACGTCAATGCGATTCGCCAAGGCGCGCTGGGTCAGCAGTTCCACGCGCCCGAGGGAACGGTGACGATCGACCAGAAGAACCAGCACACCTGGAAGACCGTCCGTATCGGCCAGATCCGGACGGATGGCCAATTCGATATAGTTTATTCGACGCCTGAGCCGGTGGCTCCGATTCCGTGGAACACTCTGTTGCACAAGGACCGGGTCTGCGACTGGACGCGCGGGGGCACCGTGGGAACGTAAGGCCGCGTATCGATCTGCGCGGTTCGGCCCCTTCGGGGCTTGTAGTTATGGATTCGACATTCCTGATCGGACAGCTATTCAACGGCCTGAGCTCGAGCTCGATCCTGCTGCTGATCGCGCTCGGGCTCGCCATCACGTTCGGCCTCATGGGCGTCATCAACATGGCGCACGGCGAATTGATGATGTTGGGCGCTTATACGGCCTATCTCGTTCAGAATGTTTTTACGGCGTACTTTCCGGAATGGGCTTTCGGGTGGTATTTCGTTCTGGCGATGCCGCTTTCCATCCTGTTTGCGGGAGCGGCGGGCCTGGCGCTTGAGCGCGTGCTCATCCGTTTTCTGTATGGCAGGCCGCTCGAAACATTGCTGGCGACCTGGGGCGTCAGCCTGATCCTCCAACAGTTGTTGCGGCAGATCTTCGGCGCCAACAACGTCGATGTGCGCAGCCCTCCCTGGCTCCAGGGCCGCTTACAGATTCACGGAACCCTGGAATTCCCGCACCTCCGTATTTTCATTCTCTTCATTACCGCGGTGTGCGTCGCCGCGATGTACTATCTGCTGTTCCGCACCAAGCTGGGGCTCAAGATGCGCGCGGTGATGCAAAACCGGGAGATGAGCGCGTGCCTGGGAATTCACACCGGCCGCGTGGATATGTATACTTTCGCGCTCGGGTCGGGCATCGCGGGACTGGCCGGATGCATCCTTAGCTTGATGGGGTCGGTGGGACCCACCACCGGGCAAAATTATATCGTCGACGCATTTATGGTTGTCGTGTTGGGAGGCGTCGGGAAACTGGCGGGCGCTATCGCCGGGAGCTTCGGCATCGGAGAAGCCAACACGCTCTTTGAAAGCTTCAGCACCGCGACGATGGGACGCGTTATCGTGTTTACGCTTGTCATTCTGTTCCTGCAATGGAAGCCGAGCGGTTTCTTCCCGTCGCGCTCCCGGAGTCTGGATTGACGGCGTTTCGATTGAAGCGTGAAACCATCGTCTTGATCCTGGCGCTGGCGTTGCTGCTGGCCGCGCCCGCCGCATTGAGCGATTTCCGTCTCAACCTGCTCGGAAAATTCCTGGCATTCGCCGTGTGCGCTTTGGGGATCGATCTGGTCTGGGGCTATACCGGCATGTTGAGCCTGGGGCACGGCGTCTTCTTCGGCCTCGGCGGCTATTGCATGGCCATGTACCTGAAGCTTCAGGCCGGCGCCTCCAGCGCTTCTCCGAACCTGCCGGACTTCATGGTCTGGAACGGCCGCACGGAGCTGCCCTGGTTCTGGAAGCCCATGGTTCATTTTTGGATCGCGATGCCGGCGGTGTTAGTGGTCCCCGCGATCGCCGCTCTGATTGTGGGATATTTGACGTTCCGTAATCGCGTGCAGGGCGTCTATTTCGCGATCGTCACGCAAGCCATGGCATTAGTGGCCAGCCTTCTGCTCGTAGGCCAGCAGCCTTACACGGGCGGTACCAACGGCCTCACCGATTTCAAGACCATCGGCGGCTTTCCGCTCGATGCGCGCTCCACGCAGTACGGTCTTTACTACGTGACCGTGATTGCCCTCGCGCTGAGCTATCTCGTGTGCCGCTGGATCACCAGCGGGCGCTTCGGAAGAGCGCTCGAGGCGATCCGGGATGGCGAGAACCGTATGCGCTACCTGGGCTACAATCCGGCAGCCTACAAGGTGTTCGTGTTTTCCGTCTCCGCGGCTCTGGCGGGCTTGGCGGGAGCGCTATTCGTCCCGCAGGTCGGGATTATTTCGCCGACGAACGTCGGCGTCGTGCCCTCCATCGAGATGGTCGTATGGGTTGCGGTGGGAGGCCGCGGAACGTTGACCGGAGCCATCCTCGGCGCGGTCCTGGTCAATGCCGCCAAGAGCGCGTTCAGCGAATCGATGCCCTCCGTCTGGCTATACAGCTTCGGTCTGTTGTTTGTGGGCGTGGTGTTGCTGTTCCCGGACGGCCTCATCGGGCTGCTGAAGCGCTGGAGCCGCCCGCGTATCCCGGAACCGGAGCCGGAGCTTGAAGAGGTCAAGGTGGAACACGCTGTTCGATAGAAATGCCGGAATCGATTCTTTATCTCGAAGGAGTCACTGTCAGCTTTGACGGGTTTAAGGCCCTGAACAACGTCAATTTCTACATGGACCCAGGCGAGCTGCGCGTGGTCATCGGTCCCAATGGGGCGG
Organism: Bryobacterales bacterium; assembly: GCA_963795935.1. Taxonomy (GTDB): domain Bacteria; phylum Acidobacteriota; class Terriglobia; order Bryobacterales; family Bryobacteraceae; genus JAICMB01. The sequence continues at coordinate 519,474 of CAWCJO010000003.1, read as the reverse complement.
GGAAGACCACGCTGCTCGACGTGATCTGCGGGAAGGTCAAACCCGCCGAGGGCCGCGTGATTTTCGGCGAGATGACGGACGTGGTCCCGCTGCGCGAACACGAAATCGTCAAGCTCGGAATCGGAAGAAAGTTTCAGACCCCGTCCATCCTGCGCCGTCTCACGGTGCTCGAAAATTTGGAGTTGGCGGTGCGCCGGCCGAGCAAGGGAGTATGGGCGATGCTGCGCCGCGGCGCGCGGCCGGGCGTGCGCGAACGCATCGAGGCGGCGCTCGAGGCCGTGCGTCTCAAGGACAAACGTTTTCACGTCGCCGAGACGCTCTCGCACGGCGAAAAACAATGGCTCGAGATCGGCATGGTCATGGCTCAGGACCCCAAAGTGATGCTGATCGACGAGCCTGTCGCGGGTATGACCGATCGCGAAACCGGTCAAACCGCGGAGTTGCTGCTTGCGCTCGCCGGGCATCACTCCGTGCTGGTCATCGAACACGATATGAATTTTGTCAAGAGCATCGCGCGCAAAGTGACGGTGCTGCATGAAGGGCAGGTGTTGTGTGAAGGGCCGTTTGAGCAGATTCAAAGCGATCCGCGCGTGATTGAAATTTACCTGGGCGGGCACAAGCGTCATGCTCGAAATTGAGAGGCTGAACGTCTACTACGGCGGCAGCCACATCCTGCGCGATGTGACCATGCGGGTTCCTGCGCGGGGCGTAACGTGCCTGATGGGCCGCAACGGAGCGGGCAAGACGACCCTGCTCAAGAGCGTGATCGGCCTGCTGCCAGCCCGGCGCGGCAAGGTGTTCCTCAACGGCGAGAACATCACTGCGAAATCGGCCTACCAGCGCGCGCGGCAAGGGATTGCCTATGTTCCACAGGGCCGCGAGATTCTTCCCCAGCTCACCGTGGCGCAGAATCTTCAGCTCGGCCTGACCGCGCGGCAAACTCCCGCGCAGGGCGCAATGGAGGAGTCCTTCGCCCTTTTTCCGGCGCTGAAGGATATGTTGAAGCGGCGCGGCGGCGACCTGAGCGGAGGCCAGCAGCAACAACTCGCGATCGCGCGAGCGCTGCTCTCCGGCCCGCGGCTGTTACTGCTGGACGAGCCGACGGAGGGAATTCAGCCGTCGATCATCGATCTGATCGAAGAAGCCATCCTCCGCATCAAACAGTCCGGGAAAGTGGGCATTCTGCTGGTCGAACAATATCTCGAATTCGCCATGCGCTTGGCCGACCAATGCTACATCATGGAAAAAGGCGCGGTGGTGGCGGAAGGCTCCATCGCGGAGTTGAGTCAAGAAGCATTGCGGCAACACCTGACTCTCTAGGATGTGGGAGTGAGGTCGGCAATCCAGCGGTATACGATAGCAACGGCCAAGAGCGGGAGTGCGGCGAAGGAGAGGCAGACCCACAAGAAGCCATATCTCTCGATGATGCGGCCGATAGGATGAGAAATCACTGCCTGCATCGCTCCATAGGCAAACAGCAGCCCGGAGACCGCGAAACCGGCGCGGCCGGAACCATAGATATCGACTGGGATCGTATAGAGGTTCGTGCTCCACGCGGCGATGGAAAGAAAACTGAACGACATTCCGGCGGTGGCGGCGAGCGGCGTTCGGAAAAGCGGGACGGCGGCGGTGGCAAGACACCCGAAGGCGGCAAGCAGGCATACTCGCTTCCGGGCGCGCACGGGCGAATCGCCACGGCGCACGAATCGCCAGGACAGCGATCCTCCCAGAAACCCGCCGAAATAGCCGCAAATCGGCACCGCCCAGGAGTAATTTGCGGCTTCAGGCGGACTAAGCCCGAGGTGCACGAGAAAGGTAGGGCTCCAATTTGTCCAGAGGCTATAGAGCGTCATGCCGAGAGCGTTCGCGGCCATCAACGCCCATAGGCGCGGATCTTTCAGGAGGCCCTCGGAGCGAACTCCCGCCGCGGCGCCTTCAGGCTCGACGGCTGCCGGAATGGCGCGGGAGGTGAAGAGCCAGACCGGTATCCACAGGAGACTGAGGATGGCGGCGGCGAAAAACGTCAAGCGCCAACTGTAGCGATAGGCGAAAAAGACGGCGAACTTGGGAGCCAGTCCGGCTCCTACGCTGAGGCCGAGCTGGCTGGTGGCGTTGCCGACCGCCCTCTCCTCCGGCAGGAGATACATGCCTATTACTTTGCCCACGGCGGAAACGCCGGCGGCTTCCGCGACGCCGAGCACCGCGCGCCAAACCAGAAGACTCGTCATGCCGTGCGCCGTTCCCGTGCCGGCGCTGGCGGCCGCCCAGAGCGCAACCGATATTGTGATTCCGCGATTCAGGCCGGCGCGATCGAGAAAAAGTCCGGCAAATGGCGCGGAGGCCGCGTACGCAATAGAGAATACCGATAATAGGAGGCCGTACTCGGAATAGGAGAAGGGGAATTCCGGCCGCGTGCGCCAGATATCGACCATGGTGGCCAAGACCTGCCGGTCGAGATAATTCAAAACGGAAGAGAAAACAAAGACAAGGACCGCAATCCAGCGGAGGCGCACTCACTGTAAGCGTACGATATCGCCGCTGTCGCGTTTACGCCTGCGCCGCTTTGGACAACACCGCGCGCAGGCGGCGCGCGACGATCAGATCCTCGCCGGGCTGCAGCATCCACACGCAAATCACGAGCGTTGCGCAAGGCGTGCGCTCTCAGAATGGGATTTCGAGGATTCTGTTTCGCCAATCGTCGGGAGAGGACGCGGCCCAAACGAGCAAGAGGGCCTCGACAACCCTCCCGATGGCAGTGCGCTGCTTGACGAGAAACACGCCTGGGCTTTCGCCCTTCTCCATCAGGAAATTCGCGAAGTGACCTGGCATCGTCTGGAAATCGTGGGTCACGAGAATACGATCATCATCCGCGGCGATCCGAAGCACTTCCGGGTCGCCGATGCCTTCCAGCTTCGCAGTGATCGCGCTGAGAAAATCAATCGCGGGTTCACGCCGGAGGCAGCCGGAGATGATTCCATGATGAAGGCTCGCATCCGCGAGAAAACGGATCGATCTCAATAATCGATTCCGTGCGGAGCGCGGGAGTGTTCCAGCCTCTGCCGGATCTCTTCGGGTATCGGGTGAGACGCGGCGAATTCGTTTTCAACCGTTTCGTGCTGGTGGATGGAGGCATCCACTGCTTCCTTGTTTGCCAAATAAAACGCGATTGCCCCGAAGACTTGAGCGAGTGTCAGGACAGGAAAATGCTGACGAATGCTCTCGGGCGACTCACCCTTCCAATACTCCCTCACCAGGCAATCGAGCGGAACCCGGCTGTTTGAAAGGTAAAACCCCTCAGGTCGGCGCTCGACGTAGCTTGTTTCCATGGTGGTTCCTTGACATCAGTTTACCAGTGTCCGGAAAAGAGCCAAACAATTCGAAACTTGCCGGCCTGCGATCGGCGGCGTTTACGCGACTCGCCGAAGGGTGACGCGCTATGCCTGCGCCGCTTTAGACAGCACCTCATGCAGCCGGCGCGCGACGATCAGATCCTCGCCGGGCTGGAGCATCCACACGCCAACTACCAGCGTGTTCGGACCGCTGGGCATGCCCGCGGAAGCGCCCCTGGTACTCCCGGTGGAGGGATTCAACTCGATGCTGGGGGTCCCGTTGCGTAGCTCTTGCAGAACCGCGCGGCCGGTAATCTTCACCCGCTCCGGATCGTAGCGGATCAGCAGATGGGGTACGTGATTCGCAACGGGCGGTACAACCACTTCGGTCTCGACCGTCGGAATCGCTTTCACCTGCTTGGCGATGCGTTCGGCGCGGCGGCGGAACTCGGTCTCGAAGCCCTCGTCGGACTGGCTCAGGAACCAATCCACGGCCGCGACCATGCCCACGATCTGCTCCTTGGCAACCTTCTGTCCGCGGCCAACCCCGTCGTAGGGATTATTGTTCTTGGCCGCCGCCTCAATCAGGTCCTTGCGTCCCAGCAACAGACCGGCATTCTGAGGGCCGCGCATGCCCTTGCCGCCGGAGAACGTTACCAGATCGAAGCCCATCTGAGTGTAGTTCCAGAGATTGGAGATGGGCGGAACGTCGGCGGCTGCATCGTTGAAGGTCGGCACGTTGTGATCGCGCGCCACCTTGATCCAGTCCTCGCGCCCGATGTCCCCTTTTTCGGAGGCGTTGTAGAAGTGGGCCAAAACCGTTTTGTCGTTGAAGGCGGCCTTGTAATCGTCGAGCGATTCGACTTCGACGAACTTGATGCCGCAACAGAGCAGGCCCTGATCGTACCCGTAGCGATGGCCCTTCTGAATGACGACCTCGTCCTTCATGCCTGGAACGTTATTGGGAATGTCACGGATCCCGCACTTGTTGGCGACCATTACCGCGCCCGCGCAGCCGAGCGTGAGGGCCGACGACGCGCCGGCGCTGACCAGAGCGGCGTCGCACTTCAGCTTCTTGGCGAGGTACTCGCCGGACGCTTTCTGCAAGTCGGCCAAACGCACCGGATGTTTGGCGGCACGCGCGACCGCCGCCTGGACGGAGATCGGCATGATAGATGCCGTCAGGGATGTGTAGGTCCCGGCGGCGTTGATGAACTTCGGTACGCCGAGTTTGTCGTAGTAATCTTCCCCCTCCTCGGCGCCCGCATGCGTCGTAGCCGGCGCGCCCCGGGCGAGACCGGCCAATCCGCCGGTGGCGAGAAGATTCCGAATTGTGGCGAAAAAGTCTCTGCGTCCACGCAGGATATCCATGAAGAGCCTCCTAAAAGCGATACTTCAGCGCCAACTGAAGCTCGCGGTTATCAATTTTCGTGCTGGTGATCTGGCCAAACACGCCATCTCCCAGCTTAGCGTCCGGATTGGAGAATTGGGGCGTGTTGAATGCGTCGAAGGCCTCGGCCCTGAATTCGAGCGAGTGGCCTTCTTTGTACGGCATCTTGAAGTTCTTGGCGAGAGTCAGATTGTAAACATTGGTTCCGGGACCCACCAGCGGATTGCGCGGCGAGTTGCCGTAGACATATACGCTCGGCGCAAAGGCGGCCGTATTGAACCAGGCGGACGGATTCGGGTTGGCAACGGTGAGCCGTTGTCCCGTCAATATGGGGCGCTCCCAGATGCCGTCGTTGTTCTGGCTGTCGATGCTCTCCTGAACGTCGAAGGGATTTCCGCTGGCGAGTGTGACGAGCCCTTCGAAAGCCCATCCGCCCACGACAGTTCCCACCACGCCGGTAGCGTGCGTGAAGATCGGAAGTTGCCATACATAGCCTGCGACGAAAAGATGCCGCTGGTCTGTGAGGCCGCTGGCCGGTTCGTTGCGGAAGCGTGGATTTTGGCAGCCGCAGCCCCCGCTATTGGTGTCGGTGGCTTCGTCGTCCATCTCGTGCGACCAGGTGTAATTGGCGCTCACGCTCAGGCCTTTGGAAAAGCGCCGCTGGAAGCGGATCTGCAGCGAATTGTAATTCGAGTTGCCGCCGTAATCTTCCAGGCGGATGCGCGCGATGGTCGGATAGGGACGCCGCGATTGGATGTCGCCGGGGCCGGGGTCCGGCTGATTGAAGTTGTTCAGCGTGGTATCGAGGTGCGTGCCCTTATTCGCCACATAGCCGACGTCAAGTTCATTGTTCCCGAACTGCCTTTGCACCATGAGGTTCCAATCCTGCACATAGGTGTCCTGGTGATTTCTGCCAGGCGGCAGGCTGATGATGTTGAAAAATGGATTGGTGGGATAAAGGGCGGCCGGAATCGGATTCTCGATCGTCGCGATGGGGTTGATGGCTGGATTCGTGATAGTCAAACTGCCGGCGGTGGGCGGATTCAACTGCAGAATATTGATATTGTCGAACTGCCCGCCAAAATAAAAGATGCCGTAGCCGCCGCGAACGACCCAGTTGCTGAAAGGATTGTAGGCGAATCCGAAGCGCGGACCGAGGTCCTTGCGGCTGGGATTCCAGAGGTTGTTGAAAACCTGGCCCGGAGCTGGAATGAGCTGCGGCGGATTCTGACTGAAATCGAGCGTACGCGTGACCGCATTGACATCTTTCGGGATGCCGAAGAGGTCGTAACGCACGCCGAGGTTGACCGTGAGCTTGGGCGTCACCTTCCAGTCGTCCTGGACGTAAAAGGCAGAGCGCCATTCGCGCGAGGCGGTGATCGGTACGCCTTCCGGCGTCAGAATGGTGCGAGGATAGCCCAGCATGAACGCAGCGGCCGCATTATTGGCGATGGTGCTCGAGAATGTCATCGACCCGAACGGCCAGTTGTTCGTGGTCGCGTCATCGAGGAGTTTGCGGATATCGGCGCCGACTTTCAGCGTATGCTTGCCCTTCACCCAGGTCAGGTTATCCACGACCTGGAACGTGCGGCTGTTGTCCAGATTCGAAGCCGCCTTGTCGTCTCCGATGGAGAGATAGCCGGCGATGCTGAGGATCGGGAACCCTTCTTCGCTCGCCTTTAGTGGCCGCCCATTCGGACCACCCACGTTCATGCCGTTGATGCCGAGCGACTGAATTGTGAAGTTCGTGTTCGTGCGCGTGCTGAGCTGCGCGACGTTTTCAAGATCGAACCCGCCGCGCAGTTCGTTCAACAGCGTGGGGCTGAAGGTGTGAATGTATTGAGTCAGAAAGTTGCTGGACGGGTACGTGCCCGTGAACGAGAAGTTCGGATTCAAGTCCGTATCCGGGAAGTTCCGGTAGGAATTGATGTAATGCACGAACAACTGGTCCTTGGGGCTGAAGTATTGATCCACTCGCGCGATCCCTTGATTGATCGTGAGATCGCCGAGCGACCCGCCGGCGTAGTTCGTCGAGCCGCTGGTATTGGGCAGCGGCATGTATTTGTTGACGATGGCGACCGCGACAGGATCGAGCGCGGCTGGAGGGAATGATGTTGCCCGGAAATGGATTGCCCGTCAGCGGGTCGACGATCGGCGTCGAAGTGGCCGAAAAATCTCCCTGACGCTGCGCCGCTGTCAGCACGACTGACGTACCGGGGGCGTCCTGAATGGACCGCAGACCCTCGTAACTGGCGAAGAAGAACGTCTTCTCTTTCTTGATGGGTCCTCCCAATGTGGCGCCATACTGATTCTGCTTCAGCGTGTTGACGGGCAGAGGCGCGGGACGAAAGAAATTGCGCGCGTCCATGTCGGTGTTCCGGAAAAATTCGAACAGGTCGCCGTGGAATTGATTCGTGCCGGAGCGGATCTGGATATTGACGTTGGTTCCGGCATTGCCGCCGTATTCGGCCGTGTAATTGCCCGTTTGAACGCGGAACTCCTGAATCGCGTCCACTGACGGGTAAATATTGACGTAATTGTGGCGGTTGTTCACCATCGTGATTCCGTCCACGTTGACCTGGCCCCAGATCAGCCGGCCGCCATTGGCCGCGATGGTTCCGCCGGCGGTGCTGGAAGAGTGCAGGTCGGTGTCGCGCACCGTCACTCCAGGAGTCAGCACGGCAAGATCGTCGAACTTGCGGCCGTTGAGCGGCAGGTTGACGATTCCTTCCGTCCCGACCACTCCGCTGATGGACGCATTTTCGGTTTGCAGCAGCGGAGCGGCGGCGGAGACCTCCACGGTCTGTTGCACCCCGCCGACCTGCAGGGCGAAATCGACCTTCGCGGATTGGCCGATTTGCAGGGTAACGCCGGTCCGCCGCGCGGAGGTGAAGCCGGAGGCTTGCACCGAAACCGTGTAGTCGCCCGGAACGAGATAACGAATTTCGTAGCTTCCGTCGTTGCCGGTCGTCGCGGTGTGCGATAACCCGGTTGCCGTCTGGAGCACCGTGACAGTCGCGCCCGCGATCGTCCCGCCCGCGGGATCGGTTACGGTTCCGAGAATCGCGGTATCGACGGTTTGAGCGTTAGGGAGAGAAATGCCTGCCGTTATAGAGAAAGCAAGCAATCGGATTAATTTCATTTACAGCCCCCTTGGGGGATACTTTACCCCATTTTGGGGTCGAAATCGCTTCGATTGTTTTAAACGCTATGCGGCCTCGATTTGTTCCTGGATCCCGGAGTCGTGGAACCGAAATTTCCCGTCTCCAGGTCATACCGAATCTGTTCCGCGAGACGGTGGTCTCCCTATCGCAAATGCCAGGATGTTAATGCGCCGCAGCTTTTCGTTCGCCAAGCACTTCTTTCAATCTCGCCGGACGGAAACGTCGATTCTCGCGTCTGGGACTGACCAGTCATAAAGGATCAGGCAGGTAGTGGTCCCATGGGTCGCGTCGGCGAACGTCTCTAGAAATGCCGGCCAGAGTTGTTCGTCCGCAGCGGCATCATAGATCTGGCCGACTAGCCCGAGCACCCGGTCCGTCGCGATCATTTCACTAACTATACAGCAGAACGCGAGGAATCCTGCCGATTAAGTTCGGCCCGGGAAAATTGGGAGTAACCGGACGGGCGCAACTTTTCAAAGCCGAGCTCAGGCGACTTTGCGTAGCTCCAAGAGCCGGCATCGCCGCAGTTCGCCGATTGTGGATACACTTGTAGTATGTGGAATTTAGCTGGGACGAATCGAAGCGCGAACGGGTGCTGGCGGAGCGCGGAATAGATTTTCTTCGCGTGGCCTTCGCGTTATTTGATGGCCGCCCCCTTCTCACAGTACCGACGCCACGGGGCGAGGAGGAACGATTTCTGAGCATTGGACCGATTGAAGGGAGATTCTTCGCGGTCATATGGACCTGGCGTGGCGGAGCGGTGCGAATTATCACGGCAAGGAGAGCAAGAGATGCGGAAGAAAAACGATACCGTGCGCTATACGGCTAAACAGATTCAAGCCAAGATTGCGCGCGCCGAAGACCGGACGAACTGGGACAAGGTTGACGCGGTCACCGGCGCCAAGCTGGAGGCGTCGATCCGCGCCGACGTGGACGACATTCGCGGTGAACCCGACTGGACGCAGGCCGTCATCGGCATCCCTGCTCCTAAGGACCATATCAATATCCGTATTGACCACGATGTTTTGCAATGGTTCAGGTCCAACGGCAAGGGCTACCAGACCCTCATCAATAACGTCCTCCGTGCCTTCGTGCAAACGCGACAACAGCGCCGGAACGCGAAATCAAAATAGCGCGGGCCAGCCCGGGCCTATGTCCCTCCGCGACCAGACGTTGTCCAAATGATCGACGCGGCGTCGGCCTCCTGACGCGTCGGCCGTGATTCGATAAGCCCGAGTGACAAAGTTTTTGCCCACTCCGTGATCCACGCACACGGCGCGGCTGCCCCGCGCCCGGCGTCCGCTTCGCTCGCGATCATGGCTGCTGCGCTAACCAACCTCAAACCGCACCCGCGCCTCGCCCAGATGAATCTCATCGCCCGCCTGCAACTGCACTCCGCGCGTGGGGCCTCGCGGAACGTCCACGCGCCGGCCGTCGCGATAGACGCTTGTTCCGCGCTGGCTTCCCGAATCGTAGACCCGGAATTTCCCCGTGTCCAGGTCGTAGCGGATATACGCATGTTCGCGGGACACGGTGGTCTCCGTATCCGCAAAAGCCACGTCGTTAATCCGCCGCAGCCCTTCTTTTTCACCCAGCACTTCTTTCAATCTGCCGAGATTGACGCGCTCCGCGGCGAGCGAATATTCGGCGGCATCCGCCTCGCCGCGAAGGACGGTCAACTTAATCGGCGGCCGTTTCCCGCGCTCCGCCACGGCCGCCTTACGATTCGAATAACCTATCTGAAACGGACGCCCCGCGCTTGCGGCAGCGGCGTCCTCCAACACCGCGACGCTGACCGTAAACCCCTCTGGAATTGCGCAGTCCGCCGCTTTCAACAGTTCCGCAATGTCCTGCTCCAGCGCCGCCGCCTCCAGCGCTTGTCGTTCCTCGGCGTCACGCGCAACGATCCGCACCGCGACGGTGTTATACGGAAACAAGCAGCGCCCTTCCCCGAGCGCCTCAATCCGATCGCGCACGTCTTCCAGAATCTCGCGCCGGATCTCGAGCAGTTCCCGGCCCCGCGGCGCGCCGGCCATGCGCGACGTCCAGTTCTTCACCTTGCCGGCGATCCAGCGGTCGAGTTGTTCGAGTGACCTCATATCAGTCCGAGTTGCCGCGCCGCCGCCACGATCTCGCCGGCGATGGGCGCCGCCGCCGTTCCTCCGTATTGCCCATTTTCCACCAGCACCGCGAACGCGATCTGTTTGCCGTTCTTGGCTCCGTAGGGCGCAAATCCGATGAACCAGGCGTGCGAGGCAGCCTTGGCCAATTCCGCGGTTCCGGTCTTTCCGGCGATCGGGATCGCCGAGGAATTCAAGAGCCGGGCCGTCCCGGACGTCACGACGGCGCGCATGGTCGCCGCGAGCTCGGCAGCGAGCGAAGCGGGCAGCAACGCTGCGGGCGGCCGCGCGCGCGGGTTCGTTTCATCGATAATCCAGCGGCCCTCCGGAGCATTGCCGCCATTCGCTACTGTCGCCGCCACACGCGCCATCTGAAACGGCGATACCACTACCTGACCCTGCCCATAGGAAGCCTGCGGCAAAAATTCGTGCAGCTTCTTCGCCGTATTCGGCTGCGCCACCACGATGCCGAGCCGGCTGGCGGTATCGTACAGCGCCTCGGCGCCCACGCTGCCCGCGCCCAGTTGCGCGAAAAACGCGTTGCAGGAAACAATGATGCCCTGCCGCATGTCGATGGTCCCGTGCGGCTGCCGATCGCGGATATCGTCGCGAATCTCGCGCTTCCACACGTAGTTGCCGACGCGGCCGTCGGGCAGCCGCACGCACTCGTAGCGCTGTTTCGCAAGCGCCGGATCTTTTCGCAGCGCCGCCATTGCCGTCACGATCTTGAACGACGACCCCGGCGGATACAGCCCGAAACGGGCGCGGTCGATCAGGTCGCGATCGGGCAGCGGCGCCTGCGCGTCGTTCTGGAGCGAAGTGAATTGCGCCTGCGAGGGCCAGGGATAGCTGACCGCCGCGAGCAGGTCTCCCGTCGATGGGTCCATCACGACGACCGCGCCCTTCTGCTTTCCGAGCTTGGCCAATTCTTTGCTCAGGATCTGGGAGGCGCGCATCTGGAGCGCCGCGTCGATGGACATGCGTACGTCGCGGGGGCGTTCCAGGACCGCCTTCACGGCGGGATTGTCCGGGTCGTAGCGATGCCGCAGCAGCGGAATCAAGGCTCGATAATCGCGCTTGACGCGGCTGGCGATCTGCCCCGTTTGCGGGTCGCGGCTCTCTTCCACCTCCGCGACGTCGTCGTATCCTTGTAGCCGGATACGAGACGCGCGCTCCTGAAACGCGGTGTTCGTGGCGCCCTGTTTCAGACGCGAGCGCACGTCGCCCAGCAAATAAAACAGGGGCGGCACCGAGCGGATATTGCCGGCGTTTCGAGCTTCGACGTGGTCTGGTCCAACGCGACGCCGAGCTTCTCGTAATCGGCGCGATGCTTCGCAATCAGACTCCAGTCGCTGGTGGCCAGAGGCAGCCCGGTGCGATCGTAAATCGTCCCTTTGGGAAGATCGCGGGCGATCTCGATCAGGCGCGGATTATATTGATAACGCCGTGTGCCGTCGGCCTGCATCACGAGAGTCGGCCGCGCCACAATCGCATCCGCCTGGGCCGCCTGCACCCAGGCAAACCGCGCCAGAACGACGACCAGCAGCGTCGCAAGCAGCGCCATGAGTACGCGCGCGCCGCTTCGGAAATTTATTTGCGTATCGCGCCGCCGTACACGGCTCGAGACCGCCAGGATGATCCCGAACAGCGCGAAGTTCGCCACCATCGAGGTGCGGCCAAAGCTCAGGAATGGCGATACCACGCCCGACAATGGGACCAGCCCCAGCAATCCGCCCGTGATCAGCAAAATCTGGTAAGCCACAATCAGCATCAACCCGCACACCAGGAAAAATGAATATGCCCCGGGCGCATCGAAAGCAATGCGGAGGCTGCGGTAGATCAGGACCGCATACAACAGGTACAGCGCGACGATGCCGGCGTAGCCCGCCTGTTCTCCGAATGCCGCCACGATCAGATCGGTATGCGCGGCCGGCATGGTTTCCGAATCGCCCAATCCCAGCCCGGTCCCGGTCTTACCGCCGCTCGCCAGCGACCACAGCGAATCCGCCAATTGATCGCCGCCCCGGACACGGTTGTCCCAGGGGGATTTCCACATCTGGACGCGCTCCGTCACGGTGCGTGGAAATCCCGTGATGTATCCGCCGGCGAATCCGAGAACGATAACGGCCAGTCCCGCGCAAGCCAACAGCGCGCGATTCCGCGCGATGGCGTACATGGTCAAAAAAACGCAACCGATCACGAGCGCCGGGCCGAGGTCGCTGAGCCAGAAAAACAACAGCAGCGAAGCCGCCACGCCGAGCGCCACGGGCAGCGCGTAATCGAGGCGCGGAATGCTGAACCGCTGCGACCATCGCGCCAAGCGGCCTCCCTCTTGCCGCAACTGGCGCAGCGCGTCCCAGTTTTGCGCGAAGTATCCGGCCAGGAAAAAAACCAGCAGAATTCGAATGATTTCGACCGGCTGAAAGAAAAACAGGTTGACCTTGGCGTCGCTGCCTCCCGGGCCTCTTCCGAAGAGCCCCAGCGCGATGGCCAGCAGCAATGCCGCGATGAAAGGGACCCAGCTCAAGCGGCTAAAGCTGCGCTCATAATCCGGAATGCTGAAGGCGACCAAAGCCAGACAGCCCCACAAGACACCCTGCGCGAAATCGGAAAACATCAGCGTGTCGCGCAGCGGGTCGCGCAAACTGATCATCAAGATCAACCCAATGCCGGCGAGCGCGTGGATCAGGGGGAGAAACAGGTTGTCGCCCGCGAACGCGCGGAGCCTCCAGACGATATGAACCGCATAGAAGGCGACGAAGAAAAGTATGGTCCATAGCAGGAATGAACGGTGAAAATCGCCAGGATCGCGGACGCGCAAGCTGGGCTTGAGCTGCGCAAATTCGACGGGGGTGAACAGCGGCACCGAAGGCTCGCGTCGATTGCGGCGCGCGCGCACTTCGGCCAGCCGCTTGGGAAAAGAGACCAGCGCGCCGTTTCTTGCGATGTCTTCCTGGGTCACGCGCAAACGTTCGATGCCGCCGACATTGTCGAAACGCTCGCCGCGGCGCACGGCGTCGTAGATGCGATTGGCGACAAAATCCTGGTCCGTCGGGTCCGCGACCATGCCCAGGTAGGGCGCCAACTGTTGCGGCCCAGTGAGGCGATTCAGATCGAGCGTGCTGTTGACCGCGTCCGCGATGTCGTGAGTCTTGGCGTCGTAGACGAGCCACAGTCCCGCAATCGCGATGAGGGATGCGGCGACGAGGCCGGCAAGCTCGGCGCCTCGCGACGCCGTGCGCGCCCGCTGTTCCGTTACACGCCTTTCCTGCGCCCGCGCGGCGATTTCAGTGCGGGAGACCTTCATTGCTGCCTATTGTCCTTGTCTGCAGCTCATTGAGCCGCTGCTCCACCTTTTGTTCGTCCTGTATGGCGATGTTCTGGTTCCGCGGCGCGTCGCCGAAGAGGCCCACGCGCTGGTACAGCTCCGCGGCGTGCAGATAATCGTCGTGCGCTTTGTCCAGGTATTCGCGCTCCTGCTGTAAATTTTGAGTCATTCCGAGAGCTTGCCGCCAGAAACGGTCGCCGCGGCGCAGATACCCGTCCGCCAGTTGGGCCGTCTCGCGCTTGCCCATGGGGTGCCCGTATTTATCCGCCTTTTTCAGCGCGTCCTCGGCGCGGTCCATGTCGTTCATGTCGTAAACGTAAAGACGAGCTAAACCGAGGTAAGGGTCCGGCGATTTTTTCAGGAGTTCCGAGGCTTCATTGAACTTCGCGGCCGCCACGTTCAACTGGCGCTGCCGCGCCGGACTCCTCAGACGGTCGGCATAGATGCGGTCCAGGTGTCCTTCGCAGAGGCGCAGCCGGCCTTTGACCTGGTTGTCGTCCGGGTCGAGCTCCAAAGCGCGCGCCAAATCGTTTTTCGCGCGCACCCACTCCGGCTCGCCGACCGACGGGGCGTCGTTGTTACGGTAATCCAGAATAACGTCGTCGGCGGCTGCGATGAGGCGCTTTTTCAGCGCGTCCTTGGCGCCCCACAGCAGGATACCGAGGTGGCTGCGATTGGCCAGCGCCTGGTAGCGGTTCCAGGCGTCGTTCAGATCGGTCACGCGTTCCGCTTTCAGGTCGGCCTTGAGCCTGCTCGCGTCGTTCCAGAAGTTCCACTGCACGATGGCGAAGATGAACAAAACGAGCAACGCTCCGGCGAGCACCGCCATGCAGCCGAGCGCGGTCTGATTTCGCTGTCCCTTGGGAGGCCAGACGATCGGCGCAGCTTTCGCCGGCCCCAGCATGGTCCGCACTGTTCCATCGTCCGCGGCGCCGCCCGATCCCGATGGTGGCGGGAGCGGCCCGGTTCGAATCGTCGCGTCATTATCGAATTCGGGCGCCGCGGCCAGCACCGCATCGCCTCGGCGGAAGCGCGCCAGATCTTCCTTTAGCTCCGTCGCGGACTGATAGCGCCGGCCCGGATCGCGCGCCAGCATTTTGAAAATGATGCGGCCGAGCGGCTCGGGGCAGGTGGGCGCCAGCGGCTCGGGCGGCGCGCTTGAACGGATGCGCCGTTCCAGCCGCTCTTTCGTGGGCTCCTCGAATGGCAGATGCCCGGCGAGCATTTGATACATCAGCACGCCGAGCGACCACAGATCGGAGTGGCTGTCCATGTTCTGCGTCTCAAGGCGCTCCGGCGAGCAGTAGGCCGTGCTCGCAAAGACGTTCATGGTGTACTTGCGCGTCTGCGAGAGCGCTTTGGCGATGCCGAAGTCGAGCACTTTGACCTGGTTCTGCGCGTTGAGCCGGACATTGCGCGGTTTCAGATCGCCGTGAATGATGCCGGTGAACTCGCGGCCGGCGATGGTGGTCGTGAAGCATGTCAGGTTTTCGAGCATTTCGCACAGCTCGATGGAGATGTGCGTCGCGAACCCCGGGGCGACGGGGCCGCGGCCGAGGATGGTCGAGAGGTCTTCGCCCTCGATGTATTCCATCTCGATGAAAAGATCCCCGTTGATCTCGCCGTAGCGGTTCACGCGCGCCACGCGGCGATCGTAGCCGCTGAGGCGCTTCTGGATCTCGGCGCCGAAGCGCTCCGCGTCCACGACCTCCTGGTCCTCGCGATCGGGCCCTTTGTAGACGATCTTGAGCGCGATCTGCCGCTGTGTCTCGGTATCGCGCGCGAGGTACACCTCGCCCATGGCGCCGCGCCCGAGCAGCCGGATCGCCTGATAGCGGCCGTAGCGGTCGCCGGGATTCAAGGCCGGCTCCCGGGCGCGGCGATGACGCGGAACTTGGGGCGTTTGTCGGGCTTGCCGGATACAGTGAAGTAATTCCGGGCTATCGTTTCCTGGTCGGCCGCGGGCAGCCAGATCGGCTCGGCGCTGTTAGCGAGAAAAATGTTTGCGGTTACGCGCAGGCGGACGGTGGACTGGATCAGCAGGCCGGGGGAGGCCGCGCCGGGTTTGGCGCCGTTCGAAACGATGAGATTATTCTCGATGGCCGGCGATGCGGAACCGGTCACGAGAATGCCGGGTCCGGCGTTATCGTGGATCCAGCAGGCGGCGATCGCGCCCCGCGCCGTTCCGCTGAATTCGATTCCCGGCCCGGCGGACCCGCTGATTTCGTCGCGCTCGATTACGACATCGCTGTCGTGGACGCGAACACTATGCGCCTGAAAGCCTTCCAGACGGCCGCTGGTGATGCCGTCCGCGACGACCTCGCCGCCGATGATGGCGTCGTGCGCCCGTTGCGCGATGACGTCGACGCCGCTCTGGAGACGGATCGATTCGGGGTACGTTCCGGGGGCGACCGAAACGGTGTCGCCGGGAAGCGCGCGTTGGAGCGCCGCGGCGATGCTGTCGGGCGCTGTGACGACTAACGTGCGGGAACGCTCCGGCGGCGGTTTGGGAGCGAAGAATTTCCCGGCGGCAAATAAGAGGGCGGCGCCGGCGACCAGACCGTAGAGAAAGAAGGCCGGTGCGCTGCGATACCACGGCCGGTGTGTCAAAGCGAGGAGTGCCGCTGAATCCTGCTCGGGGCGCCGCGCGGCAGCGCCGATGCCCGTTACGCCTGGGCCCTTCGGAGCCGCACCGGCGCCCGCTGCCGCTGAGGAATCCGTCTGACGAGCCGCCGCATCCCCGCCGCGAGATGCAGCGCCAGGCCCAGCCGCGCCGGGAGGAGGTTTGGCGACCGTCCCCGCGGCGGCGGCAGGGCCAAGCCGGCCGGTGGTCTCGCCGTCGCCGGGGCGGCTTGCCAGAGCGCGCTTGGCGGCGCGCTTGCCGAACGAGGCAGCGAATTTCTCGCCTTCAACCAGCACGGCGGAGACGTTATCTTTGCCGACCTCAGTCGCGGCCCCGACGAGGGCGCGGACGGCGGCCCAGCGGTCGCCCGCGTTGCGCTCGACGATCGCTAGAATTTCCTGGGAGGAGAGAGCATCGCTCAAGCCGTCGCTGCACAGCAGCAGCGCGCCATCGGGCTCGAACGGAATGCGCAGGATCTCGATAAAATTCTCGTCGTCGGGGGCGTGCTCCTCCGAACCGGCGTCGCGAAAAACCTCGTTGCGGCGGGGGTGCTGCATGGCTTCCGCTTCCGTGATCTCGCCGTTGTCTTCGCGCTCACCCACGGGCGAATGATCGTGAGTGATTTTTTCGATCCGGCCGCGCTTGATGCGATAGAGGCGCGAGTCGCCGACGTGGCCGATGGTGACCTGCCCTTCCTCGATGAGGGCCACGGTGAGCACGCAAGCCATGCCCTTCCAATCGGGCGTGCTTTGGGCGGCCTCGAAGATGGCGTTGTTGGCGAGCGCGATCGCTTCGCGGATGCGTTGCTCGGCGGTCCCGGTCTGGCGTTCCAATCGCGCGCGGATGCGCTCGACCGCAATTTCGGCGGCGTGCTCGCCGGCCTCCTGGCCGCCCATGCCGTCGACTACGAGAAAGATCCCGCGAACGTCGTCGGAATAGACGCGGTCTTCGTTGTTGCCGCGCACGAAACCTGTGTCGGTCAAACCGGCCGCGCGGTAACGGGGAGCCACCGGCGTCATAACTGCGATTTTCTTGACGCCGCGAACGCGGAGCAGACGGCGAACAAGAGCAGCAGAACTATAAAAACGTAACGAGCGGCGTGCAGCGCGGTCATTTTTGTTTCAAGGCTTTGAAATCGACGGCAACCACGCCTGCCAAACCGATCTGGCATCTGTCGGGGAGCTTGACCTCGACGTCCCGGTCGACCTCTTCGCCGTTGACGTGCTCGATACTGGCGGGGACGCGCTTGCCATTGATCGTCGTTCCGAGCGAGCTGAGGTCCTTGATGAAGAATTGGCCCGAGCCGGAATCGCGGCGAATCTGGAGGTGCTCGCGGGAAACGTCCTTCTTCGCCTTGAGCTTCAGATCGACCCAGCGGTCCGGCGATCCACGTCCGATTTTGATGAGGTCCTTGGTCATTTGATACGTGTGCGGGCCGGATTCGTCCTCGTATGCGAGGGTGGCGTATACGATGCCGGAGGCGCGCCTGGTGTCCACGTTTCCGCTACGCTCCGTGGCGGTGGCCATGGTGGTGAATGTCTGGCCGTCGGCGCGGCGTTTCGAGACGCGCTCCGTGAGAGTGCCGGCGCGGTCCTCCGACGCGACAGAGGCGTACGGGAAAGTGGAGTGAATGACGAGCGGACTTTCGCGGGCGTCGTCGTCGGTGTTTTCGTGCAACTCGATCGACCAATCGCCGAGAATTTCGTAGCGCTTGGGCCGTTTCCTGGCGCCCACCGGCAACGGCAGCTTCAGTTTGGGCTCGCTGGCCTTGTTGAGCCGCGCCAGTTTTTCCTCGAGCGCGCGCGCGGCCTCTTCGCGAATGCGCTGTTCGACGGGACGAAGCCGCTCCAGATCGTCGATGTAGAGGTAGACATCGTAGACGCTGGGCACTAGGTTGGTGTAGAAGCTAGGCGACATGCCGGCCTCCATCTCCTCGAGTAGAAAATTGATGATCTCTTCCGGGGTGACGTGGACGGTCTCTTGCCGCGGCATATTTCTCCTTCCTTAATACTAAGGTGCGGGAAGGTTCATGGGGCCGACTGATGAAGTCCGCCCGAACGCGGGCGCCGACTCACCGACTCGCCGGGCGGGGAGCGAACGCCACCACTAACGACCCGCGGCGGCGACTTTCCCGCTGCCGGTCTTCAGGACTCGCACCCGCACTGAGTGCTTGCCGAACCGCTTTGCCTCCGCGTCGGAGGGCATGTAGAGATCCAGCTTCGCCCCTTGGATCTTCCGTCCGCTGTCTTGCACAGTGTAGACACCGGAAGCGCGCGCGCGTGACGCGGATGCGGGAGCCGAAGGGGAGAACGGCGGGGTCGGCCGCTACCGTGCCGCGATGGGTGTCATGGCCGGCCGCGGTGGTCCCGGGGATCGAATACGCCGTTGCGGTAAACACGCGAGGGAACGGCGCGGCGCATGCGTAGACACAATCGACGATGGCCAGCAAGGCCAGTCTCATGCCTCATGGACTAAATTTTGACGGGGGCGGCTTCAGGCATCGGCCCATCGGCGCTTCCGTCTCGTCCGCCGGGCTCCCACAGCTCAATGGGATTGCCTTCGGGATCGTACAATCGAGCGAAGCGGCCGTTGGGATAACGTTGCGCATCAAGGTCAACCGAAATTCTAACCGCGCGCAACTGAGCCACAATCGCGTCGAGATTGCGGACGCGAAAGGTTATCGTCCAACCCTTTCCAGCATCGTCAAAATACGCTGTCGGCTCGGGGAAAGGAGCAAAGGCGCAGGGTCCGGCTTCCCGCCGCCAGGGGCGCTCGTCATAACTCGATGGCGCAAGCGCTATCCCAAGGCGATCGCGGTACTACTGGCCCAGAGAGGCGGGTTCGCACCCCCGAAAGAACAGACCCCCGATGCCATTACTTTTTCCATGCTTGCTCCCCTCAGCGGCGCTCGATCGGGGTTTGTAAGGTGGCGGTGGCGGCCTGCCCGTTTCCAAAAAGGGGTGATCGAGGGCCGCTTGAGGCGGCGCCCCGGGCGGCTCTCCCGGATTGTGGCGGCTCCGTGCCGGCGAGTTGGTTACAGCAGTTCTCCAGCCCCTCGACCCACGCTGTTTCCTAGCCCAGGGTGAGGCAGGGGGGCCGGGACAGCTTATATCTATGCCGTGGCCGCGGTTGACGCCGGGCTCGGTCCAGAGTGCGCCGATCGGGCAGGCCTTGAGTTCTCCGGGCAGGCATTTCTTCTACTTGGAAGATAGGGCATCCAGGGGTTACCGCGCGCGGGCCGGAAGGTCCTCCACGCGCCAAACGTGTAGCCATGCAACAAGTTGGCATCTCGCAACCCTGCTTCCCGGCTGCGTCGCGGCAAACGCCTCCGAAACACGGCTTGGGCAAATCACGGATCGTGCGCCCAGTGCGCGCGAGCCTGGAGCGGGTGGAAGCGGACACTGCGAGCATGGGCCAGCTCTGGATGCGGAGGCGGAAGTGAAGGGCGGCTTCAGCCGCATTGCGGCCTTTAGAACCGAAATCTATTTCACAAAGAATGGCATGTTGAGTGCTTCGAGACAGGACACCGTTGACGTTTTAGGTAGGATATGCCCCGTTCCCAGAGTAAAGAATCGAATAGGCCGCTCCGTCGATCGAACTGGCGGCCAGGATCCCGTGGAGCAAAAACTGACGAGCCGCACGCTGGTGCGTTTTGGTTTGGCATTCGATTGATGGCGCGTGACTTCGCCCCGATCCGGCTAAAGCACTCATTTCTTCTCAAACTGGCCGTTTCCCTGTATCCGAACATCCTAATTTTTCGGAGAGGATACGGTCCTTTCTCCTTTTTTCATATGAAGCCTTCCTTTGTCCCCAGCATTTACGCCGCCCTGTGGGACCGCCGCCAGTCGACGGGACTAACATTCCCGGCTGCCGCTGCAGTGGGTCTTTGTTCCATTCCCGCAAATTAAGGTATTTGGTCGGCATCGTTATGATTTCCGCGGTTCCCTTTCGACTTTGCTGCGTTAAATGGGCGTCGGGTTCCCGACGCGCTCGAGATTCCTGGGCGATGGGGCACTTCGAGTCGATGGGCATCCAACCGGAACGTTCTCCGGCCGGGAAAGGCTTTTTTAGCGGCAGCCTCGGCAAAAACGGGGCGGGGTTCCAATTTCAAATCGACCGCCTGTTCGGGGCCATGCCGCTCGTGCCCTGGGCCTCGGCGGGGACCGATCGCATGGGAGCAGGCATCAATCCGCCGCCCCGGTAACAAAGAACATCAGAGGATTGTAGATGGCGTTAATTGAGATAGTAAGACGAGAGTTTTCTGGACGTTATCATTTCGACATTAGAATGCACGCTGCCGCCGCGATCTTGACGGCACTCCTGGCCGGACTTGCACTTGGCGACTGGTTCGTTCGGAAATATGCGGAAAGGGCGCGGAGAGGGGTGCCGCTCTACAGGATGTTGAAGCGGCTGGCCGGCCGAGATGCCTTCCACGCGGCAAGAACGCGGTTCGCGCGGCGCGCGCATGTTCGCGCTCCGATTGCGGAACAGGTGCGGGAAGGCCTTTATCCGCCGGCGAGAGCTTTCAGCATTATCTTAATCATCTTTGCATTTCTGCTCCTCTCTCCCGGGAACAAAGCGCGTGCACAATCTGGAAGCGCACCCGGGATTCCCATTCCCGCGGGCACCTGGACCATGGCGCTCACGAATGGGCCGCCCGCGGGAAGAAACGCCTGGGAGCAACTAGTTTATGTTTCGGCGCTAAAACAGTCGGTAATGCTATCCATCTATCATCAGTTTAACTCCGAGCCAAACGAGAGTTTACTTGGCTACAGTTTTGATACTAACAGTTGGAACATAATAGACATGGGAGGATTGTTTCACACCGAGAACATGCCGGAGGGCGGCGAATCGCAAGGTTATTTTGACTACAATCCCAATAACAATACCATCATTTATCATTGCTGCACGACAGGGTCGAATCAATCCGAAAATGCGTTTCATACCTGGTGGTACGATGTGCTGGGCCAATCGGGGCGAGACAAGCATACTTCCATCAAGCCTTCCTTCAGCGCCCTGCAGCCCGGGGGCGTTTTCGACGTCGCCCATAACATGTTCGTAGCGCACGGCGGCGACACTAACGTGGGCACATGGACGTACGATCCAAACGGAAACGCGTGGCGCCAAATGGTCCCGAGTGGAACGCCGCCCGATCCGTCGCTGATATTGCCTGGAATGGCCTACAGCAGCAAGGAGCAAAAAATATATTTATTCGGCGGCCTCGGCCCGACAGACTATAATTCCGACCTTTACGTCTACGATGTCCCAACGAATACCTGGACGCTTGTGACTCCCGCGGGCGGAATAAAACCGCTTGGCCGTGACAGATTCGGCTTCGCTTACGATTCGACCAACAATGTATTTCTTCTGTATGGCGGCCAGAATGGCAGCGTCATACTGGGCGATACCTGGATTTACGATCCGGCCGCGAATACCTGGACGCAGCTAAACCCGCCGCAATCTCCACCTATCGCCAGCGCGGCGGTTTTTGCGGAGCTTGCATACGATTCAGACCACAACGCATTCGTATTGGCGCAACCCGGCGCCGGCGGCTATTTCGGTGGAGACTGGACGGGTTTCGCGCTTCAGACCTGGTTATTTCGTTATCAAGGAGGAGGGCCGAACGCCGGCGCCGCGGTCTCGACCGCACAGCCAGCCCCGGGAAGCGTCAACCGCAACACCGCAAGCTGGGCAAAGGACCCAGCCATTGCGGGATCGGGCAACGCTCTTTATCTTGCCTGGTCCGAGACCGGCTCCCCGTTTGACCGAACCGATTCGGCGTGGCCTCACATTTACGCAAGCGAGTATAGCGGCGGGAACTGGATTCCGATGGGGACGTCGTTCCAAGCAATCAGCTCGGATTCCGCCGAGGCCCATTCGCCAGCGATCGCGGCAATCGGCGGTATGCCGTGGGTGTCATGGTATGCGAGCCCGGACATTGCCAAGGCGGCGGTTTATGCGGGGGCCTGGGACGGATCGAACTGGCAGAGTGGGGCCGTAGGGTTGGCCGGCAGTTCCCACAGTTATCAAGGGCGCTCCCAAATGGATAATGTCGCGGGCGCGGCCTATATCGCGCTTATCGAGGTCGACAAATCGTACTATCCTCAGGCGGCATTTGCGTACGTGAAAGCGTGGAACGGAACATCATGGAACTTAGTCGGCGGCGGCGCTCTAAATCGGAGCAGCGGAGCGGGAACGACAGCCGATTCAATATCAATCGCGGACAATGGGAGCAATCCCTATGTTGCCTGGACCGAATATGTCCACACTTACGGCGGCGCGAGTGGAGATACCGATACGAATCCGCAGGTTTATGCGTCAAGCTGGAACGGATCCGCATGGATTCCTCTGGGTGGTTCTCTGAACGTCAACCCTGGCAATTGGGCCTATGACGCTTCTATTGCGTACCTTGGCGGCCAACCCTATGTCGCTTGGACAGAGAGATCCCAGACGGGTAATGCGCAACTCTATGTGAAAACATGGAACGGAACGAGCTGGGGACTGGTCGGATCGGGACCCTTGAACCAGGATTCCAATTCAGGATGGGCTTTTCACCCCAGTTTGGTTGCCGATCCTGGCTCGCAGAGCCTGTTTGTAGCTTGGGTGGAGCAGCAAGCGCTTGGACAAAAGGCTAAGGTATACGTTTCCAACTGGACGGGGGGCTCGTGGACGGCCGTGGGCGGCCAACTAAACGCCGATCCCATTAACGGCAGCGCCCAACGGGTTAGTCTGACGATGTTTAACGGCCAGCCGGTGGCCGCGTGGGGGGAAGTGAATGCCGGCTGGATGCGCCAGATTTATGTAAAGCAATGGAACGGCTCCGCCTGGATACAACTTCCGGGAACCGGAGGCGCCCCGGACGTCACTCCGCCCAGCAGCCCCGCAAGCTTGTCCGCGTCGACCGTTTCGCCGAATCAAATCAACCTTGCCTGGTCTCCGTCCACGGATACGGTGGGGGTTGTGGGTTATCGGCTGTTTAGAAACGGTTCTCAGATCGCGAACGTAACCGGTTTTCTCAGTTATCAAGATTCCACAGTGAGTCCGAGCACGAACTATACGTATACGGTTGCGGCATACGATGCGGCCGGTAATATTTCCGGTCCATCCCCGAGCGCTGGCGCCGTGACCTCTTCCGCCGGCAGCTCACCGCCGACTATCTCGATCACGACGCCGGCGAACGGCGCGACCGTCGGCGGCACGGTATCTATTTCAGCCAATGCGGCATCCAGTGCGGGAATAAGCAGCGTCCAATTCCAGTTAGATGGGGCTAATCTAAACACTCCGGTAACCATTGCCGGATCTTCCTATTCGGTGTCGTGGGATACCACGGCGGTGGCGAACAGAGCGCACAGCATTTCCGCGCTTGCCAGCGACGCGGCGGGAAACACGGCAAGCAGTTCTATATCCCTCGTGGTAGCCAATGCGGCGGTGATTTCGGCGGTTGCGGCCGGCGCCATCACGTCCACGGGAGCGACCATTACATGGACCACGAATCAGGCCGCGGATTCGCAAGCGGCGTACGGGACGACGAGCGCCTATGGCGCAAACAGCGCGCTGAACGGCGCGTTGACGACGTCGCATTCCGTGACTCTTAGCGGGCTGGCGGCCTCGACGACCTATCATTACCAAGCGCTATCGCGTAATGCGCAGGGGATTCTCGCCAGTTCCGGGGACTTCACGTTTACGACGGCGGCGCCGGGTCCCACGCCGATTCTGCAGATCCATGCGGATGCCTCGGAGGTGAGCGGGGTGACGAACGGATCGGTTGTGACGCCGGGCACGGCGCCGGCGGGGTTCACGGGAACGGTGGTGGTGAACGGCGGCGGGTCGGTGAACTTTGCGCCGGCTCAAGTCGGCAACGGAGTGTATTTCCTGAGTTGTTGCGCCAATACGAACAATGCGTATTACCGGTTCGCGGGCGCAATGGTGGGGAATGTGTTCAACGTGAATCAGGGACAGGTCACATTCTACTTGAAATCGAGGTACAGCTTTGCGCAGCGGCAGGCGAGCGCGGGAGCATATCGCTATGCATTCGATGTGGGAGACGCCAACGGCCACTTATTCAATTTTTCCACGCAGGTGAGCTCGGGATATCTGGAGTTCAGCTACATGGCGGGGGGCTCGGCGCAGTATTACTACGTTCCGCAGGGGACGGAAGATGCCTTGTACGGCAATGGCGTGATATTGAAGGTGACATTGGGGTGGGATGGCAGCGTCATCAAGCTGTATCTCAATGACGCGCTGGTGAAGTCCACGCCCTATACTCCGGTTACTCCCAACTGGACGGCGGCTTCGCATTTCGATCTGGGGGCGTACGACTATTTCGGCGCCGGGTATGACGTCTCGGACGATATCATCGACGAGTTCAGCTTGACGGGGCCCGCGCCCGACACGACGCCGCCGGTGGTTGCGATGACGGCGCCGGCGGACGGGGCGACGGTGACGGGCGCGGTGACAATTTCGGCGAATGCGACGGACAACGTAGCCGTGGCGGGGGTGCAGTTCCAAGTTGACGGGCAAAATGTGGGCGGCGTGGTGACGGGCGCGGGGCCGATCTACAGCATGTCATGGGATACGACGACCGCCGTCAACGGAACTCACGTCCTTACGGCCATTGCGAGCGATGCGGCGGGCAACAGCGCGACCGCGAACAGCGTCTCGGTGGTGGTAAACAATCCGGCTACGGCGCCGGTGATTTCGGCGGTTGCGGCCGGCGCCATCACGTCCACGGGAGCGACCATTACATGGACCACGGACCAGGCCGCGGATTCGCAAGTGGCGTACGGGACGACGAGCGCCTATGGCGCAAACAGCGCGCTGAACGGCGCGTTGACGACGTCGCATTCCGTGACTCTTAGCGGGCTGACGGCCTCGACGACCTATCATTATCAAGTGTTGTCGCGCAATGCGCAGGGGATTCTCGCCAGCTCCGGGGACTTCACGTTTACGACGGCGGCGCCGGGTCCCACGCCGATTCTGCAGATCCATGCGGATGCCTCGGAGGTGAGCGGGGTGACGAACGGATCGGTTGTGACGCCGGGCACGGCGCCGGCGGGGTTCACGGGAACGGTGGTGGTGAACGGCGGCGGGTCGGTGAACTTTGCGCCGGCTCAAGCGGGCAACGGAGTGTATTTCCTGAGTTGTTGCGCCAATACGAACAATGCGTATTACCGGTTCGCGGGCGCAATGGTAGGGAATGTGTTCAACGTGAATCAGGGACAGGTCACATTCTACTTGAAGTCGATGTACACCTTTGCGCAAAGGAAGGCGAGCGCGGGAGCATATCGCTATGCATTCGATGTGGGAGACGCCAACGGCCACTTATTCAATTTTTCGACGCAGGCGGGCTCGGGATATCTGGAGTTCAGCTACATGGCGGGGGGCTCGGCGCAGTATTACTACGTTCCGCAGGGGACGGAAGATGCCTTGTACGGCAATGGCGTGATATTGAAGGTGACATTGGGGTGGGATGGCAGCGTCATCAAGCTGTATCTCAACGATGCGCTGGTGAAGTCCACGCCCTATACTCCGGTTACGCCCAACTGGACGGCGGCTTCGCATTTCGATCTGGGGGCGTACGATTATTTCGGCGCCGGGTATGACGTCTCGGACGACATCATCGACGAGTTTGTGGTGCAATAGTTGCAAGCGTCCGAAAATAACCAGAGGACTGACGAAGTCGGCGTGGCCGATTTTCATTTGGTAAGAATCCGAGTGATTGCTCTGGGCGGAATCCCCGAGGCGTGTTCTGACGGGCGATGACGACTCCGACTCGGCGGGACAATTGCGAACTAAGTTCTTCAGCCGGGAACCCGCGCGGCAGCCGAAATAACGACGCGAGGTAGAGAATAGTACGGAACTTACCGTACTATTCAGTTGAAATCACCTTGCGCCTAAAAAACGGAATAAACGGGGCACGATCGGGGGCCCGCAAAGTATTCTTCCCGACCTCTCAATTCCTAATCTGGGCCAAATTCAAGACTGTGTCGAAGCGGTCACCGATATAATGTCACACTTCCTACGCGGCCTGGAACGAGCAAGTTGCGCCGGGATGTTGACGGCGCCCGTCCGCGGTATTTCGCTGCAACAACATGTTTAGGAGAGGAAGAATCCTTGATCAAGCCGTTTTCGAGCGGCGAAATATTATTTTTAGCAATCCCTAGGTGAGATGCAAACTTTTGCCGATACGTTTTCCGATACGTTCAGATAAAGGAACTAGATGAGATCTTTGGCGCGCCTTTTTTGTCCGTTCTCCTTGACGCTTCTGATTTTTCCGTTGTCTTGGGGAGCTGCGCAAGACATCGCCTTGCCGACCGACGCGCTTGCCCGCGCGCCGGGTAGGTCGGCCCCTAGATTACCGGCCAGCGCCGCCGCCGTCACCCGTATCCAATCTAAGTCCGCAGCCGCGTATACGGGGAGCGGAAAGGCTATTTCCGTCAGCCTTCCCAGCCCCACCTCCTCCGGCCATGAACTCGTCGTTGCTGTGACCGATTATTATGTTGTGGATACCCCCTACGTCATCTCAGATACATACGGCAACACTTGGCATTTGGCTGCGGCATATAGTAAGAATCCCTATGCCGCCATCTTCTATGCCGAGAACATCATCGGGGGATCGAGCGACCAAATCACAGCGACGGCCAGCAAGGCGGGCGCATTTCCCATTATCACCGCCGTTGAGTATGCCGGGTTGGCAACCTCCGGCTCGCTTGACGTGACGGCCTCGGGCAACGCCGCCGGCGCCACCTACGCGAGCCCTTCCGTCAGGACGACCAGGACGGGCGACCTCCTCTTTGCCGTCCACCACACGAACGGCTCCGCAACTGCCGTATTCACGCCGACTTCCCCGTGGACGACCATCCAGTTGCAGTCCGACGGCTCGAACCATGAGCACCAGGTCCAAGACCAGAGCGCCGCGGCCGCCGACGCCTATGCTTCCACCGGAACCTTGCCTAAATCGCTCACGGTTCAGAGCGTAATCGCGGCCTTCAAAGCCGGGAGCGGCACACAGGCCCCCTCGGACACGACCCCGCCCTCCGTTCCCGCCAACGTTTCCGCAGCCGCCATCTCAGCCAGCCAAATCAATCTTTCATGGAGCGCCTCGACCGGCAATGCCGGCGTAGCGGGATACCGAATCTTCAAAAACGGGTCGCAGATCGCGACAACCGCGACGACATCGTATGCCGATACCGGTCTGAACGCCTCGACAACTTATATCCATGCCGTGGCGGCCTTTGATGGCGCGGGCAACGTCTCAGCCCAGTGCGCGCCGATCACCGCAACGACGCAGGCCTCGAGTTCTCCGGGGACAGCCATTCCTTCTACTTGGAACATGGGCCATCCACGGTTACCGCATCCCGATCAAGCGTATCTCTTAGCCTTGGCGGCCGATTCCAAGGAGATGGCGAAATATAACAGGGCCGCCGCCGATCTCGATCCAACCAATCCCACTTCCAATATGGGCCAGTTCAGACGGGCGCTGATTGCGTATCTTGCAAATCAGGCTGCTGGGAACACGGCGTTGGCAACGGCCGATTTGACCAAATTCGAACAACTGGCCGCTTTAGGCGGAACCTGGGGACAGCTTCTATACTCGGTCGACGATGGCGTCGGCGCCGGTGGGTATACGCTCAGCAGCGCTTCCGCCAACTTCCTTACCGGTTGCGGCGGGGGCAGCTGCGTTAACGGCAATTACATATTATCTATTCAGGGACGTCGATATACGATCGCCTCGGCGACCGCCAATACGATCGTGTTGAACGCGGCCGCTAACCCGCCAATAACCGGCGCCGCGCTTCCGATCCGAATATTCAATGGGTATCAGGCCTATGTCGGCATAAGGCTGGCTATGGTCTATGATTGGCTCTATAACTCTCTCGACGCCGCGGATCGCACTGCGTTCATGAATCAGCTCGAGGGCAACGCTCAGATTTGGGAAGAGTATTATAACGGACTTGACGCCAGTCCCTACAACGATCAGATTTACATCGAAAACGGACCGGACGGCTTCATTGCCGCGTTTGCCATTTACCCCGACTTCGATACCCAAAACCCCGCGGGCGGCACATGCCTCGCAAAACCTTGCGGGACATATCACATGAACTGGATGACGAATAAGTTGTTCAATGTCTTTGTGCCGGTATGGAAGCAGGTCTTCGGAAATGCCGGTGGCGCGTGGTCCGAGGACTGGAGCGAGTACGCTAATAATAATCCGGGATTAGAGCAGTGGCTTGTCCCCATTCTGTTGTCCTGGCAGTCGGCGAGCGGCCAGCCGTATTTCACCCAGAATCCGTGGTTGAAGAATCATGCGACGTGGACGATGTATGCGACGCGGCCCGATTTCACCATGGAACATATCGGGGAAGTCGCCGCCGGCACGCTGACGCCGGAATACCATATTAATTACGATGAAGGAGTTGGATTGGGGTCGCTGAACGGCCTCGCCGAGATCTATAACGATCCGGCGCTCCGCGGGTGGGCGCGTCTCGTCAATCAGGAATTTCCGGCGGGTCCCAGCGGCTTCGAGCCTTCCGCATGGCCTTTTTATACCCCCGACAACCAATCGAATGCGGCGTCTTCGCGCGCCGCTTTGCCGGCTTCCAAAGACTTCGACGGTTGGGGAGTAATCTTCGCCCGTTCGGGTTGGAGTGAAGACGATACCGACGTTTCCCTAAAATACGGGGATAACTTCTGGTCGCATACGCATGCCGACGCCGGAGCGTTTACGATCTCTCATCGCGGAAATTTGGCGATCGCCAGCGGCAACTATCGGCCTGGCTCAAATAGCGAGCACGAGATTCAATACGGTAAACAGTCCATTTCTCAAAACACATTGCTGATCGTCGACCCTCACGACGTTTATCCGAAGCAACTATTCAGCCAAGTCGATTTGAACGACGGCAGCAGCGTGTCGGAGGCATTGGCTAACGATGGAGGCCAGCGCCGCGCGGGCACCTTCTACAATCAATTGTTCCCGCAGTATGTCTCGCCCGACTGTCTCGACAAAGCCGCCGCTCCGGGCTGCGTCAACGATTGGCAATCGGAATACGACTACTACCACATGGGTTCGCTGTTGTCCTATGCCGCGACTCCCGCTTACACCTACGCTTCCATCGACATCACCCCCGCTTATAACAATCCCGAGAGCATCGGCGCGCCGAACTCGGTGAACCGCACGTCCCGCGCGCAGAGCGTAATTCGTAACATGCTCGTTATTCCGAGGGGCACATCGGCCTATGTCGTCGTTTACGACGAAATTACTTCCACGAACCCGGCATTCCAAAAGAAGTGGCTGCTTCATAGCGTTAACCAGCCCATCGTTTCAGGCAATCGCTACGAAATCGATCGCACTGAAAACGTCACGCAAAGTCTCAATTGGACCAACCCTTACGCGGGTTATCTGGCCCATGCGAACGGCGGCGCGGGCGCGGGAGCCAGTTATCAATACAACGGCAAACTGGTCGGCTGGGCCCTCGCGCCGAACGGCGTCAACATCGATGTCGTGGGCGGTCCGGGCAAGGAATTCTGGATAGCCGATCCGCAAAATCCCGGCGGCGGAACCAACTGGAACCGGTGCATGCAGGGGCAATGCAGCGGGCAATTCTGGGGCTTCCTGGATACCAGCGGCAGTCCCCGACATTCTTACTCCCGATCCCAAGTCCGGACCCATCGAACCCGGCTCATGGCGGATTGAGGAGAGTTTCGGCACGCAGGAGGCACGGGATTATTTCGTGAACGTCATGTTCGCTACGGACTATGACGACGCCAATGTCCCCGCGGCCGTAATGGCCACTTCAGATGCCGACAATGTCGGAGCGACATGGTCGGACGCCGATAATACCTATACGATTACATTTCCGAAGAGCGGCGCGGGCGGCCATATTACGATTACCGGAGCGGTGAATGTCAATCAATCTTTACCAAGTTCCGCCGCTGCCGCTTCTTCCGGCGGCGCCGCGCCCTCCGGGCTTACTCCTGCCAATGTCACCCCGCCCTCCGTCCCCGTGAACCTCTCCGCGGCCGCCATTTCGGCCAGTCAAATCAATCTTTCGTGGAGCGCCTCGACCGGCAACGTGGGCGTGGCCGGATACCGGGTATTCAGGAACGGGGTGGAGATAGCGACATCCGCCGCGACATCGTACAGCGATACCGGCCTGAGCGCCTTGACAACCTATACCTATGCCGTCGCCGCCTATGACGCCGCGGGCAACGTTTCCGCGCAATCCGCGACGGCCGCCGCGACGACTCCGGCCGGGACCGGCGCGAGCACTCCGATCCCGGACGGCGTCTGGACGATGGTTCCCACCAACGGCTTTCCGGAAGCCATCGTCGGCTATGACAACATGTTTTATGCCGCGGGCATCAAGAAGTTCGTTATGTGGGACAACTATCACAACCTGACTTCCGAAAGCGATCAAGCGTACTTGGCCTACGATTTTTCTTCGAATCGTTGGGATGTCTTGGGCTTGGGAGGCGACTTCAACGGGGCGGACTTGCCCGGAAGCGGCCACGGGGTGGGGATGCCGCAGTACGATCCAGCTCTCAACGTGTTCATCAATTACTGTTGCTTCTCCGGCTCGCAACAATACGAGGGATCGCAGCAGGTCTGGCAGTTCGACCCATTCGGCTTGGCCGGCAGAAACAAACAGACCGCCAGCCGGCCGGGGAACACCACCGAGGCCTCAGCTGTTTTTGATGTCCGGGACGGCGTTTATGTGCTTTTCGACCGCGGCGCCGGCACTTGGGTGTACAGTCCGGACACTAACGCTTTCACAAATGAGAATCCAAAAGGCACGCCGCCGAATACCATGCGCGATTCGGCCGGATATTTCGGCAGTATGGCCTATGACAGCGCGAACGGCGGCATTTATCTCTTTGGAGGTGGATTAGGAGGCGGTTCCTATACTAACGACCTCTATACTTACGATGTGCCGTCCGATACCTGGACCAAGCTGACTCCCGGCGGCACTTTGCCATCGGGACGCCAATATGCCGGTTTCGCTTACGATTCCACGAACAACATTTTCCTCCTGATGGGTGGCGAGGACGCCGGCGGCTATTTGAACGATACGTGGGTCTACGATCCTGCCGCCAACACTTGGACCCAGCTCAGGCCCAAGCAGTCGCCGGCGCTTACCCCCGGCGCCAGCGCCTATCAAAGACTGGCCTACGATCCCGACGACAATGTCTTCGTCTTGACTTGGCCAGGGACTGGAGGGTTCGCCGCCGGCCAGCCTGCAGGGTATAGCGCCGTACAAACGTGGTTCTTCCGCTATGCCGGCGCCGGAAATGACGTGGGGTACGCGGGCAATCCGACTTTCGCTCCGACGCCGGGGAGTCTCAACCGCAACGCCAATGCCTGGGCGAATGAGCCCGTTTTGGTAAGCGATGGCGGCGCTCTCTATGCCGGCTGGATCGAGACGGGCGCGCCGCTGGACTCGGGCAACAGCCTTTATCCGCATCCTTTCGCCAGCCAGCTGTCCGGCTCCACATGGACAAGTATGGGCGCAACGTATTCGGCCTTGGACTCCGAATTCGCCGGATATGACGAGGGCCATGATCCTTCCATGGCCGTGGTGAGCGGTGTGCCCTGGATCTCCTGGAACAAGGAGAACAACTCCGGCAACTTACTGCCGAACAATCTGTATGCCAAGTACTGGAACGGCAGTTCGTGGATCGGCGGATCCGTCGGCGCGGTGACAGCCGGAGCGGCCGACACCGCCAGCTACTCCCAGCTCGTGGGGGTTGACGGGACGCCCTACATCGCGTTTTTGGAGACCGACCGTTCTTGCTTTCCCTGGTGTAACGATGTCTTCGTAAAGCAGTGGAACGGCTCCGCCTGGAAGTTGGTGGGCCCCGGGCAACTCAACCGCAATGCCCAGAGCTCTTCCGTCAGCCCGCACGCAGTGGCCGTATCAATGGCCAGTGATGGAGCCCATCCGTACGTGGCCTGGACGGAATTCGCCGCGTCTTCCAGCCTTCAGTCGGAAAGCTCCCCGCAAGTCTATGCGGACGAGTGGAACGGCTCAAGCTGGACGCCGCTGGGCGGCTCGCTCAACATAAATGCCGCCGACTGGGCCTCTGACGTTTCTATCGCGTACTTGGGCGGCCAGCCGTATGTCTCGTGGACGGAACGAAGTCAACACGGGAACAACCAGATTTTCGTCAAGACATGGAACGGCAGCGCGTGGACGATCGTGGGTTCGGGAGCTTTGAATCGGGACACCAATACCGGTTGGGCGGAAACCCCGTCTCTGATCGCCGACCCCAATGCCGGCAAACTCTACATCGCCTGGACAGAGCAGCAGGACCTTGGCCAAAAAGTTCAGACCTATGTTGATGAGTATTACAACGGCGCTTGGTCCGCCGTCGGCGGAAGTCTGAATGCCGATCCCGTGAACGGCAGCGCCGAGCGCGTCTCCCTTGCCGTCCTGAACGGAAAGCCAGTGGCCGCTTGGGGCGAGGTTAAGTATGGTTCTTTGCGGAATATCTATGTGAAGCTGTGGAAGGGAAGCGGTTGGGTGGCCCCGTAACCCGGTTCAGTTCGAATCGGAGGCGCATGACTTCATTTCGCATGGACAGCTTCCTGGTCGGCGGCCGTGATCTCCGCCGATGCCGCTTCCGATTTCGCTGATTCCGGTGAGCGCAGCAAGCGTTGCGGCGCGGACGAACAGGCCTACGGGCTGAACGGGATGGACAGTTTCATGCGAGCCCGCAATAGTATCCGCACCCCGCGCGCCACGCGACGGCGAATCTCCTCAAGCGAATGGACGAATCGGGAAGGCAGAATGCAACACAGTCACGATCCGGCATGTGTTGCCGTCAGGGAATCAATCGAGACGTCCGAAATGACCTGCCGAAACTTGCCGGAGCGCTCCGGAGGGAGTGACGGCAAGTATTCGATTTCTACTTCCAGGCGGGCACGCAACCGCCGCTGCAATTGTTCGCGGATTCGAATTTCGCTTTCCGGCAGAAATCGTCCGTTACGCACAAGTTGAAGATGAAAGTTCGTGAGCGTCTTCTGACGAATGCGGAACTGTTCCACACCCTCGATCTCGCGAATGATGTAGATCACTGAAAGGGCGTGCAGGATGGCGCCGTCCGGAGCGACGATAAAATCGGTGGTTCGGCCCTGGATCTTGTCCAGCAGCGGAAGCGCCCGGCCGCAGACGCACTTGCGCGAAGTGAGCGATCCCACGTCGCCGGTCGCATAGCGGATAAACGGCACTTCCCGGGAATTGAGATCGGTAACCACGATCTCTCCGGTCTCACCTTCGGGTACCGGCTGCCCCTGAGCGTCGAGAATTTCGACGATCGTGGCATCGGCCATAATGTGCATCTCGCCCCGCGGGCACTCGTGCGACACAAACCCGCTGTCGCGCCCGCCGTAGCCGTTTGCCACGGGGCAATTCAACGTCTCGGCAATGAGCTCGCGTTGATGGGGAAACAGGACCTCGCCGGTGACGAATGCCGCCTTAATGCCCGCGCGCCGCAGATTGCGCCCCTGTTTGTTAGCATGCAGGCAGAGCAGGTACAGCGAGCTCGGATACGCGAAGATGGTCCGGCAATCGCCTTTCAGGAGCAGGTCGACATAGCGGGACATCACCGCTTCGCTCATCTCGAAGGCCGATAAGAGGCGCGTCGCCAGCAGCGTATCGCGGAACCCGCGGATACGGTCCTGCCGCGTAACTTCGACGGGCGATCCCCAGATCGCATATTCTTTGTCGCCCGCCGATAATCCAAACCAGCGCATCGCGCGCTGCCGGCAGGCGATCCACGAGGCCATGCGTTCCTTGCCGACGTCATAGATAAGCGGGTCTCCAGTCGATCCGCCGGTGGAAAATGGCGTGACTTTCCCTGCAATCCTGGACTTCATGGCTTCCCGGTTCTTGCGAACGTCGGCCTTGCGCATGATCGGCAAGCGCCGGAGGTCCTCCGGGCCGCGTATGCCGGAGGCCGGAACTCCCGCCTCATCCATCGAGCGATGCGTGTATGGGACGTTCTCGTACGCGTACTGAATCAGTTGCTGCAGCTTCCTCGCCCGAAGTTCCGCGAGCTCCGCCGCCGTGAGCAAATCGGCAGCTTCCATTTCTTTCAACATTCGAAAACTCGGGTGGCCCTTTAGCCGCTCGTGCAGCGGGAAGAGAATGTTCCATACCATCCAACGATGCATTTTGTCTTCCTTTATTCTTTCCGGTCCGCGGCCAGGGCGACCGCAACCGGGCGGGAATCCCCGCGCGCGCCGGCCTCTCCAAAGTTCTCGGCGAAGCCGTAAATCCGGTACAGTAGGCGCCGGATGTTCTTCCATTCATATTGCCGGCACTGGCGTAACGCTTCGGCGCGAAGCCGTGCGGCGAGCGCAGGCTGGGCAAGCACGCGCAGAACTCCCGCGGCGAGCCCGGCCCAGTCGCCGGGATTTACGAGAATCGCGCTCTTATCGTTTTCGAAAATATAGGGAATGCCGCCGGCGCAAGTCGAAACCACTACCAATCCGCAGGCGGCGGCCTCGACGAGCGACCCCGGAAAGTTGTCGGCCAGCGACCCGTTCAACAGGATGTCGCAGCGGTCGTAAATCTCGGGCAGGCGCTCCTGCGGAATGTAACCCAGGAATTCGACATTCCGCAATTTCCACTCCGCTACCAGGCCGCGCAGATATTTCTCCTGGTCGCCCGTGCCGACGATCAGGAGCGACGCGCCCGCATGTCTTTGCTGAACTTCGCGAAAAGCGCGA
Source organism: Bryobacterales bacterium (assembly GCA_963795935.1). Lineage (GTDB taxonomy): Bacteria > Acidobacteriota > Terriglobia > Bryobacterales > Bryobacteraceae > JAICMB01. The sequence goes on along the minus strand of CAWCJO010000003.1, from coordinate 484,790 downwards.
ATAACGGATTCGATGCCGTAAAGTTGGAGCAAATGGCGCGTTACGATCATTTTCGGCTCGACCGGGTTTCTCTCCCGATACCTGAATCTTTTGAAATTCACGATGTTGGGAACGATCTGTACCGCAACGCCGATTCGTCTCGCGAGGACATTCACCAGGAATTGCGAAGGAGCCGTCACCGCGTGGGCCATGCGGAAGAATATCCTGAGGACGAAGGCCGAGCGCCGCAGGAAGTCGTCGGCTTGCCCGCCTCGGTAATTGAGAATGACGCGCTTGCCGCGCGCACGGCCGATGAGCAGGGCGGGACAGACAATAAGGAAAAAATAAAGCCAGGAACATGCCATCACGTGAATAACTTCGACTGGCCCGAGCATCCGCCACAAGCGGTAGGAGAAATGCATGGACCGCAGAAACGGCCGAACGCCGCGAAACCGGTCCAGGAATGCAAGGCCCCTCGGGAAGGGGAGGTTGGAAGCTAGAAAAGAGACGTTAACCCCTTCGGCCGTCATCAACTCCTGCATCAGGCGGCCCTGAATCGCCATGCCTCCGTAGGGCGGTACCTTGGGACCTATGATAAGCACTTCCCGCGGCGCGCCGGATCGTCGGCTCGTCATTTCTTCTTCCCCTCTCCAGGAGATCGCGGCGCCCGCCGTATCTCCCGAGGCCTTAGCCGCGATGTGTTTCATGCTATCTGTTCCTGTAGTTCGGTTTCCATCTCAGGCAGTTCCGTTTCCGGCGAGTTAGCCAGTTGCTTTAAGATGATTGCGCACGCGACGATCGTGAAATAATAATCGAAGTAGGCGCGGCCCAAGAACGCCCCTGAAACCAGAAATCCCACCAGACTCACACGCAGCATATTGCCGTAACTGCCGAGTTGCTCGTCACCGGAGAACCTCGCGAATTTGATATATTTTCGGAGGGTCAGGAAAGTAGAACCAACCAAGGTCAGATATAACATCAGGCCGATAAAGCCATGCTCCGCCAGGACGCCGAAGTACACGCTATGCGGTCCGTGCACGTCGAGCGGGTTCGGCGCATAGCGGTTGAATAAGCGCGGAGTGAACGCCTCAAAACCGCCGCCCATCAACGGGTAGTCCTGCGCCAATCGCCAGCAGTACGTCCATGCGTTGAAGCGGGAAAGAGCGGAATCGTCGATCAAAGCTCCCTCGCGGCGGAAATCCATTCGATGCTGCCAATTCTCCGGAGTCAAAAAAACGGCAAAAACACCCGCCAGAAGCAGAATGGGTATCAATACCAAACGCCGCCGCATGCACATAAACATGAACAGCAGTACCGCTGCCAAGCCAAGCAGCGCGCCGCGCGAGTAAGTGAACAGAATCGCCGGAATGGTCGCAATACATAGAAACTTCATGACGCGCCTGATCCGCGGATTCGCATCCGTCCTTCCCATGAAGAAAAATATCGGCATTGTCATATTTAAAGCTAGGCCTAAGTCGTTGTTGTCGGCGAGCATCGATCCCGGAGGGCCGTACAGACGGAAGCTGCCGGCGGTCAGAATCATGAAGGGCACCGCTTTGGCGACCAGAATACCCAGGCAGCCGCAGATGACGAGGATGAGCATTCTGAAGCGGGACCACGTGTTCACAATCCCGATCGTCGCAACCGTCATCAGCAGAATCTTGGAAACGAGCTGCCATCGCCGCCACGTATCCGGCGCAAAATGTACAAATTCAGGCTGCTGCGTGTTGTGCAAGGTCGTTATCGTAAACCAAATCCAGAGCAGCAGGATTATAAATGTCTCGCGGGCGAGAAGGCGCCTGAACTCAAAAGAGAAGCAGAAATATCCCGCCAGCGTCGGAATCGCCACGGCCAAAGCCCAAGGAAACTCGCGCGTCACTTGCCACAGGAAAGCATGCGGGTTCAGAAGCGACACGACCGTCCACATCAGAATTCCCCAGAAGGGACGGAAAAAGCATGCCGGCAGACACGCAAAAAACACCACCATGAAGATGAGATCCCGTATCGGCATGCGGTTCTTGGACTAGCCCCCAGCCTCCATGGCGTTGCCGCTGTTGGCCGCATTCGCTTGCGATGCCATTCCCGGCTTCTCAAAAACGCATAACAGAGTTCCCCGGAGGAAGCGCAGCGGACGAAATGCAGTCAGGCGCTCGTAAACCATTCCCAAGCGGAACAGAACCGGCGAGAACATCAGGTACGCGGGGTAATGGCTCACGGACTTCAAGACCGTCCGCCGGAATCCCGCCGCGTTCAACTCCTTCCCCAGCTTCGAAAGCGTGTTGGCGCGGTACAGCGTGGGGAAGATGTCGTCCTCCGGCACGCCTAACATTCTGCTCACCAGCGCGCGATGCCAGCCATACGGAGTGAGGCGGGCGCCGATCGAAATATAATCGTATTTGTTCGGCGTGGAGAAAATTACTTTACCTCCCGGCTTCAGAATGCGGTGGAATTCGCGGAAGACGCGGGGCGGATCGGCCAAGTGCTCCACGACGCTTCTCGATATCACCACGTCAAAGTATGCGGACGGGAACGGCAGACGCTCCAGATCTCCGCGCACGCCATACGGAGAGCGCCGGTTCTGCGTCTCAAGCCGTGTTTCCAAATCGACGCCTATTACCTGCACCGAATCGGCAACTTCCCGTGAAAACTCCAAGTATCGCCCGCAACCGGCGTCGAGCAGCCTATCCCCTGAAGAGACATGCTGCTGGATCAACTCCCGGTATTGCCCCCGGCTGAACTTCCGGCCGGCATAATGCTTATTGAAGAGCTGCTCGCACTTTTGACGGTCTTTGTCTCTGAACATCACTGTTTCTTGCTTTGAACCATCATTTCTTCCGAACTGACGACGGTCGGATCATCGCCGAACGACACTGTCATATGGCATTGTTGCCTTCAGACGTGGCGCAGTCGGCTGCGAAACCCGCATAAGCGCATCTTCTCCGTACTTAGGCCACGGATCGAAATTCCTCCGCTTCCTTACCGTCATTCCCGCTTCCTAAGCGAGGACACCGGCTGGTTCGCTGGATCTCCGCTATCGAGCGATCTGTATGCGAAACGCAACCGCTGCCCGCTCTCGTCCGAATAAGTAAGCCAGATACGCCCTTGAGCTATTTGTAAAGAACTCGTAAATCCGTTGAAGTTCTCGTCGACAACTTCTGAAGTCCATTTACCATTCGTCCGGTGAGCCAGTTTCAGTACGCCGGTTCTTGCATCGAAGTAGCTGACGTACGGGTTCCTTTCGGAGTCGACCGCGATGCCATTGCGGTCCGGGTACGCCGGTTCAGCCACCGAATCTATGGATTGGATTTCCCATTTCCCTGCGTTTCGGGTGGCATACTTGACGATGTTGTCGGTGAGATCGGTAAAGGCAATGTGCGGCGCATCCCGATCGTCCAACACAAGTGCGACGGAGTAAACCGGATGAGGCTCCGCAACGCCTTCGAGCACCGTAACCGTCCAGGAGGTCCCGTTCCAGGCCGCGTAACGCAGGCCGGCATTTTCCGATTTTACGTTAGCGTAGGCGATCTGACTGAGACCGGTCGAGGCCGTAGCCATGGAATTAAACTTGCCGCTCCCAGGCGTGGCGTCGATGGTCATCACTTCCCAGTGGTCGCCCGTCCAGCCAATGGTCCGCAGGGCGAGTTCATAATTCTCTCCGGTCCCCCAATATTCGTAATAGCTGATATGCGGATTGTCATTCGCATCCAAAGCTATGGAGGTATAGAAACTTATGTTCTTGGCTTTGATCTCGAGTGTCTGTTTGTGCCAGGAGGAGCCGTCCCACCGGATATATTTAATCTTTCCGTGGCCATATTCCAGGTATGAAATATGCGGATACTGTTTGGAATCGAGAGCCAGGGAACAAAACCCGCCGACGTTGTCGTCCAGCGTCGTGGTGAACCACTTGTTCAGTTTGTGGTCCCAAAACCCATAGTTGAGCTCGTGCCGGGATTCATCGTAATAAGCCACGTGGCCATTACCGAACTTGTCGATTCGGAGCGAAGAGAATTTGCCGCCGCCAATAGCGTCGGCTGTTTCGATGTGCCATCCGGCGGAGACCAGCGGCGCTCCCCAGCCCAGGACTGCAAAAACCAGGAAGAGCCCCGTTGCTGCAATAGACTTGTTGCGGTGGATCTTCATATCGCAAACGTCTCTTCCGGTGTGTCATCGCCCAAACGATGCGGCGCACCTTCGGCCAAGAAAGCTGAAGCAGCCCTCCACCCGCAAGTTTGACGGTCTTTGTCTCTGAACATCACTGTCTCTTGCGTTCAACCATCTAAGAGTCAATCCATTGATACCAGTCGAGCTTTGCCGCGAATACCGCTCGATGCGCCTCCCAGGGCTGTCCGCGCCGTAACTCCATCCGATCCGTGCCCGGGTAGTTCACGCCCCAGAGCGTGGAGACCGCGGCCCGGTAGCCGGCCTCCAGAATTACTTGCTTGTTCCATGGCGAGAAATCGCCTTCGCGGCCGCTGGGATATGCGAAGTGGTCAACCGGCTCCTGCAACTCCTCCTCAATACGACGCTTGCATTCCGCGGCCTCCCATGAGGCCTCTTCCGGCCGCAGCCGCGACACAAAGGGGTGCGTTACGGTGTGTCCGCCAAAATCGATGCCGCGCATTTTGAGCCACCGTACCTGATCCCACGTCAGCATCTTGCCGGCGCGCTCGCCTGTGTCGACGCTTTCAAGCAGCGACAGAATCTCGCACAGCCGATCGCGGCGCTCCGTATCGTCCAAACCGCGTAGGAATGCGTAAATGTGATCGTTGGCGCTGAGGCGGTCCCGCTCGCTTCGCAGAAGAAGCCGGCGTGGCACATCCAATTCCATGTCAACCGATGCGTGCGGCGAAGTTTTAACCGCCTGCGCCAATCTTTCAAACCACAACGGCTCGCGGGAATCGATGCTCCCCGTAGTCAGGAAAATCGTCGCCGGGATCGCATACCGCTGCAAAATCGGATATGCGATGCGGCAGTTGTCCTCGTATCCGTCGTCGAACGTGATCGCGACTACCGGCTCGGCCGGTCCGTCTTCAGCCAGACGCTTGAGAGCTTCCCCCATGCTTACTACGCGGTAGTTCCGGGAAATTACCCGAATCTCCTCTTCAAACTTGGCCGCGCTCATCGCCGGAAAGAACGGGTCGCGTTCGTCATTGACGCGGTGATAGTAAAGAATGCGAACGCTCGCCTGCCGCCGCTTGTGCAGCCGCAACTTAGCGCCGCGATCCGACGAAATCTGTAGGCGGTAGCGGTTGCGTATGGGTCGCAGCAGCGCGGGAAGGGGCGAATAGTAATAACACGCGGAAAGCGTACGCCGTTGCCAGTCTCCATTCGGAGGCGCCGCATGCTCGAACGCCGCCCTCCTGCGCCGCTCCCAACGCGCATCCCGCCTGGCGATCCAGCGTTCCGGCAGCAACCGCTTAACCGACTGGCGCGCTCGCGCGATCCACTCGGGGCCTCGGCAGAAGAGCACGCTGGCCGCGCTGGGTTTGCCCAATACGATCCGCTTGCTCAACTTGGTTTCGGCGCCCCAATCCGATTTATGCCTGCCTATGCCGCCCAGAAAATCGTACTCGGATATGCCGCGTTTGACAAGCTCCTGAATCGACCAGGCGCGCAAACCAACTCCAACATTCCAGTGTTCACACGAGGGATCGTAACCCTCTTGGAGCTGAAAATACCGGCCTGCGTAGACGAAGCCGTATTGGCAGGCGAGAACTCGCCCGCGCCACTCCAGCGCGGAGAAGCATAGCCAACCGCGATCCAGCAGAACCGGCGACAGACTTTCGTAAAACAAGCGCTTTCTTTCCCACCGGAAGACACCCGGTTTCGCTTCTTTCGCCCAGCGCTGCCCATGCAGCTCGTACAGGGAAGGGAGCAGAACCGCAAGTTCCCGCGGGTTATCGCAAAAACGCAACCGCACATCGTCGCGGACCTGCAAATTGCGGAGGACCGAGCGAATCTTCGTCCGGAACCGCGGCGCGAGCTTTTTCAGGTACTCCTGCCAATCGGATGGCAGCGCCACTGTCCCACATGGCACGTCCGCTGTAGCAACCACCATTCCGTCGGAGGACGCCAACTCGAGCAGAATAGGAAGGTTGGGAGATGTCTCGGGGATCTCGTTAATTTCGAGCAGAACGCCGTTTGCGAATACATTCCGCAGGTACTTCCAAAAGCCCTGCAAGACCATCCGCTCCTGGCCAGCCGCAACAATGAAGTCCAGATAGTCTGAATCCGCCGAGCCATCGCCGATAAACGAAAGCTTCTGATAGAGGCGGCCGTAACGCCTGACCCGCTGCAAACGCAGGGGAGCGATTCCGAGCGGCGGGCCGGACCCATCGACGGCGACTAGAATCCGCAAATCGCCCGGGTTCCCGTACGCCGACCACCATGCTGTGACCCATTCCCACGTCAGAAAGATTGTATTCGCGGCCGACCCGGCTAACAACGCGTTCCAAGGTTCCCGCAAAGCGGCGAGTTGCGCTTCATCCCGGATTTCGATAACATTCATGCCGCGACCGTCCGAACGTTATCGACAAACTGACGAAACCAGAGCTCGAGCGTCAGAAATGTCCACAATGTATCGCCATAGAATGGCGTTTCATCGGACTGATGTTTCCGCATCAGCTCTTCGACGAAACCGCGCCGGATAAATCCTCGTTCATAGGTGCGGGAAGAAAGCAGAATGTCGTGCGTGATCTCCCGCATCTTCCTGTCGGACTTCATCCACAGCGCCACGGGGATGCCGAATCCGTGCTTTTTTTTCTGGATCACTTCGCGGGGCAACAGGTCCCGGAACGCGCGCTTGAACAAATATCTCTTCTCGCGGCCTCTTACTTTCAGGTTCGCCGGAATCGTGCCGGACATCTCCGCGACCGCATGGTCCAGCAGCGGGAATCCCGCTCGCACCCCCGCCATTTCCGACATGCGCGTCACTTTCAGCAGATCGTTGTCGCCGAGAGTGATTTTCACATCGAGGTAAAGCAGCCGGTCAAGGTGTTCCCGCGCCGGGCCATGCCGGTAGTAGAAACTTGGCCGCTCGAGCACGGAATAATCGGCCAACTCCGTCAGAAAGTCACGTTCGAAAATCTGATCCAGCGGGTTGTCGAGAAGCAGGTTGTAGGAGAAAAACCGGTCCGGCTGCGGCAGGCTCGCCCGCCGCACATAGCTGCGGGCCATGTCCAGTAACCGGGTATGCATTGGAAGCGCATGGAGCGTAGGCTCGATCAGCCCGTTACGCAGAAATCCAGGGATGTTTTGATAAGCCTGAAAGATTCTATCGGTAAGGTAGCGTTCGTTGCCCCCAAATAGCTCATCGCCGCCGTCCCCGGCAAGCAGCGTGCGCACTCCGTTTTGGGCCGCGAGTCTGGCGCAGAAATAAGTCGGAATAGCGGAAGAGTTGCCGAACGGCTCGTCAAAATAACGGACGATCTCCGGCAAGGCTTCGGCGCAGTCGGCGGCGCTTACCAGATACTCATGGTGATCGGCGGCGAACGTCCGGGCCGCGATGCGCGCGTATTCGAGCTCGTTGAAGCGCTCCTCCTCGAAGCCGATCGAAAACGTTCTAACGGGACCGCGCTTAAGCCGGCTCATCATGCCCGCGACCGTGCTGCTGTCGGTGCCCCCGCTAAGAAACGCGCCCACCTCGGCGAAGTTCGTTCGTTTGGAATGGATGCGCACCGCTTCTTCAACCACGGATTCAAGCCGGCGGCTCAGTTCCTCCTCGTTGGGGTGCGGGTCGCAAGCGTACCTCATGTCCCAATACTTCCGGGTACAGAGCTGTCCCGCGGAGCTCAACAGCAGGTGGCCGGGCAGGAGCCGGGTCACCTTGGAGAAGATTGTTGCCGGCGCGAGATTAACCGTATAGTTCAGATAGTTCGCAATGGCGCTTGGATTGATATCGCGCGACGCTTCTTCCGAGCGGAGCAGCGCATCGATGCGGGATGCGACCAGTAAAACTTTGTGATCTTCGTAATAGACCAGGGGATGAATGCCGAATCGGTCCGTCGCGGCGAACAGCAGCCGCTCGCCGCGGTCCCATAAGATAATGCTGAAAGCCCCACGCACCTTCTCGACGAATGCGCTTCCGAAACGTTCATAGAGGGCCGCCAAGGCCGCCGCGATTCCATCTTCCGAATTTGCGCCGGCAAGGCTACGGATCTCCTCTTCGTTGACCACCTCCGCGTCGCAGGCCAGCATCAGCCGCGGACCGTCATAGAGTTGCTGGGCATCGAAACGCGACGCCACGCCGACGCCGGCGCCCTCATCCGTCAGGGCAACGCGGATCGTATCGGTTCTCTCAAGCGAATTCCCGGCGCAAACCGAGCGCAACGTCTGCGATGTTTTCCCCGGATGTTCCTTTCGCCACACGCCGCAAATGCCGCTCATGTTGTTTTGAAGACTCCTTGCCAGGTTTTAAACATCAGAACCTGCCAAAGCAGCGACGACCAGTCGCGCTGCCCCCGCTGGTGCTCCTTCCAGCATTGTTCCAGGAACGCATAGTTCAGATATTCATCCCTGCTGCGAAATACCGTCTCATAAGCGAAAGTTTTGAGGTCTTTCCGAAACCATGTGGCCAGCGGAACTCCAAAACCCCACTTGCGGCGGTGGAGGATGGCTTTCGGCAGCACGGGTTCCAACGCTTTTTTGAAGATGTATTTGCCGACGCCCTGCCGCAGCTTCAGCCCCGAAGGAATGCTCGCGATCGTTTCCATCAACTCGTGATCGAGCAACGGGCAGCGCACCTCAAGCGAGTTGGCCATGCTGGCGCGGTCGACTTTCGTTAAAATATCGTCCACCAAATAGGTTTTGATGTCCGTGTACAGGATGCGCGAAAGCGGATCGTCCGTATCGGCGCGCTCGTAGTGATACCGCAGCACGTCCATCGAATCGTATCCTCCAAGCTTGCCGAGCACGTCGCCGGCGAGCAGCCTTGCCTTCATATCGGGCGGAACGCTGGACATGGTGTTGAAATAGCCTTCAATGGCGGAGCGGGAGAGGCTCTGCAACGTGCTTTTGGCTCGAAACATCCGGGGCGCCCAATCCGCTTTGGGATAAAACCGCGCCAGGGTTCCAAACAGCGAGCGCCGCGCGCCAAGGGGCAGCACGGAGCGCATCATATTCTCGCGAACATCGAATTTGTATCTGCGGTAGCCCGCGAAATTCTCATCGCCGCCATCGCCCGAGAGCGCAACGGTGACGTGCTGGCGCGCCATTTTCGACACATAGTAAGTGGGAACAGCGGAAGAATCGGCAAACGGCTCATCGTAGTGCCATGCAAGCTTTTCCACGATGTCCACGGCGCGGGGCGATACGATCTCCTCATGATGATCGGCGGAAAGCGACGTCGCGAACTCCTTCGCCTCGGCCGCCTCATTGTAGGACTCTTCGGTAAACCCGATCGAGCAGGTGGTGACCGGCGATTGATATTGATTCATCAGCGCCACCACCGATGACGAATCCACGCCGCCGCTCAGAAATGCCCCCAGCGGCACTTCGCTGATCAAACGGATCTTAATCGCGTTTTTGTATTCCTCCACCAAGCGCTCGCACCAGCCCGCTTCCGAAAGCGCCGCGGGTTCTTTAAAGCTCAGGTCCCAATACGGCGTTTCGCGGATGCCCGTGGCGTCCACGGCCAGATAATGAGCGGGGCGGAGTTTTTTTACCTGCCGGTAAATCGTCTTGGGAGCGGGTACGTATAAATACGAGAAATAATCTGAGAGCGCTTCCAGATCCATGTCCGGTCGGAAGTCGGCCGCCGGCCACAGCGCTTTTATTTCGGAACCAAACAATATTCGACGCCCATCCCAGGAGTAATACAGCGGTTTTTTGCCGAGCCGGTCCCGCGCCAGCAGGAGCTTCCGCCGCCTACCGTCCCAGAGCGCAATGGCGAACATGCCCCGCAGCTTGGAAAAACAATCCTCGCCAAGCTCTTCGTAAAGGTGAACGATCGTCTCCGTATCCGAGCGCGTCCGAAAGGAGTGGCCACTCGAGAGATATTGCTTGTTCAGTTCCTGAAAGTTATAAATCTCGCCATTGAAAGCGATCCAAATGGATTCGTCTTCGTTCGCCAGCGGCTGCTGTCCACTGGCAACGTCGATAATGCTCAGCCGGCGATGTCCTAGCCCGATGCCCGGACCGCAGTAGATGCCCTCCTCATCCGGCCCGCGGTGGTACAAGGTATCGGCCATGGCCTTGATGACCGGGCGTTCGATATTGCTTGCGCGTTGTGGTTCGAATATCCCGCAGATTCCGCACATAATTCAGCTCGTCAGCGCCGTTGCGCGGACCCTTAAAGGGGCGAAACGCTCCCCTACGCTCTCATACATTTCTTCGTACCGCCGGACCATCGAAGCCAATGAGAAATGCTCCCGCACGCCTTGCATCGCCGCCCCCGCCAGTTTCTCCCGTTCCGCCGGCCTGTTCGAAAGCAGGAGAAGCTTGCGCGCCAGCTCTTCCGCATCGCCTACCGGAAAAAGCAGGCCGGATTTGCCATCCGAAGTAACTTCCGGATTACCGCCTGTATCCGATGCGACTACAGGGACACCGGCGGCCATCGCTTCCAACAGTGAATTCGAGATCCCTTCGCACAGCGAAGGCAGCGCGTAAAGATCGATGGCATTCAAAAATTCCGGTATGCGGCGGCTCGTCCCCAGAAACCGCACGCGGCCGCGAAGCGTCGCCGACGCATCCACCATTTCCTGCAGCTCCGAGCGGTCCGGTCCCTCGCCCACGATCAGGAGGCGCCATGAAGAACACGATTTGCCGAAAATTTCCGCGGCGCGCAATAGTGTGGGGTAATCCTTGATGCGATTGAGCCGGCCGACGCAGCCCAGGCAAAACTCATCGGGCGCCATGCCGAAGGAGGCGCGGTATTGCGCCCGCGAGCGCGGCATCCTTCCGGAATAAGCCCATATCGACGCCGTTGTGAATGACGTCGATCTTGCGGGAAGGAAAGCCGGTACGCCGCGCCAGCATGTCTCTCAATTGGTAAGAAACCGAGAAAACGCGGTGCGCCATATGGAACGCTAAGCGGCGCAGCCAAGCGCGGCGGCGTGGTTCCGCCGCTGGATTCATTTCCACTCCGTGCTCGCTGTGAATGACGCTGCACGACCCTTCCCATCTCGCGGCGATGACCGCCTCCATCGCTCCCCAATTTCTGGAGTGGACGATGGCCGGCCGGATTCTCCGGATGATCTGGGCCAGCGCTCCCGCCTGAATCGAAAAGCGCCGGGGGCTCTGCTCCAGTCCTACGATTTCAACGCGCTCGACGGGATAACGTTCCAATTGCCCGCCCACCCGGAATACCGCGCAAAGTACGTGCTCGAAACGCTCCCGATCCATGTTGGCAATCAGGTTGCCGATGCCGGTTTCAACGCCGCCGCCGACTCCCAGCGCTTCCACAACATGAAGAATCCGAATCGGCATCACTCGCCGCCTTGAGATACAGCCTGGCGGGCCATTGCTTGCGACGGCGGAATCCGCAGCCGCGGCGTCAATTCGGGCCGCAGCCGGGAGTATTCGGAATGAAGGATCTCGCGGCCTTTCTCCCAGTTCATTTCCGTGCTCCCCAGCCGCCGCGCGTTTTCCGTCCACGTGGCCCGCAGTTCCGGAATTCTCATCGACCGCACTGCCTGCCGCACCGCCGCCACCGTGCAGTCCGGAAGCAGCATGCCGCAATCGGAGCGGCGGATGAGGTCGCCGATCTCTCCAATGTCGGGGCTGATCAGAGGCTTGCCCGCCGCCAACGCTTCAAACAGCTTGTTGGGAGCGGCGTAGCGCGCGTTCGGATTTGCCGGATCGAAGCCGCAGTAAATCACGTCGGAGGCGCAAGTGTACGCCGCGACCTCGGAAGCATGGACGAAACCCGGATAAATAACCCGTGGGTTTTCCGCCGCCCAATCCCTCACTTTTGCCTCCAGTGCCCCTTTACCGGCAATGATGACGTACACGTCGGGATACGGCTTGGCGGCTTCGACCAACTCCTCGATCATGCGATTCTTTAACAATTGCGTAATACAAGTGACCACGAGCGCGCCGGGCGGAATTCCAAAAAGTTGCCGGATCTCCAGATTTTCTTCATCCGTGCGGCGGTAATCGCGCAGATCCTTCCAGTTCCCGACAACGGCGGTATGGCGGGCCCCCCGCGCCACGAAGGCGGCGCGCAGCTTCTCGCCGACCGTAATCAGCAGATCTACGCGGCGAATGAGAAAATTCTCAAGCCGCAGTATGGCCCCGCTCACCGTCGGGTGGATGCTTCCCTGCAGCATGTCCATGAAGCTCTCGTGGGAGTCGTAAACAATCGGTTTGCGCTTGAGTTTTCCAAGCAGAAAGCCGACCGGCAATGTATCGAGATCATGGCAATGCACGACGTCAAAACGAGTCCGCAGCCCTCGCCAGAACAGACGGGCATAAATCGCCAAGTAGAAAAAGAGCTGCGTCGTTCCTCTGCCGTGGCGCGAGGCCACGCGTACCCGCTCCACCTCGACTCCTTCCATGTTCTCTGAAACCGGGCTCTTTAGATCCCGGTCCCAAGCCAGCAGCCTCACCCGGCAACCCATTGCAAGCAGCGCCAACGCCTCCTGGCGGACCCTTGGATCCGGGTCGTAGGCGTTCGTTAGCAGCATCAGCACAACCGTGGACCGCGGATTACCCTGCACCGTCGGCGCTTGCTGGCCTGGGATATTCATGAATTCCTAGAAATCTGGAGTAGTGCAATTCAGCTTCCAAGCGCCTCTTTGAGAACGCCCCGCCCACGGGGATGTGGGATTCTCGATCAGCTTCAATAACCCCTTAGGCGCGCAATTCCGGCCGCATTCTCAAGGTATCTGAAGCCCGCCTTCAATACTCCTCCGCTTGGCAAATTGAGAATCTCGTAATGTAGTACTACTTTCGAGGCCACGGCCTTCGCACTTTCTCCTGTCTCAGTAAACCGCGGCGCCCTTAAGCGCTTGGGGCGGCGCGGGGCGCCCCGCTACGGGCCCATGAGCCATGGCTTCGAGATCTTATTTTGAATACCCGCCGCTTTTGAATACCCGCCGCCAGCCGAAGGTGCGACCACCGCAAACTGCTCCCTTAAATGCCGAAAAAGGAGTTACAACCGGAGGAAAAAATCGGCCCGCGGGCCGGAGTTGCCGCCGGAAATGAAATGAAGGGACTCGCCTGATTTGATAACCAAGCGCTCCGAATCCGCCCCCGATCGAGTTACCTGGCCCGGGCGGTCAGCCAAAATCCAGTATCCGACCCAAGGGGCCCCGGCGCAGGTCTCGTTCAGCTGGAACCTTGAAAGAGTTCAGCAAGGCCAAGCTCAGTCCAAGACTGATGGTGGGGACAGTCTTGGCTTCCTGCGGACCTGGGCTCGTGACTGACAACCAGCGAATCGACCCGCTTGGGAATTCAGCGAGCGCTCCATCGAAATGAATCCAGGGTGTGCGCCTCACCCGGGAACCGCGGAACCCGGGCCTCAAGTACGCTTACGCGCCCCACCTCCACGTGTTTGCCTGTCGGCCGAATTTCGATGCGCATGGCGTGCTTCCTTCAGCGCGTCGAAAAATCGACTCTTTGGCAGCGCTTTTGCTGTCGCTAAGCACGTGTACGGCCATACGCCCGGATATGAGCTTTTACGAACGACGCAGCTCACCTTGATAATCAAGCTGTTAACGTGCTGAGGTTCGGGAGGCCAGCTCCCTTACCCTGTTGCCGGCGGTTGTTTTCGCTCTATGCAGGCCTGCATTCCAGGCGTCAGAGCAACCGTCAACATCGGAGACATTATTGGACATATTCCGAACGTTTTGGAATCGAGCGGGTCCAGGAAGCTCAAAGCGTGGCTCGCTCGGGATTCATCTCGCCAGTGGGCGCGCAACGCGGCGGGAAACGGCAGAACAACCCCCATGCCGTCCCGGCGCATGCGTTTCGGCCCGCGGCCGTAAGGGACAATTTTGGGACTAAGTAGTAAGGCGCAGCCGACCTTCGCTCGGCGGCGTCATTTCTCATCCCCCCCGAACTGCTTGCGGACAACGTCGCGCCCTTTATCTACCCACTGTTGCGGCGAGGAGCGCCAGCAGTAATTCAGCATGCGCCGCCAGGGATGTTTCTCGATCAGGGGCCTGGTGTAGGGATTGCGGGGCAGAGCGGCTTTGGAACCCGGATGGGACAGCGCCTCGGCGGTGGTCTGCTCCATCACCTCCATCGCGAAGTCAATTTCCGGCTTGGTGATCACCAGCGGCGGGATGATGCGGAAATTAACGTTGCCGTACCCGTAGCCGTACGTGAGATGGACTCCACGGCGGCGGCAGCCGTACATAAAGGCGTTCACAACGTCCGCGACATCGGCGGAAGCGGGGATCGCGAGGTCGAAACCGATCATCAATCCTTGGCCGCGCACGCCCGTGATGGCCGGCTGCCGCGACGAGAGATCGCGCAGCAGCGAGAGAAAGTATTCGCCGTTCTCGCGGGCCCGATCGAGCAGGTTCTCTTCGCGCACAATATCGATTACCGCGCCTACGGCGGCCGCGGGCACGGGATCGGACTGGTGGCTGGAGAGGTTCCAAAGACCTTTGGAAACGACTTGGCCCGCAATCTCCGCGGTCGTCACCACGGCCGCCACGGGAAACCCGTTGCCCACGGATTTGGACAGAGAGAGAATGTCCGGTTCGCACGCCATGATGCTCGATGGCGAACCACTTGCCAGTGCGGCCAAAGCCGGTCTGGGCCTCATCGACGATGAAGAGCGCGCCCTGCCCGCGGGCGATTTCCTGTAAGCGTTTCAAATATCCCGTCGGTGGGAACAGCATGCCGCCGGCCGAGAGAATAGGCTCGACAATGACGGCCGCGATGTTGCTCCAGTCCCCGATCCAGTCTTCCAGGTTTTCGAGACAGGGAAACCCGCAAGGCGGCCGGCCGGCTTCGGTGAAGCACGGCATGCACTGCGCCGTGATGGGCACGCGCGCGTTCTCCGGGACCACAGGCAGCGAATCCTTCAAATGATGCGAGAAAAGGTTGGAACAGCTCTTGGTGGCGAGCGAGGTTCCATAATAGCCGCGCGACAATCCCAAAATACCGGTACGGCCGGTATAGGCCTTGGCGAGCCGGAACGCGAACTCATTGGCTTCGGTGCCGGTCGAAAGAAAAATGCATTTTTTGAGACTCCCGGGAGCTACCTCCGCGAGCTTGTAGCTGGACTCCAAGACCGGAGGGGAAAGGAACTGCGTCCCGGTGTGCAGCAGCGCCGCGGCCTGGCGCGAAATGCGTTCGATGAACTTCGGATGGTTATGACCGAGAACGCAACAAAACATACCGGACGCCAAGTCCAGGAACTCCTTGCCGTCGGCATCGCGTACCGTCGAGCCGCGCCCCTCGACCAGCACTTCGTCGGCGTAGGGCATGGCCATCAGCACGTAATCGCCGTAGCGCCGCCAATACTCCAGGTTGGTCAGCTTGGTTGTGTCCTTTCCTCTCTCAAGCAGCTCATTAAGCATAGCTGTCACGAGCGTTGCCGGAGTTTATCTATCGGGAGGTTGGCAAACTTGCCGCCATTTGCCGGATCGATTCCCCATTTGAGCCACTCCGCGGCAGAGCCGTTCGCCAAGAGCACGAAAACAACCGCCGGCATTCCGTTAACCTTTGGTTTTGGCATCCCGGAACCTCCCGTCATATGTCGCACTCGCTCTAAAAAACCTTCCTAGCACGGCTACGATCCGCCGGGCGCCCATCCAGACGAGCTGCGGCGCGAATTTCGCCATATACAGAAGAAACGGCCTTTTATCGCGGCCGGACCAGATCCCGTAGATCCGCTTCCCCCGCGCCAGCGCGAATAAGGAACGGAGCCGCGGATCGCGCGTCCAGATCATGCGCAGCGCAGCCGTCAGGTAAACGTCCTCGGCAATCCACTTATGGCCGGGCTCGGCGGCCCTGATAACCGGTAGAGGCAGGCCGGCGTGTTCGCAGTACGCGAGATGAATCAGATCTACCCCCGCGGCTCGGCCGAGCGTATGCTGGTCCCACGGCCGCGGGTTGACCTCGATCAGCTTATAAAGCCCGCAAGCGGCGTCCCATTTGAACTCCACTTCCGCGATCCCGCAGAACCCCATACTCCGCAGAAGCGCGGCGGCCGGGGCGACCAACTCGGGGCGATCCACGGTTTGAACAATGCATCCGGTACCGAACCCCTCCGGACACTGCAGCAACTTCCGGGCCGTGAAGCTCGCAACCAGGCGGCTATCCTTGTTCAGATAACAGGCCGCGATAAATAACTGATCGTCGCCCCCGGGAACCATCTCCTGGATCAAGACCCGGGCGTCGGCCGCGGAAATCCGGGCATACTCCGCAACGAGATCTGGGCGGGAGCCGATGGCGATGGCCTTTCTTGCGCCGACCCGCTCCCAATTGCCGTGTTGCCGCCAGAGATGGGAAGAGAGCGGCTTCATGACGCAAGGATAGGAGATCTCCGGGGCTGCGCGCTCCAGGTCTTGTTCGCCCCGCACCAGCCAGCAGCGCGGGGCCGCGATGCCGGCCTTCGCTGCCACAAGATGAGTTTCCCATTTATCCAGGCAGGCCGTCACTACTTCCGCGCGCGGAAGGACGAGATCGAAATAAGCGCCGAGGGGCCTGCGATAGCGGTCCAGGAAAAGCACGTCGTC
This sequence comes from Bryobacterales bacterium, assembly GCA_963795935.1. GTDB lineage: Bacteria > Acidobacteriota > Terriglobia > Bryobacterales > Bryobacteraceae > JAICMB01. The sequence goes on along the minus strand of CAWCJO010000003.1, from coordinate 468,177 downwards.
GTCCCGCGTGGGGAACAGTACAGCGCGGCTCGAAAGTTCCGCGCCCAATTTCAACAGAAACGGCAGCAGCGCCTCCGGCTTATCCCGCGAGTCCGGACAAACCCGCGGCGTGGCGTGGCGGGTATAGTTGCCGTAAATCCCGCGGTGGGAAGTCAGGCCGATCACGGGAATACCGTGTTCGCCCAGGCTGCGGGCGATACCGAGGCCGGTATAGAACATATTCATTACGACGGCGGTTGGGCGCATTGTTTTTCCGAAGAGGTCTATCTCCGCCGGAAGACCTCCTCCCAGAGATCCTCATGCTCGAAGTAATGCTGCATCATCGTGTATGTCCTGGCGGTGAATTCCCGCCGGCCATCCACCCAGTGGAGGTGGAACCAGTTGGCGAGCGCCAACGGCAAGAAGCGCGACACGTCTGGAAATTCCGCGCCCAAGCCGCGCGCGTAACGATCGATCAGTCCCCCAACCTGCGCGATCAAGGAAGGGTCCCACGATCCCGGCGTCGGCCCGCCCGAGCGCAATAAGGAAACGAGGAACGTGAACAGGTCGTAGAAAGGCAGGTCGATCGCGCCGTAATTTTCCCAATCGAGGAAACGCCACTGGTTGCGGTACAACAGCAGGTTATTCGCGCAGAAATCGCCGTGTTGAGGAATCACCGGGACCGAACCAAGCCACTCCTGGGAGCAAAGCGTGGCGAGGCGCGAACAGCCGGCTCGAACCGGCGCGGCCTGGCCGAACTGTTCGAGCGAGTGCAATGGCTCAAGGACCATGCGGCGGTGGCGATCCGCCTGCGCGGGTTTTCGCGCCTTGGAGCCATGGATCGACAGCAGCGCGTCCACGGCGGCTTCGAGCTGGGCGGGAGAGCTATCCTTTCTCTGGCAAGGCCGGCCGGGCATGCCTTCCATCCACAGCATCCAACGATCGCGGCCGCGCCCCAGGTGCAGTGGCCGCGGGACCAGCGCGGGCGCCATGGCGTGCACTTCCTTAAGATTTTCAAATTCCCGCGCCGGAATTTCCGGAGTGCCGAATATCTTGGTCACGACGCTCGGAAACTCGGCCCCTTTTTGAAACCAGAAGAGCGCCGCGGTGCTGTAATTCGGCTGGTAGTTGTTGCTCAAAAGAACACGCCAATCGCCCCCGTCCGGGATGTTCCACTCCCCCGCGCGCTGCCTCAGTACATCGCGGCAATAGCCGATCATGCGCTTACCGCCTTTGCCGTTCGGCGCCCCGACACGGACGCTAAGACTCCGTCCCTGGCGGCGATCAAAGTTTCCATTTCCGCTGCGGAAAAGACCCGGGCCTTCCACAACACAACGGGAAAAACAAGCAGGAGAACCGTCTTGAGGGGCAACGAAACGGCCATCGAGGCCGGGGTCCACAAGCAGCTCGATAAATAGAACGCGAGACCTAGAAGAAGCGCCCGCGCCACGCGAGGAGCCGCCAGCGGCAGTTTCAGCGTCCGCTGCCCAACGGCGTAACTGCCGGCGAGGAAGACCGCAAAGGTCAATAGCGTGGACCAGGCCGCGCCCAGCATGCCGAAATGGAGGATCAGAAAGTAATTCAATACCAGGTTCAAGACGGCCGCGGACGCACTCACGATTCCCACGAGGTGCGTCTTTCTGGTGAGAAACATTCCGAGCTGCGCGTAATACCCGACTCCATATAACACATAGGCCGCGGCCACGACGGGAATTACCGCCTGACTCGATCTGAACTTGGGATCCACCATGACACGGATAATTTCAGGACTCAACACCGCCAGGCACAACGCCGCATAGGTCAGCAGGGCGGAGTAGAGCACGAAGATCTGCCCAAAAATCTTGGGATGATCGGGCTGCTCGTGGATCAGGTACATGCGCGATTGCCACATTACATAGAATGGTTGGACCAGAAGGTAGTTCATCATGAAACCGAACTTATAACCCACGGCATAGATACCAACCACATCCAGGGAGCGCAAGTGCTGGAGGAAGAAGCGGTCCGAAAAATTCAACGTGAAGAGCGCCAGGTTCGACAGGATCAAGGGCAGGCCGAACTGCAGCATCTCGCGCATGAGCGGGCGGCTGAACCCGATTCCGACGCGTCGCAACATCCACGCCGAGAGTCCCACGGCCTGCATGGCGGCGACGATCAGAGCGCTCATCAGAATGCCCATGAGTCCCATTTTCAGCACGGCGATAAAGAAAATATTCAAAAGCAGGATCAGGAATAAAGACACGACGTCGACGGTCACAAACGCCCGGGACGATTCGAGAGCGCGTAGATACGTACGGGGCAGATTTACGACATAGGCGAGCACGAACGAAGAGAGCGAAATCAGCAGGTACTTGGAGGGGACCCCCGGCCCGAGGAGCATATGCGACGCGGGGCGAACCAGCCCCACCGACAGACAAAAGGTGGCGATCGCGGTGGCCGCCACGAAAAGAAAAGCCGTGCTGACCGCCCGGCGCTTTTGTTGGGGAGATTGCGCGGCGGTGTAGGAGCGCAGCAGCGCCGCCGTGATCCCCATGTTCAGAAACATGCCGAACACGGAGATACTCAGGTCCAGGATCTCCAGAATTCCGTAATCGGCGGGGCTGAGGTAGTGGGTGTAGAACGGAATCATCAGGAATCCGAGGCCCTTGACGGCGACGCTCCCCAGCCCGTACACCAAGCTGTGCCGGACGGCAGCGCCGATTTCCCGTTGTATGGTCTGTCGTTCCTGAAGCGCTTCGACGATCAATTTCCGGTCCTCACTTCCGCGCCACGATCGCGAAGGAGTATTCGAAATATTGGAGCATGCCGGTGCGGAGCAAAGCATTTTTCACGAAATCCCGCAGCCGGCCCGGCGATCCCGCGAAAGTGCGGGAGTAATAAGAAAATATATTCCTGTCCAGCGGCAGCAGCATTCTCGGATGGTTATAGCTGGGCAGCGCCAGATAGATTTCAATCTGAGAGAATCCCGCTTTGCGCAGGAGCTTGCGGTAGCCGCGGCTCGAATAGAGGTAGTTGCGGTAGCCGTTGTGGCCTTTTCGCCGGGCATACCAATGAGCCAGAGGCCGAGGCAAAATGGTTACAAACGGCAAACCGCAATGGGGGTCGGGCCAACCCCTGAAGTAGCCCATGCTCAGCCGGTTCTCAATTCCCAAATAAAGATACCCTCCCGGCCGCAGCATGCGAAACACGTTCTTCAGGGCGGCTTCCTGCAGTTGGCCGGGATCGCCGGCGAGTCCTTCGGCCACCCATTCGAGAACGCCGTTCATGGCGGCCAGGTCGAAGCTCCCGGCGGCGAAGGGGAGAGACCAAAGCGAACTCCGCAGGATTTTGACGTTGTCCAAGCGCTCTTGCCGAAAGCGGTGCCGCATGAACTCGATCGCGTTCGAGCACGGGTTCGACGGCGACAACCTCGCGGAAGGTGCGCGCCAAACCGTGGGAGTTGGCGCCCATGCCCGCTCCGAGGTCGAGAGCGCGGCTTTCGGCCGGAAGGTCGATCAGCCAATGCCAGTTGGCGCGTTCGACATTAAGGATCATCTGGGCGGCGCGTTGTACAGAGGGTTCCGGATGATCCAACAGCGCCGCCTTCCAATCGCCCGCGGCGGCCCGCCGGTTCACATCCTGCATAAGGCCGCAAGGGATCTCGCCCCAATACGGGAAATTCGCCACCAAGTGCGGTATTCCACTGACAATCGGCCATCGCTTGCCGCAGTCCGGACAGCCTAGTTCTTCGGCCCCGCATACAAAGCGCGCGCCGCAGTCCGGGCAAACCAGATCCTCCATCCAGTTGCGCCCGTCCGCAAGGCCGCCGCCTCTCATTCCCCCTTCGGGCGCCTCCACGAACGCGTCAGCCATGTATTTGCGAGATTTCATTCATCCGCTCCTCCGGCTCCGGGTCCGCGGCCGCCAGACGCTGCCCTTCCAATCGCGCGTCGCACGGGAGGACGGTGATCGGCGCGATGACGGTCAAGCCGGCGAAGCCGCAGCCGGCGGCGGCGAACCGTCGCGATCATGCGCCTTGTTCAACAGCGCGAGTCGGCCGTCTCCGCGAAATCATTGCCGCTCGCTCGCAGCCGCGGCTCGTAAAAAACGTTCCGAGCCGCGCGCGCAAGCAGGCGCCTGCACAATCACCGCTATAGAGCGCCGGCGCGGCGCCGGACCATAGCGCCGCTTGCGAAGACGCCTTTTGCTCGGCAGAATGACTCATCGGCATTTCAGGTAATCGGTACAGAGCAATTCAGCTTCCAATGAACCCGTTTATGTGGCCGGGCATTCGGCATAGGCGCCGCGAGGATGTTCCACGATTTGAAGAAGTTGCTCCAGAGACTGGTCCCAATTGTAGTCGCCGGCAACCCGGCGCCTGCCTTCTATCCCAATACTTCTGGCGAGCCGCGGATCTTTGCACAGTTCCACGACCCGGGCGGCCATTTCCTCGGGCGCGTCGGCTGTCCGCACCACGGCGGCGGCATTCTTTGACACACCCTGCAGGACACGCCCGGTAGCCACAACCGGCAACCCGGACGCCATCGCCTCCAGTATCTTGTTCTGTATGCCGGCGGCGATCAGGAACGGCGCCACCGAAACTGCGGCTTGGGCGAGATATTCACGGACATCCGGAACGAAGCCCGTCACCTCCACGCCCGCGATCTGCCGTAGCCGTTGAACGTTGCGGCCCGGATTGCGGCCCACGATCAGAAAACGCGCCGCGGGGATGGAGGCGCGTACGATCGGCAACACCTTGCGGGCGAAGTAAATAACAGCCTGTTCGTTCGGGAAATAGGTCATGTCGCCCGTGAAGACGATCGTGGCGGCATCCGCCGGGACGGGCGCGGGGCGGAAGTACTCTGTGTCGATCCCGTTGGCAACCACATGGACGCATGCGGTCGGCGAGAAGCGCCGGACCAATTCAGCCTCGCGCTCCGTTGTCACGACGACGGCTGAAGATCTTTCGCACACTCTCCGCTCGTACTCCTCCAGACAACGTCCTTCCCGTCGATAGATGGCTGAAAACGGAAACCGCGCGACAGCGCTATACTGCGTCCACTTATTCGAATCGACATCGACCAGGTCCATTACGATGGGAATGCCGTCCACCCGCTCCACGTACTGCGCCATGGCGGAACAGTAAACAAAAATCCGATCGTAGGAACGCTGCCGCAAGGCCTTGCGGACCTCCCCGTCGAGTTCCGCCGAATAAAAATAGGGTAATGTGAGAGGAATTCGGGTACAGAGATAAGGAAGGGAGCGCAATCGCGCCCATCGCGTATCCAACCTGGCTACCGTTACGCGCTTACAATACTCGCCGAGAACGGCGCGATGCTCCAGGTCCGCGGCATCGTCGGCCAGCGTGAATAGATCCACTTCATGGCGCGCCGCCAGAGCGCGCAATTGATGAAAGGCGCGGATCTTATCGCCTTTATTCGGAGGGTACGGAATGCGATGGCAAAGGTAAAGGACTCTCACGTTAAAAGGTTTGGTAGGCGCAGAAGGATTCGAACCCACGGCCTCCCTGGAGTAAAATCAGGGCGCTCTAACCGCTGAGCTATACGCCTATTATCTGCCTCTTACCTCGCGTCCTCGTACTCACACAGATGGGATCCATCGAATGACTCTGGGACCCAACACCTTCGTCCACGCAAACGGCATCCGCTTCCACACCGACACCGGCATCCGGAATTTCTGGTCCACCGGACTCAAATGGGGTACCTCCTTGGCCCGCACCAGATGATACTTGTAGGGCAGCTCCGTTACCTGCATCGACCAGGAAGATTTAAAATTGCACGATCCCGTTCCCCGTTTGCTTCTGCCGAAATCGAAGAGCCGCATGCGCTCGCGGCAGCTCTGCGTAATCAGATTCCAATACATGAAATTATTCGGGGAATCTTTATAGTATTCCGCCAGGGCGCCGCCGTAGTAAGGCATGACCTGGTCGTTAAAGTAGAAGCACATCACGCCCGCGATGGCCTTGCCCGCCTTGCGTACGCCGAAGATGCGGCATTGCCGGGGGAACTCGTTGCGCAAACGCGTAAACAACGCTTTCGAGAACACGGGAGTTCCCAGACGGTGAACGCTGCGCGCGTAAATATCGTAAAACTCGCCGATGCTCAGATTCTCGCTCCAATCCAGTCCCGCCTTGAGCGACTTTCGAACGGCATAACGGGTGTCGCGCGGCAGGCCTTGCAGGAGTCTTTCAGGACCCGGCGCCAGATCCTGCGTAAACGTCACATAGAGATCGCGTCCCGGCAACGACGTCGTGAACGGCTCCGCCCGGTTGCGCATTTCCACATAGCGCACGCCCAAACGGTCGGCCAAATCGCGGCCCGCCTCCAGCAAGGCGAAGTAGGATTCCCGGTCGTCGGCGCAAACGCCCCCGTATACCGCCAGCGGCAGCGATACCAGACTGGAGCCGAAGATGCGGTTCTTGACCAGGCTCATGGGGAAAACGCCCGTAATCGAACCATTGCGGCGGGCTACCAACCCCACATAGCGATGTCCCAGGGAGCTTTCGATCACGGACTTCCATCCCGCCAGATGAAAGAACGTCCCCGAACGAGAATGCAGGACAAAGCGGTCCCATTCGTGTTCCTCGCCGGGGTGAAGCTGCCCGATTTCGGGCTCACTCGCCCGCTCATATTCTCGAACCAGCGCAACAGCTGTGCTCATCGCCTTTTTAATACCCCTTGTAGCGGCGGTTCATACGGCCCCGCGAGCCACCATTCAAAATCGTGCCGATCATGCGGCATGCCTGGAGATCCTTGGCCGCTTTTTCCAAAGCCTTGCGCGTGGTAGCGAACGCCCGGACCACCAGCATTACGGCGTCGCAGCTTTCCGACAGTAGTTGAGCGTCCGTGATCACATTCACGGGCGGCGAATCGATTAAGACCAAATCGAATTGTTGTGTCATCGCGCGGAGGTGGCGGCCCACTTGAGCCGGGTGCAGCAATTCGGCGGCGGGAATTTTCGAATTCCCCGCAAGTACGAAATGAACGGGAAGCTCATCCCATTTCAATACCGCTTCAGCCAACGTCGCGGATCCGTCGATGACATTGCTCAGCCCCGCATGCTCCTGCTTTCCCAGCCAGCGGCCCAGGCTTCCACGCCTCAAATCGCCATCCACCACCAGCACTTTGAACGAGCGCAGCATCGCGAAACTGAACGCCAGGTTCAAAACCGTCACGCTCTTGCCTTCTTCGGGCTCCGGGCTGGTCACCAGCAGACTGCGGAACGGCTTCACCGCATGCTGCTGCATGATCTTCGTTCGAAGCCGCCGATAGTGCTCGATCACCACGGGGTCGACGGAGTTCGGTATTAACGCCTGTTGATCGAGGGCCACCTTCTTCCGCGATCCCAAAGGGCGCTGCAGCGGCAGGAAGGCGGCATACGCCTCCTCGGTCGCCGTGGGCGTCCAGGCGGCGGGGGCCGGCAAATCTTCGGCGGGAAAATCCGCCGCCGGATTTTCGCCGTCAACCGATCCCAGATCGTCCACTTCGAGTTCGTCCACTTCGAGTTCAAGAGGGAGGTCCGCCTCAAAGCTCGCCGCCGTGGAACCCTCCGCGGTCGGCAAGTCGTCGACGCCTAGCGCCGCATCCAATTCCGTTTGTTCAGGCCTCCCATGGGACACAGGCCGGGAACGGCTTGCCTCTTTGAGAGCTTCGTAGTATCGGCTCATGTCCGGAAGTTAAGCGAGCATATAGGCATGTAAGGGGCCACCATTCTCCGGCGTAACTTCTTGTCTTTATTGCGTTCCGCGTTCCCAAAACTCGTCACAAATCCCGAAGATTGGGGACGGGCCGAAATCCGGACGTGAAGGATTTTAGGCGGAACCTTCGACTCGGGAAAGACGCCCGCCGCCGAACGGCTGAATCCCGTGCCCCACATGACGATTCCGGCCGTTTCAGGGGTTTGCTTCTTTTTCGCAGGCCCGCGGCGGGTACCTTAACTCCCAGCCGCGGCCGCCCGTGTCCCGTCGAAGTGCGCCTCTGCGCCTGAGCCTAGGTCACCCAGGACTCGTATCGATCGTTACCGAATTTTGGGAGGACTTCCGATCTCGTGGGAAAACATAAGACGGCGGGTTACGCGCCGCCCAACCCCTACGATTCAGGTCAAGTGTTTGCCGCAATTCGCTGTAAGCTTCTTGGAGATGATCGTGCTCCAGTGAAGTGTTGGACTACCCACCTTGACGTTGAGAAGTATCTCATTCCCGATGACGATGGCGAACACGCCTGAGCCATTCCACCCGGCCGCGGACTGGTCCTAGCGATGTACAACCAATTTTTCGGGCTGCGCAAGAATCCGTTTAACATGACGCCGGACCCGGCGTTTCTCTTCCTTACGCCGCAGCACCGCGAGGCCCTCGTAGGACTGACGCACGCCATCCTGCAGCGCAAAGGCTTCATCGTGTTGACCGGCGAGGTCGGAACGGGTAAAACAACGCTTCTGGCGCGCGTCCTGCAGTTTCTTCCGGCGGCTCGCCTGCAGTTCAGCTCGGTCCAGAATCCTACCATGACTCCGGCCGAGTTTCTGGAGTTCGCATTATTGGATTTTGGCGTTGAAAAGGTGCCGTCCAGCAAGGCCCAACGGCTGTGGGAGCTTCGAAGACTTCTTCAACGCGCCCAGAGCGAAGGCAAAGTGAGCGCCCTCATTGTGGACGAAGCCCATAAATTGAGTCCCGAGGTTCTCGAGGAAATCCGGCTGCTCGGAAATTTCGAGGAAGCCGAGCACAAACTCCTGCAAATCGTGCTGGTCGGTCAAAGCGAGTTGGACGACACGCTCAATCGCGAGGATCTGCGGCAGTTGAAACAGCGCGTCGCCGTGCGCTTAGCCATCGGTCCGCTGACGGCCGGCGATGTGGGCCAGTATATGCGCCATCGCTGGTTGCGGGCGGGCGGGTCCAGATATCCCTTTCCCCCGGAGTCCGTCGCCGAAATCGCCGCGTTGTCCCGCGGCATTCCCCGCACCATCAATGCCCTTTGCGAAAACGCGTTGACTCTGGCGTTTGCCGAGCAATGCCCCACCGTCGACGCCAAGTACGTCCGCACGGCGGCCGCCGATCTGCACGTCTCCTCGGCGCTTCCCAGCCTGGCCGCCGCGAGCCATCGCGCGGCCGGCGCAATGAACGGCGGGCCGGAGATCATCCGCGTCCCGTTTGCGCAACACCACAACGGCGCCGGTCATAAGCCGTCGCGGTGGGCGCGCCTGACCGGGAGACTCGGTCTTACGTCCAAGTAGAGATCATGACGCCCCGCCCGGCCGATGCCCGCAAACCAGGGGATTACTACGTCTGGGACGACCCCGATCGCGCCCTCTCGATCCGGCTGAACCATGAAGCGGTCGATCGCCTCCAAATGGAGGTGCTGGCCGGCCTCGAGACCGGTCCGGAAGAGGGAGCCGAGATCGGCGGCATTCTGCTCGGGCGAAAGGAACGAGCGGACGGTCAAACGACGATCTTTATCGAGCATTGCGATCCCATCCCCTGCGGCCATCGCAAGGGACCGGAATACTCATTATCCGGAAAAGAGCGGCATCGTTTCCAGGCCGCGTTGGAGGAAAGCAAGGCTTTTGGGCAGGCGGCCGTGGGATTTTTTCGCAGCCATAATCGCGACGATTTGTTCTTGTCGAGCGCCGACCTGTCCTTGATCGAGAGCCGCTTTCCCGAACCGGACAACGTATTTTTATTGATCAAGGTTCTTCCCAACAAAGCCTGCACGGCAGGCTTTTTCTTTTGGGAGGACGGCCGCATACAGACCGAATTCGCGGCCGGCGAGGTTCCTCTGGCGCCGCTTGACGCGCCCCAGTCCGGGCCCATCGCGCTCGAACATACTTATATCGAACCTGTCTCTACCGGCGGCAGGCGTGCGCGGCGTCCGCGATGGGCGCCGGCCGCCGCAATCGCCGCGGGGTTGCTCCTCGCCGGCATCCCGGTCTACCGCTGGACCGCCCGCCATTCTCCGCCTCCGGCAAAACAACTGGCCTCAAAATTAGGCCTCCACATTACCCGTCAATCGGATCGCCTTTATATCGCTTGGGATCCTCATTTCCCCGGAATACCGGATGCCGAACGCGCCGTCCTTTCGATCCGGGATGGAAATTACAGCAAAGCCTTTTTCCTGAATGCCCCGCAACTCCGGACCGGTTCTGTTTTCTACCGTCCCGATACCGATAGCGTCGATTTCACTCTGGACCTCTATCGCCAGGGAAAAGTCACGTCCTCCGAAGCCGTTCATGTCATCCTTGTGGCCGCTTCCGATTCCGAATCGCACTCGGCGGCCCCGGCCGCAAAGGCCACCGGAAACGCCGCGTCGAATGGCTCCAGAAGAGACGGCCGCATGACGCCCGGCCAAACCGTCGCGATCCTGCCTCCAGCGCCCGCCAAGCACGGAGCCGCCCGGCTCTTCGCCCGCCGGCAACGGTCCCATCGCGGTTCTTGCAAACGACCTCGAACCCGCCAAGCTTTCTCCGGCCCCGCGGTACGATTTACCGCCGCCCACCGGCGCTAAGATCGGCCTACCGCCGATTCCGCCGCTCGCGCGCGAGCCGAAAGCCGTCGCTGAGAACCCGCCCCAGACCGCCGCAGACTCCGCTGCCGCGCCCCCGGACAACGGGCAGCGCCGGCATACTACCGGCTGCGCCCGCCAAGACTCCGAAAACCGTCGCCGGGAACTTGCCGAAGACGGCGCGAGAATTCTGCCCCCGAGCGCCCCGCCAACGGTAACGCCGGCCCGCCCTCGATTGCGCCGGCGTCGCCGAAGCCCGCCGAGCGTCCCGCGCCCGCGCGCGCCATCGCTGCCGCCCAATCCCATCCCTTCCGCGCCGGCCGTCAGCTCTACGCAGCCCCCGAGGTAACCCGCCGCGTGACTCCCAGGATCCCCACCGATCTGCGCAGAATGATGACCGGGGCGGTGGACATCCAAGTGACAGTCTCGATCGACGCGCGCGGCAACCCCGCGAACGCCCGCGTAACCGCCATGAAGGGCCCCTTCGCGAGACTGTTCGTGAACGAGGCGGTGCAAGCGGCGCGGGCCTTCCAGTTCAAGCCGGCGCGGCGCAACGGCGAAAACGTGGCAAGCGAGATGGCCGTGCAGTTCCGCTTCGATCAGCCCTGAAGGCCGCGGCCGGCGGCATCCTTAATTAATGCCCCACTCACCGAACGATCCTACGTTCGCTCTCGATACGATTCAATCGCCCGTCCATGTCGGAGAGCTTCAGCAGCATCTCCGAATGGTTCTTCTCAATCAGTATCCGAAGATCCGCAATCTCCTTCGAGGACTGGGCCCGGCTCTCGCCGATCTTGGCTTCGAGTACCTGGGTGAGTGACGCTCTGAGATCGCCAAGGCGGGCGTTATTCAGCAGCACGCCGATAAACACGGCCAGGAACGAAGTTGCGAGCGCAATCGCAATCGTTAGGATTTGTATATCGGTCATCGATCAATTCGAGTATAGGCTATGCGTTGGGCGTTGCCAAGCATGAGATCGGTACTAATCTCCCCGGCCTATGCGGCGGCGCGTGCTAGCGGCTCGCGATGAGCCGGCCAGTTCGGGGATACCAGTTCGGGGATAGTAGAGGCATCCTTTAAGGCCGCGGCTTAGAACCCCTGCGTATGGTAGCGATACAAGAGAAACGCGCATCCCGCCGATCACGGCGCAGGCGATCCCCGATATGGCCGCCCAGGCGATGCGCCGTTTGCGCACCAGCCGATCCGCTTGTGTCGTAATGACCGGGATCACCTCCAGCACCTGTAAACCCGTCGCCGCCGTGATCTGGTCCGGCGACGTGATGCAGATCCCGAGAAATTCCGTCATCAGAGCGATGGCGATCCCGAGGCCCAGCCCGCCCACGGCCCCGGCGGAGTCGATCAGCGCGCGATTCGGCCGCGACGGCCTTTCCGCCGGTTGCGCCGGATCGAGAATCGAGAACCGCTCCCCCTTCTGCCGGATTTCGAGCTGCGTCGCCGTCTCCGCCGAAAGCTGGTTGTCCAGCAGCTTGCTGTAATGGGCTTTGGAGATCTCGTAATCGCGCACCAGGTCGGTGATCTGCTGCTCCCGCACCGGAATCGCTTCCAGCTTCGCCTGATACCCCGCCACCATCTTGGACAAGCGCTGCTGTTCCTGCTGGTGCTTCGCAATCTCGGCATCCAAGCCGTGCAACTGCGATTCGAGCACGGGGTTGACGTACTTGACGGGAACGGGCACGCTCCTTCTCACCGGCGGCCGCGGCGCTTCGGCAACGGGAGCGGCCGGAGCGGCCGTCGCAACCTGTTTCCCTTCCAGGGCCTTCCTTGGCTTCCTCCAGTTCAATTTGTTTCTTAAGGCGGCGCACCTCGGGGTGTTCTTCGCTGTAGCGCGTCAACAGTGTCGCAAGCCTGGCTTTATCGGCCGCCAGAGGCGATCGCGCGGGCTGCTGCGGCCGCGCCGCCGGCGGGAGCCCCGGCCGACTCTGCTGGCCTTCATCCAAATCGACGACCGGGGCGGAATCCGCCGCCATCATCGATTGCACATAGCTTTTCTGCTGTTGGGCCCGGCTCAGCGCGTCGCCCTCCAAGCTGCAGTTGCGACTGCAATTGCCCCAGGATCTGCAGATCGGCCGATTGCTGTTCCGGCATCTCGCCGATATGGCTTCAGCTTGAAATCCTTCAGCTTGGCCTCTTGCGCCTCCAGAGTCTTGCGCGTTTCCTGCAGTTGATTTTCGAGGAATTCGGTCGTCCCGGTGGCCTGTTGCTCCCGGGCTTTAAGGTTCTCTTCAATGAACAGCGACGCCAGCTCGTTGGTCACCTGCGCCACCAGGCGCGGCTCTCTGCCGCTGTACGTAATCCGAAACGCCTGCAGGTCCTGCCCGCCGCCGAAATCGCTCACCACCTGGACGGAAATGTCCTTCCTCATGCGGCCGATGATCGTCCTCCCGGGGCATGGTCTTCTTCTCCTGCGGGTAGAGGTTGAGCGTGTCGATGATCTTCTGCAGTCGCGTGGCGCTCAGGATCTGCTGCGACAGCGTTCCCAGGCGATTGCGGACATCGCCCGTGACGGTGGATTTCACATAGCTGTCCGGGACCTTCTGGGGATCGACCAGGATGAGGGTATCGGAAGTGTAGATGTCGGGAAGGCGGCTGGTGACGATGACCGTTGCGAGCGCCACGACCGCAAACATGCCCGCGGACCAGCCACCAGCGGTACAGGATGAGACGCAGGTAGTGCTCAACGGACCAATGGCTCTGTAGGGTTGGGCTGGCTGCGACATTCTGCCGCGCCTTCGCGGGGCCGCCGGGGGTTTCCATTTACGTTGAGATGATAGCAATCCGCCAGCCAAACACTCGAAACCGTAACTTTATTCCAGATGCCTCAAATGAGAAACGGTCCCCAGACTCACCGGGGACCGGTTCTCAAATACTTGCTTCTCAGGTTTTCAATACAGCCATTAAAGGGAGGCAATCTCTAAAACGCGTGACCAACGGTCCACCCTCGACTCACTTCTAGATCAACGAGGGAGAGCGCTTCGAACGCTGTCTCCGACGGAAAAGAAGACCAACACCAATAATCGAGCCGAAGAGCAGGATGCTCGCCGGTTCGGAGCAATCGCGGACAAAGTTGCCGTTACGAGCGCCGTGCCTGGACCCGTAGAAGCTGTAGTTCAGTACTTCGTCCAAGGAGAAGGCGCGTACGAAGCATACGCCCGGCTCGAGGGGGTGCCGGGGTTGCTCCACTACAGACTGAACTTAATTGGTCGGCGGCGTTGCGGCAGTACAGTCGCCGCAGCTTGACAAAATAGGTCGTTGTGCTTAGATGCATACCCTGTGCCCGTTAGTCGTGCCCGGCGCGGCCAGGGCCGGAGTATTCGTGTTCACAGTCTGGATTAGCGCTCACCCGGCCGGTTGGGAGGAGAAACCGGTGTCACGAAGTCTCGACCTCTAATCGTGTCGCCGTCATGATGCGGATCGTACCGCCTTCCGTTGAGAGCGCAGCGGGATCACCGGGCGAATTGCTGTCGCGACCCGGATATCAACGAGATAATCGGCACCCGGCGTCGGACGTACATACTACGGCTCCGACGCCGTTACATGGAATGGCCGGACCTCCATTCTCGAGTGATGCGGACCGAAAGAGCGGATGCCGGTAGAGCCGTCAAGCCGACCAGCGCCGCGGTAGCCAAAAAATTGATTCTAGTTCGTCGCATAATGGGTTCCTCCCCCGTTTGGTTAAACCTTAGGTCGGCTTCGCGAAAGCAATCCACGCTCCATTACCTCCATTGCGCATTCAAACCACGCCATTGCTTGCATTTAGGAGCATCTCAGTTATGACCCGGAGCAGGCTCGATATCCAGAAAACCGGCCCAGGGCAGACTTTTGGGGAAGTCGGTCAATTCCGTGGGGTCCACGCCCTAGCGGCCAGCCTGGCTTCCGGAGCATTCGGATCGCTTTTCAGAGCAAGCGCCAAGGTATCGTGAGCGCGTCTCGAATCGCCCCCCTTGGCGTATGCCATCGCGAGATGATATTTCAAGGCAGCATTGCTACTCTCCGTGTCGCCTGTTCCAGGTATTGAATCGCAGGGGTATAGAGGCTCTTCTCGTAAAGCGTCCAGCCGAGGGTGTCTATAAAGTTCGAATTATCGGGAGCAAGCTCTACAGCCTTTTGCGCAAGTTTCAGGGCTGCATCCGGCTGTTTGCGATAGTCCGTCAACAGATAGGCCAGGTTGTTGAGGGCCGCGGGATCGTTCGGCGTGGGTGGCGACAACCTGCCGGTATTCCTGAATCGCTGCTTCGTAGTTGCCTTTGTGCCAGCGAGTCGCCAACCAGAGGTGCGCGGTGATGACTTTATCGTTCCTGGACAGGACTTCCTTCATCTTTGCTGCGGCATCGTCCCATTTGCCCTCGTGAGCGTCGATTTGCGCCAGCGAAAAATAGGCGGGGACGAATGGGGGTCGGCGGCTTTGGCGGCTTCGAAGGCAGACCGCGCCTGCATTTCGCCACGAGCCGACAGCATCGCGCCCAGGTATTCCTGAACGGCAGCGGAGTTTGGCTGCCGCGACGCGATTCCTTTACGCTCTCAACGCCAAATCAGGCTGCTTCAGAGCCAGATCGGAAGTATTAAGCGCTGACAGGGCGCGCAGGTCCGGGGATCGATTTTCAGCGCTTCGTTGAGGGAGGCTCGTGCCGCGGACGGATTACCCGTCTTCAGCTTCCACAAGCCGTCCTGGATCAGAAGGTCCGCCGACCTTCCCGCGCGACAGCCCCTGGTCGATCCCTTTCCGCATTTCCACGATGTTGCCGGAGGCCGACAGGGCCCAATTGCGCTGGACCACAACAGGCGTTAGTTGTCTTTGGCCGGGCGGCGCGCATCCAAAATTTCCAGCCGCCGCCGCCTGCCTATCGGCGATCAGACCCCGCGCCAGTTCCAGACGCATGGCAAGCAAGTAGGGATTCAACTGCAATGCCTCCGAAAGCTCCTGCCGGTAACTGAGAGTCGCGCCGCGCGCCTGATGCAGCTTTGCCGAGAGGTAATGTGTTTCCGCCGAATTGGGCTGCAAGTGCAGCACTTGATTCAAGTCCGCTTCGGCATTCCCGTATTTTCCATTCGCCGAGAGATCTCGCCCGCTGCAGCAGAGCGTCCAAGTCCTTTGGATTCTTTTTGAGCGCCTTATCGAGAACTTTTTGGCGCCTCCGGCTGTTCGATTTACGGCCCGGTAGGCCGACACCAGACGCGTTCGCGCCAATCTGTCCTGGGGATCTTCTTTCGCCAGCCTTTCAAATTCACGCACCGCCTCGTCGCGGCGGCCCTTTCAAATAAAAACAGGGCATATACCGGCCGATAAGTCTTGTCGGGAAGCCCGCCAGGCGCTTGAAATTCGCTTCCGCCTCCGTTTTGCGGGCCGTCGCATTTTCGAGCACCGCTAAATCCATCAAGGCGGGCCCGCTGCGGGGGTCGAGTTGGAGCGCGCGTTGAAATTCCGCTTCCGCCTCCGGCGCCCTGTTTTGAGAGACATAAAACTCGCCCCAGGACGACGTGAGGATCGGCCGCATTCGGCTTCGCCGCGGCGGCCTTTTTTAAAACGTCCTCCGCGCCCTTGACGTCTCGCTGCAATAACTTCGCCCGCGCAAGCAGGATCGAAGAAGTAAGTTCCTGAGGAGCTTTTGCCAGCACTTGCTCCAAATTGTCGACCGCATTTTCCGTTTTGCCCAGCTTCATCTCGGTCAATGCCAGGGTATTCAACATTTCGGGAGTGACGGGAGAGCACTCCATCAGCGCCTTAAGCCGGCTTTCCGCATCGTTCAGCCAACGCTGGTCGTCGGTCATCGCCATCAATTCCGCCAGATGCAGTTGCGCCCCGGCGTGTTTGGGATTCAACTCCAGCGCTTTTCTGAAAGCGGCAACCGCGGTGCGCACATCGCGCGCCGTCGAACGAGGCGACCCCGATCTGGTAATACGGTTCGGCATCTTTGGGCATCGCTTGCGCGGCATTCCTGAATTCCAGAATCGCGTGACTATAGTCGTGTTTCTGAAGGGCCGCTTTACCCCGCGCCAGAAACTTGTCCCGGCGCGCCTGCGGCGAGCGGTTGCAGCCGCCCAACCCCAGCGACAGAATCGCCACCATGCCCACCGTCATCCATACTTGCTTCATTTCATTACACCTTTTCTTTCGAAAACGCCCTCTTAACGCGTCCCCGCGAGAAGCCCGGCCGAGGGCCGCCAAGCCATCGAGGCCATCACTCCCGTCAGCGACACCGCCGGGGCCAATGCCATCACATACCGCGGGAACTGAGCGTATGCCCCGCCGACGCTGAACATTAAATGCCGGCTGGCGGCTTTCGACACATTCACGTTCCCCGTCCAGCTCCCCGCGTTCGGGAAAGCGGGGCCGACCAGACGCGTATAGCCGAAGTTCGCCGCGATCGAGTAACTGCGCGACGGCCGCCGCCACACCCATCCCCCGCTGCTGCTCTCGGTCGCGTTCGCTCCCAGTCCGTAAATATCGGAAATGCTATGCGCGTAGGAGCCCACAAACGTCTGCGTATACAATTTATAAGCCACGCTGCCGCCCAACTCGTACTGCGCGCTCCGCGGAACGGCAAACGAGGAAACTTGCGTTCTGATGTATCCCAGGCCCGCCGTGCCCGACGCAAACCAGCGCCGGCTGAGCGTGCGGGAGAGCGAGACCGTCGCTTGCGACGTGTATACGTCCTGGAACTTCGACACCGTCCGGCCGCCGTTCACATCGATTCCCATGCTGGTCCGCGGCGTCACCGAATAAGACCATCCCAGCTCGGCATTGACCCCGGTGGTCTTGGGCACAACGTTGCTTGGACCCGTTGTGTTCGTGCTTCCCCCGTTCAAGTACTGCGTTCGCATTCCCACCAGCGTTGCGTGATACGAAGCGCGCGTCGAATAGGCGTACGACAGCGAAACCGCGGCCGTGGCGCTGAATACCCGGCCTCCATAGAGATACGCCGCCGCCGGAGAACTGACCAGCGGCGGGGCCCCGGCGATCTCGCCCAGCGCCGGATTGGCGGACGTTCCCGTCAGCAGCGCCGCCACCAGTTGATCGAATGTCGCCGGGGTCGCCGCCAGGCTTCCGAATTGAGTCGGGAAGAAGAGAAGTTGATTCAAGTCGCTGTCCAGGGCGCTCGCGGAAACATGAAAACTCCACTTCGCGCTCCACGTTTTATTCGCCATCGCCGAAAAAGATTGGTTTAGAGACCGGTAGCTGACTCCATTAAAGGCTTGCACGTAGGAGGGCGCGTATACCACTTGAACGTTCGATTTTTCTCCGCCTTTCGACCACCCCACCGTCGCCCCTCCC
Organism: Bryobacterales bacterium; assembly: GCA_963795935.1. GTDB lineage: Bacteria > Acidobacteriota > Terriglobia > Bryobacterales > Bryobacteraceae > JAICMB01. The sequence goes on along the minus strand of CAWCJO010000003.1, from coordinate 450,420 downwards.
TGCACCGCCACCGGACTCGCCGGATTGCCCCCGGCGCTGTTTTGCGTCGAGCCGTAGTCGTAATACGACGATGAAACCGTGACTTCGTAAATGCGCCAGCCCGCCAGCGCGCCCGCTCCGGCCGACAACCCGGACGCCTCGCTGTTTCCTCCCGGCATCGAAGTCTGCCCATACAGAAAACCCGGCGGGACTCCGGCCAGCAGCGCGACAATCGCGCCCGCGAACCGCAGCTTCACGGGACTTTCATCCACCGCGGCACTTGACTCTCACTTGAGTGCACCGTTACCCAGACGCATTTCTGATACCAGCGGTACGCCGCCCGATTGCGGCGCATTTGCCGTCTCCGTTCGCCCTCAAGACCATTTTTTTGCACAAAAGGTAAACTCTTGTCCCTCCAGAGCGGGCATGGCGCAATCTCCTTTCATGCTGCGTGGAAGCCGAAATGCAACGCTGTCCCTATCGCATGAGCATCGGCTTCGCCCCCGCGCCAGCGGAGATCCGTAAACAGCGGAACCGCGATTCCTCCGCTCTTGTATTCTGGCTTCAAATCGGGGTGCTGCTGGCCTTGATCGGGGTCCTATATTGCGACCCTCTGGCCGACATGGCGCACGACTGGTGGATTGAGCCGGCCTGGTCGCAAGGCATGCTGCTGCCCCCTCTGGCGCTCTACATCGCCTGGATGCAGCGCGCCGGCACGCTCCGCCACCCCGCCGCGCGCGATTGGCGCGGGTTGTGGTTGACGGGATTTGCGTGTCTGCTGTTCGTTGTGGGAAAGCTGGCCTCGGAATTCTTCCTGGTGCGCATTTCCTTTGTGATCCTGCTCGCCGGCCTGGCCTGGACCTTCTGGGGCCGGCCCCGTTTACGCACCCTGGCATTCCCGTTTCTGCTGTTGGCGACCATGGTGCCGCTGCCGGCAATTGTATATAACTCCCTCGCGGCCCCGCTGCAACTATTTGCTTCCGACCTCGCCACCCAAATCGCGCAGGCTTGCGGCATTTCCGTGTTTCGCGACGGCAACATCATTCAGTTGGCGAACACCTCGCTCGGAGTGGCGGAGGCCTGCAGCGGCCTGAACTCCCTGTCGGCGCTGCTGGTGGGCGGCCTCCTGTTCGGATACTTATACTGTTCCCGTCTACCGAGCCGCGTCATCCTGTTCCTGATCGCGATTCCGCTCGCGATTGCGATCAACGTCGTCCGGGTCGCCGGCACCGCCGTCCTCGCGGATTACAACCAGGAGTTCGCGATGGGCTTCTACCATTCTTTCTCGGGCTGGCTGGTCTTCGTCGCCGGCGCGGCCTGTTTATATTTGCTGGCGCGTACTTTGCACGCGCTGCTCGAAGGCGAGGGCCATGCCTAAGATCGTTTCAGGTCCTTTTGCCGCGACAACGGCCCTGTTGCTCGGGACGCTGGCGCTGGCCGGCATTACGAATCGCCGCATCGCCGAACCGCTGGCCGCGCCGCTCGATCGGCTGGATACCCACATCGCGGACTGGCGCGCCGTCGGCGACCGGCCCCTCGACGCCCCCAGTTTGAGGGCCCTCAAACTGACCTCCTACCTTTCCCGAACCTACCGCGAAGACAATACCCAACTCGATCTGTTTATCGCCTACTATGCGCAGCAGCGCGCCGGAGAAAGCATGCATTCTCCCAAGCATTGCCTTCCCGGCAGCGGTTGGGAGATCTGGAAACACGATTCCGCCTCCGTCCCGGTGGACGGAACCCGGGTTGAAATCAACAAGTACTCCATTGAGAACATGGGGACGAGAATGGTTATGTTCTATTGGTATCAATCCCGGTCGCGCATCGTGGCCAATGAATACGTGGCCAAGCTTCTGTTGGCCCGCGATACCATCCTGACCGGCCGCACCGGCGGCGCCATCGTCCGCATTACCGTGCCGGATTCCTCCGGCGCCGACAGCGCGGGCGTGGCGTTCGCTTCCGAACTCATTCCTCGCCTGCGGCGCTGCTTCGGTTCGGACCGGCTGTAGCGGAGATCCTCGCCAATGGCGATGCGCGCTCCCGGAATCGCGGCCGCATCTCCAGCATGTACGGGGCGCGGCTCTCGACGCCCGAGGCAAGTGGAGCCCCGGCGCCGCTTGGCGTCCAATTCGATCTTGAGCCGGATGCCGCCGCCGGATGGTCGCGCCCCGCCGCCCCGCTGGCCCCCGCAAATCGCGCTACTCAATCGTTGGGTTTAATCCGACAGTCCTCCCCGACCATGAGCTGATCCGCCTGTTTGTCGTGCTGAAGCCGCATGCCGAACCCGGCGTGTACAAAACTCGCCATCTCCCATATCGTCGCAACCACGCCGGACGGGCATGCGGCCGCGAATCGGCGGCGCCATTCCCAAATTCACGGTGCGGCAGCAAGCAAGCGTCACCTTTCGTTGATCTGACCGCAGGTCTATAAGTACTAGCAGCCGCTGGATTATCCTTGAATCTTCGTCACAGTTTCCAACATTGTTTCTGGCTCGTTTCGAGTCCTCATCGCAAGTACATGTAAACATGGAAATGCTCTTACGGCCCTCTACATGCCTTGCGATTGGCGCGTTAATCGGAGGAGCCATGAAAAATACGAGGATGCAGTCTTTGCGCGGGTTTGATTAGTCTCGCTGGGAGTGTTCACGGGTGTTGCTGCCGCCGACCCTCGTCCGCTCTCGAACACTGATCTTAACAGCAGCGGCGTCCAGACCAACACGCAGGTGAATGTCCCGTCCGGGAACCCCACCTACCCGGTAAGCTTCAGTTTTGGTTCGGGCGGCGGGTTCACCGCGACGATCGACAGCACCAATACCGCAATGTGGTGCGTGGACGCCGAGGAGGACATCGCTCCTCCCACGATCTACAACGCGGATCTCGTAGAGGTCTCCGACATCAGCGGCCAATTCGAGCGACGTCCGTTATGGCGGCGTCACCGGTGTCCGGCTGGCAAATGAGCCTTGCCGGCGACAATACCGCTCAACAACGCTATGAAATGGCCGCTTATCTGGTCAATCAGTATCCAGGGATTCCCGCCGGCCCCAGCCCTTCCAACACCGCCACCGACAAGGAGCTTCAGACCGCTATTTGGGAGATCATGTGGAACAACAGCATGACTCCGGAGAGCAGCATCACGTACAGCCAGATTCAAAGCGATGGCGCCAATACGACCAACGTCGCCGCCGATATTACGGCCGCGCAAAACTTCGTCAACACCAACCCGCCAACGCCTCTCTCTTCAATAATTACGCCGTTGTCAGCGGCGGCGTAAATCCCAATGGCAGCCTCTCAGCGCGCGGGAATTCAAACCTACATCGTGCAGTTGACTCCCGCTGCCGTGCCGGAGCCGGCCTCCGTCGCTTTGTTTGGATCGCTGCTGGCGGGCGTATTCGCCTTCACCCGGCGGGCCCGCGCCAAACGCGTTCGCAACGCTAAGGTCGGCGGATTGGCGGCAGTGCATAAATTCCAGGCCGCCGTCTTTCTGACCATCCTCGCCATTTCGCTGCAAGGGTGCAAGAAGTCTCCGAAGGAGAAAGAGGCGGCCTTCCTTAAAAAAGGCGAGGGCTTCGTCGCCGGCAAGCAGTATGCGCGGGCGATCCTGGAATTCCGGAACGCGATTCGGATCATGCCCAAAGACGCCGAACCGTATTATCGGCTCGGAATCGCGTGCTTGGACGGCGGCGATGTTTTCGATGCCTATCGCGCCTTCCACCGCGCCACGGAGCTGAACCCCAAACACGCGCAAGCGCAGTTGAAACTCGCCGAGCTGCTCAACCTGACCGGGAAGACCAATCTCGTTCAGGATGCCGCAACGCGCCTTAAAAATATCCTTGCTATCTCACCCGGCGATGAGGAAGCCACCGACGCGCTGGCCATCGCCGAGTTTCAACTGGGCAACAAGGAGGACGCCGCCAGGCAACTGGAAGAATCGCTTCGAAAATTTCCCGCCCGCCTGAAATCGTCGGTCGCCCTCGCCCATATCCTGCTCCTGAAGAAAGACTTCAACGGCGCCGAAGAGACCTTGAAAAAAGCCGTGGCCGCCGCGCCCGATTCCTCCACCGCCCGTCTGGCCCTGGGACAACTTTATATATTTCTGCGGCAGCCCGATAAAGCACAACCGGAGATCGCGAAAGCCGTCCAATTGGATCCGAAAAACGCCCCCGCGCTATGGAGTCTGGCGCGCCTCCAGATTGAGGCAAAACGACTGGAGGAGGCCGAATCGACGCTGCGGCGGCTCTCCGCGCTTCCCGATAAAACATACAGCGACGCGCACGCCATGTTCCTCTATCGGATGGGCGATAGAAACGCCGCGATTGCGGAGCTCGAGAAGCTGGTCCGCGACGACCCCGCCAACAGGGCAACGCGCGGCAAGTTACTGCTGGTCTATCTGGATTCAAAGAGAACACAGGACGCGGAAAAGCTTCTGGCCGCCGCCTTGAAACGCAACCCCAAAGACACCGACGCCCTATTCGCGCGCAGCCAGATTGACCTGAAAAATGGTAAGCCGCGCCAGGCGGAGCAGGATCTCGATGAGGTCCTGCACATGCAGTCGAACTCGGCGCGCGCCCATTTCGCGTTGGCCCGCGTCTATGCCGTCGAAGGAATGGGCAACAGGGAGCGGCAGGAAGCGAATGAAGCGCTGCGGCTCGATCCGGGCTTCCTCGCCGCGCGCCTGGCGCTCGCAAAGAGCTTCGTTCTCGCCAATCAGCCGCAGTCGGCCTTGGACCTTCTCGACGACGCTCCCGCGCCGCAAAAAAGCGCCGTGGGCGCGATCGAGTGGCGCAACTGGGCCTTGCTGCAGGCGGGAAATACGAAAGAGCTGCGATCCTCATTGGATGCAGGCGTTGCGCGGCGCCAGGACTCCCCAACTGGTGCTCCAGGACGGCCTCCTGAAAATGCGGGAAAAAGATTACGAAGGGGCCCGGGCGGACGCGGAAGAAGTCCTTCGCCTGAAGCCGGACGACAGCCGCGGAGCGCGCCTGCTCGCCGATACCTATATCGCCCGCAACGAAGCGCGGAAAGCGACGCCGCGGCTGGCCGAGATTACAGCGGCGCGCGCCAAAACCGCTTCCATGCAAGCTCTCATGGGCGAATGGTACATGAGAGACGGTCAGATCGCCGAGGCGCGAAAAGCATTTGAAGCGACGCTGGCCTCCGACCCGAATTCCGTGACGGCGGCGATTAATCTGGCGGAGATCGACCGCCGCGAGCATCGCGCCGATCAAGCGCGCCGGCGTTTGCAAGCGCTGCTGGCGGAACACCCTCAAAACGTGCCCGCATACCTTGTGCTGGCCGGCATTGACGAAGAGACGGGAGATCGGGCCGGTGAGATCGCCGCTTACAGGTCCGCGATCGGCATCGATGGCTCGAACGTATTCGCCCTGAACAATCTGGCCTGGGCCCTGGTCTCCGACAACCTCGACGAAGCGCTACGATTGGCCGAGCGGGCCGTCGAGATCGCTCCCGGCAACGCGGCCGCGCAGGATACATTGGGGTGGATCTATTACCGCAAACAGATGTACGATACCGCCGCCGGTCATTTGAAAATGGCCGTCGACCGCGATCCCAGTCCCCGCCGGGAGTTCCATCTCGCCATGTCCTACCTGAAAGCGGGTCGCACGCAATCGGGAAGAGAGTTGTTGCGGAATGCGTTGAAGCAGGATCCGAACCTCGCCGCCACGGAGCGCGGCTGGTAATAGATCGGCCGGCGCTAAATCTGACCACGACACCGCCGCGGCTGCCGTGAAGCTGAACCGCCAAGGCGCGCTCTTTTCGGCCGCAATCGCCTTGGCCGTCGTTTACGGCTCGCTGTATCCGTTCCAGTTCGTCTTCGGCAACCCCGCCGGCGAGCAACCCTTCGCGGCGCTGCTTGCAAGCTGGCGAACTCCCCTCGAGCGCACCGATTTTATTGCGAACGTCCTGTTCTACATCCCCCTCGGATTCTTTCTCGCCCGGTCCCTATCCTCCCGCCGCCCGCTTGGGCGAATCGCCATCGCAGCGGCGCTCGGCTTTGCGCTCTCGCTCGCCATGGAACTGGCGCAGTTCTACGTCCTCGATCGCTACACATCCTTCTGGGATCTTTCCGCCAATACAACCGGAACCGTCCTGGGCGCCGTGGCGGGCGCCCTGTTCCTCGCCCCCCTCCCGAACCTCTTTGATCTGAACAGAGGTCGGCCCACAATCCCTCGGCGGCCATTTGTTTTTCTGCTGCTGCTCTCCTGGCTGACGTGGCGATTATTTCCCTTCCTGCCCGTCACCGATCTTCACAAATACTGGGACGCCCTGAAACCTCTTATCTACACCCCGACGCTTCCTTTCGGCGACGTGTTTTTCGAGACCGCCGTCTGGCTCGCCCTGGGTCTAATGTTCGAGCAGCTCGCCGGAAAAAAGAAGGGCCGCCAACTGCTCGTTCTCGCGATCCCCGTCATCATCGGGGCCCGTGTGTTGATCGTGGATCGGCTGCTGTCCGTATCCGAATTGGTGGGCGCCGCCGCGGGAGGCCTTCTGTGGTTGTTGGTATTCTCGCGCGCGCGCCGCCGCCCGGCCCTGATCGCCGCGCTGTTCGCCGCGGCCGTCGTCGCTCACGACTTGCAGCCCTTCCATTTCAGCGCCGCGCGCCATCCCCTCGACTGGATGCCCTTTGCAACCATCCTCGACGCTCCGCCCGAAGATAGCGTTATCTTCTTTTTTCAAAACGTCTTCATCTGCGGAACGCTGCTCTGGCTCGCGGTTCGCGCCGGCTTACGCCTGTATGCCGCCGCGCTGCTGTGCGCCGCTCTCGTGCTGTCCATCGCCTTAGCGGAATTATTTCTACCGCGGCGCCCGGCCGAAATCACGGATGTCCTGCTCACGCTCGCGCTGGCCGGCATCCTGCGTACAACGGACCGGCCCGCCCTCAACGAACGGCAATGCTGACCACATTACTGGGCGTGCCGTTGATCAGAATCCGCACGTTCACCGTTCCCGGAGTCAGCGTCGGAGGAACAACCACGTTAATCTGCCACAGTCCCACATAACCCGGCGCCAGACCCGAAAACTGCACCGTTCCGAACAAGTTCCCGAAGGCCACGCACATCGACGGCTGCGAATTCACGCAGGTCGCGGCGTCGGACGTAGGCACCGTGACAGTGCTCGATGGAGGCGAGGACGGCGCGGCGAATCCGTCCGGCACCGGGGGGCTGACCTGTCCCTGCCCTGTTCCGTATAGACTGATCACCGAGCCTCTCAGGGCCGGATTCGAAGCGCTGTTCAGGCTCTTGTCCTGATTATTCGCCGCTGCCTGGCCCGTTCCATTCTGAGCGGTCGCGTACAGCCCCGGCGAAACCGCGGCGACTTCCAGCGGCCCGCCCGCGATGAGCTCCGCCGTGTCGGCCGTGCGCACGGCAACGCGCGTGGCGCCCAGCGGGGCGTTCGATGGGACCTGAAAATTCGCTTGCGAAGGCCCCACATAATACAAAGGCGCGATAGTATTGTCGTTCACGATAATCTGCCGGTTGACCAGCGTCGAAGGCAACGGCGTATTTGCCGCGCTATCGGTATTCGCCGCCAGCCCAACGCCGAAGAGCGAAGCGAGAGCGCCCTGCCCCACAGGCACGCTGGCCTGGTACGTCGCCGCATTCACCACCGCCGCCGATTTTAGAAACTGCACCACCCGGCTATTGCCGCTGTCGCCGACGTACAGCGTATCCTGCCGGTCGAGATAGATTCCCAGCGGGCCGTACAAGCCTTCCGCCGTAGCCGAACCGTTGGTCGAATCCCAATTCGCCGCCGTCCCGCCGACGCTCTGCTGTCCCACGACAGACGACGCGGCCGCGCCTGTAATCGGCAGAAATACCAGCGATGGGAACACCAGCACGCGATTATCGCCATAATCGGCGACATAGATGTTCCCGCTGCTGTCCACGTCCACGTCGGTGGGGACCTTAAACGCCGTTCCCGTCGAGCTGCCCGAATTGCTGAAGCTGCCTTGCCCGATCACGAATGCCGCCGTCATGCCGGCCGCCGGCGCCGCTTGCGTATCGGGGAAGATCAGGACCCGATTGGCCCCCGTGTCGGCGACGTACAGGTTCGACGATTGATCCACGTACACGCCTTGCGGCGCCGCCAATGTTTGCGCCGACGCCTGGCTCGGAGCCGCCGACGAAACGGCGTTCGGCTGCCCATAGACCCGCATCGCGGACGTTCCGGTCCCCGCGCCCGAGGCGAACTCCAACACGCGATTGTTGCCCGTATCGGATACGAAAAGGTCTCCATTCGGCCCGATACTCAACCCCGTCGGCGCGCGCATCGACGACGCCGTCACGGAAGCCGAGGTGGAGCTTGCGAAATCCACTTGCCCCAATACCGCATCGGGTGTGATTCGCCCCTGCTGAGCCACCGGCCGCGGAAACCGCAAAACGCGATTATTCCCCGCGTCCGCCACATATAGAGTGCCGTCGGCCGGGTTCACGGCAATCCCGGCCGGACTCGAAAGCGAGGTCTGCGAAGGCGTTTGCGAGCCGTTCGTATCCACGTTCGCGACGGCCGTCCGCAGATTCGGTTGTCCGATCGCCAGATCGGCCGGATCGCCGGTCCGGAAGCGCGCCGAATCCTTCCAGATCAAAACGCGATTATTGTTGCTGTCCGACACATACAGCGCAAACGGAGACGCCGAATAGTCGATGGCCATTTTGAAGGGGCTGTCGATGCTGCCCGGCTTGATCTGATTGGGACCGTTCGAGACAAAATCCGTCTGGCCCCATACCTGCGTCGCCGATTTCGATCCCGCCGGAAATAGGAGCGCGCGGTTGTTCCCCGTATCGGCCACATAGAGGTTTCCGTTCGCATCGACTTTCACGTCGCTCGGCGCCGCCAGCGTATTTTGCGATGCGAACGGGAACGAACTGGAGTTTGCGCTGGTCGTGGAAAAGTCGGGCTGTCCGATGACGTTCGTCGCAACTCCCCCGCCGAGGGGAAACACCATCACGCGGTTATCGGCCGCATCCGCGACATAAAGATCGTTGGCGTCCACCGCGATTCCCGCGGGGCTCGCGAGCGTGGAACTGGAAGCTTGCGGCGGGCACGCCGCCCGTCTTGAAATCGGCTTCCCCCCACACCCCGCTCGCCGCGGGATTCTGGAACGTAGGGCCCAGCGGCGCCGCGAACTTCAATACGCGCGTATTGTTCGAGTCCGCCACATAAAGATCGTTTTGCGCATCGAACGCCAATCCCCACGGCGTATAAAATCCCGACGCCGACACCCCGCTGCCGCTCTGATTCGCGCCGCTGCTGGTAAAATCTTTTTGCCCGATCACCGTGTCCGCGTTCGGCGGCGTCGTGCTGCCGAGTGTGCCCGCGCCGAACCGCAACACCCGGTTGTTGCCGGTATCCGCCACCCACAGATTCCCCGCGCTGTCGAGCGCCACCGAGCGAGGCTTGTTCAGCGTGTTATTGGCCGCCGGCAACGCCGTAAAAGCCGTAAATCCCGGTTGCCCGTATACCGCATCCGGCTCGATGCGCGTCGGATTCGCAAACGGAGATGGAAACCGGACCACGCGATTGTCCCCGTAATCCGCGACAAAGAGATTCCCTGTAATGGGATCGACCGCCAGCCCCAGCGGCGCGTTCAGTCCCTTCGCGCCGATGCCCAGCGGAGTCGAAGATTGCGGGTTCGGTTGCCCCAATACCAGCGTGGGGGCGTCGCCGTTCTGATACGCATGGACGTCCTGCCACGCAAGGACGCGCGAGTTGCGCGTATCGGCGATGTATAAATGCAACTGCCCGGCCCTGGAATCCAGCGTCACGCCCGACGGCGCATATGTCTCGATGCCCTGAACGAAATTGAGACCGTTATGCTGCAGGTCCGGTTGACCGAGGGCGCGGTATGCCGACGCCGCTAATTGCGCCCCCGCCGTTCCCGCGCTGAACAACGCCGCGGCGCATGCCAGCGGCAGTTTAAACCGTCTAAACACCGTAGGCTTCACTGCGGCACGACGAGCGTATCGCCAGGCATCAAAGGAATGTTCAACTCCATGTGTTCACCCTTTAACGCTGCGTTGTAGTCGAAGGGCAGCCGGTACTCTTTCCCGTTCTCCATGCGTAGAACATAAATCTTCTTCCGCTTCGCGTAATCGCTCAGCCCGCCGGCCTCGCTCAGCGCCTGCATGATCGTCATGCGATAGGTGTACGGGATCGGTCCCTCTTTTTTCACGGCTCCCAACACGTAAATCTTTTTACTGTTGATGGCCGTCACCACCACGGTCACATCGGCGGCGGGAATAAATCGCGAGAGCCGCTCCGTAATGACTTTTTCCAGTTGCGTCGGCGTCAGGCCCACCACGTCGACTTCCTTCAGAATCGGAATCGAGATCTTTCCATCCGGACGTACCACCACATTCGGCACCGAGGCATCGGGCTCCTTCCAAACCGAAATTTGCAGCACGTCGCCCGCGCCGATCACGTAGTCTTCGGGCACTCCGCGCGATTTTGATTCCGGTATTTCAGGCGCCGCGGCCCCCGTCTTCGGAGTAACGCCCGAACGGCTGTCGGCCGGCCTTGCGCTGCCCGCGACCGGCGCGTTCGCCGGGGGCGCGCCCTGCGCCGGAACCGCTGCCGCCGGGTGATTCGTTCCGGCGCCGCTCGACGCGGGGCCGCCGGTTGCGCCCGTGTCCGGGGCTTTTTCATGCTGCGCAACCGTCAAAGCCTGATTCACGGCCGCCAGCGGCCAGCCCGCCTGAACGGCGTTCTGCCGAATTTGCGCCTCCTTTAGTCCCAGCGTGCTTGCATCCCGGACGTATTCGAGCAGTTCCTTCGGCGGAGCTCCCTCCTGCCCCCCATACATGGGCAGTATAAAAGCGCCGATGCACACGATCAAAGCCGCTGGGAAGATGCGTCGCATTCTGCTTTAGAATAGCTGACCACAGCACGTTCGAGACCAACACGAGCCGGCCGCCACGACTCTGAGAAAGATTGGGAACAGTTCTCAAAGCTTCGGAACATCGGCGCTACCTATTATAATGACCGTGGCGGTCCAACTCTGGAGCCCCGTTCCCCGCTCCACGCGGCCAAAAAATTGCTGAACAGCTATGAACCCGACACTATGACACTCCCCGACGGCCGCGCCTCGGTAAATACTTGGAAACGCGCCCGCGTTTCTGTGCCGCGCGCGTCAGCAAGCGGTTTGGCGCTACTTGCATGCCTGCTTCTCTCCGCTTGGGCGCAAAATCCTCCCGCGATATTGAACATCGGGGTTGTGGATGGGGAAGGCGCCATCAACAACGTCGGCCAGCGCGCCGTCCATGATCCCAGCGTCAGAATTGAGGACGAGAACCAGAAGCCCATCCCGGGAGCCGCCGTCGTCTTTACGCTTCCAACTGAAGGACCAAGCGGCGAATTCTCGAATGGATCGAAGACCCTCACCGTCGTCACCGACGATCGGGGCATTGCCGCCGCGCACGGACTGAAGGTCAATTGGGTCGCCGGCAAGCTGCAGATTCACATCAACGCTTCTTATCGCGGCCAAACCGCGCGAACCGATATTACGCAGTTCGATATGTCCGTCCCCGGCAAGACGGCGAAGGGCTCCAATAAAAAAATCTGGATCGTTGTCGCTGTCGTGGCAGCCGCGGCCGGCGGCGGCGCTGCCGCTGCATTTCACGGCGGGAGCTCGTCCCCGGCCGGCGGCGCCGCGTCAACCCCGGCCATTGTCATCACTCCCGGATCCGGAACGGTCGGTCCGCCCCATTAACATGTCGCGCCTCTCCTTCTTGCTGTCAGCGGCTTTCTTGTGGCCGCACTTTGCGCCCGCGCAAGTTACCCCGGGCGCCATTGCGCCCCCGGTGCTGGGTTTTGTGCTTGAGAGCAGGTCCGCTACGCTGCAAACGGTATGGGGTATTCCCGGAGCCGCCACGCTCGGCGATCCGCTCGACTTCGGCTATCCCATTACCAACGCCGTGGCCGCTCCTCGCCTGGGCTTCGCGTTGACCGTATCGGCCCGGGACCACGCGGTCCGGCTCGCGCCGCTTCCCAACTCCAATGTGCCACCGGCGCCGCTTCCGAACGCCATGGCCGCTCCGGACCTTATGGTTCTCAGTCCCACAGGTAGCGCGGCGGTAGTTTACAAGCAAGCTACGGATAAGCAAGCTACGGGACAACTTCAAGTCATTACCGGTCTGCCGGCAGCTCCCGTCGCCGTCTCCCTGGCGCCCCCGGCGCTTTCGAATCCGGCCGCCGGTCTCGCCGTCGCCGACGACGGCTCCGAAGCGCTCCTCTCCACCTCCGCCGGCGATGGCTTGGCTCTCTGGCTCGTGCCCTCCGACGACGGCGCGGCAATGCTGCTCCTGCCCGGCGGGACTGTGGCTTTTGCCTTCCGCCCGAATAGCCGCGACGCCGTGGCGGCAACCGGGAACGGCGATGTGGTGCTGCTGCAAGATGTCGGCGCACAAATGCAAGTCCGCCACATCCCGGGTCCATCCTTTTTCTCCATCAACGGCGTCCAGTTGTCCGCCGACGGCAAGCGCATTTACGCCAGCGGCGCCGCTGGCGTTGCCGCGTTCGATCTCGATTCCGGAACGTGGACGGAAATATCCTGCGCCTGCAGCCCCCGGGGATTGTATCCCTTCGGCTCCGGGGACCTCTTCCGCCTCACCGAGGCGTCACAGGGTCCAATCTTTCTGCTGGATGTTTCGAGCGCCTTGAACATGCGCGTCTGGTTTATCCCGCAAGACCGCCGCTCCGCAATGCCCCGCCAGAGCGCTCATGAGTAGACGTTACCGCACGCTTACGGCAGCCGCTCTCACGGCCCTATTCAGCGCGGCGTTGGATGCGCAAACCACCACGCCCACCATTGCCGGCATCAGCCCCAACTCCGCCGCCGCGGGCAGCCCAACTTTGGCGTTGACCGTCTTGGGCACAAATTTTCAGTCTTCCTCCACCGTCGCTTGGAATGGGGTTTCGCTTCCTACCGCGTATTTCGGACCCAATGAACTGATTGCAACCGTCTCCTCCAATCTGCTGGCGGTTCCCAGCATCGACGTCATCACGGTCGTAAATTCCGCCGCCGCGCAATCGAACGCCGCCACCTTTACGGTGATCTCGTCCGTATCGCCCCTCACGATCACCACGGCCTCGGCGCTTCCGGCTGCCGCTGTCGGAGCGCCTTATTCCTTTTCGTTGGCAGCTAGCGGTGGAATCCCGCCGTATTCCTGGTTCGCCGCCAGCTCGCTTCCCCCCGGATTAGCGCTCAGCTCGAGCGGCGCCGTCACCGGAATCCCAACCTCGGCCGGCATCTTCAGCTTCACGGCGCAGGTCGTCGACTCCGGCCAGTCTTCCGCGTCGCAAACGTTCTCGATTACCGTCGCCCAGCCCGTGCTGTCCATTACCAATTCCAGCCCGCTGCCGGCCGCCCTCGCGGGTCAGAGTTATGCCCAGACAATGGTTGCGAGCGGCGGCACGCCGCCCTATCAATGGAGCGCCTCCTCCCTGCCGCCCGGCCTCGCCATCGATCCCGCCAGCGGCATAATCAGTGGAACACCCACCTCCGCCGGCGCTTTCAATTTCACGGTGCAAGTCGCCGATGCCGCGCAAGGCAGCGCCACCCGAACCTTCGCCCTCACGATCAACGCGCCGCCGATTGCCATCACCACGGTTCCGCCGCTCTTCACCGGCAATGTGGGGACTCCCTATTCGCAGAAGTTCTCGGCTTCGGGCGGCCTTCCTCCCTACGCCTGGACGATTCTTTCCGGCAGCGCCGGAGGACTCGCTCTCGACCCCAGCTCGGGAACGCTCCAGGGCACGCCGCAAACGCCGGGCGCGTTCACGTTCACCATACAAGTCGCGGACGCGGCCGGCAGCAAAGCCTCGCAGTCGTTTTCGGTCATCATCAACCCACCGAGTCTCACCATCACGACGGGATCCCCTCTTCCGGCCGGCGCCGTCGGAGCTCCCTATTCACAGACTTTTTCGGTCGTCGGCGGCGCTCCTCCCTACGCTTGGTCTCTTGTCAGCGGCTCCGTGCCGGGGTTGAATTTCAACGCCGGCTCCGCCGCGTTGACCGGCACGCCGTCGAACGCCGGGACGTATTCTTTCACCGTTCAAGCTCGCGACGCCAATGGAGTCGCGCAAAGCAAGACCTTCAGCCTCACGATCAATGCGGCCCCGCTCAGCATCGCCAGCGCCGCGCAGGTTCCCGACGCAATGCTGGGGCGCCCTATACGTTTTCTTTGGCGGCCAGCGGCGGCGTGCCCCCGTATACATGGTCGGCCAATGGCTTGCCCGCCGGCCTTGCGATTGACGCCGCCACGGGCGTAATCAGCGGCGCCCCGACGGCCGCGGGCCTCTTTCCCTTCACCGTTCGCGTTGTCGACAGCACGCTCGCGAACGTCCTCAATCTCTTTCACCTGAACGTTACGCTGCCGTCCGCCCCCTCCGCCGTAATTTCAGGTCTGCCGGCCACCGTCAACCCGGCCCAGCAAGTACCATTGCAGGTTTCCCTGAGCTCGACTTTCCCGGCCGATATCACAGGTCAAGCCATTCTGAGTTTTGCCCCCGATACCGGCGCCGGCGATGCCACGATTCAGTTTGCTTCGGGCGGAAGAACCGCGGCATTCACCGTGCCGGCAGGCGCAACCGGCGCCGTTTCCGCCGTGCCGCTCGCCATTCAGACGGGCACCGTGGCCGGTACGATCACCGTCTCGCTGCAAATCCTGGCAGGCGGTATCGATGTCACGCCCACGCCCGCTCCGGCTGTAACGGCGCGCGTAAACTCGGCCGCCCCGGTCATCGGCAGCGCGACCTATACGCGCACTTCGAGCGGCCTCTCGATTCAGATTATCGGCTATTCCACCGCGCTGGAGGTAACCCAGGCGACCTTTACGTTCAGCCCGGCCCCTGGCCAGACGCTTGAAAACGCGACGGTGACGGTCCCGGTCGCGGATTTATTCACGGCCTGGTTCCAGAATGCCGCATCCACGCAGTTCGGCAGCCAGTTCAATTTTACGCAGCCATTTTCGATACAAGGCAGTGCGGCCTCGGTGATTCCCCAGTCCGTCACGCTCACAAACCGCATAGGCTCGGCGACGGCAACGATTTCCCAATAAAATGTTTTGGGGATCCCGGCGCGAGCGGGCCGGATCGCTTTCCGGCGCGCCCCCGCACACGCAAGCCGGGGAGCGGCGCAAAGCGATATTTCAAAAGGGGGCCGCCTCGATGCAGTAACCCACCGTGAAAGCTGGATCTGTCCCGCGCGCTACACGCATCGAGGCGCTTTCCTAAATAGTACGTTTGGGCTACTAATTTTCGCAGAATTTAAACGACAGCGTTTGTTAATGCCCCGTGTTCCGTAATTTCTATTACACCCACTTTGAGTTGGTAGTGTTGACCGAAGGCCTGCCGAGCGGCGTAAATTAAATATCTATTGCCATTTGATTACAAGTAAGTCGCCAACAATTCCGTTAATAATGGGTGGGAACCCCAAAAAAGGTCACTTTCGACAGGTAAGCAAGTAAATATCATCGCCTTTAATCGCGTCCCCGTCCCTTTTGTTGACCCCGTTGCGTACTCCGGATCGGCGAGGGCCAGCCCCATACGCCCGCATATTGCCCAGCGATCCACGCAATACCACCCCATAGCGGGCCGACATCGTTCCCGGTCGCCCAAGAGCACGCATGTGGCCGCATTTCCGATTTTTCATCATTGCCGTCCGGCGCGGAGCCGTTGCCGCTCCGATTCTCAGCGCCGATTCGTTTATACCTCTCTTACGGGCACCCCTCCCGCTTGGCGGGATTTCGCGCCCCGCCGAAAAAATCCGGCCTGAGAGCCACCCTGGAGTGGGACCCGCTTTCGCTATTCCGCCCGCGGCGCAAAGCCGGGAATGCCCGCTTTCGCTGGCTGGACGGCAAAATGCAGTGTGGCAGTAAATCAGACGGCAGCTCAGTTGTGGAAGACGCGATGCGTCCTTTTTTGATAATCCGAAGGAACTTATTTGAATGAATGGCAACGATCAGGGACCCGATCGGCGTGCGTACCTCCGCCTGAACCTGCGCTGGCCGGTACTGCTATGCGCGCGCGAGCCGGAGGCGCAGCCCGTTTGGGCCAAAACGGAGAATATCAGCAGCAACGGCTTCCGCTGTATTTCCGCGGAGCCGTTCCGGCCCGGCGAAAGATTGACTGCCTGCTTGCTGCTACCCCGTCTGCACTCCAACGACGGGTATTATCCCTGTCTGCAATGCGACGTGGAAGTCGTGCATGTCGCCGTTAGCCATGCCCCCGGAAGCCAGCACCCCAGTTGTGACGTGGGATGCCGTATTCACGCCTATATCTTCCGAAGGGATCTGGCGGAAGAATCGGCTGTGAGCAGGAATTTGAGGAAGGACCCGTTTTTACAAGCATTTCCGGCCACCGCCTAGCAGCCCGTTTCGGAAGTCGGTATCGACCGCTTCCTGACAAGCGCGGTTCAGTCGATTCAGCAGGTTACCGAGCCGCGACCCGTGAGGGACTGTCCAGGGGCCCTGCGGCCCACCCAGCATGATGAAAATCCCGTTACGAACGACCGCTCCAAACCGAGCCGCGACCGTAAGGGAGCGCATTCCCGGTTTTTCAACGGAGCGGTGTTGTGATACGGTGCTGGCCGCCTGACTTTCCCGCGTGGGAAGCCGCCGACCCTTCTCGCCCCGATTCCTCGCGACTCGTCCAAAGAGGTCCGATACCAAGCATGTCGGTGAGTCCCACTGTTTGTCAAGTTACCTCGTGACATGGCACTAGAACCTACAAATTTGGTACATCACCCCCCGGGGGGGATAGAATCCCCCCTGGCAAGAAATGAGGCAAGCTGCTACATTCGAATCTCCTGGTTTAAAACCAATTCTTTTGACAGCCCGACTCGGAGGAGGGGCGGCAAAGCATATGAAAGTGTATCTTCACTCTAACGATCCACGGGTCAAGATGACCCTGGAAGCAGTCCTCGACGATCTGAAACCGGCTTTCTCACTTGAAAGGACGGGCGAGTGTCGCCCGACCGAGCAACTGGTTTTCTGGGATTATGAGCCCGGCGACGAGATCCCCAGTCTCGCCGACGGTGGCGGCCCGGCGCCATTGGTGTTTTTCGTGCGCCGGCAACAAGTCGCCCAGCTTCAGGAGGAACTCCGCGGCGCCCCCGCCAGCATCCTTTTGAAGCCTCTCAATCCCGTGGCATTGAAATCGTTAATGATCCACCAACGGGATGCGGCATGCGGCTTGGCCGGACGCGACGACCTTCTGCAATATGTGCTGCAGGCCAACCTCAAGCTCCAGGAGTTCGATCACGATCGCACCAATTTCCTGGCCCGCGCGGTACACGACTTCAGGGCTCCGCTGACGGCCTTGCACGGCTATTGCGGTCTTTTATTGCAGCAGCAGGTAGGCGCTCTCAATTCCAGCCAGATGGAACTGCTGCAGCGCATGCAGCATAGCGTCAAGCGTCTGTCGCGGATGGCGGCGGGCATGTTTGAACTGAGCGTCGGCAAACATGTCGAGCGCAAGCCGCGCCTGGAATCCGTCGATGTGGAGCGATGCGTGCAACAGGCGCTGCACGACGTGCTTCCATTGGCGGATGAAAAACAGATCGCCGTTTCGGTGCAGGTGGAACGGCCCTCGGCGGCGCCGCGTTGGGAGGGCGGACAAATCGAGCAGGTGCTGGTCAACCTGTTCGAGAACGCCTGCAAGTTTACGCCGCGTTTCGGATCCATCGAAGTCACCGGATCGGAAGTGGCCATGCATGCCGCGCAGCGCCCCGAAGGGGCCTCAAACGGCTCCCCTCACATGGGAAGCATCCCCGCGTATCGCATCGACGTTCGCGATACCGGTTCGGGCATTCAGCAAGAATTTCTCCCGCACATCTTTGAAGAATACACCTCCTACTCGGGCGGCAAAGATCGTTCCGGCGGGGGTCTTGGCCTGGCCATCTGCCGCATGATTGTGACCGCTCATGGCGGAAACATTTGGGCCGCGTCGCCGGAGGATGGGACCGGGGCTACTTTCTCTTTCGTTCTTCCGCTCTATGAGACCGCATTTCATAACGGCGCCGGCGGCAACTATGCCAAGGCGCGCGTAGCGGTCGCAATCGCCTAGGGGGCCTTCCAAACATGGCAAGCGGACACAGAATACTCGTTGCGGAAGATGAGCCGGAGGTTCGAAACTATCTCGGCATCGCCTTGCAGTGCCAGGGATACCAGGTGGATTTCGCGGAGACCGGCGAGGAAGTATTGAACCACCTTGCGACCAACAAGGACCAGGTATCGCTGGTGCTGATGGACATCATGATGCCTCGCAAAGACGGCATCGAAACGCTGCGCCAGTTGCGGCAGATCGGTTCCAGCCCGCCGGTCATCATGGTTTCGGGCGCCTCCTCGCCGTGGCACATCGTTGAGTCGATGCGGAATGGCGCGGCGGACTTTCTCCCCAAACCGGTCAGCCACGACGATCTCGCACAAAGCATCGCAAAGGCTATCGGCGAAGCGCCGGCGCGGACCGTCGAAAGCGCCGCCGATCCGATACAGAACAGCGACGAGCTTGTCGTGCGCAGCGGCTGGTCGGACCGCATCGAAACATGGATCAAGCAGGTGGCCGCCTCGGACGTTCCCGTACTGTTGCAAGGGGAAACGGGCGTTGGAAAAGAGGTTTTGGCCCACAAACTTCACGCCCGCTCGCGGCGGGCGGCGAAGACGTTCTTAAAGCTCAATTGCGCCGCGCTGCCTTCCGAGCTGGTCGAAAGCGAATTGTTCGGCTACGAGCGCGGCGCTTTCACCGGCGCTTTGAAGAACAATCCCGGGAAATTCGAAATGGCCAACGGGGGCACTATCCTGCTCGATGAGATCGGCGACATGGATCTCAAGCTGCAAGCGAAACTGCTCCAGGTTCTCCAGGACAAGGAGTTTCTCAGGTTGGGCGCCCGCGAGGTTTGCCGCGTGGACGTGCGCGTCATGGCGGCGACCCACAGGGACCTTGAATGCGCCGTCGCCGCGGGACTTTTCCGCGAGGACCTCTATTACCGTCTGAATATTATTCCGATCCAAATTCCACCGTTGCGGGAACGGCGGGATGAAATCATACCGCTGGCCATACACTTCTTAAGGAAGTACGCCGACAGTCCCGCGCCCGAATTGCCGCGCCACCTCCGCAATGCGCTCGTGGCGCATAACTGGCCCGGGAACATTCGGGAATTGGAGAACGTCGTGCGCAAGTACCTGGTGCTCGGCGACGCCGATCTCATTATTCGGGAATTGGGTCTGCGGGCCTCCAGAGTGAGCGCGCCCAAATCGCAGCCTGACGCGGGGCGCCCGGCCGTCGAAGTGGAGGCGCCAAGCCTGGAGCCGGCGAATACCGCGAAGGACGAAACGGAAACACCGGCATCGGCGCTGCCCTTTGACGACTTTGCCGCCGGCGAGTCTCACTCCATTTTGGGAAAGGTGGATGCCGCGCGTCGCCAGGCCGAGTCACAGGCAATTCTCAACGCTTTGACGAGCTGTTTATGGAATCGGAAAGAAGCGGCGGCTCTTCTCAAGGTCGATTACAAAGCGCTCCTCTACAAAATGAAAAAGCTCGGGATCGGCGACAAAGCCGCCCGCGCGGGGGCCTGACAGCATCTTGCGGCATTGCGGCCCGCCCCCGCGTACTCCGGCCACGAGCGGCCGGTCGAGTGGAGGGGGGCCTGCTTCGTCTATTCCGTCTTGACGGCCTTTTTCTGACGTCTCATTAACGTCGTGCGGTCGAGAACGCCGAGCTTCGAGTAAAGACTCCGGACATGCCACCGGATCGTCTCTCTCGTTACAAACAGCTTTTCCGCGATTTCCCGATTGTTGTGTCCCTGCGTAATGAGGTCGAGGATTTCAGTTTCCCGCGTCGTCAGTTTGCGCGGGTTGTTGGCTCGCGCGAAGTCCCACAACAGCTCGCTCAATAGCCGCCTGCCCGCCCAGATCTCTCCGCCCGCGACGGCGCGCACCGCTTTCTTGATGAAACGCAGGTTCTCAGTGCCGTGCAGCACTCCGCAGTAACCTGTCCGGATGTACTGCTTCATTTTCGTTTCGTCGGCGGTTTTATCGATCACGACGATGCGCACGCCCGGGCGTGAAAGGGCCATCGTTACGGCCTCCAAATTCAAAGCGGTGAGCGCGTCCGCCGGCATGATCAGGATGCACGGCGCAAGCTCCCGCGCAACGGCAAAACTCTCCTGTGGATGGCTGTCCGGGTCCATGGCGGTAACTTCCGACTCTGCCGCGAGGGCGCGCTGCACCCGCGGCGATACGGACGCCCGCAAAACGATGCGCACCGGCGATTTCATTGAGACGACCGCCCGGCCGTAATAGCCAAGCCCACTCTGGTATAACACCGATCGGCGCCGTCCGTGTGAACGAACGGTCTGAAGAGGAATCCGGAAACTCCTTGTGAGGCGACCCATTCCCCTTCGCTGTTCGGCGTAACCACCAATCTAGTGTATTGAATAACTCTCGATCCGGCATGAACCGGCTGTACCAATCCAGGGCCGCCGTCACGTACCGGGAACCCGCGGCGCAGCGGGACGGAGATAAATGGCGCTGCCCTCATCCGCCCACGCCGGCCGCGGTCTGCGAATTACAGGCAACGCTCGCCCGCCGCGCCGCGGACGCTTGGCAAGGGCCGCGGGCAAGAAAATGGCCGGGGGATTGGCCCGGCCGAGGGGAGATGGAAATGGGAATTGCGATCTTATCTGGCGGCCAGCAGCGCGCGCAGGTGCCGCGCGCGTTCCGGAGAACGGAGCTGCCGCAGAGCTTTGGCTTCGATCTGCCGAATCCGCTCGCGCGTGACGTCGAACTCCTGCCCGATTTCCTCGAGCGTGTGCTCGCGCTCGCAGCCGATGCCGAAGCGCAGCCGGATCACCTTCTCCTCCTTGGGGGAAAGCGTCTTGAGGATATTGGCGGTCTCGTCGCGGACGTTGGAATCGATGACGGCGTCCACCGGAGATCCTACCCAGCGATCCTCGATCAGATCGCCGAGGGCGGATTCGCCGTCGCGTCCCACCGGCGTTTCGAGCGAGACGGGGTCGCGTGAAATGGTCTTCAGCTTCTGGACCTTTTCGACCGGAATGTCCATCCGGCGGCTGATCTCTTCGTTCGTCGGCGCGCGCCCGAGTTCCTTTTCCAGCTCGCGCGTCGCGCGCAGGAACTTGTTCATGCTCTCGTTCATGTGCACCGGAATGCGGATCGTGCGCGACTGGTCCGCGATGGCGCGCGTGATGGCTTGGCGAATCCACCAGGTCGCGTAAGTCGAAAATTTGTAGCCGCGGCGGTACTCGAACTTGTCGGCGGCGCGCATCAGGCCGATGTTGCCTTCCTGGATCAGGTCCAACAGGTGGAGACCCCGATTGACGTACTTCTTGGCAACCGAAACGACCAGGCGAAGGTTGGCCTCGACCAGGTCCTTCTTGGCCCGCTCGGCCTCAATTTCGCCGTGGCGGATAACGGCGATGGTGTGCTTCAGGTCCGCCTGGGACGCTCCCGCGGCGGCCTCGCGCTTGCGAACCTCGCGGCGCAGCTCGCGGATCTTGGCTTGCACGGCGGCCTGCGCTTGAGCTTGCGCTTGCGACTGGGATCCGTTTCCCGGCGCGATGAAGCGCTCTTCCAAGCGGCGCATTTCGGCTTCGAGATGCGACATCTCTTCGGCAACGTGTTCGATTTCGCGGGTAAACTGCTTCCATTTGGAAGGGTACCAGGGGGTCGCTCGAATGGCCAGGGAAATCTCCACGATGCAGCGCGCCAGCTTGCCTTGCCACTTGCGGCGCAGCTTCTTGTTGCTGAGAGCGATGCCATCGAGCTTTTCGACGATTTGCTGGTGCTTCTTCGACAGTGCGGTGATCCCGGCGAACTGCTGGCGCACCTCGGCCTGGCGCTTCAGATCGGCGGGCGTACCTTCCTCGATATCGCCGAGATCGACCAGATTGTCCAGTTCCTCTTCGCCGCGTTTCAGGCGCTCGGCGATATCGGCCGCCAGGCGTTGCACCAGAGCCGAGCGGCTGATGGATTTCTGCATGCGCATCTTGCCGCGTTCCATGCGGCGCGCCAAATTGACTTCGCCCTCGCGCGTGAGCAGCGGCACGGCGCCCATCTCGCGCAGATACACGCGTACCGGGTCGTCCGTGTAAATGGACTCTTCGACCTGCTGCGCAGCCGGGAACTCCTCGTCCTGAACCTCTTCCGGATGGAAGAAATTGGCTTCCTCGTCGAACGGGATTCCCAGCGGCTCGTGAGTGTCGGCTAAAAATTGGTCTTCAAAATGGTCCACTGAAAACTCACCTCCCGTCCAACCGGGCTCTCAATTTTTGAGACGCGAAAATCCCGGTTGCGGGCATTCCAAAAAAATTTGTAGACTACGCCTTCCAAGCGCACCCGGGCTTAACGCGGTGACCGAAAGTTGCACCTGATTATACCATTGATCGTTTTTGAAGTTAAGTCCCTAATTTAAAGATGTCCGGCTTGGCCTTTGGTTTCAATAAACATGGCCGGGCCTGGAGCTGCCTTCAGGAGCGCTTCTGTAACGCCAAGTGCCTCAGTTCGTTAAGGAAAGCCTCCACATCCTGGAAATCGCGGTAGACCGACGCGAAGCGCACGTAGGCGATCTTATCGAGGTTCCGTAAACGCTCCATCAGCATCTCGCCGACCTCGATGGTAGAGATCTCGCGCTCGGGGCTGTCGGCCAGCCGTGCCTCCACTTCATCCACGATGGCCGCCAAATTCCCCATCGCCACGGGCCGCTTCTCGCACGCTTTCAGAAGCCCTCCCAGCACCTTTTGACGGTCGAATTTTTCCCGCCTCCCATCTTTTTTGACGACCATATACGGAATTTCGTCGCTGCGTTCGTAGGTAGTAAAACGGCGTTCGCAGCCCAGGCACTGCCGCCGGCGGCGTATGACATCGCCTTCCTTGCTCTCGCGCGAGTCGATGACCTTGTCTTCTTTGTGGCCGCAGAAAGGGCAGGTCATGGGGCCACGGAGCCGGACTCGACATCTTGCTGTATGTGGCTGATTCGTTTCCAGTTCAGACCATCATGGAAGGCGAAGGCCAAACCGAAGGGGACGACCGCGACCCAGCTCAACAGCCAGATCAGAATGGCCAGGCCGCTGGCGGCTTCGAGCTTAATTCCGAAAATTTCGGTCAGCACCAGGACGGCGGCAACCTGCACTCCTCCGCCAATCCCGGGAATCTGCACCACGCTCCCGAACGCGATGAAACCAAGGAAGATCATTACGTCGTTGAGCGCAAACGAGGCGGTGGCGGGCAGGGCGCGAAAGAGGGTGTAATAGCCCGCGACGATAATCAGCCACTCCAGCAGCGTATAGCCCACCAGGAGGCCGAGCGAGCGCCTGCCGCGGGTGCACTCCATGCCCTGTACAAACGCCGCCAGGACCTTCTCGATGCGGACCTGGAACTTTGCCGGCAGGAAGCCGATGGCGCCGAGGATGCGGCGCTGGGCGGGAACGGCAAAGCTGCGGAAAGCAATCAAAAGCACGAGGCATATGGCGCCGAGCGTTGCGACGAAGTAACCGCCCTTCTGCAGCGCCCAATGGAGCGCGGGGCCGAGGTGGAGGCCCGCGGGCATGCGCGCCAGGGCGATTCCGAAGATCAGAAGGACCATCAGCAGGTCGAAGAGGCGCTCCAGGAACAAGGCCGCCACCTGCGAGCTGAGCGGAACGCGTTCTTTGAGCGAGATCAGGTACGGGCGCACAAGTTCGCCGACCCGCCCGAGCGCGACCACGGCCGTAAACCCGATGACGGTGGCGGAAGTCACGTTCCACAAGCTGGGATGCGGGCGCAGGGGCCGCAACATCACTTGCCAGCGCAGCGCGCGGCCGAAATAGGTCAGCAGCATTAGCGCGATGGAGGCGGACAGCCAATACCAGTCCACGTTTGTAAACGTGGCAAAGAAGACCTGCCACTGAAAGCCGGCGCCGCGCAGCCGGTAAGCGCCCACGCACGCCACCACCACGGCCAGGGCGACGGCAATCCACAGCCCGGCTCCGAACTTCCTGGTTGAGGGCGGTTTCTGAGGCTCCGCCCCGGCGGCTAATTCCGCCGCTAAATTCGTGTCCGGCATCTAGCTCCCGTTCCCCGCCACCCTCTACAATGAATTCGTAAACCTTGGAGTTCAGCGAACTTCTTATGATAGATCCTCGTTCTACTTACTGGAAGGAGGATTCGGGCGGCGGGCGTCCGGATCCAACCAACCCAGTTTGATTCGAGGAGCGACAGGGAAATGGCCACGGCCGTACAGATTGCAGGCGCCAGATGGAACTGGGCGCCACCGCTGTATGCCGGCGGAGGCCGCCATGAATGGGAAGCTGCTTTGGATCTCGACGCTCATCTCGTAGAGCGCTGCCTGAGCGGGCAGGATGCCGCTTGGGAAGAGCTTGTGAAGACGCACACGCGGCGCGTCTATGCGATCTGCTATCGCTTCACGGGAGGCGACGCGGAAGCGCAGGATCTGTCGCAGGAAGTGTTCCTGCGGGTTTTTAAGAATTTGAAAAGTTTCCGCGCGGGCGAGGGTTCCTTCGTCGTATGGCTGACCCGGCTGACGCGCAATCTTCTGATCGATCACTACCGCCGGACGAAGCTCGAGCGGGCCACGGATTCAATCGAAGATCAACTGCCGATGCTCGAAGAGAAGACCGCGACGATGTCCCGCACCGACGGTCTGCTGGCGGGAAGAGAAGCCAGCGAGCTGTTGCAGAACGCGCTGAGCAAGCTTTCGCCGGAGCTGCGGGAAACGGTGATCCTGCGCGATCTCGAGGAGCTGGAATACAAGGAGATCGCGCAAGTATTGAATGTGCCGGAGGGAACCGTAAAATCGCGCTTGAACCGCGGCCGCGCGGAGCTGGCGCGGGTGCTGAAGCGCCATAAGGTCGCGATATGACGTGCGCCGAATTCGAAGTCCTGTTCTGCGACTACGTCGATGGCCTGCTGCGCGAGCCGGAGAAGGCCGCGCTCGAGGCGCACCTCTGCGCCTGCGCCTCCTGCGGCGAACTGGCGCAGGACATTCGCGGCGCCGTGGCTTTTATCGCGCAAGCCGAAAAGGTCGAGCCGCCGGCCGAGCTGATGACGCGCATCCTGCACGATATTCCGTCGGTGCGCGTCAAGCCGGAGCGGGCTTCGTGGCTGAGCAAGGTCTTGGGCGGCATGAAGGACAAGGTGCTGCAGCCGCGCTTCGCCATGGGCATGGCGATGACGGTGCTTTCCTTCTCCATGCTGGCGAAGTTTACGGGCATCAATCCTCGCCAGCTGCGGCCGTCGGACCTGGACCCGGTGAAGATCTGGGTGGCCGTGGACGATCGCGCGCATCGCGGCTGGGACCGCGCCGTGAAGTATTACGACAATATGCGGCTGGTCATCGAAGTCCAATCGCGGTTGAAAGAGTGGAGCGAGCAGGATCAGGAACAGAGAAGAATCCAGCAAGCGCCGCAGAAGAAAGAGACAGCTCCAAAGGAGCGACAGAAATGAATTGCATCAATCATCCCGACACCCCGGCGGTAGCCTTTTGCCGGACGTGCGGCAAGGCCCTTTGTGAAGCTTGCCAGCGCTCGGCGCAAGGCACCGTCTATTGCGCCGAGCACTTGCCCGGCGCCGTTTCCACCCCGCCCGGCTATGCCGCGCCGCCGCCCTCGCAGCCTCCGCCGGGGCCGCCGCCCGCTTCCGGACCGCCTCCCGCGGGCGAGCCGTTCTCCGGCGCCGCGGCATCCGGCATTCCGCCGCTTCCGCCGCTCGGCTCGCAATCCGGCTGGACCGGAGCGGGCGGGACGGGCGTGCCTCCTTACGGCGTTCCGCCCGCCGATCCGTACACCGCCGGCGATCCGGGCGCATCCCCGGGGCTGGCCTTCGTGTTGGGGCTGATTCCGGGCGTCGGCGCCATCTACAACGGGCAGTACGTCAAGGGACTGATTCATGTCGTTATTCTGGGCATTCTGATCAGCATCGTCAGCTCCGGCAGCGCCTCGGGCGGATTCGAGCCGCTGTTCGGCATGCTGATCGCGGTGTGGTGGTTTTATATGGCGTTCGAGGCCTACCACACGGCGCGCAAACGTCAGATGGGCCAGCCCGTCGACGAATTTTCGAGCATTGTTCCGCTGCACGCCAACCGGCGCGGCTTCCCGGCCGGTCCCGTGATTCTGATTGGATTCGGCGTGTTGTTCCTGTTGAACACGCTCGACCTTCTGCGCTTCGATCGCATCATCCGTTACTGGCCGGTGCTGTTGATTGTGCTCGGCGCCTACATGCTGTATGAACGCATCGGCGGGGCACGCGGCGGGCTCCAGCGGGAGGGAGATCCGCCATGAACAGCGCTAGCCTGCTGCAGGCGGCGCGCGGACCGATCCTGCTGATCACGCTCGGCGCGCTGATGGCGATCGACTACAACACTCCCTTCAGCTTCGGCCATACCTGGCCCGTGCTGATCATCGTATTCGGCGTCCTGAAGCTGCTAGAGCGCATGGCCGGACCGCCGCCGCTGCCGATCAATATCCCGCCGGGCCCGCGCGGCGCTCCTTCACGCGTTCCAGCGCCCCCCAGCGGCTATCAGGCGGCCGCGGGTTCCTATAGCGGATCGCGTTATGAGGCGGGGCCGGGGTACCGGGACCCGCGGCTTCCTCCGGGAGGTACTCCGCGATGAGGCGGCGCGCATCGTCATCGGCCCGCTGATCCTGATTGTGGTCGGCGGCGTGTTTCTGCTTCGGAATTTCTGGCCGGAGATCCACGTCGGCGACCTGATCGCATCGTATTGGCCATATCTGCTGATCCTGTGGGGCGTGCTGCGGCTGGGCGAAATCGCCGTGTGGGCGGTGTTGGCGAAGCCGCTGCCGCGCAACGGCGTGTCCGGCGGCGAATGGGTGCTCGTAATCATCCTGTGCATTTTCGGTTCGGCGTTCCATGTAGGGCGTCATTACAGCGGCTGGCTTCCGGACAGCCGCTCCATCCGCGGCTTCGTCGTCAATATGGGCGAGCCGTTCGACTACAACGTGGAGGCGGTGGAGCAGCCCAGCGGCAAGACGCCTCGCGTCTTAATCGAGAGCTTCCGCGGCAATGCCCGCATCACGGGCGCCGCGGTGCGAGAGCGTGAAAGTGTCGGGCAGCAAGTCGATCCGCTCCTTCCAGCAGAGCGACGCGGACCGCGCCAACGGAGAAACGCCGGTGGAGCTGGTCGCGCAAGGCAGCGACTTGGTGGTGCGCACGAATCAGGACCGCGTGGCGAACTCCACGCGCGTTTCGGACGATCTGGAGATCACGGTGCCGCGCGGGGCCAGCGTCGAAGCGCACGGCCGTTATGGCGATTTCGAGATTACCGATCTGGACGGCTCGGTCGATATTACGAGCGATAACGCCGGCGTCAGGCTGCAAAACATCGGCGGAAACGTCCGCGTGGATTTGGGGAAGAGCGATACCATTCGGGCCGCGGGCGTAAAAGGGACGGTCGATCTG
Organism: Bryobacterales bacterium; assembly: GCA_963795935.1. GTDB lineage: Bacteria > Acidobacteriota > Terriglobia > Bryobacterales > Bryobacteraceae > JAICMB01. The sequence continues at coordinate 422,996 of CAWCJO010000003.1, read as the reverse complement.
AAGGGGCGCGGCAACGACATCGAGCTGCAGGATATTGGCGGGCAGGTCACCGTCAATGGGACCTATGTCGGCCAGGTGCAGTTGCGAAATCTCGCCAAGCCCCTGCGGTATGAAGGCTCTCTGCTGCAATTGAACCTGGAGAGACTGCCGGGGCAGGTGCGCTTCGAGCCGGGCCAGCTCACCGGCTCCAATATTGTGGGGCCGCTGCGGGTGAGCGCGCATTCGGCCGACGTGGAATTGAGCGACTTCACGCAATCCCTCGATTTGACGCTTTCGAGGACCGGCAATATCGAGTTGCGTCCGGGAGCGGCGGTCCCGAGGATGGACGTGCGGACTCATTCGGGGGATATTGAGCTGGCGCTGGCGCCGGCATCGAAGTTCGATTTAACGATGACAACGGACCACGGCGAGGCGGAGAACGATTTCGGCGGCGCGATGAAGGTCGAAGAGGAACACCGCGGCGCTACGATTACGGGGACGCAGGGCAGCGGCCCGACGCTGCACCTGACCACCGGACACGGTAAGATCACGGTGCGGAAGGCCGGGGAGAGCGACGCGGACGCGGAGAACGCTCCGGCTCCACCCGTCCCACCCGCCCCGCCGCAGCGGCCCAAGCCGTTGGAGCAGTGATCGCGGCAGTGTGCCGAACAAACGTTCGTATTTTTCACCCGCCAGTGTGAGGTTCGGATTTGGCGCGCGCGGGCACACTACGGCCCTGCGCATTTTCAGAAAAAACTTAGAACAGCTTGACCCCCGGCCGATCCCACGTACGAGACCGGCCGAGGCGCCCGATTGTCCGCATTGGATGAAGACTTACCGACTTCGGCCGGCAGTATCTTCCAGAAGCGCTAGACGGGGTACAGGCTCAATGCCCATTCCCGCAGACTTCTCTCCTGAATGTCCAAGCTTCGTTGTCAGCGGTCCGGTCATATGATGACCGCCAGGAGCAGCTCCACCGGTTCACAGCGATTCTTATTGCACTCCCCATGTTTGTGGGGGCCACGCCGGCCGGTTTTTCGGTAGTGAATTTTGGTTGGCCAACCAAGTTCCTCCCTCACTTTAAGGGTTGGGGCGGGTACTATCAACCTTCCCAAATTCAACTATAGCATAGCGGGCCCAAGCGAATGCTCGTAAGTTATTGAAATAGAAGGATAAGATTGTTGTGATCGGCGTTTTGGCCGCAAGCCGAATGGGGAAAGGCCGCCTCGGACGATGGCGGGACATAAAAAAACCCGGCCCTTGCGGAGCCGGGTTCGAAAAACGATCCGTTGCTTTACGGAGCGCTTAGTAGTCCATGTCCGGACCGTGGCCGCCGGGACCGCCGGGGCCGCCGCCAGCCGGCTTCTTCTCGGGGATCTCGCAGATCATCGCTTCGGTCGTCAGCATGAGGGCCGCGATCGAGGACGCGTTCTGCAGCGCCGAGCGGGTCACCTTGGTCGGGTCGATGACGCCGGCCTTCACCAGGTCGCCATACTCCATGGTTGCGGCGTTGAAGCCGTAGTTGGAATCCGCGTTCGCGCGGATCTTGTCGATCATGATCGCGCCTTCGTGGCCGGCATTGGCCACGATCTGGCGGACCGGCTCCTCGCAGGCGCGGCGGATGATCTGGATGCCGATCTGCTCGTCGCCCTCGCCCTTCAGGTGCTCCAGCGCTTTCGCGGCGCGCAGCAGCGCCACGCCGCCGCCCGGAACGATGCCTTCCTCGACCGCGGCGCGCGTGGCGTGCAGAGCATCCTCGACGCGAGCCTTCTTCTCCTTCATCTCGGTCTCGGTCGCGGCCCCGACCTTGATCACCGCAACGCCGCCGGCCAGCTTCGCCAGCCGCTCCTGCAGCTTCTCGCGGTCGTAATCGCTGGTGGTCTCTTCGATCTGGGCGCGGAGCTGTTTGATGCGGCCCTGGATCGAAGTGTCCTTGCCGGCGCCCTCGATGATGGTGGTGTTGTCCTTGTCCACGACGACGCGCTTGGCGCGGCCGAGGTCCTCCAGGCGCACGCCTTCGAGCTTAATGCCGGTCTCTTCCATGATGGCCTTGCCGCCCGTGAGGATCGAAATGTCCTCCAGCATGGCCTTGCGGCGGTCGCCGAAGCCGGGAGCCTTCACGGCGCAAGCATTCAGGGTGCCGCGCAGCTTGTTCACGACCAGCGTCGCGAGCGCTTCGCCTTCCACTTCTTCCGCGATCACCAGCAGCGGCTTGCCGGAGCGCGCGATCTGCTCCAGCACCGGCAGCAGGTCCTTCATGTTGCTGATCTTCTTCTCGTGGATCAGGATGTACGGATCTTCGAGCACGCACTCCATGCGATCCGGATCGCTGATGAAGTAGGGCGAGAGATAGCCGCGGTCGAACTGCATGCCTTCGACGGTCTGCAGCTCCGTGACCATGGTCTTCGATTCTTCGACGGTGATGACGCCGTCTTTGCCGACCTTCTTCATCGCTTCGGCGATGATGTTGCCGATGGTGCTGTCGCCGTTGGCCGAAATCGTGCCGACCTGCGCGATGGTGTCGTTATCGTTGACGGGCTTGGAGAACTTCTTCACTTCCTCGACCACGGTTTCGACCGCCTTCTCGATGCCGCGCTTCAGCGCCATGGGATTCGCCCCGGCCGCCACGCTCTTCACGCCTTCGCGGAAGATGGCCTGCGCCAGAATGGTCGCGGTGGTGGTGCCGTCGCCGGCCGTGTCGGAGGTCTTCGAAGCGACCTCGCGCACCATCTGCGCGCCCATGTTCTCGAGCGGGTCCTTCAGCTCGATCTCTTTGGCGACCGTAACGCCGTCCTTGGTAATCGTCGGGCCGCCGAACTTCTTCTCGAGTACGACGTTGCGGCCCTTGGGGCCCAGCGTCACCTTCACGGCGTCGGCCAACTGGTTGACGCCGCGCAGAATCGCCTGGCGGGAATTCTCGCTATAAACAATCTGTTTTGCTGCCATGAATGATCTCTCCTCTTACGCTACTTTGCTCGCCTTTTTGGCGGTTCCTTCCAGAATGCCGAGAACCTCGTCCTCGCGCATGATGAGCAACTCTTCTCCGTCGATCTTGATCTCGTTGCCGGAGTATTTCCCAAACAGGATGCGGTCGCCGGGCTTGACGTCGAGCGCAATCACTTTGCCGTCTTCGAGACGCTTGCCCTTGCCGACTGCAACAATCTCGCCCTCCTGGGGCTTCTCTTTGGCCGAGTCCGGAATATACAGGCCACCCTGCATGTTTTCCTTGTCCTCGAGCCGTCGCACCACGATGCGGTCGTAGAGCGGTCGAATATTCATTACGGAATAACCTCCCTTTCAAACTTTCTTCAGATTTCGGGTTTCGGAGCTTATGCTTAAGCTCCGTTCAGAATATTAGCAGACTTGGGCGAGGAGTGACAATATTTTTTTGTAAATTAATGATTGCAGAACGGGTTGTGCAGGACGTATACAGACGTTGGACAGTCGACGGAAAAATAACCGCTATTCTGGAAGAGCCGTTCCAATGCGCCGTTTTGCGCCTCTCACCGTAATCGCTATGTTGTTCATTCTGTGGGGCGTCGGCTCGACCTACTACCGCGCGAGTACGGAAACTTGCGCCCGCCGCCCCGGCGCGGCCCGCGCGCCTTCCCAACGACGTTCAAGGCGCGGCGCAGGAATGGAGCTATACAAAGACCCAGGACGGCCGCGAAATCGTCTTCATCAAGGCCAAGAGACTTCGGGAGATCGACGACAAAATGCAGCTCACCGGCGTCGAGCTGCACATCTTCAACAAGGACGGCAAGAAGTACGATCAGGTCAAGAGCGCCAGCGCCGAGTTCAACGAGAAAGGCAACGAGCTGTATTCCGACGGCGAGGTCGAGATCACCATGGACGTGCCGGCCGATAAGCCTGAAAACGAGCCGCCCAGCGGCCGGCTGATGAGCATCAACACCTCGGGCGTGCATTTCGACAGCAAGACGGGAAGAGCCAACACCGACCGGCCGGCCAGCTTCGCCTTCGACCGCGGGGACGGGAAATGCGTGGGCGCCGAATACGATCCCAATACGCGCGAGCTGCACATGAAGTCGCGCGGTCGAGGTGTACTGGCGCGGCGAGGACCCCGGCCAAGCCGATGAAGATCGAGAGCGGCGATCTGGTCTATAAGGAACGCGACGGCAAGGTGTTTTTGACGCCGTGGTCGCGCATGACGCGCGACACCATGACGATGAACGCGGGCCCCGCGACGGTCATCGATCAACAAAGGGCACCTGCAGCTTGTCGAGACCACCAACGCCAAGGGCACGGACCAGCAGGAGAAGCGCAAGCTCGAGTATGCGGCCGACAATCTCACGCTGCGAGTTCGACAACGACAACCAGGTACAGAAGATCACCGGGACGCAGAACGCGCGGCTGGTGTCGACCGCCGATACGGGGCAGACCACGCTGACCACCGATCGCATCGACATGGACTTCGATACGTCGGACAAGGAAAGCGTGCTGAAGACGGCGCTCGCCACGGGTCATAGCGTCGCGGAATCGAAGCCCGTTTCGAAAACGGGCGATGCGCCGGAAACCAGAATTCTCAAGAGCGACGTCATCTCGACGAAGATGCGGCCCGGCGGCCAGGAAATCGACAATGTCGAGACGGCGGCCGCCGGGAGCCTGGAATTCGTGCCCTCGCAGCCGGGCCAGCCGCACCGCTGGATGAATGGCGACCGCATCTGGATCACCTATGGCGCGGACAACCAGATTCAGACATTCAAGTCCGTCAACGTTTCGACGCGGACGGAGAAGCCGAAAGCGGCGAACGCCAAAGAGAACCCGCCGCCCGCGCTGACCTGGAGCAAGGATATGGTGGCCCATTTCCAGCCGCACAGCTCGCAGATCGACAAACTGGAACAGTGGGGCGATTTTCGATATGAGGAAGGCGACCGGCGCGCCAAGGCCGATCGCGCCGTGCTGGACCAGCCGAGAAACCTGATCGATCTGACCGGCGGCGCGAGTATCTGGGACGCCACCGGATCGGCCGACGCCGATCACATTGCGATGGACCAGAAGAGCGGCGATTTCGTGGCGGTGGGAAATGTGCGATCGACGCGTCTGCCGGACAAAAACAAGGACCAGTCGTCGCCAGGGCTGCTCAGCCAGGACGAGCCTCTGCATGGGCTCGCCAATAAAATGTCGTCCACCGACAAGAACGCCAAGATCCGCTACGAAGGAAAGGTGGTGTTGTGGCAGGGAGCAAACCGGCTGACGGCGGACATTGTGGAGATCGATCGCGACAACGACGTTGTGGCGGCGCACGGCAACGTGGTGAGTCAATTGATGGATAAAAAGGACACGGGAGCGGGCGGCGAGGAAAAGGCGCGGAGCGATTCCGGACCGGTCTTTTCCATTGTCCATGCGCCCGATCTGGTGTATACGGACGACGATAAGATCGCTCTTTACAAGGGCGGCGTGCAGCTCGATCGCGGGGCCACAAAGGTGACGTCGAAGCAACTGAAGGCCTTTCTGCGCGACGACAATAACGATTCGTCGCTCGACCATGCTTTTGCCGACGGCGACGTACAGATCGTGGAGGCGGCCGCCGATCGCACCCGCACGGGAACGTCGCAGCACGTGGAATATTATGTGGACCGCAACAAAGTGATCCTGGAAGGCGGGCAGCCGAAATTCGTGGACACCAAGCGAGGGACGACGCAGGGCAAGCAATTGATTTGGTATTCCGATGACGATAAGCTGGTGGTCAACGGCGCGGCGGGCCAGCCGGCGCAAAGCCACCTCCGCCGCAAGCACGATTAGCCGCTTTTCATGCGCACTCTGCTGACCACGGAAATTTGCAAGGCGTATCGCGGCCGCAAGGTTGTCGACGACGTTTCGCTGGCGGTCGAGCAGGGCGAGGTGGTGGGTCTGCTGGGGCCGAACGGCGCGGGCAAGACAACGTCGTTTTACATGATTGTCGGGCTGATCGGCCCGGACTCGGGTAACGTTTCGATCCGCAACGGCAGCGGCTCGGAAGACATCACCCGCATGCCCATGTACCGCCGGGCGCAGCGCGGCATCAGTTATCTGCCGCAAGAGCCTTCGGTGTTCCGCAAGCTCACGGTCGAGGATAACCTGATGGCCATTCTGCAGACGCTGCGAATGAGCCGCGCCGCCCGTCGCAAGCGCCTGGACGAGTTGATCGCGCAGCTCGGCCTGGAGACGGTGCGGCACAACAAAGGATACGCGCTCTCAGGGGGCGAGCGGCGGAGGGTCGAGATCGCGCGGGCGCTGGTGATTGAACCGCATTTTCTTCTGCTGGACGAGCCGTTCACCGGCATCGATCCGATCCAGGTGCTGGAATTGCAGAAGATCATTTTCGACCTGAGAAACCAGGGCATCGGGCTTCTGGTCACCGATCATAACGTGCGGGAAACGCTGGCGGTCACCGACCGGGCGTATATCATCAATAACGGCAAGATATTCCGCTCCGGAACGCCGGAGGAGCTCGGCGCCGATATCGAGGTGCGCCGGGTCTATCTGGGCGAGCATTTCAGCCTGGATCTCGAAACCGGGAAGTGGAAGTAGCCCGTTCCCCTCGACTGAATTCACCCTCTCGAGATTCCGGCACAGCGCCGCCCGTATGAGTTGAGCATAGCCTTCAGATCTTAATCTCAAATGTCAGCTCCAGTCTTTGTCCTGGCGCAATCGCGGACCATTGACGGAAAAGTCCGGCGCGTAGGGCGCGGACCCTTTCAACCTCGGCATCCGTGAGTGCGCGCGGAGCCAAAGCGCTGAGCTCTTCGGCGCTCCACAGGCTACGGGAAGCCCGTTCGGAATCGAACAGGCCAACGATCTGTTCTACCTCAATTGCCTCCGCGGGAAGGATGCCTCGCGCGCTCTTGCCGCTGGTGTCGTCCACGTCCCAGCCTTCGGCAATCAAGCCGAAAAAGCCGCGCCGGTAACCAAGAATCGTCTCGACCGCGTAGTGCGTCAGATCGTGCAGGGCGAAATGCAGGGCGTGTCTGGTCTGTTTCTGCCACGTGACGGAACCGTCTTGACGAGTACATCGGAGGACACCGGCGCCGTCAGGCTGTTTAGCGATCTCGATCCGCATCATGGATTCAGCTTCACTTCCTTACATGTTGCACCGAGGACGATTTTCCAAGAAGGCGAGGCGTTCCATTGTACTCAACGTTCCTCGAGCTTAAAAAAGCGCAGAGGTCCGCAAAGTCTTTGTGGAAGTCCATGGAGTTCGGGACGGAGCGCGATGTACTCGCGGCGCGGGCGCTCAACCTCGGCAAGGCGCTCTTCCGGCGGCCGGCTTAGCCAACATTTGAGAGCGGAGTTCTTGTCGCGCTCTTCTTCAAGGTCGTGAAACGGATTACACGCCCCATGCGCGCCTAATCCGCCGCGCGAAACGTGGTCCAGGCGCCGGAGTTCAAATCCCGCAGCACGCTCTGCTCATACTTGAATTCCGGATGCTTCTTCAAGTGCTCCGCGGCTTTGAAATTCAGACCGCAGGCATGTCCCATCGCGGCGCTGAAGGACATGGCCGCGATCATTTTCGAATCGGCCGCCTTGTTCTGCGCCGTTCCGCAGGCGCCGTATTTCGGCTGCCACGGCTTCGATCCGCGCTCCGACAGTTCGATGTGCCCGCACAGAGTGCGCTCGTCCGGCTCGATGCGGTTGTCGTAGGTATCGTAATGGTCGGCCAGAAAGCGGTGCGCGGCGTCCAAATCGATCTTGCCCTTGTATTCCGCCATCAGTTCCTTCCAGCGGACATGCCGGGCATTGGCGCTGGAGCCGAAGTCCGTGGGCGAATAATCGGTGGTCTCTTCCGCGATCAGCTTCGGATTTTCGGGAAAGTTCGAGCCCACAAAATAGCCGTCCATGGTCTTGTCGAGCGTAACGTTCTTCAGGCCGAGCTCCAGTTTTCCGATTTCGCCGTTCTTGTTGTCCACCACCAGCCAGGTATTCGCGTACCCGCCGTTGTTGCCCTCTTTCATGATCCCGGCGAACTCGTCGATGGACGCCGCGTACTGCATGGCCTTGCGCGCCCGCACGAATTCCGGGACCCCGTCCGGATCGAACCCGTTAAAGAATCCGATGGTCGTTTCGGTGATGGCGATACCGGCATCGTTGATCCCGAAATCGTCGCCACTGTGGATCAGCCCGGCCATGCCGTCCATAATGATGTGGTGTCCCGAGGAGGGCGCAATGTCAAAGATAATATTCCAGCGCGAGCCTTCCTTGTATTCGGTCCAATTATTGTGCGCGATGACGGGCTTGCCGTCTTTCGTGTAGCTGCCCGTGGCGACGAAGGCGCTGCAATGCTCCGGGGCGGGCAGAAGCGCCGCGGCGGCGCCCTGATGTTTGTCGTACCAATTGGTGTAATACGGCGACAGCTCCAGCCAGGCGTTCAGCGCGACGATGTCCCAGAGGTCGAGTTTGACGCCCTTGGCCGCGACTCCCGCGACGATTCCGCGCAGCTCCTCCTGGTACTGCGGCTCGACGTGCGGCCACAGGACGTTTTCGGCGGTTTTGCGGAAGAAGGCCCAGTCCTTCTTTGAGTCGTGCGTCAGGCCAAGCTCGATTACCTTGTACGTATCCTCGATTTCCGGCGCCAGCAGGTAGCCGTGCTGGAACCCGATATCGGCGGGCGATCCTTCCAGATGAACGTAGACCCATCCATTCTGGGACGGCTTTCGGAACGACTTCTTCAAGCGCGCGTCGGATTGCGCGATGTGGGCCGGGTTGGCGGGCGCGGCCCCGGCTCCAACCGAAAGAAACGCGAGCGAAAGCGAACAGAATACCGTTCGGACCATGATGGTTCGAGCATAGCATCCTGGCCGGGCCCTCCATTACGAAATCCCCGCGCGCGACTAATCTCGCGACGCTCGCCTCCTCGACAGCCGCAGGCGAAGCCATCTCGCCAAGCGCGTTTCCTAACTCGGCCGGTTTCAAAGACAGCAGTCGTTATTGCGGAAGAATTAGTTGCGTCTCTTGGTCCTCTTCAGCCTCATCAGGACCTATGCTGACAAATGAAAAGCCAACACCGCAGCGCGTACGCCTGATTAAGTCCAAAACATACCCGGGCAGGTCAATCCCGCCATTATCGCTCGTCGTGATGACGGACGCGACAACCTCGAATTGCTCCATTCCAAGTTGAAGGTTATTAAGCGCCGCATAGAGGGCAGTCAGATCCGTCTCTTCGTGCAGATCAAACAAGAGAATGTCGGTACCTGTAGGTGTACTGGATATCGGTGATTTGAACCCAGCTTGCGGCATCGCAGCTCGGATCTGGGCTCGCATTTCTCCCGACAGCCCGAACAGTCGGAGGCGGAATCGCTCTTTGCGATATGGCAAGTTACTTGCCTCCATCGGCTATGTAATGGCGCGCTAGCTGGCGCTAGCTGCTCCAGAGTAGGGTTGAGACCATGATGGTTCGAGCATAGCAGTGTCGGCGGCAGGCTGGGATCGGCGGCCCCCCGGTATAATCGAGGTATGGTCCGCTCGATCGCCGGCGCGGCATCGCCCGTGGACCGCTTCTTTCAGTTCGCGGTGCTCGGGCTGGTGGCCAGCGGTTACCTCGCGGTTGCGGGCAGCGGCTATTTGGACGCTCCCACGGCCATAACAATGGCCGCCGCGCTGTTTGTACGCGCGCTCTACTCCTGCGGAATCCTGCATTATGAAATCCCGGCCCGCGCGATCAATCTCGCGACGCTCGCCTACATGGCGGTTTACGGCGTCGACTACGAGTGGATTTCCGGCTCGCTGATCCCCGCGACCGTCCATCTCATTTTCTTCCTGGCCATCGTCAAGGTCCTGACCGCCAGCACGAGCCGCGATTATTTTCTGCTCAAGCTGATCGCGTTCATGGAGCTGATCGCGGCCAGCATTCTCTCTTCGAGCCTGAATTTCTTCGTGTTCCTGGCGCTTTTCCTGGTGCTTGGAGTCGCGACCTTTACGAGTTCGGAGATTCGGCAGGCGAGTCTTGCGCGCAAAATTGTGATGCGCGGCTCTCCGGGGCGCGGCCTGGGCGCGCGGCTGGCCGCCTCCAGCGTTCTGGTTTCGGGCAGCATCCTAATGTTCACCGGCGCGCTGTTCTTCGTGCTTCCGAGAACGGCCCGCGCCGCGTTCCAGCACCTTTCGACGCGCTATCACGTCTCCGGATTCGCCGACTCCGTGACGCTCGGCGAGATGGGGGAGATCCAGAGAAACGACGCCCCCGTAATGCATGTCCGCATGGACGAGCCGCGCGATCGCGGCCTGATGCTGAAATGGCGCGGCGCCTCGCTCAGCGAGTTCGATGGCCGGCGCTGGTTCAACCCACCCGATCGGGCGGGGTTCGATGAGAGAGTAGCTCCGGACCGGCCGGGCGAGTATCGTCTCGTCGACAACCGCCGCCGCAGCCGTTTTGCCAGGCACATCTCCTACTCGGTCCACCTCAAGGACATCGCTTCGAACGTTCTCTTTTTCGCGGGCCGTCCCGAGTTCCTGCGCATCGACGCGCCCTTTTTGGTGCGCTCGCCCGGCGGCAGTTACCGGTTCTTTTATCGCCAACCCGGCACGGTGGTCTACGAAGGATACAGCACCGTCGTGACCGCGGATGGCGCAAACGAAGCCGATCCCGACTCGTTCCTTTCGTTCGATAACCGCGCCGCATACCTTCAAGTGCCCCGCATCGACCCTCGTATCGCGGCCTTGGCGCGCTCCATCGCTTCATCCCAAACGGGCGAGTTGCGCCAGGCGCGCGCCATCGAGACGTATCTGCGGACCAAGTACGGCTATACGCTCGATCTGCCCGCGGCGGAGCCGCGCGACCCCCTCGCCGATTTCCTTTTCGTGCGGCGGAAAGGACATTGCGAATACTTCGCATCCGCGATGGCCGTGATGCTGCGAACGATTGGAATTCCGTCGCGCGTGGCCACCGGGTTCGGCCCCGGCGTGTACAATCCGGTGAGCGGCTGGCAAATCATCCGCGCCTCCGACGCCCATAGCTGGGTGGAGGCGTACATTCCGCCGTTCGGATGGACCAGCTTCGACCCGACGCCGCCCGATCCCAACCCCGGCGCCGCGTCTCTCTGGGCGCGCATCGGATTCTACCTCGACGCGGCCGACACTTTCTGGCAAGACTGGGTTCTCAACTACAACACGGACCGGCAGTTTCAACTGGCCAGCAAGGTCGGCGAGTCGGGCGAGCGCATGCGCCTGAACTGGGTCGAAACAGCCGCGTTCAAATTGTCCGATTGGGCCCCGGCGCTGGCAAAGTATGGAGCGTTCGCGATATTCATGCTCGTAGCGGTGGTCGTCGTCTGGCGTTCCGGACGCGACCTCAAGAAATGGTTCGAGGCGCGCCGGCGCGTCGTCGAAGTGAGCCGCGGCAAGGCGCGTCCCACCGACGCCACATTGTTATACGCGCGCATGTTGAAATTGCTGAAAAACCGCGGCATCGAAAAACCCGCGTGGCTGACCCCGGTCGAGTTTGCGCGGGTCATTCCCGAAGCGGCGCTTTCCTCGCAGGTCCAGGATTTCACGGACGCCTATAACGACCTGCGCTTCGGCTGCGACGTCAACGCCGCCTCGCGCATGCTGCGTGTGATGGACCGGCTCGCGGCCCGAAATTAACCGTTATCCGAGGTAGGTTGCGGCCGGGCATTGCCGGCTCACGCCGATCCCGGACTCCCCGCCGCCGGGGTGTTAGGAGAACGACGTCAGCGTTTCACCGAGCCGAGGTTTTCGTACCATTTCAGATTCGCGGTCGCTGCGCCGATGCAGACCACGTCAGGCCGTCCGTCGGCATTGAGATCGGCCACGGCGCACGCCGCCGCCGAGATACCGCCGTCATCGAGCGTTCGCCGTGTCCAGTTGCCGCCGCCTTCGCTGTAATAGATATAAACGCTGTGCCCTTTTCCTCGAAAGCCGGCCAGGATTTCGTCGTTGCCGTCGCCGTTGAAATCCGCGGTCTGGATGGTGTGGCCGTCGACAAGCGTCGCATCGATCACTTTGCGCTCCCATTGTTTTCGGCGCAAACGGTAAACCGAAACCTGGTTGCCATGCCAGGGCTCGATGGCCGCGAGGAAGCGCTCATGGCGAAGCTGGCCGACGGCGATGTCGCTTGTGCCCGACTTCGGCCAAGGCGCCGGGTTGCCCCTGGCGATCTCCCGCCGCGTCCACCTCCCGTCGCGCGACATTTTGAACAGATGAATTCCTTCGAAGCCGGCAGTCAGGATCTCATCGCGCCCATCGCCGTCCCAATCGATCACGAACAGCCCGTGCACGAGACCCGTGTTCTCCGGCCGGATGGTCTCGCGCTTCCACCCGTCAGGGCGATAGAACACCAGCGGCGTATTGCCGCGATAATCCGGGGCGCTGGGCTTGCGCGCCGGTGAGAGGCGCGTTGATCACGACGGGATGTCCACTGCCGTCGATGTCGGCGGTTCTGAGCCGGTGAGAGGCGCTGAGCCGGTCGATTTCGGTTACGCTCCAGGGTTCGCGCGGATCCCCGTTATGCCGGAGGACGGAGACGATTCCGGCGCTGTTCCGCGCCTGGTTGGAGAAGCCGCTGGCGAGGACAATCCGCGGAACGCCATCGTGATCGACGTCGATCGTTGTGCAGTTGATCATGTGCTTGAAACCGCCCGCGATGACGTGTCGTTCCCAGGTAGGGTTCTCGAACCAGACCAACTGATCCATGCCGCTTGCAAGAGCGATGATGTCCGGCTTTCCATCGTGATTGAGATCCGCGATCACGACCTGATACCCGCCGGTCAGCCCCGTCGCGATCGTGTGTTCGGCGAAACGCGCCGGGCCCGCGGCCAGCAATGGCAGGGCGCAGAATAGCCAAAGGAGACCGATTCACGATTTCTCTCGTTTCTTTTTGCTTCGCCTAGCGCGGGGCATCCGATGTGCGCTGGCGTCGAAGTGATTTCAAACCACGGCGGGCATGCGGCGGAGCCGGCCTAAGCCTTCGGCGGTAGTTGCGGCCAGCCTATGTTCGCATTCCATTCCGCCATGGTATCCGATTGAAACCTGCTTCGCGTCAAAGATGCCGGTCCGACGCGCGCCGAACGGCGGCTACACGGAGATCGGGAGAATCGGCGGAAGCCGACCGGGAGCGCCGCGGTCTTGCCGCGGGGCCTGCGCTCCCGGCTGCCGTCCGTTGCGGGCCGCTACCGATTCAAATCGCGGCGACTCATCTTGCGCCGGCCGATCAACATCAGGCAGGCGAGCGCCGTGCCGGCCAGACCGAAGGTCGCCGGCTCGGGAGTTGGCGGAGGTCCGCCGGAAAAGGAGCAATTCGGGCCACAGGACAGCCGGGCAACTTCCTCGTTCTGCGAAAGGAACAAAGTGCCGTTGCTGGTGTCCGCCGAAACGAAGTCACCCCGCGTTCCGCCGTTAGCGATGATTACGAAAGAGCTTGTCGTGGGATCCAGAAGGCCGACCGTTCCGTCGTTATCGTTAACAACAACGTCGCCATTGAATGCGCCGCCGCTGATGACGCCCGTGCCGTCCGGGCTATGGCCCGTGGAGTAAGTCTTGAGCAACGCCCCGGTGGCAATGTTGTAGGACTGAACCGCGCCTCCAACCTCCACATAGACCACAGTGCCGTCAGGAGAGACCGATACGCCATCTCCGACGAGCCCGGGAACGATCACCCGGAACGTGCCCGCCACCGGATTGATGTCGACCAACCCCTGATTGCTGGTGGTGATGATATGTCCGTTGACCGGGTCGCCCCACATACCGAGGTCGTCGAGAAGGCCTGCGGCCTGCAGGTTGGGAATCGGTGTGAACGTGCCGTTGGCGGCGAATTGCTCGTAGACGCCGCCTTGAGCCTGAGCGCCGTAGACCTGGCCGCCGGCGGTCGTCATGGCGAAATTGCAGTTGCCGGTCGTGCATGTGTACGGGTTCGAAGCCACGGCGGCGGCCAATGTCTGGCCATCTACGTCCTTGAACACCATTATTGTCGGCCCGCTGGCGCCGCTGGTGTTCAGCAAGCTGCCCGTGATCACGTTGCCGTTCGGGGCTATCCCCTGCGCAAGTGGACCATACTGGGCGCTGTATCCGTTGACGAACGTGCTGAGCGTGAAACCGTCGCTGATTCCAGCCGAGGTGAGAATCAGCCCAGCCTGTATGGGTGTTACCGCCGCGAGCAGTGCAACCAACGTGCAAGCGGACGATGGGATCGACGATAAGCGTGTCATTTTTTCTCCTCCGAATCCCGCCCGTTGCTTACGCGGAACTTCTTCTGTCTGAATCGGCGTCTTGAGATACGACCCGCCGCGAAATGCAACTGCTAACTGGGATTTCCTGGATGGTATTCTACAACGAAAGCGCTCTTCCTGGAGCTGTACGGCTGCATTTTTCTGCATTGACGAAGTAAGATTTCTATCGAATGTAATCTGGCGTCCACGCGCGGTCCAAAGGTTCGCGGTTAGTCCGTAATAGAGCCCACGATGCGCCCCCGCGCGTCGAGCTTCAAGACCTCGCCGCCCCACTCGACCGTGTCGCCAAAAAGCGCCGCGGCCCAGACGGCGGCCGCGTAGAGATCGCAAAACGGCACAAGGAAACTGAGCCGCAAGACGTCCGGCGAACGCAGAACGCCGTAGCCCGCCGTCAGCGCCATCGTCATACGAATCGCCAACAGAGCGAGCGCGACGCGCGGCAGCCCGCACAGCGCCGCAAGTCCCGCCCAAAGAGCCGCGAACGTTACCGGCAGCCCCACATAACCCGCGCGTCGCGACAGGCGCACCGTCCGCGACCAGCGCACTTGATGCCGCCACACGGCGGACCACGAAGGCGCCCCCAGGCTGGTGACGACTACCGCCTTCGCCATCACATTACGCCGCCCCAGGGCGTGAAGTTTGCAGGCCAGTTGATAATCGTCGGCGAGGTAATCGGCGACGGCCGCGAAGCCGCCGATGCGATCGAGATCGGCGCGGCGAAATGCGAGCGTGGCGCCCAGTCCAAATTCCGAAACGCCCGCGAAGGGCGCGACCAGAGCGCTGGGGGCAAAGCCGGTCGCGATCCCGAGCGCCTCGAACCGCCCCGCCCACGCTGGTCGAGTGCGCGCGGTAGAGGCACGTCACCAGACCGGCGTTGGGGTCGGCCAGCTCTGCCGCGATCTCGCGGAGATAGCCGCGAGGAACCTGGATGTCGGCGTCGTTGACGATCACAACGGGATAGCGCGCCGCGCGGGCCAGATCGATCAGCGTTCCGGCTTTGCGATTTGGCGCCAAGGTTCTGCACACGACGACGCGAACACGCGGATCGGCGGGAGCGAGGTCCAGGTCTTCATTCTCACGCACGCCGAGAAGCAGCTCGAATTCCGGATACTCCTGCTCCAGATGAGAGCGGATCGCGACGTCCAGGCCGGGCGCCGCGCCGCGGATTGGTTTCAGCACCGAAATTCCCGGCGGCGGAGTCGTGTGTCCCGTTTCCTTGCGCCGCAAATGCCACAGACACGCCGCGATCGCGACAGCCTGATAGGCGCCCGCGATGCCGCAGATGGCGCGCAGCAGCCAAGTCACGGGGGCGTTTAGGTGACGGCGAGCAGCGCCACGCCGCAAGCGATCAAGCCCGCGCCGGCCCAGCGCTTTAAGGTGACCGCTTCCTTCAGAAGCAGCCGCGCGAGAATTGTTTCGATCACGAAGCTGCCCGCGGTGGCGGGAACGGCGAAGCTCAGATCCGCGACGGTCAGCAGCTTCATGAAGGCGAAAAAGGAGAGCGCCATCAGCAGGACGGTCGCCGCCAGGTACGGCCGTCGCCACAGCATTCGAAACATGCGCCCAAGCTTGCCGGGCCGGAAGTCGGAAACCTCGCCGTGGCGCTTCATCTCAATCGTCTGCAGAATGTCGGCGCCCACGGTGCTTCCGACAATCGCGCCGATCAGGATCCAGCGCATCAGGCCGCGCTCCGGAATGCGGATTCGGATTCGAGCGCAGCATTCTCGGGGCGCGCCGTACGCGGGCTGGTCATTCCCACCAACGCCACGCCGCCCACGATCAGGACGGCTCCGGCCCAGCGAGCCGGCGAGATCTGCTCGCCGAAGAGATACTTCCCGATCACAGCCTGTATGATGTAGCCGGCCGAGGTCACGGGCAAAACATAGCTGAGGTCCGCCCAGCTCAGCAGCGCCATGCGCGAGAACATCCACAGGATCAGGAGCATGATGCCCATCATGACCCAGGGATTGAAAATAGCCTTGAGATACAGCAGCGGAGAAAAACCTGGATCGCCGACCCGCTTCATCCCGAATGTGAGCGCGGCGTTCCCGAACACGTTCGCCAGGATCACAATGGCCGTGAAGACGCGAGTCTTAAATTGCAGCCGGCCCAAGCGCGTCAATCCCCGGCTGAAGCGGAACGCTGCGCAGTTTCGGCCGCCGCCAGCTTCGCTTCCCGATGGCCCCTGACAAACTGCTTGCGCTTGTTCCGCAGCGACATGTATTCCCGCGCTTCCTTATAGAGGCGCGGCAGATCGTTGTTCTGGAAGGCCTTCTTTACCACCCGCCAGGCGGCCTTGGGACGGAAGTAGTATTCGCCGTAAAATCGCTCCACCCAATCGACCAGCTCGCCCTTGTCCAAGTGCGGATAGACGACGTTCGGCATTTGATGGCCCGCGCCGTCGTGCATGGCGTCGATGCTGACCAGCCCGCTCTTCTGCGCGTAATCGTAAAACTCCGTTCCCGGGTAGGCGTGGCCGAGCGACACCTGAATCGTTTCGACGTCCAGGCTTTTGGCGAAATCGATGCTCTTGCGCAGGGTCTCCCGCGTCTCCCCGGGCAGCCCGACGATGAAGTCGCCGTGGATCGTGAGGCCGATCTTATGCGCCTCGGTTGTGAATCGGCGCGCCATGTCGATGGTCGCGCCCTTCTTGATATTTTTCAGGATCTGCGGATCGCCCGATTCATAGCCCACGATCATCAGGCGGCAGCCGGCGTCTTTCATCGCGCGCAGGGTATCGCCGTCGGTGGTGACGCGCGAGGTGCAGCTCCAGGTGAAATTCAGTTTCTTGAGTTTGGCGCACAGCTCGATGGTGCGGTCCTTCTTGTAATTGAACGTGTCGTCGTCGAAAAAGATCTCTTTCAGGCCCGGAAAATTCTCCAGCACGTAGCGGCATTCGTTGGCGACGTCTTCGGTCGAGCGCAACCGCCAGCGGTGGCCGGAATGCGTCTGCGGCCACAGGCAAAACGTACACATCGCGGGGCAGCCCCGCGTGGTGTAGAAAGAAATAAATGGATTCAGCAGAAACGGGACGTTATAGCGGCGGAAGTCGAGATCGCGCTTATAGACTTTCGTCACCCACGGCAACGAATCGAGATCTTCGATGACGCCGCCTTCGGGGTTATGGACGATGGCCCCGTCCTTCCAGTAGCTGACTCCGGGAAGCTCCGCGAGCGGCGCGCCTTTGGCATAATTCGCGATCTGAAAATCGAACTCGCGGCGGACCACGAAGTCAATAGCGCGAGAAGCCTGCAGGCTCCTTTCCGGCTCGATCGTGACGGGCGGCCCGACGAAGGCCACCCGCATGCGCGGATTGACGTCCTTCATCATCTCCGCGATTTTGACGTCCACGTCGAATCCCGGGGTGGACGTGAACAGGACCAGCAGCTCGAAATCGGCCGCCATTGCCACGCATTGCTCAATCGAAATCTTGTGAGGCGGCGCGTCCACGATCTTGCTGTCCGGCAACATGCCCGCCGGATAGCACAGCCAGACCGGGTACCAATACGACTCGATTTCGCGGGATGCGGGCCAACGCGACCCTGCTCCCCCGTCGAACCCCTCAAAGGACGGCGGATTTAAAAATAGAGTTCTCATGCACTCCCTATTGAGCTTACGGTAGTAAGACCGTTAACCACAACAATTCGCACAGGGAAAGCTGCGTCGACAGCGCGGGATGTAATTTTCACGGGTCGGGCGGCGCTGCCAACGGCCTGGACAGCGGAGAATCGGGGCCGTTGGGCGGCTCCCGTCATTGACCGGATCTGCTGCCCGCCGTGGCGGCCACGTCCTGGCTGGAGTCTTTGGAGAAGTTGCTGTAATCGATGTTGAAGTTCACCGTTCCGAAAAATCGGGTCTCCACCTTGCTTTCGATATGCTGCGGCACTGCAAGTCCGTCCTGGATCGCGTAGGTGCGAACAAACTCCATCTTTTTCAGAAAGATAGAGGGACTCTTGACGAATCGGCCCGCTTCCCGCACAGGCATGCAGGTCTGGGGGTCCAGCCACAGCTCACCTTTAAACAAACCCACTCGTTTCTTGCGCGGCGAAAGCTGAAAAACGTAGACCCGCTGGCCGGCCTCGTCCTGCAAGCCCTTGTATTTAAACTTATAATTGACCGGATTGATGGATATGTCCTGGCCCTGCTCGCCCTGCGCGTCGGTGCTGAGGTAGCGGGCGATCACTTCGTTCTTAATGGTGGTGTCCCCGCTGAAGCCAAGGGCATGATAGGTGATCTTTCCCAGTTTCGAGATGTTCCGAAGCGCTTGCAGCTTCCCGTGTTTCTGGAGCTTGGGCAATTCGGCGTCAATATCGACCTGCATGGAGGCGCCCCGCATCGCGTTCTGCTGCTCCGAAGTCGCCGACAGGTATTTGTTTACAATCGCATCCGACTGCGGATCGGAAAAGTTGCCCTCGTCGGCGCACAACAATCCAGCGGTGGCCAGCGCTATCGAAATTAGACCCAGTATTTTCAACGAGCTCCTCGGACCCCGATGCTCACGCATGGGGATTAAAGCGTGTTTATCAAATGTACCAATTCGGGAATCCCAAGACAATCGGGTATTCCCCGCGACTATCCCCTTTAGCCTCACGTTGTATGAGATTCTTTTCATCCTCGCGAGGATACTAGAATCGTGAGTCGAACGGCGGAATCGTTACGGCGCGCCCCGACCTCGGCTACTTTCCGTCCGGCTGGAATTTCGAGATGATGGCGCGCATGCCAACTTGTCTGGAGAGAATCCGGCCGTCGGTGGTCCACCTCCGGAATGGTGATCGCTCAAGCTAACCTACGGAGCTCTCGCCTTCAACCGGCGCCTGCCCGGCAGCAGTTCGTAATAGAATCGCGCGGAAGCTGAAATGTCGCCGCGGGCGGCCGACGGGCAGGCCGCGCACGTGCTCCGGGCTCACATTGCCGGGCGTGCCCGGTCTGAATCGCGACGGGTCGAGTCGGCGGTGGCGGCGCGCGTAGCCGGAGTCTTTGCGAACTCGAAATCCAGGATCTTCGGCCGCCCGTCGCACGTCTTGTCCGGATTCAGGTCGCGATGCACTATGCCGGCCTCGTGCGCCGCCGCCAAGCGCTCGCGATCTGCGCCGCCGCCTCGATCGTCTTTCGTGGCCCCAGTTTTGCGCCGCGCAGCGGTCATTTCCCAAAATGCCGCTCTGTTCCGGCCACAAGTTGGGTCCGTACGAGACCGTGGCGCCACTCGGGGAGGGCGGCATGGGAGAGTGTACGGGGCGCGCGATGCGCGATTGGGCGCGATATGGCGCGGAAGATTCTGCCGGCGCCGCCAACTATCCCATGCGGAGGCGGCGGTTCGAACTGCAAGCACGGGGGCGGCGTTGAATCATTCGAATATCACCGCTTCCGGCTTCGAAGCAGCCTCGCGTCAATCTGCCTCATCCGGTAACGAGCGAGCAAATCTGAGACCGCCTGCCGCGGCCAATGTTTAGAAACCCGCCCCTGCACGACTGCGATGTCTGGGCCGATAGTAAATACGTGAGTCGCCTTACAGCGAATGCTCAAAGGTTGTGATACTTATAAAAGAGCCTTCCCGCGCAGGCACTCTGGTTTTACGGAAATGACACAACCCAAATATTGTTTCGCTTCAAGTGTGCTTATCGCGGCCGCCACGCTCTCTCTTACCGCGCAGACCGTCTTCGATACCGTGCCTTCGCGCATCGTCGGACAGGCTATTCTACAGCAAACCGGGGCCATAACGGCCATCGCGCCCAATCTCGTCGAAGGACGGGAGCTCTGGAACCCCGAACAGATGGCGCTGGACACCTCCGTCACACCTCCGATCCTCTATGTCGCCGACGCGCTGAACAACCGCGTGCTGGCATGGAAGAACGCCTCGGGATTTCAAAAGGGCGACTTCGCGGACTTGATCGTCGGCCAACGCGACAAATACACCACCTTGCCGCAAGGCCCCAGCGCCAATGGGCTCAGCGCGGGCTTGAACACCCCTACCGGAGTAGCGGTCGACAGTCACGGCAACCTGTATGTGGCCGATACCGGGAACAATCGGGTTCTGCGCTACCCCGCCCCGTTTCAGCAGAGCGGGCAATTGCTGTCCATCGATCTGGTCTTGGGGCAGAAGGATACCTCGGGAGCAACCAAGAATCAGGGCTTACAGAGCGCCAGCGCAACTACCTTGTCGTTAGCGGGGCAGATTAGCTTTCTGGGCTTCGATCCGAGCGGCAACTTGTGGGTGGGCGACGCCAACAACAATCGCCTGCTGCGCTTTTCCGCTTCAGCGCTGGGGAGCAATCCGGCTTTCGATCCCCCCGCCAACATGGTTCTGGGAGAGCCGGATTATTCCACCACTACGCCCCCCAATCCCTTTTCCATTGCGACCAAAACTGCCATGTTGGCGCCGAACGGGTTTGCGTTCGATACCGCCGGTAATTTGTATGTCACCGACAGCGCCAGCCGCCTGCTCGTTTACATTCAGCCGTTCACTGGGGGCCAATCGGCGGCGCGTATCGCGGGCATTACGCCTGCAACCACGTCCAATCCCAACCCGCCGGTAATCAGCGCCGGCACGCTCGGCTATCCTCAGACCCCCGGAGGGAACAGAGTTCCGCCGCAGGGCGTTTTCTTTCTGGGCGGCAACATATTCGTCCTGGACACGGGCGCAAGCCGCATCGTCGAATACCCCGCATTAAACCAATGGCCGCTCGAAAACCCGGCCAATGGGGTGTACGGTCCCGCGGCGATCAGCGTCTTCGGACAGCCCGATTTTCAGTCTTACCTGCCCAATCAGGGGCAGCCGCAGCCCGCCGACAACACCTTTTCGTTCCCCGCCGCGGCCGTGGTGGCCGGCACGGATGTGCTCGTTTCCGATTCCGGCAACAATCGCGTCCTCGCGTTCCCGGTGGTGAACAACTTGCTTCTGCACGCCAACCGCATCCTCGGACAGCTCGATTTCAAGTACAACTCACTCAATCTGATTGAAGGGCGGGAGTTCGAACTGACCAACGGCCAGGGTGGGGCCGGAGGAGGGACCGCAGTGGACCTGGCGTCGTCCACACCCCACCTTTACATCGCCGATGTCTTTAACCACCGCGTTCTCGGCTACAAAGACGCTCGGACCGTTACCGCCGGCCAGACTGCCGACCTCGTGATCGGGGAGCCCGATTTCTATACGGCCGTGCGCAATTATCCGACCGGAAGCGTGAGTCAGCCGACAAGCACGGGCCTGTATTTACCGGAGAGCGTGGCGGTGGACGCAAACGGCGATCTGTGGGTCGCGGATTCGGGAAACGGCCGGGTGCTGCGCTTCCCGCAGCCCTTTAAACAGCCGCAAACCGCGTTGCAGCAGGCCAACCTGGTGATCGGACAGGCCGGGTTCACGGTCAAGGTCACGGATGCCAGTTCCGCGACGATGTCTTCGCCCTATGGCATCGCTTTCACTTCGGCGGGCCATCTGTTGGTGTCCGATGCGACCCTGGACAGGGTGCTGCTGTTCACGAAACCCTCCGGCGGAGATTTCGTCAACGGTCAGGGCGCCGCCGCCGTGATCGGCGAGCCGGACTTCATCACTTCCAGCACTAATGAATTATACAGTCCTCGGGGCATTGCGACCGATTCCTCGGACCGGCTTTATGTCGCCGACACCCAGCACAACCGCGTCGTTATTTACGCCAACGTCACGATATCGGGCAACGACCCGGCGCCCCGTCTGGCGCTCACCGGAGCCGCGGCCGGCGATTCCTTCAATGGACCCGAGGGCCTGACCGTCGATCCCGTGAGCGGGGAGGTCTGGGTGGCCGACACGTTCAATAACCGCATGGTGCGGTTCCCGCATTTCGACACCCTGGTCCTGACCCAGACCAACAACCTGACGTTCGCCGAAATCTCGCCGATCTCGATCGCTTTGGACAGCTTCGGCGATCCCATCGTCGCGGAAGCGAGCGCCAACCGCGTGGCCTTCTTTTATCGCGCCATCGGACCCTCCGGAAATGCCGCCAATTATTTCCAACGTTACGCGCCGGGCATGCTGGCGACCCTCTTTCCCAGCCAGAACAGCAGCTTTGGATCCACGACGGCGAACTTCAGCGGCCTTCCCATAGGGACCACCCTGGGCGGCGTCGAGGTTCTTGTCGGCGGCACGCCGGCTCCTCTGTTGTACGTTTCCCCGAGCCAGATCAACTTCCAGATTCCGTCCGCGACTCCCGTGGGATCGAGCCCCGTGGAAATCGACGTGGTAAACACCGCAAGCGGCCAGATCCTGGCCACCAATCTGTATCGCATCGACCCCTATTCTCCCGGCCTGTTTACGGTAAACGCCAGCGGTCAAGGGCAATTGGCCGCGCTGAACCAGGACAATACCCTCAACAGCTCCTCCAATCCGGCGAAGGCTGGGACCGTGATTCAAATGTTCGCTACCGGGGAGGGCGTCGTTCCGGGCGGACCCCCGGACGGCCAAGCGGCGCCGGGCGCGCTTTCGACTCCCATCGTTCCGCGCGTCTTCATCAACGCCGTGGAGACCTCGGTCGAATATTCGGGACTCGCTCCCGGCTACGTGGGCCTGTGGCAAATCAACGCCGTGATCCCCAATTCCGTGCCGGTCGGGTCCGTGAACGTCGTGATTCTCATGGACGATTTCGACAGCTCCCTGGACCCCGTCTCCGGAAAGTTCTTCTTCGGAACGATTGCGGTCCATCCTTGACGCCGTGCGCGGCGTGGAACAGCGCGGTCTGGACTTCGAGGCCGCTCGCCCTCGCGTGTCGCTGACATCAAGCCGGCGCTCTTGTGGCGTTTGAGCCTACGCTTCTGAACCTCCGGCGTTCTGCAGCGGCGTCGCGCGACTGGCAGAACGCCATGCGAAGAGGCGGCTCGCGGGCGGGCCGTTTCAGCCTCGAGTCGTGTGGCGAGTGTTTGCAGGCAGGCGCGCGTTATTGAAGCTGTAAGCTCATCTGCAAAGCGCTAGGATCGTGCTGCGCAGCAACTTCGGAAGTTGCACCGGGGTTCTTGCAGCGGCGCACGTAGGCAGCAATGAGCCGGGGCATTCGTGGGCTCGGCTACGAGGACACAGCATGCTTACAATGGGAACTTACATGATTGAAAGCATCACGGCGGGCGTTACGGCCCGCAATGCGAGGGTCGTTCTTTTTGATTTTGACGGGACGCTGTCGCTGATTCGCTCCGGCTGGATGGATGTGATGGTTCCGATGATGGTCGAGATTTTGGGGGAACTGAAGAGCGGCGAGAGCGCGGAGGAGCTGCGCGGGGTGGTGGAAGATTTCGTGTGGCGGCTCACGGGGAAGGAAACGATATACCAGATGATTGCGCTGGCCGAAGCTGTTGCGCAGCGCGGGGGCGCGCCGCTCGATCCGCTGGTTTATAAGAAGATGTATCTGGACCGGTTGTGGACGCGCATTCGGGGGCGCGTGGAGGAGTTGCGGTCGGGCGAGGCATCGCCTGAAAAGTATCTGGTACCGGGCGCGCGGGCGCTGCTGGAGGCGCTGCGCGAGCGGGGGATGAAGATGTATCTTGCGAGCGGCACCGATGAGGTCTACATGAAAGAAGAAGCGCGGCTGCTTGACGTGGACCGCTATTTCGATGGCGGCGTGTACGGGGCGCTGGACGATTATAAGAGCTTTTCGAAGGGCATTCTGATTCGGGACATTATCGGCCGGGCGGAGTTTCAGGGGCACGAATTTCTCGGCTTCGGCGACGGGTACGTCGAGATTGAGGAGGTCAAGCGCGTCGGGGGGGTTGCGGTGGGGGTTGCGAGCGAGGAGCCGGAATGCCGCGCGACCGACGATTGGAAGCGCGGGCGTTTGATTGGCGTGGGGGCCGATTACATCGTTCCGAATTTTCTGTGCCGCGAAGAACTGTTGTCGACTCTGTTCGCGGCGTGACATCCAGGTCTTTGGGCATGTCTTCGAAATATCAGACCTTCGACCGCTCGCGGTTGGAAATTAAGCCGCTGGCGGAGCGCCAGCACGACCTGCGGCTGGAGCGGTGGATGTCGCTTGAAGACGAGCCTCCCGCTTACGAGCATGAAGATCTGGGAAGCGTCGCGGAGCGATTGCGCAACGCCAGGCGGGCCGGGACAACGCGGGCGTTGATCATGGGCGCCCATGTGATTCGCGCCGGGGTGAACCGGCACATCATCGATTTGATGGAGCGCGGCTTTATCGATCACATCGCCATGAACGGAGCGGGCGTCATTCACGATTACGAGCTGGCGCGCATCGGCGCCACGACGGAGAGCGTGGACCGCTATATCCGCACCGGCGAGTTCGGGTTGTGGCGTGAGACGGGAGAGATCAACGACTGGGTGCGGGAAGCGGCCCAACAATCGCTGGGGCTGGGGGAGAACGTCGGCCGGCGGCTGCTGCGCGGCGCTTTTCCGCACCGGCCGCTGAGTATTCTCGCCGCGGCGTACCGGCTTTCGATTCCCGCGACCATTCATGTGGGCATCGGGTACGACATTACGCACGAGCATCCAAACTGCGACGGATCGGCATATGGCGACGCCAGTTATCGCGATTTCCTGATCTTCACGCACACGCTGGAGCGGCTGGAGGGGGGCTGCGTTCTGAGCTTCGGGTCGGCCATTATGGGTCCCGAGGTTTATCTGAAGGCGCTGTCGATGGTGCGCAACGCCGCGCGGGGCGAGGGGCGCCGCATTACGAAGTTCACCACCGCCGTGTTCGACCTGTGGCCGATCCGCGGCGATTTCCATAAGGAGCTCGAGAAAAGCGACCCCGGGTATTATTTCCGGCCGCACAAGACGATCCTGGTGCGCACGGTGGCCGATGGGGGCGAGAGCTTCTATTTCCAGGGCGACCATCGCGCAACGCTTCCGGCGCTGCGCCGCAAGATTCTCGATCTGGAGGAGGGCGGGGAATGAACGTCGAGGAGATTCTCGCCGCATTCCCGCGCACTTCCGCGCTGGTGGTCGGCGATATTTGTCTGGACCGCTGGTGTACCTACGATCCGGCGGCGTCGGAGCCATCGCGGGAGACGGGGATCTCGCGCATCGCCGTGGTGGAGACGGAGGTGACGCCGGGGGCCGGAGGGACCGTCGCGAACAATCTGGCGGCGCTGGGGATTGGACGGGTGGCGGTGCTCGGAGCCACGGGCGAGGACGGATTCGGATACGAGCTGAGAGGCGCGCTCGAGGCCCGCAAGATCTCGCATGAATTGTTGGTCGGCTCACCGCAAATTGCGACGTTTACGTATACCAAGCTCCTGAACCGCGAGAGCGGCGAAGAGGACCAGCCGCGCGTGGATTTTATCCGCACGGAGCCGCTGCCGGAGGCGGTGGAGACGGAGGCGATCGAGCGTCTGCGCGCGAATGCATCGCGGTACGATATTGTTTTCGTTTCCGACCAGGCCGAAACGGGCGCGGGCGGGGTAGTGACGGCGCGAGTGCGCGAGGCGCTGTGCGAAATGGCGCGCGCGCAAGCGGGCAAGATCGTGTGGGTGGATTCGCGGTTGCGCTCGCACCTGTTCCGGAACGTCATTCTGAAGCCCAACGAGGCGGAGGCGGCGGCGGCCTCGGCGGCGGCGCTGGGCCGTCGGGATTATGTGGCGTTGCGGCGATCGCTGGAGGCTCCTTTTCTGTTCGTGACGCAAGGGGCGGGCGGGGTGCTGGTGGTGGATGGCGGGGGGGAACGTCTGGAACCGACGGCTCCGGTGGCCAAGCCGGTGGACATCTGCGGCGCGGGCGATAGTTTTTCGGCGGGCGCGGCGGTTGCGCTTGCGGTTACGGGGTCGGCCACGGCGGCGGCCCGCTTTGGGAACTTGGTGGCCTCCATCACGATCATGAAGAAAGGCACGGGGACGGCTTCGCCGCGGGAAGTCCGCGCCGCGGCCGAAGCGGGGGCGTGACGGCGCTCGCCATCGATATCGGCGGGACGAAATTCACGATTTTAAAGAAGGGCGCGGGTATGACGGCGACACGGGAGGCGTGCGCCGCGGTCGAAGCAAAGGCGTGAGAATGCCGGCCATCGATATCGGCGGGACGAATTCACGGTGGCGAAGAGAGGCGCCGACACGGAGCCGGCAGGGGAGGCTCGCGCCGCGGCCGGAGAACGGGCTTGACGACGCTGGCCATCGATATCGGCGGGACGAAATTCACGGTGGCGCTGTTCGATGGGGAGCGCATGGTGCGCCGCGAATCCCGCGCTACGGACCGCGCCGGGGGGCGGGAGTGGATGCTGGCGGCGTTGGAAAGGTTGCTGCGCGAGTGGAGCGCCGGCGTTGCGGATCGAGCGCTGCGGGATTGGATTCGGCGGTCCGGTTTCCTTCGAGCGGCAACGCGTGGTGATGTCCACGCACGTTTCGGGCTGGGGCGATTGCGATCTGCCCGGATTCGTCGAAAGCGTGACGGGGGTGCGGCCGGTAATGGACAACGACGCCAATGCGGGAGCGCTGGGGGAAGCTTGCTACGGCGCCGGCCGCGGCCACCTGCCGTTGTTCTACATGACGTTATCGACCGGCATCGGCGGCGGGATTGTGCTGGCGGACGGGACGGTATACCGCGGCGCGGATTCGTATGCGGGCGAGATCGGGCATATCAATGTTCAGGCCGGATGGACCGCCTTGCCTGTGCGGATCGAACGGCTGCCTGGAGCGGATGTGTTGCGGGTTATGGCTGGAGCGGGACCACGGGCGCGGCGCCAAGGAACTGCTGCGCGACCCGGCGTTCGTGCGCGGATACGTGGTGGACCTGGCGCGGGGATTAAAGGCCGCGCTGATGCTGCTGAATCCAGCGCGTATTGTAATCGGCGGGGGAATCGCGAAGGCCGGCGAGGGGTTATTCGGGCCGCTAAGAGAAGAGTTGGGGCGGCAGATGACGGCGTGGTCGGGCGCGCGGGTGGACGTGGTTGCGGCGGCGCTGGGGGACGATAGCGTACTCTATGGGGCGCTGGCTCTGGCCCAATCGAGCTAAGCGATCGGAGAGCGAGCTGGAAAGTACCCTATATTCGTAAAGATTCGTCAAGCGCGGACGATGAATGCGGTATGAAGCCTGTAAATGGGTTGCTTTGGAAGATTCGGATTTGCCTCGGAATTTGGAAAGATGCGCGCGGCCAGGATTTGATCGAGTACGCGCTGATGGCCGGGTTTGTCGCCGTTGCGGCCGGTGCGATCATGCCCAACGTCGCAAGTAGCCTGAGCACGATTTTCAGCCAGGTCGGGTCGGTGTTATCGAACGCCTCGAACCAGAGCTGAGTTTGCGAAGGCGCTCGCTCGTCATTTCTTCTGGTGCGCGATAATGCGGGCGCTGATCTTATCGTAGGTGGCCTTGGGGAGGATGCCCTTGGAGACGAGTTGGCTCTTGTTGGAATAGGGGCGGCCGTCGATTATTTTCTGAGAGTAGACTTTGCCGATACCCGGGAGCGCATCGAGTTCCTCGCGGCTGGCGGAGTTGATATCGACGAGCTTGGAGGCGGGCGCCGCGGAGCGGGCGGGTCTGGAGCCGGCCTGGGGCGCCGCGGCGAGGGCCAGGGCAAGCAGCGGCAAGAGCAGCCATTTCATGGAAAATACATATCTAAGTTGTAGATTCATATACATCCAATGTTAAAATAGAAGTTG
Source organism: Bryobacterales bacterium (assembly GCA_963795935.1). Lineage (GTDB taxonomy): Bacteria > Acidobacteriota > Terriglobia > Bryobacterales > Bryobacteraceae > JAICMB01. The sequence continues at coordinate 395,286 of CAWCJO010000003.1, read as the reverse complement.
CCCTCCCCAGAAGACCCGAAAAACCCTGAAGTTCCGCCTGCATCGGGCGGGGACAGAAACCTGATTCCGATCAACATCGAAGACGAGATGCGGCGGTCGTATCTCGATTACGCGATGAGCGTGATCATCGGCCGGGCGCTGCCGGACGTGCGCGACGGTCTGAAGCCGGTGCATCGGCGCATTCTTTTCGGAATGCACGAGCTGGGTTTGAACTACAACCGGCCGACTCGAAAGTGCGCCAAGATCACGGGCGACGTGATGGGGAAATATCATCCCCACGGCAACGCGCCGATTTACGACGCCCTGGTGCGCATGGCGCAGCCGTTCAACATGCGTTATCCGCTGGTGGATGGGCAGGGAAATTTCGGGTCCGTGGACGGGGACCCGCCGGCGGCGGAGCGGTACACCGAGGCGCGTCTGGCGCGCATCGCGGCGGCGCTGCTGGAAGACATCGACAAGGAGACGGTCGATTTCAAGCCCAACTACGACGAGACGGAGCAGGAGCCGGAAGTGCTGCCGACGCGGGTTCCGAATCTGCTGATCAACGGCTCGGCCGGGATCGCGGTGGGCATGGCCACCAATATTCCGCCGCATAATCTGAGCGAAATTGTCGACGCCACGATCGAGCTGGTGAGGAAGCCGCACACGCAATTGCCGCGCATCATGGAGATGGTGCAGGGGGCGGACTTCCCGACCGGCGGATATATTCTGGGGCGGCAGGGCATTTACGATTATTTCACGAAGGGCCGCGGGTCGCTGAAGATGCGGGCGAAGGCGGCGATTGAGAAAGTGGGGAAGGACCGCGAGGCGATCATCGTGACCGAAATTCCTTATCAGGTGAATAAGGCGCGTCTGATCGAGCACATCGCCAATCTGGTGAACGAGAAAAAAATCGACGGAATCGCCGGCGACGGTTTGCGCGACGAGAGCGACCGCGATGGCATGCGCATCGTGATCGAGCTGAAGCGCGGCGAGCAGTCTGAAATCGTCCTGAACAATTTGTACAAGCAGACGCAGTTGCAGGTGAACTTCGGCGTGATCATGCTGTCGATCGTCAACGGGCAGCCGCGCGAGCTGGGCCTGATCGATCTGATTAAGCGCTTCATCGATCACCGCATCGACGTGGTGCGGCGGCGAACGGATTACCTGCTGCGGAAGGCGCGCGAGCGGGAGCATCTGCTGCTCGGGTTTCAGCGGGCGTTGAACAATCTGGACGCGGTGATCGAGTTGATACGCGCTCGAAAACGCCGCGAGAGGCGCGCGAGCGATTGATGGAGTTCATCACGCCGGCAAGAAGCGGCGGAGTACGCCAAGCTGGTGGGGGCGGAGGGTCGCGGACCGCGCTTCAGCGAGCGGCAGGCGCAGGCGATTATCGAACTGCAATTGCAGCGCCTGACCGGCATGGAGCAGCAGAAAATTCTGGACGAATTGGCGGATATTCAGCGGCAGATCGCCGAGTATCTGGACATTCTGGGTTCCGAAGAGAAGCTGCGCGGCGTGATCGTCGAGGAGTTGAAAGAGGTCAAGAAGAATTTCGGCGACGAGCGCCGCACCGTCGATTATCGAAGACACCGGCGAGATCCTGCTGGAGGATTTGATCCAGCAGGAGGACGTGGCCGTGACGGTGACGCACGGAGGGTATCTGAAGCGGACGGCGGTGGATACCTACCGGCGGCAATCGCGCGGCGGCAAGGGCCGCATCGGAATGGGCACTCGAACCGAAGACGTGCTGGAGCATCTGGTGGTGGCGTCCACGCATAGCTATCTGTTGGTGTTCACGACCAAGGGGCGCGTGTATTGGCTTAAAATTTACGAGATTCCGGACGCGGGGACCACGGGGCGCGGCAAGCACGTTTCGGGTCTGATTAATCTGCAGCCGGACGAGGCTGTGAAGGCGTTTTTGCCGGTGAAGGATTTCGCGCCGGGGCGTTATATCGTGATGGCGACGCGGCAAGGCGTGATTAAGAAATGCGAATTGACGGAGTTCGACAATCCCATGTCGCGTGGAATTATCGCGCTGAGTCTGGATGAGGGCGACGAATTGCTGGGGGCGATGTTGACGAACGGGGAGAACTACGTTTTCCTGGGCACGCACGAGGGCAAGGCGATCCGGTTCAAGGAAGACCAGGTGCGTCCGATGGGCCGGCCGGCGCGCGGAGTGCGGGCGATGGACTTGGACAAGGGCGACTATCTGGTCGGCATGGAAGTGATCGAGGAGGACGGGTTGATTCTCTCGGTTTCCGAGAACGGCTATGGGAAGCGAACGCCGCTGCACAGCTACCGGCTGACGGCGCGAGGCGGCAAGGGCGTGATCAACATGAAGACGTCGCCGAAGATCGGGAAAGTGGTGGATGTGTTGTGCGTGAAGGAAGACTCCGATCTGATGATCATCACCAAAGAGGGGAAGATCATCCGGCTTGAGGCGGGCGAGATTCGGCAGGCGGGGCGGTCGACCCAGGGCGTGCGGCTGGTGCGTCTGGACGAAGGCGACCATGTGGCGGCGGCATCGCTGCTGCCCGAGGCGGAGAATGGCGGCAACGGAGTGGATGGCGAGGGCGGGCTGGTGCAGTAGGGCCGCTGCTCCGCGCCCAGCAAACGGCGCTCCAGCTTGACGCTCCGAATTTTCAAGAGGCGCAACTCTAATTCCGGCAATTCCTGAGAGGGTTCGGACGGCGTAGTTGGGAATGGGACTTGCAGTGCGGCCCACAGGCTCGATATTCGTACGCGGTGCTAAACTGGCGGTTTAGTCCCGCCGCCTGGGGCGCGTAGCTCAGTTGGTTAGAGCGCCTGCTTCACACGCAGGAGGTCACAGGTTCGAGTCCTGTCGCGCCCACCACTTTCCCGCTGATTTCACTTGTTAAAGTAGCTGCGTCTCAGGAGGAAAGGTCCTGCTGAAGCGATCCCGGCTTTTTCCAGTCCCAGATGCGGTGCTATGATGCGCCGCACTGATTTCCCACGTCAACTGCCTGCCGGCAGGGGCGGTTCTACGTATTTTTTAAGGTAGCGACCGGCCCCGTAGATAATTCGTACGGGAACCTAAGATTTTAATTAATTTCGTGGGGGATGATAGGAGGCTAGAGTTACTGGTTGGTGATTGTCAGATCCGCCTGCACCTGGAAGAAGAGGTGGAGCGCATTATTCTGGACGGGCTCGGGCGCGTGAGCGGCTGCCTCGATCTAGCCGAGGAAAGCCAGGACGGGAAGGACTTGGTGCGATCTATTGTCCTGCCGGTCACGTTCTACGTTCCGGCCTCGGATTCGGAACCGCTCTCGCTGGGGGAGCTCGGGCGGTTATTCATGGATTTCAACTTCCGTGTCCATCCGGTTCCGGCGCGGATAGCCATCGCCTTGGACCAGAACGATATATACATTGCCCTTGCGAACGCGCTGGCGAAGGAGCCGTTCATCAGCAGCAACGGCGGTATGGAGACGAAAGCCGCGAGCCGCGGAAAGAAGTCCACCGCCATCGTGGTTCAGGCTGTGCTGTTGCGTGTCGCACGCGGAGCCTGTGAAGGGCGTGGCTTTCAGGAAAGCAACCTAGCTCAGGCGCCGGACCCTGTTCTCACGGATGCGACATTCCAGGTCGAGTTGAATTCGATCTCTTCGTTTTTCACCGAGATCGCGCACCGCATGGGGAAGCAGCGCTGGACCAAGACCGATAGTCTCCATCTCACCGCGCCAGGATGGCAGGCTCTTGGCGTCATTTACCACGACATAAACCACCGCGGCTTGGATCTTTCACCATCTGAAAAGACCCATATCTTTGACGTTATCGCCGGGATCGACTGGAGCCGGGCTAACAAGGCGTGGGTTGATGATGCAGCTCTGGGCCAGTGGGCGGTGCCGAAGGGCGGCACTACCGAGCAAGTGATCATTCTCGGGGCCGGCCGTAACAACACGCAGGCGATTATCGACTATCTCCGCAAGATGACCGGGCTTCAGGCGAAGCTGGACGCTCTGGCGGCGGAGGTCGAACCAGAACTCGCGTCTGTGTAATGCGCAATGAGCGGGGTCTGTCAGCCGCGACCCCGCTTGTATCTTCTCACCGCGACGGCACTGTTTTCACTCGACCATCGCTCGATCCGGTAAACGCAATCGGCATGTCGCGATAACGTCTGACTTCAGCGGACATCGTACAGTACTCTAAAGTCAGGAGTGAGAATGAGCCGCCACACCCTGCATGATCTGGTAGACAGAATTCCCGAGGAGGAGCTTTCCGCCGCTCAGCGTTTTTTGGAATACCTCGCGGTTAGTTCTGCGTACCGGGCGGCTTTGTCTGCGCCACCCGATAACGAACCTGTCACCGACGGTGATGCGGCCGCAATCGCGCGGGCGCAAGAAGAAGTCCGCGCAGGAAAAACTGCCGCGCATGACGATATCCTGCGCGAGTTCGGGCTGCATTGAAGTTCACTTGGCCAGAATCCGCTCGGAACGAATTGCGAGCGGTCGAGCGCCAAACGGCCATTCGCATTCTCCATGCGCTCACCGAATAGGGCGATTCCGGCAAAGGCGATGTGAAAATGCTCACCGGGCGCTGGCAGGGGCATTTTCGACTACGAGTTGGCGATTACCGCGTTATCTTCACGATTACGAAGCACGAGATCACGGTTCTCAGAGTTCGGCATCGATCCGAATCTTATCGTTAGATTCCGTGCAAGTAGGATCCGCACGAAGAGAATCGAACCTATGCAGGCCTGCCGTCACCAAATACCGAGGCCGCCGATTCCGAACTGTGCCTTTTTGAAAGCACGGCCTGAGTCACAGACAGGCGATTCGACGGCGTTGCGGCCGAGCCTTTCACGCTCATCCGAAACAGAACCGCAAAGTGGTAGAGTGCGAGGCAGGGAGAGGCGTATGAGAAAAGTGATTGGGACGGTCCTGGCGGCCGGCATCGTATTAGGAGCATCGCAGTCCTTCGCTCAAGTGAAGATGACGAAGGAGCAGATGATGTTCTACACATCGGATTGGAAGGGCGAGCGCTTCCCGGACGGGCGTCCGAAGGTTCCGGACGATCTGCTGAAGCGCGCCGTGGACGTGTCCATCGAGGACGTGTGGGACTATTTGCGCGGAGAAGGGTACAGGAATCAGTTTGAGGGCGGCTGGCAAGCTCTCCACATCGACAAGCCTTTTGCGGGCCGCGCGTTGACGGCGCAATACATGCCGCTGCGGCCCGACATGGCCCGGGCCATCGCGGCCGAGGGCAAGGCGGAGGGACGGGTCAGCGGGACGAACAGTTGGCCGATAAATGAACTGCGGATCGGGGACGTTTATGTCGCCGACGGCTTTGGAAAGATTATCGAAGGCACTTTGATAGGGTCCAATCTGGGGAACGGCATCGCCGCGCACACCCATACGGGCTTCGTCTTCGACGGCGGCATTCGGGACCAGGAGGAAAACCGCGAGATCCCTAATTTCAATGGATTTTATCGCGGCTACGATCCTTCGGCATGGGCGCAAATGGAGCTGACGGCGATCAACGCTCCGGTGCGTATCGGGCGGGCGGTGGTATTGCCTGGGGACCTGGTGCTGGCCAAGACCGATGGAGTGCTCTTTATCCCGGCGATCCTGGCGGAGGCGGCGATCAGCTCGGCCGAATTCACCAATCTGAAAGACGCGTTCAATTTTGAGTTGAATCGCGAAGGAAAGAACGGCGCTGAATTCGAAGGGGGTTGGACGGCGTCAAAATATGCGGCGTTTGCGAAGTGGGTGGACGCTCATCCCGAGGTGCTGAAAATGCCGCGCGCGGAATTCGATGCGCTGCTGGCTGGGTCGACGCGGCCGCGTCCGGCGCGCGGAGGGGGCCGATTTGGCGCACCGCAGCCTTGACGGCCCGGCTACGAAAACTGAAAAATATCCGACGTCGCAGGCAGTCCGCCCGGGCGGCGCTTTCCGTATCGGCGATGAATGCGAGCCCTCCGCACTCTTCCGCCGTTTCTCGAGGCCGGCATTGCCGCCGCCCACCCAATGGGCAACTTCAGCGTCAATCACTACGCTGAGCTCGCGAGACTCGATCGCGGCAGCTATTCTTGCCGTGCCTGGCGTGAGACGCCGATTCAGGCTTTCCCATACTCGCATCAAGCAGCGGATTTGGTCCTGATTCCACTGCCGCGTATCCTTATATGCGGCATTCCGTTGGCGATGGGGGCGGGTACGGTAAGGCTGGCGCGGGATTGGATCGGTTGGCCTGAATGCAGCGAGTCCGCTGGAAAGCACGGTGGGGCGCACCCGGTCGAAGCGGCGAAGGGCGAAACGCCGGGCACCCTCGAGAGTTAACGCCGCGCGCAGTCCATGGCGCTGCCAGGTTATGCGGCGGCTGGAGGAGCCATTGCGAAGGCGCCGCGGCCCGGCACGCCGGAACCGCAATTGTTGAGCTGCATCGCGAGGGATCGCGGAGTGAACCAGGCGATTCTTATCGCAAGCGCGGGGGAGAGGTGACCCGCATTACGCGGCGATCACCGCAGCATCAGTAAAATGGCGGCGCTCGAATAAAGCACTAAACCGGTCGCGACGGCCGCGGTCACGATCGCCATTCCTACACAAAGTGGGTTGTCGCAGATTTTTTTCTCGGCGGGTCTTGCGGCGTGGGACATCGCACCTCGCACTTCGCATAAGAGACGCCGGATTTCGGCGAACGTTACAGGTAGGCCGGCGATTGCATTCGAACAAGAAAATTTCGCGTGTCTCGAACGGGCGCCGCGTTACCGGCTCAGTACCAATGAATTGAAAAACAACTTGAAGCCCTGGTAGCTCTGGGCCCGGTACTGCGGCCTCATGCCAAAGAGCACAATGTGGCCCGGGCCCATCGGAACATCGATCAGGTTGGCGCGGCCGGTCAGATACTTTTCGCCGAGCAGCCAACCCGAGGCCAGCACGCGCGCACTCGGATAGCGGGCGACAACGTGATAATCGCTTCGTTCTGGCAACTGCCACGCGGGGCTTCCCTCGCTCCAGATCGTGAAGTCGGCGGGTACGCCGTACGCCAGCGGATCGCGCGTGTCGAGCTCCGCGTTCAGAATCGAGCCGGGTGAGTAGAAATCGCGATCCGGCAAGCCTTGGACGACGTTTTTCACATTGACGCCGAGTCGAGCCAGCGCATATTCGGTGGAATGGTTGAGAAATACGAGCGTACCGCCTGCATTCGCGAATTCCTTAAGATTGTCCGCGGCCTTGTCGTCGAGTCCGCCCGTGTACTGCTCCGGCATCGCGCCCGCCCGGTACCCTTGTGTGATGCTGTTGAGCGGCTGGTCCGGAAAAACGATGGCGTCGAAGCGGCGTCGTAGAGCACCGGCTTCCATCTCGGGGTTCTGCACGCTCGCATAATCGAAGCCGAAATTTTCGAGCAGCCAACGCGTCCAGCCCTCGTCCATCTCCGGCATGTAGCTCTTGTAGAGCCCGATGCGCGGCTTGGCGATTTCGCGCACGGGCGCGCCGCGTCCGGCGGCAGGCGCCTGGGTAAAGAAATCGCCCGTCGCTGCATCGCGCCAGACCTTTGCGCCGGTCTTCCAGATGCGGTTCACTTCGCGCCACGAATCGACATCGGATGCCGCCAATGCGTCCGGCGCGGCTTTGGCATGATTTAATTCGAAGCGGAACTCGGTGGCGCGTTCCGTGCCGGCCTCGAACGGCCGCTCGATGGTATCCACGGTCACGCCCATCAGCAGCGGCAGCGTTTGCGCCGTGACGTCGTAGGGGCGCTTCGGCGGACCGCCAGGATAGAGCCGCAGATCGGGATAATGTTGTACCTCGAGCAGCGTCTTCGCGTAACTGCTATAAGGTTGCTGCATGCGTATGATGTAGCTTCCGGCCGAGTAACGCTTTCCACCCACCTCGAAATCGCCGGCCGCGCGTCCGATCTCCACCATTCCGAAAGCGAGCAGCTCGAGCATCTTCCGCGCCGCGCCCGGATCGTTCTGTTCCTTCGGCGTTATGAAAGCGTAAGGCGACGTGCGCCCGATGGCGCGCCGCCCGACGTCGTAGAAATTGCGCAGCATATCGGCGCGATGTATCGCTGCCTGATATAGGCAGCTTTCGAGCGCGATCAGTTGATAGTCGACGATGTCGCGCAGATGCCATACCCCGCCTTCCCACGGCTCCAGATAATTCCAGCTACGCTCGCGGGGATTGTAGCCGGGCGCGGTAGTCAGGATCTGATCTGGCCGCACGGTCAAGGGAGTGGCGAGCGCCGCGCTGGCCGACTCGCTCAGGATGCGCAGCCCTCCGTGGTAGGCCTGATAATGCCGCGAGGGGGTCCAGAAATCGTAAAGCGCGTTGATCGCCACTCCCTTCTTTCCCGCGCCGGTGAGATCCGCCGCCATGGAGGCGCCGATGGAATTGCACTCCTGCGCGATGATGGCGTCGATATTCGGGTCCACCGGGTCCATCCACGGCGGAACGAACATGCGCGAAGCGTAGGGGCCCTGCTGGTGTACGTCGTAAACGATCTGCGGATGCCAGACGTTGTGCAATTGCGCCACAGTGATTCTGCTCTCCGGCTGCGAGAAGATGTACCAGTCGCGATTGTTGTCGTGCCCCACGTATTTCTGATACAACTCCGGCGGCGACGTGCCCTCGTACGCAGTCCCCAGCGTCTTGCGATACCAGCGCGTCACGATATCGACGCCGTCGGGATTGAGCGAGGGCACCAGGATGAAGATGGTGTTGTTCAGAATGGTCTGGAAGCGCGGTTTATTTTCGGTCAGCAGGCGATAGGCAAACTCGACCGCGCTGTGCGTCGAGGCAACTTCGGTCGCGTGGATCGAGCAGGTGATGAGAACGACGGTCTTGCCTTCCGCGATGAGCCGCTCGGCCTCCGCCGCCGTCGTCTTGCGCGGATCGGCGAGCCGGGCCTGAATATCGAGATAGCGATTCAGATTGCGGATCGTCTCGGGCGCGCCGATGGTCGCGGCGATAAAGGGCCGGCCCTCCGCGGTCTTGCCCAGTTCCTTGACGACGATCTTGTCGCTGGCAGACGCGAGCGCCTGAAAATAGGAGACGACCTTGTCCCAATCGAGCAGCTCGCGGTCGACGCCGATAGGGTGACCGAAATGGCTCGCCGGGGTGGGGATGGTCTGGGAAAACGCCGCGCCGGTAAGGAGCAGCAGCGGAAGAATGCGGTTCAGCAATCGGTAATTCTATCGCATGGGCGAGGTTATGGGGGCCGCTCAATCCGCGGCGTTCGATTTGCGAGACTTGCTTCCCTGTGGGACGTCGATCGCCATACTCGGTTCTCGTGGAGTACTCACAAGCCGGAAAAGGTAGACGGCAGCAATGAAAATTCCGGACTGGATGAGCATTGCGAGCGCGATTGCGACTCGATATCTCATCGCATATAGAGTGCAACGTGAACGGCCAATTGCAGGCCGGGCGTCTGGGTGAGTTCGAGCGGGGCGCTCCCGCCGATGAGGAACACCCAACCGCCAAGAATCGCTTCCAAGCTCGTGCCGACCAGCATGGCGATCCCGAAGTTGTTTCCAGTGAGCCCGGCCATCTTCTCGACACAAGATAACAAGTTAATCTTGAACGCGGAATCGGGAAGTCGAGCGGGTTCGGCGCGGAAGGCAATAGCCGGCCTCTTACTTTCGCATCCTGAAACGCTCGCCCTCGGATGAAAATCCGCGCGATTTCAGCGGCCGCGAACTCGTAGCGACCCGGTACGTCCGCCCCGCATGTCCGCTTACCACGCCGCTTTGCCCTGGTCGCGCCTGCACACAACCGATAAACGGGCTGCGCACAAATCCGTTTGCACCGCGCCCGATCCGGGCTACTGTGAAGGCATGGCCAAGGCCAACAGGATCGATCCGTTGTCCGCAACGAGCCAGCAGTTAAGATAAGCCCCGCAACCGGTCACATCCTGAAGCAGCGAATGAAAGCCGCCGGTGAAGGCCGCCTGGTTTCCGGCGAAAAGGCCGGCCGGGAATCCAGCAATGGTTTTCAAAATCCTCTACCACGAAGATCCGTTAGCCGATCCGGACGAAATTTTCGAGTGGTCGAGGGAGAAGCATCCCGAAACAACCGAGCAGTTTGCAAACGATCTTTTCGATCGCCTCGAATTGCTTCAAGCCCTCCTTACATGGGCAGACCCGTAGAAGGACACCCTCAGCTCAGGCGGCTCATCCGTTCTCCGCTCCACGCTCTATTACCGTCTGGACGAGAACCGGGAGCCATTGAAATTCTCCCTTTCCGGCATAGCTCCAGAAAAGATCTCAAAGCCGAATAAGCGCCAGCTACTATTCAGGGCTGCGCCGCGCGATGCTCGCCGCGTGCGAGGTATGACGTCATCGCGAGGGATGGGATGGATTTCACTCTGGCGATTACCAAGCCGCTATAACGACTGTCAAACATGTCGCGTGTGGAGCAGATCCTCAAGATCTGTGTCCTGCAACGGTCCGCCCGCGCTCAATCCGCGGCGTTCGAGCTGATGCGCTCCGACTGGAACGGCAGCTCCAGAAACTGCTTCGCGTTCGCGTAACAGATGTTGCGCAACATGCCGCCAACCAGCGCGAAGTCGTTCGGCAATTCGCCGCTCTCCATTTCTCTCCCGAGGACGTTTGACAGCACGCGGCGGAAATATTCATGGCGCGGGTAGGACATGAAGGAGCGGGAGTCGGTCAGCATGCCGATGAAGCGCGCCAGCAGGCCGCAGTTGGAAAGCGCGTTGAGCTGCAGCTCAATGCCGTCCTTTTGATCGAGAAACCACCAGCCGCTTCCGAACTGGATCTTGCCGCGCGTCGCGCCATCCTGAAAGTTGCCGCACATTGAGGCCAGCGCGTAGTTGTCCACCGGATTCACGTTGTACAACACCATTTTCGGGAGCGCATTTTCGCGATCCAGCCGGTCCAGATAGGCGGCCAGCGCGCTCATCTGCGGCCAGTCGCCCATCGAATCGAACCCGGAATCCGGTCCCGCGATTTGAAGCATGCGCGTGTTCGCGCTGCGTAGCGCGCCCAAGTGAAGCTGTTTGGTCCAACCCCTCGCGGCGTCGAGATGGCCGAAGAACAGCATCATGAACGATGCAAAGCGCGCACGTTCTTCGCTCGTCGCCGCCTGTCCGGAACGCGCTTGGTCGAAGATCGCAGCAGCCACGCTCTCCGGACAGAAGTCCGCGTAACAGTGGTCCAGGCCGTGATCGGACAGACGCGCGCCCAGCGCATGAAAGTCGTCGTGGCGCTTGCGCAATGCGTCGAGAAAACGCGTAAAGCTCGAAATTTCGGCGCCGCTGGCCGCCTCCAGCCGTTCCACCCACGGGTTGAAAGCCTCCGGACGATTCACGTTCAGCGCCTTGTCGGGACGGAACGCCGGAAATACTTTGGTCTCGAAGCCCGAGGCGGCAATCGCCGAATGATGTTTCAAATCGCCGGCGGGATCGTCCGTCGTACACACCGCGCGCACGTTGAATTTGCGCATGATGCCGCGCGCGCTCAAGTCCTCTCCGGCGAGCAGTTCGTTGGCGCGATCCCAAATTCCCGGCGCCGTCCGCTCGTCCAGCAGTTCGTCGATTCCGAGGTACCGCTTCAGCTCCAGATGCGTCCAGTGATACAGCGGATTGCGCAAAGTATAGGGAACAGTCTTGGCCCACGCCATGAACTTATCGCGCGGCGAGGCATCGCCGGTGCAATAGCGCTCGGCCACGCCGTTGGCGCGCATCGCACGCCACTTATAATGGTCCCCCTCCAGCCAAATCTCGAAGAGATTCGCGAATTTGCGGTTGCGCGCGATGTCCTCCGGCGGCAGGTGGCAATGATAATCGAGGATCGGCTCAGCGGCCGCGTATTCTTGATACAGCTTTTGCGCGGCCGCGTTGGTCAACAGGAAATCGTCGTGAATGAAGGACACAGTCTGGTTACGCGAGCTTCGGAACCACGAACGGCGCCCTGTAGTTGCGCGTGAACATGGCCGTTGCCTCGCGATCGCCGGGGCTCGACCAAGTATTGGCGTCGAAATTCACCGTTCGGCCGAGGCGATACGAAATGTTCGCAAGATGCACCAGCACCGTCGACGCCGCCCCTTCCTCGATTTCGGCCGTGAGGTCGGATTGCTTGCGGCTACGCACCGCATCGATGAAATTCGCGAAATGGTTGCCGCCTTCGGTCGCCGAAGGGCCGGGATCCTGGTCTTTGCCCAGCCACGTGCGATAGCTCTCGTAGCCGTCGATCGCCAGGTATCCTTTCGAGCCATAGAACAGGTTCCCAATGGTATTGGACGATTTCTTTCGCGTGCCGAAGCCAGGCTCGCCGATGCCCGCTTCGTGGTTGCTCATCCAATGCCGGACTTCGACCTCCATCATCTTGCGCTTTCCGTTGTCGTCGAATTCGAAGGCGCAATTGATCGTGTTGGGCGTTTCCTGATCGTCGTCGAACATGAACTTGCCGCCGATCGCCGTCGCCTTCACCGGATATTTGACGCCCAGTCCCCAGCGCGCGATATCGACTTCGTGTATGCCCTGATTGCCCAGGTCGCCGTTGCCGTATGCCCAGAACCAATGCCAGTTGTAGTGGAAATGGTTCTTCGTGAACGGAGTTTTCGGCGCGGGGCCGAGCCACAAGTCGTAATCGACGCCCTCCGGCACGGGCGATACCGGCGTGTGCCCGATGGTGTTGCGCCACTTATAGCACAGCGCGCGAGCGAGATAGAGATCGCCGATCAGCCCGTCGTTCATCTTCTGCACGGCTTGACGCAGCGCCACCGAGGAGCGGCTCTGGCTGCCCTGTTGCACCATGCGGTTGTATCGCCGCGCCCCCGCCACGACCTGCTTGGCCTCGAACATATTATGCGAGCAAGGCTTTTCCACGTACACGTCCTTGCCGGCCTGGCACGCCCAAATTGTTTGCAGCGTGTGCAGGTGGTTGGGCGTGGCGATCGAGATGGCATCGATGGATTTATCCTCGAGCAGCTTGCGCAAATCCGTGTAGGCCGCCGGCTTCTTCTTACCCAGTTTCTCGACCATGTTGAGGCCATTGTTCATGACGCTGTCGTCGATGTCGCACAGCGCGACAATCTCGACATTGGGCAGGGACGTCCACTGTTTGATGTGATCCTTGCCGCGGCCGTGGAATCCCACCACCGCAATGCGCACCGTTTCGTTCGGTCCGGAGGCCGCCCGCAGCTTTCCCGCTGCCGTGGCCACCGATGCCGATGTCATCAGAAAATGCCGTCTGTTCATATATGCTCTCCCTGTCTTTCTTCAGGCCGTGAATCGTTCATGAATCGCGCCTTTCGACTATACTACGCGCATTCCGCGCTCAACATTATCGGCCGGCACGTCTCGCGCCGCTGCAGCGTTGCCGGCAATACCACCTGTGGAATCCGCGCACCGCCGGCGCGGATCTTCTCGATCGCCATCTTCGCCAGTTCTCTCCCGACCTCTTCGGCGTCCACGCGCACGCTGGTCAGCCGCCGGCCGCGCAAGGGCCCATATTGATCGTCGAATCCCACCAGGCTGATGTCGCCGGGCACATTGATCCCATGCCGTTCCAGCGCCTGCCAGGCGCCATAGGCGATGTCGTCGCTGGCGCAGAACAGGGCCGTCATGGCGACCTTCGACTCGATCAAATACTCGGCCGCGCGCAGTCCCTCCGTAAATGGATCGTCGGCGAGGCGCGCCGTGAATGCGCGCTGGTCCAATCGAGCGGCGCGCATCGCTTCGGCGTATCCGGCGTGACGGCTCGCGAACCACGGGAGGCTGGTGTCGCCGATGAACCAAACGTCACGATGTCCGAGCTGCAGCAGGTAGGCGGTCGCCTCCTTCGCGCCGCCCACTTCATCGAAACGCACCTGGTCGAACGCCGCCCGCGGCCGCTCCGTGACCAGGTTGTTGCCGAGCGCCACGTACGGAATCGCCATTTTGTCGAGAACGCGCAGGAATGGTTCGTAATTCGTCCCCGACACGATCACGCAGTCGGCCACCCCATGCCGCTGCAGTACGCCGGGCAGGCGCAGGGCATCGGCGTCGTCCCCGGAAGATATTCGAAGCGCGTGAACATCACGAAATACCCGGCCTGCGAGCAATGCCGCTCCACCCCTTGCAGCACGTGCGAATGAAACGGGTGCACGAACATGCGGTTGCTCAGGATGAAGGAAAGGATGGGTGAGGAATTGCGGCTTACGGCTTGGCCGCGCGCGTTCGGCCGGTAGCCGAGGCGCTGGATGGCGCGCTCCACGCGGAGCCGCAGCTCGGGGTTAACGTCGTTGCGCCCGTTGATCACGCGGGACACCGTGCCTACCGCGACGCCGGCGCGCGCGGCGACATTCTTGATCGTCACGGCCATAGGTTCATGAACGTTCATGGTAGCACGCGCGCCGGTTTCGGAGCTCGTCCCCTTCATGCTGAATATTCTCCTAACCTCGTCCATACTAAGACGTCTATATAATATGAAGTCTAAGTATGCCAAAACCCGACTCTCTCCAAGGCTCGCTCGATTTGCTCGTATTGAAGATCCTCTCTCGCCGGCCTCGCCTGCATGGCTATGCCATCATGTCGGCGATTGAGGACATGTCCGGCGAAGTGCTGCGCGCCGAGGAAGGCTCCCTCTATCCCGCCTTGCACCGCATGGAGGAGGCCGGCTGGATTCGCGCGCAGTGGATCACGAAGGACACTGGGCGCAGAGCGCGTATCTATGAGCTGACGGCGGCGGGAAAGAAGCAACTTGCCGCCGAAGAGTCTCGTTGGCAGGCCGTGACTTCCGCCGTGAACCGTGTCCTAAGGATGGCCTGAATATGTCTTTGTGGTCGCGCATCGCAAATGTGTTTCGCGGCGAGCGGCTGAGCCGCGAGATTGACGAAGAGATCGAGTCCCACGTCGCGGAAGCGATTGAGCGGGGGCGCGATCCAAGGGAAGCGCGCAGAGCGTTGGGCTCCGTGCTACGCCGCCGGGAAGAGAGCCGCGACGTTAGGCTCCTGCCATGGCTCGATTCCCTGCGCGCCGACATTGTCTTTGGGTGGCGGCAGCTCAAGAAGAAGAAAGTCACTTCCGGGGCCGCGATCCTATCGCTCGCGCTCGCGATCGGCGCGTGCACCTCGGCATTCCGCCTGATCGACGCGCTGCTCTTGCGGCCGATGCCCATTGCCCATCCAGATCGTCTATACGCCATGTTCGTGCAGGGCATGGGTCCCGGCGGCGATTTCAGAATCAGCGACAGCAATGAATATCCGCAGTTTCGCCTGATGCGCGCCACTGTGAAGGATCAAGCCGAATTGATCGCGGTTTCGTGGGCGGAGCGCACCGATCTGACCTACGGATCGGACCAGGAGATGGAGAAAGCCTACCGTCAATACGTCTCGGGTTGGATGTTTGGCTCGTTCGGACTTCACCCTGCCCTGGGGCGGCTATTGACCGAGAACGACGATTCGACGCCGCGCTCGCATCCCTACGCCGTGCTCTCTTACGACTATTGGACGCGCCGCTTTGGCAGGGATCCGAAGGCGCTGGGGCGGACTTTCCGCATGGGAAACGATCTGTACCAGATCGTCGGCGTCGC
This sequence comes from Bryobacterales bacterium, assembly GCA_963795935.1. GTDB lineage: Bacteria > Acidobacteriota > Terriglobia > Bryobacterales > Bryobacteraceae > JAICMB01. The sequence goes on along the minus strand of CAWCJO010000003.1, from coordinate 379,814 downwards.
CCCGAAACGCTTCACTGGCACCGAGCCCGGCACATTCACCGACATTTTCCTTCCCACCATGATGTATGCCGGCGTGCTGCACGACGATTGGGGATGGATCCGGACATTCGTGCGCTTGACACCCGGCGTTGCTCCAGAGCCCGTTCGCGAGCGATTGCAGTCCGTTTTCGACGTCGTGCAACACCACAGGGCGAAAGGGTTCGCTGGCTGGCCGAAACGGCGTCTCGACAACTTCCTGAACCAGAAAATCCTGGTGGAACCCGCGGCAACCGGCCTCTCCTATATGCAGCAAGACTATCGCCGCTCGCTGATCGCCCTCGGTGTGTTGGTGGCGCTGGTGCTCCTGATTGCCTGCGCCAACGTCGCAAATCTCTTGACCGCTCAAGCGGCGGCGCGGGCGCGCGAAATGGCGCTGAGAGTCTCGATCGGCGCGGGACGATCGCGCCTGCTGCAACTTGTGCTGGTCGAAAGCGCCTTGCTTGCGCTCCTCGCGACAGCCATAGGCGGCTTCTTCGCCTGGTGGTCCGCGCCGTTCGTCGTGGCCAGAATCAATCCGCCCGATAATCCGGCGCGACTGGATCTCCCGGCCGACCCCTCTGTACTCGGGTTCGCGTTGGCGCTGGCCATCTCCATCACTCTCCTGTTTGGCCTCGTGCCCGCTTTGCGCGCCTCCGCCGTCAAACCCGCGAGTGCGCTGAAAGGTGGCGAGGATCCACACTCGCGTCGGCGCTTGATGCACGCGTTGATCGCAGTGCAAGTCGCTTTCTGCTTTCTGGTGCTCTTCATAGCCGGCCTCTTCGTCGCCACCTTCGACCGGCTCTCGAATCAACCCACCGGCTTTTCGGCGGAACGCCTGCTCACGCTCGATACCGTCGCGCAACGCCCTCAGCCGCCCGCGTTGTGGGACCAGGTGACCCAACATTTGCGCTCGCTGCCGGGCGTCGAGAGCGTCGCGCTGGCGGGATGGCCGCTGCTGAGCGGCAACGGCTCCAACGGCTTCGTGGCGGTCAACGGAGCGCCGCCGCACCCGCTCCTGGCCTATTTCCTGAACGTCTCGCCCGGTTGGTTGGAGACCATGAAGATCCCGCTCCTCGATGGCCGGGACTTCCGCCCCAGCGACACATATCCCGGCGCCGCGATCGTCAACGAAGCGTTCGCCAAAGAATATTTTCAAGGTGAGGACCCGGTTGGAAGATCGTTTGTCAGAACGTTCGATAGTAGCCGCTGCGAGATCGTCGGCCTGGTCCGCGACGCACGCTACCGCAACATGCGCGAGCCGATCACGCCGACGGCCTACGTTCCTTTCCGCTTGAGCGACCCGAAGGAGGCGCTAAGCCACGCTACGTTCCTGGTGCGCACGTTCAGTCCGAACCCGCTCGCGCTGGCGCCGATGCTGCGTCAGGAAGTGCGGCGCGCGCGATCCGAATTTCGCGTCAGCAATATCCGCACGCAGTTGGAGATCGATCGGTCGCAAACGGTTCGCGAGCGTCTACTGGCGATGTTGGCGCTCTTCTTCGCGATTGTTGCGCTGTTGCTTGCCGGCGTCGGCCTCTATGGCGTGCTCGACTACTCCGTGCTGCAACGGCGGCGCGAAATCGGCATCCGCATGGCCATCGGCGCGCAAGCCGGCGACATCGCGCGTCGAGTGACCTGGGATGTCTTCTCGATGGTGCTGGTGGGCGCGCTCGCGGGTCTTGCGCTCGGCATGGCATCAACGCGCACCATCGAATCGCTGTTCTATCAGGTGAAGCCTACCGATTTGCCGATGCTGGCGCTCCCGTCGCTGGCCATTCTGGCGACGGCGCTGCTGGCGGCAGTGCCCGCGGTGATCCGCGCGGTGCGGATCGATCCGGTCACCATGCTGCGTTCGGAATAGGGGAGGGTTTGATATGTCACACCCTGAGCCGTGAGATCGACGAAGAGCTTCAATGGCACATTGAGAAAGCGGGCGAGTAGACGCTCCTGGAAGTCAATGCTCCCGAGGTTGACGTAAACCGGTCGCCGCGCTCATTTCCGTCGCCGTGCAACATCGTAGCGCGTCGAACGCGTGGAGCTAAACGTTGTTGGACTTGCGCTCGTAGGGCTGTTTGAGGTATTTGGCAGCTTCGGCTTGGGCGCCTTGGGTGTCGTCGCGCGTGCGGATGGCGTGTTGGTATTCGTTAACGGCGCGGTCGCGCTGGCCGGTGACGTCGAATATCTTGCCTAAGTTGATATGCGCCCAGACTTCGATCCATTTAGGGTCGAGATCGCCGTTGAGGGCGTCGCGGAATTCGTTGGCCGCGGATTGGAAGTTGTTCTGGAGGAAAAAGAGGTCCGCAATGCGGTAGTGCGCGAGAGAACTGTTGCGGCTCACCTCCAGCGCTTTCTGATATTCTTTGAGGGCTTCGCCGAGCTCTCCGACTTCGGCAAACTGCTCGCCGCGGCGAATGGCCACGGCGGCGCGCATGCCGGGGCTGAAGCGCAGCACTTTGCCGTCGGGATCGATGGTGACGCTCTTGGGCTTGCCGAACGTGTCGATGCTGAATTCCGACGATGTACCGACGACATCGACGCGCTTTTCCTCGGGATTGCCTTCGGTCTCGATCTTAATATTCACGGGCATGTGGAAGGTGTCGAGGTCCTGCGAGACCTTGCCCATGACGCGAAAGCCTTTCTGAGTGCGGAAGATGGTGTATTCGAGCTTGAACTCCGGCGCGCCGGTGGATTCGATCCATTGCACGAAGAAGTATTGCAGGTTTTCGCCGGAGGCCTGCTCGGCCAGCTTGCGGAAATCTTCCGTAGTGTAGGAGCCCCAGGCGTGCTGGTCGGGGAAGGCTTTCAGGGTCTGAAAAAAAGCCTTGTCGCCGATGACGCTGCGAAGCATGTTGAGCACGGCGGCGCCTTTGCTGGCGGTTTCGGCCCAGTATTCGGGGGAGTAATCCTCGAGGCGAGCTGCTTGGATGAGAGGCGGGTTGTCGACCGTCAACGCTTCGACGTAGGTGTCGTGGACTTCCTGCTCGAGCGCGCTCGGACCGTTGACGTGCTCCAGGTAAAGCATCTCGGCGTAGCGCGCATTGCCGTTTTGCAGCCACATGTGGTTGCGATTCACAGGTGAAATAAACGTGCCCCACCATTGCCGCGAAAGCTGGTTGGCGAGCAGACGCACGCCGACCTGGTCGCCAATTGCTTTAGGAGAGAGGAAAATCAAGCCGGGGGCGGAATAGCCGTTGGGCGTACCGTTCTCGGTCTCGACGAAGGTGAGGTTGGCCTGAGGAGCGAGGCCGTAGACGCTGGTGAGATACGCCAGGATTTTGCCGGCCTCGTCGCCGTAGGCGTTGGCCATGTTTTGTTTGGTGCGGAAGTACAGAGTGCTGGTGACGCCTTCGGAGCTTACTTTTACCGGCTGGCCTTGGACGACGGCAATGCTGCCGGGGAAGGATGGTTTGGCATAGTGGAACGAATAGGTGGTCTTATCGCCGGCGCGATCGATCTTTTCGTCGCCGCTGGCCAGGACGGTGAAGGGCGAGGGAACGGTGACGCGCATGTCGGCGGTGTAGCGATCGGTGGTGTAGTCGTTGATCGGGAACCAGCGCGCGGGATACATCAGGTAAGCGAAGTCGTTCTGAATGGCGGCGAACTTGATGCCGAAGACGGGCGAGTCTTCGGCGCCGGTAAGGCGGCCGTCGTAGCTGAAGGTGAGCGTGGCGGGCTTGCCTTTAGGCAGCGGATCGGGGAAGGTGAGCCGGACGGTGAAATCCTCGGTGGATCGCGACGCGGGGATCTGGCGCCCCGCGCCATCGACGACGCGCGAGACATTCAGCGCGTTGTTCAGCTCGAACGACGCGCTGGTAAGGTCGTCCAAGGGAACGAACTGCACCTGTACATTGGCCGTCAATGCCTGGGTTCGCGGATTGACGTCGGCTTCGATATTGTAGTGCTCGACGTTAACGCGATTTCGAGGGGCGCGGTCGTCGGCGCCGAGAAGGGAGACGGCGCCGGTGGCGAAGGCGATCAACACTGTCCTACGAAGCATGAACCATTTCCTTGTCGAGAAGCTCGGCGGCGAGCGTGGCGGCGATTTCGAGAGGGTCGTTTTCGAGACGATCCGGGGGACCAGCGAGCCGGCGGGCGGTTTCCGCCAGATCGGCGCGCATGCGGCCCCGCGCTGTATCGTTTGTTAAGAGCATGCAGGCCTCGTCCGCGAGGCGTTGGGGCGTCATATTGCGTTGAATGAGCTCCGGCACAATTTGGCGACCCGCAATCAAATTCACCATGGAATAAAAGGGAACCCGAACGAGGAGCTTGCCGAGGATCCAACTGAGCCCGTTCACGCGATAGAAGGCGACCATCGGCGTGTTCAGAAGGCAGGCCTCGATTGTCACCGTTCCGCTGGCGGCCAGTGCCAGGTCCGCGCAAGCGAGTACATCCCAGGTTTGCCCTTCTCGTATTTGGATGGACGAGGCCGAAAAGCGTTCCCGAAATTTTGCGCCCAAACTTGCGCACAAACCGGGGGGCAGGGCCAGGATGGGGCAGATCCGCGGGCCGTCTTTTTCGAGCACGGCTTCGATGCGTTCGATCGCCCGCAGGATGACGGGCAGGTGGCGCTCGATTTCGCCGGGGCGGCTGCCGGGAAGTAGCGCGACGAGCTTGGCGCCGTCGGCCACGCCGAACTCGCGGCGCAGATCGAGAGGGGAGGCGGAGGGGCGTACCAGACGTGTCAAGGGGTGGCCGATATAGCGAGCAGGGATGCCGTGGGCGGCGAAAAAGCGCTCTTCAAAAGGGAAAATACAGAGGAGGCGATCAATGACGCGGCGCATCGCGCGAAGGCGGCCGCGGCGCCAAGCCCAGACTTGCGGGGCGACCAGCCAGACGACCGGGATGCCCATTTTCGTCAGCTTTTTGGCGACGGGGAAGTGGAAATCGGGGCTATCGGCCAGGATCGCGAGCGCGGGACGGCGGGCGCGCGCGGCGGCAACGAGGGTGCGGTATTGGCGGTAGATACGGGGAAGGTGGGTGAGGACTTCGACCAGGCCGACCACGGCGAGGCTCTCGGATTCGATCACGGCTTCGACGCCGGCATCGCGCATACGCGGGCCGCCGCAGCCAAAAAACTCGATCGCGGGGTCGATGCGGCCGAGCGCACGGGCGAGGGCGGCGGCGTAGAGGTCGCCCGAGGCTTCGCCCGCCGAAATCAAAACTCGCGCCGGCACTATAAGTTAAGTGTAACGCGGCGGGGGCGCGGATCACCGCATGATAGAATGAAGGCACAACATAGATGTCCGCTCGAGCTGACCACGTCAAACTGAGCGTTCCTCAATTCGCGGCGCAGTTCCGCGATGCGATGATTCCGCTGAGCAACACGTTCTCCTATTTTTGCGCTTCGGTTCCGTTGAGCGAAGAGGACTTGAAGGAGTACCTGGAGGAGCCGATCGGCGCGCTACCGCCGGCGATCGCGGCGGTGCTGCCGAAGATCTCGATCATGCTGGTCCCGTATCTGGAACGCGTGGACGGGAGCCGCAACGTGCCCGCGAGCGAGTTCGTCTGCACGGAGCGTCCGCCGGACAATCGCCAGTTCTGGGCGTCGCAGGTGCGCCTCGGCGAGGAAGAGATTTTACTGTTCGCGCTGAAGGACCAGGAAGTCGCCGAGTATCATTACCGCTTTTACCGCATGATTGCCTCGCTGATGTTCGACCGCTGGTCGGAGGACGCGCAGGGCAGCTATTCGGGCCTGATCCGCGAGGAGCTGACGGCCGGAATACACGGCGAGGTGGACGAAGAAAGCTGGCGATTGAAGCAAGGTCTGCTGCGGCGGCAGAGCGGCGTGCGCAAGGAAACGAAGGCGTTCCGCGATTATGTGCGGCAGTCGTTCACGGACACCCTGACGCTGTACCTGCACGGAATTTGCTGCGATATCGACGTAGAGACGGGTCCGCGGCAACTGGCCAGCCGTTATCTGCGGCGGCGTCTGAATTTGCTCTATGAGTTGTATCCGCCGGCGGAAGGATATGCGGTACTGCCGGAGCATTTGAAAGACGGGGAAGGGCGCAGCAGGTAGGCGCGGGGGGGACGTGACGGATTACAAGCTGGTTCATCGCGCCAGTCAAAAAGAAATAGAGGACGCCGTGAACGAGGAATTGAAGAACGGCTGGCAGTTGGTGGGCGGGGTCGCGGCGGTTTACGTGGAGCGCATGCAGGGCACGGGGAACGTGATTTTTTTTCAGGCCATGGCGAAGGGTGACGACGAGGAAGTGCGGGGGAAGCGGCGAGTGTGAGGGTGCTCCTGGCGACGCGTTGGCACTGCCCGCCGCCGCCGCCGCGGATTGGGCCGGCACGCGCCAGCGCGGGGAACATGGAACCGGGAGCGCCGGCTTTGGCTGTTTCAGAACAGCTCTCAAATTAACGGATCCTTTTTCCGATTAATACGTCTTAATCCATAGCATGCCGTCGTTGATCAAATATTCAAACGCGATCGCTGTCGGCATATGCCTATTTGTCGCGGTGGCCGCAGTCGATCTGCAGCCGGATCCGGCGGCGATCGAGAGTTCGCGCGGGACGCGCGCCGCGGCGCTAGCTGGCGGCGCGGAGGCGGGCCCGGCGCTTCACGCGGGCGGGAAGCGCGGCCGCTACGCCGTCTCTTTGACGCGGAGCTACGCGGGCAACGCGGCGATCCTGCTCGCGCCGCCGGCGGTTGCCGCCGGTCTGCTTTTTGTGAACGCGGCGATTGAACGGCTCACCTTCACGAGTATCCTTCTCCCAGAGCGTCCTTTTTCCGGGCGCGCTCCACCCTCGGCATAAGCGCTCGCTCAGGCTCGCGGGCGGCGGGAACAAGCGCTCCCCGTTACCAAGCGGCCCGCGGGTCTGAGAAATAAGACATCCCGGCGGGGCCCCCCATCATGGGCGCCGGTCCGTCTGTTAGCGAACGCGCCCGCGGCGAAGTTACTTCCCGCGAGCATCGATTCGCGCGACTAATCGGCCTGAAGGCCTGGCCGGCCTCGCGCAACGACTGCGCCATAGGGGCCCAGAACACTAGAGAGAAAGGAATTCATCATGTTTAGATATATGGGAGCCGCTGTTATTGCGGCAATAGGGACCACCGCCGCGTTTGCGGGGGATGCTTCGGTTCGCCTCGGAGAAGCGGCTACGGTGTTCTCCGAGATCATGGAGGCGCCGGACCGAAGTATTCCGGCGGATCTCCTGCGGAACGCGCACTGCACCGTAATCATTCCAGGAGTGAAAAAGGCGGCGTTCATCGTGGGCGGCGCTTACGGCCGCGGCTTTGCGATATGCCGCAACGAGCGTGGGCGGGGGTGGGGAGCCCCCTCGGCGGTCCGCATGGAGGGCGGAAGTTTTGGCTTCCAAGTGGGAGCTTCCGAAACGGACATTGTGATGCTGGTGATGAACCGGCGCGGGATGGAAAAGCTGCTCCAAAGCAAGTTCACTTTGGGCGGAGATGCCGAGGTCGCGGCCGGACCCGTGGGGCGCAGCAGCACCGCCAGAACCGACGCCAAGATGACCGCTAAGATTCTGTCGTGGTCGCGCTCCCGGGGCGTGTTTGCAGGGATCTCTCTGGCGGGGGCCACGCTGCGCAACGACCTGGATGAGAATCGGGAGCTATACGGCCGGCGCTGGAGCAGCAAGCAGGTGCTGTTAGGGAAAGTGAGGGCGCCGCAATCCGCAAAGCCGCTGATTGCGGCCCTCGACCGCTATTCGCCGCGGGAGAGGGGCGACGATTAGAAAGGATCGATGTTTAAATGACCACCATGGCAATCGACGGGTTGCGGCGTTTCCCCGCGAATCCGGAAAAACTGCTGGACGAACTGGCGGCATTGAGGGCGGACCTCGACGCGCTCGCCGGGAGACTCAGCGGGCGTTATGGCGAGGAAAGCGCGGCGGCGGCGCGAGCCGAGCAGGCGTCGGCATCCGTTCAAAGACTGGAATGGGCGCTTGCCAAGCCGCAAGCGCGCCGTAAATCCACTTATGCGGCGGCCGGATGAGCGCGGCCGCTTCATCGCCAATGCGCCGTATCGGGGCGGTCGAACAACGCGTAAGCCGGCGATCAAGGCGGCGCGCGTCTAAGGGCACGATGGAATCACGATAGAAATGAAAAGGCCCGCCGCAATCGGTTGCGCGGCGGGCCCCGGCGGCTCCGGATTTGATGGAGCTATTTCTCGGCCTGGATGTTGCCGCCAGCGGGTTGTTTGGCGGCCTTGGCCTTCTTGGTTTCGAGCGCCTGCTGGAAGTATTTGTCGGCGGTGTCGGTGTCGGACTTGAACTGCTCCGGCGTGTCGGCCAAGTCGGCGCGCTCGCGGTAGAGGAGGTTGAGATAGGCCATGGCGTCGTCGTAATTGGGATCGATCTTAAGGGCGTGTTCGAGGTTATCGATGGCGTCCTGGACCAGCGGACCGTACTGCTCTTTCAGCTCGGCCTTGACCTTTTTGTCCTTGAGCGGCCCCGGATCCTCCGGCTTCATGCCCATGTTGGCGCGGGCGCTCATCAGCTTCGGATACCACTTCAGCCAGTCGATCACGCCGAGGCTGTAATAGCCTTCCTTATTGCGCGGGTCGGCCTGGATCAGTTTTATATACCAGTCCTTGGCCTCGTCGAGCTTTTTGATTTTGTCGTCGAGCTTGGGAATGCCCTGTGCTTCCTGATAGCTCAGCGAGGCGAGCGAGGCGAGCGCCGTTTTGTCCTTGGGATTGTCGCGCAGCACCGTCAGGAACTCGTTTCTGGCGGCAGTCGCCATCTGCACGTTTTTGGGATCGTCGGAACCGGGAACGTACTGCGTCATGTACGACGTCGCAAGAAACAGCTTGCCGTTGGAATTCTTGGGGTCGAGCTGAACGGCGTTCTTGAAATATTCCACGGCATCGGCATAGCGGGCATTGCGATATGCCTGAACGCCCTTGTTCATCTGATCTCTGGATTTCAGCTTGTCGCAGCCGGTAGCGAGCAGCAGCAAAGCTCCCAGGCCCATCGTGGCGATGATCTTTTTCATATTTTTGAACTGTCGAAACCGCCGCGGACGCCCCGCGCGGGGGGCGTCCGGCGAAGCGGCAAAACTACTCGCCAGCCTCCACCTTCGGCGTCATGAGGCCGATCTTGTCCATCTGCGCGCCCTTGGCGATGTCGATCGCCTTGGCGACGTCGCGGTATTCGAGATCCGGATCGCCCTTGACGAAAACGACGCGCTCATTGCGGGTCTTGAAGATCTCGATGAGACGATCCTGGAGCTGGTTTTCCGCGATCGGCTCGGTATTGAGCATCATGTGCTTGTTCTTATCGATGACGATGACGACGGTGCGCTGATCGGCGTCGGTCTGAGGATGGTTCTTGTCCGGCGGCTGGGGCGCGAGGGCATCCAAGCCGTGCGGGGTCAAGGGCGTGATGACCATGAAGATGATCAGCAGCACCAGGAGAACGTCGATGAGGGGAGTTACATTGATGTCGGCTTTTGCCCCTCCGCCGCCGCCTACTGCCATTGCCATATTAGAAATACTCCTTTAAGAAATTTGTTGTCCGCTCCCTCACGGTCGCGGCTCGGTTATTCGTCGCGGCCCGGTCTAGCCGCCGGAGCCGGTGGTTTTGGTCGACGGGGTGGCCGGCGCTCTGGGGCAGTTGCTCGGTCAGCAGACCCAGTTCGTCGACGCCCGCGGCTCGCAGGTTATCGACCACGTCTTCGACTTTCTCGTAGCGGGCGCGCGCATCGGCCTTAATGTAAACCGTTTTATTGGCGCGGCCGGAAACGAGATCCTTGACTTTTTGCGGGAGCTGGTCGGCGGTGGTCTTGAGATTGCCGGGGCTGAGGTAAACGGAGCCATCGCGAGTGACGGCGACGATGACCGCATCGTCCTTATCCGCATCCTGCATGGCAATGGCGTTTCTCGTTTTCACCTTATCCACCGGGATGCTCTTGCTGAGCAGGGGCGTGATGACCATGAAGATGATCAGCAGCACCAGCATGACGTCCACCATGGGAGTCACGTTAATGTCGGACACCGGAGGCGGCGCTTTCTTTTTTTCCATAGAATTCAATCCTTCCGAGGACGGCGGGCGAGCGATCTCAGGACCGCCCGCCCGCCGCCGCTCGCCTATTCAACTCGCTCGCGCGGCGCTCGCCTTAGCGCGCTACTTGGCGGCTCCGACGCGCTGGCTGCGCTTCAGGAAATAGTCGATGAGCTCGGAGCTGGAGTTGCCCATCTCGACATCGAAGGCGTCGATGCGATTGGTGAAATAGTTGAACATCCAGACGGCCGGGATAGCCACGAAAAGACCGACGGCGGTGGTGACCAGGGCTTCCGAAATACCGCCCGCGACGGCCGCGAGACCGGTCGACTTTTCGTTCGAGATGCCGGTGAAGGCGTGAATGATGCCGACAACGGTTCCGAACAGTCCGACGAAGGGGGCGGTGGAACCGATGGTTGCCAGCGTGCTGACGCCGCGCTTCAGCTCCGCGTGCACGATGGCCTCGGCGCGGTCGAGAGCGCGTTTCGAGGCTTCGATCTCTTCACCGGGAATTTCGGTGCTCAACTGATGGGCGCGAAATTCCTGCAGACCGGCGACGACGACTTTCGCGAGGTGGCTCTTGTTGTAGCGATCCGCGATTTTGATGGCCTCGTCGAGCTTGCCTTCGCGCAGCGCGCCGGCCACGGCCGGGGCGAACGCGCGAGACTGCTTGCGGGCGCCGTTATAAGCGATCAGCCGGTCGATCATGACTCCGATGGACCAGGCCGACATGAGGAAGAGGACAAGAACGACCGCCCTGGCGAGCCAGCCCATCTGGGACCACATGGAGCGGATATCCCAGCCGGGAGCGGCGGCTTCCTGAAGGAGCATGATGCCCCATACCTGCAACTGTAAAAACATTCGTTTTCTCCTGCGAGTTGAATTTAGACTTTAAACTTTACTGACTGAACGTGAAGTTCACGTCGATTTGCGTGACGACTTCGACGGGTTCGCCGTTGAGCAGCGTGGGCCGGTATTGCCACTGCTTGACGGCTTCTTCCGCCGCCTGCACCAGCAGCGGGTGGCCGCTGATGAGCTGCAGATTCTGAATGGTGCCGTCCTTGCCGATGATGGCGGTGAAACGAACGGTGCCGGAGACGCGGGCCTGCTTGGCCAGTGCCGGATAGACCGGCGTGACCTTGCGGATGAGATTGGCGGCCGACACTTGCCCGCCCACGCGGATGCGCTGCGGAGTGACGGGTTTAGGAGGAGGGGGAGGGGGCGGCGGAGCCACTTTCGGAAGACCGCCGAGCACGCCGCCGATGACGCCGCCCGCAGTGCCGCCGGGGATGCCGCCCGAAACGCCGCCCACGACGCCGGTGGCGGGGGCCAGCTCTTCTTCCTTAATCATCGCGATCTCTTTGGGGATCTGCTTCGGCGCGACCAGCTTGTCGGCGGTGAACTGGCGCGGAATGGGCTTTACTACCTTGGGCGGCGCGGGCGGAGGCGGCGGCGGAGGAGGCGGAGGAGGCGGCGGAGCCGTCAGGAAGCTGGTGAGCTGCGCGCGCGGCAGCGTGTCGGTGTAGATGAGCGGGATCAGAATCGCAATGCAGATGGCGAGGATTTCAACGCCGAACGCAAACGCGACCGTCCACGGCTTTTTTGTTTTACCCGTTCCGTCAACAAATGTCTGCTCAAACATAACTCTAATTCCCCCTTCTTTCGGCCCCAGCCTTATTTAACCTTTGCCGTACCCCTTGCCGCGCTTCCGCGCACGTTTTGGCGCGCCGCCGCGGCAGCCGCGGGAAGCGGAGCCGGCCTGGCGTTTCTTGCGGCTTTCAATGAAGTCCTGCCAGAAGATCAGGATCGGACTCGCGATGAAGATCGAAGAATAGGTCCCCACAATAATCCCCACGACCAGGGCGAAGGCGAACCCGTTCAGAACCTGGCCGCCCAAAAAGAATAGCGCAAGAGCGGTGAGAAGCGTGAGTCCTGAAGTAAGGACGGTTCTGCTCAGGGTCTGGTTAACGCTCTTGTTGATGACGGATTCGAGCGGTTCGCGGCGCAGGATCTTGAGGTTCTCGCGGATGCGATCAAAGACCACGATGGTGTCGTTCATGGAGTAACCAACCAGGGTCAGCAGCGCGGCCACCACCGTCAAAGAAATTTCCTTATTGAAGAGCGAGAACAGACCAATGGTGATGATGGTGTCGTGGAACACCGCGACCACGGCCGCGACCCCATAGATCCATTCAAAGCGGAACGCGATATAGATCAGCATGCCGGCCAGGGCGTAGAGAACGGCGAGGAGCGCTTTGCGCTGCAACTCGGCGCCGACGCGGGGGCCGACGATGTCGGTGGCGCGGATGGTAAAGGGAGCGGCGTAGCATTCCTGCTTGATGACGTTGAGAATTTGCGGGGTCACGCCGGGAACGCGGCTGAGGTCGTCGATGTTGCGGACCAGGCCGCCCTGCGAGGTGCGGAAATTCTCGATGGCGGCGGCCAAGGAGGCCAATTGCTGATCGTTCAGGCCCACGCCGGCGCGCTGCAAAGGATCGCGCAGGCGCTCGGCGAGGGCATCCTTGCCGGAATTGTTGAGGTCCAGCTTCCCGCTGGCGGGCTGGCCGAAGGTGGCGTTGAGGCCATTGACGATGACCCCGCGGGCCTGATCGAGCTGCTGGTCGTTGCGCACTTCGGTCCCGATAATATCGTCCTGCTTGTTGTCGGTGACCTCCACGACCTCCACCGGCAGCTTGCCCGACAGCGCGGCGCGCACCTTGTCGACGTGAGGACGCTGGGCGAAGCGTACCGTCACGAGAGCGCCGCCCTTAAAATCGATGCCGTATTTAGGCCCGCCCTTCATGACCAGGCTGGCAATGCCCGCCCCCGTCAGCACCAGCGACATGATGATGAAGGGCCATTTCTTACCTAGAAAGTCGAAGTTGGTTTTCTTAAATAATTCCATGCAGCCTACAAGGCCGGCATTCGATAGGGTTAGACACCGGCCTCCTTAACATTGTTCCCATCGCCGGGCGGAAATTTCAGTACCGTTACGCACAATCATATTAGATACTGAGCGCCGTGACCCGCTTCTGGCCGGAGAGCTCGTAATCGAAGATGGTTTTCGACACGAACACGGCGGTGAATATGTTCGCGACCAGGCCGATGACCAGGGTGACGGCAAAGCCCTTGACGGCGCCGGTGCCGAAGATAAACAGAAACGCGCAGGACACCACCGTGGTGACGTGGGTGTCGATAATGGTCAAAAACGCTTTGCTGAAGCCGGCGTCGACGGCGGCCACGATGGCCTTTCCGGCGCGCAGCTCCTCGCGAATGCGTTCAAAAATGAGGACGTTGCTGTCCACCGCCATGCCGATGGTCAGAATGACGCCGGCGATGCCCGGCAGCGTCAGGGTGGCGCCGAAATAGCTGAGCGCGGCGATCAGGATGACGCCGTTCAGGAACAGCGCGAGCGTGGCGTTGATGCCGGCCCGGCGGTAGTACACCAGCATCACGAAGACGACCGCGATAAGGCCGACGATGCCGGCGCGCAATCCTTCCTGGATGGAATCGGCGCCGAGCGAGGGACCGACGGTGCGTTCCTCCTGATACAAAATGCCCGCGGGAAGGGAACCGGCGTTGAGGTTGAGAGACAGGTCGGAGGCCTCGTCGTGATTGGCGGCGCCGGTGATGCGTCCGCTGTCGCTGATGGCGCTCTGAATCGTCGGCACGCTGATGGCCTGGCCATCGACCACGATGGCGGCGCGTTGGCCGATGTTCGACTCGGTGTAGCGCTGGAAGCGCTTGGCGGCGTCCTGAGTGAGCACGAAATCCGTTTCCCAACGGCCCATTTCACCTTGGCTGGCGTGAGCGCTGCGGATGTCGGTGCCGCGCACGACGGGAATGCGGGAAACCAGCCACCATTCCTGTGGTCCGCCGTGGGATTGAGAGGGGACCAGCTTGGTGTTCAGCGGGAGGACGCCGCCATGACGGGCGAGGGCTTCCTCGCGGGACGGGAAGGGACCGTCCTTGACCTCGTCCCATTCGAGAACGGCCTGCGTCTTCAGAATATCCTTGACGTGGACGGGGTCGTCGACGCCGGGCAACTGCACCAGCAATTCGGCTTCGTTCTCGTCGCGCCCGGTGGGCTGGACGGAGGTTTCGGCCAAGCCGAGCCCGTTGATCTTCCGCTCGATGGTCCCCTGGGTCTCCTGCATCGTGTCGTGGCGGAGCTGCAGGGCGGCAGTGGGCTTGAGGTTCAGGCGGTAATCGGTGGAGCTGCCGGTGACGGGGTTCAAGGTCCAATCCGCGAAGGTGTCGTTCACGATGCGGCGGAAATCGCCCGCCCGGTTGGGTGAAACGCCTTTGACGTCGATTTCGATCTTGGCGGCGTCCTCGACGCGGTTGGGCTCGTTACGCGTGATCTCGGCGGCGTCGATGTTGGCCTTCTTGAGCTCTTCGCGCAGATGGTCGATGACGTTGTCGGCCACGGCCTTGAAGGCGTCCTGCAACTGCACCTGCATCACGAGCTGCGTGCCGCCCTTGAGGTCGAGGCCGAGCTTGATGTTGCGCTGAAAGTTCGCAACCAGCTCCGCTCCGGACCTTGGGATGCCGAACACGCCGTAGATGCAGGCGAGAATCACGGCCACGATGAAAATTGCTTTGATCCTGAGATTGCGCTTCATGATGAATCTGCTTCGTCTTAAATTTTAGGCCTTTTTTACGTCTGTCTTTATGTCCGTGACGAGCCCGGAGACCGAGGCGCGGGAGACCTGCAGCTTAATGTTGTCGGGCTTCACGCGCAAAATGAGGGTGTCGTCGGGGTTGATGGTGACGATGGTACCAACGATGCCGCCTGTTGTGAGAACCACGCTGCCGTTCTGGAGATCGCGAAGCATTTGCGCCGTCTGCCGTTTTTGGCGCTGCATGGGCATCATGACCAGGAAGTAGAAGATGGCCACGATCAGGATGAGGGGCAGGAACGTCAGGTACGGGTTGCCGGGGGCGCCCTGGGCCTGAAGGATGAGTCCGAAGGAGGTCATTCGCAAGTGAACCGCAACTGCATGCTACTAACTGCCAATGCAACTGGAAAGGGAATCGTACGACAGGAGCTTTAAGGCGTGACCTTATTTTAGCGCGACGGATCGCGCCTCGTCCAGATACGCCGGAAATCTCCCAAGCAGTATAGACTGCCTCATTTCCCTCATGATGTCAAGGTAGTGCCTTAGATTGTGCAAAGTGGCCAATGTGGAGAAGAGCATCTCGCCGGCCTGAAAGAGGTGGCGAAGGTAGGCGCGGGAATGGGTGCGGCACGTGTAGCAGGCGCAGCGGGGGTCGATCGGCTGGGGATCGTCGCGGTAGCGGGCCTGCTTAATAATGACGCGGCCGGCGGAGGTAAACAGGTACCCGTTACGGGCGTTGCGGGAAGGCAGCACGCAATCCATCATGTCGACGCCGCGGGCAACGTATTCGGGCAACTCCTGGGGCATGCCGACGCCCATGACATAGCGGGGGCGATCACGGGGGAGTAGGGGCGTAGTGATCTCGGCTATTTCCAGGCTGAGGGCGCGGGGTTCGCCCACGCTCAAGCCGCCGATGGCGTAGCCGGGGGCGTCGAGGGTGAGAAGCTCGCGGGCGCATTCGGCGCGGAGATCGGGGTACATGGAGCCCTGCACGATGGGGAAGAGGCTGCCGCGGGAGTCGCCCGCGCGGGTCCCCTGTCTCCAATGTTCCATGCCGCGGCGGGCCCAGGCGACGGTGCGGAGCATGGCGCGGCGGGCGGCTTCGTGAGAGACGGGGTAGGGCGGGCACTCGTCGAGGGCCATCATGATGTCGCTGCCGAAGGCGAGTTGCGCGTCGACCGTCGATTCCGGGGTGAAGAGGTGGGCGTCGCCGTTGAGGTGGGAGCGGAAGAGGACGCCATCGTCGCCGATCTTCGTGAGATCGCTGAGGCTGAAGACCTGGAAGCCGCCGGAATCGGTCAGGATCGCCCGCTCCCAGGACATGAAGCGGTGCAGTCCCCCGAGCTGGCGGATGAGCGCGGGTCCGGGGCGCAGGAAAAGGTGATAGGTGTTGGCGAGGATAATTTTGGCGTCGAGCTCGGCGGCCAGATCGCGCTGCAGCACGCCCTTGACGGTGGCCTGAGTCCCGACCGGCATGAAGACCGGAGTTTCGATAACGCCGTGAGCGGTGTGGAGCAGTCCGGCGCGGGCGCGAGTAACGGCGCACTCGGCCTGCAGCTCGAAACGCACTATTTGCGGGGCGCTCCTCGACCGTTTCGCGGCATTCTAGATTATAAGCCTAGAAGTCAGGCGTCGGGAGCCGGCGACCGGCTTCGGACGGATGTAGTGATAATGAAAGCGTGCGAATTGTTCAATCGCTTCTCCTGATTTCTTTCCTTGCCGGCGCGCAGACGGCCGATATCCAGGCGAACAGGATTCGTGCGCACGTGAAATTTTTGGCGAGCGATCTGCTCGAAGGGCGGGGCGTGGGCACGCGGGGCGGCCAGCTTGCGACCGAGTACATCGCGGCGCAGTTCCAACTCGTGGGCGCGAAGCCGGCGGGCGCCGATGGAACCTATTTCCAGCGCGGTGCCGTTGACGGGCATCACGACGGAGCCGGGCGCATCGCTATCGGCGCAAGCGGCTGGCGGCAAGTCCGTATCGTTCCGCTGGCTGGACGATTTCGTGGGCGCCAATCAACGGCAGACGGCCGAAGATCGCTTCGACGCCGAGGCGATCTTCGTGGGACACGGCATTTCCGCGCCGGAGTTTCATTGGGACGATTACAAAGGCGTCGACGTCAGCGGCAAGGTGTTGGTGCTGTTCACGAACGAACCGCCGTCGGAAGATCCGAAGTTCTTCGGCGGCCGCGCCCTGACGTATTACGGCCGCTGGACATACAAGTACGAAGAAGCGGCGCGGCGGGGTGCTCGCGCGGTGCTGATCGTCCACACCACGCCGACGGCGGGCTACGGCTGGGACGTGGTGCGCGGTTCGTGGAGTAAGGAAGATCCCGAGGTGAAGCTGGCGCCGGGGCAGCCCGCGCTGGCATTCGCGGGCTGGATTACGCAGGACGCGGGCGAGCGCCTGTTCGCGCTGACGGGCAAGACCGTGGATGAAATGCTGGCGGCTGCGAACAGTCCCGATTTCCGGCCCATGCCGCTCGGCGTCCGCATCCGCGCAAACATTCCGAGTAAAATACGCCAAATCGAATCGCGCAATGTGGCCGCGGTGGTTGCAGGCAGCGATGACGAGTTGAAATCGCAATACGTGGTGTTCACGGCGCATTGGGACCATCTCGGCATCGGACCGGAAGTGAACGGCGATCGCATTTACAACGGAGCGGTCGATAATGCGACGGGCTGCGGCATCTTGCTGGAGCTGGCGCGCGCCTGGGCGGAGTTGCCCCGGAAGCCGCGGCGTTCGGCGCTATTCCTGGCCGTAACCGCCGAAGAAGCCGGGCTGCGAGGCTCCGAGTATTACGCCGCGCATCCGCTCTTTCCCTTGAACAAGACCGCCGTCGATCTGAACTTCGACGCCTTTTACCCCTTTGGGCGCACCGCGGATATTTCGGTGACGGGGGCGGAGCGCACCACTGTGTGGCCCATCGTGGAGCAGGCGGCGCGGCGCATGGACATTGCGATCAAGCCCGAAGCGCATCCCGAGCAGGGGGACTATTACCGTTCCGACCACTTCTCGTTTGCGCGCGCCGGCGTGCCGTCGTTTTCAATTTCGTTAGGAAGCCAGTTCGCGGGCAAGCCCGCCGGGTATGGCGAGCAAATCTTTCAAGAGTTCAACGAGAAGCATTATCATCAGCCCTCGGACGAGTATCGCGAAGACTGGAATTTCGACGGCATGGTGGAGGCGGCGCAGTTTGGATTTCTGGTGGGAATGGACGTGGCGAACCAGCGCAATCTGCCGACCTGGCGGCCGGGGGACGAGTTTTTGCCGGCGCGGGAGAAGAGCGGCGCGCGGTAGGGTCCGCGACAGGCGGTCAGAGAGGTTGGCGGCGCAACTTCGCGGCGGACCGCCTGTGCAAGCCGCTGCGCCGACGGTTTGCCTTGCCCGCGGTCTTCACAAAAGGCGATCATAGCGGGTTGAGTCACCCCCGCGTGCCCGATCGGGCGCGGCGGTTCCTTCCGCTTCCGCCCCTTGGATACGCGGCGGCAAGTCGCGGATTAAAATCCAGCCGACTCAGCGGAGAATCGAATTGCCAGTCGCCACTGGAATCGCGCTTCGTATGGAAGTCGGCCCCGCCGGACGCAAAATCGAGCAGTTGAAGGAGCTGGCGCGTATGGAAGAAACGGCGGCGAGCGATCCGGACGTTCCCCAGCCGCCGCCATAAAGTTGTGGCCGCTCCCGGAAGCAGTCGACAAGTTCCGGGCTCTCTACGACCCCTTGGCCATCGGGACCAGCATCGCAACCGGCACTGCCGGGGCGGCGCAGCCGAAAGTCACGCATGACGCGCAAGCCAAACCTGCCGCCGGGGATGATAATATTTTCATGCCTTCGTTCGTCCGTTGCAGTCGATGTGCGTTAATGGCCGTTCTTCTCGCGGGGCTGCTGCGCGCCGACGAGCCTCCCCTACAACTGCTGGGCCGCTGGCGCTCGCTCGAACCATCTTCAACTGGACTCGGTTCGATGCTCATGTTCCACTCCAACGGTGTGGTTGATTGCAGCGTCGGGGCTGTGGTTGAGATGACGTATCGAATCGAAGGCGGCGAATTGATCTTTCCTCCGGTCAGGACCAATGGACCCGAACAGCGGCAGAAAATGGAGTTCGTGGGGCACGATCGACTCCGGCTGGATGAGATCCTATTGACCCGTCAAGGCGCGGCGCCGGATGCAAAGCGCCCGATTATCGGCGAGTGGGCGGGAACGCGCGAGATGAATGGCCGCCAATTGGAGGCGCGTTATCTGTTCTACCCCGCCGGCAAGTGTCTGTTCCTTTTACCCTTCCTGACCTTGCCCTCCGGCCGTTACTCGATTCGGGGATCGACGATGCGCCTGGAGCTTCCAGAGCGTCAGACCGCCGAGGGCAAGTTCGAGATTGAAGACGACGTGCTCACGCTGCCCGGCCCGAGCGGCTCGCAATACCGGTTGCGGCGCTATTGAAGCGGCCCGACCCGACCGAAGAAGTAGCAGGCTCAGTCACGCCCAGGCGAGTTTTGCGCGGCTGGCGAAAGCTGACGCGCAAAATCACGCCGGTTCGACCGTCATGCGCATGCCGTATTTGGTGCGCAACGTGATCAGGGGCAGCGGCTCCACGCGATGGCCGGGGACGAGGCGCAGGCGCCATTTTTGCGCGATGGCGGCGAGGGCGAGCGTTCCTTCCATCCAGGCGAAGCGCTCGCCGATGCACAGCCGCGCGCCTCCGCCGAAGGGGAAATAGGCGAACTTGTGGCGGGGCTCGCGAGCTTCGGGAGTCCAGCGTAGGGGGTCGAAGCGCTCCGGATCGGGGAAGTAGCGCGCGGTGCGCTGCGTCACATACGGACTGACGATGACGATGGCTCCAGCCGGGAGGTCGTAGCCGCCGAGCTCAAACGCGCCGATCGCTTTGCGGCCGATGGCCCAGGCGGGCGGGTACAGGCGCATGGATTCGGCCAGCGTCATTTCGGCGTAGCGAAGCTGAGGCAGATCCGCGAACGACGGCGCGCGGCCTTGGAGCACGCGGTCGATTTCCTCGTGCAGCTTTTGCTCGCACTCCGGATTTTGCGAGAGCAGATACCAGGTCCAGGTGAGCGCCTGGGCGGTGGTCTCGTGGCCGGCGATGAAGAGCGTCAAGGCCTCGTCGCGGACCTGTTGATCGCTCATGCCGCCGCTGCCGTCTTCATCTTGCGCCAGCAGCAGCATGGACAACAGATCGCCGCGATCCTCGCCGCCGGCGCGGCGCTCCGCGATCATTCCGTAGATGACGCCATCGAGGCGCGCGCGCGCCTTTTCGAAGCGCCTGACCGAAGGCAGCGGCAGCTTATCGAGATACTCCGAGAACGGCATCATGAGCAGGTTGAACATGCGTAGAATGGCCGTCAGCGCCTCTCCGATGTCCGCGGCGTCGGCCTCCACGTCGGCGCTGAACAGCGTTTTGCCCACCACCGCAAGCGTAAACCGCATCATCTCGGAGGCGATGTCGAGCGTCTCGCCGGCTTGCCAGCGATCGCGCATTTTCACGGCATAGTCGCTCATGACCCGCGAGTAGCCGATGAGACGATGGCGATGGAAGGCGGGCTGCACCAGCCGGCGCTGCCGCAGGTGAGAAGCGCCTTCGCTGGTCAGCAGTCCATCGCCGAGCAGCACGCGGGCGCGTTGCAGCGCGCGACTTTTGGTGAAATTGTTCTGATTCGTGACCAGCACGTTCTGAATACAATCAGGCTGATTTACCAGAAAAACACGCTGCGGCCCGAGGCGGAAATAGGAGATGTCGCCGTATTGGTCCGCCGTACGCTTCAAAAAGCCGAGGGGGTTATAACGAAAGGCGGGGATCTGGCCGAGAAGAGGGGGATTTCCGGGGCCGGGAGGCTGACGAGCGGTTGCGATCACGCGAGCGCCTTCAGTGTACCCTGTCCTGCAGTTTGCGGACGACGGCGGTGACTATTTTGCGAGGCGAAACGCGCAGCAACTGCGGTACGATCTTGTTCCGCATCCCGGGGATGACGATGGTCTTGCCGGCCATCATGCCGCGGAAACCGGCCTCGGCGACGGCTTTCGAATCCATCATTCCAAGGTGCGCCAGCCGCGATTCCCGCATCGCCGCGCGATCCTGAAATCCGCTTTCGGTGGGACCGGGGCACAGCGCCGTTACGGTGACGCCGGCGCCTTGGAGCTCGTTGGCGAGGGCTTCCGAAAAGTGCAGCACGAAAGCCTTGGAGGCATAGTACAGCGCCATTAACGGGCCGGGCTGGAAGGCCGCGGTGGAGGCGACATTTAGAATGCGGCCTTGGCGCGCCTCAATCATGGACGGCAGATAGAGGGCGGTCAGCGCGACGACGGCGTCCATGTTGAGGTGCATCATATTCAGGTCTTCGGCGACGGGGAAGGCGGCGAATTTTCCGTACAACCCGTAGCCGGCGTTGTTGACGAGAGCATCGACGCGTCCAGCCTGGCGATGAACCTCGGCGGGGGCCTCGGGGAGGGAGAGATCGCAGGCGATCACGTCCACCGCGACGCGATTCTTCTCGCGCAACTCGGAGGCTATCTCTTCCAGGCGCGCGACGCTGCGCGCCACGAGCGCGAGATCGTAACGCTCGCGGGCGAATACTCGCGCAAGCTCCAGGCCGATGCCGCTTGAAGCGCCTGTGATGAGTGCCCGCGGCATGCTTAATTTACGCCGGTGCGGCGTTCTTTGACGTCGCGCCATCCGATCAGCTTCACCTGGTTCTCATCGAGCAGGCGGCGGAACTCGGGACTGGTGACGAGATCGAAGTCGCGCTGCCGCCACGCGCTTCCGTAATCGGGGTGGTCCTGAGTGATGGCCCGCAACTCGGCGTCGTCATGCCCGAGATGCACGATGATCTCTGTGAGACCCGGCTTGAGTCCGCGGATAATGTCCGAATAATAAGTTTTCCAAGCGGCGGGTTTGACGCTTTCCGGGGCCATGAAGATCGTATCGGGGACGACCTCGCCCTCCTTTAACAGCGAAACCATGGAGGGCGGAAAGGGAGCGCCGCGGCCCGCCAGGAAAGGCAACCCATATTCTCTGGCGACCTTCAAATAAACCGGAAAGAAGCGCGGCGTGAACAGCGCCGCCATGTGACTATCGACGTGCGTGGGGCGGATGCCGGCATGAAGCGCCCGCTCGATCTGCGCTCGAATTTCGGCCTCGACCTGCTCCGGCGTGGCATGGGCCGCGACAGGGGCGGAGTCCGGCCAAAGATAGCCATCGGGCGCGATCAATCCGGTGAGGTTGCCGCGCGCGACGGGACCCCAGCGATAGTTCTTCCACTCGCTGGTGAGGGTGAGGTGCAGGCCGATGTCGGCGTCGGGGTGCGCTTTGGCGTAGGCGGCGACTTCGGTGAACCAGGGACAGGGGACCATGACGCTGGCCGACGTCACGGCGCCTTTCTCGAGAAGCTTCGAAACTGGCGAGGTCGACCGAATGGGCGACCGCGAGATCGTCGGCGTGAATGATGAGAAGCTTGGGCTTCGATTGGGCCATGGCGAGGACGGAGGCGAGGGCGATTGCGATTATTTTCGGCATACGGTGACGATGGCTTGCGCTTCGGCGGAGCGTTTTTCGCAATTACCCGTTTTTTGGCGAATCTCACGCCATTTTCGTTTTTGCTCCATATAGATGCAAAACGGGTGTTGGTTTTCTCTTGCGTTGCGCTCCGCCCCGTGCAATAATCCCCAATCGGTTCGATTGGGGATCGTTCTGAGGAAAGCCGCCCAATGGGCCGTAGGGATTCCTAAGGAATCGGTGAAGATTACGGATGGATGAGAGGGAACTTTCAAATGCATTTCGAATTTCGTCTGTTCTTGACTAGGGTGTTGCTACTAATCGGTAGACACTCTCCCGGGCGATTAGTCGTATCGTGCTTGGCCGCCTATCTACCCGCGGCGATTTCGGCCTTCGGCCAGTCGTACAGCCCGTTATACGCGCTAAACTCCCCCACCGTCCTGTATGACTACTGCTATGACGACTACGGTGACGTTGTCGCAAATTGTTATATCGGCATCACGGCCGGTTACTATCCAAACACGAACTACCACACCCACGATTCTCCAAGCGCTCCCCTCAGCACGGTGACGCCTTCCAGTGGCACTACCAATGATAGCGGGTACCTTCAGGTTACGCTGGCTACCACGATCGTAGGGCACGCGGAGTACCTCCAGAGCTGCACATATTACGCTTGCACGACCTACCAGTATGCCGTAGGAGCCGCAGGCATCTACTGGAATTCGGATCACGGCATATGGATTCAGAACGGCCAGACGGCCATTCACGGCAATACCGTGACGGCGAATCACTGGATGACGTCCAATGCGGCCTATGGTTACTACGACACGACCGTAGCGTACCAATCCGTGTACCCGGGGCAGGTCTACTTCGAACGATATGTCGCTTCCGTTCGGTGGGAAGTTCGATTTGAACGCGGACTGGATGTCGCCGCACATCAATCACGACTACGGTACCGCCGCCGATACAGACAATATCCCCCAGGCGAACGTGAGTACGTTTTTGAACTACTGCGGGGTGTACGGCGCCATTGACGCCAGGCAGGAGCCCAACGGCAGCCTTCATTGTCGATGGTCGTACTGAAGTTGCCCGATAATTTTATCAATGATGCGGAGATAATATCATGGTTTTACGACGAATGTTTGTTCTTTATTGCACGCTACCGGCGTCCGCTGGGCTTTGCCAGCAGGCGCACATATCCGCGGGTATCGGTCCCGTGCCGACGGTGACCGCGGGATCGATTATCCCAAGTGACTCACAGCAGTTCGTGTTCCTGGGGCCATCAATCAACGAAATGACGATTTCATACCCAGCGGCCTCGCGCCGGGCGTTGCCATCGGCGGCCGGACCGCATTCAAGGTGAAAATGCTGAACCGGGTCAAGCCCGTCCTCTCGACGACCGTAACAAAGAACGACGACGGAACCTACGACTACTCCTACGGGCTGCAGGACGATCCAACGGCCCGTGACCCCATAAAGGTTTGGTCAATAGCGATGCCCGCGGGGGATGCGGTGGTAAGTGCGACCCAGGCGTCCTGGGTTGCGACACTGGAGCCGGTCCCAGGAAATCCGAACCCGCCGGGCGGTACGGTCAGTATGAGTCCTGTCGCGCTAGCGACATGGCGCGAATCTAAAGGCGCCTTGATCGGCGTAGGCGGAACGGTTTCGGGGTTCCACCTCACGTCTTCTTACCTGCCGGGTTTTACGGTGATCTACGCTCGTTCTGACGAGGACTATGCGGTTCCGGCTAACCTCCCCAGTGCGGTTGCCGCGCAGCTCCAGGTGATGCGTCAACGCGACTGGATGAACAAGAGGGTCCTTGGGATCGGACCACGATTCCCAAGGGCATGGTCCCGAGACACAATCGCGGCCGATTTCAAGGACGGCATCGCGCACTTGACGGCTACTGGCGATCTTGACCCGTCGTCGAGATTTGTGACCGCCCTAAACGCCGTTCTGGGCGCGCTCACAACTGCCCGAGGCGCGGCCGTTCCTCTTGACAGCGCTCTCGCTACCGCTGCGACGCCACTGGAGCAAACGATAGCAAACGCCGTCTCAGTTAGTCTCCAATAGCGGCAGGCAGTCTGTCCAGGGGCGCCGATGAAAATGGGTATGCGGGAGAGAAAGAGATACGTTTGCCTGCGGTCACCTGGCGGGCCGTTATCTAGCCGCAGAATCGTAGCGTACCTGCTCTTGCTCCTGGCGACCCTTTCCATAGGGTGCCCCTTGGTCAGTGCGCAGTCGGACGAGGTCAGCGCCTTGCCAGTCTGGCCGGGGACTGCCGTCGCTGCCAGAGATCTCAAGGGCCAGTATGTGTTTCGAGACCAAAACGGCCAGATTGTGGTCTCGTATCCGGACCCCGCCGATCCTGCTCGAACCGTAACGTTTCGATTCTGGCTACAGAATCGAGTTGATCCACATATATCGGTCACGCTCGGTCGCAATGCGGAAGGGGAGTTCACGTATGACTACACACTCCGAAATGGGCTTGCAGCGAAGACCGGAATCTGGGCGTGGTCCGTCGTCGGCCCCCCTTCCAAGGATCTTACGATCTCGCATCCCGTCTGGCATGGCATCAACCCGTATATGGCGCTTGCCGCGCCGCAGGCGTTGCCGTTGAGCGCGCCCAAAGGCGTCTTTCTTAACTGGTCCGATGCATCGGCGCCGATCGCGCCGGGCGGTCAGGCCTCGGGGTTCGAAATCGTAACTCGCCTCAGGCCTGGCTTTACCACGGCGTTCGTGAACGGAAAGGAAGCGCCGATACGCTCCCCGGCCGAATTGACTGAAGAGGTTGAACGGCAGATTGTTCCACTGGAACGCGCCCCCACAATGTACAAGGCGGCGCTTACAATCGGTCCGCGCTTCGGCGCCAGGGCCGATAGCCGGGAAATTCTCCTTGCCTATGACACGGACGTTAGGGGTCTAGGCAGCGCCGGATTCCTGGACGAAGGGTCGTTGTTTATCCGTGAAATCGAGCAGTCGCTCTCCCTGGCGATTACGTCAGATCGGCGTTCGATCGAAGAGCCGAAGGCGAAGCCGGCGAGCGAGATCGAAAAGGAATTGCTCGCCGCCCTTGAGTTAGCCCTCGCACGCTGAGCCTTGCAAAGATCCGGCCGGAAAATATCAAAGGCGGGCGCAGGCGAAGGCCAGTCCGATTATTTTCGGCATACGGTGACGATGGCTTGCGCTTCGGCGGAGCGGCCCTCGCCTACGGGACCGAGGCGCTCGGCGGTCTTGAACTTGACGGACACAAGGTCGACGGTAAGCTCCAGCGCGGCGGCGAGTTTTTCGCGAATCGGAAGGCGGAAGTCCTGGAGCTTGGGACGCTCGAGGACGACCGTGGCGTCGACGTTTGTGACGGCGTAACCCTGGGCGGCGGCGAGATCGCGGGCGTGGCGCAGGAAGACCAAGCTGTCGCAGCCCTTCCAGCGCGGATCGGTATCGGGGAAATGCATGCCGATATCGCCGAGCGCGACGGCGCCGAGCAGCGCGTCGGTGATGGAGTGCGACAACACGTCGGCGTCGGAATGCCCCTCCAGGCCGAACTCCGCTGGAATCGCGACGCCGCCCAGAATCAAGGGACGGCCCCTCGCAATGCGGTGCGTGTCCCAGCCCTGTCCCATGCGGAACCGGCTCATTGCCGGATGGCCTGCGCGGCGCTCTCTTCGGCCAGGAAGTGGCGGGCGAGATCCATGTCGGACGGCTTGGTGATTTTGATATTGCGGTCGCTGCCGGCGACCACGCTGACTTCCACCTGATCGAGCCTCTCGACCAGGCTGGACTCATCGGTGCCGGTGAAGGCGTCTTCCCTAGCCTTGTCGAAGGCCTGGCGCAGCAGATCGTAGCGGAAGACCTGAGGAGTTTGCGTGAGAATCAAATGCTCCCGGGGTATGGTGGCGCGGACCTTGTTGCGATGCACCTGCTTGATGGTGTCGACGGGAACGATGCCCACGATGGCGGCGCCGGTCTCGGCCGCCTCGGCGAAGACCCTATCGAGAATATCGTGCTCAATGAACGGCCGCACGGCGTCGTGAACGGCCACGAGAGCGGTGTCGGGCGCCAGCGTGGCGAGCGCATTCTCGACCGATTGCTGGCGCGAATCGCCGCCTTCGACCAGACGTACGGGCTTTGAAAAAGCCTCCCGCCGCAGGAGATCGGCGACCCACTCGATGTCTTCGCCGCGCAAAGCGACGACAATCTCGGCGACCCAGGCGGAGGCAACGAACTTTCGGATGGTATGGAGGAGGATGGGCGAGCCATCGAGCAGCATGAACTGCTTGCGGCTGGCGCCGGCCTCTTCGGGGGGGGTGCGCCCCATGCGAGTGCCCAGTCCCGCGGCGGGCAGAATGACCGTGATTTTCATTCCGCTCAGCCGGCCGCGCCGGAGCTCTTCGTCTCCGCCGTCCCGGCGTGCGAAGCGGCATCCCGGGGCGGCCGCTCGTGCCGTTCGCTTTGCGACTTGTCGTGGATGGCGTGGACACGGTCGTCGAAGCGGCCGAAGATCATTTTTCCGGCGGTGGTCTGGAGAACGCTGGTAACGGCGATGTCGATGGTGCGCGAAATCATTTTCTTGGCGTTGTCGACGACCACCATGGTTCCGTCGTCGAGGTAGGCGACGCCCTGGTTGTACTCCTTGCCTTCCTTGAGAATAAAGACGCGCATGATCTCGCCCGGCAAAACGATGGGCTTCAACGCGTTGGCGAGCTCGTTGATGTTGAGGACCTCGACGCCGTGCAGTCCGGCGACTTTGTTGAGGTTGAAATCGTTCGTGACGATTTTGCAGTTATAGACTTTGGCGAGCTCGATCAGCTTCATGTCGACTTCGCGGACGTTGGGGAAGTCGTCTTCGAAGATCCGTACATTGAGATGCGTCATCTTCTGGATGCGCTGCAAAATGTCGAGGCCGCGGCGGCCGCGATTGCGTTTCAGGGAATCCGAGGAATCGGCGACCAACTGCAGCTCGCGCAGCACGAATTGCGGAATGACGAGCGTGCCTTCGAGAAATCCGGTTTCGACGATGTCGGCGATGCGTCCATCGATAATAACGCTGGTGTCGAGGATTTTTAGGGCGTGCTCGGAACGCACTTCGCCGCCGAAGAGGCCGCCCAGAGCTCCGAGATTGAGCATCTCGCCCTTGCTGGCGCCGACGACCAGTCCGACGTAAGCCATCCATAACGAAAACGCGATTTCGATAAAGGCCACAGTGGCGGAAGCGCGGGGATCGAAGTTGGCCAGCGCGCGGGACAGTATGATGCAGGCGAGGAATGCGCCGGCAAGTCCGAGCAGCGAACCGAGGGCGGCGCCAAGGAGACGCGTGAGCGTGATTTTGCGGACTTGCAGCTCGAAGAAGACGATGCCCAGGCCGACGGCCACGCCGATCGCGGCTGCGTATGGCGGCAGCGCGCCGAAGGGCTGCAAATACCAGGCGGCGCAGCCTAGCAGCGCTATGAAAAGCGAGCGAAGTAAGAGCAGATTTTTCACCCAGCTACCCCAGTGAGCGGTTTCGCGCGGGGATCGAAACGCGCCGGACGACGCTACATACAGCGCATTGAGTATATCACCGATGGAATGAGAGCGGCCGGAGAAGGGAAATTGTCAGGGTCCGAAACGATATAGCGGAAGAATGTTTGGAGGGAGAGAAGAGAGAGTGCGGCGAGCGCGTGAGATAGCGCCGCTTGAAGACAATCCAGACAATTAAAGCGCCTTGGCGAGTTCTTCGGCGAATGCGCTATGCGGCCCTTGGTGAGCCTGGTTGGGACGTTTATGCTTCTTTCCACCGCGCTCGCGGCGGCCATTGCGCTCCGCCGGCGGGTGTTGCTGCCGGGGCGCCGTTTGTGTTGGGGGGGCCGTTTGAGCAGGCGCCTGAATTTGAGGTTGCGAAGCGACCGGTTGCGGCGGGGCCTTGACCGGCGACGGCTGCCGCGATTTGGGTGGCTGCGCCTGGTTGGCGCGCAGGAGGCGGTCTTCGAGAGGGGCGCGGTCAAAGCGGCGAATGATGGAATTCATCTCCTCCGAGTTCGGCGCATCGATGAAAGCGAAGCCCTTCGATTCTTGCGTTTCGGGGTTACGGATGACCTTGACGTCGTCGAAAACGAGGTTCTCGGCGTTGAGCCAGCCCTTGATGTCATCTTTCGTTACCCAGACGGGTAGGTTTCCGAGAAAGACAGTAAAGCTCATTCGTTGGTGTTATTAGCTCCGTGTTTTAGGGATTTTGGGGATTTGCTTCGCGGATGCGATCCATGAAAGCTGTATTGATGTTATCACAGGGGCGCAGGCGCGGCCAAGGGGAAATTGCGTGTAACTCTATCGGACCAAAGGAGAAGAAAGTTTCAAGATTGTTGGCGCCGAGTATTTGGGGGGCATGCGCCGGCAGCGCAAGCCATTGAAAATGCGGGACGGAAATGCCGCTTTGCAAGGAGGGCGCAGCGGACGCGGCCAGTGGGCTCGGCGCGATTATGCCAAGGCGTTTTCTCGCGTCAGCGCGGCCTTCGTATACACTTGCTGGGCCGCCGCCACCGCGCATCCAAATCGCACCGGCACGTCCAGCGCCGCGAGGACGATTTCAAGTTGGGCGAGTAGGGAAAACAGGCCGGGAAAATCGAAATAGCCGATGTGGGCGATGCGGAACATCCGGCCTTTCATGCTTCCCTGTCCGTTTGTGAGGACCGAGCCGAAGCGGTTGCGCAGTTCTTTCACAATGGCGCCGGAATCGATGCCTTGGGGAGGGCGCACGGCGGTGACGCAAGCGGCGGGGGAGACAGGCGCGAACAGCTCGAGCGGGAGCTCCGCAACCGCGGCGCGCGTGGCCGCCGCCAGTTGCTGGGCATTTTCGATGAGCTTCGCCATGCCGAGGCGTTTGATGTACTGCAGCGCTTCGTTCAAGGCGAGGACGACCGCGATCGCAGGCGTGCGGCTGGGCTCGCCGTTGGCGGCGCTGCGGCGCTCCCTTTTCAGGTCGAAATAATAGCGCGGCAGGCGGGCGGTTTCGTTCAGCGCCCAGGCTTTGGGGCCGAGCGAAATAAAAGCCATGCCCGGTGGGACCATGAACGCTTTCTGTGAACCGCCGATCACGACGTCGATGCCCCAGCCATCGATGTCGAGCGTTTGTGTTCCGAGGCCCGTGATGGCGTCGAGGACGAAAATGGCGTCCGTTCTGCGAATCGCTTCGGCCATGCCGCGCACATCGTGCGCCGCGCCCGTGGAGGTTTCAGAGGCTTGCGCGAAGACCGCCCTGACGCCGGGATTGTCGCGCAAGGCGCTTTCCACCCGCTCGGGCGCGACCACGTCTCCGTAGGGCGCCTCCAGCACGATGGCGTCAAGTTCGTAGGCGCGCGTCATTTCCACCCAGCGCTCGCCGAATTTGCCGGCCGAACACACCAGCACCCGGTCGCCGGCCGAGAAGAGGTTCGAGATGGAAGCCTCCATGGCGCCGGTGCCCGACGACACCAGGGGAAGAACGTCGTTGGCAGTCCCGAAGACTTCCTTGAGATCCGCGAGGACCTCGCGATAAACGCGGCTGAAATCGTCGGCGCGGTGGTGGACCTCGGAGCCGAGCATGGCATGCAGGGCAGGGGGGTAGAGCGGCGTCGGACCGGGAGTGAAGAGGCGTGGTTTTTTCAGATGCATCGTGGCGGGAGTTTTCAGGATAACAATTCGGGCGCTGGGGCCACGAGCGGCGGGGGCGAGCGGCGCATTTGGCCGTGGGTCTACCGCTACAACGGCGAGAATATCCGCATCATCTCAGCTCCCAAGGCCGAAAGGCCCGAACGCGAACAGCGCGAGACGCAGCGATGATGTGGCTTCAGCAAGGGGGAGGCCGCGTGGTGCGCCGAACCGCCTCCAGAGCCCGGGAAGGTGAGGAACACCATCCGGCTGATAAGACTCGGTCGATTATTTTGGCGCGATGGCGGATCGCCGCGCCTGCAAAGCCGGCTACTAGTCAATAATTAAATTCGGCGCCGCGGGAGTATGTGGAAGGGAAACTTCCAAGGTGTGAAGAGACTCTCCGGCGCGCTATTCGCGAGGAGATGAGAAAACATTGACGCAGCAGTTTTGTCGGGCGGGAATGAGAACCGCTGGCGGGGTGGACCCGCCAGCGAGCGCTCCCGCCGCGCAACCCCGCCCTGCGCGGCGCAATTCCGTAGATTTTCAGCGGTGGTCGCGGTGCTCCTCGTGGCCGCGGATTTCGTGGCGCTCCACGCGGGGACCTTCAAAGTGCGGGACGCCCCGGTCGTAGGGATGCACATAGACGGCGCGGTTCTGGTAAGTGCGCACAAACGGATGGCCCCCGACGATGACATCGTGCGTGCGCCATCCAAATCTCGCGCCTCCCCAGCCGAACGGAGCGAAGCCGCCGCCCACGAAGATGCGAGGCCCAAATGAAATGGCCCCGCCCACGAAGAAGCCCGGCCTGGGCGGCGCGAACACGACATAGGGATCGTAGTGAGGCACCAGAATATAGCCCGGATCGGTGGGCATGATTTCAATATCGCCGGGTTGATAAACGACGTTGTACTGGGCGTTGGGACGAAGATAGCCGTAACTATAGGCCCTCTGCCGCTCGCGTTGCACGGCGTCCATTACATCCGGCCTCTGGTTCAACACGGCGTTGCCGAGCGCCTGTGTCCAGCCCATATCGCCGGCCATCGTGCTCAGAACCGATGGAAATGGAAGTAACGCGAGCACGCTCGCGTCCCAGGGGAGGCGATCTTCGGAAATTGCGTTGGCCAGCGCATCGCCGTGCAGAAAGGTGTGCTGATTTGCCCAGGTAGCCGCGTCCGGAATTTCGTTCCAATAGGTGGATGCCGTCATGACTTGGGCGAGCAGCGGATCGGGATACAACGCGATGCGCTGCACCAGCGTGTCCAACTGTCCCGGACTCATCATGGGGCCGGGGCCTTGGTTGTAGCCCTGCGGCGGAGCGTTATAGGCGGGCTGCTGGGGATAGCCCTGTTGCGGGGGGTACCCCTGTTGTTGCGGGGGTGGATAACCTTGTTGCGGCGGGGGCGGATAGCCTTGTTGCGCCGGCGGATAGCCTTGCTGCGGCGGTGGCGGATAGCCGGGCTGCTGCGCCCAAGCCGCTAACGCCAGGAAAGCCGCGACGGCAGTGCACTGGATCGATGTGCGTTTTAACATCTCGTTTCCTCCTTCTCCATATGGGATGACGCGCCGCGTGGCCGGCAGTTGCTTAAGCTTCGTAAACCAGCAAGCCGCTCACGCCGCGGCTTTGGCAGGCAGCGCGCGCGCCGCATCATAGGATGTAACGAGTTGCAGTACGCACAACTCCTCGCGCCGCAGGGCGTGCGGGTCCACGGCATCGGGACTTTTTTTCATAATTTCAAAAAGACTGCCGTCCAGATACGCTTCAATCACCGCCGGATGGACGTAGTAGTTCCTGCAAGTGGAGGGTTTATTGCCGAGTTTCGCGGCCGCGGCTTTGATGGCCGCAAGGATGTTCTTCTTTGCCTCCGTCTCGGACGTGGCCGGCCCGATTTGCTCCAGCTCCAGCGCGGTCTGCCCGGTCCCGACCCAGGTGCGGAAGTCCTTGGCGGTGAACTCCTCGCCCGTAATCTCCCGCAAATAGGCGTTGACGTCTTCCGAGGCGATTTTGGAAACCTCGCCGGCTTCATCGAGGAAATGAAACAGCTCGTGACCGGGGATCTCCTGGCATTCGCGCAGAACCTTAGCCAGTTTGCGGTCGGTCAGCACCACATCGTGCAGCAAACCGCTCTTGCCGCGGAAACGGAAGCGCAGCTTATAGCCTGTGATGTCGACGTGTTTTTCCTGCATGGTCGTCAGGCCATAAGAGTTGTTCGTTTTCGCGTACTCCTCGTTTCCGACGCGAATGGCGGTGCGCTCGAGCAGCCGCACCACCGTCGCCAGAATTTTCTCCTTGGGCATACCGGGCAGATCCAGATCGCGCCGTACACGCTCGCGAACTGCCGGCATCGCCGCGCCGAACGCCGCCATGCGGCTGAATTTCGTGGCGTCGCGGACGGCCCGATAGAGAGGATGATAGCGATACTGCTTGCGGCCGCGATCGTCCCGCCCGACCGCCTGTAGATGGCCGTGCTTGAAGGGGCAGATCCATACGCTGGTCCAGGCCGGCGGGATTACGAGAGATCGAATGCGCTTCAGGGTATCGGGGTCCCGGACGGTATTGCCATCGGCGTCCAGGTAAATGAAACCTCGGCCAGCGCGCTTGCGAAGAATGCCAGGCTCCTCGCCGGTGATGTAGCGCAGACCGGCAACTCGCGCCGATTCATAAGGATCCTGGGGCAATTCCAACTTTTTCGAGCGTTTCCGTGTAGCCGTCGCAAGCATAACCATTGCCCTCGTCTGCAATTGTAAGGCCAATTACTGTGATGCCTGTCGGGTTCGCTTGGCTACAATGAGCGGCATGGAGCCTGTCAAAACGATCACAACCAGTACGATCACAACCAGCGGCGTGGGTCTGGCCGTCGCGGAAATAGAGATTCCGTGCTCGCAAGGTCCTATTCCGGGATACTGGGCCATGCCGGCGGAAGGGAAGAACTTTCCGGTAATGCTGGTGGTGCAGGAGATTTTCGGCGTTAACGAGCACATCAAGGACGTTTGCCGGCGTTTCGCGCACCTCGGATACCTGGCCATCGCGCCCGAGTTCTTCGCGCGCTATGCGGACGTCTCGCAAATCGCCAACGCTCAAGAGATCGTGCGGAACGTGGTGTCGAAGGTTCCCGACCGCGACGTGCTCCTCTATCTGGACGCCGCCGCCGATATGGCGTTAGTCGTCGGGCAACGCGGATATATCGCGGCTTGGAATTACCGGGTTCTGCTGGGGTGGCCGCATGGTATGGTTCTATGCGGCGCACAGCTCCAGGCTGAAGGCCGCGGCGGCGTTTTACGGACAGCTCGAAGGCGATACGAATATGTTCCGTACGCGCAAGGCCATCGATTTGGCTCCCGAGATCCAGGCTCCGGTGATTGGATTTTACGGTGCGGAGGACGCGAGCATTCCGGTGGAACAGGTTTCACGAATGCGGGCCGCTCTGGCGCAGGCAGGCAAGGACTGCGAGATTGTGATTTACCCGGATGCGGGGCACGCTTTTTTTGCCGACTACCGGCCCAGCTACCGCGCGGAGGCGGCCCAGGATGCGTGGACGCGCGGGCTCGCGTGGTTCCGCAAATACGGCGCGGCGTAAGAAAAACCGCACCGGACCACGGCTGAGGAATGCGAGAGGCCGCGCTTCCGATGCGGTTCGCCCAAGACGGGCTAGGATCCGGCGTCGGCCCGGTCCGGCGCCAAGACCTCCTGGCATTCACCCCCGGCGAGGCCCGCGTCCTTCTATCCTGCGCCGGAAATGCCCGACCGTACCGAAACCTGAGATCCCGGCAAGATCAAAAATCGAACGGCTGCTTCCAGACCGTTCCCAAGGAGAAGTAAAACCCAAAAAAAGCCCTCTGTTGCAACTTGCCAACGGAGGAAATGAGCGGTTTTGTTAAAACTCAGAACACCGGCTCCCGCAAGCACGCCTGTTATGGCCACTCGCTTCCCCGTTCTGCCTGTTGCAAGCAGAGGGACCAGGTTTGAAGAGTTTACTTCATCAATTCGGGCTTAATTTTGCACGCTGGGGTCCACGGGACCGTATTGAAAAGAAGCGGGTTAGGAGGCTATGGAGGGACGGGGCTGGGGCGCTTCGGGCAGGGGGTGTGTCGGGGTGACACAGGGCCTATTCGCTGACGAAGCGCTTGCATGGGGTCGATGCGGGCGGCGCGGCGGGCGGGGAGATAGCAGGCGAGGGAGGCAACGAGCGCGAGCAGACAGAAAACGCCCAGGTACGTGGGCGGGTCCGTGGGAGCGATGCCGAAAAGAACGGCGCGGAACGCCCGGCCGGCAACGAAGCTGCAGATGAATCCGAAAGCCAGGCCGGCGGCGGTTAACAGCATCCCTTCCTTGAACACCAGATCGAGCACTTGGCGGGAGCTTGCGCCGAGGGCCATGCGGACGCCGAAGTCGCGCGTGCGTCGCGCCATGTTGAAGGCGATGACGGCGTAGAGTCCGATGGCGGCGATCAGGAGAGAGCCGATTGCGAATACCGAGAGGAGCGTGGCGATCAGCACAATGGGCGCGGTGAAGCTCGATAATTGCGTATCCATGGAGCGGATGTAGGAGACCGGCGCTTTCGGCGCAGCGTCGTGGATAGCTGCGCGGAGGGCGGACGCAGCGAAATCGAGATTGCCCGCATAGCGCGCATAGAAAGTGACTTCTCCGGGCGCGGTGGGATCTTGGCTTTCGGCAAGAATGATTGCTTTGGGATGAGCGTCCGGCAGGACATTGCCGAAGTCTGAGTTGGGGATTATGCCGGAAACCTGGAAAGGCTCTCGGGCCGGTCCGAGGAGCAGTGTTTGGCCCACGGCGGAGTGCCGCGGCCAGAGCGCCGAGGCGAGATTTTCATTGATCGCGACAGTCTTGGCGGCGGGGGGGCGCTCGCTGTCATTCGGCTCGTGGCCGAGCAGCGGAGCCATGCCGAGCGTCGCCAGGTAATCCGGACCGACGAAATTTTCAGTCGCGAGGATAGGCTCTTGAGAGCTCACGCTCGTCGCGGGTTGAACACCGGCGCTGAAAGGAATGGGCGCGCGCGCATAGGAAATGGAAGTAATCCCGGGGACGTGGCGCAGGCGGATGCGCAGCTCCTCGAGAAGGGCCAGGTTCTGGCGCGGCGCGGTGGCGGCCCCCGCGCTGTTAAGCGTGATGAGGAGCAGGCGATCCTTCTTCACGTGGAGATCGAGCGAATCGATAAGCGAGAGGGAGCGGCAGGCCAATCCGGCGCTGGTGAGGAGCACGACGGCGAAAGCGAGCTGCGCGACCACGAGGAAGCGCGAAAGAGTGGAACGGCCCTGAACCACTCCTTGTTCTCCGGCTTTGAGCCAAGGCAGCAACTCCTGTTTCCAGGCGCGCAGCGCGGGGCCGACGGTGAAGGCGAGAGCGGCGATGGCGCCGAGCGCCATGGCGTATGTGAACACGCCCCAATCGGGCGTGAAATCCGGCTCCAGTTTGACGCCCTGGCTGTTGGGCGGGATGAGCCGCGGGAGAGCGTGTGAGGCCCACAGCGCGAAGATCCAGGCGGCGGCGCAGGCGCTGAGGGACAGAACAAATCCTTCGAGAAGCAGCATGCGCAGCACCCGCCCGCGTGAAGCGCCGAGCGATTGGCGGACCGCCATTTCGCGCTGCCGGACGAAAGCGCGTGCGAGCATCAGATTGGCGACGTTGGCGCAAACGATCAGAAGCGCGAGCAGCCCCACGCCGCTGAGAATCGCGAGAAAGAGGCGAGCTTGCCGGCGGTTGCGCGGCGTCATGGTCGAGTATGGCGCAAGCACGATTCTTATGCCGCCGTTCGATTTTGGAAAGGAAGCCTGTAAGCGGGTCGAAATGGTATCTATTTCGGCCTGCGCCCGCGCCAGAGAGAAGCCCGGCGCTAAGCGGCCCATGATCTGGAGGGATCGCGAGGCGCGATCGCGCAGCGTCTCGCGGGCGCCATGGAGGCGGGCGTAGGCGAGCAGCGGCGTCCAGACGTCCAACGAATCGACGAACTGCGTGCCGCGAAAGCGCGGAGGCGCCACGCCGACGATGGTTGCGGCATGGCCGTTCAGAACGATGGCGCGCCCCAGGATATCGGGGGCGCCCTGGAACTGGTTTTGCCAGCAGCGATAACTGATAATGGCAACCAGGCCGGCGGCGCCGAGGGATTCATCGCGCGTAAAGGCGCGGCCTTTAATCAGATGGACGCCCAGCACGTCAAAGTAATTGGCCGTTACGGGCGCGCCGAAAACGGCGTAGCTGCCGTTCGGAGCGGTCAGGGTAAAGCGCTCAAATCCGCGCGCCAGGATGGGGTTGAGGCTCTTGACGCCGGCGGCGTAGTCCAGATAATTCAGGTAGCTGTTTTCAGGATCTTCGAGGCGCCCGTTGGTAGCGATCTCCAGCGTCACCAGTCCTTCGGCCTGAACGCAGGGCGCGGGCTTCGTCAAGATTCCGTGAATGGCCGAGAACACGGTGGCGTTGCCGCCGATACCCAAAGCGACGATCGCGATGGAGGCGGCGCATAGGCCCGGCGAGCGGGTAAAAATCCGGGCGGCGGAGCGGAGGTCCTGGAGGATTTGCTCCAGCGCGGACCAGGTCCACACCGCGCGCGTGTTTTCTTTTATCAGCCCGGCGTTTCCGAACTCACGCGCCGCCGCGAAGCGCGCGTTCTCCCTCGATTCGCCGCGCTCGATACGATCCTGCGCGGCGAGGCGGAGATGCGCCGCGATCTCTTCGTCTAACTCGGCGTCTCGCTTCCGATTATTGAAAATACCGCGGAAAAGACGGCCCACATTCATCGCTATCCCTCCTCGGCGCGCGGCTTCATGAGTGCGGCCACGGCTTCGACCAGTTGCGTCCAGCGGGACTGCTCGCTGGCCAGGCGCTTTTTGCCGGCGGCCGTCAAGCGGTAATACTTGGCGCGCTGATTGTTCTCCGACGTCTTCCACTCCGATTTAATCCAGCCGCGCTTTTCAAGACGGTGAAGAGCGGGATAAAGCGAACCGGTCTCGACCTGGAAGACTTCGCGGGAACCGGCGCGGATCCCCTGGCCTATCCCATACCCGTGCTGGGGGCCCCATTGGAGGGTCTGAAGAACCAGCATGTCGAGCGTGCCTTGGAGCAGCTCCAGGCGCGCTTCCGGCGGATCGCGATGCGGCATAGCGTTGGCTGTAGGGATTCTACCTCTTTTGCATGTAGAGTGTCTACCCCCAAAGGTTACTCCCGGCGCCGTCGCGCAAGGCGGGATGGTGCACAATAGAAGCCAGGGTCGGGAACGGGCGGGTGGTATTGGGGGTGTCGTGGTTCTTCTCTTATTTGGGCCGCCGGGATGCGGAAAGGGCACTCAGGCACGGCTCATTTCGAACTGGTTGAACGTGCCGTCCATCTCCACGGGCGAAATGCTCCGCGCCGAGATGCTGGAGGGCACAGAGCGCGGCAGGCTGGCGCGCTCGATCGTGTCGCGCGGCGAACTGGTCGACGATAACCTGGTCAATGCGATGCTTGCCGACCGCATTGCGCGTCCCGATTGCGCGCGCGGTTTCCTGCTGGACGGCTATCCTCGAACGGTGGAGCAGGCCGCTTATCTGGATCGATTGCTACGCAGGAGAGGCTTTCCCGCCGCGTTTGTCCTCCATCTCGACGTCGCGGAAGAAGCGCTGGTGGGGCGCATGACAGCGCGGCGGCAATGTCCGCGCTGCTCCCGCATTTACAACCTGCTGCATCAGCCGCCCCAGTCGGCGGGCATTTGCGACGACGATGGGAGCGAGCTGATTACGCGCAACGACGACCGCGAAGACGTGTTTCGCGAGCGCCTGCGGACCTATCGGGCGGTGACGCGCCCGGTCCTGGCGCACTACCGGGACCACGATTGCCAGCACATCCGGGGCGACCGGCAGCCGGACTATGTTTTTGAAGAGATCAGCGTCACGATCGAGGATCGGCGCGCGGCGCAAGGCATGGCCGGGATCGCGTAGCGCGCGCGGCGCTATTTGGGTTTCGCGAGGAATTCGCGAATATAGCCGTCGACTTCGGAGGGCTTTTCGTGAATTACCCAATGCGAGCCGTCCGCGATCCGCTTGACCGTCAGGTCGGGCACGAACTCGTCGAGGCCGTCCAGGTTGCTGGGGAGCAGCGCGGTGTCTTTTTCGCCCCAGATGACGAGCGTGGGTACGCTGACGGTGAGCTTGGACGGATCGAGGGCGAAGTTTCCGGACGACTGCGGGGCCGTCGTATCGCCGTTCGCGGCGGGCGTGGGTGGTCCGACCTGCGCGGCGCGGTAATAATTTAAGCCGCCGGTGAGGGCGCCGGGCTGCGACCAAGCCTCCATGTATGCCTTCTTGTCCTCTTCGGTGAATGCGCCGCTCTTCAGTCCCGTCGCCGAGCACGGCATTGACAAGCCCGGCGTAATTATTGGCGGCCAGCGTCTGCTCCGCGTTGGGGCTTCGGAACATCAGCATGTACTGGCTGGCTTTCTGCTGCGTCGCGTCCGATGCGAGCAGACGGGCGAATACGCCCGGATGCGGAGCGTTCACGATGACGAGCTTGTCGAGACATTCTGGATGCGCGATGGCGAAGGACCACGCCACGGCGCCGCCCCAATCGTGTCCCACCAGCGTGAATTTCTTGTAGCCGAGGTGGTCCGCCAGCGCGCGCACGTCCTCTATCAGATACCTCATCTGGTATTGGTCCACGACGGGCGGCTTCTCCGACAGGTTATAACCGCGCATATCGGGCGCGACGGCGCGGTGGTCCTTCCCGAAATCCTCGAGCTGATATTTCCACTCGTACCAGAACTCCGGGAACCCGTGCAGGAAGATGATCAGGGGACCCTTTCCCGCCTCCACATAATGCAGCCGGACTGCATTCACCTCGGCGTACTTGTCTTTAAGCACGGGCGTCTTCTCTTTCTTGCCGGCCGCCGCCAACGTCAACGCGCACGCCAGCGCCGCGGCAATAAATCGTGGACCATTTCGAGCCATGTTGGCAAGAGTACGACCCGGCGGCTGAGAAAGTCAATGCGGCTCGGTCCGCGCTACAGTCGTAGAAGAAATGACCAAAGAAGAAATCATGTCCGCGATTGCGCGGATCGGCATCGTTCCGATCGTCCGGACCAGCAGCTCCGAAGCGGCCGTCAAGGCGATTGAGGCGGTCTACCGGGGCGGAATCCGGGCGGCCGAAATCACGATGACCGTTCCCGGCGCGCTCAAGGCGCTCGAGAAGCTCGCGGATCAGTTCGGCGATCAAATCGCGCTGGGGGCGGGTACCGTGCTCGACCCGGAAACGGCCCGCGCGTGCATGCTGGCGGGCGCGCAGTTCTTCGTGACCCCGGCTTTGAAGCTTGCCACCATCGAGATGGCGCAGCGCTATTCGAAAGCCATTATGCCCGGCGCGTTGACGCCGACCGAAGTGCTGACGGCGTGGGAAGCGGGGGCCGATGCCGTTAAGATTTTCCCCTGCGGCAATGTTGGCGGCGCCAAGTACATCAAGGCGCTGAAAGCTCCCTTCCCGCACATCGAAATGGTCCCGACGGGCGGCGTAAATCTGGAAACGTGCGGCGATTTCCTGAAGGCGGGAGCGTGCGCCGTGGGCGTCGGCAGCGAGCTGATCGACGCCGCTACGATCAAGTCGGGCAAATTCGAAGTCTTCGAGGAGCGCGCGCGCCAATTCACGGCCGCTGTTGCCAAGGCCCGCTCGGGCACGGCCAGCGCCTAACGCTATTTGTTGAAATAGAGCGTCACTTCGACGGTGTGCGCGTCGCGATCGATCTTGTTCTCGAAGCGCGTGTTCTTCAAATTATCGAACACGCCGTCTTCCTTGACGCGATTCAGAAAATGTTGCGGATAATCCATGTTGAAAGGGCGCCCCGGTTGCAGTCCCCACATCTTGCGAATCACCGGCTCGGTCTCGATATCCAACCCCACGATGTTCAGCTTGGAGAACGCAAACAGCGGCCCGGGAGTAATCCGCAAGTTCACGTCTACCGTTTTCGCGGCATCGTCGTAGCGCCGCTCCGGTTGCGATGACGCTTGCAAATAACCTTCCCGCTTCATTTGCTCGTCGATCTTGCGCAGCGCCGCCTTCACGCGGTCGAAATTGACGATTTCACCTCTTTTGAGATCGGCCATTTTCAACAGGTCCGGACCCTCCTCGCCCGCGCCCGTCACGCGCACGGCCCCTAGTTTGTAGACCGGGCCCTCATCCACCGCCACGGTTACGATCACGCCTTTCACTTTCGGATCGGGCTCCGTCGCGATCTTCGGAAATGCCACGCGCATGCGCCCCTTGGCCTCGTACAGCGGACGCGCGCTGTTATCCAGCAGCAGGCGGAACGTCGTCTCGTTGTAAGGGGTCCCGCGGGCGACGTCGTTCATCGCATTTTGCAGCACGGCCACGGGAACCGCCGCGACGCCGGTAAATTTCACGAGCGAGATCGCGGGCCGCGGAGCCGCCGGGCGGAACAGCACGATCAGATCCGGGGGATTTTCCGAAGTCAGGCTACCAGTTATCGGCTCCTTGTAATTCTTCGATGCGAGCAACTCGGTCAGATATTGCTTATATCGCGCCACGGCCTCCTTGGTACCGGGAATTTTCGGACCTGCCAGAGGGTCCTTCGATTTGGCAAAGGCCAGCACATCGGCGTTCGTCACCGGCAGGTCCTCCACCTTCAGCGGATATAACTCGGGGACCTCGACAACGTCGAACGTCGCGGCGTAGCCCTTCCCGTCCGGCGCCGGATCGTAACCGCAGGAAACGTTCATGAAGGCGCCCGAGGCCACCAGGCGATCCCGCGCCGCGTCGAAATCCGCCTTCGTCACGGGCTGCCCCAGCCGCAAGCCGCTCAACGCGAAAATCTGTTCGCGCGTGTAGTGATTGGCGCCCTTGACGGTATAGCTCTCGAGCGGCCACTGGGAAGGGTCGGTCGCGGCGGCGGGTTTAGCGGTGGCTTTCTTCGAACGCTTCGTCTGCGCTTGCGATAGGGCGCACGATAGGATCAGAACGACTACGAATATGCGGCGCACTTATTCCAATTCGATGACGACGAACATGAGCCGGTTGTCGCGCTCGATCTGGAAGACGGGCGCCTCGCCGGCCTTGAATCCGTTGAGCGCCTGATTGAGCGCCGGAACGCTGGTCATGGGCTCGCCGTTGACAGAATAAATGACGTCTCCCGGCTGCAATCCGGTTCCGCTGCTCAAGATCGTTCGCCGATCCGGCGGCGACGACGATGCCATACGGATAGCGCAGCTCCGGCAACATTTCGGCCAGCCGTTTGTCGATGCCGATCCCCAGAATCCCCAGCCGCACCACCATGTTGTTCTCCGGCGTAACCAGATCGGCGAAGCGCGCCGGATCGCGCGGCGCCTCCACCACCTCCACTTGCGCCTGCAGCGGCTTGCCGTCCCGCAGCAGCTCGAGGTTGACCTTTTCGCCCATTCTGCGCTGGTACACGTTCACCTGGAGCTGCCGCGCGTTCTCCATTGTCTTTCCATCGACGCTCACGATGGCATCCCCGATCTTCACGCCCGCGGCTTCCGCCGGCCCATCCGGATCCACGTCGGCCGCCAGCACGCCCCAATCGCGATCCAGCTTCAAGCCCTTGGCCAGCAGCGGCGTGATGGTCTGCGCCGTAATCCCGATCTCCCCGCGGTGGACGTGGCCTTCGCGGCGAATCTGGTCGTAAACGGTCTTCACGATATTGCTCGGGATCGCGAAGCCCAGCCCTTCGCTGCCGCCCGATTGCGAAAGGATAAACGTGTTGATGCCCAGCACGCGGCCGTCGGCGTCGATCAGCGGGCCGCCGCTGTTGCCGGGGTTGATGGGAGCGTCCGTCTGGATATAAATCATGGGGTCCTCCGGCTTGATCTGGCGCGCCACGGAGCTGACGATGCCCATGCTGACCGAGCCTTCGAGACCGAGCGGATTGCCGAAAGCCATCACGAGTTGCCCTTGGCGCAGCTCGTCGGAATCGCCCAGCGCGAGGTGCGGCAGGTCCTTGGCCTCGATCTTCAGCACCGCCAGATCGCTCTGCCGGTCCATCCCGACCAGCTTGGCCTCGAGCAGTTGACCCTCCGAGCGCAGAATGGAATGATGTCCCGGCCCCTGCTCGCGCCCCACCGGCAGCCGCACCTGCACGCGCCGTGCGCCGCGCACCACATGATTGTTTGTCACGATATAGCCGTCACGGGTAAGGATGACGCCCGAGCCCGTCGCGCGCTGCTTGGAGAGCAAGCTTGTGTTGCTGCTTCCATCGCTGTCCTCGGCGGCCGCATAGCCGGTCGAAAACACTTGAACCACCGCGCGATGCACGCGGTCGGACAGGCTTTCAAGCGAGTTGCTGAGCTGGCTTAACGAAACCGCGCCCGTCGGCGCTGGAGCAGAAGGCGGGGTCTGAGCGGCAGCCACTCCAGCCGCGGCAAGAAGGATCGTTACGAGGCGTTTCATCCCACTATATTGTCGCGTTGCGGTGCAGGGATGTTACGGCTTCATGAGCAGTGGGGTCGTAGCATGCGCCGCATCGCTTGTTGATAACTCTATACCTCATACCTCAATCAGGTCCCGGACCGTCCAGGGGGCAATCCGGCTGATGTCGGCCTTCTTCGTAGCCGACCTCGTGTCCTGCCGAATACATGACGCAGGACCACCACAGTAGCAGAGCGCTCAAGAAGAGGTAATTGGGAAGGCCAAACGAGTCCCAGAACAGTCCCACGGCCAGATATCCCAGGACGCCCTTAGCCACCATTTTCGCGGTACGCCCTCTACCGGGCGCTTTTTATTCGATTTCAATCTGGATTCCAGCATTGCGATCCATCCTCTTTGCGTTCTCGACAACGAGCCTCACTATTCGTTTCTGGTATTCATTCGCCATTTCCTTCGTATAGTCGGGCCACAGCTCGGCAATGGTCGCTCGGTCAAATGCACGCATACTCAGGATGGGCTGTGAGGATGTAGTTCTGTTCTGAAGAGTATCGGGGCACACTTCGAATCGTACGCCCGCTCGATAGGCTGTACAAGCGGAATTCGCCAGATTTCCATTATTTTGTTACCACGTGATGCAGGGACCGCCAAGGGCGTATGTATAGCGATGAGGTCGGGCTGAGATCTCGTTTAAGTCGTCAGGTAACGACGACGTCATTACGCGCATGCTATGTTGGTCTTATATGCCTATCGCACGAGCTCGGGCGGCCAGACGCGAAGCGCTGAATCTTCGCATCAAACCTCAGGTCCGCGAATTGATCGATCGAGCCGCGGAACTTGCGGGCAAGAACCGCACGGATTTCGTGCTGGACGCCGCGCGCCGCGCTGCAGAAGAGACGCTGCTGGACCGCACCGTATTTACGGTCAGCCCCAAGGCGTATCGTCAATTCCTGGCGCGTTTAGACGCCCCGCCGAAGCCGAACAAACGGCTCCTCAAGACCATGCTGACGCCCGCGCCGTGGGAATGAGCGCGCCTCTTTCGCCTCCCGAGCCTCTGCGCGACGATCATCAGACCGAGGGCTTCAATTCCGGTGAACCAGTGTTGGATGAGTGGCTGCGGCGTCGCGCCTGGGTGAATCAGACTAGCGGCGCATCTCGGACCTATGTGGTCTGCGCAGCAAAAAGCGTTGTTGCTTATTACGCCCTTGCAGCCGGCGCAATCGCTCAAGCGAGCGTTCCGGGGAAGTTTCGGAGGAATATGCCTGATCCGATCCCGGTCGTGGTGTTGGCGCGGCTGGCGGTGGATCGCAATTACCAGGGGCGCGGCTTGGGGAGGGCGCTGTGTCGAGATGCGTCCCGGCGCGTGGCGCATGCCGCCGATAGCATTGGAATCCGGGGTATTGTCGTCCATGCCATCTCGGAAGGGGCGCGAAAATTCTACATCGCCCTCGGCTTCGAACCGTGTCCTTTGGAAGCGGCGACTCTGGTGGTTACCCTTCGCGATATTCGCGAGACGCGTCGGATTTCGCCCGATTAGCTCACCCGCGTCCGCAACGTCCGCAGAGCCCGCAGGGCCTCTTCGGCCACTTGGCCGTCGGGGTCGTGAGAGAGGGTCTCCAGATAGGGCACGGAGTCGCGGCCGCCACTCAAGCCCAGCGCGCGCGCCAGCCCGATTTTCTCGTCGCGCGTGGCGTTGGCCTGCTGTAGAAACGGATACAGAGCTTGGCGGACTCCGGCATCGCGCGCCAATTCCGTCAGGTACGCCTGCGCGACGTCGCTGAAGCTGCGCGATTCCAGCTGCGAGATGAGATAGAACAGGGGGGAATCCGCTGTCGATTCCCTTTGCCCGAGGTCGACCAGCGCAAAGGCGTCCGCCAGTTTCGCCTTTGTCTTGGTCTCGCCATTGAAGGCTTGCTTCAACGCCGTCAGATCTTGCGGGTCCTTGATGCGCGCCAGTCCCTCGGCCGCCGCCGCGCGCATATTGTCGTCCTTGTCCGCCAGGTACTGGATGAAAATGCCGCGGGTCTCGGGCTGCGGCATCATGGCCAACGCCGTGAGCGCCGACCGCCGCACTTTCGCGTCGCGCGAGCGGTTGAGCGCGTCCTCGACCTGAGGAATTGTACTGCGGTCCTGCAACAGCCCGATGGTCTCGAGCGCAGCGCTTTGCACTTTCGGATTCAGATCGCGCAGCAGGAACGCAATCCGCGGACC
Source organism: Bryobacterales bacterium (assembly GCA_963795935.1). GTDB lineage: Bacteria > Acidobacteriota > Terriglobia > Bryobacterales > Bryobacteraceae > JAICMB01. Next base: position 335,533 of record CAWCJO010000003.1, on the reverse strand, counting down.
GGCGCTGGGATCCCGGATTTTTTGGAGCGCCACCAGCGATTCGTACATCACCGCATCGTCGTTCGACTTGATGGCTTGAATGAGATCCGGAATCGCAGCCTTTCCGCGCAGGACCCCAATCGCTCGCGCCGCGTTCGCCCGCGCTTCCACGCTCGAACCGCTGCGCGCCACAGTCCCGAGCGCTTCGATTACCTCCGGCCGGACCTGGACGAAGGGATCGATCACCTTATCGTTGGTGTCGGTGAAATGTCCCTTGATCGACGTACCCATGCGTTTGAGCGAAGCGCCCATCCCGGTCTTCAGATATCCCGGCAAATAAAAATTGACCAGCCCGTCCGTCGCGCGGATTTGCACTTCCGGGTCCACGTCGCGCAGCGCTTTCACAAGCGGATCGAGCGTGCGCGGACCGCCGATATCGTCCAGCGCCTTCACCGCCTCGATCCGTACGTTGATGTCCGGATCGTCGAGGTACTGCGCGATTTTCGGGATATTGTCCGGTCCGCCGCCTTTCAGATCGCGCACCACGCGGACACGCAGTTTGGGGTCCTCTTGCGCCGGCAACGCCGGTAACGACAATAGAACCAGGCAGGCCACGAACCCGCGCGAAATTCTAACGCACAAACTCGACATGGACTTTCTTTGAGATTAACCCCGCTTCGTAGCCCATATCCAGGAGCTTCTGCGCGGCCGTCTGAACGATCTCTCCGGCATCCACGGTGTAGCGGTTCACGTACATGCCCACGAACTTTTCGGCCAGCCGCGGTTCCATGTCGCGCGCGAACTGCAGAGCGTAGTTCAGCGCCTCCTCGTTATGGTCGAGCGCATACTGTATGCTCTCCCGCATCAACCGGCAGCATTCCGATTGCATTTCCGGCGAGAGCGAGCGCAGAATCGCGTTCCCTCCCAAGGGCAGCGGCAGATCGTACGTCTTCTTCCACCAGCGCCCCAGGTCGATGATGTTGTGAAATCCGCTCTTGTCGAACGTGAGCTGGCCTTCATGGATCACCAGCCCGGCATCGACGGTGCGCTCCGCCACCGCGTCCATGATTTTGTCGAACGGGATCTGCACCGGCTCGAAATCCGGCTCAAACAGCTTTAGCGCGAGATACGCCGTGGTCATCTTGCCGGGAATGGCGACCTTCTTGCCCTTGAGCTCGTTGGCGCCGAACGGACGCATGGCGACCACCATCGGTCCATAGCCGTCGCCGACGCTCGAACCGCTGCTCATCATCGCGTACTTGTCGCAGACGTAGGGATAGGCATGATACGAAATCGCCGTCAGCTCATAAGCGCCCTCCGTCGCCTTACGATTCAAGGTCTCGATATCTTCGAGAACATGGCGGAACGTCAGCATCTTCGAACGGATCTTTTTTGTCGCTAACGCATAGAACATGAAGGCATCGTCTGAATCGGGGCTATGGGCGCAGACAATTTCCTTCGGGGAAGTGCTCGGCATAGGATGGAAACGACTTTCACACTATAGCAACAAGAGCGGGAACTTCCCCATGGCCTTACCGCATCGACCATCGAGATAGCCCACTGCCGATTACTTGGCTTCAAATCCGACGGTGTTCACGACAATGCCCAACTCGCGCTGTTCCTCCGCGCTCGGCGGCAGCGCTTTATCGAGCGCGAAGTCGACCATGGCGTTGCCGCCGTGGAATGCGGACGGAGGCACGTCGCGCTCATAATCGAATGCGCCAGCGGCCGTGAACTCCCGCGGCTGCAAGGCGGCTCCATTCACGCTGGCCGAGACCCGAATGGAACGCAGGCGCGCGATGCTCGAGGCCGGGATGCCGAATCGCAGCAGCAGAACGGCGCCTGCGCGCGGCGCCGCCGGAGGGGGCTTCAGGATAACGCTGAAGTTCCGCCCCGTCCATCGCCCGCCGCCTTCGACGCCGAAAAAACCGCTGGTGAATTGCTTCGCGGCGCGCGGGTCGGAGATGTTGAGCATAGTCGCGACAGCGTTGCGGCGAACGGGTTCATCCTTGGAAGCGCACGCGGCCAACAGGAAGAGCAGCGGCGCGCCGGCGGCGCGCTCAATCGCCGCACTTCTCGACCTGAACGAGACAGCTATAGAACACCGGTCCGCCGCCGAGGTCGGTGAGCCGGTCCGACGTCAGAACGTTGACGCCGCGTCCGTCGGCGGCGCGCTTGCGCCAGCGCGTGGAGGGCGCCCGTACTACGCCCGGCCGCACCACGCCATCCACCTCAGCGCGCAACGCCAGACTGCCGCGATCGTTGTATGCCCGCACCAGATCGCCGCTTTGAATCCCGCGCGGCGCCGCATCGGCCGGATGCATCTGCAACACCGATGTCTGCGCATCGACCGAATCGCGGTGTCCGAAGGTGGAATTCATGCTGTCGTCGTTTTTCGATGCCACCATCTCGAGCGGATACCGCGCCCGCAGCGCATCCGAGCCGAGCCGGGATTCCTCGGGTGGCTGGTAGGCGAGCGCCTCGGCGCCGAAATCGAGCTTCCCCGAAGACGTTCCAAATCCCCCTTCCGCAAAAGGAAGAAAGGGCCGCCCCGGCTCGCCGACGCGCAAGCGCACGGAATGCTCGCGATCGAGTTGCTCCAGAGTGATGCCTTTAATGAACGGATGCTCCGAATCGAGCAGCGCCCGAACCATATCGTCTTCGCTATCGCCGAAGCACGGCTCCGTGAAACCCATGCGCCGCGCCAATAATCGGAAGATCTCGACGTTCGATTTCGTCTCCCCGGGCGCCGGGAGCGCCGGCCGCGCCAGTTGCAAATAATAATGCCCGTACGCCAGATACAGGTCGGTGTGCTCCAGGAACGTGGTCACGGGGAGCACGATGTCCGCGTAATCGGCGGTGTCCGTCTGGAACTGCTCCAGAACCACGGTGAATAGGTCTTCGCGGCGCATCCCGTCGACGACCAGATTCTGATTCGGCGCGATCGCCGCCGGATTGGAGTTGTAAACCAGCAGCGCCTTCACCGGCGGATCGCGCAACGCCGTCAGCGCTTTCCCCAACTCCGCCATGTTCACAATGCGCGCTTCCCGTCCGAGCCGAGACGCATATTGCAGATCGGGCAGTTCGAGAGCTTCCCGGTTGAACTGGAAAGCCTGCGACGTCGAAAGTTGCAGTCCGCCGCCCACTTCACGCCACGATCCCGTCAGCGCCGGCAGCGACGCGATGGCGCGCACGGCGGTTCCGCCCCGCTCGCTGCGCTGCACGCCGTAGTTCAGCCGGATGACGGCCGGCCGCACCGTCGCGTATTCGCGCGCCAGCGTGACGATCTCGTCGCGAGTCAGTCCCGTCAGCGCTTCCACGCGTTCCGGCGCGTACTCCCGCACGCGCTCCCGCAAGGCCTCCAGGCCTGTCGTATAGCGGCCCACGTAATCGGCGTCAAACAAGCCCTCGGCCAGGATCACGTGCATCAGCCCCAGCGCCAGCGCCAGATCGCTCCCCGGATAAATCGTGAAATGTTTATCGGCGGCCTTTGCCGTGCGGGTTCGCACCGGATCAATGACGTAGAGCCGCGCCCCTTTCCGGCGCGCCTCCACAATAAAGGGCCAGAGATGAACATTGGTGCCGTGGATGTTCGCGCCCCACGCAATGATCAGCTTGGATTGCGCGAACTGTTCCGGCTCCGTGCCGTAGCGAAACCCCAGCGACGCCGCGATTCCCGCGCTTCCCGCGGCCGAACAGATGGTGCGGTCCAGCCGCGAGGCCCCCAGGCGGTGAAAAAACCTGCGGTCCATCCCCGAGCCGTTCAACATCCCCATCGTTCCGGCGTAGCTGTAAGGAAGAATCCCTTCCGGCCCAAACTCCGCGGCGACGCTCTGCAACCGCGCCGCGATCGTATCGAGCGCCTCGTCCCAGGAAATACGCTCGAAACGCCCTTCGCCCTTCGATGCAATCCGCCGCAGCGGGTACAGCAGCCGTTGCGGCGAGTACTCGCGCTCCAGATACTGCGCCACTTTGCCGCACAGAAACCCTCGCGTCACGGGATGATGCGGGTCTCCACGCAAACGGGACCCGCGCCCGTCATCTACATTGACGAGCAGCGCGCAGGTATCGGGGCAGTCCAGTGCGCAGACGGAATGTCGCACCTCACTCATTTAAATCGATTGTACCGTCCGCCGTCGCGCGCGATCTCGCTGTACCCGCGGCTGGAGGTACAATCGTCCTAGCGTAAGGGGCGCGATATGCGATTTATCGGTCTCGGAATTCTATTTTTGGCTTCAGCCGCATTGCTGTTTGGCCAGCGCGGCACCACGTACGGCTCCCTGGGCGGCTACGGGAATGTGGTCTATCCGGGCGTCGGCCACGCGCCGAATACCGCCAATGTCGGCAACCGCGCCTTCGCCGGCAGGCCCGGATCGAGCGCGGGTTATTATCCCCGCTCTGCTGCGCGCGTCAATCATCCCGCGGGGCACGGCCGCGGCGTGATCGTTCCTTACCCGGTCATCATAGGCGGCTTCGGCGGCTATTACGGGAGTCCGGCGCCTTACTACAACGGCTACGGCCCCGATCCTTACGCCGGCGCTCCGCCCGATGCAGGTCAGATGGTCGACCCCAACGCGCCCCCCTCCGTGGTGGTGAATCCTAACTTCATCCCCGATCGCGCCTACCCGGCCGTTCGCGACTACGGTCCCGATTCCGGCCCTCCGCCCGATTCCACGATGAAGCTGTATCAGACGCCCCCCACGCATCCTTACGCGGACCAGCAGGCGCTGGCGCGCGGATCGAGAAACGACGATCAGCCGACGATCTATCTGCTGGCCTTTAAAGACCACAATATCGTCCCCGCGCTCGGCTATTGGATGGAAGGCGAAACGCTGCATTACGTCAGCGTGGAGCACACCATGAACCAAGCCAGTATCGATCTGATCGACCGCGATCTGACGCAGCGCCTGAACGACGAACGCGGCGTCGAGTTCAAGCTTCCGAAGCAGCAGTAGGTCGACATACAGAAGCGGCGGCGCCCGAAAATGGCGCGCTACGATGAAATCTAATGCCGAGCCGCAAGCCGCTGCTTCTGACAATTCTCGATGGCTGGGGGTTCTCCCCATCGCTGGAAGGCAATGCCATTGCCGCCGCGCGCAAGCCCACTTACGACATGCTTCTGCGCGGATTTCCCAACACGCTGATCCACACCTCCGGTCCCCACGTCGGACTTCCCGAGGGGCAGATGGGCAACAGCGAGGTCGGCCACCTCAACATCGGCGCCGGGCGCGTCGTCTACATGGACGTCACGCGCCTCGATCGCATGATCGCAACCGGCGAGTTCTTCAAAAACCCCGTCCTGCTCGACGCCCTGCGCCATGCCCGCGCGCATCGCCTTCACCTCATGGGATTGTGCAGCGATGGCGGGGTCCATTCGCTGCTGACGCATCTTTACGCGCTGCTCAAAATGTCCAAGCAGGAGGGTGTCGCCGAAGTGTTCGTCCACTGCTTTATGGACGGCCGCGATACGCCCCCCGAAAGCGGCGCCGGCTACATCGAAGAGGTTGAGCGGCACATGCGCGCCATCGGCGTGGGCAGAATTGCGTCGATCTCGGGCCGCTACTACGGCATGGACCGCGACAAGCGTTGGGAACGAATCGAGCGCGCGTTCGGCGCCATGGTTCTTGGAAGCGGCGAAAAGGCCACGGACCCGGCCGCGGCCGTCAGGCGCTCTTACGAAAAGGGCGTCACCGACGAGTTCATCGCCCCCATTACGATAGTCGACGAGCGCAACCAGCCCGTCGGCCCGATCCGCGACGGCGATTCCTGCATATTTTTCAACTATCGCGCCGACCGCGGCCGCGAGATGACCATGGCCCTCATGGACCCTGCCATCGAGTGCCCTTCGCGCTCGCTGACGCCCAAAAATCTGAAGTACGCCACCATGACGGAGTACGATAAGAGCTTCACTGTTCCTTTCGTACTGCCGCGCGAGCATCCCAACAACGTCCTCGCCGACGTCATGGCGCAACTGAATTGGAAGAATCTGCGCGTAGCCGAAACCGAGAAATACGCACACGTCACGTATTTCTTCAACGGCGGAAACGAAACGCCCTACGCCGGCGAGAGCCGCGAGATGATCGCTTCCCCGAAAGTCGCCACGTACGATCTTAAGCCCGAGATGAGCGCCATGGGCGTTAAGGACGCGGTCGTGAAGGCCCTGGAGCAGGGGGGCGTGGACGTCATCATCATGAACTTCGCAAACGCCGACATGGTCGGCCATTCCGGCAAAATGGAGCCCACCGTGCGCGCCGTCGAAGCCGTGGACGCGTGCCTCGGCGAGATCTTCGCGGCCCTGCGCCGCGGCGGCGGCTCCTGGATGATTACGGCCGACCACGGCAACGCCGAAACCATGATCGACCCGCTCACCAAAGGTCCGCACACCTATCACACCACCAACTTGGTTCCCTTCATTCTGGTCGACGATGGCCGCAGGGTCCTTCGATCCGGCGGCGCTTTGCAGGACATCACGCCGACCATTCTCAGTTACCTGGGCGAAGCGCAGCCCAAAGAAATGAGCGGCCGCGACCTGCGCGTCTGACCTTTAGGCTTGGCCGCCGCGGGACTGCGCCTACTCCTTGCGGCCTTTCGTCTCCCTGCCGCCCTGGCGAAGAATCACGCCGGTCACGACGCCTTTATCGTCCTTCACGAATTCCACGATCGGCGTCCACGACTTTCAGAAAAAAGCGGTCCGGCGCCATCGCGAACAGCGGCGCCTTGGAGCCTCCGCCCTGTTGCACCATGAGGTGGTCGCCTTCCCTGGCGACGCCAAGCTTGATGCCCGCTAATTCATAGTTGCCCACGTAGGCTTGGAGCAGTCCCGGATCGATTTTTATTTCCGTGCGTTGTTGCGGAAGCTCGACCTTCTCGCCGAAAACCATCCCCGCGAGCCCGTTCGCAATCGGCTCGACCGCGCCCGTGTTCATGTTGGCCAGCACAATGACCGTGACCTTATCGTCGACGTAGCGGCTGATCACGGTGTTGAAGCCATTGATCCCGCCGCCATGCTCCACGAATCGGCGGTTGAAGCGCTTATCGATGAACCAGCCGTAGCCATACTTGTCTTTGTAGGGCGTGAACATTTTTTCGAGCGACGCCGCCGTCAAGGGCTTGTGCGCGTAAAGGGCCTGGTCCCAGATAAGCAGATCGTCCACCGTCGAATACAGCGATCCGGCGGCGTACGGCAAGCTCATCGCCAGATACGGCGCGTTGCTCCATTGCGTCCCGTTGTAGACGTAACCCGAGTCCCGATGCGGAATGATCGCCGCCTCCGTATCGTAGCCACTATCGCGCATGCCGAGCGGATCGAAAATATGCTGCCGCAAGTAATCGGCGTACTTTTGTCCGCTCACTTTTTCAATGACGTAGCCGAGCAAAATGTATCCCGTGTTGTCGTATTTGAACTTCTCGCCGGGCTCGAATTCGAGCGGCATATCGCGCGTCAGCTTTATGATCTCTTCGGGCGTGCGATCGGTCGGCATATCTTTAACGAAGCCGGGCAGCCCGGTGTAACTCGGAATCCCGGAAGTGTGCGTCAGCAAATGGTGAATCGTAATTTTCGACCATGCCGCGGGGCTATCGGCGTAGTATTTCGAGATGGGATCGTCCAGCTTCAGCTTGCCGCCTTCGACAAGCTGCAAAATTGACGTTGCCGTGAACTGTTTCGTGATGGAGCCGAGCCGGAATTTGCTCTCCGGCCCATTGAGCACGTTCCATTCGCGATTGGCCCACGAAAATCCCTTGCGGAAAAGCGGTTTCCCATCGCGCGCCACGAGAACCGAGCCGCTGAATTTATCTTGTTGGACGTAAGCCGTGACGAACTGGTCGGCCTTCGCGGCAAAATCTTGGGCGTATGCCACCGCCGCGAGAAGTAACGTGACAATGACACTGCGCATTCCGTCCAGTATATCCGGCCCGTTGGCGGAGCGGGGAGGACCATGGTCGACCCGCTCACCACAGGTCCGCACACCTATCACACCGCCAACCTGGTTCCGTTCATCATGGTCGACGACGGCCGCAGGGTACTTCGTTCCGGGGGCGCTTTGCAGGACATCGCCCCGGCCATTCTCAGTCAGCCTGGGCGAAGCGCGGCCCAAAGAGACGAGCGGCCGCGACCTGCGCGTCGGTGCGGCCAAGCGCTAGTCGAGTTCTAACGGAACGGATCGGCTATTTATATGCGGGGATGCCGGTGACGCGCTCGCCGATCACGAGCGTGTGGATGTGTTCCGTGCCCTCGTACGTTTTGACGGTCTCGAGATTGCACATGTGGCGCATGACGGGGTATTCGTCCATGATGCCGTTGGCGCCCAGCAGATCGCGGCTCAAGCGCGCGCATTCCAGCGCCATCGCGGCGTTGTTGCGCTTCAGCATGGAGACGTGCGCGGCTTCGATTTTGCCCTGGTCCTTCAGACGCCCGCAATGCAGCGCCAGAAGCTGCGCCTTGGTGATTTCGGTGATCATCCACGCGAGCTTTTCCTGCACCAGCTGATGGGAGGCGATGGGCTTGCCTTCGAACTGTTTCCGCGTCATGGCGTACTGCCGCGCGGTCTCGTAACAATCCATGGCCGCGCCGATCGCGCCCCAGCCGATGCCGTAGCGCGCCTGCGTCAGACAGCCCAGCGGTCCTTTAAGACCCTTGGCGCACGGAAGCATGCTGGCGGCCGGCACGCGGCAGTCTGAAAACGAAAGGCTGGAAGTCACCGATACGCGCATGGACATTTTTCCGTGCAGATCGGAGGCGCTGAAACCGGGCGTTCCCTTTTCGACCAGGAAGCCGCGGATGCCCTCGTCCGTGCGCGCCCACACCACCGCGACGTCGGCAACCGAGCCGTTGGTGATCCAGGTTTTTTCGCCGCTGAGCACCCAGGAATCGCCGTCCGGGCGCGCGCGGGTCAACATGCCGGCGGGGTTCGATCCAAAGCCGGGCTCCGTCAGCCCGAAACAACCGATGGCTTCGCCCGATTGCAGCTTCGGCAACCAGCGCTGCTTCTGCTCTTCAGTTCCGTAAGTGAGGATGGGGTACATCGCGAGCGCGCCCTGAACGGAAGCGAAGCTGCGCAATCCGGAATCGCCGCGCTCCAGCTCCTGCATGACGAGTCCGTATTCGACATTGTTCATGCCGGCGCAGCCGTAGCCTTCGAGGTTCGCGCCCAGAAATCCCAGGCGTCCAAGCTCCGGGATCAGTTCCTTCGGGAAGCGCCCGTCGCGAAAGGCTTCGCGCACGACGGGCATGACGCGCTCATCGACGAATTGGCGCGCGGTTTGGCGCACGAGTAGTTCCTGTTCGCTGAATTGCGAGTCGATGTGGAGGTAATCGACGCCGGAGAAGCGTGCCATGCCGGTAGTGTAGCGCTCGCCTCAGGCGATGCGGCGAACCAGGCGCAGCGGCAACGTCAACAATGCCCAGGTCAGCTCCAGAACACCGCCGACGGCGATGCCGACGATGCGGAAGGGAAGCAGCAGGAACCACACGATGGGATAGAGGACCAGCGCCAGAAGCGCAAGCGGCCAGCACAGGATGAAGAGTAAGACCCACAACAGAAATTTGATCATGATACCTCTCTCAGCTTAGTTACGAACCAGGCCGGTTCGAAGTTCAAAACGGGAGGGGAATGGAGCGGGAGACGGGATTCGAACCCGCGACATCAACCTTGGCAAGGTTGCACTCTACCAACTGAGTTACTCCCGCATCGCGGAACTTTTATTCTCTCTCGAGCGGCGCGCCCTGTCAATTTCAAGTTGCCGCGAATGCAGCAGGTTAGGCCGGTACGGGGGTTGCGGCGGGACATCACTCTGTTACATTTCCATGTCAGAGTGTTTGAAGGCATTCCCGTTATGTTGCTGAAAATGGGACAGAAAAAAACAATTGCGCCGATGGATTGCCGCGCACTTCAATTGTGTTAGACTGGCTTTTCCGCGTAACGCATAGAACCGCTGCGAAACGCCGTTCTACCCCAAACCCGATCGGTCCTCACTGAATCGGAGGAGATGTCCTTCGCTTTTCCACAGGTGTGGAAAAACGTGTGCAAAACTGTGCCCCGAGATTACGAATGAATTGGTGGGAACAAATCAAGAAGCACCTGCGGGCCAGGATCAGTAGCGCCGCCTACGACAACTGGCTTACAAAAACAGAGTTCCGCCGTTTGAACGGGACCACGTTGCACGTCGCCGTGCCGGACGATGTGACGCGTCAGTGGATGCAGCAGGAGTACGCAGCGGAAGTGTGGTCGGCGATTCGGGATCTGGATCTCCCCACAACGCAAGTGTTATACGAGGTCGGTTTCTCTCACGAAAATGCGAGTCCCACCGGGGGCTCGGGTGACGGAGGCTTTTCGCCTTTGATGAACCTGAACCCGAAGTACACGTTCGAGAACTTTGTCGTCGGGTCCTGCAACCAGTTCGCGCATGCCGCGGCAAAAGCGGTAGCCACCATACCGTCGAGGAAATATAACCCGTTGCTTTTTTACGGCGCCGTGGGCATGGGCAAGACGCATCTGATGCATGCCATCGGGCGCTCGCTGCTGGAGCATTATGCGGGCATGAAGATTATCTACACCTCCAGCGAGCGGTTTATGAACGAGATGATAAACTGCATCAAAATCGACCGCATGCAGTCCTTTCATGAGCATTACCGTTCGGCCGACGTGTTGCTCATGGACGACATCCAGATCCTGGCGGGCAAGGAACGCACCCAGGAAGAATTTTTTCACACCTTCAACACTCTATTCGAGCACCAGAAGCAAATCGTCATTTCGAGCGATTCGCCTCCCAAGAACATTACCGGTCTGGTGGAGCGCGTTCGCTCGCGCTTCGAGTGGGGACTGATGGTGGATGTACAGCCTCCCGACCTCGAAACCAAGATGGCGATCCTCGATAAGAAGGCCGAGTCGGAAGGCGTGCAGCTTCCGGAAGACGTTCGCATTTTTATTGCAACGAAAACCAAATCGAACGTGCGGGAATTGGAAGGCGCGCTGATCAAGCTGCTGGCGTTTTCGTCCGTCGCGGGGGCCTCCATTTCGCTCCCCATGGCGCAGCAGGTACTGAAACACCTCTCGAATGGGATCGACAAGAAAATCAATATTGAAACGATCGTGAAAACCGTGGCGGAGCATTACTCCATGCAGCCCGGGCAGCTCAAACAGAAGACCAATGCGCAGCAGATCGCGTTCCCCCGCCAGGTTGCGATGTACCTGGTCAAGGACCTTACGACGGCGTCTTTGCCGGAGATCGGACGAGCCTTCAGCGGCAAGCATCATACGACCGTGCTGCATTCGGTCCAGAAGATCGAAAAACTGCGGCAGAAAGATGCCGATTTCAACATCGAGATTCAGAGCCTAATCGACTCATTCCATTAAGTTTGTCCGGAGATTTCCACAACGAGGTCAGCATCGACGGGCGATGACTTGGTGGACCGCCCCCAAGGCGCCTCTGAGTGGCGAAAAGTTTCTGAGTTTTGTATAATTTAGAGAGAAAACATCCATTTCATGCCCCGGCGCCGGTTTCCGTCTCCGGAACGATCCTCGCCAGGGCTCGAGGAAGCCGAGCATGAGCACGGAAACAGGCAAGGCCCACCGGAGCGCCAACACCATGGAATTTACTGTCAGCAAGTCGGATCTGGTCCGCGAACTGAATCTTTCGCAAGGCGTTGTGGAGAAGAAGACCACGATTCCGATTCTGTCGAATGTGCTGCTGGAGGCGGAAGAAGACCGCATTCATTTGACGGCCACGGACCTGGAGCTCGGCATCCGCTGCTCCTGCCCGGCGCGCGTCAAGAAACCGGGCGCGGGCACCATTCCGGCCAAGCGGCTGCTCGATTATGTGCGCCTGCTTCCGGACGCCGACCTGGAAGTGAAGCTGCAGGAGAACCAGTGGGCCAGCCTGGTTTGCGGCCGCTCCCGGACGCGCATCGCCGGCATGTCGCGCGAGAGCTTTCCGGAACTGCCGCAAATGCCCGAGGTTTTGGCGGAGATCCCGGTCAAGGTTCTGGCTTCGATGATCGCCAAGACGATCTTTTCGATTTCGGCGGAGGAATCGCGCTTCACACTGAACGGCGCTCTGCTGATCCTCAAGAGCAACGGCTTGACCATGGTCGCCACCGATGGACACCGTCTGGCGATGGTGGAACATGCCATGGAGTTTGCGGATCTTCCGGTCTCTTACCGCGCCCTGCTGCCGCGAAAAGCCATGGGCGAGATTCTCAAGCTGGCGGGCGAGAGCGCCGGCGACGCAACGATCCAGTTCTCGGGCGACGAGAACCACCTGTTCTTCCGCATGGGCGAGCGGCTGCTGCTGAGCCGCAAGCTGACCGGCAATTTTCCCGACTTTGAGCGCGTACTGCCCAAGGATCATCGCTTTTTCGATCGCAATTGCAGCGCGATGAATTGCGGGGAGCCATCGAGCGGGTGGCGCAGTTTTCCGACGAGCGTTCGCGCGCCATACGCTTCCGCGTGCTGCCGGGCGAAGTGAAGATCCATTCGTCGCTGTCGGAAACCGGCGAGAGCGAAGAGAGCATTCCGGCGGAGTACGAGGGCGATGCGGTCGAGATCGGATTTAACGCGCAATACCTGCTCGAATTTTTGAGAGCGCTTCCGGAGGACAACGTGGCGTTCCATTTCCGCGATGCCCAGAGCGCGGGAGAACTACGGCCGGGCGCGGAACAGAACGGGGACCAGTACCGCTACGTCGTGATGCCCATGCGCATTTGAGGGGCGCAAAGGATTTTTTATGTCAACGAACGAAATGATGCCGAATGAAAGCTACGATTCCAGGAACATTAAGGTGCTGGAAGGACTGGAGGCCGTCCGGCTGCGGCCGGCCATGTACATCGGGTCCACGACGGAAACAGGGCTGCATCACCTCGTTTACGAGGTCGTGGACAACTCCGTGGACGAAGCCCTGGCCGGGTATTGCGACCGGATCGAAGTCACCATTCACATCGATAATTCCGTAACCGTGATCGACAACGGCCGCGGCATTCCCGTGGACATTCACGCCGAAGAGGGCGTTTCGGCCGCTCAGGTGGTATTGACCAAACTGCACGCCGGCGGCAAGTTCGATTCCAACAGCTATAAGGTGTCGGGCGGTCTGCATGGCGTGGGCGTCAGCTGCGTGAACGCCCTGTCGGAATGGCTGCGCCTGGAGATCTGGCGCGACAAATTCACCTGGGAGCAGGAATACCAGCGCGGCGCGCCGAAAGCGCCGCTCGCCAGGGCCGGTAAAGCCGGCAACCAAGACCGGCACAAAGATCACGTTCAAGCCGGATGCAACGGTGATGGACGCCGTCGAGTTCAACTTCGACACGCTCTCGCAACGCTTGCGCGAGCTTGCCTTTCTAAACAAAGGCCTCACCATTACGCTCACCGACGAGCGCGTCGAGCCGGCCAAATCGCATGAGTTTCACTACAGCGGCGGCATCGCCGAATTCATCCAGCCATCTCAATAAGGGCAAGGCCGTGCTGCACGATAAGCCCATTCACTTCGAAGCCGAAACTCCAGCTGAACGGCGGCATTCTGACCATGGAAGTGGCGCTGCAATATAACGACGGCTACTCCGAGAACCTCTTCAGCTTCGCGAATAACATCAACACCGTCGATGGCGGCTCGCATCTCAGCGGGTTTCGCAGCGCGCTGACGCGGACCATCAATAAATACGGGCAGGACGGCGGGGCTGTTCAAGGATGTCAAGGAAAACCTGACTGGCGACGACGTGCGCGAAGGCTTGACGGCCGTCATCAGCGTCAAGCTGCCGCAGCCGCAGTTTGAAGGGCAGACCAAGGGCAAGCTGAACAGCGATATTCAGGGCAATGTCGTGCAGTTCGTCAACGAGAAGCTCGGCGAATTTTTCGACAAGAATCCCGCCGTGATGAAGAAGATCGTGGGCAAGGCGATCGACGCGGCGCGGGCGCGGGAAGCGGCGCGCAAGGCGCGCGATCTGACGCGGCGCAAAGGCGCGCTCGATTCCGGCGGGCTTCCCGGAAAACTTTCGGATTGCCAGGAGAAAGATCCGGAGCGTTGCGAGTTGTTTTGGTCGAGGGCGAGTCGGCGGGCGGCACGGCGAAATCCGGCCGCGACCGCAAATATCCAGGCGATTCTGCCGCTGAAAGGCAAAATTCTCAACGTTGAAAAAGCGCGCTACGACAAGATGCTGGGACACGACGAAATCCGGTCGATGATCACGGCCATCGGCACCGGTATCGGCAAAGAGGATTTCGACCCGGCGCGGCTGCGCTACCACAAGATCATCATCATGACGGACGCCGACGTGGATGGATCGCACATCCGCACGCTGCTGCTGACGTTCTTCTTCCGGCATATGCAGGAGCTGATCAAGCGCGGCAACGTCTTCGTGGCGCAGCCGCCGCTGTACCGCATCAAGAAGGGCAAATCGGAAAAGTACATCAAGGACGACAAGGAGTTTACGCGCGAGATTCTGCGCCGCGCCACCGAAAATCTTTCTGTCGAGACGCGCGTCGCAGGTGAAGCTGGAAGGGGCGGAGCTGCGCGGCTTCCTGATGTCTCTCGACGAATTCCAGCAGATCTTCCGCCGCCTGGAACGGCGCCTGCGCGATGCGCGCGTAGTGGAAGTGATTTCCGACGTCGCGCATCATATCGATTCCAAGCAGGATTTCAGCGAACAGCAGAATGTCGCGCCGGTCTTGCAGGCGCTCCAGGACGCGGAAAATCGAATCGCGTCTGGAATACGAAGAAGAACACTCCACCTGGAGCGTGATGTATCGCGATCCGACCAATGCCGAGCGCGCCATCGGGGTCGATCTGGCGATGCAGCCCGAATACCGCCGTCTGCGGGCCATGGCCAAGCAGGCCGCCAAGAACAATCAGGCGCCGTTCACGGTCACGCGCGACGGGAAGAGCGAGATGCAGGCCAACTGGCGGGATCTGCTCGACCATGTCAAGAGCGAGGGCACGCGGGAGGTCTCCATACAGCGCTATAAAGGTCTGGGCGAGATGAACGCCGAGCAGCTTTGGGACACCACAATGAATCCCGAGAAGCGGACGCTGTTGAAGGTGAACCTCGAAGATCTCACCGAAACCGAGACCATCTTCTCCACGCTGATGGGCGAGGATGTGGAGAGCCGCCGCAAGTTCATCGAAGAGAACGCGCTCGACGTGCGCAATCTGGACGTATAAGCCTACTCTCGATCCGCTCGAAATTCTCTGGCCCGGCCAGCGTCCAACCGTTGAGGCATCAAATATGGCTGACCAGTTGAAGAATCATAAAGTCGCAATTGTCGTCGAAAACGGCTTCGAACAGGTGGAGCTGACGGAGCCGCGCAAAGCCCTGGAACAAGCGGGCGCCAAGACCGAGATCGTTTCGCCGGTGAAGGGCAAGGTGAAAGGCTGGAAGCTGAAGGACTGGGGCGACGAATTCCCGGTGGATAAGCGGATCGAAGACGCGCGCGCCGAGGACTACGATGCGTTGTTGCTTCCGGGCGGCGTTATGAATCCGGACAAGCTGCGGCGCAACGAGAATGTCCTGAATTTTGTCCAGGCGTTCTTCGACGCCGGCAAGCCGGTGGCCGCCATTTGCCACGGCCCCTGGACGTTGATCGACGCGGGGGTGGCGCGCGGCCGCCGTATGACGAGCTGGCCGTCGCTCCAGAGCGACCTGCGTAATGCCGGAGCGGACTGGGTGGACCAGGAAGTCGTTGTGGACAGCGGTCTGGTGACCAGCCGCAAGCCGGACGACATCCCCGCGTTCAACCAGAAAATGATTGAGGAGTTCACGGAAGGCATTCACGGCGGCCAGAAGGCCGGCGGCCGCGACCGCATCCATGTGCCGCAACCGGAAATGGAGACGGTTCCGAGGGACTAAGATTCGGCGCTCCTAAAAACTGTATCGCAGGGCCAGTATTCCGAACGAATTTCGACGATACTGGCCCAAAAAATCCTCCTCGTCGCCTCGCAACCACGTGAAACCCGCCGTTGCCCGCCAATGTTGTCCGAACGCCCGCGAGTACTCTACGCGCAGCAAGCTTCCGCGGCCGTTTTGTCTCACGTCCATGTCCATCGCCAAGGATTGGTTGGGATCGATTTGATAGCTCGCACGGCCGAGAAAAGCGCGCGCAAACCCACGTTCCGGAGAGAACTGCGGCGTGTTGGCGTGCGCCGTAACGACCTCGCCGGCGTAGCCGCCCACCAGCGTAAGCTCGCCAATCTGCCGTTCGAGCTGCACCACGTAGAGAACGTATTCGTCCTCCTGTTGCGTCGGCGAAGAGAACCAGGCGGCTTCGGTTTTCACCGTGAACCAGCGCAGCGGGACCGCCGCGTCGCCCCCATACAGCCGTAACGCGGGATAAATTCGGTGGATGTCGATTACGGGAGCGGCGCCGCTCAGCTCGGGATTTCCCTCGAATAGCGGAAAATAGTTGAACCCATCGAAGTAGCTCAACGAAAACTCGTACCCGTCGCCCACATGGTTCCAGCGCGCTCCGAACGACGAGCGGCCCGGGAACGCGGAGCCATCGTCCTCGACGCCGATGCCGTTCAGCTCAGAAGGAACTACCGTCCAACGCTGATTCAGTAGGGGCGTGCGGCTGGGCGTAAAGCGCGGCTGCCACACCGCATCGAAGGAGTTCGAGCCGGTATCGTACGTTAGCCGCGCGGCGAGAATGCCCAGGACTTCCGGATCGACCACCGTCAGGTAGTCCTTGGGCGCGAAGCGGTCCGTGGGATTCAGAATGTCGGCCTTACCCCAGCGCACGAATTGCTTACCCAGTTCGGCCGTAAAGTTCCCGTGCGTCAAGATCGCGCTGAGCCGCCGAACCGACAGCGCAGGCCTACGCAGCGAACGGTCCTGCCAATCGACATGCAACGCGCGCTCCACCTGCTCGTGCGTGTCGAAACGCGCATCGAAAGAGGCGTTCAGTTTCAGCCACGGTCCCGGCGTCCAGGACGGTTCCCAGCGCAGCAGGCTCTCGAAAACAGCATGGCTCGCGTCGTTCGGCGCCGTTTCCGGATACAGCGACAGATCGGTTTCGAGAAAGCCCCGCTCTGAAAATGTTTGCGTCTGCGCGCCGGAAGCGAGCGCCGCCGCCAGCAGCAGACCCGCGCTACCGCCGCAGCGCGTCACGCGTGAAGTTCTCTTCCTTCATGGGCACGTTGTACTCGACCTTGTCCAGTTTCAGTACCGTCCGGCTATCCTTCGTTGCGTCGAAAACTTCTATGTTCCGGGGCGTCCAGATGGCGTCGACGTTCTGAATATCCGTATAGGTGATGCGCCGGATCAGCCGCTCCTTGCTGTAATTGTCGACCCTCGCGGCCACGTAGTTGTCCTTGCGAAACCACAGGATCGAGGAAGTGTACTGCGACGATTTCGACTGCTTGGGACGCGACTCGATTTTCCAGCACGGCGCGCCCGCTTCCGTGTCGTCGCCGAGCAGCTTGTAATCGTACTGGTTCACGTCGCGCTCCTCCAGGTCCTCAAAGCTGAAGTCCGTTCCGAAGAATCGCGTCGAGCGATCCTGCAACGCAATGCGCCGGTCGCGTTCTTCCGCCGGAATCCACATCCACTGGTCCGAGGCGCGGTCCGGATGATTGACGACCAGCAGCGCCACGCCCTTCACCTCCGGCGGCGCCGTGAAGCGTAGAATCGCCTTGCTTTCGCCATAAGAGCCGAGCCGCTCGAAGATCCAGCGCTTCGTACTCACCTTCCGCTTCGAATTGATCACCTGCAGCGTGCCTTCGTATCGTTCCGATTTCGAAAAGCCGCGCTTCTGCGCTTCCGAAACGATCTGGCGCGCATTCTCATCCACCGCCGCCGCGATCGCCGACGCGACGAACAATAGCGTGAGCATACGCCTATTCATATTCCAAAGCTTCCACCAGCGACCCTCGCACGGCCGATTCGGCCGGCCCCAAAGCCGAGATAAACGCCGCCGCGAGAATAACCGGAAGCAGCAGCAGCGCAATCCGGTTGGGAAATTCGTATTGCAACCGCAGGCCCGCGATATCTTGCGCCGAAATCCCAAGGCTATAGTAAAGCTGCACCGCTCCCAGCGCCAGGCCGAGAAGAAAACCCACCACGCCGATGGTCAACGCTTCCAGCCAGATCGTCCGCCGGATCTGATTGCGCATCCCGCCCACGGCTTGCAAAACGCCAAGCTCCCGGCGCCTGTCGGCGATCGACACCGTCAACGTGTTCACGATGCCCAGGATTGCGACCAGCACGGCCACCGCGATCTGGATGTATGTTATGCCGAACCACTGGTCCGTCAGCTTGGTGATGAACGCGCGCACATCCCGGTTCGTGAGCACAAACAGCCGTCGATTATTCGCGAATCGGTCGAGAATGGCCCGCTTTACTCTCGCCTCCGAGGCGCCCGGCGCGAGATAGACGCGAAACACGTTCACCGTCGGATCGCGCCAGTATTTCATGTACACGCCGCGATCGATCAGGATGCTGCCCTGCTGGTCCGAGTAGTCCACCGCGACGCCCACGATCGGCAGCCGCACGTCGCCCTCCGGCGACGGAATGTCGAGCATGTCGCCAAGCTTGTACCCGCGCAGCGCCGCAAAATTCTCCGACACCAGAACGCCCTTGCCTTCCGCGGTGAACCGGTACATCGTTTTGGGGTCACCCGCCACCGGCGGAACCGTCGCGCGTTTCTCGAGCGATGCCAGATCCACCGCCACCATCATCACCGGCGTACCTCGAATCGGAATGCGCGCGCTGCGTACTGCCTGCACTTCGCCTACCCCCGGAATCGCTCGCAATTGATCCAGCATCGACAGCGGAAACAGGAAATGCCGGTCCGTCAGACTTTGCGACGGCGCGATGAACAGGTCGGGGTTCAACGCCACCTTCATCCAATCGCCGATAGAATCGTAGCTGGCGCGCGCCAACCCTCCGAGCGCGATCACCAGGGCGAGGGACAGCATCAGCGCCGCCACTGCCCCCGACATCCGCCGCGGGGCTTGCAACAGACTATCGGCGGCCAATTTGCCTTCGACCGGCCGCAGCCACCCCAGCGCCGGCCGCAGCGCCCGCGCGATCAAGATCGCCATCGTTGGCGCGAGCAGCAGCGCCGCCAGCACGGATAATGCGTCGCTTACATAGAACAAGGGCCGGTAATGGCTGAAAACGCCGAGCGCTAGGCAAACAACTCCAAGCGCCAGCGCGATGGCTCTGCGCACCCGATTCTCGCCTGCTCCAAACTGCTGATACTTACCCTTCTGCAGCGCGTTCACTGGATCTACGCGCGCGGCATTTCGAGCCGGAATCCAAGCCGCGATAATGCTGGTTACAACCCCCAAGAGCAGCGCGGCGCTCAACAGCCGCGGGTCCGCCGAGATCTCGTCGGCCTTTTGCGCGATGCCGTAAACCTCGCCCAGCAGACCACCGATGTAAGCGGTCATCCCGCGCGCCAGCAGCATGCCGGCGCCGATGCCGATGGCCGATCCAATGAGGCCCGCGATAGCGCCTTCAGCTAGAAACAGCGCCCGGATTTGCGTGCGCGTGGCCCCCAGCGCGCGCAAAATTCCGATCTCCGCCCGCCGCTGCGTCACCGCGATCTGGAACGTGTTGTAGATGATGAACATCCCGATGAACAGCGCGAACGCGCTGGTGATGTTCGCCGAGATCGAATAGGCGCGCGACATCGCTTCGAACTGCTGGGCGCGCGCCGACGGCTGCTCCACTTGGAAACCCGGACCCAAGCATTGCCTGCAACTTCTTCTGCACGTCCTCGACTCTTGCGCCTTCCTTCACGGCCAGATCGATGCGGTCGAACTTGCGGCCGCGCCCGAACACCTTCTCGGCGGCATAAATGTCCATCACGGCCAGATTCCCGCCGAACGCGCTGGCCAACCCGCCGGACTTCATGATGCCGCGCACGGTGAAAAGCTTCTTGCCCTCCATGGTGCTCATGGGAAGCTTGCCGCCCACGCGCAGGCCGTTTTCGCGCGCGAACGTATTCGTCACGATGATCGAATCCGGCTGCGCCAGAAAAACCAGGGGATCGTCGACGACGTCCTCATCGCCGCCTTGCACCTCGTAATCGCGCAGGCCGTGGTCGCCCGTCATGTCGACCCCGAGTATCAAGACATTGCCTTCGCCCTTAAAGCCCGCGTTCGCGACCGCTTCGATCACCGGCACGGCGACGCGCACATCCGGCGCGGCCTGCACGCGATCGAGCACATTTTCGTCGAAGCCCGTTTCGCCGGATGAAATCTGAAGCTGCGTCGAGCCTGCGATGCGGTCCACCGTCTGATGAAACGCATACAGCACGGATTGATTCGCCGTGTGCATGCCCACAAAAACGGCGACGCCGAGTACGATTCCCAATGCGGTCAGCACCGACCGCAGCAGGTGCTTGCGGATGTAAGGCCAACTGATCAGGCGCAGGAAGATCACCGCGCTTGTACCCGTTCCGCGGCCGCGGCCCGCGCTCCCAGGCGGTCTTCCACCACCCGTCCATCTCGCAGCGCCACCACGCGCGGGCAGCTCTCCGCGATGGCGCGATCATGCGTCACGATCAGCACCGTCGAGCCGAGCCGTTGGTGCAAATCGCGGATCAGCGCCAGAATCTCCTCGCCCGTGTGCGTGTCGAGATTCCCCGTGGGCTCGTCGGCCAGCAAAATCGGCGGATACACCGACAGTGCACGCGCAATCGCGACGCGCTGCCGCTCCCCGCCCGAAAGCTCGTCGGGTAAGTGCTCCGCCCGATGCGCCAACTGCACCAGACTGAGAAGCTCTCTGATGCGCTCCTCGATCTTCTTCCTCGGCCAACCGCGCAGGTGCAGCGGAATCGCGACGTTCTCGAAGCAGGAGAGCGTCGGCAGAAGATTGAAAAACTGAAAAATAAATCCGATCTTGTCGCGGCGCACGCGCGTCAGCGCATCGTCGGAAAGGCCGCCCAGCCGCTGGCCGTCAATCGTAATCTCGCCGGAAGTGGCATGATCCAGCCCGCCCATCAGGTTCAGCAGCGTCGATTTTCCGGACCCGGACGGTCCTACAATGGACACCAGATCCCCGCGGCCGATCTCCAGATCGATAGCGTTGAGAGCCGTGACGCGGCGCTTCCCCGCGTATTCTTTAGAAACTTGCGCGAGTGCGATCACCTATTAGATATGATGTCGTAGCGCCCCGCCTGGGCGCATTTCGCCCGCTTGTTATGCCCGGCACTCTCTTCATTGTCGCAACCCCCATCGGAAACCTCGAAGACATCACGTATCGCGCCGTTCGCGTACTCCAGGAAGCCGATCTCATCGCCTGCGAGGACACGCGCCACACCCGCAAGCTGCTGGACCATTACGGCATCCGCAAGCCGTTCGTGAGCTACCACGAGCATAACGAGCGGGAGCGTTCGGACGAGCTCCTCGCCCAGCTCGAAGCGGGCAAGAATATCGCGCTTGTTTCCGACGCCGGTACGCCGTTGATCGCCGATCCCGGCTATCGATTAGTCGAAAAGGCGCGCGCCGGCGGAATCGTCGTCTCGCCCGTCCCAGGACCCTCGGCCATCGTCGCCGCGCTCAGCGCTTCCGGCCTGCCGACCGATTCGTTCGAATTCCACGGCTTCTTTCCCGTTAAATCCGCGCCGCGCCGCCGCCTGCTCGAACGCCTGGCGCACTCGGAAAGCACGCAAGTGTTCTACGAAGCGCCGCATCGCATTTTGCAATCTCTCACGGATATCGCGGAAACGCTCGGCCCACGGCCCATCGTCGTCGCGCGCGAGCTGACCAAGGTCCACGAAGAATTCCTCGCCGGCACGGCCGCCGAAATCCGCGCCGCGCTCGAGAGCCGCAACGGGATTAAGGGCGAGTTCACGGTGCTGATCGGCAAAGCATCCGGCGAGCCGGCGGACCAGCCCTCGCTCGAAGATGCCGTGGCGGAATTGATCGATCGTGGCATCTCGCGAATGGACGCTTACAAGCGCGCCGCCCGCGAGCGAGGGCTCTCGAAACGCGACGTCTACAAGAAATTCGAATCCAAATGAGCGCCAATGAATATCATTTAGAACCGCGCCGCCTCGGGCAGGAGAAGGCGCGCGCAGCGCACTCCGGCTTCGGCAATTGCGATCGACCGGTTCTCGGCGGGTTGGGCGTTATTTAGGATCGTCACTCGAATCGCGGACGGGATAAAAATCTCAGACAGCGTGCCGTATCTGCGTATCACTTACCCTGAGATGCCCTCGCAGCGAAGACGGGCAATTGCGGAGCGGTTGACCGGAGCAGTCAACGATCTGTTCTTTAATCCCCGAGCTCGCTTGCCGTGGAACTGCGTGAACGGACGACCGTGCACTTTGCGGCTTACCGGGAAAACGAACTATTCATCGGGGCGCGTACGCCCGAGGAACGCAATGCGATCGATTTAACAGTGGAACTTTCGGATTGGAGCATGATGGCATCGACATCCGGTTTCACCCTTACCCACCCCACCGACTTCGCGGTAGGCGGCCGTCTGCTTTCCGATATCGTTCCGCTAATCGGACGCCTCATGAAACGCCTTGCGAGTCGCTGAGCGCCATTCGACCGCCGGCCATGGCGCAAGGAGAGAAGTCGCTCGACCGCGAGCTTCACCGCCGCCGCTCAAAGTAGACCGCGCCGCCGCGCCATCTCTTCGCCGATTAAAGCGATGTCGTCCCGCCGCAGCGCGCGCCCCGCGGCCGGAAACAGCTCGCTATCCTCGATCCCGATGTGGCGCGCGTACAAGTCCGACAGCGATTCCAACAGCGCCGCCAAGCGCGCCGCATCGGTCGCGCCGAGCTGCCCCTCTTGCAACCATCGCGATCCCAATTCATCGACCTCGGCATGCGCGCGGTTCGCGACGATATGGTCAGCGTGCAGCGCTGCAACGCGCTCCAACGCCTCGCGCGCCGCTTCGCACGAGCGCATGCGCGGGAAAAGCGATTCCTCTTCGTCCGCCGTGTGCCGCGCACCCGAGGTCCGGAAATACTCCAGCGAACTCTGCAGCGCTTTACGCTCGTCCGCCGTTAGAGCGCCGCCGCCCTTTCGCTCCCGCGCAATCTTCAACAGCGCCGCCAGAAAGCGCTCGATCCGCCGATGGCAATCGCTCAACATCCCTAGCGGATCGTCAAACCCCGCTTGGCGTTTCTCCCCAATCTGAACAGGCATCCTATTTCAATTCTCGCTCCGGACGCGCACGCGCATGAACGACAGTTCCCGGCTGCATGATCGGTAGTGAGGCGAGGGGCCATGACCTCGATCTGGTCCGATACTGCAGCGTGGACGAGAAGGGCGCCTGGTTCGGCACTCGTGTCCCGAGAAATGCCGCTTCAATGCGCATGCCAAACATTCATCGAGCAGGATCTTCATCGCGCCTGGGCGATGACTAGCTCCTTGGCGCGCTCCAGCGCGGGAATAGCTGCCTCGTGCATCACGGAGGGAAAGTCGTCCAGAAAACTCGCTCAGCGTGTGGCCGCCTTCGAAATAATCGAGCAGGTTCTTGAAAGGCACGCGCGCGCTCCGCGGAAAACCGGCATACCACCCAGAATTTCAGGGTTCCTCACGATCACATCGCCTGCATTCATCCCGCGCGCGCCCCCTCACCGGAGTGTACCTCTGCCGAGCGCGGGACAACAATCTTCGGGGCACTCCTCGGGTTCGGCGCCGAAACGCCCCAGGGCTCTCGGCTCCGCTCCCGACACGCGTTCCAGAATCAGCTCGCGGATCATTTCCACTACCATCGGATGCACGCCGGGTGTGCCTGCGCGAACCATATTGAGATCCAGCTCTCCGGCTCGCGCCCGCGCCTCCGTATCCAGGTCGTACAGCACCTCCATGTGATCCGAGAGAAACCCGATCGGCGCAATCACGACGTCGCGGCTCTCTCCGGCCGCCGCCACATCTCGCAGCGCGTCTAATATGTCCGGTTCCAGCCACGGCTGCCCGGGCGCCCCGCTGCGGCTTTGATAAACCAGCTTCCACTCCCGGCGATTCACTCCCCTGAAAAGCCCGGAATCCGCTCCCTTACGGTCGCGTCCCGGTTTGGAGCAGTCGTCCGTGACGGGATCGTCATCACTATTTGTGGGCCGCAGGCCCATGCGGACTCCTTCGGAAACCAGACGGCACGCCTCTTCGAGCTGCTCGACGTAACGGCTGCCCCGCGCCATCGCGATGGGCACGCTGTGCGCCGTATAGAGCAGGCGCGCGCTCTCGCGCCGCTCCGCCGGAATGCACGCGAACGCCTCCCCAACTCGCTCGCGCATCGCCCCGATGAATCGCGGATGGTTGTAGAAGATTCGCAGTTTATCGATGCGCGGCGCGCCCGCCACCTCCGCCTGCGCCCTCGCAATGTCCTCGCGATACTGCCGGCATCCGGAATACGAGCTGAACGCCGAAGTCGCAAACGCCAGCGCCCGGCGCCGCCCTTCATCCCGCATCTTCCGTAGCGTATCGGCCAGCAGCGGATGCCAGTTGCGGTTGCCCCAATACAGCGGCAGATCGGGACCACTCCGCTTCAGCAAATCCTGCAGCGCCGCAACCAGCTCGCGGTTTTGACGGTTGATCGGGCTCCTGCCGCCAAAGTGATAATAATGTTCCGCGACCTCGAGCATGCGCTGGCGCGGCACGTTTTTCCCACGCAGCACGTTTTCGAGAAACGGAATTACTTCCTCCTCGCTCTCCGGCCCGCCGAAAGAAAGAATCAGAATGGAATCGTACGCCTGCTCAGACATTGGCGCTGCTGGCCTGCTGCCCCGCCACATGATTGCGCAATCGCAAATGTCCCGCGCCCGCAATCAAACACAAGAGCGCCGCGCTCGCGAAATAGAGATTCCGGATTCCGATCACGCCCGCCACCGGTCCCGCGACCGAGAGTCCCACTATCTGCGACGCCATCATCACGGAGGTCATGCTGCCGCCCACGCGCCCCAATAGCTCGGGCGGCGTTTCTTCCTGCAACAGCGTCTGTGACGGCACAATCAGAAACGCGGCGCAGAAACCCATCATGACCATGCCCGCAATCGCCGCCGCAACCGTAGGAATCGCCGCTATGATCGCAATCGCCACTCCGATCCCGAGCAATCCGCCGACAACCACGTGCGCCTTCGATCTGTTCCGTCCGAAGCGATGGATGAACTGCGTCCCCAGAATCATTCCCACGCCCACCAGCGACCCCAGCGCTCCGAAAAGCTGCGTCCCGCCCTTCAATATGTCGCGCACATACACCGCTACCAGCGCGCTGAAACAGCGGATCGCGAACATGCCCGCCGTGATCGCCGTCACCACGAACGAAATCGCGCTGTGAGTCACGATAAAACTAACGCCCGCCTCAAGCTCATGAATCACGGACCCCAGCCGCTGAGCTCTGGCTCCTTCGCGTGTTGCCGGAATTTCGCGCTTGATGGCGATACCGAAAATCATCCACGCCGACACCGCGAAGCTTCCGGCGTCGAGCCAGAAGCACGAACCCGGTCCGGTCCAGCTCACCAGCGCCCCCGCGACCGCCGGGCTGACGATCTGCATCCCGTAAAAGACCTGCTGCATCAGGCCGTTCGCGCTCATTAATCCCTCGCGCGGCACGATGGTCCGAATCGTCACCTGCTGCGCCGGCATGAAGAACGACGATACGGCGCTCATCGTAAAAAGAATGGCGTAGATCTGCCATACGTTCGAAACGAACAGCAGCAGAATGCACAGCGCCGCGCGGCACAGATCGCTCGCGATCATGGTCCGCTTCACGTCCCAGCGGTCCACGAATACGCCCGCGATCGGAGAGATAAACGCAAACGGCAGGAGATACGAAATCAGTACCAGGCTGACCTGGGTCGGAGTCCCGTGCATGCGGAATCCGATAATCGCGAAGATTGCGTAAATCGCTAGGAAATCGCCGAAGACGCTGACGATCTGGCCGATCCAGAGGCGGCGCAGTCCCGGTAATTTGAGAACAGCTCGAAACGATAAAGCTGTGGTTGCGCTCGCCATGACATTTGGATCCGAATCAGGAGTGTTGCCCCCGGCAGGTTTATATATAATACCGCGCTCCGTGGCGCCATCGCCCGGCAAGACGATATCATCGGGTTCGATGACCCCCACGCCCACGCGCCACCGCCCCTTCGTGCCCGAGCACATCGAGATGCGCGAATTCACCTGGCGCGCCCTCCTGCTCGGCCTGATTCTGTGCGTGGTGCTCGGCGCGGCCAACGCTTATCTCGGTTTACGCGCCGGGATGACGGTTGCGGCCACCTATCCCGCGGCCGTCATCTCCATGGCAGTTGTGCGGCTCTGGAAAGGGTCGCTGCTGGAAGAGAACATCGCGCGGACGGCCGGCTCCATCGGCGAATCGGTCGCGGCCGGCGCGATTTTCACTCTGCCTGCGTTTCTGATCGCCAAAGCGTGGCCTTCCTTCGCACCCGCCGATGCCTACTGGAAATCGACGGCGCTCATGGTCGTCGGCAGTGTCCTCGGCGTTCTCTTCGTGTCTCTCGTGCGGCGCATCATGGTCGAGGATCCGGATCTGCCGTTCCCCGAATCCATCGCCGCCTCCCACATCCACAAGGCTGGACAACTTGGCGCTCAGGCCGCGAAATTCCTGTTTTGGAATATCGGCATCGGGGCGTTTGTCTATTTTCTCGGAGCCATCCAGCTCTTCTCCCCCGATAAGGATTTCCTGCTGCGCATCGGCCGCATGGGCAGGAGTTTCGTACGCCTGGGCTCGCCGCAACGCGCCCTGGGCGTCGGCGGCTTAACCACCATCGGCGGTCCATCGGTCAGCCCCGCCTATCTCGGAGTCGGATACGTCATCGGCCCGGAGCTCGGAGCCCTCAACTTCGCGGGCAGTCTTCTCGCATGGGGCCTTCTCGTGCCGCTCCTGATCTTCTTTCTCGGTCCCACGCTCGCCGGATTCCTTCCGCCCGGCCAGCCTGAAGGCGACTGGCCCGCTCTCGCCGACGCCGTGTGGCGTTACATTGTACGTCCCATCGCGGTGGGCGGCATGATCTCCGGCGCAGCCTATACTCTGTTCCGCATGCGCAAGAGCCTGGCGGGCGGATTCAAGCGCGCCCTCACCGACCTCTCCGTCAGTAAAGCGCAAATGATGAAAGTCGGGCGCACTGAACGGTACATGAGCTTCCGGACCGTTTTCGGTCTGATCGCCATCGTATTCGTCGCGATGATATTTCTGTACGTCTATCTCTCGCACCAATGGGTGGGGGGTCTTGTGGCCGCCATCGCGATGCTCATCGTCGGGTTCTTCTTCGCCACGGTGTCCGGAAATCTCGTCGGCCTGATCGGATCCTCTAACAACCCCGTCTCCGGCCTCACGCTGTGTACTTTGATCATTGCCGCCCTGCTCATGGTTTCGCTTGGCGTCGGGGGACCCGGCGGCGTCGCGGTGGTGCTCGGAGTCGCGGCGGTGGTGTGCGTTTCCTCCGCCGTCGCTGGCGAACTGCTACAGGATTTCAAGGTCGGCTACATTCTCGGGGGCACGCCGCGAACCATCCAGATCGCCGAGCTCATCGCCGTTCTATGCGCCAGCCTCATTATGTATTTCCCGCTCTTCATCTTGAACGAGGGCGACATCCGCGGCGGGGGCGTCGGCTTTGGGGGAAAGGCCCTGCCCGCGCCGCAAGCCGGTCTCATGGCCACTCTCGCGCAAGGCATCGTAGGAGGCGACATGCCATGGCCGCTCGTCGTAGTGGGCATCGTATTCGGCATCGTCATGATCATGTTTCGCGTCAAAAGCCCCATGCTGGTTGCCGTCGGCATGTACCTGCCGTTTGGAACGACTTTCGCGATCTTCGTGGGCGGCATCTTTCGCTGGATCACGGACGCCCTGCGCGACCGCCGCGGCCTGAATGAAGCGCAAAGCGCGCGCGTCGAAAACGCCGGAGCGCTCACCGCCTCGGGTCTCATCGCCGGCGAAGCGTTGATGGGGCTGGTCAACGCGACATTCACGTTTTTCGAGCACCCCTGGACAAAGCTCTTCGCTAACGCCTCCTACGCACTGGGATTCGTGTTCCTGCTGGCGCTCGGCGCGCTCATGGTATGGCTGCCGCTCTCGAACGCCGGCCGCCCCGAAGATCCCGCCCCGCCGGTCGCAATGATGTAACCCCGCATCGAAGTCGGCCACCAATTGTTCAGGAAACGACATTTCCCGATGCGATGACTGGCGGGATTTGATATATAGCGGCAGATCGCAAGCGGGAAATCGGCGCCCGCGTTCTGTTCTGCGCGGGGTGACGGAGCAGTCGCTTTATTACTGGAGGAAACGGCTGAGGGCAGAAGGGGCGCCGAACGGCAACCAGCGCGGGCGCCGCCGATTCCCGGACACCTAAACTGCGAGCGCATGGTGCACGATCTCGCCGAAAAACGAGAAGCGAAGACAAGATACAACCAGGAATTGCGGAAAATCGGCGAGGAAGTCAGGGCGCTTCGAACCGCATCCGTCTTGGGCGCAGAGGTCGGGCGTTAAATCGCCCCGACTAAACATCAACGAACTCAGGGCTTCTGGCGGCTTCCCGCCACTTTTGCTTTGCGGCGCCTCTCGTAGGACTTAAGGGTGACTGGCGAAACCGCGCGCTGGAGATGGCCGGCGCAGCGGTCATTTACTTCACTGCTTTGCAGTCGCACTGGAAATCTTGGCCGTCGTTGCTAACGCTCGGCGCTTGACCGCGTAACATACCGCGGCCTACTCACTGGCGGTCCTCAGCTATCGTCCCAGTTTCGATACCGCGCCGAGCGGCAGGTGGCTGCGAGCCACCGTAAACGGCGCCATGCCGCTGCGTGTAATTCTGCTCGGCCATGAGCCGCGATCGATTGAGATATCTGCCGATCGCGGCGGCTCAATAAGGCTGGCGTTCGCGCCACCCTAAGGCAGAGGCCCTAGCAAATTAGGGACGATATTCCCATTGAGTATCGGGCGCGAATGGGGCGAAGATTCTGTAGGTATCTTTGATGAGCGCCCTTTCGTTCCCCGTTGAACCTCAGCAAGAAATCGACCTCTGCGCGTTGATATCGCAGCCCTCCGGCGAGATCGAAGCGCCCAAGCCCGATGCGCTGGTTCCACCGGTGCCCGAGACAATTGAGGATAGCGGGCTGCCCAGCTCGACGATCGAGCAGTTGGCGCTGAAATTTCTCTATTTTCGCGGCGACGTGTTGGGACGCGATCTGGCGACGGCAATGGGTTTCAAGTACAGCCTGATCGACGCCCTGATGGAGAGTCTAAAGCGGCAGTACTTCGTGCAGGTGAAGCGTTCGCTGGGCATGGGGAATAGCAGCTCGATTTTCGCGCTCACCGAAGCGGGGCGCAACTTGGCGCGCGAGTACCTGGATGCGAATCAATACACCGGTCCAGCGCCGGTTCCGCTGTATCAATACACCTGGTTCGTACGGCATCAGCGGCGTCAAGGAGGGTGGCTGCGGCCGGAGGCGCTGACGCACGCCTATCGCAAGATGGTGGTGACCGCGAAGCTGCTGGCGCAGATTGGACCCGCGGTGAGCTCGGGAAACTCCTTTCTGATTTATGGACAGCCGGGCAACGGCAAGACCTACCTGGCCGAAGCGCTGGGCGGCCTGGACGAGACGCCGATTTACGTTCCGCACGCGATCGAGTGCCAGGGACAGATCGTGCAGCTTTTCGACCCCATTTACCACCAGGCGATGGACGGCGCCTCCGAGCAATCCACAATTTTCGAGCCCACGCACGACGGCCGCTGGATCAAGTGCCGGCGTCCTTTCATCACCACGGGCGGCGAGCTTACGATGAACATGCTGGATCTCAGCTACAACGAAACGTCGAAGGTATACGACGCGCCTTATCAGTTGAAAGCGAACAACGGCATTTACCTGATCGACGACTTCGGACGGCAGCGCTGTACCCCGGCGGAGGTTCTGAATCGCTGGATCGTGCCGATGGAACGGCGCGTGGATTATCTATCGTTTCGAACGGGCGGCAAAATGATCGTGCCGTTCGAGGCGTTTCTTGTCTTCTCGACGAATCTGAAGCCGGCGCAATTGGGCGATGAAGCGTTTCTGCGCCGCATACAGTATAAAATGCTGCTGCGCAACCCGGAGGTGGAGGAGTTCAAGCGGATTTTCGAGAGCTTCTGCGAGGCCAAGGAGTTGCCCTTCGACGGCGCGATCCTGGACCGTTTGATCGATAAGCGTTATAAAGGCTGCGGCAAGCCGATGCGGCGCTGCCACCCGCGCGACCTGCTTTCGCACGCCATCGATCTGATCCATTTCGAAGGCCTGCCATTCCGGCTGACGGAAGATCTTGTGGAGCGCGCGTTCGAGGGCTGTTTTGTGCAGGACGAAGAGTGACGGAATTTGCAGCCCTTGCTCAATCGATTCGCGGAGCGGAGTCTTTCAGGCGAACAGCAGGCGGCCTTTTGGTTCAGCAATGGCGCCTCCGAGTTCCCGAGCAGTCTTCAGCCGCTCGGCGGTAACGCTTTCCGCGTTAGCAGGCCTCTTGCGCGGGCTGCGTAGGGTCCAACTCCAGTAGAGAATGATTTCGAATTTCGTCATTCGATCTCCCCTACCAGAAGGCTCGGAAAAAACGCCGGGGTTGCGGGCCTGCGCGCAAGTAAGCCCCTATGGCCGGCGGTGGTCCCGTCGAGGAGAGGAGAAGAGCTCGGAAATTGTGCGGGCGGCGCGCCTTGAGACCAAGTCGACGCACTCCGCGGGCGACCATTCTCCGAGATCGCAGCCCACGCGCGTGGCGGCCATTCCCGCGGCGCGCCTCGCTTGAAAGCTCGGGAAGCGCGAGATAAATTCGAGCAGGAGAGAGACGTATTTTTCTGGAGCGTGCATGGCGAGCAAGGCGCGGCGCCCATTGTCTCCCACGGCGCGAACCCGTTCCGGTTCATCTAATACGCTTGCAAGGCGCCGCTGAATATCGGTCTGTTCGTGTTCCGGCCGGACGTAGAGGACGGTGTCTTTGGGCACGTGAGCATACCATCCGGCGGGCGTCGCCAGGGAGGGGATGCCGTGGTCCCATAAACGCAGTTGGCTCATGGAAGCCTCGCCCATGGTAGGGAAGCGCAGATTCACGGCCAGGTGCGCTCCCCTTAAGCCCTCCTCCAACTGCCGCAGCGGAACTACGCCCCTCAAAGAGCAAATTCCGCTCAGTCCACAATCGCGAATCAGAGTTTTTATCGAGGGTGGGTCCCAAACGGTTCCGTAGATATCGACGCGGAACAAATCCCGCCGGTCGAAAGCAGCCAGCGCCCGGAGGAATGAATCCAGTCTGCGGTTGGGGCCGCCGTATCCGGAAACGACGATGCGAAAGGGAGGTCCGGGGCGGCGCTCGGGTTCAAGCGGGGTGGCGGCATAGGGAAGACTCAAATTGCTTGCCGGTCCATAGTTCTCTTTCGCAAGCAAGTCCAGTCCTTCGGGCGAGTGCACGACCGCGGCCAGGCTGTTTTCTAAAGCGAGGGAGACGAGTGGAAAATGCTCCGCCATGTGTTCCGCCGAAAATCCTCCTTGCCAGAACCGTTCGGCGGCGGTTCGTCCTTCCGAGCCGTAGTAGCGCGCCATGGCGGAAAGGTAAGATCCCCGATCCCGATATGCATCCCGAAAGATGTAAGCAAAAAAATCATGCAGCCGAGTGTCGTGGAGCACGACGACGCCAGGGACATCGCGGCTCACCTCCCAAATAGCGCGATGCAGAGGTCCGTTGTTCCCGAGGTGATACACCGGAACATTTACGACATCGGAAGCGCTTGCTATGTCCTGCCAGCGCAAAGTGCGGGGATCGAAGCGGCGCACGGAAGCATATCGTTCAATGTCGCGGTTCCAGTGCTCCTGGCCACTCCACAGAACAACATCGATAGCTTTGGCCAGATATGGAACGATCTGCGCGGTGTAGTCGGCAATTCCTGTGCGCGCGGGCGGCAGGGGGGAAAACCAATGCAGGCAATACCGGCGGGCAGCGGCGCCGTTCACCGGGATTTTACGCTCCTGAGGAGATTTGAGACCACGTTGTCCCAACTGATGTTGCAGGATCGATATTTGGCCAGACCGGCCCTCCCGAATCGCTCGGCCGCGGCGGTATCGGCCCATAGCGCGTCCATGGCCTCGGCCAAGGACTCCGGCGTAGGCGCGGCAACGAACCCACTAACGCCCGGCTCCACAAATTCCCGAGGTCCACCGGAGTCGGAACACGTGATGACGGGCTTGCTCGAGAGCATGGCCTCCAGCGTCACGTATCCGAAGTCCTCGTCCAGCGGAGGATAGACGACGCCCAGGCACTTGGCATACAACTCGCGCTTGACTTCTTCGCTAACGCCGCCGAGCCATTCCGCGCGATCGGCAACGCCGAGTTTCGAAGCCAATTTCCGCAGTTGAAGCAGATAATCGGCATCGTCCGGAACGCCGGCAAATTTCACTGCGACGCGGGCCTTGGTCTTGGCAAGCGCGCGAACGACGAGCTCCTGCCGTTTCAGGGTCATGATGCGGCTGGGAAAGAATAGCCAACGCTCGGCCGGCTCGCGATAAAAAAGGTCCGCCGACCGGGGCGGATGGTAAAGAACCTGGGCGTCGATTTCGCAGAATCGGTGCAGTCGGAGCGCCACATTGCGTGAGTTTGCGAATATTTCGCGGGCGCACGGCATGATTAGCCTGTCGGCATTGACGATGGCCTCGCGCACCATGACGCCGTTTTCGTCGTGTATCATGTCTCCGCCCACGGGATCGTTCCATAAGTCGTATGCTTGCCGGTGCTGATGCAGAACCCACAGAACTTTATTCGGATGGTTCATCAAATAGGCGGGGAACTTAAGTCCGATGAGGGCGTCGATCCGCTTCCCTTGGGCTTCGGTGAGATCCAACAAGCGGCAGGCAAGCATGTGATCGAGGATTGCTTCCGGCGGATACCATTTAAACGGAATCGCAAAGATTTCAGCTTCATGACCATGCGCAGTGAGAGCATGGCGCAGCTCCTCGGCGTGGATCTCCGCGCCGCCGGAGACGAACGGCACTCTCACGGTTGCGATGGCAATTCGCATAAAGCAATTCGCATAAAGGTGTCTTCATGGCGCATGCAGGCGCCTGAGATCCGGTCAGATCAGCCCCGATGTGTACGCATTCGATCGGATCTTTCGGCCGGTAACGGCGGTTGCGCCTTCAGCATGGCAATCTCACGCTCCAAGCGCCGTAGCGTTTCATCGCGTTCCGATGCAGCAGCGTCGGCTTTCTGGAGTTCCTTTGCCAGCGCGGCTAGTTCGCTGCGCAGCCGCGCGTTCTCGTCGGCGGCGCTTAAGGCAAGGGACTGGAGGGCGCGCTCCTGCTTTAGAATCCGTTCGGCGTTCGCCTGGATTAATCGATACTGGCGCTCGACTTCCATTGCGGCGCCGACTTGAAATCGAATAATTTGCGGCGAATACCAAAAGAGGGCCCGCCTCACGACCGCCACGAGAATCGCTCCTATCCGCGCGCGCAGAGTCGACAGCTCGGGAGGCATTTGGCCGACGGCCAAGGCAGCGCGGTGAAGAGGCTCAAAGTGTTCCCGCGTGGGCTCGGCCGCTGAGACGCCATTTAGCGCCGGGCGCGCGCTTTCGTAGGCAGAGCGAATTCTCGTTTCCACTTCGCTGGTAAGCGCAGCGTAATCAAGACCCAGGTTTCGAGCCATCAAAGCCCGCCTTCAGGCAGAATGGTGAGATCCTTCAAACAGATGCCCAGTACGCGTTTATCGTCGGTTCCGGGCGGGTGCGCGCGAGGGATGGCGAATTCCAGACTGTTGGCGCCCTTGTGCATTAACCCTGGCGAAATCCGGATATCGTACTCGCCTTCGCCGCTTATAGTCACGTTTGCCAAATCTTGATCGTTGAGGCGAATACCCACCGGCTGCGGGCCGAGCGAGCACGCCGTGCGAAGCCTCAGAATCGCATATTTCGCGGTGGCATTATAGCGCGGCGGGTCCTCCAGCCGAAACACAAATCCGACCTGATGGCCGTCGGACCAGCGAAAACTACGTTCCGCCCCCGACCAGTCCACAAACAGCATTTTGTTGTCGTCCGTGTAGTTCACTACGTCTCCAGGATGGTAAATTGGGGCGCTGGAAAGAGCTCTTAGACGCTTATAGTAAGTACGCTGGTAGACGGCGCTGGATCGGAGCAAATAGCCCGCCCAAACGAGAAATGCTGTCCAGAGCGCCACGGCCGCAATACCGAGCCGCAGAGCTTCGGATTTATTCAGCAGAGAGGACATCGGCTATTGGGGCGTTTACGAGACGAATTGGTTACGGTAATACATGATCGTATATCGAACGGATAAGGCGGCGGTAGACAGGAGAACGATACAAAACGGCGCCGCGGCAAAGACCTGAATCCATTCGCGCCTCCCAGCCTCTGGGCGGCCGGGGCTGCGCGCAATTCTACGCTGCCACGCCGGAGGCTGGCGGGGAGCCAGAGCCAGGGCGCCCAGCATAGCGACTGGAAACAATAACGCGCAATGTCTTCCAAGGTTGTACAATTCAATGCGGTTTACAACGGCATTCAGGTGAATGAAGACAAACATCATCGCCGTAAAAAACAATATGGCGGGCGCGAGACGGCTTCCGCGAAATATGACGAGAACGGGCATGAGCGCAAAATACACCATGCCGACGACAAATGGACGGAACGGATCGGAGGGGATAAAAGCGGCCACGAAGGCTTTCAGGAGATAACGCATCCCAATTAGATCGGCTAGACTGAACGGAGCGCGGCCCGAGGACCAGGCGCGCAAGCCATGGGCGAATGCGAGGGGGTCGCCAAAAGCGCTGCCCAGATAAATAGTATACGCCGCCAGTCCGGCGCAACACACGGGCAATAGTACCGCGATGTACAAGAGATATTTCGAGCGGGCGACAAAGCGCAGCCCGAACTCGGCATAGTGCAGCCGGACAAGTTCAAACGCAAGCACGATTCCCAAGAGAGCGCCGTAGGGACGGCAGGCGGAGGCAAAACCCGCAATGATGGCGGAAGAGAAGAAGCGGCCCTTCAGCAAAACCCAGAAAAAGAGAACGGCGAGGCATAAAAACAGCGCATCGCTATATCCATTGTAGAAGAAGCATGAAAAAGGATTGAAAGCAAGCAATAACACCGCGCGTGCCGCAACGCCCGGCGATTGATTCCGGCGTAGGATATCGTAGAAAAACAGCAGCATAACCATGCTGGATGTCGCGGCGACGGCGAGCATCGCCGCCGCAGTGGAGATAGGCAACAACATTTTTACGATGTAGCAGGCTATCGGATACAGGGGGAAAAAGACGACGTCATGTTCAACATGGTCATTGCCATTCGTGGAATACCCTTCACCTATGATGCGGCCGTACCAATTCGCATCAAAGGTCGTGTAGCTGGTCAGGTGGGCTTTGGAGAAAATATAATCTTTAGAAATCAGGAACAATAAGAACGACAATAAAAATGCAAGCAGCGGAATCCTATAGAATACGAGGAGCGATCGGATCGTAGCCAAGCCGCGCGCGCCGATTGCGGCCGGAACTTTGAAGAGGGCCGCGCGGGTATTCAGGGCGCGGTCATTTGCTGCTTGCGGCTGCACAATGGTTCAGTATAGCAATCGGTTTTGGACGCGAAGCGGCGCGGCCGGCTCTGAATGCCGGATCACGAAGAGCGATTGAGTTCGTTACCATTTGCAGTTCATGGGTATTTCCGTTGTCGTCCCAGTGTACAATTCGGCGGAAACTCTGCGCCCGCTGATCGCCGCGATTCGCGCGGCCTTGGGGACGGAACAGACCGAGATCATCCTCGTGAACGATGGAAGCGGGGACCAAAGCTGGACGGTGATAGAGGAACTCGCTTCGCAATGCCCGTTGGTGCGGGGAATTGGCCTGATGCGCAACTACGGCCAGCACAACGCTACATTGTGCGGCATTCGAGCGGCGCGCCACGACGTCGTGGTCACCTTGGACGACGATTTGCAGAACCCGCCGGAGGAGGTCCCGCGTCTGGTTGAGAAGTTGAACGAAGGCTACGACGTCGTTTATGGGACGCCGCTTAAGGACGCGCACGGATTTCTGCGCGGATTGGCCTCTCGCGTCACGAAGTTGGCGCTGCAGAGCGCCATGGGAGTGGAGACCGCGGCGAAGGTGAGCCCGTTTCGGGCCTTTCGCACCGTCCTGCGCGAAGCTTTTGCCGATTACAGCGGACCGCAGGTGTCCGTGGATGTGTTGCTTACCTGGGCAACGCAACGATTTGCCTCCGTGCCCGTTCGGCACAAACCGCGAGCGGCGGGCGCGTCGAATTACACCTTCTGGAAGCTCATTACGCATGCGCTAAATATGATGACCGGTTTCAGCGTGCTCCCGCTGCAACTCGCCAGCTTGACCGGATTTGTCTTTACGATATTCGGATTCGCCGTGCTTGCCTGGGTGCTGGTCCGCTACTTTCTGGAAGGCGATCCGGCTCCGGGGTTTCCGTTTCTGGCATCCGTAGTGGCGATTTTTTCCGGCGCCCAGTTGTTCGCGATCGGCATTATCGGCGAGTATCTCGCCCGCATGCACTTTCGAGTCTTGGAGAAGCCGACCTACGTGAAGCGCCTTGAAACGCCGTTTCATTCCGGCTCCGGGTGAGTCAGGCGGACATTGCGGCAGCCCGCTCGCGCGCCCTATACTCTACCTATGCAAAGCGGAACAGCCCCCCTGTGCCGCTTCCTCGATTGGGATAGCGCCCATTTCGGGATGCGCGTGGGGCGCGTGATGCCGCGGCGCGCCGATTGCGAAGGCATGCGCGAGGCATTGGGATGGGCAGCATCGGAGAATATCGACTGCATGTATTTGCTGGCCGACTCCAGCGACCCGGTTACGGCGCGGAGCGTCCAGGATGCCGGGTTTCGCATGGTGGGCGTGCGCGCGGGTCTCGGCGTCACCCTGGCAGCCAGCGCCGGGACAGACGGCGCGGGCATCCGGCCGGCGGCGGCCGGCGATGTTCCCTACCTGCGGCAACTGGCCTCCCGATCGCACTACGACTCCCGGTTCTACGCGGATGGGCGATTTTCCAGGGAAGCCTGCGACAGGCTGTTCTCAATGTGGATCGAGCGGAGCTGCACGGACTCCTCCTTCGCCGGGGCCGTGTTCGTGCCCGAGATTGACGGCCAACCGGCCGGATATATCACTTGCGCAATGAAAGAGGGCGCGGGCGAGATTGGCTTGATTGCAGTCGATGAGCGAAGTCGTAACCAAGGACTTGGCGCGAAACTGCTGGCGCGCGCCGAACAATGGTTTGCCGCTCAGGGCGCTCCACGGGCCGGCGTCGTCACGCAGGCAAGCAACGTGAAGGCGCTGCGGATGTATGAGCGCCATGGATTCAGGATCGAATCGATCGGTTTATGGTTCCATTGGTGGAATGCCGGCTGAACCCCCAGGTTTCTTCGCCCCGCGCGCCGGAGTTAACTCGCGCCACGCAGGCACGCCGCGTCCGCGGCCGCGTTTGACTTAGACGCGCCGAAGGATTCGATCGCCGCGATAATATCCAATTGATCCCGCTCTGAAAGATCGTTATAGAAGGGCAGGCGCAGGAGGCGATCGCTGATTCTTTCCGTTACCGGGCACTGGCCGGCGCGGCCGCCGTATTTCAGGCCCATCGCGGAAAGATGCAGAGGCAAATAGTGGAAGACGCTGAGAATTCCCCGCTCTTTAAGATGATCGATTAATTGCCCGCGGATCTCCAGCGAAGGCAGGATCAGGTAGAACAGATGGTAGGTTTGCTCGCAGTGTTCCGGAACATACGGAAGTTTCGCTCCAGATCGATCGGCCCAGTTGGACAGACCGGACATATAGCGATGCCATATACGGCGCCGGGCAGACTGAATTCGCTCGCGGCGTTCGAGCTGCGCGAGAAGATAAGCCGCCAGCACGTCGGAAAGCACGTAACTGGAACCAATATCGACCCAGGTATACTTGTCCACCTGTCCCCGGAAAAAGCGGTTACGGTCGGTTCCTTTTTCCCGAATGACCTCGGCTCGTTCGACGAATTGGGGATCGTTGACGATGAGGGCGCCGCCTTCGCCGCACGTAAAATTCTTGGTCTCGTGAAAACTTTGCGCCGCCAGACTTCCAAAGCTTCCCAGATACCGTCCTCTGTAGCGGCCGAAAAGACCATGCGCGTTATCCTCCACAAGCGTGATGCCGTGGCGGTGAGCAATGCGTGCGAGGGCGTCCATTTCGCAGCCGACGCCGGCGTAATGCACAGCGACGATCGCCCTGGTGCGGGATGTGACGAGGTCCGCTACATCGGACTCCGCTAGATTCAGCGTGTCCGGGCGAATATCCGCAAAGACCGGAACGGCGCCGCGTAGGACAAACGCGTTGATCGTGGATACAAACGTGAACGATGGGACAATGACCTCGTCGCCGGGCTGGATATCGAGAAGCAAGGCGGCCATCTCCAGGGCATGCGTGCAGGAGGTCGTCAGAAGAACGGCCGCCGCCTGCAATTCCCCTTCGAGCAGTCGGCGGCAGCGGCGCGTGAACCCGCCATCGCCGGAGATGTGCCCCGCCTGTATCGATTCCGCCACGTACAAAAGCTCGTTGCCGGACAGACATGGCTTGTTGAACGGGATTCGATACGAAGGCATGTCTCGAGCAGGCGCTTAACGCGATAGTACCAAAGCCGGGCAGCGACGCCGGAAGCAAGGATGCCGGCGCACCGCGGCTATCATCCTTGGATCAGACGGCTTTGAGCGCTAGGCCCGGCCTATCTCTTGAAGCGGTAACCCACGATCATTTTGATCAACAGGTGATCGGTGGTATGCGTGACGCCTACGCCGATGCCGGCATTGAATTCCCAGTTGGGCGAGAAGTTGAGATCGATGGCGGGGATGATTTGTTGTTGCTGGTCGTGGAAGGGATCGAAGCCGGTGACGGGACCGAGGTTGCCGTAATATTCGATGCCGGCGTTGATTACTTTCGTGAAGTCGTAACCGGCTTTTACGTTGGGCGAGAATTCCCAGCCCCGATTTACGTCCGGGCCGTGCAGGGCGCGGTCCAGCGTAGGATTGAAGGAAACATACAAACGCCCGATTTGCTTGTCGATAATGGGGCGCAGCTCGTAGGTCCAGGTGTCCGGCGAATATTGCGGCCTTTGCCAGCCGATCTCCTGCGAGATACTGACGCCCACGGGCCAATGCCAGTCTTCCGGGACGCGAAAACGCGGGCGTATGTGGGTACCCACAAAATCCCAGCCGACTCCTTCCTGTATGTTGCTGAAAAGGTAAAAACCGGTTTCGAAAAAGGAAGTGAAGCCGTGGGTGATCTCAAGGGTTTCGTGAAGCTGGTGCTCGGTCGGGTAAACGCCATCGATGGTTTGTTTCGTGCCTTCGATGGTGTAGTTGGTGTGAAACTCGAACATGGTACTGCCGGGCGCGACGGTCTCCGACGGGTAGACCTGGATCTCGTAGTTGCCCTGCGCCGAAAGGCCCGGCGCGAAAAGGCACAATATGAGCCAAGCGGGGACGAGACGCATCGCGATCGGTTTTTCGACTTTAACACGGGAACAGTCTTCCGCCTGCGGCGCGGGGACACGGGGCGTGTCCCGGGGGCGCGGGGTAGAATGGCGTCAATGGAATTGGCGAAGATCCTCGCGATGAGCGTGGCGGCATTAATCGGGGCGGAGGCGCAGACGCATGTCGATTTGACGCCCGAGCAGAAGGTGCACATGGAGATGAAGGTTCGCTCCATCGACGCGACTGTCGACCACTTAAGGAAGCGTGGCGCGGACCCGGACCTGCTGGCGGATGTCGATGTTTACGCCAAGGCCGGGAAGTGGCTGCTGGAATTTCCCGAGGATTTTTTCACGCCTGCCGATGTCGATCGTGCTTTTGCAGTCCTCGATACCGGAATGGAGCGCGCGCGCCAATTGCAGGATGGCAAATCGCCGTGGATGGAGGAGCGGCGGCGCGCGCACGGATTCTACTCCGCGCTCGACGGGTCGGTGCAGCCCTACGGCGTGACGCTGCCGCCTTCCTATGACGGCGCCAAACCGCTGCGCTTGTATGTGTGGCTGCATGGGCGCGCGGCGCGGTTGACTGAAGCGAGTTTCCTTTATGCATTTCCGAATCAAGGGCCATCGAAGCCGCCGGTGGCGGACAACGGACAGATTCAGCTTGACGTGTACGGACGTTGGAATGGCGCGGGATACCATTTCGCCGGAGAGGCGGACGTTTTCGAGGCGATTGCGGCGGTGGAGAAGCGGTACAAGATCGACCCGGACCGCATTCTGCTGCGCGGGTTTTCGATGGGCGGTGAGGGCGCGTGGCATTTAGCGCTGCATTATCCCGACCGCTGGGCGGCGGCCGAGATCGGGGCGGGGACGTGGTCGCGCAGGCCGCAAATGCCGGGCCTAGCGCCGTACCAGTACGCGACGCTACGAATCTGGGAGAACATTCCGGAATGGGCGCTCAACGTGTTCGATCTGCCGCTGGCGGCCCATGACGGAGATCGCGACCCTCAGGTATCATCGTTGCCGCCGCCTCCTGCCGGGACGCCGTCGCGCGGCCAGTTGGAGTCCTCTTTGCGCGCGCGGGAGCAGCTTGAGAAGGAGGGCTTTCCCTCACAGGGCGAACCGGACTTTTTGCGCGCGCAGGGCACGCCCGCGATTTTCCTCATCTCCCAGAACACCGGGCATGGCACTAGTCCGCTGGTGCGGGAGAGACTGGATGCGTTTCTGAAGGAGTACGGCGACCGCGGCCGGATTTCGCCGGACCACATCCGGTTTCTCACTTACACGACGCGCTATAACCGCGATTATTGGGTGAGCCTGGACGGGTTGGCGAAACATTACGATCGTGCGGAGATCGACGCGCTGCGCAGCCATGCCGGAGCGCACTACCAGATCGCGACGAAGAATCTGACACGGCTGACATTGCGCGAGACCGGACATGCGCACGAGATTCGCATCGATGGTCAGGACCTGCGCGTGACTGCGGCCGCCGAAATCGCGCTCGAAAAGCCAGCCGGCGCTTGGCGCGTGGCGCGGACGACCAAGCCGGCGGGATTGCGCAAGACGCATGCGTTGCAAGGTCCCATCGACGATGCCTTCCTCGATCCGTTTTTGCTGGTGCGGCCGACGGGAACGCCCTGGAACGACGCCGTCAACCGGCAGACTCTGCGGATGCTGGCGCGCTTCGACCGGCTGTACGCGAAATGGTTTCGCGCCCATCCGCGCATCAAAGACGACAAGGACGTGGTGGCGTCGGATTTTGCGCGTTACAACGTAGTCCTGTTCGGCGACCCGGGCAGCAATCGCTGGATCGCGAAGATCGACGGCAAGCTGCCGCTGCGCTGGACGCGCCAGAACGTCGGCGTGGGTGAGCAAAAATATCCGGCCGCCGTGAGCTTTCCCGCGCTGATTTATCCCGATCCTTTAAATACATCCCATTATGTCGTTGTGAATAGCGGCCTGACCATCGACGATCGCGAGTATCGCGGCGATTATGGAATGCCCCGCCTGGGCGATTACGCGGTGCTGACGGTGAAAGAGGGGGTCGACGTTCCTGACGTGGCTTGCGCGGGGCTGTTCGACGAGTCGTGGCGCCTGCCGCCGAACGATTCTTCGCTGCTTCCCAGCGCCGGTTCCGGCTTCGCCGCGAGGCGGTAAGCGGCCGCGGTCAGGGCGCGCTTTTCGCGCATCGGCGTTGCGGAAAGCCATGCGAGAATGATATGTTCGTCCGTGCGGAAAATGAGGGCGAACTAAATTAACCGGTCCTCTCCGGGAGATTGCAATGCGAAATATAGGCATGGGGGCAACGGCTGTGTGTCTTGCCACTTTCCTCGTAATCGGATTGCCGCAAACGCGCAAAAGGCCGCCCTCAGGCGCGCGGCCGTCCGCAACGCAGGCGATCGCCTTTCGAGTCGTATTCGGCTATCAACGCGAGCGGGAGAAAAATTACGACGGCACAGTGACAGTCCGCGGAGGAAGGCTGCGCAAAATCGAGCCGTGGCGGTTCCTTCAGAACGATTCGATCAGCGGGCCGAATTCGTGGAAACTGGATGTCCGCCGCGTTATTTTCGAGAATCAGCCGGATTCGCCGCAGCCGCTTACCGGCGGAGGTCCCACGCGAAACATCGTTCCCGCCGGGCTGATAATCACGCTGGACGGCTCCGCCGCATCCGCCGAGTTTCGCACCGCGCAAGGCGACTTCCCGGTTTCAATTCGCGATCTATCGTACGGCCGCGTGTTGTGGTACCTGGACCACGACGTTCAGGTGGAGCGCGTTCCTGTCACGGAGCAAATCTCTCCTCAAACTGGCGAGCAGCACGATTATCCATCGATTGCGGTGGCTCGCAATGGCGGCGTGTGGACCGCCTGGCAGGCCTACCAGGATCGCGGGGATCACGTCTATGCCCGCCTGCAGGGAGGCGAGCCCGTGCGCCTGACCACGGAAAAAGGCGACATTTTTCGGACCTCTATCGCGGAGGATGCCGAAGGCGGCATTCACGTCGCCTGGTCCGAACGGCATGGCGATCAGTGGAACCTCTACGAGCGCGTTTTCGACGGCCGAAACTGGTCGCCGCGCGCCCAGATCACCTCTGGAGACGCTCCCAACATTTTTCACAAGCTGGTCGCCGGTCCGCATTCGTTGAGCTTGATCTGGGTGGGACATGAAAACGGCGAATCCTACCTCTATCTGTCGTCCTACGCGCGAGCGAGCGGCTGGTCCGAGCGGCGCCGCATCGGCGGCCCGAGCGTCTGGAATCCCGATGCCGCTTTCGACCGCGACGGCAATCTGCATGCCGCATGGGACAGCTATCAGACCGGCAATTACGATATTTTCTACCGGCGCATCGATCCCGACGGAACCGCCGGCGAGATCGAGCAGATCACTAAATCGCCGATCTTTGATGCGCATCCCTCCATCGCTATCGACGGCCAGGGCCGTCCCTGGCTCGCCTGGGATCAATCCGGCGGGAACTGGGGTAAGGATTGGAACCACGAGGAACAAGATCGCTCCACGGTGTTGTACAAGGATCGCGCCATTCGCGTGCTCGTCAAAGACGGCGCGGTCTGGAAGCAGGGGCCGGATTTCGCCGCCGCCGTTCCGGACCGCCTCAAGCGCTATTGGCAGCTTCCTCATTTGACCGCCGATGCGAACGGCCGCATCTGGGCGCTGTTTCAGATCCGCACCAGTTCTACCATTCAGCGCATCGATTATTGGTCGGCTGGTGGAATTTGGGATCTATACCTGACCAGCATCGATCATGGCGTATGGCAGCCCGCCGCATTCGTTCCGAATTCCACCTGCCGCAACGAAGCGCCGTTCCAGATCGCCGCTGGCGCGGCCGCGGACGCCGTTTGGATGACTTACCCAACCGACGGGCGCCTGGTTCGAAATGCCACCGGGAATTACCAGGCGCCGACGATGGTGCGTTACGACGTATTCACGGCGCAAGCCTCCGCTCCGCCGCCCTCTTCGGCTCCGCAGCTCACCGCCTATACCGAGGGCGCCGGCCGCGGCCAAATCATGCACCCCAACGAGCGCGAGGATGTCCGCCGCATTCGCGCCTACCGCACGACCATCGGCGGAACGGAGTATCGCATCCTGCGAGGAGATTTCCACCGCCACACGGATATATCAAACGATGGAGCCGGCGATGGCTCGCTCGAGGATTACTACCGTTACATGCTCGATGCCGCAGCCATGGACACCGGCATCGTCACCGACCACAACATGGGCGGCGACGTCGAGTACAACTGGTGGCGCACGGAAAAGTCATACGATATTTTCCTGATTCCAAACCGCTATACTCCCCTGTTCGGTTATGAACGCAGCGTCAATTACCCGAACGGGCACCGCAACGTCGTCTTCGACCATCGCGGCGTGCGCACGCTTCCGGTGGGCGCGGCGGAAAATCGCGGCCAGGTGAACAGCGGAACCCTGGTCTATCCCTACCTGCGCCAGAACCGCGGCATTTGCATGGAGCATTCGCTCGCAACGGGCCAGGGCACCGACTGGCGCGACAACGATCCCAACCTCGAGCCTTTGGTCGAAATTTATCAGGGTTACCACGCGGCCTATGAATACGAAGGCGCCCCCCGCGCCGAAAGCGCCGATAATCATTTACTCGTTCACGGAGCCTACGAGCCGGCGGGCTTCTTCTGGAATGCCCTTGCGAAGGGATACAAGCTGGGCGTTCAGGCAAGCTCCGATCACATCTCCACTCATTGCAGCTACGCTATGATCTACTCGCCCACCACTCGCCGCGCCGATATCGTGGATCAGATGCGCGCCCGGCACGCCTATGCCGCAACCGATAACATCATCCTCGATTTCGAAGCGGTGGAGAACGGCGGCGCGACGCACTTGATGGGCGACATCTTCACAGCCTCGCGCGGACTGCAACTGCGCACTCGAATCCACGGAACCGACCGCATCACGCGTATCGATCTCATACGGAATAATGCCGTGATCTACAGCGCGCCGGGACCGAATGTGAAGGACGCCGACTTCGAGTATGCCGATAACGAGCCGGTGGAAGGGACGAATTGGTATTACGTCCGCGTCACGCAAATCGATCGAAATCTTGCCTGGAGCTCTCCCGTGTGGGTGACGTATCGATAACTTCTTAAGCAAACTTCAACAGATATACGCCCCAGGCCGGGAGATCGACGAAGAGACCCTGGCGCTGCCATTTCGCCGCCGTCGCGTGTGAACATCTCCGCGTCCATCATGCTCTTCAGATTCCAGGCGCGCCCGGCGAGGTCGTTCCCTGGAAAATGAACGCGGCCCTGCGAAGGC
Organism: Bryobacterales bacterium; assembly: GCA_963795935.1. Classification (GTDB taxonomy): domain Bacteria; phylum Acidobacteriota; class Terriglobia; order Bryobacterales; family Bryobacteraceae; genus JAICMB01. The sequence goes on along the minus strand of CAWCJO010000003.1, from coordinate 290,902 downwards.
GAAGCGGCATAGTTGACGACGGCAATCGCGCGCTCGCCGGAATCGCGCCACGACCAGGCCAATAGGTTGACGCAGCTTTGATTGTCCGGCCAACCCGTCGTCTCCAGCATGGCCCATTCCCCACGCCGCAAAATCGGATCGCGCCGCGCGTGAAATAAGCGGCAATAAAAATCGCGTAGAGCGGCGTTGGGCGTTTCCTCGCGCTCGCGGCCGAGCTGCACCGGCGTCTTCACGCGCCGCCCTTCCAACTGGCCTTCGTAAAACAGCTTCGCTCCGGGAACCGTGCTCATCACAATCGCGGCGGCCTGCTCCTGGCGTTCATCCGGAAACGCCGCGGCCGCGCGCGTCTCATCGTGGTTCTCGATGAACCGCACGCGCTTGTTTCCAGCGCCCGCCAACACGCCCCGCACCGCCTGCGCGTTCCCGTGCGTGAGAGCGTCGTACAGCGGTTTGTCATAACAATAATCGAAGCCCAGCTGCTGCAGGCTCGTTTCCAGATCCCAATAAACTTCCGCAATAAACGTGAACCCGGGTGAGCGACCTTTGACGGCCGGAATCGCTTCCGCCCAGAACTCGGCCTGCGGCGCCGGTCCCGCCCGCTCTCCCCAGGTTTTGCGGAAAACGTCGTTCAACAACAGCATCGCCATATCGCAGCGCACGCCATCGCATTGGCCGGCTACATCTTCCATCGCGCCGATCAGCGCCGCGCGCGCCCCCGCATTGAAAATGTTCAATTGCGCCGTATCGGTCCACGGAGGAAAATACGGGTCGCGCCCGTTTGCGATCCCTCCTGCGTCGTCGTGTATGAAATACTCGGGATGCTGCGCGGTCCAGGGATGGTCGATGGCGGTGTGATTCGGGACAAAATCAAGCAGCAGCGCCATATTGCGACGCGCCAACGCCTCGCGCGCGCTCTTCAAACCCGCGGGGCCGCCGAGATGCGCATCGGCCACGTAGCGATGCACCGCATACGGCGACCCCACCACATCCTCCGGCCTGAAGTCCGGCAGCGCATCGCGATATTCCCGCTGCAGGGCTTGGTGCTCGCGGGCGATGCGGACGCCCGCCGGGCTGCGCTCCCAAACTCCCATCAGCCAGACCGCGTCGAAGCCCCACGACGCGATCGCGTCCCATTGTTGTTCCGGCACGTCGCCGAGCCGCACCGGCCGGCCTTCACCGCGGGCGAGCGAATCCAGCCACACCCACGTATTGATTTCGTAAATCCATGGATTCGGGCCCACGCCCGTCAGGTCCGGCCTACCACGTATACCGCATTGCGAATTGCATTTGCCGCGGCTGCGTCAGAGTGGTCGTGAACTTGCCGAAACTCCCCTCCGCCAGCGTATTGATCTGCGCAAACGCCGGAACGTCGAAGCGCACCGAATTCGTCACGTTGAACGTTTCCCACCGCACTTGCAAATGCTGATGCTCCGAGAACGGCATCGTGAACGTCTTGTACAGCCCGGAATCGATGTTGAAAAAACCGTCGCCGCGCAGCGTGTTGCGGCTGCCGGACTGGCCCGCAAAGGTCTCCTGGTAGGAGGCGAAGGCAGCGGCCGGATTGGTCCATACATTCGGTCCTCCGGCGCCGATGATTGCCGGAGCGTTCGAGACGTTCGCCTCCGGCGGACGCGCAGTTCCATTCGGAGTCGCGTTGGCGTCCACCTCCCAGTTCGTGGGCCAGCGCTGGCCATTGCTCACGCTGAACGGAAGACCGGAAGTCTGCCGGTACGTTCCGCTCACTTGCCATCCGCCGATAATCGCGTCCAGCGCCCGGTTCATGTTGCTCCCGAATTTTCTATTCCGCCCCACTGGCAGCTCATACACAAAATAACCGTTCACCTGATGCGTCATGTCGTAGTTCGAAACGCCGCGCTCCTGGCTGGGGTTCCACGTATTCAGGAGCAAGTCCGAGAATCTGCCGCCGGCTTCCACGGTCGAGCCGAGATCGATGGACCGGGACCAAGTGTAATTCAAATCGAACAGCAGCCCGCTGCTGAATCGCTTGCGGACGGTCAACTGCAGCGCGTGATAATCCCCGGTTCCGATGGAGCTGTACGCCGACAGCGCCGAGAACTGCGGGTTGAACATCATGTACGGACCGTAGATGCCGCATCCGACGGCGTTCAGGCCTCCGCTCGCCGAGAACACGCTGCCTCCGGGATTGCAGTTGGTGCCGTCGGCGTCGTTCAGAACGTTCGTAAAGTCGCCCTGATTGCTGTTCTCCACATAATCGGTCGCCCATACTTGCGTAGGCGTTAAACCGTGGCCGCCCGCCGTCGCCCACATGTCCTCAAAGAAAGGAATTTTCGGCAGGTTGGAAATAGGAACGTGCTGGTAATCGATCAACTGCGCCAACTGCGTCATAGCCTGAAAATACGTCTGCCCGGATTTCGGATCCACCAGGTTTGTGGGCATCGCAAGATCCTGGTTGATGAGGCTGTGCCGCGACAAACGGCCGACGTACGCGGCCTGCACGAAGAAGCCGTGCGCCAAATCGCGGCCGACGCTGAAATCGAGATTGATGGTGTAGGGCGCCTTGAGCGCGTCGTCGATGCTGTTCGTAATGGCGAAGGATCCCGCGCCGGACGTCGGGTAGGTTGAAGGAAGACCGCCTGGCCCGGGCGGCGGCACGATGGAAGGCGGGACGAACGCGAAACCGGTGTACCGCGGCGCCTGCGCCGCGGTTAAAGTGTTGGGCGGGCTGGTAAGCGAGCTCGCCAACCCGAACGCCGTGGCGTTGAACGTTTGTGCCAGGGGCTGTCCGATGAGGTCGTAATACATACCCGCCCCGGCGCGAATCGACGTTTGTCCCGGGCCGCCAAACAAGAACTTGGATAGCCCGCTTTGCGCTTTGGGCGAATACGCCAGACCGAGCCGAGGCGCCCAGTTCTTATGAAATGGATAAAGCGGCCGGCCCCCCTGGCCCTCGGCCGGGACAAAAGTTATGAGGCCCGCGCCCATTTCCGAGAGGCCCTGGTTTGCGAGCAACTGCCGTTGGGCCAACCACGATGCGAGCGGAATGTTGGTCGAAGCCTGTTGTCCGTTCGCCTCATACACCGGCGGTTCTAGCGACAGCCGCACGCCTCCCGTGACCGTGAAATTCCTGGTTGCTTTCCACGTGTCCTGAACGTACAGCTCGCCTTCGTGGTTCACAAAATCCCGGGTCACGGGAGCGCCCACGGGGAGCAGCGTTCCGTTGATGGTGTAGTTGTAATTGGCATTGCCCTCCACCTCGAGACCGAGTAACGCGCCCATGGCATATTGGTAGCTCTGCTTGTCGCCCGAGCCGACTCCCAGGGAAGCGGGCGTGATGTCCGCGCCGGAGCCTTTCAGCCACGATGGGTTGGAGCTGGCGTTGCTGTAGGAGTGCGAGTAGTCCACGGAATTGTTTGAGACCAGCCGCACGATGCCGCCGAAAACAATTTCGTGGGCCCCATGGTTCCACGAGAAATCGTCGCCGATGGTGTGGACCGGGATGATGCGCGCCAGGCCGGTGGTGGTTGCGAACGGATCGGAGAATCCCCGGAAATCTTCGTAATTGCTGTTGAGAACGCCCGTGTTTTCGCCGCCAGCGCGCGTAAAGCCATAGCGGAACGTGCTCACCAGGTTGGGGGTCAGTACCGATGTCCAGCCCGCCGCGATGCCCTTGTTGTTGGCCAGCGTGACCGAGGCGGGCTGTTGTCCGGGCAATTGCGGCGCGTTAGAGGGTTGGTTGGTGGAGCTGTCGTTCTGGAGGTTTCCGCGCACGAAGACGCTGTTTTTGCCCGCATCGTCGACCTTGTAATCCAGCTTGGCGATGTAGGTGTTCCACACCGTGTGGCCGGGCGCGTTAAAGGTATATCCCGTGGTGTTGAGCTGGTCGCCGGTGGAGGTATTATTACCCACTGGATATGATTGCAAAACTTTCAGCGCGGCCGGATCGATCCCGATCCCGGCGGGATCGATGGCCTTAATCTGGTCGGGAGTGACCTGCTGGATCGCCCCGGCGGCGTTGTGGAATAAAACAATCCCCTCTTTCAGCGTTTCAGTAGGCACCGTGCGCGTCACGGAAACGGCGCTGGCGTCGCGGCGGCCTTCGTAGTTCAGAAAATAGAACAGCTTGTTCTTTTTGATGTCGCCGCCCGCCGAACCCCCGAATATATTGATGAGGAGCGGCGTGACCGGTACGCCCGACAAGTTGTTGAAGAAGCTGTTCGCGGCCGTTTCCGTGCCGCGCCGGTATTCGTACAGCGATCCATGAAATTCGTTAGTGCCCGATTTCGTGATCAGCGCGATCTCCGCGCCGGAACTGCGGCCTTGCTGGGCCCCGGCGTTCGTCGTCGTCGTGCGGAACTCCTCCACCGAGTCGAGCGTCACCCGCAGCACGCTCGTGAACGGCCGGCGCGTATTCTGGTCGTTCACGTCCGCTCCATCCAGCGTGATGTTGGACTGGTCCGCCTTGCCGCCATTCACCGACCCGTTGCGGTCGTCGTATCCCGGTCCGCCCGTCGCCGAATACGTCAGATTATTGTTCTCCGTCCCGATGCTCGTGACGCCGGGCTGATATTCGAGCAGGTTCGCCGCATTGCGCGCGAAGAACGGCAGCTCGAGAATGGCGTGACTCTCGATGGCATTGCCCAGTGACGCATCGGTGGTGTTGATCTGCGTCGCCGCCGCCTCTACCGTGATGGCGGTCGAGGTCGACCCGAGCTTCTCGAACGTGACGGCCACCGTCGCCGGCTGATTTACCAGCAAGTCCACCTTATCGATGACGGCTTCGGCGAAACCCGGCGCCTTGGCGGCCAGCTTGTATGTGCCCGGTGTCACCTGTTGTATCGCGTAGCGCCCTTGCGCGTCGGATGTAGCCTCGCGCTCCGCGCCGTTCTGAAGATTCGTGATCGTGATCGTTGCCCCAGGAACGATCGCGCCCGAAGGATCGGTCACCGTTCCCGTAATGGCCGTCGTTTGAGCGAATGCGGCGGTCGCCGCGAGAAGAGCGGCCGCAAGGTATAGTAGAAGGTTTTTCAAGAACGTTCCCCTTTCCGCCGATGGCGACGAAGCCGAACTGCTACGTGGTTTGTTTGTTCTACCAGATTTGGTTGCAGGATGTCAATCGAGGTCGAGGCAGCGAGGATGCCCAACTAGAGGAACGCGGCTGGCGAGACGTGAAAAAATTCGGCCAGCTTTTTTGCCTGACTTTTGCTGATCGCGCGTTTCCCCGAAGGGATGTCCGAAATGCGGCTTTTGGAGCCGAGGACCGGCCACGGGTCGTGAGGCTTAAGGCCGCGTTGTCGCCGGAGGAATTCGAAACCTCATATGGCTCGGCGAAGCCCATAAATAGGCGCGCGTCTCGAAATCCTTTACAACCCGGAACAGAAGTTCTACGCGGGCGCCGCACCGATGGCGATCGAAACAGAAGAAGAGAACGAGCGCGCCCTGGGCCGTCATTGAGCCGCTTATGAAAGAAGCGATTCGCACGGGTTGTGCGTCAGGATATGTTTGATATAACCAATCTCGCGGCGGTAGTGAACGAACGCGATCAAGCGGTACTTGTTCCCGCCTATGTCGAATTCCGTTGGATCGCTAACGAAATCCGTAGATCGAAAACCGCCTAAGTTCCGCCGGATTTTTTGGCTGCGCGGCCCCGATCGCTTTGAGCCGACGCTGCAAAGGATCGATGAGTGGGAACTACGATCAAGAGAAAACGCCAATGCGTCTCCGCAGCCAACGTCGTCGAAAGTTGGCCCGCCCCCACCTGCCGCAAGGCGCCAGTGCAGTACGCTGGTATCTCTGGACCCGCCCCAATGAATCTTCGCAACGAGGATGTTCTCGAATACCATTCTTCCAACCCGCCCGGAAAGCTCTCCGTTACGCCCAGCAAGCCCTGCCACACGCAGCGCGACCTGAGCCTCGCTTATACGCCCGGCGTAGCCATTCCGTGCCTTGAAATCCAGCGCCAGCCCGCGCTCGCCTACCGCTACACGGGCAAGGGAAATCTGGTCGCGGTTGTGACCAACGGAACGGCCGTGCTGGGCCTCGGCAATATCGGCGCGCTGGCCGCCAAGCCGGTCATGGAAGGCAAAGGAGTGCTCTTCAAACGCTTCGCCGACATCGACGTTTTCGATCTCGAGCTGGCCACCGCGGACCCCCAAGAAGTCATTCGCGCCTGCCAGATTCTGGAGCCGACGTTCGGAGGCATCAACCTCGAGGACATCAAAGCTCCCGACTGTTTCGAAATTGAGGAGGAGCTGCGCCGCACCATGAAGATCCCCGTCTTCCACGATGACCAGCACGGCACCGCGATCATCTCGGGCGCCGCGCTGCTTAACGCGCTGCGGCTGGTGCGCAAATCCATCGACGACGTTACCGTGGTGTTCAACGGCGCCGGCGCGAGCGCCGTGGCCTGCGCCGAGCATGCCATCCAACTCGGCGTCCGCCGCGAGCGCCTCATCATGTGCGACACCGCGGGCGTGATTTACAAAGGCCGCGAGAAGGGCATGAACCGCTATAAAGAACGCTTCATGGCCGACACGCCGTTGCGCACGCTAGCGGAGGCGATGCGCGGGGCCGATGTTTTCTTCGGGCTATCCGTCGCCGGCGCCGTTACCCCTGAAATGCTGCGGTCCATGGCGGACCGCCCTATTATTTTTGCGCTCGCCAACCCCGATCCCGAGATCCCCTACGATGTCGCCGTCAAAACCCGCCCCGACGCCATAGTCGCCACCGGACGGTCGGATTATCCCAACCAGGTGAACAATGTCCTGGGATTCCCGTTCATTTTTCGCGGCGCGCTCGACGTCCGCGCCACCGTTATCAACGAAGCCATGAAGCTTGCCGCTACGCACGCATTGGCGGACTTGGCGCGCGAAGACGTGCCCGATTCCGTCCGGCGCACCTACGGTCTAGAGAAGCTCGAGTTCGGACCGCACTATATCATCCCGACGCCTTTCGATCCCCGCGTTTTGATCCGAGAAGCCTCCGCCGTCGCGAAAGCCGCCATGGACAGCGGCGTCGCCCAGGAACACATCGATATGGAATCCTATCGCGACCAGCTCGAGCGCCGCCTCGGACGCGTGCAGGGCGTCATGCGGACCATGATCCATAAGGCGCAGCGCAGCCCTCAGCGCGTCGTGTTTCCGGAAGGCGAGGAGCCGAAAATCCTGCGCGCGTCGCAAATCCTCGTCGACGAAAACATTGCCTTCCCGATCCTTCTCGGCAACCCCGATACGATCTGGCGGCGCATTGCGGAGTTGCGCCTGGGCCTCACGCCCGAAACCGCCGCGGTCGTCGATCCCAACAAGGCGGACCGCCGGGGCGCCTACGTCGAGGAACTGTACCGCCTGCGCCGGCGCAAAGGAGTGACGCGCACGGAGGCCGAAGCCCTCGTCGCAAATCGCAACCTCTTCGCCGCGCTCATGGTTCGGACCGGCGATGCGGGCGCCGTCGTGGCCGGCCTGACGCAACATTATTCCGAAACGCTGCGGCCCGCGCTCCAAGTCATTCCGGTGCGCAAGGGATTCCGCAAAGTTTCGGGAGTCTACGTCATGATTACGCTGAAGGGCGAGGTTTACTTCTTCGCCGATGCCACCGTCAATATCGAGCCGGACGCCGCCGATCTGGCCGAAATCGCCATCGGCGCGGCGGAAATGGCGGAGCGCTTTAACTTGACGCCGCGCGTAGCCCTTCTGTCGTTCTCGAATTTCGGCAGCGCGCGCCACCCGTTGAGCGAAAAGGTGCGCCAAGCGGTCGAGATCGTGCGCCAACGCGCTCCGCAATTGATGGTCGACGGCGAGATGCAGGCCGACACGGCCGTGTCGCCCGAGATCATAGAGCAGTTCTATCCCTTCAGCACGCTGAAAGGCGGCGCCAACGTGCTGGTGTTCCCCAATTTAGAAGCCGGCAACGTCGCCTACAAGCTGCTGTCGCGTCTAGGGGGCGCCGAGGCCATCGGCCCCATCTTGATGGGCCTCTCGCGGCCGGTTCACGTCCTGCAGACCGGCGCGGAAGTGAACGACATCGTCAACGTCGCCGCGGTCGCCGCCGTCGATGCTCAGGAGACGGAAAAGCAGTAGGGGCAGCGCGCCGCGATGAAAGTAGGCCGCATGGCCCGGCGCCGGCCAGAGGGAATGAAGATTCCGGCGCCCGTCTTAACGCGTTCGGTGGCGCGGAACCGGCGAGGTCATAACCCGCTTTGGGGAATAATGTTCTCGCGATGGGGACCGGCCCGCGCTTGCGGATGATGCGTGTGCTGTTTTCGGCGCACGCGGGCCGCATGCTTTTAAGCGATATCGGACGCGAGTTGATATCTCGACCTCGCTTTGCGGTAGATCGCGGGGCCGAAGATCGGCGCTGGCCGGATCCTCGAGGCGGTAACTGAATCCGGTTTTCGAAGTGCCGGCATATTGACGGGGATGAACGTGGATCCCAACGCCAGGCCTATCAGGGCCCAGGCCATTTCCGGCGCTACCCGGGCACCCGGCGGGGGGCGCTCATACCTTTTCAGCGCTCCGCCGGGAACAGGTTGCGGGCGGCGGCCATGTCGCGCAAGAGCAGAGAGGCGGTCAGCACAATGCGCTTGAGACCGAGTTCGCGGCCCTCGGGGTGGAACCATTCCTGCGGCGTGTGGGCGCCGCCACCTTGCGCCGCCGGCGCCGATGGAGATGGCGGGAACGTTCATCGACAACGGCACATTGGCATCCGTGGAAGCGCAATCGAGGCGCGAACGGATGCCGAAATGCGCGTCGACGGCGCGGATGTAAGTCAGAATGGCGGCGTCACCGGCGAGCTTGCCGCCGGGTCGCGCTCCAATTTCCCGGATTTTGGCGGAAACTCGACGGCCCGCCGCGCTCTCATTCTCCGTTTCGATAGCGCGCTCCACGCAAGCGGTAAGTAGCCCGGAGAATTCCTCGAGTTTTGCGCTGCTTTCGGAACGGACATCGAGCTTGGCGCGGGCGTGCGATGGAATGGAGTTGATGCTGGAGCCGCCCTCCAGAATTCCGAAGTTAAAAGACGACCGCGGTGGCCCGATCAATGCGGAGCGGGCGTCCGTGAAAAGCGATATCGCGCGGCTAAGGGCGTGAACCGGATTGGCGATGCCGTAGTCGCTCCAGCTATGGCCGCCCGGACCGGTAATGGTGATATCGAAGCGGCGGCTCGCAAGGGCCTGCGACGTTATGTGATCGAGGTTGGGGCCATCGAGCACGATGAAAGCGCCGATGCGTCCCCCAAGCGGCGATCGACAAAGATAACGCATGCCGCTGAGATTGCCTTCGCCTTCTTCGCCGACATTGGCGATCAGAACGAGAGAAGGAGCATGGAAGGCCGCCAAAGGGCAGCATTGGACGGCATGCGCAATGGCCAGCAGAGCGGTTAGACCGGCGCCATTATCGGAAACTCCGGGGCCAACCAGGCGGCCATCGGCGCCGAAAGATATTTCGTCGTTGTTGCGCGGCGCCAGAACCGTATCGAGGTGCGCCGTGATCGCGATCAACGGGCCCTCGCTCTCGCGGCCCGCGTAAGCGATCACGTTGCCGGCGCGATCGATTCGCACAATGCAGCCGACGTCGCGGAATTGCGCGGCCATCCACTCGGCGCGGCGCTGTTCGAAAAACGTGGGAGCGGGAATACGGCAGAGTTGTACGTGCTGCGCCGTAATCCACTGCTTCTCCCGCGAGAACCATTGCAGGAAATCGCGCATCGGAGGCGATGCGGTCAGCTCGGAGATGAGCTTCGCGGGCGGCGTTGCGCCGTTCGGCGCGAGCGTGGCTTTAGTGGGCAACCCCAAATGCCAGTTTAACGCGGGGCGTTGTTCTTCTTAAGCCAGACGCCGCGCGCCTAGGCGAACGGTATCGCCGCTTACTTCTAACGCCGAGGCGGACTGCAACTTCGACAGTGACGGCGGCGATGGCGGGCATTACAGACGCGCCGCGGAAGTGAAGGCGGCAATCGTGCCGCGAGCCGCGGCGCCGCAGCGGTCAGGAATTCAGGTGCAGGATGCCGCGCTCGATGGCGATTGTGACGGCGTGCGTGCGGTCGGCCGCGCCGAGCTTTCCCAGAATGTTCTGGACATGCATCTTGATGGTGCCGCTGGCCGTCCCCAGGCGGTCGGCGATGTCTTTGTTCGCGAACCCGCGCGCGACGAACGACAGTACTTCCACCTCGCGCGGCGTCAGCGCGATTTGAGGGAAAAACTCGCTGAGCTTCCCGGCGACTTCGGGCGGCATCAGACGCTTGCCGGCGTGGACGGCGCGGATTGCGCGCAACACCTCGGTATGGACCATCTCTTTCAACATGTAGCCGCGGATGCCGGCTTCAAGCGCCTGGTAGATGTCCTGGTCGCCGTCGTAACTTGTCAGCGCGATGATCCTGGCATCGGGAAACTCCTGGCGGATCAGCCGCGTCGCGACAATGCCGTCGAGCTCCGGCAGCCGCAAATCCATCAGCGTTACGTCTGGCTGCAAGGCGCGGTACAGATCGACCGCTTCTCTACCGTTGGCGGCCTCGGCTACCAGCAGCATATCTTGCTCGTTGGCCAGCAGCGACGCGATTCCCTTGCGGACGATGGGGTGATCGTCCACGCACAACACGCGGATGCGTTGTTCAGCCGCCATCAAGCCTTCATCTCTCCACGCCTTGGGAAGCGGCGGCCTGCCGCATGGCGCGCCGGATTGGAAGCGCCACCGTGATGTTGGTTCCGGCGCCCGGCTCGCTGCTGAGGTCGAAATCGGCGCCGATCTCGTGCGCTCTTTCACGCATGCCGATGAGCCCGTAATGACCGGCTCGCGAATCGCCCGCGCGGCCCCGCGCGAGCCCGGAACCGTTGTCCTGCACCGACAATCGCAGCAGGTTCGGCTTGAAGCGCAGATTGACCTTGATGGTATGCGCCCCTGAATGTTTCACCGAATTGGCGATCGCCTCCTGCGCGATCTTTAATAAATTATGCTCGATGAACTCGGGCAATCCGGCGGGTACCGGATCGAGGCTGAGTCTGAGTTGCGGACCATCTTCGCCGGCCGTTTGCCGCGCGGCGTGCTCGATTGCCGCGGCCAAACCTGAGCCGGACGGTTGTTGGCGGCGTAGATCGGCGACCGAACGGCGTGTTTCGGTGAGACAATGCGCCGCATCGTGAATGATGTCGTCCAAAGCAACGCGCGTGTCCGCCGTTGCGCGCGCCGCCAGTGCCTGCATTTGCATTGTGACGCCCGAGAAGCCCTGGATAAGCGTATCGTGCAACTCCCGGGCTATGCGGCTGCGCTCCCCGAGAATGGCGTCGAATTGCCGCCGCAGCCGCTGAATTCGAACTCTGTAGCCGAGCCGCGCTAGATAGCGCCAGCGCCGCGATGGAGATGCCGATGAACCAGGGCCTTTGATAAAACTCGGCCGGTACGGTGAAGGCCACGGAGCTGCCGGTGTTATTGCAGGTCCCGTCGACATTGCACGCCGTGACGCGAAAGCGGTAGCTGCCGTGCGGCAGGTTGGTGTAAAAAGCCTGGCGCCGCGTGCCGGCATCGGTCCAGTGCCGGTCGAAACCCTCCAGAATATAGCGGAAGGTGAGGTGGCTGGGAACGTAAAAGCTCAGACCGGTGTAGACGAACTCCACATTCTTGCTTCCCGGACCGATGTTTTTCACCTGTGCGGGAGTGGTTGTGCGGCCGTCGATATTGACGGACTCGATGACGACGGGCGGCGGCGAAAATTTCATATCCAGGTGGGCAGGATCGACCACCAGCAGGCCGCGAATGGTTGAAAACGAGAGCAGCCCGTCCTGCATGCGCCAGGCCGCCGGCTGCACGCCGGAGCGGCATTCGACGGTTTGCAATCCATCCATGGGGCTGTAAGGCGTGCTCACGACGGAGTGCACCGCGCCGGAGGCGAAATTGCGAAGATCGGCGCGCTTGAGAGAGAAAATTCCTTTGCTGCACGCCATCCAGAGCTGGCCCCGGGCGTCGGCCACGATGCCGTAGATTTCATCGTCGAAAAGACCGTCACCGAGGGTGAAATGGCTCAGCTTGCCGTTCGTCGAGGAGGTATAGGCCGTTTCCCACGGTTCCGATCCACAGTAAACCCTCGCCATCGAGATAGAGCGCGTCGGCGTTGCGGACCGCCAGCCGCGCCGCGGGAATTTCCTTCAGCGTATGTTCCGCATAGGCGGCGATCCCCGTTTCGGTGGCCGCCAGAATTCGTCCGAGGCGGTCCTCCGCAAAAGCCGCGGCCGGAGGTCTCGATGGGCCTGGAAGACGCGCAATGCGGCCATTGCGAAGGACCGCCGTCCCGCCGACGGCGCCGATCCATATGGAGCCCTCGCGATCGCGATACAAGGCGCGAACGGAGTTTCCGGGCAGACCTTGCGGCCTCCTGAAAACGCGCTCGACGCGGCCATTGGCAAGCAGATCCAGACCCGCTTCGGTCCCCACCCAGAGCTTTCCTCCAGCGCCTTCGGCGAGCGCGTTCACGGAATTGCTCGGTAAGCCCCTGGGCGCCGGTCAATACGGTCAAATTGTGGCCGTCGAGGCGCGCCAGGCCAGATCCCATGGTGCCGACCCATACCGTTCCCTTAGAGTCCTGCAAAACGGGTCCGGTATCGTTGCTGGGAAGTCCCTCGCTGGTGGTGAAGGGTATGGTGCGGCGATTCAGGAACTGGTTGAGACCGCGCTTGGTCCCGGCCCACAGCGTGCCTTCGCGATCTTCGAAGAGAGCGTAAACGGTGCTCTGCGAGAGACCGTCGCGAGTCCCGAAACTCTCGATTTCCTCGCCTTTGCGGAGGCGGCTGAAACCCTCGCTGGCGCCGATCCAAATGCTGCCGTCCTGGCTTTGGGCGAGCGAAAAAACGGAGTTGGCTGCGAGCCCGTCGGATTTGGTCCAACGGCGCTCCCGGCCGTCCTGAATGCGCACCAGCCCGTCGGTCGTTCCTACCCAAACGGCGCCGTCGCGGGCGCAAAGAAGGGCCTGCACGACGGCGTATTGCGGGACCGAGCGGAGACGATAGCGCGAGAACGCGGTTCCGTTCCAGACGCTCAGATCCGAGCCCTCGCCTCCGGCCCAGATCCTGCCATCTGTGGCGGCCGCCGCGGCTTCAATGTCGACGCGCGTGCGCGGATGGTTCGCCGGGCTGAACGAATCGCCGTCTTCTGCGTTCGCCGCCGCTTCGATGTCCGCCGCCACGAGGCCCTCCGCCGCGCCGTAAGAGGTTACGTTTCCGCCGGAAATCCTCGCCAGCCCAGCATCTGTACAGACCCACACGTCGCCGTTCGATGTGGGAACAACGCAGTGTACATTATCGGAGGGAAGGCCCTGTTTTATTGAGAATCGCGCGACGACGCCATCGCGATAGCGCAGCAGACCGGCGCCATTCGTCGCGATCCAGAGATTCTTGGCCGCATCCTCCGCGAGTTGGCGGATCTCGGCTTCCCGCAAAGGACCGCCATTGACGTCTCCCGCGGTGGTGAAGCGCACGCCGTCGAAACGTACCAGCCCGCGGCTGGTACCCAGCCAGAGGTATCCGTCGCTGGTCTGACGAATGGCGCGGATCGTCCCCTGCGGGAGTCCTTGCGGGGTCTGCCAAATCCTGTGTAGATACTGCGTCAGGGCACGGTTCGGTACGAGCGCCCGGAGCGGCGGCGGAACAATGGACAGGAGCGCCACGACGGCAAGCGGACAGGTTCTCCGCAAGGTAAGATGCATTCGACTCAAGACGGTATCTGCTGTTATTACGTTAGGCGTTCTTTGAGTTTACCGGGTTACGGCCGGTCGCTAGCGGCGCTCGATCTCCAGACGCCCACCGCCGCCGTTGGGGTCCTTGAATTCATAAATCTCAGGCTCGGTCGAAACCTGTCTTACGACGGCCTGTTTCCATGGAAATTTCGGGTCGGAAGCGCTGTCCTTGTACCAGGCGCTGAGGACGTATTGCGCGGGCTCGGTTGCGCCCCATTGATAGCAGGAAGCGAGAGGAAATGCCGTGGGTCCCGGCGCTGCGGCGCTGTTCATCGACCAGGCGCGGTACCAGCCTTCCTTTTGTTTGTCCAAACACTTCACCTTGGCGTCCACTTTACAGCGCTCTTTTTCGAAGGTGTCGAGGACAAAGGACTTCTTGTAGCCGCCCGGCGAAAAGGCCGCCTTCAGGACAATGTGATCTTCCGGCGCGGTGGCGCCATCGCAAGCGATGCGGCTGGCGATCTTTACTCCCTTGCCGAGATCCAGCGGCTCAAAGCGGTCCTTGTGGGCGGCGCTGGCGGCTGACGTTAGTACAAAAATCGCGGAGAAACTCGAGAAGCGGGTCACAACCAGGATTGTAGCGTTAGCGAATGCGGTCGTAGCTGGCCTGAGTCCGGGACGATGCGGCGGCGGAATTGACCAAGTCGGTAACTATAAGGAAAATGCTAGCCCACGACAGGACGACAAAGAGCAGTAGCAGGATCAACGAGGCGAAGCACTCTCCAGGCCCGGGATCCTTTGTGCTGTCCTTGAGAAGCCTTATTGTTTGCATAAGAGCCCCTGGGTGTTGTGCATTTTGGATGCCACAACCAACAAGAACGGTTGTTGGCAGGTTTTTTGTCTTTAAAAAGCTGATAGGGCGGCTTACGCGTGGGGGTGCCCGGCGTGTGTGTTCCTATCCGAAGAAGTTTGGACAGTGCTCTAAAGTGGAGGGCAGCATCGGCATGGCGGAAAGACAATGCCCCATAGTCGCAAGAGCTATGCTCCGAGTTTTGAAAGCGAAGGCGGCGGTGGAAGCGATCAAGGCGCAACGCACCGCCGCCGAGATGGCCAAGATTTACGACGTGCACCCGAACCTGATCGGCATGTGGAAGAAGCAGGCCTTGACGGGATTGCCCGATGTATTTGAGAACGGGCGCGAGCCGCGCGCCTCGGGCGCCGATGCTGGCAAGGACGAGTTGTACCGGCAGATCGGCACTGCTCAAAGTCGAACTGGAGTTCTTGAAAAAAAAGTCCGGCCTGTGCGGTTGAGGAGAAGCGGCGATGGATCGAACCCGAACATCCGCAACTGAGCATCGAGCGGCAGTGCGATTTGCCGGCGCTATCCCGCTCCAGTTACTACTACCAGCGGCGGCCGGAGAGCGAAGAAAGTCCGCGGCTGATGCGTCGCATCGACGAACTCTATTTGGAGTGTCCCTACTACGGGAGCCGCCGTTTCGCCGGCGCGATTTCCGCCGCATGGCAGGAAGCGCCCCGGTCAGGAGATCTATCCGTATCTGCTGCGGGGGCTGGCCATCACGCGCTCCAATCGGGTATGGAGCAGCGATATTAGCTATGTGCAATCTGCGCCGCGGCTTCCTATTTGACCGCGGTACTGGATTGGCGCAGCCGTTTCGTGTTGAGCGGGGAGCTCTGCCCCAGACGAAGCGGCATGGCTCTCTTATCCACTGGATAAGTGGCGTTTGGTTCTTCGCTGGTGGGCAATACGGTGGACGGCTGGTTCCGCCGCTCGGCGCTGGAAGCAGCCTTGCGCTGGTGCCGGCCGGAAATCTTCCACTCCGGCCAGGGAGCGCAGTTCACGGCGCAGGAATATCTGCACATCCTCAAGCGGCGCGATATCCGCATCGGCATGGATGGGCGCAGCCGCGCCCTGGACAACGTTTTCATCGAGCGGCCGTGGCGTTCGATGAAGTACGAACTGATCTATCCCGGCGACTTCCCCGGGGACGAGGAGATCGCCTCCGCCTTGGGCCGCTACTTCGATTAGTACAATCAACGGCGGCCTCACCAGGCGCTGGCCTATCGAACGCCCGCGGCGCTCTACGCTCCGCCCGCCGGCTGTTTGGCCGTCGGGCGGTCCGCGAACTAACTTGGAAATCGAGCCTCCCCTCCACTTATCAGATGGCCAAATACCGTCCAAATAATAGCGTCCACTTCATCCCGGAAGCGGAGATCACACGCATGAAGGATTGGCCGCACTGAGTTGAGCTACAAGTCCGAGCACGCACAGACGAGATACCGCAGACGGCCGGAGAGGCAACTGCGGAGCAGATGGGGCAAGCCAAGGGCGGGGAGGCCGCGCTGTATACAACGGCGAAGCGAAGAACTGGTGGCGGAGAAGGGCATCGCCCCACTGAAGTGGTCCGGATCATTTTAATTTCTTTCCCGGATTCAGTAAGTGGCTCGGCGCCCACAGACCTGAACAGTGGCAAAATGCCGCACCGGCGCCCTGATTAATAATTGAAACGAGCGTTCGGCCGGGTGGGCGTGTGCAGCACATAAGCCACCCTATTAACCCACGGGGTCGCCGTGTACTTCGACCTCGTCCGGATCGAGGCCTTCTACCGCGGGCTCGGGCAGCCGCCCGGTCCAATTCGCCCATGCCCAGAAAATTGCGGTCGTCGAGCTGAGGATTCCGGCCGCGGCTCCGATGACCCGTGGACTGTATGTTTGAGACGCAATCCCGGCGCCCATCATCGAAAGCATCATCATGGCCCAAGTCAGCGTCTCCAAGGTGGCAAAAACGCGGCCGCGAAATTCGTTCGAGACGTGCTTCAGAAGTTCGGAAAAGTTGAGGACGGAGCTGACCGCGACGGCCGCCCGCGACAGGCCGATAAAAAACATCGCCGCGCCGAAGTTTTGCATCTGGCTGAACACAACGTAGGAGGCGCCATGGATGACGTAACAGATCGAGACCGTGCGCTTGTAGTCTTTGAACGAAATCCTTTTGCCGAGCCAATGGGCGAAAGCTCCGCCTACAAGCAGCCCGATGCCCGCCGAGCCCCATAAATATCCGATTCCCAGGGCGCCGCGATGAAACACCAGCTCGCCGAAAAGACTGAACAGGATCTGCGCGGCGCCGCCGCCGGTTGCCCATCCGACCGCGATCAGGACAATGCCCATGATCAAAGGCGTCGAGCGGACGTAACGAATGCCGGCCAGGTACTCGCGCCAGGGCTGCACGACGTTGGTTTCCGTCAGCTCCGTGCGGCGCGCGCGAAAGCCGTCGCCTAAGGACCGCAATCTCGAAATGCACGCGGCTGAGAAGAGAAAAGAAAGCGAGTTGAAGAAAAAGGCCCACTCGTATCCGAGTTTCACGCTGATGCCGCCCAGGAAAGCTCCGATGGTCAATGTCGTCCACTGCGTCGTCTGCGTCAGCGCATTCGCGGTGTGTAATTCTTCCGCGCTCGCGATCGTGGGAAGAATGGAGGATCGGCCGCTGGTGAAAAACGGCGACGCGAACATCAAGAGTCCGCTCAGCGGGTACAGCAGCCAGGTATGCGATTTCGGGATTGCAAAAATGAAGCCCAGCGCGATTGCGAAGCGCACAAGATCGCTCGCGATCATCAATCTCTTACGGTCGAAGCGGTCCAGAACCACGCCCGCGAGCGGCCCGGCAAGGATCGCCGGAATGGCGCGCGACAGCATGATGAAGGTGACCACCATTCCGGATTTCGTGTTGTCCAGCGCCAGGCTGAACACCGCGATATTGTTGAAATGGTCGCCGATTTCGCTGACGACCTGCCCGGTCCACGTAAACCGGTAATTGCGATTGTGGCGCAGCAGGCGCAGGAAATCGGACATCGGCGGCAGCTAATTAAGTTAAGTTAGGCGATCGTTTCCTCGCGCGCCGTGACGCCGCGTATAAAATCGAGATCGAGGTCGTAGCCGAACCCGGGTTGGTCGCGAATCTGGATCGTCCCACGCTGCGTGGTTTCGACCGGGGGCAGACGATATCGCGGGCCCAGTAACGCTTGCTCGCCGAGACGTCGCCCGGAAGGGTGAAGTTCGGCAGCGTGGCAAGGGCAATGTTATGAGCGCGGCCGATGCCAGCTTCGAGCATTCCTCCGCACCACACCGGAATCCCCGCCGCCTGCGCGACATCATGCACGCGCTTGGCTTCCGCGAACCCGCCCACGCGGCCCAGCTTGATATTGACGATCCGTCCCGCATCGATCTCGATCGCCTGTTGCGCCTGGCGCGCCGACCGGATGCACTCGTCCAAACAAATCGGCGTCTTCAGCCGCGCCTGCAATTTGGCGTGATCGATGATATCGTCGTGAGCGAGCGGCTGCTCAATCATCATCAGATTGAAATCGTCGAGTTGCTTCAGACGGTCCGCGTCGGCCAGCGTGTAGGCGGAGTTTGCGTCCGCCATCAGCGGCGTTTCCGGAAAACGCTCGCGCACCCGGCGTATGACATCCACGTCCCACCCCGGCTTGATCTTCATTTTGATGCGCCGATACCCGGCGGCCAGCTCTTTCTCGATTTTTTCCAGGAGCTGCGCCACGGAATCCTGAATGCCGATCGACACGCCGCAAGGGATCTCACGCCGCGCTCCTCCGCCGATCTCTTTCCAAAGCGGACGCGCATTCATGCGCGCTTGCAAATCCCAGACCGCGGCTTCCAGGCCGCCACGAGCCATGTTGTGCCCGCGGATATGCGAGCTTCGCGCGCCCACTGCGGCCGCGTCCGCGAGCGGCGTCTTGAGCGCGCCGGGCGCAACATAATCGCGCAAGATGAGCCACGCCGAATCGGTCCATTCTTCGTTGTAGAACGGATGCTCCCCGCAAGTGACCTCGCCCCAGCCCGATATTCCATTCGACACGGCCTCGACCAGGATCATCTCCCGCTCCGTTGTCCTTCCGAAGCTTGTCTCGAAAAAATGGACCAGCGGCATGCGGATCCGCCGCAAAATAATCCTGTCTAGCTTAATTCCCATTTGCCCAGTAAGTAAGTGCCCGCCTCGGCGGACCGCTCGAATCCTATGACCGCGAGCCCGTTCCCGAAATACGCGAGAAAATCCTCGCCCACGTGTTTCTGGATTGCGCGGGCGCGCGCGTTATCTTTGGCGCGGATCGCGGCGATGCCGGCCGGAATCGATATGCGAGCTTCTACCGGATTGAGCTCCCAGGCGCCGCCGTTGAGAATGGTCTCGACGCGCGGGCTTCCCAGCCACCATTCCGCGACGCAGCGGTCCGTCGGCAGTCCTCCATGGAGATAGCTAGACGTCGTCCCGTATTGATTGAGAACGAAGCGGCGTACGATCGCTCCCAGCCGTTCCATGTTGAAGTATGCGTTCTTGATCTCGAGCGGGTCGAAGGTCCATTCGATAAGAGGGATGCCGCGGCTCAACGCCTCCTGGCGTTGCGCCAGCTTCAGCATGCGGCCGGCGCCGACGTTGCGATATTCGGGCAGCACGCCCAGCATGTGACTGTGCAGATAGTAATTCCCGCCCGGCTTCAGGCCCGGAATGGCAAGGCAGAATCCAATCATCCGTGCGCCGTCGTAAGCCCCGAAAGCGTGCCCGCCGACTTTGCTCGCCACTACGAACAGCCGCACCGGGAGTAATTCGACATCTTCAAATCCCCAGATGGACTGCTGCAACCGCACCGCTTCAACGAATTGCGGATGCGTGGTGAGTTGACGAACCTCGATCATCGCGCCGCCGGCGGGGCTCATTCCCGCGCCTTGGCCTCCTTCCAAAGCGCTTCCATTTCTTCGAGCGCCGCTCCCGGCAGCGCCGCATGCGCCTCCACGTGCGCGAAGCGGCGCCGGAACTTCGCGTTCGATTTACGGAGCGCCTGCTCGGGGTCGACCTTCAGATGCCGCGCGACATTCACGAGCGAGAACAGGATGTCGCCGATCTCGTTCTCGATTTGATCGCGCGATTCTCCCTGGCGCGCCTCGGCGAGTTCGCTCAGCTCCTCGTGCAGCTTCTCGACAACCTGGTCGGTGTTTGCCCAATCGAATCCCGCATGCGCCGCCTTTGAGGAGATCCGCTCGGCCTCAACCAGAGCCGGCAAGCTGCGCGATATCGAAGCCAGCATATCTTGCGGCGCCTCTCCGCGGCTTCTTTTCTCTTCGGCCTTGATCTCCTCCCACCGCCGCTTCACGTCGCCGGAGGTTTTCGCTTCGCCGTAAGCGAAGATGTGCGGATGCCGCCGTACCAGCTTTTCATTGATGGCGTCGAGAGAGTCGGCGATCGAGAACCTGTCCTCCTCGTCCGCCATCTGAGCGAAAAATACGGCCTGGAGCATCAAGTCGCCAAGCTCTTCGGCCAGACCGCTCCAGTTTCGCGAGTCAATGGCGTCCAGCACTTCGTAGGTCTCTTCGAGCAGATAAGGCTTGATGGTATCGAACGACTGCTCGCGGTCCCAAGGACAGCCGCCGGGCGCCCGCAGACGCGACATAAGCTCGACCAAACGCTCGAATTTCCGGCCAACTGCTTCTGCTTGTTCCATTGTCGGTTCGGGATGCGGACGCTCGAAGGAACCGGAATTTCAGGTTAGCATGCGGGTTATCGCAACCGCTAAAATAATAGTCTTATGAGCGATTCGGATTTTCCGCTTCCACCCGCAACCTTCGAATTCCTGACCATTTCGCTCAAGACGCAGGCCGAAATGCATCTCGGCCTGCTGCACTTCGGCGAAGAGCAGGACCGTCCGAAGCCGGAGTTCCAAATCGCCCGGCACACCATCGATATGCTCTCCATGCTGCAGGAGAAAACAAGGGGGAATCTTAACCTCGAAGAGCAGCGCTTGATCGAAAATTCGCTGACCGAATTGCGGTTCCGCTTCGTGCAGGTCATGGAGCAATCGAAAAAAGAGCCGCCCGCCGCCCCCGCCGGCTCCAGTACGGAAACAGCTTCAACTGAAACGCAGGAGCCTAAAGAAGGTCAGGCCGCCGATTAGCATGGCGGCCGATTCGCTCAGCATCACCGTGCTGGGTTCGGGCACCAGCGCCGGCGTGCCGACGATTGGCTGCCATTGCGCCGTCTGCACTTCGGGCGACCCCCGCGACAACCGCCTGCGCCCGTCCATTATTATCGATTATGACGGGCGCGGAATCCTGATCGATACGACGCCCGATTTCCGGCAGCAGGCGCTGCGCGCTAAAATCCAGCGCGTCGACGCGATTCTCTTCACGCACTCGCACGCCGACCACATCATGGGCCTGGACGACGTGCGGCCATTTAATTTCAGACAAGGCGGCGTCATTCCGATCTACGGTTCCGAGCAAACCATGTCGGACATTCAACGCGCCTTCCGCTATATCTTCGATCCCGGCGAAACGGAATCTTCGCGCCCCCGCCTCATCCCCCATGTATTCAACGGCGAGCCGATCGATCTTTTCGGTCTGTCGTTCTCCCCCCTGCGGCTTCATCACGGCAAGGGTACGGTGTACGGATTTCGCTTCGGGTCGGCGGCCTATCTGACCGATCACAGCGCCATTCCGCCGGAGTCGATGGGAAAGCTCACCGGCCTCGATGTTTTGTTCGTCGATGCCCTGCGCCATCGTCCTCATCCGACGCATTCCACCGTGGAGCGCTCCCTTCAAACCGTCGAAGAGCTCCGGCCGAAAGACGCCTACTTCACCCACATCTGCCACGATCTTCCGCACGCGGAGACGGAGAAGAAGCTGCCGCTGAACGTCCACCTGGCCTACGACGGACTGGAGTTGCGCGTCGGGTTAGCGGCCGCATGAACACGGCCTTGACCATCGGCAATTTCGATGGAGTGCATCTCGGGCACAAGCGCCTGATCCACCGCGTAATCGAGATCGCGCGCCGCGAACGCCTCATTCCCGCGCTGCTGACGTTCGATCCGCATCCCATGCAAATCGTCGCGCCCGCCCCGCGCGCCCCGCCTGCTCACCACGCTCGAGCAGCGCCGCCGCCTCATTCGGGAGGAAGGCATTGAACACATCGAAGTCCTCCCGTTCACCGCTGAAATTTCACAACTTACTCCGGAGCAGTTCGTGGAGCGTCATTGTCGCCGCCCGCCTCGGCGCCCGCGCCGTCGTGGTCGGGCACAATTTCCGCTTCGGTAATAAAGCCGCCGGCAACATCGATACTTTGAAGCGGCTCGGCCCTCAATACCGCTTCGAGACACACATTGTCGATCGCGTGGCCTGGCGCGGTATTCCGGTCTCGAGCAGCCAGATCCGAATCTATATTCAGAACGGCGATGTTTCCCGCGCCTGCCGTATGCTCGGCCGCCCCTTCGCGCTCGAAGGCGATGTCGTCCGCGGACAAGGCATCGGATCGAAGAAGACCGTTCCCACGCTCAACCTCGATACCCCGGCGGAGGTGCTGCCGGCGGCCGGAGTCTACATTACCGAAACGGAAGAGTCGGGCGGCGCTCGGCAGTGGCGATCCATAACCAATGTTGGATACCGTCCGACCTTCGGGGCGGACAACCGGCTGACAGTTGAGACCTTCATCCTCGATCCCTTCGAAGAGCCGGCTCCCGCCCGCATCGCGGTCCACCTCCTCAAGCGCCTCCGCGACGAACGGAAATTCGATTCGCCCGAAGCGTTGCGCGCGCAGATCCTGCGCGATGTAGCGCGCGCGGAGGCTTATTTCAGGCGTCGGAAACGATGGGCGTCCTATACTGAAGTTAGAATTCCAAACTTGTAAGGAGAGGTTATGCAATTATCGAGCGGCAAGCTGCGCCGTATGAATGCTCTTGCGAATAAAGAAGGCGTCATTGCGGCCGCGGCAATGGATCAAAGGGGCAGCCTGCAGAACGCGATTGCCGCCGCCAAGGGCGCGAGCCCCGAATCCGTAACCCCCGCGACGATGACGGAGTTCAAGGAAGCCGTGGTCAAGGCCTTGACTCCCCACGCCAGCGCCATTCTGCTCGACCCCGAGTACAGCCTCGGCGTTCTCGATAAGCGCGCGAAATCCTGCGGCCTCCTCCTGGCTTATGAGGCGAGCGGCTACGACAATAATAAGCCCGGCCGCCTTCCCGACCTGCTGCCGCACGTTTCCGTAAAACGTATCGCCGACTGGGGCGCGGACGCCGTCAAAATCCTGATCTATTACACGCCGTTCGACGCCGCCGATGTCAACGATATCAAGCACGCCTTCATCGAGCGCATCGGCGCCGAGTGCGAATCGTACGACATTCCGTTCTTCCTCGAATTCGTCGGCTACGATCCCGAGGGCGGCGATGAAAAGGGTTTTGAGTTCGCCAAGAAGAAACCCGAGGTCGTGACCCGCAGCATGGAAGAGTTCTCGAAACCGCAATACAAGATTGACGTGCTCAAGGTGGAGGTTCCGGTCAACGCCAACTTCGTGGAGGGCAGCGCCGTATATAAGGGACAGAAGGCCTACAGCCGTCAGGATGCGCTGAAATACTTCCGTCAGGCCGCCGCTGCCGCCGCCAAGCCATTCATCTATCTCAGCGCCGGAGTCGGCAACGCGCAATTCATCGAGTCGCTGAACATGGCGGGTGAAGCGGGCGCGGATTATTCCGGCGTTCTGTGCGGCCGCGCCACGTGGAAGGATGGCATCGCGGTCTACGCTAAGCAAGGCGTGAAAGCTCTCGAAGCCTGGCTGGCCGAAGCGGGCGTGAAAAACATCGAAGCCGTCAACGCCGCCATCAAGTCCGCCAAGCCGTGGTACGAGAAGGCGGGAGTGGCGGCCCGGGCGTAATTGTCATAGTGGGGGCGCCGAACGCCGAGTTGCGCGAATGCGATTGAATCAGGCCTTTTCAATCGTGGAAACGCCGTGCCGCAATGTGAAGCGTCGGCGTGCTGGAAATCAGCCGACCCTCGCCTACTTTCACCGGAACTCGATCGTGCGCGGCAGCCCTGGTCGTGCCGCAACCTATCGCTACGTCTTCCAGAAGAGCTCGGCGTCGGAGCGGCGCACGTAATTGGCGTCGATGGCGGCGGGATCGCAGACGTCGCCGGCCAGCAGGCGGCGGAACGCGATGTGGCCAATTGCGCCCGCTAGGGCGCGCGGCGCCGCGATCTCCGGAATACGCCGGGCAATGCCGCGCGACAAATCACGCAAGAGCGGCGCGAACAGAGCGGCATTCGTCGAGATCAGCTCGATGTCGCCGACCGGCAACGCCTTGATCCAATCCTGAAATTTCATCACGACCTCGGGTTGATGCAGACGCAAGTCGCGGTCGTAAACCGCCCCGTACACTTCGCCGCGGCGGGCGTCGAGCACTGTCGCGCGCAGTTCCGCCGCGCTGTAGCAGGCCAGCGCCTGGAGATTCGACACCGCCACAACCGGCCGGCCGGTTGCTTCGGCCAAACCTTTCGCCGCGGTCAGCCCGATGCGGACGCCGGTGAACGAGCCCGGGCCGGAAGCGGCGGCGAAGCACTCCATATCCTTTATGCGGGCGCCGCGGCGGCGCAGCATCGCGGCAATGTGCGCGAACAGAACGTGGCCGAATCCATCGGGCGAGTGCAGCAGGACCTCGTCGGCGACATCGCCGTTATCGACCAGCGCCATGCTGCCGAACTCGGACGTGGTGTCCAGTGCAAGGATCACTTTTTGAGCTGATACACCTTGTCCACCGAGTACGCTTTACCGTTGGCATTCAGCGCGGCCACGCGGATGCTAAGCACGGCGGGATAATTCGTCGCGATGAACGGCGGAACGGTGAACGTACCCTTGGCGCCGGTGCCCAACACTCGAAAGCCTTGTCCGTCGGCGGCGACATCGCCTGTCCAGAGATATATCATCTCGCGCGTGGCGCGGGTTTCACGCGTCAGCTTCACCGCGTAAGGAGTAGCGAGGCCGACAATCAGCGGGTCGCCCCCCGGTTCGACGAGGGCGTACGGCAGCTTCTGGGGATTTGTTTCGACTTCCTGGACGGGAACCGGCCGCGAGTCGAACTTGTAGGACTTCAGCATGGACTCCTTGCGGCCTTCGCGCGCGATCATCAGGATCCACGGATGCGATTTGTCCGGCGCCGCGCCGGTGAAATGCTCGCCCTTGTACTTTTTCGCCTCCATGGTCTCGCCGTTGACGGGATTGAACCATATGACGTCGTAACCGTGCTTTTCAACCTCGACTTCGACCGGCGCGGAGCCGTGAATGTAATTGATGTATTCAATGCCTTCGAGGGCGACGCAGCGCGCGTTATCGACGTCAAAATAAGGTTCCAGCTCCCAATGACGCGTGTCCGAGATGAAGTCGAACCAGGATTTCGCCATGCCATGGGCGTCGCCGCGAATGACCGGATACTGTCCGTTCATGGTGCTGCTCCAGAGGCGATCCGCCGTCGTAATGGCGACGAAGGGGACCTGATAAAGCTGGTGCTCGATGGCGCCAAGTTGATCGTCGGTGGAATTCGTAATGACAAAATTCATCCAGCCGTCCGCGAGCAGCGGGGAAGAAGTAATCTTCGCGTTCGAAGAGCGGGGATGATCGTAGGAGTCGTATTTCTTCAGCGCCAGGCCGATCTCTTTCAGCAGCGCGCGGCCGTCGCGGTAATCCTCAAACTCCATCAAGCCTTGCCAGGTAATGTTCAGGGCGCCGTAGCGGGCAACGAGGTATCGGACGAGCCGCTCGCGCGATTGCCAGTCGGGGAAAAGGCTTCGGAAGTAATCCGGATTGGCCGCTAGCACCAGGTCCGTGGTGACGCCTTTGGCGTTCAGCGCCAGAATGCGGCGGTCGAGCTCGTCGAAGTATTGCGGATTCGGCCGCGAGCCTTCCATGACGCGAGCGCGGTCGGCGGGATCGCCGAGAATCGACACGCGCGCGTGATTGTATTTCTCGGCGGCGATAACGGCCAGCAGCCGCGAGACCTCATCGGGGGACATGAATCCGAGGCGGTCCGCGATTGTGCCCATCCACAGGTGAGGCTGCTTGTTCTCCGTCCACCAGTGATGAACGTTGGCGGGCTGGACGTAGCCGGGCGAATCGGAATCGGTGGCGTTGAAGGTTCCCTGCTTGCCGTCGAGACTCTTCACGTTGCTGGTGAATTTGTAGGTCCATTGACCCGGCTCAGTGGGCGTGAAGCGCAGGACGAGCTTATTGGCGCCATCCCAGAACGCCGGCATCAAAAAAGTCCGGAAGCGCGGTGAACGAATCTCCGCCTCGAACTCCACGTCAACGTAGGGATCGTGGCGCAAGGAGGCATCGGCGGCGCTCAAATCAAAAACGAATTCGCACGGTGACCAGGCCTTGGTGTTGTCGCAGGGTGTCTGAGCGAAAGCGGGTAATACGAGGAACAGCAGGAGCGGCAACCGCGCCGTCATTGTCCTCAGGTTAACGCACAGATTCTTACTAACGCGCGGAAGCGATGCTCGTCTGAAGGGGTGTCCGGTTGTAACTTTGGCGCGCGCGCCCAGTAAAAGAACGTAGCCGCACAGGCAACGAAAGGAACCCGCAATGCCCTTTGGACTGCTGGCTCGAAGTGTTTCGGCGCTCGCGCTGATTGGATACGGCGACAGCGGCGCGCAATTGTCGGATTGGCAACGGAAGTATGTCGACGGCATGAGCGCTTTAAAGCAGGGCCGCTTGGCGGATGCGCGGGCTGCGTTGCCGGCCATGTATGAGGCTGCTCGCAAACTGCCGGATGGCGACATCTGGAAAACGCAAGGAGCGTTCGGGCTGGCCTCGCTGCGTTTGGCGGAAGGCGATTTGTCCGCGGCGGAAACTCTTTTCAAGGAGGCGAGGGCCGCGGCGGAGCGGGAAGGGAATGCGGGCAGCCTGCTCGGCGCCATTTGGAACGGTTTGGGCGAAGTTTATGTTTCGCAACTTCGTTTCGACGCGGCCGAAGAAGCTATGCGAACGGCGTTTTCGAAATACGGCAGCGACCTGCTGGGCGCGCAAGGCCGTCTTCTCTGCCGGCGGCATATCGGCGAGATCCGCATGTTGCGCGGGGACTTGGCGGGCGCGGAGGAAATGCTGCGGCCTCTGATCGCCGCGGAAAAGGAGAGGCCGTCGGCAGCTCCAGCCCTGCTTGCCAGCGCCCTTACCGCGCTCGGCCGGACGTACATGCTGGAGGCCCGCTGGGCGGAATCGGAATCCTGCTTGAAACAAGCCGCAGCGCTGGAGCGCGCTTACGCCGATGAAGCGGCGCTGGCCGACACGCTTCTGGCTACGGCGACGCTGTATCGGGCGGAAGGCCGACTGGAGCGCGCCGAGCCGCTGCTGCGCAAGGTACTGAAGACCTACGCGGCCCTCGGCGATCCACGCATTGCCTTTGCCTACAGTCAAATGAGCTTGTGCGCGGCGGCGGAGCGAAAGTACGCGACGGCGGGGGCGCTTCTCAATCGCGCGGTCGAGGCCGCGCGCATTGGCCACATGCCGGAGCGGGTCATCGCCGGTATGAAGGACGATCTCGCGAGCGCCGAGACGGAGTTCGCGACGGCAAAAAGACCCGCGCATTGAGGCGGAAAGCGCTGAGGTATACTGGCGCCAAGGCCGCATGCCCCTCACTTCGATCGACTGGTTTGTAATCGTCGCGTATCTCCTGATTAACCTGGGCATCAGCATCTATTACCGGCGGCGCTCCGGCGGGAACACCGAAGAATTCTTCATATCGGGGCGCAACGTTTCATGGTGGCTGGCGGGAACGTCGATGGTCGCGACGACGTTCGCGGCCGATACGCCGCTGCTGGTCTGCGGCGTGGTGGCGTCGAACGGCATCTCGGGCAACTGGATCTGGTGGGGCTCCTGTGTCGGAGGGATGCTGACGGTGTTTTTTTTCGCGCGCTACTGGCGGCGCGCCGAGATCCTGACGGACGTCGAGTTCGTGGAGCTTCGCTATGGCGGCAAGCCGGCGGCGTTTCTGCGCGGCTTCAAGTCGATTTATCTGGGGCTGTTGATGAACTGCTTCATCTTGGGCTGGGTGACGCAGGCGATGGTCAATATTATCCAAGTGCTGCTGGGAGCGGCGATCGCCAAAGGGCGCGTGGTCGATGTGCTGGGCTTGCATTACGCGCTGCCCGATCCGAGCCTTACGGCGCTTCTCATTTGCGTCCTGGTGATTATCCCGTTTACGGGCATCTACACGTTCATCGGAGGCCTGTGGGGCGTGCTGGTCACGGACCTGTTCCAGTTCGTGCTGAAGATGGCGATGATCGTGGTGCTGGCGTGGGTCGCGGTGGCGAAGATCGGAGGGATGGCCGCGCTGAAGGCGCATTTGCTGATAGTCGAGAACGCCGCGCGGCAGAGCGGCGCCCCGATTTCGAATCCGCTGACGTTCCTGCCCGACTTTCATCTGGGATTGACTACGGACGCGCTGTGGACGCTGCCGGTGTTGACGTTTATCGTTTATCTGGGCATGCAGTGGTGGCTGGCATGGTATCCCGGCGCCGAACCGGGCGGCGGCGGATACGTGGCGCAGCGCATGTTCAGCGCCAAAGACGAGAAGAACTCGCTAGGCGCAACGTTATGGTTCAACATCGCCCATTACGCGCTGCGGCCGTGGCCCTGGATCGTTACGGCGCTAGTGGCGATCGTGGTCTACTCGCCGCACGGAGGGATTCATCCCAGCGCCGATTTCGCCAATAATCCGCAGCAGGGTTACGTGATGGTGCTGCGCGATTATCTGCCCCCGGCGTGCCGGGGGTTGATGGTGGCGGCGTTTCTGGCGGCCTTCATGTCGACCGTGGGAACGCAGTTGAACTGGGGCAGCTCGTACTTGGTGAACGACCTCTATAAGCGCTTCATCGTGAGAGGCGCGAGCGAGCGGCACTATGTGCGCATCGGCAAGCTGGTAACAGTGCTGCTGGTGCTCGGAAGCGGATATACGGCGACGCGGCTGTCCTCCATCAGCCAGGGTTGGCAGATTGTGTTGAACATCGGCTTCGGGACCGGCGCCGTCTACATTTTGCGGTGGTATTGGTGGCGCATCAACGCCTGGAGCGAGATTTCCGCGATGGCGGTGGCCGCGGTCAGCACGCTGGCGCTCAGCCGCATTGCGTTCACCGGAAACAGCTCCGTCGTTTACGCCAAGACGGCGCTCATTACCGGCCTGCTGACCACCATCGCGTGGCTGATTGCGACTTTCGTTACCGCGCCGGAATCCAGGGATACGCTAGTGGCGTTCTACAGGCGCGTGCATCCGACGATCTATGGCTGGCGTCCGATCGCGAGTCTCGCCCGGGAGCTTCCCGAAGTGCGCGATGTCCGCAGCAACCTGTTCAATTGGATTATGGGATGCGTGCTGGTGTATGGCGCGCTGTTCGGAATCGGCAAAATCGTCTTCGGCGAGTGGGTGGCCGGCGTCGCGATGCTGGTGGGGGCTGCGATTGCCGGCTATTTGATTTTCTGGAACCTATCGCGCGTGGGGTGGGCGACGCTCACGGGGGCGCCGCGCCGGTGGCAACGGCACAGGCCGCCCGCGTGCGCGAGGCTTGATGGTAAAGACGGAGCGGCGCGGCAGCGTTCTGGTGGTGACGATCGACCGGCCGGAGGCGCGCAACGCGGTCGATGCGGCAACCGCAACGGCGCTGGCGGACGCGTTCCGGGCCTTCGATGCCGATGAAACACTCGCGGTAGCGATTCTGACCGGCAGTGGCGGGACTTTCTGCGCGGGCTACGATTTGAAATCGGTCGCGGAGGGGCGCGGCGCGGCGTTGCGGGAAGATGGCGACGGGCCGATGGGTCCGACCAGGATGCTGCTGACCAAGCCGGTGATCGCGGCGGTGGAAGGTCATGCGGTAGCGGGAGGGCTGGAACTGGCGATCTGGTGCGATCTGCGCGTCGCCGCGGAAGACGCCGTGTTCGGCGTGTATTGCCGCAGATTCGGAGTGCCGCTGGTGGACCTCGGCACGGTGCGTCTGCCGCGGCTCATCGGACACGGCCGCGCGCTCGACCTGATCCTCACCGGACGAGGGGTTACGGGCGGGAGGCGCTCGAAATGGGGCTGGCGAACCGTTTGACGGCGCGCGGCAAAGCGCTTGAAGGCGGCCATGGAGTTGGCCGAGGACATTGTGCCGCTTCCCGCAAGCGTGCATGCGATCGGACCGCATGTCGGCGTACGAGCAGTGGTCGCTGCCGTTCGATGCGGCGATGCGCAACGAGCTGCGGCGCGGCAACGAAGTTCTCGAGAGCGGCGAGACGGTCTCGGGGAGCGAAGCGCTTCGCGGCGGGCCAAGGGCGCCACGGTGAGCTGCGCATTCTGTGACATTATCGCGGGCCGGACGGAGGCGCGGGTTGTCTTCGAGGACGAAATCTCGCTG
The DNA here is from genome assembly GCA_963795935.1 of Bryobacterales bacterium. Classification (GTDB taxonomy): domain Bacteria; phylum Acidobacteriota; class Terriglobia; order Bryobacterales; family Bryobacteraceae; genus JAICMB01. Next base: position 261,046 of record CAWCJO010000003.1, on the reverse strand, counting down.
GCATTCTTAGATAACCGCCCGCTGTTTCCAGGCCATTGCCTGCTCATCCCGCGCGAGCACTACGACACTCTGGCCGACTTGCCGGAGGACGCCACCGGCCCCTTGTTCCGCAATGCGCAATTGCTGGCGCGCGCGGTTGAAGCGGCGATGGAGGCGGAAGGATCGTTCGTGGCGCTGAACAACCGCGTCAGCCAAAGCGTGCCACACCTGCACATCCACATCGTGCCGCGGCGGAAAAAAGACGGCTTGAAGGGGTTCTTCTGGCCGCGTCATGCATACCGGAGTGAGGGCGAAATGAAGCAAGCGCAAGATGCCATTCGGGCGGCGCTGGGCGGAATGATATATGCTCGGTGAACCACATGAAGCGCCATTTCACGATTGCATTGCTCTTTTCGTGCATCGCTCCACTGCGCGCCGCCGAGGAGTGGGTACGTCTTACAACGCCGCATTTCGAGCTTTTAACCACGGCGGGTGAGAAAAAAGGGCGCGAAGCGGCGCTCTACTTCGAAGAGGTCAGAAGTTTTTTTCTGCAGGCGCTGACTCTGCGGGGAGCTCCGGACACCCCCGTGCGGATCGTTGCGTTTCGCTCGGAAAAACAGTATAAGCCGTATCGTTATAACGAGGCCGCGTTCGCCTATTATACGAAGACACGGATGCGGGACTACATCGTCATGGAGGACATCGCGCCCGAGCATTACAAGATCGCAATTCACGAATACACGCACCTGATCATCGAAAACGCGGGGCTGAAACTGCCGGTGTGGTTAAACGAGGGATGGGCGGAGTTGTACTCCACCCTCAAGCCGCTGGGAAAGAAAGCCATGATCGGCGATCTGATACCGGGGCGCGTGCAAACCCTGCTGACGGCGAAGTGGATCGATCTCGCAACCCTCACTTCCGTGGGCCGGGATTCGCCGCTGTACAACGAGAAGAGCAAAGCGGGGATGTTTTATGCGGAGAGCTGGGCGTTGGCGCATATGCTGTATTTGGCGCCGGAATACCACCCCAACTTCGGGAGGTTCGTTTTTGCGATTTCGAGCGGCAAGGCGGCGGCGCAGGCCTTTGAGACGGTTTACGGCCGGTCGATCGAGGATGTGGGGATGGACCTGCGATCGTACCTGCGCAGGAATCGTCTGATGGGAGCGGTGTTTAACGTTTCCCTGCGGAAATCGGAGGAGGATGCCGAGGCGAGCGCGCCATCAAGCTTCGACGTCGATTTGACGCTTGCCGATCTGCTTGCGGCCACTCATAGGACGGAGGAGGCGACGCAGGAGTATGGGCGGTTGGCGAAGGAAAATCCGGATCGCCCCGAAGTGCAGGAGTCGCTCGGTTACCTGGCCTGGCAGGAGCGCGATGTGCCGCAAGCCCGGAATCATTTCGGGAAGGCGCTGGCGGCGGACGGCAAGGACGCGCGGATGTGCTTCGATTACGCCATGCTGGAGCGGCGCCCGGGCGGCAATCTCGAGAGCCATCGCGGCCCTAGAACGCGCGGTGGAGCTGAAGCCCGAATACAGCGAGGCGCGGTTGCAGCTTGGGCTGACGTTTCTGACGGCGCGGCAATGGAACAAGGCGCTGGGCGAGCTTGCCCGGATCAAGACAGTGAAGGACGAGCAGGCGGGCGCGCTGTTCAGCGCGTTAGCTTACGCGGACGCGCAAATGGGCGATCTTGAACAGGCTCGCGCGAATCTGGATAAGGCCAGAAAATGGGCCAAGACCCCCGAAGATATCCAACGCATCGACGGCTTGGAGCAGTTTTTGGATGCGCGCAAACCGGCCGCGCCGCCGCCGCGAGAACCGTAGACGCCGCGGGGGTGAAGGGTGCGCCTTGTGTGATGAGAGAAGGTGTACAACTCATCTTCAACGATTAATATGGCGCTCACAAGACGGGACTTCGGGAAGATCGCGGCGGCGCCTTTACCCAGCATATCTGGTGGTGTTTTGAAAATAACGAATGCCCCAACCAGCGGGGCTCCCCCAGACAACCTTTCGTCCGTCTCAACAGGCCCGGAGACATCCCAATGCATGGATTTGAGCGCTTGTACTATTCTCGCCGCGAAAAACCATGCTTCGCCGTCATCTTTTTTGCATATAACCTCGGCCTTAGCTGGAGATCTTGTCTTCAACGGTTCCAGAAATTCCCACCGAGGTTCGCGTTGGAATATCCGCGTTGCAAGATACCTGTCCAGTTCGAGTTGGGCCTTTTTATAGGCAGCTTGTGCAGCGGCTGTTTTCTGCTGTTCTCTCTCTAATTCCGTTTTGGATTCAGCGATCTTCTTTCCAGCATCCCCTTCAATTTTAGCCATCTCGAGAGTCAATAGTTTGGACTCAGCCTCTCGGACAGCATCGTTTTTCCAATCGAGTCCGAGTGTGGTCGCAAGCTCCGCTTGCCCAAGCTAAGAGAAGCTCAGTGGTCTCAGAAACTTGAGGGTTTACGTGAATAATCGCCTATGATATCGCGAAAAAACTTCCCCGGCGTTTACGGTTTCCAGCCCGTTTTCTCGCGTGTAGGCCGGAAGGCAGAAAAAAAATGAAAACGCACCGGCGGTTGAATGGGCGATCGGGAGAGCACTGCGGTGTTCCATCGTGTTGTCTGTAGTGGGAGCGGGACTCCAGGCGGGAAACGTGGCATCGGACTGGACCACGATGGCTTCCACCACGATTGCCGCGAACGGCGGAAAATCGCCGGGAGCCTCGGCGGTCTGGTTCAGCTACTCGAGCCTTGCGGTGTATGACGCGGTGAACGCGATTACCGGTCAGTACCGGCCCTTTTATTATCAGGGTGTAGGACCGCGGGACGCCTCCGTTGACGCCGCGGCGGCGGCGCCCACCGCGTTCTGGCGTATTATTTCCCCTCCCAACAGGCCGCTTTGGAAAGTCAGCTATCCGCATCTTTAGCGGCAATTACCGCGGATGGGGGAAACAAGGACGAGGGCGCCGCGGTGGGTGAGTCGGCGGCTATGGCCCTGATCAATGCCCGCACCGACGATGGTTTGGAAGCGAACGTCGCTTACGTGCCGGGATCGGGCCCCGGCGCGTGGATCCCCACGCCCCCAGCTTTTGCTGCGCCAGTCACGCCGTGGTTGGGCCAAATGCGGCCTTTCACGATGAGAGCCGCGAGCGATTTCCTGCCCGACGGCCCACCAAGTCTCAGCAGCGAGACCTGGGAACGCGGCTACAGCATGACTCGACTGTATGGCGGCGCTACCAGCAGCGTTCGTTCGGCCCCCGAAACCGGGATTGGGGTCTTTTGGACCGAACACACCGGCCAGCAGTACGCACGCATGCTCAACTATCTGGTGGACAATTACAATCTCGGCACAGTCGATTCGGCAAGGCTGATGGCAATGGTTTGGACCGGATATGCCGACGCGGCCATTGGATGCTTCAATGCCAAGTACAAGTACGGCTTCTGGCGGCCCGTCACCGCCATCGCGGCCGGGGGCGGCAATTCCGATTTGACGGCCGATCCGGCTTGGCTAACTTTGGCCGCGACGCCTGCGCATCCCGAATATCCGGCGGCGCACGGCTGCATCACGGGAGCCGTGGCGCCGCTGATCGCCAACTTCTTCGGCAGTACGCACGTCCAGGTCCTGGTGGACAGCAAGGCATTTTCGGACGGCGTCCACCAACACACGTTCGCAGATACGCGCGATTTGATAGACGAAGTCTTCTGGGCCGCATCTATGCCGGCTTTCACTTCCATCATTCGTTGGAAGTGGGACGTCAACTCGGGGAGACAGTGGCCGCGGAGTTAGTGCGGAGCCACTTTCGCCCACAACTGCGGTAGCCGGCCAAGGCGCCGGGCCACGGATTCGGGGCCTGACACGATACAGTAAACGGAGGGGGATTCGTTTTGTATCGCGTCTTTGCGCTCGCGCTATTCGCATCCTTAGCCCTAACGCAATCGGAAGCTCAAGAGCAACGGCGTCCGCAGCAGTCCGCGGCTCCGCCCGTTGCCGTGCCGCCCGCGGCAGCGCAGCCGGAATCGGAGCAACCGCCAGCCGCGCCTGGAACACCCGTGCCGGGACCCGAACAGGGCAGGCGAGGCGGCCGCGGCGCCGCATCGCAACCCACTTCCATTACCACCACGCCGGCTCCTTCGGCGGCCGCCGCGGCAGCTTCCACGCAGCAGTTCCCCGCCCCACCGGCGGTCGAGCGCACCGCCACCACGGAGCATTCGATCACGATCAACGGTCGCGCTATCCCCTACACGGCCACCGCCGGGACCCTGGTTCTGAGGCGCGAGGACGAGCGGCCGCTGGCAAGCATCTTTTATGTTGCGTACACGCGCAAGGACGCCGGCGATAGATCGAAGTGGCCGCTGACGTTCTGCTTCAACGGCGGGCCTGGCTCCTCCTCCGTCTGGCTGCACCTGGGCGCGCTGGGGCCGAAGCGCGTCTCGATGGCGAACGCGGAGGGGCAGCAGCCGGCGCCGCCGTATTCTCTGGTCGATAACGAGTCCACGCTGCTGGCAATTAGCGACATGGTTTTCATCGATCCGGTGACCACGGGTTTCAGCCGCCATGCTCCGGGCGAGAATCCGGCGCAGTTTCACAGCGTCGAGGGGGATCTGCAATCGGTTGCCGATTTCATCCGCCTGTACACGACGCGCAACGAGCGCTGGGCGTCGCCGAAATTCCTCGCGGGGGAAAGCTACGGCACCACGCGCGCGGCCGGGTTGTCGCAGTTGCTGCTGCAGCAAGGCATCTATCTGAACGGCATCACGCTGCTCTCCTCCGTCCTCAACTTCGAGACCATCAATTTCGCGGTGGGGAACGATCTGCCCTACATTATGTTCCTGCCGACGTACACGGCGACCGCCTGGTATCACAAGAAGCTGCCGGTCGACCTGGCGGGCGATCTTCAGAAAGCGATCGATGAATCGCGGCGCTTCGCCGGCAACGAATATACGGTCGCGTTGATGAAAGGAACCAGTCTGACGCCGCAAGAGCGTACCGCGGTGGCGCAACAACTGGCGCGCTTGACGGGGCTGTCGGAGCGCTTCATTGAAGAATCGAACCTGCGGGTTTCCATGAGCCGTTTTTCGAAGGAGCTGCTGCGCGACCAGCGGCGCACGGTGGGCCGTTACGACGGGCGCTTGGAGGGCATCGACCTGGACGCCGCCGGCGAGCGCGCCGAGTACGATCCCAGCTACTCCGCCGTGCTGGGCGTCTACACCGCGATGTTCAACAACTATGTGCGCGCGCAGTTGAACTACTCGAGCGATCTGCCATACGAAATTCTCACGGGCAAGGTGCAGCCGTGGAGCTACGGCCGCTCTCAGAATCAATACTTGAACGTCGCGGAAGGGATGCGCCAGGCGCTTACTCAGAACCCCGCGATGCGCGTTCTCATCGGGGCCGGGTATTTCGACATGGCGACGCCTTTCTTCGCGGCGGAGTACACGGCGGATCACCTGGAACTCGACCCCACGCTTCGCCGGCACGTGTCCATTTATTACTGCGATGCCGGGCACATGCTTTACATGAAGAAGGCCTGCCTCGATTCGTTCCACCAGGCGATGGCGGGCATGTACCGCTCTGCGCTGGGGCAAAAATAAAGCCGGCCCGAGAAGGTGGGTCAGCGATGCGCGGGCGCAACTCCGCGGTTGGAACGCGTGAACGCAGTTGTCCCTAAGATGCGGACCGATGACTCGCGATTAAGGGCGAAAGCTCCATGCTGTCAGGGCGAACCGAATCGACGAGACGCGGAATTTCGAGGAGGCCTCTCAAGCCGTGTTGTTCACCCGCTACGGCGCGGAACCCACATCACGGAATGGTGGCCGTTCGTCACTCGCAGATTTTCGCGGGGTTGCCCGGGATGCTCCCACGCTTTAACGATCCGCCTCTCTGACGAAAGAGCAACGGACTCCTGTGCAAAGAATAGCCTGTGGCATCGCGGGTTGTGAGGCGGCGCGCCGCGGATTGGGCCTAAACTCTTGTGGCCTATCGCTTTATTCTTAACAGATTTCCGTGATTGAGTATGCCGGGCTTGCAGCGGGGCGCAGTTGCGGCCCCTGCGCACGATTGCGTATGCTGAAGCCAGCGGTGGAGTTCGCTCTACGCCGCCTCGGGCGGCCAATGACTCCTACAGTGGATTTTCTGCCGGGAGCCGCGCTGAAACCTATCCGCAGATTCCACGACAACTTGGCTTGGAGGTTGCATTCATGGAACAGGTGTGGTCTCTCGCAGCGCTGTGGGTGGGTCTGGCTTTGGTGGCCACGCTTCTCTCCATTTGGTTTCGTATCTCCACGGCGCTTTCCGAAATTGTAGTCGGGACGGTTGCGCAACTCCTGATCGGCGCTCTGGTGGGCAGCGAGGCCTTGGGAATGAAGGCGCCCTGGATAACCTTTCTCGCCGGCACGGGCGCGATTGTGCTCACATTTCTGGCCGGGGCCGAGTTAGACCCGAGCGTCTTCCGGCGCAAATGGAAGGAAGCGGGGGCGGTCGGTCTCGTCGGATTCTTCGGTCCGTTCCTGGGAGCCGCGGCGGTCGCTCATTTTGTGCTTGGTTGGGCCGTCATGCCGAGTTGGCTGGCGGGCGTGGCGCTATCGACGACATCGGTCGCGGTGGTCTATGCCGTGATGCTGGAGCTGGGCTTCAATCAGACGGAGTTTGGGAAAGGCATCCTGGCGGCCTGTTTCATAAACGATTTGGGAACGGTCATCGCGCTCGGCTTGATCTTCGCGCCGTTTACGATGCGCACTGTGATATTCATCGCCGTTGCCGTTTGCGTATTTCTCATTCTGCCGTTCTTGACTCCCTGGTTCTTCCGCCGTTTTGGAGGAAGGGTTTCCGAGTTGGAAGCCAAATACATTCTGCTGTTGTTATTCGGGCTGGGCGGCTTGGCGGCTTGGGCCGGCAGCGAAGCGGTGTTGCCGGCATATATCATCGGGATGACGCTCGCGGGCACAGTCGGCAAGGACCATGAGCTGATCCGGCGGCTCCGAACCTTGACGTTCGGTCTGTTGACGCCCTTCTACTTCATTCGCGCCGGATCGCTGGTTTCCGTGCCCGCTCTGGTTGCCGCGCCGCTGGCCTTCTTAGTGCTGCTCGCGACGAAGCTCACGACAAAGCTCGGCCCGCTGGTCCCCACCGTTCGCTACTTCAACTACCTGGGCCACGAGGGCCTTTACTATTCCCTCATGATGTCGACCGGGCTGACGTTCGGCACGATCTCGTCGCTTTTCGGATTGCAGCATCATATTATCAACCAGGCGCAGTACTCCTATCTGGTAGCCACCGTGATCGGTACCGCGATCGTGCCGACCGCCATCGCGAACGCGTATTTTCTCCCTCGCCACCTGCTGCCGAAATCCATCGATCCGGACGAGCTCGAACTGGCACAAGACGGGGTTCAAGAGGCCCCATGAACATGCGTGCGATCCCGCTGATAGGACGTCAAGCGGAGAGGAAGCGCATTCTCGGCGCATTCGAGAATCGCGGATCGCTGTTAATAACAGGCGCGCGCGGGTTGGGCAAGACCAGACTGATTGAATCCAGTCTCGAAATAGCGAATCCGGAACGCCCGTTCGTATATATAAGTTTCACGCCGAAGTTGCGCGATTTGCTGGGATCGCTCGGCGGGAAATTGTGGGCGGAACAGGATCTGCGCACGCAGACGAGCATACATCTGAAAGGGCTGCTGTGGCGCGCTTTCGAAGAACATCCCTGTACGATTGTCATCGATGGAATCGAGAGAGCGAGCCCTCCCGTTTACCGGTTCCTGCAGCGCATTTATTTCACGCGGGGCGCCGGTATTATCGCCTCAGCGCGCAGCAGAGAAACTTTGGGATCTCTCGACCGGCTTTTCTGGGATCCGCGGGAAATATTGGAGTTGAAACCTCTGAAGCATGCGGAATCCCGCAGGCTGTTCGACCTCGCGATGGAAGAGAACCCGGCCGGCGGAATCGATCTCGAGGAAGTGCGGGACAGGATTTTGGACGCAGCGGCCGGAGTTCCCGGCGCGATTCTCACAATGTGCCGCATGGCGAGCGAGCCGCGATACCGCGCCGGGAGCCGCGTGAAAATTAACCTGATGCGGATCGACTTGGCGGCGCGTTCGAACGGCGCGAACGATCGCCTGGAATCGGCGCCGCGGATCGCCGCGGAGGTGAGCGCGCGCTACGGCATCGCGGCGGTGCGCCCCTTACTCGCGAGTTGCGAACAACTCGTGCGGAGCAACGAGATCGCGGTGGCGGTGCTGGGACGCTTCAAGGGTGGAAAAAGCAGTTTTCTCAGATCATTTTCTGGGCCTCGACCTGCTCCCGGTCGGGGCGATTCCCGTTACAACGGTCGTTACCGGCATTGGATATGGTCCGGTTGCGCGGGCGGCGGCGCATTATCTCGACGGCCGCATCGAAGAGATTGCGTTGTCTTCGGTTCGGCTTTACGTTTCCGAAAACGAGAATCCCGAAAACGCGAAGCGGGTCGATCATGTCGAGCGCGCAATTGCCGGAACTGGAGCGCTTCCGGGGGTTGCGATTGATCGATACGCCGGGGCTGGAGAGCGCGCTGGCCCACAATAGCAAGGCATCGCTCGACTGGCTGCCGAATGTCGGGCTGGCGCTGGTGGCGGTAAGCGTGGATGCCCCGCTTTCGACTCAGGACATCTCATCGTTGAAAACGGCGTATGAATACACGCCCGCCGTGACTGTCCTGGTAACGAAAGTCGATCTGCTGCCGGAAAAGGATCGCCGCGAAGCGCTGGATTTTATCGCGAGGCACTCCGCAAGCACTTTGCCGGGACGCCCCGCCTGTTTCCGTACTCGGTCCGGCCCGGCTACGAGCGGCTAAAAATCGATCTTGAAGAAAAGCTGTTCCGAAGCATCATCGCCGATTTTCAAGGGCAGCGGGCAGGCATTCTGGCGGCGAAAGCCGGCACGCTGCTGCGGGAATGCGAGGCTTTCCTTTTCCTCGCGCTGCAGGCGGCGAATGCGCATGCTTCCGAGCGCGAGGGCGTAAGAGCGTACGCCGCCGGAGAACGGCGAATCGCCGGCGATTTGAAATTGGAGCTGCGGTTGATCACGCGGCACGCCGCCGGCCAGACACGCGCAGCCGCGGCGAGTAAACTGGACAGACATCAAGGCGAGCTGGAGCGGCGTTTGACGGATACGTTGGAGACGGAGTTTCCCCGCTGGGCCACGGGTCTGAGCAAACTGCTCGAATCTTTTGAGGAATGGCTGCGCGTGGCTTTAACGCAAGAGATGGCCGAATTATCCGCCGCGCTGCGCCCGGACATTATCGCGCCGGTCGAGAAGACCGCCAAGCAAGTTTTCCGATCTCTGCAGAGCTTCCGGGATCGCCTTTCGGAACGAACGGAGGCAGCTTCGGCGTTCCGCTTCGAACCACGGAAACGGAAATCGCGTTGGAGTGCCCGCGCGCGCCGGACATCCGCATCGGCCGCGTTTTCGATCGCAATTGGGAGTTGCTGTCACCGCTGCTCCCGATGTGGCTGTTCCGGGGCATCGTAGAAAATCATTTCCGCCGCGTCCTGCCCCGCATGATCGAGAAGAACCTTTCGCGTCTGGCATCGCAGTGGGAGGAAATCCTCAATGCCGCGCTCTTGGACTTGCAAAACGAGGCGGAAACCAGGATTGACGAACTGATCGATACCGTGGACCGTCTTCTGTCGACGGACAAGGACGACTCCGATCGCGTGCGGAGCGATCTCGATCAGGTCCGTGACGCGCGGCAACGCATCGCGTCACCACTTTGAGAATCGGCGGCGCAGCCCGCCAACCCTTTCGCCGCCGCAAGAAAGCCCCTGGCGGCGTCCTCGCATTCCTCGTCCGGAAGCGGAATCCTCCATGAATCGGCCTCCCGAAAATCGATCCTCATTTCGCAAGCTCCCTTTTCGTTGCGTGCTTCAACTCCACTGATACCTCGAAGGGGCGCATAGTAAGAAACGCTGCCATACATTCGTACGAGCCTCGGTAGCGGTCGGTGATCCAGAGTATTCTACGATTCGTCAATGCGGCCAGATCCGCCGGAGACCATCGCTTCCAGCGCAGCAGCCGGCCTTTGCGGGTTTCTTTGCGGGCTGCGCGAAAGAAACGCGCCAGGGCATTTTCACCCGGGTCGAGTTCGCTCGCGAGCGCATTCCTGAATTTCAGATCGAGCAGCTCGCCGAATGCAGCGCTTTCAACCGCCGCATCGAAATGCACCAGCGCCGGGAATTTTTGTTTCAGCTCGCGCAGAAATTCGCGAACCGGGCGGCTGATGCGAGTGTTGTATTGAAGCGTCGGGCCACTCTCTTTTCCTTGGAAACGGAGCCAGCCCAGCAACAAGGCGTGGCCGGATTCGATAGCGATGGATTCATCGACGGCGATCTCCAGAGTTGGCTCGATGCGCTCGGATCGCTGTGGATTTGAAGGCTGTTCTCGAGCAACGAGAAGAAGCCGCGGAGGATACGCCGAGCGGCCCAACCAATCGGGCTCGTCCCGAGGCAAAAATAAACCGCACTGGAAGTCCGGCAATGCCGGAAAATCGGCCGGGATGTCGTCCATCGATCGAAGCGCATACGGAAACCGGTACTGACGCGAATCGGTCATTCGACTCCCGCCGCGGAGTATTTCCAGGTCTCGCCGCAGCGTCTCCTGTCCATTTGCATCGCCGCTCGCCGGCGGCCGTGCCAATTGAACTTTGTAACTGTCCGCGTAGGCGTCGAATCTGCCGCGCAAAGTTTCCAGTGAACGGCGCGCCCAAGCGTCCAGAATCTTGCCGTAAGAAACGAAAGCCGCCGGATATCCGGTCTCCGAGCTGTGTGCCGCAACTTCTTTTCCACTCCGCCGCTTTGCCAATCCGGGCCAAGCGGTTCCCAGAAAGCCGGGATGCAATTCGATCCCTATCGTTCCCCAGTCCAGCGCCGGCATGTCTTTCAAGATTTCCAGAAACTCGGGTCGTATCTGCGGCAAACTGCCGTTCACCGCGGCGGCGGTCTCTTCGAGCGCTTTGACCAACTCTTCGGCGAGTTGCCGCAGCGTGTCCACCACAATCGCGGCCGGCGAGGACGCCATTTCAGCCAACCGGGAAGAGATCCACTCCGCTCCCAGAACCGCGGACGAATCCGTTCGCCACGCCTCTAACGGCGCGTTCGGCCACGCGGGCGAACGCCGTATCGGCCATGGACCGGATCTCATCCGTTTGCTCGTCGCAGAGTTGTCGAGCCTTCGTGAAGCCCGCGGCCGCGAGCCGCAGCCTCGTCTCGGCTTGCCGTATCTCGGAGCCGTCGCTCCGCGGATTCCGGTTACGAGAGAGCTGCGATTCCAAAGCGGCTTCCACGCGTTCGCGCAAGGCTCCAATCTTTCTGCGGATCGACAGCGCCGCCAATTCGCGATGCTGCGCGTACAAGGGCTGGATCTGCTCATCGAACCATGTCTCCAGCAATGTCTCCGTGGCCGGCCATGACGCTGACTGGATGAACCGGTAAAGTCAACCCGAGCTGGTCGCGAATTTGCGCCTCGGTATATTCGACAGCGCGCTGGCGATCCTCCGGCACGAGGAGGTCCGCTTTGCTGAGGAGCACGGAGGCAGGAATGCCCGCTTCGTACAGGCTCTGAATCGTCCCTAAGTCGTCGGCCGTCAGCGTCGATCCGGAGTCGATCAACACGACGCCGTGATCGCAGCGGGGAAGATAAGCCAGCGTCTCGGCCGCGCCGGTTGCAGCTAGCGAACCGAGCCCCGGCGTGTCAACCAAGGCCACGCCGTCGCGCAATCGCGAAGAGGGCAGCTCGACCACAATCCGGGTCACATGCTTCTCGTTTGCCCGCTTCTTTTGTTCCGTTACGAATTCGGCGAGCCGTTGGACGCCAAGGACCTCCGGGGACTTCATCGCGTACCAAACCGTGAGTTGGGGCGCCGACCCGAAGATCAGGCGCGTGGGCACGGCGGTTACGGGGTTCACGCCGACCGGCAGGACCTCCGTGTTCACAATATGATTGAGCAACGACGATTTGCCGGACTCACCCGGCCAAACATCGCGATTTCGAACGCTTGCGTTTCCAGCCGCTCCAGAATGAGGGCCAGCGACGAGCGGTACTCAACCATGCCGCGCTCTTCAACGACCCGCTGCAGCCGCTTCAGAAGATCGATATCGCCGCCTTTGACGGTCCAATCTGTTCAACCGGCCCTCCAGATCCTGCCCCAGCCCTTGTTGGAAGTAGGCGTCGAGTTGACCTATCGAGGCCTTGATCTCTTCCAACAGGCCGGTCAGATGCGGTATAGCGGCTGCGGCAAGCTCTCCATAGCCGCGCATGTTCTTCGGCGAGCATTCTTCGAGAGCGATGGCCGCGAATGTCAGGATCACTCGGATAGAATGCACCGAGCCGAACTGAGGCGGCTCCGGAGCGATGCCGATTCCATTGAGGGACCGCAGCATCTGCGCGCGGATCCGCGCCAGATAATCGCGCGCTATCTTGACCTGAACGGGCGAAAGATCGTTCTTATACTTGGGGAAAACGGCGTTCGTGGAAGCGGCCGACAAGATGCCTTCCACTTCCTGAAGAAGCTTGTCGATGTATTGACAGCTTCTGAGGAGATGCCTCTCCTGGGATTCGTTCAGGCCCGTTTCCCGCGTTGCGGATTCCATTCCCACCGCCGGCTTTCGGCAAAACCTGGTAGGAGTCATCTTCCCCGAAGGTCGGTTAGGGGCGAACTCCAACGCCTGATCCGATTATCCCGCATGAGTAGGTTGAGCCGATGGCGCCTGCGGTATCCTGAGAAATCGTGCTTCCGAAGGGCGCCGCGAAAAAGGTCACGATTTATGTGAATGAAGATACCCGCCGTCACACGGAACCTTTGTGGAGCGCGATCTTCCAGTTCCTGCGCCACAAACGCGTGGCCGGCGCGACTGTGTCCCGCTCCCTGGCGGGGTTCGGGGCGCACCAGACGATCCACAGTCCGGATATGGAAGCCGCGATGGAGCATATGCCCATGCGGATCGAATTCGTCGAAACCGCCGAACGCGTCGATGAAGTTCTTCCGGCTCTCTATGACATGGTTGCGGATGGGCTGATCGAAGTACAGGACACGACCGTGATCAAGTCCGTCATGAAGGGACGGCAGCCCGAGCCTATCCAGCCCCATCGTGAGATTAAAGGCGCCGCCAAGATGATTCGCATTTATCTCGGGGAGTCGGATAAGTTTCATGGCGAGCCGCTCTACGAAGCGATCGTGAAGCGTCTAAATATGATGGATATCGCGGGCGCGACGGTATACCGCGGGATTTTGGGTTATGGCGTCAAAAAGCACACCCATAAAGCCGGTTTCCTGCACTTATCGCACGATCTGCCGATCATGATTTCCGTTGTGGAGAAGGCGGAGAGAGTCGAGGAATTGGTTGAGGCGATTCAGCCCATGATGCAGGACGGCTTAATTGCGATCTCGGAGGTTGAAGTGCGGCGCTTTGTGCATCGCATGCCGGGCGAAGAGGAATCGGACATTGCTCGCCGCGCGACCCGGTAAATTGCTGCGGCTGCATTTCTGCGAAGGGGACCGGTACCGCGGCCAGCCGCTTTATGAAGCGATTGTCCAGCGATGTAGGGAGTTGAACCTCGGCGGCGCCACGGTATTTCGGGGATTTGAAGGCTATGGCGAATCGGCCGAGATTCACCGCCCCCACCTCTTAACCGGCGATCAGCCCATCGTCGTGACCATTATTGAGACTCCTGAGAACATGGATCGCCTTCTGCCGGAAATTGAGCGGATGCTGGACACGGGACTGATTGCCATTTCCACCGTCGAGATGATTCGCGTCCGTAACGGCGGCGCAAGCGGTCCGGCGGTCGAACAGGCCTGATATCGCAGCGGCTGGTACTTACTTGCGGAAGTTCACGTACACCGCTCCCTCACGGTCGCGGCTCGGAAACCCTTGCTGAGCCGCGACCGTTAGCGAGCGGTGCAATAGGTCAATTTATGCAACTTGGAACGGGCAAGGCGCCCGCTCTCGGAATCAAAACCCCGCCATGCGCGTTCTCATTAGAGCTAGGAATGATGTATGAGATGAGGTTGGGGTTTGATGGCACGATGCCCGGGGCGCCCTTCGCGGACATTTACGTCCGCGTTTGGAACCTTTATCAGAGCGGCCGGCACGAGGAGGCTCGCGATGCAATCGCGGACATCGAGTTTAATGTCGCGGCGGTGCGGGCCTATTTCACGGCACAAGCTCTCTCACTATGACGCCCGGTACTTGGCCGCCGTCTTGTCGTTGAGGCGAATGCCAAGTCCCGGCCGGGCGGTCACCATCAGCCGGCCGTGCGCGGCATCTTCGGGCGGGTCGATCAGCTCCGCGCGCCACGGCACTTCGCCGTACGAGAATTCGAGAATCAGGAAGTTCGGCATGGTGGCACAGACCTGAGCGGCCGCCGCGTTGCCAACCGGACTCGCTGGGCCATGCGGCGCCACCTTCAGTCCCGCCGCTTCACCCAGACTTCCCACTTTCTTGAGTTCGAGCATCCCGCCGCTGTACTTCACGTCGGGCATGAGTATGTCGACCGACTGCGCCGTCACGTAGGGATAGAATGCCTTCGCGCCGTATAGACTCTCGCCCCCGGCGGTGGGCATCCGCTCGGCCCGGCGGATCGCAGGCAGTCCGGGCGGCGGGGTCACTTCCTCCAGCCAGAACAGCTTCAGCGGCGCTAGTCTCGGAATCAGCTTCAATCCGCGCTCTACATCGAACTTACTGTGCGCGTCAAGCAGCAGGTCGCGTTGCGGGCCAATGGCTTTCCTGGCCGCCGTGGCACGATCGATTCCAAGCTGCGTGATCTCTTCAACCTTAGCCCGATCCGATAAGTCGCGTGGCATGTCGTCCCAAGGCGCGAGTTTCACTGCGTCGAAGCCCGCCTGGACGGCCCGCTCCGCCATGGACGCGAAGCCGGCCGGCATCCTTGATTCCGCGGAGCGGTTGATGTTGGCATATATGCGGATCGAAGTCCTCAGCGCGCCTCCGAATAACTCATATACGGGAAGGTTCAGGGCTTGGCCGATGATGTCCCACATGCACTGTTCGAGCGCGCTAAGTGCGCAGGCGGCGCTCCGGCCACCTTTCCGCGCCTCCGGCTTCACCTGTTCGCGAAGCCATTCGATATCGAAGATGCTTCGGCTTTTCAGAAGCGCCGCGAACTGCTGAAGATAACGGAGCGTCAGACTGTCGTTTCCGCCATGCGATGCTTCGCCGATGCCGGTCAGGCTCGCGCTGGAACCGAGCCGCGCCAGCACCCAGTTGCCGCGCGCGTTCACGTGGATGACAAAGGTTTCAAGATCGCCGGCCGTAACCTTTCCGGCCGCCGTGATATCGCTTGCGCGTGCCGCTCCTACCGCTGCGAGACCGAGTGGCAGGCCGCCAATCCATTCTCTCCGGGTTACCATCCAACGATCATAGTCGCACTTCGGCAGGACGCGGCATCGACCGGTGAAGAGCCACGGCAATCGCGATTCGAAAGCTCCATGCGGAACGCCAACGCGTCAATGAACGCCCGCTCGACCATCGCTTCCGATTGGGTCGATTACGCGCTCGATCAACAGACCGTGACCGGTTCGGGAGGAACCGTCAAGATTTCGAACGCCTATACGCAGACTTGGTCGAACGGGCAGGGCCAGTGGTTCCAGACCAACGACCCGAATACGAATCCAAACGGCGTTTTATCCGGGAACTGGACACCACAGACGAAAGTCCACGGAAACGGGACTCCGCAATGAGCGCGGCTGCAAGTTCCGGCGCACAAGTCAGCGCGCGTACTGGCTTGGATCGCTGCCTCGCGTTAGTGGTTCGCTACTGGTCTTTCAATATGACGCTGGTCCACAACCGGGGCACGGATTGGCCGGGTTTCGGATACAGCAAACAAGAGAAGGCGGAGCTTCAAAACCTGGCCGGGGCCGTTCGCGCCAGCGAATTCTATGTGTGGCTGTTCATCTTCGCGGCAATCGCTCTTGCAATTTTCGCCGCCACCGCCGCGGCCGGATTTCAATGCCTCCTGAACGTGATAGGAGGCGAGCAAAACATGGCGCGCACGCCGGAATCCATGTTTTTTCTCATGTTGGCGCTGGTTGCCTTGGTTAGCCTTTCCGTCGGGTTTCCCGCTGCCATGTTACCGGCGTCCGCGCTGACCGGCCGCTTTTACGGCGTTCGCAATTCGGATTTGCCGGATCGTCAGACCACCGCGCACTACTTCCGCAAGCTGTGGTTTCAGATCGCGCGAATCGCGATTATAGGGGCGGTCGCGCTGTTTGTCCTCTGGATGTTCGTTCCGAGCGATTCGAGGATTTTCGTAATGGCAAAGCTGGTGCTGCCGCTGTTATCGCCAGCGGTGGCCGCCCTTACAACGGCTTATTACTTCTCCCGCCGCTCCGTAGCGGTAAGAGGCCAAGAACAACCGGAGTTCCAGCTGAACAAGCGCCGATAAGCGCCAAACTGCCTCTCCAGGGACTCGTTCAGAGATCCCGTTTCACGCGCGGCGGATTCCCTTCCCACCGCCGGCTTTCGGCAAAACCTGGAAGCCCGCTCCCCGTTAGAGGCCGCGCCCGCAGCGCCCTCCGGACCGACTCGCGCCGCGCAGCCCCGAGTGCCCCCGCATCCAGGCCGCGCCCGCCTGCCTACTGCGGGGCGAAACTGGAAGCAT
This sequence comes from Bryobacterales bacterium, assembly GCA_963795935.1. GTDB lineage: Bacteria > Acidobacteriota > Terriglobia > Bryobacterales > Bryobacteraceae > JAICMB01. The sequence continues at coordinate 244,431 of CAWCJO010000003.1, read as the reverse complement.
GCGCGGCATGTGGAGTCTCGGCGGCCTGTCGTGGCTGGAACTGATCCGGCGCACTTGGCGGGAGTCATGGGAAGACGAAGTCTTCGGACAGGCCGCGCGGCTGGCCTTCTACCATTTCATCGCGCTCTTCCCTTGTCTGCTGCTGGCGGCGGCGCTGCTGGCGAGGATGTCGCATACGGGCTCGGACCTGCTCGCCACGTTGCGGTCCTCGCTGCAGGCAATTCTGCCCGCGCGCGCGTCGGGGATGGTCGTCGGCGTGATGGATGAAATCCGCCGCGGCGCGGCCCGGCGCACGGTCTGGTTTTCGGCCTTGGGATCGTTGTGGGCGGCCTTTAACGGCACTTGGGCCGTGATGGCGGGATTGAACGACGCCTACGAAGTCGTGGAAGAGCGGCCGTGGTGGAAAATCACGTTGATCGCGGCCGGCCTGACGACCGCGCTGGCGGCCTTGGGATTTGCGGCGCTGGTGGCGCTGTTTTATGGGCCGTCGGCGGGACTCATGGGGCGAATTGTATACTGGCTGATCGCCGCGGCGCTCCTGATGGCGGCCTTCGCGTTGTTTTACCGCTTCGCCCCGGATCTGCACGGCACGCCGTTGCAATGGACCACGCCGGGCACGGTCGCGGGGGTCGCGCTGTGGGGCCTTGCGACGGCGCTGTTTCGGGCCTACGTCGGCTATGCCGCGGCCAAGTACGATCAGGTTTATGGCGCCATGGCGGCGGCGGCGATTTTGCTGCTGTGGTTCTACTTCACGGGCGCCGCGATTCTGATCGGCGGCGAGATGAATTCGGAGATCGAGAACGCGGCGGCGCAAAACGGGCATCCGGACGCGCGGCGTCCGGGAGAACGACGGGCCGGTGGGCGGCCCGCCGCGCGCGTGAGCGGTTAATATGTGCGGCGCCGCCGGAATCGTCTTTCCGGCGGCGAGCAGCGCGCCATATCCGAGTCGGCGGCGCCGGGTTGGCGGCGCGCTCCCCGGGATGGTGGGGGCGTGATTGCGGCGCTGAATGGCGGTGCGCACCCCGCGTCGATGAGGGGCAATTGCGGCGCTGGATTTTGGGCGCTCCCGTGGAGGATTTGCGGTGCAGGGCAGGGAAGGGCCGTCCCTGGGGCAGCGCGGGCGGGCACCGTGCCAGGGCCACTTTCGGGGTGTGTGGGGAGGAGCGGCGGCGGCCGTGGGCGCAGCGCTCAGGACGAAATTGGGGGCGCTATTTGCGGGCTGTGTGGACGGGGCGTTGGGCGGAGCGGGCACTGCCGGCGGGCTCTCTGGTGAGGGTCTCGATCATCTCGCGCCAGTAGGCGTCTTGATAATGCTGCTGATCTTCGCCTCCGGGCAGGGTCTTGGCGCGGATCATGCCCTTGCGGTCGATCCAGACGATTTGCGGAACGACGAAACGTTCGAAGGGAGTGATTCCGAGAAAGTCGATGACCTTCTCGCGGTCGCTCCATCCCACGGGGTAGGCGACGTTGAATTTCTGGACGAAATCCGTGACCGCGCCGGCGGGGCTGGCGCCCTTGGCGAAGAGATCCTCGTTGAAGGCGATACCGACGGGCTGGAATCCGCGGGCGCCGAACTCCTTATAGAGGCCGGTGAATACCTGCGAGGCGTGCTGGCAGTGCGGGCAGGTCGTGTACAAAAACTCGCAGACCACCACTTTGCCGCGCAGGCTGCTTAAATGGAGCGTTTTGCCGTCCGGCAGGTTGACCGTAAAATCGGGCGCCGGGTAGGGCGTAAAATTCGCGTTCGCGGAGCTGTCGGCGAACAGGAGAGCGCCGCTTGCGGCGGCTACGGCGGCGAGAATGATAGGCAGGCGCATTGAAGATCCTCGTTGCTTTTAGTGTACCTGAGGCGGCAATCCTTCCAAACTTTCGAAGCGGCTGCCAGCGGCGCGTACTTCGAAGCGGCCGTGGTCGTTCGTGCCTGAGAGGGAGTTGCCGGAGTCCGGGTCGAACTCGCACTTTTTCGATTTGCCGGTGAGCACCTTGCGGTAATCGGCGAGGAATTTCAGGGCGGCGTCCGGAGTGTCCCAATCGATGGCGAAGGCGAGAACGGGATGCCGGTCTTTCTTCGCTTCGACCAGCTCGTACATGCCGCCGGTGGCGTGGGGCGCGAGCGCGCCGGCTTCGTCCTTGCCGGCATATTGCTCCAGCATGACGCGGAAATCGAACTCCCCGAGCGTGCCGTCGCCGACTTTGCGGTAATGCTTCGGCTGCGGGATGAGCGGGAGCGGCGGAACGGTGGGCGCGATGCGATCCAGATACTTCTCCGGGATGGATGATCTGCTGGGTGCTGGCGGGCGGGCGCTCGAACACTTCGGCAAAGCCCTGTTGGCCGAGTTTCTCGTAAACGGTGTTTTGAAACAGCATGCCGGTGGTGTAGGGAAAGACGAGCGATTGGCGCAAGTATAGCGGCGCCTTGGAATAGACGGGGTATTGCGAGGCGTTGCTTTCGACGGCGTGCGTCATCAGCTCGAGAACGCCGGGCGGAACGGCGGCCTGGCCGGTGGACGCTTTGGAGAGATAAGCGGTCATGAGCCAGGATGCCTGGCCTTCCATGACGGCCAGGCGGGCGGAAGAGCCGTCGTCGCTATGCTCGCCCTCGCGGATATATTTGGCGAGGTGGAAGTGCTGGTCGGCAAGGGCGTGGGAGAGCTCGTGCGCGAGCGCCATTTTCTCCTCTTCGGTGTGCATATCGGGCGTGCTGTCGCTATTTTCGAGGATGAATAGCTTCTTCTTGTGATAGTCGTAGAAAGCGGCGGCCTGCTCGGTGAGCAGCTCCACCGTAGCTTTTTTGAGATCGTAATCGGGCGGCAGGAAACCGAACATTTTCAGGGTGGTTTCTTCGGCATGGATTTCTTCGGGTTTGACCGAATCCTTCATGCGGTCGTCGAGGAATTTGCGCAATTGGGTCTTGTCGATGAGCGCGTAGGGCACGTCTTTGCGGAAATTCAGGCCGGTGATGGCGGAAAGATCGGCTTCAATGGCGGCGATCTCGTTGGAGATGGCGGTTGTGGAGGGAAGCGAATTCTGCGCCGCGGCGACGAACGATACCGCGGCGGCCAGGAGAAGAGAGCGTAATAACTTCATGCGTGGGAACTTTCATGGTAAACGAGTGTACAATTGATGACCACCGATGCGGAAATGGACCGTGTTCTCTATTTTGTTTTTAGGTCCTTGCGGCGCGGCGCAGGAACTCGGTTTGCAGGAAGGATTGTCGAACCAGATTGCCGCCCTAAACCGGGAAGCGGCGCAGTCCCAGAATCCCGCCGAGGCGAGCGCGTTGTTGACTGCGCGCGCCTCCCTGATGGCGGAGTTGATCGCCGTAGATCCGGCCGGCGCACTTACGATGACGCTGCCGGGCGACGTCGCGGCGCAATTGAGACGCCTCGCGCCGAACGCGCCGATCGAATCTCAGGGCGCCTGGCAGGGCACGGCCGAAGAGAGAGTCGAGGACGACTTCGCGCACCATCGCAGCCGCACGCACTGGTTTATTCATACGAGCGAGGGGAAGTTCGAGTTGTTCTTCGCGGGGCAACATCCGAAGCTTCCGGGGTCCACGATCGCCGTTCGGGGCATAAAAAGCTTGAATCGGATCGCAGTGGCAAGTCTCACCGTGGCGGCGGCAAATGCGCCACCGCAGCCGTGCAAGACTACGGGGGCGCAGAATATCGCGGTGCTGATGCTGACCACTCCTGGGAATCCGGCGTTCCCGGCAGGGTTTACCAGCTCGTATTTCCAGCAGGAATTTTTCGGTTCCGGTTCCGGGTCTTTGGGCACGGATTCATTGAATCGATTTTGGCAGGAGACTTCTTACGGGCTTACCTCGGCTACGGGCCAAGTATTCGGTCCTTTTGCTCTCAGTCAAAGCTACACCTGCGATCAGTCCTCGGAAATGGCCGCGGAAGCGATTGCCAAGGCGGACCCGCTTGCCGACTTTACGCAATTCAACCGCATTGCGATGGTATTTCCAGTACAGAGTTGTTCCTTTGGGGGACTCGGCGACATCGGGTGCGAGGCGATTACGTCGCCGAGCAAAGGAAGCCTCCCGGCGTCGCTTTCATGGCTCCCCATTTTTTCCTATGTCGGAACCACGCTCGAGCTCCCCGTTGTTGCGCACGAGTTGGGGCACAATCTCGGTCTCAATCACGCCAGTTCGGACGATTACGGCTCCGTTCCGTTGGGCGCGTTAGATAATCCCGGAGTAACGGCCGAATACGGCGATCCGTTCTCGGTGATGGGCGCCGCGGGATCGTCGAATAACAATCAGCCCATTGGGGGCCAATACTCGGCCGAGCATAAGGCCCTGGTCTTGCATTGGCTGACGGATGGAGGATACCAGGAAGTAGAGTCGAGCGGGACTTTTGACCTCGTGCCGTTTGAATCCTCGAGCGGCCCGCGGGCGCTGCGGATTTTGCGCGATGCCGTGAGCGGGGCCTGGTTGTGGGTGGAATACCGGCAGCCGATCGGCGACGTGGACAGCAGTTTTTCTTTGTGGCAGCCGTTGAATATAACGGATGTGTACAACGGCGCTCTTATACATTACGAAGATCCGGCGCTCGACCCTTTACATACGTATCTGCTGGATTTCAATCCTTCCTCCGTTCCAAATAACTTTCTAAACTCTACTCTGACTGCCGGGCGCGCCTGGTCCGATCCTTACTCATTGCTTACCTTGGCGGTCAACAGCGCCGATGCGGGCGGCTTATCGATGACGGTGCGGTACGACCAGCCTTGCGCCACTCTACAGGCCTCTCAGACGGTTTTCGATCCTCTGGGAGGCACGGGAATCATTACGGTGGGGGCCGGCGCGAACTGTTCCTGGAACGCATCGGCGGCGGCAAACTGGATTACTTTGACGGGAGCTACTTCCGGTAACGGGAATGGCGCGGTTGCGTTCTCGATCGCCCCGAATGGCGCTGCGCTACAGCGTAATAGTACCGTGACGGTTCAACGCCAAGGCGTTGCAATCGTACAGAGTGGAACGGGCTTGTCGGTCTTGAGCGTAACTCCCCATTTAGGCGCCGGCAACGCAGGCCAGTTCGTTTTCCAGTTGAGAGACGGCGCGGGATATCGAGATATCTCTTACGCGGATTTGTATTTTTCCGATATTGGAGCGAATTACAACAGTGGCGGTGTTCCAGAGTGCGTGGCCGCGGCGTTGGGCGCCGGCTATCTATATCTTCAGAACGACGCCGGCGATCAATGGCTCGCTCCGCTGAACCTTAGCATAGGAGGTCAAAGCGTTTCGAATAGTCAATGTACGATTTACTCAACCGGCAGTTCCATAACCGGCTCGGGCGACCTATTGACCATTACGCTCAACGTCTCCTTTTCGTTGTCGTTCGCCGGGACGCACCGTATTACGGGCGAGGCTTTTAACGGCAGCGGGGGAACAAACGCAATTGCGTTGGGAAGTTGGAAGGTGGTACGCGCGCCCTCGGTGAAGCCATTGAAAAGCGGCAGCGATTTCGATGGGAACGGCGTACCGGACCTGGTGTGGCTGAATGACGCGACGAGACAGGTGACGGTCAACTATTTCGGCGGAGCCGGGGGAGCGACTTATCTGGGATGGAACTATCTGAATCAGGGCGGCGTTCCGGGTTGGCATGTCGTGGCCGTGGCGGATTTTAACGGCGATGGCGTACCGGATTTGGTGTGGCAGAACGATACTACGGCGCAAGTTACGGTCAACTATTACGGAGGGGCGGGGGGAGCGGCGTATCAGGGTTGGGCTTGGTTGGATGCGCATGGCGAGCCGGGGTGGCAGGTGGTGGGAGCGGCGGATTTCAATGGCGACGGCGTGCCGGATTTGGTGTGGATGAACAGCGTCACGAGACAAGTCACGGTTAATTATTTTGGCGGGGCGGGCGGGGCGACTTATCTGGGATGGGACTATTTGAATCAGGGTGGCGTTCCGGGCTGGCATGTGGTGGCGGTGGCGGACTTCAACGGCGATGGCGTGCCGGATCTGGTGTGGCAGAACGACAGTACGGCGCAAGTTACGGTGAACTATTACGGGGGCGCGGGGGGAGCGGGGTATCAGGGTTGGGCTTGGTTGGATGTGAAAGGGGAGCCGGGGTGGCAGGTGGCGGGAGCGGCGGATTTCAATGGCGACGGCGCGCCGGATTTGATTTGGATGAACAGCGCTACGAGACAGGTCACGGTGAATTACTTTGGCGGGGCGGGCGGTGCGGCGTATCTGGGTTGGAACTATCTGAACCAGGGCGGGGCTTCGGGTTGGACGGTTGTGAACCGGTAAACGTTGCGCGCGTACTGGAGCCTTCTTCCTATCGCACACGGGTGGGTCCGGTGGTATTTTCGATTTTCAGCGCAGAAACGGAGAAATCAACGTGGGATTGCAGAGGCTATCATCAGCCGCGTTCGGGGTCATGGCGCCGCTATGCTGTCTGGCCGCAAGCGGCCCTCTGCAGCAGCAATTTATCACGAAGTACGAAGCCGCGCCGCTGGCATTTGAGGAGAATCACGGTCAGGTCCCGCGGGAGTTCGACTACGTTTCGCGGGGGATAGGCAAGGCGGTCCTGATCCGGTCAACGGGCATGGAACTTCATTGGTATGCGCGCGATGGCGCCGCCGCCATGGCCGCGGTCCGGTTTGAGGGCGCGAGCGCGGCGGCGCGGAGCGAGGCGATGGAGCCTACCACATGGCGCAGCGGTCATATGTTGAATGGCGTGGTGACGGGCAACCTGGTAATTACCGCAAAGTGCGGTATAGGCAGGTCTGGGCGGGAATCGATGTGGCGTATTACGGAACCGGCCGGGAGTTGGAATACGACATTATCGTTCAGCCGGGCGCCGATCCGCGCGACATACGATTGCGGATGAGCGGCATGGAGTCGCTGAGCGGGAACGCCGCGGGCGATCTCGTTATGAAGACGGCGCTTGGCGACATCGTTCAGCGCCGGCCTAATGTCTATCAAGAGATTGGCGGATGTAAGGTTTCGATCGCGGGACGGTATCGGATCGGCTCAGGGGGACGCGTTTCATTTGGCGTTGCGCGTTATGACCGGACGAAGGCGCTGGTGATCGATCCCGTACTGGCTTATTACAGCGCGAATTTACAGATCATGGGGGAAAATAGCGCGCAGTTGGGATTTTACTCTCTCGGGGTCGCGGCCGATCGCTTGGGGAATGCCTATATTACCGGCGTTGCGTATCCGGATGGCGCATATCTGTTGAAGCTCGATCCGAATGGAAACATTGCTGGAACATTTAACGTTGCCGGGGGCGGCGGGAAAACGCAAGGGATTGCGGTGGCGGTCGACAGTGAAGGATATATCTATGTAGCCGGGGCGACGTCCGATTCAGGTCTGACCGGGACGAGCGGCTACGGATTCCAAAGCAGTCTCGCTAACGGTCCCGGCTCGATCAACGACGGTTTTCTGATCGCGTATTGGCCGTCGTTCCCTGCCGGTCCGGGCGCCGGCAACAACAATCCGGTGAGATATATCACGTACATGGGCGGATCGGGGGCCGACCAGGCAATCGGCGTCGCCGCTCTGAATCCGAGCGCCGTGTACGTTGCGGGTACGACTTCATCTCCGGACTTTCCGATTTCACTGGGGCAGAGTTATGGCTCCGGCGCGGTATCGAACGCTTTTTTGGTGAAGGTGGACACGACGCAACAAACCGGTCCGGGTTCGAAGCTGTGGGCGCGGTATATCGGGGGACAGGGCGACGACAGCGCAAGCGGCGCCGGGGTGGACGCATTGGGGAATGCCTATGTCGTGGGGACGACGACGTCGTTTTCCAGCGGTTTTTCTCCTTATCCAGCCTCTTCGTCGGGCTTAGGTTTTAATGCCGTTAAGAGTACCGCGAATCTGGACGGTTATATGGAAAAGATCGACCCAACGGGCGCAAGCAGTCTTTTCCTGACCTATTTCAGCGATGGCCGGGCTACGTCCGTAGCGGTCCGAGGCAGCACTGCATACGTGACCGGGGCGTCAAGCGGCAAGCTGGGCAACGTATCGGCCAATGCGGCCCAGCCGACTTTCGGCGGCGGCGCGGCTGACGCGTTCCTGTTCCGGGTCGATACGTCCCAATCAGGGGAAGATTCGCTGATCTACTCATCCTATCTCGGCGGCCCGGGAACCGACGAGGGTCTGGGCGTGGCAGCGGATGATTTCGGAAGAGCGTATATAACCGGCATCGGGGGCGGCGGCTTTCCAGCCAAGAATGCGCTTCAGCCTACGTTCAGCGGCGGCGCGTCCAACCCTTTCTACGCCGTCATGAATACCAGGGTCTGGGGCGGCGATTCGCTAATGTCGTCAACTTATCTGGGCAGCTCGCCAGGCGTTCTCGCCGATGGCATCGCTCTTGCGCCGTCTGGGAGAGCGACGGTATCCAGCATCGGCGGCGCAGTTTGGGGAATCGCGAACGCGGGGTATGGCAGCAGCGATTTCGACGGGAACGGCGTGCCGGATCTGGTATGGCTGAACGACGCGACGAGACAGGTGACGGTCAATTATTTCGGCGGGGCGGGGGGAGCGACTTATCTGGGATGGAACTATCTGAACGAGGGCGGCGTTCCCGGTTGGCATGTCGTGGCTGTGGCGGACTTCAACGGCGATGGCGTGCCGGATCTGGTGTGGCAGAACGATACGACGGCGAAGGTTACGGTGAACTATTACGGGGGCGCGACTGGAGCGGCGTATGTGGGTTGGAATTGGCTGGACATTAAAGGGGAGCCGGGATGGCAAGTGGTGGGAGCCGCGGATTTCAATGGCGATGGCGTGCCGGATTTGGTGTGGATGAACAGCGGCACGAGGCAGGTCACGGTCAATTACTTTGGCGGGGCGGGCGGAGCAACCTATCTGGGGTGGAATTATCTCAATCAGGGCGGCGTTCCGGGCTGGCATGTCGTGGCTGTGGCGGACTTCAATGGCGACGGCGTCCCGGATCTGGTATGGCAGAACGACAGCACGGCGCAAGTCGCGGTCGATTACTATGGCGAAGCAGGCGGAGCGACGTTTACCGGTTGGAACTGGTTGAATCAAGCCGGCGAGCCGGGGTGGCAGGTGGTGGGAGCGGGGGATTTTAATGGCGACGGCGCGCCGGATCTGATTTGGATGAGCAGCGGCACGAGACAAGTCACGGTTAACTATTACGGCGGGGCGGGGGGAGCGACGTATCTGGGCTGGAACTATCTGATTCAGGGCGGCGATCCGGGGTGGACGGTTGTGAACCGGTAAACCGCCGGTTGCTTGAGCGCGCTTCATGAGAACACCTTTTGCGGTACCTCTTTCGTGCGCAACGGCGCGGATCGCGACGGCTTTACTTTGCCTCGCGGTCTTTGCGGCTTTGCCGAGGGGCCAGGCGCAAACCGCGCCTCCGTTCACGATGACGACGGTGTTTTCGGCGGCGAACGGAATATCTGGGAGCGGCCTGCAATCTCCGAACGGGATCGCGCTGGATAATGCGGGCAACCTGTATGTCGCCGATTATGCCGCGAATGAGGTGCTGCGGCGGACGCCTGGCGGCGTGGTGAGCGTCATCGCGGGCGGCAACGGCGCTGGATACAGCGGCGACGCGGGGCTGGCGACGGCCGCGATGTTGAATGGCCCGACGGGACTGGCGTTCGACGGCTCGGGAAATCTGTTCGTTGTGGATAGTCTGAATTACCGCGTTCGCCGCATCGACGCCGCCGGTCTCATCACGACGGTTGCGGGCAACGGAACGCCGGCTACAGCGGCGCCGGCCGACGGCAGTTCGGCCGCCGCTTCCGTCGTCGGCAGTTATACGAACAATGTTGCAGCGGACGCGGCGGGCAACTTCTATTACTTGATATCAAGCGCCAATGTGGCCTTGCGCATCGACCAGGCTGGGATCGTGCACGTCGTTATGGGAGGGGGCGTTGGGTTTTCTCTGCTCGGCCCGTCCGCCCTCGCTGCCGATGCCCAGGGTGACGTGTTCGTCGGCGATTTCAGCGGCATTCACAAACGGGCTCCCAATGGAGTAATTTCGACCGTCTCCTCGGCCGCAACTCTCGGCATGGCCGATCTTGCGGTGAATGCCGCCGGCGCCGTCTGTTACACCAGTACAGAGCAAATCAGTTGCGTCTACGGTTCCGGACAGCCAACGGTGATTGCGGGGCAATTTCTTATTGTGTCGGGCCTGGGCGGCGACGGGGGCCCGGCAACTTCCGCGATTCTCAACACGCCGAAAGGGCTTGCGTTCGATGCCGCCGGAAACCTTTATTTCGCCGATTCGGGCAATCGCCGCGTTCGAAAGATCGATACCGGCGGAATCATCGAACACGGTGCTCGCCGGTACGCTTTCGGTCGTACCTCGCGAGCCGCGGAACGTTGCCGCCGATACGGCGGGCAATCTGTACATAACCGACCCTGGGGCCAGCGTTGTGTGGCGGCTCACGCCCACGGGAACTCTGACTATTTTCGCGGGAACGGGGGCCGACGGGTATGGCGGCGACGGAGAGTTGGCGAGCGATACAACGTTGGACGCCCCTGCTGGAATTGCCGTGGGCGCAAACGGGAACGTTTATTTCACGGAAGCAGGGTTATGGAGCGACCGCGTCCGCTTCGTTACTACGGACGGAGTGATCCATACTCTGGCGGGTACGGGACCGCAAGGGTTCGGCGGCGATGGCGGGCAGGCTAAGAACGCATACCTCAGTACGCCCATGGGCGTTGCGCTGGATTCCGCGGGGGACGTCTTCATCGCCGACTCGGATAATAATCGCATCCGGCAGGTTGCGCCGAACGGCGTGATTACGACCGTGGCGGGAAGCGAGAGCTACGGCGCCCCGCTTTCCAGCGGCGATGGGGAGCTCGCGACCGATGCGCAGTTGAATGTACCGCAGTCCATAGCGGTCAACGCCGCCGGAGACGTGTATTTCGGGAGTCCCGGAGGAATCAGGAGCTTTCATCCCGGGGGCATAATCCATACGATCGCCGGAAACGGAAGTTGCGATACGGGTCCTCTCGACGGTGCAGCTCTTGCGGCGTCGTTATGTTCGCCCTCGGGACTTGCGTTTGGAAATTCCGGGGATCTGTACATCACGGATGTGCTGCACGACCGCATTGCGCGCTTGGACGCCCAGGGAAATATTTCGACGTATGCGGGGAATGGGACGAGGGCGCGAGCGGCGATAACGGTCTGGCTACCTTCGCCCAACTGAGCGCGCCGATGGGAATCGCAATCGATAGCTCGGGAGTACTCTACATCGCCGATACTCAGAACACGCGGGTTCGCCGCGTCAGCTCCGGAGTCATTTGCAACCTGGCATTATCGGAGGTCATCGGCGTGTTCGACTCCGGTTCGGTAAACGGATCGCTGGGGGTGACTGCTTCGCCCGGTTGCGCCTACACGGCCGGGGCGGAAGCGCCATGGATTCATCTGAGCTCGCCCACGCCACCGTTGCTTCTGTATTCGATCGATCTCAACGCCGGCGCGACTGCGCGCAGCGCGTCCATTCGGATATCGGCCAATGGCTCCGACGCGGTATACGTAATCTTGCAATCGGGCGCGGGTTGCCAGATCGTCGGTGAGCCCGGCCGTGATTTCGGTGGGCGCATTTGCTTCCACCAACTCCGAACCGGTGACGCAGACGCCCTATCTCTGCGCCAGTTGGCAAGCGACAAGCGACAGCGCCTGGCTCAAGATCGGCAGCGGCGCATGGGACTGGGGCGGCGGCGCGGTTCAATACAGCCTTGATAACAACCCCACTCCGCAAACGCGCAGCGCGATCCTGAAAATCGGTAACCAGACACAAACCGTGATTCAGGACGCCTCACCCGTCGTGGTGACGAGCCCGTTTCCCGGATCAACGCTGAGGACCGCCGTCCAGCAGTTTAATTGGACCGCCTCATACAACCAATACAACTTCCATTACGAGATTTCGACCGTACAGGGCGCGGCGAATATCGCGTCCGGCACTACTTTCAGCGGCTCCGTACGGGTTAACAATCTTCCGATTAACGGAAGTCCGATTTACTTTCGACTTTGGGTATTCAAGCGCTGGGGCCTTGCAGCCTGCGCCGATCGATGCGGTCTACAATACCTCGACGGCTCCCATTCGGCTATACGATTTCGACGGGAACGGCGTGCCGGATCTTGTGTGGTTGAACGACGCCACCAGACAGGTCACTGTCAACTATTTCGGCGGGGCCGGCGGAGCGACGCTGCTCGGTTGGAGCTACCTCAATCAGGGCGGCGTTCCCGGTTGGCATGTCGTCGCTGTCGCGGATTTCAACGGCGATGGCGTTCCGGATCTGGTGTGGCAAAACGATAGCTACCGCGCAAACCACCGTGCACTACTACGGAGGCGCGGGCGGCGCTACGTTGATTGGCTGGAACTGGTTGAACATCCAAGGCAATCCCGGCTGGCAGGTGGTGGGAGCGGCGGATTTCAATGGCGATGGCGCGCCCGATCTGGTGTGGATGAACACCAGCACCCGGCAGGTCACGGTCAACTATTTCGGCGGCGCGGGCGGGGCGACATTGCTGGGTTGGAACTGGCTCAATCAGGGCGGCGTTCCAGGCTGGCATGTGGCCGCCGCGGCGGACTTCAACGGCGATGGCGTCCCGGACCTGGTATGGCAGAACGACAGCAGCGCGCAAGTGGCGGTCGATTATTACGGGGGCGCGGGGGGAGCGGCGTATCAGGGGTGGAATTGGTTGAATCAAGCCGGCATTCCCGGGTGGCAAGTGGTGGGAGCGGCGGATTTTAATGGCGATGGCGCGCCGGATCTGGTGTGGATGAACAGCGGTACGAGACAGGTCACGGTGAACTATTTCGGCGGCGCGGGAGGAGCGACGTATCTGGGCTGGAACTATCTTAACCAGGGCGGCGATCCGGGGTGGACGGTTGTGAACCGGTAAACGGCGCGGGACCGCTAACTGGCCTCCAATTCCTCCTCCAACAACTGCTTCCTGTATAACTCCGCATAGTAGCCGCCGCTGAAGACCAGCTCCGCGTGCGTGCCCTCTTCGGCGACCGCGCCGCGCTCGAGCACGAAAATGCGATCCGCGTTCCGTACGGTCGAAACGCGGTGCGAAATCAGAATTGTCGTTCGCCCGCGCATGACTTCCGACAGGCCATTCAAAATGCTTTCCTCGGTCAACGTGTCCACGGACGAAAGCGCGTCGTCGAGAATCAGAATCCGCGGATTGCGCAGAATCGCGCGCGCGATGGCGGTGCGCTGTTTCTGACCGCCTGAGAGCGTGATGCCCCGCTCGCCCACAACCGTGTCATAACCGCGCGGGAAGCCCGCGATGTCGGGAGCAAGACCGGCCAGATCGGCCGCCCGCTCGATCTCTTCCGCCGTGGCGTGCTCCACGCCCCAGGCGATATTTTCGCCCAAGGTCGCGCTAAACAAAAAGGTCTCCTGCGGCACGAAGCCGATCTGGCGGCGCAGCCATTCCGGATCGAGATCGCGCACATTGGCGCCGTCGAGATAAACGGCGCCGCGCGTGGGATCGAGCAGACGCGGAATCAGGCTCACCAGGGTGGTCTTGCCGCTGCCGGTGTGCCCGACAATCGCGATTGCGGCGCCGGCCGGGATGCGCAGATCGACGCTGGACAGAGCGTCACCCGCGGCAAAGGCGACCTCCACGCCGCGGAACTCGATCTCGCCGCGCACCGGCTCCTTCCCGCGGGCCAGGCCTGTAATGGCCGGGCGCTCCCGCATGAGCTGCTGGATACGCTCCCACGACGCCGTGCCGCGCTGGATCAGGTTTACGACCCATCCCATGGCGATCATGGGCCACACCAGCATGCCCATGTAGGTGTTGAACATGACGAAGCCGCCGAGCGTGATGCGATGCGAAAGCAGGCGGTATCCTCCGACCCACAGCACCAGAAGGAACGTGAGGGCAATGAGCGCCTGCAGCAGCGGATTGAATAAGCCTTGCAGACGCGCGAGCCGGATGTTCTGCTCGATATAATCCCGGTTCAGCTCTTCGAATTTGCGGAGCTCCGCGTCTTCCTGAGCATAGGCCCGGATGACGCGCACGCCGGAGAGATTCTCCTGCACGCGGCTACTGATATCGGAAAACATGGCCTGAATACGCTCGAAGCGCTCGTGGATGCGGCGGCCGAATAGGATCACGACGAGGCTGACGAGCGGCGCCGGCGTGAGCGAGATCAACGTCAGCGGCCAATCGACCCACAGCATGACGGCGATTCCGAGCGCGGCGGTGAGCGTCGTTTCGCACCAATACATGATGCCCGGCCCGAGCATCATGCGGACCGCGTTGAGGTCGTTCGTGGCGCGGGCCATGATATCGCCGGTGCGGTACTTGGCGTAAAAATTGTGAGAGAGCGCGATCAGGTGCGAGAACAGATCGTTGCGCAGATCGTATTCGATGTCGCGCGAGATGCCGATCATGATGACGCGCATCCAGTATTGGAAGACTCCCTTGCCCAAAGAGAGGACCACCAGAATGGCGGCGAACTGGAACACCGCTTGGAGGCGAAATCCTTGCGTTAGGGAATCGACGCCGCTCTTGATGGCGAGCGGGAGCATCGCGCCCAAAATATCTTTGGCGACCAGAGCGGCGAACCCGAGGGCGAATCCTCTACGATAGCGCCAGAGATAAGGTCCGGCCTGCCGTAAAAACGTGCGCAATTATTTGTTGTCTTTGGAGTTTTTCTGATCGATGTGGCCGACCGTCTTGAGCCGCTGGAACATGCGCTCGATGTCCGCTTCATCGTCAGGCAGCAGCAACGGATAACGCTGCGGGGCGGTCTGCTTGCGGTCCTTGGCCTTGGCGGGCACTTCGCCCCAGAACTGCCGGTACGGGACGCCATCGATGACGGCCTCGCGCGAAAAGCGGCGCAGGTGGCGCAAGAGGCTATTACACGAATCCGGATCGCTCGGATAGACCAGCAGGAGACGGGCCTTATCGGCGAGCGTCAACTGCACGATGAGCGGCACGGTCGAGCTGCGGTCCAGCCTCCGGATCTGCGCCCACGGGATAACGCGCCCGCACAGCTTCAAGTGCGTTTCGTGGATCTCGATAGGAGGGCGCAGCGCGAAATAAAGAACCAGCGCGGCGCTGGCGAACAGGAGAGCCGCCGCGATCCAGGCATAGGGCCAGCGTAGCGCTACCCAGCCCGAAAACAGCGCGAACGCAAGCGCTGCCAGCCCGGCCCAGATTGTCTGTCGCGAGGCTCGATACGAGGTGATGGGCACAGGCACAATATAAGACTACCCCCCCTTTTCTGCGCCGTCAATTGCACCAGCGGCGATAGCGCGCGACATAAAAGTAGTGAATTGTTTGGGGTTCGTCTAGAGTAGCTTGTCGAGGGTAATCGGATAATCGCGCACCCGTTTTCCGGTGGCGTGAAAAACGGCGTTGGCGATCGCGGCCGCGGAGCCGGTGATGCCGATCTCGCCGATGCCTTTGACGCCCAATGGATTGACGTGCTCGTCGACTTCGTTGACCCAGAGCGCTTCGATTTTGGGGACGTCGGCGCTCACGGGTACGTGGTACTCGGCGAGGTTGTTGTTGACGATGCGTCCGAGGCGTTCATCGTAAACGGTGTGCTCATAGAGGGCCAGGCCCATGCCCCACACCATGCCGCCGATGAATTGGCTGCGCGCCGTTTTCGCATTCAGAATCCTGCCGGCCCCGTAGACGCCCAGTAGCCGCGAAACGCGCATTTGCCCCAATGCGGCGTCGACGCGAACCTCGGCGAAGTTAGCGCCGAAGCAATACATTGAATAGCGATCCTTCTCGTCGCCCGGTTTCGATTCCGCTTCGGCCTCGACGTACTGTTGTCCATGTCTGGCCAGAAGCGTTGTGAGCTTTTCTCCGCGCACCGTCCCGTGAATGGTCAGCCTATCGCCTTCCAAAACGACGTCACGCGAAGCGGCGCCGTGGAGCGGGGAGCCGTTGTCGCCGATGGCAAGCTGCACCAGCTTTTCGCGCAACGCCTGCGCGACGGCGTGGACGGCCGAGCCCGTGCTCGCGGCCGTCTGCGAGCCGCCGGAGACCGGAGTCTCCGGCATATCGGTGTCGCCGAGGCGAAACGTCACCTGCGATGGCGCGACTCCGATGCCGTCGGCCGCAATCTGCGTCATTACGGTGTACGTTCCTGTCCCAAGATCCTGCGTTCCGGACTCGACCAGAATGGAGCCGTCGGATTCGATGCGCGCGCGAGCCTTCGAAGCGCTGCGATGCGTGGGATACACCGCTGAGGCCATGCCCCAGCCGACCAGCGCATCGCCGTCGCGCATGGCGCGCGGAGTCATTTGCCGGCGGCTCCATCCGAACCGCTCCGCGCCCACGCGATAGCATTCCCGCAGCGATTTACTGGACCACGGACGCCGCTTTTCGAGATCCTCCTCGGCGTAATTCTTGAGCCGGAACTCCAGCGGGTCCATGTTCAGCGCGTAGGCCAATTCGTCCATCGCGATTTCGAGCGTGTTGGTTCCCGAGGACCAGCCGGGAGCGCGCATGAACGACGGTGTGCCGATATCGGACCGTACCAGCCGGTGAGACGTGGACTCGTTCGGCGCGCTGTACAGCATTCGCGAGGGCATGCTGGAGGTTTCCAGAAACTCGTCGAACGAGGAAGTCTGGGCGATGGTATCGTGCCGCAACGCCAGCAGCGTTCCGTCTTTCCTGGCGCCGGCCGCGATGGTCTGGCGCGTGTGCGCTCGGAATCCGACCATTCCGAACATCTGGGGCCGCGTCACCACCAGTTTCACGGGCCGGTTGACGCGCCGCGCGGCCATTGCCGCCAGCACCACATGCGACCAAGTCGGACCCTTGCTCCCGAAGCCGCCGCCCAGGAAACGCGAGATCACGCGCACGTTGTCGGGCTGCAACCCGAGCAGCGTAGCGACGCGCTCGCGATCGCCGAAGATGCCCTGCGTGGCGTCGTAGAGGGTGAGCTTATCGGGACCTTCCCAGACGGCGATGGTGGCGTGCATCTCCATGGGATTATGCGTTTCGAACGGCGTGCTGTAAACGCGCTCGATCTTTGCGTCCGATTGCGCCAAGCCCGCCCCTACATCGCCGCGGCTGTCGTCGGGCGGCTCACCGTGCGCATCGCCTTTCCCAGGCTTGTAGGCGCGCGCGATGCCGCGCTCGAGATCCACCGAGAAGGGTTGCTCCACATAATGGACCCGAACGAGCGCGGCGGCCTCCTCGGCGGCCTCGAGCGTCTCGGCCACCGCCACCGCGATCGGCTGGTTGGCGTATAACACGGCGTCGTTCTGGAGCAGTTGCAGCTTGCGGTCGCTGGGCCGCGCCGTCTCCTGGCTCTTGGGCTTTTCCGGCAGCTTGGGCGTGTTTTGATGCGTCATAATGGCTAGCACGCCGGACGCGTTTTCGGCGGCCCGCGTGTCCAAGGACGCGATTCTGCCTTTGGGGATCGTGCTCGTCACAATCACCGCGTGGGTCATGTTCGGTATTTTGAATTCGGCGGAATAGGTCGCGGTTCCGGTGACTTTCGCGCGGCCATCCACGCGGTTCATCGGCTTTCCAATCGAAGGAGTCTGCTGCATGGGTAGTTCCTTTAAGCGAGGGCCGCGGTTGTGGACAAGGCGCGGGCCACCGAGCGACGGGCCAACTCCACTTTGAAGGCGTTGAAACGGTGCGGCTGCGCTCCCCGCAACAGCGCATCGGCCGCGGCGCTATAGGCGGCATCGCTGGGTTTCTGTCCAAGCAGCGCCCTCTCCGCGGCGGGGACGCGCCAAGGCTTGTGGGCCACGCCGCCCAGCGCGAGGCGCGCCTGACGAATGATGCCGGAGCCATCGATATCGAGCGCCGCCGCGACCGATACCAACGCGAACGCGTAGGAGTTGCGGTCCCTGACCTTTAGATAATGAGAGCGGAATGCGAACGGCATCGCCGGAAGATCGATCGCGGTGATCAATTCGTCCGGCCGTAGATTGGTGTCCAACTGGGGCGTCGTGCCGGGGAGGCGGTGAAACTCGGCCATTGCAATGGAGCGCTCCCCGCGCGGGCCTTGCACTTGAATCGTCGCCTCGAGCGCCGCTAAGGCCACGCACATATCGCTCGGGTGCGTTGCGATGCACTCCGGGCCGGCGCCGAGGATGGCGTGAATACGGTTATATCCGCGCAGAGCGGCGCAACCGCTCCCCGGATGGCGCTTGTTGCACTCGCGATAGCTGGGATCGTAGAAGTAATAGCAACGCGTGCGCTGCATAAGGTTGCCGCCCATGGTCGCCATATTGCGAAGCTGCGCCGAAGCGCCCGCCAGCAGCGCTTCGCTCAACACGGGATAACGCCGCCGGACGAGCGGGTGCGCCGCGACATCGCTGTTGCGCGCCATGGCGCCGATCCTTATGCCTCCGCCGCGTTCTTCCACCTCCGTCAACGGCAGGCGCGTGATATCGACAAGCCGGGTGGGCCGCTCCACGCCCATCTTCATCAGGTCGACGAGGTTGGTTCCGCCGCCCAGAAACTTGGATTCCGGCTGGCCGATCGCCGTAACGGCGTCGCCCACGTTGCCGGCGCGAATATAGACGAACGGTCTCATGCGCGCCCCTGTTGCGCGGCGCGCACGGCATCGACAATGTTGGGATAGGCGCCGCAGCGGCACAAATTTCCGCTCATGCGCTCGCCGATTTCATCGTCCGTCAGATCTACCGGACGGACGTTGCGAATGTCGCTTGTCGCGGCGCTGGGGTGGCCGGCGCGTACCTCGTCCAGCATCGCGACGGCGGAGCAGATCTGTCCCGGCGTGCAGTAGCCGCACTGAAACCCGTCATGCTCGATAAAGGCGGTCTGCACGGGATGAAGTTCATCGCCTTGCGCCAGACCCTCGACCGTCACGATCTCGTCGCCTTGATGAACCACGGCCAAGCTGAGGCAGGAGTTCAGCCGCCGCCCATTGACCAGCACCGTGCACGCGCCGCATTGTCCGTGATCGCAGCCTTTCTTCGTGCCGCTAAGCTGCAGATGCTCGCGTAAAAGGTCCAGCAACGTTACGCGAGGATCGAGAACCAGGTCGTGGTTCTGCTTGTTGATGCGCAGAGTGCATGGAACCGTTCCCGCCGGTGGGCCTCCCGTTTGCGCATCGGCCGGAAGCACGGCCGCAATGCCGCCCGCGAGCACAACAACGAACTGCCGCCGCGAAAACGGCGCGTCCTTACGCGATTCGGAGAAACTCACCGTTGCCGCCCTCCCGAACTTCATGGACGCGGATGGCGGGAATAGGTGTCTTGTCTGCGCGGGCGATCGACGGCTTGCTTCGGGCGTTACAGACCCATGCGTTCGAGCTTGCGATAGAGGGTTTTACGCTCGATTCCCAGGATCTTGGCGGCCCGGCTCTTGTTGCCGCCGACCGCGGCGAGAACGCGCCGGATCTGTTCGGCTTCGGCGTCGGCGAGAGTCTCGCCGCCGAATTCGCGCGGCTCGGTGGCCTCGATGGCTTCTTTGACGGCGGCCTCATCGATGCGTCCGCGAGGCGCGAGAATGGTGAGGCGCTCCATGATGTGCTGCAACTGGCGCACATTGCCGGGCCAGCTATATGTCTCGAGCGCGGCGATGCCGGATGCCGTCAGGCGCGCTTTTTGTCCGTAACGCGCGTTATATTTCTTGAGGAAAAAATGCGCCAAGAGCGGGACGTCGCCGCGCCGCTCGCACAAAGGCGGCAGTACCATGCGCACGACGTTCAGCCGGTACCACAGGTCTTCGCGGAATTTTCCCTCCTCGACCATTTTCTGAAGGTCGCGATTGGTGGCCGCGATCACGCGCACGTCGACCTTCCGCACTTTCGAGGCGCCCAAGGGACGTATTTCCTTTTCCTGCAAAAAGCGCAGCAGCTTGAGCTGGGAATTGTTCTCAATGTCGCCGATCTCGTCCAGGAAAACGGTGCCGCCGCTGGCCGCTTCGAAAACGCCCAAGCGGTCGCGGTCGGCGCCGGTATAGGCGCCTTTGAGCGCTCCGAACAGCTCGCTCTCAATGAGCGACGGCGCCATGGAAGCGCAATCGACGGGGGCGAACGGCTGCTGCGCGCGCGGCGAATTGTTGTGGATCATGCGCGCGACCATCTCTTTGCCGGTGCCGGTCTCGCCCTGAATGAGCACGGCGGCGTCGGTTGGGGCGACCTGCGAAATCGTTTTGTAAATCTCGACCATGCCGGGCGAGCTGCCGATCATTTCAGTCTCGGGCAAATCGTCAACCTCGGCGCTGTCTTCCTCGCCGGGATCGAGCGAGGCTTCGGCGCGCTTCACGGTATCGAGCATGCGGTCGAGCTCGAACGGCTTGGCGATGTAATCGAAGGCGCCGCCGCGAGTGGCGGCCATCACCGTTTCCATGCTTCCGCGGCCGGTCATGAGGATGACGGCGCAGTGGGGATTGCGGCGGCGGGCGGCGCCGAGCACGTCGAGGCCGCTGCGCTCGTCCAGGTAAATATCCGAGATGACAATGGGATAAGCGTCGGACTCCAGGCGCGCCAAGGCTTCTCGCGTGGACGAGACCGCGTCCACGTCGTAACCTTCCAATTCAAGAAAGGTCGATACCGTACTCCGAACCGAATTATCGTCCTCGACTAACAGCAACCGCGACACGAGTTCTCCGATATACAGTTAAAACCGCTCCCTGTGGTCGCGGCTCAGTAAGAGCTTTGCGGATGGCGTGGCGATTGCCGGCGCCACGACCGTGAAAACGGATCCTTTACCGGGGGCGCTGGTCACTTCCACGCGGCCGCCGTGGAGCTTAATAATCTGATCGACGATGGACAATCCTATTCCCGTGCCGGGCTCCCCTGACGCCTCCGCTCGCCGGGTGCGATAGAAGCGCGTGAAAATCCGCTTCAATTCACCCGCGTCCATTCCTATTCCCTGGTCCTTTATGGAAAGGCGCAGGAAGCCCGAATCCGATCGGGCGGAAAATACGATCTCCGTATCGGCGGGAGAATATTTCACGGCGTTGGTGAGTAAATTATAAACCGCGTATTCCAGTAATTCACGATCCCCGGACATTTCCCCTTCGAGCGGCCCGGCGAAGGTCAGCCGCATATTCTTGCGCTCCGCAAGAGGACGGACGCGTTCGAGACAGGCGCGGACGACGGAATCCAGATCGACCGCCTCCCGTTTCAGCTCCATTTGATTGTCGGTCAGGCGCTCGACGTCGAGAAAGGTCTGGATCATTCGCGCCAACCTCTTCGATTCCGAATTGATCATGGCGGCCATGTGGCGGCGCTTGTCCTCGTTGAGGTTGTAGCGGCCCATCATCTCGCTCGATCCTTGAATGGCCATAAGGGGGCTGCGCATTTCGTGCGTTACGAAATGAATGGCTTGGCGGTATCGCGCGCGCTCGACTTCGGAGGCGCGAAGCTGGCGCCGCACGACAAGGCTGCGGTAGGAAGCCGCGCCCGCCACCGTCAGCCACGCCGACGCGAGAGGCGCGAGATAGGGCATGACAATGCCATGTCGAAATAATAAAAACGGAATCGCGTGCGCGGCGGCGAGTAGCGCGGCGCCGGCCAGGTAGGCGGGCCAGCCGGCCAGGACGACGAAAATGCATCCGGCCAGCAGCGCGATCAGCGCGCAGATGACGAATACGGCGCCGTCGGACACATCGGTCAGGAATTTGCCGCGTTCCAGCGTCTTGAAAACTTCCGCGTTCATCTCCAGGCCCGAGATCATGCCGCCGCCGTTGGGAGTGACGACGCGGTCGCCCGCAAACAGCGGCGAGGTGACGCCCAGAAATACGACCTTCCCTTTCAGCGCGGCAGCGGCCGAGGGGCTGTTCAAAAGCTTGGCCGCGGAGATCTGAGGGACGCCCTCGCGCGAATACAGGATTCGCAGCGACCAATCCCTGTCGGCGCGCGCCGGAATCACTTCCGTTCCGATTTGCAGAGCGTCGGGCGATTCGACAATTGCGGCGCCGCGCGCCAGGCGGAAGGCTTGCAATGCCAATTCCCAGTGCTGTCTTCGCAATCCCGTCCTAGCCAGGGCGACGAAGCGCGTCACGCCGTCGGGCGATACTTCGTCCGCGGAAACGGTTCCCAAGGCCTGGGCGAATTGCGCGAAGGCCGGTTGCGGATCGTCCCATCCGGAGCGGGTGAGATTGGTCGCCAGCACCAGCGGCTTCAGCTTCGCCAGCGCGCCGGCAAGGCGCTTGTCCTCGGCCGGGTCGCCCTTATCGTGCAGGATAATGTCGGTGGCAACGACGGCGGGCCGGGCGGCGGCGACCCGCTCAGCCGCGTCGGCGAGGATGCCGCGCACTCTTCTGACTCCGCCCAACTGCTCGAAGCTGGCGTCGTCAATCGCTACTACAACGGCCTGCGTGGGCGTGGGCGGCGGGGGGTTGAGATGGAAGAGGAAATCGTAGGCGTAGCTATCGATTTGGGAACCGAAAATCCAGCCCGCCGACATCGCAGCCGCAAAACAGCCCGCCAGTACGCCAACGTAGCCGGCCGTGATCTTACTTGGCCAGAGCCTTTTCAACTTCGTCCGCTTCCCTGGGCAACGCGGCGCTGAGAATTTTGGCGCCCTGATCCGTCACCAGCACAACGTCTTCGATAC
The DNA here is from genome assembly GCA_963795935.1 of Bryobacterales bacterium. Classification (GTDB taxonomy): domain Bacteria; phylum Acidobacteriota; class Terriglobia; order Bryobacterales; family Bryobacteraceae; genus JAICMB01. Next base: position 221,942 of record CAWCJO010000003.1, on the reverse strand, counting down.
GAATCCCAATGCCCTCTTCCGGTATGTAAATGCCCGGCTCGACCGTAATGATCATACCGGGCTCGAGCGGTTCGTCCACCATGGGGTCGTGCACGTCGATGCCGACGGGGTGGCCCAACCCGTGCGTGAAATACTTCCCGAGCGGAGCGCCGTGCAGGTCCTTGCCATGGGAATCGATGTAATCGCGGGCGATCTTGTTCAAGCTGCCGTTTTCGCCCGTCATGCGCGCGCCCGGCTTGACGGCCGCGATCGCCGCCTTCTGGGCGCCCAGGACAATGTCGTATAGCTCGCGTTGGCGCGGCGTGAACTTTCCGTCGACCGGGGTGGTCCGCGTGATGTCGCTGGCATAGCTGTCGCACTCCGCCGCCGCGTCCATGACGACCACTTCGCCGCGGTCCATGCGGCGCCGGTTGGCGGAGTAATGCAGGATGGTGCTATTCGGTCCGGAGCCGACGATGGGCGAATAAGCATACCCGCATCCATTTTCCAGAAACACATCGCTCGCCGCCGCCGCGATTTGATATTCGTATAAGCCGGGCTGCATGCGCCGCCACGCCGCGCGGTGCGCCGCAATCGAGACGTCGGTGGAGCGCCGAACGGCCGCGATCTCGGCGGGAGACTTCTTGATCCGAAGCTTCGCGAGCAGGGGCTCGGCGTCTGAAATCCGGCGCATCGCCAGCAAGGCGCCTAGTTTTGAGGTTTCCGGATCGTGCGGCAGCGCGTAGACGTTTTCAGCCGATTGGAGCGCCGCGGCTAACTGCGCTTCGAGCTTCTCGATGGGCATGACCCGCTCGAAGCCGGTGAGCTGAGCGGCGTCGGGATCCTCGGCCGAGACCTTGCGGCCGGTGTAAGTTTCCATGTGCCGGTTGTGATGGGGGAGAAAGAGAATTTCATCGTCTTTGTCGACCAGCAGCACGGCGCCGGGCTGGGTCCAGCCGGTTAAGTAATAGAAATTAGATTCCTGCTCGAAGCCGAAGACTTCGTCGTTACCTACGGTCTTTCCAAACAAGACCACAGTGCCGTCCAGGTTTTTCCGTAGAGCGGCGCGGCGCGCATGGTATTCGCTCAAAGGGATACTTTGCGCCGCCAGGAGGGAACCCAACAAGGCGCACAAAAGCCCTGCCAGGTAATGACGCCGCATATATCGAGTTTGGCACACGCTTACTTGCGCTTGCGCGGGAGTACGTTCTGGAAATAGGGATCCGGCTCCGGGATGGCCTCGCCGTCCTTGCGGGGCGAGCTGGCGCCGTAGTTGACGCCGCTGGCGGAATCGTGGAGGACGGCCTGACCACCTCCCATCCAGCCGGAAAAATCGCCTTGAACCGTCAGGTCGTGGCCGCGCCTGGTCAACTCCGCGCGGACCGCCTCCGGAACGCGGCCCTCAATTCGAAGATCGCATCCACCCAGAGTCAGTTTCGTGAACCGCGGGGCCTCCAGGGCCGCTTGAATGTTCATGCCGTAGTCGACGATGTTCGAAACAAATTGCATTTGCGCCTGGGCCTGGTTCATGCCGCGCATGATTCCGAATCCGATATGCTCCGTTCCGCGCTCCATGAAGCCAGGAATGATGGTGTGAAAAGGCCGCTTATGGGGCGCGAGCGCGTTGGGATGTCCCTCTTCCGTGGTGAAGGCGGCGCCGCGATCGTGCAGAATGAATCCCATTCCATCCGCTACGATTCCCGATCCCCAGATATCCGAATTGCTCTGAATCCAGGAGGCGATGTTGCCATCTTTGTCGACGACGCTCAAATACGTCGTGTCGCCGGGAGCCGCTGGAGTTCCCGGGGTCGCTTCGCACTGCGCCTTATTCATGTCGATCAGGCCGGCGCGCTGTTGGGCGTACTCCTTGGAAAGCAGCCCTTGAACGGGGATGTTGCCGAAACGAGGATCGCCGATCCAGCGCTTGAGGTCCTGGGTGGCCAGCTTTTGCGCCTCGATCTTGACATGGAAGGCATCGGCCGATTGCGGCCCGTATTGGGCCAAGGGGAAGCGCTCGACGATGTTCAACATCTCCAGGGTTCCGACACCCTGCCCATTGGGCGGCAGCTCATAAACTCTCCAGCCGCGATAATCGGTCGAGATCGGGTCGACCCACTCCGGGCGATACTCGCGTAGGTCGTCCGCGGCCATCGTGCCGCCGCGGCGCTTCGAGGTTTTAAGAATTGCCTCGCCGACCGGACCGCTGTAGAATGCCGCGGCGCCCAGTTCCGCGATCAAGCGGTACGCATGCGCCAATTCCGGATTGCGGAAAATCTGTCCGACGGCGGGCGCGTTACCGTTGGGCAGGAAAACGCGCCGGGCATCGGAATCGAGTTTGAAGCTGCCGTGCTCCCAGTCGTACTGGATCAGCTCGGTCACGGGAAAGCCATGCTCGGCGTAGTAGATGGCGGGCTGAAACAGGTCGCGCCAGGGCAGTTTTCCGAAGCGCGCATGCAGGGCTTCCCACCCTTTCACGCAGCCGGGGACGGTTACGGTCTGAATGCCGCTGGATGGCATCGCGATCATGTCGTGGCGTCTGAGATAGTCGATCGAGAGAGCCTGGGGGGCCCAGCCGCTGGCGTTGATGCCCGTAAGCTTGCCGGTTTTAGCGTCCCACAGAAGCGCAAACAGATCGCCGCCGATGCCGTTCATCATGGGCTCGACGAGGCCGAGCACGGCATTCGCGGTAATGGCCGCATCCACCGCCGAACCGCCGCGCGCCAGCGCTTGTGCGCCGGCCTGGGACGCCAGCGTCTGCGCCGTGCCCACGATGCCGCGCGTCGCGATCGTCATGGAGCGGGCTTGCGAGCGGTCCTGAGCGATGGAGGAGCCGGGAAGCGTCATGACAAGCCCGGCAAATAGGGCGGAGATTGCGAGGCGCGACACGGACCATCATAACGCCGCCGATAACTCCGCTGCGTTTAGGCGCCGGGCACTTGCAATGCAGCAACCGGAACCGGCCTTATGCTCAACGCGCCGGGGTGGATTGGGTTCGTGCGCTCGAACACCGATAATTCCCCGTAGGGGCCCGGACTGTGAAACATGAGCCGCCAATCCTGGTTGTCCTGCCATAGCGCTTGGAGCAGCAGGTCGTTGTACTTCTGTCCGGAACGGGGGATGTCTTCCACGGCTACGAGGCCGACGCCGGCGCCGTCCAGAAAGCGGCCAATCTCGCCGCTGGTCTGAAACCGGGTCCGATAATTCCCGTTCCAACCGCCATCCCCCAGCACCTTGCTGGCGCGCAGCACGAATTGGCCGGGCCGCCGCTCGCGCATGGCGATCTCGGAAATGACGGCGCCTTCAAAGGTCGTGCCGCCAGAGACTAGGACATTCTCTCTCTTCAATGCGGGTTGGCTGTCGAGTGACGAGATCTCGCCCGCGACGCCATAACGCGGCTTGGCGGGAATGGAGAAACCCGCTGCCAGAAATAAGAAAAGGACGGCAAGCGACACGGCCGGCGCCAGAAATGGGCGCGGCGCACGCACGACTCTGGCCACCTCGTGCGCTCCCCGCAAGACGAAGTACAACAGAGCGGGAAGCGCCATGATCATCTTTCTGTCCTCCGCGCCCGCGGGAACAATCGAGTGGAATGCGACCACGCCGAGCAACAATCCGAGCATGGCGGCGTCGTCGGCCGGTAGGCGGCGCCGGCGCAAGAGAGCGGCTCTGCAAGCGGCGGCGATTCCGGCGAAAGCGAGGCAAAATAGCGGCACTCCGCAGATCTGCGCAAGGATTAAGACGAACTTCCCTCCGGCTTGCGCCGTGTAGGCCAGACCCATGGTTTCGGGTAGGGCGCGCTGGACAGTCGAGATCGTGAGGAGCTGCCAAGGCAGGGCGAGCGCGACGATGGCCGCGAAGATCCAAAAGGCGCGGCGCAAGATTAACGGCGCGCGGCCGGCCAGCAACAGTGCGGCTGCGAATGCCGGAGCGAGTGCCCAGCCGTTGCCTTTGGTCATGATCGCGAGAAGCGTTGCAATCCCACACAGTACGGCGTCGCGCACGGTTCCGCTCTCCAGATATCGCGCAAACGCGAACGCCGCGAGCAACGTGAACAGGGCCAGCAGCATGTCGAGCATTACCATGGCGCTCTGGATCTGGACGGCGGGAGTTGCCACAAATACGGCGGCGGCGGCGATTGCCGGTGCCATCCCGTATTTCCGGCGCAGGCCGACGGCCAGTGTTGCGGCGGTAACGGCGGTGATGAGCGCCATCAGCAGCAGCACGGATGTGCGCGACTCCGAGAACGCCAGCATCCAGGCGGCTTCGACGAAATAGAACACGGGAGGCCAATGTCCAAACGCAACTTTCGGATAATGCGCGTAGTAGCTGCGGGCATACCGGAGCGGGTTTTGCGGCAGTCCGCCGGCGATGTAATCGCGCACCATCAGTCCTGTTACATAGTGCGCCGGTTCATCCGGATAACCGTCGAACTCACTGCTGTAGGCCTGTCCCGCGACCTGCAGCGCAACAGCGGCGGCCCAGAAAAGAAGAATAAGGGCGGCAAAGGTCCAGATAGCGCGGTTCCGGACGGCAAGGCCGGGCGTAACGGCTGGTCCGGGGTCGAGAAGTGAAAGCATCGTTAGTCGATCCTCCGATAAACCGCGTAATCGGAATTCTTCAGGACCAAACCATAATCCGACTGAACCATTTGGGAAGCGCGCCGCTTCTCTTGCGCCGTGATTAATCCGGCGGCAACCGGATCGGGGCCGAAAGGCCAGCACTTGACCACTCCCGCGAGACCGAAATGGGTGTTCAGAATGACGAATTTCGGCCGCCGGCGCACGACGTCGACGAGCGTGTAATCCTCGCTCACTCGGGCGAATCCGAGCGGCAGGCCGAAATAGGCGTGCGTTATGACCAGGTCGTGGGGCCCCATATCGCGCTTGAGGAGGTTCAGAACAGGCAGGTAATTCCGGGCATAGCGGTTTTCATGGATATAGGCTAGCGTGGCTGCGGCATTCACCAGCACCGCGAAGAGCACGGCCGCCACCGCCGCTTTGCGATATCGCATGAACCGCGGCGAGCACACCGCCAGCGCGAGGCAAAACGCGAACCATGGAAGTACGTGAATGTTGTATGGGAAGAACTTGCCGTTTTCAAAGAACGTGAAGTACAGCGTCGTCATCGCAAACAGCGCGACAACGATCTTTTGCGCGCGCCCGCCGCGCTTCAGCGTGGCGATGGCCAGTACCACGGCGGCGCCATACAGACCTAGGACGAGGAGCAGCATCATGCGGCCCGCGTTCGGCGGGAAATGGTCGGCGCCTCCGAAGGGATAGTAGTAGCGGCCCATAAATTCCTGCTGCACCGCCCAGATCGGACGCAGAAACGCGGCGAAGCGGCCTTGGGTATGGCTGCGCATCTGCGCTTCCCAAATTGCGGGCGCTTGCAGGATCACCGGAATCATGAGCCCCAGCGGGGCAAGTCCAGCGAGCGCCGAGGGCAGGGCGGAAGGAATTCTTATACGTCCGCGATCGAGCGTGAAAGCGAGAATCGCGACGCCGCCGAAAGCGAACATCGCGTTGGGATGAAACAGCAGACCGGCGGAGCCGATTGCGAATGAGGCGGCCAGCGCGGCGGGGATGGAGCGCTTTCGAAGACCCAAATATGCAAGCCACGACGACAGGTTCAGGGCCAGCGAGATGGTGTCCATGCGGGCGACCGAAGAGCGCGCAATCATGTTGAAATCGGTCGCCAGCACCGCGGTCGACACCGCGGCGAGCGCTCGGGAAGCCGAGAGTGCGCGAACCAAACGATAGAAGAGAAACAGCGCCGCAATTCCGGCGATTACGGAGAGAGCCCGCGCCGACCGAAGCGTCTCCGGAAATGCGTGAAACCAGCTCGCAAGCGTATACAGATAACCGGGCAGCACCCAGAAGTTGTAGATTCGCGACTCGGGAAGGGGAATGCCCAGGCCCCACGGCGGCGTAGAGGGATTTCCGCTGTGGCCGGTACGCACGATGTTGACGGCGCTTCCGACAAAGGTTCCTTCGTCTACAAAGGGCAAGCGCGTCCAGGCAGTCGCGGACGCGGCGACCGCATAATAGGCGCACGCGGTTACGGCAAGAAGCGCAAACAGCCGTCGTGCGCGGACATCGCGGGCAGGGTCGCCGCGGATTATCCCGGGCGCGTCGACGGATCTCAAAGGCGCGGCGGACATAGAAAATCCTTCGCCGCTTGTGGCGCAACAGCGCGATTTTGCGGGCGCCGGCGCTTCAAAAGTGCACAGGGAATACCGTGTGCGCCTGGGCCGGTAAGCACTGGATACGGGCCATGCTGGAGAGTCATATCGCGGCCTCGATCAGCCCGGGACGGGCCCGCATCGCAGGATATCGGCCGCACGGGCGGAAATGGCGCGCGCTGCCGCGGGCGCACCGGAGCGGCGTTCGAGAGCGGGCGCGGGTTCGAGGCACAAACTAAACCGGCGCAGCCTGCTCCTTTGCGGCCTCGCCGCTAGTGGCCGCCGCTGCGCATTCCTGCGTTTCGCCGGCCTTCTCTTCGTGGTAGTCCTGCTCCGTGTTGACCTCCCAAATATTCAACTTGCCGGTTTTTCCCGCGATGATGTTATCGACCGCGATCATGGCCGTCAGCATGGAATGATCCTGATTGTTGTAGCGGTGCATTCCATTGCGGCCGACGAGGAACAAATTTTCAATGCCGTCCACGAATGCGCGAATCTCTTCAAACCGGTCGTATGTTCCGAAATAAGCCGGGTAGGTCTTCTCGATGCGGATAACCGTGGAATCGAGGACCGCGGACTCGTCGATGATTCCAATACGGCTCAACTCTTCCCTGGCGAGGGCAACCATCTCGCCGTCGGGCAGTTTCCAGAGGCGGTCGGTATCGTTGCAGAAATACTCGAGACCGATCCACACATTTTTGGAATCGGCAACCATATAAGGACTCCAGTTATTGAAGATCTGGAGACGGCCGACGAGAACATCGGGTTCCTGAATGTAGATCCAGTTATCTTTAATGAGCTTCGCGCCTTTTCCGGTCTCGTCCTTGATCTTCAGACCGCTCAGCAGCAGCCCCACGGTGATGAAGTCGCGGTAAACGAGTCCATCGCCAACCTCCAGAACGTTGTCGGGGGGCGGCGGGTCGAGCGCGCGCAGGAGATGGCGGACCGGCATGGTCGAGAAAACATAATCGCAGCGAAATGTCCGACTCTCGCCGGTGTCCAGATTACGCGCGCGGACTGCTTGCACGCCATTCCCCGAGCGGATCAAGGATTCCGCGGCGTAGCGGGTAAGAATCGTTCCGCCTCGCTGCCGCACCTGCCGCGCGACCTCGTCCCACATCTGGCCTGGACCGTATTTCGGATAGAGGAACTGCTCGATGAGGGATGTCTCCGTATCTTTTTGACCGAGATCCTTCGCGCCGCCCCTGGCGAGAGCCTTACCGGCAGCGTGCCGCACCATCTTCCAAACACTGAGACCCTTGATTCGTTGCGCGCCCCAGGCGGCGCTGATCTTATTGCAGGGGACGCCCCAGACTTTTTCGGTGTAGGATTCGAAAAACGTCTTATAAAGCTCCCGTCCGAAGCGGTTGATCAGAAACTGTTCCAGCGTTTCTTCCTCCGGAAGAGGAAAGATCGCGCTCTTCATGTAGCTCAGGCCGATCTTGAGGGTTCGAACCGCGCCTAGTTGAAGCATGGTGGCTTTGCTGAGCGTGATGGGATACTCAAAAAAGCGGCGGAGATAGTAGATGCGCGATTTCCTGGGGCGCACCAGCATGACGTTGTCCTCGCGCTCGGGATCGGGCGCCGGGCCATCGCACGACACGTGGCGCTTCATCCGATGGTACGTGATGGTCTGCTCCGCTTCCGCGACGGCCTGCATCGGAAGTCGATCGAGCCACCATTGCATGACGCGGTCCGACTTTGAGAAGAAGCGGTGGCCTCCGATATCGATGCGGTTTCCTTTGTAGTTGACCGTCCGTGAAATGCCGCCCATGCAATCGCTCATCTCGAGCACGATGGGCATCACGTTCGAACGCGCAAGGAGTTCGTAGGCGGCGGTCAATCCCGCAGGGCCCGCCCCGATGATGACCGCTTGCCCGACACTTTGGGCGTTAAGATTTTGCATTGCCTCTGCATAGAGATGCGGCGGCGAGAGGATGCGTTCGCAACCTAACGGTTACTAACAGCGGGGACGGACAGCCGCCGTGGATGATGCGCTAACCGGGAACGATCCACCGTTCTCCGGCTTGGAAGACCTTAAACCCCGTCGATGGGCGGTGACCCAGCATGTGATCGATGAAACGGCCGATACCGGCGTCCTGCTCGGCGAACGTTCCATAATGCATGGGAACGAGCCAGCGCGCGCCGATGTCTTCGGCCAGTTGCGCGGCCTCCGCGATATCGAAATTGCCGTTCCCGTTCACCGGCAGCAGAGCCACGCCGATGGCGTAGGGGCGCAGGCGGGCGACCATGCCCTCGTAGGGCCGGCAGTCGCCCGCGTGATAGATGTTGACATCTCCGAATCGCATGATGTAGCCGAGGCAGGGATAGCCTCCGAGCGGAGTCCAGGCAAGCGTGGGATGCGCGGCCGGCGCCGAATAGACGCGCGCGTAGAGTCCGCTCTTAAAATATTCAACGCGGAGATCGGAGTCCGTGGTGGTCATGCGCTCGTAGGGGATGCCGATCGCGAAGGCGTGGCCGGCGGCGCTCTTGGGCAGCACCACGCGGCACCGCGGCGAGGCTTTCAGCATGGCCGGCAGGGAGCCGGGATCCATGTGGCCGTCGTGCGCGTGGGTGCACAGGATCATGTCGGCGTTGATGGCCTGCTCGCCGCTGAGAGGCGGTTCGAGAATGCGCGTCCGCCCTGGCGGGGAGGACAAACAAGGGTCCACATAAAACACGATGTCCCGATACTTAATTGCGAAGCCGCTCTGTCCCAGCCACCACAACGCGGGGGCGAGCGCGGCTTCGGTGTTCTCGATATCCTCGATCAGGTTTGCGCCGCGTTGTACCGGTTCGGTCATGTCAGGTCTGCGATCCGATTCGGCTTCGCGGAAGCGCGCTGCAGCCGATCCATAATTGCGGCCCATTCGGCGCCGCCGGAGGGGCGCTCGACGGCGATCCAGTCGAATCCCTGGCGATCGAGCTCGTGCAGCGCCTCGTAGAGCCGCGCCGCATATTCGTCGGGGGTGGCGGGCATACGAACGGCGCGCGCCGCCGGCGAGGTCCCGCGGATCTGGAGACAAGCGCCGCGTCCGGCGGGCATTCGCTCGCCTGCATCGACGAGAAAAAGCGGCGTGAGCGGGCTGTAGTGTTTGTGGTGCAGTCCGGGTGACGGATGCGCCTCGCCGCCGGGGGCTTCCATGCACGATTGCACGGGACCGATAATTTCTTCGATGCGCGCTTGAGAAATCATCCCGGGCCGTAACAGCATCGCTTGGGGAGCGGCCAGCGATAATACTGTGGATTCGATTCCCACCCGCGCGGGACCCCCATCGAGCACAAGGGCAACACGACTGCCGAGGGCGGCGCGCACGTGAGTGGCCGTGGTGGGCGAGAGTTCGGAGAAGCGGTTCGCGCTCGGCGCCGCGATGGGCACCGCGGCGGCGCGGATTAAGGCCAGCGCCAGCGCATGATCGGGCATCCGCAGGCCCACCGTATCGAGGCCCGCCGTGACGCGGGCGGGTATCGAATCACCCTTGGGGAGGACCAGCGTAAGAGGTCCCGGCCAGAAACGGGCCGCAAGCAGCGCCGCTTGCTCCGGCCACTGGCGCGCGAGTTCACGGGCCATTTCGATGGAGCTGACGTGTACGATCAAGGGGCTGCTTGCGGGCCGGCCCTTTGCGGCATAGATGCGCTCGACGGCGGCCGCATCCAGCGCGTTCGCGCCCAGACCATACACCGTTTCAGTGGGAAACGCCACGAGTTGGCCCGCGCGGATGAGCCGCGCCGCTTGCTCGATCGATCCCTCGACCTCACGCGCGTCCGCACGCGCATCTATGCCGGCGCGCCTCAATCGGGCAAATCCTCTTTCCCATCCGGTTTTCCATCCGAAGCCGTCCTGCCGGTCTTTTTCAACACCAGAAACGCGTGCATGAACGGATCGAGACCGCCGCCGTCCAGAACGCGATCCACGTCGCCGACGGCGAGCTTGGTGCGATGATCCTTGATCATGCGGTAGGGCGCGAGCACGTAGCTGCGGATCTGGCTGCCGAAATTGATGTCGAGTTTGGCGTCTTCAACCTTGTCCTGCTCCACGCGCTTCTTGGCCATTTCGTACTCGAACAGGCGGGCCTTCAATTGTTTGATCGCGCTGGCGCGGTTCTTATGCTGCGACCGCTCGTTCTGGCATTGGACGACCAGGCCGGTGGGGATGTGCGTCATGCGCACCGCCGATTCGGTGCGGTTCACGTGCTGTCCGCCCGCGCCGCTGGCTCGAAAAACGTCCACCTTGATCTCGTCGGGCTTGATATCGATCTTCACGTCGTCGTCGATCTGCGGGTACACGAACACGGAGGCGAACGATGTGTGGCGGCGCGCGTTGGCGTCGAACGGAGAAATGCGGACCAGACGATGCACTCCGATTTCGGACTGCAGCAGGCCATACGCGTTTTCGCCGTTGACTTCGAAAGTTACGGACTTGATGCCCGCGCCCTCGCCCTCCAGCCGGTCCGTAATCACGGTTGGATAATGTTCGCGCTCGGCCCAACGCAGATACATGCGAAGGAGCATTTCGGCCCAGTCCTGGCTCTCCGTCCCGCCCGCCCCGGGGTGGATGGTCACAATGGCGCTCTTAGCATCGTTGGCGCCGGACAGCAGCATCGCCGTTTCGACTTTTTCGAGGCGCTCGGAAAAAATCTTCATTTCCGTTTCCAGATCGGGAAGAACGTTCTCGCCTTCGCGCGCAAGCTCGAACAGCGTGTCGAGATCGGAGCTGCGGGAAGCCAAATCCGTAACGCTGGCGAGCGCTTCGCCGAGGCGCTTGCGATCCTGAAGCAGCTTCTGGCTCTTATCCGGCTGGTCCCAGAAATCGGGCGCCGCGATCTGTTGTTCGAGACGGTCTAGCTGAGCTTGCTTTGTGGCGGGGTCAAAGATAGCTCCGCACAGCGTCCGATTGCCGGCGGAGCGTGGAGTATTCTCGTTCGAGTTCGTCGAGGGTCATGGAAATTTTATTTTAGCAGCGCCGGCTACCGTATGCTCATCGTGACGCCGGATTGGGCCACAGCGGAGCCGACAGTCAGCGTAACGGGGACTCGATCGCCCGTGGCGGCGGTAGTTGGGACTACGGCGTTGATTTGCAGCACTCCCGCTCCTTGAGGCATTTCCCCGGCGTAAGCAAGCTGCGCGGTTTGTGTCCCGATTTGTAAGACGACGGGGAGTACAGGCGCGGGGAGCACGGCGCCTTGGACCAAGTTGCCTGTCACGCCCGGAGGATTGGTCTGCCCTTCGCCGGTCGCAAACAAAATCACGATGTCGCCCGGGTGCGCAGGATTCGACGGCGAGTTCCGCGACCCGTCCTGGTTCAACACGGCGCCTTGGGAATTGACGAAAATGCCAGGGGCCGCGGCCACGACCGGGATCGGAAACGCGTTGGAATGGCGGCCGTCCGCTACGACCGCCACCTGGGTGGAACTCCGGCCCGCCGCTTCATAAGGGACGATGGCGTTGATCTGGCCTGGTGAAAGATAGAGAAGCGGAGCGGCGATGCCGTCGAAGAGGACCTGAGTGTTCGCGGCCGTTGTTTGCAGCGCCAGGGTAGAAGCCGGGACTGCGGCCTCGACGTCCGCGGGAGCGAGTTGCGATCCGTAGATCGTCACCATTTCGCCGGGCGCGACAGCCGAACCGGTATTGCTGGCCGCATTCACGATGCCGCTTATCGATACCAGACCGGGAACGAGCTTGCGGATGCGATTGTTGTCCTGGTCGGAAAAATAGACGATGCCCTTGGGATCGATCGCGAGGTCCCAGGGAGTTGCGATTAAGGCCGCGAGCGCGGGTCCGCCGTCGCCCGCATCGCCGTTTCCGCCCGCGCCCGCCACGCTATGCAAAGAGCCGTCCGCGGCGAGAGCGCGGATGCGATGGTTGAGCGAATCCGCGATGTACAGATTGCCGGCATTGTCCAACGCCAAGCCCGCGGGCAGGGCCAGTTGCGCAAGGGCGGCCGGACCTCCGTCGCCCGCCCCGCCTTCGACGCCCGTGCCCGCGACGGTCGAGATAAGGCCGGCGCCCGCCGCCACTTTGCGGACGGCGTTATTGAAAAAATCCGCGATGTACACGTTGCCATTCGAATCGAGCGCCAGGCTGCGCGGATAATTCAAATGCGCCGACGCCGCCGGCCCGCCATCGCCGTCGTAACCGGGCAGCCCCTGTGCCCTGTCGCCCGCGAAGTCATGAATATTGCCGTTGAGCGCGACCACGCGAACGCGGTTGTTTCCCGAATCGGCGATATACATGTTTCCGGCCGCGTCGAAAGCGATTGCATTGGGGTGATATAAATGCGCCTGCGTTGCCGGGCCTTCGTCGCCGTCGTTGCCGGGTTGGCCTCCGATGCCCGCCACCGTCGAAATGGTCCCGTTGAAAATCTTGCGCACAACGTGGTTTTCGGTATCGGCGATATAGAGGGCGCCGGCGCGATCGAACGTCAATCCATTGGGACCGTTCAGGTACGCCGAGGTGGGCGGCAGTGAATCCCCGCCGAACGCCGCGGTCCCGGTTCCCGCAAAATCGGAAATGGTCCCGGAGAGGTCGACGCGGCGAACGCGATTGTTAAGCGAATCCGCGATATAGACGTTACCAGCCGCGTCCAGCGCGATCCCGCTGGGAGCGAACAGACGCGCCGAAGTTGCGGGGCCGCCGTCGCCGGAGCCGCGGTCGGCGCCCGCGATCGTCGTAATAATTCCCTGAAGGTCGATCCGCCGGATGCGATTGTTCTGGCTATCCGCGATGAGAACGTCGCCTTGTGAGTCGAGCGCAACACCGCGCGGGTAGTTCAACCAGGCAGTGCGCGCGGCGCCGCCATCGCCGCTAAATCCGCCCACCCCGGTTCCGGCGATGGTCGTCACCCGGGCGTTCGCCGTGAGCGGCTGCGCGATCTTGCGCACGAGATTGTTTTCGGTGTCCGCGATGTACAGCGCGCCGCTGGAATCGACGGCCAAGCCGGAGGGGTAATTGAAAGCTGTCCCCAGAGCGCCGTTGTCGCCATTGTATCCGCGTGCGTTGGTTCCCGCGATGGTGTCGATGACGCCGTCCGGCGTGACGGCGCGAATACGCTGATTCAGAGAATCCGAAATGAACACGTCGCCCGCCGCATCGAGCGCGATGCCGTAGGGAAAATCGAGCAAGGCCTGAACGGCGGGACCGCCGTCGCCGTAATAGCCCGCCGAGCCGGTTCCGGCAAAGCGCGGCGATGCGGCCGTCGGGGGTAACTTTGAGCACGCGATTGTTGCCGCTGTCGAGAACGAAAACGTTGCCGCCGGAATCGACGGCGACATCGCGGGGCGAATTGAGCTGAGCGCTCAAAGCGGGACCGGGCACTCCGGAACTGCCCGCGCATCCCCGTTCCCGCGAAATTGACCGCGGCGCCCGCGGCGGAAATGCGCACAATGCGATTGTTCGCGGCGTCGGCGACGTATATATCTCCCGCTGGTCCGGCCGCGGCGTGCCACGGGAACAGGAGCAGGTCGGTTACGGTGACGATCGCGCCGCCGGTCGAGACGCGCCGCAGCAGATTATTCGACGTATCGGCGATATAGATGTTCCCGCCGGCGTCGACGGTAACGCCATGCGGAGAGTTCAACAACGCCGCGGTTGCGGGTCCATTGCCGCCGCTGTCGTTGGCGGCCCCGGCGAACGGAAGAATCGTGAACTGGGAAACCTGCTGCGCCAGCGCGGAGGCAACCAGCAGGGTGACGCAGGGCGCCGCGAGAACACCAGCCACTCTAGGCATCGCGCTCGGAAGCCGCCAGGCGGGCCTTCCACAACTCCAGAATATCGGCGGCGTTCGCTGTTTCGACGCGAGCGCATCCCAATGCCAGGGCGTCCAGGGCCGCATCGAGCGTCGCCACGCCTTGCATCTTCAACTGCGCGCGATCGCGCGTATACTCGCGCAATAAGGGGATGTCGCGCGCGTCCGGGCAAGCGATGAAATCCGCGCCGGCGCGCTTTACCACGCGGCACGCCACGATTTTATGCTCCTCCGTCAAATACCCGGTGTCGAGATGGACCGTCAGAAGCGCGTGAACTTCGCTGCATGCCTCCACGATCTGCAGCAACTCCATTTCGAGGTACTGAAATTGGCGTGAAAGGAGCTTGCCGCCGTTCATCGGGATCGTAATTTCACGGGCGCCGCGCCGCAACGCGTCGCGCACGGCGTAATGCTTCACGGCCGTGGTCGAATATCCGTGCGGCCAGTCCACCGCGGCCCCCAGCGCCACCGCCGGCGCCATCCAGCGTTCCGCCTGATCCAGATCGGCTGGACGGACAATCACGGCCGCCAGACCATAACGCTTCGCCAAAGCGCAACCGGCCGCGATTGCCTCTTCGGTGAGCTCCGGCGCCGTCAGCGGGAGTTCGATCGCTTTCGACAACTCCTCGAAAGTGTGCGGTCCCGCGTTAACGGAGCTTCCGGTGTTTACAGTTTCGGGCATGGGGATGCTACGGTGTACGCACTTCCCGGATTGCGGGGCGGGCTACCGGCGCGAGCGGCGCGGAGCCGTTCCAGTGCTGGTGGAAAGGCCGAGACTGCGCAGTTCCGCCTTGGCCGACGGCGCCACGTCGCTGTCGGGGTACTTGCTCAGAATTTCGCGGAACTCCTTGGCGGCGGCATCGCGCTTGCCCATGGCAAGCAGCGTCTTCCCCTTCCAATAGTGCGCGCCGGGGGTCTTCGAGTTGTCGGAATAGTGTTCCAGAACGGCGTCGAAGGCCTGTAGCGCGTTGGGATAATCCTGCTTCTTGTAATAGATGTTGCCGATATAGAATTGCGAATTGGGGGCAAACTGCGTCTCGTTGAAGTACTTGATGTAATCGTTGAATTCTGAAAGCGCCAGATCGTAGTTTCCGCCGAGATAATCGCGATAGGCGTTAGAGTACAGGCTCTCGGCCTGCATGCCGGCCGGAGGAGCCGTGGGCCCCGCCGTTGCGGGAGGCAGACTAGCTCCGGCAGGACCAGTTCCGGCCGGCGTTTGCAGGCCGTTTGTCCCCGGGGCGCCGGGCGTCGCCGGGGGTGGAGCAGGCTGCCGGATAACCGTAATGGCGTTTCCCAGGTCCGTCATCTTGGCGTCCAGTTTGCCGATTCTCGTGTTCAGATCGTTGACCGTCTCCCGCAAATTGCGGAAGTCTTCGGACATCGCGTCGACTTTCGTGCTGAGGCCGAGGACCGGTTGAGCGACCATCTCCTGGACGCGCTTGATGGCGTCGCTGAGATTGTTTTGCATGACCGCAATGGAAGTGTTGGCCTTGTCGCCCGTGTTGTACGTCTGCTGGACCATTACGGTCAATTGATCCAGCGATTTTTGCAAGCCGCGAACCTGATCTTGCAACTGAGCGACGTCGCGTTGCAGCTCGACCATCTCCTTGCTTGCTCCAAAAGATAACGGAATCGACGCCAGCAGGAGACAGGTAACTCCGATGATTTTCATGGACAACTCCTTAGGAGCGGACCGGATGCGAATCCGGCCCGCTTTCAAACTTACGACAGGCCACGCCCCCGAGGATCGCGCCCGCCCGCTATTGGGCAACGGACAGGTGGGCCCGCCTGTTCTTTTGATAGCACTCTTCGGTCGCTTCGGTACACTGCGGACGTTCTTTTCCGTAGCTGATCGTGGTCAGCCTGTCGCCGGGAACGCCGAGCGCCACCAAGGCATCCTTGTCCGCCGTGGCGCGCCGGTCGCCGAGCGCCAGGTTGTACTCCGCCGAACCGCGTTCGTCGCAGTGGCCTTCCACTTGGATCCGGACGCTGGGGTCTTGCTGGAAGATGCGCTTCAGCAAGTCCGCGTCATGCGCAACGGTGGCTTGTTGATCGGCCCGGATATCGCTCTTGTCGTAATCGAAGTAGACGTCCTGGCCCTGCTGCGATAGCAGTTCGCTGGTGCTTAACGTTGGGACCGTTGTCGCCGGCGGCGGGGGCGGCGGCGGAGGCGTTGTGACTTCGACCGTGACCGAGCGGGTGTCGGAGCCGCCGGGGCCATTCGCCACCAGCGTGTAGGTGGTCGAGTTGGCGGGAAACACCTGCCGCGAACCGCTGCTCTGAACAGGTCCGATGCCCTGGTCGATGGTCATGTCGGTGGCGCCGCTGATGGACCAGCGCAGCGTCGAGGACTGGCCCTTCTCAATCGTCGTGGGCTCTGCCGTAAAGCTGCTGATAACGGGTTTTGGCGCCGTGGGCGTTGAAACGGGCGGCGGCGCGGCTGGCGGCGGCGGCGGGGGCGGCACTTTCTTCTTACAGCCCGCCGCAAAAATAAGAAGCGCAAGCGCCAGCAACATGGCGCCTATTTTGCACCACTGGTTTTTATTTCTCATGATATTCGATCTTCTCCTCTGGTGTGAAAGCTGCTTTGGTCAAATCTCTTCTATTGCCTGCTCCATACCGGCTTTTCGTTGTTGCCGGCCGTTGTGAGTTGCCTCTTTCCCGTGCCATCCGCGAGCATGGACCAGATCTGGCTGACGCGGCCGCGCGTCGAGGCATAGGCCAGATGAACGCCATCGGGAGCCCAGGCCGGATTTTCATTTCTTCCTTCAGCGTGCGTCAACTGCACCGTCTGGCCGCTTGCCACGTCCATGACAAAGACGTTGTAATTGCCGGGCTCGAATCCTCGTGTCCACGCAAACGCAATATGCTGGCCGTCCGGGTTCCAGGACGGATTAACGGCTTCGCCCTGCCCGTTTGTCAAGCGTACTATATCTGTTCCGTCCGTATTCATTCTATATATTTGCGGCAGCCCCCCGCGATCCGACACGAACACAATCTGGGCCCCCGTTTTGGGGTTAATCTTAGGTTCCACGTCGATGCACCGGCAGTGCGAAATGCGCTGCTAAATCGCTGCCGTCGACGCGCGCGCTGTAGATCTGCGCGTATCCTCCCGTATCCGGCGCAAGGTACAGCAGCAGGCGCTGGCTGTCGGGCGTGAAATCCGAAGGAGCGCTCAAGGAGGCGTGCTGGTTATAGAAGGGCAGCCGTCTTCCAGAATCGAGCGAGTGTATAAAAATCTGGGGATTGCCTCGCGCGTAGCTCGTGAACGCCAGTTTCGTGTTGTCCGGCGACACCGCCGGATAGCTCGTGATGGAGTTGTAATGCGTGAGCGGGGTTTGGTTCTGCCCGTCGTAATCCATGGACCAGATCTCTTTCGAGCGTCCGCTCAGGCGGTTGGAAACGAAGTAAATTTTCGTTCCCGCAAGGCTCTTGGCGCCGAATTGCTTTAAGATATCCGCGGCGAAGTCGCGCGCCACTTTCTCGGCGCCCGCCGCGTCCAGCGATCCGAGGTAAACCTTCCCGAGCACCTGCGCGCTTTCGGGCGTGGGCTGCTGCACATTAAACAGCCAGCCATATAAGACAAGTTGCCCGTTCTGCGCGGCCGTATATCCGAAGGCCAGCCAGTTGCCGTTGACCGGCGGACCGGACCACTGCGTCATCGCCGGCGTCTGCGGCGCGGCTTTGAAATCCGCGGGCTGCTGCGGAATCTGGAGCGGATACATCGTCTTCGGGATCAGTCTCAATTGTCCCGAGCCCTGCAGTTCGCTCCACAGCGTCCGATTGAAGGCGTCCATGAGCGGCTGCGCCTGGCCCGAGCCCCGGAAGTCCGGGCACGGCGATGCTGGGTTTCTGGCCTTGGCCGGGAACGACGATGGTGGCGCGCTCCTGCGCCAGCAGTAAAGCGCAAACGCGCCAAAGCGGCTACGCCAAGCGAGACAATAAGAATTCGTTTCATGGATGTAACTGGAAGCGGAAATCTACGTTCAAATAGCTGCCGCTGTATTCCGGCGGCAGTGGTGGAAATGGCGCGGCCTCATCGACCGCGCGCAGAGCGGAATAATCGAGCGTCGCGTTTCCGCTGCGCTGCGCCAGCTTGGCATTCTGAATCGTCCCGTTTCGCATAATGTCGACGTTGACGATGGCCATCGGCGCCTGCACTCCCTCCAGTCCGCCGGTATTCCAGTGCCGCGCCACCGCTTCCATCAGCGCCTGCGCGTAACCGCCGAACCTGGTCCCGACAATGCTATTGGGATTGATGCCGACGCCCGCCGTACTCCCTGGTTTCGTATAGATCTGCGATACCGCCGCCGGCGGCTGCACGCTTGTAACCTGATTCTGCTGTAGCGGCCGGTTGCGATATTTCTGCAGCAGGTAATCGTGCGGCTCCGGGCTGCTCCGGCACGCGGCTCTTCAGCGGGATTGCGTCTTTCTTCAGTTCGGGCTCGCGCGGGCGCGGCTGCGGCTTCGTCGCCTCGCGCTGCGGAACCTGGCTCTCCGTATCGTTCGCCACCGGATTCACGGGTCCCGGCCGCGGCGGCAGAGGGATCGCCCGCACGGAATTCACCGAAACCGCGCTTCCAAAGCCAGGATTGGTCTCGCCCAGCACCATGCGGCTGCTCGACGTGGATGCGTTCCAGACAAACACGGCGACAACGGCCGCATGGAAAACGACCGATGCCGCCAGCGGCTTGTTCAGCGACTCGCGATCTTCGAGTATGTCCGCGTGCGCCGCCATTAAATCACCGCCGCTTACCAGTCTCGTCCTGAGGCTGCGTCACGATGTTCACCTGCAATTGCGCATCCCCGATCGCGGCGATTACTTGCGCGATCGGATCGAACGGAGTCTCCCGGTCGGCCTGCAGATACACCGAGGTCGCGCCCGGAAACCGCTGCTTCACCTCTTGTCCGAGCAGATGAATGTCGACGGGCTTGCCGTTCAGGTACGATTCTCCATCGCGCGTCATCGACACAACCGGAAGCTCGCGCGTGGTGTCCTTCACTCTGTTTACTTTCGGCACGTTGATCTCGAGACCGTACTCCATCACGTGCGCCGTCAGCATAAAGATGACCAGCAAAACGAGCACGACGTCCACCAGCGGGACGATATTGATCTCCGCCAGCGCCGTCGTGGCGCGGAAACGCCCGCGTCCATTCGTCGATCCGCCGAGTGTGAACGCCATGCCCTGGTCCTAATCCTCGAAGGTGCGCTCGGTCAGGTTCAGAAACTCCAGCGAGAAGTCTTCCATGCGCGCGCCAAACTCGCGGATCCGGCTGCCGAAGAGGTTGTAAAAGATCGCCGCGGGAATCGCCGCCGCAAGACCCAGCGCCGTCGTGATGAGAGCTTCGGAAATGCCCGGTCCGACGGCGCGCAAACTCGCCGCCCCCGCCGTGCCCAACGCCAGAAATGCGTCGATAATGCCCCACACCGTCCCGAACAGCCCGATGAACGGCGAGACCGCCGCCGTGGTCGCCAGCAGGTTCATATTGCGCTCCAGCCTCGTCAATTCCTCGCTGATGCCGAGCTGCAGATTGCGCTCGAGCGCGAGCTTGTTAGTCACCGAACCGCGCGACTTCATCTGCCGGTCCACTTCGCTGTAGCCGAAATCGAATACCGCGACCAGCGGCGAGGACCGGAACTGCTCGCTCGCCACCGCGACCGCTTCGAGTCCCGCCGCCTTGCGGAACGCCCGCAGAAACGACCGGTTCGACGACCGCGCCTGGCGGAACACGTTCCATTTCGAAAAGATCACGGCCCAGGAAGTCAGCGAGAATACCAGCAGAATCACGATCACGATCTGCGGCAGCAGATGCGCGCCCTTGATCAGCTCCCAAAGGCTCAGTTGCAAAAAGATCCCACCGGCGTGGGGCAGTATCAAACCGGCTCCTTTCACCCGTAATCACCATGATATCGAGTGCTTCGGCGAATGCGGGCCTATAGAACATTATGTACACTTTCTGTTCTATCGCAAGCGCCGCATTTCCCACCCTGCTTCCCTGACGCTCTCCCGCTTCGTTTAGACGGACCGCGACCTCGTATAATTTCATCCAGTGCTGGTCGAACTGATCGTCGAGAATTACGCAGTTGTGGAGCGCGCGCGCGTGCGCTTCCATGGCGGCCTCAATCTGCTGACCGGAGAGACCGGCAGCGGCAAGTCCATCGTCGTGGATGCGCTGGGCTTGTTGTTCGGCGGACGCGCTTCGAGCGGCATGGTCCGCTCCGATACGGAGCGCGCCCGGGTCTCCGGCATCTTCGAAGCGCCGCGTTCGGCGGCTCTTCGCAAGCTGTTTGAAGACGCCGGCGTGGACACCGAAGATGGCGAAATATTAATTGAGCGCGAGATCCTCGCAGGCGGGAAGTCGCGCGCCTTCGCCGCCAGCCGTCCCGTCACGGCGGCCTTTCTAAGAAGCGTCGCGCCCTATCTCGGCGACATCCACGGCCAGCACGATCAACAGCGCCTCTTCTCGGAGCGAAGAACAACTCGCAATGCTCGATGAGTCCGCTTCGCTCGGGGGCGAGGTCGACGCGGCCGCGAAACTTTTCCGCGACTGGCGCAGCGCCGCGCGCGAGCTCCAGGAGATGGCGCGTTCCGAGCAGGAGCGCCTGCGCATGGCCGACCTGTGGAGCTTTCAACGCCAGGAGCTCGAAGCCGCGCAGTTAAAGCCGGCCGAGGATGCGGAGCTCGAAAACGAGCGGCGCGTATTGCGCAACGTGGCGCGGCTGCAGGAAAACGCAAATGCCGCCTATGCGGCGCTCTATGACGCGCCGGACAGCGCGGCCACGCAACTGCGGGCCGCTGTAAAGCGAATTGAAGAACTGTGCCGCATCGACGAAAAATTGCAGAGCGTGCTGGAAGCGCTGCAGCCGGCAAGAATTGGCGTCGAAGAGGCCTCCGCGACGTTGCGGGATTATCTTGACCGCCTGGAGGCCGATCCGCAGCGCCTCGAACGCGTCGAAGCCCGCCTCGACCTGATCGCGCGCCTCAAGCGCAAGTACGGCGGCTCCGTCGAGGACATGCTCGCGTTTTTGGCGACTGTCACCGCCAACCTCGGCTCGGTTGAGAACGCCGGCGAACGCAAAGCCGCGCTCGAAATCCAGCTCGCGCAATTGGCGGAGGCGTATTCGGCCGCGGCGGCGCATCTCACCACGCTGCGCGCTGCCGCGGCGCGCAAGCTTGCAGCCGCCGTCGAGAGCGAACTGGCCGCCCTGGCCATGCAAAATAGCGTTTTTCAAATCCGTCTGCAACCGGCCGAGTGGTCCGCGCGCGGCGCCGATTCCGTGCAGTTCCTGATCTCGCCCAATGCCGGCGAAGAGCCCCGGCCGCTGGATCGCGTCGCCTCCGGAGGCGAGCTCTCGCGCATCGCTCTGGCGCTGAAAACCTGCGTGGGACAGCCTCCCTCGACGGGAACGCCGCGCACGCTGGTGTTCGATGAGATCGACAGCGGCATCGGCGGCGCCGTGGCTGAAACGGTCGGACGCCGCCTGAAAGAGCTCGCCGCATCGAGCCAGGTCCTCTGCGTGACGCATCTGGCCCAAGTCGCCGGATTCGCCGACCACCACTATGTCGTCGAAAAGCGGGAACTCAAGGGGCGCACCATCGCCGAAGTCGAGGAGCTGACGCCTGACGCGCGCAAACGCGAGATCGGCCGCATGCTTTCAGGCCAGCGCGTCACCAGGGAAGCCCTCCAGCACGCCGAACAATTAATGCGCCTCGCAAATCAAAAATAGTGGGGGTGTGCTCTC
Source organism: Bryobacterales bacterium (assembly GCA_963795935.1). GTDB lineage: Bacteria > Acidobacteriota > Terriglobia > Bryobacterales > Bryobacteraceae > JAICMB01. The sequence goes on along the minus strand of CAWCJO010000003.1, from coordinate 200,294 downwards.
GGCGGGTTCAGTCACGCCGCCGGATCGGATGAGGATGGGCATAATTTACGCGCCGGGCACAGCGCAAATGATAGCCTAGGGAGTTCCCCCAGAGGCTAAATGGCCGCGGGCTTGTGGCTTCCAGCAGCGATCTCCGATAACGCGGCGGCGTACGACGCGCAGTTCACGCGCACGCTGATCGCGGCCGGCATCATTTTCGCCGCCGCTCAAATCGCGCTGCTCGCCATCGCTTGGCGGTTTCGCGCGGTTCGGCGAATCCGCGCCACGGCAGGCGCCGAAGGGAACAGCCGCCTCGAAACGATCTGGACCACCGCGACGGCCGTTTTGTTTTTGGGCTTGCTCGCCTGGGGCGGCCGCATTTGGGCGGGCGTGCAGTTTGCCCCCGCGCCGCCCGATGCCGAGAACATCGAAGTGCTCTCGAAACAGTTTACTTGGAATTTCCGCTACGCTGGACCGGATGGGCGCTTCGGGCGGACCGGCATTCGTTTCATCGACGATGCGGGCGGGAATCCTTTCGGACTCGACCCCAACGATCCCTCCGGCAAGGACGACATCGTCACGGCAACCCTACGCGTCCCATCGGGCCGTCCCGTGAAGCTGATGCTCAACTCCAGCGACGTAATCCATAGTTTCTTTGTGCGCGAGCTGCGTCTGAAGCAGGACTCGGTCCCGGGCATGCGCATCCCCGTCAACTTTGTTGCGAACGTCCCCGGCACTTACGAAATCCCGTGCGCCGAACTGTGCGGTCTCGGCCACTTTCAAATGCGCGCGACCATGGTCGTCATGCCGCCCGGCGAATACGATAAATGGAAACGGGAGCCGGCGCAGTAAGTGCGGCGTTATCTTTTTACAAACGATCACCGCATCGTAGGTTTGCAGTATTTCTGGCTTTCCATCGTGGCCGTCGTCATCGGCATTGCCTTGTCGCTGCTGATGCGGTTTCATCTGGTAAATCCGGATGCGAATGTCGGACTATTTGAGAAGTTGTGGCCTACGGCCGCATCCGGCGGCGTCATGAAGCCGGAGCTTTATCTTTCGCTCATGACCATGCACGGCACTATCATGGTCTTCTTCGTACTCTCGCTCGCTCCGCAGAGCGCCTTCGGCAACTTTTTTCTGCCGATCCAAATCGGGGCGCGCCAGATGGCCTTTCCTTTTCTCACAAGCTCATCTTTCTGGCTGACGGCGCTATCTTTTGTAGTGTTGCTCGCCGCCTTTGCGGCGCCGGGCGGAGCCCCGCTCGCGGGTTGGACCGCATATCCGCCGCTCAGCGCCGTCGGCTCCATCTCCGGACCGGGCGAGGGCGCCGGACAAACGCTCTGGCTGATCAGCATTTTGATCTTCTGCATCGCGGCCACTTTGGGCGCCATAAACTTTATCGCCACCACGCTCGATCATCGCCGCGCCGGACTCCGCATGATGCAGCTGCCGCTGACATGCTGGAATTGGTTCGTAACGGCGATCCTCAGCCTTCTCGGATTTCCCGTCCTCTTCGCGGCCGGCGTGCTCTTGTTGCTCGATCGCACTGGCGCGGCCAGTTTTTTTGTACCCGCCGGCCTCCTCGTCAGCGATCGTCCAATTGCCCACCAGGGCGGTTCGCCGCTGCTTTGGCAGCACCTGTTCTGGTTCTTCGGCCACCCGGAAGTCTATATCGCGATCCTTCCCGGCATGGGCTTGATTTCCGAAGTGATCTCCACTTTCGCGCACAAACCCATCTTCGGCCGGCGCGCTATGATTGTGGCTACCTTCGCCATCGGCTTCCTCGGAATGCTGGTGTGGGGACATCACATGTTCACCAGCGGCATGAGTCCGTACTCATCCATTGCGTTTTCCGTTTTGTCGATGACCATCGGCGTTCCTTCCGCCGTCAAGACCTTTAACTGGCTCGGCACCTTATGGGGGGGGCGCATTGAATTGACCACCGCGATGCTGTTCTCTCTCGGGTTCGTTTCCGTCTTCGTCACGGGCGGCCTCAGCGGCATCTTCCTCGGACAACCCGTCCTGGATCTTTATTTCCACGATACGTACTTCGTAGTCGCCCACTTTCACCTGATCATGGGCGTAGCCGCGATCTTCGGCATCTTCGCGGGCGTCTTCTATTGGTCCCCGCGCCTCTTCGGCCGCATGATGAATGAAAAACTCGGTAAAATCCACTTCTTCGCCACGCTGATCGGCGTCTATGCCATATTTCTCCCGATGCACGTTGCCGGCATTGCGGGCAACCCGCGCCGCTATGCGGATTTCACCAACTTCGACTTTCTCGCGCCCTTGATGCCGCTTCACCAATGGATGACTTGGGCCGCCTTTTTCACGGCCGCGGCGCAGCTTATATTTTTAACTAACTTGTTCTGGAGCATCCGCAATGGAACGCCTGCGCCATCCAATCCATGGGCTGCAAACACACTGGAGTGGACCAATGCGGAACAGTAGCGGCGCCGGACTGCTGGCGATCGTCGCCGCCATTACCATGCTGTTTGCCGCGTTCTCCAGCGCCTACATTGTACGGCGGGGTCTTGCAAGCGGCTGGACCCCGCTCGCGCTTCCGCCGATTGTCTGGGTCAGTCCCATCGCAATGATTCTGGCGCGTGGACGGGCCGCGCTCCCGCTCGGCGCGATTGCGCTACTGGCGATCGTCGAGACTTGGCGGCAACTTGCGCTGTCGGGCGTTTCAACGGCGACAAACGCCGGCGCTGCGTTCTTTTTTATCTTCAGCATTGGATTTGTTCTTTGCGCCATCGCCTCAATGGTGGCGCTTTTCGTTCAGCGCCGCTCCCGTTCCGCGCGCCTCTTTTGGATCTATCTCGCGGGACTATGGTGCTGGCTGCTGCTTCTTCTTGAGGTTTGGCCATGATGACTCTGTTTCTCCAGTGCGTGATGTGTTTTCGGACGGCCTCGGCGCAGCAACTCGAGCGCGCGCGTGTTTTGAATGACGGCATTGTTCTGTTGGGCATTCCGCCGCTCTGTATCCTTGCCGGTTTTGCGTATCTTGCCTACCGCCGCCGGTAAATCCAGAAATGAGACACATGACGATCGACGCACACAACATCACAACGCTTTCGAGGCGAACTTTTTTAGGGATGGCCTGCGCCGCTCTCGCGCGCGCGGCCGCCGAGCCTCTCATAGATATTCATCAGCACACGAATTATGTCAACCGGACTGACGATCAACTCGTCGCCCATCAGGAGAAGATGGGCGTCACCAAGACAGTACTGCTGCCCGCGGGCTCGAAATACGGCCTGGCGGCGAATTGCGGCGGCAATGATACCGTCGTCGCTCTAGCGAAGCGGTATCCCGACGGGTATGTTTATTTCGCAAACGAACTGCCCGACATTCCCGAGACAAAAAGCGTACTCGAGAAGTATCTCAACGCGGGCGCAATCGGCATCGGCGAGCAGAAGTTTCACGTCGAATGCGACTCTCCCGCAATGCAACTCGTCTTCGATATCGCCAAGGCCCACGGCGTCCCCGTGCTCATGCACTTTCAACACGATACTTACAACATGGGATTCGAACGCTTCTATAAAATGGTGCGGAAATATCCCACCGTCACGTTCATCGGGCACGCCCAAACCTTCTGGGGGAACATCGACAAGAACAACGTGCAGACCGTAATGTACCCGAAAGGGAAGGTGACGCCCGGCGGCATTACGGACCGCCTCCTTTCGGACTACCCGAACGCCTACGGCGACCTTTCGGCCGGCTCCGGCCTCAATGCCTTACAGCGCGATGAGGACAATGCGCGCGACTTTCTCAATCGCCATCAGGACAAGCTGCTGTTCGGAAGCGACTGTCCCGATATCGAAGGCTTCGGGCCGAAATGTATCGGCTCACAACAGATCGCCACCGTTCGCCGCCTCGCGCCGAACCCCGCCGCTGTTCGCAAAATGCTCTACGGCAACGCCGTCCGCTTGCTGAAGATCTCTTAAGGGCGAAGCTGCCGGCTTCTCGCTCATGTGGAATCCTGGGACGGCATTTTAGGAACGGAATTAGGTTGCACTGTGGGCGTACCGCTCACCGACAGGTAAAATGAGACATGGCCGAATGGCAGGAGCGCGTCACGGTTAATCCCGCGGTCTGTCACGGAAGGGCGTGTATCCGTGGCACGCGCGTGATGGTCTCCGTGATTCTCGACAACATTGCCGCAAGTATACCCTACGCGGAAATCATGAGAAGCTATCCTGCCATTCAGGAATCGGACATCCAGGCGGCCCTCGCCTACGCGGCGGAACTCGCACGCGAAGGCACGCTCGACCTTCCTCTGGAACATACTGTTTGAAATTGAAGCTCGATGAGAATCTCCCGGCTGAGTGCGCCGAGATCCTAAGCCGTGGCGGGTTGCAGGCCGATACTGTTGCCGACGAGGGCTTGACGGGAGCTGACGATTCAGCGTTAGCGGCCAAGTCTCGATCAGAAGGACGAGTCCTGGTCACGCTGGACTTGGACTTCGCCAACATCCGGGCATACCCGCCCGCCGAATACGCCGGAATCATTGTTCTTCGGCCCAAGAGGCAAGACAAACAATCAGTCCTCGCGCTTGTGCACAGGTTCGCCTGGGTCCTGGTTAACCGGCCGCCGGCCGGTGAACTTTGGATTGTCGAACCCGATCGTATTCGATTTCGAGCCCAATAGGGCCTCACGTTTGAAGCGCCGGTTTCTGGGCGTAGGCTCTTTGCCAGCCGCGGAGCAGGCGGCTGATATGAGCAGACACGCCGAGCGGAAGCCCGCGAAACTGAAGCGGCCGAAAACAAAGCTTAGCCTCCCTGATCTGCATCACCGTAAGTTGGCCGTTTTGGATAGCCTCGCTCACCGGAATCGAAGCGGCGGATATCGACAGGCAATCGATGAGTTCTCATTCAGTGGTATTGCTCCGAGGCGCGCCTGTCAATTTAATAAGGTTGTGGTCACCCGCTACGGAATGTTGCTTGAAAATCTTCAGCTCGCGGCAGGCACGATCAATGGACGACTCGCTGCGGTTCGACGCCTTGCAGGACATTCAATAGTCATGACGTCTTTGTGTCGAACCACGGGTCCACTGCGGAAAGTGCCACGAAACAACGAGTCAGCAGCGCTGCTCCCATTAACAGGACTACCGCCAAGCTCGTCTCGCCCATGACCAACGCCCCGAGAGCCTTATTTTGACGCAAGCCCGTGCCTGAACGACCGCTGCTGTCCTTCAGGACCGCGTTGAGGTCCACGCGCGAAACTTGCAGCGCCGGGAACAAACCAAAAATGACCCCAGTCAGCACCGACACAATCGGCGCAAACCCCATCACGCGCCAGTCGATTGTCACTGCTGCTCCGTCGGTTCCCACCATAACGAGGCCGCCTGTATTCACAGCCAGAAGCGCTCGAACCCCGCCATAGCCCAGCCGCACTCCCAGCCCGCCCCCAACCAAGGAATATCGGCTCACAACAGATCGCCGCCGTTCGCCGCCTCGCGCCGAACCATGTCGCCGTTCGCAAAATGCTCTACGGCAACGCCGTCCGGTTGCTGAAGATCTCTTAGCGCCGCGGCTGACTCCGCGCTAACCCTGTTCCGGCGGACTCGCAATCATCTCACGTCGAACCTTTTGCAGCGCTTTTTCGAAGCATGTGTTGGATTTCCTCAATTGAAAAAGGCGGATCACGGCGATGGATGACGGCATGGCAGTTTGGGCACACAGGACGCAGATCCTTGATCGGGCGCAGCCGATACTTCGTCCCTACCTTTGCCATTGGGATCACGTGGTGCACGTGAATGTATCCGGCCGTTGTTTCGCCATAATTGGCTTCGAAGTTAAAACCACAAGCGGTACAGCTCCTGCCGTAATGCCGGAGGCATGCCTCGCGCGCTCGCCGGTTCCTCTCATATGCGTTCACCAGCACGTGACTGGAAGCGCCCTCCACATACTCGAGGTCAGCGGGCAGCTTTTCCGCCAGGTACTCCGGCATCGGGCTAGCCTTCTTCCTGGTCGAAGGTCCCATCGCATCGCGTGACATGAGGATAAGCTGTCCCGCTCTTATCAAGTCCTGCTCGCTAACAATCCGAAAAACCGATGGGAAGTTCTGCTGCCCATGTGGAAGTCGAAGGAGTCCGTTGAAGGTCTGGTGCACTAGTCGGATCGAGTGCGAGAAACACGCGAACACTTCGCTGCGCTGGGTTGAGGCGGGCCACGGTTCGTCGAGGAGGTTCAGTCCTGAAGGTGGCCCAGTACTTTGACTCGCTATATTCCAGCAGGGGAAGGCGGTCACGGAGGCTCTGCAGCCACGATCGAGATGTTGGGCCCGACTGAACGAGTTTCGATCCAGAAGTCATTCTTATTCCTATTGCGTCCACTACGAACATTCGAGCAGCTACAAACCGCCCCGCAAATACGCGATGATGTCCGCAACATCCTTCTTGCTCAAATCCTTCTCAAACCCCTCCGGCATCAGCGATACCGAGGACGCGCGAATCTCCGCGATGTTCTTCCGCAGCACCGTCTGATCCCCCTCATCGCTGCCCCCGCGAAGAGTCACCGACCCAGGAGTCTCGTTCGCAATCACGCCGTCGTACATGCGCCCATCGTTGGTAGTAATCACGTAATTTACGAAGCGCGGCTCAATCGCATAGCTCGGATTCAAAATCGAAGTCACGAAGTTCCTCCTTCGTCTTATTGTTAATTCCCGAAAGGTCCGGGCCCACGCGTCCGCCCTGGCGCCGCGGCATGTGGCACTTTGCGCAGTGATCTTCGAACAGTTTCTTCCCATGTCCAACATCCCCGGGAAGCGTCACCGCGTCATGATAACTCGCCACCACTTTTGCGCGGTCGCTGTTTGAGCTTTCAAGCAGCGATCGCGCCTTCCGCGATATCGTCGGATCCGGGTCCTCGTACAAGTGCGATCGCGCGCCGCCATCCAGCGCCGCCGGCTCCACCTCTCCATCCTCAATCGCCTTCAGCAGCATCGGCACGCGGTTCTTTTGCGCCAGCAGCGCGTCCACCGCGCGGCTCCGCGCCGGCGGGCTATATCCACGCCAATTGTCGAGAATCATCTTGCCCGCCGCTGGTTCATCGAACGCCGCGATGGAATCCACCGCCGCAGCCTCCACCTCAGGCGAAGGGTGCGAGGCCAGAATCTTCGCCAGCACCGGCGATACGCCATCCCAATGTCCGCCTCGCAGGGCTCGAATCGCGAGAATCCGCTTTGCCTGCGGGGCGTTCGCGTCAATCGCGGTTGCGCTCGCGCGATGCACCAGCTCAGCCAATTCGAAGTAGCGCGAAGTTTCCCATGCGGCATTTTGCACCGCTTCCTTGTCCGAGTTGAGCAGCCGGTTCAAGGCCTGCTCCGCCCCTGGCGACCTGGAGATTGTGCGCGCTCGAAAGCTTCAGGCCGCGCATCAGACCCGCGAGTTCTCTATCCGGTTGGCTCAATTTCGGCAGCGTCTGAAACCATTGCGCCAATTCCGTCTTGTTCTGCCGCGCGCCGATCAAGGACGAAAGCTGAACCAGCATCTCCGGGTCCGTCCATGCTTCACCCTTCGCCAGCAGCATGTGATAAAACGGCGACGCGGAATCCGCCACCGAACTGAGAATGGCAACGCGAAACCAGGGATCCGCCGAGTGCTCGTGCGCCAGTTGCGCCAGCGTTGAGAGCGCGCGAGCATCCTTGATCTGACCTAAAGTCAGCGCCGCCTGGAACTGCACCTGCGGGTCGGGATCCGAACTCATCGCGACCACCGCTTTCTGTAACGGCGGAGATGCCGCCAGCAGGCCTTCGCTCATCTGCAGCGCGTTCTTGCGAATGCGGGCGTCGGGATCCTTCAGCGCCGCCTCGACTTCGGAAGGTTCGAGCGCGCCGAGCGAGCTGAGCAGCCACAGCGCATGCACGCGCCCCTCCGGCGTCGGACCATTGGCTGCCATGCCCTTCAGATCCGGGATCGCCGAACGGTCCTGCCGTTCGAGCAGCAAACGTTGGGCGGTAACGCGATGCCACCCGTTCGGATTCGCCAATTGCTTCACCAACTCGGCCGAGCTTGCCTGGCCCAGGTTAGGCTTCAAATCGCCTTTCCGCAGCGGATGGTTCGGCACGATGCGGTAAATGCGGCCAAGCGTGTCGCCATTATAGAAGTTGATTTTTTTCCGGATCTCTTCGGGAATCGACTCCGGCGTCTCGATCACCTGGCGATAAATATCGGTCATGTATAGGTTGCCGTCGGGCGCGTTCATGAAGTTGCACGGCCGGAACCAGACATCGGTGGAGGCCAGAAACTCCACGCCGTCTTTGGCCCGGTGCGCGGCAAAGGTCGGCCCATCTTCGCGAATCAAGTCTCGATGGACGAGGTTGCCGCTCACATCGCCCGTGAACACATTCCCGACGTATTCCTTCGGGAACGCATCGCCGCGTATAGAGCGTTCCGCCCGATGCCGCCGTAAACCATCCGCCCACTTGTTCCGTCACGTTCAGATGATTTTCGTCATAGCGCTGCTGCCGCAGCTTGGTCCGCTCCTTGCGCCATTCCTGCGGACCCGTCAAGGGATACATGCGCGCCGACGGCCGCCCGTGATCCGAGATGTCCTGCGCCTCCGCATGAACCTCCAGCAGCGGAGCCCGCGCCAGATATTTCATCGGGACAACGACGTGCCGTATGTGCGTCGTGTTCTGCGAAATAAAGCGCTCGCCGAAATCGTCGATCGTCGAACCGAACTGAGCGGGGCCCGATGCAGCTTCCGCCTTCCCGCTGATCGGGTCGAACCGAAAATCGGCGCCTCGAATCAGCACCGGCGCCATCTCGGGATGCTCCGGCGATGTGATGCGCCCGTCGTTGCCGGTATTCGAGCAGTAGATCCAGTTGTCCGGGCCCAGACGCGGATTTGTGATCCGCGCCTCGTGATTCGCCTTTGCGAAACCGGTATAGAGCACCTTCTTAACGTCGGCCTTGCCGTCGCCGTCCGTGTCTTTCATGTACAGGATGTCCGGCGCGCTGGTCACAATCAGGCCGCCCTTCCAGGGCATGATCCCGCTGACCGCCAGAACGTGATCGGCAAACACGGTGGCGCGGTCGATCTTGCCGTCTCCATTCGTGTCTTCGAGCAGCCGGATGCGCGAGCGGGCGGGCTTGCCGGCCGGCGGGTCCTCGGGATAATCCATCATCTCCGCGACATAGATTTTTCCGTTCTCGTCGAAGACCATCTCCACAGGGCTCATCACCTCGGGTTCGGCGGCGAAAAGCTCCGCGTGGAAGTCGTCGCTGAAGCGAATCGCTTTCAGCGAATCCTCCGGACTGAGCGCTTTTTCTTCCGGGTTCTTCTTTGAACAGCCGCAAACCAGTAAGAGCGCGGCAAAAAAGCAGCATGTGAAACGCATGTCTGAGGGTGTCTGGTGGAGATTGTAGCAGTGGACACCGGGCCGTGCTATCCTGCACGCGGAATGGCGATTGAATCACCCCAGTTGCAGAGTTGGCTCCAAGCCTTCCTCCAGGAACATCATGCGTCCGCGGGCACTGTTCACTTATTCGAAAATGGCGGACTGAAGCTCGCGGCGGCCGTCAACATTCCACCGCCCGTGCAACAGGTCGTGGCCTGGGTCCCCAACGGCAAGGGCATGGCCGGACTTGCGCTGGAGCGAAAGGAACCCGTGCAGACCTGCAATCTGCAAGAGGATCGCTCCGGCAACGTCAAGCCTGGGGCCAAAGCGGTGAACGCGCAGGCGGCCATTGCTCTCCCCGTGATGGACAGCGCCGGTGACGTGCTCGCCGTCGTGGGTCTTGCGTTCCAGGAGGAGCGTGAGTTCAGCCCCGCCGAGATCGATCGCTTTACGCAGTCGGCTTCAACCCTGACTGCGTGACACCACTCTCATATTTCCGGCCAGCATGAGATCATGAACTGAACGATGCGCACCATCATCATCACTTGTGCACTTTTCTCTTCCCTGCTGCTCATCGGCTGCGGTGGACCCAAGACGGAATCGGAAAATGCGACGCCGAAAGAGACCCCCGGTAAGAGCGCCGCGGGCGTCCCCGCCGGCGTTGACGAAGCCAATGCCGGAAGTATATCCGGCAAGGTCGAGTTTACGGGCGCGAAACCCGAGATGCGGACCATCGATATGTCCGCAACGGAGGCGTGCGCCAAGCAGCACAGTACGCCGCAGAAGTCCGAAGAGATCGTTGTCAACGGCAATAACACGCTCAAATACGTTTTTGTGTGGGTGAAATCCGGCGTGCCTGAAAGGCCCTGGCCCGCGCCCACCGGCGCCGCCGTGCTCGACCAAACCGGTTGTATGTTCGAGCCGCACGTAATCGGCGCCATGGTGAATCAGGAAGTCAAATTCACAAATCAGGATGCGACGAACCACAACATCCATCCCTTGCCTCGCCTGAACGCGGAGTGGAATGAGACGGAGTCGCCGAAATCGTCGGACGTCGTCAAGCGTTTCACCAAACAGGAAGTGATGGTGCCGGTGAAATGTAACATCCACCCCTGGATGCGCGCCTACATCGGCGTCGTGAGTCATCCTTTTTTCGCGGTCACCGGCGACGACGGCGCGTTCAAGATCAAAGGACTGCCACCCGGGAACTACACCCTCGAGGCATGGCAGGAACGCTACGGACGAAAGGACATCGACGTCACCGTCGGCCCTAAGGAAGACAAGACCGTCGATTTCGAATTCAGCTCAAAATAGTGAGCCGGACGTTGGACCTCTGATCCCGGAATAGATGCGCCGCTTGCTTGTTTTCGCCGCCGCGCTGGCCCTGGCAGGGCCGCCCCCCAGCGACCCCCTCGCCGCCGCCGCTCAACGCAAGTTCGACATCCTGAACTCCGGCAAGGCAAAACCCGGCGCCGTATATGTTTTCAGTTCCAAGGAGATCAATGCCTGGCTGCGCTACAAGGTTCCGGAGGTTGTGCCCGAGGGCGTCCGCGATCCGCGGCTGGAGCTTGGAAACGGAACCGCCACGGCCTACGCGACGGTCAATTTCCTGAAGCTTCGCCATGGCCAAGGCGTCGAAAGCAACTGGCTGGTTGCGAAGCTGATCGACGGCGAAAAGCAGGTCGTCGTGAACGCCCGCATCGTATCGTCGCGGGGGCGCGCCACGGTATTTCCGCAACGGGTCGAAATATCCGGCCTCGCGATCGGCGGCGGCACGCTCGATTTTTTCATCGACAACTTTTTCATGCCGCTCTTTCCTGACGCGAAAATCGGCCAGCCGTTCGATCTCGCCGCTAACCTGGACCACATCGAGGTCCACCCTACGGAGGTCCGCGCGGTGATGAAGGCGTCCGGCGCGAAATGATCTTCTATGCCGGCAAAATCGCGGCGCTGCTGTTCGCCCCGCTCGGCATCGCCATAATCCTGCTCTTTATCGCGCTGTTCGCAACGCGTAAGCCGCGCCTGGGCCGCGCCGCCGTGGCGGCCGCCATCGTCGTTCTATGGGCGTTCAGTACCCGGCTGGTTTCGCAAGCCCTGCTTCACGGCCTGGAGTCGAAAATCCCCGGCTTCACCGTTGCAAGCGCGCCGCCGGAGCCGGCCATCATTGTACTGGGCGGCTTCCTGCATCCCCCCACCCCGACGCACCGGCAAGGCGAGTTGACCGAAGCGGGCGACCGCCTGCTCCACGGCTTTGAACTCTATCGCGCCGGCAAGTCGCCCTTGATTCTGATCGCGGGCGGAGACGTACCGATGTTCGGCGCCGGGATCGCCACCGAATCCGAAGCCGCGCGCACCATCCTTGAAGAGTGGGGCGTGCCGGAGTCGGACATCGCGGTCGAGACCCGCTCCAAGAACACGGAAGAAAACGCCCGCTTCTCGCGCGACATGCTGGCCGCCCGCAATATCCATAGCGCGCTGCTGGTCACCTCCGCCGCCCACATGCCGCGCGCCGTGGCCGTCTTCAGAAAAGTCGGCCTCAACGTTATCCCCTCCCCCACGGATTTTCAAACCGGTTGGTCCTCGCCCGATCTCCCTTTCCGATTCCTGCCCGATCCCGAATCGCTGAGTAATTCCGCCAATGCCCTGAAGGAATATATGGGCCTTTTTGTATACCGCCTGAGAGGCTGGGCCTAAGCGGCAGGCCTTCACAGCTCAGAACTCTTCCCGAGGCCCGATCCTGTCCGTTCCGAGATACGGCTGCAGAACTTCGGGAACCACGACGCTGCCGTCTTTTTGCTGATAATTCTCGACGATGGCGACCCAGGTGCGGCCAACCGCGAGACCGCTGCCGTTCAGCGTGTGCACAAACTCCGGCTTGCCTTTTCCACTGCGCATTTTTATGGAGGCGCGGCGCGCCTGGAAGGCTTCGAAGTTCGAACAGGACGAGATCTCTTTGTAATCGTTCAGCCCGGGCAGCCAGACTTCCAGATCGTATGTTTTCGCGGAAGAGAAGCCCATGTCGCCGGTACATAAAACCACGGTGCGGAAGGGCAGGCCGAGACGCTTTAGGATGTCTTCGGCATCGGCGGTCAGCTTTTCAAGCTGCTCGTAGCTCTCGGTCGGGGCGCGAGAACTTGACCAGCTCGACTTTCTGAAACTGGTGCTGGCGGATGATGCCGCGGACATCGCGGCCGTACGAGCCGGCTTCGCTGCGGAAGCAGGGCGTGTAGGCGCATAGCGAGATGGGCAGGCGCGCGGCGTCGAGCGTTTCTTCCCGGAAAAGATTCGTGACGGGCACTTCGGCCGTGGGCGCCAGCCAGAAATCGGTCCCTTCGACATGAAAAAGATCCGCCGCGAATTTGGGCAGGTTGCCGGTTCCGTAAAGCGAATCGGAGTTGATCAGGAACGGCGGCAGCACTTCCGTGTAGCCGTGCTCGCGCGTGTGGACGTCGAGCATAAAGTTGATGAGCGCCCGCTCCAGCCGCGCCCCCAGGCCCCAGTAAACGGCGAATCGCGCACCGGTGACCTTGGCCGCGCGTGGCAGATCGAGAATGTGGAGGTCCGGCCCGAGGTCCCAATGCGCTTTGGGTTCGAAGTCGAACTTGCGCGGCTCGCCCCAGCGCCGGATCTCGACATTTCCTTCGGACGCCCTTGCCCGCCGGCACGGATTCGTGCGGCAAATTCGGAATGCCCGACAGCAGAGCGCGGAACTTCTCGTCGAGCGATTTGACCAGCTCGTCCAACTCCGCCATGCGGTCGCCCATGTCGCGAACTCGCTGTTGCAGCTCCGACGTCTCAACGCCCTCGCGGCGCAGCTTGCTGATTTCGGCGCTTTGTGAATTGCGCTGGGCGCGAAGCTGCTCGGCTTCAGTTACGGCTTGGCGGCGCTCGCCGTCGAGCTGCCGGAATTCATCGATATCGAAGGTGAACCCGCGCGCGGCCAACCGCGCCGCGATGGAGTCCAGGTTGGAGCGGAAGAACGCGAGATCGTACATTAACGGTCGGCGAGCGGAATCCAGCGCTGGCCCACCGGCTTTCCGGTGTATTCGGCGCGGGGGCGGATCAGGCGATTGTTGCGATACTGCTCCAGGATGTGCGCGGTCCAGCCGGCCATGCGGCTCACGGCGAAGATGGGCGTGAAGATGTCGATCGGAATGCCCAGGGAATAATAAGTCGAAGCCGAGTAGAAATCGACGTTGGCGTTGAGGTGCTTCAACTCCTTCATGGTCTCTTCGATCTTCTTCGACGTGAGATATAGATCGAGGTGGCCGGTGCGCTTGCCGAGCTCCTGCGACATCTGGCGCAAATGCGTGGCGCGCGGATCTTCGGTGCGGTAGACGCGATGGCCGAAGCCGGGGATCTTGATTTTCTTGTCCAGACGGTCGTGGATGTGCTGCAGCGCGGCCGATTCGCTGCCCGCCTCCAGCAGCATGCGGATGACGTCTTCGTTCGCGCCGCCGTGCAGCGGACCTTTCAGACGCGCCGATGGCGGACGTTACGGCGGAATGAATATCGGAGAGCGTGGCGGCGGTGACGCGCGCCGCGAAAGTGGAGGCGTTCAGCTCGTGATCGGCGTGCAGGATGAGGGCGACGTCGAAGACGCGCTCCATGACGTCGTCGGGCTTCTTGCCGGTGAGCGCGTACAGAAAATTCGCCGCGAAGCCGAGCTTGGGATCGCCTTCGACGACCGGCTCGCCGCTGCGCAGGCGATGGTAGGTGGTCACGATGGTCGCGGTTTGCGCCATCAGGTGGCGCGCCTTTTGAAAGCTTGCGTCGATGGAATTGTTGGCGGCCAGCGGATCGTAGAGGCCGAGCATGGAAACGGCCGTGCGCAAGACGTCCATGGGCGCGGACTTCGGCGCGGATTTCAGAAACGCCGTGACCTGCTCCGGGATGGGACGGAATTCGAGGAGCGCGGCCTTTAGCGCGCTCCAGTTCGGCCTGCGTGGGCAGGCTGCCGTGCCACAGCAGATAGACGACTTCTTCAAATGTGGCGTTGTCCGCCAACGTGTGGATGTCGAAGCCCTGATAGCTGAGAATCCCGAGCTCGCCATCGATGTAACAAATTTCGGATTGCGTGGCGACGACGCCTTCCAGCCCTGCTCCCGCGGTTGTGGTGGCCATGTTTGAACTTCCCTTAACAAGATAGCGCAGCCGCTTTCGAGCGGCTGTTTCGGTCGATCGCCATGCGCTCGCGGCTCGGTTCAGCGCGGGCGCGCCAGAATTTCTTCCACAATGCCGCTGGTGGAATATCCGGGCTCGAGCGGCAACGTCATCACCTTGCCCCCCGCGGCTTCGACCTCTTCACGGCCGGCGATGAAGTGCGCCCAATCGGCGCCTTTGACCAGGATGTCGGGAAGCACGGCGGCGATCAGCTCGCGCGGCGTATCCTCGTCGAAGAACGTGACGGCATCGACGGCCTGCAGCGCGCAGGCGAGCTCGGCGCGGTCGTTTTCGTGGATGAAGCGGGCGCGACGGCCCCTTGATCCGTTGCACGCTGCCATCGCTATTGAGCGCCAGCACCAGAATGTCGCCGAGCGAGCGGGCGCTTTCGAGCAGGCGGATGTGGCCGGGATGCAGAATGTCGTAACAGCCGTTTGTGAACACAACGGACTTGCCCTCGCGGCGCCATTGCGCGCGCATTTCGATGAGGCATTCCCGCGTATAGAATTGGCCCAAGCCGCTATTTTACCGGGCCGCGTGTTCACGGCCTCGCGCCGCCTTCTGCCCAGGGCCTCCTCGATCAGCTCGTGGAAGAACCTGCCCCCGAAGAAACTGATCGACAGCAGCGCGCCAAACAGCAGGACGGCGTCGACGCTGGCGCGGCCCTGTCGTTCCCAGTAGACGTCGCGCAGGTTCAGCCACAGCGCGAATTCATCGAGCGTGAGGGCCGATCCGACGCCGTAGAAAAACGAAAGGATGCGGCTTACGGTGCGCGGATGGTGTACGGAAGGTTGGAAAAGCCAGCAATAGCCGACCAGCAGAAGCAGCAGGATGCCCCAAACCAGGTGATGAATATGGCGGCCGCCCATGGATACGTCGCGAAAGGGACCGCGGCCGGCGTGAATGGCATGCGTGATGACGCGCACGCTGGCGAATGCGATGTAAAAGCCGATGGAGGCGAACAGCACCCGCTCGCGCGGACGGTTGGCCGCGAAATGCTTCTTGTAGATGGCGCGCGCGCTTTCGTGGCGCACGCGCATCAGAACCACTGCGAGCGCCAGACAGAGCACTGCCAGTATGATTAGCGCCGAGAGGGCCGGATGTTCGATCGGCAAGCGGGGCATATGGCTAAGGGTGCCGTGGCTTTCGCACCAACAGAACGGCCACGGCGCCCACAAAGGCGGATCCAATCAGGAACGCCACTCCCGTGTTATAGCCGTGCGCGGCCGAGCTTAGAAAACCCATAATAGAAGGGCCCACGAAGCCGCCGGTATTGCCGATGCAATTGATGGCTCCAATGGCTGCCGCCGCGGACGTCCCGCCCAGCAACGCGCTGGGGAGCGGCCAGAAACACGGGAGGCGTCCATTAATGGCCATGGCGGCGAGGGTAAACATTGCGACGCCGATGACGACGTTCGTGCCCGCATATTGGCTTGCGAACAGGGCGAGGCCGGCGACAACCATCGCGGCGGCAACGTGCAGACGGCGCTCGCGGGTGCGGTCGGAATGCCAACCGACGGCGAGCATCGCGGGCCAGGCCGCCACATACGGAATGGCCGTCAGCAGAGTTACTTTGAACACGCTGAAGCCCGAAAGCTTCTGAAAAATTTTTGGGAGCCATAGGCCAAAGCCGTATTGCGCGGTGGACCCGCAGAAATAAGAGAGCGTCAAAAGAAGAACATTGCGGTTGCCGAGGGCTCGCCAGATGCCGATGTGTCCGGCGGCCGCCTTGGCGCGCTTTTCCGTTTCGAGTTCGCGAGCGAGCCAATCGCGCTCCTCCGCCGGCAGCCAGTGCGCCTGTTGCGGGCGATCGGTCAGATAGAACAGCGTCACGACCCCCAACACGATCGCGGGTGCGCCTTCAAGGATCAGCAGCCAGCGCCAGCCCGACCAGCCGAGCCACTGGATGCGCATCAGCGCCGCGGAAATCGGAGCTCCGACAACCTGCGAGAGCGGAATCGCCGACATGAACATCGCAATCGCCTTGGCGCGGTCGGCGCTGCGGTACCAGTGCGTGAGATAGACGATGACGCCGGGGAAAAAACCGGCCTCCGCCACGCCCAGAAAAAATCGGGCCCAGTAGAACTGGTGCGCGGTATGGACCAAGCCCGTCAATCCGGCCAGCAGACCCCACGAAATCATGATGCGCGCGATCCATTTGCGCGCGCTCCATACCTCCACGATCAGCGTTCCCGGGATCTCCAGCAGCACGTAGCCGATAAAGAAAATTCCGGAGCCGAATCCGAACACGGCGTTCGAGAAGTGCAGCTCGCGCGTCATTTCCAGGCCCGCGTATCCGACGTTGACGCGATCGAGGAACGCGACGATGTAGAGCAGAAAGAGGAACGGCATGATCCGCCGGTTGATGCGGCGGACAGCGCTTCGCCCGATCGCTTCCCATTCGAGTGGGGCGCCCGTGGGAGTCATTGAGACTCGTAAAGGATATCAAAACCGGGCATCGTTCCCGCGGCGCGGGCGTCTCCCACGGTCGCGTACCCTAGAGAGAGGAGAATCTAAAATGCAAAGAAAAGCGAGCGCGCACTGGAAAGGCGATCTGAAATCGGGGAGCGGGACGATGTCCACCGCGAGCGGAACCTTATCCAATTCGAAGTATTCTTTTCAGACGCGTTTTGAGCAGGGCCAAGGGACGAATCCGGAGGAATTGTTGGCCGCCGCGCATGCGGGCTGTTTTTCGATGGCGTTATCGAATCAACTCGCGCAGGCCGGCTTGAAAGCCGACTCCATCGAGACCGACTGCACCATCACGCTGGACAAAACGGAGGGGGGATTTGGAATCACGGAGAGCCACCTGGAACTGCGCGCGCGCGTTCCAGGGGCATCTCGGGAGGCTTTCGACAAAGCGGTGCAGGAAGCCAAAAGCGGCTGTCCGGTATCGAAGCTTTATAAAACGAACATTACGCTGAATTCGAAGCTCGAAGGCTGACTACGGCTTGCCCTCGCTCTTTTTGTGACGGTCGTACGCGTAGCCTGCTCCGCCGCCCGCGGCAGCGCCAATGGCCGCGCCCTTGCCGCCACCCAATAGTCCTCCGACAACGGCTCCGCCCGCTGCGCCGACGCCCACGCGCTTGACGGTCTTTCTGCGTGCTTTGTGCCGGTAATAGCGGCTGTGCCGCCGGTAAGAGTGATACGTGGCGGCATTTGCCGACACCGGAACCATCGTGCTGAACAGCATCGAAGCCGCCAAGCTGAATGATAAAATCGACTTACGCATACTCTTGCGCTCCTCCTTGCCTTAAGAGACAGCAAGCGGCGTGCCAAAATTCCGGAGCCCATGCAGTTGCACTCCCAAACTATCGCCCACTTGCGAAAGTTCACGTACACCGCTGCCTTGAAAAACCGGGAATCCGCTCCCTTAAGCTCGCGATTCCGTTTGCAGCAGTCCTTCGTAACGGGATTTTCATGGGTGGGACGCGGGCCCATGGGCACTCCCTCACGGTCGCGGCTCGGTAACCCTTGCCGAGCCGCGCGCGTCAGCGAGCGGTGCGATACGCAAATTTATGCAACTTAGTACTAGACGGCAATTCCTCGGCGGGACGGCTTCTTTGTTGTGCGCCCAACGGCTCCTGCCAGCGCAGGAAGAGCCCACATTTTCAACCGAAGTCAAGGTCGTTAACGTGTTCGCGACTGTCAGGAACAAGAAAGGCGAGCTGATCCGCGATCTCGATAAGAACGATTTTTCGCTCCTTGAAAACCGCCGCCCGCAAACGATCCGGTATTTCTCACGGGAATCCGATTTGCCGCTCACGCTGGGTCTGATGGTGGACACCAGCATGAGCCAGCGGCGCGTCATGGATGCCGAGCGCGGCGCCTCCTCGCGCTTTCTCGAACAGGTGCTGCGGCCGCCCAAGGACCGCGTCTTCATCATGCAATTCGATCTCGCGGTGCAGTTGAAACAGGATCTCACGTCGTCGTTCCGCGATCTCGATAATGCGCTTGCCTTTGTCGATACGCCCACCAGGCGCGAGCTGGAGGGCCAGATGGGAGGCGGCACGCTGCTCTACGACGCGATCCTGCAGGCATCGCGGGACATCATGGAAAAGCAGACCGGACGCAAGGCCGAGATCCTGATCACCGACGGCGTCGATACCGGCAGCGAATCGCCCCTCAACGCCGCTGTCGAAGCGGCTCAGCGCGCCGATACGCTGGTCTATTCGATCCTGTTCTCCGATCCAGGCGCCTACGGCGTCCCGCTGTTGGGCCGCCTCGGCCCGGATGGAAGAGGAGTCCTCATGCGGATTTCGCGGGAGACCGGCGGCGGTTTCTTCGAGGTATCCCGATCGCAACCCCTGGACTCCATCTTCGACCGCATTCAGGACGAGCTGCGCAGCCAATACAGCATCGGCTACGTTTCCGATGTGCCGGTGCGCAACTCCGAATTCCGGAAGATCCAACTGACAACCACGCGAAAGGGGCTGGTCGTTCAAGCGCGCGATGAATATTGGGCGCGGCGCTAAAGCGGCAGTGGGAGTCAGAGTCCATTCGGGGTGGGCGGCTCTCGTTGTCCTCGCCGGCCCGGCCCGATCTCCGGAATTTGTCCTCAAGCGCCGCATTACGCTCATCGATACCTGCCCGCGTCAGCCGTACCACGCGGCGGAGCATCTGCCCTTGCCGGAAGCGGAAGCGCTGCTTGGACTCGCCCGCAAGGAATCGCAGTCCCTGGCGCTGGGCGCGCTGCGGCTTGTGCTCGCGGACTTGAACGGGTACGACGCCGCCGGCTGCGCCATCCTTACCGCGTCGGGACGCACACTCGGCCCTCTTGCCGCCACGCTAGCGTCGCACGCGCTGATCCACACCGCCGAAGGCGAACTGTATCGCGACGCTTTGCGCTATGCGGCGCGGCAATGCGATCTCGCGATTACCGCGACGCGGGAACGCGAAGCGTACGACCAGCGCGGTCGCGGCGTTGCACATGTCGCGCGAGTCGCTCGACCGGCGCATCGCCGAAATGGGCAAGCGCGCGGGTCCGCCGTGGACCGCTGACCAGAAACTTGCGGCCGTGGCGGCATGGCTGCATCTCGCGACCTCCACGAACGGCGCTCACGCTGCCCGCGGGCTATCCTGAAATCGTGAGCGAGCTGCGTTGGCACCCCCTGCTGCGGCAATGGGTCGCGGTGGCGGCCAACCGGCAGGACCGGCCGCAGATGCCGCGCGACTGGTGTCCCTTCGATCCCGGGTCCGGGCGCGTGCCGGATGAATACGACGTCTATTTGTATCCCAACGATTTCCCCGCCTTCACGGAACAAGCCGCTCCGTTCTCGCCCGAAACCGCGCTCTTCTGCGCTACCGGCGCGCGCGGGACGCAGGACGTTTTGCTGTACTCGCCCAATCACAATCTGCTCCCGTCGCAGCTTACGATCGAGCAATGGCTGAAAGTGATCGGGCTGTGGACACAGCGCACCCAGGAGCTATTCGCAAACCCCGAAATCGAATACGTCGCGGTTTTCGAAAATACGGGCGTGGCGATCGGCGTGACCATGCCGCATCCCCACGGCCAGATCTATGGGTTTCCGTTCATCCCTCCGCTGATAGACGTGGAGTTGAAATCCGCCTGCGACTATAAGGCCGCGCAAGGACGCTGCATCTACTGCGACATTCTCGCGCGGGAGATGAAGGACGGCCGCCGCATCGTGCTCACGAACGACAGTTTTGTGGCGTTTCTGCCCTTTTTTGGCCGTTTTCCCACCGAAATGCAGCTCTGCGCGCGCCGTCATTTTCAAACGCTCGCCGCCATGGACGAAGCCGAGGCGCGCGATCTGGCGTCGATTCTCAGCGCGGTGCGGAAGAAATACGACAACCTGTACGGCTCTCCCATGCCGCTGATGATGATGCTGCGGCAAAGCCCGCCAAAAGGCGACCACCCCTATTTTCATTTCCACATCGACTTTCTGCCGGTGCAGCGCAGCGCCACGAAGCTGAAGTATCTGGCGGGGATCGAGAGCGGCTGCGGTACATTCTTGAACGACACGCGCGCCGAGGAGCAGGCCGCCATTCTCAGAGGCACGGAACCGAAGTAGTCCGGGAAACTATCGGATGTCGAGCGACAGGTTCACGTCGATCGTTTTCGGCGCGAGACATTCGCGGTCGTTGCACGCCTGATAGCGGAGCTTGCCCGTCGCGAGATTGGGCCCTGTGGGCGCATTCTCAGGGACCTTGAATTTCGTCGCGATCGCGAATGCGCCGGTGTACACGGCCAGCGGCTTGGTGGAGAAAGACGATTTGATGCGCTCCGCCTTCGGAAACTCGACGCTTTGGGCCTGCAGCGGCCCCGTCCACGTAAGCTTCAGCGGGATGAGGTACTCGTCTTCGGGCGCATTGCTATTGACGTGAAAACCCGGCTTCACCTGGACGGCCAGCTTCTCCGTGAACTCATCGCTGCGCTTCACGCGCGCCTTTTCGAGCGGCGCGACCGTGACTACCCCGCTATTTTGGGCTCGTAATAAGGGCAGGACCAGGAGACATAGCACGGCCGTTAGCGGCGCTCTCGCCTTCCAGCAACTGGTTGATTTCATCGCGTAGTTCATTCTTACTTTTTTCAATGCCGACGTGCACCGCCGCGATCTTTCCGGAGCGGTCGATCAGCAGTGTTGTCGGCAACGAATCGAGGCCGCCTTTTTTCTGAAGCTCGGCGGTATATTTCTGGGTGACTTCATCGTCGGCCATCAAAACGCGGTAATTCATCTTCTCCCGTTCGACGAAAGGCTTGACGGCGTCCCAGCCGCCCTCGTCCATCGACACGCCCAGGACCGCGAAGCCTTTGTTTTTGTATTGCTGCTCGAAATCGATAAACCAGGGGATCTCGATCTGACAGGGTCCGCACCAAGTCGCCCAAAAATCGAGCAGAACCACCTTGCCCTTATAGTCGGAGAGATGGACGGTCCGTCCGTTCGCGTCTTTCAGCGCGAAATCGGGCGCATCCCTGAGGTCCTTCCGCGCGACCGGGCGCTTGGAGCAGCCCGCCAGAAGCAGACACAGAACGGCGGCGCTGGACAGACTGCGGCACAAGGATGGCATGAGAGGGCGTCTTCTTTCCATTCAATTATATCGAGAGCGCCCGGCGTCCCAACGATTCCGAAAACCAGCGCGCGCGTTTGCGCCGCCATTTCGACGCCAGAGTAAACTCCTCGTGCCGCCGGCAGCGGGAGTATAGAAAAGCCGCCGTATCGCAGAAGCTCTCGCAGGCGTAGGCGCGCCACAGGGGACCGTCCGAGGCTTCCCGCAGGCGCTTTTTCACCGCCTCGGCCGACCACCCCAGCTCGCCGCGCGCGCCCCCCGCCAGTTCCCCTCGCAGCAGCTCTTCGTAGGAGCGCCGCTTCGGATTGCCGAGCCTGACCCAGGCGAAATGAAACATCTCGTGAACGAAAATGCGGGACAGCTCGCGCGCGTCGGAGCGCAGCGCCGCATCCAGCACCACTTCGCGGCTGCGAATAAAAGACCCGGCGTGAACCGGCTCGCCGCGGCCGGATTTCGAATGCAGGCCGAGGCGCGAGGCCGTGAGCGCGGGCAGAAAGCGCACCCGGATCGGCCGGCCTTCGATGAGCGGAAAGCGCGCGGCCAAAGAATCAATGAGAGGCCGGAGCGGCGGGCTGATGCGGAAAGAAATCGGGATCCTCCACTTTCACCGTGAAGCGCTTCTGCAGGTCTTTCATAAAATCCTGAAGACGCTCCTGCCGCAGCTTGTCGGCGATCTGCGATGAAACGTCGTTGTACGGTTGCTTCGAGAACTCGTCTAATTTGATCAGATAAAACCCGTTCGGCTCCTTCAATGGCTGGCTGACCTCGCCGGGCTTCAAGGCGAACACGGCGCTCTTGACGTCCTCCGGCAACCTGCTGCTGCGCTTAATCAGGCCCCACTCCCCACCTTTGGCGGCCGACTCCTTATCTTCCGAATACTGCCGCGCAAGCTGCGCGAAATCGGCGCCGGCCTGCAACTGCTTGCGAAGATCTTGCGCCTTGGCCTTCGCCTCGGCTTCGGTCAATGCCTTCTTTTCCGATTTCACCTGCCCGCTGCTGAACGCAATATAAATCACGCGCACTTTGGCCTGCTCGAAGTCCTCGGGGTGATCCTTGTAATACTTCTCCTGATCTTCCCCGTGTATGATTCCGGCGTTAGCGTATTTGTTGATCTCGGTCGTGGCCAGAAAGAATTCGCGCTGATACTCGAGTTGTTCCTTATAGGGCGATTCTTTGTCGAGCTGCTGCTTCTCGGCCTCCTCGGCAAGATGCCGGGTCATCAAAAGCTGCTGCAATGCGCCCGCCGGATTCATCGCGAACGCCTGTTGGCCCTGCGGCGGCAAACCGGCCTCCATGGCGCGAATCTGGCCCGCGGTGTATTGCTTGCCGTCGACCGTTGCGACCACCTTGTCGTCCGGAATGACTGCCTGCTGGGGCAACTGCGGCACTTGCGGGAGCTGCGCAAATGCGAATCCACACCACAGGACGGCAATGCAAAAAACACGCATGATCGGGGAGTTCTCCGCGACGCGGAAATCTCAGTTTAACATGCGCTTGCGCCGCCGTTACGGACGCGAATCGTCTCGACGGTGAAAACACAATCAGTTCCGGCATGGTAGTTGCCGTCGGGCCTTAAGGAACTTAGATGATTCCTGTACATCATGGCGAACAAGTGGTACTATCCTGGTCAAAATGTGTGAGAATTAATGCCGGCCCCGGGTAGAGATCCTACCGCGATCGACAGCGAGCGCCTTCGGGCTCGGTTCGGAACCGTCCGCCGGTTGCGGATGCCATTTGGATGCAAAATCCCGGGTATTCTACTGACGCTGGCTCTTGCCCATGCGCAGCCACAACACGTGATTCTCATCACAATCGATGGCGGCGCGGCCTACCAGCTTGAAAATGCCGGTATTCCGCTGCCCCATATCCGCGATTTGATTCGGACCGGCGTCTGGGCGGAGAGCAGTGAGACTGTCTTTCCGAGCGAAACTCATCCTTCGCATACCACGATCGTTACCGGTGTTCTGCCGGACAAGCATGGCGACCTCAGCAATGCGATTATCGATCGTGAGCACGACAAAGTCTTCCCTCCGAACAGTCTGCTCCACTCCGAAGCCGTCCGCGTCCGAACCATTTTCGATACCGCGAAGGCGAAAGGTTTGACTACGGCTTCCGTGCTCTGGCCGGAGAGCGTCGACGATCCATCCATCGATTTCAATCTCATGATCCGCACCACGGGCAGCCGGCGCGCCGTCACGGAAAACGCCTGGACCAAGGAATTGCGGGCAGCCGGCGTTCCCGTGGACCTCGACAACCGCATGCTGCGAAGCGTCATGGACGTCCACGTTTTGGATTATGTGAGCACAGCGGCTCTTTGCGAAGCGATCGAAACGCACAAACCCAACCTGGCCGCGATCCATTTGATCGAGACCGACACCGCGGAACACGCCTATGGCCCGGAGCATCCGCTGGCGCAAGCCGCGTTCCATGACGTGGATACGCTGATCGGGCAAATCGTAGCGGCGGCCAAGGACGCGGGCATCTACGGCCAGACCGCATTCATTGTGACCGCCGACCACGGATTTGCCGCGGTTCACTACGAACTTAACCTGCGGCCGTATTTCGCCGAGGCTGGATTAACCGGCAAAGTTAAGTTCTACCCGGAGGGCTGGTCTTTTTTTGTCCGCCTTCTTCCGGACTTTACGGCGGCCACTGACGGCGCCAAGCTGCGGCGGGCCCTGGATAGGATTCAAAGCAATTTACATATCCTGCGGATTTACCGGTCCGAGGATTACCCCCTCTTGGGGCTGCCCCGATATGAGGACAGCAACCGGATTCCCGGCCAATACCTCATCGTTTCCGATATAGATACATTTCTGCTTAACGCGCCGGACAATTCTGCCGAGTTGCGAAGGCGCGATCGTCCGGCTTATTCGCACGGTTACCTGCCGCAGTATCCGGCTATGTATCCGCTGCTTGTGCTATCCGGAGATGGCTTCAAGAAGGGGACACGAATTGGGCACGTCCATCAGATCGATATCGCTCCCACGATTAGTCGCTTGCTGGCCTTAACCCCACTCGCTTTTGATGGCCGTGTGCTAACTGAAGCTTTACAACAATAACGAAAGTATATGGAGCACTGTTTATGAACATCGGATTTGCAAGAAACTTATTCCTGTTTGCAACTATATACGCCATGCTGTTGGCAATTCCATCCCCCGTCCTGGGGCAACAGGTAACGGCGGCTATTACGGGCCGGGTTACAGACCCTTCCGGCGCTCCCATCGCGAATGCGGCGGTGACGGCCGTCGATGTGGATCGCGGCACGGTGTGGCCCGCTACGACGAATGCGGATGGGGACTACGATCTACCGCGGCTGCCCGTCGGCACGTATAACGTGAAGGTCGAAGCGGCGGGTTTTCAAACGGCCGTGCGGCCGAATATCCTGCTTGTGCTGAACCAGGTCGCACGGCTGGATTTCCGGCCGCCGATCGGGCAAGTCCGGCAGTCGGTTGAGGTCTCCGCCGCCCCGCCGCTGCTGAAGACGGACTCGACGCAGATTGACACCGTCATCGATTCCCGAACTAATGAGGCGCTGCCCTTGGCCACCCGGAACTTCGTCCAGCTAACCTTGCTGTCGGCCGGTTCGACTACCACAAATCCATCCGAGTTCACCGGTGCGGAATCCTCGGTAGGAAGCGGCCGTCCCTATATCAACGGCAACCGCGAACAGGCGGACAATTTTCTTCTGGATGGAATCGACGATAACTATCCGCAGGGAAACTATGTGGGCTATACGCCGAGCGTGGATGCGATCGAGGAATTCAACATGATCACTCAGAATGCTTCGGCCGAATTCGGCGACTTCATGGGTGGGATCGTCAGCGTCAGCATCAAATCCGGCACCAATAAGCTCCACGGCAGCGCCTTCGAATTCTTCCGTAATGACCAGCTGAACGCGAATAACTGGGCCAACAACTGGAGCAAGCTCCCGAGGCCGCTCCTTCGCTGGAACGAATTCGGAGGGACCTTGGGCGGTCCGATCGTAAAAAACAAGCTCTTCATTTTCGGCGACTATCAAGGGTCGCGGTTCGACCAGCCCTCCACCAGTAGCTCGTTTACCGTTCTGACGCCGTTGGAGCGCGCCGGCAATTTTTCGCAGCTGCTGGCAACGGGAACGCAGCTCCATTATCCCGGCACGACTACCCCGATTGCGGGCAACATTTTTCCCGCGACCCTGTTGAGTCCTCAAGCCCTGGCGATTATGAGTTCCTCCCTGTACCCTCAACCGGTGAACAACGCCCTGGTCAACAATGCCGTCAATACGACTCATTCCTTCACCGATCAGGATCAGGGCGACGTTAAGCTGGATTGGAACGCGTCGACAAAGGACCACGTGTTCTGGCGTTACTCGCAGGCGTTTATCAATTCTCCCACCACCAACAGTATGCCATTGCTCTATAACACATCCACTCAATATCGCATATACAATGGAACTGTCGGCTACACGCGGACCATCGGCCCGTCGTTCGTAAATGAGTTTCGCGGCGGAGTGAATTACATACCTGCCATCACCGGCTTGGTGAGCGGAAACGGTATTTCCGCGCAAAGCGTCGGCATCCCCGGTGTTCCTACCAACATTCTGCCGGCGTTTGATTTCACCGCCGGCAACCTGAGCGGCGTCGGCGTCGGTTTCGGAATCATCGATACGGCCGAAACGCAGGCCGATACGGTCATCCAGGCCGAAGATACTGCGATCGTTACCAAGGGGCCGCACACGATGCATATCGGCTTCGAGTTTTCCCGTCAGCGAATTAATATCTTTTACCCCGGCAACGAGGGAGTCGCCGGCCAATTCAACTTTTCCGGACAATATACCGGCGCCGCCGAAGCGGATTTTATGGCTGGGCTGCCCACCCAGGTCCAGGGTGGAATCAGCGGCGGCACGTGGGGACAGAGGTCCAGCATTTACGCCGGATTTTTTCAGGACGATTGGCGGGCCACCAGCACTTTGACTTTCAACCTTGGCTTGCGTTACGAAGTGACTACGCCATTGGTGGAGGTAGAGAATCGCCAAGCTAATTTCGGCCTCTTAAATGGACAGGAATATCTGGCCGGAGCCGCCTGCCCTTATACCAACTGCAGGGCCCTTTACAATAATTACTACGGGCTCGCCGACTGGCAGCCGCGCGTCGGCGTGGCTTGGACGCCGTGGAAGAACACGGTCGTCCGCGCGGCCGCCACGGTTTCGAGCTTCATGGAGGGGACCGGGAGCAATCTCCGGCTCCCTCTCAACCCACCGTTCGCCACCGCGCACTCCATTACCTACACTCCCAGCCAGACGCCTTCCACTCTGGCGCAAGGCTACACGATATTCGGGGGAACCAATCCAGCCACCCAGTTGGTCGGAGCCGCGCTCCGCCTGTGGGACCCCAACGACCGTCCCGCGGTCTCTTCTCAGTGGAATTTTACCGTCCAGCATCAATTCGGAAATTCTCTGACGTTGCAAGCCGGCTATGTCGGCGAAAGGAATAATCACCTGGTGGTGCCCATTTTTGCCTCACAGGAGATTTTGAACCCCAACGGCACGGTTTCCCCTGGGTACTATCTGAGCGGCAATCCGGTTCTCCAGAATGAAATCGGCTCTGCGAAGATTACCGCGTCATCGGCGAATGGAAGCTACAACTCCCTGCAGGTAACCCTGCAAAAACGCCTCGGTAATGGTCTGGAATTCCAGGCTAACTACACCTATTCGAAATGTATGACCGACTCCCTTGGATTCTACGGCGGCGGAACCGGCGGGCAGGTTTCCACTTCGTACACCTACTGGCCGAATGCGTACAATGGAAGCTCGCAGTGGGGGCCCTGTTTCTTTGACGTAACGCATGCTTTCAATGGTTATGTGACCTACGATCTTCCGTTCGGCCATGGACGCGCGTTTGGAAAGAACATGAATAAAGTTGTCAACGCCGTGGCCGGAGGCTGGCGAGCCAACGCTATTGTCACTCTTCACGGCGGTTTCCCGTTAACGATCGCCAACTTCCAAGACAGCTCCCAGACGAAAGGCCCTTCACCGCGGGCGAATTGCATCGCGCCTGGGCAGGTCTTCGGCACTCTGGACGCTCCGACGGGAGGCTATCAATGGTTCAATCCGAACTCCTACGCCGCGCCGCGGCTTGGAACTTTCGGAAATTGCGGTGTCGGTACGGTCCGCAGCCCCGGCCTGTACGAATCCGACCTTAGCGTATCGAAGGTATTCGCATTTAACGAACGCCACAACCTGGAGCTTCGAGTGGAAGCGATCAATTTTACCAACACGCCTATTCTCAATTCGCCAAAAGTCACGGTTCCCGCGGGCGCGATTAGTAATGGTAACTTCGGCAACGGGAACTTCGGGGTGATTACCACCTCTCAAGGCGCGCGAAATATTCAACTCGCGTTAAAGTATCGTTTCTGAATCCGTGGTGAGTGGTCGCGGGCGGAATTGCTGCCGGCCACCTGGATGCCGAACGGATTTCGCCAAGCCCACAGGAGGACAAAATAAACATGCGCACCTGGCCTCACCGTAAACAAGATCACGCCCTCCGAATTTGCGGCGCTTTGCGCCGTCGCGCGTAGCACGGCCAAGACTGTCGCAATGCGCGAGAACGGCAAGCGCGGCGGCCGGCCCAAGGCATCGATGAATCATAAATCGCCGCGCTCACAGCGGACCCCGGCGCGGCCCGCCGATTAGCAATTAGTGCCCGGCGGCAAACTATGCAGATATATCGGGCGCGTGGTACTTGCCGTTGGCTCGCTTACGACGTATGTTCAAAGAAAACTGGCCGTGCCGAGCGCAACCCATTAACAGGATGATCGCTTTCGACAAGACACTTGGGGACCCGGGTGTTCGGTGCGGCAAGCTCGTAAAGAACGGCCGCGAAACCGGCGTCATGGGAGTGTGTAGGAAAACGGTTTGCTTGAAGCGTTACCGGCGACGATTACGATGCTGATCGGCCCGCTTGCGACATCGCCTGGAAGGGTCAGATTGACTTGATCCACTCCTTGCGGCTCGCCTGGCGCTATGCCTGCGTACAGGACTTGGGCCGCTTCGCCGTTGACGGTCGCGGAGACGGGGAGCTGGCAGAGAGGCAACGTATCCTCGGTGAGTTGCCCGCAGCCGGTCGCGTATAGCGTCATCGTGCCGTCGCCGTTTGCGACAGCCGCGAAGATGCCCGGCGCGGATGGCGCTACATTCAGCGGAACGGGAACGGACGATCCGACGCGCAGGGTTGTCGTCCCGCCCGTTACCGTATAAGGGACCGTGACGTTCATCTGAGTGGGCGAAGCGTAGGTAACGGTCGCGGCAGTGGAGTCGAACGAGGCAGTCTGGCCGAGATTCGTCCCAAAAATGCTGACGATCTCGCCCGGCGCGACTGGGCCGCCGGCATAGCTGGCGGCGTTCACTACGGAGGCGGCGTTGAAGGACGGCGCCGGATTCCCAACCGCGATCGAGAGCGCGTTCGACAGCACCGACTGCGGATTTAGAACGGCGATCGTATGATTGGATTCGACCGACAAGTATGCCGCCGGCAGGGTCAGTTGCAGCGTGCTCGCGTCCACGAAGACGACAGGCGTCATGGTCCAGGGCGATCCATCCACCTGCACGGAACTATTGTTCGAGAATCCCGAGCCGTGAATGGTGATGGTCGTATCGCCCGATCCGGCCGCGATGAGGGCCGGGTCGACGGAAGTCAGCACGGCAGCGGGGGCCAGCACCGTCAAAGAAACACCGACGTTCGCCGGCGCTCCGGCTCGCGGGCGTCAGTACGATTGAGCCCGTATATGTGCCCGGCTGAAGGCCTGCGGGAACCACGGAAACGCTGGCGGTGGTTCCAGCCACGTTGACTGCAAGCCAAGGAGCGCTGGCGGCTGCGGTGAAGGAGCCTCCGCTCACCGCAATCGTTTGCGCCGGCAAAGCCGGGCCGCCCTGCATATAAGTGAATTGTAGTTGGCTCGGCGAGGGCGCCAACACTTGCGGTAGCACCGATGAATCGTCAAACACCTTGGCAATGAACGCATCCCACACTCCTCCAAACTTGGGCTGAATGGCGTTCACAACGGGAAAGTCGGGAGATTGGGTTGCCCCTACCACAAACGCGGAGCCCTTGCCGTCCAGGGCGATACCATTTCCGATAATCCTTGGTACTGCCCCCCAGGATCGATGAGTATAGTAGCGAGTCGCCGCTTGGCGATATTTTCGAAATGAAGGCATGAAAGTCCGGCGAGGTGGGTGCGCTAATGCCTGGGATGGGATTCCTTCACGGGAAAGTCGGGTGAGTTGGTGCTCCCGACAACGTAGGCGGAACCATCGCCGCCCACCGCGATTCCCCTGACGCTATCGTACACGCTGCCCCC
The DNA here is from genome assembly GCA_963795935.1 of Bryobacterales bacterium. Lineage (GTDB taxonomy): Bacteria > Acidobacteriota > Terriglobia > Bryobacterales > Bryobacteraceae > JAICMB01. Next base: position 170,438 of record CAWCJO010000003.1, on the reverse strand, counting down.
GAGAAAGGTTGCATAGGACAAGGTCATGTCGGCCCCAAATTTCGCGATGAAGCCGTTATTCTGTCCCTTTAGCGTCGGCTGAAGCGGGTTCTTGGTTGTAAATGTCGATGTACCTACATATCCCCCAATAAAGATGTTGCCTGAGTTGTCTAACGCAATTGCATTCCCGGAACCTAAGACCGGGCCGCCGAAGAAGGTTGAGGTTACTAACTGCCCGGAATTCGAGAACTTGATGAGCGTGGGAGTCCCATACCCAACCATATCAATCCGGTCGCTCTGAATCGCATTTTTTAAGGGAAAATCCGGTGAAGCCGACGAGCCAGTGAGATAAACGCTTCCTTGCGCATCCACTGCATCTGCGTAACAGGCGTCCGCTCCCGAGCCGCCGAACAGAGTCGAAAACAACAGCGACCCCGATGGGCTAACTTTCACAAGAAAGCAATCGTCGCCGCCGCCGGCGTTTGTCGATTGGACGGCATTTAACGTTGGAAAAAGCTTGGAGTCCGTATGCCCGGTGAAAAATGCATTTCCCTGCGCCATCCAGCGCTACTTTAAAGCCTAAATCAAAGTTCTCTCCGCCGAAGTACGTTGAATAGATCAAGCCACTCCCATCGGGCGTCAACTTGGAGAAAAACAGCATGCCGTAAGCCGCAATGTACTGCGTCTGAATGGGATTTTTTAGAGGAAAGTCCAATGAACTCGTGTCGCCGATTATGACTGCGCTGCCCGAACTGTCGACAGCAATCCCGTCTGCGCCGGCGTACCCGTTCTTTCCCAGAACGGCGTAGTACAGAATGCTGCTGCCGTCCGGCCGCATCTTTATAACAAATGAGTTATATACGTTAGGGTCCGATTGTTGGAATGGATTCAGGTTTGGCGCGGCAGGGGACTGCGTTGAGCCTGTAATGTAGATGTTTCCGTCGCTCCCAACCGCAACCGCCTTAGCCGCATCGTCGCCCGGTCCGCCGAGATATGTGGAAAACTGGAGGGTGGGATCGATGATGAGGTCGCGCGAATGGTCGTACGCCGTTGGAGCTAGCTCCACCGTATTGCCCTTGCGAATCCGATATTCGCAAGCTACTTCCCGGCCCCCCTGGTAGGCGCGTGGGCGCCCTTGTCGTAAGGCATTGACGACGAGAGCTCCGCCTGTACCGATCCGAGGCGTCTTGTCATAGGCCAATTGGATGTCCGCGGGGTTTGCTCCCGGATGAATGATGAAATCGTATTCGAGCTTGCCCGAGCGGCCATAATAGAGCAGGTCAATACCCTTATAGACGTCCCGAATTCGAAGCCGCTTGTAATGCGGTATTCCAGTGTGCCAATCCGTTTCGCTTCGGCCGATGAAGTAGCTGCTGATGCCGCCTGTCGGCTCTTCGAGTACGGGCTCTCCCTTCGTCCCGACGCCAACCAGTTTCATGCGCACGTTCTGCGCGGCGAGCTGTGTAGTGTTAAGGTACACGTAGCCGGCTCCCGTATGAGCCAGAAACTTCACTGCAGGGTGAACTTGGCCGGCATTGGGCTCAAACCAAACCGTTTGGCCCCAAGCGCCGGTTGCGAGAATTATGTAAACGAAAGCAAATCTCATGCGGAATATCTCATTACGGTATCGTAAGCAAGTAGGGTTGACTACTCTTGCCGGCAACAGTCCAGACGATCGAGACTGTGCCGGATTGTATGTCGGACGGCAGTACGAAATTGATTTGATCGACGCCAGCCACCAACGATGGCGCAATACCAGCATAGAGGACCTGAGCTCTTTCCCCGTTAACGCTTACGCTTGATGGTAAAGAGCACAGTGGCAGCGCATCGGTGGTCAGCGTTCCGCAGCCGGTCCCGTATAGGGTGACAATCCCGTTCCCCACGGGAACTCCGGCAAAAATCCCGGGAGCGGAGGAGACGACCTGCACCTGCATTGAGGCGCTGCCCATTGTGAGGATTGTGCTTGGCGCCGTTACGGAATAGGGCACCGTAATATTCACCTGTGTTGGTGAGAAATACACCAGGATTGCAGGGGCGCCATCGAACGTGACATTGTTTGTAAGGTTCGCGCCGAAGAGGGTCACGATCTCGCCTGGTGAAATCGGGCCGGCTTGGTACGATGCCGCATTCGTGATGGCATCGATTTCTGGAGGTGGTACGCCTATCGCTAATGTAAGCGCATTCGATAGGGCGGACGACGGATTCTGAACGGTAAAGGACAAGATCCCCGACTGCGCCAGTACGGATGCTTGCAGGGAAACTTGAATCGTTGTTGAATTGAGTATCGTCACTCCCGATTGAAGCGGCTGGCCATTGAGCAAGACTGTCGCTCCAGTTAGAAATCCACTACCCGAGAGGGAAATTGTGGCGCCGTTTGTCCCAACCGCAACCGTAGCCGGAGTTATCGAGGACAGCACTGGCGCGGCATTTTGGACTGTCAGCGTCACGGGCACGCTGGTCTGTGAATCGAGGCGAACCGATCCCGGATACTGTGCGGGAGTGAGCCCAGTTGGATCGACGGAGATACTGATCATGGCAGGGGTTATCTGAGCTGTATTTGGTGCTTTTAACCATGGGGCGGAAGAACTCGGCGTAAAGGAGATTCCGGGAGTGCTACTTGTGATTGAGACAGATTGAGCGGCTGGAGGCGGGGTCCCAACGATGTAAGTGAACTGCAGGGCGGATGGCGAGATATTGAGCGGAGACGTTGTAAGCGCGGACGGCCCCAACTTGAACATTATGGCGTCGCCGGCGCCGCCGTAGGTGGATTGAAAAGGCGAAACCAATGGAAAGTCCGCAGAATATGTAGATCCCGATACATACACGGCGCCGGTCTCATCGACCGCAATGGCGCCCCCGCGATTATCGGCGTGACCGCCCAGCACCGTTGAAAAAACGAGCGAGCCACTGGATGAAAACTCGGCTACGATTGCATCGGCTGCCTGGCCGCCCGCCGTAGACGACTGCAACGAATTCTGTAGAGGAAAGTCGGTGGAGAACGTCCAGCCAGTGATATAGGCATTTCCGCCGGTATCGAGCGCAAGCGCATTCTGATTCTGGTAGTCCCATCCGGAGCCGCCCAAATAAGTTGCAAATACCAAGCCAGAGCCGTCTGGCCGAACCTTGGCCAAGAACAGATCATAAGGGCCGCCTGCGAAGCTGGCTTGGAATGCGTTAATCGTGTTGAATTGTCCGCCCGTGGTTCCGGAGACAATTGCGGACCCGCTATTATCGACGGCGATGCCCCATCCAATGGCGTTCAGGTCGCCAATGAAGCTGGAGTATACGATTGCATCGGCGGCGGGCGTGAGCTTGGCCGCGAAGCCGCCGGCCGCGCTGGTCTGAAACGCGCTTTTCAGCGGGAAGTCCGCGGCCCCTGCTTTCCCAGTGAGGTAAATGTAACCGGCAGAATCCAGCGCGATGCCATTTACGGTGCTGATGCCGGTACCGCCATAATAAGTTGAAACATCCAATGTCTTTCCGTCCGCTGAAAGCCGGGTGAGAAAGGCGTCCGATCCAAGCGCTTGTGGTTGCAGGGCATTCGCGATAGGAAAGTCATGTGAATAGGTGTAGCCTCCAATATAGGCACGTCCACTGCCGTCGACCACAATTGTTGTCCCGCCGTCATTGTTTCCTCCGCCGAGATAAGTGCAATATAGGATGGATCGTCCATCGGACGAAAGTTTGGCCACGAAGCCATCGAAGAAGCCACCGCCGTAGACCGGTTGAAACGCGTTTTTCACCGGGAGGTCGAACGCCGACGTCTCACCCGTGAGGTAAGTGTTGCCCGACGAATCGATAGCCAGCGAGTTGACATAAGTATCGGCGCTTCCCCCGACGTAGGCATAGTAGAGAATCGACTTTCCGTCGGGCGCGAACTTGATTACGAAGGCCGCGTAGGAGCTCCCTGAGCTCTGCTGAAACGGATTGAGGCTCGGATTCGCCGGACTGCGCTCCAACATCGACATGTATATGTTTCCTTGCGCATCCACTTGAATTCCTGAGCCGCTTTCAAACGCGGGGCCGCCCAGGTATGTCGAGTATTCCAATACTGGATCGATAATCAGTACGAGGCTATGATCGTATTCAGCCAACTCAATACCAACGCTGTCTGCCGAGTTCGCGCGGCGGTAATGGCAGGCAATTTCGCGGGCGCCTTGAAAAACTCGGGGCCGTCGCTGCCGCACTCCGGCAATTAGCAAGTCGCCGCTTGCCTGCCAGCGAATACGTTGGTTGTATGCGATCTGAATGATCGACGGGTCCGCGCCGGGCGACACGACGAAATCGTATTCCAACCTGCCCGCTGAGTCTCCGTAGTATATAAGATCAATGCCCCGATAAACGTTTCGATAGCGAACCTTGGCATAGTGCGAAATGCCAGCCCGCCACTTTCGGGAATCGTTCCCGATGAAATAGCTGGAGATGCCGGGCTGTAGATCCAAGCCTTCGCCCTTCGCGTCGTTGCGGGCGCCAACGAATTCCATTACAAGCGGCTTGCCGTTATCTCGACGAAACGACGCTCTCGCCGCGCCGAGATACACGGAGGAATTCAGAAACTGTACGCTTGGATGAGCTTGGCCCCGATTGGGTTCAAACCACAGCGGAGGCGCAGCTCCGGCCCATACCGAACAGAAAATAACCAGAAGAATGAAGTGCCTTCATGTTTAGAACACCAATCTCAATGCCAACTGAATGGATCTGGGGCCGCCCACTTGATACAGCGGGTTGAGGCCGCCGTTGACGCCTCCACGGCCTAAATCCTGCGCCAGCATGCTGGTCGAGTAACCGAACTGGGAGCTCAGCAGATCGCCCGATGGATTCGCAAAATTCGGGTGATTGAGCGCGTTGAACATTTCCGCGCGAAACTGAAGTTTCAAGCCTTCCGCCAGGGGAAACTCACGGCGGATCGTTAGATTCATCTGATTCAGCGCAAATCCACGCAGAGCATTGCGGCCAGAGTGCCCTGGCGTCCGGGATACTGCGTCGACAAGGCGAAGGCATCGGGATTAAACATCCGTCCACCTGCAACATTAGGGTCCGATAGATATAGGGGAACGCCGGTGACCAGATCGGGCCGGAAGTTGAATAGTCCGAAGCCAAGGTCGCGGGAGTACGTAACATCCACGGGCGTTGCCGTGCGCAAGCTGACCACTCCGTCGAGAGACCAGTTCCGCAGCGCCAGCCGCCGTCCGGGCAATGCGTACGTGAAGGCGGCCGAAAGGGCATGGCGAATATCGAAATCCGAAGGGCCGTAGTCGAGCTTGGGATTGAGCTGCAACGCTTCCAGGTACGATGAAGAATCGTTCGATGCATTGTCGAGGGAATGGGACCAGGTGTAAGAAACCAGGGCCTGCAAGCCGTGCGACAGCCGGCGCTTAAACTGCACCTGCAGGGAGTCAAAATTGGAAAACGCCAAATTGGTCAGCAAGTAGGCATAAGTAAAGTTCGCGTTGGGATTGATGAAATATTCCTGGCGCAAAAGGTTGCGGCCAGCGGCGGCGACATAGCCCGCGGAGATCGCGCTGCTTCGCCCCAACGCTTGTTCCAATGTCACGTTCCATTGATAGGTGACCGGCAGCTTCAAGCCATTGACCGCTCCATAAATGGAACTCACGGGCGGCTGTAGCGAGAATGACGGCGCTTGGGCGGCTGCTGGCGCGAGGGGATAAAGTACGTCGAATAAGGCAGCCGTTCTGTAATAAGGGAAGCTGGAGGCCGCTTGGCCGATTAATCCAGCGCCCAGGTCATAGAACATTCCGAAGCCGGCTCGCAGCGTTGTTTCGCGGCCTGGCGCCCGCGAGAATTGGTAAGCCGCGCCAAGACGGGGCGCGAAGTTATGCCACCCCGCGGCGTACATCGGAGTGCCAAGCGGGGCGAGTTGAATCGTGTTCGGATTTGCGTAGCCTTCGAATGTGTACAGAGGATGATTGGGACCACCCAGCGGCGCGGGATTGAATTCCCATCGGAGGCCATAGGTCAATGTAAGACGGCGCGCAGCTTTCCAAGTATCCTGCGCATAGAGCGAGAGGTTGAGGAAATGAAGCGATCCGGCGTCCTGAGCGTCGATCAACACCTCCGATGCGACTCCGGCCGCGGCCGCCAGCGCGCCATTGAAATACGCAAGCTGGTCGTACGCCCGAGCGCCATTAAATGTGCCGATACGGCGGTAATCGACTCCGATCTTGATCTGGTGCGCGGCCGCGATAAGCGACACCGCATCCGTGACGTTGTATTGGTGCTGGGTATTGGAGACGTTTTTCCCCAGGTACCAGCCCGAATCCACTCCGCCATTGAGGAAGAACCCGCCGAAAGAGTTTTTCGGATCCGCGAAGGGCGGGAAAAAGACGGAGGGATCGAGGGGAGTCGCGCCGCCGAAGGTATCGAGCGAACTGAAGCTCGCTCCCGTCGTGACGCTTAAATTCGCGCGCGTCTCATTGGTAAGACGCGGCGAGATTACGATGGTCGCGCCTAGCGTTAGCGTGGTTGTGTTGGCGACGGTTGTCGTGGGATTATCGATCGCGTAAAGGCGAGCCGTGGTGTTCGATGGCGCGTAGTTATAACGGCCGAAGAAGGCCAGTCGGGTGTTGAAGATATGATCGACCCGGAGGCTCGTGGCATCGAGGTTGGCCTGGTCGTCGAAGCCGGCGACAAATGGCGCGAACCCGAAACGCGTGTTGGGACGGTTTGGCAGCGGGAACGAATTAAGATATGGCTGCATTGCCGCCGGGGCCTGCTGGCGCGATTGGAGCGACGGTACGTCGGTTGATTCCACCTGCGGCTGCAGCAGTCGCAATCCTTCATAGGAGAAGAAAAAGAACGTTTTGTTGCGTATGATGGGACCGCCCAGGACGCCGCCGAAGTCGTTCTGGCGCAGAGCGGCCTTTCCGAGTGAATCTTGATTGGCGAACCAATCGTTGGCGTCCAGCTTATCGTTACGGAGATAATCGAACAGCACGCCGTGAAACTGGTTTGTGCCGGAACGGGTCAGAATTGTGATCTGCGCGCCGGGCGTGCGGCCGTATTCGGCGGCGTAGCTCGATGTCTGCACGCGAAACTCCTCCAGAGCGTCGACCGAAACCAGGGGATTCGTCCCGCCGGTTGCGCCGAGGCCGGGCAAGGAGCCGGACGCGGACTGCACCAGCGTCAGGCCGGCGCTGACGCCGATGTTGGCGCTCGCGCCGTCGATGGTGAAGTAATTGGCATTCGCCCGCTGCCCGTTGACGCTGAACTGGCCTTGTTCGCCGAATGTCGCGGACGTCAGAACCACGCCTGGCGCGAGGGCGATGAGTGTTTGAAAACTGCGGCCGTTTACAGGAAGATTTTCGATGAATTGGCGATTAACGACCGTGCTCACCGTTGCCGAATCCGTGTTCACAAGCGCGGCTGCCGCGTCCACCGTCACCGATTCGGTGATCGATCCGGGGTGTAGGGTGAAGTCCAATCGCGCCGCTTGGGCGACATCGAGCTTCACTCCCGTTTCGCGCGCGGTCTGAAAGCCAGCCGATTCCACTTCTACCGTGTAGTTGCCGGGAGCGAGGAAGGGAATCGCGTAACCGCCTTCACTCGACGTGATGGCGTCCCGTTGCGCGCGTGTTGCCTCTTGGGTCGCCGTGACGATTGCGCCCGCTATAACTGCTTGCGAGGCATCGCGCACTACGCCGGAGATCCCGGCGGATTGGGCCAATACCGCGGGCGCGGCAAAGACCAGAGTCAACAGCAAGCGCGTGGGCAGGTTTCGAAACCGGAGACACACAAATCACGAACTCCCTCCGGACGCGATGCACTTTATTATATCGCAGGTCACCTCGTGTAAAGGGCCTTGTATAAAGCAGGATTAGCTTGAAGATGCAGCGTATTTTTTTAACGCAGAGCGAACCTGGAGAGGATCGACTCTCGCACGCTGGCTACTGAACACCAGCGTGGAAAAGGCGTAGGAATTAAGCCTGGAACCAAATCCGGGCGTTTTGCGGGCCAGCCAGGAGTTGCGGTTTGTAAGCTGGCATCGCCAACCCGAAAATGGTTGCAGTTCATCGTTCAGCGACCGGACGGATGCGCCGCTCCACTTCGTACACCTACTGGCCGAATGCGTACAATGGAAGCTCGCAGTGGGGACCCTGTTTCTTTGACGTAACGCATGCTTTCAATGGTTATGTGACCTACGATCTTCCGTTCGGCCATGGACGCGCGTTTGGAAGTAACTTCGGCAACGGGAACTTCGGGGTGATTACCACCTCTCAACGCGCGCGAAATATTCAACTCGCGTTAAAGTATCGTTTCTGAATCCGTCGTGAGTGGTCCCCAAACCGGCAACCGCCAAGCTCACCGCAACGGCCCAGGCCACGCGGGACGTTGTGACCTCCCAGCAATTTGCCTGCGGTCAATCGTTTTTTACCGGCCAAGTGAACGGCTCCGTTTTTATCGCGCCCGCTAAACTTAAAAATGCTGTCATACAGGAAATTCACTCTCGCCTGCAATCTCCTTGAGATCCCACGGACCGCAATAGACGGATGAAGTTTGCGTGCGGCCGCATGGATCGTACATCGGAAGGGCGGCGCCGGATGCTGAATAAGGCTCGCGTTCCTCGAGCGCGGTTTGAACCATTACAGACGGGCTCGACATCGCCCAGCCCCAGCCGCGTCCAGGCAATCGGGCGAGCCGGGCGATAGCGCCGCCGCCGGCGGTCACGTCCGCGATTACATCGCGAGCTTCCGCGGTGCGCCCCGGCGTGCCCGCGGCGCGGGCCGCCAAAGGTCGCACATTCGGGTGCATCTCCCGGCCGGGATCGCAAACCCCTTATCGCGTTCCGGCGCCGCGGCGATAACCTCGCCGATTTAAGATCCGATAATCCCCAGGGCCCACCTGGATCCTGCCGCTACCGAGACCGGCAATGCGGGCGTGCAACCGGCCGCTGTTGCTTTCAAGAGCCACATTTTTGTACCCTTAAACTTCCAAAGGTCTAATTTATGGCGATATGATGGGACCCGTTTGGGTCGGCTGCTCACGGTGATTCAGCGCGCGATGCCGGCGCGCGTTTGGCCCCCTGTACGCTCCCGCGGCGGTGCTGAAAAGCGACTGATACAGCAACTCCTCCGCGGCGCTGGCACCCGGAGGCTGCGGGCTCAGTGATGGCGCGCGCCGCGATCCCGGCGAGACCTTCCGGCATTGGCTCAGGGATTTTGGGAAGCGGCCACGGCCGCGGGGCTGATCTTTTATCGAGACGGAAATGGCGCTTTTATCGCTGCGGACGCGAAAAATGGGACCCTGTTGTGGCGCTTCGATACCGGTCGGAGTTGAAGGGAGGTCCGATGACTACATGGTGGATGGCGGCCAGTACATTGGCATGGCCGCGGATCGCCTATTTTGGCGTTCAGTTTGAGGTAAGGAAAATGAGATCGCGCATGATTCCCGCGATTGCCCGCGCTGTCGCCGCCTTTGTGACGGTGTTCGGCGGCCACGCTGTTGCCCAAGGCGCGGCGGGCGGCCCTCCGCGTCATTTCGAGCTGAAAGCCGAGTCGCCGAAATTCTGGGAGCTGTTCGATCGGGACGCTCAATTGGAGAAGATCGCGAGCGGCTTCGGATTTACCGAGGGTCCGGTTTGGGACCCCCGCGGCTTTCTCTACATCAGTGATGAGGAGCAAAACAAACTCTCCCGCGTCTACCCCGACGGGCGTGTCGAGACGGTGCTGAGTATCGGCGATCCCGACGGAAGCACACTCGATGCGCAAGGACGTCTGATTACGACTGCGAGCGTGCTGCGGGCGATTATTCAAGTCGATCCCAATGGGCAATACAAGGTTCTCGCCGGCAAGTATGAGGGCAAAAGATTCAACAGCCCCAACGACATTATCGTCGGTCCGGACGGAGCTCTTTATTTCACGGATCCTACGCTCGATTTACCCAAAGGCGAGAAACAGGAGCTCGACTTTCAGGGAGTGTTCCGGCTGGGAACGGATGGGAGCGTGCGTCTGTTGACGAAAGACGTTACAACGCCCAATGGTCTGGCGTTTTCGCCGGACGGCAAACGCCTCTACATTAACGACACCAGGGAACGAGAGATACGCGTTTTCAACGTCGGCGCAAACATGGACCTGCGGAACGGAAGAATGTTTGCAAAGGAAGAGGGCCGCGGCGGCGCTCCGGACGGCATGCGAGTGGATGTGCACGGTAACGTCTATTGCACGGGCCCGGGAGGCGTCTGGGTGTGGGATCCCGGCGGCAACCGCCTCGGCACGATTATGCTGCCGGAATCCGCCGCGAACTTCAATTGGGGAGACTCGGACTATCGCACGATTTACTTCGGCGGAAAGACGTCCATCTATAGGTTGAAGACGAAGGCGCGCGGTTATGTTCCCGCCGCGATCGAATCCCGCTAGCCCCTATCCAGAAGCTTTCCGCAACACCTCCCCGCGCGAGACCACCGCTCGACCGGCCGGTGGTAATGGCGGCAGCCGCTGAGATCGGGATGCACTCAAACCTGCCCTGCTGGGCGCGCCGGCCGCACTGTTGGCCGATACCGCTGGCGAGCGATCGCCCGCGCGGAGCGGCAACGCCTCTGAAGATCGCGCGAGTGGAAGTCCTGCATCTCAAAAAGCCGCTGAAGGCATCGGCGGCCGCGGCGAGGAACCCGGCGGAGGCGCCGATCTGCTCCGCAAAGGCTTGCGGAGCTTCTGAGGCCAGGATCCTTATATGGCCGGGCGCATCTGGGAAAAGATGTTCGCCCCGACTTATCGCCGCGAGTCTTCGACGCACATCACCGGCGGCTATTGCCACAGGAAGCGGAGCCCACCACCAGGCGTTTAACGCCAATTACCCGGATCGTTGGGGGTGCGATATCTCTCGGCAGGGAAACGCAGGGCGCTCCCCCAAGAGGGCCTGTTGCAAGCGAACGGGGCGCCGCCAAGTCGGCTAAAGGCGATCCCCCGGTGCGGCGTATCGATCGTGACGACCGTCTTCAAGGGTACCGAAGGAGCGGTACCCTATCGATCCGCGCATCTTCTCACGCAACAGCGCCTGCGCATTCCCCACGACTGCCTGCATCCGCTCCTGCGGATAGCGCTTGAATGGATCCAGCTTGCTCGGCGGCCCCCACATTTTGGCCTCCTCTGTTTCCAGGTTCAACCATTTCCACTTCCCAGCGCGTGGGATTGCGCCGCCGGTGACAGCTACGCCGAGGTGACGCGGCGGGGGGTGGGCGCCGGCTCGGGCTCCGGCTGACGTTCGATGCGCATGGAGTAGAAGGTGCGCCACACGAAGATGAGCGCGATGATCAGGAAAATCGCCGCCAGCACGCGGCTGAATACGGCGCCTTGCTCAACCGTGAGGGAAACGGCCAATTCCACCGCCAGCAGGCCGAACAGCGTCGTGAATTTGATGATGGGGTTGAGCGCCACCGAAGACGTATCCTTGAACGGATCGCCGACCGTGTCGCCCACCACCGTCGCGGCGTGCAGCGCAGTACCCTTCTGCTTCAACTCCGTCTCGACGATCTTCTTGGCGTTGTCCCAGGCGCCGCCGGCATTGGCCATGAAGATGGCCTGGAACAACCCGAATAAGGCGATGGAGATCAGATAGCCGATGAACAGAAACGGCTCGACGAAGGCAAAGGCGAGGGTGGCGAAGAACACGACAATGAAGATGTTGAACATGCCCTTTTGCGCGTATTGGGTACAAATCTCGACCACCTTCTTGCTGTCCGCCACCGAAGCCTTGGTGGTGGTCTCCAGATCGATGTGCGCTTTGATGTACTCGACGGCGCGATAGGCGCCGGTGGTGACGGCCTGCGTGGAGGCCCCCGTGAACCAATAGATGACGGCGCCTCCCATGATCAATCCCAGCAGGAACGGAGGGTGCAGAATCGACAGGTTTCCGAGATTGGTGGTCAAGCCGTTGGTGAGGGCAACGATGATGGAGAAGATCATCGTCGTCGCGCCGACCACGGCGGTTCCGATCAGCACCGGTTTCGCGGTTGCCTTGAAAGTATTGCCGGCCCCGTCGTTCTCCTCCAGGTTTTCCTTGGCGCGCTCGAAATCGGGCGTGAAACCGTAGCGCGATTGAATCTCGCCGCGGATATTGGGGATTTGCTCGATCAGCGAGAGCTCGTACACCGACTGCGCGTTGTCGGTCACCGGACCGTAGGAATCGACCGCGATCGTGACCGGTCCCATGCCGAGGAACCCGAAGGCCACCAGGCCGAAAGCAAACACCGCCGGGGCGACCATCAGGGCGCCAATGCCGAAGGTGCTGATGGCGTATGCCGCGCCCATCAGCAGCAGCATGGCGAAGCCGATCCAGAAGGCGCTGAAGTTGCCCGCGACAAAGCCGGATAGGATATTCAGGGAGGCGCCGCCCTCGCGCGAGGAAGTAACGATTTCGCGCACGTGGCCGGATTCGGTCGAAGTGAACACCTTTACGAGCTCCGGAATTACGGCGCCGGCCAGCGTGCCGCAGGTGATGATGGAGGAAAGCTTCCACCACAGCGTGGGATCTCCGCCCAGGTCCGGTATGACGAAATAGGAAACCAGGTAGGTGGCGCCGATGGAGACGAAGGACGTGAGCCATACGAGCGAGGTGAGGGGACTCTCGAAGTTGAACTTCCGCGCCGTCCCGTAGCGGGCTTTCGCGATCGCTTCGTTGATGAAATAGGACAGGCCGGAGGAGACGATCATCATGATGCGCATGATGAAAATCCAGACCAGAAGATCGACCTTCACCCGCGGCGTGTGCACCGCCAGCAGAATAAACGTGATGAGCGCGACGCCTGTCACGCCGTAGGTTTCAAAACCGTCGGCGCTGGGGCCGACGGAATCGCCGGCGTTGTCGCCGGTGCAATCGGCGATGACGCCGGGGTTGCGGGCGTCGTCTTCCTTAATGCCGAACACGATCTTCATCAGGTCCGCGCCGATGTCGGCGATCTTGGTGAAGATTCCGCCGGCGACGCGCAGCACCGCGGCGCCCAGCGATTCGCCGATGGCGAAGCCGATGAAGCACGGCCCGGCATAGTCGCCCGGGATGAACAGCAGGATGCAGAGCATGATGAACAGCTCGATGCTGATGAGCACCATGCCGATGCTCATGCCGGCTTGCAGCGGAATGGCGTAACACGGGAAGGGAATGCCGCGCAGACTCGCGAAGGCGGTGCGTGAATTGGCGAAGGTGTTCACGCGGATGCCGAACCAGGCCACCGAATAGCTGCCGGCGATGCCGAGCAGGCTGAACAGCAGGATCACGACGACCTTGACTGCGTCCATGCGCTCCAGGTAGCCGAAGTAGAAAACGATGATGACGCCGATAAAAATCTCGAGAAGAAGCAGGAACTTGCCCTGCGTAAGGACATAGGTCTTGCAGGTTTCCCAGATCAGATCCGAAATCTCGCGCATGGACTCGTGTACCGGGAGATTACGGAGCCGGGTGTAGGCGACGAAGCCGAATAAGAGGCCGAGAACGCAGAAGCCGAGGCCCGCCATCAGCACCGTGCGCCCGTTAACGCCCATGAACGGGGTGCCTTGCGCCAGGTCGGGCAGGATGAGATTCGCCTCCCCGCCAGCCTGCGGCGGCTGCGCGAAGGCGTGCGAGGGAGCGCAAAGCAGCAGCACTGCCAGCAGAAGAACGGGAGCAATCAGGCGAACGGCGCGGCCTCGTAACAGAGACGGCAAAACCGTGGATGCACTATGCGGTTGCAAGTAAGGTCCTCCAAATTGGATAAGCAGATGCGTCGACCTGGGTCAGGCCGGAACTCCGGGGCCAAACCCGTTACCATAGCGCACGCCGGGAATTTGCGCAACGTGCGGCGGCCCGCTGTATTACTAGAACTATTATGCAATTATGGGGGGCGCGGGGGGAAGGCGGGATTGGATTAAGAGGAACAGAGTCGCTCGATGGGCGCGGGATTGGGGAGTAGGGAACGAGGCGGCTCGGAGCGATAGTGCGTACTGGCATAAAGAATTGAAGAGACGGGAGTTGCGCGATGACGCAGGAGACCGCTGGCGCAGGCGGGGGCGCGGCAAATCTGGGAGTCGTACGGGGTATTCCATAGGGTTATGTTGCCTGCTTCCATTATCCCGGCGCGCGGACCGGAGGGCGGCGGCGGCAGGCGGGGAATGGAGCGAAGTGTTGACCTGCGTTCAGTTAGCGGGCGGAGGGAATTAAAAAAAAGCTGGGAACGGGGGTTGGGGCGCGTGGGCGGGCGGCGCGGGATCAGCCTCGCTTGGGTCTTTGGGTGCGCCTCGGCTTGCTGAGCAGCACGCACTTCGGAGGACCGCGATGTTGCCGGGTGATTGTGCTCGTCGTTTTCCTGCCCGGGCTTCCTTGGGCCTCGGCTCAAACGTCGCCGGCGAAATTTGCGCGGGCCGTTGTCGAACAATGGTGTACCGGGTCCGAGAAGAGCTTTGCGGCTATTTACCCTTACCGCGAGGGGCGTGAGGCGTTGTCCGCCGCGCTTAGCGCCAAAGCTTCGCGGTCCCCAGGATTGGCGCAGGCGATCCGGGCAAACGCGAACCGCGCAGTGCTTCTGCTGTCCGCAGTCCCAGCATTAACGAACTCCGGCGATGCAACGAGCATGGGGAGAGGCTTCTCGGGCATGTATGAGGCCGTCCTTCAAGAGGGAGGTTGGAAGCTAAAGTCGCGCATTCCGCTGGAGGACACAAGCAGAATCGCGATTCACCGCATGAAGGTCTCTATCACGCCCGCATCCGGTCTCCTTGTCGAGGATCGAATGCAAATCAGGGTGGCAGGACCGAACGGATTCGCGGTGCGCCTCAATCACACAGCGAAACTCCGCGATGTGCGGACGTGGAGACGCAGCCGCACTTATCTTTTTGGAGGCGGATTACTTTGGGTCGACCTTCCCGCCGGAGCTGTAGAACTCGCCATTCAATACACAATCGATATGGGGAACGGTGGGGAGCAAACGAATTCCGGATCTTTTCTGGAGACCTCTGGACACGTCCGCGGCCAATATTTTTGGCACGCATTCTTCGACTTCAATACGGCGAACGATTGGGCCGATTTCAAAATAGAAACCCGCATCCCGAGTGAGTATAGAGTGTGCACAAGCCTTCCCCAGACGGAGCGCGTCGAGGATGGAGAGCGCATTACCTCTGGGAGGACCGTCCGGCCGACTATGGCGCTTTCACTGTTTTACGACCGTGACTGGAAGGTCGTAAGCCGCCGCTTCGAGGATGTACGGATCGACTTCTTCGTTACGCCGGCATTCCAGCCCGGTCACGAGAAACTGCTGAGCGAGTTCCGCCTCGTTTACGATCTGCTGTCGAAGCGATTTGGGGTGTTGCCGGGAAACAGGTTTGCGATTGTCGAAGCTCGTACATACAAAGAGAACGCCGGATGGCGATTCGCTTCCAACCAGACGATTATCGCGGCGGGTAACGCAGCGGCCGCGGCAGTTGAGGCTCCCGTGCCAATGGCGCCGCTGGCGCATGAAATCGCCCACTTTTGGACTGATGGCGCCGACGGACCGGCGATGAATTTTCTGACGGAGGGATGGGCAGTGTATGCCGAGGGTCTCGTTATCCGCACGAAATTCGGGCAGGAGGCAGCCAGACGATTCTGGAAGCTTCAGAGCGATATGTACTTTCTTGCCGACGACGGCAAAGAGAGCCTGCTTGAAGATAAGAATAACGCCGGGATCTCTTATCGCAAAGGCGCCTGGGTATTCCGGATGCTCGAAGACGCGATGGGCAGCGAGCGTTTTGGAAAAGCTATCGCCGACTTCCGGCGAAAATCGCAGGCGAGCCGCGCCGGATGGGAGGCGCTGGCCGAATGCGCGCAAAGTCACGCACCGCCGGATTTTGACGCGCGTTCCTTCCTGAATCCCTGGGTTGCCGGCAGGTACGCGCCGCATCTTATTACACGCATAAGCGGCCGCACGGTGACAATTACTCAGGAATCGCGCAGTTTCGTTCTGCCGGTGGTGGTTGCGGCCGCAACGCCGCAAGGCACAGAGCGCCGTCGTGTTTGGATCAAACAACACGAGACGGCGGTGGTGTTTTCCGGACAGCCGTCGGAGGTCCAGATCGATCCCGATGAATCTCTGCTGCTGCGCCGCTGATTTTCATTCATACGAGTCTGCCGCGAGGAAATCGGGCGCCATGCGGGGGCGGCGGTCCCGGCGATCGTGGGACTCCACGCACCGCTTCCTTACGGGCGCGGCTCGGAAACTCTCCCCGAGGCTTGGGCTAGCGTTGTTGGATACGGACTTTTCGGCCAATTCGCCTAGCCTCGGGAGCTTGAATTTGTCGTCGTGACTCACCTTGACCATCATGAAGGTCCAGGTTCCGAAGATGGAGTTTCAGCGGGCCGGAGACGGCGAAGCGTGGCTACGGGCCTGGGACGATTTTGCACAGCCTGTGGGCGCCTGGCCCAGTCGCCTTGACGCATCCGAGACGGCCTGAGCGGCTTGAGAGAGCAAGCGCCGCATGAAGCGATTGCCCTTGGCAGACCGGCCGGAGTAGTTCTGCCCGGCAGTTGCGCCGCCGAGGGAGCGTGGAAGCCTCCGGTCCGATCACCACCCTCGCGCATTATCAGCAATGGATACGGACTACACCGTGCGCACCAACGGCCCGCGCACGCCCCAGGCCACCAATCAGTTCGCCGATCTCCTGATCGGGCTTGTCCAGCAGTGCCGCCTTGAACCCGACTCCGATTGCCACTCGCATCAACAACTGGAACATGTGCTTCCATGCGCAACTTCGCGCTGGGTAACGGCGGCGGCGATCCGATCTCGCAACAGATCTTTCCCGGCGCGCCGAGTTATCTCCCGGAGCCGGCGATGGGGACCGCGCATCGGCGTTTCCTGGATTCGGAGGGGAGGCAAAACAGTCCTACGCGCCGGCTACGTCCGCTATTATGCGCGGAAGACCTGCGGCCCACTAACGCGATTCAATACGACAGCGCGGCGGCTCTGTCGAGATTGACCGCACTCCCGGAGGGCTGGGCCTACTGGGTTTAACCGCACCCGCGATTCGGGAATCGGGCGGCTTGATTCCGCGCGGAGGCCGTCGGCCACTCACGCGATCCGGGGTCGGTCAATATCACTTTCACTTCGCCGGCCTTTCAGGACTGCCGGTAGCGCCCGGCCGGCGCCGGAAATACCGGACTCTTCGCCCAGAATGGATGCCTGGCGCGCTCAGAACATCAATTTCAAACCGAGCTGCATAATCCGATTGCCGCTTCCGGTGGTGATCTTTCCGGCAAGCGGACTGGGCAGGCCGCCATCGCGCGTATCCGCAATTGTTGCATTGGGGTTGCCCAAATTAAAGTGATTGAAGGCGTCCAGACCATCGCATCGGAATTGCAGGCGGAACTTCTCGGTGATAGAAAAATTTTTCTGAACGCCGATATCCCAATTCCAGAAGCCCGGGCCGAACACGCTGTTCCGCTGGGAATTGCCCCACTGCCATTCAGCGGGCGGCTGGAAGGCGGCCGGATTGAACCACTGAACGCCATCTATAACATCGTGTCCGGACTGCTGGCCCGAATAGACGTTGCCGCCCGCGACCGCGTCGGCTCTGCCGCCCCACCAACCGATGACATTGGAGGGCACCGAGAAGTTAACCGAGAACGGCGTGCCGCTGCGATAAACCGTGATGCCCGAAATGGACCAGCCACCGAGCACGCCATCCACGAAGCGGTTGGCAATGGCGTACTTCCGCCCGCGTCCGAAAGGAAGGTCGTAGAGATAGTTGAAAGTAAGGATGTGATACGGAACGCTGTCGGTAGGACCATAGTCGGCATTTTCATCCTGCACATTCTGCACGCCTCCGACAAGCGGCGTATTATCGCGGCTGTGGGTGAAGGAGTACTCGACTTGAAGAAGCAAGCCGGAGGAAAATCGCTTGTTCAATTCCAACTGGAGCTGGTTGAAGTTGACCTTGCCGTCCGTGTGAGTGTCGTTGATTTGTCCCCACGGCTGGTAGGGCCGTTGCAGTTGAAGCGGGACGTTGGGTTCCTGTACGCCGGGGCGGTTAATGTCGCCCGCGTAGTAGAGCTGATGATGCGTTTGCGAGCCGACGTAAGAAGCCCGCGCGGCCCAGTTACTGCCGAACTGTTGCTCAAGCGTAAAGTTCCACTGCTGGACGATGGGATTCACGATGTTGCGCTGCGTCATGTAGACCAACGGGTTTGCGGCTGGTCCGCTTTGGGCAGAGGTCGGAAACGGATTGCTAAAGGTCAAATCGGGCAGGAATGGCGCGGTGGGATTACCGGGAAGTTGGGAATTGAAGCTGGCGCCCGTGCGCCATGGCGGGTTGAAGATGTTCTCGTGTTGTCCGATGAAGCCGGGAATGAAGCTGTAGTAAATACCCCAGCCTCCACGAACCACGGTCTTGTTACCGGCAAACGGCCTATAAGCGAATCCGAAGCGCGGGCCCCAATTGTTCGTATCTTTGATGTAGTAACTGCTAGGCCAGCCTGCGTTCTGCGTCGTCTCATAAGGGTAAGCCGACATGAGAGAAGGGACCGCGAGAGGAGGAGTCGTGACGGTGCTGGAATTTTCGGGCAGCGCGAGCTTATTGTTCTGTAGATCGAGATAGCTCACGCGATTGTCCCGCACAGTCCACGGCGACTGATACATGTACCGGACTCCGTAGTTGAGAGTCAGCTTCGGAGTTGCCTGGAAGGTATCCTGCGCGTAGAATTCCCAATCGCGCGAGTAGGTTTCGATTTCCGTGAGGGGACCGGCGAAGTTGGTGGAGATTGCGTCGCCGAGCAGAAAGTCGGCGAAGGCATTGCCCTGAGAACTGGGCATGCCAGGCCATCCTTTATTGCCGGTCCAGGCGCCATTGAACGTAAAAGTGCCGAGAGGGTTGCCAAGAGACGCGGAGAGCGCGGGACCACCCTGGCGAATGTAATTCTTGTATCCGGTCTCGTCGGCGCCGAACTTCAGGGTGTGACGTCCTACCACCTTCGTGAAGTTATCCTGAAGCTCTATATCGTACTCGGGGAAAGGGTAGCCCTTGCCGTAATCGTAAAACATACCCGTGTAACCACTCATAGACATGGTGGGAAGGCCGCCGTTATCACTCACGGGCAACTGCGGAAAAAGAGACCATGGCGCGAAGTCTGTATTCTGGCCGGTGCGAACGCTGGCGTGCACGACCCAAGCGGCGCGAAGTTCGTTGACAGCGGTGGGCCCGAAGAGATGTGTCTCGGTGCCGCTGATCGCGAAGTCCGTGTAACCGTAATCCGGGTTGTTGCCGTAAGTGGCCGGGTAAGCGCCGCTGCCCAGATACCAGGGCGAGCCTTTCGACCAGTGAAACACGCCATAAACGGAATCCGACGTTGAAATGATGCCGTCCATACGATAGTCGACGCCATTGATTCCGACATTGGTGGGTTTGGCGACGATGTAGTTGGGCGAGCCGTTAGGGAGCCCGGTGGAATTCAGATTGGTCGGCGCAGGCAGGTACGACAGCAGCGTTTTGGCCTGAGATGTAATCATGCCGCTGGGAATCTGGTTGTTCGCAAACGGCTGGCCGGTATAAGGGTTGTAGAGCTGCGTTCCCTTGGTACAGACGCCGGCTGCGAAGGTGGTGCAGAGAGCCGAAAAATCGCCATTGCGCATGGCCATCGAAGGAAGATCGAGGCTGGCGGTAGTGGAGGTCTTTTGCCGAACGCCGCGATAGGCGCCGTAGGCGAAGACCCGATTCTTGACGATCGCGCCGCCGAGGTCGCCCCCGAACTGGTTGAGATTGTAGGTGGACCGGGGCTGTGCGGTGGCATTCAGCAGAAACTGATTCGCATTGAGGTCGGTATTCTCGAGATACTCATAGGCGAGTCCGTGGAGCGTGTTGGTGCCCTGCTTGGTCACCATGGTGATGGTGGCGACATCGCGGTATTCGGCGTTTTGATTGCCGCTGTCGATCTTGAATTCCTGCAGAGAATCGGGCGCCGGCATGTTAGCCAGACCGAGGTTCGAAACACCGGAGGTATAGGCGGCGCCGCCATTGCCGATGTCGTTGACGCTGACGCCGTTCAGGGTGTAGTTATTCCCTCCCCAATATGAACTGCCCGAGATGCGCGGGTTGTTTCCGGCGGTAGATACGCCGGGCGCAAGTTGGATCAGGTTATCGATGGAACGAGTGCCAAGCGGAAGGTCGGCGAGTTGTTTGGTGACGAGCGTGCTCCCAATGGTCTGACTATCGGTGTGGATGAGGGGCGCGGAAGTGGTTACCTCGATGGTCTGGCGCACTTCGCCGACGCGCAATGTGACGTCCTGGCGCACTGTTTGCGACGCAAGCAGTTGGATGTGGGGAATATCGACGGTTTCAAATCCCTGCTTCTGGACGCTGATGGTATACGTGCCGGCAAAGAGATTGGGAACTGTGTAGGAACCGCTCTGATCGACGATGGCTTCCGATGCGATGCCGGTGCCTTCATTCCGGACCGCGATCGTTGCGCCGGGAACCGCTGAACCGGACGGATCGCTCACCTGGCCTACGATCGATCCCGTGATGTTCTGACCCATCACAACAAAATCGATGCAACTGAAGCCAAGGGCTAATAGGGCTGTGGCAAACCGCATGGGCAACTCCTCCTTCAAGACGGGCTTCAAGACGGGCTTCGAGACTGGCTTCGAGACCTACGGGATTCTAAAACGGAAATTACAGATTTGTCAAACGATCATTACGATTTGTGCCAGACAAATCGGGGCCTGAGAGAGGAGCGGCGCTTTTGCGGCAGGGTTGACTCCAGCAAACCAACATTGCCCTCGCCAAATCGTGGAGTTGACGGAGGCGGGCGAGTGGGCTAAGGTCTAAAAGACCGGGCCGCCGTCAACAGGCGCTCCGCGAGAAGACGCCTTGACGGAACTTCGCCTCAGCTTTCCGGATTACATCGTTATTTTCGGCTACTTCGGGGTAGTTTTGCTGGTGGGCGCGTACTTCAACAAGCGGCAGACCGCATCGGAGGATTACTTTGCGGGCGGCCATCAGGTGCCGTGGTGGCTGGCAGGCATCTCGCATTACATGTCGAGTTTCAGCGCCTTCACGTTTATTGCGTACTCGCAGATTGCGTACACGTTCGGATGGGTTGCGATCACGCTGTTCTGGACCACGGCGCCGGCGTGCGCCATGGGGGGACTTCTGTTCGCTCAGCGATGGCGGCGCGCGCGCGTGATCACGCCGATGGAGTTTCTGGAGAAGCGTTTCAACGCTCCGCTGCGGCAGATGTTTGCATGGGCCGGCATTCCCGTGAAAGTCTTCGATGACGCGTTAAAGGTATTTGCGACGGCCTTGATTCTCTCCGCCGGCGTGGGGGCCGACCTGAAAGCCTCCATTGTCGTGTGCGGAGCCGTAACCGTGACCTACACGATCCTGGGCGGATTGTGGGCGCTGGTGGTAACCGATTATGTACAGTTTCTGATGAAGATTACCGCAATGGCGCTGCTGCTGCCGTTGGCCATGTGGAGCGCGGGTGGACCGTTGCGATCATTTCAAGGACTGCCGGCCGGATTCCTGCGTCCGACGGGCGGGCCGTACGGATGGACCTACATCACCGGTTTTCTTCTCTTAATGATCCTCAGCTACAATGCCACCTGGTCTCTGGCGCAGAAATACTATTCGGTGCCGGATGAGCGATCGGCGAGTAGGACTGCGTACCTGTCGGCCGGGCTGAATTTTGTGGGTACGCCGCTGATGCTGCTTCCGGCTATTATCGGGCGTAAACTGCTGCCGGATCTGATAGCGCAGCATCGCACGGCGGACACTTACGTGTTGCTGGTATTGAAACTGCTGCCGGTGGGGATGGTGGGCATCATCGTGGCGGCAATGTTTTCGGCGACAATGGCGGCGATCAGCGCCGACCTGAATGCGCTGGCAAGCGTGTTGACGCGGGATGTTTATCTACGCATTCTGCGGCCCGGAAGCAGCGAACGGACGCTGGTCCGGGTGGGGCGAATGTTTACGTTGGCGCTGGGCGCGGTGGTGATCGGGCTGAGTCTGTGGATCGCGGTAAGCCACCAGGAGTCGTTGTTTCACGCGATGGTAACGGCATTCGGATTACTATTGGCGCCGACGATGCTGCCGGTTCTCGCGGGTCTCACGGTGCGATGGCTGACCTGGAAGGGAGCGTTGTGCGGATTCCTGGCGGGCCTGCTGAGCGGCATTACAACCCTCGCGTTGAAAACGTGGTACCTGCCTCACGTTCCAGGGATCACGCCGGAGTTTTCCGCCTACACGTTTGAGGGGATCTCGATTTTTATTAACATTGGGTCGACGGTTCTCGGGCTATGGCTGGGCAGCGTGCTTCCGGCTCGCGACGCGCAGGAGCAGGCGCGCATCGCGGCGTTCTTCCGCCGTCTCGATACTCCTGTGGCGCCTTCGGAAATACGGGATTTGAGCATTGGTTCCGCGCGTCCGATACTGGGCGCCGGGACTCTAGTGGTCGGCTTTCTCCTGATCGTGGCGGGACTGGTGGCGGGTTCCGGGGAGGCACGCTGGATCGATCTTGCGCTCGGGGCCGGGCTGGCGGGACTTGGACTCGGATTTGCGCTGGCGAAGAGCAAACCTCTTAGAAGAAAACTTTCTATTACCGTATGACTGCGCGCACAATCGGTATCCTGGTCATTTTGAGCGTGAGCGCGCCGGCGCGTGGACAGAGCGCGGGCGAATGGCTGCTGCCCAATCTGGCGCTTCGGCTGAGCGTGGAAGTTTCGAACAAGGGGGATCGGGAGGTTCGCGCGCTCGCTACGATCCCGGTTTTGGAGGCCCGGCGCGCGGCTCCGGATTTTCCGGGAACGTTTGCGATTGCCGTGATGCTGAATCCCGCGGGCTCCGCGACACTGGGATCGGTAATTGCTTCGCAGTCGGACGATCTGGATGGGGATGGCGCGCCGGACCAGTTTGAATTTCCGGTCGTACTCGCGGCGGGAGAGCGGCGACGGGTAGACATCTATTATTCAACGACGATCGAGGATTCCATAGCGTGGCCCAAGCGGGTACACGCGAAACATGGCTATGGTTATAACCGCGAAGTAGCGGCGCTTGAATCCGAACTGATCGGCTATCGGACGTATGGCGGCTTTTTCCTGGACGTGATGGCGCGCGAGGAAGGAAACCCGGGCTTGAACAACGATGTAGCGGGCTATATACCGATTCGACGCGACTTAGGAACCGGCCGCGATGTCTTTCATATCGGAGATAGTCTCGGATTGGGGGGTATCTTCCTAAGACGGAACGGAAAGCTATACCAGCCTCCCATGAATGTTCCGACCTATGCGCATAAACCGTCGCCCGGGATGGTTCCGCATTATCGCGTGATCTCGCGAGGACCTTTGCGAGCTATGATTGAAACTGTCCTGGAGGATTGGAACCTGGATGGCGATCTAGTGAATGTGACGGCGCAGTATTCGATCGACGCGGGGGAGCCTTTTGTGCGCTGCCGGTTTCATGTCGATCCGCTGCGAATCGCGCCCGGACACGAGTATGAGATCGGCGCCGGGATCCGGGACCTCCCGGCTGAATCTCAGTTTTCGGCTAATGGACGTTTAACGGTGGTAGGGAAACAGAACGAGCGCGACGGCGCCATTGGATTGGCGTTATATTACGATGCCAATCGGTTCTTGACCACTCCGCCGCTGCGCACGAGTGAATCGATGAATCAAGCGGTTGTTTTTGCGGACCGATTAACCGGGGGGCGCGCGGTGTCCGGTTCCTATGCCGTTGCCGCCGCTTGGACCGGCAGCGGAATCAAGGACCCGGGCCATTACCTGAGCGCGTTATCCGCTACGGTTCAGGCGCAAATTGAAATGAAGCCGCTCCAGTTTTCGCGTACTCCGCGGCCCGATCGCGTTGAGGCCGAAGCGCAGTGAGTTAGAGCCGTGCGGCCGAACATATGACGTTTATCGACCGGCGGCAACCGCTTGCTTACGCGCGCGGCCCGGCAAGGCCGTCCGGAGCGGTCTTGCCACTCGAGAGCCGTAAGCGATGAGACCGCCCCGGAAGGACGTTTACTACATCGAAGTAGTCGGCCGCGCGCTGGACGTTCTCGAAGTGTTTATTCATGAAAAGAAGGCGGACCTCACTCTTAAAGAGATTGCAAATCGCCTGGATCAAAGTATGAATACCGTTTTCCGCTTGCTCTATACGCTCACCGAGCACGGATACGTGGTGAAGACCAATAAGAAGTATGAACTGGGGCCGAAGCTGTTGGATCTGTCCAATGCGAAGCTGCGGAATCCGGACCTGATCGCGATTGCCGGGCCCTATATGGAGAGGCTACTTGAGCGCTTTGGGGAAACCGTGAATCTCGGCGTGATTATGGACGGGCAGGTTCGCTACATCGATGTAAAGGAAAGTCTTGAGAGATTCCGTTTAGCGGAAAGCGTCGGCGGCAGCGATCCCTTGCACTGCACTGCTTTAGGGAAAGCGCATCTGAGTTTGTTTCCCTTCGCGCAGGCCCGGGATATGTTGCGCGCGCGCGGATTACCGAAGGTTACGGAATATACGATCACATCGCTGAGCGCGATGAAAGCGGAACTGGCGCGCATTCGGGAGTTTGGATTCGCCGTGGATCGGCAAGAAAGCATGTTGGGCGCGTTTTGCGTGGCTGCGCCAATTCTGAACTCTCAGAGGCATCCCATAGCCGCGATCAGCATTGCCGGGCCATACGTCCGGTTCAATGAAGCTCACCTGGAACCGGCGGCGGAGGCGTTGCTGCGGACGACGGCCGCCATCAGCCGGAAACTGGCGGCGGCCGGACCCGTACCGATGCGTCCGGTTCAGGTAAGGGCGGCGGCGGAACCGGGTAGGGCGAAGCCGCGTAAAACGATTGCGGTATGATCAGTTTGTCTGAGTCAAAGCGCGTTTGCCATTGACAAACACCGATTCGTTGGTTTAGAGTTGGTTGCGCATTCGATGATAATCGATGCCCATGTTCACATCGGCAAGTCGACCCGTCTTCAGATCGAGGCCGATGGTGAACTGCTGGTCCGGACAGCGGACGAACTTGGCATCGATCGAATTTTCTGCACCGACTTAACCGCGCTCTTCTATGACATGGAGGAAGGAAACCGGCTGCTGTTTGAAGAGATGCGGCGATATCCGGGCCGCATCATCGGTTATGCCAGCCTGCATTCGACGCGCTTCGGGCAAAAGGCGCTCGATGAGCTGGAACGGTGCCGGCACGATTACGGGATGCGCGGATTGAAGATTTATTCGACGCCGGAGGCCTCCATCGCGGAGCCGGCCATGATTCCGA
Organism: Bryobacterales bacterium; assembly: GCA_963795935.1. Taxonomy (GTDB): domain Bacteria; phylum Acidobacteriota; class Terriglobia; order Bryobacterales; family Bryobacteraceae; genus JAICMB01. Next base: position 145,250 of record CAWCJO010000003.1, on the reverse strand, counting down.
TTCTGCAGAAGTGCGTGGAGTTGAACTTCGTAGTCTTAGCCCACACGACCCCGGCGGAGTGCGAGTATCTGATGGAAGCAGTGCCGGAATGCCGCTTCATGATGGCGCACGCCGGCGGGCAGCCTTTTGCAAAAGGGGATTGGAACCGCGCCATCATGGCGGCGCAGCGCTACACGAATCTGTACCTGGAAACCGCGAGTTCCACGATCGACGCCAACTTTGTCGAAACGGCTGTGCGGGCGCTGGGTCCGGAGAAGATTATCTTCGGTACGGACATGCCGCTGCTGGACCCGTGGACACAGGTTGCCAAGATCCGCGAGACAAAGCTGACGGCGGCAGCGCGCGATCTTATTTTCGGGGGGAACATTGCGCGGCTGATTGGGCCATCATGATCGTCGACGTTCACGCCTACATCGGGAAGTGGCCGTATTGGCCGGTCCCGCATTCCAGCGCCGCCGAAATCGCGGCGGTGATGCGGGAAACCGGGATCGACTGCGCCGCGATCAGCTCGACGCGCGGCCTGTTCACCAGTTGGCTCGACGGCAACGCCGAGGCGCACGCGGCGGCCTCCGATTCGGGGGGACGTCTGATCGCATTCGATTGCGCCGGGCCGCCGGAATTGAGCCACAGTTTGGGAGGACCGGATTTTCAACTTGCCGGGAACGGGGGGGCGCGAGGAGTGAGGTTGTTTCCGCAGTATCACACCTACGACTTGCTATACGAACCGTTTGTGGATGCTTTGTGCGAGCAAGCGGCGATGCTGCAACTGCCGGTGCAATTGCCGCTGCGGGTTCTGATGAACTGGGGCATGCCGGCGCTGGAGCTCGCAACGATGGTTGCGATTGTGGAACGCCACCCCAAGGCGCCGTGGATACTAACGGGTCTGAATTATTTTCACGAGCTGCGGGTGGGGATCGCCCTGATGCGGAGATATCCATCGGTTCACCTGGAGACCTCCTGCATTCAGGGGTTCGAGGCGATTCGCAAAATCGTGGAGCAATGCGGAAGCGGGCAATTGCTGTTCGGAACGGGATTGCCGATGCAGAATGCGGCGGCGAACATGAGCAAGCTGCGGCATGCGCGCATCTCCGAGGCGGATCGAGAAGCGATTCTGGGGGGGAATGCGGCGCGGTTGTTGCGGCTGCGCGATGCCTTATGAGCGAGATTGGAATCGGAGCGATCGGCGCCGGCTTCATGGGCCGCACCAACGCGGAAACTATCGCCAAGTACCTGCCGGGCGCGCGCCTCATCGCAGTGGCTGGAGGCAGCCGCGCACCGGAGCTGGCGGCCGCCTACAACGTAGTTGCGGAGCCGAGCGTGGATGCATTGCTCGCGCGCAGCGACGTTGAAGCGGTCTTCATCAGCACGCCCCACAACCAGCATGCGGCGCATGCAACGGCGGCGGCGAGGCACGGCAAACATATCCTGCTCGATAAGCCGATGGCGGCGAGCGTGGCCGATTGCGACAGCATCATCGAGGCCGCCCGGCGCGCCAACGTAAACCTGATGATCATGTTTGGGCAGCGTTTTCGAACGGTGAATCTGGAGGCGTATCGCCTGATTCAAGACGGCGCCCTGGGACGCATTCACACGATGCACTCGTATTCTCTGAACAGCGGCGGGCTGGCGTCGCTGCCTTCCTGGCAGAGTGTGCCCGAAAACCTGGGGACTTTGTTTGGACACGGGGTCCATAACATCGATCAGATTCGTTGGTTCACCGGAGACGAGATTTCGTCCGTCTCGGCCCGCTCGCAAACGGAAGCGCCGTCGGGAAATGAAGTGTCGACAATGGCGCTGCTTGGGTTACGTGGAGGCGCGGCGGCGACATTATGGGTGAGTTGGACGATCCCTTCGCCTGGGTTTCCTCACAGCGGATTTTCGGCGCGAGTGGCGGGCGACCGCGGATTGCTGGACTTGGACGCATACGGCGCTCTGCGGCTCGGGCGCAACGGGAACTGGGAGACTGTAATTGAGCAGAAGCCCATCGATTTTAAAGGAAAAGGGATGCTGGATCCCGTTCGGCTGGAAGCGTATGCGAGACAAGGAACGGAGTTCCTGAACAGCATCCGCGAAGCGCGCGCGCCGTCGGTAACGGGAGAGGACGGGCGGGCAGCGGTGCAGGTTGCGCTTGCGGCTTATGAGTCGAGCGCCCTGCAACGGACCTTGGTGTTAGACGAGGGCCGCGTTAGACGATGGCCGGGTTAGACGAACGGTATGACAACCGCGGTTGAAACGTTGGCGCTCCATGGCGGGGAGAAGGCTATCCGCGACCCTTTGCCGGGGTTTTTGGACAGCGCGGGCCGGACGTTTGGTCCTGAAGAAGAAGCGCTGGTTGTGGAGGCGTTGCGCTCCGGTTGCTTGAGCAAGAACGGCGGGACCATGGTGAAGCGCTTCGAAAGAGAATTCGCTTCGCGCCTCGGAACGGCGCACGCGGTGGCATGTTCCTGCGGGTCCGCGGCGATTCACTTGGCGGTTGCGGCGCTCGATCCGGAACCCGGCGATGAATTCATTGTGCCGCCGATCACCGATCTTGGAACGGTTGTGCCCGTTATCTGGCAGAACTGCGTTCCCGTTTTTGCGGATGTGGAGCCGCGCACGATGACGCTCGACCCGGAGGACGTGGCCCGCAAAATAACGCCCCGGACGCGCGCCATTATCGCGGTGCATTTGGCGGGGCAACCGTGCGAGATGCGGGCGCTGCGGACGCTAGCGGATAAATATGGCGTGGCGCTGATTGAGGACTGCGCGCAAGCGTACTGGGCGGAATACGATGGCCGCACCGTGGGGACGATCGGCGACATGGCGTGCTTCAGCCTGCAACAAAGTAAGCACATCACCTGCGGCGAAGGCGGCGTAATGACGACGTCGGACCCGGAGTTGGCGCGGCGGGCGGAACTATTCGCGGATAAGGCATGGCCGCGCGAGGCCGGAGGCTTGGGATCTTCGCGTTTCCTCTTTCTTGCGCAGAATTACCGTATGTCCGAGTTACAGGGAGCGGTGGCGCTGGGTCAATTGGGAAAGCTTGAGGGAGTGCTGCAACGGCGGCGGGCAGGGGCTGAACAGTTGAGCAGTTCGATTGCCGGAGTTTGGGGCGTTGCGGCGCCTTACGTACCCGCAAACACCGTGCACTCCTGGTGGCTCTATATGCTGCGAGTGGACGAGCGAATCCCCGGGACCAGCACGCAGGAGTTCGGGGATGCCCTGATTGCCGAAGGTATCCATGCCTGGGTGCGTTATATGATTGAGCCGATCTATATGTCGGCGATTTTCGCGGGACAAAAGACGTATGGGTCATCCGGATATCCATTCAGTCAATGGGGCCGGCAGGAGTTTCGCCAAGGTCTGTGCCCTCACGCGGAGCAGGCCCTATCGCAAGTCGTCGCCGTGCATTGGAACGAGAATTATACGGTAGCGCAGGTGAATCAGATTGCCGCCGCAATCGCCAAGGTGGCGGCCTACTTTCGGGGGCGATAGCGGCTTATCTTATGCGCTCTGCTTTGCTCCTTCTGTGCTCGTTCCAACTAGGCGCCGCGGCCCTGCCGTGGTACATGCAGGAAACCGCGATGTCGGCGGAGGGAAGGCTCACATTTCTCCAGAAGCCGTGGTGGCCGCGCGCGCAGAAGCTGACGGAAGGCGAAAGTTTCACGCTCGATCTGAATCGGGACGGCCGGCCCGACACATTGATCGAACGCAGGGACGGGCACATTGTCGAGATCATCGACGACAGTGGGCGAGCGACGGACCTTGCGCACAACCGCGGCAGCGCGGCTTATGTAGTAAGTCTGAAAGGTACGGGCCTGGTGGACCGCATGGTCGTTTACATCGACAATGACGGCGACGGGAAGGCCGACGAAACCGAATTCCGAAATTATCAGGACGGTTATCTACGCTACTGCTGGTTCGCGGAGAACTACGATCCCGACGGCTCCGATATCTTCACGATCGACAAGAACTGGAACTATGTTGGCGGTAATGATTTTCGAAATAAGTTCCGGGGAAATGTCGAGTTTTTTTTGAATAAGTTCGACGCGAAGACTAATAGCTGGGTTCCACTTTCCGAGTGTCCATTCATCTTCTGGGATACGAATCACGACGGACACAGCGATATTGTCTTGCGCGTGTCGGCCGCGCCGCTGACGAGCAACACAGGTAAAGACTCGGATTACGCGAACAATTCCCGGTATTTTTGGGCTCCCGAAACGATACCCCTGCGTAAGATCGGCAACATGAATGTCCGGTTCAGCTTCAATATCGATCCAATGCCACGCCGGGAGCCCGTGGATCGTCCCCACTTTACGTTTGGCTTCAATTTGGTGGGAGCGCAGCCTTATTCTTACCCGCATATGTACTATACGAATCCGCGGCGCCGGCCGCCCCAGACGGTGGTGCGAATTCCGGCGAATGAGGGAATGGAGGTGGCGCTGCACTATCCGGCGCAGCAGAGCGGGTTTACGTGGGATGAAGCGCGAACGGTGTTTCGCTGGGAAGGACAGTTCTGGATTTACGAGCGGATACTGATGCCGAACAGCGGAGGTCCGACAATGCGGTGGAACATGCGGCGGGAGTACTCGCCGAAACCTTCGAAAGAACGGAAACTCTACTATTCCGACGCGGACAAGCGCTATCACCTATTCGGCGCAACGGAGGGCTGGCTCGAGGTTGGTCACTTAGTCAACCAAGAAAAGGATCTGGAGTTCCGGTATTTCGATAGCGACGGAGATGGATATCTGGATACTACAGAGGTGTTCGCGGGTTCGAATCCAGTGCCTGTTAGAGTAAGCCGGGTAGAGAACGTGCGCGCCCGGCCGGTGGTTCTCGACCGCGAGACGTTACAGCGCGAGTACAACAGCCATGTCTTACCGGACGCGATCGCCGGGGATGAGAAGTTGATCGCAGTCCTCAAACGCGAGGTAGCGAATCCCAAAGCCGCCGCGTACGAAGCGGAAGCGGCTAAGGCCGATTCTCAGGAGCGGCGGCGGTATTGCCTGGACGTTGCGCGGGAGTTCTATTTCCTACAGGCGCGCGATGCGTTCTATACCAAAGTCAGCCGAGGACCCTATCCCAATCTGGATCCCGCAAAGAACAGCTACCGTACCTTTACCCCGGGTCCGGTAAACGGCGGTTTCACTCTTGGCGACAGCCTGGCTTATTGGAAGGGCGAAAAGCTGATCGAAGAGTTTGTAGAAGCCTATGGGAATGGAAACATGAATAAGGCAGCCGATGCCGCCCAGAATCTTATTGAGACTATCAAGTAGTACATTTGCCAGGCTGGGCGTTGGGCGGCCGGCTAGCGGTAATTCACCCAGATCGGACTCGACCAAGCGAGTTCCCCATTACTCTGCTCGACGCGCACGTAATACCAGTGCGCGCCCGCGCGTGTGTCCACATCGCGATATTCGAAATCGACATCGGGCCGGTTGGGAGCGACCTTGTACACATATTGCGCGTCGCGCACGATGTGCACGGCCGACACCGCCGCCGTGCCGCGCACTTTCACGCGAATGGTCCGCGGCGCCGACGCCGTAAATTCATCGCCCATGAAATGCTCCCCCAACCAGAACTCAAGCACGATATTATCCGTGGCGCCGTACGTGTGCCGCTTCCCGATCGCGTCGAAGATTGCCTGCCGCGTCATCGCGGGCGTGTAGACCATGGCATATGACATATGCGTCGAGTAATGGTCTGAGCTGGCGATCGTGCCGATCCGGTAGCCTTTCTTCCACGCATTCCACACCAGGCCGGCATCCTGAAATCCGCCCAGCGCCTTCGCCTCCTCGCCGTCCTTAATGCCGCGCGGCGCGTTCTTGGCTTCGTAATTCTGGCGCGCGCCCTGGTAGATTTCGACCAGCTTATCGATCTTCGGATCGTTGTCGGCCCAGTCCGTGCCCATGCTGTCGGTCGCGGAAGTGTGCGGGATCGCGATGCCCCCGTCTTTGCGCAGTTCTTCGTACAGCAGCTTGGTGTCGTTCGCCACCGCACCGCCGAAGCTCATGCTGTTGAACGTGAGCAGCTCGCCATCGGGCGTGTCGGGCAGCATGAATCGCGGATCGATCTTTTGAAAGAACGGCACGATCGAATAATTGCGCGTGATGTGGAGAATATTGCGGTGGCCGAACGGATTTCCCATGTTGCGCTCGTATGCATATAGCGTGACGAAGCGCTGCGGGAACAGGTACATATCGGCCATCTTCTGCGTCATGAAGTTCCAATAGCCGGTACCGCCGCCCTGATGGTCCGTGGAGGCGCCGAAATCCATCGCCGCCGCGTCGATCATGTAGCGATAGAACTCCGGCAGCGAGCCGTCGTCGAGCCCGCCGACATCCTGCGACAGCTCCGTGTGGCGATGCAGATCGCCGCGCACGATGCGCAGAGTCGCGCCTCCCGCCTGGACCCGATGATTGCGGATCGCTTCCACTTGCGCGCGCTCGGCGCCGTTCCCGGGAGCGCTTGCCGTCGAGTATGCGGTAAGGACCGGCGGCGCGCCCGCGGGGGGCAGCGTAACCGACCCGGCGATCACCCGGCTTAGATGCGGGCGGCTCGAAAATGCCCACTCGCGGCTCTCCGATGGCCAGAAAGCCCACAGGCGTTGGGATGTCGCGGTCAGCCCCATGCGCGTGCTCTTACGCGTCCAACTGGACGCCAGCGGAATCGGCTCGGTCCAGCTATCGCCGGCGAGATGCGCCAAATACGTTTCCCAGTGCACGCTGTTGCGATAGGATACGCTCGGGCCGGACGGATTCGGCAGGGTCATGTGGCTGTAGCGGCGTTTCCACGCCATCCAGACGGAGCCGTTGGGATCGACGAACAGCAACGGATCGCTGTCGCTTGTATTGCCGCTGTTCAATGCATCGGAAGACGGCAGGGCCGGCGCTGCTTTCCACGCGCCCCCATCGCGACAGACCGCGCGAACCGATCGCGGACCGCCCAGCGGCGCGCCGATGGGATGCGGAGCCATTGCGCCGAGATCCTTGCCCCAGTTGTCGCCGCCCTCTTCCCACGCAATCCACGGGCGGTTTTGACGATCGACGGCAACACTGGCGTTCACTTCATAGCGGGCAGTGGCCCCAATGGCCATTTCGGGGCCAAGTCCATCGCCGGCAGAATAGCTGCGCGCGTAAACATCGAAGCTGTCGTTGTAGCGGTCCCACGCAATCCATACCCGGCCATCGCTGCCCGCGGCGACGGCCGGCATCCAATCGTCCGCCGCCGCATTTGTCACCTGCACGGTTTCGGACCAGCGGCCTTTACGCAGATACTTCAGCCGCACGTGCGAATGGCGGTCGGCCAGCGATTGCCATACGATATAAATGGTCCCGTCGGGCGCGCGCGCAATGGCAGGCTCGATATCGGGAAGCGGATCGCTCGTAACTCGCACCAAGTCGCCCCACGCGTTGTCGTTCCAAGGCATCGCGTAGAGATCCCAGTTGCCCTTGACCTGCTGCGACCAGATCAGCCACGGCCGATTCGTCTCATCCACGGCTACGTGCGGGCGCCACACATCGGCCGCGGCGCGGGGGACGGGAATCAGGCGCGTCCACTTCCCATCCTTGTAGCGGCGGAGGTTGAGCTCTTCCTGGCGATCGTGATAACTCGACCAGACCGCCCACAGCGCGCCGTCCGATCCGGCGGCAATATCCGGGAAATCGTGCGCGCGCAGTTCGGTTCCGGACAAATCGGTCTGCGCGGGAATGCGGCGGATGGTCGCTCCGCCCTCGGCGCAGGGATGCACCTCGCCGAACGCGAATCGCATCGGAGCTACCGTGCATGGGCCTTGATTGGTTCTGAGGATCAAGCTCGTTGCGTCCGAGCCCGCGCCCTGAATCAAGAGGCCTTTCGGAAGGATGCGGATCTCGGGTTTCTCTCCCTTTGGCCCCTCGATCGGCGAGTTCATGTAGATTTGATTGCGCTGCGTAGTGAATTCCCAGCCGCCTTGGGGGAGGACGCGATCCGGCAATTCGAAGCGATAGCCCTGGACGCGATGCAGCTCGCCGTTCACCACCTCGATCGAGCCGGACCATTTTGCCGGCGCGGCGTCGCGCATGCCGGCCAGAACCAGCACTTGCCACAGGTCATCCTCGGAAACTCCGCCGGGTTCGGTTGTGTAGGATTTCTGCAGTAGTAGATCCTGCGCCGCGCGCGCGTTGATCACGTCAGCGCCGCCCGCCTGCTGGGCTTTCAGCGCCGCGCGGGCGAAGAGTAGCGCGGCGATTAACATGGCAACCGCACTGATCGCAATCGTTCGGCGCATGTGGTTTACCAGTACAGTTTCAGGAGACGGCGAGCGTTGCGGCGGTAGAGGCGCTCCGCAAAAGGCTTATCGCGGGTGAGCATTTCCCTAATATGACAGCTAACCGCGCCCGCCGGGCGGCGGAGGCAGGGAGTTCTGCCCGCCATCCGATGAGTGGTAGTTGTTTCAACAGGCGCTCCTCGACGAGGGTGACAGCAAGGGGAATCTGAAAGCGCGTTGGATGGCCTGCCTGCGCATGGCGATGGACCGATCACCTGCCCAGATGAGCGTTAACCGGTGGATCACGTTTTTCAAACTTACCTGCGGAGGCTGTCGCTTTCAACGACAAACTCTCCTATCCGTTAGTTATTGCTGTGTCGCTCAAAATGGCCTGAAATGGCGAGTTTCAATGAGAGCCGAGGTCCGATCAGCGCAGAGTAAAAGCTCTGCCTTGATGTTTCGTTAAATCAGACGAACTCGCGAGCACCAGCCCGGATTGCAACCGGCAGAATTCGACTCTTTGTCAGCCTGTCCCTCAGGCTGAACCCTGCGACTGAAAGCCAGTCTTGGGGTCTTTATCGATACGCTCGCGGGCAGCGGGAACATACGGTTCACCGGACCGACGGTGGATGCTAATTCGCAGACGGCCTCTCGACACGTTCGATCACGAACATCTCCACTGGTCCTTTCCGCGATTCAAGCTTCAATGATATCGGCGCGCCTGTCTACTTCTTTTCTTTGCTGCGCGCCTGTTCCGGAGCCATGTATGCGCGGGGAGCCATTATTCCCAATTCGCGTCCGGAGCCAGCGTTCTCCTTTCCCTTTCTATAACTTTCCTGGTTCGAATTGCAGTAGGAGTGTGCAAGGTCTTGCTCGCAGCCGGGCCCCAGGACTCGCAGATTCTCGCACAGCGTGCGGCTTATAGGGCTACAGAAGACAACGTTTCCAGCCGATACACGGGAAACGCGCCATCTGCCCGTTCTGTATGCGCACGTCTGTCGATATTAAGGCCGGTTTGAAGAAGGTACCGCCGTTTCCGCCCGTAGCGGCGCGCCTGCTCGCGCTGCTAGCGCGATCGGATGTTGAGGTTAACCACGTCGCGGACCTGATCGGCAGCGATCCGACTTTTACCGCGCGGCTGCTACAGTGCGTTAATTCGAGCGAGTACGGATTCTCGTCTGAGGTGAGAAACGTGCGGCAAGCTGTCGCACTGGTGGGGTTGGATAGGACGCGCCAGCTTACCATGAGCCACGCGATGGCCGCATACGCGAAAGGGGCGTTGCGGACGGCGGAGTTGATGCGGTGCTGGCAGCACACGATTGCGACGGCGGCGCTTGCGGAAGAGATTGCGACTGCCTGCGGCGCCTTCACCAAAGTCGCATTCACGGCAGGCATTATGCACGATATCGGGAGGCTCGCGCTTATTGTCGCGTATCCGAAGGAGTACGAAGCTGTAATTCGTGGCGCGGCCGATAAAGCGGCGGACATCCTCGACTTTGAAGCCGAGACGTTCGGGATGCACCATGCCGAAGCGGGTAGGATGCTGTCGGAGAAATGGAACTTGCCATTGGATCTACAGATCATCGCGGGGCGGCATCACGATCCGTGCGAAGGCGCCGAATTAGACCTGCTCCGTGTCATCCACGTTGCTTGCCGCCTGGCAGATGCACTTGGGTACGACATCGTTCATCCATTAGTTCCTGTGGACGCGAAGACGGTCCTCGCGGAGCTGCCGGAGGCCACCAGGACAAGGCTGAACAAGACTTCGGAGCAATTGTGCTCAAGCATCGAGAAGCGAATTCTGCAATTCGACTCCGATCGCGTCGATAAACCGCCGGAATCGGCCATCCCGGTTCTTGTCAGCGCGATCGCGGAAGATGAGCCGGAGACGGGCCCAAGCATCGACGTGGAACTTCAACCCGTTACAGGCAGGGCTGCGGGGCGTCCGCTCGTCCGCTTCAGCGTGAGCGTAATTGCGGTTATTGTGACGCTGATCTGCGCGCTCCTGTTTTGGCGCATGCGTTAACTTTGCCCTAAGAAGCGGGAAAGCCGCCATTGTTGTTCCGAATGAGCAATGGGCGCATAAGTTGCGCCGAATTCAGGAGGCCGACAAGGACATGATTGTGGAACTTTACGCTGAGGCAGTGGATCAAGAGATCGCGGAGATCTGGTTCAAGGCGGGTGCCCTGGAGATCCGGCCGGGGCAAGCCAAACAGCTCGCATTCATGCGCCGCCTCGCCCCGATTTCATCAACGGGAAACTCTGGAAGGCGTCTAAGAAGCTAATACCTGTTGCGGTAGGATAGAGACGGCATCAAGAACGGTTCGATTCGAAGATATCATGAAGACATTCATCGTCGATCGTTATGCAGCAAAGCTGGCATACGGTTTGGCGAAATGCTAGAGACTCGGAACTGCGGGACGATGACGTATTGGTCCAGATCCACGCCGCTGGTGTAAACCTTCTGGATTCCAAAATCAGAGGCGGAGAGTTCAAACTCATTTTGCGTTATCGCTTACCGTTCATTTTGGGCAATGATGTGGCTGGGGTCGTGGTCCGAGTCGGATCTCGAGTGCGGCGATTCGAGCCTGGCGACGAGGTCTATGCGCGGCCTCATCAGGACCGGATCGGCGCCTTCGCGGAATTCATCTCGATGAATGAAGAGGACGCGGCGGTTCTCCATCACACCAGGAATGAAGACGGCAGCGGCTATCTTTGCTGTCGTGGCTATTGGCGTCATCATGGGCCGTCGCCTGGCGTGACTTTGCTCCTGAGCCGGTCGGTGTGTGCGCCGTTGCCATCTCGCTCCGGCGAGAAGTCTTCAGGAATAAGGGATTCCGAGGGCCGATCCGAGAGCCTACGGAGTGGATTACCTGGTCACGCCGGCACTCGGAGGCACCGACGATATTCCATAATCCGTGGCCCACGATCATTTGGCCATTTAGAGCGCCCATGTCAAGGACGCGCTGGAGGACTGGCTTCGGGAGATGGTGCAACGGAAGTTTGGATTTGTCGGAAGCGCAGCAGGAAATTGCCGCCAACTGGATTGCCGCATACAAGAAGTACTTCCATACGGATGAACCGCTGAAGGACGTCGGCCGATGCTGGCACTTTGCGGCCCTCAGTTCGGGGCCTGGGAGTTGGGTGCGACTTGAAGCATTTGCCGTCAGAATTGAAAGCCAGAAATGATGTCAGGTGAAGGTTAGGCGCGCTCCAAAGAACCGAGAAACTTCCAACGATTAATGGACCAGGCACCGCGTATTATCGGCGAAGCCAGCCCTCGCGCCGCTCGCCAAGCCAGCTCGCGCCCGTATCAAACCTGAAGCGGACCGGCCTTTCCGGTCCGGGCGGCCCCGTCGGCCCAGTGGGCTTCTTCAGCCGATCCTGCGCCTCTTTCCATTGCGATTCGCTCAAGCGGTCCATTCCGCACACCGCGGCTGCCGCTCGCGCATACACGCGGCAATCCAATGCTTCCTTCCGCTCCCGCATTTTCTGCCATTCTGGACACCGATACCCTTTCACCGTTCTCGTCACGATCTGCTCGGCGGTCAACTGCCTGAAGTATTCTTCCCCGTAGCACGGGAAATGACAACGGAGACAGGCGACGTGAGATTTCCTTCGGAGCGCGGCCGGAGCACGGGTACAGCGAATTCTGTACGATGATAGACGGTCAGAAAATTCAATCTGCGCCTATGTATGGACTCGAGAGTGGAGAAGTGTTTGAGTACGAAGCGCGAATCCAGGGCTGTCTCCAGGCGCCGTCGGTGGCGAAGCCCTTTCCGAAGCCGACCTCCAGCTGACCGCATCGTAGACACGCCCGAGGAATTTGCCGATACTGGAGTGAACGTCCTGGGAGGCGCGATCTTCGTTGACAAAGTGATCCGATTCGCGGTCTTTCTGGCAGGGTCCGCCGTTGCGCTTCTCGCTCAGCAGAACCGCATTGCCGGGCCTATCGATGACACCACGCGCGTGATCCTGGCCGGCAGCGTTCATCCCAAAGCGCAGCCCCGTTACGATCAAGGTCTTGTCGACTCCTCGCTTCAACTTCCCTTCGTCACTTTGAGTATGAAGCCGTCGGCCGCGCAGCAAGCCGATCTCGACCGTCTGCTGGAGGAGCAACGCGACCCATCCTCATCGAACTATCATCATTGGCTCACGCCCGAGCAGTTCGGCGACCGCTTCGGCCTGGCGCCGGACGATTATTCCGCGGTGGTCTCCTGGCTCGGATCTCACCGCCTGCGCATTGAGAAAGTTGCCAGGGCGCGCAACTGGGTGGCGTTCAGCGGCGCCGCGCGCGACATCGAAGTGGTGTTTCATACACAGATTCGCGGCTATCTCGTGGATGGCCAGCCACACATCGCCAACTCCACGAACGTCTCCATTCCCGCCGCTCTTCGAGACATCGTCAGCGGCATTCGCGGACTGGATGACTTCTGGCGTGTTCCCGCCGCCGCCGTTCCCGACAACACCAACGCTTCCGGCGTCAACCAGTTGGCCCCAGACGATTGGGCCACCATCTATGATGTTTCGCCGCTCTATGCCATGGGCATCGACGGCACGGGCCAGCGAATCGGAATTCTGGGCGCCTCCGACATGAACCAATCCTACATCGACGCTTTTCGCAGCCAGTTCGGTCTGCCGCCAACCCAGGTCGAGCAGCACGTCGTCGGACCAGACCCCGGAATCACGAGTTCCGCCAACGAAGCGGCGCTTGATATCGAATGGTCGGGCGCCGTCGCGCGCGGCGCCACCATTGTCTATATCTACGCCGCCAACTTCAATACTGCCGCGCAGGGCGCTATCGACCAGAATCTCGCCACTATCCTCAGCGAAAGCCTAGGCACCTGCGAGCCGAACGCCGCCGCAGGAAACCGGCTCATGGCGCAGCAGGCCAACGCGCAGGGCATCACGTGGGTGGCGTCGTCGGGCGATTCCGGCCCGGCGCAATGCGATGCGCACGGCTTTTTCGGCGCCAGCGGGAACTCCACCGTGGTCTCGGATGGTCCGGCCGTTGGCATCCCCGCGAGCTTCCCTGAAGTCACTGCCGTCGGGGGCACGGAATTCAACGAAGCCGGTGGGCAATACTGGCGTAGCGCGAATACCGCCACTGGCGCGTCCGCGATCTCCTACATTCCCGAAATGGCGTGGAACGAGACCGGAGCCGGCGGATTGCTCGCCTCGGGCGGCGGTCCGTCCATCTTCTTTTCGAAACCGGCGTGGCAGGCCGGCCCCGGGGTTCCAGCCGATAACGCCCGCGACATCCCCGATCTCTCCTTCAGCGCCTCCGGCAATCACGATCCCTACATGGTGGTCAACTCCAACGGCGCGCGCGCAACCGGAGGTACGTCGGCGAGTGCGCCTTCCTTCGCGGGAGTGGTGGCGCTGCTCAACCATTACCTGGTTTCGAACGGCTTTCAGGCGCAGCCCGGCCTGGGAAATATTAATCCCGAGCTGTATCGCATGGCTCGCACAACCACTGACGTTTTCCACGACATCACGCAGGGGAACAACTTTGTTCCCTGCTCGGCGGGCAGCCACGGATGCGTTAACGGCTCGATGGGCTACGCCGCCGCGCCCGGCTACGATCTGGCAACCGGCCTCGGATCGCTCGATGTCTACAATTTCGTTACCGAATGGGGGCCGCCTGCGGCCGAGACTACCGTCTCGTTAGCGGCGAGTCCTTCCAGCATCACGTTTGGCGATTCCGTTCAATTGACCGCCAACATCACAACTACAGCCGGCAGCGCCGCGGTCCCGAGCGGCACAGTCACTTTCAGCAGCGGCCGAACCCTCCTCGGTATCGCCCCAGTCGTGAATACCGGCGCTCTCGCGCTCGCTACGTTGGCCGTCAGCGGCCCGCTCCTTCCGGCAGGCAACGCCAACGTGGCGGCCGCGTATTCCGGCGATTCCAATTTCAATTCCTCGACTGGCTCGGCCACTGTCTCGGTCGCGCCCGGTACCGCGGGCTCCTACGTTGCGGTCAACATCTCCCCCAACCCGGCGCACGAAGGAGAGTTCGTCCGAGTGACTCTCACCGAAGAAGCCGGCGCCGCGACTACGATTACGGGTTGGACCATCAACGGGGTCGATGATTTCTCCTTGTTCGCGCAAGATTTCGGCACTACGACGCTCGCGCCCTACGGAAGCCTTTCCGCAAGCATCGGTACCGCTGTTCCGGCCGTCCTTCCCAGCGCGCGCGTGTATGTGTTCAGCGGCGTCGATGCCGATGGCCGAACATGGTCGCGGCAGTACACGCTGACTCTCGAAGGCCCGTTGCAGACTCCGGACATGACGCTCGCGAGCGCTCCCGCCACGGTACAACAGAATCCCGCCGCCGATCCCTCCTGCCAATGGTCGCAGCAGTTGATTCTACAAGAGCAGCTTGGCTTTGAGGTGCAACTCACCCGCTTCCTCGTGGGCGGCAAGGACTGGACCTTGCAAATCCAGCAGCTCTTCGGAACCACGCATCTGGCGCCGCTCGGAATTTTGCAGGCCCACATCTGTTGGCCCGGTTCCATCCCACCGCCGTCTACCACATTCGAAATGGACGGCGTGGATCAAACCGGCTTCCCTGTCAGCGCCACGTTTCAGGCCGCCTATACTGGGCCGGCAACAAGTCCCGGCGCGCTCTCGGTGGCGCAGAATGCGGTGACGCTCGGCGGATCGGGCAGTGCGACCGTTCCCGTGAATCTCACGGGCGCCGGCGCGTGGACGGTAGCAGTGATTCCAGCCAACCGGTCGACAGCATGGCTGGCGGCGGGGAGCAATGCGAATCAGGTGATGCTCCAAGCCTCGGCGGCCGGACTCCCGGCGGGCATCTACAACGCGACATTATTGATTCAGGCCACGAACGCGGTCCCACAATTCGTTGAAGTGCCTGTGGTATTTCTAGTGGGCGCTTCCACAGGAATCGCGATCAACGGCGCCAGCAATGGAGCTTCGTTCCAGCAGGTCTACGCCCCGGGAATGATCCTGAGCGTGTTCGGCTCGGAACTGGCGACGGGCACGCAATTGGCGAGCAGCTTTCCCCTTCCCCTATCCGCCGGCGGCGCGTCCGCAACCGTGAATGGCGTCTCCGCACCGCTTTTTTACGCCTCTCCAACTCAGTTGAACATACAAATTCCTTACGAAACTGGCGCCGGCCCCGCTGTTCTCGGGGTGAACAACAACGGGCAAGTCGCATCGTACGTGTTTCCGGTCGCCGCTTCCGCCCCGGGTATCTTCACGGATCCTAATCATCCGGCCGCATTGGTCCCCTATTCCAGTGGCAAGCGCGGCGACACATTGCTCCTCTTCATCACTGGAGAAGGCCAGGTCTCGCCGGCGCTGGCAACGGGCGCGTCGCCGTTCATCGCCACTCCGCTCAGTCTGTTGCCGCAGCCCACGCTGCCCCTTACGGTCACGGTGGGAAGCGTGCCGGCGCAGATCGCATTCGCGGGCATTCCGCCGGGGCTGGCAGGGACCACGCAGATCAATTTTGCGATTCCGGCGAGCGCCCCGCTCGGTGTGCAGCCGGTCGTCGTAACGGTTGGGGGCATCGCCACCCCGGCAGCCACGATCACCGTGGCGCAGTAGGACAGGCCATCGGTTTTTGCGGCGTGTCAATGGCGCTACCGCCGATTTTGCGGGCGTGTTCGCGTTTGAATTCCGGCCGGTCCGCCGTCTTGCCGGATTCCGGGTCGATATACTCGCCTACGATCTCCCATTTTTGCGTCAAGGCGAACCGGCGCAATTCAGCGAGTTGATTGTCCGTCTCCTGCCATCAATCGGAGGTGCTGACGCGGGCATAGATAGCCGGTTTTCATGGCCCGCCTGCCGCTATATAGCAGACCTTGCGCGAGCGCGGATCTGAGCAATCCGGGCGGGACGGTGGTGAGAAAAGTTCGTGCGTCCAGACTGGGGAGCCAAACTAAACTTCTGAAGGCGCGGGTTAGTGCGGGCGTATCTGGAGTAGGGCGACGATTCCCAGGCGGTCCCGCTGGTAGGACTGAATTTAATTCCATCGCGGGATAGTCGATTGAGGAATCCGGCCTCCAGAGCATACCCGAGCGGGATCGCGATTCACTGCGATTCCAAACTGGTCGCACATCACGGAAGTGTCGAAGCGGCGGTGGTTCCCGATACGGAAGAATTGGCGCCTACTGGTTCCGTACCCGCGCGGTCGGGCAGGATTTCAAAAATCCGGTAATGGGGGGCCACTTCCTTTATCAGCCGTAGCCTTCCAGTCGAATTCAGGTAAGCGATTATGCGAGCATAATCCGGTTCTTCGACGTCATCGTGTCCGGTCTCGACGATGTACCGGGCTCTATACTTTGCAATCACTTCGAGACATTCACTTATCTTCAGGCGGATATCCGCGGGGACGCCATAGAACAGGTTCGCGCCGGCGACATAATATGGCCGGATTGCCTGATGGCCAGAGTAAAGGTAAAAGGCCGGATCGTAGTTGGCAAGCACGACGGCCCCGGGCGCGGCGTGGTCGCGGATCCAGTTATGCACTTGAGAGATTTTGGACCAGTCGACAACCGGGGAGCGCCCGACCCACGGCGGCTGTGCGAGACTCGCCACCTGATGATCGCGCGTGTCCTTCATTGAGTAAAAGGCGAGCACCAGCGGCATTACGGCCAGCGCCGGAAGCGCCCATTTCGGTAAGCGTGACGGCAGGGCGAAGTAAGCGAACAGCAGTAATAGCGGGAGAATGGCAAGTAGAAAGCGGTCGGGCGGCCAAATATAAACGACCAGCATCGCTAAATAGGCCAAGGTAAAGATTTGGGCCGGCAATAACCACGAGGGCGATCTTTTGAAACCGCGATATGCGATCAGCCAAAAGGGAGCCCCGAGCAGTGGCCCAATGTACCGAAACGAATACGGGATCGGAAAACAGAATATCCAACCGGCCGGATAGGCGGCCAGGAAATAGAGATTCTTCACAAAAATCCGCGCTTCGAGCGGCAATGTTAAGTGCCGACCTAACAGCGTATAGGCTACGTAGCCTTTGGCCGTGTAGAAATTTTCAGTATATGTCCCCAGATCGACAGCTTGCCGTTGCCAGAGCGCCCAGCCCGCAATGAACAGCGCTACGATTCCGCTAAACAAAGCCGCTTGTTGGAACCGCTTCCGTGCGGCCAGTGTGAGCGCGCCA
Organism: Bryobacterales bacterium; assembly: GCA_963795935.1. Classification (GTDB taxonomy): domain Bacteria; phylum Acidobacteriota; class Terriglobia; order Bryobacterales; family Bryobacteraceae; genus JAICMB01. Next base: position 127,881 of record CAWCJO010000003.1, on the reverse strand, counting down.
GCGATCGCAAGAGGCAATCCCGCGGTCCTCGTGTAGTAGGCTGCGGACGCGGCGATCCCGGCGGCGGCGACTATCCACAACGAGGGACGCCGATCGGCTTCGACCAGCAGCGCAATCGCGGCCAACGCTAGCGCGGCGAAGAGAGAATCGCTCATCAGCGTGCCCACACTGAAGACCGACCATTGGTTCGCGGCGGCAAAGAAAACGATCCAAAGGGCTGCCCAAGCAGGCGTCTTGCCGTAACGGCGCGCAAACCAATAACACAATAAGAGCCATCCTAACATCGCGCCGACAGGCACCGCCTTGAGCAGTGCGGCATTGCCCGGAAAATGGGGGTCGATGCGCCAGGCTGCCGCAAGCAGCAGCGGCAGCAGAATGGGGTACTTAGTTTGAACCGGCTCGTTCGGGAGGCTGATGATACGGTAGCCGTGTCCCTCGGCGAGCGCCTTGGCGGTCACCAGATAAATACCATCGTCGTGAAGCATGCCGAAGGCGGTAGACCGCACGATTACGACGCACATCACCGCTAACATGGCGAGGAAGACGGAAGGAATGAGAATCTTCGCTGGCAATGCACGATTGTAGTCCGCCGCCGGTTCCGTTGCAAATCGGGAAAGCTGAGCGGCGGCGGCGTTCCAGAATCCGTTTCGTGGCCGGTCCGCTCAAACGTTCGTGGGCGCGATCCACCTCGGCGAGCAGCACGATGTCGGCCGGGCCGTAGCGGCGCGCAAATTTATGGCGCCGTACGGCCGCGCAGCCCCGTAGCCCGGTATTGCCGGATGAGGCGCGTGATCTGAGGCAAACCGCGGCCGCCGATTTTGCTCAGATAGGCGCTGCACACAGGCGCAGAAGAATGGGCCACTTATCCGCTGAATAAGACCGCCGCGCTGCTTCGCTCCGGGGGCATGGCCCCACGCTCCTTCTTCGGCTTTGCAAAGTACTCTTGTTGCGTCAATGTCTCCTGCACCCACGCGTAGATCTCATTACGGCTTTTGCCGGCGAAATCGATCGCCTGGCTCGCCCGTAGGAATTCTTGGATCCGTTCTGGTGGGATGTTTGCAGCGTTTCGCATCTCGATTTGCATTCATCCGCAACATAACGCATCGTTTCTGTTTTCAGGATCATCTTGCATTGGAAATGCTCCCAGCTTTCAGGATCATCTTGCATTGGATAATTCTCAGTCTGGCGCGACTACTTTTTATCTGAAATAATATTTGTCCCGGACTGTGGCTGCGCCGACATCAACATGGCCCTGATTCGTTCAATATGAATTTGCGTCGCTTTGGCCCGTTCCGAATAGGACCGTTTCGCGGTTGCAGAGGTCTCGGTATTGGCCATATCGTTGAGCAGATTCTTTCGTTCTTCAAACATTCTCAAGGAAACCCAGAGTGTCTCTTCGATTCTTTCGGTCTGACTGGTCAATAGAGCGGCGGCCGTGAAGGAGTGCCCCGTATGACAGCGGTAGCGCTGCATACCCGAATGGTCGAGCTGCCACAGGACTCCCCCGCAATTCGGGCAGTTATAAGGAACCTGCTCGCCCAGGCCGCTCACCTGCGCGACATCGCTCAATACGCGCTCGGCAATCAGGGCTTCCGTCCCGATATCTTCGGGAACGGGCGGGGCCTTGCCTGCAGGTTCGCTTGCGAGCCGCTCCAGCAGCGCGCCCATGCGGGCGATAGGTACGCAATAATCCACGTCCAGATTGTTCAAGGCGTTGCGCGGCATATCGGGATACGTGGCGTCCTTTGGATCCTGAACCACGGTGATGCCGCCGCACTTCTTCACGGCGATCAGGCCGGCGGTGCCATCGTCCAACATGCCGCTGAGAACGACTGCAACGACATGAGGACCATGCGTGGCGGCGGCGGAACGAAAGAGCGGATCGATACCAGGCCGGTAGCGGTTCTCGCGAGCGCCCTTAGTAACCAGAACATGATCCTTTTTCAGTAACAGGTGGCAATCGGGGGGGGCGATGTAGATCCGCCCGGCAGCGAACTTTTCTCCATTCACAGCCAGAGCGCATTGGAACGATTTGTACCTTCCGAGACGGTGCAGCAGGGCGGCCCCGGTGTTTTGCGGCGCCATGTGCTGAACGATGAAAATGGAGGCTGGAATATCGGGCGGTAATTGCGCGGTCAGCGCATCAAGCGCTTCGAGGCCTCCGGCCGAAGCGCCGATCACGATCAAGTTATGACCTTTCGCTGGCAATAGAAGGCCGCTCCCTGGCTATTTTACACTGCTCCAGCCCGGCACAGTAGCCACCTACAGTCCGTCTTGCGCGCATCCGATAAGTAAAGTGTCCGGGTTGATGCCGGACGCAAGGTATATCCACCATGGAAAACGGAATAGAGTCCATTTCGATCCCGGCGAACGGGCAGGCTGCCGCTCTCGCGCTTCCTTCCGATGCCGCCCAGTCCGGGCAGGACCGCTCGGCGGCGTTGCGGAAACGCGTGTTGATCGGCTTTGGCGGCGTAATGGCGATCGGATTAGCGGTCGCGACGACATATATAGGAGGCAGGATTTTTGCCGCCCGCTCGACCCGCGGCGGTCCCGCGCAGGTGGCTTGGAAACCGGGCGCGAGGGCAGCGCCGGCGATGCCTCGCGCCGCCGTTCCTCACGCGCCGCCGGGTGCTCCTCAACTCGCGGTCATCCGACCCCTTGAGGCCCCGCCCCAGCCAGAGGCGCGCGTCGAGAAGGCGGATGCAAGCTCAAAAGGGGCCTCCGGTCCCCGGCAGCTTGTCGATCCCAAGCAGGGCGAGGTGTATCTGCAACTGGCGGCGCTCGGACCAACGGCGACGGATCGCTATCTCCCGCGGCTTGCGGAAGCAGGAATACACGCGCTGGTTGCGCCGGGGCCGGAGGCGAGCGTTTACCGTATCCTGCTGGGCCCCTTTGCGGACCGCACCGCGCTCGAATTGCAGCAGCGCATGCTCGAGATGCAGGGGATCGAGCCGTTCGCCCGAAAATATTAATTGGATTGGCTATTCATCGAAGCGCAGCAGCGGGAGCGGGAGATTCTTGAACACTTGAGCAGCGCCTTGAACGCGCACATTGCCGTTCTCTTTGCTGAACGTAGCGCTCGGAGCGGCATCTCTTCCGGTTGGGGTATGCCGAAGCGGGCGCCGATAGTCGCGTAGCCGGGCCTGTTGAAGCCGGCATCCTGCTTTATCCTTAGAGTTGGATACCGAAGTTCCACGGCGCGAATCGAGAAGTAAGGGAGTCATTCGGAGTGTGGGGCTGGGCCTGATTACGGGGGCAGCCGACGACGATCCCTCCGCCATCGGTACTTACGCGAGCGCCGGGGCGAGCTTGGGCCCGTCGTTTCTTTGGACGGCGCCGGTCACTTTTCCGATGATGTTCGCGGTCGTGTACCTGTCCGCGAAACTGGGGCAGGTCGCGGGCCAGGGGCTGTTTGCCGTTCTTCGAAAGCATTACGCGCGGGGTTTGCTTTATCCCACGCTGCTTGCTGTGCTGATCGGCAACACCATCGAAGCCGGCGCGGACCTGGGCGGTATCGCGGCCGCGATTAATCTTCTGGTTCCCGTGCCCGTGGGGCTGCTGGTCCTCATCGCCGCGGCTGTCATTCTGGCTCTTCAAGTGTGGGGATCGTACGCTCTGATGCGGAACATTTTCCGTGTTCTCGCCCTGGCGCTGCTGGCGTACATCCCGGCCGCGATCCTTGCCAAACCGGAACTTCTTCCGGTGATAAAGGGCACACTGGTTCCGACCATTCGATTCAATAAGCAGTTTCTCTCGATGCTCGTCGCCGTCATTGGCACGACACTGTCCGCTTATCTCTATACGTGGCAATCGAACGAAGAAGTGGAGGAAGAGAAGGCCATGGGCCGCATATCGCTGGCGCAACGGAAAGGCGCGACGGAACAGGAACTGCGGCAATCGAGACGGGACGTGCTGTTCGGCATGTTCTTCTCAAACGTGGCGATGTATTTCATCATTCTCGGCACGGCCGCGACGTTATTCAAAGCGGGAAAAACCGATATCGCCAGCGCCGCCGACGCCGCCCAAGCGCTGCGGCCGTTGGCCGGCAACGCGGCGGGAATTCTGTTCGCGCTGGGCGTCATCGGCGTAGGCTTTTTGGCTGTTCCGGTCATGACGGGCGGAGCTGCCTACGATCTTTGCCAGACCGTCGGATGGAAGTACGGCCTCGATAAACGGCCCGCTCAGGCGAAACGGTTTTACCTGGCGATTGCCGGCTTCACGCTGCTCGGAGCGGGAATGAATTTTCTGGGCTTCAATCCGATGAAGGCCCTGGTGGTGGCGGGCATTGTGCAGGGATTCTCGACGCCGCCGCTGATGCTGCTGATCATGCTGATGACGAATAACCGCGCCATCATGGGCGATCGAGTGAACGGGCGGGCGATCAACATTCTGGGCTGGGTCACGACCGCGTCGATTTTTGCGGCGACGCTCGGTTTGGCGATCTCATGGATCTGACGCGGGTCCGTCAACTAAAATAGAGAGGTGTCCAGCGGCTCGGCCCTTCAACTTGCGACTTCGAAACTCGGCGAGGTGCGCAACGAGATCGCAAAGATCATCGTGGGCCAGCAGGACGTCGTCGATGGCGTACTGATCTGCCTTCTGGCGGGCGGCCATGTTCTGCTCGAAGGGGTACCGGGGCTGGGCAAGACGACGCTGCTGCGAACGCTGGCGCGCGTTTTGCATCTGAAGTATTCGCGTATCCAATTTACGCCCGACCTGATGCCGGCGGACATCGTGGGCAGCATGATGATTGAGGCCGATCAGTTGGGGGCCAAGTCGCTGCGCTTTCAGCCCGGGCCGATTTTCGCCAACTTGGTGCTGGCCGACGAGATCAATCGCGCGACGCCGAAGACGCAATCGGCGCTGCTGGAAGCGATGCAGGAGCGTACCGTGACGAGCGGGACGACAACGCACGAATTGGAAGCGCCGTTTCTCGTAATGGCGACGCAGAACCCCATCGAGATGGAAGGCACATATCCGCTTCCGGAAGCGCAGCTCGATCGTTTCCTGATGAAGATTCTGGTGAATTATCCTTCGCGCGCGGACCTCAGCCGCATCGTGGACCGCACCATCCTGCGCGAAGACACGCAGGTGTCGACGATGGTCGACCGCGCCGAGATCATGGAACTGCGGTCGGTGGCGAAGGACGTGCTGATCGCGCCGCACGTGCAGGATTTCGCGATCGATCTGGTGATGGCGACGCAGCCAGGCACGGACTACGCGCACGAACTGGCGAACCGCTATATCCGCTACGGAAGCTCGCCGCGCGGGGCGCAGGCGTTGATCGAATGCGGGCGCGTGTTTGCGCTGATGCGCGGACGGCTGAACCTGAGCATGGAGGATCTGCGGACGATGGCGCCGGCGGTGCTGCGCCACCGCATCATTCTGAATTTCGACGCGCACGCCGACGGGCAGACGCCGGAGACCGTATTGTCGAGGATTATCACGAGCGTTTCGGCGGCCGCCGCCGCGGCGCATTAGACAGCGGCGCACAATGCAGCGGCAGCCCATCGTAGAAAGCGCGTTCCTGCACAAACTGGAGCGGCTGGCCATACAGTGGCAGAAATCGTTTCCGGGTTTGGTGGGCGGGCACAACGTATCGCGATTTTCGGGTCCCGGGCAGGAGTTTCTGGAGCACCGCCATTTTCATCACGGGGACGATCTGCGGGCGGTCAATTGGCGCGCGTATCTGCGGCTGGAGAAACTGTTTTTGAAGATGTTCCAGATCGAGCCGCGCATTCCGGTGCGCTTGCTGCTGGATGTGACCAGCTCGATGGACACGGGCGGCGCGAACAAATTCGATTACGCGCGGAAGCTTGCGGCGGCGCTGTGCTACGTGGGGCTGGTGCGGCTCGACACGATCGCGATCCAGCCGTTCGGCAGCGATTTGAAGGACTCTTTTTTGTGCGCGGGCGGACGGCACCGCTTCGTGGCGACGGCGAATTATTTGAGCGGCCTGACGCCTGGAGGGAGCACGAATTATTTTCAGGCGGCGCGGCAGTTCGTGGCGAAGTATCCGCGCAGCGGGCTGCTGATCGTGATTTCGGACTTTCTCGACGATGGGGACTGCGAGAAGCCGCTGCAGTATCTGGCCGATTTCGGCAACGAATTGATTCTTGTGCACCTCTGGGCGGAGGAGGATCGCGTGCCGCCGTGGGAAGGTCAACTGGAGCTGACGGATGCGGAAACGGGCGCCGGCATGGAGATCGCTTTTGACAGGGCGGCGCGCGAAAGTTACACCGCGGCGTTCGACGAATACGCGCGGGGGATTCAACGCGTGGGTCTGCGCAACTCCGGCCGCTACGTCAGCCTGTCGACCACGACGCCGATCGAAGAAGCGGTTTTCGGGCCGCTGGTGCGCTCGGGAGCGATCGAGTAGCGGGTTTTAGCGCGCATGTTTTTTCTCAATTTGACGCTGCCCGAATTTCTGGCTCTGCTGGGAGGGCTTTCCGGCGCGGTCGTGACGTTATACCTGCTGGATCGTCTACGGCAGCGGGTGCGCGTGCCGACGCTGCGCTTTTTCCGCACGACGGAAAAGGCGCCGGAAATGCGGCATCGGCGCAAAATAAGGCAGCCGTGGTCGCTGGCGCTGCAGTTGCTGAGCTTGGCGCTGTTGCTGCTGGCGATCGCGCAAGTGCGGCTGGGATCGCCCGACCGGGCCTCGCGCGATCACGTTCTGCTGCTCGATTCGTCGGCTTGGATGGCGGCGCGAAGCGGCGGCCACCGTCTGATCGACGAGGCGCGGGCGCGGGCGCGGGCATACGTGAGGGCGCTGCCGCGCGGCGATCGCGTGATGGTGGTGCGGGCGAGCGAATTGCCGCTTCCGGCGACGTTGTTCGAAACGGATCGCGCCAAGATCGTGCGCGCCATCGACGAGACGCAGCCGGGAGCGGCGGCGCTGAATATCGAGCAGGCGATCGAGTTTGCGCGCCAAGCGCAGGCTTTACGGGCGCGGCGCGCGGGCGAGATCGTGTTTGTGGGAGCGGGGCGCGTGCCGGGCGACGTTCCCGGGCCGCTCCAAGTGCCCGGCAACCTGCGCGTGATTCCCGTTACGGGCGCGATCGCGAATGTCGGGTTGCGCAAGGTGGGCGTGCGCCGATCGCTGGCGGATCCCGATGTCTGGGACATTTTCATTGCGGCCAAGAATTACGGCAGTGCCGCGAAAACGGTTCCGCTGGCTGTGGCGTTCGGAGGCGCGCTGGTGGGAACGAAGCGGCTGACGCTGCAGCCGGGCGGCGAGGATACGGCGGCGTTTCAGTTCAAGACTAAAGCGGCGGGTTGGCTGGAGGCTCGTCTGCTGACGCACGATGCGTTTCCGGAAGACGATCGGGCGGTGCTGGAGCTGCCGGCGCGGCAAGCGGTCGCTGTGACGGTGTATTCCGATCGGCCGGACCTTCTGCGGCCGGTCTTTACGGCTATCGGGAGCGCCCATGCGACCTTCGTGCCGACATCGCGCTATAAGCCGCGGGCCGGTTCGGGGGTCGTGGTTCTGGATCGTTTTGCGCCGCCGGAGCCGCCCGCGGACGGGCGCGATCTGGATCGAGCCGCCGCCGCAATCGTCGCCCATCGCGGTGCGCGCGACGGTCGCGAAGCTGAAGCTGACGGGCTGGCGTTCGGACCATCCCCTGGGCGCGGGGTTGCGCAGCAAGGATATCGAGATCGAAAACGCCGAGGTGTTCCGGTTGGACGACGGGGACATCGCGCTGGCGGAGAGCGACAACGGTCCGGTGATGGCGGCGCGGGAGGGCAAGACAAAAACCGTCGTGCTGGGATTCCATCCCATGAATTCGGCGCTGAAATACGAGTTGGCGACGCCGCTGCTGTTCGCCAACATTCTGCGCTGGATGGCTCCGGACACGTTCCGGCAGATGGAGCTGACGGCGGGCGCAGCGGGATTGGTGAACGTGGATCTGGAAGCGGACCCCGACTTGGCGTCGATCCGCGTGGTGAGCGAAAACGGGCGCGCGGTTCCGTTTACGGTGGAGGGGCGGCGGCTGCGCTTCTTTACGGAGTCGCCGGGAATCGTGCGCGTGAACAGCGGGGAACGCGAGCTGGTCTATTCCCTGACGCTGCCCGAGGCTGGCGATACGGTGTGGAATCCGGCGAGCGCGCGGCACGGAATACCGGCGGCATTTAAATCTGAAGCTCCGGCGCGGGACCTGTGGCAATGGCTGGCGTTGTTGGGGGGCGCGGGACTGTTCGCGGATTGGATGCTGTTTGGGCGTCGTAGAATGCGGCTCGCGCCGGCGCCGGCGGCGATTCGAAACGGGACGCGGGCGCGCTGGAGACGGGCGTCATGACGTTCGAACGGCCGCTGGTTCTGATCGCGGCGGCGATCCCGCTGTTGTGGATGCTATTCGAGCTGCGGCGAACGGCCCGGAAACTTTCGCTGGCGCTGAAAGCGCTTTCGTTCGTGGCCATTTTGATTGCGATCGCCGAGCCGGTGCTTACGACGGCGGAGAACAAGATGGCGGTGGCGGTTCTGGTGGACACTTCAGGCAGCGTGTCGAACGACGATCTGGCGCGCGCCGGACAGTTTGTGGGCGCGCTCGAGAAACACCGGGGGCGCAACTGGGTGCGCGTGCTGCCGTTTGCGCGGCAGCCGCGCGAACTCGGAGGCGCGGGTCAAGCGGGGCCGCGGCTGGTGCGGGCGGCTGCCGTAGACGCGGGCGCGACGGATCTGGAAGCGGCGGTACAGGGGGCGCTGGCGTCGTTGCCGCCGGGCATGGTTCCACGCATCGTTCTGCTGACGGACGGCAAAGAAAACACGGGCAGCATCACGCGCGCGGCTTGGCAGGCGCGCAATCTCGACGTGCCGATCGATACGGTCGCTTTAGAAGGCAGGCCCGAACCGAGCCTGCGCGTGGAATCGATCAGCGTTCCGATGCTGGCATTCACGGGCGAGCATTTTCCGATCAGCCTGACGGTGGTCTCGCCGCAGCGTACGCGGGGCACGGTGGAGATCGGCGCGGAAGGCAAGCCGTTGGGGACGACGCCGGTGACGCTCGAAAAGGGATCGAATGAATTGCATGTCAGCGCCAGCCTGGGCACGCCGGGCGCGCTGAACATCGCACTGGCGATAAAAGCTCCGGAGCTGAACGACGAGGCGACGGTGGAGCAGGCGGTGACGCTGCGCCGTCCGCGCGTGCTGTACCTGTCGCAAGATCCGGCGGGTTCGGAGGCGCATCTTATGGAGGCGCTGAAGGCGGGGCAGTTCGAAGTCGATCGCACGAACGATCCGAATCACGGCAAGCTGGGCGATTACCAGGTCGTGGTGTTCAATAACTGGGATCTCGATTCGCTGCCGGCGGCGCGCAAGGACGAGGTGGAGGCCTTCGCGAAGGGCGGCGGGGGAGTGCTGGTAATCGGCGGCGAGCACAACGTCTATAACGATGCGAAGAAGACGGAGGACGCCGTGGACCGCGTCTTGCCGGCGAAGCTCGCGCCACCAAGATCGCCGGAGGGAACCGCGGTGGTGTTGATCATCGACAAATCGTCGTCGATGGAGGGAAAGAAAATCGAGCTGGCGCGGATGGCGGCGCTCGGCGTGGTGGACAATCTGCGGCCGATCGATACGGTGGGCGTATTGATTTTCGACAATTCGTTCCAGTGGGCCGTTCCACTGCGCCGCGCCGAAGACAAGTCGCTGATCAAGCGCCTGATTTCGGGGATTACGCCCGATGGCGGCACGCAGATCGCGCCGGCATTGAGCGAGGCGTATCACAAGGTATTGCCGGCCAAGGCCACGTTCAAGCACATCGTTTTGCTGACCGACGGAATTTCGGAAGAAGGCGACAGCCTGGAGCTTTCCAAAGACGCCGAGCAGGAGCACGTGACGATTTCAACCGTCGGCTTGGGACAAGACGTCAATCGAGCTTATCTCGAAAAGATCGCGGCGGTGGCGGGGGGCAAATCGTATTTCCTGAACGATCCCTCGGGCCTGGAACAGATTTTGCTGCGCGACGTGAAGGAGCATACGGGCACGACGGCGGTCGAGAAATCGCTGAAACCGATCGTCGAGAAGCGGACCGAGATTCTGGAGGGAGTGGGGATTGAAGAGGCGCCGGCCTTGAAAGGATACGTGCGATTTGTCGCGAAGCCGACCTCCGAGACGATTTTGAAGATCGATCAGAAGGACCCGCTGCTCGTGCGCTGGCAATACGGCTTGGGGCGCGCGGCCGTTTTTACGTCGGACGCCAAGGCGCGCTGGGCGGCGGACTGGGTGTCGTGGCCGGGGTACGACAAATTGTGGACGAATATTTTCCGCGATTTGCTGCCGCATTCGCAGGCGGCGGAGGCGAAGGCGGAGTACGACAGCGCCAGCGGCGACCTGATTGTGAACTACAGGCTGGGGCGGGACGTGGAGGATCCGGGCAAGCCGCCGAGTATCTACGTGCTTGGTCCGGCGGGTTTTCAGAAACCGGCGCCGGTGACGAAGATGGCCGATGGCGTCTACCGCGCACGCGTTACGATCGGGCAGCGGCAAGGGCTGTTCCGGGTGCGTCCGTTGGATGAAACGCGGGCGTTTCCCGAAGTCGGGCTGTACCGGCAGGAGCAGGAGCTGAGCGATTTCGGGTCGAACGAATTTCTGCTGCGGCAGGTGGCATCGTACACCGGCGGGCGGTTGAATCCTACGCCGCGGCAGGTGTTCGATCCGGGAAATCGGGCGATACCGTCCACGTTGCGGCTGTGGCCGGGGTTGCTGGCGTTGGCGATTGCTCTGAATATCGCGGAGCTGGTAGCGCGCAAGCTGCGGGCAGCTTGAGGAAGGCTTCGGCCTGGTTTTCTCAGGCCCGCGGCGAATGCTCTGCGTTGGGCTTCGGCGCGAAAGGTTTTCCCGCCGTCCGGCAAGCGGCGCCCGCTCGTCCGAGATTTGAAAATGCTACAGGCGACATTGAAGCCGCTGGCCGACTTGCTTATGCGTGAGATACTCCCCGCGCTGTAAGGCTTCCTCGCCCCGGCTCACGGCTTCGATCCCTGCCGAGCGGCATATTGCGTGAGTTTTGATTCGAGTTCGGGTGTGAAATGCACTTGCATGGTTCCACACCACGGGAAAGCTTCGGTCCAGGCAAAGCCGCGCGATGAACCTTTTGCAAAACACGGCGGTGCGACCCGCAATTGTGCGAAGTCTCTGGACGATTACGATCTTTTTGGCGCTGATCGGAGTTGCGATCGTGGTCAGGAGAATTCTGCATCTTTACGCTCCTTCTCCCGCGCCTTCAGGTTTTCCCGATGCGGCGGCGATGGATGCGGGTTTTGCGCGGCATAGGCTGTTGACCATGATCCACATCATTCCCGGACTGCTTTTCATGGCGCTCGGGCCGCTGCAGTTTGTCCGCCAGCTGCGGAACCGCAAGCCCGGACTGCACCGTTGGATGGGGCGCGTGGTCCTTGTTTCGGGCGCGATTATCGGTGGCACGGCTCTCGCGATGGGTCCCCAATTGGCGATAGGCGGCGCTAACGAGACGGCCGCGACGATGTTCTTCGCGATCGTGTTTCTATTCTGCCTGGCCAAAGCCTACGCGTCTATCCGCCGGGGAAAAGTCGCTTTGCACCGGGAATGGATGATTCGGGCGTTTGCAATTGGATTGGCGGTGGCTACGATCCGGCCCATCGTGGGCGTGTTCTTCGCCACGCGAGGAATTACCCATTTGACGCCTCACGATTTCTTCGGAACGGCTTTTTGGCTGGGCTTCACAATGCACCTGATCGCGGCGGAGATCTGGATCGACTACACGAGACCGGGAATTGCGATTGAAGGGAGAACCTGGCGGATTCCGCGGGAATGAGCGGAAAACCTTGTCACAAATCCGCGCCGGGCGGCGTTGTTGTTTTGTGAACGCAACAGGCGAAGCGGCGGCTGAGATCGGCGCCGGGGAGACGGAGCTCGACATCGAGGCGCTCTTTTGCGCTCAATATGAGCGCATGACGCGCGTGATCGCACGGCTTGTGCGGGACCGGGCGCGCGCGGAGGAACTCGCGGTCGAGGTGTTTCTGAAGTTGTGGCGGAACAAACGGGCGCAGGGCGAGAAGGTGGAAGGATGGCTGTATCGGGCGGCGGTGCGGACGGGTTTGGACGAGCTGCGCCGGCGGACGCGGAGGTCGCGGGTTGAACGGCTGCTGGGATTCGTCCGGTCGTCAACGCCGGAGGACATTTGGGCCGCCGGCGAGGAGCGGGAACGGGTCCGTTTGGTCCTGTCCGCGATCGGGCGGCGCGAGGCGGAGATGCTGGCGCTGCGCAGCGATGGTCTTAGTTATGACGAATTGGCGGCGGCGCTCGATTTGAACCCGTCGTCTGTGGGAACTCTTCTTAGCCGTGCGCAGCGGGCGTTCCGAAAGGAGTACATCAAGCGATATGGAGAAGAATAGCGAAACGCTTTTGAACCGGTGGGTGGAGGAGCGTCTAGCGGCGCTTGGCGACGCAAGCGATTGGCGGCCGGATGCGCACGCAGGTCTGGCGCAGCTTCGTGCGCGGCTCCGGAGTGGAAGCGGACGCGGGCTACGGTGGGCCTGGGCGGCGGCCGCGGCGGCATCGGTTTGTATGGTTGCGTTTCCGGCGCCGCGCTCGTTCGCTCGACAGTGCCTGAACTGCTCTGTCGCGCTGTGGCAAGGCATCGCGGCGACGAGTCCCGTGCGCGCGGACCTGACACCTGAAAGAGAACGCCGCATGGCGCCGGATTTCGCTTTGAGCGACGCTTCCGGCAAAGTCGTCAAGCTCTCGGCGCTGAGGGGCAAAGTCGTGTTGCTGAACTTCTGGGCGACGTGGTGCGGAGGGTGTAAGCTCGAGATTCCCTGGTTGATGGACTTTCAGCGTAATTACAAGGACCGCGATTTCGTGGTGCTGGGCATCTCGCTGGACGATGACGGCTGGAAAGCCGTGAAGCCGTTTGTCGAACAGAAGAAGTTGAATTACCGCGTGGTGGTGGGCAACGGAGAGTTGGCGAAGTTATATCGCTCCGAGTCCATGCCTACGACGGTGCTGGTCGATCGCGAGGGCAGGATCGCGGCATCGCACGGCGGCGTGCTGGACAGGGGCGTGTGCGAAAAAGAGATCCGGCGGCTGTTCTAACCGCTGATTTCGTAGCCGTGGTCGGCGATGTGAGCCCACAGGAAGACGGATTGATGGCCATGGTAGGCGAAGATCTGGCGGACGAGATCGCAGACCTGCTCGCATCCTTTTTCATAGAAGACCAGGACGGATGGTCCGGCGCCGCTGAGAACGCAGCCGAGCAGGCCGGGAGCGCGCAGACGGACGATCTCGTCGAGGCCCGGAACCAGGGCTGCGCGATAAGGCTGGTGCAGGCGGTCTTCGAGAGCGGCGGGGAAGGCGCTGGTGGTTCCGGTGGTGAGGGCGGCGATCAAGAGAGCCGAGCGCTGCACGTTGAATACGGTGTCTTCGCGCGAATAGCGAAGCGGGGAGTACGGCGCGAGCTTCGGAGGTGGGGAGAATGAAATCGGGGACGACGATGCAGACGCCGTAGCGCGCGGGGAGCTCGAGGCGAACGGCGCGGGCGACTCCGCCGGAATCGAGCGCGCTGGCAACGATGGAGCCGAGGACGCAGGCGGCGACATTATCGGGATGGCCTTCGATGCGCGCGGCCTCGTCGAGAATGCGCAAGGGTTTCCAGTGCAGGCCAAGGATATGGTCGGCAATAACGACGCCGGCGGTGAGAGCGGCGGCGCTGATCCGAGGCCTTTGCCGATGGGAATGTCGTTCTCGATGTGGAGGGTCACGGCCGGGAGAGTCTCGCCGACATCGCGCGCGACGTTGAGGGCAGTCTGCCAAATCAGGTTGTCTTCGGAGGTCGGGATGCAGGCTGCGTCGCGCCCGCTGACACGGATGCTGAGCGCGGCAGCGGGTTCGAAGCGGCAGACGAGATACAGCTCCAGCGCCATGCCGAGGGCGTCGAATCCGGGACCGAGATTGGCGCTGGAGGCGGGTACGCGGACGGTGGTCATGAAGACGGCGTGACTTTGCGGCCCTCGCGGCAGGATTGGTACGCCGAGATGACGACTTCAAGCGCGATAGCCGTCTTCGCCCGAGGAGAGCGGCTTGCGGCCGGAGCTTATGCGCCGAAATCCTGAAACTAGGGCTCAAAAGGCACCAATGGAATGGCCACGGGATCGGAGGCTCCGGAGGCGACTTAGCGCTCCAGCGTAGCGGGCTTGGTAGAATTGGTGCTGGATGGAAGTTAGATTCACGTCGTTTTAAGCATATGTGCGTTCGAGTTCCGAGTGCGCGCCGCGGGTTGCGACCGGAAGGTGAAGCGCGTTGCGAGCTTGGGCAAAGTGGTTTGAGGGGCCCCCAGAACGATTTGTCCCGCTTTTCCTGTAATTCCTCGGGAGTGCGCCTCGGTCTATATTCGACGCGCCCTCTGTTCGTCCCGTAATTCGCCGACTGCTCGATGCGGAATCTGGAGTATCCTCGGATCCCCGCTGCTGCTTGGACGCCAGCACAAGCCAAGGAAAATGTGCAGATCTTCGGACGAAGTATACCGCTAGGCACACTCTTTCGCTTCGACAAAGGTTTGCAGGTGTTTGCGCAAGGATCTCAGCCTGAGGAGGTCTTCCTGTTGAAGAGCGGCATCGTTAAGCTCGCCTGCACGCTACCAGACGGCCACTCGGAGCTGTTTAGCCTGCGATACCCGGGCCAACTCGTGGAAGGCTGCGCGTATGCTCTGCGCGCTCCATATCCCGTTTCGGCCTTCACAATCACGCCCTGTCAAATGCACAGGATCGAAGCCCAACGGATGATCGAGGCGATGCGGGAAAGCGCGGAGTTGGCCAACTTTATCGTTCGTTTGCAGTGTATCGATCTCTATAACACTGCTGTCGTCCTGGCTGAAATGAAAACGCTACGGCTGCATGACCGAATAGAGCGGCTTCTCTGGGATTTGGCGGCAGTGATAGGGACCCGCAAAGCCGACGGGTCCACGCATCTGGTTGTGCCGTTGTCGGACGGTGAAATGGCGCAACTGCTCGGATTTTCCGTTGTGCACCTGAAACGCAGCCGCAAATATCTCGAAGACATCGGAAGACTTCGGCAGGAGGGCCGTCAGGATGGTCTTGTTTGAGCACTGAACGCTCGGACGCTGAGGCTGATCGAAGCAGCTTTCTTGGATTAATTTCTCCTTTTTCTTCATATAACTACAAGTAGTTCAGAACAAATGTTCTCCGTGTTGGCTCATTTTTATATTGACGTATCCGTAGAACACGCATATTGTTGGAGGGTGAGCAGAATACATGAACGAATATCCTTGTTTCAATGCGCTTTTTCATATTTCTGTTATTCCTAGGCCAAGCTGGCATCGTGTGAAGCGCCTAGCGCCCGCCCGAAAAGCCGCCAGCCGCGCGGGCGAATCGTTAGCCCTCGCGAGGGCGCGCCCTGTTTTGACGGGGGGCGCACCTACTAGGTTGCGGAAAGGAGGCGTACCTAACATGTTGAGGCGCGGAGCCATGCGACGCTGCTCGCTATAAGTCTGCTGTTCTTGCCCGAACTGGGCCGTTCCCAGGTCCCTGGTTGCAGCAGTCCACCGTGTTCGCCGAACCCCGTGCCCTGCGCGCACTGCGCAGGTACGTGGGCGGACGATAGCGGCGCTGTGTGGACGGTGACATCGGATACCACACCCCCGTCCATTGGCACCTATAGCGTTTCCGGCAGCGTGGTCGTCCCAAGCCCTGTCTATGGCTGCCCGAGCGTAACGTACGCCGTCTCCGGATCAATAACGCAAACGTTTGGCTCGTCAACACAGCGAGGCACCACGGCTATCCAATGGTACGCCTCCGGGCCCAGCCCCTCGGGAGCCTGTGGCAACAGCACCCCTGTTTCTTCCGAAACATACGATGGCAACATCAACAACGATGGGTGTGATTATGGCTACGGAACCTGGAGCAACTCAATTAATGGCCAGGGAAGTTTCAGTATGACAAAACCAACGGACCGACCGGATCTGTCACCCGCTGAGAGGCTCAACCGCAGTTGCGTGGTGGAGCGAGGATCCCACCGTGATGCTTTATGAGCAGACGATTGGATCATCCAAGTACATGGCGGGAATGCAGGTTTTCGAGTCTCCCAACGGCAATGCCACGGACACATGCTGGTTTAGCGGGTCCGTGTATAACCCGGGGGGACTAAGCGGAGGCGGCTGGTTTGTTGGATTCTACTTCTTCAACAACGAATGGGATTACGATTACGTGGGGATGTACTCGGGGGCGGTAACCTATTATCGGAACAATAACCGGACGCCCTGCCTTGTTACGATACCGCAGGCGATGAACATGTACCAGTACGACACTGCTGGCAGCTTTACGTATTTCACCGACACATTGTACTGGAATTTGCCGGACACGGTGAATTATGGAGTAGCCCGGAACGGCGTTCAAGCATGGAGGACGTATCCCTAGCGTGCGTGCGAAGATCAAGGAGAACACGACTATGATGCGGTTTAGGGCTGGTTCAAGGCTGACGCGGGTTATATGTGCGTTTCCTTCACTGATCTGTACGTCGCTGGTATGGGCGCAGGGGCCGACCACGACGCTCGCGGTGAATGATCCGAGGCCCGTCGCGGCGGCGGCCATGGAAGTCGAGCGTCTCTCCGGGGTGCCTGTTAACTACGAGGACCTACGCTATGAAAATCCCGCCGACTTGCAGGACATCACCGATCAAATCATGACACCGGCGCAAAAGGCCCAAGCGACTCCGGGCGTTCGCGTCATTGTTCCGCGCGGGGGAACGCTGTCGGTGCCCGTGTACACAGACGCGGACGGCCGACTTTCGGATTTCAGCAGCGTTGTGACGGCGCTGAACGCTCTCGTAAGCGCTTACGCAACCTCGCCAGTCCGCGCCGGCTCCTTTACGGTTGAACTCGGGAACGGTGTGGTCTACATTGAGCCTAGCCAGGTGCGCGATGCGGCGGGTAACACTGATGGGGTGCATCCCGTCCTGTCCACCCCCGTCACCTTTCCGCCGCAGTCCAGGACCGGCTTTGACACGGTCCGGATGATACTCGATCAGGTCTCCCAGGCATCCGGTTTGAAATTGGATTTGGGAACCGCGCCCATGGGTGTCTTAGCCTCTTTTGAGATCGAGATCGGTGCAAGTAACGAGCCGGCAAGCCATGTGATCAGCAGACTGCTGGCCGCTTTGGCCACCGCCGGCGCGGCCGTGCCTTATTCAGGGCCCGCCATGTCCTATAGCATGTACTTTGATCCAAGGCTGAAATTCTATGCGTTGAACGTCCACTTCGTTCCAAATCCAAATGCCAGGAAGGGGACCGGTCCGGCGCTTAATCCGCAAACGAACTCGGGACGCTTCTTCAAAACGACGAAGTAGCATGGCACGCAGCGCTTGCAGGCGAGCCGCGGCGCGGACCCCCGTTAATTGCTCACTTCGTAGCCGTGGTCGGCGATGTGGGCCCACAGGAAGACGGATTGATGGCCATGGTAGGCGAAGATCTGGCGGACGAGATCGCAGACCTGCTCGCATCCTTTTTCATAGAAGACCAGGACGGATGGTCCGGCGCCGCTGAGGACGCAGCCGAGCAGTCCGGGAGCGCGCAGGCGGACAATCTCGTCGAGTCCTGGAACGAGGGCGGCGCGATAGGGCTGGTGCAACCGATCTTCGAGAGCGGCGGGGAAGGCGCTGGTGGTTCCGGTGGTCAGGGCGGCGATCAGCAGAGCCGAGCGTTGCACGTTGAATACGGTGTCTTCGCGCGAATAGGAAGCGGGGAGTACGGCACGGGCTTCGGAGGTGGGGAGAATGAAATCGGGGACGACGATGCAGACGCCGTAGCGCGCGGGGAGCTCGAGGCGAACGGCGCGGGCGACTCCGCCGGAATCGAGCGCGCTGGCAACGATGGAGCCGAGGACGCAGGCGGCGACATTATCGGGATGGCCTTCGATGCGCGCGGCCTCGTCGAGAATGCGCAAGGGCTTCCAGTGCAGGCCAAGGATATGGTCGGCAATAACGACGCCGGCGGTGAGAGCGGCGGCGCTGGATCCGAGGCCTTTGCCGATGGGAATGTCGTTCTCGATGTGGAGGGTCACGGCCGGGAGAGTCTCGCCGACATCGCGCGCGACGTTGAGGGCAGTCTGCCAAATCAGATTGTCTTCGGACGTCGGAATGCAGGCTGCGTCGCGCCCGCTGACGCGGATGCTGAGCGCGGCGGCGGGTTCGAAGCGGCAGACGAGATACAGCTCCAGCGCCATGCCGAGCGCGTCGAATCCAGGACCGAGATTGGCGCTGGAGGCGGGTACGCGGACGGTGGTCATGCGGGCAGCCTCGGCGGAAGGCGGGTACAAGCGGGCCGGACCGCTCCCGCCAGTCGCGGGTCGGTCGCGGCGCGTTGCGGGTCGTTACCGGCGCGTTGCGGCTCGGTCGCGGTGCGTTGCGGTTCGGTAGCGGCGTGGTGCGGGTCGGTCTCGGCAAGTTGTAGTAGCAGCGCCTTACGGAGCGAGATCATGAAGAGAGCGTGATTTTGCGGCCGTCGCGGCAGGAGGTATAAGCCGAGATGACGACTGCGAGCGCGCGATAGCCGTCTTCGCCCGAGGACAGGGGCTTGCGTCCGGCGCGTATGGCATCTCCGAAATCCTGAAACTGGCGTTCGAAGGGGGCGAGCGGGATGGCCATGGGATCGGAGGCGCCGGAGGCGACATCGCGCTCGAGCGGAGCGGGGTCGCCGGAGTCATTCTGCACGTCCCATGTCGTCAGCTTGTCGCCGGAGATCACGGCCGTGCCCTTGGAGCCGTTGATTTCAATGCGCTCGGTATAGCCGGGCCAGAAGGCGGTGGACGCTTGAATCACGCCGGTGGCGCCCGTTTCGTAGCGCAGCAGAGCGTTGACGACGTCTTCCGATTCGATGTTGTGGAGAGCGCCGAGCTGCCAGTAGCGCGAACAGCTCCGCGACGTTGCCGATCAGGTAGAGCAGCATATCGACCTGATGGATGGCCTGATTGATGAGGGCGCCGCCGCCTTCGGTTTGCCAACTGCCTTTGATGGGGCGCGAATAGTAGGCGGGCGTGCGATACCACTTCACGTAGGCGTCGGCTTGCAGGATTTTTCCGAGGCGTCCTTCGGGAATGGCGCGCTTCAGGAAGCGGGTGGAATCGTCGAAGCGATGCTGGCTGACGACGCCGAGCTGGATGCCGGCATTGCGCGCGGTGTCGATCATCTCGCGGGCGATATCGAGATTGGTGGAGATGGGCTTTTGCACCTGGATGTGCTTGCCGGCTTCGGCGCAGATCTTCAGCGGCTGCAGACGGAAATCGGGGAAGGTGCAGACGTCGACGTAATCGACGTGGGGATGGCGGCAGACGTCTTCGTAGCCGGGGACAAACTCGCAGCCGTGCCGCTGCGCGAATTTTTGTCCCGATTCAGGGTTGATGTCGGTGCAGACGGTCAGTTCATAGCCGATGTTGCGATAGGCCTGGGCATGTTTGTGGGAGATTGCTCCGGTGCCGATGATTCCAACTCGCATAGGGTGTTCGCCGCCGATTCCGTTATTGTACGAGGCCGTTATTCGTTCCGCAGATACTTACGTCGAGGCCCAATTCGCGAAACATCGCCGCCTTCGCCGCCAGCGCGCGATTGGCCGCCGTCGCGTCCGGCGCATAGACGACCTGGACGTGATTGGCCTTGTGGCGAGCCATCATTTGATCGCGTGAAATGCCGTAGGTGACGGCGTGCATGATGGGCCATTGCGGCGTGGTGGCGCTCCAGCGGCGCTCGGTTTCTTCGCGCGGCAATTCACGAACGGCGGCGCGGCCGATGTCCGCCTTGAGGGCGCCATTGTCGATGAACACGCGGCTCCAAACGATCTCGCCGGGCTTGCTGACGCCTTTGAGAGTGCCGCCGCCGAGCCGGAAATACATGGGCGGCTGGCGTTCGCTGACCGCGCCCGAGTAACCGCCGATGAAATGCGCGCGGCGGGGCGGAGCCGCTGATCTCGAAAACCCACACGAACTCCCCGTTGTAATCCTCGCCGTAGCGGACGTCGTGCAGGGTCGTTTCGGGATCGTAGCCGAGCCGCGTCCAGATGCGATTGGTGACCAGGGCGTCGAGGCCGGCGCACTCGTCCACTTCGTTGAAGTGCGGGAGCGCGCGGCCGGCATAAAGCTCGCGGCCATCGGTAGCGCGCACGGGCGGCCGATCGACGTTGTTGAGCAGTCCCTCGGCCAGGTCGGAGGCCGGCGCGAGATCTTTCAACCCTTGCTGATATTGAATGCCGATGGCGTCGCAGCCGAAGTCGTCGGCGATGCGCAAGGCGGCGATGTACATCTTGCACTGCTCGAGAATTTGGCCGTCGGTGAGGCTGTTTTCGGGATCGGGACCGGTCTTGAATTTCATGCCGCGCTGGTCGAGCCAATGGCGCACCCCCAACGCCTCTTCGTCCGCGACCTGGCGCATGGCGGCGTACAACGCGGATTGGCTGAGGCGTTCTTTGAAGACGCCCACGGGATGCAGCAACTCGTCCGGGATGATGGCGTTGTACATCCCCATGCAGCCTTCGTCGAAGATGCCGAGGATGGCTTTGTTGAGGAGGAGCTGGCGCGCGAGGTCGCTGCCAAGCTCCACGGATTCGGATGGCAGCTTGAGCGCGGCGAGCGGATGGACGTGAGAGGCATCGTGTTGGAGAGGCTCGCGATGGAGCCAGCGGCGGAGGTTCGCGAGGAAAAAATCGTCGGTGAAATCGACGCTCCACAAGGTGTCGTAGGGAACGCCGGCCTTGGTGAGCGATCCGTTGAGATTGAGCATGCCGACCAGGCCGGGCCACTCGCCGCTCCAGTTTGCGACCGTCAGAATGGGGCCGCGATGGGAATACAAGCCGTGAAACAGATGGTGGCTGTATTGCCATACCGCCTCGACGACGATAAGCGGGGCATCGCGCGGGATCTGGCGGAACACTTCCATCCCGTACTTCTGGCTGTCGATGAAACCGTGCTGTTTGGCGGCGTCGTAGGTATGGCCGCGCTCAACCCGGCGGCCTTCTCGATCGATGGCGCGCGTGACAGCCGCTTCGACGCGTTGCTGGGCAGGCCAGCATTTCTGGTTGGCGGACAATCGCAAGTCGCCGCTGGCGACCAGGATTATGGGCTGATCCATAAAGGAACATTGTGGCATAGCGCGATTGCGCGGACTCCTGGTAAGATCACCGGGACGGAGGGCGAACATGAAGGGATTCAGGCAGTTCATTTTGAGGGGCAATGTGCTGGACTTGGCCGTGGCGGTAGTGATCGGGGCGGCCTTCGGCGCGGTTGTGACGGCGTTGGTGAAGGACTTGATTACGCCGTTGCTGGCCGCGATCGTGGGGAAGCCCGATTTTTCGGGGATCTTCTTCACCGTAAACGGAAGCAAGTTCATGATCGGCGATTTCGTGAATGCGGCGATCTCGTTCGTGTTGATCGGCGCGGCGGTTTACTTTTTCGTGGTGTTGCCGGTGAACGCGTTATTGGCGCGGCTGCGGCGCGGGGAGGCTCCGCCAGATCCGACGACGAAGGAGTGCCCGGAGTGTCTGAGCGTGATTCCGATCGCCGCGCGCCGGTGCGCGTTTTGCGCCTCGGCGGTAGGGACGGGGAAGATTGGCGGGGGCTAACCGCCCGCTTACGCGCGCGGCTCGGTCAATGCGGCGTTGGCGCGCGCGAGCGCGAGTTGGCGAACGCGGGCCGGGTTGAGAACGCCAGCGCGGGGCGCGAGCGCCGGAAGCCTGCGGTTACTTGGCGGGTTTCGTGAAGATCGCGGGGTCTATATCGACGTTGATCTTTCTTTCCGTGTAATCGCGGTCGGCAAATTTCTGGCCGTTAGCATAGAGAGTTTCGTGGAAGGGCAGATATATGTTGCCGGACTGGCGGTAGTCGCTGCATTCGACGTCCATGTCGGCGGGACCCTGGAAGCTGATGCCGCGATAAGAGAGCTTGGCGATACGCTTGGAGGCGGGATCGAACGCCACGGTGACTTTGTTATCGCCCATGGTGAACACGGCGGAGTTCTCGCCGGTTGCGACCAAATCGGCTTTGCCTTCGGCGGCGGCGCGGAGGAGGCCGACCGAACCGACGAGCAGAAGGTCGCGCTCCGCCTCTTTGGTCATGGCGGCGGGCGCCTCGCGGGTCTGCGGGCCTTGCTGCATCCACATGACCTTACCGTCATAGGCTTGGACGATGGTCATCATCGGTAGCGTGATCGACGATTTGTACTTATCGGGGAAGAGGACGACTTCGTCAATGTCGGCCTTGATGCTTTGGCCTCCCATGCTGATGGTCATGGGACCTTTCGATTCGATGTCCTTAACGGATTCGAGCGCGGCCTTGCCGCCGATGGCGTCGAGGGCCTCTTCGAAGAGCTTGGCGCCGCGCGCCTTCGTCTCGCCGGTTGCGGCGGGAGCGGGCTCACTGGCGCGGCGGAGGTTGGCGGCGGTAACGTCGAAATCGGCCAGCGGAATGACGTCGACCGTGCCGAGCGCGCCGAGATCCTTAGAGAACTGGGAAGCATTTCCGACCGCGACGATGTCCATCTTGTCGGGCGTGAGATGGCGGCGGACGGCGGCGGCGACTTGATCGGCGGTGGTGGCGAGAATTTTATCGCGGTAGGTGTTCCAGTAGTCCGGAGGAAGGCCGTTGACGGCGACGGAGAGAACGCGCTGCGCGACCTGCGCGGGGGTTTCGATGCCGAGCACGAAGGAGCCGGCGAGATAGGCCTTCGCGGAATTGAGCTCGGCTTCGGTGACGGGATGCTCGCGATAATCGGCCAGCAGGTCCGCCATCATTTTGACCGCGGTGGCCGTTTTGTCGGTGCGGCTGAAGCTGCGCGCGGCGAAGACGCCGGTCTGGCGCATGCTTTCCAGAGCGCTGGAGGCGCCGTAGGTGAGACCTTCGTTGGCGCGAAGCTTCATGTTCAAGCGGCTGTTGAAGCTGCCGCCGAAAATCTGGTTGGCGATCTGGAGCGGGATGTAGTCGGGGTCGTTGCGTGGAATCGCGACCTGCACGATGCTGTACTGCGTCTGGACGGCGTCGGGCTTGTCGATGATCTCGATGCGGCGGCCGCTGGAGGGCTGCGGAGTAACGGTAGCGGGCGCGGCCGCGGTCCCCTTCCAATTGCCGAAATATTTTTCCGCCATGGCGAATGCTTCGGCGGGCCGCAGATCGCCGGAGATGGCAAGATAGGCGTAGGTGGGCGCGTAATGGGCTTGATAGAAGCCAACAATGTCGTCGCGCTTCAGCTTGCGCACGGTATCGGGGCTGCCATCGAGAGGCATGGCGTAGGGATGCGTTCCGAAGACGGTGCGGCGCGCGAGGAACTCGGCGAGCGACTGCGGGTTGTTGTAGGCCACCTGCAAACTGGAGAGGGTCTGGCGCATCAAACGGTCGACCTCGGCCTGCGGGAAGGAGGGATTGACGATGACGTCGGCGAGCAACTCCAGGCCGAGAGCGGCGCTGGACTTCATCATGGTGCATTGCGCCGAAGAGCTGTCGGAACTGGCGGCGGTGCCGAGGCTGCCGCCGCTCGAATCGATAGCGGTGGCGATTTGCTGCGCGGTGCGGGTCTTGGTTCCTTGGCGCAGGAGCTCGGCCGTCATGGTGGCGAGGCCGGCTTTGGACGCTTCGGCGGCGCTCGCTCCGGCGGTTGCGATCTCGAGGCGGTAGGAGACGAGAGGCTCGCGGTGGTCCTCGATCGCGAAGACCGTCAAGCCGTTCGCAAGCTTCCTGGTTTCGTATTTCGGAAAGAGAAACGGACGCGCGGGACCCGGCGGCGGCGGGCTTTGCTTCGCAATTTGGGTTTTCGCTTCCGGATTTTGGGCTTGTTGCGCAAAGCACGGCGTCAGCAGGGCGGCGGAGACGAATGCAATCAATTTACGCATTGGATCAACCCTACTTCTTCGTCGGTTCCGGATAAACGAAAACTCTTGTCTCGTTCGATGTGGCCAAATACTTTTCACAGACGCGCTGCACGTCGGCGGCGGTAACGGCCTGGTACTTTTCGATCTCGGAGTTGGCGAGCTGCGGATCGCCGCGCAGGACCGCCATTTTCCCGAGCAGGTCGGCTTTCTGCTGCATCGACTGGCCTTCGACGATAAAGCCGGCCGTGGTTTGGTTCTTGGCTTTGGTCAACTCTTCGCCCGTGACCGGTTGTTTGCGCATCTGCTCGAAAACATAATCCATGCTGGTTGCGACCTCCTTGATGTTCTTGCCCTGGTTGGCGATGCCGACGCCGAAGAAGAGCGACGGACCTTCGAGGAAGAAGGATTCGCCGGCCGCTTCGACGGCGGCCTGCTCATCGTAGACCAGGCGCTTGTAGAGCCGCGAGCTTTGGCCGTGGGAGAGGATGTCGGAGGCGATGTCGAGCGGGTAGCTGTCGGGATTGGCCATGGGCGGAAGATGAAACAACTCCAGAACGGCGGGCAGCGGCACGTTGGGGTAGTTTTTGGTGACCTCGCGGAGTTGGGTCTGTGGAGGCTCCGTCGTGGTGACGCGCGGGACGGGATTCTTGCTGTGCGGGATCGGTCCGAAGTATCTTCTGGCGTGGGAGACAGCCTCGCGGGCATCGAAATCGCCGACGATGACGACCGTGGCGTTGTTGGGGACGTAGAAGGTGTTGAAGAATTCCTGGACGTCGGCGATGGTCGCTTTATTCAAGTCTTCCATGCTGCCGATGGGCGGGTGCTTATAAGGATACTGCTGGTATTCGATCTGCCACAGGGCGTCCTGCATGAGGCCATAGGGAGCGTTGTCGACGCGCAGGCGGCGCTCCTCCTTGACCACTTCGCGCTCCTTGGTGAAATTCTCCTGGCTGATGTTGAGCGATCCCATGCGGTCGGCTTCGAGCCACAGCATGCGGTCCAGATAGTTGGAGGGGAACGTTTCCCAATAGACGGTCTGATCGAAGCTGGTGTAAGCGTTGTCGACCCCGCCGGCCTCGCGGACATACTTCATGTGATCTTCGGGGCCGACGTTTTTGGAGCCGCGGAACATGAGATGTTCGAAGAGATGAGCGAATCCGGTGCGGCCTTCGCTCTCATTCTTCGAGCCGACGTGATACCAGACCTGCAGGTTGACGACGGGCCGGCTGTGGTCTTCGTGCATGACGATGTGGAGGCCGTTGGGCAGCTCGGCCGTGACGATCTTGAGCTTGGGCGGACGGTCCTGCGCGGCAAGCGCGAGGGCCAGGAGCGGAGCGATGCAGAGTTTCATTTCAAATCCCCGTGAGCGGAATAAATCGACGATAACACAAGATTTACCGGTTGGGATGCGGGGGTTTGAGGGTGGGAAACGAAGCGGTACGGGAGGATTGGGTGGTGTTGGGAGGCCCTCTAAAGAAGTTGGAGCGCCGAATCCGTATCGCGACAGAGCACCTCGATCCCACGGGCGTTGATGAGAAGTCCATCGAGCTGAAGCAGTCCCTCGTCCGTCGATACGATGAGGTCGGCATCGAACGCGATCGCGGTTGCCGCGTGGAGGGCGTCGACGGCCCTCACGCCACGCGTCTGCAATTCAAGTTGCCGAAGTTGAAGACGGATCGTTGCAGGCGTCAAATCCAGCACTGAGATTTTGAACAGATCAACGACCATTTGCACCTGGGTAGTTATAGACCGTGCAATGGGAATCAACATTGCGTCGGCATGAGATACGCCCTTTGCAGATTGTGCGAGTAGCCGATAGAGCGCTTCTTCCAGTTCATAATACGTCAGACACGAAGTCGCGCCGATGTGAGTGCGGCCAACCGTCTCGAACAACCGCTCCGCATCGGCGGCGATTGCCGCGGGTGTGCGTCCGCGCCGGTCCGCCGTCCTCAGGATCGTGTTTCCGCGTGTGCTGAGATAATCGATGAATGTTCCGGTGTCGTAGTATACGCGCACTACGCGGCCCGGAGACTCGCGACGAGTTCTTCAGGAGTTACAACCTGTGGTTTCCCGGTTCTCACCAGCCCTTTCAAGCGTTCGTCTCTCGTGACAAGAAATTCGCACTGATCGGCGCTGCTCAAAATCAAAACGTCGTTAGAGTGCACCAAGCGATTCCTTAGAGCGCGTAGGCTTGGCAGCAGAGCCTCAGCTTTTGCAAGGTCCACCGGCAAGACTTGCAAATGATCCATAATTCGTTCGAACTCAGGTCCAGCAGCGGCGCCCGCTGCCAGCAATAGTTCCTGAACCACTATTGGATTGATCGCAAAGTGAGCGCGACCATCCGCTTCAACCGAAAAGACCTGTACAGCAACCGGATCGCCTCGCATGTAGTCGAGGATAACGTTCGTGTCCAGGAACACGAGTGGGAGCTTTTGGTGTGCGGGTCCTTCCCGTTTCCGCCGATCGGACTCGACCAAGTGTTCCATGCGCTCATTATCTCAGCCTTCACGCCGGCAGATTAGCGCGGGGCGGGGAGGCGTTTGGCGGAGCCGTCGAGATAAGTGGTGAACCCTTTGCCGGGCGATGCGATTTCAAACTTCAGTCTGAGCGCATCCGGGCTGATGTGCGTATAAGTGAGGCGGTACCGTGGGCCACCGCTTTCGGGGTTAGCGGCGAACACGATCTTGTCGCCGAACATGGTGATCGCGTAGCGAATCACGTGGCCTTCGTTATCGAAGTAAATGGCGCGCAAGGCGCCTTCAGCGCGCTCGGAGAGCTCGCGGTAGACGACCATGAGGTCGTCGTGGACGGCGGGTTTGCGGTCTTTCGAGACGGGATATTCGGCGTGGCTTTTGCGTACGAGAATCTCGCCCTGAAGATCGGGCTGGAAGGAGAACGTTCCGGCGCCGTTGCCGGGGTCGCCCGCGCCTTCGCCGGTCCACGATCCAATCAGATATTGCAGCGCCCCCCAATCCTCGGCGGCGTTCAAGAGCGGGCACAAAGCGAGGGCCGTGAGCAAGAGAAAGCGCATGAAGTTGTGTCAGACCCCGAATACGCCTAAACACGTCGCGAGGGTTGATGTTGCGGCTACAATTGTGCGTGACGCTGCTGCTGAGCTGCCAAAACATTTCGAAGACCTTCGGCTCGCGCAACCTGTTCGACGGGATTTCGCTGACGATCGAGGAAGGCGACCGCATCGGCCTGATCGGGCCGAACGGCGCGGGCAAATCGACGCTGCTCGAGATCCTGGCGGGGCGGATCGCGCCGGACGAGGGGATCATGGCGCCGCGCAAATTGCTGCGCCTCGGCTATGTGGCGCAGGAGGATTCGTTCGATCACGCGAAATCGATTCAGCAGGCGATGGATGAAGCTCCTCTTGTTGAAGCGCTGACGGAAACGGAGCGGGCGGCGCGCACCAACGCGGTGCTGGGGCGTGCGGGATTCGCGGACGCGAGCGTTAAGACCGGGACCTTATCGGGCGGTTGGCGCAAGCGGTTGGCATTGGCGCGGGAGCTGCTGAAAGAACCGGAACTGCTGCTTCTCGATGAGCCGACGAACCACCTCGATCTGGAGGGTATTCTGTGGCTGGAGCGGCTGCTGAAGGCCGCGCCCTTCGCCTCGCTGGCGGTGAGCCACGACCGCTATTTTCTGGAGAACACGGCAACGTCGACGATGGAAATTAATCGCGTGTATCCGGAAGGCTTGTACCGCGTGGACGGAAACTACAGCGCGTTTCTCGAGAAGAAAGAGCAGTTTTTGCACGCGCAGGCGAAGCACCAGGAAGCGCTCGAGAACAAGGTGCGGCGCGAGATCGAATGGCTGCGGCGCGGCGCCAAGGCGCGGACCACAAAATCGAAGGCGCGGATCGATGCGGCGCACGAGCTGATGGCGGAGCTGAGCGATGTTTCGTCCCGTATGGCGTCGCGATCGGCCGGGATCGATTTCACCGGCGCCGGGCGTCAGACCAAGCGGCTGCTGGAGGCGGATCGCATCGGCAAAACGATCGGCGGCCGGGAGTTGTTCCGGAATCTGTCGTTCGTACTGGGGCCGGGGGCGCGGCTGGGATTGCTGGGTCCGAACGGAAGCGGCAAGACGACGCTGTTGCGAATTCTGGCCGGCGAAATGGATCCGGACAGAGGCGAGGTTCGAAGGGCGGAGGGCCTGAAGGCGCTGTATTTCGATCAAAGCAGGGAGCAGCTCGATCCCGCGATCTCCTTGCGCAGGGCGCTGGCGCCGGAGGGCGATTCCGTCATCTATCGCGGGCGGCCGATCCACGTGGCCGGTTGGGCGGCGCGATTTCAATTCAAGGCGGAACAGCTTGAATTGCCGGTGGGGCGGCTTTCCGGCGGGGAGCAGGCGCGGGTTTTAATCGCCCGCCTGATGCTGCGCGCGGCGGACGTGCTGCTGCTGGATGAGCCTACCAACGACCTCGATATTCCGACGCTTGAAATACTGGAGGATAGCCTGCTCGATTTTCCGGGCGCGATGGTGTTGGTGACGCACGATCGTTACATGCTGGACCGCGTATCGACCGTGATCGTGGGACTCGACGGGCGCGGCGGGGCGGAGGCGTTTGCCGATTGCGAGCAGTGGGAATCCTGGAGAAAAAGCCGGGAGCAGGCCGGCAAGGCCCGGCAGATAGGGAAACGGGAAAAGCCTGCGAACGGCGGAAGCCGCGAGGCGGGGAAGGGCCGCAAACTTTCTTATCTCGAGAGCCGCGAGTATGACGAGATGGAAGCGCGCATTGCGAGCGCGGAGCAGCGCTTGCGCCAAGCCCAGGACGCGATCGAGCAGCGCGAAGGGAGCTGGGATGCCGCTATCGTGCAGGCGCGCTACGACGAGGTGCTTGCGGCTCAAGAGACTGTCGATCGGCTGTACCGGCGCTGGGCGGAGTTGGAATCGAAAGCCGCGGGTTGAGCGAAGCGGCAATGTCGAGCGAATCGCCGCGAGTTTTCATCGTCGAGGCGCGCGCGTGGGAGCGGCTGTGGGGATTGCTGCGGCAAACCTTCATTGCCGCTTACGAAGATAATTGCTTTGGAATCGCTAAGGGCATCGCGTACTCGGGGCTGCTGTCGCTAT
This sequence comes from Bryobacterales bacterium, assembly GCA_963795935.1. GTDB lineage: Bacteria > Acidobacteriota > Terriglobia > Bryobacterales > Bryobacteraceae > JAICMB01. The sequence continues at coordinate 98,974 of CAWCJO010000003.1, read as the reverse complement.
TTCCGGTGCTCACGTCGCTTGCGGCGATTTTGCTGCGCGCCAACGCCCAGGGGGTGTCGCGGATGCTGGCGCGATTCCTGTTCCAGGTGGCGCCGCCGGGCTCGGAAGAATTGATCCGCTACCAGTTCGTGGTGCGCGGGCAGCGGCCGGTGTGGCTGGTAGTAGTGGCGAGTTTGGTGTCGTTATGGGCGGCCTCGGGCGCGATGATGAGCCTTATGGAGGGGTTTCAGGCGGCGTATCGGCTGCCCGGCGGACGTCCGTTTGTAAAACAGCGCGGCATGGCTGTTTGGCTGGTTTTGATCGGCGCGATTCCGGCAGTGGCGGCGTCGTTTCTGATTGCATTCGGAGCGCGGCTGGAGACGCGGTGGTTCAGCGCGGCGGGCATCGGGGTCCACGGCGGGCAGTTGCGGGGTTGGGCGGAGGTGGCGAGCGTCGTCGCGCGCTACGTCATCGGGGTAGGCTGCGTGGTGCTGGTGACGGGGTTCGTTTATTATTTCGGACCGAACCGCCCGATGAAGCTGCGGCGCGTGTGGCCGGGGGCCTTTCTGGCGACCGCGCTGTGGGCGGCGGCCACCACCGTGTTCGGTTGGTACGTTCGCTACCTGGCGAATTACAACGTGATGTACGGAAGCATCGCGGCGGTGATCGTGTTGCTGGTGTGGATGTATCTGCTTTCGATTATCGCGTTGGCGGGGTGCGAGTTTAACGCCGAGCGGGAGCGGCTGGCGGCGAGCTGGCCTATTGCCCCGGAGGGAGCGTGAAGAGCACGTCGACTTCGGTGACGACTTCAACCGGGGCGCCGTTCAGCAGGGTGGGCTTGTAGATCCATTGCTTCACGGCTTCCTGAGCGGCGGCGATCAGGAGCGGGTGACCGGCGATGAGCTGCAGATTGCGGACGATTCCATCTATGCCGATAATGGCCGTGAATCGGACCGTGCCTTCCACTCGGGCCTGCTGGGCGAGCGGGGGGTAGATTGGATCGACTTTGCGGACCAGGCTCGCTGCGGCGACATGGCCGCTGAAGCGGATACGTTGCGGTGTCGATCCGGACGGCGGGGGTGGGGGGGTGGCGGCGGCGCTATTTGCGGCCCGGGCGCGAATATGCCGCTGACTATGCCTCCGCCCTGCGCGTTTGTTCTCTTGGTTTCGAGCGCTTTCTGGACCCATTGATCGGCTGCGGCGATGTCTTGTTTGTAATCGTCGGCCGTATCGCGCAGATCGGCGCGCTCGCGGATGAGCAGGTTCAGGTAGGCCATGGCATCGCCATATTGTGGGTCTATGTCGAGCGCTTTTTCGAGGTTCGCGATTCCATCCGCGATAATGGCGCCATACTTCGCGTTCAGGTCTTGCCTGACGAGCGGGTCCGGCAAGGGACCGGGATCTTCCGGTCTCATGCCGAGCTGCTTTCTCGCCGCCATGAGGTTGGGATAGAATTTCATCCAATCGATGACTCCGAGCGAGTAATAGGCCTCCCTGTTGCGCGGCGAGACTTGTAGAACTCTCTGATACCAGTCGCGCGCTTCGTCGAGCTTACGCCGCCGATAGCTCAGTGATGCTAGCGATTCAAGAGCCACAACACTCGAGGGATCGACTTGCAAAACGCTCTCGAACTCAGCCTTGGCGCGCTCGCCGCGGGCGATATTCTCGGGATCGTCCGAACCGGGGACGTAGCGCGTCATGTAGACTGTCGCCAGATAGAGCCTGGCGGTCACGTTATAGGGGTCGAGATCGACCGCTTTCTGAAAGTCGGCGGCGGCTTCGTCGTAACGGGCGCTGCGATACGCCTGGACGCCTTGATTCAAGGCGGAGTTGGCCTCGGGTTCCTGGGCAAAAGCGGCTGGCAAGAGCGATCAGGACGAGAGCGGAATAACGCATAACGCCTCCGTTGGGATTAGACAACGATTTAGCGCTGCGAGTTCCCGGCGTTCAAATCGCGGAGGGCCTGGTCATAAATCTCATAGGCCTGAGCGGGAGGGCGGCGGTCGGCGCTGTTCACCACCGACAAGACTACGGCCAAGCGGCGGTTCACATCCGAGAGAGCGGTCCTCGATCGCCCCGCCTGCGTCTGGCGCGCCATTTCGACGGAGCGCTGCATCCCGCGCGAGGCTTTCATGCCCAAATCGAATTGCGCGGCGAGGGCGGCGGGCGTGGCGTCCGATCGCGGGTCCATCGTGATGCTCAGCGGCTGCGTGAGAGTGCGGCCGGCGGCGGTGAGGCGAACCTGGTAGCTGCCGGGGAGGGCCATGGGACCGGTAGCTTCGCCCTCCTCTTCGTCTCCTCCACCGCGTCGGCGGCCGATGGTTTCGGGCGGCGTGTAGCGGAGATCCCAGACGAAGCGGTTCAGGCCGGCGTTGCGGGTCAGATGCGGAGGCCTGGGAATCCAGGCCCGGGCGATGGCGATACGATCGAGGCGGGGGAGGCGAAGAGTGTCATTCGTTGAATAGCGGCGTACGAGCTGGCCTTTGGCGTCGAGAATTTCGAGTTTGACTTCGTCCGTGGCGGCGGACGGCAGATAGTAATCTATGACCGCGCCGATAGGCGGATTCGCTGCGCGCGGAACCTCGAAAGGAAACGGGAGTGCCTTGGAAACCGGCGCTGACGATGCGAAGGGCGGTTGCGGGCTTGAACAGAACGGCGCCGTTCGCCGCGAGATTGGCGTCGGCCTGCCGCAGCGGCGTGATGTCGTCGAGAATGTAGAAACCGCGTCCGTGCGTGGCGATTACGAGATCGTCGCCGTGGACCACCAGGTCGCGCACGGAAACGACGGGAAGATGGCCGAGCGGCTGCCAATTGCCGCCATCGTCGAAAGAAACATATACGCCGGTTTCCGTTGCGGCGTAAAGCAGACCCTTGCGAGCGGGGTCCTCGCGGACGGCGTTCACGAATGCGGGCGCCGCAATGCCGTTGTCCAACTCCGTCCAGGTCTTGCCGTAGTCGCGGGTGCGCAGGATGTGCGGCGCGTAATCGTCAAGACGATGGCGGTCGACGGCCGCGTAGGCCACGGCGGGATCGAAATGCGATGCCTCGAGCTGCGCGATCTTGCTCCAATCGGAGAGGCCCTTCGGGGTGACGTTGGTCCAAGTCTTGCCACCGGTGCGCGTCAGATAGATCATGCCGGAATCGCTGCCGGTCCAGATCAAGGCGGGATTCAAGGGCGAGGGCGCGATGGAATAAATGACTCCGTAACCGCGCGCTTTGGCATTAGCGTTGGTTACCGCTCCGTCCGTTGCCGCGCCTTTTTCAGCGCCGGTCAGGTCGCCGCTGATTTCGTTCCAGTGAAGGCCGCCATCAATGGTCTTCAGCAGCACCTGAGCGCCGTAGTACAGAGTGGGCGGTCCGGCCTGCGAGAAAATCAGCGGCGCCGTCCACGGGAAGCGATATTTGCGTTTAGCGATGTCCGTGCCGAAGGCGGGCAGCGGCCACGGCGTGATGTTCTGACTTTGCGCGGTGCGCTTGTCCCAGCGCGCCAGCGAGCCGTTGGTATCGCCGACGTAAACGATATTGGGATCTTTGGGGTCGGGCGCGATGTAGCCGCTCTCGGCGCCGCCGACCCAGCGGCGGTCGTATTCGTTGATCTGGCCGTGATTTGTCCGGCTAGGCAGCGCCACCGTGCCGCTATCCTGCTGCGACCCATAAACCCAGTACGGGAATTGGTTGTCGGTGATGACGTGATACATCTGGGCGGTCGGCTGGTTATACCAGGGACTCCATGTTTTGCCGCGGTCGATGCTGATATTCGTCCCCTGATCGCTGCCGAGGATGATGCGCGCGGGATTGGTGGGATCGATCCAGAGGGCGTGATAATCGTCGCCGCCGGGCGCGCCTTTGAGCACCTCGAAAGTCTTGCCGCCGTCCATCGAGCGGTAGGTGGCGACATTGGGCAGGTAGACGACGTCAGGGTCGTGCGGGTCGATGGCGATCTGTCCGAAGTACCATCCGCGGCTGGTGATGCGCGGATCGTTCGAAACGCGCGACCACGTGCTCCCGGAATCGTCGGAGCGGTACAGACCGGAGGCGCTCTTGGCATCGATCAGCGCGTAGACGCGGCGCCCATCCGTTCCGCGCGCGACCGCGATTCCGGCGTGGCCCCAATCGCCCGTGGGCAGGCCGTTGCCGGTCACGGGAGACCACGTGTCGCCCCCATCGGTCGATTTATAAAGACCGCTGCCGGGACCTTCTATCGGTCCATACTGGCTCCACGGCGGGCGGCGCGCGTTCCACATCGTGGCATAGAGCACTCGCGAATTTTCGGGTTCCATGGCGAGATCGATGGCGCCGATCTCGGGGCCTTTGTCGAGGACGTGCGACCAGGTCGCGCCGCCATCGGTTGAGCGATAGACGCCGCGCTCGGGATTGGGCGCGTAGGCGTGGCCCAGCGCGGCGACGAATACGATATCGGGGTTGCGGGGATCGATCACGATGCGGCCGATCTGTTGCGAATCGCGCAGGCCCGCGTTGTTCCATGTCTTGCCGGCATCGGTGGATTTGTAAACGCCGTTGCCGAAGGAGATGTCGGAGCGCATATCGGTCTCGCCCGTGCCGGCATAGACGATGTTGGGATTCGAAGGAGCGACCTCGACGGCTCCGATAGAAGCGACGGGCTGGCTGTCGAAGATGGGCTCCCAGACGGTGCCGCCGTCGGTCGTTTTCCATAGCCCGCCGCCGACCGCGCCGAAGTAAAAGGTGCGCCCGTCGCCCGCAACGCCGGTCACGGCGATGACGCGCCCTCCGCGATAGGGTCCGATAAAGCGCCATTCGAGCGCTTGAAACAAATTCGAAGGAAGGGGCTGGGCCGCAGCCGCGGCCGCAGCGCATAGAAACAGCGCTACGCGCGATTGCGTGGCGGAGAGGAGCATGAACGCATCATATCTAACGCGAGGCTCCGCCCCGTAAAGCGTTTACTAATATAATCGTGACCTGGGGTATAACACAAACCCCGCTTATGCTGTTGGCCGCCGGCTCCCGATTGGATTCCTACGAGATTATCGCGCCGTTGGGCGCCGGCGGAATGGGAGAAGTTTACCGCGCACGCGACACCTCGCTCAAACGCGACGTGGCCATCAAGGTTCTCCCCGACTACTGGTCGCGGGACCCTGGACGTCTCCACCGCTTCGAACTGGAGGCGCAGGCCACCGCCGCTCTCAACCATCCCAATATCGTTTCGATTTTCTACGTCGGCCAGCACGACGCATCGCCGTATATCGTCACCGAGTTGCTGCAGGGCGAAACCCTGCGGGAGCGCCTCCGCCATGGCCCCCTGCGTCCGCGGGAGATTGTCGATTTCGGCGTCGATATTGCGCGTGGCTTGGCCGCCGCTCACGACGCCGGAATTGTTCATCGCGATCTCAAACCGGAAAATCTGTTCATCACGAAGGACGGGCGCCTCAAAATCCTGGACTTCGGATTGGCCAAACTCACGCAGGCGCAAGCCGCAAGCGCCGACGGCACGACCGCCACAATACGTCAGCAGACCGATCCCGGACATGTGTTAGGCACGGTGGGCTATATGGCGCCGGAGCAGGTTCGGGTAGAGGCCGCCGACGCCCGCAGCGACATCTTTGCTTTTGGCGTGATTCTATACGAGATGCTCACGGGAAGACGCGCCTTCCACAAGGCCACCTCGGCCGAAACCATGAGCGCGATTCTGAACGAAGATCCACCACCGCTTTCGCACAGCCTGCAGAGTTTTCCTCCAGCGCTGCAGAGGATTGTGAGCCGTTGTCTGGAGAAGAAACCGGAGCGGCGTTTTCAACATGCTTCCGACCTGGGATTCGCATTGGAAACTCTCTCCGATTCGGGCAGCGCGGCGGCGCCTGCCGTTCGCGAAGCGGTTTCGGGCAAGAGATGGATCCGGATCGGAGCGGCCGCGGCCGCAGCGTTACTAGCGGCAGCTCTCATTACGTGGTGGAGGCAACCGCCCGCGGTCCCGGTCGTCGAAGCCGCAACCCAGCTCACCAACGACGGCGAGGTCAAAGCGCAATCAAGCAGACTGGTGACTGATGGCTCGCGCATTTACTTCGGCGAAGGCACGCCGGGGAGTTACAGAATCATGCAGGTCGCCTCCACCGGTGGCCCCACCGCCATCATCCCCACGCGATTAGCCAATTTCCAGTTCACCGCATTGAGCCAGGACGGGTCGTATCTGCTCGGCGCGGAGGGCGACGCGTTCGCGCTTCCTGCCTTCGCCGTCCCGCTGCCCAGTGGAGAACCGCGCCGCCTCGGATCCATCGTTTCGCAGGATTCCGACTTATTCCCCGATGGGCGCATTCTCTACTGCCTGCGAAGCGATATCGATGTAGCCGCGAAGGACGGCTCCCAGCCGCGCAAACTGCTCACTGTCGATGGCATCCCGGTGGAACCGGGCGTCTCACCGGACGGAGCGCGGTTCGTCTTCACACTTTGGTCGCCCGCCCATCGCCCGATCTCGATCGACGAGGCCAAGACCGACGGCTCCGGTCTCCATGTCCTTTTGAGGAGCGGCGCTGCCGGAAGCCTCTGCTGCGCTCGATGGACGCCCGATGGCCGCTACGTTATTTACGAAAACAGACATGAAGGGCGCATCGACCTCTGGGCCTTGGCGATGCAATCCGGGTTCGTGCGCCGCTCGCCGGCGCCGGTCCAGCTCACCAATGGGCCGCTGTCCTATCGAGCGGCCGTTTCCAGCCGCGATGGGAAGCAGATTTTTACGGTCGGCATGATGGCGCGGGGAGAACTGGTCCGTTATGACGCAAATTCCAGGCAGTTCCTCCCTCTGCTCCCCGGCGTCCACGCTTTCGATCCCTCCTGGTCCACTGATGGCAAGTGGGTCGCCTACACCGCCTACCCCGATCACACGCTGTGGCGCAGCCGCGGCGACGGAACCGATCCGTTGCAACTCACGTTTCCGCCCGGGCAGGTCTTTGCTCCCTCCATTTCCCCCGATGGGAAGCAGGTCGCCTATGCGAACTCCGCCGGCGCGATTTGCCTGATCTCTATGGATGGAGGATCGCCCCCGGCCATCGTGGAGAAGAACGGGCACTGGCCGCACTGGTCCCCGGACGGAAACCTCCTGGTGTTCTCGGATCGCGGCGCCATCCACTTGATCGATCTCCGTACCGGCAGGAGTTCCCTGGTCCCCGGATCGGCGGGCCTGTTCAATCCGCAGTGGCTGGGCGGCGATCGCCTGGTAGCGGGTAGGTTCGATTTCACGAAACTGATGGTTTTTGATGTCAGGGCGCAGCGATGGTCCGAACTGGTTTCGTTCACGGCGCCCCGCTACCTCGTCAATTGGGTCCACACGCCGGATTACAAGTCTGTGGACTACATCACCGGCGGCGCCGACCCCATGCTTTTCCGGGTGCGCCTGGCCGATCGCAAAATCGAGACCATCGCCAGCCTGAAAGACCTGCATCGCGGCACCGGACCGGGGGGAAATACCGAAATCAGTGTTGCTCCTGACGGCTCGGCGGTATTCACGCGCGAAATCGGCACGCGGGAGATTTACGCCCTCACGGTGAAGTGGCCGTGATTAGCTCCCGAGCGGCGCGCAATCCGGAAGCCGGCAACTTCGGAAACGGCGCTTCCCGTTGTTAGCCGAAGGTTCAGCGGCTTTCTTCTCCATGTGGAGCATTGTCCGCCAGACGGCCGTATCGCCGGCCATCGACTCAATGGCCATGGTCGCGGAACTCATGAATTCTCGCGTTCTGGCGGAAATCGCGGAGTCCGGCAAGAAATTCTTCCCGTCCCCCTATCCGCCCGACGAAGTCGGACAATCTCCGCGTGCGCCATCGGCGCAAGACTTTCGACCTGGCCACCCAGCCAGACCCGGTTGATTTGACGCATTGTCGCGCCCGCGGCTTCAGCGGTTGTCATCGGATGTTCCATTCATCAAGAGATTGTAATTGAACTGCGCGAACTATATTAGAAAATTCGCCTTGCCGAAGGAGCATGTGCGCTCGTCGACGGCGACGCCGGGACTGCGATGACGCGCCGTCCGCGATGCGGTCCGATAAAGCGCCTTTGGAGCGCCTGAAACAACTTCAAAGGAAGGGGCTGGGCAGCCGCGGCAATGGCGCACAGAAACAGCGCGACGCACGACGGCGCGGCGGAGAAGAGCAGACGCATAATATCGAATCGAGCGCTCCGCCCCATACATTTACTCGGGCGCTTAGAAAGACCCGGTTGAGCCTTTTGCCTCTAAGATCACTCCCATCTCAGAGCGCGTACCGGATCCGTGCGCGACGCCCGGCGAGCCGGAATGACGCAGGCGGCAGTGATGGCGGCCAGCAAGAGAAGGGCAGCCCCCATGTAGGATTGCAGGTCCTCCGGCTTTACTTTGTAGAGCAGGCTCGACAGGTAGCGAGCCGCGAGATAGCTGAGCGCCAACCCTGGCAAAATGCCGCCGGCAGCTAGGAAAAAACCTCTTTTCACCACGTCGGCTGCGATCTGAGATGGCTTAGCTCCCAGCGCCAGTTTGACGCCAAACTCGCGGGTCCGCTTAGTGACCGCGTAATTGACCACGCCGTAAACACCGGTAACCGCGAGAAAGAAGGCCAGCAGAGAAAAGCATCCTATCACGAGTAGCTCGATGCGCCGCCGTTCCAACGTACTGGAAATCCGGTGTTCCATGGTGACGATGTTGAAAACCGGCATGTTCGGGTCTATAGTTCTGAACCGGCTGCGGATTGCGGGAGCCAAAGCCTCCAAAGGCAATGTCGATCGGACGGCCAGACCCAGAGAGTTGCCGGGAGCTTGCGCAAACGGCACAAAGATTTCCGGTTCCGGGTCGACATCCTGGCCGCGGTGTCTCACGTCGGCGACAATGCCCACGATTTCCGTCCAGGGCGCTCCATCCGCTCCCAATCGGAAGCGCCGCCCGATGGGATCGGAATGCGGAAAGAAGTGCAGGGCGAAGCTGTGATTCACAACGGCAACGCGGGCGGAGCCGCGACGATCCACCCGTTCAATTCCACGGCCCGCCAATATCGCAGCGTGCAGCGTGCGAAGGTAATCTGGGGTGATCGCAACAATGGGCGCAAAGGGCCTCGCTCCCGGGGGTGGCGTGGGTCTTCCCTCGAAAACCACGGCGCCTGATAACGAGTAGCCGCCGAACGGAAGCGCGTTGGTCAAAGCGGCTGAGGCCACTCCCGGTATGTGCCCGATTTTCTCCACGATCTGTTCTCCCAAAGCCGCCATCCTTTCGTCGTTTGGATAGCGCCGCGGGTCAACCCGGAAGGTTGCAGTCAGCAGGTTCGCAGGCTGCATGCCCAACGGATTGCTCAAAATGTTCGCCGCGCTTTTCAGAAGCAGTCCGGCGGCAAGAACAAGAGTCAGCGCGAGGGCAATCTGCGCCGATACGAGCGCGGAACGCGCTTGATCGCCCCACGATCCTCCGGCAATCGACTTAGCGCCGGATTTCATTGCGTCATTCGGAGTAAGCATCGAGGCCGCGACCGCCGGGCCGAGGCCGAAGAGGAACGCCGAGCCGACTGTCAGGCCCAGAGCAGCCAACAACACGACAGGATCGATCGACAAATCCGCCGGCGAAGCGAGATGCAGAGCGTTCAGAGTGCGGACGGCCGGCAACAGGGCATATGCTCCGGCAACACCGAGGGACGCCCCCATTCCGGCCAACAGCAGATTCTCCGTCAACAGCAATTGCGCCAGGCGCTTGCGGTCGCACCCCAGTGCCAGGCGTATGGCAAACTCGCCGGAGCGCGCAAACGATCGCGCTAATTGCAACGCGGCGAGATTACTGCAGGTGAGGAGAAGCAGCAGGCAGACCGCGCCCCAAAGGATAAGCAACGCCGGGCGAAGATCGCCAACCAACTTCCCCTGGAGCGGCATGATCTCGAGGACGCAATCCTGAAGGTTTCGGCGATACGCCGTTGGAACCTCCGCGCTGTGCCGGTCGTCGATTGCTTTCAACTCTTGCCTGGCTTGCGCCGCTGTTACGCCTGCCCGAATTCGCCCCACGACGCGAAGCAGTGCCATTCTGGGCGCGTTCCATTCCGCGGCGCCCGAGAACCCTCCGGGCAGATACAACTCCGGTTGACTCTCGTCCGGGAAGCGAAATTCAGGCGGCAGCACCCCGATAACCGCATAGCCGAGGCTATTGAGCACAATAGTGCGGCCCAGGATTCTCCTGTCCGCCGAGAACTGCGATCTCCAAAGAGCGTCGGACAAGATCGCGAGGCGTTCCGGGTTCGGCCCATCCTCGGAAGCCGTGAATGCGCGCCCCAACGCCGGCGTGATTCCCAGTGTTCGAAAAAATCCGGCGTTCACCGTCACAGCCGTTATGTGCCTCGGTTCCTGAGTTCCGGTGAGAGTGAATTGCGCGTCGTTCCAGGCGCCGAACTCGGAAAACGCATGGCTGTCTTGCCGCCAGTTCGCGAATTCCGGAGGCAAGATAATGCCCATGGGCATACGCGCCGACGTCTGGCTGATCCAAAAAAGCTGCGCAGGCTTGTTATAGGGTAACGGCCGCAACAGGATTGACTGAACGACGCTGAACATCAGCGTATTGGCTCCGATGCCCAGAGCCAGCGACGATATGCCGATGAACGTGAATATTGGGTTTCCACGCAAGGCCCGTATCGAATGCTTCAGGTCCTGAACAGCCCTATCCCGGAACGCCGTTCTACGTTGGTCGCGGCATTGTTCCGCGACCTGCGCGACGCCGCCCATCGTTCGCTTCGCCGCGTGTACCGCGTCTTCGGGACTCAAACCCTGGGCACGATATTCAGCGGTCAATTCATCGAGATGTAACTGTAGTTCCTTTTCCAGTTCCCGCTCAACCGTTCGCTTGCGGAACAGGGAGCGTATGCGAAGAGCGAGGATCGAAAGATAACGGCTCATGGATCGGCTCCTTTCACGAAAAACCAAGGACCAGCCCGATGGCGCGCGAGAGGCGTTCCCACTGCGCCTGCTCCTTCTGCAACTGCCGCTTGCCGGCGCGAGTGAGCGAATAAAACTTAGCTTCACGGCCGGTCTCGTTCGGCCCCCATTCCGATTCAATCCAACCTTGCTGTTCCAAGCGGTGCAGGGCCGGATATAACGATCCCTGAGAAACCTGCAGCACGTCTTCGCTGACCTGCTCTATGCGCTTCGCAATGGCCCAGCCATGCCTCGGCTCCATGGAAATCGTTTTCAGGATCAGAAGATCCAGGGTGCCCTGTATCATATCGCTTGGTCTGCTCACTCGTCACCTCGGTTATCTACAATAGCACCTCGGTAATCTACAATGGAAGGACTTCTCAGGCAATCCCGGCCGGTCCTTCGAGTTAACGCATTGGCGACTCCGCCTCACAAGCGCTTCGCCGCCGGCCATTGATCCCCAGCCTTTTCGGATAACAAGCTGGCTTCACCGGCGCAGTTGGCCGTTTGACTCCGGGACGTCGTAAACTACCCAAGCAGGCATTCATGCGGGTCGGCTTGTTCGGCAACTTTCGCATTACCTTCGCGGGAAGCCCCGTCACGTCCGTCAACACCAACCGCCTGCGGTCCCTGATTGCATATTTGATCCTGCATGGCGATGCGCCGCAGCCGCGCGAGCGGCTGGCGTTCGTGCTGTGGCCGGCATCGCGGGAATCGCAGGCGCGCACCAATCTGCGACAGCTTCTCCATAATCTAAAGCGAGCATTGCCGGCCGAATGCACCTCGCTTACAAGCGATCATTTCACGGTGCAGTGGCGCCACGATGCTTCCTGCGCCATCGATGTCGTCGATTTCCAGGCGGCAATTGCGGAAGCCGCGGCCGCGCGAACCGCGAACGATCCTGCGCGGGAGATACAATCGCTCACGACCGCGGCGCAACTTTATGAAGACGACCTCCTGCCCGCGCTCTACGACGACTGGCTCACGCCGGTGCGCGAAGATTACCGCGGGCGGATCTCCGAGGTGTTGCGCCGTCTCGCGGCGCTCTTCGAAGAGCGCAAGGAATACGCGGCGGCAATCCCATGCGCCGAGCGCCTTGTCGCAATGGATCCGCTGTGCGAGCCCTACCATCGACTGCTGATCCGGCTGCATGCGGCCAATAACGACCGCTCCAGCGCGCTGCGCGCTTATCACCAATGCATGCGCGCGCTGCGGCGTGAAATGGGCGTAGAGCCGGGCCCGGCCACGCTGGAACTGTTTGAGCGAATTCTGAAAGCGCAGCCTGGAGCGTCCGGCGAGCCGATATCCGGGTCACCCACGTCTTCCGCGCGTCAAGCCGGTCCCGCGACAGCGGAAGGCGCACGCGCTGGTTGGCCGCGCGATCGAATGGGAGCGGCTGGCGTCGGCTTGGCAAGCAGCGGTGGAGGCCGGTCCGCAAGTAGCCGTGATCTCGGGTGAACCCGGGATCGGCAAGACAAGGCTTGCGGACGAACTGTATGAATCGTGCCTTCGTCAGGGGCATGCGGCCGCGCGCGGCCGCTGTTACGCCGGACAGGGGCAAGTGGCGTACGCGCCCGTGGCGGAGTGGCTGCGTTGCGATGCGGTTCGCGCCGGCTGGACCGAGCCTCGGGCCACAGCGGCTGGCGGAACTGGCGCGGCTGGCGCCGGAAATTTGCGATCGCTTTCCGGAACTCGAACTCTCCCGTCCGGGACAATCCAATGCGCTGGCCGAAAGCTGGCAACGCCTTCGTTTCTACGAAGCGCTGAGCGCCGCTTTCGGAAAGACCCGCAAGCCGATGCTGCTGTATCTCGACGACATGCAATGGTGCGATTCCGATTCGTTTGAGTGGCTCAACGCTCTGTTGACCTCTTCCGCCGCGGCCGGCATCCTGCTGCTTGGTACGGTGCGCGCCGAAGAGACGGGCCGCGAACATCCCTTCACCCGCTTCCTGGCGGGGCTGCGGCAATCGGGGATGGTTCTGGAAATTCCGCTGCAGCCTTTGGATGCCGAACAGACGGCCGAATTGGCGCGCCAGGAATCGGCGAAACCACTCGAAAGCGGAAACCTCGGCGAGATCTTCCGGGCCACTCGGGGCAATCCGCTCTTTGTGGTGGAGAGCGTCCGGGCCGGATTGCAAAGCACGCGGGTGCATGCCGTAATCGCGGCGCGCCTGGCGCAGCTTACGCCGGCTTCCTACGAGCTGGCCGGCCTGGCGAGCGTGGTGGGCAGGCCCTTTTCCTGCGAGTTGATCGAGAAAGCTACCGATTGGGACGAAGGCAGTGTTTCCCAGGCGCTCGAGGAACTCTGGCGCCGGCGTATTGTTGAAAGCCGCGGAGCGTCGGAGTACGATTTCACGCACGACCGCCTGCGCGAAGTGGCGTGTTCGGAACTCAGCCTGGTGCGTCGGCGCTATTGGCATCGGCGCGTGGCGCGGGCGCTGGCTGAGGTGTATGAGGCCGATATCGAAAGCTGGGACGGGCAGATTGCCTCGCATTTCGAACAGGCCGGAATGGCCGGAAGAGGCAATCGAGCATTATGGGCGGGCGGCTGCCTATGCGCGGCAGCGGTATGCGCGACACGGAAGCGGCGGACTTGCTGAGGCGCGCCCTGGCGCTGTGCCGGGGTTTCTCCGAATCGGATCGGAGATTGAAACAGGAGCTGGATTTGCTGCTCTCGCTGGGCCCGGCGTTGGTGACGACGGAAGGCTACTCCGCGGCGGAAGTGGGCGAGACGTACGAGCGGGCGCTGGATCTTTCGAGACGGCTCGACGACCGCAATATTTTCGTGATTCTCAGCGGCGTCTGGGTCTTTCACGCGGTACGGGGCGATTTGGAGAAGGCGCGGCAGTTCAGCCTCGAATTTCTGAGAGCGGCGGAAGGGGAGCCGACCCCGGGGCTGATGCTAGGCGGGGAACTTCATGCTGGGATGCAGCCTCTTTCATTTGGGCCAACTGGAATTGTCGCTGCGACCATATGACGGCGGCCATCCGCGCGCACAGCGGCCCCGCCGAATCGGCGCTGGCGCTGTTTGCTGGGCCGGACATCGGCGTCTTTTGCCGCTCCTACCTCGCTCATCTGGCGTGGCACCGCGGAGACGGGAATCACGCGGATAGTCACGCCGCGGAGGCGATAGCGGCGGCGAGGCGTATGCGGCGATCCTTTCAGCGAGGCGATCGCGCTCGATTATGCCGCGATGCTGCACGTCTTCCGGGGCGAGAGCCGCGCGGCCCTCGAACTCGGGCGGGAAGCCGTGGAACTGTGCAGCCGGCATGGGTTCGCGTATTACCTCGCGATGGCGAATGTCCTTACAGGCTGGGCGGAGGCCGCGGAAGGCGATGTTACCGCCGGCCTGGCACAACTTCGCGACGGGCTGGAGGGGATGCGCCGCTTGGGCGCTGAACTCCGCCTGCCGTACTATTTCACCTTGCTGGCGGAAACGTTCGGGCGCGCCGGCCTGGTGGGCGAAGCGCTGGCGAGTCTCTCGACCGGCTTTGCCTTCGCGAGCAAGAACGGCGAGCAATGGGCTGTCGCGGAATTGCATCGTGTGCAAGGGGATTTGCTGGCCACCGAAGAAAAATGGGAACCGGCGCGCGCCAGTTTCCGGCGAGGTCTGGAGGCAGCGCGGCAGTGTGGCTCCCTGGCGTTCGAGAGAAAATTGTCGCTCTTTGCGGACGGAACGGCTGAAAACTCTTCCATAGAACGCTCTTAGAACGCCGCGCCGGGCAAAGTAGACTCTATCCGGCGCGGAAATAGAATCGAAGCGCCGGCAAAAGGAGGACCACAATGTCGTTGCAGCAAGCTATTACCGAATTTCGCGGCCAGTTCCGCGGCGCAGTGCTCGCGCCTGAAGATGCGGGGTACGAGCAGGCGAGAAAAGTCTATAACGGGATGATCGATCGCAAGCCGAAGCTGATCGCCAAGTGCGCCGATGTAGCCGATGTGATGGCCGCGGTGCGTTTTGCGAAGAGCAATGCCTTGAAGGTTTCGATCCGCGGCGGCGGCCACAATGCGGCCGGTCTGGGCGTCTGCGACGACGGCATGGTGATCGATCTTGGCGCCGATCAACTATGTCAGGGTGGATCCCTCCGCGCGCACGGCGCTGGTGGGCGCCGGCTGTAAGTGGAGCGACGTCGACCACGCGACGCACGCATTTGGCCTGGCCGTGCCGTCGGGCATCGTCTCCAGCACCGGGGTCGCCGGGCTGACGTTGGGTGGAGGCATGGGACACCTGTCCCGAAAGTACGGGCTGACCATCGATAACCTGCTCTCCGTCGATATGGTGCTCGCCGACGGCAGCTTTGTGGTCGCGAACGCCGAGGAGAATACGGACCTGTTCTGGGCCGTGCGCGGCGGAGGGGGAAATTTCGGCATCGTGACCTCGTTTCTGTTTGAGGCGCATCCGGTCGATACCGTTTGCGCCGGCCCGATGCTCTGGAATATGGAAGATGCCGCGGACGTGATGAAGTGGTACCGCGAGTTCATCGCGCATGCGCCCGAGGAAATGAATGGCTTCTTCGCCATGATGAGCGTGCCGCCCGGGCCGCACTTCCCCGAGGAATTGCATTTTCGAAAGATGTGCGCGATCGTGTGGTGCTATCAGGGTTCGATGGAGCAGGCGAATACGATTCTGGAACCGATTCGCGGTTACCGGCCGCCCGTTTTCGAGTTCTTCGCGCCGATGCCGTTTCCCATGCTGCAGGGACTGTTCGACGGCATTTACCCCGCCGGTCTGCAATGGTATTGGAAGGCGGATTTCTTCAAGGAACTCAATGATGCGGCGATTGAGAAGCATCTCGAACACGCGCGCGCTTCTGCCGACCTGGCAGTCGACCGTGCACCTGTATCCGGTGAATGGAAAAGTGAATCGCATCGGCGAAGCCGAAACGGCGTTCAGCTATCGCGATGCCGTCTGGAGCGAGGTGATTGTGGGAGTAGATCCCGATCCGGCGAACCGCGGAAAAATTACCGATTGGGCCCGCGGCTATTACGATGCCCTGCATCCGTTCGGCGCCGGCGGCGCTTACATGAATTTCATGATGGAGGAAGGCGAGGACCGGATTCGGGCGGCCTACCGGGGCAATTACGATCGGCTGGCTGCGATCAAAGCGAGGTACGACCCCGGGAACTTTTTCCGCGTGAATCAGAACATCCGGCCGGCGGCATAGCCGGCGCGCATTAGCCGGCCAGTGCGCGCATCCGCCCCATGAGCGATCACTTCGGCGACCACTGCTCGTCCGCCGAAGGACCGTAGAGGGCGGGGACCGGAATGCCGTTCAGGCGCAGATAAACGCCGAGCTGCGCAACGTGGTGGATAAGATGGTTGAAAAACATTCGGCGGAAGCTCGCCGCGCGCGAGTCGTTTGAGATGAGTTGTTCACCGAAGCTGAAGCGCCAGCGTGCGGCCCATTGCTCGTCGGTGGCGGCGGCCACGGCGCTGCGGCATTGGGCCGCGTTCTGGTCAAACTGCTTCAGGCATTGCTCGCGCGACGTGAACTCAAGACCGGCTTGCGGCCGCTTGGGCGCGGCGAGGTCCATGCCTTCGTCTTCGATAAGATAGACGCCGAAAAGCGGCAGGATAGCGCAGTGCATGGCGAGCCTGCCCAGGGGCATTGATTTATCGTGTGGTTTATAGCCGGGCTTGTCCTCTGGAACCCTTTCGAGAGTGCGACGCGTATTCGACATTTCGGAATCGAAATCCTGGAGGAGTAGTTCAGCGGTTGTCACCGAATGTTCCTTTCATCAATAGATTGTAGTTGAACGCGCGCGAACCAGAACATTCGAGCGGAGGCGATGGGCGGAGCTGTCACACTGCAAATTATCTGGCGTGGAATCTCACGCGCTATTTGCGCGCCTGACCTCTCTGGAGCTCGGTCGCGCCGGTAGCCGCGAGACCGTTGCGGAGTGGACCTTGAACAGCCGGGCAGCGTCAGCGGCCTGTCTTGTCGCCCTGAGTAGCCGCATGCGAACCAGGTTTCGCCGATCCAAGAACCACGCTATCATTAATTGATTAATCAATGATCCGAAAGATCTCTGCCCTTACGGCCCGGACGCAGCTCGGCCAAATCATGAATCGGGCCGTTGAGAACAACGACCGCTTTGTGGTAGAACGGAACGGACAACCCGCCGTTCTGATTCTGAGCGTGAGCGATTACGTCAAGACCTTTGCCCCCGCGCCGGACTGGCTTGAGAAATCATGGGCGAGCGCGAAGCGGCATGGTCTGGACAAGCTGACTATGAAGGAAATTGAC
This sequence comes from Bryobacterales bacterium, assembly GCA_963795935.1. GTDB lineage: Bacteria > Acidobacteriota > Terriglobia > Bryobacterales > Bryobacteraceae > JAICMB01. Next base: position 81,872 of record CAWCJO010000003.1, on the reverse strand, counting down.
GCCGAGATCACCGCCAGCCGCCGCGAAAGGCGCGGCCGGGGAACCAAAACTAAGCCTGGGCGATGACCCGTGTCGTTATCGGCACCAACATCCTTGTTTCCGCGCTACTCCAAGCTGAAAGCCTTCCTGCCGCCGTGCTGGCGCTTGCGTTTTCCGGTCGGGTTCAGCTTTGCGTTTCAGAGGACATTTTTGGCGAATACGATGAAGTGATCCGCCGCCAGCGCTTCAAGCTACCGCCGGAGGTAGTCGAAGGAGCGCTCCAATCCATTCGAAGCTGGGGCATTGGGTTGCGCCGGCAATTCGCGTCGAAGAATGCGGCGATCCCGACGATAATATTTTCCTTGAATGCGCCGAAGCGGCTGAAGCTGATTATCTGGTCACCGGCAATCGACGCCATTTTCCTGGAAGATGGAAGAAGACCCCAGTGATCGGCGCCCGGGAACTGATCGAGCTCCTCATCGGGTAAGAGAAAAACGACGGAGAGAAGCATCGATCACCGGGGGGAGCCCTTGCGCACGGGGGGAGCTGGTTACGCGTGGCGGTTGGGACGAGAGGTTGCGATTCATATCAAAGTATCGATAGAACCCACCCGCCGCGCTTCGAATTGGGCAATCGCGTTCTCCTGCTGGAGAATATAGCCCAGTTCGTCGACGCCTTCGAGCAGGCAGTGTTTTGAGAATTCGTCGACCGGAAACTGCACCGCCTCGCCGGTGGGCAACAGCAGCGTTTGCGATGCCAAGTCCACCTTCACCGTTGCATCCGCATTCCGGAAAAGCCAGGAATGGGTTTCGTGCGGCACGACAATCGGCAGCAGCCCGTTCTTGAGCGAATTATTTTTGAAAATGTCCGCGAACGACGTGCTGATCACGGCCCGAAAACCATACTGCAACAGCGCCCACGGAGCGTGTTCCCGCGAACTGCCGCAGCCGAAGTTATCGCCCGCCACCAGCGCATGCGCCTGTTTCGACGCCGGCTGGTTGAGAACGAAATCGGGCTTGGGATTCCCCTGTCCGTCGTAGCGCCAGTCGTAAAAAAGCTGGTCTCCAAGGCCATCCTTCGAAATGGTCTTCAGAAACCGCGCCGGAATGATCTGGTCGGTGTCGATATTATCGACCGGCAGCAGCACGAGCCGGCTTTCGAAAGGCGTCAATTTGTTCATTACAGTAAAGTCCTCACGTCCGTCACGACGCCCATCACGGCGCTGGCGGCCGCCGTCAGCGGACTCGCCAAAAACGTGCGGCCGCCCTGGCCCTGCCGCCCTTCAAAATTGCGATTGCTGGTTGACACGCTGTATTCGCCCGGCTGGAGCTGGTCGCCGTTCATGGCGATGCACATCGAACAACCCGCTTCGCGCCAATCCGCGCCCGCGTCGCGGAAAATCTGGTCCAAGCCCTCCGCCTGCGCCTGCGCCTTAATCTGTTGCGACCCCGGCACCACCATTACGCGCACGTTGGGATGCACCTTGCGGCCCTTGAACACCGACGCCGCGCTGCGCAGGTCCGAAATCCGCGAATTGGTGCAGCTTCCGATGAACACCACGTTCACCACATGCCCGGCCAGCGGTTTACCCGGCTCGAGATCCATGTACCGCAGCGCCTTCGAGAGCGAATCGCGCTCCAGCGGATCGGAAACGCCGCTCGGATCGGGCACCGCGCCCGAAATCGGAATGCCCATGCCCGGATTCGTGCCGAACGTAATCATCGGCTCCAGCGCGCCGGCGTCGAGCGTAATCCCTCTGTCGAAGCGCGCGCCTTCATCCGTCGGAAGCTGCCGCCAGCGCGCCATCGCCTCATCCCAAGCGGCGCCGTGCGGAGCGAAATGCCGTCCGTAAATATAGTGATACGTCGTATCGTCCGGCGCGATCATGCCCGCGCGCGCCCCGGCTTCGATCGACATGTTGCAAACCGTCATGCGCTCTTCCATCGACAGGGCGCGAATCGCCGCGCCGCAATACTCGAACACGCTGCCGGTCCCGCCCCCAATGCCGATCCGCGCGATTAAAGAGAGAATGATGTCCTTCGCCGTCACCCCCGGCTTCAGGGTTCCATCCACCTGCACCTTGTAGGTTTTCGATTTGCGCTGCAACAGGCACTGCGTCGCCAGCACATGCTCCACTTCGCTGGTCCCGATGCCGAAAGCAAGCGCTCCAAAGGCGCCGTGCGTGGCCGTGTGGCTGTCCCCGCACACCACCGTCATTCCCGGTTGCGTCAGCCCCTGCTCCGGCCCGATCACGTGAACAATCCCCTGCTTGTCGCTTTGAAATCCGAAACACGGGATGCCGAATTCCCGGCAGTTGTTCTCCAGCCGGTCCACCTGCGCGGCCGCGACCCGGTCCAGGATCGGAAGCGATCGCGGAGTGGTCGGCGTGCTGTGGTCCGTGGTTCCGAACGTCAGATCGGGACGCCGGACCTTGATCCCGCGCTCGCGCAGGCCGGAGAAAGCTTGCGGCGAAGTCACTTCATGGACCAGGTGCAGATCGACGTAGAGCAGCGCCGGCGCGCCCGGCTGCTCGCTCACGACGTGGCTGTCCCAGACCTTCTCGATAATCGTACGAGGTTTCATTTCAAACATTCTTTCCAATCAGACATGCAGCGCGACCGCTTCGCCCACTTCATCCGTTGCGGCGGGCTTTCCAGCGGGCTTCAGGTCCGCCGTCACGCGGCCCGATTCGAGCACCGTTTCAATCGCCTTATTCACCGCGTCGGCCTCTTTTTTCAAGCCGAAGCTGTATTCGAGCATCGCCGCTACCGACCCTATCGCTCCCAGCGGATTCGCCTTGTTCAGCCCCGCGATGTCGGGAGCCGAGCCGTGTACCGGCTCATATAATCCCGTCCACGTGCCCGAGGGTTTTCGGTCGCCGATGGAAGCGGAGGGCAGCATCCCGATCGATCCGGCGAGCACCGAGCCTTCATCGCTGAGAATGTCGCCGAACATATTCTCCATCACGAGCACGTCGAAGCGCCGCGGGTTGAGTACGAGCTGCATGGCGCAGTTGTCGACCAAGAGATGCTCCAGCTCGACATCGGAATAATCCTTCGCTACTTCAATCACCACGCGCCGCCAGAGCTGCGAAACTTCCAGCACGTTGGATTTATCGACGCTGGTGACTTTTTTCCGCCGCTGCCGCGCCAGGTGAAAGGCCATGCGCGCGACGCGCTCGATCTCCGCGCGCGTGTACGCCATGGTGTTGACGGCCCGCGTCTGTGCGCCGTTTTCCTCGATGCCTCGCGGCGTACCGTAATACAGGCCGCCGGTCAGCTCGCGAACGATGATCATGTCCGTGCCGTCGATGCGGTCGTTCTTGAGCGGCGACGATTCGAGCAGCGAGCGATAGCTCCGTACCGGCCGCAGATTCGCGTACACGCCCAGGATCTTGCGAATGCCCAGCAGTCCCTTTTCCGGCCGCCGGTCCGGCGGCGCCTGATCGAACTCCGGCAACCCCACTGCGCCGAGCAGCGTGGCGTCGGCCGCGAGCGCCTGGTCGATGGTCTCCTGCGGCAGCGGCGTACCCGTCTTGTGGATCGCAATCCCGCCCAACAGCCCCGTGCGCAACAAAAGCGAGTGCCCGAATCGCTTCGCCACCGCTTCAAGAACCCTAACCGCTTCGCGTGTGACCTCCTCGCCGATGCCGTCGCCCGGCAAGATCAGAACGTCAAGCTGCATCGAACCGCTCCCTTACCCTCACGGCTCGGTTCCGAGGCGCAAAACGAGACGCGCGCGCGGACCGAACCCCGCATAAGCCGAGCCGCGCGCGTAAGCAAGCGGTCCCTGTCATCACGCCTAATCGTTCGCCGCCGCGACGGCGTTCTTTTCCCCGAGCACCGCGTTTGTCAGGGCTGCGATTTCGTCGTTGCGCACGCCTTTTTTACGGTCGGCCAGCGCCGTGAAACGATAATAAACCTCGTCCAGCTCCTCGCGCGTGAGTTCGAACCCCAAGTGCTGGAGACGGTCGTTCAACGCGTGCCGGCCGCTGTGCTTGCCTAGAACCAGTTTCGTCTCCGGCACGCCCACCGATTTCGGGTCCATGATCTCGTAAGTCGACTTCTCCTTCAGATATCCATCCTGATGGATGCCGGCCTCGTGCGCGAAGGCGTTCTCGCCGACGATGGCCTTGTTCGGCTGCGGTCCGAACGTGATCGTCCGAGCCAGCATCTGGCTCGCGGCATAGAGCTGCTGGGTGACGATCTTAGTCTCAAACGGCAGTTTATCGGGACGCGTCTTGAAGGCCATCACCAGTTCTTCGAGCGCGGCGTTCCCGGCGCGCTCGCCGATGCCGTTGATGGTGCATTCGATCTGCCGCGCTCCCGCCTGCACGGCCGCCAGTGAGTTCGCCACCGCCAGTCCGAGATCGTCGTGACAGTGTACGCTGACGACGGCCGTGTCGCCCAATGCGGCCGCCATGCGCGCGATCAAAACCCCATATTCTTCCGGGACGGAGTAGCCGACCGTGTCCGGCAGATTTACCGTCCTGCGCGCCGGCCGCAACCACGGCGCGCGATACCTTCTCGAGATAATCCACATCGGTGCGCGTGGCGTCTTCGGCCGAAAACTCGACGTCGTCCGTATAATTGCGAGCCAGCTCGACCGCCGCGACCGCTTCATCCAGAACCTGCTCCCGGGATTTCTTCAGCTTGAACTTTAGATGGATGTCGCTGGTAGCGAGGAAGGTGTGTATGCGCGGGCGCTTGGCCTTTTCGAGCGATTTCGCCGCGCACACAATATCGGCCGTGTTAGCGCGGGCGAGCGCCGCCACCTGCATCCAGGGATACTCGCGGCTGATCGCGTCTACGGCCTCGAAATCGCCGTCCGAGGCGATCGGGAATCCCGCTTCCAGAATGTCGACGCCAAGCTCCACCAGCTTTCGCGCCATTTGCAGCTTCTCGGGTACGGTCATGCTGCAGCCGGGCGATTGCTCCCCATCGCGCAACGTCGTGTCGAAGATATAGACGCGGTTCGTCATGCTTCTCCTTTTCGTGGTACCTGAACCATTATCGCGGCCGGGTGCGGATTTGGCAAATTTATAATTGCAGTCTGTTGAATAAGTTATTATCATCTGATAAGCCGCCCTTATGGAGCTCTATCCGCTGAAGGTCTTCCTGACGGTTGCGAACGAAAAAAGTTTTTCGCGGGCCGCCGAGAAGCTGCTGCGGACGCAGCCGGCGGTATCGCTCGCAATCCAAAAACTCGAATCCGACCTCCAGGAAAAACTGATGGACCGCTCCGGCAAGGACCTGATCCTGACCGACGCGGGCCGCATCGTCATCGAATACGCGCGGCGCTTCGAGAATCTGCAGGGCGAGCTCGAAAATGCGCTGGCGGAGTTGCGCGACAACTCCGCTGGGCGGCTCATCGTGGGCGCGAACGAATCGACCACGCTATACCTGCTCGAACACATCGAGCAGTACCGGCGGCTGTATCCCAAAGTCAAAGTCCAGGTACGCCGTTCGCTGTCGAGCAAGATTCCGGCGCAACTCATCGACGGCGATCTGGAACTCGGGCTGATCAGTTACGATCCGGACGACGAGCGCCTGCTCTCGCTGATGATCTTCACCGACCACCTCGCCTTTGTCGTATCGCCGCAGCACCGCTTCGCGGCGCGCACGCGGGTTTCGATCACGGAGCTGGGCATGGAAACTTTCATCGCCCACAACGTTCTGTCGCCCTATCGCGCTGTCGTGCTGCGCGAATTTCAGCGGCACAAGATTCCGCTGAACATGGACGTCGAGATGCCGACAGTCGAGACGATTCGTAAACTGGTACAGCGCAACGAAGGCGTCGCGTTTCTGCCGCGCATGTGCGTGCGGCAGGAGGTGAAGCAAGGCGTGCTGTGCGAAGTGCAGGTGGCGGAGCTGCACGTGGAACGAAAAATCCGGCTGGTCTATCCCGCGAAACGGGCGTTATCGCATGCGGCGCGCGCGTTTCTGGAAGTAGTCAAGTCCGCTTGAACGCGCCGCGTCGGCGGGCGATCAGCGCGGCAAATCCGAGTCCCGCCAGGAAGAATCGTGCCGGGCTCCGGAACGGCGGCGAAATCGAGATCCGCTACAAAATTGCTGCCGGTCGTTTGGGGCAGCGCGGTGGCCGCTCCAGTCACCGGATTCAGAGTGAGAATCTGGCCGCCATCGCCGTTGCTCACAAAAAACGCGCCATCGGTTGGCCGGATCCCGAACGCACCGTAAAAATCGGCCAAGCTGACGCTGGGGCCGATCGGGGCCGCGGTGGTGGGGCTGATTTTCTGCAGCACAAAAGGAGCGACCGGCCCCATGTTGAACGGCGCTTCGATCGAGTACAGCGATCCATCAGGCGCAAACGCGATGCTGGAGAAAAACTCCCCGGTAGCGCCCACGTTAGTAGCGACCCCGTTGGTCGGGTTGATCGTAAAGATCTCGCCCGGGGGCACGCCGCCGAATTCGTTTGAGGACGCGAACAACGTTCCGGAACCGGGCTGCACCGCGAGATCCGCAATCGCAACCACGTGGCCGGCGGCATCTTTCACGGTTCCGATGTCGGACAGAACAGATCCGTTCATCCCTAGTTTCAGCAGGTCGCTCGTGCTGCTGTTGCCAGGACCCGGCGGGAAGGGAACTCCTCCTAAAGTGCTGGCGTAAATCGTGCCGTTCGGTTCGACGGCGACACCGGTTAGCCGCGGAAATCCGCTCGCGCCGAGAATGGTGGTAACCGCTCCCGTGGTCTGGTCAATGACGACGAGATCGCCGTCCGGGGCCACTGGCGTGGAAGCGATGGCCGCCGTTTACCCCGAGCATAATCACACCGGCGTTCAGAGCGACGGCGCCGAGCATCGAGGCCGCGGCGAAAAGGACGATCAAGGGTGAGCGCATAAGTGGAGAGTGTAGCACTGGAAATTGGATGATGTCGAGAATTTTGCAGGGGCGGCGTTGCGCGCCGATTGGTGTAAGAGGAACGGCGTTGCTTCGCGCGTCCGCTCCAATTGGGGAGTGACGCGCGTCGGATTTGGAGCTTACGCGGGCGGAAGCAGCGCACGGGAGAGTTTATGGCGGCAAAGGAATTTGTTTGCGGACGGGCCTGCGCGGGCGCACGCGGCGAGTGCCGCTTCCGTGCGCGACAGGGATGGGGCGGGCCACGTGGACGGGACGTATTCGTTGTCAACGATCCGCGAAGGACGCTTCAGAACATCTCTTTAGGGCGGGTGGAGGCGGCTACGGTGAACGCTCCTTTGCCGATACAGTTATTGCGCCGGCGCGAACTGCACGTTGATGAATGCCTCGCGCTGGCCGGGCGCGGCTCCATAGGTCCTGCTCTTGACCGTTTCGAGCGCCGCCTGGGCTAAGGACGGATTCGATGTTTGAAGCGCCTCCGCCTCCAGGACTCCACCGTTCGTGTCGAGTGCGGCATGAACGATGACGGGCTCGACCGGGCCCGATCCGGCGGCCGGATTTCCGCGCACAAGGAGCGGGAACCGCACGCCCGTCTGGATCATGGCGCCGGGGGCTTGCATGTCTGAGGTGGGCGTAAAGTCGCTGTCGGCAGGGCGGCGAGGTCCTCGAGACTCTCGATCTGGAGCTGCAGCACCGCGGCGCCGTTTTCCACAATGGCGATCCGGCGCGCGAGCGTGCTGCCGTGGAATTGCAAGGCGTTCGTATAATCGTAGGCGGCGTAGATGCCGGGCGCCTCCGAATAAGTCTGGAGCAACCCCGTCGTGGGATCGACGCAGAATTCTTCTTCGCGCCATTGCCGCCCGGCGGAGGTGGGCGGAGGAGCGCGGGAAATCAGAGCGCACGTCACCGGCGCGCCTTTCCAAGTGGCCTGAGAGAAGCGGATGGCGTTGCCGGGCCGGCTGGTGACCGGCCAAAAGATCGCATGGCGCGCCATGTGCATGCGCAGCGGCATGTAGACATGCGGGTTGCTGTCGTAGGCGGCGCCTTGATAAAAGACTCGCGTCTGGGAGTAATCGCCGAGGCGCGCGCTCCAGCGCCACTTTCGTCCCGAGAGCCACAGTTCTTCGATCTCGCCGGCGCCGGAGTAAGCCGAGCCAGTGGCTTGAAAGGAAACCTTCAAGTCGTAGGCGGCGGCGCCGGGCGCATGGAGATTGTTGTTCTGCCGCGCGCGCTCGAGCAGCGTCAGGATGGCGGCGCGTTTGCCGGATGTATCGGCGATCTGGACGGGGCCGCCGGCCAATTCCAAGGGATCGCTGGGGACGGGCGCGAGCGGGGCGGTTTGAGGGAAAGCCGCGCCGGCCATCCAGCAGCTCAAGGCAACGATTCGGCGGACGAGCGCGGAGGCCATGTTTTTCGACGCCAACATAGCATGAAAACGCCGGCATCGGCCGTCCGGGTGGTTGCGCCGCGGCGTGAGGGGAAACCGGGCGGGAGAAGGCGGCAATGGCGCGAGCCGGCGGCGGCGCGGTGCGGGCGGGCCGGCGGGGCGGACGAGTGCGCGGGGGTGCGCGGCGGGAGAAGGACGGGAATGGCGCGAGCCGGCAACGGCTCGATGCGGGCGGGCCAGCGGGGCGGACGAGTGCGCGGGGGGTGCGCGGCGGGTGCGGGCGGGAGACGGGCGGCGCCGCATTCCGCCGGTCCATGCGGCTAAAGCAGTTCCGGTAAAAGTCCGATAAACCGGGTAATGAGTCGGCGCGTCTTTGCTCGCTCCGCCGAATTCGCCGCCGTCTACTGGACGAAGGCGGATTTGCGCGCGCGGGCATCCCTCGTGCTGCGCGTCTTGGCTCGCTTCGCCGAATTCCTCGCCGGGCGTTGGGCGCGGGCGGGTCTGCGGACCAAGGCCTATCTCGCGATGGTCCTCCCCCTTGTGTTTGTTGTGCACCTCGGGATTGGGTGGGTGCGCTCGAGCGGCGCACAACGGGCCCGCGGACGCGCGACCTTAGCGCACGCGCAGGCCTTCGAGGCGGCTTCGCGCAATCTGCTGGGGGGACTGCTGGAAGCGGAAGGGGACGTAAACGCGTTCCTGGTCAGCGGGCGAACGGAGTACTTGGGCGCCTACCGCGCCATAGAGGATTCGGCGCCGCAGCTTCTCCGAAAATTAGAGGCATCGCTCTCTTCCGGGCGCGACGTGCGGCGGCGCTGGCGGCAAATGCCCGCGCGCACCAGACATTTGCTCGACAGCTTGTCGGCCTTGGCTGCCTGGGCCCCGGCATCGCGCCCTTCCGCGAGTATGCCGGAGGAGTTGATCAAAAGCGAGAAAGCGGCCATGGGGGCGCTGCGGGCGGAGCTGGCCGGATGGGGGGATTTCGAGCAGCGGGCCGTAGCGCGAGCGGTTTCGAATAACGGCGCGATTTCGGTCTGGCTGTGGATCGACATCGCGTGCGCTCTGGCCACGGGACTTGCGGGTACGCGGCTGCTGCTGGAAGCGGTGTACCGGGAGCAAGGGCGCGTCGCGGTGGAAGCCGCCCACACGCAGGCATCGCGAGTGATGGCCGCTTACGAAGTATTCAAGACGGAGTTGATCCGCGGGGGCGAATCCGAAATACCGGAACAAGTAGAAGATGCAGCCGGACCGGCCCAGACGATTGAATCCGCGCTGGCGAGCGTTCTGTTTTCTTCCGTTACGCCCATGTACATAAACGATGCGCGCGGGCGGTATGTGGCCAGCAACACTGCGTACGACGCCCAACTTTTCGACCAGAACGCGGCGAGGATGCTGCGGGAGGGCGATGCGGAAGCCTTGCGGGCGGGCGCGCCGCTGTGGCGCAGGGAAGCGGCGCCGGGCGCGGAGCCATGCTCTTTGCTGCGCGTTCCACTGTATGGGGAGGACCGCCGGCCGATCGGAGTTTTGGGAATCTTCGCCTCCGAAGCGGCGTCTGAAAACGATCGCCACGAACAACTGCGGGAGGCGCCCGTTCTGCAATCGGTGCTTGACAGCATGTCGGACGGAGTGGTCGTGCTCGATGGCGACGGCGCCTGCCTGTTCTCGAACCCGGCGTCGGAAAGCATGCTGGGACAAGGTCTGCGGACGACGCCGGTAAGCGACTGGGTAACGCAATTCGGTTTATACGGCGACGACAGCGCGACGCCCTATCACACCGACGATTTGCCTTTGGTGCAGGCGCTGCTGGGCAGAGTGGTACAGCGCGCGGACGTCTATGTTTACGCCCCGGACCGCGCGGAAGGAGTATGGCTGGCGGCGAGCGCGACGCCGCTGACCGACGCCTCGCACCGCGTGCGGGGAGCGGTCGGGGTGTTCAGCGATGTGACCGAGCGACGCAAGACCGCCGACGCGCTGAGCCAGGCCAAGGAAGAAGCCGAACGCGCCAATCGCGCCAAGAGCGAGTTCCTGTCGCGCATGAGCCACGAGCTGCGCACGCCGCTGAACGCCATCCTGGGCTTCGCGCAGTTGCTGCAGATGGCCCGTCTGTCGACGGCAACAACCAGGACAGCGTCGAACAGATCCTGCGAGGCGGCCGGCACCTGCTCGATCTGATCAACGAGGTGCTGGACATCGCCCGCATCGAGTCCGGCCGCCTCTCGCTTTCGCCTGGAGACGTTCGCCGCCTCCGACGCGGTGCAGGAAGCCGTGACGCTGGTCGAGCCTCAGGCCGCGAAGCAGAAAATCCAGCTTTACATCGAAGCGGGGCCGGCATGGCGGCTGCACGTCAACGCCGACCGGCAGCGTTTCAAGCAAGTGTTTCTGAATCTTCTTTCGAACGCGGTCAAGTACAACCGCGAATGCGGCTCGGTGCGGATCTCGGCGGAAACGCGTGGAGTCCTGCCTGCGGCTCAGCGTTACCGACACCGGACCGGGGATAGCGCCCAATAAAATCGGCCTCCTGTTCAGTCCCTTTGAGCGGCTGGGAGCGGAACACGGCGGCGTCGAAGGGACCGGAATCGGCCTCGCGTTGAGCAAGCGGCTGGTGGAGGCGATGGCCGGCCGCATCGGCGTCGCCGAGCGATCCCGGTCAAGGAACGACATTCTGGATCGAGTTCCCCATCCCCGGTGCCGGCCGGACGAGGACGACCCGGCGCCATCGCAGTTGGAGCGGTTGTGCGCCAGCGTAGCGAACGGCTCTTCCCCGGTCGTACTCTGCATCGAGGATAACGATTCGAATTACCGCCTGATCGAGCGCACCCTGGCGCAGCGGCCCGAAATCCGGCTGGTTCTCGGCACCCTCGGCGCCTCCGCCGTATTACTGGCGGAAGAACATCAGCCCGACGTCGTGCTGCTCGACATGCACCTTCCGGACATGGACGGCGGCGAGGTGCTCGAAACGCTGCGCCGCAATCCCCGCACGGCGAACATCCCCGTGGTGGTGGTGAGCGCCGATGCCACGGCCCCGCAGAGGGAACGCATGTTGCAGGCGGGCGTCAGCGCCTATCTTACGAAACCGCTCGACATACAGGCGTTGCTGAACGTCGTGGATGAATCCATCGGAAAGGGACCGCGAAATACCGCGCCATGCCTGGAAGTCTGATTCACTCGAGAATTCTCGTGGTCGACGACGAATGGCCGAACGTGCATCTTCTCGAGCGCTTCTTGCAGGAAGCGGGTTTCACGAATATACGCAGCACCTCCGATTCGCGCGAGGCCGCGCGCATTTACCGGGAGATGCGGCCGGACATCGTCCTGCTGGATCTCCTGATGCCCTTTCTCAACGGCTTCGAGGTCATGAAGCTGCTTCGGGAGGAGGAATCGCCCGGCGCCTACGTTCCCATCGTGGTGCTCACGGCCGACATCACGAACGAAACCAAGCAGCGGGCGCTCTCCTCCGGGGCCAAGGATTTTCTCACGAAACCGCTCGATTTAACCGAAGTTCTGCTGCGGCTTCGCAACCTGCTCGAAACCCGGATGCTGCACCTTCAGATCCGCGCCCACAACGAACAGCTCGAACACAAAGTACGGGAACGGACGAGCGAGTTGGAGCAGTCGAAAATCGAGATCCTCGATCGTCTCACCAGGGCCTGCGAATACCGCGATTACGCCACGGGGAACACACCCGGCGCGTCGGCAATCTCTCGGCGGCGCTGGCCCGCGCGGTGGGCGCGCCCCCCTGGCAAACGCAACTGATCCGCCGCGCCGCCCCGCTGCACGACATCGGCAAGGTCGGCATCCCCGACTATATCCTGCTCAAGCCGGGCCGGCTCGAGCCGCACGAGTTCGAAGATCATGAAAACGCACACGACGATCGGAGCGAAAATCCTCTCCGGCAGCCAACACGCGCTGCTCGCGATGGCGGAAAGCATCGCGCTGACCCACCATGAACACTGGGACGGCAACGGCTATCCCGCCGGACTTGCGGCTAACGGAATTCCGTTCGAGGGCCGCCTGGTGGCGCTGGCCGACGCCTTCGACGCGCTCACGCACGAGCGGCTTTACAAGCCCGCCTGGACCTTGAGCGCGGCCCTCGCCGAGATCCGCAAACAAAGCGGAAAACACTTCGACCCGGATCTTGTCGCGGCTCTCGTGCGCCTCACCGCCGGCAACGATCTTCAAGCCCTGGCCCGAGCCGTCGATGAGGTTGAGGAGCGAGAACTGTTCCTCGCCATGAGCCAACACACCAGCGCTCTTCCGCGGTAGGGTAGTGCGTCCGGAAATCGGACGTCTTCGATCGGGCGGTAGACGCCTGCTCACGCGCGCGGCTCGGAAGCGGAACCGGCGGTTCAAGCACGGGCCTGTCGAGCTCGCATACTACACTGGTTGGAAGTGGCGGCCGAACTGCTTCCAGTACAGACGCTGCGGCGCGGCGGCTTCAACCCGAATTGGCCCAGAGCGGGCGTTCTGCTGACGCTGGGGTTGCTCACGCTGCCCATCTGGTGTTTCCAATTTTTCCCATCCGAGGACGGGCCGTCGCATCTCTATAACGCGATCGTGCTGGCCCATTACGGCGCAACGCCGGTGTTTCGCGACTACTTCATCGTGCGGCCGACAATCGTCGGCAATTTGTTGACCGAGCTGTTGCTCGCGGGATTGGTGAAGTCGGCGCCGCCTTTGCTAGCGGAAAAGCTTCTCCTTACCGCGTATGTGATTCTTCTTCCGTTGGCATTTTGGGCGGCGCTCAAGAGGATCGAGCCGCGCTCCCGTTTCGCCATGTGCCTTTTGTGTCTGCCGTTCGTGTACAATTCCATGCTGCATTGGGGGTTTTGGAACTTCAGCTTCTCGTTGGTTGTGCTGCTCTTTTTCGTTGCATTTGTCGCCGGGCGGCGGGAATGGAGCCGGCGCGCGGCTCTCGGCGCCTCTCTGCTGTGCGGGCTGCTCTACATCACGCACTTGATCGCGCTGGTGGCCGGCATTGCGGTGCTGCTGTTCACGATTCTGGTCTCCGCGATCGAAAAGCAGCGGCGCGGGGAGCTGTCGCGGCAGGCTCTCTGGCGGCTCGCTCGGCCGGTTATTGCGACGGCGCCGTGGCTATTGGGGCCGTTCCTGTTCGCGGCTCGCGATTCGCGCGGCATGGTGTACAGCTTGGGCTTGCGCGACGCGATGTGGCAGATCTACTCGATTGCGCCCATTCATTTTTCCAGTTTTGACGTCCGCTTCGGAAAGATCGTATTCACGATCCTCGCGGTGGCCGCGGCGCTGCAGCTTGCGAGGCGCGCGCGGAGCCGTTTGCTCGAGCGGCGGGATGAGTTCCTGGCGCTCGCTCTGGTATTTTTTCTGATCGGGATTTTCGGGCCGGACGCGATCGGCGAGGGCAGCTTCATCCGGCCGCGCGTGATTCTGTGCGGCTATCTGCTATTTCTCTTATGGCTGGCGAGCGGCTTCACGGCCAAGCGGATGGCGGCTGTGGCCGCAATGGCCGCGGTGGCCGCGACGGCGTTGCTTCTGATCGCGCGCATTCCGCTTTACCGCGATTTTAATGCGAGAATCCAAGAGTTCCGATCGGTCGGCGGCGCGGTCGCGGGGGGCAGCACCGTCTTGGCGCTGGTGTCTAAAGCCGCCGCCGGGCAACGAATGTCGCATGCCGAAGGCCTCCTTACGTTCCGGCCCTTTATCGATTTGAAGAACTACGAAGCGGCGACGGACGATTTTCCGGTGGCCTATCGAACGACGCTGTCGCCGGTGCCCGCGCTGGGCACGCTGGCGCAATTAAACACGCCCGGTTATCTGCCCGCCATCGCCGCGTATGAGCGATATACGGGCAGGAAAATCGATTATGTCGTGCTTTACGCCGACGGGGATCGCGGGTTGGCGCAACAGTTCCGGGCTGAAAATGCCAGTTATCGGCTGTGCAAACAGAGCGAGCCGCTGGGACTGGTGCAGCTTTATTGCCGCTGACTGGACTCGCTTAGTACTTACTTGAAGTTCACCTGCACCGCTCCGTGAGGTCGCGGCCCGGAAACGGACGCGTGGGCGAGTGGCGCTGCGTGGCGCGCTCCCGCGCTTCACCTCAATATCTGGAAAAGATTGCTGTAATCGTCGGTCCATGTCCGCAAACTTTGCGGAGCGCCGCGCCGCAACACGGGCGCTCCTCGAAGCCCATAAGAGTGAAAAGCTGGCTGCCGGGTCCCACCGGCATCGACTCGCTGGCGCTTAAATAACCTTTGCCGTCCGCTTCGCCGCCGATCTCGAACGCCATGCGTCCGAGCTTCTGGCTGTTGCGCGCCACCACCGGCGCGAGGTCCAGATAGCGGTTCGAAACATGCACGGCCAGTATCCCGCTGGGATCGAGATGCCGGAAATAGAGGCGCGAACGCCTCGCGCGTCAAGAGATGAAGGGGGATGGCGTCGCTTGAAAACACATTCACGGCGAGGATGTCGAACTGCTGCGCGGCTGGCTTTCGAGCACGAGCCGGGCAGCGTCGCGCAATCTCCGGGCAATCGCTCGGAGCAGTAAAGCAACGGCCAACAGCGATATCGAGCGGATTGATCTCGTAAAAGCGGAATGCGTCACCCGGGCGGCAATACGCGGCGAGAAACGACCGCGCCGAGGCCGATCACTCCGACTCGCACGCTGCCGCGCTGTTCCCGTTTGAGGCCGATCACTCGGCCGATGCCGGATTTATACCCGTAGTAACTGGTCGGCTCGCGCCTCATCGCAGGGCCGGAAAGCCGCTGCCCGTGAACGATGGTCCCCATTCATGAGTTTGCGCTTCGGTGTTTGCTCGTTGTTTTCCTTCTCCTCCGTTACGCGCAGCAATCCGTGGAAGTTGCGTTCGCCGGCGAGAAAGCGCGCGCGGTCGCCGATTTCGCCGATCCCAGGTATCCGATCGGCGCGGCGAGAAAAAGCGCGGCCGCAGCGCGCAATGAAGTGCGTGGGATGCGCGGCCAGAGCGCGATGGCGATCGACGCTGCGCAAGCGATCAGGAACAGCGGCAATTCGAGGTATGAACTAAACAGCCGACCGCCGGCCGGGCGATTTGAAAAAACATCAGCGCCGTGGTCCAGACCGCCGCCGAGCCGCCGAGCGGCGGCAGGATCATTTTGGCCGCGATGGGCTGCGCTTCGAACAGCAGAAAGGCGCTGAGCGCGACCGTAATGCCGTACAGAAGCATGAACGCGTCACGATATCATGCGGCGTCCACACTCGCCGTCTACACTAATGACGTGGAGGTCGAGTTTCACCCGCGCGGCATCTATCTGCCGCAGATCGAACTGTGGCTCGACTGCACGGAGGACTGCGCGGCGGCGTGGATTTCGCACGGCCACAGCGACCACGCGCGCGGCATCCACGGCCGCGTTTACGGCACGGCGGAGACGTTGAATGTGTATCGTATGCGATTCTGGGGCGCTCCGGAAACGATACCCGACTGCCGGCCGGTTGCGTATCGCGAGCCCTGGGACCACAAGGGCGCGCGGCTGACGGCCTATCCCGCAAGCCACATCGTGGGCGCCGCGCAGCTGCTGGTTGAATATCGCGGCGAGCGCCTGGTTTACACCGGGGACTTGAAGCTTCGTCCGCCGATCTGCGGCCGGGAGACCGAGATTGTTGCGTGCGGCCGGCTCATTATTGAATCTACTTTCGGTCTGCCGATCTATCGTTTCCTGACGCGGGAGGAAGGACGGCGCCGCATCGTTGAGTTCGCGCAGGATTGCCTTGCGGCGGGAATTCTTCCGGCATACATCGGGTATCCGCTGGGACGCGGGCAGGAGATCGTCCACGTTCTGTGCGAGGCCGGCATTCCCGCGGCCGTTCACGGATCGATCGCGCGCTTCATTCCGATTTACGAATCGAACGGCTACAGTTTTCCGGGGTGGACGCCGTATCGCGCGGGGGAAACGGAAGGCAAGGCGCTGGTCACCGTGCCGGAATTCCGCAATATTCTCGAAGCGGGCGATAAAACGTACCGGCTCGCTTATGTTTCGGGTTGGGCAGCGCTCGATAACGCCCGGGCCCGTGTGGGCGCCGAGGAGCTGATTCCGTACTCGGACCACGCCGACTTCGACGAGCTGATCGAGATCGTGACTCGAACGGGCGCGCGCGAGGTCGATGTGGTACACGGCTATACCGAGCTCTTCGCCCATATTCTGTTGGAGCGCGGCATTGAAGCTCGCGCGCCGGGAGAAGCGGCCGCTCGCGCCGTCAGCGACGAGGTTCCGGAGGGCTGATGGACCGGCTCGCCGATGTCTGCGAACAGGTGGTGCGCTACGGCAGCCGGCTTCGTAAAGTCGCCATTGCCGCCGATTATTTTAAATCGCTGGCGGACGACGATCTGGCGCGCGCCGTCCACTTGCTGTCGTCGGGGCCGATCGTGAACGCGGCCGCGCCCGGCGCCCTCTTCGAGTCGGACGACAAGCGCACGCTCTCGATCGGCTATGCCACGCTGCGCGAAGCCTACAAGGCCGTCACGGGCTGGGACGACTGGGTGATCGGGCGCTGTCACGAAGAGGTCGGCGATACGGGCGAAACGATCGGGCTGCTGCTGCCGGGCCATACCGCTAACCTTCCGCTCTCGCTCGCACAGGCCGAGGAAATTTACACGCGCCTCTATCGTTCGCGCCGCACGGCCGAGAAGATCGACATCCTGCGCGGCGCGCTGTCGTCGCATCGCCCGCTTGCGATGAAGTATTTCATCAAGGTGATTACGGGGAGCTTGCGGATCGGCTTGCAGGCCAAGATGGTGGAAGAAGCCGTGGCGGCCGCGACGGGCGCATCGCTTGAAGAAGTCAAGCAGGCGAACAACCGGCTGGGGGATCTGGCCCGGGTCGCGCTGGCGGCGCGCCACGGCGAGCTGCACCATATTGAAGCGCGGCTGTTCCATCCCATGGATTTCATGCTCGCGAAGCCGCTCGACTCGCTTGCCGATCTGCCCGACCCTGAAAACTACATCGTCGAGCATAAATACGATGGCATCCGATCGCAGGCGCATATCGCGGACGGCCGCGTTCTGCTCTACACGCGCGGCATGGACGAAGTGACGCGTTCATTTCCGGAGCTGGCGGAGGCTTTGGGCCGGATCGGCGGGAGCGCGGTGCTCGACGGCGAGATCCTGGCATGGCGCGATGGCCGCGCGCTGCCGTTCGCGGTTCTGCAGCAGCGGCTGGCGCGAAAGAAGGTGGCGCGCGAAAATGATGGCCGAGGCGCCGGTCGCGTTCATGGCATATGACATTCTCTATCGGGATGGCGATTTGCTGCTCGACCGCGGCATCGAAGAGCGGCGCGAGATTCTGGAGGAGACCTTCGCGGGACTAGGGCCGCCGTTGCTGGTTTCGCCGCAATATTCGGCGGCCGCGATCGAAGATGTCGACCGGCTGTTCGGCGAGGCGCGGTCGAGCGCTAATGAAGGTCTCGTTTTGAAACGGCGCCAGAGCGTTTATGAGCCCGGCCGCCGCAGCGGGACCTGGTATAAGGTGAAGCGGCCGTACGCCACGCTGGACGTCGTCATCACCGCGGCGGAGCAGGGGCACGGGAAGCGGGCGACGGTCTTGTCGGATTATACGTTCGCCGTAAAATCCGGCGATCGCTTCCTCAATGTGGGCAAGGCTTACTCCGGTCTTACCGACGTGGAGATCCGCGAGTTGACGCGCTTGTTGCGGGCGGCGGCGCTCGAACGGTACGGGCGGGTGTTGCTGGTGCGGCCGGAAATCGTTCTGGAGGTGGCCTTCGACGGCATCCAGAAAAGCCCGCGTCATAAGAGCGGTTACGCGCTGCGGTTTCCGCGCATCGTGCGCCGGCGGGAGGACAAGAAACCGGAGGAGTGCGACACGCTGGACCGCGTTCGCGAGCTGTACGAGGCGTCGCTTGCGGCGGGAATGACGAAGTGAGCGGCGCATGCGCAGGCAGCCGGAATCGGCGTTCACGGGGACTGGCATATACTCAAATAATCATGCGCGCGACTGCGGTTTTTCTGCTCCTGTCGGGGCTGTGCCACGCCAATCCTTTGACCGCCGAAAAGGCCGTGAAGCTTCGCGAATTATCCGATGTGCGTTGGTCGCCGGATGGTCAGCGCGTGGCGTTCACCGTGCGCGACGGGCCATTGGGAAAATCGACGGCGCGGCACATTTGGGTGTACGACGGCAAGACGGGCGAGACGCGGCAGTGGACCTATTCGGCGAAGACGGAACACGATCCACGCTGGTCTCCGGACGGGAAATACCTGGCGTTCATTTCCGACCGCGAGGACCCGGCGCAGATCTGGATGATGCCCGTGGACGGCGGCGAGGCCGTGAAATTTACGACGGGGAAATCGGCGATCACGACCTTCCGCTGGTCGCCCGACGGAACCCGCATCGCGTACACCGCGGCGGACGCGAAGACCGAAGCCGAAGAGAAGAAGGCGAAGGAATTCGACGACGCCCGCGTGGTCGATCTGGACAACAAGCCGGCGCGGCTGTGGACCATCGACGTCGCGACGAAAGCGGTTCAGCAGCAGACCAAGGGGGCTTGGGCGGTGCGGGAGTTTGAGTGGATGCCGGACGGCAAGCGCATGCTGATCGTCGCCACGGACCAGCCCAACGCGGAGCGCTATACGAATCGCATTTTTTTGCTTGCGGACGGCAAGATGGATGAGGTGCTGGCGCCGCGAGGTCCATTTCAAAACGTCAAACCGGCGCCTGATGGAGCATCGTTTGCGTTCGCGGGAGCGCGCGTGGACGGGCCTCATGGGCACGATCTGTACACTTGCTCCTTCAACAGCCGCAAGCCGAAGAATTTGACGGCCGCGGGCGTCGATCGGGCGGTGGAAAATTACGAATGGATGAACGATGCGGAGATCGCGGCGCTGTTCGCAAACGGTTTCCATAGCGAGTTGAACGTTATCGGAGGCAGCCCGCGCAAGTTGATTCATGACGATTCCGTCGATGCCTACAGCTTTGCGGTGAACCAGCGCGGGAGCGTGGCATACGTTGCGGGAACGGCGGCGAGGGCGCCGGAATTGTGGATCGACGGCAAACAGGTTACGCACGTGAACCGCGATTTCGACAGCGTGCCATTCACGAAGCCGGAGTTCGTTACCTACAAGAGCTTCGATGGCCTGCCGATCGAGGCGGCGCTGTTCCGGTCCGAAGCGGCTTCGAACGGACAAGCGGGTCCGTTCATCATGCTGATCCACGGCGGGCCGACCGCGCGCTGGAGCGATCGCGTCGATACGCTGACGCAGCTCCTGGTCGCGCACGGCTATAGCGTGATGCAGCCGAATATTCGCGGATCGCTCGGCTATGGGCATAAATTCATCGAGTTGAATCGCGGCGATTGGGGAGGCGCGGACTTCAAGGATGTGATGGCCGGCGTCGATGAGATGATCCGCCGCAATATCGCCGACCCGAATCGGCTGGGAATTTGCGGCTGGTCGTATGGCGGCTACATGGCGGAGTGGGCGATCACGCAGACGGATCGCTTCAAGGCCGCGGTTTCGGGCGCCGGTATGGCCGATCTTGCGGTGGAGTTCGGGACGGAAGCGAATCCGGTGTACGACGAGTGGTTCTATGGAACGCCATACGAGAAGCCGGAGGGATTCCGCAAGTCGTCCCCGATTACTTATATCCGGAACGCGAAGACGCCCACGCTGATCCTGCAAGGCGACGCCGATACGACCGATCCCATGTCGCAGAGCCAGATCTTGTATCGCGGGCTGAAGCGATATAACGTGCCTGCCGAGTTTGTGGTGTATCCGCGCGAGCCGCACGGGTTGCGCGAGGAGAAGCACCTGATAGACCGCGAGGTCCGCATCGTGCACTGGTTCGACAAGTATCTCGGCGGCAGCGGCGCGGTTTCGAGCGCCTCGCCGTAGCGCGCGCTATAGATATTCCTGGATGCGTTTGCGCAACCCGAGATAGGCCAACAGCGCGATCGCCGCTGTTATGAACGCCGCCTCGGGATCGAAGGTCGACAGCATTCGGAAACCCTTCGCGACGGCGCCATCGAAGGCGCTCTGATTGATTGCCAGGGTGCGGCCCAAGGCGCGGTCGAATTGATCGAAAGCCCAATTCGACTCGCCCGGATTTATGTCGGTGCACAGCGTGACAGCGTCGGCATGGTGGCCGCCGCGTTCGAGGCTGCGAATCTGGGCGTCGATTCGCACGTAGGCGTTCCATCTACGCACAGTTGTGGTGGCCGCTTCGAGTTCGCCGGGAAAGTTTATGTTTCCCAGTTCGTCGGCGAGGTAGCCGGTGTATCCGTTCTGCTTCAGCTCGCTTAGATTCAGCGTGAGCGCCTGCTCCGGACTGTGTCCGTCGGGCGCATTCAGCAGCGCGGCGGCGTTGGCGTCGAAGCTGCGTTCATAAGCGGCGGCGTTGGCGCGATCGAGAAGGTAGCGGCGCTCATCGGACTTGGCGGCATAGGCGGCCGCGCGGGCCTGCCACAATGCGCGAATAGAGGTAAACGCCTGGTCCTTGGCGATCTTCAACTGCGTTCTTTCGGCGGACATCAGGTGGATCGCATGCGCCGCGAAACCGAAGGCCAGCAGCGTGGCGAGGAGAAGGAGTGGATTCAGCGTGCGGTGCGTACGCTCGCTCAGGAAAACCTGCAACAACAACAACGCGCCGAGCAACAGCGCGGCCGCCGCAAGCACGAACATGCGTCCGCCCCAGGAGCGCGCGTCCTGCTGCCGGTAGGCGCTGTCCAGCAGGTCGAGCTTTGTTTTATTCAGCGCTTCGGCGGCGGGGAGCAGCTCGACATCGAGCGCCTTTGCGGCGTCGCGGTAAGCGTCGATGAAATTGGAATCGCGCCGGTCGCGCAAATCGCGGGCTTTCTGGGCCAGCGCCGCGTACGTTCCGATGCCGAGCTGAATTCGCTCGATGGGTTTGCGCTCGGCATCGCCGGAACTGATGTCGCCGGCCTCCGCAATGAGAGCTTCGGCGGCCTCGGCGCGGCGCCTCTCGTAGGCGCGCACGGCATCCGGCGCTTGCGCGGGCGGCTCCAGCAGCTCGTTCGCGACGTTGGCGTCCATGTCCGCGAGAGCGGATTTAATATGCTGGGCCGCGATGATGCCCGGCGCGGAATTCCTGCCGATGGTCTGCAGTGCCTGGCGATGGATGCCCGCGCCCGTGATGAAGGCAAGCAGCAGCAGCGCGTCGAGCGCCCATACCGATACCAGGCCCACTCGAAAGACGCGGAGAGTGTTCCAGCGGCGCACGTCCGGCGGCGGAGGAGCGGGCGCATTGGTCGAAGCCGCGGTGGCCATATTTTAATCGCCGGAGCGAACCGTGAGCAGGGTCCAGTGGCCCAGCGCGATTTTGTCTCCGTCGCGCAAGGGAGCATCGATCATGGCATCGAGATCGCCGCCATTGAGCCGCGTGCCGTTCACGGAGCCGATGTCGCGCAACGTGAGGGAGCCGTCGGGAGCGAGGTTCAGCACGGCGTGGCGATGCGAGACGGCGTCGTCGTAATCGAGAGATATTTCGGGAAAAATGGCGCGCGAGTCGCTGCGGCGTCCAATGAGATTGACGGGCTTGCGGAGCGGGATCGCGAAGGGTTCCA
Organism: Bryobacterales bacterium; assembly: GCA_963795935.1. Lineage (GTDB taxonomy): Bacteria > Acidobacteriota > Terriglobia > Bryobacterales > Bryobacteraceae > JAICMB01. Next base: position 60,097 of record CAWCJO010000003.1, on the reverse strand, counting down.
TTGCAGTAGGCGGCTCGGGGCTGGTTGCATCGCGTGGCGCGGGATCGATGCCGACGAGCAGGCTCCAGGTCGCGGATGTCGCGGTTGGAAGGGCCGCGGCGGCGGGCGGAGGAGGGGTATTCGCAAGCGGGATTTCGCCGTGCGCGCCGGTTGAGAAATTGAACCCGCAAACCTCGCAGAATGCGCCGCTGTCGGGTGCGCGTGGCGCGGCGCAGTCGGGGCACGATTCGTTCCCGCGCGGCGATCGTCCGTTGTCCGTGGTGGTTCGCATCTTGGCGCCGCATACCCCGCAAAAATCGGCGTCCGCCGATTCGTGGCCTTTGGGACAGGAGTATGCAGGCATGGCGATGTGTCCTCTCAGGATGTTTTCACGATGCGCGCCGTCTTGGTCGAGCGCGTTTCGAGCGCCATCTCGTCTTCTTTCGCCACGCGGCCTTTCAGGCGCACGGTCCCCTTCTCGACATCCTGTACGTCGACCACGCTTCGCAGCAGCTTGGCGGTCGCTTCATTGCCGGATTCGTGCGCGATGCGGACGGCGTTCCCGAGGAACTCCGCGGCTTTGTCCACATCGCCCGCGGCGCGCGCCTCCAGGCCGTCCTGGATCGATTGCGCCAATTCCGCCTGGCCGGTGTAGTGCGCCACCGTGCGGTCGATCTTCGTGGACTTGCCCTCGTCGCCGGTCCAGATAGCGACGATACGCGCCTCCGCCGCCTTTTGTTCGACGCCGCGCGAGCCAGTAGACGAGGCTGGCGCGGCCGGCCAACACTTCGTCGCCGACGGCTCCGGGAGCGACCTCGATGCAGAAATGAAAATCCCGCGATTCGCCTTTGCCCCAGGCGCCGGTGGGATACTCGCGTACCTGCGGCTTGGTCTGGCGGGCGCGCGCGGTGAGATCGACGATCGCGGGACTGACCTCCTTGCAGTACTTGACGTTCGCCCCTTGCGGCGTCCACAGGCGCAGAAACACGTCCGTTACGGACTTGCCCAGCGCCTTTTCGAGGATGGCCTGAAAATCCGCATGGATCTGCGCGGGCGCGGAGATGATATCGGTCGTGCCCAACAGCTTGGTCGAGATTTTCTGGAGCTGTTCGACGGCCCAATCCGTTCCGACTCCGCGGCAGTCGCATTGAAAAACGCCCTCGCAGGCCGCGAGAATTTCATCGAGATGCGCGGCGTCCTGCTCGTCGTTTTGACCGTCGGTCAGAAGCACCGCGTGACGGATGGCGCCGGGCATGGATTGAAACTGATGCAGCGCGACGGCGAGCCAGGAAGAGATGAACGTGGCGCCCTCGGCGCGGATCTGCCGCAGGGCGGCGATGGCGCGCTGCTTGTTTTGAGGCGAAGCGGCGCTCACGGGACAAAGCAGTTGCGCGGCGCTCGCTCCCGTAACGACGAAAAAGGAGCAGTCCTCCGGCAGCATGTGTACCAGACGGACCATGGCTTCCCTGGCGGCGAAGATCTTACCGCCCTCCATGGAGCCCGATACGTCGCACACGATGCCGAATAATCGTCCGGCGGGCGCGGCGCTTGTGCTCTCCGCGGCCGTGACGGTCATGATGGCGTGCACCTCGCCCGAGCCGGCCGGCAGGTATTGATTTTGGAAAACTTCAGCTTTGAATTCCGTGCCCATATTCTCGAATCCGCAGCACCGCGGCGGTGATGTTGTCGTGGCCTCCGCAATCTCGCGCGTACTGGATCAGCCGCCGCGCTACGTCGATCGCGGGGGTCGAATCGCTTCCGGCATCGTCAACGAGTTCGGCAATCCGCGCCGTTTCCGGAGCGTAATTCCACAGCCCGTCGGTACAAAGCAGCAGCCACCCTTCGCCCGCCAGCGGCACACGGGCGATATCGGGAATCGCATTGTCGCCCGCATCGGCGCCGAGCCAGCGAGTAATGCCGTGAGAACGCGGCGACTTCCCGGCTTCCTCCGGCGTCATCTGGCCGTCCATTACGACCGCATTGATCCAGGAATGATCGGTCGTCAATTGGCGCGCTTCGCCGTTCGAGATCCAGTATGCGCGGCTGTCGCCGACCCAGCCGATCGTGGCGGAGCGGCCGTCCACCAGCGCCGCGATGACCGTCGTCGACGGCGATTCTTTTTCCGCGGCGCTGTGGGAGCTCGTGAGGCGGCGCTCCGCTTCGGCAATGCATGCTCGCATGGCGTCTTCGGGCGCGTCACCGCCCGTGTTCGTAAGCGCCGGCTCCAGCGCCTCCATCATGTATGCGGCTACCGCCGAGGACGCCTGCCGCGGTTCGCGCGAGCTTGAGACGCCGTCGCAGACCACCAGCGCATAATTCGATCCCGCTTGCAGCAATCCGAAGCGGTCTTCGTTGTGCGGGTGCGCCAGACCGCGGTCGGACACCGCCGCGCAATCCTGGGATAACGCCTGCTCCTCGCGGTCCGAATCCGGCGGCCGCGCGCGGCGGCCGCAGCGGGTGCAGAATCCATCGTCGTCGAGTTCGCTCCCGCCGCACGAGCAGGCTGCTTGCAGACGCTTGCCGCACTCTTCGCAAAAGATGTCGTCCTCCGGGATCGTCGCCGAGCAATGGGGGCAAGTCATACGATATTCCCAGCGCTCAAAACAACGTCCTCGGCCGGACCTGGTTTGCCTCGTCGATCAGTTCGACCCTCTCATCGCCTGCGACGAACTGGGCCATCTGGCGCAGCGATCTTTCAAGGGAGGCCCGCAGACGCCTCTTCTCGAAGGGATGCCCGAAAATGGTCAGCGCCGGATCGGCCTTCGCTGGAGCGCTGTAAAGCATATCCAGGGCGGCATCGAGAATCTGCGCATGGATGCGGTGGGCATTCATGCCTTCAAGAGGGAGGCTGGCCGCGATCGCGGAGGCTTCGGCAAGATCCGCGCAGGTTGGCCCGGAATGGTTCTGCTGAATCAGCAGGCGCGCCGCGGCAACGCGCGAACGCGCGTACAGAGCCGAAGATTGCGGGACGCGATTCAGCGCCGCGACCGCCGCTCCACGTTCGCCCCTGGTCCACAAACAGCGCGCGAGTCCAAAGGCCGCGGAAATATACGACGGATCGGTCCGCGACACGAGATCGTACATCCTGGCCGCCACATCGAGGTTGCCCGCCAGCTCCGATGCAAGCCCTAGGGCCAGCTTGGGAGCTAATTCGCCGGGCAAATCGAAGTATGCCTGGTCGAAGTTCCCGACCGCTTCCTGGGCATGTTTACGCGCGAGATTCAGCCGCCCGGAGTACCACAACACGCGCCAGTCCCACGGATCCTCCTCGCCGAGCGTTTTCAGAATCTGCGCCGCCTCTTCGATCTGCCCCGTTTCGGTGAGAGTCGCGGCCAGGCGCAGGCGCGTTTCCCGGGAATCGGGAATCTGCTCGGATGCAAGCCGCAAGGCTGCCGCGCGTCTAGCGCCGTCCATGAGAGCGTTCGCATTGTTTACCAGTTGCAGCCCCGGGTCCGAGGCATCGAGCAGCGGCATCGGCAAGTGGTGGTAATCCGGTTCGACTGGCTCCATTTCGCTGCCGGATTCCAGCGCCAGGAGGTCGCCCCCGAAAAACAGGCTCGCGCCAGGGCGCGGCGCGCCGGTCTCGAGCGAGACGACTTCGCGCAAAACGCCGAGAAGTTGTTCGGCCATTTCTTCAGCCGATACGAAGCGGTCGCCAGGATTGTGGGCGGTGGCCTTCAACAGGAAGCGATAAAGCGATTCCTGGGTTGCGAACAGAGGCTCCTCGGCGGGCCCGGGTAGCGTATAGCGATGCTCGCTGGAGAAGCCGCGCATTTCCGTCAGCAGCACCGCCAAAGTCCTGCCGACGGTATAGAGATCCGATGCGACGGTTGGTCCTTCGGCGGCTTCCGGAGCGCTGTATCCCAAGGTTCCATATATGTCGCCCTTGATGTCGTCGATGCGGCGGACGCCGCCCATATCGATGAGCTTGATGTCGTCCCTCTCGAGCATAATGTTGTCGGGCTTGAAGTCGCAGTAGACAAGGCCGGCGTGGTGCAGGTAACCGATCGCGGCTAAGATGCGGTGTACATAGGCGATGGATTCGGCCACCGGCAGAGGGCCGCGCTCCTGCCGGATCCGCTTCAGCGTCTCGCCTCCGACGTATTCCATCACGATGTAGCCTTCGGCGGCGTTCTGCACGAAATTATAGATTCCGACGATGTTGGGGTGCTTCACCGCGGCGAGGAACTGACGCTCGGCCAAGGCCGCCGCGGCGCTCGATTGGTCGTGAGCGTTGAGCAGACCTTTGAGCACCACGTAGCGCGACAGAACCTTGTCAAAGCCGAGGTAGATCCAACCCAGGCCGCCGTACGCGATGGCGCCTTTCACCTGGTATTGGCCGGCGACGAGGTCCCCGGGTTGCAGCATCGGCGCGAATGAATATTTCTGCCCGCACTTGCCGCAGAATCCCGCTTCACGCCGCAGGGCAACGCCGCAGCCGGAACAGAAACGCTTGCGCTCCGGCACCTTCGCATCTGCCATTATGGCCATTTCGGGATCCGCGGCCGGAAGTTCCGGCAGCGCGATGAGGCCCGCGCCGAGCTTGCGGTTGTTTCGGGCGGTAGCTTGACTGGCGCGCCGCGATCCGTTGACGGCGGCGCGGCTCAGCGGCGAAGAACCCGTCCCCGCCGTTACCGCGGCGGAAGCGCCGGCCGCCGAACCGTTGAACGCGAATTGCGTAAACGCAATTTGCGCCGTAGCGCGCGGTTTAAGCGGAGCATGGCCGCAGAGATCGCAGTAGCCATCCTGGATAATGCCGGTGCAGCCTTTCTGCCCGCAGCGATCTCCGTCCATACGTACCGCAAATTTCCTGTTAGATTTGACGTTGCATCTTCGCAGTCCGGCCGCTGAGCCGCGCTTCGTAATCGGCCACGGCCGCCCCGGCGCCCTCCAGCGCGGTAGGACGCGTATAAAGAAAACGTTCCGCGGCCGAAGCAAGTTCCCTCAAATCGTCGTTTTCGGCCACGCCGTAGGCGCGCGCCTTGGCCTTGAGCGCCTCCAGCCGGCCACGCAGCTCTTTGCGCGCCTCCACGCGGCCGCGCGCTTCCTCTAACAGCGCTCGCGACGCCGCCAGGCATTCCTGAGCTGAAGTTTCCCAATTCCGGAGGCCCACCCTCACGGGCTGCAGCATTCCTTCCGAGTAGCGCTTCTCCAGGCTCTCCAGCCATTGCCCCAGGCCAGCGACACTGTGGTGCGGTTGCGGAGAAGTCAACGGGCGCGGTCCGGATGTTTTTTCCTGCGCTTCATTAAATGCCGACAGCGCCTGGGCATGAATGTCGGACAGCAGCCTCCATTGCGAGCGCGCCGCCGTCAAGCGGTTCTCGAACTGCTTGCGTTCCGCGTCTCTTTGGTCGAGGGCGGCGCGGACCACGGCGATGGCCGGCTGGACCTCGGTATCAAAGGTGGCGGATGCGCCCAGAGGATCGCTCTGAACGCGGCCGCGCAGCTCTTCCAACCGCTCGCCGGTGTCGTCCAGATCGACCGCATAGCCCCGATCGCCGCCGGCGCGCTGGCGCAGAGCGTCGATCTCCTCGTGCGCGGCGCGCACTTCGCGTGCCAGCCGCTGCCACGCGGTGTCGGTTGCGAACACCGCCGCCTTGGCATTTTCATAGGCGTGGCCCATGGCATTCAATAGAGCATCGGGGGCTACGCGCTCCGAATTGTCGATCACGCTGAGCAGACCGCGCTCTTCGACGGGAATCTCGGTCCGCGGCAGATGAATGGAGTTGCCGAGAAGCACGGCCTCGATTTCGCGAAGCCGCTGTTCGCCCACGAACAGAGACGGCAGATCGCGGCGCATGCTGCCGGCGCGCTCGATCGTCGCTTCCAATAACGTGAACCACTGGAAGAGCGCGTTCATGGCCGCCAGCGTCGGCGCGACCCTGGCCGCCGTTTCCCCGCTGAGCCGCGTTTTGGGGTCCTTCTGGGCCGCGGCGATTTGTTCGTAGGCGGGATGCGATTGCAGATCGACCAGATTATGCGCGATCAAGGCGAGTCGCGTCTTCCAGGAAGCGAGGCAGTTGTCTATCTCCCGCAGTGTCACGGTCTACTACTATGATGGTCGCAACTTCGGAGCGCCGCCGTTGGGGTATGGCGCAAAAGGCAGTGGCCGAAAAAGAGCAGGGCAGAGCCGGGTCGGGTCGCGCAGATTTGGTTCCGCGCTCGGAGCGTAGCTCGCGGTTCGCTAAAATGCCTCCGCGCCGGATTCCGCGACAGCTTGGTCCTGTTTCCCCGTGCCGCCGCTGACGCCGATCGCGCCCACGACATCGTTGCCTCGCTTCAGCGGAACGCCGGCGGCGAAGATCATGACGCGGCCATGGTTCGAGGCGTAAATGCCGAAGAACTGGTCGCCCGATTGGCTCAATTCCGCGAGACCCTTGGTTAAATTATCGAATGCGCGGGCAGTTGCCTATCTCCCGCATAACGCGGGCCATAGAGCGCGGCCATCACGACCGCCTTAACGGAGAGTCTTCTCGAGACCGGTGAGCCGTAGCGCTAAGCGCCGGTCTCACTCGATCTCGAAGTCGGCGGTCCGCTTGAAGCTTTTCCCGGCCTGATCGACGGCCGCCACTTCCAGCCGGTACGCGCCCGGCGCGAGCGACTCGGTGGGGATCCTCACGCCGACCGGGATCACCGGATTTCCCGTTTCCGCGGGAACTTCAATGCGCGCCAGTCCGGTGTCTTTCTTCTGCTCCCCGGTCTTGCGGTCCACAATGCGCAACTGTATTGCCACGGCGGGCGGCTTCTTGGCGTCGGCTGTCAACAGCAGCGGCTCGTACACTTCGAAGTACATGATCGGCGTATCGCTGGTTTTGAAGCGGCTGGAGCCGGCCGGAATCACCTGCATGCCCTGGACGATGAGTGGCTTGCGGTCCTCGATCAGGGCCGCATCGAGATTCGCGCCCATGTCGGCTGTCTTAACGGCGCCTTTGCTCAACGCCAGGCCGCTGACCGCGAACTGCTTGCTGTCGTACCCCTCGATATTCAGCGGCGCCTCCGCCTTCCCGAAACTTTCGCTGCCCGGCGCTGAAGGCGACCTTCAGGTTATATTTCCCCGAGGCGATGTCGAACTGGTTTTCATAGTGCATCGGCCGCTCTTTGAAGGCCTCCATCTCCTTCTTGTTCTCAAAGCTGAGATGCACCGCGTCGCTGAATCGCGCCCCCACCGCGCCGTCGGGCCGATACGCGATTCCGAGGACATTCACCGTTGCGTTGTACTTCCCCTTCTGCTTGTCGAACTTCATGTTTTCGGGCAGGATCTCCATCGCGACGTTCACCCGCGCGACATCGGGCGAGGTGTAGAAGAACGGCGCCTGCACCGTTGCCGCCGTGCTGCCGGGCTGGGAGGCGGCGGCGCGCGTTTCCAGCTCCTTCTCGATGGAGTTTCCCGCCAGCAAATCGCGCGGCCGCGCGTTGCAGTATCCGGTGCGCGCGCGCGTAATCGTTCCGCCGCGATCCACCTTCACCTTCAGCGTGTGGCAGGTCCCCTCTTCGGCTTCCGGCGGCGTGTAGCCGAGAAGATAATATTGGTCCTGTTCCTTCCAGATTTTTTCGAGGCCTCCCAGCAAATCGTTGGTGTTAATAATCACGAACCCGCCCGTGCCGTCCGCCAACATATACATGAGCTGCTGATTCGTGGAGGCGCTGTCCGGGAATTTCGGAATCAGATTGCGAGGCTGATTCATGGGATTCATGGCCGGCAATCCACTCGGCATGCCTCCGCCGCGCGCGCCCGTGGTCCCGCTCGTGCCCGACGTTCCCGTAGTCCTGCCGCCCGATCCGCCGCTCGACCCTGTCGATGCTCCGCCGCGCCCACCGCTGCCGCCTGCACCCGAAGATCCGGTCCCGCCTCCGCGCGATCCTCCGCCGCTGGTTCCCGTCCCGCCCCCTGCGCCGCCACCGCCTCCTCCAGGGCGCTGCCATAGAAGAAGCGGCATCGACGCGCTTGCCGGCGTCACATGCACGGACCAGGCGCCCACGGGAGGCGCAAACAACGACCCACGCGGCCCCGCGCCCACGCCCGAAGCAACCAAGCCGCGAACGTCAATGGGATAGATGGCGACATTCGACCGGTTGCACGCCTCAATGGTCGCCGTCACTTCCGGCAGCTCCTCCGGTGGAACCGCAAAGCCCGCCGTGAACAGCACCAGCGTTTTGCGGCCCGGCACGGTGCTCAAGCTCTTCACCAGGCTGCGCAACGACAGGATCATGTCGCGCGCCCCGAAATCCGCCGCCGCCCGGCCCAATTGCGGCATGCCCGCGGCCACTGAATTATTAGGCGAATTATTCGGGGACACGGTAGAAAACTTCACGCCCGTCACCACGGCCTTCAATCTTTCCGCGTCGTCCGTAAAATTCTGGGCGATTTGCAAACTTCCGCCATAATTGACGATCGCGATCAGCCGGTTGGGACCGGAGTTGGAATCGAGAAACTTCGCCGCCGCTTGCCGCGCGTTCGCCTGGTCGCCGAAGTTCATCGTGGAGTTGTCGAAGAACAGCACGATATAGCGCTTCTGCGAGTTCGCCGGAGCCGCCGGGTCCGCCTCGAACGAGAAGCTCGTAATCTTCTGCTCCTTGTTGTCCTCCCAGACGCGAAAATCCTTGGTCGTGAGGTCGCGAATATAATTCCCCTTCTTGTCCGTCACCACGGTGTCGACCAGCACGACGCGCGTTTCGCTGTGGATGACCGCGCCGGACGGAGCAGGCGCAGCCGGCGCTTGCGCATTCGCATCCTGTGCCCGCGCCCCGGCCCCCGCCGCCAAAACACATAGAATCGCCAAACCACGAATCTTCACTTCTCTACCTCCCGCTACGGAATCTCCACGGCGCCGTTTCGCGCCGCCATCATCTGCCCTTCCGAATCCCGAATCACCAGGCGCACCACGTACGTCCCCGGCGTCACGTCGAAGCTCGTCTTCACCACCACGCCGGAGGCCAGCAGCGCCGCCAGCGTCTGGTCCTTCAACCGCATCTCGAGCACCTTCTCGATCCCCGTAATATAGTTGCCGTTGCGGTCGAACACCCCCGAAATAATCGTCAGCGTCTCGCGATTGCGGCCGTCCGCCTTCCGGAATCGCAGCTTCTTCATATCCACCCGCGCCAGCACCGCCAGCTTTGCCTTTTCGTCGCTCGCCTTGAAAAATTGCGTGTGCAGATCCACCGCAATATCTTTCATCTCCTCGCGCGAAAACAGAGCCTCTTCCATCTCCTGCTTGGCCTGCGCGGCTGCATCGACCGCATGCTTTGGCGCGTAATATCCCCGCCGCGCCTGCACGGTGACGTCGCCGCCGTCCCGCAGCTTCACCTTCAGCGCGTGATAACTTCCATCCATCTTCATGTTCTGCGGCGAAAATCCCAGAACGTAGTAATACTCCGGCGGCACGGCGATGCGCCTCAACCCGCCCTTCAAATCGTTCGTGTTCTGCACGAACGTGCCCCCCGTCGCCGACGCCAGCTCCGCCATAATATCGGCGTCGGCGGAGGCGCTGTCCCTGCTGTATTGGCTCTTCACGATCGCCGCTTGCATCGAGCCGTTATTCGGACGGCTGGCGTCGCCCCCCGGGATCATCGCGTACAGCCCGCGCGCGTCCAGTGAGCTAATAATCACGTTGGCGCGCAGCGCGCGATCCATCAGCTCGCTCTCCTCCGTGCGCTCCTCCGTAATATAAAATCCCGGAGACACCAGCACGATCGTCCGTTGTCCCGGCATGCCCGACATGCGCCGCACCACGTCCTCGCAACACGCCGAGGGCCAGCCGCGTCTCGCTTTGCCCCACGTTGAACGCCTGCGATGCGGCCGAGCGCGCCATCTGTTCCGCCATCGCCCGCTGCTGCGGCGGAATGCTGGCGCACGCCATCGCATCCATGGTCGCCGCCGCCAGCGCCTGCCCGTCGTTCTTGTTTTGGATCAGGTCGGCCATGTAGAAGGGAATGTCGGGGCACGATGTTCCCGCCGCCGCCCGCCTCGGCCGCGGCTGGATGCGGTCCAACGCCGCCCGCAGCTTCGCCGCGTCGTCCGTGAATTCGAGCATCGTCTGCCCCGACGTCGTGTAAATCGCAACGCGCCCGCCCGGGTCCAGCGACTCCGCCAACTGGCTCTTGGCGGCCTCGCGCGCCTGGGCCAGATCGCCGAAATCCAGATGTATGTCGTCGAATAAATACGCGATGAAACGGTCGGCAATGGGAGGCGCCGTCTCGGGCTTCTCCGCCCCTTCGATTGCCGCGGGCGTATCCCGCACAACGGCCGAACGCGTCGTTTTCTCAACCGCAAACTTGGAAATGACTTGCGCTTTGCCCTTATCGAAAAGCTGAAAATCCTCGCGCTTCAGCGTTCCGATGGCGTTGGCCTTGCGGTCGCGCACCACCACCCGCACCACAACCAGATTTACTTTGGAGGTGAAAGTCGCCGGAAGATCGTGGGAATTGATCTCCGGCGCGTTGTTGTCCGCCGCAAGTTTGGCGGGCGTCCCGGTCTGCGCGCAAACAAGAACGCACATCATGAAAGGAACGCCCACCCATCCCGCACGCGTGAGTGACCCGGCGATTTTCCGCATCCGGAGACTTCAGGTCATTCTACTCCTAATGCGCGGCCGGAAGAAGGCCCCTTACTCTCAGCGGCCGTCCGGATGCTCGTGCCGCCAATTCCAATATTGCTCTTGGTCGCTCTTCTTCAACTTCGAAAAAGCGCGGTATTTCCTGTGATTTTCACTCAGATACCGGCGATAAGCCTGATCTTCGTTGGCATTCCACTCATGATCGTCGTTATGCGCCGCGTCGTGGTACTTCACGACTTTTTGATGATCGCGATCCTGCGCCATTACGCCCGCCGGCGCCAGCAGGCCCGCGCCGATAATAAGCGCGCTTAAACCATTTTTCATTTATTTTTCCCTTTCGGGGACCTTTCCCCGCCGTCATTGTCCCATAGTTCTAGTACGGCTTGGCATTTCCATATGAGCTGAGTCATATCGGCCAGCCCGGTGGCTGTTATGCCCCACTATCGGGCCGCCCCAAGACCCCGCTCGCTGATTCTCCAAGGCTTAGTAATTTGGCTTACCAGATGCACTTAACATGACAGGAGGAGCGCAACGGTGGGGGTGATGTGCGCGGCTGAAATGCGGCCCGCGTCGCCCCCGCCGCGGGGTTTCACGTTGCCGTAGAAGCGCTATTTCCCAAGACCCAGCCGATCGAGGTCCTCTGCCTTCCAGCGCGCCTGCGTCTCCACGATGCTCCGCAGCGTCTTCCGCGCGAACGTCTCGCCGGGCGAATGAAACGAAATCGTCACCCGTCGCCCATCTGCTTGACGATAGTGCCGGTGGGATCCGGTCTGGCGATCGAGCGTGAAACCCTCGCGGCCGAGCGCGGCAATGACTTCACGAGCCGTGAGATTACGAAGCCGGGCGTAGTTAGACGGCCATTCTTTCATACAGTGACAGCTACCTGGGGCTCGTGTGCTACCTCGACGAAATCGGGGGCCTCTTCGGGAATGTGCTCATTGTGTTCTTGCAAACTGGCGACGACCATCTTCACGACTTCGTCGATATTCTTCAGCGCCTCCTCGCGAGTGTACCCCCACGTCGCGCCGCCCAACAATTCAAGCGCCGGGCAGTACGCGTGCCAGCGGTCCTCATCCCGCTCCACAACAACTCTAAACGTGTATGTCCTCATTCTTGCAATCCGCTATAGTCCCACCTGTAGTGTAGGCGCCCGGCCACCCGCCCGTCCAGTTAATGCTAATCGGTCCGCCACCCGCGTCGCCGGAACCTGGAAGGATCTCCGCGGCGCCGTCAACTCCATGGAGCCTAACCTCGCCAACCAGGTTCGCGACATCGCCGAGGTCACCACTGCCCAAGTGTGATCTCTCCCGCAAAATCACCGCCACCATCCGGGGCGAAATTCTGGAGCTGAAGAACGCCCAACACCATGGTCGAGCTTCTCCCTTCCCTTGAAGATATCCTGTGTACCGGTAACCGCCCCCGCCGGGTTCCGGTCCCGTTAAACTGCCTCTTTCACAATTTCGACTTTGATGACCTACTTGCCTGACGTCAACGTCTGGACTGCGCTCGCCGCGGAACGATATCCCCAGCACGCATGCTCCGTTACTGACTAGAGCTTCCTCCCCGCAGTATAGTAACCCTCAGCCACAATTACCGCGCCATCCGGGCGGAGAAGGGTTGTCGCTATGCCATTAAGACGACTCGCGTTTAGCCGCCAACCCAGCCGGAATTTCCTCTGCGTTCTGCTTGAGTCGCTCCAACAGCGGCTAATGCGAGTTGACGCTCACCAGGCTAACGACGATGGAAGGGACGCGTATCGCCGACCCGTGGTGGCTCGGCAAATCGGCTTTATGGGATATTCAAACAACTCCCCCGTGCCGTATCTCAACACATATAAGAACGTTAAGATAGGCCACCGCGTTGGCGCCGATTCTCGGAGCCGATTTTGCACTCGGTCCCGAGACTTGGCCGGCGTTTTACGCACCCACGGATTCAACGCCGGTGAAAAACCTGGTCATCGGCCTGACGATCCAAAAAGATGGATCTCGTTCGCGCCTTACGCTATGCGATCGGCAATTTTCACTTCTACGGCGACTTGAACTTCCTTTCGAGAAAAAAACGCCTCCCGGGCCGGACAAAGATGCCATGAGGTGATCTTCGGAATTCTGACCCGCAGCCTGAAAACAAGTGCCTGAACCGCTCCGGCGGTTCAAACACCACCGCCGCCCGAACAGCCTCCCGCGCCGCCGGCGTCCATCAATTCGGTACTCGGGACAGTGCTCGCCGCTCTTGGCCGACCAAAATTTCGTCGACCTCGGTGCCAAAGAATTAACATTTACTCCATTTGAAAATCACTTTTCTGAAGCAGCGTGACCGCGTCCAGGGATCCTTCGATGGATCGGACTTTGGTCTGAAAGTTTCACCTCAGTCGCTGCCTTTCTCCACTGCCCTGGTCGCCTAGCGTCCAGATGACTCCTGAGCCCCCGGTTCTTAAAAGCGCATTTTTGAAAAAAACGACTAGGGCAGAACGCGGCTCCCATTGGCCGCAGGCGTCGCCGGATCCCGCTACCGCGGAGCCCTTCCGGCGTCCATACCGGAATGCGAACCGCCGTCATGCCCAGCCGTTCAAGGCGAGTTGATCCCGGCATCGGGCTGGCCCTCCAGCGCATCGGAGCAGACATTGAGACGTGCGAATCCTGTGAAGGTGGACCGGGCCACTGCCTCCCTACGACGCTTCTGGGACCAGGACCGTCGAAGCGTATGAGCCGACTGGCCCGCACTGGGAAATCACATTCCGCCGACGGATGGCTTAGCTCACCTTGTCGCACTCCAAAAGTGCTTCTTACCACCGTTCCCGTTTATGCGATGCCCGGTCTTGAGACTCGTGCCGCCAGGCAGGCCCCAGCTCGATCAAAACCCATAGAACAGCGACGCAATGTGGACCAATCTCAAAAACGGACGATTCCGCGCCGCCGCATACCCGAAATGGCCCACGCGATCCACAGCGGATGGACCCCGGCACGACGGCGCTCCAACCTGCGGGTGTCACAAATCGCGCGCTCCCATCTCCCCCGTTTTCAACACGCCCCCGCGCCCTCCTCCCTCGCCCGCCCCTCTCCGTTGTACGCTGTAGCCGGAATCGCATACGGCCGCGAACGCGCTACGCATCGGCCTGAAAGATGCGTAGCGCGGCTCGCCCTGACAGCGTAAAAAGCTGTGCTGCCATAAACTTAGAAGACGCACACACGCGCACGAGGAGATCAACGCACATTTCAGACATTACCCAGCCGCCGACATGCCACGCCAAACAGCTATAATCAGTACAGTCAAAGACTTACGCCCGGAGGTCCCCATTGAAAAAGGTCGCGGTCACCGACGTCCTCGATGCCAGCCAAGTCCTCGCCGCTCTCATAACATTTAAAAAAGGCGATTTCTCCGTCCGCCTCCCTGTCAACCAGATCGGGCTCCCCGGTAAGATCGCCGACACCCTCAACGACATTTTCGAGCTCAACGAAAACCTCGCCACCGAGCTCGGCCATATCAGCACCGCCGTCGGCAAAGAGGGCAAAATCGGCCAGCGCGCCTTCCTCGCCGCCGGCGCCGGCGACTGGCAATCCTGCGTCGAATCCGTCAACTCCCTCATCTCCGATCTGGTCCAACCCTCCACCGAAATCGCCCGCGTCATCGGCGCCGTAGCCCAAGGCGACCTCTCCCAGAAAATGTCGCTCGAAGTCGAAGGCCGCCCGCTGCAAGGCGAGTTCGTCCGCACCGCCCGCGTTGTCAACACCATGGTCGACCAGCTCAACTCCTTCGCCTCCGAAGTCACTCGCGTCGCCCGCGAAGTCGGCACCGAAGGCAAGCTCGGCGGTCAGGCCGTCGTCACCGGCGTCGCCGGAACCTGGAAGGATCTCACCGACTCCGTCAACTCCATGGCGTCGAACCTGACCAATCAGGTCCGCAACATCGCCGAAGTCACCACCGCCGTCGCCAAAGGCGATCTCTCCCGCAAAATTACCGTCAACGTCCAGGGCGAAATTCTGGAGCTGAAGAACACCATCAACACCATGGTCGACCAGCTCTCCTCCTTCGCCTCCGAAGTCACGCGCGTCGCGCGCGAGGTCGGCACCGAAGGCAAGCTCGGCGGTCAGGCCGTCGTCACCGGCGTTGCCGGCGCCTGGAAGGACCTCACCGATTCCGTCAATTCCATGGCGTCGAACCTCACCGCCCAGGTCCGCAACATCGCCGAAGTGACCACCGCCGTCGCCACCGGCGACCTCTCCCGCAAAATCACCGTCAACATGCAAGGCGAAATTCTGGAGCTGAAGAACACCATCAACACCATGGTCGACCAGCTCTCCTCCTTCGCCTCCGAAGTCACCCGCGTCGCTCGCGAAGTCGGCACCGAAGGCAAGCTCGGCGGTCAGGCCGAGGTCCGCGGCGTCGCCGGCACCTGGAAAGATCTCACCGACAGCGTCAACCTCATGGCCGGCAATCTCACCGCCCAGGTCCGCAACATCGCCGAAGTCACCACCGCCGTCGCCCGCGGCGATCTCTCGCGCAAAATCACCGTCAACGTGCAGGGCGAAATCCTGGAGCTGAAGGACACCATCAACACCATGGTCGACCAGCTCTCCTCCTTCGCCTCCGAAGTCACCCGCGTGGCCCGCGAAGTCGGCACCGAAGGCAAGCTCGGCGGCCAGGCCATCGTGAAAGGCGTCGGCGGCGTCTGGAAAGATCTCACCGATTCCGTCAACTCCATGGGCGGCAACCTCACCGCGCAGGTCCGCAACATCGCCGAAGTCACCACCGCCGTCGCCCTCGGCGATCTCTCGCGCAAAATCACCGTCGACGTGCGCGGCGAAATTCTGGAGCTGAAGAACACCATCAACACCATGGTCGACCAGCTCTCTTCCTTCGCCTCCGAAGTCACGCGCGTGGCCCGCGAAGTCGGCACCGAAGGCAAGCTCGGCGGTCAAGCCATCGTCAAAGGCGTCGGCGGCGTCTGGAAAGATCTCACCGACTCCGTCAACTCCATGGCCGGCAATCTCACCGCCCAGGTCCGCAACATCGCCGAAGTCACCACCGCCGTCGCCAACGGCGATCTCTCGCGCAAAATCACCGTCGACGTTCGCGGCGAAATTCTGGAGCTGAAAAATACCATCAACACCATGGTCGATCAGCTCAACGCCTTCGCCTCCGAAGTCACCCGCGTCGCCCGCGAGGTCGGCACCGAAGGCGAGCTCGGCGGCCAGGCCCAAGTCAAAGGCGTCGGCGGCGTCTGGAAAGATCTCACCGATTCCGTCAACTCCATGGCCGGCAACCTCACCGCCCAGGTCCGCAACATCGCCGAAGTCACCACCGCCGTCGCCAACGGCGACCTCTCCCGCAAAATCACCGTCGATGTGCGCGGCGAAATTCTGGAGCTGAAGAACACCATCAACACCATGGTCGACCAGCTCTCTTCCTTCGCCTCCGAGGTCACCCGCGTCGCCCGCGAAGTCGGCACCGAAGGCAAGCTCGGCGGTCAAGCCGTCGTGAAAGACGTCGGCGGCGTCTGGAAAGACCTTACCGATTCCGTCAACTCCATGGCGTCGAATCTCACCAACCAGGTCCGCAACATCGCCGAAGTCACCACCGCCGTCGCGCGCGGCGATCTCTCCCGCACCATCACCGTCGAAGTTCGCGGCGAAATTCTGGAGCTGAAAAACACCATCAACACCATGGTCGACCAGCTCTCTTCCTTCGCCTCCGAAGTCACGCGCGTCGCGCGCGAAGTGGGCACCGAAGGCAAGCTCGGCGGCCAGGCCGACGTCAAGGGCGTCGCCGGAACGTGGCGCGATCTCACCGAATCGGTCAACTCCATGGCCGGCAACCTAACCGCGCAGGTCCGCAACATCGCCGAGGTCACCACCGCCGTCGCAAAAGGCGACCTCTCCCGCAAAATCACCGTCGACGTGCGCGGCGAAATTCTCGAGCTGAAGATCACCATCAACACCATGGTCGACCAGCTCAACGCCTTCGCCTCCGAAGTCACCCGCGTCGCCCGCGAGGTCGGCACCGAAGGCCGTCTGGGCGGTCAGGCCGACGTCCGCGGAGTCGCCGGAACGTGGCGCGATCTCACCGAGTCCGTCAACTTCATGGCCTCGAACCTCACCAACCAGGTCCGCAACATCGCCGAAGTCACCACCGCCGTAGCCAAAGGCGATCTCTCGCGCAAAATCACCGTCGACGCCCGCGGCGAAATTCTGGAGCTGAAAAACACCATCAACACCATGGTCGACCAGCTCTCCTCCTTCGCCTCCGAAGTGACGCGCGTAGCCCGCGAAGTCGGCACCGAAGGCAAGCTCGGCGGCCAAGCCGACGTCCGCGGCGTCGCCGGAACCTGGAAGGATCTCACCGATTCCGTCAACTCCATGGCGTCGAACCTCACCAACCAGGTCCGCAACATCGCCGGCGTGACCACCGCCGTCGCGAAAGGCGACCTCACCACCAAAATCACCGTCGACGCCCGCGGCGAAATTCTGGAGCTGAAGAACACCATCAACACCATGGTCGATCAGCTCAACGCCTTTGCCTCCGAAGTGACTCGCGTGGCCCGCGAGGTCGGCACCGAAGGCAAGCTCGGCGGCCAAGCCGACGTGCGCGGCGTCGCCGGAACGTGGAAAGATCTCACGGAATCGGTGAACTCCATGGCCAGCAACCTCACCGCGCAGGTTCGCAACATCGCCGACGTCACCACCGCCGTCGCCAAAGGCGACCTCTCGCGCAAAATCACCGTCGACGCGCGCGGAGAAATTCTGGCGCTGAAAGACACCATCAATACGATGGTCGACCAGCTCTCGTCCTTCGCCTCCGAAGTCACCCGCGTCGCCCGCGAGGTCGGCACCGAAGGCAAGCTCGGCGGCCAGGCCGACGTCTATGGCGTCGCCGGCACCTGGAAAGACCTCACCGAATCGGTCAATTCCATGGCCAGCAATCTTACCAATCAGGTCCGCAACATCGCCCAGGTCACCACCGCCGTCGCCATGGGCGACCTCTCGCGCAAAATCACGGTCGATGTGCGCGGCGAAATTCTGGAGCTGAAAAACACCATCAACACCATGGTCGACCAGCTCAACTCCTTCGCCTCCGAAGTCACCCGCGTCGCCCGCGAAGTCGGCACCGAAGGCAAGCTCGGCGGCCAGGCCGAAGTCCGCGGCGTCGCCGGAACCTGGAAAGATCTCACCGACAGCGTCAATCTCATGGCCGCCAACCTCACGACGCAGGTCCGCGGCATCGCCAAGGTCGTCACCGCCGTCGCCAACGGCGATCTCGAACGCAAGCTCATCCTCGAAACCAAGGGCGAAATCGCGGAGCTAGCCGACACCATCAATGCCATGATCGACACGCTCGCCACCTTCGCCGATCAGGTCACCACCGTCGCCCGCGAAGTCGGCATGGAGGGCAAGCTCGGCGGCCAGGCCCGCGTCCCCGGCGCCGCCGGCATCTGGCGCGATCTCACCGACAACGTCAACCAGCTCGCCGCCAACCTCACCACCCAAGTCCGCGCCATCGCCGAAGTCGCCATCGCCGTCACCCGCGGCGATCTCACGCGCTCCATCGCCGTCCAGGCGCAGGGCGAAGTCGCCGCCCTCAAGGACAACATCAACGAGATGATCGTCAACCTCGCCGAAACCACGCGCAAGAACACCGACCAGGATTGGCTCAAGACCAACATCGCCAAGTTCACCCGCATGGTCCAGGGCCAGCGCGACCTGCTCACCGTCGCCCAGTTGCTCCTCACGGAGCTCACCCCGCTGGTCAGCGCCCAGCGCGGCGCCTTCTATATAGCCGATACTCCGCCGAAGGCGAATCCGTCCTCAAGTTCATGGCAGGCTACGCCTTCGACGACCGCGATAACATTCCCACGCAGTTCAAGGTCGGCCAGGGCCTCGTCGGCCAGTGCGCCAGCGGAAAACAGCGCATCCTGGTCCGTGACGTCCCGCGTAATTACATCACCATCAGCTCCAGCCTCGGCTCCGCCGCGCCGCTCACCGTCGTAGTTCTCCCCGTCCTGTTCGAGGGCGAAGTCAAAGCCGTCGTCGAGCTCGCCTCCTTCCAACGGCTCTCCGACATCCACCTCGCCTTCCTCGACCAGCTCACCGAAAGCATGGGCATCGTGCTCAACACCATCGCCGCCACCATGCGTACGGAGCAGCTCCTGCAGCAAAGTCAAGCCCTAGCCGAGGAGCTCCAGAAAACCAACGCCGAGCTGCAGGAAAAAGCCCAGCTTCTCGCCGAGCAGAACACCGAAGTCGAAGCCAAGAACCGCGAAATCGAGCAGGCCAAGCAGGCGCTCGAAGAAAAGGCCGAGCAGCTCGCTCTCACCTCCAAGTACAAGAGCGAATTTCTCGCCAACATGTCGCACGAGCTGCGCACTCCTCTCAACAACCTCCTCATCCTCGCGCGCGTGCTCGCCGACAACACCGAAGGCAACCTCAATCCCAAGCAAATCAAATTCGCCGAGACCATCCACTCCTCCGGTACCGACCTGCTCGCGCTCATCAACGACATTCTCGATCTCTCCAAGATCGAATCCGGAAAGATGGACGTCGAAGTCGGCAACATCCGCTTTGCCGAGCTGCAGGACTATTGCGCCCGCACCTTCCGCCACGTCGCCGATGGAAAGGGCCTCGAATTCGCCATCGAAGTCGACCCGCAGCTATCGTCGGAAGTCATCCGCACCGACGCCAAGCGCCTCCAGCAGGTCCTCAAGAACCTCCTCTCGAACGCGCTGAAATTCACCGAGCATGGCTCCGTCCGCCTCCGCATCGAGCGCGTGGGCAAAGGCTGGAGCGGCACTCACCCGGTCTTAACGCGCGCCAAAAGCATCATCGCCTTCTCCGTCACCGATACCGGCATCGGCATTGCCCCCGAAAAACAGCGCATCATATTTGAAGCCTTCCAGCAAGCCGATGGCACTACCAGCCGCAAGTACGGCGGCACCGGCCTGGGCCTCTCCATCAGCCGCGAGCTCGCCCGGCTTCTGGGAGGCGAGATCCGCCTCCAAAGCGGTCTCGGCCGCGGCAGCTCCTTCACTCTCTACTTGCCGCAGGCCTACATCGCCTCCGCGCCCAAGCTCGAAACCGTCGATACCGCCGCCATCCGCAAAGCCGCCGAAACCCACGCCGTAACCTCCGAAGTCGATCTCATCCTGCCCGCGTCCTCCTTGCCTGACGAAGATCTCGTGGTCGACGACGACCGCGATCTCATCGCTCATGGCGACCGCGTGCTCCTCATCGTCGAAGACGACGTCACCTTCGCCCGCATCATGGTCGATCTGGCGCGCGACCGCGGCATCAAAAGTCTCGTCGCCCTGCGCGGCGCCACCGCCATTTCGCTCGCCCGCGAATTCCGTCCCGCCGCCATCACGCTCGATGTCCGCCTCCCCGACATGAGCGGCTGGACGCTGCTGGACCGCCTCAAGCACGACCCGCTCACCGCCCACATCCCCGTCCACATCGTTTCCGGCCATGAGAACAACCGCCGCGGCTACGCCCTCGGCGCCATGAGCTGCCTGCAGAAGGCCTTGACCAAGGAGTCGCTCGAAGAGGCCTTCGCCGTCATCCAGCACTCCATGGAACCGCGCAAGAAAAAGATGCTGCTCATCGCGGAGAACGACGTCCGCACCGCCGACATCCACAATCTCCTCGGCGGCGAGGATCTCGACATCGTCGACGCCGCCGGCCCCGAATCGGCCATGAACATCCTCGCCCAACAGCCCGTCGATGCCATCGTCCTCGATTGGGTGCTCCCCGACGAGGCCGCTCTCGAATTCATCGCGGCCGTGCAGTCCACGCTTGACCCCCGTATCCCGCCCATCGTCGTCTCCGGCAGCCGCAAACTCAGCGAGGAGCAGATCGCCCAAATTCACCGCTCCGCCCGTTCCAGCGCCGTCCGCTACGCCCCCTCCATCGAGCGCCTGCTCGAGGAAACGGTCGTCCTGCTGCACCGCAGCGAGTATTCGCTATCGGAGGATCAGCGCCGCGTACTCGCCGATGTCCGCCAGACCGATCCCATGCTGGCCGGCCGCAAAGTGCTCGTCATCGACGACGACCTCCGCAACATTTTTGCCCTCACCAGCGTTCTCGAACAGCACGAATTGAAGGTCCTACACGCCGAAAACGGCCGCGCCGGGATCGAGCTGCTCAAGAACGCCAAGGACATCGACATCGTCCTCATGGACATCATGATGCCCGACATGGATGGCTACGTGACCACCCGCGCCATTCGCGCCATCCCCGAATTCGAGTCGCTCCCCATCATCGCGCTCACGGCGAAGGCCATGAAGGGCGACCGCGAGAAATGCCTCCGCGCCGGCGCCTCCGATTACGTCACCAAGCCCGTCGATCTCGACCACCTCTTCTCCGTCATGCGCGTCTGGATGGCCCGCGACGAAGACAACCGCTTTGAGCACGGCGCCATTTCCATCCCCAACTGGCTTGCCGATAACGACCTCGTCGTGGACGACGACCGCAACCACATCGCCCCCGGCGATCGCGTCCTCCTCATCGTCGAGGACGACATTACCTTCGCGCGCATAATGGTCGATCTCGCGCACCAGCACGGCCTGAAAGGCCTCATCGCCCTGCGCGGCTCAACCGCCATCTCGCTCGCCCGCGAGTTCAAGCCCGGCGCCATCACGCTCGACGTCCGCCTTCCCGACATGAGCGGCTGGACCGTGCTCGATCGCCTCAAGCACGACGCCGCGACGCGCCACATTCCCGTTCACGTCGTCTCCGGCCACGAGAACAACCGCCGCGGCTACGTCCTCGGCGCCATGAGCTGCGCTCAAAAAAGCTCCGGCGCCGAGCCGCTCGAGGAAATCTTCGGCATCATCGAGCACTCCATCGAGCGCCGCCCCAAGAAACTCCTCCTGCTTACCGCCACCGCCGCCCTTCGCCAGGAAATTCACGCCTTCACCGGCGCCCCCGATTTGCAATTCATCGACGCCAACTCCGCCGCTGAAGCCCTGCAGGTCGTCTCCGCCGAGTACCTCGACGGCATCGTCCTCGATTGGGTGCTGTCCGACGCCGTGGGGGCCGACTTCATTGAGGAAGTGCAGTCGCGCCTCTCCCCCTTCGTCCCGCCCATCGTCGTCTTCGGCGCCCGTAAGCTCAGCTCCGAACAGGGCGCCGAGCTGCGCCGCCTCTCCCGCCTCAGCTCCGTCCGCTACGCCCCCTCCCTCGAGCGCCTGCTCGACGAAACCATGCTCCTGCTGCACCGCTCCGAAGAGCGCTCTGTCGGACCGCCAAAAAGCCGTCCTCGCCAACATCCGCCAGGTCGACCCCATGCTGGCCGGCCGCAAGGTCCTGGTCGTCGACGACGACCTGCGCAATATCTTCGCCCTCACCAGCGTGCTCGAACAGCGCGATCTCACCGTCTTCCACGCCGAAAACGGCCTCGGCGGCATCGAAGTCCTCCAGAAGAACCGCGACATCGATCTCATCCTCATGGACATCATGATGCCCGGAATGGACGGCTATGAAACCACCAAAACCATCCGCAAGATGCCCGAGTTCGAATCCCTGCCCATCATCGCCCTCACCGCGAAGGCGATGAAAGGCGACCGTGAAAAATGCCTCCGCGCCGGCGCCTCCGACTATGTCACCAAGCCGGTCGACCTCGATCACCTCTTCTCCGTCATGCGCGTCTGGCTGGCCCGCCTCCTCGACCGCGCCGAAACCCCCGCCGGAAGCGGCGATTAGGAGATATGAGTTCTACCGCCCCCATACTGCCGCGAGAGAATGTCTTCAAAGAGACGCCGGAGCCGCCCGCGCCCGAAAAGGTCAAACTCCTTCTGGTCGACGATGACCGCGACAATCTCCTGGCCTTACAGGCGGTTCTCGATCCTCTCAACGAGGAGCTGCTGCTGGCCGACTCCGGAACCGCCGCCCTGCGCCTCTGCCTGGAACACGATTTCGCCGCCGTCCTGCTGGACGTCCGCATGCCCGAAATGGACGGCTTCGAAACCGCCGAGCTCATCCGCTCCCGCAAGCGCTCCCGCCACACTCCCATTCTGTTTCTCACCGGCTACCGCAGCGACGAGCAGCTCTTCCGCGGCTACCATCTCGGCGCCGTCGATTTCCTGTTCAAACCCATCGTCCCCGAAGTCCTCCAGAGCAAGGTCGCCGTTTTCGTCGAGCTCAGCCGCGCCGGGCAGCTCTCCCGCCGCCAGGCCGAAGCGCTCGCCCGCACCGAGCAGCGCTTCCGCGCGGTGCTCGAAGCCGCCCCCGACGCCATGGTCATCACCGCGGCGGACGGCATCATACGTCTGGCCAACTCCCGCACCGATTCGCTCTTCGGCTATCGGCGCGAACAGCTCATCGGACGCAACATCCGGACCCTCATCCCGGATTGGGAATCCCCCGGACCCGCCGCCGCCGCGGACCTGGAAGATTTACCTTCGCCTCCCCCGGCCCAGACGCGTTTAACCGCCATCCACGAAAGCGGTTCCGCCTTCCCCGCCGACATCACGCGCAGTCCCTTCGCCAGCGGCGACGGATTGCTGGTCACCACCGCCATTCGCGATGCCAGCGAACAGGTCCTCGCCGAAGAACGCATCCGCCGCATTAACATCGAGCTCGAAAAGCGCGTCGCCGAGCGCACCGCCGAGCTCACGCGCTCGAACGACGCCCTGCGCCAGTTCGCCTGGGCCGCCAGCCACGATCTTCAGGAACCCATCCGCATGGTGCTGTCCTATTCGCAGTGGCTTGAAAAATCGGCCGGCGAAAAACTCGACCCCTCCGAGTTCGATATGCTGCGCATCGTCCACGAGCACGCCATTCGCATGGCCAATCTGTTGGCCGCGCTGCGCCAATATATCTACATCAGCGAGTCCGCCGATCACGAGCCGGTCGCGGTGGACTGCAACGCCGCCCTGCGCTCCGCCCTCGCCAACCTCGAAGGACCCATCGAGGAGTCCGGCGCAACCATCGAAAGCGGCGAGCTTCCGAGTATCGCGGGAACCGAAATCCTGATCGTTCAGATTTTCCAAAACCTCATCGGCAACGCCATTAAGTACCGTTCCGAAGAGCCCCCCTCGATCCGCGTCTCCGCCGAAAAAAACGACGAATGCTGGACCTTTTCCGTCCAGGACAACGGCATCGGCATCGACCCCCGCTACGCCGACTACGTCTTCGGCGTCTTCAAGCGCCTGCACGGAAAAAAATACTCCGGCACCGGCATCGGCCTCGCCATCGCCAAAGCCGCCGTCGACCAGCTCGGAGGCCGCATCTGGGTCGATCCCGCCAAAGGCGGCGGCTCCGTCTTCCGCTTCACCCTCCCCGAACGTCCCCGCGCCGGCGAAAACGCCGCCTGCTGATTCGCCTCCGGATCTTCCGGTAAAAGGGCCACCCGTTCCAGTTCTGCTGGGACACGTTTCCACCGTGAGTTTCCGGCAAGCCTGGCCTGGCAAAGCGCGCCGCGGCGATTGAAGCTGCGCGGCCGCTTCTTAGGCTGAAGTGACGAAGGCTGCGGCGCAACGCGCGCCTGCCGGCCTACAACACGCGCTTTCTCCGTAACAACACCGCTATGTTCTGGAAATACCCGATGGACCAACTGCGCGAGTGGTCCAGCCGCTGCTGGATTCTTGCCTCACTGCACCGCCGTGTAAAGCGCCTGGCTTCCCGCCGCGCCCCCCAACGTGAACGTCACCGGAACCGCATCGCCCGAGGGGACCTGCGGCACGACTACATTGAACTGATACAGCCCTACATAGTTCGGCGCCAGTCCCGCATAAGCCACATTAGCCGTTATGCCGCCGATCGAAATGGAGAAGCTCCCCGTGAGCTGATTCAGTTGCTGCACGAGCTGCCCCGGCGAGGCCGCCGGCGCCACCGGCCCGAACCCAACGCCATACAGCACGATCGTGTCGCCTGCCTTGGCCGGTTTAGAGTTGATGCCCGCAATCGCGCCCGCGGGTAAGACGTAAGATCCATCCGGCGCGAACGCCACCACGTATTGCGTGCCACCCACCTTGAAAGCCGGCGGCGCATCCAAGCCCGCCTCCGTCGCATTGATGGTCAGGTTATATGCCGCGCTCGTCCCGCCGCCGGTGGTAACCGTCAGCGGCTGCACTCCCGGTGCGACCGTCGGCGGCACTTGCGCATTCACCTGGCCCGAACTGATAAATGCCACGTACGCCGCCTGTCCTCCAATCTTCACCGAGGTGCCGTCGAGCGACGTCGGAGCGTTCACGCCGTTGAAGTCGCCCCCCGTCCATTGCCGCGAATCGACCGCCAGGTTCGAGCCGTAGATCTCGATCCACGAACCGGGCGCGGCCGAGGTAAATCCGCCAAACGCGCTCGCGCTCACCACGCCGCCCACGCCGATCGCCGGCGCCGGCAGCACTCGCGTCAGCAGCCGGATCCGGTTGTTGCCGTAATCCGCCACGTACAGATTGCCATTGGGCGAGCCGCACACCGAGCGTGGCGTGCTCAACTCCGCGCTCGCGCCCGCGCCCCCGTCGCCGCTGAATCCCGCCGTTCCATTCCCCGCCACGGTTGCCATCTTCCCGTCCGGCGTCAGCACCCGGATCGCATTGTTTTGCACATCCGCGAAATACAAATTGCCTGTCGCCGATTGCTGGGGAAACAGCGTAAGCCCCGCGGGAAAGTGAAGCTCGGCCGCTGTCGCCACGCCGCCATCCCCGGTGTAGCCTATCGTTCCGTTGCCCGCCACCGTGTTGATAATCCCGCTATGGTCCACATACCGGATGCGATCGTTGGCCTGGTCCGCGATATAAAAGGAACCATCAGGGCCCAGCGCAATCCCCTCCGGATTGTTTAGCAACGCATTCACCGCCGCGCCGCCGTCCCCCCCGAATCCGGCGAACTGGTTGGAATTGCCGGCGATCGTGGAGATGTTTCCCAGAATATCGACTTTCCGGATCACCGCATTCCCGCCATCTACAATGAACACATTTCCCAACCCATCGGCCGCCACCGCCGATGGCAGATACAACCTGGCCTTCGTGGCGGGACCGCCGTCTCCAAAATAGCCTTGGAACCCCGTTCCCGCGAACGTGGCGATAGTGCCGTCCGGCTTGATCACGCGCACGACATTGTTCCCGACCTCGCATACATATATGTTTCCCGTCAGCGCGTCCCAGCTCAGCCGGAAAGGCAGGTACATGGTGGCGTTTGCGGCCGGCCCGCCATCGCCGCTGTACCCCTGCGCCCCGGTCCCCGCCAGCGTGCTGATCTTCCCGTCCGTCGTGACCTTGCGAACCACGTTATTGGTGTAATCCGCGATGTACAAGTTGCCGAACGCGTCCGTAGCCACACCCGTCGGACTGTTCAGCGACGCATTGATCGCCTGCCCGCCATCGCCGGAATGTCCGGCCGAGCCATTCCCAACCACCGTGCCGATCGTAAACTGCGGAACCTGGCACCACGACGGCCCCGCCAATGCCATCATCGTCAAAAACCATCGCATAAATCGCATCATGCGTCTCTCACCTCAGCATAGGAGCGCCGCCTCTTGGCAGAGTTGATTATCCCAAGGACTCTTTCAACCAGTCAGCCGTCTCCAGAATCGAGTCATGCTCAAGCGCCTCCAACCATGGCGCGTGAAGAATTGATCGCTCCAGCGCCCAAGCCGGTTCTTCGCCCCGCGGAGCCTCTATTGTAATCGAGTATTCCGGATAAATCGGCTTCGATCCGGGTCAGCGCGCGGGAAACGCCATCGAGTCCGGTACGGTCTCGCATCCATACCGGCCGCCAGGTTTAGCGCCTGCTCGCCCCGCGCCCCGGCCGCTCGGCTTACAGCCCATGCCTTTCGCTTGACTCGGGCAGGATGCGCGGCAGCCATTCACTGGGCAGCGCGAGCAGCGCTACATCGCCAACGGCGCGCGCGCCGCGGCGCGGGCCATCAATCCCGCTCCGCCAAGTGCTTCTGGGGATCCTCGCCGCCTTTGAACCTCGCCGTGCTAACTCGTATTCCCGATTAACCGCCACTGCCGGCGCAGCCGGTTCCAACAGGGGCGGTGGCACAACGGGCACTACTTGGGCTTGCGCAGGAGGCTCGGCAGCGATTCGTGGGAGCGGCGCGAGCGGCGCTGGATTGCCGGCTGCGCGCGCCTTGCGATGCAGGCCATCAATCCCGTTGCTCCAAGTGCTTCAAGCGCGCGTCCAGAACCTCTTCCGATTTCTGTTCGAGAACCCGACAGTAGCGGCGCCTGTATCGATTTCCCGCGTCCAAGCGGTCGCGGCCCCGGTAAGCGCGGGACGAAAGCAAGCGTTAGAGAGGCAAAGCATTTCGGTCCTAATGCGGTACGATAGCTCGCCATCCGGCATTGTTGTTGACGTTCAGCCAAGCCCAACCCAATAAGACAGGTTGGCCAGCGGCAGCACCGTAGTAGTTTACCGTAACTTGCCCAGTTTGGCTGTTCTGCCACACCAAATCCGGTACCCCATTGCCGTCGAAATCGTTGGCGCCCACGACTTGCCACCCAGTCATCACGTTCTGGTTGAGCCACGTCCAGCCCAATACGGTCGCTCCGCCAGGTCCACCGTAATAATTTACGGTGACTTGGCCGGTCGCATCGTTCTGCCACACCAGGTCGGGTACGCCATTTCCGTCAAAGTCCGCCGCGGCGGCTACATGCCAACCGGGATTCCCGCTGGAATTTAGCCACGTCCAGCCGCTTAGAGCCGCCTGACCGTTGGCGATGGCGTAGTAGTTGACGGTCACCTGACGGGTGGCATCGTTTTGCCACACGAGGTCGGGGACGCCATTCCCGTCGAAATCCGCCGCCGCCACGACAGACCACCCGGGCGTTCCCGATTGCAGCGGGGCCCAACCGAGAAACGTAGCGCCGCCGGGTCCGCCGTAATAGTCCACTACCGCCTGGCGTGAGGAGTCGTTCATCCACACGAGGTCCGGCACGCCGTTGCGGTCAAAGTCCGCGGCCGCCACGACATGCCAGCCTACCTGGCCCGATATGTTGAGCCAATTCCAGCCTGCGATTGCGGCGGGATTCGCCGTATAGTAATTGACGGTCACGGCTTCGGTGGCTTGGTTTTGCCACAGCAGGTCCGGGACGCCGTTACCGTCGAAGTCGCCGGAATCGGCGGCGGTCCCTCGCTGGCTGACTGTGACTGTTTGACCGGCGACCGTCAAGGTCCCCGAACGCCCCGCTCCCGAGGTGTTCGCCGCAACGCTGAAATCCACGATTCCAGACCCGGCCCCGCCCGCTCCCGAGGTCACGGTAATCCAGGCCGCGTTGCTCGTCGAACTCCAGTTGCAAGTTCCCGTTTCTGAAACGTTGGCGGAGTCGGCCCCGGCGGCGGAAGCCACGGCTATCGACGGCGGAGAAACGGCAAAGCTGCAGCCGCTGACGTCGGCCACCTTAGCTACGAATGCCGCATAATTCGAGGGATTCACGCTTTGGAACGCGGAGACAAGCGGGAAATTCGACGATAGCGTGTGGCCCGCCAGAATGATATTGCCAAACTGGTCGACAGCGATGGCGTCGGTCGAGTCGATATTGCCTCCTCCCAAATAGCTGCTATGGACCAGAGTTCCAGTGGTGGTGAAGCGGGCAAAGAAGGCGTCATACGATCCCGCGTTCGCGCTCTGCACGGCATTGAGCGTCGGA
The DNA here is from genome assembly GCA_963795935.1 of Bryobacterales bacterium. Lineage (GTDB taxonomy): Bacteria > Acidobacteriota > Terriglobia > Bryobacterales > Bryobacteraceae > JAICMB01. The sequence goes on along the minus strand of CAWCJO010000003.1, from coordinate 31,984 downwards.
AAATCCAAGGATGCGGTATAGCCGCCGATGTACAGCGCCCCGTTCACCGCGATGCTGGTGGCCCAGTCGCGGCTGCTGCCCCCGAAGTAGGTGCTGAACGCCAAGCTGCCACCAGCCGGATTGATCGCCGCTACGAACGCATGGGTGCCCCCCGATGAGGAACCCTGGTAGGCGTTCACAACGGGAAAATTCGTCGAGCTGGTAACGCCCGTTACGTAGGCCGCGCCGGTATTGTCGACTGCGATGCCGGTGGCCGCTTCGGGCGTTATGGTCGTGCCCCCGGAGCCGCCCAGGTAGGTACTGTAGATCAGGGCGCTCCCGATCGAGTTCAGCTTGGCGACGAACCCCGACTGCTGACCTGGATTCGCTGAAAGGATCGCGGCTTGAACAGGAAAATTACTGGACAGAGTGCTACCGGCAATATAGGCATTTCCGGAGGAATCGACCGCGATAGCCGCGGCGGTGTCGCTGTTTGAACCACCCAAGAACGTGCTGTAAACCATAGCTCGCCCCGCTGAATTCAATTTCGTCACGTAGCAATTCTGCTGACCCGCTAAGTGGGGTTGAAACGCGCCGACGACGGGGAAGTCGGTCGAGGAGGTATCTCCGGTCACATAAATATTGCCGGCGCCGTCCAGGGCAACGGCGGCGGCGTCGTCGGCGCCGGAACCGCCCAAATACGTGCTGAACGATAGCGCGGAGCCCGCTGAATTCAGCTTCGCTACGAAAGCGTCTTTTGAGCCGCGAAGGCTCCCTTCAAGGGCGCTTACCACCGGCAGATCGGTCGAGGTTGTCGCCCCCACCACGATCGCTTCTCCGGCGGCGTCCACCGCCACGCCGGTCACTCTGTCGTCGCCGCTTCCGCCGATGTACGTGCAATATGCGAGAGCGTTGGCGGCTGTGAACTTGGCGACAAACCCGTCCACGCCGTAACCGCGCGGCAGGCCTCCCGTGACCGGAAAATTCAGCGATTCGGTCCAGCCCGCAACGTAAACGTTGCCCGCCCGATCCGTCGTCACGCTGCTCGCGCTGCTGTGCCCGGAGCCGCCCAAGAACGTACTGTAGGACAACGTCGGATCGATCACCAGCGTGGAGCCGCTGTCGTATTTGCCGATCTCGAAGCGGGCCTCGCCGGGGCCGGCGATTCGAAATCGCGCTGCGACGGGTGTTCGCACCGCTCCCTTTAATGCGTATGCTCGCGGCGCATGTTCTCTAAATGCGCCGCCGGGAACTTCCAGCAGGAGATCGCCGGATGCTTCCACGCGCATTCGTACGCGGCCGGAGTATTGCAACCGGATCGCCGCTGCATTAGCGCCGGCAGCGACGATAAATTCCGATTCCAGGATTTGGTCTCTTAAGACCCAACGCATGTCTATGCCCGGATATAATCCTGCGTAAACGAGGCCGGAATAGCTGCGCAAATCGGTAGCCCACGACGCCGGATCGCGCCCGCGCATCACGTTGAGATGTCCTGGCGCGTCACCCGTGGGAGTCAATCTAACCGAACTGCTTGTGTTTCTAAAGGCCAGTTGCAATGAAGCGGGCCCGGCGCGAAAGAGCACTCCATTACGGCCATACAGCGCTGTGAACTGTTGTCCCCAGAAAAGAAACGGAGCGCCGGTTGCAGCTCCGCCTGGATTGTCAATGAGAACGGAAGGCAAGACGGCGTGCGTGGCCCGGGCGACGGGGTTCCAGCAGGCGAGCAGCAAGGCAAACCGTACAGCAGGCGAGAAGAGGCGCCCCATACCCGTTAGTGCCGTGGGGCAAAGATTATCTCAAGGAAACACGCGCCGCGCGTGCTGGGTGCGGCTTTTCAACCGGCAACACGGAGAAAAGCCGCCTCAATCAGGTCACTTTCTATCTGTTCACAACCGTCCAGCCTGGAGCGCCGCCCTGGTTGAGCCAGTTCCAACCCAGCAATGTCGCTCCGCCGACGCCGCCGTAATAATTGACCGTGACCTGTCTCGTACCGGTATTCATCCAGATCAGATCCGGGACGCCATCTCCGTTCATGTCCTGCGCTCCAACCACCTGCCAGCCGGGATCTCCTTGGCTGTTTAACCAGTTCCAACCGATAAATGTAGCTCCGCCCGCGCCGCCGTAATAGTCGACCGCTACTTGCGCGCTACTGTCGGTTTGCCACACGAGATCCGGAACGCCATCGCCGTTAAAGTCCGCGACGGCGGCGACATGCCAGCCTGGGACACCTCCCTGATTGAGCCAGTTCCAACCGAGCAGTGTCGCTCCGCCGGCGCCGCCATAATAATTAACCGTGACCTGTCTTGTGCCGGTGTTCATCCACACCAGATCCGGGACTCCGTCGCCATTAAAATCCGCGGCTCCCACCACCTGCCAGCCGGGATCGCCTTGGCTGTTCAACCAGTTCCAACCGATAAACGTAGTCCCGCCGGCGCCGCCGTAATAGTCGACCGCTACTTGCGCGGTGCTGTCATTTTGCCATACGAGATCCGGAACGCCATCGCCGTTGAAGTCCGCGACAGCGACGACGTGCCAGCCTGGGACACCCCCTGGTTGAGGTAGTTCCAACCGAGCAGTGTCGCTCCGCCTGCGCCGCCATAATAATTGACCGTGACCTGCCGCGAGGAGTCGTTCAGCCATACCAGGTCCGGTACGCCGTTGCCGTCGAAATCGAAGTTTCCGGCGCCGCTTGGCATTACCGATTCCCCACGCCTCCGCCGCGCCGTTGCTGCCGACCGGACACGCTCGCTATGGTGTGAGGACCGAGAGCGATGCCCGTCGCGTAATCGTTCGCCGGAGGAGCCCAGATAGGTCGATGACAGCAGCGAGCCGGAGCCCGGAAGAGGACCGTGTTGACGTACAGCATAGAACGGATCGGAGGCGCCCCCGCCGAAGCTGCGTTGAATCGCGTTCTTGACCGGAAATCCGGCTTCCCGCGATGCCCGACGATATAAGCTTTTCCGGAGCTGTCCGCGGCCACGCTCGTCCCCTGGTCCGAACCGCGGCCTCCCAGATAGGTTGAGTAAATCAACGATGCATTCCCACTTTGCGAGGTATCGACCCGGAACAGGAACGCATCCGAAGGACCACCGCCGAAATGCCGATTGGGCCGCATTCCCCGAGACATTCCCGAGCGCGCCGGGCGTCGCCCCCGTCACATACGCCGTATTGCCCTGAACGGCAACCGACGTCGCCTGGCCATTCACGAAATAAGTAAAAAACAAGCTGTTCAGTCCGGACGGATCGATCTTATCAAGTAGCCGTACGTCAGGGGAGCATTGCTTGGTAGGGGCGAAGCCCAATTCGCTGCCGGAACTCGGATACGGGTTGAATGTGCGGAGGGAGAGGTCCGTAGTTCCCACCAGATATGCATTTCCCGTCGAGTCGCAGCGCGACGCCATTGCCCCGGTATCGGCGCGAGTTCCTCCGACGAACCTGCCCCACAACTCGGAACCCGAGCCGCTCGTGACGTCGTATTCACCTTGACCAGAAAGGCATTGGTTTGGCCCGCCAGTCCAGGTCCTTCCGTCGCGGGAAAATTGGCCGATGCCGTCGTGCCCGCGACATAAACGGCGCTGGGCCCCAACGCCGCGACCGCCGTTGCCTCGTCATCCGGCAGCACCGCCCATGTAAGTAGCATAGGTAACCGCATTGTTTGGGCCGTTCGGAAAGCTGGACGAGAATGCAATAAGGAAGCCGTCCCAGTGAGCCCCGGCGGCATTTCCTAGAGCGCTTTGGAACCCGCAGCCGGCGCAGCCGATCAACCCCGTTGCCGCCGTCTGGCCAGCCACATATATATTTCCGGCGCTGTCGACAGCCACGGCATTGCCCAGCGTATTGCCGCCATTTCCGGCCCCATTGAAGATCCCGAGCACGGTTCCCGCCGCGTTGAGCTTACACAGGACAACTCCCGTGTAGCCCGGCGAAACCGCGCTCGACTGCCCGGTGAGGTAGACATTGCCCGAGCTGTCCACGGCGATGCCATTTGCCGAGATAATCGCCGAGGAGATGTTGGTGTCGGCGTACGCCAGGGTCGGATCGATAACAAGCTCCTTGGCGTGGTCATAACGCGCCAGTTGAAAAGTGACCCGGCCGTGAGAAGTCAAGAGATAGCGCCCCGCGATCTCGATCTTGCGAGCGCCATCGCGCTGGTAGATGTGCGGCCGGCGCTGAATGAATTCGGCCCCGCCGGCATTCAGAATCAGGTCGCCGGCGGCGTTCAGGCGAGCCCCCTCCACTCCGGAGAATTCAAGAGCGGCCTTTCTCAAGTCCGCGCCCGGCCGCAGCACGATGTCATACTCCAGCTCCCGCCCCGTTCCGTAGTAAACCACGTCGATACCGGGCCACACGTTTTGATAGGAAACCTTTCCGTACTCGACCAGACCGCCGATTAGAACGCCGTTCAAGAGATAGCCGCCACGCGCCTCCGTCGGTTCCAGGGCTTGGCCCCTTGCGCCGGCGCGGGCCCGAACCAAATGGAACGAGATTGCGTGCCGCTCGCCATCCTGGGAATTCACGTATATGGACGCCCCCGTCCCCCGGACCACGACTTCGCGCCCCAGTCCCCGGGAAACGAAGTCTACGCCATCGGGCGCCTGACCGAGGTTCTTCTCGAATAAGATTTGCGCCGCCTCGTATTTTTTCGTAATTTGACGCCTGGCCGCGTCACTGACGCTTGTATCGGCGCAACATAAACGCGGCGCCAGAAATGCGGCGCAAAGCAACGCCACCGAGCGAAGTTTCATAGCTCTCCTCCTATTGTGTTTGTTCCTGAAACAGCCTACCGGTCCATCATACGCCATCGGACACGACGGAGAGGTTTGCGCGGCCCGGGACGTTGGAGGCGTTAGGACGGCTGCTGCATGGTCATGCAATGCAGCGTTCCGAGTCCCAGAACGAGATCGGCACAATGGATCCCGGCGACTTCACGATCCGGAAAAAGCTGCGCCAGCGTGTTGAGAGCAACGCGGTCTTGCGGATCGTTAAAGGTGGGCGCCAGCACCGTGCCGTTCGCGATGTAGAAGTTGGCATAGCTGGCCGGCAGACGCTGCCCATCGAAGTACAGCGGCTCCGGCATGGGGAGCGTCGCGACGCGCAAGCCGCTCTTTCTTAAAATCTCCAGGTTCTCCCGCAGCGGCCGGTAATTCACGTCGGCCGGATTATGCTCGATCGCCGCCGCGACGGTATCGACGCTCACGAAACGCGCCACGTCGTCGATGTGCCCGTGCGTGTCGTCCCCGGCGATACCGCTCTTCAGCCAGATCACGCGCTCAATGCCGAGATACCGATTGAAGGCGAGTTCCAACTGTTCCCTGCCCTGGCCGGGATTGCGCGCCTGAACCGGACTGAGCAGGCATTCTTCGGTGGTCAACATCGACCCAGCGCCGTTGACGTCGATACTGCCGCCTTCGAGCACCATACCGGGCTCGTATTGGCGCATCCGCAAAAGCTGGGCCATGAATCGCGGCGCATCGTTGTCGCGGCGCCAATTGCCGTACTTCGCCCACCCGTTGAAAATCCAGTTCGTAATCGCGGCTGCGCCATCGTCGTCGCGCACGAAGAGCGGGCCATAATCGCGGGTCCAACTGCGGTCCGTCGCGAAATGGAAAAATTCGACGGCTTCCAGATCCGCTCCGCATTTCGTCAGAACACAGCGGGCGCCCTGCTCCTCCGCGGCGTCCGAGACGAGAATGCGGACCTTTTCGAATCGCGTCAGCCGGCGGACGATTGCGCCATAGACCCAAGGAATCGGCTCGAACTTGCCCGGCCAGTCGCTTTGCTCGTGGGGCCACGCCAGCCACGTCGCTTCGTGCGGCTCCCACTCGGCGGGCATCCGCATCAATCGATCCAGCGGCTGCAAATCCGGCCGTAAGCGTCAATGCGGCGATCCCGCAGAAACGGCCAGTTCCGCCGCACCTCGTCCATGCGGCGCGGATCGCACTCCGCGATAAGGATCTCTTCCCGATCCGCCGGGGCCTCCGTAAGAATTTGCCCGAACGGATCCGCCACGAATGAGGATCCCCAAAATTCCAAACCATGCTCCGGCGGACCTTCGAAGCCTACGCGATTCGCCGCCGCCACATACACCCCGTTGGCGATGGCGTGCGCGCGCTGGATCGTGCGCCAGGCATCGAGCTGCGCGGCCCCGTAACGATCTTTCTCGGAGGGGTGCCAACCGATGGCGGTGGGATAAAACAAAACACCGGCGCCCTGCAGGGCCGTGAGCCGGGCCGCTTCCGGATACCACTGGTCCCAGCACACCAGAACGCCGATCCGCCCGAAGCGCGTGTCGAATTTCTGAAAGCCCAGATCGCCCGGCGTGAAATAAAACTTCTCGAAATACAGCGGGTCGTCTGGAATGTGCATCTTGCGGTACAGCCCCTGGACCTCGCCGTCGGCCCCGATCACCGCCGCCGTGTTATGGTACAGCCCCGGCGCGCGCTTCTCAAACAACGATGCGACGATTACGATGCCGGCTTCCCGCGCCACCCCGCCGAGCCGCTCCGTCGATGGGCCCGGTATCGTTTCGGCCAGCGCGAACAGCTCCGTATTCTCCTCGCGGCAGAAATATTGCGACCGGAACAGCTCCTGCAAACACACGATCTGAGCGCCTTTTCCCGCGGCCTCGCGCGTTCGCCACACCGCTTTTTCCAGGTTTTCGCCGGGATCGATTCCGCACGACATCTGCACCAGCCCGATCGTGAACTTTGCGTTGCTCGACGGCGCCATGCCTCTATTCTGAACGATGCTCGCGCGTGGCGCCGCTTCACATATAGAGGCCGCCGTTGACGTGAAGTACGTGACCGGTGATGTAGCCGGCCTCTTCGCTCGCCAGAAAACGAACCGCCGCGGCGACGTCTTCCGGCCGTCCGATCCGCTTCAGCGGAATGTTCGCCAACATCTTGTCTTTCAGCTCTTGCGACAGCCCGCTCGTCATATCGGTTTCAATAAATCCGGGCGCGATCGCGTTCACGGTAATGTCGCGGCTACCCATTTCCCGGGCGAGCGTCTTCGTCAAACCGATCAGCCCGGCTTTCGATGCCGCGTAGTTCGCCTGCCCGGCATTCCCCATCTCGCCCACGACCGAAGAAATATTGATAATGCGCCCCCATCGCTCGCGCATCATGCCCTGCAACGCCTGCTGGCACATCAGAAAAGCGCCCGTCAGATTCGTCGCGATCACGCTGTCCCAATCTTCCTTTTTCATGCGCAACGCAAGATTATCCCTGGCCACGCCCGCGTTGTTCACCAGAATGTGGACCGGCCCGAACTCCTTCGCCGTCTGCGCCGACGCCGCCTTGATGGAGTCGGCGCTCGCGAGATCCAGCTCCACCCGAAAGGCCTCGCCGCCGCGTCCGCGTATCTCCCCTGCGAGTTGCTCCAGTTGTTCCATGTTCCGCGCCGCCAGGGCCACGCGAACCCCCGCGGCGGCCAAAGCCAGCGCGCAGGCGCGTCCGATTCCACGGCTTGCGCCGGTAATGAGGGCCGTTCTATTCATCCCGGAACTAACCAGTCTACAATCAAGGTTCGATGGCATACAGCGGCCTCCGCGATTTCGTTCGCGCCCTGGAGAAGAACAACGAACTGAAGCGCATTCCGTTCGAGGTCGATCCCTATCTCGAAATTACGGGCTTCGCCGACCGCGCCGTGAAAGAAGGCGGACCCGCGCTCTTGTTCGAAAAGCCGAAGGGCGGCAGCGTCCCGGTTCTCATCAACGCTTTCGCGAGCGAGCGAAAGATGCAAATCGCGCTGGAGGTCGACTCCGTCCAGGAAGTCGCGGACCGCATCTCCGAATATCTCGAGATGAAGATGCCGCAAGGCTTGATCGGGAAGCTCAAAATGCTGCCGAAGCTCGCCGAAATGGGCTCTTTCTTTCCCAAAACCGTTTCCAGCGGCCCATGTAAAGAGGTCATCGTCCGCGATAATTTCTCGCTTGACGATCTGCCCATTCTGCATTGCTGGCCCCAGGACGGCGGCCGTTACATCACCCTTCCCATGGTTTTTTCAAACAACCCCGATACCGGCAAACGGAATTGTGGTTGTTACCGCATGCAGGTCTACGATGCCCGCACCACCGGCATGCACTGGCAGACCCACAAGCAAGGGGCTGAGCATTATCGCCGCCTGCTGCGGGAAGGCAGGCAATCGCGGATGCCCGTGGCCGTAGCGATTGGTTCGGATCCCGCGACTATGTACTCCGCCATTCTGCCGCTCCCGCCGGATCTCGATGAAATGATGATCGCCGGATTTATGCGCGGCAAGCCGGTCGAAATGGTGAAGTGTGAAACTTGCGACATCGAAGTTCCCGCCAACTCGGAGATCGTCCTGGAAGGTTACGTCCAGTTAGGCGAGCTGCGCCGGGAAGGACCCTTTGGCGATCATACCGGATTCTATTCGCTCGAAGACGACTACCCGGTTTTTCATGTAACATGTGTAACCCGGCGCAAAGATCCCATCTACGCGACTACCATCGTGGGCCCTCCACCCATGGAAGATTTCTATATGGGCAAGGCAGTGGAGCGCATTTTTCTGCCGTTGATGCGCCTGCAATTACCCGAAATCCGCGATATCCGCATGCCCGCCGAAGGGGTGTTCCATAACCTCATGATTGTTTCCATCCGCAAGTCTTACCCGCTGCACGCGCGCAAGGTGATGCACGCGATTTGGGGGCTGGGTCAAGCTATGTTTACGAAGTGCATCGTGGTCGTGGACGAGGACGTGGACGTCCAAAATACACGCGAAGTGGCCTGGAAAGCCCTGAATAACATCGATCCCGAACGGGACATACAATTTGTGCTCGGCCCCGTCGATTCGCTCGATCACGCCAGCCGCATGCCCAACTTCGGTTCGAAAATGGGCATAGACGCCACCCGCAAATGGAAAGAAGAAGGCTTTACGCGGCCCTGGCCCGATGTTATCCGTTTGCCGGACGGCGTTGTCGCGCGGGTGAATGAAATGTGGAAGAGGGCGGGACTTTGAGCCGCGCGAACTTGTTCGCTTGCATCGAACCTTGACACAAACGCATCCAATCCGTCATAACATGAAGGTGTATCCAATGATCTCCATCGTAATACCGATCCACAACGAGGAACCATCGATACTTCCGCTTTATGATCGGCTTACTTCGGTGCTCGAGTCGCTTAACACGCCCTTCGAGATTGTTTTCGTCGACGACGCCTCCACCGACCGCAGTTTCGATCTGCTCGCCAATCTCGCCGAAACCGACTCCCGGATGAAGGTTGTGCGACTGCGCCGGAACTTTGGCCAGACCGCCGCGTTGTCCGCCGGTTTCGACGAGGCGCGCGGCGCTGTCATTGTGTCGCTGGATGGCGACCTGCAGCACGACCCTGAGGATATCCCCGCTCTGCTCGCCAAAATCGACGAAGGCTACGACATTGCGAGCGGTTGGCGCCGCGACCGCGTCGACAACGCCCTTACTCGCAAAATCCCGTCCCGCATCGCGAACTATCTGATGGCCCGCATTTCCGGCGTCAAACTGCGCGATTTCGGCACGACTTTCAAAGCCTATCGCGCCGAGGTCATCAAGGACATCAACCTCTATGGCGAACTCCACCGCTTCATCCCCGCGCTGGCGAGCTTCTACGGCGCGCGCATCGCCGAAGTTCCCATTCGCAACTCGCCGCGTCCGCACGGCGATTCGCACTACGGGATCGGCAGGACGTTCAATGTTCTGTTCGACCTCATGACAATCAAGTTCCTACTGAAATACTTCACGCGCCCCATGCACTTCTTCGGAAGAATGGGGCTAGCCGGCCTCACGCTCGGAGCCTTCATCCTGGGCGGTCTCGCCATTCACAAGTTCTGGGGTCACGGCATGATCGCGGACCACGGCGCGCTCGCCGTCGCCGGGGCTCTGCTGCTTCTCGGCGGCCTGATGATGTTCAGCACCGGCCTGCTTGGCGAGGTCCTGATGCGCACCTATTTCGAAAGCCAGGGCCGCCGCATCTACGCCGTTCGCGAGATCCGCTGCCGCCGCGAAAACGTCGCGTCGGCCTGAGCGCGCTTGACGAAAAGGCCGCATTCGGTATATGCTTAGGCATATGCCTAGAACGCTCGATGCCGCGTCCGAACGACACGTCAAGCTGTTTAAGAACGGTCGAAATCAAGCGGTGCGGATTCCACGTGAGTTTGAGCTTCCGGGCGAGGACGCCATCATGCGCAAGGAAGGTCAACGTCTGATTATCGAGCCGACGCCGCCAAAGTCCCTCCTGGCTTTACTGGCAACTCTTTCACCGCTCGACGTGGATTTTCCGCCGATTTCCGATCAGCCACCGGATCCCGTCGACATCTGATGCGCTATCTACTCGACGCCAATATCCTTTCCGATCTGATGCGCAACCCGCGAGGCCGCGTGAAGCGGCATATCGCCAGGGTTGGTGAAGCACAGGTCTGCACCAGCGTTATTGTCGCGGCGGAATTACGTTACGGAGCGGCAAAAAGGGCATCAACGCAACTCACGGCGGTAGTTGAGGCAGTGCTCGGCGCCCTTGACGTTTTGCCCTTCGAAGCGCCGGCCGATGCGGTTTATGGCCGCCTTCGCGTTCGCCTCGAACGGGCCGGGCGGCCGATCGGCGGCAACGATCTCCTCATCGCCGCTCAGACGGCTGCTCTCGGCTACACTATCGTGACCGATAATGAGCGGGAGTTCGCCCGCATCGCGGACCTTCCCCGCGAGAATTGGCTGCGTTAGACCGGAGCGAACGTTATTACGCCAGCGCTTCCTTGCAATAACGAAGCACTTCTTCACTTCCGCGACGCACCCGTCCGCGCCTCTATATTCATACTCAATGGACGCCGGGATTGGATACTTGGCCTCGCGCAGCAGCAGCAGCACCGGCTTGATCGGCGTATCGCCCTGATCCCAAGGCACGTTGGGTCCTTCGTTCTTCTTGCGGTCCTTCAGGTGTAGATTGCTGATGTGATCGTGGTGTTCTTTGATATACGCCACCGGATCGTACCCCGCGGCGGTGAAATGTCCGATATCGAGATTTACCCAAAAATATTTCGACATCGCCATCGCCGCCGCGAAGCTCTCCGGCTTTGCGAACTGATTCGGATCGGCGATGTTCGAATGCCCGTGCATGGCGACAATCATTTTGTGCTTATCGGCGAACGGCGCCACGCGCTTGGCAACGGCAACGTCGTGGAAGCGGTAATCACGCGCACTCCCAGCGCCTTCGCCATGTCAAAGCCGCGTTCGATCTCCTCGTCGGTGAAACTCTGGTTGACGCTGTAGTTATAGGCGAAAATCGAGATGCCCGCGTCCTCGAACTTCTTGCGAATGGATTTGAAATGGTCCATGGAAACCGGCAATCGCCAGTGCCGTAGCTCTTCGCGCGCCTTGGCGCGGGCCGCACCGCGCTCCGGACTTTGCTGTCCGCGTCGGCTCCCCGAACAAGTGTTGCCGCAACCGGCCGGCGACCGTGGCCGCGATCTCGTCCGTTAGCTCGAAGATGTCCGCCAGCGCCCGATCGAATCGTTCGGACCACATGGGATATCCGCTCGCGATGACGATTAATCGCACGCTGATGCGCAACCGCTGCCCGGCCGGGCGCACGCTCCCTTCGAGCACGCTCCCGGCATTCAGTCCACGGCCGATTTCGCGCGCATCCATCCCTTTGTCTCCAAACGAAAATGCCGACGAGCGCGGCGCTACGCGCAATTGTGGTATCGAGTTGAGCGCGCCAATCAACTCCTCCGCCAACCCTTCTCCGAAGTGTTCCGTATCCGCGTCCGCCGAGGCGCTGACGAATGGCAGAACAGCGACGGAGGCAATCGGAGAAGGCGCGCGCACATGCTCGCAATGGAGCCATTTCCGATCGAAGGCTGAGGACACTTTGATGGTTTCTGCTTTACGTGCATTGACGACTGGAATTATTACTGTTTCTATGACTCGGACTGCTGTTCCGATAACTGCGGGGCGAACGGCCAATGCCAGCCACCCGAATGGTAAGCCGCCAGCCGCCTAAAGACGTTAGCGCGGCCTCAGATCCCCCGCATCGCCGCCCGCGCCTCCGGAATCGCCAACGGCACCGCCGCGAACGTCGCCCCGGCCGCGACAAGGCACCATAGACAGAAGGCGCGGTATTTTGTCCACGAATCGTAGGTGAGCTTGCCGGCTTGCGCGGCGTCTACAATGGCCTTGCCGGCCATGGCGAGGGGAACCCACGGGTGGGTCCGCCAGCGCTGCTGCGATCCGGCGGCGGCGAGGCTCGCTGAAACGGCGTAGCTTGCGACGCCCAGGAAAGCGTCCGGGATGCCCCAATAACTATAAGCCTCGGCGGACCCGTTCACCTTTGGGGCGTTGAACCATTTCGAGCGCGGCTCCGGGATTTTGCGCGTCACTCCGAGCTGCCATAGCGCGACCACTCCTAGCGACGCCATCGACACGTACTCGAGCGCGGCGATGGCCCGGCGCTTGTTTAGGAATGCGCTGGAGCCATCGCGCAAGTCCCGGCTCAATTCTTCGGCGTTCATTGCTTCCTCAGAAACCCGGCGATCACGACGGCCGCAATTGCCGCTCCCGCGATCGATAGCCACGGCTTGTGCAGCGAGCCCCAGGTTTCCACGCTGTAATCCTGCGAGCGGTTGTCGAAAATGCCGTGCGCGCCGAAGTCGCCCGGCAGCGGCTCGAATAAATTCGCCGGACGATTCGGATCGATGGGCTGATCGGTCTGCTGCGAATCGTATCCAGTATCGGCCAGATATTTATCCAAATAGTGCGGGGCGATTTTGTTCGCCCAGATCGCGAAGAGCGTCGGAGCGCCGACGTAGACCTGCCGCCGTTTATGATGCGCCGCCCACACGATGGCGTCGGCCGCGACTTCGGGTTGGAAGATCGGCGGCACCGGTTGGGGATGGCGCGGCAGCCGCGTTTTGCACCACGTAAATTGCGGCGTGTTCATGGCGGGCATCTGCACCATGGAGATGTGGATATTCTTGTTCTCGTGCATCAGCTCCGACCGAATGCTGTCGGTAAATCCCGCGATTCCGTGTTTGGCGCCGCAGTACGGTGATTGCAGCGGAATGGAGCGATACGCCAACGCCGAGCCGACCTGCACGATGGACCCTTCGTTTCTCGGGTACATGCTCTTGAGCGCCGCCATGGTTCCGTACACCGTTCCCAGATACGTCACCTCGGTCGCGCGCTTGAATTCTTCGGGCGTAATCTCGATGAAGCGCGAGAAGATCGTGGTCATCGCATTGTTCACCCAGATATTGATCGGCCCCAGCTCGCGCTCGATGCGGTCGGCCGCGGCCTGCACCTGTTGCGCATCGGAGACGTCGGTAGGAACCGCGACCGCCTTTCCGCCCGCCTCTTCCACTTCGCGCTTGGCATTTTCAAGTCCTTCCGTGCCGCGCGCCAGCAATCCCACGTTCGCCCCTTTGGCCGCGAAGGCCCGCACCGTGGCGCGTCCCAGACCCGCGGACGCGCCTGTAACGACAACTACTTCAGGCATTAAGATTCACCCTCCACTTCGTAGACGCGCAACTGAAACGAGGTGCTACGATCATCCTTTGGCCGCCCCGGAAGAGTTGCGCGCGCTGCCTTCGGTGGAGCAAGTCGCGTCCGATCTGGCGCATCTCGAAGGGCGTTTCCCGCGCGCGCTGGTGGTGGCCGAAGTGCGCCGCGTTCTCGATGCGATGCGCGCAGCAATCCGCGCCGGAAACGGTTGCGGCGCTGAATCGATCGAGGCGCGCGTGGAGCGCAATCTGGCGCGTCTGGAGCGGCCCTCGCTGCGGCGCGTCATCAATGCCACGGGGGTCGTGCTGCACACTAATTTGGGACGCGCTCCGCTGGCCCGCTTCGATCCGATTTTCGGCTACTCGAATCTCGAATACGATCTCGGGCAGGGCCGGCGGGGCACTCGCGACGTCCACGTTTCCGATTTGTTACAGCGGCTGGCGGGCGCTCCCGGCGTGGTCGTTAATAATAACGCCGCGGCCGTCTATCTCGCTTTGAACGAACTGGCCGCCGGAGGTGAAGTCGTGGTCTCGCGCGGGGAGCTGATCGAGATCGGCGATGGCTTCCGCATCCCGGATATTATGCAGCGCTCCGGCGCCATTTTGCGCGAGACCGGCACGACCAATCGCACGCGCATCGAAGATTACCGCAATGCCATTACGGACCGCACGCGCCTGCTGCTGCGCGTCCACCCCAGCAATTTCCGCGTGGCGGGATTTACGGCGAGGCCGGAGCTGCGCGATTTGTGCGAGCTCGGCCGCGAGCGCGGCATTCCCGTTTACGAGGACCTCGGCAGCGGCTGCATCGTCGATCTGCGCCGCTTTGGCGTAGAGGAGCCGCTCGTCTCAGACAGTCTGCGCGCCGGGGCCAATCTTGTTTCTTTCAGCGGAGACAAACTCCTTGGCGGACCGCAAGCAGGCATCCTCGCCGGCGATGCGGCGCTCATCCAGCGCCTCCGACGCAACCCCATGTTTCGCGCCTTCCGCGTCGATAAACTGATTTATCAAGCGCTCGAAAGCACGCTGCGCAGTCTGCTGCTGGAGCGCTGGGATGAGATCCCGTCGCTGCGCATGATCGCGCAATCGAATGAGGAGATGCGCGGACGCGCGGCTGGTTTTGCAGCCCGTCTCGACGGCATCCCGTGCGAGGTTCTCCCCGGCGAATCGGCCATCGGCGGAGGGTCCACGCCGGAGCAGCCTTTGCCGACGTGGATCGTTGCGATACGATGCGGCGACGTCGTGGAATCCGAACGGCTCTGCCGCGAAGGCGAGCCGCCCGTGATTGCGCGCATCGCCGACGATCGGCTTATTGTAGATTTACGGACGGTGTTCCCGGAGGAAGAAGAAAAACTATTAGAGCGAATTCAGGCCTGTTGTCAGGCGCGTTCCTGATAGGTGCCTTCGGCGGTGCTGACGCGGATTTTTTCGCCCTCGTTGATAAATGCCGGTACCTGCACCACCAGCCCCGTCTCCAGCTTCGCAGGTTTGGTCACGTTCGAAACGGTCGCGCCCTTCAGTCCCGGTTCCGTCTCGACCACCGTCAGGTTCACCGCCGGCGGCAGCTCCACGCTCATCGGCTTGCCTTCATAAAATTCCACGTTGACGTGCAGTTGCGGGATCAGATAATCGACCGCGGCGCCGAGCAGGTCTCGCGTGAAATGCATCTGCTCGTACGTTTCGGTGTTCATGAAATAGTAATACTCGCCGTCGTCGTACAAGTACTCCATTTCCTGTTCGTCAAGTTGCGCGCGCTCCACGCGGTCTTCGGACGAAAAGCGATGCTCCGTCATCGATCCCGATCGCAGACTTCGCATCTTAACCTGCACGAAGCCGCGCAGATTGCCGGGCGTGCGGTGTTCCATCTTGAAAACCGAGTACAGTTCGTTGTTGAACTTGATCACCATACCGGGGCGCAGTTGTGTCGCTGAAACCATTGTGTAAACTTCATTCTATGCGATTCGCCGTCTTGTTCGCCGCTTCGTTGCGCGCTGTGCGCCTCCGCGCAGGACCTCTCTGTTCACTGGGAAGAGCTCACCGCCGGGGATTTCGTCGCGGCGCTGCGGCGCTCCGAAGGAACCTGCCTGCTGCCGTTCGGCATCGTCGAAAAGCACGGTCCGCAGCTCCCGCTGGGCACGGATCTGATCAACGTGCGCTATGCGGCCGAGCACGGGGCGGCCGAGGAATATACGGTCGTGTTCCCGCCCTACTATTTCGGCCAGATTTTTGAAGCTCGCCACGAACCGGGCACGCTCGCCTACAGTCCGAAACTTCAATTGGAGCTTCTGCAGGAAACCACCGATGAGATGGGGCGGAACGGCTGCAAGAAAATTTTGATTGTGAACGGGCATGGAGGGAACAACAGCCTGTTGCCGTATTTTGCGCAGACGCAGCTCTCGACGCCGCGCGATTACGTCGTTTACGTTTACAACGGCAATTACCGCAACGCTCCCGGCCGGCCCGCTCAAACCACGAAAACCGACGCTCACGCGGGGGAATCGGAGACTTCGCACACGCTGATCTCGCGTCCCGATCTGGTCCACATGGATCGCGCCAAGAGCGAATCGGGCGCGGACTTGAACCGGCTGGATTTGCCGCAGGGCGTCTATACGGGGATCTGGTGGTACGCCAAGTTTCCCGAGCACTACGCCGGCGTGGGATCCGCGGCGACGCGTGAACTGGGTGAGTTCGACATGACTGCCTGGGCCAAATCGATCGCCGGCGCGATTCGGGCGATCAAAGCCGACCAAACCTCGCCGCGTCTGCAAAAGGAATTTTTCGAGAAAGCCCAGCATCCGCTGGACACAAAACAGTAGCGCCTTTATCGCTTCTGGGCCCGAGAAGTCGATGGCGGGGTGACGCCCTTCGTCCGCAAATACCCCACCAGGTTGCCGTAGTGCTCGTTCAATGACGCCACGAGAGCAATCATCGCCGTCACCGGATATTTTCCGTCCTTTTCAATCAGCGCCGTCTTGTCGTCCATGCCCTTCAACACCGAATCGCAATACGTGAACGAATCGCGCAGCGCCTTTACCAGGTCCGCCTTGTTCGTCAATCCGTGGGCGGCGTGGCTGACCTCCGGCGGCGGTTGTCCGTTGATGGCGGCGCACAAGCTGTAGTTCCCCATGGCGGTGTGCTCGATCCAGCCGCTGAAGGGACGCTGCTCCTTCGTAAGCTGGTAGCTGTAGCCGGATTCCGGCATCGCCTCGGCCGACTCCACCAGGTTCTGCTTCGCCGAGTTATAGCGCGCCGTTACGGCCTGCGTGAGCGGATTGGTTTGCGCGAAAACGGGCGCGCTGAAAGCAACGGCGATGAGCAAGGATGGGAATCGTTTCATGACCCCAATTCTATCCGTTAGGACAAGAGGCGCGCGAGATTGTCGTGAAGGATCAGCCGCGCCGCCTGCTCGTCCACGCCGATTTCGTAGAGCGCGGTGGTCTGCGCCTCGAAAATCGCCTGATTCCAGCCGCGCGGAAAAAAAGAAGAGTCGGTTCCGAAGAGAAGGCGGCTGGGTCCCGTTACGTCGAGAGCGGAGCGGAAGACTCCACGCAGATCGAGGCCATGGTTGTAACGCATCCAGCTATTGGAGCTGGAGGTGTCGAGCCAGACGTTGGGGCAGAGATCGCACAACATGAGCGCTTCGCGGAAATATCCGGCGCCGAAGTGCGGAACGACGAACTGCAGTTGCGGATAGCGCAGCGCGATGGCGTGAAGGTCGAGGGGGTTCGAGTAACGCATATCGAAGGGAGACGGCAGCCCGAGCTTTTTTCGCACCCCGACGCTGAGCACGCCGCAATGCACGAATGCGATTGCGCGGCGCTCGGCGGCAAGGTCCAGGACGGCTCGGACGCGGGCGTCGTGCATCGAATAACAGTGCATTGCGGGGAAGAAGCATAGTCCGCGCAGGCGGCCTGCATCGAGAGCGGACGCAACCGCGGCGGGAGCGGCTGACGACGTCGGATTCACCATCGCGTAGGCATGGAAGCGATCGGGAAAAGCGGCGCAGGCGGCCAGGACGGACTCTTCGTCGCCTGGGACGCTCGCAATCAGCACCGCGCGATCGACTCCGTGGCGATCGAGTTCCGCGACCCATTCGCGGGCGAGCCGGACGGGATCTTCGGCCGGGATGCGCCAAATCAGGAGCGGCTCCAGCGCTTCGATCTCAATCTGGCGCTGCTGGGCCAGCGATTCAAAGAAGCGGTGCGAGAAGAAGTGGACATGCGCGTCTGAAACGGTTAGCTGACCCCAGGGAGTGTGCATGAGCGGTTATTTCGGAACGTCGGCCAGGGGAAAGCGCACGTGACGAATGCGCTTGCGGTTCCAGGTATACGTGATCTGCAGATCGCCGTTGCGATCCTGAATCATCGCCGGATAGGAATATTCTCCGGGATCGCTCTCGAGGGTGTGGAACATGCGGAAATGCTCGCCATCGCTGCTGACCGCGAGATTCAATGGCGTGCGCCCTTTGCTGGTGTTGTTGTAGACCAGGACCACGCGGCCGTCGCGCAGCGCCACCGCATCGATGCCCGAATTCGGGTTGGGGAGATCGAGCGGATGCGCCTGGGTCCACGTTACGCCGCCGTCGGTCGAGTCGGCAATGCAGATCTTGCCGATCGGCGCGGTTGAGCGGGCATACAGCCGCAGATGCTTGCCGCCCAGCGGCACAACCGAAGGCTGAATGATTCCCCACGTGACGCGCCACTCCGACGACCCCGGAACCGCCGGAGGAGCGTCGCCGTCGCGTGCCGGGCCGCTCGATTCCGCGGGAACCGTAATCGGGCCCGCCTTCATCCACGTTTTGCCGTTATCGGTGCTGCGCTCGATCCACGCGGCCCAGGAGCGGTAGCTCTCGACGGAAGTGCCGCTCACGACGGCGCCGTCGGGCAGCAGCAGCGGCTTGGCCCGGATCGGTCCGTACAAGCCGGCGGGAAGATGCTCCACGGGAGACCACGTTTTGCCGTCGTCGGCGCTCCAGCGCCGCGCCGCGGTCCAGTTGTCGGGATGCGGTCCGAACTTGTAGTAGAGCCACAGCCGATGGTCGTTGGTGTAGAACAAGACGGGATTGTAGGTGGCGATTTGCGGCTCGCGAGCCAGCTCCGCCGGCGCGGTCCAGGCGCCGTGTTGGTACTTCGCGCCCCAGATCGCGACATCGGGATGGCCTTCGCCCGAACCGCCGAACCAGGCGGCCATGAGATCGCCGTTGCGCAGTTCGACGATGGTCGAAGCGTGGCAGGACGCAAACGGGGCGGACTCGAAAATGAATTCAGCGACAGGCGCGGCCGCGAGGGCCGGGAAGGAGAGAATCGCGATCGCGATCAGTTTGGACATATGCGGTGAAGCGGCTCGGATGCGGCCCTCACCATTTTACAGGCGCAAGCTTCCGCGCAGGCGTCTGTGCGAAACCCTGAGGCGCCTTCACCGTGCTTGTTTCCAATATGGTCTGCTGTGGGCCGCTCATAATTGCGGCTCCATTCCGTCCTTCGCCGGGATCTGCCATGTTCGTGCGGCCGGCGAGTTTCGTCGGAGGAAATATCCTATGAGGCCGCCGCCCATAGGCCGCGTAGTTTTAAGTTCAGTCCGTACTGCCGCTCGAATTCGCGGAGTCCCCGTTCGGTAATTCGAACGGCCCTGGTATTCCGAATTCGAACGATCCAGCCGTCGTTGAAGAATAAATCGAGTAATTGCGCGCCCAGGCGGCCGGCGAGATGCGGACGCCGTTCGCTCCAGTCCAGGCAGGGGCGCGCGAAGGGAGATCGCGATCGCGTCGCCGCCGGATTCGCTCCAATAGTCCGAAGCCAATCGCGGCCCTTGTCCGTGAGCGTGTATTCTTTTTCGCTGGCGGGAAGCAAATAGCCCGATTTCAGCAGCGAATCGTGGAGGAGCACGGCGGTCGCGCCGGCGAGATGATCATAACAGGTACGCGCCGTGCGAAGCTGTTGCAGCCGCTCCGAGCCAAAGCGATTTTGTCCGTTTGGAGCAGTCTTGCGCGCTGGTGAAATCGCGGCCAGCGATTCGATCGCATTTGCCACCGCGACGCCCGCGAGCCGGTAAACGTGATTCCTGCCTTGCCGCTCGCCTATGAGAAGCGCCGCGGAGGTTAACTTCGCGAGGTGAAAACTTGCCGTTTGCGGCGAAACATTTGCGGCGAATGCCAGCTGTCCGGCGGACAGAGCCATGCGGTCTAAAAGGGCCGTCAGCATCGCCGCCCGCACGGGATCTCCGAAGAGCGCGGCAGTTTCGGCGATGTCAGGTTCGACTGTCATCACCCCATGCTATAGCGGGGCGATAGATGGATGTTTCAACCGCCGTTGAAATATCCACGTATTGGGGGGGACGATTGGCGCGAGCAGCCGGGACGTCATAGGTCTTGCGGTCCCGTGCCGATGAGGGGCGGGAATTCCGGTTCGGGGATGGTCGCGCCTTCATCTAAGAGAGCCTTCACATCCAGCCGCCTCGTATACATCGCGAGGGCGCCGTCCGGTGTCCGGGGCCACTGCTCCCGCGGACGATCCCAGTACAATTCCACGCCGTTCTGGTCGGGGTCGCGGAGATACAACGCCTCGCTGACGCCGTGGTCGCTGGCGCCGTCGAGCGGAATGCCCGCCGCCAGGACGCGCCGCAGCGCCTCGGCCAGCGCCGCTCGCCCGGGATACAGAATCGCGAGATGATACAGCCCGGTGCGGCCGAACGGGGGCGGCGATCCGCCGAGGCTTTCCCAGGTGTTCAGCCCGATGTGATGGTGGTAACCGCCGGCCGAGATGAACGCGGCGCTGTCGCCGATCCGCTGTTGCAGCTCAAATCCCAAAACGCCACAGTAAAAGTGCAGCGCGCGCGTGAGGTCGGCGACCTTCAGATGGACGTGGCCGATGCGGACGTTGGCGTTAATGGACATCTGCATTGGCCCGCTCAACTCACCGCCTTGCTGAAAAAGCGGTTCAGGCCGAATGCGATCAACGCCGCATCGACGAACGCCAGCACGACGATTACGACCGGCACGGGCATGTGCGGGGCCTGCGGAGCGAGCGTGCCGCGCAGCCCCTCGCTGGCGTAGACCAGGGGATTGATAAGCACCGCCGCCTGCACCACCGGAAAGCTGTGCAGCGCGGCCCACGGGTAATAGGCGCACCCGAACATGATCATCGGCGCAATCACCAGGCTGAACAACAGGCCGATGTGCGTTTGGCCCACGCTGCACCCCAGCGTCAGCCCGCCGGCGGACGATAGCAGCGCGACCAAAAGCAGCACCACGGCGAATTCGACGGGCTTGCTGAACGTCACGGCCACGTCCGTCCCCATGACCAGCCACGCCGCGACGACCACGATCAGCCCCGAGATGAGCGCCTGGATCATGCCCGCGATCACCTTCTCGATCGCCAGCCACTCAATATTCATGGGCGCCAGCAGCCGATCTTCGATCTCGCGCGTGAATTGAAACTCCGCGATCAGCGGCATGGAGACGGCTTGCACGCCCGTCATGAGCATACTGATGGCCATGATCCCAGGGAGCAGCATCGCGCGATAATTCGAGGTCATGAAGCCGCCGCGGATCATCACCTGTCCGAAGATGAAGACGAACAATAGCGGCTGCAGCATCGTTTGCAGCACCAGCGGAATGAAGTTCCGGCGCGCCACGTGGGCATCGCGCAGCAGCATGGCCGTAAACGTTTTCCAGTTCATTGCCGCAGGCTCCTTCCGGTGTGATGCAGGAACAGGTTTTCGAGACTGGGCTCGGAGATGTGAACGTCCGAAACCTCCACGCCGGAGGCCGCCGCTACGCCCACGATGCCGGCCACCAAGCCTCCGCCGCGGTCCGAATAGAGGTCCACGCTCGATTCGTTGGCCTTCACTTCATTCACTCCCGGCAGGGTGCGCAAAGCTTCGGCGATTCCGTTTGCCGCCGCGCTGAACTTCACGCGCACCAGGTATCCGCCTGGGATGGAACGCTTCAGCTCCGCCGGTGTCCCCAGCGCGATCACCTTGCCGTGGTCCACGATGGCGATGCGCCCGCACAACGAATCGGCCTCTTCCATATTGTGCGTGGTGAGCAGGACGGTCTTGCCGCCCGCGTTGTACTCGCGAATAATCTCCCAGAGAAGCAGCCGCGTCTGAGGGTCCAGGCCGGTGCTGGGCTCGTCCAGAAATAAAACCTGCGGGTCGTGCATCATGGCGCGCGCAATCGCGATCCGCTGCATCATGCCGCCGGAGTAGCCGCGCACCATTTCGTCGGCCCGGTCCGCGAGTTGGAACCGCTCCAAAAGCTTATGCGCCCGCCGCGTCCTCTCGCCCGCATCGATGCCGAAATAGGAGGCATGGAACATCAGAATTTCCCGCGCGGTGAGGGAAAAATCGAGGTTCGGGCGCTGCTGCACGACGCCGATCAAGCGCTTGGCGGCGACCTGCTGGCGCCAGACGTTGTAGGGGCCGATCCAAGCTTCCCCGCTGGTCGGCCTGACGCGGGTGGTCAGGATGCCGACGGTGGTCGATTTGCCCGCGCCGTTGGGACCGAGCAGGCCGAAAATCTCGCCCGCCGCGACTTCGAGGGAAACTCCGTTGAGCGCCACGATCTCGGTCTTTTGCTTCTTGCCGCGTTTCCCGCGTCCGCTGAAAATCGCTCCCGCCGCCGCCATGGGGGGAGGCGAGTGATACACTTTCCGCAGATCCGTGGTCCTGATTCCGACGCCCATTCTCGATTCCTCAGCGCGTTATTAAAGTCTACCGTCTACAATCTACGTATGCGATATCTGCTTGCCGCCGTGGCGCTGCTGCCATTCTCCGTACAGGCTTCACGCGGCCAAAACATCGGCATTGACAGCCACATCGATACGATTCAGCGCGTGCTGATCGACAACGCCGACCTGGGCCAGAGATCGTCCGTCGGCCATGCCGATCTGCCGCGCTTGCGGGAAGGCGGCGTCAACGCTCCCTTTTTCTCGCTGTGGGTTCCGACGTATTACAAAGGCGCCGAGGCGGTCCGCCGCACGCTCGACCTGCGCGACGCCATGCAGCGCGTCTTCGACCGGCATCCCGACCAGATTGCGCTCGCCTTAAATGCGTCGGACGTGGAGCGCATCACGCGCGCGGGAAAGATCGCGGCCATACTATCGGTCGAAGGCGGGCACCAGATCGACGACGATCTGGCCGTGCTGCGCATGTATTATCTTCTCGGCGTCCGCTCCATGACGCTGACGCATTTTCGTAATACCGATTGGGCGGATTCGTCGACCGACAAGCCCGCTCACAACGGGCTGACGGATTTCGGCAAGGACGTGGTGCGCGAGATGAACCGTCTGGGCATGATGGTGGACGTTTCGCACGTCTCGGACAAGACGTTTTACGACGCCATTGCCGTCAGCACGAAACCCGTGATCGCGTCGCATTCCTCCTGTCGCGCGCTGTCCGACGTTCCCCGCAATATGACGGACGACATGATCCGGGCGCTGGCCAAGAATGGAGGCGTGATCGGGATCAACTTCGGCGAAGGTTTTCTCAATCCCAAGGACGCGAGCCTGCTGCGGAAGGCGGTGAATTCGATTTCGTATACCGAGCCGTCGCTGACCGGCAAGGCGCTGGACGACTACGAGGCCAAGGAATTTCATCGCGACATGAAAAGCGCGGCGCGGACGTACGCGACCATCGACGACGCCGTGGCGCACATCGACCATGCGGTGAAAATCGCGGGCATCGATCACGTCGGCATCGGCAGCGACTTCGACGGCATCACGGCCCCGCCGCACGGCTTGGAGGACATTTCGAAAATGCCGGCGTTGGCGGCGGCGCTGCGCAAAAAGGGCTACAGCGAGCAGGATGTCCGCAAAATATTTGGACTGAACACGATGCGCGTTTTCCGGGAAGTCGCGGGGTAAGGAACATCCGATAGTCGCGTGCGAAGATTTCCGGGTCCATGTCGAATCGTTGCATCCTGGAGCAGAAATAGTAGGTTCCCCGGCGTACTGGCTCGTCGCCGCGCGGTTCTCGTCCACTTCCAGGCCGCGCCCTCCTGGATGAGCGGCCTTCGGACGATAGATGAAGCAGGTTGGCATTGCGTTACGCGCGGTAGAAACGTGCCGGGCGCGCGGCGAATCCAACAATGCGAGAATGTAGCTTCTAATACAACTTGGAAACATCTGTGGTTCGAACTTCGACGCTTGCCATGGCCGAGGAGCGCGGAACGTCCGCGTCCGCGCTGCCCTGGGTCTATGTAAATCGGAATTCGCCGTATTTCGTGACGGAAGGCGGCGAGAATTGGATGCCGATCGGCCAGAATGACGCTATCACCTGGCCGGAATTTGCGGGCCTTTATGGCCGTAAGGATTTCGCTTTGGCGGAGCGGTATATTAAAACGCTGGCCGCCCATGGAGTGACTTGTCTCAGGCTGATGCTGGAGTACAGCCAGGGGGCGCGCCACCATTTCGAGAAACCGGCGGGGCGCTATCGCCCGCGCATGATTGAGCTTTGGGACGATCTGTTCGCCCTCTGCGAGCAGTATGGACTGCGCATCCTGTTGACCCCGTTCGATACGTTCTGGCTGTGGCTCAAGTGGAACAAGCATCCTTATAATGCGAAGAACGGCGGGCCTTGCGTTGACCGCAAGCAGTTTCTGCTGTGCCGCGAGACGCGCGAGGCCATCAAGGCGCGGTTTGCCTTCTGCATCGAACGCTGGAGCGGCAGCGGCGCGCTGTTCGCCTGGGATTTGTGGAACGAGATTCACCCCTCCTACGCGCAGGACAGCGCCGAGTGCTTTAACGAGTTTATTGAGGATCTGAGTCTCTTCGTCCGCGAGCGGGAGATGCAGGTCCACGGGCGCGCGCATCCCCAGACGGTATCGGTGTTCGGACCGCACATGGTGATGGACAAGCGCATTCCGGAGAGCATTTTTCGCCACCCCTGCCTGGATTTTGCGAGCACGCACTTCTATGAGGAAGGGACCATCGACTGTCCGGCGAATACGGTGGACGCGGCGCTGAGCACGGGCCGTTTGATGCGTGAAGCGCTAGCGGAACTGCGCGACAACCGGCCGTTTTTGGACAGCGAGCACGGGCCGATCCATACCTTTAAAGATCACCACAAGACGCTTCCCGCCCCATTTGACGACGAGTACTTCCGTCATATGCAGTGGGCTCACCTGTGCGCCGGGGGCGCGGGCGGGGGCATGCGCTGGCCCAACCGCAAGCCGCATTCCTTGACGCCGGGAATGCGCCTGGCGCAACGCAGCATGGCGCGCTTTCTCCCCCTCATCGAGTGGCGCAAGCTTAACCGTCGCAATTGCAATGAGGAAGTACGCGTCTCCGCGCCGGCGCTCAAAGCTGTTGCGTGCGGTGATAAGGAGCAGGCGCTCGTGTGGTTGCTGCGGACCGATCGGATCGCCGCCAACGGCATGCTGCGCCGCGACGCCGCTCCCGTAACCGCAACCGTCGAGGTCCCCTGCCTGCACCCCGGCACCTACCGCATCACCGCCTGGAATACGCTGGAAGGCGAGCCGGTCTGGGACGTCGCCGTTTTGAACGCGCAGGAAAACGGACTGGCCTTCGAAACGCCGGGCATCGCCACCGACCTCGCCTTCGCGATCCGCAAAGTCGAATAACGCTGAGAGTTTTTCGGCGCACCCGGCAATACACCTATGTCCGCGAGAGGCATAGGTGCTACGCTTTCTTATCCTGAGCATGGCCGCTACGACGCCGCGGCGGCCTCAATCCGCAAAGAAGCATGCCGCGCTCGAATAGGCCCTCCTTTGTTATGGGACCAAACAACAGGCCGTGGCGCGATGCGTCCTCTACCGCATCCGCAAGAGGGGCAACGCCACCGCTGAACAGGCCTTCGAGAACATCGGCCGCCCGCTCGCCGAGGAAATCGCCGGTCTGCGCCTCAGGGCTTATTGCGCCTTGCCTGATCGCGGATTTTCCCGTCCTGGCGCGTCCGTTAATCGCGGCGAGGTCGTTAAGCCGAGCTTGTGCAGAATCTTCTCGAGGGATATTTTGCCGCGGCCCTTGAAGTCCGGGACATGCTGGTTCGCCGCTATGACGGCCTTGAAAGCCGCAGCGTCCAGCCCCTCGACGGCGAAGAAGCTTTCAAAACTCTGATGGCGAAAACCGGCGCGCAGCGCCGCCGCCCTGCATGAGCGGTTATAAGCTTCACACGGAAGCCTATAACGACCTTGACGACATACGCGGATACATCGCCGATCGCAATCCAAACGCCGCCGCCCACGTGACAGTTGAAATCTTTGACGCCATTCGCAATCTGGCTTCGTTCCCCGGCGCAGCCCATCGCAGACCGGACCGCACTTCGCGCCCTCTCCGCTTTATCCGTGTGCGCCAATACCTGATTGCGCCCGGCAAAGAAACCTTCGTAGGTTCTAGCAGTGATCCACGGCAGGCGCAGGCCCGCGCATCATGGCGGCTATTCTCCGAGGCCGTGAGTAATTCTCACAAAGGTTAAGATTTGCGAAAACGCGCAACGCCTAAATAAGCTTTGGGGTGCAGCGTAATCTCTACCCAAGCCCGGGCGCGTGTGACGCCGCCGCCGGCCCCGCGGTAAAACGCTACGATGAAGGAGGGTACAACCATGGCAATGCTCGACACGCAGGCGGGCATCGACTGGACGGCTTGCGAACTGATCGAGCAAATTCCCGGCAAGGTTTCGGGGCGGCCCATCGTGCGCGGTACGCGCATCATGCCTGACGGGATTGTGAACAGTTATGACATGGGCGAGACCATCGAGAACATCCACGAGGATTGGCCTTCGCTTTCCATTGCCCAGATCAAACGCTTGATTGAATTTGCCCAGGCCCATCGTGGGCAGCCCAATCCGTGAAGGTCTTGCTTGATGAAAATCTGGCGCACCGGTTGCGGAAGAACCCCAGCGCACACGAAGTTTTCACTGTCGGTTATAAAGGCTGGGCCGGACTTAAGAACGGCGAACTTTTACGGAGAGCCGGAAACGACGGCATCGAAGTCTTTTTAACCGGCGGCCAGACGCTGAACGACGAACAAAACCTTACCGGGCGCACCATTGCAATCGTGGCCTTGTCCGCTGTTGAATGGGACATCCTCAAGCACCGCCTGCCGTTGATTGTCGCCGCGATTGACAACGCCCTACCCGGCAGTTTTCAGACGGTCGATTGCGGTGCGTTCACCCGTAAAAAGTAAGGTGCCACAACTCTCAAAAGGTTAAGTCTTGAGCTCACGCCCCGTGCTGGATCGCCTGCATCAATATTTAATCAAAATTCAGGATGAGGTTTTGCCGAAGAGCCAGGCCGGCCAAGCCGTGGCATACGCGCTGAAGAACTGGAAGGCGCTGACGCGCTACTGCGACGACGGCGATCTTCCGATCGACAACAATCGAACGGAACGCGCGATCCGCGGCATAGCCATCGGACGAAATAACTGGACCTTCTTCGGCAGCCACAACGGCGGGAAAACGGCAGCGGTGCTTCGCAGCTTCATCGCCTCATGTGAACTCGTCAAAATCGATCCGTTCGCTTGGTTCCGCGATGTGCTGGCCCGCATCGCCGACCACCCTGTCACGAAACTCGACGAGCTGATGCCCCATAACTGGGCACCCACCAAGAGCTAACACCCGACGGTCAATTATTGGCTGTCCAGGAGTCCCTTGGGCCGGTGTTCACCGGACGCTTACCCATGTTTTGTTCTGGACCTCCGCTTCGGCTCGCTACGCTCGCCTGCGCTACGGCTCAGAACAAAACACGCCGGATTGCTTCGGAATCAATTTACAGAAAGAAGTTTACACGAACCAACCCGCTTGACTCCGTACGCCGGTACGGGGTTTAGACTTACGATATGACAGCAAGGCAGCCGAAGGCGGAAAAGCTGACGATCGGCCGACTAGCGGATTTGGGCGGGGTGAATTTGGAAACGATCCGCTACTACGAGCAGAAGGGGCTTGTTCCCGTCCCGCCCCGGACGGCGGCGGGATATCGGGTTTTCCCGCGCGAAGCGGCGCGGCGGTTACAGTTCATCAAGCGAGCGCAGGAACTCGGATTCTCTTTAAGAGAGATTGGCGAGTTGCTGGAATTACGCATTAAGCCGGGCGCGAAGCAAGCTGACATGCTAAAGCGGGCCGAACTGAAGATCGCCGACATTGAGCGGAAAGTCCGGACTCTTCAGTGAAGGCGTCGTAGAGTGGATTACGCGGGAACCGCTACTTTCAACGGGGGTGCGTTGACGGGTTCGATCACAGTGCCAGTTGGCCCGCAAAAGTTCGAAACGTGTCCAGACTGGGGAAGCCAAATTTTCAAGTCGCGCTCTAACCCCCAGTTTTCTTTTCTTCTTCCATGACGGTTCGAACAGGGTGGGTCGCGTCAGCCACTTCGCCTTCGGCCTCTTGCCTGACAGGCGTTTTCTCGCTATGCTTTCGATTGTTATTCACCTCTTGGGTGACTCCTGAGAATGAGTCAGCAAAGGGCCACTATCGAAGTCTAGAATTTTATGACCCTTTTCGAGCGCAAGTTCCGAAATGGGTCGTCACCTGTTTGACTTCGATTAAACTCGCAGCTCCCGGCGCGCCGTGAACAGCGAAGGCTCGTGGTACGCTTGAGGTACATTCCCTTTGAAGAGCCGTCGCACCGCACCGGCTCGTCGCAACATAGCGTCGTAGTTGCGATGGTTGGCCAGAAAATCTCGCATTACCGGATTATTGCCAAGCTGGGCGGCGGCGGCATGGGCAAGGGCGGCGATTCCCCCGGCCCGAAACAGGCCGAGGATATTCGCGCCTCCAGGCGCTCTGGCCCGGCAAGTGATGCGGGAACGCCAGGCGTTGGTCATCGTCAACACCCGCCGGCATGCGCTCGATCCATCGGCGGAAATAATTACGCCCAACATGATCGCGGTACAACAATTGATATCCTTGGGGTTTACGCCATCCCTCAAGGGGCGCAACGGATCTTGACTAATGCGATTTCGACTCGCCGGTATTAAACGGGTATTATTTAAGCGATGAAAATTTCACAGATCGCAGCGCGACGTATCCGGCGCTGGCATTGGACTGCATTCGCCACGTCCGCGGTCCTCATATGCATCCCGTTAAGAGCCCAGACGCTCTTTAGCGCCGCCTCGATTGGCTCGTTGGGCGCGGACAGGAGCATACCTTCCGGAATAAACAACAGCACCCAAATCGTCGGCCAATCCTACACGACACTTTCTCCCGGCGTCGCCATCGCCCATGCCTTCCTGTACAGCGGGGGCGCCATTCACGATTTGGGTACCTTCGGCGGCTCGGACAGCGGGGCAACCGGCATCAACAGCAGCGGCCAGGTGGTCGGTGTTGCCAATACCACTGGGAACCTTGCCGCTCACGCCTTTCTGTACAACGGCGGCCCGCTGATCGATTTAGGAACCTTTGGAGGAACGACGAGTTCAGCTAACGCCATCAACGATAGCGGACAGATTGTCGGGCAGTCGTTTACCGGAAGTACGACGTTCCATGCCTTTCTCTATAGCGGCGGTACGATGTCCGACTTGGGAACGCTGGGAGGAACCGACAGCGAAGCCTTCGGCATCAACAATACAGGTCAGATAGTCGGAGCCGCCGACACAACAGTGAGTATTAGCCGCGCATTCCTGTACAGCGGCGGGGTCATGCACGATCTCGGAACATTGGGAGGAACGTCCAGTGCTGCCCTTGCCATCAACAACGCGGGCCAAGTCGCCGGGTCTGCGGCTACAGCATCCGGTTCCGCACACGCCTTTTTCTACGACGGTGCGATGCACGATCTCGGCACGCTCGCGGGAACGTCAAGTGTTGCTACTGGTATCAACAGCGGTGGCGAGATTGTAGGTTATTACTCGCTAACCTCTTCCGTTAACCGCGCCTTTTTGTATTCCAGTGGCGTCATGTCGGATTTGAACAATCTTCTTATGCCTGGTTCTCTTGCGTCCGGTATTTACCTCGCGGCGGCATCGGGCATAAACGATCACGGCCAGATCGTGGCTGCTGGATCAGACGGTCTGGCTTACCTGCTCTCGCCACATGCTGCTAGCACGGCTCCTTCTGGCCCCCCTACAATTTCGGGCATCGTCAACGGCGCCGACTTCGCGGCCGGAGCGCCGGTTGAGACCGGCTCGTGGGTGGCGATCTTCGGGACGAACCTGGCGCCCGCGGGTGATTCAAGAAAGTGGAATTCTTCCACCGAGATCGTGAATGGCATTCTTCCCGCCAGCCTCGATGGAACCAGCGTGACCGTGGACGGAAAGGCGGCCGCCGTCGAATACATTTCGCCCGGCCAAGTAAATATTCAGCCGCCGGACGATGCCGCGCTGGGGCCGGTACAGGTCGTCGTAACCACAGCTGCGGGACCGAGCCCCCCATTTTCGGTGAATTACGCGCAGTTTGCGCCGGGGCTGTTTCCGGCCAGCGCTCCCTATCTTGCGGCTCAGCACGCCGACAATAGCTACGTCGGCGGCTATCCGGGTTCCACGCCTGCCAAGCCCGGCGAAGTGATTATTCTGTGGGGGACTGGATTCGGGCCTGCCAGTCCGGCAGTTCCGGCCGGCAAAGTTTTTACGGGCGCGAACCCCCTCGCCAATGTGAGCGTCACGATTGGAGGGCAGCCAGCGACCGTCGATTTCGCGGGCGTCGTAGGCGCGGGTCTCGTCCAGATTAATGTTCATGTCCCCTTGAGCATCGGCAACGGAGACGCTCCAGTTGTGGCGATGGTGGGCGGCGTGTCAACGCAAACTACAGCCAACATGATCGCGGTACAACAATAGGCGCGCGGGCGCAGAAACCCATTCAACGCTGGGGTGAACGCGGAAGCTTCGTGGATCGGAGTCGCGCACGCCCCGATCGACATCGAGCAGGCCAGCCAAGTGCGCGTCCGGCGGGCTATCGGAACTGGTAGGCCGCGATGCGCGCTGGCGGATAGGCTTCGAGCACGTCGGCGCCATGCACCTGGGCCGATCGATTTGAAGAGCATGTTTCACACAATGCAGAGGTGCTCCCCGCGATGGTGACCCGGCGTGCCGGCAAGATCGTGAATGTTTCGCCGTGACGTTCCACTTCGGGACGGCCAATCTAACTCACTATGTGGCCTTAAAGGGCGTTATTGGGCTGACCAGAGCTTTAGCGCGGGAAAGAGAGCTGTCGTCTCCGACGATGAAGGCGTGGGTTGCCGAGCAAAGCTTGCAACGCCGCATTTTGCCCATCGACATCGTCCGCGTCTGTGTGTTTCCCGGTTCCGCGCTGAGCGACGGGATGACGGGCCAGGTTTTGAACGTCGATGGAGGCAGGGTGGCGATGTTGTCGCCTGTGACCTCAACGTGATCGCTTTCGAGAGCGGCGACCGTGAATTCCCCGCCGAGGTAGCCCTTTGCCACACTCCACGTCGGAATAGTTTTACCCGGTGACAATTGCTGCCGCACCTTGTTCCACGAGACCATGCCCTGCGCTCAACTCCTGGAAACGCTCGGCCTCCTGGCCGCGAACTCTGGCGACGGCACGCGAGCGAACGAACTTCTACGTCAGGCATTCGAGTCCGCCGAAATCTCCGGTACCGGCCGCATGCGAGCCGCGGCTTGGAGCCATTACGCGCAGCGCTTGTTCGAGTCTGGCGATCTCTCCGGTGCCGAAACGACCGCCCTCAATGCGCGCCGCATAGGTAGCCTGGACAGCGTGCGCGAGATGCGTCCGGCTTGGCTCATCCTTGCCCGCGTCTATCGTGCGCGCGGCCGGTTCGATCTTGCCAGGTCTCTCATTGAGCGCGGGATCGCCGTGCCGCCGCGCGCCACCGACCGCCAACTTTGGAAAATGTATTTTCTCTACGAGCGCGCATGGTAAGTGCCGCGCGGCATGGCCCCGAAGCCGCCGCCGCTGATCTCGCCGCCGCTCTCGAGTATGCCCGCCAATGGAGGGAAGCGATCGCGCCCGCCGACAACCTCCGCAGCGGCGCCGAATATTGGCTCAAGGACGTCTACGGCGCTTATGTTGCTTCTGCCGTCCAAACGAATCTGGGCGTCGGTGACTTCCTCGCTGCCGAAGAGGAGCGCTCGTCAAGTCTCCTGCAGATGTTCCTCGATAGCCCCCACCGCGCGCGCACCGCGACCTACCTCCGAACAACTCGCCCGTTTGCGCGCCCCTGAGATCGCCCGAATCGCTAAGCCTTCCCCCAATGACGAGCGTCGTTCGGCCGGCATCCGGCACGAAATTGCGGAAACAGATCCGCAAGCCCGGAGGTTAGGCCTCGTCGTTTTATACCGATGTAAGGCAGCGCCAAACCCGAGCCCGCCGCCGCAGGTATGTTTGCGAAACACGAAACCAACGGCGCAGGGTCGAGGGGTCCGGCACGCGATCGGGATTTTTCAAGGCCGGAGCGTAGCGGAGACATCGGCGGCTTCGCAATTCGGATACGATTATAGCTCGGGGCAGTACTCCGCGCTCTCGCACGGCAATCTAACATATGAGCAGCGTTGGGATTCCGGAGAGGGGCAAAACGTGACCGTAGGTCATTCCTACGACCGATCTGGCCCCAGCCGAGAAGCATTGCGCCGCCTGTGGCGAGGACCTCCGGCCG
>CAWCJO010000002.1:0-522187 GCA_963795935.1 Bryobacterales bacterium | reverse complement strand
ATGGTGGGCATCGGCCATGCACAGCCGCTTCATCGAGGAGGGCAAACCGGGCGCGACGATGCGTAGCGGCGCGTCCTATTCGACCTGGTACAACGGCGGATGGCGCACCACGACTTATTTCCACAACATGCTCGGGCTGCTGACCGAAACGATCGGGAATCCCGACGCCGATCCGAAGTCGCGCTGGTTCCGGACCGCCAGTTGCCGCGCGGCGACGTGCCCGTTTCCGGTTCCCCCGCAAACCTGGCACTTCCGGCAGTCGATCGAGTACTCGATGACCGCGAATCGGGCGGTGCTGGACCTGGCTTCGAAATACCGCGAGGACTTTCTGTATGACATTTATCGCATGGGCCGGAATTCGATTGCCCGGGGCACCCGCGATACCTGGACGATTACGCCCAAGCGGATTGAAGCGCTGAAGGAGATTGGCGGCCAAAGAGCATGCCGCGGGCAGGGCTGAGCGCCGCGGCGGCGGCCGCCCCGGCAAAGGACCGGCAAAACCTGCCTGCGAGTTTCCGGTTTTCGATCGGCCGCGGCACCGGCGTTCCCGTCGAACTCTATCACGCGGTCCTGCACGATCCCGCGCTGCGCGACCCGCGCGGCTACATCATTCCCTCCGATCAACCGGATTTCCCGACTGCGACTAAGTTCATCGACACCCTGATTAAAAACGGCGTCACGATCGAGCGCGCTACCGCGGCTTTCGATGTCAACGGCAAACATTACCCCCCGCCGGTTCCTGGGTGGTGAAAACCGCGCAGGCTTTCCGCCCGCACATCCTCGATATGTTCGAGCCGCAGGACCACCCCAACGATTTCCCCTATCCGGCGGTCCGCCGACGCCACCCTACGATGTGACCGGATACACGCTCGCATTGCAAATGGGCGTGAGGTTCGATCCCATTTTGGATCCCTTTGACGGGCCGTTTGAAAAAGCGCGCGGCCTCCAGAAGCCTCCCGCGAGCAAGTTCTGAGCACTTCGCCGCAGCCGGCCGGATATCTGGTCAGCCACGAAGAGAACGATTCCTTTATCCTGGTGAACCGGCTGCTGAAAAATGGCGACGAAGTGTACTGGTTGAAGCAGCCGGTGGTCATGGCGGGCGGCGCGAGCGGGCGGGAACGATGTTTGTGCCGGCTCGCGACGCGAACGCGCCCCATTCTCGAGAAGGCGGCGGCGGATCGGGCATCGGGATCGAAGCCGTGGCACGCAGGCCCGGCGGCGACATGATGAAATTGAAGCCCGTGCGGATCGGATTGTGGGATCAATATGGCGGCTCGATGACCTCTGGCTGGCTGCGCTGGATTTTTGAGCAGTTCGAGTTTCCGTTCGCCGTGGTTTATCCGGCGACCCTCGATCAGGGCGCCATCGCGAGCCGCTTCGACGTTCTGGTGTTTCCGGCGGCGCGATGCCGCGCGAGCCGGGAGCGACTGCCGGCGGTGCGGTGGAGGCGTTGGATTCCGCCAACCTAAGCCGGAGGATTTCCCCGAAGAGTTTCGCAAGCCGCTGGGCCATGTGACCGCCGAGAAGACGATCCCGCAGCTGCGCAATTCGTGGAAGCGGGGGGCACGATCGTGACCCTGGGCGGTTCGTCCAGCTTGGCGCAGTTCTGGCTCCCGGCGAAAACGGGCTCATCGAGAGAACGCCCGACGGCCGGGAGCATCCGCTGCCCCGCGAAAAATTTTATGTGCCCGGATCGATTCTGCAGGTCAGCGTGGACAATACGCAGTCCGGTCGCTTACGGAATGGCGACCGTTGCCGACGTGTTCTTCGACAATAGCCCGGCGTTCCGCATGCGGCCCGATGCCTGCATGAAGGGCGTCAAGCCGGTGGTGTGGTATGCCTGCTCCATGCCGCTGCGCAGCGGTTGGGCCTGGGGGACAGGGATATCTGCAAGGCACGGTGGGAGCGGCCGAAGCTCCCATGGGCGAGGGAAATGTTTTTCTGCTGGGGGTGGAAGCGGCGTTCCGGGGGCAACCGCACGGGACGTATAAGCTGTTGTTCAACTCGATTTATGCGGGGGCGGCAAAGCCGGTGAAGCTGGAGTAAACGGGAGGCCTTCGCCCTTTGCCGCTCAAGCTTCGCGAGATCGTTCGCCTTCTCGAAGCGAACGGATCGCGGTGATCTCCGACCGCTCGGGAGACGACGTCAGGCCAGGGAGGTACAGGGTTTTGGGGCAGATGGCCGAACTCCCGACTATCCTTATCACGGGACGTTCCCCGGAAGAGATTGTGGCGCGCGCGGGCGAGGCGATTCAGACTGTATTGGGATACGGTCGCTGGGGCGCACTCCCTTTAAGGGGAAGGAAAAAATAGCTCGTCGATTTTCGCTGCCAGGATGAAATCGTTCTCGCTCAGGCCGTCGATCTTGTGGGTATAAATCGTCACGTCAACCTGGCCTGAAGCGAGGCAGATATTGGGATGACGAGACCTTCCTGTTCGGCCAATCCACCGACGCGCATAACGAACGCGAGCGCTGCGGCGAAATCGGGAAACAAAAACGATTTCTCGAGACGATGTTCCTGGACGATTTTCCAAAACGGCACGGCGCGATGCAGTTCATCGAGGGCCGCGCCGGTCGAAGGGAGGCACTCCGCCGCGGCATGGCGTACAACGGCGTTTCACAAGCTCGCTCATGGCACGTCCACCCAGATTTCGCCGCGCGCGCACCTCGACGGCGTACTTTGAGAGCGGTCGCAGTTGCGCGCCGAGGCCCGGAATATCCTTCGGATAGACGTTATGCGGGAAATGATTTTCGCCCGTCCGCAGGTCGTATTGAAAGTGATGCCAGGGGCAGTCCAGCAGGTAATCGACCAACGTCGCCCCTTCCAGGGGATTGCCGCGATGCGGGCACAAGCCCTGCGTGGCAATGAACTCGCCCTGCACATTCGCGACAAGCACGGGCTTGGATGCGGCCACGAAGAGACGGGTGTGCCCGGGCGGAATCTCCTCCGTCCGGGCGATCTTACAAAACGCCACTGGCGTCCGGTCTAGTCGCTGAAATCGGCGGACATGAAGCGGCGCACATAAGGAGACTTCCGGGCTTGCCGCGGCGGAAATGGCCGGAGGGGCCTTCGGATAGAAATTCGGAGAACCACGCCTCGTGCTCGACCTCCTCGTGCAAAATCGCGAGCGCGACGTCGTAAGTGCGGTGGTCCTTTCCGAAGGTCATGTTGCAGATGTCGGTGTAGGTGCGGATGGCGCAGCGCTCCGCCTCGACCAGCACTTCAAGCAGCGCCTTATTGTCACGGGGATTGGAGGGGAGAAATGCGTCGGGACAGCCGGCAATATCGGCGAACTGGCGGATATCGCGCGGCAGCGCGCCGCCCAGCTCGTAAATGCGCGGCGTCAGCGCCTCGAAATGGTTCCGGTCTTCAATGCGCGCGTCTTCAATAATCTCTTTCAGGCCTTCGCCTTCAAAGCCGATGGCATTGACGCGCAAAATCGTGTAGTAATAAAACGTCGTGAATTTGGCGCCGGCGGCGCGCACCAGCTTATCGATCAGGACGTTGACGTCGACTCCGGCCTGCTCCACCATCTGTCTTGCGACTTTTCCCATTCTGTTCTCCTTTGTGTTCTGGTATTACGATTGGCCGCGGCCCGCGGGACTTCTTTCCGGCGCCGCAGCGGGCACACACGCCCAGGATTTCGACTTCGCAACGCTCCATGCGAAATCCCTGGGGCAACGAGCGCCGAAACCGGATCGGCGCAATATCGTGGCTATCAATATCGACAATTGAACGGCAATTGCGGCAAATCAGGTGGTGGTGATCGGAGAGGTTGGGGTCGAGCCGCAGCCGCTCGTTCGCCGGCGCCACCTGCCGTACCGCGCCGATAGCGATGAACAATTTTATGTTGCGATAAACCGTGCCGAGCGAAATACTCGGAATGCGCTTGCGAACGCTATCGTAGACCGCCTCCGGGGTGGGATGCCCGTGTGACTCCGCTATGGCGCGAAAGATCGTCTGGCGTTGGTCAGTGTTGGCCAGCCCGCGTTCGGCGCAGATCCGCCGCAACGTGGCCATGCGGTCTTCGGGGCGGTCTTCACGGCGATCTTCGGGCGGCAAGCCCCATTACATAACGAGCGGCCGCGTTTGTCAATCGGATCTCGAATGATAATCATTATTAAACGGTGACAAGTGACGGCGCCGCTTCGGGATTCAAGGGCGCCGGATCCGCCGCCTATCAAAACCCATCCCAAACGTACGCGGAGAAGTCGCGCCGTTTGATGAATCCCATGCGCTCGTAAACCGCGATCGCCTGCGTGTTGGCCGCCGTCACGGTGAGGCTGGCGCGGCGGCAGTTGTTGCGGGCCAGCGATTCGAGCGAGCGCCGCAGCAGCTCGTACCCGATGCCGCGGCCGCGCGCCGCATTGGAGGCGCATACCTGCGTGATGTGCCCGATGTCGTCGGCGACGAGGCTGCTGAGGCAGATTCCCGCCAGGCGTCCGGCGTGCGGCTCGACCGCCACATAGGAGGCCGGTGGAAAAAGGAGCCGCATCCCGGATACTGGACGATATTCATCAGAAAACGCCGCGCGCCAGCGGGCGAGCGATATTGATCGTTGATCTCGCTGTCGATGTGTCCGCGGTAGGCGGCGGCGATCAGTTGCGCGGCTTCGTCCTGCTTGCGTTCGGTCCAGTTGTCGATCGCGAAGGCCCGCGCCGCCGCCGAGGGAGGCAGCTCGAGGGCGCGCTGGAGGTCGATTTCCAGAAAATTCCTAGCATACACTTTCAGGTAGCGCCAGTACGGGAGCGCGATGTCGGCGCCATGGCGCAGCATCATCAGCTGCGATTCGACGCGGTGAATCAGCGGCGACTTCACCATGCCGTCGAGCACGGTTGCGAGCAGCCGGCCCTCCGTATCGGGCGTTGCAAATTCGCTCAAGACGTAGAGATCGCCGATTAATCCCTTGCGCTCCTCCGCGACGAAATAGGAGTAGCCGACGACGCGCCCGTTGGCCAGCAGCGCATACCCGGTGAGGGACTGCAAATCCAGAAAGCGCCGGACTAAGCCGGCCGAGACCGAAATCCCAGTCGAGCATCTCGCGCCACGTGGTGGTCTCTTCCTCCAGCAGCGCATCGAGATCGCAGCCGCGAACCTGCCGCAGCTCCACAATACCGGCTGCGTGCGGGTCCGTTCGAGCGGCCATTTGGTTAGCCTATCACTTGTAAACCGTCTCTAATCCAGCCCGGCTTTCATGAATTTTTGAATCGACTTTGCAGCTTGACGGATGCGGTGTTCGTTTTCCACGAGTCCGAACCGCACATGGCCTTCGCCGAGGGGACCGAAGCCGATTCCCGGCGACACCGCGACGAGCGCCTTTTCCATTAGAAGCTTGGCGAAATCGAGCGACCCGAGCGGGGCAAATTGCGGCGGCAAAGGCGCCCATACGAACATAGATCCGCGCGGCGGCTCGACCGGCCACCCGGCGCGTTTGAGCCCGCCGATCAGCACGTCGCGCCTGGTCTGGTATGTTTGGCGGATATGCGCGGTCGTCTCGCCGCATTCCCGCAACGCGACAATGGACGCGATCTGGATGGGCTGGAATATGCCGTAATCGAGATAGCTTTTGATCCTGGCAAGCGCCGCGATCAGCTTGGCATTCCCCACGCAGAATCCGACGCGCCAGCCGGCCATATTGAAGCTTTTCGAGAGCGAGTAAATCTCCACCGCGATCTCTTTGGCGCCTTCCACTTGCAGAATGCTGGGCGCGCGATAGCCGTCGAAGCCGATGTCGGCGTACGCAAAATCGTGCACGATCATGGTCCGGTGCCGTAAGGCCAACGCGACCAGGTTGCGAAAGAAATCCAGGTCGACGCACTGCGTCGTGGGATTGTGCGGGAACGACACCAGGATCATCTTGGGAGGCGTGGATGAACGCCGGTATAAATCCTCGAGCGTGTCGAGAAAACTCGCGGGATCGCGCAACGGCAACATGCAGGCGTGGCCCTCGGCCATAATCACGCCGTAGTGATGAATCGGATAGCAGGGATTCGGCACCACCACCACGTCGCCCGGTCCGATCACGGCGAATAGCAGGTGGGCGAGGGCGTCCTTGGCGCCGATGGTCGCGATCGCTTCCGTTTCGGGATCCAGCTCGACCTCGTAAATGTCGCGGTAGCGGCGGACGATCTCGTTGCGCAGATGCGGCAATCCGCGCGACATGGAATAGCGGTGATTTTTCGGATTGCGCGCCGCCTCGATCAGCTTGTCGACCACCGGTTCGGGCGTGGGGCCATCGGGGTTGCCCATCCCCAGATCGATGACGTCCTTTCCCGCGGCCCTCGCCTTGGCCCGCATCTCATTGATCACCGCGAACACGTATGGCGGTAGCTTCTCGATCCGATAAAACTCGTTGGAAAAGGACGGCATGAAATCTCATTGTACGTTTGGCGCGCGCAGCAAGAGAGCACGCGCTAGCCTGTAAGCAGATGAAGGCCTGCGTGCTCCGCGCCCCCGCGCCGGTCGAGAGCAATCCTCTCGAATGGGCCGAAGTCCCTACGCCGCGGCCAGGCGCGAAGCAGTTGCGCGTCAAAGTGCGCGCCTGCGGGGTCTGCCGCACGGACCTGCACGTCACCGAAGGCGAGCTTCCGCCGCGCAAATCGCCCGTGATCCCGGGGCATCAGGTAGTCGGGGTCGTGGATGAGACCGGAGAAGGGGCGCGGCGTTTCGAGCGCGGCGATCGCGTGGGCGTGGCGTGGCTTTACCACACCGACGGAACCTGCGAATATTGCCGCTCCGGTCGCGAAAACCTCTGCGACGCCCCCGATTTTACGGGATACACGGTGGACGGCGGTTACGCCGAATATATCGTCGCGCCCGAATCGTTCGTCTATGCACTGCCCCAGGGCTTCGCCGACCTGCACGCGGCGCCGCTGCTGTGCGCCGGCATCATCGGGTTCCGCTGCCTGCGCCTGGCGGGCGTGTCGAGCGGCGCGCGGCTGGGCTTGTCAGGCTTCGGCGCGGCGGCGCACGTGGCGATTCAGGTCGCGCGCCATTGGGGAGTGGACGTTTATGCTTTCAGCCGCGAGCCTCGCCACGCCGGCCTAGCGGCGGAACTGGGGGCGGTGTGGACGGGCGGATCGTTCGATCAGCCGCCTGAAAAACTGGACGCTGTGATTGTCTTCGCGCCCGCCGGAGAACTCGTTCCCGCCGCCTTGAAGACGCTAAAGAAGGGCGGCGCGGTGGTGCTGGGGGGCATTCACATGAGCCCCATTCCACAATTCGATTACGACATTCTTTATCATGAGCGCGTGATTCGCAGCGTGGCGAACAATACGCGGCGGGACGGGGAAGATTTTCTCAAAATCGCTGCTGAAATTCCGATTCACACGGAGACGCGGCTGTTCGCCATGGCGGAAGCGAACGTGGCGTTGAACGCGCTGAAGCACGATGAGATCCGCGGCGCGGCGGTGTTGGCGCCCGGCGAGGGCGGGTCTTAGCTTAATACGAAAACCTGTTTCCCACGATCGATTCGGTAAAAATGCGCCATGTTTCATTCGTATCTCAAGGCCAGCGCCGGATCGACTTTCGAAGCGCGGCGCGCGGGTAGAAAACTAGCCACGGCCCCGATCGCGCCAAGCAGTCCGGCGGCCGTCACTAGCGTCGGCGGGTCGTACGGTTTTAAGCCGAACAAGAGCGAGCTGGCGCCGCGTCCCGCAGCTAAAGAGAGCGCTATCCCAATTACAACTCCAATGAGCAGCAGCAGCCCTGCTTCGTTCATCACCATTCCGACGATCTGGCCCCTGTTAGCGCCGAGGGCTGCGCGGATTCCAATCTCGCTACGGCGCCGGATCACGATATATGAGATGACGCCGTACAGACCAACTGTCGCGAGCACAATCGCCAGTGCGCCGAAAAAGCCCGAGAGCGCCGCCATGAGGCGCTCTACAATGAGGCGGTCGCGGATTGCCGTCTGGTAGATTTGAAAATCCATTTGCATAGTGGGATGAGCGCGGCCGAGCTTATCTTTAACCGCTGAAATCAAGCTCGACATGGGGGCGGATGAGCGGATGAAGATTGGACCCCATGGTCCTTCGGTGGGATACTGTTGTGCAGCACCAAACACTTCGGGCGGGGTCGCCTCGCGCAAGCTTGCATATTTCGTATCCCTCACTATGCCGGCGATTTCGTAGGTAGCAGCGGGATAGTTCGGCTCGGCTATGCTCAAGATCGTTCTGCCGATCGGATTCGCACCACCGCAAAACTCGCG
The DNA here is from genome assembly GCA_963795935.1 of Bryobacterales bacterium. Classification (GTDB taxonomy): domain Bacteria; phylum Acidobacteriota; class Terriglobia; order Bryobacterales; family Bryobacteraceae; genus JAICMB01. Next base: position 513,977 of record CAWCJO010000002.1, on the reverse strand, counting down.
AACAAACGTTTCGTTCACGATAGCCACTCGCGGCGACGACTCCGTATCGCGATCGTTGAAATCGCGCCCAGACAAGACAGGAATGCGCAACGTGTCAAAGTATTGGGTGCTGACCCAGGTGAATTTCGATGAACCACGAAAGCCATTGAGATAAAAACCGAGCGTCCAACTGCTGCCGTCGAGCGGGACGTGAGTTGACATGGCGGCCGATTGAACCTGAGGAAAGCTCCGAATCTCGTCGAGCAATCCGCGTTGCAATGGCTTAAGGGGCTGTGGTCGAAGGCTTCTGAAGTTTATCTGGGTCAGCAGGATGCCCTGCTCGCGAAAACCTGGGTTGAATGTCATGAGATTCCTGAAACTACGCACAAACAGGAGAGCACTGGTAAGCAGTACGAGTGAGATCGCAATTTGAGAGATCACAAGGATACGCTGAAATGAAAAGCGCTCCCGGCTTGCTGTGGCGCCGCGGGTTCCCGCCTTCATCGCCGCGCCTGATTCCGTTCGCGACGAAATGAGGGCAGGCACAAGGCCGAATATCACGCAAGTCAGAATCGCGGCCACGGCGGTGAAGATCATGACACGCCAGTCGAGGCTCAGGTCTAGCTGCAACACATTGGTCTCCGTGCTGACGAACCATATGATCGAGTGGCTGAGGGCCCGAGCCAGGCAGAGACCAAGCAGGGCGCCAATGAGGGCGAGCAGCAGGCTTTCCGATAATAACTGCTGTATCAAACGCTGGCGCGATGCTCCCAGCGCCAGCCGCACCGCGATTTCCCGCCCGCGTGTACCGGCGCGGGCAAGCATCAGATTCGCGATATTGGCGCAAGCAATAAGCAGCACCAGAGCGGTAATCCCGAGGAGGACCCAAAGCGATGCGTCAAATGTCTGGCGCAGCGAACTCACTCCCTTTCCAGCCGGGTAAGCGGCGAGCCGGAATTTTCGATATTTTTCGAGCGAAGAGGCTTGATAACCATGGGGTACGGTCGCCTCGAATAGGCCACGGCTGATCGCGCCGAGGTGTGCAGATGCGCGTTCCAGAGTCCAACCGCGTTTCAACCGTCCCATTACGGTGAGCCACCAAACATCAGGCCGCCCAAAGGAAGCGTTCGTCGATTGAAGAGTTGCCAGGGAACAAATCGGCAGCGCCACATCGAAGCTCCTGCCGACGTCCAGCCCCACAAACCCCGGTGGACTTACGCCAATCATTTCAAAAGAACGATCCTGAATCGTGAGATTGCTGCCGATGGCCGAATCGATGCCGCCAAATTGGCTCTGCCACAGACCATAGCTGATCACTGCAACCGAAGGTCCGCAGCCGTTATGATCGTCTCGAATGTTGAGCAGGCGGCCGCGAACGGGGGAAATATCTAGCACAGGAAAAAAACTGCCGCTTACCCAAAGTCCGTGCACATTGCGCGCAGCCGCTCCCTCGCCCAGACGAAACGTATCCGTGCCCCAGGCGAAGACGCCTGAAAAGGCCTCCTGGTGGTCCCGAAATTCCTCCCAGAGAGGATTTGTCATCTGGGGATTGTCGCCGATATTCACGCCCATGCCGTTACCATTCGCGACCCGCACTTCGGCCAGTTCCTGGGGATTCGGCACCGGCAGACTGCGCAAACGAACCGTGTCGAGCAATTGAAAGATTGCCGTGTTTGCGCCAATTCCCAACGCAAGCGACGAGATAGTCACGAGCGCGAACACGGGGCTGAGCCTTAGCTGGCGAACACCGTAGCATAGGTCTTGCCAAAACCGTTCCAAAGAAGTCCAGCCCCACATTTCGCGCACTTCCTCTTTGATCAGAGTCGTGTTGCCGAACGCGCGCCGCGCGGCGTAACGGGCTTCGGCGGCGGGCAGGCCACTTTCCCGCTGCTCGGCAGCCTCCAATTCCAGGTCCGAACGAAGCTCGCGCTCCAGGTCCTCCTCGCGTTTCTTACGCGACCCCCAGAGCATCTCAGTTTTCCTTGACCGGCCACATGATTCGCGCGATCGCGGAGGTCATTTGTTTCCATCTCGATTCCTCTGCCACGAGGCGTTTCTTACCAGCGGGCGTGAGCCGGTAATACTTGAATTCGCGCTTCAGATCTTTGCCGGCCCGCTCCCATTTCGCCGCAATCCAGCCTTTACGTTCCAGCCTATGTAGCGCGGGATATAGCGATCCATGTTCGACCCGCAGGACCTCATCGGTGCTTCGCTGGATGTGTTTTGCGATTTGATGCCCGTGCGCGGGACCAAACAGCAGCGTGCGCAGGATCAGCATATCCAGCGTTCCTTGCAACAGCTCTATCCGGTTGGAGGATTGGTCCGGCATAGCGTTAGTAGATATTCTACCCGAATCCAAGGCACATAGGGTAGACGGACGACCCTCCTCCTGGTTAGCCGGATATAGCCGAGGTATGTATTAAAATTCAATTCGCGCCGGCCTGGCCGAGCTTGCGCGGGTCTCTCTTTGCAGATCTTCGTTGATGGCCTTCGCGGCTTTGACACCCTCGGCGGCCGCTACGATGACCATCTGCACGTCGCGCGAGGCATCGCCCGCGACGTAAACGCCGGGGATGTTGGTCTCTTCGTTCTTGCCGGCGCGGAGCACGCCCTTGCTGGTGAATAAGCAGCCCATGTCCCGCGCCAGGCCGCATTGCTGCTCGAATCCAGTGTTGAGGAAGATCGCACGCCTCGCCAGGGGCTCGCCTTTTTTGAAAACCACCTGCTCCAACATGCCGTCACGTCCTTCGAGGCGCAGAATCCGCTCCTGGCGGACGATAATGTCGAAGCGGCGCAGCTCATCGCGTTGTTGCGAATTCAGACGCGCGGGGCCGTCGGTGAGCAGCGCGACGTCTTCGTTCCAGGTGGTGCGCAAGGCCAACGCCATGCCGAATCCGGTCTGTTTTTTCGCGTAGACGGCAACCGGCTGATCGCGCCATTCCCAGCCATCGCAATAGGGGCAATGATGGACGGACTTGCCGAACATCTCCTTCAAGCCTTCGATTTCGGGCAGCCGGTCGCGCACACCCGTGGCAACCAGGATCTTGCGCGCCAGCAGTTCCGTGGCATCGTCCAGGCAGACATTGAATCCGCCCGCGCGCGGCGCAATCTGCTTCACCACGGCGTTACGGAACTCCACGCCATACGGCGCAAGCTGCTCCCGCCCGATGCGCAGCAATTCGGAGGGTGCGATGCAATCGCGAGTGAAACAGCCGTGCACTCCGCTCGAAGCGGCGTTGCGAGGATGCCCCGCATCGCATACCAGCACGCGCCGGCGGCAGCGCCCCAGAACCAGCGCGGCGCTCAGCCCGGCGGGTCCGCCGCCCACGATAATCGCGTCGTACTCGATGGCGCTCATTTCTGATTGAACAGAACGGCGCTATTAATGCGCTCGCCTTTTAAAATGACTTCCGCGTTCGCGGTTTGCCGAATGTCTTTCAATGGATTCCCGTCCACGATAGTGAGATTCGCATCATACCCCGGCTGGATCGTACCAATTCTTTGGCCTTCGCCCAACAGCATGGCCGCATTCCGCGTCGCCGCCTGCAAGGCGAAAGCGGGCGGAATTCCGGCTTCCACCCACAACTGCATCTCGCGATGCACCGCCGGACCGTGAAAGACCAGCGGATTGCCGGCGTCGGTCCCGGTCACAAGGGTCACTCCAAGACGCCAGGCGCGAAGCAGGTTGCGCCGCGCCAGATCCAGATCGAGGCCATAGCCGGCAATTCTCGCGCCCAGTTGCTTGCCTTCGGCGGAGGCGAGGAACTGTTTCGTCGACTGCAGCAGCGCCGCGGGCACGACCTGCTGCACCAGCGGCCGCTCCAGCGGCTCCATGTTGCCTTTCGAGATATCGAGCAGCGATTCGGCGACCGTCAGCGTCGGATCGTACGCAATGCCGCGCTCCTTCATGTTCTGGAAAAGCTCGTCGGAAATGGCATCGCGAAACGACCCATGTTCGATGCTGGCGGCCCCCACCGCGACGGCATCGGCCACGTCCCGCGCGTCGCCCGTGTGCACGGCGAGCGGAAGCGATTGCGCGTGCGCCTCGGCCGCGATCGCGGCCAGGATGCTCGTGTCCAGCCGATTGAACGGAGCGTTCTTCGTTCCCGATTCGAGAATGGCTTTAATGCAGTTCACTCCCCTGGCCTTCAACTCCCGCACCTGCCGCCGGGCCTCGTCCGGCGAAGCGGGCGTACGCACCGTCTGCGCTTCGGCCTGTTTGCGGATAACTTCCGGGAGGTCCTTGAAATATTCCGTACCATGGCCCCCCGGGGCGGTGAACATCGGACCGCATGTGTACAGCTCCGCTCCCAGTTTCGCGCCTGAATTTGCCAGCTCGCGGACATGCAACGTCACATCCAAAGGATCGCCCACGCTCCTCACGCTGGTGACGCCGCTGTAAAGATAGGCGGCCAATTCGCGCAGCAGATCGTTCTCGATATTTGCGGCCGGGGCAGCTTTTGAGAAACCGCCCGATGCCGCCAGATGCACGTGCATGTCGCTTAAGCCGGGCAACACGGTCTTGCCCGCGCCCTCGAACGCCTCGGCCTTGAAGGCCTGCGCTTCGGGAGCCGGCCCTTCGATAATGCGCGCGATCTTGCCGCTCTTGATCAGCACCGACGCCTGTTCCAGAACTTTCCCATCGCCCGTGAAGACGCGCGCGTTGCGGATCAGCAGCGTCTCGCCTCGCATCAGGGAGCGCTCCAGCATCTTGGCCTTGGTCACCGCCTGGCGCGTGTGCGTCTGATATGCGCCGAGCAGAACGAAGGGCGCCAGCACGGCAAGAATCCAGAGCTTGGCCGCGGGGCGCACCTTCTCGTCCTTGTCCCAGCGGAACAGCTTCATCGAGATGAACGCGCCCACCGCAGTCGTAAGCAGCAGCGCGGCAATGGGCGTCGCATTCTGAAGCAATCCCTCGTTGCGGATGAGCATCCCCTGCATTCCCATCTCCAGATATCCGGCGGGAATAAATTGCGCCGCCACCTGCGCCCAAGCGGGCAGCTCGCCGATGGGCATGATGCTCAACAGCAGCATCGGAATATAGAGCAGTTGGACCAGGAGCTGGCTCTCCTGCATGGAGTTCACCGAAGAAGCGATGATCAGCCCGAGGGAGCGAAAAGCCAGAAGAGCGACGGCAACGAACACGAAAAATGCGAAGAGGCGCGGCAGCGGCATGGCCCACATTCCGTGCGCCAGCGCAAGAATGAGCGCCACGGCCGGAAGATAATTGATTAAGCCCGTCAGCAGGGCCGAGATCAGGATGGGAGCGGGGGTGATGGGAGCGACTTTGAAGCGGCGCAGAATATTTTGCTCCCGGTCCGATGCCGCCCTCATGCCGGCGCCAAAAAATCCATTGCCGAGCACGCCCATTGTAAGCACCATGCTGACCACGTACACGGCCGCGCCGCCCCGCTCGGCGTGCATCAGGCCTCCGAAAAAAAAGAAAAAGACGAGTGGGAAGGCGTAGTTGAAAAACAGGACCATGCGGTCGCGCCCGGTGAGCTTCAGGTTGACGATGGTTTGCGCCCAGAAGGCCTTCATTCGCGTAGTTTTCTTCCCGTCAATTCGATAAATACGTCTTCAAGAGTGGGGCGCTTGAGATGAATATCGGTGAGCTCGATCCCCTGCTGGTCGATCCATTTCACCATGTCGACCAGAGTGCGCGCGGGGCGCCCTGAGCCTACGCTGATGGTTTTGCGGTCTTCGGAAACGGTCTGCTTGCCATCGCCGAAAGCCGGCAGATCGGCCGGCGCGGCGCGGTCGCAATGGACTTCGATCAAGGATTCGCCCAGCGTCGCCGCTTGAATTTCCCGCGGCGTGCCCATGGCGATGATTTTTCCGGCGTCGATGATGGCGACGCGATCGCAGAGCCGCTCCGCTTCCTCGATATAGTGCGTCGTCAACAGAATCGTTCTGTTCGAGGTTTTTAGCTCCTGGATCAGGCCGTGAATCTCGTGCCGCACCTGCGGATCGAGGCCCGTGGTCGGCTCGTCCAGAAAGAGCAGCGCGGGGTCGTTGACCAGCGCAAGCGCCAGCGCCACGCGCTGCTTTTGGCCGCCGGAAAGCTTGGCGTAATGGGATCGCGCTTTGTCGCCAAGCTGCAGACGATCGAGTAACTGTCCGATGTCCACGGTACGCGAGTAAAAGGACGCGAAGAGGTCGAGCGCTTCCCGGACAGTGATCTTGGGCGGCAGGTTGGTCGCTTGCAGGCACACGCCGATGCGGTCTTTCAGCGCGCGCGCCTGGACGTCGGGATCGAAGCCGAGCACCGAGACGCGACCGCCCGTGCGGGGGCGCAATCCCTCCAGGATTTCGACCGTGGTGGTCTTGCCGGCGCCGTTGGGACCTAAGAGGCCGAAGACCTCGCCGGGGCGGACTTCAAAATCGATTCCGCGCACGGCCTCCACGGCGCCGTAGGACTTGATCAGCCCTTCGACCGAAATGGCCGCGCCGTTTGCGCCGCTCACGCCGGAACGGGGCTTTCCACTGCATCGATTTCCAATACCTTCATGACCTCATATTTTACGTGCTCCGTTGCAACCGGCGCCCCTCGCCGGAAACGAAGCGCCGCGCACGAGGGGCTGCCATCTCCTCGCAGACTCCTAACACTATCGGGCGCTCGCCGCACAGTAGCCCGGGGCATCGCCTCGCAGCAAGCGCGTCTTCGCCGCCGCGCGGGTTCGACGATCCGCCGCCGCGTGGTAACATGGCGCCCGATAGCCATGAGAGCAATCCGAATTCTAACCGTTTTATTGTGCGCCGCTCCTCTCGCCGCTCCTCAGACAACGGCGCCGCGTCCCATCATCTTGCGCGCCGCGCGGCTGCTGGACGTCGAAGGCGGACGAATCGTTACGCCCGGCGAAGTGCTGGTTGAGGGAGAGCGCATCGCGGACGCCGGGCCGTCGGTATCGCATCCGGCCGGGGCGCGTGCGATCGACCTGGGCGACCGCACGCTCATGCCCGGGTTGATCGACGCTCACGTGCACTTATTCCTGCACCCCGGCGCCGAGGATCTGCAGACCGTGGAGGAATCCGTTCCACAGCGCACCATCGTCGCCTTGCTCGCCGCGCGCGACGATTTAATGGCGGGATTCACGGCGGAGCGCGACATGGGCACCGAGGGCGCCGGTTCGGCCGACACGGCGGTGCGCAACGCCATCGATCGAGGAAAATTTCCCGGCCCGCGCCTGCGCATCAGCGGCAATGCCGTCGATATCCTCGGCGGGCATGAGGACGCGATCCACTATAATCCCGCGCAGCATGTTCTGCCCAACGCGACGTGGGCTAACAATGCGGATGAAATAGTGACGGTGATCAGAGAGGAGTTGAAGGAAGGCGCCGATTTCATCAAGATGTACGAGACGGGGCGCGATTCCTTCCGCGACGGACGGTTCTCGACGCCCTACCAGTACACCGAGGAGCAACTCGCGGCCGGCGTAAAGGAAACAGCCCGAGTTGGAAAACGCGTCGCGGTGCACGCCACCGGCGAGCCCGGAACGCTCTACGCGGCGCGGGCAGGGGTGGTCTCGATCGACCATGCCGATCAGCTCAGCGACGAGACCATGCGCCTGATGAGGGAAAAAAACATCTTCGCCGTGCCCACCTTCGCCATTTCGGAATATTTCGCCGCGCATTCGGCATCGCCGCGGCAGGGCGAGAATCTGCGCCGCAGTTTGCAATTCCACGCCGAGCAGTTCCGTAAGCAGATGGCGGCGGGCGTCCCCTTCGCCGTCGGATCGGACGTGGGGCCGTTTCCGCACGGAACGCAGGCCCGCGAGTACGAATTGATGGCGCAATACGGTATGAGCACGGCCGATCTGCTGCGCGCCGGATTGCTGCATGGCGCTCAACTGCTCGGATGGGAGGGGCAAATTGGAGCGCTGAAGAAGGGCTACCTGGCGGATGTCATCGCGGTGGACGGCGATCCATTGAAGGACATTGCGGCCCTCAAGAACGTGGCGTTCGTCATGAAAGGAGGCATTGTGGAGCGCTCAGCGGACGCTCCGTCAAACGCCGGAAACCGTCCGCTGAAGTGAATTTATCTCCGAGGGCGCGGGCGGCGCGCGGGAGCGGGGTTCGTGCCGGTCCAGCCTTCCAGGTTTTTCTTGTCGACGGTAAAGACCACCATAAACGGATTTGCGGTATAGCTGTCGGCCACACCGGAAAATGACAAAGTCGTGCCGGGATCCACTTTGCCCGGTAGCGGTGTTTCGAATTTCAGAGTAGCGTCCGGAACCGTGGGATTTTCGATGCCGATCACGACCGTCTTGGGCCGGGTCGCCGGTTCCATGGAAATCACTTTACCCGTGAATTTCTGCACTCCATTGGCTCCGCCCGGAAGCAGCGTGCCTTTCATGCTGTTGGTGAAATAGGTCGCGCCATCGGCGGCCGTTAATTGGGTCTTGATGCTGGTCCACAGCACCAGATCGGGGTGCGCCGCGGCTTCTTTCTCCTGCTGTTCCAGCTTGGCTTTCTCGATGTCCGCCGTGCTCTGAATCTTAAAGTCCGGCGCGGGAGTCGGGTTAGTTTTTGCCAGTTGCAATATCTGATCGAGCCCATCGGTGTTGCCGTGGTACCTGGTGTAGAGATCGGTGAACTGCTTCTTCACCTGATCGCGGCCGGCCGGCGCCAAGGCTCCGGTGCCGTCATAGGCGGCCGCGCGGGCGTAGTAGTACAGCGCTTCGGACTGCTTTTCAGCCTTGTGCTCCTGCAGGATCACGATTCCCAGCCAATAGGCGACTTCGCTGTCCTTGGGATTTACCGCCAGGCTCTTCTTAAATTCGGCCTCGGCCGCATCGGGCTGTTTGCGCTGCATGGCGACCCAGCCAAGAGTCTTGTGCGCGATCGCTTCCACGTCGCCTTTGGCCTTCTGCCAATCGGCGTCGCTGACGCTCGCCGGTTTTGCGCCCGCCAGAATGGCGTTGGCGGCGCTCTCGGCCGCGCTGAGCTGATCCGGCGTCGGCGTGATATTGGCTGCGAGAAGCTGCGGCGTCAACAGCGCGGTGTAATATAGCGCCGCGAAGTCCTTAGGATCCCGCGCGATAATATCTTTAGCGGCGTTCAGCGCCTCGGGTATTTTGTTCAGGGCCGCGTAGGTCGTCAGATATGCCGTCTGACGGAGGTCGATGAACTGCGTGTTGGGATATTTTTCCTTCCACTGATTCAACTTCTCGAGCCTGCTCTGAGCATTTGTATCTTTGGTGATCGCGTCATAAAGGTCGTATTCGGCGCGATCCGCCCAATTTTTTTGGCCGGTATTGGTCGTGGCCGGCGTCTGCGCGCTCGATTGCGCTCGCAACCCCGCCGGCGCGAGGGTCAAAAGTCCCGTTAGGGCAACAGCTCCGAGTAGTTTCCATGCCTTCATCAACACTGCCCGCCTTTCACTTTTGTGTTTCTTATCGCCTTCAGTCCGGCCAAATGCTTGCGTCAACTGCAATTGCGGAGTATAGCCGAAAAGAAGCCATGCTGGCAACTTACCTGTACGGTTAGATGGCGCAAAGCGCTAAGTTGTTCCCGAATCCCCGCGGCGGCCGCTCATTGCAGGTCCTTACCGGGCCGCAACCGAAAGAAGCGGTCAGACCCTCCGGAACGCCAGTACTGCATTCAACCCCCCGAACGCGAAGGAGTTCGACAGCGCCGCCTCAACTTCCACGCGCCGCGGCTCGTTCGGCACCACGTCCAGATCGCACGCCGGATCGGCCGTGGTGTAGTTCGCGGTCGGCGGAACGATGCCGCAACGCAGAGCCATCATCGTCGCCACGGCTTCAATCGCCCCCGCCGCCCCCAGGGCGTGCCCGTGCATCGATTTAGTCGAGCTTACGGCCACTTTATCCGCCGCGCCCCCAAAAACTTGCCGTATCGCCGCGGTCTCGGTGGCGTCGTTGGCCGGCGTCGCCGTGCCGTGCGCGTTGATGTAGCCGATCTGCTCCGGGGCGAGCGCGGCGTCTTTCATGGCGGCCCGCATGGCGCGCGCCGCGCCCTCCGCGTTCGGCTGCGTGATGTGATGCGCGTCCGACGACATGCCGAAGCCGGCGATCTCGGCATAAATGCGCGCCCCGCGCGAGCGCGCCGCTTCCAACGTCTCCAGCACCAGCATCGCGCCGCCTTCTCCCAGGATCAGACCCCGGCGGTCCTTCGAGAACGGCCGGCAGGTGTCGGGCGAAACCACCCGCATGGCTTCCCAGGCTTTCAAAAATCCCATGCTGAACACCGCCTCGCTCCCGCCCGTGATGGCGGCGTCGACCATCCCGTCGCGGATCATCCAGAAAGCCTGACCGATGGCGTGATTCGCGGAGGAACACGCCGTCGAGACCGTGTAGGTCGGCCCCACGATTCCATATTCGAGCGAGATGCGGCTGGCGGCGGCATTGCCCATCGTGCGCGGAATCGTGAACGGATTCACGCGGTTGCTGTTGTTGCGATAGAGCCCCACGAACCCCTCGTCTTCCGTCGTCTGGCCGCCCACGCAGGAGCCGGTCACGATCGCGCTGCGCTCACCCCGCTCAGCCGTGAACCGCAGGCCGCTATCGGCGACCGCTTCGCGCGCCGCGATCACTCCGAATTGCGCAAAGCGGTCCAGCAGCCCGATGTCTCTTTCCTCGAAGTACGCCGCCGCGTTGTAATCCTGCACCTCGGCCGCGTTCGCAAAGCGCAGTTGCGCGCGATCCACCAGTTGCATGGGACGGATGCCCGCACGGCCGTGCGAGAGCGCGTCCCAGAACGATTCCCGGTCCGCTCCCAGCGCCGAGATAACGCCGGCCCCCGTGATCACCACGCGGCGTTGCGCCATTCTCAGGCTCTTAAGGCAACCTCCGGCTGTGCTCCGCCGCCGCCTTGCACCAGTTTGCGAACGCCCTCAATGGCATCGTGGACCGTGCGTATGCCTTGCGCTTCGTCGTCGGGAATGTTGACGTTGAATTCGTTCTCCAGCGCGAAGAGGATGTTGATGCCGTCCAGCGAATCGATGCCGAGCTCCTCAAAAGAGCTCTGCGCGGCAATCTTTTCCACCGGGATGTGCTGGGTGGCCGCAATCACGGCGATCACTCGCTGGCTCAAATCGTCGGGCATATAATGTCGCTCACCTTTTCGAAATGGTACCCCGCGTCGATCAGCCTCGGCAGAATTCGCTCCATCGCTTCGAGTGTGACACGAATATCGGGCCGGGGTTCGGTGAGGCGCCCGTCGTGCAAACAGAAAATCGCGCCGCTCCCGGCTTTGCGTTCGAGAAGCGAGGCGATGTCGACGGCGTTGCTCCTCCAGTCGACGCCTATCGCGGTCCACATGACGCCGAGGAGTCCCAGCCGGCGTTGCGCCTCGCGAAGTCCGAACCAGCGCACGCCATAGGGGGCGCGGAACAACACCGGGCGCACACCCGTAGCGCTTTCGATGGAATCCTGCGCGCGCGCGATTTCATCGAGTATAAAGCCACGCGGTTTGAAACAGAGATAGGGATGGGAGTCGGTGTGATTTCCGATCTGGTGTCCCGCGGCCGCCACCTGCCGCGCAATCCCGGGCAGCCGCCGCACATTCTCCCCGCATTCAAAAAACGTGGCGGGAGCGTTATAGCGGCGCAGCAATTCGAGCAGTTGAGGCGTGGATTCACTGGGGCCGTCATCGAACGTCAGCGCAATGGCGCGCCGCGTTCTGAGGCCGCGCCAGATCGACGGCGCAAGCAGCGTAGCGGAACGCCCGCGCACCGCGTATGCGAGCACAGCGGCTCCCGCCACCCCGCACACCAGGCCGGCGCGGCCGCCGCGCCGCGCCCCACTGCCCGTCTCCTTCGCCGCCGCTATGCCGCCGCGGACCACACCAGCGCGGGTCGAGTACGGCTCCACACTCGCGGTCGCCCCGAGGTCGCCGCACACAAGGCCCGCGCGGCTCCCGACATGGCTTCCGCGCGCTACTTCTCCCATTGGGCGCTGTGATCGGAGGTGACGGCGCGCATCTCGCGCGGCGAGTCGATCTCGAAAAACGACCAGGGGCCGGGAATCCAAGGATAGCGCTCGACAACCCCTTCATCGATCTCGATACCCCAGCCGGGCCCCTTGGGAACAATCAGGTCGCCGTGATCGATTTCAAGCGGTTCCTTCAGAATTTCCGCCGCCAACGGGAACGGATACATGCCCGCGCGGCCCGCGCTCGAATAGCACGGAAATTCCAGCCATTCGACAATGAGTTCCGGCCAGCAAATGCCGAGGTGGGCGGCCGCAACGACCTCCAGAGCCGTGCCCCAGCTATGGAACGCGAACTTCAGGCCGCCCCGGCCGATTTCGGAGAACAACCTGCGCGCCATCGGAAAACCGCCCTGGCAAACGACGTCCATCTGGATGTAGTCCACGCACCCGCTCGCGATCAGGTCCATATAATGCGCTTCGTCGGGCTCGTGCTCGCCCGCCGCAATGGGTACGTAGTCGAGCTCCTTCAGCCGCCGGTACCCTTCATGGTTCTCCGGTGGAAGCGGTTCTTCCAGCCACGCGATATTGTAATCGGCGAACTGCCCGGCGAGCTTGTCGACCATCGAAGCCAGGTAGTTGCGGTTGCCCATGCGCCACCACGTGTGGGCGTCGATCATGAGGTCGAAGTCGGGACCCACGGCCTCGCGCATCAACCGGACCGCCTCCAGGTCGCGTTCCGGGCCGATGCCGGAGCGCATCTTATAAGCTCGGAATCCCAGCGCCGCCACCGCCGCCGCCTCTTTGGCGTACGCTTCCGGGTCCATATACATCCCGGCGCTGCCGTAGAGCCGAATACGGTCGCGGATGCGGCCGCCCAGCAGCTCCGAGACGGGCACTCCTTTGTCCTTGCCCAGAAGATCGTAAAGCGCCATCTCGACGGAGCAATAGATGCGTTCGGTTGCGAGATCCTGGCCGGGGCCTTCCAGAAAGTGAACGCGCAGCGCGTCGGGATCGGCTAGAACCCGGCCTTCCAGGAACGGAGCGATGACGTCATGGATGACACGCTGGGCGCGCTCGCTCCCCTGGCCGGGCGCGTAACCTACCAGCCCGTTGTCGGTTTCGACGCGAATCAGCATGGCGTCGCGCTTCACGATGGTGCGCTCGCCGCCGAAATAGGAAAGCCGCAAGGGAGAGGGAAACGGGTAAGAGAGCAGGTCGGCTCGGAGCGAGGAAATTTTCATCGCTTGGGAAAGCATCAGCGTATCACGGCAGCGGCGAAGAAACAGCGAAACATCCGGAATCCCGCGGGCGTCTCCCAGATGGAGGGAAAACAAAAATGCCCGTCGATGATTTGAAGAAAAGCCCCATGATGAGCCACCTCATCGGCGCGCTCGAACGCGGCGAGTCCATCGGCCACTACGGACGGCTCGCATTTGCGATGGTGGCGCGTTACTTTATGCAAGACGGCGAGGTCGTCTCAATGCTTGAGAAAGATCCGGAGTGCGATGCGCGCGAAGCCGCTGGATTGCTGCGCCAGGTGAATGCGAAAAATTATAATCCCCCGCATCGCGACCGCATTCTCGAATGGATGGACCGGCAGCAGTTTCCGATCTGTCCCGATGCGGACGATCCGCGGCAGTGCAACGTGTACCGCGATTTGAAATTTCCTCGCGAAATCTACGACCGCATCGAGCGGTTTTATACTGAAGCGGCCACCTGACGCGCACCAAGCGCCGCCTATGGACCTCTCCGACTACCAGCCGCGGCGGGATCTCTCTCACGCCGCTACAATCCCGTCGCGCTGGTACACCGAGCCCGAGTTCCTCAAACTGGAACGGGAGCGCATCTTCGCGCGCACTTGGCAACTCGCCGGATACGCCGCCGCCGTCGCCGATCCGGGCGCCTACTCCGCGTGCGACATCGCGGGCGAGCCCGTCGTCGTCGCGCGCGCCGCCGAGGGCGTCCTACGCTCCTTCTCGAACGTCTGCCGCCATCGCGCCTCGATCCTGGTCGAGGGCGCCGGATCGGGCCACGTCCTGCGGTGCCCCTATCACGCCTGGACCTACGAGTTGAACGGGAAACTCCTCGGCGCCCCCGAATTTGAAGGCGTCGAAGATTGGAACCGCGCGGAGGTATGTCTGCCGCAATTCCGCGTTGAAACCTGGGGGCCTTTCGTGTTCGTCAATCTGGACTCGGCCGCCCCCGCCCTGGACGAGGTCTGGGGCGATATCCCGCGCCGGACGGCGGACTTCGGCTGCCCCGTCGAACGCCTGCGCCCCTCCGCCCGCCGCGAATACGTCATCAACTGCAATTGGAAGGTCTACGTCGACAACTACCTGGAGGGCTATCATCTCCCGGCCGCGCACCCCGGCCTCTTCCGGGAACTGGACTATGCGCGCTATCGCGTCGATACCTTCCGCTATTACTCCTCCCAGTACGCTCCCATTCGCGCGCAGCGCGCCGCCGGCCCGCCCCGCCGTTACGAATACGAGCAGGACGGAGCGGGCGCTCTCTATTTCTGGATTTTCCCCAATTTCATGCTGAATATCTATCCCGATAACCTCAGCAGCAACGTCATCCTGCCGCTCGGTCCGGACAAGACCTTGACCATCTTCGAATGGTTTGCCTATGAAGGCAACGTGGCCGAAGAGACCATCGCGTTCAGCGACGAGATCCAGCGCGAAGACATCAAAATCTGCGAGAACGTGCAGCGCGGCTTAGCTTCGCGCGCGTACAACCAGGGCCGTTTTTCCGCCAAGCGCGAGAACGGCGTCCATCATTTCCATCTGCTGCTGCACGAGTTCTTGAGCGCTAATTCCTAACCACGCAAGCGGCCAGCCGCGCGCGCTTCACTTCGAAAATGAAATAGCGCGCGTCGCGCAGCCGCTCCGCCATTTGCAACGACCCCGGACATTGTTCCACCACCGTCCTCAATACTCTGTTGAACGACGCCGCTTCCAGGAAGCCGGGCATCGGCGTCAGCAGCAGGTATTGAACCCGATTTGTGAGCAAGTGATTCTGGAACTGCGTCGGCGTCCCCGCCGCGCCAGGCAAACTCGTTGCGTAAAACGTACGATATTGATCGGAGGCCCACAACCGGATCGCCTTTCGGCCCGACAGCAAATTAATAAGAGGATCGTCATTTGCCGCCACCACGGACCGCGGAGGCGTCGCGCTTCGCACCCAGCGGCACAAGGCCTGCACTTCCCGGTAATCGTCCATGGGCTCTCCCAGAAATGAAGACGCCTGCGCCTCATGCACGCAGAAAACCGTTGTAGCCGCGTTTGCCGCCCCGCAAGCTATCAGGACCGTGGCGCCCGCGCCGGCCCAGGCCAGCCGCACCCTGGCGCTCTGCACGCCCGCGATCAATCGCACGATCCAAATGCCCGCGAGCGGCAATAGCGGGATCATATATCGAAACGGCGGGGCCACCCACGCCCACAAAAGCAAAAGGTAAGCACAGGCCCAAAAAGGCGCAATCAGCCTTCCCGCACGGCACTCGCGCAGCATCTCGATTGCAATCAGTACCGCTACGCCCGTGCTGAGCATCGCGTCGAACAAGGTCGGTAAATGCAGCAGGAAACCCAGGCCGCCGGCGAGCCAAATAGCATTCGACGTCAGCACTTTGCCGACCTCGCCGGCGCCCGCCAGAGTCCCGATCGTGTTCCCTTGGTAAGAAGCCTTCGTGTAATACGCCAGAACGCGATCCGACGGCGCCGCATGCGCATGTTGCCACCACAGCCACGGCGCGCACATCACGCCCGCGCACACCAGGAACACCGCCGCAAGCTTGTATTTGCGCTTCAAGACAAGACCGAGAAATCCCGCGCCAATTAGCGCGACGCCAACCGTCCGCGTAAGGAAAGCCGCGCCCGCCAGTACTCCGGACACGGCGCCGCGCCCGGCCCCACTATCCCCACTCTCGCAAGAGACGAGCAAGATCAAAACAACGGTCGACAGAAACGAAAACAACGAGTCCGGCAGGACCGACGTGGCGACAAAGGTCACCAAGCCACTCGATAAAGTCATGAAACAGACCCATCCCGCTCCTTGCCGGCCAACTCCCCACCGCCTCGCCAGCCGATGCACCGCGGCCATCCACAGAACGGTGAAGGCGAGAGAAAGAAGTTTGAACGCCGCAACCCGCGCCGCAAAGCCAGGCAACAGCCGCCACACGACGGCAAGCATCGCCGGGTACAGGAACGGATATTTGGTTTGTGCCACATCGCCCGGCAAACTGTCGATGCGATATCCCGCTCCGCTTGCCAAAGCCCGCGCCGTAACCATATAGACGCCATCGTCGTGGAACACTCCTGCCCCCGGCGCAACAGCCGCATAAATGTATGCGGGCGCCAGAAGCAGAATCAGCGCGTAGGGAAACCAGTCCAGAACGGCCTGCGACGTTCCGCGTGTTCCCGTCAGGACGTGCATGGGCTCCTGCATTCACATCGGCGGGTCGCGGCGGGATCTTCATGGCCGGCGTTCCACATCCAGGCATCGGCGGTCTGAAACGGCTGTCCTCTTCTCATTGCAAAGAAAGAGATCCGACCTCAATCGCGCCCGCACCCCCGTTCCCCGCTTTCTCCCACCCCAATCTCCCCAACCCTCAATAACTTGCCCCGCCCAGCCCCCCAATCCCAACGCGGCCCCCGCTACTCTCCCCACAGAGGATCGCATGACCAAATCCCGCTCCGAGCTCCTTTTCGAGCACGCCGTCAAACACGCCACCCCCTTCTCCACCACCTTCGGCCACCCTTGGGCCGTTATCCCCGACCGCCTCGGCCGTTATCACGGCTGGCCCATCGATTCCATCCGCTTCCGCGAGTGGCTCGCCCACAGCTTCCACTGCGAGCACGGCATTTTCCCGGGCTGGCACGCCCTGAGCAGCTCCATCCGCGTCTTCTCCGCGCACGCCCAGCACTCCGATTTTCCCGCCAGCCAAATCTTCACGCGCCTCGGCTGGCTCGGCGAGCGCCGCAACCCCCATACCGTCCTCCTCAATCTCGCCAACGCCGCCAACGACGTCGTCCATATCGATGCCCGCGGCTACGACGTCGCCCCGGCCGAATCCTGGCGCTTCCTCTGCGGCGCCGCCACCGAGCCGCTACCCCGTCCCGTGAAATCGAGCTCCTCGCCCCACGATCGACTGCAGTCCATCCTCGGCCTGCCCGACTCCGTCATCGACCGCGCCGTCATGTGGCTGATTGCGGCCATGCGCCCCGCCGGACCCTATCCCGTGCTGCTCCTCACCGGCCCCGCCTCCAGCGGCAAGTCCACCCTGGCCCGCAGCCTCCGCGCCCTGCTCGATCCCTCCGCCGCTCCCTTGCTCTCGCCGCCCGCCACCGAACACGACCTCTTCGCGCTCGCGCTCCACAATCGCGTGCTCGCCTTCGACCAGGTCACTTCCCTGCCTCGCCCCATCGCCGATTCCCTCGCTCGCGTCTCCTCCGGCGCCGGCCTCGGCATCTGCAAGCGCAACATGTTCGATCACCCCCAGCCGCTCTTCCTCGAGCGTCCCATCGTCATCGCCGCCACCACGCCGCATCCCTCCTTCACCCGCAACGCCATTCACATCCCGCTGGAGGCGCTCACCCCCGCGCGCATGCGCACCGAAAGCAGTCTCGCGAACGCTCTCGAAGCCGCCGCCCCCGCCATCCTCGGAGGTCTCTGCGCCGCCGTCTCCTGCGCTCTGGCGAACCTCGCCGGCGCCGATCCAGCGCCCGTAACGCGCTTCCCCGACACCCATCAATGGGCCACCGCCGCCGCCCCCGCTCTCGGCATGGCGAACGAAGACATCAGCCGCGCCCTCGCCGCCAACCCGCTGGTCGAATCCATCCATGAGCTGCTCCAGTCCCACCCCGACTGGATCGGTACGCCCACCGACCTTCACCACGCCCTCGCCTCCGCCGGAGCCGCCATCCCCGCCACGCCCAAATCGCTCTCCGAAGCCCTCAACGCCACCCCCTTTACCGTCTTCGGCATCTCCTATACCGCCTGGAAAGGCCACCGCTCCCGCCTCATCAAGCTGTCGCGCATCGCTCCCAGCTTTGTGCGGGAAGCCACGGCCTGAAGCGCGGCCACGTTGAACTCAAACCTCACAATCCGCATGGCCGTTCCCCGTCTGACCGGCTGACGAACGCCTTATATAGCGAGCAATGGAAATACCTGTTGGCGGCCTACTGCCTGCGCTTTGTTGCGGGAGAAGATCGCTCGCCTGGAGGACGTTAGTTAGGCCTTTTGCGGCGAGGAATTTGAGAGCATGAGCCTCCTCGATCGCCTTCCAGTTAGAACTGTATGGGGTGGGGTGGTCTCAGTGCGGGAGCCTTGCTCAGCTTTTGTAGCGCCCGACATCGCGCACAGCCGCCGCGGGAGTTCTATAAGCGCGGCTCGAAGGCGCACTCGAATGAGGCAAGCGCGCCGATGCTGCCGGGAGATATCTCGGGTCGCGCGAGTTCCCGCCTGCGAACTGGCCGCCGAAACCGTAGGAGACGCAGTAGCTTTTGTGAAAGCGGAGAACGGAACAAATCGCCCGGCGCGAGGTATAGCTGAAGGAGGAGATGGCCCAGAGCATGGCCATCAACCCCCCACGCGCGGACGCCACGGCGTAGGGGGAGCCGTGGACCCGGCGTCTGGCGCACTGGCGTTTAATAGAGGGGGCCTTGGCCACGTTGGCTCTCGAAACTCGAGAGCGGATCGAGGAGCTGGCGCGCTCCCATGCTCATCAAGCCGAGTTCCGTGGCGCATTGGAAGAACTGAAACCCCATCTCGCGGAATTTGAGAATCTGCTGGGCGGCGCCGGCGGGGCGTCCGAGAAATTTCTTGTGGCGTTGAGCGGCGGAGACGATTTTCGCGATGGCGTCGTCGAGCTGCGCCTCCTGCTGCCGGCCGCGCAGGCCGAGCGAAAACGATAGGTCGCTGGTTCCAATGAAGAGCACATCGATGCCGGGAGTCGCCGCGATCTCGTCGATGCGATCGACGGCGCTTGCTTCTTCGATGACCGTGATCGTCATAACGTTGGCGTCGGCGGAATCGTGATAGCAGTCGGGCTCGGGCCAACAGGCGGTCGCGAGACCGGCTCCGGACCCGCGGCGGCCGGCCGGAGGATACCTGCACGCGGCAGCGGCAGTCCTGGCCAGTTCCGGAGTCGATGTGAAAGGAAAAATGACGCCGCTGACGCCTTGGTCGAGGACGCGCTTGGCGGTCCATAACTCCACCACCGGGACGCGTGCGAAGACCATGGCGGGAAGGCCGCGCGTCGCCAGGACAATGGCGCGCAGGGTCTCGAGCGTGATGGGCGAATGCTCCATTTCCATCCACAGGAAATGAAAGCCGAGAGTCGCGGCGCGCGCGGCGACTTCGATGCTATTTGTCGTAATGGTGGCGCCGAATACGGGCTGACCGGCTTCGAGCCGCGCGCGAACTGGATTGGACCAGCGTGCCGGCTCAGGCATCAGCGGCTTCCTTCGCGAATCAGCCAGACCTCCGAGACCTGGCATCCGCGGCCATTGCCGCCCGTGCCCGTGGGGCGCGTCCATTCGAGGGAAAGCGCGCCGTTTGCGGTCGCTTGCCTGGGAATTTCGAATTCCACCGGCGTGGGCGGCATTTGTTTCTGGATGAACGGATGAATTTCGGTCGAGCCGTTCGCCACAAGACGTATGGGGACGCGCGCCATATCTCCTCCGTACACGATCTTAATCTTATACTGCGCCGAAGGATCGAGGCCGGTGTAGCGCATCCGCAAAGGCGTGTCGCCGAGAGTTTCGGCGTCCGAATACCAAGAGGTTCGCCAGCCTTGCTGCGGCAGGCGGCCGAAGCCGATCATGGCGGAATGGAGGAAATCCGGGTCCTTATCGAAGCCTTCGCCCATCAATAGGTGCGGCTCCTGGGTCAAATTTCCAAGGTCGTCGTAGAAGCCGCCGGGGCCGGGATTGGTCCAGTTCAGGATCTCGCCGATCTTTGCGAGGCGGTCCGATTCATCGTTGATCGCGCGAATCTGTTCAAAGCGATTTTTGAGCCAAATGCGGTTGTTGAGGGCGAAATCGATTTCATCGAGGTTGGCGCCGCGGCCGATCGCGATGGCTTGATAACGCTCCACGCTGAGCTGCATGTGAATGCTCTGGAAAAGAGCTTCGGCCAGCTCGAAGACGCGGGCGCGATCCTGGCGCGCGTCCGATGTCAGCATATCGGCATCGAGTATGCGCTCGGCCTGGGCCATGGCCTCTCGCGAGCCGACACGTTTCGCGTTGCGCAGCTCGGAGTCGGCGCGGTCCTCCTGCATCGTTTCGGTCAACAGACGCTGGCGGTCAAAAGCGTCGTAATAGGCGCGGTAGAGGGCTTGCTGGAAGCGCCAGTTCTCGCGCTGTTGCGGGGTCGCGCTCTTTTCAAGAGCCCGGAACTGTTCGAGCGTGGTGTCAACGCCGGAGTTGGTCAGGAGCGGACCGTGCCAGTTTTGCTCCAGCGCCATTAATCCCGCGGCAAAACTCTCGGCCGTATCGGGACCGATAAAGAAGTGGCTGAAGTCGCGGAGAATGTCTTTGACATTGCGGTCGGGGTCCCAGCCGAGACTGCTCCAGATGAACTTATTTACGTCGTCGTTGCAGCCCTCCGAGTATGTTACGAAACCTATGGAATAGGGCTCGTAGCGGTGGAAAATGGTGGATTCACCGAGCGGGCGCGGATTGATTCCCTCCCGGCCTTCGGTGGTTGCAAAGGCCCAATCCCAATACTGCACGGGAAACTCGGAGGAGATGCTGTGCGTGATGTCGGGATAGAAGCGGACGGGGTAGCGCTTGGGCACGCGCTCGCGCAGTTCGGCGATGCTGCCGCGAATCTGCGGGCCGAAAACCACGCCCGTGAGCCACGACGGCTGCTTGTCGAGTATGGAGTAGAACTCATCGAGCCATGCCTTGTCGAAGCTCTGCGGCGAGACCCACATACCGGCTTTGGGGTGATAACGGTGCAGGCTGGCGGTTTGTTTTTCCAGCAGAGCGAGCAGATACTTGGGCTCGGTGTGGCCGGGGTCGCCTCCCGGGACGAATACCGCGTCGATGCGCGGCAGACGGCGAAACACCTCCTCCCATTCCTTGAGCGCGAAATCGACAGTCTTCGGATCCGAGTAATCCTTGTCCATGGCCGGGAACCAGATTGAGACGTCCAGGCCGTACTCGTCCGCGATGCGCGACATCTCGACCATCATTTCCATTTTGGGCAGCGGGAAATGGGGGCTCTCGGCGGCATCGTCGGAGCGCGGCGGGATCAGCTCAATGGTGTTCGTGCCGAAAATCGCAAGCTCGCGGATATATTGATCCCACATGGGCACGGACCAGGCGTCGTAGGCGTTGGTCTTGGGGCGATAGCCGAGTTGGTGGCCGCGGACGGCGACCTTGGGAGCAGTCGAGACGTTGAGGCTGGCGGGAAGCTCCAGTTGCTGGCGGCGCATCGTGAGCTGCCGCAGCAGATAGCCGGTCCCGAAGACGACGCCACGCTCGTCGTTCCCGGCGACGACCGCGATCGGCGTCGAGCCTTCGGCCGACGACAGCAGAGTGAAGCCCTCGGCCGGCCCGCCATGGATATTCGATTTCATCGCCGCAGCCAGCCTCGCGACCGTATCCGCGCGCCCCAGAACAAACGCCGCGTGGCCGGCAGGCGCCGAGCTTGCGATAGGCAAGCGTAGCTGCGTGCGTTTTTCAATCTCCTCGGCAAGCATGGAAGCAGCCTTCTTTTGCTGTTTGGAGGCGTCCGGCGCAATCACGATGGTCGCGTTCCTAAAATCCGAGGCGCTTACGAGGGGGCTGCTGCACAATAAGAGCAGGACACTGGGCAGGATGGACTTGCGCATGATATTTCACAATTATACATAGTGTTTCAGGAAATGAGGAAGGCCGCTCCCGGACGGCCGCGGCCTGATAAGCCATGGCGCGGCTGGGCGTAGCCAAGCAGGCGGGGGCGCACTCATTTCACGAATCAACGCGTCTTGACAGAATGTGAAACGGAATGGGTATAATTGGCCCATTGCTTCTATGAGGGGATCTACGCCGCTCCGCGGCATCATTCCGCCGATGGTGACGCCGTTAATCGACCGCGACGCTCTGGACGAGCAGGCGGTGGAACGGCTGAGCGAAAAAATGATCGCGGCGGGCGTGAGTGGACTTTTCACGCTCGGCACAACCGGCGAGGCAGCCGGCCTGAGCTACCGCGTGCGCGACGAAATGGTCCAGCGCGCGTGTTGCGCGGCCGGGGGACGCGTGCCCGTCCTGGTCAACATCACGGACACATCGATGGTCGAAAGTCTGAAATTCGCCGAGCGCGCCGCAAAGGCGGGTGCGGCGGCGCTTGTCACGGGTCCGCCTTATTATTTCGCGCTTACGCAGAGCGAGCTGCTGCGGTATCTGGAGCGCCTCACGGCGGAGTTGCCGCTTCCGCTGTATCTCTACAACTATCCGGCGATGATGAAGACCGAATTTTCTCCGGAGACTATCGCCATAGCTGCCGATTACCCGAATGTTTGCGGCCTGAAGGACAGCTCCGGCGACCTGGGCTATCTCGCGGCTGTGATCCGCAAATTCGAACACCGCCCCGATTTTGCGATCTTCTGCGGGCCGGAAGAACAGCTTGCGGAGGCTGTATCGATGGGCGCTCACGGCGGCGTCACCGGCGGGGCAAACCTGTGGCCGGAGCTTTATGTATCGCTTTACAAGGCCGCCGCGGCGGGGGACAAGATCGAGGCGGGAACGCTGCAGGCGACTATCCTGCACCTCAGCGCTCACGTCTATCACCTCAGCCGCGCAGGCTCCAGCTATATCCGGGGTCTGAAATGCGCCATGTCGATTTTGGGGTACTGCCGCAACGTGCTGGCGGATCCTTTTCAGCCATACGGGGCGGAGGAAACGCAGCAAATCCGCGGCGCTCTCGCGCGAGCCGGTATGCTCGACGGGGTGGGCGCTGAAAGCTAATAATGATGAAGTATCAGCAACGACGGAGTTCTCGAATGCGATTCAAACACAGTTGCCTTACGCTTGCATGTTTTGCCCTGATCGCGGGATTGCCGAACGCCTTCGCGCAGGTGAACGCCAGCGGAACGTTCTCCGGGCAGGTCACGGACGCCACCGGCGCCGGCATCCCGAATGCGCAGGTGAAGGTTACCGAGAAGGACACCGGGGTATCGGTCCTCAAGGCGACCAGTGGCGACGGCTACTACACTGTGCCGCTCCTCAAGCCCGGCATTTATTCCATCGAAGTGACGGCGCAAGGCTTCGCGCCCGCCATCCGCAACGACCTTACGCTGCAAATCCAGCAGGTCGTGCAGCAGGACTTCAAGCTGCAGGTGGGCGGCGTTCAACAGGAGGTCACGGTACAGGGCGGGGCGCCGCTGATCAACATGGAATCGACCGAGGTCGGCAACGTGATCGGCCAGCAAGCGACCGAACAGCTCCCGTTGAACGGCCGCAACTTTGCGCAGCTTGGGCTGCTGGTGCCCGGCGTGACGGCCGGCCCGGTCGGAGGCATTCGCCAGACGCATGGCGGCAACGAGACGGCGCGCGCCGGAGCCGAGATTACCGCCAGCGGAGCGCGCGGGACGTTTAATCTTTTTACGATCGACGGGCTGGACGACCGCGATCAGTCGGTTGGAACGCTGAAGGTGTTTCCGAATCTCGAAGATATTTCGGAATTCAAGGTCCAGGTTGGAAATTCCGACGCCGAATTCGCCACCGGCGGCGCGATCGTCAACGTGATCACGCGTTCCGGCTCCAACGAGATCCACGGATCGGCGTTTGAATTTCTGCGCAACTACGCTTTCGATGCGCGGCAGTTCTTCGATGCCCAGAAGCCGCCTTTTCAGCAAAACCAATTCGGCGGCGCGATCGGCGGACCCATCATTAAGAACAAGACGTTTTTCTTCGCCGATTATCAAGGCCTGCGCGTACACTCGTCGACGACATCTCTTCTTTCGGAGCCGACCGCGGCGGAGCGCAGCGGCGACTTCAGCGCGTACCCGAACAAGATCTACGACCCGACCACGTACAATGCCGCGACGAACACGCGCACGCAGTTTCCCGGCAACGTGATTCCAGCGAGTGAAATCGACCCCATCGCTAAAAATATTCTTCAGATCTTCCCGCTTCCGAATCTTCCCGGCCAGACCAATAACCTGCGTCTGAACCCGCTCACGGTACAGACGGAGGATCAATGGGACGGCCGCATCGACCATACCTTTTCGGAAAGCGACAGCATGTTTGCGCGCTACACCTACGGCGCCGCCGACATCACCTACCCGAACGCCCTTCCCGTCCAGAACAACGGCGTGCTCAACCCGCTCTCCTTCGCCGGATCGAACCGTCTGAACCACGCGCCGAGCACGCAGGCCACGCTGCAGGAAATTCACCAGTTCGGGCCGTCGCTGGTGAACCAGATCGCCATCGGCTACACGCGCTTCTACCTGCAGGTGACGCCTATCGATCTGGGCAACAACACTTCTCAGGCGCTGGGGCTGCTCGGCTCCAACACGAGCTATGTCGCGTCGGGACTGGCCAGCTTCAGCCTCAGCGGCTACTCCGGATACAGCTCCAGCTCCGTTCCCGAGATCGTTCCACAGAACACGTACCAGGTCAGCGACACGGTGTCCTACACGCGCGGCGCTCACGCGCTGAAATTCGGCTTCAGCGCCGTTCACAACGGGTTCGGCTTCTTCCAGCTTTCCGGTTCTTCCGGCAGTCTGTCCTTCAGCGGCAACTACACCAACAACCCCGCATCGGTGTCCGGTACCGGAAACGCATTCGCCGATTTTCTCCTCGGCCTGCCCGGCAGTTCCACCAAAGCCGCTCTTCCCAATGGCGTGCCGTATCTTAGCTACACCGAATACGGAGGATTTGCGCAAGACCAGTGGCGCGCGACGACGCGCCTGACCATCAATTACGGCATTCGCTACGACCTGTTCACGCCGCCGGTGGAGCGCTATAACCGCATGTCCGACTTCAATCCGTCGACAGGCGGCGTCGATCTGGCTGGTCAGAACGGCGTTTCCAGTTCCATTCTCAATACGCAGCCGCACGACTTCAGTCCGCGCATCGGGCTGGCGTATCGCATTGGCGAGAAAACGGTGGTTCGCACCGGCTACGGTCTGTACTATTTTAATGAGCAAGGCACGGGCGGATCGGCGCGGCTGTGGATTAATTATCCGTTCTCGCAACAGTACAGCGTGAGTTGCAGCACCACCGTTCCCTGCCTGACCACGGCCTCCGGCATTCCCACCACGCTCTCTCCGAGCAATCTGCCGAGCGAAGTATATATTCCGACTTCGGACCAGACCTCGAATATGCAGCAATGGAATTTCACGGTGGAGCGCCAGCTTGCTTCCTCGCTGGTGGTGCGCGGCTCTTACGTGGGTACGCGCGGAAATCATCTCTACATCGCGCTCGACGAAGACACGGCCTATCCCGGCCCCGGCGCCATTCCCCCTCGACGCCCCTGGCCGCAGTACGCATCGATTTCTTCGTGGGAACCGGATGGCATTTCCACCTATCACGCTCTGGAGCTCTCGGCGGAGAAGCGCTTCAGCAACGGCCTGTCGTTCCTCGCCGCCTACACCTGGAGCAAGGCGCTCGACGAAGGGGGCGGCGGTAATTCCGCTTCGGCCGAGTCGCGGCAAAACGTCCAGAACCCGCGCGATGTGAAAGCCGAGTATGGTTTAGCGGACTTCAATTATCCGAGCCGCTTCACGCTCAACTTTCTGTACGATCTGCCCTTCGGTCACGGCCGCAGGTACATGACGAATGCGAACCGCGCGTTTGACATGATCGCGGGCGGATGGCAGCTCAGCAGCATCGTCACCGCTCAGGACGGGCCTCCCGGCAGCCTTTCCATGGCGACGTCCACGTCCAATACCGGCACAACGCAATATCCGAATCGCGTGTGCGACGGCAATCTGCCGAGCTCGCAGCGGACTATTCAAGAGTGGTTTAACACGAGCTGTTTCCAGGCGCCGCCGGCTTTCACTTTCGGCAACGCCGGACGGAATATCATTATCGCGCCCGGACTCGAAACCTGGGACTTGGGCGCGCACAAGGATTTCCGCATCACCGAAAGATCGGGGATCACCTTGCGCGGCGAGTTCTTCAACGTGTTAAATAAGGCGAACTTTGGATACCCGAACACGAGCATCGGCAGCCTCGCCGCCGGTACGATCACAAGCGTGGTCACGACGGGCCGTCAAATCCAATTCGCGCTACGGCTGCACTGGTAAAGCTCATGAAGTTTGCGCTGGCCGTTTTTCTCGCCGCCGGTCTTACGTGCGGCGCGGCCGTTCCGGAGCAGAAGCTGGTGTACCGCGAGACGGGGCGGCTCGGCGGATGGCCGGCGAATCACGGCATCTGGTCGTGGGGCGATGAAATTCTGGTGGGCTTCAGCGCCGCGTATCACAAGGTGCGTCCGCCCGACCGTCACCAACAAGATCCCGATAAGCCGGAAGAGCCGCGCCTGGCGCGCAGCCTGGACGGCGGTGAAACATGGACGATCGAAACGCCGCGCGACCTGCTCCCTCCGGCGCAGGGCGGCCGCGAGCCGCAGGATTTGAAAGAGCCGATCGATTTCCAGCATCCCGGTTTCGCGATGACCACCCGTTTCCTCGATTCGAACACCGGACCATCGCTGCTCTGGTATTCCTACGACAAAGGAAAAAGCTGGAGCGGCCCGTTCCGCTTTCCTCAATTCGGCAACGGGGTGGCGGCGCGAACGGATTACATCGTCAACGGCCCGCGCGACGCGATGGTTTTTCTGACGCAGGCGAAATCGAATCGCCGCGAAGGCCGTCCTTTTTGCGTGCGCACCAGCGACGGCGGCCTCACCTGGAAGTTTGTTTCCTATATCGGCGAGGAGCCGGAGGGCTTCGCGATTATGCCGTCCACCGTGCGCCTCTCGAGCGAGCGGCTGTTCACCACGGTTCGCGTCCACGATGGAAAGGCGAATCGCATCGACAGCTATGAGTCCGGCGATAACGGCGCGCACTTGGCAATTCGCGGGTACGGTCGCCGACACGGGCGAGTTCGGCGGCAATCCGCCGATGCTGCTGAAGCTGCGCGACGGGCGGCTATGCGTGACATACGGCTACCGCGCCGAGCCATACAGCATCCGCGCGCGTTTGAGCCGCGATGAAGGCAAGACCTGGGGCGATATCGTGACCCTGCGCGACGGCGCGGCGGCGTGGGACATGGGCTATACGCGCAGCGTCCAACGCCCCGACGGCAAGATCGTCACGGTCTACTATTTCAACGACGCTCCGCACAACGAGCGCTTCATCGCCGCGACGATCTGGGATCCGGATTCGACCGGCGCGCCGGGAGCGATCGACCTGAGCGGGGCAACGGTGGTGACGCGAGCCGGTCCGATTCCGCTGCCCGAGAAGACGGCGGCCACGGTGCTTGTCGAGGAGATCGAAAAGCGCACCGGCATCCGTCTGAACATTTCGACCACGCCGGCCGCGGGCAAACCCGCAATCGCGATCGCGTCGGGAGATGCCGCGATCAAGCCCGAGGGCTATCATCTATACATCGCCGGCGCGGGCGACGCGCCGGTTGTGAAAATTTCAGCGCCGCGGATCCCGCGCGGGACGCTTTTCGGCGTCGGCCAACTTTTGCGGCGCATGGATTGGGGCAAGGGCCGCTTGAGCATCGCCAAATCCGTGGATATCACGACGGCGCCCGCCTATTCCATTCGCGGCCACCAACTCGGTTATCGCGCGCAGGCCAATTCCTACGATGCCTGGAATGCCGCGCAGTTCGAGCAGTACATCCGCGAGCTGACCTTCTTCGGCGTCAACAGCATCGAAGGCATCCCGCTGCAGGACGATCGGCCCACGCCGGTAATGAAAGTTCCGCGGAGGGAAATCAATCGCGCCATCGGCGAGATTTGCCAACGCTATGGTCTCGACTATTGGGCCTGGGTTCCGGCCGATTTCGATCTGAAAGAAACCGCGCTGCGGGCGACAATTCCTCGATCGCTTCGAGGAATTCTTCGAGCGACACGCCGGAGCTGACCGGCATCTTTTTCCCGGCGGCGATCCCGGCCACAACCCGCCGGAGCTGGTGCTGCCGCTGCTCGAAGACATGGCGCAAGCGGATGCGCCCGGCGCATCCCGACGCCAGGATCTGGATTTCACTGCAATGGTTCACGCCCGCGCAGGTCGATCATATCTACGAGTACATCGACGCGCGAAAAGCCGTGGTGGTTCGCCGGACTCGTGGGCGGCCCCTCGAGCCCGCCTCTGGGGCCAACGCGGCTGCGGCTGCCGAGCAATACAAGCTGCGCGATTATCCCGACATCACGCATAATAAGCTTGCGCAGTATGAGGTGCCCGGAATGGGACCAGGCCTATGCGCTGACGCTGGGGCGCGAAGCCGTCAATCCACGCCCGGCGGAATTCGCCGCCATCCACAACCGCTATGCCGGCTATACGGACGGATTTATATCGTATTCCGATGGAGTCCACGATGACGTCAACAAGACCATCTGGAGCGCGCTGAGCTGGAACCCCAATCTAAGCGTTCGCGACATCCTGATCGATTACGCGCGCGTGTACTTCAACCCCGCCGTCGCCGAAGAGGCGGCCGACGCGATTCTGGCGTTGGAGAAGAACTGGCACGGTCCGCTGATTGACAACGGCGCCGTGGAAGGCACGCTGCTGCGCTGGCAGGAACTCCAGAAGCGCGCTCCGCAGCTCGAAACAAACTGGCGCTGGCAGATGTGCCTGCTGCGCGCCAATTACGACGCCTACGATCGCCATCGTCTGATTTATGAGACGAAGCTGGAATCCGAGGCCAACGCGATCATGGCGGACGCGCCGAAGCTGGGTGCCGATAACGCGATGAAAGCGGCCAGCGGCGTTCTGAATCGTGCCGTGCAGCCAACCCGTCAGCCCGGAGCTTCGCGCGCGCATTGTCGATCTTTGCGATGAGCTGTTCCACTCCATCGGGCTACAGACCAGCGTGCGAGAAATACTACGCGATTGGCGAAGAGCGCGGCGCGGTTCTCGATTTCATCGATTATCCGCTGAATAACCGCTGGTGGCTCGAAGATCAGTTCGCGGAGATTCGCGGCCTGGCATCGGAAGCCGAAAAGGTCCGGCGTTTGCATGAGCTGGCGACGTGGGAAAATCCCGGGCCGGGCAGCTTTTACGACGATATCGGCAACATCGCCAAGGAGCCGCATGTCGTGCGTTATCAGCGTCGCGCCGGGGCAGGATTTGGCGCGGCAGCCGGGACCGACGTTCTGGTGGTGGGATCAGGGCCACAGCCGCGCGCGCCTGTCGTGGCAGACCACGATGTGGCCGATCGCGGTGGTGTACGAAGCGCTCGATCCGAACGCGACTTACGTGGTGCGCTCGACCGGCGCCGGTCAGGCTTTACTGCGGATCAATGGCGAGCGCGTAGCGCCCACCGTGGACGGAAAGAAGATGGGCGAATTCAAAGAATTTCCCGTGGACTCGAAATTTCTGAAAGATCGCAGGCTGGTCCTGACATGGGACCGGCCCACGAACGAGGGCATCGCTCAACTGGCGCGAGAAATCCCGGCTTGGCGGAAGTCTGGCTGCTGAAGCGCTGACATGCTATGTGACACGCCGTTTCCAGAGCGCAAGCCCGGCTATCCCGATAAGTGTTAGCCCGAGCGACATCGGCTCGGGGGTTGGCGCCGCGCCGGAGAGCAGGCCGGCGGATGGATCGTAGTTGCTCACGACCGCGGTGTTTCCGTTCGTCACGCTGAGCGATACCACCTCACCCACGTTTCCGTCGAACCCGTATTCCGTACCGTCCACGTTTACAAATGCGTTGAGCGGCGTTAGCGTGGACGCCACCCGGGTCGCTAGCCCTGTACTGGTGTCGATCTGGTAAATAGCGTCCGGAAGCACTACTCCCACGACCGGGTTTGGGCTGGTTGGATCGATTGTGACGAAGTCCTCGTTGGCGTACAACTTCCCGCCCGCCGAGAAGAGGGACTCATCGGCGCCGGTCCACGTCCCATTCGCGCCTGGGAGTCCCGGCACAAATGTAACTGGGGCCAATCCGGTGGAACCGATCTTCGTCGCTTGACCAGTAGCTGGATTGACGGTGTACAGATTGCCGGCAAAATCCGTGGCGTAAACGGTTCCGTTCAGACTGCCAAACCCCAGCGCGGAATTCGCTCCGCATGGAGAGACGCCGGGGATGGAACAGTCGCCCAGGCCGGTTGCGCCGATCAGGGTTTCGATGCCGGTGCTGGAGTTGATCGCCTCCAGGGCGCCGTCATATCCCAAGGTGAGGAGCGATCCGTTCGCTTGAGGGACCAGGCCCGTTCCCTGGTCCGAAAGACCGGGGCCGATCTGTTGAAATGCCCCGGTGGAGAGATTGAGCGTACCGAAGACGGCGCCGGTTTGGTTGGCGCTTTCGATGTAGGCGAAGGAGCCGGCGCTGGCCGGAACGGCGATGGGCAGCAGCGCAAGCGAGAGGATGAGCGTATTTCGATTAAGCATACAGCGATATACTGGCTGAATCCCGCATGGAAGTACTTTGAACCGCCCTTAGAAATTCATGAGAAATAAATGAGAGCGGATAAGCCGTTGACGGACAATGCAGTTTACGACTTTGGCGAGTTTCGGCTTGATACGCGGGAGCGGGTGCTCGAGATGTCCGGACGGCCTGTTCCGATCGCGCCCAAAGCGCTCGACGTGCTGATCGTCCTTGTCCGCAACAGCGGCCACATCGTCAAAAAGGAGCAGTTGATCCGCGAGGTCTGGCCAGACACATTCGTCGAGGAGAACAATCTGGCTTTCAATATCTCGGTTCTGCGTAAGCTCCTCGGTGAAAGCAGCGCTGCGCCGCGCTACATCGAAACCGTTCCCAAGCGCGGTTACCGATTCATTGCGGAACTTGCGGAGATGCCCGGGGCGCCGTCGAAGCGCCGCCCGAGGCAAGAGAGGACACCCGGCCGAGTCTCCCGGCAGCGGAAGCCGGTCCCAGAGACCTGAGATGGAACTTCAGGGCACGATGGATGCTCGTGGCTGCGGTACTTCTTGTGACCGCTCTTGCGATCGCCGCTTACCTCCGCCAAGGCCCGCGGAAGCTCACGGACAAAGACACGATCATCGTCGCGGATTTCGCGAACACGACAGGGGATCCGGTATTTGACGAAACTCTGCGGCAGGGTTTGACGATACAACTCGAACAGTCGCCTTTCCTTAGTCTTATGTCCGAGGCGCGCATCCGGCGCACGCTCCGTCTCATGCGCCGGACTGCCGATGCGCCGCTGACGCCCGAGCTGGCTCGCGAGGTTTGCGAGCGCAACGGAGGCACAGCGTCGCTGGAAGGCTCCGTTGCGAGCCTCGGAAGGGAGTACGTGCTGGGCTTGCGCGCCAAGGATTGCGCCAGTGGAGACGTACTGTACGACAAGCAGGTGCAGGTAAGGAGAAAAGAAGACGTTCTGAACGCGCTGACTCAGATAGCCAGGGCGTTCCGGTCGCGCGCCGGCGAATCGCTGGCCAGCGTCCGGCGGCACGACACCCCGCTCATTGAGGCCACGACGCCGTCGCTCGAGGCATTGAAAGCGTACAGCGCATCGATCAAGGTTGGATACCGCGGCGGGGGTTGTGCCGCCTCCGTGCCCTTTGGCAGGCGTGCGGTTGAACTTGACCCGCAATTTGCGATGGCGCACTCACACCTGGGGCGTTGCTACTCGAACCTTGGTGAGTCCGAGCTGGCCGCGGAGAGCGCCACGAAGGCCTATGAGTTGCGGGATCGCGCCAGCGATCGGGAGAAGTTTTATATCGTGCTTAATTACGATCGCCAGGTGCTTGGAAATCTGGTCAAGGCGCAACAGGCCGGCGAGCTCTGGATACAAACCTACCCTCGTGACCCTGTGTCATACGGATCTTTGTTTGGGCTTATTTACCAGGGCCAAGGGAAATACAAAGAATCGATCGAGGCAGCCCAAAAGGCGATCGCCCTCGATCCGGACATGGCGCCATCATACGTGGCTCTCGGTTTCGCCAACCTTTATCAGGAACGCATCGCAGAGGCCGGGGACGCGATTCGCCGCGCCTCGGAGCGTAATCTGGACACCCCCGATCTTTTGCTGCTCCAATATTACGTTGCGTTTTTGAAGGGCGACAAAGCCGGGATGGAAGCCGCGGCGGCAAGAGCGAGAGGCAGAGCGGGAGCGGAAGACAGCATGTACCACTCGCAAGCTCTCGCCCTGGCTCGTTCCGGGCATGTGGAGCTGGCCAGAACGATGTCGCGCCGCGCCGTGGATCTGGCCCAGCAGGCAGGCCAACGGGAAAGAGCCGCCACCTACCAAATAGGAGCCGCCGTCTGGGAGGCTCTTTTCGGCAATGCCTCGGCAGCGAAACAGAGCGCATGGGAAGCACTCGCAGGTTTCGCGTGGAAGAGACGTGGAATTCGGCGCCGCGTTGGCGCTGGCCTTGGCGGGCGACTGCGCCCGATCGCAGGCTCTTGCGAAGGAGCTCGAACGGCGCTTGCCCGAGGATACCTTTGTGAAGTTCAGTTATCTGCCAGTGCTTCGTGGGTTATTTGAACTCGAAGATGGCCGGCCTTCAGGAGCTATTAAAGAGCTGCAAATTGCCGCGCCTGACGAGTTAGACGTGCCGGGGATTAGCCAGTTCGCCTTCTTCGGAGCTCTCTATCCGGCCTACGTGCGCGGTGAGGCTTATCTGGCCTTACGCCAGGGCGCCGCAGCCGCGCGGGAGTTCCAGAAATTTCTCGATCGCCGTGGGATTGTTTTGGGCGATCCGGCAGGCGCCGTGGCGCGACTGCAGCTAGGCCGGGCGTTTGCGCTGGCGGGAGATACGGCCAAGGCAAAGGCCGCATACAAGAATTTCCTCGCGCTCTGGAAAGATGCCGATCCCGCTATCCCGGTCCTCAAGCAAGCAAAAGCGGAATACGCCAAGCTACGGTAAGCCGCAAACCCGGATTCATGCAGCCTTAACGCGAGAGTTGCTCCCCGCCCGGCGTGCGAGGCGTAAGCATAAGCGGCCGCCCGCGCCCGTCGTGGCGGCGATGGGGAGCGCGGAGGAATCATTATCTTCCGTTCCGTCCGCATGTTCCGTTCCATCCGCCGATCTCTCCGGGATGGCGGCTACGTGATCGAGCGACTCCGACCACATCCGCCGCCGACTCTCGATGAGGTACTTTGAGCGGGATGCCGATGAAGGTGCGGGAAGTGATCCGTCTGCTTGAGAAACACGGATGGGTGGAGATGCGGTCGAGAGGCAGCCATCGGCACTTCAAGCATCCCAACCAGCCATTCGTGATCACGATCCCGGGCAGCGACGGCAAGGAACTCGCGCCGGCACGTTAAACGTTATACTCAAAAAAGCAGGGCTGAAATGGGCGCGAGGCGCTATCCGGTGGTGATCGAACCTACCAGCACAGGTTTTTCCGCATATTCGCCCGACGTATGCGGATGTGTGGCCGTTGGCGATACGGAGGAAGAAACGCGTCAGAATTTTCAGGAGGCCCTGATAGCGCACTTCCAGGCAATGCGTGAAGTTGGCGAGCCTATCCCGGAGCCACACACCTCTGTCGATTACGTTGAAATCGCCGCATAGCGGCCCAGTTCTGTATTGGCGGGTTCGCAGATCGTTTGCCGCGACGAAACGTATTCAACTCGGCGCCTTCACGACCGAATGATCTGTTTCCGATTCGGAGGAGATGCCACAGGGCCCGGTCAGTCGACATGGTCCGAGAGGGCGCACTGGACGACAAGAAAGTCCCAAGCCTCCGCGCTCGCGTGGGGTCGG
The DNA here is from genome assembly GCA_963795935.1 of Bryobacterales bacterium. GTDB lineage: Bacteria > Acidobacteriota > Terriglobia > Bryobacterales > Bryobacteraceae > JAICMB01. Next base: position 480,326 of record CAWCJO010000002.1, on the reverse strand, counting down.
CCCGTGAACGAGGGCTGACTCAACTGCGCGAGAAATCGCGGCTGGCGGAAGTGTGGCTGCTTAAGCGCTGAGCGGCTTAGAATTGCGGTAATCACGCGGTCATGGTCCTCCGGTGGCGCCGGACGACCGCTGGAGCCGCGCGTCACATGAATTTTCTTCGCCTGAATGCCGTTACATCGGCAGCTGCCAAATCAAACCACTCGCCATTCTTGCGCTTCGTTTCGAATCTACGGTGCCAGTACCCTTCAATGCCGGCAGGGTCATCCGTTCGGATAGAGTGAACAGTCTTAATTTTTTCTGGTAGCTGTATTGAAAGGTTGCGCTCTCGACCGCCCACGTGATTTGTTCTGCCGATCTTATACTATCGGCCAGCCTTCATAAGGTACACAAACCCGAAGCTGTCTTGCCTTTCGCTTGAATTGGAGGCGGTTTCGTGATGGGCAACGGCAACCGTAGCGCAGTAAGACATGACATCGTCGAAGCCCTGCCGCCCGCGGCAATATTCTTGGACGCGCGCCACGATCTGCCGCTTCGGGCCGAATCGGGAAAACGTATTACGCCACGGGAAACCGGGCGCATTGCGCGCTTTTATTTTCAGTTCGCTGTTGGTCGGGAACTTTCCAAGCTCCCGCATTTAGACCGATGAGATTCTCGATGAGATCCTCTGTGTCGCGGGCGCTTTGCATCTTGTTGGTCTCAAATCCACAATCGCGGAGGGCGTCACCCCAGCGAGCCCAGTGCTTTCCCTTCCAGTCAGCCTCTCTTATTCCTGTTTCTTTATAAAACCGCTCCCTGCCGAGAGGCCTTCCGCCATTCTCCTCAGCGGTTCGCTTGATCTCCTTTAAGATTTGTTCCTTGTCCATATTCTGGCTGCAGCTCTATGTGCAGAAGTAGCGAGTGCGGAACTCGTGCAGAGGACGAACACTCGCGCGGCGCATCGGCCATTCACGAACTGCCGAATCGACGCTTAGGCCATCACTCTTAGCAGCGCGGCCTGGAATTTCGCCATCTCGTCTTTCGTGCCGACGGTGACGCGTACGTAGGTGGGCCAGGAGGGCCAGACGCGGCCGATGTAGATTTTCTCGAGGCGCATGGCGTCGATCACTTCCCTGCCCGGCCGCTTGACGTCGAGCATGAATTTGTTGCTGACGGAGGGGACGTAGTGGAAATTGTGCTTGTCGAGAAATTCGAAGGTGCTTTCACGCACCTGTTCATTGATGCGCTTTCTCTCGGGCACGAGATTCTTCGCTTTCAGGCTGGCGGTCGCGCCCGTCATGGCGGTAACGGGCAGCGCGCCGGCGTGATACTCGCCGATGCGCTTCAGCAGATCGGGACGGGCGATGGCTGCGCCGGCGCGCAGTCCGGCCATGCCGTAAACTTTCGAGAATGTGCGCAGCACGATCACGTCTTTACCGGCGGTCACGAGGTCCGTCGCGCGGGGCGCATCGGTGAAATGGACGTAAGCTTCATCAATAAGTAAAATGCTGCCGGCGGGCTTATTGGCGAGCAGCCACTCGATATCGGCGCGAGGCGTGAGGGTGCCGCTGGGATTATTGGGGTTGCAGAGATAGAGGACGCCGGCGTTGGGGTCGGCCGCGGCCATGGCTTTTACGTCATGCGCGTAAGTCGCGGTCAGGGGAATGCGAAAAATCTTGGCGCCCGTGAACTCGGCGCCCTTCTCGGGAGCTTCATATCCGGGGTCGGCGGTAACGAGGCTGCGCTGGGGAGAAGTGAAAGCGAGCACGGTGTGAAGCAGCGGCAGGCTCGATCCGGCGTAAGCGCGGACCTGCGCCGCGTCGAGGCTTTCGCTATCGGCCATGGTCTGGCGGAATTCATCGGTCAGTTCGTATTGATAGCGGCCGCCCTTGGGCGCGATGCTCTGGATGGCGTCGATGGCGCCGGGACAGGGCCCCAGCGGGTTTTCATTGGCATCGATCTTGACGGCATCGGGCGGGATCACGCCGGGGGAGCGCGAAAACTGCGCGAAGGCAAATTCGTTGTAGAGCGGAAGGGTCGCTCCCGCCGAAATCATCGCCGCAAGGCGTCCGAAACCGCGCCGCGAATAAACGGTCATTGCGCTTCTCCCGCGGGGAGCTTTTACCCGCGCCCCGTAGTTGCGAGTATACACCCGAAGCGCCTGTTGAACCAATAGACGCACAGGCCGATGGCGGCCGCGATGGCGGTGTCGCGGGCGGCGCGCCATGAGCCATTGGAGAGCAGCCAAACAATAGCGATCATGGCGCAGGCGGCGATCGCGGTTCCGAAGGGTAAGAGGAACAGGGCGGCGGCCGCCGCTGTGCGCCGGAGAACCGGCAGGGCGCCGCAGACGGCGAAGTATGTGAGGAGGCGCGCCAGAGTGCTGAACGTAACGAGGTAGACGAAGGTCCCGGAGAGGGTCAGAGCGAGCATGATGGAAGCGGTCAACAGTATGGAAATTACGGGAGTGCGAAAGCGCGGATGGACGAAGGCGAGGGTGGAGGGAAGTTGGCCGCCCGCGGCCATGGCGAAAATCATTCGCGATGAGGCGAGGACGAGGATGTTGAGATTGCCGGCGAGGGAGACGACGGCTCCCGCGGCGACCATGGCCGCTCCCCAGGGTCCGAGAAAGCGCGCCGCGGCGTCGGCGAGGGGACGCTCGGATGCGGCCAATCCCGGCAGGACGCCGATGCATACGGCCTGTATCAATACATACAACACGATCACGATAGCCATGCCGATGGCCAGTGCGGCGGGCAAGTTACGGCGCGGATCGCGAATTTCGCCGGCGGGAATCACGGCCATCTCAAATCCGGTGAAGGCGTAGACCAGCAGCAGCACGGATTCTGAAAATGGCGCGTAAGCGGGCGCAATGGCGAAGGAAAATCGCGCGGACGAGAGAAAGAACAGGCCGACGGCGATGAAAACGGCGAGCGGCAGCAGTTTAGCGATCGCGAGGGCGTTGCCGGCATCGGCCACAAAGCGCACGCCCCGGATGTTTAACGCCGTCAGAATACCGACAACGGCGATGACGATTGCGGCGCGCGGGAATCCGGAAGCCGCGCCTGGGAAAAACAGGTCGAGGTAGCTGCACAGCAGACTGCAATTAGCGGCGAAACCAGTGACGCGCGCCACCCAGACGAGCCACCCCACCGTGAATCCAACGGTGGGACCGAACGTTGCGCGCGCGTAAAGGTAGGGTCCGCCGGTTCCCGAGAAGCGGCTGGCAATTTCGGCGAAGCACAATACGATCAGCGCGACGCACGCGGCGCAGACGCCGAATGCGAAGATGCTATACGCGCCGGAGAGGGCGAACACTTTCGAAGGCAGGCCGAAGATGCCGCCTCCGACGACGCCGTTGATGACGAGGCCGACGATATCCCAGCGCCGTATGGAGCGCTCGAGCGCGGGCATTGGCGTGAGATGTTTCTATGATGCGGCCGGCTGTGAGAGGCCGGCACGCCCGGCGATGGCTTCGAGTTGCCGCAGATGATTGATGTCGTGGCCGGCCATGGTTTCAACGAGTACTTGAAACGTCATGTCGCCGCGCTCGGGGTGTGTCACGCGCGTGGAGCGGGCTTCGGGAGAAAGAGAGGCGATTAGCAACCGGTTCCACTCGCGCAACGATTTGAAGAGCGCCAGCGCCGCCGGCGCATTGTAGCCGGCGTAGGTGGCGGCCCATTTCTCCTGGTCAAAAGGTTGGATGACGTGGCGCGGCTCGGCGAGGGTCTGACGCAGGCGGAAGGCAAATGCGATTTCGCAATCGGCCAAGTGGCAGACGATCTCGCGCACGCTCCACTTGCCGGGGGCAGGCGCGGACTGGACGGCCTCCGCGCCGATCTGGTCGAGAAGGGAGGTGAGGCGAACGGGGGTGGAGGCGACGATTTGAAGCGGATCTTTGTTTGCCAGTTGGGATTCGTAGGGGTTCATAGGGATCGACGTTAGCATAGCAGTCAGGAGACTTTTCCCAACTGCTGTGTCCGCGGCGTCTCTCCTCCCAGCCATTGCGGATTGCGGGCTGTGGCGTCGAAGTGAGCGGTGGTCTTGAAGAGCTCATACTCGCCATTGGCGGCCGCTTTCGCGGTTTTCGCGAGTAAGGCCGTGACCTGCTGTTCGCTCATGGGCCGGAACGTGCGGGCGGCCTCAAATGCCTGATCGAGGTTCTGGCGGCTGTTGATGCCGTTAATCACGACCGAGGTGGGCAGGTTCAGAGCGTAGTGCAGGCATTCAATCGGAGTCACCGTATTGCTCTTGAGGATGACTCCGGCGCCCATGCTTTTCATCCCCAGGACGCCGATGTTCTGCTCCACGGCTTGCGGAACTACCAACTTGGCGAAGCTGCGGAAATGCGCATCCATGACGTTCAAGGGCATCTGGACGGTGTCGAAATGGAAGCCATGGTTCTTCGCCGTTTCGAGCATATAGAGATGAACGTGAGGATCCTTGTGCCCCGTAAAACCAATAAAACGCAGCTTGCCCGCCTTTTTCGCATCCTGAAACGCCTCCATGGCGCCGCCCGGAGCGAAGATGCGGTCGGGATCTTCAAAGCGGATCACTTCATGAAACTGCAGCAAGTCCACATGATCGGTCTGAAGGCGCTGGAGCGATTCATCGATCTGCTGCGCCGCGGAGGGTTTCGTCCGGCCGTCGATCTTGGTCATGAGGAACACTTTCTGGCGATATCCGTCGCGCAGCGCCTTTCCCATGAGGATCTCACTCCGTCCGCCGTTGTAGTCCCAGGAATTATCCATGAAGTTGATGCCGCGATCGATGGCATTGCGGATGAGGCGGACGCTTTCGTCATCGGAGAGCTTGGCCTTGCCGATGTCGGAGCCGCCCAGCCCGATGCACGATACTTTCACTCCGGCGGCGCCGAGATTGCGTAGGGGCATGTCGCCAGCCGCGGCGTTGCCGCCCACGGATAAGGCGAGCGCTCCGAAGCCTGTAACGAGTTCGCGCCGATTGAGTCCATGATTCTGCATAGAGCGTAGACTCGGTTCGCGGCGAAAATATTTCGGAAACGGATGAGAAAGAGTAGGCCTGGACAGCGGCTGGTACTACATGGCGGCTTGACAATCTACATTGCAATCCGGTGAGATGAAACGAAGCTCGCAACAGCTTCACTAAATGAGTGCGGAATGGAACACGAATTCGCAGTCAACAACCAAGCCGTCGAGCGCTATTTTCTCGGCGAGATGCCGCCGGGTGAACAGAACGAATTTGAGGAGCACTACTTCTCCTGCGCCTTGTGCGCCGAAGATGTGAGGGCAACGGCGGCGTTTCTGGAACGCGCCAAGCCGCTGCTCAAAGAAGCGGGGAGAGAGCGGCCGCAAGGGGCCCGATCCGGGGGATGGCTGGGGTGGTTACATCCCTCCATGGCCTATGCGGCCGGGTTATTGGCGTGCGCGGGCCTGATCGGGTATCAGAATTTCGCGGTGATTCCGGCGCTTGGAAGCGCCGCAAGAGATGGGTCCGGCGGTTCCACTCGATGGGGCGACGCGATCGGCCGGGCCAAAATTGCGGGCGGGCGAACCGCTGGATTTCGAGTTGCCGTGGGATCGCGGCGGCGCGGCTTTCGTGGAGTTGCGCCATGGGTCGTCGGTGATAGAAAGCGGGGCCGTGGCCGCGCCCGCTCCGCACCAGCCCCTGGACGTCTACTTTCCGGGCAAGCTGAATCCCGGTCATTATGCCGTGGCCGTGCGGGCGCTCGAGGAAGGGCGGCCGGGGCAAGAATTGATGGAGAATGAATTTGACGTGGTTCCCGGGGCGCCATAGGAGACGACGGCAATTTAATGGAGATCGACAAACGCTTTGAATTCTCCGGTCACGCGATCGGCGCGGCCGCGCACTTTCATCGTCTGGACGATTTGGAGAACCTCAACCACGTGATTCCGACGCTCGGCCAGAGCGCCATTCCAGTGGTGGGCGGGCATTCGCATCATCAGGTCCAGCACAAGTGTTTCTCCGCCGACCGGCCACGTAAGAGAGTATTGCTCGCGCTGGAGCACGCCGAGGCGACCTCCACCGGACGTTTTATCGACGACACGCACTTTGAAACGGAAATTGGCGCCGTGGTTCGTTCCATCGATATTCTTGAAAAGCTGCATGCCGAGGCGGTAGAGCTGCATCAGACTTCGTCGCGAGCATGGGAAGGGCCGCAATCTTCGATTAAGACCAGCGGCTGCAAGATCGAAGGGCTTCGACTGGGCAACGTGGCCGTTGAAGTGGAACTGGATGAGGAACCGTTCGCGAAGTGCGGGACCAAACAGGAATTGAACGCCTTCTATCGCGCCCAAAGCGAGTCGTGGCGGCGTGAGAATGCGGGGCGCTTTCACACCGCCGCGAATGCCGCTTCGATCCAGGATTATAACGGACGCTATTTCTGCACGCTGGTTAAGAAGATCGAGCTCAGCGGCCCGCAAGAGGAGCTGAAGGCGATCCATGTAGACGGGTATTCGATCAAGTGGGACGATTTCGGAACGATCTTTCTGGGAGAGCTGATCGTCCGCGAAGCCGATCGGCACGTTACCATGATTCGTCTGAAAATGGGATCGAATGCGGCAGGATCCGGCACGGTCGGGGACGGGCACACCAACAGCGGCACGATACCGTAGCTGGATCGCTCTGGCAAGTCTTCTTACCATAATCTCAAGCTGTCAAAACGAAACAGCCGATACTGCGTACCGTCGCGCCTGGGCTCTGTACACGAGCGGGAAGCTGCAATTAGCGGGCGAAACGGCCGCGTCCGCGTCGCGCCGGTTTGAAAAGCCGCAGTCCGAAGCGTTCTGGAAATTCCGGCTGTTGCGGGCCGAAGCGCTGCTGGCGCAAGGGAAAACGGGAGAGGCCGTGGCGCTGACCGGCGAGCCGATCGGGGTCTCGGGCGATGCCTCGCAACTGGAGCTGCGGCGATTGATGGACCAGGCCGACGCAGCATCGAAGTCGGGCCGTCTGGCGGAGGCCGCGGCAATGCTGGAGCGCATTCGCGGCCAAGCGACCGATCCGGACTTACAGGTCCGCATCGATGTGTTGCGGGGCGCGGTGCTCGGCCGCCTGGGCCGACTAAGCGGCGCTGAAGAAACCTTGCATATTGCGGAGCGGGAGGCCATCCAGCGCGGCGACGCTTATGACGAGGCCGCGTCTCTGATCAATTTGTCGTCGTGCAAGAAATGGTCGTCGCATTACAGCGAGGCCGTCGAATACGGGCTGCAGGCCCTGAAAATTTCGGAACGGAACGGCTTTGCGCGGCTGGCCGCCGTCGAATCGATGAACCTGGGATCGTTTGATAGGATTCTGGGCGATTTTGAGGGATCGCTTCGCTATGGCCGCAAGGCCACGGCGGCGCTGGCGGCAATCGGCGACGACGGAAACCTGCTCATTGCCCTGGGCGAGCTCGGACTGTTGTACGACGCTCAACAACAATACGACGAGGCGATCCGAGGATATCGGAGCGCCTTCGAACTGGCTCGCCGTATGGGGAGAAATGCAGACGCGGCGCGCAATGCGGACAATCTTGCGACGGCGTACATCAAGCTGGGCCAGTGGGATGAGGCCGGACATTGGAATGAAGAATCCCGTCGGCTCGCCGCTCCCGACAGCGCCTCGGGACCGTATCAAACGTTCAATGCCGCCGGAATCGCGTGGGGAAGGGGGCAAGCGGCCGAGGCGTTGCGCTTGTACCACGCGGTCGCGGCGCGATCCGGCGTTCCTCCCTCGCTTTTGTGGGAATGCCACTATTATCTCGGACGCGCCTACCGTGCGAATCGCGATTACTCCCATGCGGAACGAGAGTACCGCGCCGCCGTAGAGCTGATCGATAAGACGCGTTCGGATCTCATTGCCGCGGCGCAGCAGATCACGTTCCTCTCGCGGCTGATCGATATACATCAGGCCTACGTTGACCTGCTGGTCGAGATGCGAGACGATGCCGGGGCGCTGCGCGCTGTTGAGGCCAGCCGCGCGCGGGTCCTGGCTGCGCGGCTGGGGCGGGATATTCCGGGTAACGCGATTAATATCCCCCGCCTGACGCAACTCGGGCGCGAGGCCAATACGGCGATACTTTCGTTCTGGCTGGCGCCGCGGCGCTCTTTCGCGTGGCTGATCGATAAGCGAGGCGTGCGCCGTTTCGAACTGCCGGGAAGCGAGGAGATCGAGCCGCTTGTTACCGCGTATCGAAACGTGGTCGAGCATCCTCTCAGAGATCCCATCGCGAGCGGCGACGCCAACGGGGGGAAGCTGTGGGAGGCCCTGCTGGGGCAAATCGCGCCGCGCATTCCAAAGGGGAGCCGCGTCGTTGTAATACCGGATGGGCCGTTGCACCGCTTGAATCTCGAAACGCTCCCCGTACCGGGTTCGCGCCGGCACTATTGGGTTGAGGACGTGGAACTCGCGATCGCTCCTTCGCTTGCGATTGCGGCATCGAAGCCGCCGGATCGAGGCGCGCGCGCCCCGGCGCTGCTTCTCATTGGAGCGGCGGATTACGACGGGAGCGGCTATCGGCCGCTCGAAAAGGCGGGCCTGGAGATTCGGGACATACAGTCGCGCTTCCGAGGAGCTACGCAGGACGTGTATGTCGCGCGGCAAGCAACGCCCGCGGCGTACCGGGCTTCGCAGCCGAGCCGGTTCTCGCTGATCCATTTCGCCGCTCACGCCGAAGCCAGCAATGAGAACCCGCTCGAATCCGCGGTGGTCTTATCGCGGCGCGGCGATGAGTATAAGCTCTATGCGCGGGACGTCATCGATGTGCCGATCACGGCCGATCTCGTGACCATCTCGGGTTGCCGCAGCGCCGGGGTGCGCGCCTATGCGGGCGAGGGACTCATCGGATTCGCGTGGGCCTTTCTGGAGGCTGGCGCGCGCGCGGTGGTGGCGGGGCTATGGGATGTCAGCGACAGTTCGACGGAGCCGCTGATGAATCGGTTCTACGGCGGAATCGCGGCGGGAAAGGATGCGGCAGCGGCGATGCACGAGGCCAAACTGAACCTGCTCAAGACGGAGCCGCGCTATGCGAAACCGTTTTATTGGGCGCCGTTTCAGGTTTACCTGCGCAGCGTGCGGCAGTGACCCGCATCCGGCTATATTGAGGTTTATGAACAGATTCGCTTCGATCGCATTTGCCGCGGCGGCGGCGTTGAGTCTCGCGTTTGCGCAGGAGAACAGGCCTAGCCCGGCGGCCGAGACCTCGACCACCATTAACGGGAAGAAGATCACGATCAAGTATTCGGCGCCGTCCATGCGCGGCCGCAAGATTTTCGGGGGACTGCTGCAATACGGCAGCGTGTGGCGCGCCGGAGCGAATGAAGCCACTTCGCTGGCGACCGCCGCCGACCTGGACATGGCGGGCCTGCATGTCCCGACCGGCTCTTACACGCTGTACGTGCTGCTGGGACAGCCAACCTGGAAGTTGATCGTGAACAAGCAGACGGGCCAATGGGGGACGGAGTACTCCGAAGGCCAGGATCTGGGCCGCGTCGATATGAACATGAGCAAGCCGCCGGCGCCGGTTGAAACGTTTAAGATCACGCTGGAGCATACGGGCGGCAACAAGGGCCGGCTCGTAATGGAGTGGGAGAACACGGTCGCGTCCGTGCCGTTTACGGCGCAGTAGCGCCCGACGGCCGCGCCTACTTCAGCGTGAAGCCGCCCGAGCCCCAACCGTACCCGAACCCGGAATCGTTGCTGTAAATCGTGATGGTTCCCGCCTCGAGACCCGTTGCCGTGAACGAGGCCACCGAATAGGACGAGAGAACCAGCCCGGCGGAGCTGCCGGCCGGGAGCGCCTCCAATACGTAGGGCGGAATCGTGAATGATTGGAGGGTCGCGGGCACTATACAAACCGCCGAAGCGCCGTTCTTGCATGAACTGTCGGAGCAGCTATTTACCAAGATCTGAAGCTCTCCGCTGCCTCCCGTCCAGGTGACGGTCATGCCGTTGGCGCGCGTAGCCGTGCCATTGTTCGCCGGACTGACCAACGTGGACAATGCCGGGATCGTGATCGTTCCACTGAAGGAGCCAACGTCCGCCCCGCCGTTCCCGGTGATCGTGTAGTTTCCTGGGACCAGAAAGGATCCCGTCGAGTTGAATTCGCTGGTTATCCCTGAGTTCACCGCGATGGTCGCGCTCCCATTCGGTCCCGTCACTTTGAAATTGGAACCGGCGTCGAGGAGAGTTCCTCCCGTGATCGGATTGTTAAAGCCCGCGTTGAGATTGTTGTAGACGATGCAAGTGCCGGGCGGCTGGTCGTCAACCCAAGACACGAAGAAAGGCTGCGTTCCCGGCAGATAGGTGAGAAGCTTGATGAACTGGAATCGTGCATCGTCCTCGTATGTGCCCCCGCCGTCCGAATTATGGTCCAGCTCGATGCTGCCGGAAGTGACGGGGCCAGCGGTGATCAGTTGCTCGATTTGTTCAGCGCCCAACGAGGCAAGATCGGCCCTGACGAGAGTGCAAGCGCGGCTTCCGTTGGCCACCGGCATCACGGTGTTGTTGCTGATCTCGTTGCCGATTTGAACCAGCAGCGGCACGGCGCACCCGGTGGGGACGTTATTCGGCACCGTAAAAACGATCTGATCCTCCCCGACGCAGCAGCCGGACCGTCCCTGATAGCTCGCCGGGGCCTGCACTCCGCCCAGCCACACCTTAAGCGGAATGTTCGGCATATTCTGGCCCAGGCCCGCTCCGGCGACGTCGCTTCCGGAGACCGGACCCAATCCCGTGGCCCATAGAATGAGCGTGTCGCCGGGATTGGCGGCCCCGCAGGTCGTGTTCGGCCCTCCGCAATTGGCGGCCTTCGTAGGCGAGACCAGGCTGTAGTCGGGGTAGCTGACAATAGCGGGTCCACCGCCGCTGGAATCGATGCTGAAGAGGCCCACGTTGTTGGCCACCACGGTGATGGGAGCGGTTGCGCTCGTGCTGTTGTTGTAGGTGACCGTGAGGGTTCCCGTGCCCGTGGGCGTATTCGAGAGCAGCAGCGCGGCCACCTGCGTATCCGATGTGTAGTACATCGGCGCGTTCACGGTCGTACCGCCCACCGTGACCGTTACCGACGTGCCGCTCAAGCTGGTGGTCTGGAACGGCGCCGCAGCATAAGAGATGTTCGCGGGGCCCAAGCCGCTGCCGTAGATGACAAAAATAGCGCCTTGCGCGATGGGCGCATTGGGCAGGCCGGGCAGGATATTGCTGGCCGCGTTCACGACGGCGGCGACGGTAGGAGCCGCGGAAAGCGGCGGCATCGCGGATACGAGAAAAACGAGAGACGACAACCGCAAAACGTGGGTGTGCCTGGTCATGGTAGGAAATAATATCAAACTTTCATTCGCGCCGCGTCAAATCCGGAGCGTGTATCGCGCGTGGCCCGCGCAGGCTGCACGGAAGCGGCCCCTGCTACGTCTGTATGTTTGTGATCCGTTGCGCGCTGGTGGTGTGTCTCGCGGCCCTGACGCTCGACGCCGACGAGGGGCTCACGCGCGTCCTGAAGGGAATCCAGGATCGCTACAATCACGCTAAAACGCTGGAAGTGAACTTCAACGAGACCTATACGGCCGAAGGACGGCCGCGGCAGAGCGAGAGCGGGCTGTTGATTTTGCGCAAACCGGGCCGTATGCGCTGGGAATACGCCGCTCCGGCGGGCAAGCTCTTCGTCTCGGACGGCAAGAACGTCTATCTCTACACGCCCGAAGCCAAGCGGGTTGAAAAGATGCCGCTGAAGGAATCCGAGGATATGCGCGCGCCACTGGCGTTCCTGCTTGGCAAGCTCGATTTCCAGAAGGAATTTCGCGATTTCGACATGAATCCGCAAGGTTCGGATATGGTCATTACGGCCAAAGCCAAATCGGATAAGCTGCCGTATGAATCGATCCGGCTCACTGCCGCGCCGGATTTCGAGATCAAGAGCTTGCTGATTACGGGACAGGACAAATCCGTGCTGGCGTTTAATTTCTCGGACGAGAAGCTGAACCCCAGCGTGAACGACCGCGCCTTCACGTTCCAGATGCCGCCCGGCGCGACTCTGGTGACGTCCGAAGGCGCTCCCGGGGCCGCCCAATAATGGCTGAATTCGCGGTCAAGTACTCCGACCCGCGCGGCGAAGTGCACCAGCAGGTGGCCGAAGCCGCGACGGAAGGCGAACTGCGGGAGCGTTACGCCCAACAGGGTTTCCTGATCTACTCGATCAAGCCGCGCCGCGAGCTGAGCGGCATGCCGGCTGTGATCGGGGGCAAGCGCAAGAAGGTCAACCTCGAAAAATTCCTGATTTTCAATCAGCAGTTCGTGACGCTGATTCGCGCCGGCCTGCCTATTCTCAAAGGCCTCGACTTGCTCTCGGAGCGTTTGACCGACCCCAAGCTGGGGCCGCACATCAAGGCCGTTCGCGACGACGTGCGCAATGGCTCGCTGTTGTCGGACGCCTTCGCGCGCCAGAATGTTTTTCCGCCGATTTATGTGACCTCCGTCCTGGCCGGCGAGAAATCGGGCGCGCTCGGCGAGGTTTTGGACCGCTATATCACCTACCAGAAACTGGCGCTGGCGATCCGCAAGAAGCTCATCATGTCGCTGATTTATCCGGCGCTGCTGATGACGCTGGTGATCTGCCTGATGGTGTTCCTGATCACTTACGTGGTGCCGAGTTTCGCCGAGTTGTACAACAGCATGCAGGCGCAGCTCCCCATGGCAACGCGCGTTCTGATCGAAATCGGGACCACCGCTCGCAGTTACGTTCTCGGAGGATTGCTGGCGGTTATCGGGGCGGTGATCGGATTCCGCTTCTGGTCCAAGACGGCGCGCGGGAGGGAGCGCCTGGACCGCATCCGGCTGAGGACGCCCGTCCTGGGCGATATCTGGATCAAGTATCAGGTGGCGCAGTTCTCGCGCGTCCTGAGCACGCTGCTGGTGGGCGGCATCCCCCTGGTCCAGGCGCTGGAAACGGCATCGAGCTCGCTCGGGACCAATCTTTTGAAGAAAATGCTGGCCAAGACCGGCAAGATGGTGCGCGAAGGCCGCTCGCTGTCGGCATCGCTCGAGGAAACGGGGATTTTCCCAAGCCTTTCGATCGATATGATCGAGGTCGGAGAATCGACCGGGGCGCTTCCGGCCATGCTGGGCAGCGTGGCGGAGTTCTACGAGGAGGACGTCTCCACCCGCATGACGGCGGTGCTGGCTTTAATCGAGCCCGCGATCATGATTTTCATGGGCTGTTTCGTCACGTTTGTGCTGGTGGCGCTGTATCTGCCGATCTTCTCCCTGGCGGACACCCTGCGCTAACTTCCGCGTGCACGCCAACGCGCGCGCTTACGTCTAATCTTTGTGATGCACATGCAGGCCGTTGTGTATACGTCCGTTTGTCAATCCCAAAGCCATGGCAACCGCTGAACGACTCCGGTTAACCGACCCTCTGCAGGAGACTGAGCAGGCCCGCACGCTCGCCTCCCGCTACCGCTGCGAGTTCGTGGACTTGCGCGAAGTCCGCATCGACCACGACCTGTTCCACTCCGTGCCGGTCGATCTGATGTTTCGCTACAACTTCGTGCCCATCACGGGCCAGAACGGCACGCTTGAGATCGCGCTCTCCGATCCGCGCAACCTGAACCTCATCGACGAGCTGTCGATGCTGCTCCAGAAGAAGCTTAAGGTAAAGGTCGCAACCCTCTCACAAATATCGGACTTACTGAAGAAGACAGAGCAGTCCCAGCGAGTCCTTGAAGAGGTCACCGAAGGCTTCGCGCTCGATGTCATCGCGGACGATGAAAACTCCGAAGAAACGCTTTCGATCGACAAGCTGACGGCGTCGGACAACGATATTGCGCCCGTCATCAAGCTGGTCGACACCACGATTTTCAACGCTCTGGAACGCCGCGCCAGCGACATACACGTGGAAACACGCGACCAGGAGGTCGCCATCAAGTACCGCATCGACGGCGTCCTGCATTACGCCATGCCGCCGATTGCGAAGGACTGGCACTCGACCATCCTGTCGCGCCTGAAAGTAATGAGCGAACTGGACATTGCCGAGCGCCGCATCCCCCAGGACGGCCGTTTCCGGGTGCGCTACAAGGGCCGGTTGATCGACTTTCGCGTTTCCATCATGCCGACAATTCATGGCGAGGACGCCGTGCTGCGCGTGCTGGACAAAGAGTCGATGAGCGAAAAGTTTTCGAAGCTCAGCCTGGAGGTCGTGGGTTTTTCCGAGAACGATCTGGTTAAGTTTCGGCGCTATATCAAAGAGCCCTATGGTATGGTGCTGGTCACGGGGCCGACCGGATCGGGCAAGACCACGACGCTCTACGCGGGCCTGAGCGAGATCAAGAACGACGAAGACAAGATCATCACAATCGAGGACCCGGTCGAATACCAGATTAAAGGAATCACACAGATTCCGGTGAACGAAAAGAAGGGCCTGACGTTTGCCCGAGGCTTGCGCTCGATCTTGCGCCACGACCCCGACAAGATCATGGTAGGCGAGATCCGCGATCAGGAAACCGCCCAGATCGCGATAAACGCGGCGCTCACGGGACACTTGGTCTTCACGACCGTGCACGCCAATAACGTGCTCGACGTGCTCGGCCGGTTCCTGAACATGGGGGTCGAGCCGTACAATTTTGTTTCAGCGCTTAACTGCATTTTGGCTCAACGGCTTGTGCGTCTGATTTGCAACCATTGCAAGAGGACTGTGAAGTACGATGACGGCTACTTGGCCGAAAGCGGTTTGAACCCCGAGGAATGGCGCAACTTCAGCTTTGCCGAGGGCGCCGGCTGTTTTGAATGCGGCGGCACCGGCTTCCGCGGCCGTACGGCGATTCACGAGCTGCTGGACTTAAGCGAGCGGATTCGCGAGATGATTCTGGACAAGCGGCCCGCTTCCGAGATCAAGCGCGCGGCGCGCGATGAAGGCATGACATTTCTGCGCGACTCAGCCGTCGAGAAGGCCCGCTTGGGAGTAACGACGCTGAAGGAAATCAACAAAGTAACGTTTATCGAAGCTTGATGAGTAGGGCGTGATGACCATCCCCTTCGCAAAATTGCTGCAAGACCCGCCGCCATCGCACGCCTTCGAGTTGTCGGAGCCGGGCATTGCCTTTGCCCGCCTAGGCACAAATCAACAACGCGGTTTCGAGCCCTTTGAAGGACCCGTGCTAAAAATCTCCCCGGTCCACGACAATATCCAGAATGCCGATGCTTTAAAGGCGGCTATCGACAGGATTGTTCCGCATGATGGAAAGAAGCGCCGCGCGGCCTTGATCCTGCCGGATTACTGCGCCCGCGTCGCCGTCCTCGATTTCAATTCCTTCCCAGCCGGGGCGGACGAACAACAGGCGCTGGTGCGGTTCCGCATGAAAAAGAGCGTACCGTTCGACATTGAAACGGCCGTGATCGGCTATTACGCGCAGCCGCGCGCGTCGAAGGGCAAAATCGACGTGGTAGTGGCCATCATGGCTCGCGAGATCGTTTCGCGGTACGAAGCTCCGTTTCGGGCGGCCGCTTTGCAGCCCGGGTATGTGACGACTTCCTCGCTCGCGGCGCTGAACGCGATCAATGCGCGCGGATTCACTATCGTGGCCAAGCTGAGCGGGAGAACCTTGACGGCCATGGTGCTCGATGGCGGCACTTTGAAGCTCTCGCGCTCCATCGAGATGGACGCGGCGTCGCGGGATGAGATGGAGTCGGTGCTGCACCCGACGTTCATTTATGTCGAAGACGAGCTGTCGGCGAAAGCCGAACGGCTGGTTCTGTGCGGCTTCGGCGCGGATAGCCAGGATCTGGCGCGGGAGTGGCACGCGCAATGGGGCGCGGCTGTCGAGCCGTTAAGAATGCGCTTGGGCGCGCCGGCGCAGAACGACGCCGGTCTGCTCGGCTATCTCGAAGCGGCCGAGGGCTAACCGATCGAGGGATAGACATGGCGATCCGCATCCCAGTCAATCTTGCAACCGAGCCGTTCCGGCGCGACCGGCCGATCGTTTTGGGAACGGGCGCGATCGGCATCCTGCTGCTGTTCACGCTCGCGCTGCAAGGCATGCTCATCCGGTCGGAGCGCAATCAGGCGGCCGATACGCGCCTCCTGCTGGAGCGGTTGAATGGGCAAGCGCGCAAAATCGCGGCGGAGCAGGCGAAGCTCGACGTGACGCTCGGCCAGCCCGCCAACGCCGAAGTGCTGGAGCGCAGCCTGTTCCTGAATCTTCTCATCGAGCACAAGGCTATCAGTTGGACCAAGCTGTTCGCGGACCTCGAAAAAGTGATGCCCGCGGAGGTCCGTCTCATTACCGTGCGCCTGCCGCAAGTGGACGCGCACAGCCACGTGTGGCTGGACATGACCGTGGCGGCCAAAGAGCCTGGGCCGGTGTTGGAACTGGTAAAACGGCTGGAAACATCGCCGCAATTTTCGGGCGAGCAGCTCATGACGGGGCTGCCGCCATCGCAGACAGAACCCTTTCTGCGTTACCGCCTGACGGTGAGCTATGCGCAGAAGCTTTAACTTTAAGTCCTACGCGCAAGGGCCGGCGGGAATTGCCAGAATTGTTGTTGGCGGCCTCGTGGCGGTGAACCTGGCCGCTTTTTATTTCGTCATCCGGCCGCCCGGCGGCTCGCCCGAGGAGCTGCGCGCGCAAGTTCTGAACCTCACGGGCGAACTACGTCAGAAGAGGGCCGTGCTCGACCGCACGCGCGTCATGGTCACGAAGATTCAAGCTGGCCGTCAGGAAGGCGACCGCTTCTTGTCGCAATATTTCCTGCCCAGCAACACGGCCTACTCGACCGTGCTCGCGGAGTTGATCGATCTGGCAAAAAACGCGCAGATGAAGCCGAAAGAGAGCTCCTATAACCTGGAGCCGATCGAGGGCAGCGATACGCTGGATATGATGACGATCTCGCAGAATCTGGAGGGTAAGTATCCGGACCTGCTCCATTTCGTAAACGAGCTCGACAAATCGCAGCGCCTTTTGATCGTCGAAAGCTTGCAGGCGACGCCGCAGACGAGCGGACTCCTGAACATTACGTTGAAGCTCCAAACCTATGTCAGGGAGGACGCCGCAACGCCATGAACTTGAAGCCCGCGGGGATCGGGGCCGAGCCGAAGAAAATTGCGATTCTAGCCGCGCTGCTGGCGGTGGCGGCGTATTTTTACTTTTCGAGCGGCAGCGGCTCCCAGACGGCGGCCTCCATCCGGCCGGGGGCGGCGCCGCTGTCGGACTCCCGCATTCCCACGCGCGAAATCTCGCGCAGCAGCCGGGCTTCCACTCGATCCGGACGTAGTTTCCGCGCCGTGGAGGAGTTCAGGCCATCGCTGAAGCCCAGCAAGTACGCCGATATCGATCGCAATACCGTGGACCCCACGCTGCACCTGGATCTGCTCGCGAAACTGAAATCCGTCAAGGCCGATAGCGGCACGCGGTCGATCTTCGATTTCGGGCAGGGCGGCCCCGCGCCGGCCACCGCCGGCATAGCTGTAAAGGAGCCGGCCCCGATACTGCCCAAATGGCGGTTCATCGGCCCGAAACTGCCGCCTTCTAAAGTCGAGGTTGCGAAAGGGGCGGTCGCGCCCGCGCCCCCCATTCCGTTGAAGTTTTATGGCTTCGTGAACCAGACCAAGGCGGGCGTAAAGCGCGCCTTTTTCCTGGACGGCGACGATATTATCGTGGCCAGCGAAGGGCAGCTCATCAAGAGCCGCTACAAGATCGTGCGGATCGGGATCAATTCCGCGGTGGTCGAAGACACGCAGTTTGAGAATCACCAGCAAACATTGCCGTTGGTCGAGGAGATTACGGGATGAGCGGCCGCCGTCCGCGCCAAGAAGATGGATTCGCTCTTCTGCTGGTGTTTCTTCTGGCCGCCGGCATTGCCATTTCACTCTACATGGAAGTGCCGCGAATTGCGTTTGAAACGCAGCGCAACCGCGAGGAGTTGGCGGTCGACCGCGGGTTGCAATATCAGCGCGCCATCCAGCTTTTCGTGCGCGCCAATAAGCGGTATCCGACCAAGATCGAGGATCTGGAAAGTTTCAACAACAAGCGCTATCTGCGGCATCGCTATGTCGATCCGCTGACGGGCAAGGACGACTGGCGGCCCGTTCATGTCGGTCCCACCGGGATATTGACGGATTCGCTTGTGCCGCAGCAAAATAGCAATCCGCTGGCCGGCAACGGCAATAGCAGCGGCAATAATCAAGAGGCCTCGAATCCGGCGAGTCCCACTGGCGCGAGCGATTCGAGCGATCCGAATAACGACCCGAATGCTCCCGCGGGACCCATCAACTTTGCGAAAGTGCAGCGCCCGAGCGACAAAATGGCGGGCGCCCTGCCGCCCATGGGTGCAACCGCCGGTCCGCCGCTGAACGGGGGCGATCCATCGCAGCCGGGCGCCTATCCATCCGCCAATTCGCTGCCGCCGATGCCAGGCCAGCAGTATCCGCCGGTATATCCAGGAACTACGGCGGGCGCTGTTTCGCCCACGGGTTTCCCGCCGGGAGCCGTTCAGCCGGGGCAGTTCCCCGGCCAGCCGTATCCGCCGGTATATCCAGGCGCCACGGCGGGTGGTGTCCCGGCCACGGGTCTTCCCCCGGGCGTCGTTCAGCCAGGGCAGTTCCCTGGCCAGCAGTTTCCCGGTCAGCAGTTTCCCGGTCAGCAATCCCCCGGACAGCAGTTTCCCGGACAGCCGGCGCAAACCTGGCCTGGACAGCAGCCCGCTCAACCGTATCCAGTCCAGGGCGGCGCGCCGATGCAGGGTCTGCCGCCAGGATTTTCACCCGGCCAGCCTAATCCGGTCTCGAACGTTGCGGGGCCCGGCGGCGGATTCGGCGCTGGATCGAATGCCGCGATCACGGCGGTCCAGAATCAAATTTTCGGCGGATCGGCGAATCAAAGCTCCTTCGCCAATCCGGGGCAGCAGGGCGGTATGGGCGCCGGAATAGCGGGCTTCGGTGTTCCGGCCGCACTGAAAGGATCGGGGATCATGGAGATCAACGAGCGTTCCAAGTACCGCGAGTGGGAATTTATCTACGATCCGAAAAAAGATAAGACCGTCGTGGGAGCGGCGGCCGCGGCTCAGAATTCGCAGGCGCCGCAGGCGGGCGGTTTATCGAATGGTTCAATGTTTGGCTCAACGCCTGGTTCAACCGGCGCCACCCCGACCGCGCCGACTCCTCCGCCTCCTCCTCAGCCCAACCAGTGAAGCCCGCGCGAGTGCGGGTGATCGCGGGAGTCCTGCTTCTTGTGGCCGGGGCCTGCGCCACAGTGGGCTACGCGCCGCCGCTCGCGGATTACACCTACGCCATTTTTTGGTGGGGGCTTCTGCTCATCGTCGACGCATTCAACGAACGCCGCCACGGGCTATCGCTATGGCGCGGGCGGTCCGGCGCATTTCTCGGGATTACGATCCCCATTTCCACGCTGTTCTGGCTGCTCTTTGAGCTCCTCAACTTGGCATCGCCGCAATGGCGCTACCGCGGCGGGATCGACAACCTGCACGCGCAGGTACTGTTCGGGTTCATATCGTTCGCGACCGTGATTCCCATCATGGTGGAATCGTATTGGATGATCGGCGGCGAATTCTGTCTGCCGGCCGCGTTCTCGCGCGCGTTCCGGCGTTGGAAATGGCTTTCAATCCTGTGCGGCCTAGTCCTCGCGGCGATTCCGTTGTTTAATCGCGTCTTCTGGTTCAATCAGGGGATTTGGCTGGCGCCCGCGTTTGTATTGCTGCCCTTCACGCACGCGCGGCCCTGCCCGCGGCCGGGCCGTTTTGCAGCGGCCCTCGCGGGAAGCGGCCTGCTAGCGGGATTCTTCTGGGAGCTGCTGAATTTCCCGGCGCGCACGCATTGGGAGTACATGATCCTGCCGCGCGCTCCGCATCTTTTTCAAATGCCGCTGCCCGGATACATCGGTTTTATCCCGTTCGCGCTCACGGCCCTGGTCGCCTATGAGCGGCAATCTCGCATCCCGGCGCGCGCGGTAAATGCGCTCCTGCTTTATGGGGCGGCGTTGGCGATTCTGTATCTGCTTACGGGCGCCTACGTCCGGCGCGGCCTATGGCTTTTCAATTGAATCGGACGCGGTCCAATCGCTTACGGTAAAACGATTCTCCGCGTCTAGCGCCACCGCATAGAGCGCATCGAAGCCCTCGCGCGGCAAGGGAGGCTCCAGCCGCTTGTAGCTGCGCAGGATGGCCGGTACGGCCAACGCCTTTTTGTCATTGCGCTTCTTATTGCGGGCGATCGCCGCGCGCACTCCGGTCCGAAAGTAATATCCGGCAACCCGGAATCCGGCGGCTTTGGCGCGCGCAATATAGGCCGCGCGCTCCGCCGCGAGCACGTTGGTGTTGTCCACCACGAAGGCCTGCTTCACCGCCAGGCACGCTCCGACCAGGATCGTTTCACGCGCCCGCGTCCCGAGCATGTCCAGACTGATGCGAACGTGCGTTTCAAAGAAGCGCTCGCGGCAAAAAGTCGTTTTTCCGGAACCCGGAATGCCGATCAGGAGCAGCATTTCCACGCGACTCAGCCGCCCTTCTCCGGGGCCCTCCACTTCGGGAGCTTGGGCGGCCGCGCGCCATGAGGCTTGGTGCTGTGCGCCGGCGCGTAGCTCAGTTCCACGCCGAGATGTGCGCAGCGAAGCATCAGCCCGCCACGGCTCATATCGCCGCGCCCGACGAATTCGGAGGGAAACAGCAGCCGCTCGCCGAAGGCCTTTAAAAGGGGCGCCATGTATTTCGGCGTGGCGAGACTGCCGAGCAGAATGTACAGGCACTCCGGACCCGCTGCCTCGTCGAGCAGACGCGCGTCGCGTTCGAGAGGCGCGAGATAGCGCGGGTCGTCCAGGTCGATGGGCACGGCGGCGATCTCGCGCAAGCTCTCGATGGTAACGGCGGTTTGCGGTGGAACAAGGCCTTTTCCCGGCGTGATTACAAGCGCGGCGGGGATGCCGGGCGGGGGCGCCGCGAAAGCCTGGGCATAAGCCAGCTTGCCCCGGAAATAGAGACCACTGACAAAGGCGTAAACTTCACCGAGAGGCGCCCCCTCGCACCGCAGCTTGACAGCGAGGTCGAACCGCGCGCGATCGTTCAGGACCATCCTGGCGCGCTCGCCGCCTGCATTAGCCGGAGAGAGGAGAAATACGCGTGGTGACGCCAATTCTTCATTTTAAAGGCGGAGGCGGCCCCCGGCTCCCGCCCCCACTGGCGTCCGCTGCCTGCGCGCATCCTGAAACGATCCGGCGCCGAACTGCACATTGAAGCTGGTAAGTGGTACTGACTGTACTGTCAGTTTCAGTCAAGTTTAGTAACTAAAATGACTGACGTGAAATTAATTTATAACTGGACGAGTCTCCATCAGACGTTTTGGTGTACGATGGATTCTGTCATGGTAGGCATCTTATCGAGGAGTGTCACAAATTGAGGAGATGTCACATCAAGAGGAGGATTTTAGATGAAAGCTAGATCGAACATGGGAGTGATCGCGCGACGGTCGCTGTACCTGGTACTTTTAGGGGGAGCGCGCTAATGGCGGGAACCATTTGCCCGGCCGGCAGCGGCTCTAACCCCTTTCCTCATTCGCCGGATGCAGCGGCAACCGGCTGCAACGTCGTCATCACGGATTCCGCAGCCGGAGCGTTCTCGGTTGCAATCACCGATGCCACCGCATACGAGAACTCAGAAGACGTTCTGGTGGGCATAGTCAACAACAGTTCAACCCCCATTACTCCCTATCCCTGAACGGTTCCGGTATTTCGGGCTTTGAGGACGATGGAATTTGCTTCTATACGTTCGTCGGCAGTAGCTACTGCTCGGCATCGCAAATGAGCGGGACCGACCCGCAGGACTACTATGGTCCGAACACCACTTACACCAACTTCGCGAGCGGCGATGGCCTGACGGTCAATTTTGCCCCGGCAGTAGCCGCATGCGGAGGTTCCTCGTACTTTAGTCTGGAGGGTACCCCGGCTGTTTTCACGGTCACGACAGGTACTCCGGAGCCGGCCACCTTTGCACTTCTTGGCGGCGGTCTGGGATCCATGCTGCTGATGCGTAAGCGGCTTTTTGGCCGGTCCTAGACATATTCCGGTACCGCGACCTAGTCATTCTCAAGCGCTTCCAGGCTCATTTTTGTAAGTCTGGGAGCGCTTTTATTTTTGCATTTTGGACTTTACGGGTCCTTGGCGCAGCGGAAGCCGATGTCGTCCCGATAATATCGCGCGGGTACAACTTCCCAGCCCGACGGGTCGGCTTCATCCAGCTTGTGCCGGAAAGAGCCACCTTTGACGGCAACCCACTGTTCTCCCGCTCCCGGGCGCCGGTTTCATCGATTTTTCAAAGGCGCGTATCACCAGAAGGCTCGGTTCGCGCCGCGTGTTCACGAATTCGGACGCATTCCCCACCATCTGCCAGGCGCCCTCCGGGCTCATGCCCGCGCGATAAGAGAATCCCGACACGAGATGCTCCCAGGAATCGTCCGGGTTGTCCTTCACGTTGGCCTTGTTGGCGTCCGCATCGTTGCCCCATGGAAACCGCCGTCCGCCCGGTCCTCGCGCCGCGCGCTCCCATTCCTGCTCCGTCGGCAACCGCTTGCCCGCCCACGCCGCATACGCCTGCGCGGCCTGAAACGTGACGTTTACGATCGGGTCCCCCGGGCGGCCGCGGACAAAACCCGGCGGCAAAGGCCGATGCGTGGCATTGCAAAACATCTCGTACAACTCGTTGTCGACTTCGACAACGTCGATATAGAACGGCTTCAACTCGACCTTTTCGTTGGCGGGTCCGAAAAGAAACGGACCGCCCGGAATCAGCGCCATGTCTCCCGCCGGCAAGCGATATCTTGGACGCCAATCCGCCCCCGCTTCCGTGGGCCGCGCCGCGCGCGGAACGAATCGCAAGCGCGCCCGCCAGCACCGCCAGCAGCATGGCAAGTGCCAGCCCTATCGCAATGTAGCGGCTCTCGAGCCGCACCTTCCTACGCCCTGCCTTTACCGGTTCCGCGGCCCGCTCCCCCGCCTCAAGTGTCCTGGAACTCCTCCAAGCCCCCACGCACCTCACCAAAGCTCTGTATGCGTTGCGCCGGATTCTTTTCCGTGCACCGGCGCACGATCTCCCGCAGCGGCTCCGGAACCCCCGCCTGTTCGAGCACCTCGATCGGCACCGGCGTATTCAGCACCGCGAAAAAGATGCGCTCCACCGTATCGGCGTCGATCGGCTTCTTCCCGCATAGCAGCTCGAACAGCATAATGCCGAACGAGTAGATGTCCACCTGCGCCGTCGGCGTATTCCCGGTCAGCATCTCCGGAGCCATGTAATGCGGCGTCCCTAGCGTGAAACCCGTGCGCGTCAGAGACACCTGCTGCGTCTTCGCGATCCCGAAATCCATCAACTTGGCGCGCCCGGACGATTCCAGATGCACATTGTCCGGCTTTATGTCGCGGTGCAGCACGCCGAGAGCGTGTATGTGCTCCAGCGCGCGCGCCACCTGCGCCGCGATCCGCACCCGCGCCGTAGGTCCGGCAGCGAGCCGTTCGCGATCGCCTGCCGCAACGTCTCGCCGCTCAGGTATTCCATCACCATGAACGGCCGGCCGGCGTCTTCGCCGTAATCGTAGGTGGTTACGATGTTGTCGTGCGAGATTCCGCTCGAGAGCCGCGCTTCGAGCAGAAAACGGTCCTTCGTCGGCGCGTCCGAGCTCGCCGCCACCGTCAGAATCTTCAGCGCCACCGTCCTGCCCAGCACGGTGTCTTTCGCGCGGTACACTTCCGACATCCCGCCGCCCAAAAATGCCTCGGATTCGTATTTGCCGACACGCATATCGTCCTTTAATACATCGGGAAGAACACGGCCATTATATAGTGCCCCTCGCTCCCATTTTTGCCAATGACGGAATAATAAGAACTGAATTTAGAGACGCTGCAACAGCTTGCGAGTCCGGGCGCGCCTCCCCGGCAGCCCCGCCCGTTACCGTTCAAGCAGGCGATGGCTCTCGGGAGCCGTCCCCGCCGCGACAAATCGACAAGCCATGTCGCAAGAAAGGATTTCAGTGATCGCACTTCCCCTTATCAGCACTCTTGCGGACCTTACCGCAGCGAAATTGGAGGCATACTACGCGCCGCCCGCCCCGTTCGTGGCGACGCAGTCGGCCTCCAACGACCCAGCCCAGTTCATGACCGATACCTATATCAAGGAACTGAACCGCAGCTACATGCACCACCAGGTCGATTCCCAGAACTCACAGGCGTTCGGCAATTATCAGACCGCCGCGAACAATTGGCAGTTCTATTCGAATAAACCGCCCACACTGCCCACGCCGCCACAGTATCAGGAGATGAACGATTCCGAGTTCGACCAATGGTGGGCTCTTTATCAGGTCGCCATCGGGCAGGGCCAGGACGCGCCCACGCCGTTCTTCGTGTATCCCATGGCGCCGCTGCCCCCGCCCTTTATCGTCACTCCCATTCAGCCCCCGGCGCCGGCCCAGCCCGCAAATCCGATCGGGAATCCGGTGGCGTCGGCGCCAGGCTTCTTCTATCCCGCCATCGGCGACCAATCCCTTAACGGCGTAACCTATCAGGATGCCAGCGGTAAATACGCTAAGCTGGTGTCCCCGTTCGGGGCCGCCGTGTGGCAAAAAGTCGGCTAAGGCGATAGCCGGCCGGAGCGGCGCGGTTGGTTAAACGAAGAGTTTTCCGATCAGAAATAGGATCACCAGCAGCGCCGCCACGGCAACTGCCGAGAACACAATAATCCAGGTCTGCGGGTTGCCCGGTAGCCTGGAGAACAACGATCGCGAAGGAGCGGGTGAAATAGTCGCGACCGGCATTGCGCCGGTCGTCACCGACGGCAGGGCTAGAATCCGCTCCAGCTCCGCGCAAACGAAGCTGAATCCCTGCGGCCGAGCCGCCGGGTCCTTCGCCGTGCAGCGCCCGATCAGAGCGCTGACAGCGGGCGGAACGCCGCTCGCTGTCAGCGGCTGCATATTCAGCGGCTCGTTCAGGACCTGGTGGAAAATCCGCTCCAGCGTATCTCCCGCAATCGGCTTCTGTCCCGAGATCAGCTCCATCAGC
This sequence comes from Bryobacterales bacterium, assembly GCA_963795935.1. Lineage (GTDB taxonomy): Bacteria > Acidobacteriota > Terriglobia > Bryobacterales > Bryobacteraceae > JAICMB01. The sequence continues at coordinate 455,337 of CAWCJO010000002.1, read as the reverse complement.
ATGATGCCGAAGGCGTACACATCGACCAGGTTGGTCGGCGGTTTGCCTAATACCTGCTCCGGCGACATGTAATAGGGCGTTCCCAGCGTAAAGCCGGCGCGCGTTAACGAGATGCCCTCTTTCTTGGCGATGCCGAAATCCATCAGCTTCACCTTTCCGGCCACGTCGATATGGATATTCTCCGGCTTAATGTCGCGATGAATGATCTTCCTGTGGTGAATGTACTCCAGCGCCCGCGCGATCTGCAGCGCCACGCGCAGTTTGTACTCCAGGTCCCCGGTGCGGCCGGCCTTCATGGCGTCGCGGAGGCTTTCTCCGCGCAGAAACTCCATCACCATGAAGGGCTTGCCCTGCTCCTCGCCGAAGTCGTAAACGTTGATAATGTTTTCGTGCGTGATGTTGCTGGCGGTGCGGGCCTCCTGCAGGAAGCGGTCGCGCAAATCGCGGTCGTTGTTGCCGGCGTCGGTCAAAATTTTGAGCGCCACGCGGCGGCCCAGCACCGTGTCCTGGGCGCGATAGACGTGCGCCATTCCTCCGCCCAGGTATTGCACCAGCTCATACTTCCCGATGCGCGCGGGAAGCGGCATGGGCGGGTTCAGCGGCACCGTCGCCTCACTCTCCCGGCCTCACTTGGCTACCGTGGACACGCATTTTAACTGTTGCCAGAAGTTTCTGTCGAAGACCGCGGGAGCGCCGTGAGTATCCACGAACAGTTGATAGCTTAAGGGTTTCCCGTTGATCCTATAAGGTTGATTGCCCTGTCCCGCGCGCGGAGTTCGAGTGAATACGCCGGGGTTCACGTTATCCGAATTCCAGAAAAATTTGAATGCCGCCCACAGCCCGTCATACCCTTGCATCGGCAGTCCCGTCCCATCCACGTTCTTGGTCGTAACACCGAAACTGTTCGACGCGCCGGACCACGTAAACGGCCCCTGCTGTCCTGGCTTCAATGTCGTGCTTGCGCCATCGAGGGTGATCGTGAAGGATTCGACCTGGTCGGATTGCGGCCGTATCGTGTATTTCAGCGTGGGGTCCGTTCCGGTATCGCCGTACAGCGCCTTGGAGAACCGGACCGCGTCGGTCATGAATGTCACGAACTGAGGCGTAAGCGGCGCACCTGCGCCTGCAATGCATCCCGATGCGGTGCAGCTCAAGTACTGTTTCAGGCTGGTGTCGTAAAACTTCCACAGCGACCCTTCCGTCGGCCGGAAAATTTGGTTCACCTCTTGCAAGCTCGCGTCCGTCTGCGATCTCGGATTAAAGGGAAACTTGCTGAACGCCGATGCCGCGCAAAACTGCGCGCCCGCGCGGTTTAAGCCCGCCGCGCCAAGCCCCTTCACCAGGTCCTGCGCCCTCGTAATCGGATCTTGAAGCAGATCCGCTAACTGCTTATCGACGTGCTTATCCATGTCGGGAGGGAATGGCGAGGTGACCTGGAATCGCGCGCTCGTGGCGCTTCCCGCGGCATTGTCGACCGGACCCGCCAACGATGGATCGGGCGGCTTACCCGCCACGCTCTGAATCGCCAACTGCAGTTGGTTCAACTGCGTCATGTAATTCTGCGTCTTGTCCGTGACCAGCACCGGCGAATCGGGCGGCACTACGATGGGGGCGGGCGCGAACGCCGCCTTTACGCGCGCATCCACGTTGCGTATTGGTTGAAATTACCGAGAACACGCGCATCAGCGGGCTGTCGTTGGCCGAAAGGACACTCAACTTGTCAGCCGCGTCCGGGAGATTCGTATAACCTACGAATTTTGTGTTCGCGATGAATTTCCGCCATTGATCGATGTAATTATCGTCGTAAAGGTTCGCGAGATCCTTCTTTGTTTGCGTCCAATCCTGGACCACCGGCCCCGCTTGCTTGCCCAACACCCACTGCTCGCCTCCGAACTTTTTCTCCGCGTCCGCGATCAACTGCATCATGTACGGCCAAGCATTCTTCGTATACGCCGCCGGGACCTGATACATGTTGTGAATCACTTTTTCGCTGCCCGGATAATCGCGATTGAACACGATCGTGTGGCCCTTGGTGGCGGCGTCGGTGAGGAGCATCGTATACACTCTGTCTTTAGCGTTGAACCGCGAAAGATAATCGCGCGCGTGGTCCACCGTGTCCGGCTGCGGCTGGTCCGAATAGGGATTGCCATTTCGCAAATCCGCCGCGTAGAAATCGAATTGATTCTTCGCCAGACCGGCCATGTCCTTATCTATCGACGATTCCCGGCCCGCTGTCCACTTCTGGTCCAGTTGGTCTGCCAGAAAGTTCTGATAGACCTTTTCCTTCGTGCGCCCGTATTCCGAGGTCGTCAGGAGATAGCTCTTCAGCGCGTCGTAACCGGCGCCGTAGTCGTCCGCCGGAGGAGGCGGTATTTTAGCGCTCTGCAAGTACGTAATCCAGTTCCCTTGCACTTGCCCGAACAACAAATCCTTAAAAGAGCGGTAATAAGCCGTCCGCGCGTAAGGCAGCAAATCGGAGCCTTTGTAGAGAAACCAACCGTACATGAAAGGATGCCCGGCGGTTTCCCACGTCGTCAGCTTTTGCACCACCTCGCGCAAACGGTCGAGCTCCCGTAAATACGTCACCTGCGGCAGATTCTTCCCCGTGACGCGCTGCCCCTGCAAGGCTTGAGCGGCCGTGATCGCATTCGTTTCCAAGCGGTGATTGTTCAGCCACGACCACAGAAACATCCCGCTCAAGAACAGGAACACAAGCGCCGCCGCGCCGAGGGCCAGCCGCCGCATGCCGCTGACCTTGGCGCTTGATCCGCTCGCGCCCATGGCGGCCCGGTCCTGTAGAATAATCTCCCCGAACAGCCGCGTAAGGAAGAGCCATTGCGGGGCCCGCCGCGCCCCGCCGCTCTGCTGCGGCTGCGGCGCCGCTTGCGGCAGATCCATGCCGGCGCGGAACATGCGCGTCGCGCCCGCCTCGAAGGTCTTGTGACCTGGTTCCGGGACCGGCCGCGCCGGCGCCGCGGCTACGTCGTCGATCACGATCGGCCGCACGCCGCTGAAGTAAAATCCGCGCAGAAACGGATTGGCCCGCAACTGGCTGGGGCGGCACATCTCGACCAGCAGCTGCGCCAATCCGTTCCTGATTTTGCGAAACTCCCGCGGGAACTCGTACGCTCCCGGAACCTTCTCCGCATCGTGCTCGCGCGGCAGAAAATCGATGCGCCGGCCGCATAAGGAAAAGAACAAATCGTCGAAGGCCTGCGTCAGCCGGCGGCTCTCTTCCTCCGCATAAACGCCGGTGCGGCCCTGTTGAATCGGCAACGTGACGCCAACCACTTGCGTCGCTTCGTCGTTGCTCAGATTTCTTACATAGTCGCCAAAAAAAGCCAAGCGGTCGGTTCGCGTGAACAGGACGTAAACGGGAAAACTAATGCCCAGAAGCTGCGAGATTTCGCCCAGCCGGGCGTGCAAGTAGCGCCCCGTCGCCGCGATCTGCTCGGATGCCCCCGGCTTGGTGAACGCCTCGCAATCGAAGCACAGCAGCACCGCGCGCGGGGCCTGCTCGCCTTTGCCGATGACCGACTTCAGCTTTCCCGGCTGTAGTCTTTTCACCAGCCGCGCCCAGGCGTCCGGCTTTGCCAGAAGTCTCCCGCCCGCTTCCAGAAAGATCGTGTTCCGCGCGTACCACACGTTCGCCGCGGCGGTCGATACCACGTCGTTGCCCTGGAAGACCTGTCCTGCGAGCAGTTCCGGATCGAGACCGGAGTGAACCATGACGCTGGTCTTGGTCGCTCCCTGGTCGCCAATAATAAAAATCAGCGGCAGATTGCCGAGCGCCGCCCCCTGCGTGCCTTTGGCGGACGCCAAGCGCTGATCCGCGTCGCGCAACAATTGCTCGATCTCGGGGCTCGCGCCGGGGCCGGAAGCGGCTACCGCGCCGCCGGCTGCGCCCCCGCCCGCTCCCATAGCCGCCGCCATCTGCGGTTTCGCCTGCGCCTTATCGTGCGCTTTTTTTTGAAAGAAGGCGAAAAATGCCGCCGCCGTAACGCCCATGGCGGACATCAGCATCATAAAGAACATCATGTCCTGACCCTGGAGTTTCAGAAAGCGCGCGGAGATGAAACCAATGCCTATGAAAAACACCAGGCTCGCCGCGGCGGCCCAGTTGAGATTAAAACCTTTCATATGTGAAGAACCGCCCCGCTCTCCCCAAACGCATCGCCGGCGCTCAAACCCGTTACGCCAGATTACCCATCTTCGATATTCCGTTCCCCAAGCTGATCCTGAACAAGATGAATAAGACCACCATCAGCACGAAACACAGCGCCGCGCCGATCGTCATGGCCCTCACCAGCGGATCGCCGCCCGATGCCTGGACGCGGTCCCCCGGCAGCGCCCAATGCGGCGAAATCTCCGTCGAGCTCCTGCGTATGCGCCGGATCTTGTCGGACGCCGCCTGCATGATGGAGCTCAGCTCGCCCCGCCCGCCCATCGTATAGCGCCCCGCAAATCCCAGCAGCAAGCAGAGGTAGTAGACCTCCAGCAGATCGGCCAGCTCGTTCGACTCGCTCCGCGCCAGGATTTTCTGCAGGTTCTGGAAAAATACTTCGCCCGCGATGTCATGGCCGTAGCGTTGCTGCTGTAACGGCATGCGCGGCCAGTCGGCGAGCGCCGGCGAGTGCATCATCATCACGGATTCGTCGAGGAAGGCAATCACGGCGAACAGCGCCAGCTCGATATCGTCACCGCTGTAGCCGCGCCCGGCGGCATCGGCCTGCGCCATCTTTACCGCTTCCCAGATCTGGTCGCGGAACGCGCGGGCGTCCGTTACTTGCTGGCGGCGGCTGCGCAACCGCTCGCCAACGGTAAGCAGCTCCTGAAACGCCAAAGCCAGGTTTTCGGGACGCCGCTCGAGCGCGGCCGCCGCCGCCGGTTGTGAGCTCACCAATAGACCTCGGCTGTCATAATACTCATTGTTCCAAAATCACCAATAATTCCAGCGCCGCATCCGGTAGTTCGCCGGGCACGTAGATCCCGATTTTTCTCGTCAATACAATATGATCCCAGCAGGGCCCCGCTTTGCTGACGCTGAAATATTGACGATCCACGTTCGCCGGGATGGTCGACGGCGCTACCGGCAGATGCGTCAGACCCATGCCCGGCAGCGCCCGCTGCACCAGCCGCGGAACAAATTCCTGCGAGCACATTTTTACCACCTTCGGGGTTCTCGAGATAATCTCGACTTCACCCGCCGTCGAGCCGATTCCGAAGATCCACCGCGAGGCCCCCAGCACGCGTTGGTCCGTCACTTCGCCGGTATAAAGATAGTTGGCCGTCTTGGTCAGCGGGATAGTAAGGTATTGCGTCGGAACGATGGTCTCGAGGTGCCTGCGAATGTGTTCGTCCAAGGCTCCGAAGCACTCGTCCAGTTTGTCGTGAGCATAGAGCGGCAGCGTGCGCGGATGCGAGTCGAGCGCGAACGTACACAGCGCCCCGCCCAGCCGCAGCATTTCGACGAACAGTTCTTCCGGATGGCCCCGCTTGGTCAGGTATTGGTGCCGCAGCGGCGCCAGCGCCGAGTTTACCGTGTGCAGCAGCCAGAAGTTCGCGATATCGCGCGTCGAAAACTCCACCCACGACTTGTTCTCGCCCTGCTTACCGCGCGCAAACATCGTGCTCTTGTCCGTAAGGATGTCAATGAGCCGGCCCAGCATGTCCATCAGCCTTTTGCTGCCGCTGATCTCCAGGCACGGTGGAACGAATTCCGGGTCGTACACGAAATGGCCCGAGCCGGCGCGCATTACCCGCGCTATCGGTAGTGTCACCAGGTCGGCCTCCGTTTCCGTATCGAGAAGAATCTGGATATTTTTGCGGCCCAGATGCACGGGCTTCTCGTCTCTTCCAGTGGTCTCGTCAAAGAGCAGCTTCGGCTCGGCGTAAAATCTCGGCGCTTCCCCGTTGGCGGCGTAGTCGTTGCCATCCGCGGCTAAGCAGTTGAGTCCCTCCGGACGCCGCGGCGGCACCGCCAGAAGCACCGTCACCTTATCGCGCGCCACGGGAAAGAGCTCGGCAATATTTCGCGCCGCCGGCAACATATCGCTTTCCGGCATGTGAAACGCCAGCCCGTCCGGAAAAATGCCGCGCGCATGCAGCACCGACACCGTTCCATTCACCAGCGCCTCGCCGTCCAGCTCGCCGCCGATCAGCCCATACGCCTGAAACCAAAGCGAAGCGGCCGTGAAGCGGATGGAGTCCTCAAAATATCGGCTTTGCACCTGGAAATGGTGCGGGGCCAGATACATCCCTTCCGACCAGACCACGCGTGAAAGGTACTTCATACGTTCAGATTGCGCCCCTCGGGACGCAGGACCGCATCATAAATGGGCAGAATCTACTCTACCATGCCAACTTCGACTGCGCCGCTTGCGCCTGGCTCAATAATGGGCGCGCAACCCTGCGAATCGACGACGGCGTCCTCACAGCATTTTCAGATCGTAGGACGATCATGGAACGGCTGAGCGTTTCCAATACAGAAGGATCCTGAAAAGGCCTGCGCGCCAGGGCGCCGGATGGCTTCTTTCCCTATTGTTGTGGCTGTTCAGCGGGGATTGGGGTCGGGGAAGGGTCGGCTTTTGAGGCCCTTTCCTTCAGCGGTATGTGGGCCCGGTCATGCGAAGAGGCGGCACGGGAGATTCGAGTTTCATCTCCCGCAGTGAGAGAATCCTGGTCTGTCGCATTTCGACAGCGCTCTGGGTAGCGCCGACGGCGCCCGTCAGTCTGCTTCAGGCGGTCGAAAAGGCGACGCTCTCTTCCAGGGATGAGTGGCGTCGGGCAGCGCTTTCGGTTTCTCGTGGGAGTGCGGCGCCGTATTTGCATTCGCGTACGGGATGCGCGCGCAAGGCGCACGGACGGTGAGAGTTCAAATCGGGAAAGAACGCCGTCTGAATTTCCGCACCGTCGCGGCGCGCGCGGCGGGAAGGTGGCCGTAGCCGATGTGTTTGCCGATAAAAGGCGCGCCGTTCCATTGAAAGCATTATCCTGGCTGCGGCAGGGGCGCGAGCGCGCGAACTCAATGAGCTTCTCAAGCTGCGCCATCGTGTGATTGACGAACTCCGAGCCGCTATCGCGTGCCGGCCGTGGAGGCGGAAGCGCAACCGGTGCAGGATGGCGTGCAGCACGGAATCAGGGTATTGTTCGCTACTCGCGCTGCGGTAGCCGACGCTCTCCCATTGCGTGACCTCATCGACGACGTCGATATGAAACGCGCCGTTGCGGCCGGCCCACACTGTCCTTGATGTAATGGTATCGATCCACGAACCTGTGGTATACTTCCGCAAATATAGTTCTCTGTTGGGGAGGGCTCTGTGAAAAACTTCTGGCTCGTCGCCGCGCTTATTTGCGCCAAACGTAGCTTCGTCTCTTGAAAGGGCTCGATTCGGGAAAGCGGAAAAATGCTAAACCACAAAAATTCCGAACTTCGGTTGTTGAACTTCGCCTGCGGCATGCTGCTGGCGGTTTCAGCTTTCAGCCAAACGATCACAACCGGTGACGTGGTGGGCGTGATCACCGACACCAGCGGCGCGGTTGTGCCGGGCGCGACGGTCACCATCAAGTCCGCCGAAAGCGGCGAAACCCGTGCAGCGGCGTCGAGTGGGCAGGGCCAGTATCGTTTTCCGCTGCTGAAGCCGGGCGAATATGTTGTCTCGGCCAGCTCGACCGGCTTGAATCCGACCTTGTGAAAATCGCGCTGATGGTCGGTCAGGCGCAGGAATTGAACCTCGCGATGAATGCGCAGGGCGCCAATACCGTGGTGGAAGTGACCTCGGAAGCCCCCATCCTGCAGGCCGAGAACGCCAATCTGGAGACCAGTTTCAACCAGAAACAGGTAGAGGATCTTCCCATGGCCGGCGGCGATCTGACCACCTTGGCCATGACCGTGCCCGGTATCCGCGTGAATGTCACCGGCGGCTCCGGCAACATGAACGCCAACGGCATTCCCGGCGTCTTCCATTCTGTTCACGCTCAACGGCATGGACAGAACGACCCCGCCAACAACCTCAACAATTCCGGCGCCAGCAACAATCTGCTGGGCGCCAATGAAGTGGGCGAAGCGGCGGTTGTGATGAATGCCTACAGCCCGCAGTATGGACGCATGGCCGGCGCGCAGGTCAATATGGTGGGCATCTCCGGAACCAATCAGTTCCACGGGAACCTGTTCTATAACTTCAACTGGCAGGATCTCAACGCGAACTCTTTCTTCAACAACGCCACCAGCACGCCGCGCGGCAGATCGGACGCGCATCAGTTCGGCGGCCGCGTTCGGCGGACCGATTTTGAAGAACAAGCTGTTCGGCTTCTTCGATGACGAAAACCTGCGCTACGTGCTGCCGGCCTCCGGTGTGGTTTCGCTCCCTTCGCCTCAGCTTCAGGCCTACACGCTGGCTCATGTGCCGGCCGCGTCGCTTCCGCTGTATCAGGATATTTCAACCTGATCAACACGTCGCCCCGGAATCAACCGCGCGGTGCCGGTGACCAATGGCAGCGGCCAGTTGCAGGACGGCAACGGCCACTTGGGCTGCGGCACCGGAACTTTCACCGGCACCCCCACTCGAACGGCGGAATTTTCGGCGTCAGACACTCCCTGCGCGGTGGCCTTCGGCACCAACAATAACCAGCTCAACACCGAACGGCTCTACACCATCCGCGTGGACTACAACATCTCAAACAACCAGAAACTGTTCTTCCGCTTCAACAACGATACGGGCGTTCAGGCCACCGGCACCAGCCCGGTCAACCCGGCTTTACAACGCCATCAGCGTGCAGCCGCAGTATCAGGGGAGCATCAACCACACCTGGGTGATCACTCCCTCTTTGGTGAATAATTTCGTCGGCTCCGTGTTCTGGTACTCCGCCCTGTTCGGCGTCCAGGACTTCGCCAAGACCACGCGCTGATGCCGGAAGCGATCAACCTCAACGATGGCGGCGCCAATGGCGGCGGCTTTCCCACCGTCGGCGGCGCCACCTATCCGTACGGCTTCCCGGTGGGCAGAAACGTCGGCCACATTCAGTTGAACGACGATCTGTCCTGGAACAAGGGCCGCCACACCTTCAAGGCCGGATCGCCTTCCGCCACGACCAGTACACCTACAGCAGCATCGCGCAGAGCGCCTTCGTCGGCCAGTACAATCTGAACGACCTGGCCGATTTCGCCAACGGCAAGCTGAACTCTCGGCAACCGGCCTGGGCAGCAGCTTCACTCAGTCCTACCCGCATTACGGCGCGCTCATTTCCGGGTTCCGTCCGCCGATTTCTATGTCTCCGACGAATGGGCCGTCAGCAAGAAGCTCAAGCTGACCTACGGGCTGCGCTTTGAAAAGGATTTTAACCCCAGTTGCGTCGAAAATTGTTTCGTTCTGACCAATGTTCCGTTCGATTCCTCCAGCTATCAGGGCGGCGTGAGCGTTCCTTATAACACGCACCCTTCCAGACGGCAAGCAATACCTTTCTATAACGCCGAAGCGCCGATCGTGGCAGCCCGCGTCGGGATCGCCTGGAAGCCGTTCGGCGACGATAAGACCGTGATCCGCGGCGGCATCGGGCTGTTTTCCACCAACTACACCGACGGCCTCGCCGGCACACTCGCCAACCAGATGCCGAACAAGTTCGCGCCGTCGGGTCTGAACTTCGGCAACATCGGACTGGCCGACGATCCGTCCAGTTCGGCCTACTTCGCGCAGGCCTCGGCGAACGCCTTCTTTAACGGCTTTGCCGCCGGCTATACCCTGGCGCAGATTCAAGACCGCGGTAACGCCCGCCGCTTTCAGCATGCCCAGCATCACCTCGCTCCCTTCCACCTTATCGGGCGCCCAAGGACATCGAGTGGAGCTTTGAGATCGAGCAGCGAGATCACCGCGCACAATATGTTCACCGTTCCTATGTCGGCAATCACGGCTACGATCTGCAGGAGACCGTCAACGCCAACATGTATACCGGCGCTGCCGGCATCACGCGCTACGGCGGCGGTTACGGCGGCCTGCCCACCGCCGCTCCCGACCCGCGCTTCGTGACGTGACCCAGTATTACAACAACGGCGTCAGCAACTACAACGCCCTGACCATTCAGTACCGGCACCCTTCAGCTATGGGCTGACCGGCCAGATCCACTACACCTGGAGCCACGCTCTGGGCACGGTCGGCCTACGAAAACCCGTTCAACCTCAGCAACGCTACGGCAGCCTGGGCTTCGATAACCGGCATCAGGTGGCCGGCGATCTGGTGTGGACCCAGCCGCACAAGTTCGCAAAACCGGTGGTGAACTGCCTGGCCAGCGGCTGGACTTTCGGCGTCAAGCTCTATCTCTACAGCGGCGCGCCGTTCAGCGTGACCGACAGCAAGATTCCCGCGCAGGTCAATTCCGCCGGAGGCGTTCTCACGCCGCTGGCCGACCTGCTTGTCGGCCAAGCCGATCAATGCGAACTGCGGACGGGCCGCCGTCAACGCGCCCTGTCTGCCGAAGACGGACTTCGCCACCTATTCCACCAACTTCGGGCGTAGGCCGCCCGATTCAGACCGATTGGGGCAACATCGCGCCCGAACAGCTTCCGCGGTCCGGGCTACTTCGATATCGATACCAACTCTCACGCGGATATTCGCGATCAGGAGAGAGCTGACGTTCAAGTTCGGAATGCAGGCGTACAACGTGCTGAACCACGCGAATTTCGCGAACCCTTCGGGCTCCATCTCCTCGGGATCGTTCGGCCTAATCACGACCACCCTGGGGCCGCCCACCAGCATCTACGGCACCGGCCAGGGCGCCTCGGTCTCGGGCCGCCTGGTGGTGCTCACCGGCCGGTTCACGTTCTAGGATTTTAGGGTCGCGGCGTGTCGGCTGCGACTAGTTCTTAAGGTGGAACGGAATCATAGTCAGTTACTCTCGGCGCAAACTATCCGCAACTGGAGCTTCCAGGACCTGGAACGCAGTTCGTCAAAAATGAGTCGTGTTCTCATGCCTTTCGGAAGATGAGCTTGGGCCGCTTTGAGAAGGGGGTTGGGGCGGTCGGGGGAGGCCCGGATCGCCTGAGTTCCAGACGCTCGCAATTTTCCGGGCCGAATGTCCCCACTAGGACTATGACCCAGTGACCGGACCTCCGAGCACGATTTCGTTGCGCGGCCCATTCGGTTTAAGGAGCGCTGGAAGGTTACGCCGTTCGCCGACATTATCAACCTGTTCAACCACGCTCCCAGCGCGCTCTATGGCGGCCTCGGCGATACGTTCGGCAGCCTCAACTTTAATTACGCCTCCGCCGCTCCCGGCCAGCAGGCCAGCGACGAAACGGCCGCGCGCGGCAGGCTGAACGGCCTTCGTCAGGTGCAGGTCGGCGTGCGTTTCGATTTCTGATCGCTCTTTCAGGCGGCGCTGGACCACGTGGCCGGCGCCGCCCGTTCTCCGGATTTGCGCGAGTCCTCCGCCGATTGAATTACACTGAAACCGCAGGCAAGGTTTTAACGCAATAGATGGAGTGGTATTTTGCGGAATCGGGCCGCCAGATCGGGCCGCTCAGCGACGAGACGTTCCACGGTTTCGTCTCCTCAGGGCGGATTGCGGCCGAAACGCCGATATGGCGCGAAGGCATGGCGAGTTGGCAGCCATACGGAGCGAACGCCGCGGCACTCGTGCCCGCCATCGCGCCGAACGCGCCTCCGATTCCGCACGTCGAGATGCGCGCTTGCTCGCAATGCGGTCGCGCCTGCTTGAGCGACGATCTCGCCGCCTTCGGTCCCACCCTGGTCTGCGGCTGGTGCAAGCCGACCTTCGTGCAGAGGCTGCGAGAGGGTCTGCTGCCGGTTGCATCGATTCCGTACGGCGGCTTCTGGATGCGCTTCCTCGCGGTTTTTATCGACGGCATGATCCTCGCGGCTGTGTCTATGTTCTACACGCCGTTCTTTGCCATCGGCGGGTTCGATCCCAAGGATCCAGCGCGGTTCTTCATCTTAATCGGCATTCTTTCCGGCATTCAATTCTTGGTGCGCATGGTCTATGAGACCTGGTTTATCGGGAACCGCGGCGCCACGCCCGGTAAAATGGTTTGCGGGTTAAAAGTAGTCCGTCCCGATGGCCGCCCGCTGACGTACGCGCGCGCCTTCTGCCGCTATCTCGCCAAGGTGCTCGACGATTTTACGCTCCTGATCGGCTATATAGTGGCGGCCTTCGATGACGAAAAGCGCGCTCTCCACGACCGCCTGTGCGATACCAGGGTGGTCCGCGCGTGATGGCCGCCGCGGCGCCGTCTGTGGCCTGTCCCGCCTGCGCGCGGGCGCTGCCGCCGGATACCTGGAATGTCAGTTACGAAACCTATTGCCCCACTTGCCGCTCGCCGGTGACCGCCGTCGTCTTCCCGGCGCTGCTGCGCGATGCGGCGTCCGCCCGTCCCTTTTGCGGATGCCGCCGTTGAAGGCAACGAGGCGACGTGCTTTTATCACGCGCGGCGGAAAGCGGTGGTTCCTTGCGACGAGTGCGGGCGCTTTCTCTGCTCGCTGTGCCACGTGGATTTGTCGGGGCGGAACTGGTGTCCCGCCTGCATCGATGCGCATCGCCGCGCGGGAAAATTCGCCGGGTTCGACAAGCGCCGCATCCTTTACGACAACATCGCTCTACTGCTGGTGTTGTGGCCATTCCCGCTGTTCTTATTCTGGCCGCTGATTCTGGTCAGCGCGCCCGCGGCCCTGTTCATTGTCGCGCGATATTGGCGCGCTCATCGCGTGCTGGTCCCGCGCAGCAAATGGCGATTCATCGTGGCCGGCGCACTTGCCGTTCTGGAACTCTGCGCTGTCGGCTACGTCTTATTTAATGTCGGGGTCGCGTTGCGGCACAGACTCGCATGAGCATCGGCGTACCCTACCGCCGCCTGCCCGGGTGGGGCGGCCTGATATTGCGCAAGCGGCTTTACCTGGGCCCGGATCATGTTCTCTACGTCAACTCCCGTGTTGTCGCGCAGGAGTATCGCCGCTTCTATTTTCAAGACATCCAGTCGTTCACGATCGCCGAAGTTGAAGATCCCGCGCGCTTCTACGGCTTGGTGCTCTCGATCATGAGCGGCGTGCTGACGCTCGCTCTCTTCTACGCATCGCACCCGGTGTTTGGGACGCTCTTCGCCGTGGCCTGCGCATCGTTGACCACATTTACTTTCACGCGCCCTTCCGTGCGCTGCGTGCTACGGACGCGCGTCAGCGCGCAGCCGCTGCCGTGTCTCAAGAACCTTACCACCGCTCTCGCTTTCGCGAACGTCCTGCGAAGCGAGGTTGCGCAGGTACAGGGGACGCTGCCCACGCCGGCGCTCGCCTCCGATCCGCAGACATCATACGCCACCGTTCCACCACCGTTGCGACCTTATAAAGGGGCTGTACACTACGCCGCTTTCGCGGCAATGTTTGTGATCGCGCTGCTTACCCCCATTCGTCTGAGCGGGCATTCCGAGGCGCTCTCCAGCGCCTTCGCTTCCATTCACATCATGCTGATCGTGCTGGCGATCACCGCCGCGGTGAAGCAGCACGGAACTGGAATTGCGCGCGCCGCCCGCGTCGTTATCGCGGTGACTCTGGCCTGGGCGGCGGTATCCTATCTGACCGAGCAGATCATCGTCACGACGACCATTACCGAAGCGTTCCGCAATCCCATGAAGTTCGATTATTGGCGCGATCCCGTGCGCGACGTGGCCGTCGCCAACGCCATTGCCTACGCCGCGTTCGGAACGATCGGCGTTCTCGCGATGCTCTCGCAACGGCGGCCGGCGCCGGCGACGTAAAAGGAATCCGCCATCGTTCCCCTCGCCCAGCAACGCTGTTTCATTCACGACTTCCGGGAAGCCGTCGCGCGCTGCCCGTCATGCCGCAATTCTTTCTGCCGCGAATGCGTCACGGAGCATGAGGGACGAATGGTTTGCGCCGCCTGCCTCAAATCGGCCACTGATCGCGCGCCGGTCCGCCGCAGCCTCTTGCGCTTTGCTTCCGGCGCTCTGCCCGCCGCCGGCCTGTTGCTCGCGTGGCTGCTGTTCTACGCCATCGGCCGCGCGCTCCTGTTGATTCCCGCTTCCGTTCACGATGGAACGCTGTGGGGGAAGTAGCGTGAACCCGCGCCCGCGCTCCAAAGCGGCGCTCGATCTGCTCGAAGAGGCCGCCCGGCTGCTGCGCAACGCGCCGGCGTCCGCGCTGGCGGCCTACTACGCCGGAACGCTCCCATTTTTGCTCGCGTTCCTGTTCTTCTGGGACGACATGGCGCGCGGCTCCCTGGCGTCCCGGCACGCAGCGCCCGCCGCCCTCGGCGTTGCCGCTCTGTTCCTGTGGATGTCCGCTTGTCAGGGCGTTTTCGCTCAGACTTTACGGTCCACTCTCACCGGCTCTCCGCGCGCTCCGTTTCGCCGCATCGCTTTCGTGCAAGCTTCGCTGCAGCCTTCAAAGCTGATCCTCGCGCCGCTCGCGGCTCTCGCCACCGATCCCGTTCGCCGCCGTTTTTGCCTTCTATCAAAACTTGATTGCGGTCTCTTACGCGGACGCGCGCGGACTGCGCGAACTCGTGCGATCCGCCCGCCGTCAGGCCACTCTGTGGCAGCCGCAAAATTGGACCGTTCTAGCCGTCTCCTTCGCGCTCGCCATTGTTGTCTTCCTCAATATCGGCGTTCTGCTGCTGCTGATCCCGCAACTGCTGAAGTCTTTCCTGGGCATTGAGACCGCTTTGACCCGCGGCGAGACGCTGCTTTTTAATTCGACTTTCCTGGCCATCGCCGCGGCTTTGACCTACGCCATCGTCGACCCGCTGGTGAAGACCGTTTATGTGCTGCGCTGCCATTATGGCGAATCGCTCGCCAGCGGCGAAGATCTGAGAGCGCAACTGAAGAATATCGCCGCGCAGGCGTTGCTGGTGGCGGCGCTTCTGGGCGGCGCCGCGCTCCACGCTCAGCCGCAAGCTCCCGCCCCGCAAGACCTCAATCGCGCCATTGACGCCACGCTGAAACGCCCCGAGTTCTCCTGGCGCCTGCCGCATCGGAATCAGGCGGCCGAGAGCAAGAACTGGTTCGTCCGTCATGTTTGACAACATCGTGGACAAGGCAGCCGCATGGCTCGATGCTTTCTTTAACTGGCTGCACGAGCATTTCGGACCGAGGCAATCCGCGCCCGCCGAAAAGCATCGCATGCCCGCGATTCGGACGTGGATTTATATCCTGATCGGCGCGGCGGCCGCGATCTCGCTGGTTCTGATTGCTGCCGCATTTCGGCGGCGTCCGCGCGCCGCGATTTCCGCCGAGGCCATCACGGCGGCGCTCCCCGATTTTGCAATTGACGACGCCTTGGCGAATCAACTGCCCGCCGACGAGTGGCTCCGCACCGCGCGCGAGTGCATGGCCCGCAACGACCTCCGCCTGGCGCTGCGGGCGCTCTACCTGGCCAACCTCGCCTATCTCGGCGGACGGTCGCTGGTCGTCATCGATCGCGGGAAATCGAACGGCGATTACGGCCGCGAGCTGCGCCGCCGCGCACGCTCGAAGCCCGAGATCCTGCCGCTGTTCAGCGACACCGTGCGGCTCTTCGAACGCGCGTGGTACGGCATGCACGACGTTACCCGCGAGCAGGTCGCGAAGATCGAAGAAAACCTCGCCTCCACCAAGTCCTATGTCGAACAATAGCGCCGCCTGGGCGCTGCTCGCGGCCGTCTGCGCCGCTTTCGCGTGGGGCCTCGTCCATCTTTACGAGGCGCGCCTCGCCTCCGGCGACATCTATCCGGCGTACTCCTCCTTACGCGGCGATCCGCTCGGCTCCAAGGTTCTCTTCGAGAGCATTGCGCAACTGCCCGGTTACTCGGCGCAGCGCAATTTCCGTTCTCTGGACGAACTGCATGGCGGCGCCGCGACTCTGTTGTGGATCGGCGAAGATCCCTTCACGTTCGCGCTCCTGCCTGAAGAAAATCTCAAGCAGTTCGAAGAGCTCGCGTCCGGCGGCATGCGCGTTGTCATCGCCATGACGCCGGTGAAACCGGTCGCGCCGAATGCGCGCATGGAAGCGATCGGCAGCGCTCTCGAGAAGCGCTGGGGCATCGCGTTCGCTTACGCGAAAACGCGGCCGCAACCCGGTCGGCCGCAACCGCGCGTGGGCCGACCCAAACGCACGGCGCTGATTATCAAGAGCAGGCGGCGCGGTCACTGCCATGGCCGAAAAACGCTTCGGCAAAGGCTGCGTCCTGCTTGTCGATAACGCCTATTTCTTCAGCAACGAGGCGCTCGCCGGCGATCGCAATACGGCGCTGCTCGCCCGCGTTCTGGGACCCAACCGCGCCGTGCTCTTCGACGAGCACCACCTGGGCCTGTCTGAAACCGCCAGCATCGCCATGCTCGCCCGCCGCTACCGTCTGACGGGCCTGGTTGCGGGTCTCCTGATTGTCGCGGCGCTTTTTATCTGGCGCAACTCCTCTCCGCTGCTTCCGCCGCGGCGCGAAGCGGCGCCCGGCGAAGCGCGCCTCGCCGCCGGCCGCGATTCCGCTTCCGCGCTCGAACATCTGCTGCGGCGGAACATTCCAGACTCCGCCTTGATCCCCGCCTGCCTCGCCGAATGGGAAAAGACGGGACGCGATGGCCGCTTCTTCGCGCCGGAAAAGCTCGCCATCGTGCGGCAACTTGCCGAGCCCGCCTCGAAACGAACTCCAGTCGAGATTTACCGTACCATTCAAAGCGTGATCACCCAACGAGAGCGATGAACGCCAACCTCGAAAAACTCGCCGGCGCGCTCGAAGACATCCGCCGCGAAGTCCGCAAGGTGATCATCGGGCAAGACGCCGTCGTCGATCAGTGCCTGGTCGTGATCTTTACCGGCCAGCACGCGCTGATTGAAGGAGTCCCGGGACTGGCGAAAACGCTGCTGGCGCGCACGCTTGCCCATGTTCTCGGCTGCGATTTCGCGCGCGTTCAGTTTACGCCGGATCTCATGCCCGCCGACATCACCGGCACGAACGTGTTCAACCTTCAAAAGAGCGAGTTTACGCTGGTCCGGGGCCCCATTTTCACCAGCTTTCTGCTGGCCGACGAAATCAACCGCGCGCCCGCGAAAACGCAGTCCGCGCTCTTGCAGGCAATGCAGGAACGCGCGGTTACCATCGATCGGGACACCCATCCACTGCCCTCCAACTTCACCGTCTTCGCGACCCAGAATCCTATCGAATACGAGGGCACCTATCCGCTTCCGGAAGCGCAAAAAGACCGCTTCATGCTCAAGATTTCGATGAAGTGGCCGGCCCGCGACGAGGAGCTGAATCTGGCGCAGCGCATGTTGGGCGAGGACTCTCCCGAAGAGACGCTGGCCCGCGGCGCCGTGCAGTGCCGCGTCGCCGCCTCGGAGTTGCCGGCGCTTCGCGCCTGCCTCCACGATGTACTCATTCGCGATGAGTTGATCGCCTATCTCGTCGATGTCATCCGCCGCACGCGCACCCACGAAAGCATTCTGGCCGGCGCCGGTCCGCGCGCGACGCAGGCGCTGCTGCTCGCCTCGCGCGCGCAAGCGGCGATTGAAGGCCGCGATTTCGTGACGCCCGACGACATACGCGCCATGGGCGTGGCCGTCCTGGAGCACCGTCTCATCCTGCGGCCGGAATTCGAAATCGAAGGACAAACCGTCGGCGAAGTCGTTCACAAAATTTTCAGCGAGGTCCCCGTTCCGCGTTGAGCCCGCCGTCCATCAAGGTTGTCCCCGCGCCGCTGCTGTTGCTCTTCACCGCGGCGGTCGTCGTACCCTCGTTGACGTTCGCATTCGCCGGCCTGTGGGCCGCCGCGGCAATCGGCATTCTCGTGGCCGCTACTGCTTTGGCGCTTCTCGACGCTATTTTCGCCCGCCGCTTGCTGCAGGGCCTCGGCGTCTCGGCGCCCGGCCTCGTGCGGCTCTGGAAGGATCGCGAATCTTCCTTCGACCTTAACTTCCGTTCCAGCTCCCGCCGCGCGCGCACGTTTCGAATCGCACCCGATCTGCCGCCGCAAATCATCTCTTCCCCGGAAGATAAGACCGTGGCTCTTCCCGCCGCCGCCAACTCGCGCATCGCGTGGGCCTGCACGCCCCTCCAGCGCGGGCGGTACGCGCTCACCCAATGCGCCGCCGAATTTCCCTCGCCGCTGCGCCTGTGGAACGCCCGTTGTCTCTTCCCTCTCGCCACCGAAATCCGCGTGTACCCTAACCTCGCTTCCGAGCGGAAAAATGCGCCCGGCCTGTTTCTGCGCCGTCCGCAGGCGGGCCTGCGCATACACCGTCAGGTCGGTAAAGGGCGGGAATTCGAGAAACTTCGCGAGTACTCGCCCGGCGACGGCTTCGACGAGATCGACTGGAAAGCGACCGCCCGCCGCGGCCATCCTATCACGCGCGTCTTCCAGGTGGAGCGCACGCAGGAGGTCTACATCGTCCTCGATTCCTCGCGCCTCACCGCGCGGCACATCGCCGATAGCTCCACGCCCATCCTGGAGCGCAATATCACGGCTTGCCTCCTGCTCGCGCTCGCCGCCGAGAAGCGCGGCGACCTTTTCGGCCTGGTCACATTCAGCGACCGCGTCCATGGCTTCGTCCGCGCCCGCAACGGAAAAGCTCACTTCGGCGCTTGCCGCGAAGCCCTCTATGCCCTGCAGCCCCGCATCGTCACGCCCGATTTCGACGAGGTCTGCGCGCTGCTCCGTCTCAAACTGCGGCGACGCGCTCTCATCGTGTTCCTCACCGAACTGGACGACCCCGCTCTAGCCGAAAGCTTCGGGCGCAATGTGCGCCTCCTTCGCCGCCGGCATCTTGTCCTCGCGGCCATGTCGCGCCCCGGCGCGGTCCATCCTCTCTTTCAAGGCAGGACGCCCGAAACGGCAGGAGACATCTATCGCGATCTCGCCGGACATCTGATGTGGAACAAGCTCCGCGAGTTGGGCAAGAGCCTCGAACATGAGGGCGTCCATTTCGCCCTGCTCGATCCCGGCAAAGCCGGCGCGCAGCTCGCCTCCCTTTACGCTGAAATCAAACAGAGGCAGATCCTGTGATCGTCGATCTCGAGCGTTTCGTAAAAGAGGAGCGCCCGCATTGGGAGCGCCTTGAAACCATGCTCGAACTCATGGAGCGCGAGCCGGAGCGCAAACTGCCGCTCCCGGAAGTGCTGGCTTTACACGAGCTGTACCAGCGCTGCTCCGCCGGCCTCGCCAAAATTGCAACCTTCTCCGGCGAGCCCGCCCTGCGAGGTTATCTCGAAGGCATAGTGGCCCGCGCTTACGGCCAGATCCACTCCAGCGCCGAACATCGGCCCACCCTGAACCTGTGGCGCTGGCTGGCGCAAACGTTTCCCCGCGCGTTCCGCCGCCGTGTTGGGCCGTTTTACCTTGCGGTCGCCCTCACAATTGCCGGTTGCATCTTCGGCGCCGCCGCTCTGAAATTCGACCCTGAATCCAAGCGCAGCATCATGCCGTTCGAGAACCTGATGGAGACTCCCGCCGAGCGCGTGAAGAAAGAAGAATCGGCCAAGAACGACCGCCTCGCAGGCCAGAAGAGTCCCTTCGCGGCCATGCTCATGACGCACAACACTCGGGTGACGATCTTCACCATGGCGCTGGGCATCACCTGGGGTCGTGGGCACCATCGCGATGCTCTTCTATAACGGCGTCATTCTCGGCGCCATCGGGTACGATTACGTCCATGGCGGCGAAACCACGTTTCTGCTGGGCTGGCTTCTGCCACACGGCGCGTTTGAAATTCCCGCCGTGCTCGTCGGCGGCCAGGCCGGTTTCCTGCTCGCGAGCGCACTCATCGGCTGGCGCAGCAGGGAGACCCGGCGGGCTGCGTCTGCGCCGCATCCTGCCGGATCTGATGACGCTTGTTTTCGGAGCGGCATTGATGCTCGTATGGGCCGGCATCGTCGAAGCGTTCCTGTCGCAATACCATCAGCCCGTGATTCCGTACGCGCTCAAGATCGCATTCGGGATCGCGGAGCTTGCGGCATTGTCGCTGTTCCTGGCGCGCGCCGGAAGGACCGCGTGAGCATAGCGGCGGGCCACAAAACCGGCGCGATGACGCTGCGCACGCCGGAAGGCATTACGTTTTCGTTGCCGCTGGCGGGCCCCGTCAGCCGCTTCCTCGCGGTCGCCATCGACTTGGCGTGTATCGGCGCCGCCTCCGCCTCTTTGGAACGCGTGTTCGGAGCAGCCAAGGCCTTCGCCGCCGGCCAAGCCATCTTTGCGATCGCCTTCTTCGTCCTCTCGATCGGTTACGGCATTGCCGCCGAATGGCTCTGGCGCGGCCAGACCCTCGGCAAACGCGCCCTCGGCCTGCGCGTCATGGACGAACACGCGCTGCGCCTGGAGTTCAGCCAGATCGTCGTCCGCAATCTTCTGCGCTTCGTCGACGCGTTGCCGCTGTTCTACTTAGTTGGGGGCGCGGCCTGCTTCTTCACGCGCTATTCTCAACGGCTGGGCGATCTCGCGGCCAATACCATCGTCGTTCGCGATAGCAAACCGCCGCAGCCGGATCTGAACCAAATCCTCGGCGGCCGCTACAATTCGCTGCTGGAGCATCGCCACCTGGCGGCGCGCCTGCGCCAGCGCGTACCGCCTGAAGCGGCCGCCATCGCGCTCGATTCCATTCTGCGCCGCGACCAGTTCGAGCCCCGCGCCCGCGTCGAGCTTTTCGCGCAATTGGCTTCGTATTTACGCAGTTTAGTCGAGTTCCCGCCCGAAGCCACCGAGCAACTCAGCGACGAGCAATACGTGCGCAACGCCGTCGAAATCCTGTTTGCGAAACGATCCCGTTAAGGAACCATCACCGTCACTTCGCCCGGGTATACGAACGTAATCAAGCCGCCCCAGATGCACATGAGCTGCGAAACGTTGTCCAACGTCGGCGCGGAATCGAGCATCACGGTCGGCGCGCCCGTCACCCATGGGGCCGGCGTATTTGGAATGCACGGCATGGGAGTCAGCACTCCCAAGGCCGCGGCCGTGGCCGCCGCCACCACCGGATTCGCGGGCGACATACACATACCGAAGGGCATGATGTTGACCAGCGGAACGTTATCCAGGATGTTGGCGTCAGGCATCTGGTCCGTAAATGTTTTATGTATCGGCAGCACGACGAGTTGGCTTGGCGCCATTCCGAACGTACACATCATCTGCGCGCCCATACAAACCTGCATCGGCATATCGGTCCCTCCAGCAGAACCCTAATTCTATCTCCAGCAAGTGACTCGATGTACCATATCGTTTCGCTATTCGCATGGCGGGCGCTCCTACACAGAAATGGATCGGCGACGTTGCCTCCGGCGCCGGCGCCCGGTCGCGCGGCCGCGCGCTTCTTATCGCCGCCTTCATCGCCCTCTGGTTCCTGGCGCAAGCCTGGCGAGGTCTCTTCGTCTACTTTTCCTCCGATGACGCCATGAACATGTATTGGGCCTTCGACACGCCCGTGCGCACGCTGCTGGTCTCCAACATCTATCCGTTCACGAGCGCCTACCGGCCCCTGGGCGAGGCCGTCTACCGCTTTCTGTTCGCGGTGTTCGGCTTTCACCCCCTCCCCTTCCGCATCGCCGTCTATGCGCTCCTGCTCCTCAACACCGTGCTCGTCTACAAGCTTGCGCGCTGCCTGACAGGCTCGACCGAAATCGCGATTCTGGCCGCCTTCCTAAGCTCGTTTCACCGCCGCTTCAGCGATATTTATCTCAACAACGGAACCATCTACGACGTTCTCTGCGGCGCGCTTTATCTAATTGCGATGCTGCTCTACTTCGGCGCCCGGCAATCCGGCGGCCGCCCGAACCTGCGCCGCTGGATCGCGGTCTACGTCTGCGCGCTGGCCGCCCTGAACGCTAAAGAAACCGCCGCGACGCTTCCCTTGGTTCTCATTTTCTATGAGCTCATTTACGCCCCGCCCCGCCGATCGTCCGTGGGCGCAAAATTCCTGTGGCTCGTGCGCGATCTCGGAGGTCTGTGGCTTCTTGCTGCCGTCAACGCCGCCACCATCATGGTCCGCCTCCGCCCCGAAAGCAAATTAGCCAACAACGAAGCCTACAAGCTGCACATCGGCCTGAAGCAGTTTCTTGATACCAGCGCGGCAAATTTCAACAATCTATTCTGCCTCCCCGATGGCGCGTTCCAGCCTGTTTGGGTCGTCATCGCGTTCGTCGCCGTGTTCGCCATCGCGTTCCTCTCGCGCCTCAAACATCTGCGATTCCTCGCTCTCTTCGTTCTGGTAGCCCCCCTGCCGGTCAACTTTATCATCGCCCGCGGGCTCTACGCCGCCTACATCGCGACACTCGGTTGGGCCATCTACTTCGCCGCGCTGCTGGTGAACGGCCGCGACTGGATGTACCAGCGCTTATGGCGCCGTCCCAAACTGCCGGCGAATACCTTCGAACCCGAGCGAGTCCTGCTGTTCGCCTTCACGGCGATCCTCCTGTTGCTGCTCTTCTCTTTCGATCGGCCCATACCGTGGTTCGAAGGCGATCGAACCCGCAGCCCGGTATTTCATCTCCGCTCCGAGCTACTGCGCCTGCATCCCAGGCTGCCCAAAAAAGCCAAATTAATCCTGCTCGACGATCCTTTCGAAGCCGGCGATTGGATACCGCTGCTCACCGCGCGTCTCGCCTATCGCGATCGTGATTTGAGGCTCGATCGAATGAAAATGATGTCTCGCCGGCCTACGCCCCCGGAATTGGCGAGCTATGATTACGCTTTCGATTATCGTGACAACCACCTGCTCCCGCACTCGCCGTGATGCGATTTATGCGGCTTCGAGCGCCTGCTCGAAATCGGTCAGCAGATCGCGCCAATCTTCGATTCCGATCGAGATCCGCACCAGCCCGTCGGTTACGCCCGCCAGCGCGAACTCCTCTTCACTGAACCCGGAGTGCGTCGTCGTCTTCGGATGACACACCAGCGTTTCCACTCCGCCCAGCGACACCGCATTCCTGGCGATCTTCAAATTACGCAGAAATTCGAACGCCGCCGTCTTCCCGCCGCGCAAAATAATCGACAGCATCCCGCCGGGAAAATCGCATTGCCGCTTATAAATGCGCGTTTGTTCGGCATCCTCGAACAGCGCCGGATAGAGCACCTGCTCGACCTTGGGATGCTCGCGCAGCCGCAAGGCGATGCGCTCGGCATTCTTGCTCGACCGGTTCATCCGCAGCGCCACTGTCGGCAGCCGCCCGTCCAGCATCCAGCACTCATCCGGTTGCAGAATGTTGCCGAACAGACTTCGCCGGCCGCGCATCTGGCGCACCAGATCGGGATCTTTCGCAATCGCCACGCCGCCGATCATATCGCTGAGCCCCGAGAGATACTTCGTCGCCGAATACAGCGACATGTCCGCGCCCAGCTCGAGCGGATGCTGGAAGGCGGGGCCCATCAACGTGTTATCGACCATCACCAGCGGCCTCGGCCGCGCGCGAGCCGCCGCCTCCGCCGCCCGCCGTATATCCGTCATCGTCAGATTCGGATTCGCAGGCGTCTCGATCAACACGATTCTTACGTTCTCCCCCGACTCGATCGTTTCATCGAGCGCCGCGCCATCTCCGGCCCGCGCCGCTATGCCATGAACCCCGAACGGCTCCAGAAAATTCTGAATAAAATGCTGCGTCCCGCCGTAGATCGGCACCGTATAGACAACCGTATCTCCTGGACGGGCGAACGTCAGGATCGCCGTCATGATTGCCGCCATGCCGGAATTAAAAACCAGAGCCGCGCGCGCCCCGTTCTCGAGCGCCGCTACGCGATCTTCCAGAATCTCCGCGTTGGGATGGTTGAATCTCGAATACACGAGATCCACCTCTTCCCCCGGCGCCCGTTTCGCCCGCCCCCCCATCAGATCGAAGGCGCGCTCGGCCGCTTCCGGACTGGAGAACACGTAGGTCGAGCTGCGAAACACCGCTGGCCGCGCCGACCCCACCGAAAGCCGCGGATCGAAGCCACGCGTCAGGATTTCAGTCGGCGGCCGCAGCGTGCTGCTTGAGTTCTTGTCGGACATGGAGCGCTCCGTTTCGATGGTAGCGCCCGCGCTCGCCAAGCGCGCCTCACAAAGAGCGCGGCGGCGGGGCCGTTGACGACGGCGCCGCTTTGCCGTCAATCGTATTCGGCTCCATCAGCTCCACGCGCGTCCCATCGGGATCGTACAGGTTGAGCTGGCGCTTGCGGTTTACCCCGGTGCGTATCTTCATGTCCCTCGCATACAACCCGCGCGCCGCTCGCTTTTGTAGCTCCTCGAGCGCCTTTTGAGCGTCGGGAACCATCAGCGAGATGTGATTGCTCGTGCCGCGATTGCCCGCTTCCGGCAGCTTACTGTAAAGCATCAACTCGATATAGTCCTGGCCCTCGGGAACGCGGAGGTTGACCCAACTCAACTGCCGGCCGGAGGAGCTGCCGCGCCAAAATTCCTTGAATCCGAGAATGCCGCAATAAAATGCCATCGATTTGTCCAGATCGCCCGCCAGCACGCCCGCGTGCATAATGCGATCGGAAATCCGCGTCGCCGGCATGAATTTCCCGTAATCCCGCGCGGTCCAACTGTCCGGCTCATATTCCACGATCTCGACGAGGTGGCCGTCCGGGTCCTTGATATTGAAATTCTTGTTGCCTGTCTGGCCCTTGCCCACCTCGCCCGGAACCGCTACGCCCTTCGATGCCAGATAGGCGCGCATCCGATCGGCGTTGCCGGTAGACAACGAGATGTGGTTGAGCTGCCCTTCTCCGCGATCGGCTTCATTAAACAGCTCCAGATACTGACGGTCGTTAATCTTAACGAACGCGATCCGGACGCCGCCGGATTTGCCGGGAAGAGTAAACGGCTCCGCATACCCCAGGAAGTCCTCGTAAAACTGACGCGATTTCGCAAGGTCCTTAATATAAAAGGCGACGTGCGCGACGCCCAGGATGCTGGGCCGCGCCACGTCCTGCTGCGCCACGAGCGCGCAGCACGCCGTTACTCCCGCCAACACCGCCGCAATATTTTGCTTCAGCATATCTCCTAATTTACAGCCCGCCAAACGGGGCGCGGCCGCCCCGGAAAATCCGCTTGCTCCGTTTGGCCTTCGCACCTAAGATAGGGCAAGGTCTCAATTATGAACAAGCCAGCGTCCGCGAGGCTGCTCGCCGCATTCATCTGGGGCGCATTCATTTCGGCCGTAACGGCGCCCTGGATCGCCGCGCAGATCACCACCACTACCATCGTCGGAACCGTAACGGATGCCACCGGCGCCGCCGTCCCCAACGCGCAGGTCACCGCGACCAACGCCAGCACGAATTTTTCGCGTGCCGCGGCGACCAACAGCCAGGGCGAATACCGCATCGACTTCCTGCCTGTCGGCAGTTATAGCGTCGCGGTCGCGGCCGAAGGATTCAAGCATTTCGTGCGCGACGGAGTGGTGCTGGAGGTGAACGTGACGGCGCGGGTGGACGCCTCGCTCCAAGTCGGCGCCATCAACGAAACCGTCACCGTCACAGGCAGTGCGCCGCTGCTCAACGCCGACAACGCCCAGATCGGCCGCACCGTCGACACCGCCGAGATCACGGACCTCCCTATCGTGAACCGCAATGTGTACACGCTGCTCAATCTCACGCCGGGCGTGCAGTCGTCCTCCAACAGCATCGTCCTCGGCTATCCCGAGCAGCGCACCATGATCAACGGCGGAGTGGATGGCGGCGCCGGATCGGTGAATTATTATCTCGACGGCGGGACCAACATGACGGGCTTGAGAAATACCGGGAACATCGCTCCCAACCCCGATGCCGTGCAGGAATTCCGCGTCATCACGAACAGCTACGACGCCGAGTACGGCCGTTTCGCCGGAGGCGTGGTGAATATTATCACCCGTTCGGGCTCGAACGCGCTGCACGGCTCCCTGTTCGAATTCCTGCGCAATACCGATCTGAACGCCAACACCTGGGGCTCGATTACGGCGTCTCCCCTGCATCGCAACCAGTTTGGCGGCAGCATCGGAGGCCCCATCAAGAAGAATAAGACCTTTTACTTCGGAACTTACTCCGGCCTGCGCCAGATCATGAGCCAGTTCTATAACAACGCCGTGGTGCCGACGGCGCTCGAGCGCGGCGGCGATTTTTCCCAATCGACCCCCAAGCCCAAGGATCCGGTAACAGGCCAGTTGTTTCCCGGCGGAATCATCCCGATTAGCCGTTTCGATCCCACGGCGCTCAACATCCTCAATCGTTACATCCCGCTCGCCAACACCGCCGGGAACGTTTTCCAGGCCCAGGTTCCGAATCCTTACGATACGGACGAGTATCTCGCCAAGGTGGACCACTATGTCAGCGACCGCCAGCAGTTGACCGTCAGCTATTACGAGACCAGCGGCCGCAACGTGATTCAATCCGCGGGCAACCTTCCCTGGTCGCTGGAGCAATTCACCTGGCGCCAGCATAACGCTAATGCCAGCGATACCTGGAGCATCAGCCCCAACACCGTCAATCAACTCTGGGTAACATATACCCGGAATTTTGGCGGACGCTTGAATATCCCCCAGACATCGCTCGGCGATCTCGGTTCCACATTCAACGTACAAGGCACTCCCTCGTTGCCGCAGATCACCGTTAGCGGATACTTCACCTTGGGCCAGTCCATCGCCGGTCCCGTGGCGGGCACGAATTTCTATTCCGTTCGCGATGTCCTCAGCTACACGCATGGCCGCCACACGTTCAAATTCGGCGCCGAGGAAATACTGAACAAGGACGTGCAACAGACGCTGCTCAATAACTACGGCGTCTTTTCTTTCACCGGAACGAAGACCGGCAATGCCCTCGCCGATTTCCTGCTTGGCGCGCCGGTAACCATGAACCAGGACGCGCCCATTACGGCGCTCGATGATTATTGGCAGACCGGCCTCTTCGCTCAGGACGATTTCCGCGTCACGCCGCGGCTGACGCTCAATCTCGGTCTGCGCTGGGACCTGCAAACTCCGCCCACCGATCCGCACAATCGCGAATCGACTTTTGAGTATGGAGTGCAGTCGACGGTGCTCCCCACCGCACCCACCGGTCTGCTCGTACCCGGCGACCCCGGCGTGGGCCGCGGCATCGTACCCGCGCGCTGGCACAATTTCTCGCCGCGCCTCGGACTCGCCTGGGATCCCTTCGGCGATGGCAAGACCTCCCTTCGCGCCGGCGGCGGAATTTTCTACGGCACCGTTTCCGGCAATGAGTGGAATGCGACATCCAACTACCAGCCCTTCGCCGTCCGCGAGCAGTTCAATAATGTCGCTTCCCTCAGCAATCCTTATGGGCTTCTGCCCGGCGGCGTCTCTCCCTTCCCTTACTCTTATAATCCGGCGAATCCGCAGTTCATCTATCCCGCCAGTATATGGGGGATGGCGCCCGACTTCGTGTGGCCCTACACGTATCAGTTCAATGTATCGGTGCAGCGTCAAATAACCAAGGATTTCGCCGTGACGGCGGCTTACGTAGGATCCTTGAGCCGGCGATTGCCGTTCGCCGACGATTTGAATTATCCCTACTACAATTCCACCGCAACCTCTTCCAACGTGAACAATCGCAGACCGATTGAACCGGGCGTTC
The DNA here is from genome assembly GCA_963795935.1 of Bryobacterales bacterium. GTDB lineage: Bacteria > Acidobacteriota > Terriglobia > Bryobacterales > Bryobacteraceae > JAICMB01. The sequence goes on along the minus strand of CAWCJO010000002.1, from coordinate 427,820 downwards.
TCAGCTCCATCTATTCCGTGGAATCGATCATGAATGCCGAGTATAACGGCCTGCAGATCACCGCCGAAAAGCGCATGAGCCGGCACTTCGGGTTGAAAAGCTTCTATACCTACAGCAAGACTATCGACGATGCGGAATTGCAGAACAACACCACCAACGGCGGCGCGGAAGACTACCGTAACCTCTCGCTCGACAGAGGACGGGCGGATTACGATATGCGCCACTCTTCCGTTACCTCCCTGATCTGGAACACCGCTTACTACAAAGGCGGGAATCTGTTCTACCGCAACGTATTAAATGGTTGGATGCTTTCGGCCATCGTCACGCTCGACAGCGGCCTCCCCTTCACCGTTGTGACGGGCAAGGACGTAAATCTGGACGGCAACAACAACGATCGCGCAAACTTGATCGGCGATCCCTTTCTTGATCCGAGCCGCTCCCGCGCGGCAGTGACCGCGGAGTGGTTCAACACCGCGGCCTTCATCACCGGTCCAAACGGAACAGACGGCAATTCCGGACGCAATATCCTCACGGGACCCGGATCGCGCGATGTCGATCTGGGACTGTTCCGGGAGTTCGCTCTGCGGGAGCGAATGCGCTTGCAGTTCCGCGCCGAGGCGACAAACGCCTTCAACCTCGTCAGCCTCCAAAACCCCACCGCTACCGTAAGTTCGTCCCTTTTTGGCCAGATTCGAACCGCTAATGCGATGCGCCAGGTCCAGCTCGGGCTACGGCTGTGGTTTTGAAAGGAGATGCCGGCAAAAAGTTCGCCATCAGCCGCGAAGTGCTCTAACGCCGCCCCTGAAGCATAGGCGCATTCACGACAGCGGCGGCCCCGGCCCAAACGTCGTCGCCGGTCACCATGCCGTATAACGATACGAATAGAATGTATTGAACGGGCCAAAGCGCCAGCGCAAGGACCGGCGCTCCTGCGACGGTCACGTCCTGTAACGGCCAGTTTGTATAAGCCCAGAAGTGGCCCCGCGCGTTGACCGTCTCCATCCACAGACTGGTCGTCGCCGACGCCGCCAGCACGGCGCACAGCGGCAAGCGATCGCCGGCGAGCACGCTCGACATGAACGTCACGCCTCCGCGCCGCGAGTGCGCCCATTCGAGAATCGTCCAGCATCCGGCAAACGCGGCCAACACGCACAGGAATGGGGCGTGCGGCGCCGGCCTCCCGGACCGCGCTCCGGGCGCGATCGAGAACACATATCCGCCCGCGCGCTCATAGCCGGCAAGCGCGAAGCAAATGCTCCCAACAAGCAAAACTGCCCCCACGGCGCCTGCCGCCCTCGAAAGCCTCCTGGCGCGAGCCTGCCGCCTCCGCCGCCGCGCCCCCAGTAACGAGCGCGCCACCAAATACGTTTCCACGATCGCCAACCAATACGCGCAAAAGCCCAGCACGAAGGTCCACCCGTACAGCGCATCGTTCCAGTGGGGATAAATCCATAATTTCCCAAGCCACTGGCCAATGCCGTCCAACATCAGCCCGCTCACGGCGCCCGTCAGGGCAAACCGCGCGAATGCGCCGCGGCCCGCGGTAACCTCGGTCAGGAGCGATTTGCCTTCGATCATGTTCGTTGTCGCGTCGCATAAAATGATGAGCGTGGTCGTGAACATCGACCAGAACACCGTGACTCCGACAACGTCGAAGGCCCGCAGCGGCACTGCATTCGGCAGATAAGAAATTGCGATAAACACGCACCACGCCGAAACCAGGACACCGCGGCCCTTCATCACGCTCCCCTACATCTTATTTGGATGCGCAAACGAAACCAATGGGGCCCCGGGGTATCTACTGATATATGTCAATTCCCCCCGGACCCGACCCCTGGCACCGCCGCTATTGGGGCGCCTACAATCGCCCCTATTCAGGATGCGGCTGCCTCTGGACAATCGTGATCATTCTCTTTATCTGGTGGATCCTATCGTGGCTTGCGGTTCCGGGCTGGCGCTGGGGCAATTACTATCCCCGATGACGCGTTGCGGGGCGCTCATTTTTATCGAAATCCCGCGCCGCGTTGCGCCATCATAATAGCGTGCGCAAACGTATCCTTCTTTCCGCTTTGTTGACCGCTCGCACTCGCCTGGGCTGCCTCCAACGGCCCCGCCAAGAGTTTCGACGGCAAGTGGGTCCTCGATAAAAAGGCGAACAACACCGGAACAGTGCCCCCGCCCGACGGTCTTCAGCAAAGGATAAAATCGAGCGGCAACGATATTATGGTCGATTCGATTTTCAAGGAGCCTGCCAATGCCGTGGCCCCTCTGCTGTATCTCGGGATCATGACCTCGTCGCTGCGGCTTGCCTCCGATGGAAGCGAGACCGTCAACCAGATCGGACCTTTTATGCAGACCTCGAAAACGACCGTCGACGGGAACAAAATGGATACCGAATGGGTCGCCAAGCACACCAGCGGCGACGTCGTGAACGGTCACTGGACCCGCACGCTTGCCGATGGCGGCAAGCACATGACCCTCAACATTACGGAGAACTCCACTCAGGGTCAAAGCGGAACCGCTACGCTCAATTTTGTAAGGAAGTAGCGCGCTGACTCGCGGGCCGGAAGTGCAGATCGACGGAATACGCCGGCAGATCGACCCGCACTACGTAGAGAACTTCAATTCTCAAGAAATTACGCCCGCGCGTGACATGGACATCGCCCAGATGCACCGGCAAACCGAGCGATGCGGCCCGGTCGACGGTCAGCGCTTTGATCAAGTCCTCCGAGTAGCGCGAGTTTCCCGCCTCGCGCGATTCTCCTCGCAAGATAGCGCCGGAATTGCCAGTCGGCGTAGTACGGCGGAGCCACGGAGGCCCCAATCAGCGCCAGCACCACCAACAGAGCGGCGCCGGCGCATAACCCGCCCAGCCCTTGCCAACTCCCCTATTTCCCGCTCTTCTCGTAAGACTCCAGCTCCTTCCAGATATCGCCGTCGTGCGGTTCCCAGGCCGGAGTTTTCGAGCCCGTCAGATCGACCTCCGGAATGCTCAGCGTACCGTGGCCGTATATGCAGATGTACTCGGTGCGCGGCTGTCCAAACAGCATCATATTCGACCAGGAGCCCGCCGCAACCGGCATTCGCAGCCGCCGCAGGCAGGTTCGGCAGCGCGTCTTCTGGTCCCACATGATGAGTTGCAGCACGCCGGCGCACAGCAGGAAGAACAACATTCTCACGGTCGTATAGCCGAGATCGTGCGTAAATGGCTCCGGGTGGCTGTAAAAAATTGTGGTTGGGCGCCAGAACCAAAACTGAATGCCGTCATCGACGACCATCAGCGCGGCCGCGGCTGCGAGCAGCTTTACGACGAACCAGCCCCAGTACCTCATAACTCGTTGGACTCCCTTCCCAGCCCCGCGGTTCCCCTGTGTTAACCGTTTCCGCTTTGCCGCTCAACGCAAAATATTCCGCGCCAGAAAGATGACGTTCGCGGGCCTTTCCGCCAGCCTGCGCATGAAATACGGATACCACGCGTCCCCATACGGAACGTACAACCGCAACCGGTATCCCTGTTCCACTATACGCCGCTGCAGGTCCCGCCGGATTCCATAAAGCATCTGAAACTCGAACCCTTCCGCGGTCATGCCTCGCTCCCGCACCGTTCTCAAAGCCTCTTCGACGATCTTCTCGTCGTGCGTCGCTAAGGCCGGGCAAGCGCCTCGCGCCAACATGCTATGCATCAGCCGGACGTAATTGCGATCGACTTCAGATTTTCTTTGAAAGGCAACTTCGGACGGCTCCTTGTAAGCGCCCTTGCACAACCGTATGGGGATGCGCTCGCCGGAAAGGCGCTCGATGTCGTCCGCGCTTCTGTGCAGATAAGCCTGAATCACGGCCCGCACGCTCCCGTGCGCCTGGTGCATCGCGCATACGATTTCCAGCGTCCGCTCTACGTACTCGCTCCCTTCCATATCGATCTCGACAGCCGTGCCCAGCTCTTGCGCCTTCGCAACCAGGGGCTCCACGTTTTGCTTCGAGACGTCTTTCGAGATCGCAAGGCCCAACTGCGTCAGCTTAATGGACACGGTCGCGCCCGCCCCCAAGCGCGCCACGCGATCCAGAATCGCCAGGTAGGCGTCGCGGGTCCGCGCCGCTTCATCGAGAGAGCGCACGTTTTCGCCCAGGTAATCGACGGTGGCGAGAACTCCTTCGCGCTTCAGGCGCTCAATGACCCCGATTTCCCGTTCAATCGTATTGCCCGCGACGAACCGCGACGTCAGCCGCTGGGCGGCCGGAGAAGTTTCCATCCAGTGCCGTACGCCCGCGTTCCCCGAAAGCCCCAGCAGGATGGCGCGAAGCACACTTCTAGAATACAGGCGGGCGGAAGATAAGCGGACGGCGCTTTACATCTCCCAACGCCACAGGTTCGCGCCCGCTGTATAGCCCGCCCCCACGGCGGCGAACAAAACGAGGTCGCCTTTTTTCAACCTCCCGCACTCCACCGCGTCGCGCGTCGCCAGCGGAATCGTCGCCGCCGTGGTGTTGCCATAACGGTCGATGTTGATCATCACCCGGTCGCACGGAATGCCGAGCCGTTCGGCCGCCGCCGTGATGATGCGGCGGTTCGCCTGATGGGGAATCAGCAGCGCCACGTCGCCTATGCTCAAGCCGTTTTGATCGAGAAGATTGCGGCACGTCTCATACATCTTCCGCACTGCGTATTTAAATACCTGCTGCCCGTCCTGCTTCACAAAATGAAGCCGCTGGCGGACCGTTTCCTCCGTCGCCGGCATGCGGCTCCCCCCGGCGGGCTGCTTCAGGTAATCGCCCCCCGACCCGTCGATTTCATTCAGGAAACCGACGAACCCCCGCTCCCCGTCCACCGCCGGCTCGATCAGCATCGCGCCCGCGCCATCCCCGAAAAGGACGCATGTCGAGCGGTCCGTATAATCGAGAATGCGCGACATCGTGTCCGCTCCGATCACCAGCACCTTGCTGTGCGACCCGCCCGAAACCAGGTGCGCCGCCGTTGTCAGGCCATAGATAAATCCGGAACACGCCGCCACCAGATCGAACCCCCACGCGCTCTTCGCCCCAATGCGGTTCTGCACGAGGCAGGCGGTGGAGGGGAACAACATGTCCGGCGTAACCGTGCAAACGATAATGGCATCCAGTTCCTCCGCCCCGATTCCGCGCCGTTCCAGCGCCGCCCGCGCCGCTTCCACCGCCATGTCCGACGTCGCCATGCCCGGCGCGGCAATGCGCCGTTCGGATATGCCGGTACGCTCCAGAATCCATTGGTTGTTGGTCTCGACCATCTTCTCCAGATCGAAATTTGTCAGCACGCCCGGCGGGCTATAGCATCCCAGGGAGCTTATCTTGGCTTTGAACAAGAATCCTCCACTAGACAGAATACAAGAGTCTACCCGCTGTCCCGTTCACGCCGTCCCCCCCATACAATAAATTTATGCTTGCTCCCGCCGCCGCGCGGTTTGAAACTCCGGAGGAGATTTTTCTGCGCGTCTTCGTGGGGCTGCGGCCGCGCACAAAGCGGCCCTCCGTCGAGATCGAGTTCTGCCGCTTCGCCAATGCCGACAGTTTCATACGCTGGGTCGACGAACGCCTCCTGGTCAGAATCACCGACGTGCTCCTGGGCGCCCCGGCCGCGGTGCTGGAAGCGCTCGCCTACATCCTTATCTCGAAACTGCTGCGCCGCCCCGCGCCGAAAGAATATGCCGATCGCTACCGCCGCTACCTTAATCGCAGGGACATGCGCCGCACTCTCCACCTGCTTCGGCAGGAGCGCGGCCGCAAGTTCGTCTCCGGAGGGAAAGGGGCTTTTTATGATTTGGACGAGCTATTCGAGGATCTCAATTTCCGCTATTTTCACGGCCTCATGGCTCGCCCGCTGCTCGGCTGGAGCCGCCGTCCTTCGCGCACTATGCTGGGGCATTTCGATCCCTCTCATAACGTCATCGTCATCAGCAAGTTGTTCGATACGGAGAAAACTCCCCGCCTCGCTCTTGAATTCGTGCTCTTTCACGAGATGCTGCACCTTCGCTTCCCCGTGGACCACCGCGGCGCCCGCCGCTGCGTGCACACGCCCGGGTTCAAGCGCGCCGAGCGGCAGTTCGAGAAGTGGAAAGAGGCGAGAGAGCTTCTGAAAAAGTTATAGCGGATCTCAGGCGGCCAGCGCCGGGGTAAGCCGCTCCGTCAGCGCATGAAGCTGTTCGAAGCAAACAAGCAGCCCGCGCGCGTCGACGGCTCCCAGGCCGAGCGCGTTCAGCCCAAGTTGCGCTTCCACGGAGGCGATGGAACAGTAAAATTTCAGCCGCAAGCGCCACAAGCGCTTCACCGACGGCAGTTGGTCCTCACTGGCGTACACGGCAAAGTTGAAGGCGATTTTGAACAGTCTGTGAAAATCGCGAATCATTCCTCTCAGGTAGCCCTGAAAAACGCGCACACGCTCACGCCGCAAACGGCGCGCTATCGCCGGCTTAAAACCTTGTTGCGAGGCCAGAAAACCGTAATCGCGGTTGTCGACCAGCCGTACCATGGGACGATAACCCGCCTTCGGGAACTCGTCGAGCCACTCCAGCGGATTCACGAGACCGCTGCGCCGCCGGCGCAGCACAAAATAGAGAAGCGCTGAACCCAGGCATAAAGAGGAAATCAACAGGATCTTGAATAGCATCGCTTCCTCCTTATCTCTCCGCCTCGCCTTCTCAACGGCGCATTGGCTTCGCTCCGTTAGAATATCGGAATTTCAGACGAAATGCAACGCCAATATGAATAATTACGACGCGGCGATCAACTCGCCTGCGTTCGCATTAATTATCCTTCAGTCCCGCGCGGCTCGCCGCCACGGTTCAAACAGGCCGCCCCGCATGGTAGGCACGCGATGCCGGTAACATCGCCGCCGCCCCGCACGATCGTCTTACCGCGCCGCGAAGTACAACAACATGGACTCTTCGATAGGCACGAATAAGTGAAGGATGTCTAAGCGGTGAAATGAGAAAGAGCGAGCACGTTTGCGCCAGAACGGCCGCCAAGTAAGCGAGAAATACCTGCATTTTTGCGCCAGGCCCGCTATAAGCAAGCAGCGGGGTCCGCACAACCGTTCCCCGTAAGCGCGGCGTTGTACCGTTCTCGAACGAATTGCCTGGTTGCCCGGAAGCAGTACGGCGTGCCATCCGGCGCCTTCGGCCCCCCGGCGCCAATGCTTCCCGCCAGACTGGGGCAATAATCCCGATCCACTCGATAATCTAGCTTACTATATCTAGTGCTGCATCCACTTGACACTTAGAATCGGTTCTGAAATCAGAACAGCTTCCCCTTCCACCCGCGAGTGTTGTATGATCGTTAGGACACCGTGAATGGCGGCCACACAGACCGGCTCGAACGCACTGCGTTTGCCGACGTCTGCCGCAACACCCTTTCGCAGATCCCCTCGGCTTTTGGACGGCTGGTATATCTCTCCTCTTTACGCAACCCCGTCACCGGAAAGTATCGCCATCACGGTCTCGCTCTCGTCTTTGGCGACGAGGAGACCGCGCGCGCGCTCCGCAAAGGCCACGCGCAGGCGTTCGCGGAATGGCTCTCCTTCGACCTTGAACAGCAGCGGGCGGATCTCGATCTCTATCTCTCGGCCCTGCGCGATCAAACCAGTTCCGTTATTGAGACTTGGCTCACCTTGCGGACCTACCGCACCTTCATCCCGAGCTCCGCGAAAAGCGTCGAAAAGCGCCTGTACATGGCCGAGATCGAAGCCCTTATCGCGCTGCTGAAGAACGAGCACGGCGTCGCCGACCCGGGTCGAGACGCATGGCCACGCCGACTACCTGCCCAATAATATCCACTTCCGACGGCAGCGAGAAGATCACAGCATTCTCGCCCGATGCGGGATGCGGCGCCAGGATCAGCTTGTCTTCTTTCTGGCCGCACCAACCGCATGCGTACCCTTGACGGTGCTCCAGGAAATAAATCGGACGATCGAATTCGTTGCTCCATCCCTCTGTCTGGATCTTCCGCCGCCCCTCGTCGATCAACACGAACGAACCAGGTTGCAACAAAGGGTACATGAACCAATCGTCCGTACCGATAAACCCATAGCGGCGATCCTGTGGGTTCAGGCCCGCCAGAAACATCAGTGAAAGCTTGCCCCAGCGCTGGATCATACGGCTCAGGTAGGTTGTCCGGCTGAGGTCGAGGCCGGGGTCGAACGCAACCGGGAGGGTTATGTCGCCATGCTGCGGCGCCTGAAATCCGACCATATGGGTGCGCGAGACCTCCGCAAAAAGGGAGTCGGCGGGCAACGCTGTCAGGTCTATGCCATACCAATCCAATACTTCCGAGAAGTCCAGCCGGTAAATCGCGCATAATGCATAGAGCTTATAAATGCTGGGTACCAGGCCCTTGTTCTCGATCTCGGAAATGCGATTGATCAGCACCGCGAATTCCAGATTGCGGTACTTTTCGGCAATTCGCTGGCTCGCCTGCTCCACATCCCGGACGCGTAGATTCAGACGCTCGCGCGCGCGCTTCAGCTTTTGGCCGGCTTCATCCATGCTATGATGCTGACCGCGCAACCCGGATGCCGCGCGCCCATCGGTCACAGCCGCTCTGTCGCCCAGGAAAGGGAGTCAAATCCATGCTTCTCGCCGAGCTGAATCTCCGTCAAACAGCGCCTCCATTCTACCAATGTTGTTCGGTTTTCAGAACAACCCATTTCTCAAGGAGCGCTTTTTGCCTTCTCCGGCCCTAAGGAGAATCGTGGTCGGCGTCTCCGGCGCAAGCGGCTCCATTTACGGGTGGCGGCTTCTTGAAAAACTGCGGGCCGACGAGCGCGCCGAGACCCACCTGATCCTGACCCGCTCGGCCGAGCGCGCCGCGCAACTGGAATGCGGCAAGAAGGCCGCCGATTTCAAAGCGCTGGCCGACTACTGGTACGCTTTCGAAGACATCGGCGCTTCCCTCGCCAGCGGATCGTTCCCCACCCACGGCATGATCGTCGCTCCCTGCTCCATTCACAGCATGTCGGCGATTGCCGCGGGGCTGACCTCCAATCTGCTCCTGCGCGCCGCCGACGTCTCCCTCAAAGAACGCCGCCCCCTCATCCTCATGGTTCGCGAATCCCCGTTCCACCTGGGTCACCTGCGCGCGATGCTGGCCTTGACCGAAATGGGGGCCATCGTCGCTCCCCCCATTCCCGGCTTTTACAACGACCCCAAAACTATCCTGGACCTCGTCGACCATAGCGTCGACCGCGTGCTCGACCTGATCGGATTGCCCGTCGCCGGCGCGCGCCGCTGGGACTCCGGGCGCAAGGGCGAAAAGGCCGTCGAATGAGAAAGGTCAAAGTAGGATTTCAGGGCGAGCTGGGCGCCTTCAGCCAGGAAGCCGCCCGCCAATTGTTGGGCGACCGCGCCGCTGTCGTCCCTTTTCAGCGCTTCGAGGAAGTCTTCCGCGCCCTCGACCGCGGCGACACCGGCGCGTCCGTGATCCCGATCGAAAATTCCCTGGCCGGCTCGGTACACGAGAACTACGACCATCTGCTGCATTTCGACGTCACCATCGTCGCCGAAGCCAATGTCCGCATCGTTCACAATCTGATGGCCCCTCCCGGCGTGCGCTTCCGCGACATACGGCGCGTATACTCTCACCCCGTCGCGCTGAATCAATGCCTGGAATTCTTCGCCTCCCATCCGTCCATTGAAAAGGTCCCCTATTACGATACCGCCGGCAGTGTCAAAATGCTCCTCGAGGAGAAGCTGAAGGATGCCGGGGCGATTGCATCCGCCGTCGCGGCCTCGATCTATGGCGCCCGCATTCTGAAGCGCTCCATCGAAGACGACCGCCGCAATTTCACTCGTTTTTTCCTGCTCAACGCCAAGCGCCGCGTTCTTCCCCTCCGGCGCCGCGCCGCCATCTGGAAGACGTCGCTCGTGTTTACTACCCGCAACATTCCCGGAGCGTTATTCCGCGGCCTCAGCGCGTTCGCTCTGCGCGACCTCAATCTGACCAAGATCGAATCGCGCCCGCTCCGTGGAAAGCCCTGGGAGTATCTCTTTTATGTCGATTTCGAGGGCCGCGAAGACGACCCCGTCGTGCGCAAAGCCCTCGGCCACCTCGCCGAGCTGGCCGATTTCATGCGAGTCCTTGGCACCTATCCGCGAGACGGCGGCAAATAGAATTTGGAGCCGTCGAACAGCCCCCGCAGTCGCCGGCCGTCTACTTCTCAATCAAAAAATTCCCGATGAAAAGCGCGTCGACGCCGGAGGAATAAAAGCTCCGCACCGCATCGCGCGGCGTGCACACCAGCGGGTCGCCGAACAAATTAAAGCTGGTGTTGTAAAGAACCGGCAGACCGCTCGCCTTTCCCGCCGCGTGCAGCAAACGGTGATACAGCGGATTGTCTTCCCGCGCCACCGTGTGGACGCGGATGACGCCATTATCCATCACGGCGGCTTCGAAGGTCTTGCGGTGGCGCTCGCGCACGCGGCCGGCTGTCGCCAGATACCGCGCGTTCGGCCCGGTTTCAAAATACTCGCTCGCAAGCTCCGCCGGCACGGAGGCCGCGAACTTGCGAAACGGCTCGCGGTGTTTGATGTAGAGATTCAGGTTTTCGGTCGAATAGGGGTTCGAGGGCGACGCCAGAATACTGCGATTGCCGAGCGCGCGTGGGCCGAATTCCATGCGCCCCTGCATCCACGCCACAATCTTGTGGTCCTCGATCTGGCCGACAGCGCAGTCGATCAGCTCCTCCGTGGCCGGCAGAAAACGGAACCGCAGCTTGCAGTTCTCGATCACCCGCTTAATCTCCTCCAAGCCGTAGCCCGGCCCCAGGCACAAATCGTCGAGTGAAACGCGCCGCGACTGGCCGTAGACGTTGTGCCAGGCATGGAACACCGCTCCCAAGGCCGCGCCGGCGTTGCCCGCCGCCGGTTGCACGAATACCTCCCTGGTCTGCTCCAGCGCCCTTACCAGCAGCGCGTTCAACCCCACCCCGCCCGCCAGACAGAGCCGCGGCGCATCGCCCGCCATGCGCAGGACGGCCCCTTCCACCGCGCGTTGCAAGCCCGCCGCCAGCGGGGCCTTCATCGCCTCCGGAATAGCGGCTCCCTCCGCGAGGCCAAGACGGCTATGAAATTTGCCGCTGAAACCCCCGCCGCGAAGCCGGCCGGCATCGAAAAAACTGCGGTCCAGCGCCGGCCAGTCCCCCTGGCCCATTATTTCCTCGAACAGCGCAACGTAGGCATCGCCGGATTCGCATGCCGAAAGCCATTGCACCTTGTGCTCGTCCTGTTGCGCGCGATACCCCAGCAGCTCCGTCACGCGGCCGTAAAGCTCGCCCAGCGAATCCGGAAAGTACGCGTCCCGCTCGAGTTGCAGCCGGTTATGGGAAGCGCGCCACCGCGCCGCGGAGCGGAAATCGCCATCGCGGTCCAGCGTCAGCACCGTCGCATCCTCGAACGGCGAAGGATAAAAAGCCGACGCCGCGTGAGCCGCATGGTGCTCCACCATGATCACCTGGGCGTTCTCGAATTCCGATCGCACCGTCATGTGCAGCTCTTGCGCGAACGGCCGCGCCAGCGCTACGCAATCCACATCCGAAGCGCGAACGCCCGCCAGCCGCAGCGATTCCGCGATGGCCGCCCGCGGCAGCGCCCCCGGCTGAATGCGCCGCGCGATCTTGTGCTGCTCCACCGCGGCCGCGAGCGTTCCGTCCTTGAGCACCGCGCAGGCCGGGTCGTTGTATAGACCACCCAGACCGGCAACGATCATTTCGACTTCTTCTCGATCTTGGCCCAGGCGTCGCGCAGCGCCACCGTGCGGTTATAGATGGGCTTGTCCGGCGTCGAGTCCTTGTCCACGCAGAAATACCCCAAGCGCTCGAATTGATACCGCGCGCCAGGCGGGGCATTGCTCAAACTTGGCTCCAGCTTCGCGTTCGAGACCGTCTCGAGCGACTTCGCGTTCAGGTTATCCGTAAAATCGAGGCCTTCCCCAATGTCGTCCGGATCTTCCTTCGTGAAAAGGTTCTCGTACAACCTCACCTCCGCATCGATAGCGTGAGCGGCGGAGACCCAGTGAATCGTGGACTTCACTTTGCGCCCGTCCGGCGCATCGCCGCCGCGCGTGGCCGGATCGTAGGAGCAATGTATTTCAATCGCCTCACCGCTCTTTTCATCCTTCACAACGCTCCTGCAAGTAATGAAGTAGCCATAGCGCAGCCGCACTTCGCGCCCCGGCGAGAGCCTGTAGAACTGCTTCGGAGGATCTTCGCGGAAATCGTCCCGCTCGATGTAGAGCACTCGCGAGAACGGCACGGCGCGCGTGCCGGCGCTCGCGTCCTCGGGATTATTCACCGCCTCCATAAGCTCCACCTGCGCCTCCGGGTAGTTGTCGATCACGACGCGCAAAGGTCTGCAGCACCGCCATTACTCGAGCGGCGCGCCTGTTCAAATCGTCGCGAACGAAGTATTCCAGCAGCGCCAGCTCGGTGGTTCCGTTCGTCTTCGAGACCCCGATGCGGCGGCAGAAATTCCGGATTGCCTCCGGCGTGTAGCCGCGGCGCCGCATGCCGGAGATCGTGGGCATACGCGGATCGTCCCAACCATTCACATATTTCTTCTGAACCAGCGTCAGCAGCTTGCGCTTACTGAGCAGCGTATACGTCACGTTCAACCGGTCGAATTCGATTTGCCGCGGACGATAAATGCCGAGCTGCTCGAGGAACCAATCGTAGAGCGGGCGGTGATCTTCGAATTCCAGCGTGCAGATGGAGTGCGTGATGCGTTCGATCGAGTCCGACTGGCCATGCGCGAAATCGTACATCGGATAGATGGGCCACGCGGCGCCGGTGCGGTGGTGCTCGGCGTGAACAATGCGGTACATGATCGGATCGCGCAGGTTGAGATTGGCCGACGCCATGTCTATTTTCGCGCGCAGCGTCCGCGATCCATCCGGAAATTCCCCCGCCTTCATGCGCTCGAAAAGATCCAGGTTCTCCTCCACCGAACGGTTGCGATAGGGGCTCTCCCGGCCGGGTTCGGTCAGAGTGCCGCGCTGCTGCCGTACTTCATCTGCCGTCAGATCGCACACGTACGCCTTGCCCGCTTTGATCAGTTGCGCGGCCCATTCGTAGAGCTGTCCGAAATAGTCCGACGCGTAGAACATGCGGCCGTCCCAATCGCCGCCCAGCCAGGCCACGTCTTCGACGATGGAATCGACATACTCGGTCGCCTCCTTCTCAGGATTCGTATCGTCGAAGCGCAGGTTGCATTTTCCCCCGAACTCCTCTGCCAGACCAAAATTCAGATGGATACTCTTGGCGTGTCCAATGTGCAGATAGCCGTTCGGCTCCGGCGGGAAGCGCGTGTGCACGCGGCCTTCATATTTATTGGACGCGAGGTCCTCGATGACAATGTCCCGGATAAAATTCGAAGGCGCCGTCGAATCGGCGCGGGCCTCGGGATCGTTGGTTGGGATTGTCATTTCGCTATTGCAGTTTTTCCAGCGCCTGGCCGATGCGCTTGAGACAAGTCTCGCGTCCCAGAGCTTCCATCGTCTCGAAAAGCGGCGGAGCGTTCTTGCGCCCGCACACCGCCACTCGGATCGGCTGGAACATCTGGCCGCTTTTCACTTTCAGCTCCTGCGCGCCCGCCCGCAGAGCCGCGTCCAGCGATTCCCCGGTAAACTCCGGGACCGCGGCCGCGATTTCTTGCGCGCGCTCCAGTGCCTTCCTCGCCAGCGCCGCGTCCCCTTTCTGCGGGATCAGCTCGGCGGCGCCGTACGGCGCCAACTCGTCGACGAAGAAGAAGTCCGCTACCGTCGCGACATCGCGCAGCAGTTGGATGCGTTCCTGGATCAAAGGCGTCACTCGCTGCATTTTCTCCGCGTCCGCTTTCAGGCCGGCTTTGAGCGCGAACGGAAGCAGCTCCGCCGCCAGCTCGCCTGCCGGCATGGCGCGAATCCACTCCCCGTTCAACCACAGCGCCTTGGGATCGAAGGGATCGTCTTCCTTGAAATTCACGACCGCGTTGCTGCGGTTGATCCCCTCGAAAGTAAACAGATCCACCAGCTCCTCCAGGCTCATCGCCTCCCTGTCGTTCTTCGGCGACCAACCCAGTAGGCTCAGGAAATTGATAAAAGCGTGGGGCAGGAAACCGGCGTCGCGGTATGTCGTCACGCTCACAACCGGACCATGCTTGCGCTTCGATAGCTTCGCTCCATCGGGCGCGATCAGCAGCGGCAGATGCGCGAATTGCGGCGGCTGCGCTCCGGCCGCTTCGAAGATCAGCGCGTGCTTGAACGTGTTCGCCAGGTGATCCTGCCCGCGCACAATGTGGCTGATCCGAAGATCGATATCGTCGGCGCAGGAAGCCATGTGATAGGTCGGCAGCCCGCTGCTGCGCAGCAGCGCGAAATCTTCAATATCTGCGGTCGATTTCGATTGCGCCCCGTAAACGGCGTCGTGGAAACAAACGCCGGCCACAGTTTCGCGCGGTACCTTGAAACGCAACACGAACGTCTCCCCGGCCGCCGCGCGCCGCTCGCTCTCCGCGGCGCTCATTGCGCGCATCGCGGGATCGAACAGCCACGCTCCCGTCTCATGCGACCGCTCCTCCGCTTCCCCCCCCGCGGGAGTGAAATCGCGATAGGCCAGCCCCTTTTCAAAGATGCTCCACGCCACGCGCCGATGCAGTTCGATCCGCTCCGACTGACGGTACTGCTCATCCCACGGCAACTCCAGCCAGCGCAGTCCCTCGAAAATCGAATCGAGCGAGGCCTGCGTGTTGCGGTCCACGTCGGTGTCGTCGATGCGCAGCACCATCGCGCCCTTGTTGTGCCGCGCATAGAGGCAGTTAAAGATGAACGTTCTCGCGCCGCCGATATGCAAATAGCCCGTCGGCGACGGCGCGAAGCGGAGTCGAACCATTTAAATTTCAGGATAACAGCGGCATTCCCCACGTTTGCCGATCCACGCATTCGAGGCGCTCTCTTGCCCGGGCCGCGTACGGGACGTACGGACCTCTGTTGAGGCGTGAGACCCATCATAAATGTGGTACAAATAACAGATTAGACTGAACAATCAGAGGCCACGGGCTGGTGGGGAAATGAGCCTCGCCGACGATGATCGCTATTGCGGACGGTGCCCTGCGGAGTGCTCTGGAGAGGGGGTTTTCCCTAAGCGATTAGCGCGAAACTATCTCTGCCTGCGCCGGCGTCGATGCTATCGTTCCGGCGGATGCGGTGCGAGCGGATTTCGCGTTACTTTTCAAATTTAACTGCATGAGTTCGCGAGCATCCCAATTTAATGAGTGAAATCATCGTTGCCCGGGCCGCAAATACAACGAGCAGCTCGTTGCTCGCGTACACTCTCGAATTACAGGCAAAATACGAACGACTTACCTCGGTTGCCGTTCGGAAGAAGAAGGGCCAATTCTTCACTCCCTCTGAGACTTGCCGGTTTATGGCGAGTCTTTTTACTCTGAAGGCGTCGGGAATATTCCGACTCCTTGATCCAGGAGCCGGCACTGGCTCTCTCGCCGCGGCGGTTTGCGATAGATTTCTCGATTTCCGCTCTCCCCGGCGTCTCGACCTTCACCTTCTTGAGAACGACCGCGAGGTGCTTCCTTTCCTTCATAGAGCGATGGAGCATTGTGCCGGAAAGCTGAGTGAAAGCGGCCACTCCATGACATATGAAATCCATGAGAAGGATTTCATTCTCGACGCGGCGGCGACCGTCTTTGGTCCTCCTTCGCTCTTCAACGACTCGCCCGCTTTAGGAGTATTCGACGGCGTCATCGTGAATCCGCCATATTTCAAAGTAGGGAAAACGTCCGCATACGCCCGAGTTATGGAGGACATAGTGCATGGCCAGCCGAATATGTATGCTTTCTTTCTTGCCGCCTCCGCGCAGATGCTACGTCCGGGCGGCGAGCTGGTTGCCATCACTCCCCGAAGCTTTTGCAACGGACTTTATTTTCAGGGATTTCGGCATTGGTTCTTCACTAAGATGGCCCTTGATCGCATCCACCTGTTTGAATCTCGTACGGAGGCATTCCGCGATGTATTGCAGGAAAGCCTCATCACCGCCGCCCACCGCCTTGGAAAGCCCTCTGCGAACATCACCGTGAGCACCAGCGCGGGACTCAACATCCGCGCCGGCAAGTCCACAACCTTGCCAACGGCCATGGTTGTCGATAATAGTTGCGGTCACGCTAATATACGCATTGCCGCCAGCCTTGAAGACCAAGCCATCGCCGAAATTGTTGAATCCTGGCCTCATCGCTTCCCTGAAAGGGGATTGCGAATTTCAACCGGCCCGGTTGTAATGTTCCGGGCGGCAAAGTTTCTCTTGCCGCGGGCCGCGGGCGAGGATAGCGCTCCCCTGTTCTCTGTTTTCAACGTGAAGCCGTTTCAGACGGAATGGCCGGTTATCCATAAGAAACACCCGACGGCCATTAGGGTATGCCCGGATTCTCAGAGGCTCCTTTTACCTACGCAAAACTACGTTCTGCTGCGGCGGTTCAGCGCCAAAGAAGAGCGCCGGCGCCTTACCGCAAGCTGCCTCTTCCGCTTGCAAGTTTGCGGGCCCTTCGTCGCTCTCGAGAACCATCTTAATTACGTTTATCACGCTGAAAGAGAGCTGACTCAAGATGAAGTTTACGGACTTGCGGCACTATTCAACTCCGCGCTGCTTGACCGCTGCTTCCGGACGATCAGCGGCAACACTCAAGTCAACGCGACTGAGATTCGGAGCATGAAGTTTCCCGCTCTTTCTATCGTAGCCGCGATTGGCCGAAGTGTGCGGGAACTGGTATCCATCGATAGCGATGCCGTCGAGCTTATCGTCCTTCGAGAGTTGGGCATAAATGGAAACCTCCATACCCATTTGCTTGAAGGAACGCTGTTTGGCCGGATGTAGGCGTCAGTGCCGAAGATTAAAGAAGCCGCGGACGTGCTCAAATGTCTGGGATTGCCAAAGGCCCGACAGAACGAGCGATCCGCTTTGACACTCTTGGCGCTGGCAAATCTTGGTCCCAAGTCAAAATGGAAAGCGGCTGAACGACCCCTACTCCGTACTGTGGACATTATGGAGTTCATGCGCCGGGTTTACGGCAAAGATTACAAGCCCAACAGCCGTGAGACGATCCGAAGGCAGACGCTCCATCAGTTCGAGCAAGCGCGCATTGTGGACAGAAATCCAGACGACCCGACGCGCCCCACGAACAGCGGAAATACGGTCTATCGTTTGAGTGAGGAAGCCGCGGCTGTCCTTCGTTCCTTTGGAGCGGCCAATTTTGACACAGTAGTTACCGGTTTCATCGGACGATTTGGTTCGCTCCAGGCGGCCTATTTGCGCCACCGCGAAGAGAACAAGGTTCCGCTGAAAATGCCCGACGGGTCGATAATCCTCCTTTCCGCCGGGGTTCATAACGAACTACAGATTGCCGTCATCGCAGAATTCGGCCCGCGCTTCGCGCCAGGCGCACGTCTTCTTTAGCTTGGAGACACTGCGTCGAAACACGCTATTTCCGACGCGCATGAGCTATCCAGGCTAAACATTCCGGCTACGGCACAGGGCAAGCTACCCGACGTAATTCTCTACTGGTCGGAACGCAACTGGGTTTTTCTGATCGAGGCCGTCACATCGCACGGGCCGGTATCTCCGAAGCGACACCGCGAGATCGAGGCAATGCTCACGGATTGTCCGGCGGAACGCATCTATGTGACGGCATTTCTAGATATGAAGGCGTTTCGAAAATACGCCGGCGACATTGCTTGGGAAACCGAAGTCTGGATTGCCGAAGTTCCCGGCCACATGATTCACTTCAATGGCCCGAAGTTCCTGGGACCGTACAAAATTCGGCAATGAGTCACAGGCGAATCCCCCGCGCTAACCTTGAGGTTTGAATCCGGCAGTCGATTTGCATGCCATCCTGCGGCGCTACTGGGGCTACGACCAGTTCCGGCCGAAACAGGAGGCCGTCATACGCAGCCTGCTCGCCGGGCGCGATGTCGCCGTCGTCATGCCGACCGGCGGTGGAAAATCGCTCTGCTACCAAATGCCCGCCGTGGTCGCCGGCTCGACCGCCATCGTCGTCTCTCCGCTCATCGCGCTCATGGCCGACCAAGCCGCGCAGTTGGCCGATATGGGCATCCCGGCCGCATTCCTGAACAGCTCGCTGGCGCTCTCCGATCAGTCTGAAATCATCCGCCAAGCTCGCGCCGGCGCGTGCCGTTTACTGTATCTCTCTCCGGAGCGGTTGCTTCGCGAGGACACCGTCGATTGGCTGCGCGATGTCCCGCTAGGCTTCTTCGCCATCGACGAGGCACACTGCATTTCCGAGTGGGGCCACGAGTTCCGGCCCGAATATCGCCAGTTGCGGCTGCTGCGTCAGGCTTTTCCGGACACTCCCATCGCCGCCTTCACGGCCAGCGCGACGCGGCGCGTGCGGCAGGACATTATCTCCCAACTCGCTCTGCGCGATCCGGACAAGTACATCTCCAGCTTCCATCGCTCCAACCTGCGCTACATCGTGAGACAGACGGACAAGAAAACGCAGCCGCTTCTGCTGCTCTCGGCATTGCGCGCCCATGAGGGCGAAAGCGTCATCGTCTACGCGCCGACGATTCAGCGCGTCGAGGACACTGCCGCATGGCTCTCCAATCAAGGCATTCCCGCTATCGGCTATCACGGGAAAATGGACGCCTCTGCGCGCCGCCGCGGCCAGGAGTCTTGGATGTCGGACGAAGTCCGCGTCCTCGTCGGCACCCTCGCCTTCGGCCTCGGAATCAATAAGCCCGCTGTCCGCGCAGTCGTCCATCTCGCGCTGCCGAAATCGCTGGAGCAGTATTACCAGGAGGCGGGCCGCGCCGGCCGCGATGGATTACCCGCCGACTGCCTCCTGCTGTGGCAGAAGAAGGATGCCGGTCTGCTGGCGCATTTCATCTTGCCGATAGCCGATGGCGCCGAGAAGGATCGCGCCTGGGAGCGCTATCGCACCATACGCGCCTTCGTGGAATCGCGCACGTGCCGCCATCGCCAGATCTGTCTGCATTTCGGCGAAACCCCCAAGTGGGACGGCTGCGGGATGTGCGACGTGTGCGCGGAAGAATTGGCCTGGCTTGCGGCCAAACCGCCTGAAATGCCGCAAGTTCCTATTCGCGGCGCGGCGCCCGCGTCAACGGCGCTTCCCTCAACCGCTCCGGCCACCGCCGATCTGTTTGCGTTCCTGCGCAAATGGCGCGCCGAGGCCGCGCGGCGCGAAAACATGCCCGCCTACATCATTCTGCACGACTCCTCGCTCCAGGACCTGTGCCGCAAAAAGCCCGCCACGTACCATGACCTGTTGCGCGTGTCCGGCATCGGCGAGCGAAAAGCGCAGCGTTACGGCGAGGAGATCCTCCGCGCTCTCGCCGAGTTTGGGGGCCATGGCGGCTCAGCCCCCCAGCCGCCTCCATAGCGCAATCATCTCCGCGATCGAGAGCTGCTCGCCGCGCCGCTTCATTTCCGGAATCGCATCCAGCGCCTCCTTCCCATACAGCGTCAGCAGATTATTGCGCAACGTCTTGCGTTTGTGGCGAAACGCCGCGCTCGCAAATGTCAAAAACGCTTTGGGATCTGCCAACGGCTGCGCCCGCGGCGTCAATCGGACCACTGCCGAGTCCACCTTCGGCACGGGCCGGAACGCCGCCGCCGCCACCGTGAACAGCATTTCCGTCTGCGACGACAGTTGCGTTTGCACGCTCAGATAACCGTAATCGCGGCTGCCCGGCGCGGCCGTCAACCGTTCGGCCACTTCCTTTTGCACCAGAAAAACCCCGCGCGCGAGACCATCGCCCAGCGAAAGGACTTTCTCGATAATCGGCGAAGCGATGTAATACGGAAGATTGCCGGCCACCGTTACCGCGCCCCACGCCGAAAGGTCGATCCTCAGAATATCGCCTTCGACGATTTCCAGATTTCTCTCGCCGCGGAATTTCGCGCGCAAATACTGCGTCAGCACGGGATCGATTTCGATCGCGATCAGCCGCGCCGCGAGCGGGAGCAGGTGCGCCGTCAGCGCCCCGCGCCCCGGACCGATCTCGACCACGACGCCGCATTTCCCCTCCGGGCACGCCGCGCGCGCGATGCGCTCGAGTACCGATTGGCGAACCAGAAAGTGTTGGCCGAGACGGCGCCCCACCGGAAGCGGGCGCTATCCCTTTACTTCGATGTGGCTGCTGCGGAACACCATGCGCATCGTCCCCGAGATGGCCACCGCGCAATCCGGGCAGGAATTGGGGGCCAGATGCGCCGGCGAAAATCGCGTGAATAACAGGCTGTTCTCGATGCTGCGGTGGATGGCGTCCACATGGCCCGCCGATTCCACGATGGAATAATTCACCAAGCGCCCCTGTTCGTCGATCCGCAGATCCACCACCGCGTCGGCGGCCGCGAACCCGATCGGACCGATGTTCTCGAGCGTAGGCTGCGTGAACAGAGTGCACGGCACGTCGTGGGCATAAACGATACGCGCCTGCGCAAGCGTCGGAACCAGCGATGCGAACAGCAGCAGCGCCGCGCAGATGCCCCCAGCCAGCGGAACCGCCAAGGGGCGCAGAAATTCGTTCAACCGCGAAGTGAAGCGCTGCCACGAGCTGGGACCCAGGCCGATGCGGATGTTGCGCTCCCGCGACGCCGTCATGCGAAGGCGCAAACTGAGGTCGCCTGGAATCGCCGCTTGCGGCAGCAGGCGAACCGCGTTTCGCACCCGCGCGTGTCGTTCGCAAGCGTCGGCGCAACTACGGCACGCCCGCAGATGCAGCGCCATTGCGCGCCGCTCCTCGTCCCGGACAACGCCGTCGACGTAGGCCATGATGTTACGCTTTGCGATCGAACACTTCATAGTTTCACCAACATCCTAATCGGCCGTCTGGGGCGACCAGGAGAACGCCGCCTGCGGTTCGAGACGGCCTTCGAGCTTGTTGCGGAGCGCCTCCCGGCCCCGCAAAATCCTTGATTTCACCGTTCCTAACGAGACGTTCAGGACCGTCGCGATCTCCTCGTAACTGAGATCCTCCATGTCCCGCAAAATTACCGCGGCGCGAAACTTTGGATTCAGCGTCGCCAGCGCATTTTCGACCAGAGCGCAGGTTTCCCGGTTCGACGCCAGTTCGAACGGGCTTCGCCCCGGATCGGCAACATTCTCCTCGTGCGGTCCGAACGCGTCTTCCCGAACGGTAAAACCGATTTCCGGCCGCTGGTGCCGCGTGAACCACCGCTGCTGATTGTGCGCCTCGTTCACCGCAATGCGATACACCCAAGTCTTCAGGCTGCTGCCGCCCCGAAAATGGCCGATGTTGCGGAAGATCTTCAGGAACACCTCCTGCACCACGTCCGGCGCGTCCGCCGGATCGTTCAGAAGGCGCGAAACCAGGCTGTAAACGGGCTGTTGATAACGCACAATCAAGGCCTCGTAGGCATCCTCGCAGCCCTGCCGCAGTCCCAGCACAAGACCCTCTTCGCTTCCCGATGGGGAGCCAAGCCCGCAATACGTCTCGAAAGTAAGCCCAACGGTTGAGTCCGCCACGGTTTGCCTACTCGAATTCTAACCTTAAACTGCGCTCACGAACCGTTAGACACCACGGCATCCCGCAAAGTTCCCGGCTACAGCTCTACTGTGTGACCGTGAAATTCGCCGGCGGGCTCGATGTAGTTCCCACCGTAACGACTACTTGCTGCAAGCCGAGCGGCGCGCTCTGGGGCACCGTGAAGTTGATTTGCGCCACTCCCGCCAGACCGTACGGTATACCCACGAATGTTGTCTGCGCGGCTACGCCGCCCACCGTCACGCCGACCGGAAGTACGGGCCTTGGGAGAAGCGCAAGCGGCGTCGAAACAGCGGGCGCCGTTCCGTCCGCGAGCGATGGCGAAACCTGCCCCTCCCCGGTAATGAATAACGTGTAGGTCTGCCCCCGCGAGCCGCTCGCGAACGGGACCGCCGCCCCGTTTGCGTCCCGGAAAATGCCGGGCGCCGACGCCGCCACCTGGAACGAATACGCCGCCGTTTGCAAGCCGCTAAAGTTGTAAATCGTAAGCTTCGCCATCCCGGTTTGAGTCTCGTATGGAATCTGAATATTTACCTGTCCCGGCGATACGTAATAGAGAGGCGCAAGCACGCCGTTCACCTTCGCCTGAAATCCTCCCATGAAGATCAACAACGGTAAGGCCGCCCCCAACTGCGTCGCAGGCGCCAGTTGCGCGCCGAACACGCTGAGGATCATGCCCGGCGCATAGGCCTGCTGAAACGAAGCCGCGTTCGCCAACCCCGCGATCGCAGGCTGTTGCGGCAAACCTAGGAACGGAATAGAGACCTGCCGCGACCAGGTGTTCCCGCTCGCGTCTATTCCGCTGAACGCGAACTCCTCCGTGATCGGCGCGTTCAGCGTTCGAAATCCGATGCCGGTCGAAATAGATTGCTTCGCCCCGATCGCGGAATTCTTAAAAAATTCGGAAATATCTTCGGCCGTTCCGTTGATGCTCATCCCGGTCACCGTCGTGCTCACCCCGGCTTCTTCGCTGAGCGTAACCGTTATTGTCCACTGGAAGCCGTTCGAATCGGGCGCTTGTTGATAAACCGGATTCTTGTCGAAAGAAACCTCGACCAGGGAATTCGCCGGCGGCTGAGCGATCCAGTTGTGGACCAAATTGTATGCGTCGGGGGAGCCGAGCCCGGTCGCTTGATCGTATCCCGGGCCGGCGTTATATCCCAACGAACCGTTGGGGCAATCCGGCGAGCCCGCGGCGCACGGAACGATATTCGATCCCGCGGTGATGTCGTGAAACACCGCGGCGTTGGCCTGGGCCATTTGATAAAGCGCGGGATTGATATTGCCTAATCCGGGTTGAGCCTGAGCGCCGCTGGAAACGAGGTATTGATTGGCAAGGACAACCATGCCCGCAAAAGACGGAGCCGCACCGGACGTTCCGTAATAGTACTTCGCGACAGTGTCGCTTATCGCGTAATATCCAACTTGAGACGCCGCCGCGAGAGAAACGTCCGGGACATCCCGGTATTCACCGTTCGGTACGCCCGGACCCGTCTGCCACGCCGGCTTGGGATAGTAACCGCTGGCTCCGCCGCCTCCCGCCCACAGCGCGTGCAAAGTGGACACCTCGTTCCAAGCCATTTCGGGGATGTAAGAGACCGCCGAAGCGCCATTGGCGTCGTTCGTGCTTTTCCAATAACTCCCGCCTGCGTCGTTAAATTCCGTGCCGCCGACCCCCGTCACCTCCGGAATACTCGCCGGGAAGCGTACTCGCGCCCCATTCTGCGCCACCGTTGCGCCGTTGGGATCGCACGCTGCGGCGCCTGCGTCCCCTGCCGAGTTGATCCAGGTAATTCCTTGCGCGTTGGCCTGTTGCGCTAAGCTCCGGTAGAAGGAAAGATCGTAAAGTCCCTCGCAATTGCTGATACTGGAGCTGACCACGGGCGCCAGGTTTTGATCGATTACATACTGGATCGCATTGAAACCGTTGCTCGAATAGACATAGATCTGCGTTGCGTTGCGGGCCACCGCCCCCGACCATTCCAGGTCCAGGTCTGCTTCGCCGAGACCTGCCGTCGTCCCCGGGTCCGGTAGATCCGGAACCAGTATGACCTGCGGCGTTTGACTCGGCAGATTGAATTTCGAGCGAAAAGCTTGGATGTCTGACATCTCGATGCTGCTCTGGCCTACGATCGCCATGCTTTGCCCCGTGCCGTCGATTCCCGCTTTATAAAGTGGCGTCATATCGTAGATAGTGGCCAGATCGTCGGGCGCGAGCAAGTGAGCGCCGGAAGCGAATGTCATGTCGGGTAGCGCCTTGAATGGCGGATTCGCAACCGGAATGAAATCGTTCAGGTTCTCGATTCCGCTGACGACGTCCTTGAGCGCGGCGGGGATGGCCGGATCGGCGGAATTCGCATAATGAATCTCTCCATCGGCCGCATAATGCCGGATATCGGTGTGGAAGGCGCGCCGGACCTGCTCGGCCGTACCGCTGAACACAATCCACGAACGCCCGCGAGCGGCGTGTCCGATCGTGAATCCTTCCGCTTTGAGCCAGGAGGAGACCTTCCCCATGTCGTTCGCACTCATTCCAAAGCGGTCCGCAAATCGCTCCGGCGTCAGCCAGGCATGATAATTCGGCGACGCCGGATTCTGCAAATCCTGGAGCAGTTGATCGAGCGCCTCCTGTTGCCCCTGCGACGGCTTGAAGTGCAAGATGATGCCGGGCATAGCGAACGACGCCTTCACCGGTCCGCGATCGTTGCGCGCATTCGCCTTCGGGTGCGCGTGTCCGGCAAGAGTGATGACGCGACTCAACTCGATTGGCTCGCTGATCCGATCCCGCTGCGCGTAAAGCAGCGTCGTGAATATGCAGAGTGTAGGTAATGCAGCGGCAAATTGCCGAAAACGTCTGGTCATAACTGCTCCTGAACGAGCAGGGATGTTAGCATCTAAACTGAATTCAGTCAACCCGAAATCCATCGCAGTCCTATGGAATCGTTAACTCGCGAGAGCGGTTTTGGGGCAGGAACGAGGAACAAAAAAACTCTCCGTCATTAGACGCGCTTTCCTTCGCCGGCGTGCAGCCTCCACTAAGTCTCGACTGCGCGCAAAATCTGTTCCGTGTAGCATGTACATATATGAGCACTGCTCCCCAGGGCGGCCCGCAACCCAATCCCGCAATCGTCTTCGATGCCATCAACGCATATCAAAAGTCCGCCGCGCTGAAAGCCGCGATTGAGCTCGACCTATTCACCGGGATCGGCCGCGGCAACCTCACCAGCGGCGCCATCGCCCAAGCGGTCGGCGCATCGGACCGCGGCATCCGCATTCTTTGCGATTACCTCGTGATCCACGGTTTTCTTGTTAAAGACCGCGAGCGATATTCCCTGGGCGTCGACGCCGCCATGTTCCTTGACCGCAATTCGCCCGCATATCTCGGCAGCGCGGCGAATTTTCTGCTGGACCCGCGCCTCATCGCTCCCTTCGGGGACCTCGCCCAGGTTGTTCGCGCCGGAAGAACGACGCTTCCCGAACAAGGAACCGTCAGCCGTGACAACCCCATCTGGGTGGATTTTGCGAAGCAGATGGCCCCCATGATTTACCCAACCGCGCTGGAAGTCGCGGAACTCGCCGCCGGCGAGGGCGGCATAAGGGTCTTGGACATCGCGGCGGGACACGGGCTGTTCGGGATCGCGGTCGCCAAACGAAATCCGAAGGCGCGCATCACGGCCCTGGACTGGCCCAATGTGCTTGCCGTGGCGACGGAGAACGCGAAGAAGTTCGACGTGGCGGACCGGCACTCCACCATCCCAGGCGATGCATTCGAAGTTGAATTTGGAGGTCCTTACGACCTGGCTCTCGTCACGAATTTTTTCCATCATTTCGATCCGCCGGCTTGCGAAAATCTGATGCGGAAAATCCTGGCCGCTCTCGCTCCCGCCGGCCGCTGCGTCACGCTCGATTTTATTCCCAACGACGACCGCGTCTCGCCGCCGGCCGCGGCGGGATTCGCGATGATCATGTTGGGGACGACGGTATCCGGCGATGCCTACACGTTCGCGGAATACGAAAAAATGTTCCGCAATGCCGGATTTGCCTCTTCCGGGTTTCACTCCCTCGCAAGAGCGCCGCAGTCCGTAGTTATTAGCGGCAAATCGTAGCAGCCGGATCGGCTTCAAGTCGCCCTCGCCGCGCGGTTCCCCGCGCTGGTAGGAACGAGAAAC
This sequence comes from Bryobacterales bacterium, assembly GCA_963795935.1. Classification (GTDB taxonomy): domain Bacteria; phylum Acidobacteriota; class Terriglobia; order Bryobacterales; family Bryobacteraceae; genus JAICMB01. Next base: position 402,105 of record CAWCJO010000002.1, on the reverse strand, counting down.
AGAAACAGCGCTCCGGCCAGCGTCAGCGCCGCGCCGTAACCGAATCCCGCGGCGATCGATACGTGGGACCATAATTGCCCTACGACGATGCTCGAAACCAGATCGCCGAACGAGTTCGCGGTCGCGAGCGCTCCATAACCGATGCCGCGCGCGGCGCCGGGCAACAGGTCCGCCGCGAGGGCGCGCTGCATGGCGTCCACGATGCCGATGTACACTCCCGCCAAAACGAACAGAAGCGCCAGCATCGCAATACTGGTCGGATTCGTCATGAAGAGCAGGCACATCAAACCAAACATGGCGTATCCGGCCGCAAGCAGGATTTTCTTATCGGCGCGATCTCCGAGCGCTCCCGCCGGATAGGAGACGCCGGCATACAAAACGTTGTGAAGGATATAGAGCCCGATCCCATATCGTCCCGCTGTAACCGCCCCATAACGAGGCGTCAATAAGGACACCGCGCGCAAGACCAACAGAGTATGCGCGAAATTGCCCATTCCAAAAACTGCAACGGCCCCCAGGTAACGCCGGAACACGGGGGACAAATCGCGCAGCGATGCCAGCATACGCAAATGCGGCCGCGGCTCTCTCGCTTTGTCCTCGATGACAAACAGCGCAATCCAGACCGTGATCGCGCCGGGAATAAATGCGATCAGGAAAATATGCCCGAGCGCGATGACGCCGACCAGCGACAGCGCAATCGCGGGTCCCGCAATCGCGCCCAGCGTATCCATCGCGCCCTCGAATCCAAACGCCCGGCCGTGGGCTTCCGGCGGTACGCTTTCAGAAAGCAGGGCGTCTCGAACCGGCCCCCGCGCGCCTCGTCCCATCCAGGCCACCGAGCGGATCGCCAGCACCTGCCACCAGGCCGTCGCGAGCCCCATGGCGCCCATGATGGCGGTAACAAAATACCCCGCCGCCAGGATCGGCTTGCGCCTTCCCACGCGATCCGAATAGTACGACATCGTCAGTTTCAACACGCTCGAAGCCGCATCGGAAACTCCTTCGATGATCCCCAGCGCCGCCGCGCCGCCGCCGATCGTGGTCAGAAACAGGGGAAGCGCCGCCGTCGTCAGCTCGTGGCCCATATCCGAAAACAGGCTGAGCATACCGATCGCGAAGACATTGCGCGTCAACCAGCGGCCACGGTCCGTTGTATTCATCGAGAGCCCCGGGAATTTTGCTCCGCTCGATTGTACATCGCCGGGCGATGCGCCCAGATCCACCTGGCTCGCTCCGTTATGTTGCTGGAGTCTGTACAGCGGCGGCCCTGAGGCGTTATGCTGAAATCGCTGCGCCGCAACAGAAGCGCGGCAAGGACCGCTCCGGCCACCCTATGCCCCATCCCACGCCTGCCCCGCTCCCCTTCGGGGGACTCAATCCCGTACTCCGCGTGTGCGACGTCGCCGCCAGCCGCGACTACTACGTCCATGCACTCGGGTTCAAAGTCGACTTCGAGACCGGCGATTTCGTCTCCGTCTCCCGCGGCCGCTGCGGCCTTTTTCTCTGCCAGGGCGATCAGGGAAACCCCGGCTCCTGGGTCTGGATCGATGGCAAGGACGTCGATGCCCTCTATGAGGAGTACAAGACCTCGGGAGCAAAGATCCGCCATCCCCCCACGAACTACTCCTGGGCGCTCGAAATGCAGGTCGAAGACCTCGATGGCAACATCCTTCGCCTCGGCTCCGACCCCCGCGCCGGCGAGCCCGACGGCGAATGGCTCGACATGTACGGCCACCGCTGGCTCAACGGCAAACGCATCGACTGATCGCTCGCCTCGAAAGCCACGGGCAATTATTCAGCCGCTAACAGCTCCTCGCCAAAGATCTCCTGGGGCGTGAAGGGGCACTCGGCCGGAAAGGCATCGCGGGAAAGTCCCGTCTCGAGCGCGGCGGTTTTGGCCGCGACCTTGTACACCTGCGTGGGGATTTGTCTCAGCCGTGCGACGGAGGCTGGGGTTATGCCCGAGAACCACGTCGATCTCGATTCTTTGTGTGCCAATCGTTTTTTCCCAGGATCGCGTTTTCTTTTGCTCCTGGTAGCGAAGTTTCAAGAGATGCACGACAATCACTCTGGCCCTGCTCTCGATTTCGTGCGATTGGCTTTTCCCCAAGTCCTCAATCTCCTCCACGACGTGCTCGATATCGACTTCGTCGAAGCGGCCGCGGCGCAGCAGCTCCGCCATTGTCATGCACCATTGGTGGAAATCGGCATCGTAGAGGCGGGCGCGCATCCACCGGCGCGGAGCGGGATTCAACGGCCATGGTACGATGATAAACCTTGACGAACGTGCCTCTGATTCCTCGCCGTGTGCTGTTCGGCAATCCGGAAAAGGCCGCCCCACGCGTTTCTCCCGACGGCAAAACGCTGTCCTATCTGGCGCCCGATGAAGGCGTGCTGAACGTCTGGGTCAAAACGCTCGGCCGCGCACGACGACCGCGTCGTCACCAGTGACCGGTTGCGCGGAATCCGCAGCTATTTTTGGCAGCCCGACAGCGAACATATCTTATACGTCCAGGATGTGGGCGGCAATGAGGACTTCCACCTCTACCAAACCGACATCGCAACCCGCGCAACCAAGGACCTCACGCCGTTCGAGGGTGTGCGCGCGCAGATTGTCGCCGTCGACAAGCAGAGGCCCGATGTCATGCTGCTCGGACTCAACCGCCGCAATGCGGAGCTGTTCGACGTCTACCGCTTCCATTTCGCGAATGGCGAAATGGAGCTGGATACGGAGAACCCCGGCGACATCGCCGGCTGGACGGCGGACAACGATCTTCAGGTGCGCGCGGCCGAAGCGATGCTGCCCGGAGGATGGCACGAGATCCGCATCCGTTCCAACGTTCAAGCGCCGTGGCGGCCGTTCCAGCGTTGGGGGCCGGAGGACGCCTCCGGGGGAGTCGCGGGATTTTCGCCCGGCAATGGCTGCTTGTGGCTGATTTCAAGCGTGGACGCCAATACCTCGAGGTTGCTCGAAGTCGATATCGCCAGCGGCGATTCCAAGGTGATCGCCGAAGATCCCCGCTTCGACGTCGGCGGCGCCATGGAGCATCCCCGCACGCACCAGCTCCAGGCCGTCAGCTTCGTGCGCGCCAAAACCGAATGGCTCATCCTGGACGAAGCGATTCGACCCGATTTCGAGGCCCTCGCCCGCATTGCGGACGGAGAGTTTCAAATCGTCAGCCGCGATCTCGACGACCGCGTCTGGATCGTGGCCTATCTTTCCGATGACGCCTCGCCCGCTTACTACGTCTACCGCCGCGAGGAGCGCCGCGCGGAGTTCCTCTTCGCCCAGCACCCGGAGCTCGCTCATTACAAGCTGGCCAAAATGGACCCCGTGGATTTACCCGCGAGCGACGGCCTGACGCTGCCCGGCTATTTATCCCTGCCGCCCGGCGTCGCCCTGCCTGCGCCGCTGGTGCTGCTGGTGCACGGGGGTCCCTGGGTGCGCGATACCTGGGGCTACAATCCGCTGGTGCAGATGCTGGCCAATCGCGGCTACGCCGTATTACAGGTGAATTACCGCGGCTCGACCGGCTATGGCAAAGCCCATTTAAACGCCGGCGACCGCGAGTGGGGCGCGAAAATGCACCAGGACCTCCTCGATGCCAAGAATTGGGCCATTCACAAAGGCTTCGCGGACCCCGCGCGCGTGTGCATCATGGGCGGGAGCTACGGCGGCTATGCCGTGCTGGCCGCGCTGACCTTCACGCCCCGCGAATTCTCCTGCGGCGTCGACATCGTCGGGCCCTCCAGCCTACTGACTTTGTTGCGCTCCATTCCGCCTTACTGGGCGCCCATGCGGGCCATGTTCGACAAACGCGTCGGCAACATCGACACCGAAGAAGACTTCCTGAAATCGCGCTCGCCTCTGTTTCAGGCCGGCCGCATCGAGGCGCCCTTGCTGATCGGGCAAGGCGCCAACGACCCGCGCGTGAAGAAACAGGAAAGCGATCAGATCGTCCAGGCCATGCGCGCCAACGGTAAAGCCGTCGAGTATATCGTCTTCCCCGACGAAGGTCACGGCTTCGCCGCGCCCCGAGAACAGCATGCGCTTCTGGGCCGCCAGCGAGGAATTCCTGGCCCGCTATCTCGGCGGCCGCGCCGAGCCGCCCTCGCCGGCCGACGACTGGAAGCCGTTTACCGAGTAAGCCCGCGCGTCCGAAAGCGCTCCCTTTTCCCATGTTCCTCGCAAAAACCCCCCCTTGCGTCGCGGCAAAATTGGCATAAACTGGTCGTGCCGGGTGTATTCCCGGACACTTATCAGGAGATATGGCTCAAATGACCCTTGTAAGACGAATTGTACTCGTAGTGACTTTGTTGACGGCCGCGGCCCCTGTGATCGGATTGGCGAGCAATCCATTTCCTACCTGCTGGCCATGCAGCTCCGGTTCGGCAAAGTAACCTGTTGCGTCACGGTTCTTGATATTGAGACAATAAGCCTACGGCCCGTTGCGGTGCGTGGGCTATGAACGTCGAGCAGATCTTTTGGTATCTATCGATCACGGCCGAGGCCGTGGCCTGCGGCGCGTTTGTGCTCCGCGGCGTAGCATTCAAGTACCCGTTTTTCGCGTGCTTTCTCGGAATCGACGCCTTGAGCGGCGTTGCCCTTAGGACGCTCAGCAGGTCGGTCGAAACGCACACATATGCGTTGGCCTGGATGATCGCTGAGCCGGTTCTCCTCGCGCTGTTGGCCCTGGCGACGGGGGAAATTGTCGGAAAAATACCGGACCATTATCATGGATTTGGAAGTTTCGGACGCCAGAAATTACGGCGCTTGCTGCACTTTGCGCTCGCCGTAGTTCTGGTGTCGTCGGTTCTCGAAGCGGCGGGTCCGCATTGGACCTGGTCCACGGGAAGCTGGCTGCCCTTCTTTATCGCGCTCGACCGTATCACCACGTCCACGCTGGCCGTGTACCTGATCCTGGTCGCGGTCTTCGTGTCGCGCATCCGCGTGCCGTTCCGCAGGAATCTGATCGTCCATAGCCGCTTATTCGCCTCTTATCTCGCATTGCAAACCGCCGTAACGTTATGGATAAACATCGCCGCCGGTGGACGGGCAACAGACCTCAGCAATTTGGTATTTCTAGGCGGCTCGACCGTTCTCTTCCTCCTGTGGTCGGCGCTGTTGACGCGCGCGGGCGAAACGCTCCCGCCGGGCAAAACCATGACGCAAGTCGATATTATAAAGAACGAGCAGCGCGAGAAGGCCCTGCGGCAAGCCGCGCAGCGATACTCGAACGGACCGCTGGGATAACCCTCGCGCGCACTCCCGCCCCGGCGGAATTTTTTCAAAAGAGCCGCTCGCGGCCGGCAAGCGGACAGAAGTTACGCGACCGACAGCAGATCGATCAGATCGCGATACACATGAGTCGATGCCGCGCCCGCGGAAGGCAGCCGCAAAGCGTGTTGCCAAGCGCACCGGCGCATCGCGGCGACATATTTGCGGGCCTGCTCGCTGGCCATATAGATATCGGGAAATTCCCACGGACCGTTGGACGAGGCCAGTCTCTCACCGTAAATCCGGTCGAATTCGCGGGCCAGATCGCTCACCAGCTTGCGGTACAGCGACCGGCGCGTGCGGCGCAGCGCCTGATTTCCCACATCGTCGCGCAGCAGCCAAGCCAACGGCTCATAGGCGCTCAGCGGGCGCGGCTCTTCCTCGACCGCCGCTTGGCCGAACGCAATCGCCAGCAGGTGCTGCAATTGCTCCCGGGTAGGCCGGGGCGGATCGAAGCTCGACCGGGCGAATGCGGACACGAAGCCATTATTTCAGTTAATTAGAATTTGTCAAGCCTGGTTTTTCCGGAATGCCCGCGCGCGATGAAAATAAGGGAAGAATTGACGCCGCCGCCGCGCCGCCAAAAGGCCTCCGCGCGGCCCGTTTCGGCTATGGCGCGTTTGCAGTATAATCGTCCGTTTGCAAGGAGAATCTAAAATGACTGCTATGACCACGCGTTTCCCGGCCTCGCGCCGCCGCGCGTTTTTGAAAGGACTGGCCGGCGTCGTCGGCGCCGGCTTCTGGGCCGACGAGACCATCCAAGCCTACGCCCAGAACGTCAACACCAACTCCAAGCCCTCCGACCTGAAGATCACCGACCTCCGCGTCGCCACCATCACCCGCGCGCCCATGACCGATCCCATTATCCGCATCGATACCAACCAGGGCATCTACGGCCTCGGCGAAGTGCGCGACGGCGCCAACAAAGTGTATGCGCTGGAGCTGAAGAGCCGTATCCTGGGCGAGAATCCCTGTAATATCGATAAAGTCTTCCGCAAAATCAAACAGTTTGGCGGCGATGCGCGCCAGGCCGGCGGAGTCTGCGCCATCGAGATGGCGATGTGGGATCTGGCCGGCAAAGCCTACAACGTGCCCGTCTACCAAATGCTCGGAGGAAAGTTCCGCGACAAGATCCGCTGCTACGCCGACACCACCGAATCGGACGACCCCAAGATCTATGGCGAGCGCCTGAAGAAGCGCAAGGAACAGGGCTTTACCTGGCTCAAGATGGATCTCGGCATCGACCTTTTGAAAAACGTTCCGGGCGCCGTTACGCGGCCCGAAGGCGTCTCCCTCGGCGGCGGCGGCAGAGTGGAGCACATGTTCACCGGCATCGAGCTGACCCCCAAAGGCTGCGAGCTGATGGCCAACTTCATGGCCACGGTCCGCGAGTACGTCGGCTGGGAAGTCCCCCTATCCTGCGATCACTTCGGCCACATCGGCGTCAATTCGTGCATCCGGCTGGCGCACGCCCTCGAACGCTACAACCCCGCCTGGCTCGAAGACATGATCCCCTGGCAGTACACCGACCTGCTCAAGGAAATCAAGCTCGCCATCAACGTTCCGCTCAACACCGGCGAGGACATTTATCTCAAGGAAGGCTTCATCAAGCTCGCAAGCAATCACGCCACCGATATTCTGCACCCCGACCTCGCCACCGCCGGCGGAATTCTCGAGACCAAGAAGATCGGCGATGCCATTCAGGAATACGGCGTTCCCATGGCCATGCATTTCGCCGGGTCCCCCGTCTCCTGCATGGCGAACGTGCACTGCGCCGCCGCAACGGAAAATTTTCTGGTGCTCGAGAACCACGCCGTCGACGTCCCCTGGTGGAGCGACCTCGTCGAGGGCGTCGAAAAGCCCATCATTCAGCAGGGCTTCATTACGGTTCCCGAAAAGCCCGGACTCGGCGTCACCCTTAACGACGAGGTCATGAAACAACACCTGCTCGAGCCCGGCTATTTCGAGCCCACGCCGGAGTGGAACAACATCCGCGCCAACGACCGTCTGTGGAGTTGACCCGCGCCCGGAACTATTTGCCCAGGCGCTGCTTCACGTAATCTTCGTATTCCTTCTTCAGAGCCGGATCGTGCGGGCTGGGATAGATGTCGCTGGATTTGTATTTTCCCGTATCGAACTTCATCTTGGTCCATTCATCGTGGATATGAGTCCGCTCGGCGCGATCCAGGATCTGCTTTAAGAACTGCGGCGGAATGAAATACAGCCCTCCGCGGTCCCCAAACACGACATCGCCCGGCATCACCGTGGCATCGCCGATCTTCACCGGCACGTTGACGCCCGTCACCATCACGCGATCGTAATTGATGGGCGTCGGATGCACGCCGCGATAGTACACCGGCATGCCGATCGGAAAAATGCCTTCGGCGTCGCGGATCGCCCCATCCACCACCAGTCCGGTTTTGGTTGCGTTCCAGATGGCGGTCGCGAGATTGTCGCCCACGATGGTGCCTCCCGCGATCGTGCCGTAAAGATCCACTACCGGTACGTCGCCGGGCTGCAATGAATCGATAAAGCGCTGGTGTTGCGCAATATGGGGACCGGAGCTGCCGGTATTGGGATTCGACGGCCCCGCCAAGTCCGCCCGTTCCGGCATGAACTGCAGCGTGACGGCGCGGCCCACCAGTTTCAGCTCCGGGTGCATGATCTTCCAATTTTCTCCCGCGTATTGCTGCCCGTAGCCCTTCTGTTCGCCGAGCACGGACCAGACCTCCTCGATCGACAGCCCCTTCGCCTTCTCAAGCAGTTCGTCGGGAACCTTCGGCCGCCCATCGGCAAAACGGTCATAGGGATTCTGGGCGGTATACTCCACCATCTGGTCGCGCGTCAGCGTAAAAATCTGGGCCTGCGCCGAAAGCGCCAGCAGGGATAGAATGCTTAACCGGAACGATCTCATGGAGCATTAGCCTATCACAATGCCCCGGCGGAGCCGCAAAGCTCCGAGCGCCGAAAATCTACGCCAAGGGCCCGGAGCGGCCGTAAATCCACGGCCGCCTCCCATGCCAGTCCAGCCGGATGCCCGGTTAACGTTGCGGCTCCGGGTGCTCCCATTCGTGGTAATGATGCCCATCGCGCATCGAACCCCGATCGGCCACGCCCATATCAAGCGGTTGCTCTAACCGAAACGTCACCACCGAGTCCCGCGGAATCCTCACGGCGCGCCCGCGCCCCTCGCCGCCGTTAATCGCTCCCACGATGGATCCCACTAAACTGTCGTCGCGGCGCGCTTCCACGCGGTGCGGATCCGTCTTGACCGCGTAGCGCTGCCCATTCACCGTCACCGAATCCAGATCGAGAATCAGATCGTTGTCGCGCGACACGCGCACCACCAGTTCCACGCTGGAACCGCGCGGGATCGCCACCCGCCCATCGTTGTTCCGTACATCCTGGTCCACGATGCCCGTGTACACGCGCCCATCCCCCCGATCCGCGTCGATACCCTCGCTGGTGCGTACCGGGATCACGGCGCCCGGCTCCAGTCTCCTGATCCTGTCCCGGTCGTGATCGCGGTCCCCATCTCCGCGATCCTGCGCCCAGCCGATCGAAAGGCACAGAGCCGCAACCGTCGACAAGCCAATCCACATCTTCGCTTGCCGATAAATCGAGTAGTACGCTCCCGCTCTGTATAACATAGGTCATACCTCCTTCAGTTCACCTTCCATGCATTCCGGGCGCCAGTCGGCCGCTTCCGAACGTTCAACTCTCCACTCCAGGTTGCGAACTCCCCGCAAGACGCGCAAAACACGATTGTTCTTGACAAACCGTGGTTCTTCCGACAAAATTGACCCAAAAGTGTGAGTACAGGGGAATACGCGCCATGTTGAACGCTAAATCCGGAAAGCTTTTGCTTTGCGTCTTGTTAGGAGCCGCCTCGCTGGCCCTCCATGCCCAGGCGCCCACGGGAATTATTGCGGGGACCGTAACAGACGAATCCGGAGCGGTGATTCCCGGCGCCTCCGTTACCGTAACGAACAAGGCCACCAGCGCAGCGCGCACCATGCAGGCCAACAACGACGGATTTTACAGCGACCCGGCGCTGCCCCCCGGCGATTACCAGATTCGCGCCGAGGTGAAGGGCTTCCGCACCGTGGTGCGCGACGCCACGGTACAAGTCGGATCGACCACGACCGCCGACATTCACATGGAGGTAGGCCAAGCCTCCGAGGTGGTCAACGTGGAAGCGGCGGCCGCGCAGGTGGAATACGACCGCAATGCGGTGGAGGGCGTCATCACGCGGCAGCAGATCCAGGGCTTACCGCTCAACGGCCGCAGCTTTTTGAATCTCGCCTCGATCGAGCCCGGCGTCAGCGTCAGCACCGGATCCACTTCTCAATACAACGCGCAATTTCTGGTTTCGATCATGGGCGCCAGCTCTGGGCGTACGTCCTACAACGTGGACGGCGGAAATATCCGCGACAGTATCGAAGGCGGTGGACCGGGCATGAATTTCTCCCAGGAAGTCGTCCAGGAGTTCCAGCTTTCCTCCGTCAATTTCGACCTCTCGACGGGCATTACCTCCGTGGGCTCGGTAAATGTCGTGACGCGCTCGGGCAGCAACGATTTTCACGGCAGCGCTTATTTCTTCTATCGCGACCACAACATGGCCGCCTATCCGGCGCTGCAGCGCAATCCCCTCAACCTCAATCCGTTCTTTGTGCGGCGCAACCCCGGGTTCTGGCTCGGCGGCCCCATTGTGAAGGACAAGCTCTTCTTCTTTTTCAACTACGAATATCAGAACCAGACCAGCGCCGTGACGGTACAGCCCAACCTTGCCAGCTTATCGAGCATTACGGGAATTTCCGATAGCCCCTACAAAGGCAAGACGCTGAGCGCCAAAATCGACTATCATCTCAATGCTAATAACAGTTTGTTTGCGCGCTACTCTCACGATGGGAACTCCAGTTATGGGCCTTCGGGCAGCAGCGCCCAGCCGCCCTCCAACTGGCTGGTCAACACCAACTGGAGCGATCAGAGCATACTCGGCTGGACCACGATTTTCACTCCCACGCTGGTGAACGATTTCCGTTTCAGTTATCAGTACTGGCACAACCGCAACCTCTTCCCGACGCAGTCGCAGTGCGGCGCCGGTTGCCTGGGTCTGCAGGACGGAGGGCCGCAGGTCTCGGTGCAAGGCTCCAACCTCACCATCGGCCACACCTCCAACGCCACGCAGGGCCGCGATCTACGCAAATTTCAATGGACCGATGGGCTGACTTGGCAGAAGGGTTCCCATCGCATCCGCTTCGGCGGCGAGTTCGAACTCGCTCCGGGAACCGGCTTCTGGGGATATTGCGATCCCTTCTGCGCCACGGTCGCGCCGCCGGAATTGATCCAGGGTTTGGGACTCGGGGCCGCCCAAGGCGCGCTCTTCCCGACGCTGCCGAAACAGGTCAACACCTATAACGACATCCTCAACCTCCCGTTCCTCGGCGCCATCGTCGGCATCGGCGACCCCTCCCAGCCGCCGCCCTACAACATCAATATTGCGAAATGGAATAACCGCATCCGCTTCTACGGGCAGGATACCTGGAAAATCCGTCCCAACTTCACCATGAACTATGGCTTGGCTTGGGAATACGAGACCAACCTGTTCAACCACGATTTGCCGAAGCCCGCGTTTCTGGCGCCGCTCTATGGCAGCAATTTAGAGCCGACGCAGAACGATCCGGGCCATTTTTCGCCCGCGCTCGGCTTTAACTGGAGCCCGGGGAAAGATCAAAAAACCGTTGTCCGCGTCGGTTCCGGCATTTACTGGGATACAGAGTACCTGTACCAGCGCTTGCAGGAGCGATCCTCTATCGGGCCGCTCGGCAACGGACGGCAGCAATTTCCGGATTCGGGCTTTACGAATATTTATCCCGGCATTATAAATCTCAGCACCGGGGGCACTCCCGTGCCGGTGGGCGCGGCGCTCCCCTACGGCCAACTCACGAATTTGACCCTGGGGCAATTTTTACAGATCTATAACCAGGAGATCGCGGGCATCACGGCTTCGCTCGCTCCCGTGAACCCCAATAGTTTGGCCGTTACGAATATCGATGTGAGCAAGTCGGGCGCGCAACTCTATCCCCTCCATTATCCGCTCATGTACGGCATTCACTTCGATGCCGGGATACAGCGCCAGATATCCAGGGACATGGTGTTGAGCGTGGATTTCGCGCGGCGCGTATTCAATAACGTCAATCTCGGCGAGTACGACGAAAACCGCTACAACCGCTACATTAACGGCGTGCAGACGCCGGTCATTCCGAAGTGTACTCCGGCCCAGGCGAACGTTCCGGGCGTGGAATGCTCCAACGGTGAGATCACGTTCTGGAACCCCGGTGGACGCAATGTGTATAACGCGCTGCTGGTGAAGCTCGACAAACGCTTTGCGCGCCGTTACCAGTTCACGGCGTCGTACGCCCTCGCCGATCAGCACGGCAACAACGGCATTTACGACCTTGACAACTGGAATTCAAGCTGGGGGCCGCAAGGATCGCGCCACACTCTGAACCTTGTGGGCACGGCGAACCTGCCGTGGGGATTCCAGATCGGGCTGATTTCCAGAATCGCGAGCGCGGGGCCGCAGATGGCGTATGTCGGAAACGTCGATCTCACGGGTAGCGGCAACACCACGACGCCACTGCCGGGGCTGAGCTTCAACTGCCTCAATTACGGCTGCGGCAAGTCCGACCTGGTCGCCGCCGTCAATAACTTTAATTCCACCTACGCCGGTAAAAAGGACGCGCGAGGACAGACCATTCCGGCCGTGGTGCTGCCTACTAACTACGACTTCGGCCGCATGTTCGATTCCCAGGACGTCCGCCTGACGAAATATTTCACCATCAAGGAACGCTTCCGCTTCTCGATCTTCGGCGAGATGTTCAACGTGTTGAACTATTTCAACCCCAGCGGCTACAACTTCAACCTCGATCCCAAAGCCGCCAACCCCGCGACGCAGACCTATGCGTTCGGCATCCCGACGCAGCGCTTCGGCCAAGTATTCGGATCCGGCGGCCCGCGCGCCGTACAGGTCGGCGGCAGATTTACCTTCTGACGCAGCGGCCCGCCTGCCGGGCCATTGGAACCGTACGTGCTCCGCCAACGGCGTCTAAGTCATGAAGTGGACACCTGGCGGCGTCAGCAACGACATTGAAGACCGGCGCGATGAAGACGGCGGTGGCGGCGGCGGATTCGGCTTCGGAGGTTTCGGAGGCATCCATCTCGGCATCGGCGGCACGATTCTTCTCATCGTACTGAGCCTGATCTTCCACGTGAATCTTCTCGGCATTTTTACCGGCGCCCCGGTCGCCTCAACCGCGCCCGCTCCCCGCTCTTCGCTGTCAAGCGCCGGAACGCCCGATCGCCAGGTACAGTTCGTCTCCTTCGTTCTGGACGACGTTCAGAACACCTGGGAGAAGCTGCTGCCCCAGCAAACCGGCGTGCCCTACCGTCACGCCAAGTTGGTGCTCTTTCGCGACGTTACCTCTTCGGGATGCGGCACGGCGCAATCGGCCACGGGACCGTTCTACTGTCCCACTGACGAGAAGGTTTATATCGACCTCGACTTTTTCGACGAGCTGCGCAACAAGTTCGGCGCCTCGGGCGATTTTGCAGAAGCCTACGTGATCGCCCACGAGCTGGGCCATCACGTCCAGAAAATCCTGGGCATCGAGGGCCGCGTACAGCGGTTGCGGCAACAGGAGCCAAGCGAGGCCAATCCCCTATCGGTCGATGTGGAGCTGCAGGCCGACTGCTATGCCGGCGTGTGGGGCCATTCCACCGAACAGCGCGACATCGTCGATCAATCGGACGTGCACGACGCCCTGGGCGCGGCCGCGGCGGTGGGCGACGACCGTCTGCAGCGCATGGCCACCGGCCGCGTCTCGCCGGAATCGTTCACGCACGGCACTTCGGCGCAACGGGACCACTGGTTCCAGACCGGACTCGATTCCGGCCTGGTCTCCTCCTGCGCCACCGCGCCCGTCACGCGCGCCCCCGCGCAGTAGTCCGCCCAGCAGCCGGTTCGCGCCCCGCATACGCCTCTGAGGGCCTCGCGCCCGCAAAGTCCCACAAGTCGCCCGATAGGTTCGTTTCATGCGGTCTCCGGCTTTATACCCCAGGCCTCGCCCGGCAAAGTCCCACGAGTCGCCCGCGGTCGGCGGTTAGCCGCGCAGACCCCACTCGCAGCGGTCGGGCCGCGCGCCATACGAGCAGCGGTCGGCCCACGCCGCCTGCGAGCGGCGGTCAAGCCGCGCCATGCGGGCAGCGGTCGGCCCACGCCGCCTGCGAGCGGCGGTCAAGCCGCGCCGCCCCACCGGCAGCGCCTACGGCCTCCCCTGGTCCTTGTTCCGCAGAATCGACGCCGCAAAATAATTGACCACCTTGGCCTCGTTCCGCGCCACTTCATAGTAGGCGGCCCGCAACAACTGATCCTTGCGATTCACCAGAATCTCGCGGATGTTCTGCTGCACCCGCGGATCGTTTAATTCGCGCTGCCCCGCCGCCTCCTTCGATAAAACCTTCAGGATGCGATACCCTTCCGCCGTGTGAATGATGGGCGTGATCTGCCCCGGCGCCATGGCCATGACGGCCTTGCGCAGGTCCGTGTTGGCGCGCTCCAACGTAGATTCGCCGACGAAGCCGAGGTCGCCCCCGTTCGGCGCGCGAATTGGCGTCCTCCGAGAAATTCTGCGCCAGCGAAGCGAAATCGTCCCCCTGCCGCAGCCGGGCCAGGATCATCTCGATTTTCTGCTTCGCCTGGTCGTCGTTCTGCGCCTTGTCGTTCTTCAGATTGCGCACGTTCGCGTCCGGATTGGGAGTGACCAGGATCGTCGCCATGCGGACCTGCGGCTCCGGAAAGTTGAAGCTCGATTTATTCGCCGCGTAAAATTCCCCCACGTCCTTGTCGGTAATGGCGATGTGCGACGTGATCTCCTTGTTGAACAGCTTGGTCACGCTGAGGTTCTTCTTGAGCTGCGTCTTCAAATCGTCGAGCGTCATGTGCCGCGCCGCCAGTTGGCGTTGGAAATCCTCCTGCGTATAAGGCGCTTTCAGCTCCGCGATCTTGGCGTCCACGTCGGCGTCGGTCGCCATCAGACCCAACTTCTCGGCCCGCTGCAGCATGATCTCGTTGTCGATCATGGTGCGCAGCAGCTCGATCTTTTGTATCTGCGCCTGATCTTCGCCCGCCTTTTCGCCGGCCTTGTCGCCGGACGACATGAAATTCGTCTGATATTGCTTATCCAGATCGGCGTAGCCGATGGGGCGTCCATTCACCGTGGCGGCGACCTTGTCGGGCACGGCATGCTTGCACGAGGAGAGCGTCAGCGCGATCAGCGCCGCCGCGAGCGGAAGGGGGCGGTACATCGGGGTGAAACACCATTATCGCAGAGCCGCCGCGATCGGGCCAATATCGGGCTAACCCCAAACCGGTCGCCATCGACGCGTCTGTCGCCGGCTCGGGGATGGTGACCGCGGCCGGCCCTTCTTGCCGCGCAGTCGCCGCCAACGATCACTTGCGCGCGACCAAATCCCCCGACAGTTCCGGCGTGCCCTGCGCTTGTCCGAATTCCGATAAAGCAATCAGATCGCTGGTCGCTTCTTGTCGCGGCATCGCCCGCGGGACGGCGTCGAGCAGGGCGCGCGTGTATTCGTGGCGGGGATGGCGAAAAATCTCCCCCGCCGCGCCGCTTTCAATTATCTCGCCGCCGCGCAGGATCGCGATTCTGTCGCACAGCGACGCCACTGAGAGCAGGTCGTGCGAGATAAACAGGATCGCCATGTTCAGCTCCTGGTTGAGCCGTCTGAATAATGCCAGGACCTCCGATGCCGTGATGGGGTCGAGCGCGCTGGTCGGCTCGTCCGCGATCAGAAGCTGCGGACGGTGCAGGATCGCCATCGCCAGCAGCACGCGCTGCGCTTGTCCCACGCTTAACTGCCGCGGATAGCGCTCCAGTAAAGCGCCGCCGTCCCCTAGCGCGACCAGCTCGAAGGCCGCCAGCGACCGCTCGCGCCACGAGCCGCCGTCGCGCGGCCGGTGCGCGCGCCAGGCCTCCCTCATTTGGGACCCGATGCGCAGCGCC
The DNA here is from genome assembly GCA_963795935.1 of Bryobacterales bacterium. Classification (GTDB taxonomy): domain Bacteria; phylum Acidobacteriota; class Terriglobia; order Bryobacterales; family Bryobacteraceae; genus JAICMB01. The sequence continues at coordinate 386,742 of CAWCJO010000002.1, read as the reverse complement.
GGATTCAGCGAAGCGATGGGGCTTTGCGGCGCCATCGCGATATCGCGGCCGCGCAGCGAGCGCATTTCCGCTTTGCCCAGCTTCAAAAGATCGCGGCCGTCCAAAACGATGCGCCCCCTGCTTTCGATCAGCCGCATAATGGAAAGCGCCAGCGTGCTCTTTCCCGAGCCGCTTTCCCCGATCAGCCCCAGCGTCTCCCCGCGCGCGATTTCAAGAGCGGCCTCTTTGAGCGCCCCTTTCTTGCTCGCGTAATCGACGCTGATCCGCGCCTCCAGAAGCGCCGTCGTCATCCCGCCCGCGCCTCGCTCCGCAGCACGATTTGAAAGCAGCCCAGCACCGTCACCAGCACCGCCATCGGCGCCAGCATCCAGGGATTGCGCAGCGCTTCGGAGTAGTTCTCCAGTTCGCGCAGCATCGCGCCCCAAGAAGGCAGCGGCTCGGAGACGCCCAGGCCCAACAGACCGAGATTGGCCTCCGCAATTATGAAGGCCGGAATCGAGACCAGGAATTGCGCCAGCAGCACCGGCTTCAGGTTTGGCCCCAAATGCCGCCACAGCAGCCTCCCGCGTCCGATGCCGCACATGCGCGCCTGCAGCAGAAACGCCGAGTCGCGAAGCTCGCTCGTCGCCGCGCGCACAATGCGCGCCGCCGGACCCCACCCGAGGCATCCCAGCAGCAAAAACGTGATGCCGACGGAGGCGCGCGGCGCGACATTCAGAGGCAGAAGAGCGCGTACCGCCAGCAGGAGAAACAGCCAGGGAAGGGAAACAAATAGGTCCGTGGCGTTCGTCAGAGCCCGGTCCCAGCGCCCGCCCAGATAACCCGCGGCGCCGCCGATCATGGCCGCCAGAAGAGTGGAAAGAAGAGCCGCCGCCGGAGCGAGCAGAAGCGAGACTTGCGAGCCGTACAGCAGGCGCGAGAAGCGGTCCCGGCCGAGATCGTCGGTTCCCAGCCAAAAGCGCCCCGACGGCGCCGCCCCCGCCGCCTCGCGGAACTGGTCCCCATAGGAGTTTGGCGCGATAATCCCCGCCAGCAGCGATGCCGCGAACACCACCCCCAATAAGCACCACGCGATCCTGGCCGGCATTCTCATGCCGCTCCCGCCTCCCCGCCGTGCGCCAGCGCGGCTATCAGCAGATCGGCCGCCGCATTCACCGTCATGGTCAGCGCCGCCAGCAGCACCGTGATCGTCGCCAGCAGCGGCAGATCGCGGCCCAGCGCCGCTTTCCAGGCTAATTGCCCGATGCCCGGCACGTCGCAAACGGCTTCCACCGGTATCGACGCGCCGAACGCCAGCGTCGCGCATACCCCCGCCACGGCGCACAATTGCGGAGCGCACGGCGCCACCACGTGCGCCCACAGGATGCGTCCCGCGGAGATCCCGCGCGCGCGCGCCGCCAGCACGTGCGGCGCCGCCGACATCTCCGCCAGCAGATTCCTTGCATAGCGGTATACTTGCGCGAACACCAGCGCCGCGATCGCCCAGCGCGCGTTAGCGCCCATCCATAGCAGCAGCAGCGCTAGGACCGCCGCGGGCGTGGACAGGAACAAGGCGCTACCGGCCCCCGCCGCCAAGTCGCCCGCTCGCGTCGGCCAGAACACCGTCGCAAGCGCCAGGGCCAGCCCCGCGGCGAATCCTCCCCCGGCGCCCCAACCCACCGATCGCAGCGTTTCCGGCAAGCGCTCGCGCAGAAGCTCCCCGACAGGGCGATTCAGCGAGCGCGAAAAGCCGAAATCCCCTCTCGCCACCCCGGCCGCGTAATACAAATAAAAACGCGCCACGTTGCTTTCCGCCAGGCGTCTGGCGCGCAAGGCTTGGTGAGTTTCGGCCGACAGAGAAAGCGCCAGGTCGTCTTCATCGGTCCCAAAGCCGGGGCTCATTCTGACCATGGTGGCGGCCAGGAACCCCCCCACCAGCGCCAAGGCCGCGATCCGGCCGCTCTGCTTCCCGGCTTGCTTGAGCCAACGCATCGCGGTACTCATTCGCTTCACGCTCCCACCAGCTCAAAGCCGCTCGAGCGCGCCGCGTTCACCTTTTCGCGATGCTTGACCACGTACATTCTGCGGTCCGCCTCGCTGAGTAATTGGTCGCCGTCCTCGCCATCCTCCGGATACGATGCATGCCCCACGCTGAACGCCAGCGCGCCTTGGCCAAATACATCGCGGCAGGCGCCCCCGGCGAGCGCGCCGATCGCTTGCGCTTTCTGCTCCACCTCGCTGGCCCGCAGTCCCGGCAGAACCAGCACAAATTCGTCGCCGCCCATGCGCGCCACATAATCGTATTCGCGGCACGCCTCCTTCAGCCTGCATCCCAGCGCGCGCAGCACTTTGTTGCCTTCCAAATGCCCATGGCGATCGTTGATTTGCTTGAACCCGTCCAGGTCGCAAACCAGCAGCGCCAAAGGCGAGTTGGCCCTCCGGCAGCGCGACAGTTCCCCGTCCAGGTGCAGAAACAGCGAGCGCGCGTTGGGCAGTCCCGTCAGATAGTCGGTCGCGGCCGAGCTTTCCGCCTGCTGGTACTTAAGAGCGTTCTCGATCGAAATCGCAACCTTCGGCGCGATCGCCAGCAGAATGCGCAGATGGTCCTTCGAGAACGCGTCGCGCTCGGTCTGATATAGAGTGAGCACGTTGGCCCCTCCGCCCAACCCCACCAGCGGCACCGCCAACGCCGAACGCATCGTCGTGAACTTCGTTTCATCGTTCAGATAACCGCTCTCCACCGCCGGGTTTCCGTTCACGATGGCCTTGCGATTATCGGCCACCCAGCCCGACAGCCCCTGTCCCAGCGGAATTTCGAGCGCGGAAAACAGGCGCAGATTTTCGCCGCTGACGTATTCCGCTTTCAGGATTTCGTTCCGTTGCACGTAGATCGCCAGGGCGTCGTAGGGGACCAGTTTCTGCAGCCGGATCGCCAACAGCGACAGCGTCTCGTTCAAGCTCAACGAATTGCCCAAATCCTGCGCCAGCTCGAAGAGCTGCTGCACCTCCTGGCGCGCCGCCGCGATCGAGGTCAGAAAATCGCCGCGCTTCTCCGCCGCGCTCCCCGCCGGCTTGCCGTTCGTTTTTTCGAAGCCCGCCGCCGGCGCCAGCCCGCGCTCGATCTTGATATCGGTCGACAGCTTCGCCGCCGCGCACTGCCGCGACGCCGCCATCCGCTCCAGCTCCACGTAGCGCGCTTCCAGGATCTCGATCACCCGCGGATCGAACGCCGCGCCCGCTTCCGCCTTCACCCGGCGCATCGCTTCCTCCACCGGCAGCGCGCGGCGATATTGCCGGTCGGAGGCCAGCGCGTCCAGGCAATCCACCGCCGACAAAATCCGCGCGCCCAACGGGATCTGTTCGCCCTTCAGGCCGTCCGGGTAGCCGCTGCCATCCCATTTCTCATGGTGCGACCGCACGATAGGCGTCACCGGATAGGGAAATCGAACGCGCTCCAGAATCTCCGCCCCGACCGACAGGGTGGATCTTCATCTTCTCGAATTCTTCGCGCGTCAGCTTGCCCGGTTTCGAGATGATGTGCTCGGGAACCGCCAGCTTCCCTATGTCGTGCAGCAGCGACGCCGCGCGCAGCGCCTCCAGATCGAAATCCGCCAGCCCCAGGCTCTTGCCGATCTCCACGGCGTAGATCTGCACGCGCGCCAGATGGTCGTGCGTGGTGTGGTCCTTGGCCTCTATCGCCAGCGCCAGCGCCTCGATCGTCCGAAGGTGCAGCGAGGCCAGTTCTTCGGCGTGCTTTCTTTCATCCTCCATCCGCCCCAGGTAGAGGTTATAAGAGCGGTAGATCAAATAGACCACCGGCACGATCAGCAGCGCGGTTTGCCACCCCACGTAGCGGTCCACCGCGGCGATCGCTCCCGCAATCGCCCCGCCCAATAGATAGTAGGGAAAGGACCAGAAATAGCACTCGTACCAGACTTTTCGCGCCGGCTTGCGCTCCGTGATGGCAATGATGCCCGCCACCGGAAGCGTATTCATCGTAAAGAACGCCGCCGTCGCCGCCGCCATCAAAAGCGCGGCGTCGACGTGCCGCGCGCGCCAGTACACGGCATGGTATGCCGCGCTGCTCACCGCCACCGCGATCGCCGCGCTCGCTATATTGAACAGCAGCTCGTGCAGCTTCGGCCGCGAGCTGTAGCCCCACACCCGTTGCGCCACCGCGGCGGCACAGCCCAGCAACATGGTTTCGCTCTCGCTCAGCCGCGCAATCCCGAACAGAATGAAAATGAAAAATAACGAAAGCGTCCCGTTGATCCCCGGCAACTTCACTTTCAGCCGCGCCGAAAATAGCGCCAGCACCAGAAAGCAAAGGTAGCGCGGCGCGTCCCGCGACTCCCACGACAGCAACTGCCCGCCCAGCAGGACCGCGCCCACCGCGACGACCACCGATATGTACGCCTTCGCTCTAAAAGACATGCCGCGCCGACGGTCGGAAGCCCCGCCTCATAGGGGTGATCGGCAGGGGCGGCGGAAACGTTACGGGCAATCTAAGTCGAAATCCCTACCGTATTATCCCCATGTACTATGGCGCTTCCCGCCCTTCCCGCCGACAATACTCATAACGGCGATGAGCGTACCGGCTCTCAATACGCGAAGCTTTCTGGGCATGCAGGCCATTGTCGCCAGCCGCGCCATGCAGGAGCTGCTGGCTTTCGTCGAGCGCGCCGCCCAGACCAACGCCAGCGTGCTCATCTGCGGCGAAAGCGGTTGCGGCAAGGAAATTGTCGCGCGCGCCGTCCATCATTATTCGCTGCGCTGCTCCAAGCCTTGGGTAGACGTAAGCTGCGCCGCCCTCCCCGAGCACCTCGTCGAGAGCGAGCTGTTCGGCTACGAGCGCGGAGCCTTCAGCGGCGCCGATTCGCCCAAACCGGGCCTTTTCGAGCTGGCTCACCAAGGTACCCTGTTCCTCGATGAAGTCGGCGAACTGGAGCCGCGCATGCAGGTCAAGCTCCTGCGCGTGCTCGACGGCGCTCCTTATTACCGCCTCGGCGGCACGCGTAAGGTCACCGTCGACGTCCGCATTATTGCCGCCACCAACCAGGACCTCGAAGACATGGTCCGCAACGGACGCTTCCGCGGCGATCTGTTTCACCGCCTCGGCCAGATCAACGTCGCCGTTCCCCCCTTGCGCGAGCGGCCCGAGGACATGCTCCCCCTGGCGCGCCATTTTCTCCAGCAGATCAATCCCGCCTTGACCTTCTCCCAGCAAGCCATCGCCGCGCTCCAGACCCACTCCTGGCCCGGAAACATCCGCGAGCTGCGCAATGTCGTCACCAAGGCCGCCGTGCTCGCGCGCGGAGCCGAAATCGACAGCCCCGAGCTGCCCTTCGCTTCCCCGCTTCGCCCTCTCTCCCATACTCCGGTCCCCATCGACGCGTTCTCCGGCCCCAATCTCGACCGCCTCGAAAAGAACACCATCCTCGAGACGCTGGCCAAAACCAACGGACACCAGCAGCAAGCGGCGGCGTTGCTCGGCATCTCCCGGCGCACCCTCAGCCGCAAATTGAAGCTCTATGGAACCGCGGAGGCGCGCACCATCTATGCGTCCTGATTGGCCCCCTCGCCCGCTTCCAAGCGACCTCGCCAAAGCCTTGCCGCCTCGCGCCCATCCTTCGCCCGTGGACTACTCCGACCGCCGCGCCGAACCCCGCCACGAAACCGAGGAAGACCTCTGGCTAGCCTTCGACGAGCCTGTCCGCCAGGAGGTCGGTTGTACCCTCGTCGATTACAGCCACAGCGGCTTCCGCGCCATCCATCGCTGTTCCGACCTGCGCACCGGCCAGGTCGTGCAATTCCGCTACTCCCGCGCCTCCGGCCTCGCGCGCGTCATCTGGAACCGCATTCTTCCGGATCGCGTCGAAAGCGGCTTCTTCGTCTTCCCCACCGTCTGATCCCGCGCCCGTCTCCGCGCCCCCGTTCCCATAGCCCACTGCTCCGCTTCTGACAGCCCCCGCCCCCGCTGGCCGCGCTACCGCCGATCCCGCCACCGCCTCGCCCGCCGCTCCGCCCCGCGCCGCAGCCCCACGCTGCGTGCTCCCCGCCCGCCACAACCGCCCGCCGCGCCCGCCCTACCCGGCCCTACCCGCTTGCGCCCATCCCCGCGCGATGGTATATTGACCCACATTCGAGTAGCTTTGGAAGGAGAACAGTCTATGTTTTTCCGTGGGGGTTTTTGCACCGCCCTGGCCGCCCTGCTGCTCTGCGCCGGCACTGGCCTGCTTGCCCAATCCGAACGCGGCGCGATTTCAGGGACCGTCCGCGATTCCACCGGCGCCGTCATCCCCGGCGCCAAGATCGAGCTGAAAAACGCCGCCACCGGCGTGACCGAAAATCTAACCAGCAACTCCGTCGGCGAGTTCACCGTCCCCAACCTCCCCGTCGGAACCTATAACCTGCGTGTGGACCAGCAAGGGTTCCGCGCCGCCGAGCTCAACGGCCTCACCGTCAACGCGGCCACCACCGAGCGCGCCGACTTCACGCTCGAGGTCGGCCAATCGCAGCAAATCGTCGAAGTGCAAGCCTCCGCCGTGCAGCTCAACACCGAAGATTCAAAAACCAGCGTCACCATCAACCAGAAGCTCGTCGACACGCTGCCTTTGGAGGTCGCCGGCGCCGTGCGCAGTCCCTTCGATCTCGCCACGCTCACGCCCGAATCCAAGCCCCAGGGCGGCGATGGCGGCTTTGCTCTCGGTGGAGGCCAAGCTGCCGCCTATCAGGCCACCCTCGACGGCGTCTCCGTCGATACCTCGCGCGCCCTCCAGAAAACTTGGGTCAGCTCCAATTCTCCATCCGTCGAGGCCATCACCGAATTCACCGTCGACACCAACGGATTCAAGGCCGAGTTCAGCCATGCCAACGGCGGCGTCATGACCTTCGTCACCAAATCCGGCACGAACGCCTTCCACGGCTCCGCCTACGAGTTCCTCCGCAACAACGACTTCGACGCCAACGACTGGTTCAGCAATCGCGCCGGCCGGCCACGGCAAATTTACAAGCAGAACGACTTCGGCTTCACCGTCGGCGGCCCCATTTTGGTCCCCAAGCTATACAACGGCCGCAACAAGACGTTCTTCTTTTTCTCGCTCGAAGGCTTCCGCAATCGCAACGGCGCAACCAACGCCACCGCCACCATTCCCACGCCCGAGATGTACAACGGCGACTTCAGTAAATGGGTGACCGCGCAGGGCCAGGTCATCCCCATTTACGACCCCACCTCCCAGGTCGTCAATCAGGACGGCACTGTCACCCGCACTCAATTCCCCAACAACCAGATCCCCAAGAGTCTCTTCAATCCCGCCTCCGTCCAGGCCTTGGGCGTATTTCAGACCAGCGGCACTCTCACTCCCAATGCCCCCACCGCGGTCCCCGGAACGTTCGGCTATATCAACAACAACTACATCATCGCCAACGGCACCAACGTCCAGCCGGTCGACAAGCGCAGCATCAAGGGCGATCACGTCTTCAACGAGAAACAGCGCATTTCCGGATATTACGGCTTCGACCGCGAATCCACCATCCCCGGTCCCGACGGTCCCCCCACGCTGCCCGGCTTATATACCAACTACAATGACCTGCAGCAGGGCGCCGACGTCGTCCGCTTCAGTTGGGACTGGGCCTTCAGCCCCACCAAGCTGAACCATTTCTATGCCGGAGGAAACAACTGGCGCCAGAACCACAATCCGCCACAGGAATACATCGGAAATTGGAAAAATAAATTCTGTCTCGGCAACGTCCCGGACTGCAATCAGAATCTCGTCAACCTCTTCTCCGGCGGCAATGGCGACAACTACACCACCTGGGGCGGCCAGGCCAACAACGGCTCCGAAAATACCATCTACGCTTACAACGACGATTTCACCTGGATCAAGGGCGCCCACACCATCCGCTTCGGCGGCATGTATCAACTGAATCACTACAACGGCTTCGGCCGCCAGTGCATTTCCGGATGCGTGGGATTCAGCTATACCGAGACCGGTAAGCCCGGAGTCACCGATCCCAATCAGGGCGGCAACGCCTTTGCCTCCTTTCTGCTCGGCTACGCCGATTCCGGCCAGATCGACACCGTCCGCTTCATCGGCCAGCAGTTCCCCTATTTCGGCGGGTTCGTTCAGGACGACTGGCACATCGGCAGAAAGCTGGTGCTCAACATCGGACTGCGCTACGACATCAACCTGGCGCCCACCGGACTCAACGATAATTGGAGCGACTTCTCCCCCACGACGCCAAACCCGGCCGCCGGCAACATCCCCGGCGCGGTTCTGTTTGCCGGATCGGGGCCGGGACGCGTCGGCACGCGCAGCCTGGCCGACATGTGGACCGGCGGCTGGGGTCCGCGCTTCGGATTCGCCTATTCGATGGACGGCAAAACGGTCATTCGCGGCGGCTACGGACGCATTTTCGGCGAGCTGATGTCCGTCACCGGCTCGACGCACAACATGGGCTTCACCTTGACGCAGACCTTCAGCAACGCCAATAACGGCATCAACCCGACGTTCCTGTTGAACCAAGGCATGCCGCCGTGGACCGCCCCGCCCTTCATCAACCCCTCCGTCTCGAACGCAAGCACCGTCTCCTGGTTCCAGGGCCAGGAAGCGACGCGGCTGCCCGAAACGAATAATTTCAACCTCTCGATCCAGCGCCAGCTAAGCTCCAGCTTGTTGATCGAGGCCTCTTTCAATGGGGTGATCGGCTCTCACCTGCAGGCGCAGCTTGACGATTACAATCAGGTAAACTCCGCCTATCTCACCGCCTTCGGCAACATCGCGCAGAGCACCACCGTCTTGAACAGCCTGGTCGGATCCGCGACCGCCAATGCCGCCGGTATCGGACAGCCTTTCCCCGGCTTTCTGGCCCTATGGGGCACGCGCGCCACCGTCAAGCAGGCGCTGCGTCCCTTCCCGCAGTACAGCACCATCCAAACGTATGAGGGCGAGGGCGATCACAGCGGCCACTCCAGCTACTACGCCGGCATCGTTCGCCTCGAGAAGCGCTACGCTCACGGCCTCACGCTGCAGGCTTCCTACGTCTACTCGAAGATCATCACGAACGCGGACAGCTATTGGGGCAACAACTCCGCCGGCGGCGGAGGCGCCGGCTGCTGTCTTGCCGCCGACCAGTACAACCTCGGTCTCGAAAAATCCATCGGGCAGTTCGACATCACCCACGATTTCAAGACCGGCTTAGTATACGAGCTTCCCTTCGGCAAAGGCCGCGCCTATCTGACCCACGGATTCGGCTCCTGGGTGCTCGGCAATTGGGGCGTGAACGGGATTCTGGTATACGCCAGCGGCCAGCCCATCGAGCTCACCAGCTCCTATGTGCTGCCCTTATATGCCGGCACGAACGGCCGTTCCACGCCCTACGTCACGTCCTACAGCGGCTGGCAGCCCAATTGGCAAGGGAGTTTCGATCCCTCCATCGATAACTTCTTGGTCCCCTTCTGCGGCACAACTCCCGGCTGCACCGGACCATTCCCGAATCAAGGCTCCGGTACGCCGCTCAATGGTTTTGGCAACGCCACCCGCTTCAACCCTCTGGTCCGCCAATTCCCGCTGCTGAATGAAAACCTTTCCGTCGCCCGCTCGTTTCCCATCCGCGAGTCGCTGCGCATGGAGTTCCGCGCCGAGGCCTTCAATGTCTTCAACCGCGTCCGCTTCGGCACCGGCTCGACGAATTTGCAGGACGTAAACTTCGGCCACCTCACCAGCAGTTCCGATCTTCTCAATACTCCGCGCCAGCTTCAGTTAGCCCTCAAGCTGTACTTTTAAAGAATGAAGCGCAGAAATTTCCTCCATATGGGCGCCGCGGGCGCCGCCGCGTCCCTGCTCACGCGGCGTGAAGCGCAAGCCGCCCCGCAGCTCGCCCGCGCCACCCGCGGACTCCCCACGCCCATCGTCAAAGACATTCAAGTGATCGCCACCGCGCCCGCCGGCCTACGCCTTACCGTCGTCAAGATCCTCACCGATCAGGACGGCCTCTACGGCTACGGCTGCGGGACCTTCACGCAGCGCGCCGATCTCGTCAACGCCGCCGTGGAGCGCTATCTCAAGCCTTTCCTTGTGGGCAAGCGCACGGATAATATCGACGACATCTGGCAAGCCTGCTACAACAGCTCCTATTGGCGCAACGGTCCGGTGCTCAACAACGCGATCAGCGGCGTCGACCAGGCGCTGTGGGATATCAAAGGACGGCAGGCCGGCATGCCCGTCTATGAACTGGTCGGCGGCAAGTGCCGCGAAGCCGCCGATTGCTACACCCACGCCGCCGGCGCCGACGCCGCGCAGTGCATCGAGCAGGCCCGCAAATTCATGGCGCAAGGTTTCCGCAACGTGCGCGTGCAGGTCGCCGCCCCGGGCATGGCCAGCTACGGCTCCGGCGCCGGCGGCCCGCGCATCGAAGGACTTCACGCCGGCCCCGTCTTCGAGCCGGAAGTGCAATGGCGCTATTCCGTCAAGCTCATCGAAGAAGCGCGCAAGCAGCTCGGCGACGAGGTCGGCCTGCTGCACGACATGCACGAGCGCTACACGCCCAATCTCGCCGTCCAATTCGCCAAAGCGGTCGAGCCTTACCGCCTCTTCTTCCTCGAAGATCCTCTCTCGCCCGAAGACATCGCCTACTTCCGCCAGATCCGCCAACAATGCGCCACGCCCATCGCCATGGGCGAGCTATTCAACAGCCCCCACGAATGGACGCCGCTGATTAGCGAGCGCCTCATCGATTACATCCGCATCCACGTCACCCAGGCCGGCGGCTTCACCCCCTGCCGCAAGATCGCCGCCATGGGCGAAATCTTCGGCGTGCGCACCGCCTGGCACGGCCCCGGAGACGTTTCCCCCGTCGGCCACATGGCCAACGTCACGCTCGACGTGGTCTGCTACAACTTCGGCATCCAGGAATACTCCCCCTTCAACGACAACTTGCAGGAGGTCTTCCACGGCTGCCCCGTCATGAAGAACGGCTATCTCTACCCCAACGACGCCCCCGGCTGGGGCATCGAAGTCGACGAGCGCGCCGCCGCCAAATACCCCTACGGATCGGGCGAACGGCCAGCGCGGCAAGCTCAACGGCGGCTGGGGCGAAGTCCGCCGCCAGGACGGGACCATCATTAAGCAGTAGCGCCCGCCCTTCATGGAAGCGATTTTCAGGTAACGAGCCTCCATCGCGTCTTGGAACGATTGCTAAGGCCGGTCCTGTGCACCGTGATAAATGCGTAAGACTTCGATGGCCGGCCCCGTCGCGCGGTACACCGCGATATAGGGCAGCGGTTGAAACACAATTTCTCGCGTGCCTTGCTCGCGCCCGGGTCGTCCGCGGTTCGGCCACTGCTTCAAGGAGCGAATCGCCTCATACAACTTCCGCATGGTCGCCTGCCGATAGTGCGGGTGGCGCTCCTTGAGGTAATCGCTTATGGTCTGCAAGTCCGCCGCGGCCGCGGGTGTCCAGCGGATGCGCATTCAGGAGCGCAGCATCTCCTCGAAGCGGGCGTCCATTTCCTCTTCTTCAAGGAACTCGCCGCGATCCGCTTGGGCGATACCTTCCTTTACGGCGGCGTGGAAACGCGCTTCTTCTTGAAGCAAGCGCAGGGCGGCATCCTTGACCAGGCGCTCAGGGCCGATGCCCGACCTGCCGGCGATGTGCGCTAGCTGCGCTTCCTGCTCCGGCGTGAAGTGTACTTCCATGCCTTCAAGATACGGGAAAAGCATCCCTCGGGCAACTTTGAAACGGTGCTCGCCCAACATTTACGGATACACGGCAACAACGGCCGCGGCCGCGAAGGCGAGATCATTCGCCCCTTGTAAACCAACCGCATCCCGCGTGACCAAGGCGCGCCGATCTCAACGCACTCGCGGAATCTGCTCACCCCAACTTATCCCCGCGCGTAATGATAGAATCCTCGTTATCAATCTCGCATCGCAAGGGGGCTCCCGTTGTCCCATCGCTTCGCTTCCGTTGCCGCGTTTCTCCTGCTTCTACCGGCAGCTCTGTTCGCGCAAGGTACGGTCACCATATACGGAACCGTGACCGATCCCTCCGGCAGCGCCATCGCCGGCGCCAAAGTCACCATCACAAATACGGCCACGGACCAGAGCCGCGAGACCATCTCCGCCGCCGACGGCAACTATGTCGTGCCGGACCTATCCCCAGGCGCCTACCGCCTCAGCGTAACCGCACCCGGTTTTAAAACCTTCGTCCAGGACAACATCCAGGTCCAGGTGGACGAGAATCGCCGCGTGCCCGTCCAACTGTCCGTCGGAGCGGTCAGCGAAAGCGTCACCGTCGGGGCCGACGTCGCCCAAGTCGAGACCCGCTCCTCCGCCCTCCGCCAAGTCGTCGACTCGGCTCGCATCGTGGAGCTGCCGTTAAACGGCCGCAATCCGCTGCAGCTTCAATATCTCGTCGCGGGATCGTCCGGTTCCACCGACCCCTCCGGCGGCCAGTCCGAGAATGCCTCCGTCTCCATCGACGGCCTGCGCGCCAACAGCAACAACTACTCCCTCGACGGCGCCGATAATCGCGATCCTTTTTTCAACACCCCCTCCGTGTTTCCCAATCCCGATGCGCTCGAAGAGTTCAGCTTGCAGACCAGCAACTACAGCGCGGAGTTAGGCCGCAACGCCGGAGCCGCCATGAACGCCGTGACGCGCTCGGGAACCAACGCCCTGCACGGCACGTTATTCGAATTTCTGCGCAACCAGGATTTCGATTCCCGTAACTTCTTCGCCAATTCCGTCTCGCCCTTCAAGCGCAACCAGTTTGGCGGTACCGTGGGCGGCCCCATCCGCAAAGATAAGACCTTCTTCTTCGGGTCCTATCAAGGCACGCGCGTCACCAGCGAGCCGGGAACGCAAACCCCCATCGTCCCCACCGCCGCGCAAAGGACCGGCGATTTCACCGGCTCCAAAACCATCAAGGATCCTCTGACCGGCAGCCCCTTCCCGAACAACATTATTCCCGCCAGCCGCCTCAGCCAGCCCGCGCTAAATTTCCTGAACGCCTTCGTTCCGCTGCCCAACTCGCCCAACTCCGCCTATACCTTTCCCACCTCCTCGGCCACCGTGGACGATCAAGCCGTCGCGAAGATCGACCACGTACTCAGCGCCGCCAACCATCTTTCCGGGCGATTAGTTTACGAGAGAAACAACACCAACCAAGTGCCCAACACGCTCGACGTGCCGGGGTTCTGGGCCATCATCGACTACTCCAATTGGAACGTAGCCATCGACGACATCCATACCTTCTCGGCTCACCTGCTGAATCAATTCACGTTCGGCTTCAACGACATTACGCGCAACCAGCTTCCGCACGTCCCGCAACAGATATCGTGGGTCGATCTCGGCGCCGGTTTCATCCGCGCCGCGCCCGGCCCGATTGCCTACGACACGGAGGTCAGCGGCTACTTCCAGGGTTTTTCCCGCTATCTTCTGAACCAATACCGCAAATCTTTTCAGTACAACGACGGCCTCAACTGGTTGCTCGGCTCGCATAGCCTCAAGTTCGGCGGAGATCTGGAGCAGAGCCTGTGCGATCAGGGTCAGAATTTCCAAACCGATCCGCAGGTGCTCTTCACCGCGAATTTCACCGGCCTCGCGCTGGCCGATTTCATGATCGGGCGCCCCAACTCCTTCACGGAGGGCTCGCCCAATGCCGGCCGCCCCAGAACGCTGGAGCTCGGCCTCTACGCGCAAGATGACTGGAAGGTATCGCGGCGTCTGACGCTGAACCTCGGTCTCCGCTGGGATCCCTGGCTGCCGTTCAAGGATCTGGATCTCGCCCTCTCTCAATTCCGCCCCGGCCAACAATCGGTCGTCTATCCCACCGCGCCCTCCCGGCTACGTTTTCCCCGGCGACCCCGGCGTTCCAAGCACTACTCTGCAATCGCGTCTCAACAACTGGGGCCCCCGCTTCGGATTCGCTTACGACCTTTTCGGCAACGATAAAACCAGCATTCGAGGCGGCTGGGGTCTTTTTTATTCGGACGTCCGGCAGCAGTCGCTGAATAATCTTTCCTCCAACGAGCCATTCGGCCTCTCCCTCGCCGTCACGCAACCCACCGGCGGCCTCGCAAATCCCTACGCCGACACCGGCAATCCTTTCCCGTTCCAGCCGCCCGCGAATGCGCAAGAGCGCCAGAGCTTCAAGTTCACGCTCCCTCTGACCACCGTCACCGAGTTCGACCCCGATTTCCGCAATGCCCGCATCCAGCAATGGAACTACAGTATCCAGCAGCAGATATTTTCCGATTGGGTCGTCACCGTAGCCTACGCCGGAAGCACCGGGAATCATCTGTTCATCCAGGATCAGCTCAACCCCACCGTATTTGGAAAAGCAGGCGCCAACGCCAACGCCCGTCGCGTCTACGCTCCTTACTATTCCTCGATCGTCGATATGCTCAGCGTGGGCAACTCCTCCTACAACGGCCTGCAGGCGAGCGCCAGCAAACGCTTCCATCACGGGCTGACCATTCTCGCCAATTACACCTGGAGCAAGTCGATTGACGAAGGATCGAACGACGGCAGCGCGCCTTCGAACCCGTTTAACATTCGCAACGACCGCGCCGTGTCGGACTTCGATGTGGCGCACAGGTTCATCGCGTCCTTCGTGTGGCAGCTTCCCGGAGCCGGGATTCATAACGCTTTCGCGCGCGGGGTTGCGGGCGGGTGGGAGTTGAACGGCATTGTCACCTTGCAAAGCGGCTTGCCCTTCTCCGTCACCTCCGGCGTCGATAACTCCCAGAGCGGCGTCAACGCCGACCGCGCCAACCTGGTCGGCGACCCTTATCTCAACGGCAGCCGCCCGGAGGCGCAGGTCCTGCACGAATACTTCAACACGGCGGCCTTCACGCTGAACCCGGTGGGCACGTTCGGGAACGCCGGCCGGAACATCCTGTTCGGACCGGGAATGGAAAATATCGACTTCGGCCTCTTGAAGAACTTCGCCGTTCGCGAACGATACAAAGTGCAGTTCCGCGCCGAGGCATTCAACCTTTTCAATCATCCCAATTTCAACAATCCAGCGGCATCGTTCTCCTCCTCCAACTTCGGCATTATCACCTCGGCCGGCGCACCGCGCGTCATCCAGCTTGCGTTGAAAGCGATGTTCTAGCAAAAATCGAATTAGAAATGAACCGAAGAAGCGCGTGTTTGCTCCTCGCTTCCGGACCCGCCATCGTGGCCGAAGCGCTGCGCGCCGCAACTCCTCCATCCGAGCGGACCTGGATCGGCCCTGAGTTCTGGAGCAATCCTCTCCAAGACTGGCGCTTGCGCGACCACCGCATCGAATGCATCGTATCGGGAGGAGACCGCCACGTCTATCTGCTGACGCGCGAACTGGCGAGCCGCGGCGGCACGATCTCGATGAACGTCCACATGGGCCGCATGGAAGACGACGCCGATGCCTTATCGGAAGGCTTCGCCGGCTTCCGCCTCGGCATCCGCGGACAGGGAGACGATTATCGCGACAGCGCCCTCTACGGCTGGGGCCTCAACGCCGGCATTTCATCGAACGGCGTCCTTTTTATCGGCAAATTGGCGCCGGAAGCGCCCGCCATAAAAGGCTACCCCCGCAACGTGCAATTGGCTCTCGACGCGCACCCCGAAACCGGCGGCTACACTGTGCGCCTCAGCGCTCTAGATGAAGCCGGACAACCGCTCGCCGAAATTTCAAGGACCGGCGTTCCCTCTGAATGGCTGCGCGGAGGCATGGCCCTCGTATCCAGCAACGGACCCATCGGCGATTCCCCCGACCCCTCCACCATCAAGGTAACCATGAGCGGCCTCGTCGCCCCTCACCGCGAGCGCCACGGCAACGTGCGCTTCTGGTTCAAAAACTGGGCCGTGTCGGGCACAAAGGTCGATACGCATGATGACCGCGCCTTCGGCCCCATCCTCTGGACCATGTACACCGTCAGCCGAGGCACTCTCAAACTGAGCGCGCAAATGGCGCCGGTCGCGATCGGCGCCGAGCCGGTCCGTCTGCAAATCGAGCAGTCCGGCCAATGGAAGACGATTGCCACATCCCCCATCGACCCGCTTTCCCGCACCGCTGCGTTTCGCGTCCCCAACTGGAACGCCGCCCGCGAAGCGAACGTCCGCATTACCTATTACCTCGATCGGGAGCACGAGCATCGCGCAACCATACGCCGGGATCCCGTCGACAAAGCAAAATTCGTACTTGCGGGCGTCTCCTGTCTCAACGACTTCGGATTTCCGCACACCGATCTCGCTCGCTCCTTACGTCACTTCCAACCCGACCTCATCGCGTTCGAGGGCGACCAGATCTACGAGCGTTCGGCAAGCTATGGTCTGCAACGTTTCCCCTTGGAACCAGCCTCGCTCGACTATCTCCGCAAATGGTATTTGTTCGGCTGGGCTTTCCGCGACATCCTAAGTGAAACGCCGTGCGTCTGCATGGCCGACGATCACGATCTCTTCCAAGGCAATGTCTGGGGGGCCGGCGGACGCCACGCCGAAGGCGTCGGCAAGCCGGGCCAGGATAGCGGCGGCTACGTCGAGCCGGCCGCATGGGTGAACATGATGCAGCGCACCCAGACCAGCCACCTGCCCGATCCCTTCGATCCGGCCCCCGTCGAACAAAACATCGCCGTCTACTATACCCACCTCTGTTGGGGCGGCGTCAGCTTCGCGGTGCTCGAAGATCGCAAATGGAAGAGCGCGCCGAAGGTCGTTTTACCGCAAGCCAAAATCGATAACGGTTGGGCGCAAAACCCGGCCTACTCGCCGCCGCGCGACGGCGACGTTCCGGACGCGCAACTGTTGGGACCTCGCCAAATGCAGTTTCTCAACGAGTGGGCGCGCGACTGGAAAGGAGGCATCTGGATCAAGGCCGTCCTCTCGCAGACGCTCTTCGCAAACGTCGCGACGCTGCCTCCGCCCGCCAACAACGACGACGTCGTTCCCAAGCTTCCGATTCTCGAACCAGGCCAGTATCCCCGCAACGACATGCTGACAGCCGATCACGATTCCAACGGCTGGCCGCAATCGCGCCGCAACGAAGCGCTGCGCGCGTGGCGCAAGTGCGCGGCATTTCATATCTGCGGCGATCAACACCTCGGCAGCACCGTGCAGTACGGCGCCGATGAGTGGGGCGACGCCGCGTTTGCGCTGTGCAGCCCGGCGCTGTCAAATATTTTCCCCCGCCGCTGGTATCCTCCCCACCCCGGCCGCAATCCCCGGCCCGAGTTCCCCAAAAACACCGGCGACTATACCGACGGCTTTGGCAACAAGGTAACGGTGCATGCCGCCTTCAATCCGGAACAAGCCGGCAGCCCCCTGATGGATCGTTCCCCCGGCTATGGAATCATCACAATCGATCGCGCCTCCAGATCCATCACGTTCGCCGTATGGCCCAGACGCGTCGACCCCACCACCGCCGCCGCCCGCCCCGCCGATGGTTGGCCCATTACAATCCACCAAATGGACAATGGCTGGTCCCACACTGGCTACGTACTCGACAAAGTAAGCGCCGCCGGCCGCGCCGATCTTTGCGCCCAAGTGAAAGATCAATCGACCGGAGAAATCCTATACACAGTCCGCTTCGCCGGCGAGAGTTTCATAGCCCCCGCCCCCCGCGCCGGAATCTACGCCGTCCGCATCTTCGACCCCGACGGCCCCTTCGAGCAGGTCCACGACGATATGCAAGCCCACAAGCGCGAGGCTTGACCTGGTACTTACTTGCGAGAGTTTAGGTCGGCTCGGAAACACTGGAGCCGTTCCATCTCGCCTTCCGCAAGAGGAGAGCCGGCGTTTTGATCGCCCGCTCGACATCGCGTCATCGCTACATTCGCCGGGAGCGCTAGTCATTGCCCCTTATTCCGGAAACTGGTCGCCGGGTCATTGCGCCGAGCTTGATGCAGGTCCGCAGCATGCACGTTCCTCTGGATTCCTCGACCGCCCACTCTGCGCGTTAAGTATCGCCCTGGAGATCACTCGCCGAGTCGTGCACATCGGCCTTCGAACCGCTCATATAAACCGAACGTTTTGTCGGCCCGGAAACACAGGAGCCGAGCCGCGCGCGTTGCGCAAGAGGAGACCGGCGTTTTGATCGCCGGCTCGAAATCGAGTCATCGCTACATTCCCAGCGCGTAGTATGGCCTTATGTGGAAACTGGTCGCAGGGTCATTGTCGCCGCAGCTTGCATACAGGCCCAGGCATTCAACGACCTTCTGCTTCCCCAAGCCCGCCACATCGCGGGCATAGTGGTCGATCCCGAAGGAAGACCACTCGCCGACTGCATATTGACCATTCGAACGATCGTCGACAACACCGAACGGACGCGGGCGGCAGATTCGAACTGGATACCACGGTTTCGCCCGCCGCGCGCAAGATGCATCGGAACTGCGAGTTACTGCAGTGCCAGAAGCTCAGTGATAAAACGGCTCCTTCCCAACCTGCTCAAAAACTGAATCCTTCGACGGAATCGATGGATGGGGAGCTACGTTTCAGTTCCCGAGGACCCCAGCTGTAAAGGCAAGCCGGCAAGGCCACGGTATCGACTACGGCGCACGAAGTTACTACGTCGAGACCAAATCGGGGCCTAAGGGCATCAGGCATGGCAGCGGACCGTGTGGACTGTCGGAATGCCATCGGATCGGGATGTGTGGCGATCCGTGGAATAAGTGGAGACTCGCATATCGATAGCGGAGCCCTGATTGTCGACGAACCCGCGGAGCAACTAACCGACGATGGTCGATGATGCCGCTTCGGCAAGTTTGGCCTATGGATGCCGCATCGTATTCCGGCATACCTTGGCGACGTACGGGGTTCCATCAAGTTGGCCAAGCCAATAAATACTCTCGACAGGTGTCCTCCACTCAGGCCCTTCGGAGGCGCGATGTTCAAACTTTTACGCTTCTCTCCGGCGAAACGCCGCTACGGCCGCCGGTCACTCCGTCCTTGGCGCCGGAGAGGACGCGCAAGTTTCCGCGAGCCATGGACGCGCTTCAGATCTCCAGCCGTCCAGCACGGAAGGTACAGAATCAGGAATCTTATCGAAACCGTTGGCTCGCGACCGTTGCGTAGTAACACGCTTGGTCATCGACATCCTGATCGGCCTTGGGTCGCATCACTTAACGGCGTTCGCTCAACGCGTGCGCCGGTCTTTTTCAGACCTTCGTCCAATCGCTGGTGCTTCTCTTCCCGATAGCCGGGACCGGCTTCGATCGGATCTCCGGACTTTCGGCCCTCAATCGCGAGGGATTCAAGCTCTTCTTCCGCGGATAAATCCGCGCTGAGGAGACACGCCACATTGGCCGGAACAGAAACGCCCTCGGCTTCCGCCCTTTCCCGAAGGCGGCCTTCAGACGGCTTTGGCCTCATCCCGCCTCCCGCTCCAAACCCGCTCCAGCCTCCACCGAATCGCCGCTCAACCCCGCCCCGCGATACCACGCCAGCGTCCGCCGCAGCCCCTGCTCCAGACTGTATCGCGGGTCGTGCCCCAAATCGCGCCGCGCCGCCGTCGTATCCGCCTGCGAATCGCGCACATCGCCCTCCCGCGCCGCCCCATAATCGGCCGCGATCTCGACGCCTTCGATCTCCTGCAGCGTTCTCCAAACCTCGTTCAGCGTGTAGCGGCCGCCATTCCCCGCGTTGTACACCTTCCCGCTCACTCCGCGCGCCTCCGCCGCCTTGACGATCAGCGCCACCACGTCCTCCACGTAAGTGAAGTCGCGCGACTGCTCGCCATCGCCGAAAATCGTCGGAGCGCGCCGCTCCAGCAGCGCCGTCATGAACAGCGAAATGATGCCGGAGTACGCGCTCGATGGATCCTGCCGCTCCCCATAAACATTGAAAAATCGCAGCGACACCGCGTCCAGCCCGAAGCAGGAGCTGAACACGCTCGCGTAATACTCGCCCATCAGCTTCTGCGCCGCGTACGGCGACTTGGGACGCGGCGCCATGGTTTCCACTTTCGGCAGCTCTTCGGTATCGCCATACGCCGACGACGATCCCGCGTACACCACGCGCCCCGCCGCGCCCTCCGCCGCCGCCCGCAGCACGTTGAACGTCCCGTCGATATTGACCTCGTGCGAGGGCACGGGTTCCCGGATCGAGCGCGGCACGGAAGGAATCGCGGCCAGATGAAAAACGCTATCCGCGCCCCGGATTACCGGAACAATCCCCTCGTAATCGCGGATGTCGACCAGATGCATCTCGACATCCCCCCGCACTTCTTGCAGATTCCGCTCGTTTCCCGTCAGCAGATTATCGATGACGTGGATTTCGCCTCCACCGCGCGCCAGCAGCCCCCTCACCAGCGCCGAGCCGATGAATCCGGCGCCCCCCGTCACAACGTATTTTTTCATGCGTCGATCTTCGCGATTTCCCCTTCGATAAATCGTAGCGAATCCGACGCAATTCTCTCCGGTCCAGGGGCGAAGTCGAAGGCCTCGAGCGAAATCCAGCCCCCGTAGCCCCGCCGCAGCAGCGTCTTCAAGACCGGCTTGAAATCGTAGTCTCCGGCCCCGGGATGCCGTCCGTCCATTTCGTTGACGTGAACGTGGCGGATCAGGTCGAAGTAGCGCTCGACCAGCGCCGCGTGCGGTTCCGTTTCATCCACCGCGTTGTGCGTATCGAACATCGTGCGCACCGCCGGACTGCCGATTTGATGGACGATCGCCGCCGCCTCCTCCAAAGAATTGATAACGTCGCACTGATTCTTCGGCAGCGCCTCCACCAGAATCGTCACGCCCCGCTCCGCCGCGTGATCCGCCACCCCCGCCAGCCCCTCGGCGTAATTTTTCATGGCCTCCTCGCGGCCGATTCCTCCCGTGGTCCCGCGCTGCCGCGGCGATCCGAAAACCATCACGCCCCCCTCGCCCAGATCGGCCGAGAGGTCGATCAATTCGTCGATATGCCGCCAACTTCGAGCGCGCAAATCTTTGTCCGGCGCCGTCGCGTGCAGCCCCGCCGGAGATGCCATCAGCCAATGCAAGCCCACGTAGCCCAGTCCCTCCGACGCCATCGTGCCGCGGATTTCACGGCGCCCCGCCGGGCTTACATCGGACGGCTTTTCCGCCAGCGTGAACGGCGCAATCTCGATGCCGTCGTACCCGATTTCGCGTATGCTCCGGCACACGTCCCGAAAAGCGCGCTTCTCATAAACCTCGTTGCAGATGGCCTGCCGCAACCGATGCCGCACGCCTACAGCCCGCTCTCAAACGCGCGCTGCAAAAGGCCGGTATCGACCGGGCGCAGCGCCCCGCCGCCGCTGAACAAACATTCCACCGTGCGCCGATCCGCATCGATCGGCCACAACTCCCGCGCGCCCCGCTCGGCATAATCCGCCCAAACGTAAGCGTCGCGAGGGTCCCGTTGCGTCTTGCCGCGGTCCGGCGCCTCCCGGCTCACCACCATCGGATCGGGGATGCGGTACGGCAGGCCCCTGCGGCCGCTGTGCCGGATGCCCAGCCCCACGCCCCGCGCCGGGGCGCGATAAGCGGCGGGATCGAGCTGCCCGCGCGGAATCCCCGCCGGCGCGTCGATCGAGGCGTGATGTCCGAGAGCGGAGGGAGGCATGACCCCGGATCCTCCGTCGATGATTTCTTCAAGCGCGTTGAACGGCATCGTCGGAGAATCCTCGAAGGAAATGGGCTTGCCGATTGTCCGCATGGTCCCCGCCGCTCGCTTCAGTATACTCACGCGCGATACTCACGCGCGGACGAAAGGGTCCGATTTCCTCGCAATCCGGCGCTATTGCGCGATCTTTCGACGGCGCAAGTCCCCATGGCGCGGCAACGCCAGCTCGACCCCAGCAACGCCTACGGGCGCGGCGGATCAACCCGCCCTCGCGGGACGGCCGCGCCAAACCCAAACCATTTTGCAGCCCTGATACGGCTGCGATGGACCGCGCCCGCCGCCCAAGACCTCTACAAGATCACCCGCTGCATCCGGCGCGACAATCCCGCGGCGGTCCGCGAAAGTCTGATCGATTCCCCTATCGTGGTCGCAAGGCACGGATCGAAGGACGCTGCCCCACATCGCGATTTACCGCATCCCTCCCGATGTGCCCGATCCACTTGCCGGAAAATATGCCGCATCGACGAACAGAACCGTATTCTCCCGCCCCGTGCCCTTCTTGCCCCGGTCCAGGGACCACAGCGTACACGGCAGCGTCACCGTATAAAAGAAATTCGGCCCCACCGAAATCTTCGCGTCCACGGCCCTGTCTTCGAGCGTCTTCCGCCGAATCTCCAGCTCCGGCCCTCGCGCGTCCCCCGCCGAGTTCGCCATCACAAACCCCGCCCGTCCCGCTGCATTCAGCGCCGAGTAAAAATTGAATCCAGAGATAGTTCGCGTTGTCGTTCCTCGGCAGCCCAAACGGATACCGCGGATCGTCCTTCAATCTTTCCTTGTCTACCGTCACGCCCTGCTTGATGTCTCCCGCCAAACCATGGACCGCAAGGTTCATAGTGCATAGCCGGATCGTCTCGTCTACCTTCTCCTGGCCGTAAATCGAAATATCGGTTGCGGCCCTGCGGTGCTGCTCGACGAACGTGGCCGACTGCACGAACATGCCGCCCGATCCGCACGCCGGGTCGTAGATGCGGCCGTGAAACGGTTCGATAATCTCCACGATCAGCCTTACAATGCTGGTGGGCGTGAAGAAACTCCCCGCCTTTTTGCCCCTCCGGCATCGCAAACTTGCCCAGAAAGTATTCGTAGATCTTCCCGAAAGCATCGCCCTCAATATCAATCGGAACCGCCGCGAAATTCTTCAGGAGCGAAACCGGCAGTTCCTTATCGAGACGGTTGTACGTCTTCGGCAGAACGTCTTTCAAATACTCGTTATCGGCTTCAATGGCCCGCATCCCGTCGTTGATCGCCTTGCCGATATCCGCCCCTTCCGGCAATTCGAGCAGATTCGAAAACCGCGCGCTTTCCGGCAAATAAAGAACGCCCCGCGCCTGATAATCGGCCTTCCCTATCACGCGCCGTCCGCTCCCCTGGCTCGCCAGCTTCCCTTTGCCGCCGCGAACTTATGGTCCGCATACCGCAGGAAAATCAGTCCGAGCACGGGCACGCTGTACTCCGGCGATTTCAGCCCCGAGTTCGCCCGTATTCATCCGCTGCGCTTCACAGCCGCTCTTCGAGTTCCGTCGTGTTAGCCGGCATGGGACCCCAGCGGTTCCAGCGTCATTAGAAACCACGATATGTCTTCTTCGCTAGTCGAATAGTTCTTTCTGATCGTCTTGCGTAGCGTCGCCTTGTATCGGCCCGGTATTTGCTTGTTTTCAGACTCGCTGATTGCCTCGCTGAATCGTCCCCTGATATCCACATCGTTACCGTCGGTCTGATCCACGAAGTGAAACCGCCGGCTCATCACGTCGGCTCCGACGAGCGTTCCGCGCATCGCGACTTCCACCTCCGACTGCTCTTCCGTGCGTTCTATCGCTTTCGATAATCTGTCAAATTCTGGATATTGCACCTGCACGCTGTCGCGAACCGCTTCACTCCGCATCCATTCAATGGTTGCGTTCAACTGAAATTGCGCGTGCCCCTTGGCCCAGTCGTACACCGCATTGATCGGTCCCAGGCCGAATGTCCGCGCGGCCACGGCAATATCTTCCGATTCACCCGCCTTGGCAAGCCGGAACAGAGCGTTCATCGCTTCATCAAGATAGGTCGGCACGTCCGGAGGATAAAAATGCAAGCGGGGATTGGGAAGCGCGAAAACTACCCCAAGCGAGCCCGGAAATGTGTACGCGACGATCAGTTCTGTACGGAACTCTGCGTCCCCGCTGGGCTTCTTGCCCGATTTCGGCTGGCCCGTTCTGACCGCCTCGTACATCAATGAAAAAACGGTTTGGAAGGTTCCCAAAACCTTAGAGAGCGCCGTTGCGTTGGCCGTTTGGTCTTGGGCGGCTATGCGATAGCTGCATATATCCAATCCGCGCTCGTCCGCGGCCCTTACGAAATCGGCCTCAAGCGACCGGTGCATTTTGTGCAGCGATCTCAAATTCGCCAAGAGAGACGGCGAGGGCGGGTGATCGATGAGTGAGGCTTCCAGCCGCGCTATCACCGCGCCCGATTCCTGAAGCCTCTCCTGGATCTCGAGAAGCTCGCTCATACTTCACCAGATAATCGCACGATTGGAATTCCCTTCTCATGCCCTTCCCGCGTATGCCCGAAAAGCCTTCTCCAGTACTCGCGCGTCTCGATCCCCTCACCGTGAAGCGGATGCCCCACCGGCCACTCGATCGAAATGTACCCGTCGCATCGATAATCGGTGTGCAATCTTTCGCTTTCGATCCAGTCGAACACGGCCCTCTGTTCGCTAGAACAATTATCGTAGAGATCGGATGAGACGCACAGCACAACGTCCACATCCCGTGGATTGAATTTACTCGTAACGAAGCTTCCATCAACCCATAAATCCCCGGCAATGGCGTTCTTAGCCAACGCCCGCACCACCTCCAACAGGTTTTCGAATATGGCCTTGCGCGTTGCCGAAAGCGGAAACCCATCCACGCACACCCTGTAAAGCTCATCCATTGTGGTCGGGTGAAGCCCCGGAGGGAACAGCGGCTCGAATTGTGTATTATCGGACGGGGTCGGCAGGGCGGATTAGATCATACAGAACCACGAGCGTGCGAGTCAATTCGTTTTTCGCTAAGTGCCGCAACAATTCCATCAACCGGCGGCAACGATCGCAGTCCGGCATTGACACAAGCTCCTGGACCCCCTACCCTGAAAGCGCATGGAAGTGCATTTCACCCCTGAACAGGAAGCCCGGCTTTCGCAGCTCGCCAGCCATGCCGGTACGGACACCGAGCATTTAGTGAAGAATGCCGCCTTGCGCCTGTTAGAAGAAGCCGCGTCTTTCCGTGAAGGCGTCGAGCGGGGAATCGCGGCCGCGGAGCGTGGCGAGTTCGTGGACCATGAAGAAGTCTGGGCTAACGTGGAAAAGATCTTGCAGCCCTGATTCATGAACAATGATGCGCCTGCGATGGACGGCGCCCGCTGCCCAAGACCTCTACAAGATCGCCCGTTACATCCGGCGCGATAATCCCACGGCGGCCCGCGAAGTGGCAAAGACCATATACGACGGTTGCGAAAGTCTGGTCAATTCCCCCTATCGCGGTCGCAAGGGACACATCAAAGGCGCCCGCGAGCTGGTTTTCCCAGGGCTGCCCTACATCGCCGTTTACCGCATCAAAGAGCAAGTTGTTGAAATCCTGCACATCTATCATGGTGCGCAGGACTGGGCTTAAGAACTCGTAGATTCCCATCCCTCGCTATTGCGCACCGGCCCGCGTCCGGATCGGCCGCGAGCCCTTCGACGAAGCGCGTATCGCGGTCCCAAACCTTGAGCCGCCCCCGCCTGTTCTACCCCCCAAATCCCCACCCACGCCAACTCCCAGTCACCACCATCTTCTCCCCCCAATTCAACAACTTACAGCGAAACGCTTGCACCCCACCCCCCAATAATAGATATAGAAGGACAAATATGCCCCGCCCCATCAGCCTCTCCGAACAAATCTTCAACCACGCCATGCGCTTCGCCGCCCCCTTCGCCTCCGAGCTCGGCCACGCCTGGGCCGCCATCCCCGCCGGCCCCTGCACCCACCAGCCCCTCTCCCTGGCCTCCACCGGCTTCCGCGAATGGCTCGCCCACGGCTTCCACCACGAGCACGGCGTCTTCCCCACCCCCCATTCCCTCCGCCACGCCATCTCCCTGCTCCAGGCCCACGCCCGCTTCTCCACCCCCGCGCGCGAAGAAATCTTCACCCGCATCGGCTGGCGCGGCGACCCGCTCTGCCCCCGATCCGTCCTCCTAGATCTCGCCAATCCCGCCCGCGAGGTCGTCGAAATCGACCGCGAAACCTGGCGCGTTCACTCCCACGATGGCTGGCGATTCCGCCTCTCGCCCGGCGCCCGCCCCCTCCCGCGCCCCCAGCGCCATTCCGCCCCGCCCTTCCACCACCTGCAATCGCTCCTTAACCTCACCGGCCCCTCCTATCGCCGCATGCTCTCCTGGCTCTTCGCCGCCCTGCGTCCCACCGGCCCCTATCCCGTCCTCATCCTCACCGGCCCTCCGTCGAGCGGCAAATCCACCGCCGCCCGCATCCTCCGCGCCCTCCTCGACCCCGCCGCCGCCCCCTTCGACGCCCTCCCGCATAACGCGCGCGAGCTCTTCCCCCTCGCTCTCCACAACCGCGTCCTCGCCTTCGATCACGTCCCCCGCCTCGCCCCCGCCCTCGCCGCCGCCCTCGCCCGCGTCGCCGCCGGAACCGCCTTCACTCATCGCGGCCCCCACCCCTTCGATCCCTCTCTGCGCTTCCCCATCGAGCGCCCCATGCATCCTCACCGTCCCCTACGCCGATTCCGCCGCCCCCCAGTGGACCCGCGACAGCGCCCTAGCCAACCTCGCCATCGCCGTCGACCTCCCGGCCATTTCTTCACACCGCATGCGCCCCCGCTCCGATATCCTGCGCGATTTCGACGCCGCCGCGCCCCACATTCTCGCCGATCTCTGCAACGCCGTCTGCGCCGCCCTCGCCGATTCCGCCGCCGCCCCCGCCCCCCTTTCCGGCCGTCCCGCCGAAATCCACCGCTGGATCGCCACTGCCGCGCCCGCCCTCGGCTTGACGCTCGAAGACGTAAACTCCGCCCTCTCCGCCGATCCCCTCATCCGTGTCCTCACTTCCTTGCTCGGCCAGGATGGCGGCCAAGCTGGTGACCAAACTGGTGACCAAACTGGTGAATGGACCGGCTCCGCCGCCGAACTCCTCCATATCCTCCAAAACAACGCCATCCCCGATCTTCCCGCCACCCCCAAAGGCCTCTCCCAGCGCCTCCACAAAATGCCGCTCGCCCTCTTCGGCATCGCCCTCACCCATCGCCTCACCCATGAAGACCGCCTGCTGCAAATCACCGCTACGCATCGCCCCCACGATGCCTCGCCCGGGAAACAATTATGCGTAGCGAGCTAAAACGGCTCAACGATTTATATCGCACGCCACCAAGCCGCGACCGCTCACGCTGGCAGTTGGCGATCGCCGCTGACCACGGTAATCGGCCTGCCCCTGGACATACCTTCAAGAATGCGGTTATCGTCGCGATCGCTTTTCACAATGTTCAGCGCCGTTGCCGGCCTTAAGCGCTTCGCGGAACAGTTCGCTCATCGTGCGATGCTCGCGCCGGGCGACTGCCTGCGCTTTGACCGGCAGCTCGGACGGCAAGGTGATGGAAACGGTCTGGGCGGTATCAAGACCGGCGCCCCGACGCCAATTTGTGCGTGCTGGGCTCCCGCGCGCCGCGCAACGCATCAATCCCGCGCGCGCTCTACCATCGGAGAATTCTACGCGCGCCCAACCATCAGGCGAGGCGCGCAACATGAGATCGGCGTGCCTGGACGGCGGTCAAACGGAATCGCTCTCCCGATCTTTCGCGACGCGCTCGCCATGACCGCTGTTTGCGCGGCTCCCGGAATACTCGCGCCTTTCGCGGCGAGCGGAATATTGCAATGTTGCGCCGGCCGCTGCGATATAACCCTCCTCGCGAGGCGCCTCCCAAAGCGCGTTCGCATCTTTTTTGCGTACCGCGAGAAAGACGTATCGCTTTAAGCGTTAGCAACTTACAGTAGGTCACGCCACGCCGGTCCCTGTAACGAAGCGCCCTCCCGCGCGATATTGGAAGCACCAGGTCGGCCGACCCGCCTTCCTTCCGTGGTTGCTCAGTAACGTTTTTATAAATCCATGGCATAGCCCGTACAAATTTTTCATCGAAACTCCCCAGGAGGACTTAATGCCTGTCGCAACAGCTCGTGAAATTCTCGAACCGGCCCTCAAGCGCCGGCGGCGCCCTCAAAACGCATCGCTCATACCCCGCGCCCGCGCGTGCTAAAATCGACCTGATTCTTACGAAAGAGGTCTGTCGTGAGTTCTCCCAAAGAACCTGATCAACCGAAGAAAACGAAGCGAAGCTTTTCGCGCCGCGGCTTCCTTGCGGGCATCGGCGCCACCGGCGGCGCCTTGACTACGGGTGTCCTCGAAAACACGGCGGAGGCCGCGCCCTCCGCGCACGTCGTGGGCCCCGGCGAGACGCCCATCACCCTCAACATCAACGGCAAACCGTACCGCGCCACGGTGGAGCCGCGCACAACTCTCTGCGACACGCTCCGCAATCGCCTCGATATCACCGGCTCCAAACGCGTCTGCGACCGCGGCACCTGCGGGGCCTGCTCCGTCATCGTCGACGGCAAGGTCATGTATAGCTGCACCGTGCTCGCCATCGACGCGCAGGGCAGAAAGATCGAGACCATCGAAGGCTTCGCCTCCGGGCGCCATCCGCACCCCATCTCGGCCGCCTTCGTCAACAACGACGCGCAGCAATGCGGCTATTGCACGCCTGGCTTCGTCGTCGCCGCCAAGAATTTCCTCGATCGCAATCCCAATCCGACCGAAGAGGACGTGAAGCACGGCCTCGGCGGCAATCTCTGCCGCTGCGGCACCTACATGGGCATACGTAAGGCCGTGCTCGAAGCCGCGCAAGCGGTCAAAGGAGGCAACTATGCCTGATTACATTTGGCCTCCCATGGGCAAAAGGCGCGTCATGGGCAAGCGCCTCAACCGCCTCGACGGCCCCGACAAATCGACCGGCCGCGCCAAATACAATTCCGATCTCAACCCCAAGGGCCTGCTCTTCGGCGTGCTGCTCACGTCCCCCCACGCCCACGCGCGCGTCACCAGCATCGATATCGCGCCGGCGCAGAACCTCAAGGGCGTCACCGCCGTGCGCATCATCGCCAAGGCCGGATCGGAAGTGCAGTGGGAAGGCCAGGAGATCGCTTCCATCGCCGCGGAAACGGAAGAAATCGCGCGCGACGCCGCGCGGCTCATCAAGGTCCAATACGAAGTCCTGCCGCACCTTGTTCACGAGCGCGACCTCGCCAAGGCCGGCAACCGCGCCAAGCCCGCGGGCGAGCAGGTCACCGGCGATCCCGACGCCGCCTTCAAAGCAGCCGACGCCGTCATCGAAGGCCAGTACGGCATTCCCGTCATCACTCATTGCTGCCTGGAGCCGCACGGCCAGACCATGCAGTGGTCCGGCGACAAGGTCGAGTATTTCCCCTCCACGCAGAACGTCTCCGGCATCGCAACCGACATCGGCAAGCAGATCAATGTGCCGGCCACCAATATTCACGTCCACATGGATTACATGGGCGGCGGCTTCGGCAGCAAGTTCCCGTCCGACCTGTGGGGCGTCGAAGCCGCCCAGCTTTCAAAAGCGAGCGGCGGGCGGCCCATCAGGCTGTTCCTCGAACGCAACACCGAGCTGGAGATCGCCGGCAATCGCCCCGGCGTATACGGCAAGATCAAAGCCGGCGCGAAATCCGACGGCACGCTCACGGTCTGGGAATCGCAAACCTGGGCGACGGGCGGCTTCGGCGGCGGCGGCCTCAACGCGCAGTTGTTCCCCTACGTTTTCCGCAAGGTTCCCAACCGGCGCATCAATCACACCGCCGTCTCCATCAACACCGGCAGCGCCCGCGCCTGGCGCGCTCCCAACCATCCTCAGGTCTCTTTCCTGACCTGCTCCGCGTTCGAAGACCTCGCCGCGAAGCTCAAGATGGACCCGGCGGAGTTCTTCAAGAAGAACCTGGCCCTCACCGACCGGCCGGAAGTCTACGCCAAGCAGATCGACATCGCGATGGACATGATCGACTGGAAGAAGAACTGGCATCCGCGCGGGGATTCCGGCAGCGGCACGGTCAAGCGCGGCCTCGGTCTCGGCATCGGTACCTGGGGCGGCCAGGGCCACGCAAGCAAGTGCCGCACCGACATTCATCCCGACGGTTCGGTTGAAGTCGAGCTCGGCAGCCAGGATCTCGGCACCGCGACCCGCACCATGATCGCCATGATCGCGTCCGAAACGCTGGGTTTGCCGATATCGCAGATCAAGATCAAAATCGGCGACAATTCCTATCCCAATTCCGGCGGCTCCGGCGGCTCCACCACCGTCGGCGGCGTGACCACTTCCACGCGCAAATCGACCGTGAACGCGCTCGATAAACTGTTCGCCACCGTGGCCCCGCTGCTGAGCACGACCCCCGATCAGCTCGAAGCCGTGGACGGCCGCATCCAGGTCAAAGGCAATCCCGATAAGAGCATGACCTGGCAGATGGCCTGCCAGAAGCTCGGGACCAGCACCATCTCCGAGATGGGCGAGAACGTTCCGCGCGAGGCCATGAAGGAGGGCATGATCTCCGAAGGCGTCGGCGGCATCCAGATGTCCGACGTTCTGGTCGACACCGAAACCGGCATCGTCAAAATCAATCGCCATGCCGCGGTGCACGATTGCGGCTTGGTGGTAAATCCCAAAACCGCCGAGAGCCAGGTCTATGGCGCCTGCATTATGTCCATCTGCGGCGCGCTGTACGAAGAGCGCATCATGGATGCCGAGACCGGCCGCATGCTCAACGCCGACATGGAGTTTTACAAGCTCGCCGGCATCGGCGACATCGGCGAAATCATGGTCCACATGGACATCTCGCCGGAGAACGACAAGCGCGGCGTGATCGGCTTGGGCGAGCCGCCCACCATCCCCGGCATCGCCGCCATCGCCAACGCCGTCGCCAATGCCATCGGCGTGCGCGTGCCCATGGTTCCCATGACCCCGGCGCGCGTGCTGGCGGCGCTCGGCGGACAAACGGGATTTGCCGCCGTGAGAGCAAGGAGGAACGCATAATGCAAGCCTTCGAATACGCCAACCCGGCCACGCTCCATGAAGCGCTGCCGCTGCTCGGCTCCAATTGGGACGATGCCCATATTCTGGCCGGCGGCACCGACCAGATCAGCCTCATGAAGGATTACGTTCACATGCCCAAACGCGTCGTGAACGTCAAGAACATCAAGGAGCTGCACGGCGTTCACAGCAGTGGGCAGGGCCTCCGCATCGGCGCCGCCGTCACCTTCGACGAGTTGTCTTCGAATGCGGCGATTCGCTCCCAATATCCTTCGCTCGCGGCCGCCATCCTCGGCATCACCAGCCCGCAGATCCGCAACATGGGGACGGCGGGCGGCGATTTGTGCCAGCGCCCGCGCTGCTGGTATTTCCGCAACGGCTATGGTCTGCTCGCGATGAAGGACGGCAAGAGCTTGGTCCCGAACGGCGATAACCGCTATCACGCGATTTTCGGCGGCGGCCCGGCTTACTTCGTCAGCGCCTCCAGCCTCGGCCCGGCGTTGATCGCTCTCGGCGCGCAAGTCAGGATCGCATCGGCGTCCGGCAATCGCACGGTTGACGTCGAAAAATTCTTCGTCAATCCGAAGGACGAGAACACGCGCGAGGTCGATCTCAAACCCAACGAAATTCTCACCGAAATTATCGTGCCTTCGGGCGCGGGCGTGAAGAACGCCACCTACGAGGTGCGCCAGAAGGAAGCGCTCGACTGGCCGCTGGCGACGGCTTCGGTGGCCTTGAAGATGGACGGCTCGACGGTGCGCAGCGCGCGCATCGTGCTGGGCCATGTCGCGCCGACTCCGTGGGTGGCTTCCGAAGCCGGGCAATCGCTCGCCGGACAGACGCTGGACGAAAATACCGCGGCGAAAGCGGGGGAGGCCGCCGTTCAAGGCGCGACTCCGCTGAGCGACAACGCCTACAAGGTGCAGCTCGCCAAAGTCGCGGTGAAACGGGCGCTGCTGGCGGCTACCGGAAAGGCCTGATCGGCATGGGCCGCGAACGCTCTTCGTTGCTGCAAATCGACGACGACCGCTGCGACCACCTGCGCTGGAAGGGCATGTACATCGAGGCGGAATGGTGCGAAACCGTTCCGCACTCCGGCGACCGCCTGTTCTGGTGCCACCACACCCAGCAGTGCCTCGGCCCCGACGGCAAGCTGGTAGACGATTACGAGTGCAACCCCGCCCGCGGCTGCTATAAGCCGTTCTAAAGCGGAGTCACTGCATCGGCAGTACAACTCCCACGCTCGTGGTGTTGTCGTGATGCTCTACCACGACGTTGCCAACTGGAACGATCTGCGGTAAACGAAAGTTGATCTGGTAAACGCCCACCGAGCCGGATGTCAACCCCATAAACGGAATGGGATCCTCCCCGGTTGTGTTGTCCCCCAAAGGAGGGGGGTCGGCGAGCGGAGAATTCGGCGTCGCCTCTCCGGTCGCGAGCCAGGGGACCGGCCTTTGCCGCTGGCGTATCCGGCCAGGCCCAGCAGGTCGTAGAGCTTGCCGTCGGCGCCAGGTCACCGCGGCCGCCGCGCCGCCCGCGCCGATCACGGGCGCCTATCCGCTCGACATGCGCAACGTGGCATGCCGGTGAGATAGCCGATGATGTATTCTCCGGCGTGCGCCGGGTTGTCGGGCGTTACCGCCGAGTAATCGCTCGCGTGCTGGAAAACGCCGAACTGCGTGCCGGGAATGGTAAATCGAACAAGCGACAGCGAGCGGAATCGAGCGATTCATGGCGCGGCCGACCCTGCGGCTACAACCGCTCGGCGGACTTCAAGGGGATGCGCAGGTTGATGGTTCGCCCGGCGCGGTAGATGGTGAGCTCGATGGTGTCGCCGGCGCGCTTATGGGCGAGGGCGCGGGAAATGGCGTCGGAGCGGTCTACCGGCTCGCCGTCGATCGACATGATGAGGTCGCCGCCGACCTTGAGCATTTCGTTTCCGATCTGCACGGTTTCGCGGCCGCCGCGGACGCCGGCGCGGGCTGCGGGAGAGTCAGGGGCAACGTCCTGCACGAGCAGGCCACCGCGCGCCGGGAGTTCCAGGGCGTCGGCGTAATCGCCCGCCACCGGAACGGTGCTGACGCCCAGTTTGGGACGCTGCCGGCCCGATTGCAAATCGTCGAGCATGGCTTTGGCGCGATTGATGGGGAGCGCGAATCCGATGCCGACGTTGCCGCCGGTGGGGCCGACGATGGCGGTGTTCATTGCGATGACGTTGCCGGCCGAATCGAGCAGCGGGCCGCCGCTGTTGCCGGGATTGATGGCCGCGTCGGTCTGGACCATGCCGTCCAGCTCCTCGTCGTTTTCACCGCGGATTTTGCGGCCGAGCGAGCTGACAATGCCGACCGTGAGAGTACCTTCGAGGCCGAAAGGATTGCCGATGGCAAGAACTTTTTGTCCGACCTGCAGGCCGTCGGAATCGCCCAGATGCAGCACCGGCAGCTTCTTTTTGGGCTCGATCTGCAGCAGCGCCATGTCGTTATATTGGTCCTGATACAGCACGCGCGCGCGGTAGCGCGACTGATCGGAGAGCCGCACTTCGACGCGATTGGGGTCGCCGATGACGTGGCTGTTGGTGAGAATGCGGCCGTCGCCGTTGATGATGAAGCCCGACCCGACGTCTTTCTGGGGATAGATTCCGAGGAAAATGGTCTGGCGGTAGACGGTGCTGGTGATATTGACGGTCGCGAGGTGGGCCATTTTGTAGATGTCGATGTTATTGAGCTCGTCGTTGCTGAGGCCCGCGGTTCGGGCGACCGCCGGGCCGGTCCAGAGCCTTCCGGCGGCGGAGAGCGGCCGCATAATCCGCTGCCCAAGGGCGCGCTGCTGGCCCCAGTTCGTTCGCGACGTGATGTATAGAAACGCCGCCACCAGAACGGCTGCGAACGTCAAGATCCGCAAAATCTTCATGGGGTTAATCTCCGCAGCGATTCATAAACGCGGGCGACTTGCTCGAGCGTGCTCTCTTCGGTTCCCGACGTGTCGATCACGTAATCGGCCAGCTTGATCTTCTCTTCGAGCGGCAGTTGGCGGCTCAGGCGCGCCAGGACCTCTTCCCGGGTATAGGAGCTTCGCTGCATGGCGCGGAAAATTTGCTGTTCGGGAGCGCAGAAGGCCACAATCAACTTATCGAATCGCCTATAACTTCCAGTTTCGACTAGAATGGCCGCTTCCACAACCGCGATGCCGCCGGGGTCGCGGCGGGCGAGGCCCTCTTCGATCTCGCGCTCCAGGCGCTGCACGGCCGGGTGCACCAGGGCGTTGAGCTTGGCGAGCCGTTCGGGATTATCGAAGACGAGGGCGGCGAGGCGGCGCCGCTCGATGAGACGTTCCTGATCGAGAATCTCGCCGCCGAACTCGTTCACCACGGCGTCATAGGCTTCGCCGCCGGGCAGCAGGACCCGGTGGCCGAGTTCGTCGGCCTGTATGAGATGGCAGCCGAGGGAGGCGAGCGCCTGCCCCACGAAAGTCTTGCCGCTGCCGAGGCCGCCGGTCAGCCCTACGCGGAGCATAGGTGGCGTTCGGCGGCATCGACCGTGTTGGACATCAGCATGGCGATGGTGAGCGGACCGACGCCGCCGGGGACGGGCGTGTAGGCGGAAGCGAGCTCGCTTGCGGCGGCGGGGTCCACATCGCCGGCCAGCCCGCCGGGGCCCTCAAACAGGCGATTCACGCCCACGTCGATGACCGTGGCGCCGGGCTTGATGAACTCCGCCGTGATGAAGCGGGGGCGGCCGATGGCGGCCACCAGGATATCGGCGCGGCGGGCCTCCGCCGCGAGATTGGCGGTGCGCGAATGGCAGATGGTCACGGTGGCGTTGGCATGCAGCAACAGCAGAGCCATGGGTTTTCCGACAATATCGCTGCGTCCGATGACGACGGCGTGGGCGCCGGGCACGGCGATTTCGTAATGCCGCAGCATTTCCATGATGCCGGCCGGGGTGCAGGGGCGCGGCGCGGGGATGTTGGCGAGGAGCTTGCCGGCGTTGAGGGGATGAAAGCCATCGACGTCTTTGCCCGGCGCGATGGAGGCCAGCACGCGGCGGCTGTCGATGTGAGAGGGCAGCGGGGTCTGGACCAGGATGCCGTCGATCTCGGGCCGCTCGTTGAGGCCGCGAATGATGGCGAGCAGGTCGCCGTCCGGGACGCCGGCGGGAGGAGTGATCTTTTCGCTGTAAATGCCCAGTTCGCGGCAAGCTTTTTCTTTGTTGCGGACGTAGATTTGGGAAGCCGGATCGTCGCCGACGAGCACCACGGCGAGACCGGGCGGCCGAGGCAAGCGGGCGATGCGGGGCTGAAGCGCCCCGAAGATGCGGCCGCGCACTAGCTTGCCGTCGAGGATTTTGGCGGGCATGAAAGGTGAGGGTAACAGAGCGACGGTTGCGCAAGAGCGTAGTTCGCGCGGCGTCCGGCTTCGATGCCGTACGCCGCGGCGACTTGGCAAACCGCAGACCGTAGGCTGTCACTTTCAAAATCAGGCGGCATAAAACCGTCAACACTACTTGGCATATGCGGCCTCGGAGCAAGGCGCCCGCGCCGGCAACCGTGAGAGGGCGGCGGGATCAATCTTGAAAAGCAGGGCGGCATCCGCGGCCGTCTTGCGACAAGCAAACGCCCCGGTTATCCCCATCATCGTCCCTCCCGCGGGCACCGTGGTGTCGATCGCCTCGGTCAGGCTGCGAAACGCTTTGCCTTCGCCCGCCGCTCCATGGTCATGAGGACATCGCGAAGCGAACGGGAGAGCCGATCGAGTTTCCAGATCGCGGGAACGTCGCTTTGCGGAGCCGATCTAGGAGACGGCGAAGTTCCGGCCGATCCCAGCGGCTGCCGGAGGCCTTCTCGCGATAGATTCACAACCCGCGGCTTTGAGCGCCGCTACTTGCGCGGCGGTTTCGCGCTGATTGGGCTTCCTTCGGCGCTATTCGACGTTCCCGTTCGCGTCGGCGCCGCCGCCCCCACAAGCGGTACTTTACAACCTTGAGCGAATCATTTTCTCCATCGAATCGAAACTTGTATAATCCCTACATGCAACCTGAAAAGTCAAAGCCGCCTGTCAAAATGGAGCAGCGCGGGCGCATCCTTGGAATCGGCGGTGTCTTCTTCAAATCCGCTGATCGTGATCGGATGCGCGAATGGTACTCGAAGCATCTTGGACTCGCTGACAAAGGCCAAGGCGTGATGCTTCCGTGGCGTGAACACGATGACGCTCAAAAGGAACACGTTACGGTTTGGACTATTTTTCCCGCCTCCACTGACTATATCCCAGCCACGCAACCGTTCATGGTCAACTACATCGTGGACGATCTGGATGCTTTGCTCGACCGCTTAAAACAAGAGGGAGTAAAGATTGACGCCAAACGAATGAATGAATCCTACGGTCGCTTTGCCTGGATCTATGACCTGGATGGGAATAAGATGGAGCTCTGGCAGCCGGCGTCCGCAAAGCCCTAAGGGCCTTCCACTGCACTTACTCAATCGGTTTTTCTGCAGCTACGGTCCTGAATTGGCGGTTACTCGGAAGTTGGAATGAAACAAGCGCCGGCTCGGATAGCTCCGGCTTTGCCGGCAGATCGGGCTTAACGCCTGTAATGACCGGGGCGCGCGATACTCCCCGGCGCGGACGCCGTTGGGTGACCAGGACCGAGGCGGCCTCAGTGGGCCTGAGTGCGGCGGAGTTCCCAGCCGGGTTTGAAGAGCGGCAGATAATTTTCCTGCTGGTAGGGGTGTTTGCGAATTTCTTCGATGTTGAGGTCGATGCCGAGGCCGGGGCGGTTGGAAATTTCGATGTAGCCATCCTTTACTTCGACCCCGCCGGTTACGATCTCCTTTTCCCAGGGATCGTTGAACTCGTCGAAGATTTCGTGAATGAAGAAATTCGGAATGGACGCGTTTAGCTGCGCGCACGCCGCCGAGCAGACCGGCCCCTGCGCGCTATGGGGCGCGATCACGGCATAGTGAGCGTCGGCGAGGTCGGCTATTTTGCGCGTCGCGAAGAGGCCGCCGACGTTGAGCGGCTCGGGCTGCAGGATGCTTACGGCATTTTCCTTCAGCAGCTCGGCGAACTGCTGTTTGCTCGAAAAGCTCTCGCCGGTGGCGATGGGCACGGGACTGCGACGCGCGACTTCGACCATAGCTCCGACGTTGGTGTGCGGAACGGGCTCCTCGAACCAGGCGGGACGCAGCGGCTCCATGGCGCGGGCGAGCTCGATGGCAGTGGCAACGTTGAAACGCGAATGGCCTTCGATGAGCAGGTCGACCTTTTCTCCGGTGGCGTCGCGGACGGCGCGGATAATATCGATGCTGAGGTCGAAATCGCGGCGCGAGATGGTGCGCCAAGCGTTGCCGAAGGGATCGAATTTCAGCGCCGTGTAGCCGCGCGCGGCGACTTGCTTCGCTTTTTCGGCGAACGATTCGGGCGTGCGCGGACCGCGGTACCAGCCATTGGCATAGGCGCGCAGTTTTTCGTGGCAGCGTCCGCCCCAGAGGTTGTAGATGGGTTGGTTGCAGGCTTTTCCGATGATGTCCCAGCAGGCAATTTCAATGGCGGCGACGGCGCACATGTGGACTTGGCCGCCCTCCGAGTAGACGTCGCGCAGCATTCGCTGGGAGAGGATCTCGACCTGGAAGGGATCCATTCCGAGGATGAGCGGCTTCAATTCGTGAATGGCGGCTTCGACGGTGCGTCCGAAGTAGTTGAGCGTGCCTTCGCCGATGCCGTGGAGGCCGTCGTCGGTGACGACTTTTGTGAACAGCCAGTTCTTCCAGGGGTTGCCCGCGATGAAGGTTTCAATGGAGGTGATGCGCATCATCGAAACGCTACCATAATGCGCATGAATCGGGAACAGGCGTGGGATTTGCTGTGCGAATACACCAAGTCCGACAGTTTGCGGCGGCATGCGCTGGCGGTGGAAGCGTGCGTGACGGCGTATGCGCGGAGGTTCGGCGAGGACGAAGGCAAGTGGTCGGTGACGGCCTTGCTGCACGACTTCGATTGGGAGATTCATCCCACGCTGCCCGATCATCCGACGAAAGGCGAGGCGATTCTGGAGGCGCGCGGCGTGGACGCGGAGATCCGGCGGGCGATCCTGTCGCACGCAAGTTTCACGGGCGTGCCGCGCGAATCGAAGCTCGAGAAAACCCTGTTTGCGTGCGATGAGCTGGCGGGTTTTTTGACCGCCTGCGCGTACGTGAAGCCGGGGAAGAGCATCGCGGAAGTGGACACGAAATCGGTGCGGAGGAAGTTGAAGGACAAGGCCTTCGCCAGGTCGGTGAGCCGAGACGATATTGTGGGCGGAGCGCAGGAGTTGGGCGTGGATCTGGACGAGCATATCGGCTTCTGCATCGCGGCGATGCAGGAACGCGCGGAAGAGCTGGGCGTGGCGGGGCCGCGCGAGTGAGCGCGATAGAATCGGTTTGGAAGCTAGTCTTGGCCGGTGCTGGGCCTGGTCTTCAAAACCAGCGTGCGGCGCTTATGCGTCGCGGTGGGTTCGACTCCCACTAGCTTCCGCCAGGAGCGCCGTTATGATTGCGACGAATTTCGTGAGCGTTGAAGAGTACTTGAACACCGATTACAGTCCGGACTGCGATTACGTGGACGGGGTTCTCGAGGAACGCAACGTGGGGAGTAAAAAGCATGCTCGGGCGGAAACGCGAATAGCGATGTTTTTGGGCCGGATCGAGGCGCGGTTAGGGATCTACGTTTCGGTCGAGCAGCGCGTCCGCGTGTCCGCGACGCGGGTTCGCATCCCCGACGTCATCGTGACGATCGGGGAGCCTGACGAAGAGGTCTTCACTACCGCGCCGTTCCTGTGCATTGAACTCCTTTCCCCCGACGATCGCCTGAAACGCATGGAGGAGAGGATCGGGGATTATCTGAGCATGGGCGTGCGGTATGTGTGGCTGATCGATCCTTACGCCCGCAAGGCCTGGACGTATACGCGCGATGGAAGAGTCGAAGCGGCCGATGGCGTGTTGCGGACGAAAGATCCGAATATTAAGATGCCGCTCTCGAAGGTGTTGCTATGAGGGATCCCGCGGCGCTTGTGAGCGTTGAAGAGTATTTGAGCACCAGCTACAGCCCGGACTGCGATTACGTGAATGGAGTTCTGGAAGATCGGAATGTAGGGAGAACCAAGCCTGCCCGCGCGCAAACGGAAATAGCGTTCTTCCTGCACCGGCTCGAGTTTCGCGTTACCGACGTGTGCGCGATTATTGGGGAGCCTCGCGAAGAAGTATTCACGACCGCGCCGTTGCTGTGCGTTGAGGTTCTTTCGCCCGAGGATCGCGCGAGCCGCATCGAGGAGAAGATCGCGGATTATTTGCGCATGGGCGTGCGGTATGTGTGGGTGGTCGATCCTTACGTCCGCAAGGCCTGGACGCATACGCGCGAGGGCGCCGTGGAATCCTCCGATGGCGCGCTGCGGACCAAAGATCCCGATATTGAAATGCCGCTTTCGGAGGTTTGGGAGTGACCAACCCGGCGACGCTCCACGGCATCGACGAGTACCTCAACACGAGCTATGAGCCGGATTGCGATTACGTGGACGGCTTTATCGAGGACCGCAACGTGGGTCGCAACAGCGCGTCTTGGCAGCGGCGGGACGCGCGCGGGTTCGCGATATTTGAAGCTTGGTATACCGGCCTGCGGCCCGTACGTGCAGGTTGGTTCGACGCCCGCTCGCGCGCCCTCGCAGGCAGCGCTTGCTAACGCGCGCGGCTCGGAATGGGAGCAATTTGTGAAGTGTGAGCCGGGGCGCGCGGTTGAGGTGAAGGACGGCATGCTCAGGACGGCCGATCCGGATATTGAGATTGCGTTGGCGGAGGCGCTGCCATGAGGTGGCGGGCGGCGGCGGTGTGCGCGGCCGCCTCCGTTTGCATTTTTGCGCAGCCGCGCATCGAACGCGTCCGGGCGGACCTGAACTTTCTGTCGTCCGATGCGTTGCAGGGGCGATTGTCGCTCGACCGGGGCGCGGAGGTCGCGGCGCAATATATTGCGGCGGAGTTTGAGAAGGCGGGACTGGAACCGGCGAACGGCGGATCGTATTTTCAAACGTTCACGCTGGAGGCGTACCGGCCGGACGCGC
Source organism: Bryobacterales bacterium (assembly GCA_963795935.1). GTDB lineage: Bacteria > Acidobacteriota > Terriglobia > Bryobacterales > Bryobacteraceae > JAICMB01. Next base: position 346,958 of record CAWCJO010000002.1, on the reverse strand, counting down.
AGTCGCAATCGCTGGAACTGATTCGCGATGGGAAGACGAAGGTGTTTCGGCCGCGCGCTGGATTTTTCGGGCGGCTTTGCGCGCGCCGTGTCGGTGAAGGCCCCTCTCGTTTTCGCCGGATACGGAATTACGGCGCCGGAGTATGGCTACGACGATTATGCGGGAATCGATGCGCGCGGCAAAGTCGTCGTGATTTTCGACCATGAGCCGCAGGAGAACGATCCCTCGTCGGTATTCAACGGGACGGGGCACACCGTACACGGGGCGCGGTCGACGAAACTGGTGAACGCGCAGCGGCACGGGGCGGTAGCGGTCCTGATTGCGAGCGAACCGCTGCGCAAGCACGCCGGGCTGCTGGGCGCTGCCGGCGCGGACGTCCAATGGCCGGTCGGCGCGGGGAAGCGCGCCGCCGCAGTCGCTTGAGGGCTGGATCTCGATTCCGGCATTCTCGATCAGCGACGAGACGTTTGCGGAATTGGTCGCGCCATTGAAGAAAACGCCGGCGGAATTGCAGCGGGAGATTGATGCGAAGCCGCGGCCCGCATCTCAGGATATACGCCGATTCCACAGTCGCGCTGCGGACGGCGAATTCCGAATCGCATTCGGGCACTTCGGCCAATGTCGCGGGGCTGCTCGAAGGCAGCGATGCGCGGCTGAAGAATGAAACGGTCATGCTGACGGCGCATTACGACCACCTCGGGGCGCGCAATGGCGTGGTGTATCCGGGGGCCAACGATAATGCGTCCGGGACGGCGGCGGTGATGGAGTTGGCGCGGCTGTTTGCGTCGAGCGGGGTGAAGCCGCGGCGCAGTTTGCTGTTCGTGGTGTTCGGGTCGGAAGAAGAAGGGATGCTGGGATCGCATTACTACTGCAATCACCCGTTGCGCCCGCTGGCGCTGACGCGCGCGGTGATCAACCTCGACATGATCGGACGCAATGAAGCGCACATCCCGCAGAGCGAGGGAGTGGTGCAGATTCCGGCGGATACCTCCAACGAGCTGAATTTGGTGGGGACGTTTTACAGTCCGGATCTGCGGAATGTGGTGGAGCGGGAGGACAAAGTTGTGGGACTGCAGCTGGACACGAAGTTTGACGGCGACCACGATCTGAATGTGCTGTTCCGCTGCGATCATTTCCCGTTCCTGGTGCATCATGTTCCCGCGGTTTGGTTTTTTGGCGGATTTCATCCCGGTTATCATGAGCCTTCGGACACGGTCGATAAATTGAATTTCCCGAAAATCGAGAAGGTGATCCGGCTGGCGCAATTGTCGGCGGCGGAGCTCGCCAATGCAACGAATACTCCCCGGTTTATTGGTACTCATTCACTGGAATGAGGCGGAGGCGGGGCCGCGCCTGGAGCGGTTGCGCAAGCTCGGGTTCGACGCCGAATGGATCGCGGCGCGCGGCGGGGCGGGGTTGAACGCGTACTATGAAAATCCTCCGCGGGCGTTCCTGATCGACCTGACCCGAATGCCCTCGCACGGACGCGCCATCGCGGTGCTGCTGCGGCAGCGGAAAGCGACGCGGGCCGTGCCGATCGTGTTTATGGGCGGAGAGCCGGAGAAGATCGAGAAGGCGCGGCAGGCGCTTCCCGGCGCGGCGTTTGTGAGCTGGGAGGTTTCGGACGCGGAGTTGCGAAGCGCGATTACGGGCGCGAAGGTGAATGCGGCGGCGCGAGCGCCCGGGACCATGGCCGAATACTCGGGCGTGCCGCTCGCGAAGAAATTGGGGATTGGAGACGAGACCGCGGTTGCGTCGCTGGGAGCGCCGGAGGAGCTGCTGGCGAGGCTGGGCATCGCGGGGGACGCGGTGAGGGCGGAGCGGGCGCTTTTCTTCGCGCGATCGGACGACGACCTGACGAACGGATTCGACGCGGCGGCGAGGCGCGTGCGGCGCGGCGGGGGATTGTGGATCTTCTGGCCGAAGAAGAGCTCGCGCGTTCGATCGGACCTGACGCTGGAACGCATACGGGCATTTGCGAACGAGTGCGGGTGGGGCGATTACAAGATTTGTTCGCTGGACGAGACCTGGTCGGGCATGCTGTTTTCGCGGCGGGCGAAATAGATCACTTCAACTGTTTGCGGAAGAAGGCGACCGCCATGGCGGCGACTTCGGCGTGGACCTTGTCGCGATCGACGCCGGGTTGGTCGCGGCAGAACGGCACGACGGTTTCACGGCCGCGCTGCGTGCAGGTATCGAGAAAAGTATAGTGGGCAACGCCGCCGGGCAGAATCGTAAGTTTCGCGCCGCGGATGTGGCCGGCGAAATACTCGGCATTGGCGGCGATGGGGACGATATCGTCCGCGGCCCCGGCGACAATATCGACCGGAATTCGAATGGCAGCGAGCGATTGCGGCGAGAAGGCCGGGCCAAGGGCTGGAGCGATGGCGAAGACGGCGCGGATGCGGGGATCGCGGTAGGACTGGCCGGCGCGAGCGAGCGAGGCGCGATAGGCGGGATCTTTCGCGGCCAATGCCGCGGCTTCGGCGTTGAGGCCGGGGAATTCGGGAAGATCGTTGCAGAGCGCGCCGCGACGCGGTCCATTGCAGAACGATTGGAATAAGGCCGGGTCGCTGACGGCGCCGGCGAGGAGCATCATGGTGTAGCCGCCGAGGGAGAATCCCGCCGCTCCTATGCGTTTTTTGTCGATGCGTTCGCGAAAAACTGAGTCGGCGAGCATGCGATCGATGAGCACACTGATGTCGCGGGCTCGTTCCCACCACAGCGTGAAGCCTTCGACCGTATATTTCCCGTTGGAATTGTTGCCGGGATGATCGACGGCGGCGGCGATGTAGCCGTGGGCGGCGAGTGATGCGCCGAGCCAGGCCATCTGCGCGGCCGAACCGCCGCTGCCGTGCGACAGCGCGATCAGCGGAAAGCCTTGGAGCGAGGGCGCGGGTCGGGCGTCGAGAGCGGCCCTGCCGGCGGTGAACAGCGGGGCGTCGGGCGGGCCGATGTTTTGCGGCACTTCGACGGAGACGGGATCGGCGGGATACCAGACGATGGCTTTCAGTACGCGGTCCGGCGGCAGCCACGCCAACTGTAGGGCTCCGGCGCCTCGAAGATGCGCGTCGTGATGCCGACCTTGTAGGTTGTGGGCGGGGGCGGGGCGGCGCGGATGCAGGAGGCCGCGAGGGCCGCGAAGCATGCCGCATGCATGGCCCCACGCGCATTCAGGCTGCGGAGCATCTTTGAGAACATCACGGCCCTTCAGTCCTCTCGATCGGTGTAGGAATCCAGAACGTCGATGATCCGGCCGAAAAGGCGCCGGAGCTGTTTTTCCAGCTTCTTATCCTTTGCGTGATTGGCTGCCGCCGCCACGTGGCCAGTCAGATCGTCCAGATCGTCCAAAGTGAATCGATAGACTGGAGGTTCGCCGGGCTTGGGAACGATGCGCAAACGGTCCGTGAGATCATCGTCGGCGAAGGTGTGTTCGAAAATCAACTCGCGCTCCGCGCCGTTCAGCTCCAGAGGGACTTTTTCGTCAGGGCGGATCGGCTTGGGCATGCGCTCTAAGATGGGGGCTTGCGCGCGGCGCGCTTGGCGGCGGTTTTCCGGGCCGGACGAAACATCCGTTGCAGCTCTTGATTGACGGCCGCGGTGGAAAAAGCCTCGGCGTCGAAGCTGCCGCCGATCCACTCCAGCATATCCTCGTGCTCTTCGTGGTCCGGATCGCGAATGGCTTTGAGGAAGTTATAGAAGCCTGGGATTCCGCCGCAGTCCTCGGGAGGACCGTGGAGTTTTCCAGCGGTACAGAGGGGATAGACTTGGCCGGCTTCGGGCGGCACAATTTTCTCGACGACGACCTCATGCTCCCAGCCATCGCCGAAGTCGTACGTGTACTCCGCTTTGGCGCCCGGCTTGTGAAGCACATCGGAGAGGCGCGCCTTTCGTTCGTCGAGAGAGGCCGGCCCGTCCATGAAATCGTTGTCCGGATCGGGAACGGCGAATCTCTGACGGCCGATGCGGAAGTCGTGCAGGTGGCAGTCCTCCCAACCCATGGCGGCCTGCAACACGTAATGCAACTGCGCCAGAGTGAGCTCCGGGACCAGCAAGCGGCGCCAGATGGGCGGCCGGGAGCCGAGCAGAGTCACTTTGAGCTGATAAATTTTCTGCGAACTCTCAATCTTCTTTGCGGGCATGACGATCGCGGCTTAACGGCTGGCCGGAAGAGATGCTAACACGGACAGGATCAACGCGGGAGGCATAACGAGAAGGCCATAACGCAGAAATTTGCCAAAGCCGACATCCTGCCCCTCGCGCCGCAGAGCGGCCAACCAGAGAATTGTTGCGAGCGATCCGGTTATTGAAAGATTGGGTCCCAGATCGACGCCGATCAGGACCGCGTTGCGGATGAAGTGCGGCGCCGTTCCGCCGTGAATGGCGCCGGCGGCGAGCAGCCCGACGGGAAGATTGTTCGCCGCGTTCGAGAGCAGCGCCACGCCAAACGCGGCCGACAAGCTGCCCCACAGCGGACCTAACTTCGCCGCTCCCTGAAGCGCGGCTTCGCTCGCCGCAAGCGCCCCGGACTGGTCGACCGCCTCCACCAGAATGAAGAGGCCGGCAACCAGGGGAAGTATGCTCCAGGAGATGCCTTTTACGATGCCACGCGGCGCATCGCGGTCGTGTAGAGTTACGAGGACGATGGCCGCAATCGCCGCCAGGAAGGTAGGAAGCCCGAGAGCGATGTTGAAGGCCGACGCCAGAATGAGGGCGACGCCCGCTCCGGCGATACCGAAAGCCGCCCGCTTTCCCGCCGGAGAGAGTTCCACCGCATCGACATCACTCTCGATTTTTCCTTGCAGGTCTTTGCCTACGGCAAACCGCAGGACCGCGAAGGTTGCGGCAATGGACGCGAGCGAAGCTAATCCGAACGATTGGAACCAGGCGCCGAGCGGGGGCATCTTCGAACCGTACACGACAAGGTTAGCGGGGTTCGAAATGGGCAGAACGAAACTGGCCGCGTTTGCGATGAAGGCGCAGATGAACAGATAGGGAAGCGGGTTCGCGCGCGCCTTCTTCAATGCCGCCAGTACCGCCGGAGTCAGGACGACCGCGGTGGCATCGTTCGATAGGAAGATCGTGACGATGGTCCCGACCGCGTAGACAATGGCGAACAACCGCGTCCGCGATCCCTTCGCGGCCTTAACGGCGATGACTGCGACCCAGTCGAAGAAGCCTTCGCGGCGGGCGAACTCCGCAAGCAGCATCATGCCGGTAAGAAACAGGTAGACGTCCCTGCCGCGGGCGGCGGCTGACAAGGCATCGCGAAGGGGCATGAAACGGAAGGCGACCAGGACCAATGCGCCGGAAACGGCCCAGATTGCTTCTGGAATTTTCTTGGGCCGGACTAAGATGAGTAAGATCGTCGCGCCCGCGACGATCCAAACGGCGGGATGCGTCATGTGGCGCCGTACTGCGCCGGCTGAATGAAATTAATGGTCCCCGCCGGCAAATCCCGGGTCGCTCGCGCGCACCTCGACGATGTGGTCCGAATACTTCTTCATTGTTTCGCGAATCAACGCCGCATTGCCCAGGACCACGAACGTCAGGCCGCCGGATTGGAAGTATTTGCGGGCGGCTTGATTGGCCTGGTCCAGGGTGATGGCGTCGATACGCGCGAAGAGGCCGTCGATCTCGTCGCGGCCAAGGCCGTACAATTCCATGTCGGCCAGGACGCCCGCGAGCTGGTCGGAGGTCTCCAGGCGCTGCGGCGGAAACGTTCCCTTGATATAGGCCTTGGCGGAGGCGAGTTGTTCGGCCGCGATGCCGCCCTCGCTCATCTGTTTCAGAACCGACAGCGCGAGGTCGATGGCTTGGCCGGTGGTGGCGGTCTTGGTATAGGTAGAGATGAAAATACTGCCGGGCAGGCGGACCTGCTGCACGCTTGAAAAGGCGCCGTAGGTCAACCCGGAATTGACGCGCAGGGCTTCGTTCAGCAAGGACGTGAAACGGCCTCCGAAGAGAGTGTTGACGAGGAGGAGCGTGGTGCGATCGGGGTCCAGCCGCCCTATGCCGGGTTGGCCGATGTAGAAGTACGTCTGCGTCGCGTCGGGCTTGTCGATCAACAGGAGTTTCGTGTTCGATTTTGGCGGGGCGGCGGAAGGGAATGCGAGGGCGGTTCCCGGCGGGACATCGCCGAACGCCTGTGCGAGCTTGGAGCGGACTTGGGCGGGATCGTATTCGCCGGTCACGATCACGGCCATATTTTTCGCGCAGTAAATTCGGCGGTGGAAGTCCACGATGTCCTGGCGATGGATGCGCCCGAGCGAGGCTTCATCGGCGGGATGTCCGTAGGGATGGCGCGGTCCGAAGAAGAAGGCCTGGTAATACCATCCCATCGATTGGCGGGGATTGTCCTTGGCGGATTTGATGGCATCGATTCGCTGGGCGAGCAGCTTTTTTACTTCGTCTTCGGGAAATGCGGGATGCAACAGCGCATCGGCGAGGAGGTCGAGGCCGCGATCGAAGTCTTTCGTCAAGAACTCGGAAGTGATGTTGGTGGCCGAAGCGTAGGGATCGCCGAAGCCGGTTCCGAACGTGCCTCCGAGAGAATCGAGCTCCTCGGAAAACTGTTGCGCGGTTCGCTTGCCGGTTCCCTTGCGAAGGAGTTGCGCGGTAACTCCGGCCAGTCCAGCGAGCCCGGGCGGCTCCGCTTCGACGCCGCCTTTGACGAGAACGCGAATATTCACCAGAGGCACGCCGCGCTTCGGCATCAGGTCGAGCACGATGCCGTTGGGCAGCGTCTCGCGCGTATAGGGTGGAAGCTTGAGCTGCTGCGCCAAGGCCGGAAGGGCGGCGCGGCGGTCATGACGGCGGCCCATGCCGGGACGGCCGGCCTCATTTGGCGCGCTCCGGCAGCAGCACGGCCACGGTGCGGTTTTTTTCGGTCAGGTACTTTTGCGCGACCTTCCGAACGTCCTCCGGCGCGACGGCTTCCACGCGCTGCTCAAACGAGAACAGCCTTGCGTAATCGCCGTAGAAGACCTCGTAGGTTCCCAGCAGATTGGCGCGGCCGGCGATGGTTTTCAATTGGCGGTAATGCTCCGCGAGCAACTGGTTTTTGGCCTTGCGCAACTCCGCTTCCGGCACGGGGGTTTCGCCTATACGATCGAGCTCCTCAAACAGCGCTTTTTCGGCGCGCTCGGGAGCTACGCCGCTGCGCGGTTGCAGCGTGAATGTCATCAGACCGGGGTCGAGGGTCTCTCCATAGGAGGCGCGCACGGATAACGCGAGCTGCTCTTTGTCGACGAGACGGCTGTAGAGGCGCGAGCTTTGGCCGCGCGAGAGCAGCGTCTCGAGCAGCGTCAGCGCGGTGTCGTCCGGGCTCTTCGCCTCGGGCACGTGATAGGCAACCATTTCGATGGGCAACTGCGCCTCTTTCTTGATGACGACGCGCCGCTCGCCCAGTTGTTCCGGCTCCTTGGTGCGGACGGGCGGAGGAGGATCGTGGCGCGGAATCGGCTCCAGATACTGCTTCGCCAGTGAAAAAACATTCTCGGCCGCGACGTCGCCGACCACCACCATGACGCAATTATTCGGCGCGTATCCCATGCGGAAATGGTTCCTGAGGTCCTGCATCGTCCAGGACTCGATGTCCGACGGCCAGCCCACGACGGGCGAGTGGTAGGGGTGCGCGATGAAGGCCGCGGCCTGGAGCTGCTCCGACAGCAGGCCGAAATTGCTGTTGTCGACCGATGTGCGCCGTCTCCGAATAGACGACGCCGCGCTCCGATTCGATCGTCTTCGGATCGAAGCTCAGATCGCGAATGCGGTCGGCTTCCATGTCGAACATGAGGGGGAGCGCGGCGGAGGGAAACCAGTCGGTGTATACGGTGACGTCCTCGCTGGTGTAGGCGTTGTTGTTGCCGCCGTTCTTTTCCATCTGGACGTCGAACTGCTTCGGGCCGTATTTTTTGGCGCCGTTGAACATCATGTGCTCGAAGAAATGCGAAATGCCGGTTGTGCCCGGCCGCTCGTTGCGGGAACCGATCTTGTAGAAGAAATACATCGCGACGTTGGGGATGTTGTGGTCCTCCTGGACCAGGATCTTCATCCCGTTGGCGAGGGTATGGGTCTGGACGCCGCCCGCGCCGGCGAACGCGCTAGTGGACATCAGCACAATCGAGACTAGTGGACGCATGAGGCTCACCTGAACAAGAATTAAACAAGAATTATTCGTAACGCAGCGCCACGACCGGGTCGAGGCGCGCGGCTTTATTAGCCGGCCAGATGCCGAAAAAGAGGCCGATGGCGACCGAGACGACGACGCCGAGCGCGGCGGCCCACAGCGGTACGGCCGTGGGAAGACTGGGAAATACAAGGCGGCACGCGAGAGAGATCAGCCAGCCGAAGGTCATGCCGATGAGGCCGCCCAGTCCCGTCAGCACCACGGCCTCGGTCAGGAATTGCAGGACGATGTCGATCCGCCGCGCGCCGATGGCTTTGCGCACGCCGATCTCGCGCGTTCGCTCCGTCACCGACACCAGCATGATGTTCATGACGCCGATGCCGCCCACCAGCAGGCCGATGGAGCTGAGCACGACCATGACGAGGGCGACCATCGCGGTGACGCTGTGAAACTGCTCCACCATCTGCTCCGAGGTGGAAATGAAGAAGTCGTCGGGCTTGGTCAAGGGCACGTGGCGTTGCAGGCGCAGAATCGAGCGCGCTTCGTCAATCGCCTCGGGGAGCTGCCCCTCCCGGGCGGCGATCACGATCATGTTCTCCTGGGCGTTGGGGAACAGCTTGTGCATGGTGAAGTACGGCAGCATGACGCGCAGATCGTCCTGGCCCGGAAAAGAAGCGGCCGGCCGCTTCATGACGCCGATGACCTGGAACTCGTGCCCATTGACGGTGATCCACTTCCCCAACGGATCCTCGCCGTGCCCGAACAGCGCGCGCGGGATGTCCTCGCCGATGTCGCAGACCGGCATGTGGTGCATGCTTTCCGAATCGGTGAAGAATCGTCCCTCGCTCATCTCTACGTTCGCGCCGGCGGCGTAGGATTCCTGAGTCCCGGCGATGTTGGCGTTGTAGATGTCATTGCCCTTGTATTTGGCGATGCTGATCGCGGGAGTGTTCTGCCCAAAATTAAAGGAGAATAAGTAGGCGGTGGCGTGGGCGACGGCGGGGCAGCGGTCTTGAATTGCCTGCGCGTCTTCCCATGTCAGGGGCTTGCGTTGCAGCACCGACGGATCGGGACGCGTGAAGCCCACGGGAACCCGGAAGATTTGCGCCGTGTTGGTTCCAAATCCACGCAGGACGGCCGTTACGGCGCCGTCGAGGCCCGCGATAATCGAGCCGACGCCGATGATGGTTCCGGTGCCGATGATGACGCCCAGCACCGTCAGAACGGAGCGCAGCTTATGCGCCCACACGGTCTCGAGCGCGAGCCGGATGCCTGCCATCAGAGTGAACATGCGTTTACGCCTCCGCGCGCAGGGCCTCGATGGGATCGAGCTTGGAGGCGCGCTGCGCCGGATAAATGCCGAAGAACAGACCGACCACCGTGGAAAGTCCGACGCCAATGACGACCGACACGATCGGGACCGACATGGGCACAGGGGTCAGCATGCGCACGGCGACCGCGACCAGCCACGCCAGCAGAACTCCCATGAGTCCGCCGATGCCCGCGAGCATGGCCGATTCCACGAGAAACTGATTTAAGATATCGGACCGCCTGGCGCCGACGGATTTGCGGATACCGATCTCGCGCGTGCGCTCCGTCACGGCCGCCAGCATGATGTTCATGATGACGACGCCGCCGACCACCATGAATACCGAAACGACGGCAATGGCGGTCGCGGCGATGGCGCCCGTGAGATTGTTCCACGCCGACACCAGCGAATCGGAAGAGATGATGGAGAAATTGTCGTCCTGCTGCGGGCGCAAATGGCGGTAGGCCCGCAGCAGCATGCGGATTTCATCCTGCGCCTGCTCCAGCACCTCCTGGCTGTTGGCCTGCGCAGCATACTGGATACCGGTTCTGGAACCGTAGGTCTGGAAATAGAATCCGATCGGTACGTCGATGAAGGCATCCTGCGACTGGCCGAAGACGCTGCCCTTGGCCTTGGCGACGCCGACGATGGTGTATTGCGCTCCGTCCACGCGGATGGTCTTGCCGGTGGGATCGGCGTCTCCGAAAAGGTTGTCTTTGATGTCGCTGCCGATTACCGCAACCGGGGCGTGGCGCGATACTTCGATCTCGGTGATGTATCGTCCCATCGCGACCTGCGTGTTGTTCAGCTCCGCATAGTTGGCGGTCACGCCGTTCAATTGAATGCCGGTCAAGCTCTGCGACCCAATGGCGGCGCCGACGGTGCGGTTGTCGCGCATCCCAATCTCGCGCACGAGCGTGGCGTTGTTCTTCAGAAACTCGTACTCGGCGGGAGTGAGCTCGGGGTTCCTCTTCTGCATCTCGAGGAACTTCTTGGGATCGAAATTCCCGATGAAGGCCATCTTGACGACGCGAAAACCGTCCGAGCCCATGCTGGAGACGTTGTCGGCGATATAGTGATTCATGCCGCTGATCACGGCCATGACGGCGATGAGCGTGGTGGTGGCGAGGATGATTCCGAGGAGGGTGAGAAAACTGCGCAGTTTGCTGGCTCGCAAGGAGTCTACCGCGACGGCGGCAGCCTCGCGAAACGACGCAGTTTGGGCCATGATTTACTTAGGAAACGACGTCCGATTGCAGTTTGTTCCCGCTTACCTGTAACCATTCTAACAGCAGGCCATCGAGCCAGAAGCGCGGCTTGATCTTGGATATGAATCCGAGGTGGCCGCCGTGTTCGGGAGCGATCAGCTTCAGGCAGGGATTGGTCGAAAACGCCGCGATGGCTGTAAATATCGAACGGGATGAGGGGGTCGTCTTTGGCCTGGACCAACAGCGTGGGGACGCGGATGCGGTCCAGGAAATTTTGCGCCGATTGCGTGGCGTAATAGTTCGCGGCCGTGCCGAATCCGAAGGCGGGGGCGGTATAGGTGTCGTCGAAATCGTAGATGGTTTTGACCGATGCGAGTTTCGTTAAGTCGAATAGACCGGGCGTGAGGCGCTCTTTTGTCTCGATCCTTTGCCGCAGCCGTTTTAGGAAGCGCTTGGCGTAGAGGAAATTCGAGGGGCGGTCCAAGAGCCGGACGCAGGCGGCCAGATCGATGGGCGTGGAGACGGCGCAGACGCCGGCAATGAGTCCGCGGGCGCGCTCGCCCAATTCGCCCGCGAGCTTCAGCACGACGTTTCCGCCGAGGGAGAATCCTATGAGGTAGAGCGGGGCGTCGATGTCTTGGCGTAACTGCTTTAGCGACGGCGAGCGCATCGCAGGTCTGGCCGGAATGGTAGAGCGCGTTGCCGCACAGCGCTTCCGTTCCTCCGCAACTGCGCATGTTGAAGCGGTGCACGGCGTATCCGGCCTGGAGCGCCGCTTGCGCCAGGCTGCGCGCGTATCCGGCGGCGCTGGACCCTTCGAGCCCGTGCACCAGGAGGAGTTGACCGCGCGTTTCGAGCGTGGGGCGTTGCGAGTGTACCAGGACCTGCACGCCCGGCTCAGTCTGAAAAAGCCTTTCCTCGACGGGAAAACGGACCAAGTCGAGTTCGCGAGGCCAATAATTGCCCGCGATCGTCAGCAGATGGGAATTGCCGACGATCGGGACAAATGGCCTCAAACAAGCATGGTAGCGTGCGCCTGTTTTCAGGCTTCCGCGGATGCGGCGGCGTTCTTGCGATGCAGCTCCTCGGCCAGGATGATGGCGTCGGCCAATTCCTTCATGGGGCGGCGCATGCGGCGGCTCTCGTTGCGAAGCCGCAGATACGCCTCTTCTTCCGTGAGGTTGTGACGGTGCTGCAGGATGCCTTTGGCGCGCTCCACAATTTTGCGGATTTCGAGCTGCCGGCGGGCCTCATGGGCTTCTTCCATAAGCCGCGCGTTTTGATCGGCCAGCATCGATTTCGCGATCGCAATCCCCATTTGTTCGCCGATGAAGGTCAACAGCAGAATCTCTTCGCGGCGTGTGATCGTGCCGTTGGCGGTGGTGCACGTTGACGACTCCCACGACTTCTCCGCCGCTCACCAGCGGCACCGAGGCGAAAGCGTCGTAGGTATCTTCGATGAGGCCCTGAAAATACTTGAAACGGGCATCGGCGGCGGCGTTGGAGGCGAGCGCGACAACGGAGTTATGCTGGGCGACCCAGCCGGTGACTCCTTCGCCCAGGCGCATGCGAAGATTGCCGAGGTCGGCCGCGTGGGGAACCTGGGAAGCGCGCAGGACGATTTCATGGGCCTCTTTTTCCAAGAGGTAAACCAGGCACGCATCGCAGGCGGTGACCTGCACGGTGAGGCCGAGGATCTCGCCGAGCATCTCGTCGAGCGACAATTCCGAACTTACGATGTTGCTGATTCTATGTAGAAGCGCAATTTGAGAGGTGGGAGGCTCTAACGCGAATGACGTGGCCATGCATCCAGGCTACGCGCGGAGCGCCGCGCCGTCCAATCGAAAATTCTGATTGACTTCATGGTCCGGCCGGGGATTCGATCGCGTACTAGTCTTTGCGGTAATTCAGCGGGGGTTTTTGGCCGGCTGGGATTTGGGATTGGTAGGTCTTTCCGTTCAACGCGCGGCGGAAATCGGCTTTGGCGTCTTGAACGAGCCGCGGATTGGAGAACAAATCCGCTGCCGTGATGGCGAGCGTTTTGGCGGCAACGAGCATGCCTCTTTGACCGATGCTCATGCCGGCGCACGCCGTCGCTTGCCACGTGTGGGGAGCCACGCCGGGCACAAATGTCGCGGCTTCGAATCCGATGGTCGGCACGTTCCAACTGATGTCGCCTACATCGGTTGAGGCGCTGGGGGCGTTGGGGTCAAAGGGCCGCAGAGGGTCCACGGCGGTAGTGGAAGCGAGAGCGCGGACGGATTCGGGCGGCAAGCTTTTCTGTAAAGCTTCCGCGAAGCGCATTTCGTCCGCGGTGTAACGAAAGCCGCCCACCTCCTCCAGATTCTGTTGCGCGACTTTCGCAAGCGTATCGTTGGGGACGATGTTGGCGTCGCTGCCGACGATGTTGATGTCGAGCGAAGTTTCGGTCATCATGGCCGCGCCCTGGCCGATTTTCTGGATGCGCGCCCAAATTCCTTGCAGCGCGGTGAGGGATGGACTGCGCGCCATCAGGTAGAGCTCGGCCGTGTCGGGGACTATATTGGGCGCCACGCCGCCTTTCGTGACGATGTAGTGGATGCGCGTGTTGCTGGGGACGTGCTCGCGAAGGAACTCGATGCCGTTGCCCATCAGCATGACGGCGTCGAGCGCGGAGCGGCCACGCTCGGGCGCAAAGGCCGCATGCGCGGCGACGCCGTGGAAGGTGAATTTAGCGTCGGTAACGGCCAGCATACCGCCGTTGGCGACCTGGTTGCGATCGCCCGGATGCCAGTGCAGAACAATATCGACGTCACGAAACAGACCCGTTCGAACCATGTACACTTTGCCGGAGCCGCCCTCTTCGGCGGGCGTGCCGTAGAAGCGCAGCGTGCCCGCTACGCGATTCTTCTCCATGTAATCTTTCAATGCCACGGCCGCCAGCGCCGCTGCCGATCCGAGCAGGTTGTGCCCGCAGCCATGGCCCGGCGCGGCGGCTTCAACCGGACTGCGATCGGGCACGGCGGCTTGCGACAGCCCCGGCAGCGCGTCGAATTCACCGAGTATGGCGATGACGGGTTTGCCTTGCCCATAGCCGGCGATGAAAGCGGTGGGCTCGTCCGCCACGCCGGACTGCACGCTGAAGCCAGCCTGTTTGAGATCGCTTTGCAACAGCGCGGAACTTTTCTCTTCGTGATAGCCGAGCTCGGCGTATCCCCAGATGGTCTTTGAAGTCTTGACGTACTCGGCGCTGTGTCGTTCAACAAGCTGCTCGATCTGTTGGTGGGGAGCGGTTTGCTGGCACGGCGCGGTTACAGGAAGCAGTACGGCCGGCAGTATGCAGCCAAAAATGCGGGCGGGATTGGTGAGCTTCAATTTACGTTCCCTTTTAGAGGCGGCTCTTGTTGTCTTTTAGGGCCGCGATCTGAACCAGTTCGGTGGGATAGTCGCCGGTGTAGCAGGCATAGCAGTAATCGCCGTTTTTATCGGCCACGGCTTCGCGCAAATCGGGGAGCGAGAGATAGGCGAGGGAGTCCGCGCCGACGTATTCACGGATTTCCTCCACGCTGTGCGCCGACGCGATCAGCTCCTCCTGGCAGGGCGTATCGACGCCATAGAAGCAAGGCGAAATGGTCGGCGGACAGGAAATGCGCAGATGCACTTCGGTCGCGCCGGCATTGCGGACCATGCGGACGATCTTGCGGCTGGTGGTCCCGCGCACGAGCGAATCGTCGACCAGAACGACGCGCTTGCCTTCGAGTAAATGGCGCACGGGGTTGAGCTTCAGCTTGACGCCGAAATCGCGGATGGCCTGCGACGGCTCGATGAAAGTGCGGCCCACGTAATGATTGCGGATGAGAGCGTGGCGGAACGGAATGCCCGATTCGGCGGCGTAGCCGATGGCGGCCGTGGTGCCGGAATCGGGTACCGGAACGACGACGTCGGCGTCGACCGGCGCCGAATGGGCGAGCAGACGGCCGAGGTTCTCGCGCGATTCCTGCACGGCGCGGCCGAAAACGATGGAGTCGGGACGCGAGAAGTAGACGTGCTCGAAGACGCACTGGGAGCGAGGTTGGGGCGAGGCGAAGCGTTCGCGCGTGACGCCCTCCGGTCCCACGCAGACCATTTCGCCGGGCTCGACGTCGCCGATATAGGTGGCATTGATGAGATCGAAGGCGCAGGTTTCGGACGCGAACACGTGCGCGATATTGCCGTCCGGCTGCTCCAGCCGGCCCATCGCCAGAGGACGGAATCCGTGCGGGTCGCGGGCGACGATGATGCGGTCTTGAGCGAGAAAAACGAGCGAGAAGGCGCCTTCGAGCTGCAGCAGGGCATCGCGGAGGGCGCCGGAGAGGGTCTTGTGAAACGATCGCGCGACCAGGTGCAGAACGACTTCGGTGTCGCTGGAGGCCTGAAAGATCGAGCCGTGCCGTTCGAGATCGCGCCGCAGGTCGCCGGCGTTGGTGATATTGCCGTTGTGGGCGATGGCGATCGATCCTTTATTGCAGGCTACTGAAAAGGGCTGCGCGTTCAGCAGCACCGTATCGCCGGTGGTCGAATAGCGCGTGTGGCCGATGGCGAGGTTGCCGGGGAGCTCGTTGATCACGCCGGGCGTGAAGATGTCCGCGACGTGGCCCATGTGCTTGTAGCAGTGAATATCGCGGCCGTCGCTGGTTGCAATGCCGGCGCTCTCCTGGCCGCGGTGCTGCAACTGATAGAGGCCCAGGTAGGCCATGTTGGCGGCTTCAGGATGGCCGTAGATGGCAAATACGCCGCACTCTTCGTGGAGCTTATCGGACGGAACGATCATGGCCGCGCAGCATCTCCTCGAGTGAGTTTTCCCAAGCTGTTTTCAGATCGGCGATGGGGGAGGCGAGCAGGGTTTGGGAGCGACGGCCGATCTCTATTCGCTCTTTTATTGTAACGCCGATGCGGACAGCTTGCGCGCCCGCTTCGCGCGCAATCTCTTCGACTCTGGCGGGCTGCGCGGTCGATATCAGGATGCGCGACGGCCCCTCGTGAAAGAGCAGGAACTCCGGCCGGAGATCGGAATCCAGCTCGATCCGCGCTCCCACGCCGGCATCGCCGAAGGAGCATTCCGCCAAAGCAATCGCCAAACCCCCGTCGCTGAGATCGTGCGCCGACTCCGCCGCGCCCTCTATTACGATGCGGCGGATGGCGTTGTGGACGCGCTTTTCATAGTCCATGTCGAGCGCGGGAGGCAGGCCCCAAAGGCCGTTCAGAACGACTTTTACGTACTGCGTGCCGCCGAAGCGCCGGTCGTCGCAGGCGCCGATACCGCCGAGCAGTATCACGACGCGATCGGGCGCCTGGAAGTGAATGGGCAGGGGCTGCCGCGTCTGCATCAGGCCGACGATCCCAATGACCGGCGTGGGAAAGATCGCTTCGCCCAGCGTCTCGTTGTAGAGGCTGACGTTCCCGCCGGTAATGGGGGTCTCGAAAAACGCGCAGGCCTCGGCCATGCCTTCGATGGATTCGACGAGCTGCGCCATGATCTCGGGGCGCTCGGGATTGCCGAAGTTCAGGTTGTTGGTGGCGGCGACGGGCTGCGCGCCTACGGTGGAGAGGTTGCGGCAGCACTCGGCGACGATGAGCTTCGTTCCTTCGCGCGGCGAGAGCGCGCAATAGCGGCCGTTGCCGTCGAGAGACATGGCAATGGAAGTTCCGGTTTCTTTGATGCGCACGATGGCGGCATCGGCGCCGGGACCGGCGACCGTGTTGGTGCGGACCATGTAGTCGTACTGTTGCCAGATCCAGCGCTTGGAACAGATATCGGGGCTGGCGAGGAGCTTCAGCAGGGCGGCATCGAGCGGCTCGTCGTAGCGGACGTTCGCGGGCGGGTCGAGCGGCGCGGGGCGGTAGGGCGCGACGTTGTGGGGACGATCGTAGCGCGGCGCTTCGTCGGCGAGCGCGCGGTTGGGAATCTCGGCGACCACTTGGCCGTGATCTTTGACGCGCAACATGCCATCGCCGGTGACGCGCCCGATCGTGACGGCGTCCAATCCCCACTTGCGGAAGACGCGAAAGACCTCGTTCTCGCGGCCTTTCATGGCGACCAGCAGCATGCGCTCCTGCGATTCGGAGAGCATGATCTCGTACGGCGTCATGCCGGTCTCGCGCTGCGGAACGTATTGCATGTCGATCTCGACGCCCGTTCCCGCGCGGCTGCCCATTTCGCAGGTCGAGGACGTCAGGCCGGCGGCGCCCATGTCCTGTATGCCGACGATGGCGCCCGTCTTCATGGCTTCTAGGCACGCTTCGAGAAGAAGTTTCTCCATGAACGGATCGCCGACCTGCACGTTGGGCCGTTTCTGTTTCGAATCTTCCGTGAATTCGGCCGATGCCATGGAGGCGCCGTGGATGCCGTCGCGTCCGGTTTTGGCGCCGACGTAAATGACGGGGTTGCCGATGCCGGCGGCGCGGCCGTAGAAGATCTCGTCCTTCTTGAAAACGCCCAGCGCAAACACGTTCACGAGCGGATTGCCGTTGTAGCATTGCTCGAAGACGCACTCGCCGCCTACGGTCGGAACCCCGAAGCAGTTGCCATAATGCGCGATGCCGGAGGCTACGCCCTCGACGATGCGGCGGTTGCGGGGGTTGTCGAGGGGGCCGAACCGCAGCGCGTCCATGACGGCGATGGGCCG
Organism: Bryobacterales bacterium; assembly: GCA_963795935.1. GTDB lineage: Bacteria > Acidobacteriota > Terriglobia > Bryobacterales > Bryobacteraceae > JAICMB01. The sequence continues at coordinate 329,666 of CAWCJO010000002.1, read as the reverse complement.
GGCGCCCATGGTGAAGATGTCGCGCAGGATTCCGCCGACGCCAGTCGCCGCGCCCTGGAACGGCTCGATGAAGCTGGGATGGTTGTGCGATTCGATCTTGAACGCGATGGCGTAATCGCCGCCGATATCGATGATGCCGGCGTTTTCGCCCGGCCCTTGCAGCACGAGCTCGCCGCGCGTGGGAAGCTTCTTCAGGTGCAGGCGCGAGCTCTTGTAGGAACAGTGCTCGCTCCACATGACGCTGAAGATGCCGAGCTCGGTATAGGTGGGCTCCCGGCCGAGCAGCGCGACGATCTTGTCGTATTCCGAAGGCGTGAGTTGATGCGCTTCGACGGCCGCGGGAGTCATCGGACGGCGGCGGGCACAAGGGCGGACGTAACAGCCGCTACTACCGATTGCAGGATTACGAGGCCATCGCTAGATCCCATGAGCGGCTCGGTGGCGCGCTCCGGATGCGGCATCATCCCCATGACGTTGCGTTGCTCGTTCAGTATGCCGGCGATGTCGCGCAGGGAGCCATTTTGGTTGTCGAGATAGCGGAACAGGACGCGGTCTTCGGATTCGAGCCGATCGAGCGTTGGCTCCTCGGCGATGTAGCAGCCCTCGCCGTGCGCGATCGGCACGTCGAGAATCTGCCCTTTCGATGCGGCGTTCGTAAACGGCGAATCGACGGTTTCGACGCGGATGGGCGTCGAGCGGCAGATAAATTTCTGGGCGCGGTTGCGGACCAGCGCCCCCGGCAATAAGCCGCTCTCGGTCAGAATTTGAAAGCCGTTACAAATGCCCAGAACGAGGCCGCCGTCGCGAGCGAAGGTCTTGACGCTTTGCATCACGGGCGAAAATTTCGCGATGGCGCCGCAGCGCAGATAATCGCCGTAGGCGAAACCTCCGGGCAGGATCACGGCGTCGAAATTATTCAAGTTGGTGGAATCGTGCCAGATGAACTCGGCCTGCTGGCCGAGATTTTTCGACACTGCGTACCACGCGTCGTGGTCGCAGTTGCTTCCGGGAAACACTACGACTCCGAATTTCATCGGGATAACCGGATTGTAACAGGACGGGCGCGGACTAAGCGGGCGCGGGAGCGGCTTTTTTGCGGGTGGCGCGCTTCTTTTCCGCGGGCGGCTGGCGATCGCTCTTCTTGAGGGCGGGCATGGCGATCGAAAGCACGAATTTCTTTTCGCCGTGTTCGTCGAACTTGATAACGATGTGTTCCTCGTTGCAGGAGACCACCGATCCGAGCCCGAACTTGTTGTGTTCGATCTGAGCGCCTTGCGCGAAAGCTGGTTTGCTGGCCATGGGTTTGTTGTTACTGCCTTAAAAGGTATGGTAACATTTTTGTCCTCAAATGTCGACGCGGATTCTGGTCTTCTCCGACATACACAACGACACCGCCGCCCTCGCCAAACTGATGGAGAGAGAGGCGGACCTGTATTTCGCGGCCGGCGATCTGGTGAACTGGGCGAAGGGGTTCGAAAAAGTAGGGCCGATTCTTCAAAGGCGGGCGGACCGAATGTACGTGATTCCGGGCAATCATGAGTCGGAAACGGATATTGCGCGTTTCTGCGCCACCTACGGCCTGCACGATTTCCAGGGGCAGACAATGCCGGCGGGCGCGCATACGTTGGCCGGTTTGGGGTACTCGAATCCGACCCCGTTTAACACGCCCGGCGAGTGGAGCGAGGAGGAGCTGGCGGCGCGGCTGGCGGCTTTTACGGGTCTGCCGAAGCTGGTGGCCATCTGTCATTGCCCGCCGTTGGGAACCGCGCTCGACCGCGCCGGGACGCAGCATTTCGGTAGCTCGGCGGTGCGTGAATTTATCGAGCGGGAACAGCCGGAATATTTTTTTTGCGGGCACATCCATGAAGCGGGCGGAGTTTCGGAGCGGATCGGCCGCACGCAGGCCGTGAATGTGGGGAAGAAGGGCTACCTGCTGGAGCTCAATGGCTAGATTTCGGGATAGAACTCGAAAAATGCGTCGAGCGATTGCATGAGCTGCGCCCGGATCTCCTCTTCTCCGCCTTCGATGAGATGCATCGTGACGTGAGCCTTGCGGCCGTTCTTGAGCTTAATTTCCGCTTCCGACAGCTCCTCCACTTCATCCGCGGGCAGGAGGCGCATTCCGTAAATCAGAGCGAGTTTGGCCATAAGATTAGCTGTAGTAGTTTTTGTCCCAGGCGTGACGCTTCAGCATCTCGCGCACGGGGCTGTCGAGAGGCCCCTTGTTAATGGCGGCCGCGTTCGCTTCCGCATTTTTGACTTTGCGCATCCCCGGAATCGCGGTCGAAACGGCGGGATGGGACAGGCAGAAGCGCAAAGCGATTTCCGCGAGGGTTCCGTCAACTCCCTGGATCTCATTCGCGGAGCGCATTCACGTGCTTGACGACCTCTTTCTTCCGATCGCCGCGGAAATAAAATTCGCGGAACTCGCCCGGCTCGAAGCGCGTGTCTTCCTGAATGGCGCCGGTCAGGCTGCCCTCGTCGAAGGGGACGCGCGCGATAATGCCCACGTTCATCTCCTGTGCAAGCGGAAAAAGGCTTTCCTCGGGACCTTGATCGAACACGTTATAGATCGCCTGAACGGTGTCGATCAGGCCGGTTCGAACGGCGTCCAGCGCGGAATCGGGCTGATGGTCGTTGATGGAAATGCCGGCGAAGCGCGCCTTGCCGGACTTTTTTAAGTCTTCGAAGGCGCGGCGCCACTCCTCGCTATCGATCCACTCCGGATTCCAGACGTGGAGCTGCAGCAGATCGATCGACTCGACCTGAAGATTGCGCAGGCTCTCCTCGGCCGAGCGCACAATGTAGTCGTACGGAAACACCTCTTCAATGCCGATGCCGGGCCGCGCAGGCCAGACCTGGTTTTTCGGAGGCACTTTCGTTGCGACGTAAATTCTTTCTTTCGTTTCGCGGAGGACGCGCGCGACGAGGCGCTCGCTATGGCCATCGCCGTAGGCCAGCGCCGTATCGATGAAGTTGACGCCCAGCTCGATCGGCGCGGCGGAGCGCCCGAAGCGATTCGTCGTCCGAGCCGCCTTTCCACTGCGTTCCGCCAATTCCCCATGCGCCGTAACCAAGCTCGCTTACGTCGAAGCCTGTCCTGCCGAGTGTCCGGTAGCGCATGCCGCATCCATGATAACGCCGGAATCTCGCAAGGGCCGCATCCTCTATAATTCGCGTATGGTTCGGGTGGCGCTCTGTTGCTGCGCGGCGCTTTTATTCCTGTCGTGCTGGACGCGCGCCGATACGCCCACGCTCGAAAACGATGGCAAGCCCATGCGCGTGCCGGTCGCATGCTCGCAATCCGAGCTCGAGTCGCTCGGCATGAGCTGTTCGGAAGACGAGCCGTGCCCGCTGTATGTGGAGTTCAGCGCGATCGAGCCGGCCGGGACGGGGCTCTTCATCGCCGGAAATATTCATGGGTCGGCGGCGACCGTCAGCTCGATTTTTTTGGGCAGCTTCGATGGCGGGAAAACGTGGATAGAACCTTACGAGCGAATTCCCAGCGGAGCGCTCGACCAGATCCAGTTTCTCGATGCCGATAACGGCTGGGTCTCCGGGTCGCTGATCCAGACGCTGCCGCGCGATCCGTTCTTTTTGATAACGAGCGACGGCGGAAAAACCTGGCGCCGGCGGCCGGTATTTGAGGACATGCACTCCGGGAGCGTCGACCGGTTCTGGTTCGAATCGCCCAATGTAGGAACGCTGTTTCTGGCGCCGAGCGGGGGCGCCAGTGAGGCGTACCAGACGATCGACGGCGGAGAAAGCTGGCAAATGAAACAGGCCGGCGCGAAGCTGCCGACGGCGAAGACTCCGCCAGCAAACGGTTGGCGCCTTCATGCGAATGCCAAGACCGCTTCTTACGATGTCGAGAGGAAGCAGGGGGCCGGTTGGGAGCGCGTCGCGAGTTTCCTTGTCGAAGCGGCGGTGTGCAAATGAGAAGGCCCGATCCTATCGAGCTGGAGTTGTTTCGTCATCTGCTTTCTTCGATTGCGGAAGAGATGGGCGCGGTTCTGCGCAAAACTTCGTTCTCGGCCAACATCAAGGAGCGGCGCGATTATTCCTGCGCGGTCTACGATCAAGCGGGCGAGACGGTCGCGATGGGCGATCACATGCCGGTACATCTGGGCGCGATGCCGCTTTCGGTGCGGCACGCGATGCAAGCGTTTGAGCTGGGGCCGGGCGATGTCGCTATACTGAACGACCCTTTCCGCGGCGGCACGCACCTGCCGGACATCACGGCCGTGGCCGGCGTTTTTACGCGAAAGAGCAAGCGTCCGGATTTTTACGTGGCGTCCCGCGCGCACCATGCCGATGTCGGAGGCGTGAGTCCCGGGTCGATGCCGCTGGCGCGGGAGATCTATCAGGAGGGAATCAGGATTCCTCCCGTGCTGCTGCTGCGCGGGGGTGAATACGATCGCCCGCTGCTCGACCTGATATTGGCCAACGTGCGTACGCCGCGGGAGCGCGAGGGCGATTTGATGGCGCAATGCATGTCGATCCGGCGCGGCGAGCGGCGGCTGCGCGAGCTGACGGCGAAATACGGTCTTCCAACCGTGAGCGCAACATGGACGCGCTTCAGGATTATAGCGACCGAATGATGCGCGCCGCCATCGCGCGGCTTCCGGATGGCCGTTATGAATTCGAGGATTTTCTGGACAGCGACGGCATTGGGATCGCGCCGGTGCGCATTGCGGCGGCAGTCACGATTCGGGGCGGCGAGGCGACCGTGGATTTTAGCGGCTCCGCCCCGCAGGCGAACGGTCCGGTGAACGCGAATTACGCTGTGGCGCTGTCGGCGACGGCGTACGTGTTCCGGTGTCTGATCCGCGAGGACGTGCCCTACACGGCGGGGATTCTGCGGCCGCTCAAAGTGATCGCGCCGGAACGAACTGTGGTCAATGCGCAGCCGCCGGCGGCCATGGCGGCCGGGAACGTCGAGACGTCGCAGCGGATCACGGATGTGGTGCTGGGCGCATTGTCGAAAGCGGCGCCGGAGTCGATTCCGGCGGCGAGCTCCGGGACCATGAACAATCTCAGCTTCGGTGGATGGGACGGCGGGCGCGACAAACCGTTCGCGTATTATGAGACGATCGCGGGCGGCATGGGCGCTTCGGCGCACGCGGACGGGCTGAGCGCGACGCACACGCACATGACCAACAGTTGGAACACGCCGGTGGAAGCGTTCGAGCACCAGTATCCATTGCGCATCCGCTGCTACCGTATTCGCGCGGGTTCGGGCGGCGGCGGCGCGCATCGTGGAGGGGACGGGATCGTGCGCGAGTTCGAATTTTTGACGGACTGCGACGCGACGATTCTGTCGGACCGGCGAGCGCGCGGGCCGTACGGGCTTCTGGGGGGCGCTGCGGGAAAGCCGGGGAGCAACATGCTGCTGCGGGGCGGAAAGTCCCGTCACATCGGCGCGAAAGAACGTTTCGACGTGAAGTCCGGCGACGTTTTGCGGATCGAGTCGCCGGGCGGCGGTGGTTACGGCCGGCGAAGCTGAAACGAGGGGCGCGGCGTCAGGCCATCATGTGCACGATTTTTGGGTAGGGGCCGAGCGGGCCTGTCAAGGTGTGCTGAAAATCGGCGAAGGCGGCGCGGTGGATCATGCGTTGGAGCACGCGGCGGTCGAAGCGCGCCAGGTCCGCCGCGGCCTGCTCGAAGGAAGCGGGCGTGGCGTTGACGCTGCCTACGAGCGCCTGGTTCTTGAAGATCATGTCGTGAAAAGGGAAAGCCAGGGTGGCATTGGGCGCGCCGAGGACGATCAACACGCCGTTGCGCGCGAGCGAACGGGCGCCGGTGAGGATGGCCTCGGCCGAACCGGTCGCCTCGATGACGATGTCGGCGGGCCAGGGGCGATCGAGGCCGATGTAGGGCACGTCCGCGAGTTCGATAAGGCGGGCGCGGGGATGATCGCGTTCCTCGCGGGAACAGATGGCGACCTCGAATCCGCGCTCGCGAAATGCCAGGGCGGCGAGAATGCCGATTGTCCCAGCGCCTAGAATCAGGGCGCGCGGCGGGTCCGACGCGAAGTAGCCGGTGTGAGCGCGGCGCGCTACATCAATGGCTTTTTCGACGGCGCTGAGCGGTTCGATCAGAATGCCATAGTCGAGCGCGTCATCGGAAACGCGCACGAGAAAGCGGCAATCGTCGACGGCGTAATCGGTGAAGTATCCGTGCATGCGAACGATGCCGCGCTCGCGATATTCGCCCGTGGCGCAGAGGTCGGCGCGGCCGGCGGCGCATGGCCGGCAAGGCCCCGCGCAAGGGCGGCGGACCATCGGGACGACCCAATCGCCAGGGCGCAGGTCCGTTACGCCGGGTCCGGTCTCGACGATTTGGCCGAGGGCTTCGTGGCCCAAGGTCAGGAAGGATTCGCCCGGCGGCGGGAAGATCAGACGGATGGCCGCGATCTCGCGGTCGGTGCCGCAGACGCCGGTCTGATGGATGCGAAACAACGCTTCGCCAGCGAGCGGCGGCGGCGGCTCGGGGAGTTGTTTCAGCGCGACCTGGTGCGATTCGAAATCGACGGCGACGGCTCTCATCCCGCCCGATAATATAACTCCATCGACGGGCGGCGGATGCGGTTCGCGGCGAATTTCGGCCGGTCTGGAACGTGGCGGAGTCCGTGACTTGCCGCGGGCGATGGAAGAAAGCAACTCGCGGACGCATTTGCGAAGGGCGCTTCACTGCACCTACGCCGCGGGATGCCATGCTGTTGAAGACCCGTTCAGGGAGGTTTGGGAAACTCGTGGGATTCGGCGATTATCTTCCGATCTCGCCGCTATATCGGGTCGTGCATGGGGCAAGGCGCAATTGCGGCTGCGGCGGGTGGGCGAAGATCCTTTGCGCCGATCGACTTTTGCGGCACGAAGGCCGAGACCTGTTCACCAGCCGGACTCGCCAACCGTTTGCGGCCGCGCGGCTCGAGGTGAAGCGCGACAGCGCGCAGGCGACCGCGAGATCGCGGCCATCCGTCCGATATTCCCGCCGCCCGGCGAGTCCTTCCCGACCTTGGGCCACGAAGATCGAATCGCACCAGGTCGCGCTGAAACTCGCTTCACCCGCGAGCGGCGGCGGCGGCTCGTGGAGTTGTGACGGTGGTGCTGGTGAGCCGGGCGGAGATGACCGTGGACGTCGTGCCTTTGGCCGTTTCTCCGGAGGCGCTGGACGTGGTGGCTGCCTTGCAAGGTACTTCGAAACATATTGTTGCCGCATACGGACCTGAGGACGTGGCGATGGCGCCGATTTCCGCGGGGGGCGCCTCAAACCGCCTATGGAGTTTTCAGCGATCCGGTCGATATAACACGGAGTCCATAGTATGTTTCGAACTTCAATTCTCGTCGCGCTCAGCGTCGCTTTTCTCCTGCCCTGCCGCGCGCAAGAGGCGAGCGGGTTGCCGATCGAGCGCGTCGTGCTGTACAAGAATGGTGTCGGATATTTCGAACACCTGGGCCATGTGCGCGACAGTCAGGACATTGCGATCTCGTTCACTTCCGGGCAGCTGAACGACGTCCTGAAGTCTCTGACCGTTCTCGATCTCAACGGCGGCCGCATCACGGGCGTGGCATACGGCTCCGCTGCCCCCGCCGATCGTCAATTGGGCGATCTGCGTCTCTCGCTGGGCGAAAAGGCCACGCTCGCCGATTTTCTCGGCGGCCTCCGCGGCGCGCGTCTCGAAGTACGAAGCGCCACTGCCGCGATCGGCGGCCGCCTGCTGAGCGTCGAGCGCAAGTACCGGGCGGTGAATGGGGCTACTATCGAAACCGACACCGTCTCTCTCATCACGGACAACGGCGAGCTACGCACGGCCGAGCTGTCGCCTTCCGTTTCCATACGTCTCCTGGACCGCGGCCTCGCGGGTAAGGTCGACCGCTATCTCGATATTGCCTCCGCCGCTCGCGAACCGGATGTTCGCCGTATGGTGATTTCGACCGGCGGGACGGGCGAACGTTCGGTGTTCGTGAGCTATATCAGTGAAGTCCCGGTCTGGAAGACGACGTACCGCATCGTCCTGAGCTCCAAGACAGGGGAGAGTCCGTTGTTGCAGGGCTGGGCCATCGTCGATAACACGGTTGGCGAAGATTGGGACAAGGTGCAGTTATCGCTGGTGGCGGGTGCGCCGCAATCGTTTATCCAGAACCTCTCGCAACCATACTATGCGCGTCGTCCGGTGTTGCCGTTGCCGGAGGCGGTGAACATGGCGCCGCAGACGTTTGAAGCGACCTTGATCCCCGGCGGTGCGCGGCTGACCGGCACGGTCGCCGACCTCACGGGAGCGGGCGTGCCGAATAGCCTCGTGCGAGCTTACGATGCGAAAAACGCCATGGTTGGGGAAGCGCGTACCGATGCGGAGGGAAACTACGATCTGGAAAGCGTGCCTGCGGGCGCGATCCGTTTGCAGATCGACTCACCCGGGTTTCAGCGCGCCGTCATCAATGGAGTAATTGCATCGGCCGGCGCTTCGAGCCGCCAGGACGTGGCACTCCAAGTGGGTGGCACCTCGGAAACCGTGGAGGTGACGGCCGCAGCTCCGGGAGCGCAAACGGAGACGAGCGCGAGGCGATCTTCCCTTGGAAGCGGCGCGGGCCTCGGCGCGGGAAGTGAGTTTAATAAGCTTAACCTGTTTACCAAGCTCCGCCCCGGCAGCGGCGGCGGATACGGACCGGCCTTACTCAGCACCGACAGCGCGCGGGCCAACGTGCAAGCCGCCGCTGCCGCACAGCAACTCGGCGATCTATTCGAGTACAAAGTGAAACAGCCGATCACGATCCGGAAGAACCGTTCGGCTCTCGTTCCGATCATTCAATCGCCTATCGCCGCCGAGAAGGTGTCCGTGTATAACGAACGGGCCGGCCTGCCGCGTCCGCAGCGGGCTTTATGGCTGACCAACTCGAGCGGCCTGACACTCGACGGTGGCAGCTTCAGCGTGCTGGACGAGGAAACCTTCGCGGGCGAAGGCGTGGTCGATCCCATCCGCCCAGGCGAGAAGCGCCTTGTCTCCTACGCCATCGACCTGGCACTGAACGTCAGCACGAAGGTGGGCAGCGCGCAGCAGCGGATCACTCGAGTTCGCGCGAACAAAGGCATTCTCATTCATACGAGCGCGGTCAGGGAAACGAAAACCTATACTTTCCGAAACGAAGATAGCTCCGCGCGCGAGGTCGTTATCGAACACCCCGTCCGTCCACGTTATGAGTTGCGCGGCTCCGCGCGGCCGGTCGAGACTACGTCCGCCTGGATGCGCTTTCGTCTTCATGTAGAGCCGAAACAAACCGCGGCGCTCGTGGTTGACGAGGAGCGGCCAGTGGAAGCCACGTATGCTTTAAGCAGCCTGACGGAAGAACAGGTCGCGTTGTTCGCGCGGCAACAATCGGTCAATAAAACAATTGAGGACGCGCTCGGCCGCATCCTCGCGCAAAAAGCCGCGGCCGCGGATCTCGATGCCCAAAAAGACGCTCGTGAAGACGAGGCGCAAAGGATCTTCGACGACCAGCAGCGCCTGCGTGAAAACATGAAGGCGCTGAAGGGCAGCCCCGAGGAAAAGGCGTTAATACAGCGCTATACGCAGCAGCTCAGCGCGCAGGAAGACCGGCTGGAGGCGCTGCGCAAAGAGACTGCGCAGCTCCAGGCGAAACGCGACAGCGCGCAGGCGGCGCTCGACCGCATGGTACAAGAGCTTTCGTTCGACGTGAAGCTGTAGACTGGGGCGTTGCGTTGCGGCGGGGAGACCTAGCGGCCGACAGTGGCGACGATCATTTGACGATGTGGCAGAACGGCGGCGGCTAAGATCCACGCCGATGAAAATCGGCCATTGCCCCGGTATTTTCTTCTTGAGCAACATACCCTGGATTTTGGAGCACCACGAAACCTCATCGAGGCTCGCTGGTTTTGCCGGGCAGGCGCGCGAAGCGGCGCAAGCTCGATGGAAATACGCTCGAAAGCGCATGGGCAACGCGCATGACCGGCATCCGCCGGAGCCGTTGGTACTCGCATTCTAACCGCTGGTAGTCGGCCATGCTCCGTTGGTGCGTGGCCTGCGCAATGGCCAGATCGCGTTCCAAAGCGTCGATATAGTTCTGGCCTTTCTCGTGGATGATCCCGTTGTTCTCGCAAAGCTGCACGAACATAGATTCCAGTTCGTGGATACGCCGGTCGCGATCCGCCAATTTGCGGCGCACCGCGGCAATGGCGATCGGCGCCTCGCCAATCTGTACGAGCGGCTGCATCCGCTGGGCGCGATCGGCGAGCTGCCTCATCTCCTCGCGCAGGCCGTGGATTTCGGCGGATGTTCCCGGCGCCCTCTTCCCCTCGCGCCAGGAGCACCACCGCGCAGAGCATCCCGAGCGCAGATATCTGCCGGAAATCATATCGCTGCGTTTCGCGAGGGCTTTCGGGCAGTTCCAAATACTGGCCAGCGGCGTCTCATAAAGGTTGCCGACCGGCTCGGAAAGGAAACATAAATGGACGTCGCCGTTCTCCGCCACAAAGAGCGTCGTCCATGGATTCGGACAAAGCGAGTCATCCGCCGTTTGTTCCGGAACCAAATCCTCGCTATTGGGATACAAACCGTCGATTGCTTCTCGAAGAAAAGAACCGTCCAGATTTTGCGATTCGAACAAAGAGGTGAAACCGCTGGTCCGAATCTTGCGAAATCGCGGCCGCTCCGTGGTCAACGCTTGCCGCAGGAGACTATATAACTCGCGAATCTCGCAGCCTTCCGCAATCACCTCGTCATGCACCAACGAAGGCTCGCGCGACGTGTTCTTGTCGTTTGTTTCGATGGTCTGTAGAGCAATGTCGGGAACGCCGTAATCGCGCATTAATTCGAGGTATCGAGGGATCTCACGGAAATTAGATCGCATCACCACGAAAAACGAACTAAGGTACGGAAACTCGCTGCCCAGCTTCTCCTTCCAGCGCTGAATACGCCGCATGTTGGCCAGTACCTCGCCAAGATCCGCGCCTCGGCGCAGGCGCGCGTAAGTTGCCGGAGTGCCGCCGTCGATGGAAACCGCGACGTTCCGGAATGGCAGCCGCACCATGCGCTCCGCCCAATCCTCATCGATCAGAGTACCGTTCGTCGTAATTTCAAGGATCGGCCGGGAGGACGTGGCTGCCAGATCGTCCAGCAGATCCCGGAATCCCGCGTAGGCCAAGGCCTCGCCGCCCTGAACGCCGAGATTCGCGAGATATGGGTACAAGCCAGCGAATTCGCGCCGCAACTCCCGCCCGATTTCAGGCGGCTTGAGGAGATTATCGCCGTTCTTCGATTGATAGCAGTGCGGACAATAAATGTTGCAGGCGTTGCCAAGCACCAAGCCCAAAAATCTTGGCTGCGAGTGAAGATGGATATGTTGGGAAAGGTACTCGATCCGGCCGAGGCGAAGGTTGTCTTCGTAGAGTCTGTCCAGGCCTCCATCCAATCGTCCTTGCCCGGCCGCCAGCCGCATCTGAATCAGCATACATCTGTTTAGTCCGCTGTAATGTAGCGGCTCATAGATATCGCGCAGCGATGCCGGCATTGCGCGCAGATTGAGGCTGTGGCGGCGCTATCGCGGACCACACGCTATAATCGCCTTGCTCAGTGCTTCTCGATCTGAAGGGAATCGAAAAACGATTCGGCGGCGTGGTCGCGTTGCGCCGGGGAGACCTTGCGGTCGACGGCGGCGAGGTTCATCTGCTGATGGGGGAGAACGGCGCCGGCAAATCCACGCTGATGAAGATTGTCGCCGGCTTGCAGCCCGCCGACGGCGGCGAAATGTTGTGGCGCGGCAAGCCGGTGCGCTTCCGCAACCCGGCGGAAGCGGCCTCGAACGGGATCGCCATGGTGCACCAGGAATCGCTGCTGGCGCCGCATCTCTCCGTGGCCGAAAACATTTTTCTGGGCCGCGAAAAACGGCTTCCGCTGGGGTGGGTGAACCGCCGTCAGATGGTGCGGCGCGCGGCCGATCTCATCGCGCGCCACAAGTTTCCCTTGAATGCCGAGTGGCGCGTGGGAAAGCTCAGTCCCGCGGGGAAGCAACTGGTCGAGATTTGCCGAGCCATTGAGCAGGGATCGAGCCTGATCGTCTTCGACGAGCCGACATCGTCTCTGTCCGGCGCGGAGGCGCAGGAAGTATTCCGCATCGTGCGCGCTCTGCGGGATCGCGGCTTGGGCGTGATTTATATCACGCACCGCCTGGAGGAACTGCGCTCCGTCGGCGACCGCGTCACGATCCTGCGCGACGGCGAAACCGTTCATAGCGGCGCGCTCGCGGATCTCTCCATGGACCGCCTCATTCAAATCATGGTGGGCCGCGAAATCGGGTCGATCTATCGCCGCGAGCGGGTTCCTCCCGGCGAGGAGGCGCTGCGCGTCGAGGGGCTCACCGAGGCGCCCGGCGTTCCAGGACGTTTCCTTCCGTTTGCGAGCGGGCGAAATTGTGGGCATGGCGGGTCTCATTGGAGCGGGACGGTCGGAGGTCTGCCGCGCGATCTTCGGCATCGACCCGCTCGAGCGAGGGACCGTTCACATCAACGGCAAAGCGGTCCGCATCCGCTCGCCGCGCGAGGCCGTGCGGGCCGGCGTGGCCCTGATACCGGAAGATCGCCAGCATACCGGACTGGGCATGTGGCTCCCGGTGGGCCAGAATCTCACGATTGCAAATCTGGAAGGGGTCAGCCGCTTCGGTTTTCTCAAGCTGGGCGAGGAGCGCAAGATCGCGGCCGATTATATCGAGCGGCTCCGCATCAAGGCCGATTCGGCGAAGCAACTGGCCGGCAGACTGAGCGGCGGAAACCAGCAGAAGATCGTGATTGCAAAATGGCTGGTGCGGGGAGCGCGCGTGTTTCTGTTCGACGAGCCGACGCGCGGCATCGACGTCGGCGCTAAGACGGAAGTTTTCGAGCTGATGGATTCGCTGGCGCGCTCCGGCGCGGCGATCCTGATGGTCAGCTCCGAAATGGCCGAGCTGGTTCAGGTCGCAGACCGCATTCTAGTGATGCGCCAAGGCCGTATCAGCGGCGAGCTGCCGGGCGGCGCCGCGCAGGAGGAAATTATGCGGCTGGCCGCTCCCGAAACGCCGGCCCGGGAGCTTGCGGGATGATCCAACGGCTTTTGCCGTTTCTCACGCTCACCGTTCTTTTCGTCCTGCTTTCGATCGCCTCGCCGAATTTTCTCACGGCCACAAATCTCTCGAGCGTGGTCCGCCAGACCGCGGTCATCAATATCGTCGCCCTGGGGATGACGATCATTATTATTGCCGGAGGCATCGACTTGTCGGTGGGGTCCATGCTGGCGCTCGCGGGCCTGCTCGGGACCATGCAGATGCAAGCGGGACGCCCCATCTGGGCCGCCATGTTGGTGGGCATCGCGGCGGGCACGGCGTGCGGATTCGCGAATGGTTTTATGACCACCGCGCTGCGCATCAATCCTTTTATCGTGACGCTCGGAACGATGGGAATTTTCCGCGGTCTCGCCTTGATTATTTCGAAGGGACTTCCGGTTCACGAGATTCCACCCGCATATTCTTTTTTGGGCGACGGGAATGTATTGGGAGTTCCCTTCGTGCTGTGGATTTTGTTGTTGTGCGCGGTTGCGATGCACGTGATGTTGGAGTACACGCGGCTGGGGCGCTACGCGTTTTCGATCGGCAGCAACCCGGACGCGGCGTTCTACGCGGGAGTTCCGGTGGGCTTCGTCACGGTCGCCGTTTATGCGGTGGGCGGCCTGCTCACCGGGCTTGCGGGCATGATCGAGGCGTCGCGCCTGATGACCGGACAACCGACCGGCGGGCAAGGGTACGAGTTGACCGCGATCGCGGCCGTCGTGATCGGAGGCGGGAGTCTGCGAGGCGGAGAAGGCAGCGTCGTCGGCACGCTCGTGGGCGCCTTCATTATGGGACTGCTGTCGAACGGAAGCGACCTTCTGGGGACGAACCCCTATTGGCAGCAGGTGATCATCGGCGGCGTGATTATTCTTGCCGTGAGTTTCGACGAAGTGAGGAAGAGGCGGGCAGCCGCCTAGCGCCGGAGGAAGCAGGCGCGCAGCGGCCGCCCGATCGGCCTAAGCGTGGACTTCGGAACCAGCCCTGAGTTTATCGCGCTGTTCGCGCAGCACGGCTTTGCGGCTGAGCTTGATTTTGTTGCCTTCGACGCCCAGCACTTTGACCAGAATCTGGTCGCCTTCCTTGAGCTCGTCGCGAACGTTCTTGATGCGGTTTTCCGAGATCTCGCTGATGTGCAGCAGACCGTCGGTGCCGGGGAAAATTTCGACGAAGGCGCCGAATTCCGCCAGGCGCACCACTTTGCCGAGATAGGTCTTGCCCACTTCGGCTACCGCCGCGATGTCGGTGACGCGCTGGATCGCCTTCTGGGCCGAAATGCCGTCGGAGGCGTAAATGTTCACCGTGCCGTCGTCCTCGACGTCGATCTTCACGCCCGTCTCATCGACGATGCTGCGGATCATCTTGCCGCCGGGACCGATCAGCTCGCGGATCTTGTCGGTCGGAATCGTCAGGGTATAGATGCGCGGCGCGTTCTGCGATAGCTCCTTGCGCGGAGCGGCCAGCGTCTCGGCCATCTTATCGAGAATGAACAGCCGCGCCCGCCGCGCCTGCTCCAACGCCTCGCGCATGATTTTGCTGGTCACGTTGGGGACCTTGATGTCCATCTGCAAGCCCGTGATCCCGTCGCGCGAGCCGGCGACCTTGAAGTCCATATCGCCGTAGTGATCCTCGGCGCCCGCGATGTCGGTCAGGATGGCGTAATCGTCGCCCTCTTTGACCAGACCCATGGCGATTCCCGCGATGGGAGTCTTGATGGGCACGCCCGCGTCCATCAACGCCAGAGTCCCGCCGCAGACCGTCGCCATGGAGCTCGATCCGTTCGATTCCAGAATGTCGCTGACCAGGCGGAGCGTGTAGGGGAAGGCCTTTTCATCCGGCAGAACGGGCGCGATGGAACGCTCGGCGAGAGCGCCATGGCCGATCTCGCGGCGCCCCGGGCCGCGCATGAATCCAACTTCGCCGACGCTGAACGGCGGGAAATTGTAATGCAGCATGAAGCGCTTGGAGGTCTCGGCGGCGTCGAACATCTCGATGCGCTGCTCGTCCTCTTTAGTGCCGAGCGTGGCCGTTACCAGCGCCTGCGTTTCGCCGCGCGTGAACAGCGCCGAACCGTGCGTGCGCGGAAGCACCCCGACTTCGCCTTCGATTTTGCGGATCTCGTCGAAGCGGCGGGCGTCCGGACGGCGATGGTCCTTCAGCATCTGATCGCGGAAAATGCTTTCCTTCAGGTGATCGAAGAGATGCTTGGCTTCGGCGCGCTGCTCTTCGGGAAAACCCTCGACGGTCTTCTTCTTGATCTGCGAAATGCGCGAATAGCTTTCCAGTTTCTCGTATTTGTGCGTATCGAGCGCATCGGTCAGCTCCGGGCGGATGGACGATTCGATCTGCGAATACATCTGCCGGTTGATCTCCGGCGCCGCAAACTGCCTCTTCAGCTTGCCGGCGTCAGCGACCAATTTCTGGATCGCGGCCACAATTTTTTTGCAGCAGGCGTGGCCAAAGTCGATGGCATCGACGACCTGCTCTTCGGACGCTTCCTGCGCACCGGCTTCGACCATGACGATGCCGTCTTCGGTGCCCGCCACAACGATGCCGAGGCTGGCCTCGCGGCTTTCCGCGTATGCCGGGTTGGCAATCATCTTCCCGTTTACGAGGGCGACGCGGACGGCCGCGAGCACGTGATGGAAGGGAATGTCGGAGATGGCGAGCGCCGCCGCCGCTCCAATCATGGCCAGCGTGCTGGGATCGCGCTCGGGGTCCGCCGAGAGCACCATGGCGATCACTTGCGTCTCGTTCTGAAACCCTTCGGGAAACAGCGGACGGATGGGCCGGTCAATCAGCCGGCTGGTTAGAATTTCTTTTTCGCTGGGGCGGCCTTCGCGCTTGATAAAGCCCCCCGGAAATTTTCCCGCCGCGTAGGTGTACTCGCGGTAATCCACGGTAAGGGGAAAGAAACTCGCCCCCACTTTCGGCTCCTCGGAGGCGCACGCCGTCGCGAGGACCACTGAGTCCCCCGAGCGCACCACCACGGCGCCATTGGCCTGCTTCGCGATCTTTCCCGTTTCAAGGGCGATCTTCAGACCGTCAAGGTCTACTTCTACTTTATGTGCCATTCGAATTATCCTTAAATGCGGACCGCGTTCCTTCGCGTCCGATAACGGATTAAGAGGAGACTGGAGTGAGGGAAATGGTTGCTTGCGCCCGCGGCCGCGCGGGTATGCCCGATCTATCGCTGCCCGCCGGGACGCCCGCCTTAGTGGCGAATGCCCAGGCTTTGGATCAGGTTCTTGTACCTTTCCGGATTACGGCTTTTCAGGTATTTCAGAAGGCGACGCCGCCGCGCGACCATGGAAAGCAATCCACGGCGCGAATGGTGGTCCTTCTTGTGGGCCTTGAAGTGATCGTTGAGCTGCAGAATCCTGCGGCTTAGGATCGCGACCTGAACTTCTGGCGAGCCGGTGTCGGTCTTGTGGGTCTTGTACTCCGCTACTACGCTCTTCTTAACGTCAGCCGCCAGTGCCATTCTCGAACAGATACTCCTCGTCTTACCTTAATCTCTTTTGTACGTACTTTAGAATATCACAGTGCGGTTGAGGGCGAACGGGCGGATTTGCCGGTCCGGGGCGGCGGGTTTTTGGAGGCGCTGCTGTCTGGGCGAGCGGCGTATGCGGTGGGGACTTGGAAGCAGGCGGTGTCGGCGGGCAGCATACGCGGGTGGGACTTGGCGGGCGGTGTTGGCGGCGGCATGCGCAAGTGGGACTTGGCGGGTGGTGTTGGCGGCGGCATACGCCAGTGAGACTTGGCGGGCGGCGTTGGCGGCGTCCTACGCGGGCGGGACTTGGCGGGCGGTGTCGGCGGGCAGCGTACGCGGGCGGGACTTGGCGAGCGGCGTTGGCGGCGAGACTTGGCGAGCGTTGTTGGCGGTTGGGACTTGACTGCGGGCCGCGGGTAGCCTTAAACTTAGATTACTCAGTAAGCTGACTGGGTAGAGAATGGCCCGTCAAGACGCATTGCAAGGCTCCCTTCCGCTGCTGGCGCTCAAAATCCTGGCGCGACGCGGGCCGCTGCACGGCTACGGCATCACGGCGCAAATCGAATCCATGTCGGCGGAGATCTTGCGTGTGGAAGAAGGCTCGCTGTACCCGGCGCTGCATCGGATGGAAGAGGCCGGCTGGATCAAGGCGCGCTGGATGACGACGGAAAACAAGCGGCGCGCTCGCGTTTACGAGATCACCGCGGCAGGGCGCAAGCAATTGGAGGAAGAGGAAACGCGCTGGCTGGCGATCTCCGCGGCTGTCGGCCGCGTATTGCAGCGCGCTTGAAAAGGAGGCGGATGTCCTGGTTCTCACGTCTTCGAAACGCCGTACGCAGCGAACGGCTGAACCGCGAGATCGACGATGAATTGCGGTATCACATCGAAGCGCGCACGGACGATCTCATCGGCCGGGGAATGGCGCCTGAGGAGGCGGCGCGACAAGCGCAGCGGCGTTTCGGCAACAACCTGCTGCTGCGGGAATCGAGCCGCGACGCAAAACTTCTCACGTGGCTCGAATCGCTGCTGCAGGATACCCGATTCGGACTGCGCGTGTTGCGGAAACACGCCGCCGTCACCATCGCCGCGGTGCTGTCGCTCTCGCTCGCGATCGGGGCTTGTACGGCCGCTTTTACGCTCATCGATGCGTTGATTTTGCGCCCCTTGCCGGTCGCCGATCCGGGCAGCCTTGTGGCTTTGTCCTCTCCCGGCAGCGGTTCCGGGAACCCCAACGAGTTCTTCAGCTATCGTCTCTACGGAAATTTCCGGAGGGCTGGCCGGGAACAATTGGATTTGTTCGGACTGCAATATGGAGGACCGCTCACGGCCGTAGTTTTCGCGGACGCCGGCGGGCAGGAAGAAAATGTGCGCGCCGAGTGGCTCTCGGGCGATGCGTTTACCATCCTCGGCATTCGGCCCGCCTACGGCCGCCTTCTCACGCCCTCCGACGACCAGCCCTCCGGCGGCAACTCCGTGGCGGTGCTGAGCGAGAATTTCTGGAAGCGGCGGTTCGGCGGAAGTCCCGGCGTCCTGGGGCAATGGTTGACGGTGAACGGCGGCAAATTTCAGATCGCCGGAGTTGCGCAGCGGGGCTTCACGGGCGTGGAGCCGGGCTACATGGCCGATGTCTTTTTCTCCGTTACGGCGCAAGCGGACGCGAGGGCGATGCAGGATCCGTACGCGCGTCTTATGCGCATCTGGGGACGCCTGAAGCCGGGAGTGACGATGGAGCGGGCGCGGCAGAGTCTGCAAGCCGCGCTCACGAACTTTCTGCGCGAACAGGCCCGGCCCCTGGCGCTCGATCCGCGCGCCGCGCGCATGGCCGATTTCCTGAGCCGCACGGTGCAGGTCTCGTCGGCCGAGCGGGGCACATTCACAATGCTGCGCTGGCAATTCCGGCGGCCGTTCTGTATCGTAGGCATGATCGCGGTCCTGCTGCTTCTGATTGCCTGTTCAAACCTGGCCAATTTATTTCTGGCGCGCGGCGCAGCGCGTGAACATGAGATGGCCATGCGGCTTTCCATTGGCGCGGGGCGTTCGCGGCTCGTTCGCCAGTTACTGATCGAGAGCGGCATCGTCGCCGCCGCGGCGTGCGTTATCGGACTTGGGTTTGCCTCGGCGGCCGCTCCCAGCATCGTTACTTTGCTCGCGCCCGCCGAGTACCCCGCATATCTCGACCTCCACACGAACGCTCGCGTGCTCGCTTTTCTGGCGTTGTCGGGCTTGGCGGCAAGTATCGGCTTCGGGCTCTTCCCCGCCCTGCGCGCTTCCGCGGTTTCGCCGAATGCGGCGTTGAAGGCCGGCGCGGAAACTCACTCCGGCCGTATCGGCATGCTTCGTCCCTTGCTCGGCGCGCAAGTTGGTTTTTCCTTTGCCGTCCTGTTCGTCTCCGGTCTCCTCCTGCTCTCGTTTCATAAACTGATGACGGTCGATCTCGGATTTTCCAAGGACAATGTCGTGCTGCTGAAGCTCGACAGTAAGGCTAAGCGCAAGCCTGAAGCGGCGCACGCGGCCATGCTTGAAGTTCTCGACGGCGTTCGCCAGGTCCGTGGAGTTGAGGAAGCGGCCCTATCCAGTACCGCGCTGATGGGCGGGGTGTTCGGCTGGGTTATCATCCCGCGCATTCGGCTGGAAGGCGGCGCGGTCGAAACGACGCGGCCGCGTTATATGGAAATTTCGCCGGGGTTCCTCCAAACGATGCGCATTCGACTTCTCGCCGGCCGCGACCTGACGCCGCGCGACACCGCCGCTTCTTCCGTCGCCGTG
Source organism: Bryobacterales bacterium (assembly GCA_963795935.1). GTDB lineage: Bacteria > Acidobacteriota > Terriglobia > Bryobacterales > Bryobacteraceae > JAICMB01. Next base: position 310,316 of record CAWCJO010000002.1, on the reverse strand, counting down.
CTCGTCAATCAGGCGTTCGCATCCCGATTTTTTGCTGGGCAAAATCCGCTGGGCAAACGATTCGAGCGTCTGGCGGACAACCCCAAACCGTTTCCGCAGGAAATCGTGGGCGTCACCGGCGACGTGAAATACAACAATGTTCGCGAGGCCATGGAGCCGACGATTTACGCGCCGCTGCGCGAAGCCGCGGGAGCATTCCTGGACGTGCGCGCCGCATCCCGTCCTCTCGCGCTGGTCCCGGCCCTGCGCCAGGAGATCGAGCGCGCCGATCCCGAGCTGCGCGTATTAAGCGCGACCCTGCAAACCACTCGCATCGACAACACGCTGCTGGGCGAGCGGCTGCTCGCTCTGATCGCCGCCTTTTTCGCGCTGGTTGCGATTGTTCTCGCGGCCGTCGGATTGTATGGGGTCCTTAGTTACGTGGTAGTGCGGCGGACGAAAGAGATCGGCATCCGCATCGCGCTCGGCTCGCGGCGTTCCGCCATTTTGCGGCTGATGGCGCGCGATGTTGCGGCTGCGCTGATCGTTGGCATCGGCGCCGGGCTGGCCGGCGGCATCGTTCTGGCGCGGCTGGTGACCGCCATGTTGTTCGCGATCAAGCCCTCGGGCTTGACGGCGATCGTGGTTCCACTTCTATGCTTGTTGGCCACCGCCGCGCTCGCGGCGCTTGCGCCGGCGGTTCGCGCCGCGCGCGTCGATCCCAGCGTGGCGCTGCGCTACGAGTAACCACGCCGGGGTGGGCCCCGACATGGGCCTTTTCGCGATTTTTGCTGGGCTGAATTCGCCGGAAACGGCGTGGCGCGGTTCCGCCGCGTGCGCGCAGCGCCGTACCTGGCGCGTTATCGCCGAACTTTCGCCGCGCGTTAAGATTTAAATATGTTTACCGTAACGCGGTCCCTGTCGACCGCGATCCTCCTCGCCGCAACTGTCCAACTCGCGCAGGCGGCCGATGCGGCATCCTCTACGGGTCTCGATTTGAAAGCCATGGACACGGCCGTCAGCCCGTGCCAGAACTTCTTTCAATACGCCTGCGGCACGTGGCGCAAAGAGAATCCGATTCCCCCCGACCGCTCCCGCTGGAGCCGCTTCGACGAATTGCAGGAGCGTAACCTGGCGATTGAGCGCGGCATTCTCGAGAAGGCTGCGGTTCCGAGTCCTAACCGTTCGGAGGTCGACCAGAAGATCGGCGATTTCTACACCTCCTGCATGGATACGGCGGCGATCGACGCCAAGGGGGTGCAGCCGATTGAGCCGGCGCTCAAAGGCATCGGCGATATGCAATCAAAACAGGAACTCGCCAATGAGTTGGCGCGGCTGCATCAGCACGGCGTACGGGCCTTTTTCATGTTTGGCGTGCGGCCCGACGCCAAGAACGCCAACGATCAAATTGCCAGCGTGGCGCAAGGTGGACTGGGCCTGCCCGACCGCGAATACTATCTCAAAGAAGATGCGCGCTCAGTGGAGCTGCGCAAGAAGTACGAACAGCATATACGCAACATGTTCGAGCTGCTGGCGAAGGCCCGGGGCACCACCGATAGCAATGTCGAGGCGCAAGTGCAGGCGGTTATGAATATCGAGACGGCGTTGGCGAAGGCTTCGCTCGATCGCGTGTCGATGCGCAATCCCGACAACACGTATCACAAGATGACGGTAACGGAGCTGGCCGGATTGACGCCCGACTTCGAATGGAAATATTACATCGACAACATCGGCATTGCTCCGATTCAAACATTGAACGTGAGCGTTCCGGAATTTGTAAAGGCGCTGAACGGCGTGATTGACAGCTCCAGCCTGGCGGACCTGAAGATCTATTTGACTTGGCACCTCTTGGCGGCGGACGCCGATCTTCTGCCCACTCCGTTTCAGGAAGAGAACTTCAATTTCATGGGCAAGACGCTGATGGGGACGAAGGAAATGCCGGCGCGCTGGAAGCGTTGCGTGCAGGCGACTGATCGCTCCCTGGGCGAAGCGCTGGGACAGAAGTTCGTTGAGGTGGCGTTCAACGGGCCGAGCAAGACCAGAGCCTTGCAGCTTGTCGGGCAGATCGAAAACGAAATGGAGCGGGATATAAAGACGGCGAACTGGATGAGCGCCGCGACCAAGGACCAGGCGTTAACAAAGCTGCGCCTGGTCTCCAACAAGATCGGCTATCCGGAGAAATGGCGTGATTACAGCAGCGTTAGAATCGTGCGCGGCGATTATTTCGGCGACTCCAATCGCGCCCGGGAATTCGAGCGCAAGCGCAACCTGGCGAAGCTCGGCAAACCGGTGGACAAGACGGAATGGGGCATGACGCCGCCGACCGTGAACGCGTATTACAACCCGCCCGAGAACAACATCAACTTCCCCGCCGGAATTTTACAGCCGCCGTTTTATAATCCGAAGGCGGACGACGCCGTGAACTACGGCGCCATCGGCGTTGTGATCGGGCACGAGCTGACGCATGGCTTCGACGATCAGGGGCGGCGCTACGACGGCGGCGGCAATCTGCGCGACTGGTGGACCGCGCAGGACGCCAAGGCGTTCCAGACGCGAGCCGACTGCGTCGCTAATGAATATAGCGGCTTCAGTCCGGCGGCGGGCGTGCATCTGAACGGGAAGCTCACGCTGGGCGAAAACGCGGCCGACAATGGAGGCATTCACCTGGCCTACATGGCGCTGATGGACGATCTTGCCAAGCACGTCGTTCCGGCGAAAAACGGGATGACGCCGCAACAGCAGTTCTTCCTGGGCTACGCGCAGATCTGGTGCGAGAACACGACGGAACAGGCGGCGCGTTTTTCGGCGCAAACCAACCCGCATTCGCCGGGCGAATTTCGCGTAAACGGCGTGCTGCAGAATCTGCCGGAGTTTGAGAAGGCATTTTCGTGCAAGCAGGGCGATCCCATGGTGTCGGCCAATCCCTGCCGCGTGTGGTGACACGGCCGCGGCCGCAAGGCGGACAAGCGACGGGCCCGATGAATGTCTCATTAGAGCTTCGAGAAGCCGATAAACGGCACGATGGCCAGCGCAGGGGGCGCGGTCCTTTTGGGCTCTGTCCGCCCGGCAGCGAGCATCGGCCAGTCTTCGGGTGGCGCGATCGCGAATATTGCGAGTAGGCCGCGGCAGCGGCAAACGGCAGCGGAATCGCGTTTGGAAGCGGCTGTTTGCGTCCGGCGCGCCTTCGTTACCCTGTTAGCGTGACGAAACTGGATATCCACTACGACCTGGAGCGGCCGTTAAGCGATGCCGACGCTCCGCGGATCGCCGACGTCCATAGCTGGTACGGAATCGCACGCGTTCGCGTGGCCCCGGCGATGAACTCGGTCGACGTGGAGTACGATGCGTCGCGTTTGAGCGAGAAGGACGTGGAAGGCGTGCTGCTGCGGTTCGGCATCCCGATCCAGCGTAAGTGGTCCGTCTGATTCGGGCGGCAGTAACGCGGCGGGATCGTTATGCCCCTCGCGAGACGGCTCCCGCGAGGCGCTCGACCTTACTCCACATCGGAACACGTTTGGGCCGGTAAGCGGGGATGAACAATGAACGCCTTTCATCCCGGCGTACGGCGCTTGTACAGTGTGATGAACGGCGCTAGGATTGACGCTGCATGAGAAGCTTGAGCACGACTTTGCGTTACAGGCCTTTGCACGGCGTGCGAACCGCGGAAGGAGCCTTTGCCGCTCACCGGAGCGCCGGCGCGGGGCCGCAGAGAGTTCCGAGGCGTTTCGCGGACCTGAAGCTGCGGCCGAAATTAATGGTGCTGCACAACCTGTTCTTCATTGTGCTGGCGGCGACGATTTACTTTGCGCTGTATCGCGAGATTCCTGCGCGGGCTCAGATGAGCTTGATCGTGGTCCTGGCGGCGATTTACGTACTCGCGGTCGTGGTGCTGGAAACAACCATCATGCCGCTCTACGTCTACAAGCCGCTCCAGCTCATGCTGGACGCCGACAAAGCCACGCAGCGGGACGATCGCGATCGCGAGTTGATCGACGAGCGCGACATTCCCGGGGACGAGATCGGGCAGATCATGCGGTCGCGCAACGAGACGATCCTGCAACTGCGGCGGCACGAGGCCGATCTGGAGGACGCTCTGCGGCGGCTCGAAGCGCAGGACCGGCTGGTTCATCTGGGGTTGCTGAGCGCGAGCGTGGCGCATGAGCTGAATACGCCGTTATCGGTGCTGCAGGGATCGATCGAGAAGCTGACCGAAACGATTTACGACGAGGCCTCGCAGGAGCGCCTGGCGCGCATGCTGCGGGTGACGCAGCGGATCAAGAAAATCAGCGAGGGCCTGGTCGATTTTTCGCGTATGCGAACGGATGAAATGGGCCCCGTGGCTATTTATCCGCTAATCGCGGAAGCGTGGAGCCTGGTGGCCATCGACGAGAAAGCGAGGCGCACGCATTTTACCAACGCCGTGGAAGCGGCCGACGCGGCCGTGGGCAACGCCGACCGCCTGATTCAGGTTTTCGTCAATCTGCTGCAGAATGCGCTTTATGCGGTCCGGGCTGACGGCAGCGTAGCGGTCCGTTCGCGGCGTTTGAATCGAAATGGGCAGCGCTGGATCGCCATAGCGGTGGAAGACGACGGACCGGGAATCCCGCCCGGCGTCTTGCCGAACATTTTCGAGGCATTTGTGTCGTCGCGGCTGGATGCCAGGGGGACGGGCCTGGGGCTTACGGTAGCCGAGGGCATTATCGATCGTCACGGCGGCGAGATCAAAGCTTCCAACCGCCCCGGCGGAGGCGCGTGCCTGGAGGTGATTCTGCCGGCCAGTTCCGTGGCGGGGTAAGGAGAGATCCCCATGAGAAGCGCCGAGGGGCCGCTCGAGAACGCAAGCGGAACAGCGCCAGCGCCGGCGGGGCAGGCGCAGGTCGAAGTGTCGGTGCTCGACGACGACGCCGATTTCCGCACCTACATGGAAGACGCGCTGAAGGACGAAAGCGCTTATGCGGTGCATACGTTCGGCCGCCCGGAGGAGCTATTCGCGGCATGCGAGCAGCGCCCGCCGGACATCGTTCTGCTCGATATGAAAATGGGCGAGTCCAGGGGCGAGAAGGTGCTGGAGCAACTGCTGGGTAGTTACCCCAACTTGTGCGTCATCGTGATTACCGGTTATCCCTCGCTCGAGGACATGCGGGCGACGTTCAAGCTGAAGGTGTTCGATTATATCTCGAAACCGTTTTCGCTGACGCAACTGCGGCAGACGCTGAAGAATGCGTCGGAAACCTTCGGGCTGGGGCGGAGCCTGCAGGACCGCTTGAGGGAGCGGCTGGGGCACCGCATCAAGTTGCTGCGCGTCGAGCGCGACTGGTCGTTAAAGGACTTGGCGGCGGCGACGCGATTGAGCGTATCGCAGATCAGCTCCATCGAGCGCGGGGCGAACATGCCCAGCATCGAGAGTTTGTTGGCGATTTGCCGGGCTTTCGACAAGATGCCGTCGGAAGTGCTGGGGTCGATCGAGTTTTGACGTTAGCGACAGGTCTTGATCGATGGGGATAGATTTTGGTCGGGCCGCCGGGATTTGAACCCGGGACCTCTTGCACTTCGAGCCGATGCCGCTTCTCGCAAAAGCCCCATGTTTGCGAGTACTTATATTTCAATCAATTAGCACGCCAGTATTGAAAAATCTTGAGGAGTATGGAAGTGGAATGCCCTCTCTAGCGCCACAAAATCGTCTATATCCGCTTTGGCGTTTTGAAACCGGCCGTTTTGCCCGACGCTCGCGGCTCCGAAGGCCGTCTAGCTCGCTCGCGTCACCCGTCGCTGTCCAGGCCGGTCGAGGGATCGCGGCGCTATCCTAAGCCCGCCGCCGCTCGCGCGTTGAGGACTGGGTCCGATTATCGGCGACCGGGCTCCGCCAGAGGCGCTGGATGGAAGCCAAATATATCCAATGGAATTCGAGGCCGGGGAGCCGCGACAGGAAAACACTCCCAATAGCGCGGGATTACGAAAATATCCGGCACGGCACATTGTCCCTGCCGGCTGGTATTCCCTAATCGAACATCGAACACGGGGAGAATACTTTAGGAGATGTCGCAATCTGTTTGACATCCGGCAGTTTTTCCACTATTATACTTTTTACTAGCGTACAGTTATCCGCTGCATCTTTAGCTGATAACGGCATAATAAGCCGGAATTAGATGGGTTTCCTCTGCTGGGATTTGGGGGAGCGCCGCTTCGCCCTCCTCAAAACGGTGATTCGAGCACGTTGTTCCGCGAAGGACGGATATGGGATTTGAACACAAATACCTGAAGAAACTTGGCTTGTTCCTGATAGCAACACTTTGTCTGAAGGCCCAAGGACCTGTACCGCTGGGCACGGACAGCACTTTCGCGGTTCTGGCAGGCTCGACGGTGACCAATACCGGCTCTAGTGTGGTGAATGGAAACCTTGGGGTGAGCCCCGGGGCCGCGGTGACTGGATTTGGCCCCGGCATCGTGATCAGTGGGTCGATACACGCCGGTGATGCCGCGGCGGCCCAGGCCCAAGCCGACTTGACCGCCGCCTATAACAACGCGGCCGCGAGAGTATGTCCCGGGCCTCCTTTGCCGGGGGACATCGGCGGAACCGTGATCCCCGCGGGCGTTTACTGCGCCGCGACCTCTCTGGGTATTTCAGGAGTCGTCACTCTCAACGGCGGCGGCAATCCGAACGCCGTCTTCATCTTTCAGATTGGTAGCACACTAACGACAGCGGCCGGCAATAGCGTCGTAAATCTCATCGGCGGCGCTCAGGCTTCCAACGTTTTTTGGCAGGTCGGAAGTTCCGCAACTCTGGGAACCAACACAACGTTTAATGGGGTCATTATGGCCCAGGCTTCCATTACGGTGAACACCGGTGCAGCTCTGAACGGCAGAGCGCTGGCACGAACCGGCGCGGTTACGTTAGCCAACAATGCGGTTACGGCTCCTGCGCCCGTGGGCGCCACGCCGAGCGTGACCTGCTCTTATCCCAGCGGGCAGATGGGCGTGGCATATTCTTCCTCCTTGGTGGCCAGTGGCGGAGTGCCGCCCTACACGTTTTCCATCATTGCGGGCGCCTTGCCTACAGGCCTGACGCTCAATGCGTCCACGGGGGCCATCGCCGGGACGCCGGCCGCGGCTGGAGCATTTAGCGACACCTCCAGAGTGGTGGATTCGGCGGGCGCCTCGTCAACCAGCAGTTGCGGGATCACCATCGCGCCCGCGGGATCGTCGGGGCTCGCGGTGACGTGCGCGTCCGATTCCGGGCAGGTAGGCCAAAGTTACCTTTCCTCCTTGGTGGCGACCGGCGGGACACCGCCATACACCTATTCGATCAACGCGGGCAGCCTCCCTCCGGGCTTGACGCTCAGCCCATCTACGGGCGCCATTAGCGGAACGCCGACTGGGGCCGGCATCTTTAACTTCTCGGCTACTGTGACAGATTCGACTAGCGCATCGGCCACGAGTGGTTGCGGGCCGTTTATTGTCGCGGCGGGGCCCTTGCCGCCTACGCCCGCTCCACCATCGTTGATTCTCGTGGTTACAGCTCTCATGCTTAGCGGGCTTTACCTGAAGCGGGAGCGCCTCCTGAAGCTGCTTCGAAAAAGCTGAACGCCGGAACGGTTCGGCGCATCCCTTCCTCCGGCGGAAGCAGGCTTGATAGGCCGCGGTTCTGTAGACATGACGAGAACACGAGAGGCGGCTATCGTATTGACCGCGGTGGTTCTGCTGATCTGCTATGCCGAAATCTTGCGTGGGATGTTCAGCCAGTGGTCCCACGACGAAGATATGTCGCACGGCTTCGTTGTGCCCCTCCTGGTCCTATGGATTGTGTGGAGGGAGCGCGAATGCTGGCGCTCGCTCCCGGTTGAGCCGACCGGGTGGGGCTTTGCAGTCATGGCAGTGGCCGCGACGATGCAGTTCGTAGCCGCCGTGGGCGCGGGGCTGTTCGTCGGCTCAGTGTCGTTTCTCGTGTCCATCAGTGGCGCAGTGCTTTGCCTGGGCGGCTTCGCTTTCCTCCGGGCGTGGGCTTTCCCGCTGCTGCTGTCGCTCTTCATGCTGCCCAAACTGGCAATTGTCTACAACCAGGGGACGCTGCCGCTGCAACTGCTGGCCAGCCGGATCGCTGCGGGCATTTTGACCACCGCGGGCATTGGAGTCATTCGCGAGGGCAACATCCTGGACGTGGCCGGCCGGCGCATTTCCGTGCTGGAGGCGTGCAACGGCATTCGATACCTGCTCTCGCTTTGTTTCATGGCAGTGGTCCTCGCTTACCTGTCCGGCGGAAAACCGTGGATGCGAGTGGCTCTTCTGGCGGCCGCCGTACCAGTGGCGATCGTGGGGAACGCCGTACGCGTCGCGGCGGCGGCTTGGTGGCCGCCGCTCGCGGCGGGTACTCCGCATGCCGTTTCCGGCTGGCTCTTCTTTGTGCTTTGCCTCGCAATGCTGATGCTTGTGCAGCGACTAATAAACAAAGTATATGCCCATTTCCAAGGCTGAGTGGCGAGCGGTGCTCGTCCCGGTTTTTGTGGCCGCTCAAGTTTTGTTGATCCACGCGGCGGCCGGCAGCGAGCATCCGCAGGCGCTACCGCCTCTATCGCCTTTTGCGACCGAGTTAGGGCGCTGGAAGGTGTTTTCGCGAGGACCCGGTGGCCGCGGACATGGCCCAGGAACTCGGGGCCGACCGTTTGCTGAGCCGGACATACTTTGAAACCGCGACAGGCTCTCTTGCCAGTTTGTTTGTAGCCTGGTTCCAGACGCAGCGCGGCGGTGTTCGGCAGCCGCACTCGCCTCAGGCGTGCTTACCGGCATCGGGCTGGACGCCTGAGGTGAAAGGCGAGGTCACGCTCGACACAACCGCCGGCTCCATCACCGTAAACCGTTACGTGGTGGCGAATGGAACGCTGCGCGCGGTGGTGCTTTATTGGTATCAGACGCCGCGGCGCGTGGTTGCCAGCGAGTGGGCGGCTAAACTATGGCTGCTGGCCGACGCATTGCGCGACAAACGCACTGACACTGCACTGGTCAGGGTTACGGTGTGGTCGGGGGAAGGAAGGGATGAGGCGGCGACTAAGGCCGCCATAGGGTTCGCGCGCGCTGTTTACCCGCAGCTCCGCGAATATCTGCCGAAATGAATGCCGATTCTCGCATTGAACAAACAGGCGACTTACTGCGGGATCTCGTTATCGACAAAGCTCTCGAAAAGGCGAATTCCTGGCGATCCATCGGCTTTCTTCAAGTTCGCGAATTTATAAGTGCCTTGCAGATCCGAACCACCTGAATCGTTGTGCGCCGATCTTGGATCTCTTCAGCATCAACACCGTGCAGTAAGAGAGCGGCCCTCCGGACATTCTGCTCCCCAAGTGCTCCGTCGAACACGTTTATCCTAAAAGAGCTCATGCGAATGTTTGCTATTTGCCGGTCTGAACTGTGGCAGGGGCGCGCTCTCCGGCTCGTGCAAGGCGAACAGATTAATCGGCAGGATCACCGACTATCCGGCGCCTGCCTCCGCCAGAAAAGCAACTCGCTAGTAAACAAGCCTTCTATTTCGGGATGCTTCCCTAAAAACGCAGTATGTCCAATCTCATTCCCATACCTAACTCCTTCCGAACCGGCTCTGAAAACAGATTGCCAGGTGTTTTCTCGCAATCCGCTGACTCGGGCAAGCGCTTTTTCGGCACCGAGCAACTTGCCCCCGGAATTCGGATGCTGTTTGGCTGCCTCGAACTTCGCGGGAGACGCGTCGACCATCAATCGGAGCCACTTGCGATCAGGCAGATCGATGGTCCAAGGAGCTATTGAACGCCGTTGGACCTCGCGGAACGCCACAGCTACAACGTCGTCCACATGCGTCTGTCACGATGGTCCATGAATGAGCCCAAATTATTGAAAATTTTGGTCGGGCCGCCGGGATTTGAACCCGGGACCTCTTGCACCCCAAGCAAGCGCGCTAGCCAGGCTGCGCCACGGCCCGATATGGAACTCTTATTCTAGCCTATGCGGCGCCGGCGCGCCTCCGCTACACTAAGAGTCAGAGTAAACCTGCCGGAGCTTCCGTTTTGATCCATCTGTCCACACGCCTCCTGTCGGCGCAAGCGTGTCTCGCGCTCGCATTCCTTACGTCTTGCTCCGCGCGGAAAACCGAATCGGCGGGCCCGCCTCCGCCGGCGCCGGTCGCCGTCGCAGTGGCCGCGCGGGAATCCGTGCCAGTCGAACTTCGCGCCGTCGGTTCCGTCGAGCCCTCCGCCACCGTGCAGGTCAAATCCCAAATTGCCGGTGAGTTGATGAGCGTGCATTTTGCCGAAGGCGGCGAAGTGAAGCAAGGCGACCTGCTCTTCACCATCGATCCGCGGCCCTACCGCGAAGCGCTGCTGCAGGCCGAAGCCGCGCTCTCTCGCGATGCCGCCCAGGTGCATCAAGCCGAAGCCGCCGTCGCCCGCGACCGCGCCCAAGCGAAGAGCGCCGATGCCGACGCCGCCCGCAACGATGAGTTGGCCCACGATGGCATCGTGGCGAAATCCGTCAACGATCAGGCTCGCGCCACCGCCGACGCGCTGCATGAATCTACGCGCGCCGATCAAGCCGCCATCGAAAGCGCCCGCGCCGCGGTTGAGAGCGATAAAGCCGCCATCGATAAAGCCAAACTCGACCTCAGCTACTGCGAGATCCGCTCGCCCCTCACCGGCCGCGTGGGCAATCTGCTGGTCCAACAAGGCAATTTGATTAAAGTCAGCGATGCCGCTCTGGTCGTCATCAACCGCCTGTCGCCCATCTGGGTCACCTTCGCCGTCCCGCAACAGTATCTTCCCGCCATCCGCGCCAACAGCGCGCGGCATCCTCTGCCCGTGCAGGCTCTCTTTCAAAACGATGCGGCGAAACCAGCCAGCGGCGAGTTGATCGTCATCGACAATGCCGTCGATACCAATACCGGCACAATCCGGCTGAAAGCCAATTTCGCCAATGCCGAACGCCTGCTGTGGCCCGGTCAGTTCGTGAACGTCGTGCTCACGCTCGACACTCACGACTCGACCGTGATTCCGTCGGAAGCCGTCCAGGCCGGTCAACAAGGCCCCATGGTCTACGTCGTGAAATCCGATCAATCGGTGGAGCCGCGCCTCGTCAGCGTCGGCGCCGCCTTCGGCCACAAGGTCGTGATCGAGAAGGGCGTCTCGCCCGGCGAGACGGTCGTCACCGACGGCCAGCTCCGGCTCTTTCCCGGCGCTCGCGTGAAACCCGTTCCCGCCGGCCAGAGTCGATCCCCAGGCGCTGTAATGAACATCTCCCGCCTCTTCATCGAGCGGCCCATCATGACCACGCTGGTCATGTGCGCCATTCTGCTGTTCGGAATCGTGGCCTACCGCGCGCTCCCCGTCGCGGCGCTCCCCAGCGTCGACTATCCCAGCATCCAGGTCACGGCCTCGCTGCCCGGAGCGAATCCCGAAACCATGGCCTCGGCCGTCGCAACACCGCTGGAGCGCCAATTCGCCACCATCGCCGGCATCGAATCGATGAGCTCCACGAATTCGCAGGGCGTGACGCAAATCAACCTGCAGTTCGCGCTCGACCGCAACATCGACGCCGCCGCCCAGGATGTGCAAGCGGCCATCTCGAAGGCCGGCGGTCAACTGCCGCCCACGATGCCCCGGCCTCCATCGTTCCAAAAGCAGAATCCGTCGGAGCAGCCCGTCCTCTACCTCTCGCTGACTTCAGACACGCTGCCCCTCTACACGGTCGACGAGTACGCCGAAACGCTGCTCGCCCAGCGCATCTCCATGTCCAGCGGCGTTTCGAGCGTGCAGGTTTATGGAGCGCAGAAGTACGCCGTTCGCGTGCAATTAGACCCCGACGCCCTGGCCGCCCGCGGCATCGGCATCGATGAAGTCGAGCGACGCCGTCGAACAGAACAATACCAACCTGCCCACGGGCAAGCTCTACGGCGATCGACAGGCATTTACCGTTCAATCCACCGGCCAGCTCACTAACGCCGCGGCATATCGCTCCCTCGTCGTCAGTTGGAAGAACGGCAACCCGGTGCGCCTCCAGGATCTCGGCCGCGTCATCGACAGCGTCGAAAACAACAAAATGATCGCCTGGATGGACGGCGTTCGCGGGGTCATCCTGGCGGTTCAACGCCAGCCCGGCGCCAATACCGTCGAGGTCGTGGACCGTATCAAGAAACTGATGCCCGCTTTCCGCCAGGAGATCCCGCCCGCCATCCACCTGGACATCGCTTTCGACGCCTCCGAATCCATTCGCGGCTCCATCAACGACGTCAAGTTCACGCTGCTGCTGACCATCGCTCTCGTCGTGATGGTTATTTTCCTGTTCCTGCGCAATCTATCCGCCACCATCATCCCGGGCATCGCCGTGCCGCTGTCCATCGTCGGCACGTTCGCCGTCATGTATCTGCTCGGCTACAGCGTCAACAACCTCTCGATGATGGCGCTCACGCTCTCGGTCGGCTTCGTCGTCGACGACGCCATCGTGATGCTCGAAAACATCGTCCGCTACATGGAAATGGGCCACCCGCGCATGCAGGCCGCGCTGCTCGCCTCGCGCGAGATCGGCTTCACCATCCTGTCCATGACGGTGTCGCTCGTCGCCGTGTTTATTCCCGTGCTGTTCATGGGAGGCATGGTCGGCCGCCTGCTTCATGAATTCTCCGTCACCATCGCGGTCGCCATTCTGGTCTCCGGCTTCGTCTCGCTCACGCTCACGCCGATGCTCGGCAGCCGCTTTCTCCACTACGACGCACACGCGCGCCACGGCCGCCTTTATCGGGTCCTCGAGAGTGGTTTCGACGCCATCGCGCGCGCTTACGAACGCACCCTGCGCGCGACCTTGCGCCACCAGTTCGCAACCGCCGCCGTCGCCGGCCTGCTTCTCGCCGGCACCGTTTATCTATTTTTCAACATGCCGACCGGCTTCATCCCCAGCCAGGACAGCGGATTCATCTTCGGGATCTCCATGGCCGGCCAGGATATTTCATTCGACTCGCTGGCGCGCCACCAGGACGCGATTGCAAATATTGTCCGGAGCGATCCCAACGTGGCCAGCGTCGGAGCCTTCGCCATGGACGGCAACCAAGCTTTCCTTTTCGCCCACATGAAACCCCGCGGCGAACGCGCGCTTTCCGTCGACGATGTCATCGAGGAGCTGCGCCCGAAACTGCTGGCTGTTCCCGGCATCATGACGTTTCTCCAGAATCCGCCTCCCATCACCATCAACGGACAGCAAGCCACCAGTCTTTATCAGATGACCGTCCAAAGCTCGGATCTGCAGGAGATCTACTCCTGGGTTCCGCGCTTAATGGCCAAGATGCGCGCGCTCCCCGGGTTCGTCGATCTCAACAGCGATCTTCAAATCAGCAGCCCTCAGGTAAAGATCGCGATCGACCGCGACCGCGCCATCGCTCTCGGCGTCACGCCGCAGCAGATTCAAGACGCGCTCTTCACCGCCTACGGCAGCCGCCAATCGTCCACCATCTACGCGCCCTCCAACGAATACCAGGTCATCACCGAGGTCGCGCCGGAATACCAGCGCAGCCCCGCCGCGCTCTCGAAGCTCTACGTTCGCTCCAGCCAGGGCAATCTCGTGCCGCTCGATTCTCTCGTTAGCACATCCCGCGCCGTCGGCCCGCTCAATATCAATCACTTCGGGCAGCTCCCCGCTGTCACCATTTCATTCAATCTCAAGCCCGGCTATTCGCTCGGACAGGCCGCCGACAGCGTCAACCGCGTCATTCGCGACCTGCGCATGCCCGCTTCCATGAGCGTTAATTTCCAAGGCACCGTGAAAGAGTTCGAGCGCTCCTTCCAAGGGCTTTCGATCCTGCTGATTGTCGCCGTCCTGGTCATCTATATCGTGCTGGGGATACTGTACGAAAGCTTCATTCACCCCATCACGATTCTTTCCGGTCTTCCCGCGGCCGTCGTGGGCGCGCTGCTCACTCTTAAGATCTTTCATAAAGAGCTCGACCTCTACGCCTTCGTCGGCCTCATCATGCTCTTCGGCGTCGTCAAGAAAAACGCCATCATGATGATCGATTTCGCGCTCGAGGCGCAACGCCGCGACGGCAAGAGCGCCCGCGATGCCATCTACGCCGGCTGTATGCTGCGCTTCCGCCCCATCATGATGACCACTGTCGCGGCGCTCTTCGGCACGCTGCCGATCGCGCTCGGCATCGGCGAAGGCGCCGACGCGCGCCAGCCTCTCGGTCTCGCCGTTGTCGGAGGGCTGCTCGTCTCGCAGTTGCTGACGCTCTACATCACGCCGGTGATCTATCTCTATATGGAGCGTTTCCAAGCCCGCCTGCGTGGCGATCGCTCACCGCAACGCCGCGCCGCGCTCGTCGAAGCTTGAAAGCCTTAGCGCCGCTTCCTCAGTACGTCTCGATCTCCGCGGGCGTCCTCGGACGCGACGTGTAAACCGACACCAGGCTGGAGTTCCCCTCCTTGTCGATCGCCTTCACCCCAAACACGCGATCGTCGATCGACACATCTTTCATCAGGTACTCCGTCACGTTCCCCGCAAAAATCTCCCGCTCCCAAACGGGCGACGTGGTCGAGCGCATCACGATCGCGTATCCGGCCAGGTCCGGCTCCGGGTTCTCGTTTTTCCAGCGCAGCTGCGCGTCGTAGCGCGATTTCCCCCGCGACAGCATCGCCACCGTAACCGGCTTGCCATTACGCGTGATCTGTTCTTCCACCACGGGCTTTTTCGGAGCCGCCGCCAAACTCGCCAGCGCCGCCGCATTCACGCGCGCCACGCTCGCCGCATATGGAATCGACATATTCGCGACTGTATCGGTGACTGTGTGCTGATTCTTGTAATTTTCCTCGGGCGTCGTGAAGCGGATCGCCGCATAGCCTTCCTGATTGAACGGAATGTGATCGCCGCCGCGGCCGATGCGGTCCTGCCGGAACACCAGATCCACGCGCATCGATGGAATATAGCGCTCCGAGGCCTGCTTCACGAAGCGCGCCACCTCGCGCGAGGGCGAATCCTCCGGTCCCTCCGAATACGCCTCCACCGAAGTATTATTCTTGCGCCCGTTGCCGCCCGTGTCGTCGCCGATAATGTCGTTGTTCAGCACCGCGTCAATCGTACGATTCTCCTGGCGCTGCTTGCGCGCATACAGCGTGCTGCCCACCAGACCCTCTTCCTCCGCCGTGAACGCGACGAACACCACCGTGTTCTTCCATTCGTATTGGCTCATCACCCGCGCCAGCTCCAGCACCGCCGCCGTCCCGCTCCCGTCGTCGTTGGCCCCCGGCGCCTTTGAATCGATATCGAACGTCAACGGCGCAGCCGGGCCCTGCCGCGCTCCGTCCGTCGCAGTCGATGGCGCTGATCCTGGAGCCCCCGCGCGACGCGCGATTACCGCCGAGTCGTAATGCCCCGACACGATCACGCGATGCTCCTTGTTCACCGTTCCCGGCAGCACCGCAACCACGTTCTGCAGTTCCACGTCGTGGACGATCCGGCCCTTTTTCTTGACGCGATAGACGTCGTAGCTCACCTCCAGCCGCGGGCTGTAGCTCTGAAACCGATCGTGGATCCATCTCCGCGCCGCGCCGATCCCGTAATTCGGATCGTCCTGCGACGAGAAAATGTTGCGCGTCCCGAAACTCTCCAGTTTCTTCACCGTCTCCCCGATCCGCTCCTCGGAAACGGCCTCCACAACCGCTTTCACTTTCGGATTGACGGACCTCTCCTCCTGCGCGCCCAGTCCCACCACGCCCGCGCAGAGCAAGAACAACGCAGCCGCTCGCCTCATCTATTTGCTGTAGGTCTTTTGGTATTTGTTCCGGGAATTATAAACCGTGAACGCGCCGTCCGGCTCCGCCGTCACCTTGATGTAGTAGCCATCGTCCGCGGCGTCGATATTCGCGATAAACGTGTCGGGCGACATTGTGTTCCTTGCCGCCTTCAAGGGCGTAGTGCAATTGCCACAAGTCCTGCAGCCCCGGCGCATCCCGCACAATGCGCCACGCATCCGGACTGCCGCCCTTATTCGAGCCGTTATTCATGATCGCCACGCGCGGGTGCAGCGCGTCGACCATGGCCTTCGAATTCGATTGATTCAGACCGTGGTGCGACGTCAGATAAAGGTCGACGGGGCCGATCAGATTGTCGGGACACACCAGCTCCAATTCCTTTTTCTTCGTCAGATCGCCGAGATCTAAAAATCGGAAATTGTCGTACGTCACCAGCACCCCCACCGAGCGCGCGTTCTCCGTGGGATCGTCCGGCGGCGGCGGTTCCGAGGAACAGAACGGGTTAGGCTGCCCCGCCCCCGGCAGCGGCGACGTAATGTGCTCGCCCGCCGCCGTCAAAATCTTCACCTGAATGCCCTTCACCGGAATCTCCTCGCCCGGTTTCGCCAGCATGTGCTGCGCCCGCGGCAGTGTCGCTTGATAATCCGCGAAATCCTCGCGCACGACCTTCGAGTCCTCGAAATTCGGCCCGTGATCGACGAAGGTCCCGATCTTCATGCGATCGGCGAGCTGCGGCACGCCCCCCACATGATCGCGATGGTAGTGCGTGATCATGACGTAGTTCAGTTCCTTGACGTGCGCGTTTTTCGCCGCCTTCACAATGCGCTCGGCGTCGCGCCCGTTAAACCCGCGCCAACCGGCGTCGACCAGCAGCGACTGCCCCGAAGGGCTCACGATTAAGGTAGACTGGCCGCCCTCGACGTCAATAAAATAAATCTCCAGCGGCTTCGCCGCGTACGCCAGCGGGGCGGCGGCAAGCAAGGCGAGAATTAACGAAAACGGAGTACGGCGCATTTTGTCGCATCCTATCATAAGAGAAGGACGTCCCGTATTTTGGAGCGCACCGTTCCCGCCCGCAAGCGACTTCCGCGCTGGTTTAAGCTAGGCCTCGCCTACGCCTTCCCCGCCCTGTGCCTCTACGCCTTCCAGCGGCCCTTTCGCGAGTACCCGGCCTGGGAATATAACGATTTCCCCAAAGCTCCCGATTGGCAGGTCCCCGGCGAGTGGGTCTTCGCGCGCCTGATGTACCCCACCTGGCACATTCCCTTCGACCGCCAGTTCCGCCATTTTACCGACTGGACCGCGGGCAACACCAACTGGACCATCGATTATCCCCGCTCCGACCGCCACCTCTCTGCCGCTCTGCGCCGCCTCACGCGCGTGCAGGCCCGCTCGGTCGAGCAGCCCGTCAACCTCGACGATGGCGACGATGTCTACAATTGGCCGTGGCTCTATGGCGTCGAAGTGGGGCATTGGGAGCTGACCGATTCGCAAGTCGCGAAGTTCCGCGAGTTTCTGCTCCGCGGCGGCTTTTTCATGTGCGACGACTTCCATGGCACGGACGAGTGGGCCGTCTTTGTCCACAGCATGAAGAAGGTCTTCCCCGACCGCCCCATCGTGGAAATCGAGAATAGCAACCCCATTTTTCACACAGTTTTCGACCTCGACGACCGTTACCAGGTACCCGGCTATCAATTCATTTACAGCGGCCGCGTTTACGAGAAGGACGGCATCGAGCCGCGCTGGCGCGGCATTTACGACGATCACGGCCGCCTCATGGTTGCCATCTGCCACAACATGGACCTGGGCGATTCCTGGGAGAACGCCGACGACCCCAAGTACCCCGAGAAGTACTCTGCTCTGGGCATCCGCATCGGCGTGAATTACATTATTTACGCCATGACCCACTGAGCAAACGCCTGAAACTCCGGGCCTTTGAATCGGCCCTTCATTTGCACACATCCAATAGCGTGGAGGTGGAAGAAGATGTGGAGCAATGTTAAACTCGCGATTCCTGTCATAGCTCTGGCTGCAATGTTCATGATCGTGGCCCCGCCGCAAGCGCAAGCGGGAGTGCATTTCGGAATCTATCTCGGCGCGCCCCCGGTTTACGTGACTCCGGCCTACCCGTACGCGTACGGCTATCCTTACACTTATCCTGCTCCTTACGCATACCCGTACGCTTACGGGTACAGCTACGGCTACCCCGGAATCTATTATGGCGGCCACTACGGCTCGTACGGACATGATCGGGGCGACCACTATCGCGGCGGGCATGCATACCGAGGCGGACACGAGTCCCACGACAGCGGCCATCGTCGCTGACGCCGCATCGCGAATTCCTTCAAAACCGGGCGTGCGCCCCCATCCGGCGCCGCCCGGTTTTTCTTTTTCTCCCAACCAACGCCCCTTTAGGACGCAAATATACTGGATAGGCGCATGGATCGCCGCCTCGCCCGCCGCATTGTCTTCGTCGCCGCATTGCTCGCGCTCACGATTCTAATCGGAACCGTGGGCTTTCACATCATCGAAGACTACTCGTTTTTCGATGCCTACTACCTCACCCTCACCACCATCACCACGCTCGGCGGTGAGCAACTGCGTCCCTTGAGTCATGCCGGGAAGATCTTCAATTCATTTCTGATCCTGTTCGGCGTCATCGCGATGTTCCTCTCGGTCGGCGCCATCACGCAAACTATCATCGATATGGAGCTGCGCGATCCGCTCGATACGCGCAGGACAAAACGCATGATCGGCAAAATGCAGAACCATTTCATTGTGTGCGGCTTCGGACGGGTCGGCCGCAACGCCTCGTTCGAGCTGCAGCGCGCCCGCGTTCCCTTTCTGGTTATCGACCGCTCGGAGGATCGCGTTCAGAGGGCCATTCATTCCGGCATGCTGGCGGTCCTTGCGGATTCGACCCGCGATGAAACCCTCCGCGAGGCCGGCGTGGGGCGCGCCCGAGGTCTCATCTCCGCCCTCGCCACCGACGCCGACAACCTGTTCGTGATCCTCTCCGCCAAGAACCTCAATCCGAACCTGACCGTTGTGACGCGCGCGGCCGAAGAGGATGCCGAAGAGAAATTGCGCCGCGCCGGAGCCGATACCGTCTTTGCGCCGTATACCGTCGCGGGACTTCGGCTCGCGCAGGCCCTGCTGCGTCCGCATGTCTCGCGGTTTCTCGATTTCACGATCAAGAACATCGGCCTCGACGTCGCCATCGAGCAAGTGCAAGTGGCGCAGGCGGCGGAATTTGCCGGCAAAACGTTGCGCGAGCTGCAGATCCGGCGCGAGCTCGGCATTATCGTGCTCGCCATCCGGAAACCCGACGGCCAAATGGCTTTCAATCCTCCCGCCGAGACCGAAATCCGCGCGGGCGATTTTCTGATTGTCATGGGAGAACAACCGCACCTGCAGGAACTGGAGGACCGGCTCACCGCCCGCAAGTAGGACGCGGTCCGATTCCGGAATGCCGGCCCGAGGTCCGCCGGTTTTTTATGGATTGGCCAGCAACAATCGCGTTACCTCGCGATAAAATTTATCGAACGATGCCGCCCGGCGGCCTTCCTGTATATCCATTCGGGCGGCGAAACTCGGTTGATGACGAACAGCCGAGTACGGTTCGGGCATCTTCCCGCTCAGCCACTCCTTCGCGCCACGAATGGCATCGGGAGCGTCGGGACATTTCAAATCGGCCGCAAGACCTTTCACTCCCCGCAGCGCTTCGGCGCTCGCGATGAACCAGTTTTCAAACTCTTTTTCGGCGCGAACAACGGCGATAACTCTGTCCCCCCGGGTGGACCGGGCGCCGGCAGCGGTAGGCCGCACTTATTTCGTCATGAAAGGCCAGCGACCGATGAAATGCAGCCCGTGATAGTGATAATGTCCGATGGCGAGGTACGTGGCGGCCGCGGCGGCCAGCGCGACGAGGCCGACAATCAGCAGCGCCTTGCCCCAGGGGAACTTCAACCCCTCCCGCTTCATCACCAGCAAGTAGCCCGCGAAGACTCCGACGAAGTACAGCAGGCACATCGGAATCGCGAACATCATCAGGTTGAACACGTCGGGCGTGGGGGTGACGATGGCGGCGATAATTACGATGCACAGAATGGCGTAACGCGAATGCCGCAGCAGGAAGCGCGGCGAGGCCAGGCGCAGCAGCGTCAAAAGGAAAATGACGACCGGCATCTCGAACACCAGCCCGACGCCCAGCGTCACGTTGACGAAGAGATCGAAATATTCCGTGATGGTGACGACCGGCTGCACGTTGTTGCTCATGCCGATGCCCAGCAGGAACGTCAGCCCGTAGCGGAACGCCAGAAAATAAGCGAACAGGCCGCCCCCGATGAACAGTCCGGCGGTGCTCAGGATGAAAGGCGCGGCCAAGCGGCGCTCGCGCTTGTACAGGCCCGGTGAGATGAACGCCCAAACCTGATAGACGATCCACGGCGACGCCAGAAAAATAGAGCAGAGAACCGGCAGCTTCACCCAGATGATGGAGAAACTCTCCATGGGGGTGATCATCGCGAGGCGCGGCGGAACCACGTGCAGGTACTTCAGGGCCTCCACCGCCGGCTGGCTGACAACTTCCCAAAGCTCGTTGGCAAAAATGAGGCTCGCGAGAAAAGCAACGCCGATTCCCCACAGGCACTTGATGATGCGCGAGCGCAGCTCCTCCAGGTGTTCCATGAAAGACATGCGGAGCATGCCCGATTCATCGTCGTCTTCATCGGGCGGCGTGGGAGGAGGGCTGGCGGGAGGTTTTTTGCCGCCCGCCGTCGCGACTACAACGGCGGTGCTGGCGGCGGCAGTCGATTCGGCCGAGCCGGACGAGCTGGCCGCGCCATACGGGTCGTAGCCGGCCTCGGGCGGCGGAGCCACTTCGGCAGTAGGCGTGGACGGCTTGTTACCGTTGGGAGGCAGACCTCCCGCGTTGTCCTCGTTCATGTCCGATTCTTTATTGCTGGACCCGCTTAGCTTAGAGCAGACTCCGGCTCCGGGTGGGCTTTCGGATTGGACGCCGCGGGATGCTGCTCCGGAAGCGCTTCGGACGCTCCGTGATGCTCCGCGACGACATTACCCGACTCCGAGGATGTAGTCCTCGGAACCGTCCCAGTGCCGTTGACCTCGTGCGAGGCGGTGGATTCGGCGCCCTGAATTGCGGGTACGCCTACAGTAGTTGGATTTGATTCGGCTGGCTGTGAATTATAGTCGTACGATCCATCGTTCGAATCGTAATAGGGCGAGTCGTACTGGTTCGAGTTCGAGTCGTAATAACTATTGTTGATCTCGTTCGTGTAACTGCGCGTGACTTCCTTAATCGACTCGTTCTCTTTCTCCAGCTCCTTCATGTGGTGATCGAACGTGGCTTTGAGCTCGCTCTGCGCGCGGCGAAACTCCGTGATCGCTTTACCGATCGTCCTGCCCAACTCCGGCAACTTCTTCGGGCCG
The DNA here is from genome assembly GCA_963795935.1 of Bryobacterales bacterium. Lineage (GTDB taxonomy): Bacteria > Acidobacteriota > Terriglobia > Bryobacterales > Bryobacteraceae > JAICMB01. Next base: position 289,137 of record CAWCJO010000002.1, on the reverse strand, counting down.
AAGAGAACAAGGGCGACCAGGAAAATGACGATCATCTCCTGCACACCCACGGGACCCATTTAGTAAACCTCCAGACTCTACTATGATAACAGGCGCCCGGGGCGGCGGCCTGGAGTCCTGTGCTTTAATCAAACCAAATGAAACTATTGTGGCTGCTTTCCCTCGCCGCCTCCCTCACCGCCCAGGTCCGCTTCGCCAAGGACGCCAACGGCGATATTTCCGTTCAGGTGGACGGAAAACCGTTCACCACCTTCCACCCCGGAGTCGAAGCCAACAAGCCGTATCTTTATCCGCTGCTGACCGCCGACGGAAAAAACATCACGCGCCGCTGGCCCCAGGAACAGAACACGGGCGAGTCCCACGACCATCTGCACCACCGCGGGCTGTGGTTCTCTTACGACGAAGTGAACGGCGTCAAATTCTGGGCCAACGATCCGTCGTATGCGGCGAAAGATCCGCATATCGGCAAGCAGGTTGTCGCGAAGACATCCTTCAAGGACGGATCTAAGGCCGGCACGCTCACGGCCGACATCGACTGGACCGCCCCGGACGGCAACGTCCTGCTCCACGAAAAGCGCGTCATGACATTCCATGCCTCCCCGCCCGAAGACCGCGTCATCGACTTCGACACGACGTTGACCGCCGGCTCCGAAAAGGTTGCGTTCGGCGATACCAAAGAGGGCGCTTTCGCCATCCGCCTCGCCGATCCGTTGTCGGAAAAGAAAACCGGCCACATGGTGAACGCCGAGGGCAAGCAGGGCATGAAGGAGGTCTGGGGCAAGCGCTCGAACTGGGTCGATTACTCCGGCGCGCTGGACGGCGAACAAGTCGGGGTCGCTATTTTCGACTCCCCCAAGAACCCCGGCCATCCGGTTTACTGGCATTCGCGCGATTACGGCTTATTTGCGCTCGACCCCTTCGGCCGCCACGCCTTCGATCCCTCGCAGCCCGAAAGCAAAATCACGCTCGACCCGGGGCAGTCCATGCGCTTCCGCTGGCGCGTGGTGATTCATCCCGGCGACGCCGAGTCGGCGCACATCGGCGCGCTATACGACAAGTGGATTCACTAGAATCGAGGGCAATCGGGCCGCGGCCTCATTTTGGATTCGAGGCGAGAGGCTCCGCGATTCTCCAGAGCACTCCGGATGGATCCACAATATCCGCAACCGACCCCCAGCTTTCCAGGTGTGGCGCTTTCATCTTGATCCCGTAGCGATCCGGTAGATGCAGCGAAACAATGCGCTCCCACCACAGGTTCACATCCGAGACGCGCATGTGCATCACAAAATTATTTGCCCACTGCTCGACATAATAGTTTTGGAGAAGGAAGGAGTATGCGCCCAGGCGCATCTCGACGAGTCCGCCGCTCAGGATTTGCGGGCGAAAGCCGAGCTCTTCATAAAAGCGCTTGCTGATTTCGAAATCCTTGGCCGGAACCATCGGCCTCATTGCCTCTACCGTCCGCGCCAAATCGTCTCCGCCGCCCGGCATCATCCCTCCGGCGCTTTTCCGATCGGCATTGGCTTGCCTTGTGAATCCACGGTACACCCTGGAATATACTAATCTTCCAGGCAGGCAACATGAAACCGCTTTTGACCGCGACCCTCCTCTCATCCGCGTTTGCCGCTTCCGGCTTCGCCGCGAAGCAGCCCTTCACGTCCAGTGACATTTTCGAAATACGCAACGCCGGCGATCCCGAGATCGCCCCCGATGGAAAGTCGGTCCTCTACACCGTCACCTGGGCCGACAAGATGAACGATGCCTTCTACTCCAACATTTGGATCGCGGATGCCGACGGCAAGGCGGGGCAGCGGCCGCTGACGACGGGCAACTTCAAGGACGGCTCGCCGCGCTGGAGCCCGGATGGCGGGCGCATCGCCTACATCTCCAACCGCGGCGGTAAGCCGCAGATTTGGGTGCGCTGGATGGATACCGGACAGGAAGCCGAGATCACCAATCTCACCGAGTCGCCTGGCTCCATCGCATGGTCCCCCGACGGTAAATGGATCGCGTATGTCGCGCGCGTCCCCGCCAAGCCCGACTTCAGCGTGAAGATGCCGGAGAAGCCGGCCAACGCCAAGTGGGCCGAACCGCCCATCGTGGTGACGAAGCTGCGCTGGCGCTCCAACGGCTCCGGCCTCATCCGCCCCGGCTACTCGCATATCTTCATCGTGCCGGCCACGGGAGGCAGCCCGCGCCAGATCAGCAGCGGCGATTATAACCATGGAGGCGGCCAGGGCGGAGGCGGCGTTGCCTGGACTCGCGACGGCAAATCGATCCTGTGCGCGGCCGAGCGCATCCCCGACGCCGATTATTCGCTCGAAGGCCCGGAGATTTATTCTTTCTCGGTCGCCGACGGCGCCGTAAAGCAGTTGACCAATCGTAGAGGCCCCGACATGGATCCCGAGCCATCGCCCGACGGCGAGAAGATCGCCTATCTCGGCCACGATTGGAAGTTCCAAAGCTACGACGTGACGAACCTGTACGTTATGAATACCGACGGATCGAACCCCAAATTGCTGACGGCGAAATTCGATCGCGACGTGCGCAGCCCACGCTGGTCCTCCGATTCGAAGGCCATCTATTTTCTAGCGGACGATCGAGGCGCGGCTCAGGTTTATTCAGCAAAGCTCGACGGCGCGATCAAGGAACTGACCACGGGCGCGCAGCGGCTGGGGAGCGCCTACGCGGGCAACGATCCGCTGACGATTTCGTCCAACGGCCGCATCGCGACGACGCGCACCACGTCCACCGAGCCTCCCGATGTCGTCGTCCTGTGGGCCTCGCATCCCGCCAGCCTCTCGCGCGTGACGCAACTGAACGACAGCCTGATGGAGGACCGCAAACTCGGCGCGGTCGAAGAGATCGACTACGATTCCTTCGACGGCCGCCCTATTCAAGGCTGGATCGTGAAGCCTCCCGATTTCGATCCACACAGGAAATATCCGCTGCTGCTCGAGATTCATGGCGGGCCGCACGCCATGTACGGCGTCGAGTTCAACCACGAATTCCAGATGCAGGCCGCGCGCGGCTACGTCGTCCTGTACGTGAATCCGCGCGGCTCGACCGGCTACGGAGAAGAGTTCGGCGATGTCATTCACACCAAGTACCCGGGCGACGATTACACGGATCTGATGAAAGGCGTCGACGCCATGCTCGCCAAGGGCTATATCGATGCGAACAAACTCTGCGTGACGGGCGGCAGCGGCGGCGGCCTGCTGACCGCCTGGATTATCGGCCATACGGATCGTTTCGCTGCCGCGGTGGCGCAGTATCCGGTGACCAACTGGATCACGCAGGCGGGCACCGCCGATGGCGGCTATATTCATGCGGCGTTGTGGATGAAATCGATGCCGTGGGATAACCCGGAGCAGTTCATTTCCCACTCGCCCATTTTCTTCGCGAAGAACTTCAAGACGCCCACCATGGTGCTGACCGGCGAAGCCGATTTGCGCACCCCGATCGCCGAAACCGAGGAGCTCTATTTCGCTCTCAAAGCCCGCAAGGTTCCGGCGGTGATGATACGCATTCCCGACGAGCCGCACGGCATTCGCGGCGCGCACCCCAGCCATCGCATCGCCAAGATGGAATACGTAATGGGCTGGATGGAGAAGTGGACCAAGGATGAAAAGAACCATTCCACTAATTAGCTTCGCGGCGCTGGGTCTGGCCGCCTGGGTACTCGCGCAACCGGCGGCGCCACCGTCTTTCGGCGACGCGTTGGCGGAAGGCTTCCGAACCGTCGAGGTCGCCTCCGTCGCCGATGCCATGGAGCAGCTCTACGGACAGAAGAATTACATGTCGCACCGCATGCGTCCGCTCTTCACGACGAAATTCGCCGGCCCGGCCGTAACCGTGCTCATGAAGAAAGAGGAGCATCGTTTGGGCGCGGCCGCTTCGCAAGGCATGCTGGACGCCATCGACGCCGCCCCTCCCGGCGCCGTGTACGTCATGGTGCTCGAAGACGGCGCCGATTACGCCGGCATCGGCGGCCTGATGGCGACGGCCATGAAATACCGCGGCTTAGCAGGGGCCGTGATCGACGCCGGCATCCGCGACACGCCGCAGATCGGGAAACTGCAATTCCCCGTTTTCAGCACCGGCGTCGTCCCCTCGACCACTATCAATCACTACAAATTCGCGGGATCGAATATCCCCGTAACGTGCGCCGGCGCCCGCGTCAATCCCAATGACATCGTGGTCGCCGACGCCGACGGAGTAGCGGTGGTGCCGCGCGCCAAAGCGGCCGAAGTCTTGAAAAAAGCGCAGGAGCTCGACAACACCGAGCACACCATGATCCCCTTCATCGAAAAATTCCGATCGATCCGCGAGGCCGTGGCGAAGTTCGGCAGGATCTAATGTCGGCTAGTACCTACTCGCGAAAGTTCACGTCCACCGCTCCCTCGCGGTTTGCGCCTCGGAGACCCTTGCCGAGCCGCGCGTTAGCAAGCGGTGCGATACGCCAATTTATGCGACTTGGTACTAGGCGGCCCGGAAACGCCTTCTGAGCCGCGCGCGTAAGCAAGCCTGGATGGCCGCGCCGGCCATCGGAAGTGATAAAAATGACCCCAGTGGGGTCGTTTTCGGCGGAGCGGTGCGATACGCGATCGATGAAACCTGGCATTAGTCGGCCCGCCACACTAAACTGATCATGACGGAACAGCCTGAAAAGGACCCGCGAGTTTATCTCGCGGCCGAGCGAACCCTGCTGGCCTGGATTCGAACCGGCCTCGCCATGATGGGTTTCGGTTTCGTGGTCGCGCGATTCGGATTGTTTTTGCGGGAACTGCAGCCCGTCGGCCATGGCGCCGTGGGGCGGTCCCCTCATCTCTCTTTATGGTTTGGAACCGCGCTCGTGGTTCTGGGCGTAATGGTAAACGTTTCCGCGGCCCTGCATCACCTGCGACTGATCGCGCGCCTGCGGCGCGGGACGTGGCGCTTCGACCGCCCGTCGCGATCCGGAATCGCCGCCGCGCTTCTACTTGCGGCCGCGGGTTTGGCCGTGGCCGCTTATCTGTGGGCAGCCGGTTGAACCTACATGAGAATCGTTGCGCAACGCGTGAAACGCGCGAGCGTTGAAATAGACGAGAAGATCGTCGGCGCGATCGGCCCGGGCCTGCTGCTTCTGCTTGCCGTAGGCCGGGGCGATTCGCAAGCCGCGGCCGACTTTCTCGCGGACAAAGTCGTCAACCTGCGCATCTTCCCCGACGATGCCGGCAAGATGAACCGCAGCGTAAAAGACATTGGCGGGGGCATCCTGGTTGTATCGCAATTCACGCTCTACGGAGATTGCCGCAAAGGAAGGAGGCCGAGTTTCGATCAAGCCGCGGAGCCGACAATCGCGCGTCCTCTCTACGAGTATTTCGTGGAGCGCCTGCGGATCGAAGAGTTACAAATTGAGACCGGAGTTTTTCAAGCCGCAATGGAAATATCGCTTGTTAACGACGGACCCGTAACCCTGATCTTGGAATCGAAGTGACCGTTGACAGAAACTTCCTCGCGGTGGTGTCGATGCAGCCATGTACACAGGGGCAGCATGGAAATTGCGCGCGGGCGCGGCGGAGGCGGCATCGTCAACCTGATCTAGAAATCCGGCACGAACCAGTTCCACGGCAGCATTCGAATTTTTGCGCAACTCGAACCTGGACTCGAGTAGTTCTTTCTCCAATCGCAACGGCGTGTCACTTCCCAATTTCAAGCGCAACCAATTCGGCGGCAGCGTGGGGGCCCGGTCGATCTTCCCAAAAACTACAACGGGCGCGACAAGACATTCTTCTTCTTCACATACGAGGGCTTGCGCTAAGGCTCCGCGCAACCGTGACCTATCGCCGTGCCCACCGCGCCGCGGCGCGCCCGAGACTTCTCGCAAACGTTCAATGCGGCTGGCCAACAAGTGGTAATCAACGACCCGCTCACGACCGTGTCGTCCGGTTCGGGCTATGTGCGGGCGCCGTTTCCCTGCAATATCAATGCCCGCCGGCCGCATCGATCCCGTGGCGGCCAAAATAGTCAATTTTATGCCCCGCCGAACCAGGCGGGAGCCGCCAACTCGGGCCTGAACAACTGCTGCGCCGGCACTCAAGTGGCCAACAGCGATACGATCGAGGCCAAAGTGGACGAGGTCGTCAACGAGAGGAACCGCTTTTTGTCCGTTACACCAGCCGCAATCTCATTCAACCCGTAACGCGGTTTTTGCCGCCGCGAGCCAGATCGCCGAAGGCAGCGACAATCTGCCGCAAATTTCGCACAGCGCCGCGTTCCAAGAGACCTTCACCGCCAGTCCCAATTTTCTACTCGAATTCCGCTATGGTTTCGCGCGAACGGCGCAGTTGGCCACGACCATCGGCGATGGCTTCACACCACGCTCGGTTTTCCAAGCTATATCGCCGCCAATGCCGATCGTCTGCTTTTTTCCGGCATCGTGCCGCAGAATTATTACACGCTCGGCGATGCCGCCCAGGGCGACTGGAGACAGGATGCCTTCGACGCGCATTCCTGGCGTCAGCGCCGCCCAAAGTGCTCTCCGCGCATGTTTTGAAATTCGGCGGCGAGGCGCGCCTGTTGCGCAACTACGACGACGAATCCGGCTCCTCGACCGGTAATTTCAGCTTCAGCTCCAGTCTCACGCAAAGCCCCAATCCCAATGCCGCCCGCTCCACCGCGGGAAACTGCATGGCCACCTTTCTGCTCGGCGCGGGCAGCGGCTCAATGCCGATCCAGTCGAAAAATTCCGCCGCCGTGAGCCAATATTGCGCGCTCCATTTGCAGGATAATTGGAATGCCACGCGCAAGCTCACCCTCAATCTCGGGTTGCGCTGGGATGTCGACATGCCGCGCACGGCGGGCTACAACCGCATGTCCACGTTCAGCCCCTACGTGCCCTCTCCCCGGGCGTCGCTGACTGGGTTGAACAACCTGCAGGGCGGGCTGGTGTTCCCCGGCGTGGACGGCCGCAGCCGCCGCCAATTCGCCCCGCAATAGGGGGATTTCGCGCCGCGCTTCGGCTTCGCCTACCAGCTCGATCCGAACACCGTCATCCGCGGCGGCTTCTGCATTTTTTATGCGCGCTCCTATCGCGTTGCCGGCGGCGCCATCGGCAATCAAGGATTCAGCGCCGTAACAAATTACGTCGACGCTCCCAACGGCCTGGTCCCTTCCGTTTATCTCAGCGATCCCTTCCGGCCGGAATAAACCGCCCCACCGGCAGCTCTTTCGGGCTGCCGACGGGCCTCGGAAGCACCTTCGAAGCCCCGCTCACGGGTAACAATAAAGTTCCCCACAACGAAAAGTGGGATTTTGAAATCCAGTGCCAATTGCCCGGAAGCATTCTCGGCGACCTTAATGAATCGTCCGACGCCAACTATAACCTGGACCAGTTGACCCCGGACGCGATGGCGCTTGGAACGAAGCTGCAGCAGACCGCCGCCAACCCGTTATTCGGAATCATCACCACCGGGCCGGAGGCTGCCGCGACCCACACTACAGCTATCTCGTCTCTCCCTATCCTCAATTCACCGGGGTCGAGCCGTTCTACTCGATCGGAGGGTACGCCATTTATCATGCGCTGCAACTCAAGGTGGAAAAGCGCTTCGGCAAGGGGTTGAGTTTTCTGGCCGCGTTCACGGGTCAGAAGCCGATCGATAACTTCTCAATCCTTCAGAATGTCGGCAACAACACCGGAGGCATCAAAACATCTACGACGAGCGCGCCGAACGGGCCGTTTCGCTCAACGATATCTCGAAGCGCCTGCTCGTCAGCGGCGTCTGCCATCTCCCCTTCGGACGCGGCCGCCTTTTCGGTTCGCACGGGAACAGAATCGCAACCGCGCAAACCGGTTTCCCCATCTCCCTGACGACTCCGAATACGTGCGGATGCGGCGCCAACACGACTGCGGCCGAATAACGACGGACAAAGCGCGGCCCTCAGCGGGGCCATCTCGGCCCGGCTCAACCGCTATTTCAATCCCGCCGTGTTCTCGCAACCGGCGCCGTTCACGTTCGGCAATACGGGCAGGAGGCTGCCCGACGTGCGCGCGCCGGGGACCCAAAATATCGACTTTTCGTTATTCAAAGATTTTCAGCCCAGAAGCGCCTCACAGTGCAGCTCCCGCCGAAGCCTTCAATCTTTCAAATCAGGTGGTGTTCAGCATGCCAACACGGTCCTTTCCTCGGGACAACTAGGCGTAACTTCGTGCCGGTCGAATTCTCCCCGCTCCATTCAATTCGGATTAAAGCTTCTTTTTTAGAGACGAGCCGCGGCGATACAATCGGAACTGCTCGGAATCGCGATAAGGGGCGGCACATGCGGAAAATCGTTAATTTTGCAATCGGGATCTTGATCGCTTCGGCGCTCTCGATCCATGCGGCGTCTTCGGCCGGCGCGGGGACCATGCGGCTGTATGTCACCAACAGCCTCGGCGACGACATCAGCGTCATCGATCTCGGAACATTCAAAGTAATCGACGACATGAAGGTTGGCGAACACGTCCATGGTTTATGCGCCCCGGCCGATGGGCGCAGGCTCTTCACCACCATTGAGTCGGAGCGCAACCTCAAGGTGATCGACACCGCCAGCGGCCGCATCATCGACACCATCGCATTAACCGGCCGCCCCAATGAGTGCGCCTCCACGCCCGACGGCCGCTATGTCGGCGTTCCGATACGCGATGGCAACAGCGTGGATATCGTCGACACCAATCTCAAGAAGGTCGTCAAAACGCTGCCCATCAAAGTTCCCCATAATTGCTACAACTCCGGCAACAACGACGACATGTATGTCTCGTCCATGGGCAGCGACGAGATCGACCGTATCGATTTAAAGAAAATGGAATATTCCGCGAAGATTCCCGTTGGCGGCATACCTCGTCCCTACGCCGTATCGAAGGATGAAAAGACGATGTACGTCGCTCTGACCGATCTTCACGGCTTCGCCATTGCCGATATCGCCAAACGCGCCGTCACGGGCCGCGTTGAGCTGCCCGCGGCCCCTCCGTTGCATTGCGCGCTCGAGCCGCGCACCCCCACGCACGGCCTGGAACTCACGCCCGACGGTAAAAAGCTGTGGGTGACGAGTCTGGCGGACTCGGGCGTGTACGTTTACGACATCGCCGCCAAAAAGATTTCCGAAAGGATCACGGTCGGCAAATGTCCGAACTGGATCGCGTTCTCGCCCGACGGCAAATACTGCGCCGTCAGCAATAGCGACAGCGACGATTGCTCCATTGTCGACACGGCCACGCCATCGCGAGGTGGCGCGGGTCAAGGTCGGGAAAGGCCCCAAGCGGGTCCTTATTGTGCGCATCCCGAACGCCTGAGCGCTTGACTCTGTAACCGAAAGCGACACAAGCCGCCACACGGCCGCCCGCAACGGCGACATCCATTTCGCGATTCGGCGCAGAGAGCAGATTTCTGCCGATTCCCCCTAGCTAGGCCTCGACAGTCACAACACCCCTCAAGGAACCCTGGTTCGGATCGATTGCGCAGCGGCGAATACGTTGAGCGATGGTTTGCCGATCGGAATAAATGAACTCGGCCTTTTCAAAGTTGCGGGGCCCGATTTGCAAGCGCCGCGGCGGATGGACGCGCTAAAATTGGAAAGATATCGCCAGATCTTAAGGAGGGACCATGTTCCGTCTTGACGCCGACCGGCCCGTGGAGTTCTGCGACGGGCTGCGCAGGCGCGATTTCCTCCATGCCGGCACGCTGACCGCGCTCGGGCTGGGGCTGACGCAAATGTTCGGGCTGAAGGCCCAGGACGAGTTGGACACCGCCAAATCGGACAAGAACTGCATCATGCTGATGCTGGTCGGCGGACCTTCGCAACTCGACACCTGGGACATGAAGCCCAACGCGCCCGTCGAGATCCGCGGGCCGTACAAGCCGATCAAGACCAACGTCGCCGGGCATCGAGATCTCGGAAAATTTCCCGCGCATGGCCAAGCACGCCGATAAGTACGCGCTGATCCGCAGCATGTATCACACCGCCGCCGCCGTCCACGACACCGGCCATCAGATGATGCAGACCGGGCGGCTGTTCCAGGGCGGCATCGAGTATCCGCACATGGGCTGCGTGCTCTCCAAGCTGAAAGGCCCCAAGGGCGACGTGCCGCCGCACGTGCTGCTGCCGCATCCCATCGGCAACACCGGCGGCAACATGCCGCACGGCCAGACCGCCGGCTTCCTCGGCAAGAGCTTACGATCCGTTCGTGCTGAACGCCGATCCATCCGACCCCAATTTCAAAGTGCCCGGACATGCTGCCGCCGGACTATCTGAGCGCCTTGCGCGTGGACCGCCGCAAGAACTGGCGCGAAGAGGTAGATAAGACGCGTCAGCATGTTCGAGACCTCGCAGGATGCGCGGCTGCTCGATTCCACCTTCCATCAGGCCTACACGCTGATGTCTTCGCAGAAGGCGCGCGAAGCGTTCGAGCTGCATCGCGAGCCTGACGAAGTGCGCAAGAAATATGGTGAGAATCGCTTCGGCCAGAGCTGTCTGCTGGCGCGGCGCTTGATCGAAGCGGGCGTCCGCTTCGTGACCGTGAACATGTTCGAGACGGTGTTCGACGAGATCACCTGGGACATTCACGGCTCGCGGCCGTTCAGCCCCATCAGTTGCTATCGCGACCTGGTGGGACCGATGTTCGACATGGCGTACAGCTCGCTGCTCGCAGGACTTGCAGGATCGCGGCCTGCTGGACGACACCATGGTGGTGGCGATCGGTGAATTCGGGCGCACGCCGAAGGTCAATCCGGCGGGCGGACGCGATCATTGGCCGCAATGCTGGACCGTGCTGATGGCGGGCGGCGGCATTAAAGGCGGCCAAGTCGTGGGAGCGTCCGACGATATCGGCGCAGCGCCAAAGGATCGTCCCGACGACGCCCGGCCGAGATCGCCGCCACGGTGTTCCACGGCCTGGGCGTCGATCTGAAGATCGAGTTGCCGGGCGCGGGGGGCCGTCCCATTCCGGTGGTCGATCGCGGGGTCGAGCCGATCAGGGAGCTATTCTCATGAGGATCGCAATTTTAGCTGTCCTTGGGATGACGGCGCTGGCCGCGGCGGATGGACTCGCGATTCTACCGTCCAGCATCGCTCTCACGACCCCCGAGTCGCGCCAGTTGCTCATCGCGGAGCTGACGGCGGGAGGCTTTCAACAGGACCTTTCGCAGAAGACGCGCTGGTCGAGCTCGAACCCGCGGGTCGCGGCGGTGAGCTCGTCCGGGGTGGTCAGCCCGGTCTCGGATGGCGACAGCGGAAATCACGGCGAATGCCGATGGCCACGCCGCGACCGTGCGCGTCAGCGTGAAAAACGCCAAAGCTCCGTTTACGTGGAGTTTCCGCAATAACGTGATTCCCGTGATGACGAAAGTGGGCTGCAATCAGGGCGCATGCCACGGCGCTCTGGCCGGAAAAAATGGTTTCAAGCTGACGCTGCGCGGCTACGCTCCCGAAGTCGATTACGACACTCTGACGCGGCAGGCCGACGGGCGGCGCGTTTCGCTTACGGAGCCATCGGCCAGTCTCATCCTCCTGAAGCCGACGTTCACGATCCCGCACGGCGGAGGCAAACGCTTCGCCGTCGATTCACCGGAGTTCCGCATCATTTCCCAATGGATCGCGGAAGGCGCGCCGGCTCCGAGCGCGAGCGATCCCACGGTCACCGGTCTTGAAGTGTACCCCGCGGCCGCGACGCTGCAGCCGGGCGCCGAACAGCAGCTTGTGGTTCGAGCGAAATATTCCGACGGCCGCGTCGAGGACGTCACGCGCTGGGTGAAATACTCGTCGAGCAACGAAGGCGCGGCCAGCGTGGACGACAACGGCCGCGTGAAGATGAACGGTCCGGGAGAAGCCGCCATAACGCTGTGGTATTCGAGCCGCGTGCTATACGCGCGCGTAACCGAGCCTTATCCCAACCAGATCGCGTCCTCGGCTTACGACGTTCTCCCGCCCCACAACTATATCGATGGGCTTGTCATCGACAAGCTGCGCAAGCTGAACATCGCGCCTTCGAAGCCCGCCGACGATGCGACGTTTATTCGCCGCGCGTCGCTCGATGCCACCGGCGTGCTGCCGCCCGCCGAACAAGTCGAAGATTTCTTGTCGGACAAGTCCCCGGATAAACGCGCCAAGCTGATCGAACAGCTCACCAATTCCGACGAATACGTCGATTATTGGTCCTACAAATGGTCCGACCTGCTGCTGGTCTCGAGCCGCAAGCTGCGCTCCAACGCGATGTGGGCGTTTTACGATTGGATTCGCGACAAGGTTAAAGAGAACAAGCCCTGGAACCAGTTTGCGCGCGACATATTTACCAGCTCCGGGAGCACCCGCGAGAACGGCGCACTCAACTATTACGTCCTCCACAAGGATCCCATCGACCTTGCCGAGACCAGCACCGAAGCCTTTCTCGGCCAGCGCGTCACCTGCGCCCGATGCCACAATCATCCGCTCGAAAAGTGGACGCAGGTGCAGTATTACCAGTTCGTCAATCTCTTCACGCGCGTGGGCATCAAGAATGGCGACGCCGGCGATAATATCGTCTTCGCGAAGACTACGGGCGACATCATGCACCCGCGGCTGTTGAAGGCGCTGCCCCCGACGCCGCTGGACGGCAAGGCGATTCCCATCGACTCGCCGGTGGACCGCCGCGTTGTCTTCGCCGATTGGATGACCAGTCCCGAAAACCCCTATTTCGCGCGCTCCATCGTTAATCGGGTGTGGGGAAATTTCATGGGGCGCGGTCTGATCAATCCCGTCGACGACGTGCGCGCCACCAACCCGGCGTCGAATGAAGAGTTGCTCTCGGCGCTGACCGAGGACTTCGTCAAGCACGACTATGACATCAAGTACCTGATCCGCACGATCATGAATTCGAGCGTCTATCAGGTCTCGGCCGAAGCGAACGCGACGAACCAGAACGACAACATCTTCTACTCGAAATACATCATCAAACGCTTGCCCGCCGAAGTCATTTTGGACGCCTATTCGCAGGTGACCGGCGTTCCGAGCGCGTTCTCCGGCTACCCGGCCGGCACTCGCGCCATGCAATTGCCCGACACGCAGGTCAAGTCGGAGTTTCTGACGGTTTACGGCCGGCCCGCGCGGTTGGTCTGCGACGCTTCGGAGCGCTCTTCGGACGCGACGATCGGGCAAGCTCTGAACGTCATCAACGGCGACACTCTGAACAAGAAGCTGGACGCGCCCGACGGCAATGTCGCGCTGTTTCTGAAGCTCGGGGTTTCGGATTCGCGCATCCTCGATCACATTTTCCTGAGCGCCTTCAGCCGCTACCCGAGCGCAGCGGAAAAGGCGGAGCTGATGGCGCATCTCGAAACGGCGCGGCTGAAAAAGGGGAGCCCGGAAGCGATACTGCAGTCGCGGCGGCAAGCGCTTGAAGATGTAGAATGGGCGCTGCTCACCAGCAAAGAATTTCTGTTCAACCACTAAACCGGATGACGCGGACTCTTGCCCTCTTCTCCTTGATGGCGGCCGCCTACGCCGCCGATGTTCCGCAGGTTTTGCTGGACAAGTGCGCCGGATGTCATGCCATCGACACGCGCATGAGTGGACTGAACGTCACGACGCGCGAATCGCTGTTGCAGGGAGGCGAGCACGGTCCCGCTATCGTCCCGGGCAAAAGCGCCGAGAGCCGCCTCTATCTGATGATCTCGGGCAAGATCCCGCCGCGCATGCCGCTAGGCGGCAGCCAATTGCCGGCCACCGATATTGAGGCTATCGCGGCCTGGATCGATGCCGGGGCGCCGGCGCTGAAAACGTCGGCTAAAGCCGCGCCTTCGTCTCTGCCTGAAATAAAGCCGCTCGTGCCCGTGCGGCCGCAAATCTACGATCTGGCCTGGTCGCCGGACGGCCACACGATCGCGCTGGCCGGCTTTAAGAAAGTGCGGCTGATCGATCCCGCGACGAAACAGCAAACGGCCGAGCTGCCGGGCGCGGCCGACGCCGTACGCGCGGTGGCGTTCTCGAGAGATGGCGCGCTGCTGGCGGCCGGGGCGGACTTCCGGCGCGGCGCGGCGAAATTCAAATCTGGGATGTAGCGGCCCGCAAATTAACGGCGACAATCCAGGGCCACTCGGATTGTATCTATGCCGTGGCGTTTTCGCCCGATGGCAAGACGGTCGCGAGCGCAAGCTATGACAAGCTCGTCAAGCTTTGGGATGTCGCGAGCGCAAAAGAAATCCGGACGCTGAAAGATCATATCGACGCCGTCTATGCGCTGGCGTTCACCCCCGACGGCAAGCGCATCGTCTCCGGCGCGGCCGACCGTACCGTGAAAATCTGGAACGTGGCTACCGGCGAACGGCTGTACACGCTTTCCGAGCCGCAGGACGGCATCAACGCCATCGCGCTCGACCCGACGGGCCACTATGTCGCGGCGGCCGGCCTCGACAAAACAATTCGGATCTGGTCGCTGGGCGAGAAATCCGGGAAACTGGAGAACTCGCTGATCGCGCACGAAGACGCGATCTTGAAGCTGTCGTGGAGCCCCGACGGGAAGTTTTTGGCCTCGTCCTCGGCCGATAAAACGGTGAAGGTCTACAGCCTTCCCACTCTGACCGAAGTTAGCTCCTACGTCGAGCCGGACTGGGTCTACGGACTGCAGTTTTCACCTGATGGAAAGAGGCTGGCGATCGGCCGCTTCGATGGCTCGCTCGACATCGGCGCGGCGGCTGCCGCGCTGCGCGCAACGAGGTAAACATGAGACTCGCTCTTGCTCTGTTCACGCTTTCGCTCGTCCCGCTTTCACTTATTGCCGCGGAACTGGATTCGCCCTCCGGCCACCGCACCACGCCGCCGCTGCTCAATTCCGTGTCGCCTCTTGGCGTCTCGCGGGGCACAACCACCGAATTAACGGTGGAAGGCCTCAATCTCGCCAAAGCCAGCGCGATCTATTTCAACGAGCCAGGGATTACGGGCCGCATTCTGCGCGTGAAAGAGTTGCCCGATCTGCCGGACATCCGCCTGGGCTCGAACGGGACGCTTTCCACCATCGACCTCGGTCCGCTTCCGCCGCGCAACCAGGTCACGGTGCAGCTCGACGTTTCGCCCGATGCCGAAGTCGGGCCGGTGGGGTTCCGCTTGCAGACGCCGCTCGGAACCACGGCGGTCGGGCGCTTCCTGATCGAGCCTTACTACGGCGAGAGCATCGATAAAGAACCGAACGACACGCCCGAGACGGCCGTAGATACGTATCTGCCGGCGATTCTGACGGGCGCCATCTCGAAGCCGGGGGACGTGGATTATTTCAAAATCAAGGTCAAGGCCGGCGAGCAGCTCGTATTTGAAAACGGGGCCATGGAGATCGGATCGTCGCTGCAGCCGGTGGTGAGCATACTCGATGCGGACCAGTCGGTGGTGAAAGAATTCGGGGCGGACGGGGGCAAGGATGCGGTGTGGTTCGCGCACAAGTTCGATAAGGCTGGAACGTATTACATCCGCGTAGCCGATTATCAGAGCAGCGGCCGCGCGAGCAATTTTTATCGCATCAAAGTGGGTCAATTTCCGGTGGCGCTGGGCGCGTATCCGCTGGGCGTGCAACTCGGGCGAACGGCGCAGGTGACGCTGAAACGGTTATGCACTGGCGGCGTCGAAGGTGGCGGTTCAGGGCAACCTCACGCCGGATTCCGAAGATAGTCTGAGCCTGCGCCCGGAGCACTCCTTCACCAAGGTGAAGCTGGCGGTCGGAAAGGAGCCGGAGGTGGAATCGAACGGCGCCAATCTTGCGGCCGCCCAGGCGCAGGCGGTGAGCGCGCCGGTGACGATCAACGGCCGGCTTTCCGCGCGCGGCCAGCAAAACTATTTCCGTTTCCACGCGCGCAAGGACGAGAAACTGGCGCTGGAAGTGAACGCGCGCCGACTGGGATCGGACCTCGATTCCTTTATCGAAGTCCTCGACGCGAACGCCAAGCCGATCGAGCGCGCCACCGTGCGCCCGGTTTCGGACACCTTGACAACGCTGTCCGATCGCGATTCCGTCACGCGCGGAATCCGCATCGCCAGTTGGAACGATTGGAAGCCGGGCGACTACGTCATGATCGGCCGCGAGATCATCCGCGTGCAGACGCTGCCCAACGGTCCCGATGAAGACGTTGTGTTTGAAAGCTTCGCGGGCCAGCGGATCGCTTATTTCGGCACCTCTACCGAAGCGCATGCGATCGATGAGCCGGTCTATAAGGTTCAGATCCATCCTCCCGGCGCGAAGTTCACTCCCAATGGGCTGCCGCTGGTGCGGCTGTATTACCAAAACGACGACGGCGGCCCGGGGTACGACAAGGACTCCCTGGTCAACTTCACGGCGCCCGCCGACGGCGATTATATCGTTCGTCTGCGCGACGTGCGCGGCAGCGGCGGCGAGAATTACGCATACCGGCTGACCATTCGTAAGCCTCGTCCGGACTTCCGCCTGAGCGTGGCGCAGCGCAACCCCAACGTGCCGGTAGGCGGCTCCGTACCTGTCACGGTCACGGCCTTTCGCATGGACGGCTTCGATGGCGCGATTCGCGTGGCGATGGAAGATCTTCCGCCGGGTTTGAAAGCGACAGAGGGCGTCATCGCGCCGGGAGAGGTGAGCGCGACGCTGCTGCTCAGCGCCGACGCGAACGCGATGCTGCGACAGGCCGCTGCATTGAAAATTGCGGGCAGGGCGGGCGATCTGACGCGCTGGGCCAGTCCGGAGGACCATCTGAAGCTGATTTCTCTGATGCCGAAACCGGACGTCATGATGACAGCCGAAACCAAGGTTGTGGAATTGAAGGCGGGTGAAAAAGCCAGCATTGCCGTCAGCATCGAACGGCAGAACGATTTTCATGGACGCGTTCCCGTGTCGGTGATGAATCTGCCTCCGGGCGTGAAGGTGATCGATGTGGGATTGAACGGCGTGCTCATTACCGAACAGGACACGCGCCGCTCCTTCACCATCGCGGCGCTGCCTTCGGTCGAGCCGACGGAGCAGACGATCTATGTCGGCGGCGTGGTCGAGACGCGGTCGAATCTGCCGTCCACGTACGCGGCGCCGCAAGCGATTCTGCTTAGAATTACGAAATGAGCGATGCGCGGTTCTTCCGCGAAGCTCTGCAGCAGGGCGGCGGCATCGTGCGCCTGGCGCCTTGTTGGGTGCCGCGTTCGTTTTTGATGCCGGGCGGCAGGTTGAAGCTGGACCCGCGCGATCTCTATGCCCTCGGCGCGCATCGCGGCGGCATTGACGAGCGCTGGTTCTCTTCCACCACGCGCGCCGACAACGGCCCCGGCACGCCCGCGGATGAAGGTCTCAGCTATATCGACTTTAACGGCAAGCGCGCGCTGCTGAAAGAGGCCGTCGAGACCGCCGGCGACGATTTCCTCGGCGCCGATGTCATGCGCGAGCGCGGCGGCTGGAACCTGCTCTGCAAATTTTTCGACAACCTCGGCCCGATCCCGCATCACATGCACCAGAACGAGGCCGACGCCCGCCGCGTGGGACGCAATCCCAAGCCAGAGGCCTACTACTTCCCGCCGCAATATAACTTCAAAGAAAACAATTTCCCCTACACCTTCATGGGGCTCGAACCGGGCACGGCGCGCGACGATGTTCGCCATTGCCTCGAACGCTGGAACGAGGGCGAGAATGGCATCCTGTATCATTCGAAAGCATACCGGCTGAAGCCGGGCACGGGTTGGCAGATCGATCCGGGGATTCTGCACGCGCCCGGCTCTCTGGTCACCTACGAGCCGCAGGTCAACTCCGACGTTTTCGCGATGTTTCAATCCATGGTGGAGGGGCGCGCCGTTCCCTGGGAGCTGTGCGTGAAGGATGTTCCGCCGGAGCATCATCGCGATCTCGACTATATTTTGAACATGCTCGATTGGGAGGCGAACGTCGATCCCGAGTTCGCCAGTCATCGCCTCTTTCATCCCAAGGAGGCGTCGAAAAGCGACAGCCATCGCGAGAACTGGGTCGTGTACGCGACCCCACAGCACTATTCAGCAAAAGAGCTCACCGTTTTTCCGGGCCGCACCGCGACGATTAAAGGTGCCGCCGCGTATGGGTTGATCGTGGTGCAAGGTTGGGGCACCATCGGCAAAATGGACGTCGAGACTCCGACGCTGATCCGCTATGGCGAGATGACGAAAGACGAGTTGTTCGTGAGCGCCCGAGCCGCCCGGGAAGGGGTCGTCGTGACCAATCGCAGCGATAAAGAGAATCTCGTTATGCTGAAGCACTTTGGTCCGGGGAACCCGGACGCCCGCGCGCGTGAGCCGCGAGAGTAAGATCCGGCCTTTGTGTTAGGCTTGCGGGCATGATTTCCGGCCATCGCAGCTTTCTGAAACCGCTTCCGCCCGCTTCGGCCGAAGTCAGGACTGTCTCGTGAGCACGACGCTGTTTAATGTGCTTGATTATGGCGCCGTGGGTTCCGGCTCGGTGCTCGACACGGATGGCGTTAATGAGGCGATCGAAAACGCAGCCAAGGCTGGGGGGCGGCACGGTCTATTTCCCGGCGGGCACATATCTTTGTTTTTCGATTCACCTGCGCAGTAACGTATATCTGTATCTGGCGGCGGGCTGTACCATTCTCGGCGTCGATTCCCCGCTGCCGGGTCAAACAACGGACAACTCGGCGGCGCCTACGATGCGGCCGAACCTTTCGCGGGGACGCAATACGACGACTATGGACATAGCCACTGGCACAACTCGCTAATCTGGGGTGAGTCAATCTCCAATTGCGGGATCGGCGGGCCCGGGCTCATCTACGGGAAAGGCCTTTCAGACGGTTTTGGCCTTAACCAGCCCGGAGGGCAGTTTGACAACAAGGGCCCTGGCGTCGGTAACAAAGCGATCGCGCTGAAGAACTGCCGGAACGTTACGATGCGGGATTTTTCCATTCTGCAGGGTGGACGGTTCGGTATGTTGCTTACAGGCGTCGACAACCTGACGATCGACAACTTGAAAATCGACACCAATCGCGACGGCATGGACATCGACTGTTGCAACAACGTTCGCGTATCGAACTGCACGGTGAACTCACCGCAAGACGACGGCATCGGCTCATGAGCAACTCGGCCGTCAACCGGTGATATGGCGCTTGCCCAGAATTGGACGCGGCAATTTTAAGCGACAGGTATACATCCTGCGGTTTCAGCGCCGTATTTTATTGTATATTCGCGATTCGCGAATTGCGAACGGGTCAGCGCGGGCCGGCAGTGTCGCCGTTGGGGTGTGGGTTGCGGGGGGGTGGGATGGCGTTGCCGAGATTCATGGAGCCGCCCCCTTCGCTGACATAGTTGCGGTTCCAGGAGGGAATCTCGACCTCGACGTCGCCCTCCACCACGCACTGGCATCCCAGACGGGAACGGGTGGTCAGTCCGGCGGCGAAATCGAGGCGGTCGGCTTCGTCGTCGTCCATCTCCGAGAGATTCTCCATGCCCTTATTGACGATGACGTGGCAGGTTGTACAGGCGCAATTTCCCCCGCAGGCGTGCTCCAGGTGCATGCCGAAATTGAGGCAGATATCGAGGAGCGATTCCGGCTTGCCATGCTCGGCATAGGGCAGCTTGCCGCTTTCAAACTCGATGGTCTTGCCGTCGATCGTGACTTTGGGCACTATCTTAAGGATAGCGGAACGGCGGGTGCGGGGTATTCGTTTAACGGGCGGCGCTGGATCGCAGCGGCGCGTGACTTACGTTCCATTCGAAGCGGCGGACGATGTCTTCGACGGGCGCCGTCGGCGATTATTCTCCCCTGTTCGAAGAAGACGGCGCGGGAAGCGAGCGCGGCGGCGAAGTTTACGTCGTGAGTCACGATGATTTTGGCTTGCGGCAAGGCGCGAAGCAAGTGGGAGAGGCTGCGTTGCGCGGGCGGGTCGAGGTAGGTGGTCGGTTCGTCGAGGATCAGGATTTCGGGATTCATGGCCAGGACGCCGGCGAGGGCGACGCGCTTTTTTTCTCCGGCGCTGAGATGATAGGGCGCTTTGTCGAGCGCGTCGTCCATTCCCACCTCGCGCAGCGCCCACGTCGCTTTGACAACGGCGTCGATGCGGCTCATGCCGGAGTTCAACGGCCCAAAGGCGACGTCTTCGAGGACGGTGGGCATGAAGAGCTGCTCGTCCGAATCCTGAAACACGATTCCTACTTTCGAGCGCACCAACACCGCCGTCTTGGGGCTGACGCGCAGGCCGCAGACATCGATTTCGCCTTGGCCCTCAAGCAAGGCGTTGAGGTGCAGCGCGAAGGTAGTCTTGCCGGAGCCGTTAGGTCCGAAGAGGGCGACGGTCTCGCCGGGGAAGAGGTAGAAGTTTACGCCATTGAGGGCCTTGGCGCCGTCGTCGTAGCGATAGTGCAGGTCGCGAACGTGGACGATGAAATCCATATCAGTAGGGTGCGATGCGGATGGCGGCGAGCAGCGCGACGGCGGCGGCGGCGAAGACGGCGTCGGAGGGTTTGAATTGCGTAGCGGCGGCAACGGGAAGGCGTCCATTATAGCCGCGCGCGAGCATGGCGCGATGGATGCCGAGGGCGCGGAGGTAGGAGCGCGCGAAGAGAACGCCGAGCGCTCCGGCGGCGGCGCGAAAACGATGGAGACGCGACCTGTGGGGGATTCCAGCGCGGCAGGAGGCGGCGATGCGCATGTGTTGCGCCTGCTCGGAGACCACGAAGAGATAGCGGTACAGAAATTGAATTACGGAGACCAGCATGCGGGGCGCGCCCAAATTTGCGAAGCCTTCGAGCAAAGCGGGCAGGGGCGTGCTTCCGGCCACGACCAGGACGGCGAGGGCCGAAATGTATGTTTTCTCGAGCAGGGCGGAGGCGCGCGCATGGTCGCCGCCGAACCAGCACAGGAGGGCGAACACAATGGCGAAAGGGAGAACGGCGGCGGCGCGGAGGAGAACGCGTCCGAGCGGGAGGCGGGCGATGAGGACGGCACCGAGAGCAACCGCGGCATAGGCGACGATGCGGACGGACGCGGCCCCGGGAGTGGTGGCGAGCGCGATCAGAAACGCGAGCAGCGCAATCGCTTTGGCGCGCGGATCCAGACGGTGCAGGGGGCTGAGGCGGCGCGTCCAAGAATCGAGAATTACGTGGTGCACTTCGGTCCTCGCGCGACGACGCGGGCGGCGGCGGCGCAGACTCCAAAGACCATCACAAGGCCCAGCAGGCCGGCGGCGGCGCGGCGGAACCAATCGTACGACCAGAACGGAAGGCGGTAGTCGGCGAGCGGCGCATGGAAGGAGGACTTGGCGGCGAGGCCCATCTGGATGCCGATGCGCTGCAAGCCGTCGGGCGATGCCGAGGCGATGAGGAAGCCCACGCCTGCCAGCAGCACGGCAAAGGCGGCGAAAGCGGCGAGGACTCTGCCGTTCGAGGCGGCGGGCTTCTGAATCCAACCGGGGTTGAGGCGTTCGATGGCTTGGAGGACGGCGACGGTGATGACTCCTTCGAGCACGGCGCTGACGGTGAACAACAGGAGAGAGACCAGAATGACGTTGCGCGACATGGGGACGCCGGAGACGAGCAGTTCGGTCATGGCGAGCGCGGCGCTGACCATGAGTGAGAGAAAGGCGCCGGTGAAGATGACGGCCTTGCGCGCGCGGCCGCGGCCCCATAGCTGATAGGGAAGATAAGCGGCCAGCACGCCGGCAAGGGCCATATTGAAAACGTTAGCGCCGAGGGCCAGGACGCCTCCGTCTTGGAAGATAAAGGCCTGCACGGTCAGAATGGCCGTCATGGCAACAACGGCGAAGGAAGGGCCAACGGCGTAGGCCAGCAGCGCGCCGCCCACAAGGTGCGTGCTGGTTCCCAGGCCGACTGGAAAATTGATCATCTGCGCGGCGAAGACGAACGCGCCCATTACGCCGAGCAGGGGAATGCGGGAGTCGGCGGCGGACTGTCCGGCGTGCATGCGCTGCCCGGCGTGGCGGGCCACGATGGCGAAAGCCGGCGCGCTGACGGCGTCCAGAGTGGCCCAGACGGGGGTGGAGAGGAAATTATCCGGGATGTGCATTCAGCCCGCCTTCCACAGTATCACCAATCTTAAAATCGTGTGCGCAAGAAGAGCATAGGCGCCGTGCTGCTATTTTCAATACGCATGGGAGAACTCAGCCGGATTGGGGTGGCGATCGACGCGGAGCTGCTGGAAAAGTTCGACGATCTGATTGCTTCGCGGGGTACGCAAACCGCTCCGAGGCGTTTCGGGACCTGATACGCGACGAGCTGGTGGAGCGGGCGTGGGAGCAGCCCGACAGCAACGTGGTGGGAACGGTAACGCTGGTTTACGATCATCATGTGCGGCTGCTGAACGAGAAGCTGACGGATTATCAGCACGAACATTTTCGCCAGATCCTGTCGACGCTGCACGTGCATCTGGATCACGACAACTGCCTGGAGGTGCTGGTGGTGAAGGGGCGCGCCGGCGTGGTGAAAACGATCGCGGACGGGCTGATCAGCACCAAAGGGGTGAAGCACGGGCGGCTGACGATCACGTCGACCGGGGCGGGGTTGTGATTGCCGGCATCGGGGTGGACCTGGCGGAGGTGGATCGGATACGCGACGCCATCGGCCGTCATGGGTCTCGTTTTATCGAGCGCGTGTTCACGGCCGGAGAGATCGCCTACGTGGAGAAAAAAGCGAACCGCTTTGAGCGCTACGCGGCTCGTTTCGCGGCCAAGGAAGCGGGCATGAAGGCGATCGGGACGGGGTGGCGGCGCGGCGTGCGCTGGCATGATTTCGAAGTGACGAATCTTCCGGGCGGAAAGCCCACGCTGGCTTTGCATGGCGTCGCGGCGGGATTCGTGGAGCGCATGAAGGTGAGCAATGTGGTTTTATCGCTGACGCACACCGCGGCGCAGGCGATGGCGGTCGTGATCCTGGAGAGATGAGCGCGGGCGCGTTAGAGTTTCGGCTTGGGAGCGGGAAGGTCGCGAGCCTGGCAGAGAGACTCGAAGCCTCTGACGCCATGTTGGCCGTCGCAGAAGGGCTTGTTGCCGGAGAAACCGCAGCGGCAAAGGGAGACGATTGTCCGGCCGGCGAGGCCGAACTCTTTTCCTTCCGGGTCGACGATAATGAAGTCGCCTTCGATGCGGATGGGTCCATTTTGGACCACCGTGACTTTTGCGGCTGACATGTTAGTTACGAGCGTAGCAGACGGGATTCGCTCGGTCCCGCGAGGCCGGTTGCTACAATCCTGTAAATGATCCAATTCGTCCTCGAGACGGACCGCGACTTGTTGGCCGGAGCGTTTTCATTCGCGCAAAAACAGGTGCGCCGCATCATCGAACGTTATCCGGATTTCTATCCGATTTACACGATTAATGGGCGCTGGAAGCACGAAGGGGCGGTGTGGACGCACTGGTGCGACGGTTTTCTGCCGGGTCTGATGTGGATTTTCGAGCGCGGATGGACGGGCGGCGACGGCGAAGCGGATTTCTGGAAGAAACAGGCGATCCGCTACAGTAAGCCGCTCGAGGAACGGCAGCACGACCGGGAGGTACACGACCTGGGTTTCATTTTCATGTCCAGTTATTATCGCTGGTACGCGTTGACGCGCGAGCCGGAGTTGAAGGACGTGCTGATCGAGGCGGGGCGGACGATGGCGCTGCGTTTTCAGGAGAAGGGGCAGTATCTGCGGTCGTTCGTGGCCGATAATTCGTTGTTCATCGACATCATGATGAACGTGGGGATTATTTTCTACGCGGCGCGCGAGACGGGCGACCGGCGGCTGCGGGACATCGCGCTGCGGCATTCGCTGACGACGCGCCGGGTGCTGGTGCGGGGGGATGGGTCGACCGCGCACGAGGGGATTTTCGATCTGGAGACGGGCGAATTTTTAAGACAGACGACGCAGCAGGGCTACCGAGGCGATTCGTGCTGGTCTCGGGGGCTGACGTGGGCGCTGTATGGATTCGGCGTGGTGTATGAATACAGCCGCGATCCGCGGTTTTTAGAAACGGCGGAGGCGTGCGCGGATTACTACATCATGCACGCGGGGACGGACGGGGTGCCGCCGTGGGATTTCGTGGCGCCGAAGGACAGCCGCAAGCTGCTGGACACATCGGCGGCGGCGATCGCGGCGTCGGGGCTGCTGCGATTGTGCCGGCTGCTGCCGGACGGCGTGAAGGGGCACATGTACTGGTCCGCGGGGGTGCGCATACTGCGGACCTTGTGCCAAAAGCACCTCGCCAACAAGGACAAGAAGTGGGAAGGGATTTTGAAGGGCGGAGTTTACCACGTGCATAAGGAGTTGGGGGTGGACGAATCGGTGATGTGGGGCGAGTATTTTTTCGTGGAGGGGCTGCAGCAGGCGCTGGGGCAGATGAGTTGATGGCTTGCAACCGCTCCCTTCGGTCGCGGCTCAGAAAAGGGTGCGACAAAAGGGGCTCGGGTTGCGGCGGCGCCGGTTCCAGGGCGGGAGGGCGCTATACTGTAAACGGTCGCAACCAGAGAGGTAATGATGGTGGCGCAGAGACCCACGATAACCCGGCTCGCAGGCGTAATTCCGATTCTTGCGGGCTTTCTCGGTGTGTTCGCGTATGCGGCCGACAGCCCTCGCGATAACGCGAAGGTTTCCATCGAGCCGCGCACGAAACCTTCCGCGGACAAACAGCCGGACACGCTGGAGGAGCGTCATCGCAGCATCCGCATCGACTCGACGCTGGTGCAGGTGAACGTGACGGTGACCGATCCGTTGAACCGCTTCGTGACGGGACTCGAGAAGGAGCATTTCCGGCTTTTCGAGGACAAGGTGGAGCAGACCATCTCGCAATTCTCGAACGAAGACGCGCCGCTATCGGTAGGGATTGTATTCGACACCAGCGGCAGCATGGGGAGCAAGCTGCAAAAATCGCGGCAGGCGGTGGCGCAGTTCTTCAAGACGGCGAATCCGGAAGACGAGTTTTTCCTGATCGAATTCAACGACCGGCCGCAGATGGCGGCGCCGTTTACGACGGATACGGAAAACATTCAGAACCAACTCACGTTTACGCAATCGAAGGGGAGAACGGCGCTGCTGGACGGGATTTACATGGCGATGAATCAGATGAAGAAGGCGCACAATCCGAGAAAGGCGATTCTGATCATCTCCGACGGGGGCGACAACAGCAGCCGCTACACCGAGACGGAAATCAAGAACGCGGTGCGGGAGGCGGATGTGCAAGTGTACGCGATCGGGATTTTCGAGCCGATGGCGGCGCGGGGCCGCACCGCCGAGGAACTGGCCGGGCCGGGGCTGTTGAGCGAGATCGCGGCGCAGACGGGAGGGCGACATTTCCCGGTTGAGAACTTGAGCGAGCTACCCGACATAGCGGCTAAAATCGGAATAGAGCTGCGGAACCAGTACGTGCTGTACTACTCGCCGAAGAACGCGGAGCGCGATGGCAAGTATAGGCACGTCACGGTCAAGCTGGTCCAGCCGAAGGGCCTGCCGCCGCTCAAAGCCTTCTACCGCCTTGGTTACTATGCGCCTACTCAGTAGTTTGTTGTTTTTAGCCGTTGCCGCGGCGCAGCCCGCCGATCCGCCGACTTTCCGGAGCGATACGCGTCTGGTGATTTTGCCCGTAACGGTCGCCGATAAGAGCGGGAAGCTGATTCCGAATCTGCCTCAAAACGCCTTCAAGGTTTTCGAGAACGGGGCGGAACAGCCCATCAAGATTTTCCGGCGCGAGGACGTTCCGGTTTCGCTCGGCATCATTATCGATAACAGCGGCAGCATGCGCGACAAGCGGCTGAAGGTGGAACTGGCGTCGGCGGACCTGATGAAGAATTCCAACCGGCAGGATGAAGTTTTCGTCGTGAACTTTAATGACGAGGCCTTTCTCGACGTGCCGTTCACCAATGACGTGAAGAAGCTGGAGCAGGGCCTGGCTCGGCTGGACGCGCGGGGCGGGACGGCCATGCGCGACGCGATCTCCATGTCGATCGACTACATGAAGGAGAGCGGCAAGAAGGAAAAGAAGGTGCTGCTGGTGGTCACGGACGGCAACGATACGGCGAGCACGGGCACGCTTGAAAAGCTGGTGGCGAAGGCGCAGAAGAGCGAGGTTTTGATTTACGCGATCGGGCTGCTGAACGAAGAAGAGCGGCGGGAGGCGAAGAAGGCGAAGCGGGCGCTCGACGATCTGACCAGCGCGTCGGGAGGGCTATCGTATTATCCGAAGGAGCTGGCGGAGGTGGATAAGATCGCGCTGCTGGTGGCGCACGAGATCCGCAACCAGTATACAATCGCGTATACGCCGACGGTGCAGGCGCTGGACGGAAGCTTCCGGCAGATTAAGGTGACGGTGTCGGGGGCGGGCCGCAGCGCGCTGGTGCGCACGCGCACGGGCTATTACGCCACTCCGGATGCGCCCGATACGAAGTCGACTCGCGCGAGCAACGTGTCCCGCTAGTGGCGCGTTTTCTGTGGCGCGCCACGCGAGGCTATCGGCTGCGGCCTTGGGCGAGCCCTTATCTGCGGTGGAGAATTGAAACATATTGGGGATTGCCGGCCGAAAGCATCGGGTTTCGGGAGTTCTGGCAATTTGTGTGGACGCGGCGGCACGATCTGTCGCGATTTTTCGCGGGCGATAGCGGACGAAAATGAAGCGGCCGGAACTCAGGAACAACTATATCCTTATCGTGTTCGACAGTTGCCGCTACGACGCTTTCGTGCGCGCGCGTCCGAAAACGATTCGCAGGCTCGGTCCGCTGCAGAAACGTTGGGCGTACGCTTCCTGGACCGCGCCCTCGCATTACAACCTGTTGATGGGCCTGATGCCGCACAGCAGCCCGCGCGGGGTGTTCGCGTCGGAGTATTACAAGCGGGATTTTCTTAAATTTAACGAGAGGCTGGGAGCGGAAGGGATCGAGTTCAGGCGCTTTGTCCCGCGGCTTTATCTTCCGGTATTGCTTCAGAACCTCGGTTATCGCACGCACGCGATGGTGTCGCTTCCGGTGTTGAACCCGTCTACCGTCTTGAACTCGGGCTTCGACACATACAAGTTGATGGAGCGCCACAACGATATGCGCGCCATGCTGCCACAGCTCGCATTCGCCGCCGGGCAACCTTCGTTCTACCTGCTCAACATCGGAGAAACGCATTATCCATACGCGCTGCCCGGCGAGTCGCAAGAGGATTGGCCGCGCGTCAGCGGCGTACACGGCGTGTTCCAGCACCTCGACGATCATGTGGTGGGAGGGAAACTGCGCCGCGCCCGGGGGAAGATCTTCGATGAAGTGAAACTCCGCCTATTGCGACAGCGCCAGATCGAGGCCGTAAAGTATCTCGATACGGTGGTGGAGGAGCTGTTCGACCTCGCGCCGAAGAATACTTATATTACGATCACGTCGGACCATGGCGAGTTATTCGGCGAAGACGGCTATTTCGGGCACGGCCCGATCCAGCATGAAAAAGTACTGGAAGTGCCATTTCTCGAAGGCAAGATCCGGTGACCTTCGCCTACATCGGCCCGGGCGCCGGGTTCGCCTTTCTGGGATCGTTTCTAACGCTGCTGCTGTCGATTCTGGCAAGCTTGGTCTCGATTCTGTTCTGGCCGTTCCGCATGGCATGGCTTTTCGTGAGGCGAAAAGGAGCGTTCACGCGGGCGCACGTAAAGAAGGCGATTTTTCTGGGACTCGACGGTCTCGATCCGAACCTCACGGAGCAGTTCATGGAAGAAGGCAAGCTGCCGAATTTTTCGAAGCTGCGCGAGGAGGGGTCGTACAGCCGGCTCCGCACCACGTTCCCGGCGCTTTCGCCGGTCGCCTGGTCGACGTTCGCAACGGGCGTGAACCCCGCCAAGCATAACATCTTCGATTTTCTCAATCGCGATCTGCGCACGTACGCTCCCGAAATCTCTTCCGCGAAGGTGCGGTCTCCGCATCGCGTCTTGAGAATCGGCAAGTATCGCATCCCGCTGTCGCGTCCCGGCATTGAGCTGCGACGCAAGAGCGAACCATTCTGGAAGATTCTCGGGCGTCGTGCGATCGGAAGCACGATTTTGCGCGTTCCCATTACGTTTCCGCCGGAGCGCTTCAAAGGCCGACTGCTGTCCGCCATGTCGACGCCGGATTTGCGCGGCACGCAGGGCACGTTCTCCTGGTATTCGGCGAGGCCGGAGGCGGGCGCTTGCGAGGGCGGCAATCGTCTGCCGCTCATCGCGCGCCAGGACGGATTCCACGGAGCGCTGAGCGGCCCGGCGAACGAGTTCATCGCCGGTGCGCCGCCGCTGGCGATCCCGTTCCGTGTTCGCCCCGACGGGGACGGGGCGCTTCTGGATATCGGGGAGGAAAGTTACGCCTTGCGCCGGGGCGAGTATACGCCCTGGATCAGATTATCGTTTCACGCGGCGCCGGCGGCGAGCGTAAAAGGCATCGTGCGTTTTCTGCTGACGAACGGCGGCGCGGATCTCTCGGTTTATGCCACGCCGGTCGAAATCGATCCCGAGAATCCCGCGCTGCCGATCAGCCATCCCGCACATTACGCCGTTTATTTGGCGAAGCTGCTGGGATCGTTCGCTACGCTGGGCATGGCCGAAGACACTTGGGCTTTAAACGAGGGCGCCATCGATGAAGACGCTTTCCTGAAGCAGGCCAAGCTGATTCAACGGGAACGCGAAGGGATGTTCTTCGCCGCGCTGGAGCGCACGCGCCGCGGAGTGGTGGCCTGCGTCTTCGATACGACAGACCGCGTGCAGCACATGTTTTTCCGCCACCTCGATCCGGCGCCCCAGGCTGACGATCTCTACGGTGGCGTGATCGAGGAGCTGTACCGCGACATGGACCGCGTGGTCGGCCAAACGATGCGCTACGCCGACTCCAATACCACCCTGTTTGTCCTCTCCGACCACGGTTTCTGCGCGTTCCGCCGCGGGGTGAATCTGAATGCCTGGCTGCATCGACACGGCTATCTTGCGCTGCACGGCGACGAGCTCGAAGGCGGCGATTATTTCGGCGGCGTCGATTGGAGCAGGACGAGTGCGTACACGTTCGGCCTGGGCGGGCTGTATCTGAATCTTCGCGGCCGCGAGGCGCAGGGCATCGTGGCCCCGGATGCGGCGTCGGCGCTGAAGCAAGAGCTGATCGGGCAATTGACGAATCTGCGCGACGAAGAAGCGGGAGAAGTCGCCATCCGGAACGTCTATGAGAGCTCTGAAGATTTACAAGGGTCCGTACCTTGCCGCGGCGCCCGACATGATTGTGGGCTACGCGGCCGGTTATCGCGCCTCATGGGGAGCGGCGGTGGGCAAAGTCGCGGCGCGCGTCTTCGAGGACAATAACAAGGCGTGGAGCGGCGATCATTGCGTCGATCCGCTGCTGGTTCCGGGCGTGCTCTTCTCAAACCGCAAGTTCGACTCCGGCAACGATCCCGGCATTGAAGATTTAGCGCCGACCGCACTGCGGTTGTTTGGGATCGAGCCGCCGGCATGGATGGAAGGGAAACCGCTCGTCCACTTTGCTTAGGTTTTCGTTTGTCCTTCTAATCGCCGCCCTGTTCACCTGTGTTGGCTGCTCGCGGGGCGGGAGCGGCAAGAAAGTCATCGTCATCGGAGTGGACGGCATGGACCCCGGGTTCGTGGAGCGTCATTGGAGCGCGCTCCCGAACCTCGCCGCCATTCGCGACCGCGGCGGATTCTCGCGCCTTCGCACCACTACTCCGCCGCAAAGCCCTGTGGCGTGGTCGACATTTATAACGGGTCTTGCTCCGGCCGCGCACGGCATCTTCGATTTCGTGCAGCGCGATCCCGCGACCATGCAGCCGTATTCGTCGGAAAGCCGGAACGAGGACCCCCGCTTCGAGCTATCGCTGGGTCCGTATTTGCTGCCGCTCGCCGGCTCGCGCGTGATCCTGCTCCGAAAAGGCGCCGCGTTCTGGCAATTGCTGGCCGATCGCGGCATCCCCGTCACGATTATGCGCATACCGGCAAATTATCCGCCCATCGCCGCGGGTGAGGCGCTGGCCGGCATGGGCACGCCGGATCTGGAAGGCACGCTTGGCACGTTCAGCTTCTTTACGTCCGATCCAACGGAGTTGGAGCGCGCCGTCCCGGGCGGCCATATTTTCAAGACGCGGTTTAGCGGCGGCCGCGCCGTTCTGCGGGTCCCGGGTCCTGCCAACCCGTTGCGCAAGGATCATGCCGCTGCCTACGCAACTTTGACCGTCGACGTCGATCCGGAGCAACCCATCGCCCGCCTTTCAATCGGTGGCAACGAAACGATTCTGCGTCAAGGCGAGTGGTCGGACTGGATCGCGGCGGATTTTCCCCTGCTTCCTCACATCATTTCCGCCCACGGCATGTTTCGCGCGTTCGCGAAGCAACTTCATCCCGGCTTCGAATTGTATGTTTCGGCCGTCAATATCGACCCGCTCGCGCCTAGCCTTCCCATCTCCGCGCCGGCCTCCTTCAGCCGCCGCGTCGTCCTGGACACCGGCCAACGCTACTACACGCTCGGCACGCCCGAAGATACGGCGGCGCTGCGTCAAGGCGTCTTCGATCTTCCGCAATTTCTGTCCCAAACCCACCTGGTGCTCGACGACGAACGCAAGCTGCTTTCCTATTCACTCGACCGCTTCCACGATGGCCTTCTCTTTTACTACTTCTCGGTTGTCGATCAGAACTCGCATATGTTGTGGGGGAAGCACGACGCGGAGCTTCTCGATTTTTACCGCGCGGTCGACGCCTCGATCGGCGAAGCCGCGCGCCGGGAGCCCGCGGCCGATCTGATTATTATGTCCGACCATGGGTTCACCGCCTTCGACCGCGCCGTCAATCTCAATACCTGGCTGTACGAGCGCGGCTTTCTCGCTTTAAACGGCGCGCCAGGCGATGACGCGCAGCTTGGAAATATAGATTGGGCAAACACCGAAGCCTATGCGCTCGGTCTCAACGGGCTTTATCTGAATCGATCCGGCCGCGAGCGGCACGGCGTGGTCCCGTCCGGCGAGCGCAGCCGCGCTCTCATCGCAACCATCCGCGAACAGCTTCTGGCGTTTCGCGATCCGGATAATGGCCGGCAGGTGGTCGAGACCGCGTACGAAACGAACCCCAGGCGGGACAACGCCCGCATCGCGCCCGATCTCATTGTGGGGTACGCGCCCGGTTACCGCGCCTCGTGGCAAACCGGCCTCGGCGATACGCCCGCGGCCGTGGTGCGCGACAACGACGACGCCTGGATCGGCGATCACTGCATCAACGCAGCCGATGTTCCCGGCGTTCTGTTCACTAACGGGAAACAGCGCGCGCTCAACCCGGGCCTGGAGGATGTCACGGTCACGATCCTGCGGCTTTTTGGCGTTTCGCCCGCGCCTGGAATGCGGGGCCGCTCGATATACTAGGCAACAGCGCAGTGCTCTCGAAGACGACCATAAAGCTGAACAAATCGCTGTGCCAGCGCGCCCGCAAGGTGGCCGAAAAGGCGGGCTATAGTTCGCTCGAAGAATTTATCGAGCACGCGCTCGAGAAGGACCTGGCGCGGCTCGAGGAAGCCGATTCCAAAGAGGACCTGGTTAAAAAATTGAAGGGCCTGGGGTATCTGGATTGATTCCGGAGGACCTCGGCGCGCCGGCGCTTGCGCTGCTGATTGCGGTCAGCGCGGCGTGGGGTTGCATTACGGTCTGGGTCTTCCGCCGCTGGTCGAATCGCGCCGCCCTGCGCATTACGATCAACCGGATCGTCGCGCACGCGCTTGAACTTCAGCTTTTCTTGGATGAGCCGGGACTCGTTCTCCGCGCGCAACGCGATCTGGTGCGCGCCAATCTGCAATTGCTGCGCCACATTGCCGTTCCAGCCCTGATCCTTGCCGCGCCATTCCTGCTTTTGATTGCGCAGCTCGAGGCGCTCTATGCGCATGCGCCGCTGAGGATCCAGGAGCCCGCGGTTATAACGGTACAGCTCAAGAGCGGGGAGCCAATGCCGGATGTTCAACTGCGAGCCCCTAGCGGCATCTTTGTGGAGACACCGCCCGTGCGCATCCCCGCCGCGAATCAAATCAGTTGGCGATTGCGCCCCACGCGCGCGTTTTCGGGCGATCTTGAAATCGTACGCGCCGGTGGTGTTCTCACGAAGAGCATCGTATCCGGGCGCGGGGTGCGCCGTTTGAACGAGGACCGCGCGGGTGTGGGAGCGTTCCTTCTCGATCCTATCGAACCGCCTATTTCCGATTCCGATATCTCGTCCATCCGTCTCAATTATCCGCCCGCCACGCTGCTCCACGTCCACTGGCTGGTCTGGTTTTTCGGCATTTCCTCCGGCGCTGCCGTCGTCTTCATGGGCACCGCGCGCCAGCGCGTTTCTGTTACGCTGCGTCAATGCAATTTCTGACTGTTGCGGCGTTAAGCGCGTGGCTCGGTTGCGCGGGGCTTGCCGGGGCCCACTGCGGCTCGAGGCATTCACGCGATTTCGGCGTATGAGGGGACGTGGAAGACGGAGATCGAGCATTTCGCGACGCGGTTCAGCAAGCCGGGCAAGGAGTCGAAAACGATCCGGAACGATTGCTGGCGCAGCGGCAGCTTCTTTGCGTGCGCGCAGTTCATAGATGGCGAATCGAAGGCGTTGATCGTGTTCACGTACCAATCGACAAACGATACGTACAACAGCTATCCGATTCCGGCGGACGGCGGCCAGGCCGGTTCTGGAAAGCTGATCGTTAAGGGAAATGTCCGGACGTTTCCGTGGGAAGACACGGAGCAGGGGAAGACGATTTATTTCCAGGTCGTGAACGTGTTTACGGCGCTCGGCGAGATCGAATACCGGCAGGAATTCTCGACCGATAAAATGCATTGGACGGTGTCGGCGAGAGGGCGGGAGCGAAATATTAAGTAATCGCGAGGAATGCGGCGTGGTCGGTGGCTGCGCCCGGCGCTCCCTTTTCGAGAGCGGCGCGGAGATCGGCGGCCAGCGGAGTTTTTGTCAGGCCGCGGGGTTGACCAGGACATACACGGTCTCGGCCGTTGCGATAGCGCGTTCCTGGCCGGCGATGCGAAATTCCGCCGCGAGCGTGAACGACGTGTTGCCGAGGCGCGCGGCGTAGACCGAGATTTCGAGCACGTCGTCGAATCGCGCGGGAGCTTTCCATTCGATGGTCAGTTTAGCGAGTTGATAATCGATGTCTCCGTTTACGAGCGCCTCGCCGTAGCCGATGGCGCGGAGGAATTCGAACGTCGCGAGGTCGATGTAGTCGGCGTAGCGGGCGTTGTAGACGACTTTCTGGGCGTCGCATTCGCCGTAGCGCACGCGCAGATAATAGCGGAATGGCGGCGGCGTCATTTGCCGGAGAGGCACTCGCCGATCTCTTTTTCCGAGATGGCGCCTTCGCGAATGACTTTCCAGTACGGCTCGGTGATGTCGACGGTAGTGGCGCCGGGGCCGGAACAGGCGCCGCCGTCGAGAACCAGGTCGACGCGTCCGTCCATGGTCCCGAACACTTCGATGCCGCTGCGGCAGGTGGGTTGGCCGGAGATATTGGCGCTGGTGGAGACGAGCGGCTGATCGAGCCAGTCGAGGAGCGCCTGGGCGATACGCGAGCGGGACTGCCGTATGGCGAGGCGGCCGGTGTTGGCGGTGACTTTGAGCGGCACTTTGGCGGATGCGGGCACGATAATGGTGAGCGGTCCGGGCCAGAAATGGCGCGCCAGCAGATAGAACTGAGCCGAGAGGTCCCTGGAAAGCTCCTCGGCCATGTAGTGGCTGCCGACCAGGAGCGGGAGCGCACGGTGGATCTCGCGCCCCTTGGCTTCAAAAACGCGTCCGACGGCGTGGAGGTTCAGCGGGTCGGCGATGAGCGTGTACAGCGCGTCGGATGGAATGGCGATGACGCCGCCGCGGCGGATACAGGCGGCGGCGCGCTCGATGGCCTCCGGTTCGGGCTGGTTGGCATCTATTTCGATCAGGTCTGTCGCCACGGGTTTGCCTATTGTATACGGACCGAGGACGATGTTCCGGAACCGATGGCCTCGGCGACCTCGATGGCCATGGAGTATCGTCCGAAGGGCGCGCTCAACTGCACGCCCTGAACCATACCGCGAACGCCGACGACCATTTCGCGCGCCACGGCGACGCCCTCGCGCCGCGCCTTTTCGGCATTGTCGACCCGGCGCATACGCTCCATCAGCGGGGCCGGAACGGGAACGCGCAGCTCGTTGACCATAAACTCGGCATTGCGGTAGCTGGTGAGCGGCCAAATGCCGCAGATCACGGGCAAGTTAAGGTCCTCGGTGCGTTTGAGAAAAGCTTCGAGCAGGCGCAGGTCGAAGACGGGCTGCGTGACTATGTACTCGGCGCCGGCCTGAGCCTTCCATTCCAGCCGGCGGATCTCTTCCTCCATGTTGAGCGCGCCGGGATTGGCCCCGACGCCGAGCAGCAGCGCGGTTTGCGAACCCATGGGATTGCCGCCGATATCAAGACCCTGGTTTAGGTTATTGACAATGTTGGCGAGACCGATAGCATCGACGTCGAACACGGCGGTGGCGTCCGGATACGATCCCATGCGCGGCGGATCGCCCGTGATGCAGATGAGATTGCGCACGCCCGCGGTATGCGCGCCGAGCAGCTCGGATTGAATGCCCAGAATGTTGCGGTCGCGGCAGCAGAAGTGCATTACGGCTTCGATGCCGGCGTGCTGCTGGATTAATTGGCAAGTGACCTGCGCGCTCATGCGGGCGCTAGCGCGCGGGCCGTCCGGGACATTGATGCAGTCGATGCCGGCGGCGGCACACTGACGCGCGCCTTCTATTTCCTTGGATGCATCGACGCCGCGGGGCGGGAGAATTTCGACGAAGGCGACGAATTGGCGCGCGGCGAGCTTGGCTCCGAGCTTGCTTTTTGCGGCCACTTCGATCTTGGGAAGCGCTTTGCTCGCGGCTTCGGGCTCGACCTGTATCGCGCCGCTGCGCCGCACCGGCTGGAGCGAGCGGGCTTCGGCGGAGATGAGCTTGATATGCTCCGCGGTGGTTCCGCAGCAGCCTCCCACCACTCTAACCCCGGCCCACAGGAAGCGGCGCGCGTACTGCGCCATGTACTCGGGCGAGGCTCAGGTAGATGTTGCGGCCTTCGACGCGCGCCGGCAGACCGGCGTTGGGCATGGCGCTCATGGGCTTGTTCGAATACTTCATCATGCGCTCAATGGTTTCGAGCGTGATCTTGGGGCCGGTGGAGCAATTGATGCCGATGACGTCGGCGGGCCACTCGTCGAGGCGGCGCGTGTAGGTCTCGGGATCGGTCCCATCGAGAAGATTGCCGAAATCGTCGATGGTGACCTGCGCGATGACGACGGTGTCCGGGCCGGCGGCTTCGCGCGCCGCGAAAATGGCTTCGCGAAGCTCGTTGAGATCGCCGAAAGTTTCCAGCACAAGCAGATCAACGCCCGCTTCCATGAGCGCGGCGGCCTGCTCGCGGAAGAAATCGCGGGCCTCGGCGAAAGAGGTCGGGCCGAGCGGCTCGATGTGGACGCCGAGGGGTCCGATAGCGCCAGCGACATAGGCGCTCTCGCCCGCCGCTTCGCGAGCCAGCTTCACTCCCGCATGATTGATGGCCCGCAGCTTTTCGGACAATCCGAAAGCGGCAAGACGGGGACGGTTAGCGCCGAAAGTATTGGTTTCGAGAATTTCGGCGCCGGCTTTAACGTACTCCTGATGGGTCTCGCGCACGATGGCGGGGGAGGAGAGATTCAACTCGTCGTAGCAACGGTTGATGAAGACGCCTTTGGAGTAAAGAACGGTGCCCATCGCGCCGTCGGCGACCATGACGCGATCCTGCAGCGCTTGGCGGAATTCGCGAAGACGCGGAGTGGAAGGAAGGGCGTGGAGGCGCTCATGTAGAGGAGCAGGCGCACCCGGACATGGGATGGAGCCTGGGCTGCTCAGGCGAAGTGCTCACGCAGATTATAGCGCATTGGGAAGTTCCGTGTTTTCGTAAAGATCCGCGAGGCGCGGGGCGCAATCGACGAACGTCAGGGGATCGCGGAGTCCAGCTTGTCCGCCGAGGTCAAGCTCCAGGTTCCGGATGGTTGGCGCGTGAAAATATCGACGTGGACATGATGCGTCGATATGAGGACATATGGAGTGAGCGACGGGATGTTGATAATACTGGAATTTCAGACCGCGACCGTAGGCTTCTGTCGAGGGGGACAGCACTTCGACGATGAGGTTCGGATTCACGAGATTGTCGCGTTCGTCTTCTAGGAAATTTGACGGACCGCAAACGGCACGGATGTCCGGGCACATAAACGATCGGCGCTGCCTCGCACTGACGCGAATGTCGCTGCCGTAGACGCGGCAGGGCTGACATGTAAGGATGCGAGGGCATTCCTCGTTATCAGATTGTGCGTTTGGTCGACCACCGCCCGGGCGAACGTTTCGCCATCGTGTTATTCGCTCTTGACTTCGGCTTTGCGCTCGACTTCGAGGTATTGGCCGGGCGTGAGAAGGATTCTCGTATCGGTCGACGCGGCTTTACTCCGGGAGCTCGCGAACTTCGGTTTTATCGTACAGATCCGCAAGCCGCAGGACGGCGTCGACGGACGTCAGTTCGATGGTCGCGTCCAGCTTGTCCGCGGATGTCAACGTCCAGCTTCCGGATTGTCCGCGTGTGAAAACATCGACGTGGACATGCTCAGTCGATATGAGCACGTATTGGGTCAGGGACTGGATTCCCCGGTAAAGCTCGAATTTGCGGCCGCGGTCGTAGGCTTCGGTCGATGGCGACAGCACTTCGATAACTAAGTTGGGGTTGACGAGATTGTCGCGTCGGTCCTCAAGAAAAATTGGCTGACCGCAAAGAGCGCTGATGTCCGGGTAGAAATACGAGCGGCGCTGCCTCGCGCAGACGCGCATGTCGCTGCCGTAGACGCGGCAGGGCCGGCCACGAAACTGCGAATTGAGGGATGTGCCCGCATTCATGGCTATGAGAATGTGCGCTTCCTGCGCACCCGACATAGCGAACATTTCGCCGTCGTGGTATTCGCTTTTAAATTCGGCCTTCCGCTCGATTTCGAGATATTGCTCGGGGGTCAGAAGTGTCTTGGCGTGGGTCGACAATTATGGCTCCACGATATTATTGCGAACCGCGTAGCGCACCAGTTCCGTGATGGAGCGCAGGTCGAGCTTATTCATGATATTCGTGCGGTGGGTTTCGGCGGTTTTGATGCTGATGTTCAGCGAATTGGCGACCTCTTTGTTGCTCTTGCCCTCGGCGAGCAGTTGCACGATCTCGCGTTCGCGCGCCGTCAGGCGGCCGCGCGACGTCTCAGGCTGCTCCGTGCGGGAAGGCCGGATATAAGACTTCAAGAGCATATCGGAGATCTTCGAAGAAAAGAAGGTGCGGTGCTGGCATAACGCCTCGACCGCCGCGACAAGATCTTTACCGGCGTCGGACTTGAGCACGTAGCCGCGCGCGCCGGCATCGAGGACCTCGCGCACGATCTGCTCGGACTCGTGCATGGTCAGGATCAGGACCTCGGTCTGCGGCAAGGCCTTGAGGATCTGCCGCGTCGCTTCGAGGCCGTTCATTTCCGGCATTCCGACGTCGATGACCGCGACATCGGGCGTGAGCTCCCGTGCGCGCTCCACCGCTTCGCGGCCGGTAACGGCTTCGCCGACGACCTCCCAATCGGGCTGGGCGTCGAGCAGAGCGCGCAGCCCACGGCGCACAATTTCATGATCGTCGGCTACCAAAATGCGGACCGGCACGTGTTATCCCCTCTCGCGATTGAGCGGCAGGTTGACGCTGATGGTGGTGCCGGCGGCGCTGGAGGCGACTTTCAGCGCGCCGCCCAACTGCCGCGCGCGCTCGCGCATTCCGGCGATGCCGACGCCGAGGCTCGCTCCCTCGCTGATGAGGTCGAGCGCCTCGGGCGGAACGCCGCGCCCGAAGTCGCTGACGTGCAGATGCACTTCGCGGGGATCGCGAATGACGCGAATTTCGGCGCGCGCGCTTCCGGAATGCCGGTGTACGTTGGTCAAAGCCTCCTGCACAATGCGAAACAGCGTGATTTCAACATCGCGCGGCAGGCGCCCCATTTCCTCTATTTTCAGCTCGGCCTGAATGCCGGTGCGCTGCGTGTATCCGGCGGTGTAGCTGCGCAGCGCCGATATCAGTCCCAACTCGTCGAGCAGCGGGGGATGCAGCAGGTAGGACAAGGTCCGGATTTCCTGGGAGCATCGCTCCGCGAGCGCCAGGCTCTCGAGGACGGCCTCGCGCGGTTTTTGCCCCACCACCTTGTCGCGGACGGCATGCAGATTCATCGAAAGAACGGCCAGATTTTGCGCCGTCGTATCGTGCAACTCGCGCGCGATTCTGCGGCGCTCGTCGTCCTGCAGTTCCAGCAGACGGCCGGAGAGCTGGTGCAGCGCCGTCTCGACGCGTTTGCGCTCGGTGCGGTCGGCGCAGGCCCCGACATAGCCCAACACGCGCCCGTCCTGGCCCAGCCAAGGAGCGCCGAAATCCTGCAGCCAACGGTATTCGCCGTCGGCCGCCCGCAGACGGTACTCAAGCTCGAAGCGGTCGCACGATTTGACGGCGGCGGAGTAGCGCAACAGCGCGTAGCGGTCCTCCGGATGTACGGAGGACTGCCAGCCCGCCCCGGTCTGGTCCTCGAGCTTCTGTCCGGTGAACTGCAGCCAGGAGCGATTGAAGAAAGTGCGGTTTCCGTTGACGTCCGCGGTCCAGAGCGGAACCGGGGCCGCATCCATGGATTCGCGAAAACGCCGTTGACTTTCGGCCGCCGCGATAGCCTGAACATCGCGCTCCTCGGCCTCGTTCGCCTGCGTGATTTCGCGCTGGCGGAGATGATGAATCAGCGCCACGCTTCCGAAACACGCCAGGGCGTTTTCGATCAGCGTTCTGGTATCGGCGTCGGAGTAATGAAAGAGGCCGTCGGGAGAAGACAAGAACAGGGCCGAGTAGATGGTGGATAGGGCCGCCGCCGCCGCTCCAGATTTCCAGCCACCGATGAACACGGAGTGGAATACAGCCACCAGCAGCAAGACTCCGGGATTGGGAATATTCAAGAGATAGCAGACGATCATGGCCAGCGACGTGGTGAGCAGCCAGCCGTAATTTACCCAGAGATTGGATTCCGCGGCATCGCCGGCGCGGAGGAACACCCACTGAATGCGAGAGAGGGCGGATATAATCTGTCCCACACGACCTCCATCATTCCATTCAACAAACGGGCGATGCGAAGAGAGGCGAGCCTCCGGCGCGCTTCTCTCCCCAAGCATAACACTAGCCCAGACAACGTTCTACACGCATAGTAGGTCCCGGGAATCGGCCTACGCCCGGGATCTCCGGACGGTGATCTAGGGTATTTTCCTAGGATTCCCTACGAGGCAACTCTGGTCTAAATACAAAATTTACGGGGTTTAGAAAACCGCCGCCTTAACGTATATTCAGAATTCAAACAGTTATGAATCAATCAACACACCTGGGGCGCCCGCCTGCGGGGAACGAGGCGCCGCGTTGGCAGACGCGGCCCGGCGATTCCCAAGGAAAAACGAACGATGTAGTTGAAATGATCCGGGGCGGGAATCCAGCCGGTCTCGAAGAGCTGTACTCGATGGCCCGCAACTTCACGCACTTCATCATGCGGCAGCTCGGCCACGACGATCTGCAGGACAAGGTTCATGACGTGTTTGTGTCGGCGGCAACGGCGATCTCGGCCGGTAAGCTGCGGGATTCCGAGCGCCTCACGCCGTTCCTCACCACGCTGACGCGTTTCTATACCTACGGCCAGATCGACCGCCGCATTGTGCGGCGGAAGTACAACATGCCGCTGCAGCACGC
The DNA here is from genome assembly GCA_963795935.1 of Bryobacterales bacterium. Lineage (GTDB taxonomy): Bacteria > Acidobacteriota > Terriglobia > Bryobacterales > Bryobacteraceae > JAICMB01. The sequence continues at coordinate 249,403 of CAWCJO010000002.1, read as the reverse complement.
CAATATCCCGGATGGCAGGATCAATCTGGAGCACGGCATCTACCGCCAACAGAAAATGCGGATCGTGCGCGAGATTCTGGGAGGGATGCCGAAGCGGGACCGGGACGTGCTCGAGCGTTTCTATGTGCAGGAACAATCGAAGGAACAGATCTGCAGCGAGATGAACCTCACGTCGACGCAGTTCCGGCTCTTGAAATCGAAGGCGAAGAGCACGTTCACGAAGCTGGGACAACGACGGCTTAAGATGGCGCGGGCCAGCGCCGCGGCCTGATTGCGGGCCCCGCCTATTGCGTTTTTTCGAGCACGAGCTTATCGCTCTTGTCGGACTGCGGCACGAGCGAGGAGATTTCGAGCGTCAGCTCCTTGGAATCGGGCGACAAACTCAGGCGCTGCCGAACCACGCTGCCGCCCTTCTTTTCCGTTTCCATGCTCACCAGTACGGGGCCGTTGTACCAGAAGGAGGCCTTGGCGCCGGTATCCGGCACATCGCACTCCTTGCCGTCGGTGGGACAGGCATAGGAGATCCTGCGTTCCTTGCCGTCGGCAAGCTGCTGGTTTTCGTCGATGGCGATCTTGCCGTCCGATTCGGCGATTTGCAGCGTGAGGCCGGAAAGCTTGTTCATCTGCATTTGACTCTTTGCCGGAACCAACTGCCATTTTCCGTTCAGATTGGGCTTGGAACCGTCCTGGGCGGCGATGGAAAGGCAGAACGCCCCGGCCAGCGACGCGGAGCAAAGCCAACTGACTGTATGCATACTTCCCCTTCACCTTAATCTTATAAGCGAAGCGGACGGCGTTTGCCATCCCGGCGATACAGTATAGCGCAGCCTCTGGAGCATTTTCCAATCGTAGAATGATCCTGAAAAGACGGCATGCTGGCGCGGGTGATGGCTCCTTTCTCGATTGTTGTGGCTGTTCAGCGGGAATGGGGGTCGGGGGAAGGGGCCGGCGTTTGAGGTCCCTTCCCTTCAGCGATCTCTCGGTCCGGGTCATGCGAAAGTGGGCGGGAATGGAGATTCGACTTTGACGTCCCGCAGTAAGTGAATCTTGGCCTGCCGCATCTTGGCGGCGCACTGAGTATCGCTCAGGGCGCTCGCCAGTTGGTCGAGGCGGTCGAAGGCGACGCCCTCTTTCAAGTATTGAGCGGCCCTGGGCAGCGACTTCAGTTTCTCGCACGGGGTGCGGTAATCCTGGGCGTCGTACTTGCGTTAGCGTTTGCCGCGCTCGTCGTACTGGATGCGCGCAAAGGCGCACGGACGGTGAAAGTTCAAATAGGATTGAAGTGCGCCGCGTAGAATTTCTGCACCGTCTCGGCGCGGTCGGCCGGAATATGGCCGTAACCGATGTGTTTGCGGATAATGGCGCCGTTCTTGCCTTCCACTAACGCATTGTCCTGGCTACGGACGGGCGTGAGCGCGTGAACTCGATCCAAAGCTTCTGGAGCAGCCGCGCGACGGTACGATTGACGTACTCCGAGCCGTTATCGGCGTGCAAACCGCGGATGCGGAAGGGAAACTGATGCAGGATGGCCTCCAGCACCGGGATCAGGTACTGCTCGCTAATCGCCCTACAGCAGCCGATGACCTCCCATTGCGTGACCTCATCGATGGCGTTGATGTGAAAGACGCCGTTGCGGCCGTCCCACTCTCCTTGATGTACGGTATCGATCCGCAGCCACCCCGGTTGCCCGTTATTATGCGGTTTACGGCGTTCCCCGATGGCAATACGCGCCGGGCGCGTTTTCTCGAACACCGCCGCGATTTTGCGGTAGGCTTGCCGGCGCCGCAGGTTGTACAAGTGAGAAACCGAGAGTTTTGCGAGGCGTTCGAAATCCTGGCGTCCAAACTGAGCAAACTCGCGTTCCAGAATCCGTTTCGTCGCCGGCCCGCTCAAACGCTCGTGGGCGCGGTCCACCTCGGCGAGAAGCACGACGTCGGCATTGCCGTAGCGACGCGCAAACTGATGACGCCGTACGACCGCGCTCCGCACCAGCCCCGTAGCCCGGTATTGACGGATCAGACGCGTGATCTGGGGCAAACTGCGTCCGCTGATTTTGCTCAAATAGGCGCGGATGGCGCCGCGCTCCTTCTTCGCCTTTGCAAAGTACTCCTGTTGCAGTCAATGTTTCCTGTACCCACGCGTAGATCTCGCTACGGTTCTTGCCCGCGAAATCGATCGCCTCGCTCGCCCGTAGAAACTCCTCGATCCGTTCTGGCCGCAGGTTTGCAGCGTTCCGCATATCGATGTGCATTCATTCGCAACATTACTCATGGTTTCTGTTTCAGGATCATCTTGCATTGGAAATGCTCCCCCTTTCAGGATCATCCTGCATTGGACAACTCTCTGACGCACCGCCAGTGGGGTTTCCTGTATGATTTGAGATTCCGCAATTCCGCCAAAAGAAACGCCCTTTATGACCTCCCGCCTCTCGACTCGCGCGGCCATCTGGCTGGCGCTGGTTATCGCGCCCGTATTCGCCGCTGACAAAACGGCGAAGCCGGCGGCCGGCGCGCCTGAAAGAACGTCGCTCCGCAGAAGCTCGACGCAGAGTACACCAAGCTCATCAAACAATATCTTCAGGACCCGCGCATCACGACGGAGCTGGTCGACCACATGCCCGCCTCGGACACGGTCCCATCGCCGTTAAAGTTTTTCGGACATATCCCGGGGACGCCCGGCGAACTGACGTACGCCAAGGACATCTACCGCTATTACGAAGCGCTTGCGAAAGCATCGCCGCGGGCGCGGTTCTGGAAAATCGGGCAGACGGAAGAAGGGCGCGACCAGGTGATCCTCGCTATCGCGGACGAGGACACGCTCAAGCGCCTGGATCGATACAAGGCCATGCGGGCGGAGCTGGGCGATCCGCGCAAAACGGGCGAGGAGCGCGCGCGGGAGATCGTCAAGAGCGCCAAGCCGATCTACTGGGCGGCCAGCGGCATCCACTCGCCCGAGACCGGCGGCCCCGAGATGCTGATCGAGCTGGCGTACCGGCTTTTGTCGAGGAGACGCCGTTCATACAGGCGATCCGCAATAACGTATTACGTTTATCACGGCGGTCATCGAAGTCGATGGACGCGAAAAGAAGGTTGATACCCACTACTACGGCTAGAAGACCGGAAAACAGCGGCCTCCGCTGATGTACTGGGGCAAGTACGTGGCGCACGATAATAATCGCGACGGCATGGGCCAGTATTTTGAAGTTGACGCAGAACATAATGCGCGCCGAGCTGGAATGGCGTCCGACGATTTTGCACGACTTGCACGAAGCGCAATCGTATCTTTATGTCTCGACGGGCATGGGTCCGTACAATGATTCGCTCGATCCCATCCAGGTGAACGAGTGGTGGCCGCTTGCGGAAACCGAAGTGATGGAGATGGCCAAGCGCGGCGTGCCGGGCGTCTGGACATACGGCTTTTACGACGGCTGGGTGCCCAATTACCTGTTCTGGATCGCGATCACGCACAACTTCTTCGGGCGGTTCGACGAGGTCCAGAGCTACGGTCCCGACATCGTCGAGAACCTGCGGCTGCAACCCACCGTCACGAGCCGCGAATGGTATCGTCCGAATCCGCTTCTGTCGTCGATTAAATGGGGTCCACGCAACAACACCAATATTCAGCAATCGGCGCTGTTGATCGCGATGAACAAGGTCGCGAAGGAGAAGGACCTTTACCTGGAGAATTACTGGATGAAGAATAAGCGGGCGGTTGAGAAGGGCAAGGCCGGTCCGACGTTCACGTGGGTGATTCCGGCGGGGCAGCGGCGCAAGGCGGACGCGGCCGCCATGGTGAACGATTTGCGGGGGCAGGGTCTCGAAATTCACAAAGCCGATGCGAGTTTTAAAGCGGGCGGGGTCGAGGTTGCGGCGGGCGACTACATCGTTCGCGCCGATCAACCTTAGCGCACGCTCGCGGACATGTATTTCAGCTGTTCAAAACAACTCGCGGGAAAATCCTTGATCTCTCCTGGCCGCCTAAAAAGGGCTGATCCGCACCGGATCGTAACGTGAACATCACACTCCGCTCCTCGTGCCACCCCAGCAGCAAAGCCTTGCGCCGGCGTGCAGCAGTCCACCTGATCGTTGTGCGCGCCCTTGGGAAAGGCGGCACACTCTTCCACGAAATCGTCTTCCACGGCGCCCGATTCCGGCGCGGCAGGAATACGCTGCCCTACTCCAGCAGCGCCGAGATCGAATGCCGCGCGCGCCTGCTTGTTGCCGTCCGGCCGCACCGCGATGATGCCCGGAATCTCGCGCTGCAGCATCGCGATCAGCGCCGGTCCGTTGGCCTTGTCCTCCACCAGCTTGGCCGTCGCTTGCGGCCACCGCGCCGTTAGCTCCCGAAACTTATCGAGCGTCTCGGGAAACGACAGCTTCGCCGCACCTGATCGAGCAGCGTCATCTCGCCGTTCCAGCGGCCCCACACCTGACGGACCACATAAGAGCTGTTGGCTCGGTCTTTGAAAGCCAGCTCCCAGGATTGGATCATCTCATCGCAGGTCGCCAGCTTCGGCTGCGCCGACAAGTAGCGCCACCATTTTCGTTTCAAGATGCCGCCCTCGGCCGGCGAAGGCCGCTGTTGCAGCTGGCCCGCCGCCGCGTAGCTGCCCAGCCGCAGCTTCAGCTCGTCAATCTGCTCCCGGCCGAACTGTTGCGGCCATAACAGCTCGCCCGTTTCCTCGCGCGGGTCCCTCCAGCCGATCCCGGTCGAGCGCCGCGCCCCGTCGTATTCGGCCGGCAAACGCAAGTGTTCGTAGCCGCCTTGCTCCAGAATGTGGCCGGCCAGATCGGCTGCATGGATGGGCCGCATGATGATCACCTTGGCTCCCGTTTTGGGATCGTTAAGGCGGGTCGGCATCACCGTGTCCCACCACTCGCACACCCCTCTGCGGATCGCCTCCGATTCGCCCTCGCGCACGTTGTGCAGATCGTCGCACACTATGCGATCTCCCCCTTCCCCGGTATTGGCCCCTCCCACCGAACTCGCGATGCGGCAGCCGCGGCTGTCGTTCTCGAAACGATGTTTCTCGTTCTGGTCCCCGGTCAGACAGAAACGGTCCCCGAAATGGCTCTGATACCACGGCGATTGAATCAGCCGCCGGCAGCGTAGCGAGTCGCGCATGCTGGAGGCTCTCGGCGTAGGAGGAAAACAACCAGCGCCGCTCGGGCCAGCGAATCCATTCCCAGCAGGGCCAGAACACGCTCACGGCCAGCGACTTCATATGCCGCAGCGGCATCGTGATCAGCAGGTTGCGAAGGGCGCGGCTGATCGCTTCGAGGTGCTCGCAGATGGCATCGAGATGCCAGCCCGGAACAAAACGAGTGGCTGGCTCCATGATCGGCCACGCCTGCCGGATGAACTCGCTCAGGCTCCGCGTCGCCAGCTCACGATCGAGCTCCGCGAGCAAGCCGGGGCGGGAGAGCAACTGGGCGTAATCGTGGGCGCTCATTGTGGCATCTCCTGGGATGTTTCGCTTGCGGCGATTGCCGGCTCGCAAGGCGCCGCCGCCAGCTGCGGCTGGGTTTTCCCAACCAGCGCGCGCAACTGCAGCACTTCCTCGTCGGTCAAACGCGTCAGATCGGGCTTGACCACCACCTCGATGGGGCCGCCGCCGCTGCCGACGTGTTCGGTGGTGACGATCTCGCGCTGCTCCAGGATCTGCTTTCCCAATCACACGCCCACGGTCCCATTGCCGCCCTCCAGCATTGTCATCTGCGCGCGCCACACCGAGATGCGCCCCCCGAGCGGCCGCGCTCCATAGCCGCGGCGAACTCCGGCTTCTTGCGGCGGCTCTCAATCGTGCGCGTTGACACGCCGAACCATCCCGCCATCTCCTCGTCGGTGCATTGCAACACCGACAACTTTTCAACATCCAGAAGATCGATGAGAACCGGCTTGCGGCCCACTTCGTACGCCGGTGATGTCATTCATGAATTTATTGCCTTTCTGCGCCGTGGCGGCGCAGGCTGGGGAGGCATTCCGGACCGTTGGGTCCGCCATGCCATCCTGGCGCCTAGAACTAACTCGGCGCTCGCGCGCGGCGTCTCGTATCGGGTTTTTGAGTTTCGCAGCGATCAATTCGGCAACGCCGCCGTTAATTCGAGCAGCTAAGTTGTTGGAACGACGAATCGAAATCGTACTTCATGGGGACCACTCACGGGCGCGCGAGGGTGTGGAAGATGTCGCGCAGCCCTTGGTGCGCAGCGTTGAAGCACCATTTTCCTTGTAGGTTACTGAAGACGCAGCCTCTTAATCTCTGTTAATATTACTCGGCCTCGAAAAAACAACAGCGGATCGCCCTTTTATAGAGCCCGAAACAATTCCAAAAGGCCAATGAAAGCGCGTTTCATGGCTGAGTTATTTCGGGTTCAATAAATCTTTTCTCGGTCTCATGAGAACCGTTTGAACTCGTTCGCGCCTGCGGAGGCAGTCGCTTTGAATGACAAATTCTCCCGGTCCGTTGGTTATCGCTGAGTTGTTCAAAATGGCCGGAAATTGCGGGTTTGGTGAGAGTTGAGAGGGGTGCGGCGCAAAGCGAAAGCTCTGCCGCGATTCAGTCGAATCGCGAGCGCTTTGAACCGTCCGGCGCGATCCAGTTATCGCGTACAAATTCCTCGGAATCGGTGCTGACGAGCACGGTAACTGCATTGCAGCTTCCTGGAACGAGAGGAATCGTACTGCCGAACTGATTGCAGAACTATTCCAATACGGGCTGCTGCGCTCGCGGGCGAGCGTCATTTCCTGTCGAGATATTTCCGCGGAATGAGCGTCGCGATGGTCCCGAAGTAGGTCACGATCTTATGCTGTACGACCGTGCCGAGGAGCAGATTTGCCTCCGGTTGCGTTAGCTTGTATTCGGTGGTGAGCCAGCGCAGCATATCGGCGTTGGCGGCGCGCACGCCAAAATCCATGCTGCTGTGGAATTCGGGCTGGCTTGCAATCGAGATGAGGTATTCGTCATTGACCAGTCTCGGGTTAGTGAGGTTCTCGTCCTTGAGAACTCGCACCGTGAACTGAACGTCCAGGGAAGTTTCAATACCGGTGCCGAGCCCTTCGCCGTCGCCCTGCATGGCATGCCCGTCGCCCAGATAGAAATAGGCGCCCTTGTGGTAAACGGGAAAATCGAGCGTGGCGCCTTCGACGATGTCATTGTAGTCCATGTTGCCGCCGTACGATCCTGCGGGGCCGGAGGTGAGCACCTCATCCCCGGGCGTGGCAACGCCGATGCAGCCCAGCATCGGCTTGACCGGCAGATCGAATTTGAAACCTGAACTCGAAAGGAGACGGGGATTCGCAACATTGCGCTTCAAATCGAGGTCCCAGGGGATGAGATTCGCGCTTCCCGGCCGGACCGCTTCCATCTTGTAGAAGTTCTTGTAAAGCTGTTCGGCCGCCCCGGAGGTCAGAATGTCGGGACTGAGCCGGTACGAGGTATATCCCCAGTTGCGGTTGAGCCGTACTTTGTCGAGATGTACCTCGAGCGCATCGCCGCGCTCCGCTTCCTCAATGTAGAACGGCCCCATGAGAGGGTTGCCCGTTTCCGGATAAATATAGGGCTGATGAAGATGCCGCACGCCTTTCTCATCCTGACCGCCGGAATCCCAGGTCTTGGTCACGACCGTGTCGCCGGAATGAATGCGAAGAACCGGCGTCTCATTCGCGGAGAAGGTGCGCGAATGGCGATCGGGGTAAATCTCGTAAATCGCGGCCTGCACGACGAAGCAGACGGAAATGCCGACGACGAGCAGCCCAGCGGCGTTTGTCAGAGCAGCGCCGAGCTGGGCCGCGCGTCTCTTGAGAAAATCTTTCATCGCCATGCGCCTATCAGTTCTCGATTTTCCAGAATACTCCAGATGAGCTTGATCGCGACTGCCCGGCTGGGACGGGGGCAGGCGGGCGTTTCTATTTGGCCCTGCGGTAGAAGCGGTCGCCGGCTTCGTTTTTCGAAGACGCAATCTTGCGCTTCTTGCCGGCGGTAGAGAGGAAGCGGCGCACGCTGTGGGTTTGGAATTGTGCATCCCGCTTTCAAAATCCCGACTCTCCAGTATGTGCCAGAACCAAGTGGTTTCCAAACTGCTCACGCAGCATCTCTATTTGCAACCGATCGTTGCTTCGAGTGGCGATGCGGCACCGCCGTTCGTGCGCCTCGCTGTCGCCCCTTGGCTTCGAGTCATCGCTCGGGAGTTTGTTGACTGTGCCTCATCAAACAACTGCGCCCACTGAAACGTCCCCGGATTGGTCGATGGCACATTGGCGGAAACCTGAAAATGATTCCGGTGACGCCTGGGACTACGTCCGGAGTTCGAGTGTTTATGCCGCCTATACTGCTCCCGCCGGGGCTCGAGCTGCTCCTCCTGCGGAGTAGGCGGCCGTGACCGACATCGCACGTTTTAACGCGACCGCGTCTTTAACAAAAGCCATTCCGCTGTCGTATCGACGCCTTTACATTTGCCCAGCGGCGCCGCTGGCCGGCGTGAAGATCCCCATGACCCGCGTGTAACATAAGACCGGTGCATCCGTGAACCAATCCAAAAGAGCGTATTACAACCAGCGCGCGCCGGAGTACGACGACTGCATCGCGGCGCCTGTCTCTTTGCGGCGCGTCCTCGCGAAGCTTGGCACGAGGAGTTGGCAGACGTTGGCCGCCGTTCTCCGCTCACTAGAGTTCGAATCCGTTTTCGCTGTCGCGCGTAGCGATTGCACGGAGAACTCGCGGTCTTCATCCAAGACCCATGGTCCCGGCTTTCCCCACATTCGGGCGAGCCTCTTCAAGAGTTTCCCCTTGCGGGTTTGCGCCCGGCAGTTCCTCGACGAAGCCGATAAGCCTTTCGGCGCCTTCATGTATACAGCCGTCCATCTCATCCGCTCCATACGCGGTTGTGCTTGCGCTACCGAATGCCGAACGACGCCGCTTGAGGTACTACGAATCCCGATGCTCGTTTGAGGAACTTCCACAACCGGACTTGCGTATACTTGGCCAGATGATGCATAGTTGGGACAAGGTATGAGCGAATCGCCACAATTACTCCCCGGCACCCTATACCTGTTGATCTTGCGGACGCTGGCATCCGGGCCGCTGCACGGGTACGCTATCGCGCGGTTGATCAAGCAATGTTCGGAGGACGTTCTCGATGTCGAGGAAGGCTCGCTTTATCCGGCATTAAATCGCATGTTGCTCAAAGGCTGGGTGCGCGCCGAGTGGGGAATCTCGGAGACCCAGCGCAAAGCCCGTTTCTACAGCCTCACGAAGGATGGGCGGAAACAGCTCGCCGCCGAAGCCGGCGCATTCAACAAGCTGGTGGCCGCCATCCAGTTGGTGATGAAGACCGCCTAAGAGGGAAATGCAATGGCTATCCAAAAAGAACTCTGGCGCCGGTTATGTTATCTAGCGAGCCGCTCGCGCTTCCATTCCGAGCTCAGCGACGAAATGCAATTTCACATCGAATGCCGCGCTGCGGAGCTGCAGGAAACGGGCGTCCCGCGTAAGGAGGCCCTCGCGCGCGCAGGGCGCGAATTCGGCTCACGGACCAGGGTTGCCGAAGATACGCATGGCGTGTGGCAGCTTCGCTGGCTCCAGGATCTGTCCTCCGATCTGCGTTACTCCGCCCGCGCGCTGCGGCGCAATCCCGCTTTCTCATTGACGGCCATTTTTTGCCTGGCGCTTGGCATCGGCGCGAACACCACGATTTTCAGCCTCACCAGCAGCTTCCTGTTCAGCTTGCCTTCCTGCCGCGATGCGTCCTCCTTGATTGCAATCTGGGAAGGAGGCAACAGCGCATCTTCGATTACGGACTACAAATTCCTGCGCAACTCGCACATCTTCGATGGCATGGCCGGAATAAATCCGGAGCACGAAGTGAATTGGCGAGATGGCGGCCGAACGAGCCGCCTGTACGCGGGCCTCGTGACGGACGACTACTTCGGCGTGCTTGGCGTACCTTTTCATCTTGGCCGCGGCATCGCCCCCGGTGAAACGGACACCGCCGTTCTGTCGGATCGTCTGTGGCGCGGCCGCTTCCTGGCCGATCGCTCCGTTCTCGGCCGCAAGATCGTTCTCGACGGGCGGCTGTACACAGTCGTAGGCGTCCTTCCAGCCAATCACCGGACTATCGTCGGCTTCGGTTTTTCCCCCGAAATTTACGTCCCCGCCGTCCACGACGACGACTTCGTCCAGTTCTATGCGCGTCTGCCGAAGGGCATGAGCATGGCCGCGGCCCGCACGCGGCTCCAGAGCGTTTTTCAGCAATTGGACCACGTTTATCCCAAGGAAGGGTGGAAGCGAGCCGCGCAAGTGCGAATCACCGGCGTGACCGGCATGGACGTCCTCGCAGGCGACATGATGGGGCCGGTTCTGGCGTTCTTCGGAATGCTCCTCATCGTGGTCGGACTCGTGCTCCTGATCGCGTGCGCCAACGTGGCGAGCCTGCTGCTCGCGCGCGCAGCCAGCCGTTCCCAGGAGCTGGCCATCCGTCTTTCTCTCGGAGCAAGCAGAATGCGCATCGTCCGGCATCTGCTCGCCGAGAGCATGTTGCTCGCCGTGTTGGGAGCTATTGCGGGATTGCTGATCGACATCGTGTGCGCGGATCTCGTCGGCAAACTGCGTCTGCCTCTGCCGATTCCCATTCAGCTCGTGATGACGCCCGATTGGCGCCTCTTTCTGTATTGCGCGCTCGTCGCAATCTTGAGCGCCCTGATCTCCGGCCTCATGCCCGCGCTCAAAGCGGTTCAAAAGGACGTGAACCAAGCCTTAAAAAGCGGCCAACGCCAGACCGAGCGATCCTGGGGCCTTCGCAGCGCGCTTGTGGCCGGTCAATTGGCCGTCTCCATCATGTTGCTCGCCACCGGTTTTCTTTTCATACATAATCTGCTCCGGGCCACTTCCATGAATCCCGGGTTCGACACCCACCATACGATCTGGGCGTATATGCGTCTGGCGCCTGGGCATTACAAGGACCGGGTGAAACAGAGTGCCTTCGTCGAAAACGCGCTCGGCCGCCTGCGAGCGCTGCCGGGCGTCGAGGCGGCGGCGATCACTCGTCGCGTTCCTCTCAACGACAACTGCCATACGCAACTCGACTTGTCGACGGATCTGTCCCCAACTCCCATGCGCGTATCGTACGAATGCATCAATGTTAGCCCCGACTATTTCCGCGCTATTGGGATTCCCCTGCTGCGCGGCCGCGAGTTTTCCGTTCGGGACCGGAAAGGATCGCAGCCCGTCGCGATCGTGAACGAGACGTTCGCGCGAACCGTGTTTGGAAACAGAAGTCCCCTTGGCCACACGATCACAATCCTTAACCCCATCTCGATTCGAACGATGCTGGTGGTCGGCCTGGTGAAGGACAGCAAGTATTTCACTCTCGGAGAGAAACAGCGCCTGGCCCTGTATGAACCGTACTTTTTCTACGACGAGCCCGTGGATCTAAACTTCATCGTCCGAGCCTACGGCTCGCCCTCGCCTCAGGTAAAGCCCGTCACGGACCTCTTAGGCCGCCTCGATCCCAGCGCCGCGATCGAGACCAAGCCGATGATCCAGTCGCTCGGATTAGCGCTCCTTCCCAGCCAGGCCGGGGCCGCGATGCTCGGCGCCATGGGAGTGCTCAGTCTGGCGCTGGCCGCAATCGGGCTGTATGGAATCGTCTTATATGCAATCTCGCGCCGCACCCGCGAGATTGGCCTGCGAGTGGCGCTCGGAGCCACACCCGCCAGCATCCTCGGCATCGTGTGCCGCTACAGCTTCGCGCTGGCCGGCGCGGGAATGATCGTCGGCCTCGCGCTCGCCTTTTTTGCGACCCGCCCGCTCGCGATGTTCCTGGTTCCCGGTCTCAGCCCCTCCGATCCAGCGGCCTTCCTGGCCGTGGTTGCCGTCCTCGGCGCCGTCGCGCTGCTCGCCACTATCCCGCCCGCCGTTCGGGCGCTGCGAGTGGATCCGATGACTGCCCTGCGCTACGAGTGAACCTGGACAGCGCTCCACCCATCCGCCGCACTGTTCTCGCGGGAGACATGCTTGCAGTTCGTAGAACTGTTGATGCAGGAGATCAAACGGCCGTGTACCGCCGAACAGCACGGTAGCAGCGCTCTGCGACCAGCTTGGGGTCGCCAGTGTGAAACGACTCTCCAAACAACTCCACGCTCAGGGCGCCCCGATAACCAATCCGCCGCAGTGCGCCGGTGACAATGGCCAGAGGAAGCGACCCTTCGCCGGGCGGCAGCCTGTCCGTGTCCCTTAACCTTTCGCGCGGAATCGAATCCGGCACATCATGAAAATGCACGTGCTCGATTTCGCCTGGCTTCAATTCGCTCAAATCCTCGGTTTTGCTCGAGCCGACAAAGAAATGGAAGGTGTCCAGGCAGACGCCCGCGTTTCGGTTTCCCGCGGAGCGGATAACCGAAAGCGCCGTTGGGAGGCATCCAATCAGTTTCGATCCCGCAATGAACTCAAGGGCGATTCTGACCTTGTAGCGTGACGCCAGCTCGGCAACGATCTGGAGCCGCTCCGCCGCTATTTTGTAATCATCTGGCCGGAGATCTTTGGGGGCCGATGAAGTAACCACGTATCTGGGCACAGCAAGCGACTGCGCAAGCTCCAGGTTGGAATCGATTTCGGGTAGATGCCCGTCGAACTCTTCCTTGGGGTATGTAAGTCTGCTGTCGGAACTGCACGCGGAAATGGGAGTGAGCCCGGCGCTTCGGAGCGTCGCAGTAACCGCAGCGGGCGACAGCCCCAGCTTCCTGAGTTTTGGAAACCATAGCTCCACGCGTCGAAAACCGGCAGCCGCGTACGCGGCGCATTCGGCCTCAAATCCGGCATCTAACGTGGTCTGCTGATTGATGCACGGCAAGAGAGCGGATTCAGCAGCCTCGGCCGAAGTTAGTGTACAGAGCGCTCCGGATGTCAGAGTGCCCACCAGCAATTCCCGTCTATTCATAGGATTACCCACCTCGGCGCAGAGTTCCGTGCGCCTTTACTTCCTCAGTAGCTGTACGACAGCAACCCCGACGCCCACAGCGGCGAGCATTACGCATACGATTGTGAGCAGAACATTCGCAAGGTCAGACGATTTGTCTCGCTCACAAAACGAGTGCTCGATTCGTTCAGGCGTTCCATTCCCTGGTTCAGTTCTAGAGAACACGTTCACCCAGGCGACGCAGCAACTCGCCGATTCGCCGCGCCAGCCCTCGCGCTGACGGGCGTAGCGATGGGCTGTCGTGGAGCACACCAATGAGCTGCTGTTCGCTCCATTTCGAGAAGTTCTCCGCCATCGGTTAATAAGTCCTCGTCACATCGAAGATTACCACTTGGTATTGTCAGTCGCCGCAGCCCAGCAGAACAATTGGGCGAGCCGCGAAAGCGAGGTCGCTTTGGAAGCGTCCCGTACGTAACAGCGGCGGCCATCGAAACCGGGCCGAGGAAGACGATACGCCGATTCCTTTCTTCATGTGCCGCCATCCGGCATGTATCGAAATTGGCGAGGCAAGCGTTTCAATCCAGGTGTCCCGCGCGGGGGCGACAAGCGCGCGCTGCACGCTCGGGGTACACGCCCTAAGGCATTTAGAAATCACCGTCGCTCCGGTCCTGCACTCCCTTGTTGCACCGCCTGTTAGCCCGGAGAGCAGATGGCCCAAAAACATTCTCTGGTCATCCGGCGCCTCCACTCGACATCCGTAGCCGCCGGCGGCAGCAGATCGCATCGACCGCAAGTCGTCGAAGACGTTCGGGGGCCTCCCCATCCGCGCGAACAATGTGAGCGGAATCGAAATCGAGTCAACATTCAAGGCTTTGCTTAGCAGCTTGCAGTTTGGATCTGCCTGCCGTGGCCGGCGCGAACGGGGTAACTTGGGATCTACGGTTCGGATACTTCAGTTATGGCTGGCACAGTTCGAGGGGGCAGGTCAAAACAATCCCGCCCAAAACTCGCTTCAGAAATCCCGGACATCAGCCGGCGATTTGCGACCGTGGCTTGGATCGATCGGAGGCTTTTACCAGGAACGCATAGGATGCGACCCCAATGAGGAGGACAATCCAAATGGCCTGCATCGGCGCCTGGTATCCGCCGCTCGTCTGTTTCAGCCATCCCGTCAGAAGTGGAGCGGCGACTCCTCCCAGGTTGGAGGCGCAGTTCTGGATACCCGCTATGCGGCCCATGGCCCGGCCGGGGATTAGGGTCTGCGTGAGGGCCCAGTAATTTGCCGTTGCCAGACCAAGCCCCGCGAGTGAGAAAACCGCAAAGAACAAGGCAAGCGTCTGGGAGTTGGAGAGGGCTCCAAATACCTCCGTGGAGGCCAGGACGAAGCCGGCGATGGTGAATCCTTTTCGCGTGCGCGCCGGGTCCGTGCCGCGCCGGATCATTCCGTCGGCCAGGGACCCGGCCAGGATGGCGACTATGGCCATGCCACCGAAGCTCATGAGAGTATAAAGCCCCATGGAACCGAGGGCTAAGTGCCGGTACTCGACAAAATATGCCGGTAGCCAGGTCACACAAAAATAGAGAAAGTAGCCGTACGAAAAGGTTCCAATCAAAATGCCCCATGTCACGCGGCTGGTGAGCAAGTCCGCGAAGCCCGGGGCGCCGGCAGGGTGTTCATTCAGTATTGGTGGTTTTACGGATGCCTCGTCATTCGCCAACAATAGCCACGCCGCCAACCAAACCAGACCAGCGAGACCGCAAATAACGAACATGGCGCGCCATGAAAATGCCGTGATTAGCAGGGCGGCAATTGGAACGCCAATCGCCGAACCAATTTTCGTTCCCGCCATGTAAATTCCAATCGCAAGACCCCTCTGCTCTTCGGGACAATTCCAACGGATCCAACGCAAGCTTGCCGGCGCGCTAACCGACTCTCCCGCACCGAGCAACAGTCGTAAGGCAATCAACGCGGAGACTCCGTTCACCATACCCGTTGCAGCGGAAATCAGAGTCCAACAGAGAAAACCGATAGCATAAGGGCGCTTCACTCCGAAACGGTCCACAACCCAACCGGCTGGAATTTGGAGGAGGGCATAGCTCCAGAAAAAAACTGAGTTCAGCAGACCACGGACCGAATCGCTCAAATGAAATGCGTCCCGAACCTCGGGCGTAGCAAGAACCACGGAAAGATTGGCGCGATCGATATAGGCAATCACCATGCCGGCGCTCAGGAGCGCAACGATACTCCATTTACGAAAATGCATCGGATTAGTTCCGGGAGACGCGGGTCGCTGAAATCGCGATGAAGATGGAAAGCGTTGCCGGTCCGATCAGCATTGCGCCAATGCCAGGGGCAAACCGGAATCCCTTGTGCGGTTCAACTTCGCCGCGGCAGCTTCAATGTGCATGGCAAGGCAGGCGTTCGCCTTGTAGCCCCTTATCCTTGCAAGGTGAAATCGAGCCCGCACACAGCGAACGCCTGACGATTCCAAAATTTGGCAGAGTTCGCTTCTATGCATTCTACTTGACGGCAACGATTGAAATCTGTTCAAGCGTGGGCCAATGTCCCTTAGCATCCGCGACTCTCTGTCCTGGCGCAATCTGCTGCACGGTAGTACGCGCGGGAAACGCCGCGCCAAAGTATTGGGCGTAGACGCCATTCATTTGAGCAAAATCGCGCATATCGTCGAGGTAGACATTGCTTGCGACCACATTTGAGAAGTTCATGCCGGCTTCCTCAAGTCCATCGAGCAGGTTCCGCATTGTCTGCCGCAGTTGAGTTTCCACCGTCGAGGCATAGATTCCGCCGTTGACGCCAGGAATGAAACCCGATTTTGCGGAACAATAAAACGTATCGTCCGCGAGAACGCACGGGCTCGCAGTGGGGCTCGGTTCCATGTTCTTGGGCCGGAAGGCCTTGCGCTTGGAGAGGTCCATTACCGCGACGCCGGTAAACTCTATATTTGCGCCGTTCGGAAGCCCTGCTACCTTGATAGTCGCGCGGGCGGGCGTGTTGCCGAACTCGAACTGCTTTGCGTAGATCCGGTTCATGGCGGCCATTGGAACTTTGTCCGTCAAGTAGGGATTTATGAACACCATATTGCGAAAGTCGCCGCCGGCAGCCTTGAGAGTTTCAAGCATGCGATTGAGGGCGAGTTGAACCTGGTCCGCTGGGCTGTCCGGTATGCGGCCTGTCTTGACGTCGCGTCCGAGAAAGCCGGAGAGAAACAATCGGTCGCCAACCCGTACGGCGGGCGAGATCGGCACGCTTGATGGATAGCCCTCCGGCACAACCGGCTTCTTCAGGGAAAGGTCCTTGACCGCAACAGCGCTCATCTCTACTGGAGTTCCATGCAACTGCGCCACTCCGATGGTCGAGCGCGCCGGCGGTATGCTCGGGAAGACTTCCTTCCACACGCGATTAAGCCGCGTCTCGTCTGAATAGTCGGTCAAGTAAACCTGAACATATACAACGTGCTCCATGGTCAGGCCGGCGGCATCAACAACGCTCTTTATATTCGCGAGACATTGCCGCATTTGACTATCCGCGTCCGTTGGGATTTTCCCGTCGGGGGCTTCGGCGCCCTGTCCCGCGATGTAAAGAAACTCACCAACCAGAATTCCGGGACTGAAAGGGGCGCCGACCTTGGTTCCCGGAGGGATAATCGGCCGCGCATCCGACGCGAACATACACGATGCAGTTGCTGCGCAAATGACGGGCGTAAGCAATATCCGCATACGCTATCCTTTCGGAAATTTCCAGATTCGTAGGGCATTCCGCCCGAGAATCAGCTCCCGATCCTTCGGAGTATAGAAGTCCAGCTCTTTGTCGACGAATTCAAGTTCCTTGTCCATAGGTAACTCCCAGCGTGGTTTTGGATAACCCGTACCCCATATCAATTGTTCCCCCCCAAATTCCTCATACGTGGCTTTGAAAAATGGGTAAGTATCGCGATAAGGATATTGCTTGGTGAGCGATATCTCGTAAGGCTCCGAGGCGCTTACCCATACTTGTTTGAAGCGCTTCAGCCGGAACATCTTGCGGAAGTCCTCCCACGGATTGGCTGCCTTCAGGTCTGGTTTGCCAAGGTGATCGATGACAATCTTGACGCCGGAAAACCTGCCGGCCATATCTTCGAGCATGGGCATTTGTTGCGGAAGAATGTAGAAATTGAAGACAGCGCCGAGCCGCTCGGCTTCGCGCCAGAGCGGGTAAAGGTCTTTGGAGTTCAGCCACGTTGAACCCGGGGCGTAAATGGGACTGAACCGCATGCCTTGGAACCCATGCTCCTCGATCCAGTAACGCAGACGGCCCGCCGGATCAGGCCCGAGTGGGTCGAGAAGACCATGGGCCACGAACAGGTTTGGATATTTGTGGAGAGAGTAGCTGATATAGAAGTTGTCCCATCCGTAATATCGAGGGTTGACCAGAACTGTATATTGCAGCCCAAACTCTTGCATTTCAGCAACTTCGTTTTCTACAGGAGCCTGCATGGGCACTTGTTTCAGTTCCGGACGCTCTGGATGATGAAAGGGAAATTTCGGATCGAGCGTCCAAACCTCAAGGTGGGTATCGATGATCAGCCTATTGGGTTCGCCGGAAGCCAAGCCGGCGGCGGCCACGGCGAGAAGATGTCTGCGGCTAATTCCGTCTGGCATGATCCCAGTCTTGCGCGCTCATACCATTTAGATCCCAAACAATCCTGCCCGCGCGAAGCGTCATCTCACAGACCAGCTTCTGATCTCCGCGTATGCGAAGACCGGCCGAATCCACGAATCCGAAGTTGCCGCGCTCCAGGCGCAAAACCGCAATGTCCGCAACGGCTCCGACCGAAAGATGCCCGAGTTCTTGGCGATGAATCTCGCGCGCCGGATGCCAGCTCGAGCAGGCGATCACGTCGTCGAGCGACATGCCCATATTTAGGAACTTCGACATCACGTTCAGCATGTCTTTCATTCCGGCGTTCATGCTGTCGGTGTGGAGATCGGTGGAGATCGAGTCCGGCACAAAGCCTTGCTTAACCGCTGGAATGGCTTGCGAGAACGAGAAGCTCCCGCCGCCATGGCCAACATCGAAGATAACGCCCCGTTTGCGTGCCTCGAATAGATACGGCAAGACGCGGCCATGCTCATCCAGCATCGGTACAACGCGGAGATACTGATGGGTGTAGATATCGCCTGGGCGCAGATGCTTTAGGACCAGATCCTGAAACGGCCGTTCGGGCCGGAACGTGGCAAAGTCGACCATTACGGGTATGTTCGCGAGACGGCCTGCTTCCACGCCGCGGTCTACCGCGATCCATTCCGGACCGGCATAGTGCGCCACTTTTATTCCCACCACGACGTCGCTGTTGCGCTTCGCAACTTCGGCGGTGCGCTCCGGCTCCATGTCCTTGGTATTTTGCTCGACATCCGGACGACCGCCCATCCCGTGTCCGACGATATTGAGCATCGCGAATACCCGTGTCTTTTCATTGTTGATGATTTCATCGCGAAGCTCGCCAAAGTTGCGCCAACCCGAGCTGCCCGCATCGACAACCGTTGTAACTCCGCTGCGGAAGGAGAAGCCGTCGGGACGTATGCAGTTTTCCCCGGTGTATTCGCGGTTCATACTTCCGGCGAAAACATGCTCATGCATGTCTACAAGCCCCGGAGTTACATACAATGACGACACGTCAATTACTCTTCGCGCCTCCTGCGCCGGTATGTTCGCGGCCACGGCGGCAATCTGTCCGTGCGCGATCGCGACATCGCGCACTTCCGAAATCTGGTTCTTCGCATCTATCACGTGCCCGCCTTTCAGCAGGATATCGTAACGGATTTGTGCGGACGCGCAGGAAATGACAAAAAAGAAGAATAGCTTGCGCATAGGGATCATGACGATTGAAATGGCCAAACTTGCTCCGCTGTCAGACCACAAATCCAGCGCTTGTCTTCCTCATTAAAAAAGGCGATGTGCTTGAGCGCGATATCGATCGCCTGCGCGTACGTGCAGTATTTTTCAACTAACGGCCAGTCCGTTCCAGCCATCAGCCGTTGGGGGCCGAACGCGTCATATAGGCGCTTGATTTGCCGTTGCGAGTCCAGGTAGGGATAGGACTCCGACGATAGCGACCAGGAGTGTGAAATCTTCACGTAAAGCTTTGGGAAACGGCGCAGCGCCAGGAGGTTCTCGAGTTCCTTGGGATGGTTTAGCGGGCTGTCGGCCATGTGGTCGATCACGATGGTCAGATCCGGGAATTTCTCCGCCAGACGCGCCACGTCGGGCATTCGCGTCACCGGCGCGAGCACCGTCATGGGGACCTTCAGCTCACGGCACCGATTCCACAAAGGCGGCATGAGGGGGCCGCGAATCCAATCGCCGGAGGAATCCGCGCCCGGGCTGATGCGCACGCCATGAAAGCCGTCCTCCTCCGTCAGAGCTGATAGGTGATCCGGCGATGCCGGGTCTTCAGGGTTTACCCGGGCAACGCCTCGAAAGAACTGTGGATACTGCTTCAAAACGCTTGCCAGGTAACGATTGTCCCACCTGTAATAAATCACCTGAATGATGACAGTCTTCTGGACGCCGCTTGCGTTCATAAGCTGTAGAAGTATCTCGGCAGAGGCGTCTTTGTCCGGTGGCTTCCTGGTTTCGGGAGCCCATGGATACCGCGGATCCTTTTTCCACACATGCACGTGCGAATCGATAATGGGGGCCTTCATAGCTGCTTTTACCGCCCATACGGCGAGCGCGCCCGAAAGAACTTGCCTTCGGGTGAAGCTGCTCATCGTCTCAAGCCTTCGCATTCCTGCGCGCGGTGTTGAGTATTTCCCGTAATCGTCGGCCCACAATTAGATCTTCACCGGGTTGCATGGTCATGGATATGATTTGGAGTTTGTTCGTACGCGGCGCCTTGGGGTTGTGATAGCCGGTCTCTTCTACCGCCGGAACAAGACTCGGATTCGATGCGGTCAAAACCTCAATGCGCGGCTCTCCTTCCCGTAGCTTGCGATCGCAATCGGCGACGCTGAACTTCCACGTCTCTTCATCCCAATTGACTGTCAGCGTCGGATAGCGATTTCCGCCTTCGGGGATCTTGATATCCGTCGAAACGCCCGGCACGGTTTCCACTATCGCCGCCACGCGCTTCACTCTTTGATTCCATTCCCGGTTGAGAACGTTCAGGTCGATTTTTTCCCAGGCCTCAACCGCGGCCAGACATCCCATGACCTCTTCCTTACCAACCTTCATGGCGCGGCAGACCGCGCCCTCCCATGGACTCGTGTTCGCCATGGCGGCCTCAATCAGGTCCTTCCTGCCGAGTAATAAGCCCGTGCACTGCGGACCGCACAGACCCTTGCCGCCGCTGAAACAGTACAGGTCCGCGCCCATCTTCGCATAGAGCCGGAGATTACCGATTGGCGGGATTCCCGCGGCGTCGTCCAGGAGTAACGGCACGCTCGCCCGTTTTGCGATCGCGATCGCGTCCTGCAGCCTTTCCCCGAGCGCGGTTGTGTAGATCATGGCGGTGTTCGGTCCGATTGCGGACTGCAACTCGTCATGCGTGTGGGCTACCACCAGTTTTCCACCCGCCAACCGCGCCGCGCTGTCAAACGCGCTGCGGCCGCCAAACATGATCACTTCGCTCTTCAGCCCAGTTGTATCGGGCAGTTGCCAAATTTTGGCCGGGTCCGCGCCCGCGATGCAGGCCGCCGTTGCGGATGCGATCGCTCCCGCCGCTCCTGACGTGACCATGCCTGATTCCGCCCCGGACAACTCCGCCAAGCGTTTGCCGGCCGCGTGCTGCAACTCGAAAATATCTACAAAATGTTTCGCGGCCTCCTGCTTGGCTGCGCGGACCTGGGGCAGTTCGAGCGAAGCGCTCAGATAGGTCCACGTCCCTCGGGCGTTGATGAACGACCGGACGCCGATTCGTGAATAGATGTTCCCGCCGGACTCGGTTCCGGTAACCGCGCCTCGCGCTTTCCGCCACATGGAGTCGGCTGCGATGGATCCAAATAAGGGCAGGGCGCCGGCCCACTTCAAAACGGCGCGGCGATTCAGAATTTCAGTCACGTGTCCCCCGCATTCATAGATAAATTGGCTCGAGTCTATTCACGATGTAGTTGCCGCAGTGCTCGTAGCTTGCTCGCGGGCCATTGCGAGTGCGGTCCAAATCGACACAATTCCAACCTTGATAATGGACTTCTTTCAGAATTCGGTGGCAAGCCGGGAAATCGATATCGCCGTCCCCGAGGTCGTAGATGCTGTCGAAGAATTTTGCTTGCCGGGAGTCCTTCTTTTCAACCTGCCCGTTCGGCAAAATCACATCGCTGGTTGGCGTGGTCCAGCGGGCATCCTTGTAATCCATAAAGACCAAGCGATTTTTATACTTTTCGAACATCGTGACAACATCGCAACCACCCAAATATAGGTGCGCCGTATCGGGAGCAAAGTTGAAAAGTTTGGGATCTGTCAATGCCATGCACTTGTCCACCTCATCGGGTCCCTGCACCATCTCGTCAAGATGGTTGTGCACTCCCGCCTTGAAGCCCATCTCATTCGCCGCTTCGCCTATCAGGTTGAATCCTTTGCACATCGCGCGAAATGCCGAGTCGACGTCCTCGCCCGATTTCAAACGGCCCGGAGGAAAAACAACCAGACGGTCGGCGCCGAAGCCCTGCAGAAATTTCATCGCTTCCCGCGCTTTCTCCACAACCGCCTTATGCTGGGCCGGGTCGTTCACGGGTCCGCCGAATGAGATTGTCGCAACATGTAAGCCGCGCTGGGAAACCTCGCGCTCGAGTTGCGAAGCGGTCATATCATAGGTTTTCAAAATGCCGGGATAGCCAGTCAAACGAACGCCGATAAAGCCGGTGTCGCGCATCACGTCCAGGATGTCGGTGAACGAAGTACGCGGATAGTGAGACCACAGACCGGCGCTCAACGCCCATTTCACATTGCGATTTGCTGGCAGGCGAGTAGCGGCGGAGGCCAATGCGCTGGCGAGAGAAGCGAGAAAAGCGCGTCGTTCCATAGTGGCTATTCGGGGAAACTCCTGGATGCTATCTCATAATTGCGAAGCTTGGCGCCGTCCAATTTGTATCCTAATCCGGGGCTGTCCGGCAGGTCGATCCATCCATTCCGAACCCGAACCGGCGGACAACTGATTTCGTCCTCGAACCAGCGCTCGCTGGCTTCGACGTCCGTGGGGTACACGAAATTCGGAAGCGAAGCAAGCGCGGCGCCCTGGGCTTGGCCGATGCCTAGTTCGGGCATCGTGCCGACCCATGCTGGAATTCCGTGCTCCCTGCAGATCTGATCCATCTCCAGGGCGTGGTGAAGACCACCGACGCGCTGAATCTTAAAATTGGCAATTCGCAGACTGCCAAGTTCAATAGCGACCCGGAGCTGGTCGGCGCTATCGAGACTTTCATCGAGACAGACTGGCGTTTGGACACGTTCTTGCAACTGGGAAAGCTCCTCCAAAAAAGAACCCGGAAACGGCTGCTCGAACATCATCAAACCGAATTCGTCCAGCTGGCGAAATATGTCAATATCGCGAAGCGTGTAAGCGCCGTTCGCGTCGACAAACAGCGGAACGTCGCCGAACTCCTTCCGCGTAGCCTTTACTACCGTGATATCGCAGCCTGGCTCGATTTTCAACTTCACTCGTTTATAGCCGCATACTAAATATCTTTCGATCGTGCGCAGCACGCCGGATATGCTGTCATGAAGGCCCACCGCAAGCCCGGATTCAATCCGGGTCCTTGCCCCGCCGAGCAAGATATGTAGCGGTTTGTTCTCCTGTTGCGCGGCCAAATCCCAAAATGCGGTTTCCACGCCCGCCTTCGTGAAATTGCCCGCCAGCAGGCTGTCGAGCGCCTTGTTCCAATCGCGGGGTCCTCGAAACTCTCGCCCCAAAATTGCAGGCGCAACGACGTCGCAAAGCTCGGTCCAGCATGCTTCCGGCGTATCGCAGGAATAAAAACTGCCGGCCATGGGAGACGATTCCCCACAGCCAATCAACCCCTGGCCGTGCAGCTCGACAATGATCGCGTCCTTCTCCGAGACCTCCCCGGAGCTGATCCGGAAAGGCTCCACTAGCGGCACGCGCACGTGCGTGACCACTATCTTCTCAACCTTCAGTGGCGCTCTCGACGTGCATTGTTCAACGTCAACCGCCGCCGTCTTCGCCCTCTCTTCTAGCACGTTTTGACTCAGAAGCTGAGCTTTGCGACAAATGTACCGACAAATTGTCCCCCAAGACAACACCAGCCGCCTTGAGTCGCGATAGGTTTCCCGAAAAGTCCGGGACTTCCAATATTGACGATCGAGCTCGGATTGACAAAATTCGGATTCTTGAAAATATTGTTGATATCGTAGCGCAACTCCAGATCAGTGCGTTCCCTAATTCGCAGGTCTTTAGCAATCGAAGCCTGCGACCATACCAGAGGCGGCCCATTAATAGTGTTCCGGCCCAAGGTTCCCGCCGTAAAGGGCGCGGGATAGGCAAAGGCGTTTACATTCCACATGGGATTTTCTATCGACGTGTTAAAGCGGTCGCCGATGGTCCAATTCGGAACGATAACCTGGCTGTTTGGCAGGATCTGGTCTGGCCGCAGCCCAGTGATGTTGCCGGCAACGGTGTTTCCGGGAAGGTAGTTGTACGGACTCCCCGCCATTGTGAACGTTACCGGCAGTCCGCTCTGAAATGTCTGCGCCCATGTCAGGCTCCAACCGCCAAAGATCGAATCCTTGAGGCCGCCGCCATTGATAAACTTGCGGCCTCTACCAAAGGGTAAAACATACGTCACATATGTTACCGACCGGTTCGCAAGATCGTATCCGGCGCGGCCCTTCTCCAAGCTGCGATCATAATAAGTTTCACCGGTGCAGACCATATCGTTATCGCAATCGTCGATCGCCTTCGATCTGGTATAGAACGAGTTCAGGGTCAGGCCACCGGAGAATTGCTTCTGAAGCCTGATGGTGCCCGCATGGTATGTGGAGTGCCCGAAATTACTCCACATGTCGATTTCGCCGAAGTTCGGAAACGGCCGGTAGTTCTGGTAATTGGCGTAAATGGTCTGCAGGACGGCGGGATTTGTGGATATGTTAAGCGGCACCCCGTTGATATTCCATGCTTCCAGCAGGCCGACGCCGGCCGATCCCTGATAGCTCAGTTCCATCAGCCAGCTCGACGCGAATTGATACTGGTACGTAGTGTTCCAGTTCATCGCGTACGGGTTGCGCAAGTTCGGATCGTAGCGCGTAGCGGTCCGCGAGCTATAATTAGTTCCAACGTATTGCGATGTACCGTTAGGTAGAACGTTAAAGTTAACCGCTCCCGGTCCTTGACTGAGATAGAAAGCGGGCGTTGGATTGCCTGGAGCGTTCTGGACCGTAACGTTGCTGGAGTACTCCTCAAAGTTCTGATTAAGAGCGGTCGTAAAGAGATCGATGGTCGTAAGCCCGAAACCTCCCCTGAACACCATTTTGTTGTTGATTCGATAGGCGAGTCCAATGCGCGGCTGGAAATGCTTCCAGTCGTTCCGTCCCAGAGAACCGGTTGGATGGGTAATGGCGCCCGGCAGGCCTGTGAGCGGATCGATTGCGTTCGGGTCGAACTGGCTTTGCTGGCCGTATTTCGTTTGAAATGGCGTTTCGAACGACCAGCGCACTCCGAGATTCAGGGTCAGACGCGGGTTGACCACCCAGTCGTCCTGGAAGTACAAAGCATGACTCCACCAGCGGGGAAGCCACTCCGCGAGAGTAGTGCTGAAAGTGGCCTTGCTGACAGCGCCCAGCAGAAAGGCCGCGAAGTCATTGCCCGTGTTAGGTGTAAACGGGTAACCGGTTCCACCGAAGTAAAAGGTTCCGCCCGGCGTGCTGGCGGCCAGCGAATTTTCCGTGGTGCGGATGATCTCATATCCCATACGGAAGCTATGACTCCCGCGCACTAGCGTTAGATTGTCTTGCAGAGTGTAGCTCTGATTTACCTGATCATAGGAGCCGCCCGGAAAGGTAGCTTCAAAGAATGGGTTCCCGTTTGAATCGACGAAAGTCGGAAATGTCACGCCACTCACGTTTGGAATACCGAGTTGTTGCGCCCAGTCGGCGTCAAGGCCAGGCGGAGTACGGGATTGCCTTCGGCGGTTAAAGCCGATTCGTGCCTCGTTAATCAGCGTTGGACTGAATACGTAAGTGTCGGAAATAACCGAGTTTTCCTGGTCGCTTGGCGTCAAAACCGACGTGCCGTCAAGTAGCCTCCAGTTGAGACCGATTTGATCTCCCACTGCACGGTTTAGTACTTGTGAATACCTGCCAAAAACCCGATTCTTATCGCTGAAATAGTGATCGACCTTGGCGTCGTAGCGCGTCCGGTAGGAATAGTAGCTGCTTGTCGCGCCGTAGTTTTGCTGCGGACCAGTGGCCGTCAGAATCCCCGAGCCTGCCTCATTGTTGGGCGCATCCCAGGGGTTGTAGCTCAGGAACTTTACTACGGCGGGATCGAAGCGGCTCTTGGGTATGACATTTCCCGCGAAGGGGCTGCTGACCCACTGTCCGTTCACCTGATGCGCAGTAGCTGGATCATAAATCGGATACCCCAGTCCGGCAAAGGAAAAATTGCCATTTAACTCGTCGAGAGTCGGTACGGAGGCGAATGTCGACTGATTATACTTCTCATGATGCATCGACCATCCGAAAAGAAAAAATGTTTTGTTCCTGCCGTTGTACACTTTGGGCAGGAATACGGGACCCGTAACCAGACCAGCAAGCTCGTGATAGCTGAATGGCGCATTGCCAAGATTGAAATACGCGCGGTGCAGCATGTCGTTGTTGACGTATCGATCTTCGCCCTCGAAGTGAAGGTCATTGGTTCCCGATCTGTAGGTAGCGCTCAGCATCCCGCCCGCGCTGTGACCGTATTCGGCCGGCAGAACGGTCGACGACAGCTTTACCTCCTGAATGGCGTTCTGAGTGGTGGACATGATCGTGTTCGTGGCCACTCCGCCTATGCCGGGGTCGGTTCCGGAAATGCCATCCATGGTATAGCCGATGCCCCGGTCCCGCTGCCCGTCGATGTGGAATCCATTCATGCTGGTCACGCCGGGCATCAGATACATCGTCATCCACGTGTAGCGCTGCATGATCGGCAATTGGTTCATTTCGTGACCCGCCAAGACCGACCCTGTTGTTGAGGTCGCCGTTTCAAGTAAAGGCGTCGCCGCCGTGACCTCGATCTTTTGGAGCACGTTGCCGATCGACAACTGCGCGTCGACGGATGGCGTTTCGTTCGACTGCAGGAGGATGCCCGGGCGCACGGCCGATGCAAAACCAGCATGCGCGAAGGTGAGCGTGTACGTTGCCGGAGCAAGATAGTAGAACCTGAACATGCCCTCCGCGTCGGTGGTGGTACGGAACGTCAGGCCCTTCTCTGGATTTGTTGCGGTCACATCGGCGCCCGCGATGGCCGCTCCCGAGGAATCCGTCACGTGTCCAATGATGTTGCCAGTCGCCGCTTGGCCGAAGGCGATTTGAGCCGCCCCCAAAAGGAGCGACGCTGCCGCTAAAGCATGTATTCCCAGCCGCATTCCAACCTCCTCCCGCAAAGATGAGAACAACGCTGCATCTCGGCGTAGAGTCAATTCTAAACGGAAAACACCGCGGCGGGAAGGTTTTGCGGCCCGGAAGACGTCAATAGGGTGTAAAATTCGCTTTACACGGATTTAACATCAACCCGCGAAACGGTAACCCAGCCCGTGCATTGTGACGATCCACTTGGGTTGTTTCGGATCTGCCTCAAGCTTCTGCCTCAGCCACGCCACATGCACGTCCACGGTTCGCGTTGAAGGAGCGGATTCGTATCCCCAGACCTCCTTGAGAAGCTCCTCTCGGGGCAACGTCTCACCGCGATGCTCGATGAAATATCGCAACAGTTGGAACTCTCGGGCGGAGAGCAGGAGTTGTTTGCCGTCTCTGCGTACTTCCGTACGCCTCCCATCGAAGCGGATGGACCCGAACTGATAAATGGCGGAGTCCCGGAGCCCCGGCCGTCTAAGTAATGCCTCCATGCGGGCCAGGAGTTCGGCCGTGTCAAAGGGTTTGGCCAGATAGTCGTCGGCTCCAATCTTCAGTCCTACAACCTTATTGAACGTTTCGCTCCGCGCCGTCAGCATTAGAATGGGTGTGTTAACCCCTTCCTTGCGCAAATCCCTGCACACATCGAATCCGTTCTTGCGCGGTAACATCACGTCTAGAATGATCAGGTCGAAAGAATTGGCTTTTGCCTTCTCAAATCCCTCGATTCCATTCACGGCCGTTTCGATGTCGTAGCCTTCGTCGCGCATCCGATGGCTTAGCGTCATGCGCAGTCCCGGTTCATCTTCCACGAGCAGGACAGTTCTCTCCACGCTCTCAGGATTCCACAAGCGCTTCGACGGGTACAGTCGAGCTGTTCATGTATGCCGCTGGAACATGCACCGTAAAGGCGCTGCCCTGTCCAGGAGCGCTTTCGACGGTAATCCTGGCGCCCATGCTGTTCGCCGCCTCTTGAGCGAGGCTCAATCCCAGCCCCGTTCCGCCGGCCTGAGCCGCGCGGGCGTTGCGTCCCCGGTAAAAAGGCTCGAAAATGTATGGTAATTCGTCGACGGGAATACCTGGACCTCGATCCTGTACCGTGATCTGCACTCCCGTGCCGCGTCCCGTTTCCACCGGCCGCGCGTGAATGCCAAGCCAGCGTTCTTCTCCTCCATACTTCAGCGCATTGCTGATGAAGTTCAACAGACATTCGGATAGCGCGCGGGAGTCCACGCGGACCATAGGCAAACCCGGATCAATGCGCTTTTCAATGTCGAAGCCGCTTGCATCAATGATTGCCGCCTCGTCCCGCAGGATGTCCTCTATAACGTCCCCCACCTTCAAGAATTGAACGTTTCGAGTCCGGTAGTCAGCTTTCCCCGCCGCGAACCGGAGTGTCTTCTCCACCATGTCCGACAGCCTCCGGCATTCGCTTCGAATTAACGACCCATACTCCCTGACGCTATGATCCGAGCGCACTACTCCCTCGGCCAGATTGTCGGCAGCTGAACCAATGACCGAAAGCGGCGTCCGCAGGTCATGCGATACGTTGGCGACAAACTCCATCTGATGCCGCAGAAGATTGTGAGCCTTCAAAGTATAGACGACGATCGCTCCCACCGCTGAGGCGAGTGCGAGCAAGATACCAAAGTTTACGCCCAGGTATATGAGCCGCATTCTCTCCTCCACGGCTGCTAACGAGCCTTTCCTGCGGCTGCCGGCAAGCTCCCAGCAATCGGGCCCTTCAGGGGAAGAAAAGGGCATGTCCGAAACGCGCGGTAGGCCGGTACAAGGTTCGAATAAGGCCAGCTTCTCATCGCCGGCCGCAAACGATTTGCTCGACAGCCCCGACTCGGATCTGTAAAGCGGTGTTCCTGGATGACGGGCACTCAGGAGCGCCAGCCTGTATTCGGCCTCTGCGCCGCGCTTCACGTGCCATGACAGAATTTCGGGAAGGACGGCCTTCTGCAACACGTCTGGATTTAACTCGATAATCAGGTAAGCCTTGCCTCTAGAAGGTAGCGAAGCGGTTATAAGATACACGACTCCTGGCTTTCTGCCATCAAGGGCCCAAACTGCCGGAGGCCCCCGCAATTCCTTTCGGCTCACACTCGCTATCGAACCGGCTCGGAGGTATGGCGG
Organism: Bryobacterales bacterium; assembly: GCA_963795935.1. Lineage (GTDB taxonomy): Bacteria > Acidobacteriota > Terriglobia > Bryobacterales > Bryobacteraceae > JAICMB01. The sequence goes on along the minus strand of CAWCJO010000002.1, from coordinate 220,783 downwards.
CAATGATCTAAGTTGTCCTAAGTAGGGAGTAACCTCGAATTGCCCGGCGCCGTCGTTCCATCGCGCAAAAACGGACTCTTGAGGCTTGCCGGCCTTGAAAACGTAAATGTTTGTCACCAAATCCGAATGCCGCGTATTTTGGCGCCAGGATGCGAATTGGGCGGCATACTTATTCGATTCCGCCGCAAGTTGCATCGGCGCCTCCGGCTCAAGACTTTCGCATATTTTCCAAATTTCACTTTCGAGATCGGTCCGAACGCCGCCGAGGATACGCTCGAGATCCGCCTGCATCCGCTTACGATGCGCTTCGCCAAGAGACGCGGCCCAGTGATACTCAAGGATAGCGAGAGTGGGTATCACGGCAAATGCCATCATCACCGATAGGAACACAAGCGAGCGGCCGACCGTTGGACGCCTGACCCGGCCTCTTGCCTCAGCCTGTGGTGGAACCGATAAGCGCCTGGGTTTCCTTTCTTGACGGATCATCCGGGAATGATAGTCAAAATTCGCAGCTCCCGCAAGCCCGTCTGTTGCCGCCAGTCCGGACTCGCGGAACACGCCGGCCATCTGCCGCTGTCTGGTTTAAAGTGATAATGCCACTCCAACCACTCGGGTCCCGGGTGGTTTCTCGAAAACGATCATCCTGCTAATGGAGTGTTCCCGATCGGGACATTTTCTTTGACCTACGCCGGATGGCAGTGAGCGAACCAACGGCAAGTACAATGCGCCAACACAGTGGACCTGATCGTGGACCAGATCGCTCACAAAGAGCTTGCTTCCCCGGTCCATAATTGCTAATCGGCGGGCCGCGCCGGGGTTGTACCCGAAATGTCAGCCAGGCTGGATCTCGACCATTCGCAGATCCAGCCACCGAGGTCATCGCTATCGCAAGCTGACCCTTTTAGGAAGGAACTTCGGCGCGGTCGCGCCGAGAGGACCTTCTTCGAGGAGGCCTTCTGGGGCGCTACGCGCGCGCCCGTAGTTCAATGGCGGTGGCTTTGCCGTTACTTTCTGTGTTCGTCGTGGCTGTTCTGCTCATCCCTTTCTGCGCCTGTTTGACGCATGAGCATATATTACTCCCGGCTGGCCGCAAAGGCAGGAGAACAGTGACCCTTTTACGCAATATAGTGTCTCCCCGCCCAAAAGACCCCTTTTATAGGCTTGCTGTCATTCAGCCTGGTCAGATTATCGTTTTCTTCGCGCGCCTCAGACCCGACCGTTCCAGAACCCATTCCTGCCAGGGTTTCATCGCAAGACTAGCGTCGTCAATTTACAGAACACAATTTAACCAACACCAACACGCCGGCAAGCCTTTTTGGGATTCCAGCGCCATCGGCCAGAAAGAGGCCGGAATGTGTATCGAAGAGAGCGGCCGGATCGCCGGGCGCGGTTATCCCATGGTGGGCGTTCCCGCTCCGGATTCCGTCAAAATGAAGGTGGTGTAACTTCCCGCCTGCAAGTCCACGAACCGGAAAAGGCCGAGTTCATTGGACGAGGCGTTCCGTATTTCACCCGTTGCATCGGAGGTCAACTGGACGGCGGCGCCGGGTATGACGGCGTTGGCCGGATCGGTCACGATTCCAACCAGGTTGCTGGAAACAGTCTGGCCAAACATGTTCGAAGATACGAGCAGTATGGCCCCAAGAAAGGCAATCGTTCGAATACGCATGTGTTTCACTCCCACGATGGCCGGGTTAGGGCGGACTACCTTGCCCGCCGGATGTCCCAGATCTCGACTTGCTTTGCCGGAATCTCGCTGCTGAACGTCAACGTATTGCCGCCGGCCCTGTGCCGCTCCCTGCGTCCGTTGAGGATCTCGTTCACGGCAAACTCCCCCGGAGTTTCGACGTCCAGATTCACTGTCAGTGTCTTGCCCGTTTTTCCATGATTGATGGCAAACAGAAGATCGCCCTCGGGATTCTTCTGCAAACGCACCTCTACCGGCGTCTCCGGATCGAGACCGTCCTGCGAGGTCTTAAAAGGACGGGTGACCTTGGCCCAATCGAGCAGGCCGAGTATGAACTGGCTGTCGTTGTGATACTCAGGTTGATTGGCGAGTCCTAGGAAAGAGCCGATGAATAAGGTCTGGCCCTTGCCGTAAGCCGCAGCCGTAACGCACGGCGTATTGTCATCCAGATGCGCCAGCGCTTTGGCGCCCCTGCCGGGCAAAAGCTCGAGGGACTCGGCGAATTGGGCGCCCCGCAGGTCGTCGCCCCTGTTCAGCTTCGCCAGCGCCGGATTGGAATTGTCATCCACGATTATCCGGACTTGGCTTCTCGTCAAGACCTTGGTTTCCCGAATGCCAAATACTTCGCTCAGCCCCATGCCGGGAATCACGGAGGCGGTATAAGCATGTTCGCTATTCCAGGCGAGCCGCGCCTCCGAGACCAGGGACCCGCCCTGCTCCACATACCTCTTCAAACCGGCCGCGGCCTCGCGCGTGAGGACGACCGGACAGGGAATAATAATCAGCTTGTACCGTGACAGATCGGTGGTTTCCACCTCTTGACGGTGAATGAAGTCCACCGGAATATTGTTCTCGGCAAATACCCGGTAATAGCCGGTCAGCGAGGCCTGATAATACGCGCCGCCTTGTCCCCGTCCGGCGCCCGCGGTGGGGGTTGTGGCGGGAGTGCCGCGCGCACCGCCGACGTATTGCGCCGAAGGATTATAAACCAGGGCTATCCGCGCCTCCGCCGGACTGGACTTTGCGAACAGCGCCTTGTTCTCCTCGGCGAAACGCGCAATCTGTCCCAGCCCCTTGGCCCGCTCCGTCACCTTGCCGTCCAAGCCGATAAGTCCGAAGCCGCCCGACTCAACGCCCGAGGACATCACGTAGTAGGCATAAATATTAATGCCTCTGGCGCCTGCGGCAATTAGCGACCATATCCAAGTGCGTTGATCGTCCGGAGTGACCGGATCGCCGACCGACATGGAGTTGGTGGAAAAACCGCCTTGAAATTCGCCCGCATAAAATCCGCCGTTCTTCCTGTTGGCGGAGCGGGAGAAGTCGGCGCCCATGATCATGCGCCATAAGTTCGGCTCGCCGACATAGCGGGGATAGACCGACAAACCGTAGTAATCCAGCGATCCCGCCTCCAGGAAATCATCCAGACCCCCACCGAAGACCGAGGGCGGCGAGGCATGAGACGTGATCAGGTGCGTCTTATCAATCTGGCGAATCACGCTATATTGCGTGGCCATGTCCTCGGCTCCTTTCTGGGCAATGAAATCGTGCCAGTCCATGTCCATCGCATAAGTGCCGATCCCGCCGGTGCGCTGGGGATATATGGCGTCCCAACTGGGGTAATTTTCATACCACTCCAGATTCAGCGCGTCGAGGGTCTTATATTTGTTTTTCAGCCATTGGCGATAGCGCACCCGTGTTTCCGGCCCGACCAGCCGCATGGCGCGCGGTTCGCTCCACAAATCCCAGCCGTAGAAGTTGGGATACGAGACGGCAACCTTGGCCGCCTCGGTCATAAATGCCAGGATCGACTTTTGCATACCCTTGTGGTCGGAATAAAAAGACGTGGAGGGCGGCGCCGCGACGGCGTTGATCCCGTTTTCGTTCTCAAAGGCATCCGGGTACTTGATATGCGCCCAGTCCGGCGCGAATCCGAAGCCATCCCATCCCGAGTACATCTGGATGAAAACCCGCAGTCCCGCCTCGCGGGCGAGTTCGAAGAGCATGCGGAGATTATCGAAATTGTATTGGCCCTCTTGCGGCTCGTTGTGCGACCAATCCACCCACCCGCGCACGGTGTTGAAGCCGAGCGATTTGATCTGCTGGAGATCGCGCCGCCATTCCGCTCTGGAGTTCGCCGTAAGCGGGGAAAGCATCGGCGCGCGCGCCTTTCCGCCGTTATACCAGACCGAGATCATGAGGTCGGGCGGTTGGGACAAACGCGGCACTCTTCGCTCCGCGGCCGAAGGCGTTCCGTTTTGGGCGCGGCCAAAGAGGATGAAGGCTCCGGCCAGAATTGCGGCTGCAATGACGGATCGTCTTATACTCTTACCTCCCTCAAGCTACAACCCTTATCCCGGGATAGGACGTCCGCCGCGGCCGTTTTGGCCCTGCAGCGGTTGCCGGGTACCCAGCGCAACCCTTCCTTCCCGAGTGGCCTCTTGTCCTATGCGATATCGTTGTCCGCTTGGTGGCAAAAACTGCGATCCGCTGCGATTTGCAACCGGCGCCGGCCCTTTCTTCGGGCCGTCAAAGGCCCACACCGGTTGCGATTCATCAGATGATTATGTACTCATAATATATTGATGTCAACAGCTCCGCTCAACAAGGATCTTCCGATTGCCCTGTATCATCAGATTCGCTGCGTCCTGGCCGAAGCGATCGATAACGGCCAATGGCAATCCGGCCAGCAGCTTCCTAACGAGAGCCAGCTTGCGCTGCGGTTTGGCGTCAGCAAGATCACCGTACGGCAGGCATTACAGAAACTGGCGGATCTGGGTTATGTGCGCCGCGAACAGGGCCGGGGCACATTCGTGTCGAAACCCAAGCTCGACCAGGGGCCGCGCGATCTGACGAGCTTCAGCGAGGAGATGCGCCGCCATGGACTGACCGCCGCGTCCCGCGTGATCGAGCGGACCGTGACCCCCGCCAGCCCGCGCGTGACGGAGGCGCTGGAACTTCGGGCCAGCGAGCCGGTGTTTATCCTGAAGCGCCTACGCCTGGCTGACGGCGAGCCGATGGGAATCCAAACGGCCCACCTGCCGGTGGCGCTGGCGCCCGAACTGGCCGGGAAAAACCTTGAAGGCGTCTCGCTCTATGAGGTGCTGCGGGCGCAGTACGGCCTGGAACCGGCGAGTGCGCGCGAAACCTATCGCGCCGTAGCCGCGGAAGCAGCGGCGGCCCATCTGCTGGGCATCGCTCCCGGCTCGCCCGTTTTCTGGGTGGAGCGCGTCACGCGCCTGGCCGGCGGCAAGCCGTTCGAATTCGTGCAGAGCGTCATGCGCGGCGACCGGTACAACATCATCCTGGAGTTGTCGGCCAAGCACACGCGCTCATGAACTAAGTCCTCGCCATCGATCCCGGCCGCGCCAAGACGCGGGAAGCAGGCTTTCCGGCGCCGCCCACATCGCCAATCGATAAGGGCGGTGCCGCCGGAGGGGCGCTCTTCCTGGTAAGGTGGTCCCGTTTTACGCCGAGCTGCTCTTGGCTCCATTCATGCGCGTCAGGAAATTGGTATCGAGCCGCCCGGCGATGAAATCCTCGTTCATCAGAATGCGCTGGTGCAGCGGGATCGTCGTATAGATCCCCTCGACGACAAACATCTCCAGCGCGCGCCGCATTCGCACGATGGCTTCGGCGCGGTCGGCTCCGTAAGCAATCAGTTTCGCGAGGAGGGAGTCGTAATAGGGCGGGATCACGCCATCGGTGTAGGCGGCGGTGTCCACGCGCACGCCGATGCCGCCGGGCAAGTTTCAACCCGGTAATGCGGCCCGGCGAGGGCGCGAACGTCGTCGGGATTCTCGGCGTTGATGCGGCATTCGATGGCATGGCCGCGCACGGCGAGGGGCGCGCTCAGGATCTCGTCGAGGCGGTATCCGGCGGCGATCAGGATCTGGCTTTTGACAATATCGACGCCGGTGACGCACTCCGTCACGGGATGCTCCACCTGCACGCGCGCGTTCACCTCGATGAAATAGAGCTTGCCCTCCTCGTCCATCAGGAACTCGACGGTGCCGGCGTTGGTATAGCCGGCGTGCCGCATGGCCTCGCGCAGGCCGTTGGAGATGCGTTCCCGCAGCTCCGGCGTGACGACGGGCGAGGGCGCCTCCTCGAGCAGCTTTTGATGGCGCCGCTGAATGGAGCACTCGCGCTCGCCCAAAATCTCGATGTGCCCGTGCTGGTCCCCGAGCACCTGGAACTCGATGTGGCGCGGCGCTTCGATCAGCTTCTCGACGTACAGATCGGGATTCGAGAAGGCGGCCTGCGCCTCCTGCTGCGCTTGGGCGAAGAGGTTGGGAAGCTCCGCGTCGTTGCGGACCACGCGCATGCCGCGGCCGCCCCCGCCCGCCGAGGCCTTCAGCATCACCGGATAGCCGGCGGCGGCGGCTTCGGCGACAGCCTCCTCGCCGGTGCGCAAAACGCCCTTCGAGCCGGGCAGGATCGGAATGCCGCATTCGCTCATGGCGCGGCGGGCGTGCTGCTTCAGCCCCATGGCGCGGATTACGTCCGGCTTGGGACCGATAAAGGTGAGGCCCGATGTTTCGCACACTTCCGCGAAATCGGCGTTTTCGCTCAGAAAGCCGTAGCCGGGATGCACGGCGTCGACATTGGTAATTTCGGCGGCGCTGATGACGGCTGGAATGTCGAGATAGCTGCGCGAGCTCTTCGCCGGGCCGATGCAGATGGCTTCATCGGCGAAACGCACGTGCAGCCCGTGGCGGTCGGCTTCGGAATAGACGGCGACGGTGCGAATGCCCAGGTCCTTGCAGGCGCAGATGACGCGTATCGCGATTTCGCCGCGGTTTGCGATCAGAATTTTGCGGAACATATCGGCGGCGGCGCCTTCAACGCGGGCGGATGGTGAACAGCGCCTCGCCGTATTCGACGGGGCGGCCGCTCTCCATCAACTTGTTGACAACGACGCCGGCTACTTCGGATTCGATCTCGTTCATCAGCTTCATGGATTCAATAATGCATAACACCTGTCCGGGTTCGACGGCGTCGCCCACGCGGACAAAGGGCGGCGCCGAGGGGTTGGCCTGATCGTAGTAGGTGCCGACGATCGGGGATTTGACGATGTAATCGTTGGAGGGAGGCGCTGCGGGCATTGGTGAAACTCCTGTTGCCTGCTGCTGTGGCGCGGCAGCGATTTGGACCTCCGCGGCCGGCACTACCGCTGGTTGCAGGTGCAGCACCGGCGCGTGCGCGTCCGGCGTGCGCCGTATTCTGACTCGATTGTCGCCGCGCTGGACTTCGATCTCGGCGACGCCGCTCTCTACTGCCAGCCGCACGAAGTCCTTTATATCCTCGTTCGATATCTCGTTCGACATCTAGCGAATCATCAGCTCCTTGGGTGTGGGCGTCAACACTTCACACCCATTTTCCGTTACCAGCACCGTATCTTCGATGCGCACCCCGCCGAGTCCTTTCACATAGACGCCGGGCTCGATGGTGATGGCCATGCCGGCCGCGAGCGGCGTTTTTTCCTTCCTGCCGAGGCGCGGGGCCTCGTGAATTTCAAGACCCAGGCCATGTCCGGTGGAGTGTACGAACTCCTTTTCAAGACCGTTCGCCGCGAGACTTCGACGCGCCGCCCGATCCACGCTTCCGGCCGTTACGCCGTGGCGCACTGCCGCGATGGCCGCCAACTGCGCTTCCAGCACCGCCTGATAGATCTTGCGGATCTTCGGTTCGGGTTCGCCCAGGAACACGATGCGCGTCATATCGCTGGCGTAGCCGTTCTGGGCCGCTCCCATATCTATCAATACTAATTCACGATCCCGAAAGGCCTGTTTGGTGGGCCGCGCATGGGGCAGGGCCGTGCGCGCGCCGGCCGCCACGATGGTTTCAAAGGCGGGCTGCTCGGCGCCGCGGCGGCGCATCTGGTAATCGAGCTCGGCCGCGAGATCCAGCTCCGTCATGCCCGGCCGGATCTTTTTCACCGTGCTTTCGAACGCATCGGAATTCGTGCGAACCGAGGCGCGAATCAGCGCAATCTCCTCGCCCGACTTGATCATGCGCCTTTTTTCTATTATTTTTGCGGTGGGTTTCAAACCCGCTCCGAGGGGAAGCGAATCTTTCAGCGCCAGCCAGCTTTCAAACGACAGATAAGACTTTTCGAATCCGATCCGTTTGAGGCCCTTGCGCCGGAGCGCCTGGGAAACGGCGCGCAGCAGCGGTCCTTTCGCAACCACCACGCGGGCGCTGCTCTCTTCGGAAGCCTGTATGCCATAGCGCGGGTCGGTGAACAATGTCGTCGCATCGGGCGTGATCAGGACCATGCCGTTGCTGCCCGTGAAGCCCGTTAAATAACGCACATTGGGCAGCCAGGATACGAGAAGCGCGTCGATTTTGAGTTGAGGGTCTAGCAGGTCCGCGGCCTTGCTCACGGAACCAGCACCAGTTTCCCGGTCGTCTTCCTGCTCTCCAGATCCGTCTGCGCGCGCGCCGCTTCCGACAGTTTGTATGTCTTGAAAACGTGAATTTTCAATTTGCCCGCGGCAATCCAGTTCAGCACGTCGCCGGCGCGCCATTGCAGCTCCGCGCGTTCCGCCGCATAATTGACGAGCGAGGGGCGGGTCAGGTAGAGCGAGCCTTTCTGGCTCAAAATCAGCGGCGCGATTTCGGGCACGGCCCCGCTGGCGTTTCCGAACGAGACCATCATGCCGCGCGGACGCAGGCAATCGAGGCTGGGCAGGAACGTGGCTTTGCCCACGCCGTCGTAGACGACGTGCATGCCCTTGGCTTTGTCAACGAAGTTTTCCTTCGTATAGACGATCGTTTCATCGGCGCCCGCATCGCGCGCCAGCCGCGCCTTGTCCTCGGTTCCAGCCGTGCCGATGACATGCGCGCCGAGCATCTTGGCCATCTGAACCAACAAAAGGCCGACGCCGCCGGCCGCCGCGTGAACCAGGCAGCGGTCGCCGGCTTTCAGCGGATAGGTCGAGTGCGTCAGGTAATGCGCCGTCATGCCCTGAAGCATGGCGGCCGCCGCAGTTGTGAAATCGAGCGCGGCGGGAATTTTCACGAGCCGCCAAGCGGGCACGGCGGCGTATTCGGCGTAGGAGCCGCGCTCCATCGCGTAGGCCACGCGATCGCCGGGTTGAACTTCGGCGACGTCCGGCCCCACCGATTCCACCGTGCCCGCGCCCTCGCTGCCGAGCACGATGGGAGGGTCGGCCTTATACAGGCCTTGGCGGAAATAGATGTCGATGAAATTGACTCCGCTGGCCGCGATTTTCACCAGCGCCTGACCGGGACCCGGCCGCGGTTGCGGGATTTCCGCGTATTGCAGCGCCTCGGGACCGCCGGTTCGCTCGACGTATACGGCTTTCATAACGTTCTCAGTATCCTCCGTGCATGGACCGCGGCGGCGAACAAAACCAGATACGCCAGAGCAAAAGGAAAGACGGCAACGCGGCCCAGCGTTTTCACCGCGTCGCCGCCGGAAAGGCCCGCCCGAAAGAGGACGAAATGGCAGGCGATTCCGAGATGCCCGCGGTCGAACCAGAAATAGTCGCCGTTCTCATTCACGATGAGAAGCTTGGCGGGCACGCGCGCGGCCAGCATCCATTTCCATTTGGTCATGATGGGCTCGGCCGAGCAGAGGATCGCGATGACGTTATATGCGTTTGCCGCCAGCTCCGCGCATAATCGCTTGCGTCCTTCGGCATCGCGGTAATCGTGGATGCTGTACGAACGGCCGCGGTCCGGAAGAAAAGCCTGAGGCAGCCCGGCGTAGCAGGTCACCAGGTCGGCTCGCATGTCCGGATGGGAGCCATAGAGCGTGGGCAGCAGTTGCTCGAACAGCTCGCGCGACCCGCTTTCGACCAGCAGAACGCGCTCGAAGCGTGGAGCCGCCTTCGAAAGGAAACGCCGCATTGAACCTTTATTGTAGTGGACAGGACCTTAGGAGGGTAACGCGGGACGGGTGGGCTGCCGTCATTAATACGATACAAATGCTGTTCCCGAGCAGGCGAAAAGCGGCCTACTTGCCGCTGCCGGCCATGTTGTTGGCGGGCGCGCTGTATGGGCAATCGACGGCGCCGGCGAGCCAGACCGCGACTGCGCCCGCGCAGCCGGAGTTCAATAATAATCGAATTCTGGGCGTTCTGCCCAATTTTCAGACCGTTGACGATCCGAATGCGCCCTACCGTCCACTGAGCGTCAAGCAGAAATTCAAGCTCTTCGTGCGCGAGACGGTGGACCCGGCAACGTTTGCGGGAGCGGCGCTGGGTGCCGGGCTTTCGCAGGCGGACAAGGACGATCCGCAGTATGGAACCGGCGGGGGCGCCTACGCCGACCGCTTCGGCGCCGCCTACGCCGACATCGCCACGCAGAACTTTTTCGGCGATTTTTTGCTGGCCAGCGTGTTACATGAAGACCCGCGCTATTTCCGCCGCGGTCCGGAATACCGCTTCTGGAATCGCGTGGCCTACGCCATGAGCCGCATCGTCATTACGCGTAAGGATTCCGGCGGCAATACGTTCAACTACTCGGGTATCGTCGGCATGAGCATGGGAATTGCATTGTCGAACGCCTATTATCCCAGCCGCAGCGTGAATGCGCCGGAGTTTGGCGCGCGGGTGGAAACGAGTTTGATTTCCGCCGCGCTGGGCAATTTACTGCCGGAATTCTGGCCGGACATTCGGCAGAAAGTCTTTCACAAGAAGTAGCTGCTAGGGCGCCGCCATGGCGTCCGCCGTAACGAAGAGCGGCTCGATATCGACCGGAATGCCGCTGAGGCCGTCCAATGCCTTCTGTAAAACGGGACGGATGACGCCGAGCTGGTCGAGCATGCGTTTCGCTCCTGCATAGTCCCCGGTTGCCTCCAGCGTGAGCAGGTCGTGGTCGAGGTCGCGAACGGCCGTCTTCACTTTGCTCATATCGACCGCGAACGTTCCGTCCGGGTTGGCCTGGAACGCGCCTTTGTCCATCAGATAGTTCACCTGCATGGCCATGCCTTTGCCGTGCGCCTCCTTCACTCCGAAGCGCAGCGTGCGAAACGCCGAGGCCAGAAACGTGGTGTACAACTCTGTTTCGTTGAACGTCGCGTCCGGCAGCAGTGCGCGATCGATCAGGAATTGCAGCATGAACAGGCCCGTCACATCGGCCTTCGCCTCTTCGATGGCGCTATAGAGGTCCTTCATTTCCTTGCGCGGCGACGTCGCGCGGCCGTTCACCTCGATCTGGTGCGGTCCGATGCCATGGCTCAGCTCGTGCGCCAGGATGTGCGTGAAGAAGGCGTCGAAGCTCACTTGCGCCTGTCCGGCGGGCGTCAATACGCGCTTGGAAATGGGCAGCAGCGTGGTGCGGAATTTAGCGTCCTGGACGTTCTTCAACATGACCCTCTTGCTGCCCTTTTGCGTGATCACGCGTTCATCGTTGGGGAGGTTGTAAGCGGCGGTTTGAACGCCATGATTGCCGTCGCCGGCCGCGAAGACCTCATTGACCACGCGGATGGGCGCCTGCCCGCCGAGTTTCGGATTGCGATACTTGGGATCGATCGGGAGATTGTTCTCGATGTCCTGCAAGTGATCGGCGAAGAAGCGCAGGTTGGCGGTCTGCCGATCGTCGCGAATGTTGACATAGGCCTCGAAAGCGGCTTTATATCCGAACATCTCGTCGTTGTAGGTTTCATACGGGCCGATGGTGATGTCGAGCGGGGCATCGAGGTCCATCCAGGCGAGGTCGCTGTCGAAATAATCGTTGGAGAGGAACGCGGCCGCCCGCTTCACCAGGAAATCCTTCAACGTCGGGTTGCCGGTCAGCGCGGCGGCGTCCTCGAGATCGCGCGCGGCGCGGGCGAGATCGGCGCGATACTCGACGTTGTAGGGAACGATGGAGAGCCGGCGGTTAGCGTCGCGGCGAATGACGGTGAAGAAGCCGATGGCGCGCCCGCGATCTTCTTGCGACAGCGTTGGCAGCCAGCTTTCGAACTCTTCGCGCGTCATGTCCTCGGGATAAAAGTTGGCACCGGGCGGTTTACGCTCGGGCACGCCGGGCAGGAAGGCGGCATGGCCGTCAAGGTCGGACCAGGGGCCTTTGTTGATCCAGAAATAATGCAGCCTGGCCTTTCCAAGGGGAGTGGCATCGCGCTTCAGCTTGTTGTAGAGCGCGGCATCGCCGCTCCACAGCTGGTCCATGAAAATGGCATCGATGATGCGGGCGGCGCCGATCAGCTTTGCGAGGGCTTTCCGGTCGCCCGGCGACAGGGCGGACGTGTCGACGCGGAGTTCGGTGGGCGCGAACCGCGCAGTCATCTGTTTCAACTCGGCGAGATCGGGAATGGGGTCGGCTGTAGCGAGCATGGGAATCAGTGCAAGGCAAATCGGCAGAACGCGGAGCGGTTTCGTCATTTCGGTTCGACGATTTGGAAGTCCGGCTGAATAAATTGCCAATCCGGCAACTCATAGACGCGCAGCTTGGTCGGCACCTCGGCCGATACTTCCTTGAGATCTTCGGGACCGAGGCCTTCCACGCGCGCGTTGAAACTTGCGAGCGGCGCATCCCCGGGCTTCGATGTAGTGGCCCTGAGATTCACGGTCATGACGAGATTGCCGATATCGGCGTCGGAGTGGTTCACCACCGCGAACCTGACCAGCAGCTTGCCGGGGCCTTTTTCGGTAATGCGAAATCCGGTGATTTCGATGTACTTCGCTACCGGATTGGAACTGGGCGAGACGCGCGCGGACGGCTGGAAACGCGTCGCCGGCGCCGGCTTCGCCGATGGGGAAGAGGAGCAGCCGCCGAGCGCGAGCGCGAAAAGGGCCAACAGAGCGCAATGCCGCATGCATCCGAATTTTAGCGCGGACAGCGGTGGGGCGATCCGAAATGGGCGGCGGGAGCCGGGGGACGATGGCGGCCCTTCACCCGCCGGCTGGGCAGTACCGCGGGACGCGCCCGGCTACGCGCTTTACTCGGAAGCCTGACTCGCGCCGCCGCTTCCGAGTAAAATGCAGAGTATGGATCTGCTGACCCTTTTCAGCCGGCACGAAGGCAAGACGCTGGAGTTCAAGCGGGATCTTTCCTCCCCCGAAGGCGTTCTGAAAGCCATCGTGGCGTTCGCGAATACGTCGGGCGGCGTCGTGTTGCTGGGAGTCGAGGACGGAACCAAGAGGGTAAAAGGCGTCCGTGACGTACTGGCGGAAGAAGAGCGCCTCGCCAGCATGATCGCGGACAGCATCTCGCCCAAGCTGGTTCCCTCCATGGAGGTGATGCCGTGGCGCAAGACTCAAGTACTCGCGGTGGAAATTTATCCGAGCCCCAACCGGCCGCACCATCTCAATCGTTTGGGTCCGGCGGAGGGCGTTTTTGTCCGCGTTGGTTCAGACGAACCGGCGGGCCGACTCATTCCTGATCGAGGAGATGCGGCGCTACAACCAGATCTTCCTCGTTCGATGAACAACCGCTGCCGGATCTGAACTCGGAAGCGATTGACTTCCCAGCTGCTTCCGAGTACTTCAAGCATATCCGGAAACTGACGCCCCACGGCTTACAGAGTCTCAAGCTGACGGCCGCCTACCAGGGCCGCATCGTGCCGACCATCGGTGGACTGCTTCTATTCGGCGCCGCAAGGCTGAACCATTTCCCGGATGCGTGGGTCCAGGCCGGACGGTTCGCGGGCAGCGACCGCCGCCGCATACTGGATTCCACCGAAGTACGCACGTATCTTCCAGGAGCTGCCGCGGAAGCGATTGCGTTTTTGCGGAAACACATGACTCGCGAAGCGGTCATCGGAACCGTGCGGCGAACCGATCTTTGGACGTTTCCAATCGTCGCCGTGCGCGAAACGATCATGAATGCGATTGTTCACGCCGATTACGCTCAACGCGGCGCTCCCATCCGCGTCGCGCTATTCGACGACCGGCTGGAGGTTGAAAATCCCGGCCTGCTCCCCTTTGGCCTTACCATTGAAGACATCCAAAAAGGCATTTCCAAGCTCCGCAACCGCGTCATCGGCCGAGTCTTTCAGGAACTCGGATTGATCGAGCATTGGGGCAGCGGGATCCAACGCATGACCGCCGCTTGCCAGGATCGCGGATTGGACGCTCCACGTTTCGAAGAAATCGGGACGCATTTCAGAGTGACGCTCTCCGCCATACGCCGCCACGCGCCGGCGACAGACAAAAGGGACCGGGCGATCCTGGGCGCACTGGCCGCAAATTCCGGGAGCGGACTTTCAACATCCCAGATCGCCAAGCGAATCGGACTGTCTCCACGCGCTGCCCGAACGCGCCTTGCGTCGCTGATCGAGCGCGGCCTGATGGCGGAAATCGGTAGCGGGCCGCAGGACCCGCACCGCCGCTATTATCTGGTCTCCGACGCTTCGTGATGCGCTGGATTGTTTTTTCAACGCGGGTTCTCAAAGACGAGGCGCGCCCTCGATATGGGCCACGCTGACGGCCGCCGCTGTCTCCACAGCGCGGCCGCGGCGAAATAGAGTGGGACGCCGGCGGCCATAAGCGCCAGGCCGACGGTCAGCGCGCTGATGGGACCCATCTGCTCGTGGCGGTTCCTTATCAAAGCAACAATCAGCAGCGCCGCCGGGCCCACGCCCGCAAGTACCGCGCCGGCCATGCCGCCGGGAACAGTGAAGGGCCGGGCGAGATGGGCTCGCGCACCCGCAGGACGACGAGCGCCACGAACTCCAGCACGAGGCTGGCGCCGTACAGCAGAATGTCGAGCATGAGCAGGCGGTCGAAGCTCAACTCCAGCGCCGCCATCCACGCCATGCCGCACGCCACGATGGAGACCCACGGCGCCGCATTCGATAAACGGCGCGTAAAGATCGCGGGGAGCGTAACCGTCTTCCGCCATCGCCAACGGTACGCGGGAGTACGACATCGTAAGCGAATTCAGCGAGCCGAACGTGCTCACGATCGCGCCGACCACGAGCGCGAGCGCGATCCACGGTCCGGCCAGCTGCGAAGCGATGCCCGCCCAACTTCCCGTGGACCAATAACTCGCGGGCAGATGGGTGCGCCACACAGCGGCGACGGGAATCAAATAGGATGCGGCGATCGCCAGCAGCGCCAGGATCATCACGCGCGGGTACATGCGCTGCGGGTCATCGACTTCCTCGGCGATGGTCGAAGCGTTGTCCCAACCCATGTAATTCCACATCGCGACGATGATGCCGGCGAGCAGGTCCGGATGCGCCGGGCTTTTTATTGGAGCCCGCAAGGCCGTGCAGCGCAGGGTGGCGAAATAGGGCGAAGGCCGTTATCACCACAAACGGACTCAAGATCGCAACGCCGAACAGGATGGAGCCTTCGCCCACCGCTCCGGCCCCGAAGAGATTCCACAGCAGGCACGTCAGCATCACCGCGGCCGCGATCAGACACACCATTGGATCCGTGAATCGCGGGGGGCCAGATGCGTCCGAGCGAGAGGACGAAAACCGCGGGATAAGCGGCCATGTCGAAGACGCTCGAGGCCAGCGAGAGCCAGGCTTCCTGAAAGCCCCAGAAGGGTCCCAGCGCGCGCCGCACCCAGACGTAAAATCCGCCCTCGGCGGGAATGGCGGCTGCAAGCTCGCCCACCATCAGCGCCGTGGGCAGGCTCCATACCAGCGGGATCGCGAGCAGGACCGTGATGGCCACGGGATAACCGCAATCCTGGACCAGTTCCTCCAGGCCGTAGGGTCCGCCCGAGACCATGAAGTAGGTCGCGGCGGCGAGCCCTAGCAGGCCCAGTTTGCGGGTGCGGGGCGGCCGTTGCATTGCCGATGTTGCGAATATAACGCACGGCGGCGCGAAAGGTTCTCGCCGTTGCTGAAGGCTTCGCTCCGCGGCGGCCGCTATTCCTTTGTGCGCCGTGCCCCGCCGCCGGGCGGAATTGGCAAGAGTACGTGAGCGCCCATTCTCCAGCGCGAGCTGAACGCGCCCCGGACACTCTTACGATGTTTTCGCCGGGTCCAGAGAGCAGGTCGCGGCAAGCGGGATTTCCGGTCCCACGCGTTCGCGTTATGGACGAACCGCCAGCTCCGGGCTCTCGAGCGAGCCGCTGTATAGAATTTCGCCGCCGTGGAGTTGGCGCTTATCCGCCGCGAAAGCTTCCTTCAAAAGCTTTATCGATCAACTTTCGCAGCAAAGGCGCCTTTGCCGGCGTCTAATGATCCGGATCGGGCGCCAGCTCGCGCGGCATGTCGTCGCGGGGCGTGAAGTCGAGCGTCGCACGGTCGTTCGCCATCGTCTTTACGCTCATCGCAGCCAGCATCGCCTTTCTCATGCGCACACCGGTGTGCCAGGCCCATGGGTGAAGCGGGCAGACGCATGACCGCGTAGTAAGCGGCTACGGCGGAAGCATTACGAATCCCTTCGTAGCGCTCAGGCACCAGCGAGGGCGGAAAAAACTGTGCGCGCCGAATAGCAACGAGAACGCGTCCAGTAGGGAATCGCGCTCCGCCGGATCCAGCGTCTCAACATAGTCCAGCAGCTTGACCCAGACCCGAGCCGGGAGTCCGGCGCAGTTTCAGGAAACCGGACTGCGCCTTCTCCGGAAATGCGAGCGCAGCAATGCGGCGACCTGATCCATTTTGGCTGGCCCCAGTCGGAGATGTGGCCGCGGGACCGGCGTCTTGACGCCTGGAATGGCGCATCTTCAGAATGTCCATTCTAGCCCCAGGGACCTCAATACAACTTCACTCAGCCGGGCCATGGCTTCGCCAGGAACTTGTGCCTTCGAACTTCGTTCTTCGTGACTCCGCAAAGTTGCGCGAGATTTGCACGCGGCCTGTTATCTGTCCGGCAACAATGCGCGGATCTGGAGATCGTCGATCCGATTGCATTCCTTCGATTCGATGCGGCGCATTTGGCCAGTCAAGATGCGTTTGTGTTCAGTTGATCGCTGGACGCAACAGGGTACCCTCGCGCCGAGCCCCAGACGCTCGCGATAAGGCTCGTCCGCTTCACCGCATCCCCGACGCAACGTACAACTCCGAAGTCTTCACGCGAAAGTTATACGCATAGGCCCGCCCGTCCGGCGTGATGACCGGGTTGAAAGCCTCATCCACGGGGCGCGCCGGCCGAATCTCTTTCCAAGGCGTGATCTTGCCGCTCGCAACGTCCAAAATCGAGATCGCCATCATCCGGTTCACATCGTGGTGCTTGATGAAATACACGGATCGGCTATCCTGGCGCCAGCCGACCGCGCGGTCGTGTTCGCCAAGCTGCTCCAGCGCGCGCCCATTGCCGCCGTCCACCGGGTAGATCCACCAGCGCCCGTCCGGCCCCACATCGAGGACCTGTTGCCGGTCGGGCGAAACCGCCGGCAGGTCGTCCGCAACTCCTTCCGGCCCGATCGGGTGCAGCGTCCGCGTTCTGGAATCCCACAGATAATTCCGCATGCCGTGACCCGGAACACGCCCGTGCCCGAACCAACTCTCATCGTCGCGGGACCAACCGTAAACAATATTGATACCGTGAAGCTGGGGAATGCTGACGTCGCGCTCCTCGCCCGCGCCGGTGGGCAGCAGCACATAGCGCCGCGTGTTCGCGTCAATGGAATAGTATCCCGAAACCCACTTGCCGTCGGGCGATAGCGCGAAGGCCGTACCGTCGCCCAAGCGAATCGGCTGTGAGCCGTCGGTGCGCCGCATGTAAATGCTGCCCTTGGGGCCGCCGCCTTCGCCGATGATGGTCGCAACCAGGATGCTCCCGTCGTCCGATATGCCGCTCAAAAAGCTCTGGTCGAGGCAGGACAGATCGCGCTCGGCGTTTTCGCCAGGCGCCGCTCCCAGAATGCCGACCTGGCGCGTATCGGTGCGCAGGAGTACTCGTCCATCGCGCGCCATGTCGTAAACAACGATGTGGCCAGGCAATCGCGTCACAACACGGCGATGGCCTTTCAGGTCCATGGCATAAATCGTGCCCCATTCCTTGCTGTCGAAAGAACGGAACCAGATTTCCCTGCCGTCCGGCGTCCAAGTGATCACGGGATCGACGACGTCGTTGGTTTCACCGGAAGCATCGCCCAATAACCGCATCTTGCCGGCGCGATCCACCACGCTGATCGCGATCACGTTGTTGTGGTGGTAATGCGCATAGGCGACCAGCGCGCCGTCGGGTGAAACCCGGATGGCCTGAGGCCGATATTGCAGGTTGTCCAGCAACACGTGGCCGATGGGATATTCCAGACGATATTTGCCGCCGCGCGACAGCAACACCGCCATTGTGGATCCATCCGGGGACCAGTCCGCCATGAGAACGCCATCCAGCCACGGCCGCATTTGTCCCCCCGAGATGGAAGCGCGCCCCAGGGTTCCCGCTCCATTCGGCGCAAAGGGACCCATGGCGTAGGCGATCTCATCTCCCGATGAAACTGCCAGCGCGATGCTGCCGTCCGGGATCCCCAGATCGCGGCCCTCGGGCGTGCCCGGTGTGGCCAAGTACGCCCGCATGGGTCCGCCATCCCAACTGGCGCTGTAAACGATGTTGCGGCCGCCGGACGTGAAGCGCGCGTTCGAGACCAGGCCCTGCCGGAACGTGACCTTTTGAAAGCTGGGAGGCTCGCGCCGCGCCGCAATGCCGCGCAGAATAAACCCCGCTGCAAACAACGCCAGTGCGCCGCATGCCGCCGCGAGCCATAACCGTCTCCCGCGCCCGGTGCCCGGCGCTTGCAGGGCCCGCTGCACGCCGGAGGAGCTGTCCGTCGCGACGGCGCGCAACGCGAACGCGAGATCGGCGGCGGACTGAAAGCGCTGCGCCGCGCTCTTCTCCAGGCATCGCCGCACGATTGAAGCAATAGCGGGCCCCATCGGCGCCTGGTTCGGGTCCGGCTCCGGCGGATCGTCGTGCAGAATCGCGTGCATGGTTTCCACGGTGGAAGGGCCCTCGAAAGCGCGCCTCCCCGCGAGCATTTCGTAGAGAACGCAGCCGAAGCTGAAAATGTCGGAGCGGTAGTCCAGAGCCTCGCCCCGCACCTGCTCCGGCGACATGTAGCCCACCGTTCCCATCACCATGCCCGGCTGCGAAAGCGCCAGTGTGGCCGTATTTTCCCCGGCCCCCGGCAACGTTTGCTTCGCCAGACCGAAGTCCAGCACCTTCACGCGGGCATCGCGGGTGAGCATGACGTTCTCGGGCTTGAGATCGCGATGCACGATGCCGGCGGAGTGCGCCGCCGCCAGCGCGTCCGCAATTTGGATGGCCGCCTCCAGCGCTTTTCGCGGCGGCATGCGCCCGCGCTGCAGAATGCTCCGCAGAGACTCCCCATCGACTAGTTCCGAGACCATGTAGGACTGCCCGTTATCCTGCCCGGCGTCGTACACGGCGACAATATTGGGATGATTCAACGCCGCCAGAGCGCGCGCTTCCTGCTCCAAGCGCGCCCGCCGGTTGGCGTCGCCCCCCAACTCGGCGGGCAACGTTTTCAGCGCCACGGTACGGTTCAGCCGCGCGTCCCTGGCGCGCCACACCTCGCCCATGCCGCCTTCGCCCAGCTTGTCGAGAATCTCGTAGACCCCGATTTTTCGCAGGGAACTCACGCCTTCACTCTAACGTAAGTAAAAATAGAGACTAACCGATGCCGTACTGCTGTCAATGCGGAAAATCCGTCGGCGATCGAGACGTTTTTTGCGCCTTCTGCGGTGGCCGCCAGCCCGTTCATGCCGGCGCCGCCGCGGATTACATGAACGGCATCACGCCTCGGACCGCGGCGCTGCTCTGCTACATCCCGTTCGTGGGCTGGATCGCCGCTATCGTCGTACTCGCCGCCGCGCGCTTCCGCTATCACCACACGGTCCGCTTCCACGCCTTTCAAGGCCTCTATCTTTTCGTGGCATGGCTCGTCGTCGATCTGGTGCTTGCCCCGTTTTTCGCCTTCGGCTTCTTCTGGACGGGCCCGCATTTCCCACACTTCGCCGTCTCCGGCCTGCTGAAACTTGTCATCTTTGGAACCTGGATCTTCATGATGGTCAAGGTGAGTCACGACGACAACTTCAAGCTGCCCATCGTGGGCGAACTGGCCGAAAAATCCGTATCGGAACAACGTTAGCTCAAGCCGCCTCAAGACTCCCGGCTCGGCCTCCCGCCGCGGCGTACCGGCCGGACTCTCGAAACGGGGCGCGCCCAAAACCGAAGCGAAGCTGATCGCCGCGCCAGCCCGTCGGTGGGCTCCGCTCCACCCGTTCCCACAGCCACTGGTTTCGCCACCGGCGATATTCCATCCGTCAAAAGTTGCTCGTGGGTTCGTTGGCGCCATGGGCCCAATAATGGCCGATTTCAGGCGCTAACCGCGCCATTGGCACGGAGCCTTCTACCGCCGCGGTTGGAAGCAAATCGCCAAGCGGTGTTCTCTTCGGACCAACGACCTTCGACAATCGCAAACCTGTTTCCCGGCAACCTCAAATTGCGTCGACAGCAGATCGTAAACGAGGTGGAACTCGCTCAACATCTTCGAACCGGCGACTTACGATATTCCAGTCACGGTCGCAATCGGTGAAAGCGCCATACTCGGCTGAGCGGTTCTCCCCAGAGGTAATGCGCGCTCCATTCCCGACGCGCTCGGTTTGAGAAAGACTGTGCATGCCCTATGCTCAATCGAGATATCGATTTCTATTTTGAAATCGGCCCAACCGTTTGCTGTGTTGAACCGAAGAATGCGTGCCAGAAATATTGGCTGCGGGCGGGTCCAGAGGTCTCCAAAAAAGATACGTAGTTCGTTGCTCCGGACCGTTCCCCATGTGCTGTTCACGGCGGGGTAGCGCCCGGACTAACTCGGCGAGCTGGGCGAAGAAGCGGCCGTTCAGCTGTAGACCCGCGGTGGCTTGCGGTTGATCGTTTCCCGCGCTACCGTGTTTTCAGTCTGGAGCTGAGCGGAGTTGGCCGCCACTTACAAGTATTGCGTGTGACTCCGACTTCCAGATGAATGGCAATTCCCGTGATCGCCAGCTGGACCCCGGGCGCCGGCACGCCTGCGAGCACGGTTCCGACGATGGTTCCAGTGGCTTGCTGCGCCTGAAGCGCTGCGGCAAGAAAGCAATATGAAAAGACTTTCGAAACAAACCATACGTCAATCCCCCAGAGCCGCAGTTGCTCGGAAACGCGGCCTCTCGCCGCTTTCGCCGCTCGCCTCTTTCAAGGTGTTCGACATCTCTATAGGTCGGTTCTTGGTGATCCGTGGCCGCGTTTGAGATGCCCAAGCGCGCAATTCGGCCGTCCGCCGTGCAGACTGGGAACGCCGATGCAGCGCCGCCATCGATGCAGCGCCCGCCATCCATGCTTTCTTCGTCGTCCATTGCGTATCCGCTTTTCTCACCTTTTCCAAATCGGCTTCAAATTCGTCGGCATCGCGAATGATCGAGGACGTTAGCGCTCGCCAATTCCCCACCACCGGCCGTCGGCGCTGCCGCCATCACGGCTGCAATCGCCTTCCCGATCGAGGTAGCGTGGATAGGATCGAGCAGGCCAGCGAACCGGTGACGCGGATGGGAGGCCGGCTCTCGACGATATCGAGGTAAAGCACCGCGGCGCCCTGGATGCGCCCAAACTTTAGGGTTTCGCCGAAAACGGTCGCGCAGGCCCAGCATGCAGCCGGCCGCGCGTCCGTTTACCGTACCGCGGGGATCCCGCTCGCCCTCGCCATCTGGTCCAGCAAATTGGGTTCATCCGCGGCCTGCGGAAGATCGCTAATATCGAATTCCTTGTGGAGCACGGTAATTATCTCGCGCCGGCGAGCTCCCCGACGCCGGCGGCAACCTTTTCCAAGGCGGCTGCGAAGTCCTCGATATCATTGGGACCGGCCAGCAGGATTTCATGCGAAATCCAGAATGTATCACGGCAGGCCGCCCAAGCCTGCGGGCACTCCGTGGCGCGGTAGGCGTGTTTGTGGAAGAGTTCGTTCTGCTGCAGCGGATATGGATAATAGCCGGCGCCGGGAATGCCTTCGGCCTCCAGGGCTTTGGTGAACGTCCCCAGGTCGACCCCGTCCAGCGCCTCCTGCCGGAGCCGGATTGTATACAGATAATAGCTATGGCAGGTGACTCGCTCATCGGGATGCTCGACGTCCACAAAATCGAGTTCCGCCAAACGCGCGTTCAAGTAAGCCGCGTTTTGGGCCCTGCGCTGGAGCTGGCCCGGCAAGCGCTCCAGTTGCGCCAGCAAGACCGCGGCCTGCCACCCCGTCATGCGCTGATTCGTCCCCAAATGGATGTGCTCGTACCAGCCGTGTCCGGGAACCCTGCCCTGGTTGAAGAACGAGCGAGCGCGGCCTAACAGCTCGGCGTTATTGCCGATGAGAATGCCACCTTCTCCGGCGGTGAGACTCTTCGATTGCTGGAAACTGAAGGACGCGATATCCCCAAAGGTTCCGACGTGTTGTCCGTTCCATGAAGAGCCGTGGGCATGCGCGGCGTCCTCAATCGCCGCCAAACCGTGCTGGCGCGCCAGCGCGCCGATGGCGTCCATGTCGGCGGGATGGCCTCCGAAGTGAACCGGGATGATGGCTTTGGTGCGTTGCGACAATGCCTCGCAAATGCGCGCTGGATCGAGATTATAGTGAGGCCCGATATCGGCAAAGACCGGCACTGCCCCGCTGCGAAGCACTGCCGTCGCCGTCGCCACGAACGTGATCGGAGGGACTATCACCTCGTCGCCCGGTCCAATACCGGCCGCGAGCAGCGCGCCTTCCAAAGTGACCGTGCCGTTCGAAGCGGAGACTCCGTGCGAAGCGCCTTGGAACGCGGCGAATGCCTTTTCGAATTCGTCTACTTTGGGGTTGTATCCGCCCCACACTCCGCTTTCGAGCACCTCGATCAGCGCCGTCTTTTCGGGGCCGCCGAACTCAGGCCAGCGGGGAAAGGGCTTCGTCCGAAGCGGCTTCCCCCCAGACAAGGCCAAACGCGACATTGTTCTCCTTTCGACCGGGCCGGGGCGCCGGCTCTTTTGGGATGGACTGAAATGCTATTTCAACTCAGCCTCTCGCATCAAGTTTCAACCAAGGCGGATTGCCTCCTGCGCACGTTTCCGTCGTCCACGGCCGCGGGACGAAGTGAGCGGCGGTTGCGTTGGTAATTTGTGTCCGTAAATTGGTAACCGTGCTGTCGCGCGGACGGCGGCTGAAACACGTAAAGAAAGTGTTGCGCCGATTGGGTTCCTATGCTTCTCCACCATACGCGAGCGAATCCTAGCAACGGATTGGTCGATTATGGCCCGTATTCGAAACCGTGTCAAGTCTTGACAATGGCCGGTAAGCAACGGTCGAAGCCGGCAGGCGATCACGGTACATTTGAAAACGCGGCAGCCCGCCAGAGGCTTGTAGGCCAAATAGCGCAAAGTTTTACGCCAGATGATTTGCAAAGACACAAGGAAAGAGAACCAACTGCGCCGTCCTGAAATATAATTACCCAATGGTGCGAATCACGGCCATTGCCTGGCTGTTTGCCGCAATCTTGTATGCGCAGCGCCCCTGGTGGGAGCGTGAGCCGTTGCGCATTATCGACCTCACCACCAGTCTGAACCAAATCGATTCCAACGACCCCGCCCAAGTGGCGGCCCGCAAAGCCGCGCTAGGATTCAACGCCGAACACCTCGAAGTCATGGGCATGGCGGCGGGATTGGACGATCAGCACTTCTATGTCAAGTCCAAAGTAGCGGGCCGGATTAATCCCGACTATTTGCGAGCCTATTTGCCGGAGGCGAAAAAACGCGGCATCCGCGTTTTCATTTACTTCGACGTGCACTGGTATAGCATGCCCTTCGCCGAGTCGCATCCGGACTGGCGGCAGGT
The DNA here is from genome assembly GCA_963795935.1 of Bryobacterales bacterium. Classification (GTDB taxonomy): domain Bacteria; phylum Acidobacteriota; class Terriglobia; order Bryobacterales; family Bryobacteraceae; genus JAICMB01. The sequence goes on along the minus strand of CAWCJO010000002.1, from coordinate 197,370 downwards.
ACGCGAGAACGGTAAACCCTTGGACGGGGTTTACAACACCGGCGCGAGCTTCTGCGTTAACAGTCCGTGGCGCAAGTGGTGCTTCCAGGTGCTGCGCGACCTGGCGGCATATGATATCGATGGGGTTTTCTATGACGGCCCGATTTATTTTCCGGACACCTGTTACTGCCACTGGTGCCGCGAAAAGTTTCGCCGCATATACGGCAAGGATTTGCCGTCCAAAAAAGAGCGGCGTGGGCAGGCATTCAAGCAACTGATCGACTTTCAAGCCGCCAGCTTGGCGGATTTCCTGCACGACTCGCGGCAGGTGATCAAATCGATTAACCCGCGGATCGCATTCTACATGAACAGCGGCGCACGCGGTGGCAACTGGGCCACGGCGCGGCTGAACCGCGTGCTTGTCCCCGAGCAGGATCTGCTCGGCAGCGAGGGAGGCTTCATTTACGGCGATTTAACGCGAATGCCGATGTGGAAACCAGGACTCACCGCGCGCTTGCTGGAGACGCAAGCCGGCGGAAAACCGCGCGTCATCTTCTCCGCGGCCGCCCACAAGCCGTGGACTTTCTCAGTTCTGCCCGCCCCGGAACTCCGGCTCCTTTACGCCGACAGTATCGCCAACGCGGCGAGCGTGTGGTTTGGCATCACGCCTTTTGAACTTGGCCAGCCCGAGATGGAGGCGCTGAGCGAAATGAACCGTTACCTGGCGCGCGCGGGCAAGTACTATATGGATACTCGCTCCCAAGCTCGCGTCGCGGTGGTCTGGTCGGACGCAACGGCCAACTTCTATTCGGGCACGGGAGCGCAGTTGATGGACGCGTACAATCTGCCGCCGGGCAAGGTCGGCAATCTGGATGCCGAGTTTTCGGGAATGACGGATGCGCTGCTGCGCGCGCACGTGCCTTTCGATGTTGTCGACGACACGACGATCGAGCGTGAATCGCTGGACCGCTGGCCGCTGCTGGTGCTGCCCAACGTGGCGTGCATGAGTGATGCCGCGGCGGCGCGCATCCGCGAATACGTTCGGCGGGGCGGCAGGGTGCTGGCCTCGTTTGAGACCTCGGCTTACGACGAAACCGGAATCCGGCGCACGAACTTTGCCTTATCCGAACTGTTCGGCGCAAACGATACCGGCAAGATCAACGGCCCGCGGCGTTTCGATTTCATGAAGCCGGTGGGGAAGGCGCCAGAACTGGCGGGAATCACGCGCGAATTCATTCCTTCGCCGGCATGGTATCTGAAGGTCGCACCGGCCGGTGCCAGTACGCTTCTGCGGTACACGAAAGCATTGGCGGGCACCTACGACGGGGTGCCCGAGGTTTCGGATGACCCGGCTCTCATCGTGCACCCGTTCGGCAAAGGTTCGGCAGTCCTATTTACCGGTGAACTCGGCGCAACCATTCAGAATTTCCATTTTCCGGAACTTCTGCGCCTGGTGGCCAATGTCGCGCAGCCGTTCTCTCCTGTTCAGGTTCTCAATGCTCCAGGGTCGGTGGAAGTAGTGGTTAGAGCGCAGGGGAATAACCGCACGCTGGTCCACCTGGTTAACTTCACGGGAGATATGACTCGGCCGATTCGTAGCATAGTGCCGCTATCAAACGTGAAGATCAGGCTGGAGAGCCCGTTCGCGAAGGCGTACACGCTTATGCGCCCGCAAACGCTGGCGGTGCACAATAACGAAGTAACGCTGCTGCGGCTGGACGAGTACGAGGTCGTGGTGTTCGAAACACCGAACAAGTGAGCGGGGGGGGGGGCGCGCTCCCGCTCAAGCTTACGCTGACATCAAACGATCAAGTCTGATCGGGCGTCTCAGAAAAACATGTATGCAAAATACATCTGGCAGGGTCGAATCGCCTGTCGCAAAGGGAGGTGGGCATGTGTCAACGAAGTCCGAAAGAATTCTTAGCCGTGTTTCTGCTGTACACGGCGCTGCGAACGGTGCTGGTTCACGCTGGCGTTCCAGCACGAGCTCACCGGCGCGCATCCTCGCATCGCGGCATCGTCATAAACTCCGAATTCCTTGCAACGCCAGACGCTCCATCTCCAGCGCGTAAATCCGTCGCACTTCTCCGGTAGACTTCGGCAATGGCCGTCCGCGGCGTACAGTTGCCACAAGCCCGGCTGAGTGTTGCGCCAGTCCTGCCGTTCCCGCTTCATTGCGCGTTTAAACGCTCCCGCATGAAATGCCGAAGCTTTGCGATTGGATAAACGGCGGCCCTTTTGAGAAAGCATCGCCGGGGTCCCTCACCGTTGCGTTCGAGTTTGCGCACAAGGGCCTGACTGATTCCGCAGAATGACAGGGCCTGCGGACACCGCAAAATACTCAACCTGTTCTGTATGCGCTTGTGCTGTCTTGAAGCGTAAATCCTTTGCGACTTAACGTTATCCGCTGCACGTAGCGAACGCGGACGTGCGGCTTGGCACGACTCGGGCGCGAAGCAGGCCACAAAAGCCCAAGGCAAGAGGTTTATGATCGATTCCGGCGGAATCAGGCTTGGAACGACAGACTAATATTCTGTGGCGTGAAGAGCGGCATTATTTTCGCGGGATGTGACCGCAGGTCCTGAAGCGCGTTGTTACGGCAGACAGGACCTTAACCTTAGTCCACAGTAGGCCGGGTCCGTTTTACGTGGAACAGCAGGTCTCCGCCAACTTTTCATTCATTGAATTCGAATCGTGAAGTCCAGCGGTACTGGTCAACGCGGGTGCGCTTCACCAGTCGCTCCAGATACGGCTGGTCACGCGCAATGATGAACCGATCGCTATTCTGCGCGACGTTCGCGTTGACACGCCTGACGGCATCCTTGCCCACGTGTCCATAGCGGTCCCGCCCGCCCTCACCTTCCATCACCACGCAGACGTTTGGACTCAGCGGTATTGTGGACACAGCGCCGGGTGTCAAGACACCATACGCACGCCAGTCGTTCTCGCCTGGTGGGGGCGCAATAACGAAGGGCGCGTCCGACGTAATGAACTGGATATCCTGCGGAGCACGCACAAACGTCCAGTTCAGAGTTAACAACAGCTCAGCAATGTGCAGAGCGCCGTCAATCATCAGCCGGATGTTGTGCTGACGAGGCACCTCAAGGTCATAGGTATCGTTCTGGATCGTTTTGAAGAAGTCATCAACGGTTTCGTCACTCACCGGTTCGCCCGTTTTTTCGGCGAATGTCTGAAACCACTTGCGGGTGACTTCCGCGGATGGATGATTCGCTTTCATCCAAGCCCTGTATAGATGATCTGCAACGACAGTTTGCTCTTGATCGAATGCGGGCGTCCGGGTGTAGAAGTAAGCCAAGTAAATCGCGAATGAAACGCGTTCCTGTTCGCTCCATCCAGTCTGGCGGGCGTCAAGCCTTCTCAGGACCGTACAGGCCTGACTCTCCAGTCCGGCGAACATTCGCTCAATAGCATCGGACTTCCGACCGTGATTATCTGTGATCGTATAGAAGTTGCCCTGAAGTGCCGTATTCTTGGGCTGCTGTCTACGAAAGCTCTTGGCTTCACGGTCAAATACGGAAAGCAGCCCGTCTTGCCCGGTAAAAGCTTCAAGGTAGGACTGGGGCAGATAGTGGTGTCGTTTGGCGCGCGATTCTGTTCGGGTGGTCCCGGCCATAAAACGTATCCTCGTTCAATTGTTCCACAGCTTGCGGAGCATCAGTGAGCGCTCTCACCGCTTGCGCGTCCGCATAAGTGATTTTAGGCACAGGCTATCAGAACATGAGCTTTGCCCCAACCTGAATCACGCGGCTGCCGGTGCCACCGTAAATCTTGCCCGCCGTCGCGATGGGCAGACCACCATCGCGAGTGTCCGCAATCTGATTGCTCGGGTTGCTGAGATTGAAGTGATTGAACGCATCCAGGAAGTCGCCGCGCAGCTCGAATCGGACTCGCTCTCTCACCGCGAAAACTTTCTGCCCGCTCATATCCCAGTCCCAACTGCCGGGCCCGAAAAGCAGGTTGCGCGCCGAATTGCCCCATGCCCAGGGCTGCGGCGCAGCAAATGCGCTGGTATTGAACCACGACACGCCGCTGATGATGTCATGGCCGCTCCCTTTGGCATAGTCGTCCGAGGAGACGTGGTCGGCGCGGCCGCCCCACCATCCGACAATGTTAGACGGAACCGCAAAAGTCACGGAGAACGGAGCGCCGGTTTGGTAAGTGGTGATGCCGGAAAGCTGCCAGCCTCCCAGGAACGCGTCAGCCACCCTGTTTATGCCGCTGCCCCACTGTTTGCCCCGGCCGAACGGCAATTCCCACACATAGTCGACCACCAACCGGTGCCGCAGAATGCCGCTGCTGTTGCCATAATCCAGACCTGGGAAGTTTGGGTTCTGCGGTCCACCAGAGGACTCCACATCATCCAGGCTTCGCGTCCAAGCGTATTCCGCCTGCAAAAGGAATCCTTTCGAGAAGCGCTTGGTGGCCTCTAATTGTAGTTGTTCGAAGTTCTGCGATGCGCCGCTGCGCGTGGCGTCGATGGCGGCCCATGGTTGATAGGGCCGCTGGTTCTGTATGGGCACATTGGGAGTTTGGGTTTCGGGCACGTTAATATCGCCGAAGAACCATTGCAGATGATGGGCCTGGCTCCCCGCGTACGTCGCGCGGGCGGCCCAGTCGCGTCCGAACTGGTGCTCCAGCGTGCCGTTCCATTGCTGGATTACGCCGTTCTTGAAATCCCGCTGCATCGAATACAGCGTAGGGTGAGGCGCCGCTCCGCCCGCCGCCGCTAGACTGGCGGGAAATGGATTCGCGAATGTAATATCCGGGAGAAACGGAGATGTCGGCTTTCCGGGCAATTGGGTTATATAGTTCGAGGCCGCGAAGCCGCTCAAACCGCCCACCCACGGTGGATTCAAAACGTCGTCGCGGGAACCGGCGAAAGCGGGATTGAAATTGTAGTAGACTCCGTACCCAGCCCGGAACACGGTTCGGTTGTTGTCGAAGGGACGCCATGCGAAACCAAGACGCGGCGCCCAGTTGTTCTTGTCTCCGATCATGTAGTTCTGCGGAATGCCCAAGGCCTGCGTCGTCGTGAACGGATAGGCTGCGAACAGTGCCGCGGATGCGCCGACCGGCGGCAGCGTAGGCGTGTTGCTGGCCTCGGGCAGCGCGAGTTGGTTGGTCTTTGGATCCCAGTACGTTGAATAGCCGTCCTGCCAATTCCAAGGCGTCTGGTACATATACCGCACGCCGTAATACACCGTCAGACGGGGGGTCGCCTGCCAGGTATCCTGAGCGTAAAATTCCCAGTCCCAATCCGAGTAAACCGCCTCGAATACCCCCGCCAGCCCAGTTGTGGATTGATTCGCCGTTCCAAGCAGAAAATCCGCAAAGGCATTGCCCTGCGAGGACGGCTGCCCCGGCCAACCCTTATTGCCCGTCCACTGGCCATTGAATGTAAACGTGCCCAGCGGGGCATTCGGGTTAGGCCCGTAGGTCTTGTACGTGGTCGCTTGGCCGCCTACCTTGAACGTATGGCGCCCGCGCACAAAAGTGACATTGTCGCTATATTCGAAGTCCACCCCATGCCCGTAATAACCTGTCCCATAGTCGCTGAACATGCCAGTGTAACCGGCGATGCTCATCGTTGGAAGACCGCGGTTGGGACTCTTCGTCAACTGTGGGAACAGAGTGGTCGGATCGAAATCCTGATTCATTCCACTGCGGATGCTCGGATGATCGAACCAGGCGAACCGGAAATCATTCAGCGTGTGCGGACTGAAAGTGTGGGTCTCCACTAGGCTGTAGCCGAACGTCTTATAGCCAAAGTTCGATGCATTCCCGTATGTGGAGGGATAGCCCAGGTAAGTCCCATACGGGAAACCGACATTGCGCGTATACACCCCGTAGAGCTGGTCCTTGCTCGAAATCTGATAATCGATACGCACGTCGGCCGCGTTCATATCTTGCGCCACCGAAACCTGCCCGTAATAATTGAGACCGCCATTGGGCAATCCGGCCGCATTGGTGGGCGCCGTAGGCGCAGGCAGATATTTCAATAAGGCTTGGGCCTGCGGCGCAATCATGCTCTGCGGAATCTTGTTATTGGCGAAAGGTTGGCCGGTGAATGGATTATAGAGCTGCGTCCCCGCTGGATCGGCGCATGTACCGGCCGCATTATAGCTGCCGCACAGGGCGGAGAAATCGCCGCTTCGCATCGCCATGGAAGGAAGGGTCAGATTGGGCGTGCCGTAGGTGCGGTTCCGGAACCCGGTGTAGTCGAAGAAGAAAAACGCCTTATTCTTCTTGATCGGTCCGCCGATATTCGCGCCGAATTGGTTGCGCACGAAGGGACTTCGCGGCAATCCGTTCGCGTTATTCGTAAAGGTGTTGGCGTTCAGCGCTTTATTCTCCGCATACTCGTATGCCTCGCCGTGAAACGCGTTCGTGCCCGCCTTGGTCACCATCGTAATGGTGCCGAGCTGGCGGTACTCCGCGCTAGTGTTGTACGCCTCTACCTTGAACTCCTGCATGGACTGAATGGGCGGGAGGCTGAGCAGGCCGGTGCTGTATGAATAGGCGCCTGCGCCGTTTCCAAAATCGTTCGCCTGAGTTCCATTGATGGTGAAGTTAAAGGAGCCCCAATGGGTGCCGCCTCCAGTCTGAGGACTGGGGCCGCTCACTTGCGCGCCGGGAACCAGGGCCATCAGATACTCGATGGATTGTTGTGGGAACGGCAATTCGGCCATCTGCTTGGTGGTGACGGTCCCTCCCACCGTGATGCTATCGGTATGCACCAGTGGCGTCTCGCCTGTTACGGTAACGCTCTGCTGTACATTGCCGACCGACAGCCGCAAATCGACGCGCACGGATTGTGAGGCGAGCACTTGAATGCCGTTGCTGCGAAAGGTTTCAAATCCGGTTTTTACGCCTGTCACGTCGTACACGCCAGGCTGCAAGTTGGGGACCTCATAAGCGCCCGAACTATCGGCGGTAGTTTTGACCTCGATTCCAGTGCCCGTGTTGACAACCGTGATCTGCACATCCGGCACAGCCGCGCCAGAGGCATCGGTCACCTGGCCGACAATGGAACTGCTAATGATTTGGCCCATGCCGCACGACATCGAAAGCGCCATCGCGAAGGCCGTGAACAACGAAAATCCTTTGATTGTGGACACTGCTCCCCCTTCATTCGCCAATGAGAGAGACTTTATATCATGCCGTTTGCCGCTGTCAAGGGGCCGAATTGGGCGTGTCGAATTGGGAGATCTTGACAACGGATTCACAGTGCGCCATCCTAAAAACTCCTCATGACGGCATTGCGTTCCGTAGCATGGGACTAACGATGTGAACCGGCGCACTTTCGGCAATTTGCTCGTGGACGCGACCGCCCTCACAACTGCATCCGCGCAACAGACGCGGCAACACTCGCCGGCGCGGAGAATTCCGCTGGATCTAGCGGCAATGCGGGACCGCCTTCACAGCGACCTTTTCCAGGACTTTCTGCCTTTCATGGAAAAGTATGTCGTCGATCCGCGATACGGCGGCTTCATGTGTAACGTTCGCCCTAATGGGGAGCGAGTATCCACCGCGAAGACGACTTGGTTCGAGGGCCGCGGCACGTGGGTATTTTCGTTTTTGTACAATAACCTCTCACGCGAGCAGAAGTACCTGGATATCGCCGCGCGCTCCGTCAAGCTGGTCGAGCGCAGCCGGCCCAAAGCGCCCGACGAGTTCTGGCCAAAGGCGTTGACGAGGGAAGGGCTGCCTGAAGGCCCTCCCGACGCCGAAGTCTATTCGGATATGTTCCTCGCTGAAGGTTTCGCCCAGTTTTCAAAGGCCACCGGCGACCGCAAGTATTGGGACGACGCCAAAGAGATTGTCCTCAAGTGCGTCCGGCGCTACGACCGGCCGGATTATCATCCTTCCATAGGTCAAACGTATCTCGGGCCGGACGCGCCCCCCTTCCCTGGGGCCAGAGTGGAAGGCGTTTGGATGGTGCTGATCCGAACCACCACGCAAATGCTGGCCATGCGTTCCGATGCAGAGTTGCAAGGGATCTCCGGCCGTGCCATGGAGGCGCTGCTGAACCATCATTACAACCCACGCTTCCAACTCCTGAACGAGCTCGTAAACCACGACCTGTCGCGGCCGACCAATGAGTACGAGCAATTGGTATACGCCGGACACGCCATCGAGACGCTCTGGATGGTGATGGACGAAGCCCGGCGGGTGAAGGACACGGCGCTGTTCGACCGCGCGGCGGACCTGTTCCGGCGCCATTGCGAGGTGGCGAAGGACCGCGTCTACGGAGGCCTTTTCCGCAATTTGAGGAATGTCGACAGCAATGATTGGACCATGGATAAAACGCTCTTTCCGCATCAGGAAGCGCTCAACGGCGGTATCCTGATGATTGAGCAGACAGGCGATCCGTGGGCCATCGCGTTTTATTCGGAAATCGATAGATACACACGGGACAAATTTCCGATGCGCGCCATCCACTCTCCGTTGTGGCAAGTGATGGGCGATCGTCAGGTCCATCTGACGCCGAACATGACGCGCGCCGAAAATTATCATCAGCCACGCTTCCTGATGCTCAATCTGATATCGGTTGAGAGAATGATAAAAAGTAAGGGGACTCCCGTCCGTGCCGTTTGACGTTGGAACTGGCGTACGCGTCATAACCCCCGAAATCGGGTCCGAAATGGTGGGCTTCGGCGCCCGCAACGGAGCGGCGCAGAGCGTGCACGACGATCTTCACGCGCGCGCTCTCGTGCTGGATGATGGAAAGACGCAGGCCGCGCTGGTCAGCGTCGAGCTGTTGGGTGTTGAACGGCAGTTCGCGGATCGGGTAAGGGCGCGGATTGAAGAGCGAACCGGCATCCCGGCCGGGAACGTAGTGTTGGCCGCCACGCACACGCACTGTGGTCCCGCGACTTTCATCCCGTTCTACAATCCGGCGCAGCGTATCGATCTCAGCTATCTCGACCGTCTGTCGGAAGAGATCGTGTCCAGCGTGGAGGAGGCGCGCACTGCCTGCCGCCCTCGCCGTGTTCGCGCCGGATTCGTCACGGTCGAAGGAATTGCCGTGAACCGGCGCACTGACGATGGCAGGCCCGTGGACCCCAACGCGGGCGTTCTCCTTATCGAGGAACCGGACGGCTCGCCGGCCGCGGTCGCGGTCAATTTTGCCTGCCACACTACCGTGCTGGGTCCGAACACGCTGGCCATTTCCGGCGATTTCCCGTTTTATACCATCCGGAAGTTGGAGCGGGCGCTCGGCGCTCCCGCGCTCTTTTTCAATGGCGCCGAAGGCGATATCAGCGTCGGCCATAAGAGCGATTTGAGCGCCGTCGGCGTGATTGCTCCGTTTCGAACGTTTGAAAAAGCCGAAGAGCTGGGACTGCGCTTAGCCGATCGCGTTCTGGAAGGGGTTTCCGGCCTGGACAGCGAAGAGCCGGAGCTTTCCGTCGCGCGCCTCAACGTGGAACTGCCGCTGAAGCGCTACGCCCCGCTCGCGAAGATGAAGGCCGAGCGCGAAGCCGCGGAGCAGGCATTGCTGAACATCACTGATGATCAGGAGTTGCTGCGCGCGCGCCAACGCAGCCTCTTCAGCCTCATCGAGGAACACTACTCATCTCTGTACGAGAACGCGGACCGGCCCGAGCCGAAAACGCTCACCGTGGAACTGACTTGCGTGCGGATTGGGCAAACCGCGCTGTTCTCATTCCCCGGAGAAGTTTTCGTCGCCATCGCATTGGATATCCGCGACCGCTCGCCCTTTTCCCGCACGATGTTTCTCGGTCTGGCTAACGACTACATTGGATATCTTCATACCGCCAACGCCAGCGCCTCCGCCGGATACGAAGTAATTGCGTCGCGGCTGGCGCCCGAGGCCGCGGCAGTGCTCAGCGCCGCCTCCCTCCAATTGTTGAACACAGCACGAGCGAGGCCATGAATTCCAAGGTCGGGATCGGTATCGTTGGCCTAGGCATCATGGGCGAGCAGTATATCCGAGTGTTTGGGAGCCATCCGCACGCCGAGGTTGTCGCTGTCGCTTCGCGCACGCCTGAGAAATCGGCCGCGATGGCCGCCAAGTACGGCATTCGTCACGCGTGCGCGGACTGGCGTGAGATGTTGCGCCTCGCCGAGGTCGACGCCGTCTGCGTCGCCACACCCGACGGCTTACACTATGAGCCGGCGCGCGCCGCAATGGAGGCCGGCAAGCATGTACTGATCGAGAAGCCAATGACGACCAATGTGGCCGAGGCGGACGCGCTTGTCCAGGTGGCGCGCGATACAGGAACAAAAGTGCAGGTTGCCTTCAATCACCGCTGGCTCTCCGCTTACCATGAAGGCCGCGCTGCCATTGAGCGCGGGGCCATAGGACAGCCGCTCGCGGCATTCGCTCGCAAGAATGACACGATCTATGTGCCCACCGAATACATCAACTGGGCCTCTCAAACAACGCCTGCGTGGTTTCTGAGCTGCCACGATATCGACCTGGTGCGCTGGTACCTGGGCAGCGAACCGATTGAGGCGCGAGCCTGGGGCGTAAAACGCGTCCTTCGCGCCAGAGGCATCGACACCTACGATGTCATTCAGGCCCAAGTGCGTTTCGAGAACGGCGCCATTGCCACGTTCGAATCGGCGTGGATTTATCCGAACACCTTTCCGACCTTGGTGGATTCCTTCGTCGAAGTGCTGGGCGAGCGCGGCCACTTGCATTTCGACCGCAAGCGGGAAAGCATCGAGCTCAGCACTCCGGAAAAGTTCGAATATCCGAAGTCGTTCTTGAGCTCACCGGTTTTCGGCGTTATGCGCGGCGCCTTTCCATCCTGCCTCAGCGATTTCGTCCGCTCCATTCGCGAAGACCTTAAGCCGCAAGTGGGGGCAGTGGATGGACGCCAGGTCACCGCCATTTTGTCGGCCATCCATCAGTCGCTTGAAACCGGCCATACCGTGCCTATCATGTAGTCCGCGCCGCAATGCAACACAATCTCCACGCCGCCGATCAGATCGTGATCATTGGATATTTCGCGCTGCTGGCCGGAATCGGGTTGTATTTCTGGCGCCGCATGAAGCACGTCCGCGACCTGTTCACCGCGGGCAACAATATTCCGTGGTGGCTGGCGGGAGTCTCCTTTTACCTCACGGCCTTCAGCGCCTTCACCTTCGTGGCGTATTGCGAGATGGCCTACCGCTACGGTCTGGTCGCGATCATGCTGACCTGGAGTTCCGCCGTGGCCATGGTGCTGGGGACGGTGTTCCTCGCGGGCCGTTGGCGCCGCGCGCGAATCATCAGTCCGGTGCAATTTCTGGAGGCCCGCTACAGCCCGCAAATCCGGCAGGTGCTGGCCTGGGCCGGCATCCCGCTGAAGCTGATCGACGATGGCTTGAAAATTTATGCGACCGGGATCTTCGTCTCCGCTGGCTTGGGATATGACTTGAAGCTGAGCGTCATCGCCAGCGGCGTCGTCATGGCGCTTTATACTTTCATGGGCGGCCTGTGGGCCGTGGTTGTCACCGATTACGTTCAGTTTGTGATTCTGACATTAGGCGTCGTGGTGCTGTTTCCGCTGGTTTTTGTGCACATGGGCGGCTTCGTGGCGGGAATGAGAACGCTCTCGCATGAGGCGCCCGCGGGTTTTTTTTCTCTAATGGGTGGCCCGTACTCGCTCTTTTACGTGATCGCGTTTTATCTGCTGATAGCCTTGAGTTATAACGGCAACTGGGCATTCGCGCAGAAGTTCTACAGCGTCCGCGATGAGCGTGAGGCGAGAAAAGCGGGGGCGCTGGCGACGGTACTGAAGCTGACCGGGCCGCCGCTGTTCCTTCTGCCAGCCATGGCCGCGCGCCACCTGTTGCCGCAATTGGCGGATCAACCCGGCGGCCCTCAATACACCTACGCGGCGCTGGCGCTGAACTTTCTTCCCGCGGGTCTGGTGGGATTGATCATCGCTGCCATGTTCTCAGCGACCATGTCGACTCTGAGCGGTGACTTCAATGTCACGGCCAGCGTCATCACGGAGGACATTTACCACACGCTGCTGGACCGCAATGCCACTCAGCGGAGATTAGTTCTTGTCGGGCGCGCGGCAACGCTGTTCGCCGGCGCGGTTACAATTGCCATTGGCGTTTTCCTGGTGGGAACGGCGAAGACGGGTCTGTTCGAGACGATGGTCAAACTGTTTACGCTTTTCGTCGGGCCGATGTTGATCCCGATGTTGGCCGGTCTCCTCAGCCGCCGTCTCACCCATCGCGGAGCGGCAGCGGGCATCGCCGCCGGATTCGCGTGCGGCTTTACGATGTTTCTATATAAACAACTCGTTTTGCAGACACGCCCCGGCATTGATCCGAACTGGCTCGCTCACGATTATGAGGCCATCAGCATCTTCGCGAACTTCGGGGCGACAATTGCCGCCATGGTACTCACTACCCTACTGGAAAAGCGAACCCCAGCGGATATCGCAAAGAGCGAGGCGTTTTTCCGGCGTTTGGACAAACCGGTTGGAATTGAGGAGCGCGAAAAGCAGAGTCGCGGCGCCTTTTCGCCGCTTCCGGTCATTGGCTGGATCACCGCGGGAGTCGGCCTCCTGCTGCTTATCGCCGCGATAACTCTTCCACCCGGCGCGGGCCGTACTATCAACATAGCCGCCGGTTTGTGTTTGGGGCTTATCGGCGCGGGTTTTCACGCTCTCAATCTGAAGGTCAACAAGGTAGATAAGACCACGCAGCCGGTGGTCACATGAAGCGACCCTTTCTTCTTCTAATACTCTCCGTATCTCTCGCGGCCGCGCGACCCGCCGTTGTGTCCCACCCCGCGGCCCTGCATGGCGACTTCGACCACGGCGGCTTGGGCCAATGGGCTAGCTACCCGCCCGTTCAAGACATCGGCTACGATCCATCTCTATCCCCCACCACCGAATATGCAGCGCCCGGCAGCCGCGCGCTGATGCGGGTGTATCGCCCCGTAAGCACCGGGTTGATGCGCGTCGGCTTCATTAAGCGGTTGGACATGCTCGCGACTGGGGACATAACAATGGCGTTCTCGTACCGGCTGACACCGGTAACGCCCGGGGCCATTCTCGAAATCGGTCTCGCCGGAAGCGATGGCCATCGCTATACGAAAACTCTGACGGTCGAATCGCGCGATGGCTGGGGGAAAGCGTCGGCGCAGTTTGCGGATATTCCGCCCGGAACTGGACTGCAAGCAGTGTACATCACCGCTAATGTGAATCGTCCCAATGTCGACGCCGAGTACCATTTTCTGATCGACGATGTATCTCTTGAAGCTTCTAAGGCCACCCGGTTCGAGGTGCTCGAGCCTCGTTCTATCGCAATCAACCCCTTCCCTGCGCTGATTAGTTCAGTCACCTATGCGCCGGGCGAGACCATCTCGATTGCGGCCAGCTCTCAAATGCACCTTTCGAAAGTTCGCTTTGCGTTAAAAGACCAGGACGGTCGCATAATGAAGGCCGCCACGCTTACTCTTCAGAGCGGAGCCTGGATGAATCAATCGGCGTACCTGGTGCAGGCGACCGACCCTACCGGAGTGTGGCGGCTCGAACTGCAAGGGGTAACCGCGGATGGCCGGACCATGGAAACAAATGTCCGCCTGATTGTTCGTCCGCCCCGTTCATCCGCGCATCCGCGCCTCTATTTCAGCGCGCAAGACAGGTCTGCTCTGATCGCTCGAACGCAGGACCCGAAACAGGGAATGGTATGGCGCAGATTGATCGATCAGGCCAAAAGAGCGCGAGGGGTGAACGATCTCGCGAACGGCCGACGCATTTTCCAGATGCTTGATTCCCACCTTCTGCTGCCCACGCTGCCAGGGTATTTCGATGTTATCAATCGGGCCAGCAATCGTGTTCTCTTCAACTCACTCGAAGCGTACGTGGACGGGTCCGAGAAAGCGCGCGAGGCCGCGAAATCCGCGCTGCTCGACTTGGCGCGATGGGACACCTGGGCGCCGCCATGGTTCGGTGCGCACGGTCAATACACCTATTATCCGGCCGGCGAGCTGGCGGGCGATGCCGCTTTCGGGTACGACATCCTCTACGATACGTTGTCTAGCTCTGAGCGGGAGTTAGTGAGGCATGCGCTCATCGAGCGTGGAATCAAGCCGGCCTACAAGGAGTATGTTCTCGACAACCGCGCGATGGCGGACACCAGTAACTGGATTGGTCACGTGGTGGGCGGAGGGGTGCTGGCATCGCTGGCTGTCATGGATTTCCGGGATGATCCCGAATTGAACACTTACCTCGGAGGCCTGCTTATCAAGCTGGAGAATCATTTAGCGGCCAGCTACCTTTCTGACGGCAGCTATGGAGAAGGCGTAAGTTATCAGGAATTTGATCTGAAGAGCACCACTCTCGCGCTTTCGGCATTGGCTCGCGTTGACGGAATCGACTATTGGCGGCGCACCTTCGTCAAAGACTCACTTTATTATCCTCTCTATCTATTGGCGAATCCGATTCGCGAGGGTTTCGACATGGGCGACAGCCACGTTCCAACCGGGTATAGCATTGCCGCGGTTATCCAACACACGGCCGATCCGGTGATGCACTGGTACTACGATCAATTCGAGCACCGTTCCATTACGGACTTCCTTTTTCCGCCCCAGAACATCCCGCCGCAGCGTCCGTCGAATCCAGTCTCCCGTATATTCGATCAAAAGGGTAACGCCGTGTTCCGCACGGGGTGGGGACTCGATGATGCCATTCTTCTTTTTCGCGCCGGTCCGAATTTCAATCACAACCACGGCGATCAGGGCGCCTTTCTGTTGCGCGCTCTGGGCGAAAACCTCGCGGTCGAGGGCGGTTACGCGGATTACTATAAGGATCCTTACTACCGGACGTATTTCTCTCAATCCGCCGGACACAATACCGTGCTGATCGACGACGATCCGGGGAGTCAGGAAGTGGCCGACACCCGCCAATTCGTCGCTCTGAACGCTTACCCGCGCATTACGGACGCGATCGCGAGTGATTCCTTTGATGCCGTGGGAAGTGAACTGGCGTCCGTCTATCGGGGTCGGCTGGAACGGTTCACGCGTCGAATCGTTTTTCTGAAGCCGGACACCGTGATCGTCTATGATGACTTAGCCGCCGGCAGTCCGGCTATCTTCGACTGGTTACTGCATGTAAACGATCGCGGCAAGATTCAAGTGACTCCAGACGCTGTCTTATATAGTGGCGTTAAGGCTGCAATGACCTTGAAGACAATCGCGCCGGACGCCGCCACCACCGCCATACAGAATGGCTATCTTCCTTACACGGCCTTTGCTCCGCTCCCTCCGAAAGTAGTACCTGCCCAACCGGGCGTGATTCACATCCAGTCGGCGCGCACAAGGGCAACCCGGTTCCTCATCACCCTCTCGATCGCTTCGAGCCCGGAGCGCGCCACGGCCATGGCGGCTGAGGCGCGCAAGATCGCTGGGCCGGGCTGCATCGGCGCTCGGCTCGGTGCCGGCCTGGTGTTGTTTCGGGACCGGACAAGTCCCACCGCTCATTACGGAGAGTGGCGGACGAACGCGCAAATGTGGAGTTCGGCAGGCCACGTTGTGGCAGCCAGCGAGGTGACTTCGCTGGCGCGCGCGGGAACTTCCGTGCTCGAAAGCGACCGGCCGGTCAGCTTCGCGGCCGACTATGGCCCGGAGAAGGTGAATTTATCGATAGACTCCGAATATCCGGTAACGCTGCTATTATTCACTGGCTTTCGGCCGGTTGGCACAGCGGCTGACGACTACGACGAGAAGCAGAAGATCACCCGCCTGCGATTACCCGCTGGTCGACGGCAATTGAGCTTGCGCCCAGAAGGCCAACATCCCGCTGACGTTCAGCCGTAAGCCCGCTCCGGCGAGCCGCTGAGGCCCAGGCTCGTCGAGTTTGCGTTCTCAACACAACTTGCGGTGGACCCTTCGGCGGAGGCAATCAGATAACCCACTTTTCGCCGTTCGCTGAAAATTCCTCGACCGGCAATACTCTTTCATAGCAGAATAATCACATCCGGCGAAGCGGTGGCGGGCTCTGCGGGAGAGCAAGTGCGACGCGGTAAACCGGCATGTTGTAGGGAATGAAAGAGCCCTACGGAAAAGGAGCAGCAACTCTATTCCGGCATCGAGTCCTGCGTGGTGCGTCGTGAGGCGCACGGCGAAGCCCAGACAAAGGCATCGGTGGGCCGGGCGATTGATCCCCAATAATTGACGAACGGCGTGCCGACACTGTTTGCTCAGCGGAAGGCAACATCCGTCCGAGGCGACAGAATCGCGAGCCTGGGCGGGACGCGGCGTGATCGAAGATCCTGGCACGTCGAGAAACAACATGCACGAGAACCTGGAGATCTCCAGAGCGTCTGTCGAAATGATAGACCGGTCCGCGAAGCCGTCGAGCCGCAATTCGGACATGCACGCAATAGAGGAGTCGGACTGCTACGTAGTACCGATGAAGCAGCCGAACAAAGAGGGGCAACCCTCGGCAGAAGCGACGGAGGGAGGGTGGCAGGCAGAGGAGAACGACGCGCAATCCAACACTCCAGCGACACAGCGCGGAGCACGGGTGTCCCAAGGATTGAACGGCGTGCGCCGAGCGGCGCGGGAAAGGAAACATGAAGTACTCCTGATAGAAGGCTTCGATCGCCGCTGCCTGCGGCGCCGCGATGGGTGTATCCCATGTGCTTTCTCACTACGGCTCTGTTCTTGGCCTCCGCCAGGCCATTGTCGTTGGAGTGCCGCGGCCGCGATTTGGTTTGCTCGACTCCTGCAGTTTTTCCAGCAGCTTGGCGACCGTGTGATTAATAAACTCGCCGCCCTTGTCGGACTGGAAGCCCCGGATACGAAACGGAAACTGCTGCCAGCATGGCTTGCAACAGCGGCAGCAGATAGGATTCGCTGATCTGGGGCGTCGCGCCGACCACCTCCCACTGCGTGACTTCGTCCACCGCGTTGATGTGGTATATGCCTTTGACTCCATCTCGATCTCCTTGATGCACCGTATCCACCCGCAGGTAGCCAGGGCGGTTGCCCGGTTGCGGCCGCCGCCGCTCCTCAATTGCCACCGGCGTCGGCCGGGTCGGCTGATAAGCGACCCGTCGTTGCCGATAGGTGTGGCTTTGCCGCCGCCGATACAGTTGTGCCACCGACAGCTCCGCCAAACACCGATACTGCGACTCCACACTCGTAGTAGGCGCGCTCGAGAAGCTTCCGTGTCGCTGGCCTGGTCAGGGTTTGATGGGCCTCGTCCACCGAGCCAGCAGTTCCATGATCGGCGCGTGTGTAGCGTTGCGGAAAACGCCGCCGCGGATACGGCTTCGGCTGCAACGTCTCCCCTTCCAGGTACATCGTGATGAGGCGAGTGATCTGCGCCCGGCCCAATCCGGTCATCTTCTCCAGATAGCGCCGCACCAAGCCCCGGCTGCCCCGCTTCAATTCGCGGTAGCGGTGCTGATCCAAAGTGCACTCCACCCAGCCGTATACCTCCTCTCGATTGCGGCCTTTGAATCCAACTTCATCACTGGCCTCCAAAAACGCCCGAATCTGCTCTGGGCTAAACGGTTGCCTGTTTGCACCCTGACGATCAATACCCAGCGTGGCGGATTGCCCCTCCAGGCGAGCCCACGCAGGCCGGGGAATTGCGCCCGTGTTGTTTTAGGCTCAGGCCGGGAGGCGGCAGGCAAAGGTGTGCGGGCCGTCACCGATACCTTCGATTTTTTCAGCGAGCTGGCACCCCCCGCAGCGTCGCCGGCCCGAGGCGCAGCGCGCGGCGGCGGAAAAGCTCGATATTCTCGGCGATCTGTTTTTCCGCCTTCGTCGTCGTCGGCCTCGGATTTTTTCCGCTGGGCCGTTCTGCGCCTAAGCAGGCGGCCCATTCGCGCGCGTCGCGCAAGCGGCATATGCGGATTAAAGCCGGCGCGAACAATGCCGCTTCCGCCGTTTCGATATCGTTTAGACAGGGAGGTTCCTCATGGCGACAACTCTGATGGCGATCGCGGCTCATCCCGGCGATGCCGTGTTCACCATGGGGGCGGCGCTGGCACAGCACATCCACAATGGCGGCCAAGGCGTATTCGTGAGCCTGACCGCGGGCGAAAAGGGCGCTCCCGCCGGTATTCCAGTGGAACGATACGGCGAGTTACAACGGGCGGCAAGCGAAAAAGCAGGCAAGCTACTGGGGGCGGCATTCGAAATCCTGAGCTATCCCGATGCCGAAATTCCATTCAACGATCGGGCCTCCGAGGCACTGGGCGATGTCATCCGGCAACATCGGCCGGAGATCGTGGTGACGCATTGGAGCGGCAGTTGGCACAAGGATCATCAGAACTGCTATCTGTTGGTGCGGGACGCGATCTTCTATGCGGGTCTGGCCACCATGCCGCGCAAGTATCCGCCTCATACCGTAGGCAAGCTGTATTTCGCGGACAATTGGGAGGATGCCGAGAATTTCAAGCCCGATACTTATCTGGATATCGGCGCGGTATTCGAAAAATGGATGCAGGCGTGCGACGCCTACCCCATGTGGCGCGGACAGACCGGTTTTTTCCGGTACAACGATTACTATTCCAGCCTCTCCGTGATGCGCGGCTGCTTGTCGGGCTTCCGCCATGCCGTGGCGCTCATGTCCGGCGCCGGCCAACGGGTGAATGGAGTTCGCGCGCTGTGAGGGCGCTCATCCTAACCATCTCTTTTATCGGTTTCGTATCCGTGTGGCCCGCGGAGGCGCGGGTGAAAACCGGGTTGGATGTTCTGATCGCCGAAGACTTCGCTCCTCTCAAAGGGAAACGCGTCGGCGTAATTACGGCGCAGACGGGCGTTACGGAGGACGGCCGGCGGATCGTTGACGTTCTGGCGCACGCGCCGGGAGTAAAACTGGCCGCGATTTTTTCCCCGGAACACGGACTGCAGGGAAATAGCGAGGACCGCAACATCGGCGACAGCGTCGATCAAGCAACCGGCGTTCCGGTCTACAGCCTCTACAACGCCGGCCATTACCGGCCCACTCCGCGAGATGCTGAAAGACGTCGATGCGCTCATCTACGACATTCAGCAGAACGGCGCGCCGTTTTCTTACGCGGATTACCACGCTGGGCTATTGCATGGAAGCGGCCGCGCAAAAGGGCATTCCGTTCTATGTGCTGGACCGGCCCAACGGCATCAATGGCGTGGACTTCGAAGGCCCGCTTCTGGACGAGAAATACACATCGTTTGTGGGCTACATGCGCATGCCCATTCGCCACGGAATGACGGCTGGCGAACTGGCGGAAATGTACAACGGCGAGAAGCGGCTGGGCGTGGATCTCCACGTGATCCGCATGGAAGGCTGGAAACGCTCCATGTGGTATGACGAGACGGGTCTGGAGTGGATCGACCCATCGCCCAACATTCACAACGTGACCGAGGCCGCTCTCTATCCCGGCGTTTGCCTGCTGGAATCGCGGCAAATTTCCGTGGGGCGGGGAACCGATACGCCGTTTGAACGGATTGGCGCTCCCTGGTATCGCGCGCGGGAGGTTGCCGAGTACCTGAACGCGCGCGAGATTCCGGGCGTGCGTTTCGTGCCGCGGCGCTTCACTCCTCATGCCTCGGTCTATAAGGACCAGGAGTGCGAAGGCATGGATATTCTGCTTGTGGATCGCGCCGTGTTCGACCCGATCCTGATGGGAATGGAGCTGCTATCGGCGACGCTGAAGTTTCATCCCGGAAAATTCCAGCTTGCCGGCGTGATGCGGCTGCTGGGCAGCGACGAAGCGGCGGCGCGGCTGAACCGCGGCGAAACCGGGCGTGAAGTGCTGACGGCAATGCGGGGACAGCTTGAAGAGTTCGGCAGGATCCGGGCGAAATATTTGCTGTATAAAGACTGAAATGGCGCATGCGGCCATGAAGCCAACCCGAAGACGTTTCGCGCTGGGCGCCGGCTCCCTTTTCTTTCCTTTTATAAGCCGGGCTCAAACCGCGCGGGCCGCTCCGCAATTGGAACGGATAGTGCGCGAGGTGCACGCGCAAGTGAGCGCCGGTGAGGCCTTCGACTTCGTGGCGCAGTTGCACTCGATCGACCGTTGGCAGGTCTTTGCAAAATTCCGCCAGAGCGCCGAGTATTTGCAAAAGAAGATGACGGAGCTTGGCCTACGCGATGTCGAGGTTCTGCCGGCCCCCGCCGATGGCGTCAGCCAGTTCGGATGGTGGACCATGCCGCTGGCGTGGGACGTCAAGAAAGCGACTCTGGAGGTGATCGAGCCAACGCCAGCGGCCGGTATGCGGGTTTTATGCGATTACCACCGGGAGCCCGCGTCGCTGATCCAGTGGAGCGGTTCTACTCCACCGGGCGGCGTGACCGCCGACGTGATGGAACTGAAATCCACGCGCCCGGCGGACCTCGCGCAAGCTGCCGTCAAAGGAAAAATGATTCTGGTGAAGGTTCCAGCCGACCTCTCCGCCAGGGGCGCGCTGAAGGCGGCGCTCTATAAAGCTGCCGCGGCGGGGGTGATCAGCGATTATACCGAGAACGAGGACCTGCGGGATGGCCACTATTGGGTGAACGCGTGGGGCGACATGGGTTGGGGATTTACGAAGACGTCCAGCCCGCTGGTTGGCTTTTCCATTACGCCCCGCCAAGGCGAGTATCTGCGCGGCCTGCTCGCACGCGGAGTGAAAGTGCGGGTTCGCGCGACGGTGGACACGCGCTATTATTCCGGCGCTTATTACTCTGTTACCGGCGTAATTCCCGGCGCCGGGTCGGATGAGGAAGTTCTGGAGCTGGGACACGGTTTTGAGCTCGGCGCGCAGGACAACTCGACCGGCCAGGCGGCCATGCTGGAGGCCATCGCCGCCGTGAACCGCGCCATCGAATCCGGCCGCCTGCCGCGCCCCCGGCGCAGCATCCGTATTTTGACATTTGCCGAGGATTACGGATCTTCGCAATATGTCGCGACGCACATGGAGCGGATGAAGCGGACCGTGGGCGCCATGCACATGGATGTGCCCGCCGGGAATAACGATGTGCTGGGCGCTTACTCGTTCGGCGTCACGCCGGATGTGGCGCGCTCCTATCATGATGCGCTCGTGCTGCGCGTGGCGCAGACCTATTACTCCGCCAAACAACGGGAAGGCGGTCCGAGAGGGCGCGGCCGCGTGCCGCTTTTGGGGCCGTATAGCCCTACGTCGGACACTTACATGAGCGATCCCATGATCGGCGTCCCTACCATTGCCGCGCGCGGCAGCAGCGGAGCCTATAGCGGTGCATCACAATAGCGAGGACACGCTTCAGCGCGTCGATCCACGGTCGCTCGAAGATCTCAGCAGCGTGGTGGGCGCTTATCTTTACTATTTGGCTTCGGCGGGTCCGACTGAGGTGCCTGGCTGGCCAGCATCACGGTGGACCAGGCGTACGAAAACGCGCTGCGCGCCTCGCAGCCTTACCTGGACCGGATTCTCGCAACGCGCGACGCCACCGCGCTGGGCCGCGAGTTGTACTGGGGGCTGGCCAAAATCGGATATAACGCGGATCGGGATAGGGAGGCGATTCTATCGATTCTGCGACTGGTTTCTCCCGAGCAGCGCGACAAGGTACGAGCTTCTCTGGAACCTTCCCTTCAGCGGATTCAAAATTTTGCGGCGCAGCAATCCCAAAGGCTGCGGCAAGCAGCCGCGCCGGTGCAGCCCATCCGCTCCAGCCGCCGACCCGCGCCGCGCCGAGTCGGAGCGCTTCATTGTGCGCCGCAAACGGTTCGGGCCGGTGACGCTCGACGATTTACCCCTCGCTGAGCGCGAAGGCTTCCCCGGCTTTGCGGACCAACCCGCTCCCTTGCGTCTGCTCTATTGGTGCGACGGCAAGCGCACCGCCGCCGAAGTAATCCATCTCATCGAGCTAGAGCAGGGACCGATGGATTTCGATTTCGTCGGCTACTACAAAATGCTGGCCAGGCATGGATACGTGGATCTCATCCCGGTGGAAAACCGGCGCGATGTTCATTGACAATGCCCCTGCTTTTCTTTTAACCTCAGATTCAACCGTACATACGCGCGGGTCGCTGGCAGAGAGGAAAACATGAAATCGCTTTGGAATGTATTGACCATCGCAGCGGGTTTTACGCTCATGATCGCGGCGGGCCTGTGGACGCCGATTTTCGCGCAGCAGACGACCGGCGCGGTCACCGGCTCGGTTACCGATACCTCCCATGCCGTGATCGCGGGCGCGCAAGTGGTCTTGACGAATACCGAGACCGGCGTAGTCTCCACGACCACCACCAACCCGGAGGGCAACTATCAATTTCTTCTGGTACCGCCCGGGACGTATTCGGTCCAGGTGGAAAGCAAAGGCTTCAAGACGTTTCATCGCGACGGCATTATCGTCGAGGTGAACCGCTCGCTCGCCGTTCCGGTCGTCCTCGAAGTGGGCGCGGTCACCGAGACGGTCGAGGTCAAAGAAGGGACTCCGCTGCTTGACCCGAACACGTCCTCGGTGGGCACGGTCATGGATTCGAAGAAGGTCGAAGACCTGCCGCTCAATGGCCGCAACCCGCTGGGATTGGCAAACCTGATTCCGACGGTCCAGGGCATCGGCTACTTCGGCGGCGAGTTGCTCTCCACGTGGCGCATGGGGCAAGTCACGATAGCCGGGGGCACGCCGCTGAACAACGCCTTTCTTATCGACGGCATCGCCAACGAAAAGCTGACCGACTACAGCGCCATGGCGTTCCTCTCGGCGGACGACACGCAGGAGTTCAGGGTCATCACCAATAACATGTCGGCGGAATACGGCCGCACGGGCGGCGGCGTCATCAGCTTCATCAGCAAGTCCGGAACCAACCAGTATCACGGGGTGCTCTACGAGTACCTCCGCAATACGGATTTCGATTCCAACGAATTCTTCCAAAACAAAGCGGGGGCCCCGCGCACCGCCGAACACATCAATCAGTTCGGCGGCACATTTGGAGGACCCATCAAGAAAGACAAGCTGTTCTACTTCTTCAGCCTTGACGAATATCGCGAGCGCAAGGCCGCCTCCGAGACCATTACATCGCCAACGGACGCGGAGCGCGCCGGCAATTTCTCAGGGCTGGGGACAAGCGGCTGCGCTCCGATTACCATTTACAATCCCTACAGCACCATCCCCGATCCCAATAACCCGGGGCAGTACACCCGCCAGCCGTTCCCAAATAACACCATCCCAGCGAGCATGATCAGCCCGATTGCGGCCGCGATCCTGAAATATTATCCCGCGCCGAACCTGCCCGGTCAGCCATGCACGGGCGCACAGAATCTTTTCCTGACCAGTCCGGTGCCCATCAACAACTACAACGTGAGCCTTCGAGGTGACTACGATATCACATCGACCAAGCGACTTACCGGCCGTTTCAGCCGCGACATGCTCGATTGGGGGTTTGCAAATTATTTCGGCAACGCCGCCGACACCGATGGGCGGCACATCCTCGATCCACGCTGGACCGCGGTGGTGGAATACACCGATGCGCTGACTCCCTCGCTGCTGCTCGATGCGCGCATTGGCCTGAATCGGGAACAGGAACACACCATCGCGCCGGGACATAATTTCGATATCACCAGCTTGGGATTTTCGCAGCAATACGCCAGCCAGCTTCAATCGACCAGCAATCTGGGCTACGGCTTTCCGAACATCAATATCACCGACCTGACCGCGTTTGGGCGCCCGGACTCGACGGGCAATCCGACGGCTACGGGCACCGCCGGCGTGAACCTCACGAAGATCAAAGGCAGCCACAACATCAAGTTTGGTTACGAGCAGCGCCTGTATCGCCGCAGCGATTGGGGGACATCGGATGCTTCCGGCGCCTTCAGTTTCAGCCGCGCCTTCACGCAGGCGAACCCCACGGTAGCCAGCTCGACCTCCGGTTATGGCCTGGCGACGTTCCTGCTGGGCGCGCCGACCAGCGGCACGATTTATCACACGCTCGATTCAGTTGACAGCATGAATTTTTCGGCCCTGTACGTACAAGATGATTGGAAAGCCACCCGCAGACTCACGTTTAACCTGGGGCTGCGCTGGGAATACGAAGGACCCATCAAGGAACGCCGCAATATTTACCCCAACTTCGATCCCCATGTGCCATCGGCGCTGCAGGTGGCGGGATTGCCGCCTCTGGTTGGCGGATATACATTCCCAGGCACGGATGGCATTCCCAACGGCGTGACGGCCGCCAATTACAAGAACTTCGGCCCGCGCTTTGGCTTCGCTTACCAGCTCAACGCGAAAACGGTGCTTCGCGGCGGATACGGCATCAGCTATATCCCAACCTTCGGCCTCGGTTCGAGCGCCGCCGGCGCCAGCTTTAGCGTTCCGACCAGCATGATCACTTCGGTGAGCAGCCAAGGGCTGATCCCCGCCGGCAACTTTGCAAACCCTTTCCCGAACGGCGTCAGTCTACCCTCGGGCAGTTCCCTGGGAACCTTGACCTCCGTCGGGCAAGCGGCGAATGCCGGTTATTTGCGAAACATCTACCGGGGCTATGCGCAGGAGTGGAATTTCACGGTGCAGTATTCTCCGTGGGCCAACTGGCTCTTCGAGAGCGCCTATGTTGGCAATAAGGGCACGCACCTCACCATGCTCAATCAGAATCTCGATCAGCTTCCGGACGTCTATTTGGGTTTAGGAAGCCAACTGATCTCCACGGTGACGAATCCTTTTTATGGGAACCCCGCCATCCCGGCGAGCAGCTCGCTGGCCGCGCCAAAGGTTCCTTTGGAGCAGTTGTTGCTCCCCTATCCACAGTTTCTGAATGTGCTGGTGAACAACTATATCGGCGACTCGTTCTATAACGCCTTCACGTTTAAAGTGGAGCGGCGGTTTGCGCGGGGCTTCTCGCTGCTGGCAAGCTATGTGTTTTCGAAGCTGCTGGACGACATGCAGGGAACGCGGCCGGCCGGGCGCAATCGGCGGCGCCGCGGTGCAGGATTGGAATAACCTCAGGGCAACGAGTGGGCCCGCAGTTACCAGGACGTGCCGCAGCGCGTGGTGGCGACCGCGATGTGGCAAATCCCGTACAACCCCAGCGAATGCCGCGCTGCGCGCCATCGCCGGAGGCTGGCAGTCAATGGGATCTGGACTTTGCAGAGCGGTTTTCCGATCGGCCTCACCGCTCCGAGCACGGGCGTCAACGACCGGCCCAACGTGGTCGCGGGCGTCAGCGATCAGGCCACAAAACCAATCCCTTGCGAGTTGGTTTAACAACATCGCTCCGGGGCAGCCCGGCGCCGCGTTTGCATTGCCCCCGCCGTACACGTATGGCAATGTCTCGCGGACGCTGCCGGACATTAACGGACCGCGATATTTCGATGTCGATGCCTCGCTGTTCAAGGATTTCCCCTTGCGCGAACGTCTCAAGCTCCAGTTCCGCGCTGAAGCATATAACCTGACGAATACGCCCAGCTTCTCAGTGCCGGTTGCCAGCGTCACCTCGGCCACTTTCGGCCAGGTGACATCGACCAGCAACGGCGGGCCACTGCACTACCGCGAGCTACAGCTTGCCTTGCGGCTCTCGTTCTAAGCGGCGAATTCCGGTGGGCAAAGCCGCGCCATGGTTGTGGCTCTTGGGCGCGCCTGCCGCGCTCCTATCGCAGCCGCCCCGGATGCCGATGCCGATTCCGTTCGAGAATTCCGCCGAATTCCGCTGGCTCGGCAAGCCGGTGATGAAGTCGCGCTTGCTCGACGACATGTCCGATTCCAAGACCTGGCAGATTCAAGGACAGGCGCAGGCAACGTGGGGCGAATCCGCGCCGCCGCTGGCGATGCCCGAGCTTCGAATCGAAATGCAAATGTTCCGTGAGCAAGCCGGCGCCCACGCGGAACGGGTTAGCGGCCGTAAATATCAAACGGCCGTTTCCCGGCGAGGATTGGAGCGGGTACAACCGCATTTCCCTGTGGGTCCGTCCGGAGTTGTCCGGCTTCCCCATGCTGCCGATCGAAATCGTTGTTCACAACGACGGAAACGAGAAGGTTCCCGACGTCTATCATCGGGAAGGGATCCACTACGTTACTTTGCAAGACCGCAAGTGGCAGCACATCGTCTGGGAAATCGCGCCGCTGGCCCGCGATAAGGTGACTTCTCTCGAGATCAATTATTGGGTGAACAAGCGTCTGCCCGACGCGGATGACAGCGTCGCGTTCGAGATCTCCAGGCTGGAACTGCAGCAAGTCGTTCCCGACCACTTCGAAGGCTGGAACGTCGGATCGGGCAGCATCGCTTTCAGTCATGCCGGCTATCAGACCGGATCGTCTAAGAGCGCGCTGGCGAGCGATCTTGCCGCCCGCGATTTCCAGTTGATCCGGCTGAATGACAACGCGCAAGCGGAAGTCGTCCTCTCCAAACCGATCGCCGTTCGCAATACCAGGCTGGGGCGATTCCAGGAAATGGATTTCTCCGAAGTCCGCAAGCCGGGCAGCTATGTGATTCAAGCCGGCGCTGCGCGCAGCCGTCCTTTCCAGATCGGGGATAACGTGTGGAGCGGGACGATTTGGAAGGCGATCAATTTCTTTTTCGGCGAGCGCTGCGGTTTTGCGGTACCGGGGTCGCATGAGGTCTGCCATCGCGATTGGCTGGCGACTCGCGGCGACAAAAAGATCGTCATGAACGGCGGCTGGCACGATGCCGGCGACCTTTCGCAGGGACTCGTGAATACGGGGGAAGCCGTGTACTCGATGTTTGCGCTCGCGGAGCGGCTTGCGAGGACGGGACAGGATCCGGACCTGCTCGCCAGGCTGATCGAGGAAGCGCGGTGGGGCCTGGACTGGGTGCTGAAAGTGCGCTTCGACGGCGGCTATCGTATCGGGTTCGCGGGCATGAATATCTGGACCGACGGAATTTTGGGAGATGCCGACGACCGCTCCCGCGAAGCGCTCGACAATCCCAACGTGAACTATATCGCGGCGGCCGCCGAGGCCATTGCCTATCGCGTGTTGAAGCGGCGCGACGCAGAGCTGGCCGCGCGCAGCCTGCGAACGGCCGAAGACGACTGGCGGTATGCCATAGCGGGCAAGGAAGGCCCGGAGACGTGGAGCACGCCCGCATTCGCCGCAACGCCGCGTGGAACTGGCCGGCATTGGAATTCTGGCGTCCCTCGAGCTATATCAGGATACCGGCAAACAGGAATATGCGCGACAAGGCCGTCGAGCTCGCGCGCGTGATCGTGGAATCGCAACAGAAGAGTTATGTGGGCAGCCAATTCCCGCTCGCCGGATTTTTTTATACCGGTCCCGACAAACAAACCTTGTTTCATGAGTTCCACCGCGGCAACGACCAAGCGCCTATCGTCGCTCTGGCGCGCCTGTGCCAAACGTTCCCCGACCACCCCGACTGGATGCAGTGGTATTCCACCGTGGCGCTCTATTCCGAATATCAGAAGACCGCGGCGCGCGCGACCGAGCCCTACGGCGTGCTGCCCGCGTACGTCTACAAGGACACGGAATACTTGCAAGTTCCCGAAAATGGCGGCAGGTACCAAGCCACTCGCGAGGCCTTTCGCGAGCAGGTGCTGCGCGGCATGCCCATAGGCGGCGGCTATTATCTAAAGGCGTTTCCCGTGTGGTTCGCCCGGCGCGGAAATTACGGCGTGCTGCTTTCGCAGACCAAAGCGCTCTCCACCGCCGCTCAGCTTCGCCGCGATTTTGGCGCCGCGGATCTGGCGCAAAAGCAACTGCAATGGGTTGTCGGCCGCAATCCGTTTGCGCAAAGCACGATGTACGGGGAGGGCTACGATTTCACGCAGCAGTACAGCGTGTCATCAGGCGATATTGTGGGCTCGCTTCCGGTGGGCATGGAAACGCGCGGTAGCGCCGATGCGCCCTATTGGCCGGCGCAGAATTGCTACGTCTACAAGGAGGTCTGGGTGCACTCCACCAGCCGTTGGCTGTGGCTGATGCAGGATCTCGCCGGACCCGCGCTGGTCCAAGGGCAGACCGCGCCGGGCGCGGACGCCAAAGTCGAATTAGTGGACACAGCAACTCAACAGGCGCTGCCTGCCACGATCGATGCCTCCACCGCATCGTTCCGAGCTTACGTCCCCGAAGGCAGATACACGGTGCACTTCGGCAACCAGCACACCAGCCTTACAGCGCTGCCAGGAGGCGCGTACCGCCTGGATCTCCGGCCCGGCCATGTCTTGGATTTCGAGATCAAGACGGAGGCTGCCGGCAACGGCGATGTCGCG
Organism: Bryobacterales bacterium; assembly: GCA_963795935.1. Lineage (GTDB taxonomy): Bacteria > Acidobacteriota > Terriglobia > Bryobacterales > Bryobacteraceae > JAICMB01. Next base: position 169,253 of record CAWCJO010000002.1, on the reverse strand, counting down.
ATTCGCTTGACCGCTGCGGGAAGCGGAGATCATAGTTTTGTGTTACGGACGGAAAATCTGGCCGGTGATGTATCGCTCAAGCGGGTGAGTCTGCGGCCGGGAAGCAATGGCGTACTCCTTTGGAAAGCGAGAATCGGCGCGGCGGATCAGCCGTGGGTAGCGGTAGCGATTCCCGACGGCGACCTCTCGCAAGCCCGCGATCTGGTGGGATCGAAGCCTTGAAAACAATTCTGTTTAGATGCGTATTGGCGGTGTGCATGGCTGCGGCCCCGCTTGCGGCTCGGGTCAAGACCGGACTCGACGTTCTGGTGGAACAGGATTTTGCGCCGCTGGCCGGCAAGCGCGTGGGCTTGATCGCGAACCAGAACGCGCTCACCTGGGACCATCGCGGCATCGTGGAAGTGATGGCCGCCAGCAGCCGTCTAAAACTGGTAGCGATATTTGCGCCCGAACACGGCTTCACCGCGACCAACCCGGCCGGGGCCAGCATTGAATCGAGCGTGGACCGCGCCACCGGCGTGCCCATCTACAGCATCTATAGCCGCGCCTCCAAGCGCCCCACGCCCGAGATGCTGGCCGGCGTCGATGCCCTGGTTTACGACCTGCAGGAATCCGGAGCGCGTTGGTGGACCTTCACAACCACGCTGGGATACATGATGGAGGCCGCGGCGGCGCGCAAAATTCCGATCTACGTTCTGGACCGGCCGAACCCGATCAACGGCATCGCCGTCGAAGGCCCGATGCTCGAACCGAAATACATCTCGATGATCGGCTATGGCCTGCGCCCGGTGCGCCACGGCATGACCGTTGGCGAGTTAGCGGAATTTTTCAACGGAGAGAACCATATTGGCGCCGATCTGCACGTTGTCAAAATGCAAGGCTGGGAACGCAGCATGTGGATGGACGAGACCGGCCTTGAATGGATCCCGCCTTCTCCCAATCTGCGCAATCTCACGGCCGTCACGCTCTATCCGGGCATATGTCTGGCCGAGACGAATCAGGTTTCCGTCGGCCGCGGAACCGATACGCCGTTTCTCATGTTCGGAGCGCCCTGGTTCCATCACCTGAAGCTGGCCGATTATCTGAATTCCCGCAACATCCCCGGCGTGCGATTCATGGCCCGGCGGTTCACGCCTTCCGAAGCGCCGTACAAAGGAGAGTTGGTACTGGGGCTGGATGTACAGTTGCTAAACCGCGACGAGCTCAATTCGCCGCGCATGGGCTTGGAGATCCTGGCCGCGCTGCTGAAATTCCATTCGGACCGCTTTACACTGGACCGGTCAACAATGCTGCACCTCGGCAACGACGAAGCCGCGGAAATGCTGCGGCAGGGCAAGACCGGCGGCGAGATCGAAGCCGCCCTGAAACCCCAACTCGACGCGTTTCGAAAAGTGCGGGCCCAGTATCTGCTGTACTGATCAGCGGATTGGTTTGAGCTTCGCTCCCGCGCGGTAGACGCCGATCCAATGATTGGTGAACCTCAGCGGCGGTTGGGGCGAGACCAGGGGCATGTGGCAATCGATGCAGTTGACGCGCTCTTGGGCCGCGCAGCCGGCATGGCATTGCCCGCACTTCGCATTGAAAAACGCCGCAGCTTTTTTGCCGGCGGGCTCGTGAGGATTGTGGCAGGTGAGGCAGGAGAGCCGGCCGCCGCTCTTCAGAAAGCAGCGGCTGCGGCTCAGGTAGACGGGCTCGTGGCGAACGTTCCAGGCGTAGTTCCAATCGGTGGCGGCTCGTTCGTCCGGCCGGCGATGGCAGCGGCCGCAAAAGTTGTTTAAGCCGCCCGCGGACAAGCTTGCGGGATTCGTCAGCCGGGCACGTTTGGGGTCGACCGCGTGCGCCGATCCGGCGCCGTGGCAGCCTTCGCAGCGAACGCCCGCCTCCGTCACGCCGGCGTTGCCCTCGACGTCGAAAGAGACCGGCCCGGTCGAGTGGCATTCGAAGCAGCCTTGAATTCCGAATTGTGGATCGGAGATTTTGTAAAGCAAGCCCGCGGCTTCCCGAATGTCCTGGGGGCGCAATTGGTCCTGTCCCGGCGTGGCGGCGTAGGCGTTTGTCGCGGCGTACCAAGTGGCGAAATGTTCCACGTACCAGTTCCGGTCGACGCGCGTGACAAAGGTGGTTGCCTGGCTGCCGGCGCCGAATGCCCATTCGAGCGGCAGTTCCATAACCTGGGCGCCATCTTGGATGCGGACGCGCAGACCCCCATCGCCGCGCAGAATCTCGTATCGATATCGCGAATCGCGGCGCAGCGTGCCCGTTGGAAGATCGGCACGGTTCGCCACGCGCGAGAGCGCCGCGGCGTGCGCGCTCGCCCGTTGCGATACGAACTCCGCGGGGTGACATGCCGCGCATGCCTGCGCGCCAACAAAACTGTGCGGCGGCGAGGCGAGCAGAGAAATCGTGAGCATCCCGATCGCGGCAAGGCGCCTCATGGGCTCAAAACCTCATCGTCAATTTCCGACTGAATATTCCGCGGCGGATAGGCGGCGGAGATCGTGCCGAAATTGCCGTTCGAGATATCTGCGCTGAGGTTCTGGAGATTCACACAGTTGAAAGCGTTCTCGAAATCGGCCCGGACGCGCAGCGAAAAGCGTTCGGCGGGGGCGAAACATTTGGCCATCGAAAGATTATAAATCTGCATTCCGGGACTTACGAGTCCCGTCGTGAGGCTGTAACGGCAACTGTGTAAATTGGGCGGAGGATATCCGGTCGAGCTCCGCCGGCACCGAAACAATTTAAACAGAAAATGTTACGGCACCGATACCATACCCAGCTTGGATTGGTCTTGTGATTTAATAAATTTCCGGTGTTGCCGGCCGCCCGAAAAGTTTGAAAATTAACGTTTTCGATACCCATGAAGAGATTATTGCCGACTTACGCCAGTTACATCAAGAGCTTCATCAACATTGCCGATCCCGCCATCAGTGAGAAGGTCGACACAGCGCTTTCTGAAGGCAAGCTCTGGCCCGACCCGCTTCTTCAGTTCAACCCCGCCTATGAACAGGCTGGCAGCGTTAAACAGATTGCGCAAACCGGCCTGCTGCACCACGCGATGCCGAATATGTTCAAGGGGCACTATCTCTACCGGTATCAACTCGAAGCTATCCGTCTTGGCGTAGAGGGCAAAGACTTCGTCGTCACCTCTGGCGCCGGCTCGGGAAATCCCTCACGTACATCGGATCCATTTTTCATCGGCTCCTCACCGAACCCCAGGCCGAAGGCGTTTCGGCAATTATCGTCTACCCGATGAACGCCCTCGTCAATTCCCAAACCAATGAATCGACATCTACAGAAGCAATTACGAAGGTGCGGCCGGCCAAACCTTTTCGATAATCCGTCGGCCAATATACCGGCCAAGAAAAAAGCGGGCCTCGCGGAGATGCAGTAGAATCCGCCGCAGATCCTTCTCATTATTTACATGATGCTCGAACTCCTGCTGACCCGGTTGCAGGAACGCAAGATCCGCGACGCCCATTTACAACAACCTACGCTTCCTCGTGTTCGACGAACTGCACACCTGCGCGCTTCGAACGGCACGGGCTTTTCGGGGAGATTTCCGCGACCGGCTAGAGTTACGGCTCTCTCAGCATCCTGATAAAACGCGACTGATCGAGTTTGGCCGCTTTGCGGCCGAGTGGCGGCGCCCACGGAAGCAGGGAAGACCCGAGGTTTTCGACTCCCTTGGTGCACCCATTGTTGCGGAACCGACCTATATAAGGGAAATTTGTGATCCAGTGCGTCGCCGCGAAGAGCGGATGCGAGCCACGCCCGCGGTGATTCGGCGCATCTTGTACCAGCGGCGACACGAACCTGTGCCCGTGACCGGCGCTTGATTGCAGCGCGTCTGGGCGGGTACTTCGCGTATCGCGCAGTTCCGACCAACCTCGAAACGATTGGGCGGCTTCCGCAGTGAGGTCTGCCGCGCTTGGCGGCAGGTACTGCTGCGCCGAAGCTAACGCCACTGTCTGAACTGGGACGGTTCAATCGTCTCACCCGCAAGTACCTTCCGCCCTGCCGGGTTCTGCACCCTTGTCCGGAGGCGCGCTTCTTTGCGTCACGGCCTTAAGCGGAACCGTACGCGGTAGCTCCGCACCTACGGATCTGTGCGGGGGCGATCGGCAACGGTCGTCCTTACCGCGACCACTTCAAATGGATACAGCGTAAATTATTTTCTCGCCTGAATTCAATAAGCTACATGAATCCGAAATCCGAGGAAGGGGGGATCCGAACGGCGCGCGCCTATGCGGTACTCTATGCCCCGCTCAGTGAGAAAGGTCAGGCGTTGAGATAAAGAATGCCAGCGCGGGCCTGCGTGAATTTGAATCGTCCGGGGTTCACCGAAGTGGCGCCGGGCGTGTCCACGAGCTGGATTCGCGCGGCGATCGGTTCATAGGCGGCACGGGGCGCCACCGTGCCTTTCACGGTGACGATCTTGTGGCGTTCAGCGTAAATACCGCAACTGATCATTTGGTGCAATGAGAAGGGGCTGGTCCGTTTCGAAGTGAGCAGGAGAATATTAGGCGCCTCGCGGGAGGAATGCCCTTCTTCGACAACGGCGCAATGGCCCATGTCCCAATAACGGATGCCGCCGTGCCGGACCTCCGGCTCCGTGAACCGGCCCTCGTGAAGCGAACGGACTGTCCCTCTCACGCGAACGGGCTTGCTGACGGAACTTGGGGAACGGCCTCCGACCGGCTCGTCGAAGCCCCCGCCGATTCCCGCGTTCTTAGCGGCCTCCACCGCTTCCGGATCATAGAGCGCAACCAGCCAACCTGCCGCGTCCTGATCGAGGAGTTCAGCCAGAAGCGCGGTTTCATCGCCAGGAGCCCCGCCGCCAATGTTGTCCCCGATATCGAAGAGAACGACCGGAAAGCGGCTCGGCTTCGCGCGCCTGCCGCACAGCCTCGGCGGCATCGGGAAGATCCAGTTTAATGGCCTCGCGGCGCGACCACATCAGATCGGACAGGCGCTGCGCTTCGCGGGCGGCGCGATCCGGCTCCCCATCCGTAACCACGACGACCGACGGACCGATGTACGGCACATCGTTGTACTGGTATCCGCATGGCGACGCTGGCGGCGAGAATGCCGGGCTCTTTTTCAAGCTGAATGCTGGCCTCGGTAATCTCCTTGAGGGGCTCGGCGAAGGTGTTCTGGAACACGATGTTCCAAAGGACCGGGGGTTTAACGAGCGCCTGCCGCGGCCGCACCTCTCCCGCCAGCATACGCGATAAAATCGACGCCGCCCGCGCGCCGCGCTGTCGCGTGTCGAGATGGGGGTTCTGCTGATAAGTGAGCAAGACATCGGTAAGCGCCACGGTCGCGGGCGAAATGTTGGCGTGGAAATCGTGGGTGACTACCAGGGGGACGCCGGGCGCGGCGGCCCGCACGCGACGGACGATCTCCTCGTCGGCGTGCGCGTACCGCTCACTGTACATAGCGCCATGCAAGGCGAGAAAAACGGCATCGAATGAACCGGTCCCGCGCAGGCCCTCGAGCAGTCTACCCGTCAGCGCCTCAAATGTATCGGAGGCGACCGGCCCCGCTGGGGTGGCTTGGGCGTAAATCGTGGGCGCGAATTCAAAACCGAGCCGCCTGCCCTCCTCGATGAACCCGGCTACTTCCGTATTTCCTTCCGTCCATTGCTCGAGCGCGCCATCGCCGGCTCCAGCGCGGATTCTGAAGTCTTCCAGGCGCGTGCGGCCGGCGTTAAACGAGTTCGACTCATGCATGAGGGCGGCTATCGCAACGCGACGCACTGATGTTTCAGCCGGCATGGCCGGGAGTGTATCACATTCCTTATTAGAAACTCGCGTTCCCGCTTGCAAACTCGTGTACTCTGAAGAGTCGCGCGATGCCTTACCGCTACCGTGTGCTGGCGCTCCTTTTTTTACTGATCGTCGTCATGTACCTGGACCGGCTGTGCATCGCCGTGGCCGGCCCGCGCATGCAACGCGACCTGGGCATGACGCCACGCCAGTTCGGCTGGGTGATCGGCGCCTTCACTCTCTCTTATGCGCTATGTGAGATCCCCAGTGGCATGCTGGGGGACCGTATCGGACCGCGCAGGGTTTTGACGCGCATTGTGCTGTGGTGGTCCGCGTTTACCGCTTTGACCGGCGCAGTTACCGGATATCCGACGATGCTGCTGGTCCGCTTTCTCTTTGGAGCGGGGGAGGCGGGATCGTTTCCGAACTGCGCGGTCGTGGTTTCGCGCTGGATTCCTGAACACGAGCGCGCTCGCGCGGTCAGCGTCTTCTGGCTTGCGACGGCAGTTGGTGGTGGCATCACGCCGCTGATCGTAGTAACGATTCAGAAGCACTACGGCTGGCGGCCGGCATTCTGGATTTTCGCTTCTCTCGGCGTCGTCTGGAGCGCGATTTGGTATTGGTGGTTCCGCGATTCGCCCGCGCTGAAGACCGGAGTCACGTCGGAAGAGCGCGCGCTGATCGGCCGGCCGGCCGTGCACGCTCATGGATCCGTTCAATGGGGACGTCTGCTTCGCAACGGCAACTTCATCCGGCTCCTGCTGATGTATCACGCCTATTGTTGGGGCGGGTATTTTTACTTGACGTGGTTGCCGACTTACCTTCAAAACGGCCGCGGACTCACGGAGGATGAAATGCGGATCGCGGCATCGCTTCCCTCGTGGTGCGGAATGATCGGGACCATTGTCGGCGGGATCTTGAGCGACCGGCTGGCGCGAACCCATTCTCTTCGTTTTGCGCGCTGCTCGCAAGGCGCCGCGGGTCTGATTTTCGGCGGCCTGGCGATCGCGGCCGCCACCGTGACGGCAAGCAACCGCTTAGCGATTGCGTTCCTGGTCGCAGGGGTCGGCTCCCTGGCTGTGATGATGCCGGCCGCGTGGTCGATTTGCGTCGACATGGGAGGGCAATATTCCGGCACGATTTCTGCGGCCATGAATATGTCCGGGCAGGTCGGGTCGCTGATCTCCTCCGTTGCGTTCGGCTATTGGGTGGAATGGTCGGGCAGCTATAATAAGGCGCTGATGCCGCTGGCGGGGATGCTCGTGATCGGCGGCATTCTCTTCGCGACGATAGACCCCTCGCGTGAACTCAAGCTGGAGAGCAGATCCAGCAGCGTAGCGTCAAGCTGAAGGCGCACTAGCGGCAAGCGATCAGCTCGATTTCGACGAGACATCCTTCGAGCGGAATGCCGGCCACCGCGACCGTGGTACGCACCGGCGGTTCGGGTCCGAAGCGGCCGAGGTAGACCTCGTTCATAGCCGCGTAGTCTTCCAAGTGACGAAGGAAGACGTTGCACTTCACCGCGTTTTTCATGGATGTTCCCGCGCTATGCAGTGCGCCTTCGATGTAGTCCAGCACCGCCGCCGTCTGTTCCCGCACTCCCGGCGCGGTGTTGACCCCGTGTCCGGATACAAAAACGAAATTTCCGGACGACACAACCTCCGAGTATAGTGGGGTTGATTTGGGCTTCCCGCTCGGATAATAGACTCGCTTTGGCGCGGGCGAGGCCGGCGCCGCTTCGGCCGCCTGAGCGGCGAATAAAGGAGCCGCTGCGATCAGCGTTCGTCTGGTGCTTTTCATTTGGATGCTCCCAATATATCCTTGATCCGGCGCCCGACTATTTCGGCTTCGCCCGGCTGCAACATCCACGACGAAACGACAACGCCGCCTGGTTCGGGCTCCGGGACCAGTTCAATGGACGGCTCGCCGTCGCGAAGCTGCTGCATCAGCGCCTCGGGCGAGATCGGAATTCGCGAGCTATCCCATTTCACTATCAAATGCGGCACTTGGTTCGCGATTTTCGGAGTAAAAGGCTCGGCGGTCACTCCAGGCACGCTGGTAACGGCGGTCCGCATCAGCGCCACGCGGCGGTTCCACTCGCGGTAAAGCGCTGCCTGATCTTCCTTGAGAAACGCGCTAAGAGCGACCATCATGCCGACCATCTCCTCTTTGTTTACTTTGCAGGAGCGGCCCAGAGTATCGCTGTATGGGAGCGTATTCAGTCTCGCGGCGCGGATCAAGTCTCCCTTCCCAAAAAGAATGCCCGCGCTTTGCGGTCCGCGGATGCCTTTCCCCCCGGAGATCGCGATGAGGTCGAATCCCAGCCGGATTGGCTTCATGAGGTTCTCGACTGGGGGCACGTCCGCCGCGGCGTCGATCATTGTGGGCACGCCGGCCTTTCGCGCAATCTGAAGAAATTCCTCCATCTTTATTTGCCCCAGCGGATCGGCTTTGTTCAGGAATAGCAGCAGCGCCGTATTTTGGTTCACGGCGGCAAGCATCTGATCGCGCGTTTCGATCTCGATCATCCTGATGCCGCAATTACGAACCATATGATCGTAAGGGAAACGGTGAGCTTTCTGAATGACAACCTCGGACTTCATCCCGGAGAGGTCCGGAATGCGTTTCATCTTCTCCGCGTCGCCGCCGGTCAAAACCGCCGCCGTTCCGATCGTCAGGGCGGCGGCCGCGCCCGATGTCACGACCGCGTCTTCGACGCCCACCATCGCGGCGATCTTTTTTCCAACCGCTTCGCTCAAGTCCGTAAAACGAACGAACTGTCCCGATGTGGCGCGAATGGCCTCGACCACCTCGGGGCGCATGAGGGAGCCGGTCATCATCGTATAAACGCCCGCCGCATTGATTATTGGGCGAACTCCCAATTGCTTGAAATAATCGGGCGCGGATGGGGCGGCGAAGCCCGGAGCCGCCGCGACAGGTAGGCTGACGGCGCCTCGCAGCAGGGTACGACGCGAAAATGGGATTTTCATAGCGACTCAGTCTATCACAGGAGTTTTTCGCTAATACCGTTTGCTATTCGAATCCGTGTAGCATCTTGTTATGGTCAAGCGTATTTTTATTTGCTGGATTTCTCTTAATCGCCTGCGTTGCCGCTGCTCAAACCCAATACGATCTGTTGCTGCAAGGCGGCCGCGTAATCGATTCGAAGAACAACATCGCCGCCGTACGCGATGTGGCGATTGCCGGCGGAAAAATCGCCGCCGTGGCTGAACACATCCCCGCCTCCTCGGCCGTCAAGACCGTGGATGTCAGTGGACTTTACGTCACGCCGGGTCTTGTCGACATCCACACGCATGTAATGACCATGAGCGGTTTACGCGGGTCTCTTCCCGAGGATCAGAACGTTTGGGCCGGACAGTCACACTTTCCGTTCGGGAGTAACGACGGTCGTCGATGCCGGCACTTCCGGCTGGCGTAATTTCCCTGAGCAGAAGGCTCGCATTCTGGATCATTCCCGCACGCGCATTCTGGCCTTGCTCAATATCGTTGGACACGGACAGGCCGGCGGGCAAATGAAGCAGGACACGACGGACATGGACCCGCGGGCAACCGCGGAGATGGCCAAGCGGTTTCCGGGCATTGTTGTCGGAATCAAAACCGCCCATTTCCGCGGGCCCGAATGGACGGCGGTGGACCGCGCCGTCGAAGCGGGCCGTTTGGCGAATATTCCCGTGATGGTGGATTTCGGAACGTTTCGCCCGGAGCGGCCTTATCAGGAACTGGTCGGAACAAGGCTCCGGCCCGGTGATATCTCCACGCACATGTATGTCCCGGCCGCGCCCATACTGGATGACAACGGCCGCGTGCTGCCCTATTTATTCGCAGCCCGGAAGCGCGGCGTCATTTTCGACCTGGGACATGGCGGCGGCAGTTTTCTTTATCGCCAGGCCGTTCCCGCTATAGCCCAGGGATTCGTGCCGGATTCGATCTCGACCGACCTCCATACCGAGAGCATGAATGCGGGCATGAAAGACATGCTCAATGTCATGTCGAAACTGTTGAATATCGGTATTGACTTGAACGACTTAATCGCGATGGTGACGTGGCATCCGGCGCGGGAAATCAAGCGGCCGGACTTAGGAAACCTCTCGCCGGGCATGCCGGCGGATGTCGCCGTTCTGCGCCTTGAGCAAGGCAGGTTCGGCTTCGTGGACTCCTATGGAGCACGCTTACAAGGTACGCAAAAGCTAATTTGCGAACTCACCGTTCACGACGGCCTGGTCGTCTGGGACCTGAACGGAATCACACGCACGGATTGGGACAAGCTCGGCCATTATGGCAAGCAGCAGGATACCCGCTGGGATTCCACATTCGGCCCTTTGATCAAAGCGCCGCGAGAGAAGTGAGACTGTCGACGAGGTTAGGCCCGCTCGAAATAAGCATGCCGCGGGGCGCGGTACACGACCTTCAATTCCGGTGTCTCGATCCGTTTCTTCTGCCGCCGCGATTCGAAAAGAAAAGAGAGCGCCCCAGTCGTCAGCAGCGTTCGCTCCACTGGATAAAGCGGCTTGCCGGTCACGAACATTTGCTCAATGCAGTAGACCAAACCATCGAAATGAGCCAGAGGACGGCCGCCGCTCGTAAAACCGTAGTGCGTCGCCACCGGATCGGGACGGCTCTTCAGCTTGGCGGAAAACAGAAAACCGATAGAGTAACCATCCAGCAGATAACTCGCAGTGCGGAATCCATCGCGGTACTCGAGAAGAAACAGCACCGGATTTTTGCAGTTATCCTCGGGCCGGCCGGGTTTCACCTGCGGGTTGGTGGCGAGCGCCGCATTTAATAGCGGAACGCTCCACCGCCCCGCTTCGCTATCCCGCCACTTCCAAACGGCGTCTCCTTCCACGAATTCCACCGCGGCCACTCCCGTCTCCGCTCCCTGCCGCCGTTCCACCATGCATTGGAGACACTCGAGCGTGTGAAACCCGTACGCATCGATGTCTCCGTAGCCCACCGAAACAGCGTGCTCCAGGGCGCAGCCGAGCGGCAGCTCGAGTTCCGGAACGCGTACCGTCACCGGCTCGGACGATCCGGCCATCAGCGGAAACTTCAACTCCCGTGACCAGTCGTACATCTGCTTTGCCTTTTGCCAGGAGTAGGATAAATGCTTGTCGCAGTAAACCGGCACGGACCGTCCGCTCTTGCGGAAAACAGCCACGATCTGGCTGAAGAGTTCATAGCGGGGATAAAGCTTCTGGCCCACGTCATTGGCAGGATAATCGCCGTGCTCTCCCACAAACACCACGCCATCCACCGCGAGTTTGTTCCCGCCCAGCGTGAGTGCCCCGGCGACGGTGGGATAGATCGGGAAGCCGTGCTTCGCGGCGACAGCGCGGCTCAAATCATTGCTGGGACATTGGTCGGTATACATCGAGACAATGCGCGTCGGCGGTTCCGTTGGAACTCCGTCGGGAGAATAGCCATCCAACATCCGTCCGATGATGACCGCCGCGTGGGTCTTGAGCCGTCGGTCGTCCGTGTACATGGTGACGACTGCCGCGATGGTCTTCTTGCGGTCCGCGGAGGCGCCTTTCGCGGCTTGCACGAATGGCAACGCGCCTGCCGTTAGGAATTCACGTCGTTTCAAATCCATTTTTTCTTATCCTCCTCGCATTTTCATGACGCAGTCTCCGGCGCGGGAACCGGACCACGGCTGAAAAGCGATTCTCGTTGCGCGTGGTAGGCAACGTTCAGATATGGCCTTGGCAACCGCCGGTTGCCGCGATAAGATGAGTCCATGGCCGCCGCCAGCACGCCTGTCGTCAGTAACGTTCGCTCCACGGGATAGGCCGGCCGCCCGGTCACGATCATCTGCTCAATGTAATAGACCAGTCCGCTAAAGTGGCTGAACGGCCGAACCGGTTGCGCCCAGAACTCCGTCGAGACGGGTTCCGTTTTGTCTCGAATGTCGGCCGCGAATCCCGCGTCGGTGAGATATCCATTCAACAAATAAACGGCCGATCGCAAGCCGCTGTTGTACTCGAGCAGGAACACGATGGGTTGTTTTACAAGGTCGCGCATGGCGCCCTGCTTGCGAGTCTCGGATCGCGCAGCCGCCCGCTCGAGCAGCCGAGCGGCCCACGGATTCTCGTCAGTCCACTTCCATACTTCGGGCCCTTCCAGACATTGAACGGCGGCGACCCCCGTTTCCCCTCCCTACGCCGCTCCACCATGCATTGGTGAGCCTCCAAGGCGTGAAATCCATAGGCCTCTTTCGGACCATAGTAGTAACCGACGCTCTTCTCCACAGGCGTTTTCAGTTCCAGTTCGAGCGGCGGATAACGCCTTGTCAAAGGCATGGACGAACCCGCCATCAACGGGAACTTCAACTCGCGGGATTGGTCGTACATCCATTTCGCCTTCTCCCATTCCGTGGACAAGTACTTATCGCAATAGACCGGAACCGCGCTTCCCGTCTGTCTGAAAACTTCGACGATCTGCTTATAAAGCTCATATCGCGGATAAAGCGTCTGGCCTTTTTCGTTTTTTCGGTAGTTCCCGTGCTCTCCCACAAACACGACGCCTTCGACCGCAAGCTTTTCCGTGGCGCGAAGCAGCGTCTCGCGAACCGTGGGGAAAATCTTGAATCCATGCTTCGCCGCCATAGCGCGGCTCATGTCGTTAGCGGGTACTTGGTCCGTGTACATCGACACCACCTCCACCCGAGGCGTTCGTTTCTCTCCGTTGTATTCGTAGCCCTCGAGTAACCGCCCGACGATTACGTCCGCATGCGAGTTGCGCCGGTACTCCGTTACCACGGTCGCGATCTTTTTCCGCTCCGCGCCTAACGCATTGCGGTAAGTCAGCGCGCCGCCCGCAAATACTCCCGCCAGCTCACGACGCCTCATGTACCAAAAACCTCCCGATCATGTTTCCTCGGTGATCCGCCGGAACACGCTAAGCCGATTTCCGCCGAGGAATTTACGAATCCGCTCATCCGTGTATACGCAGCGCACGATAGCATCTGTAATCAAAGCCAAATCTCGAATATCGCGCATGCCGATCGGCAGTGTTGGCCCACCATCGAAATCGCTTCCCAGCGCGATGTGATCCTCGCCCACCAGCTCCCTGGCCGCGTCTACGACGCCAACCCGACCGTCCGTCACGATCACGGTCCAGGGTTTCCGGACTCGCATCATACGAGGCGTGAATCTTGCCTCCAGCGAGACGCGGGATTTAGGCCAAATCAGACTCGAGATCGGCAGCGTCACCGAACAGTTGTCCGTGACCGCCCAGACCACGCCCGTGCAGACGGTCAGCAGCGAGAAAGTCCTCGCTCGTGGAGGGATCGCAGCTCAACGACCTCGCTTTGCGGGGCCGCGATCTTTTCGGCTATGCGCATGTTGCCCGACGTGGTCGATACCACAGTGAACCGCGACGTTACCAGCGAAAACCAAATCATCGGCATCATCATCAATGGAAATACCTCGGACATGTTCATGATGGTGGACGGCGTCATCAATCTCGATACGGGATCCAATAGCACCACCGAGTAGAACCCAACATCGACGCCATCGAAGAGGTCAAGGTACTCGGCTCTAACTACCAGGCCGAATATGGTCGTAACTCCGGGGGAACCATCTCAGTGCTGACCAAGAGCGGCACGCGGCAGTTCCACGGCAGTGGCTGGTGGACGCATCGCCACGAAGAGTTCAACGCCAACGATTACTTCAACAATGTTACCGGGTTGCCCAGGCCGGTCTATCGCTATAATGTGGCCGGATGGAGCCTGGGCGGTCCCCTGTTTATACCCCGGTTTTTCAATACTTCCAAAAACAAGCTTTTCTTCTTCGCTTCCCAGGAATACACCCAACAGCATGTGAATCCGGGCGTCCAGACCCGGACCGTGCCGACGGCGCTGGAGCGCACGGGCGACTTCTCGCAAAGTTTCGGAGGCAATGGCGCGCTCATCGTGATCAAGGATCCGAGCACGGGCGCTCCCTACCCTGGCAATATCATCCCGGCATCGCAGATCAACCCTTACGGCCAGGCCATGCTCAACTTTATACCGCTGCCGAACTTTAACCCAGCTCCGGGAAGCCTCTACTACCGCCAGGCAAACTTCCAATCCGGCGCCAGCGCCGTCCATCCCCGGCGCAACGACGTGGGCCGGGTTGACTGGTATCCGACGCCCAAGCTGAACGCCTATTTCCGTTGGATGCACGACGCCGACGACATGACCGTACTCTATCAGGGCCTGCAATGGAACTATGCGCCGATCGATCATGCCAATCCCGGACATGGTTATGCGGCCGTACTGAACTACATTTTCAGCCCCACTATGGTGAATCGGTTCACGTTCGGAAACGGGTATACTATCTGGGCGCATTACGAGAAAGATACCCTCGCTGGTGGCCGCTCACTGGTCGGTAATCCATCTGGCTTGCTCTCCATACCGAGCACACCGAAAGGTTATGCCTCGCCCTATCAGTCTGCGCCCGAGGTCGACAGCTTCGCCAATTATATTCCGACCGTGAGTTTTGGAAGCACTCCCGTCAACGCAACGAGTTTTGGCGTGGGCCCTTACTCGGATTATGCCAATTGGAACGATATCTGGTCCGTTAACGACAATTTGATCAAGATAGTGGGCAAGCATAGCCTCAAGGCTGGCATCTACGTGGAATACAACTGGCACAATCAGGCCAGCGGAAATAATTACTTGGGTACCTATAGCTTTGCGCCGGACGCTAACAATCCACTGAACACCGGCAATGGTTTCGCAAACGCCTTAATTGGGAACTACGATAGCTTCACGCAAGCCAATGGCCGGGCCATCAACCTTTTGGTTTATTGGGACACAGAATGGTACATTCAGGATAGCTGGCGCGTCAAGCGGCGGTTGACCTTGGAATACGGTCTCCGCTTCTACCATCAAACTCCCATTGTCAATCCCAATAACCTATGGTTCTATTTCTCGCCGAGCTCTTATTCCGCGGCGGCGGTCCCCAGAATTTACACTCCCGGGTTCAATTCCGCGGGCCAGCGAGTAGCGGTCGATCCTGGGAGCGGCGCCGCCGCGCCGCAGGCGGCCATCGGTCTGTTTGTACCCAACACCGGTAATCCCGGCAACGGCATGTTAGTGGCGGGACAGAATGGAGTGCCGCTGAATACTTACACTCATATGCCCGTGGCTGTAGCGCCGCGCTTTGGTTTTGCTTATGATGTGTTCGGCAATGGCACGACCGCCGTTCGCGGCGGCGCAGGCGTCTTTTATAACCAGTTCAACGAAAATCGGGTGTCCGAAATGGGAGGCCAATCGCCGGTCGTATTCACCGCCTCGAGTTACTATGGCGCCATCAATTCCCTATCTAGCAGCACTGGGCTGATCGGACCAACCAGCGTCTCGTATTTGGCCTAAGCACGGACCGCCCGCAACTCCTGGCGGTCAACTTCATCTATTATCTGCCGCGCCCGGGACTCGCGCTGCACAATAAGGTTCTGAGCGCCGTCGCCGACGGCTGGAGTTTTTCCGGTCTGGCCACCTTCTCGTCCGGCGCTCCATTTACGCCCGGCTTTACCAGCACGGTCGGAGCCGACATTACGGGATCGGCTTCCGAAACTCCACGCATTAATGTCGTTGGCGATGGAAACGGCGCGCCGGCAGTGCCGGGCACTTATTTCAATACCGCGGCTTTCGCGGAACCCGCCGTCGGTACGATTGGCAACGCCGGGGTGGATATTCTGCGGCAGCCGTCATTTTACAACTTCGATCTGGCGCTGGGGAAAACGGTGCCAATTGGCTTGGGCGAAAAGCGCGTTTTGAAACTTCGGCTCGAAGCGTACAACGCGCTCAATCACCCCCAGTTTACGACCATCAAGAGCACCGCGCAGTTCAACGGCGCCGGTGTTCAGACCAACGCCTCTTTCGGTTTGCCCACCGCCGATCGCGGCCCCCGAATCCTTTCGCTCGATCTGCGCTTTCAGTTCTGATTTGGAGCGGTCTGTCAGGCCCCCGGAACCGCCTTGGTGCGTCGGCCGCAGTCCCATAGTCCAGCCATTTGTGGAACGCTACAATTATTACAGGAATATGGTATGTTGAAGCGACTCATCCTGCTTGCGATCCCCTTGGCCGCGATCGAACTCAGCGCCGCCCGCGTCTTCCCCGATCCGGCGGCCGACATTCCGTCCAGCGCCGCCCAGGGGAAAGAGACCGTGGTGCTTGCGGGCGGATGTTTCTGGGGCGTGGAGGCGGTATTCGAATCGCTGAAAGGCGTCACCAGCGCAGTCTCCGGGTACGCCGGCGGCAGCAAGAGCACGGCCCAATACGAAACCGTGAGCACGGGGCGCACCGGCCATGCCGAATCGGTGCAGGTCACGTACGATCCGTCGAAGATCTCCTTCGGGCAGATCCTGAAGGTTTATTTCTCGGTCGCTCACGATCCCACGGAACTCAATCGCCAAGGGCCCGATTCGGGTACGCAATACCGGTCCGCGATTTTCTACACCACCGGGGACCAGAAGCGAGTCGCCGAGGCTTACATACAACAGCTTGACGCCGCGAAAGTATTCCGGCGCCGGATCGTGACGCAGGTCGTGCCGCTGCAGGGCTTCTACCCGGCCGAAGCCTATCATCAACGTTACTTAGTGAACCATCCGAACCAGCCCTACATCGTGTACAACGATCTGCCCAAGCTGGAGCAATTGAAGAAGCAATTTCCGGAACTCTGCAGGCGCTAGCGTTTCCCGGGCAGCAACGCAGCTTGGATTTGGCAGCAGAACGCCGCCGCTACCGAATATCTCTTTTTAGATCGATTCGCTTTTCGAGCCGAATACCGTTGGTTAGAGCCGGTCATGGCCAGCACGGGCACCGTGATTCGCGGCAAGTCCTGGGCCGAACCATATGCCATGAACTCACGGGCGGTATCTTCACTAGCCGCCTTCTGATTATCCGTCGCTTCAGCACGCCCCAACAGGTTGGGGTTGAGATCCCTGGCTCCCCTGATCTGTTCGTATTTGGTTGATTTGCGGGCGGTTCCGAGGCCAAGCAGTGACTGAAATGCGGCCGCGGGTGTCTTGCGACGATTATGGCGAAAGACGAATTCGTCGAGGTAAACCTGAAGTTGGGCTTTGCTCACTCCGTGGTAGGTGCCGATCAGCCACTGCTGGAGATTGCCAATGGCTCGGTCGGCAAGCGGGACAGCGGACTTCGCTCCTTTGCGCAACTCTGATCGGAGGGGTTGGTTGCGAGCGACATGTTTAAAGCCGGCCTCCGAGACGCCGGCGAAGCTTTTGAGACCGTCCGTATAGATCGTGGATCCCGGTGTGACGTTCTGGGTAAGGAACGGAATTATCGTGGTGGCCTTGAAGTCAGGAATCACTTTCATCCGGACTCGACCGGAAGCCTTTCCACGCTTTTCGACAGCGACCAGTGCAAGAGCGGCTCGGCGGTTCTTCAGCTGCCGGCTCCCTCGGAGGCCGGCTTGTCCCCGCCAATCCACGTGTCGTCAACCTCTACCTCACCGTGCAACGGCTCCCGAGTCGTGTTCACCATAGCCCGGCGAAGTTTGTGAAGCATCATCCAGGAGGTCTCGTAACGAGCAAGACCGAGTTGACGCTGCAACAGCAGCGCAGACACTCCACGCTTGTCCGTAGTCATCAGGTAGGCCGCCCAGAACCAGCAGCTCAGTGGAGTCTTCGTCCGGTGAAGAACAGTCCCGGACGTCAGCGAAACCTGGTGTCGACACTTGGCGCACTGATGGCGTCGCTGGTTTACCAATTCGTAGGCTCGCCCGTGCCCGCATCGAGGACAGATGAAGCCATCCGGCCACCGACAAGCCGCCAGGTACTGCTGACAGGCCTCCTCCGTAGCGAAGTCGGATTGAAACTGGCGGAGCGTTTTCGGGAACGGCGGTCGGGGCACCCCTATACACTACCTGTTGGGGCATGCTGAAGCAACCGGATAATCAGAAGCCGCCTAAACGAATCTTCTTCGACCGTTTGATTTTATCGACCTGCTTCTGTTGCGCCTTTAGAAGATCGATACGGAAAACTTTAAGAATCCAGCCCTTGATCCCTTCAGTCCTTTGGCGACCTGCAATGCTTGCCATTTCAGCGCGGCCTCGCCGGACTGCGCGGGCTCGGAGAGTAAAATCATCCTGGCCACATCGGCCTTCCCCCCAGCCAGCCTGACAGCGCCGAGCGGCTCGTGCATCCGGGTCCGGGATGCGCGAAAGGCGGGGACTATTTTTCCTTGGCGTAATCCTTCTTCATCTGATCGACGAGTCTTCTGGCGAGCGTTTTGGGGCCGCCGGTCAGGGAAAAGGCGTCGCTCTTGGCGTCGGCCCATACAATGGCCGATGTGCGGCGGTTTACCAATGTGAGCGCGGCCTCTTTAGAACTTCCGAAAAAGGCGTGCGCTTCGGGCAGGTCGCGGCGAGCGGATTCCTCGCGCACTCTGGTGTCGGAAGACTCCGCGCCGGTGGTCCTGACATCCGTGGTTGCCGCGCGCCGCCCGAAGGCCGCCACGCAATCGGCTTTCTCTTCGGAGGCGACAACCTTGATCGCGCCCCATTTGAGCAATTGAACGCCGATGAAATCGTCGAGCGACCCCGGCATGGGAGAGAGGTAAACGGTGCGGCAGTCTTTAAGAGATTGCGCGGCGAGGGACGCCGCCGCGAGAGAAACCGACAGCAGCAAACGAGTGAGCATGAACGCGCCTCCATCGCCGCCGCGGGGCGGCCAATTCCAAGACGGAGGCCGCGCGCAGTTCGTTACAAAGAGCGCCTCACCCTGCCTTCAACGCGCGAACAGAGAAGAGATGTAGTAAATGACGGGCAATGCGAATAAGCTGCTGTCGATGCGGTCGAGCCAGCCGCCGTGGCCGGGAAGCATGGAGCCGCTGTCTTTGACGCCGGCTCCGCGCTTGATGGCGGACTCGCAGAGATCGCCGATTTGACCGGCAATATTGCCGGCCGCCGCGATCGCGAAGACCCAGGCAAGGGGAACTTCTTTCAGCAGGTATGAGAAATAGAAATAGGCATAGAGGAGACTCAGCAGCGTGGACGCGGCGGCGCCCTCCCAGGTTTTGGCCGGACTGACCGCCGGCGCGAGTTTATGGCGGCCGATGGCGCGGCCCACGTAGAAGGCGGCAATATCGCCGGCCCAATTCACGGAGAGCGCGAAGAGAAGCCAGAATGGACCGGAGCGAGGCAAGCCGCGTAATGCGATGGCGCCGCGCAGACATCCGAAAACGTAAAGTACGCCCAGCAGCAATGCCGCGGCGAACGGCAGGGCATCGGCAAGATCGCGCGAGGCGAGCGCAAGGGCGAGCGCGAGCAGGGCGATGAGGACCAGAAGCAACCAGTCCGGGCGGGGCAGAAACAATACCAGGAGACCGGCCGCGTAGCCGAAAATTCCGGGCGGGCGCAAGCCGTGGTTCGACACCAGGCCGGCGTATTCGTGAAAACACAGAACCGCGACGATGGCAACGACGGCGAGGAAAACAGGGGTCGGCGCCCAGAGGGTTACGTAAACGAAGATGGGAGCCAGGACGAGGCTGGTGAGGACCCGCTTCATCGCTGGTTGCGCGACACGGCTGCGCGCACGATTAACGCGCGCCCGCGGGGGCGATGGCCCACTCCGTTTGCGGCGGCGCGCGGCCAGCGGGTCGCGCTCGCGGGACTCGCCCAAGCCGCCGAAGCGGCGGTCGCGCTTCTGGTAATCGAGGATGGCTTCGAATAAATCCGTTCTCCGGAAATCGGGCCACAGCGTCGCGGTGACGTAGATTTCGGAATACGCGATCTGCCACAACAGGAAGTTGCTGATGCGCATCTCGCCGGAGGTCCGGATGAGGAGGTCGGGGTCGGGCAGTCCGGCGGTGTAGAGGCGGGAGGCAAGCGTTTCCTCGCCGATGCGGAGGCGTTCGAGGCGCCCTTCCAGGCGCGCATCGTCGAGGAGGGCATTAACGGCGTCCACGATCTCGGCCCGGCCGCTGTAGTTTATGGCGACGTTGAGACGCATGCCGCTGTTTGCGGCGGTGCTCTCGACGGCGGACTCCAACTCGGCGCGGACGCGCGGCGGCAGCGCAGCGGTGCGGCCGATGCAGGTGAATTGGATGTTATTGCGAACGATCTCGGGCAGTTCCTTGCGCAGGTAAATGCGGAGGAGACGCCATAACATGTCCACTTCGGCGCGCGGCCGCTTCCAGTTTTCCGTCGAGAATGCGTAGAGCGTCAGCGCTTCGAGGCCGAGCCGCGCGCAGGTATCGACGGCGGTGCGGACGGCTTCGACGCCGGCGCGGTGTCCGGCGGCGCGAGGCAGGCCGCGGCGTTTCGCCCAGCGTCCGTTCCCGTCCATGATGACCGCGATGTGCGCCGGAAGCCGCTGAAAATCGACCGATTCCGCCAAGGACCATTCGCGCGAACCGGGCGCCAGAGCGGAGAACAGATCCTTCATCGAGCTAATGTCCTATGGTACACCGGCGGCCCGCGCTCTCCTCGCGTTCAATCCGCGAGACATAATCCCGCAATTGCCGCAATGCTCGCGCGCGATGGCTCACTTCGCTCTTGCGCTCCGCCGATAATTCGCCGAACGACTGGCCGAATGGTTATAAAGGAACAGCGGATCGTAGCCGAACCCGTTCGATCCGCGGGGTTGCTCCAGAAGCTCGCCTTCCACTTCGCCGCGAAATGTCGCGATGGAGTCGCCCTTGAAGGCCAGAGCGATGACGCATACAAAGAGCGCGCGGCGGTTCTCTTGCCCGCGCATTGTTTCGAGCAACAGGCGATTGTTGGCGTCGTCCGTGGCGTTGGGCCCGGCGTAGCGCGCCGACAATACGCCGGGAGCGCCGTCGAGCGCGTCCACTTCAAGGCCGGAGTCGTCCGCGAACAGCGGCGCGCCGGCGAAGCGGGAATAGTACACGGCTTTGGCGACGGCGTTCTCCTCGAAGGTAGGCGCGGTTTCCGGAGGCGGCGGAATTTCCTTAAGACGCGGCATCGGCTCGACGCCTGCGACGATCTCGAAGAATTCGCGCAGCTTGCCGGGGTTCGTGGTGGCGCAGTAGAGGCGCACTCAGGCTCCGAGGGCCTGCTTCTGGATCTCGATCAATTCGGCGACGCCTTTGCGGCCGAGGGCGAGCAGGGACGCAAGCTGGGCGTCGTCGAAGGGGATCTTTTCCGATGTCGCCTGCAGCTCGACGAACTTGGCGGCGCCGTCAGAACCAGGTTCATGTCCACCTCGGCCTGCGAATCCTCTTCGTAGCAGAGGTCGAGCATGGGAATTCCTTTGACCATGCCGATGCTGGTCGCGGCGACGTAATCGCGGATGGGGACGCGTTTGACGGCCTTGAAATTCGAGAGCTTCCGCAAGGCCAGAGACATGGCCACGAAGGCGCCGGTAATAGAGGCGGTGCGCGTGCCGCCGTCGGCCTGAATGACGTCGCAGTCGATAATGACGCTGCGTTCTCCCAGGGCGGCTGTGTCGATGACGGCGCGAAGGGAGCGCCCGATGAGTCGCTGAATCTCGTGAGTGCGGCCGGAGGCGCGGCCCTTGGTGACCTCGCGCGGGGTGCGCGTGGCGGTGGCGCGAGGCAGCATGGCATACTCGGCGGTGACCCATCCCTTGCCGCTGTTGCGCAGGAAGGGCGGCACCGTCTCTTCGACCGATGCCGCGCAGAGCACTCGAGTGTTGCCAACCTCGATGAGCGCGGAGCCTTCCGCGGTGGCCAGATAGTGCGGCGTGATGCGCACCGGGCGCATCTGGTCGGGCGGCCGTCCGTCGCTTCTCATCTTGATTGCAGACTGAAGTAGAACAATAGGCACATGATACCGATTCCGAAGATCACGATAATAATGCACGGCACGGCGCCCCTGGCCGTGCGCGTCTTCGCCGCTTTCTTGCTGCCCGCCGGTTTATATTTCGCCATCCGTCAACTTCCTACAGATTGACACGCTTTGCCCTCCGCTTCAGGCGCGATTATGGCTATACGCCGGCCGCGGCGCCGCGCGGCGCATCGCGCATGGGCGGCCAAACCGGGCTGCTATGCTTGATTTCGATGCTTGGGTTGAGCCCCCGCGCCGCCCGGATCGCGTGGACGGTTGTCGTTGTCTTGGCGATCCTGGCGCTGATTTACACAATTCGCGAAACGGTGGCGCTCTTCATGACGGCGCTCTTTTTCGCCTACGTACTGTGGCCTGCCGTGAGTTTTGTGGAACGGCATACGCCGCGCCGGGTGCGCCGCACCTTCGCGCTTACGATCGTGTACGTGTTGTTCATAGGGGCGTTGGTCGGCATCGGGGCCACGTTCGGCGTGAGCCTTTTCACACAGGCCAGCACCTTCGCCGAAAAAATACCGCAATATATTCATAATCGGCAGTGGTTGGACCAGGCAATGCCGGGCTGGCTCGGTCCTGTGCGCGGGCGCATCATCGATTGGCTTCAGGAGCAGTTTTCGACCGGGGGCTCGGCGCTGACGCCATATCTGAAGAACGCCGGGGGCGCTTTGCGCGGCACGTTGACCGGCGCGCTTTTCATCGTTTTGGTTCCGATTCTGGCGTTTTTTTTCATTAAAGACGGGCACGACATGCGCGAGTATCTGGTCGACAGCTTCGACAACGGCCAGCGGCGCGCGATGGCGGACAATATCATCGAAGACATCCATATATTGCTGGGCCACTATATCCGCGTGCTGGTGACTTTGTCTTTAATCTCGGTCGTCGTTTACAGCATTTTCTTGAGCGTCATCGGAGTTCCGTACGCGGTTTTGCTGGCGTGCCAGGCGGCGCTGCTCGAATTCATCCCTGTCATCGGCCCGCTCGCGGCCGGCATTATCATGCTGGTGGTGGCGGGCTTTACGGGCTTTCAACACCTGCTCTGGATCGTGATCTTTTGGGTGCTGTATCGCGGCGTCCAGGATTACATCATCTCGCCGCATCTGATGGGCCGGGGGGTGGAGATACATCCTCTGGTGGTGCTGTTCGGCGTGCTCGCGGGGGAGCAGCTGGCGGGCATTCCGGGGATGTTCTTCTCGGTCCCGGTGATCGCGATTCTGCGCGTCATCTTCGTGCGGGCGCGGCGCGCGGCCGAACGGCGGCGGCTGGCGCCGGTCGCGGTGGAACGCCCCTGATCGATATAATTGGCCTTTATGAAGGTGATCGTTTTAAGCTGTCTATCCGCTGTGTGCCTGTGCTCTCAGACAACTCCGAAACCATCGGGGCCAAAGCCGGCGGCAAGAACCGCGGCCGGGGCGCGCCGCAAGCCGTTGATGCTGCATCCGGCGGCTTACCGCGCGAAAGCGCCGGAGGTTTTCAGGGCGAAATTCAACACGACTAAGGGCGACTTCATCGTCGAAGTGCACCGCGCCTGGGCGCCGCTGGGAGCCGACCGCTTCTACAACCTTGTCAAGGGCGGCTATTACGACGGCGCACCCATTTACCGCGTGATTCCAAATTTTATGGCGCAATTCGGCTTTAGTCCCAGCCCCGCCGTTAGCAAGGCGTGGGATAAGGCGCCGATCAAGGACGACCCGGTGCTCCAAAGCAATAAGCGAGGGATGGTGAGTTACGCCAAACCGGAGATGCCCAACGCTCGCACGACGCAGATTTTCATCAACTATAAAGATAATTCCGCTCTCGACAGCCAGGGGTTCGCGCCTTTCGGAACGGTGGTGGAGGGCATGGACGTGGTCGAAAAGTTTTTCGGCGGCTATGGGGATACGGACCAGCAGAAGCTGGAAGAACAGGGCACCGCTTACGTGAAGAAGAGCCTGCCGAATCTCGATATCATCAACTCCACCGCGATCGAGCCAGCGGCTCCCGCCGGGACGGCGGGGAAGCCTGCCGCAGCCACGAAATAGAAGCAGGGGCGCGGCGGCAGGGCGGGAGACGCTCCCGCAGGCGCCGCCGTCGCCCGTAAATCAGTCCAGCCTGGATTCGCCGGGCGAAGGACCCTAGCATTTTCTCATTGAAAGATGAGCCTGAACGGGGGGGTGAGGGGATCAGGCGCTGAGTCTCCTTTCCGATGATGTTTCGACGCCCCGGGGCCGACCAACGGGAGGCGCACGGGAGCTGCAAACTTTCGCCATGAATTTCTTTTTCTTAGGAAGGTTTTTGTTTTCGTTTTCGTTTTTGTCCCCCGGAGCGGCGACGCTCCCTCGGGCGCGGCGAAGTCTCAGGCGTTTGGGTCCGCCGGAACCGTTGGAAGAGCTTGCGTTTGGCCGTCTGCATGTCGCGAGCGGCTTCGGTGTCGGATTGGGCTTGGGCAAAGCGATCCAGTTCCTTCAGCGTGACGCCCGGCCGCAGCCGGTTCTCGCAATCGCGCGACTCGCGGAATAACTCGAAGGGGGTGGCCCAGCGCAAGTAGATGCGCCGGCGTTTGCCGTGGGCATCCGTAAGGATCTTGGGCACGGCGCAAGGACGATGGAAGTTGACGTAGGGGTTCAGATGCTGGCGGTGAAATTGATCCATGGCCTCGGCGTGTTTCGCATCGATGTGGCCGAAGCCGATGTGCTTGCGAATGACGGCTCCATTCTTGCATTCCACTAAGCCGTTGTCGCCGGTATGATGCGCCCGCGACTTGGTTTGCTCGATGTGCAGTTTTTCCAGCATCCGCGCGACGGTGTAGTTGATAAACTCGCTGCCATTGTCGGAATGAAAGCCGCGGATCGCGAAGGGGAACTGCGCGAGCATGGCTTCCAGCACCGGCAGGAGCCAGTATTCGGAGATTTGCGGCGTGGCCGCCACAATCTCCCACTGCGTCACTTGATCGACGGCGTTGATGTGATACAGCCCTTTGCGGCCATCCTGGTCGCCCTGAGCTGCACGGTATCGATGCGCAGGTATCCGGGCGAGCCCTGCGTCTGTGGCTTGCGCCGCTGGCCGATGGGAATCGGCGTGGGCCGCGTGGGTTGGTAGCTGATGTTGCGTTTGCGGTAGGCTTGCGAGTTGCGCAATCGGTACAGGTGGGCCACCGAAATCCTGGCCAGGCGCTGGTAGGCGGCTTGCCCGTATTCGTCGTATTCGCGTTCCAAGATGCGCCGGGTTGCCGGTCCGCTCAAGTTCCCGTGCGCCTGGTCGACATAGGCCAGCAGATCCACATCGGCGCTTGTGTAGCGCGCGACGAATTTGGTGCGTTGATAGACCGCCGCTTTTACCCGCCCGCAGCTGCCATACGCCGCGATCAGCCGCGTCGTCTGGGCGCGGCTCAGACCGGTCATGCGCCCGATGTAGCGTCGCACCAAACCCTTGCCCGGCCGGTTCAGGCTGGCGTACTGATGGCGCACCAGCGTCCGCTCCACCCAAGCGTAGACCTCCTCGCGCCGCTGCCCGGCAAACCGCACCTCGCCGCTGCCGGCCAGGAACACCCGGATCTGCTCCAGGCTCCCCGCTTCGGAATCGTCCATGCTGATCATCAATCCCCAGCATCCCGATTTTTCCCTTCAGGCTCATCTTGTGTGAGAATCCAGGCCCCCGTTCAGGCTCATCTTGCGTGAGATAACAGTCCCTCGCGATGCACCCCTCGCGATGCACTATACTCGAAGATCCGCCCTCGGCTTAAAGGAACTCAACATGAAAACGACTGCGTCTGTGTTTATCTGCGCATTGGCCTGCTTTTCGAGCGCTCACGCCGCTGCGAAAACGGAGCTGGGAGGCATTAACGGGGCGAAGTTCCGCATCGACGTTCCCGAGAACTGGAATGGGGGACTGGTCATTTACTGCCACGGCTACGATGCCAGTCCGGTCACCTATAAGGAAGGCAAGCTGCCGC
The DNA here is from genome assembly GCA_963795935.1 of Bryobacterales bacterium. Taxonomy (GTDB): domain Bacteria; phylum Acidobacteriota; class Terriglobia; order Bryobacterales; family Bryobacteraceae; genus JAICMB01. The sequence goes on along the minus strand of CAWCJO010000002.1, from coordinate 143,763 downwards.
CCATTTTCGCCATCTTCACGGATCAAGGTTACGCTCTGGCGCAGTCCGGCTACGCCGCCGGGGGCTGGGCGGTGGAGCAGGCGGTCACCGATATCGAGAGCCTGCGGCGCTATTTCAGTGTCAACTACGGCAAGCCCAAGGAGACGTATATCACCGGCCATTCGATGGGCGGGTTTTTGACCATGCTTATGATCGAGCAGTATCCCAATGCCTACGATGCAGGCTTGGCTTTGTGCGGGCCGCTGGCCCCGGCGAGCTACTTCATGGGGCGGGGGGCGTTCGATCTACGCGTGGTTTTCGATTACTATTTCCCGGGCGCGCTGCCCGCGCCCAACAAGATTCCGGCCGATTACCAAGGGGGCAAGGCCGAGCGCGACAGGGTCATCGCCGTGCTTGATGGCGATGCGGAAAAATCCGCCGCTCTGCGCCACTATTCCGGCGCGCATAATAATAAGGACCTGGGCGGCACGCTCGTCTTTGTCACCTATCTGCTGGCGGAACTGCAACAGCGCGCGGGCGGCAATCCCTTCGACAACCGAGGCATCATCTATGAGACGCCGGAGCCGGATTATAATGCGCTGAACGACGGGGTGAAGCGTTACGCCGCCGACCCGCGCGCGGCCGAATACGTGCGGACGTGGTACACGCCGACGGGCAAGCTGGAACGGCCGCTGTTGGCGATTCACAGCACCTACGATCAGCTTGTGCCGGTGCGCATTCCCGACCTCTATCCCGGCATCGTGGACAATGCCCGGGCATCCGATATGTTCGTGCAGCAATACGTCAAACACGACGGGCATTGCGCCATCCTGCCGGCGGAGATCGCGCGGGGGTTCGCGGAGCTGCGGGAGTGGAAGAACAACGGCGTCAAGCCCCCCTTCGGTCTCAATTCCGGCGGCGCGGCAAGCTCAAGGGGGGACCTCGGCCAAGGCAATGGGACGCAGCGGTGATCCCGTGGCGCCCTGGAGCTTCATCGGAATCGCGATGAGGATAAACTCGTAGACACGCGCGGCGGCGAGTTCTTCCAGATTCAGCGCCTCGATGATGTGGATGCCGCTCTCGACCAGCAGGTGGACGTGCGCCTCCATGCCGGAGGGCACGCGCTCGAACGCGATAGTATCGGATCCGGCGGCGAAAATGCCACGCGAGCTGAGCCATTCGGCGCCTGCGCGCTCCGGGCCGGGGCCAACCGGCTGCGAATCGCGGCCGCCGGTGATGTAGCGCGCCGGATCTTGCCACCAGGCGCCCCATCCGGTCCGCAACAAGACTACGTCGCCGGGCAAGATCGTAACGCCCGAGGCGGCGGAGGCACGATCCAGGTGTTCGGGACGCACGGCAAAATCGGGGGGCAGCGCGGTTTTGCCTTCCGCTCCCGCGATGTCGAGCAGGACGCCGCGGCGCAACAGGGGGGCGACGGCATCAACGGCCAGTTGTTTCATCCCGTGGGTACGGCTCTGGTTCGCTTCCGCGTCGATGCCGCCGTGGAGCTTTCCAGCGCGGGAGAAATGGCACAGGGCGTCGATGTGGGTGCCGACGTGGGAGCCGAGAGCGATGGCATCGGCCGAGGAGCTGACGCCATCCTTCGACAGCAGATCGCCGTGCGCCTTGGTGAGGCCGAAGAGATAGGGGGGATGAGTTGGAAAATGCGGCATCCCGGGAAAATAGGGCTGCCCGAGGTCGTAGAGGCGGGCGTTGTGGAGGCGCTCGAGAAGATTCATCCGCGGTCAATATTAGCGCTGGAAGGGAGTACGGGGTTTTACGGGGGTGGTAGGGGATTAAGCGTATCTAAGAAAAGGCGGCGGGGGCCGATAAAGTATGGCAGGATGGCAAGCTCAACATCGAATCTTTCCTCCTCGTCGAGCGCCGGCATCACCGCGCCGGCCGCGTTTGCCGGGGTCAGCACGTACGCTAGCGATCTGCAATCGGTGCTGACGCGGCAAGCTGCGATTATGCAGCTTCCGGTACAGGCGCTTCAAAACGAAGAAGCGGACAATCTTGATAAAATAAACTCGCTCGGGACTCTCAACGGCACGGTGGCGTCGCTCGCTTCCAGCATTTCCGCTCTGGGGACTTTGGGCGCGAATCAGGGTCTACAGGCTTCGAGCTCGAACCCGTCGCTGGTTACGGTAACCAATACGGGGGCAAGTTCGGCGACGTCCTATACGATCTCGAATATCGGGTCGCTTGCGTCAGCCGCGTCGGAAACATCGGTTAACGGCTACGCCGACGCGACCTCGGCGCTGGTTTCCGCGGCCGGAAATCTGCAGCTCGTCATCGGCGGACAGACTTTCTCGATCGCGCTCTCGGCATCGGAAAACAATCTTACCGGTCTGAGCGCTGCCATCAATAACCTCAACGCCGGCGTTACGGCCTCTATATTGACCACCGGCACGGGTTCCACGCCCGATTACCTGACGATTTCGGCGAACAGTACCGGCGCAACCACGCTGCAACTGAACGATCTGGCGGCCGGGGGTGGATCGACCGATCTGCTGACGGCCACCAATCAGGGATCGAATGCCAGTTTCCAATTGAACGGCATTCCGATCACGAAATCGAGCAACACGGTCAACGACGTGATTCCCGGCATGGCCTTCAGCCTGCTCGGCACGACGACAGGAAGCGAGAGCGCCACGCTCAACGCGAGCCCCGACAGCTCTCAGTTGAGTAGCGCGCTCGGCGATCTGGTAACGAATTACAACGCGCTGGTCACAGAGGTCAACTCGCAGGTCGGGGGCAGCGGGGGCGCGCTGAACGGCGACACGCTGATCGCCCAGACCTCGGACGACATGCGCCAACTCGCCATGTACAACGGGTCGGGCGGGATGAATTTGACCACTTTGGGCATTACGTTCGACGCGACCGGCATGATGTCGTTCGATCCAACGGCTCTCAGTTCACTCTCCGGTTCGCAGCTTACGCAGGCTTTTCAGTTTCTCGGCTCGGCGACGACCGGCTTCGGCGCGTTCGCATCGCAGTTTACGCAATTAAGCGATCCGGTCTCGGGCTTCATCGCCACCGAGGAAAATACGCTAACCCAGGAGAACACTTCGCTTACCGGCCAGATCAGCACCCTCAATACGCGTATCAATGGTATGCAAACCGCGCTCACGCAGCAGTTGGAAGCGGCCGACTCGGCGATCGCGGCTTTGCAGTCGCAGCAGCAAATCCTCACGGCGAGCGTTCAGGCGGTCGATTATACGCTGTATGGGAAAGATTTCGGTCAAACCACCACCGGCGGGTAAATGCCCCAGTCAAACCAGCTCGTTCTAGAACTCGAGATCGCGACCGGGGAAGCGCTGGGGGCCGCCGGGGATCTGGCGCGCCTCGAGGCGGCGCTGGCGCGCCGGCAGGAGGCGATTGAGCGCATTTCGAGATGCGGCCCGCGATTCTTTAGCGCGGCGGATCTCACTATGATGCGAAGCGCCCTCGAGGCCGGATTCAAGATCGGCGAAACGCTTCGTCTGGTGCGCGCCGGGGCCGCCTCCGATTGGCATCGGCTCAAGAGCTTCCGCTCCTGCGCCATACCGCAAGCACGCGCCAGCATCTCACTCTCGGCCTGACGCACTTTCCACCGCTGTAAAGGGCGCCCCCGGCGTGGGCCGCCCCTGGCATCGTGATCGCCGTTCGGATTCAAAACTCGACTGGAATTTCGAGCAATACCGCCGTACCTAGGTTCCCGTAACGCGCCTGCTTGAAGAATGGCGCGCACGAGAGAAAGGGAGGGAGTAGGGCGTCATCGGCGGAATAATCGGGCGTGCATCGATGATTTCTCCTTACCGGTGATGCGCTTTTCGGGGTGGGATTCCCTCACGGCGGCGCGTTTGTTGTGGGCGGCAGGCGGCCGTAAGCTGACACATAGAGCGCTGGTCAACCGGCCGCATGGCAAATCGGCTGTCCAGGCGCCAGTTGAAACGCCCTCCCGTTTTGACGCACAGTATTACCAACCGTTGGCGGAGCTTTCAGGAGGCGCGAAATGCGCCGCCGCCGATGGCGACTCGATGGCGCAAGGCAAAAATTTCCACGCGGGTCTTGACCGTCATCGTGCGCGTGTGTTACAGAGTCAATGTTTCCTAGGGGTGAGCATATGGTCGCGAAAACCGGCGCGGTTCTCTTATTGTGTTTGTCCGCTTCCTCGTATTGCCTGGCGCAAACGGCGAACTCGGCGTTGAACGTAGTCGTGACCGGCGCATGCACGCAACATGCCGGCGATCCTGCATGCGCGCTGCCGAACCTCTACGGCCCGACCGGGCTCACCTTGGCCCCCGCGCCGCAGTTTCCTCATTACGCGCATTTCATCGGGTCAGCGCAGACGACTTTGAACCAGACCTTGGGAAGCGCCATTGCCACGCAATTGACGATTTTGCCTCTCATCTCTCCGCAATCCGGCTTCACGTTCAAATACGACAGCGCGACGGGGGCAATCGTGCGTACGACGTCCAGTTTCGGCCCTATCTACACCGAGCGCGCGGAGACCATCGGACGCGGCAAGTTTACGGTGGGCGTCAGTTATCAGCGCTTTCGCTTCAGCAGCATCGACGGAGTAAACCTGCACTCTCTCCCGGCCGTGTTTACGCATACGCCGGATACGGGCGCGGGGGGCATCCCGGAACCCTACGAAGCGGATATTATTTCGACCACGAACGATATCGACTTGAAGATGGATCAAACCGTGCTCTACGGCACTGTGGGCATTACCGACCGCATCGATGTCTCAGTGGCAGTTCCAATCGTGGACGTAAGATTGGGCGTAAGCTCGAATGCGAACATCATCCGCGTATCCGGAAATTTTGTAAATGGCATCGTCACGCCAGGCGGCGTCCTGAACAATGTTCCCAATCCGCACATGTTTTTAAACGGAGGCCTGTCAAGTACCTTTGCGCAGCCTGTTACGAGCGCGTCCGGAATCGGCGACGTCACGTTTCGCGTCAAGGGCGGCATCTACAACGGAGAAAAAGTGCGCGCCGCGCTGGCATTGGATGTCCGCGCGCCGACCGGCGATCCCTGGAAGCTGCTGGGCTCCGGCGCCATCGGAATCAAGCCGTTCGTGGCCGTATCGCGCGTGGGGCGCGTGTCGCCGCACTTCAATACGGGATTTCAGTGGAACGGAAGCTCGATCCTGGCTGGAAATATCACTGGGATAACGGGAATTTCCGTGGATCCAACGACCGGCGTGCCGACACCTCAGGGGAGCGGACAGGCCACCAAGGCGCGTCTGCCTAGTCAGTACTTGTACTCCGCCGGCATCGATGCCGGGGTGACCAAGAATTTGACGTTCGTGGCGGACTATCTGGGTCAATTACTGATCAATACCCCGCGCGTCTTCGAGGGCACGTTCACAACGACGCCGCCCGCGGGAGCGCCCACAACGCCCACTGCCTACCCGACGATTTATGGCGGCAAGGACACGATCGGGTTGAACAGCGCGGCGACTGGTTTGAAGTACGATCTTTTCGGTCATCTGCTCCTGACGGCGGACCTTCTGTTCCGTCTCGACAATCGGGGCCTGCGGCAGACGGTGACGCCGCTGGTGGCGCTCTCCTACGATTTCGGCCACTGAGCTGTCTAGAAAGGCTCTATCGATTGGATGGTCCAGCCGGAGCCGGCGCGTTTCAGCGCGATTCTGACGCGATCCTCGCCGCCCGCGGGGATCTGCTTGGATTCTACCCGGCGGGTACAGATCACGGTGGCGGAGTCTCCGTTAATTTCGGGTTGCGCAGTGGCCCGGAGTTGAAACACAAAAGACTTGATATCTTTAAACATGCCGCGCATGGTATCGGCGGTTGGTTTGGGCATGCTGGGCCAAGCGGCCTTCATGGCGTCTAAGTTCTTCCTGTTGTATGCCGATTCGTAAGCCGCCAGCGTCTGCTGAATCGACTGGATGTCAGCCGTTCGCTTGGCCTGCTCCGCCGCAATCGCCGCTTGCCGTTGCTGCTCGGCCGCTGCCTGGCGTTGCTGCTCGGCCTGGCGTTGCAGTTCAGCCTGCTGCTCTTTCGCGCGCGCGGCGGCATCCTTCTCCTGGGCTTCCAACTGTCTCATCAGCCGTTGCGCGTCGGCAGCGTGAAGACCACTGCCGTAGCGATTCAAAAACGCTTCGAGCGCCGCCTTGTTGGTTTTGTCCAGGCGATCCCACGCCGACTGCTCGGCCTGGCGCGCGGCATTATCCGCCGCTTGTTTGGCATCGGACTGTTTGATGTCGGAGGGCTTCTCGATCCTGGTCATCGCGACCTGCGCCGCCGCGAGCCGAACCGTAGCGCCGGGGTCGAACCTGGACTGGAGAACAGAGGGCTTATATCCGTCTTTAGAGAGCTCGATGCGATGGGAGCCGGGAGCGACGGTTGCGCGAAACGCTCCATCGGTGCCGACGGCGCCGACCGCATGTCCATCCAATTTCACCTGCGCGCCCGGCAGCGCGCCCTCAATTTCGAGAGTGACGGTCGAGGGGACAAGGGAAAAAGCAATCTGCTTCTCTTCGCCTTTTGCAATCTCGACGCGTTGTTCGGGAGGCGACTGGAATCCGTCCTTCGCCACGCGAATGGAATAGGCGCCCACGTCAAGCGGAATGCGGAGATTGCCGTGCTCCGTCGCGCGGCGGTAGATCCTGCCGTTCAGATATACCTTGGCATTGTCCTGGCCGGTTTGAACCACGAGCGTCCCGCTGTTCCTTTCGAGCGACAACAGAAGAGTCAAAGTCGGATTGGGACGGATGTCAATGACGTGACGCTGCCCGGCGATGGTCAGCTCACGAGTCCCTTCCCGAAGATTGTCGACGGCGGTGGCGGAAGTAAGCGAGCCGGCGGTTTGGCCGGCGGGCGTTCCATCGATCGCGACGCTCTGGACGCCGCAGTTGCATGAGACCGCTCCTTTGGCGCCGGAGTTGGTCACGACCGCGACCTGAACGTCTTTGGAGGCTTGCGCACGCAGCAGCTTGGGCGTTCGCCAGCGGCGCTTTGCCACTCGATTTGAAAATCGCATCCCGCGCCGTCCACTGTCACGGTATGCGGTCCCGGAGGTAAACCGAGCAGCGAGAATTGCCCGTCTCTGAGTTCCCCGGCGGCGCGGCCATCCAGTAACACCCGCCCGCGTTCGAAATTCGTATTCAACTGCAGCGCCTGCGGCAACGGCTCAAAGACGAGCGGCAATGCAGGCTGCGCTTTGGACACCGTCACCGTTCGCCTTATTGTTTTATAGCCGTCTTTCGCGGCTGTAATCGAGTAAGTGGCGGGCGTCAGCCGGAGCGAGCAGTTGGGAGTCACGCATGTCTTGCCTCCGATCTCGACGGACGCGCCGGTCACATTCGATTCCAAAAGCAGCGGCACATCGGTGGAACGAAGCAGGAGCGGAACAGTTACGGCGGCGGCCAGCAGCGCCACGCAAGCGGCGGCGATTAGAACGATGCGCCTGGAACGGAGCGCTTGCGCCGGTTCCTTTGCCGGCCGGGGGCTTTGGACCGAGGACTCAATCTGCTTGAGGCGCGCGACGACGGCCTCGCGTGCGGCGGCTGCGCGCGAGGCCATCTCCCGATCGTCGGCAGACGGTCCTTTTTGAATTGCGCCGAGCTGGTCCAGTATCTGCCGCAAGCGCTTGGCATTGGCCGCGCCGATCTCGCCTTCGATTCCGGCCATTTTCGCGAGCGCCTGGTCGCGATTCCGCTTCTGTTCCTGCTCCTTAAGCGCAATCTGAATTTCGTTGAGCCGGTCCTCAAGGCGCGGTTCGCGCGGAAATGAAGCCAGTCCCGAGCGAAGCGCGCTTTCGGCCGCCTGGAGTTGTCCGGCGTCCCGCAGCTTTCGAGAGTTCTCCAGAACTTCGTCGAGCAGTTCCTCTTTGCGGGCGCTCTCAATCCGCGCGGACAATTCCGGCATGGCCGCGTGTTGGGAATCCAGAGCGCTCGCGGTTTCGAAAATCAGTTGGGCCGCGCGCCGATCGGAGTTGACCAACAGCGCCGAACGCTCCATAAGCTCGTCCGCAAGCGCGCTTCGGATGCGGCCATCCGGGGCGGTCTTCCGCGCCGCTTCGCGAAACTTATCACAACCTTCGGCGAACTTTCTGGCCTCGAACAACGCGCGGCCTTCCGCGATGAGGCGATTGGCCGCATGCAGCGCGTCGATACGGGATTGCAACGCGGCCCCCTCGGGAAAAACCGCAAACCCGGATTTCGCGGCGCGCAGCAGCTCGGACGCTTTCTGGAGATCTCCCACGTCCAAGGCCTCGGTTACGGCCGCGGCCGCGGCTTCGCGGGCCGCCACCTGACGTTGCATAAGAAGAGCGTTGACGCGATCGATTTCGCCTTCGACGCCGGGAAAATCGCTGTAAACGGTCCGCAGCCGGTTCCAGAACTCCAGCGCCTCTTCCAACTGCCCTGCCTCCTCGGCCGCCCGCGCGCGCTCCACGATGTCGTTGACGATGCGCCACTCGTCGCGCACCAGATCGAGTTCCTGCTGATAATAGGGCTCCTCGGGAAACGCGCGGATCGCTTCCAGCAGCATTTCCTCGCGGCGCTCCAAATCGCGCACTTCGCGCAGCTTATGCGTTAATTCATCGAGGTAAGCCGCGGCGGCGCTGTCCCTGGCCTCGCGCACTTGCTGCTGGAGCGCCAAGAAGCCGGAGTGGCCGCTGAAACGCGCCAGCATTTCGCCGATCAGCTTCTCAGCCTCGTCGAATTTGCCGCTAGATAACAGCTCGTTGGCGCGCCGCAGGGCGTCTACCTGTTCTCGAATGGCGTCGGTGAGAAGGTTCACCTCGCTGTCGGCCGCTCGGGATCGCGCAATTCCCTGGGCGCGTTCGAGCATGCGGTTCAGCTCCGCCGGATCGGCAATGGTGCGGGTGTTGTCCTGCAGCCGGCGCAATTCATCGAGCGCGCTCCGGCGTTCCTCGGCGATGGCCGCCTGGCGAATCTCCGCTTCAATGGCGGTCTTGCGCTGTTGCAGCCGGGCGTCGCCGGGCGCTGTCTTGATGACGGCGAGAATCGTCTCCAGGGCCGCTTGAAGATTGCCGGAATCCTGGCGCCGTTGCGATTCCGCAAGAGCATTCTCCACAAACTCGGCGCGCTTGCGGTCGTCGATTTGCGAGCGCACCGCGGCGGGGGCATGGAACAAAGGAAATAGCGCTTCGCCCTGTTGCAGCAAAGCCTCGGCGGCGCGCCAGTCTTCGAGCGCGGCTTGGGCGTATTGAACATGCGCATCGAAGAGCGGCTTGGAAATTCCAGCATCGCGCGGGGCGGCGTCGAAGGCATTCTTCAGGCTCTCCCGGCATTCCGTCCATTGGCGCTTGCTTGCTTGCTCTTGGGCTTGGGCCATGAGGCGCTGGGCTTGGGCCCGCCGTTCCAGCCCCTCCCGCGCTTGTTTTTCCAAATCGGCGAAGTGGCCTGGAAACTCTGCCTCCGCGTTGCCGGCGAGTTCGGCGGCGCGGCTGAAGTCGCTTTCGTTCAACGCCTGCCGTATCTGCTCGAAGCGCGCCGCCTTTGCCTTTTCGAGAGCCTGCTCTTGCAGTTTCGAGATGCGCGCGGCCTGTTCGTTTAGCCCGGCGTACTGCGGATAAATGGTCCGCAGGCGGCTCCACTGGTCCAGTGCGTCGTTGAATTGCCCGGCTTTTTCGAGCCCCCTGGCTTGCTCCACGATGGAACGCACCAATGCCTGTTCCTTGCGTACCCGCTGGAGCTCTTCTTCGTAATGAGGCTCGTCCGGATAACGGCGGCGCGCCTCTTCCAGGATCTCGATGCGGCGTTCGAGATTCGGTTCGGCGAGCAGCTTGCGATTGACCTCGCTCAAATACTCCGCGGCAAGGGCCCGCTCGCGATCGAGAAGCTGCCGCCGCACATCGATAAAGCCGGCGTGTTGCGGGTTCGCCTGAAGATATTTTCCGCACAGCGCGCGGGCAGGCGCCAGATCGCCGCGTTGCAGACTCGCGCGGGCCTCCCGGAGATCCATGAGCTGCTGGCCGGCGGTGGAGGCGAGTTTGTAGAGTTCCTTGTCCGCGCGATGCTGGCGCGCGAATAACCCTAACTCTTCGAGCATGCGCTCGAGCTCGGCTTCGGCAAGGTTGGTCGAGGCGCGGCGGCCCAAGTCGCTCACATATGCGAGTTCCCGTTCCCGCGCGCGGCGGCGCTCCCGTTCGCGGCGAGCGCTCTCCACGTCCGCCCGCTTCCGCGTCAGGCTGCTATCGCGCGGATAGCGGGCCAGCGCCTCGTCCAGTTCACGGAGTGACGAATCCAAATCGCCGGCTTTCTCGAGCTCCGCGGCGCGGCCCAGCGCGGCGGCGGTAAACTCCGCCTGTTTGCCTGCGTCGATCCGCGCGACAACATCGACGGGAAGCGCCACCGCCGCGTCCAGCGCGTGAGCCGCGCGCAGGTACTGTTCGGCCGCTCTCCAATCCGCACTCGCCGTCCGCTGGGCATTCTCGAGCGCCGTGTCGAGCACCGACTTTGGCGAAGGCCGCGTCGCCGCGATCCATCTCGTGAGCGCGCCGCAATGCATCAACCGCATCGGGAACGCGGCCCGAGGACGCAAGACTGCGGCCTTGGTCCAACAAACGCCGGGCCTCGTCCTTGCGGCGCCGCTCTTGCTGGAGCTGTTGCCGCAGAGAATCGAACTCGCCGGGAAATTGGGCGGATGCCGTCTCCAGCATCGCGGCGGCGCGGTCCAAGTCAGCGGCGCCCAGCGCCTCTTCGATGTCTGCTCTCCATCGCGACTTAGCCGCCTCATGCGCCTGATCCCGGGCCCTCGTGATGCTAGTGAGCCGCTGCTCGAGTCCCTGGAAAATTCGCATAGAGGCCGCGTAAGCGCGACCATTGCCGCAAAGCTTCGTCGAAGTTCCCCGCATCCTCGGCCGACTGCGCCGCTTCGACGACCGGGGCAACCTCGGCCTGGAGGTCCCGCACCTTCCGTAACCGCTCGGAATAGTACGGCTCTTGCGGATATTTCGCGATCGCCCCTTCGAGTACGTTGGCCTGTTCCTCGAGCCGCGGAGTTTCGCTCAGGCTCTTCTCGATTTCAGCGCGGTAGCGCTCCCGCTTCTCGCGCCCTTTCGCTTCCACTTCCGCTTGCAGCGCGCTGAACGCGGCGTGCCCGGGATATTTTCCGAGGTATTGCGCGCACAGGGCCAGAGCGGCGCCGAAGTCCTCCTCGGCCGCCTTGCGGCGCGCCTGATCCAGCGCGTTCAGGAGCGCGTCGTGCTCCCCTCGCACGAATTTGTAGAAATTTTTATACTCGACAATTCTTTCGCGCGGCTCGGGCGTCTGACGCGCCAGCTCCGCGAGGCGTTCGAGAGTGAGCAGCGCCTGGCTGATGTCCCGCTGTACCCAGGCTGCCTGCGACGCTTGATATAACCTTTCCTGCGCCTGCCGCGCTTTCAAAAATTCCTTCTGGCGCGAGTCCACCTCCGAAAGCATTTGCCGCAGGCGCGTATCGTCGGGGCGGATCTTCAGCGCGTCTTGCAACGCTTTGCGCGCTTCCGTGTATGCCGCGCGCTCCAGGTGGCCGCCGGCGGCTTCGATCAGCTCCGTTATTTTGCGGCCGGCCTGAACCCCTTCGAGCTTCTCCTTGAGCGCGAGCGCGGCGGAGTGCCTGGGATCGAGTTCCAGGATTTCCTGAACCTTGCGGAGGGCGAGAGAGTATTCCTGCGCCTGAAAATAACGGTCGGCGCTCTCGAAAAGCGCGCCTGTGGTCTGACGCAGTACAGCTTCATCGACGCGGCGGCGGAGCTGCAGGATCTCGGAGTCACCCTGCCCTTCGGCTTCCAGCTCGCGCAGGATCTCGGAAGCAAACTGGTAATCCTTCTGCTCGAAGCTGGCGCGGGCCATCTCGACGCGAGCGCGCGTCGTGCTGGGATCGAAGAGGCTGCTCAGAGGCTCGTTGCGGCGAGCTTTCTGAAGCGCTTCGGCAAACTCTGCCGCGCTCGCGAATCGCGACCACGGATCCTTCGCCATCGCTTTGCTGATAACTTGACTGAGCGTCTTCGGAACGGACGAGTTCACGTCGCAGGCGAGCGGGGGAAGCCAATTCACGACCGCGGCGGCCGTCTCCCCCTCCGAATCGCGGCGAAACGGCTGCCGTCCCGTGAGAATCTCGTAACAGACGGTGGCGACCGAGAAGATATCGGTGCGGCGGCTCAGCGGCTTCATCCGGAGCTGCTCCGGCGCCATGTATTCGAGCGTTCCCTTGATGCCGGTACTGGACTCGCTATTGAGCAGGTGAGCGACGCCGAAATCGATCAGCTTGACGGAGTATTCGTCAATGACAAAAATGTTTCGCGGCTTGACGTCGCGGTGTAGCAGCTCGTGCTCGTGCGCGGCGTGCAAGCCGCGGCTGGTTTGCGCGATAATTTCGACCGAACGGTCGACGCTCAGCGGCTCCGTCGCGTCGCGGGTGGGGTGGAGCAGATCGTACAGCGTTTTGCCGGGGAGCAAAGGCATAACATAGTACGGTTTGATGACCCCGTCGTCCTCATAATCGCCCATGTCGAGTATGTCGACGACGTTGGGATGGACGATCCCGCGCAGAATGTCGCACTCGCGATAGAAGAGATCGAGGACCGCTTTGCTGGTAACGTCGTGAAGCGTCTTGATGGCGACGTCCCGGCGCATCACGGAATCAAACGCCTTATACACCACGCCCATGCCGCCGCGCCCGATAACCTCTTTGATCGAGTAGCGGTCCCGAATTACTTTTTGAACGGGCACAAGTAACTCATCCGATTGAACCGGCGACGGTGTGTGGACCTCGAAATGTAGTTATATTTTAACGCATGATGGCGTTTTAGTAAGCTGGAGGGCATTCGCGCGCGATGAAAAAGGCGGAGGAGGGCGGCGGGGCGGGACACCGCCGCGATGAGAGGCGTGCTCTTCAGGACCGATATCGGGCGCTACGAAAACACGACCGGCATGTCATCCCGTCCGGGCCGCTCGCAATTACGGCTCTGTCGTGGCGCTGGTTGTCGATCGGGCGCGAAGGGCGAGCAAGCGGTCGAGCCAGTCGTTCATGCCGGCTCCGGATTTTGAGGAGACATAGAGGATCGGCATTTCGGGGGCGACCGAATGGATATTGCGTGCGGCCGCGGCGCCATCGAACTCGACGGCGTCGGCGAGATCGAGCTTAGTGACGAGGGCGAGGTCGGCGCCGTGGAAGATGGGCGGATATTTCAGCGGTTTGTCTTCGCCTTCCGTTACCGAGAGTAGGACGATACGCAGACTCTCGCCGAGATCGAACGAAGACGGGCATACCAGGTTGCCGACATTTTCGATGAAGAGGAAGTCGAGATCGGGGAGGCTCCAATCGGCGAGCGCGTTTTCGACCATGGCGGCTTCCAGGTGGCACAGGGTTCCGGTGGTGATCTGGCGGACGGGGGCGCCGCTGCGTGCCAGACGCGCGGCATCGTTGCCGGTCGCGAGATCGCCGACCAAAGCCGCTGGGTGATGCGCGCCGTTGTTGAGCAGAGTGAGGGTTTTTTCGAGGAAGGCTGTTTTGCCGGAGCCGGGGCTGGAAACCAGGCTGACCACGAAGACACCGGCTTCGGCGAAGCGCAGACGCAGAGCGCGCGCGACCTCGTCGTTGCGCTTGAGAATATTCCGCCGGACTTGGACGATGCGGGGGATGGAGACGGGGCTCATGCGGCAAACTCCAGGGCGGAGACCAGCAAGTCGGGGCCTTGCACTTCTTCGATGACGAGGCGGCAATCGGACATTGTGGTATTTTCGCGGGCCAGTTCATAAGCCGCCAGCAACGACTCGGGCATGACGCCGGAGAGCGCGCCGATTTTGACGTAGATGGCCGCTACGCGTCCGCCGCCGTGGTTTTCGGCTTCTTCTTCGGCCGCGTCGAGAATGCTCATGGCAATGGATAGCTCATGCATGAAGCGAGTCCTGGGGCACGAATGCGGCGATAGCGGCTTGGCCGAGACTGATGCCGCCGTCGTTGGGCGGCACGGCGGAGTTTGTCCAGAGATGAAGGGGCGAGGGGGCGAACAGCAGCTTGAGATCGTGCAGCAACAGATCGTTCTGGAAGACTCCGCCGGAGAGGACAACGGTATCGCAGGAATGCCGCTCGCAGAGCATGATGGCGGCTTGGTGAAGCGCGGAGGCGATAGCGCGGTGGAAGGCGCGGGCGATTTCGCGCGGGTCGCGGCGGCGGAGCCGGTCCGCAATAACGGACTCGAGCAGCGGCTGGAAATCGAGCTGCGAGGCGGAGCATGGGAATGGGTAGACATCAGAGCCCTGCGCTTGCCGGGCCATCTGTTCGAGCCACATGGCGGCTTGGCCTTCAAAGGTGGTCTGGCGCGTGAAGCCGAGGAGCGCGGCGGCGGCGTCGAACAGGCGCCCGACGGAGGTGGTGCGGAAGACTCGTACGTCTTTGCGGATGAGTTCGCGGGCGCGGCGGTAGCGCTCCGGAAAAGAGAACGGCGGGGCCGAAAGATCGGGAAGCTGGGGTACAGCTTCGAGGAATCCGGCGGCGCACTGGACGGGATGACGGGCGGCGGCGTCCCCTCCGGCGAGGGCGGCGGAACGCAGATGCAGGACGCGTTCAAAGCCTTGCGCGACGCTGCCCGCGAAGAATTCGCCGCCCCAGATTGCGCCGTCGTCGCCGTATCCAGTGCCGTCGAAGGCAACCCCGATGACCCGCGTTTCCCAGGCCTGGCGCTCGGCGAGCACGGAGGCGATGTGTGCGCGATGATGCTGCACCGCAATGCGGCGGATGGCGGGCAGTTCTAAGGCGTGCAGCGTGGAGGCATATTGCGGATGGGCATCGTGGGCGACGACTAGCTCGCCGGGATCGACGCCATACATGGCGGTGAGGTCGCGGATGGTTTCCTTGAAGGCCTGCAGCGCATGGTAGTGGTCCAGGTCGCCGACGTGTTGGCTGACGAAGGCCTGTCCGCCGGCGACGAGCGTAATCGTATTTTTCAGATCGGCGCCGGTGGCGAGAATGGGAACCCGCGTGGGCAGAACGGCTACGGCGCCGGGGGAGTAACCGCGCGAGCGGCGCAGAATGACGGGGCCGAGCGCGCCGGCGCGGGCGACGGAATCGTCCACGCGCCGGGCGATGGGGCGCTCGCCGGTTAGGAACGCGTCGGCAAGCCCGGAGAGCCCCTCGCGCGCTTCGTCGTCGCGATAAGCAATGGGCTCGCTGGAGCGATTGGCGCTGGTGACCACGAGAACTTGGGGCGCGCCGGCATCGAACAGCAGATGATGCAACGGAGCGTAGGGCAACATGATGCCGAGATCGGTGGAATCGGGCGCGACGTGCGCGAGCGTGACGAGCGCGGGGGCGAGGACGATGGGGCGCGCGGGGGAGAGTGAGCAGCGCCTCGGCTTCGGGAGTGAAAGCCGCGAGAGAGGCCGCGATTTCGAAATCCGCGGCCATCACGGCGAAGGGTTTCTCCTTGCGAAATTTGCGTTGGCGCAGCGCGGCGACGGCAGCGGCATTGCGGGCATCGCAGGCGAGGTGATAACCGCCAATGCCCT
This sequence comes from Bryobacterales bacterium, assembly GCA_963795935.1. GTDB lineage: Bacteria > Acidobacteriota > Terriglobia > Bryobacterales > Bryobacteraceae > JAICMB01. The sequence goes on along the minus strand of CAWCJO010000002.1, from coordinate 128,309 downwards.
TGATGGCGAGGATACGCCCCAAGCGCAGCAGATCGGCCGCGCGCGAAATCGCGGCCGGATCGGGATCGCCATCGAGCAGGTAGCGCGGACCGCAGGCGGGACAGGCGATGGGCTGGGCGTGGAAGCGGCGGTCGGCCGGGTCGGTGTATTGCGCTTCGCACAGCGCGTCCATGGGCCAATGGCGCATGGTGGTGCGGGCGCGATCGTAAGGCAAACTTTCGACGACGGTATAACGCGGGCCGCAGTTGGTGCAGTTGATATATGGATAGCCATAGCGCGGGTTGGCGGGATCGCGCATTTCGGCGAGACAGTCGGGGCAGACGGGGAGGTCGGGCGAAATACGGGCCAGCGGCGCGCCGGAGCGGCTTGTTTCGCGGATGGTGAAATCGCGAAAGCCGGTGGGCTCGCAAAGGCGCACGTCGACGGAGGCGATGCGCGCGGCGGGAGGAGGCTGGGCGGTCAAGTCGTGGAGAAAAGTGGCGATGGCCGGCTCGGCGCCTTCGAGGCGAATGTCGACTCCATTCTCCTGGTTGAGCACCCAACCGGCGAGTGAGTGGGCGCGGGCCAAGCGAAACACGAAGGGGCGAAAGCCCACGCCCTGGACGACTCCGCGGACCTGAATGGAGCGGGCGGTCACGCGGCGTCCGGCTCCAGAAGATCGCGCATGACGTGATACATGGAGGCCTGCACTTCTTGAATGCGCGGAATGTAATCGGAGGCGACGATGAGGGGATGATCGGCCAGACCGCGGCGGGCGATTTCGCCGCCATCGTAGCCGAGCAGCGCCACGGTGAGCAGGCCGCGGCGGCGCGCTTCTTCAAGCGCCATGATAATGTTTCGGGAGCCGCCGCTGGTGGAGATGCCGATGGCTACGTCTTCCGGACGCGCTTGCGCGATCAACTGGCGCAGGAAAACGACCTCGGTTCCGACGTCGTTGGCGAGCGCGGTGATGTTGGCGGGTTCGAGCGACAAGCGAGATGGCGGGCACGGGGCGGTAGCCGGCGGGCGGGAGAATGCAATCGAGCGCCCAATCGTTGGCATCGGTTGCGGAGCCGCCGTTGCCGAACAGAATCAGCTTGCCGCCGCGGGCGATGCGATCTCGCATGGCGAGCGCGGCCGCGGCGAGAGGTTCGGCCTGCGTGGCGGCGGCCGCGGTGCGGAGCCGGGCGTCCTCCACGACTTTCATGACGATCGATTCGGCCACTTCGCGGAGCAGCGAGGCGTCATCAGGCTGCGTTTCGTCGTGATCCTTGTTTTGGCCGAGGAAGGGATAGAGGAATCCGGCATCGCCCAGATCGTGACCAATATCGTGTCGGAATTCGTGGTGCTCCAGAAATACATGCACGGTCTCCCACAGCGTGTGGTAGAGGATCTCGACCATTTCCTGATGCAGGAAGGGGTGCATGTTGGGCGCGCGGAAGGCGTAGGAGCCGGTGGGGCCGGGGAGCGCGAACGTCATGGCTTGGCGTTGGTGAGCGAAACTGAGCGCGCGCTCCACTTCGACGTCGCCTTGGGGCGGCCCGAAGCCCATGACGATGTCGCCAGAGTGAACGATGGCCTTAAGCCAGGGGCGGAACGCAGTGGAAAGATCGAGAGCGGGCAGGGCGCGCTTGCCTACGATGACGGGGTGTACGAACTCCACCGAGACATGCTGCGCGTCGGTGGAGCAGGCGCCTTGACCGAACGCGAGCAGGCGGCCGCCGGAGAGAAAGCGCCGCGCCATATCGCGGCAGGCCACGGCGAGCCCGTCGGCTTCGGCGGTGAAAAAATCCTGGAACTGGCGGTTGCGGTCGAGCAGCGCCTCTTCGATGCGGGGGTGAGCGTGGTGGCTTGGGCTAGCATGGCGTCAACAAATGCGCGGCAGCGGATCGCCGACCAGCATATCGACGACGCGCGTTCCTCCGTAGCCAGTGACGCCAAGCACGGCGCCGGCGGGCTGCTCGCGAATTTCGCCGATGATGCAGGCCTGCTCGCCGCCGGGAATCCGGCGGATGGCCGCAAGCGCGGAATCCGTAAATTCGGGCGAGACCACGGCGAGAAACTGGCCTTCGTTGGCGATGTGCAAGGGGTCGAGGCCGAGCAGCTCACAGGCGCCACGCACGGTGTCGTGCACGGGTATGGCATCTTCATTGAGAAGGACGCTGAGGCCGGCAGTCCTGCGCCAGCTCGTTCAGAGAAGTGGCGACGCCGCCGCGCGTCGGATCGCGCATCCAGCGGAGGCCGGAGGCGGCCGCTTGGACGAGGGCCTCGACCATGGGGAAGACGGAGCGGGTATCGGAAACGAGGTCGGCCTCCAGATCGAGCTCGCCGCGCGCGAGCAGGATCGTGATGCCATGATCGCCGATGGGGCCGCTGAGCAGAACGCGATCGCCGGGGCGGACGGAGCACGGAGAAACCTGCACTGCGGGTAATGGGCTGCCGATGCCGGCGGTGGTGATGTAGAGGCGATCGGCCTTGCCGTGCTCGACGACCTTGGTATCGCCACCGGCGACGACGACGCCGGCGCGGTCCGCGGCTTGCGCGATGGCGCGCACTTCGGCCTCGAGATCGGCGGAGGGCAGACCGGCCTCAATGACGAACGTGACGACCAGCGCTTGAGGGCGGGCGCCGGACACGGCGAGATCGTTCACCGTGCCATTGACGGCGAGATCGCCGATAGAGCCGCCGGGGAAGCGCAGAGGGTTTACGACGAAGCTGTCGGCGGTGATAGCGATGCGGGCGCCGTTGAGGGCGAGATGAGCGGCGTCGCCGAGCGGCTGCTGCGAATCCTTGAGAAGAAAGGGCGCGATAAGTCCTTCGACGAGGCGGCGGCTGGCCTTGCCGCCCGCGCCGTGAGCCATTTCAATCTGGGGGTCGTAGAAGCGGGTTTTGGCGGGCAAGGGGAGGCTCATCGCAGGCGCCGTCTCATGCCGGGACCGCGATGCGGGTGAGCGCCGCAGACTTGCGGTGCTCGTAGTTGTAGTACGCCGCGCAGGAGCCTTCGGACGATACCATCAGAGCGCCGACCGGGCGTTCGGGAGTGCATTCGTTGCCGAAGAGCTTACATTGCGCGGGCTTGAGAACGCCTTTCAAGACCTCGCCGCACTGCGCCGCTTTGGGATCGGTGACGCGCACGCCGGGCACTATAAAGCGCCGCTCGGCATCCCACTCGGCGAAACTAGCTTTGATGCGCAGGGCCGATTGCGAAATGAATCCCATGCCGCGCCATTCAAAGTAAGGACGCAGCTCGAACACTTGGGCCATGGCCTGGAGCGCCGCGCGATTCCCCTCCCACGGCACCACGCGGGTGTACTGGTTTTCCACGCGCGCCTCGCCATTATTGAGCTGTTGGAGCAGCATGACGATGGATTGCAAAATATCGAGCGGCTCAAACCCGGTGATGACGATCGGTTTTCTCTCATTGCGGGCGATCCACTCATAAGGACGGCAGCCGATGACAGTGGAAACGTGGCCCGGGCCGAGGAAGGCGTCGATACGCATATCGGGCGAATCGAGGATGGCGCGGATGGCGGGAAGGATGGTAACGTGGTTCGAAAAAACGGAGAAGTTGCGCAGGCCTTTGGCGCGGGCGCGCAGCAGCGTGAGCGCGGTGGAAGGGGCGGTGGTTTCAAAGCCGATGGCGAAGAACATCACGTGCCTGTCGGGGTACTTTTCGGCCAGCTTCAGCGCATCGGACGGGGAATAGACGATGCGTATATCGGCGCCGCGCGCCTTCCAGGCCAACGGGCTGCCATGCGCGCCGGGCACGCGCATCATGTCGCCGAATGCGGTGAATATCACTTGCGGGTCGCGCGTCATCGAAAGCGCGTCGTCGATGCGGCCCATGGGCAAGACGCAGACGGGGCAGCCGGGGCCGTGGACTAGGTCGATATTTTCGGGCAACAGGTCTTTCAATCCGAAGCGGTAGATGGCGTGCGTGTGGCCGCCGCAGACCTCCATGAAACGGTAATGTCGCGCGGGATCGGCGAGGCGGCGAATCTCCGCGGCGGTGCGGGAGATCGTTTCAGGGTCGCGGAACTCGTCGACGAATTTCATAATCCGTTTCCCGCTGGCGATTGCGGCTCTTCGAAGCCGTAGCCCTCCACTTCCCGCATGGCGGCTTCGTCTTCACCGAGCATCTTCAGGATGCGGATCTGGTCGAGCGCCTGCTCTTCGCCGATCTTGCTCATGGCGAAGCCGACGTGAACGAGTACCCAGTCGCCCAAGCTTGGCCGGTCGTCCGCGAGCAGGCCGGTATCGATGTGGCGCCGCACGCCGGCGACCTCGACAAGGGCGCGGCTCTCGTCATCGGGGAACAATTGAACGATTTTGGCTGGAATCGCGAGACACATGAATGCAACCCCTCACATCATGCTGATGCGTATGTAGCGCTTGATGTCCGGCAGCAGCGTGATTACCAGCGCGGCCGCCGCCGCGATCGTCAAGACTTTCCAAATATTTCCGTTACTCATGGCGATTCTCCTCAAGGCGCCGCCGTCACGTAGCCGCGACGGTCCGCCGTTTCCACTGCAATTGAATTTACAAGCGAGCCGGCCATGCGGACCGCTTCCTCGATAGACGCTTCGACGGGCGCGCTCAAGCCCATGCGCCCTTCGAATTGTTCCTGTTCGCCGAGCGGCTCTGGTTCGCAGCCGACCAACAGCACGCGCTTGGGATGGCCGCCCATGGCCTTCACCATTTGCAGAACGCGCAAGGGATGGAGCGCGTGCGCGTCGAGCGACGCTTCTTCCGCCGGGGCCTCGCCGATGGCGTCCAGATCGATGTCGATGGTGTAGAGAGTGCCGGGGGCTTCGCCACGAGGGACGGCGTCAATCAGGATAACGGCGTCGTAATCGTCCATCAAGGCATAGGCGAGGTCGAAGCCGCGGATGCCGTAATCGGTTATGACGACGCCTTCGGGCCAAGTGAGCCGCAGCAGCCGCTGAGTTACTTCCACGCCGAAGGCGTCGTCGCCGAGAAAGATGTTGCCGATACCCGCGACCAAAATGCGCGGGTTCATGACGAGACCTCTTTGTCGAGCGCGAGAGGCTCCACTTCTTCCGGCGAGAAGAAGAAGCGGTGGCCCGGTTGGCGGAGCGCGCCGAGATCCTTGCCGGGATCGTCGTCGAGGATGACGGCGAGGTGGATGCGCTCGTCGTAGTCGACTTCGATGGATTCGATTTCGGCCACTTGTCCGGCGAGCGCGATATCCATGATGTCGGCCTTTTTTTGCGGCCAGAGCCGGACGCGGTCGCCGCGCTTGAGATCGACGCCGAAGACGCGGACGGTGTCAACCCGGGGCGGCTCGGGGCGGGGCGGGGCATTTCCCGTCAGGGCGCGGGGATTGCGGAGGACGCCGTGGAGCTTCATCAACTGCTCCGGCGAAAGCGATTCGGTGCGTTCCAGGACGCGGCGGGTGCGCGGGTCGGTGGCGCGGATTTCGTCCTTCTCCCGGTCCGTGAGGGTCAGGATGCGGAGGCTGAGAATCTCGTCGATTTCGGTTCCGTCGAACAGGTCGCCCGGGCTTTGCGGGGCGATTTGCGGGTAATCGTAGAGGATGATGGGCGAGATCAGCATGCACTCGCCGCGAGCCGGGATCGCCCGCGAGCACCGGCCAGACGCCTGTGTTCACGCACTCCGACGCTGCCTCGCGATAGGGCTCCAGGCGGATCGGTCAGGGAGATAAAGGCGCCGTTGGCGATATGCAGCGATGGCGTGGGTGGAGGCGAGCGCGGCCAATGTGATCGTCCGATGCCGTCAGGTTCTTCACGCGCAGGGTGACGCGGTGCAGATTGGAGAGCAGGCGGTCTGTCGAGAGCTCCACGAGACCTTCGATGCGATGCTGGCGCGCCGGCGGCTGGGAAATTCGAAATGACCCGGCGCCGACTTCGCGCGGAACGCCTTCTTCGAAACCATCGTCGCGCTGGAGCAGATGGAGAAAGCGGACCGTGACAGAGACGGTCGGGATCGGCATCGCATTCCACGAGGAATTGCGCCTGCATGACGGGAGCCGCTGCCGAGGCCGCCGAAGGTCCAGCGCTGGCGATTCTTCACCGACGAGGGACGGTAGGGATACAGCATGTAGCCTTCATACAGCACGGCATCGGCGATCTCGCGGACGGAGTCGCAATTCATGGCAGCAACTGCTCCACGGCCTGTTCCCAGGTTGCGATACCGCGCTGACGCTTGAACTCATGCAGGCGATCGAAGACATCGCGGCGCAAGGTGAGCCAGGCGGAATTCGGATAATAATGATCGATCACGCGCTTCCACGCGGCGACGGGCAGGCGGAAACGCGCCTCCTTTTCCCAGGGGATCTGGGCCATGCGGAGCCCGCTCTCGCCATCCTCATAAAAGACGGTCCCGCTGAAAAGCAGGCACAGCGGGACGTCGCCGCTGCGCGAGGCCATGGAAATATTTCGTCGCCGCGACGTTGAAATCGAAGGTGCAGGGCACGGGCAGATCGGCGTTGGTTTCGCCGCGAAACGGGCGGACGGTGACGTTGGCGTGGGTCCACAACATGGTGCGGAGCGTCTGGTTCCAGCGCTCCGGCTCGCCAAACAGATCGAGCAGGCGGGACTGCTCTTCCGGCTCATAACGGCGGCGCGTGGCTTCGATCTGCACCTGCGCTTGCAGCATCACGCTCTGGATTTGCTCCTGAGCGTCGGCGTTGCGGATCCTCAGTTTTATCGCCAGCAGCGGGGAGGCGGCGTAGTCGACCGGTTCCGCGCCCTCGATGGCGAAGCTGAGATCAGGCATGGGCACGCTCCTCCAGCAGCAGATTCGAAGAAGCGGTCGACCTCGCGCCAGACCGCGTCGCCGCCGGAGAATCCGCGCCACTGCATGCGAATAACGCCGGTCAGTTTGTAGCACTGGTCGATGGGAGCGATGAAGTAGCGGCGCTGGCCGCGCGTGCGGTCGACGAGCAAGGCTTCCACATCCGGCTGCATCTGCTTGAGCGGCGGGTTGCCGCGGACGATCTCCTCCCAGGCTTCGAGGTCGAGGAGAGATTCCGTGGCGCCGGCCGGGCTGGGGTAATACGCGATGACGCGCCCGGCGGCGGAGTTGTGGACGAAGAAAGCGAGATCGATGGGCAGGCGCAGCGCGTTCCATGCGGCATCGTCGATCTGGAACCGCTCCAGGGGCGGGCGTCGCGCGGGATGCGAAGCAGCTTGCGGCCGTCTTCGCGATAGGTGAAGAGAATGGCGCAGGGGTCGCAAGCGCAGAGAATACGGTCCGTTGGCGCACTCCAGAACGTGAGGATGCTCGGGGCCAACGCTCAGGCCGCAAAGTTCGCAGGCTCTCTCTGCGGGCGCGCCGGCGCGAGAAGCCGCGAAGGGCTTCAAATACGTTCTTGATATTAGTGGAGGGAGCGCTCAACGCATTCACCCCGCGAGCAACTGCGCGAGCGGCACGAACCCATTTGATGGGAGCGCGCCGCTGCTCTCCACTACAATCCGAGCGCGCATCGGGCGCAGCCTCCGCGATCGCATGCCGGACGGCGGCTTCAGATGCCGGCCCGCCTTCGATCCGAACATGGACGGCGCCGTCGCGGACGGAGAGCAGCTCCACGCCAGCGCCGCGGCCGCGCAACGCGGGCTGCTCAAGCGCGCGGCGCACGCGCGTTTCGAAATCGACGGGATGCAGATCGTGCAGCAGAAGGATGGCGCCCGCGGCCGGGTCGACGGCGAACTTCTCGATGAAGGTGCGGCCCGGCCTCGGACGCAGGACACGATCTCCATCATGCGCTCGAGGCCGGCGCCATGAAGGTCCATAACGGCCTGCACCAATTCGAGCGCCGCATCGCGCGCCTCTGCATCGGACAGAGAACGGACCTTCTGAACCAGATTCTCCAGTCGCTCGCCGTTCACGCTTTCGCCTGCAGCCCAAACATGGGAGAGTGGCGCGTTTCGAGCACCTTGCCGTTGCCGAGATACATGTGCACGCCGCAGGGCAGACAGGGATCGAAGCTGCGAACCGCGCGCATGATATCGATGCCTTTGAAGTTCTCCGGACCGTTCTCCTCGAAGATGGGCGTGTTCTGCACGGCGTCTTCGTAAGGGCCGGGAGTGCCGAAGGAATCGCGCGGGCTGGCGTTCCAGGGCGTGGGCGGATAGGGATGATAGTTGGCGATCTTGCCGTTGCGGATGACGACGTGATGCGAGAGAACGCCGCGCACCGCTTCGTGGAAACCGCAGCCGATGGCCTCATCCGGAACCTTGAATTCGTTCCACGTCTTGGTTTGCCGGCGTGCAGATCGGCCATGCCTTTCTCGGCGAAGTGCAGCGCGGCGGCGGCGGCGTAGGCCTGGAAATATGTTCGGGCGCGATCGCGCTCGATGGCGTTGCTCCACTGCGGAATCTTCCATTCGAACTCGACTTCCGGCTTAGTGGCGGTCTTGGGCAGGTAAATTTTGACGCTGTGCCCAGTGGACTTGACGTAGCCGATATCGACCAGTCCGGCGAGAGCGGTGGCCCAAAAACGGGCCAGCGGGCCGCCGCCGGTATCGAGCGCCAGGTAATCGCCGGTGCGCTTGTCATACCAGCGCGGCGACATGACCCAGGTGTACTTATCCTTGAAATCGCGCCTCTGCGGGCGCGGCGTAGTGGTCTGGTTCCAGGGGTGGCGTTGATCCACAGGGTTGCCGAGCGGATCGGTCTTGACGAAGGTCGGGCCGTGCTCCCAGTCGTCGTAGTAAGAGCTGCCGAGCAGGATGCGGATGCCGAGATTGATCTCGACCAGATCGGTGGTGACCAGCTCGCCGTCCACCACGATGCCGGGCGTGACGAACATCTTGCGGCCCCAATTGGTCATGTTCTCGTACTTGTAGTCGCAGGATTTCGGGATCTTGCCAGGAGCCCCAGCAGCCGGTCAGGATGCGCCGCTGGCCCGACCTTCTCGTAGCCGGGCAGAGCGTCGTAGAAGAAGTCGAACAGGTCGTCGTGGAGCGGAACCACCTTCTTCATGAACTCGACATATTTCATCAGGCGCGTCAGGTAATCGGTGAAGAGCTGCACCGAGGGAACAGTGCCGACGCCGCCGGGATAGAGCGTGGAGGGATGCACGTGGCGGCCTTCCATGAGGCAGAACATCTCGCGCGTGAGGCGGCTCATCTGCAGCGCTTCGCGATAGAACTCGCCCGTGAAGGGGTTCAGCGCGCGCATGATGTCGGCGATGGTGCGGTAGCCGTGCAGCTTCGAGTGCGGCGCGGTGGTTTGCTCGGCCTTGGCGAGCACGCGCGGGTTGGTCTCCTTCACCATCATTTCGCAGAAATCGACGCCGACCAGGTTGTCCTGAAAAATGTTGTGGTCGAACATGTACTCGGCGGCTTCGCCGAGATTGACGATCCACTCGCCCAAGTCGGGCGGGCGTACGCCGAATGCCATGTTCTGCGCGTAATTGGCGCAGGTGGCGTGATTGTCGCCGCAGATTCCGCAGATCCGGCTGGTGATGAAGTGGGCGTCGCGGGGGTCCTTGCCCTTCATGAAGATGCTGTAGCCGCGAAAGATGGAGGAGGTGCTGTGGCATTCGGCCACCTGGCGATTGGCGAAATCGATTTTGGTGTAGATGCCCAAGCTCCCGACGATGCGGGTGATGGGGTCCCAATTCATTTCAACGAGATTGCGGCGTTCGCTCGCGAGATCCGCTGTGCTTTGAGTAATAGTCGCCACGATACTTTCCTTTTATTAGTAAGTTCTCGGATGATAACCGGTGGTGAGCTGGTTGCCTGGATGGCGCCACTTCGGTTCTTTGTTGACAGTGTGATGGGTGATGGAGCGCAGCGCGCGAATGGCGCCGCCATAGGCCCGGATGGCGTTCGAGGAGACGTTCGCCCCGGGCGGCTCATCCATGAACGGCATGAACTTGTCCGGGAACCCGGGCATCGTGCAGCCGATGCAAATGCCGCCCACGTTGGGACAGCCGCCGATGCCTGCCATCCAGCCGCGCTTGGTGACATTGCAATCGACCACGGGCCCCCAGCAGCCGATTTTGACGAGACATTCCGGCTTGCCGTACTCTTTGGTGAAGACGCCTTCTTCGTAGTAGCCGGCGCGATCGCAGCCATGATGCACGGTCATGCCGAAGAGCCACTTGGGCCGCAAGCGGTCGTCGAGCGGAATCATGGGCGCGAGCCCGGCGGCCTGATATAAAAGATAGAGCAGCGTTTCGGTGAAGTTGTCGGGCTGCACCGGGCAACCGGGCACGTTTACGATGGGCAAGCCGAAGCGCGATTTCCAGTTCCAGCCGAGATAGTCGGCCAGACCCATGCATCCGGTGGGATTGCCCTGCATGGCGTGAATGCCGCCGTAAGTGGCGCATGTGCCGGCGGCGACAACGCCCCACGCCTTCGGCGCCAGGCGGTCGATCCACTCGCAGGTAGTGATCGGCTGGCCAGTATCGGGGTTGGTGCCGAGCGCCGCCCAATAGCCTTCGTCCTTGATTTTCTCGTTGGGGATGGATCCTTCGATGACAAGCACGAAGGGATCGAGTTTGCCTTCTTCGGCCAGGTACCAATACTTCATGAAGTCGTCGCCGACTTCATAGGCCAAGACGGGGTTGTGAAGATGAACTTTAGGCAGCCCGGGGATGGCGCCCAGGATTACGTCTTCAATGCTCGGCTGCATGGCGGCTGTAACGGAGACGGAGTCTCCATCGCAGCTCAATCCGGCGGTGATCCAGAGAATGTGAACTTCTTTTACGGCTGGCGGGCGCTGGGTACTGCGCCCATAAGGAGCGACTTCCGCAGGCATCCATTACCTCCATGGCGCCTAGGCTTCCGTAGCGGGCGCCGGATACACTCTCGCTCTATGCCTGCGATCATCCGTGGGCAGAGCGCTATTTCGTGTCGGCGCACTTGCGCGCGCTGACTCGCATGTGAGAGTTCCGGAAGGCCTTCTGGATTCTTCTCCGAAAGCTAGACGCGGTCTTCCACGGGGTTGTTTCGGCTTAAGTAAGCGCGACTTTTCCGGGCGTCCCATGGCCTGCAACCCACCCCCCATGGTGAAAATCCCGTTACAAACGATTGCTCCAACCCGAGCCGCAGCCGCTCCAAACCGAATCCGTACGTCTGACATGCGCGTTGAGGGATTTTGGTGGGCTAACTGTTGAGCGGGGCAGCCTGCCTGAACCGCAAACGACCGCTGTCGCGAGATCAGATCGTTTTTCGATCAACCCACATTCAGACACTGGCGTCGAGTTCTTCATGAACTCCGTTCACAGAGAAAAGGCGTGACTTCGAAGGAGCGCAATGGCCGTCCGATGCGCCCGCTCCGTTTTCAAAAGCAGGTTTTAGAAGTAAAACTTCGCGACGATCTGCACGTTGCGCTCGCCTTCCGCGCTGCGGATTTGTCCGAAGACCGTACTGGTAATGGTCTGCGATGCCGGGCTGAGGAAGATCGGCGTGTTGGTCAGGTTGAACGCCTCGCCGCGCAGCTCGAAGTATTTCCGCTCGGTGATGTGGAACTGCTTCCCGAGCGAAAGATCGACGCGGCTCATGCCGGGTCCCCGGACGATGCCCACGCCGGCGTCGCCGAAAGTGTGGAGCGCCGGCTGGCCGTAAGCGGAAATGTCGAGCCACTCCGCTCCCGGTCCGATCTGGTGCGGATCGTTCGGCGTCCCAACCACGTTCGGACGTTGGCTGCGAGCGCCCGTACCCGAAGGATCGCTCGCCAGCTTGATGGTCAGCGGGAAGCCCGTATGGGCCGTATAAATGCTGCCCAACTGCCAGCCCCCGAAGAGCGCGTCCACGCCGCGGTTCCAACTCGACCCGAAATGCTTGCCCTTGCCGAACGGCAACTGATAGACCAGCGACCCGGTGAAGTTGTGCGTGATGTCAAAGTAAGCCGGCCCCATTTCGGCGGCTTGATCGTAGATGTTCTGCCAATATGCCGACTGGCTGCCGGCTTGACCGCCCTGCCCGTAATATCCGATGGCATCGGCCATGGTCTTGGACCAAGTGTACGCAAATTGGTATTCCAACCCGAAGCTGAAGCGCTTGCGCAACGTGGCTTGCAGCGCGTCGTAATGCTGCTTGCCGATGGATGCAGTGCCGGAAATCTGCGAGATTTCGCTGCGCAGCACGGGATTGCCGGAGAGGTACGGTCCCTGCACAACCTGACCATTGACGAGTTGATTTTGAAGGTAACCCATGGGAACCATCAGATGCGTCCCATGCTGGCCGACGTAGGCGACGTCGAGCACATTGGTTGCCGGCATCTGGAACTCCGTCGAGAAGTTCCACTGCTGCGCTTCGGCGGGCCGGACGTTGGGATCCCAGATGCGCAGCAGCGCCCCGGCGTAAGGATTCTTCGGGTTCAACGCGGAAAGGCCTTGGTCGAGCGTGCTCCCGGGCAGTTCATTTGCCGCGCCGTTGATGTTGTAGATGGCTCCGAATTCTCCTTCGAAGGGCGGATTAATCGGAAGGCGCAGGTTGGTACCGGTGCCTTCCAGATAGGACGAAATGGTATAGGCGCCGCGCAATACCATTTTGCGATTCAGGAAATCGGGCGTATAGGCGAATCCCAGGCGCGGCTGGAAATCCTTCTTATAGCTGTTATACAGCGCGTCGCAGTTGTTGTAAGGGCAGCCGGACTGGCCCGCGGTGTATAGCGTCCCGCTGATAAGGCCAAAGTTCGACTGGCGATTCTCGACTTCAACCCAGGGCGTGTGGTATTCCCAACGAAGGCCGAGGTTCAGCGTCAAGTTGTTCGAGACGCGCCAATCGTCCTGGAAATAAAATCCCCAAATAGTGGAGCGTTGCCCCCAGGTGCCGGATTGGGGGCCACGGCCCAAACTATCCGGCAGGCCGAGCAGGAAATCCGCTTCGCCGATAAACGTGCCTCCGGGGTTGAGCGCATTCTGCGCCGTGAAACGGCCTGAGAAGTCCATGAATCCGGTGCGCCCGTTATTGCCGGAGTAGTAAACGTCGATCCGCTCCGCGAAGCGCCGAGCCACCCATCTTCATCATGTGGCGCCCTTTAATGATGGTGAGGTTATCGGCATATTGGAACGTGGTGTTCGCGAATAACTGCTGCGTGCCGATGTTGGCATTTCCCAGGGCGGATGCAGTAATTGAATCCCGTCAGAGAAAGCAGACCGTTCCCGGCGTTCGCAATTCCGACTTCCTGCGCGATATTGCCCAAGCCCTTATCGGCGCCGCCGTTGTCGAGCATAACGTTATTGACGCCGGCGCGCAGCTCGTTGACCAGCGTGGGGCTGAATGTCCGTGTCCAGGCGACCACGCCGTTCTGGAAAGGCGAGACGTTGAAGTTGTTGTAGAACAGCGGGAACGTGTTGACGCCCGGTTGATCCTGGCGCCCGTGGGAGTAACGGACCATGACGTAGTCCTTCTCCGACGGCCGCCAGTCGATTTTGGCGTCGCCCTGGTCGGTGTTGATGTAACTGGCGGCGCCGTAATGATAGTTGGAGGTCGTAAAGGTGTTGAGCTGCGGCGCGGGATACAGCGACAGATTATTGAGCAACTTTACCGCCGCGGGACTCAACAGGCTCTGCGGAATGATGTTGTTCGGGAACGGAGAGCGGATCCCGTTGGCATCCACCTGATAGGGATTGTAGAGCTGGATTACCTTGCCGTTGGTTTGCGTGGGATCGAGCAACGAGGAGAAATCGCCGTTGCGCCATGCCAGCGGCATCACCGTAGCGGCGGCGATGTGCGTGGGAACAGCCTGCCGCAAACCCTCGTAATCGATAAAGAAGAACAGCTTGTCCTTCTTCACCGGACCGCCGAACGTGGCGCCGAACTGGTTCCAGCGCAGCGGCGAACGGGGCACGCCCCCGTTCCAATTGTTGGCCCAGGTGTTGGAGTTCAGCTTGTCGTTGCGGAAATCCTCGAAGGCATTGCCGTGGAACTCGTTCGTTCCCGACTTAATCACCATATTGATGATGCCGCCCTGGAAGTTACCGAACTCCGCCGAGGCATTGTTGGTGATCAGCCGGAATTCCTCAAGGGCATCGGGGTTCGGCTGGTAGGACACCAGATTGTCGGAAGTGAAGTTGTTATCGGTGCCGTCGAGCAGAAAATTATTGGCCTCTTCGCGATTGCCGTTCACGTACGGCCGTCCGCCGCCGGTGGAGCGCACGCCGTTGTTGAAGCTGGAAGGATCGGGGGTAGTGACGCCGGCGGTCAGCAACGTCAGCGCGATGGGGTTCTCGCTGATGAGCGGCAAGTTCGAGATGGTGTTCGACGTGATCACGGAGCCGACCTGCGTCGTATCGGTCTGCAACAATGGAGCCTCGCCCGTGACCTGCACGTTTTCCGTGACCGCGCCTACTTCAAGCGAGGCATCGATGCGCGCCCGCTGGTCGACTTCGAGCGTGAAGTTGGGATTGACGTACGTCTTGAAGCCCGGCGCCGATATTGAGAGCGTGTAGCGGCCGACCGGGATGCGAGGATAGGCGTAGATGCCATCTTCGTTGGTCTTGGTGGGCCACTCCGTGCCGCGATCGAGGTCCTTCGCCGTCACGGATGCTCCCACGATGGCCGCGCCGGTCGGATCGGTCACGCGGCCCGTGATACCGGCGGTGCTTTCCTGTCCAAAAATCGAAAGGGCGCTAAGACAAACCAGCCCCGTGAATAGCGACAACAGCTTATACTGCATCATAAAGACTCCCTCTACTAAACGTTGGGTCTATTGTGATTGTTCGCGAACAGAATGTCAATGGGGTGAGGGTCAAAAGGGTCGAATTGGGCGCCGGATGTGTACGTTAAACTGACCATCGTGAAGCCGGGCAGGGCGAAGAATGATCGGTCGCGACGAACTCGCAATCTGTAAACGGCGCGGACACGACGCCCTGGGCCTCGGCATCCGCGAAGGGTGGTCACAGTGTAAGTGGTGCGGCATTTGGTTGCGGGAGGTTCGGACCATCGAGGAACGCGAAGACGATCCGCCCGCGGACGAGCAGGACCCGCTGGGCAGGATTAAGCGCGGCCGCTAGTGGGATCCCGGGACGCGGCCCGTGAATTTGCCGCGGCATGTTAAGCTCGAAAATTACTGGATGATTCGTTCTTATCGCGGCATCGTTCCCCAAATTGCCGCTTCCGCATACGTCGACGGCAGCGCGCAAGTAATCGGGAACGTGACCATCGGGGAGCGCTCCAGCGTCTGGCCGAACGCCACCATCCGGGGCGACGTAAATTCCATCGCGATCGGAGACGAGACGAACATCCAGGACAACTCCATGCTGCATTGCGATGCCGGGGCGTTTGCGCTCGTCATCGGCAACCGCGTTACCGTGGGGCATCAGGCGATGCTGCACGGCTGCACGATCGAAGACGATTGCCTGATCGGAATCGGCGCGGTCGTTTTGAATGGCGCGAACATCGGCACAGGCGTCGGTGATCGCCGCGGCGGCGCTGGTTCCCGAAGGCGCCGACATACCCCCCGGCAGCATGGTCATGGGCGTTCCGGCCAAGGTGCGCGCGCGTTATCTCGCGCGAAGAGGCGGAGCGCTTCCGGCAGAACACGCAGCATTACGTTGAAGCCGGGCAAGTCTATCGCGGCGAGCAACCCTCCGGCGAGCAGTCCAAATGATCAAAGCGGTCAAAGGGACGCGGGACATCCTCCCGCCCTCGAGCGCGCGTCTGGAACCGCGTTGAAGCGGACGCCCGCGAGGTCTTCCGCCGTTTCAACTACCACGAGATCCGCACGCCGATCCTGGAAGAAACGGCCCTCTTCGCGCGCGGGGTCGGCCAAGAGACCGATATCGTCAGCAAAGAGATGTACACGTTCGAGGATCGCGACGGCAGTTCGCTCACGCTGCGCCCGGAAGCGACGGCGTCGGTAATGCGCGCCTACATCGAGCACCGCCTGGATCAGAAGCCGGGACTGCAAAAGCTCTACTACATCGGCCCGATGTTTCGCCGCGAACGTCCGCAAAAGGGCCGCTACCGCCAATTTTTCCAGATCGGCGCCGAGGCCATCGGCTCGGAATCGCCGGCCGTCGACGCCGAAGTGATCGAGATGGTGCTGGATGTTCTGCGGGCGCGCGGGGTTGAGCGGTTTCAAGTTGCTGATCAATTCCGTCGGCGACCGGAATTGCCGGCCGCAATACGTCGCGCTGCTCGCAGGAACGCCTGCAGGATGTCGCCCCGCGATTGTGCGCGGATTGCCAGCGGCGCGCGGAAACCAATCCTCTGCGCGTGCTGGATTGCAAAGTACCGGAAGACCAGCCGATCATCGATGCGCTGCCGTCGATCCAGGATCATTTGTGCGAGGCCTGCCGGACGCACTTTGAGGCGCGTCTGCGCGATGCTCCGCGAATCGCGGCATCGCATATGAAATCCGGCCGCGCATGGTGCGCGGGCTCGACTACTACATGCGGACGACCTTCGAGATCGTGCACGGCTCCCTGGGCGCGCAGAATTCCGTGCTCGGCGGCGGCCGCTACGACGGCCTCGCCGAAGCGCTCGGGTCGCGCGTCCCTTCGCCGGGCATTGGTTTTTCGATCGGCGAAGACCGGCTGGTTATGATTGTCGAGGAAGAGCAGCCCGGACAGCACTGGGCCGCCGCTTGATATTTACATCGCCCCAATGGGCGCGGAGGCGCAGCGGCACGGCGCTCAACTGGCGCGAGAATTAAGAGATGCGGGATTCACCGTCGAACTCGGATTGGACGCCAAACTGAAACGCTCCCTGGAGCTGGCCAACAAAATGGGCGCGCGATTTGCCCTTATCGCCGGCGATAACGAAATCGCCTCGGGCCAATACGCGCTGAAAGACATGGCCTCGGGCATTCAGGAAACCGTGCCGCGCGAGCAACTCGCGGGACATATCGGATCGAAATAGGAATGGAAACCTCACAACTGGACTTCTTAGGCGAACTGCGGCGCACGCACACCTGCGGCGAGCTGCGCGTCGGACGACACCGGCCAGCGCGCCGTTCTGATGGGCTGGGTGCATCGCCGCCGCGATCTCGGCGGAGTGATCTTCATTCATCTGCGCGACCGCGTATGGCGTCACGCAGCTGGTCTTCCGCGCCGACACGCGACCCCGAGCTGTTCAAGAAAGCCGAGTCGCTGGGCTCCGAGTACGTCATTGCGGCGGAAGGCGTGGTGGAGCAAGCGCACGCCGGAGACCG
Source organism: Bryobacterales bacterium (assembly GCA_963795935.1). Classification (GTDB taxonomy): domain Bacteria; phylum Acidobacteriota; class Terriglobia; order Bryobacterales; family Bryobacteraceae; genus JAICMB01. Next base: position 111,234 of record CAWCJO010000002.1, on the reverse strand, counting down.
TCAACTCCGCGATCCCAACCGGCGAAGTCGAAATGGCCGTCGACAAGCTCTGGATCCTGAACGAATCGCGCACGCCGCCATTCCCGATGGAAGAAACGGTCGACGTGAAAGAAGACGCGCGGCTGAAGTATCGCTATGTGGATCTGCGGCGCCCGCACATGCAGCGCAATATCATTCTGCGTTCGAAAATTGCGTTCGCGATTCGCCAGTCGCTCACCGAGCAGGGATTCCTGGAAATCGAAACGCCGTTCATGACGCGCTCGACGCCCGAAGGCGCGCGCGATTATCTGGTGCCCAGCCGCGTGCAGCCGGGCTCGTTTTATGCGCTGCCGCAATCGCCGCAGATCTTTAAGCAACTGCTGATGGTCAGCGGCTACGACAAATATTTCCAGATCGTGCGCTGCTTCCGCGACGAAGAAACGCGCGCCGACCGCCAGCCGGAGTTTACGCAGATCGATCTCGAGATGTCGTTCCCGCAGCAGGAGCGCATCTACGAAACCATCGAGCCGGTGCTGAGTAACGTTTGCAAAGTGGCCGGCTACGACGTCGCGACTCCGTTTCCGCGCCTGACCTACGAGCAGGCCATGCGGTCGTACGGCATCGACAAGCCCGATCTGCGCATTCCGCCGTTTTATGCGCTTGAGGGCGATTGTTCCGGCGCTGGGCCTGACCTTCGCGCCGGTGGCGATTCATATTCCCAAAACGGGCGCGTTGAGCCGCAAGGAGCGCGACGAGCTGAAAGCGTTTGGGACCGAGCGCGGGCTGCGCGTTTACGACGACCTGAAGCGGCTGCCCGCGGCCATCGCGGACGAGGCTCGCGACGCGTGTCGGGCGCGGCCGAAGACGACCTGCTGCTCGCTGGCGGGCTGGGCGGGCGAGCGCAAAGGCCAGCGGCCGGAGCACACCTTCTTTCAAGCCTGCGGGCAATTGCGGCTATTCGCGGCGCAGAAGTACAACGAGCGCCACAAGCTGCTCGATCCGGCGAACTTCAAATTTCTGTGGGTGGTCGATTTCCCCATGTTCGAGTGGGATGAGGAAGAGAACCGCTGGAACGCGGCGCATCACCCGTTCACCTCCGTACACGACGAGGATATCGACAAGCTCACGACCGATCCGGCGCACTGCCGCGCCAAATCGTATGACGTCGTGCTGAACGGGACCGAACTGGGCTCCGGCTCCATTCGTATCCATCGCCGCGACGTGCAATCGAAGGTTTTCTCCGCGCTGGGATTCAGCGAAGACGAAGCCAAACGGCGCTTCGGCTTCTTGCTGGAAGCGCTGGAGTACGGCGCCCCTCCGCACGGCGGCATCGCCCTGGGTCTCGACCGCATCGTGATGATCCTGGCGGGCGAAACCTCCATCCGCGACGTAATCCCCTTCCCCAAGACGGCGCGCGGAACGGACCTGATGTGCGACGCTCCTTCGCCGGTGCCGGAAGCGCAGTTGAAAGAGTTGGCGATCCGTTGTACGGCGGCGGCGCGTTAATGCAAGCCGCCGCCTATGCTTCAGCTTGCAAGCGGGCGCCCCCCGCCGCGGGACGTCCGCCCGCGAAGTCCGCCCCAGCGATGCGCATCGCCGACCGGCGCCGTAATCGCGGCATCGCCCGTCTTCGCGTCCTGCACTTCTTAGCGGGCCTCCCAAACTATAAGCCGGTTTCTGTTTCCGTTTCCGGACGGCGGTCATTCCTCTAGGCCGAGCATTGCTGCACGGCTCGAGCGACCTACCCGGAAGTCCAACGGAGCGGGCCGCTCCTCCTCCCCTATTTGGTCTTGCTCCGCATGGGGTTTACCCTGCCAGGCCGGATTGCTCCGCCCGCGGTGCGCTCTTACCGCACCTTTTCACCCTTACCCGCCGGCCCCAAAAGGACGCGACGGGCGGTATATTTTCTGTGGCACTTGCCGTAGAATCCGCTTTGAGCGAATCCCCCCGGCCGTTAGCCGGCATGCTGCCCTATGGAGACCGGACTTTCCTCCCGGAGCCGACCACCCCGAAAGGTGGCGACGCCCGTCTGGGAGGGAACTATCGCGCCGTTTGCGCGTGGAGTGTCAGCGATATGGATGCGCTTGGAGCCGCATCTACCTTCGTAGCCCCCGAGAGATGCATGCGAATGAATTCGGGGTCCTGCTCCTGCCCGTCTAAGAGGTCCCGAAAGGCTACGATTTCGTAATCGACCGGCGGAATGCACGACGCAAACTCGAAGCCTCCGCGTTGGTCCGACTGCCTGGAAAAAATCCGGTTCTCATATGAACCGCTTTGGGGAACGAGAATGACCGTCGCATCGGGAACGGGCCGATTATCGTCGTCCACTATTTTGCCGCCGACCACCAATCCGCCGGTGTCCATTGTTATGGACAACTCTCCACCCTCGGGCCGAATCCCGCCCCGCGTAACATCTCTTCCTTGCTGCGCTATCGTTCGTATGTAATCATGGGCGGGCAGGCCGGAAACGGCAACTGCGTATTCGTCCGCGAGGGCGCGCTCAAAAACAAAAATGCCGGAAGTCTCGACGGGAGCGTTGGTGCTCTCTCCATAGACCGTGGGGCGTCCGAAATGTTCCAGGCTGACGTGCAGCCCATTTGGAACGGGGCCCTCGGCGGAAGGGCCGACGACCATAATGCGCCCGCGTAGTGGAATGGGAGGGGCCGGGCGCAGCGTTCCGAGGTCGACATCGCGTTGTGTGATTGTGAAGCCGGCTCGCACAAAACCCCCGACTTGCCCGGTTTGGTCCGCAGACGTTGCGATCGCCGTATAGTCGCCGGGTGCCAAGCCGCAGAGTTCCGACGGTTGCCCGGCCATAACAAATCCTCTGGCAATGGTGGGGAACGAACCCACGATCGCCTGAAACAGTTGCAGGGGGATGCGTACGGAAGAATGGTTGTTTTGAGAAACGAGCGTCATGGCCGCGCAATAAGAATCCACCCTGGGCAATACGACGTCGACGCCCTGGCGCTCTTCGCCGGCGTGCAGCGCGATGGGCGCCGCGCCATCGAACGACAGCGCGCTGGGATAGAAGGCGGCGCGCGCGGGGACCATGGCGCGCTTCGCACCCGAGCCAGTCTCGTTTCGGCGCGAAGGTAGGCGTGGGTGCGGGGTTAGCGGCGGCGGAACTATCATCAGGTAGTACTCTCCAGGCCTCGCGACCCGAATCCGATATTCTCCCCTATCGTCGGTTCTGGCATATTCTTTCTGAGTCAGCCTGAGTCTGCCACGAACGAACGTCTTCTTGAAGGCCCCCACGGTGATCGACGGGACTGCGCTCTTGTCCGGATTCAAAACTCGTCCGGCGATTACGCTCTCTTTCCCTAAGCGGAAATCGATGGATTCCAGATGCGATCCGGGCAGCACGGTAATCGACTTCGGAGTTGGCTCCGCCGTGCCCTCCTTCGATGCGGAAATACTATAGTTCCCCGGCCCCGTTCCGGCTAGGACGTAGTGCCCCTTGGGATCGCTCAAGACGTCCGCAAGGCGCTCGGGCCCGCTCGCGCTAATCGCTGCTCCCGATACGGGACCCGCATCGCCTGTTACTTGTCCTTCGATCTTCCACTGGCTACTCTTATCCGCATGCTGCGGATTCTGCGCGATCACGATTGCCGCGAGCGCGCAGGCCAGAACTACGCTAGCCGCTTTCATTTGGGGTTCACCAGGTTTAGAGTCGTCGAGGTTCCGGCCTCCACCGCCACCCAGACTGCGTCATGATCACTCAGAAAAACCGGGTCCAAGTAATCGAGCGACTGGACGTTCCGTACCGCAAGGACTTGATATGTGCCCGGTGGAACCGTAATCCGAAACTGCCCGTCGCCATCGACGGGCGCGATCCGCGTGCCCTCCGGGGCGGCTTCGTCCGGAGTCGTGGGTACGACGACGACCGCGTCCCGGGCATCGAACCGGTTATTGCCAGGTTCGCCGAGCCGTCCCGAGATCGTGGCCGCATCCACGCTTAATAATAATTTCAGGTGGCTGCTTCCGTCGATGGCGAGATTACTCGCATCCGCCTTCCGGCCGTCAATTCGCACGTCCTTCAAGTAACAGGTTCCGTGGAGGCCCAGAAGTTCCACGCGGTAACGCGCGCAAGGCACGTCGGGTACAACGAAGCGTTGCCGGGTGAAGGAGGCCTCAAACGCGCGGGATTCCGGCATGGAATCGAGAGGGCGTAGCGCGAGTCGCGCGCCGATCGCGCAGGCCGGGGCGTCTCCGGACGCCAGCGCCACGCTTGCGTCGATATTGCCGAGGGACTGCAACTCGATCTCCACGTTTTCCGAAACAGCGGCTCCGGCTTCGATTTTGCGGAACCCCTGGCGTCCTCTCGGCGTGGCGACCGGACCATCGCTCCCCCAACCGACGATTGGTCCCCAGGCGACGATCTGATACGATCCGGGAGGGACCTGACGAAAAACAAAATGGCCGTCAGGGCCGGCGTAGACCGTTTCCATGGCGCCGCCGTCCTTTTCGAAGATTGCGACTGCTGTCCTCCGTCCTGACCAGTCATCAGGGATTCCCCTTACCGTCCCCGAGACTTCCGAGGTCGGGATGGAAACTAGCGAGAGATCCAGGCCGTTTCGACTCTCGCCAGAGGCGACGTCGAAAAACTCCGCTCGGCTTTGCTCGACGGTCCCGGGAAAGTAAACGGAAGCGAACGACAGGCTTCCAACTTGATCCCCGTCGGAAATCGCCGCAATCGTATATCGTCCTGGCGCAAGACCCCATAAACGATACTCGCCGCGATCGTCGGAGAAGGCGCCTCCTTGTTGCGCAAGCCGCACTCTCCCGCCTCCAGACCGCCGCGCCAGCGCGACAACCTTCACGTCCGGCATCGGCCGACCCGCATCGTCGAACACGCGGCCCGCAATGGCGCAAGTTCGCGCCAATCTAAGTACCACGGGCGGAGTCTCCCGGTCTGAAACTCGGGTACTGCCGAAAGCGCCCGGCAAGAGGTTCACATAGCCGTCCTTTGATGCCATCGCCGTGTATCCGCCTACGGCCATTCCATCAAAGGCGAATGTCCCCTCGTCGTTCGTCAGCGTTTCGCCCGCGGGAGCGCCGGCGAGCAAAAGCTGCACGGTCGCGCCGGCGATGCCCATGCCCGAGGAGTTGTCCACAACCGCTCCCCGAAGGTTCGCCGCAAAACTCATCCCCATGCAACTCAAGAGAAGCGGAGCCAACATGCACATACCAAACTGAACCGCACGACGCCGCTTGGAAGCGCGAAGACCTAGACGGCCCGTGAGCCCGGGAATTCGCATGTCGAATGGCGTCCTCCACGACATTATATTGAAAATATTGAAGGTTGCATCGGATTCGCAAGCTTCGCTACAAAAGCGCAAGCGCCGATAAATAATCGATTTAGCTTTGCATCCGGATTCGATATAAACTCAAACCCAAGGAATTAGCCTATCAAACTTCGTCGCAGGGCATGTATGAATCCTTTGCATTTGCGCCATTATCTGAAAATCGCATTGCGCACGCTGCTTCTGTGCGCGGCCGCCGGGGTCCTGCTCCAAAATGTAGCGCTTCAACGCCAAAACCATGACCATCTCTGGCCGTACCGGAGATCAATGTCGGCAATCGCCTTAATAACCTCGCCGCGATGACGCTGGCGGGCGTGCGGGCCCCAATTGCTCTCCCGGGGCGCGCCACGGATCGGCTCCTATTGATAGCAATGTCGCCAGGTTGCCCGATCTCCCGCGCGAACAAGGATACCTGGAAGGCAATGACCGCCAACATGGAGCGGTTGCGCGGATGGAAGGTTGTCTGGGTCAGCAGGGACTCCGTTGAGGTGACACGGAAATATTGCGAGCAAAATCAGATATCGCCTTCGGATGTTCTTGCCGACCCCACGTACGGAACCTTTGTTCAACTCGGCCTTGAGAAGGTTCCACACATGGTTGTTATTCGTCCCGATGGGGTAGTCGAAAAGGTTTGGCGCGGTCGCCTGGACGGCGCAGTCGTGAAGGACATTTCCGCTTACCTGAGGGCGCCCGGGGAGCGGCTCACCCATGCGCCTCAATTATGACTGGCGCGTCCTCTTCGGTTTTTCCAAGGCGCGCAACCTGTTCAACCGTTCTGCTGTTGATTTCAAGCGTGAGAGGAAAGGACAAGGAGATGTCGCATGTTAAATCGATTTGGTAAAGGGATTGGGTTTGCCGAGATCGTGCTGGCGATCGGGATGCTTTCGGCATTCGTTTCAAGCCGGATAGTTACCGCCGGCCCGCAGAACAAGGTAGTCTGTCAGGGTATCGAGTGCACAGGGTCCTGCGGCGGTGCGGGCCAGTGCTGCAACGAAGACCCGGGAAGCGGACAATGCAGATGCTACAGCACAAACGGCGGCTGCTAATATCGGCCGCTCTCATCGAGTCTGTTGCGTCCCGTGCCCCATCGCAAAAAGGGAGGACGAATCGTCGTGGGTAGAACGGACGCCCAAGAGGGGCCAAGCATAAGGTCTCAATTGGCAGTCGTATGCATCGTCGGGAGCGCCGCGATTGGTTTCGGCGCGGTGTTAATGCGGAGTTACCCGGAGGCGGCAACGCACTCCAATGCTGCGGCGCCGGGATTATCGGAAGGCGCCCGCTTGCCGCCCTTACCGGGCTACGCCTGGAACTCGCACGGCGAAACTCTCGTGCTGGCATTGCGAGTCGGCTGCCCCTATTGTGAGGCCAGCATGGGCTTCTACGAGAAGCTCTATGGAATGGAAGTACGCAAAGAGATCGAGACGCACGTCATCGCCGTTTTCCATGAAGGTGCGGTCGATGTGAAACGCGATCTGCCTCCCTCGCTTCACGGGCTCCAAGTATTGTCTGGCGCCGATCTTAAGAGTCTCGGTGTCGGCGCAACCCCTACGCTTCTGCTGCTAGATTCGAACGGCGTGGCGCGGAAGATCTGGCGCGGGCAGCTATCGCCTGAAGTTGAGACCCAAGTTCTGTACGCCGTTCACGCGGAACTGCCGGGATTAGGCTCTTAGCCTCGGTCGAAAGCGAATGCTGGAGCGAATCGCCTCCGCCTGAAGTCACCCAGGCTGGGGGATTGGTTGCGCCCCAGCAGAAACCTTACACGATATTGAGAGGGGGACGCGCCATGCTCGGTCCTGAAATCTCGCGAAAAGTTACTCAGGTACTCGTATCCAACGGCGGCAGCAACTTCTTTGAGATTTAATTTCGTATGCTTCAGAAGCAATGCCGCACGGGCCATGCGAACTCGCCTGAGGTGCTCCCGAAAGCCAGAGCCCGTATAAGCTACAAGAATCCTGCTCAGGTAAAAGCGAGATAAGCCTAAATCCCTGGCAGCATCCGCCAAGCCGATACGACTCTGCGGATAATGCGATTCCAGCCAGGACAACGCATCGCGAATATGCAGGATGACGACCCCGGACGGCGGTGCGGCCTTAATTGCACCACGGCGCGACTTCCGCACCCTCCATTTTATCAGGGCCTCCCAGACTATAAGCCGGTTTCTGTTTCCGTTTCCGGATGGCAGTCATTCCTCTAGGCCGAGCATTGCTGAACGGCTCGAGCGACCTACCCGGGAGTCCAACGGAGCGGGCCGCTCCTCCTCCCCTATTTGGTCTTGCTCCGCATGGGGTTTACCCTGCCAGGCCGGATTACTCCGCCCGCGGTGCGCTCTTACCGCACCTTTTCACCCTTACCCCCGGCCTCCGAAGGACACGACGGGCGGTATATTTTCTGTGGCACTTTCCGTAAAATCCGCTTTGAGCGAATCCCCCCGGCCGTTAGCCGGCATGCTGCCCTATGGAGACCGGACTTTCCTCCCGGCCCATACCACGTTAAAACGGTGGCAGCGGACCCGGCGACCGCCCGTCTGGGAGACCCGACCTCCATGATCTCAGATATTTGCGAAACATAGAGTTAGAAAAAACATCTTATTTCCAAAATTGGTGTAAGATTGCTGAAGATCAAGGTCTGCCACGCTTCATTCAGGGTCAGACGCTAACTAAGAAAATTATAAGACAGATTACAGAGGAGGGGTTAATGTTGCTAAGGTGGACGACGTTAACTGCCCTTTCCGTCGTTTTTGCGGCTTCTATTGGCGCGCAGGGGATTAATACGCACGCCTCGCCGAACGATTGGGAGGAGATTAACTTTGAATTCAATTCCGCGGTGTTGTCCGACGGATTTCCCAGCTTATTGCGTTTATCCGATCTGCTGAAGGCCAATGCCGGCTACCACGTACGCGTGGAAGGAAACACCGACAATCTCGGCTCGCAGAGGTACAACGAGAAGCTCGGCCAGGAGCGGGCCGATGCCGTGAAGGCATTTCTGGTTCACTATGGAGCGAATCCCAGTCAGATTGAAGCCGTAACGAGAGGAAAGGGAAATCCCGAAGTTCCCGGCTATCGCAACCGCTACAGCCGCACGGACGTAGCACGTTGGATGAACCGGCGCGTGGTCGTGACCGTCACGGACCAGAACGGCAAGGTGATCGGGGAAGGCGGCATGAACCAGGTGCTGCCCGCGATGCAGGAGCCCTCGAAGTGCTGCGACGATATCCTGAAGCGGCTCGACAAACTCGACGACATCGCCAAGATGTTGCGGGATTTGGCGGACCAGAACGCCGGTCTGCGGCGCGAAGTGAACGACCTTAAAACGGAGCAGCAGGCCCTCGAAGCGAAGGTCAACGGCCTGCCGAAGCCACTGAACGAGCAGCAGACGGCCGCGGTGGTGGACCGGCGCCTGGAGGCGAATCGCGATCCCCGATTTTCCCTGCTGGGCTTAAACGCCGGCGTCGACGATCGCGGCAACCTGACGTTCACCGGCGCGGGACGCTTCTTTGCGCCCTTTAAGGATCACTTCGCGGTGCAGGCGCAGGCCGAGTATATGTACTTCCACACCGACCGCGAAGCGCAGTTCGACATTGGCATGGTGGATCGCATCGGACGGTTCGAGGGCGGCCTGTTCGGCAGCTTCAAGCACGTCGGATTGCCCGGCTACGGCGGCGGCGGCACTTTGGGCCAAGGCGCGGCGGTGTTCGATTACCTGTTCGGATGGGGTAAAGCCGGTATCTTCGGCACGAAAGGGTTCCTCGACAATGCCATCCTGAGCACGAACAACGTGGTCCTGCCGGACGGCTCCATCGCTCCGAACCTGTACGTGCAGAATTCCCTGCGCATCACGGATCAAGCGGGCGTGAACGTGACGTTGGGCCTATGGGGCAACAATTATCTCGAAGGCAACGTCGGCTATCTGCGCGCCTATTCGACCGGCGACCGCGCGGGCGGCACGCTGCGGCTCATCTTCCCCATCGCATCGCGCTTCGCGTTCACGGCCGAAGGCGGCATCAACGAGACCATGATGCCGGTACACGGCCAGGATGCGCGCGCCGTATTCGGCTTCCAATGGGGCAACCTGCTGCGGCCGCGGGAATTCCTCAATTCGAAGTATCCGGTGCCGATGCAGATACCCCGCATCCGCTACGAAGTGGTCACGCGCAATATCATGCGAGGGTCGTCGCCGCCTGTTGCCGACGCCGGTCCCGATCAGATCGGCGTGCCGGCCGGAACCATTACTCTGAACGGTTCGAATTCGCACGACCCGAACGGATTACCGCTCACGTTCCACTGGGTGCAGGAGACCGGACCGTCGATCGCGCTGGCCAATCCCAACGCGGCGGTTACAACGTTTCAGGCGGCCGCGGGGCAGAGCTTCACGTTCCGCCTGACCGTCACCAACAGCGCCGGATTGTCGGCTTCGGCGCGGACGCACGTCACCACCACGGCAGCCGCCAAGGTGAACATCCTGTTCTTCATCGCCAACCCGACCACCATTCAAGCGGGCCAAGCCTCGCAGTTAACCTACCAGGTCCAGAACGCGACATCGGTGTCGATCAGCGGCATTGGACAGGTGAACGCGACCAACGGCAACCTCAGCGTCTCGCCGACGCAAACGATCACATATACATTGACCGCCACCAATGACACCAGCACGCAAACGGCGACCGCCACCGTCGTGGTGCAAAACCCGCAAGTGCAGATCCTGACCTGTACGGCAACGCCGATGAACATCGTCCAGGGCGAGACTGCCACGATTGTTTACGCGACCGTGAACGCGACCTCGGTCTCGATCAGCGGCGTGGGCAGCGTGCAACCGAACGGCTCGGTGCAAGTGACGCCAACGGCTACGACGACCTATACAGTGAACGCCAGCAACACCGGAGGCAGTACGACCTGCAACGTCACGGTGCAAGTGACGCCGGGCACGGCTCCGCAGGTGATCCGCTTCACGGCGAATCCATCGACCGTCACCCAGGGAGCTACTTCGACCCTGGTATGGCAGGTGCAGAACGCCACCACCGTAACGATTACGCCAACTCTCAACACCGTGCCCCTGATCGGGACGCAGGATGTGACTCCGCAGCAGACGACCACCTACACCCTGACCGCGACCAACAACTTCGGGTCTGTGACGATGACGGCGACCGTGACAGTAACAGCGGCGCCTCCGCCGGCTCAAAACGTCGCAATTACCTCGTTTACAGCCAATCCGCCGGTGAGCCCGAGTCCGGGTAGCCCGGTGGTGTTGAGCTGTATTGCGACGAACGCGACCAGCGTTTCGATCAGCGGCGCCGGAGCGCTAAACTCGTCCGGACAGGTGACGGTAACTCCGATGGTCAACACGACCTATACCTGTACGGCGACCGGCACTGGGCCGCCGGCCACGGCCACCGTGACCGTCCAGGTGACCCCGTCAACGACTAGCACGGGTCCACCGCCGACCATCACAGTGGGCGGATTGAGCGGTCTGGTCTGCTCCTCGCCCGCAACCGTTGTGGGCGGCAGCGGCGGCACGATCATATGCCAGACGGTGGTTCGCCAGGTGCAGCTTGACCTGAGCCAATCGACCAGTCCGTCCGGCAACGCTCCGCTGACATTCCTGACCACATCGCTGAGTTCGCGGTCGGCGGTAATCGGGCCGACGTCGTCGCAGCCGATTGTGCAGTTAGGCGAGCAGTTCGGCGACTATCTGTTCAACGTGACCGTGACCGACGCGAAGGGCAATCAGGCCACGGCAACGGTGGACATTCAGTTGGCGGTCACGCGCGTTCCGTAACTCGCTCACGCTTTCGCTCCTTCGACCGGGATGCCCTCTGTTTGGTATCCCGGTTTTTTATTGCCGGACGGCCGATGCGCGACAATAAGGCAGAGGCGGCTATGGCGAGCGGAAAGGAATTGCTTTCGGACGAACTCCTGCAGAGGGTGGAGGAAACCGCGCGCGCCCAGAACCGCCGGCCCGAGGAAGTTGTCGCCGAAGCATTGAATAAATATCTGGAGGAACAGAGCTGGGCGCAGTTCGTCGAGCGCAATGAGGCCCGCGCACGCAAGAGAGGCATCCGCGAGGAAGACGTGGACCGGCTCATCTCCGAGGTTCGCCGCGAAAACGCCCAAAACGGGCGCTGTCGGGGCCGAGTCGCGCAACTCCCCTGTTGAAAATACCAGATTATTAATCGCGCATCCGAGGGAGGCGTAGTGCTGATTCCCACATGGGACGGCAGCCGCGAATCAGCGCCAATTGCTCCTTTGGCGGCCCCACTGGAGCAAATGGCACCCGAGACTATGCGCTCCCGGGACCACCGGCCAGTCTTCGGGACCTGTTTATCCCTCGTTCGCAGTGATTGATGTAGCGCGTGCGAACGAGCAGGCGCAATTTCTGCTATAACGATAAGAAGAATAACAAAACAACACGTACGCGAATTGTTTTATGCCAAACCAACCGTAATGAAGACCGCTCTGACAAAAGTGCCGTCATTCACGGGGCTGTTACCCGCCTCGCCTGCGAGTTCGCGTGCCAAGAGAATGAACCGCAGTTCCGGGACCGCGCCCGAGCGGGTCCTGCGCACAATGTTATGGAGGTCAGGCCTGCGCTACCGCAAGAACGTCAAGGCGCTTCCGGGAAGGCCCGATATCGTGTTCTCGACGGCAAGGGTGGCCGTGTTCTGCGATGGCGATTTTTGGCATGGAAGAGACTGGAAGCGGCTGTTCAGGAAGCTTTGCACCGGCACGAACGCCGGGTATTGGGTCCTCAAAATCAAGTCAAACCGTAATCGCGACCGTCGGAACAACCGCTTGCTGGAGCGGGAAGGGTGGACGGTCATTCGTTTATGGGAAACGGACATTCAGCGGGACCCGGAACAATCGGCGCGCCTCATAGCGGAAGTGGTGCACAAGAACAGCCGGGAGTGCGATGCGATTCATTGACCTCTTCGCCGGGCTTGGGGGATTTCACATCGCACTGGAGCGATTGGGCCATACGTGCGTGTTCGCCAGCGAACTCGATGCTAACCTGCAGCAGCTCTATGAGAGGAACTTCGGGATGCGTCCTCATGGCGACATTCGTGCCGTGCCGGTCTCCGAAATTCCCGCGCACGACATTCTGTGCGCAGGCTCGCCATGCCAGCCGTTCTCCAAAGCAGGCGAGCAGCAGGGGTTTGAGTGCCCGAAATGGGGCGATCTGTTCGAGCATGTACTTCGGGTATTGAGGTACCACAAGCCGGAGCACATCATTCTGGAAAACGTTCCGAATCTGGAGCGGCACAGCAAAGGCGAGACATGGGCCGAACTGAAACGAGGTCTTGAGGCAGCGGGTTACGATATCAAGACTAGGCATCTCTCACCCCATCAGTATGGGATTCCGCAGATTCGGGAACGCGTGTTTATTGTCGGGAGCCGCTCTGGGCTGATGGGCTTTCTATGGCCGGAGCAACACCATGGCGCGCTTCTCTCCATTGCCTCGATCCTCGATCCAGACCCCAATGGCGCGAAGATGATTTCCCCCCAGGTCGAAAAATGTCTCCAGGTCTGGCAAGCTTTCATCAAAGCCTTTCCAAAAAACGAGGAGCTTCCTTCGTTCCCCATTTGGTCGATGGAGTTCGGGGCCACTTATCCATTTGAAGGAGAAACACCCTTTGCGGCGGGGAGGCGAAGACTGACCAAGTATCGAGGCAGTCACGGAGTCCCGCTCAAATGGTATCCCCCGGAGGCCCGCATGGATGGCCTGCCTTCCTACGCCCGCAGCAAGGAAGAGAAATTCCCGCACTGGAAGGTGCTGTTTATTCAGCAGAATCGCGAATTCTATCAGCGCCACGAGAAGTGGATAAAACCCTGGATTCCCCGCATTCTCGACTTTCCGCCGAGCCTGCAAAAGCTGGAATGGAACTGTAAGGGCGAGAAGCGAAACGTCTGGGACTATGTTATTCAGTTTCGGGCCTCTGGCGTCCGCATCAAGCGACCGACAACCGCGCCATCACTCATCGCGATGACGACCACCCAGGTTCCGATCATCGGCTGGGAGCGGCGCTATATGACCCCGCCCGAGTGCGCCCGCTTGCAGAGTCTCCACGAGCTGAAACACCTGCCGGAAGTGCCCACAAGGGCTTTTAAGGCCCTTGGCAACGCGGTAAACGCGGACGTAGTGCAACTCATTGCCTCGCACCTGCTCTGCTCGCATCGTGTTAATCCCTCGGTGCTCACTACCGAGAATATCGCGCCATTTGGCAAAGCCGACCACCTGAGATATGCCGCTGTCTAACTCAAAGCCCAGCGCTTCATCCCAGCAGCGCGTAAGCATCCGGCCTGGCGTCGGCATCCTGTCCGTTCTGAGACACCTGAATTATAAGGCGTGGTTCGCGATGGCTGAGTTTGTCGATAACTCGCTCCAGAGCTACCTTCAGAATCGCGACGAGCTTGTGCGAACTCATGGAAACCAGTTTCGTCTCAAAGTCGAGATCGAGGTCGAGCGCTCGGATGAGGTCCGTATCAAGATCAGGGACAATGCTGCCGGCATCGCGACGGGTGACTACGCGCGTGCGTTCCGCCCTGCGGAGTTGCCGAGTGATCGAACGGGCCTTTCCGAGTTCGGAATGGGCATGAAGAGTGCCGCATGCTGGTTTGCGCCGCAGTGGAAAGTGAGAACCTCGGCGCTCTGCGAACCTGTTGAGAAAACGATCACGCTTGATATCGATACGATTGTGCGCGGCGCAATCGAGGAACTCGACGTGATAGAGACACCCGCAGCCGCCGGCGATCACTTTACCGAGATCACGCTCTTCAATCCTTACGACAAGCTTCAGCCAAAGACCTGCAGCAAGATCAAGGATCACTTGGCTAGCATTTACCGCATATTTTTGCGAGAGGGAAATATGGAGCTGTGGTTTAACCGCGAGCTCCTTGGGTATGAAATCCCGAAAATCCTGGTAGCTCCCTATTACAAGACCCCGGCCGAGGCTCCGCTGCAATGGCAGCGCGAGTTCAGCTTTGACCTTGGACTCGGGCTTAAGGCCTCCGGCTTTGCGGGTCTGAGGGAGGTTGCGAGCACCTCAACCGCTGGATTCGCGCTGTTCAGGCGGAAGCGGCTGATTGAAGGCAGCCTCGATGAGCCCTACAGGCCGGAGTTTATCTTTGGCACCGGCAACTCGTATCGCAAGCAGCGCCTCACCGGTGAGGTTCATCTGGAAGGCTTCGAGGTCAGTCACACAAAAGATGGCTTTCAGTGGGAGGACCATGAGCAGCCGTTTCTTGAGTTGCTGCACGAGGAGCTTGAGACTGAGAGCACTGCCTTTGCTGTCGCAGGCCGAAGGATACCGCGCGCGTGAGGCTCAGCGCGGGCTGAAAGCCGAAGCCGAGAAAGCCAATGCCCGCGTTGCCGAAACCCTTCAGAAGGAGGCTCCGCGTGTTCTGGAGGAGCAGAGCGCGGCGCGGCCGTTTCTGGAGCGTCTGCCGGAATCTGTTCCGCCTGATCAGTCCGCGAGCTCGCGTGTCATTGACGTGGACCATCGCGGCGCGAAATGGCGGATCACCATCGAGCTGGCAATGGACCCCGCCATTGAGGACTGGCTGACCATTACGGATAAGGCGTGCTTCGCCTGGCAGGCCCCGTGAAATTACCGTTCGGATGTCGCTGGTGCATCCGTTTATGCGGCAATTCTGTCGGGCCGAGTCTTCAGAGATCGAGGCGCTCGCGCGCGTTGCGGCGGCCTTAGGGCTTGCCGAGATTACCGCGAGAGATGCCGGAGTGCCTCAGTATGGCACGATCCGGCGCAATCTTAACCAGTTGCTTCGAGAGGCCTTCTCAAAGCCGTAGCGGAGAGTGAATCATGAGTGCTGGCGATTCCAGCAAAGGCGAGAACATAACCCCTCGGTATGATATGCCTCCTGGGAGCCTTTGGCTTCCCCTGCGGGGCCCCGAAGTACGCGAGCTTGTAGCCCATCTCGATCTGGGCCGCGAGAGCAGTGAGCGGCTCGTCTCGGAGGCAGCAGGCATTCTCAGGTAAGTGCATCCCGCCGCAGGGTCCCGCCGACTCAACCACGGGCCTGGTGCTCGGCTACGTGCAGAGCGGCAAGACGATGTCGTTTACGACTGTCGCCGCGCTCGCCCGTGACAACGGCTACCCGATGGTCATCGTGATTACCGGGATCAGCAACCCCCTCCTTGACCAATCAACGCGGCGCCTTGAGCAGGACCTGCGCCTCCAGGACAACCGGAAGTGGCGTCTGTTTCGCAATCCAAAAGTGGACGACGGTCAGAGCATTGCCGACGTGCTTGCCGCCTGGCGCGATCAGCGATTGGCCGATCACCGCCGTAAGACCGTACTCATCACAGTCCTCAAGAGCACCACGAATCTGCACAACCTTAACCGCGTTCTTCAGCAGCTTGACTTAACGTCGACGCCCGTGCTGGTCATTGATGATGAGGCGGATCAGGCGGGCCTTAACACGCGCGTCGGGCAGGGGGCACAAAGCACCACGTATCAGCGGCTCGTAACGCTCCGGCAGAATCTGCCGCATCACGCCTACCTTCAGTACACCGCCACGCCGCAAGCGCCGCTGCTTATCAACATTATTGACGTTCTGTCGCCCCGTTTTGCGGAGTTGCTGACACCGGGCGAAGACTATGTCGGCGGCGAGACATTTTTCGAGCAGAACCCCAATCTTGTGCGCGTGATCCCGGCCGCTGAGATTCCGAGTCGCAGCAACCGGCTTCAGCATGTGCCACCCTCGCTTCTCGTGGCCCTTCGGTTGTTTTTTCTTGGGGTTGCCGCAGGTTTTGCGCTCGGACATGATCAGCAGCGCGGGCGCAGAAACCGCTCGATGCTTGTGCATCCATCGCGCGAAACGGCAGGCCACGGGCAGTTTTATCACTGGATAACGCAGGTCCGGCAGCAGTGGCTGGATATGCTCAGCTTGCCGATGGACGACCCAGAGCGCGCCGCTTTCATAGAAGCATTTCAGCCCGAGTACCAAGACTTGCGGGCGACCACCCCCGATCTGCCCGACTTTGACACGCTCGCAGAGGAGCTTAAGTACTCGATCCGGCAGACGATGCTGCTGGAGGTTAACGCGAGGCCGATTACGCCACAGCCTGACTGGAAAGACAGTTATCCCTGGATTCTTGTCGGCGGCCAGGCGATGGATCGCGGGCTTTACGGTCGAGGGCCTGACGGTCACCTACATGCCCCGTGATATGGGGGTAGGCAATGCCGACACGATCGAGCAGCGCGCGCGCTTCTTCGGCTATAAGCGCGGATATCTCGGTCTGTGCCGTGTATTTCTGGAAGTAAGCGTTCGCGATGCTTTCCGGTTCTACGTGGAGCACGAGCGGGACATTCGCAATCGCCTGCAGAGGCACCGGGATATCACGACGGCCGTTGAGCGAGTGGAAGCGTGCGTTCTTCATCGACAATGGGCTTCGACCGACGCGCCGCCAGGTTCTCGATCTCGATTATAGGCAGGATAGTGTCGCGGATGACTGGTTCTGGCCCAAAGTGCCGCACGGCACCGGCGAGTTGCTGGAAGCAAACCGCAGAACGGTCAGCGATTTCGTACAACGACATTCATGGACTGACTCGCCCGGCGACCGGCGCAGAACTCCCGAGCAGGTCCACCTCGTCACTGAGGGCGTTCCGCTTCGCCAGGCATATGAGGATCTGTTGATTCCGCTTCGATTGACCGAGGAGCGCGACTCTCAGATTTTTACCGGGCTGCTGCTGCAGATCGAGGCTTATCTTGAGAACCATCCTGACGCCACATGCACGCTATACCAGATGAGCAAAGGCAGGAGCCGTCTGCGTAGCGTGAACGACGATCAGGAGATCCCAACGCTATTTCAGGGCGCGAACTACGCAGATGCCGCGCACAGGGACATGGTTTATCCCGGAGACGAACGGGAGCGGGCCGCTCAGGGCGTGACTATTCAGATTCACACGCTCCAGGTGCGTCACAGGAAACGTGGGGATCTCATCGCTGACAATGTCCCCACCGCGGCGGTATGGATTCCGCAGGGCATGGCGCGGGAGTGGCTTGTTCAGGAGCAGAGCTGAGGCGAGCTGTGAGCGCGGACCTTTGCGAGCTTTTTGATTCTCTCGTTCTACCGCTGGAGCGCCCAGTAGGCAGGAGCCTTTCAGCCGTTGCCATTCCCGGCGCGAGCGGTCACCGGCTCGCAAAGGACGCGGGCGGATCACCATGCCTGCTGCTTCGCCAAGCGGTATCTGCTGCTTCGACGCCACCGATTCGCCTGCAGAATCTTTTGGTGTCCTACGGAGTGCTATGCGGGATAACTCATCCTGACGGCCTTCAGGAAGAAGGAAATTTTACGATTATACGGTGTTCCAGTGCCGATCCGTCGCTGTTTCCGCATTTTCTGCGGATTCTCTCGCCCATCCTCGCACAATTGGGTGCCACACCCACGGCTACAGCCGTGCGCAGGGCGATCTCCGGTCTTGTTGATCTCTTCCAGGCGCTGACAATACCGGCAAAGAAATCAGTCCAGGGACTCTGGGCCGAGTTGCTGGTCATCCGGGGCGCTACCGATCCGGTCGTCCTGGTTGCGGCCTGGCATGGCCTTCCGGCCGAGCGCATTGACTTCCTGAGCGGACCACAGCGGATTGAGGTGAAAAGCAGCAGCAGTCGTCAACGTGTCCATCACTTCTCACTTGCGCAGCTTACACCGCCTGCCGGCACTCGATTGATTATCGCCTCCCTTTTTGTAGAGGCCGTCGGGGGAGGCCTCTCACTGCATCGATTGTCCGATGATATTCGCGCCATTCTGGCACCCGATGCCGCCTTGCTCACGCGATTTGACGCCGTCTTCTACGCCACCCTCGGAGCCAATTGGAGCGATGCCATGGAAGAGTGCTTTGACCTGGAGCTGGCAACAGAGTCCCTGCAGTTTTTTGATGCTGCCGATATTCCAAAAATCAACGGACCAATTCCGGCGACAGTAAGTGATGTCCGGTTCACTTCGGACATTTCGGCGGCCCCGCCGCTAAATCCTGGATAATCTTACATCTTCAGGAGGGCTCCTGGCAGCGGCATCTCCAAGATAGCTGCCCTACTCGCGAGCTTCGGAGCTTTCTTCAAAAGCGACGTTTCCGTACGCGAGGATGCGGGTTTTTATTGCCCGGCAACTTCGTGAATGCGGTTGAGCGTGCGCCAGAGAGGGCCGAGAAGATCGAGCCGCAGGGCATTGGCGCCGTCTGAAAGCGCCCGCTCCGGAGCTTCGTGCACTTCGATGAAGACGGCGTCGACTCCAGCGGCGACGGCGGCGCGCGCAAGTGGCGCGATGAATTGCGGCTGGCCTCCCGACGCAATTCCGGCGGCTCCAGGCAATTGCACGCTGTGGGTGGCGTCGAAAACCACCGGCCAGCCGAATTCGCGCATGATCGCGAGACCGCGCATGTCAACGACCAAGTTGTTATAGCCGAACGTCGTGCCGCGCTCCGTGAGCAGAATATTGTTATTGCCCGTGGAGGCGACTTTATCCGCGGCGTGCCGAATGTCATGGGGTGACACGAACTGGCCCTTCTTGATGTTCACGGCTTTGCCGGTGCGGCCGGCTTCGATCAGAAGATCCGTCTGGCGGCACAAGAACGCCGGGATCTGGAGAACGTCGACAGCTTCGGCGGCGAGGGCGGCCTGCGCCGGTTCGTGGATGTCGGTGAGCACCGCAAATCCAGCCCGCCGGATTCCCGCCAGGATGCGAAGCCCTTCCTTCAAGCCGGGTCCACGATAGGAGCCGGCGCTGCTGCGGTTGGCCTTATCGAACGAAGCCTTGAAGATGAACGGTCCGGCAATGCGCGCGATCTCATGCGCCAGAAAGTGGACGTGCTCTTCGCTCTCAATGACGCACGGGCCGGCGATCAACGCCAGTCCGTGCCCTCGTCCGATGAGGGGCAGAGCGGTCAATCGGCGTGCGAGAACTGCTCGGAGCGGGCGCGTGGGGCGGCGCGCGTTTTCATCCGCTGCTTGTAGGCGGCGGCGATGAAGGCGGCAAAGAGCGGGTGCGGCTCCAGCGGCTTCGATTTGAACTCGGGATGGAACTGGCAGCCGAGATACCAGGGGTGATCGGCCAGCTCGCAAATCTCGACGTACACGCCGTCGGGCGTTTGGCCCGTGAGTTTCAAGCCGTGCGCGGTCAGGACGGGCTCGAATTCGCGGTTGAACTCATAGCGGTGGCGGTGGCGCTCGCTGATGCGGGCCTGTCCATAGGCGGCGCGCGCCAAACTGCCTTCCGATAAATCGCAGGGGTAAGCGCCCAGGCGCATCGTCCCGCCCAACTCGTCGACGCCCTTCAGCTCGCGCAACTTATAAATGACGCGTTCGGTGGTCGCCGGGTCGACTTCGGTGGAATTTGCGTTCTCCATCCCGCAGACGTTACGCGCATACTCGATCACCATGGTCTGCATCCCGAGGCAAATTCCGAAAGCGGGAACCTGAGATTCGCGCGCGTAGCGGATGGCGTTGATCATGCCCTCGACGCCGCGTTTCCCGAAACCGCCGGGTACCAGAATGCCGTCGAAGCCTTCCAGCAGGCGCGCGCAGCCGGGCCACTGCAACTGCTCGGACTCGACCCACGTGATGTGGACTTTCAGACGATGCGCCAGCGCCCCATGCAGCAGAGCTTCCTTCAAGCTCTTGTAGGAATCCTCGTACTCGACGTATTTTCCGATCAGGCCGATCTCGACCTGATCTTCGGGATTCTGCATACGCTCCAGCATGCCGGTCCAGCGGCTCAGATCGCGGGGGTTGGCTTCGAGGCGCATGTGCTTGAGGATGATCTCGTCGACGCGCTGCTCGGCGAAGACGAGCGGGACTTCGTAGACGGACTGCACGTCGCTGGCGGTAATGACGCCTTCGACATCGACGTCGCAGAACAGCGCGATCTTTTCCTTCATTTCGGGCGAGAGCGCGCGCTCGGAGCGGCACAGCAGGATGTCGGGCTGAATACCGATGGCGCGCAGCTCTTTTACGCTGTGCTGGGTGGGCTTGGTCTTCAGCTCCTGTGCGGCCGCGATCCAGGGCACCAGCGTGACATGGACAAAAACGGTGTTCTCGCGCCCCAGTTCGTGGCGGAGTTGGCGGATGGCCTCGAGAAACGGCAGCGATTCGATATCGCCGACAGTGCCGCCGATTTCGACGATGACGATGTCGCGATCTCCGGCCACTTTGCGCGCCGCGGCCTTGATCTCATTGGTAACGTGCGGAATCACCTGCACGGTTTTGCCGAGATAGTCGCCGCGCCGCTCCTTTTGAATGATCTGCTCGTAAATGCGGCCGGAGGTGAGGTTATTGCTCTGCGTCAGGGGCGCGTGGGTAAAACGCTCGTAATGGCCGAGATCGAGATCGGTCTCGGCGCCGTCGTCGGTGACGAAGACTTCGCCGTGCTGAAACGGGCTCATGGTTCCCGGATCGACGTTGAGATAGGGATCGAACTTCTGCAGCGTGACGCGCAAGCCGCGGCTTTCAAGCAGGCAGCCGATAGAAGCCGCCGCAATTCCCTTCCCCAAAGAACTGACCACGCCGCCCGTGACAAAAATGTACTTGGCCGCCGACATCGTTTACCTCGCTAGCGATGCTTCGAACAGCGTAGACACGCGTTCCAGATCCTCGGGCGTATCCACGCCCAGGGAATCGTAATCCGTTTCAACTACTCGAATGCGATGCCCATTTTCGATGGCGCGCAACTGCTCCAGACGCTCGGCCCGTTCGAGAGGACCGGCAGGGAGATCGGGATATCGCAAAAGAAAATCGCGCCGGTAGATATAGAGTCCGATGTGCTTGAAGTGCGGCGCCGCGTCGTCCTCGCGCGAAAAGGGGATGGCGTGCCGCGAAAAATAAACGGCGTTGCCGGCCAGATCCGTGACGACTTTGACGACGTTGGGATTGGCCGCTTCGGCGGGGTCCTCAATGCGCTTCTTCAGCGTGCCCATGGGCGCGTCTTCGTCCTCGATCATGGCGAGAATGGAGGCGTCGATGGCGTCCGGATCGATGAGCGGCTCGTCCCCCTGAATGTTGACCACGACCCCGGCCTGCTCGGCGGACGCCGCTTCGGCGACGCGGTCGGTCCCGGAGATGTGATCGGCGCGCGTCATTCGCACGATGCCCCCAAAATCGCGGGCTACGGAGTAGATGCGGTCGTCGTCGGTGGCGATAATCAGTTTTGAAAGATAGCGCGCCTGCGAGGCCCGTTCCCAGACATGCTGGAGCATGGGTTTGCCCGCGATAGAGACGAGTGCCTTGCCAGGAAAACGGGAGGATTGGAAGCGGGCCGGAATTACGCCCAGGATTCTGGGTGGCACAATCGATATTAGCACGGGCGGCAAGGTTCGAAGCCAATGAATCCGGCCTTTCGGAACGAGCTTCCCAGACGCTTACTACTTTAGGGATTTGCTCTCCGCAAGCTGCTTTGCTGCTTCCAGCGCATCGGCTGCCTTCACATTGATATCCGGCTTCACGCCCGTCCCTTCCCAATCGTGGTCTGAGAAGGGATTGATCGGTTTCGTTTCCGGAATACCCATTCCGAAGTGATCGTCAATGCGATGAAAAACGCCTGAATGGGCGCTGCCACGCGTGGTCTCACCCACCAGCGTGGCGCGTTTCAGCATCTTGAGGTTATAAGAGAAATGCTCCGCGGCGGACGCAGTCCTGGATGACGTTAACACGTATACCGGCTTGTCGGCCAGTCGGTTTCCAGGAACCGGCTGCGTCCAGGACTCCCGCGTCGTATTTTCCCTAGGGTTGTACAGGTACTCCGGATGATCGAAGAGGTAGGCGGCCAGCATCATGACCATGCCTGGGTACCCACCACCGTTGTCCCGCAAATCAAAGATGATGGCATCGGCGTGGCTTAAGGAAGCCATCGCGGTCCCGGCGGCCGGCTGGCAGACGGATGGATCCGGAAATGAATTGAGCTTTAGATAACCGATATTATGCGGCAGGATCTCAACCTTGTCAAACGTGCAGTTTTGCTGTTCCATTGCCTTTCGATAACGCGCGAGGCCTTCAGTCGTTGGTCCCGGTGGGCCTTCATGCAATGGACTCTGGCTATAGATCAGATCCAGGTGTGCGTCATGGCTCACATCCCGCAACTGCCCGGCTAGCAGAGCGGCAAACGCCGGGCCATCCGTAACCGCATCGTAATCGCCATTTTTCTCATGCGCCAGCAGCGCATCCGCGATCTTCCGGGCGCCTGCCGGATCGATGTAATACCGCTTTAGATTCGCGATCGCTACATGAATGACTCGTTGCCGCTCAGCGGCGTCCAGCTTGCCTCGCTCGACGGCGGGCAGAGTCGTCGCGCGAGGCGCGCCCGGCGGTTTAAGCTGCTGAGCTGACAGATGGATTGAAATTGGGATTGCAGCGAGCGTAAGCAGCGAGAGCAGACCTCCCGTAAAGAGCGCTCCGCGATGGGGCGATTCATCGCCTAGAACACAGAATGAAGGTATGCCGTCCAAATGCAGATCCGGTTCAACATGGACGTATCCGCGAGCGATGGAGACTGCTAAATCGGCCAGCAGATCGAGCCACAGCCGCAGGCTTCGAAAGAATCCTTTTTCATCGCGCGCGCGGTCGCGGAACAGTTGCAGAGCTTCGCTGCGGTATGTCTTGCGAAAACAAGAAGGATAGAGGCGCAACAGCAACGCGTATATCTTTTCAGACATAGTCTCCCCTTAAGATCTTCTTAGCCCGCGCGACGCGCAGCAAATCGGCAAGCCTCGCGGCCTCGGAGCGCGCCAGTTTGCGTCCAGCGGAGGTCAACCGGTAATAGCGGCGCCGTTCGTGCCCGAGCTTTTCATCCTCATGCAGGCCAACTTCCTCGATCAGCTCCTCTTCGAGAAGCGCCTGGATTGAGCTGTACAACGTTCCTGGGCCGAGCCGCATGCGGCCGCCGGTCTGTTCGGCGACTTGCCGCATAATGCCGTACCCGTGCAGGTTCTCGATCGGCCAAGCAAAGTAGGATTTGGAACGCGGCCGAGGGTAGAGGGTTCAGTTTTTGTTTGGGCATAGAGCATCGATGATCGCTATATCGATTATCGATCTATTTCCGGGCAGGTTGCAACCACGCATCATGGGCCGGCTCCCCGGAACGAGTGTTACTGTAATTCGTTGCACCCCATTCGAGTAGCTGTCGTCGGCGCCGGCGCGTTTGGACGCAATCATATACGGGTGCTGAGCGAGTGCGCCAACGCGGTCCTGGCGGGGGTAGTGGACAGCGACGCGGAGCGCGCAGGGGCCATCGCCAGCCAGTATGGCTGCCCGGCGTTCGGCAGCCATCGCGAACTCGCGGGTGAAGCCGATGCCGCCGTAATCGCCGCGCCTACCTGCGCCCATGCCGAAATCGGTTGCAAGCTGCTGGACGCCGGCATCGACGTTCTGGTTGAAAAACCGATCGCCGCGGACCGAGCCGCGGCCGAGCGACTGATCGACGCGGCGGAGCGCAACGGGCGCGTGCTGATGGTGGGACATCTGGAACGTTTCAACCCGGCGGTCGCGGCGCTCAAAAAGGCGGTGCGGACGCCGTTGTTTTTCGAAGTGCATCGCCTCAGTCTGTTTTCGCCGCGCAGCCTGGATATAGATGTTGTGCTCGACCTCATGATCCACGACTTGGACATCGTGCTCGACTTGGCGGGCGAAATGCCCGAGGAGGTGCGGGCGGCGGGAATTTCCGTTCTTTCTCAAAAAGTGGATATTGCGAACGTGCGGCTCGCCTTTGCTGGCGGCTGCGTTGCCAACCTGACCGCCAGCCGCGTATCGACCGAGCGCGTGCGCAAGCTGCGGCTGTTCCAACCGGGGCAATACATTTCACTCGATTACGGCAGGCAGGAAGCCGCGTCATTTACGGTCGCGGGCGATCGGAAGATCGATTTTCGGATGCTGCCGGTCGAAAAGGGCGAGCCACTGAAATTAGAAATCGAACATTTTCTCGAGTGCGTTACAACCCGGGCGAAGCCTCTCGTATCGGGGCACGACGGCCTGCGGGCGCTTGAAGCCGCGTTGTCGATCCTTGCTACAATCGAAGAACACACACAGCTTGTGAAACGCCGTCTAAACTCCGCTCATTAAGGCACTTCGCCGGGCAACGTTGGGGTTTGGCCGGACGTCTTCTCTTTCGAACATCGTGCCGGTAAACAACGTGGCCCATCGACAACAGGCGGACTCCGGCCCGGATTTGTTGATGCACTGGCGGGATACACCCGATTCCCGCGTGTTCGTAAGGGATGGGGCCGTGTCGCTGTTTGTGCACGCCGCTCTCATCGCGCTCGTGTTATTGGCCGAAAGCATTCCCGAAACACCACGACAGGCCCCGCAATTGCGGCTGGATCTGAGCCGTGCCGTGCACCTGGTCGCGCCGCGGTTGCAGCAGTTCACGCAAAAGGACCCTAATACGGGCGAGGTGGCGAAGGAAGTAAACGTGGACGGCCTGCTGTCGCGCGCCTTGGCGCAGGCGCATGTGCCGCAACCGGCGAGGACCTTCAAAGCGCCCGCCGCCGCTGCCGCGCCGCCGCCCGCGGTTCCCAAAACGCCGCAGTTGCTGCCGGAGCCGCCCAAGATCGAGTCGCTGGCGCAAGGCCCCCAAAACCTCCCGCAAAACTTGCCGCAGTTTGGGCTTCCCGAAGCTCCGCCGCCCAAGAGCGCGGAGCCTAAGCTGGCACTGGAAAACCCTGGACAGAACGGCGTCGGCGCCGAGCGCGCTCCCGGACGAACGGCGCGCATTCCCATTCCCAAGACCACCGTCGACGATGCCATCCACGGCGTCGTGAACGGAGGGGGACAGGGCGGCGGAACGACGGTGGGCGACGAGGATCAGACGCCCAGCATTGCCGATCAGTTGCACCGCCCGCGCGCGCCCGCGGCCGTCTCGAGCAGCCTGCAATTGCTGAGCGATCCACAAGGCGTCGACTTCAAGCCCTATCTCATTCGTATTTTGTCCATCGTGCGGCGAAATTGGATGGCGATCATTCCGGAAAGCGCGCACATGGGACGGCGCGGAAAAGTGCTGCTGCAATTCATAGTCGATCGAAACGGCGGAGTGCCGAAGCTGGTCATTGCCATGCCGTCCGGAACGGAAGCCTTCGACCGCGCGGCGGTGGCGGGGATCAGCGCCTCGGTCCCGTTTCCCGCGTTACCCTCCGAGTTCAAGGGCGACGAAGTGCGCCTGCAATTCGCGTTCAGTTATAACGTTAAATAAACTATGGCATTTGAACAATATCACGAGCCCGCAAGCGAACTGTCTCAGAAGACGCGAACGTTCGCGCGCATGATCGCTTCGCTGAGAGAAGAAGCGGACGCGATCAACTGGTATGAACAGCGTATCTCGGTCGAGAAGGACAAGACCGCGGCGGCCATCATGAAAGAGGCGCAGCACGAGGAGTTCAAGCATTTCGGCATGGATCTGGAGTTTCTGACGCGGCAGAAGCCGAAGTGGCGCGAAACGCTACGAGGAATTCTGTTTCAGGAAGGCGACATCGTCAAGCACGGCGACGAAGCGGAGGAAAAGACGGAGTAAGGGCCGGAGCGGCCGGCCCGGACTCTACCAGGAGCTGATGGGTACGCGGCGCCACGTGTTCTGGGCGATGCAGATGTAGTAGAAATTGGCGTCGCTGGACCAGTATCCCGCCGCGCAGGCGTTGGTCGATGCGCCCGGAGGCGTGGTATAGAGAGCGATCAGCGTAGGATCGGCGGCAACGGTGGTGTGGCCGGAAGTCTCCGTCGCGGTCAGGCCGGGACCGACGTAAATATCCTTGGAGCCGATGAAGGCGCGCTCGTCGGAGCCGGTGGGGTCCCACGTTCCATTGGTTGCGTGCCAGCTAAACAGCGGGATGGCATCGCTGGGAAAGGATGTAATGCCGCTTTGGGCGTTGCATAACCCGGAGCATGTAAGGGTTAGACTGTGGCCGACGGTGAGCATGCCGGCGTTGGAGATGTAGACCAGAGCGTTGCCGGCGCCTCCGGCGAGCGATACGGTGACGCCGCTGGTAATTGAATATATGACCGCGCCAAAACGCACATTGCAGGGGGTCGTGAAGGAACAACTCGCGCCGATGTTAAGGGTGACGTTGTCAGTCCGCACCGCGGCTAAGTCGGCGAGTTGGGAGGCCAGGGAAGCTCCGCCGGTAGTGCCGGAGCCCCCGCCAGAGGCGACCGTCTGAGGCTCCCAGCGGTTACTGGCGCTATTCCAGACCAGCGCTTGACCCGTTTGGGGGCTGGTGGAGGCTATGGCATGGCCTTGAATTTGAGTGACGGTGGTGGAATTGGCGGGGCCGCTGACGTCGCCCGACAATGTAGTAATGCCGCCGGTTGAGGCCTGAGGCTCCCAGCGGTTGGTCCCGCTATTCCAGACCAGCGCTTGACCCGTTTGGGGGCTGGTAGCGGCGACGGCACGGCCTTGAATTTGAGTGACGGTGGTGGAGTTGGCGGGACCGCTGACGTCGCCCGACAGGGTCACGACGCCGCTGCTGCCGGCGGCTTGCACCGCCCAAGTGTTGAGCGCGACACAGGCATACAGGTTGGAGCCGGCGGCCGCTGTGGTGTTAAAGAAGAGATCGCCGGTCCAACAGGTCGCGGGAAGCGCGGCGCCGAATTTGACGGCGCGCTGGTCCACCGTGGCGCCCGTGAGGAGCGGAGCAAACGCAAGCGGCAGGCTGCCGATCGCGAGGAGCATGACGATGCTGACTCGATTCATTCGATTAGAAAACTCCTTCTGAAGCGGTCTCGCGCGGGGCGTCCGCGCAGTACTGAGGCCAAGCCTAGCGGCCGCCCGATTTCAGAGTATCGAGCGAGGCCTGGCAGCATCCGGGGAGGGAAGCGCAAGTGAATGAAAACAAGATAGATTCCATGGGAAAATCACGGGAACGACAATGTCGGCCGGTATTTTCTTGAAGCTTCGTTCGCGATCCTCGCCACTGAAAGGAGAGGTAAGACAGCCCGACGACTTAATGCAAATCGTCAAGCCAGGCAACGAGCTAATCCTCCTTTTTTTTCTGCAGCAGCATTGATTATTCAATTCCCGTGAGTTCGTGCGCCGCTCCACCGCGACCGCGGCTGTTCGCAAGGGCAATCGATGTCCTCGGGCAGGCGGACGTTCAGGAACTTCAGTCGCATGCGGCCGATTGCCGCGCGCCTGGTCCGTATTCCGAAGTGCCGCCCAACACGAGATCGCTGCGGTTTTGAGCCAACGAAAACTGTACGTGACCTCAAGCCCGGGCAGCCAAGCGGCTTCGCGGCGGACACCTTGCGCTGCGCCGCACTTAATTAACAGCCATGGTCACATCGCTTTTTCGTCATCCGGGCAGGCTGGCGTCGAAGACAACGAAGGCCACATGCTTTTTAAGCAGAATCATCTCTGCCTGGGATAGCCGCAGTCAACTCGTCCGGACAACTCGGACTGCGCCGTTTGGGTGAGACTCCATAGTGATTAAGAAACGCGAGGGAATAATACCCTCAGGGACAATGCCGCCGTTTCGGATTTCCGAAGGATCTCCGCTCTGACGTAAAGAGAGGCTTCAGGTTGCTGCAGTTGGACATGTGTAAAGACTGCTTGCACTGGAAAACAAGGAGTGGCTCCCCGGCATGGATTCGAACCACGATTCACGGCTCCAAAGGCCGCTGTCCTACCATTAGACGACCGGGGAATTCGACGGCGGACTTATTTCGCTTGCGTACTTAGTTTAGCATCGTGTGTCCTCGGAACCGCGGTATACCGGTTCACGATCATGGCCACTGCTAAAGCACCAAGGCTGACTGCGAACCCGGCGGCCGCATCGATCGCGTAATGATAGCGGCCGTACACCGTCGCGATCGCGACCGCCACGGCGTACAGCGCCATGCCGTACCCCACGACTTGTTTTTCGCGCCAGTACGCGAGCAGGCCCCAAGCGCCGGAGAACGCCGACGAGACGTGCGCGCTGGGGAAGACGCTCGAATGGATCCCATACCCGCCGAGAATCCAGAGATTGAGCCGCCTGAGCGCTGTGACGGTGCGCGGCAGGTCCATTCCCGCAAAGACGATGCGGGGCGGCTCGGACGGAAAATAGGGGAACAACGCATACGCGAGCAATGTTCCGGCGATATAGACCAGTAGAACGCGATCCACCAGTTCGCGGCGATTATAGCCCCATAATATGGCGACGATGAAGGGACCCACGGCGTAAACGATCAGGTAGCAGAATTCGAGAAACGCGGGGCCGGGCCAGCCGCAGCATTGGATGGCCGAGGCGCCGCCCAAGCCGTGCAGCAACCAGCGGTCCCAAACGACCCAGGACTGTTCCAGCGCATGCGCGCGATGGGGGCCGGCAAACCAGTCCATCTCACGATAGGCGACCAGCGTGAATGCGACAGGCAGCCAATCGCGAACCATGCTGAAGACGTGCGGAGAGCCGTTGCGCTCAAAGGCGGCGAGCCCGCATGAGGCGGCGGCAATGCAGGCCACGATCGCGAAAGCCGGCAGGCGCACCCGGAAAGACAAGGGGAACACCAGCGAGATCAGCGCGATGTACGCGAAGAAAACGATCAGGGCCCATTCACATGAGCGCAGCCGCCCCCACACGACGGCAAGGATAGCATCGGCGGCGATGGTGGTCGGCAGCCTGATTGGAACCGCCCGCCCCTTCGCCGGGCGCGTATTTGCGGAGATGCCGATCGGGTTCTTCGAAGATCGACAGCGAGCGGCATGGCGGACCGGGGATTCCGGTCGTTGCGCGGCTTCTGCCGCGGATCGGCATCGGTCGGAGCACGCCGGATGATGGAAGCATCCCGCGCACGCGGCGGCTTAATTTTAAGCCGGAGAGACTCCTCTACGAGATCTTCGGCTACTGCGACGGCCGGCCGAAGCCGGCCTGCTGAACGGCGCGGCTATTGGGACCGGCGCGAAGAAACTGGAAAGCCCACGCCGCCATGAATCGATCGTGCGGCACCCGCGGCGCCGGCGCACGGAGGAAACAGCAGAGCGGATTCGGTCCACCCGCGCCCGCTTTAACGAAGCGGTTGCGGCCCGCTGCGCCGTACCAGGATTTTATTTATGTCGAGGCGCCTTCATCGCAGATCCGCGATATGAACGCACGCTCCCTCCACTCGAAAAAAGGACCATCGGCCTGCTCCTGATAACCCCAGCGCCGCCGGCAAGCTTCAGAACAATGTGCAAATCGCGGAAGGCCAATTGTTTCGTACGGCGAAGCTTTACGAAAGCACAGGCACAGAGGCCGCACAAAAGTATCTTCATGCTAACCAACGATGCAAATTGCTCTGGACAAATTCGTCGTCGGCGAGTTCCGGATACATTGCGCAGACCCGCTCGATTTCTTCGGACTGACCCGGCGAGAGACCCTCATTGGGATCGAGACACCAAATTCCGTCCAGAAGACCGTTCCGCCGCAAGATCTCATGAATACCGGCAATGCAGCCTCGAAAGTCATTTTGCGGGTCGAAAATCGCCGCGTTCGCGTCCGTCAACGCGGGGGAGCGGCGCAGCAAATCAAGAGCCCGATCCGGCGCGTGGACCTTGGCATAGCGGATGCGCTCCAGCAGTTCGACCGCGGATTTTGTCCATACGGCCCACTGTCCCAACAGTCCTCCCACGAAATTATGGGATCGTCCATTCAAGCTGTACTCGGTCAGAAGATCGGGAATAATGTTATCGTCGTTGCCGGTATAGAGCGCGATCTCGCTTGCCCGCCCGCTTTGCGATACTGCGCGAAGCACATCCAGCGTTTGATAACGATTAAATGGCGCCACCTTGATCGCGGCGACGTTTTCGATCTCGGAAAAACGAGCCCAGAAGGCGCGGCCGAGGATCCTGCCTCCGGCGGCTGGTTGCAAATAGAAGCCGAACAGAGGAATCTCATGGGCTATGGCGGCGCAGTGGTCGAGCAAATCGTCTTCACATGCATGTATGAGAGCGCCGAGGCTCAAAAGTCCGAGATCGTAGCCGCACGAGGCGGCCAATCGCGCCTCCCGAATTGCCTGTTTCATCTCTCCGCATATGCCTGCTACCTTGATCAGCCGCTTGCCTGCCGCGTTCTCAAAAGCAGAGGTGGTCTCGGCGGCCAATCTCAGGACGGGTTCAAACAAGCCAACGTTGGCGTTCCGAATGGCAAATTGCGTCGTGTGCACTCCCAACGCAATGCCGCCCGCGCCGGCATCGCAGTAGTAGCGGGTGAGAGCGACCTGATGACGCTCGTCAAGTTTCCTCCGCGCATTCAGGGCCAGCGGATGCGCGGGAATAACGACGCCACGGCGCAGAACGTCCGCCACCGCGGGATGGAGCTTGGGGCCGCCAATCATGTCGCTATCAAAAGCTCCCGTCCGCGACTTCGAAGTGCGTCGGTTTATCCAGGCTGACGCCCCCGGCCGCAATCCAATCCGCAACTAACTCCAGAAGCTCGGCCGTCGAAACCGTCGGCGCGCCCAGCAATGAATGGCACAGCGATGCGTCACTCAGCAGCGCGGCGCCGCCCTCGGCGGAAGGGAAACGGCACGGCCGCCCGAAACGCGATGCAAAAAACTCGGCCGCCGCGCGCACCGAAACGATGTCCGCGCCTGTAACGTTCAGGATGCGGGGCGGACACTCGCACAGCTCGAGTGCGCGCAGGGCATAAGAATTCGCGTCCCTTTGCCAGATCGCGTTGCAAGCGGGAACGGTAAGATCGACGGGCTCGTTTGCATATACTTTCCTCGCTATATCCACGATTACGCCGTAACGCAAATCTACCGCGTAGTTGAGACGGAATAGCAGACATCGCGTCCCTTGCTCGCGCGAAAAATACTCGAAAATCCGCTCCCGCGCGAGACACGACTGCGCATACTCTCCAACCGGCGCGGGCGGATCGGATTCGCGCGATCCACCGCTATCGACTGTCCGGAAGGCGTAAACATTGCCTGTTGAGAATACGACGATGCGGCTGGCGGCGAAGCGCTGAGCAACCCATGCCGGAAGTATTGCGTTGCTGGCCCAAGTCACGTCGGGGCGCTCCGACGATCCAAATTTCCGCCCCGCCAGGTACAAGACATTTTCGCAATCCGGGAGCGCCGCGACGGCTTCCCGATCCAGCAGATCGCAAGCAATGGTCTTGATTCCCTCCGCTTCCAACCCCGCGCGGACGGTGCTCGAAGCGAACCGCGATACCGCCGTAATCGATCGGCGTACGCCGGCTTCATCGGCCGAGCGCCGCACAAGCCTCGCAAGCGAGGGGCCCATCTTACCCCCGGCTCCAAGCACCATAAAGTCACCGGACAGCCTTCGCATAAGGCTTCGGTCCGCTTCGCCCGGTTCACTAAGTCTGGCTTCGAGTTGTGAAACCGTTCGGATACTTTGCACGTGTGCTCCCGAGCGCGGCCGCTCTTCGACGCTTAGCCAAATTCCGGTCCTAGAATCGCGAATTGGGAGCCGGGATCTCCGTGATAGTTTTTGCCTCGCGACATCCGAATGTAGGAGCGTTCCTCGCTGAAGCCCACATCGCTAAGCCAGCCAAGCCAGGACGACTTCGATCGCGGCGCATCGATCGCAAATTGCTTGTCCTCATGAGAAGAAAGGCATTGCGCTACGAGCGCTTCGGCGATTCCTTGGCCGGATGCGACAACAGGACCTAAATGGTCATATCGAAAGCCAGGCCGGCCGAAAACATAGCCCAGTATGGCGGCGTTCTCTGTCGCAACCCAGGCATACCCGGGCGCGGCATGGAGGAGCGCGCGAAGCAGACCGCCCCGGTCGGCTCCAAAGGCCCGCTCATCGAGCCGCAGGATTTCATTGAGATCCCGGTCGCGGATGGCGTGAACGTCGCAGGCCGAGGCGGGAAACTTCCGAACCCCGACCCTAGCCGTCATGCGGCTGAGATCGTACTCTCTGGCGAACCCGTGATGGCTATAAATCCGTAGTCCAGCGGGCGTCGCATCCAGGCGAACGCATTTCTGATCGCGCAGAATCTCCAGACCTTCATGCAATAACAGAGTGCCGATGCCCGCGCCTCGCTCGGCCGGGTCGACTAGGAGCATTGATAGCCAACTGAAGTTATTCCCGTAACGCAACGTCGCAACCGTGCCGATCACGCAGCCATTGCGTACGGCGGCGCGGCACCCCTCGGGATTCGCTTGAAGAAAAAAACTCCAGTCCGCTTCGAGTTGGTTCCAATTGCTCGCGCGGCAAAGCGCGAGTCCGGCCTCGATGTCGGCCGTGGTCATGACTCGGAACGACACCTCTCGGACGGGCGCGGGCTGTAACTCATCTCGCAATGCCGAATTCTCCAAACGCATTCTTGCGAACATTTTCCGGGCGTCCGGAACATCCGGCTGATGGCGTCCGGAATCTTTCATTTTCGCAATAACGCGCCGCGGCCATCCCGCCGTACCACGCAATTTGCGCGGGCCCGCGAGCGGGGCCGATCGGTTGAACGCTCATGCGACGCTTACTTTCCTTGCGGGCGCGGGCCGCTGGGATCAGTGCGGGCGGCGGGCGGATGCGCGCGGTCGAAAACCACTTTCCCGCCCACGATCGTTTGGATCGCTTCAATGTCCTTGATCTTGTCTTCGGGACAAGTGGCGAAATCGTCCGTGATTAACACCATGTCGGCCAGCTTCCCAGGCTCGATCGATCCCTTGTCCTTTTCCTCAAACGCGAGGTAGGCGGCGTTCCATGTCCACATCTTCAGAGCCTCGAGCCGTGAGATCCGCTGTTCCGGATGCATGACGTTGCCATCCACCATCTTGCGAGTAATCGCCATCCACATCCCGAAAAACGGCTGGTACGGATTTGTAGCCAGTCGCGGGTCGAACCGGATCATGTGGTCGGACCCGCCGGCGACCACGATGCCGGCGTCCAGGAGAGAACGCAGCGGCTGAAAATCCTTCATGCGCTCGGGGCCGAACACATCCTTGATTGCGGGACCGTCCAGATACATCCAAGCCGGCTGCACATCGAATGCTATGCCCAGGCGTTGCGCCCGCGCGATCGCTTCCCGATTCTGGAAAATTTCCGTGCGTAACGGTAAAGCGGCGGCCGCGAATGGATTGCAAACGGTCCGCGGCTTCGTAAGCGTCGAGCAGCAGATCGGTAGCGCCTCCGCCCGTGGTGTGGGCCGTCATTTGCCAACCAAGCGCGTCCGCGTCCTTCGCCATTTCGAACAGGTTTTCGCGAGAGACCGATAGAACCCCGCGGTAGTCGGGCTGCGCGAAACCGTAGAGCTGCGTGTGAAGCCCATACGGCTCCCGCAAATAGGCGGTTCCGATCAGAATGCCGCCGTCCACGATCGTTTTGAGCGAGCCGACGCGGACCCACTTATCGCCCCATCCCGTCACGAAAGGAAAGCGTTCGATCTCTTCGCGAACTTCTTGCGGCGTCCCCTGGGCGTCGATCAAGTACGTGACGTAAGCCCGCACTGTAAGTTCGCCTTGATCATGCAGCGCTTGATACGCCCTAAATCCATCCGGCCCTTCGGCGCGATCGATGATGCTCGTCAGCCCCACCGTGTTGTATTGCCGCAGCATGCTCTGGAGAGCCCATAGCCGGTCCTTGGCGGTGTATTTGCGGGTGTTCCTGACCGGCGCGAGCAATGTTGGAGCTCCCATGACCAGCCCCGTGAGCTCGCCTTTGTCATCCTTGACGATCCGTCCATTCGGAGGTTGCGGCGTGTCCTTCGTGATTCCTAAGCGCTTCAGAGCGGCGGAATTCAAAACGGATGCATAACCGTTGTCTACGACGACCTCGCGTCCGGGCGCCGCCTCGTCCAGTTCCGCGCGGCTTGGATAGCGGTGCTCGGCGAGACGCGAGGCGTAGATCTTGGGAACGAAGATCACCTGTGAGGGCAGCAACCTTTTCGCCTGTGCGCGGATATAGCGCTCTATCTCGGGGACGGAGTGGAACACCGGTATAGGTCCGTCAATCTCGCTCAGAGCGGCGGAAATCGGATGCACGTGACTGTCCATCAGTCCTGGAACAACGCAGCGGCCGTGGAGATCGATGCGCGCCGTCCGCGGCCCAGCCGTTTTCAGCACATCGGCGCTCGAGCCCACGGCGAGGAAACGATCGCCTTGAATAGCGACGGCCTCGGCCGTGGGATGCCGCGGCCACATGGTTATGATTTTTCCGTTGTAATAGATTGTATCCGCCGCCTGTTGCGCCTGAGCCGCGAGGCACAGCAACACCGCCGTTAGCATGCGCACACAAGCGGGGCCGGCGGCGCAGTCGATGAAAAATTGTCCGGAACTTGTCATTTACGCCGGCAGCTTATAGCGCGCCCGGTACTTATAGAAGAGCATCCTGTTCGCCGCTTCGCTGTTCGTGAACCTTTCGGTCTTTGCGTCCCACCGCAGATGCATGCCGGTCTTATTAGCTATATTGCCGATGAGCGTAGCCGACGTCGAGAGATGGCCGATAAGAACATCGGCGTTGCATTTGGCGCGGCTGCGCACGCAATCGATGAAGTTGCGCGCGTGCAATGCCGTGCTGTCGCCGCCCTTCGCCTGCCTTGGCTCGATCAGAGCCTTGCGCGAAGCGCCGTATTGTTTCTCGCTGACGCGGTCGAGAGGCGTGCGCGCAAATAGTTCCAATTCCGGCGTCCGCTCCGGCACAACCTCCCAAACGTTGTTATTGATATACATCGTTCCCTTGGTCCCGCGAAGCTCCATCTCCGCATTGCGCAAATTGTTGGGCGCGGAGTTAGCTTCGTAGTGTGAAAAGGCCATTACGGTGGGCCCGTCCCACTGCCACAGGACTTCCAGCGTGTCCGGAATTTCCCGATTATCTTCGACGGCGTACTTGCCCCCGATTGCGGTGACCGACCGCGGAGCGTCCTGGCCGAGGCACCAGCGAAGCATATCCACGTTGTGAACGCCGTAATTCGTCAACTGGCCGCCGGAATATTCGTAAAACCAACGGAACTTATAAAACTCGCGATTCCTGTTGTAAGCCACCATGGGCGCGGGGCCAAGCCAATGCTCCCATTCCCATTCGCTCGGAGAAGCGGAATCCGGCGGGTTGCCGATGCCCTTCGGCCATTGATTCTGTATGTGGGAAGACCGGGCCACGGTGACGCGGCCGATACCGCCGCCAAGCACAAAATCCGCCGCTTCTTTTAAAAACGGGGCGGAGCGCCGCTGGGTGCCGACCTGAGTCACGCGCTTAGTCCGCTGCGCGGCTTCGACCATCTTGCGTCCTTCCACAACGGTAAGCGAAAGCGGCTTCTCCACATAAACATCTTTACCGGCCTCGCAAGCGTCGATAAACATGAGAGCGTGCCAGTGGTCCGGCGTCGCGATGACCACGGCATCCACGTTCTTGTCGTCCAGCAGATTGCGGTACTCTTTGTACTTCTTCGGCGTCGCGCGCGATTTCTTCACGGCGAAGTTCATGTAGTCGTCGCGAAGATCGCAGACGGCCGCCATCTCGTTTCCTCCGCATTCCAGAAACGCGTCATGATCCTGGTCGCCGCGATTCCCCACGCCGATGTAGCCCAACCGGACGCGGTCATTCGCTCCAAGAATGCGCGAGTAACTCAGCGCGGTTGCCGCCAGGGCCTTCGCGCCGAGTGAGCGCCGTGAGAACTGCTCCCGCATTTGACACTCCTTTTCTGAGCAATCATACCCCAGAATGGCCGGACGCTGATGGCGGCCTTCCACAGCGCTAAAGTGGTTTACGGATGAGAATGAACCGTCGGCGTTTCGTCACAAATTCGGCGCGGCTATCCGCGGCGTGTGGCCTGGGCGCTGTGCAGGGAAGCTTTGCAATATTGACGGCGGCGGCCAGGCGTCCCACGGATATCCGGATAGACGACGTGTCGATAGGATATGAAGACTATAGTTATCGAGTTCCGATCAAGTTCGGCGGATCCGTAGTGGACCGCGCTACGATTCTGAACGTTAACTGTACCGTTCGAACTTCGGACGGCAGGGTCGCGAAGGGTTTTGGATCGATGCCGCTGGGCAACGTCTGGGCGTTTCCCTCGCGCACAATGTCGTACGACACAACGTTAGGCGCGATGAAATCCCTCGCGGAGCGCATTCGAACTATTACAGCGCGCCACAAAGAGTTCGGACATCCTATCGACATTAACTGGTCGCTCGAACCCGAGTATCTGAAAGCGGCCTCCGAGGTCTCGGCCGAGCTTCACCTTAACGAAGCGATGCCGAAGCTGTGTACGCTGGTGACGGCAAGCGCCTTCGATGCCGCCGTTCACGACGCCTTCGGGAAGGCTCACGGCGTGAATTGTTATTACACCTATGGACCCGCATTCATGACATACGATCTATCGCATTATGCGGGTGCCGCGTATCGCGATCTTTTCCCTGAGCGGTTTGTCCTGAAGGAGCCAAAACCGAGTCTGCCCTTGTATCACCTGGTCTCGGCCGTGGACCCGATCGAAGCCCGGGATATTACAACGCGCGTGAACGACGGACTTCCTGAAACGTTGCCGGAATGGATCGAATACAACGGCCTTACTCACTTTAAAATCAAACTCGACGGCGACGATTTGAAATGGGACTCCGATCGAGTACTCAGGGTCGATCGAGTGACGGCTGAAACCCAAAAGAAACGCGGCGTCGAGCGCTGGGTATATTCTCTGGATTTTAATGAGAAATGTCCCAGTATCGATTACCTTCTTGGTTTCATCGGAGGCATAAAGAAGAAAGCTCCCGAGGGGTTCCGCCGCATTCAGTACATTGAGCAGCCGTTCCCGCGGGATATGACGGCCCATCGTCAAAGCGTTGCGGCAGCCTCGAAAATTGTGCCGGTCGTGATCGACGAAGCGCTTACCGGTATCGATGCGTTGTTGCTGGCGCGGGAGCTCGGATATACCGGGGCCGCGTTGAAAGCATGCAAAGGGCAGAGCGCCATGATGATTATCGCCCCGGTAGCCGAGAGGCATAAGATGTTTCTCTGCGTTCAAGACCTGACCTGCCCGGGCGCTTCGCTAATCCAGTCCGCCTCACTCGCCGCGCACGTGCCAGGCGTTCAGGCCATTGAGGCGAATTCATTTCAATATATGCCGGCCGCTAATAAGCCGTGGGAGCGCAAGTTCCCCGGGTTATTCCAGATCGAGAACGGCATCATGCGCACAAGCGGCTTGAATAAACCAGGCCTCGGCGCAGTCTAGTCTCCCGCCACCGTCTCTCCAAGACGCGCCGGCGCCGCTTCCTGGTCCTTATACTGCAGTTGGTACAGCCTCCAATATATACCGCGCGCGGCCAGAAGTTCCTGGTGCGTGCCTATTTCCCGCAGTTGACCCTTGTGCATTACAACAATGCGGTCGGCCCGCTGGATGGTGGAGAGCCGGTGCGCGATAACGATTGACGTGCGGCCTTCCACTAAGTGATCGAGCGCCGCGCGGACGCGCATCTCCGTCTCGGTGTCCACGCTCGAGGTCGCTTCATCGAGGATCAGAATGCGCGGGTTATGCGCCAAGGCCCGCGCAAAGCCGATCAGTTGCTTCTGCCCGGTCGAAAAACCCGCGCCGCGCTCCCGTACCGGCTGCGCGAAGCGTTCCGGGAGCCGCTCAATGAAGTCGAGCAGATTGACGCGTTCGGCCGACCGCACCAGCGCATCGTCCGTAATGCCCTCCGTCCCCAGGCGGATGTTGGTCTCGATCGTGCCCGTGAACAAATGGGGGTCCTGAAGCACCACGCCGAAGACCCGCCGCAGCTCCGCGAGATCGAACTCGCGTATGTCGATGCCGCCGATGC
Source organism: Bryobacterales bacterium (assembly GCA_963795935.1). Classification (GTDB taxonomy): domain Bacteria; phylum Acidobacteriota; class Terriglobia; order Bryobacterales; family Bryobacteraceae; genus JAICMB01. Next base: position 73,295 of record CAWCJO010000002.1, on the reverse strand, counting down.
GGATGGCGCCGCGCTGCACATCGTAGAACCGCAGTAACAGGCTCGCCAAGGTCGTCTTCCCGGCCCCGGTATGCCCCACGACCGCGATCGTCTCGCCGGGTTCGATGCGGAAACTGACATCGCGCAGCACCCAGTCCTCGCCGTGATACGCAAACCAAACGTTCTCGAAGGCAATTGCGGCGGGCGATTCCGGCAAAGCGCGCCTCCGCGGCGGCGACGCGATCTCCGCCCGCGCATCCAGTAATTTGAAAATCCGTTCGGCCGCCGCCATGGCCGCCTGCAGAATGTTGTACTTCTCGCTGAGATCCTGAATCGGCCGGAAGAATCGCAATCCGTACTGAAAAAACGCGACGAGCACGCCGAGACTCAGCGCCCCTTGCCGGATGCGGAACGCCCCATAGGCGAGCAGAAAGGAAAGCGCCAACATGCCCAAAAACTCGACCGTGGGGTAAAACCAGCCGTACGCCGTAATCGAGTCCTTATAAGCGTCCATGTGGTCGCGATTGATGCGCTCGAATTCCCGCATGCTCTTCGCCTCGCGATTGAAGAGCTGCAACACCGCAATTCCGTTAACGTGCTCCTGCAAGTAAGCGTTAATACGCGCGATCGCGACGCGAATCCTGCGATAACTCTGCTGCACCGTGCGCCGGAAGATGACGGTAACCATCACGACCAGAGGCATCACGGCCAGCAGTAGCGCCGTCATGCCCGGGCTGAGACTCAGCATTGCCGCGATGACGAAGCTCAACATCAGCAGATCGCCCACGATAGTGACCAGACCCGACGTGAACAGATCGTTCAGCGTATCGACATCCGTGGTTACGCGCGTCACCAGGCGGCCCACCGGATTGCGATCGAAGAATGCGATATCGAGCCGTTGCAAATGCGCCATCAACTCGCGCCGCAGGTCGAACATGGCCTTCTGGCCGGTCCATTGCATCAGATACGTTTCGCCGAAATCGCACAGGAACCCTCCGCCGATCGCTAACAGATACACGAACGAGATTTGCGCGATTCCGGTCCATGGGTCGGCTGAAAGAATCCGGTCGAGAGGCGTCCGAAAATGCGACGGCGATGGCGCGATGTAGCGGTCGACGGCCATCTTCGTCAGCAGCGGGCCGATCACCTGCAGCACCGAGTTGACCAGCAGCAGCGCCAACGATACCAGCACCGTGCGCCGGTACGGCTTCATGTAAGAAAGAAGCCGGCGCATGATCCGCGAATCGTACGCCTTGCCTAAGACCTCCTCTTCCACGCACTTTCAGTGTAACGGAGGTGGTTTGTAGGGCTGGCGATTGCGGGGGCGTGTGGGATCCGCGCCCTAGTCAGAAGCAATCCGGACACTTGGAGGACCGAACTGAATACCCCTCGTCCTGGGACCACTTTTCGAGTTTCGTTCGATCAACCGAGCCCACTTTACAGCGCCTCCCGGTGGTCAAATTGTCCTCGAATCCCGATGCCCGATTGTTGTTCCTGAAGTGAGGACACATTTTGGTCTTATACATTACCCCGTGCATAGTACGAACGCTCGTGACGTCCCCGGCGTTTGAACACCGGCAGTTAAAGAAGAATCCATTTGGGTTCCTCTGACACCATTCAATAAACTCTGCATCATCGTCCCGAAACAGCCAAATACCCGGCGAAAGTTCTCTGCGCATTAGCGCTGCCTTCCTCTAAACGTTAGAACTGAGCCGCGAGAGCCGTCAACCTGGAATCGCGACGCCAATTTAGAAACCGTGCGCCAGTCACGTTGGCTAAAGGAGCGCAATGAAAAAGAAACTCAGGCCTGTGAGGTACCTCATTCGCTTCCAACAGCCATTTTAGCCAAAGCTCCCCCGGGCCAATTCGGCACGCTTCACAGCATCCAGGTGGAGGTTGCGCGGACAAGAGCGGTTGACATCGAATTCCTCATCCAATTGCTTTGAATATTGTGGGGGCAGATGCGCCTCCCGCGCGTTCCCGAACAGCGCGTACACTGTCTGAGATGACCAACTACGTCCTCGCCTCCGGAGCGATGCTCTTCTTTGCGGCAACAATCGGCGGCCAGAACAAGCCTCGCGCGCGCGATCTCGGCGTGCCGTTCGAGGGCGCGCCGGGTCCGCTCAACGCCATTACGGATATTGCCGGCGTGGAGGTCGGCCATACGACTTTGATCGAGGGCGACAGCGTGCGGACCGGCGTGACCGCGATCTGGCCGCGCGGGAAGCAGTCGGACGATCCCGCTTTCGGAGGCTGGTTTTCTTTGAACGGCAATGGCGAGATGACCGGCACGGCCTGGGTCGAGGAATCGGGCTTCGTGGATGGCCCCGTCATGATCACCAATACCCATAGCGTCGGCGTCGTGCGCGATTCCTACATCCACTGGCAGGTTTCAAACGGCCGCAAGCCCGGCACGAATTCTTTCGGCGCCGGCTTCTGGAGTCTGCCCATTGTGGCGGAGACGTGGGACGGCGTGCTGAACGACATCAACGGATTCCACGTCAAGCCGGAGCACGTGTTCCACGCTCTCGACAATGCCGCGGGCGGGCGGGTTGCGGAAGGCAGCGTGGGCGGCGGCACGGGCATGATCTGCTACGGCTTCAAGGGTGGAATCGGGACGGCATCGCGCATCACAGCCGGCCGGCAACCCTATCAAGTGGCGGCGTTGGTTCAATGCAATTGCGGCTCGCGACGGCAATTGCGAATTGCGGGCGCGCCAGTGGGGCAGGACATCGCCGCCAATCCGCCGCTGGCCAGCGCCGCGGCCGCCTACCGCGAGGACACCGGGTCGATCATTATCGTCGTCGCTACCGATGCCCCCCTGCTGCCGCATCAAATGAAACGTCTGGCGCGGCGCGCATCTTTGGGACTGGCGCGCACCGGCTCGACCTCCGGCAACGGTTCGGGCGACCTTTTCATCGCGTTCTCAACCGCCAACGCGCACGCTGCCGGGGGGAGCGGCGCCATCAATGTTGCGATGCTGCCGAACGAGGCCTTGAACCCGATCTTCGAAGCGACCGTGCAGGCGGTCGAGGAAGCCATCGTAAACGCCATGGTCGCCGCCGAGGACATGACTGGATTTCGGGACAGTAAAGTAAGCGCGCTGCCCCATGATCGCCTCCGCGAGGCGCTGCGGAAGTACGGCAGGCTGAACGAGCGCTAACTTCGGGTTGAGGCTCTCGCATGACGGCAAGCTGCATTGTCCGACGCGCAGCGCTGGCGCTCTTCACCCGCGATAATCTGACGCAAGGAGGCCAGGCGATTTTCCGCAACGGCAAGTTGGAAAATATAACCGGCTCGTTCCAGGGCGTGATGCCGCCCAACTCCCCGGTTTCGAACATCACATTCGGGTTCGGCGAGGACCGCGGAATCGCCTACATCGACCTCCCCGGCGCCTATGGCACGGGCTTCCTCGAATGGAGTATTCGTCGCGCAACTCCGAAGCATTGAAGCGAATCCGCGACCCTATGATAAAGTCGGAATTTCCATGACCCCGAAAGTCAGACTCTCCGCGGCAATTGCGTTCTCGCTTCTCGCAACCGCCGCCCTTGCGCAGAACGCCGTTGAACAGCCGCAAGACGCCGAGTACGCCCGCCTCGTAAAAGAATGGACCACGCGGCCCGAATTCATGACTCCGCTCGTCGACCATCTCCCCACGGCCGCCGGCGTCCCCAGCCCCAAAGACATCCTTGGCTACTACATCGGAACGCCCCAAAAGCTCACCCACACGGCCGATATCTATCGCTATTACCGCGCCCTTGCCGCCGCTTCCCCGCGCGTGAAAATCTTCTCCATCGGCCAGACCGACGAAGGCCGCGAGTGCGTTGTCGTCGCCGTCTCCGACGAAGACAACATCCGCAATCTCGACGTTTATAAAGGATACCTCGCCAAACTCGCCGACCCGCGCGGCCTCAACGACGCCGCGGCCAAGCGCATCATCGCGCAAGCCAAGCCGATCTACATGTTCACAGGCGGCCTGCACAGCGCCGAAACGGGCCCTCCCGAAATGCTGATGGAGCTCGCCTACCGCCTCGCCGTCGAAGATTCGCCGTTGTTCGATCGCATCCGCCACAGCGTCATCGTGATGATCGGCGCGGTGCTCGAGCCCGATGGCCGCGATCGCTACGTCGACTGGTATTACCGCCATAAGATCGGCGAAAAGACCGAAGAGGACCGCATCGCCGGCCCGCCCTATTGGGGCAAGTACATCCTTCACGACAACAATCGCGACATCAATTACTCCCAGATCACAATGCGCAATTGGCTGAAGTTCTACCTGGAATGGCATCCGCCGATCCTGCACGATCTGCACGAATCGGTTCCGTTCCTCTACACCTTCAGCGGCCAAGCCCCGCAGAATCCCACGCTCGACCCCATCCTCTACGCCGAGCTTCCCTGGTTTTCGAACTTCGAGATGGCGAAGCTGACCGCCTACGGATTGCCCGGCGTCTGGACGCACGGCTACGTCGATATGTGGTCGCCCGGCTATCTCGGATTCATGTCGTCGAATCACAACGGCATGCTGCGCATGTATGAAACCTTCGGCAACGGCGGCGCGAACACGATGAAGCGCAATGTCGCCGCTCCCGAAGGCGGCGCCGGACAGGCCACGGGCCAAACCAAGCGCGAATGGTACCGCCCTTTTCCGCCCTATAAAGAGGTTGTCTGGTCCATGCGCAACAACACCAATTACATGGAGACCGGCGTCCTGACCGCGCTCGATCTGGCGTCGAGTTTTTCGAAAACCGTGCTCGAGAACTTCTACGATAAGAGCCGCAATTCCATCGAAGCGGGCATCAAAGAAGCTCCCTATGGTTACGTGCTGCCGGCCGGCCAACCCGACATGACGCGCGTCGCATTCATCGTCAACATCCTGCGCCTGCAAGCGATCGAGGTCGGCCGCGCGGTCTCCGGCGTAAAGCTGAAAGAAGGAACCTTCCCCGCCGGTTCCCTCATCGTGAAGCGCAACCAGCCCTACGGCCGGCTCGCGAAAATCCTGCTTGAAAAGCAGCAGTTCCCGGATAACAATCTCCGCACTTACGACGACACCGGCTGGACCATGGGTCTCATGAGCCACGCCAAAGTCGTCGAGAGCGCCGATAAAGCCATTCTCGACGCTCCCGTCGAAGCAGTGGACACGCTGACCATCGCCGGCGCAATAAAAGGCGACGGCCCCGTGCTCGCCGTACTCGACAACGGAGCGAACGCGCTCGTCACCCTGCGCTATCGCTTAAGGGACGTCAAGTTCGAAGCCATCGAGCAGCCCTATAAAGCCGCGCGGCGCCGAACTCCCCGCCGGTTCGTTCTTGCTTCCCTCGACTCCGCGCGCCAGATCCGAGATCGAAAAACTGGGACTCCAAGCCGTCGCTCTACCGGCGGCGCCCGACGTTCCGAAACACCTCGTCGATCTGCCGCGTCTGGCCGTCTTCAGCACCTGGGGCGCGACCCAGGACGTCGGTTGGGTGCGCTATGCGTTCGACCATTTCGAGGTCGGCTACGATTTGATCTATAAAGAACGCATCCGCCAGGGCCGTCTGCGCGATTCTTACGACGTCATCCTTATTCCGAGCCAGGGCCGCGGCAGCGCCAAATCCATCGTGTTCGACATCGAGCCCAAAGGGAAGCCCCTCGATTATAAGAAAACGCCCGATTCAAAGAGCCTCGGCATGTACGGCGAATCGGACGACATCACGGGCGGCATGGGCATTCAGGGCGTCGCGGAGCTCGATAAATTCGTGAACGAGGGCGGCGTGCTCATCACGCTCGGCGGCGCCAGCTTTCTGCCCGCCGAATACGGCATCACGCGCACCGTGGACGCCGGCCGCCCTTCGCCGCAGTTTTACGCCCCCGGCCCCATCGTCGAAGCCGAAATCGTCCGTCCCACCCATCCCATCTTCTACGGCTACACCGGCAAAATCGTGCCGGTGCGCTACGCCAATGGTCCGCTGCTGCGCGTCCCGCAAGAAGACCGCAAATGGATTCTCGCGCGTTTTCCCGGGACCGCCGAGTCCGTGCTCAGTGGTCTGATGAAGGGCGTGGCCGAGACGAAGAATCGCCCCGCAATCGTCGACGTTCCCGCCGGCCAGGGCCGCGTGGTGCTGTTCGCGACCAATCCCTGCTACCGCTGGCAGAACATGGGTGAGTTCAATATGCTGGTGAACGCGATCCTCAACTACAACGATTTCCCGAAGCCCGCGCCGGCGGCCATGCCGTCTGAGTAAGTGCGCCGTCCGCGAACACCCTGGCATCAGGTACACAACGGGATTACGCAATAATGAAACCGTGGAGCACGTCCGCGCACTCCTGAGGAATGCACGTTCGATTGCGGCGCTTACCGGAGCGGGCGTGTCGGCCGAGAGCGGCGTCCCCACCTTTCGCGGCCTTCACGGCCTGTGGCGCCGGTTTCGACCCGAAGACATGGCCACGCCAGAAGCCTTCGCGCGCGATCCCAAACTCGTCTGGGAATGGTACGGTTGGCGGCGCGGCCTGATCGCAAATGCGCGGCCGAATGCCGGCCATTATGCCCTTGCCGAATTGCAGCGGCGCGCGCCGGACTTCACCCTCATCACGCAAAACGTCGACGATCTGCACGACGAAGCCGACAGCGGCGATGTCTTGAAGCTGCATGGGACCATTTGATGGCGGCGGAACGCGCGGACGTTTTTCTCGTCATCGGGACGTCGGCCGTGGTATATCCGGCGGCCGCGCTGGCGAGCATCGCTCAACGCGCCGGCGCCAAGGTTGTCGAGATCAACATCGAGGAAACGCCCCTGTCAGAGCGCGTCGACGCTGTCCTCGAAGGCCCCTCCGCCGAGCTGTTGCCGAAATTGGTCGCATGAAAATCTGTTACTTCGATGCCTTCTCGGGTATCAGCGGAGACATGACCGTCGGCGCCTTGGTGGACGCCGGCGCCGATCCCGCCGCATTGACGCGCACCCTCGAGACCCTCGCTACGGGAGCGTCTTTTCGCATCGAACGAACCAAGCGGCGCGGGATCGCGGCCTCGAAATTCACCGTCACCGGCGGTGAAACCAAAGCGCACCGGCATTTACCGCAAATCGTGCAAATGATCGAGGGCGCCGATCTCCCGCCGCGCGCCAAGCACAACGCGACGGCGGTGTTTCAGCGTCTCGCCGAAGCCGAGGCCAAGGTACACGCCGCGCCGATCGAAAAAATCCATTTCCACGAAGTCGGCGCCGTCGACTCGATTTGCGACATCGTGGGAGCGTGCGCCGCGCTCGAGCTGCTCGGCGTCGATGAGATCCGCTGCTCGGCGCTCAACGTCGGCAGCGGGACGGTGAACACGGAACATGGCGTGCTCCCCATCCCCGCCCCCGCCACCGCGGAGTTGCTCCTCGCGCGTCCGATTTATTCGCGCGGCCCCGCCATGGAATTGACCACGCCCACAGGCGCCGCCATCGTCAGCACTCTGGCCGCGGGCTTCGGACCTATGCCTCCCATGCGCGCCCTCGCCGTCGGATACGGCGCCGGCGATAAGGATTTCCCGGAACACGCCAATGTTCTGCGCGTCCTCATCGGCGAAAACTCTAGCGCGGCGGAATCGACCACCGTCTCCGTGCTCGAAGCCAATATCGACGACGCCACGCCGCAGGTGCTCGGATACGCCATGGAGCGTTTGCTCCAAGCCGGCGCGCTCGACGTCTCGCTTCAGGCGATCGTCATGAAGAAGAACCGCGCCGGTACACTGCTGCGCGTCATCGCCCGCCCGGAGGAGCAGGAAAGCCTGGCGCGCCTGATTTTCGCCGAGACCACCACGCTCGGACTGCGCATCCACGCCGCCGAACGCCGCGTTCAATCCCGCCGCATCGCCGAGGTCGAGACCGCGCACGGTAAGATCCGCGTGAAAGTTTCCGAAGACGGCTCCTTCGCTCCCGAATACGACGATTGCCGCGACGCCGCGCTCCGAACCGGCGCGCCGCTCAAGACAGTTCTGGCCGAAGCGAACCTCGCTTACCTGAAAAATATTCGATGAAATACTACCTGACCACGCCCATTTACTACGTCAATGCCGCGCCGCACATCGGGACGGCCTATTCCACGTTTGTCGCCGATGCCATCAAGAAGTTCAAGGTGATGCAGGGCTACGATCCCGTGGTGCTGACCACCGGCTCCGACGAGCACGGTCAAAACGTGGAGCGCGCCGCCAAAGCCATCGGAATTTCGCCGCAGGAATACGCCACGCGCGTCGCGAACGAGTTCGTAAGCCAGTGGCAGAAGCTGGGCATCGATGTCGACTATTTCATCCGCACCTCCGACCCGCGGCACTTCGAAACCGTGCGCGACCTCTTCGAGCGCTGCCAACGCAACGGGTACATTTACAAAGGCTCCTACACCGGCCAGTATTGCTTTCACGACGAGCTGTATGTCAACGAAGCCAAACCCGGCGACCCTTGCCCCGATTGCGGCCGTCCCACCGAGACCGTCACCGAAGAAAATTATTTCTTCAAGCTGAGCGCGTTTCAGCAGAAGCTGCTCGATCTCTACGAGCGCGACCCGAAATTCGTGCAGCCCGATTATCGCCGCAACGAGCTGGTCCAGTTCGTCAAGGGCGGCCTCAACGATCTCTCCATCACGCGCACCAGCATCAAGTGGGGCATTCCCGTTCCCGTCGAAGGCAACCACGTTTTTTACGTCTGGTTCGACGCGCTGACGTCCTACATGAGCGCGGTGCGCGACACCAATCTGTGGCCCGCCGACCTGCACCTGATCGGCAAAGACATCCTGCGATTTCACGCCATCTACTGGCCGGCCTTTCTGATGGCGGCCGATTTGCCGCTGCCCAAACAGGTCTTCGCGCACGGCTGGATTCTGGTCGAAGAAAGCAAGATGAGCAAATCGCGCGGCAACGTCGTCCGCCCCGGCCCCATCGCCGATGTTGTCGGAGCCGATGCGCTGCGCTATTTCCTGATGCGCGAGATCACCTTCGGACAGGATGGCAGCTTCAGCTACGACGCCCTCATCCAGCGCTATAACGCCGACCTCGCCAACGGCCTCGGCAATCTCGCCAGCCGCACGCTCACCATGATCCAGCAATACCGCGGCGGCGTCATTCCGGAATCCGACGGCCTTGGCGATGTCGCGGAAACCGCGCGCCGGGCCACCGAGACCGCGCTCGAGTGCTTCGACGCGTTCGAGTTTTCGCGCGGGCTGGAAGCGATCTGGGCGCTGCTCGCCGTCATCGACAGGTTCATTGTCGAGCGCGCGCCCTGGAAGCTGGCCAAGGACCCCGATCCCGCTTCGCAGCGGCAGCTCGACGAGACGCTCTACACCGCCGCCGAGACGCTTCGAATCGTAACCATCTGGCTGTATCCCGTCATGCCGGAAGCGGCGAAAAGGATCTGGGCGCAGCTCGGCATCGAGGCGCCGCTCGAGACCCAGCGCGTCGCCGATCTGCATTGGGGCAGAATGCCCGCCCGCCAAAAAATAGGCCATATCGCGGCAGTCTTCCCGCGCATCGACGAAAAGCCCGCCATCGAAAAGATGAAGGAATTGGAGATCCGCGAAAAAGCGCGGCAGGACGAAATTCTGGGCAAGAAACCCGCGCCCACCGGGACGCCGGACGCCGCGTCGACGGATACGGACCGGATCGGCATCGACGATTTCGCCAAAGTCGACCTGCGCGTTGGCGAGGTGCTTTCGGCAGAGCGCGTCAAAGGCTCCGATAAGCTGCTGCATCTCAAAATCGACATCGGCGAGCCGCGCCCCCGCACCATCGTCGCCGGTATCGCCGAAGCCTACGAGCCCGAGCCGCTGGTCGGGCGCAAGGTCGTGATCGTCGCGAACCTCCAACCGCGAAAGCTACGCGGCATCGAATCGCAAGGGATGATCGTGGCGGCGTCGCTCGAAGGCGGCAAGCCGGCGCTGGCCGGATTCCTCGAGGACGTCCCCGTCGGCGCCCGCTTGAAGTAAACGTGCTGGTCGATTCCCACTGCCATCTCGACAGCTCCGATTTCGACGCCGATCGTGAGGAGGTGATCGAGCGCGCTCTTGAAGCCGGCGTGGAGCGAATGGTCGCCATCGGAACCGGTGAAGGCCCGCCGGATCTCGAAGCCGGCATCCGTCTCGCCGACAAGTATCCGGCATTCCTGTGCACGGCCGGCGTACACCCGCACGATGCCGCCAAGGCCACCGATTCCACGCTCGCCCGCTTAGCCGCGCTGCTGGCCCATCCCAAGGCCATCGCGGTGGGCGAGATCGGGCTCGATTACCATTACGATTTTTCGCCGCGCGAGGCGCAGAAACAAGTCTTCATCGAGCAGATGCGCATCGCCGCCCACCTTCGCAAGCCCATCGTCATTCATACTCGCGAAGCTTGGGAAGACACCTTCGCGCTGCTCGAAGAGCATTGGGCGCCGCACGGCATCCCCGGCATCATGCATTGCTTCTCGGGCGCGCGCCGCGAAGCGTTTCGCGCGCTCGGCCTCGGATTCTACCTCAGTTTCGGCGGCATCGTGACGTTTCCCAAGGCCGCCGATCTTCACAAAGTCGCCTCGGAGGTCCCGCTCGACCGCATCCTGGTCGAGACCGATTCGCCCTACCTCGCGCCCGTTCCCAAGCGCGGCAAACGCAACGAACCCGCGTTCGCCGTCTACACCGCCCAAAAGCTCGCCGTGCTGCGCGGCATGAGCTTTGAGGAGATCGCGGCGGCAACGACGAATAACTTCTCGCGGCTGTTACACTGGGGAAACCCATGAGCTTCAGCAAGATTGGGCAGCCCCCGACGCCGCGCGAAACGACGCCTCAGGAGATTCTGGATCTGGTCCAGCAGGACCTGGAGCGCGTCGAGCGCGAGATCAACCTGGAATCGGTCGCCAGCGTGGATGTCGTCACCGCGATCGGACGTTACCTTCAGGCCGGCGGCGGCAAACGGCTGCGCCCGATCCTGCTTTTGCTTTCCTCCCGCATCGCGGGAAATTTCAACGATGCCTCCATCCGGCTGGCCGCCGTCGTGGAGATGATCCATGCCGCGACGCTGGTGCACGACGATGTCATCGACACCGCCAAAACGCGCCGCGGCCGTCCCTCCAGCAACACCATCTGGGGCAATCACACCTGCGTTCTCGCCGGCGATTGGCTCTACATGCAGGCCTTCCAGGTCGCTCTGCGGGAACGCAATTTTCGCGTCCTCGACGTCCTCATCAGCCTCACGCAACTCATGGTCGAAGGCGAGCTGCTGCAGCTCGAGCGGATCGGCAAGATCGACATCGCCGAGGCCGATTACATGGAGCTGGTGGATCGCAAAACCGCCAGCCTGTTCTCGGCTTCGGCGCGTCTGGGAGCGCTGGTGAGCGGCGCGGACGAGAGCACGGAGGCGCGCCTCGGCGAATTCGCCTGGAATCTCGGAATCGCGTTCCAACTTGTCGACGACGTGCTCGATTTCACCTCCCGCGAGCAGGTGCTCGGCAAGCCCGTGGGCAGCGATCTGCGCGAGGGCAAGGTGACGCTGGCTTTGATTTACGCGCTCTCCGAAGCCACGACCGAGGAGCGCGAGATGGTCGCCACCGTATTAAAAGATGGAAGCTACGATCGCGTTTCGTTTGCCGACATCCTGAATTTCATCCAGCGTCGGCGCGGCGTGGAGCGTGCCCGCGGCCGCGCCCAGCATTTCACAGACAAAGCGCGGTCGATCATCTCCGAATTTCCCGATTCGCCCTACCAGCGCGCCCTATGCGCGGTCACCGAACTCGTCACCGATCGCGATCACTGATCCGCCGTGCCGCTTCTGATCGAAACCCCCGCCGTAATCCCCGTTCCCGGCGGTAAACAAATTCACGAGTACGTCGGCGTCGCCAACAGCGGGACCGCGGATGTCAGCGTGGCCCACATGGTCAGTCCCGCCGGCTGGAGCGAAGCCGGGCAGCGGCCCGAATTCGACGAGTTCACCGTGGTGCTGAAGGGGCGTCCTGCGCGTTGAGCACGACGGCGGAGCAATGGACGTTCGCGCCGGCCAGGCCGTGGTAGCGCGCCGCGGAGAATGGGTGCGCTACAGCACCCCTGAAGGCGCCGAGTACATCGCCGTCTGCCTTCCCGCGTTCACGCCCGCCGCCGCGCATCGCGACCAGAGTTAGCGCCTCACCGCTGCGATCTCAACGAAACGCTTACCGGCTCAAAGAAACTTTACGCGCGCCGCGGACCCCGACGGCGCTACTTAACCGAGTCCCACTTCATGACCAGGTTGTAGGCGTTCACGCTGCCGATGCCGGTAGCGAAATTCCATCCGGCCGCTGCCCCGAACGCCGGATCGTAAGACTGCGTCGAAAGCGACAGCGCCCCGTTTCCGCCCTGGTTGCCGTTCCTGCCGCCGCGCCCGCCGTGGCCGCCCCCGGTCGAAGAAGCGGCTCCATAACAGCTCTGCGCGCCGGCGCAGTTCACGGCGATGTCGCCCAACGTGATGTTGTGGAACACGCAGGCGCTTCCCGCCGCATCGCCGCTGGACGAGTTGCAGGTCGCGCTCGCCGCCAGCTTGTAATAGGCAGAATTGGGATTGCCTTGCGCGCCGCCGGCCTTTTGGTTCACCAACGCCTGGATGCCGGCCATGATCGGCGCGGCGAAGGAAGTTCCGCCCGCGCCCGCCCAGCCGCTGGGAGCGCCGCTGCAGGGCGCGCCGCCGTTCTTAGCATCCGTCCAGCAAGTCACGTAATAGTGGCCCCAAATGCCGGTGCCGGAGAACAGCGACACATCGGGAATATCGCGCACCCCATCGTTCGGAATGCCGGATAAGCCCGACTGCCACCCCGGTTTTGAGTAGCCCTTGCACGTTCCGCCGACAATGCCGGAGGTGGACGGCGACCCGCTGGCGCAGCCGCTGGGACCGCCGCTGCCGGCGGCGACCTCTTGAAGCTGGTCCTTCTGCGCCGTGGTGCTGCCGCACAGGCCCTGCGCGCCGTACGGCTCCGCGAATCCGAGATACGAGCTAAGCAGGGCGCTCGCGCAGGAATCGTTCCACGGAATTTCCGGGATGTAGGAAAGCGCCGACGAGTAATCGCTCGCGTTCGTGGAATTCCAATACGTGGAGCTGGAGTTGTTGTACGAATCGGCGAAATCGGAGCCGCCCACCGCGACATTGTTGGGCGTGGATGCCCAGGCGCTTACGCCGATGCCATGCGTCGCATCCGTCGCGCCGGCATCGCAACTGGCGCCGCCCTCGTCCCCGGCCGCCACGAAAACGGAAACTCCCTCCGCCGCCGCCTGCTGATACGCGGAGTTGAAGGCCGCGTTCGCGGAAGCGCCGTTTTCGGCCTCGCACTCGCCATAACTGACGCTCATCAGCGCGGGCGGCTTGCCGCTATTGACGAGATTCTCCATCGCGATCAAACCGCCGAACGTGGTCCGGGAATTCCTGCATGACGCCACTTCGATGGCGGCATCGGGCGCGGCCGCGCTGGCCCATTCGGCATCGAGGATGGCTTCCCCGTCGTCCCCCGCGAGCACGCCCGGAGCGGAGCAGTTCGACGTCCCGCTGGACGGAGCCGGATGAACGGTTGTAAGCGAACCGGAGGAATATTGCGAAAGCCCGAAGGCGCTCCGGAACGTGCTCCAGTCGCTGGAAGCGTACAAATCCGAGTCTTCGATCACGGCGATGGTTTGTCCGGCGCCGGTCACGCCCGCTTTAAAAAGAGGACTTAAGTTATAGATGGCCGCCAAGTCCCCCGGAACCAGTGCTTGGTACGTCGATCCCTGTTGCGTGTAGGTGTAATCGGCGTGAGCTTTCCTCATCGGATGGGGCATGAAATCGTGCAGCGAGACCACGCCGGCGATGGCGGGCGCGAGCGCCTCCGGAATTTGCGGATCGCTCATGTTGGCGATGTGTGGCTGTCCATTGACATCCAGGTGGTGGATCTCGGTGTGGAAAGCCTCGCGAACCTGCGCGGCGGTCCCCGAGAAATCGATCGCCATGCCGCTCCGATAAACGACGTTCACCGTGAAGCCATGCGACTCCAGCCAAGCCGTGATCGCCTCGACATCCTCTTGCGCCGGGCCAAACTTCTGGCCGAACTGCTCCGCCGTCAGCCAGTGATGAAAATTCGGCGATGCCGGGTCCTGCAGCGAGTCCAGGAATTGCTGGACAGCGGCTTCCTGTTGGGGCGACCGCCGCAACTGCAGCAGCATGTGATCCATCGCAAAATCGGCGGCGACCCGGCCCCGATCGTTTTGCGAGTTGGCTTGAGAACGCGTGTTCCCCGCCAGTCGATGCAGTTTTGTCTCATCGATCTTCGAGCCGGTCAGGCGGGAACGAGCGTCGTCCTGCGCGAAACCGGCGAACGGCGCCGCCAATAGGGCGGCGGACAGAAAAAGAGGGAGAGGTTTAACCATAGCAATCCTTACTTCCGCGAGGGCGGATAGCGGCTCACGACGCGGGTCCGGATGGCCGTTTTAAGCAGTATAGCGCAGGTGGCCGCAGGAAATCGGAGCGTTTGCCGGGATTTCACGGAACTTAACATAGCAGCGGACATCCGCAACTTGCTTATCGGCCGCCTCGCGCCGAGTAAGCGCCGCCATGGGAACTTTGCGGCCCTGAAAGGCAATGCAGGGCAATGGCATTTTTTCGTGGTAACGCTCTACTCTTCTGCTCTCTTTCCTTCTGCACGGCCGCGGCTTGGCCGGCCTGCGCGCAAACCAACTCCTGTCTGGGACACCAGCGGCAATGGTCTTTTGAAAGGCACTTACTACTATCGTCAAGTGACTTATGTCCTCGGCGACAATTCCGGCGATCTGGGCGAGGCCGCCTCGCTTTATGGCAACATCACGTTCGACGGAAACGGCAATTATACCCTCACCGGAACCCTCATGGATTCCGGTAACTCAGCGCCCGTAAGCGTTTCCTCGACTCCGCTCGCAGGAACCTACTCCATCGCCGCCAGCGGCCTCGGGTCGATCGCCAATCCGCTCCTCAGCGGCGAGTCGATCTACGGTCTGGTCTCGAACGGCATCTTCATCGGCAGCAGCACGGAAAGCGGCTACAACGACCTGTTTATCGCCGCCCCCGTGGCCTCACCGCAGGCGGCCAATGCGAGTTTCCAGGGCAAGTACTGGGTCGCGCAGATCGACTTTCCGGACGGCGAGGTCACCACCGCGCGCGACTCCTTGTGGCAGTTGAACCCCGACGGCCAGGGCAATCTCGGCGCATTTAGCCTCACCGGTTACATTGGAGGCCTCGGCAGCCAAGCCGTCAATCAGACAATAACCGCGGGGCATTATTCTTTCTCCAACGGGGCCGCGAACGTCACATTGAGCGGGACTCTAACCAATTCGAACCTGATCGCCGGCAACAAAATCCTCTACATTTCGCCCGACGGCAACGTCGTCTTTGGCGGCTCCCCGATCGGCTGGGACATGTTCGTGGGCGTGCGCGCCCCCTCCGGCGCTTCAAACGGCCTCAACGGGCTTTATTACGAAGCCGGAATCGACCAGGACGAATCCACTTTGTCGTCCGGTTACGGCAGCCTCGATACCTATTACGGGTCGTTCAACGCCAACGCCGGAACCGGCATCGTCCACCACCGCATCCTCTCGGAGTTGTCGCTGTACAGCACCACAGCCTTCAATAATACGTACAACGATGCCTACACCCTGAACAGCGACGGCTCTTATAGCGACCTCACCGGGGCCACGCGCTATATCGCAGGCGCAGGCGGCCAAGCCATCGCATTCGGCGTCAATCCCTATCTGGGAATCGGCATCGCGCTGCCCGCCCCATCTCTCAGCGGCCCGGGCGTCTACCTCAATCCCGCGGGCGTCGTCAATGCCGCCAGTTCCGCGCCTTTTACCGCCGGGCTCTCCCGTGGAGAACTGATCACTCTCTACGGCACAAATCTCGCCTCCACCACTGCGCTTGCCTCCACCGTTCCACTCCCCACGATCCTGGGCGGCATGCAAGTAAACATCAACAATCGCCCCGCGCCGATTTCCTTCGTGAGTCCGGGGCAATTGTCGGTACTCGTTCCTTATGCCACGGAATTGACCCTGGCCCAAATTCAAGTAATTAACAACGCCGTGGCCTCGAACACGGTCACGGTATACATGAACTACACCATGCCCGGCGTCTTTACGAACCCCGAGGGCGGCCTGGGTTATGCGGCGGCGCTGCACGCCGACAGCACGCCCGTGACGCCCGCCGCCCCGGCGCAAATCGGCGAGACCATTCAAGTCTTCGTCACGGGATTGGGGGACATCTCGCCCGCGAATCCCGATGGCGCCCCCGGACCCGCGACGACTCCTTATAGCGTCGCGACAAACGCGATCTCGGCCGCTATCGACGGAATTGCCGCGACCGTCTCCTATGCCGGTCTGGCGCCAACCTTGGCCGGTCTCTATCAGGTGAACGTAACGGTTCCCACCGGCGTCGCTTCCGGCAACGTCTACCTCGATATCGCCGGACCCGACGCCTACACGTCCGAAGCGCTGCTCCCCACCGGCACGCCTTCGTCGGCCGCCGCGCCATCGTCGCCCATCGCGCCCATAAGGCGTCCCTGAACGTGTCTTGACGGCCGATGAGCCGGAGCCGTTGCGCGGCCCGCGGCGCCCCCCAGTACAGCGTCCCCGCGCGCGTTGACCGGCCGATGAGCCGGAGCCGGTGCGCCCCCCGCGGCGCCCCCCAGTACAGCGTCCCCTCCCGCGTTGACCCGGCCGCTGAGCCGGAGCCGTTACGCGGCTCGCGGCGCCCCCGCGTCCAGTACGCCGTCCCCGCGCGCGCATTGAAGGCCGCAACGAGGATGGAACAAAGCGTGCAAGCTTGTTCGGCATGCGTGGGACCAGCGCAGCTCTCGGCGCCATAATCGCTATGGTGGCATTGGCCGCGCCCGCCGCCCGGGCCCCGGTGAAGCGGCCCGTAACTGCTCGCCCCGCGCAAACGCTGCTGGCGCGCGAGATCGAAAAATCGGACGACATTGGACCCGTTGCGCCGGGAAGCAGCGGCGGCCGCGTCGTCCGCGCTCAAATTCTTCTGGACCGCACCAGATTCTCGCCTGGGGAGATCGACGGCCGCTACGGAGACGATCTCGGGATTGCAATCAAAGGCTACCGGGAACATCACGGCCTGACGCCGTCGGACGCCATCGATCCCGAAATGTGGAAGCTGCTGAACGCCGATACCAAGCCGCTGCTCACTACCTACGCAATTACGCGCGCCGACGTGCGAGGCCCCTTCAAACCCATTCCGAAAGACGTCCAGGAACAGGCGCGCATGAAGTGGATGGGGTATGAATCGCCCGAAGAGGAGTTGGGCGAGCGCTTTCATTGTTCGCCCAGGCTGCTGGCAGAGTTGAATCCCGGCAAGGATCTCAAGCGTGCGGGCGAGGTCATCACCGTACCGGATGTCCACCGCCCGCCGCCGGGGCGCGCCGTGCGCGTCGTGGTCTCAAAATCCAAGCGAACCGTAACAGCTTACGGACCCGGAGATAAAGTTCTGGCGCAATATCCGGCGACCCTCGGCGGCGAACACGATCCTCTGCCCATCGGGACCTGGACGATCACGACCGTCCAGCACAATCCCTGGTTTTACTACGACCCCGTTCATTATTGGAACGCGAGCCCGGAAGAGGCCAAGGCAAAGCTTCCCCCTGGCCCGAATAATCCGGCCGGAGTGGTTTGGATGGGGCTTTCGAAAAAACACTATGGCATCCACGGGACGCCGGATCCGGGCCATGTGCGGCATGGGGAATCATACGGCTGCATCCGCCTGACGAACTGGGACGCGAACGATCTGTCGCATATGGTCCGCCGGGGCCTGCCGGCGATTCTCGAAGAATGAAACCGCTGCGCGCTTTTTTACTTGCCACGGCGTCGATTTTCCTGGGCGGGGCCGCCGCTCCCTCGCTGCCGCCGTTGACCCCTCCCATTCAGGGACTCGCCGCGGCGGACGTCCGAGATACGTTCGACGAGGTCCATAACGGACATCCGCACGAAGCGATCGACATCCTCGCGCCCCGCGGCGCGCCAGTGCATGCCGTAGTCCCCGGCCTCGTTCGTAAGTTATTCCTCAGCAAGGCCGGAGGTAACACCATCTATGAGTTCGACCAGACAGAGCAATATTGCTACTACTACGCCCACCTGGAGCGGTACGCCCCCGGCCTGCGCGAGGGAATGCAAGTGCAGCGCGGCGATGTGATCGCTTTCGTCGGCTCGACCGGAAATGCAGATCTGAACACGCCCCACCTGCACTTTGCAATCTTCGAGTTGGGCGCGGGCAAGCAATGGTGGAAAGGCAAAGCGGTAAACCCCTACGCCGCATTGCTCGATGCCGTGCGGCGCTCCAACTGACTCCGCCCGGCAGTGCGGCTGCGTCGCCCGGCTGCGTCCAGTGCCAAGATTCTTGGCTCCTTATCCCTTCTGCTTTCATTAACATGCATACCAGACCACAGCGGGAACGGCAACCCCGCCGCTAGAATCGGGACGAAAGGAGATGCGTGTGACAAAAAAGATCGTCAAACCCATCGTCGACGACTTAAAGAAGCTGCACAAAGCTCGCCCCTGTCCGCCGCCGGTCACGGAGCAATTGCCCGCCCAGCCGGCCGAATTAGACCAGGATGGCGGCGGGGGATATAACCCCGACGGTACCTATCCCCAGACCTAGATCTGCTGTAGGCGCCTCTCGCGTCGCCCGACTCCGCGCCCGGCGCCTACTTCCGTAACCGTCTGCAACTGTTGGCCGAAACTGGCCTATTGACAGCGGTTAGTAAATATGTTAGTAACGTAGTAATCGAACAATTTAACCACAGTCGCACCGCTCCCCGGTCGATCTGTATAGAGAGCTATGGAATATCCCGATTTCGCCAAATGGTCCGCGCAGGAACTTCAAAAAGCGGAACTTGCTGCCGTGGACTTCCTCAGCGACAATGCCTGCGATATCGCCGGCACGTTCGAGAAAAGGTTGACGATCATCAAACGCATCGTTTCCCTGCTCAAATCCGAGGGCATCAGCTTCGATCAACGCATGATGTACCTCACCATGATCGATGAACTTTCGCTGGGTCTCGCCAACAGCGCCCGCGAGTTCTTCGATATCGGCTGCGGCCCGAGCGTAGCCAGCATGCTGAAGGCCGGCTAGCGCGAAGCGCTCGGCCTAAGCTACTTCAGCAGCTTATCGATTTCCCGGTCCAGCCCCGGGCCTTCGAAAATCTCGCGATCGCCGCCCCCATACGCCCAATCGTTCCGGATCGTCCCGTTCTTGTCGATCAGAAACAAATGCGGAACGTCGATGCGCCCTTGCCCCGGCTTGGCATTAAAATAGGAGATCGTCATCTGCCCCTGGTCGCAGACGATCGGAACCGTCACCTTATTCTTAGCGATATAGTCCGCCACGGTCTGCTGGTTGTCGGGCGGCAGCACCACGGACAAAACTTGCACCTTCGCCCCGTATTTGCGCGCCACATTCTCCAAAGTGGACGTCAGCAGCATGCAATGCGGGCAAGTAGTAGCCATGATGTCGATCAGCACCACCTTCCCCCGATAATCCTGAAGATCGTAGAAATGGCTGTAATTCAGATCGGGCAGCGCGAAGCCGGGAGCCCGGCGGTTCGATAGCTCCCCTGAAGCCAACAGGCACGCCGCCCCCAAAACGGAAACAACAACAACTCGCATCAAGACTAACCTAGCAGCTTGGCGAGAGATTCCGTATAGGGCGGACGGGCGATGCCGCGCTCGGTAACGATGGCTGTAATATAGCGGTGCGGGGTGACGTCGAAAGCCGGATTTTCGACGCGCACCCCGTCCGGGGCCACCGCCACGCCCTGGACGTGAGTGACCTCCGCGGCGGCGCGCTGCTCAATCGGAATGGCGTCCCCGCCGGCCAGCGACAAATCGACCGTCGAGATCGGCGCCGCCACATAAAAAGGAATTTCGTTCTCGCGCGCCAGGACAGCCAGCGAATAGGTGCCGATCTTATTGGCCACGTCGCCGTTCGCCGCCACGCGGTCCGCCCCCACCACCACGCATCCGATGCGGCCCGAGCGCAGGAAGTGTCCCGCCATGCTGTCCGTAATGAGCGTGGCCGGGATGCCGTCGCGCTGCAGTTCCCAAACCGTCAGCCGCGCGCCTTGCAAGACGGGCCGCGTCTCGCCCGCGAAAACGTCGATGTGTTTGCCCGACGCCACCGCCGCGCGTATCACTCCCAGCGCCGTCCCGTAACCAGCCGTGGCCAGCGCTCCCGCGTTGCAGTGCGTCAGCACCGTTTTCCCATCCGGGATCAGCCCCGCGCCATTGCGCCCGATGGCTTCATTAATAGCGATGTCCTCCAGCCGGATCCGCTGCGCCTCTTGGACCAATTCCCGGCGCACCTCGGCGAGCGGCCGATCCTTAATCCCGCCATACAGCCGTTTCATGCGGTCGATGGCCCAGAAAAGATTTACAGCAGTCGGCCGAGTCTTCGCGAGAGTGTCGCAGATGAGCAGAAATTCAGTCTCCGACGACGCCTGCTGCATGCCGAGCGCAATCCCCATCGCGGCCGCCACGCCGATCGCCGGCGCGCCCCGGATCACCAGCGAGCGGATTGCTTCAGCCACTTCCCGATAGCTTTTGCAGGTAACGTAAACCTCTTCGCGGGGCAGTTTGGTCTGATCGATCAACACCACGCCCGCATCGCTCCACTCGATCGTTTCGACCATGAAGCTTGATTGTAACGGCAGCGCGCTCATCGGCTTCCCAGGGGACTTCCCATGTCCGCAGGCACACCGCGCAACGATAACGTCCCCCCACGGGCCAAAACGTACCGCCGTGAAAATGATGGCACCACCATCGCGCGAACCGTTGCTGCATAGCCTCCTCCTCTTACTCCTCGCAGGGGAAGTGAATTTCGCGCCCGCACCGTTGCGCCCTCGCTTAAGCGAAATCGCGCCTCGCCGGATAGTCGACAATGATAGCCTTGCCGTCCGTGAGAGCCTTGACGGAATGGCGAACGTTACCCGGCACGATCGCAACCAATCCCGCCCCGGCAATCTGGGTCACGCCGTCGACGGTGATTTCGAGTTCGCCCTCGATCACCTCATAGACTTCTTCCTCCGCATGGAAGTGCTCGTGAATCGACGCGCCGCGCGTAAAATCGTAATGCGCGAATGTCATGTTCTCGGAGTGAAAATATCGTCCGTGCCAGCCCGGCAAGCGCTCCATTACCGGAAGGCTGTTTACGTCCAAAAAAGGCATAGTTCACCGCTCAAGATACTCTCATGCCCCTCGCTTCACAATCAAGTTGAGACGGTTGCCCCGCGCCCGGTACTAGCCGGGTACCATGGCTGGCGGTCTGAAACTTGTATGTAGTACGAGGCGTCGGATCAATCAGGTATAGCTTTTCGGCTTATGTTGCCGATATAGTAGAAGAGGCATAACGGTTATGGACATCGTCGGTGACCGGAAATTCGTAGAGGTGCCGGGCGGTAAGACGCATGAATTGCCGCCGCTGCTCGTGAACGCCTCTCCCCAGGTCAAGAGACTCGATCGCGTCATGAGCATGGCCGCCGAGATCGTCGAGTCCGAGGACATCATGCCCAACGCCGAGATTTCGGTCAACGAAGTCGACCTCAGCCGCCGCAAGATGGACCTCGCCGTCAACCTGGTCGAGCAATACCTTACCATGGTGGGCCACTGGCACTGGGGCGATTCGATCCTCGAGTGGATTCGCCAATGCCAAATCACCTTCGATGGCCGCATGGAGCTGCGCAATCTCCTGCGCACCGACGTCTGGCCGCACGCCGGGCGCAGCAGCTTCGTGCAGTTGCTGGCCGACAAAGCCATCGACACCGAAGGCGTGGCGCTCGGCGAAGCTGTCGGGCTCAGGCTGACGTTCCGGCAGCCGCCGCCCATCAAGTGCTGCTCCAACCAGTTCCTCTTCTATCTGAACTCCACGGTCGCGGCGACGGCCTTTCAGACATGGGTGCAAATGACCCCCGCCCCGATCTCCTGCCTCCCTCCGGAGCGCTTCAACTTCGAAGTTGTGAATATGTCGTTGCAGTAAGCGGCCGCGGCGCGCGCACTGTCAGATCGATCGGTTCGATCTCAAACTCCCCATCCTCCGGCTTGACGCCGAGCTCCCGTAATTTGCGCACCGCGGGTACCAGGCGCGTGTCCCAGGATGCAACCGAGCGGTTATAGCACGCAACGGTCTTCTCGAATTGCCGTCCCGTTTCGGCGTAATGCTCCCAAACCGTCTGAAGACGGTCGTTGAGCTGCCCCGCCACCTCGCGGATCTGCAGCGCGTTTTCGGCCAGTTGCGATTGATTCCACCCATACGCGATGCCCTTCAGAATGGCGATCAGCGTCATGGGCGTGGCGACCAGCACGCGCCGCGCGACGGCATCTTCGACCAGATCGGGCCGCGCCTCCAAAGCCGCGCTCAGGAAGTGGTCCCCGGGAAGAAACAGGATCACCATCTCGGGCGTGGGCTGGAATTGCGCCCAATATTGCTTCGCGCTGAGCTGTTTTACGTGCTCGGCAAGCTGTTGGGCGTGCCGTTCAAAAGCCGTGCGCCGCGCGCCGTCCTCTCCGGCCCCGGCGGCTTCGAGATACGCGCTTAAGGGAACCTTGGCGTCGACGACCAGGCAGCGCCCGCCCGGCAGACGCACCACCATGTCCGGTCGCACACGGCCATTCATGCCATCGCGCGTGTCCTGTTCGACAAAGTCGCAGTGCGCCACCATGCCGGCCAGCTCCGCAACGCGCCGCAGCGTGACCTCGCCCCACCGGCCGCGCGCCTGCGGCGACCGTAACGCCGTCGAAAGCGCCCCCGTTTCCTTGGCCAGCGTTTGCAGTTGCTCGCCCAGGCTCCCGAAAATCTTCTGACGCTCGCGCTCCAGCTCGCGCACCTGCGTCTCAAGCTTGCCGAGAGAATCCCCCAGCGGCTTCACCAGCCCCTCAATCGCCGTCTGCCGCTGCGCCAGATCGCCCGACATCGAAGCCCGCGCCGTATCGAGCGTCGAACGCGCCGCTTCCAGAAACGCCGCCTGGTTCGACCGCAAAGCGGCATCCGCCAGCCCCTGAAACGTCACCCCCAGCTCGGCCGCATTCCTGGACTCGGTCTCCAGCCGGATCAGCCGCCCCCGCATCCACAACCCCACCAGCGCCCCGCCCGCCACAACACCCACGACGAACCACAAAACAAGCATGAAACCATTCCACCACAAAAATGTTTGAACGGGTTGACTGGGAACCTAAACGTTAGGTTAAAGTACATATAGCACATGTAGCGTTTGTAGCGTTGGGGAATTGGGAGGCAAACATGGCAACCACGGAAGCCGTGCTGAACCGCGTGGACATTCCAGCGCGGGAGCAGGCTGAGATCGTTCAACTGTACAGGAATGCGCTTCTGAGCGGAAGCGAGGCTCAGCTGATTAGCCCAAACAAGGAAA
The DNA here is from genome assembly GCA_963795935.1 of Bryobacterales bacterium. Classification (GTDB taxonomy): domain Bacteria; phylum Acidobacteriota; class Terriglobia; order Bryobacterales; family Bryobacteraceae; genus JAICMB01. Next base: position 49,962 of record CAWCJO010000002.1, on the reverse strand, counting down.
TCCGCAAGCTCCCAGCCCCCGTATACAAACTGCTGGTCCAAATTTTGAAAGACCTCAGCGAGGGGCTCTCGGTTACTATTCTGCAAGAGCGCAGCGGCCTCACGACCGTGCAGGCCGCCAAAATGCTAGGCGTTTCGCGGCAATTCTTCGTCAACTTACTGGAAAAGGGAGAAATACCATACCATAAAGTCGGGACCCATCGACGCGTGTTCCCGAAAGACCTAATAATCTACAGTGAGGCCAGGAACAAGTCGCGACGCGCTGTATTGCGTGAAATGGTTCGTGCGGAAAGCGAGAGCGGCGTATACGACGTAGTACCAGACGATGATTTCTCTGGTCAATGATTACACTGTCCTTTTGGATGCCTGTGTTCTCTTGCCAATATTGCTCACCGATCTTCTGCTGCGTTTGGCGGAAGACCCGGCGCTTTACGCGCCACGTTGGTCAAGAGACATTCTGGACGAGATCGAGCGCAATCTCCAAACTCCCAAGTTCGGTCTTTCCGCGAGAAGGCCCGCTATCGAATTGCCTGCATGGAATTTGCCTTTCCCGAAGCCATGGTGACGGGATATGAAGCGTTCGTCGACAAGATGGACAACGACGCGAAAGACAAGCACGTTCTCGCGGCGGCCGTGCGGGCCAAAGCCGACGCCATCCTGACGTCGAACCGCAAAGATTTCCCGCCGCAATGCCTGGAGCCTTTCGGGATCGAAGGACTCACGCCCGATCAATTTCTACTCCATCAGTGGGGCCTCGACAGCAGCCTGGTAGCCAGGAAGCTTCGGGATCAGGCCGAAGAAAACGGTAGGTCGCTGGAGAGCCTGCTGGACCTGCTCGCGAAAATGGTCCCGCAATTTATCGCCGCCGCCACCCCGCAAATGACCCACCCTCGCCCCGCGAGCCCCCACGCGCGCGCGACCGGCGCGTAACTGCCGCCCCAGCCAGGAAGCTTGTGCAAAAATAGGCTATTCGCAATGAAGCGATTGCAGCCCGTAATCTGGACGAAAGGCACCTTCCTGAGCCCGCAGTATCTGCAGACCCAGGACCGTTTCATCGAAAGCACCCTGGAGTTTTACATGGACGCGTTGTCCTACGCTCCATGGGGCTTCAAGCGGCTGCGCATCGACCTCGACGCGCTCGAAGCCGGTAACTTCGCCCTGACCGACGCCGCCGGCATTTTCCCCGACGGACTCATCTTCGACATCCCGGATTCGGACCCGCCGCCTTCGCCGAAGGTGCTCGCCGACGCCTTCGAGCCGGACCAGAAAAGCGCCGACGTTTTTCTCGCCATTCCGCATTACCGCGAGCGCGGCCTGAACGTCTCCCTCGAGCGCAAAAAAGCGGACACCCGTTTTCTCGCCGAGGTCGCCATGCTGCGCGACGAAAACTCCGGCCTGACCGAAAAGCCCGTGCAGGTAGCCCGCAAAAATTTCCGCTTTCTGTTTGAAGGCGAATCGCAGCAGCATACCTCCACCCTGCGAATCGCGCGCGTGTTGAAGACCGAGGCGGGCACGCTGCGGCTGGACACCAATTTCGTTCCGCCCTTGCTCGACATCGCGGCCAGCGATTACCTGGTTTCCATTACGCGCCGCCTCGTCGAGATTCTGGCCGCTAAAAGCACCACGCTTTCCGGGAACCGGCGGCAGAAAAACCTCAGCCTCGCGGAATTCGGCACTTCCGATATCGCCAATTTCTGGCTGCTCTATACCATCAACTCCCATTTCCCGCTCATGCGGCACATCTTCGAAACCAGGCGCGGCCATCCCGAGAAACTCTTCGCCGCCATGCTTTCGCTCGCCGGATGTCTTACGACATTTTCCACCCAAACGCATCCCCGCGATCTGCCGGCATACGACCACGACGATCTGTTCGGCTGCTTCCACGATTTGGACGAGAAGATACGATTCCTGCTCGAAACAGTCGTGCCGAGCAACTTCATATCGCTGCCCCTCAAGCTGCTCAGCCCGTCCATTTACGGCACATCGCTCGCCGACGATAAGTATCTCCGCAATACCCGCATGTACCTCGCGGTCAACGCCGACATGAACGAGGCGGAGCTGATCGGCAAGACGCCGTATCTTATCAAGCTCTGCTCCGTAAATCACATCGAGGTGCTGGTCAAGCAGGCGCTGCCCGGCGTCACCCTCACGCACCAGCCCAAGCCCCCCAGCGTCATTCCCATCAAAGTGAATTATCAGTACTTCAGCCTGAATCAATCCGGCGGCGCCTGGGAGGCGATTGTAAGGGCGCGCAATCTGGCCGCCTATGTGCCCGGCGATTTTCCCGCGCCGAAGATGGAATTAATTATTCTGCTGCCGGAGAGTTAAGCGCTTTCACGGCGCGCACAGCCAGCTCGTTAGGGTCGAGATCCGTCCGATTGCACAGCACGATCACGGTCAGCTTCTCCGCCGTGAAGCGCTCGATGGCGCTGTGAAATCCCACCGTCGTGCCCGTGTGCCACATGCGCGCGCGCCCTTCGTACGGATCCAAGAACCAGCCGAATCCGTACGAGACCGGCCGCCCGGGATTTAAATTATCGTCGCCGGGAGTCGTGGGCCAATGCGGCTGCGAGCCATCGGCGAGTTTGACCGCCGTCAGCGCCGCCGCCATTTCCCCAGCGCTAAGCAGCGTGTGCCGCTCGAGCGCCGCGTCCCATTTCGCCAAGTCCGCCAGATTCGAATAGACACCGCCATCGCCCAGGGTCGCTGAGGTGGCGCTCTGGTCCGTCTCGACGAAGCCCTCGCCCTTCCTCGAATACCCGAACGTTCGATTCGGCACGGTGTTCTTCCCGTTCACGAAGGCCACGGTCGAATTCATGCCCAGAGGTTCGAAGATACGCTCGCGCAGAAATTCGTCGAATGGCCGCCCGGAAACTCGCGCGACGATCAGCCCCAGCAGCACGTACCCGGAATTGCTGTACGCCCAACTCGTCCCCGCCGTAAACTTCGGCCGCGTTTGGCGCTCCAGCAGCGCGAGCACTTCTTCATCCCGAATCTGCCGCGTCGCCGTCCATTGCGGTCCCATCAACTCTTCGTAATCCGGCAGTCCCGAGGTGTGCGTCAAAAGGTGGCGCACCGTTATGGCGCGGCCATACGCGGGAAATTCCGGAAATAGTTCCGTGAGCCGCGTCTCATAACGCAGCTTGCCCCCATGCGCCAGCAGCATCGCAGCCATGGCGGTAAATTGTTTGGTGCACGAAGCCAGACGAAAATTCGCCGCTCCATCGATCGGAACGAAGGCGCGCAGGTCGCGAACGCCGTAGCCGCGCTCAAAAACCGTGCGGCCATTCTTGCGCACGAGAACGGCAACCCCGGGGGATTTTGGATTAACGAGCGGCGCGAAAATGGAATCCAGATTCGAGAGCGTCGCTCCCGCCGGGCCGCCCCGGACGCCTACAAGGGCCGCGCACACCGCGAGCGCGACGGAAGCAACCTTCAAGAATTTCACTAACCCGATGCCGCGCAAGCTCTATCAAGCATATCCATTTTCGGTCCGCGCGTCGTTGCACCCATTCGCGCAAAGGGGCTCCTGCGAGCGGGACCAAAGCAATGCCGATAACCGGCGCCGCCAGTCCGCCCTCGCATAGATTCGGCGGCGCGGCTCCGATCTTTTGCGCGGCCAGCGCGCGCGCCGGCATCGAATATGCCGCTAAGCGGCGTGATTCCGCGTCGCCGAAAAGTCTCCGCTAAGATATGGCTCCAGATCCTTCAACACCTGTACCGCCAGCGCGCTCGTGAAATCGTAGCCCGCGGCTTTCTGCCCGGGCACAAACGCCAGCACCGTGCCGAAGTAGCGATCGCCGATGAAGAACACAAACGCCGCGGTGCGGCTCATCACGCGCGAACCGATCAACCGGCCGCGCGCCCCAAACTCCTGCACGCGGTTGTCGCCCGTGCCCGTTTTCCCCCGATCGCCATCACTCCGCCGCCCGGCAGTTTCATCCCGCCTTTCACGCGCCGCCCCGTGCCGTTCTCCACCACGCCGATCATTTCCTGCCGCGCCAGCTTCGCAATCGCGGGCGACAGCACCCGCGATCCTCCCTCGTTCCGCCGCGATAACACCGTCTCCCACGGCGATCCCGCCGCGAAATGGAGCTGCTCCATGCGCACCGAAGGATACAGCATGCCGTCATTCACAATAATGCCGGCCAATTTCGCGAGCGCTTGCGGCGTATCCCCCGAAACTCCGATGCAGGTCGCATACGACGGCGTTAAAGCGTCGAACGGATAACCCAACTGTTTCCACGCGCGATGGATCTCCTTGAACGCGTCGATCTCGAGCAGCGTCTCGATACGCTTGTCCTGCGCATGCTTATACCTAGTCTTAAATAGCCAGTGATAAACTTCCTGTCGCTCGGCCACGCTCTTCTCAACTACTTCGGACAGGCTGGCGTTGGGATGATTTTCGCGGTAGTTCAGCAGCCACAATTCCAGAGGATGCACATGCGCCAGATACCCGCGATCGTTGAGATCGAATTTCTCGGGTCCGTAGTTATCGTATAGTTTGCCGATATCTTCCTTCACCAGCGCGGAGGCGGGCAAATGCGCTTTCAAAAATTCGCCGAACTGCTCCTCGCCCGCCCCCGGACGCACCGAGCGGAAGATCACGGCCGCGCGCAGCGGCGTCAAGTGTACGCCGGAAACAAGCGTCGCGAGCGACTGCCGCGGCGATTGACCTCGATACTTCTCATAGAAGCGCCGCAGAAACGTGCGCCCTTCAAAATCGGCGAAGCGTTTAAGATAGACGCGGCGCGCCGGACTCGCCGGATCGCTCAGCACGCTCGGCGACGCGCCCGGCACGCGAAACATGTAGTAACGCTCGATATCCCGCATCAGGCGTATGAATACCAGGTTGACGGAGTTCTGGAAACCTTCTCCCACGGTAAAAAGCCGGCTATCCTCGGACCTCTCGAAGTTGACAAAGTGATGCAACCCGCCGGCCGTAAAAAACGCTTCACCCGGATTGCCGGAGTATTTACGGTCGAGCGCGGCCGCAAGCATCGGCTCCAGGCTCTTATCGCTCGCTGTCGAAAGATAGTCGACCGCCCATTTCGTCAGGTTATCGCCGGGAATCACATATGCGCGTTTCAGTTGCGCCGCCGTCATTCTCGCGTACCGCCCGTGTAATTGCTCCACGATCTGGAGGTAGTTGATCATCGTGCGCAGTTTCGCCGTCGACCCCAGCTGCAGACGAGTATTCTGGTTGATATCGAGAGGCTCGTTGTAGTTATCGGTCTGCACCCGCAACACGTTTGCGCCTTTCGTTCGCTCATAGAGCGTCACGCTGTAAATGACCGGCCCGGGTTTGCCCTGCCCCAGCAACTGATAGGCGTACAGACCAGCCGCGCGGGCCGCATCCGGGTTGGATAACCTTTCGAGGAAATTACCGATAGCTCCCTGAGCCTTGGAATCGAGCGTCGTGCGCACCGTCAGATCCAGGCGGTCGAGGGCGTACGTGTTATCCAGACCAAGCGCCGGCAGCAGGGCCATGCGTATGGCGTCGGTGGCTTTGTCGGCAATAAACGACGGCGCCGCCCCCGCGCGTGGCGGCGCAAAGCGCAAAGGCGTGCGCAGCGCAACATCCCGCAACCGCCGGGAGATAATTCCGTTATCCGCCAGGGTTCGCAAATAAAGATCGGTCCGCGCCTTCAATTCCGCGGGCCGGCGCTCCAGAGTGCGCGTCGGCGCATGCAGCGCCAGCAGTAGCGAAAGCGCCTCGCGGTAGGCGCGCGCCCGAGCCGTCATCTCCGCGTCGCTCATCGCTTCTTCGTTCCCGGAAAGCAGGGCGTCAACCGTCGTGAGGTCCGCTCCATACCAGTCGCGCAAGCCATCCGCCAGGCCGATCACCTCGCCTTCGCTGCGCTGCGCCGCCAGCGGAATCGAATTAATGTACTCGCATAGGATCTCCCGCTGCGCCCGCCCCGTGTTCGGCCCATATTCATAAGCGCGCAGCGAAGCCGCCGCCACCTGACGCAATTTCTCCACCACCGAATCCGTGCGGCCCGCGGGCGAATGGCGCACCTTCTCCAGTTGCGTCGCCAGCGTGCTCCCGCCGATCAGCGCATGATGACGGTCCACCGCGTGGATGCCGAGGTCCACCACTGCCCGCCCCAGCCGTCCCCATTGAATCGCCGGATTCCGCCGTGGATGCGCCTGGTCCAGCATCGCGCGGTTTTCAATAAACAGCAGCGTGTCCACAACCAGCGGCGGAATCGATTCGAAATTGGGATAAACCTGACGCGGGTACAGAGTCCCCGACATGGCCCGCCCGTCGCGATCCAGTATGCGGAGGCCCGCCTGGTTTTTCTCCGCATACGGCGGCGCGATGCCGACCCTGCTCAAGAGGCGCGACAACTCCGAATCGCGGGCTTGCCGGCTGACCTCATATCCCCGCGCCTTCAGACGGGAGGTAAACCGCGGCAGTTGCGTCAGCCCCAGTCGCCGGTCATAAGGGCCCCGGCCCGGCCGATCCATCGCGCCGCTCGGGCCCGGCTTGACCGCGTATGTGACGTGCCGCGCCGCCGCCGGCAGAAGGCGCGATTCAAACCAGGACGTTCGGATCTCAAGCGCCAACATACCGCCCACGAGCGCCGTTGCCGTGGCGATTGCGAGAGGCCATCGATAGCGCTGCACCCCGTTGCGCGAGTGCTCCGCGCGATCGCCGAAAGCGCGGCCCCAAGTGATCCAGCGCTCGCCCAAAATCCAATCGCCGGTCCGCGGGAGGCCCACTACTCACCTCTTCATTTGTATGATGCGGACGCCTGCCCTTGCGTCACATCTCCTGCGCCGAAACATACTGTATGCACTGGATTTATTTCCGCCCGAGTACGTTTTACCGTAAGGACAGAGGCGCCTGTCTGATGATGAAAGTCATCTATCTAATTGCGGCTGCCGCGCTGCTCCCCTCCGCCGCGTGGGCCTCCACGACAACTAAATCCAAGCCGGCCACCCGCTGGCCCGCCGAACAGATTTCCGGTACCCTCAGCATGGTCGATATAAATAACAACCTGCTGATAGTGCGCGACTCCAGCGGCACGCCCTTCGATTTCAAAATCACCCCATCCACCCGAATCGATGCCGGCGCCCGCCGGGAGCCCCTCTCCCAGCTCTCCGCCAACGACCCCGTCTCAATCCGGTTCATACGCGAATCGACCGGCGACGTCGCGCGATCGATCGACGTGCGCAAATAGCCGATCCAGGCCCCACTCTAGCGGCCCGTGACGTCGGGAATTCAGCGTCTCGGGCGAGGGCATTGACGCTCTCGTCGTCCGCGCTGGAGCAAACAGCCCGAGTCTTCACGCCGTGGTCAGACTTACCGCATCCCTCCCCTGTTGATCGCGTGGTCGGCGAGCGAAGTCTTCAACATCTCCTGTTCGCCTCTCAGGCGCCGGTATTGACAGAAGCCATGGACAACACACGCCTGCGGACCCGGCGCATACGTTTCATCGGAAACGATCCGGGCAACGAACAATCTATGGCTGCCGGCATTATGAACCAGCTCGATCCGCATCTCTCTAACCCTGGTGGCAAACTCGGGGACCGGAATTCCAAATGTTAGTGACGGTTTAGTCGCGAACGGTACCTCATTCCAGTCAATACACCGCTTTTTATGATTGCCCGCAAGTTGAAACGGTATCGAACACCGTTGGAGCGGAACCCCGCTCAACGCGATGCGGCCGGCATCTTGCACAAGGTGCGCGGCCAATCTCTGCTCTCTCAATGCGAAACCGATGATGCCGTCGCCCAGATATCCCATCAGATTCATCGGAAAGATATTGCCGTTTGTCTTGTCGCCAAGGCTTATCAGATACAGAAAGTGCGGCCGAATGAATGTCACCGCTATTGCTCGTTGTTCGAGCAATGTGATCTTGATATCCGTGGGATGGTTCCTCCGCCATTGCGAATACGCGTGAAGAATGTAGTGGCTCCAGAGCCGGGCCGCGGGAAGACAATAATTTCTCGAACCTCGCACTCGGAATAGAACCAGTTCCAGCCCGCTCGCGGATATTGCGGCGCTGAAACTCAGGCGAATCTCGCCCAACACCCGTTTCGCGCCTGCCCGCTCACGGAATTCCAGCGCCGCCTTTCGGCGACTGATCTCTTCAGGGAATTCGTCCGCGCGAAAGGCGATACATAGGGTCAATGGCGTAGCGCAGGCTGTCGTGAAACGCTGTGTTACATCGCGAGGCCCGCCGATTCCGCGTAACCAAATGGATATCTCTGTTTGTGGCTCTTGCAAACCGATCGTAAACTCTTGGGGAAGCAACGTATCGCCAAGCGCAACCGTCTTTATTGCGCTGCGAAGGTGCTTGAACATAGAAATACAACCCATGTCGCGAATCCCTTGGGGCCCGGCACTTACATCTACACTTTTGGGCGCACAACGCTGCCGCCGGCGGTCTACAATAACATTACGGCTACATGGGATAATATCTCCTTGTCCATGACGCCAAGCTTTACCGCGTTGGGACTCACTCGTTTTTCAACATATAACGTTCCGGCGGAGAACTCCTGTGCCAAACCGGCGGCGCAGGCGTACCTTTTTGTCAACGACCCAAATGCATGCAGGTTTTCAGGAGCCGCCCTCAAGAGCGACTTTATGATCCAGGTGAACAGGAACGGCACGGGGACTACCTCAGGCGGCACTCTCATTCACCATTTTGGCGGAACCGACGTCGGGAACAGTTGCAATCTGCCTCCCGGAGGGACTGGGAACGGGCTGACGGCCAATACTTTCGTTATCGTGCCGGCGATTAAAGGATCCTGCAATACGGAGTTCGCTGGCGGGACCACCGTGGCAACATTCCCGGACCCTAGGACAGACACGAGCGGCACGTGGAATTGCTCGGATCAGGTCCTCTTGATAGATGGAAACAACGGAACCAACTCGATTAAGACGGTGCAGGACTTGTGCCCTGTATGCGCCGACAGCAGGTATAACCACATAGACACGTATTCAACCAACACGGCCTGTGACGCTCACTCATTCGTCGATTACGGCCAGTTCTACGGGATTAAAAACAGATGATCACTCAATCGACCCCAGGAATTCAGCGCCGCTGGGCGTTAGCATTGGCGCTTGCGCTGCCAGCGCTGGGACAGATAGCCCAAGATCGCCCTGGATTATGCGGAAGGCCCAACGAACCCTCCCCGGTCCCAACTGGCGTCTCTGCGACCTGTTTCGGCTCCAGCTGCACACTAGCAATCGAGCTGGGCCGTTCGACGGCCAAGATCGAAATGCCGGGCGACGGGGTGATCGATGAGGTCTGTTCCGTTGCCAAAAACAGGCTCTTGGTTCTTGCCGACCCAGGCCCACCAGTTTACGACATTTATATCATCGGCCGAGCAACCGGCGCAGTGGTCGATAGGATGGACGCCGCCAGCCCCGCGGTATCTCCCGATCAGCACTGGCTCGCGATGCGGGCGTTCGGCCCGCCCTCGTCGGACATGAATTATACAGAGGAGTATCTTCTGTACGATCTGACCAAGAACGCCGTCAAAAATCGGACGCCTGGCGCGGGTGACTCAATGGGTCCGGGACAAGTCACGTATCCGGCCGTACCGAACCACGTTCCGTTCAACCAATACGGCGTTCGTCCAGAGTACGTGCACACGTTTTGGTCGGATTCGTTCTTCTGGTCGGCGGACAGTCGATCCATCGTTTTCGCCGACGCCACGCCTGCTGGACTCGCGGTGGTCTTGATTCGAATCGTTCAAAACGAGCCGATCGCGTACGTTCACCCGCTAACCTTATCCGAAGTCTGCGAGGGCGCCGCTCCCCGGAAAGTAAGAATCGGAGGGCTTACGATGTCAAAGGCGGTAGTAGGCAACGCGGAAGACTCCATTCCAGAGATCCTGGTGGATTTCCGGCCGGCGGACACCTCCTGCACAGCAAAAACGCTGGTTTTGCGGGGCGCTCGACTTCCACCGGCGGCACTGGAGCAGCACCCTCCGCCACCGCCGAAAAAGCCGTCGCATCGCATAAATTAAGCGGACTAAATCGGCGAGGCTTCCAAGCCGATCGACGGCGCCTCGCGTACGTTGAACGTCCTTGCGCGTTGTGGAAGTCAATTCTCCGATGCGGATCGACGCCGTATGCACTGGGACCGCCTTTCGCACAATTCGGAGCCCCTCCGCGCGGCGGGCGCGCCCGCAACAATATGCTACCCTCGCCCCGAATGCAGACCTACGATCTGATCGTCATCGGGTCCGGGCCCGCAGGCCAGCGCGCCGCTATCCAGGGCGCCAAATCCGGCAAACGCGTCGCCCTCATCGAACGCCGCGAGGTCGTCGGCGGCGTCTGCATCAACACCGGCACCATCCCCAGCAAAACGATCCGCGAAGCCGTCCTGCATCTCTCCGGCTACCTCTCTCAAAACGTCTACGGAACCAATTACCGCGTCAAAGAAAAGGTCACGGTCGCCGATCTCGCCTTCCGCGTCCAGCACGTCATCAAAACCGAAATCGACGTCATCAACGCCCAGCTCTCCCGCAATAACATCGAGCTTCTCACCGGAATCGCCAGCTTCATCAATCCCAACACCATTCAAGTCGAGAATTCTCGCGGAACCACCCAGTACGGCGCCGCCGTCGTCATCGTCGCCACCGGAACCAAGCCCGCCGCCTCCCCCAAAGTGCCGCTCAACGGCCGCAACATCATCGATAGCGATCAAATCCTGTCCATGCCGGCAATTCCCAAGACGCTGATCGTGGTCGGCGGCGGCGTCATCGGAGTCGAGTACACCTGCATGTTCGCCACCCTCGGCGTGCGCGTCATCCTGATCGAGAAGCGTCCGCGCCTGCTCGAATTCGCCGACTCCGAAATGGTCGAAGCCTTGTCCTACCATCTGCGCGACAGCCGCGTCACGATGCGCCTCAACGAAGAGGTCCAGAGCGTGGAAGAAAGCCCCGACGGCGCCGTCGTCGCCAACCTCGAGAGCCGCAAAAAAGTATCCGGCGAAGCTCTCCTCTACGCCATCGGACGGCAGGGCAACGTTGACGAGCTGAACCTTTCCGCCGCCGGCATCGAAGCCGACGCGCGCGGCCGCATCGCCGTCGACGAGAATTACCGCACCAAGCAGGAGCACATCTACGCCGTCGGCGATGTCATCGGCTTCCCCAGTCTCGCCTCCGTTTCGATGGAGCAGGGCCGCATCGCCGCCGCCAAAGCGTTCGGCATCGAGGTGCACTCCAACCCCGCCACCTACCCCTATGGCATCTACACCATCCCCGAAATTTCCTTTACCGGCAAAACCGAGGAGCAGCTCACCGACGAGGACGTCCCCTATGAAGTCGGCGTGGCCTACTATCGCGAAATCGCGCGCGGCCAGATCCGCGGCGATACCACCGGCCGCCTGAAAATCATTTTTCACCGCGAAACCCGCTTGATTTTGGGCGTCCATATCATTGGCGAGGGCGCGTCCGAGCTCCTGCACATCGGTCAGGCCGTAATGATCCTCGGCGGCGAAGTGGATTATTTCGTGAACACCGTTTTCAATTACCCCACGCTCGCCGAGTGCTATAAAGCCGCGGCCTTCAACGGCCTGAATAAAATATCGAGGTTAAACGCCTGACATGCGCCGCGCCATTGGAATCACGACGGCGGAACGCATCGCCGTGGGCGTTGTCGAGAACGGCAAGCTCGCCGGACCGCTGCGCATCTATCCTCCCGAAGGCGCCGCCGCGGACGAGCTCCTTTCCATTCCCGCCGAACATTTCGCGCACGCTATCCGCGAGCAGATCGAGGCCATCGCCCAGAACCAGACCGTGGACGCCATCGGCGTGGGACTGCCCGGCATCGTGCGCGAGGGCGTCATCGAAGAATCGCCGAACTTGCAGCAACTGAAAGGTTGCCGCATGCGGGACCTCCTCATGACGGAGTTGCGCGGCGCCGGCATCGCCGCCCCCGTGTTCCTATATAACGATGCCGATATCGTCGCCGCCGGCCTCGCCGCCCGCCGCGAACAGCTCGACCGCGTCATTCGCGTCTGGACGCTCGGCAACGGCATCGGCTACGGCGTCTACCCCCATTTCGGCGGCATTTGGGAAGGCGGCCACATGGTCGTGTCGCTCGATCCCGCGGAAAAATATTGCGGCTGCGGCGGCGTCGGACACCTCGAAGGCATCATGGGCCACCGCGCCATGCGCTTGCGCTTCCTCGATATGGAGCCGGACGAAGTCTTCGACTGCGCCACTCGCGCCAACCAGCGCTGTCTCGATTTCGTCAAGCTGTGGCACCGCGCGCTCGCCGCCGCCTGCGCCAGCTCCATTCACATCACCGGGCCGGGCAAGTTTTTCATCACCGGCCACCACGCCCGGCATGTCGATCTCAATCTCTTGAATCAGTATCTGCACGATATGGTCAAAATGAGTCCGCTGCAAGGCTACGTCTTCGAGATCGTGCCCGGCGGAGAAGAGGTCGCCGTCACCGGAGCGGCCGTGAACGCGATGCACGAGGCCTTCCCGGCCGAAAGCCCCGAATAGCGTGAACGACGCCCATTACGACGTCTTTATAATCGGCGGCGGCCAAGCCGGTATTCCGCTCGCCGGAGCTCTGGCGAAAACCGGACGCCGCGTCGCCCTCGCCGAGCGTAAGGATCTGGGCGGCTCCTGCGTCAATTACGGCTGCACCCCCACCAAGGCCGCCATCGCCTCCGCCCGCATCGCGCATCTGGCCCGCCGCGCCGCCGATTTCGGCATCCGGGTCCCCACCGTCGAAGTCGATTTCCGCGCTGTCGTCGAACGCGCCCGCGCCATCGCCAAGGAATCCCGCGACGGCTTGGCGAAATATTTCTCCGCCAATCCCGAGCTGATCCGCAGCCAGGCCCGCCTCACCGGCCGCGACGGCGCCGCATTTACGCTGACCGTCGGAGACCGCAAAACCACGGCCGATCAAGTCGTCCTCGACACCGGCACGCGCAGCGCCATCCCGCCCATCGCCGGCCTCGATAAAATCGATACCCTCACCGCCGAAAACTGGCTCGACCACACCACCCTTCCCGAGCACATCGCCATGATCGGCGGCGGCTACGTCGGACTCGAAATGGGCCAGTTCTATCGCCGCATGGGCAGCCGCGTGACCGTCTGGCAGGACGGCCCCCAAATCGCGCCGCGCGAGGACGAGGACGTTTCGCGCGCCATGCAGAGTTTACTCGAACGCGAAGGCATCGAGTTCCGCCTCAACACCAAACCGGACTCGGTTGCCCAACTCGGCGCCTCGCACGTCTTCATCGGCGTCGGCCGCCATCCCAACACCGACGACCTCGGCCTCGAAACCGTCGGCGTCGAAACCGTCGATCACGGCCTTATCAAAGTGGATCGCCGCCTCGCATCGACGATCCCCGGCATCTGGGCGGCCGGCGATATCCGCGGCGGCCTCATGTCCACCCATACTGCCTGGGACGACTACCGGGTGCTCGAATCCCAAATCGCCGGAGACGGCAAACGCACCACCGACCGCGTCACCCCCTACGCCATGTTCACCGACCCCGAGCTCGGCCGCGTCGGCCTGACCGAGCGCGAGGCCCGCGCCCAACACCGCCGCATCGAGGTATGCCGCTTCGAGATGAAGTCGAACGGCAAGGCCAAGGAAATCGGCGAGACCGACGGCTTCATAAAAGTGATCCTCGACCAGGACAGCGGCAAAATCCTGGGGGCTTCCGTATTGGCGGCGGAAGGGGCCGAGCTGGTTCATATGTACATCGACATCATGAACGCCGACGCGCCGGCAACGGTCATCCGCGACGCCGTCCACATCCACCCCACGCTCGCCGAAGCCATTCAAAGCGCGGTTTCCGCGTGTCCTGTTAAGTGAGCGCATCCACATGGCGGGAAATCGCCAACGCCGGGCGGCCCCCCTGGACTTTCCAATTTCCCAGCTTGTCACGCGCACTACCGGCAGCGTCCGCGGACCCTGTTTGCGTACGTGATCGAGAAGCCGGCGGCCAGCCTCGTGGCGCTGGACAAGCCGCGAACGTTGAGCGAGGGAAGATTCAGGAACTCGACCAGCTTGCGCCCTCCTCCCTCCGTCCGGCCGAGCCATAACTCGCGCTTTAGGTCCTCCTCGACATCGGGGAGGCGTCGCTCGCGCGTTTCTCTTTCTCGCTGCGCGGCTCGATGCCGTCGTAAAAACGATCGGCCAGCACGCGGCCGTCATCGTCTTTCATCCGGCACGCATTATCGAAGCCAAGAAGCACCTGCTCAAAGCCCGATGCCTGGCCGATCCGCGACGGCCCGGTGCACCAAAGCCGACGGCGGCAGATTGTCTTCGGCGCGCGCGCCGTCGAAACAGCTCCCAGCGGGCGCCGTTAACGCTAATGTCGATCGGCATCATGGCGAGGTTCGACGCCGAGTGCCCGTCCTTACGCTTTCGGGCATCGAGCGACGTGGTCGTCCGGCGCCGGGCGCGCCTAGATGCGGCCATCCTTTATACCCGGCGTCCACGGAGGGGTGGCCCATCCCTTGGGATCGAGCGGCTGCCCTTCGTAATGGCCGTATGGACGGCGTCGGGAGCGGCGATCTCGCCGCGCGCCGTCGCTCTCGAGCAGCATTGCGCCGATGCCGCGCTTGCCGAGCATTTCTGCGACGGCGGCAGCGTTCCGCCGAATGTTGGGCGCGTCCGATGCCACGTTGGGAATCGCCGGCAGCGCGTTGAACTCGGCGAGGATGGCCGGTTCGTGGGCGGCGCGCCAAGTTTGGGAGCGGCGCCGGCGGCGGCGTTCTCCGCGCTGGCGATCGCGGAGACGGCAAGCAATCCTGGGAGCGCTCGCATCTACATCTCCCGCCGGTTTTCGAGCGATTTGCCCATGGTCACCTCATCGGCGAATTCGAGGTCGCTGCCGACCGGAATTCCCAGGCCAATGCGCGTCACCATGAGGCCGAGGGGCTTCAAGAGGCGGGAAAGATACACGGCCGTGGCTTCGCCCTCGACAGTCGGGTTAGTCGCTACGATCACCTCTTTCACTTCGGACGACTGAATGCGTTCGAGCAGATTCTTAATTCGGAGCTGCTCGGGACCGATGCCGCGCAGGGGAGAAATGGCGCCGTGCAGGACGTGATAGACGCCCCGGAACTGCCGCGTGGTCTCGATCGGCACGATATTGTGCGGCTCCTCGATGACGCAGATGAGGGCGTGATCGCGATTGGGATCGCGGCAGAAATTACAGATCTCGCCGTCGCTGATGTTATTGCAGACGGAGCAGATGCCGAGTTTATCCTTGACGTCGGTGACGGCCTGGGCGAGCCGTTCGGCGTCTTCGCGGGAGGCGCGCAGGACGTAGAAGGCGATGCGCTGCGCCGATTTCTGTCCGATGCCGGGAAGGCGTTTGAATTCCTGGATGAGCCGGGCGAGGGGCTCGGCAAAGTCGGGCATGCTTTATAAAATGCCCGGGGGCAGACCCATGCCGCCGAGCATGCCGCCCATCTTCGAGGAGATCTCCTCGTCGACTTTTTTCGCGGCCTCGTTGAAGGCGGCCATCATCATGTCCTGAAGCATTTCTACGTCGCCGGCGACTTCGGGGTCGATCTTGACGGAGGTGACGTTCTTCTTGCCGTCCATGCCGACCGAGACCATGCCGCCGCCGGCGGAAGCCTCGACGCGGATGAGGGCGACCTCCTCCTGCATCTTGCGCTGCATCTGTTCGGCCTGCTTCATCATGGCCTGCATGTTTCCGGGTAGTTTCATAGGGCCTGTTGTTCCTTGCTGGTCATTATTCTTTCAGATTTCGGACGGCGCGCACGTGGGCGTCGGGGAAAGTTTCGCGGAAGCGTTGAACGTCGGGATGGGCCAGGGCGCGGCTGGCGGCTTCGTCCTCCGTGGCGGGCTTGCGCAGGGCGTGCGCGGCGGTTTGCGGCGAGCCGGTTGCTATGACGATTTTGGGAACACGGATACCCAGCTTCTGTAGCGCCTTCTGGACATCGCCGGCGTCGAGCATAAAGCCGGGCGGAATGATGAACCGCAACTCATGGGGCGCCTCGACGACCTGCGCCTCGGCCATCGTGTCGGCGCTGTAGTGCATGTCGAGGGCGAGGAGGGCGCCGTGGAGGCGCTCGCGTAGGTCGCCGGAGGGGGGCGCGGGTTCGGAATTGGGCGTTGTCGGCTCGGATTGCGGGGGCGTTGGAGGCTGGGCGCTGCGTCGCTCGGGCTCGGATTGCGGCGCGGTTGGGACGCCGGCGCCGCGCGGGCGGGAGTTCGGCTCGGATTGGGATTGGGCGCCGCGCGGATGCGGCGGGGTTAGTGAGTGGGTGCTGCTCGGCTCTGGTTCCGATTGCGGAGCGGTTGGAGGCTGGGCGCTGCGCGGCGGCGGCTCGGATTGGGGCACGGTGGGGACATCGGCGCCGCGGGGCGTGCGCTCGGATTTCGGCGAGATTGGCGCGCGCGGCAAGGCGGGGCTGCGCGGGTTCAGGCCGGTTTCGGGGTGGACCGCGGCTTGTGCGGGGAGACTGGAAAATTTGACAAGCTTGGGCGCTTCGTGTGCGGCTGGGGAAAGAGTTGCAAGGGCTTCCTCGATGCTGGCGAGCTTGCCGGCTTGAACCAGTTTCAGGAGGCCGAGCTCGAGATGCAGGCGGGGTTGGATGGAGAACTGCAAATCCTTGAAGACGTCGAGCGTGATTTGGAGGTAGCGGGTGAGGTCCTCTTCGGAGAAAGAGGCGGCGATGGCGGCGAGGCGCTCCTGTTCCTGGGGAGTGGCGGCGAGGAGGCGGGTATTCGCTCCCGCGATTTTTGCGACCAGCAGATTCCGGAAGTAGCGGGCCAACTCGCGGCAGAAGTGCTGTAGGTTTTGGCCGTGGCGTTCGAGCTCCATGACGATCTCGAGCATCTGACGGGAATTTCCTTCGGCGAGGGCTTGGGAGATCTGGGCCAGGGTGTCGAGCGAGAACCTGCCGAGGAGGGCGCGGACGTCCGCGACGCACAGGCGTAACCCACTGCACGCGATGGCTTGATCGAGGGCCGAGAGGGAGTCGCGCACGCTGCCTTCGCCGGCCTGCGCCAGGACCGCGAGGGTTTCCTCGTCGGCGGCGATGCCTTCCTGTTCGCAGATCCACTGCATTCGCGCGACGACTTCGGCGAAATCGACGGAGCGGAAGCTGAACTGTTGGCAGCGCGAGGCGATGGTGGTGGGAATTTTGTGCGCTTCCGTGGTGCAGAGGATGAAGACGGCCCACTCGGGCGGCTCTTCGAGCGTTTTGAGAAGCGCGTTGAAGGCTTCGGGGGTGATCTGGTGGGCTTCGTCGACGATGAAGACCTTGTAGCGGTCGCGGGCCGGGCGGTAGCGCACGTTTTCGCGCAGCTCGCGCATTTCGTTGATGCCGCGATTGGAAGCGGCGTCGATCTCGATGACGTCGGGCGAATTTCCGGCCGTGACTTCGCGGCAACTGGCGCACTCGCCGCAGGGGCGCCCGGTGGGTCCTTCGATGCAGTTGAGGCAGCGGGCGAGGATGCGGGCGACGGTGGTTTTGCCGGTGCCGCGCTGGCCGGAGAAGATATAGCCGTGGGCGATACGGCGTTGCGAGATGGCGTTCTCGAGGGTGGCGCGGACGTGCTCCTGGCCGAGGAGATCCGCGAACGATTGCGGCCGGTATTTTCTCGCGATGACTTGATACATGAAAGGGGATGTGAGAGCTAAGCCAGACCCCGGGTGATCCGCGGCACACGAGCTAAACCGCTACCGTTGCTTCCTTCCGGACCTGGCGGGGTTTACAGCCGCCCGTTGCACGAAGCCCGGAGCCTGACACCCCTCATTCTATCAGCCGGGGGCGGATTTGCCGGTGCGGCTGAGGGTTGCGGGAGGGCTCGCGACGTGGTGGTTGGGGCGGCTAAGCGGTGTTGCGTCTTGCGGTTAGGTGAAACGGGATTAGTGTTGAAATTTTGATTTGGGCGGTGTGATCGTGCGGTTTGACGTGCGCTTGGAGCGCGGCCTGCGCGCCGGAAATTCCTCGTGCAATTCTCGGCATATATTCCTTATCGGTTCCTTCATTTCTACCGGCAAGATCGGGATGAAGGAAAAGTAAAGTAAAAAATAAAATAGGCGTTGACAAGCGGCCGTGGTAACGAGCATACTCAGTGCTGCTTCAGCGAAAAATTCACTCGAAAGCCGGGAGGAAAGCCGGAATGAGCCCCCGACGACCTGGTCGCTTTGGGGATACTGGCCCGTGTCCTCCGCACAGTAGGCGAACGCTATGAAGTATGCAGCCCGCACACTGCTAGCCGCCCTGGTTATCCCAGCCATCGTGATCGCCGCCTCGGTTAGTGGAACGGTCAAGGGCTCCGACGGCTCCAACATAAACGCCGCCACTGTGGCCGCCTATCGTATCGACGCGTCCGGCCCGCGCCCCGTCCACGAAACCCTTACTGCCTCCACGCTTGCCGATGGAAGTTTTCAATTCGTGCAGCTAGCACCCGGCCAGTACGCACTTTGTGTCCAGGCGCCAACAACCGCCTGGCTTGGCTTGTGCGAATGGGGCAACAAGCCTACGACCGTTTCGGTGACGCAAGCTCAGCCCACAGCAGCCGTTTCTGTAGTACTGATGAAGGGCGACTGCCGCGATCGTGTCACAGGACAGCAGCGGGAGGACCGGCGCCGCGCTTCCGAGGTTCGGGAATCTTTTCTCCGTTCTCGTGCCCTCCGGGGAGACCCCGCCAACGCTCATGTTTAGCGTGACCGGAACCAACACGCAGTAAGATGCCTGCAATGCTTCGCTCGTTAGGCTGCGCCCTGGCTGGCGTGAGCCTCTGCTTGAGCGCCTTGGGCCAGAACGGCCAGAGTTTGACCACGCCGCGCTTGGTCTACGCAACGTATTCGGGCCCCGCTCGAACCTCGTATATCCAAGGCTCTGCTGTCGACTCGCAGAGCTACATATATCTTGTGGGAACGGACATTGACCCGGGTCCTTACCCGTCCTGCCAGTTTCTTCGCAAGCTCAACCAGTCCGGCACGGCCGCGGTATGGTCCGTCTGCCTGCCGGTCCAGCAAGTAGAAGCCGTAGCGTTGGGCGCCTCTGGGAATATTTACGTCGCCAGCGAGACTCCGATGCCATCGGCGGCCATGACAACGGTTATGAAACTAAGCCCGGACGCTCAGCACACCTTCTACTCGACGCAGATTGGAGGAGTCTGCGGCGATTAGTATCGCCGTGGACTCCGCGGGGGCGGTATACATAGCGGGTCCTGCCGACTCGACTCTGCAAACCACCGCCGGGGCGTACATGGCGTCTGGCGGACAGGCCTTCGCGGCGAAACTGAACGCCGCGGGCTCGGTACAGTATGCGACATATATAGACGTACTTAACGGGGTAAACGTGCTTATCGGGGCCATTGCCCTTGCCGTGGACAGCAAGGGACAGGCGTGGATCGTCGGTACGAGGCTATGCCCCGGGATGCGAACAATTCGGAACGCCGGTAGTGATTCGGAAGCTGGATGCTAGCGGCGCGCACATGCTGGTCTCGACATTCGGCGGCGGGCCGACGGACGACCACTTGCCGGGCTATAACGATAGCGCGACGGGAGTTGCTGTAGATGGGAACCGATTCCGTCTGGATTTTCGGCACGGCGGCATCGGATCAGGTCCCCACCACGCCCAACGCAATTCAACCGCAAGGCCCGCAGCTCGGTGTAGAGTTTGGGAGCGAGGGGTTTGCCATAAAGCTTTCCTCCTCGGGCGATTTGCTGTACGGCACATACGTGGGGAACAATCGAGAGCAGCAACTCCTCCTCTCCCCTCACCGTTTCCATCGAAGGCGTGGCAGTCGACGCTCAGGGCAGACCTTATTTCGCGCTAATTAATGAAGCGACCGTTCGACGGCTCGCCTCGTCGACCGTAATGGTCCTCAGCGCGGACGGTTCCAACTTGGTGGCCTCCGCCCCGTTCAATAGCTTTGTGAGCGGCGTATTACTGGATGGAAACGGGCGGCCTCGTACTTTACGGGCAACACCCAGAGGCTCGCATTTCTAACCACGCCCGGCGCTTACCAGACCGATCTACCCCGGCGGCTTTGACTCCGGCTATGCGGCGAAGTTCGACCTGACCACCGGGTCGGCCGCGCAGTTCCTTGGGGTAACAAACGCCGCCAGCTTCTATCTATTCCCGCAAGCGCCCGTTGCTCCAGGCGAGATTGTCTCATTGTTCGGCCAGGATCTTCCGCCGAATCCCAAGTTGACCTTCGACGGCCTCGCCGCGCCCATTCTGTACGCCGATTCAAAGCAGATCAACGCCGTCGTTCCTTTTGAGGTGAGCGCTCCCAGCACGGTTGTGAATCTCGAAGGAGTACGCGGCTATGTGATACCGGTGTGGCCCGGGTTCCCGGGCTATTCTCGGCCAATGGCAGCGGGTACGGTCAAGTGGCGGCGATCAATCAGGACGGAACCGTCAACTCGCGCGCGAACCCGGCCGCCGGCCGGGTCCGTGATTGCGGTGTACATGACGGGGGCGGGCGCCATGACGCCGCCCATTGCAGACGGCGCCACCGGACCGCTCCGGCCTCCTTTCCCGATGGCGCTTCTGGGCGTGAGCGCGCAGGTGAACGGCATCAACGCTCCCGTGCAATTCATAGGGCAAGCTCCCGGATTAATCGCCGGAGTAGTTCAGGCAAATATCCAGATTCCGCCCGGCACGCCGAGCGGGAACGCGTCCCTGGTCGTTTCTATAGGAAATTACCAGACGCAGACGGGTTGCACGATCGCCATTCAATAATGGAATCTGCCTTCATGTTCAGCGTGACCGGAACCAACACGCAGTAGGATGCCCGCAATGCTTCGCTCGTTAGGCTGTGCGCTGGTCGGCGTGGCCTTCTGCTTGTGCGCCGCAGGCCAGAACGGCCAGATTGTGAGCATGCCGCGTTTAGTCTACGCGACCTACTCGGGACCCGCTCGGACCTCGTATATCCAAGGCTCCGCTGTCGACTCGCAGGGCTACGTATATCTTGTGGGAACGGACGTTGACCCGGGGCCTTACCCGCTCCTGTCAGTTTCTTCGCAAGCTCAACCAATCCGGCACGGCTGCGGTATGGTCCGTCTGCCTGCCGGTCCAGCAAGTAGAAGCCGTAGCGCTGGACGCCTCTGGGAATATTTACGTCGCCAGCGAGACGCCGACGGCATCGGCGGCCATGAGCACGGTTATGAAGCTAAGCCCGGACGCTCAGCAAACTTTCTACTCGACGCAAATCGCAGGGGCTGCGGCGACCAGTATCGCCGTGGACTCTGCGGGGGCGGTGTATATAGCGGGTCCTGCCGACCCGACGCTGCAAACGACCGCCGGGGCCTATATGACGTCTGGAGGACAGGCCTTTGCGGCGAAACTGAACGCCGCGGGCTCGCTACAGTATGCGACATATGTGGACGTGCTGGGTGGGGGCGCGGCCCTTGCCGTGGACAGCAAAGGACAGGCGTGGATCGTAGGCGCGACGCCATGCGGCCAGCCGGCCGGAATCACTTGTCAGTCCGGAAGCCGCGGCCATGATCCGGAAGCTGGATGCCAGCGGCGCGCATGCGCTGGTCTCGATGAGCTTTGGCGGCGGGCCGACGGTACACCACTCTGCCGGGCTATAACGACAACGCCGCGGGAGTCGCTGTAGATGCGAACGATTCAGTCTGGATCGTGGGCCGGGCGGAATCGGACAAAGTCCCGACCACGCCCAACGCAATTCAACCGCAAGGTCCGGAGCTTGGCATGCGAATTTGCCAGCGAGGGTTCGCCATAAAGCTTTCCTCCTCGGGCGATTTGCTGTACGGCACCTACGTGGGGAATAATCGAGGCAGCAATCCCTACGAAATCAGCCTTGCCATCGAAGGCGTGGCAGTCGACGCTCAGGGCAGACCTTATTTCGCGCTAATCCTTGAAGCGCCGTACGACGGTTTTCGCCCCGTCGACCGTAATGGTCTCTCAGCGCGGACGGCTCCGACTTGCTGGCCTCCGCTCCGTTTAATAGCTTTGTGAACGGCGTATTGCTGGACGGAAACGGCGGCCTGTATTTTACAGGCAATACCCAGAGGCTCGCGTTTCTAACTACGCCCGGCGCCTACCAACCGCTCTACCCCGGCGGCTTTGACTCCGGCTATGCGGCGAAGTTCGACCTTACCACGGCCGCCCCGGCCGCGCAGCTCCTCGCGGTAACAAACGCCGCCAGCTTCTATGAGTTCCCACAAGCGCCGGTTGCTCCAGGCGAGATCGTCTCGCTGTTCGGCCAAAACTTCCCAGCGAATCCCAAATTGACCTTCGACGGCCGCGCAGCTCCTATTCTGTACGCCGACTCAAAGCAGATCAACGCCGTTGTTCCCTTCGAGGTAACTGCTCCCAGCACGGCTATAAATCTGGAAGGAGTACGCGGCTATGTGATGCCGGTATGGCCGGCCTTCCCCGGACTATTCTCGGCCAATGGCAGCGGGTCCGGTCAAGTAGCGGCGATCAATCAGGACGGAACCGTCAACTCGAGCGCGAGCGCGGCCCCGGCCGGCTCCGTGATTGCGGTGTACATGACGGGGGCGGGCGCCATGATGCCTCCAATTGCAGATGGCGCCACAGGCCCGCTCCAGCCTCCTTTCCCGATGCCGGTTCTGGGCGTGAGTGCTCAGGTGAACGGCGTCAACGCTCCCGTGCAATTCATAGGGCAGGCTCCCGGATCGATCGCGGGAGTAGTTCAGGTAAATATCCAGATTCCGCCCGGCACGCCGAGCGGGAACGCGTCCCTGGTCGTTTCCATAGGAAATTACCAGACGCAGTTGTTTGGTTGCACGATCGCCGTTCAGTAACGGAATTCGCCTCGAAACGGCTTATAGCAGGGGCGCGCCGGGAACCCGCGCCGCCCGGGTCCGTGGTCGCGGTATACATGACCGGAGTGGGCGCGATGATGCCGCCGATCGGCGACGGAACATTGGGGCCGCTGCGGCCTCCTTTCCCGATGCCGGTTCTGGGCGTGAGCGCGTCGATCGATGGCGCGAACGCTCCGGTGTTGTTCATCGGGCAAGCTCCGGGATTGATCGCGGGAGCGGTTCAGGCGAATATCCAGATTCCGCCTGGTACAGCGAGCGGGAACGCGCGTCGTTGTTCGTTTATATAGGCAATTACCAGACGCAGCCCGGTCGCGCGACGATTGCCGTGCTGTAATCGGTGTCCCACTTTCACATGATCGGCCGCCAGATCGCATCGGTTATGGTCCGAGAACGTGAAAATGGAAGTGTTGGGGAACTGTAGATCTCTAAAGGCATCGAGCGTGATCTGGAGGTAGCGGTGAGGTCCTCTTCGGAAAAGGAGGCGGCGATGGCGGCGAGGCGCTCCTGTTCCTGGGTTGGCAGCGCGAGGCGATGGTGGTGGGGATCTTGTGCGCTTCGGTGGTGCAGAGGATAAAGACGGCCCACTCGGGCGGCTCTTCGAGCGTTTTCAGAAGCGCGTTGAAGGCTTCGCTGGTGATCTGGTGGGCTTCGTCGACGATGAAGACCTTGTAGCGGTCGCGGGCCGGGCGGTAGCGCACGTTTTCGCGCAGCTCGCGCATTTCGTTGATGCCGCGATTGGAAGCGGCGTCGATCTCGATGACGTCGGGGGAATTTCCGGCGGTCACTTCGCGGCAACTGGCGCACTCGCCGCAGGGGCGCCCGGTGGGTCCTTCGATGCAGTTGAGGCAGCGGGCGAGGATGCGGGCGACGGTGGTTTTGCCGGTGCCGCGCTGGCCGGAGAAGATATAGCCGTGGGCGATACGGCGTTGCGAGATGGCGTTCTCGAGGGTGGTGCGGACATGTTCCTGGCCGAGGAGATCCGCGAACGATTGCGGCCGGTATTTTCTCGCGATGACTTGATACATGAAAGGGGATATGAGAGCTAAGCCAGACCCCGGGTGATCCGCGGCACACGAGCTAAACCGCTACCGTTGCTTCCTTCCGGACCTGGCGGGGTTTACAGCCGCCCGTTGCACGAAGCCCGGAGCCTGACACCCCTCATTCTATCAGCCGGGGGCGGATTTGCCCCTGCGGGCGGGGGTTGCGGGGGGTTGCCGGCGGGGCGTTTCGGACGGCTTAAGCTACGTAGCGTCTTACGGTTGGAAGAAGTATGATCGGGGACATAATTTTCGACCTGGGGGCGTGATCGTGCCGATTGAGTTCAAACCCGGATACGCCAGCATCGAAGGGCAGTGCGGCGGGTGGGGCCACCCGCGTTTCACCTTCGACCAGATCCATGGCCAGCGCGCGATTTTCGACCCATAAATCGCAGCGATATTGGACGATTCAGGGAGGCCGGCGCTTGCGCTTCGCGCTTGAAGCGGACCATGCGGCCGGGATCGGCCGCGAAGGAGTCCGGGATCACTTTGATGGCGACCTCGCGGTTGAGCTTGGTGTCGGTCGCGCGAAACACCGCGCCCATGCTGCCCTCGCCGAGCTTGGCGGCGATGCGATAGTGCGTGATAGTTTGCCGTGGGCTCATTTGACTCCCGGCGGCACGCGCCGCTGGAGCTCGTCGAAGAAGTTGAGCAGAATGGTCAGTTGCGTGAGCGGCTTGTCATCGCTGGCGTTGCCGATCGGAAGTATCGCAAAGCCCTTGCCGTCGGGCGCCAGATCGTACGAGCGCACGCGAGTTTGCGACCACACGCGGGGCGAGCCTGCGGCAAAGGCGCCGCCTGTCGCCGCATAGTCGGCGACTGTGATTCGTCCGTCCAGATTGAGGAAAAACAATTCCCGCCCGTTATGCGACCAGACGGGGTGCGTGCCGCCCTCGGTCGAAATCTGCCAACGGCCACCCGGCCCCGGGAACGGCCGCACATACACTTCCATGGTCCCCGATTCATTCGACGCGTACGCCAACCAGCGCCCGTCGGGTGAGAACGCCGGGAGGACCTCGTTAAATGGCGCGCCTAGGAATAGTTCCGGCTTGCCGAGCCGGGGATGGTCCCGATCGCCTTCCACGGCCGCCGTGAAGATATCCCAGTTGCCGCTTGAATTGAAGGCAAAGAAGGCCAGCCGTTTGCCGTCGGGCGAGAATGAGTTCGGTAACCTTGCAAGCTTCCCATCAGTGAGCCGCTGAGCCTCGCCTGAACCGTCGGATCGGACCCAATAAATACCGGGGCGGTTCTGGTTTGAGGACGCGAAGACGATGTTTTTGCCGTCGGGAGTCCAAACCGGGCTTTCGTTAAGTCCAGACAGAAAGGTCAGCCGGGAAGCGGCGCCGCGATCCAGGTCCTGCACCCAGATGTCCGATCCCTGGACGCTGGAGGCGCTAAATGCCAGCCGCTTTCCATCGGGCGAAAAGCGAGGCTTATCATAGCGCCGGGCGGCGCATGCAATAGCTCGGTCTTGCCCGAACTGTCCAGCCACAGAATCGGAGAGGCCTACTTCGCGCGTCCAACGAGGTAGATGAAGGTCCCGGTTTGGGCGAAAGCAAAATCTCCGATTCCGGAGTCAATGCCGGCTCCGACATCCTCCATAATAGGCGCCGAAGCGCCCGTCAAAGCGAGGCGTCTGAGATTGAAGGGCGCGGCAAAAAGCGTGCTCTGATGCATGTAGATCAAGTATCCGGCCCCGCTGGACGTGGCCTACGTAGCGGGCGAAGAAGCCTCCGTGGAGAACCGTCTTTCGCTCACCCGTCTTCAGCGAGACAACATCGATGTTGGCGTCGTCGAAGTTTCGTTGACGATCATGCGCCGTGAACAGGACGGCCTGGCTGCCCGGCAGCACCTGGGGCCAGCGCTGCGTGGCCTCGCCCGGGTTGAGCCTAGTGACGGGAACCGGTGTTCCTCCGGCGGAGGAAACGCGCGAAAGGGTTCGGCCTACCTGCCCCACGATGATGTTGCCGTCGTCGCCCCAGCTTCCCCCGCGTCCGCCGACCACATCGCACACCGCGACCGCCGCGTCGCCGCTTACTGAGATCTTCTTAAGCTTGCCATCGGCGAAGAACCCGATCCATTGCCCGTCGGGAGAGAAGAAAGGGTTGTCGGCGCCCTCGGTGCCAGCAAGAGGCGTGAGCTGGCTCTGATCCAACACGCGCATACCCAACCGCACCTTGCCGTCGGCGCCGTGGAACGTCAGAGCCAGGCGCGTCCCATCGGGCGAGAGCGCGAGCATGCCGTCGTTGTGGACTCGGGCGAGCGGCGTGTCTGGAGCCAGATCGACATTTAGACGCATGAGCGGGCGCAGCGGCGCTTGGCGCGTGGCGCGGTAGAGCAGTACGCCCGCGATCACAAGCGCGATAGCGAGCAACAGCAGCGATGGTCCAAGGCCACCGCGGCGAACGCGCGTACTGCGGCTCCAGTTCCTCGAGCAGTAAACGCGCTCCACTAATATGGCTCAGGCGTTGTCGCGAGTCGCGGACAAGACACAGGCGCAGCAGTCGCTCGAAGCGCGCCGGCGCCCCGCTGAAATCAGGCTCGCGCGTGAGCACCGCGGCCAGCGTGTCGCTCACCGTTTCGCCGCGGAACAGCGGCCTGCCGGTGAGCATTTCATAAACCACCACGCCGAAAGCCCAGATATCGGCGCGCCGGTCGACGCTGCGCCCGCGCGCCTGCTCCGGCGACATATAGGCGGCGGTGCCCATGATCACGCCCGCTTGCGTGGCGCGCATCGTGATGGTCGGCGAATCCGTGGGATCGCGCGCGGGGGCGTCGTTTGACAGCGCTTTGGCGAGCCCGAAGTCGAGCACCTTGACGCGTCCTTCCGGCGTGATCTTGATGTTGGCCGGCTTGAAGTCGCGATGCACGATGCCTTTGTCGTGCGCATATTCGAGCGCGTCGATGAGCTGCTGGATGATCGGCAACGCTTGCTCGACCGTTAGCGGCCCGTGAAGCGTTTCGCCTTCGACCAGCTCCATCACCAGCGCGCGATCTTCGACGCCATAGATCGACGCGATATTGGGATGATTCAGCGACGCCAGCACCTGCGCTTCCCGTTCGAAGCGCGCCATGCGATCGGGATCGGCCGCGAAGGAATCCGGGATCACTTTGATCGCGACCTCGCGGTTGAGCTTGGTATCGGTCGCGCGATACACCGCCCCCATGCCGCCCTCGCCCAGCTTAGCGGTGATGCGATAATGCGCGATGACTTGTTGGGGGCTCATTTGCCCAATTCAGTCCTTTGTTCTTGCCGTTCGCATGGTCAATCGCTAAAGCGTTGGAAGAGATCCTCCAGTAGCTCGGCGCCCTGGACACCCTCTGAACTAGTGAACACCTCAACACTGATGCGTCCGTCCTCATGGAACTCAACTTCCCAGCGCTCGCCGGGCACCGAAATTTCGATCATGATCGCGCACTCGGTTGGGTCGGAGAGACGATAATGGATGTGGGCATTTTTCAAATGCCCCAGAAAACTGAATAAATCACAGGTGGTCGTCGTGCTCATTTGTTGAATCTCGCGTCGGTGAGGAGCTTTCTTATCGTGTCATAACCGGGCCGGCCGGATCTGGCGGCCTGCTCAATGTCTTCCCACATCTTGCCCAGAATGCTGTCCCACGCCGGTGACCCTTGAGGTAATCGTGCGTTCTTGATGCTCCCTTTTTTCCCTCTCAGAATCTCAGCTACGGTTTTGCCAGCGTACTGTGGGCTCATTCGCCCTTCGTCAGAGCGGCCAGCGAGGCGCCGGTTTCGCACTCTACATCGGCGTGCAGGCTATTGCCGTGCGCGTCCCTGGTTACGATCGCGGCGAAATTCTTTACGCGCAAGTGCCACATGGCCTCGGGGATGCCAAAGTCCATCAAGTGCGCTCCGAGCACCTTCTCCACCGTGCGCGTAATATTGCGCCGCCCCGCCGATCCCGTTCATAGCGCTCGATCACGGTCGCCCCATACGGCTCCTCGCGAATGCCGGTGGCCGGACCGGCGGCTTTGACCTTCGATTCCCCGCCCTGGCGCAGCATCACCGGACCGCAATGGTACAGGACGGCTCCGCGAAGATCGAGCGGCGAGTCGCGCTTCGCTCGCTCAAGGGAAATTCCGCCGCCTGCGCCATCCGCTCTACCTTCCTATTTGGATCGCGATACAACCAATTCGTGATCGCCCCGCTCTCGGCGTCCAGTCTCATGCCGTAGCGAATGGGCGTCGCATCGTTGCAGGAGAACTAGGCACTTGTCGAAATGGCACTGACTTTAATGGAGGATGCGATCACATTCAGCAATAATTGTGGGACGATGCCTGCAAAGCTCAGAAGCAATCCATCGCAGTAACCCTGCTGGTTTACGATTATCCATCCCCAACCGAACGGCTTCCCAATAAGGCCGCTCCAAGGCTCCCGATGGCGTCCATCGACGGTGCCGGCACCGCGGACGTCACACCTGTTTGTAACCGTAAAGTCGATGGAATCATCGTTCTCATCGGCCACGATAATGAGGGAGACTGCGCCAAAATCGAGGACTACTTTGTCCAGAGAGCCGTCGCTGTAGAACTGCCAAACACCCTGGAGAGACGCGTCGCCGATCGAGTGGAAAGCAGAAAGCATGGGGGTGAGCGCCTCAGCTACCCCATTTTTTGTAGTCGTCATAGCGTTGTTCCTACAGTTTAATGCTGTTGACCAAGCCGCCCCGCTTGCTTAACTATTTTGATGGCAGTCTCGGCGGTCAGGTCTCCATTGGCTGCGGCGTGGGCAGTTTCTTCGAGAGTCTTGTCGGCCCACTGGCCAGCTTGGTTCACGTTTGATCCCGTACCACCTCGACTGCGAATTAGATCGCGCACCTTCTCCCCTGCTCTGCTCGCCAGATTACCTAACTTTTTGCGCGCCGCACTGCTAAGCCCACCATCGCCGCCGCCGCCACCTTGACCGATTCCGCCGCGCACGCGATCATTTCTCCCAGCCCACCGACGCCGCCCCCAACGGCAGCGCCGCCGAACAAGGCAATGTCCTTATAGACACACCTAAGACACGAGTAAGTATCGTGCTGAAGCTGGTTTGCCCGTTCCTTACCATCTTCGCATTCCGCCCGGCGGCATTTGTGAAGAGCTCATCTGGATTCGTGAAGCGCCCGTGCGCTCCCGAGACGTATCTGCCCCCGCGCTGCCGGCGTCCGGCTTCCATTGGCTCGCCTCCGTCTATTGCGACAGAGAGCCAGGCGTCCACACCGCGTATGGCCGCTCACGTTTTCTGTGCGTAATCAATCGCGCCGTAAAGCCGCTAGCGACGAGCCGGTCTCGCGCTCCACATCGGCGTGCAGGCTATTGCCGTGCGCGTCCATGGTGACGATGGCGGCGAAATTCTTTGACGCGCAAATGCCACATCGCTTCGGGGATGCCAAACTCCATCAGGTGCACGCCGAGCACCTTCTCCACGGTCCGGGCATAATATTGCGCGGCGCCGCCGATGCCGTTCAAATACACTGCCCCGTACTTCGGCCAGCGCGGCCAGCGTCTTTGGGCCCATGCCGCCTTTGCCGACGACGGCGCGCACTCCATAGCGCTCGATCACCGTCGCTTCATACGGCTCTTCGCGGATGCTGGTGGTCGGCCCGGCGGCCTTGACCTTCCATTCCCCGCCCTCTCGCAGCATCACCGGACCGCAATGGTACAGGACCGCTCCGCGAAGATCGACCGGCGGATCGTGCTTCATCAGGTAGGCGTGCACCTGGTCGCGGCCGGTGTATACTTCGCCCGAAATCAGCACTACGTCGCCCACCTTGAGCGCGCGTACCGTCTCTTCGGTCAGCGGAGCCGTCAAGACCACCTCGCGTCCGCTGAGGGGAAATCCCGCCGCCTGCGCCATTCGTTCCACGTTGCGGTTCGGGTCGCGATACAACCAGCGCGTGATGGCGCCGCTGTGCGCGTCCAGCATTACGCCCAGACGCCGGAACGCCCAGCAATCGTACGCCACCGAGACGAAGAAGCTGGCAGGCAGGCGGTTGGCCGCCGTAATCTTGCATCCGATGAGGGAAACGCGGCCGCCGAATCCCATGGCGCCCACGCCGATTTGGTTCGCCTCGCGCATGATCTCTTCTTCAAGCGCCGCCAGCTCCGGCACGGGATTGACATCGTCCAGCGCGCGGAAAAGCTGTCCCTTCGCCAGCTCGTATCCATGGGCGCGGTCGCTGCCGATGCAAACGCCCAGGGCGCCCGGAGCGCATCCCTGCCCTTGCGCCTGCCACACTGCGTGCAGAATGCATTTGCGGACGCCCTCCAGATTGCGGTCGGCGCGTCCCAGATGCTCCAGCTCGCAGGGAACGGAATACTGAATATTTTTGTTCTCGCAGCCTCCGCCTTTCAGGATCAGCTTCACTTCGATCTCGTCCTCTTCCCATTGCTCGAAGTGCATCACCGGCGTCTCCGCGCCGAGATTGTCGCCGCTGTTGTGTCCGGTCAGCGAATCGACCGAATTGGGACGCAGCTTGCCGCGCCGCGTCGCCTCCGCGACCGCCTCGCGGATCGCTTTCTTGATCGCGATCTGGTTCACGCCCACGGGCGTATGGACGACGAACGTGGGCATCCCGGTGTCCTGGCAAATGGGAGCTTCATCCTCTTGCGCCATGTCGATATTCGACGCAATTACGCCCAGAGCCTGCGAGGCCTGCGTTCCCGCCGCCTCGTTCTCTAACGCCATGCCCATGGCCGCGCGCACGTCCGGCGGCAGATTCGTCGATGTTTCCGTAATCAGCGCGATGAGGCTGTTCTTAAGAAATTGCATTCACCTTGATTTTTACCACTGCGGCCAACCCGGGCTTGATCGCCACCGAAGGATTCGTGAAATCCACGATCACCCGGCCGCCCGCGATCTCCTGGACCGTTCCAGGGATTGCCGCCGGCGCCTCCGCGATCTCGATCTGCGCCGCCTGGCCCTGGCGTAAGCGTCGAGCCGTCTTCGGGTCGGCCTGCAACACCACTTCGAGCGCGCTCAGATCGACGGCGATCTCGATCAGATCCTTGACGCCGCGATCCACGGAGTCGCCGGGTTTTCCGCGCCGCGCCACGACCACGCCATCGACCGGCGACCGCACTTCGCCCGCGCTCATTCGAGCTTCGGCCGCGTCCAAATCTCCGCCCTTGGCGCTTACCGCCGCCTTGGCATCCGCGATCTGTTTCGTCAGCTCCGTAATCCGCTCGTCGGCTTTTTCCGCCGTGAAGTCGAATTCACCGGACTGCGAATTGGCGTCCTTATAATCCTGCCGCGCTTTTTCGAAATCCAGCCGCGGCGTCGCGCCGGCCTGCATCAGCAACTGCTGCCGCTCGAAATTTTTGCGCGTCGTCTCAATAGCGGCCTTCGCCCGCGCGGCGTCGGAATGCGCTCGCGACGCCTCAAGCCGCGCCACGCCGAGCTGCGCTTCGAGCTCCGTCACGCGGGCCTGGGCCCGCTCCGCATCGACCCGCGCGTTCTCCGCGGCCGCGTCCGCCGCCGGGCTTTTGATCCGCGCCAGCACCTCGCCCTCGAACACTTGCTCTCCCACATCCACGAGATATTGGTCCAGGGTTCCATCGAGCGGGGCGGCCACGTCCACCGTGCGGCGCGCCCGCACCGTCCCGGGCAACGCGATTTCGACAGGCTGGGGCGCGGCCGCGCGCAGGCCGCGCGATCGGGCGGCGGCGCGGCGCGATGCCGCTCCCAATACCATCCATAGGACGCCGCGCCGAGGGCGGCCAGGAGCGCCACGCCGATCGCCAGCGCCCACGTCCGCCGCATGTTTTGATGGTACACTTCGAACGAGTCCGGAGTTGCTTAATGTCCGAACCGCGATTAGGCGATGTTATCGACGATCACTGCATCAAGTGCCGCAGGGTTACCAATCATTCCATAGTTTCGATCATCAACCGCGAAGCCGCCAAGGTGCGCTGCCGTACCTGCTACCACGACCACGACTACAGGCATGAGCAGGCGCCGCCTTCAAAAAAGGAATTGAAAAAGCAGGAGCTCTTCCGGGAGGTGCTGGCGAGCGTGGCGCCCGGGGAAGCCGCCGCGGAGGCCGTAGCAGGGCCGCCGGAAGCGGACGCAGAGGCTGCGGCGCCCGAACCCGAGAAACCCGAATCGGTCACGGCCGCGCCTCTCGGCGCCGCAAAAAAAACCCGCGCCCGGGCCAAGAAGGCGTAACGGCTTCAGCTGCGGCGCATTTCCTTCTGCAACTCCTCCAGGATCTCGTCCCGGACCGCTCCCCGCTCCGTCAACTCTTCTTCAAGGCGGCGCAGCGCGATTCCCACCACGTCGCGGTGATGCAGCTTCGAGCCGACGGATTCGCTCAGCTTGAGCCAGATATCGTGCAGCCGGTCGACATCCTCCGGCCACAGCCGCGGCGGATGCGGTCCGAGGTTGACATACACGGAGGCGCGGTCCGGCCGGATCACTTCGAGTGAAAAGGGATGGCGCGGCTCGGGAAGCTGTTCCCATGCCAGCCCGATCTGACGCGCCAGGTCCTCCGACGTCATCTTCTCGGAAACGCCCGTCGCCAGCCGCGAGGCCTTCAGCTTCGCCGCCCCCTGCACCAAGGCATCGAAGGGATTCACCGCCGGGATTACCAGCAATTCGACGGGCTTGCCTTCCTTCTCCGCCAGCTCCACCACGTGGCTGAACAGCTCCTTTTCGTAATCGCTGAAGATCTGGTCGTCCGATAGATCGTATTCTCCGGCGCCGGTCGAGATGGTGCGGACGGTCATCACGACGATGTCGTGCCGCCGCATGTTGGTCTTCTCCAGGACTTTCTTGAGGTGGTCCATCTGATGATAATCGCGGACCGCCACCAGCACGCACCCGGGGCGCGCATGCAGGCTCTTGGTATCGATCTGGGGCTGGTGATCGAGGTTGAATTCCTCGAAGGGCTTCTTTTCGAGATGCTGCGCGGCGCGCTTGCGGGCGTTGACGCGCTCCGAGACCGTAAACATGACGAACAGCACGACGGTGAAACCCACGCCGTAGATGGTGGCGTACTCTTTGGAAAACAGGTTCGCGACGGCGACCATGCCGAGAATCAGTGTCGTCACGGCGAGGCCGATGGGGAGTTCCACGCCCGCGATGCGAATATTGAACGGGAACTTGTACTCCTGATCGTGGCGCTGATAGCGGAGCGCCAGCACGCCGGCCGATTTCAGGAAAAAGCTCCAGACCACGCCGAAGGCGTAGGCTTCGCCCAGCAGATAAACGTCCCCGCGGCTCAACGCGATGGTGACTATCTGCAACAACGCGACGACATTGATAATGCGGTACGTGGTTCCAAACCGCTTATGCGGTTTGCGAAACCAGTCCAGCAGCACGCCGTCTTCGGCCACGCGGTTCAGCACGCCGTTGGCGCCGATGATGGCGGTGTTCACGGCGCCCGAAAGGATCAGGACGCCGACGATGACGACAAACACATGGAAAAGAAGGCGGAGCAGCGGCGGTCCCGCCAAATGCATCGTCAATCCGCCCAGCAGGTCGTCGCTGTACTCCTTCATCTTGTCCGGCGAGATGATCATGGCCGCGAAGATCGTGATGACGCCCGTGCAGATGACCGCGTACCAGCAGACGATGTTGGCCGTGAGCCGCAGGTTCTTCATCTTGGGGTACGCGATTTCGCGGTAAACCTGGGCCAGCGTTTCGAAGCCGCTCATCGACAGCAGGGCGTGACCGAACGCGATGGTCATGGCAATGATTGGGATGCTCGGCCAAATGGTTCCTTTAAACCACCCCAGCGCGGTGGAGCCGAATTGCAGGTTACGGGGAAGCGGCGCGGGCGGGATGATGGCGTAGCCGCGCAGTAGAATGGTCAGCGGACACCAGATCAGAAACATGACGACCATGACGGTCGTGATCTGCATGATGCGCAGGGCCTTGCCGCTCGATTCGTGCATTCCTTTGGTATTGGCCCACCAGAAATACACCGTTATGACGACGCCGAAAACGGCGGCAAAATAGTTGGGATTGGTGGCGTAGGGCTCGTGCAGCATGCGGGCGATCTCGTTCAGCAGGCGGCCGACATACTGCCCGGCGGTGACGACGCTGATGGGACCGGTCAGGATGTAGTCGAACACCAGCGCCGATACGGAGAGACGGGCCATGAACGGCCCCATGCTGTCCTTGACGACGATGTACACGCCGCCGCGCACGAACATGCTGCAGCTTTCCATGTACACGCTGCGCACGGCGAAACTGAACAGCATGACGCCCAGCACGAACCAGGGCGCGGCCGGGCCGATGGCGGTTTCGGCGATGCCGCCGGCGTAGAATGCGGACGAGGCCAGGTCGGATAATACGATGGAGGCTCCGCGCCAGAAGCTGATGAAGGACAACGCGACGGTTGTGGCGACGACCACTTTCGTGGCCGGGAAGGACCGGGAGATTTCGGATGCCATTTTAGCGAGTAACGGCCCGCTAACGTCCATTCTACGATTACCGCCATGTCGCGCACCACTTCACGGCGCGGCGATCGCTAAAACGTTAGGAGAGAATGGGTTCCAGGCTTGGATGACGGGCGGTTGCGTGCGCGATCTGCTGCTTCGACGCCCTGCGGGCCGATTACGATATCGCAACCGACGCGACGCTGTTGACGATCGCGCTGACATGTTCGGATGAAAAATTGAGTGGTCAAAAGCGGCTAACGAGGCAGCGTCAGGCGATACAGGTTGCGGTGCGCAACGGAGTTGACGTAGGTGTACTGCGATGCGTGGATTCCGGGGAAAACTACTGTCACCGCGATCACTTTCGCGCCAGGCAGAATCCGCGCGTTCTCGAGAGTTAATCCGCCGGAGGGGATTTTTGGGAAAGCTTGTCCCGCGGCAATGAGGAGCACGATGGTCTCTCCGGGACTCGCGACGTTTGCCGCTTGAAACGCAACAAACAATGCTTTCTGGTCGCGGCTCCACTTGATAAAGCAGCGGCGGCAAAGCATCAGCGGGTCTCCGCCGGCGGCTGGAAATGCCTGCATGCGGCTGGTGCTGTCGCGATTCGCTGCGCGCGGTGAAACGGAACGGCATGAGGCCAGCACGAACCAGGGCGCGGCCGGCCCGATGGCGGTCTCGGCGATGCCACCGGTGTAGAATGCCGACGAGGCCGGGTTGGATAATACAATTGAGGCGGCGCGCCAGAAGCTGATAAAGGACGAAGAGACGGTCGTGGCGACGACCACCTGATACGAGCATGTCACGCACCACTTCACCGCGCGCGCGGGCGCTGTCGATCGCTAAAACGCTACGCGAGAACGGGTTCCAGGCTTGGCTGGTGGGCGGCTGCGTGCGCGACGTGCTGCTCGGACGCGCGCCGGCCGATTACGACATCGCAACCGACGCGATCCCTTCGCGCGTGATCGAGCTGTTTCCGCGGGCGGAACTGGTGGGAGCGCAATTCGGCGTCGTGCTGGTCGATGGCGTCGAGGTCGCGACCTTCCGCAGCGACCGCGCTTATCGGGACGGGCGCCATCCCGAGGCCGTGGTGTTTGAAAAGGACCCTCGCGAAGACGCGCTGCGGCGCGATTTCACGATCAACGCGCTGCTGCTCGATCCCAGCCTGGTGGACGTAGAGCCGCCGCCGGTGGTCGATTATGTGGGCGGGGTGGAGGATTTGCGCAACGGCGCGATCCGCGCGATCGGAGACCCGGAACTGCGCTTCCGGGAGGACCATCTGCGGATGCTGCGCGCCGTCCGTTTCGCCGCGCGCTTGGGGTTCGAGATCGAGCCGGCGACCATGGCCGCGATTCAGAAGCTGCGCTCCAGCATCCGCCGCGTTTCGGCCGAACGCGTCCGGGACGAGATCGTCCGCATTCTGACCGAAGGGCGCCCGCGGCGCGGCTTCGAGCTGCTCGACCAGTCTGGACTGCTGCTCGAAATTCTGCCGGAGGTGGCGGCCATGAAGGGGGTCCAACAGCCGCCCGAATTTCATCCCGAAGGCGACGTCTGGACGCACACCATGACGATGCTGGATCTGCTGCCGGAGCATCCTTCGACAACGCTGGCGCTCGGCGTCCTGCTGCACGATATCGGCAAACCGCCGACCTTCCGGGTGGCCGATCGCATCCGCTTCGACGGCCATGTGGAGGTAGGCGAGAAGATCGCCTGCGACATTTTGAAGCGGCTGAAATTCTCGAATGAGGAAATCGACCGAGTGATCGAGCTGATCGCGAATCACATGCGTTTCGCCGAGGTGCGGCGCATGCGAGAGAGCACCGTCAAGCGCTTTCTGCGTCTGCCGAAATTCGAGGAGCACCTGGCATTGCACCGCATCGATTGCCTGGGCAGCAACGGCCTTCTGGGGAATTACGAATTCATGAAGCAACGCTTCGAGGAATCGCCCCCGGAGGAGATCCGTCCGCCGCGGCTGCTGACCGGCCGCGATCTGATCGACGCCGGATACGCGCCCGGGCCGCAGTTCGGCAAAATGCTGGAGGCCGCCGAGGATGCGCAGCTCGAAGGCCGCATCCACACGCGCGAGGAGGCGCTGGATATGATCCGCGCGTCATGGGGGCAAAGTCGCCACGCCGGGGCGTTGAGGTTATGGCGGCTTGGCGTGAATTAATACCGCTCGGGTCACCCCGGCCCTGCGTTACGCTAGTAAATACGAGCAAAATGCCAGTCGCCACCGCAGCCAACCCGCTTGTTGACGTGGAATTCAGAATTCCGTTCGACAAAATTCGCTCCGAGCATGTCGAACCGGCGGTGCAGGAGCTTCTGCGGCAGGCGCGCGAGCACATCGAGCGCATCGTCGCGGATCCCGAACCGCGCACATTCGTGAGCACCATGATGGAGTACGACTCGATCACCGAGGGCACTGAATACGCCATGGGCATCGTTCGCCACCTCGAGTCGGTCGCAACGACGCCCGAGCTGCGCGCGGCGTATAACAAAGTCCAGCCCGATGTCAGCGCGTTTTATTCCTCTATTCCGTTGAATGCCGGGCTATGGCGCGCCATTCAGGCTTATGCCGCGACGGACGAGGCCAAGGCTCTCGCGGGCACGCGTCAAAGATTTCTGAAGAAGACCCTCGATCACTTCCGCCGGCACGGCGCCGAGCTCGACCCCGAGGGCAAGGCGCGTCTATCGGAGATGGACGTCGAGCTGGCCAAGCTTACGACGCGCTTCGCCGAGAATGTGCTCGACTCGACCAATGCATTCGAGCTGATCCTCGGCGACGAATCGCAGCTCGCCGGTTTGCCGGAGAGCGCCCGGGCGGCGGCGCGCGAGAGCGCCAGATCGAAGGGCGTGGAAGGCTGGCGTTTTACTCTTCAACAGCCGAGCTATCTGGCGCTTATGACGTACCTCGACGACGGCGCGATTCGCGAGCGGGTATGGCGCGCGTACGTCAATCGCGCCACAGAGGGGGATCGCGACAATCGCCGGATTCTTTCGGAAATTCTGCGGCTTCGCCGCGCCAAGGCGAATCTGCTGGGCTTCGCCGATTTCGCCGACCTTGTGCTGGAAGATCGCATGGCGCACAAAGGCGACCGCGCGCAGGAGTTCCTGGCCGGTTTGAAGCGCCAGACGGAGCCCCGTTTTGAGCAGGAGAATCGTGAACTGGCGGAATTTGCGGGCAAGGGCAAACTGGAGCCCTGGGACATTGCCTACTATGCCGAGAAACAGCGCGCCGCGCTCTACGATTTCGATGAAGAGGCGCTGCGGCCTTACTTCCCGCTGGAGAGCGTCGTTGCCGGGATGTTCGCCATCGCCGCCCGGTTGTACGGTATTTCGGTGCTGGAGCGCCCCGGCGTTCCCGTGTGGGACCCGGCCGTAAAATATTACGAGATTCGCGACGAGAACGATGAACTGCTGGGGGCCTTTTATGCCGACTGGTTCCCGCGCGAAAACAAGCGCGGCGGGGCCTGGATGGACGCCTTCATCACGGGGGTCGATTATGGCAACCGCTTCGAGCCGCATGCGGGTTTGATCTGCGGCAATCTGACTCCGCCGATGGAGGATCGCCCGGCCCTGCTCACGCACCGCGAAGTCGAGACGATCTTTCACGAGTTCGGGCATTTGCTGCATCACTGCCTGAGCCGCGTCGAAATCCGCACGCTGGCCGGGGCGAACGTGGCGTGGGATTTTGTCGAGCTGCCGTCGCAAATCATGGAGAACTGGTGTTGGGAGCGTGAGGCGCTGGACCTTTTCGCGCATCACTATAAGACCGGCGATGCGGTTCCCGGCGACCTGTTCGAGAAAATGAAGCGCGCCCGCCGCTTCCGGGCCGCCAACGCGCAGATGCGGCAACTCGGATTCGGCTTTGTCGACCTGGCGCTGCACCGCGACTACTCGCCCGAGCGCGATGGCGATCCGTTGGATTATGCGCGCGAGATCCTGCGGCAGTTCTCCCCCGCCGAGCTGCCGAAAGGCTACAACATGATGGCGAGCTTCACGCACCTGTTCGCAAGCCCGGTCGGGTATGGAGCCGGTTACTACTCTTATAAGTGGGCCGAGGTCCTGGACGCGGATGCCTTTACGCGTTTCCGCGAGGGGGGGATTTTCAGCCGCGATACCGGCCTGCGCTTTCGCCATAATATTCTGTCAAAGGGCGACAGCGAAGATCCCGCGGAACTCTATCGCAGCTTTATGGGCCGGGATCCCGACCCCAGCGCGCTGCTGGAACGCTCGGGACTGCTGGCGTGATTTACCGTTGCGGCGCGCCGGTGCGGCCCATGATGGGCCACACATCCACGATCTGGTCGCCCCTGGCGACGTAGTAGCGGTCGAAGGCATTGGTGCTCATGTCCAGATTCGAGCAATAGATTTCCACCCGGTCGCCGAGCTTCACGTCTTTGTCCGCGTCCGTCCATCGTAGAGCTCCGTATTCGGCGCCCTGAGTGCCGACTTGCAGCCACGGCATTCCCTTCACCTGGTCGGTGGGACGAGTGATGGCTTTGTTGCCGTAATCCGTTGTCACGATGTTGCGGATGGAGCTTGGCATCGACGGTGGTCAATACCGTGAGTGCGCCTTTGAAATCGTTATAGACCTTGTCGTCGTCCTTGCCGCCGATGGCGAAGTAGGCCGTGTCCATGAACACGTAGGAACCGGCTTCGAGCTCGGTCAGGCCGTTCTGGTGATCGATGTTGTAGGTGCCCGTCGAGCCGCCGCTGACGATTTCGACCGGCAGTCCGGACTTGCGCGCCAGCGCCACGGTTTCGCGTACGCCCGCCAGGTCGTCAAAGGAGCGCTTGCGCCGCGCCTCCCAGGTGTGGGTGTGCGCGGCGCCGCCGGAATAAGCCATGAAACCCTCGAATTGCATGCGCTTCGAGGCGGCCACTTTTTGCGCCAGATCCACGGCGGCCGGGCCGTTCTCGATACCTTGGCGGGCCATGCCGGCAAAGACGGAGACGGCGATTCTCAATTTGGCGTTCGCGGCGGCCGCGGCGTCTTCCACCCAATCCACCACTTGCGGGTTATCCACTACAAACATGAATGTGGGGTCATCTTTCGAAAGCGCCACGGTGCGCTGGATGTTGTTGACGCTGACCGGCTGCTTGGTCCACAGCACGTTCTTGATGCCCGCGCGGGAGAACAGCTCCGCTTCGGCGATGGTGGCGCAAGTCAGTCCGATAGCGCCCATTGCCACTTGGCGGCGGCCGACATCGACGCTCTTGTGGACCTTCACGTGAGGGCGCACGTTGATGCCGGCAGATTTGGTCTGGTCCGCCATCTGTTTGACGTTTCGCTCGAACAGGTCGAGGTCGACGACCATGGCGGGCGTCGGCAAAACGTCTTTCGTCATGCCTCGGAAGTCGCGCCGCGCAATGCGGGCGTCGAATTCCTTATAAGGGAAAGCCGTGCCGTTGGTTTTGCCCGCCCATACGCGGGCGACTGAGAACGCGCTGGCGGCGGCGCCCGCCATCAAAAAATCCCGGCGTGATGCCATGGAAGCCTCCTTCGTGGGGTTTCCTATAAGCTAATCCATCCCCGCGGCGAAAGCAATCCCACGATTGTTCCTAACCGCGTCAAAGTGTTTCAGTCTAAAGGCTGGATGGATGAAAGCGACGGCGCCGCGGTCGTACG
This sequence comes from Bryobacterales bacterium, assembly GCA_963795935.1. GTDB lineage: Bacteria > Acidobacteriota > Terriglobia > Bryobacterales > Bryobacteraceae > JAICMB01. The sequence continues at coordinate 10,152 of CAWCJO010000002.1, read as the reverse complement.
CGCGCAGTCCGGCGACGGCGACGCCTTTCGTGTGCTCGTCGAGCGGCACAGCCGTAGCGTGTTCCGTCTGGCGTACCGTATGACCAACAACGAGCAGGACGCCGAGGACGTCGTGCAGGAGACCTTTTTGCGGGCCTATAAGCAATTGAGCCGTTATGAATCGCGCTCCAGCTTCTCGACGTGGCTGTACCGCATTGCGTCCAACTATGCCCTCGACCTGATCCGCACGCGCAAGCGTCACGAGGAGAAACGCAGCGCGAACGATAACGGAACGGGGCTGAGCGTTCTGGACACCGTGCCGGCGGGGGACCCGGCGCAGGACCGGCTCGTTTTCAGCAACGAGGTGCAGCAGCGCGTCGGCGCGGCCATGAAGGAGCTGAGCGATCTGGAGCGCTCGGCTTTCGTGCTGCGCCATTTCGAAGGCTTTTCGATCGAGGAGATCGGAGGAATGCTCGGGACCTCGCTGAATGCGACGAAGCACAGCATTTTCCGGGCCGTGCAGAAGTTGAGAAAACGGCTGGAACCGGTGGTTGGTTCGGCCCCTTAGCGAAATAGCGGCGATATGGAAGAGAAACATATTTCAGAAGAGGACTTGGTGCTGTTGTATTACGGCGACGCGCCCGATGCGGCCCCGCTGGAGACTCATCTGGCATCGTGCGACTGGTGCCGCGCGCAATACAGGGGCCTGCAGACGGCGCTGAACACCGTCGAGTCCGCGCCGGTTCCGGATCCCGGACCGGATTACGGCGCCGAGGTATGGCGGAAAATCGAGCACCGCGTTCGTGGTCGCAAGCGTATTCGCTGGTTCCCTTGGTGGACATGGGCACCGGCGGCCGCCGCCGCGCTGCTTGCGCTGGCTTTTTATGCGGGCCGCATCTCGCGCCCGCCCCAGACCATTGCGACTGGTTCCGGCCAGGTGCGCGAGCGCATTTTAATGGTTGCGGTCGGCGATCATCTGGAGCGTTCCCAAATGGTCCTCGCCGAGATCGGCAACGCTCCGGATGGAAAAGGCAAGGTCGATATTTCGGATGAGCAGCGCATGGCGGAAGACCTGCTCGATTCAAACCGGCTCTACCGCCAAACGGCCAACAGCACGGGCGACAAAATGGTCGCCAATGTATTGGACGATCTGGAGCGCATGCTGCTCGAGATCGCCAACAGCCCGTCCGAGATCGACGCCGCGCAGTTGGACGAATTGAGACAGGAGATCGAAGATCGCGGGCTGGTCTTCAAGATCCGCGTGATCGGGTCGAAGGTCCGGCAGGAAGAAGAAGGAAAACATTTATGAAGCGTATCGTTCACATATTGATTGCCGGGCTGGCCGTTTTGCCGCTCGTGGCGCAAGCGCAGGAGCCGCCGCCGGCGCCCCCGGAAGCTCCCGCGGCGCCCACGCCCGCTATGCCGCCCGCGGCCCCCGAGCCGCCGCGCGCTCCGCGCGTGCGGGTGAGCCCCAGAATGCTCTTCGAACAGGATTCGCGCGTCAGGGTACACGTCCGGCCATCGAACGACGAATCGTCCTACCGCCGGGGCATGGCCGATCTCGATCGCCGCGATTATGACCGCGCCATGGACGAGTTCAACCGCGTGATCGAAGATAAGACCGATCGCGCCGATGGCGCCTTGTACTGGCGCGCCTACTCCGAGAACAAACTCGGCAAGCGCGATCAGGCGCTCGCGACATTATCGGAGCTGCAAAAGACTTATCCGCAGAGCCGCTGGATTGAGGATGCCAAGGCGCTTCAAGTAGAGGTCCGGCAAGCCAACGGCCAACCCGTTGCCCCCGAAAATGCGTCCGATGAAGATCTCAAGCTGCTGGCTCTCAACAGCCTGATGAACAGCGACCCGGACCGCAGTATTCCTTTACTCGAAAAGCTCCTGAAAGGAACCAGCTCGCCGCGGCTGAAGGAGCGCGCGTTGTTTGTGCTGGCCCAGAGCCGTTCGCCCAAGGCTCGCGATCTGCTGGCCCAGATTGCGAAGGGCGGCGGGAATCCCGACGTGCAGTTGAAGGCCATCGAATACCTGGGCGTCAATAGCAGCCCGGAGAACCTGCAGTTGCTCGGCGATGTTTACAAGAGCTCCAACGATGTCAGCATCAAGCGCGCCATCCTGCGCAGCTTTATGATCGCCCACGACCGCGACGCGCTGCTCCAAGCCGCGCGGCGCGAGACCAACCCCGATCTGCGGGTCGATGCGATTCGCTATCTCGGAACGATGGGCGGGGCGGCCGAGCTTTATGGGACGGAGTCCACGTTCGAAGGCAAGCGCGAGATCTTACGGGGCTTGATGACCTCCGGCGACGCCGCCAGGCTGGTTGAGATTGCCAAGACGGAAAAAGACCCTAAACTTCGCGCCGAAGCCATCAACATGCTCGGGGTGATGGGCCGCAGTAAGTCCGGCGACGCGCTGGCGGCCCTGTACCGGCAGGAATCCGACCCCACTGTGAAGCGCTCCATTATTAATGCTCTGTTCGTGCAGGGGAATGCTCCGGCGATTGTCGATATTGCGCGCAAGGAAACCGATCCGTCGCTGCGAAAGGAGGCCGTTTCGCGCCTTTCGACGATGAGGTCGAAAGAGGCGACGGATTATCTGATGGAGCTGTTGAACAAATGAAACCCCGCGTTCTGCTTGCAGCCTTCATTTACGGCTTCGGGGCGACGGCCTGCGCACTCGCGCAGCAGCCCCGTATCTCCAATGCCAAATTGGAAACGCGGCAGGCCGGCGGCGGCCTGGAAGCGGCGATGAATGCGATCATGGCCGCTCAAGCCGCGCCCGCGTGGATCGGCTACGCCGTCCCCATCGTGCCTGGCGATCGGCAAATGTGCTGCTCCAACGGCAATTGTTGTGGATGTTCGCTCGAAGGCCGCAACCAGATAGAGGGTTCCGTGGCGACCGGGGGTTCGCCGGTGAAGCTCGAAGGACCCTCCCAACTCGTCGTCCTCTACCGCATCGAGGACCATAAGATCGGGAAAGTGCGCACCTTCACGCCGGAGTGCGCGCTCGACGCCGGCGGCCTGCCGTTCATCTGGTTGAACGGCGTTCAGCCCGCCGAAAGCGTTCACTATCTGGTTCCGCTCGCAACCCGCGAAGACCTGCGGCACGGCCCGGTGGTTGCCATCGCGCTTCATGCCGGTGCGGCGGCCGATCAGGCGCTCGAGCAGCTCACTTCTCCCAGCTCCCCGGAATCCGTGCGGCGCGATGCCGCGTTCTGGTTGGGCAACGCGCGCGGGCATCGCGGCTTCGAGATTCTCAGCCGCATGCTGCGCGACGATCCCAGCGACAAGGTCCGCGAGCAGGCAATTTTCGCGCTCACGCAGAGTAAAGATCCCGAGGCGCTGAACACGATTATCCGCACATCGCACGACGACAAAAGCGCCCGCGTCCGCGGTCAGGCGCTGTTCTGGATGGCGCGAAAGGCCGGCGATAAGGTCGCGGCGGCGATTCAGAACGCGGTCGAGAACGACCCCGACACGGAAGTGAAGAAGAAGGCCGTCTTCGCTCTCACGCAAATGCCGAATAACGAGGGCGTGCCCCTGCTGATTCGCGTCGCGCGCACCAACCGCAATCCCGCCGTGCGGAAGCAAGCCGTCTTCTGGCTGGGGCAAAGCAAGGACCCGCGCGCGGCGGCTTTTTTAGAGGATGTTCTGCTGGGCAAATTGTAGCCGGCGAGTCAGCGGCGCCGGGCGGCTTCCACGGTCGTCGTAGGATCGGCGCCGGACCACGTCGCGTCCGCCGTGGGACCGTACACGGCCGGGACGGGGCGGTCCAACAATCTGAGATAGACGGTCAACTGCGTGCGATGATGCGCCGTGTGCAGAACGCGCCGCCAAAAGATCCAGATCCTTTCGCGCTCGACGTCGAAAAACTTTACGCGCTGCATCCAGGTTTCCGCGCCGGCGGTTGCGATCCACGGCAATCGGGCGGCGGCCAGCTCGAGGAGTTTTGCGATGAATGCTTCGGGGGTTGCAGCGTGGGGCAGGATCTGCTCCGGCGGCGGCTCTGCGATCCCGATCGTCTCAAAGAAGCGGCGCTCGGAGAGCAACTGATGCTTCATGATTTCTCCGGCCGAAGCGGATTTCGCGCGCGGGCGCCAAGGCATATCGTCCGGCGTGAAGCAACTCCACACCGCCGCCACCTTGTTGGTCTCGCTCGCATACGTATCCACCAAGTGCTGAAACAAGGGATCCGCGGCTCGCGGCGCCTCGCGCTGCCCAAGAAAAACACGTTCGTAGGTCATATGACAATGCGGCTAAGCCCTGCACCGTATTTCCACGCCGCGGACCTTCGTATTAGTGCGGCATCTATCCCTTAGTGCATTCTATTCCGCAAAAGGTCCTGTTAGACTGGGGCATCTTCTCAGAGCGTGGACGCGTATGACTTGCCTTTTCTGCCGCGGAAAAATCGGGCTGCTGCATAGCTATCGCGACTCCAATTTCTGCTGCGCGGAGCATCGCAATAAGTATCGCGCGAATTCCGCGCGGGCGCTGCGCGAAGCCGAAGACCTCTACGGCGCCGACGGAGACTTCAACGGGCGGCGGCGCACGGGAGTCCAAACGGCCGCAACGCCGGCTTCATCGTCGATTGCATCGAGCGTGGCCCTGGTCACAATCCCGGCCGCGTTCCTGCTGTTTGCGATCACGCGCGGATCCGGGGATGCGCCTTCGCCGCCTCGCCCGCCCCGGGAACGCGCCTCGTCGCCTTCGGCCGGCGCGCTCGAGCGCGGAATCGGACAAGCGATCAAGCGCGCTCCGGTAACGATTCGCGAGACGTTCGCCTCGGGTCTTTCGAAATGGGAAGGGCCGCTCGATGGCAAGGCCGCCGGCTGGTCCTTCGGCGAGGGCTACGCGCGTCCGGGCAGGCTGCGCGTTTGGACGGACTCGGCGGCGCTGTCGAACTACGAGCTGGAGTTCGTGGGGCGCGTTGAAAAGAAAAGCATGGACTGGGCGTTTCGCGCGGCGGACTTCAAGAACTATTACGTGACGAAACTGACGGTCGGCTCCGTGAGCAAGTCGACGCCGCTGCCGAACACCGGCCTGGTGCGCTATGCCGTGATCGACGGCAGGGAGCGTGACCGTGTAGAGACGCCATTGCCGATCGCGCTTGATCGCAACACCGACTATCGCGTCAAAGTCAGCGTCAGGGGGAACCGCTTTCTGACGTCGATAGACGGCCAACTGGTGAGCTCGTGGTCGGACAACCGCATCAGCCGAGGAGGCGTGGGCCTGTTTTCAGACCTCGGCGAATCCGCGGCGTTTAAGTGGTTGAGCGTTTCCGAGCGCGACAGCTTCTGGGGCCGCCTCGCCTCGCATTTCTCGATCATCGTGTTTCCCGCGCCGCCGCCGCCGTTTACGCGGTAAACTGGATTTCCGGGCACAATGCGCTGTTTCTACCCGATTGCGGGGCGGAGTCTCCTCGTTTTTATCGTTGCCGCCGCGGCGTTCGCGGAGCACAATCCCAAGCGGGCCCAGCGAGATTATCGCGATGGAACTCGCTTCGAAACGGAGGGAAAACTCTCCGAGGCATTGAAGGCCTTCAGCGCGGCCGTCGCCCTGGCGCCGGAGAATGAGCCATCGTGGTTTCATCGGGCGCGGGTGCGCTACACGCAAGGAGATTTCAAGGACGCGCTCGCCGATCTGGATCAAGCCGTCCGCCTGACGCCCGCCGATGGAGAAGCGTGGCTGCTGCGCGGCGATTGCCAACGGCAGTTGAAGCAGCCCGCGCAGGCCCTTCAAGATTACGACCGGGCTATTCAATTGAACGTGGACAACCCCGCGCTGTACCAGACGCGCGCGGCGATCTACGCCGACATGGGCCAGACAAAAAAGGCCATCGAGGAATACAGCCGCGCCATTCGCTTGCGGCTGGACGATCCTGCACCGATCCGGCAGCGGGCCAACCTTTATGCCGCCCTCGGCAGATATCAAGACGCGATTGACGATTACAACCAGAGCGTCAACTTGAAGCCGGATTACGCCGACGCCTACCTGGACCGGGGATTCGCCTATGGCCAATTGGGGGAATTCGACGCGGCGATCGGGGATTTCACTAAAGCGCTGGAGCTGCAGCCGAACAGTTACAAGGCGTATTCGCTGCGCGGGGCCGCGTTCCTGAAGGAACAGAAATACAAGCTCGCGGTGGATGACTTCACGGCGGCGCTGCAGACGCAGCCTTCCGACGTGTACCTGTATCTGGCGCGGGCTTCGGCGTATGTGCAGCTCGGACGGCATCAGGAGGCTTTACAAGACCGCGAGACGGCGGTGCATATGCGTCCGGATTTGGCGGAGACGTGGATCGCGCGCGGGGCCTCGTACCACCAGTTGGGGCGGCACGAAGAGGGACTCAGCGATCGCTCGGAAGCGATACGGCTGGACCCGAAAATGCCGGAGGCGTGGTTTGCGCGCGGGAGCGCCTATTATCTGCTGCACGAGTACGATAAAGCGCGGACGGACCTGCGCGAGGCGATCGCGTTGCGGCCGAACTATGCGGAAGCGATCGAGGTGCTGAGCAAGACGGAGGCGGAGATCGGGACGGGGAAAGCGGCGCAAACTGGCCTTTCCACGGCTCCCACCGTCGTCGCGGCTGGGCCGGGCGCCATGGCTGCGCCGGCGGCAACATCTCCGTCGGGCGCAACATCTTTGGCGGCCGCGTCATCTCCGTCGGGTGCAACATCTCCGTCGGACCGCAGCATCTCCGTCGACCGCAGCATCTCTGTCGGCCGCGTCATCTCCGTCGGGCGCAACATCTCCGTCGGGTGCGTCATCTCCGTCGGGCGCAGCATCTCCGTCGGCCGCAACATCTCCGTCGGGCGCAACATCTCCGGCTGTTCCTGTCTCGACGCCTGCCGTGGCGGGGCCGCGCTCTTCCATCTCCCGGGCTGCTCCAACAGGGCCTCCGCGGAGCGCGATCTCCGCCGCGCCGTCGCCTGCTTCGGCCTTGCCTACTCCGGCCGCGACAGCGCCTCGCGCCGCGATCGCGCCGGTGCGCGCCGAAACGTCCTCTCGCACTGCTTCCACGCCCGCCGCGACGCCAGCGCTTTTTGCCTCTCGCGAAGCGGCCGCGCCGGCCGCGGTCACAGCCGCCGCAAAGCCGGCGCACGCGTCGGTACCGCAAGCTCCCGCCGTTTCCGGAAACAGCGCGGCGGCGCATGAAGCGCGCGCTCGCGGGTTGATCGCCGCGAACGCCATGCAAGAGGCAATCGCGGAACTCACGGAGGCAATCCGGCTGCGCCCGGATTTCGCGCGGGCTTACAATGCGCGCGGGTACGCCCATTTGCGGCTGCGCGATTACAAGGAAGCAATGGCGGACTTCGACCAGGCCATCCGGATTAATCCCCAGTACGGAAACGCGTATCGTAATCGGGCTGCCGCCCGGCGCGCCGGCGGGGATGCGGCAGGAGCCGCGGCGGACCTAGAGAGGGCCCGGCAATTCTCCGCTCAATAATAGACGCGGAATGTCGACCGCCGGGCAACGGATGCCCAAAAAGAAGGAACCGAATTCGGCATATAAGGCGCTGACCTCGTCGAAGCGCATTTCGTAAATGAGCTTCTTGAAGACGAGAGGGTCGTCCGCAAACAGGTCGACGCCCCACTCCCAATCGTCAAAACCGATCGATCCGGAAATGATCTGCTTCACGGCGCCCGCATAGCGGCGGCCGATGAGACCGTGCTCGTGCATCTGGCGCTGCCGCTCGGCGAGCGAAAGGCGGTACCAGTTCTTGTCCTCGCCCCGGCGTCGATCCATAGGGTAAAAACAGAGATACCGCATCTCCGGGATTGGAGGATAGAGACGCGGACGCATGGCGTCTCTCTGACGCTGCAGCGCTTCCTCGATCGCCGCGTTCCAATCGCCCGAAAACGGCTGGATTCCGCGCTCGGCGAGCGAGCCGTAGATCTTCATCGTGGATTCGTACAGACCGAGCTCCACGACCGAGAGGTACGACGTGGCCGACTCCAGAAAATCGAACAAGCGCGTGCGCGCGAACTTCAGCTCGACCGCGTTCAAATCGTCGAGCGACGGCCGGTAATGCAGCAGCATCAGGTCGCCCTTATGCCCCAGCAGCGAGTAGATGGCGCTTTGTCCCGTCTCGTTGCGCTCCATTTCTTCCAGCGCCGGGAGCGCTTCGTCCAGAATATTTTTGCGGTCCGCTTCCCGCAGCGCCTTCCATGGCGCCCAGCGCAGGCGGAACATCTGGTGAAGAACGCTCGCGCCCTCGAGGGTGAGCGGTACTGGCGGCACATCGTATTCCGCGACTTGGGGTACGTCGTTGCTAAGCGCTAACATCTTGCGGTCCGATACTCGATTCTACCGCCATAGGGATTATTCCAGGCTTATTCGGGACAACATTGAGGAAGGCGAAGCCCGGCGCGGCCGCCGCCGGGAGGGTCGTATGGCATAAGTCCGCATTCAGTATGGGGCATGAAAATCTGAGGGCAGGGCGGGCCAACGCGGAAGGGTGGTCAGCGGGGATGGCTCAAGCGGATAACGGACGCGCGGTGTTTCGAAAGTAGATGTGAATTCGGGATGGGCATGTTGGGAATCGATGCCGGGAGCGCCCAAAGCTGGTAAACTTTCTGCGTGTCCGCAGCAGCACCGGCGCCGAAACAGGGCTATTCCCGCGAGGACGCGCGACGCGTTCTCGGCATCTCGGAGCGCCAGCTTCGCAGTTGGGAAAAGCAGGGCTTCCTAAGCCGGTTAGAGAAGTATACGTTTCCCGATCTCCTGGCAATGCGAACTCTGCTGGGGCTCAGTAAGAACAAAATCCCGGCGGCGCGCATCCGGGGGGCCCTCGCGGCGTTGCGGGAAAGAATCGGGCATGGGGGCAATCCACTCACGGAGCTCAAGATTTACTGTGAAGGCCGCAGAATCCGGGTACAGCTGGCGGGAACCAAGATGGAGTCCGTGTCGGGACAGCTCTTGCTGGATTTCGACCACGCGGAAATCGAAAAGCTGCGCTCCTTCCCGGACGCAAAGCAGGGCAAGGCCGCGTCCGGCGCGCAGAAACACAAGCTCGAAGCGGAGCGCTGGTTCGAAAAGGGCCTCGAACTGGAGCAGACGGGAGCGCCGTTCTCCGAGATCGTCCACGCCTACGAGCAGGCCGTGGCGCTGGACCCCGCCTCGGCGGGCGCTCTGGTGAATCTCGGCACGGTCTTCTTCAATGCGCGGGCGCTGCGCGATGCCGAGAGGCATTACCGGAAGGCGCTCGAAGTGGACCCCAAGTACGCGCTGGCGCACTTCAACCTGGGGAATCTTTTTGATGAGAAGGGGGACCGCAATAAGGCCGCCGGGCACTATCTGGACGCTCTGGCGGTGCATCCGAATTACGCGGACGCGCATTACAATATCGCGCTTTTGTATCAGGCACTTGGGGCAGACGATGAAGGCGGTGCGGCACTGGAAGGCGTACTTGAAGATCGACCCGAACAGCTCCTGGGCGGCGATTGCGAGACGGGAGCTCAGCAAGCTTTGCGAATCGACTATTGTGCGGGGAGCGCGGGAGTGACGAGGCGGGCAGCCCGTGATGGGAAACCGCTCCGTTGAAAAACCGGGAATCGGCTCCCTTACGGGCGCGGCTCGGAAACGTTCGGCCGGGGCTGGCCCGGTGGCGCGGAAACGTTAGGCCACTTGGGCGGCTGGACGGGGCAGCTTTAAAACCATTGCCGGTCCCATTTTGCGCTCCCGCTTCTTGCGCGAGAGGTCGGCGTCGGCGCGCGAAAGCAAGGTTTCGGGGTCCGAGCCGTCCGCCGGGTAACAGGCGACTCCGGCGCTGACCCCGATGCATTCCTCGCCGCAGAGGTCGCGATTGGCTTGCCGGACCATGCGTTCGATGGCTTCGATTCGTTCCCGGATCTCGTCCGGACCGGCGCCGGCGAAAACGACCGCGAATTCGTCGCCGCCAATGCGGGCCACATAGTCCGTATTGCGGCAGTTTTCCTGAAAAATTCCGCCGGCTCTCTTCAACAACTCGTCCCCGGTTACATGGCCGAAGCTGTCGTTGACGTGTTTGAACCCGTCGAGATCGCACACCATAATGGCCAGGCCCTTCGATTTCTCGCGGCAGGCGGCCAGCTCCTGTTCCAAATACGGGTACAGGGCCTTGGAGTTCGCCAATCCGGTGAGCGGGTCGGTGAGGCCCCGATCGCGGTTGCGCGGGCGAGG
>CAWCJO010000001.1:0-133633 GCA_963795935.1 Bryobacterales bacterium | reverse complement strand
CAGCACGACGCGCCGAAGAAACGCGACAGTGGCCCAGCGGTCTGTCTCACTCAGCCGCTCATCGAATGCAGGCATACCGCTCATCTTGAGACCATGGGAAACGATCCAGAATAGTTGCAGGTTGTCTCAATCGTTTCCCATGGTCGCCAAAGGACGGCGGCTTCGGATTGATTCCGCGACCTATCAATTCGCTCGCGACGCGCAGGTAGCGCCGCGGCAAGGTCCGCAGTTCTTCCGGCACCATGTGAGGCTCTTGCCAACGAGCGCGGGATCGTGAAGATTTGGAATCCTCTCCGTCTGGGTGATGACGGACCGCGTGCTGGCTGTCTTTAAGAAACCAACCTATGGGTTTTAAAGTGCGGCTGATCCGCCGCGATGTTGTACGGCCCACGCCACGCAGCCGTTTTTAGCCGTTTCTGAATGAAGATAACCACCGCCGTCGCGAGAGCGGTATTAACGATCGCCTTCCAGGGGGCCACAACGGAAACGCGGACGCCGGCGCTCGAACCGGGCTGACATCTGATCGACCGCGGCATACAACACGAGGGCAACGATGCCAATTCGAATAATGTACGATAGAACTTCATATATGTCGATTTATTGCAGCGCAGACAGATCGGCGATATCGTGAGATCGTCGTTTGTGACGCCGAGATCCGGCATGGCATTCCCGGGAATAACGCGCTGCGGCTTTGTGACCCACAGGAATAGGTTTTTGCGCCGATTTGTCAGCGAGCCTGCAATGACGCGGACGCAATCTGGAGTGTTGGACCGACAACTCCGTTCGCTTCAGCTATGCCTGGAATCACGTGGCAAGAGCCGCATCCGTAGGAATAGACCAGATGCCGGCCGACGTGCGCGTTACCGCCTGTCACCTGTTCCGCGCTCCCGGTTGCGTAAGATTCCGTACCGGAAAGCGCAAGCATAGATGCGATCAAAGCGAGCCAGAAGCTGCCACACCAGTCGCCGCAAACCGATGAAGTGCGTCGTCAAGGCGTCTGGGGCGCAATGGATAACCGGTTCTCGTTCCATTCGAGTAACGGTAGCATCCAAAGAAGTAGTCGGCGAAAAGCCGGCGCGTACCGCTTCGGCGCGTCGACTTTGCCGTTGTTTTTTCCATCGCTTCGGCAGGCCGCTGTTTTTCTTGAACCCGGCTGGAATGAGGACGGCAGCAGCTCTGGCTACTCCGATGATTTTCTATCTGCCGCGGACTTGTGGGATAAGATGAGTCAATCACTATGCCATTATCTGGGATAAAACTCGGCCGTACGAAGATGCTCGCGTCGAATCGGCGCGGGCGGCATGGGCTAGGTGTGGAAGGCGCGCGACACGCCGCTGGACCGCATGGTCGGCATCAAGGTTTTCAAGCGGAAGTCCACTGGCTTTGAGCGCGAAGCCGAGGCCGTAGCGGCGCTCGCTCATCTCGTATATTAGCAGGCTGTACGACATCGGTCTGAACTTTCTGGTTTTCGAATACCTGGAAGGCGAGCCGCCGAAGGGGCCGTTGCCGGTTGAGAGGGCGTCTGGAGATGCGTCGCAAATCTGTGACGCTCTGGATGCTGGCGCACACCAGGAAGATCACGGATCGCCACCGTAGCCGCCGATATTCCGGTGACCAAGGCCGGCATAAAACTGCTGGATTTCGGCTTGATGAAATTGAGAAGCGACTTCCCTATTGCCTTGAAGGAAGGAGCGAAGATAGGCTTCGATGTTGCCGCCCTCGTTTTACGCGGCATACGCCTGCCAGCGCCCATCCGGAGAGACTTTTCCCTGGGCTTTTGGAAATTCTGCGCCAGGACGGCTAACGCCGACGTCGGCGGCGACAGGAAATCGCCCAGGGCACGTGGAGCGGGAGCAGCCCAAACTCGCGTGCCGCCAGGAGCCTCCCGCGCAGTTGCTTCTCCGCGGGTGGCCTCCAAATCCAGCGCCGCCTTCAGATCGCGCGCGCTCTGCCGTCTTCCGCGGGGGCCCCCTCGCAGGCAGCGCCTCAGGACGCGATCTAAAACCGGCGGCGCGCTGTCCGGTAGAGACCGCGCGGGGCGCTCCAGAATCGCCGCGATCACGCTGGCCGGCATCGACCCTTCAATGGGCCCGCTGGCCCGTCAATATGATACAGCACGCAGCTTGTAAAACGAAAATGTCGCTCCGTGGAACTCGCCTCGTTCCAGTTTAGCTGCTCCGGCGACATATAGAGCAGCGTCCCCCGACGATCTGGCCCTTCATCCGGTAAGGCCGAAGTGAGGATCTTGTCCCCCATCGCGATGGGGTCGACCCCCGCATGGCCCGGGCGTCGACCCCGCTGGCGCGGGGACAGCCGGGAATTGTTTTATCGCGCTTGTGCACCAGCTGGAAAATTATGGCCGTGGAGGTGAAGCCGGATCCATCCTTTCAGCCTGAGGGCGCCCGCAGCCCTTGTTTGAGGTTTCCGTGTTTGGTCTCGTGGTGTTCAATGGGAATCCTGCCTGAGACTGGAGTCTGCAATGCAAAGAAAATCCTGGCGGAGGCTGTGCTATTGCAGATTATCTCCGATGCAATTACAGTGGATCTGAACTGGCAAGCCGGATCGAAGAAGTAAAGCTGGGCCACTCTACACGCCGCTGGAAACGGCGCGCATGAAATGTCAGTCATCATGTTAATGGGGCTTGCTCCGTGTCGGCGGAATATTTGAGTGGTCACCGGTGCGTTACGGTACTATAGCAGTTCAACCCAATGCCTCTTTATCAGGTGATTGTCCTTGCCATCGTCCAAGGTCTGACCGATTTCTGCCCGTCAGCAGCTCCGCCCACCTGGAGCTTGTCCCTTGGCTTTTCGGCTGGAAGGACCCGGGGCTTTCCTTCGACATCGCGCTGCATGTCGGCACTTTCGCCGCCGTAATCATCTATTTCTGGAAAGACTGGGTGCAGATCGTGGCGCAGGCTTCGGCATGCGGGTGCGGCGATCGCGAACTGGAGAAGAGTCCGAACCTGCTGTGGCTGCTCGTCATCGGCTCCATTCCGGTCGGCATTGCCGGACTGCTGTTCGAAAAGCAGGCCGAAGCTGCTGGCGCAATCCTTACGTGATCGGCGCGATGCTTATCGTGGTCGGACGTGGATGGGGATCGCCGACCGGAAAACGAACGGACGCAAGGGCATGGGCCTGGTGAACGGCATCGACGCGATCGTCGTTGGGGTGGCGCAGGCCCTCGCCGTCGTGCCGGGGACCTCTCGTAGCGGCATCACCATTACGGCCGGGCTTTTCCGCGATTTCAGCACGGAAACCGCGGCCCGATTTTCGTTCCTGCTGTTACCCCCGCCATGGCCGCCGCCGCGGCGAAAAAATTCTGGGACATTCACAAAAACGGCGGCATTCCGCATGAATGGGCATTCCGTTTGCGTCGGGATTGTGGTCAGCGGAATCGTCGGCGCGATCGTCATCGCGTTCTTTCTGCGTACCTGCGGCGCCACATCTTGACCCCTTCGTGTGGTACCGCATTATCTTTGGGATAATAGTGATCGCTCTGGCTGTATTTTTTCGCTTCACGCGGAATGAGGTTTCTCGGTCCAACTCGCTTCGATCGGCTGAACGAAGCACTCGCATTTGTGTTTCTGTTCGGCGGGATGTTTCTGATCCTCAGCCTGGTTTCCTATCATCCCGACGATCCGTCGTGGAACGCGGTTTCGAGCGCGGCGCGCGCGCGCAATCTGACCGGCCCCGCGGGAGCGCACATCTCCGACCTGCTGCTTCAAACTTTCGGCTTCGCGGCGTTCGCGATTCCGTTTCTGCTGTGGCTGCTGGCCTGGAAATGGATTCGCTCGCAGCCGATCGCCGACGCTGGCGTGAAAATTATAGGCTCGCTGCTGCTGCTGTTCAGCGTGTGCGGCGGACTGGCGCTCGGTCCTTATTGGCGCTCCTGGCCCATTTCCTTCGGCCCCGGCGGGTGCTGGGAACGCTGCTGGCGGAGTATCCGATCTCCGTTTTGAACCTGACCGGCACGATTCTGGTCGCCGCCATCGCCTTCATCGCTTCGGTCTATCTCATTTCAACGTTCTCGATGTCGCGTCTCGCCGTATGGTTTGCCGGTCCGATCCGCTGGTGGCGGTCGCTTGGCGAAGGCTTCGCGCGCTGGCTCGCCAAGAAACGGCGGATCGCCATGGAGCGCGCCCAACAGCGCGCCGGGAAGCGCGGTTCGCGCGCGGCAAAAACCACGACTGAGGCTAAACCCGCGTCCGCCGCTGTGGCCGATACAACTCCTCCGTTCGACGTCGAGGAGCCAGAGCCGGAATCGGAAGAGTTGAAGGAGATTCCGATCCATGCTCTCGAATACGATACTCCGGCGCCTGCCTCGGCTGCCGCTGCGCCGTTGCCCGATCCCGCGCCGGTTGCAGCGCGCGTAAAGCGGGCCGAGCCGGAGCCGCTGCGTCCGCACGTTTATGAATTGCCTCCGACCGAGCTGCTGAACGAGATCCCGGGGCGCAATGCCTACGATTCGCAGGAGTTGAAAGAAATCGCGGCGCGCATTAAATCCAAGTTCGAAGAGTTCAACGTGCTCGGCTCGGTGGTGCAGATCAACCCCGGGCCGGTGGTTACGACTTTCGAGCTGAAGCCGGAAGCGGGCGTCAAATATAGCCGCATCACCACGCTGACCGAAGATCTCTGCCTGGGTCTGCAAGCCGAATCGATCCTGATCGAGCGCATTCCGGGGAAGCCCACGGTCGGCATCGAAGTTCCCAACACGCGGCGCGAGGTCATCAGCCTGCGCCAGATCCTGGAGTCGGAGGAGTTCCGCACCTCGCCTTCGAAGATGACCATCTGCCTGGGCAAGGACATCAACGGCCGCATCCGGTCGGCGCGCTCGAATCGATGCCGCACCTGCTGATCGCCGGATCGACCGGATCGGGCAAGAGCGTGATGCTCAACTCCATGATCATGTCGATTCTCTATAAGGCCACGCCGGATGAAGTGCGCATGATCCTGGTCGATCCGAAACGCGTGGAAATGGGCGTCTACGAAGGCATTCCGCACCTGCTGGTGCCGGTCATCACGGACCCCAAGAAGGCGACTAACGCGCTGCGCAACGCCGTGGCTGGAAATGGAGCGCCGCCTGAAGGTCATGGCGGCGCTCGGCGTGCGCAACATCGACCAGTACAATCGCAAGGTTCGCGATTTGATGAACGAGCCGCGCAAGCTGTTCGAGGATGAGGCAGCCGGCGGACGAAGACTTGAAGCCGCTTCCGTATATTCTGATCCTGATCGACGAGCTTGGCCGACCTGATGATGCTGGAGCGCGCCAATGTCGAAGAGGCGGTGACGCGGCTGGCGCAAATGGCGCGCGCGGTCGGGATGCATCTGGTGCTGGCGACGCAGCGGCCCAGCGTGGACGTGATTACCGGTCTTGATCAAAGCGAATTTCCCGGCGCGCATCAGCTTCCGCGTCGCCACGCGCGTCGATTCGCGCACCGTGCTCGACGTGATGGGCGCGGAGCATTTGCTCGGGCAAGGGCGACATGCTGTTTCTGCCGCCCGGCTCGTCGCGGCTGGTGCGCGTCCATGGGGCGTTCGTGACGGAGACCGAGACGAACAGCGTGGTCGAGTTCTGGAAGGAGCAGGCCGCGCCCCGAGTACGATCAGACATTCCTGCTGCGCTCCTCCGCCGAGGATGGCGAAGACGAGGAGGCGCAGGAGATCGACGGGCCCGAAGACCCCGTGTATCAGGACGCCGTGCGCGTGGTGCTGGAAATGGGCAAGGCTTCGACGTCGACGTTGCAGCGCCGCCTGCGATTAGGCTACGGCCGGGCGGCGCGCATTCTCGATATGATGCAGCGCGAGGGCATCATCGGCCCGCCCGACGGCAGCAAGCCGCGCGAGGTGTTGAAGCGTCCGGATTGGCTGCAGGAAGTGGAGAGCCAGCTCCGTTAGTTGTGAATTTCCGCAGTTTGGCGCGGCGCGATTCGGCTGCTGAGATAATGGGAGAGAGTTTCCGGATGCTCGACTGGATATCCTGCCCGGCGGTGGAGCGGCATGCCGACAAGGTTAGCGGCGCCTGGGTGTTTCGGGGAACGCGAGTGCCGGTTCCCGCCCTGTTTTCGAATCTCGAGGGCGGCGCCACGATTGACGAGTTCCTGGAGTGGTCTCCAGGCGTATCCCGCGAGGATGTAAAGAAAGTGTTGGAGCACGCATCGCGCAGCTTGGGCAATCCGTTGGCAGTGTGACGGGTCTCCCGTGCGGATACTGCTTGACCATAACACGCCTGCCCGCTTCGATACTTCTTAATCGGACATGCAGTAGAAACAGCCTATGAGCGAGGCTGGGCAGAATCGACGAATGGGGATCTCCTCCAAATTGCGGAAGAAGCCGGTTTCAATACCACGCCATCCGGCGCGTGGGTAACGTCTGTTTCACATGAGCCGAGGCAATCCGCGCGGGCGATCTGGCTCGGGTGGAAGAAATGCTCCAGGCGCGGCCTGAGATTGCGGACCTGACGATGCCGTATGGCGACGAGCATCGGCCCATCCACTACGCGGTGATGCAACGTTCGGCCGAGATGGTGCGGCTGCTGATGTGGCACGGGGCAAATGCGCGTCAAGGCATCGATCCGCATCGCGACGCCACGGCGGCTTGGACCATCGCGAAGGAGCGAGGGTACGACGAAATCGTCGCCATTATCGAGGCGGAGGAACGGCGGCGCGGCGAGACAACGGAGGATGCACCCGAAGTTGAGGCGATCGGCGACGAGGCTGCCCGCGCGGCGGTGGCGTCGGGGAATATCGAGTGGTTGCGCGCGCGACACGCGGAAGGAACCTTGGTGAACCCGATCCGATGGGATGACGGCGGGTTGCTGACGGCCGCTATGCGGCACAACAAGCCGGACATGCTCCGGCTGCTAGTGGACTACGGCTTCGATCCGGATGAACGCGTCTCGATCGGCGAAAGGCGACTGGGTGGCGTACTCGCAATGGCAAGGCTTATTTGTTTTATCGAGCTCGGACACCTCCGCCGTTATCACGGTATGGCCGTCGAGCCTGTGCGTTTGGATGTGGGGACGAATGGGCGGCTCCATCTCGGAGCACATGCTCGCGAGATCCTGCTGCAGTTTGCCGGCGTTTTTTACCCCGATGATTTCACCGGCGGCCGTGACCCCAAGGATGGCCGTGCCGCCACGCGTGTTCGAAAATGCGGATAATGTTTTCCAGAGGCTCTGTGGCAATGCCCCGGCGGCGGCCTTCGCCTCGCACGTCTCCGTGTCGCACTTCAGGCGCTGGATGGTGGCGATGTACTCGCGAAGCTGGCCGAGCGTCATTAGCGATCATGATACCATCTTGAAACTTATCTTGAAAGGTTTCAAGATGGTTTCAAGACGGTGGCTCGCGCTTCCCGACCATGCGGCGCGACGACCCGCAAACCCCTCACTTACTCACCAGCGCCTGGATGGCCTCCAATTCCTTTCCCGCGTCCGACCACTTGCCTTGCCCCACCAATTCCTTATACCGCTGCAGATGCCGCCGCACCTCCGCAATCCGCGGATCCACACCGCCCGGCCCGGCGCGGCAGTCGACGTCGAACCTGGAGCGGCCGCCATAGCGTTAGCGCCCGGCGCAGCCGCGGCAGCCTCCGGAGTCTGCCCCACCCCCGCGCCCAGTTGCGCCAACGCCTGCTCATACGTATCCGTATAGATCAGCGTGTTCCCCATCGCCAGCACGATCTTTTTCAACTGCGGCATCTTGGCTTCCGAAGATTGCAGATAAATCGGCTCGACGTACAGGAACGTGCTCTCGATCGGCAGCACCAGCATCTGTCCGCGCAGCACTTGCGACCCCTGCTGGTTCCACAGCGAAAGGTCCTTCGAGATCACCTGGTCTTGATTAATGCGCGCCTCCACCTGCATCGGCCCGACAATGAACTGTTGTTTGGGCAGCAGCAGCACCACCTTCTCGCCCAAATGCTCGCCATCGCACCGCGCCATCATCAACCCGATCAGGTTGTCGCGGTTGCGCGGAGTAAACGGAATCATCTCCACAAACTCCGGCGCGTTGCCGCCCGGCACGGTCGCGATCAGATACGTGGGCTGGATATTCTGCGGCGCCGTCCCTTGTCCACTGGTGAACTTCGCGATATCCCAGGCGTCCGATTTGTTATAGAACGTCTCCGGATCGCGCATATGAAAATTGCGATAAATCTCCGACTGAATGCCGAAGATCAGCTCCGGATAACGCGCGTGCCGCCGCAAGTCCGCGGGCATCGCCGAGACGTCCTGGAACAGCTCCGGAAACAGATTGCGGTAGGCGTTGACCAATGGATCGGCGGGATCGAACACGTACATATGCACGTCGCCGTTATAGGCATCGATGGTCGCCTTCACCGAATTGCGAATGTAGTTGACGGCCCCCACTCCCTCCACATCGACCAGGCGCGAATACGGATGCGCGGCGGATGTCATGTAGCCGTCCACGATCCATTCCAGCCTCCCGCTGTCCGAAAGCACGATATACGGATCGGGGTCCCACACAATAAAATTCGCAAGCTCGTTCAGACGCTCCGTAATCCTGCGATGGATCATCATGCGGCTCTGCGGCGTCAGATACGTGGTCAATAAAATGTTCCAGTCCCCGCGCGAGATCGCCGCCGCCGTCCGCATCCACAGCGACGAGATCGGGAATCCGCCCTTGCCGGAGTAGGTCGTGTTCACGTTGTGCGCCCCCGCCGGATAATCGAACTCCGGCTGCGCCGTATGCACAAAAACGGGATCCTGCGACGACTCGCTGTAATAAAGGTCCGGCGCCGTCAGCTTCAGCCCCGGAGCGTTGATCACCGGCGGCGCGTCCTGAATCAGAAGCACCGGCAATCCGTTGGGAGTGATGCGGTTCGCCTCCGCCATCACCACACCGTAGCCATGCGTGTAAATAAAGTGCGGGTTGATCCAGCGCGAGCGCGCGTCACCGAGCTGACTTAAATCCAGTTCCCGCGCCGTGATCAGCACCTGCCGCGTCTGCCCGCCGATCGTATATCGGTCTACGTCGGGAAACTCGTAGACATAGGGCCGCAGCGGCTGGATTTGCGACAGCGTCGCCTTGAACGCGCCCCAATCCCACAGCCGCACGTTCTCGAGCAGAGGCCGGTTCGCCGCAACGTTAATCGGCTGCTCCGGCTTGGCCGGATACTCGAGCTCCGTCATTTCCCGATCCAGCGCGAAAGCCGACCGCGTCGCCTCGATATGCCGCACGATGAACGGCTTCTCCAGCGAAATCTCGTTCGGCCGCACATACAGTCCCGTCACGGCGGGCGGCACGATCCACCGCACGATCAACGCCAGCAGCACAATCGCCGCCAGCCGCGCGTGCTTCGTCAGGATCGCGACCGCCCCCAGCAGCGACGCCACGATCACGACCCACTGCAACGGCAGGCTGAAGTACTGGTTCACATAGTCGATCCCGACCATGAAGCCGTGATCGTTCAGCAGCATCTCGTAGCGGCCCAGGAAAAAGTAGACCGCGAACGCGATCAGGAACACCGCTCCCAGCAGCCGCCCGAAGCGCGATTCCAGCGCTCCCGGCAACCGGAAATCGAGCCGCATGTTGAACGGCTCCCGCCGGAAATCCGGGATCGATTTTCGCAACTGCCACAAGCGCGCCGACAGCCAGTACAAAACCGCGCTGACCACCACCACCGTGAACACAAACCGCAGCAGCACCGCATAAAAAGGCAGCTCAAAAAGGTAAAATGCCAGCGGCTTATTGAAAACCGCATCGTGCCACGCCGCCGCCTGTCCGCCCACGCCGCGTCCCCCGAAGTACCGCACCACAACCCACGTATCCGTGGTCGCAAGTCCAACCACCACCGCAAGGACCAGCAGGGCCAGCGTCGAAATGCGCCGATACCAACGATGCTGCCCCAGGCCCGTGCCCGCGAATTTCAACGCCCTGGCGTGCGACGTCCAGAACGCCACGAACGCAATGAGGCTGGCGATCGCGACCGGGACCACGGCATAGGCCAGCAGGCTCAGATAGGTCCGCAACTGCCCCACTTCCTTCCACCACTCGTAGTCGATGATGTAGGAAGCGATGGTGCGCACCGCCGCGAGAAAAATCAAAAACAGGATGACGAAAAAGATGCAGCCGCCGCGCCGCTGGATGGTCCCCTCGATCTCGCCTATTGGAGTCGCCATGCGATTTCTCCGTTCACCACCGTCGCGACCGGTCCGCCCCGGAAACTATGCCCGTCGAACGGTGAATTTCGGCTTTTTGAAAACGACCGGTTCACGTCATACGCCCACTCGCGCTCCGTGTCGAAAATGGTCAAGTCGGCCGGCCCGCCCGACAGCAGCCGCCCGCGCGCCTGAAATCCCAAAACTCCCGCTGGACCCGTCGTGAACAATTCCACCATCTTGTTGACGGAAATCTTACCCGTGTGTACCAGCCGTTCCAGCGCCAGTCCCACAGCCGTCTCCAGCCCGATGATGCCGAACGGGCACTTCTCGAACTCCTGCATTTTGTCGTGGCCCGAATGCGGCGCATGGTCCGTCGCGATGGCGTCGATGGCCCCAGAAATCAGGCCTTCGGCGACCGCGCCCGTATCGCACTCCGAACGCAGCGGCGGCTTCATTTTGTAATTTCCATCATAGGGAATCATGTCCGTTTCCGCCAGGCTGAAGTGATGCGGCGTCGCCTCGCTCGTCACCGCCAGCCCGCGCCTCTTCGCAAATCTCACCATCTCGACGGCGCGCCGCGACGAGATATGCGCCACGTGATAGCGCGCTCCGGTCGCCTCCGCGAGAAGCAGATCGCGCGCCACCATCACGTCCTCGGACGCCGCCGGAATTCCGCGCAAACCCAACCTTACGCTGACCGCGCCTTCGTGCATGTCTCCCCCGCCGCTCAGGTTCAGATCCTCGCAGTGATCGATCACAGGGATGTCGAACCCCCGAGCGTATTCCATCGCCCGCCGCATCACGCGCGCGTTCATCACCGGCTTGCCGTCGTCGGAAATCGCCACGATCCCGGCCTGCTTCATCGATCCGATCGCCGCCAACTCCTCGCCCGCGCTGTTTTTCGTGATCGCGCCGATCGGGAACACGTTCACTACCGCGTCCCGCTTGGCCCGCTCCACGATGTAGCTGGTTACCGTCGGGCTGTCGTTCACCGGCGCCGTATTGGGCATGCAGCAGATCGACGTAAACCCCCCCGCCGCCGCCGCCCGCGCGCCCGTCTCGATTGTTTCGGCGTGCTCGAAGCCCGGCTCGCGCAGGTGCACGTGCATGTCGATGAATCCCGGCGCGACGATCAACCCGCTAGCGTCGAACTCCTCCGCGCCCGTCGCGTACAGCTTCTCGCCGATCGCGGCAATGTAGCCATTGACGCAAAAAACGTCGCAAATGGCGTCCAGCCCGCTCGCCGGATCGATCACGCGCCCGTTGCGGACGACTAATTTCGGCATTGCTCCGACAGCACTCGCTCCAGCACCGCCATGCGCACCGCCACTCCGTTTTCAACCTGATTCAAGATCACGGAGCGCTGCGAATCGGCCACTTCCGACGAAATCTCGCGCCCGCGATTGATCGGCCCCGGATGCATCACCATCACGTCCGGCTTGGCCAATTCAATATGCTCCCGGCGCAGCCCATAAAATTGAAAATATTCTCCCGCCGGAAAGGCCGCCTCGTGCTGCCGCTCCAGTTGCACGCGCAGCATCATGATCACGTCCACGTCCCGGATCGCCTCGCGCATGTCGGTGGTCAGCGTCACTCCCGGCGCGATGCGGACGAATTCGGGCGGCAGCAGCGGCGCCGGTCCGCACAGCACCACCTCGGCGCCGAACTTCGTCAATAAATGGATATTCGATCGCGCCACGCGGCTGTGCGCGATATCTCCGATGATCGCCACTCGCAAACCCTCCAGCGTTTCGCGACGGTCCAGGATCGTGCGGGCGTCCAGAAGCGCCTGCGTGGGATGCTCGTGCGTGCCGTCGCCGGCGTTCACGATGGGCGTCGGCAGATGCCGCGCCAGAAAATGCGGAGCGCCCGAAGCCGCGTGCCGCATCACGATCGCGTCCGGCCGCATGGCCGCCAGCGTATTCAGCGTGTCCACCAAAGATTCGCCCTTCGACACGCTCGACGACGCCGCGGTAATCGAAATCGCGTCCGCGCCCAGCCTCTTTGCCGCAATCTCGAAGCTGGTGCGCGTGCGCGTCGACGCTTCGAAAAACAGGTTCACCACCATGCGCCCGCGCAGCGCCTCCAGCCGCTTGAATCCCCGATCCGCGAGCGGCTGAAAATCGCGCGCCCGATCGAGAATCGCTTCGATTTCGCCGCGTCCGAGCGGTTCGATTCCCAACAGTCCGCCGGGCATTCCAATGCGCCCGCTACGCTCGCTCGACCAGCAACACCTTCTCCATCTGGTCGATCTCTTGAAATTTCACTTCGATGATTTCATTCGAGCTGGTCTGCACCATGCGGCCCACATAACGCGCCTCGATCGGCAGTTCGCGGTGCCCGCGATCGATCAGCGCCAGCAGTTGCACCCGCGCCGGCCGCCCCTTGTCGAAAAGCGCGTCCAGCGCCGCCCGTATGGTGCGCCCGGTGTACAGGACATCGTCCATCAGAATGATGTCCTGGCCCGTCACCGGAAAATTAATTTCCGTGGAATTATGGACCGGAAGCTCGGAAACGGTCGAAAGATCGTCGCGATAAAGATTAATGTCGAGAATCCCGACCGGAACGTCGAGTTTTTCGAGATCGCGAATTTTTGCCGCCAGCCGCTGCGCCAACGGCACGCCCCGCCGCCGTATCCCGATGAACGCCAGCTTCGTCAGATCTTCCGTCTTCTCGAGAATTTCGTGCGCCAACCGCACCAGCGTGCGATCGATCTCGGAAGCGCTCATCAATTGCGCTTTCTCGCGAGTGGCCGTCATATTCCTGAACGCTTCAGCGTATCACATCGTTTACGCCGGACGGCCCGGAACTCTTCTGCTACCTGCTTCTCGCGTATCCTGAGGGATGCGATGCCCGCGGTATTCGAATGGGACCGGCACAAGGCTAGGTTCAACTTAGAGAAGCACCGCGTGAGCTTTGCCGAGGTTGCTACGGTTTTTCAAGATCCCCTGGCCCGGATCTTCGCCGACCAAGACCATTCCGGAGGAATCCCGCGAGATTATCATCGGTCGTTCGTCGCAAGGCAGACTTCTCTTGGTGTGTTTCACTGAAAGAGTGGAGGATCGCATTCGGATTATCAGCGCTCGCCGCGCCACCAGGCCGGAACAGCACGATTATGAAGAACACATCACGCACTAAATCGAAAAAGAAAATGCCGGAAGAGCTGAAACGCGAGTACCGGTTCGATTATTCCGCGGCCAAGCCGAATCGCTTCGCGGCGCGAATACCGCCGGGGTCCGTAGCAGTGCTGTTGGACCCGGACGTTGCCCGGCTTTTTAAGAACGCGGAGTCGGTGAATGCCGTTCTGCGTGCGTTGATGTCGACCATGCCGGAGCGTTAAGAACTAAGCGGCGCATTTCGCCAGGCGCTTCCGCCACCCTCGCCTGTGCCGGCAATAGAACGGCATGGCGCCGACGCGCCTCGGGCCTTCGCCCGGCAAACCAGCAGTCCGGTAAGTTTGTTGCGCGCCCGGCCGCGCCGGTCCCCCCCAAACAAAAAAAGCCGGGCGCTGGTCGGGCGCCCGGCTGAGGAGCACCCATAAGCGGATCGGAGGATTCCCGCTTGTGGGAGTGGAGGAGCTTGTAGCGTCAGTTGAGCAGACCGCCGTGCCCGAGGCAGGCGATTTCCCAACCCGAAACACGATAACGGGCCAGCATCGGCGGCAATACCAGGTCCACCACATTAGGTTTGGCGGAGCGGTAGCAGCACGGCGCCGACAGCACCGGAATCTCTTCCTTGTAGCCCAGCAGCAAAAGATTGCCGGGCTCGACCGGCGCGAGAAATCGTTCCAATTGGCATCCCGCGCGGCTCATCGCGCGACCGACCACGTCCGCCGGTCCAGCCGGGGCGGTCGTGGACGCCACCAAAATTACGTCCGGTTTCCCTCGCAACAGATGCTGCAGGGAACGCGCGATGGCTGTTTCTTCTTCCACGGCGGCAAGCGCGAAGGCGACCACGGCGCCGAACCTTTCCAGACGCTGGCGCACGACGCTTTCGAACAATTGCCGGGCGCGATCGCCATCCACGGGGTCCGTATACAGGACTGCGACCGCCGGATTCCGTATCGGCCGCGCCTGAAGTATCGGTCCTCTTTCTTTAAGAATTGAGTTTACCGCCTCCAGCTGGTCTTTTGCAACAGCAAAAGGCGCGCTTTTAACCGTTGCGATCCTTTGGCCGGCCGCGGCATACGAAAAATTCGTCACCGTCGCAATCCCGAAGCTCGCGGTGCAATTGATCTGCTGCAGCAGACGGTCGTCCACCAGAATGCAGGCCGCTTCCGTCGCCAGCAGATTCGCCCGGCCCCCCGCGGCCAGACGGATTTCAAGGGAGCCGCACCCGATCTCGGTCGCCACCGCCATCACCGCCTCGTCTTCGGCGACCTCGCCCTCCTCGAGTTCGGTGACCCAGATTTGAGCCATGCCTTCGACCTCGAGCAGCTTGACGTCGTCGTCGTTGAGAATGTGCCCTTTGGCAAGTAGCTTTTTTCCGCCGGTCCTAAAAATCGTGCAACTTAATACACGTCCCGTGGACCCTTGGACGCTGACGGTCTGAGCTCGCATGAAATCCTCCCGGAGTAACCCGGTTACTTGTTTTGCGGTAACTCGATTATATATACAATTAGTAGGAAATCAACAGGAAAATATCTTTTTTTTATAATTGTATTATTGGGACCGCGGCGGAACCGGCGCTCCCGCCGGGCGTCGCTAGCCGCGCACGCGAGGGAGTTGGACCAGCAAATCGGCTATTTGGGGACCCGCGTCCAACGCCGCATCTGCTTGTAACGGCTTAAAAACCGCTATTTCATCGCAGCATTGAAATTTGGGGCAGCGGAGGCAATCCTTCCACGCTTTTAAAGGCAAAGCGCCGCGATCGATTTCCACAAAGCCTAGCTTGCGAAAGAAATCGGGAACATACGTGAACGCAAAGATCGCCCGCAAATCGTTGTCACGCGCCTCGCCTTCCAGCGCCTCGACGATAATTCTGCCCAGTCCGCGCTTCTTTATTCGCGGATCCACGGCCAGCGAGCGGACTTCCGCCGTAACGGGAGTATAAAAGTGCAGAGCGCCGCACGCAACCAGATATTCGCCGGCATATACGACGGTGAAATCACGGATATTCTCCGACATTTCAAATTCGGTCCGGGGCAGCATGAGGCCGTTCGCGGCATACCCGTTGATCAGCCCAAGCAGCGCGTGAATGTCGCCGATGCGGGCTTTTCGCACGGCCAACGCGCCCCCCGCCGCGAGCGGAATTTCGGGGCCTGGATTGGGGAGGGCCGCGACGCTCATTGCGCCACCGCGCCCGGCGCCAAAGCGATGCGCGTGCCGACCGCTTCCCCGGCCATGAGTTTTCCCACGATGCCATGTTGCGCGCCCGGCGCAATTGCCGCCTCCCCGACGCCTTGCTCCAGCGCGGCTCTGGCCGCCTCCAGCTTGGCGCGCATCCCGCCGCTCGCGGCGCCGCTTCGAATCAGCGCCCCGCACTCCTCCGGCGTCAGCGCGGCCAGCGTTTCATTTCGCGCGCCGCGCACCCCCGCGACGTCGGTGAGAAAGAAGAGTTTCTCGGCGCCGAAACT
Source organism: Bryobacterales bacterium (assembly GCA_963795935.1). Taxonomy (GTDB): domain Bacteria; phylum Acidobacteriota; class Terriglobia; order Bryobacterales; family Bryobacteraceae; genus JAICMB01. The sequence goes on along the minus strand of CAWCJO010000001.1, from coordinate 117,939 downwards.
CGCCGCGCAGGCGGCCGCCATCTGGTCGGCGTTGACGTTGTAGATGCGCCCGGCGCGGTCCCCGCCGAGGCACGCGATGACGGGAAGATAGCCGTTCTCAGAGAGCAGATCCAGCAACCGCGCGTCGCAGCCGGCGATCCGTCCCGTGAAGCCCAGCCGGGGACTCATCTGCTCGGCCCGCGCCAGCAACGCATCCACCCCGCTGAGACCCACGGCCATCGCTCCCGCCGCGATGAACGCCGCCGTCAGCTCGCCGTTCAACGTGCCGCCCAGAATCTTGAGAACCGCGTCCAGCACTTCGGGCGTAGTCGCCCGCAGGCCCTCCACAAACTCGCTTTCGATCCCCCTTTGGGTGAGATAGCGCGTGATCTGGGCGCCGCCGCCGTGCACCACCGCGACCCTGTGGCCGGATTGCGCCACCGCGGCAATTTCTTCCGCGAGGCGCCGGCGCGATGCGGCTTCGTCGAGAAGCGCCCCCCCGATCTTAACGACGATCTTCACCGCAGTCCGTCCGTTTCCGGGAATCCGAGCATCAGATTCATGTTCTGCACGGCTTGACCGGCCGCGCCTTTTACCAGATTATCGAGCGCGGCAACGATCACCGCGCGCCCCGTGCCCTCGTCGAATTCAACGCCTATATCGCAGAAATTCGTGTGTTGCACCGCCGCCAGATCCAGCGCTTCGCCTGGTTGATAAAGACGAATGAACGCTTCGCCGCCATAGCGCGCCTCATAAATTTCGCGTAGTTTTTCCGCGCTTGCCGCCGTCTTTGCTCGAAAATAGATGGTTTCGAGAATGCCGCGCGCCAGCGGCAGCAACTGCGCCGTGAAGCTGATCTCGCCTTCCGCGATGCCGGAAATCATGAGTATCTCCGGCACGTGGCGGTGGTTGAGAATCGCATACGCCGAGAAGTTTTCGGTCACTTCGCAAAACGCGGTCTTGAGCGTCGGCGTCCGGCCCGCGCCGCTGACGCCGGATTTGGCGTCGCACACAACGCCGCAAGCGAGGTCCACCACGCCCGCTTCGATCAAGGGCTTCAGTGCGAGATTCGCAGCCGTCGGATAGCAGCCGGGGTTCGCCACAAAGCGCGCGCCGGCAATACGCGAACGGCAGAATTCGGGGAGACCGTAGACCGCCTCCGCCAGCAAGTCCGGGGCGCTGTGCTCCTCCTTATACCAGCGCGCATACGTTGCCGCGTCGCGCAAGCGGAAGGCGCCGCTGAGGTCGACCACGCGCGCTCCAGCGGCGAGCATCTCGGGCGCCAGCTCCATCGAAACGCCTGGCGGCGTAGCAAGAAAAACCAGATCCAGCGCGGCATCCCGCACCGCCTCGCCGCTGCAGGCAATGCGCTCGGGCTCGCGCTGGAAAGGGTTGCGCGCCCGCGGCCAATTCCCTGCGTCGCTGCGATGCTCCACGAGCACCGGCGTGACGCCCGCGTGGCGCGCCAGGATGCGAAGCAACTCCGCGCCGCTATATCCACGGTGGCCGACAATGCCGATGCGGCGGCCGGGCATTGGTTATTTATTCACCACTATGAATAATTATAACCCAGCCCCGCGAGGGAAAAAACTAAAATATGCCGGCGCGCCGGTTCGCCCCGCGCCGCGCATCGGCATGTTGGGGCGCTTGCGATTGTTCCGACAGGATCAACTGCTCGATCGTGGTTTCCGGAAGCGCCAGGCTCAGCTCCACCGCGGCGCCGTTCGCCGTGGCCTGCAGATTCGTGAGCAAGCCTGCGATGGCGGTAGCGGCCGGATCGTTACTATTCATCGTCTGAACGATGCCTGCCAGAAATTTCACGACGTTCAGCAGCGAGGTCGCGTCCGCGGCCGAATCCATCACCACTTCTCCGGAGAGCTGCAGCGCGGCGCCCTGAAGAGCGGTCGCAGCGGCAAACTTCACGCCGCCGCTGGTCTGCGTAATGCCCTGGAACAAATTCGTATTCACGACCCCGCTCAAAGGCCCGCTGGGCAGGCCGTCGGCAAACTGCGCCAACGGAACCACCGACGTGAACCAAAGATCGTCCGTGGCCCGCAACTGGGCCACCTTCGCCGCCAGTGAAGCAGACACGCTGGGGGCCGCCCCGCCGGACTGCGCGGCGGCGTTCACGCTCCCGCAATCGCCGGCCAGCGCGGTGGTCAACCGGGCGGTGAAAAACGCGGCGCACACGTTCGGGGCCGGCGTATTCGCCGCCGCGGGTCCGCCGAGGGCCACCACATCCACTCCCGCCAGATGCGTCACCGTTCCGCCGTTCTTCTGCGCCGCGGCCTCAATCGTCGCCATGCCGATCCCGAACGATCCGTGCGCCGCCAGCAGCCATTTCGCCGCCGGCGAGGGCGCCCCCGTGGTGGCCAGCAGCAGCTCCGACACGTCCGTCCGCGGGTCCACGCCGGTCTCCGAAATGAATATCTGCAGTCCGGTGTTGCCGGACTGTATATGGGAAAGTACGAATTGACCGAACGGCGAATTCCGCGCCGCGCCGACGTTTCCCCCGGCGAGCAACTGCGCGTCGCTCATCGCGAAATTCAACAAATCGATGTCCCCCGCTCGATTGCGCCAGGGCCATGGCCGGAGCCGCCGCGAGACAAAACATCGCGATCTTAAGCGCTTGCATGATAAAACCCCTTATGATCAATTCGAGGCTAGCACGGCAGCGAATTGCGTTCCACCGCGGCGCCTCCCAACCAGAGACGGCCCTTGGGGCGTCTTTATTACAGCGGGTTCAGGAGCCCGTCGCGGGCGCCAGGCGGCCCGCGCTCAGGCGCGCCGGTTTGCCGGTGGAAGCGGCTCCCCGGCCCGTGCCGCTGGAATTTTCTTCGTCGCCCGAAAGCGCCGGAGCGATCATCCACACCGAACCGCAGGCTCGCCCCGCGGCGTCGCGCATCGGCGCTGCCCAGGACTCCACCGCGAGAGCGTCGCCGTTTTTGGTCCGCGGCGTTCCGGGCTCCAGCGGACAAGGCCTGCCGATCACCTCCGCGGCCGTCCAACCCAGCAATCTTTCCGCGGCCGCATTCCAATGCGTCACGAGACCCGCTTGATTCACGGCAATGCCCGCCAGAGGATTGGAATCGAGAATGATGCTCGGAAGGGTCTGTGTCCCCGGTTCCCGCGGCGGAATGCCCCGGAACTCCGGACATCCGTTCGCCTCCGCCAGCCGCAGATGCACCTCCGTGGTTTTCCGCTCCATGACCGAGATTCTAAGGATCAAGACCGTCACAAGGTACACTCCGGTGACAATCACGTCGGCGATGGTATCGATGGAGGCCGATCCTGAAATCAGAACGATGCCGTCCTGTCGCAGCAGCCGCAGCGTTTGCCATATCGAAACGAGGCCGATGAGCGCGGCCAGCAGGCTGTCCGGCCCCTTCTGCCGGCGGCGCAGGATCAGCATGCACCAGAACATGGTCGCCACGCAGGCGCACATCGCCAACCCAATCGATGGATTCGTCAGGAGAATCTTCCAAACGAGCACGCCAAGCTCCTCTGACACGGAGGTAAACACCTCGCCGTTCGAGCCTCCATCGGCAGGCGCCGCCAAAAGCTTTAGCCGCCTTACCCGGCCCGCCCGAATCCGGAGCACGCCAAGCCTACATCTGGCGGTTGATTCTCCCGCACCAGTCCCACGCCTGCGCCAAGCGGGGGTCTTCGCGGAACATCTCGGAAGTCAGCGCCTTTGCCGCCAAGTCCACGCGAACGGCAAGAATGTCGGAAAGGGGGCTTTCGACATCACTACGCGTAGCGCCGAGAAGGCTTTCGTGGCGGCAAATTCCGCCATGAAATCCACATCGTTGCCGCGCTCGCCCGCGACAGCTTGGCGATGACCCAGACCCTGGGCAACGATTCCGCCGTGCCGAAGAGGCTTGGCCGACCGGCCATTCCGGTCCCTTCGCTCTTCGCGTTATCATAGAACTTAAACGTCCGTGAAAACTGCATTGTTGGCGTACCCGCGCGGCCCCCGCGCCGCCTTGCGACTCCTCTGCGCCCTGGCCCTTTGCGCCGCCGCGCTGGCCGCCGCCGATACCATGAACGAAATCCGCAGCGGCAATTTCGCCCCCAAGGCGCGTCCGCCGGCCGATCTCAAGCTCCTCGACTGGAACATCGAACGCGGCACGCGTCTCGATGAAATCGCCGGCGGCATCGAGTCCCAACGCCCCGACCTCGCCATCCTCCAGGAAGTCGATCTCAACGCTCCCCGCAGCCATAGCCTCGACATCGCCAAGGAGCTTGCGCAGCGCCTCAAACTCAACTTCGCCTTCGGAACCGAGTTCCAGGAGCTCAGCCAAGGCTCCGCCGGCGCTCCCGCCTACCACGGCAATGCCATTCTCACGTCCCTCCGTATCCGCTCTCCGCGCATCATCCGTTTCGCAGCGCAGTCCGGCTTCTGGCAGCCCCGCTCCTTCCTTCCGCAGTGGAGCTTTTTGCAGCGCCGCCTCGGCGGACGCATGGCGCTGGTCGCCGAACTCGATTATCACGGCCGCACTCTCGTCGTCTACAATCTGCATCTCGAGAGCCGCAGCGGCGGCGATATCCAGTTCGCCGAGCTGAAAGAAGTCCTGGCCGACGCCGCCCGTTATCCCGCCGACACCCCCATCGTCATCGCCGGCGACCTCAACACCAAATATCGCCATTCCATGCTCCAAGTGGTCGAAGAGCTCACCGAGCAAGGCTACGAGAATGCCTTCGGCGACCGCAGCGAGCGCACCCACGTCTTCGTCGGATCGCTCGATTACATCTTCGCCCGCGGCCCCATTCGCCTCCGCGACGGCAAGGTCCACCGCGATATGCACGGCTCTGACCATTTCCCCGTCTCCGCCGAGCTCGTCCCCGCCGCCGGCGCTATGGCCCGCCGTTAGCTCGAGCCGCGGCGCTGACAGACGGGGCTGCGCTGCTCGCCCGGCAAACCTGTCGAACTCGCCGCGGGCGTCAAACCGCGATGCCGGCTGAGTGACCCGCGCCGGCCGCGGCGGCCGGGTTTTCATTCGCGGGTGCGCTGCTCGAGTGTCATGACGCCGCGCAGTTTCCGCATCGCCCGGTGTACCAGGGTTCCGACGGTTCCGGAACTCAAATGCAAGCGAGCGGCGATCTCTTCGTAGCGCATTCCCTCGGTTCGCAGACGAAAGCAATCGTATTCTCTGGCGGTGAGCGCGGTGCGAGTGAGGCGGAGGATCTCGCGGCGGAAACACTCGCCTTCTATATCGCGATGGGGGCCGCGGGACAGCGTCCGGCGAAGGCGGCGTTCGTCGCGGCGGCAGCGTTCCTCTTTGATCCGGTCGAGCAGGTAATTGCGCATGACGCGATAGATCCAGGCGCGCGGCGCGGCAATATCGTAACCTCCGCGGAGGGCGATGAAATAGCGCATGAAGGATTCCTGCAGGGCGTCCCGCGCCAACTCTTCCTCGCGCGCCAGGGCCATCGCATAACGAAGAAACTCCTCCGCGCGTTCTTCGTAAAGGGCGGCCACGTCATTCCGCGCTTGCGTCAGCCTCCCCATCTAAAGCAAAGATGCGGGCAAATATTTTTCGTGACGCTGTAAAGAAAATTTGTCGTTCAATCGTCCTAGTCAGGCCAAGGTGGGTGAGGAGATTTCGCTATGAAACGTTCGCTTGTGCTGCTGGGGTTGGCCGTCATGCAGTTGCTAAACGCGCAAGGCAATCGGGCGGCCATTACGGGAACCGTTACCGACGCTACCAACGCCGTTGTACCTGGCGTCGAGGTCACCGCAACCAATCTGGGAACGGGCCAGACGGCGAGCGCCGCCACCAATAACGACGGAATTTACTCGCTTCTCAATCTTTTCCCCGGCGCGTACTCGCTGAAATTCGAAAAGACGGGCTTTAGCCCCATCGACATCCCTTCCATCACGCTTTTGTCCACGCAGGTGGCCAAGTTCGACGAGGTACTGGCGGTAGGAGCTACCGCGCAGGCGGTGACGGTGACGGCGCCGGCCCCGATTCTGGACACGGAAAACGCGACGGAAGGGACGCATCTTACGGGCCAGGTAATCACGGATCTGCCGTTGAACATCTACGGCGGCAGGCAGATTGAAACCTTCGCGGTAGCGATTACGCCGGGCTATTCGCCGTTCAGCAGCCCGTACGAGGCCATCATCAACGGGACGCAGGGATTCACCAAGGATGTGACGGTCGATGGGACGTCCGCGACGGCGCAGATTCAAGGCGATTCGATGGAGATCGGGCCGACCATGGAGGCGGTCCAGGAAGTGGAAGCGCAAACCAGCGGGATCGATCCCCAGAACGGAATCACCAACGGCGGCGTGATGATGTTCAGCATCAAATCGGGGACGAATCAATGGCACGGAAGCGGCTTTGGCTATGGCCATAACGAGCTTTTGGATGCGAGGATCTGGGGCGACCCGGATAAACCGAAGTCGCGCTTCTGGGACTACGGCGGGAGTCTGGGCGGCCCGATCCGCAAGGATAAAACGTTCTTCTTTGCGGCCTTCGAGCGCTATCAGCAGACTTCCTACACTCTCGGGACGCTGGGCAACAGCAGCGCGAGCAATAGCGGAGGCGGCGCGGCGACGGTCCCGGCGGCGGCCTTTCTCAACGGCGACTTCAGCGCTTTGCTCAATACCGGTAAAGTATTGGGAACCGACACTCACGGCAATCCCATTTACGCCGGAGCGATCTTTAATCCCAACGATCCGGGAGCGGTGTTTCCGGGAAACATCATTCCCAAGAGCCTGTTCAGCGCGGTATCGCAGAAGATCCTGGCCATCTATCAATCGAATTACGCGCCTGCAATCTTCCTCCCTTCTTGGGAACGAGCGCGTTCCCACGAGCAATAGCCCCATTCAGACTCCCATTCAATCCGTTCTAAAACTCGATCACAATTTGACGGACAAAAACCACTTATCGGGATCGTGGGTATACAATCACCGCCCGCGCGTGCTGAACGACAGCGGAGGATTGTGGCAGTTGGGGAGCAACAGCGGCGGTCCTCTGGCGGATGCTCGCGAACAACTGGTGGGCGGGAACGAGTTTCGAGTGAGCGACGCATGGACCATCTCTCCTAACCTTCTGAATGTCTTCAATGCCACTTACAACCGCTTCTGGAACGGCTCGCTTCCGGCCTTGACGGGCACGAATTGGCAGGCGCAACTCGGTTTCGGCAATACGGGCGCTCAGAATTTTCCAGCGATCGGTTTCGGCAGCGCGGTGAACGGTTTCGGCGAGACGGCGATCGGCAACACGTGGCAGGGCTACTATGTGGGCGGCACGTTCATTTATGGCGACAATCTTTCCTGGACCAAAGGAAAGCACACGTTCACTTTCGGCGGGGACTTTCGCGCGGAGCAGTTGAACAGTCACGGCGGATCGGGGGCGCTTTCGTTCGCTTTCGGCAACAATACGACGGGGGCTCCCAAACAATCCTATGCCAACCAGGTTGGTTTCGGATTTGCGAGCTTCTTATTGGGCGATGTCCAATCGGCGACGGAAACAACGCCCTACGACTTATACGGAAGGCGCAAGGCGATGGATCTGTTCGCGCAGGATAGCTGGAAGATCAGGCCGAATCTGACTATCAATATTGGTCTGAGGTGGGATGCGACATTCCGGTTCCACGAGAAATACGGAAATTGGGCGAATTTCGATCTGAACGCGATCGATCCTAATCTGGGGATTAAGGGCGCCATCGTTTATGCCAACGGAGGCGGAGATAGTTTTGAGAAGAACGAGGATTGGCACAATTTCGGTCCGCACGCCGCGATCGCGTGGAACCCCTGGAAACGAGTCGTATTCCGGGGCGCGTTCAATATCCTTTATGTACCGATCGGCATTCAGTATTACAACGGCGTTCCCTATGGCTTCGATCCCGGATCCCGGGGCACGGACGCCGCCGCTGCGCCGTTTAACTGGGATAGCGGGTATCCGGGGGTGTTTACTCCGGGGACGAAGGTTACCACGCCGCCGATCACGCTCTTCCCTGTTGTGAACATCGATCCGAACTCGCTATTAGATGGATATACGGATAACTGGAACCTCGGGGTACAGTACGAGCTGACGAAGAACATGAGCCTGGAGGTCAGCTATATCGCCAATCGCGGGCATCATCTGCAGGATTCCATGCTGCGGGCCGACCAGGCGCCAGGCGCAGCAGTTCATGGCGTTGGCGCGGTCGGGAAACGGATTGAACTATGTGTGCAGTCCGTCGGACGCGGCCAAGAACGGCGTTCCCTACCCCTACAACGGCTTCTGCGCGCCGGCGTTCGCGGCCATCGCGCCGTATCCGCAAATCGCGTCGGCGGAAGCGAACTATTGGTTCTATCCGGTTCTTTACTATCTCGGCGTTCCGCTGGGCCAATCCTATTACAACTCCCTGGTGGTGCAACTGAACAAGCGGCTCTCCTCCGGCTTGACGATGAATTTGAATTATACTCTCTCGCGATCGGAGGCCGATACGATCAATAACTTCGGGGATAGCTACGATTTCGGAGGCATTCAGGATTACGGGAATCTCACCGAAGCGGCTCATACCTTGACGCCTTACGATCAGACGCACGTTTTCAAGGGATTCGTCACTTACGAGCTGCCCCTCGGAAAGGGCCGCAAGTACTTGTCGAACCGGGGCAAAGTTGCGAACGGTCTCATTAGTGGATGGAGACTCTCGAGTTTGGTGACCTACGCCTCCGGGGCTCCCTTGAGTTTTTCTTCGACTAACTATTATTACTATCCGCTGTGGGCGGAAACCTATGTCAACTTCAATCTGTCCGGGTATAACGGAAGCATGTTCAACAAGGGGAATTTCCAGCAGCCAACGGGATCGACTCCCCCGGCGGCCGACCAGTTCTTTCCCAAGACCATAGCTTCGAATCCCGCTTATGGCCAGCTTGGAACAGGGCCGGCGCGCATCGACGCGCTGCGCGGGTTCGGGGCGGAGAACGAGAACGCCAGTCTGCTTAAGAACACTTATTTCGGCTCGGAAGGCAGGTATTTACTGCAACTGCGCGTGGAGTTCTATAACATCTTTAATCGACACAGCTTCAGCAATCCGAACACAAACCTCAACAGCCCCAATTTCGGCTATGTTACGAGCGTGAATTCGACGCCGCGCAACGGGCAGTTCGGCGTCCGTTTCCAGTGGTGACGCGGCACTTCCGGAATGCAACCCGGGTCGCGTTTGGTCTTCTGAGCGGCATTGCGAGTTTTAGCGCCGGCGTCGCGGCGCCCGCGGGCCGCGCCTGGTATGTCGATTGCGGCGGCGGCAACGATGCGTCGGACGGCCGCTCTCCCGCAAGCGCCTGGAAATCCGTTGAGGCGGTTTCCGCGCGCACATTCCACCCCGGCGACGCCATCTACTTCCGGCGCGGTTCGATCTGCGCGGGCATGTTGGCGCCGAAGGGATCGGGATCGGCGGCGGCTCCGATCCGGCTCGGCGCCTGGGGAAGCGGGAGCGTTACCGCGGATTCAGGCTCAGAGCGGGGAAGAAGCGGCGCTAAAGCTTTTCGATCAAGAGTACTGGACCATCGAGCGCTTGGAGTTTTCCGGTGGACAGCCTTATGGCGTATTCATCAGCGGAACGGAAGGCGTTCTTCACGGGATTCGCATCCGCGACATCGTGGTTCACGACGTGACCGGAGAACCGAAAAACAAAGAGAGCGGCCTGGTAGTGATCGCGGCGGGAACCGAGCGGCAGCGCTTTGACGATCTGCTGATCGATGGCGTCACCGCTTACCACACGACGCAGTGGGCCGGGATTCTGGTCGCCAGCGTGGCGCACGGATTTCCGCCTGAGACATCCCGCAATACTAACGTTATTATTCGGAACTCGATCGTTCACGACGTCGCGGGCGATGGGATCGCGCTCTTTGAAGTCAACAATGGGACGATCGAAAACAGCGCGGCGTGGTTGACGGGGATGCAGAGGAGCGAGAGCATCGGGACGCCTAATGCAATCTGGACGTGGATGTGCCGCAACTGCGCGGTGCGCCACAGTGAAGCGTTCCTTACCGACAGCCCGGGCATAGATGGAGGCGCGTTCGACATCGATTACGGCGACGACGACAACGTGGTGGAGGGGAACTACGGGCACGACACGCAGGGCTACTGCGCGGCGGTGTTTGCGGCCGGATGGAAGACCGGGAACGCGACCTTCCGCAACAATGTCTGCGCGGCGAACGGGTTGAGCCCGCGACTGGCGCGAATGCAGGGAGCGATCTATCTTTCAACCTGGAATGGCGGAGTTATCGACGGGCTCGTTATCTCGGGCAACCGCATCGATTGGAATCCGCCGGTTGCCACCGCCGCCATCGTGAATGTCGCCAGCTTGGCGGGCCACCGCCTTTTCGAGAACAACACGATTCGCTCTTGTTCGCCAGTGACGGTTCGGAGCAACGCGTCCCTGACATTCGAGCGAAACTCGTTCGAGGGCTGCGGAGGCGGGCGGGAGATTTCCGCCGTTCGAGGGACGCCTCACGCTTCCCGGCTTATTGTTTCGCGATGCCAGTGGCGGGACCGCGCGAGCCTGCCCGCAGGCCCATAAGCGCTGTCTGCTGGCATTCGTTTCGGCCGCGGAGGACGATTCCGAATCGCGCGGGCAAGTCGCGTTGCTCGCGAGCGTTCACCGCCAGTTTCCAGATCTCCCCGTGACCATCGTGGTTGTGGGGCGCGGGAACCGGCCGGCTCACGTCGCCCCGGACGACCTTCGCTACGACTGGAACAGCGGCGATATCCCGATTCTCTTCGATGATGGAACAGCGCTCGATAAACTGGCCCTATCGCGCGCGCGCCGGCCCTGCTTCTGACGAACGCGTCCGGGGAGGTGTTGTGGCGCCACGATGGATTAACGCCTCCCGGAGAGCTGGGGCTGTTGCTGCGCTCGCTGCTCGGCAATCCTCGCTATGCGGAGCTGTACCCGGATCGATGAAAGCGGCGAGCCATTGGGAGACCGTCTCCCGGGGCTACAACGGAGCCGTCCGCTTCCCCATGGAGGCGCTTGAGTCGGCATCCGCGTCTTTTCCCAAAAAGCGAGGGCATGTTGAAGCCTCATTGAGCCCGTCATCTGGATCGCTTTACGCCATTCAATGGGATTCAGGCCGATTGAACGCAGGAAGGCGAATAACGAACGCCGTAAACGCTCGTTCCGGCCGTGGACCACGAAGACCGACTTGCCCCTTTTTTGGACACGCCGAAGCGCCCTCTTTTCTCCCGCTGGTCTACGGGATGCTCTTATCGGAGTTGGAGGCGGGCTAACACCCGGCGTGGTCGCAAAACCTGAGGTCGCCTGCCGAATTTGGCCGAGTCATTCAGCGGACGCGTACCGGGTGATACCGATCCCTTTTTCGGCAGCGAGCGCAATAGCGGCTAACTCAGCAGGAAGATGAGTCTGAAGGCCCTGGCGCTGGATCAGCCCGTAGACCTGTTTTCGCCCAACCTTCAACTTCGATTCGAGGTGCGTTAAGAGACTCTGGTTGACTCTGGCCATCAGCGGTCACTTCTTCTTGCTTTCAGCTTTGGACCGGCTGGACCCTTTTGGCTTAGACTTAGTCGTGAAGCGCCACCCCGACGTGGTTGGAGGCGATGCCTAGGATGTTGGCGATCTCGACGTTCGCCAAAGCCGATAGCTCGAAGTCTGCCTACTTGCTCGATCTGAGGCAAATCCTTCGCGGCGATCAATGCCGGCAGCCGGGCGATCCGTCCTAATTCGAAATCCGCACGCGGCCGGGATTCCTCCGAGACTTCAACGGCTTTTCGCCTTGCGGCCATTTGGATTCTTCCTTATCGATCTCTTCTTGTTTCGGGCGACCCTCATCAGTTCAGTTAGCGAATTGTAGCTCGTTCCGAGCATTCGAGCAGACTCGACGCGGCTCAGGCCCAGGGCCTCCAACAGCCCTGCCTTGTCCGCTAGCGAACGCTCTGCCATGTTCGCAGAATGCAAGCACATGTAGGCCAGTGACCGTCCGATAACTTCCAACCAGTGATCGTCCTCAGGTTCACCAGCGAGTTTCTGGGCCATAAAGCGCTACTTCAAACAAAGTATAAGTAAAATGTTTGAATTTCGCACGGAGAAAAAACGCGCGTCGTAGCGTGCGACTTATTCCTGGGCAACTTCGTCTGAATCGTCAGACCCGGAATTGTCGATTGACTTTCGCGTTAACAGCGGCTCCCGCGGGCTAGGGTGGAGTTTTCTGCTACAGCGTTGGCGGTCTGGTGCTGGCCGGAAGGTCAGCAGCCCACCCAAATCGCCCAATCAGATTCGCTCTCTGGATACTCAAATTCGGCTGCTTTCCAGAAGGAAGTCATTGATTTTATGGTGCGCCCGGCATGACTCGAACATGCGACCTTCTGGTTCGTAGCCAGACGCTCTATCCAACTGAGCTACGGGCGCGCGCGATTCTCAGTATACCAACTGCCTCGCCGCGAACACAGCCGTGCCCGTTTGCGATAAGCTAGAAGGTTTTACGCTCCCAGGAGCTCGCGCGGAGGATGCCGCGCAACGGCGTGGAATCCGCGCCGAGGTTCGCGCCTTTTGCCTTTTACTATGGAACCTGACCGATGCGGGTGAGAATCCTGTACCACGACCACTGCTTCGATGGAGCGGCTTCGGCGGCGTTTTTCAGCCGTTTCCACGAAGAGAAGTTTTCTCCGGGAGCGCGGTTCGACTTCACGGGTCTGGCCCACAAAGCCACCCAGCTTTTTGAAGCGAGCCTCTTCGATGGCGACGTTAACGCCATCGTGGATTTCAAATACTCGCCCGATCCGCGGCTCACCTGGTGGTTCGATCATCATCAGAGCGCATTTCTGAGTCCCGAGGACGCCGAGCACTTTCGCCGCGATCGCAGCGGCAAAAAGCTGTACGATCCGTCGTTCCACTCCTGCACCATGTTCATCGCAACGGTGGCGCGGGAAAAGTTCGGCTATGAAGCGCCGGATCTGGAGGAGCTGGTGCAATGGGCCGACATCGTGGACGGGGCGCTGTATGAAAGCGCCGAAGCCGCGGTCGAGTTGCGCGAGCCGGCGATGAAAATTACGCATGGTGATCGAGAGCGCCAACGGAAGCGATATCGTACACCGCATCATACGCCTGATGCGCCATTGCCCTCTGTCGCAGATCGTCGAGGACGCGGAGGTCCGTAACCTTTACGCTCCGCTGTACGAGCGGCACCTGCGGTCCGTGGACATCATCCGCGGCAAGGCTTCCTGCAATGAAGGCGTGATTTTCTTCGACCTTACCGGGGACGGCATGGACGGCTATAACAAGTTCATCCCTTATTATCTTTTCCCCGATAGCACCTATACGGTCTCGGTGAGCACGTCGAGTTTCCGGACGAAGGTTTCGGTGGGATCGAACCCTTGGGCGAGCCGCGAGCCGACCCATAATCTGGCGACGATTTGCGAACGCTATGGCGGCGGCGGACATCCGCGCGTGGGCGCGATCAGCTTCGAGATCGGCGCGGTGGAACAGGCCCGCAGTGTGGCCCAAGAGATCAGGCACGAACTGGAGACAACATAAATGATTACGCGTCTTGCGCTCGCGTTGGTTATGGCGGCTTCCCTGACGGCGCAGACCGCCGAGGCCGAAGCTTCCGGGCGAAGATTGGGTGTCGCTGTTCAACGGCGCCGACCTTACGGGTTGGACCGAGATCGGGCACGAAAAGTGGGCGGTGGAGAACGGGACCATTCACGGATACGCCATTACGAAGCAGTACGGCTATTTGCGCACTACGAAAAATTACACGGATTTCGAGCTGTCGCTGCGCTTCAAATGCGAAGGCGACGGCAACAGCGGCGTTTTCTTTCGCGCCGAGTTCAAGCCCGGCACGGCGGATGTGACGCAAGGGCCGCAGTTCGAGATCGATTGCGACATCAACCACCACACCGGCGGGATTTACGATGTCGGGCGGCAATGGATTGTCTGGCCGGCGCCGGAAAACGCAAGTGTCATACGGCCGGAGGACTGGAACGAGTATCTGCTCGAGGTTGTGGGGAACCGCTACATCGCGCGGCTGAATGCCATCCAGATGGTGGATTTCACGGACCCCAAGCCGAAGGCGCAGGACGGCGGGATCGCGCTGCAGTTGCACTCCGGGGGGCGCGGCAACATGCGCTTCAAGGATATTTGGATTCGCGACCTGTCGAACCGCTGAGTGCGTGGCGAAGCGTCTCTTTTTCGCCGATTCGTATACTATTCCGTTGCCGGACGGGCATAAGTTCCCGATGACGAAGTATGCGCTCCTGCGGGAGCGGCTAGCCGCCGATGGGTTCTACCGTTTCGAGTGCGCCGCGTTGGCCGATTCCGGCGTCATCAAGCTGGCGCACGATCCGGAATACGTCGACGCCTTTCTGAGCGGAACGTTGGGCGCGCCAGCAATGCGGCGCATTGGATTCCCTTGGTCGGAGGGGCTGGTGAGGCGAACGCTCGCTTCGACAGGCGGAACGCTGGGGCGCTGCGACGGAGGCGCTGGAGATGGGCTGGGGCGGGAATCTGGCGGGCGGAACGCACCACGCATTCCGCGCCGAGGGATCCGGATTTTGCGTGTTCAACGACTTTGCGGTGGCCATCGCGTGGCTGCGTTCGAGGGGCCGCATACGCCGCGCCGCCGTCATCGATCTGGACGTACATCAGGGCGACGGGACCGCCAGTTTCTTTGAGGGCGACCCCGGAGTACTGACTACGTCCATTCATTGCGCCTCTAATTTCCCGTTTCACAAGCAGCGCAGCGACATCGACGTGGAGTTGCGCGAAGGCGCCGGAGACGTGGAATACCTGTGCGCCTTGACGGCGTTATTGCCGCGGGTTATGCAGTTCGATCCCGATATTGTCTTCTACCAAGCGGGCGTGGACGCGTTGCGCGGCGATTCGCTGGGTCGCCTGGAGCTTACCAGCGAGGGCTTAAAGGAACGGGACCGGCGCGTCATGACCTTAGTCCGGGAGCGGGGAATTCCGTTCGTCGTAACGCTCGGCGGGGGATATTCGAAGCCGATTGATATTACGGTGGACGCTCACGCCAACACCTTCCGGATCGCCGCGGAGGTGTTCGGCGGCGCTGTGCTCGCGGGAGTACGGTAAAGAGCGACTCGCGCTACAGTAGAGGAAGTGCACGGTCCAGGCGTGTGACGCGTCATCCGTATAGACCGGTTCCCGGCATGAAGGTCCTTTTTGTCTTTGCAGCGATATCCGTGTCCGCGACGGCGGGCGAGTATGCCGTGCTCGCCAACGGGCAGCGCATCCGCGCCGAGCGCCACGAGACGGAGGGAAACCTCGTCCGGCTGATCACAACAACGGGATCGATAGAGTTGCCCGCGGCGCGGGTGAAGAACTTCGAGCAGGAGGATTACGTCCCCCCGCCTCCTCCTCCGGCCGCGCCCCTCCCAGCGTCTGCGGCCGCCGCGGTTGCGGTGAACAATTTAACGCCGCAGGAGCTGCTCGACCGCGCCGCCGTGAAAGCCGGGCTGCCGCGCGAGATCGTCCACAGCATTGCAAAGGCCGAGTCGGCGTTTCAGCAGAATGCCGTATCGCCAAAGGGGGCTGTGGGCTTGATGCAGCTGATGCCCGCGACCGCCGCGGCGCTGAACGCCGATCCTTACAATGCGCGGCAGAACGCCGAAGCCGGCGCGGAATATCTCGCGGAGTTGCTTGCGCGCTATGACGGCAAGGTCTCCAAGGCCGTGGCGGCCTACAATGCCGGCCCGGGGGCCGTGGACAAATACAAGGGCATCCCGCCATACCGCGAGACCATTAACTACGTCAATCGCGTTCTTTCCGACTACAACAAGCGCACCGCAAAGAAGCAGACGACTGCCGCCGCGGGCAGCGACTAGGTTCCGCTCCCGGCGCGCTGTTATGCTAGAGCCATACCAGCGAGCAAGTCAGGCGATCGATCCGCGGCAATACCTGCTGGGGAAGGCGGTGGGTTATGGATGTTCTGGTCTGGGTACCGGTCATTGTGGTCGCCGTGTATCTGCTGTCGTCGATCAAAATTCTGGCCGAGTATGAGCGGGGAGTGATATTCCGGCTGGGCAGGGTGCTGCCGCAGCCGAAAGGTCCCGGCGTCATTCTGATTTTCGCCCCGCTCGATCGCATTGTTCGTACTTCACTGCGGATTGAAGCGATGGAGGTGCCGCCGCAGGACGTTATTACGCGCGACAACGTCTCGGTGAAAGTCAATGCCGTGGTGTACTTCCGGGTCGTGGATCCGATCAAGGCCGTTATAGAAGTCGCCAATTTTCTCTATGCGACATCGCAGGTGTCGCAAACGACGCTGCGCAGCGTGCTGGGCGAAGTCGAATTGGACGAACTGCTGAGCCAGCGGGAAAGACTGAATCTGCGCCTGCAGGCGGTGCTCGATATGCACACGGGACCGTGGGGCATAAAAGTGACTCTAGTGGAAGTCAAGCAGGTGGATCTGCCGGACCAGATGATACGCGCCATTGCGCGGCAAGCGGAGGCCGAGCGCGAGCGCCGCGCCAAAGTCATTCACGCCGAGGGCGAATATATGGCGGCGGAGAAGTTGGGCATGGCGGCGGAGGTGATTCAACGGGAGCCCATGGCGCTGCAATTGCGGTACCTGCAGACGCTGCTTGAAATCGGGGCCGAAAAGAATACCACGATCATATTCCCGCTCCCCATAGATATAATTGCGTCTTTAGGGCGCGCTTTGGAGAAGATCGGGACACCCGAAGTCGCGGCGCCCTGACGGAGCTTTTGAAAGGCGGAGTAGGTTTGGCAAGAACGGACGAAGGCGAATTTGAATTAGTGCTCGGCAACCGCCAACTGATCAGCGTATTTCTGATCGTGGTGATCCTGCTGGCCGTCTTTTTCTCCATGGGTTATATCGTGGGGAGAAACTCGGCCCCGGTATCGGCCGACGCGCGCAGCACTGTGCCGGCGAAACCGATCGTTGTCGAGCCATCCGCACGAGGCGATACGGACCAG
Source organism: Bryobacterales bacterium (assembly GCA_963795935.1). GTDB lineage: Bacteria > Acidobacteriota > Terriglobia > Bryobacterales > Bryobacteraceae > JAICMB01. The sequence goes on along the minus strand of CAWCJO010000001.1, from coordinate 101,043 downwards.
ACCGCCGCGGCGGCTCCGCAGGCCGCAACGGCCGCTCCCGCCCCGCAGCGCGCCCGAAGACAAGCCCGCCGCCGCGGGCCCGGAACGGAAGGCAGAACCGCCGTCGGCCCGCGCCACCACTGCCGCCGTGGACCAACCGGCGCCGGGCCACTACTGGCAGGTCGTATCGACCAGCCGCCCGGAGGCCGAGATCATCTCGGAAACCCTTGCAAAAAAGGGCTTGAAGGCGATTGTCGCGCCCGCGCCGAAGGACGGCTACTTCCGGGTGCTGGTTGGACCACTGGGTGATGCGGCCGATACGTCTAAAGTGCGCAACGATCTCGAGGCCGCCGGTTTTAAGAATCCGATCCTGCAACGATATTGATGCTGGTTCAACTCGATCGCCGGCCGGCGCCGCAGCCGCGCTTCCCGAATGGCTGCGGAAAGCCGATACGCACTTCACGGAGGTTCACGATTTGAAGGCGGACCTGCGGCGGCTCAACCTCCACACCGTGTGCGAATCGGCGCGCTGTCCCAACATGCACGAGTGCTTTCACCGCGGCGCGGCCACTTTCATGATCCTCGGAAATCTTTGCACGCGGGGGTGCGGGTTCTGCTCCGTGCCGAAAGGATCGCCGCACAAGAAGGAATTCGCGCTCGATCCGGAGGAGCCAGCCAACGTGGCGCGCATGGCCGCCGCTATGAACCTGCGTTATGTAGTGATCACGTCGGTAAATCGCGACGATTTGCGCGACGGCGGCTCGCGCCATTTCGCGGAGACGGTGCGCCAAGTGCGCGGCGCGCTGCCGCATGCGCGCATCGAAGTGCTGACGCCGGATTTTTGCGGCGACAGGGACGCACTGGCGCGCGTGCTCGATGCCTCGCCCGACGTCTTCAACCATAATGTGGAGACGGTCGCCGCGTCTCTACCGCCGCGTCAGGCCGCAGGCGAATTACCGGCAATCGCTCGATGTCCTGCGGTTTGCCAAGAGCTACCGGCCGCAATCGCCGACCAAGTCCGGCTTGATGACCGGTCTCGGCGAAGAACGCCAGGAAGTGGAAGAGCTGCTTCGCGACCTGGCGGCCTCCAATGTGGACGTCGCCACCATTGGACAATACTTGCAGCCCAGCCGCAGGAACCTCCCGGTTGCGCGCTTCGTTACGCCCGCCGAATTCGACGCGTACCGGGATTACGGCTTGTCGGTGGGCCTCAAGACGGTTTTCAGCGGTCCGCTGGTACGAAGCTCCTATATGGCCGACCAGGTGAATGAACAGGCTACGCGGCCGGATTGATCCCTCGGTTATCGTTTGGCTTAACCCGGCTTTGAATTGGGCGCTCGCGCTGCTTACGGCTGCGTTCTTGATCCTTCTTTTCCCTAACTTCAACGCTACTTTTCTTGCGCCCTTCGCGCTCACGCCGTTGCTGCTCGCGCCTCTGGCGCGAGCCGCGGCCGTGGATGCGATTCCTGCTGGGCTGGACCGCCGGCGTGGTCTATTGGTTCGGCGTCTGTTACTGGATTCAATTCGTGCTCGAACATTACGGCGGCATGGGCCGCTGGGGCGGCTGGGCGACGTTTCTGCTGTTTTGTTTTATCAAGGCGATTCATCTGGGCATTTTTTCGATGCTGGCGGCGGTTTTGCTGCGGCATTGGTACGCCATTCCCGCGATCGCGGCGCTGTGGACCGGTATCGAGCGCACGCACGCGAACGCGGGATTTGCCTGGCTGGCGCTCGGGAATGCGGGCATCGATATGCCGGCGCCTCTGCGGCTCGCGCCGTTTGTTGGCGTCTATGGACTCTCGTTCGTGTTTGCGGGCCTGAGCGTGGCGCTTGCCCTGGCTATTCTGAGGAGGCCGCGAAGAGCAGCTCTGGTGGGCGGCGCTCTTCGCCATCCCATTGCTTCTTCCCGCGCTTCCCGCCCCGGTCTCCGGCAAGGAAACCGCGGTCGTCGTGCAGCCCAACCTTAATGAAGACCAGGAGTGGAGCCCGGTCACCGCGGAAATGATGCATGAGCATCTCATCGATCTCTCGCTTGCGGACGGCGAAGCGATCCACGCCGCGGCTGATCGTCTGGCCGGAAGCGCCCGGGCCTTTTTATTTCTATCGCGATCCGATGTTCCGCGCCCAGGCCGAAATGCTGGCTCGCCAGGCGCGGGCGTATTTTCTGTTTGGCAACGTCGCCCACACGCCCAAAGGAGAGCCGCTCAACTCCGCCGTGATGCTCGCTCCCAATGGCAGCGTTGCCGGCCGTTACGACAAGATGCATCTGGTCCCGTTCGGGGAATTCGTGCCCGCAATTTTCAGCTTCGTCAATCGCATCACTCCGGAGGCGGGTGACTTCGTTCCGGGCACGAAACGCGTGGTGTTCAACGTCGCGGGCCATAAGCTGGGCGCCTTTATCTGTTATGAATCGGCCTTTCCGCGACGAAGTCCGCAAATTCGCTCGCGATGGAGCGCGAGTTCCTCGTGAATATCTCCAATGATGGGTATTTCGGGCATAGCGCGGCACGGTACCAGCACCTCTCGCTGGTCAGGATGCGCGCCGTCGGAAAACCGCCGCTGGATCGTGCGCGCCACCAACGATGGCATCAGCGTGGCTATCGACCCGGCGGGCCGCATCGTCGATCGCATGCCGCCTTTTGAGGAAAAGGTCGGGCGCATGCGCTATTCGGATGTGGATTCGGAAACGATCTATTCACGAACCGGGGATTGGTTCGCATGGTCTTGTCTCGGAGCGGGAGTTTTGACACTGCTTCTTTCCCAACGACCGCATTACGCCGCGAAAAGGAAAGAGGCCTTGTGAGCGACCGTACGGCGGCCGCTCACGCAGGCGGGCGCTCACATCTGAATTGAGTTCAGAGTTATCGTTCCACCCCGCATGTTGCCGTTGACAATGACGCGGTAGATCTTCATTTCATCCGTCTGATTTCCGCGCGATTGCAATTTCTGCTGAATTTTCGCATTGCCGGCATCGTCGAACGTCGCGACGCGGCCGTCCTTCAGCCGCAGCGCGAACGCAGACGTGGAAGCGCCGATCCGGCAGCTAGCGGGCAACTGGCGGGCAACATTCTGCGCGGCTTCCCAACCCGACATCGACGGCTCTCCAGCGGTCTGCCGCCCTGCCGTGTTATTCGAGGTCGTATTTGTGTTGGCGTTTCTCCAGTCGCTCCACCCGGAATATTTCTTTACGTCCTCCGCTCCATAATCGGCTGTGGTCTTATCCATCTTATCGTTCGTATTCGCGGCCGAGCTCGATACGGTGTTGCGGTCTGCCTGGTCGACCCGCTGCTCATACGTGGTGTTTGTTTCCCGGTCCGTTGTGGTTCGCCGCGGCATTGTCATATTGCTCGCGCGGTCGGCCGGGGTTTGCGCGAGATTTTGCTGGATTGTTTCGCCAGCGTTGCAGCCCGCCGCCACGAGCAGACCAGTCCACCTCTCCCCGTTGTTTTTTCCCGATTGCATGGCGTTGTTTTGCGCCAACACCAATCCGGAACAAAGAATGGTCGTCGGCTGTTGCGATGAGAACCGCTTTCACGTTTACCTCCTGTTACATCAATAGCGCTCGCGCGCCAGAACCGAGTGATGCAACTTACAGGCCACTGCGATCTTACTGCGAGGCTGAAGGTTGCCTCGGCTACTTAGCATTAAATCGTGAAATTGCCGCAGCGGGCCAGCAAAAAATTCTGGGAGCGGGCGCTGGGAGGCGAGGATGGCAAAAGGGGTCGGTTAAAATGCCGCCCCCGGGCCCTTCCCAAGACCTGTAGAATGTGAGCTTGTCCGCTATCGCGAAGCCACCGGAACCGTTGACGCCGACGGACGCCCGCGCCGGGCCAATTCGGCCGCCGGAATGGTTGTGGCTACTTGCGGCTCTCACCATCACCGCCGCCGTCTATCTTCCATCCCTGCACTATGGCTTTGTCTACGACGATCACAATCAGATCGAGAACAACCCCCTGATCCAAAGCTGGCATTATTTGCCGCGCGCTTTTGCCGGCCACCTTTGGGCTCAAAAGACCGCCATCGCAATCTATTACCGGCCGATATTCACGCTGTGGCTCATGCTGAATTACGCCCTGTTCGGATTGAATGCCGCCGCGTGGCACGCTTCGGCGCTTGCTCTCCATCTGCTTGCAACCGCCCTGGTCTATTTTCTCGCGCTACGCCTTACTCGCCGCCAATGGACCAGCGGCATCGCATCGCTTCTCTTTGGGCTCAATCCGATTCACGTCGAAGCCGTCGATTGGCTCTCGGGCGCCACCGAACCTCTCTCGGCAAGCCTGCTGCTGGCCGCGCTGCTCGCCTATTTCAAGGCGCGCGAGACGGGGCAGGCGGCGTGGATGGCGGTTGCCCTCGCCGCCTCGCTGCTGTCGGACTTGGCTCACGAAAGCGGAGTCGTGATTGTGGCGCTTGTCTTTGCCTACGAGTGGGTCGATTCGCAGCCGCGGCCGCTATTGCGCCGTTTGCGGCGGGCCGCGTGGGCGGCGCTGCCGTTTTTGGCCGTGATCTTGCTGTACGCCGGCATGCGCCTCGCGGCCATACAAACTCTCGCCGAGCGGCATAATCCCTATTCCGTCCGGCAATTGCTTCTGGCGCTACCGGCCAGCGCACTATTTTACGTTAAGCACTTAGTTGTCCCGATCGGCCTCAGCGTCTTTTATAACCTTAGTGTCGCGAGCTTCCAAAACTCGCTGCGCGCCGCGCTGGCCTGTCTGGCGCTTGCAATTCTTGCCGCCGCGATGTGGATTTGCGTGAGGCGGTCGCCGTTGCTCGAATGGCTGGCCCTGTGGATCTTTGTGACGCTTTTGCCGGCTTTCGCGCTGCTTTTCTTCAACAGCACCGAACTCGTCCACGACCGTTATCTCTATCTCCCCTCCGTTGCGTTCAGCATTCTGATTGCGATGGCGCTGGATCGCCTCCGGTCGGACCGCGCGGCGCCGGCGGCGCTTGCGCTTGCCGTCTGTTTGGCCGCCGCTTACGGAGCCGGCACCGCCTATGAAGGCAGCTTCTGGCGCGACGGACTTGCCTTAAACGAGCGCGGCGTCGCCATCGCCCCGGGCAACGAAGTAGCGATGCATAACCTCGGAGTCGAACTGATGCTCGCGCAACGCGACATCGACGCCATTCCTTATTTTCTACGGGTGCTGCAGGCCGATCCGCGTTCCGAAGAGACTTTGTTCGCGCTCGGCATCTGCTATTTCAACCTCGATATGCTGGACGATGCCGCCGGCTATTTCAACCGCGCAATCGCGGTGAGCCCCTCCGATCCCAAGCCGCATCTTCTGCTCGGAAGGGTTCTCGACAAGCAGTCGCGGCTCGGCGACGCCGAAAGGGAGATACGGCGGGCCATCGCGCTGCTTCGCGTTCCGCGTGGTTTTAAAGCGTACCATTTAGCATTGGCGGATGTGCTCGCGGAAAAGGGCGACGTGAACGGCGCTCTGAAGGAATACCAGGCGGAATTGGACAACGATCCCGGCTCCGTCGAGGCCCGCGCCGGAGCGGAGAAAATGGAAACCATATTGCGCGGACAAGGAGCGAAATAAGTGCGCATCGCGTTCGGTTCGGACCACGCCGGCTTCGACTTAAAGCGCCAACTTATGCCGGCGGCGGCGGAGCTTGGTCATGAAGTCATCGATGTCGGAGATTTCGACGCCGGCCTGCCGGACGATTATCCCGATTTTGCGGCGGCTGTCGGCGCCGCGATTCTGACGGGCCGCGCCGAGCGCGGGGTGCTGCTCTGCGGCAGCGGCGTAGGGGCCTCCGTAGCCGCCAACAAGATCCCCGGAATCCGCGCCGGCCTGTGCCACGATACCTATTCGGCGCATCAAGGAGTGGAGCATGACGATATGAATGTCCTGGTACTCGGCTCGCGCATCGTGGCCGTAGAGCTGGCGAGAGAGCTCATGTGCGCATTTCTGCGGGCCGCGTTCACGCGCGAGGAACGCCATCTGCGACGCGTCGCCAAGATTGCCGCCATGGAGCGGAAGGCGGAAGCGCGGTGACGATCTCCGGCGCGAATCCGCGAGGGCGCGTGGCGCTGGTCACCGGCGCAAGCCGCGGACTCGGCAAGGCGATGGCGCTGGCTTTGGCGGCGGCGGGCGCCCGCGTGGCGCTGGCCGGCCGCGACGTCGCGAGCCTCGAAGCGGTGCGCGACGAAGCCCGCACTGCCGGAGGCGAGGCCGAGCTTTATCGAGCCGACGTCACCAGCGCCGAGCAGGTCGCCCAGCTCGAGCGGGATGTCCTCGAACGTTTTGGGCCGGTCCACATTCTGGTGAACAACGCGGGAATGAATATCAGGAAAAACGTTCCCGAGTTTACTCTCGACGAATGGAACACCGTCATCGCGACCAATCTCACCAGCGCATTCCTGATGTGCCGCAGTTTTGTTCCGCACATGAAAGGCCAGGGCTACGGGCGCATCGTCAATATGACGTCCATCATGAGCCACGTTTCCCTCCCCGGGCGAGCCGCCTATTCGGCGAGTAAGGCCGGGCTGCTTGGATTTACGCGCGCCCTGGCGCTGGAACTGGCGCCGGAAGGAATTTGCGTCGTGGCCATCAGCCCGGGGCCTTTTGCCACGGAAATGAACCTGCCTTTGCTGAACGATCCGGAAAAGAACGCGCAGTTCGTCGCCAGCATTCCTCTCGGCCGCTGGGGCAAGGTGGAAGACATCGGCCAGCTTGCGGTTTTTCTCTGCTCCGATGCCGCGGCCTTTATCACCGGCACGGATGTGCTCATCGATGGAGGCTGGTGTGCGCGGTAGTACCAACTTCCCGGGAGGTAACTTGCCGGGCGCCAAAGCGGGCCAGGGTCCGCGGCGCTGGGTTAATGAACCGCGTTGACGGCTTCGGAGAGCGGAGCGGGCGCATGCGCGGAGGCCGCTGCGAGGGCAACATAAGCCAGGGCGACGACGTTGAGGAACATCGTCAAGACTTCGCTGTCGCCGAGGTTGTATTCGAAGAAGCCCTCGGCGAGGACGGCGAGAATGACGGCGATGGCGCCATGCAATACGAAGCGCGCTCCGGGATCGAGATCGGGACGGCGCAGGCCGCGCATGAAATCGAGACCCATTTTGCCGATCATCCAGAGCAGGGCGAAGAGCGCCGGGATGCCGCGTTCGGCGGCATATTGCAGGTAAATATTATGAAGATGGCCGTACCAGCCGGAAGGCAACGGGCGCGGGACATCGGCGGGGATGTAATTTTCAAATTGCGCGCGGGGCTGTTCGGGGCCAAGTCCGAAGAGCGGGTGCGCTTTGACCATGCGCCACCCGGTGCGGCGCAGGATGAGACGGTGCATGTTGGAATCCGTGCCGGCATGCGGCTCAAAGCTGGAGAAGATGCGCTCGCGAAGAGGGGCGAGGAGAAGAAGCGCGAGCAGCGCGGCGGGGGCGAGCAGCACCAGCCAGCGCTTCCAGAGCCACAGGAGATAGCAGGCCCCGAGGGGCAGTCCTAGCAGGAAAACGCTGCGATCCATGCTCAGTATCAAGGATGCGCCGAGGATTGCGATGGCGGCCCACCCGAGCGGCTTCCAGCGCGCCGCGGGACCAAAGAGAAGAAGCGCCAGGAGCATCAGCGCGACGATCATTTCCTCGCCGCCGAATGTCATCCAGTGACTGGTAAAGCCGGTGATGCGCTGGGAAACGTAGTAATCGTAGAAATTTCCGTGAAGCGCTCGGGACTGCTCGTATTTGAGCCAGAACTGATAAAAGCTGCGCAGCGCCGAGGCGGCGGCGATGCAACTCCAGGCCAGAACGACGGCCCGAATCTGGGCGATGCTGCCGAATGTGCTGGGAACGAGAAGAAGGATCGCGAAGAGAATCATCTTGCGGATCTGGGGCGTGCCGGAGCGGGGATCGACGGAAAGGAACAGCGCTAGAAAGGTCCAAACGACGAAGACGGCGAGCGGGAGTTTGATGGGGGGGAAGCGTAGGGGGGCCCCCGAGAACAGCAGGACCACGAGGGCCAGCAGCAAGAGAATTTGGGAAACGGCGATTGAAAACAGGATCGAAACCGCGGAGCCGCAGGTGAGATAGAACGCAGCCTTCGACAAAATCATACGGACGGGCGATCTGGGGGGCGGGTCAATTCTGTAGACTAGCAAAATGGAGGTTTATCTTCTGCGCCATGGATCGGCGGAGCCCGGGGTCGCGGGCGTCTCCGATGCGGAACGTCCGCTGACGGCGGAGGGACGGCAGGAAATACAGCGCGTGGTGTCGGCGGCGAAGCTGGCGCGCGCGTGTCCCTCGCTGGTGTTATCGAGTCCGTATAAGCGCGCGATCGAAGCGGCCCAGATCGCGGCGGATCTGCTGGACTATAAGGGCCAGGTGCTGACGAGCGCGGCGCTGACGCCGGATTCGAGCGTGGAGGCGTTGTGGAATGAATTGCGGGGGCGCCGCGACGAGGGTTGTGTCGTTCTGGCGGGACACGAGCCGCTCTTCAGCTCCTACGCCGCGTATCTGCTGGGCAGTCCGGAACTACGCGTGGACTTTCCTCCGGCGGGAATGGCGCGGATTGACGTCGACGGCTGGGGACCAGCGCCGCGGGGCGTTTTGAAGTGGATGCTGACCCCGCAACTGACGATCTGATCGCGTATTGCGCGCGAAACGAGCTTCGGGAATGGCTCTTCGCAATCTGAAGGCCATAGAATTCTATTTCAAACAGGAGCAGGAAGCTTGATTCGCGTAGATCGCTAAAAGGCCGGAATCCCATCCGGGCGCCTGTTGCAGGATTGTCGAAAGGGATTGGCGTCAGGGGCGCGCGGGAGTTCATTGAAGAAGAAATGGACGCACGTATCGAACGCATGTTCATCGAGGCCTGATGCGCGTTCGCTAGACCACCTCCGCCGCGGAGTTTAGAGACATCCAGCACGGTCTCCGAGGCCGGCCGTAGTTTCGGGACTACGCTCGGATCGGCGCCTCGCAGGGCGCGCGATTCGTTTCAGGAGGCCAGCGGGACTAGGGCTTTTTCCTTCAGGCCGCTGAGCGCCAGGCCATAGCGGCCGCGCACGCCGGTTTTTTCAAAAATGTGTTTCAGGTGGATTTTCACCGTTCCCGGACGGATACCCAGTTCCTGGGCGATCTCCTTGTTCTTGGATCCCTGCTCCACCAGTTCGAGGACCTGGCGCTCCCGGGCGGTTAGTTCGGAGCGGGGATAGCGCTCGTGCCGGGCGGCATCGCGGAAGACGGTGTCTTCCATCCAGTTGCGGCCCGCCGCGACGGTATTGACGCAAGACATCAAGGTGCGCAGGTCCGCGCCCTTGCGGATGATCCCGCTCGCTCCGGCCTGCAGGAACCGGAGGGCCTCCGCTTCGGTCATGGAGACGCCCCAGACGATGATGAGCGGCGGGGGTTCGAAGGCTTTTAAATCGTGCAGACAATCGAGGACCGCGTGGGTTCCGAAGGCCTTATCGACGATCAGCACGTCGGGGCGGCTGTTCCGGACCAGGGAGGCGCCGACTTCGAGCGATTCCGCCCAGTCGATAAACTCGAAATCCTGACAGGATTCGAGAAGCACGCGCATGCCCTCGGCGGTGATCGGCTGTGTGTCGCAGATCGCGACTCTCTTCTTTTGTTTGGCTTCCGTTCTATATTCGACCATTCGACCTCCTTAGCATCCCCCGGCATTGACCCGCGGCTTGTCCCGGTGTGAGCCTTATCGGCGAAGGCATTCGATCTTATAGTTGCGGAAGGGGTCAAAGGCTCTCATATTATCCTTGGCGTTACCGATCTGAAGCAGTGAGAAGTTCTTGCGAGGGACGAGGCAGGTCCAGAGCGAACCGTGACTGACATCAAGATCAATGGCAACTGGAAGGCCCTCTTTATAGGTCCTAACGCCAAGATAAGGCGGGAATTAACACCACTGTTGGCGCCGGCCTTCGCGGCTTTCGCGGGCCATGACATCGCGCAATACCCAAATAGCGCCGAATTGGGCGACATCTTGCGCCTGCACGCGGCGGGACTGTGTTTTCTGGACGTCAGTTCCGATTCCAACGCCGCTCTGACGGTAATCGCCGATCTAGTGCGGCTCAGGCCCGGCATGCCCCTGATTGCGGTCTTGTCGGGAAACGATCCGGATGTGATTCTGCGTTGCCTGCGGCAAGGCGCCACGGAATTCCTGGTGCAACCGTTCCCCAGCGATCAGATCGACGGAGTGCTGCAGAAGATCGCGAAGAGGCAGCCGGCGGGGCAAGCGGGCGCCAATCGCGGCAAAGTTTACTGTGTCATGCCGGCCAAAGGAGGCTGCGGCGCGACCACTTTGGCGTGTAATCTCGCCTACCGCTGGAAACGGCTGGGGCCGAAACGGGTCCTGCTGGCCGACTTAGATCCTCTGGCCGGAACCATGTCGTTCGTGCTCAAGCTGAAATCCAATTACAGCTTCATGGATGTGCTGCAGCGTTCCACCGAGATCGACGCGGATCTGTGGAAATCGGTCGTCACCAACCGCCACGGCGTGGACGTGCTGCTTTCGCCGGAGGCCATGATCGCGGGCATCAGCGAACTGACGGACGCCTCCGCCATTATTGAATACGCCCGCGCGGTATATGATGTCGTGATCCTGGATGCGGGCAGCGTTTACGGCGATTGGAACCTCAGCCAGGCGCAAATGTGCGATGAACTGCTGCTGGTGGCCACCAACGAGCTGACCTCGCTGCAGGCGGTGCAGCGCTCGCTCAGCTATCTGGACGCCAACAACGCCGACCGCGCGAAGGTTCGCATCCTGGTGAACCGCTACGACAAGCACGCCGGGCTGACGCGCGAGAATATCGGGACGGCGCTGCACATCGATGTCTTCCATGTCGTGCCGAGCGACTATGAGGCCGTGCAGCGCGCGCTGATCGACGGTAAACCGATTCCTTCCAGCACCAATCTGGGCAAGAGCATCGCCGGTCTGGTGGACCGGCTGGCGGGCAAGGAGCAGATGGAGAAAAAGAGCTCGTCGCTGGGCGGCCTGCTTTCGCTGTTCTCGCGCACGATGTCTTGAGGCGCATGCGGGTTGAAGCTCCGCAAGGGCCGGCCGGTCCAGCGCGTGCGCTCGCGATGAAATGCACGGCGTGAAGCCGGTGTTCAGCGCTGTCGCCGCGTTCGATTGCTGCGTCGCGGCGCCGGTCGTAGGCGTTCTTCGACGGATGGGGCCATCACGCGCGGCCGTAGATCGGAATGGCGGCGCCGCTGACGTCGGCGGCGGCGCCGGACGCCAGCCAGAGAATTAATTTCGCGATCGCTTGCGGTTTGACCCAACGGCCGTGGTCGGCTTGCGGCATGGCCACGCGGTTGGCTGGCGTGTCGATTGTCAGCCGGCGACACCAGATTGATGGTGACGCCCGTATTTTTGTTCTCAAGCGCCGCCGTGCGTACCAGCGACGCCAGGGCCGCTTTGGAGGCATTGTAGGCAGCTGAAGCGGCGACCGGCTCGACAGCCGCCCGCGAACCGATGACTACGATCCTGCCTTGGCGCGCTGCTTGCATGCCCGGCAGCGCCGCACGCATCATGCGGAAGGCCGAGCGCAGGTTGAGGTTGATCATGCGGTCGAACGTCGCATCGTCCGTTTCGGCGACGGGTTTTCCTCCCGCCCAGCCGCCCACCAGGTGGATGAGCGCTTCAATCGGCGAGGCCGCTTGGACGGCGGTGTCGCAGCCTTCATCGGTGTTTACGTCCGCTTCAATGACATGAAAGCGCGTGGAATTATGAGGATTCCCCTTGTGCCACGATCGCGCGACCCCGTACACGGTGGCTCCGGCGTTGAGAAACTCGTCAACCACGGCCGGCCCCAGGCCGCCGCTTGCTCCCGTGATAAGCACCGGCATGGTGACGATTATCGCGCGGAAATGGGGCGCGAAACAGAGGGGGGAGCAGGAGAAAAACAGAGAAATGCCAACGAGTAGCCACGTCCCGATGCGGAAACAATTTCATCTTCCGGGCGCGGCCTCGTTGGCCAGTTAATACCCGTATCAAAAGTCGGCAACACCCGCTCCGTTGAAAAACCGGGAATCCGCTCCCTAAACGGTCGCGGCTCGGTAAGTTTGTTGCATAGACCGAGCCGCGCGCGTAAGCAAGCGTGCGCGTTAACCTTGCGGAACGTATGAGCGTGGCCCTTGAAATCCGAGGCCGGTTGCGCCGGGCAAAAATAACAGTTCCGATTGGGGCTGTTTGGTGTATAGTACGCCTAGTACGGCGAGACCAAAGGACGGAAGTCTTTGGAACCTGCCGGAAAGGAGGCCAGCATGCGAACGATTACACGTTACTTTGTCGGGTGTGCCCTCGCGTTTACGACCTTTATAGTCCCGACTTGGGCGGACGCTATCACCCCGTTGCAGGGGACCGGCACGACGCCGACGGTCTTTCTGCCCGAGACCGGATTTGGTTGCGTCAACGGGACTTTTGGAGTTGCCAGCGGGTGTTTCGAAATGAACTCCGTGCTGGGGCCCGCGCAAGGCCCCGGCCTCCCAGCGAACACCCAGACATTGCTTTTCAGTTTTAATACGCCAGGAGAGCCGGCGCTGGGAATCGGCCCGGCCGTCGTGGGCGACGTAATCATGCTTGACCCGAACGGGTCGGTGTCGGACGTGGTCCGGTTTAACCCGGACGGTACCATCGAGTTCTTTTCCAACGATGCCTCGATTGCCGGGCCGGCAGTGCTTCCGGCGACGTTACTACCCCAATAATGTCACCATCGCCGAAAACCAGGCTGGAAACACGCTCTACACGCCCACGGCTACCGGCGGCCCAGGCTTTCTGGGCGCCGGCCTCAACTATGGTTTGAACAGCGCGTTTGCGCCAACCGCTCCACTCCCAGGCGGTTTTGGCGGCCCGCCACCGCCTCCGCCACCGCCGCCCCCGCCTCCTCCGCCACCGCCTCCGCCACCGCCGCCTCCACCACCAGCGCGCGCCCTAAGCGTAGCGAACCAGGGGATCGCTGTGACTGAAGGTGACGGGGGCAACATTGCCTTTTTCGTGACGAACAACTCAGCAGCGGCCGAAACGATCGCTTTCAACGTGGGAGCGGCAATATTTGCCGGAGGAGACGCTAGCGATTTTGCGGCTCTCTCCGGGGCGGCGCAAGGTTGCGGAGGCGGTGGGGCATTCGTTCTCGCGGTAAACACGACTTGTCAAATTACGGTCCCATTTACCACGGATGTGGTGGAGCCGGGAACCGATTTTGGCCTCAACCAGTTCCCGCTTACAGTTACGTCTCCTGGAATACCGCCCATGCTCGCGGTTTCATCCGTTACCGTTGTCGATCCGACTCCCGAGCCAGCCACGCTCGCGCTCGTGGGCGTTACGCTGATGGGTTTTACGGTGCGGCTGCGGCGTGGAGGCTTGCGCTGAAATAGCTTTGGGGCGGCAACTGGCCGCCGCGTGTTGCGCGCCGGCGCGAACACTTCGGTCGGCACGCCGCTCACGCGCCCATATTGTTCGAGGTGGGGGTAAGCGTGCCCCGATACCCCAGTTTCGTTAGCCGCTTCAGGAGGCTCGGTTCCAACGCTTTCCGATCCAATCATCGAAATAGTCGGCTCCAAGTTCCGGCAGGGGTTCGTGCGGGAGGCGGACCACGCCCGCCTGAGAGAGCGATCTTCGCAACCACACGCCGCCATTGCGGGTCGATCCGGACGCTTGCCCCTTCCGGCCGGGGCTTGACAACGGCGAAAGGGCTTGAAAGAATCTCCAGGATAGATTTTGGAGGGATCCATGGGCTTTGGATCACGCGGCGCTTGCATGGTGGTTGGGATGTTTTTTGCATCCAGCGCTTTCGCACAGGTGGACACGGGCGCCATAACGGGAAGGGTCACCGATAGCAGCGGGGCGGCCGTCCCCAACGTGCAAATCAATATTGTTCAAACGGAAACGAATTTTCGATTCCAGACCGTCACGAACGGGGAGGGAATCTATCGCGTTCAATCGCTCCAGCCGGGCACGTATCGAGTTGACATTCGAAGCGCCCGGGTTTAAGCGCCTGGTGCGCGGGAACCTCGCGCTGCAGACTGGGGCGGTGCTGCCGGTCGATGCCACGCTGCGAGGTCGGCTCCAGCTCCGAATCGGTTCAAGTGACGGGGCAAAGCACGCTGCTCGAAACCGAAACTTCGTCCTACCGGTACGGTGACCGAAGGCGACGTGCTGTATAAGATGCCGCTGTATCAGCGTTATATCACAAACACGTTGACGCTGGTGCCGGGACTCAGTCGTGCTGACCACGGGCGGAACCTCCGGATTGAGCGCCTATACCGTGGACGGCCAGCGGAACACCGGGACGGCGCTGTTCGAGGATGGGGTGTTCGGCGAACGACCCATTGGCGAGCACCGTTGACCGTGGTCAAGCCGATCGAAAATTCGGTGGAGGAAGTCAAGGTTCTGACCGGAACGCTTCCCGCCGAGTACGGCCATTCGACGAGCGGAGTCATTACGACGGTCAAGAAAAGCGGCACGAACGAATTTCATGGATCGGCTTCGCGATTATGGCCGCACCCGGATCATGACGCATCGGCAGTTTTTCAATTTGTATAAGACTGCGCAGCCGCAGCCCGGGAATCCCAACGGCGTGCCGGCCTGGTTCATGCAGCCGGATGCGAGCGTGGGCGGCCCGATCGTCATTCCGAAGCTGTACAACGGGCGCAACAAGACGTTCTTCTTTTTCGGATACCAGAAGCTGATCGAAAAAAAGACGCAGGCTTATACGAGCCAGACGCCCACTCCGGACGAATGCTGCACGGAGACTTCACGTTTGGCGGGCTCGGCCAGCCGCTCTACGATCCCTATACGACAAGCGCAGAACGCGGACGGCACTTGGACGCGCGATCCGTTCCCCACGGCGCAGATCCCAAGAGCCGGTTCGATCCCGTCGCGGCGAAGATTATCTCCTATAACATCTGGCGGCCTGCCCAACATGCCCGGATCATTCAGCAGCACCGGACCGGTGAGCAACTTTACTTACGATCCGCCGTCGCGCACGTTTTATGAAGATTATCACGGGCGCGTGGATCATCAGTTCAATCCCGAACTTCAAGATATACGGCAGTTATACCTATAATCATCAGAACGGGTTGGAACGGCCGACCAGCGTCAGGTATCCCGGCCTTCGACGGCACCACCGGCTACAACACTCCGTTTACGCAGCAGAACTTTTCATTGGGCGTCGACCTACCTATTCGGTCCCACGCGCCCTGAACGACGTGCGGGTGGGGTTTTATCGCGCCCGGAACGATATGTTCACGCCTTCTTACAACGAGGATTGGGGCGCGCAACTGGGAATTCCGAACATCAGTCCCGCGCTTATGCCGGCGTTCAGCGCCACCGCGCTCGGAATGCGGCACTTATACAACGCGCGCCGGGTTATAGCCAGTTGTACGGACTCACCGTTACGGGACCCTCAAGAAACATCCGGCAGGATCATTTCGTTCCGTGACGATTTCACGAAGATCATCGGGAAAGCACGCGTTTAAGATGGGCTACGAGATTCTCAACTTCGATGCTAATTACTTGCAGGTGGGGCAGCCGAGCGGCATTTTTCAATTCGATAACATGACCGCGGGACTGCAACCGAACGGACAGCCCATACCGAACACCGGCAACACCTTCGCCGGGTTCGAACTGGGCGCGGTGAGGCAGGCGAATTTCACAAGCTACACGACGACCTGGCTGCCGCGGGATCCGCATCAATAGTCTTTACTTTCAGGACGACTGGAAATTTTCCCCGGTGTTGACGTTGAACCTTGGCTTGCGGTGGTCGACGGAAAGCCCGTTTCACACGGCGCACGGGCTGGAGAGCAATTTCAGCCCCACGGCGGTCGATCCCATCACGGGTATGGTGGGCGCCATTGTTCATCCCACGGCAGGACTCAATCAGCGCGACCTTAAGAATTTTCAGCCGCGCATTGGTTTGGCCTGGCATCCCCGGACGAAGTGGGTATTTCGCGGCGGCTTTGGCATCAACACGGTCGATATCCGCTGGCCGAATGCTGCTCGAACAATTTGACGAGTATCAGGCGCTGGTTGTACAGCAGCGCGCGCCCGGCGATCCGCGGCCGCTGTTTCAATTGAGTCAGGGTCCGGCGCCCGTGGCATTTAATGTGCTGCCCAATGGCTCTGCGCCGTATGTGGGCACAAACTTCGGCTCGCGCAATGTCACGTGGATGGATCCGCAATCTGCACCCCGGATACGTAATGAACTGGAATACGACGATCGAATACCAGATCAGCGCCAATAACCTATTCAAGATTTTCTATCAAGGGTCGTCGGGCGTGGATTTGGTGGAGAGCTGGAACATCAACGCATTTCCGACCAACTTCGGCGCAAGGCAATCCCGCGCTGCAACAAGCCGCCTTCGCGGCGACGCAGAACTATCTTCCGTTCCCGCAATTCGGAAGCATCAATTACATGTCCAACACGGGACATTCAACTTTCCACGCCGGCACGGTCCAGTATCAGAAGCGTTTCTCCCGCGGCATCGTGGTGGACTCGTTTTACACGTTCTCGAAGGCGATTGACGATTGCGATACCGACTATGGCGTTTGCACGGGCGTGGAGCCGGTGACGGACCGCAATCTCAACAAAGCGCGCGCGGGTTACGATATGACGCATCGCTTCGTTGCGAGCGCGATTTACGAAATGCCCGATCGGCAAGGGCCGGAGGTTCATGAACCGCGGCGGCTTTCTGAACGCGGTCTTCGGCGGTTACGAGATCGCCTGGATTCAGACGGTGGAGACGGGCAACCCTCTCAGCTTCAGCTACATCAACAGTCCGTATAACTATTATCCGACCAACATAGGAAACTGGGTTCCCGATGTGGTCAGCAAACCTTCGATGCCGCAGTTCGGGATTGGCCCGCTGATCGGCGGGAATCGCTTCAATCAGGCCTTGGAGAACGCGTTGATCAATCCCGCGGACTTCGCGCCGCCACCGCCATTCACGCCTGGAAACGCGGGACGCAACATCGTAACCGGACCGGCCGCGTATTACTCCCAGTTCTCGGCGAAGAAGAACTTCCCGATCACGGAGCGGGTCAATTTGATATTCCGCTTCGATTTCCAGAATCCATTCCACAACTTCGCGCTTCAACGCGCCAACCACGCAGCTCGATTTCAAGAACCCGCAGTTGTTTGGAAAGATCACCGGGGACGTGGCGACGGCGAATATCCAAGGCGAGCCGTTGATGAACCTGGCGCTTCGGTTAGTATGGTGACTTTGGCTCGCGGCGAACGAAAGGACTGATACAGATGAAATTCACTTTCACAAGACGACGAATGATTCAGACGCTGGGAGCGGGCGCGGCGCTTACCGGCCCGCTGGCGCCGAGAGCCGCCGCGGCGTTTGACAATTGGCCCATTGAGGAAGGGCCGTCGACGCCGAAACTGTGCCTGGGCGCGGGCCGCACCAGCGACATCGGATTGCGCGAGATCAAGCAACTGGGGGTGAATTACGTGCTCCGCGGCGGTCCGCGAATTCCCTGGAAGATGGATCAGATCGAGGAGATGATGGCAACCTACAAGGCCGCCGGGCTGAGCTTGGTGAATTTGATGATTGGCGGGTTCGAGAACGCGATCCACGGCCGGCCCGGGAAGGACGAGGAGATCGAGAATGTCCAGCAATCCATTCGCGCCGCGGGCAAAGCGGGGCTGCCGATGGTGGAATACAACTTCTACGCGCATCGCGCCATGGAAGGCTATTACTTGGAGACCGGACGGGCGGGCGCGGGCTACACCGCCTTCGATTATGAGCGCATGAAAAACCTGCCGCCGCTCGAGAAGGAGGGCGCGCACAGCCTGGAAGAGATGTGGAACAACGTTACGTATTTTCTGAAGGCGGTTGTGCCGGTGGCGAAAGAGTCGAACGTTCGGCTGGCGCTGCATCCGAACGATCCGCCCGCTCCCTTGAGCCGCGGTTCGGGGCAGATCATGGGGACCGTGGAGGGTTGGAAAAAGCTTGTCGATATCGTACCCAGTCCGTATAACGGGATCACGTTCGATTGCGGCGTGACGCGCGAAATGGGGCAGAACCCGGTGGAGGTTTGCCGCTATTTCATGAAGAAGGACTGCATCAATCACGTCCATTATCGCAACGTGCGGGTGCGCAAGCCGTACGAACAATACTCCGAAGTATTCATTGATGAAGGACAGGTGGATATGTTCGGCGTGATGCGCGAACTCGTAAAGAACAAGTATCCGAGGTGGATCTATCCCGAGCATCCGCGGGCAATGGAAGCGGATCGCGCGGAGTCGTCCGAGACAGCGGGTATGTTTAAGTCGGGGTATCCGGGGGGCGGGTCGTACACGGGTTATGCATTTAATGTCGGGTATGCCCGGGCAATGATGCAGGCGTCGCTCGAATCGTAAGAGCGGCGGCGCGCGATTGCGCGGGCATCTTGAACAGTGGCAAACTGAGATGTTAGAGTCTGGCCAGACTACGACATTTATGAAAAGCGAACCTCATGCCGCCGCCGCGGCGCAGAGTTTTCAATCCGTAAAAGAAGTGGAAGCAAATGCGCGAAGCCGCATGGAGAAAGCGCTCGGCGATCTGCAGCACGACATGTCGCATATCCGCACGGGCCGCGCAACGGTGGGCCTTCTCGACAACGTCCGGGTGGATTATTACGGAACGCCCACGCCCGTGAATCAACTGGCGACGCTGCACGTTCCGGAACCGTCGTTGTTGACGCTGCAGCCTTGGGATGCCACGCAGATTGCCGCGATTGAAAAGGCGATTCGCGCGGCGGATCTGGGCCTCAACCCGGGCAATGACGGCAAGCTGATTCGCGTTCCGATTCCGGCGTTGACGGAGGAGCGGCGCAAGGAGCTTGTGAAGAAGCTGAACCACGTGGTGGAAGATCATCGCGTGGCGATGCGGAACGTCCGGCGGGACGCAAACGAGGCGATGAAGAAGCTGCTGAAGGACAAGCTGATCAGCGAAGACGACGAGCGGCGCGCCCTCGACGAGATTCAGAAGATGACGGACGCGCACATCCAGAAGCTGGATCAGGCGGCGAAGACGAAAGAGAAAGAGATTCTGGAATTCAAGTAGGCGCGCGGCCGATCCGGGCGACGAATTTTCGGCGCATCAGACCAGCCCGGTCTCCCTGCAGGAGCGAACAGGACGATGCGATACAATGTATCGCAGGAGATCAACCATGTCCACAGCGATGGTCCACGTTCGAGTGGATGAAAAGACGAAAAGGCGCGCGGCCAGAACGCTCGCCAGCATGGGGATCTCCGTGTCCGACGCCGTGCGCATGCTGCTGGTCCGCGTCGCCGCCGAGAAGGCCCTGCCATTCGACATAAAAGTCCCGAACCCCACGACCGTCAAAGCCATGCGCATCGCGGGCCAGGGCAAAGGCAAGCGCCTGAAGTCCGCGGGCGCATTGTTCAAGGATCTGGGAATCTGAACCGGTGCGGAACCCGGTGCGCGGCGCTCAGTTCCGCCGCGATGTGAAACTCGCCCAGAAACGGGGCAAGGACATGGCGAAGCTACGCGAGGCGATCCTGTTACTGATCGAGGCCAATCCGCTTCCCGCCCGCTACAAGGATCATCCGCTCGCAGGCGAATGGAAGCATTTCCGCGACTGCCACATCGAACCGGACTGGCTGCTGATCTACAAGATCGATGGCGACGATCTCCATCTCGTCCGAACCGGCACGCACTCGGATCTGTTCTGACTTGGCGCCATCCCCATGGAGTGGTAGCGGTCTCCATGCTCGATTCGGGTCTCGTGGCTTTGAGTGCGGGCCGCCGATCGCGGCGCCGGCGGCGACCGCCCAGGAATTCAGTCTAGCTGCAACCGCTGGTGCCCCCGCAGTTTTCGCACTTATAGCAGCTCCCGTTGCGCGTCATCAAACCGCCGCATTCCGAGCACAGTGGAGCGTCGGCGACGACGGGCGCGAAAGGAAGTTGCTGTTGCGGCTCCGGCTCGGTCGGCTTCAGGATGGCCGCTTCGCCGGCCTCGCCGACGGCATACTCGGGACCCAGGAATTTAGCGCCGAGCCAACGGAAAATATAATCCATAATCGACTTGGCGTAGGGGATCTGCTGGTTGCCCGTCCAGCCGCTGGGCTCGAAACGGACGTGGCTGAATTTGTCGACTAGAAACTTCAGCGGAACGCCGTATTGCAGGGCGAAGCTGATGGAGGTGGCGAAGCTGTCCATGAGGCCGCTGATGGTGGATCCTTCCTTGGCCATGGAGATGAAGACCTCGCCGGGCGTTCCGTCTTCGTAAAGCCCGACGGTGATGTAGCCTTCGTGGCCGCCGATGGAAAACTTGTGCGTGAGGGAGTGGCGCTCGTCGGGAAGCTTGCGGCGGACGGGCCGGAAGACGACCTTTTCCTTTACGGCCGTTTCGGGAGCGGGCGCGGCGGCGGTGGACTTCTTCTCGCCTTTGCCGGTGCTGGAGCTTAACGGCTGGCTGCGCTTGGAATTATCGCGATAAATCGCGACTGCTTTCAGGCCCAGCCGCCAGCTTTCCATGTAGGCGTTCATGATGTCTTCCGCGGTCGATTCCTCGGGCATGTTGATGGTTTTCGAGATGGCCCCGGAGATGAAAGGCTGCACGGCGGCCATCATGCGGACATGGCCCATGTGCTGGATGAAGCGCTTGCCGTTTTGCGGGCGGAAGCTGCAATCGAAGACCGGCAGATGCTCGTCCTTGAGACCCGGGGCGCCTTCGATGCAGCCGGTAGCGTCGATGTGGCTGA
The DNA here is from genome assembly GCA_963795935.1 of Bryobacterales bacterium. Lineage (GTDB taxonomy): Bacteria > Acidobacteriota > Terriglobia > Bryobacterales > Bryobacteraceae > JAICMB01. The sequence goes on along the minus strand of CAWCJO010000001.1, from coordinate 80,391 downwards.
CGATGCGCTCGGCATGTTCGGGCGTGTAGCCGATCTTGATGAGGGCCTGCGGGACGGTGTTGTTGACGATCTTGATGACGCCGCCGCCGACAAGCTTCTTGTATTTCACGAGCGCGAGATCGGGCTCGATGCCTGTGGTGTCGCAGTCCATCATGAAACCGATGGTGCCGGTGGGGGCGATGACGGTGGTTTGGGAATTGCGGAAGCCGGCGCGCTCGCCGAGGTTATACGCGTCGGTCCAGACCTTCACGGCGGCGTTGTAGAGATCCGCGGGAACGCGCTGGCTATCGATGCCGTGGACGGCTTTGCCGTGCATCAGGACGACGTCGAGGAAGGACTCTTCGTTGGCGGCGTACCCGGCGCAGGGGCCGGTGGATTCGGCGATACGGGCACTGGTCAGATACGCCTGGCCGCACATGACGGCGCTGATGGCGGCGGCCCAATCGCGGCCGACGGGCGAATCGTAGGGGATGCCCATGGACATCAGGAGCGCGCCGAGATTGGCGAACCCCAGGCCGAGCGGGCGGTAATCGTGCGAGTTCCGGGCGATTTTTTCGGTGGGATAACTGGCGTTGTCGACAATGATTTCCTGCGCCATGATGACCGTGTCGCAGGCGTGGCGGAAGGCCTCGACATCGAACTCGCCGCCAGGGCCGACAAACTTCATGAGGTTGAGTGAGGCGAGATTGCAGGCCGAATCGTCGAGGAACATGTACTCGGAGCAGGGGTTCGAGGCATTGATGCGCGCGGTCGCTTTGGAGGTGTGCCAGCGATTGATGGTGGTGTCGAACTGCATGCCGGGATCGCCGCACTGCCAGGTGGCTTCGGCGATCTGCTTCATCAGGTCTTTGGCTTTCAGGCGGCGCTTGGGCTGGCCGTTGACGACCGAGCGGGTCCACCAGTCGCGATCCGCCTCGACGGCTTCCATGAACTCGTCCGTGGCGCGGACGGAATTGTTGGCGTTCTGAAAAAAGATGGAGCTGTACGCTTCCCCGTCGAGCGAGGAATCGTAGCCGGCATCGATCAGCGTGTGGGCTTTCTTCTCTTCTTTCGCTTTGCACCACACGAAGGCTTCGATGTCGGGATGCTCCGCGTTCAGGATCACCATTTTCGCGGCGCGCCGGGTCTTGCCGCCGGATTTAATGACGCCGGCAAACGCGTCGAAGCCCTTCATGAAACTCAACGGACCGGAAGCGCGGCCGCCTCCCGATAGGATCGCGTTCTCTTCGCGCAGGCTGGAGAGATTGGAGCCGGTGCCGGAGCCCCACTTAAACAGCATGCCCTCGGTCTTGGCGAGATCGAGGATCGATTCCAGGGTGTCGCCGACGGCATTGATGAAACAAGCGGAGCATTGCGGCCGCGAAGCGCCTTTGCGCAGCTTCTGAATGGCTCCGCTTTCTTCGTCGTAATACCAGCCGTAGCCGCGGCCTTCCTTCTCCACGCCGACGTTGAACCACACCGGGGAGTTGAAGCAGGCTTTCTGAGTCAGCATCAGATGGGCCAGCTCGTTACGGAAGTTATCGGCGTCGGTTTCGGTGGCGAAATAGCGATCGGCTTTGCCCCAATCGGCGATGGTGTCGACAACGCGATGCACCAGTTGGGCAACGGAGCGCTCGCGGCCGGGCGAGCCCATTTTCCCATGGAAGTACTTGCTGGCGACGATGTTGGTCGCGGTCTGCGACCAGTCGGCGGGGACCTCAATGTCCGTCTGCTCGAAGATGACGGCGCCTTTGTCGTTGCCGATCGCGGCCGTGCGCAGTTCCCACTGGATTTCGTCGTAGGGCGTCTTGCCGGGTTCGAGCTTCTCCGTGAAATATCGCGGAAACGTCACGCCCGTGCGCAGCGGCGCGGGAATGGGCTTTTTGGGGGCCTTTGTTTCCAAATCTTTAACTCTGCTGCTGAGATCGACCGTGAGCTGTCCCATCTTCTCCTTCTTTCATTCTCTCAAACGCGGGCGTCGATTTGTGATCTGTCCGTAATGATGCCCCAATATGTAGTGGATCGTCAAGAATTATATCCATATAGGGTGCAGCACGTTACGGCGCGCGGCCATGGGTCCGCAGGCAAACGGAAGCGAACTCGCAGCAGCGCGGCGGGCGCGGGTTGGCGCAAAGCGACTCCAGTTTTTTCGGGGGAGGGGTTAATAGTAGCAGAGATGCAGGAACCCAGGCCGACTCAACGCGCGGCGAGGGGCGAGAAGGGAGCATGTGGAGCGATTCGGCAGACCTTTACTTCATCGTTGCGGTAGAGGCACTGCAGGCCCGCGATGGAGCGCCTGGAGTTCACGACTGCCCATTGAACGCCAAAGCGTCGCGATAGCGTTTCAAAATCGGCGAGGGTAAACCGTTTCCAGCCGCGCAGAGCGGTGACCTGTTCGTTCCACTCTTCGGCAAGTTGCGGGAAGACGGAAACGGCTCCACTGTCCTTGGCATTTTCGGCGATGCTGCTGCGCTCGGCGATGGCGCGGAAACCGTGCAGATCGACGCCCGGCAGGAGCATATAATTCGGGTTCAGAGCGAACACCGCATTTTTGGGCGTGTTGGCGCGAATCCAGAGGAACGCGGAAACCCAACCGCTGCGGTAGGAGCCGCCGGGCCACTCGATATGAGGGCTTGCAGGGTAAGCGCAAAGTTGGATGGTGAACATGGAGGCGGCGAGGACTCCGAAAAACGCCAGCCACATGGTTGGCCGTGTCCGAAGAACGTATTCGCCGGCCAAGCCTCCCAGGAGCAGAAAAAAGACAACGTAGATGAGGTGGAAGCTTCTCATGGGCTGCACGCGGGCTATGTTTTCGAACGCGTCCGAGCTTGCCAGAAGCAGGCCCGCGGCGGTGAACAGCAGACCGAACGGGACCAGCGATCTCGAGAGAAGCTGGAACGGGGGCGCCAGGGAGTCGAGGTCGAGCATGGAAAAGCAGGACAACAGCAAGAGTGGCGCAATGATGCCGGCCCATTCCCACCAATGCCAATTCGATACGAGAAAATAAGCGCGCGACCGCAGGATTTCTAGATATACGCCGGTGGCCGGTCCGAGCGAAAAAGGCAGCAAGAAGGAGTAGGCCGCGGCCATTGCGGGCGCGCGTTTGGGAGCGAGGGCGCGTTTCCGCGCAATCTCGAAGCAAGCCAGGAAGGCGGCGCAGTAAACGCTCATCTGGGGATGGATCAGGGCCGTTGCGAGCAGGTAGAAAAGGCCGCGGGCGGCTTTCCGCTGCGCGAAACAGGCGATGGCAAGGAGCGTCAGGGGAGTTGAAAGCGACCGCGCCGTCAGATACGGGTCGGCGATGACCAGCGCCGTGCCCGCGACGGGGACGGTCAGGGCGCAAGCGAGAACGGCAACCGCGGACCACCTCGCGCGCTCGTTTCGGAAGCACGCGCAAGCAACCTGCCGCGACGCGAAAAATAAGAGCAGAAGGCAGAGAGCGTGCGTGAAAAAGATGATGGTGTCCGGGGGAAGGCGCGTCAGTCCAATGATGCTTCCGATCAGGTCCGGGAAGAGCGACAAGCTGGCATGGAAGGAGAAAAATTCCGAGTGAAACGGATACAGGGCGGCATCGGCGGCGCGCTTGATCGCTGGAATATAGATCTCCGCGTCATCGGTGCCTTGATGATAGCCGTGGATGAGCACGGCGGCCGCGGTAATCCCTGTCAGAACAAGCGCATTCCACAATCGTGAGCGCATGCCGGCGCGCCCGGTGAGCACGGACGCGGCCTGCGTGCGTGGAATGCCCAATCTGGTTGAACCCTTCGCCCGGCGTTTTGTCGCGGATTGCGGAGCGCAACGCCAGGCCGCCCATGTTAGCCTGAAACTTACCGCCTCGTCGCCGTAAAGCGACAACACCAGCGTTGAAATGGATTCATTTCAGGAAACAGTTTTCAAGCTCAAATCCTACTGGTCCGATCGCGGCTGCATTATCCAGGAACCCTATGATATGGAAGTGGGCGCCGGGACGATGGCGCCGGAGACGTTTCTGCGCGTGCTGGGGCCGAAGCCGTATCGCGTCGCTTACGTGCAGCCCAGCCGGCGTCCGGCGGACGGGCGCTATGGCGAGAATCCCAACCGGTTATACAAGCACCAGCAGTTGCAGGTGATTCTGAAGCCGTCGCCGGCGGACGTTCTCGATCAATATTTGGGCAGTCTCGAAGCCATCGGCATCGATCTGCGCAAGCACGATATCAAGTTTGAGGAAGACAACTGGGAAGCGCCGACGCTGGGCGCCTGGGGCATCGGCTGGCAGGTGATGCTGGACGGCCTGGAGATTACGCAGTTCACATACTTCCAGCAGTGCGGGGGCATGGATCTGGACCTCGTTCCCGCGGAGATCACGTACGGGCTGGAGCGCATCGTCGCGTTTTTGCAGGACGTGCCGAGCGTTTATGAAATCGCGTGGACGCCCGCTGTGCCGAATGGAAATGTGCCGTATGGAGACGTGCGTTTCGCGGAAGAGCAGCAGTTTTCCGTGTACAACTTCGAGTTGGCCGACGTGGCGACTTTATGGAAGCTGTTCGACCTGCACGAGGCGGAGTGCGAGCGGCTGATCGCGTTGTATCCGAAGTATGAGGCAAAGCCGCGTTTTCCGGTACTGGCGGCGTATGAACAGGCGCTGAAGTGCTCGCATCTATTTAACCTGCTCGATTCGCGCGGGGCCATCAGTGTGACGGAGCGGGTGGCGGTTATCGGGCGCGTGCGCAAGCTGGCGGTGGGCGTGGCGCAGCTTTGGGTGGAACAGCAACAGCGCATCGCCGAGGCGGCGGCGTGAGCCTTCCGTTTCTGCTCGAAATCGGCACGGAAGAGATTCCGGATTGGATGATCGTGGGCGCGCTGAATCAGCTTCAAGACGCTTTTCAACGGCTGCATGGACCAGCATGGACTTGGGGGGATGGTCCGGCGCACGGACGCCACGCCGCGGCGGCTGGTTTTGTTTGCCGACGGCTTAATAGAACGGCAGCCGGACGCGGAGGAGCTGCTGCTCGGGCCGCCGAAATCGGCGGGGGCGGGGGCCGCGGCGGGCTTCGCGAAAAAGATGGGGACCACGGCGGACAGGCTGGGCGAGGAAGCGACCGCGAAAGGCGCATATTTCAGCTTTCGGAAGCAGGTGAAAGGGCGGCTTACGGCGGATGTTCTGGGCGAGTCTCTGCCGGGCGTCGTCCTGGGGATCTCCTGGCCGAAGGCGATGGTTTGGAACGGCAAGGGAAGCGCGCGGTTTATCCGGCCCATCCGCTGGATCGTCGCGTTGCTTGGCCATGACGTGGTCCCGTTCGAAATCGAAGGCGTGCGCTCGGGCAACAGGACGCAGGGTCATCGGATTCTGGGCAAGAAGAACGTCGAGGTCACAGCCGGGAATTACGAAGAGAGATTGCGTGAGAATTACGTGGATCTGAGCGCGAGCGCGCGTTACGATCGCATCGCGGGATTTGTGCAGGCGAGCGGGGCCAAGCTCGATGTGGCGCTCGCCCGAACGCTATCGTACATGACCGAATGGCCGACGCCCATTGCGGGATCTTTCGACGCCGAGTATCTGCGATTGCCCCGTGAGATCCTGGCGACGGTGATGCGGCATCATCAACGTTATTTTGCGTTTGAGACCGCGGAAGGGGCGCTCGCGCCGGCTTTTGTCGCTGTGATGAATACCGCCGCCGATCCGGAGGGCCTGGTCCGGCGCGGGAATGAACGGGTGCTGCGCGCGCGCTTCAACGACGCGCGCTTTTTCTGGCAAACGGACCTGAAGCGCAGGCTTGAAGATCGCGTGGCGGATCTGGCTCACGTGATGTTTCAGGCCAAGCTGGGATCGTATCTGGATAAGACCAAGCGCGTCGTGGGGCTGGTAAAGAAGCTCGGCGGCAACGACGCGGCCGAGCGCGCGGCGCTGCTGTCGAAAACGGATTTGACTACGGACATGGTCAAGGAGTTCACCGATTTGCAGGGCGTCGTCGGCGGGCTGTACGCGCGCGAGCAGGGCGAACCGGAGCAGGTCTGGCGGGCCATTTACGATCACTACAAGCCGCTCGGCATGGAGGACGAAATTCCGCGTACGCACGCCGGGAAAATCGTGGCGCTGGCGGACAAGTGGGACACGCTGGTCGAATGTTTCAGGATTGGGTTGGTTCCCAGCGGATCGAGAGATCCGTTTGCGCTGCGGCGCGCGGCGCAGGGCGCGGTCCGGATTCTGGTTGAGGGCAAGCTGCGCCTGCAGCTCGAAATGCCGCCGGAGCTGCGCGGCTTCATGGCGGACCGGCTCGACCACTACTTCCGGGAAGTGCGCGGGTTCAAATATGACGAGGTTCGAGCCGTGCTCGGAGCGGGCTTCGAACAACTGCCCGATCTGGAAGAGCGGCTGGAGGCCTTGCGCGAGGTGCGTCCGACGGAAAATTTCGAACCCCTCGCGGCCAGTTTCAAGCGCATTCAAAACATCTTGAAGCAAGCTCAGTTTACCGATGGCGGCGTTGTGGCGGAAACGTTGCTGGAGGCCGGACCGGAACGCGATCTCTACGAGGAGTACCAACGCGTCCGCGCCGCCATTGAAGGCGCACCGTATCGCACGGCGCTGGAGCGGATCGCGGCGATGCGGCCCAAAGTGGATTTGTTCTTCGACAAGGTTCTTGTGAATGCCAACGATGAGGCGGTCCGGCGCAACCGGCTTACGTTATTGAATAATCTGTTAACCGAATTTTCGACGATCGCGGATTTTTCGGAAATCGTCACCGCAAAATAAACTTAATAATCGAGGATCGCAATACTATCATGAGCAAACACGTTTACAGTTTTGGCGGGGGACACGCCGACGGGGACGGAAGAATGAAAGACGTTCTGGGCGGGAAGGGAGCGGGGCTGGCGGAGATGAGCCGCGCGGCCATTCCGGTGCCGCCTGGATTCACGATTTCGACGGACGTCTGCACGATATATTTCCAGAACAAAAACAGCGTCCCGGAAGCGGTCGATCAAGAGATTGCGAAGGCGCTCGAGAAACTGGAGCACCAGGTTGGCAAGAGGCTAGGCGACGCCGCGAATCCGCTGCTGCTGAGCGTGCGGTCGGGCGCGAAGTTTTCGATGCCCGGCATGATGAACACGATTCTCAATCTCGGCCTCAACGACGACACCGTCGCGGGGCTGGCGCGGCGCACGAATAATCCGCGCTTTGCTTACGACTCCTACCGGCGCTTCATACAGATGTTCGGGGAAGTCGCTCTGGACATCGACATGGAGAGATTCGACCATATTTTCGACGAGCGCAAGAAGAAGGCGCGCGTGAAGCTGGACACGGAGCTGACGGCCGAAGATCTGAAAGCCATAATCGGCGATTACAAGAAGCTGGTTCAGAAGGAAACAGGCCAGCCGTTCCCGCAGGACGCGCGCGCTCAGCTTGTGATGGCGCGCGACGCGGTGTTCCGCTCCTGGTGGAATCCCAAGGCCGCCTACTATCGCAAGATGGAGAAGATCCCCGACGAAATCGGGACCGCCGCGAACGTGCAGACCATGGTGTTCGGAAACACCGGCGATAAATCCGCCACCGGCGTGGGGTTCACTCGCGATCCTTCCACCGGCGAAAAGACGTTTTGGGGCGAGTTTTTGATCAACGCGCAGGGCGAGGACGTGGTCGCCGGCATTCGCACGCCGCTGCCGATTTCGGAACTGGAGAAGATCATGCCGGAAGCGTACCAGCAGCTTCGCGGCATTACGACGAGCCTTGAAAAGCATTACAAGGACATGCAGGATTTCGAGTTCACCATTGAGGACGGCAAGCTCTGGATGCTGCAAACGCGCAATGGCAAGCGCACCGGGCCGGCGGCGGTTCGAATCGCGGTCGAAATGGTGGAGGAAGGACTGATTAAGGAGCGCGAGGCCGTGCTGCGCGTCGCTCCGGCGCAGCTCGATCAACTGCTGCATCCCATTTTCGATCCCAAGACTCTGAGGTCGTTGACCAAGCTCACGACCGGCATCGCGGCATCGCCGGGCGCGGCGGTGGGGCGCGTTTCGTTCACGGCGGACGATGCGGTTGAGGCCGCCAAGAACGGCCCCGTAATTCTGGTCCGCAAGGAAACGACGCCCGACGACATCCATGGCATGGACGTCGCGAAGGGGATTTTAACGGCGATCGGCGGCAAATCGAGCCACGCCGCGGTGGTCGCTCGCGGCATGGGGCGGCCGTGCATCGTGGGAGCGGGCGCGCTGCGCATCGACGAACACAAGAAGATCGCCACGGCGCAGATTGGCTTGAATGTCGTGACTGTAAAAGAGGGCGACTGGATTTCGTTCGACGGCACGACGGCGGACGTTTACCTGGGCAAAGCGACGACCGTGCAACCGGACGCCAAATCCGGCGCCTTCGGGAAGTTGATGGGCTGGGCGGACCAGTTCCGGGGGAGTTTTGGCGTCCGCGCGAATGCCGATATTCCGCGGGATGCCAAGGCCGCGCGGGGCTTTGGAGCCGAAGGCATCGGTCTGTGCCGCACCGAGCACATGTTCTTCGCCGAAGATCGCATCGAGCACATGCAGGCGATGATTCTGGCCGATGACGAGAAGACTCGCAGAAAAGCGCTGCAGAAGCTGCTCCCGATGCAGCGCCGGGATTTTGCGGGGCTGTTCGAGGCCATGGACGGCCTGCCCGTCATCATTCGCACGCTCGATCCCCCGCTGCACGAATTTTTGCCGAAGCGGGAAGAGCTGCTGGTGGATATCGCGGTGCTGCCTTACGCGGACGCGAAACACAAGAAGGCGCTGGCGCAGAAATACGAGCGATTCCAGGTGACCGGCGCGGGCGACTTGAAAAAAGTCCTGCCCATGCTGCTGAAGCGCGTCGAAGACCTGCACGAGTTCAACCCCATGCTGGGGTTCCGCGGCTGCCGCCTTGGCATCCGCTATCCCGAGATCACGGAGATGCAGGCGCGCGCCATCTTCGAGGCGGTCGTGCAAGTCGCCAAGAAGGGCGTGAAGGTCGTACCGGAGGTCATGATCCCGCTGGTCGGATTCGAGAAAGAGTTCCAGATGCAGAAGGAGATCGTGGACCGCGTGGCGAAAGAGGTGCTGGGAAAAGCCGGCATGAGCGATCAGAAATACCTGATCGGAACGATGATCGAGATCGTGCGCGGCGCGCTGACCGCGGAAGAGATCGCTCGCGACGCGGAGTTCTTCAGCTTCGGCACCAACGATCTGACGCAGACCACGCTGGGCATGTCGCGCGACGATTACACGAAATTCTCGAAATTCTACGAGGACGTCAAGATTTTCGCGGCCGATCCGTTCGCAACGATCGACCAAAACGGCGTGGGGCGCGTGATCAAGGAAGCGATCCGGCTGGGGCGGCAGACGCGGCCGCATCTCGAGATCGGAATTTGCGGGGAACATGGCGGCGATCCGGAATCGGTGGCGTTCTGCTATCGCGTGGGAATGGATTATGTATCGTGTTCTCCCTATCGCGTCCCGATCGCGCGGCTGGCGGCGGCGCAGGCGGCCATCAGCGGCGCCGATAAATCGGAGGCCATGCGGACGGCTTAAGAGTTGTAAAATGGCGGAGAGCGCATCCCATGAAACACTCTCTTCCACGTTGTTTTTCGGCGATGCTTTTGTTGATCGGGACTTCACTGGCGTACGCCGAATCCGGGCGCCGGAGCGGCGGCGGCGACGCGCAAAACTCGACGGCTGGCTCGATTACGCCAACTGTTCGTCCATCAGCGGTTGGGCTTGGGACTCCTCTCAGGCCACGGCGCGGAGCACGGTCGATCTATACGATAACGACGTCTCCGGCGCGCCGTTCGCGACGGTGCCGGCCGACGAATATCGCGGCGATTTGACGCGGGCAGGTATCGGCGACGGCGCGCACGGCTTTTTTCTCCCTACGCCCGCGGCGCTGAAGGACGGCAGCCGGCACACGATCATCGCCGCGGTTTCCGGCGCGAACGCTCCCGTTCACCTCGGACAGAATACGTTGAGCTGTCCGGCTGAATCGAGGGGCTATGCCTACTACTTCTCCGACGCGCTTTCCTCTATCGACCAGAACAATTGGACCCTCGAAGGCGATCCCACGGCAGCGCCTTCGGGCATCACTTCCGCATCCGCGGCGGGCGGGGCGCTGATCTCCCGCGTTGCGGTTCCGGACGGGTCGAGCGAATACGAAGTTCGTGCGCTGCTCAATTTGAAGGAATCGGGCGGCGTATACACGCTCTATCTGCGCGCCAGCCCGGATGCGCTCGCCGGGCCCGCGGCTTCCGGCAGTTATTATGCCGTCGAAATCCAAAATCCTACTTTCACAAATGCGGGCTGCGCCGCAACGCTGGTCGTTTCAAAACGAATCGGCGGCGCCGTTACGACGCTGCGATCGGAACCCGTCGCGTGCCATGATGACATGGCGCTGCGCGCAATCTATACCGGTGATGGCCGCATCGCGCTGTGGCTCGATTACTGGCAACTGCTGACCGCCTCCGACGCGGAGATTGTCCACGGCCAGCCCGGCGTCGGCGTGCGCGGGGCGCCATTGGCGAACGGCATCGGCCATGTCGATCTTGGTCCTCTCGACCGCGTGGCCCCCGGACCTCTCGGTCCCGCGGACGTTCGTATCTCGGCGTCCTCGCACAAGGTGCAGCTCGAATGGCCCCAGATCGCGGACGACCCCAACGGAACGGGAGTCGGCCAATACACCGTATCGCGCGATGGGAATACCGCGGCAAGCGTCTCTCGCGTCAGGCCGCAATTCACCGACAACTCCGTTGTTCCCGGCGCGACGTATACATACGAGATCGGCGCTGAAGATGCGCATTTGAACCGCACCTCTACCTTCGTGACCGTGACTACTCCAGGGGCGGGCCGATAAACTTCGAACGCTGTGGACTGGGAAAAGCACGGCATTCGGATCGTGCGGGCGGGGGAATTGGACCACAACACGCCGCAGACTCCGGGAATGTCTCGCGCGGCCGCGATTACGCACGCTTGCACTGGAGCGCGGAAGCTCTGGGCCGGCACTGTTGTGGTCCAGCCGAATGTCAGGACGGGGCCACATCATCACGGCGAACTCGAGACCGTGATCTACATCGTTCGCGGCCGCGCGCGGTTTCGATGGGGCGAACGGCTGCAGTTCGCGGTGGAGGCGGGCGCGGGCGACTTCATCTACGTGCCGCCGTTCGTGCCGCACCAGGAGATTAACGCGACTCGCGAGGAGCCGGTAGAGGCAGTTCTGGTGCGGAGCGGACAGGAGCCGATCGTCGTCAATCTCGACATCGAGAGTCCCGAACCTGCAACCGAATCCTCGATTCCCGATGCGTTCCACGAATGATTCCGCCATGGGGCGGCTACGCTTGGGTCCGGCGCGCCAGGGGCTGGATAGCAGCGGCACGCGTGAAAGATCCCGCTTCATACAGCCGCGTCTGGATTGAGCCGAGCGACAATTGAACCCGGGATGATTCGCATCGGTACCGCGGGCTGGAAATATAAAGATTGGGAGGGCGTTGTCTATCCCACCCCCAAACCTCGTGGGTTCGATCATTTGGCTTATCTCGCCCGGTATTTCGATACGGTGGAGATCAACTCGTCTTATTACGGCGCGCCGCGGCCATCGGCGGCAAAACAGTGGGTCCAGAGCGTCGCCGAAAACGGCGTTTTTCAGTTCACCGCCAAGCTCTTTCATTCCTTCACGCACGAACGCGAGCCGGCGCCGAACGACGAAAGGGATTTTAAGGACGGGATCGCGCCGCTGGTGGAAGCCGGGCGCTTCGGCGCGTTGCTCCTCCAATTTCCGTGGTCTTTTCGGAACTTGGGTGAGAACCGGGAATACCTGATCGGGCTACAGCGGCGCTTTCGGGAATATCCGCTCGTATTGGAGGTGCGTCACTCCAGTTGGGTATCGCCTGAGATTCTGGACCTGCTTGCTGAACTCGATATTGGACTCTGCAACATCGATCAGCCGCTCTTTAAGCGCTCCATTAAACCAGCCGCGGACGCGACATCTCCAACCGGTTACATCCGGTTGCACGGCAGGAACTACCGAACCTGGTTTGCCGAGAATGCGAACGTGCGCGAACGATACGATTATCTATATTCGGCTGAAGAACTGGCGCCGTGGGTCGATCGCGCCAGAGAGATTGCGCGCCGGACAAGAAACAGTTATCTGGTGAGCAATAATCACAATCTCGGGAAGGCAACCACGAACGCGCTTCAGCTCACATCCATTCTGAAAGGCGAACTCGTGCCCGCGCCCCCAACCCTCGTCCAGCACTACCCGGAGTTGGAGGGATTTGTGAAGAAGGAAATGTGAGCGCGGTTCGCCGGGCTGATTAGCGCGGCGTTTGAATCGGTCGTCCGCCGATCGAAGCGGCGCCGGGCGCGGGACTGGGCGCCGAAGGCAGGGGGGCCGGCGGCGTTCGAATACGCCCCTGCATTACGTCGGCGATGGCGATGCCGCGGTTTTCGAGCGTCAGGCCGGTGGTCCGCTCCAGCTCGGTTCCGGCCTTGATGTAAGTGCCCCGGGCGGCCACTTCCGTCGAACGCGCCTGCGCCACATAGCTTTGATATTGCTCCACCAGAAATGGGGTCGAGAGGCCGTTCTGATAACGTTCCAATTCGATCTGGAGGGATTGCTCCTGGAGCTTGCGCGCTTCCACGGCGGCCTCGTAGGCGGCGCGGGCGCGCTCTAAAGAAATAAGCGTGCTCTCCACTTGCAACCGTATCTGATTCTCGAGTTGCTGCCGGCGCACCTGCGATTGCCGGAGCTGCATCTGGTCGCGCACGTAGTCGCCCTCCGCAACGTGATTGTGGATCGGCAGATTAAGCTGGATTCCAACCGAATAGGTCGGATAATTGCGCGCCAGCACCTGACCCAGAGCCGACCCGAACCCTCCCACATACGGCGAATTTGCGGTTGGCGTGGAGGTCAGCCCGTTGGCCGTCGATGTCTGTGCGTTATTGAGAGGATTCAGAGCGCCGCCCAGTCCGCTGTTGGTCGCTGAAGCGACCAGATCGACCTCCGGTAACAGCTCGTTTCGGGAGCCTTTAAGGAATAGGTTGCTATTCTCGATCTGGAGCGCCGCTTCCTGAAGCTCCGGGCGATTTCCGAATGCGTCGGCGACGAGGTCCTGGACGGGGCGGACGGTTTCCGCGGGATTCACTTCATTGGGTGTGGTCGCGACGATGCGCGCCTCGCGCAATAACGGGTCCGCGGTACCGCGCTTTGTGAGCACATTTTTCATGAGCAGCTCCTGCTCCATCTCGAACCCTTCGGAATTGGCGAGATCCTGCCGCGCGGCCGCGACCTCCGCCAATGCGCGCACCAGCTCGATCGGCGCGAGCGTGCCCTGCTCCACTTTTTGCTTGTTGTCCTCGTATAAGCGGTTTGCGAGCGCCAGCGTCTCGCGCTTCACTTCGGCATCTTCGATCAGGCTCACCAGATCGGTATAGAGCCGGACGACTCCCGACACGGTCTCGATTACTTGCTGGCGGAAGAAGAGATCCGAGATCTTCTGGTCGTTCTTCGCGATGCTGATGTAGCGCCGGTTCACGCCGGCACTGAAGCCGCGCAGCAGCGGCTGCGTCAGGCTCAAGCCGAGGCTGGAGGCCGTGAACGGGTTTATGGTGTTGTTGATCGAGTTTTCGGTCTGATGGCTGGCATTGAAAGTTGCGTTGATCTGCGTTCCAAAGCTGAATCCTTTCGCGAGGCCGACGCTGCCGAACGGCCCCGTAGACACCAAAGCGCTGGAGCCGGCGATATTCGGATTCAGTTCGGTCGTGGTCTGATGCTGCCAATCGAGGGCTCCGACGACCGCCGGATCCGTGATCGGAACCGGCGGACCAGACGAGTATGGCAATGTCCCCTGCACGGATGTTGTAGTCGTGGCCGGAATGATGGCCGCGACCTCGGTCAGACTGGTTGGAACGGTGGTGACGGGCGTCGAGCCGCTGGCGGGCAAGTTGAGCAGTGGACTTTGCGGACCGCCGATGCCTTGCGGCAATTCCGTGATGGTGAGATCGATCCCGCGCGTCGCGGCGCCGCCCTTCGTGCGCGTGAGATCGGCGTCCGCCAGGCCGGGGGCGAAACGCTGCAATTCGATGTCAAGATTGTTCTCGAGCGCGAGAGCGATGGCGTCCTGTAATGAGAGATAAAGCTTGCCGGCACGTATCAGGCTATCCAGGCGCGGCGAGTTCTCGAAGGAGACCGGGGGCACAAACTTCGCCTCGTAGGGCAGGAAAAGCCGGCTATACCAATGGTTCTCGGGCGGCAGGATCACGCGCGGGGCTTGATCCTGTGTTTGCGCGCCGGCGATCAGCGCGGCCGCGATGATCGCGGCGAGGACTTTCTTGCACATGAAATTGAAGTTTATCTGTTCTGTCCGCCTGTCTGGCCTTTCTTGCCGCTGTTTGCGCCGCCGCCGGGAGCTTTCGTCGCAGCGCCGCGTCCGTTCGAATCGGCTTTTCCCGGCGTGGGCTGGGTAAGATTTCCAGGCGGGCGCCCGGATTGGCCGCCGCGCGGTACATTTGTCTGGGCCGGCGGAGCGAACCGCGGCCTCACGATCGCGCCTTCCTGGACGACGTCGCTGGGATTCACGACGACTACATCGCCGTCCTGAAGGCCGCTTACAATCTCGATCTGGGGGCCATAATCGCGGCCCACCTGAACGGAACGAAGAAAGATCTGCCTGGCATCGGCAGGATAGCGCTGGTTCTCTTGTTTCTGTTGGCCCGTATCGTTGCTTTGAGCGCTCGCGCTGGGCTGTTGGGAGATGTTGCCGACCACGGCGACCTGAAGGCCGCTCGCTTCGGTGACGATGCAATCGCCGGGCGCCAGCAGCGGCGGATGCGCGCGATCCGAGACGAGCTCGACCTGCGCGTACATCCCGGGGAGCAGGATTCCCCCCGGATTGGCGACATCGACTTCCGCAAGTAATGTCCGCGTGCTCAAATCGATGGAGTTGGCGGTTCGCGTTAAGCGGCCCTCAAAAGGTTTACCGGCGAAGTTTTGCACGAGAATTTTCGCCCCTTGTCCCACGCGTATGCTCGGCGTGGCATCCTGCGGCACATTGATTAGAATTCGCAGCGTATTGGTCTGCGCGATACGGAACAGCTCGCCTCCGCCGCCCGCGGAGGACGTTCCCGCTCCCACGGGAGCGTTTGAGGAGGGGGTTGTACCGTTTGCTCCGGCGTTGCCTGCGGCGCCGGAAATTTGCGTGCCGCCCTGCGGGGTCGAGGAGGCGCCCTGCGTGCCGCCGCTGCCTCCGACCAATGCGCCGATATCGAAATTGCGCGCGGTGATCACGCCGCTGAACGGAGCGCGAACGTACTCGAAGCCCTGCAACGCGATCAACCGGTCCAGGTTGGCGCGATTCGCCTGTACGTTCTGCCGCGCCGCGTCGACGTTGGCCTGGGCGGCGGCCGTGGTGGCGGCGGCGCTGCGATAATTCGTGAAAATCTGGTCGGCATCCTGTCTGGCGACGGCGCCATGCTGCACCAGGATTTTATATCGTTCCTGGGTGACGCGCGCCAGTTCTTCCTGCGAGCGCGCGTTCTCGAGCTGTTGTTGCGCCTGGGAAACCTGATGTTCGGCCTGCGCCAGCGACGCCCGCGCCTGTTGCACCTGCTGATCGAGATCGGGCGCTTCGATGACAGCGAGCAACTGATTCCTTTTCACGCGGTCGCCGATATCGGCCAGGCGTTTGGCAACGTAGCCGTTGGCGCGCGCGTAAAGGTACGCTTCCGTGAGCGGCGTCATATTGCCGGGCAGCAGCAGCGTTGCGGAGCCCGGCGAGCGTCGCACTCTGGTGACGTTGACCACGGGAAGCGCCTGGCGCTGTTGGCGGGCGGAGGCCTCAACGGACTTTTGCCGATGGCGATGACGCAGCAGCCCGAACGCCAGCAGCGCCAGCAGTACGATTCCGATCGCGACGACAATCCATTTCAAGCGGCGCGGCGCTCGTCCCCGCTTCCCGGCGGCTTCATCGTGGCGGTCCGCACCGTCGCCGCCGTGGCCCGGAGCTTCCAATAGCTTCGTCTCATGGCCGGGCAGCGCCTTGATCTCCGCCGCTGCGGGCAGTTGACGGTCTCGAGATGCGGCGGCAGGATCCCGGCCTTCGTTTGCAACCTCGGACGCGGGCCCGGGCGCTTTAGAGGTACTCAGAACCCGGTTCTCCTTCGTGCGCTTCGTCTTCGATCTGCTTGTCCTTATTGATCGGCGCGGTCTTGCGCAAGTACGTGTACATGATGGGCACGAACAGCAGCGTAGAGATCGTCGCGAGGATCAGGCCGCCGATAACGGCGCGCCCCAACGGCGCATTTTGCTCGCCGCCTTCGCCCATTGAGAAAGCCATCGGCAGCATGCCGACGATCATGGCCAGAGCCGTCATAATGACCGGGCGGATGCGCGTGAAGCCCGCCGATAGCGCGGCATCCAGAGCGTTCTTGCCTTCGAAGCGCTCATCGTTCGCGAAGGTGACCAGCAGAATGCTGTTCGCCGTCGCCACGCCGATCGCCATGATCGAACCCATCAGCGACGGCACGTTCAGCGTGGTCCCCGTCAGGAACAGCATCCATAGAATTCCTGCCAACGCGCCGGGAATCGCCGTGAGGATGATGAAGGGGTCCATCCAGGATTGGAAATTGACGACCATCAGCAAGTACACCAATAGGATCGCAAAGACCAAGCCTAGCCCGAGGCGCACGAAGGACGATTCCATGGTGTCCACCTGGCCGCGCATTTTCAGTGTCGTCCCCTGCGGAAGATGCTTCTGCGTATCCGCGATAATCTTATCGACGTCGCTCGCCACTCCGCCGAGGTCGCGGCGATCCACATTCGCGAAGATATCGAATTCCGGCTGCACGTTGTAGTGAGTAACGATGATCGGCATCTCGGTGCGGCGCGTGGTCACGAAATTCTGAAGCAGTTGAGTGGAGCTGTCGTTGGCCGGCGTGATCGGCGTCCGCTTCAATGCGTCGAACGAGTCGATGCGGTACTGCGGCGTCTGCACGCTGATCTGGTAGCTGACTCCATTTTGCGGGTTCAGCCATTGATTGGGAGCTACCTGGCCGCTGGAGCTCAGCGAGATGAACATGCTGTTGGCAATATCCCGTTCCGTCAGCCCCGCTTGGTTGGCGAGCGTGCGGTCCACGTTCACGTCCACGGTGGGCGCGTTCATGTCCTGCCGGATCTGAACGTCCGCGGCGCCGGCGACGCCCGCGACTCGCTTCTCGAGCTGCCGGGCGATTTCATAATTCTCCGCGGCGTTGCGGCCAACCACTTGCAGGTCGAGCGGCGCGGGAATTCCGAAGTTCAGAATCTGGTTGGTAATGTTCGCCGCCAAAAAGAAAAATGTCACATCCGGGAATTTCTCCGCGAAATCCTTGCGCAGAATACGCTGATACTCCTGCGTCGGACGATGGTCCGATTTGAGCGCGATCAGCAACTCGCCGTCCGAATTGGACGTCGTCGAGACATCCCCATAAGCGAGGTTGATGCCGCCGTTGGGAATTCCGATGTTGTCCATGATGGTATCGAGCTCTTTGGGCGGAATGACGCGCCGGATCTCGCGCTCGACATTGGCGAAATAGCGCTCCGTCTGCTCGATCCGCGTGCCCGGCGGGGTCCGCACGTGCAAGCGCATCTGCCCCGAGTCGACGTAAGGAAAGAAATCGCGGCCGACGGCGAAGATCAGGAAAAAGGAAGCGACGTAGAAAACAGCGAGCGCGGTAACGACAAGCCCCCGCCGGTGCAGCGCCCAATCCAGCGTTTCGCAGTACCACTGCCGCATGCTCTCGAAACGCCGGTTAAACGCCTGGTGTACGCGCCATATGAACCCTTGCGATTGGGCCGCGTGCCCGTGCTCGCCCTTTTGATACAGCTCCACTTCCGGCGGAAGCATAAAGTGGACCATGGTTGGAACCAGCGTTCGCGTCAGCAGGTAGGACGTGAGCATTGCGAACACCACGGCCATCGCGAGAGGCGTGAACAGGAATTTCGCCGCTCCCGTCAAAAGCAGTACCGGCACAAACACGATGCAAATCGCCAGCGTCGAAACGAACGCCGGAACCGCAATTTGTTGCGCGCCGTCCAGGATGGCGCGCGTGATGGCCTTCTTCATGCCCAGGTTGCGATGAATATTTTCGATTTCCACCGTCGCGTCGTCAACCAGAATGCCGACCGCCAGCGCCAGACCGCCCAGGGTCATGATGTTGATGGTTTCGCCCAATACGCTGAGGACGATCAGCGAGGTCAGAATCGACAGCGGGATCGAGCAGCACACGATGAGCGTGCTGCGCCAGCTTCCCAGGAACAACAGAATCATCAGACCGGTGAGGCCGGCCGCAATAGATGCCTCGCGCAGAACGCCGTCGATCGCGGCGCGCACGAACAGCGACTGATCGAAAAGCTCCGTGATGCGCAACGCTTTCGGCAGACCCGCCATGATTTGCGGAATCTGGTTTTTCACCGCCTTGACGATGTCGAGCGTCGATGCTTTGCCGTTCTTTAGCACCGTCAGCAGGGCCGCGCGCGTGCCGTTGGTGCGGACAATGTTCGTTTGCACCTGGTAGCCGTCGCGGACCTGCGCGATGTCTTTGATGTACACGGTCGCGCCGTTCATCGTCCGGATGGGAAGCTCGTTCAACCCGCCGATCGTCGCCGGGCTGCCATTCATCCGCACGAAGTATTCACGCTGGCCGACCTTGGCCGTTCCCGCCGGAAGGATGACGCTCTGGTTCGCGATGGCGTTTGACACGTCCGTGGCGGAAACGTGGTTGGCATACATCGCCTCGGGGTCGATGTCCACCATGATGGCCGGGGACTTGCCTCCAAACGGCAGCGGGATCGAAGCCCCCTGCACGGTTGCGAGCTGCGTGCGAATGAAGTTCTGCCCGAAATCGTAGAGCTGTTGTTCCCCCAGCGTCTCGCTGTCGATGCTGAGCTGCAGAATCGGCACGCTGGAGGCGTCGTACTTGACCACGTTCGGCGGGAAAATACCCGGCGGAAGCGGACGCAGGATCGTTTGGCAGAGCGCCGTGATTTGAGCGATGGCGAGCTCCACGCTGGCCTTGGGCTGGAAGAACACCTTGATCACGGAAACGCCGTTGTACGACGTCGATTCCATGTGCTCGATGTCGTTTACCGTGGTGGTCATGGCGCGTTCGTCGATGGTGACCACGCGGTCCGCCATTTCCTGCGGGGGCAATCCGCTGTACGACCAGACAACGCTAACGACCGGGATATTGATGTACGGGAAAATATCCTTCGGCATCGTCACGATCGCGATCGCGCCGAGCACCCCCATGAGCACCGCCATTACGACGAAGGTGTAAGGCCGCCGAAGAGCTAATCTGACAATCCACACGCAATATTAGTTTAGAAGACGGTCAGCTCGACCGGCGATCCCGAGGCACAGCCCAGCAGTTTGGCCGCGGATCCCTGGTTTATGGCCACCTCCAGATACCCGGAGCTGCCCGCGACGACAAACAGCTCGCCCGGGGCGCACTCGCTGAACGTTGCCGCCAGGCGCGAGATGCGCTCCAGGCCGGCGTTTAGTTCGAACACGCGCGTCTTCAGGTCCGGGAAATCGGCGGCGCTGAGGTTCGTGATGAGGTTGCCGAAGCGGTCGATCTTGAGGACCAGGCCCGTCCAGGTGCGCTTGCCCGTGCGCGTGGGCTTATCGAATGCGAGCGTGGCGTAATCGTCAATCGTCTTGCCGAATCGCGCGGCGGGAACTCCGGCGGCCAGATGCGCGGCCACCGGCGAGAAAATATCGCGTCCGTGAAATGTCCGGCTTACGGGATGCAGGAAATACTTTTCGTTCACGATATGCCGGACCGTTCTCTTCGCCTCGCGGCCGAAGATCATCGAGAGGACGCCGTTATCGGGCGCGATGAAATACTGCCCGGCCATTTCCGCGACAATCGCGCGGCGCTGCGAGCCCACGCCGGGGTCGATGACGACGACATGAATGGTCCGCTTCGGAAAATAGCGGTATGCCTGCGCGATGGCGAATGCGCCTTCCACGATCTCAAACGGCTGAATCCGGTGCGTAATGTCAACGATGCGCGCCTCTGGCGCAATGCCCAGAATGACGCCTTTCATGGTGCCCACGAAGTGGTCCGAAAGGCCGAAATCCGTCGTTAAAGTGATGGTTCGAGCGGGCATAGCTGATAAACTTCTATTAGAGCGTGCCGCAGCGATATTATTTCGATCACAATGCGACGACGCCTGTGGCGGCGGAGGTTCTCGATACGCTCGCGGCGGCGTTGGCCGAAGTGTATGGCAACGCCTCCAGTATCCACTATGCGGGCCAGATCGCCAAACAGCGGCTCGAGATCGCGCGCCGGGCGATTGCGTCGCTGCTGCACGCGGACGCGCGGGAAATCGTGTTCGTGAGCGGGGGCACCGAGGCTGATAATCTCGCCATTTTCGGCGTTGCGCGCGATGGGGCGGCGCGGGGCCGCCATGCCGTTACGACCACGATCGAGCATCCCGCAGTCTTGAACGCCTTCGCGCAACTCCAGCGCGAGGGGGTGGAGGTGACCTACGTGCGCGTGGGGCGGGACGGAGTTGTCGACCCCGGAGATGTCCGCCGCGCTGTGCGGCCCCAGACCGCGCTGATCTCCGTGATGCAGGCGAACAATGAGACCGGTACGCTGCAACCCATCGCGGAGATTGCAGCCATCGCCAAAGAGGCGGGCATCGCGTTCCATAGCGACGGGGTTCAGGCGTGCGGAAAAATCGCCGTGGATGTGAAGGCGCTGGGCGTGGACCTGTATGCGATCAGCGGGCATAAGCTGTATGCGCCCAAGGGGATTGGAGTCCTCTACGTCCGCAAGGGCGTGAAACTCAGCCCCATTTTATTTGGTGGACATCATGAGGGCGACCGCCGCGCGGGCACCGAGAATGTCCCCGCCGCGATGGCGCTGGGCCGGGCGGCCGAAATCGCGGCGCGCGATCTGGAGGCCGAAGCGGTGCATACGGCCGCGCTACGCGACCGGCTGGAGCGCGGTATCCTCGAGCGCGTTTCTGAAACTGGCGTCAACGGCAGCCGGGCGCAGCGCGTAGCCAACACCAGCAACATCTATTTCGACGGAATCGAAGGCGAAGCGATGGTCATATCGCTCGACCTCGCGGGATTCGCAGTTTCGAGCGGCTCGGCGTGTTCGAGCGGCGCGGTCGAGCCTTCGCACGTACTGCTCGCCATGGGCCTGGACAGGGAGCGCGCCAAATCGAGTATCCGTTTCTCATTGGGGCGCGGCAATACCGCCGATCAAGTCGACCTGTTGCTTGACGCCATTGAGGAGTCCGCCGCGCGTCTCCGTAAGATTGCGCCCGCGGCCACCGCCCGTGCCTGATTCAAACATCGTTGCCGTAGCGATGTCGGGCGGCGTGGACAGCTCCGCCGTCGCCGCGCTACTGCAGCGCGATGGCGTCACCATCGTGGGGCTGACGATGCAGCTCTGGAATCAGCGGCGGCTGCCGGAGCTGACGCCTGAGGGCGGCGTTACCGGACGCTGCTGCTCGCTCGACGACGTCTACGATGCGCGCTTCGTAGCGCAGCGTCTCGGCATTCCATATTACGTCGTGAATTTCGAGCAGGGCTTTGAAGAGCAGGTTGTCAAGCCGTTCATTGACGAGTATCTGGCCGGCCGCACTCCCATTCCTTGCACGCTCTGCAACAACTTCATCAAATTCGATCGTTTTCTCGACATGGCGGCCGGCGTGGGCGCCGATCGCATCGCGACGGGACATTACGCCCGCGTCTCCTTCGACGAGCGCGGCGGGAGACTTCAGTTGCGCACGAGCGTGGATCAGGCCAAGGACCAGACCTATTTCCTCTTCGGCTTAACGCAAGAACAGCTTGCGCGCACCCTGTTTCCTCTCGGCGGCTATACCAAGCCGCAAGTCCGCGA
This sequence comes from Bryobacterales bacterium, assembly GCA_963795935.1. Taxonomy (GTDB): domain Bacteria; phylum Acidobacteriota; class Terriglobia; order Bryobacterales; family Bryobacteraceae; genus JAICMB01. The sequence continues at coordinate 58,548 of CAWCJO010000001.1, read as the reverse complement.
ACTGGTCCGCGAGATGGGATTGCCCGTCGCCGATAAGCCCGATTCGCAGGAGATCTGCTTCGTGCCGAACGGCGATTACGCCGGCTTCATCAAGGCCTATTTTCGCGAGCGGGGAATCGAGCCGGAGCGCACCGCCGGCGATATTGTCGACGCCGATGGGCGCGTGCTGGGCGAGCATGCTGGAGTGCATCATTTCACGGTAGGCCAGCGGCGCGGCCTGCGCATCGCGGCCGCCGAGCCGCTTTACGTCATCGCGACCGACCCCGCCGAGCGCAAGGTCGTAGTCGGCCGCAACCCCGATCTGTTGCGCGCCCGCCTTTTCGCCAAGGAAGTGAACTGGATTTCGATCGCGCCTCTCGAAGCTCCTTGCCGCGCTCGCGTCAAGATTCGCAACAAGCACGCCGCCGCGGAAGCGTATCTCCACCCCACCGCCGATTCCGGCCGCGTCGAAGTCCGCTTCGACGAGCCGCAGCGCGCCATCACTCCCGGCCAGGGAGCGGTATTCTACGACGGCGACCTGGTGCTCGGCGGCGGTTGGATAGAATAACGGCATTCAATATCTAATTGCACGATTCGTACTGTGGACGCTGCGCCACGCGCCCCCCAGCTTCGCTCGAGCCTACGCCGCTCTGCTCGATATCGCCATGCCCCGCCTGCGCCGAGTCGCGATGAGGAATCTGGAAATGGCGTATCCCGGGATGTCTGAACGCGAGCGGGCGAAACTCGTCGACGGCGTTTTCGCTTCCATCGCCCGTCTGCTCGCCGCTTTCGCGCGGTTCCCCAATCTCACGGCTCAAAACATATCATGCTGGATCCGTTACGAAGGGCTGGAGCATTTCGAGCAGGCCAAGGCCCGCGGCCGCGGTGTCCTGTTCGCTACGGCGCACCTGGGAAATTGGGAATTGAGCGCGTTTGCGCACGGGCTTATGACGGAGCCGATGAACATCGTCGTCCGGCCGCTCGATAATCGCCGAGTGGACGCCTTGGTCGAGCGCTACCGCCAGCTCTCCGGCAACAGGATTGTTTCGAAGCGGGATGCGGCTCGCGGAATCTTGCGCGCACTGCACGCCAATGAGGCCGTCGGGATTTTAATCGACCAGAACACGACGCCGTCCGAAGGCGTATTCGTCGACTTTTTCGGCCGCAAAGCATGCGCTGGAGCCGCCTTCGCAAAAATCGCGGCGCGAACCGGGGCCGCTGTAATTCCCGGTTTTGCGTTGTGGTCGGAGGCGGAGCATAAATACGTTCTGCGCTTCTATCCGCCGCCGCCCATCAGCGGCGATGCGCAACAGGACACGCAGCGCATTCATGGCGTGTTGGAGCAAGTGATTCGCGAATATCCCGAGCAGTGGCTGTGGATTCACCGCCGGTGGAAAACGCGGCCGCCGGGAGAAGCGGATTTATACTGAAGCGCTGCGCTACTCCTGCCGCAGAGCCCTCATCGGATCGACCCGGCTGGCGCGGCGCGCCGGTACGAAACTCGCGAACAGCGCTGCCGTTACGAGCACCGCGATCATAATGGCAAATGTTAATGGCTCGCTCGAGCGAACTCCTTCCACCGACTGCTGCAATAGGCGTCCCGCCACGAAAGCCGCTGCCATGCCCACGACCACGCCGGCGAAAATCATCGGAAGGCTTTGCCGCAGAACCAGCCGTACGACATCGCGAGCGTCGGCCCCCAGCGCCATGCGTACGCCGATTTCCGGCACGCGCTGTCCGGTCAAGTATGCCAGCACGCCATAAATGCCGATGCAGGCCAGCAGCAACGCCAAGCCGGCGAACACGCCGAACAACAACAGCAGAAAGCGTTGGCGGGCCAGCGAATCGCCCGCGAGCTGCTCCAACGTGTGGACCTCATAAATCACCTGATCGTTACCGGCGCCGCGCACTGCCCGCCGCAGCGATTCCACCACGCTCAACGGCTCGACGCTGGTCCGCGCCGCGATCGACATCAGCTCCGACCACCGCCGCACGAGCCGGTCCGGAACCTGGGCGAAGGGATAGTAGAGCTGCGCGCGCACCTGCGCCTGATCATCCGCCGCCAGCCCCCATTGGCGCACATGGCCGACGATCCCGACCACGGTGACCGGGTCGGGGCCGATGCCGATCCAAAGGTGCTTGCCGACGCGTCCTGGCCGGGAAAGGCCTGTTGAGCCATCACGTCGTCGATCACCGCGACGGACGCGGCGCCCTTGCGATCCCGATCGGTGATGAAGCGTCCGCGGCGCAGCGGGATGCCCGTCACCTTCAGATAATCCGGCGTCACGCTGTTGGCCAGCAGGATCGGTTGTTTATCGTCCGGCGGAGCGGCCGCGGTCAGCGAGTAGCCGATGGGATTGCTGCCTTGGCGCATCGGGACCGTGTCCACCATCGCAATCGCCTGCACGCCAGGCACGCGGCGCGCGCGATCGAGCACGTCCTGCCAGGCGGCGCGTGTTCGCTCCGGGTTTGCGAGTGTGGCGGGCGACAGCGCCGTCCGAGCCGTCAGAACGTTACGGACGTCGATGCCGGGATCGAGTGACGACAGGCGTAGCAGCGTCCGCCCCAGCATTCCGGCCGAGACGAGCAACACCACTGCCAAGGCGATCTCGGAAACTACAAAACCGCCGTGCAGACGCCGCGAGCTTCCAGTAAGCGTCCGCGCTCCGGCGCGCAGGATCTGTTCCAGCTCACGGGCCGGGACCCGCAGCGCCGGCGCCAGCCCGAAAAAGACACCGCAGGCGAGCGATACGGCGAGCGCAAACAGCAGCACATGCCAATCCAGCCGGATCTCCTCGGCGCGCGGCAAACTGCCGGGCCAGAAGGTTATGAAGGGGCGGATGCCGACGGCCGCCAACAAAATGCCGAGCCCACCGCCGGCCAGCGCCAAAACCGCGCTCTCGGTCAGACATTGACGCGCCAGGCGTCCCCGGCCGGCTCCTAGCGCCACGCGCATGGCGAGCTCCCGTTCACGCGAAACGGCGCGCGCCAGCAGCAGGCTGGCAATATTGGCGCACGCGATCAGCAACACCAGGCCGACCGCGCCCAGCAGCAGCCATAGCGTGGACTGTACATCTCCGACATTGGGCCGTAGCGGCTCCGCTATGAAGGTGCGCCCCTTATTCGATTTCGGGTACTGCTCCGCCAGGCGGCGGCCGATCACCGCCAGCTCCGTCCGCGCCTCCGCCAGTGTCGCGCCCGGACGTAGACGCCCCCACGCGCGAATGCCATGCGCCTGGCGGTTCTGCATTCTCGGCGAAGTATCTTGACCGAGAGGAGTAAACACATCCACTTCGTCGCCGCCCAATCGCAAACCCGACGGCGCGATGCCCACGACGGTATACGACTTTCCGTCAAACACCAGAGGCATGCCGATCGCGGCCGGGCTTCCGCCGTAGTGGCGCTGCCACAAACCTTGGCTAATAATCGCGACGGGCCGCGCGCCAAGCCGGTCCTCCGCGGGCAGGAAAGCGCGTCCCTGTACGAGGCTGACGCCGAGAACTGGAAATGATTCCGCCGAGATCTCGAATGCGTCCACGTGCTCGGCCGCCCCGGGCGCGCTGACCGTGCCTCCGTTGTACCGCCACCCCACCATGTCCAAGGAACGGCTTTCGCGCTGGCAATCGAGGAAATTAGGGTACGTGAAGGCCCACAGGTTTCCAAATTGCGTGCTCCAATCCGTCTGTTCCTGAAGACTCACCAGCCGTTCCGGTTGCGCATAAGGAAGCGGCTTCAGCAGCACGCCGTTTATGACGGTGAACATGACCGTCGTGGCGCCGACGCCGAGCGCCAGCGTCAACAAAGCAACGGCGGCAAATCCCGGTTTCTGCCGCAGCGTGCGAAGAGCATAGCGGAGATCCTGCCACAGCTCCTCCAGCCAGCGCGTCCCGCGCGCATCGCGGCACTTCTCCTTCACCTGCTCCGGCCCGCCCAGAGCAAGCCTGGCCCGCCGCCGCGCTTCGCCGGGATCGTACCCGCGCGCAATCAGATCTTTCGTGTCTTGCTCCAAATGAAAACGCAGCTCCTTGTCGAGCTGCTCTTCCATCCGCCCGCGCCGCCACAGGCGCAGCCACCAGCTCATTTCGCGCCTCCGTCCGACATTGCCAGAATGAGCCCGATGGCTTCCGTCAAACGCTGCCAGCTCGCGGTCTCTGTTCCGAGCTGCGCCCGTCCTTTCCGCGTCAAACGATAAACTTTGGCCTCGCGCCCGGTCTCGGTCTCCCGCCAGTCCGCCGTCAGGAGGCCGCGATTTTCAAGCCGGTGCAACGCCGGATAAAGCGAGCCTTGCGGAACCTGCACAACATCGCGCGAGACCTGTTGCAGTCGTTGCGCGATGGCGTAGCCGTGGACCGGGCCGAGCGCGATCACCTTCAGGATCAGCAGGTCCAGGGCGCCCTGGGGAAGATCGGATTTCGCCGAAATGCTCTATACCTCCAACTTCTGCATATTAACCGCTTAACGTGTAGAAGGTCAAGGTATGATGCAATGCCGCGTCAGCCGAACTTCGCCATCACCGGCAAATGATCGCTCAGCGCGAAGGATTGTGGATCGTCGGGATTTGTGCGGAACGCGCCTTCGTTGAGCACGCGCGCTCCTTGCAGCCGTTTACTCAGCGGCCCATGCGCCCAAATGTAATCGAGGCGGGTCTTCGGTTCCACCGAGTTGAACGTAAACTGTTGCGGCCCTCCGTACTGCGCCAGGGCATCGATCATGCCCGCATCGATCCAGCGCCGATATTCGGGTCCCTCGGGGCCGTGGTTGAAATCGCCCTGAAACAAAACCGAGCCGCCTTTATCGATCTCTTTCTGAATCAATCCCAGCATCACATCCATCTCGCGCGCTCGAATCTCCGCCTTGTTGGGATGCAGGTGCCCGCTGAAAAACGCGATTCGTTCCTGCCCCGTATCGAGCGTGGCTCGCCCCCAATGCCTCGTAAACAACGCCGGGTCTTTGGGAGCGCCGCCATAGGGAGCATTCTCGGATTCCAGGATGCGATAGCGTGTGAATACCGTCCCCGGAAAGCCGATCGGGTACCGTGGAGGATATCCTGGCACGCCGGGAGCAAACCACGCGAATTGCATCCCAAGTCGCCGCGCGATCCGTTCGGCGGCGGGCTGGGTGACGGATTCGGAAAAGCTTACGATATCGGGCTTATAAAGCAGCAACTCCAGCGCCATCCGCTCCTCCATCTGCTCGCGCGCCGCCGTCAGGCGCCGCTGGTTCGCGGCAGTCTCCGGAAATCCGATACACGCCAGAACGTTGTAGCTGATGGTCGTCAATCCGCTCGTCTGCGCCGGCGCTGGAGTCGCGGCGGCCGCAACCGCTTGAACGAAGAATCTTCTCGTCATCATGGTTCAACTATTTATAACAAGCGCGGCATAATTCTCCATGCGCTACGCTGAACGGAAATGATTCGTCTGTTCCTGTGCTGCGCTTTCCTTGCGGCCCTTCCCCCGGCATCCGCACGAACGGTAATCGTAATCAGCCTCGACGGCTTCCCCGCCTACGCTCTGGACGATCCAAACCTGCCCGTACCCACGCTTCGAAAACTGATCGCCGAAGGCGCCACGGCGCATCGGATGACCCCCGTCAATCCCACCATTACTTGGCCCAATCACACCGCCATGGTGACGGGCGTGGATGCCGGTCGCAATGGTTTACTCGTCAACGGAAAGATCGAGCGTACGGGCAAATGGCCGCCGGTAAAAGTAAATGAGTGGACGCCGAAGACGGAGCTGGTCAAGGCGCCCACGGTCTATGACATCGCATTTCAAGCGGGCCTCACCACGGCGGAGGTCGACTGGGTGGCGATCGCCAACGCCCCATCCATCACCTGGTCCTTCCCGGAGATCCCTTCATCGCAAGGCAAGATCGAGCGGGCCATGATTGCGGCCGGGCGAATCGACGCGGCATCCGTGGACAACTTCACCAAAGCGAACATCGTCTGGCGCGATCAGGCGTGGACAGACGCCGCGGCATACATTCTGATGGAGCACAAGCCGAATCTGTTGCTGTTTCACGTGCTGACGCTCGACAGCGTCCACCACGGGTATGGTCCGAAATCGTTGGCCGCGTCCGCCGCCATGGCCTTCCTGGATAGCTGCGTAGCGCGAATCGTGGGCGCGGTCCGGGAAGCCGGACTGACGGACAGCACCACGCTATTCGTCGTCTCCGATCACGGTTTTAAGCGCGTCGATAAGCAGATTCATCTGAACGCAATGTTGAATGAGGCGCATTTGGGCAACCGCGTCTTCGCGCTTCCGGAAGGCGGCCTGGCCTTGATATACCTCGAATCAAAAGCCCGTGCGGTCCTTCCCGATGTACCCCAAGCTTTGCAAGCCATAGAAGGGGTAGAGCGAGTCTTGAGGCCTTCGGACTATGCGGCGCTGGGCCTCCCCAGCCCGGAACACGATTCGCAGATGTCGGACTTCGTAGCGATCGCCAAGCCGGGATACGCATTCAGCGGCGGCAACAGCGCCGCGGTCATAACCGCGGAGGCCTGTCCCACCGGCTCCCATGGTTACCTCCGAAGCGATCCGGATATGGACGCGATTTTCATCGCCTGGGGGGCCGGTATTCGGGCCGGCGCGGTTTTGAGTCGGGTGCGCAACGTGGATCTCGCTCCCACCATTGCCTCGTTGCTCGGGATTCAAATGCCGCCAGGCATTCAAGGCCGCCGGATTAACGCAATCTTAAAGTAGCAAGACAAAGTTTTTCATTTATAAACGTCGCGCTTCAAATCGTCGGGTAAATCCGAAAATCGCCCCAGCATGCCATAAGCGTTAATAACCGCGCGATCGACAATTCGTTCCCCGGCGCCCACCTCCACCCAAGTGCTCGCGCTGGCCGCTCCATAGCCGTTATTGGCCGCCGCGCGGATGGTCGGGAAATATCCGTAGTAACCGTTGGTGTAGCCCATCAGAATGGCGGTGGGAACGGGGCAGCGCACGCGCCAGTCGATCTGAAAATTCACGAAGGGCTCTCCAGGAAAAGTCGCGATGGCGATCTTTTTGCCGATCAGCACCGTCGTGGTAGACACCTGAAATTCGGGAGCGACAGGCGCGCCGTACAACTCGATGCCTTTGGGGCCCAGAAATTTCTCGAGCGCCGCCCGGAAGCGCTCCGGGTTCCAGCGCAACCGGAACGTGAGAGATTCCTCCACGAACTCGATGCTGGGGTCCGCAACGGCCTCGGTATGAATTGTCTCGGCAACGCGAGCGGCCTCGCGCCCCAATCGCTCCCCGGTCCAATCGCGCCATTTCGAAGCGCCATCCGCGATCCGAGTCACCGCATAATACGGGTTGATGTCTCCGGAGCCGCCCTGCAGAAAGAAGCTCATAGCGCTGCCGCCCATCTGCTCTTCAACCGCCCGGTTCATTACCGCCGGAAAATCCGCCGAGTACCGCTGGTTATCGGACCCGAACACCACCGGATGACACGCATAACCCACCAGAACGGCCAGCGGCGCGCCATCGGCGGCGTCGATCCGCAGTACTGTCACTGTGGTATCGACCGGCGAGGTCGGACGGCGCTCCGGATTCCGCTCGAACCAGCGGATGCTGCCGTCTGGAATCGGCTGCAAGCGGTTATGCCCGATGTCGATATGCCCCATGCCGCTGCCGATTTTCGCCTCGCGCAAATGCCCGGCCGCTTCGTCTATGGCGCGCTCGATCTTCTCAAGCGCGATCCGCTCCCACTCCGGTGGGCCATTAGGATTCACGTCCCGCACGACCGGCGCGCTATGCGTATGCGAGGCTGCGACCAAAAGGCACGAGATGCCGGCGGTACGCCCCGCCGATTCCCGCAGCCGCTCGAGCGAAGCCGGTCCGAAAGTCCGCCCCAGATCGAGCGTGACGATCGCCAGTCTGGTTTTCCCAGCTTCCAGCACGAGCACTCGCGCATAGAGCGGATCGATGGTCCCGCTGGCCGGAGTCAGCCGGTTTTCAAAGCCCCACATGATTTCGTGAGTCGCGGGCGTGATGTCCGCCTTGGCGGTTGCAGCGCGCAAAACCGCGGCTTGGCCTGCATTGGCGAGCATCGATATAAGTGCCGACAAAAATAAATTGCGGTAACCCATGGGCCAACCACTTTGAGCAGACTCCCAGTATAACGTTGCGAACGCGAATTCGGCCCACGATGTCAAATCAAAAGCAACCCAGACAGGCCGATGTCCACACTTAGCCATGACGCGCCCCCTTTCCGGCAAAGTTCTCCTGCTCCTGCCGCTCACTCCCATTCTGAACGCGCAGGTTATCAACGCCCAGTATGTTGGGAGCGCAGCTTGCCGAACCTGCCACCCCGCGCAATACGACAAGCAGGCCAATACCGGCCACGCTGACGCCCTGGCTCTGGCGCCTCCCGGCAGCCCCGGTCAATGGGCATTCGGAGCGGGGGCGAAGGCGATCGCCTATGTCAGCCAACTTGACCGCGATTGGTACATCGAGCGCGGCGTGAGTTATTACGCCGCGGCCAAATCCATGGCGCCGACGCCGGGGCGCCGCGATGGAGCCGATCTCCGTTATCGCACCTTCGATCCGTCCGCATCCATCTTGCGCTGTTTTCGATATCACTCTACGGGTCCACTCAGCTTGGGGGCCGGCCATCGCGTCGAGCCGTCCGAGCCGGGCGTGCACTGCGAGTCGTGCCACGGACCAGGCTCTGTCCACGTGACATCGCGCGGCGCCGTCTCCGACTCTTCGGCTTGCGCCAGGCGCCCACGTAGTCGCCGAGTGCTATTGGGCGTTGTGCCGCATGATCGACTTTACGGCGCCATTGCCTTCTAGCGTCCTGGCCTTGAATCCCAATGAGTTTGCCGCCCAACACGCCGGCTTGGCCGGTTATCGCAGTACCCAGCCGAAAATCTATTGAGGACCCTCTGCCTTTGATCGACTGCCGCTTGCGCGAGATGGACACATGATCCGCTCTTCGACGAACCGGATCGAGCATCAATCGAAAATACGTGCCCGACGGAAGAGAAGCCATACAGCTTGTCGTGATAAAACTTCTTGCACTTCCGTTCGCAGTAGCCGTCTCAAGGCCGCCGCATTCAGAATGCCGTGCAGCTTATCGTGGAAGACGTGGCGTAGCCCTTTGGCCAATTGGCCGCTGTACCCCAGACATTCCTGGCGCTATCGTCGCCTAGGCGTCCCCCTGGCCGTGCTCCATTCTAATCGGACTTAGATGCCGGACTGGGTTCTAGACGGAGCCGCGCGCAGAGCCGCTGCTTCCCCGAGCTGCTTCGAGCGAGCACGCCGGCCATGGCGCGAAATACAATGGGATGAGACCCGATCCGAGCGGTGCGATCGTGGCAGCGGTTGTAAAAGGACACTATGCTCCACCTAACCGGCATACCCGGCCTGCTGCTTGCGTCTACAACGGCGAGCCAGATTATCGATGCCCTCACGGATAATACTTTCGCGGGTATCTACCGGCTGCAACCGTTCGATTGGGCGATCCTGATTCCCTATTTCGCGGTGTTAACGATACTTTCGATCTACGGCTGCCATCGCTATGAAATGATCCGGACGTATTACAAGCATCGCAAAAAGATTCCGTCCGGACCTTCCGTGAGATTCGAGCGGCTGCCGCGCGTAACCATCCAACTGCCTATTTATAACGAACGGTATGTGGTGGAACGCCTGATCGAATCCACGCTCCAGATCGAATATCCGCGGGAGCTGCTTCAGATTCAGGTGCTCGACGATTCCACCGACGAGACGCGGGAGTTCACGGAGCGGCTGGTCGGGGAATACCGGGCCGCCGGGTATCCGATCGAGTATCTTCATCGCGGCAACCGGCAAGGCTACAAGGCGGGCGCATTGCAGGAAGGCCTGCGGAGCGCCACGGGCGAGCTCATCGCCATCTTCGATGCGGACTTTGTCCCACCCCGCGGGCTTCCTGGAACGCACCGTGCATTTCTTCGCGGACCCTCGCGTGGGCGTCGTCCAGACCCGTTGGAGCTATCTCAACCGGCATTTCAATCTGCTGACGGAAGTGGAAGCGATGCTGCTGGACGGGCATTTTATTCTGGAGCACGGGGCGCGATCGTCAAGCGGCCTATTTTTTAATTTCAACGGTACCGCGGGCATCCTCCGCGCCACCATGATCGAGGACGCGGGCGGCTGGCAGCACGATACCCTGACGGAGGATTCCGACTTGAGTTACCGCGCCCAGCTCAAGGGTTGGAAATTCGTCTATGTTCCCAGCATCGATTGTCCCTCGGAGCTCCCTGTCGACACTTACGGCTTCCAGGTGCAGCAATCGCGTTGGGCGAAGGGACTGACGCAGGTCGCCATCAAGCTTCTGCCGCGCATTCTACGATCCAAGATCCCGCTGCGCGCCAAGGTCGAGGCGTTTATGCACCTGACGCCCAACATCTCCTATCCGCTGATGCTGGTTATTACGGCGCTGATCTGGCCGGTAACGATCGTGCGATTCTACATGGGCTGGACGCAGATGCTGGCGATCGATCTGCCGTTGATTATCGCCGCGTTCTGGTCGTTGTCGGCGTTCTATATCATTGCGCAGTACGAGTTGAATCCGCAAGATTGGAAGCGCTCGATTGCGCTGATGCCGGCTTTAATGGCGGCCGGCGTGGCCCTCACGCTGGTGAACGCAAAAGCGGTCTTAGAGGCGATGCTGGGCATTCAAACGGCCTTCGCGCGGACGGCGAAGTACGCTGTGGGGGAGCGCAAGACGAAGTTACAGAACATGAAATACCGCCGCCGCAGCGGATGGCTGCCTTACGCCGAGATCGTACTGGGTTCCTACTTTATCGCGATGATCGCGTATGCGATCGACACTTGGAATTATTTCGCGATTCCGTTTCTTGTTCTGTTTGTGGCCGGATATTACTGGGCGGGATTCAGTACGCTCTATCAGGAAAACCAGGGCCGCCTGCGCTGGCTGCGTGAGCGGCAACTGGAAATCGAGAAGGCCGCTCCCGAAAGCGCTTAAAAGGCCGCTTATGTTGCACGTCCTGGCGAAAAACTGGTGGGCGTTGGCGATCCGCGGCATTATCGCAGTGCTGTTCGGGATTTTCACGTTCATCATTCCGGGAATGGCGCTGATCTATCTGGTGCTGCTGTGGGGCGCTTGGGCCCTGCTGGACGGCGCCTTTAATATTGCCGCCTCGTTTCGCGGCGCCGCGCATCACTGGGCGCTCCTGATAGAAGGCATTATCGGCGTTCTAGCGGGCGTGCTGACGTTTCTGTGGCCCGGCATCACCGCCATAGCCCTGCTTTATGTCATCGCGTTTTGGGCCATCGTCACCGGCGTCCTCGAGATTGCGGCGGGCGTTCGCCTGCGCCAAGCGATCGCAAACGAGTGGCTGTTCATCCTGATGGGCGTGGTTTCCATTCTATTCGGCGTTTTCATCTTGATCGCTCCGGGGGCGGGCGCGCTCGCGATTGTGATCTGGATCGGCGTTTACGCTTTTATTTTTGGCGTCATCATGTTGCTTGCGGCGTTCCGGCTGAGAGCGCACCGGCATCACGCGACTGTTTCGACTACGCTGCCGCGCGCGATCTAGTGTGGCGTCCGTGTTAAATCCTGGCAACCGCCCCTTCACAGCCGCGGCTCCCTCGAAAGAGACGATTTTCATTATTGGTTGTGAACTGAGTTCATGAAGAACTCAGTACCGAGCCGCGCGCGTCAGCAAGCCTCAAGCGTTAACCGGGACGGGAGACTGGGGCTCGGCCCGGCCCCCACTCATCCGTTACACTCGACGGGTGCTCCTATGCCCGGTCCGCAGCTGCCACGAGCCGTTGGTGCGCGAGGAGCGGCGGGTGCGCTGTTCGCGGGGGCATTCCTTCGACATCGCGCGTAGCGGATATATCAACCTTCTGCAGCCGCAGGAGCGGCGATCGAAGCATCCGGGCGACAACGCGGACGTGGTTGCGGCGCGCCGGCGATTGCACGATAGTGGCGTAACCGAGCCGCTGCTGCACGGCATCGCGCAGAGCGTGGAGGCGTCGCCGGGCGACATTGTTCTCGATGCCGGCTGCGGTGACGGCTTTTACCTCGGAACGCTTGCCGGCCAGACCGGCTGCCGGGGCCATGGCGTCGATATCTCAATTCCGGCCGTCGATGCCGCGGCGCGGCGCTATCGCGGATGCGAGTGGATTGTGGCCAATGCCGATCGCTTCGTGCCGTATGCCGATGGCTCGTTCTCAATCGTCTTGTCGGTCGCGGCGCGAATGAATGCGGGCGAATTCAGGCGTGTCCTGCGCTACGATGGAATACTTCTGGTCGGGCTTCCCGCGCCGGACGATCTTATCGAGCTGCGCGGCGCCGGCCGCGACCGCGTGGCCCGAACCGTCGCGGCATTCGCGCACGAATTCACGCTCATCGATCGGCGGCGCGTTTCCACAGCCGCCGACCTCGACGCGCCCGCCGTTCAGGACGTCCTGCTTTCGATTTATCGACCCATGCGATCACGGCCGGTTGAAGCCATGCGAGTGACATTCAGTCTGGATCTGCTGCTGTTTCGAGCCATCTCGAGTGGCGTCCCTGTTAAATCCTGACAACCGCTTCTTCCCAGTCGCGGCTCAGTACCGAGCCGCGCGCGTCAGCAAGCGTCAGTATTCACCGGGGCAGGAGACTAGTTTCGCTTCATTTGAAAAGACCATGTAAACTTTAAGGTATCTTCGACTCGCTCCAGGAGCGTGAAACTCAATATGGATCAGCGAGAACAGCGGCGCGCATCGCTGAGCGAATTCATCGATGCCGCTCGCGCGCAGGGCGTTTCAGACGATTTCTTAGCCGACCTGCTGGAGCGCCGCGGTTGGCCGCGCAAAGAGATCTATCGCGCCTTCGGCAGCCTCTACGAGCGGTTGACCGGGATCGACATACCAGCGCGCGGAAGCGGACGATTGGAATCGGCGCGCGATGCGTTCTTATATCTGCTCTCGTTCGGCACGCTGGCGACATGGACGTGCGGCTTGGGGTCGCTGTTTTTCACGCTCATTGAGATGCGCTTTCCCGATCCGCTTGCGGCGCAGCCTTTTCAGAATCAAAACGTCGAGATCTCAGGCGCCATGGCCAGTCTTATCGTCGCTTATCCGGTATATCTGCTGGCCATGCGTTTTCTCATTCGAGGCGTCAGGGAGCAGCCGGAGAAGCTGGATTCGGGCGTGCGAAAATGGCTGACCTATATCGCGCTCTTGGTCGCGTCGGCGACGGTTATCGGCGACCTGATCACGTTTCTGTCTTACTTCTTGCGGGGTGAACTCACTGCGCGCTTCGTATTGAAAGTGCTGACCGTGCTCCTCATCGCGGGCGGCGTCCTGTGGTATTACCTGCTGTGGCTTGAAAGACCGGCGGAGCGGCGCAATGAATAGGCATCGAGCGTTCGGCTCGGCCGCGACGCTGGCCGTTGTGGTTGCTATTGCGCTCGGATTCTGGAATCTTGGAGGACACGGCAGGCAGCGGGACATCGGCGCGGACCAGAAGAGAAGCGATGACCTGAGGCGTATTTCAATGGCGATCGATCAGTGGTACGCAAGGCAAAAAAAACTTCCAACGGACCTGAATGCGCTTAGGTATTACGATCCAGGACTGCGCTTGCGAGATCCAATAACGGAGACCACTTACGAATATAAGCCGGCGGGCGACACGGAATTTCAGCTTTGCGCCACATTCGCTTTGGATGGCGGGCACGAGCCTGGGAATCGGTTCGACAGGCCGGTCTTCAGCATTCACCACGCTGGCCGGCAATGCTTCAATCTGGACGCGGTGCGGACGGATCTGTATCGCTAGGGAAGCGTGTTCTCCGGCACGGCATGGCGGTCTCTCATGCTGGTGCGGGCGTGACGATGAATTTCGCCAAGGTTGGTTCCGGTCAAGGCGACGGCAACGAACCCGAACACAAGCAACGGAAGCGTCAGGATGCCCCACAGGATGATCGAGAAATCCTGCGCCATTTCGGCAAAGGGGCTAAAGTGGCGGCGGCGCAGCGTCGGCCTGACCGGAACTCGGCAGCGCCGCCGAATTCCGGAATAGGCGCAGTCCGAGAACGGTGGCGGCCTGAAAAGTTCCGATGTTCCCGGGCGCTTGCGGCAACACTGCGTTCAGGCGCAGAATGACGGCCAGAGTGAGCGAGGCAATAATTGGCAGGCGCTCCAGGCCCTGGTAAGCGTGCAGGACGCAGTAAATCGGAAACACCTGCAGCAGCAGAAACGGCAGGCTCAGGATAAAGGCGTAGTAAAGATAGCGCGAGTGGCCGATCAGGTGCAGATCCTTGATGAGGACGTGCGCCCACCCGAGCCATTTCGCGTTCACAAGCGCATCGAGAGTCTGCTCTTTCCAGAACATCGCGACCGCCAGGAGCGCGCCGCAGACCAGGATCAGCGCGCCGAGGAAAAGACCGCCGTCGCGGATCACCGCCGGAAGCCTGACGCGCTGTACCGTGATCTCGAGCGCGACAATCAGCCAAATGCCGTCGAAAATTCGTTCGATGAGCGCGGAGGCGAGTGTGACGGAAAGAGGTAGCTCGGCGCAGCGGGCCTGCAGGTAGCAACGGATGATTTCGCCGGAGCGGAGCGGCAGCACTTCGTTGGCGTATAAACCGACGTAGATGGCTTGCACCGACTGCCACACTGGGACGGGCTTGACCGGCTGCAGGACGAAACTCCAACGCCAGCCCTGCACGACGTAGCTCAGAAGATTGGATGCGATTGCGACCGCGACCCAGCCCCAACGCAGGTGGGCGAATTCGTGCCATAGCGTCCGCAGATCGATGCCGTGAAGAGCCCACCAGAGACATAGCAGTGAGAGAAGGTTGACTGCTACGAAGAAAATGATGGCGCGCAGTTTTCTGGGCGAAGCAGCCACTCGACTTAATGATAACGTGGCGGCTGCCGCTAGACGCCGGATTTCCCGCGAGCCGGCTGGAACAAGAGCGGCGCGAACGCGGCTAGATTGCGCCGCCACACCATCCAGGAATGCACGCCGGGCGTTTCAATGGGAGTGAAATGAATGTCCTTGGACGCGAGCCAATCGCGAAACTTGCGGTTGGGCGCGATTAGCCGGTCCTCGGTCCCGCAGGCAATCCACAGCAGGCGCAACCGCGAGTTCGCTTTTGAATCGAGCGTTGGAAACGTAGCGGCGTAATCTTCCGATGTTCCGCCGGCGCTGAACGATCCCACCCACGCGAAACGGTCGAGCGCGTTCAGGCCGGTGTAGAGCGATTCGGCGCCGCCCATGGAAAGCCCGGCGATGGCTCGCAAGTCGCGATCCCGCGACGCTCGATAATCCTTTTCCACTTGCGGCATCACTTCATTGAAGAGCGCGTCGCGGAACTTGTCGTAGTTGCGCTGCCGCAGGTTGGGATCGCGCAGCGTGGGACCCGTGCGGGAGACAATTTCGGGAGCGCCATAGCCGAGCGGCATGACGATGATCATCGGCGTGGCCTTCCCTTGCGCGATCAGGTTGTCCAGAATAATGTTGGCGCGGCCGACCGCGGTCCAGGCATCCGCTCCATCGCTGAAGCCGTGCAGCAAGTACAGCACGGGATAGAGCTTGCGGGCCGTGGGATCGTAGCCGGGAGGCGTGTACACGTAGAAGTCGCGATCGTCTCCCACGACGGCCGAACGATAGAAATGATGGTGCACTTCGCCATGAGGCGTGCCGTTAATCTCCCAGGGCAGCGTGGGAGGCCCGGGGACGTGAACTTCGCTTTGCGGATTCAGAAGATTCGGCTTCATTAAGGAATTCGACGGATCGAGCAGCGCAACGCCGTCGGCGACGAAGGAGTAGCCATAGAGATCGGGATCGAGAGGCTCGGTCGTGAGGGTCCATACGCCCTGTTCGTCCTTCTGCATCGGCGCGCGTGCAGCGCCCTCGCGTGCCAGCAGGACTTCCTTGGCATTAGGATCGCGGAAACGGAACGTTACCGTATGGTCGCCATGCACCTCGGGGGAAACGATCGGAGCAGGCGCGCGGGCTGCGGCTGCGCGAGCGCGGAGAAGACGCCTGCCGCTAACGAGAGAAATAATTTGCGTTTCATAGTTCCTACTTCGAGGCGGCCGCCGCGCCCGCCTGGTCCCATTTCGCCAGTTCCTGTTTGGCGATGCTCTCCATGTGCACCTCGTCCGGCCCGTCGGCGAGCCGCAGAGTACGCGAATTCGCCCAGGCCGAAGCCAGAAACGTATCCTGTGAAACCCCCGCCGCGCCGTGGGCCTGGATAGCGCGGTCAAGAACGCGCAATGCCACATTGGGCGCGATTGCCTTAATCATGGCGATCTCGGCCCGGGCGGCTTTGTTTCCGGCCGTGTCCATCATGTAGGCGGCCTTGAGCGTCAGCAGCCGCGCCTGCTCGATTTCCATGCGCGACGATGCGATGGCGGCTCGAATCGTGCCCTGCTCGGCAATCTTTTTCCCGAATGCCGTGCGCGACTGCACACGCCGGCACATGCTCTCGAGCGCCCGCTCGGCCACGCCGATCAGACGCATGCAATGGTGAATGCGGCCCGGCCCCAGCCGCCCCTGCGCGATCTCGAACCCGCGCCCCTCGCCGAGCAAGATATTCGAAACCGGCACGCGCACGTTCTCGAAGCTGACCTCGCCGTGCCCATGCGGGGCGTGATCGTAGCCGAATACCGTGAGCAGACGCCGTATCTTGACGCCCGGCGTGTCCATCGGCACCAGCAGCATCGATTGCTGTTTATGGCGCGGCGCCGCCGGATCGGTCTTGCCCATGAAAATCGCAATTTTGCAGCGCGGATCGCCCGCTCCCGACGACCACCACTTCAATCCGTTCACAACATACTCGTCGCCGTCGCGGACGATGCTCGCCTCGATGTTAGTCGCATCCGACGATGCCACGGCCGGCTCCGTCATCGCAAAGCAGGAGCGGATCTCGCCCGCCAGCAGAGGCTTCAGCCAGCGCTCTTTCTGTTGCGGCGTGCCGTAGCGTTCGAGCACCTCCATATTTCCGGTATCGGGCGCGGAGCAATTGAACACCTCCGGCGACCAGGCCACGCGGCCCATGATCTCGCACAGCGGCGCGTACTCCAGGTTCGTCAGCCCCGCGCCGTACTCGCTGGCCGGCAGGAACAGGTTCCATAAGCCCGCGGCGCGCGCCTTGGGTTTCAGCTCCTCGATGATGGGCACGGGCCGCCAGCGGTCCTCTTCGACCTGCTCGTGGTACTGTGCGCTCATTAGGGTAGACGCGCTCGTCCATGAAGGACTGCAAACGCCGCTGCAGCTCCTTCAACCTTGTCCGAAAATTCGAAGTGCATAGTAGGTCTATCGGCCCGTGAATTGGGCCGCTCTCTTCTCGACGAAATGCGCCACGCCTTCCTTGAAATCCTCGCATTGCAGGCTCTCGATCATTTCCTTCTCCGCCGTATCGAAGGCCTCCGAGAGGGTCTGGAACATGGCGTTGTAGACCTGCCGCTTGATGACGCGCAGGGAACGCGGGCTGACGTTGTTCGCCAACTCCCGGGCGTAGGCGAGCACGCCATCCATGAAGCGATCCTGCGGGAAAACCTGGTTCACCAGTCCCATGCGCAAGGCCTCTTTCGCGTCCACCAGCCGCGCCGAGAAGAGCAGGTCCAGAGCGTTGGCGGGGCCGATCAGGCGTGGAAGCAGCCAGGCCAAACCGTACTCGGCGATCAAACCGCGCCGGGCAAACGCCGTGCCGAAGCGGGCGGCATCGGATGCGAACCGCAGATCGCAGTACAGCGCGATGATGAAACCCAGCCCCACGGCCGGTCCGTTGATGGCCGCGATGACCGGCTTCTCGATCGACGGGAAATAGGAGTACTTCTTTTGAAAATCAGGCCGGACATTCTCGCGCTGCGGCCCGTTGTCCGTATTCTGTAAAACCCGCTCGCGTTCGCCCAGGCCCTTCGACGCGATCCTGCTCAACAGCGACATGTCCGCGCCCGCGCAAAAACCGCGGCCCGCGCCCGTCAGTACGATCACGCGCACGTCCTGATCCGCTTCGGCGTCGTGGACCGCCCGCCGGACCTCCTGCTCCATCACCGCGGTCCAGGCATTCAACTTGTCGGGCCGGTTCAACGTGATGGTGGCCACCCGATCGGCAACGCCGTAGAGGATCTCCTGGTAGGACATTCGTTCGCGATTATATCAGCGCCACGGCCTGCTCGATCAGGTTGCGCACGCGTTGATCGAAGTGGCGGAAGCGTTCGTCTCTTGTCTGGCCGCGGTGAAAGCGCACGTAAATCTGCTGCAGCACGACGGCGAGCTTGAATAAGGCAAAGATTTCGTAATAGGAGATATTGGACACGTCGCGCCCCGACCGGCGGCCATAATAATCGATCACCTGCTGTTTGGTGAACCACCCCGGCATCGCGGTAATGGACGGTTTCGCGCCGCCCGGATCGCTGGGCTGCCCCCAGTAGCACAGCACCAGCCCGAGATCGACCAGCGGATCGCCAACGGTCGACATTTCCCAGTCGAGCACCGCCTCGACGCGCCCGGGATCATGCTCGTCCAGCATCACGTTATCAAGCTTGAAATCGTTGTGGACGAGCGTGGGCGCCGGCTCGGGCGGCAGCCGCTCGGCAAGCCATCGGAGCAGCGCGTCCATGTCCGCGATCTCTTCGGTCTTGGCGCGCTCCCAGCGCTCCGCCCAGCCGCGCACCTGCCGTTCCAGAAATCCAGCCGGCTTGCCCAGAGCGCCGAGACCGTGCTTTTCGATGTCCACGGCGTGCAGGTCCGCCAGGCAATTCAAAAATCCGGCGCTGACGCGAGCTGGGTAATCCGGCGTTTGCTCGAGCGCGGCCGGAATTTCGCCACGGATAACGATGCCGCGCCGCCGCTCCATGATGAAGAACACCGCGCCGATGATGGACGTGTCCTCGCACAGATGATAAACCTCCGGAGCGGCTGCAAACACCGGATGCACGGCCTTCAGCACCGTGTATTCGCGAGCCATGTCGTGTGCTTTCGGCGCGACCGGGCCAAGCGGAGGACGGCGCAAAACGTATTCCCGGACGGGCGTCCGAACCAGATAGGTGAGATTGGAGTGGCCCCCGGGAAACTGCTCGATTGCGATCGCCTGCTCCGCCCCCTCGAGCTTGTCGCGCAGATATTCGCGCCAGCGCCTGCGTGTTCAGCTCCTCGCCGGCGCGAATCGCTGCTGTATCGGTCATCGTGACCTACATATCATAGAACTCGTGCGGGAGCGGGTGCGGTTCTTGCGCCATTGGAAGGCATTGGCGGAGGCGTTTGGGTTTACCGCCATCGTCCTGGCCGACATCTGGCTGCTGCATCCGCGCGCGCCTTTCATCGGCGTTGCCGCGCCACTGCTGTTCGTTGCGATCTCCTTCCTGGCGCATCGCGAGACGCTGCGCTCCATCGGCTTTACGGCGACCGGCTTCGGCGACGCTGTGCGAGCGTGGTGGATCGCCTTTGCGGTTCTATGCGCCGCGGTCTTCCTGGAATGCTATTTCGCAAATCGCCCGCTTTACCTGCTTCTTCGCGGCGCCTTCTATTTCATCTGGTGCGTGCTGCAGCAGTTGCTGCTCCAAAACATGCTCTATCGCCGTCTGCGGTCCGCGTTCGGCCCCACTTGGGGCGCCTGCATTCTCACCGGGAGCCTGTTCGCGGCGGCGCACCTGCCCAACCCGATTCTGGTCCCCGCGACGTTTCTGTGGGGAACCGTTTCCACGCGGCTCTTCGAACGCCACCCCAGCATCGTCGCAATCGCTTTGCTGCAAACGCTGCTTTCGTCCCTGTTAATTTGGATGACGCCGCCCGCCTGGAATCATCAGTTCCACGTCGGGCCAGGATACTGGCGCTATCATGCTCCCCGCGATTCTGCGCGAACTCGAAACGCACGGCCTGCTGCTGAAGACGGATGCGAAGCTCCCGAACGTCTGCGCGTTAGTGGCCGGCGAGCCGGTCCGCGGCTCCTGGTGGGGGCATCCCAAGTCTCACCAGATATTCAGAGAGCTCACCGCCCTCGCTTCTCATCGCGATGTCCTCGTGGCCAAGCTGGTCTCCGGCAAGGACACCTTCATCTACCGCGAGCTCTGGCCGCCGTTCCTCGCTGTTGCAATCAGCGGCGAGCGGTGGCAACTTGACGGCCTCGATCAAGCGGCCCGGTTGCTGCTCGAAGCTGTCGAGGAAAAAGGAGAACTCGCGGCGGCCGGCCGCTCCGCCGGAATCCTCGAGAAGAGGCTTCTGGTACACGGGACGCAGGTACACACCGCTGCTGTAGCGCACGGCAAAGTTTTGATATCCTGGCCGAAGTGGACGCGTCAGCGCGGCATCGCAAGCCCGGCGATTGCGCCCGAGCAAGGCCGACAGTCGCTAGAAAACAGTAGTGCGCCATCTCAATGCGCGCTTTGGAGGCGCTGGCAAGCTGCCCTGGAGCGGTTAACCCTAAACCCCGCGTCGCCTAGATGGAGCGATCCAAACAAAGCACCAGCCGGTACAGCGCTCAGCGGGCCGCAAACAGCAGCCCGGAGGCGATAGCGCCCGGCACGGCTGCGTCGGCGTGTCCGGCCAGAAACGCATCGAGCGTAGCCGATTAAAGCCAGATCTGCACGATAAGAAGAAGCACCATTAAAGCCATCGCGCCATCAATGGCCGTAAGGCCGCGTTCTGGTGAGGAGCGTGATGCTCCTTCATGCCTCGAGCCGATCCTGCATACGGATCGCGACCAAATCCGGACCGCGGCGCTCGAGTACCACACACGGCCGCGTCGGCGGTCCTTGCAGCACGGAGCCGTCCCGAATGGTCCGATGCAAGAGCACTGCACGGCTTGCGCGCCGCGGTCGCGATGGTGTTCGGCCGATCGATGATATCGAAGTTGATCATCGAAACGCCGCGGTCGTTTCGCATTCTTCGCAAGCTTTGACGCATGCCTGGCAGCCGATACAGCGCGTCGTATCGACGTAAAATTCGTGTCCGAACATTACTCCGCCCCTTCGCCGGCGCGCCGGATGCGGCGGGCCGAGATTTTTAATTCCGGGATTTTGCTGCGCGGATCGAGGGTGCGATGCGTAAGCTTGTTGGCGCTTTGCCGGTTTGGCCAGTGATAGGGAATGAAAACCGTGTCGGGCCGGATTGTCTTCACCACCGCGGCTCGCAGCGTGAGCTCGTCCCGCCGCGTCGCAACGGTCACCCAATCGTTATCAGCGATTCCAAGTTCGGCCGCCAGCCGAGGATGGATTTCGACGCGCGGTTCGGGATAATATCCACGAGGCCGCCGATGCGCCGCGTCTGCGCGCCGGAGAGATACTGGCTGACGACGCGGCCGGTGGTGAGGTAAACCGGAAATTCTTCGCTCACCGGATCGCCGCTTTCACGCCATTCCGCGATGTTGAAACGGCATTTTCCATCGGGGAAGAACGAAACGCCGCCGTCGAACAGAGGCGGCGTTCCGGGATGGTCGAGATCGGGACAGGGCCAAAAAAACAGCGCCGAGCTGCCGGTCGATTTTTTCGTACGTGATCCCAAAGTAATCCGCGATCCCGCCGCGCGAGGCCACTCGCATTTCATCGAAGATCTCTCGCGTCGACCTGAACGGGAAGTACTGGCCTTTGCCAAGCCTGTGCGCCAACTCGCAAGTAATCCACGAATCGCCGCGCGCATTGTCCGGCGGATCGACCGCTTTCTGAATATAAATCACACGGTCTTTCGCGCTGCAGCAATAAACTTTAGCTCGGGGCTAGTCAGCGCGGCGAACAACTGCGTGGCTTTCAGGACCGAGGAAATTGAGCGGGCCGCTTGCGCCATCCTCCTCTATTCTCTGTTCACCCGGCGTTGCGCCCGGCCGCATCACAGCACGTCGCGCAGCTTGTCCTTCACGAAATCGCTATAGGTATAGCGCAGTCCTAGATCCGATGTATCGTTCAGGCCCCACTGGAACGGCTGGTAGGAAATGCGCAGGGGATCTTTGCCCACGTCTGCGAATCGCGCGATGAAATTCTGCACCGAACCGGCGGCGTTGTCGAAATCCTGCTTGTACCAATAAAAGATCATGCTGACGGCCGCCCTGCGGCGTAGGGGATCGATCCGATTCAGCGCCGGAAGAGAAAGCCAGGCGCGCATGTTATTGTCGAGCTGCGCGTCGATCCGACCGGCTGCGTAGGCTTCGCGCCGCAACGGCGGGCAGCTTCGCGCGCCATACACGATGGCGCCGTGAATGCGTGGATCGCCCATGTTGCGCAGACTCGTCTCAATATCGTGCAGCGAGACTTTCGCGCCGTCCAGGGTTTGCCGCTTCGCCGTAAACGGATGCGAGGTGCGCCAGATGCTCTCCTCGGGATAGTTCCGCAGAATCCACCGGATGGTGAGCGCGTTATAAGCATTGATCAGGGCGGCCTTCCGCTCCGCCGCATTCAGATCCGCCGGCCAGGGCCGCGCCAACTCGCCGATGTAGGCGTCGAGCGCTTGCGTGCCGTCCTTTTTCCAGCGGCTGTAATCGACCCGCGAATCGGCTCCAACGTATTTGGCGAGCTGCGCCGTCCAGGAGGCGTCGTCAAAGCGCGAACCAGCCGATGCTTGGAGCGCGCTCATCGCCAGAAGCAACCCCGCTGCCGCGGTAAGCAGGGGTCGCGCTGCGTTATATGTTGCGCGGAGCCGTCTCGACCGGTAGCCCGGCCTCAATCCAACCCTGCTTTCCTTCTTCGTAGTCGCGCACATTCGTATAGCCCAGCGCCGCCAATTCACGGGCGGCGTTTGTCGAGGCGTGTCAAGTGAGGCTGCCGCAATACACCACAATGTCGGCCGTCGTATCCGGAAGCGCCTGGTAGGCCCGCTGCTTCACCTCGCCCGGAGGCAGGTTGATGGCGCCGGGCAGATGAGCGGCGTGATATGCCATGGCCGGCAGCGTCTCGACCAGGAGAAAGTTGTCGCCCCGCTCCATCTTCCGCAGAAGTTCCCGGCGCGATATGGTTTTGATTTCGGCGGCTTCGTCCATGCCTTTAGTCTAGACGCGCGGGCGCTACCGCAAAATGCCCGTATGTCCCAGCGAATACCGCCCCGGCTGCGGGTAGACGCACAGGCCGTGCGGTCCATTGCCGACCGGAATGCGCGCCAGCAGATGCCCGTCATTCGTATCGATGGCGTAGACTTCGGAGTCGTACCGGCCCGAAAGCCATAGCACTTTCCCGTCCGCCGAAACGCCGCCCATATCGGGACTACCTCCGCCCGGAAGCGGCCACTTCTTTTCGATCTTCCGGGTGACGAAGTTAAGCAGCGAAATGCTGCCCTCGCCGCGATTCGAGATGTAAAGATAGCGGGAGTCGCGGCTGGTATACAGACCGTGGCAGCCGCGGCCGGTCGGGATGAAGCCGATCTTCTTGAACGACGCCGCGTCAATCAGGTGCAGTCCGCCGGCGTACATGTCCGCCACATAAAAGACGCGCCCATCGGGCGAAAGCTTGACGTCCTGCGGCGCGCGCCGGCTCCCGAGCTTGAGCGTCCCGGCGAGCTGCCGCTTTTCAACATCGACCTTGATCATCTCCCCGGAGAACTCGCAGCTCGCAACGAGAAAGCGTCCGTTCGCGGAAAAGTCCATGTGATCCACGCCGCGGCAGTGAACATCGACGGAATGGACCAGTTGCATGGTCCGCGGATCGCGGAAGTCCAGACGCCCGCGCTGCTCGGCGACCACAATGGCGAACTTGCCGTCGGGCGTGTAGTACATATTGTAGGGATCGTCGACCGGAATCGTATCGAGATGCTTGCCCGTCGAAGGGTCGATGCGAGTGAGGCTGTTGCCAAGGTCGTTCAGAATCCAGAGGGTCTTCAGATCCCAGGCCGGAACCACGTGCTGCGGTTGATGTCCCACCGCGAAATGGTCGACAATCTTGAACGTCTTGGGGTCGATGACGTCGACGGTGTCACTGTCACTATTCGGAACGTAAACGAGCGAAGGAAAACGCCGTACTACCGCGCTAAGCTCTCCCGGCCTGTCGGCCGCGTAAATGTCCTTGGGATCGAGGACGGCGGGCATGCCGGGCAGAGGATTCGCCATGGGATTGTAACCGGCGGTTGGCGGCGAGACGTGATAGCCCTCGATATTCGATGCGTGAGCGTGTTGGTGCGGCGGCTTGGCATACACCGAGGCCGCGCAGACAAACAAGATCGCGGCCGCTGGCCGTAAAAGGGGATTCATGTGTACTTAACGACGACTGTTGGCGCCGGCATGTTCTGCCGATCTATCTCTTGGGATGCAAGTAAACCGAATCGTAGCTGCGTTAGCGTGCCTCTGTCCACTCGTGCCCTGCGGGAGCGTGTCGGCGCAAACCGATGCCGGATTGTGGCGCTTTGTCCATCCTAACGCGAAGGCGCTAATCGGAATCGATGTAAGGGCCATCGCGGGATCGCGCATCGCCGGGGAAATGGCCGCTCAGTTCCATTCTCTCGCGATTCCGTTCCCGTTGCCGGCGGCGCTCTCGGTCATGGACCCTATCAATTCCATCGACCGCGTGCTGCTGTCCTCACCGGGCGCGGACCCGGCCGATCTCAGCGCCGAGCCGCCGGTCATAATTGCCGCCGCGGGCCGCTTCGAACCGGGGAAGCTTGCCAGGATATTTATGCAAGCCGGCGCAAAGCCGCAGTTCTTCGACGGCGTGACCATCTACCGTCCGCCGGAGAAGAACAGCGACTTCGGGGTTGTCGTGCTCAATAGCCAGACCCTGCTCGCAGGCGACGCCAAATCGTTGTATACCGTTCTCGACCGCATTTCCAAGAATGTTTCCACAATTCCCGCAATCGTAGAGCGCGCTCGCGACATGGATGTCGCTTACGATTTCTGGGCGATACTGTCCGCGCCTCCATCGGCGATGCACAGCG
This sequence comes from Bryobacterales bacterium, assembly GCA_963795935.1. Taxonomy (GTDB): domain Bacteria; phylum Acidobacteriota; class Terriglobia; order Bryobacterales; family Bryobacteraceae; genus JAICMB01. The sequence continues at coordinate 33,789 of CAWCJO010000001.1, read as the reverse complement.
ACCGCTTCCCTCTGGCCTCTCTAGCCGGGAAGATGACCGGATTTCAGGCTGGCATTGCCCTACGCGACGGCCTGGCGCTGGATGTCAACATCACGGCAGCTTCCGAAGCCGGGGCGAAGGAAATGTCCACGCAGCTCTCGAAACTGCTGCGGCTCGTGACAAAGGACCGGGACAATCATCCGGAGTGGGCGGGCCTCAACAAGAAATTCAAAATCACGATCGAAAACTCCGACGTACACATCGCGCTTCGCGTCGCGGCGCCAGATGTGGAGCGGATGGCAAAGGTCTTCGAGGAAGCGCGCGCGCGCGGACAGCAGGCAAGCATCGCTCCAAAGCCGCCGGCGAGGCAGGTTATTCGCATCGAAGGACTAGACGACGGGCCGAGGGAAGTCCCCTACAGGCCGCCGAATCCCTAATCAATTCTTTTGAACGGCCGCCTTGATACTGGCAATGCCAAGGCTTGCTGGCCGCGAAAAGTCATCTCGAATCGGAATCGAGTCGGTCGATCTCCTCGGCGGCGGTGCGTTGTGCCTTAATGCTTCCACGGCCACCTTTGTGTTCAAACCCGGAGCATAGCTCCTGAGATTATGGGGCATTGTCTTTCCCCCAGGGTGATGCCGCCCACTTTAGAGCATTTTCCAAACTTTAGGAACTAGCTCACCGGGGAAGCATTATTGGAGTTTCAGCGTGGCGGTATTGCCGAGACTGTCGTCGTAGAGCAGATCGAGCGTGTGTATCCGTTTGAGCTTGCCCTTAAAGGCGAAATAGAGGCAGCCTTTGCGCGGCAGGCGAGCTTCGCCTTCGGGCAGGGCGGCGAGGGCGACCAATTGCTCGAGCGACCGATGCTCCTTAGGCTGGCCGACGGATTCGATATCGTCGGGCGGCTCCTGCCTGGGCATGCGGGGCGCCCCGGCCGTGGGATCGCCGGGGAAGCGCGCGACCGGCGGCGGAGCGCCGAGCGTCACATTCTTGTCATCAAGCCCCGCCGAGGCGGTGGTGACGGCGCGTTGTTCCCAATCGGGGTAGCGGACCGAAGCGGCAACAAAGCCGGGCGACTCCGGCGGGAGGAGCACCTGGCCTCCATTGATGCGAAGCGTGAAATTGCCGGCAGCGATGTCGACGGGTCTTTTGGAAGGGTAGATGGCGATCTCGATTACAAGATAATCGCGGGCGAAGATGGTTCCGCCTTCGGCGGGAATGCTGTGAAACATGTTTTCGGCTCCGATCTCGAACCCGGACCAGGACGCGTGGGCGGGATACTCCGACGCCTTGCGCGGAACCTCATTTTGCGCGAAGAGGGCGGGCAAGGCCCACAGTCCGATTGCGCAGACTGCGAGAGCGCGGGGGAACATGCGTCGATTATGACGCCTCCTGGATCGTCGCGCTAGCGGGACTTGGACGGCTTCAGCCACAGCGATAGGAACTTATCGACCAAGTCAGGCGGTATATGGGCCGTCACGGAAACGTGAGTTTGCGCTTGGTCTACTTTGATGAGGTCATACAGCTTGAGAAGATCGGGGCGGTTGTCCGGCGTGCTGAGGCGTCCAAGGCCGACGATGCCTTTAAGGGCGTCATGCAGGCGCCGGGCGTCCGCGGCGGTGTTACAGATTGCTTCCGCGTTCAGATCGAAGCCCTTGCGGACGTCGATGCCGAGCGTGGCGCTGTCGATCCCCTTGAAGACCCGAACGATGCCGCCGAGATTGCTGTTCGCGGGGATCGTGAAGTTCAACCCTTGCACTCCGCCGATGAACGCGGCCCAGAGTTGGCTGCCTCCGGGGATCGACCGTATGCGGGCGGCGAGCGCGGGCGGCATGCTTTGAAGGCCGCGCGTGTCCACTATCGATTTAAGAAGCGGAGTCGATCCCGCCGCGGCCGTCCGCGGGGGAAGAAACGCGACGGCATTGCGGCCATCGCCGAACAACTTCACACCCTGGTAATCGATGACGCTCGCGCCTTGATTCTTGAGGCGGCGTTCGAGGTCCGCCTGGTTGAAGTTTCCGCGCGCCAGGAGTGCGCCGCCCTTCCCGTTCGATACGGAGAGGATTTCGGAGAGGTCTTTGCGGGGATCGATGCCGGTTTGACGCGCGAACTCGTCGAGGCGGGGCAGATCGAGTATGCGGGAGTTTTTCTGGTACGTGGCAGTGCGGCGGATGGCGTCCAAGTCCGCGCCCAGGATGAATATGGTATCGGAGGGAACGAGACGTTCAAGCGAGGGATCGATGTGAATGGCGCCGGTGCTGGGCTGCTGAAGGCGGCACGCGGCAATCATGAGCGCGAGTCCGAGAGCGGCGGCGAAGACGGCGGCGCGCACCTAAAAATCTCTCCGCGCGAAAATGACGAGGGCGGCCGCCAGGACGACGGCGCCGAAGAGGGCGGACGTCCAGATCGGCATATAGCCGGCGAAAGTGCGGTCGGAAATCGCGTCGAGCGTCATGGTCCCCATGTCGTAGACCTTCGGAAACGTGTAGTAAAGCGCGCGCCACACGTTGCGCGACCATTCCGACGACAACAGCTTGAGCATGGTGGTGGTTTGCGCCAGCACGGCGCTCATGATCATGAGCGCGACCGCGATCATGGTGGCGAGCGCGGCGCTTTCAAACAGAACGCCGACCAGGGCAACGACGGAGAGCAGCACGGCAAAGATGAAGATGGTGGTGGCGATGGTTATAAGAAAGCGCGTTTCCCAGATCCCTGTTTTGTATCCGAAGATGATCCAGACGCCGACGACAAGGTAGACGACGTTGAGCGAGATTACGAGCACGTTGCCGATGTAGCGGCCGAGCAGGATGTGCGTGCGAGAGACCGGTTTCGAGAGGAGCAGCTCGATGCGCCCGGGTTCGAGGACGCTGGGAATCAGTCCGGAGGAAGCGAACACGGCGATGACCATGCCCCAGATGTAGAGATAAGTCGCGATGCCGCCGTAAAAGCTTCGCACGAGCTTTTCTAAATCCATTGCATGGTTATTCGAGCGGCCAAAAAGCGAAATGGAGGCCATGGCGCCCTCGACGATGTCGATCTTAAGTAGAAAAAGGAAGAAGAGGATCATCACGGTGGAGAGGCCGAACAATCCCCAGAAGATTTTGCGCGCGAAGGCCTCCCGGAAGGTATCGCGGATGAGGGCGATGGTCGCGGTCATTTGTCCACCGTTTTCACGAACACTTCTTCGAGCGTACTGGTCGTGGGAATCACCGCCTCGATCTCGCATTTTTGGGAGCGCAGCAGATCGACGGCCGCGTTGACCTGTTCGCGGGTCGGGAAATGGAACTCGCACAGGCCATCGTTGACGGCCGCAGCGGAGGCGCGTTGTTGCAGTTCCGTATACAAAAGCTCGGGGACCCCGGCGGCGGTCAGGCGATACCCTTTGCCGGCGATCAGGTCGCGAACCCGGCCGCTCAGGGCCATTTTGCCTTTATGCAGGATGGCGACCTCCTTGCAAAACATTTCGACTTCGGCGAGCAGATGCGAATTGATAAAAATGGTGACGCCTTGCGCTTCGAGTTCGCCCAGGATCTCGCGGATGTGGCGGCGCCCGACGGGGTCCACGCCGTCGGAGGGCTCGTCGAGAATGAGAAGCCGCGGCGAATGGATGAGAGCTTGCGCGAGTCCGAGACGCTGCAACATGCCTTTCGAGTATTTGCCGATGCGGATTGCGCCCCAATCCTCCAGGCCGACGCGGGCGAGGAGTTGCGGAATGAGGCGCTTGCGATCGGGGGCGCTGACGCCGGACAGGGCGGCGTAGAATTCGAGCATGCCGGTCCCTGTGAAATAAGTCGGGAAGCGGTGGTTCTCGGGCAAATAGCCGATGGGCCGGCGCGCCGATGGCTCGTCCACTGGCCGGCCGAAGACGCGCGCGGATCCCGACGTGGGGTGCACGGCCGACAGGAGCATTTTCACGAATGTTGTTTTTCCCGCGCCGTTCTGGCCCAGGAATCCGTAAGTGGTTCCGCGCTGGATGGCGAGCGAAATGCCATCCACGGCGCGGACCTCACGGCGGCTCCAGCGAGTACGGAAGATCTTCGTAAGCGCGGCCGTCTCAATCGCGTAGCCTGAGGCGGAACTCCCGGCGTCCATTCATTTTCAGGATACGATTCAGAGTGGGGGCTGTGCCATGAAGCTGAGAATTTCTACATTCCTGACGATTGCGGCGCTTGCCGCTTGCAGCCGGGAAGATAATGCGCGGGCGCAACGGCAACTGCATAATGCCAAAACGGAACTGCAAAAGGAAAGCCATGAGGCGGGGCGAGAGTTGAAGCGCGACGGCGCGGTTGCCGCGCGGGACCTGAAGCGTGGCGCGACCGAAGCGTCGCGGGAGGTGAAGAAGGGGACCGAGGAGGTGAAAAGAGAATTGGGGCGGTGATGAAATTGCCTGGGTAACATTGATCTCACCGGCGCATCTCACCATAGACCGGAACGGCACAATACAGGAGGATTCATCATGGCGGAGCAGGATCAGAAGCTGGAACAGTTGAAGCAGAAATATCAAGCCGCATTGACGGCGATACAACAGCAGGGCGTGCGCCTTTCTCACATGCACGTTCAGGACAATAAGCTATTTCTGCAGGGCGAGGCGCCTTCGGAGCAGGCCAAGAACAAGGTTTGGGACCAGATCAAGGCCGTCGATCCAAGCTACTCGGATCTGACTTGCGATCTTACCGTTAACCCGGCGCTTGCGTCGCAGCAGGCCAGCGCCGCCGGAAGCGCCGGCTCCACTTTGGGCAATACGGGAGGCGGCATGCAGACGTACACGGTGCAGGCCGGCGATTCGCTTTCGAAAATCGCGCAGCAGTTTTATGGCGCGTCCAATCAATACATGAAGATTTTCGAGGCGAACCGCGACAAACTGAACGACCCCAATCGGATTCAAGCCGGTCAGGTGTTGAACATACCCAAATAGCTACGCCACGCGCCATTCGCCGGAGTAGATGTTGAACCGTTCATTACGGACGAAGCCGAGCAGCGTAAGTCCGAAGCGGCGCGCGGCATCGACGGCGAGACTCGAGGGAGCGCCCACGGCGGCAAGGGCCGGGACGCCGGCCATAACGCACTTCTGAATAAGCTCAAATCCGGCGCGTCCGCTGACCAGCACGATACGGTCGCACAGTGGGAGTTCGCTGGAAAGCAGACGTTCGCCCAAGAGCTTATCGAGGGCGTTGTGACGGCCGATGTCCTCGCGCAGGCCGGCAAGCTCCCCGGCCGCATCGAACAATGCCGCGGCGTGCAGACCGCCGGTCCTTTCGAATACGGCCTGGCGTTCACGAAGAACGGCGGGCAGTTCGTGGATCGTTTGCGGGTTGAGGCGGAATCCGTCGCGCGGCAGAGGAGCGGCCCCGTTCATCTGGAGGTTCTCGATCGATACTTTGCCGCACACGCCGCAACTGGAGTTCATCGTGGTTCCGCGGCGGGAAAGATCTGGATCGACGTCCAGACCGGGCCGCAACCTCGCGTCGACAACGTTCGCCGCGGCGCTGATCGACTCGATATCTCCGGCGCCCCGGATTATGCCTTCGCTGAGGAGAAATCCGGCTACGAGTTCGACGTCCGCGCCGGGCGTGCGCATCGCGATTGCCAGCGTTTTTCCCCCGATACGAATTTCAAGCGGCTCCTCGACGGCGATAAAATCCTGACGGCCCCTCATGGAGGTCTTTTCGACGGTCCGGACGGAAACCGTGAGAACGCTGCGGCGCATGTCCGTTAGACGGCTGCTTCCAGACCGCTAACGCAGATTAAAGCGATTTTCGAGCTGTTCGAGTTCCCGCTCGGCGTTAGCCAGGGTGGCGCGCGCTTCGGCGAGATTGCCCTCGCGAAGCGCCCGATCGGCGATCCCCATATCGAATCCCAGGCGCTGTTCCCGCGCCAGGAGCGCGCCATTGACGTTCCTGCCCAGTGCTCTCTCATGCTGCTCGAGCCGCCGCAGGTTTGCATTAACGACGTCGATGCGGGCCTGCATCAGCATGCGCCGGTGGCGCAGGTCGCGCATCTCGGCCGCGGGATCGAATTGCCGCGTGGCGCCTTGTGGCTGCGCGTTGCTTCCCGAGGCGGGATCACGGCCCGGCTGTGACGCTGAGGGCGGCGCGGACTGGCCGGGCGGTGGTTGCGCGGGCAAAGGTTGTTGTCGCGGCGCGGCCTGGGCCGGGGCCGGAGTTGCCGAGGCCCGCCCGCTGGCATTGGTGTCGAACATCTTTGGCACATAGAGCGCCGCAGCCGCTAACAACGCTATCGTTACAAGCGAACCGAGCGTGATGTACAACCCGCGATGACTCGGCCCGCGGTGGGCCTGCCTCGCCGGCGGCGGGTACTGAGGCTGATACTGAGGTTGATATTGTTGCTGATATTGCGGCTGCGGCATCGACGGGAGGCGCGGTTGCGAGGGCGCCGGTAACGGCGGCGGAGTCCCTGGGCCCTCCCCTGGAGTAGCCATGCGTCCGGTGGGAGGACCGGGCGGAGGCGACGAGTTCCTGCCGTAAAGCTGCGTACCGGCAGCTTCGGCCGCCGCAACCCCTACGCCAAGTCCTTTTTCCGACGATTCGAGCGCGGCGCGAAGCGCATCCGCCGTCTGGAAGCGCTGCTCCGGATCCTTCGACAGCGAGATCATGATGATGTCGTTGAGCGCGGAAGGCATGCTGGAATCGAAATGAACGGGCGGGCGGGGCATTTGCTGCAGGTGCGCCGCCATGATCGAATAATCGCTGTCGCCTTCAAAGGGTTTGCGTCCGGTAACCATCTCGTACAGCGAAATGCCGAGCGAATAGAGGTCCGAGCGGGCGTCGATCTCCCCGCCGCGGATCTGCTCCGGAGACATGTAGAACAGGGACCCTACCGTTTTGCCGGTCTGGGTAAGCCGGTGATCCACCTTCACTTTGGCGATGCCGAAATCCATGAGCTTCACCACCCCGGAAGGCGTGAGCATCATGTTCGGCGGCTTGATATCGCGGTGCACAACCCCGCGGGCATGCGCGTAGGAGAGAGCCGACAGCACCTGGCACGCGTAGTTAACGCAATCGCGAAGCGGGATGCGGCGCTGCTTCATGATTGCCTCCAGCGTGGAGCCATCGACGAACTCCATAATCATCAGAAGCTGGTTGCCGACCCGCTGCGCCGTATGAAGGCAGGCGATGTTGCGATGATCGAGGCTGGCTTGGACCTTAATTTCCCGAATGAACCGTTCCGCCAGCTCCTGGTCGGCGTCAAGGTTCGGCAGCAGGATTTTCATCGCCTCGATGCGATCGGAGATGGTGTTGCGGACCTTATAGACCTGGCCCATGCCGCCGGCTCCGACAATGCCGATGACCTGGTAATCCCCAATGATCGCGCCAACATCGTAAGCCATAACATCCCGTCGCTAGTTCCTGGCGGACTTCACCCGGCCCGCGATAATAGAACTGGCCGACAAACGATAACCCATGATACGTCAGTAATTACAAGCTCGCCAAACTTGCTTCCATTGCGGCGAACTGCCCCGGGCGGCTCCCCCTATTGTTTCTGTGCCGCCGGCGTCAGTTCCGTTTCGTTTGATCGTGGGGGAGTGATTACCGCCGCGACCGGGCAACTGCGACCTTCAGAGATTTCTTCCGGGGGGCCCAAATCCAAAACTCGTTCACCCATCCCTTGGTCTCTGCATGCACGCCGTCGTACGTCTGGCGTCGGATCCAAACTCCGGGCGTAGCCTTGGCGCCGGCTTTCACGATCATACCGAGGGTTCCGACGATCTCGATCAGTTGCGTCGGATTCCCATGCTTCGGCAACAGCCATATATCAGTCTGCACATTGTAGACATGCTCCTCGTACGATGTGACGGCGACTATTTCATCGCTGCCGCCGAAGAGATAGCCGATCTCGGCGTCTTCGAGATCCATTAAGAACTCATCGGTGCTCGTAAGCGTACCATCTGGCGCAAAGAATCGAGCGCGGAGTCCGGCTTCGGACTCTTCGCCATGATCAAGGAAAGCGCTCACCACAATGCGCCACCCGCGCTTGGAACGCAAATCGCGGACCGGCGCCTCCGTTTGAGGCACCAGATGCTGGTCTGGCTCGACGTAGTGCCCTATTATCAAATTCCGCATCGAATCCAAGAGCCTCACGCGGCCGTTTTGCACCGCCAAAATGTTGCAGTAGCCATTGAGGCAGGCCCGATCGATTTCTCCAGGAACCGCGGCAGGGGCCGCGAGAATCTGGAAAAGCGCAATCGTAGCGATCATTGGCGTACCACGCCTCCAAGCCTCACCCCGCCGGCTCCCCAAGCAGCCGATTGATGTCGGCGCGGAAAACCGTCTCCCGGACGGCGCCCAGGTAAGTGCGCGCGACGCGTCCCTCCCGGTCGATCAGCAGCGTCGTCGGGAGGCCCTCGACATCATTGGCCAGCAAGAAACCGGAGCTGGGCATCATAACGGGATAATCCACGCCATACTCGCGCATGAACGCGCGCACGGAATCCGCGCCGCCCTGGTCCATCGAGATTCCCGCGACCGCCACGTCTTTGCCCGCATACGCCCGCGCGATCCGAACCAGTCCGGGAGTTTCCTCGCGGCATGGCGAGCACCACGTCGCCCAAAAATTCACCAGCACCACGCTGCCGCGATGCGCGCTCAATTCCCAGGCGTCGCCGCTCAGATCGCGTAACGTGAAATCAGGCGCCGCACGGCGCGCCGAAACCGGCTTCACGCCGGACGCGTTGCCCGTATCGCGAGGAATCAGGATCGCGAGCAGTACAGGCACGGCCGCCAGCAGCACGGCCCATTTCGCGACCTTTGCTGCGCGACCTTTATTTACCGGCCTTGGGCTCACGTTACGATTGTCCCGCAATCAACTTTCCGGCCGCGTGAATGTCGATGTCCACCTGCTTTGAAACGCGCAGAATGAAGTTACTGGGGTCTTTCAAACCCCACTGGACATACGGGACGATAAAATGCGTCACGGCCGTGATGCGGCCGTCCTTGACGTTGACCTTGGCCATGAGCGTCAGCGGGTGGGCAGCGCCGTGAAGAGTGAACGTGCCCTCGATCTCGACCTGCGATTCGCCTTCGAGCGCGACGGAACCCTTCACGCGATGAGGCGTGAAAATGATTTCGGGATACTTCCCGCTCTCCAGCACATTCTTCCCCATCCGGCTGTCCCGGGCATTGCTGCCGCTGGCGCCGCTACCGGCATCGATGACGAACTCTCCGCCGGCATCTCCCGTTGCCGGATCGAAGCGGATGATGCCCTTGCCGAGTTTGAACGCGCCGTGGACGGTGTGCAGTACATCGCCCAGCCTAAATTCGACTTGGGTTTGCGAGGGATCGAACTCGACCACGATTTCGGCGGCGTGCAGCGGGGCCAACGCGGACAGAAGCGCCGCCGCGGGGGCGCACTTCAAGAAAATTGCGCGCATGGCGTGGTCGCCTCAAGTCGCGGCGCGGCGCCGATGTGCATCGACAGCAGCTTTGAAAAGAGCGCTGGATGAGCGGCCAGACTTCGGATTGCGAAGCGCCGCAAGCGGGTTCGCTCATCAATCGAGAGCAGCACCCTGGCCATAATTTCCGGCATGCGCGCGATGCGCCGGTGCGCGGCGGCGTACGACTGCAAGTTTCCGGCGGCGAGAGCATCGGCTAGCGCCAGCGCCTGTTTGAAAGCCAGCGCCAAGCCCTCGCCGGTGAGGGCGTCGACGCCTCCGGAAGCATCGCCGATCAGCGCTACGTTGCCGCGGCACACGTTTCGAATGCGGCGGCACTCCGTAATGGCGCCGCGTTCGGGCGTGGTGGGAAGCAATCCCTCCAAAGCGCCGTACACTTCCGGAAACGAGCGCAGCGCCTGCTCGAGCCGCACCTGCCGATGACGCGAGATTACGGCAACGCAAACTTCGGCGGCGGCGACCGGCGTGATGTAAACCTGGCAATCGCGCCCCCAGTGCACATCCACCGTATCGGTCCAGGGCGCGACGGGGAAATGGCGGCGGAAACCGAAGCGCCGCTGCGACGGCGGGCAGTCTCCGAATCCCGCCCATTGCCGCACGCGCGAGTTCATGCCGTCGGCGGCGACGATCCAACGCGCCCCCTCCGCGTTGCATTCGCGGAAAGGCGTGTTCCAATGCATCTCGACGCCAACTTCAGCCGCCCGCTCGACCAGCAGCGCGTGCAATGCCGGTCGGCGCACGCCGAGACCGCACGGTCCGCGAAAATCCGCGCGCGCGGTTGCGGCGCCGTCAATGAATCGTATGCCGCGGAATGAGGCGGAATTACACGGCCCCAGCGTGACGCCAAGCTTCTTGAGCGCATCCACGCCGTCGGGCATCAATCCTTCGCCACACGGCTTATCGATGGGCGGCCGCGCAGCATCGATCACTGTAACGCCGATACCTTTTTGCCGGACCGCAATGGCGGCGGCGAGACCGGCCGGACCGCCGCCCACGATCACGACGCCGGCGTTTACCACTTCAGTAGAACCAGTTCGGAGCAAAAGCCCGGCCCCATGGCTGCGAGAAGGCTGAGCGTCCCTGGAGCGGGCCGGCGGCGAATCATGGCATCCTCGAGGACGAATAAGACCGATGCCGAGGAGAGATTTCCCATGCGCCGCAGGCAGTCCCACGAGGCTTTCAACTCGCCATTCCGCAACTCGAGCGCCTGTTCCACGGCCTCAATTACCTTCGGTCCGCCGGTATGCACGATGTACGTTCCAATATTGCCGCGGCTAAGACCCATGCCGCCCAGGAATTGATCGACGTCGTTGCCGAGATGCTCGACAATGGCGTCCGGAACCTCCGGCGACAGCACGATGCGAAATCCTTCTTCCGAGATGTCCCAGCCCATCAGACGTTCCGTGTCCGGATAGAACACGGAGCGAGTGGCGAGGATGCGCGGGCCCTGCGACGCCCGTTCCGATCCGGCGATTACGACCGCCGCCGCTCCGTCGCCGAACAGCCCCGATGAAATCATATTCGCGACGGACAAATCGCCGCGCTGCAGCGTGAGGGAGCACAACTCTACCGAGAGCAGCACCGCTATTTCATCCGGATAGGCGCGCACATAGTCCGCGGCGCGCGCAATACCGGCCGCTCCGGCGACGCATCCGAGCCCGAAGATCGGGATGCGCTTCACGTGCGGCGAGAGCTGCATGCGATTGACGAGCATGGCGTCGATGGATGGGCTCGCTATGCCGGTCACGGAGACGAAGAACAGCGCGCCGATATCTGCGGGATCGAAGCCGGCGCGCTGCAATGCGCAGCGAATTGCTTTCTCGCCGAGATCCCGAGCCGCCTCGATCCAAATGTCGTTCGATGCGCCCCAGCTCTGAACGGCGCGATAGTTCTCGAGAGGCATAACGAAATACCGGCCTTCCACGCCGGTGCGCGAGTGCAATCGGCCGAGCAAACGCGGATTTTCGAGCCGGCCGGACCAATAGGAGCTCAAAGCGTCGAGGATGGCGCCCTGGCCATAGTAGTTTGGCGGAAGCGCGCCCGAGACGCCGGCAATTGTCATCTTCTCCGTTGCCGCTCTATTGCAGGCGGCCGAGTTCCTTTGCGTACAATTGGTTTTTCGGAAATTCGTTCGCCAGACCGGATAGCAATTCCCGCGCCTCATTCTTGTCTTTATCGCGCAACGCGGCGACGGCGAGCAGAAGACGCGCGAAGGGCTCCAGATAATGTCCTTTTTCCGCGGTGAGCTTCAGTTCCCGGATTCCCTGCGCTTTATCGGTCTGCGCGCCCGTGAACGAAAGGACCCAGCGCACCGGCGCGGGCTTTATGCCGAGCATGTAATTTTCGACGCCGACGGCGAGATAAGCGTCGTAATAAGACGGATCTTCGGCAAGTAACTGCTGCGCCAATACACGGCCGGTTTTCATGTATCCGAGGGACTGCACATAACGTTTTTCAATGAGTGCGAGGTAATCCGACCGCAACCCCAGCGCCAGAATCTTTGCGAATTGCGCATTGGCGTCCTGCGGGTTGCGCGCCAACGCGGCGTCAGCGAGCCGGTCGCATTCATCGAGTTTGCCGAGAAACGCTTGTTTGACGCCGGGGTCCGCCACCAGCTTGGAGCGGGATTTGAATTCGGCGTCGTCGGTGAAAAACTCCGCTTGCAGAATACTCAAACGGTCGAATTCGGCGAACAGGTACGCCGCCGCGTCGGATGCGGGACCTAACGGATCGCCGGGGCGCGCCTGTTTCCAGGCGCTGAAGGTATTGTGGGCGTCGGCGAACTGCAGGTTGTACATCTGCCGGTATCCGTTATCAAGCTGCGGAGCCGTTGCCGACACGGGATGCAGCCCGGAAGCCGTCAGGAGCGCGGAGGCCGCGATAACGGACAGAATGAACCCGCTCCGATAAGTTTTAAACATTAATCGCGCGGCGCGCCAGGCCCAGAGCTTCGGTCCAGAAAGAGGCCGACGTATGCATCAGATCGACCGTCTCGCGGACGGCGCTGACGTACGCATCTATTTGCGGCTCGGTTACCACCAACGCCGGGGCGGCTTTCAACACCATAAAATTATTTCCGCACATTTGCGTCATTATGGCGTGATCCCGGAAGAGCCGCATTACAGTCACCTGTCCGAACATGCCGGGGTGGATTTTCCTGAAGGCTTCGAACGGGAGCCGCAAGCGGAGGGCGCCGGCGGGCTGAAACTCGATTCCGTTCAACAGACCAAGGCCGCGCACATCTTTGATCATTTCATAGCCGCCGAGGGAGTCGCGCAGACGCCCGCGAAGATATTCGCCAAGACGCAATGCGCGATTGCCCAATTCCTCTTCCTCGAGGACTTGAAGCGTAGCCAGTCCCGCCCGCATGGCGAGGCCGTTCTCGCTGTAAGTGGAGGTGTGTACGATGGAGCGCTTCAGAGAACCGTAAACCGATTTATAAACCGCATCGCTCATCAGCACGGCGCCGCTCGGGATCAAACCGCCGCTCAGGGCCTTCGCCAGCACGACCATATCGGGTTCAACGCCGTAGCGATGCGCGGCGAGGAAACGGCCGGTGCGGTACATCCCGGTCTGTACTTCGTCCAGGACGAACAGCGTCCCGTACTTGCGGCATAGCGCTTGGGCTTCACGCAGGTACTCCGGCGGCGGCAGGCGGATGCCGGCTTCGCCCTGGATCGGCTCGACGATAAAGGCCCCGATGTTCTTGCCCGCAAGCTTCTTTCGCAATGCGTCGAGATCGCCGAATGGCACGGACTCGGTTCCCGCCAGCAGTGGACCGAAACCCCTGCTCCAGAACGGATCGCCCATCAGCGACAGCGCTCCACACGTCAGACCGTGGAATGCTCCCTCCGCATACACAAGACCATTGCGGCCAGTATGCGCGCGAGCGAATTTTATGACTGCTTCAACGCCCTCGCTGCCGGAGCTGCAGAAGAACACTTTGGATAATCGGCCGCCCGCGCGCGAGCATAACGCGGCCGCCAACTCGCCCGCCAACTCCGGAACATGGCTCTGCAACATGACCGGGCCGTTACGCCCCAACTCATCCTGCAAAGCGGCGACGATCTTAGGATGATTGTGCCCGGTGTTGTGAACGCAATACCCGGACAGGAAGTCGAGGTAGCGCCGGCCATCGTCCGCGAACAGCTCCGGCCCTTGGCAGCGTATGTAGCGCACATTCATCTGAAGGAGGTCCAGGAGGCGGACCCATTGCGGGTTTACATACGCTTCATAGAGAGAACCAGACAAAGGTGAGATCGCAGGCTGCGCCATAGACGGAAGGGATAGGGGTGGCTAGAATTTGGACGCGCATAGGCCGCCTGAGGTTGCCTACAGATCGGCCTGAACAGCTATTGGAATGCCAAAATTACGCTATTGGTGGGCTTTCCATCAATGCTAAGCGCAAGAGAAACTTGGCCGGCTGCGGCAAGCGATCGGGGCAGCTCGGCGTTGATTTGATCTAATCCCGCGAAGCCGCCCTGCTTACCGGCATACGATGCGGCCACGCTAGTGGAACCGATCTGCAGCTTCACGCCGCCCAAGCCGGAGGCGTTGCGGAAACCCGTCCCATAGAGGACTAGAAACAAGCGGTCGGACGCCGCGCCGAAATCGATCGGCAACGGCACGAACTGGCCCTGGCCGTTATCGAACTGCGCGACAGCTTCGTAGGTCTGCGATCCATCGGCCGCAATGCGCTGGATCTGAGCGGCCGCGACGCCCTGCCCGTTGCCGTTGGCCGTGAACAACGACGGTGCCACCGAATCGAGTTCCAGAATTCCTTTGCCTACGACACTGCCGCCGCTCTGGACGGTGATCGCGTAGTGTCCGGGCGCGAGGCTTGCAGGCACTAGATAATTGATCTGCGCCGCCGAGGCATAGAGTACCTGGGCCGCCGTAGTGTTATTCGCGCCATCGGCGATGTCTACCTGAGCATCGCCCCCGATAAGGGCCGCGCCATAACCAACCGCCAGTGAGTCCGGCGCCAGAATTGCCCCGCTGAAACTGCCGGCGGGCAAAGAGGTGAACGAGAGAGGGGCGAGATGGCGGGAAAGCACGGTGAGCTGCGGCCGGTCGACAGTGAAGTCGTTCCGTGGTTGAACCGACAACGCATAGTCTCCCCACCACTCGCCTGCGGCCCAGTAAGTACCAGGGAATCCGGCGGCATCGAGCGACGCCAGAAAATTGTCGAGCACGGTCATCCAGCGGGGATCGCTGTTCGGGATACCGTACTCGCCCAAGTATCCCCGGACGCTGTTATTGCGGCACCAGGTGATGAACGGCGACAAACGCGTCGCGCCGACAGCCGCGAGATTGGGATTCTTCGCCAGCTCGACGTCGTAAGAGATGGCATAACTGCCGCTGTTGTCGCTATCGAAATACTGGTGCGCTTCGTACATGTAGTTATTCATCGGATCGTTGACCCAGCTCGAAGCGCCGTGGATCTGTATCCAACTATAAGCCCCCGACCAGTTGTCGCCCGGAACCATAATCAACTTGCCGTCTCCATTGGCGCGAATCGCCGATAGAACGGCTTGCGAGATCGCCTTCCACTCCGCCGTTCCCATATCGTGCGGTTCGTTCATCAGGTCGTAAGCGTACACGGCCGCTTCGTTCTGGAACTCGCCGGACATTTTCACCCAGAAGTCCGCCAGATCGTTGCGCGAGACTCTTATGGCGCCGGAATAAACGTTGTCGATGATATAGGAGTTTAGCTGGCCGTTTTCTTCGATGCCGTAGCGCCCGTAGTTATGAACGTCGATACTGACCAATGCCCCGTGAGCCGCGGCCCACGCAATATCCTGTTTCAAGAGCGCCAGGTTTTGCGCGTCCAGGGGACCGCCCAACACAGGCTGGAGCCGTTCCCATCGCACTGGGAGCCGTATCAACCCCAGGTTCTTGGCCGCGAAGTACCGGAAACTTGCTTCGCTGTTATAGGTGTAATCGGTATTGAAAACTCCGGGAAGGTTGGTCTGTCCGAATTCCGCTCCCGAGAGGTTCACGCCGCGAAGATACTGCGCCTGCGCTGTTTGCATGGCCATCAATGCCGCCGCGATTACGATACGGTTCACTGCATGAGCATAACTCAGCTTTGAGAAAGGTCAAGTCCCCGGCAGTTCTTCCAAATATTCAATCGCCCGGCGGACTATTTCGCAACGAGCTTCCCATGGCGTTAAGCGTTGAGCGCCAACAACGATGGCCGGGGAAGAACGCGACAAAGCAGATATCCGCGCGAACCGTGGGTGATCCAAAGCCGCCACAATTTTCTGACCGATCTGTTGCAGGCGCCGAAAATCGGCCAAATCGAAGTTCGGAGGTATTTCAGGATGTCGCGCGAGCAGTTGACGCTGCAGGTCGTCGGAAGTTCTGCCCCATAGCGCCTGCCCGAGCGTTGCGCCACGGCGCCACTGAGCGTCCACCCGCATTGCGTCTTCCGTTCCGAAGGGCCGCAGCTTTATAAGCGAATCAAACTCTTCCTCGTCCATCGATGTATGTCGTAATTTTATCTCAAGGGCCCAACGACTCCCGCGTTCTAATCCTGCGGCGGCACGTGCAGCGCCGCGGCGCTCTGAATGCCCGCCGCGATCTCCGGCAGAATCCCCAACTGCACGTAAATGGGACGGACAAACGTCCGCAGCCGCTTCAACTGTCCCGCAAAGATCGCCGCGCCGGCAATGCAGAGAAAGCCCCCGATGATGAGCGTGTCCGGAGCCCCGATGCGCGCGGCCACCGCCCCGGCCAAAAGGCTGCCGAAGGGCGCCACGCCGACGAACGCCATGGTGTAATACGACATCACTCGTCCGCGTTTGCCCTCCTCGACAATGGTCTGAAGAATCGTGTTGCTCGCCGCCATTTGCTGCATCATTCCGAAGCCGGTCAGCAGCATCAACAGCAGCGATAGCCAGAAGAGGCGCGAAAGTCCGAACGCGATCAGCCCGACGCCGAATAACGCGGCCGAGATCGGAATGATCTTGCCGAGCCCCACCACGGTCCTCCGCACAGCGAGCGAAATGGCGCTTGTCAGCGCGCCCACTCCCGATCCGGCCATCAGGAACCCCAGCGTGTGCGCCCCTCCGTGCAGTACGCTTGACGCGAAGATCGGCATCAGCACCGTGTAGGGCATCCCGACAAAGCTCACAACGCCGAGCAGCAGCAGGATCGAGCGGATCGGAACGGAGCGCGACACGTACGTCCAACCCTCCGCCAGCTCGGCGAAAACGCTCTTGCGGCGCGCCGTCAGGACCCCGGGCTTAATGCGCATCAAGAGAAGCGACGCGATCACTGCGATGTAGCTGATGCCGTCGATCAGGAAACAATACGCTTCGCCGGCGGCCGAGATCAGGATACCCGCGACGGCGGGCCCGACCAGGCGCGCGGCGTTCACCATCGACGAGTTCAGCGCGATGGCATTGCTCAGGTCCGATTTATCGTCCACCATCTGGACCACGAACGCTTGGCGCCCCGGCATATCAAACGCATTGACCAGACCTTGGAAGAGCTGCAACAAAATGATGTGCCAGACGGTTATGACATGTCCGAAGGCGAGTCCAAAAAGCGCAAAAGACTGCAGCATGGAAAGGATCTGGGTGACGACAAGGGTACGATGCCGATTCCAGCGGTCGACCCAAACGCCGGCGATGGGCGTGACGAGAAAGGACGGGATCTGGCCGGCAAAGCTCACAAGACCGAGAAGGAAGGCGGAATCGGTCATGCGATAAACCAGCCAACTCGTCGCGATGCGCGTCATCCAGGTGCCGACAAGCGAGACGGTCTGTCCGGAAAAGAAGAGCCTGTAATTGCGGGACCGCAGCGCGCGTATAGCAAAACGCCAAGTCGCGGTATCGGGCACGTCCAATGGACGCGCGCGAGCCGAACCGTGTGACAGAACGCCCGCCCGCGATTTTAGCGGCTCTCGCCGGTGTCGTCGGTAGTGTCGCTCGCGGCTTGCTCAAAGTCGCCCGAGGTATTGACCACGCTCTGCCCCGTGTGAGACGCGAGGACATCGGGTGCGCGCAGATCGAGATCCACTTCACGGCTCCAGTCCGGATCGATATCCGAGAGCCTGCTCTTGATGCGTTCGAGCGCCTCCTTCGATTTCGCCGCGCCGTGAATAAGGAGCTTGTTATTCTGCAATGAAAGCTGCACCAGGTTTGCGTGCTGTTCTTCCATCTCGCGCAGCGCCGGTCCGTACTTCCGGCGCAATGCATCGACGCTGTTTTCGGCAGTGGCCATTAGATCTCTCTAAGAACTAGATTCCCGGGCGTGGGAATTGTTACTGCCTGCGCCGGCGGCCCCGGCAACGGCCAGCGCCGCAATGGCAGCCGTTTCGGCCCGCAAAACGGTTTCTCCCAGCGACACGGGGGTCCATGCCGCGGCGCTGAAAACGGCCCTCTCGCGGTCCGTCCATCCGCCTTCGGGGCCGGTGCATATTGCGATGCTCGAACGGCGCGCGGGCGTTAAAACCGGCAGAATCGGCTGCGCGCCGGCCTGCTCCTCCAGCACCAATCGCAGATCCCCCTTGACATCGATAGCGTCGGCAAACGGAAGCACTCCGGAGATCTCCGGCAGGCGCGCGCGCCGCGATTGCTCGCTCGCCTCCCGCGCGATTTTGCGCCATCGTGCAAGGCGGTTGGCGGCCGCGCGCTCCAGGCCCTTTTCGCTGCGCTCCGCCACGAACGGCACGACGCTCAAAACCCCCAATTCCGTCGCTTTTTCCAGAAGCCATTCAAAACGATCGAATTTGATGAGCGCGGCCAACAGCGTGAGATGCGCTTGAATTTCGGGCGAGTCGATCTTTTCGAGAACGGAGAACGAGACAAAATCCTTCCGCGCCGCATCGACCTCGGCCAGGTAAACGTCGCGATTGTCCGAGATTTCGTATTTCTGCCCGGTCTCCACCCGCAGCACGCGCGTCAGGTGATGCGCGGCATCGCCCGCAACCAGCGCGCGCCCGCCGCGAATTTCGTCGACAAAGAAACGCCGCCTCGCCATGTAAAATAATTTAGCTTTATGGAGCGCCCCGCCGCGCGCCGATATAATGAAGCTTCATGATCGCCTTTCTCCGGGGAACGCTGCTGGAGAAGCACCCGAACCAGGTCATCGTAGAGACCGGCGGCGTCGGTTACGACGTTTTGATTCCGGTTTCGACGTTTTCCGCGCTGCCTGACGCCGGCGCCGAGATACGGCTTCGCATCTACACGCACGTTCGCGAAGACGCTCTCTCGCTCTTTGGCTTTTTCACGCCAGAGGAGAAGACCATATTCGAGAAACTGATTTCGGTCAGCGGGATCGGACCGAAACTCGCCATCACCGTTCTCTCCGGCCTGAACACCGCCGATCTGGTCGCCGCCATTCGCAACAGCCAGGTCGATCGGCTGGTCCGCATTCCCGGCGTGGGCAAGAAAACGGCGGAGCGGCTCGTCCTGGAATTGAAGGACAAGCTCGATTCGATCGGCATGGCGGCGTCCGCGGGCGCTTCCGCCCCGCCGGCGGCACCCGCTCTAAAAGCCGTCGAGCAAGACGTGTTATCGGCGCTCCTGAATTTAGGATGTAATCGCGCGGCTGCCGAAGGCGCGGTTCGCAAAGCCAAAGCCTCCGGCGTGGGCGAAGATTTCGAGCCTCTCTTCCGCCGTTCTCTCGAGTTGGTGCGATAGCGAATGCGCGACAAAGGCATCGTTTCCGCTTCAGCGCTCGAAGGAGAAAGGCAGCTCGAAGCGACGTTGCGTCCGCAACGCCTCGCCGATTTCACCGGACAGCCCAAGCTCAAGGAAAATCTCTCCATCGCGATCGAAGCCGCCAAGCATCGCGGCGAGGCGATGGATCACGTGCTGCTCTACGGGCCGCCCGGTCTCGGCAAAACAACCCTCGCCACCATCATCGCCTCCGAGCTCGCCGTGGGTTTCGAACAGACCTCCGGCCCGATCCTGCAAAAGAAACTCGACCTCACGGGCGTGCTCACGAACATCCGCCCCCTGCAGGTCTTCTTCATAGACGAGATCCACCGCCTGCTGCCCGACGTCGAGGAGATCCTCTACGCCGCGCTCGAGGATTTCCGCATGGATATCCTGATCGGCACCGGCCCCGGCGCGCGCACGCACTCCATGCCGATCCCGCGCTTCACGGCCATCGGCGCGACCACTCGGCAAGGCCTCGTCAGCGCGCCTTTGCGCGGCCGCTTCGGACTGGTGTTGCGTCTGAACCATTACGATGTTGAGGAGTTGACCCGCATCGTCCACCGCTCGGCCTCCCTCCTGGCCGTAGAGATAGACAGCGAAGGCGCGTCCGAGATTGCGCGCCGCAGCCGCGGAACTCCCCGCATCGCCAACCGCCTGCTGCGCCGCGTGCGAGACTACGCCCAGGTGCGCGCCAACGGCCGCATCGGACATGGCGTGGCGACCACCGCGCTCGACCTGCTTGAAGTGGACCGCTTCGGCCTCGACGAAATCGATCAGAAAATCATGCAGACGGTGCTAGCCAAGTACGGCGGAGGACCAGTCGGCGTGAACACCATCGCGGCCTCCATCGACGAAGAGGCCGATACGATCGAGGAGGTCTACGAGCCCTACCTGATCCAGCTCGGTTTTATCGACCGCACCCCGCGCGGCCGCGTCGGTACCGACCGTGCGTTCGATTATTTCCAAATCCCGCGCCGCATTCGGGGCGGTCTGCAAAACAGCCTGTTCTGACGGTGAGTTGGAAAACCGCTTACTTATCGTTAGGGTCGAACCTGGGCGACCGCGAAGAGAATCTGCGCCGCGCCCTCGAACTGCTGGCCGCGCCCGACCTTCGCATTAAGCGCACGTCGTCGCTCTACGAAACCGAGCCGCGGGATTTGCACGCGCAGCCCTGGTTCCTCAATCTCGCCGCCGAGATCGAAACCACGCTCTTCCCCATGCAGTTGCTGGCGCGCATTCAGAGCGTCGAAAAGCAACTGGGCCGCAAGCGCATCGTCGCGAAGGGTCCGCGAACGATCGACATCGACATCCTCCTGTTCGGTGGTTTCATCATCGAAACGCCTGCGCTCCAAATCCCGCACCCCCGCATGGGACAGCGCCGCTTCGTCCTCGAGCCTCTCGCCGAAATCGCCCCGGACCTGGGCCATCCCACCACGCGCCGACCCATACGCGAAATGCTCCCCGCGACGGCTGGTCAAGTCGTCAGAAAATACAAATAGCGAGAAGTTCACTGAAGGACTCCCCGGCGCTCCCGAATCATTTCCCCTCGATTCCGAGGCTCTTGACCCACTCCTCCGGGATCGCGGCAACACGCTCATGTGGATTGCAACGGTCCAGCGGCCATCCGCCTCACTGCGCAAGCGGCAAGCGCCATGTTCGCGAGGACGAACGATTTCCACTAGAGACAAGTGGCGACCGTCCAATGAAGAATTCGCTGAACGCTCCCAGGCCATGCCTTTCAGATGGTCGCCAGTGCCACAAATCAATCTCTAAGATCAGCCGGCAAAGTTGGTGAAGGGCAAGGAAGACCTCCACCCCAGCGCTCATCCGCAAAGCTGAACTTGACTCGCGTAATCTCGTCGCTGTAAGCTAAGAATTCTTGGTATGGGACGCAAGGCGCAAAAGAACGATTCGTTGCCCGGTTCACTGGACATGTTGATTCTGCGGACGCTGTCGCGGCGCGACCTCCATGGATACGGCATCGTGCAGTTCATCCAACAATCGTCCGACAACGAGCTGTTGGTCGAGGAGGGCTCGCTGTACCCCGCTCTCCAGCGGCTGGAGCTAAACGGCTGGATCGAGGGTGTCTGGGGCGTGACGTCGAACAATCGGCGGGCGAGGATCTACAAGATCACGGCGGCCGGCCGCAAACAGCTGGCCGTTGAAACCCGGAGATACGCCAAACTCACGCTGGCGATCGCGCGCGTAATGGGAGCGCAGTGATGGACGTGTTACGACGGCTGAGGTATTGGATGGAGAGCGCCAGGCGCGGAGAGGCGCTGCGTGAGGAAATGGAACTCCACCTTGCGGAGAAGGCCGCGGAACTCGAAGCAGACGGTATGATGCCGGAGCGCGCCCGGGCTGAAGCGCGCCGGCGATTTGGCAACGTCGGACTGAAGCACGAAGAGTCACGGGAGATTTGGATGACACGGTTTTTGTCGGAACTTGGCCAGGATATTCGTTATGGCTGTCGCACCATGACCGCCAACAAGGTGTTCAGCGCCCTGGCGGTCCTGTCGCTGGCGCTCGGCATCGGCGCCAATACTACGATCTACAGCTTCATGGAGTCCATCCTGTTGCGCTCGCTGCCGGTGGCCGATCCCGAGTCGCTGGTGGTCTTGAATTGGCATAGCCGGCCGCCCTACAACGCCAGCAAGCAATGGGTCCACGTCATGCACGGGGTACAGGGCATGGCGTGGCCGGGCGATAAAGGCGCCATGGTCAGCGGGATGTTTCCGTACGGCGCGTTCGAGACGCTTCGCGATGAGAATCCCGTTTTTTCCACGCTTTTCGGATACTTCAACGGACATGACAAGACCCTGGCCATCCGCGGGCAGGCCGCGAGCGCCGGCACGGAGTACGTCACCGGCGATTATTTTCACGGCCTGGCAGTGTCGCCGGCCGCGGGACGTCCGATCGACTCCGAAGACGACCGTCCAGGCGCGGCGCCGGTCGCCGTAATCAGTTTTGCGACGAGCCAGCAGCGCTTTGGAGGACCGTCGGGTGCGATCGGACAACCGGTTCTCGTCGATAATGTGCCCTTCACGGTGGTCGGCGTGGCGCCTCCGGAATTCTTCGGAGTCGATCCTGCGACATCGCCGGACCTCTATCTTCCGTTGCACACGAATCTGCTGGTGGACGGCGCCCGGGCGGCTCGTATGTATCCCGACGGAAACTTCTACTGGATCGAAATGATGGGCCGTCTGCGTCCCGGCGTAAGCATGGCCCAAGCGCAGGCGGCGCTGGCTCCTCGTTTCCATCAATGGGTTGCCGCCACCGCGACGACCGACGGTGAGCGCGCCAAACTGCCCGCGCTGATGCTGAATCCCGGCGCCGCCGGTCTGGGCAGTTTGCGCCGCCAGTATTCCAAGCCTCTGTACGTGCTCCTGACGATGGTGGGATTGATCCTGGCGATCGCGTGCGCGAACATCGCCAATCTGCTGCTGGCAAGGGCCGCCGCGCGACGCCGCGAAATGGCTGTCCGGCTCAGCCTGGGAGCGGGACGGTTCCGCGTCGTGCGGCAATTGCTTACCGAGAGTGTGATGCTGGCATCGCTCGGCGGAGCATTAGGGGTCTTGTTCGCAATCTGGGGCGTCCGATCGCTGACGCTTCTGCTCTCCAACGGGCAGCAGAACTTTACGCTGCACGCGGAATTGAACTGGAACGTGCTGGCTGTGACAGCGGCGCTCTCTGTGATTTGCGGCCTATTATTTGGTCTCGCGCCGGCGATTCAGTCGACGCGTCCGGACGTCATGCCCCCGCTACAGAACGGCCGCGGGGGCGGACCGCGCCGCCGCGTGCAGCACGTGCTGGCGATCGCTCAAATCGCGATCTCTTTTGTCATCCTGGTCGCCGCGGGTCTGTTTGTCCAGACCCTCAACAAGCTGCACTCGGTGCAGTTGGGATACGCCCGCGAAAACATCCTTCTGTTCTCGCTGAATGCGCGGCAGGCCGGGCATCGCCCCCCGGAGATCGCCACTTTTTACGCGGACCTGCGCAAGCGCTTCGAATCGATCCCCGGAGTGAGCAGCGCGACGCTTTCGCAAATCTCCATCATCAACGCCGGCCGCGCCGCGCCAATCAGGGGGCCAATGAAGATCGGCGCTGTTACCCTCGAAGACGCGCGCGTCCTGGCCGCCGGACCGCGTTTCCTCACGACGATGCGGATTCCGATCCTGGCCGGGCGCGAGATTGACGACCGCGACCAACCGGAATCGAGGCCGGTTGCAGTGATCAGCGAGCGGCTGGCGCGGACTTACTTCGGCAACGAGAATCCGGTGGGCCGGCGCATCACGCTCCCGGAGGAGAAGCGCGATCTCGAAATCGTCGGCGTGTCGGCGAACGTGCGGTACGGTGGTTTGAAAAATGAAGAGGAGAGTGCAATGACCGTGTTCGTAGCGGTCAGCCAGTTTTCTTCGGACCGGGTGACCTACGCGCTGCGCACCGCGGGTGATCCGCTGAGGTATGTCAGGAGCGTGCATGAGATCGTGCGGGAGGCAGATTCGCGCATCCCTGTCACAAACGTGGTCACACAGGCAGCGGAAATCGACCGGACGATCAGTCGGGAGCTCACGTTCGCGAAGCTATGCACGGGTTTCGCGGTTCTCGCTCTCCTGATGGCGTGCGTGGGACTCTACGGGACGATGTCCTACAACGTCGCGCGGCAGACGGGCGAGATTGGAATCCGTATGGCTCTGGGGGCGCAACGCGGCGCCGTGGTATGGATGGTTCTGCGCCGCGTTCTAATAATGACCGCGGTGGGACTCGCCGTCAGCGTGCCTGCCGCGTTGGGCGCGTCGCAGCTTGTCAAATCGTTTCTGTTTGAGACCCAGCCCAACGATCCGGGAACCTTGGCGCTGGCCGCGTCGTCCTCCTAATCGCCGCGATTCTCGCCGGCTATGCGCCGGCAAGGCGAGCGTCCCGAATTGATCCGCTGGCGGCTCTGCGGCAGGAGTAAGACATGGTCCTTCGTACCAGAACGAAGGATGAAAATGTTCCGCGCCCGCGCACGTCGGTCACGGTAGGCGCTCGCATAGCTGCCGAGCTACGTGGGATCGAGGACGCGGACGCAGCAGCCCCGGACGACGCGCCATCCCGAGTGGCAGAGATCACGTGACCGAACGCCCGACACCGACCGTACACCCAGCGCCTCTCAGGCGGACGGCGACACGGGCCAGGGTTTCACGGCCGAACGGTCAGAGCGGGGCGACAGAGTGCACAGCGCCGGCCAGCTCCGGGCGCGGCGGCCGCTTGGCGTCAGTTGCACCGACATCTGCCAGCCCCCCTACTACGGCCCGCGCCGGAGCACTACCCTTGTGCCGGCCGCCTAGGCGGTGGTGGTCGGCCAGTCGCCTACTGGCCGCGGGTCTACGGCGTGCATGCAGGCAAGAGTCAAGAGTGCTGGCGCTGTGTCACCGCCTCTGCCGGTGTACAGTCGGGGGCCGGCGGGGGCTGCCACAGGGCCGCATGTGTCGTCGCGTCGTAGATTTACCGGTTTCTCGGACGTATAGTCGGCTCGGCTCGGTCGCGGGGTCGCGGTCTGGCGTCGCTCTGGCGTCGTGCGCACGGCCCCGGCGGCACCCGACAGGCCTCGCGTAGCTCGCCTCTGCCGGCGCCCGTTCCACGGGCCGCGTCAGCCGCCTCGCTCGCGCGCCTCTCGTCTTTACCTCTGACAGCATAGGCGATTACCGCCACGCGCCGCGGGCGGCACGAGGTGGGCCTTTCTAACGCGTGCGCGGGTACAGATAGATCGCTACCTCGTAGGGTTCAGGCATCAGAATCAACACATCTTTGGAGTCGGACGTCGACCCGGAAGCTCCCGCAAGGACAGCGCCTCAGTTGCGCTACTCGCTCCGCGAGCTCGCGAGTTGTCGGTCGCTCATGTTTAAGCGATTTCCAGCCGTTTGAGTTTGATGCGGTCGCGGCGAACGTGGCAAGCTCGTACTGCGCCTGCTGAATAAGCCAGCCTTCCTCGGTGCCGCCGAAAACCTTTGCTATTCTCACGGCCATTTCGGGAGATATGCCGCGCTTGCCGTTCACCAGTTCGGAAAGCGTGTTGCGCGTCACGCCAAGAGCTTCCGCTGCTTGCGTGATGGTCAAGCCCGAAGGCTCAATGCACTCCTGCAACACGACAACGCCGGGATGCGGCGGATTTTTCATAGGCATGGGTCGTTCTCCCTGTTCTAGTGGTAATCGACATAATCAACGTCCTCCGCGTCTTCGTCAAAGCGGAAAATCACCCGCCAGTTGGCGCGTACTGTCACGCCCCAAAATCCTTTCAAGTCTCCCTTGAGAGGATGCAACCGGAACCCCGGCAAGTCCATATGGCTAACCGTAGGGGCGGCGTGAAGGGTCGCCAGAATGTTCTTCAGCTTCCCCACGTGTTCCGGGTTCACGCCGCTCGGGTCGTCGTTCTCGAAAAGCCGTTTCAGTCCCTTGTGGCGGAAACTCTTTATCATCCCGCAATGTAACCCGCCACGTGGCGCATGTCAAGAAAATTTTAGCACGAGCAGGCGGAAAAAAAGGGAGGCTAAAGCCTATTCACGCACGATGCAAAACTTACCCTTTATTACAACGTCCCTTCGTCCATACCGACGAAAAACGCTCATGCCACCATGTCGGCCCGCCCGCACCCGCTAGCCCGCGCCAAGCCGAGCATCGTGACCCGGAGATCGCCACCTTTTACTCGGACCTGCGCAAGCGCTTCGAATCGATCCCCGGAGTGAGCAGCGCGACGCTTTCGCAAATCTCCATCATCAACGCCGGCCGCGCCGCGCCAATCAGGGGGCCAATGAAGATCGGCGCTGTTACCCTCGAAGACGCGCGCGTCCTGGCCGCCGGACCGCGTTTCCTCACGACGATGCGGATTCCGATCCTGGCCGGGCGCGAGATTGACGACCGCGACCAACCGGAATCGAGGCCGGTTGCAGTGATCAGCGAGCGGCTGGCGCGGACTTACTTCGGCAACGAGAATCCGGTAGGCCGGCGCATCACGCTCCCGGAGGAGAAGCGCGATCTCGGAATCGTCGGCGTGTCGGCGAACGTGCGGTACGGTGGTTTGAAAAATGAAGAGGAGAGTGCAATGACCGTGTTCGTAGCGGTCAGCCAGTTTTCTTCGGACCGGGTGACCTACGCGCTGCGCACCGCGGGTGATCCGCTGAGGTATGTCAAGAGCGTGCACGAGATCGTGCGGGAGGCGGATTCACGCATCCCCGTCACAAACGTGGTCACACAGGCAGCGGAAATCGATCGAACGATCAGCCAGGAACTCACGTTCGCGAAACTATGCACGGGTTTCGCGGTCCTCGCTCTCCTGATGGCGTGCATTGGTCTTTACGGGACGATGTCGTACAACGTCGCGCGGCAGACGGGCGAGATTGGAATCCGTATGGCTCTGGGCGCGCAACGCGGCGCTGTGGTATGGATGGTTCTGCGCCGCGTTCTACTACTGGCGGCGGTGGGACTCGCGATCAGCGTGCCTGCCGCGTTGGGCGCGTCCCGGCTTGTCAAATCGTTTCTGTTCGAAACCCAGCCCAACGATCCGGGAACCTTGGCGCTGGCCGGCGTCGTCCTCCTAAGCGCCGCGATTCTCGCCGGCTATGCGCCGGCAAGGCGAGCGTCTCGAATTGATCCGCTAGCGGCTCTGCGGCAGGAGTAAGACATGGTCCTCCGTACGAGAACGAAGGATAAAGAAGGATAAAAATGTTCCGCGCCCGCAGCGAAGTCCTGGAGAATGCGCCATTGGGAGGGTGGGTAGAGATCAAGCTGACGACAAACGCCCAACAGGTGGAAGTGCCAGGGCCCGGCATATTCCAGAACCCGCTCCAGATATCTTCTAGGCCCGCTTCCGATCTCGGCAGAGCTTTCCCGGAGCGCCGCTCCCGACGCATGATCCCCTCGGCGAACAACACCGCGATCAGCCGAGCTGGCTCGCGACCTCCTCCGACGCGGCCTTCATACGGGAGATGCTCGCGGCCACAGCGGCCATATCGTCGGGAAGTACGACTAGCGGCAATGCCGAGGCTCTTCCACCCAGCCAACCGCCCGCCAAAACCGTCAAGGCGTAAATCGCTAATCTCTCACCCACCGTGACTCAGTACCGCTGAAACGCTGCTGCGCCCCATCTTCTCCGCCCACGCTCTCGGCCGCGCCCACGGCTCGGCACGCGCCTCCACGGGATCGGCGCCTCGCTTCAACAGTACTTCGCCACCTCCGCGCGGCCCACCGGCAGGCCCAGCCGAGCGGCCTACTCTTCAGAATGTGGTCGCGCATGTCCGTACTGGCGCCGGCGTCAAGCAGCGCCACCGTGAGCGCCGCGGCCTCTTCTTCAGTCACGTGCTTACCCATCGCGGCGATTTCATGCAGCGCTGTCCGCGTAAAAGCGCCGATTACGTTCGGATCGCACCGTGCAAAATGAGCACGAAGCACGACAGATACGTTCCCCGATCCAACTCGCGACTTTCCGCGTACAGCCACGGAATGTGGTGCCAGAAGCTGAGTGGGTTCGTCAGGATACCTGAACCACCGCGGGTCGTCGTGCAGCCAGTCAATACGTTCCAGCGCCTTGCGCACGATCTCCGATCGCCGCCATCCGCAAGCAGTTCCTGTGCCAGCGGTTTGCCGGGAGAAACAATTCCCTCCGGAAGGGCTCCGCGACCGTGGTCCGCGAGCATCTGCCGCGCCAGATCTGCCTGCCGGTAATGCGCCGCCGTATCCGCGCTCACGATGCCGCCATGACGGCGCAGCAATTCGACCATGTCCGGACTGCTTATGGCTATAGGCGCGATGCACGGCCGAGCCGCTCGAGTCCACGTGCACGTTCGGACTCGCTCCACGCCGCAGCAGCATTTCAGCCATCTCGGGATCGGAGGCCGAGCGCTGCGCAGCGCCACAGCCGATATCCTTGCGAGTACGCCACCCAGTCGCCTTTCGCCGATCGAGACGCGTTCATCCGGATCGAAGCCGTAGTCCAGTAGCAGCCGGAGCATGTCCGGCTTGTTGTGCCGCACAGCGGCCGTCAGCAACCCGCCGTCATCCCATCGGATCGGGTTCACCAAGCTTCCTTCCGCGTGTCGCGCGCGCAACCACTCGACATTCCCCGACGCGACCGCCGCGCGGGCAGCGTCGGCGCCGATCGCCTCGACTTCGGGTGCATCCTCCGTTATCTCGCCGCGCCGCCGTTCCTCCGCCTCGATAACGGCGACGATTTCGTCGTACCCTCGCTCCTTCGCGATGGTCCAAGCCGCCGTGGCGGCGCGATGCGGATCGATGCCTTGACGCGCATTCGCCCCGTACCGCATCAGCAGCCGCACCATCTCCGGCCGAAGGTTGCATCACCGCGTAGTGGATGGGCCGATGCTCGTCGCCATACGGCATCGTCAGGTCCGCAATCTCAGGCCGCGCCTGGAGCATTTCTTCCACCCGAGCCAGATCGCCCGCGCGGATTGCCTCGGCTCATGTGAAACAGACGTTACCCACGCGCCGGATGTCGTCGTATCGAAACCGGCTTTTTTCCGCCATTCGGAGGAGATCCCCATTCGTCGATTCTGCCCAGCCTCGTTCATAAGCTGTTTTAATGCATGTCCGATGAAGAAGTATCGAAATGGAGCACGGTGTTATGGTCAAGCAATATCCGCACGGGAGACCCGTCACACTGCCAACGGATTGCCCAAGCTGCGCGATGCGTGCTCCAACACTTTCTTTACATCCTCGCGGGATACGCCTGGAGACCACTCCAGGAACTCGTCAATCGTGGCGCCGCCCTCGAGATTCGAAAACAGGGCGGGAACCGGCACTCGCGTTCCCCGAAACACCCAGGCGCCGCTAACCTTGTCGGCATGCCGCTCCACCGCCGGGCAGGATATCCAGTCGAGCATTGGGAAACTTTCTCCCATTATCTTTCAGCAGCCGAATCGCGCCGCGCCAAACTAGCGGAAATTAAGAACTAACGGAGCTGGCTTTCCACTTCCTCCAGCCAGTCCGGCCGCTTCAACACTTCGCGCGGCTTGCTGCCGTCCGGCGGGCCGATGATGCCCTCGCGCTGCATCATGTCCGAGAATGCGCGCCGCGCGGCCGTAGCCCAGCCGCAAGCGCCGCTGCAACGTCGAAGTCGACGCTTTGCCCATTTCCAGCACCACGCGCACGGCATCCTGATACATCGGGATCCTCCGCGCCGTCGATCTCCTGCGTCGTCCTCGTCTTCGCCATCCTCGGCGGCGGCGCCAGCAGGAATGTCTGATCGTATTCCGGCCGCGCCTGCTCTTTCCAGAACTCGACCACGCGATTGATCTCCGTCTCGGTCACAAACGCGCCGTGGACGCGCGTCAGCCGCGACGAGCCGGGCGGCAGAAACAGCATGTCGCCTTTACCGAGCAGATGCTCGGCGCCCATCACGTCGAGCACGGTGCGGGAGTCCACGCGCGTGGCCACCCGGAAGCTGATGCGCGACGGAAAATTCGCTTTGATCAAGCCCGTGATCACGTCCACGCTGGGCCGCTGCGTCGCCAGCACCAGGTGCATGCCGACCGCGCGCGCCATCTGCGCCAGCCGCGTCACCGCCTCTTCCACGTTGCCGCGCTCCAGCATCATCAGATCCGCCAACTCGTCGATCAGGATCAGAATGTACGGCAGCGGCTTCAAGTCCTCGTCCGCCGGCTGTCCTCATCCTCGAACAGGCTGCGCGGCTCGTTCATCAATTGGCGGACCTTGCGATTGTACTGATCGATGTTGCGGACGCCTTGCGCGGCCAGCAGCTTCAGCCGCCGCTCCATTTCGAGCACCGCGTTGCGCAGCGCGTTGGTCGCCTTCTTGGCGTCCGTGATCACCGGCGTCAGCAGATGCGGAATGCCTTCATAGATGCCCATTTCCAGGCGCTTGGGATCCACCAGGATCATGCGCACTTCGTCCGGCGTCGATTTGTAGAGAATCGACATGATCATGGAATTGAGCATCACGCTCTTGCCCGATCCGGTGGAACCGGCGATCAACAGGTGCGGCATGGATTCGAGCGCGCCGACTTTGATGCGGCCGTTGATATCCTTGCCCAGGCAGATTGTCAGCTGCGAAGGCGAGTCGCGGAACTCGTCCGATTCCAGGATCTGGCGCAGGCTGATCACTTC
Source organism: Bryobacterales bacterium (assembly GCA_963795935.1). GTDB lineage: Bacteria > Acidobacteriota > Terriglobia > Bryobacterales > Bryobacteraceae > JAICMB01. The sequence continues at coordinate 3,610 of CAWCJO010000001.1, read as the reverse complement.
GCGCCGCGTGTTCGGAACTTCGATGCCGACGGTCGGCTTCCCGGGAATGCGCTCGATCAGAATCGATTCGGCCTGCAGACCGAGGCACAGATCTTCGGTGAGCGTCGTGATGCGGCTATATTTCACGCCGGCTTCCGGCTTGAATTCGAAAGTGGTGACCACCGGCCCGGGATTGATCTGCACCACCGAACCGTGCACGTTGAACTCTTCAAACTTGGATTTGATGCGCGCCGCGATTTCCTTCAGCTCCTGCGAATCGTAGGCATTGCGCCCCGGCACTTCGTTCAGCAGCTCGGTGGGAGGCAGTTCATAAACGTGCGGACGCAGCGGCTCCGGCTCGGCCGCTTTACGCGGATGCAACCGGCGCGGGATCGGGCAACGGCGCAGCGGCAGCGGAGGCAGGCGGCGGAGTATCGTATTCCAGCTCATGGATGGGGATCTCCTTCATCTCCTCCGATTCCGGCTCTGGCTCGATCGCGTCGAACGGAGGAGTTGTATCGGCCAAGCGGCGGACACCGGTTTACCTCGTCGTGCGCCTTTGCCGCGCGCGAACCGCGCTTCCCGGCGCGCTGTTCGGGCCGGCTCCTTGGCGATCCGCCGTTTCTTGGCGGCCAGCGCGCGAAGCCTTCGCCAGCGACCGCCACCAGCGGATCGGACCGGCAACCAGACGGCGAGACGCGCCATGGAGAACGTCGATATCAGATACAGCGAAGCGATGAACGCGATGGCTGCGACCAGAAGCGTGCCAGTGACGTTCAATACGGAGAGCAGATAGTCGGACAGAAGCGTGCCCAGCACGCCGCCGGGCCGAAGGAAATGGGCCAGGGGCGCCAATAAGGACCGAGCGCCATCCGCCGCAGACGCTGAAGAGCAGCAGCAGCGAGCCGGTAATTTTACGCCGGCGTCGGCGATCGGCTGCGAGCGAATCCATTGCCAGGCCAGCAGCCAGAGCAGAAACGGAATCGCGAACGCCGCGAGGCCCAGCGTTTGGAGCAGAGGTCGGAGATGTGCGCGCCCGCGAGGCCGGTCAGGTTGTGCGCGCGCCCCGCGCTCGAAACCGCGTTCCAGGAGGGATCCTCGGCGTGGTACGAGACCAGGCTCAGGATCAGGAACAGCCCGCGAACAGAAACACGAATGCGAGGGCTTCGTTCAGCCGCTCGAAGCGAGTCGGACCGAGTAACCTCATTCCGCGTTGAAGCGGAAAAATACAGCCAGAGCGATTACTATTATGCCAAAAATGATGCGGTACCAAACGAAAGGCGTCAGACTGATGGCCGCGCAGATAGCGCAGGAAGAAGGCGATGACGACGGCGCCCACGATGCCGCTGACCACAATGCCGAGCGCGAACGGCACCCCCATCCCGGGCGGAATGCCGCCGTTTGTGCATGTCCCAGGATTCTTTGCCGCGGCGGCGGCGATGGCGGGGGTGGAGAGCAGGAATGAGAAGCGGGCGGCGGTTTCGCGCTGAAATCGCGGAACAGCCCGGCCGTGATGGTGATGCCGCTGCGAGAGGTTCCCGGCACGACGGCGAGGGCCTGCGCCGACCCGACCACGATCGCATCGATGCCGTTGACCGGCCCATGCCCTTGCGGCCGTTCGTTCTTGGTCGGCGATCCACATCAGATGCCGACCAGCGATAAGCATGGCGCCGATCAGATAAGGTTGCGCCAACTGGTTTCGGCCGCTTGTCGAAGAGAGTCCGGCAATGCCCACCGGAATGGATGCCAATGACGAGCAGCCAGAGCAGGTTGGGGTTCTTCTCCAGTTCGCGATCGCCGCCGACCCGGATCCCGAAGCCTGCGCAATGATCTGCATCCAGTCGCGCAAGAAATAGATGATTACGGCGGCGAGGGTGCCGGCATGAAGCGCGATGTCAAAGGTGAGCCCCGGGTCTTTCCAGCCGAACAGCCAGGGAACAACTTCCAAGTGGGCGGAACTGCTGACAGGCAGAAACTCGTCAAGCCTTGAACGATGGCGAGAACAATCACCTGATAAAGAGGCATTGGGGCGAACTGCTATAGTACCGTAACGCACCGGTGACCACTCAAATATTCCGCCGGGACCGCCGGCAGAGCCCATTAACATGATGACTGCTTTCATGCGCGCCGTTTCCAGCGGCGTGTAGAGTCAGGCCCAGCTTTACTTCTTCAATCCGGCTTGCCAGTTCAGATCCACTGTAATTGCATCGGAGATAATATCCGGATGCACGACCTCCGCCAGGAATTTCTTTCCGTCCGGAGTTTTGGTCCAGGCAGGATTCCGGTTTTCGTCGGCGCCCAACACGGACCTCGAACAAGGGCTTGGGCGCCTTAGGCTGAAAGGATGGATCCGGCTTCACCTCCACGGCCATAATTTTCCAGCTGGTGCCGCCGGCGCGATAAAACAATTCCCGGCTGTCCCCGCGCCAGTGGACCTCGACGCCCGGGCCATGCGAGATCAGCCCATCGCGATGGGGGACGAGAGCGCTTAGTTCGGCCTTACGATGAAGGGCCAGATCGTGGGGACGCTGCTCTATATGTCGCCGGAGCAGCTAAACGGGAACGAGGCGGGTCCGCGGAGCGACATTTTTTCGTTTGGGCTGGTGCTGTATGATACAGACGGGCCAGCGGGCGTTTGAAGGGTCGATGCAGGGCCAGCGTGGGATCGCGGCGATTCTGGAGCGCCCCGCGCGGTCTCTACGCGCCGCCGGTTTTAGATCGCGTCCTGAGGCGCAGCCTGCGAGAAGGACCCCGCGGACGACGAGGCAGAGCATACATCCCGCGCGATCTGAAGGCGGCGCTGGAATTGATAACCGCGGGAGAAGCAACTGCGCGGGAGGCTCCTGGCGGCACGCGAGTTTCAGTCTGTCCCGCTGGCCCTGGGCGATTTCCGCGGTCCCGGCATCGGCGTTAGCCGTCCTGGCGCCAAGATATTCAGGAGGCCCAGGGAAAAGTCTCTCCGGATGGGCGCTGGCAGGCGTATGCGTCAAACGAGGGCGGCAACATCGAAGCCTATCTTCGCTCCTTCCTTGAAGGCAATGGGAAGTGGCTTCTCGATCTTGACCAAGCCGAAATCCAGCAGTTTTATGCCGGCCTTGGTCACCGGAATATCGGCGGGTTTCAGATCGCGATGCGTGATCTTCCTGGTGTGCGCCAGCATACAGAGCGTCACAGATTTGCGACGCATATTCCAACGCCCTCTCAACCGGCAACGGCCCCTTCGGCGGCTCGCCTTCCAGGTATTCAAAAACCAGAAAGTTCGGACCGATGTCGTACAGCCTGCAAATACGCGGATGAGCGAGCGCCGCTACGGCCTCGGCTTCGCGCTCAAAGCCTCGGTGAACTCCCGCTTCGAAACCTTGATGCCGACCATGCGGTCCAGCGGCGTGTCGCGCGCCTTCCACACCTAGCCCATGCCGCCCGCGCCGATTCGACGCGAGCATCTCGTACGGCCGAATTTTATCCCAGCCGATAATGGCATAGTCGTATTGACTCATCTTATCCCACAAGTCCGCGGCCGAGATGGGAACGTGGGTCGCCAGAGCTGCTGCCATCCTGAATCCAGCCGGGTTCAATAAAAACAGCGGCCTGCCGAAGCGATCGAAAAAATGACAAATATCGACGCGCCGAA